>CAVPIL010000024.1:0-6613 GCA_963704985.1 uncultured delta proteobacterium | reverse complement strand
TAAAGATGGCCGAGACAATTGGTATTGAGGCCCGTTCCTCTGTTCTGGACGTCGGCTGCGGTTATGGAATCTCCGCCAAAGCACTGAATGACCAATTAAGCTGAGCGTATTGGGTGTGGATTTGTCTCACAAGATGGTTGCGGCAGGACGTTCACTGGGCGACGGCGATGACATTCAACTTTTCGTTGGTGACGGGCAAAATTTGTCTCCCATTGTGGGAGACCGCAACTTCGATTATGTGCTTTATAATGCCTCGATTTTTATTTTTCCTGACGTTTCGAAAACCATTGCCGAGTCCTATAAATGCCTTCGCACCGGCGGTAAAATTGCTTTTTCTTTCTATCCTGAACTGGTCGGCGAGGGAAATGAAGATCTGTTTGCTGCGGCTTTTCGCCGATTGGGTGAACCCCTACCGCGATTCCGTGTGAATACCGATTATTCCGAGGCCTCGGAGGCCCTGAACCACCACTGCACAAATATTTGCCATCATCGCTGGGTGCGTCCCCTCAACATTCAGTTCCTTCAAGATTTTTTTCTATACCCGCCCAATCCGCTTCGCTCTTCCCAGGACGCGGATATCAGATCCGTCGTGACTTGGTAGAGATGTTTTCGCCACCCTTGACGATATGACGGGGAAAGGGCGTATCGTCTGGCGCATGGCGGAAGGCATCAAGTCAGATTCGTCTATATCGTAAAGTTTGAGGCTGGCATAGAAATCCATTACGGATTAACGATGGGTGTGCTATCGTCTTTGAAATCACCTAAACTTAAAAACACAACCTTATCTGAGACCAGGAATAACATCATTATGAAAGAAGGCAAGCATATATGGACGCGACCTTTGTTCCATGGCTTTTGTTAGTTTCGGGAGTACTGGGTGTTGTATTGGGGGTCAATCGCACCCTAAAACGCCGCGAAAACGAGAGTAAGCGTCTTCAAGTGATCTCTTTTCTGGCTGGGGTAGGTCTTTTTGCTGCCCCAGTGGCGATGGTTTTATACGGCGGGCATAGCTCTGAGGTGTCGGGAGGGTCCATTCTTTTGATGTTGCTTCTGGCCATATGTCTGGTGGGCCGAGCGTTAAAAAACCTACCGATAGCATTTATTGGTGTTGCGGTGATGGGTACTGGACTGTTCTGGTTGTTCTCCTACTTAAAACAGTTCAGCTTCGCAGGCGATGTTCCCACTCAGACAATCGCCCTGGTTATTGCCGTCCTGATATTAGTCGTGTTTGGGATCAGTTTTGTTATTGAAAAGACAATCGATCTATTCCTGGGGTTGGTAAGCCTGGGCCCAGTCGTGTTCATAGTGGCTGGCGTCGCTTTAATCCAGGGCCTTATTACAGGCCTGCACATCACCGATCATCATGGCTTGTTGAATTTGCTGAGAGGGTAGATGAAATGAGATGCTTGCCGAATCAGAGGGGGTAAGCGTTTTTGAATTTAAAGCAAACAATTCGAACGATATCCTATCTTGGGTCGCTGTTTGGAAGGATGCCAACCTGATTTACCCCGGCCAGAAGATCCGCATTCCTATCGGCTGAAACGGGAGGGCGGCATTTTTCCATGGCCACCTGAAGATTTGCGGATGCTTTGGAAAAAAGCCCGTTTCTGTCACCACCAAAGCCCTAAGGCCAAAAAGAAATAACATCGAATCATGGCCTTAAACTCGATGCTCCTTGTGTCTTGGTGATCAGATGACATCTATATGCTTATCAACAATACTGCAGGAGGAAAACAAAATGAGCATCAGCGATCTATGGTAGCCATAATGCAATCAGGCATTGCACTTTCATCCAATCAGCGGATACGGAACAGTGGCTGATCTGGATAATAATAGTATTAAAAATTTAACGATCAAGCATCGGTTATGGAATCTGGGCTAAACAGATCCGGAAATTGGCATTTGACCTTCCACTCAGCTGAAAGCCGGCGGTCATGCCAGCAACCCACCGTCACATTGAATGCAGGCACCGGTGGTGTAGGATGCCGCGTCCGAAACCAGGTATAGCACCGCACCGGCCATCTCCAAGGGATCCGCATGGCGTTTCAAGGGAATCTGAGCAACCACCATGTCGTAAATCTCTTTGTTCTGCATGAGCACCGAAGAGAATTTGGTGTCCGTGAATCCCGGCAGCAAGGCATTGACGCGGATATGGTGGGCTGCCAGCTCCTTGGCGAAGGCCTGGGTCATGGTGATCAGCGCCCCTTTGGTGATCGAATAAACGCCCTGAAACGCCGCCGGCCGGATGCCGTTGACCGACGAGACGTTCACCACCGCGCCTTTGCCGCCCACCTGCATGAGGGGAATGGCCTTTTGGATCATGAAAAAAGGACCTTTCAGGTTCACATTCAGGGTTTTCTCCCAAGCCCCTTCATCAACGGTGGCCATCTCGCCAAAATAGGGATTGGTGGCGGCATTGTTCACCAGTATATCCAGCCGTCCGTACGCCTCACCAATTCTTTCGTAAAGTGAGTCGATGTCTGTGAGACTGCCCATGTTGCAGGCAAAGCATGCCGCCTTGCCGCCTTTTTCGCGGATCCCTGCTGCGACCGTTTCCAAGCTCTCCAACTTCCGGCTTACCACAATCAGCTCTGCACCATGCTCGGCCAGTGTCTCTGCAATCGCCCGGCCGATGCCCCGGCTGGCGCCGGTGACCAAAGCGATACGGCCTTTCAAATCAAACGATACCATATCTTCTCCTCTCAGTATTCTCCCGTCTCCATCACCCGTACCGCCGCCTTCTCCAATATCCCCACGGCGAACCCCAGCATCCCGAAACGCTTGTCGGTTGTCTGACCATGGAAAAATCGGTAGTAGATCTGCTGGGCGATCACCGCCAGCCGGAACAGGCCGAAGCAGTAGTACCAGGCAAAATTCTCTATCGTCGCGCCGCTCTTTTTCTCATACAGCGCGACGATCTGACGCCGGGTCAGCATCCCGGGGCACAGGGTCGGCAGCGTCCGGATCAGCTTCAGTTCGTCACGGTCATCCGGTTCGACCCAGTACCCCATTGAGGCGCCCAGGTCCATGAGCGGATCGCCGATGGTGGCCATCTCCCAGTCCAGCACACCGATAATCCGGGTGAGGTCGGCAGGATCCAGAATCATGTTGTCGAACTTGTAGTCGTTGTGGACCAGGGCGGGTGTTGAATAATCCGGCGGCATGCCGGCGCTCAGCCAGGCCATGACCGTTTCGAAATCCGGCACGTCATCGGTGCGGGCATCGCGGTAGCGTTTGGACCAGCCATGGACCTGCCGGGCCACATACCCATCGGGGTTGCCCAGATCCGCCAGGCCGCACCCCTGGTAGTCCAGGCCGTGAAGATCACCCAGCACATCCACCCATCGCCGGCAAAGCCGACCGGCAGCCGGTGAATCGAGAGCCGGTGCGTCGGGTAGTTCTTTTCTCAGGATCACGCCCCGCATGCGTTCCATCACGTAAAAGGGCGCGTCCATGACCGCCGGATCCTCGCAGTAGGCCAATGGTTCCGGGACATGAGGGAATACGGGCTTCAGGGCCTTGAGTATGCGGTATTCCCGGCTCATGTCATGGGCACTTTTGGCTTTCCTGCCAAAGGGCGGCCGGCGAAGCACCAGCTCGGTTTCACCCATGCCGATCAGGTAAGTCAGATTTGAAAAACCGCTGTGAAACTGGCGCACCGTTGCCGGGCCGACCAGGCCGGGCAGGTTCGCTTTCAGATAAGCGGCGATCTTCCCGGCATCCAGGGATTCTCCCTGACGAACCGCCTTGGCCTGATCAAGAGAAGTCATCTTCTTTCTCCCTTCATGTTTTCACCGGCGCCATAGGCGCTGACCATGGAAATGACAAAATCCGCATAGGCTTCGACCGAAATTTTACGCCTTTTGTATTTCCAGCGCTTCAGATACCAGTCCTGAAGCAGGGCCTTAATGGCGGCGGCCACCAGCAACGGATCTTTTATGGCAAAGGCGCCACCGGCAATCCCGCGTTCCAGAATGCCGGAAAAAATGGCTTCGGTCTGCAATTCCCCGGCGATGGCCCGTTTGCCTTCCTCGGCATGAAAAAAACGGGTCTCCATATATGAGAAAAAAAACCAGGGCTGCAGCACTTCGGACAGATAGAGGTGGCTGCGGATGGCCATCTTTAGTGCCTGCCCGGCATCCTCGATGCCGTGCAGCCGGTCGCCCATCACACGGGCCACAATGGCCCTGCCCTGCTCCTGGATCAGGGTCAGCAGTTCCTCCTTGTTTTTAAAATAGGCGTACAGCCCGCCCATGGACATACCACTTTCGGCACACAGGTCCCGCAGGCTCATGGCGTGAAACCCCTTCCGGTTAGCCAGCTTGAGCGTTGCCTTGAAAATTCTCACCAGGTTCCTGACCGCCACCCGTTCCTTTTTGATTTTAATGGAGTGGGATCGGCTCTCGAAAATTTGCCGGCAGATATCCGTGGTCGATACCGCGACCTGCTTTTCAAATGATTTTAAATCCATTGCCGTTTCTCGATAAAGGGGCCATTGGTGATGATATTGATCGCGGCTGGAAGCCGCTCCTACTATTTCTCAATCCCGACATCCCCGAATTCCGATTTCGGTCCTCTCTTCTCAGCCTTCTGTCTTCCGTCCTCAGCGTCCCATCTTTCAAACCACTCTTCCGCCTGCCAGCAGCCAGAAACAAGAAACCAGAGACCAGAATAATGAACCCCGACCCCGAACCCTCCTTACCCCGGCAGGTTCAACGCCGCTTTCAAACCGCCCTCGGCATGGGCGCGAAGGATATGCCGGGCCACGGACATCTTGTGGACCTCGTCGGCGCCGTCATAAATTCGCGCCGCCCGTTCGTGGCGGAAGAAAAAGGCCAGCATCGTGTCGTCGGTCATGCCCAGACCGCCGTGCACCTGAAGCGCCCGGTCGACCACCCGCTGCATGGTGTTGGCCACCACGAATTTGATCATGGAGATCTCGTGGCGGGCGGCCTTGGCGCCCTGGTTGTCGATTTTCCAGGCCGCGTGCAGGGTCATGAGCCGGGCCGCCTGAATTTCGGCGGCGCATTCGGCAATCCAGGCCTGGATGATCTGCCGGGATCGCCAGGGTTCTTCCGTCCGGGGTGATTTTGCGGGTGTTGGCCCGCCGGCACATCAGGTCAAAGGCGCGCTGGCAGATCCCGAGCCACCGCATGCAGTGGTGGATGCGGCCCGGCCCGAGCCGCTCCTGGGCGATGACGAAACCGTGTCCTTCGGGCCCCAGCAGATTCGCCTGGGGCACCCGGCAGTTCTGGTAGAGGATTTCGCCGTGGGAAGCATAATCGTTCGCCCGCATGGCCCATGACCGGAATGTTGCGCACCAGGTTGAAGCCGGGGGTGTCGGTGGGCACGATGATCATGCTGGCCTGCATGTAGGCCGGGGCCTCGGGGTTGGTCACGGCCATGACAATGGCGAAATCCGCACCGTCGGCCGCCGTGGTGTACCATTTATGGCCGTTGATGACGTAATCATCGCCGTCCTTCACCGCCGTGGTCTCCAGCAGCACCGGATTGGAGCCGGGCATATCCACCTCGGTCATGGAAAAGCAGCTCCGGATCCGCCCGTCCACCAGGGGCTTCAGATACTGTTCCTTCTGGGTTCGGTGCCGTACTTGTGCAGGATCTCGACGTTGCCGGCATCCGGGGCCTGGCACCAGAACACATAATGGCCTAGGGGCGATCGGCCCAGGGCTTCGGAAACCAGGCCGTGCTCCACCAGATCCAGCCCCATGCCGCCCAATTCCTTCGGGTAGTTGGGGGCCCACAGCTCCATCTGCCTGACCATGTCCTGCTTTTTCCGGAGCACCGGCAGCATTTCCCCAAATTCCCGGTTCAGGAATTCCGGTTCCAGCGGGATGAGTTCCCTGTCGACAAATTCGTTGATCATGTCCAGAATGGCCTGCATTTTTTCCGATACGGTAAAATCCATATTGTCCCTTCCTTTGGCTAAAATTGAATAGAAGTAGTGGCTATCGGTAGGTAATCAAACCGATCTCCCCTTCTCGTTCCAGATGACCCTGTTCATTAAAAGTGGCCAGGCTGATTTGCCCGCCGCTGAATTTGAAGCGGGTGATAGACGCATTGACCAATTGCCATGAAAGCGCCACGGTTTTTTCTGCTGAAAGGCCTGTCACACTGCCGGCTGTCGCAGCGATGGGACCGCCTGAAGTAAAAACGGCAACGTGGTTGCCACGGTCGCTGCGCATCGATGATGGCCCGGATACCTTTGGTCACGCCCGCGGCAAAGGAGGACCAGCAGGGCAGATCATCCACGGTATCGCGAACCGGTTGCCCAGCGGGTCATCACCCGTCCAAACACCTTTTGAACGCCCGACGGTCCACCAGCATGCGGCCGACATCGCGGATAAAATCCGGGTCCTCTTTTTCGATGATCGGCACCAGCGCCCGAAGAACGGCTTCGTAATCGTATTCATCGAGGGCTGCGGTTTCAGTCGGAAGCGGCAGGTCGAGTCCTGCATCCAGAAAACTGTCCCGGACTTCACCAAGGGTCTGGTGCTGCCGCTTCAGGGTGCCGGACCAGCACGTATTAAAGCGGATGCCGGCCTCAGAAAAAAGGTGCCCAGAAGACGTGCCTGGTGCCGCCCCGCGTCCG
>CAVPIL010000023.1:0-14978 GCA_963704985.1 uncultured delta proteobacterium | reverse complement strand
CGCCGTTGGCATTGTGCATCACGTCGGCCAGGCGGTCGATGACCACCAGGTGGCCATTTTCGTCGATGTAGCCGGCGTCGCCGGAGTGCAGCCAGCCGCCCTCCAACAGCTCCGCCGTTTTTTCAGGCAGCTTGTAATAGCCGGGCGTCACCGAGGGTGATCGGGAAAGAATTTCGCCTTCCTCGGAAATCTTGCATTCGGTGTTGGGCAGGGGTTTGCCCACCGTATCGGGCCGAACGTCGCCGTCCCTGTGCATGTAGGCGATGCCCACGATCTCGGTCTGGCCGTAGATCTGCTTCAGGTTGACCCCGATGGCCTGGTAGAAGGTAAACAGTTCAGGCCCCAGGGCGGCGCCGCCGGTGTAGGCCCGGCGCAGGCGCAGCAGGCCGATCTGGTTGATCAGGGGGCGGAAGATCATCTGGTAGCCCAGCCAGGCTTGGAATCTAAGCACGGGGGGCATGGATTTGCCCGACATGCGGTAACCGGCCGCCTTTTCACCGATTTTTATGAAATAAGTGTAGAGTTTCCGGTTGAGCCAATACGATTCGTCGATTTTGAGCCAGATCTGGGAGCGGATGGTCTCGTAAATCCGGGGTGCGCCGAACATGAAGTGGGGGCCGATCTCTTTGAGGTCTTCCATGGCCGTTTCCACCGATTCGGGAAAATTGATGGTGATCCCGGTGGCCATGGCCACGCCGAAGGAGTTCATCTGCTCGCCGATCCAGGCAAAGGGCAGAAAGGAGAGATACTCGTCCGTGTCCGCCAGCGGGTCGGCTTCGGTGAGCTGCAGCCCCATGCTGATAAAGTTCTTGTGGGTCAGCATGGTTCCCTTGGACAAGCCGGTCGTGCCGGATGTCAGGCAGAGGTGGCAGACCTGGTCGGCTGTTCCTTCATCCACCAGCCGTTCATACAGATCCGGATTCTCGGCGTGGACCTCATCGCCAAGCCGATAGAGATCTTCGATGAAAACGAACCAGTCATCGAACCGGTAGCCGCGCATGCCGCGGGGGTCCTCGTAGATCACATGCTTCACCCCCGGGACCCGATCACGGATCTCCACAATTTTATCCACCTGTTCCTGGTTGTCGCAAAAGACCATGGAGACGTCCATGTATACCAGCAGCTGGGCGATCTCCTCAGGCATGGTGGTCTGGTAGATGGCTGCGGATATGCCGCCCACCGCCTGTGCGCCAATGGCGGTAAAGAGCATTTCCGGAATGTTGTCGCCGATCAAGGCGATGGCGTCGCCTTTTTCCAAACCGAGTTTTTGCAGGCCCAATCCTGTCTTGCGAACCAGATGGTAGTAGTCATTCCAGGTGTAGCAGTTCCAGCGGCCAAATTCCTTTTCCCGCAAGGCGACCTTGTCCCCGGTGCTTTCAACGCGCCAGCGAAGCAATTGCGGAATGGTAAGTGACTGAAGGTGTTGCGTGTCTGTCTTGTCCAATTAATCTTCTCCGATGTAAGCCTCGATAACCTTTTCGTTAGCAGCCACTTCTTTGGGTGTCCCCGATCCGATGACTTCCCCGAAGTCAAGCACATGGATGCGATCGGAAATATCCATGACGACACCCAGATCATGTTCAACCAGAATGATCGTTTTTTTTTGCTCCTTTTTTATGTCCATGACGAATCGTACGATATCTTCTTTTTCTTCGATATTCATGCCCGCCATGGGCTCGTCCAACAGCAGCAGTTGGGGGTTCAGCGTGAGCGCCCTGGCGACCTCAACGCGTTTCTGGATGCCGTAGGCCAGATTGCCCACCGTACGCTTGCGGTAGGGCTCGAGCTCCATGAAATCAATGACATCCTCGACGTAGGCGCGGTTTTCGGCCTCCTGCCGCGACGCTTTGCCGACGTAGATCATGGCCTGGAAAAAATTGTATTGCAGGTTGGTATGGCGGGCCAGCATCAGGTTGTCGAGGACCGACAGAGCCTCTGAACAGTTCCAGATTCTGAAACGCCCGGGCGATGCCCAGTTTGGTCACCTGGTGGGGGAGCGCACGGGTCAGGCGCTTGTCACCATATTTGATCTCCCCTGCTGTCGGGTGATAAAATCCGGAGATGCAGTTCAATATGCTGGTTTTGCCGGCACCGTTGGGCCCGATGATGGAGGTGATCAGCCCTGGTTCGATGGTCATGGTAACATCGGAAAGCGCGTTCAGTCCGCCGAAAGTAAGCGTAACGTTCTCAATGGATAAAGTGGTCATGTGAGCTCAACCTGGGTTGCGTGACAGCTGGAGATGGTGCCGGGTTCAAGGTCTGAAACCATAGCGTGACAGATAAAAATAGCGTCCTTAATATTTAGCTCGATAGTTAAAAAAATAAATTGCATTCATATTATTGTAAAAACTATCATGGTTGTTAATTTTTTGCATCAATTTCAGATTTTTGGATTTTTACCGGTACAGATGTAAAGTGGCGGATGGATCCTTATGAATCCTATTATCGTTTTAACACGCAAGAATGTCAAGTTGATAAAATAGCAGGTAAATAGTGGGTAATAACCACTACTCTTCATAGGAGAGCAGATGGGTTCTGAGGTTTATTTTTTTGTTTCTCAGGCCCAGCTTGGTACGAATGTGGTGGCGGTGGAATAAAACCGTATTCTTTGAAATCAGCAGCAATTCGGCGATCTCCTTGTTGGTTTTTCCTTCCTTGATCAGGTTGGCCACGCGGATTTCGGTGGGGGTGAAGTTGAAATATCGTGAAGAGAGTTTGCTGATAAAAGGCGAAATAATATTGTCCAGGTTGGACTGCAGGATTTCAAGCATGGTTTCCTGGTGGGGTTCCAAATGGCCTCTTTTCAGACGGAGCAGATAGGGAGACACCAGTTCCTTGACATTGGAAAGGACATTTTCCTGCATTTCACGTTTGTCCTCTTCCCGCTTTTTAAGCAGCACCTGCAGCGCGGTGTTGACCTCTTCCAGATAGCTGGATTGGGCCCTCAAGGCCGCTTCCGCCCGCTTGCGCTCTTCGATCTGCTGCTTCAGCCGGCGGTTGGTGTCGGCCAGTTCCGCGGTCCGCTCCTGGACCAGTTCCTCCAACTGGCCGTGGTATTGCTGGAGGGCTTCCTCCGCCTTTTTGCGGGCACTGATATCTCTAAGGGTAACGATATTGCCCACCGGCCGGCCGTTTTGATTTTGAAACAGGGTCGAGCTGATTTGAACGTCCAGCACCCGTCCATCCTTGGCCAGTCGCTTGGTTTCGAACATGGTGATTTTGCGGCCGCTCAGCATTTCGTCGATGGCGGCTTTGGTCTCCGGCCAGCACTCTTCAGGGACGAAATCAATCTGTTTGCCCAGCAGTTCGTGGCGGGAAAGACCGAAGGTCTGTTCAAAGGCCGGGTTGACATAGGTGGCAACCCCTTTCATGTTGTAGGCGACGATGGGATCCGGGGAAGACTCCAGGAAGGAGCGGTAGCGCTGTTCGCTCTCACGAATGCGGGCCTCGGCTTTTTTTCGTTCGGCCAGTTCGCGGGTGACCTTGCTGTAAAGGGTGGCTTTTTCCAGTGCCAGCAGCGCCAGGGCGGCAAAGCGTTCAAGGACAATGACATCCTCCTGGTCGAAGCGCTTTTCCGGATCCACATGGGCCAGACCGATGACGCCCTGAACCTGACTGTCGGATTTCAGCGGAATCCCCACGATGCAGCGCAGGCCGTCAAGGGCCGGATCGTCCAGCCGCCCTGACCAGTTGCTGTAGTCCGCCACGAGCACGGGCTCCTCCGTCTGCCAGACGCACCCGCCCATGCCTTCGCCCTTGCGGACCGACCGACCCAGCTGTTCGGCAAAGAAACCCTTGCCCACGCGCATCTGCATCACCTGTGCGTCCGGTTCCAACAGGTAGATGTAGCAATGCTGGGTGCCGGTCAGGGCAGCCGCGCGCTCGATAATGGTCTCGAGCAATTCCTCTTTATCGATTTTATCCAGAAGGCCCAAGGCGGTTTCGTGAAGGGCCCGCAGGGATGCATTCTGGCGCTGGACGGTTGGATCCGTTGGATTCGTGGGCAAGGCGTTTGCAGATTCGGAGTTCTGCTGGGCTAAATTAGACATGGTCACACTTGCTGGTTTAGGAATGCGGTCGTCAGACGACGAGGATTTTGCGGACCGCGTCGACGATCTCCTCAGGGTCATCCAGGACTTGTATGATATCCATGTCCTTGGGAGAAATCAGCGACTTGGCCAGCAACTGGCTGCGGATCCACTCGAGCAGCCCGCCCCAATAATCGGTTCCCACCATGATGATGGGAAAGGGCCGAATCCGACGGGTCTGCACCAGGGTGATCACTTCAAAAAGTTCATCCATGGTTCCGAAGCCGCCGGGCATGACAACGTAGGCGGCGGCATATTTGATAAACATGACCTTGCGGATGAAAAAATACTTGAACTCCATCTGGATCGTTGCATACGGATTGGGCTTTTGTTCAAAGGGGAGCCGGATGTTCAGGCCCACCGATGTGCCGCCGGCTTCGGCGGCGCCTTTGTTGGCCGCCTCCATGATCCCTCCGCCCCCGCCGGTGATTATCCCGAAACCGTTTTTAACGAAAAGGGCGGCGATGGCTTCCGCTTTTTTATATTGCGGATCGTCGGGGCGGGTTCTGGCGGATCCGAAAATGCTGACTGCGGGACCCAGGTCGTGAAGGCCCTCTACGCCTTCCACAAATTCACCCATGATCTTAAACAGTCGCCAGGATTCTCCCAGCTTCAGATCGTCGATTAAAAACTGCTTCTCCATTCAGGGCCTCTTTTCCCAGCCAACATTCGATGGTGGACATTCATTAGTCCATCCATCGATGAAACGACCTGATACAAACAAATCGAAAATAACAAATTACAACCACCAAATATCAAATAAATTCCAAAAAGTTAAATCACAAATAGGGTCAACTAAAATAGTGGTTTGGAATTTCGAATTTGATTTATTGTTATTTATTTGTGATTTGGTTTTTGGCTATTGTTATTTTGCTTTTTGTCTTTACCTAATTTAAAATTAGAGACAGGAATTTAATGATTTACATACTGAACCACAAGCATATCGAGGGGCAGCCTCCAGCCGCCGGGTTCACACTGCTCACCCTTTTCCCTGGAAACCCACCGTTACCCGTTCACCTTCGACAATCACGGGGACTTTTCGCTGGCCATTGGAGAGCGCCAGCATTTTTTCCAATGCGTGGGGATCGTCGATCACACTGACGTATTCAACCGATCTGTTTTTTCTGGCGTAGGCCTCACGGGCTGCCGACGTATGGGGTCATGAGTTTTTGCCGAAGATCGTCACCTTTGCAGTCATGGCCTTCTCCCATGTTTTAGGATTGGTCTGGCAGTTGGTGACAGGTTGCAGCGCCTGCCTGAACCGCGATAGCGAGTGCGTTCCTCGCCGCTTGCGGCGGGGTTAGCGAGCGAACCATAAATCGATTTTATCCTAACGGTGAACCCTCCCCGCGGCAAGCCGTGGGGAGGGTTCAATTTATTGGCAATCAGCATATCCTCAAGGCCCGGTATTGTCAATGTTTACGCATTGACATCGGTTACGGCGGTTGATAAATAAATTAGGTTTCAATAAAGAAATCATTCCCTTTTTTTGTTGGTGAAAGATCTGGCCGGCCGGTTTTAAGGAAACGGCGCAGGCTGCCTTAGCGGCCTGTAATTGGGACTTCGTTGGCGCATTGTCTATCAGCATACAGGCAAGATTCAGGGACAACATGAAAACGGCCCAATCCAGAACCCTTCGGATCGTCAATGCGCTCGGGTTGCATGCGAGATCCGCCGCCAAGCTGGCCAAGCTGGCCGGAGAGGCCAGTGGGGGGGTATGGATCATGAAAAACGGCAACACGGCTGACGCCACATCCATGCTGGACATCCTGACCCTCGCCTGCCCCGCGGGCACGGAGATCACCGTCGGCATCGACGATGAAGCAGATTTGCATACCCTGGAGCGCATCGCGGCACTGGTTCGATCCGGGTTTGGAGAATAATCGTTCATGGAAAATCAGGAACACCAAGAAATTATCCTCAAGGGCATCGGCGGATCCCCTGGCATATGTATCGGTAAAGCCTACCTGGTGGACAAAGAAGGCGTGGATGTCGTCAAAAAGTATGTGATCCGTGATGAATCACGATCTGCCGAAGTGGGCCGCTTCAAGACGGCGGTAAAAAAAGCCCGGACTGCGCTGCGTCGCATCATCGACACCACTCCCGAAGAGCTTCGCCAGCATACGCAGATTTTAGAGACCCACATGCTGCTCCTGGAAGACAAGATGCTCTATGATCGGACGATCGACGTGATCGAGACAGAGCGTGTCAATGCCGAGTGGGCGCTGAAAAAGGTGGTTTCCCTGGTCAAGCCCATCTTCGAGAACATGTCCGATGACTATCTCAAGCAGCGGGCAGAGGATATCACGCATGTGTCGGACCGCATCATGGAAAACCTGGTCGGTGCGGACCAGGTGGACATTGGGCGGATCGACAAGCGGGTGATTTTAGTGGCCCGGGACCTGTCTCCGGCCGAGACCAGCCAGATCCAGCTGGAGCGGATCAAGGGATTTGTCACCAATCGCGGCGGCCGAGCTTCCCACACCAGCATCATCGCCCGGACGCTTGAAATCCCCGCCGTTTTAGGGGTGGGCAACGCCACGTTGAAAATTAAAAACGATGACATCATCATCGTGGACGGCGAGACCGGCATCGTTGTGGTCAACCCCACCGAGCAGACGCTGCTGGAGACCGAGGAGCGCAGGGAGCAATACGAAATTCAAAAAGCACTGATGGCCAGAAAAAGCCATCTGCCCGCCCGGACCAAGGACGGCCTCCGAATTTCAGTCATGGGCAACATCGAACTTCCCGAAGAGGTGGTTTCCGTGCTGGATCACGGCGGCGACGGCATCGGTCTGTACCGGACGGAATTTCAATATCTCAGCCGGCCGGATTTTCCCACCGAAGAGATGCTGTTCGACAACTACAAGGACGTGATCGACGTGATGGACGATCGGCCGGTGACCATCCGGACCCTTGACATCAACGGCGATAAGGCGGTGAATTATATCCGGGACAGTTACGAGCTGAACCCGGCGTTGGGTCTTCGGGCCATCCGCTATTGCCTTCAAAAGCCCGAGATATTCAAAACCCAGCTTCGGGCGATCCTGCGGGCCGCGGTCTTCGGGGAGGTTCGTATTCTCGTTCCCATGATTTCTGGGATCGAAGAGGTCGACATGACCATCAATCTGCTGGACGAGGCCGCCCAATGCCTGGAACAGCAGGGGGTTGCCTACAAACGGGATGTCCCCTTGGGAATTATGATCGAAGTCCCGTCGGCAGTGGTTACCGCTGACATTCTGGCTGAAAAGGTTGATTTTTTCAGCATCGGCACCAACGACCTGATCCAATACACACTGGCCATCGACCGGGGCAACCGGCATGTGGCCCACCTTCACCAGCCGTTGCATCCGGCCATACTGCGGATGATCAAGCGAACCTGCGATGTGGGCAGGGAAAAAGGCATCAAGACCTACATGTGCGGCGAGATGGCCGGAGAGCCGCTTTTTGCCCCCATTTTGCTTGGGCTGGGGGTGGATGAACTGAGCATGAACCCCCAGGCCATCCCCATGGTGAAGAACGCCATCCGGTCAATCGATACCGCCGATCTGCATGACTTTATGGATGTGCTGATGCGCAAGACCACCGCTGACGAGGTTCAGGTGTTGGTGGAGCGACACTTTGGTGGCGTCGTTTCGCAAATCGAGCCCGAACAACAGGAGCAGTAATCCCGTGGAAAAGCAACCGATCAAAGTCGTGGCGGAGAACCGCAAGGCCCGACACGATTACATCATCGAAGACAAGTACGAAGCCGGGATCGTGCTGGCCGGCACCGAGGTCAAATCCCTGCGGATGGGCAAGGCCAACCTCAAGGATTCCTACGCCCGTATCAAGAACGGCGAGGTCTTCGTCTACCAGATGCATATCGGCGCCTATCCCTTTGCCTACTTCGACAACCACGATCCCCTGCGTCCCAGAAAACTGTTGCTGCACCACTACGAAATAAAAAAGCTCTATGGCAAGGTCAACGAAAAGGGGTACTCGCTCATTCCGTTGAGGCTCTATTTCAGAGGCAGGCAAGGCCAAACTCAGCCTTGCCTTGGCCAGGGGCAAGCAGAGTCACGACAAACGTGAAACCATCCGGCGCCGCGACCAGAAGCGAGAGCTGGATCGGGAACGAAAAAATAACCGATGATACCGAAGACAGGACCATACTCTGCCCCTCCGATCGGGACGATCCGGGCCTTAGATTCAGGGATGGTCGCCAGTACCATGAATTCAACGCATCACCGATACAAGAAAAAACCGCCTGTGTTTACGGGCCCCCGGGAACGCTTCAGCCAGATGCTGGTCCGTATGCGTCAACTGGAGGGCAACCCCCACTATATCGCCCTGGGTATGGCGGTGGGTATTTTCGTATCCATCACGCCTATCATTCCCCTGCAGACCATCGTTGCCATTGCCCTGGCCTTTCTGGTTCGGGCGAAGTAAATCAGCGGCGGTGCTGGGCACATGGCTGAGCAACCCGCTTACCATCCCTGTGGTGTATTATGCCAACTACAAGCTGGGCTGCATGCTGTTGGGATACCAGAAAACACTGGATAGCATCGCCTTTGACTCATTCTCCCAGCTGATGGACCTGGGGCTGGAGGTCACCTGGGCCATGATCGTCGGCGGTGTGGTCATCGGGGCGATTCTCGGCGCAGCGGCCTATTTCATCACCTTTCGCATATTCATCACCATCCGACGCCGGGCCCGGCAGGTCGATACCGATTCAAGGCCGCGGCCATGACATCGCCGCGGGCGCTGCTGACCGCCTGGAACATCCAGGCCAGGAAGCAGCTGGGGCAGAATTTTCTCAACGACCCCAACGTGGCCCGGGCCATCGTGAACAAAGCCGGTATCGCCGGCGATGATGTCGTGCTGGAGATCGGGCCCGGTCTGGGGGCTATGACCATTCCCGCGGCGGCGGTTGCCAGCCGGGTCATTGCCGTGGACAAGGACGGCCGGATCATCGATCTGCTCAGGACCGAGCTGCTGGCCGCCGACATCGATAATGTCGAGATTCGGGAAGCTGACATTCTCCGGGTGGACCTGAAGGCGATCGCCCGCGAAGCCGGCCGGCGGTTGGTGGTTTTGGGCAACCTTCCTTATAATATTTCATCCCAGGTGGTCGTCCAGTTGATCTACGCCAGAATCCGGATCGACCGGGCGGTACTCATGCTGCAGAAAGAGATGGCCCAGCGCATCTGTGCCGGTCCCGGATCCAAAGACTACGGCCGACTGTCCGTCATGCTGGGGTATTGTGCGCATACGCAGGTGCTGATGCAGGTGCGGGCGCCCTTGTTTTTTCCTGCCCCCAAGGTGGATTCTACTGTGATCGGCATCCGGTTTGCCAGTCCACCGCCCTTTCCGGCCGATGACGAAGCCCTTCTTTTTCGTGTGGTCAAGGCGGCCTTCGGCAAGCGGCGCAAAACCCTGAGAAACGCGCTGTCCCAGAGTGACCTGAATCTTGATCCCCCCTGCAGCGAGCAAGTCCTTGAGAAGGCTCAGATCGATCCCATGCGGCGGGCCGAGAGCCTTTCCGTGGCGGCGTTTGTCCGTTTGAGCAACGTGATCGGTACCTATCGGAAAATCATCGAAGCAGGTGAGTAAAGCCTAAATCCATCGACATCAACTGCATGTGATTGCATAAAATACAACCGATCCCCAGCGGACTGATAAAAATAAATTTATCAGATTGTAAGGTTTTTTTACACCTGCACCGCCTTCCGGGGGGTGGGTTTCCGCATTCCTTTGCTTTTAGACAATTTTCTTTTCCCATGATACCATGCAGATATAGCAGGTTCAGGCTTTCGGCGGATCGATGGCCTGCAAAATGGCATTGAAGTTGCGCTTAACTGCCTGGTTAGATTAACGGTTGATCGTTCACGGCTTGTGGTTGGAACAACCTGTCATGTGCGGGGAGAGGATATGCTTCTGAAGAATAAAGTGCTGCAGCTGTGTATCAGTATAGGGCTCGGTATGATCGTCATGCTGCTTCCGCGACCGGAGGGGACCAAATTCGAAATAACAGGCGACAACCATAAAAAGATGTTAACCCATGTAGGCGGTGATTTTGCCATCGATGACAATGGTGGGCAGAAAACCAAAGGGTATGTCTTAAGGGCGATCAACCCGGGACAACCCCGGGCGACGGCTGCCTGGCTTGCAGATGAGGCTGCCCGCCTGGAACTGACCGATGTCCGGGTGGCCTACGTGGACGGGTTGTCGCCCACGGCCAAAAGATTTCTGGCCGCCCTCGCTTTCATTGTCTTTCTGTTCATATTCGAACCGATTCCTTTGGAATTGACTGCCATGTGCATTGGGGTGCTGATGATTCTGACCGGTGTGGCCGATGTCAAGGGAGCCTGGGCGCCCTATATGCATCCGGTCGTGGTCTTCATCATGTGCTGTCTCGTTTTCGCCATCTCGCTGGAAAAGGCCGGCCTGACCCAGCGTCTCGGCCAGGCCATCGCCCGCAAGGCCGGTGACAGCGTCATCCGGTTCACCTTTCTGCTCTCAGTGGGGCTCGGCTATGCCTCCGGAGTGATGCACGACGCGGCGGCGGCGGCCATCGGCATTGCCACCATGCTGCCCCTGATGCGGGCGGCAGGCATCGAACCGCACACCCGCACAGCAAAGTTCATGATGCTGTCGGTACCCTTTGCCGCTTCGGCCGGAGGAATGATCACCCTGGTCGGCGGTGGCCGGAACATGGTATCAGCGGCGTTTTTGAAAGAGTTCACCGGCATGGAGCTCACCTTTTTCGACTGGATGAAATTTGCCGCTCCGACCGGACTGGTCTGCGTGCCGTTGGTTGTGGCTATCCTCTACTTCGTTTACCGGCCGGACCCCAGCTTCAAACTGCCCAAGTTCGACGGGCAGATGGGGCCATGGACGCCGCTGGAGAAAAAGACCACCGCCATCCTGGCCATCGCTTTCGGGCTCTGGCTGACCAAAGGTGTCCACGGCCTCGACTATTCCATCACCGGCGTCCTGGCAATCGGAGCCCTGATCATCACCGGCGTGCTCGACTGGGAGGACATCCACAAACATTTAGAGTGGGGCACGGTGCTGTTTATCTTTGGCGGGGGCATCTCGCTGGGTTTGGGCATGGACACCTCCGGTGCGGCGCGCTATTTCGCAAACTTGTTTTTCCCCCTGTTCAAGGGGACCGGCTGGCTGGTCATGTTCGCCGGGGTGGCCGTATTCGGGGCGGTGGTCACCAACGCCATGGCCAATGTGGCGGCGGCGGCCTTGATTTTGCCGATTGTTATCCCCCTGGCGCAGCTGGAGGGGGTTGACCCGCGGGTTCTGGCGCTTTGTATGGGCATGGCCACGTCTTTTGCCCTGCTGCTGGTTATCGGCTGCCCGCCCAACGCCATCGCCTACTCCTATCGCCAGTTCAAATCCTGGGACCTGACCCGGGCCGGACTGGTGGCCACGCCCGTGATGCTGGCCGTCATGATTCTGGTCAGCGCCCTGTGGTGGAATGTGTTGGGCTTGGTCTAAAAGCGAAGGCGGGCTGCGGTGAAGAGACGGCGGTTGCCGCTTCTTAACATGGATAGCCCGGGAAACACACTTAAATCGGGTATTTGTTGGCAGCGGAGGTCAGCCGACAGGGAGAAAATTCAATGGTTAAATTGCCGATCAACATACTCATTGTCGATGATGAGCGTGACTTCGTCGAAGTCCTCTCCCTGCGCCTGACCGACGCCGGTCACCGGGTCCGAGCGGCCTACAGCGGAAAAGAAGCCCTGTCCGTCCTGGCCGAGACCGAACCGGATGGTCTCCCGGATATCGATGTGATTGTTCTCGACATCAAAATGCCGGGCATGGACGGGATCGAGACCCTCAAGCTGATCAAAGCCAGGTACCCCGTCGTCGAGGTCATTCTGCTCACCGGGCACGGTGCGGTCGATACGGCGGTGAAGGGACTGAAGTCAGGGGCCTTCGACTATCTGCTGAAGCCGGCCGATTTTGACGAGCTGACCGGCAAGCTGGAGGCCGCCCGCAAGCAGCGGGACGCCCAGGTGGCGAGAATCCGTGAAGCCGAGGCCCGCGCCCTCATGCGGCGGAGTGGTGGATTGTTCAAATCCGATTAATGCCCCTTCCATGTTAATCCTGCCAAAAGTATACGCGTATGGCTCGTGATCGATCCACCTGTTTGGGCGCGTGGAATAATCACATTTTTTTTAGGTTCGACACCCGCCGCTGCCGCTATCGCGGTTCATCTTAACTGACCAAAACGGAACTTCAGTCTATCCTCAAATTGATGTCCATGGTCTCGTCAAGCACTATCGGGTCCACCGCAAAGCCGCCGGATTCATGGGATCGTTGCGCAGTTTCTTCCGACGCCGCTACCAGAACGTGAAGGCTGTTGACGAGATTAACTTTCAGTTAGAAGAAGGGGAGGTGGTCGGTTTTTTGGGACCCAACGGCGCCGGCAAGACCACGACCCTGAAGGTTCTCTCCGGGCTTTTGCATCCGACCGCCGGCAGTGTCCGCATCCTCGGCTTTACCCCCCACGAGCGAAAATCACCTTATCTCAAGCAGATCACCTTGGTCATGGGCCAGAAAAACCAGCTTAACTGGGACCTTCCCGCCATGGAAAGCTTTATCGTCAACCAGGCCATCTACGACATCCCCGACGACGTCTTCCGCCAAACCCTGGCCGAACTGACCACATTGCTCGACCTCGACCCGCTGATCGACAAGCAGGTGCGCAAGCTTTCGTTGGGCGAGCGCATGAAATGCGAACTGGCGGCGGCTCTGCTGCATCGCCCCCGGGTCCTGTTCCTGGACGAGCCGACCATCGGGCTGGACGTTGTCATGCAGACGCGCATCCGTCAATTCGTTGCCGAATACAACCGCCGTCACGGGGCAACGGTGATCCTGACCAGCCACTACATGGCGGACGTAACCGCCCTGTGCAAACGTGTGCTCGTCATCGACCATGGAAAATTGATCTATGACGGTGATCTGCGGGCCATGATCGCCCGGTTGGCCCCCTGCAAAGTCCTCAAGCTGCTTCTGCGCAGCCCGGTGACCTGTGAGGCGCCGTCACCCTACGGACAGGTGGTTGACTGCAGCGGCTTGAGAGCCGTGATTCGGGTGCCTCGCGAGACGGCCACCCGAGCCGCCGCACAACTGCTCGGCGCTGTAGACGTGGACGATGTCACCATTGAGGAACCGCCTGTGGAAGAGATTGTTTCGGATCTGTTCGATCGCGGCCAGTTTGATGACACGCCGCCGCGGGGGGAGGGACCGGGTGATGCTTCGTAAATATTGGGTGCTGCTGAAGGTCAACTGGATCCTGGTCCTCGAGTATCGGGCCGGCATGGTGATCTGGGTGCTGGCCAACACCTTGCCGTTGGTGATGCTCGCCGTGTGGATCTCCATCTCAGATGCGGGGCCTGTGGGCAAATACGGTGCCGCTGAGTTCACGGCCTACTACTTGGCGCTGCTCCTTGTGCGCCAGATGACCTCGGTGTGGGTGGCATGGGAACTCGACTACGATATCCGCATGGGCGAGCTCTCCCCGAAACTGCTGCGCCCCATCGACCCGATCCACAACCACATGGCGCTGCACGTGGCCGATAAAATATTCCGTCTCTTCACGGTGGTACCCCTGATCCTGCTGGCCGCCGCGGTCGTGCCTGGTGTCGCCTATCCCACCGATCCCGTCACCGTGACCCTTTTTCTTCTCTCCACGGCATGTGCCCTGGCCATTCGCTTCATGATCCAATACAGCGTTGGGCTGCTCAGTTTCTGGATCACCCAGTCGCTGGCCATCAACGAGATGCTATACGCCGGCATGGTGATGTTCGGGGGTGTTATTGCGCCATTGGAGCTCTTTCCTCCCCCTGCAGCCCGATTGGCGTCGATTCTACCGTTTCGCTACATGCTGTCCCTGCCAGTGGAATTTCTGCTCGGACGACTCACGGGGTCCGAGCGCTTGGCCGCCTTGGGTATTCAGATCCTGTGGCTGGCGGTTTTTATCGGAATCTATCGCCTGCTCTGGCGGATCGGTCTTAAACACTACAGCGCCGTCGGTGCCTGACGGCAAGAGAGATTGACGTCGATGCGCTACCTCAGATTGCTGAGCATCTTTTACCGCAACTCCCTTTACACCGAAATGGAGTATCGGGCCAATTTCGTTGCCAACTTCTTCACGAGCGCCTTCTGGTTGGCCTTCGCCATTCTGGGCCTGCAGGTTTTCTTTTATCACCGCGATCAGATCGGTGCGTGGAGCTATTACGAGGCCATGCTCGTGGTGGGATTTTACTCTCTTTTCAACGGCCTCATCGAGGCGTTGCTGCAGCCGAACATTAGCCGCATCATCGAGCAGATTCGCACGGGCACCTTCGACTTTGTGCTGATAAAGCCGGTGAACAGCCAGTTCATGGCCTCGCTGCGGCACCTGTCCATTTGGAAACTGGCGGACGTCGCCATGGGGCTGGGCATCTGCGTCTATTCCTTGGCCCGCCTCTCATTGGCACCGACGATCACGGATCTGATTGCTGCCGCCGGTTTCGTTTTGTGCGGCACCGTGATCCTCTACAGCATCTGGCTGATGATGGTGACCTCCGCTTTCTGGTTTGTGCGCATCGATAACATCAGCGAACTCTTCACGGCCATCTACGAAACCGGACGTTTCCCGGTCTCGGTATATCCCCCCTGGATGCGGGGCGTGCTGACGTTTGTGGTGCCGATCGCCTTTATCACCACCTTCCCGGCAGCCGCCATCCTGGGGCGTGCGAAACCGATGATGCTGTCGGTGGCTTTTCTGCTGGCCGTCGGATTCTTTTGCGGATGCGTGTGCTTCTGGCGCTTTGCGGTCCGCCGTTACAGCAGCGCAAGCAGCTAAGTAGGAAATGATTTAAGGATGCCGTCTTCAGCTAAGGC
>CAVPIL010000022.1:0-23271 GCA_963704985.1 uncultured delta proteobacterium | reverse complement strand
CAAGGTAAGCCTATGATATTCAGATGCTAAATGCAAATTCTACATGATCCTTGATACTTAAATTCGCTGGCAAGCTGACACACGAATCAGTTGGGTCCGTTTTTATGGGGTAGCTATAACGTACTTGTCTGGCCCGGAAAATTTTTGCCGCTGATCCAAGGCGCATCTATCCCAACAATTGACAAGGATGCGAATCGGCAGCTACTGTCAATGTATCTGAAATCCAGTTTTCAGACTTAAAATGAGCACCAAATTCGATGATAGTTAGAAATTGACTATTTTTTGTCCCTATTGGTCGTGTTATCGAGACGGCAATATAACATTACAATATGGGAAACAAACGAGACGTCTATTGAATATTAATCGTTCTGCAAATAGAAATTACCAACTATGAGAAGAATTGAAATAATACTGATCATAGTAATACTCTCGATTCTTTTTAAGGATCTCAGTGCACATGCGGAAACAGTTGAATACAACCTCGCCATCGAGCAGGGCCCTGTCAATTTCACCGGCAAGAAACGTCCGGCGATGACTATCAATGGAGGCATACCAGGGCCAACCCTTCGATTTCGCGAGGGGGATCAGGCGGTCATTCACGTTCACAACAAAATGGATGTCGAAACATCTGTGCACTGGCATGGCATTCTCCTTCCCAACGATCAGGACGGTGTTCCTTATTTGACGTATCCACCAATAGATCCAGGCGCGACATTCTCCTATCGCTTTCCCCATTAAGCACGCAGGGACTTATTGGTACCACTCGCACAGCGGTCTTCAGGAGCAGCAAGGTGTATACGGGTCAATCGCTATCGAACCGGAATATAATCCCTACAAAGGCATCCGCGATGAGGTAATCCTCTTGTCCGACTGGAGCGATGAGAGCCCTCACGAAATCATGCGCACATTGAAACGCGGGAGTGAGTGGTACACCCTGAAAAAAGGGAACTCCCAGAGCTTGCTTGGGGCGGCAAAGGCGGGTGCGCTTAGCAACTTTTTCAAGCGAGAGCTGACGCGAATGCCACCAATGGACATTGCGGATGTGGCCTATGATCGTTTTCTATCCAACGGTGAATCGGAAGCTCACATCAATGCCAAACCAGGAGAGCGACTTCGCCTCCGGCTCATTGACGGTTCGGCCACAACCTACTTCTTCGTTGAGTTCGCTGGAGGCTCGATGAAAATCATTTCCAGCGATGGCGTCGACATCCAACCCATCGAAGAGAACCGATTTCTCATCGCCGTCGCCGAGACTTACGATGTACTGGTGACGGTGCCGCAAGGTGGAAGCTATGAGCTGCGCGCAACTGCTCATGACGGTTCCGGGCACACCTCGGCGTGGATCGGTCAAGGCCGGAAACACCCAGCATCCGATGTGCCGAGGCCGGATCTCTATGCGCTAATGGGCGGTGTGACGTTGCGCAGCATCACTGCGTTGACGCCTGCCGGCAGCATGGGAATGCCCGATTGGAGAGTCGATGCTGGAATGTTCGACCAACCCGGGATGAATATGGGCGGCATGAACCATGTTCATGAGCCTGGCAACTCGGCTCCCATGAAAACGGAGGAAAGCGCCCCTGCGCATTCGGGTATGCACATGGATGTGCCTTCTGACCATAAGGCGGTCATGGGCAGCCACTCGATGGACCATACGGAAACAGCCGTAGACGGCATGGACCCCCGCCGACCGTGGCCCGTTTATTCTAAACTGCGTTCCATGGAGCCGACCACGATAGACCGAAGCAAGCCACGGCGGGACATCCGGTTGACGCTCGATGGAGATATGAGCCGCTATGTGTGGCTGCTCAACAACAAAGCGCTCCATGAACAGGATAAGATCATCGTTCGCAAAGGTGAAGTCGTGCGGTTCATACTCATCAATCGGACCATGATGCATCACCCTATGCACCTGCATGGGCACTTTTTTCGCGTGATCAACGGCCAAGGGGATTATTGCCCACTCAAGCACACCGTGAACGTTGAACCGATGTCTACCACCGTCATCGAATTTGATGCAAACGACAGGGGCGACTGGTTTTTCCATTGTCATCTTCTTTATCACATGCACAGCGGTATGGCGCGCATCGTGCATTATGACGATTTCCAACCGTCTCCGGAAGTAGCCGAAATTAGGCACAACCTTCTTGAGGATCCGTGGTACGTTTCGACGATGAGCGCAGTGATGAGTCACATGACCGAAGGCAACGTCACTTTGTCAAATACGCGCAATATCTTCAATGCGTATTGGAAGGCAGGGTGGCAGAACGTAGAGGGGACCGATTATGAGGTCAACCTTACCTACGACTATGCATTCAACAGCTTTTTCAGTGTGTTGGCCGGTGCCCAACTCACCGATGGAGAGCTTGGTGATCGTGGAATCTTTGGCGCGCGCTATAAGCTGCCGCTACTTATCCAGACTACCGCCTGGGTCGATACCGAAGGAGAGTTTCGAGTCTCCGGAGCTAAGGAGCTTCCCCTGACCTTGCGCCTGGGCGCATTTGGCGAAGTTGAATACGACACCCAAACTGAATGGGAATGGCAGGCAGGCGTGACTTACATGATCAACAAAAGCTTTAGTTTAATCGGAAACTACCATTCTGAGTTCGGTATCGGCGGTGGCCTATCGCTCTCGTTTTAGGCGCTTTCCAATCCAATCCAAATTTGCAGAACAAAGCTACTTCAGCCGACGCAAAAAACCGCGCAGCTGATTTGAAACGTACCGATAAGCTCCAAATAGTCCCCATTCAGGCTTGATGACAGATAGCCTCAACCCGTTCCCCAGAAATCTAAATAGAGGCGGGTAAAGGGTACAATACCAAATTGCTACTACATGGCTGCCGGATCAGCTACTCACAATGAAGAACAAGATAAAACCGAAGCGGACTTCACATTTTATATGAAAACCTTCTCGCATGATTTCATCGATCTATTCATGATCGACCATCTCGTTACCGAACTGGGTGAAATGGCAAGGCCGAGTATATAGGTCCACCGATTTCGCTGATTGATGACCTCTACTTAAGGAAAAGAAAGCATGAAAGCCCGGAAGGCGTCCGATATCGCCCATGGCGGCGTCGGACAGAAATCCGGTCTGGCCCGGATGTCCCTGACCGCACTGGGCGTGGTCTTCGGCGATATCGGCACCAGTCCCCTTTATGCCGTGCGGGAGTGTTTTCATGGCGAATACGGCATCGCGGCCACCCAGGCTAATGTTCTTGGCGTTATATCGCTCATGATCTGGGCCCTGATTATGATCGTCACCCTGAAATATGTGGTCTTCGTCTTGCGAGCCGACAACCAGGGCGAAGGCGGCGTCATGGCCCTGACCGCACTGATCAAGCAAAAGCAGGCCGGAGTCAACGGCCGCCGCCGGAGCCTGCTGGTGATCGCCGGCCTCTTCGGTGCCTGCCTGATCTACGGGGACGGCATGATAACGCCGGCCATTTCGGTGCTCAGCGCTGTTGAAGGCATTCGCATCGTCACGCCTACCTTCGCACCCTATATCATCCCCCTGACGATCGGCATCCTGGCCGGATTGTTTCTGCTGCAACGCAGGGGAACGGCCTGGGTGGGGAGCCTCTTCGGCCCTGTCATGCTGGTCTGGTTCTGCACCATGGCGATTCTGGGGGCTGTTCAGCTGATACGTGCCCCTCAAATTCTGGCCGCACTCTCCCCCTGGCACGGCGCCTTTTTCCTGGCGCAACAACAAGATGCACGGGTTTGTGGTACTGGGCGCCGTATTCCTGGTGGTAACCGGGTCCGAAGCCCTGTACGCCGACATGGGGCACTTCGGCAAAGGCCCCATTCGCCTGACCTGGATCGGATTTGTCCTGCCCGCCCTGGTGCTGAACTATTTCGGCCAAGGGGCCTTGCTGTTAAGTCATCCGGAGATGACGGACCATCCCTTTTACGCCCTGGCACCGACCCAGGCGCTGGTGCCGCTGGTGATACTGTCCACGGCCGCCACCATCATCGCCTCCCAGGCATTGATCACCGGGGCCTTTTCCATGACCCGGCAGGCCATTCAACTGGGCTATCTGCCCCGCCTGCGCGTCACCCACACATCCGCCAGTCATGTGGGGCAGATCTATGTGGCCCCGGTAAACTGGCTGCTGATGGTTTGCACCATCGGCCTGGTCATCGGCTTTCAGTCCTCCAGCAAACTGGCCGCGGCCTATGGTGTGGCCGTGAGCGCCACCATGCTAATCACTACGATACTTTTTTATACGGTCGCACGCCTGCATTGGGGCTGGGGGCGGTTGGCCGCCGGCCTTCCGGTCGGGATTTTTTTTCTCGCCGATCTCACTTTTTTTCTCGCCAACATGAGCAAATTGCTGCATGGCGCATGGTTTCCGCTGGTCGTCGGCATCGGGCTGCTTGGCATCATGCTCACCTGGGAGCAGGGCCGCAGGATCCTGGCCGGCCAGTTGTTGAACCTGACGACTTCGTTTGAGCGGTTCAATAAAGAGTTGGAGACCCGTCCGATTCAGAAGGTCGAACGGGCAGGCGGTATTCCTGACCGGCAATCCGGGGATCGTGCCGGTGGCCCTGATCCAGAATTTAAAACACAACAAGGTGTTGCATTCGGACATTGCCGTTCTCTATTTCAAGATCGAAAATATTCCCCGGGTGCCCAATGCGGCCAAGGTAAAGGTCGAAAAGCTCGGTCCCGGCTTTTCCAGGATCACAGCCCGCCGGGGGTTCATGGAGGAGCCAAAAATCGATGCCATTCTGGCCCTGGCCCGGGAGCAGGGGCTTGATTTTAATGTTGAGAACGCCAGCTTCTTCCTGGGCCGTGAAAAGCTGGTGATGGGCGGAAAACCCAACATGGCGCGCTGGCGTGCCCATCTGTTTGCCTTTCTGTCACGCAACTCCATGGATGCCGCCGCCTTTTACGGGATACCCCCTAAACGGGTGATCGAGGTCGGCGTCCAGTTGGAGCTATAAAACGTGAATCCTCCGGCGAGGCTTTGACTAACGATTGCATTTCACACCGGCATTTTGGTATTCGAGATTTTTATCGATAGTGCTGCCGGTAACCATGTGCAATAGTTGATAAGCCGCTGATGAGAAATTCGAACTAATTCTCGGAATTTTATTGAGCGAATTTTTAGCGACTGCGAGCTGAACCAGACCTTTTCCGAGCTTACGTTTTGCTCGCTAATCCGGATAGCGATGAATCAGCTGGGCTTTAGAAACCCAGCGCTACTGATCAAGTTGTCACTGCCAAGGACACTGTCGAATCTCCAGGCGATGTTGACCCCTTGGAAGCCGATGTTAAAGGTGAATATCGATGCGGGTACTGTTGGTAGAGGATGATGAAAAAATCGCCGCCTTCGTGGAAAACGGATTGCGTGAGGCCGGTTTTGCCGTCGACTGCGCAGTTGACGGTGAACAGGCCCTTCACATGGCCCTGGCGGTCTGCCTATGATGCAGCCGTGGTGGACATCATGCTGCCCAGGCTCGACGGATTGAGCCTGGTCAGCACCCTGCGCCATCGTGGCATCGACACCCCCATTTTGATTCTCAGCGCCAGGCAGACCGTAGATGACCGGGTCATCGGTCTCCAGCGCGGGGCCGACGACTACCTGGTCAAGCCGTTTATCTTTGCCGAGCTGCTGGCAAGGGTCCAGGCGCTGGTGCGCCGCGGATCAAAAACCGTTGAGGCCAGCCGGCTGGTATACGGGGATCTGACCGTGGATGTGATCCACCGCGAGGTTCACCGTGGCGGGCAGCCCATTGACCTGCAACCCAAAGAATATGCCCTGCTCGAATATCTGCTGCGCAACCGGGGCCGCACGGTGTCCAAAACCATGATTCTGGAACACATCTGGGATTTTCACTTCGATCCCCAGACCAACGTCGTGGATGTGCTGGTCTGCAGGCTGAGAAACAAGATTGACAAGGACTTTCCCGTCAAACTCATTCATACCATTCGCGGAATCGGCTATGCGATCAAGGCGCCGCATGTGGAAACTCGGTAAGACCATCGGGTTCAAGATTGCGGCCGGCTATACCGTGCTCTTTTTCTTCAGCCTGATGGCGCTGGCGATTAGCGCCTATCTGCTGGTGGGTAACACATTGACCCGCCAGGACAGGGAAATGATCGCCGGAGAAATCGAAAGCCTGCGCAGCCAATATGAAAACGGCGGCTGGAAGGCCTTTCACGACACGGTTGTCGACAACAACCGCTTCCGAAAAAACAATCCCTTCTTTACCCGTGTGCCGTCCACGCCCACCCGCAGCGAAATAGTTTTCTTTCCCCATCACTGGAATGACTTCGACCTGGCAGACCTGCGGGAGATGCCCGGCCAGTTTCCCGGGACATGGCTGCACCTGCCGAACCGCTCGGGCTCCTGCGTCCTGGAAATTCTCACCGCCAGTCAACCGGACGGCAGTTTGGTGCAGGTAGGCATCAGCACCGACGATCGGCTGGCGGTGCTGGGCCGCTTCCGCGAGGCCCTGGTGACCGTTGTCGTCCCGCTGATCCTTCTGGCGGTCGCCGGAGGGGCGGTTTTATCCCGGCGGGTGCTGCTGCCCTTGAGAAACCTCATCGGCACGGTCGCATCCATCGAGTCGGGGAAAATGGACGCCCGGGTCCCCAGCACCCATACCGGTGATGAACTCGAAGAACTCGGGAGTCTTTTCAACCGGATGATCGAAAAGATCAACCAGCTGATCCGGGCCATGCGTGGTTCCCTGGACAGCGTGGCGCACGACCTGCGCACCCCCATGACTCGCTTTCGCAACCATGCCGAGAGTGCACTCCAGGCGGAAAACTCGGGCAATGCCTGTCGGGAGGCCCTCCTGGACTGTGTGGAGGAGTCGGACCGCATATTGCGGATGCTGGCCATGCTGATGGATATTTCCGAAGCCGAAACCGGCACCATGCGGCTTTTTCTGCGGCCCTTTGACCTGGTGCCCCTGGCCGAAGGCGTGGCCGACATGTATCGCTATGTGGCCGACGAGAAAAACATTGGCATGGAGACCGATTTCCCGGACCAAGAACGCCTTAACGCCGATGCGGACCGGATCAGCCAGGTGCTGGCCAACCTGCTCGACAACGCCGTCAAGTTCACCCCTCAAGGCGGTACCGTGCGCGTGTCCATCGAGAAGCATGCGCAAACGGTGGTCGTGCGCGTCACCGATTCAGGCATTGGCATCGATCCCCAAGAGATCCAGCGGATCTGGGACCGGCTTTACCGTGGCGCCCGTTCCTCCCACAAGGGGCTCGGCCTGGGGCTGAGCCTGGTCAAGGCCGTGGTTCATGCCCATCAGGGCGAAATGCGGGTTTCCAGCACGCCGGGGTCCGGATCGACGTTCGAGATGCGCCTGCCCGCCGATGCCCTTCCGCCAGCCGTCTGACCCGCACCCCACGCCGGGCTCGGGTCCATGCACATAATCCTTCCGCCCGATCCTTTCAAAACTGTAATCCTGGTGAAAGCATGCCGTAATGTTTGCATGATAGGGTCGCCTCAACAGGTGTGCAGCGGCTTTCAGCTGACAAAGGTGTGCTTTTCCGAAAAGGAAACCGTTACATGAAATGGACATTCTGGAAAAAGGACCCGGAGGCTGGCACCCGGACCGCTTCCCCCACTGCTGTTCACCCATCTGGTGAACGAGCTGGAACTCGGATCCGACTGGGTGCGATCCCTTGGCTGTGTCGCCCGTCCCGTCGCCGGCAAGAAACATCTGTCCACCTTCAGGGCCTTCAGCCCGTCCCAGGCCAGCCTGCTGGGCATCGAGGTCGTCGATTATGCGACATTGGATGGATACGCCCACTTGATTCTGTTTTCGGGAACCTTGAACACGCAAACCGGCAGGGTGAACCTGAAGCCGGAAATCGATCGGCAGGTGGCCTGATCCGCGGCCGTCCGGCTGAGCATGCCAGTCAATCCAAGCGGATCCTATCACGCCGACCACACAATCGGCGAGGAGGTGTCTATGTCACTGTTAATCGGAACCATACTGATCTGTCTGGCCTCACTTTGGCTAACGATTCTATTGATCGGTGGTCGCAACCCGCGGCCGCCCTGGTGGGCCAGCGACTGGATGATTGGCAATGTCCAATTGCCCTCGCTTATGCTGCTGGTGGTCATCGGTATTTGGTTCATGACCCGCTTCGTGGGAGGTCATGCGTCCGGAGCTGTCCTCGGCGCCGTTGAAATCCTTGCCGCTGTGGGAGTGGTTGCGGCCACCGTCCTGATCGTCAAGCAGTTGAAGGTCGGCCGGCGGTTGAGACAATTTGCCGAGATGGAAGCCGATGGCACGCCCGAGGAGAGCTCGGCCGACGGGTCCGCCCGGATGATCTACCTGCACCGGAAACTGCCCTGGCAGGTCCGTCTGCACCTGGCTGACAATCTGGGCTATGAGCTGGATTGGATCCGGACACTGCGCTGCGTCATCGCTGAGATGAAAGACCAGCCCGGATGCTCACGCTTTGTTGCCTTCAGCCCGGATCAGGCCAGGGAGCGGGGTGTGGCCATTAGCGATTTTAACTCGCTGACGGCAAACCCTGAACTGCTGATTGTCAGCGGGATGTTCGACGGCAACAGCCAGCGGGTGAGCGTTGATCCGGTGTCTCACCGCCGGGCGGCCTGACCCGGCCGACCCTTTATAGAGATTCGTTTCACGTGCTGATCGGAGCTTGTTGAACCCAAAATGACAATCGCGTCACATCTATCCGGCAGCGGTTCTCAAACCCATCTGCTTGATGTTGCGGAGGATCTGCGCCGACGGCTCATACGGATCGGTGTTCTTCTCATCGTCATGTCCGGCGCGGTCTTTCCGCTGGCGGAGAAGCTATTGCACTGGTTTCAGGTCTGGACCGCCGCACCGCTGGCGGCCTTCGGCATCGCCGATGCGTTCCTGGCCCTGGTTACCATTGCTTTAGGTGCAGGTGCGGTGGCTGCGCTGCCCTATGGCGCCTGGCAAGTCCTTGCCGCCGTGGCCAGCGTGTTTCCCGAACTGACCCGTAGAACCCGCTGGCTGTTCTGGGCGACAGCGATGCTGCTGTTTTTCGCGGGGGTGTGGTTCTGCATCCGGATCACCCTGCCATACGGCAGCCGGTTCCTGCTCGGCTTTGGATCGGACAGTCTCCGGCCGGTTATCTGCGTCCGCCAGTTCGTTTCCTTCTGCCTGGTCTTCAGTCTGGGTTTCGGGGTTCTCTTCGAGCTCCCGCTGGTCATGACGCTGCTGGCCTGGCTCAAGGTGGCCAGGTCATCCCCGGCAAGGCGATTTCGGCGCTATGCGATTGTCCTGATTACCATCGTGGCGGCGGTGGTGACGCCGACGCCGGACCTGGTCAATCTGCTGCTGCTGGCCGTACCGCTCTATCTTCTGTTCGAGCTGGGCATCCTGGGCATGCGGCTCTGTGAGCGCCGCCGGCAGACCGTGCCGGTCATGGATGAGATAGCCGCCTGAGTGGTGTGCGTCAAAATGGCGCTGCAAGCATCCGGCGGATGACCGTTTCCGGTTATCGGTGGGCTTTCAGCAGGCGGCAGCCGTTTTCAACCTGCAGCGAAAAAAGGAGAGACGTAAATGAAAAGAAAACTTTTATCAATGGGCCTTGCGGCCGCAACCGTTTTACTGCTGGTTTCCATTGCCGCGGCGCAACCCCGGGCCGGCTGGCCCAAATCGGTGACCGTGGGCGCCGCCCCCGTGGGCGGAACCTACTTTATCTGGGCCGGCGGTTTCACGAAACTGCTCAACGACAAGCTCCAGGTACCCGGCAACGTCGAGTCCACCGGCGGACCGGTGCACAACGTCCAGCTGATCGAGGACCAAAAGCTTGACTTCGGTATGGTCACCAACGGTCCCTCAGGGGAAGGCTGGAACGGCGAGGGTTGGGCCAAGGGCAAAAAATACCAGAACCAGCGCGCCATCTTTCCCATGTACACCACCTATTTCCAGATGTATTCGATGAAAAAATCCAACATCCGGAGCATCATGGACCTTGACGGCAAGAGCGTGGGCGTCGGGCCGGTCGGCGGAACGCCGGCCACCTACTGGCCGATTATCTTCCAGGTGGCCGGCGTCAAGCCCGGGCGCATCGTCAACGCCAGTTCGGCGGACCTCAACTCGCAGATCCGGGACGGGATGATCGATGCCAACGGCCAGTCCGTGGGCCTGCCCTGGGTCACGATCACCGAGGTCGAGACCACCGACACCGTCAATGCCTACGGGGTGCCCGGCGATGTGGCCCAAAAATTCGTCGCCAAATACCCCTATTTCGCCACGGGAATCATCCCCAAGGGCACATACAAGAGCAATCCCGACCAGGATCTGCCCACCTTGACGATCTGGAACTTCATGGTGGTGCACAAGGACACGCCGGACGATTTCGTCTACGAAGTCGTCAAGCAGACGTTCGAGAACGTCGACATCCTGATCGCGGCCCACAAGTCCGCCCAGGAGGTCAAGGCCGAAAATGCCGTCTTCACCCCCGTGCCCATGCATCCGGGCGCCCTGAAGTACTACGCGGAAAAAGGGATCAAGATTCCGGAAGCCATGATCCCCAAATGATCCTTGTTCGGGTTCCGGCCCAATGAGGTGAACGAGACAACCCCCCGGCCAGCCGCAAGGTGCGGGCCGGGGGTGAACGACCTAAGTGGAGAGACCCATGGCAGACGAATTTGCGCCCGTCGACCTCAAAGTGGTCGAAAAAAAACTTGCGGAAATGAAGATCAAGGACCTGGAGGTCTCGGGAGGGCGTGCGCTCAACCCGGTGCTGGCCCGCATCATGCTGGTCTACGGGCTGCTGGTGAGCCTGTTCCACATCGCGGTTTTGACCGTGTGGGCCATCGACCCCTGGTATTTCCGTACTCTGCACGTGGTCATGGGCGGGATCCTCGTTTTCGTCTACGTCCCCGGCCGGGGCGAAGGCAAGGTCCGCAACCTGCCCAGCCTGGTCGACTATGCGTTCATGCTGATGCTCGTGGCTCCGACGGTGTACATTTTCATCGTCTTCGACGAATGGATCTACCGCGTCGGCGTCGTACCCACGACCTGGGATTTCTTCTTCTCGGTGCTCTTCGTGGTGGCCGTCTGGGAAATGGCGCGGCGCACCGCGGGCTGGCCCCTGGCGATCCTGGCGATGGTCTTCATCCTCTATGGCCATTTCGGCTACCTGCTGCCCGGCCTGTTCTACCACAAGGGCTACGCCTGGGACCGCATGCTGACCTATCTGTTCAGCCTGGACGGCATCCTGGGGCTGCCCATCCAGGCCTCGGCCCACTACATCTTCCTCTTCGTGCTGTTCGGGGCCTTTGTCGACGCCTCGGGCGCCGGCAAGTTCTTCGTCGATTTTGCCCGCTGCCTGGCCGGCCGGGCGCGGGGCGGCCCGGCCAAGGTATCGATCATTTCCAGCGCCCTGATCGGCACGGCCTCGGGCTCGTCGGTGGCCAACGTGGTGGTGGACGGCGTCTTCAACATCCCGCTGATGAAGGCTTCGGGCTTCCGCAAGGAGATCGCCGGGGCCGTGGAGGCCATGAACTCCAGCGGCGGACAGATCGTTCCGCCGGTCATGGGCGCCGGCGCCTTTCTCATGGCCGAAATCCTGCGCATTCCCTATTCCCAGGTATGCCTGGCGGCCATCATTCCGGCAGCCCTGTACTTTTTTTCCTCCTATTTCATGATCGATTTTTATTCGCGGCCAAGAGGGGCTGAAAGGCCTGACGCGAAGAGGAGCTGCCGGTCTTCCGCAAGATCATGCTGGAAAAAGGCTACCTGCTGATCCCCCTGATCCTGCTGCTGGTCAGCCTGATGGTGCTGATGTACTCCCCCTACCGCTCGGCCATGATCGGCATCGTCTCGCTGATCATGGCCAGCTGGGTGCGCAAGGAAACCCGCATGGGGCCTGGCCGCCATCGTCAGAACCCTGTCCGCCGGCGCGCGCCAGGCCATGGAGATCATCGCCACCTGTGCCGCGGCCGGCATCATCGTCGGCGTTCTGGCCCAGACCGGTCTGGGTCAAAAGTTTGCCATGATCATCTTCAGCTACTCCCAGGGCAATCTTGCTGCTGGCGCTGATTTTCACCATGATCGTGGCCATGGTCCTCGGCATGGGCATGCCCACCACGGCTGCCTATGCCATCTGCGCCTCGGTGCTGGCGCCGGCCCTGGTCAAGGATTTCCACGTGCCGGCGATTGCCGCCCATCTGTTCGTCTTTTACTACGCCTGCCTGTCGGCCCTGACCCCGCCCGTGGCCCTGGCCTCCTTTGCCGCCGCCGCCATTGCCAACGCCAGGCCCATGGATGTGGGCTGGCAGGCCATGCGCTTTGCCATCGCCGGGTTCATCATCCCCTTCATGTTCATCTACGGTCCGGCCATGGTGCTCCGAGGGCACGGCCGTCGAAATCGTGCATGACCGTCATTACCGGTCTGCTGGGCACCATGGCCCTGGCCGCAGCGGTCCAGGGCTGGCTGCTCAAGAGCGCATCTACTGTGGAAAGAGGGCTGCTGCTGGTCGCCGCCCTGAGCCTTATCAAGCCGGGCTGGATGACGGACTTGGTGGGATTTGGGATCCTGTCCATCGTGGCGATGGTCCAGTACGTTCAATGCCGCAAATTCCGGGTGGCCGCATCGTGACCCGAGATCGCCGGCTCACCGCCGGGAAAGGAAGCCATGGACAACTGGACCTTCGGACTGACCATGATCGTCGTGGGCATGGGCGGGACCATCACGGCCTTGAGCGTGCTGGCGCTTTTGATGGGGCTGCTGAAACGGTTGTTTCCCGCCGAATCGGCGCAGCCGCCAGACTTCGGCCGGAACCGATCACGCAAGAAAGAAACCATAGGCAACGGTAAGGACGGGACGTCACCATGCAAGAGGCGATTGTCAATGCGTTAAGCGGCCTGGGTGCGGGTATCTTCAATCTGCATTGGTCCAATCCGATCATGATCGCACTGGGCGGCCTGCTGCTGTTTCTGGGCATCAAAAAGGGCTCCTCGCTATTTCATGTGGGTAAGTTAAACTCAAGCTTACCTGCAATAAGATAAATCATAGTAATGAGAGTCCGTTCCGTTCGATAGCCTCGGGCTCTGGCCTTGGCAGCCTGGATCAGGCTATTGATTCCCTCCAGGATGCCGTTATTGATCTTGGAAGTAAACCAGCGCAAGACGCCGTCCCAGTGGTTCTTGATGGTTTTAGCGGCATTGATGATTGGCTCTAAACGGCTGTGGGTCGCCCAGAAATACCACTTCTTCAAAAAGGTTTCGGCGAACTCGGCCGGATGCTGGTACAGTTCCTGGAAATTGAGTCTGATATGGTAGGCCCGGCTGGTTTTAAGATTGAGCTTTTTAATCGTCAGTTGTTCCAGCAACTCGCTCTGTGACGCCTTGAGGTTGGGTTGATTTTTGAGCCAGATATAACGGGTTCCCTTAAGCTCAGGACGATCCTTGATTTCTTCTCGGCGAACCTGGTCGACGGCATCGTTGAGGATTTTGATCACGTGGAACTTGTCAAAGGTCAGATGTGCTTTGGGGAACTGTTTTTCAACACCGCTGATAAATGCTGGGGACATGTCGCAACACATCTCTTCAATAGCGCAAGGATCGCCGCCGTGGTCAATCAGATCCTGCTTAAAACGTTTCACCGTCGAGGCATCCTTGCCATTGGTGGCAAACAGGACCCTGGATGCTTCAAGGTCCACAAACAGGCTCACATACTTGTGGCCGCGCCGACGGGATGTCTCATCCACACCCACTTGCTTGACCTGGCTATGGTCGGCGGCTTTTCGGGCCTTGCCCACATAGTGGTGCAGGATGCGCCATAACCGGGTATCGTGCTCGTTAACGAAGGCGGCGATGGTTTTTACCGGCATAGCCTTGGCCAGTACCATGATCATCGCCTCAAACAACAGCGTGAAGCCGCTGCCGGGCCTGGCCCAGGGGACATCGACCAGGTGGGTGCCACATTGGTCGCAATCGATCCTGGCAACTCTGGCGGTCAGATACGCCTCGTGCTGGAAAAAGTTCAGATGCCGCCAGGTTTTCTCAGTGGTGTCGTAAGCCTTGAGACCAATCTGCCCACAGGCGGGACAAGTGAAGGTGCTCCCTTTGGGGAAATCAAGGCGGATGTCCAGACGCTTCTCATCGGGATCGAATTCCGCTTCGGACACCTGCCAGGGCGGTGCCAGACCAAGGGCCATTTGAAGGAGTTCGGTGTCTCTCATAATGCATAGCAATTATCACTTATGCGGTAAGTCAATCAACCGGTTACCCACACGAAACAGCGAGGAACCTCAAAAAGGAGGTCGAACCCCTTCTGCTCGTGCCGATCGGATTCGGCGCCATCCTGGTCAACATCCCGCTGGCGGACCTGATGGGCGACGAGGGGTTTCTGCGCACCATCTACAACATGGGGGTGGCCAACGAGCTGTTTCCCCTGCTGATCTTCATCGGTATCGGCGCCATGACCGACTTCGGGCCGCTACTGGAAAACCCCAAGATCTTCCTGCTCGGCGCGGCCGGCCAGTTCGGCATCTTCTTGACCATCGGACTGGCCCTGCTGGCCGGGTTTTCCAAGCTCGACGCCGTGGCCATCGGCGTTATCGGCGCCTGCGACGGGCCCACGGCGATCTACGTGACATCCAAGTACGCGCCGCACCTGCTCGGTGCGGTTTCGGTGGCCGCCTATTCGTACATGTCGCTCGTGCCGGTGATCCAGCCGCCCATCATGCGGCTGCTGACCACCGAAAAGGAGCGCCGGATCAATATGTCCGACATCCGGACCACGCCGGCTTCCCGGACGACCAGAATTCTGTTCCCCATCGTGGTCACGATTTTCGGTGGATTGGTGGCGCCCAAGGGCCTTCCCCTGCTGGCCACCATCATGCTGGGCAACCTGATGAAAGAGAGCGGGGTGGTCAACCGGCTCACCAAGGCCTCCGAAAACGAGATCGCCAATGTGGTGACGCTGCTGCTGGGCATATCCATCGGCGCCACCATGGACGGCCGGATGTTTCTCAAGGGCCAGACTCTGCTGATCCTGGCCTTCGGCTTCCTGGCCATCTGCCTGGATACGGTCTGCGGGGTGCTTTTCGGCAAGCTGATGAATCTGGCCAGCGGCGGCAGGATCAATCCGCTGATCGGCGCAGCCGGAATTTCGGCCTACCCGATGGCCGCACGCGTGGTGCAGAAGGAGGGGCAGAAATACGACAAGTTCAATTTTCTGCTCATGCATGCGGTGGGCGCCAACACCGGGGGGCAGGTCGGCTCGGTGATGGCGGCGGCCATCATGCTCTCTGTGCTGCAGGGCCTCGGCCTGATTCCCTGACCGTTTTTTTGACCCGTCAATACCTTTTTCCGTATTGGAGTAGTTATGGAGTGGAACGCACTGATTGCAGTCATCGTATTTGTGGCCGTCTATGTGCTCATCGCCCTTGAATGGATGAACAAGGCCATTGCCGCCCTGCTCGGGGTGATGGCGCTGCTGATCCTGGGGGTGATCGACGAGCACGCGGCGGCGAGCTACATCGATTTTGAAACCATCATGCTGCTGATCGGCATGATGGGGATCGTGGCGGTGTTGAAAAAGACCGGTTTCTTCGCCATGATCACGGTCCGCATTGCCAAGCTTACCGGCGGGCAGCCGCTGCGCATCATGGTCCTTTTTTGCGCCGTCACCGCGGTCATTTCAGCGTTTCTGGACAATGTGACCACGGTGCTGATCATGGTGCCCATCATCATCGAACTGACCCGCGGCATGGGCCTGGATCCCCGGATTTACGTGGTGGCGCTGGCCATGGCCTCCAACCTGGGCGGCACGGCCACCTTGGTGGGCGATCCGCCCAACATCATCATCGGCTCCAAAGTGGGGCTGACCTTCAACCAGTTCGCCGGCTATCTGTTCATGCCGGTGGTGCTCTCCACCGTGGGCGTAATGGGCTATTTCTGGGCCACCAACCGGGAGAGTTTCAAGTCTATCGACAACGATCTGACCAAACTCTTTTCCGTGCAGCTGCTGATCGAGAAGATCGAACTCGATTTTCTGAACGTCAACATCGATCGACTGTTCCTGATGAAAAGCATCGCCTGCCTGGGGGTGGCCCTGCTGCTCTTCGTCACCCAGACGGTCACCCATCTGTCGCCCGGTGTCGTGGCGCTGACGGTCGCCATGATCCTTTTCCTCATCACGCGCATGGAGATCGAACACATCCTGCTGGAGATCGAATGGAGCACCCTGCTTTTTTTTGCCGGCCTGTTCATTCTGGTGGGCGCCATGGAGCAGGAGGGGGTCATCGAATGGCTGGCACACAACATTTTTATGCGCACCGGCAGCAATGTCTACATCATGACCCTGATGGTGCTCTGGGTCTCGGGCATCGCCTCGGGATTCATCGACAACATCCCGTTCACCATCACGATGATCCCCATCGTGCAAATGATGCTGGCCCAGCATCCCGTGCCCCACAACATCCTGTGGTGGGCGCTCGCTCTGGGTGCCTGCCTGGGCGGCAACCTGACCATGATCGGCGCATCGGCCAATATCATCTCCGCCGGCCTGCTCAAGAAACACGGCCATGCGATCACTTTCGGCGAATACACCCGCAGAAGCGCCCCCGGGGCGATTCTCTCCCTTTTGATCTGCTCCGGTGTATTGGTCGTCTATGTTTGGATATTCGTATGACACCCCCTGCCAATCAAACCCTTTACCGCCTGATCCGCGCCTACATGCAGTCCATGGGAACTTCCAGGACTACCGTGGTGGCGCTAAAATCTTACATAGACGCCGTCGGGCGGCTCAAGTGCGCTCCCGGCGATTTCGCAGAGATGCTTGGGCGGCTCAACGCGGTGATCAAGAACACCCAGCCCAAAGTGATCCCCCTGGTACACCTGATCGAAACTTTCGAAGAAGAGATGGCCGCCGCCGCAGATCTTCCGCTGGATGACGCCAAACAGCGGGCGGTGGACATTCTAGGCAGGCAGATGGAACGCTTTGCCGCCGCCACAGCCAAGGTCACCGCGCACTGCATGGACTGTATCGCACCCGACGACCTGATCATCGTCCATTCGCCCACCGCTTACATCCGGAATGCCTTGGTCCGCGCGCATACCGAGTTGCGACGACCATTCCGGGTCCTGGCATTGAAACAGGTTTTTATCCGCACCCGGGAGCTGATCGACGATCTGGAACATCACCAGCTCGATCATATTCTGATACCCGAATACAACCTGAGCCATTACCTGCAATCGGCCAGCAAGCTGTTCATCGGTGCGGTTTCGGTGACGCCGGACAACCAGGCGGTCACCGGCATCGGCACGGCCAATGTGGTCAGCCTGTGCCACTGGTATCATGTTCCGGTCTACCTGTTCGTCGAATCGATCAAGTTCGCGCATCGCGCCTTGGCGGAGCAGCACATACACAATGAAGAACAACATAAAACCGAGGCCGACTTCACGTTTCATATGAGAACTTTCTCCCATGATTTCATTGATTTGGCCATGGTCGATCATCTTATTACCGAAACAGGTGAAACGACTTTGCCGGCCGTATAATCGCATTGGCCAAGCGGTGGGTTGACCCTTTTCGATTGCATGGTCCACGATGCCGGAGCCGCTGCGATCAATCCGCCGCTGCCGGCCATTCGCACGCTGGATGCAGGCGATACCACCCGGATCCGCTTTGGCAAGAGGTTGTAGAAAGGAGGGGCAGATGCCCCGGTACATCCGCAATCGGTTCCTGATCCTGGCCGGGCTGACGTTGTTCGGCCTGATTTGCACACTCCCGTCTTTCAAATCCGACCTGCCGGGCTGGATGCAGAAGATCCGGATTTCCGAGGGCATGCGCCTGGGCCTTGACCTGCAGGGCGGCATGCACCTGATTCTCAAGGTCGACGTCGCCAGGGCGGTGCAGCACCAGACCCAAACGGCCCTGGCCGGACCTGCGGAAAGCTTGCACAAGCAGCATCTGCTCGTACGGGCGCCCGAAATGACCGCCGGCGGGCGCATCCGGCTCTCTCTGGGCAATGTCGAGGCCGTCCGTTCGGCCAGGCAGACGCTCAAGGAGCAGTTCCCCAACCTGGAGATCGCATCCGAAGGCGCCGGTTTTCTGGAGTTATCCCTCAAGGCGAATGATATTGCGGCCTTCGAGGCCAATGCCGTCGACCAGAGCCTGGAGATCATCCGCAACCGCATCGACCAGTTCGGCGTGGAGGAGCCGGTCATCGTGCGCCAGGGCCGCGACCAGATCGTGCTGCAGCTGGCCGGTGTCAAGGATCCCGAACGGGCCATGGAAATCGTCGGCCGCACCGCCCAGTTGGAATTCCGTATGGTTGCAACAAGCCCCGGCGCCGAATTGGCCGCGCGCTTCGAAGCGGCCCTGCACACCGGCCGCCTGAAGCCCGACTTCTCCCACCAGGACCTCAACCGGGTGCTCAAGGACGCCATCGCCCAGGGAAACGAGCTTTATATCGAAAAGCGCGTCGACCGTCAGAGCGGTGGGGTTCGCGTGTTTCCGGTGCTGCTGGAAAAAGCGGTGCTGATGACCGGCGAGGCACTCAAGACCGCGCGCACGGAGATCGGCGGCAAGTTCGGCGAACCCTATGTGAGCCTGACCTTCAACGCCCGGGGGGCGCGGCTGTTCGAGGAGATTACCCGCAAGGGGGTGGGGCGGCAGCTGGCCATCGTGCTGGACGACATCGTGCAGTCGGCGCCGGTCATCCAGGAGCGGATCTCCGGCGGCCAGGCCCAGATCACCGGCTGCTTCACCGCCGAGGAGGCCCAGGACCTGGCCATCGTGCTGCGCGCCGGCGCGCTGCCGGCCCCGGTGGAAGTCGTCCAGAACATGACCGTCGGCCCCTCCCTGGGCCTGGACTCGATCCGGAAAGGGCTGGCCGCCACGGCCTGGGCGCCCTGCTGGTGGTGCTCTTCATGGTCGTCTACTACCGGATTTCGGGAGCGATCGCCAACCTGGCCCTGCTGCTGAACCTGCTTTTGATGCTGGCGGCGCTCTCCCTTTTCCGGGCGACCCTGACCCTGCCCGGCATCGCCGGCATCGTCCTCTCCATCGGCATGGCCGTGGACTCCAACGTGCTGATCTTCGAGCGCATGCGCGAGGAGTTGGCCCTGGGGAGCCGGTCTACACCGCCGTCAAGACCGGCTACGACAAGGCCCTCTGGACCATCATCGATGCCCATGTGACCACCCTGATCACCGCTGTGGCCCTGTTCCTGTTCGGCACCGGCCCGATCAAGGGATTCGCCGTAACCCTTAGCATCGGCGTGCTGCTCAACCTGTTCACCGCCCTGTACGGCACCCGGGTGGTCTACGACTACCTGCATTTCAAGCGCCTGCTCAAGTCGCTGCGATTCTGCATATTCTCGGAGCAGACGCATCGATTTCATCCGCCTGCGCAACGCCGCTTTCCTGATCTCGGGCATCCTGGTGATCCTGGGGGTGGCGGCGCTGGTCCAGATCCAGCGGGGCAAGGCCAACCTGGGGGTCGATTTTACCGGCGGGGCCATGGTCCAGTTCAAGGCAGACAAGGATTTTCGGCTGGGATGAGGTCCGCCCGCTCCTGGCGCAACGGGGTGAACGACGTCGAGCTGCAGGAGGTGCCGGACGAACGCATCCTGATGGTGCGGGTCAAACAGGTCGGGCCCTCAACCGGTCCGACCGCCGATGCGGTGGCCGCCGTCCTGAACGGGAAGATCCCCGCAACCACTTTACCGTGCAGAGTAAGGCGGAGATCGGCGCTTCGGTCAGCCCGGCCCTCAAGCGCGCCGCCCTGATCGCCATCGTCATCTCGCTGGGCGGGATCATCCCCTACCTGGCCCGGCGCTTCGACCTGCGCTTCGCCCTGGCGGCGGCCATCGCCACCTTCCACGACGTGCTCACGGTCCTGGGGATCTTCTACCTGCTCGACAAGGAGATCAGCCTGCTGGTGGTGACGGCGCTGCTGACCCTGGCCGGCTACTCCCTGACCGACACGGTGGTGGTCTTCGACCGGATCCGTGAAACCAGGACCCGGCCCGGCAAAATGCCCTTCAAGGAGGTGATCAACACCAGCATCAACGAGGTGCTCAGTCGGACCATCATCACCTCCGGCACCGTCGCCCTTGTGCTGGTCGCCCTGTTGACCATGGGCGGTGTTCTGCTGCACGATTTTGCCCTGGCGCTGCTGATCGGCGTCGTGGTGGGGACCTACTCGTCGATCTTCGTGGCCAGCCCGATCGTGTACAACTGGCAGGCCGCCGGTAAAAGCGCACACAAAAAGCGACTCATGAATCGAAGATAAGGTTGCTGCGTTATTTTTATTGAAGCACGTTATCAAAACCGGTTTTCCGTGGAAGGTGGTCCTTGATTTGGAAAAGAATGATCGATTGCACTTCACACGGTTTTTTTGATACGTTCGAATCTATATTTGGCCTAACACGGAAATCAACTATGTTGTGGAATAGTTTACTTTTAATCCTCGGGCTTGTTGCACTTACCAGTGGTGCCGAGGGTCTGGTCCGTGGCAGCGCTTCTTTGGCCATCCGCATGGGGTTGACCCCTCTTATCATCGGCCTGACGGTGGTCGCCTTTGGCACCAGCACACCCGAACTCGTTGTGAGTTTAATTGCTTCGTTGAATCATCAACCGGATATCTCAATTGGAAATGTAGTTGGATCCAACACCTTTAACATCGGGATCATCCTTGGGCTTACCGCTTTGCTCTGCCCAGTGAAAGTTAATCTTCAGATCATCAAGCAAGACGGCCCGATTATGATTGCCGTGTCGCTCCTGGCCTTGTTTCTCATAAATAGGGGTACCATATCCAGATTGACCGGCGTTGGGCTTCTCATAGCCCTGGTCGCCTACACATCCTATAGTATTTGGCTGGCAAAAAAAGCGGTGTCGGCAGAGATCGAACAGCAATTCCAGGAAGGTGTTCCTTCCCGGTCAAAATCCTTATATCGAGATCTGTGGTTTATCGGCGGTGGGCTCTTACTGCTTATCGCAGGTTCTCACCTTCTGGTGGTGTCAGCCTCAGATATCGCCCGTCAGTTTGGAATAAGCGAGGCGGTCATCGGCCTTACGATAATAGCTGCCGGGACGAGCATGCCCGAACTGGCCACTTCCGTTGTTGCGGCATTGCGGCGCCAACCCGACATTGCTGTGGGGAACGTTGTTGGGTCCAATATTTTCAATATTCTCGGAATCCTGGGAGCCGCTTCCATTGCCAATCCACTTTCGGCAACAGGAATAACGAATTTAGATTTGTGGACAATGGTTGGATTTTCTATCGCTTTGCTTCCGCTTCTGTATACGGATTTAAAAATACAGCGGTGGGAAGGGGTGTTGCTGCTCTTCGGATATGGCGCGTATCTATGGGTTTTATGGCCTTCGACTTAGTGGACCACCTGAGACACACAACCGGTTGAAGAAGAATTGGTACATCCGTTGTTATCTTTTACCGTTCACCATGAATTCCGGCTGGGGGTGCCTTCTTGACGATTGATCTGTATCAATTTGTGCGAACCAATAAAAAAGTGGTGATCTGGGTTGGCTTCTTTGGGCTGTTGTTTCTGGTACGCAAGGTTTTCGGTCTCGTTTTTTTGACCTTCATTTTGTGTTACATTTTCAACAACATCATTGTCCAACTGGAAAGTCGCACCCGATTGAAAAGACGCTTGTTGACCGTGGCGGTGTATCTGCTATTTGCGGCGGTTGTTGTCGGTCTGTTTTTCCTTGCACTGCCTCATGTTGTGGGTGAAGCCAAACTGTTCATCACCAAATTGCCTCAGTCCGTAGATGCCGTTCATCTGACTTTGGACCAGTTGGCTTACAGGCAGCCCCAAATGGCACCCGTTATCGAGCGAGTCAAGGAAGCGGTGACCATTAAAAACCTACTGGGTATCAATCGTGAGGCGTTGGTCGATTTTGTTTTCGGATTGTTAAACCGCACCCTTCAGTTTACGACCTATTTTCTGCTGGCCACACTATTTAGCTTCTTGATCCTGTTGGATTTCCCCAACTTGAGAACACGGGTTTACGCCTTGCGCGATACACGTTTTCAAGACGCCTATGATGAGACTGCCGGCAGTGTCGCCCAGTTTGCCTTGGTGGTGGGGTATACCTTTCAGGCCCAGATCCTGATCGCCGTGCTCAACACCCTCCTGACCGCTTTGGGGCTTTGGTTTTTACAGCTGGAAACCATCGCTTTGCTCGCGAGTATCGTCTTTTTTGCTGGCCTGATCCCAGTATGGGGGACATTTATATCCTCGATTCCCATTTTGCTGCTCGCTTTCAACGAGGGTGGGATGGCGCTGGCGGGCAAGGCGGTGATCATGATCGTTTTCGTGCATGTGGTCGAGGCGTATATCCTGAACCCGCGCATCCTTTCTGCCGTCTTAAAGATCAACCCTTTGCTGACACTGATCATCCTGTATGTCGGGCACTCACTGTTTGGACTTTGGGGCATCTTGCTGGGCGTTCCGGTTGCGGTGTACGTCTACCGCTATATTCTGATAAAGCCAATTTCTAATGACGCGGATGAAAGCGTCGAGATCAATGATGTTTCGGACGATTTCAAAGAGGAAGAGATGTAGGTTTGCAGTGCCTAATAGGTTGGTTACGATCGGCAATACAGTTTGGAAAATTTGAGCACTCTGATAGAAGGGTCTGTCACCGGAGAGCAGCGGCAGTATCGTTGTGCCAAGAAGCGCTTATCAAACGAGCTGAATCTAAGGATCCTTAATTAATCTGGGTAAACCCCCGGCTATGCCGGGGAGACCCGCAAAGTTTGACAGTTCCGGGAAAATACGAAAGCCTCCCTGTTTGTGAACCGCTCAAAGATCACGTTCAAGGAGGCTTTCGATGAACAATATTCAGAGCTTAAGTCACACTGTATGGGATTGCAAGTATCATCTGGTCTGGATTCCCAAGTATCGCAAAAAGATACTTTTTGGCCAGTTGCAGCGGCATCTGGGAGACGTTTTGCATGAGCTCGCATCACATAAGGAGAGCAAGATTCATGAGGGTCATATGAAGGGCGACCATCTGCATATGCTGATATCAATTCCGCCAAAATATGCTGTCTCCCAGGTAGTAGGCTACATCAAGGGTAAAAGTGCCATTCATATCGCCCGTCAGTATATGGGCAAGCGGAAAAACTTTACCGGTCAACATTTCTGGGCCAGAGGCTATTATGTTTCCACAGCTGGCCGCGATGAAGAAGTTATCCGCCAGTACATCAAGAAGCATGAAGAAATCGATAGAAAGATCGAGCAACTTGGTTTGTTTAAATCGTAGCCAGTTGGTGAAGGATTGCTTCTGAACCTACTT
>CAVPIL010000021.1:0-33982 GCA_963704985.1 uncultured delta proteobacterium | reverse complement strand
ATCAAACGATGTGAACATTATAAATAGCTTTCACACCAACAGGGAAAATCAACGGTTTTTGCCAATACGGTGTCGACCTATAACGATCATTAAATTTGATTGATAACATCAAAACAAAATCATTGGACAAATTATCTGAGGGTGGTTAAATTATCCGTGAAAAGCGCTCCTCATGAAATCAATCCGGGGATTACGCCATCTGAAAAGCGCTGTACAATCATACGGTAAGTAGAGGTATCATGAAAATTCTAATTGTTGGTGGAAAAGGCACAATTGGCAAGAAAGTCAGCAACCATCTTTCCAAGCAACACGACGTCCTGATTGCCGGGAGAAATTCCGGCGATGTAACCGTGGATATAACCGACAGCCAATCGATTGAAACCATGTTTGAATCCATAGGCAAGGTCGATGCCGTTGCCTGCATCGCCGGGGATGCTAAATGGGCAGCCTTCGATTCCATGACCGAGGAAGACTTCTACATCGGTTTGCGAAGCAAATTAATGGGCCAGGTGAATCTGGTCAGAATTGGGCAGAAGTATTTGAATCCCGGGGGCTCGTTCACCCTGAGTACGGGAATATTGGCTGACCATCCGGTAGCTCTGACCACCAGCGCCGCCATGGTCAATGGCGGCATACACAGTTTTGTCAAGGCGGTCGCCCTGGAATTGAAAAACGGCATCAGAATCAATGTGGTATCATCCGGGTTGGTCGAAGATGCCGTCGATAAATACGAGGCCTATTTTCCCGGTCATAATCCCATCCCAATGCAAAAAGTGATCAATGGTTACGTAAAAAGTATAGCCGGAAACGGCACCGGTGAAATAATCAGAATGTACGACAACTGCTGATCGGTATGAACTTAAACATTGATTTTCTTAGAACATTCATTACCGTCGCCGAGACCAAGGGGTTTACCAAAGCCGGCAGACTGGTCAACCGCTCTCAATCAGCCGTAAGCATGCAAATCAAGCGTCTGGAAGATGAAGTCGGCAAGCCGTTGTTTGAAAGGATAGGAAAAACAGTGAAGTTGACTACCGACGGCAACCTGCTGATCGGCTACGCCCGGCGAATGGTTAAGGAGCATGACGATGCGGTCATGGCGCTGTCCAAGCCGGCGCTGAAAGGACTCATCCGCTTCGGCTCTCCGGAGCACTACACCACGGGCGTACTGCCTAGCCTGCTGGCCCGGTTTGCTTCATCCTATCCGGATGTCCTGGTCGAGATGCGTTGTGAAAACAGCGATGTAGTTAAAAACGCGGTCGCAAAGGGTGAGCTTGACGTTGGGCTTTGCACCCAGATTCATGGCGGGGGGCAGGTCATCTACCATGACCCGGTGGTATGGATCGCAGACCCCGGCTTTCTTGTCCCAAAGGATAAAAAACTTCCCCTGGCCGTATTCGAAGAAGACTGCATCTTCCGGGCATGGGCCCTGAAAGCCCTGGAAAAGGCAGGCATCGAATACCGGATTGTTTACGTCAGCCGCAGTATGTCGGGGATTATTGACGCAGTCCGGGCCGGACTGGCCCTTGCGCCCATTGTTCAGAGCAACGTTCCGCCGGATCTAACGACGCTTGGGCCGGAAAACGGATTGCCGGTGCTGCCGATATCCGATATCGTGCTGCACACGGTGAAATCGCCGGTGCCTGAAACGGTTGCCTGCTTTGCCGATCACCTCATCAAGGCTTTCAGGGAAAAGGGTTGACCCCCCTTTTTGCTTTAAAGTTGTGATTCTGACGAAATGGATTAATCAATCAGAAGCGCAGTCCAATGCCGCCCGAATCAACTTCCTTTCACTTCCCGTAAACATCTCTCCGGCATGATACGAACTTCTCACAAACGGGCCGGAGGCCACTTTTTCGAAACCGAGTTTTAGGGCAAACCGGCGCCAGTGTTCGAATTCTTCCGGAGGGATAAAGGCGACCACCGGCAGATGCTGCGCCGTGGGCTGCAGGTACTGGCCGATGGTGAGCATGCGGCAGCCGCTAAGGTGGATGTCCGCAAGGGTCTGCCGGACTTCTGCTTCGGTTTCACCCAGGCCCAGCATGATGCCGGATTTGGCCGGAATGGTTGGATCGATCTGCTTGACGCGGGCCAGCAGTTCAAGTGACCGCTCGTAATCGGCCTGGGGCCGCACGCCGGGATAGAGTCGCCGGACGGTTTCCATGTTGTGATTGAGCACGTCGGGGCGGGCCGCCAGCACCGTTGCCAACGCTGACCGGTCCCCTTGCAGATCAGGAATGAGCACTTCCACCTGGACACCCGGTATCTTCTCCCGCAGGGCCTGGATGGTGGTGGCGAAATGCCCGGCGCCGCCGTCTTTCAGGTCGTCGCGGGTCACCGAGGTGACCACGACATAGCGCAGGTTCATCCGGTCGGCCGCATCGGCCACGCGCCGGGGTTCGTCCGGATCCAGCGGATCCGGACGGCCGCCCTCGATGTTGCAAAAGCGGCAGTTGCGCGTGCAGACCGCGCCGAGGATCAAAAAGGTGGCCGTATGGGCGGAGAAGCATTCGAACTGGTTGGGGCAGTTGGCCTCCTGGCACACCGTGTGGAGCTGACCCTTGCCGATCATGGATCGGATCCGCTCGTACTCGGGGCCGGAAGGCAGCTTTCTTCTCAGCCAGGAGGGTTTGCCGGTGCGGATGGGGCTGGGTGGTTTACGCATAGAAGGTCTCTATCGGTTATGCAACATGATGCGACGCAACCCATGGATCAAGCAGGATCTGAATGTCAAATGTCAAAATCCCAATGCCAATGGAAGGCTGCAGATCTTTGTTGAAAAGACAGCATACGTTCATTAGACCTTTTTAATTGGGTCTTTGGTGCCAATTCTTAATTCCTTAATCCCTCAATTCCATAATCTCAAGACTTTCGTATAGTTGTCCCAAGGTGACCGCTGTCAATGGAATGCCAAATATCTCGGACAGGTGCGTGGCCATCGCCTGCCGGGCGTCGGTCATGGCCACCGGGCCGTTGAGGTGACGTTCCAATGACGTCATGCGCACCTGGTTAAGGCCGCAGGGGTTCATCCAGCCGAAAGGCTCCATATCGGTGTTGACGTTGAGGGCCAGACCGTGGAAACTGACGCCGCGTCTTACTGTGATGCCGATGCTGCCCAGTTTGTCGCCATCCAGCCAGACGCCGCGGTTGGCTGGATCGGTGCCGGCATCGATGCCCCAGTTGCCGGCCGTATGGATCATGGCCTGTTCGAGGCCGGAGACGAATTCAACGACCTTCAGGCGCCGGCGATTGAGGTCGATGATCGGATAGACCACCAATTGACCCGGCCCGTGGTAGGTAATGTTGCCCCCCCGGTCCGTGGGCACCACCGACACGCCTTTTTCGGCCAGGAACGCGTCAGTAACGCACAGGTTTTCCCGACCGCCGCGCCGGCCCAGGGTGAAGACGCGAGGATGCTCGACGCTCAGGATCACGTCGGCATCCAGGCGGCCGGCTGTTTTGGCAGTCACGATGGCCAGCTGCAGGTCCAGTGCCCTCCGGTAGTCGGTTACCGGCAGATCCACCCACCAGCACGACGAGGGGACTGTCGATTGGTTCTCAGTTGTCATGGGTCGGCATTGTCAGGCATACCCTTCCGAATCCCATCGTTTCAAGTTTCAAAAATTCGTAGGAGCGGCATCTGGCCGCAACATAGATCTTCCATTCATCGCGGCTGGAAGCCGCTCCTGCATGACGCCTGAAAGTGGCCTCGTCGATAACCCGTCAGCCTCGCAGACAGGGATTACGGGCTGCCGCGGTTTCGTCCAGTCGCCTTACCTTGGGGTACTGCGGTGATTCGCGCAGGCAATCGGGACAATCTATGGCCTCCTGGGCGATCTGCTTCATGGCGTCAATGAACTGGTCCAGGGTCTCCTTGGACTCGGATTCGGTGGGCTCGATCATAATGGCGCCGCTGACCACCAGCGGGAAGTAGATCGTGGGCGGGTGGAACCCGTGGTCCATGAGCCGCTTGGCGATATCCAGGGTGGCCACATGGTGTTCCTGCTGGCGTTTGTCGGTAAAGACGCACTCGTGCATGCAGGGCCGATCAAAGGGCAGGTGGTAGTGGCCTTTGAGGCGTTCTTTGATGTAGTTGGCATTGAGCACGGCATACTGGCTGACCTCCTTGAGATACTTGCCCATGCTCAGGATGTAGCTGTAGGCGCGCAACAGGATACCGAAATTGCCGTAAAAGGCGTGCACCTTGCCCACGGAAAGGGGATAGTCCTCGTCCAGGCGGTAGGTGTCCCCGTCTTTGACTACCCGCGGTACGGGAAGGAACGGTTCCAGCTCCGGGGTGACGCATACCGGGCCGGCGCCGGGACCGCCGCCGCCGTGGGGGGTGGACATCGTTTTGTGCAGGTTCAGATGCATGACGTCTACACCGATGTCTGCGAAGTTGACGATGCCCATCACCGCGTTCATGTTGGCGCCGTCAGCGTAGACCAGGCCGCCCTTTTGGTGGACGATGTCGGCCACCTGACGGATGTTGTCCTCAAACAGCCCCAGTGTGTTGGGGTTGGTGATCATGATGCCGGCGGTGTCCTCGTCCATGAGTTCGGCCACCGATTCGGGCAGCAGGACCCCGTCCGGGCCGGATTGGACGCCAACGGAGGTGAAGCCGCACAGGGCGGCGCTGGCCGGGTTGGTCCCGTGGGCGGTATCGGGGATCAGCACCTTCTTGCGTGCGTGCCCCTTGTGTTTATGGTAGGCGGCAAAGATCAGCATGCCGGTCAGCTCGCCCTGGGAGCCGGCAGCCGGCTGCACGGTCACCGCCGGCAGGCCGGTGATTTCGCCCAGATAGCCCTGCAGGTCGACCATCAGCTCCAGGGCGCCCTGGGAGAGGCTTTCCGGCAGTAGGGGATGGGCGCCGGCGAATCCGGGAATCGACGCCTGGCGTTCGTTGGTCTTGGGGTTGTATTTCATGGTGCATGAGCCCAGCGGATACATGCCGCTGTCCACACCGAAGTTCCACTGGGAGAGCTTGGTGAAGTGGCGCACCACATCCAGTTCGGAAAGATCCGGAAAATCCGGACCGTCGCCCACCAGGGCGTCGTCCAGCGGGCTTTCGTCCACGTCGCGGCGGGGCACGGACAGTCCCTTGCGACCAGGGGATCCTTTTTCCCAGAGCAGGGGCTCGTTGAAGATCAGACCGGTGGTTCCCATTTTCTTTTTTCTTTCATTTGGCCACCTCCTTTACCAATGCATCGATCACCGTTTTAGAGATGGTTTCGGTTACGCACATGAGCCAGCAGTCGGACAGTTCCGGATAATAGGGCTTCAGGTGCAGCCCGGCGACGATCTTCTTCTCCAGCAGGGCCTTCCAGGTGTCGGCAAAACCTTTGGGGAAGCGCACCACGAATTCATTGAAGGTGGGCGCACTGAACGGCGACGCGTATCCGGCCTTGGCCAGTGACGCTTTGAGGTACTCGGCCCGGTCGCGGTTGAGCCGGGAGAGTTCGCGGATGCCTGTGCCGCCCAACGCCGCCATGTACATGGTAGCCGCGGTGGCACACAGCCCCTGGTTGGAGCAGATGTTGGACGTGGCTTTTTCACGGCGGATATGCTGCTCGCGGGTCGCCAGGGTCAAAACGAAGCCGGTTCTGCCATCGCGGTCCGTGGTTTTGCCGATCAGGCGGCCGGGCATGGTGCGCACATACTGCTGCCGGGCGGCAAACATGCCCAGGCCGGGGCCGCCGAAACTCTGGGGGATGCCGAAACTCTGGCCTTCGCCGCAGGCGATGTCCGCCCCGCAGATGCCGGGGCTTTTGAGTAGGCCGTAGGCCAGCGGTTCGCTGAAGGCGGTTACAAAGAGGGTTTTCTTGTCGGCGTGGATGGTTTTCCCGGCAGCCTCCAGATCCTCGATGCAGCCGAAGAAGTTGGGGCTCTGCAGGGCCACGCCGGCCAGTTCACCCAGGTCGGCCAGACCGGAGAGGTCGGTGCGGCCGTCGGCGCCCACGGGCAGTTCGACCACCTCGAAACCGGTGGGTGCGAAATAGGTCTCCACCACCTTGCGGTAGAGGGGATGAACCGCCCGGGACACGGCCACCTTTTTGCGTCGCGTGGCCCGGATGGTCATCAGCAGGGCTTCGGCCAGTGCGGAGGCGCCGTCGTACATGGAGGCGTTGGCCACATCCATGCCCAGCAGGCGGGTCACCAGGGTCTGGTACTCGTAGATGGTTTGCAGGGTGCCTTGGCTGATCTCCGGCTGATAGGGGGTGTAGGCGGTGAAGAACTCGCTGCGCAGCAGCAGCTGACGGGAGATTTCGGGGATATAATGGTGGTAGCTGCCAGCGCCCATGAACACCTTGTAAAACGGGGGAGCGCCCATGCTGGCGGCCATGCAGTCCATATGCCCGTTGAGCTCCCACTCGGTGAGCGGCTCGGGCAGATTCATCGCTTCCTTCCGGCGGCAGTCGTCGGGAATACTGGAGAATAACGCGTCCAGATCCGCCGCGCCCACCACTTGAAGCATCTGTTGGATGTCTTCTTCGGTATGGGGCAGATATCTCATGATGGTTTATCCTTTCAGCATCTCAAGGTAGTCGGCCTTGGATTTCAGGGCCTCCAGTTCGGCGGGATCGCTGGCTCTGATTTCCATCATCCAGCCGCCGTTGTAAGGATCGCTGTTGACCAGCTCGGGCTGGTCGATAAGGGTTTCGTTGATGGCCGTCACTTCACCGCCGATGGGCATGTAAAGCTCGGATACGGCTTTGACCGATTCAACGGTGCCGAACTCCTCGCCCTTGCCAAAGGTGCTGCCCACCTCGGGCAGTTCGACGAAGACGATATCGCCCAGCTGGTCCTGGGCGTAGTCGGAAATGCCCATGCGCACAAGGTTGCCCTTTTTTTTGGCCCACTCATGGTCATCGGTGTAACGGACATCTTCCGGCAGATTCAGTTCGCTGATCGTTTTCATTTTTTCCCTCCGTGTGGTTGACTTTTTATATGGGTGCGCGGCGCCTTGTCCGCGATCAGGCCATATCGGCCATGGGTTTGCGGGCGGTGCGGTGGGGGCGCACATCGTCCACGATAGTGACGGTGATTGTGCGTCGGCTGTCGGCAATGTCCACGTGCTGGCCAACGGTCAGTTTGCGGATGACCTTGACAAAACCACAGCAAAGGCCTTTGGCTCTAAAGCCGTCCGGGGGGTTGGGGCTGGCGATGCTGAAAATCTGCCCGTCGTGAAGCCCGATACCCATGTCGGTGGCGCAGGTGAGCACGGTCCCGATGGTCCGGCCATCGCCATCGACGACCCGGGAATCCTCGCCAGCGCAAATCTTGCGCAGGTCCTGGCCCACAAAAGCCTGGGTAAAAGCGACGTCGGCTGGCTTTTCCAGCGCCGACCGACCGATGAAATCCTTGGTGAACCCGGTCTGGTCGGCGGTAAAGGGCAGGGCAAAGGGCCAGGGGTGGTTGATGAATGGCCAGTGGCCGATATCCTGGTGGGACAAGGGCAGCACGGCGCCGGCACGCAGGCTGTCCCGGGCCGCCAGGCCGCAGGGCTTGATGGCATAACTGGCCCCGGCAGCCAGGAGGCGTTCCCACAGGTTTTGAATCATGTCCGGCGCCAGGAAAATTTCAAAGCCGAATTCACCGGTATAGCCGGTGCGCGACAGCAAAATCGGCGTGCCGTCGTTCAGGCGAACCGCATCGGCCAGTGGCGAGGTGGGATCAAAATGTCCCTTGAAAGAGAAGTAAGGCATGCCGGCGAAAACTACTTTTGGATCGGCCAGGACCCGCCCCAGGACCTTGGCCGCCGCGGGGCCCTGGATGTCCATTTTTCCCTGCCGATCGGTCAGGTCGCCGATCGATGCATCCCTTCCGCCAAGGCTGTGCCGCAGGTGGTCGGCAACGGCCCCGCCCATGCCGGCGTTGACCACCACCATGTAGCTGCTGGCTTCCACAAAGAAGACAATGGCGTCGTCGATGGCATGCCCCTTTTCGTCCAGAAATGCGCCATACACGCATCGACCAGGAATGAGGGGCTTTTTGGACGGCCCCATGCAGGCATCCAGGTCATTGGTGAAACAGTGTTGGAGCAGGTCTGCGGCACCGGGTCCGGTGACGGTGACGGCGGCCATGTGGCTGGTGTCGAAAACACCGGCACCGGACAGCACGGCTAAATGTTCGTCTTTGACCGACGAATACCACAAGGGCATGTCGTAGCCGCCAAAGTTTGCCATGTTGGCGCCTTGATCCCGATGCCAGCGGTTCAGTGATGTCCGTTTGATGGGTGTTCCCATGACGCGAGTCTCCTGAGTCTTAGAATATATAGGGAACCTTCAGATTGTAACTCTTATAAACCACAAAGGTTTCCACGGACTGCACGCCTTCCAGCCGCGAAACCTCTTCGGTATAGAACTCCAGCAGGCCAAAGCCTTCCTTGAGCAGCACCACCAGGATCAGGTCGAATCGACCGGTGACCACACTCACCGATACCACCCCGCGAAGGCGGCTGAATTCCTCACCCTTTTTTACGAGGTCCATGGTCGTCAGCTTGACGCCGACCATCACGACCCGGTGGCGCGGAACCGCTTCCGGGTCCACCAGGCCGACGATCTCCAGCACGCCTTCTTCTTCCAGCTTGCTGACCCGTGACCGGACGGTATTCTCGGAAACTCCCAGATCCTCGGCGATGATCTTGTAGGATTTGCGGCCTTCCTGCAGATGGCGGACGATGGAAATGTTCAGATCGTCGACTTTCATGGATGGCCTTTCTATGATTTCTCGGATATTAAAAATAATAAATCGAGCATGATGAATCTGTCAAACATTTTTTATAAAATTGATGTATTCGGCAAAAATATGTTAAAAAAGGTTGAAAAAGACATTAATTGCGCTTAACTGATCGAAGCGGTTATTGCGGCGGACCGATCTGCAGGTTGAGCATAAAGGCTATATTAATCGTGTGTCCGCCCAGAAATGGTAGATTTTAGTTCAGGCCAAGGCCGCAGCGAGGTTGAAACCGCAGGCCTATCAGTGCAGCGTCGAGAATTTCAGCGGGGTAAGCACACAGGCCTGGACCGAAAGATGCTGTTTCTGGATGGGTACAAAGGAGGAAAGGGCATATGGCAGCACGGGTGACAATACTGGGCGCCGGACCGGGGGGGTACGTGGCGGCGGTTCGCGCTGCGCAACTGGGAGCGGAGGTCACGGTGGTGGAAAAAGAACAGGTGGGCGGCACCTGCCTGAACTGGGGATGCATTCCCTCCAAGATCATGAAAACCTCCGCCGATTTGCTGGAAAAGTTCCACCAGGCCGAGGCGTTCGGCATCCTTGCGGATGGCGATGCCCGGCTGGATATGCAAAAACTGATGGTCCGCAAGGAGCAAATCCTGGCCACCCAGATCAAGGGTATCGAAGGCCTGCTGGCCCACCACCACATCAACCTCGTTCGCGGTCATGCCCGCATTGAGGGCCCCGGCAAGGTGTCCGCCGCCGGCCAAGACGGCCAGGTGCAGGGCTGGGCGTGGGACCGGCTGATCATCGCCACCGGCTCCCAACCCTTTTCGGTACCGGCCTTTCCCTTCGACGGGCGGCGGATTCTATCCAGCAACCACATCCTGAGCATCGAGCAGGTTCCCGAATCCATTGTTATCGTGGGCGGGGGGGTGATCGGCTGCGAATTCGCCTGCATCCTGTCGGCCATGGGGGCCAAGGTGATCGTCGTGGAGGCCCTGGACCGCATGCTGCCCCTGCCGTCGGTGGACGCCAGTTGTTCCAAGGTGCTGGAACGGGAGATGAAAAAACGCAAGATCACGTTTTACGTCAACCGGGTGGTGGAAGCAATCGAGCAGAACGGCGACGGCCTGCGGGTGACCGTCGGCCCCTCCCCTTTTGCATCGAATTTGAAGGCGAAGGATAAGGTCCCGGTGACCGAAATGGTGGCCCAGGCCCTGGTGTGCATCGGCCGGTCGCCCAATACCAAAGGCATCGGCCTGTCCACCATCGGCCTTGCAACGGATGCCAAGGGGTGGATTCCGGTCGACGACCGACTGCGCACCGCCGTTGCCGGGGTCTACGCCATCGGCGATGTATTAGGACCTGAGCGGGTCATGCTGGCCCATGTGGCCTCCACCGAGGGCATACTGGCGGCCGAAAATGCCCTTGGCGGCGATCGGACCATGGACTATACGGCAGTGCCCGGTGCCATCTTCACCATGCCGGAAGTGGCCTGCGTGGGCCTCAGCGAAGCCCAGGCCAAAGAACGGGGAATCGATGCCCGCAGCGATGCCGTGCTGTTTCGCAACATCGGCAAGGCCCAGGTCATCGGAGAACTGGCCGGCCAGGCCACCATCGTTTCCGATGCCGGCAACGGCAGGTTGCTGGGGGTTCACATCATCGGCCCCCATGCCACGGATCTGCTGGGGGAAGGCTCACTGGCGCTCAGCAACCGCCTGGGGGTGGCGGACATCGCCAAGACCATTCACGCCCACCCCACCCTGGCGGAAATCATGCTGGAGGTGGCGCTCAAGGCCAGTGGCAAAGCGCTGCATGGATAGGGGGACATGGTGCATTGATGTGTTTCCTTTCTTCAGCCCAATCCGCTATGCCGCTATTAACACCAGGGCAATCCCCGCCGTCACCACCCCAAACCACTGCCGTCGGCCCAGGCGTTCGCGGAACACCAGCCAGGCCAGCAGGATGGTGGACGCCGGATAAAGCGAAGCGAGCACGGTAGAGATGTCCAGTCTTCCCAAGTGGGCGGCCGCGGCAAATGCGGCGGTGCCCGCCGTGTCCAGAATGCCGGCTGTGGCAATGAAGACAAGCTGTCCCCTGGGCGGCGGCGCCAGTTGCCGGGTTGCCGTGAGAAGCACAAACATCACGGTAACGGCTCCGATCTTGGATGCCAACAAAGGCCATAGGACGGCCTGGCCGCTGGCATGGTCCATCAGGATAAAAAAGAGTCCGAATCCCAACCCGGCCGACAGGGATAGTCGCAATTCTCCCTTCTCAATGCGCATCTCCCCGCCGGGAGAAGAGAGCAGCCAAACCGCGGTCATGGCGGCGGCCAGACCGAACAGCTGCAGCGCTGTGGGAAGGCCTTCGACGATAAAAGAAAAACCCATGGGAATCACTGCTGTGACCACTGCCGATAGAGGGGCGACAAGCCCCATGCGGCCCGATGCCAACCCTTGGTATAGACTCACCAGACCCAGAACGCCGAATGCACCGGCCAGCATGCCCGCCAGCACCTGCCGGGCATCTGGCGCATGTTCGGCAAGAACCGGGGCCAATCCGAGCATCAGAATTCCTCCCAGCATTTGAGAGAAGAAAACCACGGTCAGGGCGTTGGCCCGCCGGGAAGCGAACCCGCCGGCAAAATCGCCCGCACCCCAGGCCAGGGCGCTGCACAGGCCGCAGACGACGGCCAGGGTTTCCGAATTGATCATATCAACACCGTCTCGCCCTTATCATGGTTATGGCGTGCCAGCCGGCTCCGAAATATTCTGATCCGGACCAAGGCGGCCGTCACCGTTTCTATTGCTGACCATGCTTCACTATTTGCCGGGCCAGCTGGCCAAACCGGCAATTTTTTCCCAAGAAAGCATATGACCCAGGTCTAAAAATCCATTCCGGCTCAGTTTTCGGGCACCCTGTCTCATGGCACACAAACTGCTAACAAAAAAGAAAAATTGTTTCCAATACTGGATCAATGCGTACCAACCCACTTTAACGCCACCAGCCAAAGGGGTCATAACGTGCTAAGAAATTGTCTATTACTGATCGGTATAACGATGTTTATCCTCTTTGCCCGCAATGTCATGGGCGATATCCCGGTTCTGGTGAATTTCAGGAGTGGGGCTATGGTTTTTGTCGGCACCCTGGTTGGCGGTTTGTTGGCCGTTCCCGTACATACCCTGCGCGGTTTTTTCACCAGTCTGTTCAGCAGCCTGAAACCAAACCCGGCAACCATAGAGGATCTGATCCGTCAAATTACCTCCTTGGCGCGCCTGCAGCGGGTGGCCGGTCTCAGCGAGATGAACCGTAAGATCAACGCCGTCCAGAATCCGGTTCTGCGCCGAGGCTTTCAGATGATCCTTGACTACCACGATCGTCAGCGGGTCGAGATGATGTTGGAAAAAGAGGTCAACCTGTATCTGGACCAGCTGCAGACGCAGCTTAACGTGATCAACCGGCTGGCCAGGCTCGCACCGGTATTCGGCTTTGTGGGTACGATCATCGGACTGATCAATGTCTTGAACCACATAGGCAGTTCGGTCCAAATCGGACAGGGTATGGCGACGGCCCTGCTAACCACCTTTTACGGCCTTCTTTTTGCCAATTTTCTGTTTCTCCCGATCGCGGGAAAGTTTGCCGAGCACATCAGGCGGGAGGCGCTGGTGCTGAATGTCGTTTTCGACGGCGTCGTGGCCGTGTGCGATCAACGGCCACCCCTGGAAATCGCTCACAGTCTGAAGTCCTATGCAGAAGCCGATTTCTCAGCGTCTCCGCCGATCCCAATTCGGCAACGGCGTCCATGGACGCTTTGGGGCGATTCTGCCAAGCAACGCGGCCTGGCGAGGTAGAAGATGGTTGACAGTGGCGGCCATTATATCCAATGGCGGTTCAAGTCCAACACGGCCAATCGTTTCACAGCCCGTGTTGCCTTGGCAAGACAAGCAGGGTCCGCCGAAGCGGACGCCTTTTTATGGAGTATGGTTGACCTGATGACCCTGCTGCTGATTTTTTTTGTTTTGCTCTACGCCAATGCCATCCAAAGTCCCGCAACCGCCACCCAGGAACAGCAGCTCACGCACACGACGGCCGAAGGTTCATCGGCTGGGCCTTCAGACCCGTCTCCATCCCAACCCTTCGCTGAATCCATCCCGCCGGATGAAACCGCTGAGTCCAATCCGGATCCACCGGCAGCCAACCGTCAATCGCAGGCGCTGGCGGACCCTGTCGAATTGTCGCGGCCGGAATTGATGAACCGCCTGAAGGAGAGCTTCAGCAATGATTTTTACGTCCGCTGGGACGACAAACAACCCGTGTTCGTGCTGGGCGAGCGAATCACCTTCAATGTCGGCGATGCAGAACTGCTGACCGAGGCTCAGTCAGCATTGAACCGGATTGCCGATTTGCTCGCACCACTGGGACACGGCCAGGTCATCGTGTCGGGCCATACCGACAACATTGCCATCCATACAGCGATTTACCCCTCCAATTGGGAGTTGTCTGCGGCTAGAGCCGCCAGCGTGGCCAAATTTCTGGCGACCAACGGTGTTGCCCCACAGCGGCTGATCATTCAGGGAAAATCGGAATTCCACCCGCTGGTGCCCAACACGTCAGACGAGCATCGAAGGGCCAACCGCCGGGTTGAAATCACCCTGCTCAAGGGCAAGCAGACCCCGGAGAGGCCTTAACCACAAGATTGGCGAACCGGGGGGAGGCGGGTTATCTCACCCGCTCCCAGGCCGTCATCTGGCTGACGGTGTGCTGAAACTTGCGCCGGGTTTCACGGATGACGAATTCAAGGTCCCGGGGGGTACCGAGCATCTGAAAATGACCGGCCAGCAGGTCTCTCAGCCCGTCCAGTGTGGTATGCGGCTCGCCGTCCTTGCGGATGCCGCCCACCCAGTTTTCGTGCAGGGTGAATTCCTCTAACCAGGTGTAGGGCGAGGTGAGCACCAGAACGCCGCCCATGTTGATCCGTTGATGGATAGTGGTCAGAAACTTCTTCGGGTCGTAGAGCCGGTCGATAAGATTGGCCGCCAGGACCAGGTCGTAGCCGGCGAACTGCGGCTTGAGATTGCTGGCGTCGGCCTGGAAAAATTTCGCCCGCCCGGCAACGGTGTCCAGGCCGAAATCGGACAGGCGACGTTCATGGAAGGAAACGATCTCTCCCTCTTCCAGCAGTTCGTAGTGGACCACCCCCTTTTCCTGCATCTGGATGGCGATGCGGATAAAGCGGGCCGAGAAGTCCAGGCCGTTGACGAAGTCGAAGGTCCGGGCCAGTTCGAAGGTGGCGCGTCCCACGGCGCAGCCCAGGTCCAGAGCCCTATTCTTCGGTCGGCCTTCCATGCAGGCCACGGCAAGCCGGGCGCATTCCGCAGGAAAGTTCTCTACCTTGAAGTAAGACTTCCCGTAATGGGCCTCGCAATACTGGGAAACCCCCAAGTCGCTCTCATACATGGATTCGGGCAGTTCCACCGGCTGTTCGGATGCCACGTACCGGAAGCCTGCATGCTGGAAAAAATGGCGTCGGAAAGCATAGCGGGCGTCGCGCGTGGCCTCGTTGCCGGTAGAGATCCAGGAACCGCCCTTGATCAGGTTGTGGCGGGTGTCGAAGGTGGGCGTGGAAAAGTCGTCGTAAACCGGATGGACGGCGAAACCTGCGAAGCCGCTGATAGGGGTCTCCGTCCACTGCCACACATTGCCGATGATGTCGTAAAAGTCGCCGAAGCGAAAACGGGTCACCGGGCACGACGAGGCCCAGTGCTCCAGATTGATGTTGCCCGGGGCGCGACGCCAATAGGGCTGGTCCGGGATGTCGTGCAGGTCGCGCAGCCGGTACCACTCGTCCTCGGTGGGCAGCCGGATCGTTTTAACGCGCCTTTCCGCCATCCAGGTGCAAAATGCCTTGGCTTCGAGGTAGTTGACCTCCACCGGCCAGTCCCACGGCATGGGGATGATGCGGGTCATGGTCCGGAACCGCCAGCGACCATCCGACGGGATCCAGAAAAGCGGGTGCCGGGCCTTGGCATAGCCCACCCAGTTCCAGCCCTCCTCGGTCCAGAGGTCCTTCTTGGTATAGCCGTCGTCCTCCACGAAGCCCAGGTACTCCCGGTTGGAAACCAGGTAGCGCGAAGCCGCGAAATCCCGGACATCGAAGGTGTGGTGGCCGAACTCGTTGTCCCAGCCGTACAGCGGGTGGTCCTTGGATTTTCCCAGCACCACCTGGCCGCCTGGCACCGGCAGTAGCTCGTTGTCCGGCGCAGTGCCGGATTCGGTGCAGATGTCCCACAAAGGCAGATGGCGAACCTGCTCGATGGGCATGCGCCGGATGATCACCGAGGAGGTCTCCAGGTGGATCCGTTGGTGTTCGATGCCCATCATGATGGCCCAGAAGGGGTGGTCCCAGGTGATGGGCAGGGTCAGTGTCAGGTCGCTGATGACACCGTCCACGAGGGCGCGCACCTTGTCCCGATAGGCTTTGACGTCTGCTACGGCGGGCCAATCGTAATGGGCGTCGTCCAAATCGTCCCAGGACATTTCGTCCACCCCAACCGCAAACATGGATTCGAAGGTGGGGTTGATGCGCTGCTCGATAATTTTAGCAATAATCAGTTTGTTGATGTAGAAGACACCCGTATGGCCGAGGTAAAAAATCGGCGGCTGTCGGAGTGGTTCGGGCCGCAGGTAAAAAGCGTCGTCGGATGCCAGTGTGTCGTAGAGCGTTTCATCGATGGTGAAGGTGTTATGGAAATAATCCCGGATCTCTTCACGCTTCTCTTCAGGCGTTCCCGTGTTCAAAATAATCGTCCGTGTGTGTCGCAAATCGGCCATAACGCCCTCCCGGTAGATTATATTGGCTGCGCAATTTCGCAGGACGCATTTAAGATCGACATGGGTTTCGCCTCACGATCTCCCCGGGCTGGCAGATTGACACGGACGGTCCGATATCGGTGGTGGCGGTCAGAAAAAGCGGATGATCGTATCGCTGCAGCTACTGGCTGAAATATCCGTCGGGGTTGTTTTCCAGGTGGTCGATTCTTTCTTGAACCTGTTTGATCAGATTCTCTTTTTGGCCGGCCGAAAAGGTGGGGCCAAGGCCCCGTCCTTCAAGATCGTCGATCTCTTTTTGCAGCTTGGCCCGTTCTTCCTCAATCCGCTGGGCTTGCGCCTCCAGTTGCTGCTGCCTCTCGGCCTCCGCTTCCCGATCCTTTTGCTCGGCCTGTTCCTTAAAATGACGGTCAGCGCCTTGACTGGCGTCCTCCACCATGCGGTTATATTCCTGTCGGTTTTGGTCGTCCCCGACCTGATCGTACTGGATCTCCTCGATCGTCTGCACATTTTCGACATCGTCGGGGGGCTGTGAATTGGAATAACGCTTGACGCCATCGGCATCCGTCCACCTATAGATGGTGTCGGCAACACCTTGATTGCCATACAGGAAAAACAACGCCGTCAAACTGAAAACGATCATCCGACGCATGCGCACCTCCTGATGCGGGCAAGCAGGGATTGTCTCAGGCGACCAGGGTGGCGGGGCAGCTGGCCGCGGCGGAGAGGGGCATTATTGCCGTTACCTAACCTTTGGGAAACACCATGAAGTATAGACTCCGTGCTATACAAGTCAAGCTATAAGTAACTGTTGCCGGGCCTTCACCCGCTGGGCTCGAGGCAATCCGGTCGAGTTTGATTGCCAACGACAGAAGTCCTATGTTAGAAAAAAGGATCCCCCCATGGATGCAGCCAGAAGGCTCACGAAAAAAGCGCTGCTCGGGGTAGACCGGCCCCTAAAGATAAAACCGTTGCAGGGGCAGCTGCGAACGCCGACAACGCTTAAGCGAAAAGGGTTAATGGATGCCTGCAGTACAGGTGGTTATAGAGTATTGGATGTTTCTGGTTCCCCTGTTGCTTCACGGCATCGGCATCCTGTTTATCTTCGACGTCATCATGAACGGTCGCACCAGCCAGGGCACCATCGCCTGGGTGATGGGCCTTTTCTTTTTCCCCTACCTGGCTGTTTTTCTCTACCTGATGTTCGGGGCCCGGCGCATCCAGGATTACGCCGCCGCCCACCAGCACGGCAGTACGGATATTCACCATCTGGGGAAGAAGCTGCGGCAGAATCAGCAGCTTCTCGACCTCATGGACAGAGAGACGCCCCAGATAGACGTTCTCAGCGACATCTACCAACTGCCGGTCATGAGAGGCAATCGCTGCACCCTGCTGATCAACGGCAAAGCCACGTTCGACTCCATCCTGGAAGGCATTGCCGACGCCCGGCGCTATATTCTCATTCAATTTTTCATCATTCACACCGACGACCTGGGCAACCGGTTGAAGGCTGCCCTGATCGAACGGGCCAGGGCCGGTGTTCGGGTTTACTTTCTCTTTGACAGAATCGGTTCGGTGGGGCTGTCTCGAGCCTACAAGGAGGATTTGAAGTCCGCCGGTATCCATGTGGGTGTCTTCCGGGTGGGCCGGGGATGGCTCAACCGATTCCGCATCAATTTCCGCAATCACCGCAAAATAGTAGTGGTGGACGGAGAGAAAAGCTGGGTGGGCGGACACAATGTCGGCGACGAATATCTGGGCAAGAGCCGGCGCTTTTCATCCTGGCGCGATACCCATGTGAAAATGGCGGGCCCGGTCACCCTGGCGGTCCAGCTCTCATTCGTCGAAGACTGGCACTGGGCCTGCGGAGAGCTGCCCGATGTCTCCTGGGCGCCGCCGCCCACCTTCGGCAACGAGCCGGTGCTGTGCATTCCCACCGGCCCCGGTGATATGGTTGAGAGCTGTTCGCTGATGATGGTCCAGGCCATCAATGCCTCCACCCGGCGATGCTGGATGCTCAGCCCTTATTTCGTGCCCGATGTGGCCGTGATCAAGGCCCTTCAACTGGCTGCCATGCGCGGGGTCGACGTGCGCATCCTCATCCCGGCCAATCCAGACAAACGGGTGGTGTGGTGGGCGGCCCACAGCTATCTGGCTGAGGTGGCCGTGGCCGGGGTGCGCATGTACACCTACCGCGAAGGCTTCATGCACCAGAAGGTCTTTCTGATGGACGACTGCCTGGCCGGCATCGGCACGGCCAACCTGGACAACCGCTCCCTGCGGATCAATTTCGAGATCACCATGGCCTTTACCGATCCCGACTTTATCCGCCAGGTGGACACGATGTGCCGCAACGATTTTGCCGTCTCCGCTCCCCTCTCCACCGACGACGTCTACCGCCGCTCACTGGCTTTCCGTCTGGCCATCCGCACGGCGCGGCTGTTTTCGCCGATATTGTAGTTTGGGTTTGCGGAATAATTTTAGGAAACTATTATGATTAAATCGAAAATAAAGATAAGAACTAAATATGTGCCGGCAGGTATTAAGATTCTTTATGAGGATCAAGATATAATCGTGATCGATAAGAGCTCAGGCCTTTTGAGCGTTAAAGCTAATTACGAAGTAGAAAAGACAGCTCATCATTTGCTTACCAATTATGTTAGAAAAGGTAATCCAAAGGCCAAGATCAAACTATTTGTTGTACATCGGTTGGATCGGGATACATCGGGAGTGTTGATCTTTGCAAAAAGTTTTGAAATTCGTGAGAAATTTGCCGAGCAATGGGAAAATGTGGAAAAAAAATACATGGCTATCGTTCATGGTATTTTAGCAGAAAAAAGCGCCATTATAGAGTCTTATCTTGCTGAAGAAGATGATTATAAAATGCATTCTGTTAAGAATTCAAAAGATGGCGATTTTGCTAGAACTAAATACAAAGTAATCAAAGAGTCTAAGAATTATAGCTTATTAGAAATCGAACTGTTGACGGGGAAAAAAAATCAAGTTCGTGCGCACTTGTCAGAATATGGGCATCCAATTGTCGGTGATAAAAAATATGGTAAAAACGCTAAGGGACGTTTGGCTCTACATGCATTGTCGATTAAGTTCAAACACCCATTTAGCAATGCAGAAATGACATTTGAAACGAAAATTCCAGAATATTTTCTGACTTATTTTAGGTCGCAGGGCCAAGCCGAGACCTGACACCTGATAAATAACCACGCCGTTTAAACATAAATTCGGAAATTAACCGGATAGAAGACAACGAAGCAATCGTTTCCAGAGGGTGAGCAAACATGACGCTTAATTTTCTGCTGTTGTATGCGTTGACGGTGTTTCACCTGATCAAATGGGCCGGTGAAGCTTACCTGGTCTTTATGGGAATCGGTATCATGCTTTACACCATTGGCGGGTCATTCATCGCCGCGGGAATCGGCTTGGCAGCCAGCAGCAAGTAGGCGAGCAGATTAATACGCCCTCGTCGGGCATGGCCTACAGAACACACGGGTACCGCCACCGAGCGCAAATTCCAAAATCAATCAATTGATGCCGTAATCCTTGAGTTTCAGCTGGAGGGTCCGGCGGCTGATGCCCAGCACCTCTGCCGTTCTTGTCCGGTTGCCGCCCATGTCCTCGAGGGTTTTCAGGATCATCTCCTTCTCCACCTCCTTCAGCGATCGGCCCGATGCCAGCACCGGCTCTCTGGCCGGGTTATCATGGTCATGATCCTGAAGGGTGTCGGGAAAGTGCTCCGGACCCACCCAATCCCCCCTGGACATGATCACCGCCCGTTCAATGACGTTTTCCAGCTCGCGCACGTTGCCCGGCCAGGCATGCCTCAACAGCAGATCAATGGCCCGGGGTCGAAAGCCTTTAAGGTTGCGGTGATTCTTTTGAGCATACCGCTGGAGAAAATAATCGGCCAGCAACGGGATGTCGGCCGACCGGTTTCTTAGCGGAGGGACGTTGATCATCACCACGTTGAGCCGGTAGTAAAGATCTTCCCGGAAGCGGCCGGCAACGATCTCACCTTCCAGGTTGCGGTTGGTGGCCGACATGATGCGGGTGTCGACCTGCACGGTCCGGCTGCCGCCTACCGGCTCAAACTCCCTTTCCTGCAGAACGCGCAAAATTTTTGCCTGGGTGGCCGGAGCCATTTCCGCGATTTCATCCAGAAAAAGGGTTCCTTGATCGGCAAGCTGGAACCGTCCCTTCTTAGGCCCGGTTGCCCCGGTAAAGGCACCCTTTTCATGGCCGAAAAGTTCGTTTTCCAGCAGCGTTTCGGGCAGGGCGGCGCAGTTGACCTTCACGAAGGGTCGGTCCTTGCGGGGGCTGTTGTGGTGTATGGCATTGGCAACCAACTCCTTGCCGGTGCCGCTTTCTCCCTGGATCAGCACCGTTGCTTCCGAGGGGGCTACCAGGGCCAGGGTTTCGAAGAGCTCCCGCATGGAGGGGCTGCGGCCGATGATGTCTCCGAAATCGAAGCGCGCGTCCAATCTTTCCTTCAAGTTGAGGTTTTCTTCTTCCAGTTCGCGGTGATGCAGCGTCTTGGTGACCAGGATTTTCAGTTCGTCGACATCGATGGGTTTGGTAAGGTAGTCGTGGGCCCCTGCCTTAAGGGCCACGACGGCCGAGCGAACCGACCCGTATGCCGTCATGATCACCACCGGGGTACCGGGACTGATCCCGGCGATCTTTTTCTGGGCTGCATCGCCGTGCATGCGTTGCATGCGCAGGTCCATGAGCACCAGATCGAACAGATTCTCCTCCACCGCCCGGCAGGCCGTGTCGCCGTCGTCAGCCTCTTGCACATGGTAGCCTTCGGCCGAAAGGACGGCCTTGAGCATGGTCCGGTGGGAGGCGTCGTCATCGACTACAAGTATTTTTGCTGTCATGGGCTTACTGGTATCCATTGGGAACGATATTAATGATCTGCAAGTGAATCGATCAATTGGGTTAACATGGATAAAGATGGCATTTTGGAACAGGTTTGACCGAGGTTAAAGTATGCTTATACCGTCCGGTAAAGCATGCGGTTATCCGGTCAGTCACCGCCATTTTTCCGATCGTGCTGGATTTGCCTCGGCTGCTACCTCCCTTAAAAATAATGTGAAGCGGGTGCCGCGGTTTTTTCCCGGCGGCGGACTCTCCACACCCACCCCGCCGTCGTGATTTTCCGCGATTTTGCGCACCATGGCCAATCCCAGGCCGGTGCCCCGCTTCCGGGTGGTGTAAAAGGGCTCGAAAATTTTTTCCTGAACATCCGACTCAATCCCCGGGCCATTGTCCTGCACCTGGATTTCCACGCCTTTCCTTTCATGGACCACAGCCGCCCGAATCTCAACGGTGCCTCCCGTTTCCAAGGCGTTGATGGCATTGAGCATCAGGTTGAGCAGGGCCTGGGTGACCTGGTTGGGATCCACCGCAAGCGCAGGCATGGTATTCGGACAATCATTGCGGATGGCGATATTCCGGGCCTGCGCATCAGCAGAAACCAGGGACAGCACGTGGTCGATGAGATCCGTAATAACGGTCGGCTCCGGTTCCAGGGTCATGGGTCGGGCGAAATTAAGCAGGTCCGTCACCACCCGGTTGATACGGTCGATCTCCCGCACCATGACATCGGCATATTCGCGTTCAGGGGTCATCTCCCCGTGGCCCCGCCCGAGCAGATAGGCAAATCCGCGGATGGAACTGAGCGGGTTGCGTATCTCATGGGCCACCCCGGCGGCCAACCGTCCGATCGCAGCCAGTTTTTCGGCCCGCCGAACCTGGGCTTCCAGCCGTTTTATCTCGCTCATGTCCCTGAGTACCACCACCGCCCCATAGCGGCTGCCGGCTTCATCCTGTATGGGCGTCACGGTCAACAGCAGCGGCAGCCAATCCCCCTGACTCCGATGATAGCGGATCTCCCGGTTCATCACCGGCACCCCCTGGTCGATCGTCCGGGCGATACCGGTTTCCAGAAAATCGAAAACCGTCCGCAGGTCGAAGTGGTCAATAGTCGCTGCCGGCATGCCCAGCAGCGACAATGCCTGCTGGTTGCAGGAGACCACCCGCCCCCCGGTGTCGATACTCAACACGCCATGGGCCATGCTGGCAATCACCTGCCGGGTATAGTCGCGGGTTTCCTGCAGAGTCCGGCTGAGCAGGTAATAGCTGCGGATGACGACAAAAAAATAGATCACCCCGCCGCCCAGTGCCACAACGATGCCGCCCATAATCAGTGCATGCTGAATATCCGCCTGACGGGCGTCTTCATAGGCGGTCATGGCCATTCCCAGATAAACCGTGGCATTGGAAAGGGAATGCGCCGGCGGCGGGGAGTCGGGGGCTGCCCGCGGTGACCTACCGGCATCCCGAGTGATATTCATGAGGCTGAAGGGCTTGGCCACTTCATAAACATGGATGCCTTCGGCCAGCCGGCGCACCCGGGTGCGAACATCCTCCGCCCGCTCGAACTCAGGGCGCCACAATGCCCGGGTACCTTCCAGAGAGGGGATGGAGTGATGCACCACCTCGCCGGCGGCATTCACCAGGTAGAGGTACTTGACGTCGCCGGACCGGCCGATTTCGTGGACCAGGGTGCCGATGGCATCCCGGCCGTCCATCTGCATCATCCTGCCGGCCCGGGTGCCTGCTTCCAGACGCATTGATCAAGGTCAGGGCCTGGCGGTGCACCGTTTCCCTGGCGGCGTTTCTTTCCCGGTTCAGGTTCCGGTAGGTCGAAGCGCTGATAACCACCAGCAGGAGCAACACGATAACAAGTATGGAAAGCGCCGTCAGGTAAAGGTGTCGACGGGGAACGACGGTCATGGCCGGACCATTTCTTTCGTTGGAGACGGTGGCAAAGACGCAGCTGAGCTTACGAAGAAGAATAATACGGCAAGGTCCAAAGTGCAAATATTTTGCGCACCCAACCGATCAGGCGGAGATAGGGCTAAAATTCTGCCCGACAAGCCCAATCCGGTGGTGACATCGGCGGCCTGAACCCCTGCGACCCTTGCCTGCGGGTTGTGCGAAACGCAGGGTAACTCTCGAGTCCTCCGGAACGTCAGCGGTTTCTTTGCTATCGCTGCCCGGTTAAATCCAATATCCATACCATGCCCTCATCTCCAGCGTTCGGGTGATCGATTCGCTTCCGGCTAAGCCTCCGCATCGGGCTGAACCGTCTGATGCCAGGCCGACTGGTTGCTTCCATGCCTGAGGGGTTTAGGGGTTCCAGAGCCTATTGAAAAATATTTACGCACTTTTTCAAACCCTCAACCCAAACCGCGTAAAAACGACGCACTTATCTCTACAAAAGCATCCGCAAAAACCTATATTTGTTTTATATCAATTGGTTACATTCTTGGCACAGCAATTGATAATACAAAACAGGCCGTGTTGCCGGCCCGCAATTGTTTCAATGCCAGGAGAAACCCTATGGACCACTCGATTTCCCGATTGCATGTCCCACCAGCCGTTTCAGCGCTGCCGTGGCGGTCTCACCGGGAACCTTCTTGCCCTGCTGCTGGGGATCACGCTGCTGATGGCATCCACCGCCGGAGCCGGCGATTCTGGACTCAACGCAGGCGCGTCCCCAGAGTCCACCGTCCGGCTGGCCGAACTGGTCGCGGATGCCTATGCCCACAACCCGTCCATTCAGCAGGCCCGGGAGGCGTGGCGGGCGACTGTTGAAGAGTACCGGGTCACCACCGGATATCCCGATCCCCAACTGATGGTGACCTGGTTTCCCGAGCCCATCGAGACCCGTCTGGGCCCCCAGGACTGGAACGCCCAGATCTCCCAGGCGATCCCCTTTCCCGGCAAGCTGTCGAAGGCCGGTGAACTGGTGGCCGCCGACGCGCGCATCGCACGCCTGAAACTGGATATGGCGGTGAAGGATACCCTGCTGGCGGTCCGGGAGTCCTTTTACGAACTGTGGTACATCCGCCAGGCCAAATCAGCCACCGGACACAACGCCCGCCTGCTGGATCACCTTCGCAAGCTCAGCGAGACCGCCCATGCCGACAACCGGGCCACGCTGACCGATGTGGTCAGGGCCCAGTCCCAGAGCGGCCAGCTGCAGTATGACGCCCTGCTGCTGGAGGAACTGGAGCAGACCGAAGTCACCCGCCTCAACGGCCTGTTGAACCGCTTCCCCGAATCGGGTGTGGGCGTTCTGGAAACGCCGGTTCTGGCATCGCTTGCCGCTGACGTGGAGACCATCTATGGGCTGGCCGAAGCCAATCAGGAGGAGATCCTCATGGCCCAGGTGGGTGTGGAAAAAGGTGACACCCAGGTCTCGCTGGCACACTACCAGAACCTGCCGGAATTCAAGGTAGGGCTGTTCTACGCCGGCATCGGCGAACCCGATGTGGCCATGATGCCCAAGGATGCCGGACGGGATGCCATCGGCCTGCAGGCGGGCATTTCAATCCCCTTGTGGTTTGGCAGGAACAGCGGCCGGGTGGAAAAGGCCCTGGCGCAAAAGGCCATGGCCCGGGCGGAAAAGAACGTGCGCGTCAACGCCGTTCGAACCAAGATCCGCAGCCTCTATTTCAAGACCCGCAACGCCCAGCGGATCGTCCGACTTTACGAGACGGACCTGGTTCCCCAAGCGGCCCGCTCCATGGAAATCGCCGAGGTCTGGTACCGTGAGGGAGAGTCGTCATTTACCGATTTCATCGAAATCCAGTCGGTCTGGTACAACTTTCAGCTGGCCCTGGCCCGCGCCAAGGCGGACTACGGTATCAACCTGGCGCGGCTCGAACGCATGGCGGGCGTGCACCTGACCGGCGACCTGCTGGTCGCGACGGAACCTGCCGGAAAGGAACAGCCATGAAGATCCTGCCGACGGTGATTACCGGCGCAGTGCTGATCTGGACAACCGGTCCGGCAGCCGGGGGATACAGCGATCTGAAGCGGGACATGAACGCCTACCTCCCACCGGCCCTGCTCCAGCAGCGCAACGTTTCCGCACCGCCGGCAACCGATAAAACGGATGCTTTCGCGGCTGAAACGGCGACTATCGAAAGCATGCGGGACCGCTGGGAAAAGCGGGTGGGTCAACGGATGACAACGATCGGTCAGACCGACATCCCACCTGCCGTCATCGAGGCAGCCGCCGATGATGCCCGGACCCTTGACCTGCTGCGGCCTCACTTTTCCCTTGAGACGACCCAGGCGTTGATTGGGCTGCGCAATCGGTCCATCCGGGGGGCTGCCCAACGCTTCCGCGCGGCCTTGGAAGGCTTCGACCAGGTCACCCAGCTGGACGAGATTTTGCGCCAGTATTCGGCATTCACGGAAAGTGTGATGCCAGGGGTGGGGCCCATGAAAAGCCCAGACGCCATCCAGATGAGGTTCCCATTCCCCGGCCTGACCGCCCTGAAAGGCCAGGTGGCGGAAAAGAACGTGGCCGCGGAAAAAGAATCCCTGGATCTGACCCAGCGGGATACGATCGCCCAGGGGCGCAAGGCATACTGGAATTTGCTGTACATTCACAGGGCCCAGCGGATCACCCGCGACATGCTGGATCGCTTGAACCAGCTGGAATCGGTCGCCACCACACGCTATGGCGCCGGAAAAACCAGCTACCAGGACGTGGTCAAGATCCGCATCAGCCGCGAGAAGCTGGTGGAGCAGCTGGCTACCTTGAAAGAGCAGCGGGCCAACCTGGAAACCGAGCTGCTGGCGCTGATCAACCTGCCGCCGGGACCGGCCGTGGGTGTTCCGGAACCCCTGACTCCAGGAAAAAGGGTGCCTGAATTGGCCTCCCTCTATCCCCTGGCGTTGCAAAACCGCCAGGAGCTGAGGCGAATGCGGGCCATGCTGGGCAAGATGGACCGCATGGTGGCGATGGGCGAGACGATGATTCAGCCGTCCTTTTCCCAGAACCATTCGCTTTTCACCGACGAAGCGGTCCTCCAGGTGGGCAGCGCGGGAATGAAGCCGACCTTCGGCACGACGGTCTCCCCCACGCGGGGTGAGGGACTGCCCAAAAATGCCTGGTTCGGCATCCAGGACGCCTATCTGCGCGAAACCCGGCGCAAACGCGACGCCTTGGGGGACGACCTGGTGGATGCAGAAGCCCGCACCCAATGGATGGTCAGAACCGCCTGGTTCGATCTGGACCTGGCCCGGCGGGAGTGGTCGCTATACGAGGACCGGCTGCTGGCGCTGTCCCAGACCTCTTTGGAGGTGTCCACCCGAGGCTATGAATCGGGCGGCGTCTCTTTTGCCGATGTGATCTCCGCGTATACCGGCTGGCTGGATGTGAATCTGGCCGGCCAGCGGCGCATCAGCGACGTGGGCATTGCCCGCGCGGAACTGGAACGCCGGGTAGGTGTTCCACTGCCCTGATTAAAAGGGGTCGGAAGAAAGATTGAAAGGACCTTCAACCATGTTTTTCAAGCAGATTGTCTTCATCCTTGCAGCAGTCCTGATCGGCATCAGCTGGGGCGCACCACCGACTTCAACCTCACGTCGGTTTTTCCAGGTCAGCCTTCTGGCACCCGCACCCGCACATGCCGACGAACCGCTCAAGGCCGGCATGGTGGACCCCAAGACCGGCAAGAAAATCAAGTACTGGGCGGCGCCCATGGATCCCACCTACATCCGCAACGAGCCGGGAAAGTCACCCATGGGCATGGACCTGGTACCGGTATACGAGGAAGCGGGGGAGGAGAAGGAGCCCAGTTCCACCATTCGCATCGACCCCGTAACCCAACAGAACATGGGCGTTAGAATGGGCCGGGTGCAGAAGAAAACCCTCTCTAAAACGATCCGCACCTTTGGGACCATCATCTATGATGAAACCGGACTCTATTCGATCAACACCAAGTTCAACGGGTGGATCGAAACACTCCACGTGGATTTTGTGGGGGAACGGGTGGAAAAGGGGCAGCCGCTGTTCGACATCTACAGCCCGGATCTGCTCACCGCCCAGCAGGAATACCTCATCGCCGTCCAGCAGCGCAAGGGGCTGAACGGCAGTGGCGGCAGGAATACCCGCAGCCAAGGGGACGACCGCCTGCTGGACGCCTCCCGTACCCGCCTGGCCTACTGGGATCTCACCGACGGGCAGATTGCCCATTTGGAGACTGCCGGCGAGATTCAAAAAACGCTCACCATCTTTTCACCGGCCTCGGGGGTGGTGGTCAGGAAAAACGCCCTCAAAGGTCACTACGTCAAAGCCGGCGAGCACCAGTATGAAATCGCCGACCTGTCCACCGTGTGGGTGGATGTGGACGTTTACGAGTACGAGTTTCCCTGGGTCCACCAGGGCATGCCCGCTGAAATGGACCTGGCCTACATCCCCGGCAAACGCTATTACGGCGCAGTGCTCTTCATCTACCCCTACCTGGATCCCAAAACCCGGACGGCCCGTCTCAGGCTCTCTTTCCCCAATCCGGACGACGCCCTCAAGCCGGGAATGTACGCCAACATATACCTGCAGAACGCTCTGCCCGGCAAGCGGCTGGTGATACCCCAGGAGGCGGTGATCGACAGCGGCGTGCGTAAACGGGTGTTCGTCGCCAGGGGTAAGGGCAAATTCGAGCCCCGGGATGTCTCCCTGGGAATCGAAGGCAATGATTATGAGTTCGAAGTGCTCGACGGCCTCTCCGAGGGTGAGGAGATCGTCCTCTCCGGGCAGTTCATGCTGGATTCGGAAAGCCGTTTGAAGGAGGCCATTGCCAAGATGCTCGACGCGCGCAGCCAGGCGGCTGCAGCAGAGGCCGACGATCTGGATATGGAGACGTTGACCATGGACGCCGACGACCTGGATATGAGCGACATGACCATGGATGCCGACCCTGCGCCAGAAATGGAAACCCGGCCATGATCGCAACCATCATCGAGCTCTCCATCCGCAACAAATTCATGGTGATCCTGGCCACGCTGTTTGCCGTTGCCGCCGGGATCTATGCCGTCGCCAACACCCCCTTAGACGCCATTCCCGACCTGTCCGACGTTCAGGTGATCATCCTCACCGAATATCCCGGCCAGGCCCCCCAGGTGGTGGAGGACCAGGTCACCTATCCGCTGACCACCGCCATGCTCTCGGTGCCGTTTGCCCGGGTGGTGCGGGGCTACTCCTTTTTCGGCATCTCCTTCGTCTACATTATCTTCGAGGACGGCACCGACCTCTACTGGGCCCGCAGCCGGGTGCTGGAATACCTGAACTTCGTCTCCGGCCGCCTGCCCCAGGGGGTTACCCCTTCCCTGGGGCCCGATGCCACCGGCGTGGGATGGGTGTTCCAGTATACCCTGGAAAGCGACCGCCACGACCTGGCCCAGCTGCGTTCGATCCAGGACTGGTTTCTGCGCTACGAACTGGCCAGTGTGCCGGGTGTCTCCGAAGTGGCCACGGTGGGCGGCTTCGTCAAACAATACCAGGTGGTCGTGGATCCCAACCGGCTGAGGGCCTACAATATCCCCATCCAGAAAATCCGCATGGCCATCCAGCGCAGCAACCAGGACGTGGGCGGCCGTCTGGTGGAAATGGGCGAAACCGAGTTCATGGTTCGGGGGCTGGGGTATATCAAAGGCATCGAGGACCTGAACAATGTGCCGCTGGGAGTAGACGACCGGGGGATTCCCATCCTGCTGCGCAACGTGGCCACGGTCAGACTGGGTCCTGAACTGCGCCGCGGCATCGCCGAATCCGACGGTGAGGGCGAAGTGGTCGGCGGTGTGGTGGTCATGCGCTACGGCGGAAACGCCCTGGAGGTCATCAAGAATGTCAAGACCCGTCTGGACGAGCTCAAAGCCGGGCTTCCTGAAGGGGTGACCGTGAAAACCGCCTATGACCGGTCGGCCCTAATCGAGCGGGCCATCGCCACCCTCACGCGGACACTGGTGGAGGAGATCCTGATCGTGGCGCTGGTGTGCATCGTTTTCCTCTTTCATTTCCGCAGCGCCCTGGTGGGCATCGTCACGCTGCCGGTAGGCGTACTGATCAGCTTCATCATCATGGAGCGCCAAGGCATCAACGCCAACATCATGAGCCTGGGGGGCATCGCCATCGCCGTCGGTGTCATGGTGGATGCAGCCATCGTCATGATCGAAAACGCCCACAAGCACATCGAAAAATACGGCTCCTCAAAACCCCACTGGGAGTTGATCACCGATGCGTCCAAAGAGGTGGGGCCGGCCCTGTTCTTCTCTTTGCTGATCATCGCCATCAGTTTTCTGCCCGTATTCACCCTGGAGGCCCAGGAGGGAAGGCTGTTCAAGCCGCTGGCCTACACCAAGACCTACGCCATGATCGGCTCGGCCCTGCTGGCCGTGACCATTGTGCCCGTGCTCATGGGATACCTGGTCCGAGGCAGGATCCGTCCCGAACAGGACAACCCGGTCAATCGGTTGCTCATCCGGATCTATCACCCCGTGATCAAATGGGTCATGAAGGCCAAAATCGCGGTGGTGGTCGCCGCCGTGGTGATCCTGGCCGCCAGTTACATTCCCTGGAAGCTGATGGGCTCCGAATTCATGCCGCCGCTGAATGAAGGCGATCTGCTGTACATGCCCACCACCCTGCCGGGCATCTCCTCCACCAAGGCCAGGGAACTGCTCCAGCAGACCGACCGCATCATCGCCACCTTTCCCGAGGTAGCGCGTGTCTTCGGCAAGGCGGGGCGGGCGGAAAGCGCCACGGACCCGGCACCGCTCTCCATGCTGGAAACCACCATCACCCTGAAACCCAGTGAGCAGTGGCGCGAGGGGATGACCCTCGAAAAACTGGTCGACGAACTGGACAAGGCCATCCAGTTTCCAGGCCTGACCAACGCCTGGACCATGCCCATCAAGACCCGCATCGACATGCTCTCCACGGGCATCAAGACGCCGGTGGGCATCAAGCTCATGGGCGAGGACCTGCAGGTGATCTCCGATCTGGGTGCGAAGGTGGAGGCGGTGATCCGCGAGGTGCCGGGAACCCTCAGCGTCTATGCGGAGCGGGTCACCGGGGGCAATTTTCTCGACTACCGGATTCGGCGCAGCGAGGCAGCCCGCTACGGGCTCACCGTGGGGGACGTTCAGGACATCATCATGACCGCCGTGGGCGGCATGAACATCACCCAGACCGTGGAGGGGCTGGCGCGCTATCCAGTGAACCTGCGCTACGGCAGCGAGCTGCGCGACACGCCGGAGAAGCTTCGCCGGATCCTGGTGCCCACGCCCAGCGGTGCCCAGGTGCCCATCGGCCAGCTGGCGGACATCCACATCGTCAAGGGGCCGCCGATGATCAAAAGCGAAAATTCCCGCAAGAACGCCTGGATCTACGTCGACATCAGCAAGGTGGATGTGGGCACCTACGTGAAGCGGGCCCGGGCGGCGGTGGCCGAAAAGATCGACCTGCCCCCGGGCTACAGCATGGTGTGGAGCGGGCAATACGAATACATGATCCGCGCCGAAAAGCGGCTGAGGATCGTGGTGCCCATGACCCTGATCATCATCTTCGTGCTGCTTTACCTCAATTTCAAGAACATCGCCGAAAGTCTCATCGTGATGCTCAGCGTACCCTTCGCCCTCACCGGCGGCCTCTGGTTGATGTTCCTGCTGGGCTACAACATGAGCGTGGCCGTCAGTGTGGGGTTTATCGCCCTGGCCGGCGTGGCGGCGGAAACCGGCGTGGTCATGCTCATCTACTTGGACCTGGCCTACCTGAAATTCAGAAAACAATACGGCGTCGGATTCAATCGGCGGCATCTCCAGGAGGCCATCGAGGAGGGGGCCGCCCTGCGGGTTCGGCCCAAGATGATGACCGTGGTGGCTACCATGGCCGGCCTGATGCCCATCATGTGGGGCCATGGCACCGGCTCCGAGGTGATGAAGCGCATCGCCGCGCCCATGGTGGGCGGCATGGTCAGCGCCACCCTGCTGACCCTGATCGTGGTGCCGGCCATCTATGGCCTGTGGCGGGGATGGCGGCTGCCGGAAGGGGAAAGCCCGAGGTCAGCGGACAGAAATCAGAAGTCGGCAACCCAAAGATGATCATCCACAATCGCCGCTTTGGCGGCATCATTCAACCTATAAGGAGATCTAATGAAAACACGAACATTTCTTATTATTGCAGCCATCTTCGCCCTGGCCACCGCTCCGGCCATGGCCATGCAGGCAACCGACATGAAGTCCGACAAAAAAATGGATCACGACGCCCAAGGCAAGCAAATGGATCACACGAGCATGGGTGGCAACTTCAAGCACGCCGCCACGGAAGGCGGCATGGATGCGGAATTCCAGGTAATGAGCCTGGCCAGCATGAACATGACTTCGGACAAGGGCGAAACCCATCACATCATGCTCAACCTGAAGCAGGCCGACGGCGGCGCGCCCATCAAAAACGCCGTAGGCAAAATCAAGGTCATTGCCCCGGACAAGACGGAGCAGGAGAGCCCCCTGAAGAACTACAACGGCATCCTGGCCGCCAATTTCACCTTCAAGGAACCGGGAAAATACGGCGTGATCTGCCTGCTTAAGAATCAAGACGAAAAGCAGGTGTTCAAGTTCTGGTACGATCACATGCAATAGCATCCGCAAGGGGTCTTTTGCCCGATGCAGGCATTGCCTGCATCGGTTTGAGCGATCTTGATACCCGGTTTGAAACCATTTTACGCATGGTTTGAAACCGGGAAAAAGAAGGTAGAATCGACCGGCCTCAAAATTGATGCGCCCGCAAAAATTCGGTTTTTAGATGGTTTTGTAAAAGCGCCGAGATCAAGGCTCGCGAATTCCAAGGTTCTATTCGACGGTTGCCTTGTACAGTCTCAGACTGTTGGAAACCACCGAAATGCTGCTCAACGCCATGGCCAGGGCCGCCAGGATCGGGTGCAGCTGGCGCAGCATGAGCGGCAGGGCTTCCAGAGGCCAAAGGGCGCCGGCGGCCACCGGTATCAGGACCACGTTGTAGGCAAATGCCAGAAACAGGTTCTGGTGGATGGTACGCATGGTTTTGCGGCTGATGGTGATGGCTCGAGGGATGCCGGCCAGGCTGCCGCTGGAGAGAATGACATCCGCCGTTTCGATGGCCACATCGGTGCCCGTGCCGATGGCCAGACCCACATCGGCCTGGGCCAGGGCCGGGGCATCGTTGATCCCGTCGCCCACCATGCCGACCTTGAGCCCCATGGCCTGGAGTTCTTTGACTTTCAATGATTTTTCATCCGGACGCACTTCCGCAAAGACATCCTCAATGCCCACTTGTGCGGCAATGGCCTTGGCGGTCTGGGCGTTGTCGCCGGTCATCATGATGACCTTGAGCGTGAGGCGATGCAATTGGGCAACGGCCTGGGCCGAGTCGGGTTTCAAGGTGTCGGCCACGGCGACCAAGCCGGCGATGCGCCCGTCCAAGGCCAGGACCATCACGGTCTTGCCCTGGGACTGCAGCTTGCTGACGGCTGCCTCGGCCGGTGTGCCGGCCGCGACCTCTTTTGGAAACCAACGCGGTTTGCCCACGCGCACTTGCTGCCCCGACACCTCGGCTTCTACGCCGAACCCGCTGTTCGCCTTGAAATGCGCCAGTTTCGATAATGAGAGCCCGCGCTGATGGGCGGCCTGGACAATTGCCTTGCCCAAGGGATGCTCCGAGCCTTGTTCGGCGGATGCCGCCAGGGCCAACACATCCGTCTCGGAACCGTTGAACCCCTCCAGGACGACGATGTCCACCACGGCCGGTTTGCCTTGGGTAATGGTGCCGGTTTTGTCCAGAACCACGGCGTCCAGGTGGGTGGCGTTTTCCAGGGCCTCGGCCTTCTTGAACAGAATCCCTTTTTCAGCCCCTTTGCCGGTGCCGGCCATGATGGCCGTGGGCGTGGCCAATCCCAGGGCGCAGGGGCAGGCGATCACCAGCACCGCCACCAGGCGGATCATGGCAGGTACGAACTCGCCGGTGGCCGTCCACCAGATGGCCATGGTCACCACGGCGATGGCGATCACGGCCGGCACAAAGACAGCCGCCACGCGATCGGCCAGGGCCTGAATGGGCGCCTTGCTGCCCTGGGCGTCCTGCACCAGACGGATGATCTGGGCCAAAGCGGTCTCCTTGCCGACCCGGGTGGCCTCGAATTTGAGCAACCCCTCGCCGTTGATGGTTCCGGCCGCCACCGTGTCGCCGGCTTTTTTGTCCACCGGCAGGGGTTCGCCGCTGAGCATGGATTCATCCACGGCCGAGGCGCCTTCGAGCACCACACCGTCTACGGGGATGCGCTCGCCCGGCCGGACCACGACCAGGTCCGCTTTGGCCACCTGGGTCAGAGGGATCTCCTTTTCCTGGTCGTTTTTTATCACGAAGGCCGTTTTGGGCTGCAGGCCGATCAGCTTGCGGATGGCACCGCCGGTTTTGCCCTTGGTGCGTGCTTCGAGCAGCTTGCCCAGTTTGATCAAGGTGATGATCACAGCTGCGGTCTCGAAATAGACATGGTCGCCGGCGGCCGGCAACAGGAGTACAGATAGCGAATAGAAATAGGCTACCGACGAACCCAGGGCAATCAGGACGTCCATGTTGGCGCTCTTGTTGCGCAGGCTTTTCAGCGCGCCGACATAGTAATCCCAACCGGTGTAAAACTGCACCGGCGTGGCCAGCAGGCCAAAGAACCAGTTGACCCATACGGCGTGGCTCCATGGGCCGACAAGGCTGAAATCGCGCAGCATGCTCAGCACGAACAGCGGCAGGGCAAAGGCCGCGCCCACGATGAACTTGCGGGTCTGATTGCGGATGTCGGCACTGCGGGCGGCCTGCTCGGCGTCTTCACCGGCATCGCTTTCGTCCGGGACAATGGCGCCATAGCCGATTTTTTCGATGGCGGCCACAATCTCTTCAACGCTCACCGCGCCGGGCAGATAGGCCACGGTGGCCCGCTCGCTGGCGAAATTCACCGCGGCAGTCACCACCCCGTCGACCTTCTTGTTCAAGGTGCGCTCGATATTGGCCGCGCAATTGGCGCAGGTCATACCCGTAATAGGCAGCTCCAGCCGGGCGGCAGGCACGTCGTAGCCGCTCTTGCGAACCTGGTTGATGAGAGCTTGCAGATCAATCCTGGCCGGGTCAAAGGAGACCTCGGCCCGCTCGGTGGCGAAGTTCACCTGAGCCTGGACGATCCCGTCCAGTTTGGTAAGGCCGCGCTCGATGCTGCCTGCGCAGCTGGCACAGCTCATACCGGTGACCGGTAGCGATAAGGTGCGCGCCGCCATAATGGACCTCCTTTACATCAAGATGCGATCATCCGGCCGCCGGATAACCGATGTCATCCAATTTGGCGTTGATCGCCGCGGACGACGCCGGTGCGTTGCATTGTCCGGTTATCGTTTTGGCTGCGGAATCGCCATCAATCCTATTCACACCGTCCACTTGTTCCAATTCGTTTTGGATGCCCATCACCCAACGACCGCAGGAGATGGTGGGGACCGAAGATGCTTGTCTCTCCATGATAACGCGCCTTTCGATATTGGCAATGGGGCTTGTTTCAGGCTTCGGGTTCACCTGCCA
>CAVPIL010000020.1:0-256637 GCA_963704985.1 uncultured delta proteobacterium | reverse complement strand
CCAGCGCACTATGCAGCTTGAAGAGGCCAACAAAGAGCTTGAAGATTTTGTGTACTCCGTATCGCATGACTTGCGCGCTCCGCTGCGTTCCATCAGCGGTTTCGCCGAAATCATCGACCGCAGGCATAAAGCGTCTCTAAATGAAGAAGGCCGACACTATTTCGATAATATCATCAAGGCAAGCAAGCAGATGGGAGATCTGATTGATGACCTGCTTAAATTTTCCCGCTTGGGGCGAAAATCCATAAAGTCCGAAGCGGTACCGCTTGATGATGTCTTTAAATCAGCTATAGAAACACTTTCAGACACAATAAAAAAAACAAACGCCCGGGTCAATCTTCCCGAACAGATGCCGGTTATTCAAGGTGATTTAACACTGACAACCCATATTTTTATCAACCTTATTGAAAATGCCGTAAAATACCATAAACCGGATGAGGCTCCCCTTATTGATGTCGGGTTTGAAGTCGAGATCCATACGTGATAATATCCAGTTGCCGACAACGGCATTGGTATTGCACCGGAGTATCATGAAAAAATATTCAATATATTTCAGCGGCTTCACAATCAGTCAGAATATCCGGGAACGGGCATCGGTCTGGCCGCCGTCAAAAAAGCGGTTCAGATGATGGGTGGCGAGGTCTGGGTTGAATCAGAACCGGGCAAGGGAAGTGTTTTTAAGATAAAAATTTCAATGGCAATAACAGCATAATTTAGGAGGACACAACAATGATAAAACCCGCCTCAATACTTCTGGTTGAAGATAATCCCATGGACGTTGAACTGATTATCGATGCGTTCAAAGAGGCCCGCCTGGCCAATAAAATTCAAGTGGCCAGAAACGGGAAAGAGGCCCTTGAATATCTGTTTGGCGAAGGAGAGTATGCGGACCGCAAACAATACCCCTTGCCGGATATTGTTCTGCTGGATCTCAAGATGCCGGGAATTGACGGCCATGAAGTCCTGACGACGGATTAAAGGCGCTGAAAAGCTCAAACGCCTGCCGGTCATCATTCTCACCTCTTCAAGAGACGAGGGCGACCGGGCCATGAGCTACGACAACGGCGCCAACAGTTATCTGGTCAAACCGGTTTCTTTTGATGATTTTCTGAAAGTCGTCAAAACAGGTTTCCGACTACTGGCTCACGTTAAATGTCGAACCGCCGCTGGATTGATTCTAAAAAGGAAGACATAAAGACATGAACGCTAAAATCAGAATACTCTATATCGATGATTATGAACTCGACCGTGAACTGGTCAAGGATGCGCTGGAAAAAGAACACGGCGGATTCGAACTCATGGAAGCCTCCAACAAACAGGAATTTGAGACGCTGTTGAAAAATCATGAGTTTGATCTGGTTTTAAGCGATTTTAACATTGCCGGATTCGAGGGGCTTCAGGTTCTTGAGGCCGTTCAAGAGCATGATCCGGAGATTCCGGTCATTATCGTTACCGGAACCGGCTCTGAAGAAATCGCCAGTCAAGGCCCTCAAACAGGGCGCATCTGATTATGTGATCAAACGACCCAAACATATCCAGAGACTGCCGCAAACCATTCTTGCCGCAATTGAAAAACAGACCTTGATGGTAAAGCGCAGCCCTGGCTGAAAAGGCATTAACTCAGTCTGAATCCCATCTCCGGATACTGGTAAATACCATTCCGGATTTAGTCTGGTTAAAGGACCCGGATGGTGTCTATTTGAGTTGCAACCCGATGTTTGAACGTTTTTTCGGTGCAAAAGAATCTGAAATTATCGGTAAGACTGATTACGATTTTGTAGACAGGGACCTTGCAGAATTTTTCCGAGAAAATGACCGCAAAGCAATGGCCGCAGACAGTCTAAATAAAAATGAAGAGAAACTCACCTTTGCTGACAATGGATATAGCGGGATATTTGAAACCATCAAAACACCCATGCGTGATAGCGATGGTAAACTTATCGGTGTGCTTGGCATTGCTCGTGACATCACAGCGCAAAAGCAGGCCGAGAAGGAACTGAAAAGAAGCACATCTGCGACTGATCGAAGCAGTCAAAGCAGCGAATGTCGGCCTGTGGGAATGGGACCTCACTACCAACAAAGTCCACTATTCGACAGAGTGGAAACGGCAAATCGGATATGATGATGGTGAAATTAAGGATGACTATAAAGAATGGGAAAATCGAGTTCACCCCGACGATTTGCCGATGACACTTAAAAAGATTAAAAATGGCATAGACACAAAAGTAAAAACCCACCAAACGGAATTCCGATTTCTCCATAAAAATGGGACTTATCTGTGGATTTTGGCCCAAGGATCTGTAGTCACAGATAAATCAGGTCGAGCGATAAAAATAATAGGCTCCCACATAGACATTACCGAACGCAAGCTGGCCGACCAGGAAAATGAGAAACTGCGGACCCAGTTGACCCAGGCCCAGAAAATGGAATCCATTGGTACCCTGGCCGGCGGCATCGCCCACGATTTCAACAACATTCTGTCGTCGGTGCTCGGCTACACGGAACTGGCGCTGGACGATGTAGAAAAATACAACCTTGGCAGACAACCTCCAGGAGGTCTTCACTGCCGGCAAACGGGCCAAAGACCTGGTCAAACAGATATTGACCTTCGCGCGCCAGGCAAATGAAGAAATCAAACCGGTTCAGGTCAATGCAATTGTCAAAGAAGCCCTGAAACTCCTGCGAGCATCGCTCCCGACACCATTGAAATCAGACAGAACATAAAAAGTGACGCGCTGATCATGGGCGACCCGACGCAGGTCCACCAGGTACTGATGAACCTCTGCACCAACGCATCCCATGCCATGGCGGAAAAAGACGGTGTTTTGAGTGTCGGGTTGACGGATGTACGGCTTGACGCGGATTTGTGCAAATCAAATGTCGACCTCAAACCCGGAGACTATCTGAAGCTTTCGGTGTCAGATACCGGTAACGGCATTTCGCCGGAGATCATTGCGTCAATATTTGAACCGTATTTCACGACCAAGACGCCCGGAGAGGGCACCGGCATGGGCCTTGCGACGGTTCACGGAATCGTCCATCGGTATGGTGGGAAAATAATGGTTGAAAGCGAAGTTGGAAAAGGAAGCACCTTCAATGTGTATCTGCCCGTCACAGAGAAAGACACTGAAGCAGAACCCTATCGGACCGACGCGCTCCCCACCGGCACCGAACGAATTTTAGTTATCGACGATGAACTGCCTATTGCCAAAATAAACAGTCAGATTCTTCAAAGATTCGGATACCATGTCACGATCCGAACCAGCAGTATTGAAGCTTTGGAGCTTTTTCGATCAAAACCGAATGGTTTCGATCTGGTCATTACCGACATGACCATGCCGAACATGACCGGTGACAAACTGGCTGCGGAATTGATAACGATCAGGCCGGAGATCCCGGTTATTCTTTGCACCGGCTACAGCAAAAAATATCTCAGAAAAAACTGCTTCATCATCAGGTATTAAAGCAATTGCAAAAAAGCCTATTGGAAAGGCGGATTTAGCCAAAACGGTTCGAAAAGTGCTGGATGATCAACAGCAAGAACAAACCACCGGACGTATTCTCCTGATTGATGATGAATCCGAAATCCGTAAAGTGTTCATCCAAAAACTGGCGGGAAGAGGATACGAAATCATCGAAGCCTGCGATGGCAAAGAAGGGCTAAAACTTTATCATGAAAACCGGCCGGATCTTGTTATTACCGATCTTGTTATGCCCGAAAAAGAAGGGATTGAGACGATCATTGAAATTAAAAGAGAATTTCCGAATGTCAAAATCATTGCGATTTCAGGTGGCGGCAGGAATAATCCAGGTGCCTACCTGCATATGGCCAAAAATCTGGGCGCGCAGCGGGTCTTCTCCAAACCGATAGATTGGCCAGAGCTAATTAAAGCCGTAAGGGAACTTTTAAAGTAGCTTTCAAATAATATGGCCATGTTCAACTCATGCTTGATTATCCTATTCATGAGTTTTGGTAGCTCTGAACCATTAAACATTACCAACGGAAACGAAAACAGCCGCCACAAGATATGGTATCGGACATTTCGAGATCAATTCGTACAGCTCCAACTCATCAACAGTTTAACTAAACCGGCAATTACATTTGCAAATCACCGACCCATTCCAAAGATGGTACTGTTTTTCCGGAACAGCTAACCTACCTGCCTTGACAGGGTGTCTCGGCACCGTTCCTTGCGATGCCTGCCCACACTTACAACCGCTTCCGCCCGGTTGTTATCGCAGCTACCCATAAGGATTTATTATTTTCAAAGAACAGCTTCAGAAAAAATTATTGAAAATGTCGGACACGGATTTACGTTATTAACCCGGATTCTGATGAACCACCCCACCCCCATCAGTCTTGAGTGTGGATGTTAATTTGAGGTGATCGCCATTGCCAGATCCAGCCTCTCCAATGTGCGCGCGTGCGCGTGCGTAATTGTGTCAGAAAACCATTCTCCCGTTGCCTGCATCAACTATGTTCAATACTGGGGGCATGGTTCCTCCAAAATTCTGGTTTTCCGTTTTAATTTTACACAAAGGGTTTACGATACGCCCGATGGGTTCGAGACACACCGTCTCAAAGGGAAGGCAGACCGTCGGCAGGGAGTTGTTGATTAGAGATTCTTAAATGTCAGGAAACCAAGATGGCTTGATTATGGCCAAAAAACTGACTTTTTCATTCTTTTTTCAGGGAAAATGCCCCGTGAACGCCCACTTGATCAGCTTCGGTTATCAGCGATTGGAGGTCCGATATTAAATCTGGTGATACTTTCCCATCTTTGTTACAATCGGCGACGATTTTTCGTGAAATGAAAACAAGGCGTTGGAAGATTGATTCTCGCGCAGCCATTTTTGGTAGTTTGGTTTGCATTTTTGAAGTTTAAGTCTTCATTGTTCTATTGTCAAAAAATGCTGAGTGTCGGGTATGGATGTCGTTTCCCTAATCTTTCTGAATTTGTTTGCTTTTCAGAGAAAACACAGTTCCGCCGCCACCGCAGCCAAAACCTGTTTGTGCGTGGGATTTGGCCATACAAACAGCAGGAACAGGGCTTGATTTACTCCCGCTGCTTTCAAGCTTGCTTAAAACCAGAACTGATGATTAGGAGCAGGTATGGAGCCCCCCAAGGAGATCTACGATCAAGAGGCCCGATTGGCAACATTCTGTTTGAATCAAGCCTCGTTTGCTTTTTTTCGGCACGGTTCGGATGGTCGATTTCTATCTGCCAACCGCAAGGCCTGCGAAAGCCTCGGCTACACCTTGGACGAGCTCTTGAGCTTGTCCGTATTTGACATCGATCCGACCTTGTCTGCCGAGAATTGGCCGGATCTGTGGCAAAAGATGTGCGCTGCCGGCTCCATTACTTTCGAGGCGATCCATCGACGCAAGGATGGAACAACCTTCCCGGTCGAGATCACAGCCAATCTACTCGAATTTGAGAGTCGCCGGTTTGCCACCTCCTTTGTACAGGAGATCACCCAACGAAAACGAACCGAAGAGACGCTGCGCCTAACTCAGTTTGCCTATCGCAATGCCTCAATGGGTATTTTCCGATCGGGAGCGGATGCACGGATCTTAGACGTCAACCAGCACGCTTGCAAAAGCCTCGGTTACAGCGCTGAAGAACTGTGTAAAATGACCATTCACGATATCGATCTGGCCATATCCATCGAGGGACGGGCCGACCTGTGGCAGCAAATGTGCGAGAAAGGCATCATCACTTTTGAAAGTGCCCATCGTCGTAAAGACGGCTCGACGTTTCCGGTCCATATCACAGCCAACCTGCTCGAATATGAAGGGCAAAAGTATTCCATCACCTTTGTCCGGGACATCACCGAACAAAAGAGGGACGAGGAGCAAAAAGAAAGTTGGAAGCCCATCTTGTCCAGGCGCAGAAAATGGAAGCGATTGGAACCCTATCCGGCGGTATCGCACACGATTTTAACAATATCCTTGCGGCCATCCATGGCTACGCCGAACTGGCGCTCATTCGGTGTGCAGAGGATTCCAAGTTGCGGCAATATATCGATCAAATCTGTGCCGGGAGCGATCGCGCCAAGGATCTTGTTCAGCAGATACTTGCCTTCAGCAGACAGAGCCAATCGGAAAAAAAACCCACAGACATCAGCAGAGTGATTGCTGAAACCTTGAAGCTGATCCGGGCAACGTTTCCCGCAACCATTGAAATCAAGAAAAATATCCAATCGAACCTGGGTGCCGTGTTGGCTGACGAAACCCAAATCCATCAGGTAATGATGAACCTTTGCGCCAATGCATTTCAGGCCATGCAAGAAGAAGGCGGCTTGCTTGAAGTGACTCTGGTTCCTTTCACCGTCAGCACTGGTGATTCATCAAGCTACCTGGATATAAGCCCGGGAAAGTACCTTAAACTCATCGTTGCCGACACCGGCCAGGGTATGGATTCCGGCACAATGACCAGAATTTTCGAACCGTATTTCACGACCAAGAAATCCAGTGGCGGCACTGGCTTGGGGCTTTCGACGGTTCATGGAATCGTCAAGGACCACGGTGGTGGTATAAAAGTCACCAGCGAACCAGGTGAGGGGACAACGTTCGATGTCTTTTTCCCGATCGCCGAAACCGCGCCTGTGTGTTCAGATATTGCAGCAAGCCCCTTGCCAATCGGAAAGGAACGCATCCTTTTGGTTGACGACGAAGAGTTGATCCTCGAAATCGGCAGGGAAATGCTGAAAGGCTTGGGGTATCAGGTTGAAACCAGGGCGAGTTCCATTGACGCGTTGGAAGCTTTCCGAACAGACCCCACCAAGTACGACCTGGTCATCAGTGATATGACCATGCCGAGAATGACGGGTGAACGGTTGGCCAAGGAAATAAAAAAATTCCGGCCCGATATTCCCATTATTCTCTGCACCGGGTTCAGTACGAAGATCAGTCCTGACAAACTAACGGTATTTGGCGTCAACGCGTTGCTGATGAAGCCGGTCAGGTTAAGCGACCTGGCGCATACGGTCCGCAAAGTGCTGGATGACCGGGGGTCCAAAGAAAAGGGAGACTCGTGATTGGCTGTGTTGCTCAACGCAAGGGCATACTACTGGTCAGCCAGGATATCATTAACCACTCGAAGCAATTCATTTTTATCTATCGGCTTTTCCAAGGTTGCCTTGGCACCCAGCTTTTTGGCCATGCTTAAATAGTTTTCCGGACCCGATTTCCCACCGCCGGATATGGCGATGATTTTCACTTCAGGATCGATGCCTTTAAGCTCCATGATAGTCTCGATGCCTTCTTTTTCAGGCATAATGATGTCGAGAATCACCAGATCAGGACGCTTGGCTTTGTAGTCTCTGACAGCCTGGTTGCCATTTGTGGCAGCCATTGTATCATAGCCAGCCTTTTCAAGGATAAGGCGCATGAGCTCTCGAATTTGCTCATCATCATCTGCGATCAGAATGGATGCCATTTAGCACTCCTATTTATCTTACGATGAGGCTTTCTTTAAATTTAAATATATCATAACTTTCGTCTGCTTAACAGGGGTTGCCCGGCCATTTATGGAGAAAGGCTTCTGCTTGACTCTCTGAATGATAGCTCATGATCGGGGGTGGGATCAGAGACGAGCGCTCACTTGCATGCGAGGGAGACCCGGTCCCGATAGCTGTTGCTACCTCTGAATAAAAATAGATAAGATGGCTCTTTTCCGAGGTTTCAAACCGGGTGCCAGATTACATTTAACCTGACGAATTGTGGTATACCATTCGAACAGGTGCTTGGCGTCCATGAGATGGGGCGCTTTAAAAATTCTGATTTTACGTGCAATTTTACGGGAACTGCTGATTTCAAATTATTAAGGGCGGAAAATTGAATGGCCGTTCTGAGCGCTAAATAGCCCTTGAATCCCTGAACCATTTTTACCGCAAAGCGGTTGTAACCTGTTGGCAGCTGATTCTATTTGACATGACCGCGGAAGGTCATGATAGTTGTCATTTCATTTAGGATAATCAAAACGTATCATTGGATCTGTTATTGCAATTCCCTCTGACGCTCTTTTCCGCTAACTGCATATGTGTTTCAAAAGGCTGCCATGACATTAAGAATAAAAGCATCAGTTCTTCTGGGGATCCTCGTAACTGTCTCTCTTAGCATAAGCGGCTATTTTTACTTGAGTTTTTTAGAATCTTCCCTGCGCGATTCTATCCTTAACGGCCTTAATAGTGTCAGCAACACATCGTCAATTGAAATTTCGCGTTTCCTGTTAGACAGCCTAAAAGAAGTACAAGCCGTAGCCCAGGCGCTTCCCGAAACCGCAATCGCACACAAGGATGCTCAGCGCATTGATGATATATTGAAATCCTATTTTACTATCTTTCCGAAATTTGAAAACGGGATGTTCGTTCTGGATGAAAAGGGAATATTATGGTCAGACTACCCTAAACATCCGGAAGTCCGCGGCAAATCATTCGCATTCCGACAGTACTTCCAGCAAACAATGGCGGCACAAAAAGGGATTGTCGGTGAACCTTATCGATCGGCCAGAACCGGCAACCCTGTGGCAACCTTTACGGCTCCTTTAAGGGATAACGCCGGTCGCATTACAGGCATGTTGGGCTGCTCGGTAAAACTAACATCGCCGAATGCCCTTGAGGGAATTCGTCTAACCCAAATAGGACAGTCCGGATATATCTATGTATACAACAAAGACAGATTACTTATTCTTCATCCACAAGAAGACCGCATTCTGGTAAAAGATGTTTCCGTAGGTGTTAATAAATTATTCGATGCAGCTATCGAAGGATTTGAAGGAACTGGAGAAACGGTTAATTCTCGCGGTGTTCCGATGTTAATCAGCATGAAACATATACCTGGTTCTGATTGGATTATTGGGGCGCAACAGCCCAAGAACGAAGCCTTTGCACCAATCAGATCCGCAAAGATAAAAATATTCTGGGGAATATTTTGTATGGCCGCAATTTCGGTGATGATTGGAGCACTTTTAATGAAAAGAGTTACCAAACCTCTGAACAAGCTTCAGGCGGCAATTCAAAATATAGGAAAAATTGGAGGAAAAGATAACAGTTTTTTTTTAAATGGTAGTTTTACAAAGGAATTAGAAGCAATAAAAGAAAGTGGAGAGATAGGAAGCCTTAAGCGCGCCTTTCAAACCATGTCTGAAAATTTGATTTTCACCATGAGGTCGCTCCATAATTTGATAGGAGAATGGGAGAACACTTTTAATTCTGTTTTGGATGTCATTTTTTTGATAGATGGACAGAATAAAATTGTTCGGCTCAATCATTCTGCCAAGATTCTTCTTGATCGACCTTATCAAGAATTAATCGGTCAATCTATATGTGAGTTTTTAGACATTACCCCATCAAATATACTTTCGGCATGTGAAACACCTGCAGGGAATAACAAATCCTTTAATATCAGCATTAAAGGAAATCAGGTTTTTGAAGTATTCTGTAATTCTTTAACCGATGATAAAAACATTGTGGTTGGGGCTGTTTTAGTAGGCAGGGATATTACCTCACGGTTGGAAGCGAGCAAGGAAAAGCACCGGTTAGAAGAAAAATTGCAGAAAGCTCACAAAATGGAGGCAATTGGAACGCTTGCCGGTGGTGTAGCCCATGACCTCAACAACATATTATCAGGGATTGTAAGCTATCCCGAACTCCTTTTAATGCAATTACCGAAGGATAGTCCTTTGGTTAAGCCGTTGGAGACTATTTTTCAATCGGGGAAAAAAGCTACCGCTATCGTCCAGGATTTATTAACTCTGGCCAGGAGAGGAGCAGAAACATTTGAAGTTGCAAATCTTAATACGATAGTAAATGAGTATTTGAATAGCCCAGAGTTCAACAAGCTGAAATCTTATCATCCCGATGTCAATGTAACGGTTAATCTTGCAGCTGACCTGTTACATATAGAGGGTTCAGCTGTTCATCTTTCGAAGGTAATCATGAACCTGGTGTCAAACGCCGCTGAGGCCATGCCGGATGGTGGGAATATACACATGTTGACTGAAAACAGATATGTTGACACCAAGATAGAAGGCCATGAAGACATCTTTGAGGGTGATTATGTTGTTTTAACCATTATTGATGAAGGTTTGGGGATTGAACCTGATGATTTAGACCGTATTTTCGAGCCGTTTTTTACAAAGAAGAAAATGGGTCACAGTGGAACCGGACTAGGCATGTCTGTTGTATGGGGAACCGTCAAGGACCATAAAGGTTTTATCGACCTGAAAAGCACGATCGGTTCAGGAACAACCTTTAACATATATTTTCCAGCTACAAGAAAAACGGTGCAAAAGAATAATGAGGTTTTTAACATTAAGGAGCTATACGGAAACAAGGAATCAATATTGGTGGTTGATGATGTTGACGTTCAAAGAACGATAGCTGCTTCTATTCTGACACAATTAGGATATACAGTGAGTTCGGTCGCCAGCGGAGAAGAAGCATTAGAATATTTAAAAGACAATTCAGCCGATCTATTGGTTCTGGACATGATCATGGCTCCTGGGATAAACGGCCTTGAAACCTATCGAAGGACGCTCGAATTAAAACCAGGTCAAAAGGCAATCATAACCAGCGGCTATTCGGAGACCCATTTTGTCAGACAAGCCCGAGCGCTAGGGGCCGGCAGATACGTTAAAAAACCTTATACGATAGATAAGATTGGCATGGCTGTGAAAGAAGAGCTGTCCCGAGAATACAATCGGTCTGGAGTGGAGGGTGATTCACACCCCGCTGAAGAATAAAAAAATAGGAGATCCCAACCTCGCTCAAGCGGGCCCTGTTAAAAATTGAGAAAAACATGGTTTTTTGAGCATTATCCAAGTCTCGCCATATCCTTTTCCCCACGAATTTCACCATCCGGCACCTATCTCAGGATCTGCCCATGTTGGCCGCGCGAGATACCCAGTGGTCCAAATGGGCGGAAGAACACCCCACAACCAAGCTGTTGAAATAGTCCCCAGCGCCAATGGCGGCGCGGTTGGCCCAGCGGGATCCACAGGAAAGCGCTGCACCATGCTCGGCAAGGTTGCCTTCAACGGCCTGGCCGGCCCCGAGGCCGACTCGATCGGCAAGCGGTGAAATGCTAAACCATGGCCGATGACGGCGGCTCAAATGCTCTGTGTGCCGGCCTGCGCTATCGCTTCTAACCATGCCAGCCGCCAACGACAGGTCTGAGGCTTGCCGGAGGCCGGGAGAATTAAATCCGCGATGTTACGGACGGCCCGTCGCTGCCGCCGCGCGTGTTCCCCCGCTAATATCCAGAATATATCTGAACGAGCCGCCGGCAAGGACATCGGGCAGAATCTCAGCCAGCTGCCGGGGGGCCGCCATCCCTGCGACCAATCGATCGAAGGACGCCGGGTGGTCTCCGATGAGATCCAGGGCGCGCGCCATGTGTATGCGCGTCAATCCGTAGGCACCGAAAACCTGCGTTTCCTTGTAGTGCATGACATTGATGAGGTTGGTTTCGATCTGCCGGTTCTTGGTCAATCCACTGAAAAAGGCCAAACGGCCGTTCTTGGCCAGCTTGGCAAGTCCCTGACCAAAGGCAAGGCAATCGGCGCAGGCATTGATCGCCGCATCGAAACCGCCGTGCAGGGTTTCCCGCAGGCAGGTGATCTCGGTGGCTTTCAGAAACGCTGCCGCCCTGGCGATTTTCTGCGCGTTCTTTTCAATCACCAAGGGACTCGTTCCCATGGCCTTAGCCGCCAGAGCGGCAATCAGCCCCATGGTGCCGCCGCCGAAAATCAGCAGCCGGTCCGTGGGTTTCAGACTCAGTTTGTCCAGGGCATTGAGTACGCATCCCACCGGTTCGGCAAAACAGACCAGATGGGATGCGATATCCGGCGAGACGGGAATCAGGCTGGTTGCCGGGGCCAGCAGGTAGTCGCTGAACCCGCCGTCCAGGTGAAAACCAATGATCTGCATGGATTCACACAGGTTCTCTCTGCCGCTGGCGCAATAACGGCAATCGCCGCACGCGTTGCCGGGCCACACGGCATACCGGCGGCCGGTTTCGTCCTCGGCCATGATTTCATGCCCCAGCACCCGGGGCAGCACCAGGTCCCGGTGACCTTCGTGCCACATCTTGGCGTCCGTGCGGCAGACCCCGCAGTAGTTGACCTTCAGACGGGTCATGCCGGCAACCGGTTCCGGCATGGCCGACCGTCGTGTTTCTATGCGGCCCGGTCCTGTGAGCACCAGCTTCATTTCGGCGGCTCCTTCACAGCGGTGTTTCCCTCAAGGTCAGCCGATAAATGGCGGCACCGGGGAAGCCGCTGGCTTGCACCGCGGTCAACTGGTCTCTCACCTGCGCCAGCCGTTCCAAGGGGAAGACGCTGGCCTTGTCCAGACCGACGGCAGCATAGGTTCCCTTGTTGAACCGAAGGTAATCCGTACCGCTTTTAATGACCAGCAGTTCCATGGCTCACACCTTCCTGGCGTTCAAATCTGCAGCCGGCGCAGGCGGGCCAGGCCTTTCTCCGGTTGGCGATGTTGCGTGGTCACCCAACCTTGAAGGGTTCGCCAGGCACTGCCGTTGTCGATGGCGGCCGCAGCCGCGTCCATGCCCGCTGCGAGGGTATCGGTCTTGCCGGCCACTTTCAGGATCAGACCGGCATTGAGCACGACGGCCTGCCTGCGGGCGCCGTTGCCATTCTCCTGCCCCCGGATCAGGGCGACGAATCGCCTGGATTCCTTGTCCAGATCGGCTTCAGGACGGAGGCCGTCCGGATCGTGAACAGCTATCCTCAAGCGGGCGGGTTCCAGGGTGTAGGTACGGATCGCACCGATCTCATTCAGTTCCGCACACCAGGTGGTGCCGCACACCGAGGCTTCATCCATGCCCTTGGCCGTGCCGCCGACCTCACCATGGAATACCAGGGCCCGGCGGTAGCCGATCGCCTTCATCACCCGGACGACCGGCAGAATCATCTCCTGGGCATAGACACCCCGGACGCCGTAGCGCGGCATGACCGGGTTGGCCAAAGAGGCGGCAATGTTCAAGGTGGATCCAAAATGGATCCGGGAGAGGATCCGACCCAGAGCCATGGGATGAATCCTGGGGCTCATGCCGTTGAACAGACCGATATTGGCGCCGGCGATGCTGCGGGCCACCAGGTCGGCATCGCACTCCACGTCAACGCCCAATGCTTCGGCCATGTCCACCGTGCCGCAGACGGAGGTGATGGCGCGCGCGCCGTGGCGGGCCATGCGCACCCCGGTCGATGCCGCCACAATGGCGGCCGCCGTGCTGATGTTGAAGGTCTTGAAGGTGTCCATGCCGGTGCCGCTGTTTTCCATCAGCGGGGCATCGTCAAGGACGGTCACCTTGGTGGTGTCCAGGGCATAGATGGCCTCCCAGGCGCCGGCGACTTCCTGTTCGGTCTCTCCCTTGGCCCGCAAGGCTGCCAGAAAAGCGCCTTGCTGCATGGCCGTCGTCTCGTCCTGCAAGACTAGGGAAAACGCCGCCCTGGCTTCTTCCCGGGTCAAGTCCTGCTTGTCGATGAGTCGGGTGATGATTGCGCCGAAGGATTTGTCCTGTTGCATCTGACGATACGCTCCTTATGTGATCAACGATGAATCCGGCAGAAGGGACGGCAGGGTGAAAAGTCAGACACACAAAAGGCGGGAACAGTCCACATCCATAAAAACCCCGCAACACGCTAGGCCTGTATCCTTTCGCCTGAACCACCGGACGAAAACGATACGGACAGCTTCCAGCGGGTATCCGTGAAGGCGGGCGCATACGGTATGCCCGCGGGCTATGGACAGGCAGGCTTTCTGGCTTACGGGCACCTAAACGGGTCTATCGGCTCAGTCTATGTGGTGATGGCGTGTTGACCTTGAACCAATATCCACGTTTAGGGGAGTTTCTGTTTCTGTCCTACTGGCCGCGCCTTCCCATCGATGGTCGCTCAATAGTGGCGTTTGGCGGCGTTCGTTCCCGATCACAGCAACGGCTGGTATGCGATGGCGTTTCACCATCTTTCCTTTTAACGGGACGGCGGTTTGAAGCGCCGGCACTCCCGCACCTGTCAGCCGAAACTCCCTTAACCTGAGTGGGTATGGTTTGTCAAATTCAGGATCGATGGCGTCGCCGACCTGTCCGGGGCATCCCTGTCGCGCAAAGAAAGTCCTCGACGAAGGTTACGGCACCGGTGTAAAGAGACATTTCAGGTTCCGCTACCCATTGTCACCTTGCTCACAAGGAGCCCCAAATGATCCGCAACAGGCTGATCCCGGCCGTATTGGCCCTAGCCATTGTTTTTGCTGCAACGGTCTTGCCCGGCCACGCAGATGCACATCCGGCCGATTCCGGTGAAAGCAGCCGCCCGAAGAGCGCCTACCGATTGGCCTACACGCCCGTCTACCAGTTGGCAACCGACCTGGACAGCGGCGGCCGGTTTGATGTCCAAGGCCATTTCCTGCGCTTCGGCATCATTCCCGCCCTCGATTGGTCCGGTGCAACCGGTGCCGAAACAGGTGAATCCCGCTCCTAAGGAGAACAGCGACCCCATGAATGGAAAAGAACGAATCCTGAAAGCGCTGGCTGTCCAACAGCCCGATCGCGTGCCCCTTTATATTCATGGCATCAACGAGGCGCCCATCATCGGTATCGGCAGGCACCTCACCGATGGTCTGCCGGCACCCCGGCAGTTCCATGAAATGACCGATGGGGAAAAGATGAAGCTGGTGGACACCCTGTTCCTGATTCACGAGGCCTTCGGCGTGGACGGCATCACGACCTTTGAGATCGGCCATGAACGGGAACTGGACGACCGGCACGTCATGGACGACTGGGGCATCACCTACCAACGCAGCCCCCACGGTCTGCCGGTGGCCAAAGGGCATCCGGTAAGGGATGCCGTTGACCTGGACGGCTACACGGCGCCGGAACCCGACCGCGCCCACCTGCTGCTGCTGGACCTGGCCAGAGAGCGGTTCAAGGGGAACGTGGCGCTGTTTTGGCTAATGCGGGGGGTGTTCGTCAGAAGCTGGCGGCTGATCGGCATGGAGAATTACATGCTCAAGCTCTACCAGGATCCGCTGCTGATCGAGCGGGTGGCGGAGATGGTGACCCGATACAACCTCAAACAGCTGGACATGCTGGCCGACGCCGGCCTGGATGTCCTGGTGGTGGAGGACGATATCGCCAATACCAACGCCTTGCTGATCTCGCCCGCGCATTTCAAGCGTTTTGTCAATCCCTACAACCGCAGGCTCGTAGACCTGGCCCATGCGCTGGGGTTGAAAGTGGTTCGTCACAGCGACGGCAACCTGTGGGCTATTTTGGAGACCCTGATCGCATCGGGGTATGACGGCCTCAACCCCCTGGAGCCACAGGCCGGCATGGACCTGAAAAAAGTCAAGGACGCCTGCGGCGACAGAATCTGCCTGCTGGGCAACATCGACTGCATGCGCCTGCTGCCCGAGGGAACGCCGGCGCAGGTGGATGCGGCCGTCCGGCAGGCCATGGATGCGGCGGCGGCGGGCGGCGGGTACATCGTATGCTCGTCCAACTCCCTGCATCCCGGCGTCAATCCTGAAAACTGCATCGCCATGTTCCAGGCGACGAAAAAATACGGCCGTTATGAATAGCATCTCCGATCCCGGCCCCCGCGCCCCGATATCTTCTCCGCGGGCAGTTTTCACACTGCTCTTCCTGCTCTACATGTTCGATTATATTGACCGGCTGGTGATCGTTTCCCTGTTCCCCTTTTTGAAACAAGACTGGGGGATTACGGACACCCAGTGCGGCCTGCTGGTTTCCGCCGTCTACTGGTCCATTCTCATTTTCACCCTGCCCGTGTCGGTGCTCATCGACCGCTGGAGCCGCAAGAAAAGCATCGGCCTGATGGCGCTTTTATGGAGCGCGGCAACACTGGCCTGTGCCTTCACGCGCAACTTCAACCAGCTCTTTGCGGCCAGAACCGCCATCGGCCTGGGAGAGGCGGGATACGCCCCCGGCGGCACGGCCATGATCGCCAGCCTGTTTCCCAAAGCCAGTCGGGCACGCATGCTGGGCATCTGGAATGCGTCGATTCCTTTGGGCAGCGCCCTGGGAGTCGTCCTGGGCGGCGTCATCGCCGAGCATTTCGGCTGGCGCCACGCCTTCGGCATCGTGGCGCTGCCCGGTGTCATTGTGGCCCTATTGTTCTTTTGGGTCAGCGATTACCGCACCATTGCCCTGGTGAAGCCGGCGGACAGCCCGGATCAAGCAGACACCCGGATGGGCTGGGCGGATATCGCCGGGCATGTGTTGAAAAACCGGACCCTGACGTTCAACAACCTGGCCTTTGCCGCCAACACCTTCGTGACCACGGCCCTGATGACCTGGCTGCCCAGTTATTTTCAGCGGGTTGAGGATCTCTCCATGAGCCGGGCCGCCACCAAGGGAGGCGTGGTGATGCTGCTGGCGGTCATCGGAGCGCCGCTGGGTGGATGGCTTACGGACCACTGGATGAAACGCCGTAGAAATGCCCGGCTGTTGTTCCCCGCCGCCTCATCAGCGACCACCGCCGTGCTGCTCCTGGTCGCCTTTGGGTGGCTCAGCGGACCGGTTCAGTACGCCGTGCTGCTGGGTGCCGGAATCAGTGCCGTGGCCTTCGTGCCCGGCGCCGTGGCGGTTACCCAGGATGTGGTTCATCCGGGTCTGCGGGCCGTGTCGCTGAGTCTGTGCGTCATCGTTCAGCATGTTCTGGGCAGCGCCCTGGGCCCGCCCGTCATCGGCGCCCTCTCCGACCGATACAGCCTGCAGACCGCCATGACCTTTCTGCCCCTGTTGGCCCTGCTGGCGGGAGCGCTTTTCTTCCTCGGTTCATTTTTTCACGCCGCGGACAGCCGACGGGTTGAGGGGATCGAACACCTGTTGTCGTCAAAACCCTGATATCGCGGCTCGAAAGCGCTATCACATGAAGCCATTACGTTCGATTATACCGTGAACCGCCAGCAGCGGTGGATGGTCTTGCGTTTATTCAGGTAGTCCTCGGGGATGGTGCTGGATGTGATTTCCTTTACCTCGGCAACCTTGAAACCATCCATGTGCGGCTCGAAATTCTGGTGGTTGGTGGAGAAAAAGAGGCTGGCTGCCGGTCGCAGCAATTCGATCACCGCTGCCAACAGCCGGGGATGGTCCCTGGCGATGTCGAATTCCACGTTGCGGGTCTTGGTGGTCGAGTAGGAGGGCGGATCCACCACGGCCAGGTCGAAGCGCTGGTTCTCACGGGCGGCTTTTTTGAGAAAGTCGAAGGTGTGGGCCTGGACCAGCCGGTTGGTTGTTGGATCGATGCCGTTGAGAGCCAGGTTTTCACGGGCCCATTGGATCGCATTTTCCGACCGGTCCACCGATACGGTCGATCGCGCCCCGCCCTTGGCGGCATAGCAGGAAAAGGATGCCGTGTAGCAGTAGAGGTTGAGAAAATCTTTGCCGGCAGCCATGTCCCGGACCATCTGCCGGGTCTCCCGGTGGTCGGCGAATAGGCCCGTATCGACATAGTCGTAAGGATTGACCAGAAATTTCAGGTCCCTTTCCGAGAGAACAATCTTTTTGTCCGTGTGGTCGATGCGCGCGTAGCGGCTGCCTTCCTGCTTGCCGGCCCAGCGCTGTTTCAGGTGGACCCTATCCGCTGGCACCTCAAGAACTTCGGCCACGGCCTGCCCCATCAGAGGCAGCCATTCAGGCACCGACTGACGCCGCATATACTCTCCGATCACCAGATGGCCGCCGTACCAATCCACCACGGCACGGATTTCCGGGATGTCCCAGTCATAGAGCCGGAAGACCTCGATATGCTGGCGGTCAAAACGGCCGCGCAGGTGCTTGAAGCGTTTTTTCACCCGGTTGGCCAGCATCTCCGCCTGCTGGGGAAAGTGTCCTGCTGGGTTATGGTTGTTCATGGGGGCAGGTTTCCTGTTAGGGTTTGACGCCTTTTTAAAGCGGCAGTATGGCCGATCTTCCTGAAATGTCAACCGCCATGACATCGGCTATCGCTTCATCCGCAGGGCTTCACGGTTTTGACCTGGGTCAATGCATGTGGGCGATGTTTCCGGCAATAGTCTCCACAGATGAATGGCCTGGAGCCGAAGCCCAACAACAACCCCGGTAATAGAGGTGAACCGATGCATGACGGATGCGGCGGATGTTTCGACAACGGAAAACAGGTGGCGGACAAGGTGCGGATGATGGGATTCGACCGGTCGCCGGTACCCGCACCGCTGGACATGGTGTGCAGCCATTGCGGCAACGCGTTTAAAATGGAAACCATGGTGTCGGCCTGCCCCGCCTGCAACATGGTCTACGCGGTAACCCCCTGCCATTGCACCCGTGCTGAGCATGCCATGGCGGCGGGGATTGCCTATTGACCCCCGAGGAGGCATCTTGAAATCACTGTCCCAAATGGAAGCCCGGCTAAAGGAACTGGCAGCAGCCATCAAGGAGACCGAAGCGCGCCTTCCCGCCCACTCGGTCAAGCCGCCGGTGATGATGGATCTGCTGACCCTGGAGGATGAATATGCAACCCTGGCGCAGCAGATCCGGTTGCGCAGGACAGGCGGGTGCGTTGGCTGCTGCGACGGATGCGCCGCCTCAACGCAGCGGCACGATGCCTGAACATAACCGGTTCTATTTTGAATCCGCCTTGGCCCAGCGCCTCGGTCGCATGGCCGGCGTTGATCTTGCGGGGAGAGCGGGTATCCTGGGAGCCCCTCTATCCGGCAATGCCATGATGATCCCTTTCTTCGGCAGGGTTCACCGGGTGTCGGCCGACGGTATCATTGATGCACGTGGCAATCCCCCCACACCGGCGGTGGGCAGCCTGCTCCTGGATTATGTACTGCGGGCCCCGGCCGAGCCACCGGCAGCTAACGCGTGGATCACCTTTCGCGAATTTTCCGCGGCCGGTCCCCTAATGGGCTATTTCACCGACAATACCAACAAGCTGATCGAAAGCACCTTCGCCGGGGCGGTAGATGCGCTTCAAACGGCCTGTACGGGACTGAGCGGCAAGGCAATCAACGGCGCACCCGGTTATGACCTTTGCGTGGAACTGGCCGCCCTCCCACGGGTGTCGATCCGGGTTAGCTTCAACGACCGGGACGAGGATTTCGCGGCCCAGTGCACCCTCTTGTTCCGCAAATCCGCCGAAACCTATCTGACCTTGAAATCAATGGCTGTTGCCGGCAGATGGCTGGCAGGAAAACTGGTGACGCTTGGCGTTCGATGACCCAGTCGGCCAGGCAAAACAAGAAAACCCCACCGGCATTAGGTTGCGCCAGTGGGGTTTTTATGTTTTTTCCCGCCGGTAACCGCGATGGGATCTCACCCCGGCAGAAGACAGGTCATCGGTTTTTATGCGGCGGCCGGTCAGGCCGAACCGCAGACATTGCAGTTGGTCAGGCATCGTTCGTAGTGCTCGTCCCGGTTCTCAACCTTTCGATCCGAACCGGACCAGAACTTGATGATGCACTGGCTGATACACTCTTTTTCGTTGGGTACGATATCTCTTTGGTTCATGGCGAGGCTCCTTTGGTTCAAGATCCCAATATCGACCGCTTCTATGAAATTGGGCGTTGCACTTATCGGATAAAGTAATCATGATTGACGGCTTTTGAATATTTAAACAAAAAAAGAGTTGACAAATCACCTTAAAGTTTTATAGTTCGATATATGTCAAACAATACAAACATACCGATTGAACAGTTGGCGGACATTTTCAAGGCATTGTCCAACCCGAACCGACTGAAAATTTTTCTGTTGCTGACCACCTGCTGCCGTCCGGGTACGGTGGGCGTCTATGACAAGAACGCCGATGTGGACACCATGTTCATCGGGGACCTGGGCAATGAACTGGAGGTGGGCAAGCCCACGGTATCCCACCATATCAAAGAGCTTCGGCGGGTGGGCATCATCCGGACGGAACGCAGAGGTCAGAACATTGCCTGCTGGGTGGACCCGGACATCATTGAACAGCTCCGGGCCTTTTTTACACACTAAAAAAATTTAGCCTTATAGTTCGAAAGTTATCAAACAATAAAACCAAAAGGAGGGGGTAATGAAAGCAGCTTCTGCACAAATAATAACAAAACCGCAGCGATGGGTCGTACCCAATGATCCGCTATGGCCGGAAAAGATGAAAACCCAAGCCATGACTTACCTGAAACAATACGACAGCTGCACCCAGAGCGTCCTGTGGGCCTTCATGGAGGCGTTGGGCATGGAAAACCGCATGGTGCTTCGCGCCGGCGGTGCCATGCAAGGCGGAATGATGAGTTCGCTGACCTGTGGCGTGCACACGGCCGGGCTGATGATTCTCGGGTTGCTCGTGGGAAGGGGAAGTCTTGAATCCGGCCTTGACGGCATGATGCCGATCATCCTGCCTGCCCAGCGCATGGTGAAAACCCTGACCGGCCGCATCGGGGGTCATTCGTGCCTCGACATGACCGGTGTGGATTTTACGGACCTCGAGGCGGCGATGACCTACAAGCTGTCCGACGATCACGAGAGATGTGTGGATCGTGTCGGTGACGGGGCTCGGGCCATTGCAGAATTGTTGCAAGATCTGGATGGTAAGGAAGAACTTTTTCGGGTTTGACTGGGGTCCGCAAGATCGTCGGCTAAGTCCATCGGACATGAATAATTAGGCGGGGTCCGTTTCAATTGCGGAGCAACTGCATTGGGCAGCGATCATTGTTGCATCCCTTGCACACATAAAGCAGGATCTCGATGCCGCCTGCGGCCAATAGCATCCAGAACAGGATCATTGCAGGCAGGTGGTGCCGCAGCCAGACCTGTGGGACGGCGACCCACAAAACCAAAGGAATGATGACACCCAGGTAGTCCATGACCCCATATCGCCCCTGGGCGCGGGCTGGCAAAACCCGGGTCAGCCAGCCGGGGATCACATGACCGCAACCCTGCAGGCGGCATGGGCATTTGGCACAATACGCGAATAGGATGGTTCCCGCACCACCGGCGAGCAGGAGGAGGTAGGCCGATCCCCAGCCAATGGACGTCTGCCAGACGCTCACCAGGGCCGTTGCCATGGCTCCCGCCACCAAGAGCAAGCTGATCACGCCGTGCGCCTGTCGCTTCATGGTTGACGCCTTTCTTGCTCCTGAACAGAGCCGCTGGAAACTGGTGGGGAACAAATAGAAATTGACTATCTGCCTTGCCGTTTGCTAATCTTAGGTGTTTCTATCTGTCAATACAAGTGCCTTTCACAGGTGGGGGTGCCTATGTATTATTCCTACTTTTCCACTGGCAATGTGAGAATCGACAGTGAACATGCCAATATCGACTGCATGATCGGTCTCTGCCGGAATAAAGCGGGGGAGTGGATACCTTCGGCCCGGATCTTGATTTCTGCTCTGGCCAACCATCTGGACAGCGAGGAAACGATTTGCAGGGAAGAGGGCCTGAATATGACCCGCGAACATCTCGCAGAGCATCAGCTGCTCAAGTCCAGGCTGTCTTTCATCGAGAAGCAGGTTGGCCGTGGCGAGTTGGAAAAAGATATTTTTCTGAGCACCCTCCGAGACATCCTCTTTTACCATATCTCGAACTTCGACAAACACCTCAACCGGGGCTGACAGCGGTTCGGCAAGACCACTAATCAATGTCCACGGAGATTTGTCTGGGTTTGTCCTCCTCGGGTTTGGGGATTTCCACCACCAGCACGCCGTTTTTGAATTTGGCTTTGATCGCTTCGGGTGATACCATCGCATGCAGGGTGAAAGCCCGGTGGAATTTGCCGCAGATGCGTTCCCGGCGGTAATAGTTGGTTGCCTGGAGTGCCGGGTCGGCGGATCGCTCCCCACTGATGGTCATCAGGTTGTCCTTGACCTCCACCACCACATCTTCCTTGTTCACGCCGGGCAGGTCGGCGGCAACGATGATGCCCTGGTCGGTTTCATAGATATCCACACTGGGCGTCCAGGCACACAGGGGGACCTTTTCGCCGGTATGCATCTGATGGGGAAACGAGTCATCGAAGAGCTTGTTGATGCGGTCCTGTAAGGTGGTGATATTTCCCAGCGGATCCCACTTGATGATGGCCATGACACGTCCTCCTGAGTGAGGGTGGAAGAAAAAGCGTCGACGGACATCGACACCGATGGGAGAAGCTTATCCATCTGCAGGCCGTTGTCAACCCCGGCAAGGGCTTTTTCAGGCAGTGTTCGCTGTCGAGAAACCGGGCCTTGGCCGGAGATCCATCAATTGGCCTCAAACCGACAATAGGCTTGCAAAAGCCTTCATTTTCTGGTGAAGTTGCTGCACCTTTTATTGAACTGGGAGAACAACCATGAACGACGATTTTGATAATGAGCCACCTGAAACAGAAGAGAGCTTTGCCGACCTGTTCGAATCTTACAGCGCCGGCATGAATGAAAATATACAAGTGGGCGACAGGATCCGGGGTCGAATCATCGCCATCGGCAGCACCAGCGTGTTTGTGGACACGGGTACCAAGGTGGACGGGGTGGTGGAAAGGTCCGAGCTGCTGGATGAGGATGGCCAGCTGACACTGGTTCAAGGAGACGAGCTGGACCTCTATGTTGTCGCCGCCGACGAAAGCGAAATCCGCCTGTCCAGAGCCATTTCCGGCATCGGCGGGTTGAATATGCTCAAAGATGCCTGGGAGCAGCGGATACCGGTGGAGGGCAAGGTGATGGCCGCTATCAAGGGCGGGTTCCAGGTTGAGGTGGTCAAGCAGCGTGCCTTCTGCCCCATCAGCCAGATGGACCTGACCTATGTGGAAGATCCGGAAGCGTACGTGGGCCAAACCTTTCCTTTTATCATCAAACGGTTCGAAGAGCGGGGCCGCAACATTGTGATTTCGCGGCGCGACATCCTTCAAAAGGAGCTGGAAGCCAGCCGCAAGACCTTCATGGAGCAGCTCAACGAGGACGCGGTCTTCGAGGGAACCGTGGTCCGTATCATGCCTTTCGGCGCTTTTGTGGCCCTGGCACCCGGTGTGGAGGGGCTGGTGCACATCAGCGAACTCAGCTGGTCCCGGCTGGACACCCCCGAACAGGCCGTCAAGGTGGGGGATCGACTCCAGGTCAAGGTTCTGGGAATCAAGGACGGCGACAAGCCGGGTACCAAGAAGATCTCCCTTTCCCTAAAGCAGGCCATGGGTGATCCCTGGGCCGATGCTCCGAACCGGGTTCGCGTGGGAGACAAATTCAAGGGCAAGGTAACCCGATGCGCCAACTTCGGTGCTTTCGTCGAACTTTTCCCCGGCATCGAGGGACTGGTGCACATCAGCGAAATGAGCTATACGCGCCGGGTGATGCGCCCGGAAGAAGTGGTCGCCCCCGGTGATGAGATCATGGTGATGGTCAAGGAGTTCGACCTTGACCGCAAGCGCATTTCCCTGAGCATCAAGGATGCCGAAGGAGATCCGTGGGCGGACATCGAAGGAAAATTCAAGCTCGGTGGAACGGTACAGGGGCGGGTTGAAAAAAAGGAGGGCTTCGGTATCTTCGTAAACCTGGCACCGGGGATTACCGGCCTGCTCCCCAAGTCTAAAATCGCCGCCTCGGAAAATGCGGCCGCGATCGAGGCCCTCAAGCCCGGTGCAGCCATCATGGTGACCATCGACGGGGTCAATGCCAGGGAGCGCAAAATCTCCCTGGGCACCGGCGATGGTGCCGGTGACCAGGGGTGGCAGGAATTTTCCGGAGGGACGACCGACGCATTGGGCACCCTGGGGGACCAGCTGAAAGAAGCCCTGTCCCAGCAGAAAAAGGGAGGTTGACCATGGCACAGTGCGATTTTTATGACCTGGTAATCATCGGTGGCGGTCCGGGCGGCTTGTCCGCCGCGATTTATGCCATGCGTGCGGCACTGAAAACGGTACTGGTGGAAAAGGGTGTCACCGGCGGTCAGGTGACCATGAGTGACGAAGTGGAGAATTACCCGGGATTCACCCACATCAGCGGGGCGGAACTGTCAATGAAGTTCACCCAGCATGCCCAGTCCTACGATCTGGAAATAATCTCTCAGGAGGTGACGGAGCTGGACCCGGGGCTCGACTACCATACGATCAAACTGGCCAACGGAGAGGTCTTGAAATCCCACGCAGTGGTGCTGGCCACCGGCGGAAGTCCGAAAAAGCTCGATATACCTGGCGAGCGCGAGTTATACGGCAAGGGCGTTTCCTATTGCGCTACCTGCGACGGATTCTTCTTCAGGGGCAAAACGGTGGTGGTGGTCGGTGGTGGAGACAGTGCCGCGGAAGAGGCCCTTTACCTGGCCAAGCTGTGCAAAAAGGTCTACATCGCCCACCGCCGTAATGAACTGCGGGCCAGCAAGATCCTCCAGCAGCGGATTTTTGCCGACTGCAACATCGAAATGCTGTGGAATACCGTTATTACCGATATCAGGGCCGACAGCGATGGCGTGGAACGCGTCGGCCTGAAAGACACCCTGACGGCGGAAACCAGGGAGTTGGGTGTCAACGGAGTGTTCATCTTTATCGGCTTCAACCCCAATAACGAGCTGGTCCCCGCGGGCACCCGGATGAACGCCGACGGCATGGTGGTGACCAACGAGAAGTGTGAGACCACGACTCCCGGAATCTACGTGATCGGCGACCTGCGGGAAAAATTCGCTCGCCAGATCGTTCTTTCGACCGCCGACGGCTGCACGGCAGCCCTGGCCGCAGCCCATTATGTGGAGGCAAAAAAACCGGTTCGGAAAGACACCTGTGAGCTGCCTCAAGATACTGCCCAATGATGGGTGCCAAACCGCTGGCCCCGTGGCACCGCATCGGGATTCGTCACTTGCGCCTGGGGTTCTGGACAGTGGCCCTTTGTCTGGTGGTGGCCGCTGGGGGATACGCTTTTGACCAAAGTCCACCCGCCGGTCCAGTCAGGGAAGTCCGTATCGGGTTGGCGGCCCACGATGTTGACGGGCTGTGGAGCGGTGAATCGAAGGAGAAGGGACCGGACCTTTGCGCGGAGGTGGTCTTCAACCGTTCACTGTTCCACCTGCATTCGGTTGCGGCTTATCCCAACGTGGGCGTCAGCCTGAACACCCGGGGTGATACCAGCAACGGGTATGGTGGATTCCTGCTCCAGTGGGAGCCGTGTTCAGCACTCTTTTTTTCAACTGGATTCGGTCTGGCCCTGCACAACGGCCGGCGGGCTGCGGATTCGGCCGACCGGAAATCCCTGGGTTCGCGGGCGCTGTTCAGGATCCCCATCGAAATCGGCTACGCCATCAACCGGCGTCACCGGGTTATCCTTGCCTTCACCCACGTGTCCAACGCCTATCTGGCATCGCCCAATGAAGGCATGGACACGCTGGGGCTGGTCTATGGATACCGTTTCTAACGATGTCTGGATCCACCAAGGGCATCAGTCGCCCCAGGCAGGTTGGCCGTGAAAAAAGCATAAGCGGGCAGCCGCCCCTTGTTTATCACGTTCCAATCGAAACTAAAACGGTGAACATGCATCGCCTTAGGCCAAAGGAATTGAACCGAGGCACATCGACCGTTCAGCGCAGAAATATAAGCCAATTCAGATTACGGGTTGTTCCATGCCGAAATGTCGCCATGGCAATTGGTTATCCTTCGGCGTGGGACGTTCGATGGTCGATGTCGGGCGCTCAGCTTGTTAAGCATCGGGCTTGACGTTTCATTCAAGAGATCAGGACGATCACCGCATGTTGGATCTGTTCAAAGCCTGGAGAGATAGATATTTTTCTGATCCCCAACGGGTCATCCTCGGCATCATGTTGCTGGTGGGAGCAGGCCTGGTCTATTTTGTGGGCAGTCTTCTGGCACCTGTGCTGATCAGCATCATCATCGCCTATCTGCTCGAAGGCATCGTCGGCCTGCTGCAGCGTTCCCGCTTGCCCCGACTGGCAGCCGTGTCCATTGTTTTTACGGCCTTCATGGCCGGCATGATCATCATGATCCTGTGGCTGATCCCCCTGACCGTCAAGCAGATCAGCCAGCTGGTCCAGCAGCTGCCCGGCATGCTGGCCACGGTCCAATACCGGCTGCTACAGCTGCCCACCAGCTACCCGGAGCTTATCTCCGAAATTCAGGTCAGGCAGATCATCGATTTTCTAAATGCCGGCATATCCACAGTGGGCAAACGGGTCCTGACCCTGTCATTGGCCTCGGTCGTGGGGCTCCTCCACCTGGTGGTATATCTGGTGCTGGTGCCGTTCATGGTCTTTTTTCTGCTGAAGGACAAGGAAATACTCCTGGCCTGGGGCCGGCGCTTTCTGCCCGACAACATGGATCTTACCGAATCCGTGTGGCAGGAAGCCAATGTCCAGGTGACCAACTACATCCGGGGCAAAGGCTGGGAACTGCTGATCATCTGGGGGGTCAGCTATGTCGCGTTCAAGGCCATGGGGTTGCAGTTTTCCCTGTTGATCTCCCTGTTCGTCGGGCTGTCAGTCATCATTCCCTACATCGGCGTAACGATCATGGGGTTTGTTATGGCACTGGCTGCCTTCATCCAGTGGGGGTGGAGCAGTGAATTTGCCTCGGCCATGGTTGCCTATGCCATCATCCAGATTCTGGATGGCAACTTGTTGGCGCCGCTGCTGCTATCCGGCGTGGTGAATCTTCACCCGGTGGCCATTGTCGTGGCTGTGCTCCTGTTCGGCGGATTGTGGGGGCTCTGGGGACTTTTCTTCGCCATTCCCCTGGCCACCTTGTCCAACGCCGTGATCAAGGCTTGGTTTTTAAGGCTTGAACACCGGTCCGACAACCCGTGATACCGGCCCAGCTGTTCCTTTTTTACCCTGTTCGGCCCGCGTTTCCTGCCGTCAGCCATCGCCACTCCAAAAAAAACGTGTTGCGTTCAGGCGCACTTATATTAAGATTGATCAATATCCTTCTGTCTTGTCAACCGGCACCGCCGCTTCATTTGTTTCCTTGAACGGACGGGCCAGCGAGGACCGCCATGCAGGAAACCGACTTCTTAAGCGGCAACCAGAGAGTCCTGAACGACATCAAGAAGTTCGAAATCTTCGAACCGTTTCAGGATGATGAACTTCATCACCTGATGTCCATGAGTAAAATCAGAAAGTACACCCCGGGAGAAACCATTTTCGATCAGGGCAGCGCCGATACGTGGCTCTACTTTCTGGTCTATGGGAAGGTCCGGCTGATGAAGGACGGTAAGCCGGTGGCCATGCTTCAGCGCAGGGGCGATATCTTCGGTGAAATGGGTGCCATCGAGTGTGCGCCCCGCAGCGCATCGGCTGCTGCCGTTGGCGAAACGGTCTGCCTGGCTACGGACATCTACTACATTGAACAGCTGACCGGCACCGATAAACTGGCTTTCGGATATGTCATCTATCGCGTGTTTGCGGGTGTTCTGGCTGAGCGGCTCAGAATCACCACCGAGGAACTGTTGACGCTGAAGGGCCGCAGCATCAAAATCTGGTAGCCTCGCGGGCAGGAAAAAGAAAGGCTGACCGAACCATTGGCGGCCGGTTGTTCAGGGGTTAAGACAGGGCGCAGCAAGGCCCCTGCCCTTTTCAGTTGCATTCACACTCAGCCAGTCCATGCCATCCACAGGCAGTCCAGTCCGTCCAGTGCCATATGAATGACCAGGCCCAGTCCCATCCAGCGGGTTTTGGGAACGGCGGTCAGCAGCAGGTACACCGCGATGGTGAGCCAGGTGTGCAAAGGATGGAAGCCGATGCTGCAACGGTTCGAGTCGAATAGGGGTGTGGCCAGCAAGTGGTCCAGGTCTACGACCATGGTGGCAAGCATGACGATCCAGGCCCTTTTCCATCGATCGGGAAATGCAAGGCGGGCGACAGCGGCCGGCGCCAAAACGTGCAGGACCATGTGAACAGCAGTGCGCAGCATTCCTTGATTCCCGATCTGATCCGGTTCGGCATTGGCCTTAGAGTTTTACCAGCTCGTATTCCCGGGTGCCCAAGCCCAGCCGTTCGGCGTAGTCCAGTTGGATCTGCCAGTCCACTTTCGGATAGATGCCTTTGAATTTGTCTTCTCCGGGAGCGGTGTTGGTGGACAGCCGGGTGCCGGCCAAAGCCGGTTCCGCGTTCACCAGATCCACCGAAGCCTGGTCGATGGCCACTGGATCGGTGGAGGCCACAACGCCGATGTTTTTCACGATGGGGGCGTCGTTGGCCGGGTAGCAATCGCATGCCGGGGATACATCGGTGATGAAATTGATGAAAAGGGCTTTGCCCGCCTTGCCCTTGAGCACACCCAGGGTGTATTCTACCATGTTTTCCAGGAAGATCGGGATGGACTGGTTCCACTGTACGGCAATGGCGTGGTTGGGGCAGATGAGGATGCACTCGCCGCAGCCGATGCAAGCCTCGGCGTCGATCTGCGCCTGTTCGTCCGCCATGGAGATGGCCTGCTGGGAGCAGTGGTCCTGGCAATCGCCGCAGCCGATGCACGCCTCGCCTGAGATTTTGGGAGACAAGCTGGAGTGTTGGGCCAATTTGCCTTTGCGGGACGCACAGCCCATGCCCACGTTCTTGATGGCGCCGCCGAACCCGGACAACTCATGGCCCTTGAAGTGGGCCACGGATAACAGGACCTCGGCTTCGACGATATCGGTGCCGATATGGACCGACTCGAACCGCTTCTGATGGATGGGTATCGATGTTTCGTTTTTCCCCCTCAGGCCGTCGGCGATAATCAGGGGTGCCTGCACCACAGAGTAAGCGAATCCGTTGGCGATGGCCGTGGTCAGGTGATGGGGGGCATCGCTGCGGGTACCGGCATACAGGGTGTTGGCGTCGGTGAGAAAAGGCACCCCGCCGGCCTGTCTGACCATCTCGACCACTTTGCGGATGTACACCGGGCGTATGAAGGCCGCATTGCCCATCTCTCCGAAATGGATTTTCACCGCCGTCAGATCCCGCTTGTCGATGATGGTTGAAATGCCGGCGCTATCCATGAGGCGCCCGATTTTGGCGATGAAATTCTCTTTGACGGTGGCGCGCATGTCGATGAAATAGACCTTGCTGGGCATGGTATCCTCCTGTGATCTCCATGGTCAATCTGGCCCGACCATCATGCCGGCAGGCGCCAGCCGTTTGGCGTCCAGTCGGAAACCGTCTATCTTCCCGGCCTGATTTAAGGCAGCAGATGCCACACATCTACCGATCCACCGGACGGTTGTCAAGGAGATACCCCGGCCTGGAAGCGCTGGAAAAAGAGAGCGGAATGGCGTATAAGGAAAATCAGAACCATCTGGTCCTTCAACCCCTGGAAAGTCTCTTTAATGGACCTCGACACCAAATTGACCATACTGGAACGCATGGTCGACATTTACGATCGGTTTGTAGGCGAATTTGACCTGGCGTGTGAAAAATACTGCGCCCACTGCTGTACGGCCAACGTCACCATGACCACCCTGGAAGGCTACCGGATCATTGCCCATCTGGAGAAGGCCGGTGCCCCAGGCTGCCTGGCAGCCATGGTCCGCAACGCCCATCCGGACCGGTTCAGGCCCCGGGTTTCCATCAACCGCATGGCCGATATCTGTGCCCGGGATGGCGACCCGCCCGAAGAGCGCCTTAACCCCACCGCTGACCCCTGCCCGGTGCTGGAGGGCAATACCTGCCCCATTTATCCGGTGAGGCCCTTCGGCTGCCGGTGCATGGTGTCAGCCAGCAATTGCGGTCAGACTGGATTTGCCGATATGGACCCGTTTGTCTTGACGGTCAATAACGTGTTTCTCCAATACCTGGAGCATATTGACGCCCAGGGCTATACGGGCAACCTTGCCGATGTGATGCAGTTCCTGGATTCCGATGAGAATCGACAGAACTACGCTGTCGGCCGGCTCGGCACGGCGCCGGCCGGACTGGTGGCCAACCAGCCCGTGTTCGTGCTCATGATACCGCCGGAGCACCGCGAACGGATTCAAACGCTGCTGATGCGGATTCGCAGCATCCACTTATAGCACCATCTTGCTGACAGGACCGGTTTTTTTCGCAACCACCGACCCTAATGGATGAGGTCCGATTCTCAAGGAGGGATTGTCATGCAAACCTATCCCCTGCCCATGGTCCCCGGCCCAGTGGCGGTACCCGATGCCATCCGGCAGGTCTACCTGGAACCCTATGGCTCAGGCGACCTGGAACCGGAATTCGTCGAGCTTTACACACGCACCCAGCGGCGGCTGAAAGCGATTTTCGGAACCCCGGACGATATCGTGATCCAGTCCGGCGAAGGGATGCTGGCCCTGTGGAGCGCCTTGAAAAGCTGTCTGGTGCCCGGTGACCGGGTGTTGGCCGTGGCCACCGGTGTGTTCGGCTACGGTATCGGCGAAATGGCCCAATCCATCGGCGCCGACGTTAAAACCGTGGGCTTCAGCTACGACGAAACCATCAACGACATGGCCCGCATCGAAGTCGCCATCGCCGAATTCAAACCCCGGATGATCACCGCCGTGCACTGTGAAACGCCCTCGGGTACCCTTAACCCCTTGGAAGAACTGGGCAGGCTGAAACATGCGTACCGGGTTCCCTTGTTTTATGTGGACACGGTGGCCAGTGCCGGTGGTGTCCCGGTGCTGGCCGATGACTGGCGTATCGACCTATGCCTGGGAGGATCCCAGAAATGCCTCTCCGCACCGCCGGACATGTCCTTCCTGACAGTGAGCCCAAAGGCGTGGGAAATTATCGATGCCGTAGGCTATGTGGGCTACGATGCGCTGAAACCCTTTCACCAGGCGGTGAAAAATCGTTTCTTTCCCTACACACCCAACTGGCAGGGAGTGGCGGCGCTGTATGTGGCTGCCGGGCTCCTGCTGGATGAAGGGTTGGAAAACAGCTTTAACCGCCATGATGCGGTGGCCCGTTTCTGCCGCCAGCGGCTGGTGGCGATGGGTATTGACCTGTTTCCGGCCCCTGGCGCCATTCCGTCCCCCACGGTTACGGCCGCCAGGATCCCCCAAGGGTTTACTTGGGAGACATGGGACCGGCGGCTGCGCGAGCATGGGCTGGTGGTGGCCGGCAGCTATGGTCCGCTGGCCGAGAAGGTCTTCCGGTTGGGCCATATGGGCGCACAGGCGGATAGGAAGTTGATGGAACGGGCCCTGGATGTGATTGCCGGCGCCCTATAAAATGAAATCGTATCCATCCCCAGCGGCGGACCCTTCAAGATGATCAAAACTGCCGATCTGACGCCTCGTCAGAGAAAAATTGCCCTGACCCTCATCGCGTGCATGGTGAGCTATACCCTTTTCGGGTTTGTCGGAGCTCCCTTTATTGTTCGCAGCATTCTTGAAAAACAGGTGGCCGCGGCCATCCACCGGCCGGTGACGGTGGGCCCCGTGAGGGTCAACCCGCTCACCTTGTCAATCACCCTCAGGGACCTCACGATCCGCGAACCCGGCGGTGGGCCCTTTGTGAAACTGGATGAAGCGTATGTCAACCTGCAGACCGCCTCCCTCTTCAAATGGGCCGTGGTGCTCAAATCCGTGCGGTTGGTCAATCCCGACATCCTCCTGGTGCGCACCCCTGAGGGCACATTCAATTTTTCGGACATCGGCACGGGTGACGCGCCCGAGGCACCCGAAGATAGCCAACCGGCCAACGCGGGGGGGGGTGCCCTGGCGGTGTACGACACCCGCATCACCGGCGGCCGGATCGTTGTGGATGACCGGGTGGTCTCCGTGACCCACCACATCGAAGATCTGAACCTGAGCCTTACCGACCTATCCTCCCGGCCGGCCGACGTGAAGGTATACACCCTGTTCAAGCTGGCTGCGCGGGTCAACGACGCCGCCTTTTCCCTGGATGGCAAAACACGGCCCTTCGGCCCCCAACGGGAAACCAAGGCCGAACTTGGTCTTAACGCGTTGCGGGTGCCCCATTACCTGCCCTACCTGCCGCTGCCGGAAAACCTGGTGGTGCGTTCCCTGCAGGTGGAAGCGCAAACCGAAATCAACTTCCGCGTGGGGCAGGACAATCAGCCGGAGCTTGTGGTGGCCGGGCTGCTTTCACTCCGGGACCTCCAGCTGGCGGACGGCAGCGGCGACCCCTTGGTGAACCACCGGGAGCTGACATTCGATCTGCTGCCATCAACGGTGCTCGACCGGGCAGATTCGGCTGGCCCAGGTGGATCTCTAAGGTCCGGAAATCTTTCTGAAACGGCTGCCTTCAGGGAGACCTGTATCTGCCGTTTCTGGCGGTTGAAAGCCTACGACACAGGGCCGCAAGCGGCGGCTGCCGAAGACACGACCGGTCGATTTCAGCCGGTGGTCACCATCGACCGGCTGAACCTGAAACAGGGCGTCGTCCACTTTACGGACCTTGCCAACAGCGAGCCGTTTTCCACCACCATCACCGACCTGAACCTGGAGGTGGACAATTTCGGTCTCAACAGCGACCGCACCGCCGCCTACCGTCTGGCCCTGAAAACCGAGGCCGACGAATCCGTCAGCCTGTCCGGCACCGCCTCTCTCGCACCCCTTCAGGTGTCGGGGGAGATCGAGGTCGTCGGATGTCCAGGTTTCCCGGTACGGTCCCTACTATCAAGGACCGGTTCGACTTCAAGACCGTGGACGGCCGTGTTTCCTTCGGCGGCAGCTACCGCGTTCAGCCAGGAAGACGATGCGCCCCACTGGTCTCCCTGGCCGGCGTCCATCTCGATGTGGATGCGCTCAAGGTGGTGGACGAGGATGACGACGACCCCCTGATATCGCTGGACCGGCTGCGGGTGGCCGACACCACGGTGGAACTGGCCCGGCGTGAGGTGACCCTGGGCAGCCTCGAGCTTTCCAAGGCGAACATCTCCTGCCGCCGGGAGAAGGATGGGTACGCTGAACCTGGTCAAGGCCTTTGTTCCCGTCAGCCGGAACCGCGCTCCTGAAACGGATGGTGCTGGGGCATCGAATGGAAATATGACGCCACCAGACGAACCGGCCCCCGGGCCCTTTGTCGTCAATCTCAAGGCGGTCGAGATTGCGGATGTCACCGTGGATGTGGAAGACCGGGTGCCGGCGAGAACCGGTGCGGTTGCGACTGGACAGAATCGCCCTGTCCGCTTCGGATCTCTCCACGGCACCCGGCTGCGACGGGCAAGGCCGAACTTTCCCTGCGCTGGGAGACAGGATGGTCAGATTCAGGCCGGCGGCGCGGTCACCATCGCTCCCCTTGCCCTGGATATGGCCATCCAGGTCAAAAACATGGATGTTCGCCCCTTCCAGCCGTACCTCTCCGAACAGGCGGGACTCATCGTCACCCAGGGTTTCTTCAACACGCAGGGCCGGATGGGGTTGTCCCAGAAGCCAGGCGCGGCGCCGGTGGTCACCTACACGGGCAAGGCCGGGCTCAACCGGTTTGCCTCCATCGACCGCAAAAATGCCAACGATTTTCTCAAATGGGATAACCTGCTATTCGACAACCTCGAAGTCGGGGTAAACCCCACCCGGCTCTCCATCGAACAGATCTCCCTGGCCGATTTTTTCGCCCGCGTGATCGTCGACCCGGACGGCAGCGTCAACCTGGTTTCCATGTTCAGCCGTACACAACCCGCGGCGACGGCTGCCGATCAAGCCGGCGACGGGAAGTCGATGCCGGAGCAATCGACTCCCAAGGTTGCCAAGCCGCCCATCCGCATCGCCCGGGTGACCTTGAGTGGTGGCGATGTCGATTTTTCAGACCACTTCATCAAACCCAATTACAGTGCCCGGTTTCAAGATCTCGGCGGCCAGATTTCCGGCCTGGAGTCTATTGCCGAACAACGGGCTGACGTGATGCTGGAAGGAATGTGGGGCAGCCACGCGCCGGTGAAAATCACCGGTCAGATCAACCCGCTGATCGACAACCCCTACGTAGATCTGAACCTGAATATCACCGATATCGAACTGAGTCCCTTTTCGCCCTATTCCGGCAAATACATCGGCTATATCCTGGAAAAGGGGAAACTGACCTTCAACGTGGCCTATCTCATGGAGAACCGCCAGCTGGAGGCGTAAGAACAGCGTCTATATCAATCAGCTCACCCTGGGGGACACCGTGGACAGTCCCGAGGCGGTGAGCCTGCCCATCAAGCTGGCAGTGGCCCTGCTCAAAGACCGTGAGGGCAATATCGAGCTGGATCTGCCGGTGAGCGGCAGCCTGGACGACCCCCAGTTCAAGATCGGCAAGGTGATTCTGACGGTCCTCAAGAACCTCATCGTCAAGATCGTCACCTCCCCCTTTGCCGCCCTGGGCGCCCTGGCCGGCGGCGGCGAGGAGTTGAGTTACCTGGAATTCGATGCCGGTGTCGGCACGATCAGCGTGGAAAATGCCCTAAAGCTGGACAAACTGGCCAAGATTCTCTACGAGCGGCCCGCCCTGAAGCTGGACATTCAGGGCTCGATCGCGCCGGAAGCGGACCGGGCGGCCCTGCAGGCCTTGCTGCTGGAAAACCGGCTCAAGGCGGAGAAGCTCCAGAAGATGATCAAATCCGGCAAGAGCGCCGTGCCGCTCGAGGAGATCGCGATAAGTGTCGAGGAGCGCGCAGACATCTTGGCGAAGGTGTATGCCGCAGACGCGATTCCGGCACCGCTGGACAGCGGCGGCAAGCCCGTCGAACTGACGCCGGAGATCATGGAAGGACTGCTGCGCGCCCACACCGCAGTCACCGAAGACGATTACCGCAAACTGGCCAATGCCCGTGCCTTCAACGCCAAGAACTACCTGCTGGAGCAGAGCCAGGTGGAGCGGGAGCGGATCTTTATCGTGGAACCCCGGACCGGAGCCCAGGATCAGAGTCCGGAAAACACCGTCGTCGGGCGGGTCGTCTTCAGCCTGAAATAGTGCACCGACGAGTCCGCACCGCATCCCGATCATGACAGCCGCAGGGCCATCGCTTCGAGATAGCGGGATTTCACCTGGTCCGTGGCCATGGCGCGTGCAACCGGTGGCAGGCGCAGGATGACGCCCAGCACGGCGGCCAGGGCCCGATGGTGCCACAGCACATCGTTGTCGAAAAGCAGGTGTTGCAGCTTGCCGCGTTCCACCGCCATCACCACTGCCCGATGGGCGGCGTTCAGCGGGGTAAGCACCCGTTTGGGCCGGTATTCCAGGGCAAGACTCACGGTTTTGGTGCATGCCCGCAGGCATACCCCGCAGCCCAGGCAGCGGCCTTCGTCCACCCGGGCCACTTTTCGTTTAGGGTGCTTCGGGTGGTTGGCCGATACAAGGGTCATGGCCGCCACTGGGCACAGGTTCACGCACCTGCCGCAGCCATTGCAGGATTGCGGGTCCACCCGGGGAAGAAAATTGGTGGTGTGGATCGGATGCATGAAGGCAAAGCGGCGCGCCGCCAGCATCGCCTCGCAGCAGCATCCGCAGCAGTTGCAGATGAAGTTGACCCCCTGGCGCACATTCTCGCCGAACTGGACCAGGTTGTTCTCCTGAGCCGCGGCCAGCAGTTCCAACCCTTCGGCCACACCCACCGCCCGTGCATGGCCGTGGCGGATCAGCGATTCGGCCGACGTGTTGAAGGTCATGCAGACGTCCATGGGTGCCGCGCAAGCCCGCTCCATATGCTTCATCTTGTGCCGGCAGTAGCACATGCTGATGCCCCGGTGGGAAGCGCTTTCGATCACTGCGCTGGTGCGCTCGTAGTCCAGCACATGCAGGGCATTTTCTGCGGACAGGACCGGTTCGTGGACAAAGGCACGCCCGAGCCGGGTTTGCCCGTCGGTGAACAGCGCCCGGACGAAGTCTTCCTCGACGTTCAGGTATTGATATAGCAGTTCTGCCAGCAGCCGCTGATCGATATCCTCCCGGATGCGCATCATGGAGAATTCGAAGAATCCGGCCATGGGCGGCGGCAGCACGTAGCGCATGCCGCCGTTGACTTCAAAGTCCACCAGCAGAGCCCTTCCGGCCAGTTGGTCCAGGATCTTGCGCGCCTCGTGTTCGGTCATGTGCCAGACACCTGCGGCGCGGGTGGCTGTAAATGGTCTGATCGGCAGCTGGGAGACCAGTTCGGCTTCCCTGCGATCGAAGAGCACCATCAGTATTTTGGTGAGCAGATCAGAAGGCGGAGCGCCCTGGGGGAATCGGTTGAGGCGTTCGGTGAGGCGACGGTATGCTGAATGGGAAACGCGATGGGCCATGGCACTCCCCTTTGGAGAACCGGTCTGTAAAGGCATCGTACCAAAATGATTGCCTGAGGCATGCGCAAGCATATCAGAATGAAAACAATGATTCAATTTTAAGTTGATCCACCGTTCCCGGACGATCCGGTGGCCAGGCATTTTTTGGCCCGTTGGCCGCTCCTATCCGTTGCTGTCAACCGAATTGCGGCAAGTCATCGGGGAAGGGGTGCAACTTGAATGGCTCAGACATAACCCTAACCAACCTCATTTTAGATTGGCGGGCGGGGACCGGCGGTTTTTTCTATTACCCGGTTTGGTGGATTCTGATAGTCTCGGAATGGTTTCACTGGCGTGCACCTTGCCCGCAGCCCAATTCGCCGATGGCTTATTTTGGAGTGACCAATGACAACCTTATTTGATCCGGTTCAACTGGGAGAATTATCCCTGCCCAACCGCATAATTATGTCGCCGCTCACCCGCTGCCGCGCCAGTATGGGTCGCGTGCCGAATGACCTAATGGCTGAATACTACACGCAGCGTGCAACGGCAGGTCTGATTATTAGTGAAGCCACATCGGTCACACCGATGGGGGTGGGTTATCCCGATACGCCCGGTATCTGGTCAGATAAGCAGGTTGCGGGCTGGAGACGGGTGACGGATGCGGTGCACCAGGCGGGCGGTCGCATGGTACTGCAACTGTGGCATGTGGGTCGCATTTCTGATCCGCTTTACCTTGATGGCCAATCGCCCGTGGCACCCAGCGCAATCGCGGCGAAGGGGCATGTCAGTCTGGTGCGCCCACCAAAAAACTACGTAGTGCCCCGCGAACTGGAACGGGAGGAGATCCCCGGCATCATACAGGCGTATCGCCAAGGCGCGGAAAATGCACAAAAAGCCGGATTTGACGGTGTGGAAGTGCATGGTGCCAATGGCTATCTGCTGGATCAGTTTCTGCAAAGTTCCACCAATCAACGCAGGGACGATTATGGTGGCAGCATTGAAAATCGGGCGCGTCTGCTGTTGGAAGTCACCGCGGCAGCCATCTCTGTTTGGGGCGCCGGTCGTGTCGGGGTACACCTGGCACCAAGAGGTGACGCACATGATATGGGTGACCATGACCCGTCCGCAACCTTTGGCTATGTTGCCGAAAAGCTGGGGGAGCGCAAAATCGCTTTTATTTTTACTAGGGAACACTTTTTGGAACCGGCATTAACACCCGAGTTAAAAATAGCCTTCGGCGGCAGTCTTATCGCTAATGAAAAGTTCACCAAGGAGCGTGCAACGCAGGTGTTGCACCAGGGTGCAGCCGATGCCGTTGCTTTTGGCAGAGCCTACATTGCCAACCCGGATCTGGTGGCCCGTTTCCGCCAGGATGCACCCATGAATGAATTGGACCCAGAGACAATGTATGGTTCTGGTTTCAAAGGCTATACCGATTATCCGGTTCTAGCGGGGACTCGGTCATGATGGTTTGCCAATACGCGGATCACCCCTCTTCGAAAGGGCTTCCCGTTCACTCATGGGCCAATTATCATACGATCAAATGGTCGGAAAACCCGCACTGAATCCGAGACCACGCGAAGCTATTGCCATGACTAAAAAACCGTGAAAAGCTAACCCTATGATGGTCTGAACCGGCCAGTTGTGGAGGCCAAAACGACATGCTAAGCGACCTATGGGCAATGGCACAACAAACAGACATGCTAGGCGGGGCCGCCCCATCATGTTGATCGATCGGTTCCTGCCGCGCTACGACGTAAGCGCACGTTACCACGTCCACGTTCACGCACCCGTTGGGAGCGTCTATTCGGCTGCACGCTTTCTGGATATGCGCGGCTCCCGGACAATCCGCTGGCTTTACCGGTTGCGTGGCCTGCCGGCAGATGGCTTGACCCTTGATGGCATGCTGGCATGGGGGTTTGTTCTGCTGGCGGATAAACCGTTGCAGGAAATTGTTTTCGGGTTGATCGGACGCTTCTGGACACCTTCTGCTCAGGTTCAACTCATTAAGGCCGATACATTCACTGCGTATAACCGGGTTGGCTTTGCCAAAGCGGCGGGCAACATCGCCTTCATTCCCCAGGGTGATGGAAGCGTCCGCGTTGAGACTGAGACGCGGGTTTTTTGTCCGGACGATACCAGCCGGCGCTGCTTTCGTCTCTATTGGCTGCTGATCGGTCCATTCAGTGGCATCGTCCGCCACCAGTGGCTTCGTATCATCAAGCGGAAGGCAGAGGCGTTGCCCAGCCGTTCAACAGGAAAATCATAGGCGGTCGCTGCAGTTTCGTGGAGACGCCAGCCGCCCGGCCGTTGGGTCCTGCGGGCTCGGTTTTCGCGTCGTTGACCAACCCGTTTACGGAAAAACCAAGAAAAATGATGGCTACCCAATGGTTACAAGCAGACAATTCAAGTCCGTTGCTGCACTTGCTGCACGGTTTCCGGTGCTTCTCAGGCTTCCTGGTTGCGTTCTTAATGTCCTGCTTTGTTTTGCCGATGGCTGCCGTTTTCGCTGTCGAGCTTAAGATGCATGCCGCCCGTCCGCCGGCGCCGGACGGCAGGGTGATCGTAAAACCGGATCAGCTGCCGCAAAGTCGTGTTGCCCAGGGCAATCGTAACATCATCACCGCCTGGTTGGCTGCCCCGACCGATCGCTATCGGCATGGTGTTTTAGGAGATGCCCTCGAAGCATCCAGGCTGGTGGTGGAAACCGCGGGTGGCGAACGCCTGCATATCGATCTGACAGTTGCCCGGGTGTTCGAGGATTTGGGACCGCGCCTTGCAGACGTAAATGGGGACGCCGACGATGAACTTCTGGTGGTGGAAAGCGACACCGGTCTGGGGGCGTCGCTGGCCGTATATGGCATTGTCGACCATGGCCTCGTGCAAATCGGCGCCACGCCTTTCCTCGGTCAGCCCAATCGCTGGCTCAATCCTTTGGGGGTGGGTGACTTTGACGGCGATGGTCGGCCGGATATCGCCTTGGTCGCCACACCGCATATCGGCGGCAAGTTACGCCTGTACCGCTTCAATGAGGATTCGCTGGTGCTGTTCGCAGAGTATCCCGGTGTCAGCACGCATCGGATTGGGAGCACTGAACTGGGTCTTGGACGGGTGGTCTCTGCCCGGCCGCGGGACCGGTTGCTGGTTCCGAATCAATCGCGTCAAGTGCTTATGCTGCTGGAATGGACCCGCGACGGCTGGCATGAAATCTCGCGGATAGCGTTGCCCGGTGCCGTGGCATCGTCGCTCAGGCCGGTAAGCGACGGCGCCTGGCAGTGTTGGCTTGAAAACGGCGGCTATTATGAAGTTCGGATTGTGCATTAACCCCCTCCTGACGGCCAACGCCTGACATCACCAGTTAGACGGATGCCAACCCGCCAGCCAACGTCAACCGGCACCCTCGCCCGCCGGTGTCGTCAAAAGCGGATCGAATGCCTTGCTTTGGAATTGGCGCGTTGACCGTCACGCCATCCGTAAGCAGTCCAAACCACCAGGAAAAGCCAGGCGCTGCGGCAGACCTGTCAGGTCGAGGTGGGGATATTGACAAATAACTAAAAATACAATAAATAATTCCACTCTGGTCGACAGCCCCATCTCCCCAAGGGGTGACGTCCGACCATTCCTTCAACGCTTTCTTCAGGAGGCAGGGCGATGTTCTGCAGTCAAAACAAAAGTGTTGCGCGGATGTTGGTTATTGTGGCTGTTCTGTTTGCCGTGACGGTCATGGTCGGGTGCAGCCAGGAACAAGCCACGCCGGAATCGAAGGAAGCCTCGCTCAAGCGTCTTGCGGAGCTTTCGGGCGAGGACAAGGACGAAGACAAGGCAGTTGAAAAAAAGAGTGCAACCGCCCCGGCTGCAAAGGGGGAAGCAAGCCGGGAAAAACAGTAGCTGCCCGTGACTCCCGAATCGTCTTGGCAGCCATGGCTGGGATGCTCAGGCCCGCGACGAAAGAGGACCGACTGTCGGACTTAGGATAATGCGACTGCTTTCTCGATTTTTATAAGCGTGGATGGATGGCATATCCCGCTTTGTTCAAAGGCAGGTATCTGAAGAAGGCGTTACAGGCACACCAGACCGGTTTCGCTTTTTTCAATCCTCAGCGTCCTTATCAAAGGCAATGGTCAATGCATAGGCGCCCTCTTCGAAGCGGCTGCGCACCGGGTAGCCGCCCTTTTCGAACACCTTGATCATGGCCTGATTGGTGGCCAGCACGTCGGCGGTCATACCCCGGGCGCCACGCTGGCGGGCCAGGCGGGCCAGCATGCAATACAGGTAGGTAGCGATGCCCTGCCCCTGGTAATCCTCGTCCACGACAAAGGCCACATCCACGTAAGGTTTGTCCTTGTGCCGCGCAAAGCGGGCTTCGGCGATGATCTGCCCCTGGCCTGGCGGCCCCACCAGACCCACCACCGAGAGCACATCCCTATAGTCCACGTTGACGTAGGCCTGCATCTTGGCGTGGGGCATCGTTTTGATAGGCGTAAAATAGCGATAGTAGATGGCCTTGTCCGAAAAGCGGTAAAAAAGGCGCCGCATTTCTTCTTCATCCGACGGTTTAAGTGCCCGAAAACGAACCGCGGTGCCGTTTTTGAAGGTGTGCCTTTCCGCGATTTCGGACGGGTAGAGGTGGGCGCTTTCCGCCAGAAAAATCTGGTCGGGGTAGATGATGTTTTCGGCCTTGGCCTTTTCCACCAGCTGCGGCCGGTCATCGGGGTGAGCGATTTCGATCAGCGCCTGGGCCCGTTCCCGCAGGGTCCTGCCGGAGAGGGAGGCGATGCCGTATTCGGTGGCGATCATGTTGACCGAGTCGGGCAGGTTCAGCTGGTTGGGCATGCCTTCGATGGAGATGCGGATGTTGTTTTCCCCAGCCAGGTTGCGGCTGGGCAGGGCGAAGATGGTAAACCCGCCCGACGATATTTCGGCACCGTTGAAAAAATCCATGGCCTGGCCCGGTCCGGAGGTGACGTTGCCCTTGCCGGTGTGCATGGCGATACGGCCGGACAGGTCCACTTTGCGGGCCGGGAAAATGGCCACGAAGCGCGAGTTCCTGCCGATTTCGATGGGATTGAAGACCTTGTCGATGCTCTGGAATTCCACCAACGGGTTGCGGTCCAGCCAGCGCATCAGGGCCGACGAACCCATGGCGTAGCAGGTCAGCGATTTGCCTCGGAAGGTGCTTTTGCGACGGTTTGTCACCGCACCGCTTTTCATCAGGGTCATGACGGCGTCGGTCATAAAGGGCGTATGGATGCCCAGATCCTTCTTGCCGGCCAGGTAGCGGGGCAGGGCTTCGAACAGGGGGCCGAAGGTGAACCCGAGGCAGCTGCCGTCTTCGATCACCGAGGCCACGCTGGCCGCTACCCGATCGAAGACGTCGTCCACCGGCCAGCAGGGGAACACCGGTACCGGTTCCTTGCTTTCCACCAGCAGGTCGAAATCATTCACCGACACGAAAGTGTCTCCATAGGTGCGGGGAATGTTGGGGTTGATCTCACCGATGACCAGTGATGCCTGGGCCATGACCTGCCGGCCCACGTCAACGGCGATGCCCAGAGAGCATAGCCCGTCATCATCCGGCGGGGTGACTTGGATGAGGGCCACATCCATGGGCAATTGCCGGCCTTTGATCAGCCCCGGAATGGCCGAGAACCGGCTGGGGATCAGGTCCACCCGTCCGGCGGTGATGGCCTCGCTGGCCACCCAGCCGGAGAAGAATGTTTTCAACCGGTACTTGTTGGAGCGCAAATCCTCAAGGGAGATGGCATCCCCGAAGCTCAGGATCTGGATCAAGGTCAGGTCCTGAAGATTCAGGGCCTCCGAAGCCATGAGGCGCTTGACCAGGGTGCGGGGCTCTGCGGCGCCGGTACCCAGGAAGATGTTCATTCCCGGTTCGATGCGGGCCAGGGCCTGGTCCGGAGTTGCCTGTTTTTTCTGCCAGTGGGTGGCCGGTGGTGAACTGCTCATCATTGCTCCGCGTGTCAGGGTGAAAGGGATCAAGATTCCAACGCTGCCGAAGGTTGTAAATCAAGGGTTCGAGAATCCAGGGGGTCTAGGGGGTGATACATGCAACCTTGCCGAGGCATGCTGCACCCGCAGTGGTGCTGAGTGGGCCGCATCCGATTCTCGCTGATTGCGGCTCACGCCCCTTAAACCGGTGAACCCTTGAAAGGTAACCATCCGCGCCGAAAAAACAATCGACGCCAGGAGGATCGGGTGTTATGAGACCTTTTGTCAGCTGGCTACCGTCAACCGTGATCGCAAATGAGGAACACCGTCATGAAATACGATTTCGACAGGGAGATCAACCGCAAAGAGACCCAATCCGCCAAATGGGGCGTGATTCAGGACCCCGGCGACCCGTCGCGCTGGCATGCCACCGACGATTACTACGGTGAAGACCGGGTCCTGCCCCTGTGGGTGGCGGACATGGATTTTCCTGCCCCCCAGCCGGTGGTGGAGGCCCTGGTCCGGCGGGCTCAGCACGGCATCTACGGGTACACGGTTCGAACCCGGGACTACGACCGGGCCGTGGTGGACTGGATGAAGCGGCGCCATGGCTGGGCGATCGAACCCGGCTGGATCGTCTCCACGCCCGGGGTGGTGCCGGCGGTCAATTTTCTCGTGCGCACCTTGGTAGCGCCGGGGGAAAAGGTGCTCGTCCAGCGGCCGGTTTACTATCCCTTTTTCAATGCCATTGAAAGCAACGGCGCCCAGATCGTCTCCAGCAGCCTGATCCTCGACCACGGCCGGTACAAGATGGACTTCACGGATTTCGAAAAAAAGGCGGCGGACCCGGCGACCACCCTCTACATTCTGTGCAGCCCCCATAACCCGGTGGGCCGGGTGTGGACCCGTGAGGAGTTGACCCGCATCGGCGAAATCTGCCTGAAACACCACTTGCTGGTGGTTGCCGATGAGATCCACGCCGATCTTCTTTTTAAAGGGATCACCTTCACACCCTTTGCCGCCATCAGCGATGAGCTGGCCAACCATACGGTGGTCTGCACGGCCCCCAGCAAAACCTTCAATCTGGCCGGCCTGCACACCTCCAACATCATCATTCCCAACCCCGCTTTGAGGCACCGCTTCCAGCAGACCCTCAACAGCTGCGGCATGGGGAAATGGGCAACGCCCTTCGGTGTGGTGGCCTGCGAGACCGCCTACCGGGAAGGGGAGCCATGGCTTGAACAGGTGATGGCCTATATCGAGGCCAACCTGGACTACCTGCAGGAATTCATCGCCAAGCGCGTTCCGGGCATCCGCGTGATCCGCCCCGAAGGCACCTACCTGGTGTGGCTGGACTGCCGCGGCCTGGGGCTGGATAAATGGGCGCTCAAGCGCCTGATGCTGGAAAAAGCGCGCATTTTTGGAGACGAGGGCTTCATCTTCGGCCCCGAAGGGGACGGGTTCGAGCGCATCAACATCGCCTGCCCGCGGTCGATTCTGGAGGAAGCCCTGGGGCGCATGCGGCGGGCGGTCACCGGCGGTTGAACATCACGAAACCCAGCAGTATCAAGGCCATCCCCGCCAGGTGAAACGCCTTCAGGGATTCTCCCAGAAAGACGATGGCCAGTACGGCGGCAAAAACGGGAATCAGATTGATGAACAGGCCGGTGCGGTTGGCGCCGATGACGGCCACCCCCCGGTTCCAGCAAAAATAGGCCACGATGGAGGGGAATATGGCCACGTAGCCGATGCTGCCGGCCACGCCGGGCGTAAGCGTGAAGGTCCCCACGGCCCAAATCTCCAACAGGTAGAGCGGCAGCAGGCCCAGGGCGCCGAGGCCGAAGGTGTAGACCAGGAAACTCATGGGGTGCATGCTGGGCCGTTTGGGCAGGAGGGCGGAATAGAGGGCATAGAGAACCACCGCCACGATCATCAGCAGGTCTCCTTGCACCAGGGCCATATCGATCAGCGACTGCCAGCGGCCTTTGAGAACCACCACCCCGGCGCCCACGACGCAAAGCATGACACCGGCAGCCTGAATCCAGGAGACCCGCTCCCCGTATAGAATCAAGGAAATCACGATGATGACCGCCGGCATGCTCGTCTGAATCAGGGCGCCGTTGATGGCCGTGGTCGTGTGCATGGCCATGTAAAGCAGGGTGTTGAAGCTGGTGATGCCGAACAGGGCCAGCAGGGCGATGATTTTCCATCCGGCCAGGGCCGTTTTCCAGTCCTGCCTGACGTATGGCCAGGTCAGGGGCAGGAGAATGAGAAAAGCCACGGACCAGCGCCAGAAGGCCAGTGCCACCGGAGGAATCAGTGTGGCCACCCCCTTGGCCAGTACGATATTGCCCGCCCAGCACAGCGGGGCCACGGCCACCATGAGAAAAGCGGTAAGGCTGGATGGTGGTTTTGCGTTCATGGTGATCGCCTGTCTTGTCAAGCAGGGGTTGGCAATTTAGGTCCTGATTTTCTGTCGCTTCATCAGCATCCTTTAACGGTCACGACGTTGTATAGAGGAACCCGCCCGCTTTTGCAAGGCGGCCGGGGTCGATCGCACATCGCGGCAAAATGCCGCTCCTGCAGCCGCTTTCAAGGCGGTTTGATCCGCAACCCGAAAAGGGAAGGGTAACCCGTTGGTGGGTTCTTGATCCCTGATAAGGACTTGGCCCTTAACCGCTGCCGGTTTGCAAACTCGCCTGGCCTGACGCATTCGTCGGCCTTTCCATTGGCCCGGCCGCCGCTTGAGACCGCCCTGCCTGCCGGTGAAGTGCGTTGACACCGACTCGGGTTTGCGGCATAACACCCTCAACAACCATCCTCGCAACAACAAGCTACGATGAAAAAGGGAGGAAAAACCATGAAGCAGGGCAAATGCCCCAAATGCGGATCAGCGAATATTTATTCTGCCGAGGATCTGCCCCTGAAAAGCGGCCCCTTCGGCAGCAACGCCATTCCTATCAGCCTGACGTCCATGGCCGCCCTGGACAACTATGTGTGCGTGGACTGCGGTCTGGTGGAAAGCTACGTGGCCGACGAATACATGCTCAAGAAAATTTCCAAAAAATGGCAGGCGGTGAATGCGACGACAGAAGGTGAGGATTAAGCCGCGCCCGTCCATAACCCGTGTCTTGTGTTCCGGGCCGGCGTTCTCACTCAGCTGCAATCCGCAACGGTGCGCTGCTGCGCCTGCGGTTACATCGTCACTGAGGCCCTGGCCTGAACCACAATCTACCATGCATCAACGGACACGGTCGTGCCCGGAGAAGCTTCCGAACACAGATCACCACTCTTGCAGCAACAGGTAGCCCCATGCCGTTTCCCTTTTCCAGCAGCCGCATCCGTGGCATTCGCCATTTCGGCCTGATTTCGCGTGTGCTCATCAAGCACGGCATGGGTGAAATCGCCGACCGACTGAAGGGGCGCACCGGCACCAAGATCAAGTCCGGCCTTCCCGATCCGGCACGTATCCGACGCACCCTGGAGGAGTTGGGCCCCAGCTTCATCAAGCTGGGCCAGCTCATGAGCACCCGTGCGGACCTGTTTCCCCCGGAATATATCGACGAGTTGACCAAACTGCAGGACCAGGTACCCCCGGTACCCTTTGACGGCATCCGCCAGCTGATCGAGACCGAGCTGGGCCTGCCCCTGGATCAGCTGTTCCGGAGCATCGACGAAACAGCCATGGCCGCCGCATCCGTGGCCCAGGTGCACAGCGCACGGCTTAACACCGGCGAGAAGGTGGCCGTTAAGGTGATCCGGCCGGGCATCGAAAAGCGCATCCGCAAAGACATCCAGCTGATGTACTACTTTGCGGCCCGCTTCGAGCGATCCTTCGACCTGGGCCGCATCGTGGGGGCGGTCAACCTGGTCAAGGAGTTCGAACGCACCATCTTCCGGGAACTGGACATGTTGATCGAAGCCGGCAACATCGAGCGCTTCACACGCAGCTTCGGGGAAGTCGACGAAATCTATATCCCCAAGGTGCACTGGGATTTCACGGCCAAGTCGGTGCTGGTGATGGAGCACATCGAAGGGATCAAGATGGACCGCGTGGACGAGCTTCGGCGCCACGGCATCGATCCCCAGGAAGTAGCCATGATCGGCCTGCGCTCATTTTCCCGCCAGCTCATGGCCGCCGGCATCTTCCACGCCGATCCCCACCCGGGCAACACCCTCGTCATGCACGACGGCCGGGTGAGCCTGGTGGATTTCGGCATCGTGGGCTACCTGGACGAAGAGACCATGATGCAGATCGCCCACCTGTTCCTGGGCTTTGCCGAACACGACTACGAGATGGTCATGGAGGCCTTCGAGGCCGCCGGCCTGGTGGACCCCCGGACCATGGACCTGAAAAGCTTCCGGGTGGACCTCAAAGACATGGCCGAGCCCTTTTACGGCCGCTCCCTGAAAACCATTGCGGTCAAGGACGTTTACTACCAGACCATGCACCTGGTGTACAAATACCGCATCCGTCTGCCCCGCAACCTGCTGTTGTTGTTCAAAACCTTCATCCAGACCGAGTCCCTGGGCAAGATCCTGGGATCGGAAGCCAGTCTGCTGGAGGTGACCCGGCCCTATGCCAAGCGGCTCCTGCAACAGGGCTACGAGGCCCACAAAGTGCTCAAAAACATGGGCCGGGACATGAAGCTGTTCGGCGGCTACCTGCGCCAGATGCCCCATCTGGCCCACGGCCTGTTCAAGCGCCTGACCACGGAAGGGCCGCGCATCGAATTGGTCCACACCGGCCTGGAAGATACCTCCAAAAAGTTTGAAAACGGCATCAACCGCCTGACCCTGGGGCTGGTGACCGCCGCCTCGCTGATCGCCGCTTCCCTGATTCTCAACTCCACCCGTAAAGTGCTGCTCTTCGAGGTCGACTTTTTCGGCGTGCAGACCCTCTCCGTCACCGATGTGCTGGGGTTCACCGGCTATGTCATCGCCACACTGCTGGGCCTATGGCTGGTCATTTCCATCGTCCGCTCCGGGAAGCTGTGATCAACGGGCATGCAAACCGGCTTGCCCTACCAGCATGCCAAATCGTCAACGCCCGGAAGCAGCGAGTCGCAAGCGTCCGGCGCTTAAGGTGAATCACGATGCGGGTAATGCTGGTTGAAGATGATGAAAAAATCGCCGCCTTTGTGGAACACGGCCTGCGGGAGGCCGGTTTTGCGGTTGACTGCACCCATGACGGCGAACAAGCCCTTCACATGGCCCTGGCGGTCACCTATGATGTGGCCGTGGTGGACATCATGCTGCCCAGACTCGACGGACTGAGCCTGGTCAGCACCCTTCGCCACCGGGGCATCGATACACCCATTCTGATCCTCAGCGCCAAACATAGCGTGGACGACCGCGTCACGGGCCTCCAGCGCGGAGCCGACGACTACCTGGTCAAACCGTTCATTTTTGCCGAACTGCTGGCCAGGGTCCAGGCACTGGTGCGCCGCGGATCGAAAACCGTCGAGGCCAATCGCCTGGCCTGCGGGGATCTGGCCGTGGATGTGATCCACCGTGAGGTCCGCCGCGGCGGACAGCCCATCGACCTGCAGCCCAAGGAATACGCCCTGCTGGAATACCTGCTGCGCAACCGGGGCCGCACCGTGTCGAAGACCATGATTCTGGAACACATCTGGGATTTCCACTTCGATCCCCAGACCAACGTCGTGGATGTGCTGGTCTGCCGGCTGAGAAACAAGATCGACAAGGACTTCCCCCACAAACTTATTCACACCATCCGCGGGATCGGCTATGCCATCAAAGCGCCGCTTGTGGAAGCTCCCTAAAACCATCGGGTTCAAGATCGCCGCAGGCTATTCGGTGCTCTTCTCCCTCAGCTTCGTGGCGCTGGCGGTTTTCGCCTACCTGTTGGTCGGGGCCACCCTGGCGCGCCAGGACAGGGACAGGATCGCCGCTGAAATGGAAAATCTGCGCAACCAATATGAATCCGGCGGCTGGGAGGCGTTCCACGACACGGTTGTCGACAACAACCGCTTCAGGAAAAACAACCCCTTTTTCACCCGTGTGCTGGCCACGACCACCCGCAGCGACCGGGTCTTTTTTCCCCATCACTGGAAGGAATTCGACCTGGCGGCGCTGGTAGACCTGCCCGGCCAAATGCCCGGCATATGGCTGCGGCTGCCCAACCGGTCCGGCACCTGCGCCCTCGAGATTCTCACCGCCAGCGTATCGGACGGCAGCTTTATCCAGGTGGGCATCAGCACCGAGGACCGCTTGGCTGTCCTGGGCCGGTTCCGCGAGGCCTATCTGACCGTCTCCATCCCCCTGATTCTGCTGGCCGTTGCGGGAGGGGCCTTTTTATCCCGACGGACCTTGCTGCCGCTGAGAAACCTCATCGGCACGGCAGCGTCCATCGAATCGGGTAAAATGGATGCCCGGGTCCCCGGCACTCAGACCGGCGACGAACTCGACGAACTGGGAAGTTTGTTTAACCGCATGATCGAAAAGATCAACCAGCTGATCCGGGCCATGCGCGGGTCCCTTGACAGTGTGGCCCACGATCTGCGCACCCCCATGACCCGCTTCCGCAACCATGCCGAAAAGGCCCTCCAGTCGGACGCTTCCGGCAGCGCCTGCCAAGAAGCCCTGCAGGACTGTATGGAGGAGTCGGACCGGATCCTGAGGATGCTGGCCATGCTGATGGACATTTCCGAAGCCGAAACCGGATCCATGCGGCTGTTGCAGCGGCCCGTGGACCTGGTGCCGCTGGCTGAAGGGGTGGTTGACATGTATCGCTATGTGGCCGACGAAAAGGGCATCGGCCTGGAGGCGGATTTTCCTGCCGAGGCGCCCCTGGAAGCTGACCCGGACCGGATATGCCAGGTGCTGGCCAACCTGCTCGACAACGCCGTGAAATTTACACCCATAGGCGGCACCGTCCGCGTCTGCATCAACAGGCTCCCGAACCATATCCGGGTGAGCGTCTCCGACTCGGGCATCGGGATCGATCCCGAGGAGAGCCACCGGATCTGGGACCGGCTGTACCGGGGGGCCCGTTCAACCCACAAGGGGCTCGGACTGGGTCTGAGCCTGGTAAAAGCGGTGGTCCATGCCCACCACGGTGAGGTGCGGGTATCCAGTACCCCGGGTAGCGGCTCAACTTTTGAAATGCTCCTACCCGCCGTCCCCGCCCCGAAGCACACCTGACCGCCCCCCCAACAACGGTTTCCCCCTCCCCATACACCCCTTCCCGTTGAACCCTTTCAAAACTGTAATGTTGGTGAAAGGGTGCTGTAATGTTTCCATGATAGTCTTGGGTTATGCAGAGATGAATCAGGCTGCAGGCCAACGATCAGTCGCGCCCGCAAAAAGGACATGCGTTGATGAGATGGAAATTCTGGCAAAAAGACCAAACCCCCGACTCGGACATGCCCGTCATCCTGCCCCCGCCCGGGAGCCTTCCCCGGCCGGTGTTCCGGCATCTGGTTGACGAACTGGAACTTGGACCCGATTGGGTCCGATCGCTTGGCTGTGTCATCTGTCCGATCGCCGGCGAGAAGGATCTCCAGGCGTTCCGGGCCTTCAGCCCAGCCCAGATGGCCACCCAAGGCATCGAGGTAGGCGACTTTTCGACGCTGGACGAATACAGGCAATTGATCTTGTTTTCGGGAACCTACAATTCGGCGACCGGCACGGTGACATTGTTACCGGAAATCAAGCGGCAGGCAGCCTGGGATCGCCGGCCGAGGTCTGCCAAGAGCACCACGGTCGAATGCCATTAACGGCGAGGAGGTGTTTATGACACTGCTTTATGGAACCGTCCTGATCTGCCTGGCGGTGTTGTTCTTTACGGTCGTGCTGGTGGCCGGCCGGAACCCGGCCCCGTCCTTATGGGTCAACGACTGGCTGGTGGCGGATGTCCACATCCCGGTGATGCTCCTGCTGGCGCTGTTTGGGTTCTTTCTCCTGAGCCGCTTCGCAATCGACTCGGGATCAACGGCCGCCTTCAGGGCCATCGAAATGGCCGGTTCCGCCGGGGTGGTGCTGCTGACAGTCCTGACCATCCGCCAGATGAAAGTGGGCCGGCGGCTCAAACAATACGCTGAAATGGAGGCCGATATGGCAACCGAAGAGACCGCATCCGCCGAGCGCGGAGAAACCATTCCCCTTTACCGGAAGCTTCCCTGGCAGGTTCGCCTGCACCTGGCCGAAACCATGGGATTCGACCCGAATTGGATCCGCACCCTGCGCTGCGTTGTGCGCGAGATGGACAGCAGGCCCGATCATGGCGAGTTTCGTGCATTCAGCCCGGCCCAGGCCAGGGAACAGGGAGTGGCCATTCATGGATACGAAACGCTGGAGGCGCATCCGGAACTGGTAGTGTTCAGCGGAAGCTTCGCAACCAACAGCCAGAAGGTGACCGTTCATTCATCGGCTCCCCGACGGGCTGCCTGAGACGCCTGAAAAGGATGTCGGCAGGCACGGCGTTGTGGGCCAACCATTCCAAACCACACTTTTTTAAGGAGACAAGCCATTGAAAAAAAACATGCTTTTCAGAAAAATCCTGGTGGTCGCGCTGATCTTCGGCCTGCTGGCTGCAACCGGCGTCCTGGCCAAAGGAACCCAGGAGACCATTCAGGGAACGGTGGAAAAAAACGATAAGGGAACCCTGGTCATCAAAACCGATGCCGGCCCTGCCTACATGGTCCTGGGCCAAAACCTGATGACGCTGGTGGGCAAAACCGTGAAAGCCACCGGCACCCTGTCCCAAGGCAAGGCCACCCGCTCCATCACGGTGATGACCTTCGAGGAAGTTAAATAATACTCCCCGGGAACACGTTGCATTCTGGGCAATCCTGTTTCCGAAGGGGATCACAGAAAAAATAGCGCACAGGGGTTGGGTCTGCGGGCGGCAAGCGCCCCAGACCCATTGCTCCCCGAGGGACCGACTGGACCCCATGGAACCGTTGGTGCCAGGCACCCCATTCGAATCATCCGGGATCGACGGAGGCTTCCGCTCCCGTGTCCTTGACGTTGCGGAGGCCCTTCGAAGCCGGCTCTTGAGGACGGGGATCCTCCTCGTCGTCCTGTCCGGAATCGTCTTTCCATTGGCAGAAGCCATCCTGAGCTGGTTTCAGAAACTGACCGCTGTGCCGCTGGCCGCCTTCGGCATCGCCGATGCCTTCCTCGCCCTGGTCACCGTCTCCCTGGCGGCGGGGGCCGTGGCCGTGCTTCCCCTTGCCGCCTGGCAGCTCCTTTCCGCCGTTACGGAGGTGTTCCCGGCCCTGACGCGGCCTACCCGTTGGCTGTTCTGGTCGATGTCGATCGTACTCTTTTTCGCAGGTGTATGGTTCAGCATGCGGATCACCCTTCCCTACGGCAGCCGGTTCCTGCTCAGCTATGGAACGGAGGGGCTGCAGCCGGTCATCTGCGTCCGCCAGTTCGTTTCCTTCTGTATAGTTCTCACCCTGGGCTTCGGCATGCTGTTCGAACTGCCCCTAGTCATGACGCTGCTCGCCCAGTTGAAAGTGGCCACGGCCTCCCTGATGGCGCGCTGCCGGCGATACGCCGTTGTCCTGATCACCATCCTGGCGGCCGTGGTGACGCCGACCCCGGACATCGTTAACCTGCTGCTCCTGGCCGTTCCGCTCTATCTTCTGTTCGAGATGGGAATCCTCGGGATGCGAATCTGCGAGCGGCGTCGCCTGACCGAGCCGGCCATGGACCCGGGCCCGCCCCGGTCGGCAACGGCCTTGTAGCCGCGTGACGGCAACCCCGTCGCTTGTCCGCGGTATGCGTTTGGATCACGATTCCCGGACGGTCAGCAAGCGACCTTTAAAGGGACTCCGATAAGCCGGTGCACCATGAGGACCGGCCAAAGAAGCGTCAAACAATCCAGATCGCCTTGTTGAATGACAGAGCGAGAACCTTGCGCGTCACCCGGCCCATACTGAACTCTTCCACATCAGTGGCCCCATGGCGGCCGACGACGATGGTGCCGAATCCCCCGGCATCGGCCTCTCTGACAATCGCATCCGCACGGCTGGCCTTCTTTTTTAAAATGGCGGTCTGGAACGTCTTGGGTTCAAATCCGCTGCGGCCCAAATGATGTTTCATATCGACCATTGCCGGAATGATCCTGCGTGAGTGCTCATCCAGCCAGTGTGCTTCGGTTTTGGTGGTGAAATACGAACAGGTTACCGGATGGGGAACGGACAGCGGGCGGATGGTATGGCAGAGCAGGATCTCCTCCAGGGATCTGGAAAACAAGCGGCTGACATGTTCAAAGCCCTTGCGGATGCTCCGTGAGTGATCGAATGCAACCAGAACCCGTTGGGGCTCTGGTTGGCCACCGACGACGGCCAGGGGCACATGGGTAATGCTTTCCGCCAGCTTGGCCGCAATGCTGCCCATCATGAAATCAGGCAGGTTGCCGAAGCCTCGACGCCCGATGACAACCGCAGAATACCCCAACTTGGCGCGATTGATGATATCGCGGGCGATGCCGATGTCTCTGGATTGAATGGTTGTCCGGATCGTACCCGTTGGAAAGCCAGCCTTCGTTAGCAGCTTGACGGCGTTGTCCATAAAGCCCAGAAGCTGAGTTCCGTTCCAGTCGTTCCAACTGCCGACCTCTGCCTCATACGCCGCGTCACCGTCGGCACCCCCCAGGTCGAACACAGCTTCGGGCGTTTCAGCCCTGACGTGCAGCAGCTCGATGCCGACCTGATTCGGCGCCAGGATGCGGCTGAGGTAGGTAAGGGTATGCATGCACGGGTCGGAACCATCGACGGGCACAAGAATCACCGGCAGTGCGGCCATAGTGTACCTCCTTGGGTTGGGGGGTCAGATCACGACCATGCGGTTCCGGCAGCAGCGGATACCGGGCCTGAAGACTTCCCTATACAAAGGATATGCCAGGGGGTGAGTCCGCCGTCGCTTCAGTCAACCGATAGTCCAACCGCAGCTATCCGCATCGCGCCGCGTCAAGGCAGGCAGCCGTCCTCAACACCGCCTCCCGTCAGTTTTTTTACCAGGTTGTAAAAGATGGCGATGATCGATCACTCGCGCCAATCGCCTCCGGCAGCGTTTGCCGGCCGAGAGCATGGCCAACGATAAGAAGCGGGTGGTCTTCGGGACAAGCGGATTACTCTTTGGCGCCAACCTGCCCGGTGGACCCAATCCCTTGTTACAGAATCGAAAAAAGAGCCGCCCTGCCTGCGCTGTCACTTATGATAGCCACCCAGAGTCCCCTCACCGGTGACACTTGCTTTGCACCGCACGTTCGAACAATTTGAAAAACTTCGCAATCACAGCGATACGGTGCTTCATACCGCCCTTGCCTTCCCTTATGACCTGGCATGTTTCTTGATGGGTTTATTAGCGGAGCGCTTGAAACCCAAGGTGGGTCATGGGACTGCACATCAAGGCTGCTGCTCTTCTCTCAACACCCCGGCATTCGGGCTGGACCACACCCCAACCTTCACTGCATGTAGGAGGGCCATATGGTGCAACCCACATCCAATCCTCATTTGCCACCGGCCGAAGTACAGGATTTCACTGCTGAAGAATGGTCTGCGGTGGACGCTATCATCGAACGCTACCGATTCAAACCGGGATCGTTGATACCCGTGCTTGAGGATGTTCAGGAAGCCCTAGGCTACCTCCCCAAGTCGATCCAGCGCAAAATTGCCCTGGGCCTTGGGGTGCCGTTCAGCGAGGTTTATGGTGTGGTGACCTTTTACTCATTTTTCACCATGATCCCCCGGGGGCGGCATACCGTAAAATGCTGCCTCGGAACGGCGTGTTATGTGAGGGGGGGCAAAAAGATCCTGGATAAACTCTCAAATACTCTGGGGATCGAACCCGGAGACACCACGGCCGACAGGCGTTTTTCTTTGGAAACCGTCCGCTGCCTGGGAGCCTGTGGACTGGCACCCGTCATCACCGCCGATGCCGATACATTTCGGCATGTCAAGCCGTCGCGGCTGATAGAGCTTCTGGAAAATTATGACTGAGCGGTTTCGTCAACATTCGGCCGAAAAAGGATACATTCGAAGCCTTGACAAAGAGAGCGCGCGTCTCTCGGGTAAGGCCGTTGCGGTGATCAAAGCCAGGGGGTATGAACATGCTTCAGCTCAAAATTGAAGATCTTTATCGGATTAAGGGAGAGGTGATCAGGGCGTCGGTGCTGGAAGAAGACAAGACAAGCACCCGCATTACTGTGCACATGGGCACCTGCGGAATTTCTTCCGGAGCGGACAAGGTTCTGAACACGTTAAAGGAGGAGGTCGCGTCAACCGGAAGAAAAGACATCGCCATCACCACTTCAGGCTGTGCGGGAATTTGCAACCGGGAACCGATCGTCATGGTGGACAGGGCTGGGGAGGAGCCCGTAAAATATGCGGAGGTGAATGAACCCAAGGCAAGGCGGATTTTCCAGCAACACGTTCTCGAGGGGCAGGTAATCGCTGACTGGGTCTTCGCTCGAGGTTGGGAGCAGAAGGAATATGATCTGGGCGATTCAAGCGCCTTGAAGGCCCAGATTGGCGATCACATCCGGCAACTGCCTTTCTTCGGCCGGCAGGAACTGCGGGTAATGAAAAATCGTGGTCGAATCCAGGCCGAAAAAATTGAAGAATACATCACCCATGACGGGTATTTCGGTGCGGCCAAAGCGCTGCTTCAAATGACACCGGATGAGGTTATCCAGGAAGTTAAGCGTTCCGGCATCCGTGGGCGGGGCGGGGCCGGATTTCCCACCGGGATGAAATGGGAATTTGCCGCCCGGTCGGCATCTGACGTCAAATACGTCCTGTGCAATGCCGATGAAGGTGATCCGGGGGCGTTTATGGATCGCTGTGTTTTGGAGTCGGACCCCCATGCCGTGTTGGAGGGAATGATCATCGCCGCCAGGGCCATCGGTGCTCACCAGGGCTACATATACTGTCGTGCCGAGTACCCACTGGCTGTGAAAACGTTGACCATAGCCATCGACCAGGCACGTCAATTCGGCCTTCTTGGAAAGAACATTTTAGGGACCGGCTTTTGTTTTGACATCGAAATTTATCGCGGGGCCGGGGCTTTTGTATGCGGCGAGGAAACCGCGCTGATGACCTCCATCGAGGGCAAGCGCGGGACCCCCCGTCCACGACCGCCTTTTCCGGCTGTCCAGGGATTATGGAAAAAACCGACTGTTCTGAACAATGTGGAAACACTGGCCAATATCCCTCAAATAATTTTAAAGGGCGGCAAGTGGTACGCCGACATTGGCACCCTGCGAAGCAAGGGCACTAAAGTTTTCGCCCTGACCGGCGACGTCGCTAATGTCGGGCTGGTTGAAGTGCCCATGGGCATACCATTGGGCGATATTATCTTTGACATCGGCGGCGGCGTGCCCATGGGGAAAAAATTTAAAGCCGTTCAATTGGGCGGACCGTCAGGCGGGTGCGTGCCGGCCGGACACCTGAATACGCCGGTGGACTATGAATCGATCACCCGGCTGGGGGCCATTGTGGGCTCGGGCGGCATGATCGTCATGGATGATGATAAGTGCATGGTGGACGTCGCCCGGTTTTTCATGGAGTTCTGCATGGAGGAGTCCTGCGGCAAGTGCACGCCCTGCCGGGTAGGAACCCAAAAAATGCTGGATGTGCTGACACGCATTTGCAATGGGCAAGGCAAGGAAGGTGACATTGAGACCCTGGAAAGATGGTCTGTGATCATGCAAAATGCGGCCCTTTGCGGTCTGGGCCAGACGGCGCCGAACCCGGTGCTTTCAACCCTGCGTTATTTCCGGGATGAATATGAAGCCCACATTCGTGAAAGACGCTGTTCGGCGGTTGTCTGTGCCAGTCTGTTCAAAGCCCCCTGCCAGCATGCCTGCCCCATCGGCATGGACATTCCGGCTTATATCGCCCTGGCCAGGGCCGGGCGATTGGAAGATGCTTACAAGGTGCTGCTTAAAACCAATCCATTCCCAGGCATCTGCGGCCGGGTGTGCGACCATGTCTGCGAAACGAAATGCAGGCGATCGACCTTGGACGAGCCGGTCAGCATAAAGAATCTCAAGCGCTTTATTACCGACCATGCACAAAGATTATCCTTTAGCCAAGTTTCCGTCACCCAGAAGGAAAAAATCGCCGTCATCGGTGCCGGACCGGCGGGCCTGACAGCAGCCCGGGACCTTGCCCTGAAAGGTTACAAGGTAAGCGTCTTTGAAGCCCTGCCGGAAGCCGGGGGGATGCTGCGTTGGGGGATACCGGAATATCGGCTGCCCAGAAACATTCTCAGGAGCGAGATAAAAGATATACTCGATCTGGGTGTTGAACTTTTGCTCAACACCCGGGTCGGCAGGGATGTCTCCTGGGATGACATGCTAGAAAAATTCCAGGCGGTTTTTTTAGCCGTGGGCGCGCAAAACAGTGCGTCCGTCGGCGTGGCAGGCGAGCAACTGGCGGGCGTCTGCGGGGCAGTGGAATTCTTGAGAGAATTCAACCTGGGCAACCGCCCGGCCACGGGCAGCCGGGTGGCGGTTATCGGTGGCGGCAATACAGCCATCGATGCCGCTCGATGCGCCTTAAGACTCGGCGCCAAGGAGGTGGCCATTCTCTATCGGCGACTGCGATCCGACATGCCGGCTCAAAAGGAAGAAATCCGGGCAGCAGAAGAAGAGGGCGTAAAAATTCAATACCTGGTTGCACCCCTGAGGTTCGAAGGGGATAACGGCCGGGTCAAGCGCGTGATTTGCCAGAAGATGACTTTAGGTGATTTTGACGCCGGTGGCCGCAGGAAACCCGTGCCCCTTGCCGGTGACGTGTTTGCGCTGGATGTGGATATGGTCATACCCGCTGCGGGTCAGGCGCTTAACTCAGATTTGGACTTCGCCAAAACCGGCATTGCTCTCACGCAAAAAGGCTTTATCAAAATCATCGCCGGAACCAAGACCTGCACAACCGCAGGCATGGTTTTCGCCGGCGGGGATGTGGTCAAGGGGCCCGATACGGTGGTCGGCGCCATCGCCGCCGGACACCGGGTGGCCCTGGAAATCGATGCGGCCCTCCGGCAGCAAAGAGGCGCAAGCCCCTGCGTGGCCGCAACCGAAGAACAGATCGAGATCCCTGCAACCGTGGAAGAAGAGATCCGGGAAACGCCCCGGGTGCCCATGCCTGAAGCGGATGTAGCGCAAAGAACAACCGGTTTCATGGAGGTCGAACTTGGATTCTCCAGCCAGGAAGCCCTGGCCGAATCCGCCCGGTGCCTGCGATGTGACATCCAAGTGGAATAAAGGCGGGTGGTGTTAACCACTTGAGCAGTGCCGGTTGATTGGTGTTTTTGTGCGGGAGGAACTGAAAAAAGAACATCGAATGTTGAATGGGAAAAGATGAAGAAACAGACAGAATTTGAGCTTTCAACACGGGGAGTAAGGTGTGATGAAAAACAGCATTCAATCCGTAAAAATAACTATTGATGGACAAGAAGTCCTCGTAAAATCGGATCTGACCATCCTTCAGGCTGCACAGCAGAACGGCATCCGTATCCCGACCCTCTGTCATCATCCAGCCCTTTCCGACCGCGGCGGATGCCGCATTTGCGTCGTGGAAGTGGACGGCGCACCCCGACTGGCCGCCAGTTGTGTCGCACCTGTCAGAAACGGCATGGCAGTGGTCACCGTCAACGAACGCATTGTCGAAACCCGTCGAACCGTTCTGGAATTTTTGTTTGCCGAAAGAAACCACAATTGCATGTTCTGCCCCCGCAGCGGCGATTGTGAACTTCAGGACCTGGCCTATGAACTGCAGATGGATCATCTGACGGTCCCGCAGTCCTTTGACGAGTTTCCGGTGGATATGACCAGCGACCATATCGGCCTCGACCACAACCGCTGTATCCTGTGCGGACGCTGTGTCAGGGCCTGTGAGGAAATATCCGGCTGCTACGTGCTCAACTTCCAACACCGCGGTCCCGGCACCCTGATCGGCCTTGACCTGGATGAGAAGCGTGAGGCCTCGGCCTGCACCAGCTGCGGCGCCTGTCTGCAGGTCTGCCCGACCGGAGCCCTGTACAATCGATACCGGACCCACTATGCCGTCCAGGGACATCATAAGGATTGGCAGACGGTCCAAACGGTCTGCCCGCTGTGCGGGCTGCTGTGCCCCACCGTCTCAAGCATCAGGAATAATGATCTGATAAAAATCGAAGGCCTCATCCCGGCCGGTAACAACCGACCGGATGGCGGCCAGCTTTGCCAAGCGGGAAGGTTCGAGGTGCTGAAAAATACCGGCCGACGCCTGCTGCATCCCCAGGTCAAGCAAGCGGACGGCTCCTGGGCGGAAGCGAGCTGGGAAATCGCCCTGGGCGTTACGGTTGAACGATTGAACGCCGTGCGGGATGCCCATGGGGGCAATGCGGTTATAGGTCTTGTGTCAGGCCTGTCTTCCAATGAGGAATTGGTCTGTTTCAGGGATCTTATGGTCAAAGGTTGGGGGGCCGGGCAAATTGCATCCCTGGAAGATTCCGGATTGCAACATATTTACAGGATCGGGGGGGGGAAGGGACGATCCTTTAAAGAGGCCTCCTGGAAAAAGATCGCTGAAGCCGATTTCATTCTGTTGTTAGGGGCTGCGCCATCGGGCAGCCAACCAGCTTTGGACGCGCTGATCCACAAGCGCATCCTCCGCGACAACCTGCGGTCGGCCGGCATCGGCCCGATCGATTTTCTGTATCCTTATGGATCGCATTATATCGCGGTCAAAAAGGGAGATGAACTATTGCTGGTCAAGGCGGTTTTGAGTGAAGCCATAAAAGTCATGAAAAAAAAGACTCCTGCTGCCGACGCCGGCAGAGCCTTGCTGCAAACCGAACCGGTAGCGGCCCGGGATATTTTAAAAGGGCTGCATCTGGGCGAGAAGGCCGAAGCCGTCCTGAATAAAATCATCAGGGAGTATGTGGATTCGGCCAATCCCCTGATCGTCGTTGGAGCGGACGTCGCCGCTCAAAAGGATTTTTCCGGCTTAAACGCGCTGGTGAACCTGGCCCTTTTAAAGGGTCATTACGCAGATGACCGTCTGCCGCTGGTCGTATTGAAGCCGTGCGGCAACAGCATGGGCGCCTATAAACTTCTGCACCGGCCTGATCAGGAAAAACAGACGCAGAACATCCCGAAAGGCGGTCTGATCCTCCTTGAGCAAGAGCCGCCTCAAAACACCCCGCAATTAAAAATCCTGGGTGGTCTTGAGTTTCTGGCGGTTATCAGTCCTTACCGGTCCGACAGCCTGGATGACCTTGCCCATGTGCTCATTCCCAAACCCGTATGGCTGGAAACCGACGGCACCTGGACCGGTCTGGACGGCTGCGAAGTCGCTTTTCGTCAAAAAACGCTCGCTGCCCCGGCAGGCATAAACGCCGCATGGCAGACCCTGACGGCTATGGCCGCAAGAGCGAATGTTCAGCTGGATTATGGTTCATGGGATGCGTTGCGTCAAAAAGCGCAACAGGAAATCCTAAAGGAGGTGAGCAGTGAAAAAGCCTAAGCTGGCCACGGTATGGTGCGAGGCCTGCGCCGGATGCCATATGTCGTTTCTGGATTTAGACGAAGCGCTGGTAGACATTCTCTCCCAGGTGGAATTGACCGTTTCCCCGGTGACGGATTTTAAGGATTACGCCTTTCCGCAAGTCGACATCGGCATTGTGGAAGGCGGTGTCGGCAACCACGAAAATCGGGAGGTGATCGAGCATCTTCGCCAACAGTGCCGGTTCCTGATTGCCTGGGGAGACTGCGCCGTTTTCGGCGGCATCCATACCCTGCGCAACCAGCTGTCCAAAGACGAGGTTTTGCGCTACGGCTATGTGGAAACAGCCGGCACCGTTAACGGGATCATCCCGGCCCATGAAGATATTCCGCAGCTTCTGGACAAAGTTTTACCGGTCAACGCCGTGACAGCCGTGGACGGCTATGTGCCGGGCTGTCCGCCGGCGCCGGAAGCCCTGGCCTACTGTCTCAAAGAACTGCTGGCAGGCAGGCTGCCCGTGCTGCCGGCTGATATGCTGCATTTTGATTAGGGAGGTGTTGCATGGACCGATCGTCGAAAATTACCATCAATCCCATCAGCCGCATCGAGGGTCATGGCAAGATCACCATTCAGCTGGATGAAAACGGTGATGTAAGCGATTCCCGCTTTCACGTCACCCAGTTTCGCGGTTACGAGCGCTTTTGCCAGGGCAGGCCGTTTGAGGAGATGCCCGTGATCACCCAGCGTATCTGCGGCATTTGCCCGGTCAGTCACCAACTGGCCTCGGCCAAGGCCTGCGATGCCATCCTGGGCGTCGAAATCCCGCCGACGGCTAAACGCCTGAGGGAACTGCTGCATATGGGACAGTTCATACAATCCCATGCCCTGCATTTCTTTCACCTGGCAAGCCCCGACCTGCTGCTGGGCTGGGATGCCGATCCCGGCAAGCGCAATATGGTGGGTGTTATCGAAGCATTCCCGGACCTGGCTAAAAAAGGAATTCGGCTCCGAAAATTCGGGCAGGAAATCATCAAAGCCCTGGGCGGCAAGAAAGTTCACCCGGCCTTTGCAGTGCCCGGCGGGGTCATGAACCCGCTGGCCGAAGACGATCGCGACCGCCTATTGGGCGGTTTCGGTGAAGCGTATGATACAGCTTATTCAGGCTTAACGATCATCAAAGACTGGATCGGCAATAATCTCGAAGAGGTGAAACGATTTGCCAATTTTGAATCGCTGTATGCCGGGCTGGTGGATGAAAACGGATGTCCGGCATTGTACGATGGCAACATGCGCATCAGGGATCATAACGGTATCATCGTTGCCGAATTTGACCCGGCATACTATCTGGAGTTCATCGCCGAACACGTGGAGTCCTGGTCCTACATGAAATTTCCGGTCTTCAAGGCCCGTGGTTATCCCGACGGATGTTACCGGGTGGGACCTTTGGGGCGGCTGAACGTCGCCGATGCCATGGGTACGCCACAAGCACAACAGGCGTTCGATGACTATCGACAACTGTGTAAAAACGGCCATAAAGGCAATATCCTGCTTTTCCATCTACACACGGATGATCGAACTGCTCTACTGCCTGGAGAAGGCTGAAAAACTGCTGACCGATCGCCTGGATCTGCGGCCGTGATATTCGCATTACATCCAGACCCGTCAAACCGGGAAGGGATCGGCGTCATCGAAGCACCGAGAGGGACGCTGATCCATCATTACCGGGTGGATAAATATGGTATTCTTGAAGATGTGAATCTCATCGTGGCCACCGGACACAACAATCTTGCCATGAACCGCTCGGTCAATCTGGTGGCCAAAGAATATATTCGCGGCGGCGAGATCCGCGAAGGACTGTTAAACCGGGTGGAAGGCGCCATCCGGTGCTATGATCCCTGTCTGTCCTGCTCCACCCACGCCTTCGGGCAGATGCCGCTGAGTTATCGAAATCTTCGGTTGCAGCGGAGAACTGTTAAACGAAATCCGGAGGACCTAATCCATGCGTGTGGCTGGAGCAACATCATCTGATGTTTGGATTATCGGCTATGGAAATCCCCAGCGCCGGGATGACGGTATCGGACCCTATATCGTTAACCGGTTGCAGCCGATTGTTGAGCATCGCAGAGATATTCACCTGCTGGTCTTCCATCAGTTGGAACCGGATGTGATTGATGCGCTGAAAACCGCCGATACGATTTTGTTTGTGGATGCTACCGTTGAGGCGTTGGTTGAGGGGCGGCAATGGGTTGGCATTCAACCGGAACTCAAGGCGCTGCCCTGCCTGAGCCACCAGGTTACACCGTCTTTCATTCTATGGTTGCTGCAATGCCTTTACCAGCGACAACCCGGTGGCCTGGATGGTCTCCGTTGAGGGGAACGATTTCAGTTTAGGCATCGGTTTGTCGTCAGAGGTCCAGAAAAGGGCTGAGCAGGTCATCGGCGAAATTGCCGAGTTTGTTTTAGCGGACGGCGAAGAACAAAATAGTATCGCCCGGATAAACCGGAATAAACAGTTAAATTAGGAGGCCGACATGAGTGCCGCAAAAGATATTCTCGTCGTCGATGACGACCGGGACCTGGTGGAGACCCTTCGCATTGTGCTGGAGAGCAAAAATTATGCGATCAGGACCGCCCACGACGGCAAGGAGGGGTTTAGCCGCATTGAGGAAAAATCCCCGGATCTTATCATTCTGGATGTGATGATGACCACGGACACGGAAGGATTTGATCTGGCCTTCAAGCTTCAGAAGAATTCCGAATTCCGGGATATACCCATCCTCATGCTGACATCCTTTCCCAAAACCATGGCCGAGGAAGGACCGGAAAGGTTCCAGCATATCCTGGGAGAGGGCTGGCCCGCAGCGATATTCATGGAAAAACCGGTGGACCCGGATAAGCTGCTGGCCGCCGTCGCAGACATTCTGGCGGAAGAAGGCCGGGCATAATCCCGGGCTCAGGCAATCTAAATCAAAATTGCCGTTAAAATATGCGTAAAGGGGCCCTATGCAACTGGGCGACGAACTGGTCAAGGAACAGTTGTTTTTCCGCAAAGAGCTCAGGGAGCGAATCCCCTGGTTTATCCGGCTGAGGTGGATTGCCGCCGCTACGCTCTTTACCGGAACCTGGCTGGCCTATCTGCAGTGGCCCGACCTCCCCGTCATCGCCCTCAATCTAATCATCTTTTTTATCATCGTATACAATATCGCATTTCAATGTATATCCCGGCGGCTGGAAGCGAGCAAGCGTCGCCAGGTAAGTTCCTACACCCTATTTGCCCACACACAGATCGTTTTCGATTTTGTGGCCCTTTATCTATTAATCTACTTTACCGGAAGCATATACAGCCCGCTGCTTGTCTTTTTAATCTTCCATATCGTCCTGGCCGGGATTCTGCTCTCCCCGCTGAGTTGTTTTTTATATTGCGCTTCTGTTTCGGTGGTTCTCGGCGCTTTGATGGCTCTGCAGGCATTGAAAACCCCCTTCTTTCAACCGCCTGTTATTCACGGCCCGCTGTGGCCTTTCCCTTCGGAATTTCCGGATATCCTGCCGGCCTTGGCCCTTTTTGTTGCGGCTCTGTTCATCACCGCCTTTCTGGTCACCTCGCTTAAGTTGAGCCTGCGAACCAAAGGCAGAGAACTGTTGCGGGTTTCCAGAGAACTGGACGCCAGCAATGTTAAGCTGTCCGCTTTGTATAAGATGGTTACGGAAATGGGTGGCTGCGCGGAGCTGCAGACCTTGATGGATTCGGCCACCACGCATGCAGCACAAATAATGGGGGTTAAAGCGTGCTCCATCAAACTGTTGGACGATCCAAGGGAAAGACTGACTTTTGCTTCCACCTTCGGTCTCAGTGACAACTATGTCAAAACCAAGGATAGTATCGATATCGCCAAAAGCTCCATAAATCGAAAGATCATCGAAGGCTCGTTGAGCGCCATCGGTAAAATCGACGAAAAGGATTACTTCCAGTATCCCGAAGATATCCGCAAAGAGGGAATCGCTTCCATGATGTGTCTGCCCCTGGCGGTGGAAAAGATGGTGCTGGGGGTTTTTTGCGTATACAGTGCCGATTCCCACTATTTCTCAGATGATGATGTCAGTTATTTTTCGTTGATGGCGGATCTGACGGCCCTGTCCATCAAAAATCTGAAAAGGGATCTGGACAAAACCTGGTTTTTACAAAAAGCCGCCCATCAGCTTCGCTCGCCGTTGAATACGGTGATCAGCATGCTCAATCATGGTAAAAAACCACCATTGCGGCCCCGTGACGGCGAAACAGGCAGAAACGCTCAACCGCAGCGTCAGACGGCTCGAGATACTGGGCGACACGGTCGCCGACCTGCTGAAGCTGGGGATTAAACGGTCGGACCTGTACAAGACGGTCTTGCATCCCGTCGCGCCGGCAGAGATATTGAACCGCCTGAAGGTGCCTTACCAAAGCCTGGCCGCCGAAAAGAACGTCGACGTCGCATTCGACAGCCAAGAGCCCCTGCCGCGGATTCTGGCCGACGAGCAGTTGGTGGACGACCTCTTCTCCAACCTGATCTCCAATGCCGTCAGATACACGCCGCCGAAGGGATCGGTGCGCGTGGTGCTGGCCCCGACGGCCGCGACGGGGTGCGCTTTGAAGTCCGGGACACCGGCATCGGCATTCCCGCAAATGACATTCCCCATCTATTCACGGAGTTTTTCAGATCCGCCAACGCCAAGGCAGTTCGTCGAAGAGGGCACGGGTCTGGGGTTGGTGGTCGTCAAACAAATCCTGGATCGTCTCAAGGCTACCGTATCCGTAAAAAGCATTGTGGGGGAAGGATCCACCTTTTCTTGCCGTCTGCCGGCAATTCAAAACATGACAACCGATACTGAATTGCCGAGGCCTTAACCCATGCGACTGGAATTAGGCAAACGCATCTTTTTAAACTTCGTGGTCGTGATCGCCGCCTTCTGCATTGTGGCGGCACTGCTCGGCGCCAACCTGATCAACCGCAACATCCTGAACGAAGCCCAGCGGCGCGTGAGCCTCGGCCTGCGGTCCGGCTGGAGCGTTTTGCAGAGCGAGCGCAACCAGATAGAACTCCTCGCAAGCGCCCTCGGCTCCGGCAGGCGGGTGGCGAACGCCTTTGACGCGCCGGAATCCCAAACCGCTAGGGCCGCCATCGAAGCCGCCAGACGACAATTCGGTTTTGATTTTCTATCGCTGACCGATGCCGGGGGGCGGGTGATCCTGCGAACCCTGGAGCCCTATCATGCGGGCGATTACCTGCTCAATGACGCCTTTGTGGGCGGCGCGTTGAAAGGCATCGCCACCAGCGGCCTGGCCATACTCAGTCCCGAACGGCTTCACACCGAGGGCGGCAACCTTGAAGAACGCGCCTTTTTTGCCTTCGAACCCACCCCCAGGGCCAAACGCCGCGCCAAGACCGCCGAGTCGGCGGGAATGGCGATGATCGCCGCCGTCCCGGTCCAGAATGCCAGCGGCGCCATTATCGGCGCCCTCTATGCGGGGGTGCTGCTCAACCGCAATCATGCACTGGTCGACAAGATCCGATCCAATGTGTTTGCGGACGAAGTCTACGACGGCCGCCATGTGGGCACGGTGACCATCTTCCAATGGGACACCCGCATCGCCACAAATGTTACCACAGCTAACGGCAACCGGGCCATCGGCACCCGCGTCAGTGAAGCGGTCTACGACCGGGTCCTCGAAAACGACTTGAGCTGGTACGACCGGGCCTTTGTGGTCAACGACTGGTATATCAGCGCCTATGACCCCATTCACGACCTATCCGGCAACGTCATCGGGATCCTTTATGTCGGTGTGCTGGCTAGAAAATATGATGACATGAAGCAGGCCCTGTGGAAGCTCTACGGAAGCCTGTCTGCCGCCGTGGCCGTCTTGGTTATTGGGGCAGGTTTCTTTTTTTCGCGACGCCTGACCCGTTCGTTAAGCCAACTGGCCAAAGCCGCCGACCAGATCGCGCGCGGAGAACCGGGCAAAAAGGTAGCCGAACCCGCCCACGACGATGAGATTCTCGATCTCACCCGAACGTTCAATACCATGGCGGAAAGCCTGCGCGACCGTGAAGAAAAGCTCATCAACGCCAACACGGAGCTTGAGCGCACCAACACCTCCCTCCAGAGGCTCAACACGAACTACCTGGACATGCTGGGGTTCGTTTCGCATGAGTTGAAAGAACACCCTGGGCGTGATCTATACCTCGGCGCGAACCCTGGACGCCGGAATGGTCGGGACCTTAAGCGAACCCCAGACCACGCTGGTGCGAAACATCTCAAGAAGCATCGACGCAGCGGTATCCATGACCCGCAGCTACCTGGACCTCGCCCGCCTCGAGAGCGGTGAGATGCGCCTTGCGCCGACCGCGTACGGACATGTCGAAGGATATCGTGACAGCCGGTCCTGGAAGACGTTCAAGCAGCCGATCGCCGAGAAAGGGCATTACGCTTGAAAACGCACTGCCCGAAACCCTACCGATAACGGCGGACCCTGTTCTCCTTCAGATCGCATGCCGCAATCTCATCTCCAACGCCATCAAATATGGACGCCCGAATGGAAAAATCAGAATCGGTTTCGTCCGTGAAGAAAAAAACTTCAGATTCGAAGTGGGCAACGATGGCGAGGCGCTGTCACCGGATCAAGTCGCCCGGTTGTTCGGCAAATTCGTCCGGTTCGGCCACGAGACCGACGCCTCCCGCAGCGCGGGCCTGGGGTTGTTCATCACCAGGAAGATCATTACCAAGCACGGCGGAAGCATATGGGTCGAATCCGATGATGGCGGGTGGATCGCCTTCGGCTTCACTTTACCCAAGGGTGAGCCGGAGCAATGACGGCCGCTGGTCTACCACAGGTCAGGAGGGTTGGCTGATCAGTATATCAGCCCTATTAAAAAACTTGACTGTCTGGAGATGACCACAATATACTGATCTTGAACGCTAATCTGATCACGATCGGGTATCCAATGGGTCAGTTCAACATGCTGATGAAGCGTAATCATGCCAGTTTATACCCCTGTCTGTCGTTAATCCGAACACGATTGCAAATCACTCGATTAAAAAATGACTGTTGATGGGAGCGATTTTATGAAAGCGGGAATCGGGTACGCCAACCAAGCCGATGCCTTCGCATCGGGTGTTACGGTAGCCAGCAATGCAATGGCAAAAGGAAACATCACGCATCCTGATCTTATCCTAGCTTTCTGCCACGGCGATGTAGACCACGCGCTCTTTTTTGCCGGACTCCGGTCAGTCGTCGGCGAAAATACGCCCATCATCGGCGGATCAGCCATTGGCATCATCACCAACGACGCGCTTTCCTATAGCAACCATCCAGCCGGTGCCGCCATCCTTTCAGCAACACATGCGACCGTTAGCTGGGCCTGCGCTGACGCCATAGATAAAGATGAAGCGGCGGCGGCCACAAGGGTGGCCAAACAAATCGTGCAGCGGCCAAATGACAAAGTGTTGTTGGTCTTTTACGATTCGGTGAAAAAGCCGGCCACACCAACCGCACCGCCAATCATGAATGCGTCGCCCTTGATCATCGAAGGACTTGACGCGCATTTACAAACGCCGGCACCAATTATTGGAGCAGGCGTAATCGGCCGCGATGATTTTCAATCGACGCAGCAGTTTTGCGGCGACCATGTCGGGACGCAGAATGTTGTGGCCACCATGGTCGGAGGCGATTTCTCAGTGTATCACTGCATCATGCATGGTTGCAGACCCATGGACGGAATTTATCACACCATCACCGACATGGATGGTGCTACCATACGCGCGTTGGACGGCCAACCGATCGTTGCGGTGATCAACGCGCTATATGGCAACGACGCATGGCAGGCGCAAAGACCGTTAAAGCGGCTGGCCATCGGTGTGAACCATGGTGAAAAATACGGCCCCTTTGTCGAAGCGGATTATGTGAATCGACTGATCATGGGGGTGTTGCCTGATAGGGAGGGCGTCGTTATTTTCGAGCCGGACCTGAAGGTGGGAACGCAAATCCAGTTTATGTTCCGGGATGCCCAAAACATGGGCGCTTCCGTACGGCAAAAGACCACTGCGCTGTTCGCCGAAATAGAAGCTGACGGCAAACAGCCATGCTTCGGCTTATATATTGATTGTGCCGGTCGATCGGCGGCCCTATCGGACACATTAACCGAGGAGGCCGAAGCGGTCCAACACATCATGAATCAAACCAAAACCCCTCTTTTCGGTTTTTACTCTGGCAGCGAAATAGCCCCCGTACGCGGCCACAGCCGCGGTCTCGATTGGACTGGCGTGCTAACCGTTTTTGCTTGTTGAGGTGGTTATGAAATCTTCCGACCGGAATCGCACAACGGAAAAACTGGAGGAAGCAAACAAACAAATCACTTACTACCAAGATATCGCCGTTAATACAGGCAAAACACATCTTAACGAGACAGAGCAGCTCTCATCGATCATTCAATCCTACAAACGCATGGTTGCGGAATTAGAAAAGGAGATTTCCGATCGCCAATCCGCTGAAGCAGCAACCAAAGAATCCCACCAACTGCTGTTGACCGTTCTCAACAGTATCGATGCCACCATTTATGTGGCCGACATGCAGACCCATCGGATCCTGTTTGCCAACAGCTACATGACCGAAAGCTTCGGCAGAGAGGTGACGGGTGAAAAATGCCATGCTGTTTTCCGGGAATCAGACACACCCTGCGCGCATTGTACCAACAACCAGTTGTTGGACCATCACGGCAACCCGACGGGATTGATCGTATGGCAAGGACAAAATCCCATAACGAAAAAATGGTATATCAACTACGATAGAGCGATTAAATGGCCTGACGGAAGGTTCGTGCGAATTCAGATCGCCACCGACATCAGCGTATTAAAACAGATGGAGGCAGAACGTCAGCGCAATGAAGATGCACTTCAACGGGCACGGCATCTGGAGTCCATCGGCCACCTGGCCGGCGGCATCGCCCACGATTTTAACAATCTGCTCCAGATCATCTTCGGCAATCTCTCCCTGGCGGATGATGAGACCATCTCGGCCCGGAAAAGAGCCTACTATCTCAAAGGGATCGAACACGCATCGTATAAAGCCAAGGAACTGGCCAACCAGTTAATTACCTTTTCCGCCGGTGGTCTGCTCCACAGCGTCGCCATGCCAATCAATCCCCTGCTGGAAAAAATCTGCACTGAGCTGCTTCATGGAACGGCGGTGGATTGCGAATTGTCCTTCCCGAACCCAGCCTGGTTAACGCCCATCGATGTCGACCAGCTATCCACCGCCTTGAAACATGTGATCGAGAATGCCTGTGAAAGCATGTCCAACCGGGGAAGATTGGAAATCTGCGTTGAGAACCTTCTGCAAGAGACCGATCACGATCCAAACGGCAATCCAGTGCCCCCGGGACGATTCGTCAAAATCAAGGTCCAGGACGCTGGCTGCGGGATCGCTGAGGATATCCTGCCAAAAATATTCGAACCCTATTTCTCAACCAAAAACCGGGGTCCACAAAAAGGAATGGGGATGGGCCTTGCCATCGTGTATTCGATTATCCGACGTCATAATGGACATATTTTTGTCCGTTCGCGGTTACATTCAGGCACGACGGTTGATATCTACCTGCCGGCTGAAGAAGATATCGAGGCAAGGAATCACCAGCACACCGCACCTGGCACCCGCCTCCCGTTAATTGACACGCAGCGAATATTGTTGATGGATGACGAGCAGATGATCCAGCAATTGGCCAGGGATATGTTTGATCTTCTGGGCTACCCGGTCGATGTGGCCAGCGACGGTCACGAAGCCATCGAGCGCTATGCGGCGCTGCTCGCTGCGGGCGAGCGCTATTTGCTGGTGATTCTTGACCTGACCATTCCGGGTGGGATGGGGGGCCGGCAAGCCATTAAGAAGCTAATGGAGATGGACAGCGAGGTTCGGGCCATCGTATCGAGTGGCTATTCCAACGACCCGGTAGTAACCGATTATCGGAAACATGGTTTTATAGGGGTCCTGGCAAAACCTTATGCCATGACCGAATTGGATAAATGGCTCAACAGGATAAAAGATAGCTTATAGAACCACAAGATTCCTGTTGGCCTTTAATCCGCATTGTCCAGCCATTCCATGGCCTGGGCCATATCACGAAAAACCTTGTAGTTGTATGGCAGCCCGGCCATCTGGGCGAAGGCGGCAAACAGTTTGCCCAGCCCGATATTGATGGTTTTTGAGCCCACCAGGGCGACCTTCCTGACCTTCCCGTCCTTGGGGACATGCGTCAACCTGTCGGCAATGCCTTGCATTTCCACCGTGGTGATCTTCACCCGGGCTGTCTGCGTAAAATCCCACAGCGAGGTCTCGGTCTGCTCGCCTGCCATGTAGGGTATCGCCTGCAGGGTGATCTCGTTGGCGGTCACCTCACCGGTTACCTTGAAAATGGTGCGGTTATTCTGGGTCTCTTTTGAAATCATACTCCCTCCGATACCTGGCGTATGGTGTCAGCAGGCGCCTGCTGCTGAGGCAGTGCGGCGGGGACGAAACTAACCTTGTTGCGTCCGGTTTTCTTGGACTGGTAAAGCGCCCTATCGGCGGCATCGATGATGTCGGCTTTGGTTGCAGCGGCCAATCCCGGTTCCCAGACCGTAAACCCTAAACTGACGGTCATTTGAAGGTTTACCCCATTGACCGGCATGACCAACTGTCCTATACGGTTACGCAACCGTTCAGCTAAAATGAACGCCCCTTTTAATGTCGTTTCCGGCAGAACAACGGCAAATTCTTCGCCGCCATAGCGCAAGACGACATCCGACTTTCTCACCGTCTGTTCGATCGCGGCGCTGATCGCCTTGAGCACGCTATCACCCGCTGGATGACCATGCGCGTCATTGATTTTCTTAAAATGGTCCAGGTCCAACATGATGAGTGACAATGGCCGCTGGTAGCGCATGGCCTGGCTGACCTCTTTTTCAATGCATTCTTGAAAATAGCGATGATTATACAGCCCGGTCAGGCCGTCTCGAAAGGCCATGCCCCGGAGTTTGAGGTTGGCGGTTTGGAGTTCGTGGGCCAGTTTTTCGGCGGTTGCCTTGGCCTGCTTCAACTCTATGACAAGATACTCATAAGAGAGGTTGAGTTTACCAAGTTCTTGATTGGCCTCTTGAAGCATCAGGGAGAAGGGTTTCATTTTTCCCGGATCAATGTCAAAAAAAGACATTGCCTGAATGCTCTTTTCCGCCGCCGTATCGACCATGGCTTCGATCTGCGACTCGTCGACCGGGTAGCGTGTGCAGAGTACTTCTTTGATCGCATGAATTTTTTCGGCACTTCGATGGCCATGATATATCGCCGACAGCTTGTCCGACAGCCTCAGGATAATGACATGATCCGTGGGCTCGGAGGAGCTGCCCTTGTCATCGTGGTGCTGGCCGATAGGCTGATAGATGGTGGGCGGCAGGCCCCACTGTTTCAGCACCTCCATGCCGACTGCCTGGTGATCAAAACCGAAGACAGCCGTTTCAACGGCGGTTACCGGCAGAGCGCTGGTCTTTTTTTCATCCAGAACTTTCAGGTATTCATCGGGCTTGCAAAGATACATGATGACGATACCGATGTCCTGCAACAACGCGGTAACAAAAATATCATCGCTTTTTTTTCGAATCAGGGCGGCAATTAATTCGGCGCTTACGGCTGCCGTTACCGACCTTTTCCAGAAAAAGTCATAGTCGAAACCCGCTGGTGATGTGGCTCTCATTTCCTTGGCAATGACAAACGACAGGGCGATATTCTTTAAGGCGTTGCACCCTAACACAACCATGGCCCGTTGAATGCTGTCAACCTTGGACGGCAGGGCATAAAATGAAGAGTTGGCGACCTGCAAAATTCTTGTGGACAGTGCGGGATCAGCGCAGATAATCCTGCCCAGATCATCATAGGACGATTCGTCTTTATTGATCGCCTCCAGAATGCGCACCGCAATGGCCGGTGACGAGGGAAGCTTGAGATCGGTTGCGATATGGCTGAGTATTCGACTCATTTTAAATAAGCGCTTTCAATTTCGATTAACGCTCAAGGAAAAAGCGCAGTGGCAACGACCATACGCCGCAGATCACTTCCGGCCAGGTAGTGGTGAGCGGCCTTGCCTTATTGAAGCGGCGATCATGTCATTCAGCAGGATCCTCCAAAATCACGGCCAGCTTCAACAGTCTGGAGCTGATTTTGAATCCCGCCTGCTGGGCCTGCTTGAGGTTGATTTTAAACCTGACTTTATTGTCCTCCATGAAAAAATTGATCATCACCCCGCGACCGGCATATGTATCCGTATCGCCGACCGTGAGCACCGGAGCTCTGTCGAGTCGCCGGAGGATCTCCGTCAGATCCTTCTCCAGGGAACCGGCTATGAAGAGGATGTCACATCTCGCCGCGCGGTCGTCCCAGCCTGGATAACGCTGGACCTTCAGGATGCGATCGCCCACCGCCTTGCCGGCAATTCCTTCCAGTTCGCTGCCGAAGGGATCCTCGCCAAGAAGACCGATCGTAAAGGGTTGCCCCATCCTCCCGTTAGCGGCAGCAGGCCATTCGACAAACTTGGTAAAATTGAAAAGAAAAGCGGCCTTCACCCGGTATTCCACCGACGACGCCCAGGCGGGCGCAACCAGGATAATTCCCTGGCAGACCAGAAGGAGCGCGGCGATAATTCCCAGGATGCAGACGGGTATATTTTTGGTGAAGCGCATTTTCGATGGCCGCTTAGACATGCAACGAGGGTTCCCGGTATCGATGGTTATGGGCGGATCGTAGGCTCGTGCCTTAGAATCGCCAGGTGATTTTGGCGTAAACGCTGCGTTGCACCTCGGTGGCCACGGTCCCCAGGAACTCGGGCTCGAACTCCGGGTGCTGGTCATCCAGCAGGTTCCAGCCCACCAGGGCCAGCTCCAGGCCCTCGACTGGCTCCCATGCCAGGCGGGCGTCCAGGGTCACGTAGCTCGAAATGTCATAAGCGGGCAGCCGGTCGACATAGCGTCCCCACAGGTCCAGTTCCACGTTACCGGGCAGGTTGAACGACGAGCGCAGCGAAACCTGGTGGCGGGGGCTCGAGTCTTCCGTCGCGGCCAGGGTTTCTTCCGGAATAGCGTCGTTCTCCAGCGTTAGATCGGCCTTCCAGTAGCTGTAGGATCCCTGAAGTCTCAAGTAACTGGAGACTTGCCAGTCGGCCGTCACCTCGAGGCCATAGGTATGCCCGGCCATATTGTTTCTCAGCAGGGTCGGGATAATCAGATGGGGCGGGGCCGGGTCGAACTCCAACTCGGGCAGCTGAAGTTCGGTGGCCCGCAGTTGGTCGTAGTCGTTGTAGAAAAGAGCCACATCGATCGAAAGGGTATCCAAGGGCTGGGTCCGATAGCCGGCTTCGTAGGCCCACAGTTCCTCGGTCTTGAAATCGTCATCGCCGTTCACCACCGGCTGCAGGGCAAAGGGGTTGGGGGGCGTCGGCGGGATGACTCTATCTCGCACCTGGGAATCGGTTTCCCCTCTGGAAGGCGTGCGGACCGCCCGGGCCACCGAGAGCCAGACCGAGTTGCGCTCGTCCGCTTTGAACAGCAAGCGGGCGTTGGGTTGAACCTCTAAGCCCGTGAAGTCGTTGTGTTCGAGCTTGGTCCCCAGGGTCAGGAAGGCGAATCCCTCCCACAGCTCGATTTCGTCCTGGATAAAACCGCTGAAAAGATCTTGGCTATAGTTGATGGGATCGAGTTCGATTCCCTGGCCCCCCGAGACCGTATCCTGGATGTAACGGTAGCCCAAGCCCCAGATCACCTCCTGGCGCCGTCCCAGCTGGAACCGGTGCTGAAAATCCACATCGTAGGTATCCGCCCGGAAGTCGCCAAGAGACGGATCCCCTGCGGCACGGTCGAAATAGAGCTGCAGCCCCAGATCGGAGCCCGTCCCCAGGTCCCGTTCCCAGCGGCCCAACAAGTGGCCACCGCTGTAATCGCCCTCCGTGTCTTTGATCTCGACATAGGGCGGCGTGTAGGTGCCGATATCCACCCTATCCCCTGTCGTTCCGCCGTAAGTCTCCCCCTGAAGCATGAACCGGTTGTCCGACCCCGGCGCGGCATCCATTCGGAAGCCGCCCCTCAGGAAATCCCAGCTGTCGGCGGCATCGCTGCCATCGGCAAAGACCGCCGCGTCCCGGTCAAAGTACTTGCCGAAAAAACGGAAGTAAATGTCTTCATGAAACGCTCCCCCGTAACGAAAACTTCCGAAAGCTTTCTCCTCGGTCCCCGCCCCGGCGACGACCAGCCCGCCCTGGGTGTCGGCAGCGGATTTGGTGATGATATTGATCACCCCGTTGACCGCATTGGCCCCCCAGATGCTGCCCCCGGGACCCCGGATCACCTCAATGCGCTCCACGTCTTCGAGCAGCGTGTCCTGCACCTCCCAGAACACCCCGGAAAACAGCGGCGTATACACACTGCGGCCGTCCATCAGCACCAGCAGCTTGTTGCCGAAACGCCCGTTGAACCCCCTGGAGGTGACGGCCCACTGGCTGGAGGTGATCTGCGCCACTTGGAGGCCCGGTACCATACGCAGCGCCTCGGGGATCGAGGTCGCCCCGGAACGGCGGATATCCTCCTGGGTGATCACGAACACCGCGGCCGGCGCTTCGGAAAGCTTCTGGTTCTTCTTGGACAAGGATGTGATCTCGATATCCATCAGCGCTTCGATGGACAGTTCCGTGAGATCCGAAGGCAGGGATCCAGCCGCGGCGGGCGAGACCGGACCGAACGCAAGCCAGTAAAGGCAGCAACCGCCGCACATCACCAGCAAGATTCCCCTGCGGAAGATGGCCGCAAATGGGTGTCGTTGCAAATGGCTCATAACCGCATTCCCTCTTCGTCTAAGAGTGGTCAGATGATTTTTGAAGCGTAATCGGCACGATCGTAATTAACTTTAGAAACTATCACCTTTCGATTTAAGTATTCCGCATAAGCAGTCGATAGCTGTCCTATCAAACCGGAAATAACCTACCGGCAAGGTCTGAAGAACAGTTCCCGGCTTCCGAGACCGGCCAATATCCTGGGTGACTGATGAGCAACAAATCCATGGTGTTACAAGAAAACTACTTTTCGATCCGGAAAAAACTGTTCATTCTTTTGAGCCTGACAGCCGTGGTGACCTTGCTGCTGGTCACTTCGGCCCTGGTTTTCAACGAGAAGTGGAGCACCCAAAAAAACCTCGTCCGTGAGATGCGCTCAATGGCGGATGTGGTTGCCCTGAACATCGGCGCCGCCCTTTTGTTCAACGACCAGCAGACCGCCCGCGAGGATCTGGCCTCGCTGGCGGCCAAACCGGAAATCGCCGCGGCAATCGTGTACGATAAAGACGGCAATGCCTTCGGCCAGTTCAGCCCGGAGGCCTATGATGTGACCCCCCGGGTTGCCGAACTGATGGAACGCTACGCGGACAAGCAGACATTTCTTCTCGATCTGGCAGCCAACGGCGGAACCTTCTTTTTATCCGGCGGCCACATGCATGTGGTCCGGCCGGTCATCGTTGACGATACGGTTGTGGGCGCCATTCAACTGGTCGACAACATGCAGCAGATGCGTGTCAGGCTGAACACGTTTTACCTGGTCGTGTCGTCCATTGTCCTGATCACCCTGATTGTGGTTCTGATCCTGTCCGCCCGCATGCAAAAAATATTTACCGGCCCCCTGTTTGGCCTGATGCAATCCATCGATGCCGTCATACGGGAGAAAAATTATACGGTGCGCGTTGAAAAGCAGAGCAATGACGAGTTCGGCGTCCTGATCGACCGCTTCAATGATATGATCGGCGAGATTCAAAACCGGGACAACGACCTCAAGGCGTACAGCGCCGATCTGGAAAAACGGGTTGACTTGCGCACGGCCGACCTTTCCTCGGCAAAAAATGAACTCGAAGCCATGGTCGTCTCCCTGGAAGCGGCCAAAGAGGCGGCCGAAGACGCCAGCCGGGCCAAATCCCAGTTCCTGGCCAACATGAGCCATGAAATCCGCACACCCATGAATGGCGTACTGGGCATGGCGGGGCTGCTGCTGCAAACCGACCTTGATGCCGAGCAGCATCGTTTCTCAACCACGATCCAGAAATCGGGCGAGTCACTGCTGGCCATCATCAATGACATCCTCGATTTTTCCAAGATCGAAGCCGGAAAACTGGATCTGGAAACCATCAATTTCGACCTGCAGATGCTGGTGGACGATGTGGTTCAGATGCTGGCTTCGCGGGCCCACGCCAAACGGCTTGAATTGGCCGCTTTTGTCCCCGAGGGCACCGATATTTATCTCAAGGGAGATCCCACCCGGCTGCGGCAGGTGCTGACTAACCTGGTGGCCAATGCCGTCAAGTTCACCGATCAGGGCGAGGTTGTGGTCAAGGTGTCGACTACCCGTGGCACAGACAACCAGGTGACCCTGCATGTGTCCACCCGCGACACCGGTATCGGGATCAACCCGGAGGATCGCCAGCGGCTGTTTACGCCATTTTCCCAGGCCGATGGGTCCACCACGCGAAAATATGGCGGCACCGGTCTTGGGCTGGCCATCTCGGCCGAACTGATCGCCTTGATGGGCGGTGTGTTGGACTGCGAAAGCCATCCCGGGCAGGGATCCACCTTCTTCTTTTCCATTGAACTGGAGCGCAGCCCGCAGAGGGAGGGAAGGAAACCGTTGGCCAACACCATAGACCTGAAAGGACGCCGGGTGTTGATCGTTGACGATAATGCAACCAACCGGGACATCCTGGAACGCCAGACGGCCTCCTGGGGTATGCTTAGCCACAGTGCCAGCGGGGGGGAAGCAGGGATCGAGTTGTTGGTCGAGGCGCACGGGCAGGGCGCGCCATTCGACCTGGTGATCCTTGATCGGGATATGCCCGGTATGGATGGCATGGCGGTTGCTCAAGGTATCAAAACCACTCCGGCCATTGCCGATACGCCAATGATCATGCTGACTTCGGTGGGTTTGCGCGGCGACGCCAGTATGGCTCAACAATGCGGGATATCCGCCTACCTGACCAAGCCGGTCCGGCAGTCAGATCTGAATACCACCCTGGCCAGTGTAATTGGCGGCGGTCCGGCGGGTGAGGACAGCCAGCTGGTCACACGCTACAGCATCGCCGAGGAGATGCGGCGCTTTGACCTTCATGTGCTGGTGGCGGAGGACAACCCGACCAATCAGGAAGTTGCCTTCGGCATGCTCAGAAAGTTCGGTTGCCGGGTCGATCTGGTTTCCAATGGGCGTGATGCGGTACAAAAATTTTCTGAACACGCCTATGACATTGTATTCATGGATTGCCAGATGCCGGTTCTGGACGGCTATCAGGCAACGGCCGATATCCGGCGTCAGGAGGAGGAAAAAGGCCTTGCCCTCCCCACGCCCATCATCGCGCTGACCGCCCATGCCCTTGAAGGAGATAAACAGAAATGCCTGGCGGCCGGTATGGACGACTACATGAGCAAGCCTTTCCGGTCCGATGAGATGCTGGCCATGATCCAGCGTTGGGCCGCTGATCGGCCACCCGCCAATGAAAAACCACGACTGCGGGAGAACGAAACAGAACCCCCACCTCCAAGCGATGCATCCGCACAGAAGGTTTCCGATCCCATCGACAAGCGCACCTTATACACACTCAAGGAGCTGCAGATCGAAGGAGAGCCCGACTTCCTCGAGCGGGTCGTGAAGACCTACCTGACCGGATCACACCCCTTGATCGGACAATTGGAAGATGCCTTTTCCAGTCAGGATACCCAAAGCATGCGGCTTATTGCCCATCGACTCAAGTCCAGCAGCGCCAATGTGGGCGCCTTGAGATTGTCTGAATTCAGCCGGATGCTGGAAATGGACTGCAGCAACAATTCCGGTGAAGATGCAGAAATGATGGTCTCGGCCATTGTTGCCGAATTTGCTGCCGTCAAAAAGGCCCTAGAAGAGGAGATCCGTCCTGTATGATATTAAATGACGGCGCCTAACCCAAGCACCCTGTTGCTCAGGAGGTCTTTGCTGCACTACTGGCAGATGGGTATCTATAATGCGCAGGTCGTGGATGAAAATCATTCAAAACGGCTGAATTCATGGAAACCCTGAACATTTACCTGATACCGCCGATTCTGTCCCTGTTGGTCAGCCTGACACTGGCCGGAATCGCCATCGGCGCCAAGCCAAGGACGACCGAACGCAAACTGTTTTCGGTGATCTGCCTGTGGTGGGGGCTTCTGTCACCCGTTTTTATCAGCCACCACCTGCTGACCAGTATTCCCCGGATCCTGGCCATCGAACGATTCATTCATTTTTTTTATGTTTTCCTGCCGGCGTTGCACATCGTGTTTGTGCACCATCTTCTCGGCATCCGCAATAAAACGGTGGTCTGGTGCGCCTTTATGCTTAGCGGCCTGCTGGCGGCCACGACACCCACGGATCTTTATATCCACGGTCTTTACCAATATGATTGGGGATACATCGCCAAGGGGGGGCCGGCTTTTCAACTTTTTGGTGTATACGGCATGGCAACGCTTGTTTATATGGTTTTCCAAACGGTACGTCGGGTAAGGAAGGAGAACAATCTCGTCCGAATTCGCAAACAAAGTGTATATTATCTTTTCCTTCTGCATGTCAGGGTTGTTGACGATGCCTAAATATTCCGGCAATGAATGGATACGATTTTTATCCGGCAGGCAACTTTCTGTTCCTGCCCCTGTCCATACTGGCCTACGGGGTGCTCAGATATCGTCTGATGGATATTCGCAGCATATTGCTGCAAACCGCTTCATGGGTCATCGTATCGTCACTGATGCTGGTACCCAATCTTTTTTTCCTGCTGTGGATCTACAATGTCGCCCCTCAAACCAGCCGAGGGTTCTTTATGGTGGTTCTTGTCACTGTGGTTCATGGTCAATTATTATTACATTCGACGGCTGCAGCCATTAATCAACAACCGGTTTAATCGCAATCGCAACCAGCTGAATCGTGCAGTGAAGGACTTTATCGCCAACGCCGTCTTTTTAAAGAATCTTGAAGCGCTGGTGACGGAATTTCAGGACCTCATGAGACGCTGCCTGGCACATCCCCCAGGCAGCGATTTTTCTCTGCCGTGAAGCATCCCAACGAGCATGGTCAATCCGATAACCGGAAAAAAGCTCGGGTTGTCCGACACTGTATTGAAATTGCTTGAGTCACAGCCATCAGTGTCAGCCTCGATATGATAGAGACCCACCCCCTGTATGCCGACGTGGCCCTGGAGCTGCTTAAGTTGATGGCCGAAAAGGGGTTTCAGGTATATGGTTCCGCTCGTTCAGGCAGAACGGCTGGTGGGGCTTGTCTTGCTGCCCCTGCCCGATCATGGTGCCGACCTGTCACCGGACGAACTCAACCTGCTGGACCAGTTGTCCGTTGCGGGGCTGGCCTTTTCCAATTCGGCCATCTACAAGAATATTGCCGACCTCAAAGCGAATCTCGAAAAGCGAACCGTCGAATTGACCCTTGAAGTAGAAGAGCGGCAGCGAATCGAAGCCGCGCTCAGCAAAAGTGAAGAGCAACACCGCTTCATGGCCGAGAACATCAAGGATGTCATCTGGAGCCTCGACATGGCCCTGACCTTCACCTACGTCAGTCCCGCTGCGCAACAGATGTTGGGGTGGCCGGCGGAGGCGTTCATGAATTTTTCCCTGGAGCATATTCTGACCCTGGAATCGCTGGCCACGGCCAATCGCACCTTGGCGGAAGTTCTCGAGCAGGGTGAGAAAACAGGCGATTACAGCCGGCACGTAACCCTTGAGCTCGAACAGTATAAAAAATCGGGCGAGACGCTTCAGACGGAAGTGACCGCCTCGTTCATGCTGGACAACCATGCACGGCCCTGCGGCATATTGGGTGTGACCCGGGATATTACCGAACGCCTGGGGACACTCAAGGAGCGGGAGGGACTCCAGGAACAGCTGGTCCGGGCCAAAAAGATGGAGGCGCTGGGCATGCTGGCCGGCGGTGTGGCCCACGACCTGAACAATATCCTTTCGGGCATCATGAGCTACCCCGAGGTCATCATGATGAAGCTGCCCGAGGAGAGCCCGCTGAGAAAACCGCTGCAGACGATCCAGCGATCCGGCCAGCGGGCGGCCGCTGTGGTCAACGACCTGGTGACCATCGCCAGGGGGGTGGCCAGCAGTCGCGAGGTCACCGGTCTGAATGGTCTGATAAGCGATTATCTGGCCTCGGCAGAGCATGCCAACCTGATGGCCCATCATCCCCATGCCCAGGTGGATGTCCGCCTTGAAGATGCTCTGTGGAATATCAGCTGTTCCAGAATACACATCGAAAAAGTGCTGATGAACCTGTTGGCCAACGCCATGGAAGCCTTGGATCAATCTGGAGTCATCACCATCAGCACCAAGAACTGTGTGGTGGACCGCCCGATACGGGGCTATGAAACCATCAACACCGGTGAATACACGGTACTGAGCGTAGCGGACACGGGCAGTGGGATCCCGCCGGGGGACCTGGATCGGATCTTTGAGCCCTTTTACACCAAAAAAATAATGGGGCGCAGCGGGACTGGATTGGGTTTGGCGATTGTGTGGAACACGGTTCAGGATCACGCCGGTTATATTACCGTGAACAGCAGTACGAAGGGCACCCGCTTCGACCTGTATTTCCCGAGCACCCGGTCGACGATTGCCATCGACCAAGCCAACACCCCCATCGACGCTTTTAAAGGCAACGGCGAATGCATCCTGGTCGTAGACGATGACCCAACCCAACGGGAGATCGCATCGGCCATGCTCCTGGTCCTCGGTTATCGCGTCGAAACGGTGGATAGCGGTGAGGCGGCCGTGGGCTATATCAAAACGCACCCTGTGGAACTCATGCTCCTGGATATGATCATGCCGCAGGGCATGAATGGCCGTGAAACCTACGCGGCGGTCAGCCGGATCCGGCCGGGACAGAAGGCCATCATAACCAGCGGTTTTTCTGAAACCGATGATGTCAACGCGGCCCAACGCATGGGTGCCGGGGGGTTGTTAAAAAAACCATATTCGATTGAAAAGTTGGGGCATGCGGTGATGTCTGCGCTGGCGCCAGCTCTTGGCAGAGAATAAATCAACCCGCCAGCACCTACCGGGCAGCATTCAAATCAGATAGGACCATGCGCTGTCTGTCTAGCGGCGCTTATTGAGAGGGGGCGGAAATGGGTGAACAGCGGGTTTCCGTCAGGGAGCGGATCACCTGTTTCTGCTGCAGGGTCAAATTCTCGAAGCGCACGCCGATGCCTTTGGGATCCCGGCGGACCACCGTTCCGTCGATGTCGCAGGCGAGTTCCAATACCGGTGATGCAAGGGACATGGTGAGCCGCTGGCCCACTTTGATGGGCTGTTCGGTTTCGATGTAAGCGCCCCCCTCGCTGATGTCCCGCATATAGCACTGGTAGGTCCAGTCGCTGATTTCGTAATCCACGCCCACCAGGCAATCGTAGCGGCTGTGCTTGCGCTGGTTGGGCCGCTGGCTCTGTTTTTCGTCAACCATCCGGCCGCTCTCCAGCAGCAGGTTCATCAGCGGCATGTTGAACTCCGGGGTTATCTCACCCAGGGCATAGTCGATGTCGATCAGTACGTTTTCCCAGGTGAGGATGTGCAGGGCGGCGGGCTTGCCCGCCAGCAGGCCCATTTTGGCGGCCACCGGCTTGCCGCCAACAATATAGATGGTTCCCACTTTGCCCTTGGCGGTGATCTGCAGGGCGCAGGAGCGCCTTTCCAGTTCCAGCATCTGGAGGAATGAAGCCAGCGTGATTCCGCGGACCTGTCCGCCATAGTCGATCTGCAGTTCGGTGAAGATCCGTTTGGTGAGCATGCTGATGTCCAGGGCCTGATCGAAGTGAATGACCGAGGCCATCTGCTTGATCTTGGTGCGGAACATGGACGATGCGTTGTTGGTCATGACGATGACGCTGGTTTCCGGGTGATTGGTCCCCAGCAAGGACAACATCTCGAAGGCATCCATCTCGGACATGTGCATGCCGGTGATCAACAGGTGGATCGCTTCACCGGCAAGCATGTCCAGGGCCGTCTGAACGTTGGCAGCGGATAGGACCCGTAAAAAGTTGCCCTGGCTTTTCAGCAGCCCAACAAACGTGTGGAGCATGATGGGATCGTTGTCGACGACTAGGATGGTCTTCATCAAATACCGGCCTCTGCTGCTTCTATAAATCGTTGGTGGAAGTGCCTGCTGGGTTGTTCGTTGTAGTCTGCCGTCTTGGTCAGCGTTTCGGTGTCAGGGTGAAGGAGATGGTTCCCGGGTAAGGGAATCGGTCCGTTTTACGGATGCCCAGATCCTCCAGCTCCGGGTAAAAAGAACATTTTTCAGCCGGAAAAACAAACATTTTTTCAAAGCCGGAGAAGGTAGCGTCAAAGCCCAAGGGGGAAAATGCAAGGGTGATCGACGAAAATACACCGGCGGCCGTCCAGCGGTCCTGCACCATGGCGTAGATCCGCTGCTGGCTGAAAGCCTTCGGGTTTTTCAGATACTGCTCCCAGGGTTCATAGCCGTAAAAAGCCAGAATGCTTTTTTTCTCTGCCTCCTTGATTCCCATGAAGCTGCCGGCGCCTAAACTTTCCAGTTTGAGATCGGTGCCGAACCGTCCGTAGAGTGCGTTTATCATATCGGCCAGCAGGGACTCGAAGATGGGCACAGAGAGCAGCGGCGACTCCGCTTCCGTGCCCGGGTAGAATGTCAGATGGGCGCTGGCAATGCTCACCGATCCTTCGGATTCGCGCCGCTGGCTCAAGCGCATGGAAACCCGGTGCGAGTTTTTCTGGACCGATACCGTGTGTTCGATCAGGGTTCCGTAGTCAAAGGTCTTTTCAATTTCCGCCGGCAGGTCACTAGCGGCATGGGCTGCGGTACCGCTAAAATCCGGCAGAAAAACCAATGCCAGTGTGACCAGGGAAACGATGATGTTGACGTTCATGGCGTTCCTCAATTAATGGCTGTGGTTCAGCGGTGGTGAGATACCTGCGGAGGCGGTTAAAAAACGGCGGCCCGGCGCGGTCAACATTGGTCATTGAAAGGCAATGGCAATGCTACGGAGGCAAGGTTGTGTGACCCCCGTGGGCCATCTCCTCAGATGACCGAAAGGCAAAGCGGCCGCTACTGCTGAATCAAGCGGATCAGGCGCCGCCGCCAACGACAAAGCCGCTGGGCCCGATGCCTGTGGCCGAGGAGGTGCCGGCTATTTTTGCCAAATACACATTGCCCAGCGTGTTGATATGGTCGCTGATATTGTCGAAGTAGTTGAAATGAAGCTGCTCCTCATCGATCGTCTGTTCAAACAATTTCATACTCGTGCTGTCGCCGTTTTCACGGCAGACCAGCAGAAACTGATTGTAGATGTCGATGGTATGGTCTTCAAGGCCGGCATCAAAGGGAAAAATCTGTTCAACGGTCTGCCCCTTGGTGACTTTCTGGTCGGGTTCCGTTGTGGGCTCGCCGCCCAGTTCCTTGATCCGTTCGGCAAAGGCTTCCGCATGACGCATTTCGTCGATGGCGATAAGCTTGACCTTGGCGGCCAGTTCCCCATAATCCTTGTCGTCCAGGTTATAATGCTGGTTCATATACTGGGTGATGGCCGTAAGCTCCATGGACCGGGCTTTGTTGAGCGCATCAACAACCTTGGCCTTTCTTTTCTGCCTGGCATTCTGGGCCATTGATAACCTCCTGCATTGATGGGTTGTTATTGGCTTTCACGGTTGCTGAGAATGTCGACCATGACCTCGTAATGGTCGAAGGGCGGCATGATGCAGGCGCCGGCAAACCGCTGGCGGGCGGCATCGATCATTTCCCGGGCGTTGGCGGCACCTTCGGCTACCGGGTTGGTGGCCCTGTGCATGCGCTGTCTCAGCGCTGCGGGCACGTCAATGCCGGCCACCTTGGTGTGCAGAAATTCCGCGTGCCGGGGGGTACGCAGGGGAAGGATGCCCATGACCACGGGAATGCCGATAGGCCTGGTGGCATCGGCAATCTCATCGGCGCCGGTTTCGTCGTACACGGGTTGGGTAACGGCAAACTGGGCGCCGGCATCCACCTTTCTCCGCAGGTGTTCCACCGCCCTGGCCAGACCGTTGTTCTCGGGGTGGGTGTCAAAGACCACACCGGTGCGCAGTCCCGCTTCGCGGGCCATGCGCACCAGGCCGTAAACATCGGCATCCCTGACGGTGGTCGTATGGCCCCGGTCCTTGAAGGCCACAAAATCACCGCTGGCCACCATCACGGTGTCGAGGCCCAGGGCCTTAGCGCCCCACAACTCCCCCTGCAGGCTCAAGCGGTTGTGGTCCCGGGTGGTGAGGTGCAGGATGGCCGGCTTCTGGGTGCGCTGCTGGATCATGGCGCACAGGGCCATGGCACTCATGCGGGGTTTGGCCACGGGATTGGTGGCGACGCTGAAACCGTAAAACGGCAGCGCAGCCAGGGACTCCAGGGCGGCCAGCACCTTCAGCGGGTCCGGCCCGTCAGGGGGGACCACCTCGATGGTGACGACGAACGGTTCGTTAAACATGGTAACCTCTCAAGCAACCTGAATTGACTGCGGCTGTTTACTTTCGCGGCAGCCTGCCGCTCCCACGATCCAATGGCGTGAGGGGCAGGCTGAAACCAAAGCTTGTCCCTTGGGCTTCGGACGTGCTGACGTCCAATTTGCCTTGGAGGAAGGTTTCGCCGAACAGCTTCATGCAATACGTACCCACCCCCCTCCCGGATCTGGCTTTGGTGCTGATGTTGCGCTGAAAGACGCGATCGACCACGGTTTTGGAAACGGCGTGGTGATTCCAGACCTAAAAAGAGAGGCGCGGGCCTTGCGGCATCGGCCATCGGGGAAAGGTGCTGTTGCATCTGCACCGCCCTTGCCAAACGCAGGGAGAGCCGGTGAACCCGTTCAGCCATCCTGCGGTTTGGGTCGGTTTTCTTGTCCAGCAGGATTTCACTGCTCCCCACCGCCACGGCACACTTTTTCTCGATGGGTTCATTCTTGCCAGCCGTTGGGCTGTGGCAAAGTGCGTTTTCATGGGCACTGTCGACGTTGAAAGCGGGTGCCGGTGCCTTGCCGGGACGCCTGCTATTTTTCGGTATCGGTCGTGTTCCACCGAGAAAAAAGGCGTCTTCAGTCTACCTTCCCAACGGATTCGGGTCAAGCCATGCAGACCTTTTGCGACGGTGGCCGCTTGAAGTCCGGCTTAGCGGGATTGCCCGGAGAGACGGATCGCACCTTTTTCGCCCACGTGAAGATTGGGTCGCAACCAACCGAGGTCCAATTTTGCCTCCAGTTCATAGGCGAGGGTGTCCGGCTGGACGTTCATCAGCTCAGCAAGGAAGCGGATGCTGCTCAGCAGGCTGGTGGTGGCAATCAGCGTCACCTCGCCCTCGCCGTAGCCCTCGATGACCGGCAGATCGTTGGCCACGCCCGTCAGGATTTTATTTCCTTCAAGCTTCAGGCTATAAGCGATACCGTAAAGCTTCAGGGCCCCTCGATTGGGGTTGATAATGTGCAGGCCGATTTCGAACCGCGGCGCGATGCCCTCCGAAGGCAGGGCCCGGATGGTGCTGATGGTCACCGTGGGAGTTTCGTAGTCCGGCTGCAGGGTGGCACAGCCCGGGATCATCAAAACCGTTGCCGCAATGATCAGGAGCCAATTGCATCGGGGCATGGGCATTCTCCCTGCGCGTGCAGTCATCTTAACGGGTCTATTTCCCCATTATCATCAGCAGCGGTATGAGCACCAGGCCGGCCAGGGCCAGGTAGAGGCCGTTTAATACCCGTTGATATTTATAACGGGTCGTTTCGTCCGACTCATCAAGGGTCAGCTGTTTGAACCTGCGGTAATCCTCGAGCCATCCGGTCATCAAGTCCACGTGATGCCCCTTTTCCTTCAACGTCATCTTGATCTGCTGGAAAGAATGCAGGGTGAAAACGATGGCACCGATCAATCCAATGCTCAGCCAGCTCATACGCGCGCGCTCCTTGAAAGGTAGTTTTTCCTGAATGGGACTGCCGCCAGCGGTCCGGCCGCCGACCGGCGGTAACGTGCTACCGCGCATGGGTCAGCACCCTTCAAAAGACCCTACCATACAATCGTGCGCCGGGCCATACTTCAGTTTGGATCATATGCCGGCTGAACCACCGTTGTTAGGCTTCTCCGGGTTTCCTTGGTTTGGCCCGGGCCGTGGGCGTCGCGTTCAGGGGATCATCCGGCCAGACGTGCTTGGGGTAACGTCCTTTAAGTTCTTTTTTCACCTCGGGGTAGCTGTTTTGCCAGAAGCCGGCCAGGTCCCGGGTAATCTGGGCGGGGCGGCCGGCGGGTGAAAGCAGGTGCAGCATCAGGGGCATCCGGCCATGGGCGATGGCCGGGGTGGTAGCGGCACCGAACATTTCCTGGATCCGCACGGCCAGCACCGGTACCGGTTCGCCATAGTCGATGGGCCGCCGTGAGCCGCTGGGTACCGTAATGTGGGTGGGCGCCAGCTCCTCCACCTGCCGTTGTTGCCGCCAGGTGAGCCGATTCCGCAGCGCATTGGAAAAAGCCGTCGTTTTCAAATCCTTCAATCGGGTCAGGCCGGATAGAAAGGGGGCCAACCACTGCTCCAGGGTGTCTGAAAGTGCCGCATCACCCATGTCCGGCCAGGGACCGCCGTCGGCATCGATCTGAGCTAGGAGCATGACCCGGGACTGCCAGTAGCGCAGCGCCCGCGTCCAGGGCAATATGGCGATGCCGTTTTCGCGGATGCCCTTGATCATGGCTGCTGTAACTGCATCGGCAGCGGGGTTGGGCAGTGTTTCGGTTGCCAAGGTGAGGGCATCCAAAACCAGCTTGCGAACCGCCACTACGGCCTGCCGTTGCGAATCCCAGGCAACCGACTCCTGCCAGCGGATCCGGTGCGCGAACTGGTCCACCAGGCGTTCCTGATCGGTTGCGGCCGCCATGAAAATACGGGCCTCCCGCCGGTCGCCGTCCAGATGCGCCGCCACCAGGTATGCACTGGCGCTCAACGGTTCAGGCGGTTCTATAAAAGCCCCGCGGCCGCTGGTCAATAAAAAACGGCCCGGGCTGCCGGGCCGTCGCTGGGCAAGGCGGTCGGGGTATGCCCAGGCCAGCAGCCGGCCCGGTTCGGCGGCTACCTGAGCGTTACGCCTGACGCCCAACCGCTGTTGAAGCACTGCCGACACCTTAAGAATCTGTCGTACCACTGAACCATCGACGGTGCATCCGGGGTGTTGAAACGGTTTCTTGGCGTGGTATGCCTGCAACGCGGCCAGCCGCAAATTCAGGTCGGCATCCCGCTCCCGGCCGGTGAACTGGATGGGATCGCGTTCGCTCAGGATGGCGGCGATCTCACAGGCGGCAACGCCCATGTTCTCTTTTTGGGCGGTCAGAAGCATGTGCGCCAGGCGGGGATGCAGGGGCAGTGCGGCCATCTGCCGTCCATGGGCGGTAATCTTCCCATCCGGGTCCAGGGCGTCCAGATCGAAGAGCAGCCGGCGGGCCTGGGAGAAAGCGGCGGCCGGTGGCGGATCCAGCCAGCGCAGGGCATCGGGATCGTCCAAGCCCCAGGCCGCCAGTTCCAGGGCCAAGGCCGCCAGATCGGCGTCAAGGATTTCCGGCCGGTTGTGGGACACCAGGGTGGGATTGGCAGCTTCGCGCCAAAGCCGGTAACAGATGCCCGGTCCCAGGCGGCCGGCCCGTCCCCGGCGCTGGTCGGCCGCTGCCCGGGATACCGGCAGGGTCACCAGTCGGGTCATGCCGCTGCCGGGATCAAAGCGCGGTGCCCGCTGCAGGCCGCTGTCAACCACAACCCCGATCTGTTCGATGGTCAGACTGGTCTCGGCAATGGACGTGGCCAGCACGATCTTGTGCTGCCCGGCCGGAGGGGGTGATAGGGCCGCATCCTGCCGACCCCGGGGCAGATTGCCGAAAAGCGGGGCAACCGTCCAGCCGGCCGGCAGATGCCCATCTTCAAGCAAACGGACCACCCGTCGAATCTCCGGCGAGCCGGGCAGAAAGACCAGGAGGTTCCCCTCCTTGGCGGCCATCGACTGTCTGATCGTCCGGACAACCGCGTGCTCCATGGGCTGGGTCGCCGGCCGTTCCACATAGCGGGTCTCCACTGGAAACACCCGGCCGTCGCAACGGATCAGCGGGGCATCATCCAGCAGGGCGGCCACCGGCGCCGGATCCAGGGTGGCAGACATCACCAGCAGCCGCAGGTTTTCGTTGAGCACCCCCAAGATATCCCGGCACAAGGCCAGTCCCAGGTCGGCATCCAGGCTGCGCTCGTGAAACTCATCGAAGATCACCATGCCCACGCCGGCCAGGGATGGATCGTTCTGCAGCATACGGGTGAGCACGCCCTCGGTGACCACCTCGATGCGGGTGTCCGGCCCCACCCGGCTCTCCATGCGCACCCGGTAGCCCACGGTCTGGCCCACGTTCTGATTCAATCGTGCCGCCATGCGATAGGCGGCGGCCCGTGCAGCCAGACGGCGGGGAGCCAGCAACAGCATGCGTCCGGACAGCCACGGCGCTTCCAGAAGCGCCAGCGGGATGACAGTCGTTTTCCCGGCACCTGGCGGGGCCACCAGCACGGCAGCGGGGTTGTCAATCAATACGGACTTGAGCGTTTCCAGGATCGCTGCCACGGGCAGCCGGTCGATCATGTGGGTATGATCCCTGTTTCCCATGCAGCCTGACATACCATATCTCAAGATGAAAATCACCTTACAGACAAGCTGCAGAGGGACACTAACCATGCCCGAGCGACAATGCCCGCTGAAGGGAGGATTCCCCATCGGGTAGTTTGCGAATGCAGGAGGTCGCTACCAATAATCTACCATCGCGGGGGTTTGTTTTATCAGAGCCGCTGTGTTAGATAATTCAATTTTATTGACGGCATTACAATTTGGCCCAACCATTTGAAGATGGCTGCGCCTGAACGCTTTTCAATCGGCGCCCCTCATATCGCCAAGGAAAAACGCTATGTCATCGAAAACCTACCAGAAAAATATGATCAAAAAGAGAAAGCAGCGCGCCCATAAAGCCAACCTCAAGGCGGATCAAAAACGCATCGCCAAGAACCACGAGGTCCTCCATCGCCAACCGGAATAAGGCAAGTGAACCGGGGCCGTACCGCCGGCCAAGGTTGAAGTCAGGCTTTAGAGGTTTATTTCTCCTCAGGAATCGTTCCCTTAGGGCCAAGTCAGGAAGCGTCGGAACGCAGGGACTGCCCCTGCCATCTGGCTCCTGACAACCGGCTTTTGGCTCCCTGGATACCATTCAGGGAAGGCCCCTCTCCCATATACGGGCGCAACCACGCCTGCCTTTCCTGATCAGAAGCCGCTACACTTTCTGCAGCAGATACTTGTCAAGCATATCCGACAGTTCCTGGGGTTTGATCGGCTTGGCCAGGTAGTCATCCATGCCGGCGGCAAGGCACTTGTCCCGATCGCCTTGCATGGCATGGGCGGTCAGGGCGATGATGGGCACGTGGCAGTCGAGGACGGTGGAGGTGGAACTGCGGATTTCAGCGGTGGCCGCATAACCATCCAATTCGGGCATCTGGCAGTCCATCAGCACGATGTGGTATCGCGTTTTCTGCAGGGCCGCGATGGCCTCGCGGCCATTGCTGACGATATCGACGGGGTAACCTAATTTTTTCAGCAGGCTGGTTGCCACCTTCTGGTTGATGATATTGTCTTCCGCCAGCAGGATTTTCGACCGCCTTTTTTTATCCTCTGCCAGGGAGTGGCGGGTGACGAGCGGGGCCGGCCTGGCCGTTGCCGCTTTTCCATGCGACCCCATCACCGTCGTGAGGCAGTCGTATAGCTGCGAGGACTTGACGGGCTTGGTCAGGTAGGCGGCAAACCCGATGTCGGTATAGCGCTTGGCGTCGCCGCGGTCGCCCATGGAGGTCATCATCACCATGATGGTGCCCTGGGTCGATGGGTTCTGCTTGATCGTGAGGCCCAGGGTCTTGCCGTCCATGTGCGGCATCTGCATGTCGATGATGGCGATATCAAAGGGGTCCTGATCGGTTGCGGCGGATTGCAGCAGGTCGAGGGCATCGTTCCCGCCGGATGTCTCTGCGAACCGGCATCCCCATGATTGTAACAGGTCCCGCAGGATGTGCCGGTTCGTGGCATTGTCGTCCACGATGAGCACCCGTTTCCCCCGGATGTCTTCCGGGATGAGGATTGGCTGCTTTGACCCTTCTGGCTGTTTTTCAAGCACGGCGGTAAACCAAAACACGGACCCCCTGCCCGCCTCGCTTTCCACGCCGATGCTTCCGCCCATCAGCGCAGAGAGTTTTTTGGAAATGGTCAGCCCCAACCCCGTCCCGCCGTATTTACGCGTAGTCGACCCGTCGGCCTGGGAAAAGGATTTGAAGAGACGCTCCATGTGGGCCTGGGGGATGCCGATCCCCGTATCGGCAACGCTGAAGCGCAGGGTGGCCTGGGCGTTGTTTTCTGTTTCCAGGGCAACGCGGATGGCGATCTCTCCCTGGTCGGTAAACTTCACGGCGTTACCGACGAGATTGATCAGGATCTGGCGCAGGCGGCCGGGGTCCCCGCAGACCAGCGACGGCACCTGGCTGTCGATCATGCAGAGATATTCCAGCCCTTTTTCCTGGGCTTTATACGCCACCAGGTCGTTGATCTCGTCCAGCGCCACGCGCAGGTCGAAATCGATGCTTTCCAGATCCATCTTGCCGGCCTCGATCTTCGAGTAATCGAGGATGTCGTTGATGATGGCCAGCAGGGAATCGGCGCTGACACGGACCGTTTGCGCATAGTCGCGCTGTTCCTGGGTCAGATCGGTGCCCAGCAGCAGGCTGGTCATGCCGATCACCCCGTTCATCGGCGTCCGGATTTCATGGCTCATGTTGGCTAAGAATTCGCTCTTGGCGTGGTTGGCGGCTTCGGCGGCATCTCTGGCAATGCGCAGTTCTTCTGTCCGCTTCTTCTCGGTAATGTCCTCAACGATCCCCTCGAAGTAGACGTCGTCGGACGCTACGTCGCGCACAATATGGGCATTGATGCGCACGTCGATGACCTGCTCGTCCCGGCGGCGATACCGGGTTTCGAAGCCGGTGATACGTCCGTTTTCCATGGCCATTTTTTGAAACAATGCACGGTCCCCAGGATCCAAATAGAGCTGGTTGGCAATGTCGGTGACTTCGGCGATCAACTCAGTCGGGGTGTCATAGCCGCAGATTCTTGCCATGGCCGGGTTGGCGGTAAGAATTCGTCCCGCAACGGTCGTCTGGAAGATGCCCTGGGTCGATTGCTCCACAATGTTGCGGAATTTGCGCTCCGACTGTTCAAGCTGGGCCTGCTGCTTGAGTTGGTTGATCCATGAATCGACCATTCTGACAGCAATCTTGGCTATTGGCTTGGACAGATCCAGCCGGCCGGTGATGCCGATGCCTGCGACCTTCTGGCCATCGATAAAAATCGGGCAACTGTAGCCTTCTTTGACTAAGGGATTCTTAGCGGCCTCTGCCGGCGTAACCGCATACTCTTCCACCACACCCTGCATGATCTTTTGCGCCCCGGCATGCAGATCTCCGATACGGGACCGATCAACGGCGCGGGCGATATAGCCCTTGCCATCGTATATCAGAACCGGAAAGCCCGTTTCCGACCAGATCAACTCCATAAAATGTTCAACGATCTCCCAAAACTTTTCGGAAAGCAGCATAGGGCAATTCCTTTAAGCGGCCAGAATGAAAATAGAGGTCCGACACCCCTCTTCTTCGGAAGATCGCCGGCAAACTTGAGTGGAATCTTGGGGCTCAGGCATGTGCCGACCCTCAAGATTCAATCCGGTCAGCCGATACTGTTCCTGCACCCATATGCTGAAAAAAGGAGGTCACCGTGGCTGATCTGGTCTGGAAATCGGAATACAGCATCGGCAACTATCAGCTGGATCATGAGCACCAGCAGCTGATGGCCCTGGCCGACAAGGTCATGCGGTTTGCCGGCGCGGATGAATCGCATGCGGCCGTCGAGACGGCCTTGAAGGCGCTGGACAACTACACCCGGATCCATTTCCGCAACGAAGAGAAATACATGCGGCGCATCGGCTATGCCGGCCTGGAGCACCATCGGCGGTGTCATTCGGAACTCATCGCGCGCCTGACCCGGGTGGGTGACGCGATATCCAGCCGGGATGACCTGGTTCACCAGCTCAAACGACTGATGGTGGTGTGGGTGATCGACCACATTGCCACTGAAGATAAAAAAATTCCGGTGGGTTAGGACCTTTCGCCGGCATTCTCAGCCGGACGCCGAGCCGACCGGCCACGCCTCTTGCCGGACCGTTCCGCGGGGCGTGATCCAGGCCCGGCGGAAGCGGCGGCAAGGCCCCCTTAGAGCATCGCTTTGAGAAACCGGCCGGTATGACTGGCAGGGACTGCGGCGACCGCCTCCGGCGGACCCTTGGCCACGACGCGCCCGCCGCCCTTGCCCCCTTCGGGCCCCAAGTCGATGATCCAGTCGGCGGTCTTGATCACATCCAGGTTGTGCTCGATGACCACGACGGTGTTGCCGCCCGCCACCAGCCGCTGGAGCACAGCCAGCAGCATTTTTATGTCCTGGAAATGCAGGCCGGTGGTGGGTTCGTCCAGGATGTAGAGGGTGCGCCCCGTGGCCCGCTTGGCCAGTTCACGGGCCAGCTTGATGCGCTGGGCCTCGCCGCCGGACAACGTGGTGGCCGCCTGGCCCAGCTTGATGTAGGAGAGCCCCACGTCCATGAGGGTATCCAGGATGCGCCGGATCTGGGGATGGTTGGCGAACAGGTTGCGGGCCTGAACCACCGACAGGTCCAGCACGTCGGCGATGGAGTGGTCCTTGTACCGGATCTGCAAGGTGGCCTCGTTGAAGCGCTTGCCCCGGCAGGTTTCGCAAGGCACGTAGACGTCGGCCAGAAAATGCATCTCCACCTTGATATGGCCGTCACCGCTGCAGGCTTCACAGCGCCCCCCCTTGACGTTGAAGGAGTAGCGCCCCTTATTGTACCCGCGCATGTTGGACTCGGGCAGCTGGGCGAAGAAATCCCGTATGAAGTCGAACACCTTGGTATAGGTGGCCGGATTGCTGCGCGGCGTGCGGCCGATGGCCTTCTGGTCGATGTTGATCACCTTGTCCAGGTGCTCCAGGCCACCGATGGCACCGTACCTGCCGGTCTCCAGCATGGCGTTGTGCAGTTTGCCCGCCAGGGCCGGGTAGAGGATCTGGTTGATCAGGGTGGATTTACCGGCACCGGAAACGCCGGTCACGGCCACCAGCAGCCCCAAGGGAATCGCCACCGTGAGGCGGTCCAGGTTGTTGTGGGTGGCGTCGGTGATGGTGATGCACCGGTCCCCGGTATCCTCCGGCGTTCGTCGGACCGCCGGCGTTGCGATGGTTGCCCGTCCGCTGAGGAATTGCCCAGTGAGGGAGGTTTTACGGCGCATGATCTGTTTCGGGGTGCCCTGGGCCACGATTTCACCGCCCAGGTGCCCGGCGCCGGGACCGAAGTCCACGATCCAGTCCGCGGAGGCCATGGTTTCGCGGTCATGCTCGACCACGATCAGCGTGTTGCCGATGTCCCGCAGATGACACAGGGTGTCCAGCAGCCGGATGTTGTCGCGCTGGTGCAGGCCGATGGACGGCTCGTCCAGGATATAGAGGACGCCGGTGAGCTCCGATCCCACCTGGGAGGCCAGGCGGATGCGCTGGGATTCGCCGCCGGACAAGGTGGGACCTTTGCGGCTGAGTGACAGGTAATCCAGCCCGACATTGACCAGAAAACCCAGCCTGCCGGTGATCTCCTTGAGCAGTTCCGCCGCGATGATCTTGCGGTTGCCGGCCAGCTTCAATGCGGTCAGAAAATCCTGCGCCTCCCGGATGGTCATCTCGGTGACGTCCATGATCGAACGGTCGCCGATCTTCACGGCCAGCACTTCGGGCTTCAGGCGCCGTCCCCCGCAGGTGTCGCATGGCCGCGTGGAGAGGAAACGGCCATAATATTTCTTGGCGTTTTCCGATTCGGTCTGCTTGTAACGGCGCATGAGGGTGTTAAGCAGCCCTTCGTAGGTCGTGGTAAAGGACCCTTGAATTTTTTCGGCGTTCCAGCTCACTGTCAGTTCACGTCCGCCGGAGCCATGCAAGATCAGGTCCTTCTGCCGTTTGGGCAACCGCTCCCATGGGGTGTCGAAGTCCACCGCCCACTGTTCCTGCATGGCTCTCAATTGTTCGGCCGTCCAGGAGCCGTTCAGCCGACCCTTGCCTGAAAAGTGGCCCTGCCAGGGAATCACCGCCCCCTGCCGGATCGTCAGCCGGCTGTCGGCAATCAGTTTGTCCTCATCCATGGTTAGCTTGGATCCGATGCCGTTGCAGTCCGGGCACATGCCCAGGGGTGAATTGAAGGAAAACAGGGGCGGGTCCAGTTCCGGGTAGGCCAGGCCGCAGCAGGAGCGGGCTTCACTCATGGGAATATCGCCGCTCCCCATGCGGTGGACGATGATGCGTCCCTCACCCAGCCGCAGCGCGGTTTCCACCGAGTCGGTCAGCCGTTTTCTGAAGCTGCCGGCTTTGGAGACTTTCAGACGGTCGACCACCGCTTCGATGGTGTGCATTTTGTAACGCGCCAGGGCCTGGACGGCTTCGATCTCCTGCACCACCCCGTTGACCCGCAGCCGGGCGTATCCCTGCCGTTGAAGCCGTGCGATCACCTCGCGGTGTTCGCCTTTGCGGTTGTCGATCACCGGCGCCAGGATGAGGGTTTTGGTGCCTTCGGGCATCTCCAGAATGCGCTCGACCATGCTCTGGGCGTCGCCCTTGCCAACGGCCTTGTGGCAGTGGATGCAGGTTTGCTGGCCGATGCGGGCGTATAGCACCCGCAGGTAATCGTAAATTTCGGTGATGGTGCCCACCGTGGAGCGGGGATTTTTGCTGGCCGACTTTTGTTCGATGGAGATGGTCGGCGACAGCCCCCGGATGGTGTCGTAGCGGGGTTTTTCCATCTGGCCGATGAACTGACGGGCATAGGCCGACAGGGATTCCACGTAGCGACGCTGGCCCTCGGCGAAAATGGTGTCGAAGGCCAGGCTGGATTTACCCGAGCCGGACACGCCGGTAAAAACGATGAGCTTTTTCTTGGGCAGGCTCAGGTCGATGCGCTTCAAGTTATGCTCCCGGGCACCCTTGATCTCGATGGTGTCGAGCTCGATGGTTCTTCCTTTTTGGCGGAGCCGGGTGACGGCCGTGGGAACGGTTCCGTGGGGACTGTTTTTCATTGGGCCTTTCCGTATCCGTTGCGCCGGTGGACCCGGGCATCCATTCGGATCCATTCTCATGGCGATGGGTTTGCGGTTATCGTATGAAATTTCGGTTGCCACCAGGTCGCCGGTTGTCATAGGATTTGGAAACATAAGTATCGATCCCTCCCTTGTCCACGACGTGACCATTCGAGATGCCGTGAGGTGATGACCATGAGCGAAACAGCTGCCGGATCGGTCTACAACGAAACCTATCGCTACTACCTGGAACAGCTGAAAACCATGCGCTTCGACGGCAGGGAGGATGTGCTGGGTATCTCTTTGGATGGCGAGGCGGTAGTGGTGCCCTATTTCGGCCGTGCCATCCGATACACCACCGACGGCCTCAAAGATGAGGCCGGGCGTCGACCCGATTTTCCCGACTGTGTGGTGGTGTGCCGCTATCTGATCATGTGTCCGCTGTTTGAGCCGAAGCAAACGGAATGGGTGGCCTACCGGGATTTTCCTGATGCGGGCCCGCTGACGGTTTTCTGGGCCGACACGGTTGAGGGGTCGCTGGCCAGGATATTTTCAGGGCGTGTCGGCGAACTGGAAAAAGCCTGTGACCGTCTGGGCGGCACCATGCCGGAGATGGAAATCGCCTGCGACCTGTGCCGGCGCTTCACCCCCCTGCCCAAGATGCCCCTGCTGCTTGTCTTCAATGATGCCGACGACGACTTTTCAGCGTCGGCCTCCCTGCTGTTCGAACGGCGGGCAGCGACCTTCCTGGATGCCGAAAGCCAGGCCATTTTGGGGCATGTGTTATCAAGCCGACTGCTGGCTGCCGTGAATGATTGAATCGCCCGAACAATCGCAATTTGCGTTTTTGTCCGCCGCCACGATCCCATCTGCAGGAAACAATGCAAAAAACCCGTATGTTTCATATGAGTCAACCGAAAAAGCGCATGCCCTTTCATTTAAACACGCCCCATTAATTCCACTGCCAGGGCGCAACTGCTTCGTCCCGGATCAGTTCAGGCACCGCCTTTGCGTGGTCCCGCACACGGCAATGAAAACGTTGCCGGTCAGAAAGATCAGGGTTCCTTCCTCTCAACGGGGACTGGCTGCGTTAATCGCGGAGGGTCGTTCCGATTCAACCGATTTTACGCTTGATTCTTTGCCTATGGCTGTTTAACATTCAAAACAACGCTGTCAACGGGTCTGTCCGAGGCGTACTCGCCATAAGACCCCGCTTGTTGGGGTTACACGTTTCTTTCCACCGCTGTTGATGCCATTTAAAATAACGACCCACCGTTTGCCGGAACCTGCGGCAGGCAAGAAAGGCTAGCATCATGACCATCCGAACCAAAATCGTGGCCACCATCGGCCCGGCTTCGAATTCCCCTGAAATGCTCCAAAAGCTGGTTGCAGCCGGCATGAATGTAGCCCGGTTGAATTTTTCTCACGGCAACTACGAAACCCATACCGAGGCGATTCGCAATATCAGATCCATTTCCCGCACGCTCAACCGGTCGGTGGGCATCCTGCTGGATCTTCAGGGGCCTAAAATCCGTGTCGGTAAGCTGGAAAACGGCCAACCGGTGCAGCTGAAGCGCAATGCCTCCTTTGCCATCACCTCAATACCCATGGCGGGCAACGCGCAAATGGTCTCCACCACCTATCAGAATCTGCCTGCCGATGTGCAGGCCGGAGACACCATTTTGTTAGACGACGGCCTGATTCGACTTCAGGTGGAATCCAAGACCCAACAGACCGTGAACTGCAAAGTGGTCAACGGGGGGATCCTCAAGGAGAACAAGGGCATCAACCTTCCGGGCGTGAAGGTCTCCGCGCCGTCACTGACGGAAAAGGACATCAGGGATGTGAATTTCGGCATTAAGAACGGCGTGGATTATTTCGCCCTCTCCTTTGTGCGAACAGCCGAGGATTTTGGTGCGATCAAATCCATCATGAAAAAGCAGGGGGTTTCTATTCCAGTAATCGCCAAGATCGAGAAGCCGGAAGCCGTGGAAAACATAGAGGAGATCCTCGATGCGGCAGACGGGATCATGGTGGCCCGGGGGGACCTGGGGGTGGAGATGCAGCTTGAATTGGTTCCCATAATCCAGAAAAAGATTATCTCCGCGACCGTCCGTAAAAACAAACCGGTGATCACCGCCACCCAGATGCTGGAGACCATGATCGTCAACCCCATACCCACCCGTGCCGAAGTGTCGGACGTGGCCAATGCCATTTTCGACGGTACCGACGCCGTGATGCTATCGGGTGAGACCGCCTCCGGGAAATACCCGGTCAAGGCGGTGCAGATGATGGCCAAAATCGCCGAGCAGTCCGAAAGCTCTCCCTTCTTAAAAGTTAATTTGCACTACGATTCGGATCCGGTGGATCCGGTGACCCATGCGGTGGCCCAGAGCGCCGTGAACATTCTCCAAGAGGTCCACGCCCGCTGCATCATTGCCTTCTCCATTTCCGGAAGCACCTCCAAGCAGATCTCCAAGCAGCGCCCATCCAAGCCGGTATACGCCTTCACCTCGCGGCTGGATACATACAACCGCCTCTCTCTGTTGTGGGGCATTACACCCATGTTCATTGCCAACATCGAGAATGCCGCCCGCCTGGTGGAAGCCAGCGAGAGTCTTCTCATCGCAAAAGACTGTGTCCAGAAAGGAGACTTGGTCGTGCTGGTGATCGGAATGGGGCTCAAGGCTGGATCGACCAATATCATCAAACTTCATCGTGTGGGTTATGAAGACTGATTAATAGCCGCAAAAATGCTCTCTGGAATGCCTGGACTCACAACCGGATACCTCGTTCGGCAGCAGCGATCGGGTGGTGAACGATATCATGCAAGGAGGAGGTGGTCATGACAGTTGAAAGAAAGCATTACACCGAAGCCCGTCTTCTGATGAAGCCTGGCGACGTGATCGCTTTCGGCGGCAAGGGACACTTCTCGGAGCTGATCAAGTTTGCCACTCGCTCCAACGTTCCCATGTGGGTGTGATCCTGCCGACCCGGCTCGTGGATGACGACACCGGGCGGTTTTTCAATCAAGTCATCGAGTCCACCTCGCAGCACAATTTCAATGGCGTTGTGATTTCACGGCTGAGCGAGCGCTTGGACACCTACGAGGGGGAAATCTGGTGGCTGCCGTTGAATGACGGACTCCGGAGCGACAACTTCGATTCGGTGCGTTTTTACAATTTTCTCTTCAACCAGGTCCAGGATCCTAAAGGCTATGATGTGCCCCAGGCCCTCAAAGCGGCCGTTGGCCTCCACGGTTTGGGCTACAACCGTGAAGATTTCAGCCGGTTTTTCTGCTCGGAGCTGGTGGCGGGTCTAGAAAAAGCCGGCACGGTGGGTACGGTGAACGCGTCGGAAGTAACGCCCATTGACCTGTGCCACTGGAACATCTACGCCGACACCTATTACCAACTCCAAGGTGAAGCCGACAGGCCGATCTCACGTTACAACACTCCGGACCCTGCCGCCTGGAACGTGTAGTCGGCCCACAAAAGGGGTGCGTCTATCCGGGGGTGATAGGCAGCGATGGCGCTCCTGGCAGATCGACATCTTGCTGAAGCACCGGTGCTCCGGCATCAGATCCAGGACTGGGTTACATGCAAGCGGCAAGGCTTTTCCACCGTTAGCTTGCACCAATGCGGGCAAGGATCTTTTGCTTGAGTTGGCTAAACCAGCTCTCTTCGGCGGGGATCTCGTTTTCCGGAATAATGCAGGCGCGCTCGAGGAATCGGCCGAAATCCGGGTTGGTTTTCCCGTACCGGACAAGTCGGTCGATGGCGAGCAGGTTTCCCAGTTCCGGAGGTGTCATTTCCATGTCAGACTCCCGGCGGATGGTTTCCATGGTAATGGACAGGGCGTAGATAGCGACATTCGCGGCCAGTTCTGCGGCCGGGATTTCGAGGCCGGGGCCCCGCTTGTACCGGAGCACCTCATGGACGCAGGACACCAGGATGGGATCTCCCATATCCAGCGTTTCGGTGCATTGATCAATGGCAAAATTGCTGTCGAGAAAATCGTCACTCAGCTTCTGGAGGGTGTTAAGCCAGAAGTCGCTCAAATTCTGGGGCAGCACGGCGCTGGAACCGTGGGACAGCACTTCATTTGCAAACCTGGACAGCATGCACATCGCTCCTTTACGGTTGGGGTCGGATCGGTTTTAGCATAATTCTCCCTTGATGCCCACCCCATATTTAGGCGGACTGCCGTTGGTCGCAAGCCATCATCCACATCAACGTTCATTCCCATTAGGCGGTCGGCGGCGGCCTGTCCGTTCGAAATCCGCTCCTCCACGGTCATGGCGATGCCAGCAGGGTATCTTTTTTTTGAGTCGCCGCTCCCTGCCGCCACCGGTGCAGCAGGCGCGTGTTTTGCCGTAAAGGGGTGTTCAGCGGTTGACATTGATTGGGGTGACTGGTAAGACCTCTTACCAGCTTGTCAACATCAGGCGGTCAACGCAGCCATAAAGTATTCCCACGCACCACAATGCCGCTTGCGGCCATGCTTCGATGCGGTGTTGTCTTCTACCAGGGAGATCATCATGGGAGCCGATACAGGTGGTAAGCCAAATTGGATCGAAGCTGAGCCGGAGAAAGGATCTTTCCGTTCTATTTTTAAATGGGGTGATCCGCATGGCTACAAACATCCCAACGCAAAATTGATCCAACTCCTCAAGGAGGCGTTTAAGCTGACGGACGACCATTTCGGGGTGCCGCTGAACGACGGCAACCGATTGGTTGCCTACCGCCACCCCCCCCGGGTGATCACCCCGGACCACGCCTCGGCCATCATCCGGATCGTAGGGGATGAGAACGTTTCCGCCGATGACTATGACCGGTTGAAATTTGCAACTGGCAAAACGCTGGAGGAGTCCCTGCGCTTGCGCCAGGGCGAGGTTCAGGCCGTATCCGACCTGGTGGTCCACCCCCGCCACAAAGACGATGTGCGCCAGTTGGTGGATTACTGCCAGCGGGAGAGAATACCTGTGGTTGTATACGGGGGCGGCAGCTCGGTGAATTTCGGTTTGCGGCCGTCCAAAGGGGGCATCACCCTGGTGATGGGTACCCATATGAACCGGGTGGTGCGACTGAACGAAGCCAATCAGACGGTGACGGTGCAGCCGGGAATCATGGGGCCGGACTATGAATCGGCATTGAATGACGCACCTCAGCGCTACCATACCCGACACCGCTATACGGGTGGCCATTTCCCCCAATCCTTCGAGTTCTCCTCGGTGGGCGGCTGGGTGGTTACCCTGGGCTCCGGTCAGATGTCATCATATTACGGTGATGCCTGCGATTTGGTGATCAGCCAGGAGTACGTCACCCCGATCGGCGACTTTAAAACCCTTGACTTTCCTGCTACGGCCAACGGCCCATCCGTAAGCCGCATGATGATCGGTAGCGAGGGGTGTTTCGGGGTGCTGGTGGAAGTCACCCTGAAAATCTTTCGCTACGAGCCTGAAAACCGCCGCTATTTCAGCTTTATTTTTCCGTCGTGGGAAAAAGCGGTAGACGCGGGGCGCGAGGTTGCTCAGGGCCAGTTCGGCATGCCGGCCGTGTTCCGTATTTCCGACGAAGAAGAAACCCATATCGGCCTTAAGCTGTATGGCATCGATGGCACACTGCTGGACCGGTTCATGCGCCTGCGGGGTTACCAGCCCATGAACCGTTGCCTGATGATCGCCTCGTCGGAAGGCGAAAAACGCTTTGCGGCCAACCTGAGACGGTGCGTCAAAACCATCTGCCGCCGCTTCGGGGGCATGTACCTGACCGGCTACCCCACCCGGCAGTGGGAGCCGGGCCGGTACATGGACCCCTACCTGAGGGAGGACCTCACCGACTATGGTATCCTGATCGAAACCTTGGACACGGCGGTTACCTGGGATCGTATCCACCTGTTACACAAGGGGGTCAGGGATGTGATCAAGTCGCGACCGGAGACCCTCTGCATGACCCACGCCTCACATTTTTATGCTCAGGGAACCAATCTTTACTTTATCTTCATTACCCGGGCGGAAGATATCGATGATTTCGTGGCTTTCCAGGAAACCATTCTGCATGCCTTCCAGCGGTTCGGCGGCTCACCGACCCACCACCACGGCATCGGCAAACTCTTCAGCCCATGGATGCAGCCCCATCTGGGGGATGCCCAAATGGCGGTGCTCCAGGCACTGAAGCGCCACTTCGACCCCAACAGCATTATGAATCCCGGCGGACAACTGGGATTGGATCTTCACGGCCGGCACTGGCGGGAGATCCGTTGAAAATCTCCAACCGCCCTTCATAGGAGAAAAGAAACCGGCCTTATTTTTCAAGGCGCCGCAAACCTGTTGCGCGTGGACATCCGGTGCTGAGGATGAGTTCAACCTGCTGTTTCAAAAAAGCGTTTGGGGCGACAGCCATATTAACGATGCTTTCCGGCAGAAGGACCTTATTACCAGCTGGGGGCATATATTTCGAAGTGGTTTGACGGACGAACACAGGCCGGACACTTTTGCGGTGCCTGTTGCCCCTCGTGAATGTATCCGCAGTTCATACAGCGCCAGACTCTGTTGGATTCCCGACCGAAGCTTTTTCCTGTGGCCACGATTTTTGCCAGTGCGCGAAATGTCTTCTCATGCTGCACTTCGGCTACGGAGATGGCATCCCAGACATCGCCCGCACGATAGAATGCTTCCTCGCGGCCGATTTTCGCAAACCCCGGGTACAAGGTGCTGTGGACAAATTTTTCCAAATCCGCCGCGGCCACCAGGTTGTCCAGGGTGGCGTTGACCACACCCGTAAGAAAACTGGCGGTTACTTCCAGTTCTCCACCGTTGAAGAACTTGAAAAAACGCAGGGCATGTTCGCACTCCTGATGGGCGGTCTCCTCGAAAATGGCGGCAACCTTAATGTATCCGTCCCGTCTGGCCTGGTTGGCGAAAAAGGTGTAGCGGGTTGTCGCCTGGGATTCGAAGGCGTAAGAAACAAGTAAATTTTTTGCGGTCCGGCTCTCTCTGAATGTCCCCATGCAGACACCTCCGACGATTGGCGGCCGTTGGGAAAAATGGCTCAGCGATAGTCTTTCAATCTTCCATAATTTCTATTGCATCCGCGCCGCACTCCCTGGCCGCCTGTCGGACCAGATCTTCGTACTTTTCAGGGATGACGTCGAATTTGACGATGGATTGCAGCTGATCTTCGTCATATTCGAAGACTTCGGGACAAAGGTTGTTGCAATTTCGGTCTCCCATGCACTGGCTGTCGATTTTTACTTTCATGCAGTCTCCTCCTGTTCGGTTGGGTTGGGCGTGCCTTTTCAAGGCGGTTCTGTGGCAAAAGGGCGGATCATGTTGTTGGCGGATGCGGGAAAAACAATCCGGTCGAACAATAGCTCAATATGGATGAGAATTCAACGTCGATCCGGATGAACGCCTGCGGAGTCGGTGCTATAAAATCCGGTAGCGCACCGCCAAGGGGTTGTCTTCGCTGACCTTCTGCCCCAGGCCGATCAAGCCTTCGCCCTCCAATTGGATGGCATCCCGGCGCAGCAATATGGGATCTTCGTTCTGTGGTTTCAGAAAGGTACCGTTGGTGCTCTGATCGATGAGCATAAACCGGCTCCGCTGCAGCTCGATGCGGGCATGCATGCGGGAAACCAATGGATCGTTGATGATCAGATGGTTGGCAACGCCCCGGCCCATGGTCAGAATGGGCCGCTCGTGATCCACCAGGATGCGGTGCTGCAGGTGTCGGATTTGAAGGTAATCCTTTTCCGAGGTCAAGGAGGCGATGATCTCTTCGGTAAAGGAAGTGGACATGGTCATCTGCTCGGGCTTTCCCCAAATCAACTCATGGATTTCCATGACATCGTCTTTTCCCCGCACACGCGTCCGATCAACGATTCGTGCCCGTCGCTTCAAGGGCAGTTTCATCTGTGCAAGTGTTTCTTTGTTGGTGATAATCTGATCGCTTTTGGCCAGCGCCACCATGCGGGCGGCAACGTTTACCGCGTCTCCAAACACATCTTCGGGCTCACAAATCACCTCGCCGTGGTGAAATCCAATTCGCAGGTGGATGTTGGCCTGGACCATCTTCGGATCAAAAGAGATCTCTTCGTGCATCTGCCTGGCGGTTTCGGCTGCATGGTTGGGTGTTAAAAAGGTGCACATCACTTCGTCGCCAATGGTTTTGATGACGGTTCCTTCATTTTCCGCAACCAGTTCTTTCAAATGGGACAGACAGTTGGCAATCAGTTCACGTGCTTTGAAATCCCCAAAGGTATCGTACAGGCGGGTGCTGCCGGCGATATCGGCAAAAAGAATGGTTAATTGATTGGTAGGATGGGTGTCCATATCCGGAATCCGCCTCACGGATAAAGGTTTTATTCTGCACCTACAACGGCACCCTCGCATGGCTGCAACGGGTTGTCAAGATATTGACCGTTGGCATGATAGGGAAAACAATCGGTTTGGATCGCTCCACCCGGCAAGAAACAGCAAGCTCGATTTTTCAGCCCAAAGGTATTCCAGAAGGCGAAGGAAACTCTTTTATGAAGGGCCTTTCAGGGAAAGGTCCGGAATCGAAATGATTTACCTGAAAAATGGTGCCTTCCCGGCAACAGTGAACGCGTTATCAGCCGCATGGGCATCGACTTACCATGCTGAAGCCCCCCTCCCCTCGGGAAAATCTCTCCTAGTCCGGAAAAGGTATCCATCCTGCTTCCAATTGGTTTGCCGCAGTTGAACTTTCCTTGACCGGAACCGTGACTTTTATTGCACGCCAAACCGATGCATTTACTCCCCGGGGTGCGTTATACCCCAGCATCGATATGCCGGAATTAGGATATAAATAAAGTGGTTCTATACAGCATGTTGTGGTCATAGGAATTGTTGGCACTATAGTTGCTGTAAGGCATCGTTGCGACAGTTAATACCGAACTGCTCGATAATGGCAAACCACCCGAAAGGGTGGGACGCAAAGCTGCTGGCCTAAATCTTCTGGTTTCCGGAAGACATGGTAGCAGAGCCGCCGAAGGCAAACGGTTGCATCCTCCACGGATTCACCGGTTGTCAACAATTGAATCACGGAGGATTGCAGCATGTCAAAATGGTTATTGGACCAGTTCAACACCCTCGTCCTCTTGTCACTCGCCCTGATCCTGGTCGTTGTGGCGCCCGCAGTCAGCGTTTCCGCTGACACCTACACCGTACCCCAAACCTCTGAGGTTTCCCTGGCCTGGGATCCCAACGATCCCGCTCCGGACGGCTACCGCATCTTTCAGCGAACGGAAGGAGCGCTATACGACTACGACCAGCCGTGCTGGACAGGTCCCGGCACTTCTGGCACTGTCTATAACCTGGACGGGGACACCACCTATTACTTTGTCGTGCGGGCCTACGCTGGAGCGGCAGAGAGCGCAGATTCCGAAGAGGTGTCGTTTATCGCTGCGTCACCTGAACCGGCGACCTACACCATAACAGCCGCTGTCGGTGGGCATGGTTCCATCTCTCCTGATGGTACGGTCGTTGTGAACAAGGATTCTGACCAGACCTTCACCTTCATACCGGATACCGGCTTCCATGTTGTGGATGTAAAAGTGGATGGTCTGTCCAAAGGGGCCCTTTCTGTCTATACCTTCAGTCAGGTCACCGGCAATCACACCATCGATGCCAGCTTCGCTATCGACACCTATATCATTTCCGCGGTCGCCGGATCCAACGGCAGCCTCAGTCCAGCGGGAAACATCAGTGTTGAATGTGGTGCCAATCAAACATTCTTCTTTACACCCGATGTCGGCTGCCATGTGGCCAATGTGATCGTAGATGGAGTCGCAAAAGGCGCCATTCCTTCCCATACGTTTCAAGCGGTCACGGGCAACCATACGATTAAGGCCAATTTTGCTGTCAACTCCTATCAGATTTCTGCTTCCGCAGGAACCAATGGCAGCATCTCTCCATCAGGCATCATCAGTGTGGATAAGGGAACCAGCAAAAGCTATACGATTACACCGGCCAACGGTCATCATGTCATCAACGTCTTGGTTGACGGAATGTCCATGGGTGCAATCAATACGTATACCTTCGACAAAATAACGGCTAATCATACTATTAATGCAACTTTTGCAGCAGACACATTTGCTATTACGGCTTCTGCAGGTGCCAACGGAACCATTTCACCTTCCGGTGTTGTGGATGTAGCCTATGGTGGCAGTCAGACCTATGCTATTGCCGCAGACGAGGGGTTTCACGTTGCAGATATTTTGGTGGACGGCCAATCCGTTGGTGTGGTTGAAAGCTATTCTTTCATGGACGTAATGGAAGGTCATACTATCGCCGTAACCTTTTCAGAAAATACCCCTGTGAGTATCTGGATCGAAGCGGAAGATGGCGATCTGCAGTTGCCGATGGAGATTGGCGATGACGAGAATGCGGGTGCCGGTGGCTATATCTGGGCACCCTCAGGAATTGGAAATTTTACCAGCCCATCTGACAGTGCCGGTTACGCCGAGTATCATTTTGAGGTACCGGAAACCGGTGATTATGTTATCTGGGGAAGCCAGATTTCAAACGACATTGCCAGTGATTCTTTCTTCGTCTCCGTTGACGGGCAAGATGAAATGGTATGGCATACCAGGCGTGGTGGGCAGGATATATGGACCTGGAACGTAGTAAGTTTGCGAAACTTCGATGATCCTCGGGATACAGTTTCCCCCGAACAATTTCGATTAATGGCAGGGCCCCATGCCTTGAAGATAAAACAGCGTGAAGATGGAACCAAACTTGACAGGATCCTGATTACCAACCAAGTCGATTTGAACAATCCTGAGCCCGATACCATTATAGATGCTATGGAATTTGGTGACGTAAAGATTAATCACACTTGGACCCGAATAAACTTTAACAAACCATTTATTAATCCGGTGGTGGTTGCCGGCCCGATCAGTGTCAATGGCGGTGCACCGGCGGTAACTCGAATCCAACATGTTGATGAGACTGGCTTTGAGATTCGTATTCAGGAATGGGAATACCTTGACGGCATTCACGCAACCGAGACGGTAAGCTACCTGGTCATGGAACAGGGAAATTACACCCTTGAGGACGGTACAAAAATAGAGGCGGCAAACATTGAAACCAGTGCTGCCGCCGGATTCCAGCAAGTCTTTTTCAGAGAAGAATTCAATGTTGCCCCAATCGTAATTACTACGATTGCCAGTTTCAAGGATTCAAACGCGGTAACCGGGCGAATGAAACAAATCACCATCGATAGTTTCTGGTACCGAATGCAAGAACAGGAGGCAAATAGACACGACCATGGCTCAGAAAAACTTGCATACATCGCCTGGGAACCCTCATCCGGTGCGGTCAGAGGAACCACCTATCTGGTTGCGAAAACGGCTAATGCGGTTAAAAGCAAGACATATGCCATGGTGTTTGAAAAACCCTTTACCTCCACCCCTGCATTCTTGGCCGACATGCAGACTACGGATGGCGGGGATACAGCCAATATTCGTTGTAAAAATGTTAGTGACTTTTCGGTTGATGTTTGGATCGATGAAGAACAGTCAAAGAATACTGAAGTGGACCATACTGATGAAGTCGTTGGGTTTATAGCCTTCAGCCATTAGCATTGGCGCTCGGTAAGATTCGTTCAGTTGACTTTCCGAAATATGTTCGCGGAAATCATTATAAAAGGGGGATGCCAATTGGAAATCGGCATCCCCCTTTGTTTCCTCGACTGGCTTTAATTAATAAAATTCCATTGTTCTCGATAATCCAATTGTTGAATTCCTTAATTCATTTACACCATTTCAAGCGCACAGGCCATCGATACACCGCCGCCGCCGCACAATGTGGCCAGCCCTAAGATTTGCCCCGGTTTTTCATGGCGTAAAGCAGGGTCACCATGATCCGGCAGCCGGTGGCCCCCACCGGATGACCCAATCCGATACCCGAGCCGTTGACGTTGGTGATCTCACGGTTCAGGTTCAAGTCACGTTCGCAGCCGATGTATTGGGCGGCAAAGGCTTCGTTGACTTCCACCAGTTCGAAATCGCTGATTTTCATGTTATGCCGGGACATGAGGTTTTTCACAGCCGGCACCGGGGAAAGCCCCATGACCGATGGATGGCAGGCACCGCGACCCGTGGCAGCGATCCTGGCCAGGGGTGTCAGTCCCAGTTCCTTAGCCTTGTCGGCGGACATAATCACCATGGCGGCCGAGCCGTCGTTGATACCCGATGAGTTGCCGGCGGTAACCTTGCCAATCTTGGGCACAAAGGCCGGGGGCAGTTTCTCCAGTTGTTCCATGGTCAAACCGGGGCGGAAATGTTCATCCCGGGCAAAGATGAGCGGATCCTTCTTGCGCCGGGGGATTGCCAGGGAAACGATTTCGTCTTTAAATGAGCCGTCGTCGTTGGCCCGCTCGGCATTGTTCTGGCTTTTCAGCGCCACCTCATCCATTTCCTTACGGGAAATATTCATGTGCTGGGCGATGAATTCGGCAGTTTGGCCCATGATGTAAGGCTTGCCGACACACATGCTCAAGGGTGGCTGTGTCGCATCTACCGGGCCGTCTTCAGGGTGAGGAATGATGTGGGAACCGCAATGAAGGGCGCGGATCATGGCATCCACGAAAACGGCGTCCTGCAAACGGCAGCCCCAGCGGGCGTTGGGCACCTGGTAGGCCACGCCGCTCATGTGTTCCACGCCGCCGGCCAGAATCACATCGGCCATACCCGCCTGGATCATGGCCATGCCCGAGAGCACCGCCTCCATTCCCGAAATACACACCCGGTTGATGGTGACGGCGGTAACCGATTCGGGAATGCCGGCCAGAAGGGCTGCCACACGGCTAACGTTCAGGGCGTCGGCCGGCTCCATGCAACAGCCGTAACGCACGTCGTCAATGATAGCCGGATCGATTCCGGCCCGCTGGACGGCTTCTTTCATGGTGACGCTGGCGATCGTCGCCGCGTGGGTGTCCTTGAGGGTTCCACCGAAGGCCCCGATGGCGGTGCGGCAGGCTGATACGATGACGACCTCTTTCATGTTCTTCTCCTGGTTAAGTGATTGGTTTCATCGGCAACAAAAAAGTCGGCTTCTCCGATTCAATGGACCCGGGCAGGGTCACGGTTATGAAGCGTTTTTATAGCCCCCCAAAACCACGCTCAGTAATTTCCAGCACCGCATCATCGCCGGCGCGAACCGCTGTCAATCGACCGATCGCGACAGGCAGCACCGCATTAATAAAATAGCGGGCACTCTGGACCTGGCCGTCGTAGAAGGCGGCGTTTTTGTCTTTTTCGATCTTTTCCGCCCTTTTCTCATCGTCCATTCCACCGACGATCTTCTCCAGTTTTGGTGAAGATACCGCAGCCCGCCACAACAGCATCCAGCCCATGATCACATCTCCCATAGCCATCATGAACGGGTGTGCAGATGCAAATGCGGTCTTGAACTTCGGGCTGGCGGCCAGCTTGCCGATGACTATGGCGGTCTCTCCAAGCTGGTCTGCAGCGGCTTCCAGCGCCTCTGCCTGGGTTCTGGTGGCCTCGCTGGCCTTGGCCTGTTGGATGCTTTTTTTGATTTCATTTAAAAAAGCCCTGAACACCGATCCTTTTTTCATGCCCAGTTTGCGGCCCAGCAGATCCATGGCCTGGATGCCGTCGGTGCCCTCGAAAATCGAAGCGATCTTGCAATCTCGGGCCAGCTGCTCCACGGGATAGTCCGCGGTATAGCCGCAGCCACCGTGAACCTGCATGGCTTCGATGCACACCTCGAATCCGCGTTCGGCGCAATAGGCCTTGATCAGCGGTGTCAGCAGGGCGATAAGATCGTCGTTGCGCTCGCGCTCCTTTTCATCGGCGGCACATTCGGCCAGGTCAAAGCAGCGGGCCACATAGTATATGAAACTTCGCATGCCCTCCACATGGGCCTTCATCCACAGCAGCATGCGGCGCACGTCAGGGTGTCGGATGATAGGCACCGACGGCGCTTCGGCGTTCTTGCCGTCTGCCAAGTCCTTACCCTGGATGCGCTCCCGGGCAAAGTTGACTGCATAAAGGAAGGCCGCCGTGGCGTTGCAAAAACCCATGAAACCCACATCCAGCCGCGCTTCGTTCATCATGTGGAACATGATTTTCATGCCTGCGTTGGCTTCTCCCAGCAAAAGACCCCGGCACACACCTTTGCTGCCCATGGACATGGCGCAGGTGGCGCTGCCGTGCAGGCCCATCTTCTCTTCCGTGCCCGTACAGACGATGTCGTTGGTCTCACCGAGGCTTCCATCGTCATTCACCCAGAATTTGGGGACGATGAAGATGGAGATGCCTCTGGACCCCGCCGGTGCCCCTTCGATGCGTGCCAGCACTGGGTGGATGATGTTCTCGGTGAGGTCGTGCTCGCCGTTGGTGATGTAGATTTTGTTGCCGGTGATGGCATAGGTGCCATCGTCGAGTCGTTTGGCTGAAGTACTCAGGGCGCCTACGTCGGAACCGGCCTCCGGCTCGGTGAGATCCATAGTCCCGCCCCACTGGCCGGTGTAAAGCTTTTTCAAAAACAGGTCTTTTTGCTTGTCGGTGCCGAACAATTCAATCATTTTTCCGGTACCGTGGCCTTCCAACGCATAGATCACCATGGCATAATTGGCCCCGATGAAAAATTCGTAGGCGGCGCGCATGACCATGTGGGGCAGTCCCTGACCACCCACGGCCGGATCTTCGGTAAGGGATGTCCACTCATTCTCAACCATCAGCCGGTAGGGGCGGCGATAGCACTCAGGAATGATGACCGTACCGTTTTCAAACGCAACGCCGGCCTTGTCCCCTTCGGCGTGGGTGGGCAGGACCTCTTTGATGCCGAAAGCCCGGGCTTCAGTGACCACCATGTCCACCATCTTTTTATTCAGGTCCCGGTGCTTTTCGGTTTTAAACAGCTGCTCGACGTCCAATTGTTCGTAAAGAACAAAATCAATGTCCCGGCGGTCTGCGATTTGCTGCGTCATGTTGTCATTCTCCTGTTGACTGCTGCGGTTACGGTCGTTTTAAAGCTTCGTGTTACGCGTGCCTGGCTTGGCCAGATGCGGGTGCATGCCCGGTGCGTCCAATCATGACCTGACTCTTGCCGGTAACCCGGCCCGGAGCGACCGGAATGGGTCTTCCGGCAATGGTGACAACTGTCATGACGATTGGTGGTAGCTGGAAAGGATGAGGGCTGATTCATTTTTGTTAGTATAGGCATGGTGCCTTGTCAAGCAACGCCGGACGTGAATTGCAAGTAGTTGTTGAACCCGGTTCAACATGACACGATTTCTCCCAAGCCATGATTTGAATCCAATTCGAATTAATAATCAAATTCAAATTGCCCTTGACAGGGAAAAGAGACTCATTTATTGATAAGTTCAAAGGTTGAATCCAATTCGAATTAATAATCATCCTCAATATCAATAGCTGCCGGACAAGGGCTTTCCGCCTGAGGGGGGGTAAAGAGAAGATGGATTTTGCGTTCACCCCAGAGCAACTCATGTTCAAAAAAGAGGTGATTCGGTTTGCCAAGAAGGAAATTGTCCCCCGTGTCCAGGAACACGACCTCAAAGAAGCCTTTGATTTCGAATCTTTCCGAAAGATGGGGGATTTCGGCTTGCTGGGGCTTCACTTTCCTACGCAATACGGCGGGGAAGGCGCGGATGTAGTCACCACGGTGCTGGCCGGAGAAGCCCTGGGAGAAGCGGGTGTGGACGGCGGGCTGACCCTTGCCTACGGCGCCCACACCTTTCTGTGTGCGGACACGATATTCCGCAACGGTTGTGAAGCCCAACGCCAACACTATATTCCCAAGCTTTCCTCCGGCGAGTGGATCGGCTGCATGGGGTTGTCCGAGCCGGATGCCGGATCCGATGTGGCCTCCCTGACGACCAGGGCCGAAAAGCGCGGTGACACGTATGTGCTCAATGGCACGAAAATGTGGATTACCAACGGCCCCATCGCCGATGTGGCTGTGGTCTATGCCAAGACCGACCCAGATTTGGCCCATGCAGGTATCAGCGCCTTCGTTGTCGAAAAAGGAACCCCTGGATTCTCCGCCGGCCGTCCGTTGATCAAGATGGGCGTGCGCACCTCCCAGACCAGTGAACTGGTTTTCAAGGATTGTGAGATTCCCGCCCAAAACCTGCTTGGCCGGGAAGGCGAGGGCTTTCTGTACGCCATGCAGACCGTAGAATGGGACCGCAGCGCCCTGCTGGCACCCTTTGTGGGCGTCACCACGTATATGCTAAGAAAATGCGCCGCCTACGCCAAAGGACGTGTCCAGTTCGGCCGCCCCATCGGTAAATTCCAGGCCATCAAGCACAAGCTGGCCGACATACGGATATTCGGAGAGGCTGCCCGGACCCTGGTGTATCGCATTGCCTGGTGCAAAGACCAGGGGCGTCCCCTCAACCATCTTGAGGCCGCCATCGCCAAGCTGTTTATCGGCGACTGGAGCCTGGCCGTTACCAACGACGCGGTCACCCTGCACGGAGGTTATGGCTACACCCACGAGTTCGATATGGAGCGGATTTTCCGGGATACCCGGCTGGCACCCATCGGCGGCGGCACCTCTGAAATTCAGAAAATGATCATTTCAAAACTGATGTGAGGATGGGTTGAGAAATTCATGGATTGGCCTGTTGAGGGATTCGGCCCCCCGTCGCTAGGAGAACACCATGAACTTTGATTTTTCCGAAAAAGAAAATGCATTTCTTGCCCAGGTCAACGCCGCGATGACCGCCTTGGCTGAAGAATGCGACCTGGAATCCGGCGATCTTTCGATGATCCGTAAACACCTGGCCGGGACACTGTCGGCACTCGCGCCCCTGGGTTACCTGAAGATCGGTCTCTCCGTAAACGATCCTCCGGTGTCCGGGACACTGGCCCTGATGGCGGCCATGGAACAATTGGCCGGAATCTCGAAGTCCACATTTCTTTCCGTAGAGATGAACGCCCGCCTTTTCGGGCGGATCCTCGACTGTTGGCATCTGGCGGAAGACAAGCAACCGATCATGCAAAAGCTGACTGCGGGTGAGGCCGTCGGAGCCGTCGCACTTTCAGAATCATCCATGAATGTAGAGAACGACCCACTGGCAACAATCGGAACCCGAGACGGTAGCCGGATCGTGATCACCGGCAGCAAGCGTTATGTCGTCAACGGACCGCTGGCCGACTGGTTTGCCGTGGTGGGCCGTCTAGATGACCGGACGGTCATCTTTCTGGTTGAAAAGGAGGCACCCGGCCTAGACTTGGCCCAACGGATGGCCACCATGGGATACAACGGGCTGGCCATCTGCGGCCTGGAACTGAGCGCCTGTAAGGTGCCGGCAAACCGGGTTATCGGACCGTTGGGAACCAGCCAATGGCTGGACCAACTGAGGCTGTGGGAGAACCAAATTCTTATCGCCGCTGCCTTGGGCATTATGAAGAGCAGTTTCGAGACGGCGCGGGATTATGCCAAAACCCACCGGTCCGGCGGCAAGCCGGTCATCGCCTATCAGGAGGTGGGATTCAAGCTATCGGAAATGCTCACCCTTTACCAGACAGCCCAGCTCTATGCATACCGGGCCGCCTGGATGACCGATAACCAACCCAAAGAGGCCGGCGTGCTGACCCTGTGCGCCAAGGTTTTCTGCACCGAAGCGGCGGAAACCGTGTCTGGCAAGGCGCTTCAGATTCTGTCCGGGGACGGCTACCTCTCGGGCAACGCCGCTGAACTGGCCTACCGCTGTGCCAAATATGGTCAGATTGCTGGAATTTCAACGGAAATCGCACGGGTGAAGATCGGGGATGCGGCCTTGGGAAGGCTCTAACCCGAAGCCGAAGAAAAACGCTTGTGGCGCTGCTTTTTTTAAGCTACCCGGGCGATGCGGCACCGGCAGTACCGGGCAATGGTTGCTACGGTTCATGATCACTGGACTTCGCTAAAATAGTGGGGAGGGGATGAACAAAAAGACGGACACCCTGGCACCAAAGGCGCCGTTATCCAAAAGCGCCCTTCGGCGGCAACGGGAGCGCGAACAGCGCCTGGAAACCATACTGGGCGCAGCGCAGACACTGTTCGCCGGCGAGGGCTACCACAAGGCCAGTATGGAGAAGATCGCCGACACGGCAGAGGTGTCGGTGGGGACCCTATATTTCTACTTCAAGAATAAAGAAGATCTGCTGATCACACTGCTGGGCCAGATCGGATTCGATCTGCGTAACATGCTGGGATCGGCCTTTACGCGATCGGACATCTCCCTGGCCGGTATCCGTGAAGCAGGCCGGATCTTTTTCGAAGAGTTTTGTCCCAATCATCCGCAAAGCATCGCCATTTTCTTCAGAGAATCGGTGGGGCAGAGCGAGGCGGTGGAAGCCCATCGCAAGAAGATTTTCGACAAGCTGATCGACGATGTATGCCAGGCCCTGATACGGGTTTGCGAGAACCAGAAGGGCCGGTTTCAGAGCAACCTGTCGGCCGAGGTGATGGCCACCAGCATCATGGGCATGTTCGAACGCATCGCTTACCAGTACCTGATCTGGCAGGACCGATCCGAGGATTTGAAGACCATCGGGCAGGATGCGATAGACTTCATCATCGGCGGCATCCAAAACTTGCTCAGGTAGCATCCATGCATCTCAAAGGCGCGCTGCATGTGCACACCACCTGCTCCGATGGAACCCTCTCCATCGACCAGGCCCTGTCCATGTATACCGGGCTGGGCTTCGATTTTGTCGCCCTGACCGACCACGACTACCTCGTGCGCAGCGGATGCTACGACCCGGTAAAAAAACTCAGCACGGAGATGCTTGTGTTCACCGGACTAGAATTGACCATTTTTGAAAAAGGCTACCTGCATGTCAACCGCATTGACGGCGATCGCGAAACCCTGCACATCTTCAATCACCCGGCGGAACTGGATCTTCCTGTGGCCAAGGTGATCGAACGCATCAACGCAGTAGCCGAGCGATTGCCCATCGATGCGGTGGAGATTACCACCAAGGGTTTCCGGACCCCGGAATATGAGATCGATGAGATCCCGTTTCCCAAGGTCGCCACGGACGATGCCCACACCCTTCAGGGATTCGGGCGGGCTTGGGTGGAAATGGACTGTGCCCGGGACAAAGACAGCATCATCCGGGCCATCAGAAACAACGCATTCTGGAACTGTTACGCCGGCGGTCAGTCCGCGTCGTAAACCGGGAGGCAGCGTGGGCCGAAGCAGACTGGATGCCGGTGTTGCAACCCATCCAACGAGTCTTCACCCTGGTTCTCATTTTTCTCCCGAACACGGTGTTCCGCTTTTGCGTTGCGCGACAATAGCGGAGTGGGAATAGCGGATGAATTAATGCTTCTCTAATCCCACTAATCCTCAATTCCCCAAATTTTTCTTCCAAGGAGGATCGCAGCGATGGCAAGACGAGTGGGCATTTGTGCGGTGGCACAAACCACCTATGAAGCGGACAAATGGTACCAGCGATTCCAGGGTATGGCCCTGGAGGTGCTCGAATCGATCCAGGCCCAAACCGGCGTGGATTTTTCCGAAAACAAGGGTATCGGCATGTCCATCAGCGTGTCGGACGATATTTTCGACGCCCGTACCATATCAAACAACGCCATGACCGATGTCCTGGGCGCCCATTTCGGGTGTGAGGAGAAGGTGGCCCAGGAAGGCATTCAGGCCATCTACTACGGCCTTGCCGCCATCCAGTCGGGACACGTGGATGTGGTGCTGGTGGTCGGCCATTGCAAGGAATCCCAAGGCCAAAGCCGCAACATGGTGACCCACGTCGCCTTCGACCCCTTCTACACCCGGCCGGTGGGCTTGGATTTTTGCGCGGCCGCCGGACTCCAGGCCCAGGCCTACATGGATCGTTCGGGCCTTACCGAGGAACAGCTGGCCGCCGTGGTGGTTCAAGCCCGTTCGAACGCGCTGAAAAACGATCGTTTGCCTGCGGTTGAGGCGCTTACGGCCGAACAGGTCATGGCCTCGCCCATGCTCGTCGACCCCATCCGCCAACTTCACGCCTGCCCGGTTTCCGACGGCGCCGTGGGCATGCTGCTGGCGGCCGAAGAGCGGGTCAAGGAATTCACCGACACGCCGGTGTGGATCACCGGCGTAGGTAATTGCATGGATTCCTTTTTTCTGGGAGACCGGGACCTTGCAGCCAACTTTGCCCTGAAGCAAGCGGCCCGGCGGGCCTACCAGCGGGCCGGCATCGCCGACCCGCAAACTGCATTCGACGTCGTGGAGGTGTCGGACCTGTATGCTTATCAACAGCCCATGTGGCTCGAAGGGCTGGGCATTGGCGATACGGGCACCGGCGGTCTGGCCGTCCGCACCGCTGCTAAAGGCAGACCGGTGGTCAACCCGTCCGGAGGCACCCTGGCCGGGAACCCGATGATACTTGGTGGGCTCGTCCGTGCGGCCGAAGCCGCCTTGCAGCTCATGGGCAAGGCGGACGGCCATCAGGTTGAAGACGCATCTGCCGCCCTGGCCCATGGGGTGATGGGACCGGCCGGACAGTTCCATTCCGTTGTTACGCTGGCGCGGGCATAAAGGAGCAAAACCATGCAGAAAAACAGGAATGTCGCCATTGTCGGCGTTGGACAGTCGGTTTACTCCAGCCACCGCGAAGAGGTGAACCAGCCGGAGATGATTCACGAGGCGGTGGTTGAAGCGCTGGCGGATGCCGGTATCACGCTTGCCGATGTGGACTGCATCGTCCACGGCAACATGGAGCTGTTCGAAATGGTCCATCAGCCGGACCTGTGGCACACACTGGGCACCGGTGCATACGGCAAGGAGTGCCTGCGGGTAACCACCGGCGGCACCACCGGCGCGACGCTGGTGTGTGCGGCGGATCACCTGGTAGCCTCAGGCCTTCACGACGTGGTTATGGCCATCGGCTTTGAAAAGCTCCAGGAGGGCCACACCACCGGCGGCATCACCAACATGGCCGATCCCCTATGGGGACGGCAGCTGCAAACCGGTGCCCTGACCGGCATGACTGCCGCCCAGATGATCGCTGAATTCGGAGAGGAGCGGGCTAAGCAGGTGGCCATGCGCTATCGCATCATCATGGACAAGCACGCCATGAAAAACGAAAAGGCCCACCGGCGACTGGGCCTGGAGTTCGACCAGGCCGACGACCTGGCCGTCAATTCACCGGCATTGGTCGGAGAGCTGCGCATGATTCACATGTGTTCCCAGAGCGACGGCGCCTGTGCCATGATTTTCGCCTCGGAGGATAAGGCCAGCCAATTGTGCGATCAGCCCGCCTGGATCAAGGACCACGTTACCGCCCACCGGGAGGAGATGTTCTGTATCTTCGGCGATGCGCCGGTGATCACCACCCAGCGCTATGCGGCCAAAAAACTCTTTGAACGGTGCGGGATCAAGAATCCGCGGGAAGAGATCGACCTGTTCGAGATGTACGACCCGTCCAGCTGGTGGGGGGCGGACTGGCTGCGGGACTTTCTTCTGTTGGAGGGAGATGACCATCTGAAGATGATTGAAAACGACGAGATTGCCATCGACGGTGCCTTTCCGGTCAACCCGTCCGGCGGCGTCATCGCCTCCAACCCTATCGGTGCCACCGCCATGATTCGCGTGGCCGAGGCGGCCCTGCAGATTATGGGCAAAGCGGGCGGCCACCAGGTTCCCAAGACGGTGAACCAGGCCCTGGCCTCGGGATTCGGCGGCACCATGTGGACGGTTCTGACGCTGCTGACGCGGCAGGTGCCCTGGTAATAACAGAGGAAAGAAGACAGAGAACCGAGGTCCGAGGATGGCAGAGAGACACCGGAGGCCTGACCCAAGAATAAACCCTATGCTGTGGAGGAGACCATGAATCTGGGCACCTATCTGGATACGGCCGTGCAACGCTACACGGACCATCCCTATCTCCAGTTTTATGACCAGACCGTGACCTTTGGCGAGTTTGGCCGGCAGGTGAACATCCTGGCCAATGCCCTGAAGCACCAAGGTTTCAAAAAAGGCGAATTCATTCATGTGTTGGTGCAAAACAGCCCCCAGACCCTAGTGGCCTACTTTGCCATCCAGAAAATCGGCGCCGTGGCCGGGCCGGTGAACGGCTGGTGGAAGGCACCGGAGGTGCAGTACCTGCTCAACGATTCCAAAGGCCGCGGACTGATCATCGAAGATCAGTACCTGCCCATCCTTGACGAGATCAAAAGCAGCTGCCCGTACCTGGAAAAGGTCATCGAAGTGGGCGCAACCCCCCGGCCCGAACACATTGCTATGGCCGACCTGCTGGACCAAGGCGACGATACCCAGGTGGTCTGCCAGGACGACACCAAGGACACAGCCTTCATTTTCTATACGTCCGGTACCACCGGCAATCCCAAGGGGGTGCTGCTGTCCCATAAGAATGTGCTGGCCGACGTGGATGGGGTGACCCGGGCGCTCAACCTGGAAGAGAACATGACCGCCCTGATTTTTCTACCCCTGTTTCATGTCAACGCCATGCTTTCGTGTACCTTTGCCCTGGGCATCGGGCTCCAGATTGTTCTGCGGCGGCAGTTTTCGGCCAGCGAGTTCTGGGAAGTGGTGGACCGGTACAAGGTAAACTTCTGGTCTGCCGTACCGGCGGTCTACCAGATCCTGCTCTCGGACCCCACCCGCCAGAAATACGACCTGAGCAGCCTTCGGTTCGGCATCTGCGGGGCGGCGCCGCTTACCGAAGCGACCATGCGAACCTTCGAGAAAGCCTTCGGCATCCCCATCGTCGAAGGTTATGGACTCACCGAGGCGACCTGCGTCAGCACGATCAACCCCCGCGACGGGGTGAGAAAAATCGGCTCCATCGGCATCCCTTTACCCGGACAGGAGGTGAAGATCCTGGCCGAGGATGGCAGCGAATGCCAACGGGGAACATCCGGTGAAATCTGCATCGGCGGCGATGCGGTAATGAAGGGCTATTTCAACCGGCCCGAGGAGACGGCCCAAACCATCGTGGACGGCTACCTGCACACCGGCGATGTGGGCATTATGGACGAGGATGGCTATATCTTCATCGTTGACCGCATCAAGGACATGATCATCCGCGGCGGTGAGAATATTTATCCCAAGGAGATCGACAACCTGTTGGCCACCCACCCCATGATCCAGGAGGCAGCCACGGTGGGCGTCCCGGATGACACCATGGGTGAGGCGGTCAAGGTGTTCGTCATTCCCCTGGACGATGAACTGACGGAAACGGAAGTGATCGCGTTCTGCGAAAAAAACCTGGCCACCTTCAAAGTTCCCCAATACGTGGAAATTCTGGACGATGATTTCCCGCGCAGCCCCATCGGCAAGGTGCTTAAAAAAGAGCTGCGCCAATGGGGCCTGACCCCGAGACCCAAAAAAACCCAGGGCCCCCAGGCCACCGTGGCGGATATCTTCGGTAGCATGGAATCCCGAACCAACCCCGAAGGGGTGGCCGGCGTCAAGGCCAATTACGGGTATATCATCAGCGGCAGTGGCGGAGGTGAGTTCACCGTGTGCGTGGCCGACGGCAAGGTTAAGGTGAAGGCGGGCCTGCACGACCCCCACGTGACCACCACCTGCAGTGCCAAAGACTGGATCGCCATCACCCTGGGCAAACTGGACGGCATGACCGCTTTCTCATCGGGTAAGCTGAAGGTGGAAGGGGAGATGGGCCTGCTGGTCAAGGCGACTCAATTTTTCAAGAAGTACACGCCACCCCAGCCTGCGCCCGAAGTAACCGTGACGGATATCTTCGGCAGCATGGAATCCCGGGTGAATCCGGAGGGTGTTGCCGGCATTACGGCCAATTACGGGTATATCATCAGCGGCAGTGGCGGAGGTGAGTACACCGTATGCGTGGCCGACGGCAAGGTCAAGGTGAAGGCGGGCCTGCACGACCCCCACGTGACCACCACCTGCAGTGCCAAAGACTGGATCGCCATCACCCTTGGCAAACTGGACGGCATGACCGCTTTTTCCTCCGGCAAACTGAAGGTCGAGGGCGACATGGGGCTGCTGACCAAAGCCACCAAGTTTTTCAAGAAGTACACCCCACCAGGCCCCACCGGCCAGAAGGCGGATAAGGAAGAACTGCTCAGGCTGAATCAGGTCCTTTCCATCCCACAGCGCTTTGCCACCGGCCCGGCAATGGGAAAATTCCTTAAGGCGCTAAAAGAGAAGAAAATTCTGGCCAACCAATGCCCATCCTGCCGGCGGCTTCAGCTGCCGCCGCGTGAAATCTGTGCCGAGTGCAAGGTCCGCGCGGATCAGTGGGTGGCTGTGGGCCCGGGGGGTGTCATCGCCTCACCGGACATCACCTACTACGCCAGCCCGGACCCCCTCACCGGAGAAAGCCGGGAAACGCCCTATATCTCCGCCCATTTTCTCCTGGATGGGTGCAAGGGCCATGAAACCCTCTGGCACGAACTGGTCACCGACGATTTCTCCAAGGTCAAACGCGGGGTCAGGGTGCGGCCGGTATGGAACGAAAAGCGTATCGGCGCCATTACCGACATTAAGTATTTCGAGATTGTGGAGTGACAATCGGTCTAAATTGAAGACGCGGCCTCTCCCATTTCCAAGGGAGATGGCCGGGGGTGAAGGAGACACGATGGATACCAAGCACGCAGACAGCTTCGTGGTGGAGGGGAAGTTAGCCCTTCCCTACCAGTACTTTGCCGGCAAGACCGGCAGCCGGTTCATCACGACCATCAGGGATAAAAAGAAGATCATGGGGCTCAGGTGCGACAACTGCGGCAAGGTGTTCGTGCCGCCTCGTTCCTCCTGCGAGCGTTGTTTCGTGGATATTTCCGACAACTGGGTGGCTGTGAAGAACACGGGAACCGTGACCGGCTTTACGGTGGTTCGTTATAAAGAACCCTACCAGCCGCTCGACCCGCCGTATATCCAAGCCCTGGTCCAGCTGGACGGCGCCGATACCCCCCTGGTCCACATCGTCAAGGGCATTCCCGTCAGCCAGATGCACAAGGGCCTCCGAGTCAAGGCGGTGTTTGCCAAAAAAACCACTGCCACCATCATGGACATCGACCACTTCCGGCCGGATGTGAAGGCTGCCGTCAAGCTGGGCTACACCTACGAAGAGCTGGAGATCGGCATGACCGCGGCTTTCACCAAAACCATCACCGAGACAGACGTATACCTGTTTGCGGGCATTTCAGGCGACTTCAACCCCATGCACATGAATGAGGAATTTGCCAAAACAACGCCTTTTGGCACCCGCATCGCCCACGGGGCGCTGCCCCAGTGTCTGTGTGCGCCGGTGCTGGGCATGAAGCTGCCGGGACTGGGCACGGTGGCCCTGGAAATCACGACCCGCTTCAAGGCGCCCACCTACTTCGGCGACACCATTACCTGTATCGGAGAGATCATAGAAAAGCTGGAGGACCGCAAATGGGTGCGCATGTCCCTGACCTGGACCAATCAGGAGGATAAGCTGGTGGCCGAGGGGCAGGCCCTGGTCATGCCGCCCAGGCAGTAGAAATCGTCTCAAACCTGTCTTTTGTCCCAATCTCTTGGTTGGATCAGGGATTCAAATCCTCAACATATTCCTGGATGCCTGTGGTTTGAATCCCGGACCCGCCGCGATATTGAACCAACATCTTATCCTTGAGAAGACTTCTATTTGGGTGAATAAGAAAATGGAAAGGTTAGGACGTAAGCCCTCTTTACAATCGCAATTGGGAGAGTACCATGACCATGGAATTTTCCACCCAAGCCAGCTGCCAGCAGTATTTCACCAAGGCTCACGACATGGTTCGCCGCTCGGTGAAAGAATTCATTGACAAGGCGGTCAAACCTTATATCGACGAATGGGAAGAGGCGGGCTCCTTTCCTAAGGAGATATATAAGCGGGCCGGGGATGTGGGGATCTTGGGCATCGGCTATCCCGAGGAGTGCGGCGGCACGCCCGGCGACATTTTCTTTACCATTGCCGCCAGCGAAGAACTTATGCGCTCAGGTTCCGGTGGCTTCGTGGCCGGCCTGGGGTCGCTGCACATTGCCCTCCCGCCCATCATTCGGCGGGGCACCCGTGAACAGAAAAAACGGTGGGTCAATCCGGTAGTTGCCGGCGACTGTATAGCCGCCTTGGCCATCACCGAACCCGGTGGCGGGTCGGATGTGGCCAACCTCTCCACCACAGCGGTGCGCGACGGCGACCATTACATGGTCAACGGCAGCAAGACCTTCATCACCAGCGGCATCCGGGCGGATCAAATTACCTGCGCCGTGCGCACCGGCGATCCCGGTGCCCACGGCATCAGCATACTGGTTATCGCGTCCGACACGCCGGGCTATTCCGTATCCGCACCTCTGAAGAAAACCGGCTGGTGGGCATCGGACACCGCGCAACTATTTTTCGACGACTGCCGTGTGCCGGCGGCCAACCTGATCGGTGAAGAAAACCAGGGCTTTTACACCATCATGGAGAATTTCCAGCGGGAGCGGCTCTCTATAGCCGTTATGGCCTACATGACCGCCCAGATGGCCCTGGATGAGGCCAAGGCCTATGCCCTGGAGCGCACCGCCTTCGGCAAGCCCCTATCCGGTTTCCAGACCACCCGCCATAAATTGGTGGACATGGCCACCCTGGTTGACGTCGCCAGAGAATATACCTTGCGGGTGGCCGCGAAAATCGATGCAGGCCTCGACCAAATCAAGGAAGTCTCCATGGCCAAGAATTTTGCCTGCAGCGTCAGCGATCGGGTGACCTACGATGCGGTACAGCTTTTCGGCGGCTATGGAACCATGCGCGGCCACTTGGTCGAACGGCTGTATCGGGACAACCGGATTCTGTCCATCGGCGGTGGCACCACGGAGATCATGAAGGAGATCATTGCCAAGCTGATGTGAGCCGGAATCCCTTCTCGCAACGGGTAAGCAGGCAGTGATACACCGCCCCATGGCATTGCCTTGATGCGGTGTCACCGGTGGACATCCCATGGGTATACCCGACTACTTTCCCCTGATCAGCTCAAAATGACCAATTCAGGACAAGGCACGCAAGGTTTTCTTGATACGCGCTTTGGCTTCTGGGGAGAGCGTTGCGGTGGATTGGTCGGTTGACGGGTCACTGTCCACATGACGGCTCATTTTTCTGAGCATGAGCAGCTGGCGGCGAAATCGGGCACAGTACCGGCACATCCACAAGTGCATCCGAATTGCCAAGCGATGATGATAGGGCAACGGCGCATCCAGGGAGAGGGATACCTTTTGGGACACGTCAGTGCAGCGAAACATCCAGTGCTTCATTTTCTGTTTCCTTCTTGCTGCCGACTGAATCCAACCACTTCAAGGCACTTTCGCAACAGCATTCTAGCCCGGTAGAGGAGCACCCAACAATTGTTGGCGGTAACGTCAAGAAGCTTGCAGATTTCTGCGGTGCTCAAGCCATCGATTTCTCTGTAGACAAAGGCATCGGCACTTCGCTGCGGCAAATCGGATAAACATCCATAGAAATAATCCAGAAACTCTCTTGTTTCCTGGGCCTTGCCGGGATTGGTGCTCCAATGGGCCGGCCGGATTTGCCAACCGCCCTTGGCGTTGAAGAATGTTTCCAGGTTGTCCGGATCATTGATGATGTCCTGTGCATAAATGGTGGCTTTGTTTTTGCGGTAATGATCAATCACCTTGTGCTTGAGGATACCGAACAGCCAGGTTTTCTCGGAGGACTGACCCTTGAATCGGTCTTGGGCCTGCACGGCAGCCAGGAATGTCTCCTGAACCAGATCTTCGGCAATGCCTTTGTCTTTGACCCTTGCGAGTGCAAAGTGAAAGAGCGCATCGCCATATTCATCCACCCACATGTCGGAATTTAATTTCGGCGCGCCTTCCATGCCAGTCGGATACCCTTTCTCAAAAGATTGCCTTGGGAATGTCATCGAGGACAGGGTATCAAATTGAGTGTATTTTTCAAGCTGCAATGCGGCGTGGATGGAAGCGGGCGAATATTGGGCCACGGGGTAAAGAATACTTCAATGACCGCTCATGATCCCGATCTCTAATGTCACCCCCTGTCCTTGCTTTTAGCCGCGCATCCAGGCATGGTAGCGGCCAACCCATTTGAGCACTTTTTCCGGGGCGTGCGCCCGCTTCCATGCGCCAGCCGCATACTTGTTGGCTTCGGCCAAGGTGGGATAGATGTGAATCGTCCCCAGGATCTTGTTCAGCCCAAGGTTGTTTTTCATCGCCAGCACATATTCAGCGATCAGATCACCCGCATGCGCCCCGGCAATGGTAACCCCCAGGATTTTATCTGTTCCCGGTTTGGTCAATACCCGGACGAGGCCATGATCCTCGCTGTCGGCGATGGCGCGATCAAGATCATCGATGCCATAGTCGGTGACTTCGTAGGCAATGTTTTTTTCTTTGGCCTCCTGCACGTTCAGCCCCACCCGGGCGACTTCCGGGTCGGTGAAGGTCGCCCAGGGGATAACGCGATAATCAACCGAAAAGGTTTTAAACCTGCCGAACAGGGCATTGACCGCAGCGTACCAGGATTGATGGGCTGCCGTATGGGTGAATTGGTACGGCCCGGCCACATCGCCGCTGCAGTAGATATTCGGGAAATTGGTTTGCAGTAACCCGTTGGTTGCTATGGTTCCGTTGGGTTGCAGCGTCACACCCAATTCTTCCAGACCGAATCCGCCGACATTCGCCGCACGACCCACGGCCACCAGAATCGCGTCGAATGCGATTTCCACTTCGCCGGAAGCGTTCTCGCAAACCAGAATGTTGTGATCGCCCTCTACCCGAACGGCTTTGGCCTTGTGGCCGGTGAGAACCCGAACCCCTTCATCCTCAAACTTTCGGCGAATCATCTCAGAGATATCTTCATCTTCGCGCAGCATGAGGCGCGGCATCATTTCGACCTGGCTGACCCGGGATCCCAGTCGGGCAAATGTCTGGGTCAGCTCACAGCCGATGGGGCCGCCGCCCAACACCACCAGTCGTGCGGGCATTTGGCGCATTTCCCAGACCGTGTCCGAGGTCAGGTAGGTGATTTGATCAAGTCCCGGAATGGGCGGTACGAAAGGCCGTGCGCCGGTGGTCACAATAATATTTCTTGTGGTTAGCCGGCGGCCATCCACCTCAACGGTATAGGGCGACGTAATCCTGGCTGCGCCCTGGATGACTTCGACACCCAAACCGGTATATCGTTCGATGCTGTCGTGGGGCGCAACCGTTTTGATCACACGCTGGACCCGTGCCATGACATCAGCGAAATCATAGTCGATCGTTGCGGAATGAAATCCGAATTCTTGCGACCGTTTGGCGTAGGAGAGCATCTTGGCCGAACGAATCAGGGCTTTGCTCGGCACGCAGCCGGTATTCAGGCAGTCTCCCCCCATCTTGTGTTTCTCGACCAAAGCCACCTTGGCCTTAACGGCAGCGCCGATATAGGAAGCCACCAGGCCGGCGGCGCCGGCGCCGATGACCACCATGTTAAAATCGAATTTTTTCGGCCGTGGCCATTTGGCGTAAATGCGCCGGCCCTTGACGAAAGCGACAAGCGCCTTGGCCAGCAACGGGAACACGCCCAGCAGCACAAAAGAGAAAACCAGCGCCGGTGACAAAATATCCTGCAAAGACGAAATTTTGGCCAGTTGGGTCCCCGCGTTGACATACACCAGGGTGCCCGGCAACATCCCCAGTTGGCTGACGACATAAAAAACCAGCGTCCGGATGGAGGTCAGTCCCATGACCAGGTTAATAACGAAAAAAGGGAAGATGGGCACCAGGCGCAGGGTAAACAGATAGAACGCGCCGTCTTTGCGCACACCTTCGTTGATGGCGACCAGTTTTTCGCCGAATCTACCTTGAATGCTGTCGCGGAGCAAGAAACGGGAAACAAGAAACGCCAGTGTGGCGCCAATCGAAGATGCAAAGCTGACCACGACCATACCGACACCCAATCCAAAAAGGGCGCCACCGGCCAGCGTCATCACGGCGGCCCCCGGCAATGAAAGCGCTGCCATGACCACATAGACCATAAAATACAATGCAATGGTCAGGCCCGTGTGTTGTCGATAATAGGCCTCAAACGCCGCTTGGTGGTTTTTCAGGCTTTCCAAGGTGAAATACTGCTCCAGATCAAACACAAAGAATGAAACAGCTATGACAATCAGAAGCAATATGAGCAGTATTTTAGATGCGTATGGTTTCATTGGGCAACCTTTGATCTTGTTTGGGGTCTACGTGCAACCCGTCTCAGTTGTTATCGCCGATCTATTTTCTTTTGGTGCGTGTCCTCCGCAAAGACCTGCCCCCCGTTGCGTTCAGGGAGCAGGTGCATTGGGATAGAGTTACCTATAGCGGTGCTTTCAAAGCGCCTACCATGGTTTTCATATCTTGCGGGTCGCCGCTAGGATGCAGCACCACCATGATCATGGACCATTTGCCGAAAGACGATTCATCCAGGGGTGCACTGTAATTCCCGTCACCCCAATTGTCGGTCCGGAACATATAGGGCGCCGATCCTGCACCGGTTTCATGCTTTTGGGGTTCCATGTTGACAAACCACACCGTGTAAACTGAATTGGGCTTGAGGCCGCGTGCCTGAATGCTCACATGGTCCTGATCGATAACGGCGGTTCCGCTGGCCTCTGGGTGTTTGGCCGTCGACTCAAGGTCAAACCTGCGACCGCCAATGGCGGCCCAGGAAGTAGAAACAAGCAGGATGCTGAGTATTCCGACAACTGCGATCTGAACGGTTCTTTTTATATGCATGGTCGTCTCCTTGTGATGTTAACGACGGATGATTTTCTAATTTAAAACCGATAACCCATCTGTCGTATTGGCTCGTTGGAAAAGCACGGACCCTTTTTCCAAGGATGTTGCTTTCCCGTTGATGCCTTCGTCGGTCATTTCCACAAACCCTTACAAAATGAGTGACGGTTTTTTCTCGCGCAGCGGAATACGTCCTTTGTAAGTATCACCAGTGTATAACGACAAGTAGTTTAGCGCGGTTGATCAGCTCAACGGAAGCTGTCGGAAGGGAGACGCAATATGCTGAAATGTCGTTGTCTAAAATTGTGAAATGGGTTTGATGCCGACCACGTGACTTTCTGGAGCAATCTGAGTCGGCTGAACAATTTGCTGGTGATCATGAACGTCAGCATGTTTTTTCTTACCGGTTTGGTAACCAAGGGTTATTTTTATACCTTCTATTCACTGATGTGTTTGGGTGTCGTGGGCCTGGGCGTCCTCGTACCAACAGTGCTGATTCGACGTCTATGATTTTATTGGATATTTTTGCTTGTTGAGCTTTTTGGACTCTATTATCTGGTTGCCAGCATTGCATATTGGGTCGCCAGCGGCTCCGTGTAAGTTCGAGACAGTATTATAGCAAACTGCCGGTGCGCCTGGCAATGCCGCCCAGTCGCCGGCGAAGCCTGTGATCCAACCATGCTGCATCCTGCCGCACACTTTTTTGACTAAAGTCAATCCGCTTCCGGTTATTCTATGGCATATTATTGCCACAATGTCGTATGGGAAGCATAGATCAGCTTGACCCGGGCTTCCATTGGATGCTCAATTCCAGAGTTGTGAACACTTCGATTTAATAAGATTTCATCGGCATCTATTGGAGAAACCGCCGACTGGATAGGGCTCGGCAACCCCGACAGGATAGCTCCGGCTTCGCCTTTCCAGCAACCCCCTACAACAGGCATTTCACAACTCAAAGACCTTGCAACCCTGAAATACTGCGAGGCCACCCCTGCCGAGAATAAAGAAATCCTGATTCTCTTAACCGATACTCCCGACGATGTAACCGAAAAAGCGTTGCAGAAACAACTCAACGCCCTGAAATAATTGCAGTCTTTAGGCATGACGTTCGGCCATACGGGCGCCTGACAGCGCCGATTCATTTTCGCTGACCGGTTCGGAACAAAGGAGTCGCACAATGAAAATTACCCGACGATTGTTCATTAATTCCATGGCAAGGTATAAAAAAATTTCAGGACCAGTTTCCGGAAGTGTTCAAGGATTTCAAAAAACTCGGCATATCCACCAGGGAAGCGGGACCCCTCGATGAGAAAATCCAGGCGCTGGTGAAACTGGGTATTGCCGTGGGTGCAAACTCCCGGGGGGGGTGTCATGTCGCATACCCGCAAGGCAATGGCTGCCGGTGCAGCCGCCGAAGAGGTCCGGCATGCCGTCCTTCTGGCAATGACCACGACCGGATTCCCCAACATGATTGCAGCCTTGAGCTGGGTGGAAGAGGTATTATCCGGAGCGGGTGGCTGATTGGGTCTCCGCTAAAGGTTTCTCGGGGAACAGTCTACCGTAATAAACGGTTAAACCTTGAATTTGCCTACAGCAGCCTTGATTTTTTTTGAAAGGGCCGACAGGTCGGAAGCTTTGTGGTTTACCATTTCACTGCTGGACAAGATCTGCTGGGTTGACCTATCAACCGTGAGGACGCTGCTGGAAACCATTGCAGACGATTGGGCCGTTCGGGCAATATTGTCGTTCACCTCTGAAAGGCCCTCGGTTGCCTGAGTCATATTGGCTGCAATCTCTTTTGTTGCAGCGGACTGCTCTTCCACAGCGGATGCGATCGTATTGACCGAGCGGGTGGCTTCATTCATGATTGCAGATATTTGCTTAATTTTCTCAATCGTCTCCGCTGTCTTGGTTTGCATCCAGTGAAGCTTTTCATCGGCATCGTTGGTCGCGGAAGCTGCCTGTCTGGCCAGTCCCTTGATCTCCTGAGCAACCACAGCAAATCCTTTGCCGGCCTCGCCAGCTCGCGCGGCTTCAATGGTGGCATTCAAGGCCAACAGATTAACCTGTTCGGACACTTCTCGGATGCTGTCGGTAACGGCATCTATCTCTTTGGCCGCAGTACCCAATTCACGGACAACCTCGGATACATCATCGAAACTGGTCGCTGCCTTTTCGATGACGGTTTGCGCTTTGCCCGAACTTTGGGCGATTTCATTGATGGTTTTAAACAATTCATCCGAGCTGGTCGTGACCAAGCTGATGTTTGTTGAGGTCTCTTCCATGGATGCCGCCACCGAGTTCATGGTTGCGCTTACCGCGCGGGTCGAATCGGCAACGCTGTTGGATTGTTCCGAGGTGGATACGGCTTCGGACCTGAGTTTTGCCGATATATCTGCCAGCTGTTCGGAAGACGCTGCCAGCAAACCGCTATCTTTGATAAAATTCTGGAAAATCTCCCGCAGATCGCCGCTGATCATGTTCAATCGGTTCATGATGTGCGCCAGCTCATCGGTCCGTTTGGTCGCAATATGATGCGTGAAATCCCCTTGCCGCAGTTTTTGGACAAGTTCGAGAATCAATTGAACCGGTTTGTTGACCAGGGTTAAAAAGAGAAAATAGATCGATGAAACCAGGATCAACAACCCCGCAAGTCCGATGGCAATGCTTCTATTGCGCGTCGCGTGCATCGCATCAAGCAGGGTTTCAATGCTGGATGCGATGGTAATCCCACCGAGAAGCTTCTGGGATTGGCCATGACAGTGGTAACAGCTGGGTTCATTGACAATGGGAAGATGTTTCACGCTGAATCGCTCTCCCGCAAAATCAACCGTAGCGGAGGATGTCGGCGGCAGATGGTCGGTCAACATCTGGTTCACCGCATGTGCGGCTTCTGTTTCCTTAAATAATGCCTTCACGGAAAGGCCGACTTTCGAACTGTCCGTACTAAAAGAAACCTTGCCATGGAAATCGTAGATATAGATGCGAACACCAGGTAATTTCTCATTCAAACGGCCAAATTGCGAACGCACCACATCGTTATCTCCTGTGCTCAGCGCGTCAAAAATGGCATTGTTCACCGTATCTGCCAGCCGCGTGTTCTGACCGGCAACCTGTTTAAGGACAAGGTTTTCTTGCATGATCAGGTTGTAGCTGATCATGGTGATTAATACGACCAGCACAACGGCGAAGACCGGCAACAAAACCATAATCCACAATTTGCGTCCGCGAACGACCTGCTTTGTGGTTTGACGCGATTCCTTTGCAGTCATCTCAGTGAGCCCCTCCAAAGATCAACGGCTTGAAATTAAACGCTGCCACACGCTGGGCATTGTGGCATGCCTTGCAATCTTCGATGCTTATTTTTTCTATCAAATCTGATGGATCTTCGGATTCTGCATGAAGACTGCCCGGACCGTGACACACTTCGCAGCCGGTATCTTTCAAGTGGGGCGTCTCCCTCTCCGACTGAAAGCCGCCCGGTTTGCCATAACCTGTCGTGTGGCAGCCATAACAGCCGCTGAGTTCTGTGGGCGTTAATTTGCCGGCCATTCTTTGGACACTCGTAAAGGATTTGGCCTTCTTTGAGTGCATTGTGAAACTGTCGTACTGGTCGGGGTGGCATTGACCGCAGGCTTCGGCTCCGACAAAAACGGGTCCATCCGCTGCGGCTGAATGAAAAAATGGGCCATTTAACAAAAGGAATAGTATTGGAATGAATGCAAACTGATTAAATCCTGTCCGGGTCATCACATATCTCCCTAACAATTCCTTTTGGCAGCGGTCGGTCTACGGATGATTGGTTTAACAACGCGCGTTTGCTTTTCGGGATATCGGCAGGAAACCGGGAAGCTTTAATAAAACTAGTGAAATATGATAGGCAAGCGGCAATCGGCAATCGGGTTCTTTTCTCACGGCCGCAAGGTTATCGTGTATTGAACCCGATGTCGTGCAGTGGTAAACTCTCCTTAAGTAATCCCTGCAACCTTGCCCGACCCATTCAACATTTTGTATTGACAAAACCCATCGGTCTGGCTAAAAAACAAAAATTATGACTGAGCGCTCGCTCGGATTTTAACCAAAAAAGAACAAAGTATATGTTTTTACAGCATGTTGATCATGATCCAGCAAAAAATAGAAACTAAAGGAATTCCAACCCAGGTTAAAAACCAGGCCTTGGTGGCACAACGCCGGCGGCAGATTGTGGATGCAGCGGTGAACCTGTTCATCGAAAACGGATTCCACAAAACCACCACCCGCCAAATCGCCCAGGCTGCCGGCATCTCCATCGGCTCGCTCTACGAATACATCGCCACCAAAGACGATGTGCTTTATCTGGTCTGCGATACCATTCACGCGGAGATCGAGCGCGGGGTGGCCGAGGCGCTCGACCGGGCAAAAAAGGGCAAGAACCCCCTGGCCGAGGTGATCCGCGAATACTTCAAGGTCTGCCACCGCATGAACGACCACATTTTGCTGATCTACCAGGAAACCCAATCGCTGCCAGGCAAATGGCAGCGGGTGGTGCTGGAAAACGAGATCCGCATCACCGGCATTTTTACCGGGGTGCTGGCCCGGCTCATGGCATCCGGGGATCTGCCGCGCATTGTCCCGCGACAGCTGGACCTGGTGGCCCATAATATTTCGGTGCTGGGACACATGTGGACCTTCCGGCGCTGGTTTCTGGCCAACCATTACAGCATCGACGACTATATCGATTTTCAGACACGCAACATCCTGGGCATGTGCCGCGAAAATGCGTCCTGAATACCAAGGGGCCGGGAGATAAAGGGGATATAGAATCACTTGCCCCCCTGATCCTTGAACCCTTAATTAAACGAATACAGAATGGACGGTTGCCACTACTTATCAACGCAGGAGGGATCGAATGGATTTTGAGCTAAACAAAACCCAGAAGGACATTCAAAAGGCAGTCAGGGATTTCGTCAAGGGCGAGTTTGACAAGGAGTTGGCCTTCGAGTTGGAACAAAAGCATGAATTTCCCCGCAAAATCTGGAAAAAGGCCTGCGATCTGGGTCTGATCGGGGTTCATTTTCCGGAAAAATATTCGGGCCAGGGCCTCGGCTCGCTGGAAGACATTCTCGTCGTCGAAGAACTGTGCCGCGGCGATTCCACTATCGGCAGCGCCATTGCCCTGGCCGCGTTCGCCTCGGAAATCATCATGCACTTCGGCTCCGATGAACAGAAAGAAAAATACCTGCCTGCGGTGGCCGAAGGCGAGATGCTCTCCGCCGGCGCCTTTACCGAACCGGATCACGGCTCGGACATCACCTTCATGAACACCACCGCCGTTAAAGACGGCCACGAATGGGTGATCAACGGGGGCAAAACCTTTATCACCAACGGCGGTCTGGCCGGCTTTTACAGCGTGCTGTGCCAGACCGACCCCGATGCCAAACCCGGCTACCGCGGACAGAGCCTGCTTCTGGTGGAGGCAGACCGCAAAGGCCTGTCCACCGCCGACGTGGGGGCCAAGATGGGCATCCGCATGATGGCCACCGCCGAAGTGATCTTCAAGGACGTGCGCGTGCCCCTGGCCAACCTCATCGGCGAGGAGAACAAGGGCTTTTATCATGTGCTGCACTTTTTCGATGAAAGCCGCATCCAGATTGCCGCCCAGGCGCTGGGAACGGCCCAGGGCGCCTTTGACCGCGCCCTGGCCTACGTCAAGCAGCGTGAGCAGTTCGGCAAAAAAATCGCCCAGTTCCAAGTCACCCAGCACAAGCTGGCCGACATGGCCACCAAGATAGAGCTGGCCCGCCTGATCACCTACAAGGCCGCCTGGAACTTCGACCAGGGCCGCATCGATCCCAAGCTCACATCCATGGCCAAGATGTATGCCGCCCGCACCGCCGTCGAAGTGGCCGACGAGGCCATTCAACTGCTGGGCGGCTATGGCTACATGACCGAATACGAGGTGGAACGCTTTTACCGCGATGCCAAGATCACCGAAATCTACGAGGGCACCAAGGAGATCCAGAAGAATACCATCGCCAGTGCATTGATCGGCAAATTGAAATAATCAAGTTTCGCTGATGCTGCGACCTGACCCTTTCGGCCGCCACCACAGCAACTTTCCAGCGATGTCCCACGGGCACCAAACGGTCTGTTGAAGACACGGGAAAGCCACCCGCTTGGCGGAGTGTGAAAACCAGGACCAGCCACAGGAGGACGCATGAACGATGACATCCAGGTATACCGGCCCAAGAACAACGTGCGGGTCGTCACGGCGACATCCCTGTTCGACGGCCACGACGCCTCCATCAATATCTTCAGGCGCATTCTGCAGAGCACCGGCGTTGAGGTGATCCATCTGGGCCACAACCGATCGGTGAAGGAAATCGTAGACGCCGCTATCGAAGAAGATGCCCAGGGCATCGCCATCTCAAGCTATCAGGGCGGCCACCTGGAATTCTTCAAATATATGGTGGACCTACTCAAAGAGGGCGGGGCCGGCCACATCAGAATTTTCGGCGGCGGCGGCGGGGTCATCGTGCCCGAGGAGATCAAGGAGTTGGAAGCCTACGGGGTAACCAAGATCTACTCGCCGGAGGACGGCACCCGCATGGGGCTTCAAGGAATCATCAACCACATGGTACAGCTGATGGACTACTCCCGTGCAGATGGGGTAGACCGGGACCTGTCCGCGCTGACCCCGGACAACAAACTGCTGGTGGCCAATCTGATCACCGCCCTGGAACAGGCCAAAGCCAAACAGAACGGCCATCTGGCAAAGTTCCGCCAAAAACTTAAAACCAGAATCGGCGACCGCAACGTGCCGGTGGTCGGCATAACCGGCACCGGTGGTGCCGGTAAGTCATCGCTCACCGACGAACTGATTCTGCGCATGCTTCACGACCTAAAAGAGATCCGAATCGCCATCATCAGCGCCGACCCCTCCCGCAGAAAGACCGGTGGCGCCCTGCTGGGGGACCGGATCCGCATGAACGCCATCGGCAGCCCACGGGTCTATATGCGGTCCATCGCCACGCGGAGATCCCATACGGAGATCCCCGATGCCCTGGAAGAGGTGCTGGATGTGGTCAAGGCGGCCGGCTACGACCTGATCATCGCCGAAACTGCCGGCATCGGCCAGGGTGATTCCCACATCATCGATCTGGTTGACCTCTCCATGTACGTCATGACCAGCGATTTCGGCGCCGCCACCCAACTGGAGAAGATCGACATGTTGGATTTTGCCGACATTGTGGTGGTCAACAAGTTCGAAAAACGCGGCGGCGAGGATGCGGTGCGCGACGTGCGCAAGCAGGTGCAGCGCAACCGCACAGCCTTCGACCGGATGCCGGATGACATGCCGGTATTCGGCACCATCGCCTCAAAGTTCAACGACGACGGCGTCACCGCCCTGTACCACGCCCTGCTGGACGGCATCCAAGAGAAAACCGGCGTGGCCTTCAAATCCAGCCTGCCCCGGCCCGACACCAAGCAATCCACCTCCAAGACCATCATCATTCCGCCGGAACGCACCCGCTATTTGGCGGAAATCGCCGAAACCGTGAGGAGCTACCACCGGAATACCGCAATCCAGGCCGATGCCATGCGGCGTGTCTGGCACCTGGAGGAGACGGCTGCGTCCCTGGCCGGCGACGGCCTTGAGGGCGACACGGCCCTATTGCTGGAACGACTCAAGGGTGAAATCCAAAAGACTCGCGAGGCCCTTGATGAGGAAACGGAAAAACTGGTCAAGGAGTGGGCTATGACCAAAGCCACCTATTCCGGTGACGAACTGGTTTACACGGTCCGGGGCCGGGAAATTCGCGTGCCCCTGTACAGCGAATCACTCTCCCACCAAAAGATCCCCAAGATCTCCCTGCCCCGTTTCAAGGATCCCGGTGAAATTTACAGCTGGCTGCGTCGCGAGAACCTGCCCGGCTACTTTCCCTTCACCGCCGGCGTATTCCCTATGAAGCGCATGGGCGAGGATCCCACGCGCATGTTTGCCGGCGAAGGCGACCCGGACCGCACCAATCGGCGCTTCAAGCTGTTGTCGGCCAACAGCGAGGCCAAACGCCTCTCCACCGCCTTCGACTCAGTGACCCTTTATGGCTGCGACCCGGACCGCCGTCCCGACATCTACGGCAAGGTGGGCAATTCCGGGGTGAGCGTCTGTACCCTGGATGACGTCAAGGTGCTCTACGGCGGTTTCGAGCTGTGCGCCCCCAACACCTCGGTCTCCATGACCATCAACGGGCCGGCGCCCATCATGCTGGCCATGTTCCTCAACGCGGCCATCGACCAGCAGGTGGACAAGGTCACCACCGATAATGGCCGCCGGCCGTCAACCGAAGAATACCATCGGATCAAGTCCATGGTGCTAGAGAATGTGCGCGGCACCGTGCAGGCCGATATCCTCAAGGAAGATCAGGGCCAGAACACCTGCATCTTCTCCATCGATTTCGCCCTGAAGATGATGGGCGATATCCAGCAATACTTCATCGAAAACAATGTACGCAATTTCTACTCGGTTTCCATCTCAGGCTACCACATCGCCGAGGCCGGAGCCAACCCAATAAGCCAGTTGGCCTTCACCCTGGCCAACGGTTTCACTTACCTGGAGTACTACCTGTCCCGCGGCATGCCCCTGGACAGCTTCGCGCCCAACCTCTCTTTCTTTTTCTCCAACGGCATGGATCCGGAATACACGGTCATCGGCCGGGTGGCCCGCCGCATCTGGGCCGTGGCCTTGCGCGAGAAATACGGAGCATCGGTGCGCAGCCAGATGCTCAAGTACCACATCCAGACCTCCGGCCGCAGCCTGCACAGCCAGGACATTCAACTCAATGATATCCGCACCACCCTGCAGGCCCTATGCGCCATCTACGACAACTGCCAGAGCCTGCACACCAACGCCTTCGACGAAGCCATCACCACTCCCACGGAGGAGTCGGTGCGGCGCGCCCTGGCCATTCAGCTGATCATCAACCGGGAGTGGGGGCTGGCCAAAAACGAGAACCCCTACCAGGGCAGCTTCATCGTCGACGACCTGACCGACCTGGTGGAGGAGGCCGTGCTCATGGAATACGATAAGATCACCGCCCGCGGGGGCGTGCTGGGGGCCATGGAAACCGGCTACCAGCGCAGCAAGATCCAGGATGAATCCATGTACTACGAGATGCTCAAGCACACGGGCGAATACCCCATCGTGGGCGTGAATACCTTCAGGGATCCCCATGCCGACGGCGCCGATCTGCTCGAAGGGGCCTCCTGCATCGACCTGGCCCGGGCCACCACCGAGGAGAAGGAATCCCAGCTCAACCGGCTCAAGGAATTCCAGTCCCGCAATGCCGGCCGGGCATCAGAGTCCCTGAAGCGGCTCCAGAAGGTGGCCCTTTCCGGCGAGAACATCTTCGCCGAGTTGATGGAAACAGTCAAGTGCTGCAGCCTGGGGCAGATCACCGGCGCCCTCTACGATGTGGGCGGGCAGTACCGGAGGAATATGTAGCGGCTCACCACAACCAACGAAGGAAGCCGCTCTTACAAAAAATGGTAGAGGAGATCATATGAAAGAAGCAGTCATTGTCAGTGCGGTACGGACTCCGCTGGGCAGTTTCAACGGATCCTTGGCCGGCATCGGCGCCACGGATCTGGGGGCCCTCGTGATCGAGCAAGCCATCAAGCGGGCCGGCATCGAGAAAACCGAGGTTAACGAAGTAATCATGGGCCAGGTGCTGCCCTGCGGCTACGGCCAGAACCCGGCCAAGCAGGCGGCGGTCAAGGCCGGTTTGCCCTGGGAGGCCGAGGCGATTACCGTCAACAAGGTCTGCGGCTCGGCACTGAAAACCGTCATGCTGGCAGCCCAGGCCGTCCAATTGGGCGATGCCGATGTGGTGGTGGCCGGCGGCATGGAGAACATGAGCATGGCCCCTTACTACCTGGAGAAAGCGCGCTTCGGCTATCGCATGGGACCGGGTCAGCTCCAGGATTCCATGATCCACGACGGCCTGTGGGACATCGTCAACGATTTTCACATGGGCATCTCCAACGAACTGTGCTCCGAGCGCTACGGCGTCAGCCGGCAAGACCAGGACCGTTATGCCGCCGAATCCTATCGCCGGACCCTCGACGCTATCAACAGCGGTCGTTTCGACTCAGAAATCGTGCCCGTGGCGATTCCCCAGCGCAAAGGGGAACCCAGCCTCTTCGCCAAGGACGAATGCGCCCGTGAAACATCCTATGAAGACTTGGCCAGGATGAAACCGGCCTTTAAAAAGGACGGGGTCGGCACCGCCGGTAATGCCTCCATCATCAGCGACGGCGCCGCGGCCGTGGTGGTGACGTCCCGCGAAAAGGCCGCAGCATTGGGATGCACGGTCATGGCCACTATCGGCGCCCAGGCCTCCTACGGCATCGACATGAAATACGTGCTGGTGGCGCCCATCTGGGCCATTCCCAAATGCCTGAAGAAGGAAGGCCTCGCCATCGCCGATGTGGACCTGTTCGAGGTCAACGAGGCCTTTTCCGGATCCACCGTCTCCGCGATGAAGGAGCTGGGGCTTTCCGCCGAAAAAACCAATGTCAACGGCGGCAGCGTGGCCCTGGGTCACCCCATCGGCGCCAGCGGCTGCCGGGTGCTGGTAACCCTGCTGCACGAAATGATCCGCCGGGACAATAAAACCGGGCTGGCCTCGCTTTGCCTGGGGGGCGGGGAGGCGGTGGCCATGATTGTCAAACGATAGTGTCCACTCAGGGAAAAAATCACTTTATACTCAGTCCTTAATGTAAAGAGAATAAGGATTCATTCAAGATAAACGCCTTCAGTCTATACGGCTAACCAACTTCAATATAGGGAGGGAAACCATGGGCATCAAGACCTTCGGCGTCATCGGCGCCGGCCAGATGGGCAACGGCATCGCCCAGGTGGCGGCCACTGCCGGCCTTAACGTGATTATGAGCGACATCAAAATTGAATTTGCCGAAAAAGGGCTGGGCAACATCACCAAAATTCTCGCTAAAAATATGGACAAGGGGAAAATCAGCGCCGAGGACAAGGACGCCATCCTGAGCCGCATAAAGATTACCGCCGACCTAAAGGATATGGCCGACGCCGATTTCGTGGTCGAGGCGGCCACGGAAAACGAAATCCTCAAGTTCAAAATCTTCAAGGATCTGGACGAAATCTGCAGGCCCGGAGTAATCCTCTCCACCAACACCTCCTCCATTCCTATCGGCCGGATCGCCGCCCAGACCGGCCGCCCGGACAAGGTCGTCGGCATGCACTTCATGAACCCGGTGCCGGTGATGAAACTGGTGGAGGTAATCCGCGGCCTGGCCACCTCCGACGATACCTTCCAGACCACCTGGGACCTGGCGCTGAAATTCGGCAAGACACCGGCTCTGGCCAACGACTTTCCCGGCTTTATCGCCAACCGAATCCTGCTGCCCATGATCAATGAGGCGGTGTTCGCCCTTTACCATGGCGTAGGCACCCGCGAAGACATCGATACGGTCATGCGGCTGGGCATGAACCACCCCATGGGCCCGCTGGCCCTGGCGGACCTCATCGGCCTGGACACCTGCCTGGCCATCATGGAGACCCTCTACAACGGATTCAAGGACTCCAAGTATCGGCCCTGCCCGCTGCTGAAAAAATATGTGGAAGCCGGCTGGCTGGGCAGAAAGACCGGCAGAGGGTTTTTCCAGTACTAAGAAAGAAGGGTTCAAAGGGTCAAGGATCCAGGGGGTCGAGGGGAACGCACCAAAAGAAGCATAGCGAAAAAATCCTGTGCCCTTGTCCCAGCAGTTAATGTCAGCTGATAAATGATTCGGTTCTCTTTCACTTGACCCTTCGAGCCCTTGAATCCTCGAACCCTTTTTCAAAAGGAGGTTCCATGCCCCCCAGAAAAACCACCCGTCTTACCCCCGTGGGCAAGAAGATCAAAAAGGCCCGGACGGACAAGAAGATGTCCTACGAGACCCTGGCCAACGAGACCGGCTTCTCCATCGATTTTCTCAAGAAGGTCGAATCCGGCAAGGTCACCCCGCCGGTGGGCTCGCTGCTCCAGATTTCAAGAGCCCTTGAAATCGACTCCGGGGATCTGCTCAAGGAAGACGAGGGCCGCATGCAGGACCGCATCAAGGCCTACACCAAAAGAACCTCGAGCTATGCCTACACCACCCTCACCCCGGGAGCCGAGAACAAACATCTCAAGGCCTTCCGGGTGAAGATCGATGCCATGAAAACGCACGAAGGCGTCAGCTACAACCACGAGGGAGAAGAGTTCGTCTATGTGCTCGACGGCACTATCGAAGTGGTGGTCGGAGAACATGTCAACACCCTCGGCACCGGCGATTCCCTGCATTTCAACTCCGGCATCCAGCATCACCTGAAAAACACCGGCGCAACAGACGCGGAACTGATCGTGGTGATCTACAACCCCTAAGCGATCTTGTTCGGCGAAACGGCGGAAGCGTTCCTGCTGGCCCGCTGACCGACCCACTGAGCCGGACGGCATGAGCCACGCATCTGGAACCATGCCGGTGAACGCACCGCCCCGCCGATATACCAGGAAAAGGATTACCCCATGTCATTCAAGCTGACCGATGAACAACTGATGATTCAGTCCATGGTTCGCGAGTTTTCCCGCAAGGTGGTGGCTGAGACCGCTGCGGAGCGGGACAAAACCAAGGAGTTCCCCGCCAAGAACCTGAAAAAAATGGCCGAACTGGGCCTTTTGGGAATGATGGTACCTTTCGACTACGAGGGATCGGATTCTGACACGGTGGGTTATGTTCTGGCCCTTGCCGAAATTGCCTACTCGTGCGCCTCCACGGCGGTGGTCATGTCGGTGCACAATTCCATCGTCTGCGAAAGCATCTTGAATTTCGGAACCGAGGATCAGAAGCAGCGCTATCTCAAAGACCTGGCCATGGGCAAAATCATCGGCGCCTTCGCCCTCACCGAGCCCGCGGCCGGCTCCGATCCCGTGAGCCAGCAAACCACGGCGGTGAAGGACGGCGACCACTACATCATCAACGGCACCAAGCGTTTCATCACCACCGGCCAGAACTGCGGCCTGGTCATCGTCACGGCCAAGACCGATCCGGATGCACGGCATAAAGGCATCAGCACCTTTATCGTCACCAAGGACAACCCCGGGCTTAAAGTAGGTAATCTGGAAGACAAAATGGGGCTGCGCGCCTCGGACACCACCGACCTGCATTTCGAGGAGTGCCGGGTGCCGGCGTCGGACAGGCTGGGCAAGGCAGGGGAAGGGTTCAAAATCGTCATGAAGGGTCTCGACGGCGGACGCATCGGCATCGCCGCCCAGAGTCTGGGTGTGGCCCAAGCAGCCTTCGATGCGGCTGTCAAGTACGCCAAAGCACGCGACCAGTTCGGCCAGAAGATCTCCAAGTTCCAGGGCCTGCGCTGGATCATCGCCGACATGGCCACGGAGATCGAGGCGGCCCGCCAGCTCACGCTCTCCGCCGCCGCCATGAAGGACCGCAAGGAGCGCTTCACCACCCAGGCCTCCATGGCCAAGCTGTTCGCATCCGAAATGGTCAACAGGGTCACGGCCAAAGCCCTGCAGATGCACGGCGGATACGGCTTTACCACCGACTATCCGGTGGAGCGCTTTTGCCGTGATGCCCGGGTCTTTACCATCTACGAGGGCACTTCGGAAATCCAGCGCATCGTGATCTCCAATAATATTTTGAAGGACAAACGCAGCCCTTGAATAGCTTTAATTTATTGATTATCTTGTTAATTCATTAATACCGGCAACACCGGCCGGGAAGGAGGGGTATCATGGTCAGAACGGAAATCTCCCTGTTCTTGAAAAACGAGCCCGGCGAACTGGGCAGGCTGGCCACGCTCATGGGCGAAGCCGGCATCAATATCGATGCGCTGACCATCCAGGATGCGTCGGCCTATGTGCTGGAGCTGTTTAAGGCCAGGGGAAAATCCCTCAAACGCATTGCGTCAGCCGCCAGTTACAACTCCATGCGTAAAGATTCGGCCCAGTTTGCCCTGATCCGTTTGCTGGCTGAGGACGGCAAAACCAATGCCGCCATCGATCTGCTCTCCCAGCACGACTATACCTTCGACATCATGCCGGTCATCGCCGTCCAGTTGGATAACAAACCCGGTGAGCTGGCCCGTCTCTCCACCAAGTTCGGTGAAGAAGGCATCAACATCAACTATGTATACGGTTCCGTAGCCGGCCCGGATGCAAAATGCCTGTTTGTGTTCTGTCCCGAGGATATCGACCTGGCTTCAAAAATATTTACCCGGAGCAAAACCAAACCCTAGCCGCTACAGGCAATCCGGCAAAATGTTGTCTCAGGCGTTCGAGTGCCCCCCGATCATGGCGGCGCAGGTTATCTCATTGTTGCGACACCATGGTCATGCTCAATTCCTGGTTTAATGCAGGTGCGACTTCCAACCGCAAAATACGCCTCGATACCATGTTGGCTGATAGTCAGGTTTCACCTGCCAATGGTCCTCTGCAACGTAAGCATTGAAATTTCCGCTTTCATGGCCATCTTTAATGATGTGAAAGTTCTGAATCGAAGCCGATTCCAAGATAGAAACCGCCTGATTGGAGGTTCGATATGAATAGACAAGATTGTGTCAATGAAAAATGGTCCAGCCGCACCATCGGACTCATCGTACTGCCCCTGGCCCTGGCGTTGGGTTTCTTGGGGTTTCTGATCCTTCCGGTGGTGGGCCTTTTCTTTGCCGTTCCCCTGTTTATCCTCTCTTTCGTATTTATCGCAGCACCGCAGAGCAAGGTCTGCCGTCTGATTCTGCGAAAGGGGACCTGACCAACCGCCACTTCAAGGCCGGGTGTGGCAACGGCACAGCCTTGCCACACCACCGGCTTTTGCATCAGTTGCCACGTGTCTGCATTCTTTGATGGGCCGCTTCAGGAGGGCCAGCTGTGGGATCACCCGATACAATCGCTCTATTTCCTCGTTGCCCAGCATCGGCGGTCTATCCCGTCGCCGTAACGCCAACCGGTTGCGCACATGCAAAATCCGGTTGACAGCCATACCTCCATCGTATATCGTCGTTTTACGATTAATTGACCGTCGCCCTAACCTTTGAGAAGACAGACCGACCATGAATCAAAATGGTGAGTCCCTGCTGGACGACGATGCCTTTGCCAGAATATGCAAGGCGCTGGGGCATCCGGCCCGGGTTAGGATCGTCGAGCATTTGAAGGCCATCGATCAATGCATCTGCGGCGAGATCGTTCAGATCCTGCCCCTGGCCCAGTCAACGGTGAGCCAGCATCTGAAGGTGCTCAAGGCCGCCGGGCTCGTCAAAGGTGAGGTGGCGGGCCCCCGCACCTGCTACTGCCTGGACCGCGAAGTCCTGGAGCGTTTCAAAAAATCCGCTGAATTGATCTGAACATTACCCAATCGATCTACGAGGTAAACGATGACATCCTGCTGCCCGGAAGAAAAAAATTCCCGGTTCCCACACGCCTGTTCCTGCCAGGAAACGCCGGCAGTTGGCTTGAAACCTGACTTTCCCATGCTCGGCAATGACACCGCGGCTTGTTGTGGGGGGTCGCCGACCGGTCCAGCGTCTTTGCATGACCGGACCGGCTACCGCCTGTGGGGCTTCGTGGAAGACTTTATGGAAACACCGGCAGGAACGGTGCCACGGGTTCGCACCCACCTGATCCGCGAAGATCGCCTGGGAACCTTTGCCGCCCGCCTGGGCATCGGCAGGGACAGCTACTGCATCGCTCCAGGCCTGTATGGCATCGGTGAACCGGACTCAGGCTCACCGGTGATGGTCACCGCCAACTACAAACTGACCTTCGATGCATTGCGGTCCCATCTCGCAGGCATCAGCGCATGGATTCTGGTGCTGGACACCCGCAGCATCAACGTCTGGTGCGCAGCCGGAAAAGGAACCTTCTCCACCCAGGAGGTGGCTGAGCGGGTCAGGGCAACTGGCCTCGACAAGGTCGTCACCCACCGGCGCCTGATCCTGCCACAACTATCAGCCACCGGGGTTTCGGCGCGCCAGGTCAAAACCCTGTGCGGGTTCGAGGTGGTCTGGGGGCCGGTTCACGCCAAACACATCAACGCATTTCTGGACAGTGGGATGAAGGCCGCACCGGCCATGCGCAAAGTCACCTTTTCAATCCGGGAACGGGTGGAATTGATTCCAGTGGAACTCAACCACATGGGCAAGCCGACAGGCTACCTGCTACCGGCACTGTTTTTGCTGTCCGGGCTGGGTCAGGGCTTTTTTTCGGTCAGCGCCGCATTCTCGCGGGGAGTGTTGGCTCTACTGGCATACTTTCTTGCCGTGGCGACCGGCGCCGTCCTGGCACCGGCCCTGCTACCCTGGCTTCCCGGCAGGGCTTTTGCAATCAAGGGGGCCGCACTTGGCGTTGCCGCAGGCGCCCTGCTGTCGGCAGCCTTTGTCGGACAGTTAACCCGGTCAGAAATGCTGGCCCTGACGCTCTTCATGATGGCCGTCAGTTCTTACCTGACCATGAACTTCACCGGATCAACGCCGTTTACTTCCCCCACCGGCGTGGAAAAGGAGATGCGTAAAGCCATCCCGGCCCAGGCGACCGGCGCCCTGGCCGCCGTCATCCTTTGGGTTAGCGCCGGCTTTCTGGGGGCATAACCAGGCTTAATACCATCAACCGATCAGGAAAAACCCATGCAGAACTTCAGATACCTTCCCGGCGTAAGCACCCTCGAATACGAGAAAGACCGCTGCATCGGATGCGGCAGTTGTGCAATCGTGTGTCCCCACGCTGTATTTGCAATGAACGGGAAAAAGGCCCTGCTGGTGGATCAGGATGGCTGCATGGAATGCGGCGCCTGCTCCATGAACTGCCCCACGGCCGCGATCCGGGTCACCCCGGGAGTGGGTTGCGCGGCCTACATCATCTCCGGCTGGATTCACGGCAAGGAAAATGCCAGCTGCGGGGGGGAGGATGGATGCTGCTAGAAGCCAAATCCTATTTTCGCGACCAGCTTCTGTCTATCTGTGAACAGATACAAATGGTTTTTGGAAGTTGAATGTTCGACGTTCAATGCCTTTGTTGGTTATACCTGCCTCTCCTGCACCAACCTTGCAAAATGCTCATAGCTGCGGTCGTAAGTGCGTTCGGCATCGTCTGGGAAGATGCAGGCCGGCAGCTGGCGCATTTTAACGTGGTATTGGAGGCACTCGCAGCAGACACCCTTCCGCGAGCAGGGGGCGTATGAACAGTTGCAACGCTCCAGGTTGCGGTTTTTATTACATTCCATGTTATGCCTCCCCCTTCAGTCCGATGGTGTCGGCCACGTCGCGCATGCCCATGATGGTGTCGGTGATCAAATCAGCCAGTTCCACTCCCAACATGTCAGCCCCTTTTTGAATGATGGCGCGGTCCACACCGGCAGCGAAGCGTTTGTCCTTCCATTTTTTTTTCACCGATTTGGCCTTCATGTCCATGACGCTTTTGGTGGGCCGAACCAGGGCGGAGGTGGCCACCAGGCCGGTCAGCTCATCGATGGCGAAGAGGACTTTTTCCAGGTTGGTTTTCGGTTCCACATCGCTGCAAATACCCCAGCCGTGGCTGACTACGGCGCGGATCAAGTCTTCCGGCCAGTTGTTTTCCTTGAGAATGGCTTCGGTCTTTTTACAGTGCTGGTCGGGGAACTGCTCGTAATCCAAGTCGTGAACCAGGCCCACGACGCCCCAGACTTCTTCGTCTTCACCATATTTTCTGGCCATGTGGCGCATCACACCCTCAACGGCAAAGGCATGTTTAATAAGGCTTTCGCTCTGGTTGTAAGTTTTCAGAAGAGCCAGGGCATCTTTCCTGGTGGGGGTTGGGCTGCTCATAATGATCTCCTAACTGTTATTGCCCGCATTGTCCGCGGGCATTGCATGCCTTATCTTTGAATGAATGCAGACATGCGAAACGGTTGCGGTGATACCTCTGTGGCAATACAGGCATATTTAGCATAAGCCGCATCGGGCAACAACCCCTGAGCTGGAGCGGATATGACCCGCAAACAGTGTCATCAAGAACCTGAGCAGATGGCATCAGCCATCCGGACACTCAACATCCGGTGGGCCAGACGGGCTCTATCCCTCTGGCGGGGCCATCCATCCGGCGGCTCACCGGAACGGATATACTCGGGATTCGAAGGCATCCTGACTCCGGAAACCATCGCCGGCACATCGGGCATCCAAGATGTTAAAAGCCGAACCCGTATCCGCCACGGGCTGATCGATCACTACCTCCAGCGCCAGCTGATGCCCCACGAAACGGAAATGCAGGCCTGGAGCCGTGGTGCAGCAGCCCACGTGGACGGTGAAAAGATCTATTTGCAGGAGGTCATTCCCTGGTGCCAGAAATCCAGTACCCTGCTCAAGCGACAGCGGCTGCAGCAAGAGACCGGGCCGCTGTGCAAACTGCTCAAACCCTTTGCAGTCAACTACTGGGGTGTTGTGCTGGACACCCTGACCGACGACTTGGGTTTCGACAGCTACATCGACTACTGCGGCCAAAAAAAAGGCCTTGACTACCATCGGCTTTACCATCAGGTGAAATCCCTGGTCGAGCAGACCGATGATCGCTATTTTGCCGCCATGGAAGCGTGGAGCCGTGAGCGATTCGACCTTCCCATGCACCGCCTTACCCGGTTTGACGCCATCTACCTGCTCAGCCTGGGCCACTGGGATTCGCTGTGTCCGGTGGATTCTTTCCGAAACACGCTATACTTTTTCAGCCGTTGGGGGATGGATCCGTCTCATTCCCACGGTCTTAATCTGGATCTCCAGCCGGCGATGGAGAAAAGCGCCCAGGCCATCTCTGTAATGGTCCGGATACCCCAGGAAGTCTATATCCTCATGCGGCCCGAAGGCGGGTGGATCGATGTGGAGACCCTTTGGCACGAGCTGGGCCACGGACTGTCGGCCGTTACCACCGACCCGTCGCTGCCGGTGGTGGACCGTGAACTGGCCACGGCCTTCAACCTATCCGAGGTTTACGCCTTCCTGTTGCAACGCATGGCCCTGTCCCGACCAGTTCTGGAATCGGTGATGGGGTTGCCTGAAAAAACAGTGTCCACGATCGCCTACTACAAGGACCTGAAAGACCTTTCCGTCTTTCGCCGCTATGCGGCCAAGTTCATCTGCGAATACGAGATGTTTGCCGGCGGCGACCTATCCGACGGCCGGCCCTATGCCGACACCATGGCCCGGATCACCGGCTTTTACCACCAGCCCGAAAGCCACCTGTTCGACCTGGTGCCGGAATTCTACTGTGCCGACTATCTGCTGGGATGGATGGGCGAGGCCACGTTGGCCAGCCATCTCCGACGCCGCCTGGGCAGGCGCTGGTGCCTGTGCGCCGAAACCGGCGAGGTGCTCAAATGGCTATGGCGACAAGGAAACAGCCTGGACATCTTCACTTTTTTCAAAAACAACGGCCTGGCGGATCTCAACCCCGCAGCGCTTCTGGAGCGCTGGGAACGCCTAGCCGGCAGCCCCAAGCCGGACTGATCACGGGAATCTCCGACCTGATCTTACGCAGGCCGACGGGCGACATCTCTCCGGTCATCCCGGGCATGGTCCGGTTCGAATCAATCTCCTGAAAGACAGGTTGAGGTTGCATTCTATCTATTGGCTGGTATTATTGTTGCCTTGTGATTTAGCCATCAGACTCAATTGCGGAGACCCAATTGAAAATCGTCGTTACCAATGATGATGGATACGACCAACCCGGTCTGGCAGCGCTGGTCGAATCATTAAGACCACGGGGAGAAATAACGGTCGTCGCGCCGGCAACCCCCCAATCCAACGTGGGCCACCGGGTAACCATGCGGGAACCGATACGGGTGGACCGGCCGGACAGCCATACTTATGTGGTTCATGCAACGCCGGCCGACTGCACTCGCCTGGCTGTCAAGCAATTTGTGCCGGATGCCGATTGGGTCATCGCCGGCATCAACCCGGGGGCCAACCTGGGCAGCGATGTTTATCAGTCGGGCACCGTTGCCGCCGCCCGGGAAGCAGCCATCCTGGGTGTCCGCGCCACGGCTGTGTCCCAATACATAGCGCCGGACTGGACTGTCGACTGGCCGGCTGCACAGGTGCAGGTTGCCCAGATCCTTGAGGCCATTTTTAAAAAATCGCTGGCACCGGGGCAGTTCTGGAACATCAACCTGCCCAGCCCCATAACCGCCGGGTCGGCGCTCACCTCCCAAGTATGTGCGCTTGACAAACACCCCCATCGCTATCGATATACTGAGGATGCAGGTGTTTATCGTTACCAGGGAATCATTCATGATCGCCCCCGATCGGTCGGCGGCGATGTGGACGTCTGTTTCGGTGGGATGATATCCGTTACCATGATGGAGATATGACCGGATGAAGTTCTGTTCCCAGTGCGGCGCTACGGTAGCCATCACGGTTCCCGCCGAAGATGACCGGCCGCGCCACGTCTGCCCCTCCTGCGGCACGATCCACTACCAGAACCCCAAGCTTGTGGTGGGATGCATTCCCGTTTGGAAGGATCGCATCCTCATGTGCCGCAGAAATATCCAGCCCCGCAGGGGGTACTGGACCCTGCCTGCCGGTTTCCTGGAAAACGGCGAAACCGCAGAAGCCGGTGCCTGTCGGGAGACTTTAGAGGAGACGGGTGCAACGGTTGCAGACCTGACGCCTTACCTGATGGTCGATATCGTTCACATCCACCAGATTTACCTGATGTTCCGCTCGCGCCTTCGTTCGCTGGATTTTCACCCCACCCGGGAAAGTTCCGAGGTGAAGCTGCTCGAAGAAAACGACATACCCTGGGAGGACATCGCCTTCAAGGTGGTTGAGAAAACCCTGCGACACTACTTGCAGGACCGACCCTTGGGCCACTTTGTCTTCCGGATGGACAAGATTGATCAACGCGTAAGTCGCATTTCCGATATTGTTTGAAATTGGATGCTTGTGATTTGTTATTTTCCGGTTTAGGGGATTGTGGGAGCAGCTTCCAAGCGCAATCGGTTGCCCCGCCATCAGCTCTCAGATACCCGACCATTTCCCTCCGTTTTTAACGCCAGCCCTTACAGAAACTGGCCGAACTCGATGCTCATACCCACGCACTGCTTGTCGAGCATGCAGGCTGCGGCATCCACATCTTCCAAGTAATGCCGTATCTTTTCTCCCTTCAGTTCAAAATCCACGGCCCAGGCATTGTTCTTTTCATCCCAATCGATCAGCAAATTTTGATCGCAGGATCCAAGTTCGGGATAGATTTTCGATATTTTTTTACATAATTCAGTCTTGTTAACCATTTTCTTCACCTCTGACAATCGTTGCAACCGCGAACCAGGCGGGGTATCCAGAGCCAAACCATCCGAATGCTGCCGGGGTGCGGTGTGGTGTTGTGGTTGTTTCCGGGGGTTGATAAACGTGTGTCGCAGGAAGCGAAAGGTGCAGGATCAGTGAATAACCATTTCCCCGGGTCAACGCGGGGTGTCCATCTGGTTTTCCCGCTGTTGATAAGATAACGGCAAATCTGTAATTGGCAAGTGTCGTCAATGATCACACATGCCGGCCGGTGCAGGCCAACCAGCCAGCAGGCTTGACAATAAGACGACTGGTCATATTGTTTTGTTTTATGCAGCCGACCAAGAAAGATAAGCGCACAACCCTGTTAGCGGCGGGAGCAAGGGTGATGCACCGCAAAGGCTGCCATGGCACCGGCATCCAGGCGATCGTAAATGCCGCCGGCGTGCCTAAGGGATCTTTCTTCAATTACTTCAAGAGCAAAGAAGAATTCGTCCTGGCAGCCATGGAATACACCAGCCGCAGCCAAATCGCAGGATTCGAGGCCGCCCTTTTGGATGGCGCCACCTCACCCCGTCAACGGATCCTTGACATCTACACATCCATGACCAAAGCCTATGGTGATGCCCGCAGCTACTCCACCGGGTGTCTGGTGGGCAACTTGTGTCAGGAACTGGCCGATACCCGAACAGCCGTTGCCGAAAAGGCCGAGTACCTGTTTCGCATTTACACCGCCGCACTGACGCGTTGTATCCGCAACGCCCAGGATGCTGGAGAAGTCAAGCGTGATGCAGATCCGGACGGTTTGGCCGAAGCGATTTTCAACAGCTGGGAGGGGGCTGTCCTGCGCATGAAGTCAAGACGCAGCATCCACCCCCTGAAAGCCTTTTTGGCAATACTGGCGGCGCTGCTACGATAAGTATCTTCCCAACAAACAAGACGACCGGTCGACTTTGAAGACCGCCAAAAGGAAGCCAAGCATGACAAGACCACTTTTTACCCCATACACGCTGGGATTCCTGAGTCTGCCCAACCGCATGGTCATGGCACCCATGACCCGCAACCGGGCCGATGCAAACGGGATCCCCAAACCCATGACGGCCACCCACTATGTCCAGCGCGCGACGGCCGGGCTGCTGATCACCGAAGCCACCCAGGTTTCCGATAAAGCCAATGGGTATATGTTTACACCCGGCGTCTACACTGAAGCTCAGGCCCGAGGCTGGCGGACCGTCACCGATGCGGTTCATCAAAATGGTGGACACATTTTCTGCCAGTTGTGGCATAGCGGCCGGGTATCCCATCCAACCCTTCAGCCGAACGGCGGAGACCCCATTGCGCCCTCGGCGCTTAAGGCAGACACCATGGTGTTCACGCCCAACGGCTTCGAACCACCCAGCTTGCCCAGGGCGCTGGCTACCGAGGAGATCCCGGCCATTATAGATCAGTTTGCGCACTCCGCAAGGCTGGCGCAAGAAGCCGGGTTCGATGGTGTAGAGGTCCACGGTGCCAACGGTTACCTCATCGAACAGTTTCTCAAAGATGGATCCAACCGAAGAACCGACGCCTACGGCGGAGATATCCCTTCTCGGATGCGTTTTGCCCTGGAAGTTGTGGGAGCCGTGGTGGCGGTGTGGGGACCGGGTCGGGTAGGTTTCCGCATCTCGCCGCGGGGGGTCTTCAACGGCATGCACGAATCGGATCCCCTGGCCCTGTATAGCCAACTTGTCAGGGCGCTGAACGAGATTCCGCTGGCCTACCTGCACCTCATCGAACCGTTGCCCGGCCATCCCACGTTTATCAGCCAGGAAGACGCTCCGCCGGTAGCCACGGCGCTTCGCAAACTTTATAGGGGCACCCTTATAATCAACGGAGGGTATGGCAAGGAAACCGGTGAAAAGGCCCTCACCGAAAACGCTGCAGACCTGGTGGCCTTCGGCGTCCCCTTCCTGGCCAATCCGGATCTGGTGGAGCGCTATCGCCGCAACGCTCCTCTCAACCAACCCGATCAGGACACCTTCTACGGCGGCGATGAAAAAGGGTACAATGACTACCCTTTTCTGGAAGCGTAGCTGAACAATTCTCCCGCTCCTCATCAATCTCCCCGCTGTTGGGTTTACTGGGGGTCGGCTTAGAGCTGTTATGAATGTGCCTGGAAAATGGCTTTATCATAGTAAAATGCCGCCCCCCAGCTGAGAGGTGGGTCCTTTTGGCGTCCGCCCGCGAGCCAACTCAATAATTTTGCGCCGGACCGTTGGTTCGGCATTTTTTACCACCGCTGAAACACGGTATGATACAGGTTGCGCTTTGCACCTCCAAGCGGTGCAGCCTTCACCACTGCGGTTGCAGGGAGCGGACAAAGGCGACCTCATTGCGGTAGCGCTCGATGGTGCGACGGTGGGCGGGAATCGGATTTGGGGGTATTTGTGGCATGGGCAGCCGGAATCCACGATTGAAGGGGGTTTGGCCGACCTTAAGGTTGAAGGCGGTGACCATCAACGACTCCAGGTTGATGGCATCCTGCAGGTTGTAGGAGAGCAAGGTCTCCAGGGCCTGTTCGTCACGGTTGCGAAGATAGGCCTTCCAAAGCACCACCGCGAACAGCCCGTCAATGTCCTCGAGATCACCGCGGGCCATTCCCAGTTGAGCCTCGCAGCGCTTGAGCCCGCCCTTTAGCCCCAGACTGGCCAGCACATACCGCAGGTCGATGTGGGCGTGGTCCAGCTTCCGGCCAAAAACCTTCTCGATCACCGGGACGTCGAAACACTTGCCGTTATAAGTCACCAAAAGCTTATACCGGCGGATATCGCTGAAAAAATCGTTCAAGTTTTGTCCATTCACATAGGTGACCATCGTCGACCCGTCGAAAACGGCGATGGTTGAAATCGTACAACCGGCCTCCAGCCCTGTGGTTTCAATATCCAGGTAGGCCGTCTGGTCGCGGAATTCACTGAACAGACGCCACTGCTGGCTGGCCGGCATGCGTCGGGCAAAGAATACTGGATTGCGGGAGTCCAATTGGTGTCTGGATTCAATCAGCGCCTTGGCAATGGCTTCCCGTTTGGATGCGGAGAGCTTTAGGGCTGCACCATCCAAAAAGGCATCCCAATCGTCGACCCCGGCCGACCAGAAATTCCGCTCGGTTGTTGGTCCGACGCCCGGGATATGCAAAAAAGTATGTCGAAGCATTCAAGGGTACCTACTTGGTTTGATCCATAATGAAAAGAGCTATCAGTAGAAGGACAATATTTCATCGGACCATTTGGGATGCAGGAGAAGATGCTGACATACAAAAAAGGCGATCTTCCTCCGACGCTGCAGGATGCGGAGGGAAGATCGCCTGGTTTATCAATTTTGGTGGTGGTGAGACGGCCTGATTAAAAACCCGGTCCACGCTGTTCCAATTGTACGATTTTAGGGTTCATGAAAATCAGCAGTTCGTTGTTTTCGGACCCTTGGCTATTGTTTTGAAACATCCAGCCAAGAACCGGTATTTTGTGAAGTCCGGGAAATGCGGATTTTCCACTGGATGTAGTCGCTTTGATGATGCCGCCGATCACGATGGTATCACCGTCATTCACTAGAAGTTGCGTCTCCGCTTCATTGGTGGCGATGATGGGGACACCGTCAACAAGCCCGGACACATCGTTCTTTTGTATTAAAATAACCATCGAAATTCGATTGTCCGGCGTCACATGGGGAGTTACTTCCAGCAGCAAATCCACGTCCTTAAACTTGACCGAAGATCCGCCAGCGGAATCCCTCTCCAGATACCCATACTCCTGGCCTTGTTTGATTTTTGCGGTTTTGTTATTGAGCGTAACAATTTTGGGTGACGACAGGATTCTGCCGTGGCCATTGGTCTCAAGGGCGGTGAGCTGGGCATCCAATGAAAATGGCGTGTTTAAAATCCGCGTCAGGTTAAACTCCATACCGTTTGACGTGGCAGCGGGATAGTTCATGGCAACTAGTCCGCCTGCATTAAGTTTGTTGTCGTTTATTCCGATCGGTCCCACACTTGCTGACCAGGCAAACCCCAGCGACTTTGAAAATGTTTCGTTCACCTCGACAACCCGGGCTTCAATGATCACCTGAGATGTCACCTTGTCGATCTGCTTGGCGATTTCTTGAGCTTGCAGGATTATATCAGCCGTATCAGTGATGATTATCTGATTGTTTTTGCTGTCGACGGAAACTGACCCGCGTCCTTTGGTTACAATATTCTGGAGGTGGGGGAGCACCTCCTTGCCAGCATCTGAGTAACTGATTGGAAGGTACCGTGTTTCAAGCGGTTCCAGTGATTTGATCTGTTCCTTTTCTTTTTGAAGAGAGGCAATTTGCGCTTTGCGAAGATCGTTTTCGGCTTTCAAGGTTGACAGGGTGGCAATTCTGACAATGTCACCCTCAACGATCATGCCGAGTTGGTTCATTCTCAGCACCAAGTCCATCACCTGGTCCCATGGAACTGGCTTGTCAAGCGTTAGGGTAACTTTGCCACTGACATCCTTGTCAATGGCAAAGTTTTTGCCACTGACATCCCGAAGAATACGGAAAACATTCTTGATATCGGTCTGAAAGAAATCCAGGGCAATCTTTTCACCCGTATATTTTTTTACTTTTTTCGTCACAACCATGGCCTGGTCGGCGTCGAAATCCATTTCGGTCGGTGTTGGGCTGAACACCTCTCCCATGGCCGATTCAGTTGGTTTTACAGTTTGGGTTTGACTGGCGCCTGCCGTTGGCTGCACGCTGGGATATGTAGGAAGCGTTCCGGCTGCGCCAATTGTTTGTTCGAGCGCCTTCTTCCATTCAGGAAGGTTGGTTTCGTCAACTGGCGCAGGCGGGACCGAGGATGTTTCAAAATGGACTAACAGCAACTCGCCAACCTGTTCGGTGTAGTAGGGGACTGATTCACGGAGCTCGATGGAAAATAGGGAAAAATCCTTCATCGATGGTAACTGGATGGGCATGATTCGGTTAACGGCACTCTCAAACCGGGTGGTTATCATCGGTCGTTGTCTGAATTCCGCGATATTGGCACCAGTCAGGCGCAGTTCAAGCAGCTTATCGGATATTTTTTGAATATTGTAATCGACCTTGGCCGTCGTTTCGATAGACAGAGTCGACCGACCGCCTTCTTCTCCAAGAAAATCAATACGATTCACCCATATCTGATTTTCCTTCCCAATCCGGGTGCCGGTTCCTTGAAACGTGCCGGACGGTTTAACCGATTGGGCGGGAGCAGGTTGAACGGGTTGCACTTCCTTACTCGCTGTCAGTTGAGGGGCAGCGACTGATTGCGCCGTCGAATCGTTGCTACCTCCGTAAGCGATGGGAACGGGTTTGGCAAACTGGATTATGAGCGAATTGCCGTCTTGAACCACATTGTAAGGCACATCCGAAGCCAGAAGAATTTCGATGCGCGAGGTATTGGTTTTGGCCTCAATTTGACCGGCAAGAATTGAAGTGACAGGATTGCCCGTAGACTGAACATTGTTTTTTGAAACGTTCAAACGGGTGTTTGGAAAATAGAGAACCACACCTAGTGGAAGCGGCTGTTTGACTGAGGTGTATGTCAACGCATCGGTTCCTTCGATCACCACATTTATCGAGTCAGCTTCTTCGGATAATCCGATGGATGTTATTTCCATTGATCTTGAAGGATCAACATCGGCCGCACCTGATTTAATACCAGAATTTGGCGTTGCACATCCTGCAAAGAAAAAGGCAACAGCCAATCCAAGGCAAAAACCAAGTGTCACATTCTCAAAAATTTTGATCCTGAAGTTGCGCATATCACTCTCCAGCTGGTTTCTGAAGTTTTATTTCGGTATTTTGAAGTATCAATTCTCCCATCAGGTTCTCTAACTCTTCTTCAACAATCACGCTGTCTGGATTAATCTGCGTCACAAGCCCTGAATTTAAGCCTACATAAGTCCCATTCTTGATAATGTAACCTTTGCCGCTGTTATCTTCTACAAGTGCTCTGTTTCCAGATGGCGCTCGAATGATAGCCACTAATTTAAGCTGGTTGAGGCTGATTCTTTCTAAGGGCGTTTGTGGTATCCGTTTCTTGCTTTTCTTTTTATCGGGTTTGCCCATCTGGTCAGCCGTGGCCGTTTTATCATCCGCTCTGAATAATGGTATAAATGGATTTAAGCGTTCCTTGGGATCGTATATCCGTTTTGCCACGCCTGCTTCTTGTTCATCTGTACCTTTTGAATCGGTCTTGATTGCCGAAGTATCTGCTTGACTTGTATCATTTGTTTTGGCCGGTTCGGGTATGTTTTCAATAGCGATCTTCTTGCTGACCACCGGAGCCTTAGATTTCTCTTTTTGGTCCCCGCAATTCAGAAGGAAACCTGGAATCAGCAGAATCAGAGTTACAATGATACACGCTTGTCTAAATTGCATTCGCATGGCTTTACCGCTTCTTCTTTTTCTTCTTGTTCGACGGGCCAGATGGCGCATCGGAAGCTTCAATGAATTTATATGTCACCGCCGTACATGTCGTTGTTAGATTGGTGCCTCCCTTGTCAGGGGTCATATTGATATTCCTGATATTTACAATTCGGTTCAGGTCGGCAACACTTTCAAAAAATGTTGCAACCCCATGATAATCCCCTACAACATTCATCGTTACGGGAATTTCAGCATAAAAATCTTTTTTCACTTCCGGCTTGGGCTGGAATAGGATGAAATTCAAGCCCGAGTCTTTTCCGGCTTTTGAGATGCCGGTGAGCAAGGTTGGGATTTCCTCTTTTTCCGGTAATGCCCGCATTACAATCTTGAATTGTTCCTCAGCGTCCTGCATTTGCTTTCTATAAGCATTCAGCTGCCGGGCATTTTTTTTGGCAACCTCCAACTCCGCTTCAATTTTTACCAGATTGGTTTTGAGTTTGTCGATAGTTTTAAGCTTTGGAAGATATAGGAAATAAATAAAAGCACCAATCAGCAATATCAACATACCTGCCCAAATAGCGATCCGCTGGATTTTGGATAGCTGTTCCAGTTTATCAAAAACCGGGTTGGCTTTTTCTATGGGAACTGATTTGCCCTTCTTCATTTCCTCACTACCTATTTAGGTTGGTTTTTAGGGGAAGCCGTTCGGAATCTGATATCGAATTTTTTCAGCAGCAATCCCTTGACGGAGCTGTCTTGGTTGATCGACACAAGCTTGACATCAAGATATGCATTGGACGCTTCGATTCGGGTCATATATTCCGCAATGGTTGGGTTGTCTAAAGCGATTCCGAGGACCTTAACATTTCCGGTTTTTTCTTCTAAACCCGTAAGCCACATTCGCTTTTCGACCACTAGTTTTGACATATCATCAAGCAATTCAACTGGCGCCTTTCTAGTAAGATCCAGGGACTTGATGACTTCAATTTTTTTGTTCAGCATATCCAGTTTTTTCTTTATGTCTGCAATCTCTTGGTTGATTTTGTTGTACTTTTCGACCTGTGCCTTGGTATCTGCGATCTGCTTATCCAGGGTTTTTATCTTGCCGGACAATAGATAGTTGAACCAGGCGGCAACAATGGCAACCAAGACAAGTGACAACAAGAATACGGATGCTTGTCGCCTAACATTCTCTTTTTTCCGTGCGGCTCGAAATGGGAGTAAATTAATGCGTATCATTTATCATCAACTTTTCTCGTTGCCAATCCCATGCTGATTGACGCCTGGGGGGCGATGCGTTTAAGAAATTCCACATCAAACCGGTTCTCATCAATGTGAAGCCCTTCAAAGGGATTAATCGTGGCCACCTCTGCCGAGGTTTCGACAGATAGCAACTGCCTGAATTCTTTTATATTACCGCCACCCCCACTAAGAATTATCTTCTTGATCTGATCATCGGGATAGGTTGAATAAAAGAAATCCAGGGCGCGCCTGATTTCCGTGCACCAGTCGGAAACCACCGATGAAACGATGTCGGAAAGATCGCCAGCGGTTATTTTTTCTGATTGGTCGCCAAACTTGATCTGCTCGGCCTCTTCAATGGAACAGTCGATCAACGATGCGATTTTTTGGTTGATCTGGCTACACCCGAGTGACACATCTCTCATGAAAACAGAGTTTTTGCCTTTTAAAATATTTAATGACGTTTTGCTAGCGCCTATGTCAATGAGCGCTATGTTTTCATCATCACCCGGAGTCTGGTTGAATTCATAAATATTTTGCAGGGCAAATGCATCTACGTCGATGATGCAGGGATTCAATCCTGCCATTTGGGCAAGATTCACATAATCATTGACCATCTCTTTTTTTGCCGCAACCAGCAGTACGTTCATCTGATTGGGATTGTTTTCATTTTCACCCAGAATTTGAAAGTCCAGGTTTACATCAGATATATCAAACGGAATGTATTGTTCCGCCTCAAAGCTGATGGTATCCTGCAGTTGATCTTCAGGCATGGCCTGAACATTGATCTTTTTTACGATAACCGAGTACCCACCAACGGACAGGGCAACGTTGGTGCCTTTTATGCCATAGCTTTTAAACAATTGGCGAATGGTGTCTGCAACTTGCTCCGCATCTTTTATCGCACCATCTTCGATAAGGCCCGGAGCGATGTCAATGATACCGAATCGTTGAAGGGTGCTGCCCTTCTTCGTCTCGGAAATCTCCGCTGCCTTGATGGATCTGGATCCGATGTCAAGGCCAATTAGTCGGTCTTTTTTTCCAAAAAACATGGTTAGCTCTTCTATTCACCAAATATTTTTTTACTGTCAGAAAGGCTGTATCCCAGAGCCAGCAAGATTTTTCTTTTGGTTTCCAGCCGACACGGTTTTCCCTCTTCAATCCGCGTAATCGTAATAGGAGAGACATTAGCTTCCCTCGCCAATTCCGATTTGCTCATCAAAAGGGACTCCCTTATTTTTTTTAATGAATTCTTCACCATTTGAACCATCGTCTTATGGCAATTAAAATAGTAATCACAGCACTCGCTTTTCAAAGAAGATCCGTATTTTTTGTTGGTCGATTTGGACGGAAGCGCCAACTCTTGATTCCGATTCAAGCTCCAATTATGCTGCTTGTCAAGTAAAATTATAGGACTTTTATGCATAATTTTGTCTATTTAATATATATTGTGGCTTCATATCAACAAATACCCTTATCTTGTGTAGCGATGGCTGAATATTTTTCTTTTTTTACATCGGACACCTTAAATTCAACGCCTAGGGGCCTTTTTTAAAGCTATAATTGACTGCTGCGAAAAATGGGCCGATTGAAGTGGAAAAAATCATATTCTCCTTTAAAATACATTGGCATGGCGCCATGAATCGATATAGATTGAAAAAAGTCTATGATCTGGGCATTTAAACCACAACGCATTGACATGACACTCAGGTTTCTTTATATGGCAATACGCTGCATCCGGTGGTCAAGCATGTTATTCGGCACCGATGACAAAAACTTTAGGGCCATGTTGTTCTGCCAACAATTTTAGCGCTGCCGCATGATCTGTTTGTGGGGATTGACAAATCAACCAGCAACCAACATCGAAAAATCCAACGATATTGATCAATACCACGTTCTTGATTCACGATTGCCCCAGAGATCGACCGGTCATTAATGTCAATGGCGAATAAAAAAATATGAATCCTTCGAACATCGCAGAGCGGGCCAAACCCTTTCGCCTGGTAAAATATTTCACTTTTACCAGTCTTATTGTCATTTTTATTGGCACCATCATCCTTTCCGTTCTCAACACCCACTGGGTCCGCTCAATACAGTACCAGAAAAGCGAAGACTATGCGCTGCTGCTCATCGAGAATCTGAACCATCAGGTTTTTTTACAGTTTATTCTTCCGGTGGGGTTAAAGTATGGAAAAATTGAATTGCGAAATCAGGAACAATTCGAAAGAATGGATAGTGTCGTCCGCAGTACACTGCACAGCTTCAAGGTTGAAATGGTCAATATCTACAGCAAGAATGACATCATTGCTTACAGTTTTTCATCTGACATGGTGGGGATTGAAAATCTTGGGGGTACCTTCTATAAAAATGCGCTGGACGGCAAACCATCCTCAAAACTGGTCCAAAATGGTGATTTCTGGGAAATCCTTCTGGGAATTCCCAAAGAGATTAAAATCGTCACGTTTGCCCCCTTAAGGGCGGAAAAACCGCTGTCTCCCATCTCGGGCCCGGTGCTGGGCGTCGTCGAAATCAGGCAAGACCTGTCCAGTGATTACCAAAAAATTTTTAAATTTCAGTTGCTTGTCATTAGCACAATCAGCATTGTCATGGGAATTTTGCTGCTTACCCTGATCATTGTCGTCAAACGGGGTGAAGGCATTATTGAAAAGCGGGCTTTAGAGCGGATACGTCTCAAGGACCAGTTGGCCAAAGCCAAGCATTTGTCATCACTAGGAGAAATGGTTGCCGGGGTTTCCCACGAGATCAGAAACCCGCTGGGAATAATTAGCAGTTCTGCTGAATTGCTGAAAAAGAGAATGGACCCCCAAGATACCCTGAATGCCATCGCCGATATCATCGTGGCTGAAGCGCGACGCCTGAACCATATCATCACTGACTTTTTAAACTACGCACGTCCCAAAAACCCCAATCGCAGTCCCTGTCGAATCGATGAAGTGATCACCAAAAACATCCATTTCCTCGAACATCAGATAAAAGAGAACGGTTACGTCATCAGAACATTTTTCGATGACCACATTCCCGTTGTCATGGCCGATTCGGACATGCTCTATCAGGCGTTTCTCAATTTGCTTATCAATGGGATGCAGGCCATGCCCAATGGGGGAGCCATTGATGTGACCATTGAAACGGGTAATGGCTCTTTATGGGTCTATATCGAAGATGAAGGGGAGGGTGTATCCGCATCGGTCATGGAAAAGATCTGGAATCCTTTTTTTACCACGAAAGAAAAAGGGACGGGATTGGGTCTGGGTATCGTAAGAAACATTATCGAAGCCCATGATGGTATGATTCGGATTGACAATCGTCGTGATAAAGGCTCCCGCGTTTCAGTCAAATTCCCGTTAATCCAGGAGGCACCGTAATGGAGACCATCCTCATTGTAGACGATGAGAAGAACTACACGCTCATTCTTGCCGCCGTTCTTGAGGATGCGGGGTTTGAGACCCTCACTGCCAATAGTGGTTCCGAGGCGCTGAACATTCTTTCTGATTCAGATGTTGATCTGGTGTTGACGGATATGAAAATGCCCGCAATGGACGGTATTGATCTTCTTGAACGCATTAAGAAAGAAGATGCGGACCTTCCAGTGATGATGATGACTGCCCACGGCACCGTTGAAAAGGCAGTGGAAGCCATGCAGAAAGGGGCCTATAACTATATCCTCAAACCTTTCGACAATGAGCGGCTTGTCCTTTATGCAAACAAAGCGGTTTCCATGTACCGAGTAATCAAGGAAAACCGCCAACTCAGAAGTGCGGTAGAGAGCCGTTACAGCTTCCACAACATCATCGGCAAAAGCAAAGCCATGCAGGATGTTTTCCACGTCATCCGTAAAGTCGCGCCGTCTACGGCAACGGTTCTCATCGAAGGTGCCAGCGGCACGGGCAAGGAACTCGTGGCCAGTGCCTTGCATTTTAACAGCCCGAGAAAGGACAAACCATTTGTGGCGGTCAATTGTTCCGCTCTGGTCGAGTCACTCTTAGAAAGTGAGTTGTTCGGCCATGAAAAAGGGGCTTTCACCGGTGCTGTTTCCATGAAGAAGGGGCGCTTCGAAATCGCAGACGGGGGGACGCTGTTCCTGGACGAAATTGGGGAACTCTCCTCGGGCCTGCAGGTCAAACTGCTGCGTGTCCTGCAGGCTCGGGTCATCGAGCGAGTCGGTGGGGTCAAAACGATTCCTGTCAATATTCGCCTGATTGCAGCGACCAACAAAGCCTTGAAGGCAGAAGTAGCCAAGGGTAGCTTTCGGGAAGACCTGTTTTACCGGCTCAACGTCGTCCCCCTGACCCTTCCCCCGTTACGGGAACGGTTGGAGGATATTCGATCCCTGGTGGGGCATTTTATCGCCAAGTACAGCAACGAACGCAACACGGGTTTGCCGGTGACCGGAATTGACCGGGAAGTGGAGCGCTTGTTTTACGAATACGATTGGCCGGGAAATGTTCGCGAGCTGGAAAATGTCATTGAGCGGGCCGTGGTGATGAGTCCGGAGGCAATCATTCAGGTATCTGACCTTCCTAAGGATTTTATCGACAATGCCCACAGCACCCTGCATATGGACGGCATCCCGGTGGATGCCAACTTATATGACACCTTGGCGCTGGTGGAAAAAAACATGATCGTTCGGGCATTGAAAAAAGCCAACTATATACAGGCCCACGCGGCAGACCTGTTGGGCATCGGCAAAAGCGGATTGAATCAAAAAATAAAAAAATATAAATTGTTCGAGAAAGACAACGCCTAAGTTTAGGATCAACCACTTGCTCATTTTAAATGCAAAAAAAGGGTCGCTCTCCCCCCGTTTGTAAACCCAAACTCTCCGGGAAACCATCTTAATTGCCTCCTGCATCAGGATATGGCACGTCTGTTACTGGTCAACCGCCAACTTTCTCTCTCACAAGGTTGCCATACATGGTTTCCGGGAAATCTGCTAACAGCTGTTTATACAAAGCGGTGCTTTTCTCCTTTTCTCCAGTCTCTTCATAAAGCCATGCCAGGTTGAAAAGTGCGCCGCTTTGCATGTTCTTTTCCTGATCTGCCGAAAACATTTCAAAATAGCGAATGGCCTGCGGGTATTCCTTTTTCAGAACATAGGCATATCCCAGCCCGCTCAGTACGATGTTCTTCATTGCGGGAGACTGGTTAAAGTCACCCAGCGCTTGTGTGTACATGGCAATGGCGGTATCGGCGTCCCCGGCATTGTAGCTGATGTCTCCGTACAGAATCCGCGCAAGTTTCACCGCGGTTGTTGAACCATATGTATCAAACATGTCAGTAAAATCGGTTTTCACCCGGTCATAAGCCGTCTTCGGGTTGGTGTCCTGAAGGGCGGCCGAATATTTGGCCACTGCCTTTTCAACCAGCTCGGAGGCCCGGTTTTCAGTGCGGTCGGACATCTGGCGTACCGTTGCGGCTGCCAGCAGCAGGACAAGGATACTTCCCGTACAAATCAGAATCGTTTTTAAATTGGAGCGCCCGAAGGCGATCAGCTTCCCTGAAAAGGTGATGAACTGATCGGGTTCTTTCAAAAGTTGTTTGCGTGTCGCTGCCCCTTTGGCCATTATTCCTCCAATTTCTTCTTAATGCGTGTCCATCCATCGGCGGGGATGTCGGCGCCGACCACCTGACATACTTCATATCCGCATGCCGAAGCAAGCCCACCGCTTTTTTCGTGGGAATACCCGTTGACGAATCCATAAAGAAAACCGGCCGCCCAAAGATCTCCGGCGCCGGTGGTATCAATGGCCGGTCCTGTTCCCTGGGCCGGGATTCGGCAAACCCGGCCATCTTGTTGGATGTAGCTTCCCCTTGCGCCGACTTTCAGGACGGCAATATCCACATCTCGGGCCAACCTGGCCAGTGCCCGTTCTTCGTTCTTCAAGCCGGTATAGGCCAGGGCTTCGTCTTCATTGGCGATCAGGATATCCACATACCGTTCGATAATGTCATCGAGAATGGCTTTGGACTGTTCGACTACGGTAAAACTGGCCAGGTCCAAAGACACCAAGGCCCCGGCATCTTTAGCAGCTTTTAGTGCGGATGTCATTAAATCGGGATTGAACAGCAGATAGCCCTCCATGTGGACCACTGCACTGTCCGCAAAGCATTGCTGCATGATCTCTTCCGGCCGGGTGTCTGCCGACGCACCCAGATAGGTGATCATGGTGCGCTGGGCATCCGGGGTGATGATGGAAAGCACCCGACCGGTGGGCAGTTCCGATGTCATCAAAAATGGCTCCACCCCCCGTTCAACAAGGGCCTGGTGAAAAAACTGACCGGTGTCGTCGTTGCCCCGCTTACCGACAAAGCGTGCGCAGCCACCCAACTGTCCAATACCGACAGCCGTGTTGCATGCGGAGCCGCCCGGTACCACAATGGGCGCGGCAGACACCTGATTGAGAATCTTTTCCAGCACCGGCATATCCACTAAGGTCATGCCGCCTTTGTTAACGCCGATGCGGCGGACAAAGTCATCGCTTTCGTGAACCAATACATCCACCAGCGCGGAACCAAGCCCAACAATCCGCGTTTGTCCACGTTGCCGTATCAAACTGACTCCTTCGTTACCGATGCCCCCTACCATAACAGCGATCGATGAATCCACCCCTTATCGCCATCCGCGTGGATTACATGGAGCCAGTCTCCTTTTTCTTCCAGCACTTTAAAGGGCACGCCTTTGTCCACGGTAAAGCGGATATCGTTGTTGGTATCCGGTCCCGAACGGACGTTGCACTTGTCGTTTTTAACAATCACGGTTTTGGTATCGGCCAGGAGAGAGCCATGAATCCAACCGCGATCACCCTCGAAATCCTCGAACAGGTACCAACTGCCTTGCTTCTGAACCACCTTCAGGGGATGATATTTTTCCACCTGCCAGACTACCGCATCACTGGTATCCGGCCCGGAGCGAACGTTGGCGGTATCCGATTTTACGCTCAAACGCTCTGCCAGAGCTGGATCTGAAACGGCCAAGGCCGATAGAAGTACCAAAATAATGAGTATTGCTTTATTCATTTTCGATAAAAAGTCAGCGGTGCGCGTTACCATTCTTCAAGCCAAAGCAGTCACGATGCAAGCCTTGAAAAAAAATCACTCATTTTTGGGTTTGACCTGAACAAGCAGCTTCCGGGCCAGGCCCCGTCCAAGTACGATCCGTTTATAATCGACGCCAACCACCAGCTGCCCCTGCCCTGAATTGGTGATAACGTCCACTTCATCACCCATTCGAAGGCCCATGGCCATCAAGCGTGCCCGCGCCATGGGGCCGCCGTCCAGCCGCGCGATCACCAGACGCTCCCCCCTTGGCGCTTCTGAAAGAGGGAGCAGTTCCCGACGTTGGGACATGCACTGTGCGCAGAGGCCATACATTTCCATTTTGTGCTGGAGCAGGTGGAATCCGTGGCGCTCTGCGGCCTGAACCTGAAGTGCCTCAAGCCCAGGATCTTCAAATTCCACGATCTTTCGGCATTTGGTACAGACCATGTGGTCATGGTGCTGACCCAGATGCAGATGTTCATATAGAATTTCACCGTTGTCGAACTGCTGTTTGCTGGCGAACCCATACTGGCACATCAGTTTCAACGTGTCACGGACAAATTCCGGATCCAGCCGATGGCCCAGGTCCTTGAGCCGTTCGATCATCTGTGTCGAGGAGACATGGCCATCAGTCTGCATGAACGCTTCCATAACCGCAAACCGATCTTCGAAGTCGGTGAGTTGATCCTGTTTGAACAGCTTGCAGAATTGTTCTTTTTCCTGCTTATGCAGTGTTTGTGGCATGGTTTAACCTTAAGGGGACGCTATCAATGATCAGGGCTGCAACAGGGTTGCCATCCTCATGCCGGCCCGGGGATGGTATAGGTGGTACATGAACCCGAACTGCAGGTCCGTGTCTGGGCGCTGGTACTGGAATCAGCAGGCCGGCCCGAACCGCCGCCGATGACCGTGTGGTTGGTAGTAGAGAGGATTCGTTCCAAGTTGCCGGAACCACAATGGTTGCAGGCCATAGCCACCTCATCCCGCTTATTCATTACCAGGATTTCCATGTATTCATCACAGTCCAGGCATTTAAATTCGAAAATGGGCATCTCGATCTCCTGTGTAAAATTTTATAGAATCTGTCCATCATCTTTGGATTGTCAAGCACCGGCTGTTTTCCGTCAGGAGGCCATCAGGGTCCGGGCATGTTCCAGGGCGGTTGGGGTGATTTTTTCCCCTCCCAGCATGCGGGCGATCTCGTTGACCCGTTCTTCCCGGTCCATCGGTCTGATGGCAGTGGCGGTTCGGCCTTCCTTGACCTGCTTTTCTATATAATAATGGTGGCTTCCGAAACGGGCGATCTGGGGAAGGTGGGTGATACAGATGACCTGGTGTTTGTTAGATAGGGCTTTCAGTTTTTTCCCAACGACGTCGGCCACGGCACCTCCGATTCCGGCATCCACCTCGTCAAAAATAACCGTCTCCAATGCATCGGTTCCCGCCAAAATGGCCTTTAGCGCCAAGACAACCCGGGAGAGCTCCCCACCTGAGGCGATCGCCGCAAGGGGCTTTAACGATTCTCCCACATTAGGAGAAATCATGAACGCGGCCTGGTCTATACCTGTGGCCGACAGAAGGTTGCCATCCACACAAAGCCACGGGGAAGCAGGCTTGCCGCAGGAGGAGTCGGAAAAACGGACCCTGAAGCGGGTACCGGCCATCTTCAGGCTTGCAAGCTCCTTTTCAACGGAATCGGCAAAATGGGTGGCCACCCGTTTTCGATCTTTGGACAAAAGCCGGGCCAGGTTGGCCAGCTGATCGTAATAATCCTTCAATCGCGCTGCGCTGCGCTGAATATCATCATCGATGTCAGCAATATTCGAAAACTCCGCTTCAATGGCATCACGCTTTTGGAATAGCGCCTCCAGGGATCCCCCATATTTTCGCTTCAGCCGGTTGATCAGATCCAACCGGATCTCCACCGATTCAAGCCGGCCCGCTTCGGTGTCCAAGTTTCCCAGATAGGACCGCAATGTTTCGGTCACATCTTCCAGGCCGAAAAGGTTGTCAGAGAGTGCCTGCACCCCGACCATCAAGCCATCATCCAGGTCCGCTGCCTTCTCCAGGTTTTTACGCACTTCACCCAATTGCTCCAGAATCGAGCCATCGGCCCCATAAAGGATTTCTAGGGCTGAAAATACGGACCGATGGAGAAATTCGGCGTGCTTGAGCCGCAGCCGTTCTTTTTCCAGGGTTTCATCTTCGCCTGGCATGATGGCGGCATCGGCGATCTCGGCTGCCTGGTATCGGAGCAGATCCATCTCCTTTTCCAGGTTGCTCTTTTTCTCTTTGAGGGCTTGAAGCATCTGGGACAGAGGCGCCACCTTAGCGTATAGGTCCGCCACCTGTCTAACCTGCGGTAAAAGGCCGCCAAAACGGTCCAGGATGGCTAGGTGGGTCTCTTCCCTGAGCAGGCCCTGGTGGGCGTGCTGGCCGGAGATGCTGGCCAGATCCGCGGTGATGGCTGCCAGCATCTGCATGGTGGCCATGCGGTCGTTGATGTAGACGCGGTGGCGGTCGTTGCCGGCAATGATCCTGCGCACCAGCAGGCCATCTTTGGGTTCATCACCGTTTTCAGCCATGATTGCTGCGGCAGCAGACGCTTCGGGAACATCGAAACAAGCGGACAGTTCGGCGGTGTCGAAGCCATCCCGGATCATCTTGGCGTTGGCGCGGGATCCCAGCAGCAGGTTCACCGCGTTGATGATGATGGATTTGCCCGCGCCGGTTTCTCCGCTCAGAATGGTCAACCCATCTTCGAAGCGGATATTCAGGTCGTCGATAATGGCGAAATTCTTTATAAACAGCTCTCTGAGCATGGTGCATGCCTCCGAAAGGTCGCAGACCGTAACAGGCCGGCGGATTGCCGCCATCATAAAAAAGGCGACGGGGGGAATCAAGCATTATCGTAAAGGGCGATGCACTAGCAGGGGCGCTTGGGAGGAGTTATTCAGGATATCCTGTGATTTCACGGATTTTTTCATAGAGCGGTCTAAGCCGGCGATACATCTGCTTGTACACGCTGTTGTAAAGTTCGTTGTAAAGCCGGTGGTTTGAAGGATCCGGTTCGAAACGATCGCCCGGACGGGTCATGGCATTTACGGCAGTTTCAAAGTCAGCATGAATACCCAGCCCAACGGCCGTGTCAATGGCCGCACCCAAGCCTGATGTTTCGTACAGGTGGGGGCGGGCCGTGGGCAGGCCGAATACGTCGGCCGTCAACTGCAAGGCCAGGTCGCTCTGGCTACCGCCCCCTGAGACCCGCAGGCTGGTAATGGGTGTGCGACTGCGCCGTTCGATACGCTCCTTGCCTTCCCGCAGGGCGTAGGCCAATCCCTCAAGGATCGAGCGATACATGTGGGCGCGGGTGTGGACATCTCCGAAGCCGATGATGGCGCCTTTGGCCTCTGGACCCGGGGTCCGGATACCCGGCGTCCAGAAGGGCTGAAGCATGAGTCCCATGGATCCGGGGGGGATGTCTTTGATCAGATGCTCAAACAACGCCTCGGCGGTCTCACCGGTTTTTTCGGCAGCCTGTTGTTCCGGCAACCCGAATTCTTCCTTGAACCAGTTGACCATCCAGAACCCGCGGAACACCTGGACTTCAATAGTATGGCTCCCCGGAACGGCGCTGGGATAGGCAGGCAGCAGAGGGATGGGTTCGATATACCGGTGGTGGGTAACGTTGATGGTGGCCGTGGTGCCGTAACTCAGGCATCCCACCGACGGGTCGAGACTGCCGGAACCGATGACTTCGCAGGCCTTGTCCGCCGCAGCTGCAATAACCGGCAAGCCGGCCGGAATCCCCGTTTCCCGGGAAGCTTGTCGGCTCACGCTCCCAAGGGTCTGACCTGGCTCGACCAGATGTGGGAGCTGATCCGGATTCACCGGCACACAGCGCCATTTCCAGTCCCATGACCGGGCCCACCTGAGTCGTTTGTAGTCAAAAGGCAGATATCCCACCTGGCTGCCCACGGAATCCACATAATCTCCGGTTAGGCGGAAGTTGAGATAACCGGATAGCAAAAGGTACTTATGGGTTTGGGCCCAGACGGCCGGCTGGTTTCTCAAAATCCAATTGGCTTCGGTTTCGGCCTGGAAATAGGCCAGGGTGCTAGCCAACCCGGTAACCTTGAACAACATCCCCCAAAGCCCCCCCAGCGGCGGCAAGCCATGGCATTTGCGCTGGTCCAGCCATAGGATTGCCGGCCGCAAAGGCTTGCCATTCTTGTCCACGTTAACCACGGTGGCCCGTTGGGTGGTCAGGGCAACGCCGGCGATGTGTGATGTGTCAATCCCATGGCAAGCGAAAAGCCTCTGGCAAGCCTGACACAGCGCCTTCCAGAATACCTGGGGATCCTGTTCGGCCCAACCGGGCTTTTCTGAAAAATATGGGGTGAACAGGACCTGCTCCCGGGCCATGAGGTTGCCGCCGGCATCAAAAACCAGGGCTTTGAGACTCTGGGTACCGTTGTCAATGGAAAGCATCAGTTCTCGGTCAGTCATGCTTCACGGTTTCAGGCAAAACGTCTAAATAGGCATTGCCGCATATTGAAAAAAAAGGATTTAACGGTTCCACGGGACTCGGCATAACGACCGGGCATGCCGTGGGCATATCGCCATATTTCCAGGTAGTTGCGGAACTCTTTCCTCCAGTGGGCGGCGCTCCAGTCCAATGCCGGTGTGCACAGACACCGGATGCGGTCAAAATGCACCCGTCCCCCCTCTGTTGTCAATAACCCCACCCGGACGCGCCGGAGAAGAAGGTCACCCAGATGATGAATCTTTTCATGGGCGGCGGCGTGTAAAATCTCCGCCCACAGGGTTCGCGTACCTGGAATAACGGCAAGATTCGATGGCGAGGCGTTCTTGATTATGGTTTCAGCGGCCTTGCCGTAACGACCATAAAGCGTCTCCCAAATCGCGTCAGAAATGGGTTCTGGTGATATCGGTTGATTTTCGAATGGCCCAAATACCGGCGCCTCTTCATCGGCTGGTGTCTCTGCCGGCAAAAACGGTTTGGCTGCCTTCAACGCATCAAATGCCAACCTGCGAAAGGTGGTCAGTTTTCCGCCAGTGATGGTCACCAGGCCGTTGTCCACCCACACCACATGCTCCCGGGATTCTTCCGAGGGGTCGCAATTGCCCTCGCTGAGCACCGGCCGTACACCGGCGATCGTGGCGATGCAATCCCCCGCCGAGACATCCAGCGCAGGAAACAAGGCCTGCAGACCGTCCAACAGGTAGGCCACTTCGCCTTCCGTAATCCGTGGCTCAAAAGACAGGCTGTCTCGATGGTCCAGGTCGGTGGTGCCAGCAATCACCGCGCCTTCCCAAGGAACGATGAAGACCGCTCTTCCGTCGGCCGGATGAATGTAGCTGATGGCCTGATCCACCGGAAGCACATGGGCCGGGAAAATCAGGTGGCTTCCCCGTAAAGGACGCAAATGACGGTTTTTCTGTGGGGATGGGTGAAGGTGTTCTGCCCAGCAGCCGGTGGCGTTGATTACCGCTTGCGTGGATAGGGCCCGGATTTGGTGGGAGTGACCATCCTCGACGGTCACGCCGTTAACCCGGCCATCTTTGTCCCGTCCAACGGCAGCCACGCGGGTGTAATTCAAGGCGGTGCCACCCGCGGTCATGCCTTCGAAGATCAGGCGAAGCACCAACCGGGCATCGTCCACTTGGGCATCGAAGAATCGGAAGCCCCCAACCAGGCCCTTCTGGTCGATGTTGGGTGCCTGTTTGACAAATGCCTCCGCATCAAGATAGTGATGCTGGCGCCGTTTGGCGATCAAGTCGTAAAGGGACAGACCGGCTTCCAAAGTCCATCTTCCCGGCCCCCGGTCCTTGTAGATAGGAACCAAAAATCCCATGGGTGTTACCAAACCCCTGGCTTCGACGAGCAACCGTTCCCGCTCACGCACCGCATCACGGGTCAGCAAAAAACGACCTTCTTTGAGGTATCGCAGACCACCATGAACCAGTTTGGAGGACCTGCTCGAGGTTCCCCATGCGAAATCCTGTTGCTCCAACAACAGCGATTTAAACCCCATGCGGACCGCTTCGCGGAAGATTCCGGCACCGGTAATACCGCCGCCGATGATGATTACATCCCAGTTGCTGTCCATATTCAGCATGGTCAAACCCCTTTAAGACTTTCCCACAAGGCGACGCTCTGATCCATGGCGTCCATCACCACCGTTTCCACCCGGCGGCCGCCGGCTATTATGGCCGTGGAAAGATCCCGATAATAATGTCGGGAGGCCGCCCGCGCCTCAGGAAGCGCGAAGTAGGCGGTCGCAAGGGCTTCAAACATGGTTGAAAAATCGTTGAGGATCAACTTATAGATGGGATTGCCTGACTTAGTCGCCATGAAAAGCTGAAACCGCCAGTCAAAATCCACAAAGGCATTGACATCATCATCGAGCTGTTCAGCTTTCTCTAAGAAGGCAAGCACATCATCAGGCGCTTGATCCACCGCCAACCCGGCGATAATGGGCAGGAGGCGGCTTCTGACCTCCATCAGATGCGTGACGAACCCGGCCGGCAAGGTATCGGTATATTTGGCCAGGGTGCTGAGCAGCCCCATGCCGCCTTTTTCCCAGTAGTCGTTTACCTGTGTGGGTTTGCCGTGGGCAATGGTCAGCCACCCTTCAGTTGCCAACCGATGGAGTGTTTCACGGAGGGGGGGCCTGGTCACACCAATGGACTCTGCCAACTGCCGTTCGTTGGGAAGTGGCGTGCCCGGTGGATAGGTACCGTCCAGGATGCCGGAAATGATGCGGTACTCAACCAGTTGGGCCGGCCTGACGGGAGTATGTGCCGATGATTTCACCTTCACGCGAAGTCTCCTTGTCCTTGAGCTAACTGGTAAGAGGTCATACCAGTTCTGTTGAATGTTGTCAACCCTGCCGGCCGGCCATGGGGGTGGTCTCCGGGCCCGCCCGAAACGGTCCGGAGGTCTTTGCAGCCGCTCGTTGTCGGTCGCTTGTTTGGTTTTTCGGTTTGAAGTTTGGCAATGAAGTGCTATACTCCGAATAAGGCAGCGGAATCCTCATCCTGCTGAGCCAGCTGCGACATCCGGCTGTTCTTGCGTGCACACCCAACAGTGCAACCTCCTCCATTGCTGCCGAGTCAGGTAGAGGCCAAACACCCGGTTCCGGGTCAAGTCGATTGCCATCAGAAACGTTTCTCACGTCCCATCCTTCACTGACGGCGGACCTGGAGGTCAACCGAAACCGTTTTGATATCAACTGCCTGTTGCGCCTGCAACAACAGAAGAATCGCCATTAACCAGATCCACCATCTCCTGCACCGGTTATCTCAAATTTAGGGGGACACCATGGTAAAGAAGAACACATCGGCGCTTCACCAGCATCTGGTCGAGGTCAAAGAAGGTACTCGCTGTTTCGAAAACGCTTTCCAGGGTGTGGCCAGGATGATTCTGGACAGCGACATCGAAAAAGTGGTGGTCAATGGCAAGACCACCTATGATTTCAGTATTTTCAGAACCGGCAAAAAGCACATCATCGGCATGTATGATGAAATCAACAGCTTTGTCTCCTATGTCAAGGATGCTGCGGAAAATGGATCCTCCAAGGAAATGGCTTTTGTCCTGGTGGGGGAACCGGGAAACGGCAAGACATTCCTGGTGGATTTTGTCTGTAATAGATACCGAGATTTTTTGTCCCAGGAGTCCAATCGCAAATATTCTTTCCGATTTACCGGCCTGGACAAGATAGGCGGGTACGGGAAAATCATGACCATCGAATCCCAGACCTATGAGGACCCCATGATACTGGGGATGAATATCCACGACGAGCCGGATAAAAACCGTGAGTTCTTGTCCCAGGAAATCGGATTCTCGGACAACGAGATCGAAACCCTCTGGGGGGACTATCGTCCATTGGGTGCTTGTAGTGCATTTATATGGAACGACATCCGAAACTACACCAACGGTGACCTGGCACAGATGCTTGAGTTTATCCAGATCATCCCTGTTCCCATGACCGAGAGTCTGGGCACCATCACCGGCAAATATCCGGCCAAGGACAAAATTACGTCCTCGGCGGTAGATCTTTTAGGTGAAGAGTCCATCCAGCGGCTGCTGCACATCACGGAGACCAACAACCCCTACCGTTTCGATTTGCGGCGCGGGGCGCTGGCGCGGGTGGCCGGCGGCGGGGTTCATTTTTCCGATGAAATTTTCAAGAACAAGAAGGATCTGGTCCAAGTCTATCTGGGGGTCATTCAAAACCGCAATATCGAGATCGACGGGTATAAGTGGCCCATCGACACCCTGATCATTGCCACCAGCAACAATTCCGAGTTCAACCGATTTCTGGCGGAAAAGGAAGAAGCACCCATCGTCGACCGCTGCCGCATCTGCTACGTTTCTCACAACACCAACTACAAACTGCAAAAAGACCTGACCATTTACGCCATCGGCAACGAGACACGAACCACCCTCGACCGGGAATACCTGCACCAGGACCCCAACCTGAACCATGCCGCCTCTGTGACGGTGGTCCTCACCCGGCTGGCCCGGTCGGAAAAGCTCACCCCCATCGAGACCATGAAGCTGGCCGCCGGCGAAGTGGCCGGAGAAAAGAGCATCAAGACCCTGGCGGAGGTCATCGACACCCTCAATCAGAACCCGGACATCACCAAGCGGTTCGGCCAGAAGGGGCTGGGACAGCGGAACCTGGGCCGGGCCATCCAACTGCTCAATGAAAGCTCGGAAACCAACGAGGGCCGGTGCATGTTCGCCTACGATATCTTCAAAGCCCTCGAGCGCATTATCCTTGATTATGTGACCGACGCCAACGACCGAGCCAAATACCTGGAGGATCTGAAGACCGCCAAGGGGCTCTATCGTGAACGGATCATGACGGAGATGTTCAACGCCTACATGGACGAGCCCCTGGCCATCCGCAAGGATGTGATGAGCTACGTGAACATGATTATCGGCATTGATGCCGAAAACCTGGGTCCGGACAAGATGTGGAAGTACAAAGACCCCCAGAGTGGCGAACTCAGAGCTCTGAAAATAGATGAACGCTACATCAACAGTGTGGAAGATCGATTAGGGCTGAAGACAACCGAGCAACGGGAGACCTTCCGGACCTCCATTCGCAAGATCTACGGCCAAAAAATTTCAGTCGATCCGGACTACGATTTCATGGACAACCTGGAACTGGTGAAAGCGGTCACCGACGTGCGCTTGAAATCTGACATCGCCGGTGCCGGCAGCCTGATCGGCGCCCTGGCCAACCGGACCAACGAGGAAAACCAAAAACTCTACGACCGCATGGTCGACACCATGCTCAACAAGCTGGGGTACTGCAAGACCTGCGCACAGAAGACGATTGAGTACTTCTGCACGCAGGAGGATGAAAATTAATCATTGTCCATCCACAAACAGCATCTTTCAGCCCAGGCCGGTGTTCTCACAATTTCGAAATCCTCACGTAGCCCGGCTACGCCTGCGGTTTCAAAATTGCTGCGGCCTTGGCCTGAACCAAAATCTACTATTTGTGGACGGAAATCGAATAGCTTAGAGAGGCCACGAATTGAAGGTTGGGATAAAATACATTGTTGGAAGCATTTGTTTGTTAGCAATTTTCGCATTTGTTTGGGGTACTGTTACTGGGGACTGGTACGCCTATGAAAAGGTGAACATGGCTTTCTTCCTCTTGTCGGGTATTTACTTGGGTCAATACATACAGTTTGGGTAGTAACCATCCATGGAAAAAAATAAAATGCACTCCAAACTGAAAAAAATATTCAACACCCTGAAAGATTCTGGGCTGACACGGGAGCAGGAAAAGAAGATCCTCCTGGAGCTCAATGACGACCGGACGCATGACATGCCGGTCATCGGCGGGGGCATCGCCGTGATCACCACGGATGAAGGCGAGATCCGACTGCTCAATCTTTATGATTACCACGATCTGATGGTCCTACAGGCCATGGCTCAGCCCAAGGGCTCGTATGTCAGCCACATCCGCTCCATCGACGAACTGCTGGAAAAGGACCGCCAGCGGGAAAAGGACGGCTTCCCCCGCAAAATCCGGGTGGGCAAGATGATCAAACCCGGCAAGGCCGGCAAAGGCAAGGTGGTGGTGGTGCCCACCACCGTGGAAGAGAAATTCATCCACGACCCCAACTTTGCCGAGCAGGAAGAGGGGCAGGGCCAGGGCGGCAGCGGTGATGGAGAAGAAGGTGAAGTCATCGGCGAACAGCCGGTCCGAGAGCCGGATCAGGCCGGTGCCGGAGGACCGGGGCAAGGAGAAGGCGGCCAGCACGAAATGGAGTCGTCGGCCTATGACCTGGGAAAGATTCTCACCGAGCAGTTCGAACTGCCCAATCTGCAGGACAAAGGCAAAAAGCGTTCACTAACCCGTTACACCTATGACATGACCGACCGGAATCGTGGTTCCGGTCAGGTGCTGGACAAAAAGGCCACCTTGCGGGAGATCGTCGAAACCAACATTCACCTGGGCAACATCCCCGACACTGACGACATCGACCCGACCCGGTTCATCATTTCCCCCAGAGACAAGATTTACCGGATCCTGTCCAAAGAAAAGGATTTCGAATCCCAAGCAGTCGTATTCTTTCTCAGGGACTATTCAGGCTCGATGGCCGGCAAAGCCACCGAACTGGTGGTCACCCAGCATGTGCTTATCTACAGTTGGTTGCTCTATCAGTACGCCAACCAGGTGGAGTCCCGATTTATCCTCCATGATACGGAGGCCAAAGAAGTTGAGGATTTTTATACATACTACAATTCAAGGGTGGCCGGCGGCACCCAGGTATTTTCTGCCTACGAGATGGTGAACCGGATCGTGAAAGCGGAAAATCTGGCCGCAGACTACAACATCTATGTGTTTCACGGTACCGATGGCGACGATTGGGACACGGAAGGCAAAAAGGCCATTCCGGCCCTGAAGGAGATGATGGCCTATGCTAGCCGGATAGGCGTGACCATCGCAGAGCACGCCGGCAGTTCTCAGAACAACACCGAAGTGGAGCGCTACCTGAAAAAATCAGGCCTGCTGGAAAAATTTCCCAAGCTTGTCCGGCTGGATGTGATCGATGAAAGTACTGACGAGCCCAGACTGATTGAAGGAATCAAGCGGTTGATCTCATGAGAGCCAATCAAAGGCGGAAACGGCAGAACCAATGGAACTGATCGACCAGCATACAAAAACGATCATGGAGGGCTGCAAGCTGCGAGCCCGTGACGCCGGACTGCGCTTCAAAGACGAAAGCCTGGAATATATCGTTACCAATCGAGACCTTATCGAACTCTCTCCCAAAGTGATGATCCCCACCCTCTACGATTACTGGGTGCACGATGTGGAGATTCTCAAGGAGAAGGGTAAATACGAACTCTACCCGGGCAATCCTTACGAAACGGTCATCAATACCCGACCGGCGATCTCCTTTTATAACGACAACAACCCGGACTGGCTCAATGTGATGATCTTTTACCACGTGATCGCCCACATCGATTTTTTCCAGAACAACCTCTATTTCCGGCATACATGGGACTATGATTTTAACGGAGAAGCGCTGTCGGATAAGCGGTCCATCGCCAAACTTCGTTCTGAACGGGGCCGCTGGGTGGATTATGTGATCGAGTTTACCCGAGGAATCGACAACCTGGTTGGTTATCATGGCCTGTTATCGAAAATTTTTTCGACGCCAGATTCAAGCCTTTCGGGAAAAGTGGATTTTTATTTTGACGTCTACCTGCAGGACATCGCCAAAGTCAATATCAATAAATACATCAAGGAATTAAAACGGTACAACGCCAGCATGAAGGAAGACCCGGTCATGGGGGAACAAGGCTTTTTCTCACGGATCGACCAGCTTTATCCGGAGTTTGGAAACCTATTTAAAAAACACCAGGAAGCCAAAAAACAAAAACCACAGGACCTGCTGGAATTCATCATGGAAAATTCCAAGATGCTGCGCCGTGAAGAGAATCAATGGATGCTGGTGATAATCCAAATCATTCGAAAAACGGCGCTATTTTTCCAACCCCAGATCCGCACCAAGATCATGAATGAAGGCTGGGCCTCCTACTGGCACGAAACCCTGTACATGCAGGATGATCGGATCAAGGGGCATGAGGTGGACTTTGCCCGGGTCAACGCCGGGGTGACGGCCATGCCCCGGGTGGGGTTGAATCCCTATGCATTAGGGATGCGTCTGTTCTACTTTTTGGAGGAAATGGCCGAAAAGGGTAAGATATCCTGGCAATACCAGCATCTGGCAGACGCCGGTCAGCGCAAAGACTACGACGCAAAAACCGGCAAAGGTAAAGACTTCCTTTTTAATGTGCGAGAAAATTTTTCGGACTTCACCTTTATCCACAGTTTTGTGGATCAGGACTTCGTCACCAGCAACAAGCTTTTTGTAGCCGGAAAGCGGTTGAACCAACAAAAAATGGTCTGGGAGTATTACGTGAAAAGCCGAAGCGCGCATGCATATCGGGACATGATCATGGCCTCCCTGTATCATCCGCCGCAAATTTCGGTGGACTTGGAGAAAACCGAGGAAAACGCCCTTTACCTCATCCACCGGTTTGAAGGCAAGCCACTGGTGGCGGAATACATCCCCAACACCATGTTGGGCATTGAATACCTGTGGGGCGGCCCGGTACAGTTGGAAACCATGGAGGTGGTCGCAACGCCGCAGGAGCCAAAAATGCCGGGCCTGCCCGGGCTGCCAACGCCGCAGACCGACGCGCCCAAACCGCGGGAACTGAAATGGCAGCGGGTGCTATACACCATGAAAGATCGACAGCTGAGCAAGAATGTCCTCTAACTGACACGACGGGGCAGAACCCGCCACTATCGGGTAAGGCAGTCTATGGAAAGCATCAAACGAGCCATGCGGCATATCGATATTGGCCCTGACGGGTCGAACCATCGCAAACCCATCCCCTTTGAAGACTTTCTCGAAGTGGTGCTGCTCAATCCCACCGGTACCATTCGCAACGTGTTCCAAGTCTTTCACGATCTGTTCAAAGCCTATGTGGGCGAAGGTGTGGATGAATATCCCAACGACCCCGAATCTATCCAGTACGTGAGCTATGACTGCAGCAGACTGTTTGTCGAAGGCGCGGATCACCCTTTTTTTGCGGACCGTCTTTTTGCCAACCGGCTGGTCAACCATGTTGAAGCCCTGCGAATGGGTGCCCAGCAAAACAAAATTTATATTTTTGATGGGCCTCACGGTTGCGGTAAGAGCACCTTCTTGAACAATATGTTGAAACGATTTGAAGAGTACGCCAATACGGAGGCGGGAACCCGTTACGAAACGGTGTGGCGTTTGGATCGCAGGCAACTGGCCCACGAAGAGACCAACGAGACCGCTTCTATTTTAGAAAGCCTTTTCCGGATGCAGCAAAATCCGGACAAACAACAGTTTGAGACCGTTCGAACCATGGCCCTGCGCGACACGGATAACTATTTTGTGGAGGTTCCCTGCCCCTGCCATGACAATCCGCTGCTCCTGATCCCCAAAGCCCAGCGGCGGCAATTTCTAGACGATCTCTTCGAAAACAACGAATTTAAATATACGCTGTTTACCGACAAAGCCTTCGAATGGATTTTTCAGGATGTTCCCTGCACCATTTGCGGGTCGCTTTACGAAGCGCTGCTGACCCGATTGAAGAACCCGGCAAAGGTGTTCGAATTGGTCCATGCCGTTCCATACACCTTTAATCGTCGACTGGGCAGAGGCATCAGTGTCTTCTCCCCTGGAGATCGTCCGGTCAAGGAGATCATTCAAACCAACGAATACCTTCAGCGGTTGATCAATCGGCTCTTTTCCGACAGCAATCAAGTCCGCTACATCTATTCCCGATATGCCAAAACCAACAACGGCATCTATGCCTTGATGGACATCAAGTCCCACAACATCGAACGCCTCATCGAGCTTCACAACATCATCAGCGAAGGGCTGCACAAGGTGGAGGATATCGAGGAGAATGTCAACTCCCTGTTCCTGGCCCTGATGAATCCGGAAGACAAAAAGAACATCAAGGATTTCCAGTCATTTTCAGACCGTATCGTTTACATCAATATCCCGTATGTCCTGGACCTGAATACGGAAGTCGAAATCTACCGCAACATTTTCGGGTCCCGCATCGATGATAGTTTCCTTCCCCGGGTGCTGCACAACTTCGCCCGGGTTATCATCTCTTCCCGGTTGAGCCTGCGTTCCGAAGCCATGCTAGAGTGGATCCCGATGCCGGACAAATACAGCCGTTACTGTGACAAGAATCTTCAGCTGCTCAAAATGGAAATCTACACCGGGCATATACCCGAGTGGTTGTCTGAAGAAGACCGCAAGGCCCTCACCGCCAAACGCCGGCGCCGGATCATCGGTGAATCTGATAATGAAGGCCGGCAGGGTATCTCAGGGCGGGATTCCATAAAAATCTTCAACACGTTTTTTACCACTTACGCCAAATCGGGCGAATTGATCGACATGGCCATGCTGTGCAAGTTCTTCCACGGACAGAAAGAATTAAAAGCCTCCATCCCGGAAGGTTTTTTGGACTCACTGCTGTTGCTGTACGATTTTTCCACCCTCCAGGATGTCAAAGAATCCCTGTACTACTACAACGAAGACCAGATCCATCGTGAGATTCTGCACTATATGTTTGCCGTTAATTTCGAGCCGGGAACTGTGGAAACCTGCAATTTTACCGGCGAGAAGGTCCGCATCACCGAAGAACTGCTGGATGGGTTCGAGCGTCGCATGCTTGGGGAGAAGGTCGAAAAGGCCAAACTGCTCAGTTTCAGGCAAGACACCCAGAAAGAATACACTTCCCGGGCCCTGACCCAGGAGATCATGGTGGCCGGCACACCTCCCACGCAAACCCGTCTGTTCCAGTCGCTGAAGGAGCGTTATGTTTTCAACCTCAAGGAAAAAGTGTTCGACCCCTTCCTCGAGAACCAAAATTTCCGACGGGCGGTCAAAGATTATGCCGAAGAGGATTTCAAGACCTATGACCAAAAGATCCGCGAAGATGTCACTTTTCTGATGGACAACCTCATGAATCGTTACCGCTACACCGAGCAAGGCGCCAAAGCGGTCTGCATTTACGTCATCGATAATGACCTGGCCAGGAAATTTTCCAAGCCCTGACGGTTACCAGCTTTTTGAAAAAACGGCCCATCACAACCGTATTATCCATTAATGTAGGTACTCCGTGAGAGAAAACAAAATTCGTTTCCGATCCGGTCAATGGGAAATGGAAGGATTATACCACAGCGACAATCCTATAAAGGGTGTCGCCATCACCCATCCGCACCCGCTTTACGGCGGCGATATGTTCAACCCGGTGGTAGAGGCCATCGTCGCCGCTTATCAGAAAAAGGGGTTTGCCACGCTCCGGTTTAATCTCAGAGGAACGGGAAAAAGCACCGGAACCTATGAACGAGGAATCGGGGAACAGGAAGATGTGGCTGGCGCTGTTGACTTTCTGAAAAGTGAAGGCCTCCAAGAGATCCATCTGTCCGGGTACTCCTTCGGCGCCTGGGTCAACGCCATGGCTGTGCAAGCGTCGGTGTCTGTGCAGGGGATGACCATGGTGGCACCACCGGTGGCATTTATCGACTTCAAAGGGGTGGATCACCTGGCGACGCTTGCAGCGGTGGTGGCGGGTAGCCGTGATGAATTTGCCCCACCGGGCCTGATCCGTCCGCTGCTGGGCAACTGGAATCCCGATGCCCGTATGGATGTGATCGAAGGTGCCGACCACTTTTTCTTCGGTTTCCTGGATGAAGTGACCCGCAGACTGGTTCAAGGGATTCAACCTGTCGAATAGCCGGACCGTTAGGGCTGCCATTCATCGACTGCAGGCTTGACAGGCAACCCGTTGTTGAATACACTTTTATCAATGATAGGTGATGTCCGAGGTGAATCTGCAGCAATCGGAATAAATCCTCTGCCTCGTTCTGCTCCGCATACCATGCGCGATCTGCTTGTCCCGCGATTGATCCCTCGACCGCTTGCGCGAACCCTCTAGCAGCATCCGTTATCCCTTGGCTGTCTCCAACGAATCGATGTCATCGGGCATAATCAAGGCTGGCGTTAACCCACAACCAAAAGGAGGCGCCATGAAAGCCATTCATCAACTCATCGAAGAGCAGGTGCGGCGCTGGGAGATCCTTAGAAAGGAAAAAAGTGCGGCCAAGACCCTGCCGGTGATCACCCTGTCAAGGGAACCCGGAAGTGGGGGCAAATTTGTGGCCAAGGCCGTGGCCGACCGCCTTGGCTTGAATCTCTTTCACCAGGAGCTCATAAATGCCATGGCCGAAAACGCCGATACCAGTACCAGCGTCATTCGGACGCTGGATGAAAAAGGATTGTCCATGATTGAAGACTGGGTGTCGGCTGCCATCAGCGAACGGCACCTTTGGCCGGATGAGGTTTCCCGCATGCTGATGCGGGTCATTGGCACCATCGGCCGGCACGGAAAGGCCATTATCGTCGGCCGGGGCGCCAATTTTGTCCTGCCGCCGGAAAACCGGTTCCGGGTCCGGATCATCGCTCCCTTGGACCATCGGGTCGATCACGTGGCGGAAACCTATGGTTTATCTAAAAAGGACGCCAAACTCCGGGTGCTGCGCACCGAATCCGACCGTCGGGCCTTTGTGAGGAAATACTTTCATAGTGACATCGCCGATCCGGCAAATTATGATATGGTTTTGAATACGGGAACACTTTCCGTTGAATCGGCTGCGGCAGCGATATGCAGTGCGATCGGCTGATCAAATAAGCAAAATGAAGCCGCTCAAGCAGGCGTACGGGGGCAGACGGCCCTACAGCATTGCAACGGTAGGGCAATTGCTGAATGCCGCTGTGAAGGTTATGCCGGTGCTAGAGAAGAGCGGCTTCTGGTTCTCTTTTTACCACCAACCCGTATAGCTGAGAGACCAGCATCCCCGAAAACATCAGCAAACATCCCACCAATCCCCTGCCTGACATCACTTCTCCCAAGATCAACCACCCACCGACAGCGGCGAACACCGCTTCCAGGCTAAGCAGAATGGCGGCATGCGCCGGGTGGGCGTGGCGTTGAGCCACCACCTGGAGGGTATAGGCCACCCCCACGGAAAGGGCACCACCGTAAATGATGGGCAGGGCAGCGGCGGCAATATCGGCAACGCTGGCGGTTTCGAAGACCCCAGCCGTCACCAGGCTGGCCGCGGCGCAAACCATAAACTGAATGAAGGCCAACCGCAGGGAATCCGTTTTAGGAGAAAGCCAGCCGATCAGATGGATATGGCAGGCCCAGAGAACCGCACCGATAAGCTCCAACAGATCACCAAAGGAGATGGTGAGATCCTCGTTGACGCTGAGCAGATACATGCCGGCTGCCGCCATCAATGCGCCACCCCAGGTGCCCGCGTTGGTGCGCTGGCCCCATAACAGCCCCATGATGGGGACGATCACCACATACAGGCCGGTAATGAAGCCCGCTTTCCCGGCGGTGGTGTATACCAGCCCCACCTGCTGGAGGGAAGCACCGGCGAAGATGGCCAGACCGGCCAGACCGCTATAATAGATCAGTCGATGGCCATGGATACGGTTACTGCTGTCATGCTTGCTCGGTTGATTTTTCCGGTTCCCGTAAATAAACGGAACCAGCACCATCGCGCCGAGCAAAAAGCGGATGCCGTTGAAGGTAAAAGGCCCCACGTGGTCCATGCCCATGCGCTGTGCCACGAAGGCAAAACCCCAGATGATGGCGCTGAGCAGGAAGAGCAGGTCGGATTTCAGGTGCTGGGTCTGCATCTACTGGTTCCCGAACCCGTTCTGGCCGCCGCAGTCCGGGCACTGCCAGGTGATGCCGTTGCAGGACATGCCCCACACATTCTCATTCATACACACCTGGCAGATCATGAAGCCGCAGCGGCAGCGCCAGCAGAAGGGAACCGTCTCCGTGCAGCAATGGCAACTTTTTGGGCCTTGCGGCCGTCGCCGGGACCGCTTGGCCAGTCGGGTTGCGGTGTCGTTCATCGTTAAAGGGTAACTGGTTGAAGTCTTGTTGTTTAAGATGGTTAATGCTACCATGCGCCAACACGCTGAAACGATATTAATTAATGCAGGAGCCACTTCGTGTCAACGCAAATGGAACTGAATCAGGCCAAAGAAACCCCGACGCTGTACCTGATCGACGGCAGCGCTTACATTTACCGGGCTTACCATGCGGTGCGGGGGCTGTCCAACAGCAGCGGCCTGCCCACCAATGCGACCTTCGGGTTTACCCGCATGCTGATCAAACTGATGGCGGACCGCTCCCCAAGCCATGTGGCCATGTTTTTCGATGCCAAAGGCCCCACCTTTCGCCATGACCGCTACGCAGAATACAAGGCCAACCGGCCGCCCATGCCCGATGACCTGGTCGTGCAGCTGCCCTGGATCCGCAAGGTAACCCAGGCGTTCAACATTCCCGTATTTGAAATGCCGGGGTACGAGGCCGACGACCTCATCGGCACCCTGGCCCATACTGCCGAAAAAAAAGGGTTTCGCGTGGTCATGGTCACCGGGGACAAAGATTTCATGCAGCTGGTAACCGAGCGCTGCACCATCTGGGATCCCATGAAAGATAAGGTCCTTGATCCTGCTGCGATCCGTAAAGCATTCGGTCTGGATGCCCGGCAGATAATTGACATGATGGGCCTGTCCGGTGATACGTCGGACAACATTCCCGGCGTGCCCGGAATCGGCCAGAAGACAGCCGTGGAGCTGATCAAAACATTCGGCAGCATAGATGGGGTATATGCCGGCCTCGACACGATCACCAAGAAAAAGCAAAAGGAAAGCCTGATCCAGTATAAGAACCAGGCCTTGTTGAGCCGGGAGCTGGTGACTATTGACCGGCATGTGCCCGTCGACTTTGACCCGGAGGGTTATGAAACCAGGGGGCCCGATGACGAAGCCCTGACCCAACTGTTTGCCGAATTGGAATTCAGGCAGCTGCAAAAGGAGTATGCCACTGCCGGCGAGACCGTCGAGCGACGCTACGCGGCCATCATGGATACCAACGCTCTGGATGAACTGGTGTGCCACCTGGAAAGGTCCGATCGGTTTGCCATTGATACGGAAACCACCTCGCTGGATCCCATGCGGGCACGGCTGGTGGGACTCTCCTTTTCTCTGGCAGCCGCTGAGGCCTGGTACATCCCGGTGGGGCACAACTACCTGGGCGCACCCAAACAGCTTTCCCTGGCGGTTGTTCAGGAGCGCTTGCGATCGGTGCTGGCCAACCCGAAAATCGAGAAAATCGGCCAGAACATCAAGTACGACTGGATGGTGCTGCGCCGCCATGGGGTTGATCTGGCCGGTGTCGCCTTCGACACCATGGTGGCCTCTTACCTGATCAACCCAGGCAAGCGCGCCCACGGTCTTGATCAGATCGCCCTGGATTACCTAAATCACAAGAACATCAGCTATGCCGATGTGGCCGGAAAAGGGAAAAGCGCCGTCACCTTCGACCAGGTGACTATCGAAAAGGCGATCCCTTATGCCTGTGAGGATGCCGACATCACCCTGGCGGCCCACGATGTGTTCGTTCCCCTGCTGGAAGAGAATGGGCTGACGGACCTGATGAAACAGGTGGAGATGCCCCTGCTGCCGGTGTTGCTGGAGATGGAAATGACCGGCGTTTGTGTGGACCGGGACCGGCTCCACGATCTGTCCAAATCCTTTGCCGGGCAACTGGACATCCTCGAGCGGCAGATTCACGCGCAGGCCGGAGAAACCTTCAATATCAATTCATCCCAGCAATTGGGCCACATTCTGTTCGAAAAGCTCAATTTACCGGTCCAGAAAAAAACCAAGAAAAAAACCGGCTATTCCACCGATGTGGAAGTACTGACCACCTTGGCCCGCAGCCACGAACTGCCGGCCCTGGTACTGCGCCACCGGACCCTTTCCAAGCTCAAGTCCACCTATGCAGATGCCTTACTGGAACTGATTCATCCAGAAACCGGACGTATCCATACCTCTTTTAACCAGACCGTGGCCGCCACCGGCAGGCTGAGCAGCAGCGACCCCAATCTGCAAAACATTCCCATCCGCACCGAAGAGGGCCGGGAGATCAGAAAGGCCTTCGTTCCCCGGGAGGGCTGGCAGCTTCTCTCGGCGGACTACTCCCAGATCGAGCTGCGCATTCTGGCGCACTGCTCCGAGGACCCGATCCTGATCCAGGCCTTCAAGGATGACGAGGACATTCACACCCGAACGGCCAGCGAGGTCTTTCAGGTTTTCCCCCAGATGATCAACGATGAGTTGCGGCGACAGGCCAAGGCCATCAACTTCGGCATCATCTACGGCATGAGCGCCTTCGGGCTGGCCCGGGAACTGGAGATCAGCAACAAAATGGCCCAGACCTATATCGATCACTATTTTAACCGCTACCAGGGCGTTAAGACCTTCATCGACAGAACCATCGCCGCGGCCTACGACACCCGTCAGACAAGTACGCTGCTGGGTCGCATCCGGCAGTTGCCGGACATCGCCAGCTCCAACCGCAACGTGCGCCAGTTTGCCGAGCGCACCGCCATCAACACCCCCATCCAAGGCACCGCAGCGGACTTGATCAAGCTGGCCATGATCAACGTGGACCGGGCGCTGCACCATCAAGGCATGCGAACCGCCATGCTGCTTTCCGTACATGATGAAATGATTTTCGAGGCGCCACCCGATGAACTTGACGATGCCAAAGCCCTGGTCCGGAAGGAGATGGAAAACGTATGGGAACTGGCCGTTCCCTTGAAGGTTAACATGGCCTGCGGGCGCAACTGGGCCGAGGCCCACTAAGCACGGTATCTCCTGCAATCCAATATACCATCCCAGTCAGACGCAAACACGAAAGTGTGAAGAATCCATCCAAACCACTGGAGGTTGACAATGAAAATATCTGCACGAATGCTTATAACGGTGTTGATCGCCATGCTCAGCTTTGGTTGTGCCACCCCACGCATCACCCTCTTTTCCGATGCCTCGGATCCATTGCGGGAGGTGACGCTGGAAGGCACGACCGCTGACAAGGTCCTGGTAATTCCCATTACCGGGGTCATCACCGATTCCCCGAAAAGCCGGTTCATGCGGACAAAGCCCGGGATGGTGCAGGAGATCGTCTCCCATCTGCGCCTGGCTGAAGCGGACGATCGTGTCAAAGCGGTGTTGCTCAAGATCGACTCCCCCGGCGGCACCACCACAGCCAGCGATATTCTCTACCATGAGATTGTCTCCTTCAAAGCGCGCACCGCTAAAAAGGTGGTGGTCTGTATGATGAACCTGGCTACATCGGGGGGCTACTACGTATCCCTGCCGGCCGATGTGATCATGGCCCACCCCACCACCGTCACCGGGTCGATAGGCGTGATCCTGATGCGGCCTCAGGTAGCAGGGCTCATGGAAAAGATCGGTGTGGACGTCAAGGTGAACAAGTCCGGTGAAAATAAGGACATGGGATCGCCGTTTCGCCCCATCACACCGGCGGAAGAGAACATGCTGCAGGATTTGGCCGATGCATTGGGCCGGCGGTTCGTCGATCTGGTGCAACAGCACCGGGGTCTGGACGCCCGACGCCTGGCCACCATTGCCGACGCGCGGGTTTTTCTGGCCGATGCCGCCGTCGCCGCGGGCTTGGTGGACAAGATCGGTTATCTTCCCGACGCAATCGCCGAGGCCAAGTCGATCGCCGATCTCGATGGCAACGCCCGTGTGGTGGTCTACCGGCGGACCCATTATCCCAACGACAACCTCTACAACACCCTCACCAGCGGCACCCAGGCCAACGCTGCGCCACTGGTAGACATGGGCCCCATCGGCGATCTGCTCTCCCTGGATGCCGGCTTTTACTACCTCTGGTCCCAGGCACTGGGCTCAAACTGATTTTATTATCAACGCCTGCTAAAGATACCTCTCCGGCGGTCGATATCCGATTTACAGATAATCACCAAAGGAGGCGTTTAGAATGAACCCGATTGCACACCAAGAGTCATTAGCCCCGTTTTCCCACGGGGCCTTCGCCGGCGGCAGAAGCAACCAGGCGGAGCTGACCAGAGCTGGATCCGTGTCACTAAACCGCAGTACGGATCTGACCATCACAACCGCCGAGGGCGACACGGTCACCCTCGGCCTGGCATCGACCATGGCGATCAATGCCGGCATCTACCGAAGCAGTTCCCATGAGGGCGGTTGGCCCGCATATTCCCAAACCGCCTTTTTCGAATTCTCCAGCAGCCAGAACATGGTCATTGAAGTTAACGGGGATCTCAATCCAGAGGAGCTGGAAGACATTCGTATGGCCGTGAAAGCCATCGGCGCCATGATCGATGGTTTTCTTTCCGGTGACCTGCAGGAAATGGCCAAGGATGGCGAACTGCTCAAGGAACTGGACACGATCTCAAGCTTGGAAGCGGCTTTTTCCTATGAACGGCAGGTCCTGTATGGCGAACAGGAGAAGGTCCAGATCAGTGGCCCGGCATCTGAAAAGGGCAGCCACGCCCCCAGCCATCACCGTGGCCATGGCCGCCTCCAACGGCTGATCGATCGCATCGACCGGTTGACCGATGATATGGCCGACCAGGTCAAGGATTATCGCGGCCGGCGCGAGCGACTGACCAGATCGGTTGAGGCTCTTTTCGGACGCTATGGCAGCGGTGAAGCGAACCTTGCACCCCGAGACCCATTGGGCCGGGACGTGATCCAGACCATGCAGTCGGCCTTTGTCCAGAAGATTCAGATGCTCAGCGAATCGGCCAGTTTCAACTTCACCTACACCGCCTGATGGGCGCGCGACAACCCATTTTCCCCGGGGAGGCTGTCGTTCAGGAAGCCTCCCCGGCGATTTCATCTGTCGCTTCCGGAATCGCCGACTGCTTCACGGTTTCATCCACCGCCCGGTAGATGGCCTTGAAGGCTTCCGAAAAGCCCGTCGGTGAAATCCGCCCTGTTTCAATAAACTTGACCATGATTTCCTTGGTGGTTCGAAGAATCTGCTCGTCCTGGTCTGCCTTTCTCATCATTACCTGCCTTGTCTGTCCATATTGTTAACTATATTGAACTGTTAACAGGAAGCCTATTGGAAGTCAACCTCGGCTTTCAGCCAGAGAAGACCGCTGCTTGAAGAAGCGGTGCCAACAGATCGTTTGACACGGTTTGCGCCATCCTTTAATAAGGATCCCCAAGATCAACCGATTGGAGCGCCCCATGAAATCATATGATCACACCATCCGCTACACCGTGGACAAACCGGACATCGTCACCACCGATGTCCTTGACCCCATCGAGTATCATTACAAAGGCAGGCGCGATATCGTCATCACCATTTCCCAGCCGGAGTTTACCTCGGTCTGTCCCATGACCGGTCTGCCGGATTTCGGCACCATCAGCATCAGGTACACACCGGACAATTTTATCGTTGAGCTGAAGTCTTTGAAATATTACCTGCTTCAGTTTCGCAACGTGGGCATGTTTTACGAACACGTGTCCAACCGGATCCTCGACGATCTGGTACAGACGATCAAACCCAAGATGATGGAAGTGACCGGGCAATTTACATCAAGGGGCGGTCTAACCACCAACGTGTGTGCCCGGTATGAGGAATCGTCATGATTGCTTTCACCGGCCTTAAAAAAAATGCGCTGTCGTTGCTGTTGCTGGCAGCGCTGCTGGTTTCCGGATGCGGTATGGCCTCGTCTTACCGATCCACGGAAACAAAGACCATTCGCGACTTTTACGCCAGCAGCAACTATCGGAAAACGGTCGGTGTTATGGCACTTTCCAACACAACCATCTTTACCAGCGCGCAGGCGACTTCACCGTTTATGACAGCCTTTCTGTCCAGTATGGAATCGTCCGCTTCCGATGCGCTGCTGGTGGTGTCTGGAAAAACCGATGTCCCGCCATTTCTATTGAATCCGCCTCGGCTTGCCAACGGCGACCTGGATGGGTTCACCCTGTCAGGGCTGGCCCGCCAGGAAGGCATGAACGCCGTGGTGAGTCCCATGCTCATGGATATTCGGTTACGTACCCGGGATACGGGATTCTGGTTTTTCAAGGACGTGGCCTACAGCATTCAGGTTCAGACTGCTGCAGCGGTGTATGACACGGTGACGGGCGCCCGTCTGGCCTTCGGACTCTTGATCGAGGAAATCGATATCGATGAGGACCAAGCCGGCATCATCCGCAACGGCCATGAAGTTGAGGTGGACGATCTGGTTGAGGTGGCCGAGGAGATGGGCGAAGAACTGGGCGAACTGATGGGCGAAACCATCAAAGACAGCAAGTGGATAACTGCCGTGGTGTCCATAGAGGACGGGACCTGCACCCTTCCCGCCGGCAGTGAGGTGGGTATAGAAGCGGGTGACCGGTTCACCGTGCTGGATGGCAGCGTTGTTCTGACCGGCCTGGATGGGCAGCGCTATGTCGCGCCCGGACCAATGGTTGGCGAAATCATTATCAGCCGGGTGGCATCCCGGCAATCTTTTGGCACACCGGAATCCGGGGAAAAACTCCGGGTCGGCAGCATTCTGATCCCTGCGCGCTGAACGGAGGTGCTGGTCTCTGGGTTATCGCTGGGGGTTCTCGATCCTCCGACCTCAGGCTTCCGTCCAGGCTGAAATCGAAGCTGCGTATTGGCGGATCAGTTCCGTAGCCTCTTTTTCTGAAGCGATAAACCGGATGGCGTTGCGGAAATGCCCGGCGTTGCGCATGCCTTTCACAAACCAGCACAACCGGCTGCGCATCATATGGCAGGCCGTCTCTTCCCCCAGATAGCGCACCGAATCCTGCAGGAAACCAATCATCATGTCGATGCGCTGGCCATCGTTCGGCAGCGTTGCCGGCAAACCGTGGGCAACCGCAAGCATCTGACCGAAAATCATGGGATTCCCGATGGCAGCCCGGCCCACCATCACCCCGTCACAGCCGGTTTCGGCCAGCATCCGCAATGCATCCTCCGGTGCGCTCACGTCTCCATTGCCGATCACCGGAATAGTCAGAACCTTTTTTAGCATGGCGATGATGGACCAGTCCGCCGCTCCCCGAAACCCCTGCGTGGCCGTACGCGGATGAACCGCGATGGCATTCACCCCACAATCTTCGGCCAACCGAGCAATCTTTATGGCCTGCTTCCCGGACGGCTCCCAGCCTGAGCGTATTTTAATGGTGAGCGGAATGGTAACGGCCTGGCGAACCGAATCAAGGATCCGACTCGCCAGCGGCGGGTCTTTCATCAAGGCAGAACCAGAATTGCTTTTGAGGATTTTTTTCACCGCGCAACCGAAATTGATGTCCACGATATCGGCACCCGAATCCTGAACGATCCGGGCCGCATCGGCCATGATCCATGGATCCGAACCAAAAATCTGAACCGACAGGGGCTTTTCCTCGGAGGTGCTGTCCAGCAGTTGCAAGGTCCTTGGAGAGCCGTAAACCAGTCCGTTGGAACTGATCATCTCCGAGCAGACCAACCCGCAGCCGGCTCTTTTGGCCAATAGCCGCATGGGCAGGTTGGTGATGCCGGCCAGTGGTGCCAGCACGGTGAAATTGTTTGTGTCAACGGAACCGATTCTCATGGATAGCGCCTCTGGTCACAGGCGGGGTTGGCATAGCAGAACAGGCAGTTGTGGCCGCAGGGGTGAAGGCGGTAGGAGCCCACATCCACCGAAACCGTACATCCGCATCCCGACGCTTTGCGCTGGCCGGAATCCTGACGCAGGGATACCCTGCCGCCATGAACCGCCATGATCCGACGGCCTGAAATGCATTCCCCTGCGCTGATGGTGGATTCCGCGGGAAGGTCTTCCAGCGCCTTGTTTTCACAGCACAGGGTCAAATGAATGCCCAGGGGAGACAGGGTCTGTTCCATGTTCAGCAGAATCTTGACCCGCTCGGCCGACGACGGTTCGACAAAGGTCAGCGTCTCCCCGGCTCGCCGCTGAATTTTTCGATAATGATCCATAAAACTGGTGGTACAGGTGTCGATCCCGCATTCTCCTGCCACCCCGGCAATGGTTTTGAAATCGTCAAGATTGGTCTCGGTGGCGCCCGCTTGGGTGGTGAAATGGCTGATGGGGTCGAAGCGCCACTGGACGGATGGAGCCCCGAACCGCTGGCAAAGCTGCCGAAGCTGGTCGAGCCGTTGCTTTAGGTCCGGCACCCCCGGCTCCAATAACGGCGATCGTGAATTAACGGTGAAGTTGAAAAAGAGGTGATAACCCATTGCCTGGAGACGCTCTCCGCAGCGGTCTGTCAGAAACGGCCCGAAGTTCTTGGACCAGAACACCAGGGCGTGAACCCGTTCCGGTGATACGGCCACTTGTCTGACCTGCTGGTTGTAAGGATTCTCCACCCCGACGACCCCGCGGGTCACCTGATCCATGAACCAGGGCATATAAAAGGCGGGAATGTCCGTTCGCCTGGATACGGAAAGAACCTGCTTCAGTTGGGGTGCCATGCTCGATAAAACCGCAATGCGTTAACGTTTGAGCTTGTCGGCCAGGGAGATCACCGTGGCCTTGCCGTTAGATGGTGCGGCCGGTTTTCTGGGAACGTCTTCAGGAAGATCTTCCGCGTCCGGAACCGTTTCCGGGCAGACGATCCGCTCCAGGTGCATCCGTTTGCCGTTCATGGTAAACTCGTCACCCATGATATACCGGTCCCGCAGAATCCAGGTGACCACCTGCAGCGGGATCTGAAGCATCAGCAGTTTTACATGGTACCAGTCTGGTTTATTATCGGGCAGAATCTCTTCGATCCGGGCGAAGCTCAACGGTTGATCCTCAAAGTGGACCAGCACGATATCGTTTTCCTTGGACATATAAGGGTCCTTTTGGGTTTAGGCAGCTAATATCAATAAAGCCTTTTCGTATAGGCCGGCAAATTCAATTTGTTGATTAAAAGGCCAAATGTCAAAGCGCGATTGACCAATGGCGCTGCGCTCGTTCCATTGCTCGACTACCAGACAATTCGGTTTCACAGGGTTCCATCTATAGGATTCACAGGGATCGCTGTCAACACGGGAAAGGCGCTGCGGTTAAATCCGTTGACCTGAAAAAGCATATGCCCTAAAATTAGTTTTCATCGGTTTTTCGGAGCAGCCCTGTTCCTGAGGACAAGGAGGTCCACGATGGCCCAATATCGCATCCATCCCATCGTTATGGGAACCAAGCAGTTCGACAAGGGCATGATGACCTACCAGCATGATTACGGGACGCCATATACCATTCCCATTTACTGCTGGTACCTGGAGGGAGGCGACCGAACCATCATCGTTGATACCGGCGAGATGAATCCGGTGCAATCCACCGATCGTGAACAGGCCATCGGCGGCCGGATCTATACCTTCGAAGAGGGGTTGGCCCGGCACAGCCTGAGGCCTGAACGCATCGACGCGGTAATTCACACCCACCTTCACAACGACCATTGCGAAAACGATTACAAGTGCACCAACGCCGAAATCTTCGTCCACCCGCAAGAAATGGCGCGCATCCACGACCCTCATCCGCTGGATTTCAGGTATGTGATAGACTACATCGAGGATGTGGAGGAGAACGGCCAGATCAGACTTGTGGAGGGCGACGGAGAGATTGCCGAAGGAATCCGGGTCATACACACCCCGGCCCACACCGACGGCGGTCTGACGGTGCTGGTGGAGACGGCTGGCGGCACAGCGGCCATCACCGGTTTTTGCGTGATCAACGACAACTTCTTTCCACCGAAGCAGATCCGGGCCATGGAAATGGACGTGATTCCTCCCGGCACCCACGTGAACGCCTACGAGGCATACGACATCATGATCAAGGTCAAGGAAATGGCCGATATTCTGTTGCCGTTGCATGAGCCGGCCTTTGCCGGCGGCAAGCCGATTCCCTGACTGAATAATCATTCAGCCACATTCATAGTTTGAAGCACGGCAGGCCGTGCGCTTGCATGCGCTTTCAACCGACAAGCATCCCCCGGGGCAAATTTTATGGATCAATCGTTTGGTCAATATCAAATCCTGGCAGGCCGGCGGTCGAGAAGCAAGAATCTATTATGGTCGGCGTATATACAATAATGAATATAAATTCATTCAGCTGGTTGGGCGTCAGCCCCCCGTTTCAGACCCAGGGCGCACCAGCGCTGGATTGCCTTTCATAAGTTTGTTTTAATAACATAATTTATAATATTTCCCCTGAAGGTGGAATTGAAGCCAATTTGGGCTTGACAGCCGGTTTCCTCGTCTGATAAATGAATGAGCGTTCATTCATAAAGGGTTTCGTTTTCGCTCTTCCTTGTCCGGATTCATCGAGGCCTTGGTTAAACAAAAAGTCCATAACTGTATCCAGAATCCAGCATTGTGTCCGGGATCTTGCATGGACCGGGCAGGGAAGAGCGAATTACAGGTAGTTTCCGGCGCCGGCCATTAAATGGCATTACCGGTCTCAGGCGGCGCCGGAGACCATCCCATCCGATTGATGCCGCACTGAAATCTACTTCGGTGCGGAACACGTATGGTTTGTACGCGTTGTAATGACCTGAACAGGGGCAACTCAAATTTGCAGGGAGGGTATTATGATCAGAAAAATCAGGAAGGCAGCGGTCATCGGTAGCGGCGTGATGGGCGGCGGCATTGCCGCACTCCTGGCCGGCGCCGGTGTGAAGACGCTGCTGCTGGACATCGTTCCGTTTGACCTTAAGGAAGAGGAAAAGAGCAACCCGGTGGCCAGAAACAGAATCGCCAAAGCAGGGTTGGATACGGTCCTTATGTCCAGGCCGGCGTTGCTCATGCAACCCAAGGACGTTGATTTGATCAGCATCGGCAACCTGGAGGACGATTTCGACAAACTGGCGACGTGCGACTGGATCGTGGAGGTGGTGGTCGAAAACCTGAAGATCAAACAGGACCTGCTCAGACGTATCGAGCCGGTAAGAAAGCCGGGTTCCATCATCTCCTCAAACACCTCCGGCATTCCGCTGAAAAGCATGAGCGAAGGATTGAGCCCCGAATTCAAGCAGCACTTCCTCGGCACTCACTTTTTCAACCCGGTTCGCTATATGAAGCTGCTGGAAATCATTCCCGGCAAAGAGACCCTTCCCGAGGTGCTCGCCTTCATGGCTGACTATGGTGAGCGGGTGATGGGCAAGGGCATCGTCTGGGCAAAGGACACGCCTAACTTCGTAGGCAACCGCATCGGCGTCCAGGGCATGGTAAAAACCATGCAACTGATGCTGGAAGACGGCATGACCATCCCCGAAGTGGATGCTCTCTTCGGTCCTGCCATGGGCCGTCCGAAAACCGCCATGTTCAAGACCGCCGACCTGGTGGGTCTGGACACCCTGGCCCATGTGGCCAAAAATACGTACGATCTGGTGCCCGATGACGAAGCCCGGGCCGATTTTGTCATGCCCGATTTCGTGGGCCAGATGATCACGGGCAAAATGCTGGGCAAAAAGAGCAAGGTCGGCTTTTACAAGACCGACCTGACCCCCGAGTGGAAAAAGATCCGCAAGGTCATCGATCCGGCCACCCTCGCCCATACAGAATACGGCAAGGTGGAACTGCCCTGCCTGGCTGCAGCCAAGGCTGCCAAATCCCTGCCGGAAAAGATCAAAGCGGTGGTCTACGGTGACGACAAAGGGTCCCGGTTTGCCTGGAAGGCCATTGCCGCCAACCTGATCTACGCGGCCAACCGCATACCGGAAATTTCCGACACCATCGTGGAGATCGACAACGCCATGAAATGGGGCTTCAACTTTGAGATGGGCCCCTTTGAAACCTGGGACGCCATCGGCGTGAAGGAATCCGTAGCCAAAATGGAGGCCGCCGGAATGGCGGTTCCCCGGGCCGTCACATCCATGCTGGCGGCTGGCCATGCGAGCTTCTATAGGCTGCAAAACGGCAAGCCCTACTTTTACGATTTTTCCACCCAGGGATACCAGCCGGTCAAAATCAGTGACACCATCATCTCCCTGTCCGGCCTCAAGGCCGACAACCGCACCGTGAAAACCTGCAAGTCCGCATCCCTGGTGGATATCGGCGACGACGTCTTCTGCCTGGAGTTCCACACCAAGATGAATGCCATCAACGGCGAAATCGTCGATTTCATGGCCGAGGGCCTGGACTACGTGGATGCCAACGGCGCCGGGCTGGTAATCGGCAACCAGGCCGGCGGCATGCCCGGTGCGTTCTCCGCCGGCGGCGACCTGGCATTCATGGCCGGCCTGGCCAAGGAAGGCAAATATGCCGAGATCGACGCCTTTCTGAAAAAGGCCCAGACCGGCATGCAGCAGGTGCGTTATTCCAGCTTCCCCGTAGTAGCGGCCCCCTATGGCATGACCCTGGGCGGCGGCTGCGAAGTCTGCCTGGGCGCCGCCGACAAGATCGTCGCCCACAGCGAACTCTACATGGGGCTGGTTGAGATCGGCGTCGGGCTGCTCCCGGGAGGTGGCGGCTGCCTGAACCTGTGGAAGAAGATGATTAGCACCATTCCCGAACCGGTGACCGAGGTGGATCTGGCCAAGTTTTTTATCCCAACGTTTATGGCCATCGCCATGGCCAAGGTCTCCATGTCGGCCGCCGAAGCTCGGGCCAACGGATTCCTCGGCTCCCGGGACCGCATCGTGTTCAACCGGGACTACCTCATCGGTGAGGCCAAGAAGGAGGTCCTCAAGATGGTCGACGAAGGGTATGCACCCCCGGTCAAACGTCCCATCCAGGTGCTGGGTACAGCGGCGCAAGGCATGATCGACGCCGAGCTGTTCAATATGCAGTCGGCCAAATTCGTCAGCGAATACGATGCATTCCTGGCCAAACGGATCGCTTACGTGATCAGCGGCGGCGACGTTCGCACCAACAGCGCCGTTGACGAGGCGGTCATCCTCAATCTGGAGAGAGAGGCATTCGTTGATTTCTGGAAGCAGGAAAAGACCGTGGCCCGTGTCGAGCACATGCTGACCACCGGCAAGCCGCTACGAAACTAATCCAATCGATCGCCTGTTAGCAAAGGAGGAATATTCCATGAGAGATGCATATATCGTATCGTCCGTCAGGACCCCCGGTTGCCGGAGAGGCAAAGGGGCCTTGAAAGATACCCGGCCGGAAGACCTGCTTGCCTTCATCATGAAGGCGGCGGTTGAAAAAACCGGCAAGCTGGAGTCCCAGGACATCGACGATGTCATGATTGGCTGCTCCTTTCCCGAGGCCGAGCAGGGACTCAACATCGGTCGGTTGGCCACCCAGATCGCTGGTTTTCCCATCACCGTATCCGGCGCCACCGTCAACCGCTTCTGCTCTTCGGGACTGGAAGCCATCGCCCTGGCCTCTCTGCGCGTCATGGCCGGATGGTCCGAAGTCACCATGGGAGGCGGGGTGGAGTCCATGACATTCGTACCCATGGGCGGCAACCTGCCCCGGCCTCATCCCGAACATGCCAAAATCCACGCCGACCTGTACGCATCCATGGGCATCACGGCGGAAAATGTGGCCAACCGCTACAAGGTGAGCCGTGAGGACCAGGATGCCTTTGCCTACGAGTCCCAGATGAAGGCGGCCAAGGCCCAGAAGGAGGGGCTGTTCACCGAGATCGTGCCCACACCCGCTGCCAAGTATGTGCTTCAGGAAAACGGCACCTACAAGAAGGAAACCTTTATCCAGGATTTCGATGACGGCGTTCGTGACACCACCACCAAAGAGGGCCTGGCCAAGCTGCGTGCCGTATTTGCGGTCAACGGGTCGGTCACTGCGGGCAACTCGTCGCAGACCACGGATGGTGCGGCGGCAACCATGATTGCCAGTGGGGAAGCGGTGAAAAAATATAGCCTTAAACCCATCGCCAAGCTGAAGATGTACACCACCGTCGGCTGCAAGCCAGACGAGATGGGGGTCGGACCGGCGGTGGCCATCCCCAAGCTGCTCGATCTGGCAAATATGAAAACCAGCGACATCGGTCTGTGGGAGATCAACGAGGCCTTTGCCTCGCAGGCCCTCTATAGCATCCGTGCCATCGGCATCGAGGATCAGATGGATCGCATCAACCTCAATGGCGGTGCCATTGCTTTGGGTCACCCCCTCGGTTGTACCGGTGCCAAGCTGTGTGCCACCCTGCTGGCCAACATGCGACGCAAGGGCGTGAAGTATGGCGTGGAGTCCATGTGCATCGGCGGTGGCATGGGTGCCGCCGCACTGTTCGAACTGTGCGATTGAACCGCGAAACGAGCGCATTCCCCGCGGCTTGCCGCAGGGAGGGTTCAATCACCTGATGTTTGGTTGAGTAAAAAAGGCCGCCACGCAGTGCGGCCTTTTTTCATTTTGGGGTTTGCATCTCTGAAAACAGTGTGTTAAAGGCATACCGTCTGGATAAATAAGGTAACTATTATCATGCATCAACCGGCAGTCCTCAGCATCGCTTATTTCGGTTTTTATTTTTATTTTAGCCGAGGTGCGCCTGTGGTCTGCTGAAACCGTGAAAATAGGAAAATGCAAGAGCCGCAGGCGCAATCGCCTGCGGCTCTTTTTATTTTGTGGATATCAGAATAACAAACCCCATCTCTAGACCGGAAAGGAAAATCAGCATGGAAAAGACTTACGACATTCGTGTGGAAAAATTTGATCCGCTCATTTCGCCGTCCCAGTTGAAGGACCAGCTTCCGCTGAATGAAGCTTCCCATCGCACCGTGGTGGAAGGCCGCCGGGCCATCGCCAATATCCTGAACGGAACGGATCCCCGGCTGCTGGTGATCACCGGCCCCTGCTCCATCCACGACGAGACGGCGGCCCTGGACTATGCCCGGCGGCTCAAATCGTTAAGCGAAACGGTTGCGGACACCATGGTGCTGGTCGATGCGGGTTTACTTTGAAAAGCCCCGCACCAATGTGGGTTGGAAGGGATTGATCAATGATCCCTGGCTCAACGGCAGCTATGACATTAACACCGGCCTTCAAAAAGCACGCAGCCTGCTGCTTAAAATTACTGCCATGGGATTGCCAACCGCCACGGAGATGCTAGACCCTATCGTGCCCCAGTACATTGCCGGAATGGTCTGCTGGTCCGCCATCGGCGCAAGAACCACCGAATCCCAGACCCACCGTGAAATGGCCAGCGGCCTTTCCATGCCCGTAGGATTCAAGAACTGCACCGACGGGGACCTGTCCACGGCCATCAATGCCATGATCGCCGCCGCATCACCCCAGCATTTCCTGGGCATCGATCCGGACGGCCAGACCTGCATCGTCAAAACTACCGGCAACCCCCACACCCACATCGTGCTGCGCGGCGGCTCCAGACCCAATTACGACACCGTAAGCATCAACGAAGCGCGAGCCATGTTGACGGCCAAAGGGCTGACCAGGGCCATCATGGTCGATTGCTCTCACGATAATTCAAGGAAAAACCACGCCCTTCAGGGATCGGTTTGGCAGGATGTGATCAACCAACGCATCGATGGCAATGACAGCATCATCGGCATGATGCTCGAAAGCAACCTGAAGGCAGGCAGCCAAAAGAACACGGGCGATCTGCAAAGCATGCAATACGGGATTTCCATCACCGATGCCTGCATTGACTGGGAGACCACCGCGCAATTGATCGTTTCCGCCCATGAGCAGTTAAGCAACCGCGGTGAAAGCGTTGCGAACGGCGGATCGGGCCGGTATAAGGTCGGTTGATTGTCCATTGGAGACGCCTTTCCGAACGGCTGGCACGCCGGTTACCGACTTCCTTGTGTATACCGCTGTGACGCCGGAATCGGGCAATCAATGGGTAACGGAACTAGCTAAGCAATGAGTTTTTGCATGCCGGACCAGGCGAATAGGCAGGAGAAGACAATGAGGAAGATGGCACAGATGCCGATCAGGATTCGGTAGCCGCGGTCGGAAAGCAGCTGCCGGCCCTTCCAGATGGCCGCGGAGACAGCCGCATACCAGAACAGGTCTCCCAATATGTGGCCGGTGAAAAAGGCCACCACACCCAAGGCGCCGGCGTTCATACTGTGAAGAATGTAGCCCAGGCCAATGGTGGCCCACCAGATGCTCCAGTAAGGGTTGACCAGGCTCATGAGGATGCCGGAGAGGATCAGGTTCTTGCCCCCGGCGCTGCTGCCATCGGCAACCAGGGTCATGGCCGGCAAGGAATTGAGCATGCCGATGCCCATCCACAGCAGTACGCCTGAACCGGCCAGGGCGATAACGATAAACACCGGTTCCATGTTGAGCAGTGGCGCCAGGCCCATGAGCAGGGCCAGCACCAGGACCAGCTCTAAAAGTGCGTGGCCGACGATGAGCAGCGGTCCGGTCATCAGGCCCCTGCGGGAGCTCTCACTGATGGTGACGGTCAGCAGCGGCCCGGGCATGATGGCACCGGAAAGGGCCACGAAAAAGGATGTTACAAAGAGGGTGATAAAAAGGGTCATGGGCTGATCTTGGGGAACAGGTCTTTCCAGCTTGCATTCAAGCCCTAGCGGCGTTGGCGGCGTCGCCGCCTCCCTGCCGCCTGGTTGTCATCTTGGGTGACCTGCGGAATCAGGTCAACGGCGGCGATGCCTGCCGGGGCGTGAACAGTTCCTTGATCTTGATGGCCAGCATTTTAATACCCCGCCACATTTTTGGCAGCAGCCAGATCATCAGCAGAATAAAAATGGCCAGCAGAACGAGAAATACCCAGGGGTGGTTCACCGCTGCCCAGATGCCACCGATCACCATCATGTCCTCCACGATGGAGGCGGTCCAGTTGGTGAACGGCTCGGGCGAAGTGTTGATCAGCAGCCGGGAGCCGGCTTTCATGCCGTGGGTGCCGGCGGCCAGGGTCCCGCCTAAAATGGCAGCCGCCAGGCTGACCGCAGGATTCAAATCGCCCACGGCCCCGGCGGCCAGCAGCGCACCTGCCGGAATCCGGATAAATGTATGGATCGTATCCCAGCCGGTGTCCACGCCAGGCATTTTGTCAGCGATGAATTCCACGGCAAACATCAGGCAGGCGGCGCCGACAACCAAGGGGTTAGCCAGCACCTGCAGGCCAGGCGGCAGGGTCATGTTACCGGTAACACTCAGAATACCCAGGGTGGCGATGGCCGCATAGAGATTGATGCCGGCAGCCCACGCCGCGCCCATGGTCAGGGCGATGATCTTGGTAATGTCGTTGACGTGGTCCATCGTGAATGGCCTCCGAAGGGTCCAGCGGTTTGTCAGATGTCCATGACCAGCCGGTTGGCTGGGGACCGATCCAGCTCCGACCGCAATTCCGTGAGGGTTTCTGACAGTCTATCCGCATCCGTCATACGGAGCAACGACTGGCCGTTGTCCCCCACATCCTCCAAGGCGGCGATCACGGTGTTAACCGACAGGCCGGCGATATCCCGGGCCGGCGAAAGCGCCTTGCCCTCGTCTGAATCATTTTCGATCCGTACCAGGATGTTCCCTTTTACCAGAAGATCGGATAGGTTGTCCACCAGCGCCGGTGGAAGGACCAGTTCTTCGGCGATCTGCGTAGTCGTCTGAGCCGGCCGGCCCTGGTGAAACAACCGCACCACATGGCGGCAGATCGTCAGGGCCAGCAGCCTGGTTTGGGAGATGCTCATCTCACGGCAGCCGGCCGACTCATCCACATGGTCCGAATTCTGGTAGGCATGCGAAATCTCCGCGCCGATGAGAACGATAAACCAGCTGATCTGTAGCCACAGCAGGAACAGGGGCAATGCGGCAAAGCTGCCGTAAATGGCATTGTACTTGGACACGATGATCTGAAAGTGGATATAGGCGGCCTGGACGGCCTGGTAGGCGGAGCCGGCGATGATGCCGGCCAGCAGGGCGCCGTCGAAACGCACCCGGGTGTTGGGCATGATCATATAAACCAAGGTCAACAGCAGCCAGATCAGGGTGAAAGGCAGCAGCTTGAGGCCCACATAAATTGCGGGCCCCACCATTTGCAGCAATTCGAATCGACCCGAGATAGCCGATACCTGGGAGGTGATAAAGACCGTGACGCTGCCGGACATGATCACCAGCACGGGGCAGATGAGCATGATGGTCAGGTAATCGCTCAGTTTACGGATAAAGGTGCGTGAGCGAACCCCCCAGATGTGGTTGAAAGAATTTTCGATATTGCTCAGCACCTTGATTACCGCCCAGAAGAGGACCACGACGCCTATGCCTGCGATCATGCCGCCTTTGGTGTTGTCAAGCATGTTCTGGGCGAATCCGATGACCTGCTGGACCACCTCATGCTGGGCGGCAAACCGATTCAACAACTCTTGCTGGAGCCGCTTCTCGAACCCGAACCCCTTGGCGATGCCAAAAGCCATGGCGGCCACCGGTACCAAAGAGAGCAGCGTAAAAAAGGTCAGCGCCGACGCCCGCAGGGTGCCATGGTGTCGGGTAAAACCCTGGATCGCGAGGATTACGGTTCGCACCAGCCGGATCAGCAGCCACTGGATGGCCGATCGCTCCCCGCGGCGGGGATGCCAGATGGCGGTGGTGAACACGCCGGCGAACCGGGTCAACAGCGTCCTGTACATTTTCATGGCAGCCAATCCGTTGGGTTTGGTGTTTGGATGCCGGCTGACCGCTTAGGGTTCGGCAGCCTGCCTGGCATTGTAAACCAATCCGCCGATCTCCGCATAGTGCTTGAGTACCTCCACGGCGGCTTGCCGGCCCACGTCCCGGACCACGGCAATGCCCCGGGTTTCAAGTGCAACCGTCCAGTCTCCCGGTTTGGGGCCTTCGTCAAAGCCGATGCTGCGGGCATCGCCGTCACGGGCGCCACAAACAAGCCGACGCACGCCGGACCACACCACGGCGCCCAGGCACATGGCACAGGGTTCGGTGCTGGAAACCAACTCCATGGCCGGCAACCCCGACCCTCCCAGGTCATGGGTCCCCCTGATCTTCTGGGCCAGCATGATGGCGGTGATCTCAGCGTGGGCCACCGAGCAGTTGCCGGGGATCACCATATTAACGCCCGGCGCCACCAACCGGCCCGACTGCATCTCAAAAATGCCCGCTCCGAAAGGCCCGCCGGTTCCCGCATCCACATTCTTACGCGCCAGTTCGATCACCAGGGCCATGCGGTCGGTGACCATGGGAAAGCTGCGGCTCGCGTCGGGAAGCGCCGCGTCCATCCAGGCCGGCAGTGATATCTCAATGGTTGGAAAAGGCATGCACAATGCTTTTGGATTAGGGCATTGGGGATTGAACCCAAAATTCCAGATCCTTACTTCCTCTATCCCAGTATTCCTGTATAGTGTTTATCTTGTCAGCTGGCGGTACTTGATGCGGTGGGGCTGATCAGCAGCCGCACCCAGGCGCTTTTTTCGGTCATCCTCATAGTCGGAGTAGTTGCCTTCGAACCAGACCACCTGACTTTCACCTTCAAAAGCCAGAATGTGGGTAGCGATGCGGTCCAGGAACCAACGGTCATGGCTGATGACCACCGCGCAGCCGCCGAAGTTTTCCAGGGCCTCTTCCAGCGCCCGCATGGTATTCACGTCCAGATCGTTGGTGGGTTCGTCCAGCAGCAGTACATTGGCCCCGGATTTAAGCATGCGGGCCAGGTGAACCCGGTTGCGCTCGCCACCGGAAATCACGCCTACCTTTTTCTGCTGGTCGGAACCGGAAAAATTGAAGCGCGCCACATAGGCCCGGGAGTTGACCTGGCGGTCTCCCAGTGTGATGGTGTCCTGACCGTCGGCAATCATTTCCCAGATATTTTTTTCCGGATCCAGCACATCGCGGCTCTGATCCACGTAGGCCAGACAAACCGTTTCACCGACGGCAATCGATCCGCTGTCCGGCTGGTCCTGACCGGTGATCATGCGAAACAGGGTGGTCTTGCCGGCACCGTTAGGTCCGATGACGCCCACAATACCTCCGGGAGGAAGGGAAAATTCCATGTTCTCCACCAGCAGCTTGTCTCCGTAACCTTTGGTCAGCCCCTTGGCCTGGATCACCAACGCACCTAGCCGGGGACCGGGCGGGATGTATATTTCCAAGTCCTTGGATAGTCGTTCGTTTTCCTGCTCCAGCAATTTTTCGTAGGAAGTGATGCGCGCCTTGGATTTTGCCCGGCGGCCCTTGGGTGCCATGCGGATCCACTCCAGTTCCCGTTTCAGTGTTTTCTGGCGCTCGCTTTCGGACTTCTCCTCGTTGGCCAGGCGGTTTTGTTTCTGCTCCAGCCAGGAGCTGTAGTTGCCTTTCCAGGGGATACCCTGGCCCCGGTCCAGTTCTAGAATCCAACCGGCCACGTTGTCGAGGAAATAGCGGTCATGGGTAACGGCGATAATGGTACCGGCGTATTGCAGCAAATGCTGCTCGAGCCAGGCCACCGATTCGGCATCCAGGTGGTTGGTGGGTTCGTCCAGCAGCAGGATGTCAGGCTTTTTCAGCAGCAGGCGGCACAGGGCCACCCGACGACGCTCACCACCTGATATAACGTTCACCGGCGTATCACCGGGCGGGCAGCGCAAGGCATCCATGGCCATTTCCAGCCGCGAGTCCAAGTCCCACGCGTCAAGGGCATCCAGTTGTTCCTGAACTTCCCCCTGGCGCTGGATCAACTGGTCCATCTCGTCGTCGGACATGGGCTCGGCAAATTTTTCGTTGATCCGGTTGAATTCATTCAACAGGTCAACGGTCTCTTGAACGCCCTCCTGAACAATTTCCCGAACGGTCTGGGTTTCGTCTACCAGCGGTTCCTGCTCCAGCAAGCCGATGGTGTAGCCCTTGGACAGGATGGTCTCACCGTTGAAGTCCTTGTCCACGCCGGCCATGATTTTCAGCAGGGTGCTTTTCCCTGACCCGTTAAGGCCCAGCACGCCAATTTTGGCCCCGTAGAAATAGCTCAGGGAAATGTCTTTAATAATCGGTTTTTTATTGTGAAACTTGCTGACACGGATCATGGAATAGATGACTTTATTGGGATCGGTGCTCATCGATCATGTTTCCTCTCAATCAAATGGTTGTGTCGGGTAAAGATGATTAATCAACACGATATCTTACCATATTTCGTGCTTATTTGAACACGGATTTTACAGCAGCGGAAAAACGTGCGGCAATTGCAGGTGCGTGAGGTGTAGAATACAGGAAAACCGGCCCAGCAATCGCAACCGGCCGGTTTCTGTTGGCCAGTTACCCTTCGAACATGCCGGCCCTGAAGGCCTTGAGGTAGTTCATGCAGAAGTTGTCCCGGCCGCAAAGGGCTTCGGCGGCGATGATCGTGGCCATCATGCGGCCGTCCAGCGGGTTGATGATCGCTCCGTCCAGGCCCTTGGCAATCGCCATGGTCATGAAGGTCCGGTTCATGAACTGGCGCGCCGGCAGACCGTAAGAGATGTTGCTCAGCCCGCAGGCCGTGTGGATGCCCGGAAAGGCGGCCACGATCCCTTCGATGGCCTTGATGAACCCCACCCCGAAGGTCTTGTCCACCGATACCGGCTGCACCAGCGGGTCCACGAAAATGTTTGCCACCGCGATGTTGTGCTTGACCAGCCCACTAACCAGTTGGTCGGCGATGCGCAGGCGGTCGTCCACACTCTGGGGCATGCCGGCATCGCTCATGCACAGGGCCACCACCTTCATCTGTGTGCCGGCGATGATCGGCAAAAGCTTGTCGTATCTCGCCTTCTCCAGGCTGATCGAGTTGATCATGGGAATGCCCTGGTGCACCGACAGCGCAGCCTCGATGGCCGCAGGGTCCGGGCTGTCGATGGCGCAGGGCGTGTCGGTCGCCTGCTGCACCGTCTCGACCAGCCACTTGAGGTATTCGGGCTCTTTGCCCACGAAGATGCCCGCATTGACGTCGATGTAATCCGCCCCGGCTGCGGCCTGCTCCCGGGCCACCTGTTGAATCGCCGCCGCATCGCGGGCCTCGATGGCCGCCTTGATCGCCTTGCGGCTGGCGTTGATCAGTTCTCCGATGATGATCATGGTATTTGCTCCTGCTTTCAATCCCCGGTTTTTCGTAGGAGCGGCTGCCAGCCGCGATCAGCGCCAAGCAAGCATCGCGGCTGAAAGCCGCTCCTACGATCCTTCTTCCTCTGACCTCTGTCCTCCGTCCTACGCCACCAGCTGCTTGACCAGCTTGACCGCCCCCGGGGCGTCGGCACTGTAACCGTCCGCGCCGATCTGGTCGGCAAAGGCCTGGGTCACCGGCGCACCCCCGATGATCGTCCGGGTCGTCATGCCCGCCTCTTTCACCGCCTTGACCGTGCTCTCCATCGACGGCATGGTCGTGGTCAGCAGCGCCGACAGGGCGATCACGTCGGCGCTCTTTTCCGCCGCCGTCTTGACGAACGTTTCGCTCTCCACGTCCACCCCCAGGTCCACCACCTCGAAACCGGCGCCCTCCATCATCATCGAGACCAGGTTCTTGCCGATGTCGTGCAGGTCGCCCTTGACCGTGCCGATGACCACAACGCCCTTGCTGCGGCTCTGGCCGGCGGACAGGTGGGGCTTTAAGATCTTCAGGCCCGCCTTCATGGCCTGGGCGGCCATGAGCATCTCGGGCACGAACAGTTCGCCCGAACTGAACCGCTCGCCCACCTCGTCCATGGCGCTGATCAGCCCGTCGTTGAGAATCGCCGAAAGGTCCGTGCCGGCCTCCAGCTCCGCCTGGGTCTTGGCCTTTACCGTGGCCTCGTCAAATGCCAGTACTGCGTTGAAAATGTCCTGGGTTGCCATAACTGATCCTCCTGAAGGTGATAGGATATGAATGCTGGGTTGATCGTATCTACTCGCGTGAACGATAACAAATAGTAAAATTGAAACTTGTTTCAAGGCCGATCCAAAGGACTGTCGTCCCTTGCCGTCAAGATTTATTCTTGCGCCTGGCGACGTAAGCAGCCAACGCCGTTTCCACATCCGGGTCGATGGGGGGTTTTTCATAAGCGGCTAAGCGGCGGCTCAGGCTCTCGGCGGCGACCTGATCGATACGCTTGGAACCGGCAGCCCTCCAGCCGGCATAATTCTGCCGGTTTAAGAAATCGGTCATGTAGAATTCCGTGCGGCACAGCTTGAATGTTTTGGGCTGGGTCAGGTACTGGCCGCCGATACCCACGCGTTTAATCATCTCTACATCGATGGCCTCGGCAGAGACATCGATGGGTTTGATCAGCTTGCGGATGATTCCGCACATCTCCTCGTCCATCAGGAATTTTTCAAAACTCATGGCAATATAAGAGCCCAATATTCCTGCCGAGTGGAGAATGAAGTTGATGCCGCTGCGGGCAGCGGTAGAAAGGGCCAGGGTGGATTCCGCAGCCGCCTGCCCGTCAGGGAAATGGGCATCGGTCAGACCACCCCCACTGCGGCTGGGAAGCTTGTAAAACCGAGCCATCTGCGCAGTGGCCGACACCACCATGGACAGTTCCGGGCAGCCGATGGCCAATCCGCCGGTTCGCATATCCATCGCCGAAGATGTGGATCCATAGACGACCGGTGCACCGGGATTGACCAGTTGCGCCAGGGTGATACCCGCTAAGATTTCGGCATTCTGCAAGGCCAATACGCCGGATAGGGTCACCGGCCCGGACGAACCCGCCATGATCAGCGAGGCAATCACGCAGGCCTGGTTGGCCCGGGCCAGTTCAATCAGGGAGCCGGCCATCTCGTCGGAAAACTGAAGCGGCGACAGTGAATTGATCAGGGATACCGAAACCGGTCCCGTGGCGATAAGCCTCTCTTTGCCGCCCCATATGATGGATGCCATCTCAATGCAGTCCCGGGCGCCCTGCTTGGATACCGGGCTTCCCATAAAGGGTTTGTCACACAAAACGATATTGGAGAAGATCATGTCCAGATGCGCGGTCTCAGGCGCCACATCGCCCGGCTCCACCATCATGAACCCGTTCATGGTGATGGTTTTGGATGTCTGGATCAGTTTGCAGAAATTATCATAGTCCGCCATGGTGGCTTCCCGCTGGCTGCCGTTCGGCAGGACGATAAAGGGTGCACCGTAGCCGGGTGCAAAAACGAAATCGTCCTCTCCCAGGGCAACGCTTTTTTCCGGATTCCGCGCAGTCACCGTGAACCGTGAAGGGGCGGTCTCGAGGGCTTTTTGTATCTGGGCCTCGGTCATGAAAACCGTTTTCCCATCCACCTTGAAACCCTTGGATGCGAAGATCTCCAGGGCTTCGGGTTCATTGAAGGCCACACCGACGCTGGAGAGCAGCTCCATGGATGCATCGTGAATCCGGGTCATCTGGTCCGGGGTGAACGTTTGCATGCGGTCATACATGATCGATCCTCCTTGTTACGGTTAATGGCGACACCTGGCTAGGCACGGGATAGGATTTCGCGGTGCAGACGTCTGAAATGCCTCCCAACCATTGATAATACGATGTTCATAGAGCAGGTTGCATGCCACGGCGGACCAATTTACTAAAAAGATAGCCGACACCCCAGGTTTCCATCATCAGGTAGGCAAAAACACACATAACATACTGAAAATAAAATTATTTTAATCCTTGCGACAGAAGTGTGTCAGTCAATGGTGGAGTTTTTTCGTGGGAAGGCCGACCCTTTGAACATGGAAACCGACAAAAAATCGTACATATTTAAAGGAAAAATGTTTTCATTGACTGTTTTTTTTACATATAATCCTTTCATAAAAGCGTACCATAAACAACCCGCCATGGTGACTGACGGTGTCTGACCAACCCACGCATCGACCTGTTTTGCCGGACTTCGACAACCTCGATTTTTTGCCGGTGTTCGATGCCTTTGATGAAGGCATCATCATCACCGACACCGACGGCCGCATCCTGTTCTACAACGAAGCCCAGGCGGGTATCGACGATCTGCGTCCCGGAAATGTCATTGGCAAGCGGGTGGCGGACATCTATCAGTTGGACTGGCATGAAAGCATGATATTCAGATGCCTGGAAGCCAACACACCCATTATCGGCAGGCTGTTTTTTTACCGGACCTGCAAAGGCAAACTGGCCAACACGATCCACAGTGTCTTCCCGCTGCACATCAACGGGACGCTGGCGGGCGCCATCTGTTTTGTAAAAAACTACAATTTACTAGAAAAGGTCATGTCCGGCTTTTCCATCCTGTCGCCGAACACCCCTCCGGAATTGGCCAATGGCACCCGATACCAATTTTCCGATATCATGGGTGTGGAAAACAGCATCCTCCACGCCTTGACCATGGCCCGTCTGGCTGCGGAGAGCAGTTCACCGGTGATGCTTTGCGGTGAAACCGGATCGGGCAAAGAGATGTTTGCCCAGAGCATTCACAACTACAGTCCCCGCAGCGATAACCCCTTTGTGGGCATCAATTGCGCGGCGATTCCGGACACGCTGTTGGAGGGTCTGCTGTTCGGAACGGTAAAGGGGGCATTCACCGGCGCCGTAGACAAGATGGGTCTCTTCGAACAGGCCAACGGCGGCACGCTTTTTCTGGATGAGATCAATTCGATGCCCATCGCCCTTCAGTCCAAACTGCTGCGGGTGCTTCAGGAGAAAAAAATCCGGCGTGTCGGGGCTTCCGGCGAAGTGTCCGTAGCATTGAAAATCATTAGCTCCGTCAACATACCCGCCCACAAGGCCATTCGGGAACGGCAGTTGCGCATGGACCTGTTTTATCGCCTGGCTGTGGTTTACATTGTCATCCCCCCCTTGCGCGAACAGCCTGAAGGTATCGAAACGCTGACCCGCCATTTCATTTACAAAAACAACCTGGCCCTTGGCAAAAAGGTGTGCGCGGTCAGCGAACCGGTCATGCAGTTTTTTCGAACCTATCACTGGCCGGGAAACGTTCGTGAACTCGAACATCTCATTGAAGGGGCCATGAACACCATCGGGCCGGACATGACCCTGCGCATCTCCCACCTGCCGCCGCATCTGCTATTGCATCAGATTCGTGATGAGGACCCGCCGCTGCCAGTAATGCCAGTGGATCGTCCGGCTGCGTCACCGGCTGAGAAAACCGGTGACCCCAAACTTGGTACGGCGCCCCCCGGAACCGGTGTGCGGGACCTGCGGGAGCGACGGCAGGAACAGGAACTGAAGATGATTGATGAGGCCCTGAGGGCCGCCGGTGGCAATGTTTCCGCAGCTGCAAGGATGCTGAATGTGTCGCGGCAGCTGATTCACTACAAGATGCATAAGTATGGATTGCGCAGGCAAGCCTATCGTGGGTCGATCAACAACGATCCGATCGGTTAAGGCTCATATCAGGCTGACCGCCAGAGTAACCAGTGGTGCTTTTGGCTTCCCGCCGGTATTGGATGGCATGCCTACCAGGTCACACTCATCATGGAGCAGTTGAGGCCGCTGCCGATCCCCATGAGCGCCACGTGGTCGCCCGCTCGAATTCGGCCGGATTCGGCGGCCTGGCACAAGGTGATGGGCACGGCCGCCGGGCCGATGTTGCCCAGGGTTGGAAAATTCAAATGCTGTTTCTCCGGGGTGAGGCCCAGTTTTTCGTTGAGCACGTCCATATTTCGCCGGCTTACCTGGTGGGGGATGTAGGCGTCGATTCGCGCATCGTTCCAGTTGGCCAAGGTGCTGCTGGCCAAATCCCAGGTCTTCTTGGCCAGTTCCACGCCGAAGATCAGCACTTTGGAAGCATCGGCAGTCATATGGTCGCGCTGCCCCAAGCAGAGGCGGCTGTGCCGGCTGGCCGCCCGGGTCACCGACCCGTTGACCGCGTGGCCCGAGGTGGACAGGTCGCGGTGGCATATGATCATGGCCACCGCACCGGAACCCAGGGTGAGGGTGGCGAACTGGTCCCGAAAAGCATCCGGCCTGCTATCCGGTTGCCGCAGCCGCCCGATGGTCGCCTCCACCACTTCCCGGGAATTTTCCCCATCCACGATGAGTCCGTAATCGACGAGACCGGCGTCGATCATCATTCCCACGCTGGCCATGGCGTTAACGAACCCCAGGCAGGCGTTCCCGATGTCATAGTTGATGCAGTGATCGGCAAGTTTCAGGTTGCCGTGAACCAGGCTGGCTACGGAAGGTTCGATGTAGTCCTTGGAAACCGACGTACTGATCAGGCAGCCAATGGCCTCGCGGGGGATGCCGGACAGCGCCAGCACCCTTTCCGCCGCCAGGGTGGCCACGTCACTGGCCTGCTGGCCGGCGTCCCAGAACCGCCGCTCCCGGATGCCGGTAAGCCCTTCGATGAGCCCGGGCTTGATGCCCATGCGTGCCATGGTGTCGGCAAGCTGCGATTCGATGTCGGCAGAGGTGATGATCGTCGTCGGCAACGCACAGGCCACTGCCTCAATGGCCACATTCTTGAAAAACATCGGTTTCATGAAGGTCCTTCCCGCGTCTTCGGGTGGTTCCGTGATCTTAAGCAATCTATTCCCGGTCTCTTATCATGGTCGCTGGGTTAAAAAAACCGCAAACCCGTCGCCATCCGTTATCGATCGATGATGCGGTTATCCTGCACGCCGGGACATGAAAGAGACAAGCCCCAATGCCGCCTTCAATGGCTTGGCCAATCCGGGGAACAGAGCCAACAGCGCCAGCAGCGGCCTGGTCGGCATGGGGGTCACCAGAATTTCATGGGACCTTCCGGAAAGGGCCTCCACAACCGAGCGAGCGACCTTTCGCGGTGGCACTTCACCGGCAATCCAGGGTGCCCGGACACCGGTTCTGGCATGCATCCCTTCAGCGGAGACAAAAGTGGGGCAAACGCTGGCGACCTTGATGTCCAGGCCGGCCAGTTCACTGGCCGCCGCCTCCGTCCAGGCGATGAGTCCAGCTTTCGAAGCTGCATAGGTGGCCATATATGCCAGGGGAATAAGCCCGGCCAGTGAAGCCACATTGATAATTGCGCCTCGGTTGCGGCGGATCATCTCCGGCAGCACATGTCGGGCCAGCGCAAGCGGCGCTGCCAGGTTGGTATCGATGACCTGCCCGATATCCGCCTCAGTCATGTCGGCAAATGCACCGGCATTTTCAACTCCGGCATTGTTCACCAGGATATCGACCGGGCCCAAGGATGCATTCACGCCCCGGATGAGATCCAACCGTTGATCCGGATCGGTCAGGTCGGCCACCAGGGTGATGGTTTTTACCCCGAAAGGATCTAAGGACGCCCCAACCCGTTCCAGCCGTCCTTTCGATGCGGCTGTGGCGGTCAGGGCCAGGTGAATTCCTTCGGCGGCAAGGGCTCGGGCAATATGCGGTCCAACTCCCCGTGAAGCACCGGTCACCAGTGCGATGGCTCCACTCCAAGCTGAATGTCTCATCTCATGAGCTCCGTTTCAATTCTTGCGGCTATCGTTACCGGATCCGGCAGCAGCAAGGTTTCCAGATTTTTGGCATAAGGCACCGGGCACTCTGCGGCAGCGATGCGCAGGGGGGATTGTTTGAGCAGGTGCATGCCGGCGGAGGCCACCCGGGCAATTATCTCGGCGCCGATGCCACCGGTGGCAACGCCCTCTTCCACCGTCACCAGCCTGCCGGTCTTTTCCACCGAGTTTAAAATGGTTGTCGTATCAATGGGATAGAGACTGCATAGATCGATCACTTCGATGCTGATACCCTTTTGGGCCAGGCGGCCAGCCACATCCGTGGCCACACCGACACCCAGCAGGTGGGTCACGAGCGTCACATCGGTGCCGGTCCGAACCACCCGGGCCTTACCCAACGGCAGCAGGTATTCCTCCGCGGGAACTTTCCCCACATTGGCATACAACAATTTGTGTTCGAAGAACAGCACCGGATTCTGGCTGCGGATGGCTGATTTTAGCAAACCCTTGGCTGTATAGGGATCGCTGGCAGCCACCACCATGAGGCCGGGAATGCCGAAAAAGAAACGTTCCATGCTCTGGGAGTGCTGGGCCGCCATGCCGATGCCACTGCCCAACGGCGTTCGGATTACCAGGGGCACACAGGTCTGGCCGCCGGTCATATAGCGCAACTTGGCACGCCTGGTTGAGTATGGGATCCATGCAGCAGGAAAGGAAATCGGCAAATAGGATTTCGCAGATCGGCCGCAGTCCGGTCATGGCTGCGCCGACGGCACCGCCCACGATCCCGTTTTCGCTGATGGGCGTGTCGATGATGCGACCGGGGCCGAAGCGGTCGACCAACCCTTCGCTGACGCTGAAATAACCACCCAGGCTCACGTCTTCGCCCCAGAGAAAGACGGTTTCGTCCCGGGCCATCTCCTCGGCAATGGCCTCGTTGATGGCTTGGGAAACGGACATCTCTTTTTGATCTGGCGCATCGACCGGATCAAGGATCGCCCCGTAAAAAAGTGCCGGCGCTTCGGGTGCGTAGACCTTGGCAAGCAGTTGGGATGTATCGGGAACATCCGCTGCCCGGGCATACGCCACGGCATCATCCACCGATCGCCTGGCCCGTTGTCGAACCGCCTCAGCCTCTCCCGGCGTCAGGCTGCCGGCGACGGCGAGCTCGTTTTCAAGCCTGAGGATGGGATCCTTTTTCCGGTATTGCGCCTTTTCCGCATCCGTTCGGTAGCGTTCCGGCTCTCCTTCCATGTGGCCGTGCCAGCGGTAGGTCATCAGTTCAACCAGGCGTGGCTTGCTGTCCTTGCGAATGTGCTTGATGGTCTGGTCCACCTGCCGGGAGACGGCCTGCACATCATTGCCGTCCACCCGGAAGGATTGAATGCCGTAGCCCACCGCCCGTTTGAACACATCGGTAACCGCACTGTGGCGGTCGATGGCGGTGAATTCACCGTAGAGATTGTTCTCTACCACCACCAGCACCGGCAGGTTAAACACGGCCATCATGTTCAGCGCCTCGTGGAACATGCCCTGGTTGACCGACCCGTCGCCGGCAATCACCACGGAAATGTCGTCTCGCTTGCGGTAGCGGATGGAAAAGCCGGCCCCCATGGCCAGCAGATAGCCGGCACCGACGATACCGTTGGCACCCAGTACGCCGCGGCTGCCGTCGGTAACGTGCATGGAACCGCCCTTGCCTCCGCACAGTCCCTTGGCCTTGCCATACATTTCAGCCATCATGGCCTTCAGGTCCGCCCCTTTGGCAATGATGTGACCGTGACCCCGATGGGTGGTGTTCAGGTAATCGGTGGGCCTGAGGTTCATACACACGCCCGCGGCAACCGCTTCCTGTCCGATGGACAGGTGGATGGCTTCTGTGGGTAAATCACCCCGGGCAAAGGCCGCCGCCAGGTGCTCCTCAAAAAAGCGGATGGTGTGCATGGTTTCCAGACGTTCCAGGTCATCGGGCACCCGGTGGCCTGATTTGGCCGGCACCTCGCAGGGGGCTGCCCGCTCGGACGCGTCCATGGGGAAAACCGGTATCCGGTCGCTTTGCCATCCTTTTCTGCGCTGCCAGTGGAACAGGGCAAACCGTTTTTTACGGGATCCCGTGGGCGCACGCACCAGCAAGTCTTGCCGTCCTTCAGCCAGAAGCACTTGCGGATAGATGGAAAATGCCGGTTTCAGGGCCGGGATCAGCTTCAGGGCCTTTTGCACCGACCCTTTGGGGATTATTTTCCTGCCGGCGATGGCCAAAGGCACATTGAGGGTTTCCATCCAGAAGGCATGGCTGGTGGCCGAAGAGAGAATCATCTCCACATCGAATACGGCACCCGGTCCTGGATTCCAGTAAAACCCCGGCGGATCTCTTTTCAAATCGATGAACAACTCAGTGGGAAAATCCGTATAACGAAATTTGGCCACCAACCTGGCGTCCGAAACGGCTTTGACGATTGTCGGATCGGCAAAAATCCGTTCCCACAGGCGGGTGAGAATGCGCTCCAGTTCATCCTTGCTGCGATAGGGTGTCATGTGCGGCCTCCGTTCATGTCGGCCCTTTTCAACCGGTCAGAAATGGGGTAACAACAGATTTTCGACCAACCCTTCAGGGCGGAAAGGTTCGGTTTTAAACGCGATGACCCGACTTGACGATCTCTTTTTTCTGCAACCGGTCGCCGACGGCATCTGGCTGGCGAAGGCGCCCGGCAAGGGGCGCTTTCCCCATTGCCACGGATTCCTCATGATAGGGGACCGGACCGTGCTCATCGATGCCGGCATCGGTGCGGAACGAATCCGTGAAATCGATCGCCGCACGCGCATCGACAGCCTGATCATCAGCCATTCACATCCCGACCATATTCTGTCCTGGCACCTGCTGCAAGATAGGCAGTTGTTCCTGCCGCTCCAGACTCCGGAATCGGTGGGGGATCTGCGGCTGCTCGGGCAGCGCTTCGTCGCAGGCCGGCAGGATGCACAATATTGGACCATGGTGGCATCCGACCGGTTGGGCATCCATCCCATGCGCCGGCCGGACCGCCGGTTCGAGGACGCCGAGATCCTGGATTTTGGATCCATTCGGCTGCAGGCCATTCATGCACCGGGCCACCTCGACGATCATTATTGTTTTCTGGAGACGGCATCGGGAACGCTCTTCTCCATCGACATCGATTTCACCGGTTTCGGTCCCTGGTACGGCAATCCGGAAGGCGATATCGAGCGGTTCCGGGCGAGCGTGTCAAGGCTGCGCAAACTACCTTTCCGCCGCATCTGTGCGTCCCATAAACCGCCGATTGACCGCACGCATGCCGACGAGGCCTTCGCGCGGTATCTGGCGGCCTTTGACCGGCAGCGGGAGACAGTTTTCGATCTCTGCCGGCAAGGGATGGATCTAGAAACGATGGTCGAAAAATCGCCCTATTACCGGAACCGGATGCCCGACAGCACTCTGCAGCACATCTTCGAGCGCCAGATGATCCGGAAGAATCTGGCCCTGCTGGCCAGGGACCAGCGCATCAGGGAAGAAGGCGGCCGCTATCGCGCGGCATAAACCGCAGCCTTCACGCCAACCGAGTGGGCAAACCACAACAACGGAAAATTTCAATCAGTGGGGACGGGCTCGTCGGCCGGGCAGCTATCCTTCCGACCGGATCAGCGCCTCAAGGCGTTGTCGATGTCCCCGGCCAGTTTGCGGGCCGCGGCACGGGCATCTTCTCCCAGAGCATCCGGTGTGGTGCACAAGGGAATGACGGTCTTGTTCACCACCCGGACCTTCCCATAGTTGCAAACCCGGTCGAAAACCGTCTGGATGACATCGGCGTTGCCTTTCACCGGACCGGCGCAGGTCACCAGCAGGGCGGCGGGCTTTTCGGCGATCAGGGAGCGGTGGTTGGCCGTACCGTAACCCGTGACCAGGCAGAAGTGCCGGTCGATGAGTGCCTTCATCTGGGCGGAGAAATCCCAGCAATAGAGCGGGCTGCTGTAAACCAGGGCATCGGCGGCCATCATGCGATCGAACACGGCCAGGGCGTCATCCTTTTGCACGCAACCCGGCCGGTCCGTTACTTTCTGGCAGGCCCCGCATCCCAGACAACCATTGACCTTCACGGTGGTGATGGCCAGCCGTTCCACCTGGTGCCGACCTGACAGCTCATGCGCCACCATATCCAATGCACCGGCGGTGTTGCCTGCCTTGCGCGGACTTCCCAAAATGGTGAGGATATTCATCCGTGGCCTCCTTGCCTATCCGTTAGCTGATGACCGGGTGGGAGTCGAAACGCTGATGCGTGATAGAACCAGATTTTTCGGAGAAATTCAATACACGTTGCCGCTGGCATGCACGATAGGGGCAAAAAAGGGAACTTGCAAGGCGGTCCATGTCGGAGGCTGGATAGATGCGGGTCGGGGGTGTCAATCGCCGCCGGACGGTTCTCCCCCGTAAAGGGCCTTTACCGCCTCCCGGTCGAGGGCCCCGTTTTTTTCAGGAAGGGCGTCCACGAATTGCACGTATTGAGGTTTTTTATAGCGGGCGATGCGGCTGCCGACGAATTCGATCAGCTCTTTGGCGCTGAGCTGCTGGCCGGCTTTCAACACGCAAACCGCTTTGATGCCTTCCTTCCATCGGGGATCCGGAACGCCAAAGACCATGGTCCGCGCCACCGCCGGATGGGCCAGGATCGCCTTCTCCACCTCGGCCGGGTAAACATTCTCCCCGCCGGGCTTGATCAGCTCTTTTTCCGGCTTGCGGCCGGCGTACCAGAGAAATCCGTCTTCGTCGAAGCGGCCCAGATCGCCGGTGTGATGCCGCCCGTTGCGGAAAGTATGCCGATTGTCCGCGTCCAGACGCCAGTACCCTTTGAACACCATGGGGCCCTTGAGGGTGATCTCGCCCACCTGGCCCGTCGGCACCGGATGGTCTGTGTCATCCACCAGTTCCACCCGTCCCAATGGGATCGGCCGCCCGGCTGAACCGGGCCGGTCATTGTAGCGGCCCATCGTGGTGAGGCAGGAAGTTTCGGTCTGGCCGTACATGTTATAGAAACAGCCACCGATGGTCTTCTGGAAACGCTCGATGGTTTCCGGCGCATCAAGTCCCATGACGGCCCTCAGGGATGAGATGTCGGCACCTGTTTTTGCCTGCTCATCCAGAATTGCTCCGAGAATCGGGGAAAAATCGAAAAGTACGGAGACCTTCTTGGCGTGGATCAGACTTACGGCATCGGCGGCGTCGAATTTGCGCATATTGACGTTCAGGGCGCCGGCGTGAAAGGCATTGACGGCCATGAACAGGCCGCCCACGTGAAACAGGGGCAGCAGGTTAAGATGAACGTCGGCAGGCGACAGACCGAAGCAGTAATTGAGATGCAGGCTGGCACACAGCAGGTTGGCGTGGCTCAACAGTGCGCCCCTCGGCCTGCCTGCCACGGCCGCCGTGTGAATGATAACCAGGCCGGCGTCAGCGTCGATCGGAACGCCGGCAAAAGGTGCGTCAAGCAACAGTCCATCGAATGGATCGAAGGGGCCAGCGCCGGACAGGTTGATCCAGCGCGTGACTGAAGGAAGCCGATCCTGAATGCCTGTCACCATGTCAGCGAATTCGTTATCGGCAAATACCATGGCCGGCCCGCAATCGTTGAGGTTAAAGGCCACTTCATCGGCGGAAAGGCGCCAGTTGATGGGCAGTACAATGGCCCCTATGGCGGCAGCGGCACCAAATAATTCAAAAAAGGCCCGACTGTTTTTTCCAACGACGCCGATCCGGTCCCCGGTTTTGATCCCGGCCTGCTGCAGACCTGCTGCCAGTCGGTCCACCTGCGCCTTAAATTGACCGAAGGTTGTCGTCGCGCCGGTGTCGGCTTCAAACCATGCCGGTCGGTTCCGATAACACTGGGCATTGCGATGGATCAGGTCATAGAGGGAAAAATCGTAGAGCCCCATGGTTAATACTCCTGTGCTCTCTTAATTGAGCGTTTGGTTGCATGCGGCAAGAGGGACAGTCCACCGTCTTGAGGCGACAATCTTTTTTAGATAGCGCCTCCTCATCGGTTGCGGGTTGACGGCATTTGCCGGATCGGTGAGTGTGTGTTTCTTCGTGCCTGTCCAGAAACGAGGGATTTTGGTCGAGATCAAGGCATGCGAAAAATTTTACCGCAGGCATATAGTTGGTATTCTGAGGATAAAATTTCAAGCATAACGCTGATATCGGGCAAAAGAACCGTTTATGGGTGGGCACGAACTACTTGATGGTGGTTACCGGACAATTTGCTTTGAGAATAATGTACTGCGCTGTTGAGCCGAGAAGCAGTTTCCGGGTCCTGGATTTTTTTTCGATGCCAACAAAAATCTGGTCGATGCTGTTTTCCTGGGCAAAAATAACGATATCCTCACCCGGCGAAAGACCTCTGGCCATCTCGTGGACTTCATGGTCGACACCGGCCTCTTCGAGTTGTTGTTGAACCCGCTTCAATTCCTTGTTTACCCGGGCGATGTCTTCCGGTTTTTCGCTGTGGCCCCCCTCCATGGAGGTGATGACAAACACCTTGGCCTTAAACAAGAACGCGTGCTTGATTGCCAGGCCAAGGGCCGCCCTGGACTCCGTGGAGCCGTTATAGGCAACGAGAAAATTCATTTTATTTGCCCCTTTTCCTCATCGACGAAATGCTATCGACCGTATTGATTACATCCAGCGTTTGCGACGCTTGTAAGACTTGACTTCTTTGAAGGACTTCCGCCTGCCGCCCTGGGTAAGACCCATGTAAAATTCCTTGACATCCGGGTTGCTCTGGAGCTCTTTGGACGGCCCTTCCAGTACGATCTTGCCCGATTCCATAATGTAGGCGTAGTCGGAGATTTCAAGGGCGATGCGTGCGTTTTGCTCTACCACCAGGATGGTGGTGTCCATTTCCCGGTTGATGGTCTGGACGTTTTGGAAAATTTCCTTGACCAGCAGGGGCGCCAGACCCAGTGAGGGTTCGTCCAGCATCAGCATTTTCGGCGAGGCCATCAGAGCCCGGGCAATGGCGATCATCTGCTGTTCGCCGCCGGAGCAGTAGCCGGCCAGGCGATTGGTGATCTTGGAGAGCCGCGGGAAGTGGTCGTACATTTTACGGTGATCGGCCTTGATTTTTTGGGACCCGTCCTTGCGGGTGATGGAGCCCACACGAATGTTTTCATCCACGGTCAGGTGTTTGAACACCCGGCGGCCCTCGGGGACCATGACGGCACCCAGCTTGACCACCTGGGTCCCCAGGACATTGGTGATGTCATGGCCGATAAACTTAATATACCCGTCGCGGATAAACCCGTTTTCCGGTTTCAGCAGGCCGCTGATGGCCCGCAGGGTGGTTGTTTTGCCTGCCCCGTTGGTTCCCAGCAACGCAACGATGCCTCCCTGCCGCACATTCAGGCTGACACCGCGAAGCACCTGGATAATGTCGTTGTATACCACTTCGATGTTATTGACTTCCAGCAGGTGTTGGCTCTTTTTTTCCATGGCAGCGCTTTGTTGGAAAGCTCCTGATCGGTTGTGTCCGGATAGGCGACAGGTGTTTTAGCATCCCCCTTGTGCCGCAGCTGACGCCGTTGCATCAGCTGCAGCACAAAAGGGGGTCACCGCAAGCAATGTGCATTCGGGTCGGCAGTTATTTGATCTTGCTCGTATATTCTGGGATGAACGGTGCCCCAACGGAGTGGAAGACACCACCTTTGACCGCATACATCTGCAGGGTATCAACGCCTGCCTTGTCGGTCTCGGAATAGGTCACCGGCCCTACCGTGGTACTCGTATTGAACGCATTGGCACCATTCATGGCCAGCAATTCTTCATAGAGGCTTTCTTTGGTAACTTTCAGGCCCTTGGATTTGGCCCGCAGGATGCACTCGGAAGCGACTTGGGCCACCATCGCCCCATTGATGTAATTGTGGGAGTTGGCCGTCTTCTCATCACGCCCGTACTTCTTGGCCAGGGCCAGCTGGAAATCCGTTCCTGCGCCGGGCTCGGAGGTTACGATGTAGGATGTCGTCCAGTAGAAATTTTCCGCAGCCGACCCAGCCAGGGAGACCAGGTCGTTGCCGCCGGTGTAGTGACATCCTGTGAAAGTGATCTTGCCTTTCTCTCCGAAGGTTTTGGCGACCAGCCCCAGCCGGCTGGCATCTTTCAGCATGGTGGCAACCGGGGACTGGATGGTCTGGCTGATGATGTATTCGACGCCTTTGCTGTTGAGGCGCTGCAGCATCGCGGTGTTGTCCAGGTCCTGGCCATGCTCGACGATCTCAACGAGCTCCATTTTGAGGCCGGCGGCAACCGCTTTTTCCACATCGGATACAGGTCCCCTGCCAAAGGCTGACGGATGGATGTACATGGCCACTTTAGGGGTGCCGCCGGCGTGGTTTTTGACGATATATTCAGCCAGTCCGATGGCCTGGGCCGAATAGGAGGCGATGGGCAAAAAGATATAACTGGAGCCTTCCAGGTTGCCGGCATGGAAGGAGGCTGGGATGGTGGGCATCTTCACTTCGTCAAAATCTTTTTTTAATGCCAGGGTGCTGCCGGTGGAGTAGTTGAGGTAAAAAACAATGCCTTGATCCAGGAAATCTTCAAAATTCCGCTTGGTGACTTCGGTCTTGTACTGATCGTCCCTGATGGTGCATTCGATTTTGTCGTCGCCTAACAGTTTCATGTCGTTAACATAATTAAAATAGTCCTCAACGCCTTTCGAATAAGGGTCTCCGGCATCAGAAGTCGGTCCGGTGATGGCCAGAGACAGGCCCAGCTTGTATATCTCTCCGGCCTGGGCCTGAAAAGTAAATGCAAATAGAACAAGAAGTGAAAGCGATAATACAACGGTGATCCTTTTTCTGTTTTTCATGACTCCCCCTCTTTTGTTGGTTGGGTGTTGATTAGTGGGCAGAACACAACGCATATATCCTCGATGGCTCAATATCGAAACGGCCAAAGTTTTGTATACGAGCGTGCGATACGCCACCAGTTGGCGATACCTCGCGGTTCAAACATTAAAAAAAGGACGATCACCAGGCCAAAAGAAAGCGGTTTTAAGGCCGTGGCCAGATTCCAGTCTGACGGCAGTATCTGGCCGGCGTGTTCGGCGAGGTTTTCCACCTGGAGTTCGAGCGAAATTATGGCGGCCGGGCCCCAGAATGCTCCGTTGAGGGTGCCCAAACCGCCCACGATGGCCATGGCCAGATAGGTGATCGAGTGATGCAGGGTAAAGGATTCAAAGCCAACCCCCCGGTACACGTATGCGTGCAGGGCACCGGCGACACCGGCAAAAAAGCCGGCCAGACCAAATGCGTACACTTTGGTAAGACCGGGATGCATCCCCATGGCATCGGCGGCCCGGTCATTGTCCCGAACGGCACTTAGGCAGCGCCCATAACGGGTTCTAAGGAGGTTGCGCACCATGAAGCCTGAAAGGACTACCACCACAAGAAGCACATAATACCAGAAAATATAGTGATCATTTCTGCCCAGTTCGCCGGTGAACCAGACCACCCTGCTGATAGCGATGGTCTGCCCCTGATTAAAAAACCCCAGAAATTTGATGGTCCATGAAAAGATCATCTGGAAGCTTAGGGTGGCGATGGCCAGGTAAAGATGTTTCAAGCGCATGGCAGGAAGCCCAACGATGGCCCCGAAAATCGCGCCCATCAAACCGGCAAGAACAATCATCAGCGGCCAGGCGTGTGTGATGATCACATGGCTGTCGCCCAGGGTTCTTGAAAAAGAGGCCACGGTGTATGCCCCGATGCCCATAAAGGCGGCATGCCCGATGGAGATCAGGCCGGCAAAGCCGGTTACGATGTTAAGGCCGATAATCGCAACGATGGCAATGAGTATGTTGTCTAACACCAGCATGTACTTGTTGCTTAAGCTAAATAGCATGGGCCAGACAAAAAGCAGAAACAGAAACAGGGCAAAGATGGTCCGATCCAGATGCGTAAGGAATAGCCTCTGCTCGTCCTGGTAAGACGTAAAATAGTTGCCGGTTGCTAACCAACGATTGGTTGACATGATCTATACCCGTTCAATTTCATGGATGCCAAAAAGACCGTGGGGTTTGAAAAGCAGGATGATCAACAAGATGATATAGGGCAGCACCTCGGCGGTGCCGTTGAGCCCCCAGTTGCCGTCCAGATAGCCGCTGGCGAACTGCTGGATCACGCCCATGATGATACCGGCCACCACGGCGCCCAATATGGAATCCAGCCCTCCTAAAATAACCACGGGGAAGACGGTAATCCCAAAGGCTTGCAGGGTCTCAAAATTAAGGCCGGTGATATTGCCAATGATGCCACCGGCGGCAGCGGCGCTCAACCCGGCCGTGGCCCAGGCGAGACCGAACACCCGTGGCACCGAAATGCCGACCGACATGGAGGCAAACTGGTCATCCGACACTGCCCGCATGGAAATTCCCACGGTTGATTTTTTAAAAAACCATGAAAATCCGCCGATCATTATGACCGTGATGATTACGCCCACAAGCTGGGTCCAGGAGATCGACACACCGCCAAAGGATATCAACGTTTGGGGCAGAAATCTCGGAAAAGAGAAGTTTACCGAACCAAACGGGGTCAAAAAAATTAAACCATCGAGGATGGACATAAGTCCGATTGTTACCATGATGACGGAGATGATCGGCTCTCCGATCAGCCGGCGCAAAAATATCCGCTCTACGCTCATCGCCAGGAAAAAAGTAATAACCATGCTCAACAGGAAGGAAATGTAAATGGGGATCCCCACCCACCCGGTTAAGGCATAGGTGATGAATGCACCGGCAGCAATAATTTGCCCGTGGGCAATATTGAGCACCTTGCTCGATTTGTAGATCAGGACAAAGCCCAACGCAGCCAAAGCATAAATCGAGCCCACCACGATGCCGCTGGTCACCAGTTGGAAAAAATAACTCATCAGGACCCTTCCATGGTATAAAAGGATAGTTGGGTTTTGACGGTTGTCGTCTGGCCGTCTTGGTATTGGAAAGCGGCCTCCACCGTTTTTTCAGTCACAGATTCGTCGTAGAGCGCCAGGTAGAGGTTCTCGTATTTTTCCTTGACAAATTTACGGCGGATTTTTCCGGTTTTGGTCAATTCGCCATCATCCATGTCCAACAACTTGTAAAGGACAGCGAACCGCTTGATCTTGAAGTGAGGCTTTTCGGCCTTGGCATTAATTTGGGCCACCTGTTTGTTGACCAGCTCGGCCACTTCTGGTTTGGCCGAAAGATCCATATAGGTAGTGTAGGAAATGCCCCGGTCTTCGGCCCATTTGCCCACCACGATGGGGTCGATGTTGATCAACGCGGCCACATAATCCTGCTGGTCACCAAAAATTACGGCTTCTTTGATGTAGGGGCTGAATTTAAGCTTATTCTCCAGAAACATGGGGCTGAAGACCTCGCCCGCTTTGTTGTGCATGACGTCGGCAAGACGGTCGATGACCACCAGATGGCCGTTTTCGTCGATGTAGCCTGCGTCGCCGGAATGCAACCATCCGCCTTCCAGCAGTTCCAGGGTTTTTTCCGGAAGCTTGTAGTAGCCGGGGGTTACCGATGCCGACCGGGAGAGGATCTCGCCTTTCTCGGAGATCTTGCATTCCGTTCCCGGCAGGGGTTTTCCCACGGTATCCGGGCGCACATCACCGTCCCTGTGCATGTAGGCAATCCCGACGATTTCCGTCTGACCGTAGATCTGTTTTAAGTTGACGCCGATGGCTTGGTAGAAAGTGAACAACTCCGGCCCCAAGGCAGCCCCACCGGTATAGGCGCGGCGCAGCCGCAGCATGCCGATCTGGTTGATCAACGGGCGGAACATCAGCTGGTAGCCTAGCCACGCCTTGGCTTTCAGGCTGAAGGGCATGCGCCCACCCGACATGCGAAACGTGGCCGCTTTTTCCCCAATTTTTATAAAGTAGCGATAGAGTTTTTGGTTTAACCAATAGGACTCATCAATTTTCAACCAGATTTGAGAACGAATGGTTTCATAGATCCGGGGGGCACCAAACATGAAATGGGGGCCAATCTCTTTAAGGTCCTCCATTGCGGTTTCCACCGATTCCGGGAAATTTAGGGTGATGCCGGTAGCCATGGCCACCCCAAAGGAATTCATCTGCTCACCGATCCAGGCAAAGGGAAGAAATGAAAGGTATTCGTCGGTATCTTCCAGGGGGTCGGCTTCGGCCAGTTGCAGGCCCATGTTGATATAGTTCTTATGCGTCAGCATGGTGGCCTTGGAAAGGCCGGTGGTGCCGGATGTCAGGCACAGATGACAGACATCATCGGGCTTGCCCGCGTCCACCCGTTGTTCAAAAAGATCGGGTCGCTCCTTGTGCGCCGCTTCCCCCAGTCGATAGAGATCTTGGATGTTCATGAACCAGTCATCGGCGGTGTAATTGCGCATTCCCCTGGGATCCTCGTAAATCACTTTTTTAACCAGTGGCACCCGATCCCTGATCTCTACAATCTTGTCTACTTGCTCCTGATCGTTGCAAAACACCACGCTGACTTCCATGTAGGTCAGCAGTTGGGCGATTTCATCGGGCATGGTCGTTTGGTAGATACCGGCTGAAATACCGCCAACGGCCTGAGCACCAATGGCGATGAAAAGCAGTTCCGGAATGTTGTCCCCGATCAAGGCGATGGTGTCGCCCTTTGCAAAACCGCTTTTTAGTAAACCCAGGCCCGTGTTCCTTACAAAATCATAGTACTGGCGCCAAGTATAGCTGCGCCAGTATCCAAACTCTTTTTCCCGCAGGGCAACTTTGTCGCTCGAAGTGGCTACCCGCCAACGCAGCAACTGGGGAATGGTCAGGCTCAGCAGATGATCTCTGTTTTCCATTTACAGTTATTCTTCTCCGATATAGGCTTCGATCACTTTGGGGTTGGCGGCGACTTCTTGGGGGGTGCCCGATCCGATCACCTCGCCAAAATCCAGCACGTAGATTTGGTCTGAAATGTCCATGACCACGCCAAGGTCGTGCTCCACCAGAACGATGGTGGTCTTACGGTCCTTTTTGATGTCCATGATAAATCGTACAATATCTTCTTTTTCCTCAATATTCATACCGGCCATGGGTTCATCAAGCAACAGCAATTGAGGATCCAGGGTCAGCGCCCGGGCAACCTCCACCCGTTTCTGGATGCCGTAGCTCAGGTTCCCTACAACCCTCTTGCGATAGGGTTCGAGTTCCATGAAATCGATCACATCCTCTACATAGGCCCGGTTTTCAGCTTCCAATCGAGAGGCTTTTCCAAAAAAAAGACAGGCCTGGAAGAAATTGTATTTGAGGTTGGTATGACGGGCCAGCATCAGGTTGTCGAGAACGGATAGACCCCTGAACAACTCAAGGTTTTGAAAGGCTCTGGCAATTCTGAGTTTGGTCACCTGATGGGGGGAGAAGTGGGTCAACTTCATATCGTTATAGAAGATATCTCCCTCATTGGGATGGTAGAAGCCGGATACACAGTTGAGCAGGCTGGTCTTCCCGGCGCCGTTAGGACCAATGACGGATGTGATCAAGCCGGTTTGGAAACGCATGTTGACGTTTGTCAGTGCATTGAGCCCACCGAAGGTGAGGGTAACGTTGGAAATGGTCAAAGGATTCATGTTTCAGCTGTCAGTTCGGGTTTTGCCCGGCCGATGGTCGGCAGAGCCAGGTCGCTGGGGCGCTATCCATTCCTGAGCACAGTGGGCTTGAGTTTTTCATTGTTGATATATTTTTTATCCATTAATTAAAAATTGAACTTTGTTCATTTTTAAATTGGTATCTTATGCAAGCCCACACCCGCCATGTCAAGAAAAAATCGGTCGAGAAGGTCAGTCGGCTGTTTATCTTTGATTATATTTGATTATCAATAAATTTTCAGCGACCTGAAGAAAGGATGGCGGTCCGTCCTTGGCTCTGGCATACGTGCTGCTGGGTCTTAAATTAACATCTGGTCCCCAGGTCGTGTCAAGTTGATAAAGTATCAGTATAATAGCGGCTAATAACCACTACTCATCGTAAGAAAGAAGGTGGGTCCTGAGGTTAATTTTTTTGTTCTTCAAGCCCAGCTTGGTGCGGATGTGGTGGCGGTGAAACAACACGGTATTCTTTGAAATCAGAAGTAATTCGGCGATTTCCTTGTTGGTCTTGCCCTCCTTGATCAGGTTGGCCACCCGGATTTCGGCCGGCGTGAAATTGAGATACCGCGATGAGATCTTGCTGATGAACGGCGAGATGATGTTGTCAAGGTTGGATTGAAGAATTTCCATCAAAGTCATCTGATGTGGCTCCAGCCTTCCCCGTTTCAGTCGGGCCAGGTAGGGCAAGACCAGCTCCTTGACATTGGTCAGAATATTTTCCTGCACCTCGCGTTTATCCTCTTCGCGCTTTTTGAGCAGCACCCGCAAAGCGGTATTCACCTCTTCCAGATGGCTGGATTGGGCCCTTAGGGCACCTTCCGCCCGTTTGCGCTCTTCGATCTGCTGTTCCAGCCGGCGGTTGGCCTCAGCCAGTTCCGCCGTACGCTCCTGAACGAGTTCTTCCAACTGATCATGGTACTGCTGTACGGCTTCTTCGGCTTTTTTTCTGGCGCTGATGTCCCGCAGGGTAACGATGTTGCCCGCGGGGCGGCCGTTTTGATCCTGAAACAGGGTCGAGCTGATCTGGACATCCAGCACCCGTCCATCCCTGGCCAGCCGTTTGGTTTCAAACATGGTGATCTTCCGGCCGCTGAGCATCCGGTCGATGGCAGCCTTGGTCTCGGGCCAGCACGCTTCGGGGACGAAGTCAATCTGTTTGCCCAGCAGCTCATGGCGGGAAAGCCCGAAGGTCTGCTCGAAGGCGGGGTTGACGTAGGTGGCCACGCCTTGCATATCATAGACGACGATAGGATCCGGCGAGGACTCAAGGAATGTCCGGTACCGCCGTTCACTCTCGCGAATGCGGGCTTTTGCCTTTTTCCGCTCCGCCAGTTCGCTGGTGACCTTGCTGTATAGGGTGGCTTTTTCCAATGCCAGCAGGGCCAAGGCGGCAAAGCGCTCCAGAACTTTGATGTCTTCCTGGTCGAATCGTCGTTCCGGATCCACATGGGCCAGACCGATAACGCCCTGCACCTGCCGATCGGATTTTAGGGGTATGCCCACGATGCATCGCAGACGGTCCAAGGCCGGATCGTTGAGCCGCCCCGGCCAAATGCGGTAGTCGGTCACCAGCATGGGCGCTTCCGCCTGCCAGACGCAGCCTCCCATGCCCTGCCCCTTGAGTACCGTCAGGCCGAGCTGACCGGAAAAAAAACCCTTGCCCACGCGCATCTGCATCACTTGCCGGTCAGGGTCCAGCAGGTAGATATAGCCGTGCTCGGTGCCGGTAAGGGCGGCGGCCCGCTCGATGATTGTCTCCAGCAGCTCCTCTTTGTCGATCTTGTCCAGAAGACCCAGAGCTGTCTCGTGCAGGGCCCTCAGGGACGCGTTCTGCCGCTGGACTGCAGGATCGGCCGCAGTCGGGTCCTGCAACGCATCCATCGCCGCGGGCACATTGACGTGATCCATCATGCGCTTCCTCAGACAACCACGATTTTTCGGACGGTGCTGACGATTTCCTCGGGATCATCCAGCACCTGGATGATCTCCATGTCCTGGGGAGAAATGAGTGCCTGGGCCAGCAATTGGTTGCGGATCCATTCCAGCAGCCCCCCCCAATAGTCGGTCCCCACCATGATGATGGGAAAGGGCCGAATTCGGCGGGTCTGCACCAGGGTCATCACTTCGAAAAGTTCATCCATCGTGCCGAAGCCCCCGGGCATGACGACGTAGGCGGCGGCATATTTGATAAACATGACCTTGCGGATGAAAAAGTATTTGAACTCCATTTGAAGCGTCGCATATGGGTTCGGTTTTTGTTCAAGGGGGAGCCGGATATTCAGTCCCACCGACGTTCCGCCGGCTTCCGCGGCGCCCTTGTTGGCCGCTTCCATGATCCCTCCGCCGCCCCCGGTGATCACCCCGAACCCGTTTTTAACGAAAAGGGCTGCGATGGCTTCCGCTTTTTGATATTGCCGATCGTCGGGGCGGGTCCTGGCGGATCCAAAAATACTAACCGCGGGCCCCAGATCGTGCAGACCCTCCACCCCTTCAACAAATTCGCCCATAATTTTAAACAGGCGCCAGGATTCTCCCAGCTTCAAATCATCGATTAAAAACTGTTTCTCCATGCAGCTCCTCTTTCGCGCTTTTTGTAGGCAGGGGCCAGCCCCCGCCTACGGCCAGTAACCGGTCCAAGGCGGCATCCAGCCGCCGGATTCATACGGTTCACCCTTTTCCCTGGTAACCCACAGTCACCCGGCCACCGTCAACAATCACGGGAATTTTTCGCTGGCCGTTGGAAAGAACCAGCATACTATCCAACGCTTCAGGAGCATCAATCACACTAATATAGTCAACCGGTTTACCACTGCGTTCGTAAGCCTCACGGGCCGCCGTGGTATGGGGTCAAGAATTTTTGCCAAAGATGGTCACCTTTGCGGTCATGGCTGTCTCCCATGGTTTCAAATGGGTATATCCGTCGGTAAAGGGTGGAGGATCATGCCTGAATTTATTGATAATCAACATATCTCCATGGGCCGGCCTTGTCAACGTTTACGCATTGACATCAACTACGGCGGTTGATAAATAAATTAGGTTTCAGTAGCGGGATTCTACCCTTTTTATTTTAGGGATGGCCGGGCAGGTCGTTTGGGTGCCCCGGCATCGGGTCCCGGAATTGGTGGACAATATGAACCATGCCCAAGCCAGAACCCTCCTGATTGTCAATGATCTGGGTTTGCACGCCAGATCGGCGGCGCAACTGGCCAAACTGGCCCAAGAGGCCGGCGGCGGGGTTTGGATAATGAAAAACGGCAACACGGCAGATGCCCGGTCGATGCTGGACATCCTAACCTTGGCCTGCCCCAAGGGCACGGAGATCACAATCAGCATTGACGATAAAGCAGACGTGAATACCCTGGAGCGCATGGCGGCCTTGATTCGTTCCGGATTTGGAGAATAATCGTTCATGGAAGATCAGGAATCCCAGGAGATCATCCTCAAAGGCATCGGCGGATCCCCAGGAATATGCATCGGCAAAGCCTACCTGGTGGATAAGGAGGGCGTGGATGTCGTAAAAAAATATGTTGTCCGCGAAGAATCCCTGGCTGCCGAAGTGGGCCGTTTCAAGACTGCGGTGAGAAAATCCCGGGAAGCGCTGCGCCGAATCATTGATGATATACCTGAAGATTTCCGCCAGCACGCTCAGATATTAGAGACCCACATGCTGCTCCTGAAAGACAAAATGATCTACGACCGGACCATCGATGTGATCGAAGGGGAGCGGGTCAACGCCGAGTGGGCACTGAAAAAGGTGGTTTCCCTGGTCAAACCCATGTTCGAAAACATGTCCGATGACTACCTCAAGCAGCGGGCCGATGACATCACGCATGTGTCGGACCGCATCATGGAAAACCTGGTGGGGGCGGATCTGGTAAACATTGCCCGCATCGACAAGCGGGTGATACTGGTCGCGCGGGACCTCTCTCCGGCAGAGACCAGCCAGATCCAACTGGAGCGAATCAAGGGCTTTGTGACCAATCGCGGCGGCCGGGCCTCCCATACCGGTATTATCGCCCGGACCCTTGAAATTCCGGCTGTCTTAGGGGTGGGCAACGCCACGTTGAAAATCAAAAATGACGATATCATCATCGTCGACGGCAAAGCCGGCATTGTGGTGGTCAACCCCACGGAACAGACCCTGCTGGAGACCGAGGAACGCAGGGAGCAATACCAAATTCAAAATGCCCTGATGGCCAGGATAAGCCATCTGCCCGCCCGAACCAAAGACGGCATCCGGATATCGGTCATGGGCAACATCGAACTCCCCGAAGAGGTTGTTTCCGTGTTGGATCACGGCGGCGACGGCATCGGTCTATACCGGACCGAATTTCAGTATCTCAGCCGACCGGATTTCCCCGGCGAAGACGTGTTGTTTGAAAATTACAAAGACGTGATCGACGTAATGGGGCAGCGGCCGGTAACCATACGGACCCTTGACATCAACGGCGATAAGGCGGTGAATTATATCCGGGACAATCAAGAGCAGAATCCGGCATTGGGGCTGCGGGCCATACGCTATTGCCTGAAGAAACCCGAAATTTTCAAAACCCAGCTGCGGGCCATTCTAAGGGCCGCGGCCTACGGCAACGTCCGTATTCTCATTCCCATGATTTCGGGGATCGAAGAAGTGGAACAGACCATCGCACTGCTGGATGAGGCTGCTCAGTGTTTAGAACAGCAGGGGATTGTCCACAACCGGGATGTTCCGGTGGGAATAATGATTGAAGTGCCCTCGGCAGTGATCACCGCAGATATTCTGGCCAGAAAAGTTGATTTTTTCAGTATCGGCACCAACGATCTGATCCAATACACACTGGCCATTGACCGGGGTAACCGGCATGTGGCCCACCTTCATCAGCCGTTGCATCCGGCCATACTGCGGATGATCAAGCGAACCTGCGAAGTGGGCAGGGAAAATGGCATCAAGACCTATATGTGCGGTGAAATGGCCGGAGAACCGCTTTTTGCCCCTATTTTACTGGGGTTGGGTGTGGATGAACTGAGTATGAACCCCCAGGCCATTCCTCTGGTAAAGAACGCCATCCGGTCAATCAACACGGCAGATGTGGGCAGCTTTATGGATGAAGCCATGCGGATGACCACCCCGGACGAGGTTCAGGCGCTGCTGGAGCGACACTTCGGCGCCGTGGTCTCGAAGATCGCGCCCGAACAACAGGAGCAGTAAGCCCGTGGAAAAGACCCCGATCAAAGTGGTGGCGGAAAACCGTAAGGCCCGGCACGATTACATTATCGAAGACAAGTATGAAGCCGGGATCGTGCTGGCCGGGACCGAGGTCAAATCCCTGCGCATGGGCAAGGCCAATCTTAAGGATTCTTACGCGCGAATAAAAAACGGCGAAGTCTTCGTCTACCAGATGCATATCGGCGCGTATCCCTTTGCCTACTTCGACAATCACGATCCCCTGCGCCCGAGAAAGCTGTTGCTGCACAACTATGAGATTAAAAAGCTCTACGGCAAGGTCAATGAAAAAGGGTATTCGCTCATTCCATTGAAACTCTATTTCAAGGCCGGCAAGGCCAAGCTCAGCCTGGCCTTGGCCCGGGGCAAGCAGAGTCACGACAAACGGGATACCATCCGGCGCCGCGACCAGAAGCGGGAACTGGACCGGGTCCGAAAAAACTACCGATGATACCGGAAACAATACCCTACCCGGATTCCCCCGCCAGGGACACCTCAGGTCTTACCTACAGAAACGGTTGCCAGGATCATGAATTCAAAGCATGCGCCATACAAAAAAAAGCCCCCGGTGTTCACTGGCCCCAGAGAACGATTCGGCCAGATGCTGATCCGTATGCGTCAACTGGAAGGCAACCCCCACTATATCGCACTTGGCATGGCGGTAGGCATCTTCGTTTCCATCACCCCCATCATCCCTTTGCAGACCCTTGTCGCCATTGGCCTGGCCTTCCTGGTTCGGGGAAGCAAATCGGCGGCCGCGCTGGGCACATGGCTGAGCAACCCGCTGACCATCCCGCTGGTCTATTATGCCAATTACAAGCTGGGGTGTTCCTTGCTGGGGTATCAGAAAACCTTGGACAGCATCGCCTTTGACTCATTTTCCCAGTTGATGGGGCTGGGCCTGGAGGTGACCTGGGCCATGATTGTCGGCGGTGTGGTCATCGGAGCCATTCTGGGCGTAGTGGCCTATTTTGTCACCTTCCGGGTATTTATCACCATCCGGCGACGGTCCCGGCAGGCCAATCCCGATTCTGGATCCAGTCAATGACATCACCACGGGCCCTGCTGACCGCCTGGAACATCCAGGCCAAGAAGCAGCTGGGTCAGAATTTTCTAAGCGACCCCAACGTGGCCCGGGCCATCGTCAAAAAAGCCGGCCTTGGCGGCGACGATGTGGTTCTGGAGATCGGCCCCGGTCTGGGTGCCATTACCGTACCCGCGGCAAAAATCGCCCACCGGGTAATTGCCGTGGACAAGGATGGACGGATCATCGGGCTGCTCAGGGCGGAGCTGCTGGCCGCCGGCATTGATAACGTCGAAATCAGGGAAGCGGACATTCTCGGGGTAGACCTGGAATTGGTCTCTCGTGAGGCCGGCCGGCCGTTGGTGGTTCTGGGCAACCTGCCATATAATATTTCATCCCAGGTCATCGTCCAACTGATCCACGCCAGAAGCCGGATCGACCGGGCGGTGCTCATGCTCCAGAAGGAGATGGCCCAGCGCATCTGCGCCGGCCCAGGATCCAAGGAATACGGCCGGCTGTCCGTCATGCTGGGCTATTGTGCGCACACACAGGTGCTGATGCAGGTGCGTGCGCCTCTGTTTTTCCCTGCCCCCAAGGTGGATTCAACCCTGGTGGGCATCTGCTTTGCCGCTCCACCGCCCGTGGCGGCGGATGACGAAGCCCTTCTCTTTCGTGTGGTCAAGGCCGCTTTCGGCAAGCGTCGAAAAACCTTGAGAAACGCGTTGTCCCAGAGTGACCTCCATCTGGTCTCCAGTGCAAGCGAACAGCTGCTTACTGAGGCTCAGATCGATCCCATGCGGCGGGCGGAGAGCCTTTCCGCGGCAGAATTTGTCTGCTTGAGCAATGTCATCGGCAAACATCGACACACCCATGCGACCGGATCGTAAAATGCGCAACTTTCATATCCTTCTGGTTGACGACGACCCCTTTCTCCTGGCAGGCATCGGCAAGGACTTGGCCGGAGAAGGCTATACGGTTTCGACAGCAGACAGCGGCGAACGGGCCATCGGGCTGATGGAAGGCACGCATTTTGATCTGGTCATCACGGATCTGGTGATGGCCCGCATCGATGGGATCCAGGTGCTCCAGACCGCCAAAGCGAAAGACCCGCAAACCATAGTGCTGATTCTCACCGGCTCTGGAGACATGGTTCGGCAATCGATGCCCTGCGCCTGGATGCCGATGACTACATGCGCAAACCCTGCGACCCCGATGAGATGAAGTTACGGGTTTCGCGCTGCTTCGAAGTACTGGAATCGTCCCGCAAACTCAAACTGTACGAAAAGATGCTGCCGATCTGTTGCGTTTGTAAGCAGATCCGCGACGACGGCGGCCGAGAGCCGGGCACGGGTCCGTGGATGTCCATCGACAATTTCGTTTGGGAGAAGGCCGGCATCGCCCCCCACCTCAACCTACTGCCCGCACTGCGCCGCGGCCGCAAAAAAAGAGATGGGCCTCCATTGAGCGGCTAACCCTGCCGGGATGATGCAACGCCTCGGCCCGTGGTCTGCTTGGCGTAAGCATCCCTATTCGGTGGGGTAATGGCTGAGGCCGCCCTTTTCTATCAGTTCTCCTTCCTGCCGCTCCGCGACCGATTGGACATCGCCGCACTCACCTATTGTTCATTCGACTGGCCGTGATGGTCTTCGATGGTATGGACAACAATAGTTCCCTGTCGGACCGTCCAGCGCACATTTACGTCATACAAGCGCATGCCAAAATCGGTTCTGGCGGTCTGCCGGTCAACGTAGGCGGGTCGGGGATCAGCGCCCAGCACCTGTTTCAGCAGAACCGTAAAACCGGGATGCACGTTTTCCAGCAGACCGCAGGACGACTCTGCTTGTGCCGTTAGGGCAACCGGGAGCGATGCTCCGGGAGGCTGGCTGGCAAATCCGCCGACCGCCTCAGGGATGTTATCTGCATAGGGCAGGTAGGGCTTGACGTCCAGAACGGGAGTTCGGTCCATAAGGTCGATGCCGGACAATTCCAAGAATAGCTTTCCACGATGCCGGCAAATGCCTTCTAAAACCACAGCAGACATGCCGATGGGATTGGGCCTGAATCCGGAACGGGTGGCAAAGACGCCGGTTCGCCGGTTGCCTCCCAGCCGGGGAGGACGTACGGTGGTTTGCCATTTACCCTTGGAGATGCCGTGGAACACAAAGACGACCCAGATGTGGGAGAAGGCGTCGAGGCCCTTAAAGGCCTCTTCCCGGTCATAGGGCGGCAGGATTTCCAGTGTGGCGCGGGCGGCTGTTGCCAGTCTCGGCTGCCTGGGAATGCCGAATTTCTCCGGATAGCACGAGCGAACGATGCCAATGGGGTTAAAAGCAAACGACGTATCCATAAAAACTCCTTTATTGCCGTAATCAAAAGATTTCTTAATCTGAACCGGTTTCAGGAAAAAGCATCGGGGTTCATGGCAAGGCACACACCGCTGAAAAAGCGGCGCCTGCTTTTAACAGGCAGGCCTGTTGAACCGCTTCCCAACGCCGCCACGGGCATGCAAGCTATTGTTGAGGTTTTCGTTGTCGGAGGGTTGTAACACAGGCTATCGGTCTTGAACAGCGCGTCGCGTAAGCCAGCATTAATTCTTGACAGGGCATGCGCCCTAATTCAAAATTCGGTTCAGCAGCCAAAATGAGTCGGCTGCCAGCGATCTTTTTCACATTATCCATCCAATACGGAGAAACCATCATGTTCAATCCTGAAAAACTCCTCGGTGGACTGATCCGCAGCAGCGCCCGGGGCAGCCGTGGCGGTCTTGGTGGCCTGCTTTCAGGCGGTGCAGCCCTGGGCCTGGTGGGCGTGGCCATGGAGGCCGTCGAACATTTCATGAACCCATCTCAGGGGCCGGGCGTCCCACCCCGAGGCCCCGGAGCGCCACCGCCCAGAACCGGTTCTGCACCACCACCCCCACCGGTCATGGGTAGTTTTTCCTCTGCTTCGCCCCCTCCCCCGCCGCTTCCAGGCAGACCGATGCCTGATGGCTCCTTGCCGGTGGCATCCGAAACCACCGGCCAGTCGGAGGCGGTGCTTCTGATTCGGGCCATGATTGCTGCGGCCAATGCCGATGGTGTCATCGATCAGGCGGAGAGGAAGAATATTTTGGAACGCCTGCAGGCGTTTGACCTTTCGACGGAGGAGCACGCGTTTATCGTCCAGGAACTGCTTTCACCGGCTGACCTGGCAACCCTTATCAAAGGGATCTCGTCTCCGGAGCTGGCCCGGCAAGTCTACACCGTATCTTGCATGGCCATCGAGGTGGATACCGAGGAAGAGCGCCGCTACCTGGCCACCCTTGCCAGCCGGCTGGGGCTGGACGAATCGGTGCGTGAACAGATCCACCGCTCCCTGGGACGGGCCTGATGGTTGTAGATCAGCGCGTCAATGCGTTGCCAATATGAAAAGGGTTCAAGCGGTCCAAGGAAAAAAAGCGCTCCTCCCCTTTTAATCATCGACATCGCGCAGCGCACCATGCCCTGATCCGTTGTGATTGCCCAGTGAACATTCTGCGATTCGCTTTTCCCTATCCCCTTGAACCCTTTTTTCAGAATCAGGAGGAATCCAAGATGACCCAATGGTATCTGAGTGTTGACGGCAAGCAGGTGGGCCCCATGGATCTTTCACAGGCCATTGCCCAGGTCCGGCAGAATCCCAACGGTTTTGCCTGGCGCGACGGGTTTGCCGAATGGCAGCCGATCACCAGCGTCGCCGAGCTCAACCCGGCACCCGGGATGGCGGTTCCTGCACCGCCGCCGGCCGTGAGTTCCCGCTCGGGTGCGGACGACATCGACTTTAAAATTTTCGGTGCCGAAATGCAGTTCGTGGAGGTGGAACTCGATCCCGGTGAAAGCGCCGTGGCCGAAGCCGGCGCCATGATGTATAAGGACAGCACCATTGAGATGCAGACTGTTTTCGGTGATGGATCGGCACCTTCCGGCGGTGGTGGCGGGTTTATGGACAAGCTCATGGGGGCGGGGAAAAGACTGCTCACCGGCGAAAGCCTCTTCATGACCGTGTTCACCCACACGGGCCAGGGCAAGGCCCACGTGGCTTTTGGAGCCCCCTATCCGGGAAACATCATCCCCGTTCCGCTGCCCGGGGTCAATGGCTGCCTGATCTGCCAGAAGGATAGCTTTTTATGTGCGGCCAAAGGCGTCTCCATCGGCATCCACCTGCAGAAAAAAATTCTCACCGGTCTTTTCGGCGGTGAAGGCTTCATCATGCAGAAACTCGAGGGGGACGGCATGGTTTTCGTTCATGCCGGCGGCACCGTGGTGGAGCGTCAGCTCAAGCCCGGGGAGGTGTTGGATGTGGACACCGGCTGTATCGTGGCCCTGGAAAAGACCGTGAACTTCGACATCCGCCAGGCAGGCAACATCAAGACGGCCCTGTTCGGGGGCGAAGGGCTCTTTTTCGCAACGCTTCAAGGACCGGGCAAGATTTGGCTCCAATCCCTGCCATTCTCGCGGCTGGCCGGCCGCATGCTCCAGGCCGCTCCCCAGCGCGGCGGAAGTCGGGGCGAAGGATCCATTTTAGGGTCTTTGGGCGGGCTGATCGACGGTGACAACCGGTTTTAGAAATTGAGGGATCAAGCGATTCAGGGATTAGGGGGTTGGCAAAGCTCGATACCGCATCCAATTCCCAATCCCTAAATTCGTCAATCCCTCAATCAGCTGCCCTCAAAGGCATCGGCCATCACCCGTTCATACCACCCGTTCAAGCGCCATCCTTCCAGAAAACCGTTATGCCCACCGTAGGGCTGAACGATCAGGCGGGTCACACGGCTAAGGCGCAGGTCGTAGAAATCTTCCACGGGAATAATGGGATCGTCCTGGGAGGTGATGACGGTGGTGGGAACGGTGATCCCTCGAAGGTCGCCGTTGACGAGGGTGTACCCTTTGAAATAGGCCTTGGCGCTGGGATAGGGGCTGTAGCGCGCCAGCAGCCGCTCGGTCATCTCGCGGATGTTGTCCAGGCCCATCAGGGTGTTAAAATCGTACAGGTCCGGATAGAGGGACTGCTTGGTGACCAGGGAGCGGCGCCATTTTTTCAGAAAATATTTCAGAATCAACCGGCTGTTGTCGATGCGGTCGGTGGCCTTGTCCGGATCCAATACCGGGCTGATGCAGACCACCTGCTTCAAGCGGTGGATGGGTTGCACGGCGCATTGGCGGGCAATACGCAGGGCGAAATTGCCGCCCAGGGAGAATCCGGCAAGAAATACGGGTCTTCCGGTTTCCCCCTCGCCGATCTGACGGACGGCATCGAACACTTCGTCCAGCAGCACCGCGTAGAAGATCCCGGTGTTCAGGTGGTGGCTGGGGCCATGGTCCCGCAGGTTGAGGCGGAAGACATCAAAACCACGGCGGAACAGAAAACGGCCCGTGGTGCGGATATACGTGGAATCGGAGCTGCCCTCCCAGCCATGCAGCAGAATCACCAGCCCCTTGTTGTGCGTCCGGGGTTGACGACTCATGTAACCGAGCAGGCGCACGCCGTCAGCGGTGGTCAGGATCGTCTCCCGGGCCGCGTTCAGCATGGGATTTTTCCCCCATGCCCGCAGGCCGGCGCTTGCCAGTATCGTCTGAACACCGGCGGGCCTCAGCAGAAAAGGTGGATTCAAAATGCCCGCGTCCATCAAAGGCATGCTTTCTCCCACGACTTCAGATGGGCAGTGTGAGATTATGCGCCCTGTTTTTTCAGGGCTTCAGCCATCTGCGCTTCGGTGATCTTCATCAGCATCCGCTGGGCGCAGCGGGGGCAGCGGGTCCCGGAGAGGTCTTCTTTGCTGCGGGTAAGATGCCCGCAGTTCATGCACTGCCATGGATCGCCGGCACTCTTATCCCTTGCTGTGGCGCTGATCAGCGGTGCCATGCATCCGTTTGCAAAAACGAGTGCGCCCAATCCCAGGATGCCTGACAGCAGGCTGTAAATGAACCCTCGTCGCGTCATTGACCCCTCCTTGTATATGTTTTTTGGAATGTCCGGTCCAAGCAAGCCTTGCCTGACTCAGACCGAAGCCTTCGATTGTTTTAAGGAACTTATCAGTATTGAAAAACGGCGGTCAACACCAATTTCTCAAGCTGATCATCCGGCGGCCGCGGCTGATCACGGGTATTTCTATTGACAGAAACATGATTTGCAGCGTAAAACCGATTTCGCGATTGTGTTGCTTCTTTTCTGGTTGCGCCGGACCGCTTGTGCTGTAAGGGGCGGTGGGCCTTTTTATTTTACCACCAAGGAGGAATGTGCATGAAACCCAAGAGCTTCATCCTGCCCAAAAACGAGATTCCCAGACAATGGTACAATATCCTGGCGGATATCAAAATGAACCCCCCCCTGGGGCCCGACGGCAAGCCGGTAAGTCCTGAAATGTTGACACCGGTCTTCCCCATGAATCTCATCGAGCAGGAGGTGAGTTCGGAACGCTGGATCGACATTCCCGAGCCGGTTCTTGATGTGCTCTCCATCTGGCGGCCGGCACCGCTGACCCGAGCCACGGCCCTCGAAAAAGCGTTGGGCACACCGGCGAAAATCTACTACAAGAACGAAGGCATGAGCCCCCCGGGCAGCCACAAACCCAACACCGCCGTGCCCCAGGCGTACTATAACAAAGTGTTCGGCATCGAGAAGATTACCACCGAAACCGGCGCCGGCCAGTGGGGCAGCGCGCTTTCCTTTGCCTGTGCCCAGTTTGGGCTGACCTGCAAGGTTTACATGGTTCGCATCAGCTTCGATCAGAAACCCTACCGCAAAGCCATGATGGAAACCTGGGGGGGCAAGTGCATCGCCTCTCCCAGCAATGAGACCAAGGCCGGTCGGGATGCCCTTGCCAAAGACCCCAACACGCCGGGAAGCCTGGGCATCGCCATTTCGGAAGCCGTTGAAGCAGCAGTCAGCGACACCTCCGGCAAAACACGCTATTCCCTGGGCAGCGTGCTCAACCATGTGATGCTCCACCAGACCATCATCGGCCTGGAAGCCAAAAAGCAGTTCGAGATGGCCGGCGATTATCCGGACATCATCATCGGCTGTGCCGGCGGCGGCAGCAACTTTGCCGGTCTGGCCTTTCCCTTCGTTCTGGACAAAATGAACGGCAAGCAGATCGAGATCTACCCGGTGGAACCCAAGGCCTGTCCCACCATGACCCGGGCGCCCTTTGCCTATGATCACGGAGACACCGCCGGATATACGCCGCTGCTGCCCATGCACAGCCTGGGACACAATTTCGTGCCGGCACCCATCCATGCCGGCGGCCTGCGCTATCACGGCATGGCGCCCACCGTCAGTCAGCTGATCAACGAAGGTCTGCTGACACCCAAATCGGTGGGACAGATGGCCGCATACGAAGCCGGCATCCTGTGGGCCCGCACTGAGGGCTACATCCCCGCTCCGGAAACCACCAACGCCCTGGCCCAAGTGGTGGAAGAAGCCAAAAAAGCCAAGGAAGAGGGCAAAGAGAAAACCATCGTGGTCAACTTCAGCGGCCACGGCCTGCTGGACCTGGGGGCCTACGACAAGTATTTTGCCGGGCAACTCTTCGATTACACTCTGGATGACTCAGAGATCGAGAAATCCACGCAAGTGCTCAAGAACTATCCCAAGCCCCAGAACCTGAAGAGCACCTGATGGATCCGCAAGCGCTTGAACGTCGCTGTCCGCGGCTGGGCAGCGACGTGACCTTCGGTTACTGCAAGGTCTGCGGAGAGGAGATGAAGCCCTGCTTCAAGGTGTTCGACTGCTGGTGGGAGCGCTTCGACGTGGTGGCCCACATGCAGGCCTGTCTGTCCGCCGAAGCGTTCGCGGAGCTTTCCGTCCGCCAGCCCCAGCCGAAAGTTACTAGCCTGGTGGACCTGATCCGCGAGGCCCAGAAGCGGGTGTCCCAGGACTGACAATCCGTTTTCGATAATTAGAAACCGGCAGCGCTATGATTCAAGCGCCGCCGGTTTCAATTTTTTACAACGGCAAACAATCCACTGGCCTGCGCTTTGGAGAACTCGGATCGTTCCTCGGCAAAGCGGTCGATATTGCGAGGATAAATTTTGAGCCTACCGCAGATATCTGGCAAAAGAATCGTTTCTGGATGGGCCCTGATCTATTCCACCAGGGATCTCGCCAGTCCCACGGCCTGATCCCTTACCGTTGCAGGCAGATCGGCAGGCCCGCTGCACCCGCTGGCATACAACTCACCCGCTTTTCCGGCCAGCAGGAAAGCGGCAATCCGATCGAATGCGCTGAACAGACCCTCTGCATTGTTCTCATAGGCGTCCGCTCCGGTGACCAGCAGGCCGAGGCGCTTGCCTTCCATCGAAGAGGTATGGCCGGGCTTGTGGTAGTTGGTCACCAGGGCGTATCCCCGATCGATCAGCCTCTTGATTTGCGAGGTAAACCCCCAGAAATAGACCGGCGACGCGAATAGAACCGCATTGGAAGCGATCATGCGCTCGAAGATATCATCAAACGATGTGAACATTATAAATAGCTTTCACACCAACAGGGAAAATCAACGGTTTTTGCCAATACGGTGTCGACCTATAACGATCATTAAATTTGATTGATAACATCAAAACAATTCATTGGACAAATTATCTGAGGGTGGTTAAATTATCCGTGAAAAGCGCTCCTCATGAAATCAATCCGGGGATTACGCCATCTGAAAAGCGCTGTACAATCATACGGTATGTAGAGGTATCATGAAAATTCTAATTGTTGGTGGAAAAGGCACAATTGGCAAGAAAGTCAGCAACCATCTTTCCAAGCAACACAACGTCCTGATTGCCGGGAGAAATTCCGGCGATGTAACCGTGGATATAACCGACAGCCAATCGATTGAAACCATGTTTGAATCCATAGGCAAGGTCGATGCCGTTGCCTGCATCGCCGGGGATGCTAAATGGGCAGCCTTCGATTCCATGACCGAGGAAGACTTCTACATCGGTTTGCGAAGCAAATTAATGGGCCAGGTGAATCTGGTCAGAATTGGGCAGAAGTATTTGAATCCCGGGGGCTCGTTCACCCTGAGTACGGGAATATTGGCTGACCATCCGGTAGCTCTGACCACCAGCGCCGCCATGGTCAATGGCGGCATACACAGTTTTGTCAAGGCGGTCGCCCTGGAATTGAAAAACGGCATCAGAATCAATGTGGTATCATCCGGGTTGGTCGAAGATGCCGTCGATAAATACGAGGCCTATTTTCCCGGTCATAATCCCATCCCAATGCAAAAAGTGATCAATGGTTACGTAAAAAGTATAGCCGGAAACGGCACCGGTGAAATAATCAGAATGTACGACAACTGCTGATCGGTATGAACTTAAACATTGATTTTCTTAGAACATTCATTACCGTCGCCGAGACCAAGGGGTTTACCAAAGCCGGCAGACTGGTCAACCGCTCTCAATCAGCCGTAAGCATGCAAATCAAGCGTCTGGAAGATGAAGTCGGCAAGCCGTTGTTTGAAAGGATAGGAAAAACAGTGAAGTTGACTACCGACGGCAACCTGCTGATCGGCTACGCCCGGCGAATGGTTAAGGAGCATGACGATGCGGTCATGGCGCTGTCCAAGCCGGCGCTGAAAGGACTCATCCGCTTCGGCTCTCCGGAGCACTACACCACGGGCGTACTGCCTAGCCTGCTGGCCCGGTTTGCTTCATCCTATCCGGATGTCCTGGTCGAGATGCGTTGTGAAAACAGCGATGTAGTTAAAAACGCGGTCGCAAAGGGTGAGCTTGACGTTGGGCTTTGCACCCAGATTCATGGCGGGGGGCAGGTCATCTACCATGACCCGGTGGTATGGATCGCCGACCCCGGCTTTCTTGTCCCAAAGGATAAAAGACTTCCCCTGGCCGTATTCGAAGAAGACTGCATCTTCCGGGCATGGGCCCTGAAAGCCCTGGAAAAGGCAGGCATCGAATACCGGATTGTTTACGTCAGCCGCAGTATGTCGGGGATTATTGACGCAGTCCGGGCCGGACTGGCCCTTGCGCCCATTGTTCAGAGCAACGTTCCGCCGGATCTAACGACGCTTGGGCCGGAAAACGGATTGCCGGTGCTGCCGATATCCGATATCGTGCTGCACACGGTGAAATCGCCGGTGCCTGAAACGGTTGCCTGCTTTGCCGATCACCTCATCAAGGCTTTCAGGGAAAAGGGTTGACCCCCCTTTTTGCTTTAAAGTTGTGATTCTGACGAAATGGATTAATCAATCAGAAGCGCAGTCCAATGCCGCCCGAATCAACTTCCTTTCACTTCCCGTAAACATCTCTCCGGCATGATACGAACTTCTCACAAACGGGCCGGAGGCCACTTTTTCGAAACCGAGTTTTAGGGCAAACCGGCGCCAGTGTTCGAATTCTTCCGGAGGGATAAAGGCGACCACCGGCAGATGCTGCGCCGTGGGCTGCAGGTACTGGCCGATGGTGAGCATGCGGCAGCCGCTAAGGTGGATGTCCGCAAGGGTCTGCCGGACTTCTGCTTCGGTTTCACCCAGGCCCAGCATGATGCCGGATTTGGCCGGAATGGTTGGATCGATCTGCTTGACGCGGGCCAGCAGTTCAAGTGACCGCTCGTAATCGGCCTGGGGCCGCACGCCGGGATAGAGTCGCCGGACGGTTTCCATGTTGTGATTGAGCACGTCGGGGCGGGCCGCCAGCACCGTTGCCAACGCTGACCGGTCCCCTTGCAGATCAGGAATGAGCACTTCCACCTGGACACCCGGTATCTTCTCCCGCAGGGCCTGGATGGTGGTGGCGAAATGCCCGGCGCCGCCGTCTTTCAGGTCGTCGCGGGTCACCGAGGTGACCACGACATAGCGCAGGTTCATCCGGTCGGCCGCATCGGCCACGCGCCGGGGTTCGTCCGGATCCAGCGGATCCGGACGGCCGCCCTCGATGTTGCAGAAGCGGCAGTTGCGCGTGCAGACCGCGCCGAGGATCAAAAAGGTGGCCGTATGGGCGGAGAAGCATTCGAACTGGTTGGGGCAGTTGGCCTCCTGGCACACCGTGTGGAGCTGACCCTTGCCGATCATGGATCGGATCCGCTCGTACTCGGGGCCGGAAGGCAGCTTTCTTCTCAGCCAGGAGGGTTTGCCGGTGCGGATGGGGCTGGGTGGTTTACGCATAGAAGGTCTCTATCGGTTATGCAACATGATGCGACGCAACCCATGGATCAAGCAGGATCTGAATGTCAAATGTCAAAATCCCAATGCCAATGGAAGGCTGCAGATCTTTGTTGAAAAGACAGCATACGTTCATTAGACCTTTTTAATTGGGTCTTTGGTGCCAATTCTTAATTCCTTAATCCCTCAATTCCATAATCTCAAGACTTTCGTATAGTTGTCCCAAGGTGACCGCTGTCAATGGAATGCCAAATATCTCGGACAGGTGCGTGGCCATCGCCTGCCGGGCGTCGGTCATGGCCACCGGGCCGTTGAGGTGACGTTCCAATGACGTCATGCGCACCTGGTTAAGGCCGCAGGGGTTCATCCAGCCGAAAGGCTCCATATCGGTGTTGACGTTGAGGGCCAGACCGTGGAAACTGACGCCGCGTCTTACTGTGATGCCGATGCTGCCCAGTTTGTCGCCATCCAGCCAGACGCCGCGGTTGGCTGGATCGGTGCCGGCATCGATGCCCCAGTTGCCGGCCGTATGGATCATGGCCTGTTCGAGGCCGGAGACGAATTCAACGACCTTCAGGCGCCGGCGATTGAGGTCGATGATCGGATAGACCACCAATTGACCCGGCCCGTGGTAGGTAATGTTGCCCCCCCGGTCCGTGGGCACCACCGACACGCCTTTTTCGGCCAGGAACGCGTCAGTAACGCACAGGTTTTCCCGACCGCCGCGCCGGCCCAGGGTGAAGACGCGAGGATGCTCGACGCTCAGGATCACGTCGGCATCCAGGCGGCCGGCTGTTTTGGCAGTCACGATGGCCAGCTGCAGGTCCAGTGCCCTCCGGTAGTCGGTTACCGGCAGATCCACCCACCAGCACGACGAGGGGACTGTCGATTGGTTCTCAGTTGTCATGGGTCGGCATTGTCAGGCATACCCTTCCGAATCCCATCGTTTCAAGTTTCAAAAATTCGTAGGAGCGGCATCTGGCCGCAACATAGATCTTCCATTCATCGCGGCTGGAAGCCGCTCCTGCATGACGCCTGAAAGTGGCCTCGTCGATAACCCGTCAGCCTCGCAGACAGGGATTACGGGCTGCCGCGGTTTCGTCCAGTCGCCTTACCTTGGGGTACTGCGGTGATTCGCGCAGGCAATCGGGACAATCTATGGCCTCCTGGGCGATCTGCTTCATGGCGTCAATGAACTGGTCCAGGGTCTCCTTGGACTCGGATTCGGTGGGCTCGATCATAATGGCGCCGCTGACCACCAGCGGGAAGTAGATCGTGGGCGGGTGGAACCCGTGGTCCATGAGCCGCTTGGCGATATCCAGGGTGGCCACATGGTGTTCCTGCTGGCGTTTGTCGGTAAAGACGCACTCGTGCATGCAGGGCCGATCAAAGGGCAGGTGGTAGTGGCCTTTGAGGCGTTCTTTGATGTAGTTGGCATTGAGCACGGCATACTGGCTGACCTCCTTGAGATACTTGCCCATGCTCAGGATGTAGCTGTAGGCGCGCAACAGGATACCGAAATTGCCGTAAAAGGCGTGCACCTTGCCCACGGAAAGGGGATAGTCCTCGTCCAGGCGGTAGGTGTCCCCGTCTTTGACTACCCGCGGTACGGGAAGGAACGGTTCCAGCTCCGGGGTGACGCATACCGGGCCGGCGCCGGGACCGCCGCCGCCGTGGGGGGTGGACATCGTTTTGTGCAGGTTCAGATGCATGACGTCTACACCGATGTCTGCGAAGTTGACGATGCCCATCACCGCGTTCATGTTGGCGCCGTCAGCGTAGACCAGGCCGCCCTTTTGGTGGACGATGTCGGCTACCTGACGGATGTTGTCCTCAAACAGCCCCAGTGTGTTGGGGTTGGTGATCATGATGCCGGCGGTGTCCTCGTCCATGAGTTCGGCCACCGATTCGGGCAGCAGGACCCCGTCCGGGCCGGATTGGACGCCAACGGAGGTGAAGCCACACAGGGCGGCGCTGGCCGGGTTGGTCCCGTGGGCGGTATCGGGGATCAGCACCTTCTTGCGTGCGTGCCCCTTGTGTTTATGGTAGGCGGCAAAGATCAGCATGCCGGTCAGCTCGCCCTGGGAGCCGGCAGCCGGCTGCACGGTCACCGCTGGCAGGCCGGTGATTTCGCCCAGATAGCCCTGCAGGTCGACCATCAGCTCCAGGGCGCCCTGGGAGAGGCTTTCCGGCAGTAGGGGATGGGCGCCGGCGAATCCGGGAATCGACGCCTGGCGTTCGTTGGTTTTGGGGTTGTATTTCATGGTGCATGAGCCCAGCGGGTACATGCCGCTGTCCACGCCGAAATTCCACTGGGAGAGCTTGGTGAAGTGGCGCACCACATCCAATTCGGAAAGATCTGGAAAATCCGGACCGTCGCCCACCAGGGCGTCGTCCAGCGGGGTTTCGTCCACGTCGCGGCGGGGCACGGACAGTCCCTTGCGACCAGGGGATCCTTTTTGCCAGAGCAGGGGCTCGTTGAAGATCAGACCGGTGGTTCCCATCTTATCTTTTATTTGGTCTTTCATTTGGCCACCTCCTTTACCAATGCATCGATCACCGTTTTAGAGATGGTTTCGGTTACGCACATCAGCCAGCAGTCGGACAGTTCCGGATAATAGGGCTTCAGGTGCAGCCCGGCGACGATCTTCTTCTCCAGCAGGGCCTTCCAGGTGTCGGCAAAACCTTTGGGGAAGCGCACCACGAATTCATTGAAGGTGGGCGCACTGAACGGCGACGCGTATCCGGCCTTGGCCAGTGACGCTTTGAGGTACTCGGCCCGGTCGCGGTTGAGCCGGGAGAGTTCGCGGATGCCTGTGCCGCCCAACGCCGCCATGTACATGGTAGCGGCGGTGGCACACAGCCCCTGGTTGGAGCAGATGTTGGACGTGGCTTTTTCACGGCGGATATGCTGCTCGCGGGTCGCCAGGGTCAAAACGAAGCCGGTTCTGCCATCGCGGTCCGTGGTTTTGCCGATCAGGCGGCCGGGCATGGTGCGCACATACTGCTGCCGGGCGGCAAACATGCCCAGGCCGGGGCCGCCGAAACTCTGGGGGATGCCGAAACTCTGGCCTTCGCCGCAGGCGATGTCCGCCCCGCAGATGCCGGGGCTTTTGAGTAGGCCGTAGGCCAGCGGTTCGCTGAAGGCGGTTACAAAGAGGGTTTTCTTGTCGGCGTGGATGGTTTTCCCGGCAGCCTCCAGATCCTCGATGCAGCCGAAGAAGTTGGGGCTCTGCAGGGCCACGCCGGCCAGTTCACCCAGGTCGGCCAGACCGGAGAGGTCGGTGCGGCCGTCGGCGCCCACGGGCAGTTCGACCACCTCGAAACCGGTGGGTGCGAAATAGGTCTCCACCACCTTGCGGTAGAGGGGATGAACCGCCCGGGACACGGCCACCTTTTTGCGTCGCGTGGCCCGGATGGTCATCAGCAGGGCTTCGGCCAGTGCGGAGGCGCCGTCGTACATGGAGGCATTGGCCACATCCATGCCCAGCAGGCGGGTCACCAGGGTCTGGTACTCGTAGATGGTTTGCAGGGTGCCTTGGCTGATCTCCGGCTGATAGGGGGTGTAGGCGGTGAAGAACTCGCTGCGCAGCAGCAGCTGACGGGAGATTTCGGGGATATAATGGTGGTAGCTGCCAGCGCCCATGAACACCTTGTAAAACGGGGGAGCGCCCATGCTGGCGGCCATGCAGTCCATATGCCCGTTGAGCTCCCACTCGGTGAGCGGCTCGGGCAGATTCATCGCTTCCTTCCGGCGGCAGTCGTCGGGAATACTGGAGAATAACGCGTCCAGATCCGCCGCGCCCACCACTTGAAGCATCTGTTGGATGTCTTCTTCGGTATGGGGCAGATATCTCATGATGGTTTATCCTTTCAGCATCTCAAGGTAGTCGGCCTTGGATTTCAGGGCCTCCAGTTCGGCAGGATCGCTGGCTCTGATTTCCATCATCCAGCCGCCGTTGTATGGATCACTGTTGACCAGCTCGGGCTGGTCGATAAGGGTTTCGTTGATGGCCGTCACTTCACCGCCGATGGGCATGTAAAGCTCGGATACGGCTTTGACCGATTCAACGGTGCCGAACTCCTCGCCCTTGCCAAAGGTGCTGCCCACCTCGGGCAGTTCGACGAAGACGATATCGCCCAGCTGGTCCTGGGCGTAGTCGGAAATGCCCATGCGCACAAGGTTGCCCTTTTTTTTGGCCCACTCATGGTCATCGGTGTAACGGACATCTTCCGGCAGATTCAGTTCGCTGATCGTTTTCATTTTTTCCCTCCGTGTGGTTGACTTTTTATATGGGTGCGCGGCGCCTTGTCCGCGATCAGGCCATATCGGCCATGGGTTTGCGGGCGGTGCGGTGGGGGCGCACATCGTCCACGATAGTGACGGTGATTGTGCGTCGGCTGTCGGCAATGTCCACGTGCTGGCCAACGGTCAGTTTGCGGATGACCTTGACAAAACCACAGCAAAGGCCTTTGGCTCTAAAGCCGTCCGGGGGGTTGGGGCTGGCGATGCTGAAAATCTGCCCGTCGTGAAGCCCGATACCCATGTCGGTGGCGCAGGTGAGCACGGTCCCGATGGTCCGGCCATCGCCATCGACGACCCGGGAATCCTCGCCAGCGCAAATCTTGCGCAGGTCCTGGCCCACAAAAGCCTGGGTAAAAGCGACGTCGGCTAGCTTTTCCAGCGCCGACCGACCGATGAAATCCTTGGTGAACCCGGTCTGGTCGGCGGTAAAGGGCAGGGCAAAGGGCCAGGGGTGGTTGATGAATGGCCAGTGGCCGATATCCTGGTGGGACAAGGGCAGCACGGCGCCGGCACGCAGGCTGTCCCGGGCCGCCAGGCCGCAGGGCTTGATGGCATAACTGGCCCCGGCAGCCAGGAGGCGTTCCCACAGGTTTTGAATCATGTCCGGCGCCAGGAAAATTTCAAAGCCGAATTCACCGGTATAGCCGGTGCGCGACAGCAAAATCGGCGTGCCGTCGTTCAGGCGAACCGCATCGGCCAGTGGCGAGGTGGGATCAAAATGTCCCTTGAAAGAGAAGTAAGGCATGCCGGCGAAAACTACTTTTGGATCGGCCAGGACCCGCCCCAGGACCTTGGCCGCCGCGGGGCCCTGGATGTCCATTTTTCCCTGCCGATCGGTCAGGTCGCCGATCGATGCATCCCTTCCGCCAAGGCTGTGCCGCAGGTGGTCGGCAACGGCCCCGCCCATGCCGGCGTTGACCACCACCATGTAGCTGCTGGCTTCCACAAAGAAGACAATGGCGTCGTCGATGGCATGCCCCTTTTCGTCCAGAAATGCGCCATACACGCATCGACCAGGAATGAGGGGCTTTTTGGACGGCCCCATGCAGGCATCCAGGTCATTGGTGAAACAGTGTTGGAGCAGGTCTGCGGCACCGGGTCCGGTGACGGTGACGGCGGCCATGTGGCTGGTGTCGAAAACACCGGCACCGGACAGCACGGCTAAATGTTCGTCTTTGACCGACGAATACCACAAGGGCATGTCGTAGCCGCCAAAGTTTGCCATGTTGGCGCCTTGATCCCGATGCCAGCGGTTCAGTGATGTCCGTTTGATGGGTGTTCCCATGACGCGAGTCTCCTGAGTCTTAGAATATATAGGGAACCTTCAGATTGTAACTCTTATAAACCACAAAGGTTTCACACGGATTGCACGCCTTCCAGCCGCGAAACTTCTTCGGTATAGAACTCCAGCAGGCCAAAGCCTTCCTTGAGCAGCACCACCAGGATCAGGTCGAATCGACCGGTGACCACACTCACCGATACCACCCCGCGAAGGCGGCTGAATTCCTCACCCTTTTTTACGAGGTCCATGGTCGTCAGCTTGACGCCGACCATCACGACCCGGTGGCGCGGAACCGCTTCCGGGTCCACCAGGCCGACGATCTCCAGCACGCCTTCTTCTTCCAGCTTGCTGACCCGTGACCGGACGGTATTCTCGGAAACTCCCAGATCCTCGGCGATGATCTTGTAGGATTTGCGGCCTTCCTGCAGATGGCGGACGATGGAAATGTTCAGATCGTCGACTTTCATGGATGGCCTTTCTATGATTTCTCGGATATTAAAAATAATAAATCGAGCATGATGAATCTGTCAAACATTTTTTATAAAATTGATGTATTCGGCAAAAATATGTTAAAAAAGGTTGAAAAAGACATTAATTGCGCTTAACTGATCGAAGCGGTTATTGCGGCGGACCGATCTGCAGGTTGAGCATAAAGGCTATATTAATCGTGTGTCCGCCCAGAAATGGTAGATTTTAGTTCAGGCCAAGGCCGCAGCGAGGTTGAAACCGCAGGCCTATCAGTGCAGCGTCGAGAATTTCAGCGGGGTAAGCACACAGGCCTGGACCGAAAGATGCTGTTTCTGGATGGGTACAAAGGAGGAAAGGGCATATGGCAGCACGGGTGACAATACTGGGCGCCGGACCGGGGGGGTACGTGGCGGCGGTTCGCGCTGCGCAACTGGGAGCGGAGGTCACGGTGGTGGAAAAAGAACAGGTGGGCGGCACCTGCCTGAACTGGGGATGCATTCCCTCCAAGATCATGAAAACCTCCGCCGATTTGCTGGAAAAGTTCCACCAGGCCGAGGCGTTCGGCATCCTTGCGGATGGCGATGCCCGGCTGGATATGCAAAAACTGATGGTCCGCAAGGAGCAAATCCTGGCCACCCAGATCAAGGGTATCGAAGGCCTGCTGGCCCACCACCACATCAACCTCGTTCGCGGTCATGCCCGCATTGAGGGCCCCGGCAAGGTGTCCGCCGCCGGCCAAGACGGCCAGGTGCAGGGCTGGGCGTGGGACCGGCTGATCATCGCCACCGGCTCCCAACCCTTTTCGGTACCGGCCTTTCCCTTCGACGGGCGGCGGATTCTATCCAGCAACCACATCCTGAGCATCGAGCAGGTTCCCGAATCCATTGTTATCGTGGGCGGGGGGGTGATCGGCTGCGAATTCGCCTGCATCCTGTCGGCCATGGGGGCCAAGGTGATCGTCGTGGAGGCCCTGGACCGCATGCTGCCCCTGCCGTCAGTGGACGCCAGTTGTTCCAAGGTGCTGGAACGGGAGATGAAAAAACGCAAGATCACGTTTTACGTCAACCGGGTGGTGGAAGCAATCGAGCAGAACGGCGACGGCCTGCGGGTGACCGTCGGCCCCTCCCCTTTTGCATCGAATTTGAAGGCGAAGGATAAGGTCACGGTGACCGAAATGGTGGCCCAGGCCCTGGTGTGCATCGGCCGGTCGCCCAATACCAAAGGCATCGGCCTGTCCACCATCGGCCTTGCAACGGATGCCAAGGGGTGGATTCCGGTCGACGACCGACTGCGCACCGCCGTTGCCGGGGTCTACGCCATCGGCGATGTATTAGGACCTGAGCGGGTCATGCTGGCCCATGTGGCCTCCACCGAGGGCATACTGGCGGCCGAAAATGCCCTTGGCGGCGATCGGACCATGGACTATACGGCAGTGCCCGGTGCCATCTTCACCATGCCGGAAGTGGCCTGCGTGGGCCTCAGCGAAGCCCAGGCCAAAGAACGGGGAATCGATGCCCGCAGCGATGCCGTGCTGTTTCGCAACATCGGCAAGGCCCAGGTCATCGGAGAACTGGCCGGCCAGGCCACCATCGTTTCCGATGCCGGCAACGGCAGGTTGCTGGGGGTTCACATCATCGGCCCCCATGCCACGGATCTGCTGGGGGAAGGCTCACTGGCGCTCAGCAACCGCCTGGGGGTGGCGGACATCGCCAAGACCATTCACGCCCACCCCACCCTGGCGGAAATCATGCTGGAGGTGGCGCTCAAGGCCAGTGGCAAAGCGCTGCATGGATAGGGGGACATGGTGCATTGATGTGTTTCCTTTCTTCAGCCCAATCCGCTATGCCGCTATTAACACCAGGGCAATCCCCGCCGTCACCACCCCAAACCACTGCCGTCGGCCCAGGCGTTCGCGGAACACCAGCCAGGCCAGCAGGATGGTGGACGCCGGATAAAGCGAAGCGAGCACGGTAGAGATGTCCAGTCTTCCCAAGTGGGCGGCCGCGGCAAATGCGGCGGTGCCCGCCGTGTCCAGAATGCCGGCTGTGGCAATGAAGACAAGCTGCCCCCTGGGCGGCGGCGCCAGTTGCCGGGTTGCCGTGAGAAGCGCAAACATCACGGTAACGGCTCCGATCTTGGATGCCAACAAAGGCCATAGGACGGCCTGGCCGCTGGCATGGTCCATCAGGATAAAAAAGAGTCCGAATCCCAACCCGGCCGACAGGGATAGTCGCAATTCTCCCTTCTCAATGCGCATCTCCCCGCCGGGAGAAGAGAGCAGCCAAACCGCGGTCATGGCGGCGGCCAGACCGAACAGCTGCAGCGCTGTGGGAAGGCCTTCGACGATAAAAGAAAAACCCATGGGAATCACTGCTGTGACCACTGCCGATAGAGGGGCGACAAGCCCCATGCGGCCCGATGCCAACCCTTGGTATAGACTCACCAGACCCAGAACGCCGAATGCACCGGCCAGCATGCCCGCCAGCACCTGCCGGGCATCTGGCGCATGTTCGGCAAGAACCGGGGCCAATCCGAGCATCAGAATTCCTCCCAGCATTTGAGAGAAGAAAACCACGGTCAGGGCGTTGGCCCGCCGGGAAGCGAACCCGCCGGCAAAATCGCCCGCACCCCAGGCCAGGGCGCTGCACAGGCCGCAGACGACGGCCAGGGTTTCCGAATTGATCATATCAACACCGTCTCGCCCTTATCATGGTTATGGCGTGCCAGCCGGCTCCGAAATATTCTGATCCGGACCAAGGCGGCCGTCACCGTTTCTATTGCTGCCCATGCTTCACTATTTGCCGGGCCAGCTGGCCAAACCGGCAATTTTTTCCCAAGAAAGCATAAGACCCAGGCCTAAAATTCCATTCCGGCTCAGTTTTCGGGCACCCTGTCTCATGGCACACAAACTGCTAACAAAAAAGAAAAATTGTTTCCCATACTGGATCAATGCGTACCAACTCACTTTAACGCCACCAGCCGAAGGGGTCATAACGTGCTAAGAAATTGTCTATTACTGATCGGTATAACGATGTTTATCCTCTTTGCCCGCAATGTCATGGGCGATATCCCGGTTCTGGTGAATTTCAGAAGTGGGGCTATGGTTTTTGTCGGCACCCTGGTTGGCGGTTTGTTGGCCGTTCCCGTACATACCCTGCGCGGTTTTTTCACCAGTCTGTTCAGCAGCCTGAAACCAAACCCGGCAACCATAGAGGATCTGATCCGTCAGATTACCTCCTTGGCGCGCCTGCAGCGGGTGGCCGGTCTCAGCGAGATGAACCGTAAGATCAACGCCGTCGAGAATCCGGTTCTGCGCCGAGGCTTTCAGATGATCCTTGACTACCACGATCGTCAGCGGGTCGAGATGATGTTGGAAAAAGAGGTCAACCTGTATCTGGACCAGCTGCAGACGCAGCTTAACGTGATCAACCGGCTGGCCAGGCTCGCACCGGTATTCGGCTTTGTGGGTACGATCATCGGATTGATCAATGTCTTGAACCACATAGGCAGTTCGGTCCAAATCGGACAGGGTATGGCGACGGCCCTGCTAACCACCTTTTACGGCCTTCTTTTTGCCAATTTCCTGTTTCTCCCGATCGCGGGAAAGTTTGCCGAGCACATCAGGCGGGAGGCGCTGGTGCTGAATGTCGTTTTCGACGGCGTCGTGGCCGTGTGCGATCAACGGCCACCCCTGGAAATCGCTCACAGTCTGAAGTCCTATGCAGAAGCCGATTTCTCAGCGTCTCCGCCGATCCCAATTCGGCCACGGCGTCCATGGACGCTTTGGGGCGATTCTGCCAAGCAACGCGGCCTGGCGAGGTAGAAGATGGTTGACAGTGGCGGCCATTATATCCAATGGCGGTTCAAGTCCAACACGGCCAATCGTTTCACAGCCCGTGTTGCCTTGGCAAGACAAGCAGGGTCCGCCGAAGCGGACGCCTTTTTATGGAGTATGGTTGACCTGATGACCCTGCTGCTGATTTTTTTTGTGTTGCTCTACGCCAATGCCATCCAAAGTCCCGCAACCGCCGCCCAGGAACAGCAGCTCACGCACACGACGGCCGAAAGTTCATCGGCTGGGCCTTCAGACCCGTCTCCATCCCAACCCTTCGCTGAATCCATCCCGCCGGATGAAACCGCTGAGCCCAATCCGGATCCACCGGCAGCCAACCGTCAACCGCAGGCGCTGGCGGACCCTGTCGAATTGTCGCGGCCGGAATTGATGAACCGCCTGAAGGAGAGCTTCAGCAATGATTTTTACGTCCGCTGGGACGACAAACAACCCGTGTTCGTGCTGGGCGAGAGAATCACCTTCAATGTCGGCGATGCAGAACTACTGACCGAGGCTCAGTCAGCATTGAACCGGATTGCCGATTTGCTCGCACCGCTGGGACACTGTCAGGTCATCGTGTCGGGTCATACCGACAACATTGCCATCCATACAGCGATTTACCCCTCCAATTGGGAGTTGTCTGCGGCTAGTCAAGCCGCCAGCGTGGCCAAATTTCTGGCGACCAACGGTGTTGCCCCACAGCGGCTGATCATTCAGGGAAAATCGGAATTCCACCCGCTGGTGCCCAACACGTCAGACGAGCATCGAAGGGCCAACCGCCGGGTTGAAATCACCCTGCTCAAGGGCAAGCAGACCTCGGAGAGGCCTTAACCACAAGATTGGCGAACCGGGGGAGGCGGGTTATCTCACCCGCTCCCAGGCCGTCATCTGGCTGACGGTGTGCTGAAACTTGCGCCGGGTTTCACGGATGACGAATTCAAGGTCCCGGGGGGTGCCGAGCATCTGAAAATGACCGGCCAGCAGGTCTCTTAGCCCGTCCAGTGTGGTATGCGGCTCACCGTCCTTGCGGATGCCGCCCACCCAGTTTTCGTGCAGGGTGAATTCCTCTAACCAAGTGTAGGGCGAGGTGAGCACCAGAACACCGCCCATGTTGATCCGTTGATGGATAGTGGTCAGAAACTTCTTCGGGTCGTAGAGCCGGTCGATGAGATTGGCCGCCAGGACCAGGTCGTAGCCGGCGAACTGCGGCTTGAGATTGCTGGCGTCGGCCTGGAAAAATTTCGCCCGCCCGGCAACGGTGTCCAGGCCGAAATCGGACAGGCGACGTTCATGGAAGGAAACGATCTCTCCCTCTTCCAGCAGTTCGTAGTGGACCACCCCCTTTTCCTGCATCTGGATGGCGATGCGGATAAAGCGGGCCGAGAAGTCCAGGCCGTTGACGAAGTCGAAGGTCCGGGCCAGTTCGAAGGTGGCGCGTCCCACGGCGCAGCCCAGGTCCAGAGCCCTTTTCTTCGGTCGGCCTTCCATGCAGGCCACGGCAAGCCGGGCGCATTCCACGGGAAAGTTCTCTACCTTGAAGTAAGACTTCCCGTAATGGGCCTCGCAATACTGGGAAACCCCCAAGTCGCTCTCATACATGGATTCGGGCAGTTCCACCGGCTGTTCGGATGCCACGTACCGGAAGCCTGCATGCTGGAAAAAATGGCGTCGGAAAGCATAGCGTGCGTCGCGCGTGGCCTCGTTGCCGGTGGAGATCCAGGACCCTCCCTTGATCAGGTTGTGGCGGGTGTCGAAGGTGGGCGTGGAAAAGTCGTCGTAAATCGGATGGACGGCGAAGCCTGCGAAGCCGCTGATCAGGGGTCTCCGTCCACTGCCACACATTGCCGATAATGTCGTAAAAGTCGCCGAAGCGAAAACGGGTCACCGGGCACGACGAGGCCCGTGCTCCAGATTGATGTTGCCCGGGGCGCGACGCCAATAGGGCTGGTCCGGGATGTCGTGCAGGTCGCGCAGCCGGTACCACTCGTCCTCGGTGGGCAGCCGGATCGTTTTAGCGCGCCTTTCCGCCATCCAGATGCAGAATGCCTTGGCTTCGAGGTAGTTGACCTCCACCGGCCAGTCCCACGGCATGGGGATGATGCGGGTCATGGTCCGGAACCGCCAGAGACCATCCGACGGGATCCAGAAAAGCGGGTGCCGGGCCTTGGCATAGCCCACCCAGTTCCAGCCCTCCTCGGTCCAGAGGTCCTTCTTGGTATAGCCGTCGTCCTCCACGAAGCCCAGGTACTCCCGGTTGGAAACCAGGTAGCGCGAAGCCGCGAAATCCCGGACATCGAAGGTGTGGTGGCCGAACTCGTTGTCCCAGCCGTACAGCGGGTGGTCCTTGGATTTTCCCAGCACCACCTGGCCGCCTGGCACCGGCAGTAGCTCGTTGTCCGGCGCAGTGCCGGATTCGGTGCAGATGTCCCACAAAGGCAGATGGCGAACCTGCTCGATGGGCATGCGCCGGATGATCACCGAGGAGGTCCCAGGTGGATCCGTTGGTGTTCGATGCCCATCATGATCGCCCAGAAGGGGTGATCCCAGGGTGATCGGCAGGTTCAGTGTCAGGTCGCTGATGACACCGTCCACGAGGGCGCGCACCTTGTCCCGATAGGCTTTGACGTCTGCTACGGCGGGCCAATTGGAATGGGCATCGTCCAAATCGTCCCAGGACATTTCGTCCACCCCAACCGCAAACATGGATTCGAAGGTGGGGTTGATGCGCTGCTCGATAATTTTAGCAATAATCAGTTTGTTGATGTAGAAGACACCCGTATGGCCGAGGTAAAAAATCGGCGGCTGTCGGAGTGGTTCGGGCCGCAGGTAAAAAGCGTCGTCGGATGCCAGTGTGTCGTAGAGCGTTTCATCGATGGTGAAGGTGTTATGGAAATAATCCCGGATCTCTTCACGCTTCTCTTCAGGCGTTCCCGTGTTCAAAATAATCGTCCGTGTGTGTCGCAAATCGGCCATAACGCCCTCCCGGTAGATTATATTGGCTGCGCAATTTCGCAGGACGCATTTAAGATCGACATGGGTTTCGCCTCACGATCTCCCCGGGCTGGCAGATTGACACGGACGGTCCGATATCGGTGGTGGCGGTCAGAAAAAGCGGATGATCGTATCGCTGCAGCTACTGGCTGAAATATCCGTCGGGGTTGTTTTCCAGGTGGTCGAATTCTTTCTTGAACCTGTTTGATCAGATTCTCTTTTTGGCCGGCCGAAAAGGTGGGGCCAAGGCCCCGTCCTTCAAGATCGTCGATCTCTTTTTGCAGCTTGGCCCGTTCTTCCTCAATCCGCTGGGCTTGCGCCTCCAGTTGCTGCTGCCTCTCGGCCTCCGCTTCCCGATCCTTTTGCTCGGCCTGTTCCTTAAAATGACGGTCAGCGCCTTGACTGGCGTCCTCCACCATGCGGTTATATTCCTGTCGGTTTTGGTCGTCCCTACCTGATCGTACTGGATCTCCTCGATCGTCTGCACATTTTCGACATCGTCGGGGGGCTGTGAATTGGAATAACGCTTGACGCCATCGGCATCCGTCCACCTATAGATGGTGTCGGCAACACCTTGATTGCCATACAGGAAAAACAACGCCGTCAAACTGAAAACGATCATCCGACGCATGCGCACCTCCTGAATGCGGGCAAGCAGGGATTGTCTCAGAGGCGACCAGGGTGGCGGGGCAGCTGGCCGCGGCGGAGAGGGGCATTATTGCCGTTACCTAACCTTTGGGAAACACCATGAGATATAGACTCCGTGCTATACAAGTCAAGCTATAAGTAACTGTTGCCGGGCCTTCACCCGCTGGGCTCGAGGCAATCCGGTCGAGTTTGATTGCCAACGACAGAAGTCCTATGTTAGAAAAAAGGATCCCCCCATGGATGCAGCCAGAAAGGCTCACGAAAAAAGCGCTGCTCGGGGTAGACCGGCCCCTAAAGATAAAACCGTTGCAGGGGCAGCTGCGAACGCCGGACAAACGCTTAAGCGAAAAAGGTTAATGGATGCCTGCAGTACAGGTGGTTATAGAGTATTGGATGTTTCTGGTTCCCCTGTTGCTTCACGGCATCGGCATCCTGTTTATCTTCGACGTCATCATGAACGGTCGCACCAGCCCAGGGCACCATCGCCTGGCTATGGGCCTTTTCTTTTTCCCCTACCTGGCTGTTTTTCTCTACCTGATGTTCGGGGCCCGGCGCATCCAGGATTACGCCGCCGCCCACCAGCACGGCAGTACGGATATTCACCATCTGGGGAAGAAGCTGCGGCAGAATCAGCAGCTTGCTCGACCTCATGGACAGAAGAGACGCCCCAGATAGACGTTCTCAGCGACATCTACCAACTGCCGGTCATGAGAGGCAATCGCTGCACCCTGCTGATCAACGGCAAAGCCACGTTCGACTCCATCCTGGAAGGCATTGCCGATCCGGCCCTATATTCTCATTCAATTTTTCATCATTCACACCGACGACCTGGGCAACCGGTTGAAGGCTGCCCTGATCGAACGGGCCAGGGCCGGTGTTCGGGTTTACTTTCTCTTTGACAGAATCGGTTCGGTGGGGCTGTCTCGAGCCTACAAGGAGGATTTGAAGTCCGCCGGTATCCATGTGGGTGTCTTCCGGGTGGGCCGGGGATGGCTCAACCGATTCCGCATCAATTTCCGCAATCACCGCAAAATAGTAGTGGTGGACGGAGAGAAAAGCTGGGTGGGCGGACACAATGTCGGCGACGAATATTTGGGCAAGAGCCGGCGCTTTTCATCCTGGCGCGATACCCATGTGAAAATGGCGGGGCCCGGTCACCCTGGCGGTCCAGCTCTCATTCGTCGAAGACTGGCACTGGGCCTGCGGAGAGCTGCCCGATGTCTCCTGGGCGCTGCTGCCCACCTTCGGCAACGAGCCGGTGCTGTGCATTCCCACCGGCCCCGGTGATATGGTTGAGAGGCTGTTCGCTGATGATGGTCCAGGCCATCAATGCCTCCACCCGGCGATGCTGGATGCTCAGCCCTTATTTCGTGCCCGATGTGGCCGTGATCAAGGCCCTTCAACTGGCTGCCATGCGCGGGGTCGACGCGCGCATCCTCATCCCGGCCAATCCAGACAAACGGGTGGTGTGGTGGGCGGCCCACAGCTACCTGGCCGAGGTGGCCGTGGCCGGGGTGCGCATGTACACCTACCGCGAAGGCTTCATGCACCAGAAGGTCTTTCTGATGGACGACTGCCTGGCCGGCATCGGCACGGCCAACCTGGACAACCGCTCCCTGCGCATCAATTTCGAGATCACCATGGCTTTTACCGATCCCGACTTTATTCGGCAGGTGGACACGATGTGCCGCAACGATTTTGCCGTCTCCGCTCCCCTCTCCACCGACGACGTCTACCGCCGCTCACTGGCTTTCCGTCTGGCCATCCGCACGGCGCGGCTGTTTTCGCCGATATTGTAGTTTGGGTTTGCGGAATAATTTTAGGAAACTATTATGATTAAATCGAAAATAAAGATAAGAACTAAATATGTGCCGGCAGGTATTAAGATTCTTTATGAGGATCAAGAAAATATAATCGTGATCGATAAGAGCTCAGGCCTTTTGAGCGTTAAAGCTAATTACGAAGTAGAAAAGACAGCTCATCATTTGCTTACCAATTATGTTAGAAAAGGTAATCCAAAGGCCAAGATCAAACTATTTGTTGTACATCGGTTGGATCGGGATACATCGGGAGTGTTGATCTTTGCAAAAAGTTTTGAAATTCGTGAGAAATTTGCCGAGCAATGGGAAAATGTGGAAAAAAAATACATGGCTATCGTTCATGGTATTTTAGCAGAAAAAAGCGCCATTATAGAGTCTTATCTTGCTGAAGAAGATGATTATAAAAAATGCATCATGTTAAGAATTCAAAAGATGGCGATTTTGCTAGAAAAATGAAATACAAAGTAATCAAAGAGTCTAAGAATTATAGCTTATTAGAAATCGAACTGTTGACGGGGAAAAAAAATCAAGTTCGTGCGCACTTGTCAGAATATGGGCATCCAATTGTCGGTGATAAAAAATATGGTAAAAACGCTAAGGGACGTTTGGCTCTACATGCATTGTCGATTAAGTTCAAACACCCATTTAGCAATGCAGAAATGACATTTGAAACGAAAATTCCAGAATATTTTCTGACTTATTTTAGGTCGCAGGGCCAAGCCGAGACCTGACACCTGATAAATAACCACGCCGTTTAAACATAAATTCGGAAATTAACCGGATAGAAGGACAACGAAGCAATCGTTTCCAGAGGGTGAGCAAACATGACGCTTAATTTTCTGCTGTTGTATGCGTTGACGGCGTTTCACCTGATCAAATGGGCCGGTGAAGCTTACCTGGTCTTTATGGGAATCGGTATCATGCTTTACACCATTGGCGGGTCATTCATCGCCGCGGGAATCGGCTTGGCAGCCAGCAGCAAGTAGGCGAGCAGATTAATACGCCCTCGTCGGGCATGGCCTACAGAACACACGGGTACCGCCACCGAGCGCAAATTCCAAAATCAATCAATTGATGCCGTAATCCTTGAGTTTCAGCTGGAGGGTCCGGCGGCTGATGCCCAGCACCTCTGCCGTTCTTGTCCGGTTGCCGCCCATGTCCTCGAGGGTTTTCAGGATCATCTCCTTCTCCACCTCCTTCAGCGATCGGCCCGATGCCAGCACCGGCTCTCTGGCCGGGTTATCATGGTCATGATTCTGAAGGGTGTCGGGAAAGTGCTCGGGACCCACCCAATCCCCCCTGGACATGGATCACCGCCCGTTCAATGACGTTTTCCAACTCGCGCACGTTGCCCGGCCAGGCATGCCTCAACAGCAGATCAATGGCCCGGGGTCGAAAGCCTTTAAGGTTGCGGTGATTCTTTTGAGCATACCGCTGGAGAAATAATCGGCCAGCAACGGGATGTCGGGCGATCGGTTCCTTAGCGGAGGGACGTTGACCATCACCACGTTAAGCCGGTAATAAAGATCTTCCCGGAATTGGTCGGCAACGATCTAACTCACCACCAGGTTGTGGTTGGTGGCCGACATGCTGCGGGTGTCGACCTGCAATAACCTGCTTCCCGCCCTACCGCGGCGTAATCCTCTCCTGAAGCACCCGCAAAATTTTTGCCTGGATGGTCGGACCCATTTCCGCGATTTCATCCAGAAACAGAGTTCCTTGACGCCGTGGGTGGAACCGTCCCTTCTTTAGGCCCGATCGCCCCGGTGAAGGCGCCTTTTCGTGGCCGAAAAGTTCGCTTTCCAGCAGCGTTTCGGAGGGCGGCACAGTTGACCTTGACGAAGGGTCCGCCCTTGCGGGGGCTGTTGAGGTGAATGGCATCCGCGACCAACTCCTTGCCGGTGCCGCTTTCTCCCTGGATCAGCACCGTTGCCTCCGAGGGCGCTACCTGTGCCAGGGTTTCGAAGAGTTCCCGCATTGAGGGGCTGCGGCCGATGATGTCTCCGAAATCGAAGTGCGTGTCTAAACTTTCCTTCAAGTTGCGGTTTTTCTCCTTCCAGTTCGCGGTCATGCAGCGTCATGGTCCGCAGGAGTTTCAGTTTGTCGACATCGATGGCTTTGTAAGATAATCGTGGGCCCCGGCCTTAAGGGCTAGGACGGCTGAGCGTGACCCGGTCGAAACCGTCATGATCACCACCGGGGTGCCGGGACTGATCCCGGCGATCTTTTTCTGGGCTGCATCGCCGTGCATGCGTTGCATGCGCAGGTCCATGAGCACCAGATCGAACAGATTCTCCTCCACCGCCCGGCAGGCCGTGTCGCCGTCGTCAGCCTCTTGCACATGGTAGCCTTCGGCCGAAAGGACGGCCTTGAGCATGGTCCGGTGGAGGCGTCGTCATCGACTACAAGTATTTTTGCTGTCATGGGCTTACTGGTATCCATTGGGAACGATATTAATGATCTGCAAGTGAATCGATCAATTGGGTTAACATGGA
>CAVPIL010000019.1:0-5061 GCA_963704985.1 uncultured delta proteobacterium | reverse complement strand
CCGGTATCCGTGACGGCAGGCTATTCCTTTTTGCCTAGTTTCTTGACATATCCCTCCAGCTTGAGGCCGCTAAAGGCTGCTTTTACCAGAGACCAGATCCCCGGTGAGTAAATGTGGGTGGTCAGTTCGGTGAACAGCTGGAATTTACGCCGGGTGTAGGGGAACCAGTTGGCCTCCATCTTGCCGCTGTTTTTGTCCACGAGGATCGATTTGATGTTGGCGAAGCAGTAGAATCCGAACTCTCCCTTGTAGCGTCCGATGCCGCTTTTCCTGGCGCCGCCGAAGGGTAGGGCGTGGTTGCCTTCGGTGAGCATGACGTTGTTGATGGAGACATTGCCCGTCACGATGGCCCGGGCGACACGGTCGGCGCGTTTAAGATCCGCCGACCAGACGCTGGCGGACAGCCCGAATTCATCGCTGTTTGCCACCCGGATAGCTTCGGCTTCGTCATGAAAGGCGAAGATGGGCAGCACCGGACCGAAGGTCTCCTCCCGGTTGAGCAGCATCGCAGCGGTACTGTCTTCCACCACCAGTGGCGGGATGATTGCCGACGTGCCATCCCAATCCCCACCGGTGAGCAGCTTGGCCCCCTTTTGCTTGGCATCGTCAATCTGGTCGGCAATCACCTTGACTTGGGCGCTTGTAGTCATGGGGCCGACGTCCGCCCCGCCATCGGCGTCCGTGCCCTGGGTCATCTTCAGGGTTTCACGCACCAGGATTGTTTTGAAATCCTCGTAGATGCTGTCCTGGATGAAGAGCTTTTCGACGGAAGTGCAGGACTGGCCAGTATTGGTGAAGGCACCCCAGATGGCGCCGGCTGCCGCGCGCTGGAGATTGGCGTCTTCGAAGACGATCATGGGGTCTTTGCCGCCCATTTCCAGCTCCACCGGGATCAGCTGTTCTGCCGCCAGGGCCATGATCTGACGGCCGGCCCGCTGGCTGCCTATGAAAAAGATTTTATCCGGGCGTTGGTCGATGAGCCGGTTGCCCAGTTCCCTGCCGGGACCATAAACCACCTGGACCCACGCGGGGTCGAAGCCGGTTTCGGCGAGCAGTTCTTCCACCAGTCCTCTGAGTGGCGTAGCACTGGATGGTTTGTAAATGATCGCGTTGCCCACGACGAAGGCAAGGGTGATGGGAACGATGGCTTGGTAGAAGGGGTAGTTCCAGGGAGAGATGATCAAGGTCGTACCGACAGGTTCGAAGTAGATTTTCGATCGCTTGCCCATCAGGGCGAACGGGGTGGGCACCTTGCGGTCGGCGAGTACCTTGAGGGCATTTTTCTCCAAATAATCTAGATGGTCAAGGGTGCCGAAAATTTCAGCGGTCAAGGCGTCGGTGCGAGATTTGCCGGCATCCGCCTGGATGCGATCCAGAATGTAAGCCTGCCGGGCGATGATGATCGCCTTCAACCGGGTGACGAATTCGAGCCTTTTTTTGACCCCCCAGGAGACAATCTCCGGCTGGGCCTGCCGGGCGCGGGCGAATAACCTCGCGACCTCAGCAACATCGGGATTGTCGTAATTGACTGGTGCTGCGCTGGCTTCCGGCGGTAAATCGTCATGGGGCATGACCAGGCGTGCGTTCCAGCCGATAATGTCAAATATCCGCTTGCCCTTATAGTCCGCCCCGGTCAGGTTCGAGTAATAAAGGCTCATGACCATGCCCTTGATGCCGATGTCGATGGTTCTCAGGGCGCTGCCTGCAAAACCGGGAACCGGGGCATTTTTGGTGCAGGCGGTCATCAGCAGGCGGATCAGCCATTTGGGAGCAAAGCGCAAGAGCCCCAGAAGTAATCGCAACCCGCTTAGGTCATCATCGGCCAGGTATGCCGCCATGCGGTCCACATGCTCGATGCAACCGGTGCGGGAAAAGGAGGGGAAGGCATCCGTGCCGGGCAGGATCACGTCGCCGACCTTGATCAACCCTGCGAGCTGCCGTTGAGTAAAGTATCTTGATATTTTCATTGGTTGCCTTCCTTTAGCATCTGCACGGCCGCCTTTTTGGCAAGGGCCATGATGGTCAAAGAGGGGTTGATGCCCGGGGCGTTGGGAAAGATGCTGGAGTCGGCACAATAGATGTTTTTAACCCCGTGGAGACGAAAGTCAGGGGCGACCACCGAGCGATCCGGATCGGTTCCCATGCCGCAACCACCCATCAGGTGCAGACCAATGCCCATGGTTCCGTGGATCACCTCCCTGGCGCCGGTGGCTTTAAAAATCTCATCGATGACCGTAAGCCCTTTGTGATAGCGTCGGCGGTCTTCCTCGTTTTGCCCCTTCACGATCATCGCCTTGCCGCTGCGGTTGACCTTGATGCGGCCGGGCTGGGTGTCCCGGGTGCAGACCTCGATACAGGCGAAATGGGGCAGTCGTTCCATGATCCGGTGATGCTGCCGGCCGAATCCGCTTAGCAGCAATGCGATGGCCGCCGGGCCGGCATAGACGTTTTCAAGCTTGAAACCGTTTTTCCTGAAGCCGGTGTCGTCTGACTTGAAGGCCTGGAAGGCGCCCAGGTGAGACATGACCGGCTGTTCGTAGACGCCGAAATTCATGTACTGGGGATGGCAGAAAAAGTTATCGCCCAGGGCCGGCAGCCGTTTGGCGAAGGCGGAGTTTAACAGCAGGCGACTGTTGCCGATGGCCCCGGAGGCCAGGACCAGGTTGCGCGCCCGGCAGGTGGACCGGCTGCCGTCGGCTTTCTGGCAGGTGACATCGATCGTGTCCACCGACGCAGCAACCTTTAATGCTTCAGTCTCCGCTTGCAGATGGAGCCCCCGTTCCAGGGCTTTTTTAAGAACGGTCTCCGGGGTGCTCTGTTTGCTGCCGATGCGGCAGCCGTTGAGACATTCGATACAGCAATTGCCTGCTTCGTAATTGCAATCCTTTTGTGCTCGCCGCAGGGGGGCCAACTGGTATCCGAGGCGCTGGAATCCCTGTTCGAAGATATCGGCATTGCGATTGCGGTGTTCGCTGGGGATGGTCTGGATGGTGATTTCCTCCTCGGCTTTATCATACCAGGGCGCCATGGCCTCCTCCGTGAAGAAATCCACGCCCGAATGCCTGCGCCAGCTGTCAAATGCATCCGCGTCGAAGCGATCCACCAGGGCCTGGTTGACCACCGAGCCACCGCCCACTACCTTGGGCCGTAAAAAGACCAGGCGGGCGTCTCTGCCGAGTTCCAGGCCTCCCGACCAATAAAGTTGGGCCGTACCATCCAGATCGTTGCGGGGATAGGTTCTGCGGGTGAACTGTTTCCCCGCTTCGATCATCAGGCAGCTGGCGCCCGCCCGGCAAAGCTCATGGGCGATGAAGGGGCCCGAAATGCCGGCACCGACGATGATATAGTCATGTATGGGTGAGCGATTCAGATTCACGATGATCCTCCATTTCCCCGCAGGATAAGCCTGTCCGATTATAGAAATGCGTGGCCTTGTCCTCGGTAAGTCTTTGCGCAATCAACGATTTTTCCGTCTTTGATCAGCAGCAGTTGATTGAACCTTTCGCACAGCTCGCCGGCTTTGGCGTGCTGGAAGAAGATTGGATCGCCGATTTCAAGCGGTGCGGTTCCGGCGGGTAGTTTTAAGGGCGTTTGAACCTCCCCGGCACCTTCCATCCCGATATAGGTCAGCCCCGGGGGCATTACCGGCCAGGGAAGTTTATTGGCACCAATTTCACCGGAGGCCACATAGCCGCCTCCCTGGCAGGTGACCATTTTTGGTGTGGGAAAGCGGACCACCTGCAGCGCAAAAAAGGCCGCGGGTTGAAAGTCGACATCGTGGAAATGCCGGAACAGTCCAGGGGAGAAAAAGGCGGAGCCGGCGGTGACTTCCGTTACGGCACGGTCCATGGCGGTGGCCTTTAAACTGCCGCTACCGCCGCCATTGACGATGTCGATGGTGCAGCCCGATTCCTTGAGGGCCTGGACGATGCGTTGCCGCCGGGCCATCAATTCGGCCATGGAACGTTGCTTCACCTTGCGCAGCAGGGCGTTTTTCAGGTGTCGGCCAGGGAAATTATCGTTGACCGAGGCAATCTGTGCCTCGTAGCCCATGACAGCCGCAATCGCTACCCCTTCGAGTGTTTCTGCATGGCGGGCCAGTTGGACAGCCTGGTCTGGATTGCGCAAGGGGCTTCTGCGAACGCCCAGGTGGACGGCCCGGCCGGTGGGGCGGTAGGACATGTCGATATCCAGGCAGGCCCGCAGAACCACATGCGAGCGCTGGCCGGCTTGGGCCAGCCGTTTCAGGTGCTCCACGCAATCGACCACCAGGGACATGCGGACCCCTTTGCGGGTGACTGCCGCCATCAGGTCCATGTCAGACGGTTGGACAGTGGGGTAGGCTACAATGATGTCATCGAAACCATGCTCTGCTAAAAAGGCACCTTCTTCGACGGTGAAGGCCAGAATGCCTTTAAAAGCGTTGCCGCCTTTTTCGAACACCCGTTGAATCAGCCGCAGGCAGCGGATTGATTTGGAGGCCACCCGGATGGTTTTGCCGCTTCGTTTCTGGGTGTCGGCCACATAGGCCACATTGGCGTCGAAACGATCGAGGTCCACAAATGCCAGCGGCAGACGCTGATCTTTGATGAGATTATGATAATACCGATAATCACGGGCGAAATTCCCAGCCATCATTCACTCCCCGGATTTGACTGATTGTTTTTCGGTTGTATGGGTGATTGAATGCCCGCAACGTTGGTGATCTTGGTCTAAACAGGATCCAGGCGCTTGGTCATGCCCGATCGGGCCCGGCATGACGGTTACTGGACCGATTCCGCGCATAGCGACGTAACGTGGAAAAATTAGAAAGTGACTGCTCACTCACTATGTTCAGAGTGCTCGTTTCCACGGCGGCTGTCAAGGAGAAAATCAACGCTGAAAGCCGCATGTTGCAGCCATCAATCGCTTGACTTCAAGAAGGTGAGTCAGTAATCATTCTCCATTGGGCTGCTGGAGCAAGATGGGGATTCTTAACGGATGTCCTGCCTTGCCGATCGAACAACAATCGGGGATAGTCGCTAAAGCATGGAAAAATACCATAAAGCAACGTTCTCGCGG
>CAVPIL010000018.1:0-28326 GCA_963704985.1 uncultured delta proteobacterium | reverse complement strand
TCTTGCTGCCGTAACAATATCAAAGTGGCTTATCCACAACCAGAAAAGACTAAAGTGGGCTGCCCACAGGGCCGATACTCTGGGTTGAAATCACCTTTGGTTTTGATTGATCTGCCTCCAATTGCAGCAAACGGATGGATTACGATGGATTTTCTTTTTGCCTCAGCGGTCAACGCCGACCTGATGTATTCAGCAACGATGCAGCAGCAATCGCAGCTGGACGAGTTGTCCAAACGTGCCCTCACGAACGGCATCGATCTTTACACGAACAAGCGATTCAAGGAAGCAGCCAAGGAATTCCAGCGGGCCGTCGGGCTCTCACCCCAGGGCGAGTATGCCGCCGACGCTTCCAATTACATGGCCGATGCGTACCTGAAACTGGGGAAAACAGAAAAGGCCATCGATGCCTACGAACAGTCGATCCGTCTGGATCCATTCCGGGATGATACCCATGTATCCCTCGGCAATCTATATTATTCTTTAGACCGGTTCAAAGATGCAGAAGGTCAATACAAGGAAGCGGTGAGAAAGAACCCCAGCGCGGTCAACCATTATTCACTGGGCCAGGCCTATCTTGAGCTCGAAAAGTACAGCCGAGCGGAAAAAGAGTTCAATACCGTTAAACGGATGGCGCCGGAAAAAGCCAACGGGGACTATGGCATCGGTTTGTCGTATAGCCGGCAGGGACGATACGAAGACGCCATTCAACGGTTTGAACAGGCCATTCGCAAAGATCGCGATTTATATGAAGCCCTTGCAGAAATCGGGTATGCCTATGCAGACATGGGTGAAATCGAAAAAGCCGAGGAAAAGGTTGCTTTTCTGCAGAAGAAATCGCCCGGGTTGGCCGATACGTTGAGCAAATACATCTATAAAGTTGATCCGCCTAAAATGGCGACCGCCTATTCAACAGATTTCTTATACAAAAAATCGCTAAACACGACGGTTGCCTCCTTGGATGCATACCTGACCGATCCCAACGCTTCAAAAACCTTCACCATGAAATTTATTTTTGACAAGGAGATGGATCGGGAATCGGTGGAAAACCGGCTGAACTGGTCGATCAGCCGGTCAACCGGCAGTGGGCCGGGTGAAAGCTATAATTTTGGCTTGCCGGTTGCCGCAACTGAAATCATGCCGCCAAGATACCCTGACAACGTCTATTATGACCAAAAAAGCCAAACCGCGGTGGTCTCTTTTACGATCCGGCAAAACGAAGCCGCAAACGGCACCATCGACCCGTCGCACATTGAATTCACCTTCACAGGCAAAGACAGGTTCGGTCTCAAAATGAACCCCTCCGGTGATCAGTTTCGCGGGTTCAATGGGATCGCATGATAAATTTTTGGCGCGTGCTTCTATTAAAGCTAAAGTTTATCGCCGGTAAACCGATATAGGTTTTGAAATTAACCAACCCATGTCCCGGAAGGAGGCGAGTTAAAAAACGGACTGAATAAAAGGCAAAGCAACAACCGAAGCAACCATACAGGTTTGGCAAGAAATGCCAAATCAACCACCCTAGAAAAGGAGAAAACAAAATGGCAATGGACAACATCACTTTAACATCGGGAATGAGACAGAACCTTTTCAGCCTTCAGAAAACTGCAAAAGCCATGGATCTCACTTCGTCCAGGCTGGCTACCGGTAAAAAGGTCAACTCCGCACTGGACGATCCCATCGCTTTCTTCGCAGCCCAAGGCCACACCCAGCGCGCGGGCGATCTGGCGATCAGAAAAGATGAAATGAGCGAGGCCATTCAGACCATTAAAGCGGCCGACAATGGCATCAACGCGGTGCTCGACCTGATTGCATCGGCAAAGTCTCTGGCCCAGTCTGCCCTGGCCGAATCAGATGCCGCGGTAAGAGGTGAACTCGCGGCACAGTACGAAGAAATCTTAGCCCAGATAGGAGATGTGGTTCTCGATTCGAATTACAAAGGCACCAACCTATTGGATTCAACGAACTCAGAAGATTTGACCGTGACCTTCGATGAGGACGGTGATTCCACGTTGACGGTTGCCGCCATTGACGGGTCCGGCGCGCTTGCCCCTGGTGGCGTGGAAATAACCTCAACAGCTTCTTGGGCGGCAATAGCCGATGTAAATACGGATATCGGATTGCTCGATGACGCCAGGGATGATCTGCGGACCGGTGCCATCGGGCTTTCAAACCAGTTGAGCACCATTACGATCCGCCAGGATTTTACGGACAAGATGATCAACACGCTTGAGGACGGCGCGGCCAACCTGACCAATGCCGACCTGAACGAAGAGGGCGCCAACCTGCTGATGCTGCAGACACGCCAACAACTGGGCACCACCTCGCTGAGCATGGCCTCACAAGCCGCCCAGTCGATTTTGAGATTGTTCTAACGGATAATGATAACCTTTACAGCTAATCTCTGAAACAGGCCGAATTTGGTGGAGGGGGAGTTTCTCCCCTTCCACCAAACAGTTTCTCGAGAAATGGGCGAACGTGACTACCTCAACTTCCGAAATCAAATTAACGGTTGACTTTTCGACCTTCGAAGGATGAAATATAATTACATTACCAATACCCACTTCACCCTCGGCCTCATTACCGGAACGCTGATCATAAAAGCGGCTCTGGACAGCAATCTTACCGGCACCCTTTCTTTACTGACTGGATAATAGAATTCATCATGGGCCTGAAGATAACACTGAAACCAAAAGAACGAATTATCATTGGTGGTGCGGTAATCACCAACGGAGCTTCAAAATGTGATCTGATCATAGAGAATAAGGTCCCGCTGCTTAGAAAAAAAAACATCCTCAACGAAGAAGAGGCCAACACGCCCGCTCGTCGGATATACTTTGCTATCCAACTGATGTACATCGACGAGGAAAACCTGACGACCCACCACAAGAATTACTGGTATCTATCGTCAGCGTTTATTCAGGCTGCACCCAGCGCGCTCGACATGATCAAACAGATCAGTGAGCACATCGTCAGCAAAAGATACTATATGGCGCTCAAACTTGCTGGCAAACTGATCGAATATGAGCAGGAGGTTATCAAAAGTGTTTAACAACGCCTTGAAGAACTACCAGGATGTCGAGAAAGCTACTATTTCAGGCCGGGAAACGGAAGCGCGCGTGCTTACTCAAGCTGCAATAAAATTGCAGGTGTGTCAGAAAAACTGGCAGGACGGCAATTTTGAAGAACTGGACACCGCTTTGAAATACAACCAGAAAATCTGGAGCATCTTTCAAGGTGAACTGTCGAAAGCGGACAATCCGCTGCCCACTCAGGTCAAACGTGACCTTTTGAAGTTGGCGGGATTTATTGATCGCCGTATTTTTGAAACGATGTCTGTACCCTCACCTGAAAAACTGGATATCATCATCAAAATCAACCATAATATCGCCGCCGGGTTAAGAGAAAATACCGCTGCTTCAGATTAGCACCCATTTTTTTGATTTAAACGCCCTATCTATCCGTAGCTTGATGGTAATCAGGCTCGATCTCCAAGACCTTTTTGCAAATATGTTTCATTGGTCTGCTTTCCATTTTCGAACTGGATCGATTTTAATTCCCCGACTGATACAAAAGGCATGTAAATTTTTAAAAGCTTCCTGGGCAATATGGCGCAGATTTTCGGTATCAATGCCTAAATACTGATCCAGCGCGATAATCCGGAAGCCCGCCATTACTTATACGAATCGGCTTGATATTCTTCATGAATCCTTCGGATACAACATTCTATTATGGCAGCTTTGCTTAAAATGACGTCATCAGGTTTGATAGGCACGCTCCACCTCGATTCGCTGCCGTTTCAATTCAACGTAAAGTACCAGACAGGTTGCGGGAAAAAGATCCTTTTTAAATTCATCCCGGAAGAAAATGAAATGGCCATGAAGGACCGCCTGGGAAGCATAGATAATATTCTGGGTTCCCAGAATGCCGATATCAACCTCATATGGCAACACCTCCCTCAGGCGGGAGGCCAGAGACAGCCGATCAATTGTGGAAAATGTGGCGGGTGTATTGGGTAAAATAGCCAGATCGATATCACTATGGTCATGGTATCGGCCATTGACTATGGATCCCAGCAAGTAAGCAGCCAATATTCGATCATCCAGGATCAGTATAAAATTTATTTTTTTTCGATACGGAATCGCAGGTAATGGATGTTGCCTTCGAAGGACCTTCTTTTTTTATTGTACGGGGATTCAATGTCCGCACCTGATAGCGTTTAGGTATTCCTTGAAGATGTGTGGGCACCCCTGCACCACTTACACCCAAACAATTCATAACTGGTTGATATGATATTTAATTGGAAAATACAAGCCGGCAGTTACGATAGCGGGCGTCACGACAGGCGTGCACGAAGGTTCAAGTTTCCAATTTGTTGACCGATAAGCATTGAGGGACCCGAGGATAACAACCCGTTCGCGAAAAGTGGGCCTTTGAATGAATAATAACAGCAACCGCCCTGCAGACCGTCAGGACCTGAAGCGGCGGATCCGCCAGTTGGAGTCCATCGCCGCCTTGTCCGGTGGCATCGCCCATGACTACAACAACCTGCTGACCGCCATCATGGGCAACATTTCCCTGGCGCTGGAACATGCCCAATCCGACGACATGCTATCCGATCTGCTGGAACAGGCCCTCGCCGCATCGCGGGTCGCCAAAACGCTCACCCGCCGGCTGATCACCTTTTCAAAGGGCGGACAGCCCACAAAAAAACCAACCGATGTCGTCAACGTGATCGAAAACACCGCCGCGTTTTCCCTCAGCGGTTCCAACATTCGCTGCGAATTGGGACCGTCCGACGGAATCTGGTCCGCATCCATCGATCCTCAGCAGATCGGCCAGGCCATCCACAACCTGATGATCAATGCGGCGGAATCCATGCCTTCCGGAGGGACCGTGTTCATCAGCTTCGAAAATACGATCGTCGACAGCCCCAACAGCCTTTTGGCCCCCGGCAGATACGTCGATATCGCCATCCAGGATCAAGGGGTGGGGATTCCCGCCGAACACATCGAAAAAATTTTCGACCCCTATTTTTCAACCAAGGCAAAGGGTGCCGTCAAAGGGACCGGATTGGGGCTTTCGATTTCCCATTCGATCATTTCCAATCATGGCGGGGAGATCACGGTCTGTTCGCGGGTTGGCGTGGGCACCACCTTTCACGTCCTGCTTCCCGCCTCGGAAGCGCCGGCAGGTCGTGGCCGACCGGTGAAGGCCGAGGAAAATCACGGCGCAACCCGGTAGACCGGTGTTGGGCCAGGGCCGAATTCTGGTGATGGACGATGAGGCCATGATCCGCGAACTGACCGGGAACATGCTCGATTATTTAGGCTACGATGCCGACTTTGCCGAAGAGGGGCAGCGCGCCGTGAGCAAATACCGGGCCGCCCTCGAGGCCTCGGCGCCTTACGATGCAGTTATCCTGGACCTGACCATCAAAGGCGGCATGGGCGGCCAGGAAACCATCGAAAGGCTCAAGGCGATTGACCCCTCGGTCAAGGCTATCGTTTCCAGCGGCTACTCGGACAACCCCGTCATTGCAAACTACAAGCAATACGGTTTTTGTGAAGTCGTTGCCAAACCCTACGAAATGGTCGAATTCAGCCGAACGCTCTATCGGGTGGTCAACGATCAATGATCAAGTTCTTCCACAACATACCTTCCTCATATTGACAAGTTTCGGTCTAACCAATAGATTTGACATCGGCAGACAACGCATTGCCAAGCATTCGGGAAAAGCGGCCGTTGCCTATATGGATGTCGCCTGACCCTTTCGAGAGGTAAGCGATGAAGAGCGGAGGCCTAAACGCGATTGGTTGGACGGTTGTGATTCTGCTGATAGCAGCAGCTACATTGACAGGCTGTTCCCTTTTTAATCATACCCAGGGAGAGGAAATCGAGGCGGTCAACACGGACCCGATCATCGCCATCCTCATCCCGGACATCGAAATGCTTTACCTCTCCTGGCATGACTTGGATCAGTCTTACAAGGATTTCAAATTCCTGGAAAGAGGGTTTCTATTCGATCCTGACGACCGGCAATTGGCCTACATCCAGAAGGCCGGCCTGTACATTCAGGACGCCGCGGTCAGGATCCACCACCGGTGGGAGCAGCTCTCTGTGCTCCATTACATCCGCCCCGAAATGATGCGCGACTATCTGACCTTGAATGTCAAGGGATTGACGTCGGTCATCAAGGAGATTGAATACGACGAGAAATTCTTGACCATCTACGGCACATTTATTACCCACGAAGCCGTCACCGAAGCGCTGGATCGGTCCCGGGAGCGTATCGAAACGTGTATGGGTGTCTTGAATCAGATCCTGGCGCGCCTGCGGCCGATTGAAAACAAGACGACCCAGCAGACGGTTCTATAAACAGGTGTCGAACCCTCGGAAGTGGCAGGGCCTATAAAAACTCAACGGCAAACCCGTCCCCGCTGGTCCACAGCACCCTGCCCCGCCGTTTGACGTTTTTCCGACCATTGGTGAAAGGGATGCTGATGGTGATCAGATCGCCTTTTTGAACCTGATTGACCGACAGGGTCAGCACAAACGCCCCACCCATGCTGATGTCTTTCAATGTTCCGCCAAAGGCATATCCGTTCAGGGAAAAAACGACATCGCTGTGATAGCTTTTGCGTTCGTAGCGCCTTCTGAATTCACCAGTCCCCATTTGAGCGCGTTCCTTTCACGATCGGTCCACGGTTCGTTCATCAAAACGATGCAAACAGCGTTCCAAGTGGGACAGTGCCGTGAAATGGAATCGTTCGGTGTTCAATCGGGTTCCCGGTAAAGGGCCAGTATGCCGGAGCGGGCCACCTTCTTGATCCCCATGGGGGCCAGCAGCCGCAGCAGGGCTTCGATTTTTTCCATCTGGCCGGTCACCTCGATAATGTAGTGGGTCAGTCCGGTATCCACGATGCGGGCCCTGAAGCTGTCTACGATGCGCTGAATTTCAGATCGGTGCGACTCCTGTGCGTGGACGCAGATCAGGGCCATTTCCCGCCTCACCGCCTCGTCGCCGCTCATATCCCTGACCTTGATCACGTTGATCAGTCGCCGCACCTGTTTCATGATCTGCTCCATCTGGTCCGGGTTCGTGTTGGTGGTAATCGTGATGCGGGACATGTCCGGGTTGGCGGTGGGAGCGCCGCAGATGGTCTCGATGTTGTAGCCACGACTGGCAAATAACCCGGACACCCGGGCGGTAACCCCCGGCTCGTTCTCCACCAGCATGGTGATTGTGTGTTTTTCAGTTGGCATGGGCGATTCTCCACCGCACAGGTTTAATGGAAAACTTGAAGAAATGAGGGTGCGGACGTTGTATCAAAAACGGGTACCCAGGGCAAACGGTCAGACGGCCGGTAATCAGCGCCATCGGGCGCAGGCGCATTTCGGAGGGTTTGTGCAGCGTCCGAAGGGTTGACTGTTCAAAGGCGACTTCAGTCGGAGAATATCGCCCGTGCACCTTTTTGCAGCCGGCTCCACGCCTCGGCCCGGTCGGCCTTGTCGGGGTGTCGGCGCAGTTCGGCCAGTACGTCAGCAACATAGGATTCCTTGCGCATGCCCACCAGGACGGTGGACACACCGGCGGTGGAAGCGATCGCACGAATGGCTTTCTGGCTCAACGTACCGGGTTTGGCCCACGCCGGGTCAGCCTGGCCGATCAAGTTGAGAATTTTCTTTTCCAGGGCCACCGCGTCATCGGCGTAAACGGACGCCACGGCGCGGAAGGCGCGGTCGAGCGTTTTTTCGTGGGATGGAATCCAGGCGGCCAGATCGGGATGGCTGTCCGCATAAGGCAATAAAAAATCCATCACCCCCTGAATGCGGGGAAGAAAGATGCCGTCCCTGGCTTCACGCCAGCGTTCATATGAGCCGAAGGTTCGCCAGTGATGGTTGAGCGTGTCGGCAAAGCACCCCTGCTGTTTGATACGAACGCTCAGTCCGCCGGGAATCGATTCCATATCGGGAAGAATCTTGCGCCACAGCCGGGTTTCACTTTGGGCCAGATCCTTGATGGATTGGATGATCTCCGCGTAGTCCATCCGGCTGCGCACCTCGATGCTGGCCAGACGGACCATGCGTTTGCCGGTAAACGCATTCAGGGGACGGTTGACCAGCACCCCGAGACTTTTTTCCCGGGCCGCCTCCAGAACCGTTTTCTGATCGGCCTGGTTTTTCTCCAGCGCCGCGCCTGTTTCGAACAGGTTGAAGGGAAATTGGATCACCCGGAAATGGTGGTCACCGCCGATGGATTCGGCAATCTCCCAGACACGCCGCAACGCGGTGAATTCAGGATCGTCCGTAGATGCGGGAAAGGTGTTGGAGCTAATGCCGTAAAACCGGATGCGGCCCCGTTGCACCGCATCTTCCAGGAAACGGCACGCTTGCTCGATTCGCCGGTAGTACTCCTTTTCAGCCTTCTCGCGTTTCATCCCGGTTTTGTGGGCCCACCCTAAATAATACTCGGGATTGTGCAGCAGGTATCCGTCAAGGGTGTCCAGACTTAGCCGCTGCAGGGACCGGTCAATCTGGTCTTCGAGAAACCCCGGGTGAATGCAGTGTTCCAGCCCGTCCGCATACTCGACGACCTCCTCAAAGGGGTTGCCGTCATTTTTACGCTGCTGACTCAGCGCATAGTTGTTTCCCTGAAGATAGCCGCCCTTGGAGACGACCACGACTTGATCCCGACTGATCCGGCCCGATTCGATCAGCGCTTTGAGCACTTCGCCGACCAGCTGCTCCGAACCCCCATCGGCGTAATTGGCGCTGGTATCGATAAGATTGATGCCAGCGGTCAGGGCTTTTTCCAGCGCTTTCGCATGGGCGGTCACACCGGCATTGACCCGGTAGCAGCCAAAACCGGCACCGCTCACCAAAAGCTCGGTGCTGCCGAGCACAGTGAAGGCGAGGCCTGAAAACCGGCCGGCAAGCTGTTGTGTGCCCTCAGCTGTGGCATATCCGGAGATCATGGGTTTATGGTTTCCTTCGTTCGGCGAGGGCCTTTCGCTCGGCCTGCAATTCAGCCAGCAATTGCGCCAACGGCCACGTTTCTGACGTTGGCGTCAAGGCTGCCCACAGGGACTGCTGCATGCCCGTTTTTCGGCAGACGGTCATCAGTCCGTGAAGCTGGTTTTCGGTGATGCCGGAAACGATGATGGCCCGCGGGAGTGCAGATCCTGTGCCCGCCCCGGCACCGTCGGGACGGCCGAGCAGCGCCGCCAGGGTCTCTTTTCCATTTTCCTCGTTGGCCCATACGACGCCGACCGCCTGCAGCCCGGCCATTTCCAGGACTTGCATAAATTTGGGCTGAGCCGGAGCGGAAAACCCGCAGAGCAACAGTTTTGGGGTGCCATACATGCGGCTGTCAGAGTGCTTGACCTTTTCGAAAGTACCGTCTGCCATTTTAAAACTCCGCTGGACGTGTTGAGGGTTGCGGGGCCGGCGGATCAGGGCGCTTCTGCCTTGGGCCAGTGTTTGATGATTATCAGGGTTTCCCGGACGAATGCACAGCTGCATTTCGCGGGACAAGGAGAAAAGTCAGTTTTACTCAGGCAATAGCCCGGGCATTCAGCTCCGCCGGTTTTTCTTGTTTCGTACACCGGTCCGTCGTAAAGATGTGCGAACAGTCCAGCCTGGCAAGCCAGGGTGGTTCCGCAGCCGTGGTTGAATAAAAAAAGGCCTAGCGCCAAATCGTCGAAAGTCGGCATGTACCCCACCAGTTCGATCGCTGGGTCCTGGATGAAGGCACCCAGACTCACCCATTGATCTTGGCAGTTGGTGCAGGTTTTAAATGTCGTGGCAGCATGCGTCGTCCGCAAGGCGCTTGAAGTCATTTTTGACTATTCTCCAGATCGAGTCAATGTTCGCGCGACTTCCATACACTATTTATTGGCGGCATGCAAACGGGGTCAACAGCCCGCGCACCCGGTCATTCGGGCATGCTTTCGGCTGCCGGGGTACTGCCGGCAGATCGCCGGCCTGACGTCGTGAATGGTGCAGACATAGCGGTCGGGGTCGGGTGACCGGGCCAACCAGGGACACGCCTCGGCAAAATCATTGGTCCCCGGGGTCAGCCAGATTCGGCAGGCGGTGACCTGACCGTCTTGTCGCACGACGCCCACCCAATCGAGAATATCGGTTCTGCCGAGATCCTGCCAGTGTCGGTAATCGTCTAACGTGCAGCCGTCATGGTAGTCTAACGTCCGGCAGCAGCGGCCGCACTGGGTGCAAATAAAATCTTGCATGTCGGTGTCGATCCAGATGCCGGGCGATGCATCCGGGTCCGGTCCCAAACCAGCCGTGACCAGCGCGCCGAACACCCGGGAACAGATGCGGCCCAGCTGTTCCAGGTCCGGTGGCACGCGAACCAACCGATCCATGATCCGTTGCTTCAGATCCGCTTCGCTGGATGGAATCAGATTCGAATCACCGGAAAGTTTAGCCCAAATCGTTCGATGGCCGGCATGTCGCAGAACATAGGCCTCGTCACCAAAAACCATGGGCCATATCACGCCAAGGAGATTCAACTGGGAATCATATTGCGCGAAATCGCTGCGAACGGCGTCCAGGGCCTGATCAATGGTAAGGAAGCATCTATCTTTTTTCGACATTTCACCTCTATTTGGATTTGATGGAATGGAAACGCAGTCGTACCGTTTAATTTACCACGCTTGTGTCCGAAGGACAAACCCGTGGCCATCGACGTTTAAATGGGCCGCCTCAGATTTCTTTGATTCCGATATTGACTTCATGCATGGTTTTGCAATAGGTTCCCTGAAATTATCCTGTAACCGTTCACCTTGCCGTACCCACTTCACACCCCGCGAAAAAAGACCTTAAATCACGGCGACCGGGTGCCACACGCACCCATATACAGCCCGGCATTAAGGTCAGAAGGACCGAAAGGGAGCACATGAATCTATTTTTTCTGTCAATACTGATCATTGCTTCAGGTGGAATTCTGCCCCTTTTGTCGTTCCGGCAGTTTACCTTGATGAAAACCCTGGGTGTCCTGGGAATCGGCATCGGGTGCTGTCTGGGCATGCTCGACGCCCTGTCCAAGCTGTCCCACGATGGATCGGCCAGCGCCTCTTTGGAATACCTCAATTCGCTCTCGCTCACCTTTCGAATCGATGGACTGTCCGCCTTTTTTCTGCTGGCCATCTTTGCCGTTTGTCTGCTGGCCGCCATCTATAGCTTCCACTACATGAACAACCCGGAAAAGGCCCTTCGTACGGCCACCAGCTATTTTTTCTTCAGCCTGCTGGCCGCCTCCATGGCCCTGGTGGTGGTCGCCGACAACATGATCACCTTCCTGCTCTCCTGGGAAATCATGTCCCTATCCTCCTTTTTTCTGGTCGTCTACGATCATCAGACCGCTGGAAACCGAAAAGCCGGTTATCTCTATTTTATCTTTTCCCAAGTGGGCGCCATGTTTATTTTGTCCGCTTTCGGGATCCTCTACGGCCAGACCGGCAGTTTCGGATTCGATACAACCGGGCTCTCCCATACGGCAAAAATTCTGGTTTTTGTGCTTGCCTTTATCGGCTTCGGTTCCAAGGCCGGTGTGTTCCCTTTTCACGTCTGGCTGCCCCATGCCCATCCGGCAGCCCCCTCACACATCTCCGCCGTCATGTCCGGCGTAATGATAAAAACCGGCATTTACGGCATCCTTCGAATGTACAGCATTCTGGACCTGCATACCCCGGCGATAGGAACCATGGTTCTGGTTTTCGGCATGGTCTCGGGTATCCTGGGGGTGGTCTACGCCCTGGGCCAGCACGATCTCAAGCGTCTTCTGGCCTATCACAGCGTGGAAAACATCGGCATCATCCTCATCGGCATCGGTATCGGCATGATCGGTGTGGAGGCAGGCAATCCGATCATGGCCGTTCTGGGGTTTTCCGGCGGGCTGCTGCATGTGCTCAACCATTCCATTTTCAAATCGCTGCTGTTCATGGGCGCCGGCATGGTACTGCATAAAACCGGCACCCGCTCCATCGACGCCCTGGGCGGTTTGCTTAAAAACATGAAAGTCACCGGCGTGACTTTTCTCGTCGGCTCCCTGGCAATTTCAGGCCTGCCGCCCTTTAACGGGTTCGTCAGTGAATTTTTCATCTATGTGGGCAGCTTCAGGGGAATAGCCGTAGAGACGCCGGTCTTTGTGCTCAGCCTGCTGGCCATTGTCAGCCTGGCCGTCATCGGCGGACTGGCCCTGGCCTGCTTTACCAAGGTCGTGGGCGTGGTATTCCAGGGTGAACCGAGAAGCCGGGCGGCGCAGGATGTGGATGAAAAAGGCCCGGCCATGCTGATACCCATGGTCATCCTGGCCGGCGCCTGTGCAGTTATCGGCATCTATCCCGGTGCCTTCATGTTCATGGCCTTGAAGGGCGTGGCGGCACTGGGCCTGAATGTCGGCCCCATCCCCATGGAACCTTTTGCCCGGATGTCGGCCAACATTACCCTGGGAGCGACCCTCTTTCTGGCTGTGCTGCTAATCATTCTGGCCCTGCGTCGCATCGTTTACCATGGAAAAACCATCGGGCGCAGCGGCACCTGGGGCTGCGGATTTACCCAACCCACGGCCCGGATGCAGTACACCGGATCGTCCTATGCCGCATCGATCCTGGAATTTTTCAAACCGGCAGCCCCGCTTGAGGAAAACCACCCACCGGTAGAGGCCTGTTTCCGGAAGAAACCCACTATCACAGCCACGTCCATGATATTGTCGAACTTCACCTGAACCGTATGGTTGTCAGCCCGGTGCTGTGGCTGTTCGATAAATTGCGCTGGATTCAGCATGGCGACATTCACCTGTATATCGGCTACATCCTGCTGGCCATCGTGGTATTGCTGTTTTTTGTTTGAAGGGGTTGAGTGGTTCAGCGCTTCGGGGTTCAGGGTTTATTGAAAATCATTACGTTTACGGTTCACGGTTCACAGACAATGGCATTTAAAATAAATGAGTCCGGCAACTGTGAACGATTACCCTAATTATCATGGGAAGAACTTATGATTGAATCCATCTTGCTGTGGGTGTTTGCCCTGCTGACGGCACCGTTATTCGCCGGTGTCATTTTCAAGGTAAAAGCGTTCTTCGGCGGCCGCAAAGGCTCCCCGGTGCTGATCAATTACTATACGCTGATCAAACTGTTCAAAAAAGGATCGGTGTACAGCACCAGCACCACCTTTATTTTCAAGCTGGGCCCCATGGTGTCACTGGGTGCGGCAGCCACGGCGCTGCTCTTTCTGCCCATCGCCGGCCACGCCCCGGTGCTCTCCTTTAACGGGGACGTGATCTTCATCCTCTACCTGCTGGGCCTGGCCCGTTTTTTCACCATCGCCGCCGCCATGGACACCGCCTCGCCGTTCGAGGGCATGGGCGCGGCCCGAGAGGCCTACTTTCCCATCATCTGCGAAGCCAGCATGTTCATGATCCTGATCCTGTTTTACCGGCTGACCGGCGATCTGAACCTGGCCGCCTACTTTTCCGGCGCACAGCCCTTCGGCTTCTGGCAGACGGCCGGATCGCCCATGCTTTTCGTGGTCATCGCCTTTTTCATCATCCTGCTCACGGAAAATGCCCGGGTGCCGGTGGATGACCCGGCCACCCACCTGGAACTGACCATGATCCACGAGGTCATGGTGCTGGATCACAGCGGCCCGGATTTCGCTTTCATCGAAATGGGTGCGTTTCTGAAAATGTTTTTCTACGCATCCATCGTTGCCCGCCTGATCTTGCCCTTTGAACTGGGTCATCCGGCCTTGAACCTGGGCTTGTTCTCCCTGGGCCTGCTGATCGTCTATGTGGCCGTCGGGGTCACGGAATCGATCATGGCGCGCTACCGCATGGACCGGGTGCCCAAATTTGTGCTCACCTCCTTTGCCCTGGCCTTTTTTGCAACCGTTATCACCCTGGAGTTTTTAAAATGATTCATCCGGTCGATACCATTTTATCCCTGGCCCTGCTGTCGATCCTTTTCTCCTTTGGGTCCAGCCGTCTGCCGGGCCTGATCAAGGTACTGGCCTTTCAAGGCGTGGTGGTGTGCATCGTGCCGCTGTTCATCGGCCATGACATGTCCACCGGCGGCATCGTCTTCACCATTGTGACCCTGACCATTCGCGGCATCGTCATTCCCGGGTGTATCTACCTGGCCATCAAAAAAGTCGCCATCGAACGCGAGGTGGAACCGATCGTCGGCTACCACGCCTCCATCCTGGCCGGGCTGCTGCTGATCGTCGGCGCCACCTTTGCCAGCCATCGCTTCGATGTGCCCTCCAGCAGCGTCAGCGCCCTGCTGCTGCCCACGGCCATCTCCCTGCTGGGGGCCGGCATGTTTCTGCTCATGGCCCGGCGCAACGCCATTGCCATGGTCCTGGGCTACATCATGATGGAAAACGGCATCTACCTGGTGGGCACCACCTTCTCCATGCGGGCCCGCCATATCGTGGAATTCGGCATCCTGCTGGACGTGCTGGCCGGTGTGATGATCATGGCCGTCATCCTGCAGAACATCAAACAGACCTTTGATGACGTGGACACGGCGCGCTTGCGAACCTTAAAGGAATAGGTGGTCATTTCATGCTTGAGATCGTTTTTCTGATACCGTTTGTTACCGGCACTGCCGCGTTCTTTCTGCCCAAGACAATCGGGCGAAGCCTGCTGGTGCTCACCGGCGCCGTTCACCTGGTCCTCTCCGTGATGGTCTGGGCCGGTCACCTGACGCCCCTGTTTCCCGAATATTTTGCGGTGACCCCGGAAGGGCTGCTATCCCTGCTGGTGATATCCCTGCTCTTTTTCCTGATTTCCATCTACACCATCGCCTATCTCAAGGCATCCGACATCCATGCGGAAAACATCTTCACCGGGTCCATGCTGCTGTTTCTGTCCACCATGACCATGGTGACCCTGTCCGACCATATCATGGTCATGTGGATCGCCATCGAGGCCACCACCCTGGCCAGCGCGCCGCTGATCTACACCCACCGGTCCGCGGCCTCCCTGGAGGCCACCTGGAAATATGTGCTCATCTGCTCGGTGGGCATCGCCATGGCCCTTCTGGGATCGGTGCTGGTCACCGTGGCCATGGACGTGGGCAAGGTGGATGCGCCCATCTCCTTTTCGGCCCTGACCGAGGTGGCCGAAAGAATGGATCCCCTGTGGCTCAAGGCCGGCTTTGTCTTCATCCTGGTCGGCTACGGCACCAAGATGGGGCTGGCGCCCATGCACACCTGGCTGCCCGACGCCCACAGCGAGGCGCCCAGCCCGGCCTCGGCCCTGCTCTCCGGCGTGCTGCTCAACTGCGCCTATCTGGGCATCTTCAAAACCAACAAGATCATGCACGCCGCCGGCCTGGCCGATTTTTCCGGGCCGATCCTGATCGTCTTCGGCCTGGTCTCCATCATGGCCGCGGCCACCTTCATTCTCAAACAGACCGAATACAAACGCATGCTGGCCTATTCCAGCATCGAGAACATGGGCATCATCGCCTTCGGCACCGGCATCGGCGGACTGGGCGCCTACGGCGCGATGATCTGCCTGATCCACCACAGCCTGATCAAATCCAGCCTCTTTCTCACCTCCGGCAATATTCTGCTGGGCTTCGGCAGCCGGCTCATCGAGCAGACCGGCAACCTGGTGGGCCGCATGCCCAAGACCTTTGTGGCCTTTTTTGGCGGTTTCGCCGGCATCTCCGGCTTCCCGCCCTTTGGTATCTTCATCGGTGAACTGCTGATCATCATCGGCGCCTTTCGAACCGGCAACTATGTGGCGCCGGTTTGTTCATCCTCAGCCTGTGCGTGATCTTCGCCGGTTTTGCCAACAACATCATGAAAATCTCTTTTAACACCTCGGATGCCACCATCCGGATCAAGGAAGCGGCCAGCCTGGTCTGGCCCCAATACGCGCTGCTGTTAACCTCCCTGGTGCTCTGTTTCTGGATGCCGGACACCTTGTACCAGACGATCATCCATGCGGTGAACGCCATCGGTGGAGGATTTTAATGACCATCAATTTCAAAACCATTGCCAACGGGGAAGCCATCGCCATTGCAAGCATCCCCCATCTCTCCTTCGATGAATTTTCGACCCAGGCGATCGCGATCGTTTCCGGCGGCGGCAAGGTGGTCCAGTTTTTTGCCTTCCAGATGGACGGCGCCGTCCGACTGATGGCCGTTCTGCGCACCGATGTGCTGCTGGTCGCCACCTGTGATGCGCCTGAGGCCTACCCGGCCCTGACGGCCCGATGTGAACCGTTTCACATGTTCGAGCGCGAAATCGCCGAGCAGTACGGCATCCGGCCCGAAGGCCACCCGTGGCTGAAAATGGTGCGCTACCACGCCAACTGCCGCGGCGTCGACGATGTTTTCGGCAACGACTACACCGAGGACATCCCCGGCAAGTACGACTACTATTCGGTAGCCGGGGATGAAATCCACGAGGTGGCCGTGGGGCCGGTGCATGCCGGGGTGATCGAGCCCGGCCATTTTCGTTTCAACTGCATCGGCGAACGGGTGCTCAACCTGGAGATCCAGCTGGGCTACCAGCATCGGGGGGCGGAAGATCTGCTGCTGCAAGCCGACCGCAAACGGCTGCCGTTTATTGCCGAAAACATTGCCGGTGACACCTCCGTGGGCCACAGCCTGTGCCATGCCCAGGCCATGGAGGCCCTTGCCGGCATCCAGACCGATGACGGCGCCAAAATCATCCGCACCATCGGCCTGGAACTGGAACGCATCGCCAACCATGTGGGCGACCTGGGTGCCCTGAGCGGCGACGTGGCCTTTCTGCCGCCGGCCAACTACTGCGGCCGCATGCGCGGTGATTTCCTCAACATGTCCCTGCTGCTGTGCGGCAACCGCTTCGGCAAAGGGCTGGTGCGACCCGGCGGTGTGCGTTTCCCCATGAACGACGACAACCGCCGTGACCTGACTGCCCGCATCAGCGAGCTCAAGCCCCAGGTGCAAGCATGTGATCGACCTGCTCTTTGCCACCTCAAGCGTCCGTTCGCGGTTTGAAAAATGCGGGACGGTGAGTCGATCTGACGCGGAGAAAATGGGCCTGGTGGGACCAGCCGGACGCGCCTGCGGCATCCCCTACGATGTTCGGCGATGCTTTCCCACCGAACACTATAGTGCACGTTTGCCCCTGCTGTTCGGCACCCCGAGCGTCGGCGCGCTTCGAGGGCTGCGGCGTGGTCAGCCGGGCGGATGCCCGCAACCTGGGGTTGGTGGGCCCGGCCGGACGCGCCTGCGGCATCCCCTACGATGTCCGCGCTGCTTCCCCAGCAGCCTACGGCAGCTTGCATATCCCTGAAAATGCCGAACCACGGGGGACGTGTGGGCGCGTGCCAAAGTCAGGGCGGACGAGGTGATGCAGTCCATCGCGATCATCGAGTCCCTGCTGGCCGACCCCGTCGACACCGAGGTGATCGATGCGGCCGATCTGCCCCTGGCGCCCGATAGCGTTGTGGTCACGCTGAACGAGGCCTGGCGGGGCGAAGTCTCCCACTGCATCCTGACGGATGCCGCGGGCGGCATCCTTCGCTACAAGGTCAAGGACCCCTCCTTCCACAACTGGAACGGCCTGTCCATGTCTCTGAGAAACACCGGGATCTCCGATTTCCCGTTGAACAACAAGAGCTACAACCTGTCCTATTGCGGGTTCGATCTTTAAGAGAGAGAGGAGCGATCATGTTAAATGTGCTGAAAAACAGATTCGAACAGGGCTGCAAAACCTCGAATACCCCAAGGAAGACGTCCAGCTGCTGCCACGCTACCGGGGCCGGCCGCAAATCAACCCCGATGCGCCGGCGGATCTCGCAACCGCATGTGCGACCGCCTGTCCCCAGGAAGCCATTGATCCGGCCGCCAAAACCATCGATATGGGGCGCTGCGTCTTCTGCGGAACCTGCGAACGTATCTCCAAGGGCCGCTTCGTCACCTTCACCCAGGACTTTGCCATCGCCGTGGCCGAAAAGGAACACCTGTTCACCCAAGGCCAGCTGCCGGACCTGGCCGCGCATTCCCGCCAGCATTTTAAAAAACTCTTCGGCCGCTCGCTTCAGCTGCGCCAGGTGTCGGCTGCCGGCTGCAACGCCTGCGAAGCGGATTTGAACGTGCTGGCCACCCCGTTTTTCGACCTGGCCCGGTTCGGCATCAACTTCGTGGCCTCCCCCCGCCATGCCGACGGCATCGTGGTGACCGGTCCCATTTCCCGCAACATGAAAACCGCGCTGCTGCAGACCCTACGAGGCCACACCCGAGCCCAGGGTGGTCATCGCCGTGGGCAGCTGCACCCTTACCGGCGGTCCCTTTCGGGGCAGCCCCGAGATCAGCGAAGGGCTGGATTGCCTGCTGCCGGTGGATCTGTTTATCCCCGGCTGCCCGCCGCATCCCATGACCAACCTGCATGCCCTGTTGAATTTTTTCAAATGAAGGAACCGTCGGCCCGGCGTCTCGAGAGCGGCCGGGCCACGGTTTTTATTATGGCTGGATGATGATGGTGCGGATACAGCCCCTCCTTGTCCCCTTCCGGATAGGGCTGGATGGTGTTGAAGGAAATGTTCTGGTTGCGCTGGGCGTGCCCGCCGCTTGGCTTGCCGTCGAAAAAGGCGCCGTTGGCCTCCAGGATGTGATGGATCCGCTCCTGGAACGCCGATACGAAAGCTGCCGCCGCTGCCCTCGAAGAGCATAGCGCCTTTGCAGATCCGTGTATCGATCTTTGACAAAGTCTTTGAGGGACATGCTGTTGGTTTCCAGGTCCTGCGGTGTTGCGGATCAACCCCCAGACCAGATGGCCGGGCGGGATGGTCAGGGGTTTGCGGATGTCGATGATGGTGTGCGGCATGATGATGCTGTCCTTGCCGATGGTCAGCCGGCGCTCCGGCCGTCCCCGCAGAAAAGCGTTGAACCCCACGAACACATTCTTGCCCAGGTCCGCCTCGATGATCTTGGCCCCGTGGGCCGTGACGTTGTAGCCCTCCAGTCGGGAGTTGATGATGTAGCAGTTTTCCTGGGCATTGGCGCCCTTTCCGAGCCAGCGAATTCTCCAGGAAGGCCCGCTGCGCCACCAGCACGTTTTCACCGATCTTGGTTTTGGGTTTGATCACCGCGTAGCGATCCAGGGAGGCACTCGCCGGAACCGAACCGGGGTGTTCGATGTTGACCACGTTGAAGACCCGCTGAAAGGCCTCCTTGCGGTCCTCCACAAAATCCATGAACACGCCCTGGGGCGGGCTGCCGGCGGCAAAATAGACGTAGTTGCTCAATTGGCCGACGGGGTAGCGGTACAGGAAATTGAAATCCTCCGGGCTTGCGGACCCAGACCGTTCCGGGTTCGATATTCAGGTGGCTGATCTCCCCGGCCTGCACATAGGAAAAAGCGCCGATGACGCAGTCCCGCATGGTGGTCAGATCCACCGTCGCAAAGGGCCCCAGAAAACAGCCGTCGCAAGGGGATCCGTGGATATTGGCATAGTGGGTGGAAACCGTGTCCCGGATGAAAAACGTCTCCAGGGTTTCCGGGTCATGGGAAAAGTTGTGCACCAGGGTTTTGATCAGAAAGCTGTCTTCGATCCTGATCTCTTCGTCCTGGTCCACCGGAATATTGAAATCCTGGTATTGAAACAGATCCCCGTTTTTTTTCAGTTCGTCTCCGCGGATGTCGCTTTTGTAGAGCAGGGAGTTGGTCACGCGCACTTTGCCCAGAAAATAGCTGCCGGACAGGTTGGAGTGCTTGAACACCAGGTTCAGCGGATGATGCGGGGAAATGCCGTAAAAGGCATAGAACTTGGTCATCTGCTGCGTGGGGATCAGGTTGCTAAACCAGGGGATTGACATCAAACTCCAGTTCCCGGAGATTGATGTTTACGCGCTGGATGATCCGATCATAGAGTTTTTCCAATTCTTTCATCGTTGCGCCCCGCCTGATCGTTGTGATTCGGATTCCTTCATGGCATTAAAAACCGCGCCGAATACATCGGCCAGCCGCAATACCCCGACGATATCGGTGCCACGGGTGACCAGCAACGACAGATTGGATCCGCTGGTCAACTGGTGCAGGGCGTTGTCCACGGATGTGTTTTCATCCACAAACTCGCCTTCGGTGGGACGCTGCATGAAATCGGTCACTTTCAACTTGGCGGCTTTGGAATACACATCCAGAATCGGCGGGGAACTTTTCAGGTATTCTTCCTGCTGCAGGGAAACGGCTTTGCGGGAAAACCCGAATTGTTTGAACTTCCGGATTTGATCCAGATTGGCATCCCTGGGTTCCAGGGCGCGGAGAAAGTCCATCTGGCTGAGTCTGCCGATGACCTGTTTGTGCTTGTCCAGAATCAAAACGGCCCGATGGGAGTAGCGGCTTTGCTTGATACTTTTCCTGGGCCTTTTCCAGCGCCAGGACCGATTCAAACAGCGTCGCATCCTCAGGAACAGTGGCGTACTCCGAGATCGGCACCATCATATCTTTGACACAATAGTTCTTCACAGGGAGTCTCCGGTTTGAAGGTTATCGCCGGCTTCCGTATCTTCTCGACGGGTGAAGTTGTCTTTGACGTAACTATCATGAATATGTCGCCAAATCAAACGAAACCAATATAATCGACAAACAGTCGGAAAAGTAATATCTGACTGAACCTTAGACTAAGCCGCCTGTCCGGTATCCTACCGGCCATTGCGCTTTCGACCTGTTCCAATAGGTTAAACGCGAACGCCATTATCTTGATATTACCCCCCTCCTATGGTAGACAACGCGCTGGCATTTCGACATTACATCCCCCGCGAATAATAAAATCATAAATATAATGGGTTGGACAACCCAACAGATAAACAGAGAGAAAGGAGGTAATCGGTGAAAAACTATCGGATTGACGACCTGATGGTGCCGCTGTCGGAGTACGCAACGGTCACCATCGGGGCCACGCTTCATGAAGCCATTATGGCGCTGGAAAAAGCCCAGGAGGATTTCGATCAGACCAAGTACCGGCATCGAGCCATTCTCGTGTTGGATAAAACCGGCACCGTGGTCGGTAAAATCAGCCAGCACGCCGCCCTGAAGGCGCTCGAGCCCCAGTATCTGAAGATGTCATCGAATTCATCGGCGGCCCACTATGGATTCAGTGTACACTTTCTGAACGATCTTAAGGAGCAATACAGCCTGTTGGACGGCGCCCTGGAAAACATCTGCCGCAAAGCCGCCAAAATGAAAGTTGAAAACTTCATGGCCTCACTTTCTGAAGGGGAGTTCATCGACCTGGGAGCGACCTTGGATCGGGCGATCCATCTGCTGGTCATGGGACACCACCAGTCCCTGCTGGTCAAAAAGGCAGGCAAGGTCGTTGGTGTATTAAGACTTACCGACGTGTTCGCCGCCGTTTTCCATCTGCTGAAAACCTGTGAACAAGGGGAGAGATAAATGAGTCGCGACGCGGAAGCAAATCCAGCAACCGGGCTTGGCTGGAAAAAATATATGTTTATGGCCATCGGTATAATCCTGTTTGTCATCGTTTACTATTCACCACCCTGGCCGGCGGCCTTCGATCCTGATGGGAAGGCCTTTGCGCTGTCTCCGCAGGGTAAAGGCGCGTTGGCGGTTTTTTTGCTGGCCGCCACGTGGTGGGTATTCGAGGTGGTACCCATCGGCGTGACCAGTCTGACCATCGGCGTCCTGCAGGTGCTTTTCTTTATTCGCCCGGCCAAAGACGCCTTCAAGGATTTCATGGACCCCAGCGTGCTTTTCATCTTCGGTTCCATCGTGGTGGGCCTGGTTTTTACCAAAACCGGCTTGACTCGGCGGATCGCCTACAAGATGCTCGGCATTGTCGGTGAAAAAACCAGCATGATCTACCTGGGGTGCTTTGTCCTCACCGCCGCCTTGACCCACATCATGGCCCATACCGCCGTGGCAGCCACCATCTACCCGCTGCTGGTCGCCATCTATTCCATGTACGGCGAAGGGGACAAGCCGACCAAATTCGGCAAGGGGCTTTTTATCGGCATGGCCTACATTGCCGGTGCCGGCTCCATCGTCACCCTGCTGGGCGCCGCCCGCGGGGCCGTGGCCCTGGGCTTTTATAATGAAGTTGCCGGGAAATCCATCGGTTTTTTTGAACTGTCCTACTACATGGCACCCATCGGCTGGCTGATGACCTTTCTCCTGTGGGGCTTTTTCATGGTGGTCATGAAGCCGGAAAAAAAAACCATCCCCGGTCTGCGCGAGAGAGCCAAAAGGCTGAGCGAGGAGATGGGGGGCATATCCAAAGACGAAGTGACCGCCGCAATCATCGTGACGGCCGCCATTTTGGTTTTGGGCGTGTCGGCCGTCATGCAATCCGCCATGCCCGGATTTTCGCCGCCCCACAAGACCGCCGTACTGCTGACATCGACCATTCTTTTCTTTGCCACCGGGCTGTTGGACATCAATGACCTGGAAGAGATCCCCTGGAACATCATCCTGCTCTTTGCCGGTGCCATGAGCATCGGATTTTGCCTCTGGCAAACCGGCGCCGCCGAATGGATGGCCGTGAACTGGCTGACCATGTTCAAAGAGTCGACCGGATTCGTCTTCGTCATGAGCATCGCCTTTTTCGTCATGATCATGACCAACTTCATCATGAACGTAGCGGCCATCGCCATCTCCCTGCCGGTGGCGCTGGTCATTGCGCCCTACCTGGGCGTATCCGGCGAGGTCATCCTGTTCGCCTCCCTGGTAACGGCCGGCATGCCATTCCTCCTTCTCGTTGGCGCCGCACCCAATGCCATCGCCTACGACTCCAGGCAGTTCACCACCGGCGAATTTTTCCTGTGGGGAATTCCGGCCAGCATTATTTTGATGATCGTCACCGCCTTTGCGGTCAAGGTGCTCTGGCCCCTCATGGGCATGCCCATGTCGTCCGGCGGCTGACACGTGCCATCGTCGCCCTGACATCATCGAAACAGCCTTGCCGCCGATGGCGGCAGGGCTGCTTCCCATCGTTATCCGCGGCAAAGCAGCGCAAGTTAACGATTTCAGCGAGGGAAACCAATGAAAAAGATATTCGTAAAAGAGTTGATGATCCCCATCTCCGACTATGTGTCCGTCAAAAAGACGGATACCCTGGTTGACGTCCTGCAGGCCCTTGAAACGGCACGACAGGCTAATGCGCACGCCCATCGGGATGCCATCGTGGTGGACGACGGCGGTAAGTTCCTGGGAAAAATCACCATGATCGACATCTTCCGGGCCCTGGAGCCCGGCTATAAGAAAATCATGAAAGGCCGTGCGACCGGTACGCTCACCAACGATTTCGTCATGAAAGCGGTAAAAGAATTCAATCTGTGGATGGAGCCGGAGCGGGATATCTGCCAGCGCGGCAGTAAAAAAACAGTCGCCGAAGTCATGCATGTTCCTGAAAAAATCGAAACCATCCAGGAAAACGATACCATCGAAAAAGCGCTGAACCTCTATGTCATGGGCGTTCACCAGCCCCTGATCGTCAAGGACGGCAACACGGTCACCGGTGTATTGCGATTCGGCGATATATTCGAAACGGTAAGAAAAGCCCTGCTGGCCTGCAATATTGACCGATAGCGCCGTTTAGTATCAATTCCCGACACGGGTAAAATGATTATTTTAAAGCGTGGATGGATATCAGCCATCCACGCTTTGCTTGTTCTGGGTTCTGGGTTCTGGGTTCCGGGTTCCGGGTTCTGGGTTCCGGGTTCCGGGTTCCGGGTTCTGGGTTCTGGGTCCCGGGTTCTGGGTTCTGGGTTCTGGGTTCTGGGTTCTGGGTTCCGGGTTCTGGGTTCTGGGTTCCGGGTTCAGGGTTCTGGGTTCCGGATTCAGGGTTCTGGGTTCCGACCTCTGACCTCCGACTTCCGTCCCCCGGGTTCCGACCTCCTGACTCCCGACCTCCGACCTCCGCCCGGCCCCTTTTACACCCTGGCAAAAAGACCGACACCCTTTCTTCTTCGTTGAGTTATCCACCCCCCCCCTCTTTTTTTTAAATAACAATTATATTCAGTACTTTATTAACTTCGCACAGACAGTTCTGAAATGGCATGTCCATTGCTCAATGGTTTGGCGTAGTGAGAAAAGATCGATTATCCTTCTATAAAGACCATCGAAAGGAGCGACCCATGACACAAAAGATGAAAATCATGGCGGCGGTGGATTTGTCCGACTATTCCGCAGCGATTGTGCGTTACAGCGTGTGGCTGGCCATGCGGTTGGATGCCGACCTGGTACTGGTCAACGTGATCAATCAGCGTGATCTGGACATGGTTCAGCGAACCATGACCGGCTACGAGGCGTTTTCATATCCGAATTACCTCACCGAGCAGGTCAAGGATCGCGAAACCAAGATGAAAGCGATCATCGAGGCGGTTTATCCGGACATGGTCGATTGCAGCTATCTGGTCCAGACCGGCATTCCCCACCGGGAACTGCTCACGGCGATCGAAAGCGAGAAACCGGGGTTGGTCATTGTCGGTACGAAGGGCCGCAGCAACCTGGCCGACGTGGTGGTCGGCTCAACGGCTCGCAAACTGTATCGTCGCTCGCCAATTCCGCTGCTGACGATACCGGCGGGCTTCAACGATCTACCCTGAAATAAGACAAGTGCCGATTTGTCGCTCATTACGATAGATCCGGCAGACAATTAAATAAGGAGAAAACCATGCTGATCAGATACTGGATGAGCAAGCCGGTGGTAACCATAGAAAAAAATGATGCCATGCAACGGGCGGCCACACTGATGAAGGAAAACCAGATCCGGCTGCTCCCTGTGGTCGACAAAGGCAAGCTTTGCGGCATACTCAGCGACCGTGACCTGAAGCGGGCATCGGCGTCGGATGCCACCAGCCTGGATGTGCACGAACTGCTTTACCTGATATCAAAAATAAAGGTTGCCGACATCATGACCCGCGATGTGGTTACGGTGCATCAGGACTGGACCGTGGAAGAGGCCGCGGACCTCATGCTGGAGCGCAAAATATCCGGCGCACCCGTGGTGGATGATCAAGGCCAATTGTGCGGGGTCATCACCCAGACGGACCTGTTCAAGGCCACCTTATACATCACCGGTTTAAAAAAGCGGGGGTTTCACCTGGCCTTCGTCCTGGAAGACACGCCAGGTTCGATCATGGAAATTGTCAATGTGATACGGGAATTCGGCGGACGCATGGCCAGCATCCTATCCACCTACGAACGGGCGCCGGCGGGGTACCGCAATGTCTACCTTCGATTCTATGGTGTGTCGAGAGACAGAATCGATGACATGCTGAAGATTCTCAAGGCCAAGGCAAAACTGCGATACATGGTGGATCACCGAGAAAACAAGCGAATCTTATTTGACAACCAATGATTGGGTCAATCGACAACAAATTAAAGGAGGATAAAAAAATAAAAAAAGCAACGTTGGTGTCTTTCATCCTTTGAGGTTGGAGTACCATCATGAGTATTGAACAACTTGACTGCATGTTTCACCCCAAGTCCATTGCCGTTGTCGGCGCCTCGGACCGTTCAGGGTCGGTGGGGCAAGCAGTGATGCGCAATCTGATTGACGGTGGATTTGAAGGTCCTGTCTACCCGGTCAATGCGAGACATCCGCTGGTCATGGGCAAGAACGCCTATAGCGCCTTGAGCCACATCGAGACGCCAGTGGATCTGGTGGTGGTGGCAACCCCCATGGAAACCGTACCGGAGATCATCGCCGATTGCCGACGCATCAAAACCGCCGGTGCGGTGGTGATCTCTGCGGGCGGTAAAGAAACAGGCGAACGCGGCCGACAGCATGAGGCACGGATCCGTCAGGCAGCAGCGGGCAGCGAGGTCAGAATCATCGGCCCCAACTGTTTGGGTATCATGTGCACGGCCGCCCGGCTCAATGCCACCTTTGCCGCCCGCATGCCCCTTGAGGGCAAGCTGGCATTCATCTCCCAGAGCGGCGCCATCTGTGCGGCCATTTTGGATTATTCGGTAAAGAAACATATCGGCTTCAGCCATTTCATCAGCCTGGGATCCATGCTGGATGTGGATTTCGGAGACATCATCGACTATTTAGGCGGCGATCCCAAGGTCAGCAGCATCATCATGTACGTCGAGAACCTGACCCACCACCGCAGCTTCATGAGCGCGGCCCGGGCGGTGAGCCGGGTCAAACCCATCATCGCCTTAAAGGCCGGAAGGAGCCGGGCCGGCGAGATTGCCGCCGCTTCGCACACCGGCGCCATGGCCGGCGAGGATGCGGTCTACGATGCCGCCTTCGAGCGGGCCGGCATTGTTCGGGTCAAAACCTTCGAAGAACTTTTCGATGCGGCCGAGATTCTCTCCCGCAAGGGCCGTTCCAGTGGGCCCGGACTGTCCATCCTCACCAATGCCGGCGGTCCCGGTGTCATGGCTGCCGATGCATTGGCCGACTACGGGGCAGAACCCGTGGCCTTGTCGGCGGATACCATAAACCAGATAGACGCCCTCCTCCCCGAATACTGGAGCCGTGGAAACCCTGTCGATATCCTCGGTGATGCCACGGCGCAGCGCTATGCCGATGCAGCCCGGGTGCTGCTCAAGGCCCGCGAGGTTCAGGGCCTGCTGGTCATGCTGGCCCCGCAGGCCATGATCGATGCCACCGATGTGGCCCGGGTGCTTTCCGAACAGCTTCAAAACGCCGCCATGCCGGTGCTTACCTCCTGGCTGGGTGGTGTTGATGTGGAAAAGGGGCGGGAGCTTTTCAACCAGGCCGGTATCGCCACCTTCGACACCCCGGAACGGGCCGTGCGCGCATTCATGAACCTGCATCGCCATGCCCGCGGCATCGAAATGCTCCAACAGATTCCACCGCGTCTGTCCACGCGGATCCGCGTAGATCGTGAGGCCGCCGGCCGCCTGGTCGAAAACGGTCTGGCATCCGCCAACGGCCTGCTCACGGAAACGGAGGCCAAATCCCTGATCGCGGCCTACGGTATTCCGGTGAATCCGACCGTTGCAGCCGCCTCCGCCGATGAAGCGGGTTCCATGGCACAAGATTATGGATTTCCGGTGGTAATGAAAATTCTGTCACGGGACATCATTCACAAATCGGATGCCGGCGGTGTCGTATTGAATCTGAAGACCAGTGACGAGGTAAAAAAGACCTTTGCCGATATGGTCACCAACGCCCGCGCCGCCTTCCCTCAGGCTGTAATCGACGGTGTGACCATACAGCCCATGATCCGCACACCGGACTGTGAGTTAATCCTGGGGGTCAAGAAAGATCCGGACTTCGGCCCGGTGATTCTGTTCGGTATGGGAGGTGTGCTGGCCGAACTGCTGGGCGACCGCGCCATCGCCCTGCCTCCCTTGAACCGCCTGCTGGCCGCCCGACTCATGGAGGGCACCCGCATCGACCGGCTGCTCAAAGGCTATCGCAACCACCCGCCAGCCGACCGGGAACGCCTGGAAGAGGTGTTGATTCGCCTTGCCCAGTTGGCCACCGACTTCCCGCAGATTGCCGAACTGGACATCAACCCGATGGTCATCCAAAAGGGTCAGCCGATCGCCGTCGATGCCCGCGTGGTTCTCAAGCCGGCGACAGTCCCGGCGCCGATGCATCTGGCAGTCAGCCCCTATCCGGCCCAGTACGAATCCCGGGTATCACGTGGCGGACATCGGTGAACTGCTGATTCGCCCCATCCGCCCCGATGACGCCCACTTGCTGGTGGAACTGTTCGACACCCTGTCGCCCCAGAGCATCTACTACCGGTTCTTCTCTCCCATGAAACAGCTTTCACCCACCATGCTGGCCCGTTTCACCCAGGTCGACTACGACCGTGAGATTGCACTGGTTGCCGTTGCTGAATCGGATCCATCGGAAAAAATGCTGGGGGCCGCCCGCGTCATCCTGCAGCACAACCTCAAGGATGCGGAATTTGCAGTCCTGGTAGGAGACCCCTGGCACGGCAAGGGCATCGGGGCGCACCTATTGGCCACCTGCCTCAACATCGCCCGGGAGCGCCGGTTCAGAATCATCTGGGGGACCGTGCTGGCCGAGAACAAAGGCATGCTGGCACTGGGCCGCAAGCTTGGTTTTACCATCAAGCGTGGAGGTCAGTCCGGTGGGTTCGATTTGACCCTGGACATGACCCAGTTGCCGGACGGGACCTCCTTTTCAGCCTGAACTGCGATAGCGAGTGCCTTCCCCGCCGCTTGCGGTAGGGTTACGAGCGAACTGTTAATCGATTTTTTTATCCCTACGGTGGACTGGTATGCTGGAAATCATCCAAGGTGCTGAAATCGGAGGAAAAGCACTAGCATCCTCATCGCCGATCGAAATCCTCACGTCAGGGATTTTCTCAGGCGCGAACT
>CAVPIL010000017.1:0-7929 GCA_963704985.1 uncultured delta proteobacterium | reverse complement strand
GCGCCCATGATCGACGGCTTTTTCAAGGGTTTGGACCTGACCTCGCGGATGAACGGATTGCCGGAAACATTTCCCGATACGTTCCGCCAATTTTACAACCATTATGATGGTGCAGCCCAATTGGCCACGGCACATCGGATAACGGAGACCTTTTTTGATCCAAGGACGGAAGAACGCCGTCTCATCGACCGCCACCTAACCCGTCACCTAAACGGACTTCGCCGACTGTTGGCGGCCTGACGGCCGGCCTGCTGAAACCGCCGTCAAGAGGCCCTGCAGCACCGGATAAGGACAACCCTGTTCAGTCGCTCAAAAAAGGGATCGAACACTACATGGAGAAGTTATAATGATAAGGCACACAACATTTTGTATGAACGCCGCACCGCTAACGGCAACTTCGGCTTAACTGCGCGAAACCAGGCTTTTTTATTGACAAGCCCCATGATTAATTCTATATCTGCTCCTTGCAGTTTGAATGATAAAAACCACGTGATTTCAACACTCCCGACAATATATGCAGAAAAAATTCGAGAGGAGGTGACCTTGAAAACCCCCCAATCGGGGACGGTTCTTTTTTTATTGGCAGGTTGGTTTAATATCAATTTAAATGGAGGTAAAAGATGGCAAAGCATGCAACCCCTTTGTTGGACCAGCTTGAGTCCGGGCCGTGGCCAAGCTTCGTGTCAGACCTGAAGCAGGAAGCCGCGCACCGGGCCAAGAACCCGAACAACGTAGAATTCCAGGTCGCCCAGGACTGCGTAGAAGACCTTCTGGGTATCTTGGAACTCTCTTTCAAACACGGCATGACCCACTGGAAACACGGCGGCATCGTGGGTGTTTTCGGTTACGGCGGCGGCGTCATCGGCCGCTACTGCGACCAGCCTGAAAAATTTCCCGGCGTGGCCCACTTCCACACCATGCGCGTCGCCCAGCCCGGCGGCAAATACTACACCACCGAATTTCTGAAAAACCTCTGCGACCTGTGGGAGTTCCGCGGCTCCGGCGTCACCAACATGCACGGTTCCACCGGTGACATCATCTTCATCGGAACCTCCACCCCCCAGTTGGAAGAAATTTTTTATGAACTGACCCACAAATTTAACCAGGACCTGGGCGGCTCCGGCTCCAACCTGAGAACCCCGTCCGACTGTATCGGGTCTTCGCGGTGCGAATACTCCTGCTACGACACCCAGGCCCTTTGCTACGACCTGACCCAGGAGTACCAGGACGAGCTGCATCGTCCGGCCTTCCCCTACAAATTCAAGTTCAAGTTCGACGGCTGCCCCAACTGCTGCGTGGCCTCCATCGCCCGTGCGGACATCTCCTTTATCGGAACCTGGAAAGACGACATCAAGATCGACCAGGAAGCTGGTTGCCGGCTACATCGGCGGTGAATTTCCCCCCAACGGCGGCGCCCACAGCGGACGCGACTGGGGCAAGTTCGACATCGAAAAAGAAGTCATCGGCCTTTGCCCCACCCAGTGCATGTGGATGGACGGCGGCAAGCTGAAGATCGACAACAGAGAGTGCACGCGCTGCATGCACTGCATCAACGTCATGCCCAGGGCCCTGCATGTGGGTGACGACCGTGGTTGTTCCATGCTGGTCGGCGCCAAGGCCCCGATCCTCGACGGCGCCCAGATGGGCTCCCTGCTGGTGCCCTTCATCAAGGTCGAAGAGCCCTACGACGAGATCAAGGAAGTCATCGAAGCCATCTGGGATTGGTGGATGGAAGAAGGCAAGAACCGCGAACGTCTCGGTGAGCTGATCAAACGTCAGGGATTCCAGAAACTGCTCGAAGCCACCAACATCAAACCGATGGCGCAGCATGTTCAGGAACCGCGCCACAACCCCTACATCTTCTGGAAAGAAGAAGAGGTAGAAGGCGGCTGGAGTCGTGACATCAACGCATTCAGAAAAGACCACCAGAGATAGAGGGGAGGAATCACAATGGCATTTATTTCTTCAGGTTACAATCCCGACAAACCGATGACAGATCGGATCACCGACATCGGTCCGCAAAAATACGATCTTTTTTACCCGCCGGTCATCGCCAAGAACAAGGGCAAATGGCTGTATCATGAAATCATCAAACCGGGTGTGCTCGTGCACGTGGCCGCGAGCGGCGACGAGTGCTACACCGTGCGCGTGGGCGGCGCCCGCCTGATGAGCGTGACCCACATCCGCGAGATCTGTGAAATCGCCGACAAACATTGCGGCGGCCACCTGCGCTTCACCACCCGCAACAACATCGAGTTCATGGTGGACGACAAAGCCAAGGTCGAGCCCCTGATCAAGGACCTGGAAAGCCGCAAGTTCGACGGCGGCAGCTTCAAGTTCCCCGTGGGCGGCACCGGCGCCGGCGTCACCAATATCATTCACACCCAGGGCTGGATCCACTGCCACACCCCGGCCACGGATGCCTCCGGTCCGGTCAAGGCCACCATGGACGTGCTCTTCGACGATTTCAAACAGCACCGCCTGCCGGCCCAGCTGCGCGTCTCTCTGGCCTGCTGCCTGAACATGTGCGGCGCCGTGCACTGTTCCGATATCGCTATTCTCGGCTACCACAGAAAGCCGCCGCTCATCGATAACGAATATCTGGACAAGATGTGCGAAATTCCGCTGGCCATCGCGGCCTGCCCCACCGCCGCCATCAAACCGGCCAAGGTGAAAATCGGAGACAAGGAAGTCAAATCCGTGGCCGTGAACAACGACCGCTGCATGTTCTGCGGCAACTGCTACACCATGTGCCCCTCGCTGCCGCTGGCAGACAAGGAAGGTGACGGTATCGTCATCATGGTCGGTGGCAAGGTCTCCAACCGCATCAGCAAGCCCATGTTCTCCAAGGTCGTCGTGGCCTTCCTGCCCAACGAAATGCCGCGCTGGGAGTCCACCACCGCCTGTATCAAAAAGATCGTCGAAGCCTACTCCGCAGGCGCCAACAAGTACGAACGCGTGGGCGACTGGGCCGAGAGAATCGGCTGGGAGCGCTTCTTCGACAAATGCGAGCTTGAATTTACCCATCATCTCATCGATGACTTCCGTGATCCGGCCTACTACACCTGGCGCCAGACCACGCAGTTCAAGTTCTAATTTTTTCCATATGAATGAATCAGTGCAGGGGGAGGCCATGCGCCCCCCCTGCCTTCTTTAGAAAAGAGGTTACCATGGAATACGAAGAGGCAAAAAAGCTGATCGTCGAGAGTTTGACCAAAAAACTCAAAACCAAGAGCAAATTCTATTTCAACGACTTGTCCAAAATCTTGGAGATGAAGCCTCGCGAGGCCAAAAAAATCATCAACAAGCTCGTCGAGGAGAATGTCCTGGAATACTGGTCTTCGGGAAGCACCTCCATGTACGGGATGCCCGGCACCGGCAAACAGGCTGGCGCCGAGCACGAAGAAAAAAACAAATAGTCTTCCGCGACGGCATTGCCTATCGATCGGTGATTCGTCGTCATGTGTAAGGTATTGAATCAGGCTCCAACCAACCAGCGCCCTCGCACAACCCCGGGCATCGTTGTCGCCGCCCTGCGGGGAGGGTCGGGAAAAACCATCTTTTCCGTCGGCATTATTGCCGCACTGCGGAGCCTGGGCAGAACCATTTCACCCTTTAAAAAGGGTCCGGACTATATCGATGCCGGCTGGCTGGCCCTTGCGGCCGGCCAGCCCTGCTACAATCTGGACACCTTCCTCATTGACCGCGACACCATTCTCGGATCTTATCACGCGCACACCCGGAACACCGATTTTGCCGTCATCGAAGGCAATCGCGGCCTTTACGATTGCATCGACACCGATGGGAAAACCAGCACCGCCGAGCTGGCCAAGCTGCTGGGCCTGCCGGTAATCCTGTGCATCGACGCCACCAAGACCACACGCACCATGGCCGCCGTGGTTGGCGGTATCAAAGCCTTCGACCCCGACGTTCGCATCGGTGGCGTGGTGTTGAACCGGGTGGCCGGCAAGCGGCACCAGAGCATCCTCACCCGCAGCATCGAAGAATACACCGGCATTCCTGTCCTGGGCGCGGTGCCGAAGCTGAAGGAGCAACGTTTTCCCGAACGCCACATGGGGCTGGTGCCCACCCCGGAACACAGCTGGGCGCAACCGGCCATCGATGCCATCCGGCTGGTGGCGCAAAAACATCTGGATCTCGAGCGGATTCAACGTCTGGCCGCAACGGCGACACCCGCTGAAACCGGCTGTTGTCCTGGGAACGAATTCGGCTGAACTCACGTCAAATTCAGACCGACCCACCATCGGCATCCTCAGGGATGCGGCGTTTCAGTTCTACTATCCCGAGAACCTGGAGGCCCTCGAAGCCGCCGGTGCACGTCTGGTGTTTACCAGCCCGCTGACGGATCGACACCTTCCTCCGGTGGATGCCCTGTATATCGGCGGCGGTTTTCCGGAAACCCATGCCCGTGAACTGGAGGCGAATACGAGTTTCAAGAACGAATTGAAGGCCCTTGCCGACAACGGGCTGCCCATATACGCCGAATGCGGGGGGCTCATGTATCTGGGAGAACGCCTACATTTGGAAGACGGTGAATTCGAAATGGCCGGCGTCCTGCCGGTGGTATTCGGCTTTTCCAGACGGCCCCAGGGCCACGGCTACACCATCGTCCGGGTGGAAAAGGAAAATCCGTTCTACGCACCGGGCAGCACCCTGCTGGGCCATGAATTCCACTACTCCAGTGTCAAGGAATGGAAGGGCAGCCCGGAGAACCTGACCTTTTCCATGCAACGCGGCAGCGGTTTTATCGACGGAAAGGATGGTGTCTGCATCAACAACGTCCTGGCCACCTACACCCACATTCATGCCCTGGGGACGCCGAGTTGGGCGACGGCGCTGGTTAACGTTGCCCGCGCTACCCAAAGTCTATTAAGCCAACCACGAGAGCTACCCTACCACTCATTCTTAACCAGAACTTGAGTAACAGCCTGCGGCCATTTAAGGTCATCGTTATCAGGGTTGGCGTTTTGTTTCGCTATGGTTGTGGCCATACTCACCAAGATGTATCTACCGCCAGGCCGTGGGTACCAATTGACACCCGGACTACCATAGACGCTAAAAATAGTCGTTGATTTTAATTCAATAAACCTTTCATCGGAAAGCCGCTTACCTAAAAGTTTTTCAAGCGATTTAATGTTAACTGGCCCGGGAATCTCGGTTGGCATTGGGTTATTTGGACCAGGTGCAATCACGACAGGCTCAGCTGCATTTTCATTGTAAGCAACAACAAACGAAACATTATTGTTTTGGATTGCCTCCATAAAATGTTCCAATTCGACAATTGTCATCTCTTTTTCCTCCTTCTTGGGTTCTTTGGCGGTAATGCCGTCTGCATAGCACAAAAGCATAACGAGAACTAACGAAACAACCTTTGTTTTGTTCATCTCCATCCCCTTCAACTGTAAAATATGTCGAGTCTACGACCCATAAAAAGGTCACACAAAAATATTAGTTATGATTTCTATTTGTTGAACCATTTCTGATTCAGATAGGCCCCCTCTGTAAAGGTGTGATTATCATCTAACCACAAAGATTCACCTATTTTTAGGTTATAGGATCGAAATGTTTCGGGTTTTAGAGCACGATACGCTCTTTTGATACCACCCCTTTCATAGTTTCAAATGCTTCCGCCAAAAAAATTAAAATGCCAGCGTGATCTTCGCCAGAAGGGCCCGTTCCGGCACGATTTCCGGATTGGAAGGATCAGTGTCTTGAAACCGAAAGCCCTCATCAAATAGGTTTTTGGCTTCCAGGCTAACGATCCCGTAGCGTTTGGGTAATCGATAACCGACAGCGCCATCCAGCACCCAGAACTGGTCACTGTCCTTTTCCGTGGGGCCATAAAGAGTGTTGCCGAACTCACCATCCTGATCGACGTATGTTGCCTTCAATCGTAAAAACATGCCGGAAGGGTGAAAAAAATTGGCTCCGATGGGCAATTTTTGGGTCGTCAGGGTTGTAAATGAATTTAGACTCACAGAAGTACCATCTCTTTCAAAACGGGAATAGCCGTACTCAAGGCTGGCCGAAATCCATTCGTGCGGGGTCCAGAACAGGTATGCCCGTCCGGTGTTCTCTTCCCATCCAGCCGTTTTATATTCAAGCGTCATGAAATCTGGGAAGCTGATCTCCATATCCCGTTGGGAGTATTCCAGCCCCGCGAACAGGCTCTGGCTCAGGACCTGATCAATGGCGCCACCATAACGCCAGGCTTCCGTGCGGTTACCATCGTCATAAAACTGGTTGAAGCCCGCCACCTGGGTGGGCTCGAGGGTCTGATCAGCAATCAGATTTCTCTTAAAGGTGCGGAAGGCAGCGGCCCGCAGAGTAGTGGACGGAGTCAAGGCCCAAGTTACGCCCATTTTGGGATTGAACTGCTCACGATCGGCATCCTCATCCTGAGTATCGTAAAAATCCATGCTGGCGCCCAGCGTCCAGGTCACATCTACCGGTATGCGGAGATGGGAATAGACATAGGGGTTGGTATGATCCACGCGGCTGGTATAGCGTATCTGGTGGCATTCCGGTAAACGTGTCAACATTGTCTGTTTCCGCATGAAAATAGCCGATCCCGCTGATCAGGTTAAACTGTTCAGATCGAAAAAGATGCTGGATCTCACCCATGATTCCATCTTCTTCCTGCTCGAATGAAAAGCTGAAGAAAGCCTCCGGAATACTGTTCTGCAACTTGCCATCCAACCGACTGAAGATGAACGGTTCCAAGAATATCGTTGTTTGGATTTGGCGAATAGCGGCCGCCGATGCGCAGGGATTGCCGATCTGTGTCCTCTCTTTGATTTTCTTCAAAATTTTCCGAATCGAATCGCAGGGGCAGGTCGCCTTTTTCTGAATCAGAGAAGCGGTACTCGGCCAACAGGGAAACATCGGGATTCAGGCTGAACTGCGCAAATGCATTGTAAAGGTTTGATGTACGGTCGTTGTTTTCCCGGAAACCGTCCGTCTCGTAGTGAAACTGGCCCAGGCTGTAGGAAAACCGTTCCAGACACCGGACGAACAAGTTCGTCCCCGCAGGTGCGGTTGCTGCCCACCACCCCGCTGGCCTGCAGCGCGAGGCGATTGCGGTTGAACAGGGGGGTGAACTCGTTGAAGGCCGGGTCGGCCGGGCCGGCCCCGTCCAGGATGAACAGGTTGGTTTCGGCCAGCTGGGGCTGCACCGGCGTGATGTTGATCGGCTGCAGGAGCTGCGCCTGGAGCAGTTCGCTGACCCGGGCGATCTCGTGCCGCGGCCGCGCGGCATAGGTGTCGGCCAGGAGCCGATGGGCCGAGTAATTGGCCGGGTCGGTGTTGACCGATTTCCAGCCTTCCACCAGCGCCAGCTGCTCAAAGCCCAGGTCGCGGTAAATGCGGCCCAGGCTCGCGCTGCGGGCGGCCAGGTCCTCGTCGAGCATCAGGCGCGAGCGGTAGACGGCGCGGTTGTCGTTCAGCTCGATCGATTTCTGCAGGTCGTGCAGCGCCTCCACCGGCCGGTTGACGGTCTGCTTGCGGATGGCGTCGTAGAACCAGGGGGTGGGGTCCAGGGGGTCGAGTTGTTTGGCCAGCGCGTACTTTCGCCGGCATCGTCCCGCTTTTCCTCGAAGTAGGCTTTGCCCAGATAGCTGCGGATCAGGGCGTTGTCGGGATCGAGGCCGGCGGCGATCTCGATTTCCACACGCCCTTCCGGCAAATTCCCGTCCCGGATGATGGCCAACCCCAGCCCCAGGCGCGGCAAGGGCGCGGCCGAGTCGTAGGCTATCGCCTTGCCAAAAGCCTGTTTGGCGCTTTCGGTTTCGATTTGGGCCAGGTATGCAAAACCTAGCACGGTCATTGTGTGCGCTAGTCCGGCCGGAGCGCCGCTGCCCTCTGGGCTGCAGACAGGGCTTGGGTTCGCTCCCCCCTGGAGAGGTATAG
>CAVPIL010000016.1:0-20298 GCA_963704985.1 uncultured delta proteobacterium | reverse complement strand
CGTCGCCGACGCCCGAGGGATACGACCCCAAGCGGGATCATCTACCCGCCCCACGACCATGACGGCTACCGCTGGGCCATGATCGTGGACATGGACCGCTGCATCGGCTGCACGGCCTGCGTGGCGGCCTGCTATGCGGAGAACAACATCGGCATCGTCGGTGAGAAGCGAATCCTCGAAGGCCGGGAGATGGCCTGGCTGCAGATCCAGCGCTACCAGAACCCGGTAGACGCAGCCCAGCTAGCCTTTTTGCCCATGATGTGTCAACAATGCGACAATGCCCCCTGTGAAGCAGTATACCGTATTCGCCCCCCATCACAACAAAGAAGGCATCAACAACCAGATCTACAACCGCTGCATCGGCACCCGCTATTGCGCCCAGAACTGCCCCTACAAGGTGCGGCGCTTCAACTGGTTTGACTGGGAGCAGCCCCAGAGCCTCTTCCGATGCAGCTCAACCCCAACGTCACCGTTCGCAGCAAGGGCGTGATGGAGAAGTGCTCATTTTGCATCCAACGGATCAAGGATGCGCACAACGTGGCCAAAAACGAAAACCGCGCCATCCGCGACGGCGAGGTGGTGCCGGCCTGCGTCCAGACCTGCCCCACCGAAGCGCTGATCTTCGGCAGCCTCATGGACAAGACCAGCCGGGTGAGCCGGTTGTTCAAGGATCCGCGGGCCTACCAGGTGCCTGGGCTACCTCAACACCAAGCCGGCGGTGATTTACCTTAAGAAGGTGGTAGGAACAATATAGGGTACCTTAGCCCTGGTTTTTTTGTGTCAGCAAATTCAAATAGAAGAAAATTACAATCGCCAAAAAACAAATGACTAATAAATCACAATTAAAAAAATTCCAAACTTTATGAATTTGTTTTTCATCTTTTTTGAGATGTTGAGATTGAAATTTGTCAGACTCGTAAAAAGCCGAAATTTCTGTTTTGTTGTCGTCCCCGTGAAGGCGAGGAACCAGTATTAACAGGTAGTTATAGATTCCCGCCTTCGCGGGAATGACACGACGGGTGACTTTTTACGAAACCATCAAATTTGGAATTTATTTGAGATTTGGTACTTGGGATTTGTTTTTTCCGGTTTACCCGGGTTAGGTCGAAGTCAGAAGATTTGTAGAACAAAATAAATTCTCCCAATTATGGTTGAACACGCATAGGGAAAAAATGGAGCAGACATTAACCTACAAGTCCATTGACAACACAGTTCTAGACACCCTGACGCCGCCCCAACGCAGCTACTGGGTGCTGGTGGCCCTGCTCTTTGCCGGCGTACTTGTTGGCGCGGGATGCTGGACCTACCAGATCATGGTAGGCATCGGCGTGGGCGGCCAGAACAATCCGGTGTTCTGGGGCACCTATCTTATCAACTTCGTCTTCTGGGTGGGAATTGCCCATTCGGGCACACTTATTTCGGCCATCCTGCCACCTCTTCCGGGCCCCATGGCGCAACCCCATTGCCCGGGCGGCCGAAACCATGACCGTCTTTGCCGTATGCACCGCCGGCCTGTTTCCCTTCATCCACCTGGGACGGGTCTGGCTGGTCTACTACATGCTGCCCATACCCAACCAGCGCACCCTGTGGCCCAACTTTCAGTCACCGCTGATGTTCGACGTGGTTGCCATCAGTACCTACCTGACGGTCAGCAGCCTGTTCTGGTACACCGGAATGCTGCCGGACCTGGCCACTATCCGCGACCGGGCCCACGGTCTGCGTCACAAAATCTTCAAGGTGCTCTCCCTGGGGTGGACCGGTGAATATCGAAATCTGGCGCCACTACACCCGCGGCTACCTCTTTTTCGCCGCCCTGGCCACGCCCCTGGTCATCTCGGTGCACAGCGTGGTCTCCTGGGACTTCGCCCTGAGCGTGGTGCCCGGCTGGCACACCACCATCTTCGCCCCCTATTTTGTAGCCGGCGCCATCCATTCAGGCCTGGCCATGGTGCTCACGCTGATGATCCCCTTGCGCGTGATCTTTAAATACGAAGCCATAATCACCGGGCGCGTCCTGGAAGCTGTGGCCAAAACCATCGTCTTCACCGGGCTGATCGTGGGATTCGCCTATGGCACCGAGATCTTCATCGCCTGGTACAGCCACAATCCCATCGAGGTGGAATCCTTTCGCTGGCGGGCCTTCGGCGACTACGCCCTGGAATACTGGATTATGGTGACCTGCAACACCATCATCCCACTGCTCCTCTTGTTTAAAAAGGTGCGCACCAATATCCGTCTCCTTTTCGTCATCTCTTTGATCGTCAACGTGGGTATGTGGTACGAACGCTTCGTGATCATCATCGGTTCGGTGGCCCACGATTTTCTGCCCCACGCCTGGGGGCTCTACGCGCCGAGCCTGGTCGAATTCGGCATCATGATCGGTGCCTTCTGCCTCTTCTTTTTCCTGTTTGTGCTCTTCGTCAAGCATATGCCCTCGGTCTCCATGACCGAGATGAAAGAAACCCTGCATGAAGGAGAATCCCATGCCGGCTAATACAGTTTCCATCATGGGGATTTTTTCCAGCGAAAACGCAGCCGCCTCGGCCATTGACCGATTGCGCGAAACCGCCTGGACCATCGAGCGGGTCCACAGCCCCATCCCCAGCCACACCATCGAAGACGCCCTAGAGCCCCCCAATAGCCGGGTGGGCTGGTTTACCCTCGTCGGCGGCATCATCGGATTCTTCAGCGGATTTTCGCTGGCGGCCTTCACCTCTCTGCGCTGGTCATTGATCGTCAGCGGCAAACCGGTGGTGGCCCTGGTGCCCTGGTTTATCGTGGGATTCGAATTCACCGTCTTGTTTGCCGTTTTCGGCAATGTGCTGGGGCTGATCTCCCAGGCCCGACTGCCGCGATTTGAAACCCCGCCGGACTACGATGAACGCTTTTCCGGGGATCGCTTCGGGTCTTGGCCCGCTGCAGTACTGATGAGCAGGATGAACTATCCCGTTTTTTCGAGACAAACGGCGCCGAAATAAAATAAATGATGTATAAAGGTTTTAACAGATGACGGAAAGGTGAGCATGTCGATGCACTCATTAAAGAGCACTTACAATCCACTGACGCTGATGAAAATCTTTTACGGCCTGATCGCCGTCGGGTTCCTAATCTTCATAGCCGTCGCCGCTGTGGGCAACCCGGCCCGAGCCTGGCAGGCCTACCTGCTGAACTTCCTGTTCTTCTCGGCCATCGCCCAGGGTGCCGTACTCTTCTCGGCCCTGATGCACACGGTCAAAGCCCGATGGAGTGGGCCACTACGGACGTAGCCGAATCCTTTGCCGCCTTCTTCCCAATCTCCCTGATCCTGTTCGTCATCCTCTTTCTCGGCCGGCAGCACGTCTTTCCCTGGCTCCACGAAGACCTGCACGGCAAAGAGGTGTGGCTCAACGTACCGTTCATGTTCGGTCGGGACCTTTTCGGGCTTGTGCCTGCTCTATGGCCTCGGCCTGGCCTTTTTGTACCATCGGCTCTACTTCACCCTGAAAAACCGAGGCGCATCGGGCCCCTTCGGCCATTGGCTGCTGGCGCGTTGGGACCAGCATCCGCCCGACGAGGCACGCCTGGCCAGCCGCATGACCGTCTTCGGCATCCTTTACCTGCTGGCCTTCGCCCTGGTCCTCTCCCTGGTGGGTTACGATCTGGTCATGGCCACGGACCCGCACTGGTACTCGACCCTTTTTGGGGCCTACACGTTTGTCAAAGCCATCTTCATCGGCTTCGGGGCCCTGATCGTGCTGAGTTCCCTTTTGCATCTGAGCGAAAGAAACGGCTACCATGTCGCGGAGAACCAGTTTCACGATATCGGCAAACTCTTTTTTCGCTTTCTGCCTGGTGTGGGCCGATTTTTTCTATGCCCAGTTTGTGGTGATCTGGTACGGCAACATCCCTGAGGAGACCGCCTATGTCATTGAACGCACCATGGCCGCTCCCTGGAACGTACTGGCCTGGACGGTCTTCATCGGCTGCTTCCTGGCCCCGTTTCTGATTCTGCTCAACCGTCGGATCAAAACCAGGCCCAAGGCCATGACGGTGATCTGCCTGGCGGTCATGGCCGGAATCTGGCTGGAGCACTACCTGCTCCTGGGCCCCGCCTTTCACCACGACGCCCAATCCATCCCTTTGGGCTGGGTGGAAGCCGCCGTGGGCATCGGTTTTTTGGGGCTGCTGGCCGCCGCCATCACCGGCTATTTCAAACAATTTCCCGAATTGCTGGCGTCACGACAGGAGCCGTTGATCGATTGAATGGAGAAAGGTTGAGATCATGCTTGTGTGGGATATTCGAAATGACGGTTGAACCCGAGAATATGGCTACGCTTTTAGATCGGCGCCCGCGGGCCTCCTTAATCTTCAACTTTTAGCCCAAACACCCATTTATCCGAGCCCTAATTATGGAAATTCTGATTACCTCCGTTGCTCTGCTCACCATCCTGGTGATCGCCATCCTCATCGGCACCCGCGGCCGCCCCATGCGCTTCTTTACGGCCTTCGGCGATACCCTCTGGCGCATGTGGACCAACCGGGGGCCGCTGGTCCTGATCGGCCTTTCTGTATTCTTAGTGCTTGGATTGCTCTTTTTGTTCTATGCTACGCCGGGGAGCCGGATCTATCCGGAGCAGCCCATTCCGTTCAGCCATCAGTTGCACGCGGGGGTCAAGGCCATCGATTGTTACTATTGCCACTCCTATGTGGGTCGCTCGATAAACCCGGGCCTGCCACCGGTGGAAAAATGTCTGCACTGCCACAACTACATCATCGCCAACCACCCGCAGATCCTTAAAGAGCATAACTACTACAACACCAACACACCCACGCCATGGGTAAAAGTATACAAAGTGGCTGAACATGTGCTGTTCAATCACCAGCGGCATATCAGAAAAGAAATCGCCTGCGAGGCATGCCACGGAGAGGTCCGGCAGATGGACCGCCTGAAAGGCAAACGCTTCTATATGGGCTTTTGCATTGAATGCCACCGCGAGAAAAAGGCCAACCTGGGCTGTTGGCTGGCGTGCCACAGTTAAAGCACCATGTATGAATGAGGAATCCAATGGCCTCCACCATCACGATTACTGAGCAACTCGGCAGCCAGGCGGCTGCAAAAGCGTTTACCTTGACTTCTGCGGTGTGGTTTGCCTTTGCCACGAGCTTTGGCATGATCGCAGCCGGCTATCTGATCGCACCCGACTTCCTGGCCAACATCGAATTTTTCCAATTCGGGCGCGTCCGACCCATCCATGTCAACCTGGTGCTGTTTGGGTTCGTCACCCCCGGTCTTCTGGCCGCGGCCCTGTATTATGCGCCCCGGTTGCTGCGGACCCAATTGTACAGCCAGCGGTTGGGGGTGGTCACGGCCATTTTATGGAATCTGACCCTGGTCATTGGTGTCGTCAGCCTGGGCATGGGCTACAGCCAGGGCCGTGAATACGCCGAGTTGCCCTGGGCGGTGGACATGATGATCGTCGGCCTGTTCGCGTTGGTTATTTTTAACCTTTTTATGACCGTGCACCGGCGCCAAGAGCCGATCCTGTATGTGTCCATCTGGTATGCCTGTGCCGCGGTGATATTGACGGCCGTGGGATACTGCCTGGGCAACGTGATCTGGAAACCAGACAGCGGCGCCCTGCTGGGCATTCCGGATGCCATATTACTCTGGTTTTACGGCCACAACATTTTTGGTCTCCTGTTGACGCCCCTGGCCTTGGGGGTGGCCTATTATGTACTGCCTCTGGCCACGCGCAACCCACTGTACAGCCACACCCTATCCCTGATCGGTTTCTGGTCGTTGATTGTGGTCTACACCCATGTGGGCACCCATCATCTGCTGCAGGTTCCCGTGCCCACCTGGCTGAAAGCCATCTCCATTGTCGACAGCGTGGGCATGGTCATCCCGGTAATGGTTTTTCTGATCAACATCTGGTTCACGGTCAAGGGCAAGTTGGGCGACATTCATGCCGACATCGGTGCCAAGTTTGTCTTCACCGGCACCATCATGTACTTTTTCGCCAATATCCAGGGCAGCTTCATGGCCCTGCCCCAGGTTCAGCGGATCACCCATTTCAACAACTGGGTGGTGGGGCATGCCCACCTCGGCGTCTTTGCCTTTGCGGGCATCACCGCCCTGGGGGGGCTCTATTTTATTCTCCCCAAAATTACCAAAAAACCGCTTTACAGCCGCTATCTGGCCGACCTGCAGTACTGGCTGATCCTCATCGGTGTCTCAGTAATGATTATCGACCTGACCATCGTCGGCCTGCTGCAGGGCAATGCCTGGCTCAACGGCGAGACCATCTATCGGGTATTGCCCGAGATCCATCTTTACTATGTGATTCGCGCATCGGCAGGATTATTTATTCTCGCCGGCGCGTATCTCGGATTGTATAATATCGTTCGAACGCTTTTTTTCAATCCCGGAGCGGCAACAGAATGAAAATGACCCCCACAGTGGTGATCGGTGGCGCCCTGGTTATTTTGACCGTCATTGTCTTGTTGATGGTCGCCTGGCCCTATACCACCGCGGACATGACCCCCTCGGAAATCTACCGTGAACGAACGGACGTCGAAAAAGCCGGATTCAAGATCTACCTTCAAAACGGTTGCGTGTACTGCCACAGCCAGTCGATACGTGCCTTTGACTGGGGCCATGGCGCCCATCGTATCGCCCAGTCCGGTGACTACGTCGGCGACAGCCCGATTCAGCTGGGATCGGCACGAACGGGCGTCGACCTGTCCCAGGAGGGCGGGGAGCACCCGGATGACTGGCACGTCGCCCATTTCGTGAACCCGCGCTATACCCGCCCGAATTCGATCATGCCGCCCTTCAGGTGGCTGGGCGAAGCGCGCATCGACATCCTGACGTGGTACGTGCAGAGCCTGGGGCTGAAGGGCGCCGACCAGCGCATGGAACGGCAGCGCTACTGGAAAGCTGAATCCATCAAGGCCTATGAAGCCGGACCGGATGCCAATGCCCGCTGGCTGGCGGAGATCGTCCCCCAGGGATGGCGCGACCTGCCCAATCCATACCCGACCAGTGACGCCAGCCTGCAGCGTGGCCATGTGGTCTACCAGCAATTTTGCATCGGCTGCCATGGTCCGGTGGGTGACGGCATGGGACCGGCCCAACCATGGATCTACCCGCCGCCGCTGAATTTCACGATTTTAAAGGGCCGCGAGATCTCCGGCGGCATCATCTACTATCAACTGATGAACGGCATCACCGGCACGGCCATGCCCTATTTCAAACATGAACTCGAATCCCAGAAGATCTGGGAAGTCGGCAATTACGTGGCCGAATACTTTATCAACGACAGCGACGCCAACACGGAGCCAAGAGGCATCGATGCGGCCAATGAGCCCTGACCAGAATGTCAAAGCCTAAATGTTAAATGTCAATTGAATGAATGCTTTCGATAATAGGTGACTAAACCCAGTTGGATTCGTTTAGAATAGCTGGTATGCGGATTGAAGAAAGAAAAGGAATACGATTTAGAAGAACGAACAGCCATGTTTGGTGAACAGACCATAGCGTTCGTGAGATTACTTCCCGGTGACCGTGTGAATGACGTTCTGGTCAAACAAATTGTCAGATCCGCCACCAGCATCGGAGCCAACTATATGGAGGCCGATAGTGCCGGGACGAAGAAAGATTTTAAGTATAAGATTGATCTTTGCCGGAAGGAAGCTAAAGAAACCAAGCATTGGCTTCGAATGATCGCCAAAGCAAATCAGGACAAGAAGGAAGCAACCCGAAAGTTATGGCAGGAAGCGCACGAATTGACATTGATCTTCTCATCAATCTCGCTATCGTGCAAGAAACAATGAAAGGGCTTTTAACCTTCATTTGACATTTGTCTTTTGATAATTTGGCATTAACATCTATGTATTACCCCTATTTCATCAGTTACATGTTGGCCGGACTCGTCATTGCATTGCTGGTTTTTGCCTGGGCAATGAAAAACCATCAATTCCGGGATCAGCAGCGTGCGCGCTTTCTGCCGCTCTTTGATGCCCCGCAACAGAAAAGCGCCAGGGCGACCCGGATCAGCCGCATTGAGTTTTACACCCTGTTCGGCCTGGCCTGTGTGGGGTTGTGCAGCAGTTTTGCGGTGGTTATTTTCGCGCTGCTGCGGGTCGAGTAATGCCGGTCCATCGGGAGGGATAGACGATTATGCACTATTTCGAACTGCGCAACATCCAGCACTTCGTTCTGTATCTGCTGCCGGCGGTGTTGGGCGTACTCATCTTCGCCATCGGCCTGGCGCGAATCCATTTTCGCCATGAGGATGACGATGTTCGCATGCAACAGGTCCATACCACTTATGTCGGTGGGATAGAGGAGCGTAACGCCCCCTTTCCGCTGGTCCTGGTTCTGATCATTGGCGGGACCGTTATATGGGGTGTGTTGTACATCATCTTTTATGGTGTATTGGGAGTCAAAATATGAGCACCGATGCTGAAACCGAACACAGCCACAGTGCCTTCAAGGCGTGGTTGATTGTCCTGATGTTGGTCGCTTTTATCTTGTTCAAAGGTGGGTTGGCCTACTTTGTCATTGGAGATCTGGGACAACCCGATTGGGATTACCGGCCGGTTAAGGATGTGCCCGGCGAGTCGGCATATTCTTACTATCCCAGCCTGCCATTTCCCCAGCATGTTCGCGGCGCAAAGGGGGAGTAAATGAAACGAATTTTAGCCCTCGGCCTGATCGTGTCCACCGTCGCTCTAATCGCCGTTGGTGTGATTACGCTCTATGACTATAACCTCTCTGTCGGACGCATGTGGCAGTCCCCAGCCATCAAGCCCTATGAGAAGCCCATCCCGGTTATGGTGGATGGCAGTATGCCCGTTGCCGGTGGCGAGGCGCTCTATCGTGCTGCAGCTGCAGAAACGATCCTACCAACCTTTTTGCTCACCGAACCGGCAGCCATCGCCGCGGGTGAAACCGCCTACCAGCGCTATTGTATACAGTGCCACGGCCATAAATTCGACGGCTATGGCACCGTGGGCCAGAGCTTTGCCCCGCCGCCCGGCGACCTTCGCACCGCAAAGATCCAATCCATGGCCACAGGCATGCTGTTCAAGGAGATCAGCTACGGCATCCCCGACGGACGCCAGCCGGCCCTGGCCACGACGATGACGGTCGACGAACGCTGGCAGGCCATCGCCTTCGTCAAAAGCCTCGGGCAGCGCCAGTGACGCTGGCAAACGCCAAATAACAAAATCCAAATGACAATTGAAGGATGGGGTCGATCTTATTTAGATCGATAGCATTCCACCATTTGACATTTGGATTTTGGCCTTTGACATTTTCACTTTCTAATGTCTTCTCAAGCACCATCGTCCTCACTCCCGGTTAAATTTCCATGACACCTGCCAATTGTGATCTTTGTGGTCTTCCGATGCGCTATGGCGCCGTTGCTGATTGCATCGACGGTCATGCGCTGAGATTCTGCTGCCAGGGCTGCCGGATGGTCTACCGCATGCTGCTGGAATCGACTGAAACGGGTGATCCGGCACAATTCAAAGAGACCGATCTATACCGGCAATGTGTGACTGCCGGGGTGATCCCGACCGGCGATGAGGACCTTCGCCGCATTGCCGAGCGGGAAAAACAGGAAACCAACGCTACCGCAGCGTCGCTTGAGGGTGTGAAAGCGACACCGGATCCATCAGATTCCCTGGCGTTGGACCTGATCGTCGACGGCATGTGGTGCACCGCCTGTGCCTGGGTGATCGAAAAGACGGTGATCCGACTGGCCGGCGTCGAGGAAGTGGCCTGTCATTTTTCCACAGACCGCATGCGCTGCCGCTATCGTCCCGACCGCGTGGCACCCGACCAGATCCGGGCGTCCGTCCAGCGCCTGGGCTATGGTCTCCGGGAAACCGATGCCGGAACCGCGAGACAGCAAATCCACCGCCGGGAACTGATCCGGCTGACCATCACCAGTCTGCTGTCCGCCAATGTCATGATGCTCTCCTGGGCCCTTTACGCCGGCTTCTTCACCACCCTTTCGGGAGATGCCATATCCAAGCTTTCACTTCCCATCGTGGTCATGGCGACGGTGGTTTTGTTCTATGGCGGCGGCCCCATGCTGCGCAAGGCCTGGTTCGGCCTGACCCACCGGGCGCCGGGCATGGAGACCCTGGTGGGCATGGCTGCCGGATGTGCCTTTGTTTACAGCCTCTACAACTGGCTGACCGGCAGCATCCATTTATACTTCGACACCGCCTGTATGCTGATCACCCTGGTGCTGTTGGGAAAGATTCTTGAACAGCAGGCGAAAAACCGAGTCCGCCGGGATCTGGACAGTTTCTTCGCCCTGCAGCCCGCCAAGGTGCGCCTGATCACCGACACCTCGCCCACGGGACGGTATGTGGCCATCGGGCAGCTGGCAGCGGGAGACCGTTTTGCCGTCGCGTCGGATGAAATCGTTCCGGCGGACGGTCGCGTGGAATCCGGCACCGCCACCCTCGACGAATCATCCCTAACCGGCGAACCCCGGCCGGTCGCTGTCAAAACCGGCGATCCCGTCAAGAGCGGTGCCAGGGTGATCGGCGGCCGGGTAACCGCAAGGGTCGAAAAGGTGGGCGATGATACGGTCTTAGGCCAGATGATCGCTATCATGACCCGCAGTCTGGAGCAGAAAAGCGCATTCGAAGGCCGCACCGATCGAATGCTCAGGTGGTTCGTCCCCTTGATCATGGCACTTGCCGGGGGAACGGGACTTTATTGTGCCATGACCGGCCTGCCCGTGAACCAGGCCATTGTGCGCGCGGTGACCGTGATGGTCATTTCATGCCCCTGTGCCCTGGGCGTGGCCATCCCCATGGCTCGCCTGGCAGGTATTTCCCTGGCCGCCCGCCGGGGCATACTGGTTCGGGAAATCGAATCCTTCGAACGGGCCGATTCCATCGACACCGTTGTTTTCGATAAAACCGGCACCCTGACCCACGGCCGCTGGCATCTGAGCCATATCGAATGCCAACCGGGGGACGATCCGGCGACCATCGCCGCCTGGGCCGCCGGTCTGGAGCAGTCGTCGGATCACGAGGTTGCCCGGGCCATCGATGCCTATGCCCGCGTTCAGCCGATCCCGCCGGCCGCGGCAACGGACATCATTGTCCATCCGGATGGGGTGGAGGGACGGCTGGACGATAAAATCGTACGCATCGGTAACCGGGGGTTCGCCTGGGGCAGCGGACCGTCTGCCGGTGGTGCGCCAACGGAATCCGAAGAGACACTGACCTCGCGCGTCTTTCTCAGTGTCGACAACCGTCCGGCGGCAACCCTGATCTTTGGCGATACGATCCGACCGACGGTGCCATCGATGATTGACGCGCTGAAACGGGCGTCTCGGGACATTCATCTCGTCTCCGGGGACGGAGACACCGCCACCCGTGAGCTGGCCCGGGCCATCGGCCTGAACCAAGCCAGGGGCAGTTTGTTGCCATCAGACAAGGCGGACTATATCGATACGTTGGACGCGCAGGGACGACTGGTGGCCATGGTGGGCGACGGCATCAACGATGCGGCAGCCATGGCCCGGGCCCATCTGGCCGTGGCCGTATATTCCGGACAGGGGTTGGCCAGGGAAGCCGCCCACATCACCCTCATGCGCGGAGACCCCGCCCAGCTGCTGGACTTTTTCCCCTTGTCCCGGCGGGTCAACCGAAAGGTCATGCAGAACCTGTGGTGTGCCTGGATCTACAACCTGATCAGCATCCCCATCGCCATGAACGGTCTGCTGACCCCTCTGGTGGCCGCAACGGCCATGCTGCTCTCCAGTCTGACGGTCATCGGCAACACCTTGCTGCTGGTCCGGCGGGATTGACCGCCGTCGACGTTTATTCACCGCAAGGGAAAGTGATCATGGTCTTTCATAAACTGGCGGATTACGGTTAACACATGGTCCATTCCCTCTTCAAGGGGCATGACCACCGGCAGGCCGATACGATCCTGAAGTTGTCGGGCGTAGGTTGTCAGCGCTTCCACTGAACCGCCAGCGCCGTTGAGGCTCACGGCCAGCACCTTCGATCCGTACATGTCGATAAGCCGGATCTCTTCCTCAACGCTGGGCAGCCGGCAACCGAAACGTTCCGCACCGTCATAGTACCTCCTGAACGGGGCGTGCTGGTGGATGACCCCTTTGACATTGGCCGAAACAAGAATTTCCGATCCACAGGGCCCCATGGGATTTCTCAGGCCGGACTGCCCTTCGATCAAAATCAGCTCCGGGGAAGCCTCCGTTTCGCATCTGACAATGGCCGATTCCAGTTCACCGCTGACAAAATCATTCAAGGTCGCATCGAAAATAAAGCCGTAGGGGCTTCCCTGAAGCCAGCCGGTCTGACCGGTATAGATCATTTCCGCATGCATGCCGTCGCGGCGGCAGGCCTCCAGGATCATGCGACAGGTGGTCCGCTTGCCGATGGCGCAATCGGTTCCCAGCACGGCCAGGCGGGGAACCTTCATTTGAAAGATACGGCCCGACCAGTAATGAAGCTGGTCAAATGGCCTGGGGCGCCGGATATCGACGATTTCGACATGATGGGTCTCGGCAGCCTGTCGAAACGCCGGGATATTCCCCAGCGGCATATGCATGCCATTGACAATCGAAATGCCGTGACCGATGGCGTCCATCAGCAGCGCCTGCCACACGTCATCCAGTCTCCCGCCGCTCAGGGCCACACCGATGATGCAGTAATCCGGCCTGATGCCTGTTTGCGTGAGGAATGCATCGGTGGTGGCATATACCGGGATGCTCCGGTGCTGGCCGTCGAGGACCTCACCGGCATCCTTACCGGCATGGACGGCATCGATCACACCGACGATCTCAAACCGCTGAGTACCCCGGATCAATCCGTGGGCGGTTTTGGCATCAACCTGCGCCAGGCTTCCATTGGTCAGGACGATGGCCGAGCCCATCATGGCATCACCCGCTTGCGTCTGTTTCATATTCGCCTCACCCCCAGACCGGGCCTGTCCGTGGGACGAAGCCAGCCGTTTTCCAGAACAAAGCCGCCTTCCACCAGATCCCTTGCCAGGTCAAAACTACCGTCCAGATCCAAATATTTGGTTGCCGGCGAGGCCAGGGCTGCGTGAAGGGCACCGGCAATGCTGACGATGCTTTCATCCATGCAGCCCCACATCAGATCGATGCCGGCATGACCGGCCATGGCGGCAATTTCCAACCCGGCGGCGATCCCCCCGCATTTCATGAGCTTGATGTTGAATATGCCAAAAGGATAGGGCGGGCACAGGCACCCCAGCGCGTCTTTCGGACCGAGAAGGCACTCGTCGGCAGCTGATTGCTTTCTCACGGATTCTTCAAGCGCCCGCATGCCGTCCACGTCTGACCGATGCAGGGGCTGCTCGATCAATTCCAGCTCGACGTTGCGGGTGGCATGGACAAAACGCAGAAAATCCGAGCGGGAGTATCCCTGGTTCGCGTCCACGCGAATGGCCACCGTTGGTCCCACCAGATGACGAAGGCTGACCAGACGCTCGATATCCTCATCCACGTCCATACCCGTTTTTACCTTAAGAAATCGGAAGCCGCGCCCGGTATACTCCACCGCCTCATCCAGGGTTTCGTCCAGGGGCTTGATGCCGATGGTAATTGAGGTGGGCAATGCGTTGTGGGCGCGGCCAAGGAGATCCACAACGGGTATCCCCAAGGTGTTGCCCAACAGATCGTGCAGGGCGATGTCAACTGCGGCACGGGCCGCCGGAGTGTCTGCCATCTCGCTGTCCAATCGTCGCAGAATGGATCGGCTGCAACGGATATCTGCACCAACCAGGATCGGTTCCAGGTGTTGGACCAACGCTGCTTGGCACGATTGAATGCTTTCGCCGGTCACATCTTCGGCAGGAGAACCGGCACCGATACCGACTTTGCCATTTTCGCCTTCGATGAGAACAAACAGGTTCTCGACCGACTCGATCCGCTCATAGGCAATGGTATAGGGCCGCGCAAGCTTCAGATCCTCCTTCCAAATCATCGCTTTTTTTATTTTCATCATCCGACCTAACACGATGGTGTATTTTTATCCATGCCTTCTTCTTGCACGGATCCGCTGACGGAGCCTTTGCTCTATATTATTTTTATGACTAATCGTTGATGGGAAAATAATGGATCGCCATTTTCACAGGAATGACAAAATAAAAAATATCTCGACTTTTTACGGCGCCGTCACGCTTGACAAACAAAAAAAAAGAGACAATTTGTTGATTCTTATTCAATTTTTCTCGATAGGATGGGATGCGGTGCGCCGGACGGGTGTGCACCCGCGGCATCACCACGACAATCGGAAAACGACCCAGATCTGAAGGTCAGATCATTGAAAACCAGCTACACGAGAGGTTCGAATATGGCCCAGAACATTATCATCGTTGGCGGCGTTGCCCTCGGATCGAAGGCGGCCTGCCGATTTAAACGCCTGGAGCCCCGCTCCACGTGACCATCATCGATCAGGACCGCTTCGTGTCCTACGGGGGTTGCGGGATTCCCTTTTATGTCTCCGGCGATGTCAGCGATGTCAACGATCTGCGCAAAACGAGTTTCCACATGCTGCGGGACGAAGCCTTTTTTCGGGATTGCAAGGATATCGAGGTGCTCACCCAGACCCGCGCGGAAAGGATCGACCGGGAGAACAAACAGCTGCATATCTGCCGACTGGACGGCTCCACCGACACCCTGGCTTATGACCAGCTGGTACTGGGAACCGGAAGTCGTCCCCGGCGTCTGATGATTCCCGGAACAGATCTGCCCATGGTCCATACGTCTGCCAATCTGAACGATGCCCAGGCAATCAAGGAACTGATCACCAACGGTCAGGTGGCGCGTGCCGTTATTGTCGGCGGCGGTTTTATCGGGCTTGAAATGGCCGAAGCCCTGGCCGACATGTGGGAGGTGGACACCACGGTCGTGGAATATTTCGGTCAGGTCATGCCTGGTTTCGTAGGTTCCCAGTTCGCCCGCATGGCCCAGCGGCAAATGGAAAAACACGGTGTGCGCTTTTACCTCAACGAAGAGGTGCAGGCCATTGAAGGCACCGACACCGTCGAGGCCGTAGTGACCAACCAACGCCGAATTGAGGCGGACCTGGTTATCATCGCCATCGGGGCCGCCCCCAATGTCGAACTGGCCCGGGCAGCCGGACTGCGGATCGGCCCAACCGGAGCTATTGTTGTGGACGAGCACATGCGCACCTCCGACCCGGCGATCTACTCCGGCGGGGATTGTGCAGAGATCCGCAATCTGGTGACCGGCCAACCCGGCTATTATCCCTTAGGCTCCATGGCCAATCGACAGGGCCGCGTGATCGGCACCAACCTTGCCGGGGGCAGCGCCGTGTTCAAGGGCGCAGTCGGCTCCTTTGTGATCAAGACCTTCGAGGCGGCCCTGGCCGGAACCGGATTGAGCCTGGAAAGCGCCCGCAGGGCCGGATTCGATGCGGTCAGCGTCCAGGTGGCCCAACTGGACCGCGCCCACTTTTACCCGGACAAAGCCATGGTGCACCTGGAATTGGTCGTGGAGCGAAAATCCCGACGCATTCTCGGGATTCAGGGTTTCGGGGAGGAAGGAGACGCCGTGGTTGGCCGCGTCAACATGGTGGCCGCCATATTGGAGGACCGGCCCACCATCGAGCGGCTCAGCAACCTGGAGTTGGCCTATTCGCCGCCATTTTCATCGGCCATGGACGTTCTCAACGCCCTGGCCAATACCGCTGAAAACATGCTGGACGGTCGATTCCAACCCATCGACGCCGACGGCTTCGCCGAAAAATGGGTCAACGGAAACGGAAACCTGTTGATCCTCGACTGTCGCTCCCGGCAGGATGGCGAGGCCTATGCAAAAAAATACCCGGACCGCTGGATCAACATTCCCCAGGATGAACTGCGTCGGCGCATTGGGGAAATCCCGTCAGACAAAGATCTGATCCTCGTCTGCAATACCGGCGTGCGCTCCTACGAAGCCCAGCTCAACCTGAGGGACATGGGTTTGACCGATCCGGTCAGCGTGCAGGGTGGCATGGTGACCCTGAACAAATGTGGTCTGGATCTGTAGCCTTTAAAACGGGATAGGCTGTTTCCAGGGGTACCTGGAGCATCCCGGTCAGGCCGAAACCCGTTTGAGAACCCGTTCGATATAATTTTGCGTCTCCCGGTAGGGAACGTTTCCGTTATATTTCTCCACGGTTCCCGGGCCTGCATTGTAGGCCGCCAGGGCCAGCCTTACCTCTCCCCCGAAACGGTCCAGCATCCGCCGGAGATAGGCGGCGCCGCCGTCGATGTTCTGCCGGACATCAAAGGGGTCGTTCACACCCAGGTCCCTGGCCGTTGCCGGCATGAGCTGCATCAGTCCCTGGGCGCCCGCCGGGGATACGGCATCCACCTGGAAGTTGGATTCAGCCTGAATCACGCTGGCGATGAGTTTCTCCGGCAGGTTGTATCGCCGGGCAGCGTCTTTGATGCTGTCGCCGATCAGCGCCTCGCCATCCAGTGGCGTGTCGTCACCGGTATCGCCGCTGGTTGAACGGACTTGGGACGCTGGCGCGGGGGGGAGGGATCATCATCTGACGGTACGAACGCATGGCCGGACCGATCCAGGCGACCGGGGAGGATGGACCCGTCCCGGATGGCCGAATCTCTGAAAAAGCCCCTCGATGCACCGGTGGAGGCCTGCGTCAGATAGTCCGCAATGGTCAGCCCTGTTTTTTTTCCTGTTGCGTCCGGGGGAATCGAAGCTGTCACCGATGCGAGATCCGCTGAGAAAGACGGGCCGGGGTCGGTTTTCAGGGGAAGGAATTGCCTGCGGCCCGTCGTGCCGACTGGCTTGAGTCCCGCATTCCGCAGATACGCATCGATGGTCATACTGGTTTTCTGTAGCATGGTTGCCCCGTTCGCGTTGATCCTCCGAAAAAGGAGCATACAATTTTTAGACCAATTCCGAGAAGATCAAATCGGTTTTAAAAACGGTAAGATGAACGTTGGTTTATTCAAATGCCGCCCTGCCACCCGTCAATTTCATCCCGGCCACAGGCAAAAATATGACATCGATACTTATCAATCAGGATTCATTTGTCACTTTTCGGTTGGCTTGCCATTCAGATTGCCTGGTCCTGAAAAACAAACCCTAAAAAGAACCATCGATAAACGGACAGCCTTGCTGCGCGCGGCGCCGCTATCCGACTGAGCCAACAGCATGTTTATTATTGCCCCTGTTATCTGTTTGATGTATTCTTACTCGTAAATAAGCCGCTCTTGCCTTGTAATATTCCGTGATTAGAATCCCGCTCTGGCTATCACTTCTCAAACGGTTTCACTGTAAAACAGGCAATCGCATCAACCAATGATCAAGAGGAGGACACGATGAACAAAGCGTTTAAATTGTTGTTATTGGGTTTCGTTCTTGTGTTTGCAGGCGCCTGCGCCACGCCGCAAACCGGAAGCATACCAACCGGCAATCCTGGCGAGCTGGTCAAGCAGTTTGAAGCAGAATTGACCCGTGCGCGATCCAATCAGGTGGACGTTCTTGCGCCGGGCTTGTTCAACGACGCCCAATCCGCATTCATGAAGGGCAACCAGGCCCTGGACAGAGGTGCCAAACTGAGTGATATCCAGGAATATGTCGCCGAAGGACGCGCCAGTTTGAAAAAAGCCGAAGAGATCGCCCAGGTCTCCCGGACGATTCTGGGTGAAACGAACAAAGCCAGGGACAAAGCCCTCAAGGTGGGCGCTGACAAACTTGGCGAACCCTATGATAAGGTGGAAAACGAATACCTGAAGCTCACAACGGCCATTGAGCGGGACAATTTGAGCTACGCGCAGGAAAATGCCGCCCGCGTTCAGGCAGCCTTCCGGGATGTGGAGATTATGGCCATTAAAAACACTGCCATCGGCAGTGCACGCAAGATGATGTCCGACGCCGATAGGGCCAGGGTCCAGAAAATCGCCCCCATGGCCTATAACGATGCCCTTCGGGCGTTGAACGAGGCCGACGCCTATATCGGCCAGAACCCTTACGAGACAGACACCATCAGCCAAAAGGCCGCCCATGCCGAATTCATGGCCCGGCGGATGATGAGCATCAACGAGAGCGGGAACAAGTTTAAGGAGATGACACCGGAAGCATCCGCCCTGTACGTGGAGAGCCTGCTCGCCCGCCTGGAAAAAACCATGAACACCGGCGATCTGAGGGATAAGCGCATCGATGACCAACTCAATGCGATGACCGGCGCGGTCGATACCCTGGGGCAAAAAAAGTTTTCCCTTGAAAAAGACAATCAAGCCTACCAGGCCCGGATTGCCACCCTGGAACAGCAGCTCAGCGGTTTGAAAGGCTATTCGCAAGCGCAGGAAACGGCCAAAGACAAGCTCGCCGCCGAACGCGCGTTCAATGAGCAGTTTAATAAAGTTCAGCGCTTCTTTCGACCTGACGAAGCCGAGGTCTATAAACAGGGCAACCAATTGGTCATTCGCATGCGCGGCATTCAGTTCCCGGTGGGGCAGGCGACCCTGAGCCCGGACAACTACACCCTGCTGAGCAAAGTGCAGCAGGCCATCGCGACATTCGGACAGCCGATTGTAACCGTCGAGGGGCATACCGACAGCACCGGTTCCGTGCAGACCAATCAGGAACTGTCCCAGAAACGGGCCGAGGCGGTCAAAACCTACCTGGTGGCCAACAAAACGCTGCCGGCAAATCGTATCCGGGCTGCCGGCTATGGACCGGACCGGCCGCTGGCCCCCAATACGACCACCGAAGGCCGTGCCATGAACCGGCGGATCGATGTGCTGATTACGCCATCCCAGACACCTTAATATCCGGGCGGTGACAACCCGCCGGCAATATAGCGACAAGGTATAAATCGATCAGGAACCGCCACGTTCCTGGTCGGTTTTTTTTCTCACCCATCTTGGATACACGCGCATGGCTGCCGTCAGCAAAAACACCCGCCACCTTGATATTTTCAAATTCCTACCTACCTTGAAGGTAGATCCACCGAGCCCCCGGACCAGGCCGCCGCCTGGATGAAAGAGATAAACGCCAACATGAACCAATGGCTGAAACGGGCCATGGCGGGACTTGAAGTATTAAAAAAACAACCGCAGGTGGATAGCGCCCGATTGGCGGCCATCGGCTATTGCTTTGGGGGCGCCACGGTTCAGGTGCTGGCCTATGGGGGAGCTGATCTCAAAGGGGTGGTCAGTTTCCATGGCTCCCCGATTCCACCCTCCGCCGAGCAGGCCGGACGGACCCGGGCCAAAATCCTGATTTGCCATGGTGCCGAAGATCCCTTTAACAAACCTGAATCTTTGACTTCCTACGTCACTGCCATGAACACTTCAACTATCGACTGGCAGTTAATCGTCTATGGCAGTGCCAGGCATTCTTTCACCAACCCGGATGCCGACAAGCGGGGCATGGCTGCCCTGGCCTACAACCCATCGGCGGACCGCCGCTCCTGGCAGCACATGACCTACTTTTTCGATGAACTGTTTGCGGGCATGTAGCCAATGCGGGCTGCCACATGACAAACTTCTCATGATCATGTGCCGATATTGGCGGAAAGGAACACGCCATGAATCAAAAAGCGGATAAAACCTTCAAAATCATCAGTCCATTCACCCTTAATCGTCCCGAATACGCAATGAATTATAAAACAAAAAAAACCCTCTGCGCCCTTCTGGACGAAGGCTATTTCGAAGCCCATACCTCTGCATTTAAAAAACTGATCCAGCCCGCGGCGCACTTTTGCAGAAACTGCGGACGGAGCGCGGTAAGCGAGAAGAACCTGTGCAACCCCGAAAAACTTTAGTTTAAAGCGGATTCCATAAAAAAAGCGCCGTGGGCATCAATCAGCCTGCGGCGCTTTTATTTATCGAAATCGCGCAAATGGGGTCTCAATGTGCCGGATCGACAATTTTCATCTGGCCGGCATACCGACCAACCACCGCGTCCTCGACGCAATTTTCCAATTCCGCATCGCTGATACTTTTTGGATCTTTCAGTTCATCCAGGGGACACACAAAATCGTTGCCCGCCATATCCTTGACCTTCACGTATAAAGTTTCCTTATTTTCAGTGTTCATGACTTTTTCCTTTCACTTTTCAGATAAAATCAAAAGCGCAGATGGATCGACCATCGGTTGGCTTGTAGATGTAAATCATCAAACTGCCGCATTTCATTCTCATGGCCACCCGTTCAGCAACTGAGCCGTTCCGGTGGGGGGTGACGAAGCCCCTTTACCCATGATTCGGGAAAGGCCGCGTGGCCGTTGGCCGCACCCAGCAGGGC
>CAVPIL010000015.1:5000-252678 GCA_963704985.1 uncultured delta proteobacterium | reverse complement strand
AGATCTCTGAGATCAGCCATCATCTTTTCCTGCACACCGGTTTTCTCCCTTTCCAGTTTTCTAAGCAGAAAGCGCAGCGCCGTGTTCAAATCTTCCAGCTTGGCGGTTTTCAATTCCAGTTCGGCTTCTCGTCGTTTCAAGGTCCTGGCGGTCTGAATCTTCTCCCGCACAACGGCCCGCAAAGTCGTGTTGGCATCGCTGAGCTGACGGGTTCGCGCTTTGACGCGAGCCTCAAGGTCATCCTTGGACTTTTCCAATGCCATTTCAACCTGACGCAGACGGGTGATGTCGGTAGCGCTGCCAATCATACGGTGCACCCATCCTGAGCATCGCGCTCGGCGATCCCCCGCACCAGTATCCAGCGCCACGTAGCGATGCTTGTCCAGCACCCGGCCCTGAACTTCGTAACGGGGAGTCAGCCCTTTGATGTAAGCCCGGGATTGTTCCATGAAGCGGGTCACATCATCGGCATGAAACAGACCTTTCCAGGCATCCCAGCGGGTGATTTCATCTGGCATCGAAGCCCAGGAGATTTTTCAGGTTGGTATCGATCACCATTTCACCGGTTTGAAGATCGTGGTCCCAGACGCCGGTCAACCCGGCTTCGGTGGCGATTTGATAGCGGGATTCCCGTTCGCGAAGCGAGTTTTCCAACGCTTTCTGCTCGGGAATTGTCGATAATGATCCCCAGTACGCCCATGGGTTGCCCATCCCGGTATTTGACGGTGGAATAAAACAGTGCCGGAAAGGTTGAAGCCGTCCCTGCGCAGGCAGGTGTACTCATTGTGATAGACGCGTTGACCGGCAAGCGCTCGGGTGAGGTTCTCCGCGGCGCGGGAGCGATCTTCGGGGATGATCATATCAAAGGCATTGGCCCCGGCATCAAAATCCGCCTGCGTATAGCCGAACTGCTCAAAACCCTTATGGTTGACAAAGGTAAAACGGCCGGTGGTGTCCATTTCATAGACGGTTTCCGGCAGCAGCGCCGCCAGTTCGCGGAAGCGCCGCTCGTTTTCCGCGGCCCTGCCTGGTGCCGCCTTCAACCGGTGGCTCGGCCGGCCCTCCGGCAGCAGATAAATCACGCGGCCGGAATGATCACAAATCGGGGTCAGCGAAAAATCGATGGGATCGAGAGTTCCGTCGGCAGCGGGATGGGTGGTTCGAAGCGGACGTATTCACCGTTGCCGGCCTGGACGATGGCCGATTGAAGCCGCTTTTGCTCTGCGGCTGAATGGGTCCACCAGTGAGTCTGCCAGAAAGGTTTACCGATCACCCTCTCGGCGGAAATGTTGGCGCGGCGCAGGGCCGATGGATTGGCCTCAAGAACGATTCCCTCCGGCGACAGCAGTCCGATGAATTGGCAGGCATGCTCGAAGATGATACCAATCCGCGCAGTATGGTTGTCCGGCAAATGCGCTGCAGGTGCCATGAGACATCCCCGTAAACCGCAGGGCCCACCATCCCCGATGGAAAACGATTCCGTGCCAGGGAACGCGGGTCAGATGTTTTGATCCAGGTAAGTTCCGGGAAAGCCTCAGGTATTGCTCGACCGACCGCTCAAACCGGTCCATGGGAAGGTTGGCCAGATCCTTTTTCACCGTGGCCGGCGCGCCGGCCACCAGTTGCCGGGGGCCAACCCGTGTGCCTTCCCGGACCACGGCGCCGGCGGCCACAACGGTCTGCGCCATCACGTGGGCGCCATTGAGAACGATGGCACCGATGCCCACGAGGCTGCCGGCCTCAATGGTGCACCCGTGGACCACCGCGTTGTGTCCCACGGTCACATGGTCTCCGATAATGGCCGGCTTGCCGAAATCGGTGTGAACCGTACAATTGTCCTGAATGTTCGTATTGGCGCCAATGCTAATCGGCGCCATGTCACCCCGCAGCACGGCATTGAACCAGATGCTGGCGCCGTCGCCGATGGTTACATCACCGATCACGACAGCAGTGGGCGCAATAAAGACGTTTTTTCCGATGGTGGGTGCGATCCGATTATATTCGATAAGCATGGATAAACCGTTATCACAGAACGATTTGCATGAAAACACTTTATTTTTGGATGGTTGCGATAGGACATGTTCTGTACCAGCCTTTTAAATACCGGCGTATTTCGGCAAGTTGGATCGAAACTGTTTTGTGACGGTTTCATTTTCCTGTCAAAAATTGGTGCCCGTAACCGTATGCATATATTAGGGATATGGATCTTTCAGCAATCGCTTGCGCCAACAGAAAGCCGCACACCGGTATGGATCGATCACCGGCCGGCCAGCGCAACGCACCCATTCATTGCGTGTTGGCGTCATAAGCGCCTAAAGTTCTTGCGAAGGCGGTCGAGAACAGGGTAGGATCCGAATTGAAAGATAACCGATCAGCCCTTCCGCAAAGGCCATCGTTGACCATGGCATTGGACAAGTCACCTGCTTCCGGGATTCCTGACACCGTCTCAGTCTCTTTGGACGATGCCAACTGCATCGTTTTGCGCTTGGATGGCAAGGGACGCGTGATATCTCTCAACCCATTCGGATTGGACTTTTTCGGCTACCGGGAATCAGAGATTCTGGGCCGGTATGCCTTGGAAACCATCGTCCCGGAAAAGGATAATGCCGGCAATGATCTGGCGGCCATGATCGCCGACATGTTGCGCCGACCGGCCAACTATAAACGCCAGATCAACGAAAACCGTTGTAAAAATGGCGATCGCGTCTGGGGTGGTTTGGTCCAACCGCGCTTTTGGGATGAGACCGGGGACCTCACCCAGATCCTATGCGTCGGCAACGACATTACCGATCGGAAGACCTTTGAGACGGTATTGGAAGAGGCCCGGGTTCAGCTGACCGCTAAGATCCAGGAGCAGAACAACCGTCTGATGGAAACCAATTCGCGGCTGAGAAAAGAGGTGGCGGATCGCAAAATGACCCAGCAGGCGCTGGAGGAAAGCCGTGACCGGTACCGGCTGTTCTCCAAAGCATCCACCGAGGGGATCCTGTTTCACGACAACGGGATCGCCATCGAGGTCAATGACGCCTTTGCCGATCTGGTTGAATGCCCCCGTGACCGGTTAATCGGCAGGGACGTCATCGGCCATTTTGTTTCACCCGAAGACCGTCAGCGGGTAACGCAAATCATGGCTTGCAACGAAAACCGGGTCTACGAAATCACGGCCCGCTCTGCCAACGGGCGGACCTTTCCCGCAGAACTGCGCACACGACCCGGAGAACTGGGCGGCCGGCCATGCCGGGTGGCCACAGTGAGAGACATCACCCAGCGCAAGAAAACCGAACGCCAGTTGATCCAGTCCCAGAAGATGAAGCCGTGGGCGCCCTGGCCAGCGGCATCGCCCATGACTTCAATAATATGCTGGCCGGCATCCAGGGTAACGTGGAGATTGTCCGCCAGCAGATCTCCATCCAAAGCCCGCACCAGAAACGCCTGGCGATCATCAGCCAGATTGTTCAACGGGGCGCCAAACTTTCCGGCCAACTGCTTGGCTATGCCCGCGGCGGGCAGACGGAAATAGGCCAGATCAACCTGAATCGCCTGGTTGAAGAGACCCTCGAGATGTTTGGTCACCCCCAGCGGCAGATCAGTATTCAAACCCGCCTCGATCCGGACACTCCCGTGGTCAGGGGCGATCGCATGCAGATTGAACAGGTGCTGTTGAACCTGATGATCAATGCCGTGCATGCCATGCCTGCGGGCGGGCACCTGTTTATCGAAACCAGCGCCACCGTCCTCAGGGCCGAAGATAACCGGGCCTACGAGATCATTCCGGGCCGCTATGCCATGCTCTCGGTCAGGGACACCGGTCATGGCATGGATCAGGAGATTCAGAAGCAGATCTTCGAACCCTTTTTCACCACCAAGGCACAGGGCCAGGGTACCGGTCTGGGGCTGGCCTCCACTTACGGCATCGTCAAAAATCACAATGGGTATATCGACGTCTACAGCGAACCGGGAGTGGGTTCCCAGTTCAACGTCCTGCTGCCGGCTTCCCCAAACGAAGACAAGAATGCCGGCGTCATCGACGCCGGCACGGAAACCATACTGATCGTGGACGACGAATCGGAGTTCCTCGATGTGGGCCGGGACATGCTGCGCCTGCTGGGCTATACGGTCATTAGCGCCGTGGACAGTGATGAAGCATGGGTCCGTTTCAAGGAAAAAGCTGGAGAAATCAAGCTGGTCATCCTGGACATGATCATGCCCGGACCGGCTGCCGATGAGACCATCCGACGGTTTCGAGAAATTGATCCGACCGTCCGCGTGCTGCTGTCCAGTGGATACAGCCAGAGCGGAGACGCTGTCCGCAAGCTGATGCAGGCCTGCGACGGGTTTATCCAGAAACCCTTTCTCCTGGCCTCGCTGTCGGGAAAAATCAGGGCCATCCTGGGGACCGCGTAAGATGAAAATCCATGACATCGGCGGCGAATTTGCCCTGATCGACCGTCTGGCCAGACAATCTCCCACCACCCATCCCGACCTGGTTACCGGCATTGGCGACGATGCCGCCGTCATCGGTGGAACGTGCGCGGATGGAGATCACCTGCTGGTCACCACGGACATGCTGGTGGAGAATAGTCATTTCAGGTGCGATTGGGCCGCACCGGCACAGATCGGCATCAAGTCCGTGGCCTGCAATGTCAGCGACATTGCCGCCATGGGCGGCAGCCCCACGTTTATGTTTGTTTCTCTGGCCCTGGCAGCGGACACCGAAGTGGCCTGGGTGGAATCGCTTTACCAAGGTATGGCCGATGCTTGCCGCCGCTACGGCGTGGTGCTGGCTGGAGGGGACACCACCCATGGCGAAGCAATCACCATCAGCATCACCCTGTTGGGCCGGGTATCACCGGAAAACCTGCGTCTGAGAAGCCACGCCCGCCCCGGGGATCTTCTGTATGTCACCGGGCCTTTAGGTGGTTCGGCCGCCGGACTGGCCATGCTGTCTGCCGGATTGAATCCCCCCACTTATTTAAGAGAAAAGCATTTGGCCCCCGTCTGCCGGTTGGACATCTCGCCGATGATTGCACCCGTGGCCCGCGCCATGATCGATATCAGTGACGGCCTGGCTGCCGAGGTGAATCATATCTGCCAACAGAGCGGCACCGGCGCCGAGATAGTCCTGGCCGACATCCCCATTCACCCGTCGGTTCGTGACGCCGCCCGGCTGACCGGAAACGACCCCGTTGAATTTGCATTGTCGGGGGGTGAGGACTTCGAACTACTCTTTTCGATTGCTCCTGAAAACAAGCAGCGGCTGGAGGAGCAGGGGATTCCGGTTACCCTGGTAGGATCGGTCACCGAAGCGATGTCCGGCTGCACCCTCTTGTTCCCTGACGGCAGGCGAACCCCACTCTCGGGCGGATACAATCATTTTTCTTGCAAAGGCTGAGCGCCTGATTCCAGATTGTCCCAGCGGGCGAAGGCACCCTCCAGCTCCTGCTCCAATTGCGCCAGTTCCTGTTTCAGGGCTGCGATATGCGCACCGTCCTTCCGGTAGAGATCGGGGTCGGACATGCTCTGCAAGAGTTCCTGCTGCCGGGCCTCCAAGGCTTCTATCCGGTCGGGCAAAGACGCCAGTTCGCGTTTTTCCATGTACCCGAGCTTTTTGTGGGTGACCGCCGGCGGGGATGGTGTTTTCTTATCCCTACCCGACAGAAGCTTTTCAGGCTCCGGCGCAACCGGCACCGGCCGCTGGGTCAGCCAGTCGTCATACCCACCCGCGTAGCCTTCAATCCGACAGGGTCCTTCGAAAACCAACGTGCTGGTGACCACATGGTTGACAAATGCCCGGTCGTGGCTGACCAGCAGCACCGTGCCACTGTAATTCAAGAGCAGCTCTTCGAGAAGTTCCAGGGTTTCCACATCCAAGTCATTGGTGGGTTCGTCCAGCACCAGTACATTGGCGGGCCGGGCGAAAAGCTTGGCCAGCAGCAGGCGGTTTTTCTCACCGCCGGAAAGCACCCACACGGGCGTGCGGGAACGCTGGGGAGAAAAAAGAAAATCCTTCAGGTAGCCGATGACGTGGCGCCGTTTGCCGCCCACATCCAGCATGTCGCTGTCCGGAGAGACATTTTCCTGGACGGTCCTGCTCTCGTCCAACTGCCTCCGCAGCTGATCAAAGTAGAGTACCTCCAGGTTGGTGCCGTGTTTGATGCGGCCGTGTTGGGGGGACAGTTCTCCCAGCAGCAGACGGATCAGGGTGGATTTACCGGCACCGTTGGGACCCAGGATGCCGATGCGGTCGCCCCGCATGATGGTGCAGGAAAAATTCTTGACGATGGTCTGGGACCCATAGGCAAAGACCAGATCCGTTGCCTCAACGACCGTTTTGCCGCTTCGGTCGGCCTCGTCCAGGGTCATGCGCACCCTGCCGATGCGGTCCCGCCGGCTGCGGTGAAGCTGGCGGAGCTTTTCCAACTCCCGCACCCGGCCTTCGTTGCGCGTGCGACGGGCTTTGATGCCCTGCCGGATCCATGCCTCCTCGGCGGACAGTTTTTTGTCAAACCGGGCGTTGCCTTTCTCTTCGGCCTCCTGCAATTCCTGGGCTCGCTGCAGATAGGTGTGGTAGCCGCAGTGCCAGGAATACAGTTTTCCCCGGTCGATTTCCACAATGCGGGTGGCCAAACGGCCGATCATCATGCGGTCGTGGGTAATCATGATCAGGGTGCCGCTCCATTTGAGCAGCAACGCCTCCAGCCATTCGATGGCCGCCATGTCCAGGTGGTTGGTGGGTTCGTCCAGCAGTAGGATATCCGGTTGCGCCACCAGTGCCGCAGCCAACAGCACCTGCCGCTTCATACCGGCGGAAAAGGTACTCACCCGGCCATCGTCGGCCAGGTTCATCTGCGAGATGATACGCGCCACCTGCTGCTGGATCTGCCAGCCGTCTTCGCTGTCGATGGTTTGATGCAGGGCCATCAGTTGTTTCTGGCTGTCAGCGATGGCCTCGCTGCCGGGTTGGTTCAAATCGCACAGGCGGCGGTAGGCGGCCAGCCGCTCTCCCCTCGGGCCCATGCCCCGACAAATGACGTCAAACACCGTTCCGTCAAGGTCTTCGGGGACCCCTTGGGCCAGACTGCTCACCGTCACGCCCTGGGACCGCATCACATCACCGCTGTCCGGCCTCAGCCCGCCGCCGATGATGCCCAAGAGAGTGGATTTGCCAACGCCGTTTCTACCCAGCAGGCAGATCCGTTCACCCGGCGCCACCGTCAGGTTCACCCGATCCAGCAACGGCTCCGCACCGAAGCTCAGGCAAATATCACGCAGGGTTATCAGTGCCATAAGGCTGCCGTTCTCAACATCAGTAGAGTTCGTACTTAACCAGCCGACCGTCCAGACCGCCATTGCGCAAGGGTTTTTTCCAGGCGGGTTTCAACCCGATGCGTTTGATCATCTCCCGGTTGCCGAAATAGATGTAGGCGGTCGATCCTTTACAGCGCTGTTTTAAAAAGTCGCCCAGTCGCCGGTAAAGATCGTCAGGGCTTTCCTGGCCTTTCATGCGGATCCCGTAAGGTGGGTTGGACAGAATGATCCGGTTCTCCAGCCCATCGATGTTCATGAAATCCGTTCTCAGGACATTAACCCTGCCCGCCTTGGAAAGCATCTTGCAGTTGGTCCGGGTAGCCGAAACGGCCTGCGGATCGATGTCGCTGGCGTAAATGAGGCGGTCCGGCAGGTTCTGAATTCGTCTGTCGGCCTCCTCTTTGACGGTTTTCCATGCCAGCGGATCATAATCGGGAAGCTGCTGAAAACCGAAACCGGTACGCAAAAACCCGGCGGGAATGCGGCAATAGGCCATGGCCGCCTCGATGACCAGGGTGCCGGAGCCGCACATGGGATCCGTCAGAGGCACCCGGCCGTCCCATCCGGACAGGCGCACCATGGCGGCGGCAACGGTCTCCTGCATGGGGGCGTCAACGCTGCGGGTCCGGTATCCCCGGCGATGCAGGCTGCCGCCGGAGGTGTCGATGCTGATGGTCCCCCGATCATTTTCCACATGCAGGTTGACCCACAGGTCGGGTGCTCGCGGATCGACGTTCGGCCGCCTCCCGCATCCGGCCCTGAATTGATCGACCACCGCATCCTTGAGTTTCAGTCCCGCAAACTGGGAATGAGGCACGCTGCTGCCGGCAGTGCTGGCAAAAACGGCAAACGTCTGTTCCAGGCTGAAGAAGCGCGTCCATTCGATGCTGCGGGCGGCCCGGTAGATGGCATCTGCGTCCGGGCAGACAAAGGTTTTGACCGGCGCCAGGATGCGGGTGCTCAATCGGGTGCAGTAATTGATGCGGTAAAGCGCCGCACGATCCGCCTTGAAATGGATGCCGCGGCGAACCGGCCGGGCGCCGGCGGCTCCCAGTTCAGCCAGTTCCGCAGCCCCGATCGATTCCAAGCCATCGGCAATCTGGGCAAAATAGGTATCGTTTTTCTGATAGTCTGCCATGCAAAGGCCGCCTGGGTAGCCGGATCAACGCAGCCGATTGGCCCGACCGGTGATGGAGATCAACAGTGCCCCTGGTTCTTGGAAGGAAGGAGGGTTTTAACTAGGTTAAGACGTCGGACGATCTCTTCCTGAATGGCCGACCAGAAGCCGGGATCATCGATCCAGCATTGAAATTCTTCGGTGCCGATGCTGTTCAACGCATCCCGGATGGGTTCATCCGCAATCTCGTCCATATGTTTGTAGAGATGGTCCAGAAAGCGATCCCATACCATCGGATCATTAAGCCGGTCGCCGCTGTAGGTCTCGTCCAGGCCAATGAGATCGGCCATGGTATTGATCATGCACTCCCGGGGGATCATGAGGGGGATGTCCTTCTTGGTTTGCCGGACCCGGATCGATTGGGGCGTTCGCTGCGCTTGCGATAGGGCCGTTTGGCCCCGTCTCCCTGACGGGGTCGCCGACGCCGTTTTGCCTGGTTGCCCCTGCTGGTAGCCGGTTCGGATGCGGTACGCCGCCGTCGCGGTGCCGGTGGCAGCGTCAACCATCCCTCTTCCGGCTGGATGCAGTGCAGTGACCGCCCGATGAACTCCTCGATGGCCGGCAGATAGAAAGAGTCATCCTCGCAAGCAAAGCTGATGGAGGTACCGGCTGCTCCGGCACGTCCGGTGCGGCCGATTCGGTGAACGTAGTCCTCGGGGTCATGGGGCAGCGTGAAGTTGATGACGTAATCCATGCCCTCAATGTGTATGCCCCGGCCGGCCACATCCGTAGCCACCAGCACCCGGATCTTGCCGGCTTTGAATTCATCCAGCGTGCGGATCCGCTTTTTTTGCGGAACTTCGCCGGACAGCACCGCGCAGTTGATCTGGTAGCGGTCCAGCATTTCCGCCAGCCGCCGGGTTTCATCCCGGCGGTTACAGAATACCAGCACCCGGTCCATATCCTGCCGGGTGATGATGTTATAGGTCAGGGCGAATTTTTTATCAGTGGTGATGATGTAGACCATTTGCTCCACCGTGTCCACAGCCACCTGTTCCGGTTCGATCTCGACCGCAACCGGGTCCCGCGTCCAGCTGGCGCTCAGTCGGGTCACCTCCGGTGTAAGCGTAGCGCTGAAAAACAAGGTTTGACGTTTGTCCTTATGGGGAGTGCTGTAGACAATCTGGCGCACATCGGGAATAAACCCCATATCGAGCATGCGATCCGCCTCGTCGAGGATCAGCATCTCCACCTGTCGCAGATCCAGATCCTTACGACGCTTGAAATCCAACAGCCGGCCCGGTGTGGCCACCACGATGTCCACGGGTTTACCGTGCAGCTGCCGCCGCTGCTTTTCGTAATCCATTCCGCCAAAAACGCTGACGACAGAAAAGGGGCAATAGGCGGATAACAGATTGGCTTCGTCGGCGATCTGCAACACCAGCTCGCGGGTCGGTGCAATAATCAGCACCCGGGGCGTGCCGGCCGGCGTCTTTCCCATGCGGGGGTTGGCCAGCATGCGCGTAAGCACGGTGATGAGAAAGGCAGCGGTCTTGCCCGTGCCGGTCTGGGCGCGTCCGAATGCATCCCGACCCTTTAAGGTAGACGGCATGATCTCCGCCTGGATGGGGGTGCAGTATCGAAACCCGGCATCGGCAATGGCATGCATCACCGGATCAGGTAGGCCGAGGTCCTGGAAACGGGTCTTGCCGGCCGCCTCCGGGACCTTAAACTGTCCGGCATGCCAAATGGCATCCGGTTGACCGGTTTTTGAGACACGAGCCTGAGTGGAGGGCGCGGATACCGTCCGGCAGGCTTCTTTTTTGCCTTCCGCCGGCAGGCGGGGCCCACGCGTGTTATGCGGATCGGGGTTGAGGTCCGAAGTTGCTGCGGATGTCGATGAGCCGTTGGTTTCGTTTGGTTCGGATGCGCCGGGTCCCTTTGGATTGAATAGCCTGCCCCGTAAGGCTTTAATGAGTTTTCCTATCAAAATTCAGCTAACCTACAATTCCTTGTATTGCTTTCTACGGCAGGTTGGCCCGAAAACGGGCGCCTTTGACCGTTGACCTAAAAAAAGCGGGCCCGCGATCAAGGCCCGCATCAATATACGAAGATCACCCGCGAATTGCAAGGCCTATTGGCCAATCGATCTACAGGAGACGCCGGCTGGTCAGGTAGCATTGGCGCCAGAAGGCATCGTCCATCCGGGAAATCATCACCCCAAAGCTGGTGGAAGCATGAACGAACTCGCCCCCATCCAAGTAAATGCCCACGTGGTGGTTTTTATAGTCGGGTTTGAAAAAAACGAGATCGCCGGCGGTCAGATGCTTCATTTCCACCCGTCGGCCGGTGCGCATCAGCGCCAGGGTGGTTCTGGGCAGCTGGGTGTCGAACAAGTCGTCATACAGGACGACCACCAGTCCGGAACAATCGATGCCCCGCCGACTCATACCGCCCATCCGGTGGGGAGTGCCCAGCCAGGACTGGATCTCGTCGCGCAGCATCTGCGCTGGCCGTTCAGTGCCGCCCCCCGAAGGTATCGGTTCATGATCGGGGGTAGCTGTGGTGGCGCAGCCGGTGGCCATCAGCAACACGAATAGAATCAACAGGCATCCGGTACCCCACCGGAAAAGCAGTCGAATGGCGCGGCTGTCAGGCATCCACGCCCCCTTCAAAGAGGTGGGCAATGGTGGTCAGGCTAAAGTCCATCTCCATGGATAGAAACTGGGATATGGAGTGCAGGGTAATAATGGCATTTTTATCCGCATCCCGATTGCCAAGGCTGCGAATGCGCTCCAAAAGCCCCTCGTTGACCAGTTGCACCCGCACATAACTTTTTTCAAGCTTCTCGAAATCGAAGCTGCTCACCCGGCCCTTTTTGTATTCAAAATACTGGCCCAACAAAAACAAAGACGTGCTCCGGGCAGTGGTCTCTTCAACGGATGAAAAGGGCAGGTGAAAGCGGGCCATGGGTTTGAGAAACGTCATTACCGGACAGTTGCTGGTGGCCATGACGATACCGAACACCGAGGTCAACCCCTCCATGGCAGAGGTTTGTTTTGAATAGGTTCGGTCGACGGTTTCGCATATGACCATGCAGTTTTTATGCGAAAGGATATCCTTGAACCGGTCCACCAAGTCCGTGATGTTCACGGCAATGGGACAGTACAGGTGCGTTTTGGGTGACAGGGGGCAGCCGTTGCACTGTTTGTAGGAAAGCTGCGTCCACGGTGGATATGGCTCGGGTGCGGCTGGGATCATGGTCAGGGTCACTGGATCCAGTGCGATGTGAAAGTGGGTGCTCTGTCCGTCTTCCAGTTCGATGTGATACTTGAACCAGTATGCATTTTTATTCATGGGCGTCTCTCTACAAGCTGCGGTCAACGATTGCGCTGGGCGTTATGGCGTTAACAGTCGGCTCAATATGTGCACCGTTCATACATAAACCGGGCTTTGCCAACGATCTTCAGCCGTGCTGGCCTGCACACATAGCCGTTGCCAAAACAGGTGGCGGCTGTCGCTGGATTTGCCACTGAAATTTACGCAATATTCACGCCAATATACATAAAATCAGCCATAACGGATCCCATCCACCGGATCTAGAGCTGATGCGCTGGCGGCCGGGTACAAGGTGGCCAGAAAACAGATCGCCACCGTGGAGAGGCCGATAGTCAATACATCAACCGGCTGAAGGCTCACCGGCAGAGTGGTCAGAAAGTAGACATCCCCGGGCAATTTTATGAACGGATACCGTTTCAAGATGCTGCACAGGATAAAGCCCAGTGCACCGCCGATGGCCGTTCCCAGGCAGCCGATCACCAGTCCCTTGAACACGAAAATCCGCCGGATATGCCCATTGGTGGCCCCCATTGTCTTTAAGATGGCGATATCCCTTGTCTTTTCCATCACCATCATGATCAGGGCGCTGGCAATGTTGAAAGCGGCCACGAGCACGATGAGTGTCAAAATAATGAACATCACCGTCTTTTGGAGCCGCAGCATGGAAAACAGGTTGCGGTTCATCTGCATCCAGTCCCGGGCCCAAAAGGGAAAGCCCATACGGGTGACGATGGCCTCGGCAACCTGCCTGGCATGGTAAATATCGGCAACGCGAACCTCCAGGCCGCTAGCCTGCCCCGGCATCTGGAGCATTCGCTGGGCGACATCCAGCCGGACGAAGGACATGGCTCCGTCATATTCGTTCATTCCCGTTTCAAAAATGCCGACCACGGAAAAACGCATCACCGTGGGCATTTGGTTGGCCGCCGAACCCTTTCCCAAAGGCGATATGAGAAAGATGGGATCGCCGACCGTGACCTTGAGTTTCTCGGCCGTAACCCGTCCAATGATCAGGCCGGGTGCCTTTCCGGCGGGTTCATCAGGCACAGCATCATCCAGCGCATCGGTGAGGGCGATGGTTTTTTCGATAAATAGGGGCGGGCCCGGACGGGACGGATCGAGCGCCTTCAATACCGCGCCGGTCACCCCGTTGGGGCTTCGCAGCATCACCTGCGTATAGATAAACGGTGTCGCGGATTGAACCCCGTCGATGGATTCTATCTTTTCCACCGTCGCATCGATGTCCGCCATCGATTCACCATAGCGCATCACCATCACGTGGGATTCGATCCCCAGGATGCGGTTTTGCAGCTCCGATTCAAATCCGGTCATCACGGCGATGACGACGATCAGGGCCATCACGCCCACGGCGATACCTGCGGTGGCCAGAAATGTGATCAGCGAAATGAAGGCTTGCTTTTTCCGGGTCCTGAGATAGCGTGTGCCCACAAACCAAGTGAAGGACATATGGCGTTTCCTAATGGAATGAACAAACGGCGGATTCTGCCGTTTCATTGGTGATTGATGCTTGGGTGGTAGATGCCCGGAGTCGATCCGGGTATGGGAAAGACCGTGACGCATTTTTCGAAAAAGGCCGTCGGCCCGGCACCCCCGATGATGCCATACGCATAGCCGGCTTGGGCCATGGCCCCCAAGGTGGCCAGCAGTAAGGCGCGGCCGATCCCCTTCTGACGCGAATCGGGATCGATGCCGATGGGTCCGAAAAAATTGAGGCCTGTGCTCTCATAGCAGGCAAACCCTGCCAACCGACCCCCGGCAACGGCAATCATACAGGCGATGGGCTGCCTGGCAAAGGCCACCTCACATTCGGACGACCATCCATCGCCAAACAGGCGTTGCACCCATCCGACCACTGGATTTTTCTCACTGGCCATGGCCCGCCGCACGAGAATCGCTTTCTCGGCCAAGGCCGCCAGGTGAGCCCTCTGTTCGGGCAGATCATACAGCTTTACGAGCAGATCAGTCATGGTCGTTTCTCATCGTATCGGGAACACGGTTCGGCTTGCCGGCGACAGGGTTATCGTCTATAGCCCGGTTCATGCTGCCGGACACATAGCCTTCCAAATCCGCGGAGACATAAAGAAATCCTATCTCCCTCAATTGGCCGACAACCCGGCGTCTCAACGGCTCGGCCACCAGCGTCGCCAGTTGGTCCACGGGCACTTCGATGCGTGCGACATCCCCATGATGACGCACGCGGCAGCCGACAAGCCCGGCCATTGAGAGCACCTGCTCGGATTGCTTGATTTGCTCAACCTTGGCGGGAGTGATGGGGGTGCCGTAGGGAAAGCGTGTAGCGATGCAGGCCATGGCCGGTTTGTCCCAGACGAACAGTCCTCGCTCTCTGGCGCATTGACGGATATCCTCCTTGGTAAAACCCGCATCCATCAACGGGGCAGCCACGCCCAGTTCACGGGCAGCTTTCAGCCCGGGTCGATAGTCCCCGAGGTCATCGGCATTGGCCCCGTGGGCCAGGTGGGGGAATCCCTTTTTCCCGGTCAGCGCCAACAATTGCCCGAAAACGGTTTTTTTGCAGATGTAGCACCGCTCAGGAGTATTGGCAAGAAAATCGACCCGATCGACTTCACGGGTATCGACGATCAGGTGGGTTACGCCCAAGTCGGCGGCAATCGTTGCCGCATCAGCCACTTCCCGGTCCGGATGAAGGGGAGATCGCGCCGTGACTGCGATTAGGCGGTTGCCCAACACCGCATGGGCTTCGGCCAGCAACAGGGCGCTGTCCACCCCGCCGGAAAGGGCCACCGCAAGACGATCGAAAGCGGTTAACATGCTTACCAGCTGCGTTTTCTTGTTTTTCAGCGAGGTTTGCATAATCATTTTATCCGGCGTTGCCGGGCGGTTACCGCACCGTCACGGTCCTAAAAAATCATTTACAATCAACACATAATCCATTATAAGCAATGCTTGTTACTCCGCTTTATTATAGGCCAATCCAAATACAAATTCAAAGGGGTTTTTCATGGGGAAAAAGAGTCTTATCAAATCGACTTCCAAGAAGCGTGCACCTCAAAAAGCAGCATCTGCGGCGAAGACGAAAAAAAAGGCTGCTGCCAAGAAAGCGGCCCCCGCTAAAAAACCGGCAGCCAAATCATCACCAGCTAAGAAGGCACCGCCAGCACCCAAGGCGCAGCCGGTTTCTATACCAGCGCTGTTGAAGAAACAGTTTGCTGTCGTGACCCCGAAAACCCTCTATACCGTTCCCAAAAAGATGGTTGCAGCGTCCACGTTCACGGCACCGGAACTGCTTGCCGGGTATGAAGCCAAGGATGCCCAACGCATCAAAGGGATTCTGACCAATAAATACAGCGAAAGCGATTTAATAGACGCCGCGAAAAAGGCTGCCGCCGAAAAGGCTGCTGCCGAAAAGGCCGCTGCCGAGAAGGCCGCTGCCGAAAAGGCCGCCGCCGAAAAGGCTGCCGCCGAGAAGGCCGCTGCCGAAAAGGCTGCTGCTGAGAAGGCTGCTGCCGAGAAGGCTGCTGCTGAGAAGGCTGCCGCCGAAAAGGCCGCTGCCGAGAAGGCCGCTGCCGAAAAGGCTGCCGCCGAGAAGGCCGCTGCCGAAAAGGCTGCTGCTGAGAAGGCCGCTGCCGAGAAGGCTGCCGCCGAAAAGGCTGCCGCCGAGAAGGCCGCTGCCGAGAAGGCCGCTGCCGAAAAGGCTGCCGCCGAGAAGGCGGAATCAATCAAGAAAGCCGCCGCCCAGAAGTCAGAGGTTAAGGTGACTTACGAGCCACTCCCCGCCCAGGCGGAAGTTAAAAAGCCATCCGATCCCGTGGACAATGCCATCAAGCTCTTTGCCGCCGGGATGGCTTTCCTTATTCTGTTGGTGGTGGGCGCCAGCGCCTCCAACTCCTTCAAATACCATCTATCTGAAAATCAGGGCGCACTGGAAATCTGGAAAGGAAAATTTGCCCCCATGGGCAAAAAGCTGGTCATCGCCTTGCCCGGTGTCCCGGCTCCCGAAGATCTTAAAACGACTTACAGCGCCAATGACGTTTACCCCCTGGTCTTCCATTATTACATCGACAAGGCCGACGCGCTGTTGGACGTACCCGGGATACCGGATTTTGAAGGCATCAAGTCAACCTTGAAAACCGCTCTCGAATACGGCGCCACCAACGCCCTTCGAACCATTGCCTACGAGCGCCTCGATACGATTGACCGGTTGATTCTCTTCTATAAGGCCGATGTTGCCGCCAGCCGGGGAACCATCGACGACCTGACGTCCGCCGTCGGCTTTCTCAAAGAAGCTGGCAAGTTGACCACGGACAAGGCCCAGAAGGAGGTGATCGCCCAGCAAATCGCAGCCCATACGGCGGCAATCGGCGCACTGGAAGAACAAGCTGCCACCCAACAGGCGGCTGCCGAAGCTGAAGCGGCGCGGCAGGCCGAGGCGGTTGTCGCTGGGCAGGCCAAAGCGCCCGAGGAACCCGTAAAGCTACCCGAACCGGGCACCAAACAACCATAACGGCTTTTGCCGTTGCATTTAATAAAAAGGGGAATCTCCCGACGTTGGTTGGCGACTCCCCTTTTTACGTTTCTATTGCAGCTGGTGGGCGGTGTGGCAAACTGGCAAGGGGCCTGAGGCTTGGTATTGACCCCCCCTCCCCCTGTCAGGGAGAAACGCCGAATCGAAGCCATTTGAAGTCCTGGCGGACCTGATCTGACACCCCGCTGCCAACGCGGCCCATGAAAAGGTTTTCGGGTTTCAGGCAGATGTTCGGCTCGTTGGTCTGCAGTTCGATAAATCCGTGAGGGCTAAACAGCCGGATGAGCATGTTGCGGTACTGTTGGGCGTTCAGGCCCGAACCGTCAAGATCCCAAGTCCAGGAATACCCAACCATGTAACCAATCATATGCTCGATTTTCGGGTGGGCCAGCATGAGGCGGACCAGGTCTCCCGCAATTTTGCAGGATCGAAGGCTGCGGCTCACTTCCACCGCCTTTACTTCCATCATCATGCCCGGCCCCAGTTCCGTCCATCGGTCATCGGCTTCCGGGTGGCTGAAAACCCCGAAGCCCACAATCTGCTGGTTCTCCGTCAGGGCCAGCACCACATTGGCATCCTTTTTCCCGGCATGTTTTTCCAGGGTTTCCCGTTTGGTATAGATGGATTTATACTGGGCATGGCTGCCGAACTGATCGTCAAAGCGGTAGGATTGAATTTCAGCGGACGTACAGAAAGACCGGATATGAATTGGGCCGGCAGGGGTGGACCGGATAATCTCCTTTTGTATGGTATCATTCAATAGTATCTGTCTTCTCCAGGGCGATTTGACGCCGAGAGAATCTCGATTGCAATATTGGTCGCCCGACCTTGATCAATAGCCCGTTAGAAATCACTCCACTCCTTGTGCAGTCGTTTGACCATGATCACCAGGTCACGGCGGTTGCCGTGGATATCCTTCACGTAATCCTTCAGTTCGGCAGACTTGAAAAAGTCGAACTTCTGGACGGCCTCGATGGCGCCTTCTTCGACGCCGGCCACCAAGTCCGCCCGTAGCATCTCCAGTCCACGGTCCATGGCAAGTTGGATCAGATCCAGCAGCAGCCAGGTCCCCAACCGCTTCTGCCTGAATTCCGGCAGCACCACGATGCGAAACCGGCCAACATGGCTGGTGGCCCCGAAATCGCGCAAATACAGGCTCCCCTGCCCAACGATATTCTCTTCGCACAGAGCCAGAATGGAGCAGACGCTGTCCTTTTCCACGGCGTCGAACCATTTCTCCATGGTCTCTCTGTCCATGACGTTGTGGTTCATGAACCATCGGTCCGATTCGGGAATTTTGGCGTAGAAGGCATCCAGCATCTGACGGTCGCCGGGTTCAAGCGGACGGATCACCGCCTCCACGCACTCCTTCAGAACACACTCTTTCGGGTATCTCACGTTCTCGACCTCCTTCGCCGTTGGCGTCAGCCAGCCCCTGGAATAGGCATTCACTTATCGGTCCGGAACAGCTCTGTCAAGGTTCCCATGCCTATTCCACAGCGATCCGGACAGCCGGGGGAGCCCACGCATGAAGACCAATGGGCAGCAGCGGTCCGCAGGCCATGCGGTAATGGAAAAGACCGGCCTTGAAAAGGATATTAAACCGGCTGTTTTTTTCTCTTGACTAACCGTGTTAGTAGCTAATATATAGCTAATATGTAACCTTTTAGCAAATGAATTTTATCCATTAGTTGGTTTATATTCCAGTGGCAGCACCGTCCCGCCTGACCCCGAAAAAGAAGTCCCGGCAACCCCGGAACAACGAAATTCCTTAACCAGCTGCACCGATGCAAGGCCTAAAGAGGGAGGTAATGATGAGTGACCTGAGTTGGCTGCCGAGATCGTCCGGCATCAAGAACCACCACCTGTGGGGAGAGGAGCATTTTTCAAGTGAGGCACCCGGGGTGCTGTTCGAAAAGCGCCCCATCCTGGATCTGTCGGGGAACCCGGTAGCGGGCCTGTTCTCGGCCTGGATCATCCTGAACAACCCGCAGCAGTACAATTCCTATACGACGGAAATGGTCAAGGGGGTCATTGCCGGTTTCCAGCGGGCCTCGGCGGACAGCTCGGTGGTGGCGGCTGTCTTCACGGCCATGGGGGACAAGGCCTTTTGCACCGGGGGCAACACCAAGGAGTACGCGGAATACTACGCCGGCCGACCCAACGAATACGGCCTGTACATGGATCTGTTCAACGCCATGGTGGACGCCATTCTCGGCTGCAAGAAACCCACCATCTGCCGGGTAAACGGCATGCGGGTGGCTGGCGGCCAGGAGATCGGCATGGCCTGCGACCTGACGCTGTCCAGCGATCTGGCCATCTTCGGCCAAGCAGGACCCAAGCATGGCAGCGCACCGGACGGAGGCAGCACCGATTTTCTGCCTTGGATGCTGCCCATGGAACTGGCCATGTGGAATTGCATCTCCTGCGAAATGTGGAGCGCCTACAAGATGAAGCGCTTGGGCCTGATCTCCAAATGCGTCCCCGTCATCAAAGATGCCGACGGCTGGGTTCGCAATCCGGCGATCGAAACGGACCGCTATGTTGACGGCGGCGAGATCGTCTACGGAGAATACAAGACCGGGGATGCAGCCAAACAAGCCCGGGCTTATGTCAAATCGGCCAAGACCGATTTCGAACTGCTGGACAGCGAACTCAACCGGATACTTTGGACCTACACCAACCTTTTCCCAGGTTGTCTGATCAAGAGCGTGGAAGGCATCCGCCTGAAAAAGAAGTTTTTCTGGGACCAGGCCAAGGTCATCAACCGCCACTGGCTGGCCGCCAACATGAACCATGAGGCCTACCTGGGATTCAACGCCTTCAACACCAAAAAAATCACCGGCCGGGACACCATCGATTTTATCGAGTTCCGCCGGCGCCAGGCTGCCGGCGATGCATTCGACGTGGAATTCATGGACGCCGTGCTTGGCCGACCCAACACCTAAAGGAGAACCGCATATGCTGCTCGAAGGTAAAAATGCCATTGTCACCGGCGGGTCCCAAGGCATCGGCACGGCCGCCAGCCTGGAACTGGCCAAAGAAGGCGCCAACGTCTGCCTCACCTATCGCCGCCATGCGGACGAAGCCAGGGCAATTGTGGAACAGATCGAGCGGTTAGGGCGCAAGGCGGTCTGCGTGGCCTGCGACATATCCGTCTTCAGCGAAGCTGAAGCCGCTGTCAAGGCCGCCCTGGAAGCCTTCGGCCGCGTCGACATCCTGGTTAACAACGCCGGCATGAACTGGGACGGCGTGTGCTGGAAGATGTCCGAGGAGCAGTGGGATAGGGTGATCGCCGTCAACCTCAAGGGGTATTTCAATTTCACCCGCCACGTGGCGCCATTGCTTAAGGACCAGAAGTATGGAAAAATCGTCAACGTCACTTCCATCAACGGCCTGCGGGGTAAGTTCGGGCAGACCAATTACTCGGCTTCCAAGGCGGGCATCATCGGTTACACCAAAGCCGTGGCCAAGGAGCTGGGCGCCTTCGGCGTCAACGTCAATGCCGTGGCCCCGGGCCTGATCGAAACGGCCATGTTGAAAGAATCGGAGGCCCGGGACAAGATCATCGACATGGCCATGGCCGAAATGGTGTTGAAGCGCGTGGGCCAGGCCGAGGACCTGGCAACGGTGATCGCCTTTCTGGCCTCGGACAAGGCCCGCCACATCACCGGTGAGGTGATCAAGGTGGACGGGGGACAATACATTTAGTTCGCAGCCGATAGCTGACAGTTCAGAAGCGTGAAAACGGAAGCCTGGGGTCAATAGGATGAGGGCCAGAGATCGGGCCACGAATGATTTGGATAATAATGTCCATTCCCTATCCCCCTTCGGCCTTCAGCCCAACAACCTAATTTACCGAGGATTGTTACCATGAATGACGTCGCCATTATCGGCGCAGGACAAAGCACCTTCGTGCGCGCCTATCCGGGATCGGTTCGGGAGCTGGCCTTTGAGGGTTTTTCCGATGCGTTGGCCCATGCCGGCATCACGGCAGCGGACATCGACGCGTCGGTGGTCTGCTCGGCCCCGGAGTACGACCTGCAGCGCTCGCCCGCCGGCGTGTTCGCCGAATACCTTGGACTCAATCCGGGCCCCACCTTTTATGTGGAAACGCTGTGTTCGTCGGGCAGCACGGGCCTGAAACTGGCCTACAGCCTCGTCAAATCGGGCCTGCACGATGTCGTGGCCGTGGTCGGCTTTCAGAAGATGTCGGAAATCTCATCCGCCGAGACCCAGGAGCGCATGGGCCGGGGCGCGGACATCCAATGGGAGAGCCCCTTCGGCACCATGATGCCGGCCTATTACGCCATGTATGCCCGCGCCCACATGCACGCCTACGGTACCACACCCGAAGACCTGGCCGCCATCCGTGTCAAAGCGTCCACCTACGGCCAGCTCAACGATCGTGCCGTCTACCGCAAAGCTGTGACGGCCGAGATGTTCACCGACACGGAAAACATGATGAGCGGATCGGTGGCCTCCCCCCTGCGTGTGGGAGACTGCTGCGCCAATGCAGACGGCAGCTCCTGCATCATCGTGGCCAGCGCTGAAAAAGCGCAATCACTGTGCGCCAAGCCTGTCTGGATCCGGGGCATCGGATCGGCCTCAGCACCGGTGAACCTGGCCGGCCGGGACCTGTTCACCGGACTGGCCGCAGCGCGCCAGGCGGCCGCCCAGGCCTATAGCATGGCCGGTGTCGGACCCAAGGATATCGACGTGGCCGAGGTTCACGACTGTTTCACCATTGCTGAGATGATGGCCTACGAGGACCTGGGATTCGCCGGCCCCGGTGAGGGTCGCGATCTGATCAGGGGCAGGGAAACCTATTTAAATGGACGTATTCCGGTTAACGTGGACGGCGGTCTGCTCTCCAAGGGCCATCCCATCGGCGCCACCGGCGGCAGTCAGATCCGCACCATCGTGCTGCAGCTCCGCGGCGAAGCCGGTGAGATCCAAGTCCCTGATGCGCGTGTCGGGCTGGTGCACAACATCGGCGGCGTGGGGCTTTACGGCAATGTGACCATTCTGGCCAGATAAATTTATTCCAGCCACATCTGTGGTCGGACAAGATGGATGAGGAAAACCAGTCATGGGAAAAAAAGAAAAGGACGAACGTTTCAGGAGATTCGGCACGGTGAGTTTTACCGGCACCACCCGGGTCAACGACTTCATCGACCACCTGGAGCAGGGCCGAGTCACCGGCACACGCTGTCAATCCTGCGGCAAGGCCTTCTTCCCGCCCCGGGCGGACTGCTGCGCCTGCCGCACTTCGAAAATGGAATGGTTCGATGTCCAGGGCTCGGGCAGACTGGTCACCTTCAGCACACTGGCCTTCGGGCCCAAGGGCTTTGAAGGGGACCTGCCCTACACCATCGCCCTGGTGGATTACGGGGACGTTAAGATCTTCGGACGCATTGCCGGCGGCATCGCCGAATCCGAGCTGTCCATCGGCATGGCCCTGGCGGCCAAAACCAACCCCCTTGCCGACGGGCGTGTCAACTACGTCTTTCACAAGTAAGGAAAAAAGAAATGTCGCATCTGAAATTCATTAAACACGAGCTTGTCGAGGGCATCGCCACCTTGACATTCGACCGGCCCAAGCACAACGTGCTCAACATCCCAATGATGAATGAGCTCAACAGCCAGTTGCAAACCCTTGCCACCGACGGGTCGCTCAAGTGCGTGGTCCTGGCAGCCAGCGGTCCCAGCTGGTGCGCCGGTGTTGAGGTGGCCGACCACAAACCGGAGATGGTGGAGCAGATGATCGCCACCTTCAACCGCATCTTCGAACTGGTGCACCAGATGACCGTACCCACCATTGCGGCGGTCCACGGGGCCTGCCTGGGCGGCGGCATGGAGGTGGCCATGGCCTGCGACATCATCGTGGCATCGCCCAAGGCCGTGTTCGGCCAGCCGGAGATCAAGCTGGGATTCTTGCCACCCTATGCAGCCATCCGCCTGCCCCAGCTGGTGGGACCGGCCCGGGCCGTGGAAATCTGCACCACCGGCCGTCGCTACAAGGCCGAAGCGGCTCACCGCATGGGCCTGGTAGCCCACCTGTCCGGCGAGGAGAACTTCCAGGAAACCGTGGACAGCATTGTAGGTGAGATCAAGGCCTGCAGCCCGCTGATCATCCGGCTCAACAAGCGGGCGGTCAACGCCCACCTGGGACTGGATTTCAAACAAGCCCTGTCCGGCGTCAGCGACCTGTTTCTCAACACCTTGATGAAAACCGAAGACACCCTGGAGGGTATCAAGAGCTTCGAGGAAAAGCGCCCCCCGGCGTGGAAAAACAGGTAACGCGGCCGCCCAGGGATGGTGTTGTTTGTCTGTGGGCATCAGACCATTAGCGGTCCAGCTGGTGGTTGCGTTGGATAGCGATTGAGGGGCTGGCGGATAGGATCAACAGACCCTGTTTTCCCAGCACCGGCAGCCGTCAGCACCACCGTATGAAATCATTACCGACCCTTAACCCATAGGAGAACCAGCAATGGCATCCATGATATCCTGGCAGATGACGGAGCCCGGAAAGTCCCTGGCAAGAGTGGAAGCGCCGATCCCCGAACCCGGTGCCGGCGAAGTGCTGGTCAAGGTGGCCGGATGCGGCGTTTGCCACACGGACCTGGGGTTTTATTATGATGGTGTGAGAACCAAATCGCCACTGCCGCTGACCCTGGGTCATGAAATCAGCGGCATCGTCACTGCTGCCGGACCCGACGCCCGCCAGTGGGAGGGCAAGGCGGTGATCATCCCTGCGGTCATGCCCTGCGGGGAGTGCGATGTCTGCAACCGGGATCTGGGCAACATCTGCACCGTGCAAAAGATGCCCGGCAATGATATCCAGGGAGGATTTGCCAGCCACATCGTCGTACCTGCCAAACAGCTGTGTCAGGTTCCGGTGGACGACCAGTATCGGCCCGTTGGCGTAGCGGACGTCTCCCTTGCCCAGTTATCCGTGGTGGCAGATGCGCTGACCACACCCTACCAGGCCATTGTAGATGCCGGGTTGACGGCTGACGACACCGCCATTTTCGTTGGCGTCGGCGGTGTGGGTGGCTTTGGCGCCCAGATCGCCAAGGCCTTCGGCGCCCTGGTGGTGGCCGTCGATGTGGATCCGGTCAAGCTGGATGCCCTGGCACCCTATGTGGACAAAACCTTCAACGTCACTGAAATGGCATTCAAGGATCTGCGCAAGGCGATCTCCGCCTTTGTCAAGGAGCACGGCAAACGCCCGACCGAATGGAAGATTTTCGAGACTTCCGGCACAGCCGCCGGCCAGAAAACCGCCTTCGGCCTCATGACCTTCGGGGGCCATCTCTCGGTGGTGGGCTTTACCATGGACACGGTAGACATCCGCCTGTCCAACCTCATGGCCTTTCACGCCACCGCCAGGGGCAACTGGGGCTGCCTGACCGGGTATTACTCACCGGTACGGGACCTGGTCCTGTCTGGCAAAGTAAAGATGGCACCGTTTGTTAAAACCTTTCCGCTGTCGGACATCAATACGGTCTTCGACAGGGTACACCAAAAAAAGATCGTTCAGCGGGCGATCATGGTGCCCTGACCCGATCGTTAACAACCAACCGCCGCTGCAACAGCCGGAACGCTCGCATCCAAGCACTCCAACCGCACCATTGCAGTGAGATGCAACAGGAAACCACGATGCACACACTACTTACAGATAGCCCGGGGAAAAAGATGCTGCTCCTGGGCAACGAAGCCATCGCCCGTGGCGCTATCGAGGCGGGTGTGGCTTTTGCCACCACCTACCCCGGAACCCCCTCGTCGGAGATCTCCCTGAACCTGTTCCAGATCTCCCAGGAGAGCGATCTTTACTTTGAATACAGCACCAATGAGAAGGTGGCTTTGGAAGTGGCCGCAGCAGCAGCCAACAGCGGCCTGCGCACATTCTGCATGATGAAGCACGTTGGCCTGAATGTGGCGGCCGATCCGTTGATGACCCTGGCCTACGTGGGGGTGAAGGGCGGGCTGGTCATACTCAACGCAGATGACCCGTCTATGTTCTCTAGCCAGAACGAGCAGGACAACCGTTACTACGGCAAGCTCTCCGGGCTGGCGATCCTGGAGCCGTCTTCGGTGGAAGAGGCCCGTCAAATGACCGTCGAGGCCTTCGAACTGTCCGAGCGGCTGTGCGAGCCGGTGATATTGCGCACCACCACCCGCATCAACCACTCCAGTGCCTTCGTGGAACTGGGCAAAATAACCCCCCGCAAAACCAAAGGGGAGTTTAAAAAGGACCCCTTCAACCTGGTCACCGTACCGGCCGTCTCCCGTCGCCTCCACGTGCGCCTGCTGGAGAACTGGGACAAGGCCCAGGCCCTAGCCGAGACCTCCCCCTTCAACTTCACCGACGGCGACGGCCCCTGGGGCATCGTCTGCAACGGGGTCAGTTACAACTACGTTTGCGATGCGGTGAAGGAGTTGGACCTCGTAAGCAAGACCCGGGTTCTGCGGCTGGGTTTTTCTCACCCAACACCGCCGAATCTGATCAAGACCTTCCTGAAAGGGTGTGAAAAAGTGCTGGTGGCCGAAGAGGGCGAACCTTTCATGGAAGAGGCCATCAAGGCCTTTGCCCAGGAAGCGGGACTGACCCTGCCCATCGCCGGCAAAGGCGAGAGCCTGTTCTCCCGGCTCTATGAATTCGATCCGGCCTTGGTGCGCCGGGTGATGGCCGGCTACTTCGGCGTGGCGAACACGGACAGCCGGCCACCCGACCTGTCAGACCTGCCGGAAATACCCCAGCGGCCGCCGAACCTGTGCGCCGGCTGCTCCCACCGGGCCACCTACTACGCGGTAAAAAAAGCTGCCGAAGGCTTGGAGACGATCTATCCCACGGACATCGGCTGCTACACCCTGGGATTTCTGCCTCCGCTGGCTATGGGCGACTTCCTGATCTGCATGGGCTCGTCGGTGAGCACCGCCTGCGGTTTTTCCAAAGCCACAGACAAGAAGGTGATCGCCTTCATCGGCGATTCAACGTTTTTTCACTCGGGCCTGACCGGCCTGGTCAACGCCGTTTACAACAACCACAACTTCACCCTGGTCATCCTGGACAACGGCACCACCGCCATGACCGGCCACCAGCCCCATCCCGGGGTCGACATGGCCAACTTCAACCTGTCCGGCTACGGCCGCATCTCCATCGAAGCGGTGGTGCGGGCCATTGGTGTGGAGCACGTCACCGTCATCCAGCCCTACAAGGTGAAAAAGAGCATCGAAGCAATGAAGGCCGCCTTGGGCCACAAGGGCGTGTCGGTGGTCATCTCCCAGGAGATGTGCACCCTGTACGCCCGTGGTCTGAACCAACTCAACGTGCGGGCCTTCAGGGTGACGGACAAATGCAAGAACCACCGGGACTGCATCAACCAGATCGGCTGCCCGGCATTTTACCTGGAAGGCGAACGGGTCCAGATCAACCCCAATACCTGCGTGGGCTGCGCGGTCTGCGCCCAGATCTGCCCTGAAAATGCCATTACCCCGGTCAAGGCTAAACCGGCCGGCTGAAGGCCTGAATGGAAAGCGCCTAACCTTCGGCTGCCGCCAGCGGCTTTCCGGTAGATCAACCGGCCGGGTGATATGTCCGGCAGCCCTTACTTTACGGGAAACAACCATGCAGACAACAAGACTAATCATCGTGGCAGTTGGCGGTCAGGGTAACCTGCTGGCCTCCAAAGTGCTGGGCGAAGCAGCCCTGCTTTCAGAAGTGCCGGTGCGCATGAGCGAGATTCACGGCATGGCCCAGCGGGGCGGGGTGGTGGAATCGGCGATCGTCTTCGGCGATGCCAAAAGCACCATCATTTCCGATGGGGAAGCCGATGTGCTGGTCGGCTTCGAACCGTCCGAAACCCTGCGGGCGTTGAACAAGTGCAATGCAGAGACCACCGTCATCACGAATATGGCTCCCCTGCCGCCCTTCACCGTGGCCATCGGCAGGGGAACCTATCCCGACCTCGGCCGGGTCCAGGACCTGATCAAAGCCAAAACCAAACGCCTGATCGCCTTTGATGCCGTGAAGCTGGCCACCACCGCCGGCAGCGTCATGTCGGTGAATATCGTGCTGCTTGGCGCGCTGATCCAGACCGGCATGTTGCCCATCTCCAGGCAGCATCTGGAGGAAGCCATTCGCACCAAAACCAAACAAACCTTTGTGGATGTAAACCTCAAGGCCTTTGAATTGGGTTTCAGCGCCGCAGAAAACGCCTGAAGCTGCGTAACCTGTCAATGTTCCCCCGGCAGACGCCTTCCGGCCTTGTCCGGGGGAAACCGACCACTGATAAGGAGGAAACGATGCCCTGGAATGAAAAGAGCGAGTGCATGCCGGTAGCCCAAATTCAAGCGCTTCAGGTTGAAAAGCTCAAGGAGACGTTGGAGTGGGTGGCCAAACGCGTTCCGTTTTACAAGAAAAGCTTCAAGGAGGCTGGCGTCAAGGCCGCAGACATCAAGGGCATCGAGGACGTAGCCAAACTTCCTTTCACGGTAAAAAATGATTTGCGGGACAACTATCCCTTCGGCCTGTGCGCCGTTCCCTTAAAGGAGGTGGTGCGCGTTCACGCCTCGTCAGGTACCACGGGAAAGCCCATCACCGGACCCTATACTGCCGACGACCTGGCCCAGTGGGGCGAGTGCATGGCGCGCAACTTTCATGCTGCGGGAGCGCGGCCCGGGCACGTGGTTCAAAACGCCTACGGTTACGGCCTGTTCACCGGCGGCCTGGGGTTCCATCAGGGTGCCACGACCATGGGCTGTACCGTCGTGCCCACCAGCTCCGGACTGACCGAACGCCAAATCACGCTGTTGAAGGATTTTGGCACCCACGTCCTGTGCTGCACGCCATCCTATGCCCTGACCATCGCCGAACGGGCCGAGGAGCTCAAGGTGGACCTGAAAAGCCTGCCCCTTTCCATCGGCATTTTCGGTGCCGAACCCTGGACCGCCGGTATGCGTACGGAGATCGAAGCGCGTATGGGCATCAAGGCCATGGAGGCCTATGGTCTCACCGAACTGGGCGGCCCCGGTGTGGGCTTCGACTGCGAGGCCCAGAGCGGCATCCACATCAACGAAGACTACTACCTGGCCGAAGTGGTCGATCCCATCTCGCTGGAACCGGTCCCCCTGGGCGAAAAAGGCGAACTGGTCTTCACCTCCTTGCAGCGGCGGGCCATGCCCATGATCCGCTACCGCACCAAAGACATCACCCGCCTGTACCGCGAAAAATGCATTTGCGGCAGAACCTTTGTCAAAATGGAAAAAATATTCGGCCGGACCGACGACATGCTGATCATCAGCGGCGTCAATGTCTTCCCGTCCCAGATTGAATCCCTGCTGCTGGACATCGAAGAGGTGGAACCCCAGTACCGCATGCTGGTCCGCAAGAAAGGATATCTGGATCAACTGGTGGTGCAGGTGGAGGCCAAGCAGGAAGTCTATGCGGCGGGCGACCGAAAGAAGTTTGAAGTGGAAGCCAAAATCATGGCCCACATCCGCGGGCACATGGGGATCAGCGTGGAAGTGAACCTCGTCGAACCCAAGTTCATCGCTCGAAGCGAGGGCAAGGCCCTTCGCGTGGTTGACGAGCGTCCCAAACAGTTCCGCTGATCCGACGTTCCGATAAGGGAGCCGAACAACCACCAGAACAATGGGGGGTACCAGCATGACCGACAAGCCATCCTTTATCCCCAAAACCTTTGCCGTCATCGGTGCGGGTCCCGTGGGCTGTATCGTGTCCGCATTTCTGGAAAAGGGCGGCCACCAGGTCGTCCTGTGCGATGTGGTCCCTGACCTTCTCGAACCGGCCCAAAAGCGGGGCATCATCATCGAAGGCGCCGAAAACCTGACCCAGAAGGTCAGCCACACCTGCACCAGAATCGATTCCCTGCCGAACTACAAGCCCGACGCCATCTTCATCACCGCCAAGGCCAACGCCCTGCCGCTGATCGCTTCAGCCATCGAGGGATTCCACAAGAAGAATCTCTATGTGGTGAGTTGGCAGAACGGCATCGATACCGAACTGGTGCTGGCCAGAAGCCTGGGCAAAGCGACGGTAATGCGGGCGGTGGTCAATTATGGCTGCGGCCTATTGGGGCCGGCCCACGTTACGATCCCCTTCCACCACCCGCCGCACTACATTCAGGAACTCGACCCGGAGGCCCAATTCGCGGCCAATGCCATTGCCGATGCCCTCACCAGCAGCGGCCTGCCCACCCGCCATACGGACAATATCGTTGCCATGGTCTGGCGCAAAGGGGTGCTGAATGCCTGTATGAATCCGGTCTGCGCCGTCACCGGGCTGACCATGTCCCAGGCCATGAACGACCCGATCATCTTCAACATCGTGGACGCCCTGGTCAAAGAGTGCGTCAAGGTGGCCCGGGCCAACGAAATCATGTTAGGCTGGGAGTACTACCCCACCGCCATTGAATACATGCGCAACGCCGGCAACCATAAACCTTCCATGCTCATGGACATCGAGAACGGCCGGCGCACGGAGATCGACTACATCAACGGCAAGTTCGTGGAATACGGCCGGCGGGCCGGTATCGAGACACCCTACAACATCACTCTGCAGAGTCTGGTGAAGGGTTTGGAGTCCAGGCTTTGATAGACGCAAACATGTGAGGGAGCGGGGAAGCCGCACCACCCCATCCGCGACGCAAGCGTTTGAATCGGTGCTGCACATGTCAACCAGGAGTCGCTGCGGTAAAGCTGCCAATGTCAACATCGGATCGATCATCTTCTCATAAGGATCAGCCACCTTACTTTGCCGGTACCGATGTGGGGGCGTCCCGAACCAAAGTGGCGGTGATTGATGCCGACGGCTTCATGGTCGGTCATTGTGTCACCCGGTCAGGGACGGATTTTACGGCCACCGCCGATGGATGCCTGGCCCAAGCATTGGCCATGGCCGACATTGGAAAAGATCGACTGGGTCGCATCATTTCCACCGGGTACGGTCGCAAGAATGTCTCCTATGCCCACGACCAACGCACGGAAATCAGCTGCCACGGCAAGGGCTGCTTTCACTATTTTCCCTTTGCCGTCACGATTATCGATATCGGCGGTCAGGACAATAAAATCATTAAACTGGATGATAACGGTAGGCGCACATCCTTTAAAATGAACCGCAAATGCGCCGCCGGCACCGGCGCGTTCCTGGAAGAGATGTCTCCCCGCCTGGACATCCCCTTGTCGGAAATGAACGACCTTGCCGCGGCATCCACGGACATGGTCAAGCTGGGCAGCTTCTGCACGGTCTTTTCCGCCACCGAGGTGCTGGAAAACATCCGCCGGGGCAAGCGGGTGGAAGATATCGTCAAAGGGCTTTTCTTTTCGGTCATTTCACGGATCAAGGAGATGGACGCTTTCACCGAAAAGGTGGTCATGACCGGCGGCGTGGTGGCCCACAATCCCTTTCTGGTGGAGATGACCCAAGAGCTGATCAATCGTCCCATTCTGGTTCCCGAACTGCCCCAGTTCACCGGCGCTTTAGGGGCAGCGCTATATGCAAGAGAAACATTCGAGGATTGAGGCATTGAGGCATTGAAAAAGGATTATTTGCACCAATCCCCAATACCTCAATCCCCCAATTCCCCGATCCTGTTACCGGAGGTAAGGCATGTCAGAAGAGAAGAAGATCAACCTGAAACGGCTGGAATCATCCAAGGTGCTGGGAAAATTCATGGCCGATTATTACTATGAACTGGACGAGGCGGCCAAGACCGGCGCTAAAAAAATCGCCTGGTGTACCAGTGTGGGTCCGGCAGAGATCCTGCGGGCCATGGGGTTTCTGGTCTATTTTCCGGAAACCCATTCGGCCATGCTGGGCTCGTCGCGCATGGCCACCGACCTGATTCCCAAAGCCAACGCCGTGGGCTATTCACCGGACATCTGCTCTTACCTCACCGCGGATATCGGCGCCTACCTGGAAAAGGTATCCCCCCTGGCCAAGATTTTCGAAGGCATCCAGGGCCCACCCAAACCGGACGTGCTGGTGTTCAACACCAACCAGTGCCGGGACGTGCAGGATTGGTTCAACTTCTACGCCGGGGAGTACCAGGTTCCGGTGGTGGGTGTCCACTCCTATGTGGGCGTACAGCAGGTGGAAGACGCCCACGTGAAGTCGATCGCCAGGCAGATGGAAGATTTGGTCCCGCCCCTGGAGCGCATCAGCGGGAACCCATTCGACATGGACCGCTTGAAGGAGACCGTGGCCCTGTCACGGGAGTGCTCTGACCTGTGGAAGCAGGTGCTGGACACCGCGGCCGCCGTACCCTCTCCCATCACCTTCTTCGACGGCACCACCCTCATGGGTGCTGCCGTGGTGGGCCGGGGAACCCGACGGGCCAACGACTGCTACCGCACCCTGCTGGCAGAATTGAATCAGCGCACCGCCGACAAGGAAGGGGCCGTTGAAGACGAACGGTTCCGGATTTACTGGGACGGCATGCCCGTGTGGGGTCGGCTCTCCGCCCATGCCAAGCTGTTCGCTTCCTTGAAAACCAACGTGCTGGCCTCGACCTACTGCAACTCCTGGATTTTCTCCGCCCTGGACCCGGACGATCCCTTCAACTCCATGGCCCGGGCCTACACCGAACTGTTCATTGTGCGGGCTGACGCGCCCAAGGAGAGCTATATCCGGGGTATGCTGGACTTCTTCAAGGTCGACGGCATCATCTACCATGATGCCAAGACCTGCCCCAACAACTCCAACTGCCGTTACGGCATGCCCCAGCGCATCGAGCGGCAGACCGGCATTCCCAGCCTGACCATCAACGGCGACCTGAACGACCTGCGGCTGATCTCCGACGAGCAGACCAAAACCAACGTGGAAGCCTTCATCGAGCAGCTGGCGGAAAACAAATAGAACGATAATTGCGAATTGAGGAATTGAGGAATTGGTTTTCATCCATCCAAAACAGACAGCATTCCTTGAATCCCTTAATTCCTCAATCCCCAATTCGGGTTGAATCGGCCTGTAGGTTCAATTTCGACTTCGGGATCCAATTAAAGGAGTGCGTATCATGCTCGAAACCCTATTCAACCCCAAAGGCGTCGCCGTCATCGGCGCCTCCGGCAAGGAACTGCACATCGGCAACCGGGTCATCAAGAACCTGCTGGATTTCGGCTACCAGGGGGGTATCTACCCCATCAACCCCAAGGCCGACGAAATCCGCGGGATCAAGGCCTACCCCTCCATTCTCGAAGTTCCCGGCCAGGTGGACGTGGCCCACATGGTCATCCCGGCAAAGTTTGTGCCCATGGCCGTGGAAGACTGCGGCAAGAAAGGCGTCAAGCACATCATCATCAACTCCGGCGGTTTTTCGGAGACCGGTCCCGAAGGCGCCGCCATTGAAAAGGCCTTTCTGGAGAAAGCCCGGGCATACGGCATCCGCATCTTCGGCCCCAACTGCCAGGGAATCATCAACTCCGACCCGGCCGTGCGCGCCTATTGCAATTTCACCTTCACCTTCCCCCAGGCGGGTCACATCTCCATCGTGGCCCTGTCAGGCGGGGTGGCCGAAGTGATCCACCAGGGGTTTTCCGCCATGGACGTGGGCACCCGCATCTACGCCTCCAACGGCAACGCCTGCGACATCTCCATCCCGGAGATCATCCGCTACCTGGCCGACGACGACGGCACCCGGGTTATCGTCACCTATGTGGAGGGTCTCAAGGATCCCTTGGGTTTTTTAGAGGCGGCCCGGGAAGCCGCCGCCAAAAAACCCGTGCTGGCCATGAAGGCCGGCCGAACCAGGGAAGGCGCCCAGGCGGCCGCCTCCCACACCGGTGGCCTGGCCAGAGAGGACCTGGCCACGGACCTGATCTTCAAAAAGGCGGGGATCGTCGACTTCCGTGATGAAGGCCACCTGATCAATGCCGCCGCGGCTTTCGGTTCACAGCCGGTTCCCCGGGGCAACCGGGTAGGCATCATCACCAACACCGGCGGTCCGGCGGTGATCGCCACCGACATCCTGGTGGATGCCGGCCTGGTCCTGCCGCCGCTCTCGTTAGAGACCCGGGCGCTGCTTACGGAAAAACTGTACCCCGAGGCATCGGTGAACAACCCGGTGGACGTGCTGGCCACAGGTACTGCCGCACATTATCTGGCCTGCCTCGAGGCCATGATGGCCGACGACGACTTCGACTGCGTCCTGGTCAACTTCGTCACGCCTTTTTTCGTGGATACAGAAAGCATCGCCACCGCCATTGCCCAGATCAACCAGCAGCAGATCAAGCCCATGGTCTGCAACCTGATGACCGACCGGCGCCAGTGGGCCGCAACCGAGGCGATCCTCAAGGCGGGTGGCGTGCCCTGCTTTGCCCTGCCCAGCGACGCGGCCCGTGCCCTGGGCGCCCTGGTACGCTACCGCACCATCCTCGACCGCGAGACCGGACGGGTGCGCTCATTCGGCGACGTGGATAGCGAAGGAGCCCGGGGCGTCTTCACCAAAGCCGCCGGCCAGCCGATGCTGGGCGCCGATCAGGTTTACGAAATCCTCGAAGCCTACGGCATCGATGTCCCCGAATGGCGCATGGCCGACGATGTGGCTGGCGCCGTGGCCGCCGCCGACGCCGTCGGCTATCCGGTGGTCGTCAAGGCCGATGCCGCATCCGTGATCCACAAGAGCGACATGGGCGGCGTGGCCGTCAACCTGGAAGACGCCGAAGCCGTCAAAAAAGCCGTCACCAGGATGCGCCAACACATCGCGGCCCGGGACCTGCGCTTTTTGGTGCAGCAATTTGTACCCGGCGGCCGGGAAGTGATCCTGGGCGCCAAGGCTGAGCCCGGCGTGGGGCATCTGATCATGTTCGGTCTCGGCGGCATCTTCGTTGAGGTGCTCAAGGACGTAGTATTCAACCTCACCCCGATCACCGACGCCGAAGCCCGGGAAATGGTGGACGGCATCCAGGCATCCGCCCTGTTCGACGGGGTGCGCGGCGAAAAGCCGGTGGACAAAACCGCGCTGGTCGATCTGATTCAGCGGCTGTCCAAGCTGGTGACCGACTTTCCGCAGATCAAAGAACTGGATCTGAATCCGGTCATGGCCTTCGAACAAGGGGCCGTGGCGGTCGATGCGCGTATTGCCCTTTAAAAATGTTGGTCGCGTTGATGGTGCGTGTTGGGTTGGTTGGGTTACGGGCGCGTATGGATAACCGCCAGGATTCATTCCGACCTGAATCCCTTCAGCCTTCAGCCTATCCACCTCATGTCATTGGGAGGAACCACCCATGGCCCACTGGATGAACCTGGGACAGCAGCTCAAGATGAACGCCAAGAAGTATCCTCAGACCGTGGCTCTATGTGACGCCCGACGACGGCTCACCTACCCCGAAGTCAACCGCCGGGTCAACCGCCTGGGCCACCGCCTCATGCAGATGGGCCTGCGAAAGGGCGACAAACTGGCCGTGCTCATGGAAAACAGCATCGAGATCATCGAGCTTTACCTGGCTACAGCCAAAACCGGCATCGTCATCGTGCCGGTGAATTTCCGACTGGTGGGGCCTGAGGTGGCTTACATCGTGGACAATGCCGACGCCAAGGCCCTGGCCGTGCACCACGAATTTACCCCCTGCGTGGACGCCATCAAGGACCAGCTCAAACAAATCCCGCCGCAGAATTACATCGTCGTGGACCGGGCCAAAGCAGGCTACCGTGAATACGAATCGCTGATTGACGGCGCATCCGACGACGAACCGGACGTTGCGGTTGCCCCTTCGGACACCTGGATTCTGATCTATACCTCCGGCACCACCGGCAAGCCCAAAGGGGTGGTGCGCTCCCATGAATCCCATATCGCCTTCTACCTGATCAACGCCGTGGACTTCGGCTTCGACCCACACGACGTGTGCATGAACGTCATGCCCCTGTGCCACATCAACTCCACCTTCTTCACCTTCACTTTCACCTATATCGGCGCCACGGTTTACATCCACCCGGCCCGGTCCTTCCGGCCCGAGGAGATCCTAGAAATCGTGGAACGGGAGAAGATCACCTTCATCTCCCTGATCCCGACTCACTACAACCTGATTCTCAATATCTCCGACGAGGGCCGCCAGCGGGATACCCGTTCCATCAAAAAACTGCTCTGCAGCAGCGCCCCGGTGAGAAAAACCATGAAGACCGCCATCATGGCGTTTTTCCCCGGCGTTCAGCTTTACGAGGGTTATGGCTCAACGGAAGCGGGTATCGTCACTGTGCTGCGGCCTGAGGACCAGATGCGCAAGCTCGGCTCCATCGGGGTAGAAAGCCTGGGCACCGACCGGATCAAAATCCTGGACACGGAGGGCAGGGAAGTACCGCCGTGTACAGTGGGCGAGCTCTATTCCAAGGGACCCATGCTGTTTGACGCCTACTACAAGCTGCCCGAGAAAACGGCCGCCGCCTTCAAGGACGGCTGGTTTTCCGCTGGCGACATGGCCCAGATGGATGCGGACGGCTTCTACCAGATCGTGGACCGCAAGGACAACATGATCATCACCGGCGGCGAGCACGTCTATCCCAGCGAGGTGGAAGAGGCCATCGGCAGCCACCCGGATGTGTTCGACGTGGCGGCCATCAGCCTGCCCGACGACAAGTGGGGGGAGAAAGTGGCCGCGGTGGTGGTCCCCAGGCAAGGTTCGGATCTGACCGAAGCGACCATTCTCGACTGGTGCCGCGACCGCATGGCCGGCTACAAGCGGCCCAAAGAGGTACTTTTCATCAAGCCAGACCAGATGCCCCGCACCGCCACGGGAAAGATCCTTCATCGGGTCCTGCGCGAACAGTACGCCGAGGGCCAACCGGTATTTCCGGACACCGACAGCTGTAAAGCACCGGGAGAATAGCGTTTTCGATTCCCAAAACAAATACATTCTTTATTGATAACGTTTCACTTATGATTTCAATTCGCAACCCATAGGATTAACCACTAACTAGTGTCTGTATGGAAAAGGTAGATTGCCGTCCAGATCGAGGCCGCAGGGTTTTTGAAACCGGAGGCGTAGCAGCGCTACGTCGAGGATTTCAACAATCCGAGAACGAAGAGTTGGGCGGAAAGATGCCTTTTCCAGGCAGACACTAAATTGACGAGGAGGTTGTCTACATGCTGAGCAAAGCGTTCATCCCCTACAAGGGCTACTACTCAACTCCCTTCTGCCGCTGGCAGGGGGCCATGGCCAACGAGAATGCCATCGTTCTGGGTGCCAAGACCGCCGGGCGCTGGATCACCGGCAAAGGCTGGGAGCCGGGCATTTTCGACTACCTGGTATTCGGCAACACCATCGGCCAGCTGCACCAGTTCTACAGCGCGCCCCTGGCCGCCGCCCTGATGGGCTGCGGGGGCATCCCCGGGGTCGCCGTCAGCCAGGCCTGCACCACCGGCACCACCTGCATCTTTCAGGCGGCCACGGGCGTCGAGACGGGGCAGTACGACACTGCCTTCGTCCTTACGACCGACCGCACCTCCAACGGTCCCCACACCATCTGGCCCAACCCCAACGGTCCCGGCGGTGAGGTGATCAGCGAAAACTGGCTCATGGACAATTTCAATGCCGACCCCAACGTGGGCCTGCGTATGGTGGAGACGGCGGAGAACGTGGCCAAAGAGGAAGGCATCACCAAGGAGGCGTGCGACCGGTTGGCCCTGCGCCGTTACGAACAATACCAGATGGCCCTGGCCGATGACCGTGCGTTTCAGAAGCGCTACATGTTCGCCGCCGAAATCCAGCTTTCGCGTAAGAAAAGCATCCTGGTGGAGCAAGACGAAGGCATCATGCCCACCACTGCCGAGGGGCTGGCCAAACTCAACCCCCTGGTGCCCGGCGGCGTGCTGAGCTTCGGCGCCCAGACCCATCCGGCGGACGGCAACGCATCCATGGTGGTCACCACCAAAGAGAAGGCCGCCGGCCTGAGCGCCGACGCAGCCATCTCCATCCAGGTAATCGCTTACGGCTATGCCCGTGAGAAAAAAGGCTACATGGCCGCCGCACCGGTACCGGCGGCACGCATGGCCCTGGACAAGGCGGGTTTGTCCATCGGCGACATCAAGGTGATCAAGACCCACAACCCCTTTGTGGTCAACGACATCAATTTCGCCAAAAAAATGGGCATCGACGCGGAGGGCTTCAACAACTACGGTTCCTCCGTGGTTTACGGCCACCCCCAGGGATCCACAGCCACCCGGCTGATCATCGAAGGCATCGAAGAAGCGGTCATGCAAGGCGGGGGCTATCTGCTGTGGACGGGCTGCGCCGCCGGCGACTGCGGAGCATCGCTTATTCTTAAAATCGATTAAACCCATCCCTACTGCCATAGGGCACTTGAAAAAAGCGCACCGGGATGTGACCCGCCCGGTGCGCTTTTTGGGGTTTCAACCACGCCAGCTGACGCGCCGCTGACGCATCGGCCTGGCTGATTCGTCAGGCCGTTTTCAACTGCCGGCAAGTCACGGTAATCCGCACCCAGGTATGGGTCCCCTTCGATCCGGTCTCCGGCTTGATTCACTTCCCGGAAGTGTCATTCCGCCTCTCCGGCTTGCGTCGCCAGGCACGCCAACAGAATACCCCACCGGCGCAAAGCACCACGCCCACCGCAACCATTGCATATGCCGTCAGGCGGTAACCGGCCTTCACCACGGCTACGGATGGCTTGTTGGGATCGTAGTACACGGTCACGGCCAGACCTTCTGGATACCGGTCCACCATCTTCTGCGCCGCACGTCGACTGCCACCGGGAGACCCGCCAAAGACAATGCGGTCGGCCCTGTAAACCTGCCCAAATACGGCATACTGGTACTGGATCTTGGGATGATAGGTGGTCTCCGGCCCTTCCCGCTTCCTGTGCACCACCTCGTCGATGGTGGCGCCCGTAACGATGCCGGTGGTCGACGGCCAGTGTCGGCTCTCCAAGGCCCGCTGCAATTCTAAACCGCCCCAGCCCGACACCAACAGGCCGATTACCAGCATGGTCAGTGCCAAAACGCCCAGTCCTCGGCCGGATTTCGAACGAGCCGGTACCGGGGTTGGCGACGGTCCGGAAGCTGCTGGCGTGTTCGGCATCGGCGATCCTTTCATCGCGAACAGCGCTTCAGAGCGCAGCCGCTACCGGTTGCCATGGGCTTGCTTAAAGGCGTGCCACTCGTCATGGTCGATGATGCCGTCGCCATCGCGATCGACGGCCTTGAACACATCTTCCCTGGCATCGGGAAAGCGCTGTTGAAACTCATTCCAGGCAACCGCGTCATCACCGTCGGCATCCAGTTCATGAAAATGGATCATGAAAGGCCCCGGATCGGGCATCGAACCCTGGTGAAACTTCTTGTGACCGCAGCCGACAAACACCACGCACAGCGCCAACAGGGCAGTTATGACTGCTTTTCTCATCGCCATTCGACTCCTCCCTTTCCGATTCTTTTGGGTGTTGATGAACGCGCCCCTGACCATTCAATGGACCCGTAGTCAACCTATATTAAGACACCATTCGTCAACCGCAAATCTGAGGGGTTGTTAAGCCGCGCCAGCAGCATGGTCAACGATGGAGAAATTTGGACGGACCACCGCCTGACCTTCAACCATCCCGTTCACCCTTGGTATGGTTAAGGGATGGACCCTTTCCGTTCCACAATCTGTAATTGCATTGGATTCCGAGTTGGGTTACTAATAAGCAAGTACCGCCAGCCAGCGCCATGACCAATGAATAGGACGGATCCAGAGATTTCCTTGCGACCGGATGAAAGTCGTCTGGGCCGGATCGATTGATGGCACGATCAGGTTGCATGGGAACTGCAACGCCGAAAATCACCAGGTACCGAATATGAAAAAACCCTACCTGCTTTGCCCCCAGTGTGGCACCCATCGATTTTTCATAAAAGACCAAACCGGTGGGAAGGTCTATTTTCATGTGGATGGGGACAAGCTGCCCTTTCCCACGCAGGCTTCGGGCGCCAATCTTTCCGGCAGAGACTTTTCCGTCATTCACAGCACGGGCTGCTCATGGAAAGGCGGCATTGAGGGGCTGGTAAAATACCTCCGGTAGACGCCACCGCCGCAACGGGGTGACCTGCCGGAACCATTTTTTGAAGAGTGATTGACTTGTCGTCGTTTTCGACCGATGATGAAATGAATGCAGCCTAATCTTGGCTGATATGACCGGTCAACCTGAAGAGTAGTTGGAGCAGCGGGAGCGCTATAATTATATCCAGGGAGAGGCACCATGAAGAAGCTGGTCGAGGAAATCGCAAAGGCCCTTGTGGACGTTCCGGAACAGGTATCGGTAAACCAAATTGAAAGCCAACAGAGCGTCGTCATCGAGCTTTCCGTTGCCAAACAGGATCTGGGGAAGATCATTGGAAAAAAGGGCCAGAATGTACAGGCCATCCGCACCATCCTGAACGCCGCTTCGGGCAAAACCAAAAAACGGATCATCCTGGAACTGCTGGAATAGCCATCCGGATCCTTGAAGTCCGTTATCCCTTGCGGTTCCTCCCCCTCCGGAACCTGTAAAGGGAAGTTGATAGAGGTCGTTTTCTCAGGCAGGCCAAGGCGGCGTTCGGCGGAAAAGCGCCATTTTTATTTGACGAACACGCCTCTGCAGCCCAAAGTAGATCCCTGCATGGCCCAGCGCAGCGGTTGTCAGCAGCCTGCAAAAGAATGCCGCTGCCTGGCGCTCCGAAAAGGGAAGCGTCATCACGCGACGCCCTCTGCCTTAGAGCAACGCCAGCATTCATGCCTGCCTTTCCCGATTGAATCCTGTGCAATGGACACCCAGGGGCTTCGTGGTATTGAAGGGTTCCCGCTAGGACACAGCGGCCACGGGCAACCCCAACGCTCCGTCGCCATAGGTCCACCAGTGAAGGTGATCCATGCCCTACTCGCTCAAGCAAAGAGCCAAAGCCGCCACGATCAGCTTTTTAGCATCCTGGCTGGCCCGCCTGTGGTTTGCCACCGTCCGGGTTTCCATTGTCAACAGGGACGTTTATGACCGGCATTTCCGGCAGACCGGCGGGCCTCACCATGTGGTCGGCGCCTCCTGGCACCGACATGCCATCTGTCTATTCTGCTTCTTCCGGAATTTAGGAAACGGGCTGATCATGATCAGCCCCAGTCTCGACGGGGAGATCGCCGCCCGTGCAGCAGCACGATTCGGCTACACGACCGTGCGAGGCTCCTCTTCACGGGGGGGCAGCCAGGCGTTGCAGCGCATGATCGCTGTCATGAACGCCGGCCCGAAAAAATTTATCTGCGGCACCGCCGTTGACGGACCCCAGGGCCCGGCGCGCCGGCTGAAGAAGGGCATGGTGGTGGTGGCCAAACAGACCGGCGCCCCGTTCGTGCCCGTGGCCTGCTCCGGCGACCGCCTGATCACCTTTCCCAAGGCCTGGGACAGGACCATTATCCCGCAACCGTTCAGCCGGATGACGGTCGCTTTCGGCGAGCCTGTCGCCATCCCGCCCGACCTTCCGGACCACGCATTCGAAGCGCTCTGCGGCAAACTGGAGGACGAATTGAACCGCCTGACCGATCAGGTCGACCGCATATGCGGCTACCGCCAGGCCTCCCTACGGAGACAGGAGCGATGACCATTGACCGGTGAGATCACCATCTCCGCCTGGCTGTTCATCGTACTGGTTGCCGTGGCCATCGTCGCGGTGCTGGACCGGGTGCTGATTCCCAGCAGCCGGTGGTTTCTGCGCCGGCGCATCAACCGGGTCATCGAGGAGATCGGCACCCGGCTGGACATTGAAATCCGTCCTTTCCAGCTCACCAAGCGCCAGGTGCTGGTGGACCGCCTGGTTTACGATCCCATCGTGATCGAGGCCGTGAGAAACTACGCCCGTGAGCAGGACATGCCCCTGGAAGTGGTCCAGGACAAGGTGGCGGTCTACGCCCGTGAAATTGTCCCCTCCTTCAATGCCTACTTTTACTTCCGCATCGGCTACTGGATCGCTAAACGGATCGCCCGCCTGCTCTACCGTGTCAGGGTCGGTCTGCTGCAGGATGAGCAATACCGCGCCATCGACCCGGCCTCCACGGTGGTGTTCGTCATGAACCACCGCTCCAACATGGATTACGTACTGGTGGCCTTTCTGGCCGCCGAGCGCACCACCCTCTCCTACGCCGTGGGCGAGTGGGCCAAGATCTGGCCCCTGCACATGCTGTTTCGGTTCATGGGGGCGTTCTTCGTGCGCCGCAACTCCGGCAACCCGCTCTATCGCCGGATTCTTGAACGGTACATCCATATGGCCACCCAGGAAGGGGTCTGCCAGGCGGTGTTCCTGGAGGGCGGCCTGAGCCGGGACGGTCGTCTGCAGGACCCCAAACTCGGCTTGATGGACTATATGCTGCGCCGGTTCGACCCCCACCGGGACCGCGACATCGTCTTCATCCCGGTGGGAATCAACTACGACCGCACCATCGAGGACCGCAGCCTGCTGCGCAGCCTGGACCCCGAAACCCGGCGGCGCAGCCTGTGGTTCATCTGCCGCACGACCACCGGCTTCATCCTGCGCAACCTCGTCTTGATGTTTCTCAGCCGCTGGCGCCGCTATGGTTACGCCTGCGTCAACTTCGGCGCGCCGTTGTCGATCAAAGCCTACTGCAGCGAAACAGGCACGATGTTCAGTCAATTGGACCGCAACGATCGCTTCCCGCAAATCGACGCCCTCTGCCGGCGGCTCATGGCCGCCATCGCCGACGTCGTACCGGTGCTGCCGGTTGCGCTGGTGTCGGCCGTCTTTCTGGACGACCCGGCGGCGGATATGGACATCCTGCAGATAGAGCAGCTGGCCAACCGGCTGATTGACACGCTTCAGCAAAACAACGCACCGGTCCTCGAAACCCCGCGCAGCACGCGCATGGCCGCCATTGCCGATGCCGTCGACCTGATGCGCCTGCGCGGTCTGATCGGCCACGCCGACGGCAGGTTCAAGGCCGTGGCCCAGGAAAAACCGCTCCTGCGCTACTATGCCAACGCCATCGGCCACTGGCTGCCCGATCGCCGGTGGGAGTAAGCTTGCTTCTCAAGGCGGAGAAATTGGCTGCCCTGCCTGGCCGGAACCTGCCGCTTGCATGAAAAGTAAGCAGGAGTTCAGCCCATCATCCACCCTTTGCCTGTAAGTTTTAGACATAAAACCAAAGCAACCGCCCCACGCAACCGGCAAATGGATTTGTTTCGTCCCGAGCTTACGAAAATCATCGATTGCGGGCATGGCCTGGTAAAACTGGCCAGAACCGTCAACTGGGACCGCATGGACGAAGTGTTCGGCGAAACCTACTGCCCGGACCAAGGCCGACCGGCCGTCAGCACACGCTTGATGGTATCGTGGCACTACCTGAAGTACACCTACCACCTCAGCGATGACGATGTGGTTACCGGCTGGGTGGAAAATCCCTACTGGCAGTACTTGAGCGGTATGAAGTTCTTTGAGCATGCTCCGCCGATCAACCCCTCCAGCATGACCCGCTGGCGAATCCGGATCGGTGAGGCCGGCGCCGAGGAACTATTGAGAGAAACCATTGCTGCCGGGTTGAGGCTCAAGGCGGTCAAGGCCCACCACCTCAAGCGCGTCAATGTCGATACGACGGTCCAGGAGAAAGATGTCCGTTTCCCCACCGACGCACGCTTGTATGATCGCGCCAGGCAGCGGTTGGTCGCTGCCGCCAAATCACGCAACATCCCGCTGCGCCAGAACTACAACCGCAACGCCAAACATCTGCTGGCCCAGCAGAGCCGCTATGCCCATGCCAAGCAGATGCAACGGGCCAGAAGGTGTACCCGCAAACTGAAAACCTATCTTGGCCGGGTGATCCGAGACATTGAAAGAAAGTATTCCGATCCGGATGATACGCTGCAGTCGCTTCTGGCAATCGGCTCGCGCATTTTTCGTCAACAGCAGAAAGACAAAAACAAGATCTACAGCGTGCACGAACCGGCGGTAGAATGCATCAGCAAAGGCAAGGCCCACAAGCGTTAAGAGTTTGGCTGTAAGGTCAGTGTGGCGGCCACTAGCCGCGGCGGCTGGTTCGTCGGTGCCAGGGCGGTCCACGGCAATCCCTATGATGGTCATACGCTAAAAGATGCCCTCCAGCAGGTCGAGCGAATTGTCCGCCCCCCGGAGCATGTGTTTGTCGACATGGGTTACCGAGGCCACGGGTACACCGGAGAAGTTGCGGTTCATGTGGATAAACGTCGCCGCGGGAGAACGGCCAAGAGCTTGTGGCGCTGGATGAAGCGCCGGGCGGCTATGGAGCCGGGTATCGGGCATCTGAAACAAGAACATAGAATAGACCGCAACCGGCTCAAAGGCATCCGAGGCGACTGTCTCAATGCCATCTTTAGTGCTGCCGGCATGAACTTCAGGAAGCTGCTGCGGTTCGCCGCAGACTTTCTGCGCCAACTTTACTTCTGGCTGTTATCTTGCCAAAGAACAGGTTCCGTTTGCGCTCTACCCGTAAAATAACTTTTTAAGAATCGACTAAGTTACGGGCGTGGCCAAAAGGTCAATAATATTCATTGGCTTACGGATTTTTCCATAAGCCCTTTCTTGCGTTCTGACTCCGCTTAGCTGCCAACGCCGGAGGCTTCTCTTCGCTACGAATGTGAAAATGGCGAAGATGCCATGATTGCAGATCAATAAATTTTCCATAATGGCTTTAGAAGTCCGATCATTTTTATCCCCTCAACCAACTCAAGAACTCCGACTAACCATATAAACCACAATGCACTAAAAATATGTGCCCTGTAGACAGCTGGATTGACGGTATAGGTTTTTGGTTCAGAGAAATTCGAGATCCTTGGAAAAAATCTTGGAACCTGGAGTTTGTATTCTTCAAACGCAACGCCGAAGAGTCGCTTCAGCCGGTCTTCTTCCTTTTTGATAACAAATGGATAATATAAAGCAAAAAGGACGATAAAGATTACCGGAAAAGTAAACGTTTCCGTGGCAAAACCAACCCCAAACGCACCTATCATGCTGAAAAAATAAAGTGGATTGCGGCAAAGAGAGTAAGGCCCATCCATTACTAATTTATCATCCTTGTAGCCGGCGATGTACAGTGAACACCACATTCTTCCCAACGAACCGATCCCAACAAGCGCCACTCCAGCAAGGAACAAAAAAAAAGTGACCATTTCATTTTCTGTCTCCCAGAAGCTCTCGGTGAAGAATATCATGAACATTACAATGATTGCCGCTATACGAGATAAAATCATTCGATATTTTTCAATTTTTGATTTCATGTGTAAAATAGCTCCGTTGGAATTGATTCACGGATTATTTGTATTTGCCAATACGGCTCGATCCATTTCTTAGCACATGCCAGTCTCAGATACTATAGTATTTGGTCGGTCCTGAAAAAAGCATTTATATATAAGTTATCATTGACTAATTGACATTTATTACGTGATGCAACTTGCAGGATATCAACCCATCACCCACCCCCTTTCCTGCAAATTTCAAACATGAAACCCAAGCTATCACCCCAACAGAACAAGCAACTGGATTTATTTCGTCCTGAACTCACGAAAATCATCGATTCCGGGCATGGGATAGTAAAACTGGCCAAGACAGTCGACGGGGACCCCATGGACGAGGTGTTCGGCGAAACCTAATGCCCGGACCATGGGGGTATGGGGGAAGGAGGCCCTTAACATATATACTTAACGTAAGGAGATCGAGCTGATACTAAGCCTAAGCCACTGCGGCGGTGAGCAAATCGGTCCGGCAGGGTGCACGAATAGCCGACGATAGTGGAAGTTTATTAGTTAATAGCGTCCTCAAAAGGCCCGGCGCTTTCTGCTGCATATGCTGCCGCCACGCTTTGTCAAAATCCGCTATTTCGGATTTCTGTTCCATCGCGATAAGCGCAGGAACATCGCCCTGATCCGTGCGCTGATGGATGCGCAGGCTGCGATCACCGACCCGCTTGTTGGGAACGCGCAGCAAATCTTGCTGCGGCTGACCGGCATCGACCTCCATGGCTGCCCGCATTGCGGCAAGGGACAGATGGTTGTCCGATTCAAAATACCAAAAGTATGCCCCATCCGAGATCCGCCATAGCATGGAGCTCTCATTATCCGTCCAATCCGGCGTTCGATGGCGTCACCGGTGGGGTGCGTCCAAATCGCTTGTCCATAGGAAAAATGGCAACTGATCGCGGCCATCGACAGACTCGTTTTTCGATATTTGCCGGCTAACTGGCATGAACCACAAGATCAGTCCCGATCCAAACCGACAATGTTCCCTTGCAATCTTCCTCAAGAGGGCGATATAAAATCCATAGCCTGACCGACGGCACCGGGCGGCTCTGTTCAAGACATTTTATCCACTATCCCTTCATCGTTGGCTAATTACCACCGTCTGGAATTGAATCCATGCGGCATGCCGTCGCTCGGCATCGCTGGGTCGGGACGATGGATAAAACGCTATTCGTTCAAGGGAGATGGATAATGCAACCACGCATCAATATGATTACACTTGGTGTTACTGATATAGAAAAGGCCGTTCAGTTTTACGAAAAAGGACTCGGGCTTCCCCGTATGCCCTTTGAAGGAGGCGCTGTTTTTTTCATGCTAAACGGGTCATGGTTGTCATTGTATCCGTGGAATGCACTTGCCGAAGATGCTACCGTCACGGCAAACGGGACTGGTTTCCGAGGAATTACGCTGGCTCATGTAGTGCCAAGCAAAGAAGAAGTCAATGATATCATTAACCGGGCCGTTGAGTCGGGCGGAAAACTTATTAAACCAGCACAGGATGTATTTTGGGGTGGTTATTCAGGGTACTTCGCCGATCCTGATGGGCATTTGTGGGAGGTGGCTTGGAATCCCCATTTCTGGCCAGGCCCCAAAGATGAGGACAACGTAAAATCAAGGCTTGCACGTGATCGCGGCAAAAAGCGCCGCTCCCCGTGAAGCCGGAGCGTTATTGATATCAACCTCGCACTCACAGTTGATCAGAAGTCATATGGTGGTCATTTAGTTCGTGGCTGCAGTCTTCCTAAGGGAGAGGAGGTACTGAGGATGGGGAGGGTACTGAGATTTATACGGCTATCGATGAATCAATAGACCGGATTATCTCCGAGCTTTGAGAAACAGGCGTTCGGGTGACATGACACTGATTATATTGCCTTTAACTCATTCCTTTAAACGCCAAAAGGGGTTGCACTTATGATTTGAATTCGCAGTCTTTTTTCGGCACTTCTTGCACCTCTTTTTCAAAGAATCCAGCTTGTTACTGATGCCCGACCCCTTTTCACACCCCTTTTAATGAATACATAAAAATTCAAAGAGAGAGGTCCAATTGGGCCTATATCTCAATTTTTGAGGCCAAAAAACTGATATAGGATTTTATTGGCCCTGGCGAAGCGGCATTTCATTTCAGGGCAGGTTTGGCATCATCATGCAATTTAACTACGCCGCAAGCGGCGGCGTATTAAACCCGCGCTTCGCAATAAAACGCATGAACCAGGGCCTGCATCGCTAATCTTAGGTGGGCCAGTGTAGTATGCCCCGGAGGGATTATGATTGATCGAGTGATAAGTGTTATTGACACGCATACAGCAGGAGAACCAACCCGGATCATTGTCGGTGGGCTGCCGAGGATCCGTGGGAATTCCATGCTTGAAAAACGCGATTATTTTGAAAAAAATTATGACCAGATCCGCACCATGATCCTGCGTGAGCCCAGAGGGCATAATGATATGTTTGGAGCCGCATTGGTTGAACCCGTTCACCCGGATGCAGACCTGGGCGTGATTTTTCTGAGCACTGGAGACTATCCGAGAGCATACCCGTATATGTGCGGGCATGGTACCATTGGACTTATTTCCGCCGCTGTTGAATTGGGAATGGTCAAAAGAACAGAACCACTGACAAAGGTTCTTTTGGATACGCCTGATGGGTTGGTGACAGGATGGGCAACTGTTAGGAATGATCAGGTTACTGATGTGGAAATGGAGAATGTGCCCGCATTCCTGTATCAAAAGGATCTGCAGGTTAAAATAGACGGAATGGGTGAAGTAACGGTGGATATTGCTTTTAATGCCGGCTTTTTTATTCTTTGCCCTGCAAAAGCACTTGGTTTAACCATTGCCGCTGAGCAAGCAGCCCGATTATCAAAACATTGTCTGAAACTTCGTGATGCGGTAAATGAAACCATCCGGATTGACTTAAAGGAGAAGTCCTACTTTAAAACAGTAGATGTTGTAGAGCTATATGCTGAACCCGATCATCCGGATGCACACTGCAAGAACGTTGTTGTATTCGGTGCGGGTCAAGTGGACCGGTCTCCCTGTGGGACAGGCACATCTGCCAAAATGGCGTCCCTTTATGCCAGAGGTGAATTAAACATTGATGAGGTTTTTATCAATGAAAGTATCACAGGGACGCTTTTCAAGGGAAGAATTGTCCACGCGTATGAAGAGAACGGATTTGTCAAAGTCATACCAAGGATTTCATCTCAAGCCTATATTACAGGAATCAATCAATTAATATCACACAGGGAAGACCCCATGAAATTTGGGTTTCAACTGGGGTGAACCACTTTTGCAGCAACATGACGGGGACAAAATGACGAAACACTATGACCAGATTATCATTGGCGCCGGTATAACCGGCGCTTCGATTGCTTATGAACTTTCTAAAAAAGGATACAGGCCATTAGTTGTTGACAAACTATCGGCTGCCGGATGCGGCTCCACCAGCTCAACCTGCGCCATCATACGAACGCATTATTCTACTCTGGAAGGGACTGCTGTAGCCTATGAGAGTTCGTTCTATTGGAAAAACTGGGGAGCATATCTCAATAAAAAAACGTCACAAGGCCTTGCCAGGTTTATTCAGACAGGTGCGGTTGTCTTGAATAATAAGAATTTTGACTGGAGCAAATATATCAAACACCATGATGGATTGAAAATCCCTTATGAAATATGGACTCCGGAGCAGTTGCTCAAGCGCATGCCTCATTTTGTAGATGATTCATTTTTCCCGCCTAAGCGACCCGATGACCCCGATTTTTTTAAGCCTCCGGTGGATAAGATTAATCCGGTGGTAATGTTTTTTCCCAACAACGGCTACATTAATGATCCCCAGCTTTCAGTTGAGAATATCCAGCAGGCGAGTGAATTAAACGGCGCGACCTTCATGTTCAATGCCGAAGTGGCAGAAATCCGGAAGCAATCTAATAAGGTTACCGGTATAACCTTAAACAACGGGCAGGCATTGAATTCTCCAGTGGTTGTCAATGCTTCAGGGCCCCATTCCTTTATGGTTAACCGACTTGCCGGCATTGATAAAAAAATGAAGATAAAAACAAGAGCGCTCCGCCACGAAGTGCATTTTGTTCCTTCTCCTGAGCGGTTTTCCTATGAAGATGAGGGAATAACGGTAGGAGACGGGGATTTGGCAGGGTATCACAGACCCGAAATCGGAAACATAATTTTAGTGGGCAGTGAAGATCCGGACTGTGATAAACTTGACTGGGTTGATGACCCGGACCATTTTAACCGTAACGTCACCAATGCCCAGTGGAGGGCACAGGTTTACCGTCTGGCGCTCCGTATCCCCGACCTGCCCATACCGAACCGTCCAAAAGGATTTGCAGATCTCTACGACGTGTCTGATGACTGGATTCCGATTTATGACAAATCAGACCTTGATGGTTTTTATCTAGCTATCGGAACCAGCGGCAACCAGTACAAAAACGGTCCAGTCATCGGACAGATCATGGCCCAGATCATCGAAGCCTGTGAAAACGGACATGATCACGACAATGAACCGGTGACTCTATTGCTGAAGAATATAGGTTTCAATTTGAATACGGGTTTCTTTTCACGAAATCGCGATATTGTTGGTGACAGCAGTTTCTCTGTTCTGGGTTAGCCTGGCGATTGGTCGACACGTCCGCAAGAAGGCAGAGGGCTTTGAGCTTCGTGAGACAAAGCCGTTCGATAACGCTACTTTGGATACCGGGTTAAATGGGGTCGGGCCGCGTTAACCGATTGACATTGAACAATAAATAGGTTTAATAGACCCTTCAAACAGTCATTTTTATGGCACTTTTTGCACCTCTTTGTCACAGATCCCAGCTTGTTACAGAGGCCCGACCCCTTTTCACTCACTTTTCACCGTCACTCACGCGAAGACCAAAGCGATGACCACGCACCAGATTGCCAAGGAGGGCTGACCACATGGATTCATACTGGTATCGACTGAAGAAGGCCTTTCTTACTGTCTTTGGCGACATAAAGGTATTTTGAGGAAAAGCTGTCTGCGACCGGGGAGACCGGGTTCGCCCATCAATGGGCCAGATTTAACAGCGCCGCTGCATTTTCAAACAATATCCGCCTTTCGAGCCCCTCATCCTTTTTGCAGGCCTTCTTTACGATCTTGATCGCCGGAATTCTGTTCCCGTAGGGCCAATCCGAGGCGTACATCACCCTTTCCGGACCAAACGCCGATATCAGTTCACGAATATGTGCGGGAGACTGCACAGAGGTATCCACCATCACATTTTTAAAGCCGCTCAACAATTCGATGACATCCCGGTATTTGAACAAGCCGGCATGCCCGGCGATGAAGGTCACATTAGGAAACGCCGCGACCAGGTCCCTGGCGTAGCGGATTTCCCCGAAGGCCGCGTTTTCCATGATCTTCTTTTCAGGTTCACGATAATAAGACGAAACGCCGCAATGAAAGAGAATGGGAAGGCCATGCGACGAAAACGCCTCAACGGCATCACATGTTCGCTTATCGTTTAAAGCCATCCGCTGAATAATCGGATGCAGTTTCAGGCCCTTTGCGCCTTGTTTCACATCGTCTGCCAATGCGGCGGCGATCATGTCATCAGCTTTTGTATAGTCAATGCCGGTAAAAGGGATAATCCTTGGTTCTTTCTCCTGTGCTTTCCTTAAATCATTGAATGTCAGGTACGGCGGAATCGGCATACAGGCGCTCATCGAAACGCCGGCCGCATCCATGGACCGGCTCATGTTTTCAAGCGTGGCCGTGGCGTTTCGAGCCCTTGAAGCCAGTGTGACCAGAGAATACAGTTTCCGGTAAAACCACTCTTCGGTGCCTTTCGGAAATCCGCTGTGAAGCAGAAGCTCGGAATGGGAGATCACATCATAAAATATCTTCTTGCGCACCCCTTTTTGACCGATCAGAAGACCGCCGTCCGGGTGTAAAATATCGCCGAGATGAGAATGGATATCGATAATGGTCATATTTTCCTCAACCCTTTCTATGATGATGGCCCCGTAAAAAGTCGGATCCTTCTTTATCCTGTCATCCCGGCCACGTCATTACAGGACTATTTGTAATAAAGACGGTCCTCAATTTTCATAAAGCCCCGGATGGCATGGGTCATGCCGTATGAGATCAGATCCGGCGGCCAGGGAAAGGTTTTTCGGCCTACAAAAAACATGTCCGTGCGTTGGGATTGCCGGCCCGCGATCATCTCGGCGATGGCCCGGCCGTTGGTGGTGGTCATGGACACGCCATGTCCAACGCATCCCATTGAAAAAATACATTTTTTATCATTTCCCAGATATCCGATGACCGGCGCCATGTCCACGGTCACGGATACCGGTCCGCCCCATTTGTGGGTGAACTGGATCCCTTTCAACTGCGGGAACACGTCGATCACATGACGTTCAAGATGGGCAAAAATCTTCTCGTTCATGTCCAGGTCCAGGTTCGTGCCATACCCGATCGACACGTCGCCGCCACCCATAACGATCCGGTTGTCTCGGGTCAGACGATAGTAGTGAATCAGATCGCGCGCATCTTCGACACCGGCCCGGCATCCCCAGCCGATGCTTTCCATCTGAGCTTTGGACAGAGGTTCGGTCATTACGATATGGGTGAACGCCGGCCGCTGGATGGATTTGAGCTCAGGGAAAAGCACCGAATAGGCGTTGGTGGCGAACACCAGATACGCGCTGCGGATGTCCCCGGTTTCCGTACGAACGCTAAAGCCCCCTGCCCTGTTTCTGGAAAAACCGACCACCGGCGACTGCTCATAAATGATCACACCCTGTGATTCGGCATAGGCCTTCATGCCGCGGGCCAGTTTGGCCGGATTTAAAATGCCGCAGCGGGGTTCGAACCAGCCCAGTTGGTAAAAATCCGTCCCAAACTCGGCGGCCAGCCGGTCTCTGTCCCACCGCTCAACGCCCCCCATCCCCCATCGTTCCATGATCTTGAAATCATGCTCGACCCGTTTGATTTGCCCCGGGCTGGTGCCCACCAGCAGATAACCGCTGCGCTCATAATCACAATCGATGTTCCGGGTAGTGATAAACGCATGCAGGTAGTCCACCGCCGCTTCCATGTACCGATGGGCGGATTTCGCTTTTTCGTCGGAAAACCGAAACTGCGTGATGCCCTTGGTCAGTCCGAACAGCGTCATGGAAAAACCGCCATTACGGCCGGACGCCCCGTAACCGCAGACGTCGGATTCGATCACCCGAACATCCATGCCGGGCATCATTTGTTTGAGATGCCAGCCTGCGGATAGCCCCGTATACCCTCCGCCGATAATCACCACATCGGCGACCTGACCCGCCTGAAGCGAAGGATTGGGACGAATGGCCGCCGGCAGGGATCCAAGCCACCAGCTTTTGGACCGATAGTCACTCGGGTGATTGCCTGTCATGGCAAAACCTCCTTGAAATGAAAGCGGTTGACCTTAGGATTGGGATGATATATTATTTTTGGTTGGTCGACTAACTAAGATTTTTTATCCGGCTTGTCAAGATCTAATTTGCGCCTCGGAAAGCCGGCATTCCCACAGAAAGGGCAGCTGCATGTCATCCAGGAATGGAGAAGACAAACGCAATCTTATTCTTGAAGCCTTAAACACCTGCATTCATGAAAAACCCTTCGATCAGACATCCATCAAGGACATCGCCCGGGCGGCAGGCGTCAATCACGGATTGCTCCATTATTATTTTAAAAACAAGGAAGACATCCTCATTCACTATATCGATTATGTGATCCATCATTACAAACGCATGTTTGCCGATTGGCTGGCTGGTCTGGAGACGGCCGAAAGCGATCAAAAGAAACGGATCAGTGCATTTTTCACCTTCATGAATGAAAAAATCACCCTCGACAAATCGCTGTCGAAGGTATTTATCGAGATATGGGAAATCGCGGTTTACCATCCCGCGGTGAAGTCAAAACTCAAGCAGGCTTATCAGGAATGGGTGGACATCCTGGCGGGCATGCTGCAACGCTTGATGGTTGATGCGGATGCTGCACGCCGCATGGCGACCGCCATTGTCGCGTTTCATGAAGGGATGGCTCTTTTTTCCATCCTCCTTGAACCCGATGAGGTCGAATTTAAAAGAGTCCTGAGCGATTTTCAGGAAAAACTAATGGTCGATTTTAGGGCCGCGGGGGCGCCCCTGTAACGTAGGATGTTGGTTTCGTAGCGCCTGCACTTGTGGGTATTCGGGTATTGGGACGGGCGAAGCTAATTACTATTGATGAATATATATAACTTCTCTTAGAGGGCTTAAATTTGGTGTGCGAAATCCTGTAGCTGATGAATTATAATGATGGAATATCATCACGTTAACTTGGCCCGACCCCGAATGGACCGGAGGTAATCGGATGATCGATTCCGATGATTCGCAGCCTTCCGAAAAAATGTCTTTTGACCCCATCTGCAGGTTTGATATATAAGCATTATCTCCGAAGGCGACTCCAGGATCAGCCGGAGGATGATCAGCAACCGATATCAACCACGAATCTCCTCCATGACCGCTTCAACGCCGAATCCAGCGCCAGCAGATGCCCCCGGAGCCGCTCCCGGGACGCGAAAACACTTTCTTCGGCAGGTGCTTCGCCTCGCGGGTCCTTACTGGAAATGCGAGCGGCGCGCGAAGGTCCGCCGGCCACGCTGTCGCTGCTGCTGCTTACCATTAGCTCAGGTCGGACTCACCGTGTGGGGCAACTACTGGAACCGGGCGCTGTTCGACGCCCTCGAGCAGCGCTCGGTGCGCGGCGTGCTGCTCCAGGTGGCGGTTTTCGTGCTGATCTTCTTGATCTCGATCGCCGTCACCGCGGCGCACCTGCTCGTCAAGCGCTGGCTGCAGATCGACTGGCGCGCCTGGCTGACGGAGCAGTTGGTCGGGACGCTGGATGGAAGAGGGTCGCCACTATCGTCTGCTGTTCAGTGCCGGCGAGCACGACAACCCCGACCAGCGCATCGCCGAGGACATCCGCATCGCGACGGAAAGCGCGATTGCGTTGGCCCACTCGCTGGTCTTCTCGCTGATGATCCTGGGCCTGTTCATCGACATCCTGTGGTCGGTGTCGGGCGCGATCGTCGTGCCGGGCACCGAGGTTCAGTGCCGGGCTACATGGTGCCGCTGGCATTCGTTTACGCAGCGCTCGGCAGCGCGTTCGGCTGGATGATCGGCCGCCCGCTGGTGCGCGCGACAAACGCGCTGCAGACCGCGGAGGCGACGTTTCGCTTCGGCCTGTCGCGGGTGCGGGAGCATACGGAAGCCATCGCGCTCATGCGCGGCGAGCCCACTGGAGCGCGCCGGATCGGCGGTGCGCTTCCGCCAGATCGTACGCGAATGGAACCGGCAGTCGTTCGCCTACCTGGGCCTGGTCTCGTTCGGGACGGGATATGGTGCGCTACTGCCGGTATTCCCGATCCTAATCGCCGCCCCGCAGTACATCGCTGGGGCGATGTCGCTCGGCGTGCTGATGCAGGCCGCGCAGGCGTTTCCAGCGCCTGACCTCCGCGCTTTCCTGGCCGGTGGACAACATCGGCGAAATCGCGCGCTGTCGTGCTTCGGCCGACCGCGTGCTGTCGCTTACGAAGACATCCGCCGTCTGGATGCCGAGGCCCAGGAGCCGGGCGGTCCGCGGATCGTTCTCGACCGATCGGACCGCGCCCAGCTTGTGATCGATGACCTTTGCATCGCCGATCCCTCGGGGGAGATACTGCTCGAACACTTCAGCGCTGAGATCCGCCGCGGTGAAAGGGTGTTGATCACGGGCCATCCCGTGGTGACGGGAAGCCTGTTCAAGGTGATCGGCGGGCTCTGGCCCCTGGGGCAGCGGACGGGTGACCCTGCCGGGTGACGGCGAGGTGCTGTTGGTTCCCCAGCGTCCCTTCCTGCCCGAGGGGAGCCTGCGGGGGGTGCTCTGCTACCCGCGCGCGCCGGAAGCCGTCACCGACGCCGACATCCGCCATGCGATGGCGTGCGCCGGCATCGCATGGCTCGCCCCGCGTCTTGACGAGCGGGACGATTGGGAACAGGTCCTGTCGCGACGCGCCCAGCAGCGGGTCGGACTCGCCCGCGTCCTGATCCAGCGACCGGCGTGGGTGTTCATGGAAGAGGCGACCGATGCCTTCGAGCCGGAGGGCGAACGGCTGATCCTCGAGATGCTCCGGAACGAACTGCCCGACGCGACGCAGGTCACCATCACCTTCCGTTTCCATCCCGAGTTAGAAAAACTGCACGGCCGAACGCTCGTGCTGGAGCGGGGGCGCAAGGCAGGAGAATAAAGGGATATTGTTGACAAAGGGTGCTTTTTTTCGGCTTAATTGAAGATCTGGGCCACCCTTTTGTGGATCAGGGTCGAACCTTGCGAATCATTTGTAAACAAACGATAGTATCTATTTAGGCAGCCTCATTTCGCACAGCTTAAAAACACCTATGATTTAAATTAGGGGCTTAGGAAGCAAAATTAAGAAAGTGGGTGCTTTCTAAGCAATGTTAACAAGACTTTATACTAGTTTTCGGAACGGTGATTAAAACGGAATTCTGTTTCTTTCAAATGAAGAAAGAATGTCTCTTTCGAGACTCCGTTGAATTTCACCAAACGCCTTTTGGCATAGCTCCAAAATGATTCGATACCGTTGATGTGACGGCTGCCATTGGCAAACTCATTGGGACCGTGTCTCACACGCAGATGCTTTGAATAGCCAACATCCACCAGGCCGCTATAGCCACGCCAACCGTCAGTGTGAATAACGCTTTCGACGGATACGTGGCCTCTTATAACCTTGACTAGAGAGGCTTTGGAGGCATCAGGGACAATTTCTTTATAGATTTTGTCGTCCCTTTTAAAGATGCCGAATACGATGGTCTTGCCTCCGGCCCCACGCCCACGTTTACCACGAATACGGCGGGGACCAAAGTAAGATTCATCAATTTCAATAACTCCTTTGAAAGGATTTTGTTTCTCACATTCCTGAGCAATTCGCTTACGAAGCTTCAGGAAAATCGTATTAATACTTCTGATACTGATCCCGGTTAGTCTGGCAGTATCCGAGGCGGTAAAATCGAGGGCAAAATTCTGAAGAATTTCTCTGAATTTTCGCTCTGAAATTTTACTGAACTTTTGATATCGATTTTTTAATGACATATCGGAAGCTTATCACATTTTTAATGGATTTTGCTTCCTAAGCCCTAAATTAATACCTTTCAAATACAGGAGGCGATGTTAACCCTACCGGTCGTGGTGCTGGTACCAGGGAACTTACGGGGTATTGAAAAACGACTGCGTGTGACCCTATAGTGCTAAAAATCAGCTTAAAATGCTCTTTTTACCAGATCAACGGCGACCTTTAATAATCCCGGATATGGCAGGATGTTATTTTTGACGTTTGCTGGAAACCCTATCGTTCAGCTTCACTTCGCACGGAAATAAAAACCGGCCCGTTGCGATCAATCAAAGTACAACGTCAGCTGGAGAAATTGAAATGAATCCTCTCGATCACTATCTCAAGGACAAAAAACCCTTATAAAAAAAGTGTTTTTAATGCCATTCAGGACGGGATCTTCGTGGTGGATCGAGACTTTACCATTATTCAGGCCAATCGCTGGATGGAAGAAAAGTATGCCAGCCAGATGCCGTTGATCGGGAAAAAGTGCCACTCCGTTCTTCGTGACAGAGAAAAACACTGTTCAGGGTGCCCACATGTTCATTCTCTTGAAACAGGCAAACCGCACATTGAGATTTTAGCATACCCGTCCCCCCAGATCCCTACCGAATGGTTTGAGGTTTCCCTGTTTCGGTTTGAAGATCCTGACGGCCGGGCAATAGGAACCATCGGATACGTTAAGGATATCACCGGGCGCCAACAGGCCGAAGAATTGCTTAAGGATGAGGTAACCCGGCGACGCATCCTGGTTGAGCAGTCAAGCGACGGGATCGTTGTTCTCGACCAAAGCGGAAAGGTCTACGAAGCGAACCAGCACTATGCCCATATGCTCGGTAATCTCTGGAGGAAGTCCACCAGTTGTATGTATGGGACTGGGACAAGCAATGGACCAAAGAAGAACTGCTGGCAATGATCCAGTCCGTCGACGATACCGGCGATCACTTCGAAACGCGCCACCAGCGCAAGGACGGCACGTTCTGCGACGTTGAGATCAGCACCAACGGCGCGATTTACCGGGGACAAAAATTGATATTTTGTGTCTGCCGGGACATCACCGGGCGCAAACAGGCTGAAAAAGAACGCGAAACGCTTATTACGGAGCTGCAGCAAGCCTTAAAGGAAATCAAGACATTAAGAAGCATATTGCCGATATCAGTCATAGTATCTGTCCGGATTGTTTGAAGGAGCACTATCCTGATCTGGAAGATGATTAGGAGTTGTATCAAGGCGGGAAGAGAGGAAAACGCGACCGAAAATGCCATTCATACGCCTATGCCCATGCCTATGCCTATGTTTTTTCTGCGCCACCTGTCGAGAATGGCCCTGGCGAACGACAGGTCTTGCTGGGTAGTAATCTTGATGTTGTCCGGGTCACCGGGCACCACGGTCACCCGCTCTCCGGCAAATTCGGCCACCGACGCATCATCGGTGGCGCTGAAGCCGCGCTGACCGGCCAGCTGGTGGGAACGCCGGATCAAGTCCAGGGAAAAGGTTTGCGGCGTCTGGGCAAGACGGATCCGGTTCCGGTCCAGGGTGCCGATGATCACCCCGTTGTCATCCACCTGCTTCAAGGTGTCGCTGGCCGGCAACGCAGGAATGCAGGCGCCGGTGGTCTTGACGCCCCCAAGGCAGGCGTCCATGAGCGATGCCCGCACGAAGGGCCGCACCCCGTCGTGGATCATGACGATGCCCTCGGCAGCGCCCACGGCTGTCAGCCCGTTGCACACCGACTCCTGCCGCCGCCGCCCACCGGCCACCAATTGGACCTCATGCTCAAGGGACAACGGCGCTACAATGTCGGCCCGGCACCATTCGAGATCATTTTCAGGCACCACGAGAACGATCCTGTCCAGGTCGGCATACCGGTCAAAGGCCATCAGGGTATGGGATACGATGGGCAGGCCGTCCAGGGCGAGATACTGTTTTCTCACCGGTGCCTGCATGCGGGAGCCGCTACCCCCGGCAACGATGACGGTGCAGATCATTTCAGGTAGCTCAATTGGCTGGGCAGCGGCACGCCCTTGCCCATGGTGTCTTCCCCGTAATTGACACCGGCGAGAATCTGGATGTCGGCCAGGGCCCGGCTATCGCCCTCGAAGGTCACCTCGCTGCGTTTCTCTTTCTGGATCTTCCCGCCGGCCCATTGAATGTCCAGCACACTGCTGGCATCGAACCGATCTTGACCCACCACCAGTTCCACCTGTCCGCCGAAATGCTGAACGATCTTGGCCACCAGGAGGCTGGGCCGGCTGTGAAACCCAAGTTTGACCGGAATTCCTACGGTGATGGCCGAACGTTCGATGTTTTCATTGAGGATTTCACGCGCCAGCTTCTTGCCGGTGTTGAGGTAGTGGCAGGCGTAGTAAAGCCCGAAGTTGATGGTCCGGTCCAGCAGCACCACCGGGTCCACCAGGGACGCCAGCTTGTCCTGGACCCGTTTATAGGTGTTCTTATAGCCGGCTTCATGTAGGTGCCGTTCGTAAAAATGAAGCAGGCGCCCCATCATCTGCAGCAGGTGAAAGACAATTGAGAAATAACTTCTCAGCGACTTGAGCTTCCGATTGCCGAAACGGAATCCGCCGTGGATCACGTATGTGTCGAATGACGACTGGAGGTTGTGCACCAGCATTTCGAAACGACGAATCTCCACTTCATTCACCTTTTCAGGCACCAGGGCGGCCATGTCGTCATTTCCATATGGCTCATAAAACCCCATGTGATCGAAACTGGCGGCGATGGAAAGAAACTCGCTGGCGATTTTGACGATGTTGCGCTTCTGAACATCCTTGGCTTCATCATCGATGTCGTATTTGAGCATCTCGCTGGTGGTGATGCCGGGAAAATCCTCAGGCCCGAAACTCTCCCCTGGCATCTCAATATTCAACCGTAACGCCTCGTCAGTAATGACCGGAGCCAGGTTCCGCAGGGCGCCATTTAAAAATTTGAGCGTATTTTCTCCCTGCTGGCGGAACACCTCAACATCGGGAATGTCATAGAAGACCAGGCGATTTAAAATATGCTTCTGGCAGTATGCCCCTAAGCTCAGGTGCCTTACGGCGGCACACAATTCCCGGTACAGGTACCAGTCCTCGCTGTTCTTGGCCCCATGGAAGTCTAGAAAGTCTTCCAGCACCTGGGAGGTGCTGATCAGTTTGGAATACAGCTTTTTGGTAAATGCGTGATTGGGCGTATGCGGGACGGAGATGTAGATACAGCATTTCAGGTAATCTGATGAGAAGATTCTGACCTTTTCGGAAAAAGAGATTTCGCAGTAGGGCTCAATCACGAGGCGCTCCGTTCATCAAGCGGGATGGGCGGTTTAGGCATTGGGTGGTTCGAAACGTCTTTTTCCTAACGGGTAAACGAGATAGCGGCCGGAGCAGCCCGTAAGCCGAATTCTGTTCCCCCGGCCGGTTGCCCGGATCGGAGGCGACGACCATTCATCTGGGATGCCGATTGCCCGGCACCTCGTGCGACCTACCCGGGAGCTCGGACGGGCCGCCCTCTGACGCTCCCCTATTTGGTCTTGCACCGGGTGGGGTTTACCTAGCTTCTCCGGTCACCCGAAGAACTGGTGCGCTCTTACCGCACCGTTTCACCCTTACCCTGCCTGAACGGCAGGGCGGTCTGCTCTCTGTTGCACTTGCCTTCACGTCACCGTGACTCCACGTTATGGAGCACCCTGCCCTGTGGTGTTCGGACTTTCCTCCAGCCCCGCAGAGGGGCCAGCGATCGCCTGGTCTACTCCGGCCGCTAGTCGTTATCCTTTTCCTTCCAAAAAATTATCCGGTGGCAGTGGGGGCAAAACCGGATTTCATCAAATCGCTGCAGTTCATTGAACAGTTGTGCCGGGATGTTCATATGGCAGCCCATGCAGATGGCTTGCTGGACGGGCACCACCGCCAGCCCCCGGACCTTTTTCTTCACATCATCCAGTATCAGGTTTACTTCGGGATCAGCCTTGACACTGATCCGCGCCTTCTTTTCGTTCAGTGTTTCGACCGCCTGCCGTTCGCGCTGCTGTTTGGCGGCAAGCGTTTCCTTTTTATTGCGGCAGGATTGAATATAACCTGCCATTTCCGCTTCCTTTGCTTTCAGCGCCTGCTCTGCGGATTCTATTATTTCCAGCTGCTCCAGCATTCGGTCTTCGGTGCCTGAATTCTTCTTGCGGATTTCATCCATTTCCCTCAGAATCGACTGGTATTCCTTGTTGGTTTTGACCGCCCTGAGCTTTTCGTTGCTTTTCACGATCATCCCGGCATTGATCTTGGATTCGGATTCGAGCTCACGATAGGATTTTTTCAGCTCGTCAAGAGCCTTTTTTTCGGCAGCCACCTGGGCCTCACGCTCGGCCACGGCCTTGTCCAGGGAGGCCGCCTCATCACCCAGCGAGGTGATCCGGCTGCCGGCGTGAAGGATCTCCATTTCAACCCCTTGCACCTCGACGAGGATGTTGATCTGCTCTTGAATATTGCTCATGCCTGCCTTTCCCGTATCCCGTTTTTCATAGGTAATGAAATGGGTCCGTTTCCATGCCGGCGGCTTCCACGGTGGCTGATAGGCCCGACGCCTTGATGGCGTCCCGGATGGATGCAGCCAGAACATCGACGACCAGGTGCTCCGAGCCGAAATGTCCGATATCGATGAGCCCGATGCCTGCCTGCTGGGCATCTCTGGCCGTGTGATACCCTAAGTCCCCGCTTACGTAAGCCTGTGCACCCGAGGCTATGGCTGCGGGCAACAGACTGGCGCCGCTTCCCGAACACACCGCCACAGTCTCCACCACCATGCCCGCTTGGCCGGCCACCTTCAGCGTTGAGAGGTTGAGTGCGGCCTTCAGTTGCGCCGCAAACGCCTCCAGCGGCAAAGGTGCCGCAAGCTCCCCCACCCGCCCCAAACCGGTCTGGTGGTCGGGCACGGCGAGGGGATAAACGTCATAGGCCATGACTTCATAAGGGTGGACCTGTTTCACCGCATCCACCACCGAGCCGAGGTCATCGCGGGCCACGAGGATTTCAATCCGGTTTTCCTGGACTTCGGTCAGGGCACCCGTTCGACCAATGGCCGGTGATGCACCCACACCCGGCAAAAAGGTTCCTATCCCCTCGCACCGGAACGTGCAGCAGGAATAATTCCCCATCCGGCCGGCATCCAGCGCAAACAGGGTTTCGAGAATTGCTTTCACATGGTTGCCGGGAACAAACACCGCCAGTTTGCACATGCCGGCATCGCCGGCACCGGCCAGCACCCTAACCTTGCCCAAGCCCATTCGTTCAGCCAAGACATCATTGACGCCCCCCGCCACACTGTCCAGGTTGGTGTGGGCACTGTAAATGGCCAGCTGCCGTGACAAGGCCATTTCGGCAATCCGCCCCAGCGGCGATGCGCAATCGATGCGCGTGACCGGCTTGAAGAACAGCGGATGGTGCGTGACCAATAAATCCACACCGTTGTCACAGGCACCGGCCACCACCTCGGGCAGCGGGTCCAATGCCGTCCATACTTTGCTGACCGGCCAGTTCCGGTTTCCAATCTGAAGCCCGACATTGTCCCACGATTCCGCCAGGCGGGGAGGCGCCAAACGGTCGAGAAGGTGAACCAATTGAGCGACGGTGGCTGTCATGCCGTTTTCCTTCAACGATGGAGCCGGCCAAGGGCACAAAAAAAGGCGCGGTAGCCGGAGTCTCACCACGCCGAATCGCCTTTTATCCCCAACGGGATCCGAGGTTGGGGCCTCCGGGCGTTATGGGTTGACGAACGGCGCCGGAGTTTTTTAAGTGGGCCCACCTGGGATCGAACCAGGGACCGACCGGTTATGAGCCGGTGGCTCTGCCAGCTGAGCTATGGGCCCGTATCAGGTGATTAGCGATTGGTTTACTACCCTCGCCATGGTGATTTGTCAAGCAAATGGAAGCCTGCTCCGCGCCGGGTCAATTGTCGATAAAGCTCTTCAGCTTCCGGCTGCGGGTAGGGTGGCGCAGCTTTCTCAGGGCCTTGGCCTCGATCTGCCGAATGCGTTCGCGGGTAACGGTAAAATCCTGCCCGACCTCTTCCAGGGTATGATCGGCCTTCTCCCCGATGCCGAAGCGCATGCGCAGGACCTTTTCCTCACGGGGGGTCAAGGTGGCCAGCACTTTTCGGGTCTGTTCGGCCAGGTTCATGCTGACTGCCGCTTCGGACGGCAGCATGAACTTTTTGTCTTCGATAAAATCACCCAGATGACTGTCTTCCTCCTCCCCGATGGGGGTTTCCAGAGAGATGGGCTCTCGGGCGATTTTGAGCACCTTGCGGACTTTGTCGATGGGGATTTCCATCTTTTCGGCAATTTCTTCCGGACGCGGCTCCCTGCCGAACTCCTGGACCAGGTAGCGCGAGGTGCGGATCAGCTTGTTGATGGTTTCGATCATATGCACCGGAATGCGGATCGTGCGGGCCTGGTCGGCAATGGCACGGGTGATGGCCTGACGGATCCACCAGGTGGCGTAGGTGCTGAACTTGTAACCTCGGCGGTACTCGAACTTGTCCACCGCCTTCATGAGCCCGATGTTGCCCTCCTGGATGAGATCCAGAAACTGCAGCCCGCGGTTGGTGTATTTTTTGGCGATGCTGACAACCAGCCTCAGGTTGGCCCGAATCAGCTCGCTTTTGGCAAACTTCGCCCGCATGCGGCCTTCGTCCACACTGGCCATGACCCGCTTGAGGTTGCGGTTGTTGGCTTTGAAATCATTTTCCTTTTCCACCAGTTGCTCGGTCATGGATGTCAGATGGGCGTAAATGCGCCCCAGGGCCTCAACATCGAGACGGGACTGTTTTCTGGCCCACTTCATGAATTTGGTTTTGGTGGCCAGGTGCTCACGAAGCTCACGAATGGTTACACCGAACGCCTCTGCGGTGATGGCCACCAGTTTGCTCTGTGCATCGAACCAGTCGATGAGCCGGCGAATGTGCGCTTCGATGCGGTCGATAACCCCGCCTTCCAGCCGCCACCCCTTGAGCAGTTCGAAAATTTTATTGTTGCGCCGCATGATGCAGCGCCTGACCCGGCGAGCTTCATCGGGCTCCAGCTGCTCGGCAAACATGCGCTCGCGGTATTCCTGAATTTCATCATTCACCTTGCGGATAGCGGCAATGGTTTCCAGAAAGTTTTCAATCTGAACCATCTCATCCACGTAGGCATCGCCTTCATCCACATCACGCAATACATGTTTCGGCCGCAGGGCCCCCTTTTCGATCAGGTCCCCGAATTCAAGGATGTATTTGATACCCAGAGAGGTCTCCAGAAGCGCTTTGAGAACGTCCTGCTCCCCCTTTTCGATCTTTTTGGCAATAACCACCTCGCCTTCACGGCTGAGGAGGGTGACCATGCCCATCTCGCGAAGGTACATTTTCACCGGGTCGGTCACCGACCCGATATCCGATACCGCCACCGCCTTGCTCAGTGTCTCTTTCTTTTCGGGAATACTTTCCTTATCGGAAAGGCCGTCTTCGTTTTCGATGATTTCGATATCCATATCGTCGAACATCATCAGGGTATCGTCGATCATTTCCGAAGACATCATCTCGTTGGGAAGGGCCTCATTGATCTCGTCATAGGTCAACGAGCCCTGCTCCTTGCCCTTTTCTATAAGGGCTTTGAGCACCTTCTGATCGTTCTTCTTCATCGTATCCTTTGTTTTTCCAGATGTTGCGTCCCGTGCTGCGGTATCGACAGCAGCCTTGCCACCTGTCCCGGCTTTCTTTTTGGCCGTTTTTTTCCCGGCCGGTGTGGATGTCCCGTTGTGCTTGCCATCGGGTTTTTTGGTCATGCGGTTGCCTCCTGAAACCTAGCAGGATGTTTTGCAGGCCATAAATGGGTCGCGCTATCCTGTAAATCGTTTTTTATTCCCATGGCCGTCCGCCGCTTTCGAAAGCCGTCAGAAGTCATGGACAGCGGTCACTGTTTCGCACCGCTTTGTTTTTCCATTGTCTTGCGGGCTTGGTGCTGTTTTTGTTGCAACAACACGGCCAGAAGGTTTTCATCACCATTTTTTTCCGCCGCCTCGATCTGTTTGAGCAGCGTCTTGTCCCGGCGCTGTATGCTGGCCTCGAATTGGCTGATCAGGTTCATGCAGCCCTTGCGGTCCCAGTGTTCATCGGTTAGGGAGAGCCGGGCAACCACCGCTTTTTTTTCCAGGTCCTCGCAGCGCGAAACCAGACCGGCGATGTCGCTGCCGGCCTGGGCAAAGTGGTCGATAATGACCTGCCCGACCTCGGCCAGCAACGGATCGCTAAAATGATCCATGAGCCGTCGCCGCTTGATATCGGCGATCATCTCCGGGAACTGAAGCATCATGGCCACCATCTGCCGTTCCAGCCGGTAGGTTTCCCCCCGGATCGGCGCCTGCTTCGGCGCTGCCGTCGCCCCCTGCCGATCCGGCAGCCACGCCCTGTTGACAGGGGATGGCTCCGTACGCCGGATTTTCTGCAGGATGACCGCTTCATCCACGCCAATGCGCTCGGCCAGATGTTTGACCCGCAGCGACCGGGCGACCGGATCACCGATGGCCTGGATGGCCGACTTCAGATCGTTGACGATGCGCACCTTGCCATCGATGCTCAATCCGTGTTTCTCGACGGCCGATTCAACCATGAACGGAATCATCCCCATGGCTTGCGCAGCCGCTTTTAATAAATCGTCGGGCCCGTGCGCCATGAGAAAGGAATCGGGATCATGACCCTTGGGCAGCACGAGGATCCGGGCCTCCAGAAGCCCTTTTTGAAAAACCGCCACGCTGCGCTGGGCCGCTTTGATGCCCGCCTGATCCGAATCGTACACCAGCACGGCTTTGCCATTCTCTCCCACGAATCCCTTCAGGATCTGAACGTGGTCGGCCGTCAGGGAGGTCCCCAAGGTGGCCACGGTGTTCTCGATGCCGAACTGGTGCATGGAAAGCAGGTCAAAATACCCTTCAACCACATGCACCGCCTGCGTTTCCCGGCATTTTTGACGGGCCCGGTTCAGACCGTAGAGCGATCGGCTCTTGCTGTATACCGGTGTTTCCGGGCTGTTCAGGTACTTGGGCAGCGCATCGTCCATCACGCGGCCGCCAAATCCGACCGGCTGGTTCTGCCCGTTGAAAATGGGAAAGATGACCCGGTTGCGGAACCGGTCGTAGTGACCTTCCCCGTTTTTGCGGGAAATAATCAGGCCTGCCTGCAGAACCATCCCGACGGGTTTTCCGCGTGAACGCAAGTGCTGTAACAGGTGATCCCAGCCATCCGGGGAAAATCCCAGCGTGAAATCATCAATGGTTTTTCTGGTCATCCCCCTTTTCAACAGGTACCCCATGGCCTGTTTACCCCGCTCCTGAGAAATCAGACACTCGCGGTAAAAGGTCATGGCATCGCCATTAAGCGTTAGTATCGTTTCCCGTTCCGTCAACTTTTTTTTCTCGTGGGGGGCCAAATTTCGGGTGGGGAGGTCGATCCCGTAACGGTCGGCCAGCGCCCTGGCGGTTTCAGGGAAGGTCAGCCCGCTGTGTTTCATGAGGAAACTGAACACATTACCACCGGCACCACAACCGAAACAGTAAAAGATCTGTTTGTCCGGACTCACGGTGAAGGAAGGGGTCTTTTCGGCGTGAAAGGGACACAGTCCCAAAAAGTTGCGCCCCGCTTGCCGCAGAGATACGACCTCCGATACGATGTCCACGATATCGGCAGCATTTTTGATCGCTGTAATTTTGTCGTCAGGAATGTACGCCGCCAAGAAAAGCCGCCTCCATTTCAAATGGATTCGGGTTCATTCTGCTCCGGTAGGACCTGGGCCATCCTTATTCAGAAAGACGGTCACTGGCCGGTTTGGCGGTGGAAAAAGCGCCTGAACGCCTTGACGGTGCCTGTAGCTACCTTGCGCATAGGGTCAACCTTTTTTAAATTTTACAAATTAAATCCCCAGAGGCATTTTGTCAATATATAGTAGCGGCTTTTAAAAAAAACACTGGATGTCCAAAAAAAGGCCGGGAGGATGCGTGAGGACGCGTTGGTTCCTTCAGCCGTAGGGATGCAATCACCGCGGCATCCGGCTACCGGTTGCGGGCCCGGCATGCAACTGGGCGCAGATGGCTTACGAACCGCGGCCCACCTCGGGTTACAACAGCCCCTTTGAAGAACGGACACCCGAGCGATCGGCCTCGACCGTCGCCGCCTGCTTGAGCGCCCGCCCCACGGACTTGTAAACCGACTCCAGCACATGGTGTTCGTTTTCTCCGTATGTCACGTTGATGTGCAAATTCATTCCGGCCTTGACGGCCAAGGCCCTGAAAAACTCTTTGGCCAGTCCGCGGTCAAAGCGGCCCGCGGATTCCAGCGCCGATGGCAGCCGGTAAACCAGAAAAGGTCGGTTGGACAGGTCAATGGCCACTTCGGCCAGCGCATCGTCCATGGGCGTCACGGCAAATCCGTAGCGGCGGATGCCGCAACGATCGTCCAAGGCCTTGGAAACCGCCTCCCCCAAAACCAGGGCCACATCCTCCACGGTGTGATGAAAATCAACATCCAGGTCGCCATGGGCCTGGATGTCCAGGTCAAATCGGCCATGTACGCAAAACAGGGTCAGCATATGATCAAAAAAGGCGATACCGGTTTGGATATCGGCCTTGCCCTGCCCGTCCAGGTTGAGTTCAACCTTGACTTGGGTTTCGGATGTTTTTCGTTCGATCCGGCATGTCCGGGCCATGTCAGTTCTCCTTACACCAGCGCTATGGGATTGGCCAGCATGCCACAACCGCTGCAATGCTGTTGCATAATGATTCGCGTGACGGTCGGCGCCATCGTGGCGTCCTCGCCCACGACCGGAACCGTCTCTGAACCGCACGGTCAGGGGTTATCGCCGACCTCGGCGGTGTTGTCTATGAGGATCATTTTCTCTTCTGCGATTTTCTCCTCCTCGGGGATCATTTCTTTAAACCGCAGGAAATCAGCTCGTCGATCGGCTTTCACTTTGAACCGGGCATTGTTTCTTATGCTGCGTCGATCATAACCGCTTCTGCGCTGTCGCCCGGAGCGGGACTCGGGCACCACAGGCCGTTCAGGATTCAAGCGCCGGTCGAACTGCCGTCGACGGCCTCCGTAATCGATGATTAGGGGTTTCTTTCCAGGGTCAGACATGTTTGGCACCAGGCAGCGATGGCGACGATGGTTGATTGACATAACCCATTATGATTGGACCATTACCTTGAATTTAAAATGAAAGCAAGCGTTTCGGCCAATGATCGCCCAATCGGCAGCCAGGGTTGTGCCTGCGAAAAAAGGGCTTGCGTGGATGGCGCCTGGCGATGTAGTGCCCATCCGGAAAGGGCACCCTGGGGATCCGCACGGTGTTCCCGCGCTGCGGAAATCTTCGCGCGAGCGCTGCTGCGCCTTAGATTTTCAAAATGATGCGGCCTTGATCGGAACCACAAGCGACCACTTCTGGATGGACACCCTGCAGAAGCCGTGTTTATATTCGGTGTCGGATGCCCATCAATGCATTGAACGACATCGACCGGTGGTTTGTCGTTCTGGACAATAAACGGTGAGTGACCATGATCATCACCCAGCCAAGGAGAGGCAATGAAGCGCACAGGCCCCATTACAATGAAAGACGCCATCAAGCAGGCGACCGATGACCAGGATAAAATTCTGCAGCCTGAAAAAACAGTCGCCATGGTCAAGGAACGGATGGCGGCCATGCAATTGAAAATCCTGGACCGGACCGTGCGCATCGACAACGGCCGTCTGGACATACCCGTATTTTTCAGCACCTGCGGCCATGATGCCAGGGCTGTCATCGGCACCCAAAAACAGATGGGCAAGGGCGCGACGCCGGCCCAGGCCGAGGCCAGTGCGGTGATGGAACTGGCCGAACGGTTCAGTTTTTTCAGCTTCTACAAGAATCAAGACCATACCCAATTGGGCACCTATGGCCAGTTTGCCGACCAGGCCATCGCTTTCGATCAGATCGCCAAGTCGGTACACGACGAATCCGGCGACCTTGCCGTGTCCAAACGGATGTTTGAATCCCTGCCCCTGAGATGGACCGGTGCCTGGAGCCTTACCCGAGGAAAAGAGGTGCTGGTGCCGTTGGACTGGTTTTATGCCATCAACGCCTTCAACGGCCCGTCGGCCGGCAACTGTGTGGAGGAGGCCCTGTGCCAGGGCATCTGCGAAATCGTCGAACGCCACGTTTCATCGGTGATCAGCCGCCAGCGCATATCCACTCCGCTGATCGACCCGGATTCGTCAACCGACCGGCTGGTCCGGGAAATGCTGGGCAAGTATGCCACGGCAGGCATCAAGGCGGTCATCTCCGACTTTACCCTGGACATGGGCATTCCCTCCATAGGGATCCTGGCCTACGATCCGGCCACCTTTCCCGACCGGAGCGAAATCGTCTGGACCGCCGGCACCACCCCCAGTCCGGAAAAAGCCCTGAGCCGCGCCCTGACCGAAGTGGCCCAACTGGCCGGCGATTTCAATTCCGGGTCCAACTATGTGGCCTCGGGTCTGCCCAAGTTCACCCGCCTGCAGGATGCCGCATATGTGATCAACGCCCCCGGTCCCATCCGGCTGGCCGACCTGCCCGACATTTCCAACCCGAACATCCGCATCGAAGTGGAAGCCTGCATCCAGGCCCTCGCCCAACGGAATTTCGAGGTGCTGGTGGTGGACACCAAGCACCCCCAGTTGGCCGTGCCGGCCTTTTACACCATCGTACCCGGTGCCCATTTCAGGGAGCGGGCCGCCGGCACCAGCGTGGCCATGTTTACCGCCAAGCTCACCATGGAGCACTTCGGGCCGGACGAGGCCATCAGGCGACTAACGGAAATGGAGCGACTGCTGCCCGGCAAATATTTCAATCAGTTCTACCTGGGCAGCTGCCATCTGGCGCGCAACGACCCGCAAAGGGCGCTGGCTCACTTTGGCCGGGCACTCGAGCTGTCACCGACGGATCAGGACCGGCCCAGCATCTACTCCTACATGGGCGTCTGCCACAAGGAGATGGGCGACTATGCACAAGCCCTTGCCGTTCTGGCCCAAGGCGAGGCCCTGGATCAGGAGCGCACCGACATTTACAACCTCATGGGCTATTGCCATTACATGCGCCGGGAGCACGAAGCGGCCATCCAAAACTTTGAAAAGGTCATCCAACTGGACCCCAGTTCGGCCATCGACTATGCCAACATCGCTTCCAACTACCGGGACCTGGGGAAAAGCTCCGATGCGGTGCGCTATTACCGCCTGGCCCTGGAACTGGACCCGTCCATCGATTTTGCCCGGGACAACCTGGAACGGCTCACCGGCAACCCGCAGCGGTAACCAAAGAAACTGGCCTTTGGTCTGGAGATTCTAGTTTGCGGCCTATCGCCCCATCGCTCGGGGTCTTCTGTTTCCGGTTTCCGGTCCCTGTTGAATATGCGATGGTGGCCGGTCAACCGTCGATGGTCGTCTCTTGACCTTAAAAAAAGGGTTCGGTGACACCCTCATTATTTGAGGTCCTTTCCAACGCAACCCTTGCCAGCCGCACTGCGGCCACTTAACTTAGGCGCCATAAGCATCCAACGGCACCCAAGGAGGCATTTATGGCCCAAGAGACATTGACCGTACCCAACATTTCATGTGGCCACTGTGTGTCGGCCATCGAGAATGAATTGGCCGATCTGCAAGGCGTCACCACAGTGAAGGCCGACGCCGCAACCAAAACCGTCACCGTCGTGTGGGAGGCCCCGGCAACCATGGAGGGCATTCGCGCCGCCCTTACGGAAATCAACTACCCTGCCCAGCCATGACGCCCCAGACCCACATTCTGCCGAACATGGGCCTGACCGGTTCGGTGGTTGCCACCAGCCTGAGGCGCTACCGGGCGAACCTGACCGATGGCTGATGGCAAAATAAAGGCGATGAAGCAGCGCGCCAAATGATTATGCCCCCCATCCGACTGACATTACGCCGGCAACCCTTGGCATGTTGCCGGTGAACTATTTGGCGCTTCTTGTCAGCAGTTCATCCGCCAGGGCATTGTAATCGATGGCCCCGTAGCTGCTTTTGCGGTAGAACACCACCGGCTTGCCGACCTCGGCACTTTCGGCGATGGTGGTGTTGTTGCGAATGGCGGTTTTGAATAGCAGGCCACGATAGCGTTCATCGGTCTTGAGTTGTTCCATGACGACGTTGGCCACCCGGGTGCGCAGATCCACCAGGGTGGGGATGATGCCGGAAATGAACAGCCCGGGGTTGATCTCCTCACGCACCGCATCGACGGTGTCGAACAGTTCGGCAAGGGCCCCGAAGGCATACGGGTGGGTCTGGCAGGGCACCAGCACCTCAGTGGCACAAGCGAAGACATTGACGGTGAGCAAGGAGAGGCTGGGCGGTGTGTCCATGAGGATAAAATCGTAATTCCCGCTAACCGGTGCCAGGGCCTCCTTGAGCCGGTTTTCCCGCCCTTCGGCCTCCACCAGTTCCACTTCGGCACCCGAGAGATCCACATGGGAGGGGATCAGGTGAAGCCCGGCCCAGCGTGTGGCAATGACCGTCTCTGCCACCCTTTTTCGGCCATTGTTCATAATCAGGTCATAGACCGAGGGCAGCTCGTCATCAGGCACAATGCCCAGCCCCTTGGTGGCATTGGCTTGTGGATCCATGTCCACCACCAGCACGGATTGGTTGGCCAGGCTCAATGCCGCCGCCAGGTTGATCACCGTGACTGTCTTGCCCACGCCCCCCTTCTCGTTTGCCACCGCAATTGCTCTGGTTTTTTTCTTGGCCATCTTGTCTCCCTTCCGTTATATGGGTCGCATCCGGATATAAGGCAGCCGCCGGCAGTGGGCCGGGATTGATGCCCTCAGCCGTTCAGTTGCTGAAGCTCTGTCTTGAGACGGCCGATCTTCTCCTGCAGATGTCTGGAGGATTCTCCCATGCGGTCGAGTGAGGCCGACACCTTCTCTTTGTCCAGCCGCTGCTCAACCATCAGTTCAACCAGCTTGGAAAGATCGGCACCATGGTGCTGGAACCGCTCCAGCATCTGGCGGTACAGGGCTGCGGCGGCGGCATCGGCCAGTTTCAGCAGATACTGGAACTTGATATTTTCCTTATAGTCTTTCAGATGAAACATTATCGACCGCTCGGTCTCGCGCTTCATCCGTTTGACTCCCGAAGCCAGAGCCAGGAACTGTTCCTGATGAACCTTGTCCGCCGATTTGTTCATGGCTTTCTTGACCAGGTTGACGATCTTATAAAAACCGAACCGCATGACCGCTTCGGTTTTGATCTGGGCGGAATAATGCATGGTTGCCGCAGCCGGCGGCAGCGACAGGCCGGCCACCTTGCGGATCGTCTCCAGGTCCGGACCGATGCTGATCGGTGACGATGCCCGCTGCCGGGGGATCTTACCCTCATCCATGGCATTGGCATACTGTACCAGGGCTTCGTCGATCATAACCGCGTATGGTCCGGCAATCTCATCCAGGTAGGTTATGAGGATTTTCTCCTGCGCCTTTACGAACCGGATCACCTGTGGATTGACCGCTTCGGCCATGTGCGCATCGACTGCCTGTTTGAACTCCTGGAAGACTCTGTACAGGGTTTTGGCAAACCCGACGGCCATCAGGCTTTCATCGTAACGCTGCATCTCCACCTGATAACTGCGCACAAATCGGACAACACCGTCAACGATACCGTCGGCATGCCCGTCGAAAAACCGGTCAATGGCGGTTTTTAAGTCGCGTTTGACCTGGTTGACGGCACCGTCCAGGGTGTTTTTAACGGTCAGCTTCAGGCGATCCAGTCGGCCGCGCTGGTGGTGGGCGCGATCGGCCAGTTCCCGCGCGCCACCGGCACCACGGGCCAGCAGGTCGCGGTTGAACCCGATCCAGTTGCCGATGCCGCCGGCAACGATCTCCAACCGCTCCAGATGGTTTTTCAACAGCAGGGAGTTTCTATCCCGGTTGATCTTTTGCTCCAGAAACCGCTCAAAGCGCGTCCGTTCTGCCGCTGCGAAATCGACCATGGCCGACTCCCGGCACCAGTGGGCCAGCCGCTCCCGGTCTCTTGGGGACAGGTCGGATTCCGTCTGGGACAGGAGTAAAAACAGCGCCGAAAAGGTAAAGGTCTGGGGTCCGGGGCAGATCAGGCCAAGGTCCGCCTCAATTTTTTGAATGCCCTCGGAAAGGTCTTCGAGGGATTCGTGCTCGCTGAGGTCACAGTTGACCACGAAGGCCACCGTTTCCAGAATCCCCATTTTACGGATCATGGACAAGAAACGGATGTCCGCCTGGCGAAGCCCCGTGCGGCTGCTGACCACATAAACCGTGAGGTGGGCCATGGTCAGGTAGTCCTGGATCATGGCCAGATGCAAGGGATTGGGAGAGTCGCTGCCCTGGCAGTCGGCGATTTCCACCCCTTGGCCAAGGCCCGGGGTATCGATCTCCAGCAGTACATCCTTCAGGTAGACCGCCATGGCATCATCGCCCACGAAATCCTGATGCAGGGGAAAACGGTCGTTCTCAAAGATCACGGTGGCATGATCGGCTTCAACAAACTGCCGGACCCGGTCGTAGCCCTTCAAATAAGAGGCCAGCAGCACACTGCCGGCGCTGCGGGTGTCGTTGCTGATCAACTGGTCGGCAGCCAGGTCGTCCAGCGCCCGCTGGAGGATCTGGCGGTCCTTTTCACGGCGGATGTCTACATGCCGGGCCTCACCCGACAGGTTGTGGGCGGGCAGCAGCACCGATGCCTGATCGATGTCCCGGTTCACCTCATCCCAGGTCTTCAGGTAGAGGATGGCCCGCAATCGGCTTCCGGTTCTCACCCGGGTAACGATTGAGGTGACGACCCCGGCCCCCCGCTTGAGGTAATCGCCTTTAAAAAGGGTATTCACCAAGGTGCTTTTCCCAGATTTGATGGCGCCCACCACGGCGAGGCGCATCGTCTCTTCGGACGCCTGTTGGGAAATGGTTTGGCAGGTCGTTTTCCAGCCTGAAAGCCCTTCATCGGTCAGTTCGGTGATCTTCTCGGCGTCTTCGAGAAGACCTGCGGTATCATCGCTGATCCGGGCTAGCTGGTGTTTCAGTGTTTCGTATACAGGCATGGCGATCAATTCTCAGGTTTGGCGATGAATCCGAACACAGCGGCTGCGGGTATTGAAAGACCGGAGTCTCCCCTAGGTGATCATCCAGGCGCCAGCCCTGGTTTTTTACATTTAAACGGCTCGATTGTCAAAGCTTTCCCGACAGGCAGTCAAGAGGTGCAGGCATCCCGCCAAAGAACACAATGGCTTGTAAATCTTATGATTTAATGATATACAGCCAACCGGAAAGTAACGGGATGGGCGGTTCAAAGGCGCTAAATCCAGTAGAAGGAACACCAGACACATGTCAGAAAAACATCCGGAATGCCCATTATACAATCCGTTGAACTGCAAGGAGTATTACAATCCCAAACTCTGCGCATTCGTCAGAAAGGACAAGGATTGTCTCAAAAAGAAAAAACCCAAACAAAAACCCAAAAAGGATGACAGCGAATAAGAAAAGGGGCGGATCAACGCCCCTTCCCTTCCAACCCCCCCCATGATGCACGCTCCTTCAAATCTCAGCACCGCCGAGCCCCCGAACATGTCAGCCGTTTCCCATCCAGTGCGTTTCAACTCGCCGGAAGCAACATCCGGACGGCATCGTATAAGGTCAACCATCACGCCCGGCCAGTTCCGGGAATACCGCCCACCTCGGCTGGTGGGCGTGATGCGCAACCGTCCCTTTAGCTTTTCGGTCAGGCATGACCGGCCGTGTCTGAGAGCAGCGCCGGATCGATGCCGATCATTCTCATGGCCGCTTCCCAGCGCCTCTCGACTTCCAGCTGAAAGGCGATCGCCTCCGAATAGGGGCCGGTAATCCATGCATTGCCGCGGATTTCGCTCTCCAGTTGCCCGGGACCCCAGCCGGCACACCCCAGGGCGATGATAAAGGACTGGGGTCCATTGCCCGCAGCAATGGCCTCAAGGATGTCCCTTGAATTGCTCAAGGCCAGCGCTTCGGTCACCATCATGCTGCCTTCCCAGGTAAAAGGAGCACCGTGGAGAACAAAGAGCTCATTCATATGCACCGGCCCCCCGACGTGGACGGAAATTTTTTCCGCAGCGGCGGTGGCTGAGATCTGCAATTCGTCAAAGATCATCTTGGCGTTGACTTCCGGATGGACCCGCGTGACCACGATACCCATGGCCCCTTTGGGATTATGCTCGGACAGGCAGGTGACCGATTGGTAGAAGTTGGGGTCGGTCAGCCCGGGCATGGCCATGAGAAACTGCCCCTTCAAGGATTGCCATGTCTGCTGCATGCTGGAAATGTCTCCCTATTGGTAGAAGGCCTCTCAGGATCAGGATCAGGGGTGGAATAGGTGCCGCATGGACCTACTTTAACGGTCTGCCGCCCCAAAGGCAAGAAAAAGCTTGACTTGCCTGAAACGGCCTGTTAGGGAGGAACAACATCAAATTGGTATGATAAACAAATGATTAACCGCTTCGCCCTGATCAACATTCTTGGTCTCATTCTTATCCTCGTAGTGGGTGTCCTCATCCACGACGAGGAAACGGGGGCGATAATGGCCTAAACCAGCCAACACCGGAAAGCACCAAATCCGTTATCATCCCCAGGGGCGATAACGGATTTTTTTTTGTGTTTTTTTAGAAAGGATGTCAAGGGAATGAAAAGCGACTGCGCCAAAAAAGGTATCGAGCGGGCCCCGCACCGGGCCTTGTTCAAAGCCATCGGCTACACGGATGATGAAATCAAAAGGCCGCTGATCGGCATCGCCAATGCCGTCAATACCGCCATTCCCGGTCACGTCCACCTGGATACCCTCGCCCAGGCGGCGAAGGCCGGGATCTACATGGCCGGCGGCACCCCGGTGGAATTCGGCACCATCGGCGTCTGCGACGGCATCGCCATGAATCACACCGGCATGAAATACTCGCTGGCCAGCCGCGAACTCATCGCCGACTCAATCGAAGTGATGGCCACCGGCCATGCCCTGGACGCCTTGGTCATGATCCCCAACTGCGATAAGATTGTTCCGGGCATGCTCATGGCCGCCGCACGGCTGGATCTGCCCACCATCTTCATCAGCGGCGGTCCCATGCTGGCCGGCGAGCACCCCGAAATACCCGGCCGGAAAATCGACCTGATCACGGTTTTCGAAGCCGTCGGCGCCGTTAAAGCCGGTAAAATGGACGCCGACCAACTGGCGGCCATCGAAGACGCCGCCTGCCCCACCTGCGGCTCCTGCGCCGGCATGTTCACGGCCAACTCCATGAACTGCCTGACCGAAGCCATCGGCATGGGTCTGCCGGGCAACGGCACCATCCCGGCCGTCTATTCCGCCCGTGTGCGCCTGGCCAAGCAGGCCGGGATTCAAATCCTGGACCTGTGGGAGCGGCAGATCACCGCCAGAAAAATCATGACCCCCGAGGCGTTTCAGAATGCCCTGACCGTCGACATGGCCCTGGGGTGCTCCACCAACACGGTCCTGCACCTGCCGGCCATTGCCGCCGAGGCCGCCGTGAACCTGGACCTGAACATGATCAACACCATCAGCCAGCGGACGCCCCACATCTGTTCCCTGAGCCCCGGCGGTGCACATCACATCCAGGACCTGAACCGGGCCGGCGGCATCAGCGCCGTCCTCAAAGTACTGTCGGCGGGGGGATTGATCGATGCCGGCTGCCTGACCGTCACAGGGAAAACCATCGCCGATAACACCGTCGGGGTCTTTACCCGTGACCCCGAGGTGATACGGCCGCTGGATCGCCCCTACCATCAACAGGGGGGCCTGGCCGTGCTTTACGGCAACCTGGCGCCGGAAGGGTGCGTGGTCAAGCAGTCGGCCGTCCGCGATGAAATGATGCGCCATGAAGGGCCGGCCAGGGTCTTCGATTCCGAAGAGGAGGCGACTGCTGCCATCATGGAAGGCCGCATCAACAAAGGCGATGTCATCGTCGTGCGTTACGAAGGTCCCATGGGCGGACCGGGCATGCGCGAAATGCTCACCCCCACGTCGTCCATCGCCGGCATGGGGCTGGATGCACACGTGGCCCTGATTACCGACGGCCGTTTTTCAGGTGGATCCCGGGGGGCGGCCATCGGCCACATTTCGCCGGAAGCGGCCCAGGGCGGTCCCATTGCCATCGTCAAAGAGGGCGACCGCATCGCCATCGATATCCCCTCAAAAACCGTTTCCCTGAAGGTGTCCGATGAAGAATTCAACCGCCGTTTGGGCGACTGGCAGAAGCCTGAACCGAAAATCCGCCATGGCTACTTGGCACGTTACGCCCGGCAGGTCTCTTCGGCCAGTCAGGGGGCGGTGGTAAGATAAATGACAGGCAACACAAGACGGAAGTCAGCCGGCTGACATCGGACCTCGGCACGCTGACATCAGACCTCAGCGTGCCATAAGCAAAGGAGCACAGGCAAATGAAACTCACCGGAGCGCAGATTCTCATGGAAGTCCTCAAAGAGGAAGGCGTGGATTCCATTTTCGGGTTTCCCGGCGGCGCCACCATAGATATCCACGATCACCTGGAAAAAACCCAAATCCGCCACTACCTGGTGCGTCATGAGCAGGGCGCGGTGCATGCGGCCGACGGGTACGCCCGCGTGACCGGCAAAGTCGGCGTCTGTCTGGTCACCTCCGGACCTGGCGCCACCAATGCCGTCACCGGCGTGGCCACCGCCTACATGGACTCCATACCCGTGGTGATCATCAGCGGCCAGGTGCCCACCCACCTCATCGGCAACGATGCTTTCCAGGAGGTGGACATCGTCGGCATCACCCGGCCATGCACCAAGCACAACTACCTGGTGCCCTCGGTGGAGGAACTGGCGCGGATTCTCAAGGAAGCCTTTCACATTGCCCGCTCCGGCCGTCCGGGGCCGGTGCTGGTGGATATCCCCAAGAATGTGCAACAGGCAACGGCCAATTTCAAACCCAAACAAAAAGTCAAACTCAAGTCCTACAACCCCACCTACAAGCCCAACTCGAAACAGCTGCGCAAGGTGGTGGAGCTGATCATGGCGGCCAAGCGCCCCTTGATTTTTGCGGGCGGCGGCGTCATCCTTTCCAAAGGGGCCGAGGAACTGACCCGGCTGGCCCGCAGCACCCGGATCCCGGTGACCATGTCCCTCATGGGACTGGGCGCCTTTCCCGGTTCCGATCCCCTCTCCCTGGGGATGATCGGCATGCATGGCACCTACCGGGCCAACATGAGCACCGCCGAATGCGACCTGCTCATCGGCATCGGCGTTCGCTTCGACGACCGGGTGACCGGCAAGACTGATTGCTTTGCAGCCCAGGCCCAGATCGTCCACATCGATATCGACCCCACCTCCATCCGCAAGAACGTGCCGGTGAGCATCCCGGTGGTCGGTGACTGCAAAACCACCCTGGAGGTGATCAACAGCTACCTGGCGGAAGAGGATCTGGAAAAACTGACGGCCAATCGGGGCCCCTGGCTGGATCAGATCGAAGAGTGGAAGCAGAACTTCAAGCTCTCCTACGTCCAGGAAGCGGAGATCAAACCCCAGTATGTGGTGGAAAAACTCTACGAACTGACCCGCGGTGAGGCCATCATCACCACCGAGGTGGGCCAGAACCAGATGTGGGCGGCCCAGTTTTATCATTTCGACCGTCCGGGGCATTTTGTCACCTCCGGCGGGCTGGGCACCATGGGCTTCGGTTTGCCGGCCGCCATCGGCGCCCAAGTGGCCTTTCCCAATGCCCTGGTGGTGGATGTGGCCGGAGACGGCAGCATCCAAATGAACATCCAGGAAATGGCCACCGCCGTACAGTACAAACTGCCGGTTAAGGTGGTCATCCTGAACAACTGCTACCTGGGCATGGTCCGGCAGTGGCAGGAGCTGTTCTACGACAAGCGCTACGCCTGTACATGCATGGATCATGCGCCCGATTTCGTAAAACTGGCCGAAGCCTTTGGTGCCGTGGGGCTGAGGGCCACCCGACCGGACGAGGTGGAAAACGTCCTGCGCCGGGGACTTGAAACGCCCGGCCCTGTGATCATGGATTTCAGGGTGGCCAAGGAAGAGTGCGTGTATCCCATGGTGCCGGCAGGGGCGCCGATTACAGAGATGCTGCTGGTGTAGTCCGCCGCCGCACGCTACCACCTGGGGGGAAAGATACCGACCATGAAAGAAGAAAAGCACATATTGACCATGCTGGTGGACAATGAACCCGGGGTCCTTTCCCGGATCGTCGGTTTGTTCAGCGGCCGTGGATTTAACATCGAAAGCCTCTGCGTGGCTGAAACCATCGATCCCAAGGTATCCCGGATCACCATCGTCACCCAAGCCAATCAACCGCTTGTTGAACAGATCGAAAAGCAGCTTCGAAAACTGATCAATGTGATCAAGCTCAGGGACCTTACCGGGTCCGGATCGGTTCAACGGGAAATGGCGCTGGTCTGTGTACGGGCCAAGCCGGAAAACCGCGATGAGATCCTGCGGATGGTGGATATTTTCAGATGCAAGGTCGTTGATGTGGGGCCTGAGTATTACATCATCGAGGCCACCGGGACCGCCGACAAAATGAAGGCCCTAGTGGACCTGCTCAAACCCATGGGCATCAAAAAGATCGCCCGGACAGGCACCATCGCCCTGTTCAGGGAGCCCCACTGAACCGTCGCCGGCATGCCACCGGGGTATGCAGCGGCGGCCCATCAAACTGATCCGGCAGGCAATCCATGTCTCCCTGCCGGGAAAAAAAGGACACTCAAGGAGTATTAGATGGCACATATCGATTTTGGCGGAACGATTGAAGAAGTGGTCACCTCAGAGGAGTTCACCCTCCAGCAGGCACGCGAGGTATTGGCCAAGGAGACGGTTGCCGTGCTCGGCTACGGGGTCCAGGGGCCGGGCCAGGCACTGAACATGCGCGACAACGGCATTGCGGTGATCGTGGGGCAGCGTGAGGGCACCGCCTCCTGGGAAAAGGCCGTGGCCGATGGGTTTGTCCCCGACAAGACCCTGCTCTCCATCGAGAAAGCCGCCCAAAAGGCTACTGTGGTCCAATACCTGCTGTCCGATGCCGGCCAGGTGGCCATGTGGCCAGCAATCAAAGCCTGCCTCAACGAAGGCGACGCCCTCTATTTTTCCCACGGTTTCGGCATCGTCTACCGGGAGCAGACCGGCATCGTCCCCCCACCCAACGTGGACGTGATCCTGGCGGCGCCCAAAGGCTCCGGCACCACGGTGCGCACCAACTTTCTGGACGGCAGCGGCATCAACTCCAGCTTTGCCGTTCACCAGGATTATACCGGACGAGCCAGGGAGCGCACCATCGCCCTGGGCATCGCCATCGGCTCGGGCTACCTGTTCCCCACCACCTTTGAAAAAGAGGTCCACAGCGATCTCACCGGCGAGCGCGGCGTGCTCATGGGCTGCCTGGCCGGCGTCATGGAAGCCCAGTACACGGTGCTGCGCAAAAACGGCCACAGCCCCAGCGAGGCCTTCAACGAGACGGTGGAAGAGCTGACCCAGAGCCTGATTCGCCTGGTAGCCCAGAACGGCATGGACTGGATGTACGCCAACTGCAGCACGACCGCCCAGCGCGGCGCCCTGGACTGGGCCCCCCGCTTCCGGAATGCCGTGGCGCCGGTATTCGAGCAGCTGTATGCAAGCGTGCTCACCGGTGAAGAGACCCGCAGGACCCTCCAATGCAACAGCGCCCCGGATTACCGGCAGCGGCTGGATGCGGAGCTGAAGGTCATCCACGACTCGGAGATGTGGCGGGCCGGTGCCGCAGTGCGTGCCCTTCGCCCGGAAAACCGGCGTAAATAAAGCCTTCTGGGTCTGGACTGCGCCATAAGCCGGACTCCGACGACACTGCAGTATCAGGAGAGAAACCATGCAACCGATCCTTATTTATGACACCACGTTGAGAGACGGCACCCAGGGAGAGAACATCACCTTCACGGCCGATGAAAAGCTAAAGATCGCCATGCGGCTGGATGAGATGGGCATCCATTACATCGAGGGCGGGTGGCCCGGATCCAATCCCCGGGATATCCGTTTTTTCGATCTGGCCAAACGGGAGCGATTCACGTCAGCCCGAATCACGGCCTTCGGGTCGACCCGCAAACCCGGCATCAATGCCGCCGACGACCCCAACCTGAAAGCGATCCTCAAAAGCGGCACACCGGCGGCGGCCATCTTCGGCAAAAGCTGGCCCCTTCACGTGCTGTCCATCATGGACAACACCCTGGAAGAGAACCTGGCCATGATCGCCGACAGCGTCGCCTATCTCAAAGCCAACGATCGCGAAGTGATTTATGACGCCGAGCACTTTTTCGACGGCTTCAAGGATGCCCCGGACTACGCCTTGGAAACCCTGGCAGCAGCCTTCAACGCCGGTGCCGATTTTTTGGTTCTGTGCGATACCAACGGCGGCACCCTGCCCCACGAGGTGGAATCGATCATCCGTGCGGTGGTTCAGCAATTGAAAACCCGATTCGGCGATCCAGGCAACCTGAGGCTGGGCATTCATACCCACAACGACTGCGGCATGGCCGCCGCCAACGCGATCTCCGCCGTGACCTGCGGGGCCGTCATGGTCCACGGTACCATCAACGGCTACGGGGAACGCTGCGGCAATGCCGACCTGACCACCATCATCCCCATTCTCAGCGCCAAAATGAACCGGCCCTGCATTCCCAAAGAAAAACTGTGCGGCCTGAAAAGTCTCTCCCGGTATGTAAGCGAGACCGCCAACATCGTGCCGATCAACACCCGCCCTTTCGTAGGGCGCAGCGCCTTCGCCCACAAAGGCGGCATCCATGTGAGCGCCATCATGAAAGAATCCCGGGCCTACGAGCACATCAACCCGGAAACCGTGGGCAACCAGCGCCGGGTGCTCATGTCAGACCTGGCCGGTAAGAGCAACGTCGAATACAAGGCCAGGGAGATGGGTGTGGACCTGTGCGCCAACGGCTGTGACAGCAAGACCATCGTTGCCGCCATCAAGCAGATGGAGGACGAAGGCTACCAGTTCGACGTGGCCGATGGTTCCTTTCAGATCATGCTCGAAAAGTTCACCGAGCAGTTCAAACCCTTGTTCGATCTGGAATCCTTCCGGGTGACCATCGAAAAGGACAAGGATCTGCCCTGTTCGGCCCATGCCACCATTAAAATTTCGGTGGGCGACAGTCACGAGATCACCGCCGCCGAAGGCCTCGGTCCGGTGAGCGCCCTGGACAATGCCCTGCGCAAGGCACTGGGCAATTTCTATCCGGATCTGGATACCATGAAACTGGTGGACTTCAAGGTTCGTGTGGTGGACGGCCGGGACGGTACGGAAGCCAAAGTCCGGGTTTTCATCGAATCCCGCGACCAGGACCATATCTGGAGCACCATCGGTGTATCGGAAGACATTATCGAGGCCAGCTGGCAGGCCCTGGCGGACAGCTTTCAGTTCAAACTGTCCAAAGAGGCCAAGCTGGCGCGCAAGCCCTCGCAACCCGGCGGCGCCGCCCAGGATGTAAAACTGGGCTTGTCCATGTCGTGCAACGCGTGAAGCCCAAGGCGGCGCAAAACCCGATCAGTGGTAACTGGCTTTAAGCATAACACCGAGTTCATCGGGAGACCCCTCCCGCAACCCAAGCAACCGCATACTGCCAAGGAATCAAGGTACCATGTATCCTACCAAGGAAGGTGAAAACGCCGCGGGAAGGGCTTATGGCCCCATCCCGCGGCCCATGCTCGGCCATCGCCTGATTGTTTAGTTTCCAAAGAGAATTGGGCTTCAGGTTGCTTTGTTTAAAAAGGAATGCAGAATCAAAGGAGAACAACCATGACCGAGCGCGTTACCATATTCGACACCACCCTGCGGGACGGCGAACAGAGTCCCGGTGCCAGCATGAATACCAATGAGAAGCTGCGGCTGGCCGTCCAGTTGGAAAAGCTGGGGGTGGACATCATCGAGGCCGGCTTTCCCGCCGCTTCCGAAGGCGACTTCGAAGCGGTTGCGGAGATCTCCAAACGGCTCAAGGCCACCGAGGTGGCCGGCCTGGCCCGAGCCAACAAGAACGATATCGACCAGGCCTGGGGTGCCATCCAGCACGCCGTGAAACCCCGCATCCACACCTTCATCGCCACCTCGGACATCCACCTGGATTACAAGCTAAAAATGTCCCGCGACGACGTGCTCATCGCAGCCGTCGAAGCGGTGAAATATGCCAAAACCTTCACCGACAACGTGGAATTTTCCGCCGAAGACGGTTCCCGCAGCGACCGGGACTACCTGTGCACGATGTTCGGTGCGGCGATCGAAGCCGGCGCCACCACGGTCAACCTGCCCGACACGGTGGGCTACGCCATCCCCGAGGAGTTTGCCGAACTGGCCAAATATGTAATGGGCCACACGCCGAATATGCACAAGGCCACCTTGAGCGTCCACTGCCACAACGACCTGGGCCTGGCCACGGCCAACACCATCGCCGCCATCAATGCCGGCGCGCGGCAAGCCGAAGTGACCGTCAACGGCATCGGCGAGCGGGCCGGCAACACCTCCCTGGAAGAGGTGGTCATGGCCCTGCACACCCGCCAGAACCGCATGCCTTTTAAAACGGGCATCCAGACCCAGCACATTTACTCCACCAGCCGTCTGGTCAGCATGATCACCGGCATCATGGTCCAGCCCAACAAGGCCATCGTGGGGGCCAACGCCTTTGCCCACGAAGCCGGTATTCACCAGGACGGCATGCTCAAAAACCCCATGACCTATGAGATCATGAAGCCGGAAACCATCGGCCTGAGCCGCAACCAGCTGGTCCTGGGCAAGCATTCGGGGCGCCATGCCCTGTACACCCATCTGAAAAACCTGGGCTACGACCTCTCCGAAGAGGAGCTCAAGATCGTCTTCAAACAGTTCAAAGCCCTGGCCGACAAGAAAAAACACGTCATGGACGAAGACCTGGAAGCCCTGGTCACCGAGGGCGTTCTCAGGTCGGCCGAGGTCTTCTCCCTGGAATACCTGCACGTCACCTGCGGCACCACGGTCCTGCCCATGGCCAGCGTCAAGCTCTCCATCAATGGCCGATCGGTCCAGGGTGCCGGCTACGGCAACGGCCCCATCGATTCGGCCTATAATACCATCGCCCAGTTGACCAACGCCAAGGCCGAACTGCTGCGCTTTACCGTCAGCGCCCTGACCGGGGGCACCGACGCCCAGGGTGAAGTGACCGTGCGCCTGCGGGAAAACGGCCTGATGGCTCTGGGCCGTGGCTCCGATCCGGATATCATCACTGCCAGTGCCAAGGCCTACATCAACGGGTTGAATCGGCTGGAGTACCTGAAAGCCCACCCGGTGAAGGCGTCGCAGGTGTTGTGATTCGGGTGGCCGTGGAGGGACGATCGATGACAGAGAGTTGGGGGAGAGGGTCACCGCCTCCCCTTTTTTCCTTGCGCTGCTCCCTGCCGCAATGGCCGGGGATAGGCCCAATGGAGCAGGTCAGCCGAGAAGTCGATCGGCGACGCTTTCAAGAAAGCGCATGCCCCGGTCGGTCAACCGAACCCGCTCCGAAGACTTCTCCACCAGCCCTTCACGCACAAGCCGCGTCGCCTCCGCTTCAAACCGTTCCGAGAAGGTTGCTTTGAAGCGTGAGGCGAAGTCGGCCGTATTGATCCCGTCCGTCTGTCTCAGGCCGAGGTAGACGAACTCCATGATCTGTTGTTCCCGGTTCAAGGCTTCGCTTTCCGCCACGGGGCGCCTCCCGGCTTTCAGATCGGCCAGATAGTCGGACAGGCAGCGGTGGTTCCACCACCGCGTGTGCTCCAGAAAACTGTGTGCGGCCGGCCCGAATCCAAGATAGGCCGCCAAGGTCCAGTATTTTCGATTGTGCCGCGAGCGCCGGTCGGTGGTGTCTGCGGCACTTTTCCGGGTGAAGTTGGATATTTCATACTGGCGGTATCCGTTGCGGCTCAGATAATCCGCGGTGGCGGAGAACAGCCGACCGGCAGTCCGCTCATCCAGGGGCTGAATCTGTCCACCTTGCACCTTTTCGGCCAAAGGCGTCCCCGGCTCCAGCGTGAGGGTATAGCAGGAGAGATGCTCCGCTGCCAGTTGAACCACGCCGGCCAGCTCGGCCTCCCAGCGCTGTCGGGTCTGGCCGGGAACGCCGTAGATCAGGTCCAGCCCCACATTGTCGAAGCCGGCCTCCCGGGCCCAGCGATAGGTATCGATACCTTTTTTAGCCGTATGGATCCGCCCCAGGAATCTCAGGGTCTGGTCATCCATCGACTGAAGGCCGATGTTGAGCCGATTGATGCCCCTCTGCCGGTATGCCACCAGCGATTCCCTGTCCACGGTTCCCGGATTGACTTCCAGGGTGGTCTCGGCATCGGGTGCGACCGCGAAGCAGGCATGGACCGTTTCAAGAATCTGTCCGATCTGCCCGGGTGTCAGAACAGACGGCGTCCCGCCGCCGAAATAAATGCTGTCCGCATGCGGGACCCGATGCCGCAGCATGTTCAGCTCAGCGATCAGGGCCTCGATGTAGGCGGGAATCGCACCGTGGTCGGTCACCGAGTAGAAATCGCAGTAGGGGCATTTGGCCCGGCAGAAAGGGACATGGATGTAAAGCCCTGCCGGCGTGGGGGAAGGTAAGGTCACGCGTGAACGGTTTGGATGGTCATCCGTCAGGGTTGAGAACTCCTTGTGTATGGATCAGGGTTTCTGGTCTCGTCAGGCCGCTCACTTCATGGTCTTGCCCAGCGCCAGGCCCACTTCCAGGGCCTGCCGGTTCATCTCGAGGAACCCCGGCGGGATGCGCTGCGCCAACACCTTCATGATCGAGGCCGCCTGCACCAGTTCCGTCAGACCCACCACCGCTCCCAGCATGCAGATGTTGAACACGATCGGCTTGCCGATCTTCTCCATCACCGTCTCGTACATCGGCAGTTCCCGCTGGATCGCGTCCACCTTCACCTGCGGCGTAACATAGCGCGTGTCCGTGATCAACAGCCCCCCCGGGCGGATGATGTCATAAAACTTGTTGTAGGCCTCCTGCGTCAGGCACACCAGCACGTTGGGCTGGATCACCTTGGGAAAGTTGATCGGCGCGTCCGATATGATCACGTCCGAGCGCGTCGAACCCCCTCGCGCCGCCGCTCCGTATGCCTGCGTCTGCACCGCCGTCAGGCCTTCGTGCAGCACCGCCGCCTCGGCCAGGATGATCGCCGCCGTGATCACCCCCTGCCCGCCCGATCCCGAAAATACCATCCTGCATCGTTCCATCTAGCGCCCTCCCATGGCCCGTTCGATGATCTTGGTGTACTCGCTGCAGTACTCCGGCTTCTCGGTCTGCACGAATATGCCCCGCTCGATCAGCTCAGGGTTCTGGGCCTTGGCCTTCGACCCGATCGGCGTGGTGCTCGCCTTCATGCGCTTCATCATCTCCACCGCTCCCCCCTGCTTGTTCTTGCGCCCGAAGTAGGTCGGACACTGGCTCATCACCTCCACCACCGAAAAACCCTCGTGCAGGATCGCCTCCCGGATGATGTCGGCCATCTGCTGCACGTGGTAGGTCGTCGTGCGCGCCACGAACGTCGCACCGGCCGCCGTGGCCATCTCCACCACGTCGAAACTCTGGTCGATGTTCGCATAGGGCGCCGTCGTGGCCATGATCCCGGGACCGCTCAGCGGCGAGTACTGGCCGCCCGTCATCCCGTAAATCCGGTTGTTCATCACGATCGCCGTCATGTCGATGTTGCGCCGCGCCGCGTGGATGAAATGGTTGCCACCGATCGACAGCGCGTCCCCGTCGCCCATGGGCACGATCACGTTCAGCTCCGGCTTGCTCAGCTTCACCCCCGTGGCAAAGGCCAGCGCCCGCCCGTGAATCGTGTGCAGCGTGTGAAAATCCATGTACCCCGATATGCGCGACGAGCAGCCGATCCCCGACACCATCACCATCTCGTTGCGGCTCATGCCCAACCGCTCCACCGCACGGATCAGCCCGTTTAACACGATGCCGTGACCGCAGCCCGAGCACCACAGGTGCGGAAAAAACCGCTCGCGGATATAATCCTTGACTGCCATCTAAACCCCCTTGCCCTTGATCAGGCGCAGTATGCTCTTGATGTCCGTGGGCGTGATGAACGCCCCGTCGATGCGGTTGGCCAGAAACACCCGCTCCGGGTGGCGCACCGTGGTCTTGACCATCTGGCACACCTGGCCCATGTTCATCTCCACCACCACCGTATACTTGGCCGGGTTGCAGTACTGCTGCACCACGTCCGCCGGAAACGGCCAGATCGTCTGCAGCTCCAAAAGCCCGATCTTCTGACCCCGCGGACGCAGGCTCTCCACGATGTGCAGCGCGCTGCGCGCCGCACTGCCGTATGACACCAGCACCGTCTCCGCATCCTCTAAGTAAAAGGTCTTGTAGCGCGCCATCTGGCCCGCGTTGTTCTCGATCTTGTCCACCAGGTGGCGCAGCAGGCCGTGCACGATCTTGGGATTGTCCGACGGAAAGCCCCACATGTCGTGCACCAGGCCGGTCACGTTGTAGCGGTGCACCCCGCCGAAATCGCTCATCGGCAGACGGCCGTCCTCGCGCGGCAGGTAGGGGTGATAGTCCACGCCCCCCTTGACCGCCGTGCGCAGCCGCTCCACCAGCGCTATCTCTCCCTTTTCCGGTATCTCCAGACGCTCGCGCATATGCCCCACCACCTCGTCGAACAACAGAATCACCGGCGTGCGGTACGTCTCGGCGATGTTGAAGGCCTCCACCGTCATGGCGAACACGTCCTGGTGGTTCGACGCCGTCAGCGCCACGATGCTGTGGTCCCCGTGCGTGCCCCAGCGCGCCTGCATCACGTCCCCCTGGCTCACGTGGGTCGGCACACCCGTCGACGGACCCCCGCGCTGCACGTTGACGATCACGCACGGTATCTCGGCCATCACCGCATAGCCCAGGGCTTCCTGCTTGAGCGAAAAACCCGGACCCGACGTCGCCGTGAGCACCTTGCGGCCCGTCAGCGACGCCCCGATGATCGCGCACATCGAGGCGATCTCGTCCTCCATCTGGATGAACTTGCCCCCCTGCTGCGGCAGCCGCCGCGACAGCGACTCGGCGATCTCCGTCGACGGCGTGATCGGGTAGCCCGCGAAAAACTCCAGCCCCGCGTACAGCGCCCCTTCCACGCAGGCCTCGTTGCCTTGAATAAATTTGATCTGTCTGCTCATGGGTTTTCCACCTCCACCTCGATGGCCAGGTCCGGGCAGCGCAGTTCGCACAGCCGGCAGGCGATGCAGTCAGACACCCGCACCGCCACCGCCTTGTCCTGGCCGTCCAGTTCCAGCACCGTCTTGGGACAAAACGCCACGCAGATCCCGCAGCCCTTGCACCACACCCGGTCGATCCGGTGTTCCTTCAGCTTTGCTTTTGCCATGTCTCTTCCCCTAACGTGTTAGCAGCCCTCGCGCACGGCCCTATGCACGGCCGACTCAAAACCAGGCCCCTCTTAGAAGCTCGACCGGGCCTTGTCAAGAAAAAGCGGGCGCAAAATGGTGAGTTGGCTTTTCCCGGCAGGATAAATATGAATGGCATGTGGTTGATAGATACTATTTCTAGGGAATTTGTGCAAGGCCGGGAGAGTATTCCTGGATCCCCGCCAGGGCAAGGTGACATGCGCTCAGATGGTTTACCCGGCAAGGAAGGTCATTGCGCTTGCAGGCAGCGGGCCATCCGTGCCACAGGGATGGACGGGAACACCGTACTGCCGGTTAGCGTTAAAAAAGACAGCCACCGGTCGATGGTTTTCTGGTCGTTGCCCTTTTCAATGGGCGCCGCTCCATCGCCTGATCAGCAGGCTGGCATTGGGAATCGCAGCCATGGACCCGCTGTGCTGTTCCACCCGATCCAAGGCCGACGGTAGGTCAAGTCGGGTGGTACTCATGCGCCGGCACACGTCAGACGGCAGATCGGTAACCAGAAAGATGTTTATCCGCCGGGTTTTTTCCATCATGGCCAAGGCGGTGCCGCCATTGCCCTGATACCTTTGGGAGAGATGAGCGAAAGCGGCATCCCACCCCCCCATGTCGAACCAGGGCAAAAAGGTTGTCGATCCGATGCCATCCTGGCACCGGGCGAAAACGATGAGGGCGCCGCCATCTTTCACAAAGGCGGCGGCATGGTCAACCGCCTTGTGGGCCTGGATAAAATTAATGTCCTTGGGATGGCCGCCGCAGGACGCCACCACCATGTCGTAACCGTCGCCGGCTTTCATCTCGCAGTTTTGCCCGTGGTATTCGCAGGCCTGCCGGAAGTGATCGACGCCGCTTCCCACCATCAGCCTGCATACCGCGCCACCACTGTCCAGGATGCCGTGAATGGCCAGATCGGCCGGCCGGTAACCTTCAATCTCGGCCAGATCTTCCGCCAGCGGGTTGCCGATCAATCGACCCGACCGGCAGCCAGGGGAGAGGGTCCGGCGCTGCCGGTCCAAAAAAAGGCTGTGGTTGCGGTAGATGGCCTCGCGCTGCCCCAGCCCCGGGAATATCAGCTTGCGTCCCCCCCCGTAGCCGGCAAAGTAGTGGTGGGAGATCGCGCCGAAAGTGATCACGAGATCGGCGTCGACGATATCCTTGCGGATGCGGACCGGCGTACCGCGCCGGGTGGCGCCCAGATCGGCAAAGCACGCGTCATCGGTGCAGTCGTGGTGGACGAAGCGATAATTGGAGAAGCCATCTCCGTAAGCAGACCGGCACTCGGCGTCACTTTGGATCGGATGGGTACCGTAGGCGATGGTCACGGAGAGGGTCTCTTTTGACGCCCCCCGTGCTTCAAGGGCATCGAGGAGCTGGGGCAAATACCGGTCATACCCGCACAACCGGGTCTTGTCCGCCACCACCACGGCCACCCGCCCCCCATGCAACGGCTGGGATGACAGAGCAGCATCCAGATCTGCCGCAAAGCCTTCCCGGGTGACCGTTTTTTGCGGCTCCTGGATCATCAGGATATCCGCGTCGCCCGGAAGTGGCAGGTCCAACTGATGACCACCGATTTTCAGTTCAATGGATTTTTCCAAGTGTTCCCCAACCCGCCCTACCTTTCCCAACCTCCATTTGGATCGCCCTGAAACGACCGTATTCCAACATTATACGCGCTTGGAAAACGGATGTTAACCGAAAAATCATATGGCTTGGGGAAATCAAGCCGTCAATCGGCTGCAGGTCCGGTATTGACAGGGATAAGCGATTCCGCTTTATAACGTGGTCGAGCGAGTTCGATTCGCGATGGTCATCGCTGCCGCGAAAAGCTTTCCAGGCAGCCACCGGCAGACCACTGGAGCCCATTTATGCACTTGAAAAAATTAAGGATTGCCCAGGACCGTTTCCCGACAACCGACGCATATCCCTTCAATCTGCCCGTCATCCGGCAGACCGCCGCCCTTGAATTGCCTGCGCCGGTGACCGTTTTCACCGGCGAGAACGGCACCGGCAAATCAACCCTGCTCAAGGCATTGTGCCGTCGCTGCAATATCCACATCTGGGAAGGCATGCACCGGGCCAGGTACCAGGCCAGCCCCTATGAAAACATGCTGCATCTGAGTCTGGATGTCGAATGGTCGGACGGGCCGGTGCCGGGATCCTTTTTTTCTCCCGAACTCTTCCGCAATTTTTCTCAACTGGTTGATGAATGGGCTACCAGCAATCCGGGCCTGCTGACCTATTTTGGCGGCCAATCCCTGGTCAGCCAATCCCACGGGCAGTCCTGCATGGCCTATTTCCAATCCATTTACCAGGTCAAAGGGCTGCACTTCCTGGATGAACCCGAAGCCGCCCTGTCGCCGCATACGCAGCTGCGCCTGCTCGACGTGCTGACGGCCATGAGCACCGCCGGCCACGCCCAGTTCATCGTCTCAACGCACTCGCCCATTCTCATGTCCTGCCCGAACGCTTCGGTCTTTGATTTTAACCACCCGACCATCCAACGCACCGCCTACGAAGAAACCCGGCACTATAAAATCTACAAGGAATTCTTCACTCATGGCCTCTGATCCATCCGTCACCATCACAAGGGATTATGTTCCGGGTGCCATCGGCCGCATCGTCGAGCTGCACGGCAGCTACTACGCCCGACACTGGGGCTTCGGCTTATTTTTCGAAGCCAAGGTGGCCATGGAGCTATCGGCGTTTCTCAAGGCTTATGATGCCCGCCGGGATGCCCTCTGGACAGCCACGGTCGGAGGCCGGGTGGAAGGCGGAATCGCCATCGACGGGTCCCATGCCGCGGAGAATGGCGCCCATTTGAGATGGTTCATCCTCTCCGATCGCCTGCGCGGGAAAGGGGTCGGGCGACAGCTGATCACGCGCGCTGTCGAGTTTTGCGGTGCCATCGGATACCCGAGCATCTATCTCTGGACGTTTGAAGGGCTCGACGCCGCCAGGCACTTGTATGAGAGCGTCGGATTCGGCCTTGTGCGCCAGCAAAAAGGCGCGGGCTGGGGCACCGAAGTCAACGAACAGCGGTTTGAATGCAAGCTGTCGGGCCCCTGCCAAGCGGTCTGAACAGACCGGTTGCGATCAACGACATCCCGGCGCATTTCCCCTCGCCCGACTGCTCCGGAGAGCCTGCGTGAAGCGCCTGAATAGCATGCCCTGGGCCTGCCACTGCAGCCATACCCGCCGACACTCCCGGTTCGACCAACCGCCGTGCTAGGGACCTTCAGGCGCATTTCCCGACGCCGGGAGTTCCAGAGGATGGATTTCCAAGTTTAATAACAGCTGGCCATTTGCATTTTATCCATAATTTCTATAATAACTAAAATAACTATACTATATATGCTCATTTTAGTTTAGTTATTATTGTATTTATGTTTTTTACATTTTTTTGTTGACAACTATTGGCGGCCGTGTTTTATACGATCATAAGGCCTGTACAAGATGTCGTTGCGCAGCCGTTTCAGCACCGACCACCGCACCCGCAGATCGGGCAACCCCGCGCAAAGCGAACCGCACCATGTGATGACGATCCACTCGGCGAACGCGATCCGCTCTCCCTGAACAGCCCCCCGCACGGGGGTCGATTGAAGACCTGGTAAACCGTTGAAACCGCAGCAGGCCCAACGCGCGTCGTAACCCATACTCGATTGAAGGAGGGATTGGACAATGGAGGATACACTTACCGTCTTCAAGGCCAGCAAGTTCTGCAATGTTTCCTCGAAAACCATCATCAACTGGATCGAGGCCGGACACATCAAGGCTTACAAAACCGTTGGCGGGCATCGCCGCATTAAGCGCAGCGACATGGAAGTGTTCATGCGCCGCCAGGGCATCCCCATTCCGGATACGGAGATTGAGGATGAACGCAAGCGCATCCTGGTGGTGGACGATGATCCCATTATCGTTGAAACCATCGTCCAGGCCCTGGAGGAAGACGAGTTCGACTATGAGGTGATCAGTGCGTCGGACGGGTTCGAGGCCGGTTTGCAAGTCAACCACTTCCACCCGCACCTGATGATCCTGGACATCATGATGCCCGACATCAAGGGCAACGAAGTGTGCCGCAAGATCAAATCCAACGAAGACACCAAGGAAACCAAAATCATCGTCCTGTCCGCCTACCTGGATGAGGAAAAATTCAAGGAGATGAAAGCGCACGGAGCCGATATCTGCTTTTCGAAACCGCTTCCCCTGCCCCAGCTCAAGGAGGAGGTTGCCCGGCTGCTGGACCTTAAATAGACAGGTAATCCGCCTTTCGGCCATCAACAAGGAGGCGTAACATGAAGCTCAAGGAAGCGCTGCAAAAAAAGAAATTTGTGGTCACCTCGGAAGTCCAGGCCCCCATGGGCGACGACGATCCCGAAGCGCTGGTGGAAAATCTGAAACGGATCCGCGGCCGCATGGACGGTGTCTCTATTGCCGAGGTGGAGCTGGAAGGCGTCGTGGGCGACAGCATCCGCACCTGCGAACTGCTCAACGCGAACCGCTTCGACGCCATCTACCAGACCACCACCCGGGACAAGAACCGCATCCAGCTCCAGAAAGACCTGACCCAGGCCCACGAGTCCGGCGTCGAGAACCTGCTCGTGTTCACCGAAGACTATCGCATCTCCGGCGAGAGTCTGCAGGAAACCATGTTCTTCCATGTGGATTCAGGCAAGCTGGCATCCGTGCTGGAACATCTCAAGGACGGACGCACGGTCGACGGCAAACAGCTTGAAAAAAAGGTCGAGTTCATCATGGGCTCCGGCGTTGAATCCATCTGGGGCAAGAGTGTACCCAAACAGGGCATGCAGGAACTGGAAACCATGCGCGGGCTCGGCACCGGTTATTTCCTGACCACGCCCATCTTCGATCTGGATCAGTTTCAGCGGTTCCTGCGCCAGGTCAAGACTTTCGGTGTTCCGGTCATCGCCGAGGTGATGCTGCTGCGAAACGCCGCCATGGCCCGATTTATCAACCGGCACTTCAAGGCCGGCCTGATCCCGGACTGGGTGATCCAGAAGCTGGACAAGGCGCCCAACAAGCATAAGGCCAGCATCGAACTGTTCGCCGACACCATCAAGGGGTTGCGCGACATTTGCGACGGCGTCCATATCATCACATTGGGCGGCATCGATAAGATCCAGCCGTACCTGGACGCGGCCAAGATCAGGTAAATTGGCTGTTGGGCGCTAAACCGAGGGGTAACGCAGCCGTAAGCCAAACCCTTTGCCCTTCAGCTTGAGCAGCTATTCGTTCGATTCCCGGGATCGTCGCCGTATCCCGGCAAGTTGCGACCCGCGCATGTCCTGACCCATTCGGCAGCCTGATCGGCAGCCGACGGCCCGGTGCCAATGATCGACCAGGCATATTCCGGGCCGCTGACACCTGCTCCCGATCCACGCGCACCCGCTGATCCGCGCCAACGGCAATCCATCTGGTTCACCGCGCCTGCATGGCCGGTTAACGATAAGGCAAGACCGCGTTTGGACTGAAGGTTAAACGATCCAGCCGGCGAGACCGGCGCCTTCAGTCTTCAACCTTCAGCCTAACCCCTATACCTGGAGGCCATCGTCATGACATCACCCATCGAACTGGATGATCTGGAGTGTGATTTCAAGGAAGCGGTGTCGGAGCGGGTGCCGGATGCCCTGCTGGACCTGTGCATGACCTGCGGTACCTGCACGGGCGGCTGCCCGGCATCGGGTCTGATGGACATGGATCCGCGCAAACTGCTGCGCATGGTCAATCTCGGCATGGACGAGTCGGTCAAGAAATCCAACTGGGCCTGGGTGTGCACCATGTGCGCCCGCTGCGTCAATGCCTGCCCCATGAAGATCAACATCCCCAAGCTGGTCTACAACCTGCGCGGATCCTGGCCGCGCGACAAGCGTCCCAAGGGCATCCGCGGATCCTGCGATCAGCACATCCGGGCCGGCAACGCCATGGGTGTGCCCACCGACGATTTTATCTGGACGGTGGAAGACGTGGCCGACGAGATCCGCGAAACCCAGCCCCAGTTCAAGGACCTGCAGGTGTCGGTCGATCGCGTGGGTGCCTATATGGCCATCAATCAGAATTCCCGGGAGCCGGTCACCGAGCCCGACGAACTGGGTCCGCTGTGGAAGATTCTGCACCTGGTCGGCGCTGACTGGACCTACCCATCGGTGATGTGGGCCGGTGAGAACTACTGCCTGTTTCTGGCCGACGAGGAGGGTTGGCGCTACATCATGGAGGAGTTCGTCGACCACATCGACAACAACCTGGGGTGCAAGCTGGTGGTCAACACCGAGTGAGGGCACTCCTACTTTGCGATCCTGGAAGGATTGCGACGGTTCAAGATCCCCCACAAATTCGAATTCACCAGCATCATCCAGCTCTATGCCCAATGGATCCGCGAGGGCAAGCTCAAGGTCAACGCCGACTGGAACCGGGACCTGAAGATCAAGTTCACGGTCCAGGACCCCTGCAACATCGTCAGGAAAACCCTGCGCGAGGAGATGGCCGACGAGCTGCGCTTCGTCGTCAAGACCATCGTGGGTGAGGAAAACTTTATCGACATGGTCCCCTGCGGGGTCAACAACTACTGCTGCGGCGGCGGTGGCGGCGCCCTGCAGGGCGGCTTTCCGGAAGAACGTCGGGCCTATGGCAAAATCAAGTTCGACCAGGTCATGGCCACCGGGGCGCAGTACGTCATTGCCCCCTGCCACAACTGCCATGCCCAAATCGAAGATGTGGGCGAACACTACGGAGGCCGATACCGCGTGCTGCACATCTGGACCATCATGTGCCTGGCCATGGGTATCCTCGGCGAAAACGAACGCACCTATCTCGGACCTGACCTGGCGGATTACGGCCTTTAACAAGGAGGGACGATCATGACAATACAGACCACGGGCTCGGTACTGGTGGTCGGCGGCGGCATCGCCGGCATTCAGGCATCGCTGGATCTGGCCGATTCCGGCTACCGTGTGATTCTGGCGGAACAAAGCTCGGCTATCGGCGGCGTCATGTCCCAGCTGGACAAGACCTTCCCCACCAACGACTGCTCCATGTGCATCATCTCACCCAAGCTGGTGGAGGCGGGCCGCCATCTGAACATCGACCTGCACACCATGACCGACGTGCAGGCGATCAGCGGCGAGGCAGGCAACTTCACGGTCACCCTGCGCCAGCGCCCCCGTTTCATCGACCTGGACAAGTGCACGGCCTGCGGCGAATGCAGCAAGGTGTGCCCCATCGACGTACCCAACGACTTCGACCAGGGCCTGCGCGCCCGCAAGGCCGCCTTCAAACGCTATCCCCAGGCCATGCCCAGCGCCTACACCATCGAGAAAAAGGGTACCGCGCCCTGCAAGGCCGCCTGCCCGGCCAACCCCAGTTTTCAGGGCTGCGTGGCCCTGATGGCCAAGGGCAAATACAAGGAGGCCTTCGAGCTGTTCCGCAGCGAGCACCCCTTCCCCGGCATCTGCGGCCGGGTCTGCCACCATCCCTGTGAAACGGCCTGCACCCGCAACCGGGTGGACGCACCCGTCTCCATCATGGCCCTGCACCGCTTCCTGGCCGACTGGGCCAGGCAAAACGATGTGACCGTCATCCCCAAGAAAAAGGAGGCCAAAACGGAAAAGGTGGCCGTGGTGGGCAGCGGGCCGGCCGGCCTGGCCTGCGCCTACTTTCTGGCCGTCGAGGGCTTTGCGGTGACGGTTTTCGAAAAGCACGCGGTACTGGGCGGCATGCTCAGCCTGGGCATCCCGGCCTACCGCCTGCCGCGGGAGATCATCGACGCGGAGATCGCGGTGCTGCGCCAGCTGGGCGTCGAATTCAAGACCGGAGTAAACTTGGGGACGGACACCACCGTCGGCCAGCTGCGCGAGCAGGGATACAGCGCCTTTTTCATGGCCATCGGTTCCCTGGAGTGCAAGCTGCTGGGCATCGAGGGCGAAGAATATGAAGGGGTTTGGCCCGGGATGGACTTCCTGCTGCGCACCAACCTGGGTGAGCGGATTGACCTGGGCGACCGCGTCGCCGTGATCGGCGGCGGCAACGTGGCCATGGACTCGGTGAGAACCGCCCTGCGCAATGGATCCAAAAATCCGTTCATCATCTACCGGCGCAGCGAGGCGGAAATGCCGGCCAACGCCGAAGAGATCGAAGAGTGCCGCGAGGAGGGCATTGAGATCATGACCCTGACCAACCCGGTGCGGGTGGTCGAAGAAAAGGGCCGGGTGACGGCCATCGAATGCATCCGCATGCAGCTGGGCGAACCGGATGCTTCCGGCCGGCGACGGCCGGAGCCCATCGCCGGATCCGAGTTTTCCATCGCGGTGGACGCGGTGGTGCCGGCCATCGGACAGGAGTCGGATTGGGCCTGTCTCACCGACGAGTGTGCCTGCACCCTGAGCGACTGGGGCACCATGAACGTGGACCCGATCACCCTGCAGTCCGGCGATGCGGACATCTTTGCCGGCGGCGATGCGGTCACCGGTCCCAAAACCGTAGTGGAAGCCATTGCCGCCGGCAAGACCGCCGCCGAATCCATCCGGCGCTACCTGCTGGGCGAAGATCTCAAGGCCGGCCGGGACGCCGCGCTGGTGCCGGTGGAAGACGTGGACCTCGCCACGGCTGTGCCCATCGCGCGTCAAGCCATGCCCATGGCCGGCCCCGACGGACGTAAAGCCACCTTCGACGAGGTTCAGCTGGGCCTGGACGAAGCGGCCGTTCAACAAGAGGTCCAGCGCTGCCTGGCCTGCGGCGTCTGCTCGGAGTGCTACCAGTGCGTCACCGCCTGCCTGGCCGGAGCGGTATGCCACGACATGGTTGAGCAGATCCATGAAGTCGAGGTGGGGGCGGTCATCCTGGCCCCGGGGTTCACCCCCTTCGACCCGTCCATATACCAGACCTACAGCTATGCCGCCCACCCCAACGTGGTCACCAGCCTCGAGTTCGAGCGCATTCTCTCCGCTTCCGGCCCCTATGCAGGGCACCTGGTGCGGCCGTCGGACGACCGGCCGCCCAAAAAAATCGCCTGGCTGCAATGCGTGGGGTCTCGGGATCTCAACGCCTGCGACAACGGCTACTGCTCGTCGGTCTGCTGCATGTATGCCAACAAGCAGGCGGTCATCGCCAAGGAGCACAGCGACGAGGAGCTGGATACGGCTATCTTTTTCATGGACATGCGCACCTTCGGCAAAGATTTTGACAAGTATGCCATCCGGGCCCGGGAGGACCACGGGGTGCGCCATATCCGCTCGCGCATCCACTCCGTGTTCCCGGCCGAGGACGACCGGCTGCGCATCATCTACGCAACCGAGTCGGGCAACAACATGGAAGAGCAATTCGACATGGTGATTCTCTCCGTGGGCCTGGCGCCCAACCCCGACGCCGTATCCCTGGCCGGGCGGCTGGGCGTCGACCTGAACCACTACCAGCATGCCGCCACCCATTGCCTGGCACCGGTGAGCACCAACCGGGAGGGGATCTTCGTGTGCGGGGCCTTCCAGGAACCCAAGGATATTCCCCATTCGGTCATGGAGGCCTCGGCCTCGGCCGCCGCTGCCGGCGGCCTGCTGTCCGACGCCCGCTGGACCCTGACCCGCATGCGCGAACTGCCTCCGGAACTGGACGTCTCCGATCAGGCGCCGCGCATCGGCGTCTTCGTCTGCAACTGCGGCATCAACATCGGCGGCATCGCCGATGTACCGGCAGTGCGCGACTATGCCGCCAGCCTGCCCCACGTGGTCCACGTGGAAGACAACCTGTTCACCTGCAGCCAGGACTCCCAGGACCACATGAAAGCGATCATCGGTGAAAAAGGCATCAACCGGGTGGTGGTGGCTTCCTGTTCCCCTCGCACCCACGAACCCCTGTTCCAGGAGACCATCCGCGATGCGGGCCTGAATAAGTACCTGTTCGAGATGGCCAATATCCGCGACCAGAACACCTGGGTGCACATGAACGAACCGGCGCGGGCCACGGCCAAGGCCAAGGACCTGGTACGCATGGCCGTGGCCAAGGCGGCGCATATCGAACCCCTGCACCAGGTGAGCCTGGCCATTACCAAGAGAGCCCTGGTGGTCGGCGGCGGCGTCGCCGGCATGGAAGCGGCCCTGGGTGTAGCCGACCAGGGTGCCGAGGTGGTCCTGGTTGAAAAATCCACGGTGCTGGGCGGCGTGGCCAACCTGCTGAACGCCACCTGGCAGGGGGAACCCATCGCCCCCTACCTGGCCAGGACCATTGAACGGGTTAAGGCCCACCCGCGCATCCGGCTCCTTACCGGCACGCGGGTCACGCGCACAACGGGCAGCATCGGCCATTTCTCCACCACGCTGGCGTCCATGAATGGTGACCAGGCTGAAACGGTGGTGGCCCACGGGGCCACGATCCTGGCCACCGGCGGCGGCGAATACAAACCGGAGCTCTACCTGTACGGCAGCCACCCCGACGTGCTCACCCACCTGGATATGGACACGGCCATGGCCAACGAGGATCGGCGACTGCTCCTGGCCAAAAGCGTGGTCTTCATTCAATGCGTGGGTTCCCGGGACGACAAGCGTCCCTACTGCAGCAAAATCTGCTGCACCCACAGCCTGAAAAGCGCCCTGGCCGTCAAGAAAATCAACCCCAAGAAGAAGGTGTTCATCCTCTACCGCGACATCCGCGCCTACGGGTTCCGCGAGGACCTTTACAAGGAGGCCCGCGAAACAGGTATCCTGTTCATCCGCTACGAACCGGAAAACCCACCCAAGGTCTCGACCAGAGCCGACAACGGTCTAATGATAGACGTCAGCGACCACGTGCTGCGCATGCCGGTACGCCTGAGGCCCGACCTGCTGGTACTGGCTACCGGGGTGGTGCCCAACGTCAACCGAGAGCTTTACGAAGCCTTCAAGGTGCCGGTCAATGCCGACGGATTCCTGGTTGAATCCCATGCCAAGCTGCGGCCGGTGGAGTTTTCCTCCGAGGGTATCTATCTGGCCGGCTTGGCCCACTACCCCAAACCCCTGGAAGAGAGCATTGCCCAGGCCCAGGCTGCCGCCTCCCGGGCCATGACCCTGCTCTCCCGCGACGCCATTATGGTGGGCGGCGTGGTGGCCACGGTGGACGCAGGCAAATGCGCCGCATGCCTGACCTGTGTGCGGGCCTGCCCTTACGATATTCCCAGTGTGGGCGAGCACAGCCACGCCGTCATCGATCCGGCCCAATGCCATGGCTGCGGCACTTGCGTGGCCGAGTGCCCGGGCAAGGCCATCACCCTGGCGCACTTCACCGACGACCAGCTGATCGCCAAGATCGAGGCCCTGTTCATCGCTGCGTAAGGCTGAAGTCGGAGGACAGAAGTCTGAAGAAAGGATTCGGACATCCAAATTAATGAATTTTGGAATTCAGGAATTGCGGAATTGGTGGAGCGGCTTCCAGCCGCGATCAGTTTTCGGAGGTGCGACCTCTTGCCACCGACTTTGCTCTGCAGACCGATCCGCTAACCAAGGAGAAAAATATGACCGCGACCACGGATCCCAATATTTTAGCTTTCTGCTGCAAATACTGCTCTTATGCGGCCGCCGACCTGGCCGGCTCCATGCGGCTCCCCTACCCGGCCAGCGTCAAAGTGGTCCAGGTGCCATGCACGGGCCGGGTGGATGTGATTCATCTGCTCAAGGGGTTTGAGGCCGGCGCCGACGGCATTTATGTGGCCGGGTGAATGGACGGCGAATGCCATTTCCTGGAAGGAAATCGAAGAACACGCAAAAAAGTTGACCAGGTGAAAAAAACCCTGGAAGCGATCGGCATCGACGGCTCGCGGGTGCAGATGTTCAACCTCTCTTCGGCCATGGCCCCCGAATTCGCGCGCATCGCCAGCGAAATGACCGCCACGGTGAAGACTCTGGGACCGCTGGCCGGTTAACGGCCGTGAGCGTCGAACGTCAAACGTCGAATGATGAATGCAGATATAGGGCTTTTACGAAACCGTCAATAGCGTAGAGCCTGTTTCAAAACGTTGCCGTTCGCCCCAGGAACAAGGCGGGCGATAATTTCAACCACAGGCATACCTGTATGTCGAGGATAGAAACATGGACGTTACCCAGGCCCACGGACTGACCGGCGTTCTGGATGCCATGGCCGACGGCATCTACATCGTCAATGACAATTATGTTGTCGAGTTCATGAACAAGGCCATGATCCGGGTATTCGGCAGCGGCGTCGGCAAGAAGTGCCACGAGGTAATCAACCAGACCGCCGCCCCCTGCCCATGGTGCCGGGCCAGGGAGGTGTTCGACAATCGGCAGAACGTTCACGAGGAGGTCTACGTGCCATTGGTGGACAAGACCTACGATCTGCTGGAAATTCCGCTGCACAACACCGACGGCAGCATCTCCAAACTGAGCCTCTACCGGGACATCACCCACCGCAAAGACCAGGAATACCGGCTCAAGACCTCCCGGGAGAGCTTTCGCAGCCTCTTCGAGCACGTGGCCGCAGGCGTCTACATCAGCAGCAAGGAGGGAAAATTCCTCGATGCCAACCCGGCCCTGCTGGATATGCTGGGCTATGCCGATAAAAACGAATTCCTTGATCTGGATCTGGCTCGGGACATCTACCTCAAGGCCGAAGAACGGGCCCGCTTCCAGGAGATGATCGAAACCCATGGCCGGGTCATCGACTACGAAGTGGATTTCCGCAAAAAAAACGGCATTCCCATCCCCGTGTTTCTCACCGCCCACGTGCGCTACGACTCCAAAGGCAACGTGCTGGGGTACGAGGGCATCTGCGTGGATCAGTCCCAGCGCAAGAAAATGGAGCAGGATCTGAAAAAAGCCCATGATTTTCTCAACAACATCATCCAGAGTTCTCCCAACGCCATCATGGGGTCGGATATGAAGGGCAACATCATCATCTGGAACCAGGGCGCCGAAGAAACCTTGGGATATCTGGCTCCTGAAATCATCGGCGGCATGAACGTAAAAGACCTTTACCTCGACGACATGGCCCGCAAGGTGATGCAGATGATGAGAAGCGACGACTATGGCGGCAAAGGCAAGCTGCGCTCTTATCCCATGACCTTCAAGGCCAAGAACGGACGATCGGTGGAGGGCAACCTGTCGGCCAATCTCATTTACGATGAGACAGGCAGGGAAATGGCCTCGGTGGGCATATTTGTGGATCTGGAGGAGCAGCTGAAGATGGAGCGCAAGCTCCACAGAACCCAGGAGCAGCTTCTGCAGTCGGAAAAGCTGGCCGCCATGGGCCGGCTCACCTCCCAGATCGCCCACGAACTCAACAACCCGCTCTATGGCATCATGAACACGCTGGAACTGATGAAGACCGAAATTCCGACCGGCAACAAGCGCCGCAAGCTGCTGGAGATGAGCCTGTCGGAAACCGTGCGGGTGACGGACATGCTGCGCAAGATGCTCTCCTTTTCCAAGCCGGACCAGGAGGAGCGCGCTGCGGTGGACATCAACACCATTCTGGACGAAATTCTCCTGTTATATGAAAAGCAGCTCTGGGAGCACTCCATCAAGGTGGTGCACAGCTTCGCAGACAATCTCGGGAAAGTGTTTGCCTCCAAGAACCAGCTGCGCCAGGTTTTTTTAAACCTGATTTCCAACGCCCGTGATGCCATGCCCGAAGGCGGCCGCCTCACCGTAGCCACCGAAGGCGACGACTATTTCATTCACATAACCCTCACAGACAATGGCGTAGGCATCAAGGAGGAGCACCTGGATCTGATTTTCGAGACCTTTTTCACCACCAAGACCGACAGCGTCAAGGGCGTGGGATTGGGCCTGTCGGTCTGCTATGGCTTCATCAAGGACCATGGCGGAGACATCAAGGTCGACAGCCGGCTGGGCGAAGGCACCACCTTCACCATTTCTCTGCCGGTTTATCGGCCGAAAGACAAACCGGCCGATCCTGCCCCGGTGTTGAACGACGCGGCTGGCCCAGCCGAGGCGAGCTAGGATGAGGCCAACGAATACCGGGAACAGGCATCCTTGTCCATCCGTTCCCGGTTACGGCACCTCTGCTAAATTATGAACTGATTGACCATGACCTTGAGCGGCTCGGCCGGCTTTGACAGTTCACCGGCGCCGGCATTGATCGGCGAGGTCAGGAGCGCGGGTACTGATGACGACGATGCGAAGTCATCGCGTTGGCTGGCTGCGGATCTCTTCAAGGGTTTTCTCGAAATGCGCCTTCAACGGGCCGCCGCATTCAATCGCCTGCATGGCAGCCTCCAGGGCTTCGGTTTTTCTGCCCTGTTCCATCAGCACCTGGGCCAGGTTGTTGAACAGGACGCCCTCAGCGACGAATTTGAGGATCGCGTCGCGGAAAACGGTCTCAGCCGCTTGCAGATCGCCTGTCCGGTATAAACAGACACCCAGCCCCACGGTTGCCGGCAGGCTGTCCGGCCAACGGTTCAGCGCGGTTTGATAGCCTTCGGCAGCGGTTTCCCAACGGCCTGATCGTTCAAGATTGCTCAGCGCCACCAGATAGTCCGTTTCGTTACAGACGGCCGGCAGCCGCGACGCCGGCAGCACCAGCAGGCCCCAGAAATCACTGCGGGCCCAGGTATGTTCAAAGGTTGTGAACGAGAGCTGCTTCTGGGGCGTCGCACCGGAGTGCAGGATCACATTGCCCTTAGCCAAATCCAGTCCGACCACGACCGCATAGTGCCATACGGGGTACCACGCCAGCCCGAGATTCTGGAGCACGACAACCGGGTGTCCGGCGGCGACTTCATCGATCAAGGCTTCAGGTTCCGATAATAGGTAGGCAACGCGTCCGTGCCGGCGGGCGCCAGCGATGATCGCCGATTGAAGGCTGCCTTGGCGTGAGGGCGTGAAAACGTCAGCTACCAGCGCCTGAGGGGAAACGCCAACCCCGCTCCATGCCAGGGCCATTGCCAGTGCGGCCGGGCCGCATTGGAAAGCTTGCTGGGGAAAATACGGAACGGCATTCAGCAGGTATGACTCAGGGCGGTCCATTGCCCTGATGGGCCATCTGATCCCCGCACGTCCTGCGCAAGCGGCAACGGCCAGTACCAGCGCCAGGCTCAGTATGAAGCTGCCCATGCGACGACCAGCCGGCTGCAAATTGCGTACGCTCGCGTTAGATGCGTCTTTTCTTAACAAAGGGGAAAATGTCAGTATATCCCAAAATATCGGTAATCAGAAGGACAATGAAAACGGCTAGGGACGCACCGACAAGGATTCCAAAACTGCTTCCGCCGGCGGGCAGGCTTTCCATGCGATCGGCAAGAGCGACGAGTTCCGCGTCCGAAAGCGTGTTGATGCGTGCCAAGGCCTCTTGAAGGTCTATGCCCTGGGAGACGAGCGCCATCTTCACGTTTTCTCGGGATAGTACGGCGTTGACAACCGCGCGGGCATCATCGACACGAGCGGCATCGAGAACCGTTTCAGCGGTAACCATTTTGGCCAGGACGATTTGATAGGGGGTGAAGATGACGATCATGAGGATCGCCAGGAAAAGACTAACCGGCTTTGCCGTTGCTCTGACCTTTTTCATAATCCACCTCGCTGTGGGTTAAAAATGGCTGTCATTAGACACGATACCCGACAAAAGTCAAGGCTCTTCAGTTGCATTAGATGCGGCTACGCAGCCTGGCGGCGGGACTGGATGGACCCGATTCAGGTGCTTCCATTTTCAAACCATGACCGCGTATGGAGGCAGATCCTGACCAGCATGAGCATCACCGGCACTTCGATCAGAACCCCCACCACCGTGGCCAGCGCGGCTCCCGACGAGAGGCCGAACAGCATGGTCGAGGTGGCGATGGCCACCTCGAAATGGTTGGATGCACCGATCATGGCTGCCGGAGCGGCATCCTCGTAGCGCAGTTTCAGCAGCCGCGCCAGGCCGTATCCCAGGCAGAAAATCAGCAGCGTCTGAACCAACAGGGGCACGGCGATCCAGAGGATGGTCAACGGGTTGCCCAGGATGACCTCCCCCTTGAAGGAGAAGAGCAGCACCAGGGTGAGCAGCAGGGCAATGATGGTGATGGGCGTGAGCACGTGCAGGAATTTCTCCTTGAACCAGCTTTCCCCCTTGGCGGCGATGATCCAGCGGCGCGACAAGTAGCCGGCCACCAGGGGCAGGGCCACGTATATGCCGATGGAGAGCAAAAGCGCCTGCCAGGGGACGGGCAGGCGCCCCACGCCCAGCAGGTACCCCCCCAGCACGCCGTAAAGCAGCAGCATGGTCAGCGAGTTGATGGCCACCATCACCAGGGTGAGCCCGTCGTTGCCCCGGGAGAGGAAGCCCCACACCAGCACCATGGCCGTGCACGGCGCGATGCCCAGCAGGATGCAGCCCGCCAGGTAGCTGCGCCAGAGGGGTACTTCGAGCAGCTTGACGCCGTCGACCAGAACCACGCTGCCGGCGCCGTGGGCGGCTCCCACGGGCAGGTCCAGGCCGAAGGGCATTTTTACCAGGTCCACCGCATCGGACCCGATGAACCCGTAAAAAAGCGTGCCGAGAAAAAAAAGGGCGATGGCATACATGGTGAAGGGTTTGACGGCCCAGTTGATGAAAAGGGTCAGAAACACCGGTTTGCCGCTTTTACCGGCCTTGATCACCTCGCCGAAGTCGATCTTGACCATGATGGGGTACATCATGAAAAACAGGCAGACGGCAATGGGGATGGAGACCACCGGCGCCCCGTTGACGGTGATGGCCATGCCGTCCAGTGTCCGGGCCACGCCGGGGGCGATTTTTCCCAGCAGGATGCCGGCGATGATGCACAGGAGCACCCACAAGGAGAGGAAGCGTTCGAAGATGCTGGTCATTTTGCGGTCTTTGATCGTGGCTGCGTCACTGTTCATCGATTGATTCACTCCTGGTTACGATTGATTTTCGAGTGCCTCCGGCATGGATTCGACGAAGGCCCGGATTTCGTCGCGCACCCGGCGGTAATGGGCCATGGCCGCTTGCTCGGTGGGTTCGTCTTTGGCCAGCGCAGGCGGGTCGTCGAATCCCACGTGAACGATTTTTACACCACCCGGAAAATAGGGGCAGGTTTCGTGGGCATGACCACACACGGTGACCACGTAATCCCATGGCTGGCCGATAAAATCAACGGCCAGCTTGGACTGGTGGAGGGAAATGTCCACGCCTGCCTCGGCCATGGCCTTGACCGCCAGCGGGTTGAGCCCGTGGGTTTCGATACCGGCTGATTGGGCCTCGATCAGGTCACTTTTCAGGTGGTTGACCCACCCCTCGGCCATCTGGCTGCGGCAGCTGTTGCCGGTGCACAGGAAAAGAATTTTTAGTCTGTCTTTCATCGGGGATCACTACCGTTCGCTTTTATCGTTGAATAGAAAAGACCGCTTCTCGTTTCGTCTGACAGCGAACCGTCTCTGATCACCACGGAGTGCCGTTAGAACCGACGGAAAACCCGGCCATATAGTCTTCGATGGATTGTTTCGTTTCGGCGTTCATTGGCGGACAGTCACCGCTGCCCTTGGCCCCCTCTGCCACCCGGGTGGCAAACACCATGCAGGTCGGTTCACCGCACTCCCGGCAGTTGGTCATGGGCAGGCGCTTGAGAATATCAATGACCCGTGGACGGGGCATGCCTTCAAAACGGGGGACGATCTGATCGCGATTCTCCCAGGCATTGTTGATCTCCCGTTTCAGCCACGCAACGATTTTTCCGGCTTCGCCCTCATCCTTGAGGGCATTGACGGCAATCTTTCCACCGTGAACAGTCAGCAGTTTACCGTACATTTTAAAAGTCACCGAGGGTGGCTCCTTGATGTACGCGAAACCGCCCAACTCGGCGTTCAAGAAAGGCAGTGCCGCAGAGACATCCTGATCCAGGTGGGCGAAACACTGCACGGTCATGGCGCCGGGCATGCACTCGTTGTTGAAGATCTCCAGGCGATAGGATTCGAGCAGCATGTTCACCTCCATGATGCGACAACAGTTATAGGGCGCTGCCTTCAATGAAAGGGCGTGTCATGAAATATAGCCCCATCAATCCAACGACCACACCGGCACCCTTTCGAAACCAGTTGCCCGCATCCTGCCAGGCGTGGTTTTCAGTCAGTTTTCTCACCATGGCCGTGGAGCTGCCGACGATAACAATGGGGAGACAGTGCCCCAATGCGAACAGAACCATCATCAACGACCCGGTAGCCCATTTCTGCTGGACGGTAACTACCGCCAGAATGGGGGCGATAAAGCCGAAGGTGCATGATCCGGAAAGCATGCCGTAGGCCAGTCCCAGGCCGAAAGCGCCGTGAATACCGCGCAGGTTCAACCGATAGAGCATCGACCCGGACATGGTACAGGCCTGCACACCCAGCATGCCCATGGCCACCCAGATCAGCATAGCCCCAACCGGTACTTGCCACCAGAGGCCCACATCACCAAGCATGCGTCCCAACCCGGCACAGATGATTCCAACCAGAGCGATGGTGACAAACAGCCCCGAAGTGAATGCACCCGCATAAAATCCCGCCCGTTTAGGATCCACAGCGGTTTCCTGGCCGGCAACATAGGCAACGATCAACGGGATGGACGCCAGATGGCACGGACTGAACATCACGCTCACCATGCCCCAGGCAAAACAGCCCAAAAGGGCCATGACCGACCCGCTGGTCATCCATGCATTGACGGTGAGAAAAAATGCGTCTAACGTCGGACTCATCTAATTCAGTTCTTTTCAGGTTAAGGTTCAACACCCAACCGGGTCAGCATGCTCACGATCTCTTCCTCTGACATGAATCCAATGTGACGGGAGGCCTCCTTGCCCTCGGCATCGTAAAATATCTGTGTGGGAATCGCTCTGACGCCGAATCGCGTCGCCTGCTCCCGATTCTCCCAGACATCGATAAATATGATGGCCGCCCTACCCTCGTATTTCTTCTCGATCTTTTCAAGGATGGGAACCATCATCTTGCAGGGGATGCATTTTTTAGCTCCCAAGTCGATCATGGTCACCGTATCCTTGACCGGAAGCGTATTGAAGTCGATCCCGGGATCGCTGAAAGCTGTGGCGGCCATCCCGACAAGCAGCATAGCCGATGCAATCGCCGGCAAGACCATCGATCTGAATTCCGGTCGCTTCACAACATCCGCCATTTTCATATGGTTCGCCATGTCAAGCCTTGGTCCTCATTAAATCAGGATATTAAACAAATACCCAACGATCAGAATCCCGCCGGTCACTACGCCGACAAAAATAGCGATCAGTTGCGGCTTGAGCACTTTTCTGAGGATGATCATTTCAGGCAGGCTCAGCGCAATCACCGACATCATGAAGGCCAGTACGGTGCCCAGCGCGGCACCCTTGCCCAGCAGCGCCTCGACCACCGGAATGATTCCGGCGGCATTGGAATACATGGGCACCCCCATGCCCACGGCCACCGGAACAGCCCACCAGGCGCCCTTGCCCATGATGGCGGCCATGAATCCCTCCGGCACATAGCCGTGAATCCCTGCTCCGACGGCGATACCGATGATCATGTAGATCCAGACCTTGCCGACGATTTCCTTGACGGCTTCCCATCCGGCGGCGACCCGGTCCCGCCACATCAGCTTTGTTTGCGAAACTGCAGCCGTATCGACATTGAGTTTGACCACCCAGTCCTCAATATATTTTTCCAGATGCATGCGGCCGATTACCCATCCCGCCATAATGGCAATGGTCAATCCAGTAGCCATGTAAATGCCGGCCACCTTCCACCCCAACAAGCCATACAGCAGTCCCACGGCAATCTCATTGACCAAAGGCGCGGCAATCAGAAAAGAGAAAGTGACTCCCAGGGGTACACCGGCGGTCACAAAGCCGATAAACAGTGGCACGGCCGAGCACGAACAAAATGGGGTGACGATACCCAGCGAGGCCGCCATGATATTGCCCGCAAATTCGCTTTTGCCTGACAATATGTCCCGGGTGCGCTCCGGGGTGAAAAAAGTTCGGATGATACCCACGCCGAATACCACCAGCACCAGCAGCATCATCACCTTGGGGGTGTCGTAAAAGAAAAATTCCAATGCCGCACCCAGGTGAGTACCCATGCCTATTTTAAACAGCGAGTATGTCAAAAACCTTGAGAACTGCGGCAATAAGCCATACACCAACCACCAGAGGTACACGCCGCTGATCCCTAACAGAAATTGAAGCCACACGGTGTCCCGAAGACCGGGTCCTTTTTTGCCAGGCGCTACCGCAAGATCAACTATTTTATTTTCATTCCGAAACATGGTTCTCTCCATCGATACAGCCAGGATGCCTCTGCGATCAACCGCCGGCCTTCTTATTTTTTCAACCAGTCGATAATCTCGTCTTTCTTTGGAATCTTTCCCACGCTTTTAACCTCGCCGTCCACCACCACCGCCGGTGTACCGAAAACTCCGTAGCCGGCGATCGCCATGACATCGGTGACCTTTTCCACCCTGGCATCAACTCCGGCAGCGGCCACGGCTTCCTTAACAATTTGCTCAGTCTGCTTGCACTTGGCACAACCGGGCCCCAATACTTTGATCTCCATTTGTTTTCTCCTTCCGGTGACAGTGGTTTGAATTCGCTTCGTGGTAAGCCACGGATCCTTTATGTTTTCCCAAAACGGTCCAATGATTCTATATATCGCCATTTAATGATATATAAGAGACAAAAAAAATCAGTTCTTATTCAGAATCTTGAACCGATCGATCCCCTCTATCGATCCAATCAGTCGTCGGATATCGGTTTCGTCATTGAGCCAATGCCGCAAATTGCCCAGCAACGAGGCGGCAAACGGGCTCTGGCGGCCGTCGGCCAGGGTGTAATTGACCCACAACCCGTCTTTGCGGGGATTCACCAGTCCGGCATCCTCGAGTATTTTTAGATGTTTGCTGGTCGTTGACTGGGCTGCACCAAGGGCGGTCTGCAGTTCGCAGACGCACATCATGCGTTTTTCCAGAATCTTCAGGATTTTTATGCGGGTGGGGTCGGAAAGTGCTTTCATGACCCGGATGAATTCTTTCATACCGATCTCCATATCGTTGTTTTGGAATATATGAGTTTCACCCAAGCTTGTCAACCGGCAACGTGGAGCGATCTCAAAAATTAAGATGCGGCCCCGTCTCTCTCCATCACGGTCGGGAATCGACGTTCATCGTTCTTTTGCAGGCTCGAAGGTTTGCATGGCATAGAGAAAATCGGGAAGATGGATGAAAAGGTACCACAGGCTTCGGCGGTGTTTCCAGAGGCGCTTGGTAAACGTTCTGCGCCATGCCTTGTCGGAGTAGAATCGTTTGACATGGGTGTTGTATAGCTGATCCAGCGTCTCTTTCGAGTCGATGCCTTTGGGGATGAAGACGAAGTTAAGGCAGTTCATCAATCGCCAGTTTTCCTCAAGCGTACCTTCATCTAAGATGGTTTTCCATACCGGCGCGCCGTGAAAAGGCGTAAATTTTGACATGTTCATGTCATCGAGGCCCAGCGACATCACAAGGTCGCTGGTTTTTTGGATGGAGGCCGGCGTGTCTCCCGGAAGCCCCATCATGAATAGTCCCTTGACCCTCAAGCCGGCCGCCTTGATCCGTTTGACCGTATCCCGAACCGCTTCCAGATAGATCCCCGGTTTGTGGATTTCCAGCAGATCCGGATCCCCCGATTCGATGCCCAGAGAAACCATCAGGCATCCGGCGCGCTGGAGCATGCCCAGCAGATCGTCATCGGCATGGCCGACGCGGACGGCACAGTTAAACTGGATTCCCAGTGGTTTTTCCATCAACAGGCCACAGAGGCGGACGATCCGCTTGCGGTTCAGGGTGAACAGATCATCGTAGACGTTCAGATGGCGGATGCCGAACCGCGATCTTAAATATTGCATATGATCGTAAATATAGTCGGCCGAGTTGTACCGATACCCCTGTTTGAAAACCGATCGGTCGCAGTAAGAGCACTGGAACGGGCAACCCCGGCTGGTGACCATGGTGGCTCCGGGTGTCATGGTGTAGCTGAACAGGGGCAGGCGGTAACCCTTGGGAAATCCAGCGAGCTTTTCATAAGCCGGAAAGGGAAGATCATCCAGGTTGCGGATGTGTTCCCGCTGCGGGTTGGTGACCACCCGGTTGTCGTGCCGCCATACCAGGCCGCTGATGTCGCGTGGGTGTTGGCCCGAGGCGAGCTGGCTCATGGTGACCTCGCCTTCGCCCATGGCCAGGTAGTCGATAGGGTCGAACCGCTCCAGCAAAACCCCGCCCAGAGCGGAAATATGAACACCCCCGAAAATCGTACGGGTTTGCGGCCGAACCGCCTTGATGCCGGCAGCCAGGTCATGGCCATCCAGAAAACCGGAGGTGGTGGCCGAAAAACCGACCAGGTCGGGTTCATGACTCAGGATCTGTTCGACAGTTGCCTGGGTGCCGGACACGGCATGGGGCCCCAGGCAGTCGATGACGGCAACCTCGTGGCCCTTTTTTTCGAGGTAGGCGGCAATGGAAAGCAGGCCCAGCGGCGCCATGCGGTTGGCCACGGCGGCCACATCTTTTTTACCGGGCAGCCAGTTGGAGCCGGCGGGATGCACCAAAGTGATTTTCACAGTCAGCTCCTTAATTTGAACCCAGGCGTTGAAAACGCCGCGCAGCGGCAGCATAAAGCGCCGGAGGTGAACTTGCCCAGAACTACTGCGGACCCTTGGCAGCCGAGGATCCGGAGTCCTCCGGCGGTGTCAAGACTGGATCTTGTTTCATTAGTTTAGAAATAATAACGCGGGTTGCCCAGCGCAAGAAGGTTCTGGCATGTTCTGCACCGGCCAGCCAGGCACCGAGCATGAACGTCAGATGCGAGAGCCCATAGGTGACCGGGCCGCCGATGATCGCGATCAGCGGTTCGTTCAGATACACCGCCAGCATGCCGAGCAGTCCCACCATGGGCCAGCCGATCGTGTAGCTGATACCGATGATCACCAATCCCCATACCATCCGCGGCGTCGGTTTTTGCTTAAAGCTGGCCAGATTGGAATTCTCTTCGATGGCGGATCGAACGTAGGCGGTTTGGGCTATTTTCTGAACCAGGCGTTTAATCATCGCTGGGCGACCCCGTCAAATCAGGTTGAATTTTTGGATGCCGCCATGTACACAAAGGACTCCGCTGATGACCGGCTGGGCACTTTTTCCCATATATGGGGTTGGTAATAATAATGCAAGCAACCTGGCATGGCGTTGATAAAATCTACTGCATTTCACTGGTCAGCAGGACCGATCGGCAAGCAGACGCCCGGGCCCAGTTCGCCGCGGTGGGCCTGGCCGAACGGGTCGAGTTCGTTCTGGTGGACAAGCACCCCACCGACTGCGAGCAGGGCATTTATGAATCCCACCTGCTGTGCTTGGGCAAAGGCCTCGAAGCGGGTGCCGAACGGATGCTCGTATTTGAAGACGACGTCGTGTTTGATCGGTTCACCCCTGAAATTCTGGCCCGCTGCATGGACTTTATCCGCACCCATAACCGCTGGAACTTGCTCCTTCTCGGCTGCATGGTCCGTCACAGCCGGCGCACCGCCTACCCGTCGATCCTTCAGGTTGGATTTCGAAGTTTAACCCACGCCATGCTGGTCCACCGGCGGTTTGCCGAGTTTCTCGTTCGACATCCGTGGCAGTCGGTGGCCTACGACGATTTCCTTAAGGATCTTAAGGATGATCAAACCTACGCCGTTTACCCATCCATTGCCTTCCAGAGCAGTTCACGGTCGGACAACGAACGCTATCTGCCCCTCGACCGCTTGCGCCGCTTTTGCGGCGGCCTGCGGGCGATACAGAAAAGAAACGAATTTTATCACCATAACAGGCTCATGGTCATCGGCGCCCATGCGCTTGCCGTGGCATTGCTGCTGTTGGGCCTGATCCGATGACATCGTACCGGACAACGCCAGTTGTGCATCGCCTGAAGAATCTCCCCCCGGCCGCACACATCGGCCTCGGCGCCATCTGCATATCCCTTTTAACGGCCGTCTTCAGCCCGCTCCTGGCGGCAGTGCCCCTGCTGATCTTTATCATCGTATGTGTCGCCGCATCGTTGATGCCGACGTCCAGTTTTTTCCTGCCGGTGGTTAGCCGCGGCCTGCCGGAAAAGGGTGCCGTCGCACTCACCTTTGACGACGGGCCCGATCCGGCATCGACACCTGAATTGCTGGCGCTGCTTTCCAGATATGGCGCCAGGGCCACATTCTACGTTAACGGCCGCCGGGCCGAGCAATTTCCCGAGTTGATCCACAAGATCCTATCCCAGGGCCACACTATCGGCAACCACTCCTACAGCCATGACAACTTCATCATGCTTAAAGGCTCCGCGGCCCTGAAAGAAGAGATCGAGAAAACCCAGCACGTGCTCCATCGCCTCGGCGTTTTACCCCACACCTTCAGGCCCCCCGTGGGGGTGACCAATCCCAGGCTAAAAACCATTCTCGACCAGCTGGACATGTACGCCGTCAATTTCAGCCGGCGGGCGGGGGACAGAGGCAATCGGCAGGTTTCGACGCTTTCCCGAAAAATACTGAAAAAACTTCGATCGGGGGATATTATCATGCTGCATGACATTTGGCCGAAAGATCAACAAAAGGCCCGACACTGGCTGATGGAAATCGATCGCATCCTATCCGGCATTCAAGACCAACACCTGAAGATTCTTCCCCTGGCGACCCTCATCGACCGTCCGGTGATGGCGGTCTTCGAGCGTCGGCCGACGGATCAAAAAGTGATGCCTTAGTTTTTTAACGAACGGGTAACATCGGATTTCGGCGCTGCCGGACCAGGAGAGAACCAGATGCGCCATGCTCAATTTGAAAATCAAAAAGCACTGATCGTCGGATCCGGTATCGGCGGCCTGAGCATGGGCATCCTGCTTGCCAAGCTCGGCTTTTCGGTAACGGTCATTGAAAAAAACCGGCAGCCCGGAGGCATGCTTCGAAGCTATGTCCGCCGTGGCATTCACTGTAACGTGGGCCTGCACTATCTGGGTGCGCTGGACCAGGGGCAGGTGCTTCGACGGCTGTTTGATTATTTTGGCATTACCGGAAACCTGCCCCTGGAACGCATGGGGGTGAATACGCCGGTGGACCGCTACCATTTCACCGATGCCGACTCCGGCCGCTGGCAATTTGATTTTCCCGTCGGCCTGGATGCCTATGAAGCCAACTTGAAGGAGGCCTTTACCAAAGAACAGGATGCGATCGATGGATTCATGGCGTTGCTGCGTCAAAGTGCCGGAGAACTGGACCGGCTTGATTTTATTTTCGATAGCCCGTCTGTGGACAATCTGATCGATAGGACCGAACCGCTGTGGCATGTGCTGGACCGGATGGGATGTTCGCCGGGCCTAAAAAGCGTGTTGAGCGTGCCCTCCGTATGGTTCGGGGTGCCGCCGGACCGCTGCCCGCAGTTCTTCCACACCATGACCCTGGCCAGCTACCTGTTTTCCGCATGGCGCCTGGAGTGCCCCGGGTCCCGCATGGCAGACGTTCTGGTTCAGCGGCTTGCCGCCCTGGGCGGAACCGTCCTTATGCGGACAGGCCGTTCGCAACATCAACGTCCGTGAAGGCCATGCCACAGGCCTTACCCTGCAAAACGGGGCACGGTATGATGCCCCCGTGGTGGTCGGGGCCGTGCACCCCGGCGTGGTGGTGGATCTATTGGGGCCTGAGAATGTCAAAACGTCCTATCGCCGCAGAATTGCACGACTCGTTAACACCGGCGGCATGTTTGCCGTCAATGCCATCGTCCCGGCCGACGCCCGCCCCCCCCTTCCCTATAATGTGTTCTCGATGAAAACCGACACCGCCGGATCGATCAACGATACCATCTTCACCCAGCTGCGCCCCAGCGGAAACCCCGACTATCTCCTGCTCACCCTCATCACCCGGGGCCACGACGAGCTCTGGCAGCCGTGGGAAAACACCCGTACCGGGCGCCGGGGGGACGTTTATGCTGCCGCCAAAGCGGCCCTTGCCGGCAGGCTCATCAAAGCGATCGAACCGATCACCGGTCCGTTGACTGGACTCGACGTGATCGACACCTACACGCCGCTGACCATCCGGGATTGGGTCAACAGCCCCAACGGCTCGGCCTACGGCGTGATGCGGTCCGACGACCAAATGCTGTCCGCCGCCCTGCTGAACCGCTCCAACATCAAAGGGCTCTACCTGGCCGGCCAAAGCGTGATGGCCCCCGGAATCCTCGGGACGATTCTCGGATCTCTGGTGACCACCCGCTTCATCGTGGGAGCGGAACGGTTCAGCAAAGAGATCCGGATCTGATGGTGGAATGACCGGAAGACAACCAACCCAGATCGGTTTCTAAAAAATAAGGCGTTGCCACGGTCCGGCTTCCGGCGGATGTCAGCCCCGTTGGCCAGGGATTTCTCAAACGGATCCGGGTCACGCACAATAGAGGGTGTCCAACTCACCAAACAATCCGGTCCGGGCATCGTTGAACGCAGTCATCCGCCGGTTGGCCTTGCCACGGTCTCCCTGGTTCACGAGGCCGACGATCTCACGCGCCAGGCGGTGAACCTCCGCGTGGTGCCTGCCGGCTGCGGCAAATCCGGGCAGATCGGCCAGGGCTTGTCCCGCCTCGCTGTGGTACCAGCGCCCCCAATCGCAGCTGTTTTGATCGGGAACATCGTTCGGGGAAATCTTTTTATCCCCCTTGATTGCATCAGTGAGCCGTTCATGCCAAGCCATGTGGGCCTTTTTCACCGCGGTGATATCGAATTTGGGCGGGCTGACATGAAAATGCTCCACCACTTCGTGAAGTTTTTCCGCGATCTGGACAATCTCCTTGACGTTGGAGGCCACCTGGATGCTGGTCTGGGTCAGTTCGTCCGCCGAGGATTTCACGTCGGCAATGTCCGAAGAAATCTTGCCGGTAGCACCGGAACACTGGGCCACGTTCTGGTTGATCTCGCCAAAGACCAAAGAGGCCTCCCGCACGTTGCCGGCCACCTCCTCGGTGGTTGCCAGTTGACCGTCCACGGAGGTGGCGATGGTGGCAACGATGGTGTTCACCTGATTGATCACCTTGGATATCTCCTGCATTTCACCGACAGTCTCATCGGTCGAGTGCTGGATGCCTTCAATCTTGGCCTTGATTTCATGGGTGGCCGCGGCCGTCTGGCGGGCCAGTTCCTTGATTTCATTGGCCACCACGGCAAAACCCTTGCCCGCCTCGCCGGCGCGGGCAGCCTCGATGGTGGCGTTGAGTGCCAGCAGGTTGGTCTGCTCGGAAATCTCCGTGATCACCTCGGTCACCTTGCTGATGGCATCGGCGGAACTGCCCAGGGCATTCATCTTCGCCGATGCATGGTCCGCCTGGGCCACTGCGCTGTCCGCAATGGTTCTGGCCTTTTCCGAATGCCGGGCGATCGCCTTGATGGTGTCCGTGGTCCCGGCCACGGCATCCGCCACCATGGACACATTGGTGGTGGCTTCTTCACTGGCGGCGGATACGCTGTTCATACTGACGCTCATCTCCTCAGCCGCCGTTGCCACCGAATTGGATTTTCCTGCGGTAAGATCCGCGCCCTGGCCCATTCGTTCGGATATGCGGGTCATTTCAACCGATGAAAAACGCAGGGTATCCACGCTGTTCACCACGCGCCGTAGCATGCTCTCCATGCGCATCACCAGCCGGTTCAGGGCTGCCACCAGCATTCCGATTTCATCCTTCTGGTCGATCCGTAAATGGTGGGTAAAATCCCCTTCCGACATCTGTCGGGCCAGTTTAACCACCTGGCTGATGGGCCGCGTGATGTTACGGGTGCTCACAACGCCCAGTAAAAGGGCCAGCAAAACCCCTGCGACAATACCAACCAGCATGGATGTGTTGGCCCTGGCCATGGCCTGCCAGGCCTCCTGATTCACGGCTTCAATCGACCCCTTGACCCCCGTCTCCACGTCCTTGAGTCGCGAAATGATGGTCTCACCGATCTGGCCGGCCTCCGCACCCAACTGATCCAGCAGGGCATAATCGTAAGGTTCTGCCGAAATCTTCTTGGTCATCAGATCCGCCAGCATTTTAAATTTTACATGAAAGGACGCCTCGTAGAAGGTAAGTGCATCGGTCACCACCTGCCGCAGCCGGTCATCTTGCGTGGCTTCGATGCCCCCGGCTTCCGTCTGTCCACCGTTTAAAATGGCCTGGCCCAGGGCACCGAACCCAACGGCGATATTTTCGTGCGCGCGCCATGTTGCCTCGATCTCGTCCGGCCATTGAGCCGCCTCCAGACTTTTAAACAACTGCAGGTCATTCGCCACCGCCATCTTCATCTCCATGGCGGCATAGATCAGCGGGCCTGATGCGGTGCTGGCCTGGAGCCGGGCACCGACATCACGCATCCCCAATAAACCGACCAGGCCGACAACCACCAGAATCAGGGTGATGCATGCAAAGTAGATCATCTGTTTGACAAGTAGCGGCAGATTCTTGAACATGTTCGGCAACCCCATAACCATTTGGTAAGTCGTTTTAAAAAATGGCGCCCCAAGGACGCAAAAACCCGGCTGAGAAACAGCGTTTCAATGCAGTTATCGACCTTTGCGAAAAAGTCTTGAATGAAAAAGGGATTGGGGCGCTTACCCGTTGGTGCGGCGGCGGTCGGAATGGCGCGGCATCAGCCATCTTGGCAAGCGGCGAAGCGGCCTGAAGGTGAAGAAGCGGATCAGCCGGCTGAAAGCGCCCATTACCCGTCCGATCTCTTTTTCCACGGAAGGCTCGACACGGCAGAAGGAGATGATGCAGCGTTCCGGTCTCAGGTTGTCAGGAAAAAGACAGGGCCCGGTAGCGTTTTCAAGAAAGATGCAGTCTGAAGGGAAAAAGCTTTCCCGGGAGAGGCAGTCCGACATGGCGGCTTCGATCTCCGGCGCCATGGCCAGGATATACACCAGGTCCCACTCGGTGATGATATCGGCGGGATGGATGTTCCGGCAGCACAGACCCTGGCACTCGGCCATGCACCCTTCCAGGATGGGGGCGGCTTTATGCGACAACGCCTTCTGGGCGTCATGGATGTCATGGCAGATTGTCGCGAGGACGTTCCGTTCATGCGCATCCAGGGCGTCAATTTTTCTCCTGGCGGCTTTGAGGCTGTGGTTGAGTCCCATATCAGATAAACCGCTTCACCATTTCATCGACCATCCCATCCACATTGTCAGGCGTAATGCCGTGCACTGCGCAAAAGGCATCCACCCGGTTGCTCCTATTGGGGCTGTTCATATCGGCCAGGCGGGTAAAGATGCCCAGGCGCCGGCCTACCTGGAAGCGGACCTGGTCCAGGGGGGCGAGGGCCAAAAACCGGTCCAGCACCGCCAGGATACCGGGCTTGGCATCGGGAAGCGGCCCCTGGACCTCTTCGAAGAGGTTAAGAATGTGATCACTGACGATCATGCTGCTGATGCCTGCCAAACTGTCGATGAACAGCCGAACTTCCCGGACCATCTCCAGATCGTTGAGTTTAACGAACCGGCCGCTGCGATGGTCCTCGGCCAGGGGAATGCCGCCGGGAATCGCCAGGGTGCGCAGGCGGATGAAATCCGGGTTGATCCGGTTCAGGGCGTCGGCGGTTTCCAAGGCATGGTCCCGGGAGAGGTCTCTGCCCCCCAGACCCGGCATCACATACGCGGACAATTCGATGCCGGCCTTTTTCACTTTCCTGCCGGCCTTGACCTGGGTGCGTTTGTCCACCCCTTTGCGAACCCTGCTGAGCACGGCGTCCGAGCCGGACTCGAGGCCGATGTGGATCCGGTTCAGTCCCGCCTCTCGCATCTGCCCCAGGTGGTCGCCGCTGATGCGGGCGATCGTGTGCGAGCGGGCGTAGGAGGTGATGCGCGCGACCCAGGGAAAGCGGGACCGGATATGCCGCAGAATCCGGAGCAGTTGATCGGGCTTGACCACCAGGCTGTTGGCGTCCTGCAGGAATATGGCGTCCATGCCGTTGGCAAACCAGCGCAGCGCAGCGCCGAAGGCCTGCTGCTCGGAGGCGGACAGCCCCTGCATCCGTTGGCTGATGTCCTGATGGGAAACGTTCCCGGACCCTTCGGCAAGGCGTTTCAGCGCTTGCACATGCCGGGAGACCGCATCGATATCTTCGATGACGTGGGCTTCCGGGCGAACGGAAAAGCGCGAACCCTTGTATACCGGGCAGAAGGCACAGTGGTTCCAGGGGCAGTTGCGGGTCACCCGGACCAGCAGGCTGCGGGCTTCGCTGGGCGGCCGTATGGGGCCCTGTTCGAATCCGTGGTAACGATCCTTATCATGGTGGCGCTGGGTCATGCTCGCCGGTCTCCTGTTAGAGTATGGTCGACACCTTGGTATACCTTTCATCGATTGAAAAAGAAACCCCCGGCGGCAACGCCAAAGGCCGGATGCCGAATGAAGGAATTTGATCTGATCGACTATACGACCCCAGGCGCCACATGGCATCTGGATGGCGTCGCCCTGCAAGTTCTTCTTTGACAAGCGTCGATGGCATGCCTTATGGTGGGCTTTCGGCAAAAATGAATCCTGAAAGTGCCAGAGAATGCTTAAAAAGCTGGGTTTTATCATATTCGCCCTGATTTTTGCGGGAATCTGCGCCACTGGGCTGCTTTACATGCATCTCATGTCCTGGGCGGACCGGCCGGTGGGAACGGCCGCCCTGGAGAAATTGTTCACCGTCTACCCGGGCCAGGGGCTTAAGAAGACTGCCGAGGCCCTCGCGCAGGAAGGACTGGCTTCGGATGCCCTGCGCTTCACGATTCTGGCCCGGCTCGATAATAAGGACAAGCTGATCAAGGCCGGGGAATATTTTTTCTCCACCGCCATGACGCCCAGGGAAATCCTGGGTCAGATGGTGGAGGGCAGGGTACACCTCTATCGGCTCACCATTCCGGAAGGTTTCACCCTGGTTCAGATCGCCGCAGCGATTGCTGCTGCCGACCTGGAGTCGGAGCAAGCCTTCCTCGTTGCCGCCCGTGATTCTGAAACAGCCCAAAGCCTCGGCATCGAAGCCGATACCCTGGAAGGGTATCTGTTCCCGGATACCTACTATTTCCCACGGGGGCTGGACAGCACCACCATCATCGCCACGATGGTCAAACAGTTCAGGGCCGCCTTCAAACCATCCTGGGAACAGCAGGCCAAGGCGCTGGGAATGAGCCTTCACGAGGTGGTCACCCTGGCCTCCATCATCGAAAAGGAGACCGGCGCCCCTGAAGAGCGCCCGCTGATCGCTTCGGTCTTTCACAACCGGCTGAAAAAAGGCATGCGCCTGGAAACCGATCCCACCGTAATCTATGGCATCCCCGATTTTGACGGCAACATCAAAAAACAGCACCTGGAGACCCACACCCCTTACAACACGTATAAGATTAAAGGATTGCCCCCCGGCCCCATTGCCAGTCCGGGGGCCCTCGCCATGCAAGCCGCCCTGTATCCTGCCCAAAGCGACTATCTCTATTTTGTCTCGAAGAAAGACGGTACCCATCAGTTCTCCACCACCATCAAGGAGCACAACGCGGCAGTAAAAAAGTATCAGCTGAGGAAAAGAAAACGTTGAAAAGACCGCCGGGACAGCTCAGGTCCGGTTTTACCACGGGTGCGGCGGCAGCCGCGGCCGCTAAAGCAGCGCTTCAGTTGCTGCTCACCGGTCAGGTGCCGACTGAGGTGGAAATCATCTTCCTAACCGGTGAAGCCACGCGGATCGCAGTTCATCAGTGCCGCTTGGTGGCGCCCCGCAAGGCACGCTGTACGGTGATCAAGGATGCCGGCGATGACCCGGACATCACCCATGGCGCCGAAATCGGTGCCCAGGTGACCCTGGAAACACGATCGGGTGTGGATCCCATCCGAATTACCGGCGGTACGGGGGTCGGCGTGGTGACCAAACCAGGCCTTGAGATTCCGCCAGGCCATGCCGCCATCACGCCGGGACCCGTAACCATGATCACCAACAGCATCAATACGTTGCTCGATCGCCATCCCACCGGGGCCGGCATACACATCGAGGTGTTCGTTCCCGAGGGGGAGCGGCTGGCCCAAAAAACCCTCAATGCCCGGCTGGGAATCATCGGTGGCCTCTCCATTCTGGGAACCACCGGCATCGTCCACCCCATGTCCCATGAGGCCTATGTGGCCACCATCGAAAAAGCCATGGACGTGGCCCGTGCCATCGGGCTGACGCACCTGGTGCTGACCACCGGCAGGCGCAGCGAACGCTTTGCCCAGGGTCGCTGGCCGGAACTGGCCGTCGAGGCCTTCATTCAGATCGGTGATTTTTTCGAGGCAGCCATGGCCGCTGCCGCAGCACGCGGGTTTTCGTCGACCACCCTGGCCGTCTTTTTCGGCAAGGCGGTAAAGATGGCACAGAACATTCCCCACACCCACGCCGCCAAGTCCGAATTGACCCTTAAAACACTTGCCCGTTGGACGTTGGAACAAACCGGCAACCCAGATCTGGCTGATACAATCGGCCGGGCCAACACCGCCCGTCATGCCTTTGACCCGCTCAAGGAAAAGGCGGCGGCGGTGATTGCCCACGTGGCCGGGGAAGCCCAACGCTGTGCGGTGGGCTTCTCGGCCAACAAGGTCCGTGTTCGTTGCGTGATTTTCGATTACGAGGGCAGCACAGCTGTTGACACCCAGCCGGATTGGGGCTAGGTTGGCGGCGCATTCATGGTTGAGATCAGATACTTGAGAACTGAAGACGGAAAAAGACAATCACCAAAGACCAAATGACAATCAATTGTTGGGTTTGGCCCTTCTTTGAGATTTGGATTGTGTAATTTGGAAATTATTTGTGATTTGTGATTTGTTTATTTACTAATGATTAGACGCCAGTAATTAATTGATTTCGGTTTATCCGGTTTAGGAAGGAACCACCTGTGTCACCTCCCGTAACCATCATCGGCATGGGCGTTTCCCCCGAGGATTTGACCATCCGGCAGACAACCATGATCGAAGCGGCGACCCTCCTGGTTGGCGGAAAGCGGCTCCTCAACCACTTCGGCCATCTGGCCTGTCAGCGACGGACCATTGACAGGGACCTAAACGGACTGGGCGATTTCCTCCAGGATAAGATGCCTGACCATACCATCGTGGTGCTCACCTCCGGCGACCCCCTGTTTTATGGCATCGGCGCTTTTCTGGTACGCCGTCTGGGAGTCGAGCAGGTCCGTATCCTGCCCAATGTCTCCGCCGTGGCCGCCGGTTTCGCCCGCCTGGGCGAGCCCTGGCAGGACGTTCGCGTGGTGAGTCTGCATGGTCGCAACCACACCGGCGAACTGATGCGGCAGCTGGCCGGCGGAGATACGGTGGCCGTCTATACGGACCCGACCCATGGACCGGCGTGGCTGGCGGGAATCCTGATGGAAAATGGCTTTGGGGACGTCGACATGTGCGTCCTGGAATGCCTGGGCATGCCGGACGAACGGATCGCCCGGATCACTCCGGCGGCGGCCCGGACCATGACCTTTGCCGACCTCAATCTGGTCGTCCTGAAACCCGATCCCGGTCGGCAGACCACAGCGGCCTTGTTTCCCGGCATGCCCGCCCATCGTTTCGCCCATGCAAAGGGATTGATCACCAAGGCCGAAGTCCGCGCCGTAATCCTGTCCCGGCTGCGCTTGTTCGACAGGGCCATCTTCTGGGACCTGGGCGCCGGCAGCGGTTCAGTATCCATCGAAGCGGGACTGACGGTCACCCGGGGAGAAATCTTCACGGTCGAACAGAAAGCGGAGCGGATTGGCCACATCCATGAAAACCGTTTACGGTTCGCCATCGGCAACATGCAGGTGATCCAGGCCCGCCTGCCCAATGGCATGACCGCTCTTCCCGACCCGGACCGGGTCTTCATCGGCGGCGGCGGCAGGGCCCTGAGCGACATTATCCGCATGGCCGCCGATCGCCTGAAACCGGCCGGCATCATCGTGATCAGCACCGTCTTGGTGGACACCCTCTCAACGGCCACGCATACCTTGGAGGCGCTTGGTTATGGGTTGGACATGATCCAGATCCAGGTGAGCCGGGCGACCCGCATGCCCTTCAGCCATCGCCTCGAGGCGGCCAATCCGGTCTGGATCATCACCGGCAGCCGTCCGTGAGGAGCCACCAACACACAGAAAGCATGCATCGTGATTCACCCATCTCCTGATTCGGATACCAACACCTTGAACCCCGTGATCTTCTGCGGCGCCGGCCCCGGTGATCCGGAGTTGATCACGGTAAAAGGACAGCGGGCCTTGGCTGCGGCAGACCTTGTCGTTTATGCCGGATCCCTGGTGCCAGAGGCCTTGCTCAAATGGACCCGGCCGGATTGCCGTCGCATGAGCAGCGCCGGCCTGCACCTGGAGGAAATGGTGGCGGCCATGGCCGACGCCTGGCAGGCAGGCAAAAAAGTGGTCCGCCTGCACACCGGCGACCCCTGTCTCTATGGTGCCATTTTCGAACAGATGGCCAAACTGTCGCAGGGCAACATCCCCTACACGGTGATCCCCGGTGTCACCGCCGCCTTTGCCGCCGCTGCGGCCTTAGGCGTCGAATACACCCTGCCGGAGGTATCCCAGACCCTGATCCTCACCCGCATGGCCGGTCGGACTCCGGTGCCGGAAAGTGAATCGCTGACCGCCCTGGCCACCCACCGGGCCACCATGGCCATCTACCTGAGCATCTCCATGGTGGACGAGATGACGCGCGTCCTCTCGGAGGCCTACGGCCCCCATGGCGCTTGTGCGGTGGTATACCGGGCCAGCCAGCCGGATCAAAAAATTCTCTGGACCACCACCGCACAACTCGCCGCAACCGTCAGACAAGCCAAGATCACCCGCACCGCCCTGGTGGTCGTCGGACGCGTGCTGGATGTAAGCCTGGAGGCCCTGGTTCACCACTCCAAGCTCTACGATCGCCACTTTGCCCATGGCTATCGCGATTCGGAGAACGAACAGTGAAATCCGCAGCTCCTGAACGCACCGCCATCTGGGCATTGACTCCCAATGGGACCCAACTGGCCCGGATCATCGCCGGAGAGGTGGCGGGCAGCACCCTCTTTCTGTCCCATAGGCTGGCAAGCAAGATCGAGGGTGCCGTCCACTTTGCCCGGCTGAAAAATGAAGTCGACCGACAGTTCGCCAGTTTTCCGCGCCACATCTTCATCATGGCCACGGGCATTGTGGTGCGTTGCATTGCCAACGGCCTGGTCAACAAGACCACCGACCCGGCAGTGGTGGTCTGCGACGAGGCCGGACAGTTTGCCATCAGCCTGGTCTCCGGCCATCTCGGCGGGGCCAATGCCCTGGCCCGGGAGGTTGCCCGGGCCACCGGCGGCCAGCCGGTGATCACCACAGCCACCGACGTCAACCGGGTGCCGGCCATCGATATCGTCGCCCTGGAAAACGGACTGACCATCGAAAACCCCGCCGCCATCAAAGCGGTCAACATGGCCCTGATCACCGGCGCACCGATCCTTGTCTACGACCCCAATGGGAGAGTGGCCCATCGGCTGCCGCAGGACCAGGTAGTCCCATCCACTGCTGACGCATTTTCCGGAACCGCTGCCGGGGTTTTCGTGGATCACATGCGTCTTGACCTGCCCCCCCATGTGCTGGTATTGCGACCCGGATCATTGGTGGCCGGCATGGGATGCAACCGGGGCACTGATGTTAAAGAGCTGCGCGATCTGCTGGTGGAGACCTTGGCGACACACCGGCTGGCCATCTTAAGCCTGCGCGCCCTGGCCACGGTGGATTTGAAGGCCGACGAACCCGGACTGCTGGCCCTGGCCGAATTCTTGAAGGTTCCGCTAACGGTATTCACCCGCGACCGGCTCAGAGCGGTGGGGCAGGTACCCACCCCGTCGGCCATGGTGGAAAACCACATAGGAGTCAAAAGCGTATGCGAAGCCGCAGCCTTGCTGGCAACACACCGGGGGCGGCTGATCGTTCCCAAGCAGAAGACGGCCAACGCCACGGTGGCGGTGGCCGCAGACGGCTCTATATCGTCGGCATCGGACCCGGCGGACCGGATCACCTGAGCCAACGCGCCACCCGGGTGCTGGCATCGGTCGACGCCGTTGCCGGGTACAGCACTTACATCGAGCTGATCCGGCCGCTGATCGCGGGCAAGCAGATCGTCAGTACGGCCATGCAAAAAGAGGTGGCCCGCGTTTCTGCAGCCCTGGACCTGGCGCTGTCGGGAACCCCCTGCGCCGTGGTCTCCAGCGGTGACCCTGGGGTATACGCCATGGCCGGACTGGTGTTGGAGATGTGTCGGGAGCGGGCCATCGCCATCGGCAGTTCCGCAGAAACTGATGATGCGGACCGGCTGCTCGTTGAAGTGGTACCCGGTATCCCCGCCCTGTGCTCAGGCGCTGCGCTGCTGGGGGCACCCTTGACCCATGATTTCGCCGCCATATCCCTTAGCGACCTGCTTACCCCCTGGGAGACCATCGCAACCCGGCTGGACGCAGCAGCCCAAGCCGACTTTGTCATTGTGATCTACAATCCCAAGAGCCGGCGCCGGGCCGAGCACCTGACCCGCGCCCAGCAGATCATCCTGAAGCACCGCCACCCGCACACCCCCGTGGGCATCGTCACCGGCGCCATGCGCGAGAACCAGCGGGTGACGGTGACCACGCTGGAGGACCTTCACCGAGCCGACGTGGATATGCAGACCACTGTGTTTGTCGGCAATTCGGCCACCTTTAATTACGACGGATTCATGATTACCCCTCGTGGATACGCTGAAAAATACGCTATGGGGGATAAACCGTGTTAATAGCCAATAAATAGCATCAACCCCTATTTCTGCATACAGATACGAAACATCATTGATGGCATTCAAAAACGGATACATTCAGGTCTACACGGGCGATGGCAAGGGCAAAACCACGGCCGCCCTGGGACTGGCCCTGCGGGCCGCCGGCGCTGGACTGAAGGTTTACATCGCCCAGTTTATCAAATCCGGCAACACCAGCGAAATCAAGGCCCTGTTGCGCCTGGCGGACAGCATCACCGTGGAGCAGTTCGGACTGGGCCGGTTCATCAAGGGCAAGCCTTCGCCTGAAGATGTGGCGGCAGCCCGCAAAGGCCTGCAAGCCATCCACAGCGCGCTCTCCTCGGGTGATTACCAGTTGGTGATCATGGAAGAGGGCAACGTGGCGGCCATGTGCGGCCTGTTCCCGGTTGACGAAATTCTGGCCATCATGGCCCAAAAACCCGGGGATGTGGAACTGGTGGTCACCGGTCGAGGAGCGGACCCGCGGGTCGTCGACAAGGCCGACCTGGTGACGGAAATGAAGGCCGTCAAGCATTACTACCAGGCCGGTGTCCCGGCCCGGACGGGAATTGAGAAATAGGTCCAAAATAAGATGACCGACAACACCCCAAACACCCCTAAAGCCCCCTGCCTGGCCGTGCTGGGCACCGGCTCCGACGTGGGTAAAAGCGTTATCGCCGCCGCCCTGTGCCGCATTTTCGCAGACCGGGGATTGCAAGTGGCACCTTACAAGGCCCAGAACATGTCCAACAATTCCGGGGTCACGCCGGAGGGTCTGGAGATGGGCCGGGCCCAGATCGTCCAGGCCGAGGCCGCCGGCATCGCCCCCCACGTGGACATGAATCCCATCCTGCTCAAGCCCACCAGCGATGTGGGCTCGCAGGTGGTGCTCCTGGGCGAGGCCATCGGCAATCAGACAGCCATGGATTACCATCGCAAGAAAGCGCGTCTGGTGCAGACCGCCAACGATGCCCTGGATCGCCTGCGGTCCAAATACGATCTGGTGGTCATGGAAGGAGCCGGCTCCTGTGCCGAAGTGAACCTCATGGCCCACGACATCGTCAACTTCCCCGTGGCCCACTACGTTGACGCGCCGGTGATCCTCGTCGGAGACATTCACCGCGGCGGCATCTTCGCCCAGTTGGTGGGCACCCTGGAATGCCTTCCCCGGCATTTTCGGGATCGGGTTGCCGGATTCATCATCAACCGCTTCCGGGGAGATCTGCGGCTGTTTGCGGACGGGGTTGCGTGGATCGAAGAAAAAACCGGGCTGCCTGTGTTTGGCGTGCTGCCCTGGTATGACCACATCCGTATCGACCCTGAGGATTCGGTGGTCATCGAACGCCCCAGGCGGGTCTCAGTGGCCACGGACGGGAAACCCCCAGTGGCGGTGATCCGCATCCCCCATATTTCCAACTTCACCGATTTCGACCCCCTGCGGGGGATTTCCGGCCTGACCGTTCACTTTTTGGAAACACCCCAGGATCTGGCCGGCTTTTGCGCCGTAATGCTGCCGGGATCCAAGAATACCCGCTTCGACCTGGAGTGGCTGAAAACCGGCGCTTGGGAGTCCAGGATCGCCGACTACCACGCCGGCGGCGGCCATATCACCGGCATCTGCGGCGGCTATCAGATGATGGGGTCACGGGTCCATGACCCGGACGGGTTGGAAGGCGCGCCGGGGTCAACCGACGGCCTGGGTCTGCTGCCGGTGGAAACCGTTCTTCAAGCGCCCAAGACCACAACCCTCAGCCGGTTTACCTGGGACGGTATCCAAGGAACCGGTTATGAGATCCATATGGGTCAGACCCGCCTGCAGGGGGGCATACCCCTTCTGGCGGTCCATGACCGCAACGGCAGCGCCGTGAACGACACCGACGGGTGTGCCGCTGAAAACGGACGGACCATCGGCACTTACATACATGGCCTGTTTGATACCCCGGCGTTGATCGCCCATTGGTTGGCCTCGGTGGGCCTGTCCGGTATCGACGTGCCGGCCACCGGCGGGTTGGCCGCCAAGATGCAGCAGTACGCCCTGCTGGCCGATCATGTCCGGTCCCATGTGGACGTGGAACGGATCAGCACCCTGGTAGGGGTAAATTTCAAAGTCAAATGAAGGAGTATTGGCTGAAGGCTAAAAGTGAGTAGGGACTACCGGCAATCAGTCGATTTCGAGCCAACATCGGATACCATGCGTCACGGGTCATGTGAGCGTTGACATTCGGCACTGGTCTGCAGGGTGGCTCACGATCCATAACTCAAAGCCTTATAAACGCAATCACCGTGAATAAGATGCAGAAAATTCTGGTCCTTGGCGGCTGCCGCAGCGGCAAAAGTGCCCATGCCCTTCAGCTTGCCCAAGGCATGGGCGCATCGCGGGTTTTTGTAGCCACCTGCGTGCCCCAGGACGACGAAATGCAAGACCGGGTAGACCGGCACCGGCGGGAGCGCGGCAACACCTGGAGCACCCTGGAAGTGCCCCTGGAACTGGCCGACGCCATCCGCATCCACAGTGCTTCATCCGAGGTGATTCTGGTGGACTGCCTGACCCTTTGGCTAAGCAACCTGCTCATGGAAACCCAGGACGTCAGACGGATCCGGCAGCGCATCGACGGGCTGGCCGAGGCCGTGAAAGCGGCACCCAGCGCGGTGGTGCTGGTCTCCAATGAGGTGGGCGCCGGCATCGTTCCGGAAAACCGTCTGGCCAGGTGTTACCGGGATCTGGCCGGCTGGACCAACCAGGCCGTAGCTGCCGCCTGTGACCGGGTGGTCTGGACCGTGGCCGGCATCCCTGTGACCATCAAACCCCCTTTCAGAAACACTGCCCCATGAAAGCATTCATCGCCGCGCTCCAATTCCTCACCGCTATACCGCTGGGAAAACCGCGACCCTTCGATCCCAGAGGAATCATCATTCATTTTCCGCTGGCCGGGCTGGCCATCGGCCTGGCTCTCGCCCTTTTCGATCTCATCGTTGCAGCCCTTTGGCCACCCTTCGTGGCGTCGGTGCTGGATGTGGTGCTCTTGGCGGCCATCACCGGCGCCCTGCATCTGGATGGTCTGGCGGACACGGCGGACGGCCTTTACGGCCAGCGTGAACGCGAAAAAACCCTGGCCATCATGAAGGACAGCCGGGTGGGCGCCATGGGTCTGGTGGCCGTGGTCTGCGTGCTGCTGTCCAAAGCCGCGGCCATGGGCAGCATCGATCATGTCCGTTTTCTGGCGCTGGTGGTCGTACCGGCCTACGCCCGGTCGGCCATGGTCTTTGGCATGCGGTTTCTGCCCTACGCCCGCGGCCAGGAGGGTACCGGCGGCCGCTTTTTCGAAACCCCTCTGTCCACGACAGACTTCAGGTTCGTTGCCTTACCGGTGATCCTCTCCCTGTTGCTGGGATGGCGCGGGCTCCTGCTGAACCTGGTTTTTGCGGTCACCACTGCCGCCCTGATCTTCCTCTACCGCCGAAAACTGGGCGGCGTCACCGGAGACATGCTCGGTGCCATGGCCGAAATCATGGAAGCGAGCCTGTTTCTGGCGGTGTGTGTGGGAGGCGTCCTATGATCGGCGGACACGGAGGCAACATCTACCTGCTGGCCCAGCGGCTGGGCTGCCGACCGGCGGACATCAGCGACATGAGCGCCAACGTCAATCCCCTTGGCCCTATGCCAGGGCTGATCGACCATTTGAAAGCCAACCTGTCGGCCATCGCGGCCCTGCCCGAAGTGGACGCCGCCGGCATCGTTGGGGCCTTTGCCCGGTTCCACGGCCTCGATCCCAGGCAGGTCATGGCGGGCAACGGCACGACTGAGCTGATCTATTTGATTCCCCGGGCGCTGGCCGCGCAAAAGGCCCTGGTGGTCGGCCCCACCTATTCCGACTACCGGGATGCCTGCGCCATGAACCATGTCCCCTGCGACCACCTGATCTGCCGCGAGGAAAAGGATTTCGTACCGGATATGCGAACGATCCGCAAAACAGCGGCGGCGGCGGACCTGGTTTTCCTGTGCAATCCCAACAATCCCACTGGCACCCTCACCCGTCGTTCGGATATCCATGAGCTGTGCCGGTCCCTGCCCGATACGGTCTTCGTGGTCGACGAATCCTATCTGCCCTTCGCACCGCAGCCGGCAGATGCCACCATGATCGGCTCGGACCTGCCCAATCTCATGGTGCTCAACTCCATGTCCAAAGCCTTCCGGATCCCCGGACTGCGCATCGGCTTCGTCAAGGCCCCTGAAGCGCTGGTCCAACGGCTGGCCCCCTTTGCCCTGCCCTGGTCGGTCAACAGCCTGGCCCAGGCAGCCGTCGGATGGCTCATGGACCGACCCGAACAGGTCAACCAGTTCCTTTCGTCTACCAGAAATATGATAGAATCGGAGAAGTCTCGAATAGAAGAATATATCCATCAGAAGACTGTAGTCCGATGTTACCCCTCGGCCACCTCCTTCTTGCTCATGCGGCTGCCCGATGGACTGGATGCGCCGACGGTCTGCCGGCACATGGCCGCCAGCCGCATCCTGATCCGCGATTGCACCAACTTTACCGGCCTGTCCGACGCGTTCATCCGCATCTCCCTGAAAACCGAAACCGAGAATCGCCGGACTACCGACCTGCTGATCCAATTGTGCCGTGAGCACGCCAACCCGGGAAGCGGCCATGCACCCTGAAGGCTTGGCCCTTGCCCTGACCCTGGCCGTGGCCCTGGACATGCTTTTGGGGGATCCGTCCTGGCTGCCCCACCCGGTCCGCTGGATGGGCAAGGCCATCGAGCGGTTGGAGCCCCGGTTCCGGTCGCTTTCCGTCAGCCGGTTGGTCGCCGGTGCGCTCATGGCCACCCTGCTGGTGACCTCCGTCTGGATCATCGGCCGGCTGCTGGTCACCCTCGCCGCGGCATTTCATCCCGCCGCCGGCATCCTGGTACAAGCCGTTATGCTCTATACCTGCATCTCCGCCCGCAGCCTGGCCGATGCCGCCCTGGCCGTGAAAAACGCACTCGGCCAATCGGGCCTTGCCGCAGGCAGGCGGGCTGTCTCCATGATCGTGGGCCGCGAGGTGGAACGGCTGGACGAAACGGGCGTCACCCGGGCCGCTGTGGAGACCGTGGCCGAAAACCTGGTGGACGGGGTCGTCTCACCGCTCTTCTTTGCCGTGCTGGGCGGAGCTCCCCTGGCCTTGGCCTACAAGATGGTCAACACCCTCGACTCCATGATCGGCTACAAGAACGACCGCTACCTGATGTTCGGCCGCTTCGCCGCCCGCATGGACGATGTGGCCAATTACATCCCTGCACGCATCAGCGTTTCGTTCATCGCCCTGGCCGCCCAATTGCTGAACGGGCGGGGGTGGGTCGCCCTGGAGATTGCCCGCCGGGACGCGCGCGCCCACGCCAGCCCCAACGCCGGCTACCCCGAAGCCGCCTTCGCCGGTGCCCTGGGAGTGTGGATGGGCGGCCCCAACCATTACCACGGCCGCCTGGTGGAAAAACCGGTCATCGGCCGGGGACTCGGCGACACCCGGCCGGTTCACATCCGGCAGGCCTGCCAGCTGATGCTGACCACCTCCCTGCTGGTTTTCATCGTTGCTGCGGTAATAATCCTTTTTTCCCGAGGAGCGATATAAGTGCTCATGACAGACACGGATCAACCCAAACCATCCGTTGGCCCGCTGGAAACCTCGGCCAAAAAAGCATTCCCCTTTACCCTGGCCTGTCCCTCTTTTATCTACCCGGCGGGCTATGTTGAGAATGTCCGTCTCCTGGCCCCGATTGTGGATGAAATCCAACTGCTCTTTTTTGAAAGCCTGTTTTCCGACAGCCTGCCGTCCCCAGCCCTGATCCGGAAACTGGCCCGGCTGGGCCGTGACGGTGACACCACCTTCAATGTCCATCTACCCTCGGACATCCACCTGGGGCACCCGGAAGCCGACGTGCGTCGGAGATCCGTGTCAGTACTCACGGATCTGATCGCGCGCTGTGAACCACTGGACCCAACCACGTTTACCCTGCATCTGAACCGTGACGCGCTCATGGCGGATAATGAACGCTGGCAGGCTTATACCATAGCCTCTCTGGAAGCGGTTCTGGCCGCCGGAATCTCCAGCCGCCTGATCTCGGTTGAGAATCTGGCCTACGACTTCAATCTAGCCGCCCCTGTGGTTGAAGGCCTGGATCTCTCCGTGTGCATGGACATGGGGCATCTCATGGCCCATGGCCAGGCCACCCGCCCATTTTTCGAGCGCTGGCAGGATCGCATCACCGTCGTCCATCTGCACGGCGTGGATGGCGCCAAGGATCACCTGCCCCTAAACCGGCTGGCGCCAGCACACATGACCAAGGCGATGAATCTGTTGCAACGCTTTGGCGGCGTGGTTTCCCTTGAGGTCTATTCGGTTGCGGCCCTGAATGCATCGATGCAGCATTTGCTCCATCAGTGGCTGAAGGGGGTATAGATCAACGCTGAACGTCCACCAACGAACAATGGATGTCCTCTTGCGCATATGAAAAATAAAGCAGACAGAATCGAGCTGCTGGCCCCGGCCGGCACACCGGAAAAACTGGAAATCGCCGTTCATTACGGCGCTGACGCCGTCTATCTGGCCGGCAAGAACTTCAGCCTAAGGAATTTTTCGGCCAACTTCTCAATAGAGGAGATGCGGGCGGCCCGCCACCTGACTCGCGATAGGGGCGTCAGGATGTATGTGGCCGTGAATATCTACTCAAGGAGCAGTGAAGCACAGGCCGTTGCCGATTACCTGGTATCGCTGGAAAGTGTCGAACCGGACGCCCTGATTGTCGCCGATCCATCGGTCTTCATGCAGGCCCGCAGGCTGCTGCCCCATGTCCCCCTCCACATCAGTACCCAGGCAAACACCACCAACACCGGCACGGCCCGCTTCTGGCGGGACCTGGGTGCCGCCCGGGTCAACGCGGCCAGGGAGCTGACCCTGGAAGAGATCGCCCAGATGGCCGCAGAGAGCGGTATCGCTGTGGAAGCCTTTGTTCACGGCGCCATGTGTATCGCCTACTCGGGACGCTGCCTGCTGTCCGGCTATATGAAAAGCCGGGAGAGCAATCGCGGCATGTGCTGCCAGCCCTGCCGCTTCCACTATACAGTGATGGAAGAGACCCGGCCCGGCCAGTACTTCCCCATTGCCGAAGACTCCCGGGGGGCTTACCTCTTCAACTCGCGGGACTTGTGCATGATTGAACACCTGCCGGAATTGATCGACTCGGGCATCTGTGCCTTGAAGATTGAAGGTCGCATGAAAAGCATCCACTATCTGGCCGGCGTGGTGAAGGTGTACCGGGAGGCCATCGATGCCTGCTATCGCGATCCTGACGCCTATCGGGTCCGGGAGGGCTGGCTGGCAGAGCTCTCCGCCATCAGTCACCGCGGATATTGCACCGGCTTCTATTTCGGAGACCCGGAACAGACGGCCGCCAATCTAAATGACATCATCCATCCCGGCTATCGATTTGTGGCCAAGGTGATTGGTGAAAGCCCCGACGGAGGGGTCCGGGTGCGGGTGAAGAACAAGATCATTTGGGGAGATGCGGTGGATGTGCTTTCACCCGACGGCCCGACGCAGCAGGATCGAATAGAAAAAATCGTAGACGAACATGGAATGATGCAACCGCTGGCGCAACCCGGGACCACGGTGACCATTTACCTTGAAACGCCACCCAAGCGGCTGGATTTGATCCGCCGCTTGACAACCCGTGAAAAGGTGGTCGCGCCATGATCATCGTGGCCGACAACCTGCGCATCACCTTGCCGGCCATCGGCCGGGCCGTGGAACGGTTGGATCCCGCGCCCATCCGGCAGATGGCCGCTGCCTGCCGGACTGCCGGAGCTCAGGCCATTGACATCAACAGCGGACCGCTTTCCCGACGCCCCGAGGAGAAGATGACCTTCCTGGTCCGCACCGTTCAGGAGGCCGTCGACCTGCCGCTGGTGCTGGACACCATCAACCCCGCCGCCTTGGCCGCCGGCCTGGCGGCCTGCCGCCAGCGGGCGGTGATCAACGGGGTTTCATTGGAACCGGAGAAAATGAAGCGGATCCTTCCCCTGGCCCGGCAGTACGGTGCCGACCTCGTCGCCTACCTGCTGAGCCCGGACGGCCATGTGCCCGTGGATGCCACCGGGCGCCTGGACGCCGCCTTGGCCCTGTTCGACGAATGCCGGCAAGCCGGCATCCAGGCCCACCGCCTGATCGTCGACCCGGTGGTGACCCCCCTTGCGTGGCCGGACGGCAACCGCCAGAACATGGCGGTGCTGGATGTCATCAGAACCCTGCCCGATCTGCTCGGATTTCCGGTGCGAACCATCGCCGGCCTGTCCAACCTAACCACCGGCGCACCCGATGTGGATGCGCGCCGCCACTACCAGCTCGCTTTTTTGCCCATGCTGGCCGCTGCCGGCGCAAACATGATCCTGATGAATGCTTTAGATCCGGGAATCATGCGAATGGCCGCGTCATGCCGGAAGATCACTACCGGGACGATCTTCACCTGGCAGTAAGGTCAGCAAACCGGATGGAGACGATAGTCGGCCCGAGCTCATGATCAGCCGTCTCCTCGAGGCCTTCCAGATGCCACGCTTGCGGCGCAACCCTGAAATTGCCTTTTCTCCCCTGTGATAGGCCCACTGCAACGGCGTCACAACCGAAGGGTTAACTACTTAACAATCCTGAGGATTGCTTTGAACGGGTCTCCCTCTGCCACCTTAAGCAGTTCAAATAGCGCGGTTTCGACACTCGTCAAACTGGCACCGCAAGCGCTCATTTTCTGCAAGCCGATGGTTTTGTTCTCCGCGTTCCTTGAGGATACCGCGTCAGTCACCACGTGGACCTCATACCCCATATCGACCAAATCCGCAGCGGTTTGATAGACGCAGATGTGGGCTTCAATACCTGCGACCAAGACCTGCTTTCGATTTAGCGTTTTCAACGCTTGTAAAACCCGGTCATTGCGACAACCGCTAAAACTCATTTTGCCGATTGGCTTGATAGCGGGCAAAAGGTCGGCGATCTCGGGTATTGTCGGGCCCAAACCGTCAGGGTTCTGTTCCATCCAGAGAATGGGAACGCCTAAAACCTGAATCCCTTTGATCAGCCGTTGTAGGTTCTTGAACAAAATTATTTTCTCGTGCATCAGGTGTGCTAATTTACCTTGAACATCGACAACGAATAAGACGGCGTTGGCCATTTCCAGCATGATCGATTCCCTTCTTTGACCCTACAGGACGCCTGGTATGCATGCTGAATCAACGCGCCCAACACCGAGTCGCGCGTTGGGTGCCCATGGAGGCTTCCGCACGGCAGGCCACGGCGAAGTAGCCCGTTATGGCGGTTCAAAGGGTCCTGTACGCTTCTTCCACGATTGTTTCACCATATGTTCTCTCAAGACGGCGTACGATAAAATGACCGCGCGCCATATCCTGAAAATGATCGATAAACAAGGTGTTAATAATAGCCCCTCCGGCTGCTCCGATTGCAGGAACGGCTTGGGCTGCCGCTTTCTCCGAAACTTGGATGCTGAAGCGCTCTGCGATCTGAACGATCAGGCGAACAAGGGCGGGGGCGCCCTCTTCGGCCAGGCCTTTCTCGGCTATATATTCAGCAGCTTTGCTAACAGATTGCGCCAATGCTGCGCGAACTGCAAAATATCCGGATTCAGAAGCGTCATCACTCCGGTTCAGTCCACCTAAGGCAAAGACTTCGATACACGCTATTTTGGACGCACGTGTTCTGATCGTTTCATCTTCGCTTCTTGCAATATCCGCAATCGAGCGCAGCATGATGGTGGTTGATATGGGCAGCTCTATTGCCAATGCAGGCAACCCCAAAAAGCCCCCAACACCACCGGTGGTGGCCACAGCCAATTTATGCCAGCCGTTGGATGCCTCTTTGCCCGGCGAATCTTTCATGGTGAGGACTGCGGCATGGATAGCCTTGGACAATGCCGTCCGGGTCACTTCACCGATTCTGACTTTCCAATTGTCAGGCAATAACGCAAATCCTTTTTCGATTGGTGTGCCAAGCAAATGGGTGATCTTTGCTGCAAGGCCCGGGTTTTCCAGCATCGTCTTGGCTTTTTTTAAACGGTTCAAATCGTTGGGTTCGAATTCCATGCTGATTCTCAGAAATTGGCTGACCGGGTGGTTTGGTGTCTCTCAGTTGGGTCACGATCGGACAGATGATGGATCAGGAAACCCGTTGCCGGGCAAAAAAGCCAACCAGCAGCAGCACGGCAATCGAGCCGGCGCTCAGCAACAGCACCCATGCCAACCGTGCCACCCAGATGATATACTGCGAATGGCCGAGGCAGCGGGCATAGTGCGGCAGCGGCAGAATCACGGCTACAACGGATGCCAGGATGAAAGCCCGCGCCGCTAGTCCTACCCAATGGCTGAGTTGGCCGTTGCTGGTTGCCGTCATTATCCGACAGCCCTTTTATGCCATGCGATCTCGGCAAGTCGCGATTCTTTGAGGTTGCATAAAAACCGGTGATGAAAGGTCCATTCCGATCAACCCGGACTGAATCCCCGGCGACCCCAACGCCTAATCCGGCTGCACTTGTTTACCAGCCTCCTCGAACCGCTTGCTGATGGTATCGGTCAGCTCGGCAGCGGATTCCAGCAGCTCGGCCACCGCCGTCTGTCCGTTCCCCCTGGCTTCTTGCGCCCATTTGCGGTAGTCCTCGGCATGGTGATCGTTGTGCTGAATCCAGTGATCCATTAATTTGACAAGCTTTTCTGAAAAGGACAGCGGTGCATGACCGTGGGCATGTCCATGGTGATGGTCGTGCCCGTGGTCATGGTCGTGATGAGGGTCGTGGTCATGATGGTGAGACATATGCAATCTCCTGCAGCCTTGTGTGAAAGGGTTGGTCTAGCGCTGTCAGTCTTTCGATTTCTCTCAATCTACGCCCCCACCGGATCGAAGTCAACCGTCCGCATTTCGCATTTATTCCAATCAACGCTTGCCTATACCGACGATGACCGCTAAAACCATGGCAGCATACCATGGGCTGCTCCAGATGCATGGATGAAAAGGACGATGGGCAATCACAGGTTTTTCTTATTCCGCACAGCCATTTTGGTTACCGGTTTGGTCGGGCTGCTTTCGGGCGCTACGGCCGGCGCCTTCCTCGCCTTCACCCGGGACCTGCCGCAGATACGGGAACTGGAAAATTTCGAACCCTCTGCCGCCACACGCATCTATTCCGTCGACCAGGTGTTGCTGACCGAGCTGTTTCTGGAAAAACGCACGCCCGTACCCATTGACCAGATTCCCCCCTATTTGAAATCCGCCCTGATCGCAACGGAAGACCGCCAGTTTTATACCCACAGCGGGATTGATTTGAAGGGTATCCTGCGGGCCGTGGTCAAGGATATCATGGCCGGCCAGTTTGTGGAGGGAGCCAGCACCATCACCCAGCAATTGGCCAAAACCCTTTTTTTGACTCAGGAAAAAACGATCATCCGCAAGATCAAGGAGGCCATCCTGGCCATCCAGTTGGAACGGCGTTACACCAAAAATGAATTGCTGGCGCTCTATCTGAACCAGATCTATTTCGGCAGCGGTGCCTATGGGGTGGAATCGGCTGCCCGGCTGTTTTTCGGAAAACCCGCATCACAGATGGACCTTGCCCAGTGCGCCCTGGTCGCCGGCCTGCCGAAGGCACCGTCCAGATACAGCCCCCTGGTCAATCCGGAACAGGCAGAAAAACGGCGCAACCTGGTTCTAGGCATCATGCGCAAGCAAGGCCTCATTTCCGACGCCCAGTATCGGCTGACCACCGCTGAACCGGTGCTGGCGGCGCTACCCGCAACGGCCCCCAGGTCAGCCCCCTATTTTGTGCAGCACATCAAGTCGGATCTGGAGGCGGCCATCGGCCCCAGCCTGTTATATAAAGGCGGTCTGACGGTGCACACCACCCTGTCCCATCGCCTCCAGCAAAGCGCTGAACAGGCGCTGGAAAACGGTCTGGTCCGCCTGCAGCAGAGAATGAGATCAAAAAAAATAGTCGACACCACCCCCCAGGGGGCCCTGGTGGCCATCGATGTCAGGACCGGCGGCATCCTGGCCATGGTGGGCGGCAGAAATTTTTCAGAGAGTGCCTTCAACCGGGCCTCCGATGCCCGACGCCAGCCGGGATCAGCCTTCAAACCCATCATTTATGCATTGGCCATCGCCCACGGGTTCACCCAGGCCAGCCTGGTGCTGGACGCACCGGTCATCTTCAAGGGAGGGGATAACAACGCAGACTGGCAGCCGGAAAACTATTCAAAGGGATACCAAGGGGAAATGACCCTTCGGCAGGCCTTGACCCATTCCAAAAACATACCTGCGGTCAGACTGGTGGAAAGGCTGGGGCCGTCTGCCGTGGTGCAATTCGCCCACCAACTGGGCATCAACTCACCCCTCTCCCCGATGCTTTCCATCGCCCTGGGGGCCACCAACACCACCCTGCTGGAACTGACCACCGCCTTTGCCGTCTTTCCCAATGGCGGCAACCATATCGCGCCTTTTGGCGTCACCGAAATCCTGGATAGAAACCATGCGGTGCTCTGGCGGGTCCGACCGGCCATCCGGCCGGTGATGACCCAAGCACAGGCCGCCATCATGGTGGACATGCTCCAGGGCGTGGTCCATGAAGGAACGGGAAGACAGGCGCGGCAGCTCAGTATGCCCGTGGCCGGCAAAACCGGCACCACCAATGATTTCAGGGATGCACTCTTCGTAGGATTCTCACCGGCGGTATCCGCCGGTGTGTGGGTCGGCACGGACGATTTTTCACCCCTGGGGAATATGGAAACCGGCGCCCTGGCCGCACTTCCCATCTGGATTGATTTCATGGCGGCCACCCGACCCGAATCAACGGCCCTCTATTTTGGCATCCCGGACCATATGCGTAAAATATTGATCGATCCGGTCACCGGCCGTGCGGCCGAGGATGGCGCCGAAGGCGCTGTGAACGCGCTGTTTGTAAGCGGGACGGAGCCCACGGAGAAATAAGGCCAAGGCTGTCAGCATGCAGCACTCGGTAAGGCTCACTAAAAGCAGCTGGAGACGAGATCATTGATATCCAGCGAGGTCGATGGCCAAATGACAAGGGATGGTGTCCTTTATTTTTCGAACGCCTTGCGTTGGAAGGCAGAGCCAACCCGAGATTCATGCCCTCGGAAAAGGTGGCGGGCAACCCGTCAGCGCCCTTGAATCCGGTGATCCGCGACCCCTTTCAGGCAAACCAGCCAGGGTCATGGCGCGTAAACCCAAGGCGTAGGGCCGTCGGCAATCAACCGTCAGTGCGCTGGGGAAGGCGCACCTTTCTTTTCTCCGGATCGCTGTGCTGGCGAAAAAACGTGGCCATATGGCCGACCAATCCCACCATCTCGCAGGGTGCCGTTTTCTCTATCTGCGCGACAAGCGCCAGCTTCTTCTCCTTTTCCTTAAATTCGACGAACTTGACCTTGACCAGCTCATGGTGGTCAAGGGCGTCGTTCATGGCATCGCCCAGCGATGGGGTAAAGCCTTTCTGTCCCACGAACACCACCGGTTTGAGGGAATGAGCCAGACCCCGGAGAAACCGTTTCTGGAACCCTTGCAAACTGTCCATATGAATTATCCCCTAACGCCGCATGATGCGTTTATGAATCACAGCCACTTTGGAGGTCATTTCTTCCACCTGATTTTTCACTTCGGCGACATTGTTGTCGGTGCTGATGAGGATGCTCTCGATGGAATCCACGTCGGAAATCAATTTCATGTTGGTCTGTTTAACCGACTGAACCTCTTGGCTGAGATAGTATAGGCAGCCGCTCACCCCGATCATCCAGATGGCCATGACGTAAACCTTCCACTCTTTTTTGATGTGGGCTAAAGCTTTTTCCATCGTTTTTCCTTTTCCAGAAAAGGTTGACTGACCGCCCGGATTCCATTTATGAACGGTTTCCATGATCTCCACGGTATCGATTATATCGGTCGATTTCAAGCAATTTATAAGCAAATTGTTTTTGGTGAAAGTCTGTGCTAAAAGCCGGAGCTGATCGATGACCATCACCCATCGATTCGATCGGCCACCTTGCTCAATTTATTCAAGGATCAAACCGGACCAAGAGACCACCGATGGCAGACATTGAGGAAATAACCGCCGGATTCGAAGGCAGATACGGCACTGCCCTTTTTTACCGGAAGTTTATTCCGGGAAAGGAGCGGTTTCGGGTAGTGGTATCCCATGGTCTGGGAGAGCATTCAGGCCGCTACGGGCATGTGGCCGACACCCTTTGCCCAATGGGCGCATCCCTGTGGATCCACGACCATCGGGGCCACGGCCTGAGCCAGGGAAAACGGGGACATGTCAACGAATTCAACGACTATGTCCATGATCTGAAAACCCTGATCGATCTGGCCAGAATCGAGGGGACAGGTCAAATACCGCTTCTGGTGCTGGGGCACAGCATGGGCGGTCTGATCGCCCTCTCCTTTGCCCGACAGCACCCCCGGCACCTCGATGGCCTGATCGTCTCTTCTCCTCTGCTTGGCATCCCCAAACCACCTCCGCCGTTGCTGAGCACCATTGTCCGCAGCTTGTCCATGGTCTGGCCGACCCTTTCTCTGGACAACAAACTGGACCCGACCCTGATCAGTCATGACCCTGCCGAAGTGAGTGCCTATCGGCTGAGCAACCTGGTGCACGGCAGAATCAGTGCGCGTTGGTTTGCATCCTGTCTGTCGGAGATTGAGTCAACCGGCAGTTCAGCGGATAGGATCACAGTCCCCATCCTCATGCAGGTCGCCGGAGAAGACCACCTGGTCAGCGCCCCCGCAGCGCTAGCCTATTTCGACGCACTGACTGTTGCCGACAAAACCCTGTTTCATTATGGAAACCTGTACCACGAAATTTATAATGAATCGCTCTACGATAGGGAGAAGGTGCTTGGGGATTTGAAAAAATGGGTGTCGGATCGCTATCTGTAAGTCGGGATGGAGGACCTGGACGCGGTTCTCCCAACCCATACGGCAGTGCGTCAACACCCTTGCCGCTTTAACCTGCAGCCTTCAGGCAATCCACCCGCTTAGGTATAAATCAGATTCAAATTAATCGGTGGGTATTTTCTGACCCCGGGCTTGGGCAGTACATGCTCACCCCCCACGGTTAGCCAGTTCACGTCGGGATTGATTTCCCGGAGCTTACCGTCTTCCGGAGGCCGGGAATGAACCGTATAGGAATAGGTGGCCTGGAAGATGCAGACATTATGTTTGCCCTTGTTCGCAACGACGTAGTTTTTCCTGAATGTCCGGGGAGACATTTTCTGCGATTCGGCGATCTGCCGGACCTCATCGTTGGAGAAACGAACCAGCGCCGCCTTGGAGACGCCGCGTTCGGAAATGCGGTACAGGGCTCTGGATTCGCTGCTTCCGGCATATACGGTTGAAATACAGGGAATTCTTTTAAGGTACTGGGCAGCCACCATGGCGGCTGTGCGCCGGCCTCCCACCATGACGGGCATCCCATAATACTCGAAGAGCTTGCGCTGGACCAGTTCGGCATACTTATCCCCCTTCTCATAGAGATCTTTGGAGATATACCGCAGGTTCTGGGCCAGGTCCTCGGCGGCATCGGCGATGGGCCAGTCGATTCTCACATGGTAGTGGTTAAGGCTGTAACGGTTGGCGGAGCGGGTCGACGGGTCACGCTGAATCAACAACGCGTAATCCACCGGCAACAGCAAATCCATGAAATCATAGAATTGTACGGAATCCAGATATCGATGGGTCCGGTCGAAATCATCAGGCAAGGGCAGGGCCTTGGATTGCAGCAGGTTGGTTTTGGTGGGCTTGTTCTCATCGAAAAAACGAATATACTTCTTATGGACGGCCGGGATCATGTCCTCGATAAAAAGCACCAGAAAGGTCTTCTGGCACTCGTGCTCAATGCCGGGAATCCTGGCACGGGGCTTGAGTTCCCGTTTTTCAATGAACGGATAGGGCAGTTTCCGGTCGGAAAACTGCTGGTGGGACTGGATCAGGGCGTAATCAAGCATAAACTGGTCTAATTCGTCCCGGAGCAGCTCGTAATAGGAACGGCGCAGGCGGTTGAATTGACTAAGCTCTTCTCTTACGCTCCAGAAGGCCAACGCGGTTCCCCTTGGGCGGGTTGTGGTTTAGAGTCCGTGGAAGATGTTTCGGGCAGACTCTTTTTTAATTAACACGATTGCCCACACGGGTCAACGGCTGCTGTCCGTTTTTCTATTCAGTCTTTCCATCCACCGGTAGATCGCATCTCGATGCCTGATACTCAGGGCTGCCACCAGCACCGTCACACCAAAAACCATGGCAAAAACCGCGTAGTTTTTTTGAAAGAGGAATTCTCCCTGGAGGCTCAGCATGAGGGTGCCGGGCATCCTGCCAATCGAGGCCAGCAGCAAAAATGCCTTGAGGGGAATCGCGGTGATGCCCAGAAACAGGCACAGGTAGTCCTTGGGAAAGCCGGGGAAAATAAAGAGAATGAGCAGAACGATCACGCCCTGCCGTCTGAACAGATGGTCGAAACGCATCAGTTTTCCGGCCGGAATCCACCGCCTTACAAATCGCTTGCCGAGATACCGCCCGATGGCAAAGTTTATCCAGGATCCAGCGGCCAGGGCCAGGCTGGAGTATAAGAAACCCTTGACCGTGCCGAAGAGGTAGCCGCCGATAAATCCGGTGGCCTCGCCCGGCACCGGCGCCAGAACAACCTGAAGGACCTGAATCGCCATAAAGGCAATCGGCGCCCCGTTGCCAAAAGCGGCGATAAACTGCTCTACCTGATCGCGGTCTGATATCCAGCGGTAGCCGGTCATCAAACCGTTGGCGATGTCATGGCGGAAAAACACAACGATCAGCAGGCAAGCCGCCATGGAACCGGCAATCCACCACCAGTGTTTTGCTCCGGCCGTTTTCAACTGCTCACCCTGTGAATGTTGCGCACAGAAACAAAGCCGGCTTCATCGATCCGACAGTGCCGTCACACCGGGAAGGGCCTTGCCTTCCAGAAACTCCAAGGAGGCACCACCGCCGGTTGAAATATGGGTCATTCGGTCGGCCAGGCCCGCCTTTTCCACGGCCGCAGCCGAATCGCCGCCGCCGATCACCGTAATGGCACCCTTGTCCGTCGCTGCCGCCATGGCCAGGGCGACGGCATAGGTGCCGTTGGCTGTGGCATCGATTTCAAACACCCCCATGGGTCCGTTCCACACGATGGTCCGGGCATCCGCCAGAATGCCTTCGAACAGAGACACGGACGCGGGTCCGATATCCAGGCCAATACCGTCTGCGGGAATGGCGCTCACGGCTTTGGGAACCAGTTCGCCGATGGTTCTGGTGGCAAACTCAAATCGGTCGGTGCACATGCAATCCACCGGCAGAACCAGCTTTTCTCCACCTTTTTCCAGTAGTGACCGGGCAAGGTCGATCCTGTCCGGCTCAACCAGGGAGTTGCCGATCTCCAGGCCCTTGGCCTTGAAAAAGGTATAGGCCATACCGCCGCCTATAATCAGTCGATCCACTTTGGGCAGCAGGCTGTCGATCACCTCGATCTTCCCCGAGATCTTCGCGCCGCCGAGAATGGCCACGAAGGGCCGTTGAGGTGCGTCCAAAGCCTCACCCAAATAGGCGATTTCCTTAGCGATGAGAAAACCCATGGCGCAACGTTTCATGAAACGGGTCACGCCTTCGGTTGAGGCGTGTGCCCGATGGGCGGTACCGAAGGCATCGTTGACATACACGTCTGCCAGTCCGGCCAGGGCCTGGGCAAAGGTCTCGTCGTTGTCCGTCTCGGCCTTATGAAAGCGCAGGTTTTCCAGCAGCAGCACGCCGCCGTCCGCGAGGGCCCGAACGGCCGCTTCTGCGGATGTTCCGATGCAGTCATCGGCAAATGCAACCGGTTGGCCCAGCAGCGTCTCCAGAGCCCGGGCGCAGGGCTTTAAGGAAAGCTCAGGCACCCGTTTACCCTTGGGCCGGCCCAGGTGGGAAATAAGAATCAGTCGGCCGCCGCGTTCCAGGATGTGGCGGATGGTGGGCAGGACCGCACGCAGCCGCTTGTCGTTGGCAACCTGCCCCTTTTCCAGCGGAACGTTAAAATCCACCCGCATGAGCACGCGGCGTCCCTTGACGTCGAGATCGGCAACAGTGAGTTTTGCCATGGGTCTTTCTCCTTTACGGTTGTGATGGCGGGATTTGGATCGTTGGCGGCCTTCGTCAGGATTTGTCTTTGCTTTGCTTATGTGCGTTCAACGTCTTTTTCCGGGACCAGCGCTCAAAAAATCCCACCATGCCGGATGCGTAAGCCCGATCCACCATCTCCTGGCGGACGGTGATACCCCCCTTGTCCGCCATGGCTTTTCTCAGGCACGCGGTCTTGTAGCAGCAGATCATACAGGGTTCCGGAGTCTGTCTCAGCCCTTCCGAGCCATTGGGGAAAACGGTTTCAAGATCCCCGAAACAGGGGGGTGTTTTTTTCTGGTTTACAGTCATCAGGCGGTTCTCTCTTTATCGTCTTTTCGTCTTCGTGGCGCATGGCTCGCCAGGCGGGCTACCGGGAGTCCACGGCGGCGTTTATTCTGGCCATGTGGCCGTGATCAGCGAAGCTGAAGTAGCCTTCCGCCCCGATGATCAAATGCTCATGGACAGTGATGCCCATCAACCCGCAGGCCTGAACCAGCCGCTGGGTGATGGCCATGTCATCGGGAGATGGCGCCGGATCCCCGGATGGATGGTTGTGGGCGAAAATAACGGCTGCTGCCGTGTGGGCCAATGCCGCCTTGACCACCTCACGGGGGTAGACGGCGCTGGCGGTGACCGTTCCGCTGAAAAGGGTTTCGTCGGCGATCACCCGGTTTTTGGCATCCAGGTAGACCGCCATAAAACACTCTCTTTTCTTATCACGGATGGTGTGATTGAGATAGTCGAAAAGCTCCCGCGAGTTGGTGAGGGCTTGCTTCCCCTCAAGCCGCCGTTGAAGATATCGCCTGGAAACGGCCGGAACCAGTTTCAGTCCGAAGAGGTTTTTCGGTCCGATGCCAGGAACCTGGCCAAGGTCCGCCGGCGCTGCATCGAGGACGCCCTGCAGGGTCTTGAATCGAATGATGGCCGCTTTGGCCGCGTCCTTGCAGTCCTTGCGCGGCGTTGCCAGTGTCAGCAGCAGTTCGATGACCTCGTAATCCTGAAAGCCGTCGAGCCCGGATCTGAGGAACCGCTCACGCAACCGCTGGCGGTGTCCCGCTCCCTTGTGCGGCATTGGTTTATGATGCTCCGTCACCCGTTTGCTCCCTATGACACGTAATCCGAGGGTTTCCTAAAAAGCTCGCGATCAAGGCTTGCGCATCCCTGGAAAGACCGCTATCGCGGGGGTGCCGTAAGCAGCGTGCTTTCGGTACACCGCGGTGACGAGGGATGAAGCGTAAGGCAGATATCAGGCTTTTTTCGGAACCGTCATCAGGTTTCGTCCAACTCCTGTTTCAAATCCCGGGTCATCAGTTGGTAAAGGGCCGCTTTCGGATCGAGATCATCGTAGAGCACATGATAGACCGCGTGGGAAATGGGCATTTCGACACCCTGTTCGCGAGACAGGTTGTAAACCGACTGGGCGGTTTTCACGCCTTCGGCAACCATGTGCATTTCCGCCAGTAGGTCCTTGAGCTTTTTTCCTTCCCCGATCCGCCTGCCGATCGTGTGATTCCGACTCAGATCACCGGTGCAGGTGAGAATCAAATCCCCTACACCGGCCAAACCGGTGAAGGTTCTCGGCTGAGCTCCCATGGCCAGTCCCAGCCGGCGGATTTCCACCAGTCCACGCGTGATCAGGGCGGCACGGGTATTGAGTCCCAATCCCAGCCCATCGATTACACCGGCAGCGATGGCAATGACATTTTTCACGGCCGCCCCCAGTTCGGCACCGATCACGTCATCGATGGTGTAGACCCGAAAATAGGGGGTTACAAACGCCTGCTGCACAAAGGTCGCCGTATTTGCATCGCCTGACGCAACAGTCACCACCGTCGCCATCTGCCGGGCCACCTCCTTGGCAAATGAGGGGCCGGTAAGCACCGCCAGCCGATCTGCCGATAACCCCGGGACGACTTGTGCCAGCACGCCGGACATGGTGAGGTGGGTCTGGTTTTCAATCCCCTTGGAAGCGCTGACCACAATGCTGTCCGGATCGATGGCATGCCCGCAACGCTCGATCGTCTGGCGGGTGACATGGGAGGGAGTGACCACCACTACCAGGTCCTTGCCGGCCGCCACCGATGCCAGATCGCCGGAGGGATGAAGCTTTTCGGAAAGGACCACACCGGGCAGAAATCGCCGGTTCTCCCGATGTTGCAGCATCTGCTCCCTCACCTCGGCTTCATATACCCAAAGGTCGACGCTAAAGCCCTTGACCGCCAGCAGGTTGGCCAGGGCAGTCCCCCAGCTGCCGGCGCCGATCACACCAATGGTCAAGGCGTTGACTTGCGCAGTCGTTCCCATCGTATCTATTCCTCCGGCATTGCGGATGGCGCTTCTTCGTCATCCTCTGATTCGCCGTTTTCATCTTCTGCTTCGGCCAACCCGGCGGCACTGACCACCCGCTCCTCGGGCTCCATGACGATCAGACGCACACCCTGGGTGTTGCGGCTGATTACCGACGTGCCGGCAACCGGCATGCGGATCAGCTTGCCCGTGTCGGTCACCAGCATCAGGTCGTCTTCGTCCTGCACCAGGATAATGTTCACGACCTGGCCGTTGCGCTCGCTGGTCTTGATTGAAATTACACCTTTGCCGCCACGCCGGTGAACGGGATACTCGTCGATAGAGGTTCGCTTGCCGTAGCCGTTTTCGGTCACGGTAAACAACGTCTGGCCGTGCTGAAGCACCTCCATGCCGACAACACGGTCGCCCTTGACCAGACTCATGCCTCTCACGCCCCGAGCCGTCCTGCCGGTGGGGCGAACATCCGATTCATGGAAACGGATCGATTTACCCATGGCGGAACCCAAAAAGACATTCTGGGTGCCATCGGAGAGCTTCACCGCAATCAGCTCGTCGCCCTCGGCCAGGCCCAAGGCGATAATGCCGCCGGTCCGGGGACGGCTGAAGGCCATGAGATCGGTTTTTTTCACCGTCCCGTTGCGCGTGGCCATGAGCACGTGCAGGCCCGGTTCAAACTCAGGAACAGCCAGCACGGCGGTCATCCATTCGCCATCGGCAAAATCCAGCAGGTTGACGATGGCCTTGCCACGGCTCTGGCGGCCGGCCTGGGGGATGTCGTAGACCTTGCACCAGTAAACCTTGCCCAAGTTGGTGAAAAAAAGAAAATAGTGATGGGTGGAGGCCACGAACATATGGGAGACGAAATCCTCTTCCTTGGTGCCCATGGCGGTCTTGCCTTTGCCGCCGCGCCGCTGGCTTTGATACAAGGTGATGGGATTGCGTTTGATGTAGCCGGTGTTGGTGATGGTCACGACCATGTCCTCTTCGGCAATCATGTCCTCGATGGTCAGCTCCCGGGAGTAGGTCAGAATCTCCGTTCGGCGCACATCGCCGAACTCTCCTTTGAGAATGTCCAGCTCATTTTTGATAATGCCCAGCACCAGCGGCTCACTGCCCAGAATCTCCTTGAAACGGGCGATATCCTTGAGCACGGCATCGTACTCTTCGACAATTTTTTCCCGTTCCAGGCCGGTGAGCCGCTGCAGCCGCATCTCCAGAATAGCCTGGGCCTGGATGACGCTGAGGCCGAAGGTTTGCATGAGCCGCTCTTTGGCTTCCACGGGAGTCTTTGATTCGCGGATCAGCTTGACCACGGCATCCAGGTTGTCCAGGGCCACCTTCAGGCCCTCCAGGATATGGGCCCGGGCTTCGGCCTTGTTCAGGTCATAGCGGGTCCGCCGGACCACGATCTCTTTGCGGTGAAGGACGAAGTTCTCCAGTATCTGCTTCAGGTTGAGAACCTGGGGGCGGTTGTTGACCACCGCCAACAGGATGATCCCGAAGCTGTTCTCCATCTGGGTGTGCTTGTATAGCTGGTTGACGATGATGCCGGCCATGTGATCCTTTTTGACACCCATGGCGATGCGCATGCCCCGCCGGTCGGACTCGTCGCGCACAAAGCGCAGCCCGTCGATCACCTTGTGCTTCATCAGCTCGGCAATCTTTTCAATGAGCCGCGCCTTGTTCACCTGATAGGGGATCTCGGTGACCGCAATGGTTTCCTGACCGCTATGGCTGTCTTCTTCGACCGTTACCCGCGCGCGCGTGCGAACGATGCCCCTGCCCGTCTCATAGGCGTCCCGGATCCCCTGGATGCCGTGGATGATACCGGCGGTGGGGAAGTCAGGGCCGGGGATGTAGGCCATGAGCTGCGTGCAGGTGATCTGCGGGTTGTCTATCAGGGCCTTGATCCCTTCGATCACCTCTGAAAAGTTGTGGGGCGGGATGTTGGTGGCCATGCCCACGGCAATCCCGGATGATCCGTTAACCAGCAGCGCGGGGAATTTGGCCGGCAACACCGACGGCTCGGTAAGGGACTCATCGTAGTTGGAAACCATGTTGACGGTCTCTTTGTCCAGGTCCTCGAGCATCTCGTGGGCCAGTCGGGTCATGCGGACTTCCGTATACCGCATGGCCGCCGGCGAATCTCCGTCGACGGAGCCGAAGTTGCCCTGGCCGTCCACCAGCGGATAGCGCATGGAAAAATCCTGCGCCATGCGAACCATGGTGTCGTAGACGGCGGTGTCGCCATGGGGATGGTATTTACCGATCACGTCGCCCACGATGCGGGCCGACTTTTTGTAGGGCTTATTGAAATCGTTTTTCAACTCCCGCATGGCGAAGAGCACGCGGCGGTGGACCGGCTTGAGTCCGTCACGCACGTCGGGAAGCGCCCGACCGATGATCACGCTCATGGCGTAATCGAGATAGGACTTCTTCATCTCCGCTTCGATGCTGATCTCAGGACTCTGCAAGGCTTCGGTTGTGTTGTCACTCATTTTCGGGAATTATCCTTTTCTGGCCATCCCGGCAGCGGGCGAACCACGGGTTCGCCGTCACGGCCGTTCCGGTTAGGGTTGAGAGCGCTCGATCAATTTTTGGTAACTGGTATGGTAGATATTGGTCAATGTGAGAAAAGCGGTGGCAATCAGCGGGCCGTAGATGATCCCGAGAAGACCGAAAACCTTAAGGCCGCCGATAAGGGACAAAAAAACCACCAGGGTATGCATCTGAACCCGCTTTCCCACCACCCTGGGCTTGAGGATATACTCGACGCCGCCCGACACCAGCAGATAAAAGATCAGAAAAAAAAGACTGGCCCCGATGCGACCTTTAAGAAAGAGAAAAAGTACCGTGGGAATAAACACCACCCCGATGCCGATGATCGGCAAAAAGGCCAGCAGGGCCATGACCACGCCCCATAAAAAAGCTGACTGGAGGCCAAAGAGCCAGAAGAGCGCGCCCCCGGCGATTCCCTGGATGGCACCGCACAACCCGTTGCCCACCAGAATGGCACCGGCCATGTCACGGAATTTGCCGATAAGCTGAATGTCCTGATCTTCGGGCAGGGGTGACAGATCGACCAAAAACTGCAGCAGCTTCGGACCGTCGATAAGCAGGAAGAAAATGACCAGGAGCATGAGAAAAAAGCTGGCCAAAAAAGAGAGGGTGTTGGACGCAATGGCCCGGGCCTGGTTGTAGAGGAACAGGCCCACCGCCCTGCCGATGTCAGAGATGGTCTTGTTCAGCTCCTCCCCGGTGATGGCGATATCCAAATTGGTTAGCAGCGGGTTGATGCGGTCCAGCAGGGCGCTGTTGGTAAAATGGGTGTTGATAAAGCTGGACAGGGCGGGGCTTTTGGCCAATTGGACCAGCTCGTAAGCCTCTTGGGCCAGGACCCCCACAAAAAAAACAATCGGGATAAAAAGGATAAAAAAAATCAGCAGGCAGGTGAACAGCGAGGCCAACCCGGGACTGATTTTTTCATGGACCGTCATCAGCCGGAAGACAGGATGAAAAACGCCGGCAACAACGGCACCCAAAACGATAATTGAAAAGAACGGCGACAAAAGCCATCCCATCAAGGAAATGGAAATCAGAAAGCAGGCCAGAAAAAACCACAGAATCATGTTTTGGGAGGTCCGGTCCTCCATGGCTCCTCCAGAATCCGGCAATGGCCGCGTCAGGCAAATGGGTATGCGTCGTCTAAGGGAAAACAGGCCGGCACCCGAGGCCGGAGGTCAGGTCATCCTTGTTGGTCCTGATCGGCAGCATATTCACGATGCCACGGGCATAACGCAATCTGCGCAAATGCCTAAATAATGCGGAAAGAGGCATTTGCGCAGAAATGATGATAAACGCGTCAGACTCGGATGGTCAAATGTCAGCTGGAATCAACAGGGCTCAGCGAAACGGGCTATTTGCTGACGATGGCCCCGGCAACAAGATAGAGCAACACCTCATACACAGCCACCGGCACGTAGCTGCCGGCCAGCCCATAGATGATCCCGCCACCGATTATGGCGGGGACCCCCCAAAACACCATGATCCCCAATTTTCTGCTGATATCCATATGTCTTGGTCTCCTGTCGCCGTTGGCAACCATCATCGGCGAGGGGTTTGTTAGCCTCCCTTAAAAACGTCCGATATGTACCAGTAACAGCCAAAAAAGTAAACTAAATAATCACCGTTCGATGAGCATCGCCATACCCATGCCACCGCCGATGCACATGCTGATCAACCCGGTTGAATACCCTTTGCGCATCATCTGGTTCATACCACTGACCATCTGCCGGGCACCGGTGCAGCCGATGGGATGACCGATGGAGATGCCGCTGCCCAGTTCGTTGGGTCGTTCGATGTCGATATTCAGTTCGCGCATGCAGCCGATGGCCTGGGAGGCAAATGCCTCGTTGAGTTCAATGAGGTCAATGTCATCCAGGGTCATGCCCGTGGCGGCCAGTACCTTTTTTACGGCCGGTACCGGCCCCAGGCCCATGTAGGCCGGATCCAGGCCGCCGGACCGGAAAGCCCTGATCTTGACAATGGGTTCCAAGCCGAGCTCCTTGGCTTTTTCAGCGCTCATCAGCAGCACAGCCGCCGCGCCGTCATTGATACCCGACGCGTTGCCGGCGGTGACGGTGCCCTCTTTGGCAAAAGCCGGGCGCAGCTGGGCCATTTTTTCCAGACTGGTGTCCATGGGTCGCTCGTCGGTGTCCACGATGGTGTCCCCTTTGCGGGACGGGATGGTCACCGGGACAATCTCCTGGGCGAAAAGACCCTGGGTGATGGCGGCCCGGGCCCGGGTGTGGCTGAGCACCCCCAGTTCGTCCTGCTCGCGGCGGCTGATGTGGTAAAGGTTGGCGATATTTTCGGCGGTCATGCCCATATGGTAGCCGTAGAAAATCTCATACAGGCCGTCGAACACCATCAGGTCGTAAATGTCACCGGTGCCGGTCAGCTCCATGCGGTGCCCCCAACGAGCCTTGGGCAGGGCCATGGGCGCCAGGCTCATGCTCTCCATCCCCCCGGCCAGCACCACGTCCGACTCACCGGTCATGATGGCCGACGCTCCCAGGGCGATCGCTTTCAGGCCGCTGCCGCAGACCTTGTTGAGGGAAAAGGCCGGGGTTTCTTTGGGCAGGCCGGCGCGAATCATGGCCTGTCGCGCCGGATTCTGACCCTGGGCAGCCTGAAGCACGTTGCCCATGATGACTTCATCGATGGACACTGCCGCCAGATCACCGGCCCAGTCCATGGCCTTTTTCTCCAACTCGATGAGCCCTTGCGCTTTCAGAGCATCGGGCCCGGCCGACTTGAATGCGTCGCTGGATTGTGGCCGCAGGCCTGCTTTTTTCAGGGTTGCCTTCATGACGGTGGCCCCCAGATCCACCACCGGAACGCTCTTCAACGAACCGCCGAACGCACCCACAGCGGTTCTGGCACCGCTGACAATGACGACTTCTCTCATTGCGATCCCCTCCTGTTATTGATTCTTGGCCATTCAGCTGATATGGATAGACAGGATAACCGGTTGTCAATCATGCAGCCAAGGGTCCACTCCAAACGGATTTGGTCAATACCACAGATTCCGCAAAGGTGTCCAACACGAAATGAATCGCCGCCTATATGCCCCGGCCGTGCTTTTCGTCGGTCTGCTGAGCGCTCAGATCGTCTCCACCGCCCATGTCTACCTGTCCAATCTGGACCTGCTGCAGGCCACCGAGGCGGTGATGCGCAGCGGCTACCTGGCCGTCCCCAACGCCAGGGTTGCGGAGCATCTCAACTCGTTGATAACCGCCATGGCCGGGGGAATGCTTTTCACCTTGAGCATCGGCGCCGGGCTCTCTCTGGTTACGCTGATCGGTGCCTGGTTGTGGGACCGGGCTTTTCGGCGACGCCGCAAGGCGACCTTTTTCTACCTGCTGATATGGGCCGCCGGTCTTCTGCTGGTCAATGACAATGGCTGGAATCTGGTCGCCTCCACCTACCTCGTGGCGGTACCGCTCGTCACCGGAATCGCCGCCATCCAGCTGCTGCCGGCCCGAACGACCCTCATCTCCCCTTCCGGCGTATTCTGGCCCGTATCGGCCGTTATTATCCTGGCCCTGTTGTGGGGCCTGGTGCTGGACCGCCACATGTTCACCAACATCCGTGACCATCTGTTGCTGGGGAATCAGGCCGGGCGGTCTCTAACCAACGCCTACTATGCCTACACCCTGTTCCCCGCCGAGGCATTTAAAGCCCTGGACCAAAAACAAATCCGCACCTGCGTGCTCGGCGGCAGCCTGGACCGTCCCAACTGGAACCGGCTCGAACAGACCGTCCGCATCCATGACTACCTGCCCATCCCGGCAGGCTACCCGGCCGATCTGACCATCGACCAGGATACCGCCGAAAAGCGGTTCTCGCTGGGAAACAGGCATCAGGTCGTTCTGAACGTACCCGAGCAGGAGCTGTTCGGCAATCCCGGCAAGGTGCTGGCCGCCTATTCCCAAAAGCAGGACCGCAACCGCATGTTCAGGACCCTGACCCTGGCCTGTCTGGTGCTGGGATTTCCTCTGGTGCTCTTCACTTTTCTGTTCAGTGGGCTTGGCTCGCTGCCCAATCTGTTTTTAACCGTGTCCGCATCAGATGTTATCGCCGCCATGCTTTGCATCGTGGTGGGAGGCATCTTGCTGGTACCCGTATACCAGGGGCATACGGCCGCCGCTGCCACCCCGAATCCGTCCATCTCCATTTCCGCGGATTCCGCAACCACCCGCATCGCCGCACTCAGGCAAGCCTACGAACACCGGCGGGACATCACCATCGAAGCGCAAACCCATGGACTTGAAAAAAACCCCCATATCGCCGTACGTTACTGGCTGGCGCGAAGTCTGGCTTACGCCAAAGGTCCAACGGCCCATGCCATGCTGCTGGCCCTGGCTGACGATCCGGTACCCATCGTGGTCTGCCAGGCCCTGTGGGCCATGGGTGAGAGCAAAAACCAGGCCGCCGTGCAGGCGATCATCGACCGGATCAGCACCTCTTCCGACTGGTACATACAAATGTATGGCTACCGAGCCCTGAGGACACTGGGATGGGTCCAGCCCCGATCTCCACAGCTTTCCTATTAGCGTCGCTGCTGGCCGTGGGCCTGCTGGAGATAGCTGCCGCCTATTTGGGCACCCGTGTGCAACTGCCCCGTCTATGGCTGATCGCCGGCACCAGGACAGCGCAGATGTTCGTGGTAATAACGCTGGCCCTGGTCCAGACCGGTGGGTTGGATGGTCTCGGACTGGACAGAAAATCCATCCTGCCCGGCCTCAGAAAAGGGATCGCCTGGTCCGCCGGTTTCGCTGCTGCGGCCGGTCTGTTGTTTCTCGGCCTGTTCATGGCCGGCCAACATCCCTTGACGCTTATCCGCTCACCGCTTCCGGCAGAGCTATCCCAGCGGATCCTGTTTTTTTTCGTTGGGGGCATCCTGGCCCCGGTGGCCGAGGAAATCATCTTCAGGGGATTGATCTTCGGTTACCTGCGCCGCTGGGGGGTTCCAGCGGCGGTCTTGATCTCCACCGCCCTGTTTGCCGCACTTCACTTTCCGGCTGTGCCGATCACCCAGATCGTGGGAGGGATCGTTTTTGCCGTGGCCTACCACACCGGCAGGAGCCTGATGGTGCCTATCGTCATCCACGTGCTGGGCAACCTGGCCATCTTCACGCTCTCCCTGCCCTGGTTTGGATAAGCGCAAATCGGCTGCGGCAAGGCGCTGCCTGCCAAGACCATTATTTTTAAAGGAAAAGAAGCCTTCCGACGACAAATGAAGTCAAGAATCGGTCAAGCCATTGGTGGAGGGGGTGATCATGGCATCACGGCCGCCGTGCAGGTAACGGATCAGAAGACCGGGAAGGGGTTGTCGTTATGACGGTAACGAGTGGCCAACCGACCAGTGGCCATGGACCGATCATCCAATCACACCTTGACAGTGCCGGGCTGTTTTTATAGATTTAGGCTTCGCGACAAGGCTTATTCGTTCAACGGGGCTATCCATCGAACCCGTGCCGAAGCATGAATATGGGCTCCGATGACCCCAGGGCCCCTCACCCAAACCATTTAGTGAAGTCAAATGAGCGCCGATAAAAAAGACAAACACAGCGGACTGGCCACCCTGTTCGACGGGGTGGAATTGAAAAGCTTTTTCATCAACTATCTCTGGTTCATCATCGCCGTGGAAATTTTGATCTTCCTGGTGAGCTTTCTGGGGAATCTGGGTCCGGACAAAGGACCCTTTCCGTGGAAGTTTTATTTTTACGTCTCCTTCATCACCCCGGTGGCCATCACCTTTTTGCTGGGCGTGTTCATCCTGGCTTTCAACCAGTTCATCTTCGGCAATGCCCCAGCCGCCGGAGAAGATGGGGCCGCAGGACCAGAAGCGGATGACAGCCGTTCCAAGCTTTTCCAGTTCAACCTGTTTCTCACCCACATGAAAAAAGTGCCCTTCTTGCCGATGCTGTTCGCTCTGGTAGCCTGCACGGTGCTGTTCTACAAGCTGGACGCCATCTTTCTATTTATCTTCAATGCCGGTGAAAAGATGGTCACCTTCAGCCTCATCGCCTGCGGTGTACTGCTGGTGGCTGGACTGATTTTTGGCATCGCCTGGGTCGTCAGCAACTACAAGCTCAGCAAACGGCACATGGAGCATGAGTACCGCTACCGCAATGATGTCATGGATAAGCTCGGTTTCCTGATCATGGAAGACGATACGGTAATCGATAAAAACGGCAAGCTGATCAGCCAGAAACATCTGCTGCTGCCGGGCACCCAGGAACCCGCCAAGGAGCGGGAGACCCTCAAGATACTTCCCCCCTCCAACTAAAATTGCAGGATCACCGTGAAACAGCGCAGACCGAAGCCTTTTCCGGCAGGCCTGGCATGTGACTGCCTGCCAGGTTTGCCGTTTGGTCATCGACGGCGAAACGGTTGGTTACCGCCAGGTCAAAGCGGATTTGTCTTGAACCCGGTGGCTGCAACCATCTTTTTCGGACTGGTCCTGACGATCGTGGTCTATTCGGCCCTTGATCTTAGCGGAACCATGGCCCGACTGGGCCGCTTCGGTCCGGTGCTGCCCCTGATCGTCATCGTATGGCTGATGGTCGGTGTTTACATGGGCATAAAGCGGCTCAAGCATCGCCCGACGCGCATTCGAATCAAAGGCCCGTTGTTCATGCGCTCGCTGATGAATGATTGCCTCGAGCGGACCTGCGGGATTCTGCAAACACGGTTGAACTCTCCGGCGATCTCTTCCACCTTGATTTTTAATGACATTTTGCTGGACAAGGTGCTGCACATCTGCGCAACGGACTGTCTGCGCTTTTCGGACATCCGCCGGCAGATCGAAGGCAGCCGGCTCAAGGGCACCATCGACCTGGGTCTGGCTTGCTTTTTTCAGACTACCGTGGAATATCGCAAACGGGAACTGCCCGGCGAAATACGGCAGCTGGCCGATACGGTATCGCGACACCGGGCAGATCTTAAAAGCCTGCTTGAAAGGCTCCTCAACGCCCATCAAGCCCTTTGCACGGGTACCGGGAACCTCCTGACGCTGCTGCCGCCGGATCCGAAAAGGGTGGCTAAACTCCGTTCCACCTACCGCTACCGTCCGCCCACCCCACAGCGGGCCCAACGCATGATTTTCGCGCTGGAAACGTTGGGTTATCTAAAAGCCACCCGCCACGAAAACGTCAACCCCATGGACCGCAGGCGCTACGACACCGTGGCCGGCCAGGTGATACCCAAACTGGCTGATGCCCTCAAGGGTTACCGGCAGGCCTGGCAGGACCTGGTGGATGCATACGAGAGGCCCCAAAACGGTTGATCGGCCAGAAGTAAAGGCCGGGATTTAAATGCAACCTGGAAGATGAGAACTTGATCGTCGTCGATAATCGACAGCCTTCCCGTATTTGGCATCGATAAATCGGCTATTGAGATTCATTAGGTGGTTCGTTCACCCATACACCTGCAACCGGTAGACACACCCGTTTCACTGGAATGTTGATGGACTCATTCCTTTCGCTGGGCATCCACAATCGCCACCTCCTCGAACGTTTTGATGTCGCAGAGCACCCGCGTGGCCGCATCCAGCAGTTCCATGGCCAATGCCGCACCGGTGCCCTCGCCCAACCGGAATTGAAGGTCCAACAGGGGGTCGACACCCAAGCGGTCGTGCATGAACCGGTGACCCACTTCCGCACTGCGGTGGCTGGCAAACAGATAGGCTTTGGCCGCCGGCGCCAGTTCGCAGGCGATCAAGGCGCCGGCGGTGGCGATCAACCCGTCGCACACCACCGGGATGCCGGCGGCAGCCGCCCCGATCACCAGTCCGGCAAGCCCGCCGATCTCGAAGCCGCCCACCTTGGCCAGAACGTCCAGCGGGTTGTCGGGGTTCGGTTGATGCAGAACCAGGGCCTGTTGGATGACCCGGATCTTGTTGGCCAGGGCGGCATCTCCGATGCCCGTTCCCCGGCCGGTCAGTTTTTCCACGGCGATTCCGGAAAAGGCGGCGATGACGGCCGAAGACGGCGTGGTATTGCCGATGCCCATGTCGCCGGTGCCCAGCATGTCCACCGGCCCCTCGGCCAGCAGTTCGTTGACGATTTCGATGCCGGCTTCGATGCTCCTGACCGCATCCTGGCGGACCATGGCCGGCACCCGGGCAAAGTTGGCGGTGCCCTTGCCCACCTTCTTGTGAAAAATGGGCAGGTCAGGGTCGAAATCGAAATTGACACCCAGGTCGGCCACCTTCACCCGGGCCCCGGCGTGTTTGGCCAGTACGTTGATCGACGCCCCCTGGCCCACGAAGTTGAACACCATCTGGGCGGTGACCGCCTGGGGAAATAGGCTCACCCCTTCCTCGGTGACGCCGTGGTCGCCGGCACAGGTCACGATGACCTTGTTATCGAGGCGCACGTCGAGGGTGCCAAATATGGCCGCCAGTCGGGCCGAAACCGGCTCAAGCATGCCCAGGCTGCCGGCAGGCCGCGCCTGATTGGCCAGGCGCTCGTTGGCTTGCGCCAACACCGTCTCGTTCAACGGCCTTATCGATGCAATACTTTTATCCAGCAATTCCATAATACCTCCGCAATCGCATGTTATTCTTGAAATGGTAGATTTTGGCTCAGGCCAAGGCAGCAGCAAGGTTGCAACCGCAGGCGTAGCAGCGCTACGTCGAGGATTTCAGCCGAGCGAGAACGCCGGCCTGGGCCGAAAGATGCCGTTTCATGGTGTGCATTTGTCTCCGGCGATGTCCTGGCTAAAGACTTCCATGCCCTTCTTCATGGCACAGAAATCGCCGCACATCGTGCAGGTTTCCGATCGCTCCGGCCGGCGGCTCTCGCGGATGGTCCGGGCCACCTCCGGAAAGAGCAGCAACTCCTGCAGGTCGGCCCAGCGCATGTCCCGTCGTGCCATGGCGGCCTGTTTGTCCCGGTCACGCCGCTCGGGGTATTTGCTCAGGTCGCCCACGTGGACGGCCAGGCGGGTCACCCGCACGCCTTCACGAACATCGGCTTCCGTGGGCAGGGCCAGGTGTTCGGCCGGGGTGATATAGCAGATCAGATCGGCCCCGTGCCTGGCCGAGGTGGCCGCACCGATGGCCGCGGTCACGTGATCGTAGCCGGCCCCGACGTCCGAGGGGATCGGCCCCAGCACGTAATAAGGGGCATGGCCGCTCATCCGCTTTTCCAGCATGATGTTGCCGGCGATTTCGTCCATGGGCACATGGCCTGGGCCTTCAACCATGGTCTGGCAGCCCATTTCGCGGCCGATTTCCGCCAGTTCGCAATTGATGATCATCTCGGCCATCTGGGCCCGGTCGTGGCTGTCGTGGATGGCGCCGGCCCGGATGCCGTTGCCCAGGGAAAGGACCGCGTCATACTTTTTCATCAGGTTGCAGACCCGGTCGAATTGTTCGTACAGCGGGTTCTCCTTCTTGTTCATGTCCATCCAGGCCACCATGAAGGTGCCCCCTTTGGAGGCCAAACCGCCGTAGCGGTAGCCTTGTTTTCTCAGACGCCGGATGGTGTAGCGGTTGATGCCGCAGTGGATGGCCATAAAGCTGAGCCCGTCGGCCAATTGATGCTCGATGAGATCGAAGAGGTACTCCGGATCCAGCCGTGCCGGATTCTTAAATCTGCGGATGGTCTCCTGGAAGGCCTGGTAAAGGGGAACGTTGCCTACCGGGCGGATCGTGGCAGCCAGCACCGCACGGCGAACGGCATCCAGGTCGCCACCGGCGGAGAGCTCCATCAGGGTATCGGCCCCCTCTTCCTCGGCGGCCAGGGCCTTTCTCACTTCCATGTCGATGTCACAGATATCCGACGAGGTTCCGATGGAGGCGTTGACCTTGGTGCGAAGGCCCCGGCCGATGCCCACCACCTGCTGCTCTTTATGAAATGGGTTGTTGGGGATGACGATCTGCCCTTTGGCCACACGCTCCCGGATAACTGCCGCATCCATCTTCTCATCATTGGCCACCGTCTTCATCTGCTCGGTGACAACCCCTTCCCTTGCCAGTTCAATCTGCGTTTTCATAAACCTTCCCTTAAGGATCGGGACGGAGAAACCGGCCTCTTCAGCCAAATAAAAAACCCCGGACCGAAAATTAAATTTTCAGCCTGGGGTTTTGCCATCACCACCAAGACACAACACCTTGCGGCAGGTCTTCTGACTCGCGGATCGCTCTACCGGCCGCCCCTTCCCGTGCCGCTTCGCGAAAATCGTCAGTGTTTCCTTAAAAAAAAAGGAAGACACCGTTGCGGTACAGTGGTCCTGGCGGCCATCGTCCCCGCTCACAGCGACGGGTTCGTCCCGGAATCGCACCGGGTTCCCTATTATCCCTTGCACTCCATGTGGAATGCGGGCACCGGAAGGTTCAACAGCCAATTCGGGTCATGATGTAAAAGAAGCGGTGCCTGCTGTCAATGGATTTCTTGCCTTGCATTTGTTTCCCAGCCGACCGTCGATGTCACAAAATTTCATATGCCTTTCGCACTGCTGATATGTTGGAATCACCGGAAATTTGATCGATATTTTGCCTTTGATCTCCAAAGGTAATCGTAGGTTTTAGCCTCAATCCATCAGCCACTATATCTTGGCGTGCGCCTGATTTTTAGGTATGGTATTCCTGATATTGAGACGGTGGACTGCACTCACGAATAGGATAATTAATTATAACTTCAATCAATCCCTCGATTTGATATTATGAATTAATATGCAAGAATGCCTTATGATAGAGGGTCTGGTTCATATGGCATTATTTGGATAATCAACATGTCGTGTCGGGTTGGTTGCATATCTCAGGGTAAAAAAGTCAATATTTTATTCTTTCACCAAACCCTCAAATTACAATTTCTTTACCGACTTTAACATCCACATAAGCGTTGCCGAACATCTGTTTGAATTGATCAATGCACCAATCAGAACTATCATGGGGGGACAAGGCAACAATTTTGGGGGACACTTTTTTGATTGCCGCAATAGCGTTTTTTGCATCAGATTCTCGGATGCTGATCCAAGGAGGCCTGTCTGACCCGACGATGCGCTGAATATTGATGGGACCTATCATAATCCTGCCGCCGTTGACCGGGTAATGCAGGCCACCAATAATCGCATATATGGGTTCGTCAAACAGAGCCCGGGTCCGTTCTAAGATGCGCTCAATTGTCTGGTGGCCGCAACCGACGATCAGAACGATTCCTTTGCCGGCAACATTAATGGCCAGGGAGTTTTCCAGAGTGTAGCCCATGAGAAATAAATATCTTGGAATGACGCCGATGCTGACAATTCCTTCTTTTAAGACAACGGGGTCTTTAATCACATGCGTTTCAGGGCCTGGGTTCCATCTGGAGGGAGAGATATCGGTTGGCGAATAAACTGGGAGATTCGGCAGCGACAATGGGCCTTGGGACAAACTGAATGTTTTTTCTTTTTGTTCCTTCATTCCCCCCACATGGTCTAAGTGTGGGTGGCTGAAAAAAATCATATCAATTTTAGATTCAGAAATGCCAAGGGTTTTCATGTTTTGGAGCAGCGGGGATGGATGTTCTTTTTTTTTGTTAAATCCGACATCTAACAAAATTTTGGTATCATCGGCATAAATCAGATAGGAGACACCGGGTTCTGTTTTTAAATTCGGATTATCCGTGTAATAATCAATAAGAGGAAGGATTGAAAGTGATTTGATGGTCCCAGGTGACGATAGTTTATTGATTGTCATGTCTGAAACTTTAGCATCTGCCAGTTTTTTTCCTTTTCTTAACTGAAGGATTTTTTTTGTAAATATTAGTGCTATAAGAGCGATCATAACTAATAAAATGTATAGCGCAATCATAGCGTTTCCTCCAAATTAACAAATCTTGCTTTAAATTTTATTAGCCACACTATCAGAATATTATACAAACCACAAAATGTGGCCAATTTGAGATCAATTCAAAGGTTTTGATATGCATTGATTAGTTGTCAAAAAACCAATTATCAGCTGTCTAAAGGTATATTGAGATATCTGCTTCCTGAACTGCGACGGTTTCCTACTATCCTCGGTGTAGCCACATAAAGCACGGCGAGAAGGAACCGGTCGTCTGCCCATGGATGGCTTTTCCGAAATCTTCATCGGTGATATGGTGTTTTGGGCCATTACGCCATCCATACCTTTATCAAGGAGACCCCTATGTCAAAAAAAACCGAGCGTGACGTGGAGAAAGTCTATTCCGTGAAGCAGACCGTGGCCAAACTGCGGCGTTTGGCCGACTGCCTGGAGTCGGACAAACCGTTTACGATCCAGGTGGCCGGCGAACGCATCCGCGTACCGGCCACGGCGGTCTTCAATGTCGAGCACGAACGGGAGGGCCAAGCAGAAGAACTCGAGTTTCAGTTAAAATGGACCAATTAAAGGATGACCTTACGGAGCGTTCGTTGGCCTTGTCCCCATGAAGGAATAAATGTTTTGGAAAATAGTGCCCGTCCTGAAATGGTAGATTTCGCTTCAGGCCAAGGCCGCAACGAGGATGAAACCGGAGGCGTAGCAGCGCTACGTCGAGGATTTAAACCGAGTGAGAACGACGACCTGGGCCGAAAGATGCCGTTTCAGGACGGACGCTACATCACTTTGCGGATGCCGCGCACGGCCTGGCTGATACGCATGTTGTTTTCGATGAGCGCAAAGCGCACATAATCATCGCCGTATTCACCGAACCCGAGGCCCGGCGACACGGCCACCTGGGCCTCGCGGATCAAAAATTTGGAGAACTCCACGGAGCCCATCTTGCGGTACTGCTCAGGAATCCTGGCCCAGACGAACATGGTGCCCTTGGGGCTTTCGATCTCCCAACCGACCCGGGAAAGGCCTGAAATCAGGGCGTCCCGCCGGGATTGATAGGCATCCCGGATCTCGGCCACACAGTCCTGGGGGCCATTTAAGGCAATGATCGATGCGATTTGGATGGGCTGGAAAATACCGTAGTCCAGGTAGCTTTTGATTCGCTTCAAGGCGAAAATGGTTTCCGGGTTGCCCACGCAAAAGCCCACCCGCCAACCGGCCATGGAGTAGCTTTTGGACATGGAAAAAAACTCGACCCCCACCTCCTTGGCCCCTTGGGCCTGCAGAAAACTGGGCGCCTGGTATCCGTCGTAGGTCAAGTCGGCGTAAGCAAAATCGTGGATCACCATGATGTCATGGGCTTTGGCGAAATCCACCACCCGCTGGAAAAAATCCAGTTCGACCACCTCGGTGGTGGGGTTGTGCGGGTAGCTGAGCACCAGCACCTTGGGTCGGGGCCAAGTCTGCTTGGTGGCCTGGATCAGGTTTTCGAAAAAATCCTCGTCGGGCCCCGCCGGGATCCCCCGCACATCGCCACCGGAAATGATGGATGAGTAAGGGTGGATGGGATAGGTGGGGTTGGGGGTAAACACCACGTCGCCGGGCCGAATGGTTACCAGAATCAGGTGGGACATGCCCTCCTTCACGCCGATGGTGACGATGGCCTCGCGGTCCGGATCGATGTCCACATCATAGCGGCGCTTGTACCAGTCGCTGATGGCCATGCGCAGTTTGGTGATACCCATGGAGGCCGAATAGCGATGGTTCCGGGGGTTCTGGGACGCCTCGGTGAGCTTGTCCACAATGTGCTGAGGCGTACCGATATCTGGATTTCCCATGCCCAGGTCAATGATGTCTTCGCCGGCGCGCCGGGCTTCCATCTTGATCTGGTTGACGGTTGCAAACACATAGGGTGGCAAACGGTCCAGCCTGGCAAATCGGGTCATGATGGATTCCTCTTTCGGGCATGTTTTGGCACAATGGTGGCGCCAGCAGGTTCTCCCGATGATCACGGGTGTTGCCGCAACGGTTGGAAAAGGTCCTGAATTTAAGAGGTAAATATAACAGTCGGTCACTATTGTCAAAATTTTTTGCCTGCCCTGGCAGCCACTCGGCGCCGGCGGTCATCTGCTTGCCGCCCACCAAGGCCTCCGACTCCCGCCGGGCCGGTGCTCAAGATGCCTTGATCCACGGAGATCTCCCCGAATGGGTTTGACTTTTCAGCGGTATCAGATTAGTTTTACACCCATTTAGGAAGCCTGTTTCAATAGGGTTTATTTCTGCCAAGATCAAGGCGGAAGACCCTTTCGACCAGGGGAGTAGTTAACGTATTTCGAGATTGAACCCGTCACCCCACGCAACTTTTGGCCGCAAAGGGCGTTTTGAAATTGGCTCTGCAACCCGGCCGAATACTCGCAGGAGCGCTTGAATGAAAAAAAAGCTGACCTACGCCGATGCCGGCGTCGACATCGACAAGGCGGACCACCTGGTCGATACCATCAAAAAAATAGCCAAAAAAACACGCAGATCCGGCGTCATGGGTGAAATCGGCGGATTCGGCGGCCTGTTCTCGCTGAACACCGCCAACATGGAAAGCCCGGTGCTGGTCAGTTCCACGGATGGGGTTGGGACCAAGTTGAAGATCGCTTTTCTCATGAACCGTCACGACACAGTGGGCATCGACCTGGTGGCCATGTGCGTGAACGACATCGCCGTACAGGGCGCCCGGCCGCTGTTTTTCCTGGACTACCTGGCTACGGGAAAACTGAAAACCGACACGATCACCGATATCATCAAGGGTATCGGCAAGGGATGCATCCAGGCCGATTGCGCCCTCATTGGCGGAGAGACCGCGGAAATGCCTGGTTTTTACCGGGACAACGAATACGACCTGGCCGGCTTTGCTGTAGGCATCGTTGACAACAGCAAAATCGTGGATGGATCTGAAATCCGACCCGGCAACCAAATCATCGGTATCGCCTCGAGCGGACTGCACAGCAACGGTTACTCCCTGGTGCGCAAGATCTGCTTCGATGTCCTGGGCTTGAAAGTGGACAGCCACATCCCCGAGCTGGGTAAAACCCTAGGAGAAGAGTTGATCACCCCCACCCGGATCTACTCGGAAACCATCCAGTCCCTGGTGAGGGACCTGCCCATCCAGGGTTTGGCGCACATCACCGGCGGCGGCATGATGGACAACATCATCCGGGTCCTTCCCAAGGCTTGCGGCATCGCCATTAAAAAAGGATCCTGGGACGTGCCGCCCATCTTCCCGTTTTTACAGCAAGCGGGCAATGTGGACGAAAAGGAGATGATGCGCACCTTTAACAACGGGGTCGGGCTGGTGGCGGTGGTTCCTGAAAAAAGTGTCCATGAGGTGCTCAACCGTCTGACCGGCAGCGGCGAAAAAGCGTGGGCCATCGGCGAAGTGACCAAAGTCCGCAAAAACGCCCGCGCCCGGGTTCAACTGGTGTGATATGTGGAAGATACTCATCGCACCGGTGATCCGACTGTTTCAATGGATCGCCGAGGGACAGAAAAAGCAGCCGGCCTGCAAGACTTGAACGCCCGGTGTTCGACGCTCCGGTCCGGAGCCTGCACCACGGAAACAGCAACAGCGATAACCCATCGACGGCTAAATTAACCATTTGAACCGGAACGGCCGCTAGAATTGGACGCCGTTCCGGTTTTATTTTCAAAACCGACCATCGGCAACCGGAAACCATTGGGCCAACAACCATGTTTGTACTCGGCATAGAATCATCCTGCGACGAAACGGCAGCCGCGGTGGTGCGCGACGGGCGGCAACTCCTCTCCTCGGTGGTGGCCTCCCAGGTGGCCGTCCACCACCCCTATGGCGGCGTGGTGCCTGAATTGGCCTCGCGTAAACATATCGAAGCCATCGTTCCCGTGGTCAACGGCGCCATCAACGGCGCCGGCATCACGGCAGACCGGATCGATGGCGTGGCTGTCACCCAAGGCCCCGGCCTGGTGGGGTCACTGCTGGTGGGTTTATCATTTGCCAAGGGCTTTGCTTATGGCCATAACATCCCATGGATCGGTGTGGATCACCTGGAGGGGCATATCAACTCCGTCTTCCTGGAACCGGCCCCACCCCCCTTCCCTTTCGTTGCCCTGCTGGTTTCCGGAGGCCACACCAGCATCTACCACGTCACTTCCCACCGCGAGTACCACCCCATGGGGCAAACCCGGGATGACGCTGCCGGTGAAGCCTACGACAAAGTGGCCAAAATGCTGGGACTGGGCTATCCCGGCGGAATGGTGCTTGATCAGCTTGCCGCCCAGGGCGACCCGGAGAAGATTTTCTTCACTCGCCCCTTCCTCGACAAGGAGCAGTTTGATTTTTCCTTCAGCGGCATCAAGTCGGCGGTGAGCCGCTATATTCAGACCCACCCGGAAACATACAAGCACGATCAGGCCCACATCGCCTCCGGTTTCCAGGCAGCGGTGGTGGACGTTCTTGTATTCAAAATCATCCACGCAGCCAAGGTAAAAGGCTGCGGCCATTTGGCCGTGGTGGGCGGGGTGGCCGCCAACCGGGGCCTGCGGTCGGCCGTCACCCGCGATGCGGCCGAAGCCGGCCTCACCGTTCACATCCCGCCCCTTGACCTGTGCGGGGACAACGCCGCCATGGTGGCGGCGGTGGGTTACCACCGGCTCAAGGCAGGCGAGCGCGGCGGCATGGATGACGATGTCTACTCACGGGTAAAATTCAGACCGAATGGCTGAAGGACGAACATCTTGTCCCATTTGGACATTTCTCTCCGCAATGCCTGACACTTTTTACGATAGATGCCCTTGCTGAAACGCGCAGCTCAACCCTTTTTCCGACGATCGCTTTTCCTTTTGTCTTTATCGGGGTCGAGCATGGTATGAATCTTTCGCCGGTCCTTTCCACTGCGCTCTTCAGCATCTTTATCGTCTCGTGGCGTTGGCTGCGTGTCTATTCTGTCAATCATCTTTTTCCTCCCGAAGGTAAAGACCGTTCTTACCCTGTTGGCCATGCACGGACCTGATAATTCGTGAAGCATCGGTCCATTCAAAGTGTTTCCCCGCTCTCCAGCGCGAGCCTGTTTTGTGCGGGTGGCTGCATGGTAATGCTATTATCAGACTATCCTTTTCGAGCAATTTCTTCAAGAATATGGCGATACAATCGGTAATGGGCGAACGGAACGTTACTGCGGGGCCTGTCATCGAGGCAAGGAAGGTAATGACCGCTTTCAAGCAGCTTGGGCACCGTTTCTTCCACAACTTTTCTCACAGCTGACTTATCCCGGGCCAATGCAGCTGAGTCAATCCCGCCGATCAGGGCGACTTCAGATCCGAATTGACTCCGAAGTTTGGGGTATCCCATGCCAGCACTGCGGATGTTGCTTATCCAGAGGCCGTTGATGCCGGCATCAATCAGAGCAGGCAAGAGCGAAGTTAAGTCACCTCCTGTGGTGCAAAGGATGCGCAGAGGAACATGATACCGTTTTAATAGATCGATGACTTTCCGGTAGCCTGGTATGGCGAAGCGCTCAAACATCGCAGGAGAAATCACCGGTGCCATGTTGGATGCAATGGGTTCATAAAAAGCGGCATAATCAACCGGCACTGTTGAGAGCACCCTCTCGAGGCAGACACAGTAGAAATCGGTAGTCCTTTTAACAAGGTCCTCCACCGTCTGCGGACTTTTAATCAGCGCCGAGCAGGCAGATAACAGAGAGTCCCAGTCCCCCACACCCAACATCTGCAAAAGACCTCCCCCCGATGCATCCACATAAAGGACTCGGCCTTCCTGACGAAGGCGTTCACTATGTTGTACATAGCCCCTCGCATACCGTGACTGCTGGTCAGGATCGTAATGTCGGTTGAATGCGGATGGGTCGTGGAGGAGACCCGGTGCCTTACTATAAAAAGGGTAGCTATGCAGCCTTAGCCCGACGGAATGGTGCGTCTCCAGGTTGAAATGATTCGCAAAGGATTTCTGACGGGGAAAGCCTTCCTGGTACCATCGTTGGCGTGTCTCTTCGTCGGGCTCAAGGTCGAAAAACGGAAACCTATCGCTACCATCGCCCAAGAGGGTCCCTAAAAATCTTTGTCTCTGGGTAATTGCAGCCACCATCATCCCCGGTTGTCGCTCAAAGCATGGATAGGATATCGGATGGATCCAAATCAAAATAGGACACTTAAGATAACGTCCGAATGGTCAAGGGTTCGTAACGGCCATCCCACGAAAACGCCCCCCACCGAAAGCTGCAGGCAAGACATCCCGATATCCTTGTTGAAGGTTGTCGCGAGTGGGAAAAGCCGTCCGGCCGCATTATAGAAAGCTTCATCCGTCGACCCAACCCCGAGTCCTCAGCCGGGACCCGCCGCCCGGTTATGTGCCTACCGGCATCCCATAGCCCGTTTCCCAGGCCCCCTTCAGGTAGGTGCGTTTCAACTGCAGAATCCGCTCCAGCGACCGCAGGCCCCTCCGCCTGAGACCGTTGTCGGAGGCGAGGGCGTGGCGGATGGTTGTGCAGGCTGCCTCGATATCCGGGCTTTTGTGGCAAATCAGGGCGATGTCCACATCGGCAAGCATAAGCTGGCCCATAGCGGTACCGATGGCGTGGTTGGGTTTAATGGCCCCCATGTCCAGATCGTCGGTTATGACGACTCCTTGATAACCCATTTTTCGCCGCAGCAGGTCAGCTGTGATGGCCGGGCTCAGGCTGGCCGGCCATACCGGATCGATGCCGGTGTAGCGGATATGTGAGAGCATGATGCCGGCCACGTTGCCATCGATGGCGGCGCTGAAGGGAATCAGGTCGGATCCGGCCAAGGTCTGGGCGTCAATTTCAAGGTCCGGCAAAGCCAGGTGACTGTCCATGACGGTGCGGCCGATACCCGGGAAATGCTTGGCCACCGCCATGATGCCGCGCCGTTGGAGATGGTCGATCACGGTGGTTCCCATCGTGGCCACCCAGCCTGGATCACTGCCAAAGACGCGGCCAGCCATGACGCTGTCCAGGCCTTCCGGGGCGACGTCCAGCACCGGCGCCATGTTCATGTTGATCCCCATGTGTTTCAGTTCCATGGCGGTCACCCGGGCAAAGTGAACGGCGTCTTGCGGCTGCTTCATGGCCGGATTGCCCGGAAACTGTGAAAAGGGCGCTTTGAGCCGGGCCACCGGCCCGCCTTCCTGGTCGATGGCGATAAACAGCGGCGGCAGTCCGAGACTGCCGGCGTAATCCTGGCAGGCCCGGCACAACTGCCGGATCTGCTCCGGGGTGCCCAGATTGCGGGAGAAAAGGATCAGCCCCCCCACCTGCAAAGAACCGATCAGGAATTTCAGATCGTCGTTGAATCCCGTGCCGTCGAAGCCAACCATCAAACGCTGGCCGGCCATCACTTGTGTGGAAAGCTCAGTCATGGGTTTTTCCGTTTGTTGCGGTTATCAAGATTCAAGCAATCACAGAGCATATTGTCAATCGAGAATATAGGAGCTTGGGGTTCAGATCAAGGCCGTAGCGTGTTCGGAACCGCAGGCGTAGCAACGCACCGTCGAGGATTTCAAATCCGTGGGAACGCAGAACTGAGCCGCAAGATGCCTTTTCTAATAAGGCAATCAATCGACTTTCCTTAAAAGAAGCGATAGTAGATCACACCGACGAGGGCCAGGCTGATCACCCGCAGCCCCTGGCCGAGAAGCAGCAGTTGGAGTCCCATGGCTGGTGAGAAAATGCCCATGTACCGCGGCAATTGGTGGCGCAGGGCGCGGATGGGAAAAGCCACGATATTTCCCACCAGCAGGGCGATCACGGTTTGTTTGACCGTCAGCACACCGGCGTCCATCAGGGCGCCGGCGGCAGCGAAACCGGAAGTGAATTCAGCGGCAAAGCTTAAAATGACCACCGACAGGGATTCCACCGGCAGGATGCTCGTGACCACCACGTGGGCCAGCCAGTCCCGCGCCGCATCAAACCCGCCCATGGCGTTGACCATGAACACCAGGACGTAAATGGGAATCACGTATACCACAATGCGGATCAGCCGCCCGGGCAGTCGTTTTTTGATGCTTGCGACAATTCCCGGCCCTTCCCGGCCATGGTCCCCCTGCGGGTGCGCACGGTCGGCAATCGCGACAGCAATCGAATCCGGCTTGCAAAACATGCGGCCATACGCCATCACCAGCAGGGTCTTGGCCGCCAGGGCAATAAAGGTGAGCATAAAATAGAGCGCCCCGGCCCATCCGGTTAGGGGAATGACGATGAAAAAGGTCGTGGGCAGGTGCAGGAAATAGGCCGGCAGCTGGTTCATGAGATTGCCCAGGAACAATTGCCGCCGGGTAATCGTCTCTTGCTTGAAAAACTCCAACAACATGGCGTTGGAGGCAACACCGGAAAAGAAGGCGGCCGTAAAGGCTGCCGAACAGCGCTGCCCTAAATTGCTGAAACGGAACAGTGGGGCGGCCACCACGGCCAGATGCCGGGTCCATCCGGTGGCCTCGATGGTCTGGCCCACCACCAGTCCCAGGGCAATGAAAATGATCAGGCGCACCAGGGGCCAGAGCAGCCGCAGCGTCAGAACCCGGGGGGTCAGCGCCTCCAGATTCAGCCAGCCCCAGCCAACCACCAGCAGAGATAATGCCACCGAAACCGTCAGCGCCGTGTAGGGCAGCCGGGACTCAGTGCGTTTCATGGTTGTGGTTCTTCTTGGCAAGGATCAGGGTCCAATACCCCGGCTTGCGGTGCTTTAAGGTTTTAATGTCGTCAATCACTTCTTCGTTGGCCAGGCAGCAGTTGGCCACGGCCACACTGTTTTCGAGCATGTGCGCCTCTTCCAGGGCGTCGGTGATATCGCCGGCATTGCGGTAGGCTTTCATGAAGACCACGTTATCCACCGTTTCCGAAAGCAGACGCAGGCGGTGGCCACCCTCCACGCCGGACAACACCAGCAGCGACTCCTCCCCTTCCACCAGCGGACGGTTCACCCGGGCGGCGGCAGCCTGATAGGCGGCAATGCCGGGAACGGTGACCACCGGCGCTCCGGGCGCCAGGCTCAGCACGTACTTCAATACATAGCCGTAGGTGGCGTAGGTTAGCGAATCGCCCAGGGTGAGAAACGCCACGTCGTCGCCCTTCTCCAGTTCGGCGATGATGGTTCGCGCATGGGCCTGCCAGCAGGCCTCTTTTTCGGCCTTGTCCTTGGTCATGGGAAAGGGCAGCAACCGCACCTGGCTGGTTGCAGGGATATGCGGAGCGGCGATCTTGACCGCTTGACTGTGGGTGTTTTTGGTGGAAGATGCCGCAAAGATCACCTCAACCCGTTGGATGATCTTGATTGATTTGAGAGGGATCAGATCCGGATCACCGGGGCCAACGCCGATGCCATATAACGTTCCGTAATTCATAGGGTTCATGGTGTTGCCTGTTGTTAATCAGTTTACCAAGCCGAAGTCGTTCAGCCCGGGTATGGGGCTCGATCGCTGCATGGCCAGCCAAGAAAAAAGATGCCGGTTCAGTTCTCTCCGACAGCCATGATGATCAGTGCGTTGACCACGGCTGCAGCCACATTGGACCCACCTTTGCGGCCGACATTGGTGATAAAGGGAACCTCACTTTCCAGCAGCAGGGCCTTGGATTCGGCGGCATTGACGAAGCCCACCGGCAACCCCACCACCAGTGCCGGACGCACCTTACCCTGGTCCATGAGCTCGATTAGCCGCAGTAGGGCCGTGGGCGCGTTGCCCACCACGCAGATGCCGCCGTCAAGTTCCGGGGCGGCTAGGTCAGCGGCCGCCTTGGCCCGCGTAATGCCCTCCCGAGCGGCCGTTAGGGCCACACGTTCATCGGCCATGTGGCAGACCACCGTGCAGCCAAACCGGTTTAGGTCCCGCTGGCGGATGCCCACCCGCGCCATGTTGGTGTCGGTGACGATGGTGCACCCGTTCCGGATGGCCGCCACACCGGACGGGATTGCCTGCGCATGTAGGCGGATCATCTTCTGCCACTCAAAATCAGCGCTGGTATGGATAACCCGACGCACCACCTGCCATTGATCCGCTGAAAAGTCATGGATGCCGGCCTCGTTGTCAATCGTCTTAAAACTCAACTGTTCAATCTCATGGGGTTGCATGGACACTTCCTCTGTCTTTTATTTTTCTTTTTTTCCCGGCAGCCCACCGTCTACAGGCGGTTACGAAATGCTGGGCCGCCTGGGGGCAGCTCCCGAAATGCAGGTGTACATAACTGCCAAGGGTCTGGCCCACCACAAACCCTTCGGCGGCCTGGTCCTCACCGGCGCGGTCGGTCATCCGATAGACGCCCGGTGTATCCACGACCCCGTCGGCAATGGTGGAATAGTGAAATTCGTGCCCCCGCATGGTCTGCCCGGCCGGTCCCAGCACCGTGGCCTGCGCCTGGACGATTTCCCGATATCCCAGGGACTTGAGGCGGCCCAGCATGCGGGTCGCAAAAGGTAGGCAGCCGGTCATGGGAAAGCGCTTGCCCTCGGTGTCGCCCATCTCCCGGCACAGGTACATGAATCCTCCGCACTCACCGTAAATGGGCATGTTCATTTGGCTGAATTGCAAAATTTCCTTTAATATCAAATGGTTTTCAGCCAACGCAGCGGTGTGCAGCTCCGGATAGCCCCCGCCGAAGTAAAGCCCGTCCAACCCTTCCGGCAACCGGCGATCGGTCAGGGGTGAGAAAAACACCAGTCGGGCGCCGGCCGCTTCCAGCAGTTCCAGGTTGTCTGCATAATAGAAGCAGAAAGCGGCATCCCGGGCCACGCCGATGCGCACGTCAGCAGCCTTCTCCTCGGCTGCAGGCTTTGGCGCATCCGCCTGGAGAACGACTTCCGGCAGCATCGCAAGCAGCGCGTCGAGATCCAGCTGCTTTTCAATCATGGCGGCCAGACGCCCGCGATGCGCTTCCGACAGATCGTGATCCTCCCGGGTCACCAGCCCAAGATGCCGCTCTGGAATAGCAAGGGTCTCGTTGCGCAGCAATCCACCCAGGACCGGCATGCGCACATGGCCGGCCATGGCCTCTTTCAGGTAGTTCAGATGGCGGTCGCTGCCCAGATGGTTGAACAGCACACCGGCAAAGACCAGCCGGTCATCAAAGCCTTCAAATCCTCGAACCAGCGCCGCGGCACTGCGGGCCATGGCGCGGGCCCCCACCACCAGCACCACCGGCAGTTCCAGCCACTTGGCCATCTGGGCGGTGGAACCGGCCTCGCTGCGGCCGTCGTATCCGTCGAACAGACCCATCACCCCCTCCACCACGGCGATATCGGCACCGGCGGTGTGCCTGGCAAAGGTCTCCCGGTTGTAGGCCTGAGAAAGCATCCAGCCGTCCAGGTTGCGGCTGCTCCGGCCGGTGACGCGGCTGTGGTGACCGGGATCGATGAAATCCGGCCCCACCTTGAAGGGGGCAACACGGTATCCCCTGGCGGACAGAGCGGCCATCAGACCCAGAGCGATGGTGGTTTTGCCGGCCCCGCTGTGGGTGCCGGCGATGACGATACCTTTGATGACAACCTCCTTTGGGCACGACGCAGCAGGCGGTTTCAGTCCTCCAGGCCGGCTGCGGACAGAATCCGGCGGCCTGCCTCACAGTAGATCTGGGGGTAGAGCAGGCAGCCGATGCGGTAAACCCCCTTGAGCAGCCCCAGGGTCGGCCGTGAAACGATGGTCTCGTCCACCAGGTAAACACGTCCCGATTTGACCGCCTGGATGGCCCCGAATCCCGGCTCAGCGCTGATGGCGGCCACCGATGTCTGGTTCATGGCCCCCTGCTGGGAGAGGTACACGTCGATTTCACCAGCGTGGGATAGCAGCCGCTCCTTGCCATAGACGGCGATGTTATTGTTTTCGCGCACCGGAGCATCGCCGGCCACATTGATTCCGCCGGCGGTCTCCAGGGCAAAGATGGCCATGGCCTGGGGCGTGAACGTCTTCATTTTGCTGTGGATGGCCTCGAAGTAGACGCGTTGAGGGTTGTCCACCTGCGCGGACAAACTCCTGAAATCGAGCACGGCCCTCTGAAAAGCGCGATGCATGCCATCGGCGCGGGCCTCGCGTCCGCTGAGCGTTCCCAACAGCCGCCAATAGCCCTCCAGTTCATCCACGGTGGTGGGCTGCACCGACACCACCAGAATCCCGCTTTGCTCCAGGCGCTGCAACAGCCGGGGATATCCACGTTCGATCATAGGTCGAATCAGCACCAGGTCCGGACGGGCGGCCAGAAAGCGCTCCGGGTCATCGTGATAGGAGAAGACCTCCTTTCCGCCGGCCCCGGGCAGGCAGGACGACTGGCCATCGATGCCGATAAGCTGCGCGGCCGCGCCTAGGGCCAGCAGGTTCTCCGTATGGGCGCCGTACAGGGAGATGATGCGGCCATAGGGCGCATGCGGCAACACCGCTTCATCCACCGAACCACCAGCGGCGGCAGCAACAGCTCCCCAAAAGAGCCCTGCCGCCAGAACGTTCCAGAAGCGTCTTTTTTTCAATTTCTCAATCCCCGAATTCCCCAATCAGGCTCTTCTGACCCGGACCTGAAGCTGTCCGGTGAAATCGTCAACCGCCACCCGGGCCTCAACGTCGAATACCGTTTTCAGGTTCTGCGGGGTCAGCACCTCTGCCGTGGGGCCGGCAGCCACCACCCGGCCCGCTTTAACCATGACGATCTCCTGGCTGTAGGCCGCCGCCAGGTTCAAGTCCTGAAACACGGCAATCACCGTACGCCGTTCGTCTTTAACCAGACCGGCCACCCGGTCCAGCAGCGACAGGGTGTGGCAGACGTCCAGACTGGCAGTGGCTTCGTCCAGTACCAGCACCGGAGTATCCTGGGCCAATGCACGAGCAAAGATCACCCGTTGGCGCTCCCCCCCGCTCAGCGTCGTGATGGGGCGATCCTTGAATGCCAGCACATCGCAATCGGCCATGGTCTGGACCACCCGTTCCAGGTCTTCGGTGGAAGGTGCGCCGAATCGCGGCGTGTGGGGGTATCGCCCCATGAACACCACCTCTTCGACGCTAAAGGGAAAATTGATACCGTAATCCTGGGGCACCAGCGCGATCTGCCTGGCCAGGGCCCGCTTGCCGTATGCGGCCAGGGGCCTGCCTGCATACCGGATGTCGCCTTTGTGAGGTTGGCGGTGCCGGCAGATCAGGTCCAGCAGCGTGGTCTTGCCGCAGCCGTTGGGGCCGATGATGCCCGTGAAACGGCCGGCAGGCAGGTCCAGGTCCAAACCGTCGAAGAGGATCTTGCCCGGATGGGCGAAACCGATTCCGCAAAGTGCAAATCCCACCGTTAAAATCCCCTTGCGCCGGTCTGGCGCTTGCGGAACAGGTAGCAGAAAAAGGGACCGCCGATCAGTGCCGTGAGCACCCCGATGGGAATCTCATGGGGCAGCACGGCCCGGGTCACCGTATCGGCGCTCAGAAGCAAGATCGCCCCACAGAAAAGGGACAGGGGCAACAGGCGCCGATTGTCCGGCCCAACCAGAGCACGCATCATGTGGGGTACCAGCAGCCCCACGAAGCCGATGATGCCCGACACGGACACGCAGGCTGCCGCCACCAGCGAGGCGGTGACCAACAGAATCCAGGGGACCCGGCGGGCGTCCACCCCCAACGATGCAGCTGCTCGCCGCCCTAAGCACAGCAGGTTCAAGTCGCGGGCGTAGAAGACGAACACCACCAAGCCGACGAGAACGAAGGCGGTGCTCAGCCCGACATCGGTCCACGTTTTCGAAGCGAAGCTGCCCATGAGCCAGAAGATGATCACCGACACCTGCTCGTCGGCCACAAACTTCAGGTAACTGATGCCGGCAGAGAGGATGGCCGCCACGATGATGCCCGAAAGGATCAGGTTGTTGGCGTTGGCACCGCCGGCAGACGAAGAAAGATAGACGACCAGCACCAGTGTGGCGGTGGCCCCGATAAACGCACACACCGGCACGCTGTAAATACCCGCCACGGTCAGGTTCAGCAACAGGGCCAGGGCGGCACCAAAGGCAGCACCGGCGGAGACGCCTAGTGTGTAAGGATCGGCCAGGGGATTGAGCAGAATGCCCTGGAAAACCACCCCGCACAGTGCCAGCCCACCGCCCACCACGGCAGCGGTAAGGATGCGCGGCAGGCGAACCTCCATGACGATGACCCGGGTCAACTCGTCCAAGCCAGCGGTGAGCGCTTGGTTACCCGTCAGGTTGCTGCCCACCACCCGCAGCACATCCATCCAGGCGATCTTCAGATAGCCCATACCGGCCGACAGGCAGATGGTCATCGCCAGGGCCAGAGCCAGCAGGCCAACCATAAGTCCGCTATGGCGGCCCAGGCGTTTGGGCGAGCTGCAGGATAATGCGTCCGGCATGGTTGAACACGCTTTCAGATTGCCTTTTCACCCGCGCCCGGCTCGAGTCGGGCGCGGATAGAAAGAAGATTGTTGGAAGCCGGCCTACTTCAACGAAATGCCGGCATCGGCGGCCGCATCTTTGATATGGGATACGAAAACATCCGCGAAGGCATCGTTGGAACCCAAGCCTTCCAGCACGGACACCACCTCAAAACCCGCTTGGGTGAGGATGCTTTTCCAGGAGTCCGCCTCATCGCCGGCCATATCATTCATAGCATGGTCGCCGGCCACGATCATGAAGGGCTTGAGGATCAGTTTTCGCTTCTTGAAAGGGCTCAGCTCGGCCGATACTTGCTCGATCCCCGGAAAACCCTCCACGACCCCCACACAGGTGATCACATCCGGGTACACCGTGCGCATCCCATGGGCGAATTCCGCATAGATGCCCGTGGACCAATGCTCGTTGCCGTGGCCCATATAGACCAGCATGGCACCCTGCTTGCGGGCCAGATGCACATCGCTTTCCAAAAGGGTAACGGCTCTCTCCAGGTCAAGGTGATAATCGTGCTGGTCCCCGGGCCGTCCCAGCGCCGGGCGCCCCATCACCAGGTTGTCGAAGGGCCGCCACCTTTCCTTCACGGTACGGATGCCGCTCAAGGCGTTGATGTACTGCTCGAGATCATAGGACTGTTCCATGTAGTACATATGGGTAGGCTGTACGATGATGTCCCTGAAACCCGCCTCCATGAGATCGCCGATTGTGGCGACGATGTTCTTCACATAGAGCACCTCTGCGGGAACACCCTGATCCAACCATGTTTGCGCCTCCGCTTGCCGCTTTTTCCACACCGATCGGATGATGTTGGAGGTGAAGGTTAAGGTCACGGGAGTTCCGGGAAAGGCGTGTTCCACCCGTTTTTTGATGTTGACGATGGAACCCACAGCTTCGGGTACGGTGGTACCGAAACTGGCCAAGACAATGGCCGCACCGTCCCTGGCAGGCACTCCGCTCCCGCTCGCCAAAGCCGGACCGGCAACCCCACCGACAGACATCACAGCGATCAACACGAATAACCCAACGCGCGTTAACATACCCTCTCTCCTTTCAAACCGCCCACTGCCATGGATTTCCAATCAAGGGTCCGCTCCCTGTGAACGGAACATGCGCTCGCTGTCAGGATAACCCATACCTTTGGGCCACCACCATCCTGCGACAACCCTGAATCTCCGCCAGTTGTCAGGCAACCGCCCAATCCAATCGAGACCCAATACAAAAACCCTTCAAACCTGTCCTCTGGTCTGAAGGGTTGCACCCAGTTTCCTTGGCCCTCAATTATGTGAATGGCCGAGAACGCTTTTCCAAGAAGGGTTCTCTGGCGCATAGGCAAGGCAGGTCTTCTGGCTTCCCCTACCCGTCGAGCGCCTTCCCACACCGGTCAACCCGGGACAGTGGCATATGGCCCAACGGTTCCCTTCCGTTCAGACGAAAGGGGCAGGGGTTACAGCGGCGGGACCGCTCCCGGCTTTCACGGGATTCCCTATTAAGCAAAACGCACCTTTATATCCCCTTGTAGGTTAAATCGACTAGCCTGTCAATGCATAAGGGTCGTGGCCAATGATAACGGTGACGGATGCAGGTTGGTTGGGCCGAAAGATAAACCCGTTGGCTGACTATCCCCGAGACCTGCATCCGTCAACCACCCCAAGGCCCATCGTCTGGGTCGTACGGCGCACCTGTCCGGCCGAGATGGACCGTTCGTCGGACCAACCGCGTCTCCGGTTGAGAAAAAGGTCATCCCGTGGTTGATAACCACAGCATAATAATGGTATGCTTCATGGTTAGTAATACTATCAAATGGAAGGCAGCCCTGAATGGGAATTTCAAAAAGATTCCATGTGGCCTCTGGGTCTTTCGAAGTGGGCCGCACCCAGCCCCGGAGACTGCAGGCGTTTTTAGGCACCTGCGTGGGTGTGGCCGTGTACGATGATTCTGCCGGTGTCGGGGGACTCATCCACCTGCTGCTGCCGGAACCGGTCAGTTCCTGGAGCGTGGACCAGCCAGAAAAATATGCCACCACCGGGATGCCATTGTTTTTAAACCAGTTGTTGAACCTGGGTGCGACCCGTGAAAACCTGCAGGCGGTAGTGGCCGGCGGCGCCCTGGTAGGTCCATTGACCCCCCAGGACATGAACCTGGATATCGGCGGTAGAACCGCGGAGCACGTTTTGACGGCGCTGGATGCCGAGGGCATTGACGTGGCGCGATCGGAAACCGGCGGTTTTTTCACCTGTTGCATCGAACTGGACATGCAAGACTGGAAATGTGGCATTCAGCCGGCCGGATTCGATGCGGTGGGTACAACCGCCGGTGCATCCTCACCCAAGAAGGTGGATATCCAGCAGGCCGTCGAAGCCATCCGCCCCATCCCTCAGGTAGCCTTGAAGGTGCTGCGCATCATCCAGGAGGACGCTTACGACATCGGCAAAGTGGCCGAGGAGGTGAAAAAAGACCAGGTCATCAGCGCCAGGGCCATCCAGCTGTGCAATTCGGCCATGTTCACCAAACGTCACGACGTGGTATCTTTGGATCACGCCCTGGTCTTCCTCGGCCAGGAGCTGTTCATCAAGCTGGTCATCTCCGCAGCCGTGCAAAGCTACTACGACCAAAGCGGTAATGGCTACAGCCTGTGCAAAGGGGGCCTTTACCACCATGCCATCGGCACGGCCATGGTTGCTGAGAAAATTGCCGCCATGACCGGAAAAGCAGTTCCCGGAATCGCTTACACAGCCGGGCTGCTGCACGATATCGGCAAGGTGGTCTTGGATCAGTATATCACCGGGGCCTATCCGATGCTCTACCGCGAATTTCAGAACCGTCAGTCAGATATCATCGACGTGGAGACCAGAGTCCTGGGTATGGATCACACCCGTGCGGGTGAAATGCTGGCCAAGAAATGGTCCCTGCCCCGCCCCCTATCCGATACCATCCGATTCCACCACCGGCCGGAGGAACACCGGAGCAATGACGCCCTGACCACCATCGTCTACCTGGCGGATCTGCTCATGTCCAGATTTCACATCGGTCTCGAACTGGAGCGCATGGGCACAGACAACCTGACCAACCATCTATCGCGGCTTGGCCTGTCCAGCGGGCAAATCAACGATCTCGTGGATCTGATCCCGGGAAAAGTATTCGAACCGGTCGTTGAACCAACACCAAACGGTTACTAATCCGAGGCCCAGCGAAAGTCCTTTGCATGGAAGAAAAAAAACAGGCCCAGTTGAAACAGCTCCCCGGCGTAGACCGCATCCTCGAATATGGGGCTGACCGACGACACTTCGACGACATTCCCAAATCGGTTTTAATTCCTGCCATCCGTGCTTCCATCGACGCCTTGCGATCCCAGATTCTTGAATCGGACACCCCTTTGGACAGCAGCCGCTTTTCCCACCACACCCTGGCGGCCGAAGTGAAGGATCGGGCCAGCCGAAGCATGGCGCTGAAGCTGAAACGCATTGTCAACGCCACCGGCGTCGTGGTCCACACCAACTTGGGCCGCTCCTTGCTCTCCCCGGTGGTGATGGACCATGTGGCGTCTATTTCCAGCCGTTACTCCAATTTGGAGTTTGACCTGCGAGAAGGACGGCGCGGCTCCCGTTACAGCGCCGTGGAAGGCATCCTCTGCGAATTGAGCGGGGCTCGGGCTGCTATGGTTGTAAACAACAATGCCGCGGCCGTACTGCTCTGTCTGGAAACCCTGGCCACAGGCCGGGAGGTGATTGTCTCCCGCGGTGAACTGGTGGAAATCGGGGGCGCATTTCGGATTCCGGAGATCATGGCCAAAAGCGGCGCCAGGTTAAGAGAGGTGGGGTCCACCAACCGAACCCACCCCCGGGATTACGAAAATGCCATCGGAGAACAGACCGGACTGCTGCTCAAGGCCCACACAAGCAACTACAGCATCGTGGGGTTTACGGCCGCGGTATCCCTTCCCGATTTGGTTTCCATCGGACAGCGCCACAACCTTCCGGTCATGGAAGACCTGGGCAGCGGCACCTTGGTGGATTTTTCCAAATACGGACTGATCAAGGAGCCCACCGTTCAGGAATCCCTGGCCGCTGGTGTGGATGTGGTCACCTTCAGCGGCGACAAACTGCTGGGCGGCCCCCAGGCAGGCGTCATCCTGGGCAGCAAGCGGCACATCGACCGCATCAAGGCCAATCCGCTGACCCGGGCCCTGCGCATTGACAAAATGACCCTGTCTGCCCTGGAAGCTACCTTGCAACTCTACCGGGATGAAGACCGGGCAGTGCTCAAGATCCCCACCTTGAGAATGCTCACCCTGCCGCTGACGGTTATCCAAGGACGGGCTGCCGAATTGAAAACCCGGCTCGAGGGGGTGTCCGCTGGGCGGCTCACGGTGGAGTTGCTGGATCTTTCCTCTAAAGCCGGTGGTGGATCACTGCCGCTGCTGGAGTTGCCCAGCCGCTGCCTGGGCGTCACCGTGGCCGGGACCTCCGCCAATGCCATTGAGCTGTGGATGCGCAACAATGCCCCACCCATCATCGGCCGAATCGAAAACGACCGGTTCATCATGGACCCCCGGACCCTGCAGGAAGACGAGCTGGATATTATCGAAAAGGCCTTTGCAGACATGCTGGCCAACGGCAGCCCGAAAAGGTAATCGATGGCAAGACTCTCCCCGGATCTGTTTAAGAATAGAAGCGCAACCCAGGAATTTCTTTTCTCCCATTCCAATGGCAGCCTCGATGGCGGTGATGCCCACAAGGGCTTTATCGGCCCGGACGACCGCATCTCGCACCCTAACGCCCGCTTTTCCGACATGCTGGACCGGCAGGGGCTGGTCAATGCCATCGACCGCCACATGGCATCCGCATCAAGGCTATGTGCCATCGCGGTCAGGATTGAATGGACAGCCGGGATGGAATCCGATGCTGTGGCGGTAACAGGCATTCCGGAGGATGCGGTCCTGCCCATCGCCACGCTCTGCCGGACGAATCGGGGAACGTGGGCACGGATCGGTCATAATCGGTTTGCCTGCGCCTTTCCTCATCTCAGCACTGCCGACGGGCAGGCGCTGGCCCAAACTCTGCTAAACGCCTTCCCGGGTGCGCAAAAACCGCCGATCACCATCGGCATTGCCGCCTATCCGTCCATCAACTACATGCGCAGCCAAATCGTGAAGAATGCGGAAAAAGCCCTTGAGCATGCTTTTTTTTTCGGTCCCGGCACCATTACCGGATTCGACGCGGTGAGCCTGAACATCAGCGGTGACCGCCATTACCAGTCGGGCGATATCGTCGGTGCCATCGGTGAATTTAAAAAGGGATTGCGGCTAGACCCTGCAGACGTGAACCTGCATAACAGCTTGGGAGTGTGCTATGGGGTGTTGAAGGATTACGACAATGCCCTGACTGCCTTTGAAAATGCCATCTGGCTGGCCCCGCAAGAGATGATGGCCATCTACAACAAAGGCTTCATCCTTCTGCTCAAGGGGAGGCGCGAAAAAGCACTGCAATGCTTCCTGGAAGCCGATGCCCGCGAGCCCAACGTTTTCGAAGTGATCTTTCACATCGGCCAGACGTTGATGGAGATGGGTGCCACCGAAAAAGCGCGGCCTTACCTGGAAGCCGCCAGCCGTGCCAACAGTCGATCCGGTCCGGCATTAAAAATCCTCGGAGCCTGCCTGGACAAACTGGGGTTGACCAAGGAAGCCATCCAAGCCTACAAGATCTCTGTAAAAATAAACCCTGCGGATGCAGAATCACTCTCTATTTTGGGTCGTCTCTACACCAAACGCGGGGAAAGTCTGGATGTCGCTTCGGTGCTGTGCGAGCAGAGTGTTCGCCTATGCCCAGACAACGGGCTTTTCAGGCACCGCCTGGCCCACGTTTACCTCAACCAGGGCCGGCTGGACCATGCACTGGCTGAGTTTGAACTGGCCGCGGCCCTGGGCCATGACAGCCAGCCGCAGATTGAGCAGACGCAGGATCGCATGATGAGAGCCAGAGCATCCTGAAGCGATAGGTTGAAAAATAACCCTGCGATGGCAAGGCATGGCGTGGGCAAACTCGGCCGGTAACGGTTGTTAACCCTGCTTTCGTGATTATGGTAACAGCGTTGTCGGGTGAATCGCAAACCTTCACAATCCCAAGATCCTCAAGGCGGAGACCGCCCGCGACTTGCCGAGGGGGCTCCAATGATCAACCTTTTTTGCACGACCATGAACAAGGAGTTAACGTTCCATGCCCATCTATGAATACCACTGCAACGGATGCGGTCACGATTTCGAGTATCTGGTCCTGGGCGGCAGCGGACCGGACCAGTGCCCCGCTTGTAAAGCCAATACGTTTTGCCGGCTCATGTCCACCTGCGGGTTTGTCAGCAAAGGCAGCGGTGGCCAGACAGTCAGCACGTCGGCTTCATCCTCGTCATGCACCGGCTGCAGCGCATCCAGCTGCTCCGGCTGTGGCCACTGATGGCCGGCAAAACCATCACCATCGGCACCCGGGGCAGCCAGCTGGCGCTGTGGCAGGCCAACTGGGTCAAAGATGCCATCTGCAGCGACCATCCGGATCTCACCGTCGACCTGGCAATCATCAAGACCCGGGGAGACAAAATCCTCGACGTGCCACTGGCCAAGGTGGGCGGCAAGGGGCTGTTCGTCAAGGAGATCGAAGAAGCGTTGCTGGCTGGAGGGATCGATCTGGCGGTACACAGCATGAAGGACATGCCCGCCGATATTCCCGACGGTCTGTGCATCGGCGCGATCCCTGAACGGGAAGAACCCCGGGATGTACTGATCACCCGCAACGGTCTGCCCTTGAACCGGCAAAAACAAGGGGTTCGGGTGGGTACCAGTAGCCTTCGCCGTTCCGCCCAGCTGCTGCATGTGCGCCCCGACATCACCATTGTTCCTTTACGGGGAAACCTCGACACCCGCCTGAAAAAGCTGGCAAGCGAGTCGCTGGATGCCATCGTGCTGGCGGCCGCCGGCGTTCGCCGCCTGGGGCTGGCAGACCGTATCACCGAGATCCTGGATGAATCGGTCATGCTGCCCGCCGTTGGACAGGGCGCCCTATGCATCGAGATCCGCGAAAAGGATGCGCGAATCGCACCGGTGGTTGCCACCCTGGATGATTTGTCCACCCGGCAGATTGTTATGGGCGAACGGTCGTTGTTAAAACGGCTGGAAGGTGGCTGCCAGGTTCCCATTGCCGGCCATGGGCATATCGACGAAAATGGCTACACGCTCACAGGCCTGGTCTGCGATGTGGACGGCTCCCATCAAATCAAACAATCACGCACCGGTCCCGCGGGCCGCAGCCAAGAGATCGGCCTGGAGCTGGCCGAAGCGCTGCTGGCCATGGGTGCTGGAGAAATCTTGGAAAAACTGAATGCCGCTGCACAGTAACAACCAAATGGGCAAAGTATTTCTGGTAGGGGCCGGCCCCGGCGATCCCGGCCTGATCACCGTCAAGGGGGTCAATTGCATTGCCAGAGCCGATGTAGTCGTCTATGACTATCTGGCATCGCCGGCTCTGCTGACCCATGCCAACCCGGATGCCGAGATGATTTACGTGGGCAAAAAGGGAGGCGACCACACCCTGCCCCAAGAGGGCATCAACGCCCTGATCGTGGAGAAGGCCAAACAGGGCAACGTGGTAGCCCGGCTCAAAGGCGGAGACCCTTTTATTTTCGGCCGTGGTGGTGAAGAAGCCGAAGCCCTCATCGCTGCCGGGATCCCCTTCGAAGTCGTCCCGGGCGTCACCGCCGCCATCGGCGCATCGGCCTATGCGGGCATTCCCTTGACCCACCGTGACTATACCTCGGACGTCGCCTTCGTCACCGGCCACGAGGACCCCACCAAAACCGAATCGAGTGTCGACTGGCAGGCGCTGGCAACGGGCATCGGCACCCTGGTTTTTTTTATGGGGGTTAAAAACCTGCCGACCATCGCTGCCAGCCTGGTGGCCAACGGCCGATCTGCGGACACCCCGGTGGCAGTGATCCGCTGGGGAACCACCCCCAAGCAGAGAACCGTTATCGGCACCTTGAGCACCATCGTCGAAGAGACCCGGAGGGCAGGAATCAAAGCCCCGGCCATCATCATCGTCGGCGGAGTGGTCAACCTGCGGGAAACCATGCAGTGGTTTGAAAACCGACCGCTGATGGGCCGGCGCATCGTGGTCACCCGGGCTCGCGAGCAGGCCAGCGACCTGGTTCAACAGCTGATGGAATATGGTGCCGAATGTTTCCAGTGTCCCACCATCCAAGTGGTGCCGCCAGCCGACTGGGCACCCGTGGACAGGGCCATCGAAACCCTCGACCAGTACGGCTGGATCGTCTTCACCAGCGTCAATGGGGTAGAGTTTTTCTTTCAACGCCTCTTTGAAAAGGGACTGGACGTGCGCGCCCTGGGGCACATCCATACCGCCACCATCGGACCTGCGACTGCGGCCCGGCTGAGGGCCTGGGGGTTGAAAAGCGACATCATCCCGGAAAGCTACCGCGCCGAATCCGTAGTGGAAGCATTTGCCACCAGGTCTGTAAAGGGCCGCAAGGTCCTGCTGCCCAGGGCCAAGGAGGCGCGCAGCGTGCTCCCTGCGGAGTTGACCCGCATGGGGGCAAAGGTGCATGAGGTAACAGCCTATGAAACCCGGCAGGTCATGGACGGCGCCGCAGACCTGATCGCCCGCCTGACCGCGGGTACCATCGACATGGTCACCTTCACCAGTTCCTCCACAGTCAAGAACTTCCACCGCCTGCTGCCGCCGGACCGCGCTGAGCGACTGATGGCGGGGGTCACGGTGGCCAGCATCGGACCCATTACATCCCAGACAGCCCGGGATATGGGCCTCACGGTGACCATTGAGGCAGAAACCTACACGATTCCAGGCCTGATCCAAGCCATTTTGAGCTATCGGGCGTAGCTTTGAGTGAAAACAGCACCCAGCGGCGACAGATAAAATCGGATATGGCTATGGGCAACAACCTGCATAAAAGGATGACCGTTACCGGTGAACTGGTGGATCGGGAAAAACGCCATCTGAACTACCTGCGGATTTCCATCACCGACCGCTGCAACCTCAGGTGTCTTTACTGTGTACCGGAGGGCCGTATCCCCAAACTCGGCCATGACGACATCCTGAGCTATGAAGAGATTCTGCGCCTGGTGAATATCGGCATCAGACTCGGCATCCGTAAGGTACGCATTACCGGTGGCGAACCACTGGTCAGAAAAGGGGTGCTTGATTTTCTTGCTCAATTGACCCGGCTCAGGGAATTGGAAGATGTTTCCCTGACCACCAATGGGGTTCTTCTTGCATCCAACGCCCAGCGCATATACGACGCCGGCATTCGCCGAATCAATATCAGCCTCGATTCGCTGGATCCTATAAAGTATGCTCAGATCACCGGCTATGATCAATTTAACCAGGTATGGGCGGGCATCCAACGAGCCCGGGAAATCGGCTTCACCCCCATAAAAATCAATGTCGTGACCATGCGGGGCATCAACGATAACGAAATCATCGCCTTCGGCAAGCTTTCACTGGACCACCCCTTTCACATTCGGTTTATCGAGTACATGCCCATCGGCAACAGCCGGACCACTTCCCGGGATCAGATTCTGACACCGGAAACACAGAAGATCATTGCCACGCTCGGAGCATTGATTCCCGTGGGTAGCCACCACAATGACGGCCCAGCCAAGCGCTACCGCATAGCAGGCGCCCTGGGAGAAATCGGCTTTATCAGCGCCTTAAGCCATCATTTTTGCAAGCGCTGTAACCGCCTCCGGTTGACGGCGGACGGAAAGCTTCGTGCTTGCCTGCTGTCCGACCACTATGAACCCCTCAAGGAAATATTGAGAAAAGGCGCATCGGATGAAAAATTGGCTGAAATTTTTCGAACTGCCGTTCGAAAAAAAGCGGCCCAACATCAGCTTTGTCCCGGTTGCCTGAACACCGTCAAAGACCAGATGCAGGGTATTGGCGGCTGACGAACCACAACCCCTTGATGGTTTCCCGTTCTTCTTGAATCTCTCATCTACAAGACGTCCGCACCCATATAACCCCTTGCATCGAAAGGAAATTTATGTTAACCGTTTCTTTGGATGAATACAGGAAAGGGCACCTTGCCCATCCAGACACCTTGGTTCTAAATAGCAATCGATCTGTTTCTCTGGCACTGACTTGGTACGTCGACACTGAGGTTCAAGCATGGAACGGGCAAGCCTTTACCCGGAAACTGCGCAGGCAGAAACAGCAGTCAATGCTGACGAAAAGCTACTCATTTCTGCCATCCCTCCCTCGTCCCCTGAAGTTGAGAACGCAAGTCCGTCCAGACCGATCAGCCAGCGTCAGCTGATAAACAAGCTCAACTACCTCAACTTTCTTGACAAGCCCCTTTACGTCAATTTTCGTCACAAGCAAAACCACCGAGCCCTTTCCATCAAGGCCAAACCGCAACCCTGCCAGGACAACCGGCTGACCTGTATGTGGCAGCAAGATGCCGGCAACATCGTTGACCACCCGGATTTTTTCTGTTTTCAGAATATTCTCATACCCGACGGCAAACGGTTTCTGGTGGCCGAACCGGACGTGCTGGAAATCAGCAAGCAAACCATTCGGCTCATTTTACCGGAAACCTGCAGTGCCGCCGATGCCAGAAGCACCAGGCGTCATGTGTGCCGGGATATCAATGTTTATGTGACCCAGAACGGGGCTCTGTTTTACGGATCGATGATCGATTTCTCGGCCTTTTCTTTCAGGGTCCAGGTGCAGACAAAGCCCCCCCAGACCTTTGACTGGATCGACGCCAACCTGGCCGTGAACGTCATCCTTTTCGACGGCAATAAAACTCTCTATTCCGGAGAATGCCGAATCGTCAAACAAACCCATGGCCATGGGGACCGCTGTTGGGTGCTGGAACCCGTCCGACGGAACATCCGACGCTTTCGTCCCAAGGAGTTCAGGAGCGACCGATGCCATATGGTCCCCTTTCCGACGATCACCTTTTCTCATCCTTTCTCCAAGCAGACCACCAGCATTGATGTGGTAAACCTGTCCGGGTCCGGTCTGGCCGTTGAGGAGGAGTATGGTCAGGCGGTGCTTTTTCCTGGCCTTATTATCCCGGAGTTGGAGATCCGATTCGGCGATGGGTCATACGCCACCTGCACGGCGCAAATCATTTACAGCAAGGAAAATGACGGCGGATCCGCCGCAAGATTGTTGCGCTGTGGAATTGCAATTCTGGATATGCCCATCGAAGACCACATCAAGGTTTTGGCCTTGTTGCACCAGGTCAATGACAAGAACGCCCATGTATGCAATCGCGTCAACCTCGATAAGCTCTGGAAGTTTTTCTTCGAGACCGGTTTCATATACCCTGAAAAATATGAATTCATCGAAAAGAACAAGACGCAGATCAAACAGACCTACCTCAAACTGTATTCTGAAAGCCCCAAAATAGCGCGGCATTTCATCTACCAAAAAACCGGCCGAATTCTCGGCCATGTTGCCATGCTTCGCTTTTACCAACGTACATGGCTGATTCACCACCATGCAGCGATGCGATCCACCTCCAACAAATCTGGCCTTGTGGTGCTCAATCAGATCGGTCTTTTTGCAAATGATTCTCATCGGTTAAATTCATTAAAAATGCAGTATCTCGGCTGCTTCTACCGACCGAACAACAAATTTCCCACCCGCGTCTTCGGTGGCGCCAAGCAAAGTATCAACAATAACGATGGGTGTTCGACAGACACCTTCGCCTATTTTCACCAGAAGGTCTCCCCCCCCAAAAATGTGGCCTTGCCTGCCGGCTGGCAACTGAGATCGGTATCTACCGAAGACCTTCTTGATCTGCAAAGTGTTTATGAGAAAAACGCCGGGGGATTGATGCTTCGCGCGATGGGGTTAGAGGTTGATGCTGACGATTTCAACGATCTGGCCAACGACTACCGCACCGTCGGTCTGATAAGAGACAGGCACCTATTCGCTCTGGAAAAATATGGCGAGTTGAAAGCAGTCATCATGGTAAATTTGTCAGACCTTGGTCTGAACATGTCAGACCTTACCAACAGCATCACCATTTTCATTCTGAACCGTACCGGACTTTTCGCAGATATCATCCATTGCATATCCGCTCAGTTGGCCAAGCATTTCAACCAACCGCATCTTCCTGTGCTTTTACACCCATCCGCAGATGCGGCAGTTCTGCAGATCCAGTTTGAAAAAGAATATGTTTTCTGGGCGCTCAACACGGACTATGGCGACGGGTACTTTAGATATATCAAACGATTGCTCAAATTCATTCACTACTAGTTCGGATTTTCAATGAGACCTTTTAACAACAACGACCCATTGTATAACAGTCGCGGGATTGGTGTCTGGCTAAAATTGCTAGAACACAAGTATGGGTTTGTTGATGTGGGACAAGTGTTAGACGATGCCGGCATGAAACCGTATGAAGTGGCCGATCCCGGCCATTGGTTCACCCAGCGCCAGATTGACCGCTTTTATGAAAAGGTTGTTCAACTCACCGGCAACCCAAAGATTGCGGTTGAAGCGGGCAGATATGCTGCATCCACCGAGTCGTTGGGTGCGTTCAAGCAAAACGTTCTGGGAATGATTCACCCGGCCAAAGCATATGCAATGATAGGTAAATCCGCCGAAAATTATGCGCGGTCCTCCAAATACGAGACTCGGTCCTTAGCCGCCAACAAAATCGAAATCAAGGTAACCCCTAAACCTGGCGTCGAAGAGATGCCCTACCAATGCGAAAACAGGATCGGACTTTTTGAAGCAATCAATATGGGACTCACCCATAAACTCCCCCGAATCGAACACACGCAATGTATCTTCAAAGGTGCCGATTCTTGTAAATACGTCATCTCTTGGGTTAGGACGACGGCAGATTTTCTGAAAACAGTCCGCAACGTATCGATTCCGGTCCTGATGTTCGTTGGTTTGACACTCGCGATCATCAATCCGGATCGATTACTATCCTTGTATCTTCCTCTTTTCCTTTTCTCGAGTATCGCCATCAACTGTATTTACATCGTTGCTGCCAATAAGGAGTTAAAAACGGGGTTGAACGTGCTTAGCGATTCCTCTGACCGCCTGCTCCAGGAAACACAAATCAACTATAACAACACGCTGCTAACCAACGAAATCGGACAGATCATCAGCAAATTCACGAACATTAGAGATGTGATGGAAACGGTGGCCCGTCTGTTTGAAAAGCGCTTGGACTACGACCGTGGATTCATCCTGCTGGTCAATGAGGACCGGTCGCTGTTGGAATTCCATGCCGGATTCGGATATGACAGGAAAAAACTAGCTTTCATAAAAAAATCCGCCTTCCATTTGAATAAAGCGGAGTCAAAAGGTGTGTTTGTCGTCTCCTTTAACGAGCAAAAACCCTTTCTCATCAATGATATCGAAGAGATCAGCCCGAACCTCTCTAAAAGAAGTTTGGCATTTGCCCATCAGATGGGCACCCAGTCTTTCATCTGCTGCCCCATTATCTGCGACGGGCAGTCCATCGGCATACTCGCCGTCGATAATTTGCGATCCAAACGGCCCCTGGTTCAAAGCGATCTCAGTCTTCTCATGGGCATCGCGTCGGTGATCGGCATCAGTATCCGCAACGCTGAGCTGCTGGAAGCCCGTCAGCGTCAATTTGGTTCCATTCTCCAGGTGCTGGCGGCAAGCATCGATGCCAGGGACCCCCTTACCGCCGGCCATTCAGCCAAAGTCACCGAATACGCTTTGGGAATCTGTGATGAACTGAACTTATCCACCAATTACAGAGAAATGATACGCGTTGCCTCACTTCTGCATGATTACGGTAAAATCGGCGTTCCCGATTCTATCTTAAAAAAACCGGGACGGCTGACCAAAGAAGAGTACGAGAAGGTTAAGACGCACGCCCAGAAAACGCAGAGCATATTGGAGCAGATCAACTTCGAAGGAATATTCAGTCAGGTTCCGGAAATTGCCGGCTCCCATCATGAAAAAGTGGACGGGAGCGGCTATCCCGATGGTCTTATAGGAGAGGAGATTCCACTGGGGGCAAGGATCATCGCCGTGGCGGACTTTTTCGAGGCTGTCACAGCCAAACGCCATTACCGGGATCCGCTTCCCATGAGCTACGCATTTCGATTATTGGAAAAGGGACGCGGCGTGCACTTCGACGAAAAAGTCGTTGATGCCTTTATCCGGTACTATGAAAAGGAAGTACTTGAAACCGATTCGATGGAAGCCGATAATATCATTCGGATGAAATGGGTTTCCTGAAACACAATCCACGTCCGGTTGGCGCATATCCGCAACAAGCCTTGAAAAATCTACCACTGGAAAAGATTATACCCTCTCGGTCCAATCGCTAACCCAACCGCAGGCCCAGGGGGGATAAAACCCGGCGTTACGGTTCACTCGGGCGGACACCGCGGCAGCAGATTACCGGTGTATAGATAAACCGCCGCGGATCGGCAAATGCCGATTTGAATTCGGCATAGAATCCAGCGTACCCATCCGCGTATGTTTCGAATCCATACCCGCAATTTTGGGCAGCCACCTCCACCTTCTTCGTCCAATCGTAATCCTGAACGTGATCCAGTTGACCAAATATAAGGTGGTGTGGCTGCATCATGACGTCGATGGATTGAAACGCCAGATCGTATAGCATGGAGTAAAGCTTGATGCCCATATGGGGGTCAAAATCGGCATCACGCCCCAATTTGGCCATAATGGTACTAATGGCATTTTTCAGTCTGGATGGAATACCGTATTGATTCAAACAGTTATTATCTAAATCAATCAAGCACAGGATTCCTCCTGGTTTGACGATACGGGCGACATTGCTGACAATAGCGAATGCCCGCGACCGATAATACTCGAGAACAAAACGAATCAAAACAAAATCAAAGGTGCCAAGGTCATCCAGTGGATCCAAAATATCCCGGCACTGAAACGATATTCCTGAGCCACCATAATGATTCGTGGCATGTTGAATGCGATCTGCAGAGTTATCAATGCCGACAGCCATGCCGTCCGGGCTTGCCATACGATGGAGCATGGCGGTAATTTTCCCGGGGCCACACCCCACATCCGCAACCCGCATCCCTGGCTTTAGACCAGCCCATCGGGCCTGGGCGCTTATGTCGTCAACATCTGTTTTCATTTCAAGGCGGTGAGCTTCATCACCATTTTCCATGAGGTATGTAAAGGCCTTCATGTCGCTTCTAACATTCCCTATCGAATCTGTGGCGATCTTATTTCCCAAGAAGGCATCTGAACCTAATCAGCGACAATGTGATCTGCCAATGCAATGCAATTACTTTTATTAGACAACGTTGAGCATCAATTGAAGGTGCACCGCGGCAGGTCACGGGATCTTTACCTGAGAAAAACCGTGCCGCTCTCTAACCCACGCACCACACCCGCCTCAAGCCGCAGGGAATACGCTTACTGTCGCGGTTCATCTAACACCACCCAATGAAATAGTCAACGTGGCGGTGCCTGGGTCGTTTTTCTGCCCACGACTGATCCTTTCAGGATCGCAAGGTGGCGGTGAGGCGCAGCGGATGCATCAGCAATTCAAGTGCGGAAACGATATCCGCACAGACGATGTCGGCCGCATTCAGGCTCACCGTGGAAGCTCCTTCTGCCAAGATGACGGCGACACCCAAAGCGGAGGCCGCCAGCATCAGCGCATCGTTACGGCCGTTGCCGATACTGACCGTCCGGTCCGCCCCCAACCGATTGACAAAGCTGACTTTGGCCTGGTCCTGGCATCCTTTTTCCAGTACGGTCAAGCGACAGTTGACCCCGTCGAGGCCGGCGGCCGCTTTGCCAAAGGTGTCGGCTGTGACTACATGAATCGCCAGCTGTGCGGATAGGGTATTGAGCGCATCTTTGACGCCGGGAAGCAGTTCCCCGTCTACCGCCAGCGTGCCGTTATAGTCCAACACCAGATGCTCTAGGGTCAACGCACCATAACCGGGAATTTGTATGGCTAGCATGGTGTTCTCCTTTCGGGTCAGCGGATCGAGCGGCGCTTCAGCAACAACCGGTCAGCCTGGCCGATAACCGCTGGGTGATCGGCACCGCTATCCGGGGTGGGCTGGCGTCGAGTCTTTAATTCACCTGCGTTCATGGAGGCACCTTTGACTTGGAGAAGCGAAAACCCGCGATCGGCAGGTGGTTCAGGGTGACGCCGGCGATCACCAGGAGGGCTCCCACAAGCAGCGACGGCGTCAGCGGTTCTTTCAGGATGATGTGGGCCAGAAAAATGGCGCTGAGGGGCACAAAATTGATGAACAAGCTGGCCCGGGAGGGTCCGATTACCCGGATCCCCTCATAGTACCAGACAAACCCCAGCACCGTGCCGAACAATCCCAGATAGATCAGATTGCTCCAATCCGTCAGCGAATAGGACGGCAGAGACGAGGGCATTCCCTCCAAACAGGCTGGAATCAGCAGTGTCAGCGCCCCAACGGCGGCTGAATGGGAGACCGCCGTCAAAGGGGAAAGATCGCGCATGACACGCTTTCCCAAAAGTGAATAGGCCGACCAACTGAGCACACAACCGAAAATGTATAGGTCGCCCAGTCCGATACCGCCGGCAAACAGGGCCAGCGGATCTCCATCGGAAATAGCGGCAATGGCGCCGCTAACTGAAACCAGAATGCCGAAGACTTTGATCGGGGAGAGTGCTTCCCTAAAAAACAGGGCCGAAAAAACAGAGATCACAATGGGGTTGTTGGCGATGATGATGGATGCCCGTCCGGCGGCTACCTGTTTCAACCCGTTGAAGAAAAAAAAGTTGTATGCAAACACGCCGGTCAACCCAAGCAGCACCACAGGTAGGATCTGATGCCTTTCAAGCCTGGGTATCCTTCCTTGCCGGTGTATCATAAGGGTATAGAGACACACCGTGGCAATAAGAAATCGGAAAAACGCGGCGGAAGATGGGGGAACTGACCCAGCAAGCATCCTGCCGGAAATAAAGGTACCTCCCCAGAAAATCGCCGTCAGCAGCAATTTACAATAGGTGGTCAGCATCGTGTGAACCCTGATCATTTCAAGGCTTGATAGTCAACCGATGAAGGTTTTTAATTTTGTGCCTAAAGTCTCTGCATTCGTGTGCCGATAGAGAACGCACCGGAAGACCGTTGTAGCTGTTTTCGCGTCAAATCGCCAGAATATTATATTCCAAAGACTACTGTTTTAGGTGATGTTGGGGTGAGAAACGACCACACTTACAGGAATGGGAACATGGGGGGAAAACAATTGGCGTCGGGCCGCTCGGACAAGGTGGAGAATCTGGTTCACTTTATTATCAATCTGCCCCTGTTTGAATTTCTGGAAAGAGATGAACTGGTTGAGGTGGCTGCACGGATGGTGTTTATGAATCTTGATCCCGGGGATGTGCTGTTCAACGAGTGGGACAAGGCGGATTTCGTCTGTTTCGTTGAAAGCGGCGAACTGGATGTGACCAAGAAAACCGGTCCCGACAGCAGTGAGGTCATGGCCACACTGCGACGGGGCCGTTCCATCGGCGAGATGTCCATCATTAACAATTTTCCGCGGTCGTCTACAGTCATCGCCAAATCCAGGGTCAAGTTGGCCGTTTTTCCACGGTCGGCCTTCGAGGATCTTTTGGAGAAGAAGGTGGGCATCGGCGTTAATATCCTTAAAGGGCTGGCCAACCTGCTCAGCATCAACCTGAAAAAAGCCTCCAGCCGCCTGGCCGACAACATGCTGCCCATGGGATGAAAACTGCTCTATACAATAGCATTCGGCGGCTCTGCCCCCCGGCAAGGGTTTGCAGGCATCAGTTGCCCGAGGCCATCTCCGCCTTATCCTCCAGCATTCGCAGCTTGCTCTCGGGAACAATCCCTTTTTCCACCATGATATCGCCGATGCCGGCCCAGCGCAGCTCATCCACTTTTAATATCGTTTCCGGGCGTTTGCTCTCCAGGCTGTAAAAGGTATATTTTAAGGTCAGTTCTTCTTTGGGCAGCAGAGTAAAAGACCGTTGATAATAGATGAAGTGGTGACTCAGAACATAATATCCGGCGGCGGCAATGAGTCCGATGATGATGTATTTCTTTATCTGTTTCCACATAAACAGACCTCCTGAGAAGTGTCTTTCTCATTCATAGGCTGCCGTGGGCGCTAAAAGCACAAGTTGACCCAAAAAAGCGCGGCGACCTTGAAAAAAAACGGCGACCCTGTTGAATACCGGTCGCCGTTGGTAAACGTATTGGTGCCGGAGATCGGAATCGAACCGATACGACCTTGCGGTCGGTGGATTTTGAGTCCACTGCGTCTACCTATTTCACCACTCCGGCATGGGTTCGGTTATATAGGGAAAACCCTTAAGTTTGTCAATCAATTTGGTCTATCCATTTTTCAGAACGTCATCGATCGCCCTGCGGGGTACGGCCCCTTCCCGGATCACCCGGACCGGCCAGCAGGTCAGGTCGACAATGGTGGATCCGGGCCCACCGGCAAGTACACCGGCATCCAACACCATGTCCACCTGCCGGCTGATGCCGGGGTCAAGATCGGCCACGCTGGCGACTGCCGGACAACCGGACGGGTTGGCGCTGGTTCCGGTGATGGGTCCTCCGAAATGCTCGACCAGCGCCTTGGTTACCCGATGGGCCGGCAGACGTACACCGATCTTTCCCGTTCCGCCGGTAAGGTCTGCCGGCACGGAATCGCCTGCCAGAAAAATGAAGGTGATCCCTCCAGGCCATAGCCCCAACAAGGGAACGGCATAGTCGGGAACCGCCCGTACGAGCCGCTTCATGTCATGAATGCCTGACAGCAGCACCAACACGGGTTTGTGGGCCGGTCGGTGCTTAATGGCAAATACGCGCCGGACGGCCTCGGTGCAGAATGCATCGGCCGCCAGCCCGTAGAGCCCTGAGGTGGGAAAGACCAATACGCCTTCCTGGCCAAGGATATCGGCCGCCGCCCGCATGTGATCCGGATCGGGATCTGACGGATCGATCCGCACGAGGTTAACGGTAGGCTTTAAGTTTATCGGCTTTCTTTTCAACCTCGGCGGCCATTTCCTTTTTAAATGCCCCCAATTGGGCGGCCAGCGCATCATCAGAAGTCGCCATGATCTGCACGGCTAGAATAGCAGCATTTGTCGCTCCCGGCTTGCCGATGGACACCGTGGCCACAGGTATCCCCGGCGGCATCTGCACCGTGGAGAGCAGCGCGTCTAATCCCTGGAGGCAGGAGGAATCGATGGGCACACCGATCACCGGCAGGGTGGTGTGGGCCGCCAGCACACCGGCCAGATGGGCGGCATGACCGGCACCGGCGATGATGACCTTGAGCCCCCGCTGCCTGGCCGTCATGGCATAGGTGCCTGCCCGCTCCGGGCTGCGGTGAGCCGAGGCCACGGTCATCTCAATGGGGATCCCGAATTTTTTAAATATCCCCAAGGCCCCTTCCATCACCTTCAGATCAGAATCGCTGCCCATGACGATGCCCACCCGGGGCAACGCCTGCATCCGCACCAAGGCCTTCTTGCCGATGTCCGTGCGATAGTGGACATCCTGCCAGTTGATCTTGGCCACTGCCTGGTAGGCCTTTTTAATGGCCAGTTCCACCGTATCGCCCAGGGCTGTGACCCCCAGGACCCTGCCGCCATGGGAAAGGATCTTCTTGCCTTCCAAGCGGGTGCCTGCATGAAAAACCACCACGTCCCGCATCCGATTGGCTGCGTCGATGCCTGTGATTTCCAGCCCCTTCTTGTATTGGCCCGGATACCCACCGGCAGCCATGACCACACATACCGATGCCCGGGGATCGATGACCAGGCGGCAGGCGTCCAGACGCTCATCAATGATGGCCTCGATCACCGGAATGATATCGTTTTGCATGCGCACCAGCAGGGGTTGGGCTTCCGGATCGCCGAACCGACCGTTGAACTCGAGAACCTTGATGGTATCCCGGTCGATCATCAGACCGGCATATAGGACACCTTTGTAAGGGCAGCCCTCGGCCGCCATGCCTTTGACCATGGGGATCATCACCTCATTCATGATGCGCTGGTGAAGGTGCTGGTCAACGACTGGCGCGGGCGAGTAAGCCCCCATGCCGCCGGTATTCAGACCCTTGTCGTCATCGAACGCAGGCTTGTGGTCTTGGGAGGACGGCAGGGGCAGCACGGTTTTCCCGTCGGTAAAGGCCAAAAACGAAGCCTCCTCCCCCACCAGGCACTCTTCCACCACTACCTGGTCACCCGCCTCACCGAATTCGCGGTCCACCATGATCTGTTTCAGGGCATCCAGGGCCATCTTCTCCGTGGTGCAGACAATGACCCCCTTTCCGGCGGCCAGGCCGTCCGCCTTGACCACCAGGGGTGCGCCCATCTTTTTCACATAGGCCTGCGCCTGGGCGATGCGGGTGAAGGTCTGGCCTTTGGCTGCTGGGATGCCGTATTTTTCCATCACCGCCTTGGCAAAGGACTTGCTGGATTCAATGCGGGCCGCTTTCTGGCTGGCGCCGAAGATCCGCATGCCCGCGGCTTCAAACTGGTCAACGATCCCTTTGGACAGCGGATCTTCCGGGCCGACAACAGTAAGATCGATCTTCTCGTCCCGGGCAAAGGCCAGCAGCTTGTCGATTTCGGCGGCACCGATGGGAACGCAGTCAGCCAGTCGGGCGATACCTGCATTTCCGGGCGCACAGAAAATTTTTTTTACAAGCGGACTCTGGGCGATTTTCCAAATCAGGGCGTGCTCTCTTCCACCGCCGCCGACAACCAACACTTTCATAAGGATCCTCCCTCCTATTTTTGGGCCAGCGGCGATGCCGCGGGCGTTTGTGGTGATGTGCGGCTACCCTCTGGTCGTTTGACGACGCCGGGCCTCCATTCCCAGCTCGATGAGCCGATCCAACAGTTGACCAAAGGTCATGCCGGCAGCCTTGGCCGACTGCGGAAAGAGACTGGTGGCCGTCATGCCGGGGATGGTATTGGTTTCCAGAATAAAGCATTCATCGTCCTTAAGAATCATGTCCGTCCGGCTGTAGCCCTGGCAGTAAAGGGCGTGGTGGGCGGCGACGGCGCAGGCCTGCACCTTTTGGGTCAGCCGCGCATCGATGCGCGCCGGGCAGATTTCCTGGCTGGCCCCGGGTTGATATTTGGCCTCGTAGTCGAAAAATTCGTGGTTTTCCCCTGGAATGATTTCTATCAGCGGTAGCGCTTCAGGGTTCTGGTTGCCCAGCACCCCGCAGGTGATCTCCCTACCGCTGATATAGGCTTCGATCATGGCCGTGGGGCAAAATTCCAGTGCTTTTTCCACCGCTGCGGCCAGAGACCTATCAACGCGAACAATGGACATGCCCACGCTAGATCCGGTTTCCACCGGTTTGACCACCAGCGGCAGTCCCAGCTGCGCAATGATGCGATCCACGTCGACCGATTCCTTCCGCCGCACCATCGCATACGACGGCACGACCAATCCGGCCCTCTCATAAAGATGTTTGGACAACAGTTTGTTCATGGCCACCGCGCTGCCCAGCACACCGGCACCCTGGTAGGGAATGTCCAGCAGGTCCAGCAACCCCTGAACGGTCCCGTCTTCACCATAGGGCCCGTGCAGGATGATCAAGGCACAGTCGATCCTGCCGGCATCGGTCACCAGCCGGGGGATGTCTGTCTTGGGGTCATATTGCAGAATGTCGTACTTCTCCTTGTCCAGGGCGTCGAACACTTGCTTGCCGCTGTTCAGGGAGACTTCCCTTTCCGATGAGATGCCACCGGAGATCAGCGCGATGGTTTTCTTTTTCATGGGTGAGCTTTCCTTTGACGGCTGTTGGCAATCGAGAACGAATAATGAACGAATGTGGCCATTACGCCTGATGTGCGGAATCCCGTTGACGCCGGTCGCACCGTGGTTTCAACGGATAAGGCCACCAGGGTTTTCGACTGCTGGGGGGAGTCGCCCTGCAGGCGGACATTTTTAACCGTTTAACAAGCGTCGTTTGGCCTGGTTGAACTCATCAACGGTGATGAGGTCTTTTTCAAGCAGGCGGGCCAGTTCCGCGAGATCCAAAGCCCCCCGGCTGCGTAAAGCCTCCGGATCTTCAAGACGGGGAATATCGATGGCTGCATCGTGGCCGATGGCCGGCGGTCGGGTAGCCTGGCCCAGTTTGACGGTGGCCATGCCACCCAGCAGGCTCACCTCCACAGATCGCCCGTTAAACATGGGATTTCGTAACATCTCATGAAGGGATTTGCCTTCAGCCCGCATCCGCCTGAACAGATAGAAGGCGCTGAAACCGATCAGGGCGATTCCCCCGAGAAAAATCCAGAGCATATAGTTGACCACGCCCCGGAAAAAAAGAACCAGAACCGCCACGGCGGCGATGAGCAGCACATGAAGCGCCAGTATGAAGTAAGCGAGCAGCACGCTCTTAACCAAGCCGTCACCCGCTGTGTTCTTACCAAACATGGGACCACCGGATTATTCGTTATCGCCCCCGAGCCGGTCCACCATCTCGCCGTAGTAGCGCTGGGGGATATCGAACGCAGCGTTGGCGTTTCTCGTGGCATTCAGTCTCAGGATCAGGAAGTTGAGCTTTTTGATGGTGCGGTACTTCTGCATCGTATCCGTCATGCCGGTCAGCAGGTCTTCAGTGGCTCGGATTTCTTTGCGCAACTGCACCTCTGGAGGCAGACAGTCGGCATTTTTCAATATTTTATGCGCCATGCGCAGGTCTTCGGGAATCTGCCGATCATCCTCCAGATAAAGGGGTAGGCCGCTGCCGGGAAGATTTTCGAAGGCACCTTCATCCTGGGCCTTTTTAATGCGTGACTCGATGATTTTTTCAAAGCCAGGAACCATTCGTTCTGTCTCACAGGGTACCGGGGCCGAGGTTAGCATCCATTGCTGAAACCGTTAGGCTTGACTATATTATACCGCCATAGCCGATTTCAAGGGTTAATATGATCCGCCTTGTGGCCTTGGGTTCGAATTGCTGGTGGGGATCGTTGTTATACCCCGTGCCCGGTCAAGCTTTCAGCATACTGACGGGCCTTTTCGGCTGTATTTCTCAGGGTGTCTGGGTCCAGGGGCACCATGGATCGGCTGGCTTCATCCAACTCCTGAAAGGAGGCCTTGCCGGCAGCTCCCACGCCCGCCTGGATGGTAACATAGTCCGCCAGATGAACGATATGGGACAATTGGTGGCCCCCGGCGGAAGAAGGCTGGTGGTGGTTCCGAATGCCAAAGGAGATGGCACGCGGCAGATTCCAGTTGTCACAGAGAATGGCTGCAATGACGGCATGATCAAACCCTAGAATATCGCGCTCCGCATCCTGAATGGTTTTTTCTGGGTGGGAGGCATGGTAGTGGTCGAACAATACTTTGCGTTCACGGACATAAGGATCCAGGATGATTTTCCCCATATCATGAAGCAGCCCCGCCATGTAGGCGCTGTCAAGGGCGTCAGATCCTACTGCGGCGGCAATTTCACCGGCCGTGCAAGCCACCGCAATGGAATGGCGCCACATATCCCCGGCCCTGAGTCCGTAACCCTCCATGGCATTGGCCAACACCCCGCCGGAACTGATGGCCGTAATCAGCTCAGCCAGCCGCCTTGTCCCGAAAAGGGCCGAGGCGTGCTGGATGGTAGAGACGTTTCCCCGAAACCCGTAGTAGGCCGAATTGGCCACCTTGAGAATGCCGGTCACCATGGCCGGGTCGGTCTCGATGATTTTGGCCAGTTGGGCGGGTGTGGTTCCGGTGTTCTTAATCATCTGCTGGACCTTGATCATCACCTCCGGCATGGCCGGCAGCGACGTGGTATCGGAGATGATCTTGCGAATCAAATCGCGGCCGGAAATAAAAAGCGGTGCCGTGGAATTGGCCAACGGTGGACCCGCCGGAGCGCCCAACGGCTTCGATAATTCGGCAGAACCTTTGCCGACAGTGGCGTTGAGCCGTGTCAGTTCCTTGTTCGCCGCATCCAGCCGTGCCGCCAGCTTCTCGATGATCTTGTCCTTGAATTTTTCGCGGATTTCCGGCAAGAGCGTTTCGAACATCACCCGATCCAGCTTCAGCGCGATGACCGATTCCCTGGCGACAACATTGGCCGTCCGCCGGGTGTCGGTTAAAAAAGCCATCTCCCCGAAGATATCGCCGGCCTTCAGGACGGCCAAAATGGTTCCACCGGCGCCTTCCGTGACACTCACCGTTCCGGTGAGAATAATAAACAGGCTCTGGTCGCTGCTGCCCTGACGGATCAGCAACTCACCGGAGCTGTAAACCCTGAAGTGCGCATCATCGGAAACCATCTGCCGCTTCTCATCCGCGGTAAACGAATTGAAGAAACTGAGCCGACTGATGATCGAGAGTATCTCTACACGCGTGCTAACCATAGGTTCCTTTGCCTCAGGATCGGATGAAAGGCTGTTTCAATCGATCTAAAGCATTCGTATGGCTTTCACGGCAGGTTTGCCCATTGCCGCCCATAGCCCTTATGATCGTGTTATCGGCCGCCGATCGGATATCATAAGCCCAATCGGCAACACCGCCTCCGGCAGGTGGCTGCCGGCAGGCTAATAATCAATCTGCCGGCGATTGAATGAAGGGTGACGGAGCTACCCCCTTTCAGAGCATCCATCGCCAAATTCAGCTAAAGGGGAAGACTGCTTGATCCGATAGAAGAAATATGGCATTGAAGATCCCCTAGGGATTGACCTTGAAAACGGATGGTATCGAAGCAGGGATAACCGGTGGAAGATATGGATCAGGTATTGGGAAACAGAAGAAAACGCCGATTATCTGTCAAGAATCTGACCCTCTCCATCAACGGGAAAAGCTATCGCATCTTCAACATTAACGAATATGGGGTGGGTTTTTTGGTCGACTCGCCCGAAGAGATTGAAATCGGTACTGAAATCAAGCCGATGACCGTCAACGGCAATATACCGGTGCGCCTGGCCGGTATCCCCCGCCACGTTTCCCAGTTCCGCCCGCCCAACAAACCCCTTCTTTTCAAAGCGGGCTGGGTCTGCGGAACCGAATTTTCTACCCGGCACGATCCTGACGGAAGCAAATTGCTAAGAGACTTCATCGCTGAAAATATCGACCGCGACGTCGAAGAAACCGAGAAATAGCCAGACTTATACCCGGGTCGTGGCGAACGCAGCAGCGATGTTATCCGCAATCTGATCGATCCACACACACTCCCTTTCATTGAACCCGTCGCCCTTCACTCGGCCTGCAAAACAGAGGCCGATGGCCTGATTCCGGACAACAATGGGAGCCAGGTAGGCATGCCGGAAGGGCATCTGCCCGAAGGCGGTATAGGGCAATCCCAGCCCGCATGTGCCTGGCTGCCAGCGGTCGGTCGATAGCGACCGCAGGCATTGAACGATGGCGGAATCGGATTTGTCCATGGGGATGGAAAAATCCTGTGCATTGACGTGCAGCGAACTGCCCACATGGAATTGGCCCTGCACCAGCTGATTGTCTGCACTTAAAAAAGCCATGAAGATCTCGCTGCCGGGCAGACAGCGAAACAGCGCTTCCTGGGCCAGCATTAACAGCTGATTGATCTCCCCGCCGCGTTTGCGGAACAGTGCCATCTCCGTGAGGAAGTGGCCAATCAGCACCTCCGGCGTATCAGCGGGCGCAGGGGTGTCGAGAGCGTCACCGAAGCCCATGTGGCTAACGATCGCCATGGGATTGGCCTTGCCCCATTCAAGCAGGTTGACCATCATTTCCACGTCCTCGGCGCTCAGATTAAAGAAGTGGTTTACGTTGTCGTCGGTTTCAAATGTCTGCCTGATCAGATCGGGCACGGAGTATTTGGGACGGTCCAGGATTTTCTGGATTCTCTTTTCGGCCTCTCGCAGGGCACGCCTCCCGCCCATGCGATCCCCGAACAGCATGGCGGCCAGAGCGGCGGATTCTTCCACCAGCAGGATCAGAGGGTCCTCCGTGGCTTTGCGTTCTCGAATGAGGCGCTCCAGATCCTCGGGCAGACGATAAAGCGCCAGCACGGCGTTGCAGATGTCGTCGTTGGTGATTTGCAAATGTAATTGCCGGTTTAGTTAAACTGTTGATGAGTTGGAGTTATCGATAACGTTCAACTCAGCCGTCGAGTTTTTTGAGGTCACCTGCAGTACCGGGGTTATGTGAAATCAACTGACCTGATCCAGCAATTCAATTTAACCAACATTATTCTTCCATGATATTTGATATCAGTTCTTCTCGTTCTCTGTCAGAAATGTATGGTTTTGACTTTACGTTAAGAATTTTCCCTTCACGCTCTCTCTTTCTTAAAATAGCTTTGTTAGCCTTAGAAATGAGATCAATAAAATCACATGGCTTTAATAAATAGTCGTAAGCGCCAAACTTCAATGCTTCGACTGCCGACTTAATTGTAGCGTGTCCAGTAAGTATGATAACTTCAACGAGAGGATGCTTTGCTTTAATTATTTCTAAGATACTCATGCCATCTAAATCAGGCATTTGAATATCAAGTATAACAATATCAATTGTGTCACTCTTATCCAATTGGTTTAGCGCTTCATTTCCAGATAACGCACAATCAACAATGAACCCTTTTAAGCGAAGCCGATCGGCAATAGCTTTAATAAGAACTTCTTCATCATCTACCAAAAGAAAATGGATTGAAGACACTTATCCCTCGATACACATTGCCTTTGATATATAGTTTAGGGCATAACGATTCTGATCACAGGCCGAAAGGTGCGAGCGGTTTTTTGTGCAACTTAATGTCAGGTGCGTTTCTTCAATTGATCAGCTATCGATTGATTTAATAAACTCTGCGCTTCGATGAGTTTTGTATACTTTGATTCTATCTTGTCAATATTTTTAGACAGAATAGCTTTCAACAAATCACCTTCCATTTCAGCAACATCGATTCTTTCATAATAGTCCATTGTTTCTTTGAGATGTGCGATGACGATCTTGCCTGTCAGAATTGGATGGTTGTTCGTTACATTTGCATCTTCAAATCTTGTTCCATGTTCAAGCTCAACTTCTAAACCTTTTTGGAACGTTTCAAGAGGTATATTCATTCCTTGGGTATTCACAATATTGAGGATCGTGGATGCTTCTTTTTCCGAAACGGTTGAGTCCGTGATTTTGGACCAGTCTCGTAATCCAATTTCGTTGCAAACTCTTTTTACTTCATCAGTTGTAATATACTCTGGAAGTTTCATGTTTTCTCCTTTAATGAGGTATCTAAAATTAATTGCTCACCGCAATACGATGTGCACCGGTTATTAAAAATTGGTGGGTAATTGATACGATATAAACAAAATTACATAAATTTTAGAGATGTTATATTAATTTATTCATCCCTCTTGGATAGTGAACCCTACGAAAGGTATTATTGATTTTTAGAAATTATGGCGAACCTCATATTTTATGGTCGGTTTTTTTCTCTGCCAACTTTTGATGTATTGAGATCACCTTACCAGTAGGAAATTATGGGAATATCCCTGATATCCTTTGGTGATCCCCACGATACCACTTCAGCTCTCATTTTGGCAAGATTTAGCCCTCTGCGATTATTTTTCCGAATCGCAGGAAATGACGGGTCTGATATCTACAAGGATATTGAGATAATCTTTGTCATTCAAAACCTGAGAAAACTTGTGATCAGGGTTGGAGGCATCTGTAAATGAAAGGCAAAATAAGAGGCAGACTCATCCATGAATTTTCCTCTTATATTTTGTGAATAACTGTTACCTAAATTACGGTATTTTCCATGTTACTTTGTTCAATACAACTTGCTGATAACTCCCCTCTTTCGAAGATGTGGTTTTGGGACGAGGCTGCGTCATCATTTCACCCTCAATGCCGGTGCATTCGCCAGTACCCCCCACAAACTGTACGCCTCCCTTAGATATTCCTTCACCGCTTTTCCCTGCTTAGATAAACAAAATTCTTTTAATTTAACACCTTGTTTGAAAACATTTTACGGGTGGCTTGAATACGCTGGAACGATTTAATTTTCTTCTCTAAGGCAATTTAGTCAGCTTACTTCCTTATTCTGCACTATAAATGAGATGTATTCGTTTTGCCAGTATTAGCGCACCATGGCACCAATAGGATTATCGAATGCCCCGCTTGTTTCTTTTAGACTTTGAATGGTAGGGTTAAGACAACGGGCTGATTAACGTAGATTTCTTTGATAAGAGAATCATTTTCAGACGTTGTACCCCTGAAAAGTTCCGGATGGTTCTGGTACATTTGATTAAGTAACTTGAACAGCATTGCATACGACCATGGATACTCACCACTGGTATCGTGGGATAGACTCTTTGGAATTCCTGTTGAACCAACGTCATTCAATTGTTCTTTTCCTGGACCAATGTACTTCTGTCTCAGTTCAGATATCAGTTTCATATGCAGGTTGCTTCTTCGTATTACCCCATAGTCTTCCTCAGTCTGGAAGCCTCCGAATGGTTTCATATAATTAAAGTTTTCTCCGTAATCGTCCATGTCGCCAAGAATACCGAAGAATTTCATACCTGTTTTAAATGGTATGTGACCAGTAAGCCCTACGACATCACCACGTTTAACTTCTGAACGCTTAGGAATCTTGCAAGATCTATATTTCATATGATATAATTTTGTTGAAAATAACAATCCATGATCAATAACAATTGAGTCTTCAAGACCATGGTAACCGGTTTTTGTATATTTTAAAGCCAAAGTGCCATCAGCGGGCGCAATGATCGGAGTATTAGGAGGCAGATTATGATACTGAGCACCTGCCCAATCAACTTTATGTTCATAAATATTATCTAAAAATGTCTGTCTTTGCCATCGCCGTGCATGGGGATTAATTCCATTATACGGCTCGAATCCTTCAGCTATCGGTTTTAGTTCACTGCCTATCCTTTTCCAAGATACACACCCTGCAAGAAATCCGGCTACTACAAAGACTGAAAAATTTAGAAATGTCCTTCGGTTCATTCCTTGGTTCTTCTGAGATGTTTGATCCATCATGCACTCTTGAATGAAAAATAGATTTTAAAGTTTTAAAATCCAAAATTTGATTTGGTAACTCGTTAATTAGTTGGATAACATTAGCCGGTTAGGTTTTGATTGTCCTTTTTTATGAACAACTAATATGGAATTTTAGCTCAACTATTTAGGCCGAATACTCCCTCAAGGTTACTAAATAATATTAATTATTTTTCCAAGCGAAAAGATACATTCAACTGAAAAAGTCGTTATTAGTTTAAAATTTTCTATAAGGTATTTTTTTCAAAAAATAATCGTCATTAAGGTTTTCTATTAATGCGTCCAAAGCCTTTTTTGATGAGGTTATTCTTGTGTCTGCACTGTGTCCTAAGGGAGATGTCCATTGCATAGACCACCAAGCAAGCCCCCTAATTTCACTATATATAGTTTTTACGTTCCAATATACGCTATTAACAAAACGGGGCTTTGAAAAGCCTTCACCTACACCCGTTTCACATATCATCATCGGGAGACATTTTTTCAAATGAGTACGATAAGCATTTCCAAATAATTCGGTAAAGCCGATAGCATCTCTGCCTTCTTCGCCAGCATAATTGTATCCATTAATACCTATCCAATCGACGTAATCATTACCTGGATAATAACTGTTTCCTGTACTTTTTCCTTGATCTGCACATGGATTCCATACCCAGGTAGCATAGCGATTTGTCCCCTTTTTTTCGAATATTTCCCATACATGCTTCCAAGCATCTTTACTTTCCGTAGGACTTCCAGCCCAAGGCCAATTTCTATATAAATTCATTTCCCTAAACATTCGAATAAAGAAGCCGCCATGGTACTCACCAAATTTTAACAATTTTTCAGCCGATTCATCTATCCTGTTATCATATACACCGGTTGCGATATCTTTTGTAATTGATGGTGGGGCCGAGTTTCCAAATCTTGCATCATAGGTGACAAAAGGGTTTGAATTCAAAATGATTCAAATTGTTTTGGACGATTAGTAGACGGATTGGTTGGTGATTACATTATGTAAGTTTTGTATGCAGTGCGATATAAAAAGGTTGGCATACATTGAGACGATCTTAGCAACTAGATTTTATGTAAATTACCCCGATATGTTTTGTTTTCCTCACGATACCATGTGAACCTCTATTTTTACAAGATTTGGTCCGTAGCAATTCTTTTTCCGAATCGCAGGAAAATGTCGGACCTGATATCTACAAGGATGTTGGAGCTGTACGAAAATTTTCGCGCGATAAAATTCTGAGATATGAAAATCAAACCCCTCTTTTTATCAAAAAAGGCAAACCGCCCGATGTAGTGGGCAGCCTTTATCCTTTAACAGTTTGGTTTTTGCGATTGCGATGTCCTTTTTGAAAATTAGTTTGGGGGCCCGAAATGGACCCCCTTAATATATACACGATAATGCTACTGAAGTAACGGAATGGTGATGAGATCGGAATGACCGCGATTCATGAACTGACCTTCGTCAGCGGCATCATCTCCACCTTCAATGGTGCGGTAAACAATCAAGATCTTGGCTTCGGTGAACCCATGGCCAATCAACTGTGCCTTGAGTGATTCCCAGGCATCAGATGTAACGAGCAGTTTGTGCATTTGGGCAGGGCAATCGATCCAGTAATAGATCTCGTGGTCGGTGAGGTTGCCGGTCTCGTAACCACCATTATTGCCTCCGATGTAAACACGTAGCTGGATGCCGGGTTTCATGATGTCCTTGAAGTCTGGGTCATTCCACGTAATCTTGAGACCAATCTTCTTTTCCATAACACCGATGGTGATTTTGGTCTCGCCATCCACTTCTTTCAAGGCGGCTACCGAAGGCATGGGTTCAGTGGTGGTCACGTTATAGGTCTTGTACGTGAAGTACCCACCGGACGGGTCATCAGCGTCGAGATGGAACTTAACGGTCTGCACACCTGCTTCAGGCAGCACACCAGGAGGGAAATAGAAATACATATCTGAACCACTCTCCTGCCATGCGTTGTCATAATCCCAGAAGTTCATCGGATACAGTTTGTACTTTGGATATGTACCATCGTAGGTCTGGAGAAAATTGCCTGCAACCAATCTTTTGTCATCCCAGGTGACAGTCATACGGCTAAGGTCAACTGGAGTAAACATGACTTGTTCGGTAACAGAGACTCCTTCAGGGGTTCCAGCGTCCATTAAGAACGTTTCTTGACCTAAACTACACAGGTTACCGTCAATACAGCTACCCTTCCACAATATAGGTGCATAAACCGCAAAGCCGATGTCAGTAACGATTCCTACAGACCCCGGACCATGCGAGTAGTTACGAACCATAAAGGTGCCGTCTTGAATTTCGAAATTGTGGTACGGTGCAATGACGTTGCCAGACTGGTCCCAGGATAAAATCTCCTGCCACAGGGGCCCATCGAGTACCACTTGGTTGCCTTCATCCAGCGAAGCCATATCAGAAAATTCAACACGGCCATCACACTGCCATCCAGGTCCGAAGTCAATCGAAACTGGATTCCCCAAGTCATCGTAAAAACTAATACATCCGTTGGGGTCCAATGCCATGACAGGAGCCGCAATGAGCAGCATGAGCAAAACGAAAAAGACATTGCTAAATGATTTCATCGATTCCCTCCATTGTAGAAAAATTCTTGGATTCAAAATTAGCTTCCGACTACCAATAAAGGATGATTAAATTGAGATACGGTCCTCTAAAAAAACACATTGCCATGGTCACTCCTGAACTGTTCATGATAAAAAAGGTCATTAATTATAGATCTCATCACAAATTTTCGAATCTCCTGTACGGTCAGCAAAATACATACCATTTTAGGATATATAAAATATGTGAAAATAGTTTTTTAAATTAGAACGTTATAAAATTTTAAGGAATGTTTGTATCACAATGTGGCAGAGAAAAAATATTCTCATTAGGAAGATCTTCTCACAGGTACTGCAGAATTATACATTAAAACTACTCAATTATAGTTCTCCAAATGTTAGGCTGTACCAATCAAATAATTATGGATTGTGATTAATCTACTTCGAATCTTGGTCGAGAGATATTGGTCTTCAATAGAATGATCTTGGCATAAGAATCTAAAATAATATGGAAAATATTCTATGAAAAATACAATCAGCTTTCCAGTAATGAAAACGGATCTGAGGGTTGGGGATCCCACATATTGTGGTCAACTGGAACACCGCCCAATAGGTGATTACATATCAATCTATATAGGGTAAGCGTTCACGGGGTACAAGCTCATGAATGATTAAATATTCATTTTTTGGAAGCCTTCACGGCTCACCTTAGGCGCGATTGTTATCTGCATCGCCATGATCAACATTTCCGGACTCGTCTATTTAATCCGAAAACGCGCTGATTGTAGACGATGGCTGCTTGTCACCGGATTGTTAGAAAACGGTATTTCATTATTGATTATTGCTTATGCTGCGGCGGGGCTAAATTTCTTGGAATATTTTTTCAGGATGTAAAAGGGGTCAAGCCTGCCCTTGACGCAATTACAAGCTTTCGGTAATCTTTATATCGATCCAGTTCCCTTTCGCATACCGCATTTAACCGCATTACACCGCCTGATCCCATGCCATGAAGCGATATCCGCGTGTGGATCGGGGACCGAAAAGAAAGGATGATGACCCGCGCTTTATCTACCTACTGCACGAAACGAGGGACCGGGACGTGACCTTATCTTAAACCCAAACGCGATGATGGAGCGTGCCATGAAAAAAATGATTTCTGTGTTGGTGGTCCTTTTTTGGTCCTGTGCGGCCTTTGCTTCAACCGCCGATGATCTTTCTAAAAATGTAAACGACCTGATCCGGAGTGCGGAGAATGAATTTTTCAAAGGAAAGACAAGCGAGGCGGCCACCCAATTGCAGGAAGCCGGAAACGCGCTTGAGCAACTGAAATCCCTTGCTCCTGACCACAAATCATTGAAAACGCTACAGACAAAATATGATCGGCTGAAGGAGAAGATAGACAGGAAACTGGTCGGCAGCGCGGCCCCGGCAGCACCCAAAACATTGCCAATGCCTGACTCTGGCCAACCTTCGCCGCCATCGCAGGATCTCAGCAGCGGCGCGAAAAGCAACCTGCAAAGGGCCGGACGAGAAATGGATTTTACAGAACAGGAACTCGCCAAGGGCGAAAAGAGCCTGCAGGACAAAAAGTTCAATCTGGTTGAATCGTACATTTTCAATGCCAACAGCAAGCTCGACGCCGCCGGAGGCCTGCTTGACAAAGTGGTCACCAACAACAGGGCCAATCCTGATCATCCCGATGTCGTTTCTGCCTTTCAACGTCACAAAGCCCTCAAGGACAAGCTTTCTGCCTTTACCGCCAAGGCCCAGGGAAAAGAAACCGATGTCAAGCAGGCCGCAGCCCAGGCAAAGGCGGACGAGGCGAGCATCAACAACAAATGGCTGTCGGAGATAACCGCCTTTACCGAGACGTCATCCGATTCCCGTCTTCAGTATCCCGGGTCATACAATGAACAGGAACTGGCCAGACAGGAGAAGCTGTATGGCCAGGCAAGCAAGGTGCTTGGCGATGTCGAAAAAGAGGTTCCGGCCAGCCGTCAGCCCCATGAACTGAAAACTGCCGTTGATCGGCTGCGTTTTGCCCTGCAGGTCTATGAGGATGAGAAAAAAGCGGACAACAAAAACCGTCTGCAGCCAATCGAGAATAGGCTTTCCAACTGGGAACAACGATTTGAACAAAACAAGAGCTGGAATGAAAATTCCGACCAGGGGCTTTTTATCATCACCAAGGAAAATTTGACTTATGAGAAAAAGCAGATTGCTGAATTGCAGCCGGTTTCCCCAGAAAATGCCGCCGGTTTCGGCAAAAGGCTGGAAGGACTGGAGAAGGAAAATGTTGCCTGGGTGGAGAAAAAACGCCAGTGGATGGAGCGCCCCCGTCCATTCCCAAAGGCAAAGATGAAGAATGCCGCGCTTGAAAAAGAGATGCATCGCTTGCTGGGAGAAAGGGGGACGACGGTAGATGATCTTGTTATCACCGATAAGGACTGGTGGGTTCAGCAGGGCGAGTTCCGGTATGTGATGACGGCCGTACTATCGAAAGACAAAGAGGGAAAATACTGGAGCAATATCAGTTTCCGTCAAATATTAACGCTGACCGGGTACGGCCCCACAGAGGTATGGAACATCGATGAGATCAGAATTCGATTGCCATAAATTGCCAAAAAGCCGGAAGCGCTCCGGGCACGAAGACGTATTGGTCCTACTTCAAGTACCCGGCAACAAGGCAGATGCGGCACCCTGTGAACGCTTACCTTTTTCATGGTTGTTAAGTCAGAGTTACACTTCTTTTTTATAGGCCGGTCCTGTCAATGGAAAGCTTGCCTCAATCAAGACCGTAATATTAAATATTATCACATAAACAATATTTTAAAATCATTAGGTTTAATCCTAATAGTCAACTGATCCGTCAATCTTGACAATGCTGAAACAGGGCAGTGCCGTCAAGGTCGTCAGGTTTCTGCTTTTTGTTTTTTTCGTACAGGAACAGGAAACCTTGGGCCGAGACAGTGAGGCGTTTTTTTGCCCCCCACCCCTTCTTTTAAATTTCAAGGTGACAGAAAAAACCCAGAGCAGGAAACAACTGCACCACCCGAAAAACCGCAGGGCGGTGATGTTAAACAACACGGCTTATTGAAAATTAAATTTGTTTTATCGATCTCGCCAAGTTTTCCACATTTGTCGACACAGAAAACAGAAGAAACCAAAGATCGTTATATATCCAACAATCTTTCTCCATCCCGTGGCCTCTGTAAATGCTCTTGGCATTTGATCATTTATAAAGTCGCCAAAATGATCTCCTGCATATCCATTCGTAAGCAAGACTACCAGGGCAATGACGCAGATATAGTAAAGAATTGAAATGCTTGCTCCCTACTGTTTGTCATATTTCTTCAGCAAATCTTGGATGGCTTCTTCCAACAGTTGATTCAACCGGGTTCCTTTTTGGGCGGCAAGAACCTTAAGTGACGTCAGCAATTCAGAGTCTATGGTGGTGTTGATATAGGTTTTTTTAGGCATGGTTTCTCCCTCTTGAGAGGGAATAAAGCATGGTTGATTAGTTGAAGTCAACAAATTGCTTGACTAACCTGAAAGTCTTGTTATAGTTGTTTTCAACTAAACAACCTTTCAACTTTACAGAATCGCCACAATGAAAAAAACAGAATTTACTTATGACCAAGATACCCGCAGCGGTGACGCTGTGGGGGCGTTGTGGCGGCGCTGGGAAAGCTATCTGGTGATGTAATCCATACCGTCGAAAAGGCCGTGGCCGAGATTGATGGGTGTGTGGCATGAGGGCAGAGGGTGGGGAGATGGAGTTCAATACAGTCATTTCCAATTCAATACAGTTGGGTATCCCTCTGCAAAAATTTTTATCGGCATTTTATTCGAAAACCTTAGACCCGTGATAGGTGGGCGCACTGAAAACCGGATTCCCTGTCCGGCTTCACGGGTTAACCAACAGGGAGAAACTAGGGGCTTTTATGAGCGTACAGGTCAGAGAAAAAGACAAGGGGTCCGGTGTCTACTGGATTTTCATCCATCACAAGGGGAAACGGAAATCTAAGAAGGTGGGCAGGGATCTAAAAAAGGCGACGGAAGCAGCTGAAAAGATCAATGCTAAGCTGACACTGGCCGAGTTCGATATTGAAACGGAAAGGAAGGCCGCACCCCTGTTCAAAGAGGTTGCCTGGAGGTGGCTGGAAATCCACATCAAGAATTCGAAACGCAAGACCACCTATGACCGCTATCATTCCATGCTGAAGCTGTACGTCAACCCGCAGATCGGTTCTTTGGAAGTTAACAGGCTTGGTCGTGGTGATGTCATTAAAACACTTCGGAGCATCCAGGCACAGGGCAAATCGAAAAGCACCATTGAAGTTGGCCGGAATGTTATCAGCGGGGTTTGTGAGTTCGCCATCGACGAAGAACATATCAAAGACAACCCATGCGTGGGCGTCATCAAACGGCTAGGGTTCCAGCGCAAAAAAGACCGCAAGCCCATTACCGTGTTCACACCGGATGAAGTTGAATCGATCCTTCAAAAGAGCTTGGAGTATCGTCCGCAGTGGCATCCCCTATTCCTGATAGCCTTCAGATCCGGTTTGCGATTAGGGGAAGCACTTGCCCTTGAATGGACAGATATTAACTGGCGGGAAGGCTATATCCTTGTTCAGCGCTCTTTTCGCAACGGTCGGACAACTCCGACCAAGAACGGGCGGCCCCGCAGGGTGGATATGACGGATCAGCTTATCACGGTATTGCGGAAATTGAACCTGAAGCGAAAGGAAGAGGCGTTAAGGCTTGGCAAGGACGAACCCGTGCCAATCATCTTTCACACCGATGGCAAACCCACATCGCAGAACACCATCAGAAACATTTGGGTCCGGTTGCTATCCAAATGCGGCATCGAGCACCGGAAAATGCACACAACCCGGCACACCTTTGCCTCTTTGTTGATCAGCCGGGGGGAGTCCCTTGCTTATGTCAAGGAACTGATGGGGCACAGTTCGATTCAGATCACAGTGGACATTTACGGTCACATTCTGCCCACTGAAAATCGAAATATCCTCAACAGCCTGGACACGCCCAACCGCACCCCATACACACCCACCGAAAGTAAGAAGGCTGCAACCCTTTAGGATTACAGCCTTATCTCTTTTTTGGTGGCGATGCAGGGACTTGAACCCCGGACTCTGCGGATATGAGCCGCATGCTCTAACCAGCTGAGCTACATCGCCATGATTCAATTTCGTGCCCGAAAAGAACAGCGGACTATTAACAGCTCATCGACTGTTAGTCAAGCCGAATCCAGTTCCTAATTATTTGAGGGATGTCGATCCGGTTACCTCGATAGTGAACTCCTCCAGATCCTCGGGAAGGCCTGAGAACACGACCATGAAGGGAATTGACTTTCCGGGTTCAATTTTTACATTGCTGCGGTTATCCCCCAGGCGATTGGAGAGCCTGGCCTTGATTTTGTCCCACTCCAGATTGGCCAGCTCAAGGTCAGACATGATATTACCGCAGTATACATCCTCCTGATGAACCGCAACTTTGCCCGTAGAGAAGATTCTGCCTACCAGGGAGATCATGCCGCGATTTTCTGCGTAACCGTTCTTCACCTTGCCGGAAATCACAAAAAGCTTGCCGACGGAGGAATTGTCAACAAACTTGCTGTTGATGTCATAGGTGGTCAGTTTCAGGTTCCCCGGATCCTGCACCTTCGGTTTCAGATAGTCGCTGAGAAAAGGAATGTCGATGCCGTTCTGGTTCAGCAGGTAATAGGTCCCGTACCCACCGCCACCGAGAATAGCAATGATCAGCAGGAATACCAAGGATTTGCTCATGCCCTTTTTCACGGGTTTGCGCTTGGGCGACGGTGCGGCCGGCTTCACGGGTTCGGACGGTGCCTTTTTCGTTTTTCCAGCCTTTGGTTCGGGGATGGCCACTGTCTCTTCCAAGCCCTCGTCTTCCAGGGTCTGTTTGGCCTGGCTGCCCTCTTCTACCTCGAATTCCAGATCCATGTCGACGGATTCGCGGGCAGCCATCGCGTCACCGAGTTTTGACGGGGCAGCCTCCTCAAAATCAGACAGATCGAAGTCCAGTTGGTTGTCAACCGCCACGGTTTCGGTCGGGGTACTCAGCACTTCACCATCGCCCAGGTCAAGCTCCAGTTCCTGATTCTCCTGGGTGTCGTCAATCCCATCCGTGTCGACATCTTCCAAATCCTGCTCGAGTTCGGACAGATCTAGCTCTTCATCCGCTACCAGTTGGCTGTCATCACTGGAGTCGGACATCCATTTTTCTGTCTCAAGGCTGGCTTCAATGTCCAGATCAAGGTCCTGTTCCGGCACGCTGGTGAATTTGGCGTTACTGGGTTCGGGATCCTCAAGCATCTTCTCGATTTCAGACAGGTCGATCTCCTGATCAGCATCATCGGCATCGTCGAAGTCAAGGGTTTCGGGCTTGCCGTCTCCATCCAGGTCGAACTCCAAATCTTCGAGCGTTTCGTCCGGTCCGGCAGCTGCATCTGCGTCAGCCAAGGGCGTTTCATCCTCCAGGTCAAGGTCCAGTTGGGAATCTTCACCCACATCGACGAGCAAGGTGGTGCTGTCCGCTTCACCTTCCTCGTCGTCCTTGAGCAGGCTTTCCAGGCTGGAGAGGTCCAGATCATCATCAAGGGCGGGCGTTTCAACCACCGATTCCGTTTCCACCACAGCCTCATCGTCCAGAGCCAACGTCAGATCAAGGTCATCATCGACGGCCTTACCGTTTCCCACCGTTGATGCTGTTTCAGCCTTATCGGCATCCGCTTCCAGGTCGAAATCCAGGGAAAGATCATCCAGCGACGCATCGACCGGTTCCGGAGCGACCGATGCGTTCTGCGACACATCACCTTCCGGTTCAATGTCCAACGTGAGATTCAGGTCATCCAGGTCGTCAATCGTTTCCGGCAAGTCACCGTCAACTGATGCGGTCGATTCCTGCGTGCCTTTGGCTTCCAAAGAAAAATCGCTGTCCAGATCCAGCGCGTCGTCATCCAGGTCGGCGATGATGGTGGTGAAATTGTCCGAATCAACGTCAGTCTCGGATGGGGCCATCAGATCGTAGTCTTCCTGATCCAAATCGGCGATGACCGTTGCGGCCACATCCGACCGTCCGTCATGGGGGAGTTCCAGGTCATCATCCAGGTTGGCGATAACGGTGGCGGTGCCGTCTTCGTTAGCAGGCTCAGGAGAGAGGTCCAGTTCGAAATCGTCATCGTCCAGACTGGCGATGACCGTTGCACCGCTCTCATCGTCGATATCGGATTCAAATGCCAAATCCGGTTCGGTCTCCGAATCAAAGACCATGTCCGCCAGGTCATCCTCCAGGGCGTCGCTGACCGCATCTTCGATTTCGGTGATCGACACCCCGTCTTCCGGTTCATCATCCAGCGCTAAATCAAGGTCGGTGCCTTCAGAAAAAAGCGTGTCGGCGTCTTCTGCAAGGACGCCGGTCTCGGGCGCAGGGGTGCCAGCTTGGGTTGATGCCCTGGCGGCAGCTGCCGCGAAATCGGTTTCGGGGCCTGCTTTTGTTTCGGGTGCCGTATCGCATTCAGCGGGTTTGGCTGCCGGTTCGTGGGTTGGCGCCTGCTGAGGAAAGGCGGTGAACACACGGGTGCAGATCGAACACCTGACCTTTGAACCAGTGGGTTTGAGCATCTTGTCATCAAGATTAAAACTGGTGTTGCACGCTTCACAGGTGATAATCATGGCACCCCTCACTGACTAAAGTTTCATATGGTATATTTCTGGCAGATTCCTGTAATCCTCTGCATAATCCAATCCATACCCCACGAGAAAGCCTTTTTCGACGGTTGCGCACACGTAATCGACCTTGACCGCCGCTTTGCGTCGCTCGATTTTGTCGATCATGGCGCAAACCTTGACGCTGCTTGGACCGAAACCCCTCAGGTGGTTGATAAGATGGTCCAGCGTCAGACCGGTATCGACGATATCTTCAACCACTAGCACATCTTTGCCTCGGATATCAACTTCAATGTCTTTCTTCAGCACGATGTTCTCGGATGATACTGTATCGGCACCGTAGCTGGAGGCTTGAATAAAATCGATTTTTACCTTTTCCAGCTTCAACTGGCGAGCCAGATCGGCGAGAAAAAGGAATGCTCCCTTGAGCACACCAATCAACACCAGTTCACGGCCCTGATAGTCTTTTGAAATGGTTTCCGCAATCCTGGATACCTGGCGTTGGATCTCATCTTTTTTGATAGCGGGAGTAAATTCAGGCATATTTGGTCTTTACTGCTCGTCGCGCAACTGGCAAGCATCAAGGAACTATTAACTAGAAGCAACAAGGGCCATGGGATGAAACGATTTCGTGCGGATGTTGCCAATGAAGGTTGAGACAATCAAAATAGTCATTTCCGGGCAACCATGAAGCACCAATTCCATGCCGCCAGTTCAGCAAAAAAGTATCTCACTGCGGGTTAGTTGTCAATGAATTTAATTCGTTACATGCCGGCGGCGGCCAGTTTTTCCACCAGCTTTTTCTGTTGGGAGGTCAGTTTTTTAGGGATGTCCACCGAAACGGTGACATACAGGTCGCCCTTTGAAGTGCCTTTCATCTTGGGAAGCCCGTGCCCGGCCAGGCGCATGCGGGTTTTATGGCGGGTTCCCGGAGGTATTTTTAGGCTCAGCTCTCCCCCTTCGAGGGTGGGAATACCCACCTGGCTACCTAAAAGGGACTCGCTGAGCCGGATGGTGGTGGTGGTGTGAAGGTCATACTCCTCGGCGGTGAATACCGGATCCGCGGCAACACGGGCTTGAATATACAGATCACCGGGAGGTCCGCCATATCCGTTCTGTTCGCCCTTGCCCGCCAAACGAAGTTTCTTGCCGGTAATCATGCCTGGAGGGATTTTGACCGTGATATTTTCATTGCGGCCCTGGTGCTGAAAGGTGACGGTCTTGCTCGTTCCGCTGGCCACCTCCCGCAGGGTCAGAGGCAGTTCATAGACCAGGTCCGATCCTTTGACCGGCGCCGGACGACGCTGGCGCCCGCCGAAGGGAGATCCGCCGCCAAAAGAAAACCGCATCCCCGGGCCGCCAAAACCGAACTCTTTGAGAATATCTCCCAAATCCACGTTTCTAAAAATATCCTCCTGAGAATATCGCTGGTGGAAGCCGCTGGAACCGAAGGTGTCGTACTGCTGGCGTTTCTCTTTGTCGCTGAGCACCGCGTAGGCTTCGCTGACCTTCTTGAACATCTCTTCGGCATGCTTGTCTCCCTTGGAATGGTCCGGATGGTATTGCATGGCCAGCTTGCGGTAGGCCTTTTTCATCTCGGCTTCCGTGGCGGTCTTGGGCACGCCCAGTATCTGGTAATAATCCTGTTCGGACATTTTCACTCCTGCTCCCTGCGCTGTTTGGCCTCGGCCCGGTCATCGGGGCGTTAGCATTGCCTGTTTTACGGTGGTAAAAAATAAGGGGTCCGCCTTTTCATGTCAAGCCGTTGGATTGTTTCCTAATGCGGTTTGCCCAGGCGGTCCAGGCGCAGCCGCTGCCGATCGTCGAAAAGCCGCCGGGATCCCGCCCATACCGCAATCAGCGCCCCGAAACCGGTACCGGCGGTGATAATGAACATGATCAGAATCTGGTATTTGACCGCTTCAAAAGGCGGGTTGCCGGCTAGAATCTGCCCGGTCATCATGCCTGGCAGACTCACCAGGCCGGCGGCGGCCATGGCATTAATTGCAGGTATCATGGCGCTGCGCGCACTGGCCCTTCGAATACCACCAATGGCCTCGGACCAGGTGTTGCCCAGCATCAGGCGCGCTTCGATGGTGCGGTGCTGCTCCCACGCGGATTCCGTCAGCCGATCTAAGCCCAGGGCAATGCCGGTCATGGTATTGCCGAGCATCATTCCCAACAAAGGGATGGCATATTGCGGGGTATACCAGGGGTCGATGCCGATAACCGCCACCAGCGCAAGAATGGTGATGGCAAAGGAGGAGACAAACATCGACACTGCCCCCGTGCCGAACCCCCACCAACCGGTAAAACGCCGCCTCTGGCGGGCCATCACCTCACGGGCCGCCGCAACCAGCATCACAGCGGCCATCAAGAGAATCCACAAGGGTTGAATCGATGCAAACACCACCTTCAAAACCAACCCCACCAAAGACAGCTGAAGGGTGGTGCGAAGGGCGGCCACGATGGTCTGGCCAGCCAGCCCCAGCCCCATGCGCCGGCTGACCAGGGCCAGGGCCACCACCAGCAGGGCGGCAAGCAAAAGATCCATCGGTGTAAGAAAGATGGTCTCCGGCGTCATGCGGTCTCCCCTCCGGAGCAGATCCGGCCGTCGGAGAGGCCAACCATCCGGTTGGCCACCCGCCGCAGTTGTTCTTGCTGGTGCCCGATCCACAAGACTGCGGCGCCGGTCTCCTCACGGTAGGTTCGCAGCAGCAACTCGACTCTGGCGGTATTGTCCGGATCCAGGTTGGCCGAGGGCTCATCCAGCAATAGCAGTCGGGGATGGTTTTCCAACATGCGCAGCAAAGCCAGCCGCTGACGTTCTCCACTGGAAAGCCGTGAAACCGGCCACGTCAGCATGCCCGTGTCAAAACCCAGCCGACTAAATCCTTTTGCATCAATCCTTGAAAAATGCTCGCCCACTGTATCGAACCACCACATGCTTTCGGCCGGTAGTAGGGCCACCTGCCGCCGCCAGGCGGGCGCGGGAATCTGCGCTTGCTCCGTTCCATCTAGGTAGACCATCCCGCCATGGGGCTCCAGATCGGCAATGGCGCGCAACAAAAGGGTCTTGCCCGAACCGGACGAACCAAACATCCCCAGGCACTCCCCGGTGTCGATGGCAAGGCTGACCGGGCCGACATCATGGATGCAAAGGGTGTCCACCCGAAGCCGCGGAATCAGCTGTTCTTCCATATGCGCAAGTGTACCATGAGAACTGATATGGCTGCGGGCGTCATGCCCTCGATGCGGGAGGCCTGCCCCAGGGAAGCGGGCCGGACTGCGGTCAGCTTCTCCTTGAGTTCGCTGGAGAGACCGTGAACACTGGCGTAATCAATCGCATCGGGCAGTTTGATCTGCTCCAGGTGTCTGAACTTGTCGATCTCCAGAAGCTGACGCTGGATGTACCCTTCATACTTGATTTCGATTTCCACCTGCCGGGTGACCCGCTCCGCCAGGGGTGTTCCGGCCGGAGCGAGTCTCGCCACGGCATCATAATCCAGTTCAGCCCGCCTCAGCAATTGGACCAGGTGGATGCCATTGTCGATGGGCGGCGTCCCTCGGCTCTCCAGGTAGACATTGACCGCAGGCAGCGGCCTGATCACCGTCTGCTTGATGCGCTTGATTTCGGCCTGAATCTGTACTTCGCGCTCGCGGTTGTCCTTAAGGGTGTCGGCATCCACCAATCCGAGTTCGTGGCCGATCTCCATGAGTCGCTGATCGGCGTTGTCCTCCCTGAGCATGAGCCGGTATTCGGCCCGGGAGGTAAACATCCGGTAGGGCTCGCGCGCACCCCGGGTGATCAGGTCGTCCACCATCACGGCCATGTAGGCCTGGCTGCGATCCAGAATAAAAGGAGGTCGTTTCTGCAGCCCACAGGCCGCGTTGATTCCGGCCCACATGCCCTGGGCTGCCGCCTCCTCGTATCCCGATGTGCCGTTGATCTGTCCGGCCATATACAGGCCTTTGACCCGCTTTGTCTCCAGGGTGGGGCGCAGTTGAATCGGGTTGATAAAGTCATACTCGATGGCGTAGGCCGGACGCATGATTTCCGCTTCCTCCAGGCCGCGGACACGCCTGACCACCTGGATCTGGACCTCCATAGGCAGGCTGTTGCCCAGGCCCGAGGCGTAGATCTCCTGACTATCCAGCCCTTCGGGTTCGAGGATGATCTGGTGGCGGTCCCTCTCTGGGAAGCGAACCACCTTGTCTTCAAATGAGGGACAATAACGCGCCGGCACGCCTTTAATGATGCCGCTGTACAGGGCGGACAGATGTAGGTTTTCCCGCACCAGTTGGTGGACATGCTCGCTGGTGTACCCGATATAGCTGGGTATCTGGGGCAGCCTGGCCCGCTGGGCGGAAAAGGAGAAGGGGCGGGCAGGATCCTCGAGCGGCTGCTCGTCGAACCGGGAAAAATCGATGCTGGCCCGCTTGAGCCTCGGCGGGGTTCCGGTCTTCATGCGGCCCAAGGAAAAGCCCAGCTCCTTCAGATGGTTCGGCAGGCTGTAGGCGGCAAACTCCCCTGCTCGACCGGCCTGGATGGTTTTGAAACCGATGTGCACCAGCCCGGAGAGAAAGGTGCCGGTGGCCAGTATCACGCACGGGGCCTCGAAACCAAAGCCGGTATGGTCCTCCACGCCGCGCACCCGATCCCCTTCGATGATGAGACGCTCCACCAGGGCTTGCTTCAGGTCCAGGTTGGGCTGGTTCTCTACCACCACCTTCATGGCCGTGTGGTAGCGGGCTTTATCGTTCTGGGTCCTGGTGGACTGCACCGCCGGCCCCTTTTTGGTGTTCAACGTCTTGTACTGGATAGCCGATTGGTCGGCAAGTTTGGCCATCTCTCCGCCCAGGGCATCGATCTCCTTGACCAGTTGCCCCTTGGCCATGCCGCCGATGGAGGGACTGCATGGCATGGCGGCGATTTTGTCCAGGTCAATGGCCAGCAGCAGCACGCGGCAGCCCATGCGGGCTGCCGCCAGAGCGCTTTCACAGCCGGCGTGCCCGCCGCCCACAACGATCACATCGTATTGTTTTTGATAGATTCCCATCTATTGTCACTGCTTGAAAAAGAATAAAAATACACAGATTTCCAATGCCCTCCCGGAAATGGAAGCTTTTTGTTCCGGCCCAGGCCTAAGCGAGCTTGAAACCTTAGGCGTGGCTATGCTACGTCGAGGATTTCATAAGGATGGCGCACGCAGGTCCACGTCGATAGAGGCCCTTACCGGATGGACGCGGTTACCTCTTTTCCTTTTCATCGGCAGACTATATAATTATGGGGTTATTGAGGTCAAGGACAGGATCATCATGCACACAAAACCATACCGAGATCTGAACACGTACTTTCGGACGCTTTTTGGTTGCCGCGTTCACAAGGTCACCGTCGACGCCGGGCTCAATTGCCCCAACCGCGACGGCACGCTTTCCACCGGCGGATGCATCTACTGCAACGCCAAGGGGTCCGGCACCGGTGCACATCGGCAGGGCTTATCGATCACCCAGCAGATCGAACGCAGCAAGGACAGCATCGCCCGCCGTTTCAAAACCAACAAGCTTATGGCCTATTTCCAGTCCTTCACCAATACCTATGCCCCTGTCGAACATTTGAAAACACTCTATGACGAAGCCCTCTCCATCCAAGACGTGGTGGGGTTGGCCATCGGCACCCGGCCGGACTGCATTGAGCCGCCTGTGCTGGACCTGCTTGAAGCCTACGCAAAGGAACACCTGGTCTGGATCGAATACGGCCTTCAGAGCGCTCACGATCATACCCTTTCCCTGATCAACCGCGGCCACGATTTTGCCTGCTTCGAACGAGCGGTAGCCGCCACCCGTAACCGCAACATCATGATCTGCGCCCATGTGATCCTGGGGCTGCCCGGCGAATCCAGGGAGGATATGCTCGAAACCGCCGACGCCGTCGCCGCCATGGGCATCGACGGTGTCAAACTCCACCTGCTTTATGTGGTGCGCGGGACCCCCATGGAAACCTTTTACCGCGACGGCCGCTACCGCTGCATGGATCAGCGTGAATACGCTGAACGGGTATGCGGCTTTATCGAACGGCTGCCGGAGACGATGATCATCCAGCGCCTCACCGGCGACCCGCACCCCAAGGAACTGGTGGCGCCGGCCTGGTCGCTTCAAAAAAAAGAGACGCTGGACCTGATCCACTCCCTCTTCAGGGAGAATAATACCTGGCAGGGCAAAATGTTTGAACCGCACGCCTCGGATTGACCTAATTCCGCATGTCACGCCATCCCTTTGCTTGCGCGGTTTGTCTCCCATCCAATTAATTCCTTGACAGATTGTTTTATCCGTTTTAAACATTTGTTTGTATCACATGTTTTAAACATTTGTTTATTTCCTTCGGAAGAAAGAAAAAGGCCATGAACAACAGGTCTGATGAAAAGTCGGTTAAAGAAAAGGCCCTCCATGCCGCCGGTGACGTATTCGGCCGCATGGGCTACAAAGCGGCCACGATCCGGGAGATTTGCCGGGCGGCTGGCGTCAACGTGGCCTCCATCAACTACTATTTCGGCGGCAAAGAGGATCTTTACCGGACCGTGGTCATGGACCTGATCGTACGGACGTTTGACCGCTATCCCATCGATGAAGGTGTCAACGGCCAGTCCTCCCCGGAAGACCGTCTTCGGGCCTTTATTCACGGTGCGCTGCGGCGTCTCTTGTCGCCTGGCGGGCTTTCCGGTTACCCGGGCAAGGGGCAGCTGGTGGCCCGGGAGCTGGCGGACCCGTCACCTTTTATGGACGACATGGTGGACGAATTCATCCGACCAACCGCCGCCGTTCTCAGCGCAATCGTCTCGGAATTGCTGGGGACAGTTGCATCGATTAAGGACATCATGCGCTGCCAGATCAGCGTGATCGGCCAGTGTTTCCACTACGCCATGGCCCGACCCATCGTCACCCGGCTTGTCCCCATGGATTACTCAGACCCGGCCATCATCGATGAATTAACCGACCATATCACCCGCTTTTCCCTGGCCGGCATCGAAGCGGTCCGCCATCGCGATCTAACGGGAAACACTCGAAATCTTGATGCCAAGCGTGGGCAAGGAGAAGTCGAATGAAAAAACGACTGCGCATCATCATACCGGTAGCTGTGGTTGTCCTGGCCATTATCCTGTGGCGTGTGATTCTTGAAAAAAACGGCACCGATGGCCAGATTCTTTTATCTGGCAACATCGACGTCACCCAAGTGGATCTGGCCTTTAAGATCTCCGGCCGTCTCAGCCAGCGACTGGTGGAAGAAGGCGATCGGATCACCGGCAACCAGCGCCTGGCAGTGCTGGACGACACGGACCAGCAGCTTCAATACCAGAAGGCCGCCGCCGATCTGGAATTTGCATCGTCGGTATTGGCCGAGCTGTTGGCCGGCAGCCGCCCCGAAGAGATCGAACGTGCCCGGGCCCGCGTCAGCCAGGCTCGCTTTGTGCTTAGCGACCTGCAAAACGGCAGCCGGGTGCAGGAGATCGCCGAGGCCGAGGCGGAGCTTCAGCGGGCAATGGCTGACCAACGGACAGCCCAAAGCCAGTTGGAACTGGCCCGGGCCGATTTTTCCCGCTTCGAGGCCGTATTCAAGGATGGCGGGATCAGCCGCCAGTCGTTCGACACCAATCGGACACACCTGGTTGCGGCTCGGAATGCCGCCGACGCTGCCGCATCAAGGCAACAGGCGGCCGCCCAGCGGTTAAGCCTGCGGCGCGAGGGCAGCCGCCGGGAACAGGTCAACCAGGCCCGTTCGGCCCTGGCCCAAGCCGAAGCCGACTATGCCCTGATCAAGGCCGGCCCGCGGGCCGAAGCCATCGACCAGGCCCGGGCGAGAAAAGCTTCAGCCCAGGCAGGCCTGGCCCTTGCCCGGCAGCAATTGGCTGAAACCGAGCTTTTCTGCCCCTTTGACGGTGTCGTCCTCAGCACCTCGGCAGAACCTGGACGTTACCTGAATCCCGGCAGCACCGTCCTGACCGTGGGCGACATCCAGGGCGTCTGGCTGCGCGCCTTCGTGACCGAGACCGACCTGGGCCGGATCAAACTGGGTCAGCCAGCCTCGGTCTCCGTCGACGCTTACCCGGAACGTCGCTGGGACGGCCGGGTCAGCTATATCAGTAGCGCCGCTGAGTTCACCCCCCGGTCGGTCCAGACGGCCAAGGAGCGAACCAATCTGGTCTACCGCGTCAAAATCCAACTGGACAATCCGGACGGCACGCTCAAACCAGGCATGCCCGCCGATGCGGTCATCGAGGCCGCCCCGTGAGCCATCTCGGTGAAAAGGCGGTCATCGTGGCTGAGGGTCTGACCCGGTCTTTCGGCAGTCTGGCAGCGGTGGACGACTTGTCGCTTTCCGTGAACAGGGGCGAAATTTACGGCCTGGTGGGGCCGGACGGTGCCGGCAAGACCACAACCTTGCGCATGCTGGCAGGCCTGCTGGATCCCACCGGCGGCCGGATCCGGGTGGCCGGGTGCGATCTGCCGGATCAAAGCGATCGCGTCAAGGCACACCTGGCTTACATGAGTCAACGCTTCGGGCTCTATCCGGACCTGACGGTCGATGAAAACATTAATTTTTATGCGGATCTGTATGGCATGACCCGCCGGGAACGTGACGAGCGTCTAGAGGAGTTGCTGGATTTCTCCAACATGCGACCCTTCCGCAAACGCCAGGCCGGAAACCTTTCCGGAGGCATGAAACAGAAGCTGCAACTGATCTGTGCCCTGATCCACACCCCTGAAGTCCTGTTGCTGGACGAGCCCACCAATGGCGTGGATCCGGTCAGCCGCCGGGATTTCTGGCGCATTCTCTACCGCATGCTCAAAGGTGGGGTGGCCATCCTGGTCACCACCGCTTACCTCGACGAAGCCGAACGCTGCAACCGCATCGGACTGATGGACCAGGGACGGCTGCTGGTGCAGGACAGCCCTGAAAAGGTTCGGCAAACCATGTCCAAAAACATCCTATCCGTGCGCAGCGGGATGCCCCGGCAGGCCAGTCGGGTCCTGCGCCGCGCTCTGGCTGGTTCAGTCAACGTGGGTTTGTTCGGTGACAGCGTTCACATCGTCTGCAGGGACCCGGACCAGACCACGCAGGAGGCCCGCGAGATACTGCACGAGGCCAATATTTCAATTCAGGAAATCCGCCGGATCCCCCCCAGCCTTGAAGACGTTTTCGTCAACACGATCACGGCAGCGCCGGCCGACGATGCCTCACCGCCTCCAGAGGAAACCAGCACCCCAGGCTCACCCGAACGGGTGCCTGCAACCGAAGCGGTTCATGTTCAGGCGTTGACCCGCCGCTTCGGCGATTTCATCGCCGTGGACCGCCTCAGCCTGAGTGTATCGACCGGTGAAATATTTGGATTCCTGGGCCCTAACGGCGCCGGCAAAAGCACCACCATCCGCATGCTCTGCGGCCTGCTCAGCCCTTCCGGCGGGGGCGGCCGGGTGGCCGGCTGCGACATTGTCGGTCAGGCGGAAGCCATCAAGCAGCGCATCGGCTACATGAGCCAGAAATTCTCCCTTTACGATGACCTGACCGTTGCCGAAAACATCAATTTCTACGGTGGCATATACGGTCTGGCCGGCCAGCGACTGTCCGAGCGCCGCGCATGGGCGGTCCACATGGCCGGCCTGGAGGGACGGGAAAAACAGCCGACCCGGCTGCTTGCCGGCGGGTGGAAACAGCGTCTGGCCCTGGCCTGCGCCATCTTGCACCAGCCCCCCATCGTTTTTCTGGACGAACCCACCAGCGGTGTGGACCCGTTGAGCCGGCGACGGTTCTGGGACCTGATCTACGACATGGCCAGCCGCGGGCGCACCGTCTTCATCACCACCCACTACATGGAAGAGGCCGAATACTGCGATCGGGTGGCCATGATCTACCGCGGGCGGATGATCGCCCTGGGAACCCCGCGGGAATTGAAAAACCGGCTGGTCGACGAAACCATCCTCGACCTTCGCTGCCCGAACCCCCAGGACATTATGGATGCGTTGTCGGCTGTAGACGGCATCCGGGATGTGGCCCTGTTCGGCGCGGGCCTGCACCTGAAGGTGGACGAGGCCGACGCCACCCAGCAACGCATCCGCCAGTTAACCGACAGCCTGGGCCTTCCGGATGTGGCCATGGCGCGCATCGTCCCCACCATGGAAGATGTCTTCGTCTCCCTCATCGAAAAAGAGGATCGCGACAATGCGCCGCAAAAGTGATCGCTTGCCCAAACCGTTGGGCGGTCGGCAAAAGAGATGCCCATGAAGCTGCAACGGTTTATCGCCGTGGCCCGCAAGGAGTCCATCCATGTGATTCGCGACTGGCGCAGCCTGGTGCTGGCCATTGCCATTCCCATGCTCCTCATCGCTCTGTTCGGCTATGCCCTGACCATGGATCTCAAACATGTCCCCACCGCCGTCTGGGACCAGTCCCAAACGGCCCAGAGCCGCGAACTGATCAGTCTGTTCGACGGTTCGGCCTATTTTTCCGTTGACCATTACACCCAAGACTACCGCGATCTCGCCGACATGCTCGATGCCGGCGCCGTCATGGTCGCCCTGGTGATCCCGGCCGATTTCGCCGTTCGCAGCCGGGCCGGCCAATCCGTTGAAATCCAGGCCCTGATCGATGGCTCCGACGCCAACAACGCCACTCTGGCGCTTGGCTATATCACTGCCATCGGCCAGATTTACAACCGCCGGATACAGGTCACGGCAGGCGTCCATCCAGGTGTCCCGGGACGGGTGACGTTGGAACCACGGGTCTGGTATAACCCGGATATGGAAAGCCGCAACGTCATCATCCCCGGCATCATCGCCCTGGTGATGGTGGTCATCGCCGCCATGCTCACCAGCGTCACCATGGCCCGCGAGTGGGAAACCGGCACCATGGAGCAACTCATCAGCACCCCCATCCGGGTTCCCGAACTGGTGCTGGGCAAAGTCGTGCCCTATTTCGTTATCGGCCTGGCCGATGTGGCCATCGCCGTGGCCATGGGCCGCTGGATTTTCGGTGTGCCCCTGCGGGGCAGTACCGGCCTGCTGTTTCTGTCGGCATCGGTATTTCTCACCGGTGCCCTCTTCCTGGGCCTGCTGCTCAGCATCGTGCTCAAGACCCAGGTGCTGGCCAATCAGATCGCCTTGTTTACCGGGTACCTGCCCACATTGTTGCTCTCCGGGTTCGTCTTCGGCATCACCAACATGCCGGCGGCCATCCAGGCCATCACCTTCATCGTACCGGCACGCTACTTCATCGCCCTGCTGCGCGGCATATTTTTAAAGGGCATCGGCCTGGAGGTCCTCGGCCTCAACGCCGCCCTGCTGACGATCTATGCCGCAGTGATGGTGGTTCTCGCGCATCGCAAAATGAAACTGAAACTGGAGGCTTAACGGTTGATCCTGCGCGTTCGACAGATGCTCCACAAGGAGTTCCTGCAGATGTTCCGGGATGTGCGCATGCGCATGGTGGTCCTGGTCATGCCCCTCGTGCAGATGACCGTGCTGGCCTTTGCCCTGACCACGGACGTGAAAGACATCCGTACGGCGGTGGTCGACCCGGACAACAGTCCGCAAAGCCGCCAATTGCTGGCCGAATTCACCGGCGGCACCTATTTCAAGGTCACCCATCGGCTGGCCACCGACGACAGGGTCCAAGGGCTGCTGGATGCCGGCCGGGTGCAGGCGGTCATCCGTATCCCGCAACACTTTTCAGGAGATATCCGGTCCGGCCAAACGGTCGCCGTGCAGCTGCTGGTGGACGGCACCTTGAGCAACGATGCGGCCGTTACCCTTAATTACGCCAATCAGGCCGTGGCCCATTTCAACCAGCGCCTGCTCAAAGAAGGGAGCGGCGGCGCGGCGGCGCTTTCCGGCGCCGTGGATATCCTTTCACGCGCCTGGTACAATCCCAACCTCGAAAGCAAGTACTACTTCATCCCGGGCCTGATCGCCGTCATGCTGATCCTGATCGGCCTGGTGCTCGCCTCCATGGCCATCGTCCGGGAAAAAGAGATCGGCACCATCGAGCAGGTGATGGTCACGCCGATCCGGCGGGTGGAGTTCATCCTGGGTAAAACCCTGCCCTTTCTGGCGACCGGCATGGTCACCATGACGCTGATGTTCCTGATTGCCCGTATGATCTTCGATATCCGCATCCAGGGAAGCCTGCCGCTGCTCTACGCGACAGCCATGATATACATCCTGGGGAATCTGGGCCTGGCCCTGCTGGTAAGCGTTACGGCCCGTACCCAGCAGCAGGCCCTGCTGACTGCCTTTTTCATCCTGGTGCCGTCTATTCTGCTGAGCGGCTTCATTTTTCCGATCCGCAACATGCCCGAGCTCATCCAATGGCTCACGGTGCTCAATCCCATGCGCTGGTTCCTGCAGATCCTTCACGGCATCGTGATTAAAGGGGTGGGGGTGCGCATCCTGTGGCTGCCCATCGGGGCCCAGTTGACCCTGGCGGCGTGTTTTCTCAGCCTGGCCGTGGGGCGTTTCAGAAAGACAGTGGACTAAAGCATGGGTTCAGGAGGAGATCGATGCAACGGTTAGGAATCGTCATCAGTATGGTATTCGTCAGTGTCAGCTTATGCGCTGCAGCGCCGCTGACCATCGACGACGCCGTTCGAGAAGCGTTGGCCAACAATCCGCAGATCCATCAAGGGGTGGCCTATCGGCAGGCGGCAGCGTTTGGTGAAAAAGAGGCCCGCGCGGATTTTCTTCCCCGGCTTTCGGCTGCCTACAATTTCCAGAACCTGGGCGAAGCGCCATTTGTCAACATCAACGGCAACCAGGTGATCACCAACAGTCGAGACCAGCACCACTGGGAAGTGTCCCTGACCCAGCCCCTCTTCGCCGGGTTCGCTATCAGCACCCGCTACCGTCTGGCTCAGCTGGGTCTGGCAACGCGGGAACTGGAATTACAGCAAACACGACAGGCCGTCATCCTGCAGGTCAAGCAGCGTTGTTACGATCTGCTTATGGCCGAGAAAATCCTCGCCGTGGCCGAGAGCAGCGCGGCAGCGCTGGCCGCCCATGCGGACGACGTGCGCACGTTCCATGAAAACGGGTTGGTCCCTTTAAACGAACTGCTCAAGTCCCAGGTGGCCCGGGCCGATGCCGACCAGCAGCGGCACCGAGCACGAGCCGGCGTTAAGCGAGTCCGCTCGGCATTGTGCCTATTGATGGGCAGAGAATACAACAGCACCATTGAAATCATCGATAGGAATCCTTCGCTGCCCTTGTCCGCTGATTTGGATGCCCAGGTCGAGCAAGCCCTGCAGTCCCGGCCCGAAGTTGCCGTCCTCGAGCAGTCCATACAATCAAAAGCCAACGAACACCGTCTGGCCAAAAGCGACTGCTACCCCCGTATCGACCTGCTGGGCAAATACCAGCAGGACGGTGACGACCTGGGGGCCAACACCAATGACTACGCCAACCAGTACAATGCCAGCCTGGGGGTTCAGGTCCACTGGACTTTTTTCGAATTCGGCAAAACGCATGCCCGCTCGGCCAAAGCCAAAGCCGAACAACGGGCGCTGTCCCAGGCCCTGGAAAAAATCCAGGATGACGTCCGCATCCAGGTGGTCGAGGCCCGCCTTGACCTGGATGTGGCCGACCAAAACATCGCAACGGCGCAAACCGCCCTGGATCAGGCCCGGGAACACTGGCGCATCACCAACCTGCTCTACCAGCAGCAGTTGACCACCTCAACCGAAGTGCTCGATGCCCGCAACTACCTCGACCGCGCGGAAGGCGCCTATTTGACGGCACGCTATGGATACGGAACCGCCCTAGCCCAGCTGGAATGGGCCATGGGGAAAAAACAGCCGGATGACCCAGGTCAGGAGTTTGAAGCAAATTGGGCCGGGCCGCATTCAGCTCCTCGATGAAGAAGCCCAAAAAACTCAACGAGCTCAATCGGCATCGAATCCTGGGCCAGAGCCATCAACCATAAACCAGAGAAGACAAGCCGGAAACCATAGAGAGTTGACGGAAGATGCCAGACGGTAGTAAGAAGTCTGTTCCAGACCAACGGCCAATTAAGGAAAGTGATCAATATGGGGGATTTCCTCTACTGGTGGCAGCATCTGCCGGCGCACATGGACCCGGTTATCCTGGAAATCGGCAGCTTCAGGCTGCAATACTACGGGCTCATGTACATCGTGGCCTTTGCCTTCACCTATGGGCTGGCCTATTACCGCATCCGGCAGGAGGGGGGTTTTCGGATTGATAATGAACAGCTCCAGGGACTCATTACGGCATTGATCCTGGGTCTGATCGTCGGTGCCCGTCTGGGTTATGTGCTCTTCTACAACTTCTCGTACTACCTGCACCATCCACTGGAAATCATTCTGCCCTTTGAATTTTCCGGAGGCATCCGGTTTACCGGTATCACGGGCATGTCCTATCACGGCGGGCTCATCGGTGTGGTGGTGGCGGCAATTGTTTTCCTGCGTAACCACCGGTTGGATTTTTTCAATACGGCCGATCTCATCGTACCCTGCATTCCTCTGGGCTATACCTTCGGGCGTTTGGGCAACTTTATCAACGGCGAGCTTTACGGGCGGGTGACCACCTATCCCATCGGCATGTTTTTCCCCTTGGCACCTGGCCCCGGCCGACGGCATCCGTCACAGCTTTACGAAGCTTTTTTCGAGGGGATCGTGCTCTTTATGGTCCTGTGGGCGGCCAAAGGCCGGGTCACCACCCGGGGCGCCATGCTGGCCCTCTATCTCATGGGATACGGCTTGGTGCGCTTTTTCATCGAGTACACCCGCCAGCCCGACGCCCACCTGGGCTTTGTCCTGCTCTCCCTGTCCATGGGGCAGCTGCTGTGCATGGCCATGATCCTGGCTGGCGCGCTGTTGCTGCACTATCTGAAAAAGCGATCCCGTATTCAACTATAAGTGGTATCTTGCGGTCCACACATACGTTTCTGTATATTAGAAGGTTTCGTAAAGCGTTCGAGATCAAGGCTTGCGGATCCAGAGGAGTAAGGCGTACTTTTTGTACGCCGCAGCGACGAAGGATGCGCGTAACGCAGATATCGGACGATTTACGAAGCCGTCAACTAGGGGGAAATGGCTTCGAGAACCCGCCCCCGGGATGTGAAGGAGATCCCCTGCTGGGTCTTGGTGCTGATCATGACCGACTCGATCAACGGCTCCGCCACCGGTCGGTCCGACTGCCATCGGACAATGAATTTGGCCCCCGATCCCCCGCTTTTATCCGATTCGGGCACCACGTATCTTTTGGTTGCCATGGCATTCAGAACCAGGGGCTTGTCCAAATAGTGCTTCAGAAACTTGCCTTCCGAGTCGTAGTAATCCACCGCCGTCAGCGTGATGGCATGTTTCAGGTCCGCATTGCGGATGCTCAGGGTGGCAGCCAGGTAAAACGGCTGCTCCCGGTCGCCGCTGTAGATATGAGAGTAGACCGGCACGTAGATGGTCTGCCCCTTAAAAAGGCGCATTTCCGCAACAGCCGACTGGGTCATCAAACAGATAACTGCTGTAAGCAGGGTTATACCGATCAACATGGATTTAGTAATTTCAGGTTTGGACATCGATCGCCCTCCCTTCAAATGTAAATGCAAGCGGTGTAAGGATAAGGCCGGCGCTTGCCGATCTGCCCTTTGTACCAGCATCCATAGGGCAAATCAACCGGGGACCGGCGGCAATATATATCAACACCTCAAACATTTCCCGCAAAAACCTTGATTTTTGATCCAATCGTAACCAGATTGCACACATAGAAAACTTCGTGAAGGAGGATCAGACCATGCCGGAAGTGACAACGACAATATCCCAAATCGAAGGCGCCACCGCCGCCCGCACCCGGATTCGCGAACATGAACTGGTAAGCGATCGCCCGGCGGAAAAAGGGGGCGGAAACCAGGGACCCATGGGAGGCGAACTTTTCGTGGCCAGCCTGGGCGGCTGCTTCATGAGCAATCTCATCGCCACCTTCCAGGCAAGGGGGATCGAGGCAAAAGGCCTTTCAGCTACCGTCAGCGGCACGCTGGACGGAACGCCGCCCCGCTTTCAGAAGATGGCCATGGCGGTGAAAGGCAATGGGATCGATCGGGATCAGATGGAAAAAATGGTTCTCATCGCCGAACGGGGCTGCATCGTGGCCAATACATTGAAGCAGTTCATGGATGTGGAAATTTCGATTGTCTGATGAGCAGAAATATCCATTGATTGCATGCCGTCATCACCAAGCGCCCATAGGGAATCCTGGACCAAAGGACCCGGTTTTTCAGGAGGAATAAACGGCAGCATACCTGCAGATCCCCAATTCCGCAGTTCATTTTTTACTCTTTTCCTTCAATGTCCGCCAGTGCTTTAGGCGGCCGGCGATCATCTTCTCGTAACCCCGGTCCGTTGGAGAATAATACAGGTGACCGGCGATGGCATCAGGCAGGTAGTCTTGCGGGGCGTATCCGTCTTCAAAATCATGGGCATAGCGGTAGCCATTGCCGTAACCCAGATCCTTCATCAAACCCGTGGGTGCGTTGCGGATATGCAGGGGAACCGGCAGCGCTCCTTTTTCCCGGACCGTCTGCTTGACCAAGCTCCATGCCTTGTAGACGCTGTTGCTCTTGGGCGCCGTGGCCAGATAAACGGCGGCCTGAGCCAGGGCCAGATCCCCTTCCGGATGCCCTAAAAATCGAAACGCCTCCATGGCTCCCAAGGCCAGACGTAGGGCAAACGGATCGGCGTTGCCCACATCCTCGGAGGCGAACCGCACCATGCGCCGGGCCACATACAGGGCGTCTTCCCCGGCTTCCAGCATGCGGGCCAGCCAATACAGGGCCGCATCCGGGTCACTGCCCCGCAGGCTTTTGTGAAACGCGGAGATGATGTTAAAATGCTCGTCACCGCCCTTATCGTAAAGCAGCGCCTTTTTCTGCAGCGCGCTTTCCACATGAACCAGGGTGACCTTTCGGCGGGTACCGCTTTTCGGTGGAGATTCGGCCAAAGCCAGTGTGGCGGCCACCTCCAGGCTGTTGAGGGCGCTTCGTGCATCCCCCGACGAAATTTGGATCAGGTGCTCCCGGGCATCGGTGGCCAGGGATAGGTTCAGGTCCCCCAAACCGGCCCCCTCATCTGTGGTGGCCCGGTCGAGCACGCGGCCCACGGCGTCCTCGTCCAGCAGGTTGAGCGTGATCACCCGGCAGCGGGACAACAGCGGCGAAATCACCTCGAATGACGGGTTTTCAGTGGTGGCGCCAATCAGCGTGATCAGCCCGGACTCCACATGGTGCAGGAAGGCGTCCTGCTGGGCCTTGTTGAACCGGTGGATCTCGTCCACAAATAGGATCGTTCGCTTGCGCTGGAACTGCTGCTGTTTTTTGGCCTCATCAATGACCTCGCGGATCTGTTTGATGCCGGCAAGCACCGCCGAAAAGTGACAAAAATGGGATCGGGTTTCACGGGCGATGATCCGCGCCAGGGTGGTTTTCCCACAGCCGGGCGGCCCCCACAGGATCATGGAAAAAATCCGGTCGTTTTCGATGGCATGGCGAATCAGGGAGCCCGGCCCCGTAACCGCATCCTGGCCGAACAGGTCTGCCAGGCGGTGCGGGCGCATGCGCTCGGCCAGCGGCCGCTGGGGATCTGTGGATTCTGCTGCCTGATGATCGAAAAGGTCCATCTCTATCGTTCTGTGTGGCGCTTGCTCAATCGCTTTTTTTGTTGGAAGGGTGTGGACTTCTTGTTTAAAAACGCCGGGTTCTTTCCCGTGCGCTGCTTCAGCAGTAGGCGAACCGGCGTCTTGTCCAGGGAAAACGCCTCCCGGATCTGGTTCACCAGGTAGCGCTGGTAAGAAAAATGCACCCCCTCCGGAAAGTTCACAAAAATGAGGAATGTGGGCGGCCGGGTGGACACCTGGGTGGCATAGTAGAATTTGAGCCGCGTGCTTTTGTGCATCGGGGGCTGGGTGCGCTTCAGGGCTTGGTCCATGGCCTTGTTCAACTTCCCGGTGGTGATCCGGACCGAATACTGGGCGTAAACCTCGTCCACGATAGTAAAGATGCGTTGAATCCGCTGTCCGGTTTTGGCCGAAACTGACATCACCGGTGCAAAGTTCAGGAATTTGGCCTCCATGCGCAGATTTTCCGTGAACCGTTTCAGGGCTTTACCGTCGCGGTTGTCAACCAAGTCCCACTTGTTCAGCAAAAAAATCGCCCCGCATCCACGGTCATGGGCGTAGCCGGCCACATGGACATCCTGATCGGAGACACCCTGCTCGGCGTCGACCACGATAAGGGCAACATCGCATCGCTCCAGGCTGCGCAAAGCCTTGATGATCGAGAATTTTTCCAGACGCAGGGACACCTTTCCCTTGCGGCGAATCCCCGCCGTGTCCACCAGCACGTATTTCTGGTCTCCCCGGGTGAAGGCAGAATCGATGGAATCCCGCGTAGTACCGGCGACCTCGCTGACCACCAGGCGCTCCTCACCTAAAATGGCATTGATCAGGGAGGATTTGCCGGCATTGGGTTTTCCCACCACCCCAATGCGAATGGCATCGGACCGTTCCTCCTCTGCCGTCATTTCAGCAAAACCGGCCGTCAGTTCATCCAGAAAATCGGGAACCCCGTAGCCATGCTCGGCCGATACCGAAAACAGTTGATCAATGCCCAGGCTGTAAAAATCGGACAGGGCTTTTTCCTGGCCCTCACCATCGATCTTGTTGACCACATGGAAAACAGGTTTGTCTGCAGCGCGCAGGATGTGGATCAGGTCGGCATCGAAGGGAGAAATGCCTCCCTTTCCGTCCAGGATGAGGACAATGGCATCGGCGTCAGCGATGGCCTGTTCCACCTGCTGGCGAATGTGTGGGGCAAATGCGTCGTCGTCCCCTTCGGCAAAGCCGCCGGTATCCACCAGGGTAAAGGCCTTATCGTTCCAGCGGGCATTGCCGAAGTTGCGGTCCCGGGTTACGCCGGGCAGGTTGTCCACAATGGCATCCCGTGATCGGGTGATGCGGTTGAACAAGGTTGACTTGCCTACATTGGGCCTGCCAACAATGGCGACGATGGGTTTCATGGCAATTTTCCGATCAATATCTTAGGGCCTTGCTAAAAACAAATTGATCTTGGATTGCGCCGGATTTTGTGTCGGGCATCGGTTACATCGATGGTTCCATACTTTTTTGTATGGGGCCATTGATGCAACGCGGCGACCAGCCAAAAGACAAGCAAGATGGGGTAATTTGTTTTTAACGAGGCCCTTGCGACTGTGTGTGTTGGTTTATCGCTCAAGGTCAGGCCTTGAACGGTTACAGGAGGGGTATATCCCAGGAGTGAAGCATGTGTCAAACGTCCAATAAGCGTTATGCCATGGTGTTCAACGAGGCCTGTGCCCGTTTCAGGTGCCCGTCCGCCCCCAGTTGTTCGACCAGCGCAATGCTCTCCTTGATCAGCGGTATGGCCAGGTCGTTTCTTTTTGGGGACTGGAAGAGCCGTCCCAAATCGAGAGAAGCCTGGCCTTTGATGCCCAGGGCCTTGATCTGGCCGGCCATCCGGATGGCCGCTTTGAAATGGTGTTCGGCATATTTGGCGGCCCGCGGCACATGGACCACGAGAAACGGCAGGTTTTTTAGCACTATCGAAAGACCTAAATGGCCTTCGCGCATGGCAATCCGCAGATAGATGCCCCCCAGCATGTAATGAAACGTCTGGGCGTGGTAATTTTTCCCATCGCTCTTGTATTGCCTGGCCTGCGTGTTGATGGCCTTCATCCCGGGCCCGATATTTCCCTTGGCCACGGCGACGACGCTGGACAGGGCTTCTGCCGATGTTCCGATGTACTCATAACCCAATGCATCGCAAAAGGTGATGATCTCATGAAGGTTTTTCTCTGCCTGTGCGACCTCACCCAGGGAAAGGTGGGCATAATCCATTAGAAACCGGGCGTTGAAGGCATAAAGGGGGTCAGCCGATCTGTCGATGGCAAGGATGCACTTTTCGATGGCAGCCTGGTAATCCCCGGCCGCAAAGCATCCCATGCCATGGGCCAGGTGGCCTTCTGAGATGCTGTTCACATCCCCCGCGTTTTCTCCGTAGGCCAGCAGACGATCACCCAGTTTGCGGCATTGGCGGCAATCGCCTTTGAACCAGTTGGCAATGGCCGTTCCGGTGAGAACGAACCGCACCAGGTCCTGATCCATCTCGAAGGACCACGAGGGGTCTTCGGATTCAAAAAGCTGCGATGCTTCTTCGGCTTTGGCAGCAAAAGCCAATGCCTCGTCAAGACGCCCCAGGTCCGTACAGCTCCAAATCAGGCATGCGCACGCGTATGCAATCACCTTGTAATGGTTGATCTGTTCCCCGATGGATAGCGCTTCCAGCAGACAGTGCCGTGATGTATCGAGATGCTCGCGCCGTTGGCAAGCCCATCCCAGGCAGGTGAGATACATCCCTTTTAGATGAAGATCGACGCTGTTCATCGCCGCCGATTCATGTCGCTTCAACAGCGCCAACGCATCCCCGTAACGCCCGCGCAGGTTAAAGACAAAAAACCATTCCAGCAGCAGTTCCACGGTTCGGCGGGATGCATCTTCGGCCAAGCGTTCCCGGTCCAGCAGCATCCGGTAGGCCATTTCATAGTAATTGTGGGATTCGGTAACAGCGAATTTTTTCAGGCCCTTGCGCCCGGATTGTTTCAGATAGGCCACGGCCTTGTGCAGGGAATCGCCATTGCTGAAATGGTACGCCAGGGTTTCGCAAAGGGCATCGATGCGGTCGGGGTTCTGACTTTCCAGAACCCGGTCAATCTTCTCATGTAGATGTCTTCGTTGCCGCTTCAACAGGCTGTTGTAAGCCACTTCCTGAACCAGCGCATGTTTGAATTGGCACAGGTTTTCACCGTGATCGTCGCCGTCCAGGATCAATCCCAGCGACTTGAGGATGGCCAGGCTGTGATCGACATGCTGCGGTTCAGAAGCAATCTGCTTTAAAATGGATGGCGCAAACCGCCTGCCGATGACCGAAGCCTCCTGCACGATTCGCTTGGTGGTGTGCCCCAGCCGATCCCGCCTGGCGGCAATCACCGCCGAAATGCTTGAAGAAAATACCGTTTCACTGATGGCATCGGAGATCTCCCAGGAATCAGCTTTCTTTTTCAGAGATCCCGTGTCGACAAGCGAGTTGATCACCTCTTCGAGAAAAAATGGGTCGCCACCCAACTGGTCGGCGATGAACGCCAACAGTAAGTACGGCACATACTTCGTCTGAAGAAGCGACTTGGTCATCTCCTCGCTATTATCGGGTGAGAGATCTTTGAGCTGAATGCACCGGCTATCATACTACGGATTGGTAATCTGACCAGGGTTGAAGACCAGATGGCCGGGGCGGTAGCTGATCAGAAAGAAAACGGGCAGATTCACCTCATTGAGCAAGGTCCGCAACAGGTCCACCATAGATGGATCGGCCCAATGCAGGTCTTCGAAGCAGATAATGGTCTGCCCGTTGCACGACTGGATATCGATCATTCTCACCAGCGTTTGCTTCAGCTTGATTTTCCAGGACTCCGGAGAAATGTTCGGGGCGCTGGCATCGGACAGCATGAACAGCCGTTCGATGATTGGAAAAATCCCTTGGACTTCACCGCAAATGGGCTTGAGTTCATCGACCCGCTTTTGCCTGACCACAGCCTGTGAATCTTCATCGCGGACATCAACGTCACGACCCAGCAAGTCGATGAGGGGAAAGTAGGGCACATTCTGGGTGTATGCATAGGCGTTCCCCTGAAGCCATCGCACATTGCGCCTGGCCGCCGCATTAAAGAATTCTGCAATCAACCGGCTTTTTCCGGTTCCGGCACCACCCGCTAACCACACACAGGTGCCCCGGCCCCGAGCCACCGCCGACAGTCGCGCCAGAAGGCACTGCATCTCTTCATTGCGACCGATAAGCCGGGCGCGCAAACCATAAACCCGCCTGATCTTGTCCGGCTTCTTCACCCTATTGAGGACGCGATAGGCCTCAATGGCATCTGCCGCACCCTGGCTTGATTTGAATTCGCGCTTTTCGAAGAAAAAGAAGCCTGATGTGGAATACATGGTGCGCGTTCCCACGAGACTCTCTCCTGAGATCGCCAGACGGGTCAACAGCGATGCCCGATTCACCGGTTCACCGGTGATGCCGTGCCGTCCGGTTCTCAGGTCGGTTTTCCCGGTCACTACCAGGTCCGTGGCTATCCCCGAATGCATCGCCAGCGGTTTTTCCAAACTCCCCTTGAACCGGCCGGTCATCATGGCCACGGTGCTGTGAATATCCATGGCCGCCCGAATCGCCCTGACTGGATCGTCCTCATGGGTGCGCGGTATGCCAAAAACCGCTAAAACTTCATCGCCGATGATCCGGTCAATATACCCTTCATATCGGATGATGATGCCGACGATCTCCTTGAACGCCAGCGTCATCATCTCACGAACATCTTCAGGGTCAATGCGTTCGCAAAGGGCAGCGTATCCGGAAAGGTCCGAAAAAAGCACCGTGACCAGTTTTCATTCACTGTCGTTTCCGTATCCATCTTGCCGGGCAGTCACTGTGGAAAGAATAGGAGATGCAGAATCGGTTGACGAACCAAGGAGCGAAGCGGGCGTTGGGAGAAGATCTAACGGCTGTCCACACGCGTTACAAAATTTGCTGTGCGTCCCGGTTGATCTCCCGGCAAGCACCGCAGCATAATCCAAGGGAACAACCGCAGGCCTGACAGGTGGCGGCATGGTCATCGACGGGATTCTGACATTCAGGGCACTTCATGGAAGGTTGCCACATTTAAGGGGAATAGGAAAACGGATTTCAACAGCAGACGCAACCCGACCAACATCCGACGAACCGGTCAACCGACACTGTGATCGTGACGATCCGTCACAACCACGCGTTGAACCCGCCGGGAGACGCCACACGTCATCTCATAAGGGATCGACCCCATGGCTTCGGCCACATCAAGAACCTGGACCGATCCGTTTTCAGCATCTCCCCAAATCAGGACATCATCGCCCACTGCCACCGGATCATCCCCAACATCCACCATACTCTGATCCATGGTGATGGTTCCCACCACCGGGTAGCGCCGGCAGCCGATCAGCACCTGAAGCCGGCCGGTCAAGTGGCGCCGAACGCCGTCGGCATAGCCGATGGGGAGCACGGCAATAGAAGTTTCGGCGGTTGTTTTCCATCGCCGTCCATAGCTCACGTTGTGACCAACCGGCAGCCGCCGCAGGTGAGTGACCACGGTCTTCAAGCACATCACCTGCTTCAGTGGGATCGACCGCGAGGTTTGCGTTGACGGGTAATGCCCATAAAGCATGATCCCGGAACGGCAGGCATTAAAGTAGCTGTCCGGCATGTCAAGCACTGCCCCGCTGTTGGCCATATGAATCAAGGGCGGTAATGCGCCTTTGGCTGACAGCCGTTTCATCAGGGCATTAAAGCGAGCCAACTGTTCGAGGGCATAGGTTTTATCCGTTTCGTCCGCAGTGGCAAAATGGCTGTACAATCCCTCCCAAATACAGCGCCGCGAGCGTACCAGATGGTCAAAGAAATCCGGTTCCCGCTCCAGCAGCACTCCCACCCGCCCCATGCCGGTTTCAACGTTGACGTGCACGTGAACCGGCTGGTTGCCGGGCGACCTTTCGATCCAGCGGATATCTTCCACGCCGAACAGGGTAGGCAGAAATCCCGCCCGGATAGCCTGGGGAAGCTCGTCCGGGAAAAGCCGCCCGAAAATGAGGACCGGAACATCAATGCCACTGTCGCGAAGTTCCATGGCCTCCTGGTACTGGGCGACGGCAAGCAACGCGGCCCCTTCCTCGACCAGGCATCGTGAAACGGCAACCGCTCCATGGCCGTAAGCGTCAGCCTTGACCACCGGAATCAGGCGGGCCGGGGCGATCTTTTTCCGGATCTCACGAAAGTTGAATCGCAGGTGATCCAAATGGATCCTGGCGCAGGTTCGAGGGTGCATGGCCATCGTCCGAAAAGGGGGTTGGGATACCATCGGTTCAGTGCAGGATCTGGCTTAAAAACAGCTTGGTGCGGTCGTGCTGGGGATTGTCGAAGAATTCCGCAGGCGTATTCTGTTCAACGATCCGGCCGTAGTCCATAAACAGCACCCGGTGGGCCACACTCTTGGCAAAGCCCATCTCGTGGGTCACCACCAGCATGGTCATGCCCTCCTGGGCCAGTTCGATCATGACGTCCAGAACCTCTTTGATCATCTCCGGATCCAGGGCGGAGGTGGGTTCATCGAAAAGCATGACGTTGGGTTTCATGCACAGGCTGCGCGCAATGGCCACCCGCTGCTGCTGCCCGCCGGAAAGCTGGCCGGGATATTTCTTGGCCTGCTCGGCAATGTGCACTTTTTCCAGGTAAGCCATTGCCGACTCTTCGGCTTCCTTTTTGGGGGTCTTGCGCACCCAGATCGGTCCCAGGGTCAGGTTTTCCAGGATGGTAAGATGGGGGAAAAGATTGAAATGCTGAAAGACCATGCCCACCTCGGCCCGGATCTTCTCGACGTTCTTGATATCATTGGTCAACTCGATGCCGTCGACGATGATACGGCCGCGCTGATGTTCCTCCAACCGGTTGATGCAGCGGATGAGGGTCGATTTTCCTGATCCTGAAGGGCCGCAAATGACGATCCGCTCTTTCTTTTGCACGGTCAGGTTGATGTCCTGCAGGACATGGAACTCGCCGAACCATTTGTGCATCTCTTTGATCTCGATAATGGGTTCGCCGGTCGGCAGCGCCTGGTTGTCAGGTTTGTCTTCGCTCATGATGTTCTCTTCAAGTTTTTTTTTACCCATTTTTTTGGAACCGGTTGCTTAATAAAGATATCCTCTGCGCTGGAATTAGCGCCACGCGCTGCCGGTTAAAAACCCCTGTCCAGCTCCTTTTCCAAGCGTCTGCTGTAGCTGGACATGAAATAACAGCAGCCAAAATAGATCAAGGCCACGAAGATGTAAACCTCCGAAGAAAAGCCCATCCAGGTAGGATTCGACAAGACGGACTGGGTTGTCTTGAGCAGATCGTAGAGGGCGATGATAACCACTAGGGAGGTATCTTTCAAAGCCGAGATGAGTTGGCTGACCGTCGGAGGTATCACGATTCTCAGGGCCTGGGGCAGAATCACCAGCCGCATGGTCTGGAAATAGTTTAGCCCCAGCGATTCGGCGGCCTCATATTGGCCCTTGGCCATCCCCTGCAGCCCGCCCCGCACGACTTCCGCAATATAGGCGGCGGTAAACATAATGATGGCCACCTGCGCCCGTAAAATAACGTTAACGGTAACGCCCTCGGGCAAAAACAGTGGGAAAACGATGGACGACATAAACAGTAGGGTGATCAGCGGTACGCCCCGGATCATTTCGATATAAACGATACACAGGGTTTTTATCGCCCTCATGCGCGAGGCGCGCCCCAGCGCCAGGACAACGCCCAGCGGATAGGCAGCTGCCAGCCCAAAAACCGACAGCAACAGCGTCAAAGGGAGCCCGCCCCACTGGGTACTTTCAACCGAAGCCAACCCCAAAAACCCGCCCTTCATGAGAAGGCCCATGGTTAAAAGGCCGGCTCCCCAGGCATAGGCCAGTGATTTTTTCCAGTGTTTTCTGTTCCGGCTGTAAAACAGCAGGCCGATCAAAAGAACCATGGCCACCAAGGGCCGCCATTGCGATTCATAGGGGAAAAAACCGAAAATAATAAACCGAATGTTGGCTGGAATGATCGACCAGCAGGCACCTTCAGCAGCTTTGCAGGCTTCACCCGTTGAAAGCCACAGGCTGTCGACAAAGGCCCAGCGAATAAAAGGGGGCACGACCTTCCCTAAGGTGTAAAGGGTGGCCAGCGTCAGGATCGAGTTGAACCAATTGTTGAAAAGGTTGGCCCGAATCCATCCGAGGGCCCCCACGCTCGTCACTGGCGGCTTGATCGCTTCTTCAACCTGCTTGATGTCCGTTCCAGCCATGGGTTTAGGAATACTGTTCGCTGAAAAAGTGAGTGCTTCGAATCTTGCGCCCGTTATTGCCGGTTAAAAGTAAAACGACGCGGTTACTTTGCATACCATCGCAACGTGTTGTTACCTTTCCACCAAAGCCATCTTTTTGTTGTACCAGTTCATGAAGGCCGATGTCAGCAGGCTCAACGTAAGATAGACGATCATCATCAGGGCCACACCTTCGATGGCCTGACCGGTCTGATTGATGGTGGTGCCGGCCACGGACACGAAGTCGGGGTATCCGATCGCAACCGCCAGGGAACTGTTCTTGGTCAGGTTCAACATCTGGCTGGTCAAGGGTGGTATGATGACGCGCAGGGCTTGCGGTAAGATCACCAGGTTCAGCACCTGACTCGGTAGGAAGCCCAGCGACTTAGCCGCTTCGGTCTGCCCCTTGCTGACCGACTGAATGCCGGCCCGGACGACTTCGGCCACGAAAGCCGCTGTATAAAAAATCAGCCCCAGCAACAGGGCCGTAAATTCAGGGCTGATATTGGTTCCCCCGGTGAAATTGAAGCCTTTCAGCACAGGTACGTTCATGGCGGTCGGGGCGCCGCCGACAGCCCAGGTCACCAGGGGCAACCCAACCACAAGCGCCAGGGATGCACGAAAGATTGGAAAGGGCTGCCCCGTCCGCGCCTGTCTCTGTCTTGCCCACCGCCGCAGGAAATAGACAGCGATACAAGCGATTACCAGTGTGATGCCCATATAGTTGTATACCGGATGCGTCTCCGGCACCGCAAACACCAAGCCACGATTACTCAAGAAGACACCCATGACCGGATTCAAGGCCATTCGGGGTGACGGCAGGACATTGTAGAAAAACGCGTACCAAAAAAAGAGCTGTAACAGCACCGGTATGTCCTGAAACACTTCGATATAGGCTGCGGCCAACTTCGATACCAGCCAGTTGGAAGAGAGTCGGGCGATCCCGATCACGGTGCCGAGGATGACCGTAATTACGATTCCGACGAATGAGACGATCAGGGTGTTTAAAAAACCGACCACCAGGGCTCGGCCGTAAGTATCGGCCGCGGAGTAGCGAAGGGGTGATTCACCGATTTCAAAGGCTGCCTCTTTCTGCAAAAATCCGAAGCCGGTAGCAATCGACTGTTTTTCAACATTGGTCAGCGTATTGGAAATCAGATAAAAGGCCAGCAGTCCGACCATCAGAAGGGTCACAACCTGAAACAGGAGCGAACGCTTTTTAGGGTCGTTGTAAAAGGGAACCGTTGCCAGCGGCGTGTCCCCATGGGCCTTGTTCGGGTTGGGTTGCATATCACATCTTTAAAAAAGCGGCTGTCAGGCCGGTGAAAAGTCGACGCTACGGCCCGACAGCCGGATCATAGGGTATAACCATCCAAATCGTATCTCCTAGAAACAGGCGATGTACCCAACCAAGAGTTACGACTCAGGCTGCCTATTTGAAGGGCGGAGAGTACATCAATCCGCCGTTGGTCCATAGCGCGTTCAAGCCGCGTTCGATGCCCAGCGGTGTATTGACGCCCACATTTCTTTCAAACACTTCACCGTAATTACCAACCTGCTTGACGATGTTGTAAGCCCACTTTTCATTAAGGCCAAGGGCCTTGCCGTTGCCTTCGGTCACACCCAGAAAGCGCATGACCTTAGGATCTTCACTCTTGAGCATGTCATCGACATTTTGAGAGGTGATGCCGAGTTCCTCGGCCTCGATCATGGCCAGCACGCTGTAATTGACGATATCCTTCCATTGGTTGTCACCGTGCCGCACGGCCGGTGCCAGGGGTTCCTTGGAGATGATTTGTGGTAAAATGATGTAGTCTTGGGGATTGGGAGCAACCGCACGCGTTCCGGCCAACTGGGAGGCATCCGAGGTCAGGCAGTCGCATCGACCGGCAAAAAAAGCCTTGGCCAGTTCTGCCGTATTTTCGATGACTACGGGTTTCATTTTCATGCCACTGGCCCGGAAGTAATCGGCCACATTGAGTTCGGTGGTTGTTCCCGGCAGCACGCAAACCGATGCGCCGTCAAGCTCTTTGGCGCTTTTGAGACCCAGCTTCTTGGGAACCAGGAATCCCTGGCCGTCATAGTAGTTGACCTGGACGAAATCGAGGCCCAGATCGGTGTCGCGCCCCAGGGTCTGAGTGCAGTTACGGGTTAACACATCGATTTCACCAGATTGCAGCGCGGTGAAGCGGGTTTTGGCCGTCAGCGGCGTAAATTTGACCTTGTCGGCATCGCCGAAAATGGCTGCGGCGACGGCCCGGGCCGTATCCACATCCAGGCCGCGCCAGACACCCTTTTCATCCGGTTTGCCGAAACCGAAAAGATCTCCGTTGACGCCCGCCTGCACGAACCCCTTGGCTTTCACATCATCCAGAGTACCGGCCGAGGCAGAACCGATCAGCGCGAACACAGCAATCATGGCAATTACAAAACCTAATCGTTTCATTACATCCTCCTCCCATCAAGCAATCGGTTAATATAACGGCGGACCCGCTAGGGGTCCATTGAAACACTGATGTTGCATTGATTGTCGGCGAGAAAACTTTTTCAGCGATTATGAACCGTGTATTATGTTGGAAAATAGCATGGTAGATCGAGTTTTGGCAAGCGTATTCACCGCTTACATTTTAGACAACGTCATCCGAAGCTAAGACAAGCCGGGGCAACGTGCTGACCTGCATTGACAAAAATCCTGGGCTCATGTAGGCAACAGGTACTTTCTTGTTTCCATTCCCGGGTTTGCCAAAGGAGGAGAGATGATTCTTAAAATAGCCAATCTATGTTTAAAGACGACCATGATCCTGTTGATGGCCTCGGGTTGTTTTTCATGTGCCAAAAAATCCTACATCGATGTCGACTATCATCTGCCAGCGGCTACCGACGCTTTGGCCGGACGAACCGTTTTTGTCGAAACCCGTGATCTGCGGGGCGACAAGGAGATTTTTAATCCAGCGGCCAAAGAAAAATTCGAGTATTTTACCGGCCTGTTTGCCCTTGTTTTGGCAATGCCCGACGACCAGCAGAAAATACTGGGGGCCTACGAGCTGCCGATGCTCTTTGAAACGGCGCTTAAGCAGCGGCTGCAACAGCTGGGAGTAACGGTAACGGGTGAGCCGGCACCCAACATGCCGCTTTTTCAGTTAAAAATCAATCAGTTCCGGATCAACCTGGTCGGCCAGACGTGGTTGGCGGACATCAGTTATGAGGCCAGCCTGAGCCAAGACACCCGACTGGTTGCACGGGAGTCGGTCACCGGCAGTGCGGAGCGCTTGAAGGTGATGGGCAGCGGTGGTGCAGAAAAAGTGATCGGCGAGATATTCACCGAGATGATCAACCGGTTGAATATTGAACGGTTGTTTCAACAGGCCAAACTATAGTGCTTTGTCAGTCGATGCAGTAGCGCTTCATTTTACTCAGCAGAGAGGGATGGCTGATCTCGAGCATATTGGCCGCATGGGTGCGATTGCCGCCTGTTGCGGCCAGCGCCTTGCGGATCATCTTGTCCTCCAGTTCTGCTCTGGCGGCTTTTAAAGAGAACCCGTCATAGCCGTCACCCTTGAGGTCCGGATCCGACATCCCTGCTTTTCCGCAAACAAAATTTTCCAGTTCCAGGGTGGTGCCGTCAGCAAGGACGATGGCCCGTTCGATGGCATTTTCCAGTTCACGGATGTTACCGGGCCAGTCATTGCGCATCAGCGCGGCCATGGCTGCGGGCGAAATGTTTTTTATGCCGCTGCCGAGGGTTTCGTTAAACCGGGTAATAAAAAAATGGCACAGCAGGGGAATATCCTCCGGCCGATGACGCAAGGGCGGCAGGGTAATGGGCACCACGTTGAGACGATAGAAGAGATCTTCCCGGAAGTTTCCTGCGGCGATTTCTTTTTCCAGATCCGTTGAGGTGGCTGCGATCACCCGTACATCGACGGCCCTGGCCTTGGCTCCGCCCACCGGACGGATTTCGCTTTCCTGCAGCACACGCAGCAGTTTGGGTTGCAGGGCCACGGGGATATCGCCAATCTCATCGAGAAACAGGGTTCCCCCTGCTGCGGCTTCAAAAAGCCCCTTTTTGTCCTTATCCGCCCCCGTAAACGCCCCTTTGACGTGACCGAACAATTCGCTTTCCATGAGGCTCTCCGGGATGGAAGCGCAGTTCACCGGCACCATGGGGCCGGACCGCCGCTCACTTTCCCGATGGATGCCCTGTGCCACCAGTTCCTTGCCGGTGCCGCTCTCACCGGTGACCAACACCGTGCTGTCAAATCGGGCCACTTTCAAGGCCATGGAAAAAACAGCCTGCATAATTGGGCTTCTTCCGACCATGTTTCCAAAGGACAGGCTGCCGCCGATGCGCTGGATGCGGTCCTTCAGTTCGAAGTTCTCTTTTTTGAGTCGCTCCCGTTCTTCTGCTTTTTTGATGGTCAGGCGGATCTCTTCATTTTTAAATGGTTTAGAAACAAAATCGTAGGCACCGAGTTTCATGGCCTCAATGGCCATGTCGATGCTGCCATAGGCGGACATCATGATTACGGTGGTTGAGAAAAGATGATCGCGCCCCGCTTTTAGAAATTCCATCCCGTTCATCTGCGGCATTTTGACATCGCAAAGAATGAATTCGAAGCGTTGGTCGCTTATCCTTGCAAGCCCTTCGGCGCCATCTTTCGCAGTGCTGACGGCATAGCCATACCGTGTGAGCATGGTTTGCAGCATGTGGCGCATGTTTTCTTCATCGTCGATGATCAGAATCGTTTTTTGTTTTTGCTTGGTTTCCATAACAACCTGTCTATCTGTCGCTATCGTTCCCTTCGGAATGCTGGGCCAGCGGTAAAACAACTTGAAAGACGGCGCCCATTCCTGGGTCGCTTGATACAGAGATATAGCCGCCTATTTTCTGGACAATCATAAAAGAGACGCTAAGGCCTAAACCAGTTCCTTTGCCGGGCTGCTTGGTGGTATAAAAAGGATCGAATACATGGGGTAACTGTTCAGGCAAGATGCCGGGACCGTTGTCCTTAATGGTAACCTTGATAACATTCCCTTCAGGATAGCTGGGATCGTCGCTTCCACCGGTGGCGCCTTCGGTGATGATCGTTATCCGCGCATGGTTGGACGGGTTGGTATTCACCGCATCGACAGCGTTAAGCAGGATGTTCAAAAAAACCTGTCTGAGCCGATCGGGATCTGCAAAGACAAGATCATGGATGGCTCCCAACGCTGATTCAAAGGCGATGGCATGGGTCGCCGGCTGGTAGTTGAATACAGAAATCAGATCTTGGATCAACTGGTGAATGGACATCGGTTTGGGTTCACCGGCGGGAGCTCTGGACATGTCGAGCAATTGCCGGATGATAAGGTTGATACGGGTGATCTCTTTTTCAGAGCGGGCGATGAAATCGTTGCGCTCCTCAGGGGTAAGGTCGGCCTGCTTCAATAGATCCAGATAGCCCAAAACAATTCCGATGGGATTGCCGATTTCGTGGGCAATGCCGGAAGTCAGACGCCCTACCGTGGCCAATTTTTCAGCCCGGATGACATCGTTTTGGGCCTTTTTGAGCGCAAGGTTGGTGTCCTTCAGAGACTGGATGGTTTCATTCAGCATGCCCTTGTCGTCGGCAATCCGATGCAGCATTTTATTCAGTGAGGCGGAAAGTACAGAAAACTCATTGTCTTCTTTTCGAACTGAGAAATACGAGGTGGCGTCATCCTGATAGGTCTCTGCTCGTTTGGCCAGTCTTTTCAGCGGCCTGAAATAGATCCGGGAGAGCTGACGGTTTCCGAAAAACGCAAAAAGGAAGCTGTTGATGATCACAAAAATCAAAGTGATTTTTTGGATTCTGCGAAAATCCTGGTAGATGCTGGTCAGGGAACTTTCAAGGCCTCCGGCGGCGATGGTCCTCCCATCCGCTTTGACAGGATAGGTAATGATTACGGATTTATGCTGCACAAAAAGCAGGCCCACCGTTTTGCCTTCTTTTCGGGTGGTGGCCTGCCCCGTTTTCAGGGTCTGATAAACCGCTGTCTCAAGATTGTCCTGCGGGAGCTCCGGATAGCCGTCGATAGCGGTCGCCCCTGGGCTCTCGGCAAAAAAAAACCGGTCACCAGTGGGGATGATGCCTTTCGCTTTCAGCAGATCCAAATTTTCATCGGGAAGGCGAATTCGGCCCCGCTCCTCACAGGCGATCATCAGGGCAAAACGCTTATGATCGCTATACCGTAAAAGGGTCTTTTCCAGGAAAATAAATAGTACCAAGAGATCGATGAAGAGCATGGATAAAAAAAACAGTATCCAAAATTGAATAAACACCCGGTTTTTTATACCCCGAAAACCCATATTGAGGCCGATGCTTGCTGCAGTAGCTCTTTATTAGCAAAGATTGGACAACCTATCATACAGATACCACAGATCGAAAAAATGAGGAAGATCTTAAAATTTCAGGCAGGTTACGAACGACACAGCCCGCTCCCCAAGGTTAAGGGAGCGGGCTGGTATGAAGAAGGTTTTCGGCGGCGTCCTACTCTCCCACACAGCTTCCCATGCAGTACCATCGGCGCTGAAGAGCTTAACTTCCGTGTTCGGGATGGGAACGGGTGTTGCCTCTTCGCCATCGCCACCGAAAAATCGTTTATGCAAACGTCGGCGCAATTTGGAATGTCGAATCAGTTCTTATTATTTATGTCAGTTATTTTGTGGCCAAGCCGCACGACTGATTAGTACCAGTAAGCTTAACACATTGCTGTGCTTACACACCTGGCCTATCAACCTCGTAGTCTTCGAGGAGTCTTTAGTTAAGCATGTTTCCACACTTAAGGGATATCTAATCTTGAGGTGGGCTTCCCGCTTAGATGCTTTCAGCGGTTATCCTTTCCGAACTTAGCTACCCAGCCATGCCGCTGGCGCGACAACTGGAACACCATTGGTTCGTCCATTCCGGTCCTCTCGTACTAGGAACAGATCCTCTCAAATATCCTGCGCCCACGAAAGATAGGGACCAAACTGTCTCACGACGTTTTAAACCCAGCTCACGTACCACTTTAATCGGCGAACAGCCGAACCCTTGGGACCTGCTCCAGCCCCAGGATGTGATGAGCCGACATCGAGGTGCCAAACCGCATCGTCGATGTGAACTCTTGGATGCGATAAGCCTGTTATCCCCGGCGTACCTTTTATCCGTTGAGCGACGGCCCTTCCATTCGGGACCGCCGGATCACTAAGACCTACTTTCGTACCTGCTCGAAATGTCTCTCTCGCAGTCAAGCTCCCTTATGCCTTTACACTCCACGGCTGGTTTCCAATCAGCCTGAGGGAACCTTCGCGCGCCTCCGTTACTCTTTTGGAGGCGACCGCCCCAGTCAAACTACCCACCAGACACTGTCCTTCGCCCGGATAACGGGTCGAGGTTAGAACTCTAAAATAGCAAGGGTGGTATTTCAAGGGTGGCTCCACCGAAACTGGCGTTCCGGTTTCAAAGCCTCCCACCTATCCTACACATACTATTCCAAAATTCAATGTCAAGCTGTAGTAAAGGTGCCGGGGTCTTTCCGTCTTTTCGCGGGTAGACGGCATCTTCACCGCCAATACAATTTCACTGAGTCCCTGGTTGAGACAGTGCGGAAGTCGTTACGCCATTCGTGCAGGTCGGAACTTACCCGACAAGGAATTTCGCTACCTTAGGACCGTTATAGTTACGGCCGCCGTTTACTGGGGCTTCGGTTCAAAGCTTCGGGTTACCCCTAACAAATCCCCTTAACCTTCCAGCACCGGGCAGGCGTCAGACCCTATACATCGTCTTGCGACTTAGCAGAGTCCTATGTTTTTAGTAAACAGTCGCTACCGCCATTTCTCTGCGGCCCCCGTCGGCTCCGCATGTAAAACGCTTCACCTAATGAGGGCACACCTTCTCCCGAAGTTACGGTGTTATTTTGCCGAGTTCCTTAACCAGGGTTCTCTCAAGCGCCTTGGGATTTTCTCCCCACCTACCTGTGTCGGTTTACGGTACGATCACCTGCTTGTCTCGCTAGAGGCTTTTCTTGGCAGCATGGGATCAATCACTTTATGAGGCAAAGCCTCTCGTCATCACCTCTCGGCATTTAAATAAAAGGACGGATTTGCCTGTCCTTTCAGCCTACTGGCTTAAACCACCACTTCCAACCGGTGGCTGACCTACCCTTCCGCGTCCCCCCATCACTCAAACGACAAACTGGTGGTACAGGAATATTAACCTGTTTTCCATTACCTACGCCTTTCGGCCTCGGCTTAGGGATCGACTAACCCTGAGCAGATTAGCTTTACTCAGGAAACCTTAGGTTTTCGGCGAGCGGGTTTTTCACCCGCTTTATCGTTACTCATGTCAGCATGGTCTCTTGTGTACAGTCCAGCCGTCCTTACGGTCAACCTTCAACCCGTACACAATGCTCCCCTACCGATGATTCAAAGAATCATCCCGCAGCTTCGGTAATGTGCTTAAGCCCCGTTACATTTTCGGCGCAGACTCACTCGACCAGTGAGCTATTACGCTTTCTTTAAAGGATGGCTGCTTCTAAGCCAACCTCCTGGTTGTCTGTGCATTTCCACATCCTTTCCCACTTAGCACACATTTAGGGACCTTAGCTGGCGATCTGGGCTGTTTCCCTCTCGACCACGGAACTTAGCTCCCGTAGTCTGACTCCTGCGATAAAAGTTGACGGTATTCGGAGTTTGGTTAGGTTTGGTAATCTGGTAGGACCCCTAGCCCATCCAGTGCTCTACCCCCGTCACTTAATCACGCAAGGCTATACCTAAATATATTTCGGGGAGAACCAGCTATTTCCAAGTTTGTTTGGCCTTTCACCCCTATCCACAGCTCATCCGAGCATTTTTCAACATACAACGGTTCGGGCCTTCACGAGATTTTACTCTCGCTTCACCCTGGCCATGGATAGATCACTTGGTTTCGGGTCTACTCCACGTAACTCAATCGCCCTGTTAAGACTCGCTTTCGCTACGGCTACACCTATCGGCTTAACCTTGCTACGTAAAGTAACTCACTGACTCATTATGCAAAAGGCACGCAGTCACACGGAACAGGGCACAAGGCCATGTTCATCGTGCTCCCACTGCTTGTAGGCAAACGGTTTCAGGTACTATTTCACTCCCCTCACCGGGGTACTTTTCACCTTTCCCTCACGGTACTGGTTCACTATCGGTCGTCAAGTAGTATTTAGCCTTGGGAGATGGTCCTCCCGGATTCCCACAGGGTTTCTCGTGTCCCGTGGTACTCAGGTGCCGTCTGTGCCACTTTCGATTTCGGATACGGGGCTATCACCCTCTATGGCCAGGTTTTCCAACCTGCTCTCCTATCTAATCGTGGATCACGTGATGACGGTCCTACAACCCCACCCACCCCGAAGGGTGCGTGGTTTGGGCTGGTTCCCGTTCGCTCGCCGCTACTTAGGAAATCACTATTGTTTTCTCTTCCTAGGGTTACTAAGATGTTTCAGTTCACCCCGTTAGCCTCAACAGCCTATGTATTCAGCTGAAGATGTCGCGACACTACCCGCGACAGGTTGCCCCATTCAGAAATCTCCGGATCAAAACTTGTTTAGCAGCTCCCCGAAGCTTATCGCAGCTTTCCACGTCTTTCATCGCCTCTTGACGCCTAGGCATCCACCGTTTGCCCTTAATAGCTTGGCCACAAAATATCTGACACAAATATTAAGAACCTAATTTTTTAATTCGACATCCAAATTGTCAAAGAACAGAAAACCATCTATGCAGTGCTTTTCTGGTGGAGGTGAACGGGTTCGAACCGATGACCTCCTGCGTGCAAGGCAGGCGCTCTCCCAGCTGAGCTACACCCCCGAAAAACGGCCCTAAAATGGTGGGCCTGGATGGATTTGAACCATCGACCTCACGCTTATCAGGCGTGCGCTCTAACCAAGCTGAGCTACAGGCCCTCACACAATTCGTCGAGCCTATCTGCATTCTGGTTGATTAAAAGAGCACTTTTTGATCTCTCAAAACTAAATAGTGACTGGCAGAGTTGGACCTTGTTGTATCTTTCTAAAAGATAGGTCATCCTTAGAAAGGAGGTGATCCAGCCGCTGGTTCCCCAACGGCTACCTTGTTACGACTTCACCCTAATTATCA
>CAVPIL010000015.1:0-2500 GCA_963704985.1 uncultured delta proteobacterium | reverse complement strand
GAAATGTCTCTCTCGCAGTCAAGCTCCCTTATGCCTTTACACTCCACGGCTGGTTTCCAATCAGCCTGAGGGAACCTTCGCGCGCCTCCGTTACTCTTTTGGAGGCGACCGCCCCAGTCAAACTACCCACCAGACACTGTCCTTCGCCCGGATAACGGGTCGAGGTTAGAACTCTAAAATAGCAAGGGTGGTATTTCAAGGGTGGCTCCACCGAAACTGGCGTTCCGGTTTCAAAGCCTCCCACCTATCCTACACATACTATTCCAAAATTCAATGTCAAGCTGTAGTAAAGGTGCCGGGGTCTTTCCGTCTTTTCGCGGGTAGACGGCATCTTCACCGCCAATACAATTTCACTGAGTCCCTGGTTGAGACAGTGCGGAAGTCGTTACGCCATTCGTGCAGGTCGGAACTTACCCGACAAGGAATTTCGCTACCTTAGGACCGTTATAGTTACGGCCGCCGTTTACTGGGGCTTCGGTTCAAAGCTTCGGGTTACCCCTAACAAATCCCCTTAACCTTCCAGCACCGGGCAGGCGTCAGACCCTATACATCGTCTTGCGACTTAGCAGAGTCCTATGTTTTTAGTAAACAGTCGCTACCGCCATTTCTCTGCGGCCCCCGTCGGCTCCGCATGTAAAACGCTTCACCTAATGAGGGCACACCTTCTCCCGAAGTTACGGTGTTATTTTGCCGAGTTCCTTAACCAGGGTTCTCTCAAGCGCCTTGGGATTTTCTCCCCACCTACCTGTGTCGGTTTACGGTACGATCACCTGCTTGTCTCGCTAGAGGCTTTTCTTGGCAGCATGGGATCAATCACTTTATGAGGCAAAGCCTCTCGTCATCACCTCTCGGCATTTAAATAAAAGGACGGATTTGCCTGTCCTTTCAGCCTACTGGCTTAAACCACCACTTCCAACCGGTGGCTGACCTACCCTTCCGCGTCCCCCCATCACTCAAACGACAAACTGGTGGTACAGGAATATTAACCTGTTTTCCATTACCTACGCCTTTCGGCCTCGGCTTAGGGATCGACTAACCCTGAGCAGATTAGCTTTACTCAGGAAACCTTAGGTTTTCGGCGAGCGGGTTTTTCACCCGCTTTATCGTTACTCATGTCAGCATGGTCTCTTGTGTACAGTCCAGCCGTCCTTACGGTCAACCTTCAACCCGTACACAATGCTCCCCTACCGATGATTCAAAGAATCATCCCGCAGCTTCGGTAATGTGCTTAAGCCCCGTTACATTTTCGGCGCAGACTCACTCGACCAGTGAGCTATTACGCTTTCTTTAAAGGATGGCTGCTTCTAAGCCAACCTCCTGGTTGTCTGTGCATTTCCACATCCTTTCCCACTTAGCACACATTTAGGGACCTTAGCTGGCGATCTGGGCTGTTTCCCTCTCGACCACGGAACTTAGCTCCCGTAGTCTGACTCCTGCGATAAAAGTTGACGGTATTCGGAGTTTGGTTAGGTTTGGTAATCTGGTAGGACCCCTAGCCCATCCAGTGCTCTACCCCCGTCACTTAATCACGCAAGGCTATACCTAAATATATTTCGGGGAGAACCAGCTATTTCCAAGTTTGTTTGGCCTTTCACCCCTATCCACAGCTCATCCGAGCATTTTTCAACATACAACGGTTCGGGCCTTCACGAGATTTTACTCTCGCTTCACCCTGGCCATGGATAGATCACTTGGTTTCGGGTCTACTCCACGTAACTCAATCGCCCTGTTAAGACTCGCTTTCGCTACGGCTACACCTATCGGCTTAACCTTGCTACGTAAAGTAACTCACTGACTCATTATGCAAAAGGCACGCAGTCACACGGAACAGGGCACAAGGCCATGTTCATCGTGCTCCCACTGCTTGTAGGCAAACGGTTTCAGGTACTATTTCACTCCCCTCACCGGGGTACTTTTCACCTTTCCCTCACGGTACTGGTTCACTATCGGTCGTCAAGTAGTATTTAGCCTTGGGAGATGGTCCTCCCGGATTCCCACAGGGTTTCTCGTGTCCCGTGGTACTCAGGTGCCGTCTGTGCCACTTTCGATTTCGGATACGGGGCTATCACCCTCTATGGCCAGGTTTTCCAACCTGCTCTCCTATCTAATCGTGGATCACGTGATGACGGTCCTACAACCCCACCCACCCCGAAGGGTGCGTGGTTTGGGCTGGTTCCCGTTCGCTCGCCGCTACTTAGGAAATCACTATTGTTTTCTCTTCCTAGGGTTACGAAGATGTTTCAGTTCACCCCGTTAGCCTCAACAGCCTATGTATTCAGCTGAAGATGTCGCGACACTACCCGCGACAGGTTGCCCCATTCAGAAATCTCCGGATCAAAACTTGTTTAGCAGCTCCCCGAAGCTTATCGCAGCTTTCCACGTCTTTCATCGCCTCTTGACGCCTAGGCATCCACCGTTTGCCCTTAATAGCTTGGCCACAAAATATCTGACACAAATATTAAGAACCTAATTTTTTAATTCGACATCCAAATTGTCAAAG
>CAVPIL010000014.1:0-29011 GCA_963704985.1 uncultured delta proteobacterium | reverse complement strand
CACCGTCCGCTTCGTTTCCCCTCACGACCTGGACGCCTGGGAGGGTGCCGTCACGAAACGAACCAAAGCCTTTTTCGTGGAAACCATCGGCATCTGAAGCTAGACATCATCGACCTTGAGTCCATTGCCGCCATTGGCAATCGTCATGGTATCCCTTTGTGGTGGTGGACAACACGGTCACGACCCCCTACCTCACCCGGCCTTTCGACAATGGGGGCGGCCATCGTGATCCACTCGGCCACCAAGTTCATCGGCGGCCACGGCACCTCCATCGGCGGCATCATCGTGGATTCAGGCACATTCGACTGGGCCGCGTCGGGCCGGTTCCCCGATTTCGTTGAACCGGACCCCGCCTACCATGGATTGAAATTCGTGGAGACTTTCGGCAACTTGGCATTTATCCTGCGGGCCCGGGTACTGGGGACTGCGGGATATGGGAGCGGCCATGAGCCCCTTCACGGCTGCAGGTTCATCCAGGGGCGGAAACCTGCAGGATTCGAGAATGGGATGCCGACTCGGAAACGGGCACCGTGGCCCGCTTCCTGGAAAACCATGGTGGCGTCATGGGTCTGATTGCGCCTGGAATCGTCCCCCAACCTACCCCCTGGTCGAAAAATATCTCGCCAGGGGACAGGGGGCGCTGGTGGATCTCGGGATCAAGGGGGGTCAGGCATCGGCCGTCAAATTCATCGAAAGCCTTCAGCTTTTCAGCCATCTGGCCAAGATCCAGGCGTTGCCAAAGTCCTCCTGGTGATCGGCCACCTGGCCTCCACGACCACGGAACAGCTCTCCGACGCCGAACAGCAGGCCGCCGGCGTCACCCCGGATTTCATCCGTCGAGCGTGGGCATCGAGGACATTCAGGATATTGCGGACGATTCGGACAACGCCCTGACGGCCGGCGTGGCTTGTCAGGGGTAGATTGATACTTTCTATATCAGTGATAGGGCGGCACCCACCACACCGATTCGGCAAATTGAATACCGATGGAGAGCTCCGCTTCCGATTTTAGGATTTCGGTAATCGTGCCCACGGTGGACTGTTCTCCCGGAATGCCCGGGAAGGCGCAGCGCAGCGTAATCGTCTGATCGATTTTAAAAGCGTTTTCGCCTCTTCCGACCGCTGAAACATGCAGCGTGCGCCGCTTTTGCTAATATCCCGAATTATACCCGTGACGAACTGGCCTCTGTGAATGGCTTCGATATTTGCCGAAACGGAGCATTGGATTCGCTTGTGGTCGCGCAAATCGAAGGTGTTTACGTCCGTCGGCACCTTGATTCGCCACAGGCCATGCCGGTCGATAATTTCCACAATCGCGGACCGGAATTCAACCATATCGCCTTGAAATTGGCATCTGGCGTAGAGGCTTTCCCCTTCTTTTTTCAGCAGCATCGATTCAGACAAGGGAACGACGACAACGTCGCTGTTGTCTTCGGTACTGATAAAAAGCCCTTCGGTAATTTCACCCTTCTCTTCGTCAACAAACCTCAGCAGGGTGCCCCGTTGCAGCTTCAATCCATGTTTGTCCATACCCATGATTTTTCCTTTACGTCATACCGGTTTATCGTTTACCACCAATTATGAAGTAATACATATTCATACGGCTGTAAAGCGGATATCTTTTTCTATCAATGAGTTACGATTGAGGGGATGATTTCAGGAAGCACGGCACGCCTCACAAGTGCCGATGGGGCTGCTTGCCCATCAGATGGGCGTGTTCGTGGGTGTGAATATCAAGCTCCTGGTCAAAACGGATCGGTCCGTCCGCCATGGTATAGATATGCTCCGTGGTTTTGGAGAGAAATGGAATCGGTGGGAAATGAACAACACAAAAGAGAGATCCAGTCCGTTGAGAATGTCGATGAGCGTGTTCTTGGTCGCTGAATCCAGGCCGGAGGAGGGTTCGTCCAACAACAGCACCTCAGGCTCCATGGCCAGCACCGTGGCCAGGGAAACCAGCCGCTTTTCCCGCCACCGGACAGCTTGTAGGTGACCCGGTCCTCGAAACCGTTCAGACCCAGAAAATCCAGGATGTTTCTGGAACGGTCACCGCCTCTTCGCGAGATTTTCCTAAATTCAGCGGTCCGAAGGCCACATCCTCCAGCACCGTTGGCGAAAAGAGTTGGTCGTCGGCGTCCTGAAACAAGAGTCCGATGCGCCGGCGCACCTCGATAAAATCGGCTTCCGCCTCCCGCGCCTGGCCAAACGCCTCGACCGTCCCGGAAATGGGTCTGAGCAAGCCCATGATGATGTGCGAACAAGGTGGTCTTGCCGCTGCCGTTGGGGGCCACCAGGCCGATGCGGTCGCCGACATGCAGGTGAAAATCGAGATCGTTGAGAACCAGCGGACCGCCTGGTAGACCTGTAGTGCATCTTGGTCAGGCTGATAACGGGGACGAAACCGGGCAGCGGCGTGGCCGATACGGATGGACCTGCACCGGGAAATGACAGCTGCCGATGACCAGGCACACGGATCGCATCAACTCATTTCACCCACTCCAGCGTTACCAGCAAACCCAGCGAAAGGCTGACGCCAAGACAAAAAATCGGGTTCAGGGGATTGGGTGGAAACGCGCGAAGGCTGACGAACCGGCCGTTGAAACCCCGGCAGATCATGGCACTGTGCACCCGCCGGGCCCGCTCCGAAGCCCTGACGAAGAGCATGCCCACCAGGTAGGCATAGGTCCGGTAGCTGTGCAGGTTGGTCTTGGGATGGAAGTTGCGTATCTTCATGGCCCGCACGAGGCGCTGGTACTCCTGCTCGATGACGAACAGGTAGCGGTAGGTGATCAGGAGCATGTGCACCAGCTTGTCCGGCAGCCACAGCCGGTTCAGGGCGTGGCCGAGGGTGTCCACCGTCATGGTGGCCACCAGGGCCATGAAGGCCACCATCAGGCAGACGGTCTTCAAACCGATCCTGGGCGCACAGGGTCACACCCGGCGGCGATGCCAGCGGTCCCACCGTTGTCAGCGCTTCTCCTTCATAGGACCAGGGCAACACCGCCCACAGCAACAACAGAAGCACGGCGGCGCCAAGGCGTGGCAGAACCGTCTGAAAAAGACAGCCTGGTCGACAATGCCATGAAAAGCGACAGGATCAGGGCGATGAAAGCGATGTAAAGTCATAGGAAACGGCCACCACGACGGCAAACGCCGTGGCGCCGACCACCCGCAGCCGGGGGTCGATGCCGTGTATCCATGAGCTGCCCTCGGCAAAGGATTCCCGGATCATGGATGCTGGTGCTCCTTTCGGTAGCGCATATAGGCGCCCAGCCCCGACCTCGAGGCCGATGATGTAGCCGATGCCGCCGACGATGCCGCCTGCATGGAGGGTCCTTTTTCCTGAGATGCCGCTGCCATTCGCACCAGGGGCCTAAATCTTCTTCGAGCGACGGGCGACGATGGCCTCGATTTCCCTGGGGCTGTCAACACCGGACCCGCTGCTGCTGGAACTGATGCCGGGGTGCCTCCAAATGGTCGGATCGGACGGAGACGCATGCGTTGCGTGCGGCGGTTCACCCTGGCCGGAAATCAGTGGAGCAGCCACGAATTCTGGTGCCCATACCAGCGGTGAACAACAATTTCAGATCGGTAATCACGGCGCCTGAAGCAAACGCCCCGTTGTCATCGGTCCGGCCCTCCAGCAGCAGGTTCCCGCTGCTGTCAAACACCTCCACTTTGCCTGCTTTGACCATTTTGCCGCCGCTGAACTTGCTTTCCGTGAAGACCCGATCCCCTTCGGCCCATGCGAAAACAGTCACCTTGTGGGCATGGGCAGCATGAGGGGCGGCAAAGCAGCAGAGCAACGTCACGGCCAATCCGACAGCCAATCGTTTCATATCCATTTCCTTTAACTCACTTTTTTGCCTGTTGCCCAACCGCAGCATCATAGCCGGGCAGCATCTCCGGTTTGACTTTCTTTAGAAAGGCCACGCAAAAGACCGTGACAACCCCTTCGATCACCATCACCGGCAGGTGGGCGGTAACTACCAGGCCGGCCACTTCAAACAAACTCGCCTTCCGTGAACATCAGGCTGACACCCGCCAGAACCGCGCCCAAAAGACGTAAGTGGACCCCGAGGAAACGCCGCCGGCACGGCGATCCGCGACGGTTTCAGAATGAACGGGCCGAACAGGTGGTAGCAGAGGACCGCCGGGAAGGCCATGATCACCGTGTTCGACACCCAGGGTGGTGATCTCCCCGTACTGGAACATCATGGCCTGAAGCAGCAGGGCCGTCAGAACCGCGGGAAAGGCCGCCCAGCTCAACAGCAGCCCCACGATGCCATTTTGAAAGATCAGCTAATGCTGGACGGCCCCGACCGGCACATGGATCAGCGATGCCACGAAAAAAGCGGGAAGAAAGCATACGGCTGGGCCACGCGGTCCAAGGCCAGTTTTCAGGCCGATGGCCGTACCGGCCAAGGCCACGGCCGCCCCGGCAACCAGCACCGGCCCGCTCAATACACCTTCTGAAATGTGCATCGTCGATTATTTCCAATCGTGAAAGTATACCCAGATCACGGCACCCATCGCCCACTGCGCCTTGCCGTCATGCTTGATCTCTCGGTGTAGTCTGCTGGTCCAAGGCGGCAAACCCCCACCATCCCGAAACAGGTGCGGAATAGGTAAAAAGGCCGTTGCCGTCGGCCTTGACGGTTTGGGTGATCGGATACAACCCGGGTGCGTGGACGGTCTTGTCCCGGTTGTAGATCCTCACTTCCAATGTTCCTGTGGAGGAACAGTTTGGTTTTGTGTTGATTTCACATTGGAAACAATATCGCCCAAACATAAAGGCCGTAGGGTTTAGAGAGTGGGACGATCTCGGTCTTCAAGCCCAACTCCGCATCCCAGCCCTCGTCATCGCCGAAAGCGGTGACCACGGTTTTGGTTAGGTGGGCGATCACTAGCAAGCTTCGTGAGGTCTCCCAGAGGCTGGGGCTTCGATGCCGGCAACATGGAGACGCCGGGGCGTTTGATGGGGTAATCGGGAGTCCAGGCCGCAGGACCATTCATCACCTTGGCAGGTTTCAGTATACCACAGCTCCTGGTTTTTTCCATTGACCGACACCGCAAAGACCTGGCTTTTCCAGCTCCATGCCGACCATTTCCATAGGTGGGGAAAAAGAGAGGGTTAAATTGATCGTGCGACTGTCCGCCTGCATCACCATGCTGTCAGAAGGAATCAGCATGCCGAAATGAGCCATAGCCGGGCTGGAAAACAGGACCACAGATGCTGCGATTGCTGATCTTACACCCGTTTTAAATGAACGCATCGATTTCCTCCGCTTTGTATAATATGTCATAAGATGGGTTGTGACTCAAATCGATTGGCCAATTAAAGATTAGAAGCCACCATTAGCGAATCCATCCGTCGGCCGCCTGCAGAAACAAAAAAGGCCGCGACGTCACCCGTCCTTCTGGACGGAAACCTTCGTGGCCTAAATTTACGGATTGTTCGCTTTTTGCAATGGAAAAGACAAGCTTCAGCCTGTCCACTAGATATGAGCCATATCCCAAAGAACCGCCAGGGTCAAGTTGTTTTTTGGGAATCCCGTTGCGGCGGCAAAGGGCCATCCACGCGCTGCTAACGGATGTACTTAGACCGCAGGATATGATAGATCAAAAAGGCGTACAACCCATGCCAACAGATGTTTGCAGAGCCGACGCCTTTTAGGAGAACTGTGTTAAATCCAGCCGAATCCGCCCATCTGATCGTTTTCGGTCGATACCCTCGGGTCGGAATGACCAAAACCCGTCTGATCCCTGCCTTAGGGCCGGCCGGTGCTGCGGCACTTCAGAAACGACTGGCCGAAAAAACCGTGGCAACCGCCCGCCAAGCGGCGATGCGGATCGGTGCCCGGCTGGTGTTCTGCCATGACGGCGGCAATGCGCACCAGCTTTGCCAATGGTTGGGCGGCAGGCCAATCCGATATCTGGCTCAGACGACCGGGGACCTTGGCCGTCGCATGCACCTGGCCATGCAACGCGCGTTTGATGTCGGTGCCCGCCGGGTGGTGCTAGTTGGGACGGACATTCCCGGACTGACGACTGAAATGTTGGAGGAGGCCTTCAGCGCGCTGTATGAAAGACACCTGGTTTTTGGGCCGAGCATCGATGGCGGCTATTGGCTGGTGGGCATGGCAAAACCCGCAAACATCTTCGCCGACATCGTGTGGAGCCGACCGGATGTGTTGGAAAGGTCCCTGGCCTTGGCCCGCAAAAAAGGGATGACGTCCCATATGCTGGCGCCGCTGAACGATTTGGACACGCCGGACGATTTGGCCCGGGAATGGGGCAGCGATCATGTGCCGCCACCCTACCTGTCGGTGATCATTCCCACGATCGATGAAGCGCAACAGATGCCTCGAACCCTGGCCGCCGCTGCATCCCCCGATGCGGAAATCATCGTCTCCGACGGCGGCAGCACGGACCGCACCGTGCAAATTGCCAGCTCCCTCGACGCCCGCATTGTCGCGGGTCGGCCGGGCCGGGCCGGCCAGCAAAACCGGGGAGCGGCCGCCGCGCGAGGCGAGGTGCTGCTTTTTCTCCACGCAGACACCCAACTGCCCCGCAATTATGTGGATCATGTGTTCGAAACCCTGATGGACCGGCGCACCCGACTGGGGGCGTTTCGCTTTGCAACGGACATCCATACGCCAGCCATGCGATGCATCGCTTTTTGCACCAACCTGCGCGCCGGCTGGCTCAACCTGCCTTACGGCGACCAGGGGTTGTTCCTGCGCCAACGCGATTTCGCCGCAGTTGGCGGGTTTCCGGATGTACCCCTCGCCGAAGACCTCTACCTGGTTCGCCGGATGGCCCGCCATGGCCGCATCGCCATGGCTCCGGCCGCAGCTGTCACCTCCGGCCGACGGTGGCAGCGCCTGGGGCCAATGCGAACCACGCTGATCAACACCATCCTTGCCGTCGGCATTTTAGCTGGTGTTGCGCCAGGGCGCTTGGCGCCGCTGTATCGTTTGCCGGCCCAAAAGGCCAACCCATGAAAAGACCCCAACGATCGCCCAGAAAAAGCAAACCTGAAGCGGGTAAAAAGCCTGGACTGCTGGTTGCCGTGGTGGCCAATGAACAAGGTGAGATCTTCGACCTGGAAGGATTTGCCGCCGTGGGTGCCGACGGACAGCTGCTGGCGCCCATGACCACGGGAGACACCATTGAATTGCCTTACGGCAGTGAATTGATGTTCCTGCCGGACCGGGTGCCCGTGGTCATGGAGCTGGAAACCGGGCAAATAGGGCCTGTCGAACGTAACCCCTATGAACCGGGCTCACGAATTTTTCCGGTGGCGGCCTTTAACTCTCCCGGCGTGGTACTGACCCGAACCTGCGCCTACGAAGAGCGCCCCGGCGCAGCCATTCTACCCTTGTTTTCCTACGGTGCGGTAGGCTGGCAGGGTCAGGGATTCAGATCGGCGGGCATCGTGGTGGATATAGAACCCCGCCAGGACCTGCGCCGAATGCCCAGGGAAAGCATCGTGTCCGGCGTCGAACAAATGCGAAGGCAGTTGCCGGACAACCGTCTGGTAAGGCATCTGGAGCACTGCGCGTTGACCTACGGCTGCCCGGCAGGCAAGAATTTCTTCTTAGGCCGTTACGAGGCGCCCCTGCCCACCTCGCGCGCCTGCAATGCCCGTTGCCTGGGCTGCATCTCCCTGCAGCATAACGATCGGATAACCAGCAGCCAGAACCGCATCGCCTTCACTCCGTCGGTGGAAGAGATCGCCGACGTGGCCCTGGCCCACATTGCACGCGTAGAAAACAGCGTGGTGAGCTTCGGTCAGGGATGCGAAGGCGATCCGCTCATGGCGGCCCGGACCATCGGCCCGGCAATTGCCCGGATCCGTGAAAAAACCGCACAGGGAACCATCAACCTGAACACCAACGCCAGCCTGCCGCATCTGCTGGCACCGCTTCTGGATGCCGGGCTGGACAGCCTGCGTGTGAGCATGAATTCGGTTCGGGAAGCCTGCTACACCGCCTATTTTCGTCCCAAGGGATATCGCTTTTCACAAGTCGTGGAAAGCATCGACCTGGCCATCGCCAAAGGCAGGCACGTGGCCATCAACTATCTGAACTGTCCGGGCTTTACCGACAGTCCCGAAGAAGCGGCGGCGTTGTTTGTCTTTTTGGAAAAGCACCCGGTGCACCAAATTCAATGGCGTAACCTCAACTTTGATCCCCAACGCTATCTCCAGGCAATGAACACCGTCACCCCCCTCGGCCCGCCCGTAGGAATGGCGCCGCTGCTGCAGATGATCCGCAAGCGCTTTCCCGATCTTCAGTACGGCTATTTCAACCCGCCGAAGGAACTTTTCCTTCAGACTGCATAGGGAACCGTCATGAAATGGATTGCCGCAAAAGTGACCTTCGACAGCCCGGACCGCGCTCTGGCGACAGACCTGGTGGCCGATATCTTCTACGATCTGGACCTGAAGGGCGTCGTCGTGGACGACCCGGACATGGACACGGAGCAGGACTGGGGTGAAGATGCCGTCCCCCCCCCAAAAACACCCGGCGTCACGGGCTATTTTGCAGACACGCAAGGTTCGGGCGACAAGTGCAAAACCCTCGAAGCGGCGCTGCAGCGGCTGGCGCGCGTCACCCGCATCAACACCCGTGTTGAATACACCCGCATCGACGAGCAGGACTGGGCCGAGGCCTGGAAGGAGTATTTCTGGCCGGAGAAGATCACCGACACGATCGTGGTCAAGCCCACCTGGCGGGAGTACACGGCCGGACCGCAAGAGATCATCCTGGAAATCGATCCGGGAATGGCCTTTGGCACCGGCTCCCATGCTACCACAGCCCTGTGCATCCGCATGATCCAGACCCATCTCAAGCCCGGCGACGCCTTTCTGGACGTGGGCACCGGATCGGGCATCCTGATGATCGCCGCCGCCAAACTGGGTGCAGGAACCGTCTGCGGCGTGGACAACGACGAGGTGGCCGTGAGCGTGGCCGAGAAGAACCTGCTGGCCAACCACATTGACCGCAAGGAGTTCACCCTTTCCTCCGGCAACCTCGTAGACGGGGTGAACCGGACCGTCGATGTGGTGGCCGCCAACATCCTGGCCGAAGTCATCATGAAATTACTACCGGATGTGACTGCCGTGCTGAAGCAAAACGGCATACTCATCTGTTCCGGCATTATCACGGCCAAAAAAGCTGCTGTATTTTCAGGTTTGCAGGAACAGGGTTTCACGGTGGTTGAGGATCAGGAAAAGGAGGGTTGGGTGGCCATTGCGGCCCGACGAACAGAGGTCGGATAACCGAAGACCGAAAACAGACCACAGCTGAAAACCACGCCGAGAATTCCCCGTCCCTCAATCTCACGATATGCTTTTTTTTCCCACATAGGAGCACAACCTCCCGGGCCTTGAAAAGCGCCGTGACCACCCCAAGACCTGGCTTGAAAAAGTAGGAGATACTGCCGATCTCTATCGCCTTCGACTGCTATTTGCCAGACAGGGTGGCGACTGGTTGGTGGATCGTGCGGTGCTTGAACGGTTCAGTGGAATGGGATTTGATGAGTGATGACCGTTATTTTAATTGGCCTTTTTTTCAGGCAGGAAGTATCAGAAAAACCCTCCTGCAACAAATGGAATTCTTAAACAATGAATCAGACATAGATCAATATTAGCTATTATAATCGAAGGTTTTTAAAGTTAAAATCTGATTGAAAAACATAGCAGTAAACACAACCTGGACTGTTTGTGCGATACGTTCTGGAAAGCTGAAGAGAGTATAGTTGTTCCAGCACGGTCTGCGTCAGCATTCAGCTACTTATGCCTCAAAATCCGGTGTGCCTATCGAAATCGTCAGCAAGGTAATCATGCGCCATGCGAACCTGTCAACAAACAAGTTGGTCAACTGCATCCCATCATAATTTTGAAAATAGCGGCCTCAAACGCCACAGGTTCATCGAAGCAGTTTTAGCCACCACAAACCTGCAATTTGAATATGGTTAATTGAGGAGCGGAAAACCAAATGATATGGCGGCTGCTGTATTTTATATTAAATTAAAATGAGTTAGTAGTAACTCTGCACCTCAAGTTTTTCATGGTACCGAATGGTAACCACTTGGTTCCAGCAGATTCAGATTTAGTCGGTATCCGTTTAAACCCACACGACAAGCTATTAGTGTGTCTATCTCAGCCGTTGCATTGCTCTTCGATATGGGCACATGGGCGTCGGAGCCGAGTTGGTCGAGCCATGCAGTCAGGCACAAAATTCTTTTAGGGCCTGTCGTATTATCCGGCCGATGGCCATCTGCTGGGGACACTGGCGTTCCACTGCCTTATAGTCCAGCGTGGCAATTTCGATACGCCGCCCTGGAGGCAATCGATCGAAAAATGCTTGCGCGCGATGGCGGTCGCCATAGCTTCGCCAGTACATCAAATGACGCATGATGTCACCCACGGGAGCCCTACCGTCCAAGGCCCCTTCACAGATGCGGGTGCAGCCGCTGCAATAATCTCGATCGGGTCTCATGGGCGTAAAGCAGCAGCCGCAGACGGTCTTCGGAGGTAAGTTGTGTCCGGTTCAAGGCCGCCGCCACGTTGGCCATCAAAATGCTCATGTTCGGCATTTCGGAGCATATGCTGGCGATGTCCGGATTTTCCCATACCATCTTAAGTTTAGCTTGAGCATCGGTGAATCCTTTCTGGAGCAACCGATCGACCATTTCCTCCTCTGTCCGGGTGCCCGTTTTCAAGGATCCTCCCCCTTGGGTTTTCATGGCGGTCAATCCGATACCGGCCTCAGAGCAGGCCGCGACCGCCCGCTTCATCTCATCGCGGTGCATTAACCGGAAATTGTAGGACATCATGATGGCATCAATCCAGCCGAGTTTGGCAGCACCCAGCATGCAAGCCTCCATGTTGTTATGGGTACTGAACCCAAAAAGCCGGATTTTGCCGTCCGCCTTTTTCTTCTCAGCCCAGGCGCGCTTATCGTCGTAGAAATCAGCGATGTCGCCCACGCTATGCACGAAAAAAAGATCCACGTAATCGGTGTTGAGTCTCTGTAGCGACCGCTCGAGCTCGTCGCTCATACCGTCAAGGGTCCAGGCGTGGGATTTGGTTACCAGAAAAATCTGCATTCGATCCTGCGGGAACTTTTTCAGATACTTGCCGATAAGTTTTTCGCTGTTGCCCCCCATATACGAGTGGGCTGTATCCCAATAGGTCACGCCCCATTTAAATGCCTGTTTAAGCATCAACATCGGCAGGTTGAGGCTGCCCCCGAAGCTCAGAATTGGCACTCGTACGCCGGTTCGCCCAAAGGGCCTCGTCGGCATCTTATCGACTGGATCCAGCGGGGCGGCGCTTCCTTGAAATGGGTTTACGAGGGATGCTGCCGTGACAACACCGGCTTTCTTGAGGAAAGAGCGACGGGAAAGAATATGTCGTTTGGTCATCGTTTTATCTCTTTGGGAATATTATGGAGAATCATCAGAATTTCTAAACATGCGACCTCTAATCGATATTAGTCATCGGATTGGTTTTGTCCACGAAGGCATCTGAATGCTTCCGCGTTTGATGACCTGGGAGTATCAACGCATATCAACTATAGACTGGTACAATTTTACAGTCGTGCTCAGCATTTCAGGTTTTTCCGGGTATCGAAAGGAAGCCGGATTCGGTTACTCCGCATGTCCGGTTTGATAAGCGGGAAACAAACGCAAAAAGGTAGTTTACACGATCAAGAAATAGGAAATGGGGTTGTGGTGGGTATGGTGGTGAGGTGACGACAGAAGGTCAGGAGGGCGTACTGCCGCGAAGCGGTTTCGTCCATCTTGCCACACATCCAACATTAAAAAATAATTGATAATTTTAAGATAGATTTTGGGAATATGGCTTGAATTGTTAATTGGTTCGCCATTTAGACAAAACTTCGTTCAATTGATCTTTGACCATACCGCGCATCAAAACGTTCCCAACCTTCCTTAAGGAATTCATCGTTGTTGGTTTCAGCATGGTGGACGTATGCAACAACTGCCAAGCGAACGGCTGAATCATTAAGTTTTTTGGCAGCAGCTGAGCAACCAACACGCCCACTGTATTTAAAGCAGGCATGGTGTTCCTTAACGATGCGGCGCTGGTGGCCAGTCGACTGCTGCGTTGTTTTTTATTTGCCATTCTGGGCAATCTGGGTCAATGTAGATGACGATGCCTCTGAATCGGATCGAGGTTGCTCGTTCCGAAGCCCTGTACCGGATACTTCCGCAGTCGATTTCATTCTACGCAACCTCCCCAATCTAGGAAGGTGCACCATGATTAGGCCCATCTCTTTTACCCTCAACGGCAAACCCGTGACCGTGCGTGTCGACCCGGATCGGCCCCTGCTGTGGGTGCTTCGGACCGATCTGGGGCTGACCGGCGCCAAGTTTGGCTGCGGTGAGGGCCTTTGCGGCGCCTGCACCGTGTTGGTGGCAGACGAGGCGCTGCCCTCTTGTCAGACCCTGGTCGGAGAAGTGGTCGGAAGCGAGGTCAAAACCATCGAGGGACTGGCCGCAAACGGTGAGCTGCACCCCATCCAGGAAGCATTTGTGGCTCATGACGCCCTGCAATGCGGATTTTGCACCCCTGGCATGATACTCAAAGCATACGGTCTGCTGGCATCCAACCCCGCGCCCACCCGAAGCGAAATCATAGACGGTATGGAGGACAATCTGTGCCGGTGCGGGGCCCATGTGCGGATCGTTCAGGCCGTCCAGGCTGCGGCCAAAGCATTCCATCCGCCTTCTAAAGGAGGCGAGTGATGACAGATAGACTAGCACGGATGCTAACGGCGAAGGCCGAAAACGTGTCGCCGGCCGTGTTGACTCGCCGGGATTTCTTAAGGCGCATGGGCATTTTGGGAGGCGGGTTGATCGTTTACGCAGCCCTCGGCGACCTGCAGGCCTTAGCCCGTGCACCCCGCCAGGGCTATACCGGTGCCAACGTCCCGGTAGATTTCAATGCCTTCCTGACAATCGGCGTCGACAACCGGGTCACCTGTTTTGTCGGGAAGATCGAGATGGGGCAGGGACCCGTTACCAGTTTTGCCCAGATGCTGGCCGAAGAGCTTGATGTTTCCTACGAATCCGTCGACATGGTCATGGGCGACACCGATCGCTGCCCCTGGGATGCCGGTACCTGGGGATCGCTCTCGACGCGTTTCTACGGGCTATTCGTCAAAGAGGCGGCGGCTGAAGCCAGGGGGGTGCTCAAGCAGCTGGCGGCCGAGCGGCTGAACTGCTCGCCGGAGCACCTGACGATCCGGTCGGGCATCGTGTTCGACAGGCGCCGACCGGAAACGACCGTGGCATATGGAGAATTGACCCGGGGCCGGGTGATCGAACGGCATTTGAAGGATGTACCACCGCTAAAGCCGATTACTGAGTACACCATCAGCGGCAAGTCCTATCCAAGGCGCGATTCCCGTGAAAAAGTCAACGGCGAGGCCCTTTATGCTGGCGATATCCGTCTGCCGGGCATGCTTTATGCTAAAATTGTGCGTCCCCCTGCCCACGGTGCCCGACCGGCCGGCATCGAAACATCGGCGGTCGAAGGGATGGATGGTGTGCGGGTCGTTCGCGACGGCGACATGCTGGCGGTGCTGCACCCATATCCCGACGTCGCCGATCAAGCCCTGGCGTTAATACAGGCGCGCTACGTTACGCCCCAGACCGGGATCAATAACCAGACCATCTTCGACCATCTACTAAAAAATGCACCGCTGCCGGTGACGGCCGGCCAGGCCGGCGATGTACAGACGGGCCGAAACCGAGCCGCTGCCGTTATCGAGAAGACGTACTTCAATAGCTATGTCGCTCATGCGCCCATGGAGACTCACACGGCCGTGGCCCAAATGAAAAGAGATAAGCTGACGGTCTGGGCATCGACTCAATCCCCATTCGGAGTTCAACGGCAGGTGGCCAGTGCTCTGGGGATGCCAGTCGGAAAAGTGCGCGTGATTACCCCCTTCGTGGGTGGTGGCTTTGGTGGCAAGTCCGCCTCTGCCCAGGCGATTGAAGCCGCCCGCCTGGCCAAGATCGTCGAAAAACCGGTAATGGTCATGTGGAGTCGCAAAGAGGAGTTTTTTTTCGACACCTTTCGGCCGGCGGCGGTGGTCAAGATTCGCTCCGGCCTGGACGCTGCCGGTAAGATGATCTTTTGGGACTATCACGTCTATTGCGCCGGCAAGCGCGGCTGCGAAAACTTCTACGAGATTCCCCATCACCGCGAAAGGGTCTACGGAGGATGGCGCAGTGCGACGGACATTCACCCTTTTGCCGTGGGACCCTGGCGGGCGCCTGCTGCCAACACCAACGTCTATGCCCGTGAACTACATATCAACCTGATGGCCGCGAAGGCCGGCCGGGACCCCCTTGCCTTTCGTCTGGACCATTTGAAGGATCGGCGCATGCGCTCGGTTCTGGAAGCTGTGGCGCAGCGATTTAATTATACGTCGGCAAAGCCTCCCAGTGGGCGTGGATTCGGCATCGCCTGCGGTATCGATGCTGAAACCTACGTGGCCGCCATGGCCGAGGTAGCGGTGGACGAAAACAGCGGTAACATTCGGGTCAAGCGCATCGCATGCGCCCAGGAGATGGGCCAGGTGGTCAATCCGCAGGGCGCCACCATTCAGATGGAAGGCTGCCTGACCATGGGATTGGGCTATGCCCTGGCCGAAGAGGTGCGTTTCGAAAACGGTCGACTGTTGGACACCAACTTCGACACCTATGCCATCCCTCGGTTTTCATGGCTGCCGAAAATCGACACCGAGATTGTGCCCAATTTGTCGCTACCTCCCAAAGGCGGGGGCGAACCGGCCATCGTCTGCATGGGCGGCGTGCTGGCCACCGCCGTTCATGACGCCACGGGGGCCGTGGTGACGCAGTTGCCCATGACCCGCGAGCGAGTCAGAGCGTCCCTCGAGAGCCGGCACACCTAACCTTGCACCGGTCGCGCCGGCGGGGGATCTCCGCAGCGATGCACCGGAAAAAGGACGCCGCTGAGGCGCGGCGTTCAAACGCTCACTTTCTATGGGGAGAGTAATGCAATGGCGGCGAAAAGATGGTGTCTGATTGCATCCATAATCATGGCGGCAAATCTGATGATAACGGCCGCAGAAGTTTCAGCGGAGTCTCCCCGGACTTTTCGGCAAAAAAACGGGCTTCAGGTCTATGCACCTCCCGCATGGTTTTTAAAAGGGAGCTTCATCGCCCGCGAAAAGAATCCAGGTTATGTTTTCGGGCCGGTACAGCGTTTTGTCGATGTGCTTGGCGGCACAACTACATGGTTGATCGAAGACATGGAGCTGGAACGCCTCGAGGCGGCCTCTGCCGATAGACAGAAAATCGAATATTCGTTGTTCCTTGAAGCGGTTTCATCCGATCGAACGGTGTATTGGGTTTTCGTTGTGCTACCTTATGACAGCGCGCAGGCATGGTTCGATGCTAAACGAGCCTATCATGGAAGAAAGGCTGAAAATTATTACGGAAAAACACGAATTGAGTTGGATCGTGCTCTAAACCAGGGGCTTGAAATTGTTGCTGAACTCCGTTTTTCAATAGAAAATGGTGAGACCCGCCTGCAAGCTCCTGAGAGCCTGATAATGAGCCAGTATAATTTTCATCCGATTTTCGAACTTGGCACGGGCAGGCGGCCGACCACGGCCGCCATCACCGAGTGACTCCGAATTCGGGGAGGTATGAACCATGTCATCTGATGCGCATAGCAGGGATAAACCCAATCGCCGGGACTTTCTGAAAAAAGCTGTGGCCATGGGGTTGGGGGCTGCCGTGGCTGGCACCGACCTCCGACAGCCCCACCATGCTTCAGCCCAAATTTTCCTTCCCAAAGGGCGAGTACCCCGCAGACCATTTGGCCGGGCGGACATCCCGGTATCCGCACTCTCGCTGGGCGGAATGTTCGACATTTTGAACAACCGCTTGATGCTCCACAAAGCGCTTGAGTGGGGAATCGACTATTGGGACACGGCCGAAGGGTACGGTGGTGGCCGGAGCGAAGAGGGCATCGGTCGATGGTTCGCCCGATATCCTGGAACGCGGAAGCAGGTGTTTTTGGTGACCAAGCTCTCACGCAAACGGGGCACCGACTTCACGCCCCGGCTGGAAATGAGTTTGAAACGGCTGCATACCGATTATATCGATCTGCTTTTTGTGCACGGCATCCACGGCATCGACGATATGGATCCCAAAATGCGAGCCTGGGCTCAGGCAATGAAAAAGGCCGGTAAACTGAGGCTTTTCGGATTCAGCACCCATTCCAACATGGAGGATTGCCTCGAAGGAGCCGCCCGGCTGTCGTGGATAGACGGCATCATGTTTACTTATAATTACCGCCTGATGCACGAACCTCGCATGAAAGCTGCGGTCGATGCCTGCTACCGAGCCGGTATCGGCCTCACGGCCATGAAGACCCAAGGCGGCGGTCCGGTTAAAAGCGATTCCGAAACCGAGATAGAGATGGCGGGACGCTTTATCCAGAAAGGTTTTACAGACCATCAGGCAAAGCTGATGGCGGTTTGGGAAGATAACCGTATCGCCAGCATCTGCTCTCAGATGCCGAATTTGACCATCATGGCGACCAATGCGGCGTCTGCGGTCAACCAAACCATCCTGTCGAGGTCTGACCGTGCCTTGCTGGCCCGTTATGCCATGGAAACCTGCAGCGACTATTGCGCCGGATGCGGTCGTCTCTGTTCAGAAGCGCTGGGCAAAACCGTCCCGATCAACGATGTCATGCGTTGCCTGATGTACGTGCATTCCTACCAGGATTTCGAGCTGGCACGTTACACCTTCGAATCGTTGCCGGTGGGAACCCCGGCGCTGCTGGCCCGGTTGGATTTCAGCGATGCGGAACGATCATGCCCCCGAAACCTTCCGATCGGAAAGATGATGCAAGAGGCGACGGATCTTTTTGCCTGAGGCCAACTATGACCCCTGAGGCAATTTATACGCGATAACGCACACCCTTCGAAAAGGAGAGCTCTGACGCTATACACGACAAATAATACTTTATCGCCATACAACACGGTCAAACCACACAGCAGCTAGAATTACCAAACCGCAATATTTAGTGTTTAGACTTTTTGCATGTAGACTGGTGATTATGGTCGATCTATCCCACGAAAACAAACGATCTTAAAACGACTGTTTTCTTGCCATCCTCCATAAGTACCGAAGAAGACGCAGAATTTACATTTAGCAATTGGATATCATTGGTTTGCCTTTGGGATCAAAATCTGATGCAGATTTTCCCGAAATGCTTTCCTTGCCGTAGGTATTCCATCGCTTCTTTCAGTTCTTCAAAAGGAAATAATCGATCTATCACTGGCTTTATTTGGTGCTGGCTCATGGCCCGAGTCATGGCTTCGAATGAATCGCGGTGGCCGACTGTGATTCCCTGAAGGCGCACTTTGCGAGTGACGATTAACCCAAGACTCACTCCCATGTTTATACCTGAAAGCACACCGATCATACTGATCGTTCCGCCTGGTCGGATGACTCGTAGGGATTGAGGCAATGTTTTTTCACCGCCTACCTCGATGATATGGTCGACCCCTTTGCCCCCTGTGAGCTTTTTAACTGCTTTGCCCCACTCTGGGGCGTTCTTATAGTTTATGCCTTCGTCGGCACCCAGTGCTGCAGCCTTTTTCAGCTTATCATCGCTGCTGGAGATGATAAGCACCTTGGCACCTAGCAGTTTGCTGAATTGCAAAGCGAATAAGGAAACACCGCCGGTTCCTTGCAACAGTACCGTGTCTCCAGCCTTAACATTACCTTCCGTGACCAATGCGCTCCATGCAGTTAGAGCGGCACAGGGCAAGGTGGAGGCTTCCTCATTCGTTAGGTATTCGGGTGCCTTCGCCAGCCCCTCCTCATCCATGACCATGTATTCCTGCATTACTCCGTCCATTGGACCGCCGAGGGTGGAGGTTAGTCTATTCAGATCAGGTTCACCGGCAATCCATCTCTGCATAAACATCGGGCAGACCCGATCGCCTTTCGCCACCCGGGTGACGCCGGTACCGATTTCGGCCACCTCACCAACACCGTCTGAAATTGGAACTAAAGGTAGCGTGCCGGTAAAGGACCCGTATCCTCTGAGCGGTACCACGAGATCTCGGTAATTGACGGATGCTGCTTTCATATGGAGAAGCACCTCGCCAGGCCCCGGTTTCGGTTGGGTACGTTCGGCGACTTTCAGATGTTCCATGGACCAGTCATCCTGGATCTGGAAGACTTTCATTAGGCTCTCCTCTCTAATGATAATTGGAATTGAGATAGGGAAGTATTTGATGACCAAATAGCACGCGAATTGAAAGTAACTTCCGGCACCGCTTCTTGTCAAACACTGGGATAGATGACCTGTTGGCAAGGGAAAAAAAATTAAGAGCCCAGCTAAGTTTGTTTTGGCTATCCCACAAAAATCAGGTTGACAAATACGACAGATAGCTTGCCAGGAAGAGTTAATATATAAAAATAACGATATGTTACAAATACGACCTGGAAAGCATAAAGAAAAGCAAGCAGAGTGGAACAAATTCATGGTCCACCCTACCGTATAAGATATTGGATTCCAGAAGAAACTAAGAAAGGTTTTTGCTTGGATTGAATGTAACTACGTTGCGCCCTTTTATCTTTATCTGTTCTCCAGTCTGGGGATTACGGCCCATCCGTGTTTTGCGATAGACATTTTTCAATGTCCCGAATCCGATCAAGGTGACCTTGCTGTTCCTTTTTTCAAGTCCACTCTTGATGCGATCAAGAGCAGGTTTGAATAAGCATGTTGTAAATAGTTAGAAAGCCAATTAGTTATGCGATCGAAAATTTTGAATTTTCTTAGGTCGTATGATTTTGGTCATTGGCAAAAATTGAACTATTTATGGAGAATTTGTGTCAATTTTCAAAAGTTAGCCTACCAACTACTTCATAGGACTTATCTTTCTTCAGTTCCAGCAGGACTCCCGTGCCTGAGGAAACGCTCTCGCCTGCTATGGCACCAATGGTTACAAAATGAGTTACAAATACAATTAATTCGCCACCAATCGGTTGCCGAGAAATGAAATCCTTCAGAGCACCGATGTTCGGTTCCCTATCTTGTATGCGCTCATAGAACGAATTCAATGCCGGAAACTCCTGAACGGAGCCAAGGTTCATTAGCTTGGCTGTTTCGAGACACCGGCACCATTGGCTGGAGTAAACACGTGCTGACACGACGCCTTTGCTGCGAAGCCAATTCCCGATGCTTCGTGCCTGCGTGCGACCCGTTTCATTAAGGTTACGCTGCGTGGAACAGTCGCCAATTTTAAAATACTTTGGATCACCACTTCCAGGTGCCAACGCGTGGCGAATCATTAAGATATGGCCTCCGGCTTTTAGCTTTGCAATAATTTCGTTATTACCTGCTAAGCCGTTGGAGAGCGATACAATGATTGATCCTGCCAGTATAATGACGAATAAATAAACTGCCCTCATGGAAACCTCACCTTTTTTCTTAATAGTTTCTGAGAGATTTAAACAGCTTTTAGCTATATTTGTTCAACAACACTATTTTTTTAAAGTGTCGGCCAGAAACTCAGTAAAGCGTTTCCAAGACTTTTTATCAGCTGCCTCCTGATAACGGCTACCGCCGAAAACGGTGAAGGCATGCTTGGCGCCGCCGTAGGTAATCATTTCGTGGTCGATCCCTGTAGCCTCCAACTCGTTGGCCAGCCCGGCGAACTGGTCCATGGTGATTGCGCTGTCAGCTGTGCCGTGCATAATCAGGATTTTGCCCTGTGCTTTGCTATAGTCCTGCCCTTCAGGCGTTTTCAGACCGCCGTGGAAGGTCGCAAACCCCTTCAGGTCCGCTCCAGACCTTGCCCACTCGAGGACAGCCGCCCCTCCGAAACAATAACCCATGGCAATAGCATTGCCGACATCGGCACCCATGCCTCTTGCGGTCTCGAGGGCGCCGGTCATCAGGGCCCGCATCTTGCCCCTGTCCTTATAGAGTTCGCCAGTGTGCTGCCGCTTGTCCTTGACCTCGGTGGGCCGGACGCCGGCCCCAAACAGGTCCATTGCAAACACCGCGTAGCCCAAATCAGCGAGCATGTGGGACCGCTTGATTTCGTAGTCCGTCAAACCATCCCAGTCGTGGATCAGCAAGACCAGCGGAGCGTTGTCCGCGGGACTGACGTAGTAGCCTTTGTAGGATCGGTCGTCGACTTCGTATGTGATGGCAGTGCCAGTTGCTCCGTGCGCTGCAGTTGCAGCGATGAGGATGAGAATTGATAAGATAGATTTTAAGTAATGCATTGCATGCTACTCCTTTTAATGTCTTTGCAACCAACCTGAACAGCATCAACGCTGTTTGCTTTACTCCGGTTGCATTCATATTTTAAAATAGTTCAGAAAACTCTTTGAGGTCTGTCGGTAAAGATAAGTCAACAATCGAGCTTCGTCGAGCTTTCGCAGTTTACGAATGCAATTCTTTACAGAAAAGGAGCTGTTCGGGCAGTAACCATTTTATAAGATCTCGTCTCGATTTCCCCTATATTATTATACGCTGCCAGTTCTTGATATGTTGATTGATTTTGCACCGCCGATTCGGTAGGATTGTTGCGCCATAGGTGTGCACGACCGGCTTTAATGGGTGCCCCGAAAAAAGCGGGTTATTATCCCCAGACATATGACTTTTGCGAGGTATGACATGAAGCGATTGATCGGAATTACGGCTTTGGCCCTGGCCGTGGTGGGCAGCCACTGGATGACCCCTTCTCAGGCGGCGGAACGCACGCCCATAATTCTGGGCACGGCCACGCCCGGCGGCGGCTTTGAACTCTATGGCGGGGTGCTCGCCGAGGTGGTCAACAGCACAGATGCCTCGCTCAATGTCCTGGCCCGGAACACGCGCGGCAGCCGCCAGAACATCCCCTTGCTGGAACAGGGCACACTGGATGTGGCGCTGGTTGCCAGCCTGCCGGCCCGCGAAGCTTTCGAGGGAATCGGGCGCGATGCGCCGACCCCGCTCAAGATCATCACCGCAATATACCCCACCTTCGGCGCCTTCGCCGTCAAAGGGGACAGCCCGGCGAAGACGTTCTCCGACCTGGTCGGTCAAAAGGTCGCCTGGGGCACCCAGTCTTCGGGCCTGACCCTGCTTGGGCAATATGTAACCGATGGCCTGGGATTGGATCGTGACAGGGACTTTGACGCGGTCTTTCTGAAGCGTGCCGGCGACGGGGCCCCCATGGTCCTGAACGGAGAGGTGGCGGCGCTTTGGGGAGGCGGCGTCGGTTGGCCCAACTTCACCAAAATCATGCAAGCCGGCGGCCGGCTTGTGGGGTTGAGCGATGATCAGATCAAGAAGATCAACGCCAAGTACCCCTTCCTGCAGCCCCTGACCATCCCGGCGGGGTCCTACCCTGGCCAGGCGGAACCGCTGCAGACCGTTGGCTCATTCAGCTTCTTGCTGGCCCGCGCTGACCTGGACGAAGCGTTGGCCTATCGTCTGACCAAAGCGATCCACGAAGGTCAACCAAAACTGGCCGAGCGTCTGACTCAGGGGCGGGACACCTTGCCCGAAAATACCTGGAAAGCGGCCGGTAATCCGGACCGCATCCACCCGGGTGCCCGGCGTTACCTGACGGAATTGGGGTTGAATTAGCCTTCCATATTGTTCGGTTTCTATGAAAACGAACGCCGTTTTCAAATACTCTATCAAAATTTTCCGACACCAAAGGCATATAACCCTTATGCCGAAGCATCTATTCTGTCGACGTAATCAGGCCAGCGGAGGGGGCGGTGGCGGAAGTTCTTTATTCTCGTAGGCCTCCCGAGCCTCTCTCACCGGAATGCGGGTCTCGCAAGGTACGCCTACTTGGCAGAGACCGCAGCCGTAACCTTCATAGGTATATGTTTTTTTGACATACTCGCTGGACGCTATCAGGTGCTGACGGCAGGTTTCCTTGTCGTGGCCGGCAGTAGTCAACGCCCGAACCGGGCAGCGGTCAATACATTTGCCGCAGGATCCATCCGCGAAGAAAGAACACCAGGCACGATGATTGTTATAAAATCTTATAGATGGATCCACCCGTATCTTTGCCACCACAGATCCGGCTCTCATAGCCTTGCCTTTAGGGGTGATCAGTCCATCGCAAAGCCCAAATGTACCCAGGCCCGCAGCGTGGGCTGCGTGCCGTTCTGACCAGGATGAAGCATATCCGTAATTCTTAGATTTCACCCAAGCCCAATTGGGTGCCAGCATTGGCGCCACTGCAGGATGGCCTTTATCAGTCAGCGTTCGAGCAACATGCGCTCGGAGACCAGCATTGCATCTTTCACCTTCGATGCGAACTCTGGCCCAGTCCTCGGCAGGAAATTTTCTTGCTTTGCGATTCATATCCCGCACGGCTTTACGCTGCGGTAAAACCCAGGAGATGACTGTGAGGTCTTCGGGTGTAGCCGTGTTTTCGGGATGATATTGGTTATAGATCTCCAAAGGTGTCCAGTGAAAAGGACCGATATACTCCTTGTATTCCTGGAAGAGAGGGTCAACCCCTGAGGCAAACCCCACCAAAGCCTCATCCCAGGCCGGGGCACCGTCTTTGTTTTGCAGATTGTTAAGGGGAGAATCGGCTAAGAAACGATCTACTAAGCCGATGATCCAAGTTTTTAGGTCTTTTTTATCGGGCATGATTATGCTCCTATTTTCTTGGCAGATACTAACCCATCATGCAGATTGGGAAAACTTGCCGGACATCTTAAAAGCATTTAGAACCTATGTATTTTTTTGATAACAGAAGCGAGCGCTATTTCCAACAGTGCCTATTTCGGGATCGTTGATTTCAACACGGGTCTATCTTTAGCTTTTTCTAAATAAAATTTTTGGTTGGTCATCTGACAATAGATTCATTGAAAAGCCTGGGTGCAGAAAAGATCCTAAAAATTGAATCTATTTGGCATGACGATTTTTTCAGATATCTTGCCATGAAGCCATGTAGGATAATTCTGTCTTGGGAGACAGATAGCCACTTTTTTACAAAGTTGTAATTAAGGGTATGTAAAAAGCTAAAAGGCAATTCCCATGATAGACGGAAAAGCAAATCTGCTTAGGAACATGATAGCAGCGGGGTCATTAGTGCATTAGCCAGCCCAAAATTCCATAACATATGCCTGGATCCACTAAATAAAGAACGGATCACTTGCAGCTCGATTCCGGATCGGGATGAAACAACGAATAAACAACTGGGATAAATACCAACGTGATCAAGGTCGATCCGATGAGACCACCGACAACCGAACGTGCCAGTGGTGCCTGAGCCTCTGATCCTTCGCCGATGCCAAGAGCCAAAGGCAGTAGGCCGAGGATCGTGGTCAATGTCGTCATCAGAATTGGGCGTAACCGCCGGCGACCGGCTTCGATCAAAGCATCGCGTGTGCGCATACCGTCGTGAACCAGTCGACCGGCTTGGTCCACAAGTAGAATCGCGTTGTTGACCACGATCCCACCCAGCATAATGCAGCCGATGTAGGACTGCACATTCAGCGTTGTTTTCGTAATAAAAAGCGTCACCAGCACGCCTACCGCCGCCAGGGGAACGGAAAACATGACAACCAGCGGATCCCTTAACGATTCATATTGACAGGCCAGCACCATATATACGAGGACCAGCGCCAATATGAGTGAGACCACTAGTTCCCTGAAAGCCTTTTGCTGTTCTTCGAAATTTCCGGCAACATTTAAATCATACCCGGCGGGGCGTGGAATTTGCTCCAACCGATCAAGCACCTCAAGGGCCACAGAACCCAGATCGCGACCCGCGACATTGGCGCGGACCGTCACTCTTCGCTGTTGGTCTTTGCGGTCGATGAGAATCGGACCACGGTTTGGTTCAGACGTGACAACGTTGCGCAACGCCACTTTTTCACCGGATGCGGTTGTCAGTGTAAGGTTGAGAATTTCGTTCAAGGAGCGTTGCTCCGCATCTTTGAGCTGCACCAAAATACGATAGGAATTGCCCGCCGTTCGATACTCGCCAGCTTTGGAACCGGCCACCGCGGTTTGCAGGAGTTGGGTGACGTCGCGAACGCTGAGGCCAAGGTCGGCGACTTTGTCACGGTTTACACGGATTTGTTGCTGGGGAATTCCGGCTTCTGTGCTGGTCTCGATGTCCGTGATGCCCGGCACATCTTCAATCAATGCCGCAACGTTGCGGGTAAGTGCGTTGAGTGTGGCCAGTTCGAAACCACGTATCTCGACGGTCAGCCCCTCGTCGCCACCCAGGATTCTTTCCATAAGAAATTGGCCCTGCGGTGCACGGACACGGATTTCCATGCCGGGGACCTGGCCTTCCAGTCGTCGCCGCAAGTCCTGGGCAATTTCCACATTGGAACGGTCGCGCTGTGCGGCCGGCAGCAGAGAGAGGCTGATTTCACCCTCTGAGCCCGCATCGGGCCGCCAGCCGTGAGCACCGACACTGACCACCGAGGAGACGGCCTCGGGCACGGCCGGTTGAACGATCCGTTCCATGATGCGTGTCTGCCTATCGACCAACTCGAGCCGGGTACTAATTTCCATCTTACCGCTTACGCGAACCTCGCCCTCATCACTGGGGGGCATAAATTCACTGCCTATCAAGGGCAGGAGCAGCAGACTTGCACCGAGCAAGGCAGCGGCCGCAAGGACGGAAACCAGACGATGGCTCAGGACCCAACGCAACAGATCCATGTAAGCGTTCACGAGACCCGAAGATACATAGTTGGCGGCAGAATACCAGCGTTTCGTTCGTGCAGCGGGTGTCTTGGGAAGTTGCTGGTTTGACTTCAAAAGCCTGGAGGCCAGCATGGGCACCAGACTCAAGGACAGCGTCAGCGAACAGATCAGCGCAAAGATGATCACGTAGGCCATCTCCTTGAAGAGGATTCCCGAAACACCACGCACGAAAACCAACGGTAGAAAAATGACCAGCGTGGTGATGGTACTTGCAATGATGGCAGGCCCGACCTCCCGGGCACCTTCCACTGATGCTTCCTCTGGCGTTTCGCCATTCTCGCTGCTGCGACGAAAAATGTTTTCAAGCACGACGATAGAACTGTCGACCATCATGCCCACCCCTAATGCCAGCCCACCCAGAGTCATCAGATTTATCGTGAAGCCCCCGAAGAAAATCAATGCAAAAGTGGTCACGATTGAGATCGGAATTGATAGGGAGATAACCAGCGTGCTTCGGATGTTGCGCAGGAAAAATAGCAACACCAAGACCGCCAACCCACCTCCGTATAGCACCGAGCGGGCGACATTGACGATTGATCGCTCAATATAATTACCCTGGTTGATGACCGGGACAATGTTGATCTGCGGGAATGCCTGGTTGGCCGCTTCGATTTCAACCAGGATACGTTTGGACACGTCGACCGTATTGGCATTGGCCTGTTTGCGGATCGCCACACGCAACCCGCGTCCACCATTAACGCGTACAATTCGGGTCAGCTTCTCATAAGTGTCTTTGACCTCAGCGATTTGGCCAAGGGTTATTGCGGCACCGTCACGCTGGACGATGACCGTGTCTCGAATCTGACCGAGGTTGGTAAACTCGGCCGGTGCACGCAGCATAACCTCAAATTGCCCCTGTTCGATTTTACCCGCCGGAAGATCGAGGTTGGCATCGCGAATGGCTTTGATCACAGTGTCCAGCGGTAGACCGACGGCCTGGATCCGGTCAGGATCCAGTTCGATCCGGACTTCGCGGTTGAAGCCGCCCCAAACGTCAACTTGGGCGACACCCGGAATGCGGGCAAAGCGATATCGGATCTGCTCTTCAATCAACTCGGTGAGTTCCACGGGATCGAGGTTACTTGAAATACCTAACAACACGACCGGAAAACTGGCAATGTCAAATTTTCGGATACGGGGTCTGACGATATCATCCGGCAGCTCGTTGAGCTCGTCTTCGAGTTTGCCCTGAACGTCAATCGCGGCAGTGTCAATTTGCGTGCCCCACACGAAACTGACATTAACTGTGCTTCGGCCCTCTGAAGATGTCGATGTGATTTCTTCCACACCTGGCACCGTGGCAACGATCTCTTCGATAATCTGGGTGACAAGCCGCTCTATCACCTCGGGACTGGCACCTTCATAATCCGTCCGGATGCTCAGTGTTGGCAGTTCGATGTTGGGCAGCATGTCGATCTGCAGCCGGCTCAGGGCCACCGCTCCGAGAATAACCAGGATCAGGGTCACCATGATCGTGAAAATAGGGCGTTTGACGCTGAAATTCGGCAGATTCATTGGGCGTCAGCCTTTTTTCCGGTGTCAGCGGGTTCGTTCTGTCCGGCAGCAATCATGATCAGGGATCCTTCTTTTAACAGTTGCTGCCCCAGGGTGACCACCCGACCAGATAATCCCTCTCCTTCCACCTGCACCCGGTTCCCTTCGCGGATGCCGACCTTTACCTCGTGCCAGCTTACTGATCGGCCATCTTCACTGGCGATGAAAACACCGTTCCGGTCATCACGGATGGTCAACGCTTGCTCCGGGACGATGGTGGCCTCAGGCAACTGGGATAGCAACACTGTGGCCCTGATGAACATGCCGGGTTTGAGTCTATGTTGTGGATTGGCGATGGACATTTCGATTCGTGCCTGCCGGGTGGATTTACGGAAGACGGGGGCAATGCGATCAATGTGGCCCGTATACGGTTCACCCGGATAGGTGTCCGTTGTCAACGAAACCGGCTGTCCGGGTTTCAGGTAGGCGTAGTCTCTCTCGGTGACGAAAACCACCCCGACGATGGGGTGCAAATCGACGATCAAGAGCAGGGGCTCGTTGGCAGCAACGGTCTGGCCCTCGTCCATGTAGCGATCAGCCACGACGCGATGCTCATTACCATTGGTCCAACCCGCTGTTACCTTAGTATAGCCGAGCCGGATATTTGCAGTCTCCAGGGATGAAACGGCCTTCGTCACCTGGGCTGCAGCGACTTTAAGCTGTGCCTGCTTGGCCAGTTGATTCTGCCCGGCAGCATCGAATTCAGAATCAGATGCGATCCCTCGCTTGATAAGCGACTCGCTGCGTTTAAACTCGCGATTAGCAATATCCAGGGCGCTCTTGGCCTCAGAAAGGTTGGCCCTTGCCACTTCCAGATCGGCCTGGGCCTGGGCAACAGACTGAACATATTCATCATTGTCCAATTCGGCCACGACTTGACCCCGCTTGACCCGATCGGCAATATCTACCAAAACACGCACCACGCGTCCGCTTACTTTCGGTGCAACAACAAACTCAGTCAGGGCTTCCAACTCCCCGCTGAATGTCCGCTGTAATGCGATCGGCCCGTGCTGAATCTGAGCTACTTCCACCGGCACCGGCCGCAACGCCTTGGCGCCTTGGCTCGAGTCGCTACTGCCATGAAATTGCCCGAAAATTATCCAGCTTAATCCTGCCGCCAAGCCAATTAGAAGAACCGCCAGAATAAAGAATTTAGGGCCGCCCGATTTCATGATATAAAATCCTTTCCGTAGCCATTGACATGGGCACTTGCCAAATAGATGTGCTCGCCGATGCAACAAAGGCGACATTGCACGTTTAAAGCTGATATTGCAAAGAAAAAAATGGTTGATGAAAGGATTCATATGGCGATTTGCCAGCGCTGCTTTTCCATCGCAACCATTCATAAATATGTGGCATGTGTTCAAAACAGTCTGCGGTTGTAATCGTGAAACAAAGAAAATATATAACTTGAGTAGTTTGTCTATAAAAAACCTGAAAATTGTACCCAGCTGACCGCCATCGGTCCGAAAAGGGATTCCTAAGGATCTTGATATGATGTTTGCAAGATATCATCATCGTCTGTCATCGTTCTTTACCGTATGCGGGGTAATGCTGTTGTCGGCGTCCTGTTCGCTGGTCGAGAAACGGATTGACCACACGGCGGGTGGAACGAATTCTCCTGCTGATACAGCGGTGCACATGGGTTTGGCATCTACCAAACAACCCGATGCGATGGCAACGCGAACGTTGCCTCCGGAGCCTTTGAAAGTCACCATCACCGAGGCCGTTTTGCTTTGCCTTCAAAACAACCGTTCGCTGGTGGTGCAACGATTGAATCCATCGATCCAGCAAACCTTGGAAGATCAGGAAAGGGCCGCGTTTGATCCGGAAATTAATGCGGAGATCTCCGCCGGTAGAGTGAAAGGCGAACGCCTTGCAAGAAGCGGGTCTGAAACTGAGAATTACACCACCGATGCCGCCGGAGGCATCATTTCTCTGGAACAATATTTCCCAACTGGCACGACGGTCGCCCTGGATGCAGGCACGCAAATGAATGACGCATCGCTTTACGATGACCGCTTTTATTCGACCCACCTGGGGATGTCGGTCAGCCAAGCGCTGCTGAGAGGATACGGAACGGACGTGAACCTGGCACGATTGCAACAGGCACGCCTGGATACGCGCATGTCGGAGTATGAGTTGCGGGGGTTTACCGAGTTTCTGGTAGCGGAGGTGGAACGAACTTACTGGGACTATGCGCTGGCTCGACGTCAAATCGAAATTGTTGACGAATCATTGAATGTCGCCCGACAGCAACTCGATGAAACCAATGAACTGGTCACTGTCGGTCGATTGGCCAGAACTGAATTGGCGGCCGTCCAGGCCGAGGTTGCGGCACAAGAGCAGGCGCTCATCGAAGCGCGGTCCAACAAGGAATCGATTCACCTGCAGCTGCTGCGATTGCTCAATCCTGTGGGGCCCGGATTCTGGCAGCGGGAAGTTGAATTGATCCATCAACCGACCTTGCCCGAAATCAAACTGGAAGATGTTGAGTTGCATGCGGCCGTATCGAACCGCATGCGTCCGGTTTTAAACCAGGCCCGGTTGGAAATATTACGCGGCAATCTGGAAATAGTCAAAACTCGCAACGGATTGCTACCCTTAATGGACCTATTTATAACACTTGGCAAAAGCGGATACGCCAATTCCTTTGGCAGATCCA
>CAVPIL010000013.1:0-250984 GCA_963704985.1 uncultured delta proteobacterium | reverse complement strand
ATGACCCTGGACTTTACATCTGGGTAAGCGTACTTAGCATTCATGCATTAAAATTCCGGGCAGAGCCACAACCGAACCCGGACCGAAAGGGGGACTCACCATGAACAAAGCCGTAAAATGGATCCTTGCGCTTGCCGGTATCACCGTGGCGCTGATTGTCATCGCCGTGATTGTGCTGCCGATGGTCGTTGACGTCGAAAAATACAAGCCGCAGATCGAGCAGCAGGTCGCCAAGGCCACCGGACGCACCTTCCGCCTGGGCGGCGACCTGAAACCGTCCTTTTTCCCCTGGATCGGCGTACGGCTGTCGGACCTGCACCTGGGCAATCCTGCCGGTTTCAAGGAGCAGGATTTCGTGGCCGTGGAATCTTTCGAGGTGCGTGTCAAGCTCCTGCCCCTGCTGTCGCGCACCATCGAAGTGAAGCGCTTCGTGGTCAACCAACCCAAAATTGTGCTCGAAAAACGCAAGGACGGCAAAGGCGGCTGGGAGGGCCTGGGGCAACCCGCGGGAGGGGCACCGGCCCCGGCCAAAGAACAGCCGCAGACGGCCTCAACCGGTGAACTGCCGATCAAGGGGCTGATGGTGGCAGAGTTTGCCATCACCAACGGTCTGGTCGTATGGCTGGACCAGGCTGCCGGCACGCGCCAGGAGATCAAGGACATCGACCTGGTTCTGACCAACGTCTCCTTTGACAAACCCATCGGCGTGGCATTTTCGGCGCTGGCGGACCAGAAGCCGGTCACACTCAACGGCACCATCGGCCCGCTGGGGACCCAGCCCGGCAAAAGCCCCTTGCCGCTGGAGCTGGCCGCCCAACTGCTCAACGAACTGGATGTCCGCCTGAGCGGCCGGGTCGACCCGTCCACAACGCCTGCCACATTCGATCTGGCCGTGAGCGTGGCTGAATTTTCGCCCCGCCGGATAATGGACCGGCTGGGCCTGAAACTGCCCCTCGAGCCGGCCGATGCCACGGTGCTTAACGCCGTTGCCGTGGCCCTGAAACTCAAGGGCACCCCGGAAAGCATCGTCGTGTCCGACGGCAGCCTGAAACTGGACGATTCCCGGGCCACCTTTTCCGCCCGGGCCAGCGAGTTCGCCAAACCCAATCTCACGCTGGACTTCAAATTGGACCGCATCGATCTGGACCGCTACCTGCCCGCGCCCGCCGCAGCCAAGGCCGGGGCCGATAGCACCAAGCCGGCGGCGGCGGATCCGGCTGCACCCAAAACCGATTACGGCCCCCTGCGCCGCCTGGTCATGGATGCACGCATCACCACCGCCGAGTTGAAGGTCAAGAAAGCCAGGATGCAGAACATCGAGGTCCGGGTCAGCGCGCGCAACGGCATCATCCAATTGGATCCGCTCAAGCTAGACCTTTACCAGGGCCGGCTTGCCGGCAGCGGCAGGGTCAACGTTCAAACCGACACTCCCGCGACAACCCTGCAGATGGCCTTGAGCGGCCTCCAATCCGGCCCCCTGGTCAAGGATATGATGGCCAAGGAGCTGATCGAAGGTGCACTGGCCGCCGAAATCGATCTGAATTTCAGCGGCGACGCCCCCGCGCTGATTCGTCAGACACTCGGCGGCAAAGGCGACCTGCGCTTCAACGACGGCGCCATCGTGGGCATTGACCTGGCGTCCATGGTGCGCAACGTGCAGACCGCCTTTGGTGCGGCCCAAAACCCCTCGGAAAAACCACGCACCGACTTCGCAGAACTGCAGCTGCCCTTTACGATCGCCAGCGGGCTGTTTAAAACCGATGCCTCCAGACTGAACTCGCCCCTGATGCGGGTGCTGGCCGCCGGCAGCGCCGACCTGGCCAAAGAGAGCCTGAATTTTCGGGTGGAACCCAAATTTGTGGCCACGATCAAGGGTCAGGGCGACACAGCCCAGCGCTCGGGGATCATGGTGCCGGTGCTGGTGTCAGGCAGCTTTGCGGCCCCCACATTCAAGCCGGACCTCCAGGCCATGCTGCGACAGCAGCTTGAACAGCCCCTGGACAAGGAGGCCCTGAAACAGCTGGTGCCTTCCAAAGCAACCGTCAAGGAAGACCTCCGCAAACTGATCCCCCCCAAGGAAGCCACCAAGGAACAGGTTCGAGAGGGTGTGAAAGGCCTGCTGAAGGGTTTGGGCAGCCAGTAGACGCTGCCTTCGGCAGGGCGGGGTGGGGGGTATGCAAGCGGGGAGCGATAGCGGGGATTAACCCATGACCGGGGTTGATTGCGGCACAGGATCACAACGAAATCAACCGATCCTACCGCTCTTCGAACCGTCAACCCTTGCAACAAGGAATGAGATGCAAGACAACGCAACAAAGAAACAACGTCCCTAGGTATTTTTTTCGGGGATCGGTCCGGGCCGGAGCATCACGGGGTTCAGGTGATCAGGGAAAACATGATCAGGGGCAGGGCATTGTAGTTGATTTTTAAAAAGGTCATCCCGGCCACGAAATAAAAGGCCTTACGCAGATGTCTGTCGTTGATGCGCTGCCAGATCTGCTCGGCGGCCCGGCGGGTGCGGAACCGGATCACGCTTTTGCCGTAGCGGATATTTTTTTCCACCAGGTCGGGATAGTTGTTGAGGCTGTTTTTCAGTTTGGCGCCGTTGGACTGGATTTTATTCAGCAGTTTCGACTCGGTCCCCATCACCTTGGCCTGTTTGCGGCTCACGGCATCCAAAAACGCGCTGCGGCTGGGCTCACAGGCGGCATAGGTCACTGCAGCGCCCAGCTGCTGAACGCTGTGGCCGTCGCTGCCGCCGGTAATGGCGCGATCCAGGTTGAATCCCAGCAGGGCGCTTTTCAGATTCCAGCGCTTCAGGTTTTCTGAATTGATCACCTCCACGCCGTCGGCCATGCCAAGCAGACGATGCAGCTGAAGGTCGGAAAAGCTGTGGTTGCAGATGCCGGTGAAGGTGGCGGAGTAAGGATGCGGGAAGACGACGACACTGTTGTATTTCCTGGCCCGCCGGATGATGGCTTCCACATCCAATGCGAGCGAGGACATCAGCGTTGGCCCCATATGGGGCTTCACATCGGCGGCATAAAACGCCTTGAGGTCATCCACCTGGTAAAAATAGAGCAGCACGTGGGCCCCTTCGCGGGAGGTCACTTCGATGCCGGGAATGCTGAGCACATCGGCATGGCTGTCGAGCGCCACGGCGCCGTCGATGGTGTTGTGGTCGGTAATGGCAACGCCGATCCCCAGTTGCCGGGCGCGTTGGGCGATGTCGGCCACCGCATCGGCACCGTCCGAAAAATGGGAATGGAAATGAAGATCGACCACCGTGTGGCCGCTGGTGAGCGCATTCAGAGGGGGCGCTTCAAACTGAATCCGATTGAGAGTGTCCATATATGTTGTTTGATCACCGCATGCTATTCTTGGTTAAAACCTAATCCGCAATCTTAATCCACCCATAGCCCTTGTCAACATTTATTTTCTGTTGCGCCTGCTGCCCATGGCTGCGCCGGATGCCGGTTGACGCAAACGCCGAGTTATAGTATCGGCCGCCGCCGCAATTTCTCAAGCTCTTTTTTGAATTGCATTGCCGGGCCGCTGGTCAGGGGCTACGGTTTTGCGTTGAACCCGGCACCCGGGTATGGGCTTGAATTTGCCGGGTCATGTGCTTATAATCACGAATTATGAGAGAAAATAATGAAAAAATACCCGACCCCAAGGAACTTGAAAAAGAACTGGGTGATTTTTTGGCCAAAAAATTCGGCGGCAGCGTGAAGCTGGCCACGCCCATCGTCATGCCCCAGGCGGCCAAAAGCGATGAGGGCGAACCGCCGCCAAAAAAACGCCCGGCAGTCGTCTTCGACCTCAAACCCCAAGATCTGGTGGCCTATCTGGACCAGTACATCGTCAAGCAGACGGCGGCCAAAGATACGCTGGCCACCAAAATCTGCACCCACTTCAACCGGATCAAGCACATTCAAAGCGCCCCCGACGACTTCAGCGACATGGTCGGCGTCATCAAGAACAACGTGCTGATGCTCGGACCCACCGGCGTGGGCAAGACCTATATGGTTCGCCTGATTGCCAAGAAAATCGGTGTGCCCTTTGTCAAGGGCGACGCCACCAAATTCAGCGAGACGGGATATGTCGGCGGTGATGTGGAGGATCTGGTCCGCGACCTGGTCAAAGAGGCCGACGGGGATATCGAACTGGCCCAGTACGGCATCATCTATATCGACGAAATCGACAAAATCGCCTCCAGCCACAATCTGATCGGCGCCGACGTTTCCCGGACCGGTGTCCAGCGGGCCCTGCTCAAACCCATGGAAGAGACCGAAGTGGATCTGAAGGTCCCCCACGACCCGGTATCCATGCTGCAGGAGATCGACCGCTTCCGGAAAACCGGCAAAAAGGAAAAGAGCAGTATCAACACCAAGCATATCCTGTTCATCATGAGCGGCGCCTTTACCGGCCTGGACACCATTATTTCCCGGCGCATCGCCGACCAGAAGATCGGATTCGGAGCGACGCTGGCCAACCCGTCCCAGGACAGGGACATCCTGACCAAGGTAAAATCCGAGGACCTCGTCCAGTATGGATTTGAATCCGAGTTTGTCGGTCGACTGCCCGTGCGCACCATCTTCGAACACCTGACCGAAGCGGATCTGTGCGACATTCTCAAGAATCCCAACAACCCCATCATCCTGGGCAAAAAGCTGGATTTTGCCGCCTACGGCATCGATGTCAAGTTTCAGACCGAAGCCCTGGAGGTGCTGTCCCGGCGGGCATTTGCTGAAAACACCGGTGCTCGCGGGCTGGTCAGCGCGGTGGAGGGCGCCCTGCTGCCTTTTGAAAAAACCCTGCCCTCCAGCGCCATCACGCGCTTTGCCGTCACCCGGCAGGTGATCGATTCACCCCGCCAAAGCCTGGACGAGATGCTCGACCGACCCGAGGACGAGACCTGTAAAAAGGCCTTTGACCAACTGGCGGCGGATGAATGCCTACGCATCGTGGAATATGTGACCACCAACCGTAAAACCTTTGCTGAAAAATACGGCATTCAACTGACCGATTCACGCATTGAACTGGCTGCCAGCGCTTACTGCCGCCAGGTGACCGACATTGAGAAAGTGCTGAAAAAGATCAAGTCTCACTACGAAGAGACCAAGTCCATAGAGCTTTACTTTATCAAAAATCATGGTATTAACATCGTCCTGGAAGAAGAGGCCATTGACTATATCATCGGTCAATGCTTCAGCACCCGGAGCAAGCCGGAAGCATACTACCGGAGGTTGACCGCTGATTTCGAACATGGCCTGAAGCTGGTTCGTGAAAAGACCGGGCGGACCCGATTTTTCATCACCCGGGAGGCCCTGGAAAAACCGGATGGCTATATCGCCGATCTCCTCAGGCGAAACACCGACGACCGCCCCCCGCTGCCCCCGAAAACTGACAACCTGCTGGAAGGCTGACCCCCTATGATCGGAATATCCAAGCTGTACTGCGGCACCGTCGAGCCCTCGGACGCCCTGCGTTATGGCCGGCAATCATCCACCCTGCCCTCGCATCTGCTGCAGTTTTCCAAGGACAAACGGCCGGTGGTGGTATGGAACGTGACCCGCAAATGCAATCTCAAGTGTGTGCATTGCTATGCCCAGGCCACCGAAGAAGCCGTTGCCGACGAACTCTCCACCGCTGAGGGCAAGGCGCTGATCGATGATCTGGCCCGGTTCGGATCGCCGGTGATGCTCTTTTCCGGCGGTGAGCCCCTGGTCAGGAAGGACCTTCCCGAACTGGCGGCCTATGCCGTCGAGCGGGGCATGCGGGCGGTGATTTCCACCAACGGCACCCTGATCACCCCCGGCGTGGCCAGGACCCTCAAATCCATCGGCCTTTCCTATGTGGGCATCAGCCTGGACGGCATGCAGGGCGTCAACGACAGGTTCAGGGGCGTGCCCGGGGCCTATGACAAGGCCCTGGAAGGCATCCGCAACTGCCAGGATGCGGGCATCAAGGTGGGACTGCGCTTTACCATCAACCGGTTCAACGTGGATGAGATCCCGGCCATCTTCGATCTGATAGAGGCGATGGATATCCCGCGGGTCTGCTTTTATCACCTGGTCTATGCCGGCCGGGGGTCCACGATGGTGGCCGAGGACCTGAGCCTGGCGGGCACCCGCAGGGCGGTCGACCTGATCATCGACCGCACCCGGGCGCTCCACGACAAGGGCCTGGCCAAGGAAGTCCTCACGGTGGACAACCATGCCGACGGCCCCTATCTGTACCTGCGGCTGCTGGAGGAAGACCCCCAACGGGCCGCCGAGGTATTGGAGCTGCTTAAAATGAACGAGGGCAACAACTCGGGCCGGGGTATCGGCTGCGTCAGCTGGGACGGCGAAGTCTACGCCGACCAGTTCTGGCGCCACCACAGCTTCGGCAACGTCCGCCAGCGCCCCTTTTCCCAGATCTGGACCGAGCCGCAAGACGATCTGCTGGAAAAGCTCAAGGAAAAAAAGATCCACGTCAAGGGCCGCTGTTCCACCTGCGCCTGGCTGGACGTCTGCGGCGGCAACTTCCGCGTACGCGCCGAAGCGGTTAGCGGTGATGTGTGGGCCCCGGACCCGGCCTGCTACCTGACCGATGAGGAAATCGCCCAAACCCTATAGCCCCTGACATGGCAGATAGACCTATTTCCGGAATTCACCCCAAATGATTCCACCATCAGGCAGGCAATTGGCTTTTCCGGTCCATTCAACCCCCGTACCCAGGAGCTGACATGCTGTTTCCCGATTATCGCCCCCGCAGGATGCGCCAGAGCGAGGCCTTGCGCAAAATGATCCGCGAGACGGTCCTTACGGTCAACGACCTCATCCTGCCGCTGTTTGCCATCGACGGCAAAGGGGTCAAAGACCCCATCGATGCCATGCCCGGCCAATACCACCTTTCCATCGACAACCTGGTCAAGACGGCCCGTCAGGCCTTCGACCTGGGCATCCCCGCAATTATCCTTTTCGGCATCCCGCCCAAAAAGGACCCCCTGGGCACCCAGGCCTACGCCAAGGACGGCATCGTCCAGCGGGCGGTCAGGGCCGTCAAGGAGAAGCTGCCTGACCTGGCCGTAATCACCGATGTGTGCCTGTGCCAGTACACCGACCATGGCCACTGCGGCTTTGTGGAGGGCCATCGCGTAGACAATGACGCCAGCCTTGACCTGCTGGCCCGTACGGCCCTGTCCCATGCCAAGGCGGGCGCAGACATGGTGGCCCCATCCGACATGATGGACGGCCGGGTCGCCGAAATCCGCAACCTGCTGGACGAAAACGACTATGCCCAGATCCCGATCATGTCCTATGCCGCCAAGTACTGTTCATCCTATTACGGACCGTTTCGCCAGGCCGCCGGCAGCGCCCCCCAGTTCGGTGACCGGCGCACCTACCAGATGGATCCGGCCAATGCCAGGGAGGCCATCCGCGAAGCCACCATGGATGTGGAGGAAGGGGCCGACATCATCATGGTGAAACCGGCCTTGGCTTACCTGGACATCATCTGCCGCATCCGGGACGAAGTCGACCTGCCCCTGGCGGCGTATAATGTCAGCGGCGAGTACGCCATGATCAAGGCTGCCGATAAAATGGGCTGGATCGACGGCCGCAAGGTCATGATGGAGACCCTTACGGCCATCAAACGGGCCGGTGCCGACATGATCCTGACCTATTTCGCCATGGAGGCCGCCGCCGTAATCAACGGATAACTAGATTGGTTTTACCTGTCACGGAAAAACTGGAAACAACGAATTTTTGCGTAACATCTTGATTAAATAACCAATTACAAAAACCCAGCTCCCAGAAAAATCTCAATTCTAGATTAAGATACGAAGGATTAATTTACCCAATGAATCCTCAGCACGCCCATACGCCAAAAGGCCATCCGCCCCATGCTCACGGCCAGGATCACGCCAAGGGCCACACCCTGCGCCTGGTGGCCTGGGAGACGACCCGGAACTGCAACCTCTCCTGCGTTCACTGCCGCGCCTCGGCCACCAATGGCCCCTATGCCGGTGAGTTGGATACCGCCCAGGCGTTCAACCTGCTGGAACAGATCGCCGAGGTGGGCCGGCCCATCATCATCCTCACCGGCGGTGAACCCCTGCTCAGGGAGGACATCTTCGACATCGCCGCGCATGGCGACCGCCTGGGACTGAGAATGGTGATGGCCCCCAACGGAACCCTGATCACCCCGGCGGTGGCCGAAAAAATGGCCGCCAGCGGCATCCGGCGGATCAGTGCCAGCATCGACGGGGCCACCAAGGAATTTCACGATAAATTCCGCGGCGTGGAGGGCGCTTTCGATGCCGCCATCCGGGGCATCGACTATGTCAAAGCCGCGGGAATCGAATTTCAGATCAACACCACCATCACCAAAGCCAATCTGGACCAGATCCCCAGCATTCTTGAACTGGCTGAACGGCTGGGTGCCGCGGCGCATCATATTTTTCTGCTGGTGCCCACCGGTCGGGGGAAATATATCGTCGACCAGGCCATCGACGCCAAAGCTTACGAAACCACGCTGAACTGGTTTTATGATCAACGTGAAAAAACGACCCTGCAACTCAAGGCCACCTGTGCGCCCCACTACTACCGGATACTGCGTCAGCGGGCCAAGGCGGAAGGCCAGTCCATCACCTTTCAAACCCACGGCCTCGATGCCGTCACCCGGGGCTGCCTGGCCGGAACGGGGTTCTGCTTCGTCTCCCATACCGGCGTGGTGCAACCGTGCGGCTACACCGATGTCAACTGCGGAGACATCACCCAAACCCCCTTCGGCGAGGTCTGGAGACACTCGCCGGTATTCCTGAAGCTTCGGGATTACCGACAGCTGGAAGGCAAATGCGGTCTTTGCGAGTACCGGGCCGTATGCGGCGGCTGCCGGGCCAGGGCCTTTGAGGCCACCGGCGACTATATGGCCCAAGAGCCGCTGTGCGACTTCCAGCCGGAGAAGGCCTGCCCCGCCTGAACCGGCGCGGGTCCGAATAGCCCCACCACGGGCCTTGACAGCAGGCTGTTTTTCTTCTACTTTTGCGGACCAACGGCCGCCCGACGAACGGTTACGCGTGATTGATCGACCAGGCATCCAATCCCTTCCACCCTGCGGCATGACGATGACCGAGTTCAATACATGGCTTACACTGAAAACAACACCGCTGCTGCTCGTGCCCCTCGCCATGCTGCTTACGCCGGGCCTGCAGGCCGAAGCCTCGGTCGTCAAGGACCTTCGCATCGGCAACAACCCAGGATTCATACGCATGGTGCTTGAATTCGACCGGCCCCTGGCCCCTCCCCCGACAGTGGCCATCGACCGCAACACCCTGCGGGTGGCGCTGAGCGGGATCATCAACAACCTGCCTGCACCCCCCAGCGGGGGATACCACGAGGAGATCGTCAGCCTGGATGTCTCCAAAAGGTCGGATTCCATGCGCATTGACGCGGTCTTCGACTTCGAACCGACGGATGTCAAAGCGTTCTGGCTCACCGGCCCCCACCGGTTCATCATCGATGCCTATCGTTCCCGCGCGTCGGCCGCAGCCGACCGGCCGCCTGAAAACACGCTGCCGCTTCGATCGATCGAAGCCCAGGCATCCTTTACGGAACCCAGCGGCGAGCCGGAGGAATCGGCCTTCGTGGGGATCTCAACACCGCGGGTTGACCCATCCCTGGAGGCATCCGGTTCGGCTGCGCCATCCACCCCCGACACTGATGGTTTAGCGCGCAATCGCTTTCAGCAGGGCCTGATCGCCGCCCTGATCGCGGTGACGTCCGTCATCATTGTGCTGCTTTTTGTGCTGATATGGATCGGCGGCGGCCGGAAAAAACCAGCCCAACCCTCCTGGATGCGCGATCTTCCGCCAACCCATGACCAGGATATCAAAACCATCGACTCGGTGATACGCGAGCATCTGAAAAACCATGAACAGCTGTGATGCAGCCGGCCAGGTGCCTTTATGTCCGATCCGCTATTAGATTCGCTGGCTGTCGGCCTGTCCGAAGCCGAAAAGCATGACCTTGAGGAAATGATCGGTGAATTTCGCGGCTGCTGCCAGGTGGATTGCCCGTCAGACGCAAGAGAGCCGATCCAGGCCCAGTTGGACAGCCTCGCCCTGAGGATGGCCGACCTGACCGAAATGGTGCTAGCGATCGACCGTCGGCTGGCCCCCTTGGCGGAGGTCCTTCGCCTGTCGCACCAAAAAAGCGAACTGTTGAATCAACGCCTTGACGCCGTCATTGACGCACTTAAAAAAGGAACCCCCCTCTGACCATGAACCCAATCGAACCGCAGGCGAATCCGGACCGGGGAAGCATCATCGAACAGATTCTCGACGACCAGATCGATATTGATTCGGTGGAGGAATTTGAACACCTGCTTGAAGTCTTTCCCGAGGATCCGGACCTGTACCGCAAATTCGCTGATCTCCTAGCCGGCAAAAAGCATCCGGAAGCGGCCCTGGTGGCCTACAATAAAGCAGCCGACCTCTACCTGGATGCCGGCATGGTGCTGCAGTCCATTGTGGCCAAGATCTTGGAGTGGAGCATCGTCAAGCCGTCCCATCGGGAGGGTCGCCATTTTCATGCGCGGGTCCGGCGCAAGGGCGCCGCCGACGTACCGTCGCACCTCCTTTTTTCCCAGCTGACCTACGAGGAGATGGTGGCCCTGATGCTTCGCATGACCCGGGTGCGCCTGTCGCCCGGCGAGACGGTCTACGACACCGGCCAGGAGTCCACGGGCATCTATTTCATTGTAGCGGGTGAATTGTCGGAAACCCTGCCGCCAAGGGACGATGGTAAGCCCGCCAGCACCCTTGCGCTGGCGGAAAACGATATTTTCGGGGACATCTTTCCCCTGGAAGAGGAGTCGTCGTGCCGTGCACGGGTCGCAGCCATCACGGCCGTGGAACTGGTTAAATTTTCCAAGCCGGTGCTCAAGGCCACCTGCTACCGCTATCCGCGAATCCGCGAACTCCTCGAACGGATAAGCCGGATGCGGACGCCGCAAGGCAGCGACCGCGCCTGGCAGACGGTTCGCCGGCACTGCCGGTACTGCCTGCCGGCGGATGTCACCTTGGATTTTATGCCGGCCCGGACCGCTGACCAGCGGGTCATCCGCGGCACCGCCCGAGACCTGTCGACCGGCGGCATTTGTGTGGCCCTGATCAATGATACCGCCCTCCCCGACCTTGAATCGCTGCTTAACCAACCCACGACGCTGACAATCCTCGAAGGCTCTCGTACGGTTATCGACGGGCTCACCGGCAAGGTGGCCTGGCGCAAGACCGTCGGCAGCGACAGCTATCCCACCCACATTGTCGGCATCACCTTCGATCCCATGCCCGAAGAAACGGCCATGGCCCTGAATGCCTTCTGTACCATATCCAACGACGAACAAGACATGATCTGGAATTTATGGAATCATCTGGTGCGCCACTGATAATCAAGGGGAACCAAGCGGATGCAAAAACAGCACACGGAAACAGCGCCGGTCCCAGGGCCGCAAATCTGGGCGGTCGGAGGCGGTAAAGGCGGCATCGGCAAGAGCGTGCTCAGCATTTTGATCGCCATGTCACTGGCCGAAAACGGCCAGGACACCGTGGTCATCGACGGCGATTTGGGCGGAGCCAATCTTCACACGTTCATGGGCATCCGTACACCCAGCCGAACCCTGAATGATTTCATCAACCGCCAGTATGCCACCTTGGACGACGTCTGCATGGGGACGGAACAAAAAGGGCTCAGAATCATCTGCGGCGCCAGCGAGGTGCTGACCCTGGCCAACCTTCAGTATGCCCAGAAGACGAAAATCCTCCAGGCCATCTCCAAGATCGAAGCCGACCATGTGGTTCTGGACCTGGGAGCCGGCACCGGCTTCAACACGCTTGACTTTTTTCTAGCCGCCCAGCGCCAGATCGTGGTGATGACGCCCCAGCCGGTAGCTATTCAAAACGCCTACGCCTTCCTCAGGAACGCCGTCTATCGAACCTTGAGCCGGCTGACGAGCCGCCGGCCATCCCTGGGGGATCTTGTTAAAACGGCCATGGACCCCAAGAACGACATCCGGGTGAGGACGGTGAGCGCCCTGCTCGATCGGGTGGCTGAAAACGGGGATCCGGCGGATGCGGCTGAGATGGCCATCCACCTGAACCGGATTCGCCCCACCCTGATCACCAACATGGCCCGGGAGCCGCGGGATAAAAATGCCAGCCGAATCATCCAGATGGTGTCGCAAAAACATCTGATGATCCAGGCGCAGAACGGGGGCGGCGTCTATTTCGACCCTCAGATCAACGCCATGGTCTCGGCCATGGAACCGCTCACGCGCGTAGACCGTGGCAACAATGCCATCCAAGCGGCACTGGCCATCGTCGCGCATCTGGAAAGATGCGCCTAGCGCATTGACGGGGGTCTGGGTTTGGGCAGATGACGCGTGGCGACCCGCTGGAGGGCGGGTCAGCGAAGGGGTAGGGTGTCCCTGAAGGTTTCGAAACAGTTTTTGATAGCCTCAAAATTTTTGGGGACGAGATCAACGAAACTGCATCCCACGCCGCGTTTGTTGACATTGGCGATCTTGGCCTTTAACAGAATCGCTTTTTCCTCGGTGGGGAACTTTATCGCCAGGCTGACCATGCGGCCCGGATCAAGGCCGGTCTTATCCCGGACTTCCACAAACAGGCCATTGACGCTCAAGTCGGTCACCTTGAGCACATCCTTCAGATGGCTGAAAAGCGCCGTGCATCGGAACTCTATTCTGGGGCATTGCCGCCGCTCATTACTGACTTCAATGTGCTGGCTTCGAACGTCGATCATTTCCAATTCAACTCCTTATTTAAGCCCAAGCAACTGTCGAAGGTTATTATAAGTCCATCCGGCTTCAATTTCAATGGCTCTCGGGCCTGTGGAAGCGGGTGGCGGGCCAGTCCACGGACAAGGCCCGCCGGCGCCAAGGGGCGACGGCCCCGTTGAAGCCGGAGAGGCCCTGCGTTATCCCAAGGGGAGTTGAGAACTGGCCTGGCGATGAAGGCGGTTGATCAGATCCTTCATGATTTCCTGTTGGTAGCTGGTCAGCGACTCGTATTTTATTCCGATGCCCCCATGCTCCATACGGATCACACGGCCCTTGAGTTTGAGGGCCAGGCGGTTATCGGCCAGCGAAAAACAGATTGACACCAGCTGCCCCATGGTAAAGGGTTCACAGCTTTCCACGAACATCCCGCCGGCACTGATATCCATGGCAAAACAGTTGATCGCACGGCCATCGGCGGCCAGATCCAGGGTAATGTTGCAGGGCACGCGGGGAAATTCCCGCAGCATGGCGAACCGTTTTTGCTCGTACCGGTTCATGAACCTGAGCAGATCGGCTTCGTTCAGTTGATTGATCAGCAGGAAAAAGCGCGCGATGAGCAGTTGCCGTTCCCTGGCCGCGGCAATACCGTCCGACTGGCGCTTCGGCATCTCCAGCAGGGTCTCTTTTTCCTTGAGATCCAGGTCTTTGAAGAGATGCAGCAAGGAGATCAGCTGTTCATCGGTCATTTTGTAGAAGGCAATCGAAAGGCGCGTCAGGATCTTCTTTTTTTCCGACTGCCAATTGGGATCGTGCATCACTGTTGTCTCCTGCAGGTATCGCCCACCTGTTGTATCCGGGTTCCGAACGGATGTGAAAAGATCCCCGACCGGGTTGCCCCTGTCCACGCCCGGGTGCACGACCGCCTGCTCAGGGCTCAGGGATATTTTAGCCGCGGAAAGGTCTACGATGCCCAACCGGTGGCGCGCGGCGGCATTCGTCGGGTGTACTGTATCCCGTTTTCATACGATAAATCAAGCCTCTATTCACCGTCATAATGTCGAATTATCAACAGTTACAGGAGATTAGAAAATTTCGGGCCAGTGGCCGGAGGGCACGGCGGTGCCCGGCAACAAAGGGGGCGCCTGACCGGTCTGCGCCGGCCCCGGGTACTCGAAAAAAGGCCCCACGAAAAAAAAGGTACTTAAAATTATAGAAAAAACTTGAAAAGCCAAAGCAAAAAAGGGTATTAGACCCACTTGAACCGGTACGATCGTTTCCGAATAGTCGAAGCTGCGGATATCTCAAAGGCAGAATTGCACGTCGTCTGCTCGCCAGGCAGCTGAATCGCCACCCCAAGCAGATCGCCGGCGCCTACCGGCACCATGCCGGTTCGGGAGTTGCCCATACGGCCGACTGCCTGGGGAAAGACCTGATCAGCAAGGAGGAATGGACATTGTCTTATATCCTGGATCAAGAACAACTGGACGGTTTAGAAGAAGCCTTGACCACCGATCTGATGACGCTGGGCATACAATCCGTGATCCTCATCGACATGGCAGGCAATGTGATCGTCAACCTCGACGACGGCAAGGTTCGCCACGACGTTTACTCCCTGGCGGCCTTGGCTGCCGGCAACTTCGGGGCAGTCAGCGCCATGGCCTCCATCATCGGCGAAGAAGAGTTCTCGCTGCTGTTTCACAAAGGCAAGAGCGAGAACATCAATTTCACCAAGATCATGGATGACTTTCTGCTGGTGTCCATTTTCGGCAACGATGTCTCCTTGGGTTATCTCAGGCTGAAGATCGATGAAGTCATCAAAAAAATCAAAGTGCTGATTGAACAGACGCGATCGACCTAACGGTTGGCCTGCTCCATGACGGCCTGATCCACCCGAATTCATCGACAAGCGGGACGCAAGCATGGCGTTTATTAATACCAAGACAAAAGAGGTTCAGGTCAAACTTGTTTTTGTCGGTCCCGGCAGGGGCGGGAAAACCACCAATCTTGAATTTATTTTCAGCAAGATCCGGCACCGTATCGAATCTGACATGGTCAGTATCAAAACCCAGGGCGATCGAACGCTGTTTTTCGATTTCCTGCCCTTCGAGTTGGGGGCCATCAAGGGTTACAATGTTAAGACCCAGCTCTACACGGTTCCCGGCCAGGTCAAGTACAACGCCACCCGCAAACTGGTTCTCAAAGGCGTGGATGGGATTGTCTTTGTGGCTGACTCCATGGTCGACCGACGCGAAAACAATATCAGTGCCCTGGACAATCTGAGGGAAAATCTTCAATTCTACGATATTGACCTGGCCAGCATCCCCTTGGTTTTCCAATACAACAAGCGCGACTTGGCAACCCAGGGCATTCCCATTCTCGACGTCGAAACCCTGGATCAGGATCTCAACGCCCAACTCAAGGCACCTGTGTTCACGGCCAGCGCACTGAAGGGGGACAACGTGATCCCCACTGTTAAAAAGGCCATCTCTATAACGATTGTGGGCATTCGGGAAAAGCTTCAATAGGAGGTACCACCGTGGACAAAAAAGCGAATGATACGTTCGCCTTCGACTTGGAAAACCGTCTCGATGATTTTTTCAGTGATTCAATGCCTCTCCAAGATGAACCGTCTGCAGATGCGCCTCCAGCGACCAAGCACAATTTGCCGTTAAAGGATTTAAAATCCACCATCCTGGCCATTGACTGGGAAATCACCGACGATGCCCTCGATACCTTCATCTACCAGGTCGAGGGGCTGAAGGAGGATTTTGCAGCCGACAAGGTGGTCCATACCCTGCTCAAGCTACTGTATTCGCTTGGTAAATATATTCGCGCCCACAAGTCCAAAGCCCACCCGGAAACCATTAAGCGAATCATGTCGGTCTACTCTGCGTTGGAGAAGTCAACTACCGACGATCATTTGAGCCGCGACGAAAAAGAGAAAATGCTGCTGGAGGAGGTCAAGCAGTTCCAGCGGCTGAAGTCAAAAATAGTCACCGCTAAAGCCCCCTATCTGGCCAGCGGATCACCCCAAACCGTCCCAGCGGGAAAACACGTGCCCGGCATCGAGGCCGTTATCACGGCCATCGATGAATTGAAGGCGCTGATGGCAAGCGAACTGGCAGCCATTCGGCAGGAACTTGGACGGCTGCGCAAGAAGTAGTGCTGTCTCCGACGGCGGACACGTACCTGCCGAATCCAACCGTGCCCCACCCAGGCCCCCGTGGAACCCCCGCGGGGGCTTTGCATTGATTGGTCCTGCCGATCAGACCCTGCTTCAGGGCAAAAGGACGCTGTCCAGGTCGCCGATGCCCTCGAGGGATGCCGCCAGGGCCAAGCGGTCGTCCACCAGGCCGGTGATGTCTGCGTGTCGCGTCAGACCATAACGAACCATGAGATCGGCCATGCTTTGGAGCTCCGCGGTCTGCGGAACAAATCGGTCATAGACCACCCGCCCGGCCGGGGTGGTCAACGCATAGCGAACCAGATCCACGGACTGGTTCCAGTAAGCGGATGCGATCCGGGCCGCCGCATCGGGATGGCGGCCTGCCCAGAGGCTCGACCGGGCCGCCGTCTCCACCAGTTTCCGCGCCACCGCGGGATTGGCCTCCAGCCAGCTGTTTTTCACCAGTACGAGGTTGCAGATGAAATTCGGCCACAGGGACTCCACATAGGCCACCACCTCGGCGTCGCCGCTGAGCACGGTCTGGGCGGCAAACGGTTCACCGACAAAATAGGCATCCAAGGCGCCCGACGTCAGGGCCGAGGCCATGTCCGGCGGGTTCATCTCAACCACCCGGATTTTTCCGCCAAGCCCCTTTTCCTCGATCATCTTCAGCAGGGAAAGGTTGTGGCCGGAGTACCGCATGGGCACGGCAATCGTGCTGCCGGACAGATCTTCCAGCCGTTTGGCCTTCAGGGCCTTTCTGGCCACCAGGGTGCTCTCATGCCGGTTGCCGATCAGCACCACCTTCACATCGACCCCTTGCTGACGCAGCACCACGGCCAACGGTGCAATGATGAAGGCCACCTGGATACTGTCGTTTCTCAAGGCTTCTGCCATTTCGGCAAAGGAGGCAAACTTCACGGCTTCGAAATGGACGCCGGCGCCCTGGCGGGAAACATGGTCCAATAGGGGCGCCGCCAGGTTGGTCACAACGGGCATATATCCCATGCGGACCACCTTCTGATCCGCCGGCCAATTGTTCATCCGGTAGTGAAACCATGAGATCAACACCAGCCAGCCCAGAAAAAGGAATCCCAGCTTGACCGTTAGCGGCACCTGGCGGGAACCCGCCGGCAGATTTCGGCTAAACCGCATAGTTGACCCCCATCATGAGGAACAACTCACTTCTCAATTGGCTCAATTCATGGGATTTTTCAAAATCGCGCGGCCGGGGAAAGTCCAGCCGCCGATCCATGATCACGCGCGTGGGGCTGTCCCCTAGAATGACGATCCGGTCACCCATGATCAGCGCGTCGTCGATGTTGTGGGTCACCATCAGGATGGTCTTTTTGATATAGGCGTGCATGTTGACCACTTCTTCGCGCATCTTCATGTGCGTGAGAAAGTCAAGCCCGCTGAAAGGCTCATCCATGATCAGGATATCCGGGTTCACCGCCAGGGCTCTGGCCAGTTCCACCCGGCGCTGCATGCCGCCGGACAGCTGCCGGGGATAGTGCTGTTCAAAACCCTCCAGTTCCACCATCTCGATGAATTCCATCGCCTGGGCATGCCTGTCCCGGCTGCTTTTCAAATGGCGGAGCCCCAGGCCGACATTTTCGGCCACGGTCATCCAGGGAAACAGGCCACTGTGCTGAAACACGAAAATGTGGTCGGCGGATGGCCCCTTGACCGCTTTGCCGTTGATCTGGACACGGCCACCGGAAGGCGCTTCGAAGCCGGCAATGATTCTCAGCAGCGTCGATTTTCCGCAACCCGACGGGCCCAGGAAGCAGGCCATTTCACCGTCCAGGATATTCAGGTCGATATCCATGAGAACGGCAATCCGATCCCCTTCGCTGCGCAGCGGGTCTTCATCGCCGCGGGGGGCCTTGCGGCGGTTGGCGTAGGTTTTGTTAAGCTGTTTGATGGTGATGCAGCCCACGGTAGCGCTCCTCAATGAGTCGTCTTGCGCCAGCTGGCGGCTTCCAGGCCGCCTAATTGCCGCATCAGGTAATCCAGGGTCAGCCCCACCAGGCCAATCACGATCATGCCATCCATGACATAATCCATGCGCAGCGCATTTCTCGAATCCAGAATCAGAAATCCCAGGCCGGACTGAACGGCAATCATCTCTGCAGCCACCACCACCAGCCAGGAGATGGTCACCGTCATCCGCAGAGCGGTCACCACCTCCGGAGTGATGGCGGGGATCACTATGCGGACGATGGTTTCAGCCCGGGAGAAATTGAAGTTGGCCGCCACATGGAAATAGGTGGGATTGATGCCATCTACGGCGATGGTGGTGGAAACCACCAGGGGAAAGAAACTGGACAGAAAAATGAGAAAAATGGCCGGTGGATCACCGATTCCGAACCACAGCATGGCCAGGGGAATCCAGGCCAACGGCGATATGGGCCGCAGGAATTGGATCAGCGGATTAATCAGGGATCGGGCGGTTTTCAGCATGCCCAGGGCGATCCCCATGGGAATTCCCAGCATGGCGGCCAGGTAGAATCCAACGGTGACCCTGAAGAGACTGGCCACCGTGTGCCTAACCAGTCTACCGTCGGCCAGCAGTTCTGCCATGCTCACCAGCACCACCACGGGGCCCGGAAATACCTGCCGGCTCCAACCGCTGAAGCGTGCCAACACATCCCAGACCAGCAGCAGGGCAACAAAACCCAACAACGGTATCAGGTAGGCGTAGGGCTTTTTCGGTCCCTTTTTTCGAAACGTAATGCTCAAGTCCGGTGACTCCCCTCCTGGCGAGCGTTCGTGTCCATCCGGCTCAAGGCCGCAGCCGGTGGGAAATCGCAGGCCTGGCGGCGGCAGGTTGAAAATTTTCCATCGCGAAAACCCAGAGCCGGACCGCAGGATACCGGTTCTGGTTGGGCACCCGTCAGAAGCTGTTATAAATCAGATGGATGCCGATAAGCGTGAGCAGAAAAATAAAAATCTCCTTGAGCAGTCTCTCATTGATCTTTTCGGTAACCCGCGGGCCGACCTGTCCGCCGATGATGACGCCGGGCACGGCCCAGGCCAAGGTCATCAGGTCGGCCGATGATCCCAATATCACATGGAATACAGATCCGGCAACACAGGTACCGAAAATGGTGACGATGCTGGTTGCAACCGCGGCACGCATGCGCAGCTCCATCCGGCTGCGCATGAGAGGAACCAGCCACTCGCCGATGCTCACGCTGAGCATACCGCTGGCCACGGACATGGTCGCAACGATCCACCCATAGGGACGGGCCTGTTTTATGGGCACCCGATCCCGGCCCGTATCGGCATATTTCTGGTTCACCGACACAAAAAGAAAGGCGGTGGTCAGGGTCAATATCCCCAGGGCCAGCTCCAGGTTGGCCGCTGACAACAAACGGGTCAACAACGCGCCCAGACCTATCCCGGGAAGGGTCAGCAGCAGCAGAAAGCCGGCCAGGGGGATATCGGCGGTTTTCTTATTGATAAAAGCGGCGCTGCCCGATCCCATGCCCGCGGTCTGCACCAGCAGCGAGGTAACCACTGCGGTCTCCGGCGGAAGCTTCAAAAAAATAATAAAAAGGGGCATCCACAGAATGCCGCCACCGATGCCGACGGCCGAAGCCAGCGAGGCGATGATCACCCCTGCCGGCAAAGCCAGGACATTCATCATGGTCATGGCCGGTCGTCCACCGAATAGAGTTTGAAAAAATCAATCACCTGCCCCAGCATGCTCAGTTCGGACTCCAGACGAACGAGCTGATGCTTGACGGCTTGCGATTCGCCGGGCGTCATACGCTCTTTTCTCATCAAGCCGATGGTGTTGGCGGTCACCCGGCCGGCCGAATCGCATACCGACCGCGAAAGCATGATGATCTCCTGCAGATTGGTGGACATGTCGTCGATGGCGGCAGAGAGTTGTGAGAGTTCGTTTCTGGTCTCGACCACCGTTGTCCGGCTCAGGTCTCCGGCGGATATGGCCTTGGAGACCTCCACCATATGCTGCAGGGGTTCGGTGATGGTTTTAATGAACATGGTCAGCACGATGACCACCACGGCCAGGATCACACCCACCATCATCATGGCCTTGTTGCGGATTCTGGCCAGGGGCTCGTAGACCTGATCCTGGGCCAGTTCTCCGCCGGCGTAGCGTTGAAAATTCCGGGTCAGTTCCTGCTGCAAATCCGTCGAATGGGTCTCGATCACAAATTCGGAGGCCACCAGCAAAGCGGCAAACCCGATCAGGAGAATATAGATGATCATGGTGCGCTGGAGGGAATAGCCGCTGCGGGGTGTCATGGCGCGGGCGGCACCGACTCATTCGGGTTGGCGATGATCTCTTTGGCCAGTTCAAGATACTGGGTGCCGGCAACGCTCTGCTGGCTGTAGTGGATCGCCGGCATACTCAGGATTTGGGCCTCTTTAAGGGCACCATCCATCTCGATGACCGTATGGAAGGTCTGCCCCTGGTAGAGCGCCTTGATTTTGGCCAGAATCAGCCGCGATGAATTGCTGGTCCGGTCCAGCATGGTGAAGAGGATGCGGGACTGGATCTGGGGATTGGCTTTCTTGCGGATCAGCCCGATCAACCGCAACACCTGGTCCACGCCATGGGTGGACAGATAATCGCACTGGCAGGGGATCACCACCCGGTTGGACGCGGTAAGGGCATTCAAGGTATAGTACTCGATGGCGGGAGGGGTGTCGATCAGAATGTAATCAAATTGATCCTTGATGGTGTTGAGCCGGTCTTTGAGCATGTATTCAAAATGCTGGGCGCCGAAGTATAGTTTGTTGAGCAGAACCATGTTGCGCCCGGAGGGCAACAGCCAGAGATTGGGATATCGGGTCGCGATGATGAAATCGTCCAGCGGCGTGCCGAAGGATTTCTGGGCGTCATAGAACGTGGGCAGCTGTTTTTGCCCCAGTGAAAGGGTCAGGTTGGCCTGGGCATCGAAGTCCACCAGCAGAACCTTCTTGTTGTGCAGGGCAAGCGAAACCCCGAGATTCAGGCAGGTGGTGGTTTTGGCCACGCCCCCTTTGCGGTTGCTGATGGTCATCACGTGGTCGTTGGTGTCATCCTGGCGAGCCTTGCCGAGATCGAGGAAGGTGATCTCCTGAACACGGGTGGGCCGATAGGCCGAAAAAAGATGCCCGCAAACCGTGCAGCGTGCCACGAAGGATGCTTTTTCAGTGGCATCGTCATCGAGATGAAACCGGGTCTTGCATTGCTGACATACAATGATCATTGCTTATTTTCCTCGGGCGACAAGCTAGGGTCGCGGCAAGAAATAATTGCGCAAAATTGCGCTGGACTCGGGTTCGTCTGCAAGGCCCATCCGCTGGCGCCTAGCCGCATGGCCGCCGGTGGCGGAAAGGCGGTGGACGGGCCGACAGGCAAGTTAGCGGAACACTTCCTTGCCTGTCGCGGACCTGAAAACTGGCAGCCGGCCGGCAGCACGGCTGCGGTTCGGATCACGGTTTCAGGGAAAACCCGTTTAAAACCGTTTTCATGAGGTCGGTGGGGCTCACCTCCTCATCGGCCAGGCCGGCTGCAACCACCTGATCAAGGGGCTCGGCAACCATGCTGGAGGCCCGCTTGCGAAGAATGATCCGCCCCCCGTTTTCACGCACCTGCCGTAAGCCGGCTTGCTCACCCGTATTGGCACCGGACATCAAAACAACCGTCAGGTGCTGCTTGAATACGGCTGCGGCGGTCGACAGCACCCGATCCACAGGGAGCAGCCCCTTTTCGGATGACCCGGGGGCGACCGTCGTTTGATGGCCATTGGTCTTCACAACCAGGGGACAGCCATGAATCCCCACATAACATCGCCCTGCAGTGAGGGGCGTCTCCTGATTGATATAAGCGGCCGTACATCCGCAGCGCTCGAACAGATACCGGGCAAAGGGCTCGCCAAAGGATGACGGCAGGCTCTGAAGGGCCACCACCGCAGCGTCAGTATCGGCCATGGCCGGCACCAGACCGGACAAAAGACTCATCTGCTCGGGGTGTCCGCCGGGACCGGAGATCACAATGACCAGGCTGCGGCAGGCACCCTCTGCCGGCTGGTGGGACGCTTCGCCGCTTTGGGCCTTGGGAATCCGCGCAATCCTGAAATTGCCGACGGTTGCCGTTGCGGCGACCCGGATGCGTTCGATGATTTTCTGCTGTTGAACCAGGATATCCTGGTTCTTGGTGGGTTTGCTCATGAAATCCACCGCGCCCAGTTCAAGAAAATTGAAAATCGCCTTCGACGAACCGTCACCGGGATTGGACGTGATCACCACCGGGCAAGGCTTTTTGATCATGATGTGCTTGATGGTACTGGTGCCGTCCATCACCGGCATATTCACATCCAGGGTCACCAAGTCCGGCGACAGCTCGTCGATCAGAGAGATCGCCTCTTCGCCGTTGCCCGCCATGCCCACCACTTTGACCCGGTTGCTGGTGGTCAACATGCTGGCAAGGATTTTGCGCATCATGGGTGAGTCATCGACGATCAGCACCCGCAGCCGTTCGTCGACCGCATCGTCGAGCGGACGAGGCACGGTTGCGGACAGCTCCGAATCGGTTTGACTTTTTTCGTCAACCCGCCGGGCGGCCTCCATGATCAAAAAATGGTAATTTTTCTGGATGGTGCGTTGCGGATTCGTGGCCACTTCAATGGACTCGAAGCTTCCGGTCTGCCACCCCAGAATGCGGTAGAACGCCTCTTCCCCGACCATGTCCTCGCAGGCGGCATGCACGATCTCTCCGTCAACGATAAAGATCGTCCCCAGCCGTTCATCCTTGGTCACCCGCATACAGATACTGGAAGCCGAAAGGCAGCACATCTGGATCAGGTCGTTGAGCTGAATGTTCTTCAGCGTCCCGGCGAATCCACAGTCGGCATCCGGCGGATGATTTAAGGAGGATGGTTCTTTGGTTCCCATGTCCCGCGTGTCAATCCATTTCTGAATGCGATTTCATGCAAGGGCAACCGTCGCTGCCGGGTTCGTAGGCGCCACAGTAGCGCCAAATTATCATCTTATCTGAAAAAGGAAACCTTATTCATTGTGCGCTCACAGCACCGCAGCGGCCAGCTTTCTTTCGGCCTCCCGATCCCTGGCCATAACCACCAGCTCGTCCACATTGAGAATCAGTGAAATACTGCCATCACCCAAAATGGTCGCACCGGAAAAGCCGCTGCTTTCCTGCAGGTAGTCTTCAAGGGGTTTGATCACCACCTCTTGGCGTCCCAGCAGGGTATCCACGATAAAGCCGGTCCGCCCGGTGGCGGATTTGACCACCACCACGAACAACCGGTCATCCCTTGCTGCAGGTGACAAGGCAGGCATGTTCAGCAGGTCGGCCAGCCTGACCAGCGACAGGGGTTCTTCATGCAGGTGCATCACCTGGCTGCCGTCCACGGTGAAGATTTCACCCCGGTCGATGCGAAGGGTCTCCTGTACCGCACTCAATGGCACCGTGAAGTGGCTGCCCGCGCATCGAATCATCAAAGCCGGTATGATGGCCAAGGTCAATGGAATTTTTATCCTGATGCGGGTGCCCACATCCTGGCGGGTATCGACAACCAGGGATCCGTTGATTTTTTCGATGTTGCTTTTGACGACATCCATGCCGACACCGCGCCCGGAGGTGTGCGTAATCTGATCGGTGGTGGAAAAGCCGGGCAGCATGATCATGTCGATCAGCGCCGGCTGGTCCATGCGCTCCAGGGTCTCCCGGTCGGCCAGCCGCTTTTCGACCGCCTTTTGGCGGATGCGGGAGAGATCAATCCCCTTGCCGTCATCGGTCACCTCGATGATGACATTGCTGCCTTCGTGGTAAGCCTCCAGCAGCAGCACGCCGCTGGCCGGTTTTCCTTTGCGCTGGCGTTCATCAGCGCTTTCGATACCGTGATCCACGGCGTTGCGAATGATATGGATCATGGGATCGGCCAACTGTTCGATGACCATCCGATCCAGTTCGGTTTCCTCACCGCGAAACTGGAGCTGAATCTTTTTTTCCGAATCCCTGAGCAGGTCGTGAACCAGTCGTGGATAACGGTCGAAAAGCCGTGATATCGGCAGCATGCGCACTTTCATGACCTGTTCCTGGAGTTCACCGGAGACCCGGCCCAACACCGTCGTGGCGTCGTTAAGCCGCGCAGTGAAGTCGGACACCCGGCGCTGATCGGCCTTGTCCATGGGAAACCGGTGGTTGAGATAGTGGGTCAATTCCCGAATCTCGTGGAACAATTGGGTAAACGAAGAGCGGTTGACCACCAGTTCTCCCACCTGGTTCATCAAGTCGTCGACCTTTTCCGCATCGACGCGGATACTCCTCCTGATGGTGCTTCGAGCGGTGAAGGCCTCGGGCTCAGCCTCGTCGGCGACCATTTTTCCGGCTGTTGCCGGCGTTGAGAAATCGATGTCCGCGATGGTGATCGAAGGGGCCGTGGCAGGCAGATCGGGTAACGGGATAGACACTTCGGTGGTCTCGGGCCACAGATCACCGTCGGCGTCACTGCCGGCGGACGTCCAGGGCAGCGCTGCTTCAACCGCCCTGCCGGCCATGTGTTCGGATGTTGCGTTGCCATCCGCACCAAAGTCGTCAAGGATGGAGAGCGCCTCGTCCCGGTGGTTATCCATGGCCAATGGCGGCGGCTGAAAATCGGCCCCATGGGCTTCCGATGAGAACTGCAGGTCGATGGGATCCCCATCGGTTGCCGCATCACCGCCGTCGTCGGCATCCTTGTCGCCATTGCGCATGGATGCAAAGGTTTCATCCAGTGTTTTGGAAAGCAGGGATTGCCGCTCATCGTTGTTCATCGCCGGCAGACCGGCCAGCAGCCGGGTGATATCCGAGGAAGGCAGCGGGTCCGGTTCAGCGGCTTGAGGCGAGGGCGCGGCGTCGACGGATGTTGCCGTCAAGGCAGTCGTGTCAATGGCGGCCAGCGATTCGGCCTTGGGGAAAAGCCCCTGGATGCGGGCGACGCCGGCAACAACGGCCGTTTGCAGGAAGGTGTCGACCGCTTCGGCGCCTGCCGCTTCCGACCCGGAAGCCAACGCGCCCAGGGCTGCCAGCATCTCCTCATATACCGCCGACAGGGCATCGTAGCCCATATAATTGGCTGTTGCCGCCAATCGGTCCACCTGGTCGGCCATCTGTTCGGCCGCCTGGGCGACATCCTCTCCCCGGGCCATGCGCCCGGCCGTCGCCAGCAGCTCTCCGATGCCCACGGCCAGCTGATCCATGAAAATGTCGAACAGTTCCGTATCCGCTTCACCGCCATAAACCGCAGCCCCTTCGCCTTCGACGCCGGCCGGCGTCGAACCCGAGAGGATGGCCGCCACCCGATCCAGCAGATCATCGATGCCGGCGGACTCCTGACCCGATTCCTCAACCTGCCCAATCAGATCGCCGATCCGATCCCGGGCATCGATCAAAAGATCCACCGCCACCTTGTCGGCCACCAGGCTGCCGTCCCGAAAAAGGTCCAGCAGATTCTCCAGACGATGGGACAATCGCGCGATCCGCTCGAACCCCAGATACTCCGACGCACCCTTGATGGTATGCATCGACCGAAAGATGGTATTCAACAGCTCCCGGTTTGCCGGATCGGACTCCAGGCGAAGCAGGCTGCTCTCCAACTCATCCAGATGCTCCCGGGTCTCATCCGCAAAATCCTCGATCAGTGAATGGTCCGCCTCCTGCGGGACTGGCGTTTCCGGCAACCCGGCTTCCGGTTCCAGGTCATCATTCATGTCCAAGGAGAATTCCGAGTGTTGATCGCTGTTGTCAGCCAACGTCCCGTCCGGGTCGTTGGCTTCAGCGAGCATCAGGTCAGGGCCGTCGAGAGGTTCCGGATGACCGTCCGGCACCTGCAGGGCAACGCCGGGATCGATCTTTTTCAATGCCGGGGCCTTGGGGAAAAGCCCCTGGATGCGGGCGACGCCGGCAACAACGGCCGTTTGCAGGAAGGTGTCGACCGCTTCGGCGCCTGCCGCTTCCGACCCGGAAGCCAACGCGCCCAGGGCTGCCAGCATCTCCTCATATACCGCCGACAGGGCATCGTAGCCCATATAATTGGCTGTTGCCGCCAATCGGTCCACCTGGTCGGCCATCTGTTCGGCCGCCTGGGCGACATCCTCTCCCCGGGCCATGCGCCCGGCCGTCGCCAGCAGCTCTCCGATGCCCACGGCCAGCTGATCCATGAAAATGTCGAACAGTTCCGTATCCGCTTCACCGCCATAAACCGCAGCCCCTTCGCCTTCGACGCCGGCCGGCGTCGAACCCGAGAGGATGGCCGCCACCCGATCCAGCAGATCATCGATGCCGGCGGACTCCTGACCCGATTCCTCAACCTGCCCAATCAGATCGCCGATCCGATCCCGGGCATCGATCAAAAGATCCACCGCCACCTTGTCGGCCACCAGGCTGCCGTCCCGAAAAAGGTCCAGCAGATTCTCCAGACGATGGGACAATCGCGCGATCCGCTCGAACCCCAGATACTCCGACGCACCCTTGATGGTATGCATCGACCGAAAGATGGTATTCAACAGCTCCCGGTTTGCCGGATCGGACTCCAGGCGAAGCAGGCTACTCTCCAACTTCTCTAGATGTTCCCGGGTCTCATCCGCAAAATCCTCAAGCAGTGACTTGTCTGTCATGGAACGCTCCTTACTTTCCATAGGTAGCTCATGGTGCAATCTCCACCTGGGCTCGTACAGGGAGTCCTACAGCCGATCAATCAATTCTAGAATCTCGGCGGTTTTATGCTTGTTGACGTACCCTTTTGCCCCTATTTGAGCGGCTTCTTTACTGAACTTATCCTCATCCAGGTTGGACAGCATGATGATCTTGGCGCCGGCGTCGAGTTCCAGTATCGCTTTGGCAGCTGCGATTCCATCCATACCGCGCATGGTGATATCCATGGTCACCAGTTCCGGATTCAGACCCTGGTACAAGATGACCGCATCATCACCGCTCTTGGCTTCACCAACGACGGTGTGACCGGCACCCGTCAGGGTCTGTTTGATCATTTTGCGCATGATGGACGAATCATCCACCACCAGGATCGTTTTTCCCATCCGCCTTTTTCCTTTTCACTTGCGACGCCTTGAGACGCGTCCATGCCGCCGGACCGGATTAACTGCTTACCGGAACTCGTGATCGTTTCATGGACTTGAGCTTTTTGATTTCATCGACCATGAGGATACGGCTGAAATCGAGAAGAATCAAAAGCCGCTGATCCAACTTGCAGACCCCCTGGATGTACTGGCTTTTCAGACCGGACATCACGATATCGGGTGGCGGTTTAATGCTGTCTGCGGGGACATTCAACACCTTGGTGACCCGATCCACCATAAACCCGGTGACCCGGCCTTCAACGGTGAGAATAATAATCCAGCTCTCCGTGCCGAGATGGGCTGGCTGGACGAGCTTCAGCCGTTTTCGAAGATCAATCACCGGAATGATGCTGCCTCTCAGGTTGATTACGCCTTCAAGAAAGTCGGGTGCATCGGGAATGGCGGTAATCGTGGCGTCCCGGATAATCTCCTGAACGGTGAGAATATTCACCCCGAACAATTCATTACCGATAACGAAACCAACCAGCTGTCTGGCGGTTTTCACTTCGGTGGATTCTCGGTCAGTCTGCGCAAAGGGTTCATTCATCAGCGCTCTCTCCTTTTATTGGCTGGTGTCCATACAGTACGTGTGGATGGTTTCAGCCATCCGTACCCCTGGAAGCACCGTCGACAGGCCATATTTTGTGGCGGCAGAAGCCGCCGTGTCGCTGCACAGGCAGGTTTTCGGGTCCTGGACAATGGCATTGCCGCCTCCGTCAAGAATCTGCCCGATGCCCATCAGGCCATCTTCGCCGATTCCTGAAAGCAGAATCCCCGAGGCCCTGTCTTTGAGGGCCGTAGAAAGTGACACCATCAGTTCGTCAACCGCATGCTCCGGCCGTGTCGACCGTTTCGATCGCACGCGCAGTTTCAATTGGTCCGACGTGTTGACGACCGTAACGGTTTCAAATACGGAAGTCAGGTAACAGCAACCGGGGAGGACGGTCTCCCCGTCCTGGGCACGCAACACCGCCAAGGGGCTGTGGCCGTCCAGATAACGGGCAAATGCGTCCACATGGGGGGGTGCGGCGTATAGAACGGACACCAGCGCCGCCGGCAGATCATGGCTGAGTTCGGGAATCAGCCCCAACAGGGACCCATACCCGCCGTAGGAACTGGCGACGGCAAAAACACGCCGGCAATCCGTTCCGGTGACGGTTTTCGTCTGGGGCGTCGCCTGCGCTGGCCGCAGATACCGGATGGTGTCGATGCCCGCGCGAGCCGCATTTTTCACCCGGCTGATGATCAGTTCATGTTGGCTTTTCAGATCCTCCTTCAGCAGACTGGAGGGTTTTTGGAGAAAGTCGACGGCGCCGTAACGCAGTGCCTCGAATGTCTCCAGTGAGCCCTGCCCCGTAAGCGTGCTGAACATGACCACGGGGGTGGGACACTTGATCATGATGTGCTTGATGGCGGTCAGGCCATCCATCACCGGCATGTTCACATCAAGGCTCACCACATCAGGTCTCAGCTGTGGAATCAGTTCAAGGGCTTTCAGACCGTGTTCGGCCTCTCCCACCACCTGCAGCTGGTCGTCGGTGGAAAACATCTCCTTGACAATCTTTCGGAGCACAGTGGAATCATCAACGATCAAGACGGTGATGGGCGCCTGTGGCCGCGTTGCCTGACTTTCAGGAGCCATTTTGGCAAAGGCATTCAGTCCGCCGTTGCCCACCGTCGGTTTGGAAACCATGAGCACTTCACTGCACTCACAGCAATCAAAGGTATGCAGATTATCGTCCAGGTTTTCCGAACACATGTCGTTCCTGGCACCGCATTCTTCACAAAAGATGATCATGTCCGGGTCATTCTCCGTTGCCGGCCAGCCGGCCGAATGGTTTTTTGACCTTGGGTGCCTGAGCACCATCGGTCCGCGGTCAAAGGGATGCGGTCTTTTCGCGACCGCTGGATACCGCACCCCTGTTTGGAACGCTACCAAACCGGTATTTACTATTTAATTCGCAGGTTTATCGTCGATCCGGAACAGAGCGATCTGCCGGGTGAGGCTCGACGACAGCTGCCTCAGTTCAGCGGTAATGCCCACGACCTCGGTGGCGCCGGCGGCCGTCTCGGTGGCCCGGGTCGCCGAGGCAGTGGCGATTTCAATCAGGCTCTTGGATCGCTGGGCCTGAAGATCGGTAAGCTTTCTCATTTCCTCGCTTCGCTCAACCACGCCGCGCATCTCCGTACCCACATCGTCGGCGCTCTTTTCAGCCTTTTTCACCAGTTCCAAAATCGCTTTTGATTGGGTGGTCAGGGCTTCCAGAGCAGCCTGGGCCGCCTCGCGGCGTTTACCCTGCCGACCGGCCATACCGCCGATTTCCACGGCAAGGGCGTTGAGGCCTTCCATCAGGGCGGTCACCTCCCGCGTCTGCTGGCTCAATGTCTGGGTCATCCCGGAAATGTTGTCGATGGCCTCTCGGTTGATCTCGCCTCCCTGGGCGATTTTTTCCAGGGCCCGCTCCGAGCGTTCGGTCAAACGGGTTCCCTCCTGAACGCGGTTGGTCGACTCTTTGATCAGCTGGCCGATCTCCTTGGCCGCTTGCGAAGATCGCTGGGCGAGCTTGCCCACTTCATCGGCGACCACGGCAAAACCCTTGCCGTGAACCCCGGCCCGGGCGGCCTCGATGGCTGCATTGAGTGCCAACAGGTTGGTCTGTTCGGCGATCTCGGTTATCACCGAGATGATATCGGCAATTTTCTCGGAAGACTCGGCAATAGCCTGCATACCCGAAACGGTTTCCTTAACGGAACGGGCGCCTTCCTGGGCGGCGATCAATACCCCCTGACCGTGTTCGGTGGCCCGGCTGGCGGCACGGGTCATCTCCACCACAATGTTGTCGATCTGTTTAACGGAATCGGTAACTTTGCCCACCTGCTCGCCCTGCTTGCCTGCCGTGGACACAACCATTGCACCGGTCTCGCCCATCACCGTCACGCGCTCACTGGCGATATTGGCTTCCTGAATCTGTTCACCGGAAGCCTTACCCATCTGGCGCATGCTCTCAATCAGATTCTCTACGCGCCGGTAAGACAGGTTGGCTGCGTCACGCTGGGAGTGGGAAAACTGAGCCACTTCGCCGGCGGTTGCGCCCATCTGGTTCATCGTCTCCTGGATGACGCCCATCTGGCGCTCTTCCTCGGTGGCACGCTCCCTGTTGGCCGTTGCCCGTTTGGACACCTCGCTGGAGAACGAATCCACCTCCGTGGCCGCAATATCGGCCACCTTTAGCGATTCGCGCAGCTGGCTGATCATGTTGTTAAATTCTTTGGCCATCAGCCCGACCTCGTCGCTGCTCGTTACCGGTGCCTGAAGGGTCAGGTCACGGTCAGTGGCCACCTTGTTGACCACGCTGGCAATCTCGACAACCGGCCGGGAAATCCCGCCCGAAATCAGGTAGACGACCCCCAGTACCATCAACAGGGCGATGTTGCCCACGATCAGGGTGGCATAGAACACCTTACGCGGCTGCTTGAGCACCTCGTCGATGGGGATGTTCATGGCCAGGCTCCATTTCTTCTGCGCCGCTCCAATGGAAATGGGCGCCAGGATATAATACGTCTTCTGGCCGGTGGTCTTGGACACTTTGTATTGGCTGGTCTCGCGGCCGGCCTTCACGTCGTTGATTACTCTTTTCTCAAACTCGAAAAAGTCCATGTGTTTGCCCACGTTGGACTGTTTCGTCGGGTGAGCCACAAAATTGCCGTCGTTGGCAATGAGAAAACCATACCCGGTGTCGAAGAGCTTGATCTGCTGCACCAGGGGCGTGAAGGTGGCCACGGGGATATCTATACCCACCACGCCAACGATTTTTTCATCGAAGCGCACAGGAACCGAAAGAATCGTTTTCAGCTGGGTTTGCTCACCGACGGTGAATGGTACCGGATCGAAAACCACCTCCTGACCGGATTTCAAGGTTTGTTGATAATACAACCCTTTTTCAGGATCGTTATAGTCAACCAACGCTTCCACATCGATATCTCCGGTCAGACGGTTCCAGTAAGGCAAATATCGCCCCGTTTCGTCGTGGCCGAAGGCATCGGCGAAGTCGGAATCTTTTCCGTCCAGGGCGTTGGGTTCCCAGCAGGTCCAAACAGCCAGAAAGCCGGGGTTTTCCGCCAGAACCTGTTTCAACATACCATCCATCATGTCGCGGGGCGGAACGCCCTGCTGTTTCATGCCCTGAAAGGCAAGGGCCACGGTTCGGGCAACGTCCATCGATCGCCCAAGTTCCGCCTGAACCAGGTTGGCGTAGCGGTAGGCGGACTCTCGAGCCTTGTCCAGAGCCTCTTTTTCGGCCAGGCTTCTTGCGTTGTAGCCGATGTAAGTGATGGTCAACGCGAATGCGAGCCAGGCCACCGAACAAATGGAAATCAGCAGTTTCGTTCTCAGCTTAAGGTTACGGAATTTTTGAAACATGGAATTTGCCTCCTCACTGGATTAGCAAAAAAAGTGACGCCTTCAACGGCGCGGTCCTATTGTATGACACGGCTAGCCTTGCTCAAAAAACTGTTGGGGATCTTGATGTTCGCAGCTTTGGCTACCCTTGTGTTGACGATCAGATTACCTTCCACAGTCTTTGTAATGGTATCCTTTCCAGTTCTACCCAGACCAACCTATACCACCGACCCTATCAATCGGTTAAACGATGACCGGCTGCGGGCGCCGGTTGGAGTCGTGATCCGTTAAGGACCCTTTTCCCATTCAGGTTAAATAATACCGCCCGCACGATTTTCAGGACTTGCTTCGTCGAAACGGCACGCGCAAGAGGCGTTCAATCCACCACCATCACCAGCGTGTCACGGGTGCCCCCGCAACCAACATGGAGCCGTCCGATTGCGGGTCAATCCATTTGCCTGACTGCAAACACGATGCCATTTGCCTTTCACAAGAGAGACACGATGCGCATCCATCAATGACTTGCCCGAATATCTCTAAGCGGACCGTTTCAATCCGATCACGGGCGTCATTTTCAGATGGTGCCGCGGCCTGCCGCGACTCAGTTTCTTCGCCAAGTAGCACATCGACCGATTTGAAATATACTTTAGCGTCTGCCACCATCTTTTAATCCGGATGCAAGGGTTCGAGGTTTTGCCAACCGCGCAAGCCAAAGGATGGGGGGTGGCCTCTCGACTGTCGTCTTTGATTCAAATAGTACCGCGATTTTTAAATACATAATATTATTTAAATATTATCTTTATTTTTAAAAAATCGGCCTGCATCGCCAGATCGGCGTCACCGATCGTGCCAGGCAAACCGTTGTGCAGGATAAAACGCGACCGCGCCATGGAAAGCTGTTTATTTTACCGGCCAACACTGCTATGGCTGTCGCGACGCAGCGTCATGGGCAACCTTGATATCGGTAAATTTCCGCAACCCATTACGATCGGAGACCAGATGACGTTTACCCATGCCATTACCCGGCGGCCGGGCAAAGAAATGGCTGCCGGCATCACCACCTCTGATCTGGGCCTCCCCGATTACCCCAAAGCCCTGGACCAGTTTGACGCCTATGTTGAGGCCCTGAACCATTGCGGGGTGGCGGTAACCGTGCTCGATCCGCTGGAGGGGTATCCCGATGCCCATTTTGTTGAGGATGCGGCGGTGGTGACTCCGGATATGGCGGTCATCACCAATCCCGGCGCCGCGTCACGCAAGGGGGAGGTGCCGTCCATTGCGGCCGCTCTTAAACCTTTCCGCAAAACCGTCTGGGTCCAGCCGCCGGGAACCATCGACGGCGGCGATGTGCTGATGATCGGAGACCATTTTTTCATCGGATTGTCTGACAGGACCAACGCGGAGGGCGCCAGCCAGTTGGGCGACGCCCTGGCCGGGTTCGGCTGCACCTGGACACCGGTACCCGTGGCTGCGGGTCTGCATTTCAAATCCAGTGTCAATGCGGTGGGAAGAAATACGCTCCTGACCACCCAAGCCTTCGCCGATCATCCGGCACTTGCCGGTTTCCACCGGATCGTGGTTTCCCCTCAGGAGGAGTATGCAGCCAACACCCTGCACGTCAACGGCCACCTGATTATGCCCGCCGGATTTCCGGATACCTTCAAAAGACTGCAGGCGCTGGGTGAGCCGGTCATCGAACTGGACACCAGTGAATTCAGAAAGATGGACGGCGGCCTGACCTGCCTCTCCCTGCGGTTCTGATCCGATGTCGGAAAACACCGGGCAATCCGCCCGCAGCGGTCGCAGCCGTGTTAAGCCAGGCCTTGGGTGGTGGCTCAGGCAATGGCTGCTCACCGGCATGGCCTGCTTTTTTGTCTATTTCGGGATTGCCCTGCTGGTGGCATCCTACGGGCTCACCGACCCGTTCTCCTTCATCATGACCTTTTTTGCCGCCAGCCTGATGATTTTGATCAGTGGGGTGATGGTCCTGGGGTTTGTACTGCGGATGTGGCGGGTAATGCAGACCACGCGTTGCATGAACCCTCCTGGGGCTGGCCCATAGCCGGCGTTCGATCCATCAGCCGCCTGTTTTACCTCCGGCCCGATACATGCGCACCCGGGCCTTTTCCACGGTGACGATGCCTTCGGTAATGGCATGATCGATGGTCTGTATAAAGGATTCGATCTTCTCTTCGGTATCGATGATCTCAACAACCACGGGCAGGTCTTCGGAGAGCCGCAGAATCTTGGTGGTGTGGATGAGACTGTTGGCGCCGAAGCCCTGGATCCCCCGCAGCACGGTGGCTCCAGCCATGCCCTGGGATCGGGCCTGTTGGACGATCCATTCGTAGAGCGGCATTCGGCCGTATTTGTTCGATTCCCCAATAAATATCCGCAGCAGTTGTCCTGCTTCCTTAAAGACGATCATGGGCCCTCCTTATGCATGCACTGCTTTAGGGTGGCAACCCGTCGTCGGTTAAATCAGCCGGGAAAGCATATGACCGGCGATAACCGCCGCCAGGCCCAGGACCAGGCTGGCCCCCACATTACTGAAGGAAGCCAGCCATTGCCCTTCTTTGGCCAAGTTGAACGTTTCCAGGCCAAAGGTGGAAAAGGTGGTAAAACTGCCCAGGATGCCCACAAAAAGGAACGCCCGCCATTCCGGCGAAAAGAGCTGCCGACTCTCCATGAGCCCCCCTCCGATTCCGATCAGCAGACAGCCGGCAACATTGACCGCAATGGTCCCCACCGGGAAAGATGCCGTGTTGGCCAGCATATGCACCCCGCCGGAGACGAGGTAGCGAAGGATGGCGCCGACGCACCCGCCCAGGCCGATAATGACAATTTTCAGCATCACAGACTCCTGCAGCACCGATGAAAGGGAAAGCTCCACAGCCAGGGGTTCATCCGGACAGCCGCCATCAGTTGGTTATCCTTGAATAGAAAAATTGGTCCCGGACTGCAATCTTTTTCTCCGGCCGGCGCAATGAAATCGCGTTCTACCAAACAAGGCGCGATACGTATTATATTCTTGACATTTTATGATATGCAGAATAATTAGTGTATAAAAAGGTATATTTCAGAATGATTGACGACGTTAGCTTGAAAATCCTGAAGATCCTGCAAAAAAAAGCGCGCCTCCCCAACGTGGAGGTGGCCCGCCAGGTGGGCATGGCGCCATCGGCCGTCCTGGAGCGCATCCGCAAACTGGAAAAGACGGGCCTCATCGATGGCTATGAAGTCCGGCTCAACCCCGAGCGTTTCGGTAAGGGCCAGGTGGCCTTCATCAATGTGCACACCGGCGGCAAAGGCGATGAGCATGGCCTGGTGGAAACCCTGGCGGCCATCCCCCAGGTTCAGGAAATCCATTACGTGGCCGGCCGGGACAGTTATCTGCTCAAGGTCCGGGAAACCGACACCAAGTCCCTGGGGCGCCTGGTGAGAGAGCGGATTGCGCCCCTGAATGGGGTGCTCGCCACCGACACCACCCTTGTCATGAACACGTTTAAAGAGACGGCCCGGATCCCCATCGACAATCCGGAGCGGATTCGGTAATCCATCACAACCCTTGATCCTAGCCAACCAACGAGGCATCGCATGATCCGCATCAATGACAATTACCTGAAGCTCAAGGCGTCCTACCTCTTTTCCGACATCGCCAAACGCGTAGCCGCCCACCAGCAGCATCGGCCTGACCCGGCCATCATCCGACTGGGCATCGGCGATGTCACCCGCGCCTTGCCGGCGGCCTGTATCAGCGCCTTTCACAAGGCCGTTGACGAAATGGCCGCCGACGGCAGTTTCCGCGGATACGGCCCGGAACAGGGGTATGGGTTCCTGAGGGAAGCCATCGCTGAAAACGACTTTAAGGCCCGCGGTGCTGACATCAGTGCCGATGAGATCTTCGTCAGCGACGGCGCCAAGTGCGACACCGGCAACATCCAGGAAATATTCGCCCAAGGCACCCGCATCGCCATTCCCGATCCGGTCTATCCGGTATACCTGGACACCAATGTCATGGCCGGCCGCACGGGGCCATACCGCAATGGGCGCTACGATGGCATCATCTATCTGGACGGTCGTGCGGAAAATGGCTTCATCCCCGACCTGCCATCGGAACCGGTGGACCTGATCTATCTGTGCTTTCCCAACAATCCCACCGGCGCCACCATTACGGCGGAACAGCTCAAGGCCTGGGTGGACTATGCGTCCGCCAGCCAGGCCATTATCCTCTACGATGCCGCCTACGAGGCATTTATCCGCGACGACACCCTGCCCCACTCCATTTATGAAATCGAGGGTTCCCGGCAGGTGGCCATCGAATTCAGAAGCTTTTCCAAAACGGCCGGTTTCACCGGCACCCGCTGCGCCTATACGGTGGTGCCCAAATCCCTGATGGCCTACAGCGCATCCGGTGAGGCCCATTCGGTGCACAGCCTGTGGAGCCGGCGTCACAGCACCAAGTTCAACGGTGTATCCTACCCGGTTCAGCGTGCTGCAGCAGCGGTCTACAGCACTGCCGGCAAAAGTCAGGTGGCCGAACTGGTGGACGGCTACATGACCAATGCCGGCCTGATCCGGCATGAGATGCAACGCCTGGGTTACCGCTGTATCGGCGGCGAGAACGCACCTTACATCTGGATCGCGACGGGAAGGGATTCCTGGGCCTTTTTCGACATGCTGCTGGAGAAGGCCGGCGTGGTTTGCACGCCGGGGGCCGGTTTCGGCACCTGCGGTGAAGGTTATATCCGCATCAGTGCCTTTAACAGCCGCGAGAACGTGGCCACGGCCATGGCCCGCATCCGTCAGGCCCTGGAATCCTGAGGATAACCGCCCATGCCAATGTCCTCCGCATTCGAGAATCGATTATACCCGTGCTTGGATGAGATTGCCGCCCACTTCGGCACCCCCTTTCACATCTACGATGAGGTCGGAATCCGCGACACCGGATACCGGCTCAATCAGGCTTTTGCCGGCATTCCGGGCTTCAGGGAGTACTTTGCGGTGAAGGCCCTGCCCAATCCGGCCATCCTTGCCATCATGGCCGACATGGGGTTCGGTTTCGACTGCAGTTCGCCAGCCGAACTGATCCTGGGCCGACAGGTGGGCGGCAGCGGCGACGATCTGATGTTCACCGCCAACAACACGACCCGCCAGGAGTTGGCCACAGCCATGGCCGACGGGGGCAGCATCGTGAATCTGGACGATATCTCGCTGGTCGACAAGCTTCCGGCCATCCCGCATCTGATCTGCTTTCGTTACAACCCCGGCGAACGGCGAACGGGCAATGCCATCATCGGCAAACCGGGCGAAGCCAAATACGGGGTAAGCCACGACCAGCTCATCCAGGCCTATGCAGCGGCCAGGGACCGCGGAGTCAAACGATTCGGCTTGCATACCATGCTGGCCTCTAACGAGCGTGATTACACCTACGTGGGGCTGGACGCCTCGATGTCGGCCCTCATGCGCCCGGGAATGTACAACGCGTACCACCACATCACCGTACCCGGTAAGCCGGCGGATTCAACGCAGGTCGTCGACCTGGTGGGTTCCCTTTGTGAAAATAATGACAAGTTTGCCATTCAACGACCCTTGCCCCCCATCGCTGAAGGCGATCGCGTGGTGGTTCATGACACCGGTGCCCACGGGCACGCCATGGGCTTTAATTACAACGGCCACCTGAGGCCCAAAGAACTGCTGCTCAAATCCGACGGTTCCGTTGACCTTATCCGTCGGGAAGAGCGCTTGGAAGACTATTTTGCAACGCTTTCGTACCCTCCTGATTCGATGGCAGCAAAAGCAAAGCGCGAAACCGTTGGCCTGGCCCATTGACGGCCATTGCAGCGAACACCGGGAGCGGCTGCGTGGTTCCGCTGCTTGCCTTTCTCTCCAAGCCTTCGGCGGATGCTGCCAACGATGGCGCAACGATCCGGCCGGGGGTCAGTATTTTCATGGACCGCCTAAAGTCGCTTACCGGCCCGGCCGATAAGTCCGGTTAGAAACGCGCCCCAGGCGCTGGCTGCCGTGTTTTTTAACCATCCTGCACGAGGTGCGGTTTAAGGCTGTTGTAAACCGTCATGGTTTGCTTTCGATCATCATCCCAGCGTCAGCCGTCAGGTTTTTGACCGTTCCGCTAAAACGTCGTTGACTAATTCCAACAGGGCTGGTTTATACTGACAGCACAATCAAGGAGGTCCCATGGATGATTTTTTGCACAACCTGAGAAGTGGAAAGCTGAAGCAGCCGGACCGAGGCAGGCGTGATTACACGGATTACAAGGGCCCCCAGCGCCGTGCCGGGAGCGAGCGCCGGAAACCGGATTACTACGCCAAAGTGACCAGTGAGAATTTTGCCCTCGTCAAGGACAGCCTGGACATTCTGGCAGAAAACCAGAAACGCATTGGCGATGCAATGATGGCCCGGAATAAAACAGAGGCCCGCATTGCCGACGCCTTGGAAGCCATCGCCACCATGATGGGGCGTCACTGGGGCTATGAGACCAATCTGGCCCAACGCAGCGAACCGGACCGCGATGCGATGGACGGCTTCGTTCCGCCTGTGGCCATGGATAACCGTGCGGGCATCGGCACAAGCAGTCAGCCGCTCGGCGATGAAGAGGAGCCCGAGTTGCTGGGCATCATTGCAGCCATGCGGGCCGAAGGCGAGAGCTGGGAAAAAATCGCCCGGCATATGGACACGCAAAACATCCCCACCGTGTCAGGCAAAGGAAAATGGCGCGGGTCGGCGGTTAAAAAAGTATGGGATGCCCATAGCGAAAACACAGGATCCTGACCCCCCGTCGAAACTCGCCTCACCCTCTTTTCAACGGAATGCACGCAATTGGACAAGATCTTGAACGTCGGCACCCTGGGGTGCGCATCGACCGGCGGGCCGGCTTGTCTCATGGGGCGGCCCGGTACCACGCCAAGGTGTCGATCAGCCCCTGGCGAAGCGCCACCTGCGGGCTGAACCCAAGTGATCGTCCGATCTGACCGATATCGGCAACGGATTCACGGATATCACCCGTCCGTGCCGGACCGAAAACCGGATCGATCGTTGTGTTGGCAAGCTGGCCAACCATCGTCCACAGGTCACGAATGCGGGTACGTGCACCGGTGCCCACATTAAATATCCGCCCCGCCGCAGCAGCTGCTGTTGCGGCCAGCAAATTGGCGCGCACCACATCTGTGACGTAGACGAAATCCCGGGATTGGCCGCCGTCGCCATATATGGTGGGGGCCTGACCGGCAGTCGCCTTGGCCATGAAGATGGAAATCACCCCGGAATAGGGAGAAGACGGATCCTGCCGCGGACCGAACACGTTGAAATATCTGAGACAGACCGTCTCCAGCCCGTACAGCCCACCGAAGACCGAGGCGTAAAACTCTCCCGTGAGTTTTTGCACGGCATAAGGACTCAAGGGCCCAGGTGCCATATCCTCGGTTTTGGGCAAACGGGGGTCGTCGCCGTAGACGGCGCTGGAACTGGCCATGACCACCCGTCGCACGCCGTTGCGCCGGGAGGCGTCCAGCACCCGAACCGTTCCCAGATCGTTAACCTCACAGGAATGGGAGGGATCCTCGACGGATTGGGAGACCGACACCACCGCCGCCTGATGAAACACCGCCTGACATCCCTTGACCACCTGATCCAGCAATCCGGCATCCCGAATATCGCCTTCGACGAAATCGATCCGATCTCCCAAATGCTCGATATTGCGGCGGTGGCCGGTGGACAGGTTGTCCAGTACCGTCACCCGGCATCCGCTGGCCACCAGTTCATCCACCAGGTGAGAGCCGATGAAGCCGGCCCCACCGGTCACCAATGCACTGCTGATAGGTTTCATTGTTAAACGATCCTTTCGCGGTAACCCGTTGGCCGGGAAAAGGGACTTGCCACCTTTCCGCTCCTTGGGCTAAGAAGATCAGCGTTCAACCCAATAATCCGAGAACCCCTTGTCATGCCGCCACACAAACGCATTATCTGCCGACAGTGCAGATTCTATTACATCACCTGGGACACCCGCCATCCCCATGGCTGCCGGGCCATGAAATTCAAAAGCCGGCGGCCACCCAGTCTGGTCGTTCGCCAAAGCTCCGGGCGGGAATGCCTGCACTACACACCCAAAGATGAGACGGACGACAACATCCCCTGACCGGGGCTACCCCACACGCAACCACCAAGAAAAAGTGACCGCCGAGATCAGGGTTGTCGCCGAAATGGCCGCCACGGCAAAATCCGAATCCGCACCCATTTCCCTGGCCATGACGTAGGCGATGGTCGCCGTGGGTGAAGCCAGCAGGATCACTGCCGGCAGGTAGTCGTCGGGAGACTGCCCCGCCAGGCGAAACAGCCCGACCCCCAGGGCCGGCAGTATCATCAATTTGAGCAAACAGGTACCCAATACGGCAGCCAAACGCGCCCTGATCATTTTTAAGGAGAGTGACCCGCCGATAATGAGCAGGGCCATGGGCAGCGCCAGGCCGCTCAGGATCTGCAGGCTGCGGTCCATCACCAGCGGCATGGGAATATCGGCCATGGAAAACACCATACCAACGGTCGCCGATACGATCACCGGGTTGGCCACGATCTTTGCGGCCACCCCGCTCAGACGGCCGCCCTCGGCATGGCCCTGCCGGTGGGATTGAAGCACCACCACCGCCAAAAAATTTTGCAGAATCATCACAAAAGCGGCCAGGATGCTGGCCCGGGCAAGCCCATCGGCACCCAAGTGGTAAAAAGCCACCGCCAGACCGATATATCCCAGATTCCCGTGAAAGGAGCCCTGAATAAAGGCTCCCCGGATCGAGGCGGGGAGCCGCAACAGGCGACTGCTGGTCCAACTGATAGAAAACAGCACCACCAGGGCCACAAGGGTCAGCCAGGCGACGGTCGGATTGAATTGGCGCGTCAAGGAGGCGTTGGCGATGGCCCTGAAGATCATTGCCGGGATGGCCAGGTAGTAGACCAGCCGGTTCGCGGGGCCGAGGAATTCCGGTGGCAGGAATCCTTTGGACCGGGCGATGATGCCAAGGATCACGAGACTGAAGATGGGAATGATCGTGGTGACGATGTGGCCCATAAAATCAAACCGGTCTCCTTGTCTGACATGCAAGCTGGGGGTCGCCATCGCCGAGCAGTGACGGGGAATGCAGCCTAGCCCGGCGATCGGACTTATCACGAAACCGTCAACGTTGGGCGATGATGCCACAAGACGGTTTCAAAAGCAACGGGTGCACGCCATCGATACCCGCTGGACAGGACTTGACGAAGCCTATTTATTGTCTTAGATTTTATTATGTTATACTTATCATTCACACCGCTGCCCTGAATAGGACGCCCCTTGAAGCCATCGCATATTCAGCTCAAGCTGTTCGCCGCCTTGACGCCCCTGTCGCCCGAAAATTCCGACCGGGTGCCCATCGAGCCGGGCATCTCCGTCAAAGACCTGTTGGACCGCTTGGAGATTCCCGTGGTCAAAGCCCATCTGATTTTTATCAATGGCGTCAAACGATCCCTTGACACCCGCTTGAATGGCGGGGAGCGCGTGGGCATCTTCCCGCCGGTGGCAGGTGGCTGATTCATGGACGACACACTTACCCAGCGCCTCCACACCCTGGCCCTGAAAGCATCGCTCGCCGATGGCACCCCTTGCCAAACGATCAGTGCTGTGGCGGTGAAAAGTCTCTCCGATGAAACCGGCGTCAGCGGACGCAGGTTGGAGATTGCGGCCTTAAAGCAACACATCCTTCCGGACCGCTACCTTCGCAACATGCATACCCTCTCCGAAGCCGATCAGATCCGGCTGCTCGAATCCACCGTCTGCATCGTGGGTTTGGGGGGCTTGGGGGGGTTGGTGACCGAGACCTTGGCCCGGATGGGCATCGGGCGGCTCAATCTGGTTGATGGCGACGTGTTTGAAGCCCACAACCTCAACCGCCAGCTGTTGAGCGGCCTGGATCGCATGGGCATGCCAAAAGTGGCGGCTGCGGTCACGCGCGTGACGGCGATCAACCCCGGCCTTGAGGTGGTTGTCACGGCTGCTGACCTGAACGCTGAAAATGCAGCTGGACTGGTGGGGTCATCCAACCTCGTGGTGGACTGCCTGGACACCATCCAATCCCGCTTTACCCTCCAGGCGGCAGCCAAAAGCGCCGGCATCCCTATGGTATCCGCTGCCGTCGCCGGTATTTCCGGACACGTCACCACCATCTTTCCCGGAGACAACGGGCTGGAACAGATCTACGGTCCCGAAGATCAGCAGAACCATGCCAAGGGTGCTGAAACACGCTTGGGCTGCCTGGCGCCGGGGGTCAACCTCATGGCTTCCCTGGAGTGCGCCGAGGTGCTCAAAGTCCTGCTTGGAAACCCTAAGACCCTCACCAACAAGTTGCTGGTGGTGGATCTGAACGACTACACCTTTGAGATTCTCCAGCTTTGCTGAACCACCGCGGGCGGATTCCAGTGCCTTTTCCCCAATCAGCGCCTCCCCATCCAGCGACCATGCTTCAATCAACACCATTGCCAACCGCAGCAACGCCCTATCGGCTAGCCACCGCAGCCCCCTTTGAGGAGGGGTTCCATGCTTGGTCTTGGCCGCCATCCCGGGGCTAAGTCATAAAAAAATCTTTAGTTTAATAAAAAACTGACGAATACCTTGGACAACGGGTAATCCAAATCTGTTCCCGCAGGCAGCCGCCTGGCATGATCCGGCAACGACCGACCATCGGTACACCATTGGATCTACCCGCTGTCGCGGGAAAATGATGGAAGATCAGATAAAAAATGAGCCGCCTGGAAGCTTTCTCCAGGCGGCCGAGTCGCCATTTCCTTCTCTACTGAGAAACCGCGTAACCACACGGATTGCTACTGAACTGGAGTAAAAGGAGGGCCTGAATGAGTGTCAGCAAAAAAATAATCCTGGTTTCCCTATCCGGAATCATACTGCTGGGAATCGTCTCCTTGATTCTCTCCGTGAATGCACTGCAGAAGCGGGGCGCCGCTGAGGCGGCATTTGCACGGTCGGTGATGATGGAAGAAAAAAAGGGCAAGCTCCAGGACCTGATCAAAAGTACCTACGCCATCATCCAGGCCCATTATGACTACGCCCACGATCCGCAAAAAGTCGCCGCCACCTATCGCGGCCAACTCAAGAGCATCGTCGATGTGGCCTACAAAACCGTGGAACAGGTTCACTCCCGCAGCGACCTCAATGACGCCGAAAAAATGCGTTTGGCGGCTGAACTCGTCGGCGCCATGCGTTACAACGAAAGCGACTATCTGTGGATCAACGACATGGGGCCCAAGATGATCATGCACCCCATCAAACCGGCCCTGAACGGCAAGGACCTCTCTGATTTCAAGGACCCGGACGGGAAAAAACTGTTTGTCGCGTTCGTGGATGTCTGCCGGAAGGCGGGTGAAGGTACGGTCGACTACCTCTGGCCCAAGCCGGGCCAGGAAAAGCCGGCGGCCAAACTCTCCTACGTCAAGCTTTTCAAACCGTGGAACTGGGTGATCGGCACGGGTGTTTACCTTGAAGCGGCCGAACAACGGTTCATGGAAGATGCCAAGCAAGCCATCGCCCAGCTGCGCTATGGGCCCAAGGGTCAGGATTATTTCTGGATCAATGACATGGGTCCCATGATGGTCATGCACCCCATCAAGCCGGAGCTTGACGGCAAGGACCTGTCCGACAGTAAGGATCCCAACGGCAAAAAACTGTTCGTCGAATTTGTCAATGTCTGCCGCGAAAGGGGTGAAGGGTTCGTCGACTACATGTGGCCCATGCCCGGTCACAGCGATCCGGTTCCCAAGCTATCCTACGTCAAGCTTTTCGAACCTTGGGGATGGATCGTCGGCACGGGGATCTATCTTGACGATGTGGATCAGGCAGTCACGTCCAAGGAAGCGGAGATCAAGGCGGCCATCTCAGGCCAGCGCAACAGCCTGATCCTGATCATCGTGGCGCTGCTGGCCTTGACCGGGGCCGCCGTTGCCTTCATCAGCAGACGGATGACCCGTCCCATCGTCACCGCCAGCGAAATGCTCAGGGACATTGCCCAGGGCGAGGGTGACCTGACCCGGCGCCTGCTCGTTGAAAGTCGCGATGAAGTCGGCGAAATGGCCAAGTGGTTCAATGTGTTCATTGAAAATATCCAGCGCATCATTCGATCGGTGACGGAAAACGCACACCAGTTGAACGACTCTGCCACCGACCTGAACGCCATCTCGGGTCAGATGTCCGCGGGCGCCGGCCAGACGTCGGACAAGGCCAACACGGTGGCCTCCGCCTCTGAAGAGATGAGCAGCAACATGAACAGCGTGGCTGCCGCCATGGAAGAAGCCGCCACCAATGTGGGCATGGTGGCCACGGCCACTGAAGAGATGACGGCAACCATTAATGAGATCGCCCAGAATACGGAAAAGGCCCGCGGGATCACCGGTGCCGCCGTCAACCAGGCGGGCAACGCCTCCTCACAGGTGGCCGAACTGGGCAAGGCCGCCCAGGAAATCGGCCAGGTGATCGAAACCATCACCGAGATTTCGGAGCAGGTCAACCTGCTGGCCCTGAATGCCACCATCGAGGCAGCCCGTGCCGGAGAAGCGGGCAAAGGGTTTGCCGTGGTGGCCAACGAGATTAAGGATCTCGCCCGTCAGACGGCTGCCGCAACCGGTGAGATCAAATCCAGGGTTGAAGGCATCCAGAATTCCACCGATGGCACGGTAACGGAAATCAGCAACATCACCCGGGTGGTCAACGAAGTCAACGAGATCGTCTCCATCATTGCCACCGCTGTGGAAGAGCAGAGCGTCACCACCAACGAAATCGCCGGCAATGTATCCCAGGCGGCCCAGGGCATCGAGGAAGTCAATCTCAACGTGGCCCAGAGCTCATCGGTTTCAGCTGAAATTTCCCGTGACATCGCCGAGGTTACCCAGGCCGCCGGCGAAATATCCAACAGCAGCGCACAGATCAGCATGAGCGCCGAATCGCTGGGCCAACTGGCGCGGCAGCTCAACGAAATGGTTGGGCGGTTTAAGGTGTAAGTCACCGTCCAAAGGCCGTAGAACACACAACACCGGGTCCGGATCGCATCACGGCCCGGTTTTTTTTGCTTGTTCGACCCACCCATGGTCGAACCGACACCTGTGGCGGTATTCCCATGGACCCGTTGATATACCGGCAAGCGGCCCACACGTGTATCGCCACAACCTGGGAACGAACACGCCGCCCGGGTGCAGCTCACATCGCAGCTGGATAATGGCCACATATTAGCTAAACCGGCTTGACCCATACCGGCGCTGATGTTAAGAGAGACCATTTGGTCATCTTCGAAGCAACCGCAAGCCAGTCACTTGAAAGGGATGGGTGTTCATCGTGGCAGACGATAAAAAAAACCAGATGGCCGAAGCGCCGCCGGACCTTATTCCCACGAAAGTAAAATTCGAAATCTACGGTGAGGAGATGATCGAAAAGCTGGTTAAATCCAGTGGCAACAGCGGCCGTGTATATTTACCGCCGGACTGGGTGGGCCGTCATGTGAAGATCATTCGAATCGATTAATCCAACCCTGCAGGTGAAACCAAAGGATCCTTGACGTGGAAAATATTCGGATCAGAGAACTTAAGGCATCAGATACGGATGACATCGCCGACATCTACGCATCCATTGTCCGTAAATCCGTGGACCTGGACTTTAAAGCCTTGATCGAAAAGCATGCCCGCAGCGAAAACGACATCTGCTTTGTGGCCGAGTTGGATGGCCGCGTCATCGGGTTTATGATCAGCTATATCCTTACCTTTGGTTTCGGCATCGAAAAGAGCGCCTGGATCGCCACCCTTGGCGTCGATCCGGAATTCATGGGCCGGGGAATCGGCGACCGATTGGCCCGTGAGATTTTCAAGTTGTACCAACAGATGGGAATCAGCCGCGTTTACACCTCGGTTCGCTGGGATTCGACCGACTTGCTCTCATTTTTCAAAACCCTGGGATTCGACCGCAGCAACTTCATCAACCTGAAAAAGAATCTATAGCCTCTAGCCGGGCAACGATCGACAATCAAACGCGAGGGCTTCGGTTAAGACGTAGGCTGCCTGGAGATACGACGTCGGGCAGAGCGGGAAACATTCCTTGCAGTCGTTGCACGCCTTGGCGGCTATTTCCGGAATAAAACTTATCTCTTTCCTTATTCCTCGGTCAATAAATCCAAGTGCGTTGGCCTTCTTTACCTCAGCACAGTATCTGACGCATAGGCCACAATGAATGCAAAATGAGGCCTCTTTTTCAAAACGGTCCCTGTCTGCGCCATACTCTTGAGCCAACGTCTTCAATTGCGGGGAATCCGGTGCATGAGCCAGCAATAGCTCCAAAATGGTTTTGCGAATTCTATCTACCTTCTCGGATCTGGTTCTTACGATCAAATTTTCTTCTACCGGATAAACGCAGGAGACAACGAGTTTGGTCCATCCGCGAGATTCTACTTCTACTATGCAAAGTCGGCAACCCCCAAAAGGCTCCAGTTTTTCGTGGTGACAGAGTGTGGGAATTGATATCCCCGAGCTTAGGGCTGCCTTCAGAACCGTCATCCCTTCACGTGCTTCAATTCTGGCGCCATCGATCTGTAAAATGATTTTACTCATTTTTTTTGCTCTTTCTGATTATGTTTCTTTCTTCTTCAGGAATCGCGGGCGGGACAGGCTCACCGGAAACCTTGGTCACCGCGCCAAAGCGAGAGGGGCAAACTTCGAAACAAGTTCCGCACTGAGTACATTTTTCCTGGTCAACTACATGGATCTTTTTCTTGCCACCGACAATCGCCCCGGCAGGGCACTTCCGAAGACAAATCATGCAGGCCTGGCATTTGCCGGGGTCAATATGGAAGGCAATCAGATCCTTGCAGGACAGCGCCGGGCAGCGCTTCTCCTTGATATGTGCCTCGTACTCCTCTTTGAAATAGCGCAACGTGCTTAAAAACGGATTGGGGGCGCTCTTGCCCAAAGCACACAACGAGGCTTCCATGGCTGTCTCGGACAATTCCTCCAAAAGCTCGATGTCGCCCTCTCGCCCCTTTCCCTTGGTGATATTCGTCAGGATTTTAAGCATCTGTCTCAGGCCTTCACGGCATGGGACGCATTTGCCGCACGATTCATCGGTGAGAAAGTCAATGAAGTACCTGGCGACATCGACCATACAGGTGTCTTCATCCATCACGATCATCCCCCCTGACCCCATCATTGAACCGGCTTGGCTAAGTTCATCGAAGCCGACCTTTAGATCCAGCAGGTCACCGGGGATACAACCGCCGGACGGCCCACCGGTCTGAACGGCTTTGAACTTCTTGCCTCCCGGGATGCCACCGCCGATTTTGTAGATAATATCTCGTAAAGTCATGCCCATGGGGACTTCAACAAGTCCGGTATTGGTAATTTTACCGACCAGGGAGAAAATCTTCGTCCCCTTGCTGCCTTCCGTTCCAAATTGGGTAAACCAGTCAGCGCCCTTGTTGATAATCAGCGGCACATTGGCCCATGTTTCTACATTATTCAACACGCTGGGTTTTTCCCAAAGGCCCTTGATGTTTGAACGAATATATTTTGGCCTGGGCTCTCCCACTCGGCCTTCTAAGGCCGTCATCAGAGCAGTTGATTCACCGCACACGAAGGCACCGGCCCCTTGGTGGACCTTGACGATGAAATCAAAGCCCGAGCCAAGGATATTTTTCCCTAAAAAACCATACTCTTCGGCCTTTTTGATTGCCAGGCTCACATTCTCCACGGCAAGGGGGTATTCCTGGCGGACATAAATATAGCCTTCGTGGGATCCGATAGCATAAGCGCCGATGGTCAGGCCCTCGAGGATGGCGTGCGGGTTTCCTTCAAGGAGTGCTCTATCCATATACGCACCGGGATCCCCCTCGTCAGCGTTGACGATCACATATTTTGTATCGTCAGGAGCATTGCGGGATCCTTCCCACTTTCTACCTGTGGGAAAGCCGCCGCCGCCCCTGCCCCTCAGGTTGGATTTTTTTACCTCCTCCAAGACATCCTCGGGGGTCATCCCGTAAAGCGATGCGGCCAATGCGGAATATCCGTCAATGGCCAGATAGTCATCGATGCTCTTGGGATCAATGCTGCCGTTGGAACCAAAGACAAGCCGTTTCTGGTTTTTGTAAAAGGGAATGTCAACTTCATGGGCGATCTTCTCCTTGGTGCCAGGGTCGGTATATAGCAGGCGCTCTATAACCTTTTTCCCCTTTACGGTCTCGGAGATAATTTCAGGAACATCCTTGGGCGTTATTTGGAAATAACAGGTTTCCTCAGGCTTATTAACGATTATAGGCCCCTGCTCACAAAACCCATGGCAACCCGTTTTCCTGATTTCCACCTTACCCCTTAAACCCTGTCTTTCAATCTCAGCTTCTAGACCTGCAGCAACTTCTGAACTGCCGGAAGCCTGGCAGGCAGATCCGGAACAAAGTGCAATACAATGTTTATCGGGGTCTATTTTCGATAAAAGGCCCTTCCTGAAGGCGTCCAGTTCAGCTATGGAATTAATCAGCGACATAATTTTACCCTAATTGTAGTTGCTTAACACATCTGCAGTCTCGCCTGGCGCCACTTTGCCGTGAGTCTTCCCATCGATCTCCATCACCGGCCCTAAGGCGCAGCAACCGAGGCAGTTTACCGTCTCAAGGCTGAACTTCAAATCCAAATCCGTTTCGCCAGGTTTAATGCCGATTACGTCCTGCACCGTGTCGAGAACACGGGGCGCGCCACGAACATGGCAGGCCGTTCCTACACAGATGTGAATTTGATGGCGTCCTTTAGGCACCAGACTGAAGGCTTTGTAAAAAGTGGCGATATGCTGTATCCGGGTCAATGGAACCTGTAATTTTTCACTGACCCGCTCTAATGCATCTTTGGGAAGCCATTTGTTTTCGCTTTGAATATCCAGTAATATTTGAATTAAGGAACTTGATTCACCGTTATGAGTGTCAATAATCCGATCGATTTTATCAATATCCATATGCAGATTCCCTAATATTTTCCCTTTCGTTTTTTACCTGCCGCCTAAACCAGCGCATAACAATTGCGGGTGGTATCGTACTTGACGAGCCCGTGCCTGGTTGAACGGTTCATATGCCTGGATACTTCAGACGGGTTTAGTCCTAAAATCTTAGCTATCTGAGCAGTTGACAGGGGGTTGTCCCGCAACAGTGACGTAATTTGGCTGGTGGCCAGTTTATCACCAATCAATTCCTCAAATAAGTCGTCCACCTCGTCACTGGTGAAAAACTTATCATAGGCCGCTTTGGATTTGACGGGTACCCTCAGCCGCTCCCGTTCCACCAGCCGAAGGTAGGGGACTATTCTTCTAGCCGCCGCAAGTTTAAACTTCAATTTTTTTAGGTCTATGCCTTCCCCCTTGCCGATCGGCCCTAACGCTTTTATCTTCCGGGTGAAGTCATCAGTAACATTGGCCAGCAGGTTCCCATCGGCTCCGGACATGAATTCGATCCTCAGCCTTTCAGGGTTCAGGCCGATGCGACCCATTATTTTTTTACACAGGTACGTATTGGCTAAGGCGTCGTAATTTCCATGGGTGATGTAGTTGCACTCATCCAACCGACAACCACCGATAAACACGCCGTCTTGTCCATTTGAGAAGGCCCTGAGTATGAATTCCAGATCGACTCTGCCGGAACACATGACGCGAATAAGCCTAATGTCGCTTGTATATTGTAGTCTGGAAACTCCAGCAAGGTCAGCAGCGCCATAAGCTCACCAATGGCAGACAAAGCCTAATATCCGTGGTTTAAATTCAGGACCTGGTCGCATTCGCTCTCACCCTTTTTTAATTAATCCTGGTTTGATTCTCTCGTAAACCGCTACTCATCTTCAAGGGCTGCATCCATTTGTTGAAGGATCTCTTGTTCCGTAACCGCAGCATCAATCTGGCTGCAAAGCGCCGCATTGGTGAAGTGCTTCAACGCAATCGCATTTGTCGGACACTTGGTGCTACAGACACCATCCCCCTTGCAAAGAATGGGATTCACCCAGGCTTTCTTGCCTTTAGGCGTATCAATAAGCGCAATCGCATCATAGGTACACGCGGTAATGCAGGCACCACACGTTACACAATCGTAGGCTTGTACCTCGGCAACGGAACCCGAGGCCACAACGGTATCTTTTGAAAGGAGCGTCATGACCCGGCCGGCAGCGCCATACGCCTGGTTGATCGTTTCCTCTATATGCTTGGGATAGTGAGCCGTACCGCAAAGAAAAACACCATCGGTCGCAAATTCGACCGGTTTTAGCTTAACATGGGCTTCTTTGAAAAAGTTATCCGGACTCAAGGTAACCTTGAATAACCCGGCTACTTCTCGGGTTGATGTTGAGGGAACAACCGCGGCCGCCAAAGAAAGAATATCGGCAGTCAATTCGAGCCGTTGACCTAATATAGGATCGGGGACGGTAACTCTTAAAATTGACTTGCCCCCCTCTTCAGCCGCTTCAACCTGGGGTTTGTCATCCGGCTCATAGCGAATGAACGTTACACCTTTTTGTGACGCTTCCCGGTAAAAATCCTCTTTGAGCCCATACGTTCGCATATCCCGAAAGAGAATGTATATATCCATCTCCGGGTTTATCGCTTTCAGTTTCAAGGCATTCTTTACGGCGTGGCTGCAGCACACCCGGCTGCAGTAATTCCGGTCTTCATTTCTGCAGCCCACGCATTGGATCATCACCAGCCTCTCGGCATGCATAACCTTTTCTTCTTGGCGGGCGATGAGCTCACCCAATTCAAGATGAGTAAAAACCCTATCGTTTTCTCCGTAGAGATATTCGGTGGGTTGATAGGCCTCCGCGCCGATAGCGATGACGGATGCCCCATGTTTTATCTCTTTGACCCGGCCTTCGGTTTCCACAGTGGTAATAAAATTCCCCAGATAGCCAGAAACGGCGGTGATGGCGGCCTCATGGGATACGTGTATCAAGGGGTTGTTATAAACCGCACGGATCAGGTCATCCAAATATGCCTGAACATCCATCCCTTCTATTGTGGTATGAATTCTGCGCGCCATTCCCCCCAGGTCTTTTTTCTTTTCCACCAGGTGAACCTCGTAGCCTTGACTGGCTATGGAAAGCGCACAGGTCATGCCGGCGATACCACCCCCAACCACCAGGGCCGCCTTGTTTACCGGCAGATCGAACTCCTGTAAGGACTCAAGATAGCTGGCGCGTGCCACCGACATCCGGATAATATCCATGGCTTTTTGCGTGGCCGCTTCCTTTTGTTTGGAGTGAACCCAGGAGCAATGCTCTCTGATATTGGCCATATCAAGGTAATATTGATTCAGCCCCGCCTCTCGAAGGGTGTCCCTGAATAATGGTTCAAGGGTCCTGGGGGAGCAGGCGGCAATAACCACACGATTAAACCCTTTTTCCCTTGCCAATTCTGTTATTTCCTTGGCGGAATTCGTGGCGCATGAAAACAGCTGTTCTTGCGCGTAGACAACCTTGGGCAAGGTCAGGGCATATTCAACGGTGGAGGGAATATTTACGACACTGGAGATATTCGCCCCACAATGGCATACAAATACGCCTACCCTCGCTTCCTCTTTGGAGACATCCCGTTCCGGCGGATAGGTTCTCTCGATGGCCAGCTTTCCTCGTCTGTAGTCAAGCAGTTCTCCACACTGGGCGCTGGCAGCGCTGGCAGTGAAAACCGACTCCGGGATATCCATAGGCCCCTGGAAGGCGCCACTGACAAAAATCCCGGGCCGGTTCGTTTGCATGGGATTGGAATGGATGGTTTTGTTGAATCCGTGTGAACTGAGCTCTATTCCGAACTTATCCGCAAGCCCCTTATAATCCTCAGAATGATTCATGCCGACGGATAATACGACCATGTCGAATTCTTCTTCTTTTACGCCATCATCATTGGTCGCATATCTAACAGCGACGTTTTTGCTATCCGGATACTCTCTGGCGATGGATGCGTAACTTCTGATGAATTCAACGCCGGGAAGTTGTTCTGCTCTTTGGAAAAAACGTTCGAAGTCCTTGCCATAGGAGCGGATATCGTTATGGAATATCGTACACTGTGCCTCAGGGTCATGGTCTTTGGTCAAAATCACCTGTTTCTGGGTATAGGTGCAGCATACGCCTGAACAATAGCTGTTCTCACCTTCGGCAACCCTTCTGGAACCGACGCATTGAATCCAGGCTATTTTTCTGGGGTGCTTCTTGTCGGAGGCTCGCAATACTTCACCTCCGTATGGCCCGGTGGAGGATAGAAGCCGCTCATAATCCATGCTGGTTACCACGTTCTGCATCTTTCCGTAGCCATATTCACCCTTAACCGTGGGATCAAACGGCTTAATGCCGGAGGACAGAATGATCGCTCCTACATTCACATCCTCTTTTTTCGTCGTCTGCTGAAAATCGATGGCGCCAGCCTGACAAACACCTCTGCAGATATCACACTTGCCTTCTTTTAGGTAAAGGCAGCTTTCATCGATATAAGCGACAAGTGGAATTGCCTGAGAAAAGTATACATGGACGGCCTTGTTGTCAGATATTTTCTGATTATAGGGGTCAGGGTACTGGACCGGACAATATCTTACACATGTTGTACAACCGGTGCATTTGTCCTCTATAATGTATCGTGGTTTCTTGATCAGGTTGACCGTGAAATCTCCTGCTTGCCCCTCTACACCGACAACTTCCGTAAATGTCAGAATCTCTATGTTTGGATGCCGGCCGACCTCGACCAGTTTGGGTGAGAGAATTCACATGGAGCAGTCATTGGTTGGAAAGGTTTTATCAAGCTGGGCCATATGGCCGCCAATGCTCGGCCCTTTTTCAACCAGGTAAACTCTAAACCCGGCATCGGCAAGATCGAGAGAGGCCTGAATCCCGCTGACTCCGCCACCAACGACCATGACGTCCCCAAAATTGTGGCCCGCTAAACGCTGACACAGCTGCTCAATTGGTTGGTTTTCCACGTTCCCTCTTCCTTAGTAAGTTTTTTATCGCCCCCGGTTGCGCCCTAGATCACCTGCTGGACAATCTCAGTGATGTCCTTGATCTCCAGGGTTGCATCATCCTTCAAGGCCAACCGGCTGTCCTCGAAATTAGCAATGCAATAGGGACACGACGTGACCAGCACTTCAGCCCCGACCCCGACGGCTTGTCCCACTCTGAGATCGGAAAAACGTTCACCCTTTACCGTTTCCATCCAGATCCTGCCGCCGCCCCCGCCGCAACATAGGCTTTCCGCCCGCGAGTCGGGCATCTCAAGCAGTTTCAAGCCGGGTATGCGGTTCAGGATCTGCCGGGGCTCGTCATACAAGCCGTTGTGCCGCCCCAGGTAACACGGGTCATGATAAGTGACGGTCCGGCGGTATTCCTTGCTGAATTCAAGGCGGCCCGCGTTGATCAGTTCGCCTATAAATTGAGCGATATGAACCACGTCAAAGTTGACCATGAATTCAGGATACTCGTTTTTGAAGGTATGGTAGCAATGGGGCGAGGAAACCAGGATCTTTTTGACCCCGTTTTCGATAAAGGTTTTGATGTTTTCCCGGGCCAGGCGTTTGAACAGATCCTCATTGCCCGTCTTGCGGATGCTCTCCCCGCAGCAACTCTCCTTGGCGCCCAGGATTCCATAATCGACCCCGGCATGGTTGAGGATGCCAGCCGTGGCCCTGGCCACCTTTTTCAACCGCGGATCGTAGCTGAGGTAGCAACCGGGAAAATATAAAACGTCCATCCCCTCGGTGAACGGTTTCACGGATATCCCTTCTGCCCAGTCAGCCCTGGTTTTGCGGTCTTCGCCCAGGGGGTTGCCCGCACCAACCAGGCTGGCGCTTATGGTGCGCAGCGGTTTGACGGCATTGGGGAAGATCCCGTATTCCGTGGCCAGCCTGCGCAGGGACAACCCGGATTCGATCTGCTTGACATCCCTGGGGCACTGCTGGGGGCAGCTGCCGCAGGTTGTACAGCGCCAGATGTCCTCGCTTTCGATATCCGTCATGCCGAACGTCGCCTGGCGCACGATCTTGCGCATGCTGAAGGTAATCAACCGATTCCACGGGCAGACCGCATCGCACAACCCGCATTGATAGCATCGGCTGAAGGCACCGCCCCCCTTGGCCTTGATTTCATCGACAATCTCTTTATAGTCGGCTACCGTCTCCATTGGCTTTGGTCTACCTCTTCTTTCGCCTCTTTGATTCAGCCCTTCTTGGACATTCGGGCAACGGTATCCATGATCTTCTGCAATCCATATTTGTGGGCCAGTGACTCCAAGCCTGTCTCTAGTTCTTCCTGCACCTCCACTTCTTCGCCTTCCTCTTCTCTTTCCTCCAAAGTCAGGGCATCGGTGATGCACCACTTGACGCACAAAGGCTCGTCCTCGCCTTCACACATGTCGCATTTCAGGGGCAAACCGGAATCGGGTTCTTTAAAAATGTCCCTGGATGGACAGGAGGCCCTGCAGAAGGCACACTCTTCGTATTCCTTTCCATCAAGCACATATTTGTCTCTGCCTATGCATTCGGCCGGCGCGTACTCTCCCGCGTATACCGGGACATAGATGTCCTTTAACGGGTGGCGAACCACCCGGATGCGTGCCCGCTCGGGATTGTTGCTGCTGTACTTGGGCATGGCATGAAAGGAGGAGCAGATCAGCTCGCAGGCTCGGCAGCCATTGCATTTGTCAGCATCAATCTTTATGGTTTTGATAATTCTCTTTTTTTTCTCACCAGTCACAACTACACCTCCTTCTCTTTCTCCGTCGCGGTCTCTTGGGAAGGTGTATCTCCAGCATCTGAATAGATCCCTCTCTTTTCGAAGTCTTCGAATACGTAATCCAAGCCCAATTCATGTAAGGATGCTTGGGTGGGAATACCCTGGTTGTTCCACCCCTTGAACCGATAATAGGTGTCCAAAAGCTCCTTCTCAAGCTCGGGGAATCGTTTTTTCCAATGGTTCTCGGGAGGCTTGTCGTCTTTTCGGCGCATGCCCCTTCTTGTGTTGTTGGCTCTGACCAACGTCCGGTAGCGTTTGGCCGCCTGGGTCAGCTTGGCTTCATCCATATCTATGCCGGTTCCCGCAGCGATAAATTTGGGGTAGTTGTGGATGTGATACGGCGGTTTCAGGGGAAATGAGGACAAACCGGCGCACATACCCAGGGCATCGTCAATGTAGTGCATGCGCTCCTGCCAGTCGACGATATCGCAACACATCTCAGGCGTCGGGTAATGGGGGATCGATTTTTCTCCGCGCAATTCCCAATCCAAAAAATACTGCTTGAACTTTTCATCAGGGACCTGGAACCAATCCTTTACAAATGCTTCCCTTTGCTCCTTTTCAGGAAATGGCGCCTGTGGGAACTGCCCTTCGATCTGGGTAATGTTCATCTTCTCGCCGGTCGCATACATAAGGAAATAAATGGGATTGAGCATGGATAGCTTGAGCGGCAGCTGCTCGTGCTTTTTGATGTTGTTGTGGGCAAATGCTTCCGCACCCTTGCCGATCTGTCTGGCCGCCCAATAGGTACCATTGGCCAGCACGTCGCCGATTCCCTCCCGTCGGACGATTCTATCGAGCAGCCAGTGAAAGCGCCCCTCATTGTCGGACGGCATTCCAGGGAAATCCTCGTGGGTCAAGATGCCGTTTTCGTATAGTTCGAGGGCAAAGGCCATCACCTGCGGGGCCGAGAACCCGTCCACGCCATACTCGGTGGCACTTTGAGCGATACCCAAACCGAATTCCAGATCCGAGAAGGCCGCCATGGTATAGGTCAACTTTGAGAAGCATTTCATCATGTAGGTGGGCAGTCCAGGGGGGGAAATGGTTGCCCCGCATGTCATCGGGCAGTTGTAGCAACTGATCAGCCTCGTCCGCATGGTGTCCAACGTCTCCGTCCACGCTTTAGCGATGTCCTCGTTCCAAAAATCTTTTCTGCGCACGCGGGAATTTCCCCACATAAAATTCTCGGTGTGCCATTTTTCATCATGGACTTTCATCTCTTGCGGCGATCCGAGCCCGGCCAAAATGGGCATGACTCCGGGTACAGGATTTTCATTGCGGAATTTAATATACTGCATGACTTCATTGCAAAGTTCCATGAACTCTGATGGCCGGGCGATATTGAGGTCCCCGGTTCCACGAACAACAACCGCCTTTAGGCCCTTGTCTCCCATCACGGCCCCGATGCCGCCCCGGCTGGCACTGGACCGACCCTGCTCGATGGAGGCAAAATAGACCCTGTTTTCACCGGCCAGCCCGATGGCCGCCACCTGGGCCTTCGGCTCTTTCAGCTCCTGGCGAATCAACTCTGCGGTTTCACCTGCGCCCTTGCCCTGCAGATGAGTGGCATCCCGTATTTCTACCTTGTCATCCCTGATCCATAAATATGCCAGTTTGGGGGATTTGCCGCGAACGATCACCTTATCGTAACCGGCATACTTCAATTCAGGCGCCCAAAAGCCTCCCATCATTGAAAAGGCCATCAGCCGCGTCTGGGGAGAGATGGTGGAAACGATGGTCCGGTTGCATCCGGTAGCAGGCGTGCCGCATAGAAGACCCGCGGCAAATATCAATAGATTGTCTGGAGAAAAGGGTTCGACTTCAGGGGGAACTCGGTCCCATAGTATCTTGGCGTTAGTACCCAGCCCCCCAAGGTAAAGCGCGGTGTCTCTTGGGTCGGTTTCCACCCGCTCGATGTTTCCCCGGGTTAAATCGATTTCTAAATTATAACCTGTCTCTGCGTACCTCATGGTATACCCCTTCTCGATTTCCTGAATCCGTGGGATGCGTATTGGTCAACTATCGGTGGTCGGCACATGGGGCCACACGGCCTCTACCCGCTTGCATCAACCGATGCGAATTATTTTGACCTGCCTGCCCACCCAATCGCCTGGCAGGTAGACCCGGCCGGTTTTACCGCTTGTTTTGACCTTTTTTTCGATCATCTCTACCCCATAGACCCTGAACTCGGTCAGGGGGGAGTTGGGGCGATCTTCCGGTTGTTGGCCGTTCTCTTGCGGATCCACTCCTCTTTTCTGGGCGACCATATTGCCCCCTTTGCGTGAAACCCGCTTTTTATGGTCCCCCATCTTCCGCGGATGCAACGCATTTCCTGCTAAATTTTGGTTGCGGCGGGCGGTTCGATGCAGCGGCCGAACGGGTTTAAAATTTCCCTGACGATCCCCACCGCCCTGGAATCCGGATGATCCAGCCAGGCTACATCGTAATCACAAAGTAGCTATAAAGTAGTTATGAAGTTGCCCGGAATTTGTCAAGAAAAAAAACGCGTCGGCCAGCTGATGCGCCATTCATGAGTCGATGACGCTTTTTTCCGCGGCCGAGCCGGGCATCCCCGGGGATCAGGCTCCCGGTGCAAGGCCGATTCTGCAAGCCGGAAGGGGGCACGGCCAAAGGCAGGGAAATCAGGAGCGTCTGGTGTTTATTACCTAACAATTAGGTAATCGAATTCCCAATTCGTGGTTCACCGGAAATCAGCCGGCACGGTCGGATTGCATAACTGCCCGCAATCTATTGGCATTATTTCAATTTACCCCCCACCCGGGAAGTTGGTCCGGTTCTTGATATTCCTAACGGGTATGGATCGGCGGGACGGATGGCCGCGTATGCGGTCAATGGCTGCTGGATCAGCGTCCTGCCCAAGCTCCGATTCAACTTGACCGCGCCTTTGGTGGCGCGTGGGTAGCTGCGACACCGATGGAAAAAAAATGACCACCAACCGTCGAACAAAAAGAAAGCCCGCCGTTGGCATAACGGTCCTGCTGCTATTGGGGGCTCTCATGCAATCGCCGCCGGCGGCAGCCACACAGGCGTCTCGGCAACCGGTCAATCGCGAGCTGCGGACCTGGATAGCATCCATTGCTCCTCTTGATGAACAACCTTCGGCCGCCGCCTGGCTCCACCCGCCGAACCCGTTGGCACAATTCTACCGGCAGGTCGGCTTCCGTCCGGTATGGACCGGCCCCGATGGCCTGCTTCCTCAGGCAGAAATCCTGCTCAGCGCCATGGCCAACGCCTCCGAGGTGGGCCTTTTTCCAGAGGATTACCGCCTGCCTGATCTTACAACCATCCGGATCGCCGGGGTGTCATTTTCAGATGCGCTGTCCCTGACCGAGCTGGCGCCGCATGTCCAATTCGATGTCATGCTCACCGAGGGGCTGTTGCGCTATGCCCAAGACCTGTCACAGGGCCGGATCAGTCCTGAGATGCTTTCCGAACAGCGGTCTGACCAGCGCAGGCCGTCAACCGGAGACATCCCTGCCGAACTGGCAGCGGCATTAAAGCAAAGCCGGCTGAAGGCCTATATCGAATCGCTGCACCCTCGAGGAGAGGCCTATCATGGCTTGAAAAAGGCCTTGCAGCAATATGAACAGATCCAACGATCCGGAGGCTGGCCGACCATCGCCCCGGGGCCGACATTGCGCCCAGGAGACTTCGGCCCGCGTGTCGATGCCCTGAGAGGTCGACTGCTGGTGACGCAGGACTTGCCTGCGGATAGTCCCGGGGATCACAGTGCATACGACCCGGTCACGAAAGCAGCCGTGGTGCAATTCCAGATCCGCCACGGCCTAAATCCTGACGGTCTTGTCGGTAAAGGGACCCTGGCCGAACTGAACATCCCCGTCGGCGAACGCATCAGCCGCCTGCAACTCAACATGGAACGCTGGCGCTGGCTGCCCGACAGCCTCGGAGACCGCTATCTGCTGGTAAACATCCCCGCCTTTACATTGAGCGTCGTTGAGACGGGCACACCGGTGCACACCCTGCGCGCCATTGTGGGCCGGAAACACCGCCAGACCCCCATCCTGTCCGGCCGGATCTCCTACCTGGAATTCAACCCCTATTGGAATATCCCCCCCAAAATCGCCCGCAAGGATATCCTGCCCAAGGTCATCGGGGATCCGGCTTATCTAGCCCGCCAGGGCATCCGGGTTTTCGACAGCTGGGATGGTCAGGCCCGGGAGCTGGACCCCGCAGGCATCGCATGGGAGAACCTGTCGGCGAGCACCTTCCCCTACCGACTCCGGCAGGATCCCTCCGATTTGAATGCCCTGGGGCAGGTCAAGTTCATGTTCCCCAACCATCATAGTGTCTACATCCACGACACACCGGGCAAAGCTCTCTTCCAAGAGGATGAACGAATTTTTTCGTCCGGATGCGTTCGGGTGGACGCGCCCATGGTCCTGGCCCGATACCTGTTACGCAACCAGGGATGGGACCCCGCCCGGCTGGAAGCCGCCATGGGGAATGGACGGCGGCAAACCGTGGTGCTGGATGACCCGATCCCGGTGCACCTGGTCTATTTTACCGCCTGGGTGGATGAGGATGGGCGGGTTCAGTTCAGGCCGGATGTCTACGGGCACGACCGGCGTCTCCTGGCCGCCCTCAAGACACGCACATCCGCTCCGGTGTATTGCAACTCTGATGCTAAAAAGGGCCGCTTGCTGGCGGTCGGCAGCGCAGCGAAAACAGGTCCGCTCTCAACGGTTGACACATCAGACCGTGTTGCCGTGGGCGCCATCGAGCCGACCGGCAAAATGGCAGGCCACCCAATGACCGGAATCTGATGGGCCAAAGGGTACCAGAGCGGGTGTTTCGGACCTACAGCGGCCCCTGGCATAGTAACAGCGCGGATGGAAATGACACCCCGGGGGCGGGTTGATGGGCGACGGCACATCGCCTGACAACATCGGTGGTGACGCTTTTTTCTCCGGATCCGGATCGGGGATAGCGGCAATCAGCGCCTGGGTATACGGGTGAAGTGGTGTTTCATAAAGTTCTCCCGCAGCTGCATGTTCCACGATGCGGCCCAGATACATGACCGCAATCGTGTCGGAAACATGCTTGACCACGGCCAGGTCGTGGGCAATGAACAGGTAGCTCAGTCCCAGATCTTTTTGCAGCGCCAGCAGCAAATTGAGAATCTGGGACTGAATGGAGACATCCAGGGCCGATACCGGCTCGTCGCAGACCACCAGTTTGGGGTTGAGGGCAATGGCGCGGGCGATACCGATACGCTGACGCTGGCCACCGGAAAATTCGTGCGGAAAGCGGGTGGCTGCAGCGGCTGCCAAGCCGACCCGTTCAAGCAGGCTGGCCACCGACCGCAAGCGCTCCGCGGGGCTGCCAATTCGGTGGATGATGAATGGTTCGGCGAGAATGTCGCCCACGGTGTGGCGGGAATTGAGCGATTCGAAAGGGTCCTGAAAAATCATTTGCAGCTGCCGTCGAGCCCCACGAAGGGTCCTTGAATCCGCTTGCAACAGATCCTCTCCGTCAAAAAACACCCGTCCGTGGGTAGGCTGGTAAAGCCGGAGGATGCAGCGTCCCAGGGTGGTTTTCCCGCAGCCAGATTCGCCAACCAACCCCAGCGTTTCACCTGCGCTTACGGTCAGGGAGACACCATCCACGGCATGAACCTGCCCCACCTGTTTGCGCAATATACCGCCGCGAACGGGAAAATACATCTTCAGGTTTTCCACCCAAAGCAGGGCTTCATTTTTCATTATCGCCACCGGCCTACACTCCGATATCAAGGTTCAAGCAAAAAGCAGCGCGCCCAGTGATCACCAGCCACAGTCACTGGACCGGGCATCTCCTTTCGACAGCGGCCCATCACATGGGGGCAGCGGTTCTGAAACCGGCATCCCGGCGGTAGGTGCATCAGGCTGGGCACGGTTCCCTGGATTATCGGCAGGATGCTCTTGTTGGGTGATGACAACCTGGGCATGGAGGCCAACAACCCCTGGGTATAAGGATGTCGCGGATCCTTGAAAAGGGCGTTCACCAGGGCAGACTCGACAATCTGCCCGGCGTACATCACGGCCACCTCCTGGCAGATCTGGGCAATGACCCCCAGGGCGTGAGTGATGAAAAGCACCGCCATTCCGGTCTCCTTCTGCAGGTCGAGTATCAATTCCAGAATCTGGGCCTGGATGGTGACATCCAAAGCGGTGGTGGGCTCGTCGGCAATCAGTACATCCGGTTTTCCGGCCAGGGCCATGGCGATCATCACCCGCTGACGCATGCCGCCCGAAATCTGGTGGGGGTAATCGTCCATGCGGGATCTGGCCTCGGGAATGCCCACACGCGACAGCAGAGCCGCGGCCTCTTGAACCCGCTGGGCGGCGTCGATGTCCGAGCGATGCAAGGCGAACACCTCCATGAGCTGCTTGCCGATGCGCTGGACCGGATTCAAGGCCGTCATGGGTTCCTGGAAGATCATCCCGATGCGCCGTCCCCGGATCCGCTGCATCTGATCCGGAGCCAGCTGCACCAGATCCGTCCCATCCAGCAGGATGGCGCCACCCTCGATCACCCCGGCGGGCCGGGGCAACAGCCGCATGATGGACAGGGCCGTTACACTTTTGCCGCAGCCGGATTCGCCAACCAGCCCCAGTATGGTTCCGCCCTTCAACGCGAAGCTCACCGCATCCACCGCCCGCACCCGCCCGGCTTCCGTGTCAAAAGCCGCCACCAGGTGGTCGACAGCTAAAATGGGATGTCCGTCGCTCATGTTTCCATATCCACTCCGCTCAGGGCTTATAGGTCTGGTCCACCAGGGTGACCGGTTCAAAAGCCATGCCATCGGCCATGGCCTGCCGGGTCTGTTCGTAACGCACCGGATCGAACCAGAACAGACCGCCGCTGCCGCCGCCGAAAGCATCGAACAGGCTGTCCGAGGTTCGCGTGGCCGGCGGGTCGGGCAGACGCCACCATCGCCAGTAGACCTCCCGGAAATAGGGCACCATGAAGGTGGGTACAAAGGCGCAGACTTCGTCAACCCTGACCTGGATCCGTTTAGCCAGGTCGATGCGCTCCGCCTCCTCCAGCGAGTTGCGGTAGGCATCGATCAGACGATCCATTTCCGGGTCATCGGTATTGGTGACGTTGTTGGTCTGTCCCTTGTGCGCATTGGCCGAGTGCCAGAACTCCCAGAAATGGGGCCGCAGCCCAGTGCTCCACCCGAGCCAAGCCACGTCATGCCGCTTTTCCAAAATTTTCTTGAAGGCCGTAGAAGGGTCAAGCTTGAGCAGTTGCAGCTCGATGCCTGCTTTTTTAGCCTCTTCCTTGAGCACCACCAGCCGCTGGGTGTGGTCGTCACGGTAGTAGACCACCTCCACGCTGTAGCGTCGGCCGTTTTTGGCCCAGATGCCGTCAGGACCCCGCTGCCAGCCTGATTCGGTCATGTACGCCCCTACCTTGCCGATATCGTAGCGCCGGGCTTTGATGTTCGAATTGGTGTACGCTCCGTAGCCCACATAGGCGCTTTCCAGGCGGAAGTAATCATTGCGCAATACTTCGGTGATCACCTTCTCCACGTTCATGGCATGGGCAAAGGCATAGCGCAGGTTGATGTCTTTGAAGATCTCCCGGTCCAGGTTCATCCATAGTCCCATGGCCGATTGGGGGGTATCGTTGAAAAACCACATTTTTTGCACATACCCCTTTTCCACAACCGGTGTGCGGGTCTTGATGTGCCAGTATTGTGGGATTGTCGCCGAGTAGACATCTAGACGACCCTTTTTGAAGTACTCCCATTGAAGGTTGGGATCCCGGATGACCTTGAACAACACCGAATCCACATTGAAGCGGTGCTTGAAATAGTGCAGGTCGTCGCCCCACCAGTTCTTCTTGCGCGCAAAACGCACATAGCGCCCCTTTTTAAAGCGTTCGATCTGGTAGGCTCCGGTGTTCGGGACAACGGACCAGTTGGTCTTACGGATAAAATCCTCTTCCAGGGGATCAAAAAAATGGCGGGGTGTGGGGCTGATGCTGATCTTCAAGTGCAGGTCCGGCTGGGCTTTGGTGCTGACCACCGCCAGGGTGTGGTCGTCGTAGACCGCAACGCGCTCGATCTCGTTGACATAGTAGTCGTTATACCAAGGGGCCACGATATAGGGCGACCGCATGAACTCCAGGGTATAGGCAAAATCGTCGGCAGTCACCGGAACGCCGTCGGACCAGCGCGCGTGGGGGTTGAGCTTGAAATACATGGTCTTCTTGTCACTGCCGTAGGCCCAGTGGGTGGCCAGTTCGGGAACGATGTTCAGCGTGTTGGGATGGATGCCGGTGAGTCCCATCTGATTGCCCAGAATGGCGCTTCTGAAGCTGGTGTTGGAGTCGGGCCCCACCACCCGGAAGGTCAAGGGAAATGATTCCAGGGCCAGGTGCAAGGTGCCGCCCCGCTGAGCGATAGGGGAGGCAAAAACCGGATCGCTGTCGTTGGTAAGCCAAACGATGCCGTCGGGCAGCGGTTCATGCACCGCATTTGACATCACATGGACCGTTTTCCCTATTCCCGTAACTGATGCAACCCCGTCCACCGGCTTATTTTCCTGGGAACAGCCGCCAAGTATAAGCAACATTCCCGTGGTCAGGCACGCGAGCAAAATCACGCACCAGCAGGGTTTGGCCCAAAGTTTGCCGAAAGGAAGATCAGGGATGATCGCTGCAGACGGCTTGGGGAGGATCTTCTCCATCATTCATACACCGTGTGCCTTTTTGGATCGAAGGCCTCCCGGACGGCCTCTCCCACAAAGGTGACCGCCACCAGGGTGACCACCATGGCCGAAATCACCGAGAATCCCAGCCACCAGGCACTGAAGTTGGCCCACGCTTGCTGAAGCAGTTCGCCCCAACTGGGCGTCGGTGGCGGCAGTCCGAAGCCCAGATAATCCAGAGAGGTCAGGGCTACGATACCGCCTGAGATAGAAAACGGAATATAGGTGACGATAATCGACACGGTATTGGGCAGAATGTGCCGGAAGATAATCCTCAGGTCCGAGGCTCCAAGTACCCTGGCCGCCAGCACATAATCGCGTGCTTTTTCCTTGTAGGTCACCGTTCGAATGGTCCAGGTCATGCCCATCCAGCCGAAAATGACCATAATGGCGATTAGCCACCAGAAGTTGGGCACAACGATGGACGAGATGATGATCACCACATATAAGAATGGCACCGTAGACCAGATTTCGATGATGCGCTGTAAAAGGATGTCGAACCAACCGCCGAAATAGCCCATGGCGCATCCGATGCTGATGCCCACCGCATAAGTTGTCACCAACAGACCCAATGAGAAGAGAATGGCGATGCGAAAGCCGTATACCAGGCGGGCTAAGACGTCCCGGCCGGAGGCGTCGGTACCCAGATAATGGCGACGCTGGACCGACGGAGGCTCGGGGGGCAGGATATCGGGGCGCAGATCATTTTCGAAAGCACTGTAAGGCACCGGTGGCATCAGCACCCAGTTAGAGGTGGTTTGCGCCTGTAACTGGTCGTCCAGGTCCCGATAGTTCGTCTCATAGTCGTAACCCAGACCGAAGACCTTGCCAGGAATGATATCTCCGTAAGTCGGAAAATACCAATGCCCCTGATAATGAACGATCAGGGCGCGATTGCTGACTAGCAGTTCGGCCCCCAGAGACGCCAGGATCATGGCCATCAGCAGAACAAAGGCGTAGTAGCCGCGCTTGATGGCGACAAACCGCTTGAGCATTTTCATCGTTAGGGGGCTGATGGACATCTTCTTTTCGCTATTCGAATTTTACTCGCGGATCCACGGCCGCCACGCACATGTCAGACAGGATATTGCCCACCAGGAACAACATGCTGGCAATGGCCAACACACCCATCACCACCGGGTAGTCGCGCTCGACCACCGATTCGTAGCCCAACAGGCCCATACCGTCGATATTAAATACTTTTTCCACTAGAAACGAGCCGGACAGGATGACACTGATGTTGTTGCCGAAGGTGGTGGCAATGGGAATCAGGCTGTTTCTCAAGGCATGGCCGAACACGGCCCGCCGGAAGGTGAGCCCCTTGGCCATGGCCGTTCTCACATAATCCGCCGCCAGGTTGTCCATGAGGGTGTTTTTCATGAGAAACGTCATAAAACTGAAAGCGCCGATCAGGTAGGCCATCAACGGCATCACCGAGTGCCAGGCCAAGTCCAGGGCCTTTTGCCAGAAGGACAGGGCTTCGAAATTCTCGCCCACCAGTTCACCCAGCGGAAAGAATTCCCAGTGGGAGGCAAATACCAGTATCATCAGGATACCTGCCACCCAACCGGGGATGGCGTAACCCACAAACACGAGAACAGATGAGGCATCGTCAAAGGCGCTCTTGTGACGAATGGCTTTGGCGATGCCCAGTGGAATGCAGACCCCGTAAGAGGCTATCAGGGTCAACAGACCAAAGTAGAGGGAAATGGGAATCCGTTCACGGATCATCTCCCACACCGGATCATAGTACCTTGTGGAGGTGCCCAGGTCACCGCGTACCAGTTTCCCCAGCCATGTGAGGTAACTGATAACCATCGGCTTGTCGAACCCGTAGTATTTTTTCAGCAACTCGATTTGATCGTCGGACAAGGGCTGACGCTGTACGGTCTCGGAAACGGCGGTCGACCCACCCTCCAGGGCCTGCTGTTGAGCCTGAGCGACAATCCGTTCGATAGGGCCGCCGGGAACAAACCGGGTGATCACAAAAATCAAGATTGTGATACCAAGAAAGGTGGGAACGATCAGCAAGAAACGACGGATGAAATAAGCGGTCATGGCAATGGTATACCCGTTTTGGCCAGCAGGTCGCCGTTCCGCTTTCATCGGGAACGAGAAATATAGACAGGGTCATGTTTGCCGGAAATGCCATTATACACCAACCCATCGTCCTTTTCAAGAAATCAGGCCGCAGGGCACAGGCAGACCCGAAGCAACCTTGCACCAATCACAGTCACCTGCTGATGATGCTGAGGATGTGGTTACCAAAGCTAAATTTCCAATGTCAAATGACAAGTCAAGACCTTGGGCCATTTTTTCGGAATAAACAAGCAACCGTGGTTTCAATCCATGACCGTGTAAAGGGCATCGGCCGGTTGGCATGCATGCTTTTGGATGTGACATCGCAATCAACCCGGCAACCGCCCACGAATCCCATGTCTTGGCACCGCATGGATCCATGCCCGACGCACAAGAATCGTTGTTGACCGCGCTCGTTGTTCCCGCCCACTTGACTTTGCCTTGTGCAGCACCCTATTTTGAACCGTGTTGTTCCGGCTACCCTTCTCGGCATGGCCGATCAATCTGAAGAAAGGATGTTACCCCCCATGATCGATCAAGGCTTTTCCACTCCGAAAACGGAAATCGACAGCCGCATCCAGCAACTCCAGCAACGGCTTCTGCAGGAGGGCGTAGACGGCGCTCTGATCCTGCAGAACACGGACCTCTATTATTTCTCAGGAACCATCCAGCAGGCGCATCTCTACCTACCGGCCCAAGGCCGCCCTCTGCTGATGGTCCGTAAAAGCCTGCAGCGGGCCAGAGAAGAATCCCCTCTTCCAACAATCATACCCCTGGACAGCCCTAAACAGCTGATGGCGCTGATTCGAGAAAACGGGCTGAAACCGCCGGTAGTAATGGGTATGGAACTGGATGTACTGCCGACCAACAACTATCTTTACTACCGTAAGCTGTTTCCTGAAGTTGGCATTCGGGATATCTCGGTCCCGATCCGCACGATTCGGGCAGTCAAATCCGCTTATGAATTAGACCTGATACGGCAGGCGGCGGCCTTCTCCGACCAGGTGGCGCAATCGATGCCCAACCTGCTCGAAGCGGGACTCACAGAGATCGAACTGGCCGGCATGGTGGAGGCGCAGGCCCGACGCCTGGGTCACCAGGGCATCGTGCGCATGCGCCTGTGGGGGGCGGAGATGTTCTACGGCCACCTCATGGCCGGCCCCGCTGCCGCGGTGCCCAGTTTCCTGGCTTCTCCCACCGGCGGCGCAGCGGTCAGCGCTGCCGTTGCCCAGGGACCGAGTTTCCGCAAAATACGTCGCAACGAACCGATTTTACTTGATTATGTGTTTGCATGGAAGGGCTACATCAGCGACCACACGCGGGTATTCTCCATCGGCCGGGTCCCGCAGGCCCTGGTAGACGCCCATGCCCACATGCTGGACCTGCAGGAACGCATCAAAGCCATGGCCACGCCCGGCACAGTAGCCGGCGACCTCTATTCGGCGGCCGTGGAGATGGCGGCCCAAAAGGGAGTGGGCGATCATTTCATGGGTGCCGGTGCCGACCGCATTCGGTTTATCGGTCACGGCGTAGGGCTGGAACTGGATGAATTTCCCTTTCTGGCCGATGGCCAGAAAACGGTGTTGAAAGCAGGTATGGTGATTGCCCTGGAGCCAAAGCTGATTTTTCCCGGCAAGGGAGTGGTCGGGATCGAAAACACCCATCTGGTCACCCCCAAGGGGCTCGAACAATTGACCCATGCCGAGCAGCGGATCATTTCGGTCTAAGGGCGTCAACCTGCCCTAACGCCAATACAAAAAGGGAGCAGATGGCCATCTGCTCCCTTTTTGTTGAAATCCGGATTTGGAAATATTAACGTTTAGAGAATTGGAACCGGGCCCGGGCACCCTTCTGCCCGTATTTCTTGCGCTCTTTCTCTCTGGGGTCTCGCTTAACGAAGCCGGCTCGCTTGAGAGACGGCCGCAATTCCGAATCGAAGAGAATCAGGGCCTTGGTAATACCATGGCGTACCGCACCCGCCTGCCCGGAAATACCGCCCCCGTGAACTTTGATAGTAATGTCGAAGGCCTCCAGGTTGTTGGTCAGGGTCAGCGGCTGACGCAGAAATGTCCGCGCTGTTCCCACGGTAAAATACTCATCGGCGGGCCGATCATTAACAGTGATAACACCCTTGCCGGGTTTGATCCACGTCCTTGCAATGGCGTTTTTGCGTTTTCCGGTAGCGTAATATGATTTTTCTGTTGCCATGACATTCCCCAGTAATCGACTGTATTCTATGGTGTATTCTATGGTGTATTCTATGGTTTCCCAGGTATTATGAGTGGATGCGCATCGTTTCCGGCTGCTGGGCCTCATGGGGATGCTGATCCCCGGCGTAGACCTTCAGCTTTTTAAACAGTTTGCGACCCAAACTGTTTTTGGGCAGCATGCCCTTGACGGCAAAACGGATCACATCTTCGGGTCGTTTTTCAATCAGCTTTTTGGCGGTAATGGTCTTCAACCCCCCAGTGTAGCCACTGTGGCGGTAATAGTTTTTTTGATCCATTTTTCTGCCGGTCAGTACGATCTTCTCGGCATTGATCACCACCACCGAATCACCCAGATCCGCATGGGGGGTGAAAAGCGGATTATTTTTGCCACGCAGTGCGGCGGCAACCTTGGAGGCCAGCCGTCCGAGAATCGCATCCTCGGCGTCAACGACCCACCATTTGTTCTGATTGTCTGAATTTTTTGCGCTGTAGGTATATTTTTTCACCGTTTAAACTCCTGTTCCTTGCTTAGAATCCGGAAGTATTAATAGATAATCCTATAGGTGTCAAGGAAAAATTATGATCAGCGCCACGGTTTCAAAAAGCCAATTCTGCAACCGGAATGTCTATTGTTTTGACAACCGCGTCGATTTCTGCAAATTTGCAGTTGTTATGGAACACCTTGAAATCGAATTAAAATTCTATATCTCAAACCTTGGCACCCTGCGGGAGCGCCTCCTGGATGTCGGCGCCGCATGCATTGTTCAACGCACCTTCGAACACAATGTACGCTACGATACCGAAGAGGACCGGTTGCTGAAAAACAGCTGTCTGCTCCGGTTGAGAAAAGACCACGGCACCACCCTGACCTTTAAGTCCCCGCCGCCTGAGGCCGATACCCGCTTCAAGGTTTACCGTGAACTGGAAGTGAGCGTCAGCGATTTCAACACCATGCAAGCCATCTTGAATGCCCTGGGCTTCCTGCGCAGCCAGGTCTACGAGAAATGGCGCGAAACCTGGCAGTTGAACGGCACGACACTTTGCATGGACACCATGCCCTTTGGCAGTTTTCTGGAGATCGAAGGTTCAGCGGATTCGATCATGCAGGTTGTGCACATCCTGGGACTGCGCTGGGAGCACCGTATCCGTTCCAGTTATCTGGGCATGTTCACTGTCCTGCGCGAAAAAGAAGGCCTGCCGTTCGGCGACGTCACCTTCGAAAACTATAAAACCCTCAGCATCCCCTTTGACCGCCACCGCCATCTGTTCGAAGCCGGCCATGGCGGCGGCCAATGACCCTTCTGGACAGCGGGGTTATTGTTTTTTGGCCTGAACCGGCCCCTTGCAGGTCACCCGGGCATCCAGCCGACCGCCGGCCTCCACCACGAGGTCGCCACAGATGATCTCCCCCGAACATCTTCCCGTGGCCAGGATGACCAACTGCCCCGACGTTTCCACCCGGCCCTCAAAGCTGCCGCCCACCGTCATGGTCTGGGCTTTGGTATCTGCCGCGATGTGCCCCTCTTCGCTGACCACCACGCTTTCACCGGTCAGGGTGCCTTTGACCGAGCCTTTGACCACCAGGTTGCCCTTACCCACCACGGAACCGTCTACGGTCATCCCCTTGTCGATGATGGAAAACTTATTGGCATTGTCCTTCACATCCGCCCTCCTGATAACTGTGTCGCACGCATGGGATTAAACTGGCCCGACGGTTCGCGTATCCCGGGGTCAGTATCGGGCACGGGGGTCTTCTCGCTCTGCCGGTTCAACGCTCCCGGTCGGTGATGGATCCTCGACCGGCGTATCGGTCGGCACCGGCGGCACCGCAGCCCCTGCATTGGCATCCGAGGGATTGGCCAGGGGCAGATTCCCGGCCGCTCCATCGGCGCCAGCCGCAGGCGGCCGGCGATCGATCGGCATCTTGGCTAGCGGTAATTCAACCGGCACCTCCGGGGCGCCGTCTGTCTCGGGCTCGGCGGCAGACCGGACCGCCGGTGCGGACACGGACCGCGGTGCCGGTTTGGGAGCAGGAAGATCGATGGGGTACTCTTTTTCCAACAGCTTGGCACCGGAGGTATCAAACACATAGATGGTGGCGGTACTAAAGGATGAGGGATCCGTCTGCCCCATTGCCTTGACCTCCATGTCTCTGAACCTGGAGATCTGGAAGGCCTGTCCCCGCTCACCGTTGGGATGGCCATTGACTAGCGTTACACCAGGCATGGCCAGCCACGCTTCAGGATCCAAGTGGTCGCTTTTAAGCACCACCACGCATCGACCCGCAACCGGCGAAGATCGGGGGCCGGCGTTATTTACTCGGAATCGAGCCACAAGGCTCTTTTTTCCGGTGTCGTGTTTAATCTCAAGGTCACCTAACGCAACCATCGGTGACGCCGGCGCTGCGGTTGCTTCGGCCGCGGTTGCCTCGGGAGCGGTTGCCTTGGCCGCGCTGGCCACGGGTGTTGCGGTTGCTTTGGCCGATGGCGGTTCCGGGGTCGTCGGGCTGGCCGTCGTATCGGCCTTGGCTGCAGGCTGCGGAGCTTGTTGGCCGTCAGCGCTGTTGCGATCGGAAAGTGGTTCGGCATCAGCTTCCGCGGCCTTGGGCAGAGTAACCCGCGCCTGTCGCTGGGGAATCACGATCCCTGCTTTTTGCATGCGCGCTTCGGCCAGCACCAGTTCCGTGGTGATCAATTCATTTTCGCTTTTGTAGTGGACCACCTGCCGATTGGCATCCGCGAGTTGAACCAGCGTTCGGCGATGCCTGACTTTTTCCGCGGTCAGTTGCCACCCCAGGCCGGCACATGCCAGCCCCAATAACACCAGCAGGATCGCCAGGGTCACACCAATCCCTTTAATTCGCTTAAAAGGAATGATTCGACCGTCGTCCGCCACCAGCAAAAGCTGCCATCGTTTTTCAGGTTTTGCCATGGGTCAGGCTGTCCTTATGTATCGTATGACATGGTGAGTGCCGTTCCTCGGTTCACCCTTCAGGTCAAACCCACCTGAACCCTGTCGTTTTTCCAGCATTCAACAGCGTTTCTGCTGAACGGGCACGCCCAAGTGGCGGTAGGCCGCATCGGAGGTCCGCCGGCCCGACGAGGTGCGTATCACCATGCCGATTTTCAGCAGGAAGGGTTCCACCACATCCACCAGGGTATCGGTCTCTTCCTGGAGGGTGGCGGAAATGGCTTCAATGCCCACCGGCCCGCCGCCGTAATAATCGATAATGGTTTTCAGGTAGCGGTGGTCCAGCCGGGTGAGCCCCTGGTCATCCACCCCCTCTAGCGCCAGAGCCGCTTCCACGGTGGGTTTGGCAATGGTGCCGTCACCGCGTACCTGGGCATAATCCCGGACCCGCTTGAGCAGCCGGTTGACGATGCGGGGTGTGCCCCGGGCGCGCCTGGCCAACTCCAGGGCGCCAGGCTGGTCGATGGCCACCGCCAGCAGAGCCGCCGACCGGAGAGTGATCCGCACCAGGTCGTCTATACCGTAAAAATCGAGGCTTCGAAAAATTCCGAAGCGGTCTCGCAATGGCGCCGTGAGCAGGCCCACCCGCGTGGTGGCGCCCACCAGGGTAAAGCGCTTCAGCCGATAGCGGTGGCTGCGGGCATGGATCCCCTTGTCGAAAACGAAGTCCACGGCAAAGTCTTCCATGGCCGGGTAGAGAAATTCTTCCACCGTTTTGGGGGTCCGGTGTATTTCATCAACGAAGAGCACATCCCCCTCTCCCATGTGCGTGAGGATCCCGATCAGGTCCCCGCCTTTTTCCAGAGCCGGTCCCGAGGTTACGGTCAGCGCACCGCCCATTTCATTGGCAATAATGTGGGCCAGGGTGGTCTTGCCCAACCCAGGCGGACCATGAAAAAGGACATGTTCCAGGGGTTCGGATCTTAGTTTGGCGGCCTCGATGGCAATCTTCAAGGTCTCCACCACCTCGGCCTGCCCCACGTATTCATGCAAGCGGTCGGGACGCAGGGAGAGGATGTCCGGATCACGGTCATCGGGCTGAACGGCACCATCGACAACGGCCGTTTCTTCCGAGCTGTGGGTGAGAATTCGATTCGGCATCAGTGGTTCCAGCTATTGTCGTCTGGCATCTTCAATCGACCGCCATGCATCACCAGGAGTCCCTATGGCTAGCGCTGCCCCCGGTAGATTTCATCAAACAACTGCTCGGCCGTGGTGATGGCGGTGTTGCGCTTCAGGGCATCGGTGACCATCTGCCGGGCATCGGTGGTTTTGTATCCCAGCTGCGACACCAGGACCTCCATCACCATGTGGACGAAATCATCATCCATCGGGGTCGAAGCACCGTTTTTTTCATGTCGTATCAGGGCGAACTTGTTCATCTTGCCCTGCAGAGAGGCCACGATTTTATGGGCAGTGCGATCACCGATGCCGCTCAACTGCTTCAACGTCTTGAGATCCCCGCTTTCAATGGCATGGGCGATATCCCCCACCGAAATGTTCAACGCCTTGACGGCTTTCAGCGGTCCGATGGCCTCCACGGAAATAAAATACTGGAAGAATTCCTTTTCTGCTTCCAGGTTGAATCCGATCAACACCGGTTTGGGTTGCCGCTCGGTCTGGTAGTAATAGACGTACAAGGAGACCTCTTCGCCGATGGCCTTTTGCGACAGAGTTTCCATTACCACCACCGGAACGAGGATTTCGTATCCCACCTGGTTCACCAAAAGCAGAATCCGGTCCTGCTCTTTTCTCATCAATCTGCCTTCAAGGTATCCGATCATCGCTCCTCAACCCGGCGATTAAACGCTGCAGGACGCCCGGGGATCCTTATGATTCTAAGGATTATAACGGAATAGACCAATCAACGCCAAGCCCAACGCATCCGATGCATGAAAGGGCCGGATGGGCGCCGGGGCACAGAGGGTGCTTCGCACCGCCCTCTCCAGCTGCTGCTTGGAGGCCTTGCCATTGCCGGTGAGAATCTGCTTGGCCTGTCGTACCGGCACCTCCGTTAAGGGAACACCGCACTGCGTACCCGCCAGCAGCAGCACCCCGCACACCTTGCCGAGAACGATACCCGACTGGGGATATTTTTCAAGGGAAAAGACATCCTCAAGAACCATGAGATCAGGCTTTTCCTCTGCCAGCACCTGACTGATTTTCTGGTAGATCTGCTCCAGACGGCAGGCAGAGGACGCTTTTTTTGAGGTGCTGATGCTGCCGTATGCATAACCGTGGACCGTCAACCCGCAGCCGCGGACAATGCCGATACCGGTATCCGCCAGGCCGGGGTCAATGCCGATCACTTTGATCATGGTCGCGTATCGTATCCTGCAATGGCCCGGCAAGCACCGCCCGGACCGCGCAGCTGCATCGGGAAGATCGGGCGCCCACCGGCGTCGTCATTAGGATTAGAGGGTTTCCAGTTTCTGCTTGGCGATACCGGCTTCACTGGTGGTTGGATGCTTGGCAACCAATTCTTTGAACACCAGGCGGGCGTTGTTGGTTTCGCCGATATTAAAAAAGGACATCCCCTGCTTCAGCAACGCGGCGGGCGTTTTATTGCCGGATGGATAGTTTTCAATCACTTTCTGATATTCAAGAATGGCTTTCTCATACCACTTTTCCTGATAGTAGGTTTCCCCGATCCAGTACTGTGCGTTGTCCGCATGCTGGGACTGGGGAAAGGTGGTGATCAGTTTTTCAAAGCCCTTCCTCGCCGCTTCAAAACTCCCGGCATCGAAGGCTTGTTTGGCCTCCTGGTAAAGGGCCTGATCCGATACCGGCTGGGCAGCGGTAGCGGCGCCAGCCGCCGGTGCTGCCGGTTTCTGCGCCCGGGCCCCTTCAAGGTTCAGGTACTGGTCCATTCTATCGATGCGTTTCTGGATAGCGGCCGTATCGGTGGCCAGCCGGTCCATGCGCTCCTGATTCTTCAGCTGGTTGTCTTCGAACCCCTTGAGCTTCTGCTGAAGCAGGTATTCCATCTCCTCGAGTCGGCCGGAGAGCATCTGGGAGCCCTCCCGAAGGGCCTGTACCTGGGCAGCCAAGCCGGCATACTCCCCCCGGAGTTCCATCTCATCCTCCCGACGGGTCTGGTCAAGTCCCTCAACCCGGCTGGAGATCTTCTCTTTGGCCTCCAGCAAATCCTGGTTGCGTTTATGCAGTTCGCGATCCTGCTTTTCAAGCTCCGCATTTCTCCGCTCCAGAGCGGAAAGGCGGTAATCCAGTGTGTAGACATCATCCTGAAGTGCACAACTGCAGAGCAAAACTGCCGCCACTAGGCCAATCCATAAGTTTTTGTGTTGCATAGTCACCTTCCCCTGCTGCTGCCGGGCCTGCACGGTTTGCAAGGGACGGGGCATGATACCGTCCCATATAGAATATGCAGCAACGGCTGACTTCTGGCCGATTGCTGCATATTCGGTGAGTTACACATGGGTTGTAAGCGCTGCCGCCCCCGCCAACCGGTCCAGCATGCCGGATCGTGTGCTAAACCGTGAACCTCCTGCTGGCCGGTTGATGCTGCGGGTCGTCAACGTCAAATAACGGAGACTTACTCCAGAACAAACACTGCACGCCGGTTTTTGGCCCAGGATTCTTCGTTCTGGCCCATGTCCACGGGTTTTTCCTCACCATAGCTGATGGTGGTCAAGCGCGCACCGGCAACGCCCAGGTTCACGAGGAACGCTTTGGCGCTTTCCGCCCGACGTTCGCCAAGGGCCAGGTTGTATGCGTTGGTACCCCTGTCATCGCAATGTCCTTCGATGACAACGTTGGCATCGGGATTGTCCCGCAGCCACATGGCCTTTTGTTTCAGCAGGTCCTGGGCCACAGCATCCAAGGTCGCATTGTCGAAGTCAAAATAGACATTTTCGTTGAGGAACCGATTCTTGGCCATCATCATGTCGCGCTGCATGGCCTCATTTTTTAGCGAAGCCGCACGTTCGGCAGCCAGACGTTCCTCTTCCATCTTTTTCTGCCGCTCCATCGCTTTTTGCTTTTCCAGTTCAGCCTGACGGGCGGCTTCATCAGCGGCCGTGTCCGTAGACGGTTCCGTCATGACCGCTTTCTTGGCACAGGAAACGGTAACCAACATAGCTGGAATAACAAGCAGCATGGCCAGAATAATCCACTTTCTTTTCATCATTTTTTCCTCCTTTTTAGGATACGGATATGGTTCATGGGTTTAAGATATTTGGAGACCACTTTGGGTTGATTTGTTCACCGGGCAAGGTGAGCAGGCATCCTCCTCCTCTTTTCGAGTACAGAAACGGTTCATGGGTTTAAGATATTCGGAGACCACTTTGGGTTGGTTTGCTCACCGGGCAAGGTGAGCAGGCGTCTCTGGTCGGTTCCGTAAGCGGTCATCACGTATATCCTGCTTTTTCCCTCCCGCGTTGAGCTGAAAGCAATAAGGCTGCCGTCGGGGGCCCATGTCGGGGCCTCATTGTTTCCCTGATTCTCTGTGAGCTGAATCGGCTCGCCGCCTTCGGGGTTGATCGTAAAGATATCTAGGACGCCATTATTCATGGCAGAGTAAGCAATTCTGTCTCCTTTGGGAGACCAGCTGGGCTGGGTGTTGTAGCGACCTTCAAACGTCAACCGTTGAACCCGGTCGGTAAGGGTATCGAGAATATAAATCTGTGGATTGCCCGATCGTTTGGACACAAACGCCATACGCTTGCCGTCCGGGGACCACGTCGGCTCCACATCAATCCCTACACTGTTCGTCAACCTTTTAACCACTTTCCCATTTCCGGTCAACAAATAAATTTCCTGATCACCGGAAAAGGAGAGGCTGGCCGCCAGTTCAAACTTGCCTGGGACCCATGCCGGCGACACCTGCAGGCCCGGTTGGTCGATTCGGGCGATCCGGTTTTCGCTGATGTGCTGAATACGGATTCGCGGCCACTTGTCCGCATAGGTGGTGTAGGCAATCCACCGGCCGTCCGACGACCAGTCGGGAAAAAGCGAGATGCTGTTGTGCTGGGTAAACCGGCTGATGCCGCTGCCGTCGAACTCACACAGGTGGATTTCCTTGTGGCCGGACCCGTTGGTGATAAAGGCGATCTTCGAATCGAAAAAACCCCGGCTGCCGGTGATGGCGAACACCACCTCGCTGCAAAACCGCCGGGCCACCTGTCGGTGGTCTTCCGGGCTGCCCCGATACCGTTTTCCCACCAGCATCTTTTCCTTGACCGTATCGAACAGTCGAAGCTCGAATTCAGCATCACCCTCCCGGATGACCACACTGCCGGTTACCAGCAGTTCGGTACCGATGACCGTCCAGTTCCGATAACGGATGCCGGAACCGGAAACGTCCATTTTCTGGGGGTCTTCAAGGAATGCCCCGGGGTCGCTGAGGGTGAAATAGCCGGTAAAGTCAAGGTAATAGGCCAGAAGCTCGGATGCGGACTTGGCTGCCGCCATGGCCGTCGGGTCATGGGGGGTTGCTTGAAACATCGGCACGGCAATGGGTGTTTTTCGAAGAAAAGGATTGGAGATATCGATATAGTTATACTGCGCGGCGCGGGTCGGCCAGGGCAGCAGCATAAAGAGCAGAACAGGCAAGACAGGGATCAATCGGCGTCGTAACATATTGTTAGGGTGTCCTTAGGTTGTTGTTGAGGGTCATTTTCACCCCACAGGGAAAAGGCCGCTGGTCCACTAATGGTTACCGGATGCCCTGGGGGGTGAACCGGATGCCCATATCCACATAGGGCAGAACCAGCCCCTTGGGGTGACTGTCCACCGGGTTGGATTTCACGATGGCCTTGTAGGCCGACTCGTCCAGATAGGTGTTGCCGGAACGATCCGTAAAAAAAATATCCCTGATTTCGCCATCGGGCATTACCTTGAAAACGATGGCCGCCACCAGCGAATGGTCACCGCCGGCCAGTTGCTCGTTGAAGGCCCAGTTTTTCTGGATCTGGAAAGCAATTTCGAGGCGGTACAGATCGATCAGCTCGGCCGTTTTCTTCCCGTCTTCATTGAATTTCCCAAGCTTTCCGCCCGTTTTTCCGGTTGAACGGTCCGTGCTGGTTGAAGATGCCGAAGAACGGCCGGCTTCGGCCTTGCCCACTTCTTGCCGCAGCCGCTCCAAGGCGGATTTCAGTGGTTCGGGCTGAGCCGCTTCCGCCTGCGCTTCGGTTTTGACATTCACTTGCTCTTCCAGCTGTTTGATGGCCTGTTTAACCACCTGCGTGGATTTGAAGGTCTCCTTTTTCAGCGATGCCTTGGGCTTCGGCGCCGGCTGACTGACCTCCTTGGCCGCTGGTTTGACCGGCGGTGGGGCGCTCGGTTTTTTCACCGCCTCGGTCTTTTTGATTTCGGGGGCCTTGTTTTCTATGGCAGGCGTTGCGGCTGCTTCCGGGGCGGAATTTTTCAAAGAGACCATGCTGACGCTGATCACCGATTGGGCGGGGGGCTTTTCAAATCGCAGGCTGGGCGTAACCACGAAAAGCACCAAAAAGACCAGGTGACAGGCCAGGGAAATGGCCACGGGATAAAACAGCGGCATCTGCCCATCGCCCCGCAGGTCCTGGCTGAAAGACACCGGAACACGGATGTTCTTACTCATCAGCCTTTTTTACCGGAGGATGTATCAAGCTCGCGATCGTCAAAAGGATCGGTCACCATGCCGAGTTTTTCAACGCCGGCAGCCTTGATTTCAGCCATCACGCTGACGACAACGCCATAGGGGACATCCTTGTCGGCCCGGAAAAAGACCTCCCTGTCCGTTTTGCCTTCAAGGATTTTTTCAAGCTTTTCTTTGAGGAACTCCATCCGCACCTGAAAATCGTTGATATAAATGTTGGTCTCCCGATCAATGGTCACGGTGAGGTTTTCCTTTTCACTCTCCATGGGTTTGGCGCTGACCTCGGGGAGGGCCACATCAACCCCTTGAACCATCATGGGTGCCGTGACCATGAAGATGATGAGCAGCACCAGCATAACGTCCACAAAAGGGGTCACGTTGATGTCCGACATGAGCCGATCACTGCCGCTGCCGATTGCCATGCCACCTCCCTGTTATCGCAGGATGTCCCGGTCGAGAATGTTGAGAAAATCTGCCGAAAAACTGTGCAATTCCGTCTCGATCACGCGAATCTTCTGCATAAAATGGTTAAAGGCGATCACGGCGGGAATGGCCACCGCCAGGCCGGCGGCCGTGGCCACCAGGGCTTCTGAAATGCCCGGCGCCACCACGGCAAGGCTGGCAGAGCCCCGCTGCCCGATACCGTGAAAGGAGTTCATGATGCCCCACACCGTGCCGAACAACCCGATAAACGGGGTGGTGTTGCCGGTGGTGGCCAGAAACGGGACCATCTGGTTGATGCGGGTCATCTCGGTATTGATGGCCCGGCGCAGGGACCGTTTGACGTTGTCGGAACCCGAAAATCCATGGCGCAGGGAAGGACTGGCTTCATCGGCCACATCCTCGTCTCCGGGTTTGCCGCTGGGGTTGAGCTTGCGAAGCTCGGCGTAGCCGATCCTGAAGATACGCGCCACCGGACTGCCGCTCAGCTGTTTGGCTTTGGTGAAAGCACCGGCCAAATCCCGGCTTTTCCAGAAATAGTCGATAAATATGTCCGACTCCTTAAAGGCCTTGCGGATGTATCGGATCTTGATGATAATGATCGACCAGGACATCACGGAGAAAAAAAGCAGCATCAGCAGGACGAATTTCACCATCAGGCTGGCGTTGCTGATAATGTTTATATAATCCATCTGGGTAGGCACCATATCCGTCTCTCCACTATATAAAAGGATTAAGCCGTGTCGTGGGGTGCGCGCTGCCGGGCAATCCACATGCAACCGGTTCGAAAGGGTCAATGGATCGCAACCCCTTGAAAAAGGTTTTGTATAACTATACAAGCCACCAGATGGTGTCAAGCAGTTTGACGTTTGAAGTGCCGCGGTTAAAGGCTTCGCGCCCAAAACGTCCGCCCGGTAACGCCAGCGGCATCCTGTTGCACGGCCGGGACCGAATGGCTTAACACCTGAACGCAAGACAATCAACCTGGGGGAGAAATGATGGGTCGCATCGCCGAATTCTTGTTTGAAACCATGCTGTTGAAGCGAGTCCGCCGCACCGGATATCAATTCCTCGGACCCGGAAAAGAGTCCGTCGCCGAACACACCTTTGGCGTCATGTGCATCGCCTGGACCCTGGCCCAGCTGACACCGGAAGCCGACGAGGGTCGATTATTGGCCATGTGCCTGGTTCATGACCTGCCCGAAGCCCGGATGGGCGACCTGAACTCGGTTCAGAAACACTATGTGACGGCCAATGAAAAAATGGTTGTGGACCACATGACCCGGGGCCTGCCTTTCGGGCCGGACCTTCAGGCGCTGCTCGACGAGTTCAATGCCCGAGAGACACTCGAGGCCCGCTTGGCCCGAGATGCCGACCAACTGGCCTTTTTGCTGGATTTAAAAGCCCTGTCGGACATGGGCTACGCCGCTCCGCACAAGTGGGCCGGCCATGTGCAAGAACGCCTTCAGACGGCCGCCGGCATCAAACTGTCGGCAAGCATCGCTGAAACTGAATGGGATTCATGGTGGTTGAAAATATTCATTGACAGCGATGGTAAAGGAAAATAATTTAAATCCCTTGTTCAAAAATTTGGCAATCACTTCAAACGGGAGGCAATGATGAACTGGATTACCGGCATACTGGGGTCATCCATCGGTAAAAAACTGCTGATGGCTGTCACGGGGTTTAGTTTTTGCGGGTTCCTGGCAGCCCATCTGGCAGGCAACCTGACCATCTACGGGGGCAAGGACGCATTCAACGGCTATGCCGCCCATCTTCACTCCCTGGGGCCGCTGCTGACGGTGGCTGAACTGGTCTTGCTGACCTTCTTTCTGGTCCATGTGATTACCGGTCTAATCCTTTTTCTGGGCAACCTGAAGGCCCGTCCGGTGCGCTATGCGGTCGATAAATCCGCCGGCGGCAGAACCTTCGGATCCGCCACGATGCCATACACCGGCGCCATCTTGTTGGCTTTTATCATTTTCCACCTGTTGAATTTCCACTTTGTGGACAAAACCAACACCACCATTTTCAACATTGTCTCCGACGCCTTTTCCAATACCGGCTATGTGGTCGTCTACATCCTGGCCATGGTGACCGCCGCCATCCATGTGAGCCACGGGTTCTGGAGCGCCTTTCAAACGGTGGGCGCCAACCACCCGAAGACCATGCCCCTGATCCGCATGATCAGCACCGCCTTTGCGGTGGTGGTGGCCGTCGGATTCGGTTTTCTGCCCATTTACATTTTCCTGCTGGCCTGATGGGCCTACCGGCACGACGCCCGGGCTTCGGCCGTAATTCAACCACACCACGGGGTTGCCCGCCCCCAACCTGTCCAGAAAGGAAAGACCATGGCACTTGATGCAAAAATACCCGGAGGACCGATTGCCCAAAAATGGGACCGGCACCGTTTTGAATTGAAGCTGGTCAATCCGGCCAACAAGCGAAAATTCGACGTCATCGTCGTCGGCACCGGTCTGGCCGGCGGCTCGGCTTCGGCCACCCTGGCGGAATTGGGCTACAACGTGAAAACGTTCTGTATCCAGGACAGCCCCCGACGGGCCCACAGCATCGCGGCCCAGGGCGGCATCAACGCCGCCAAGAATTATCCCAACGACGGCGACAGCATCTGGCGGCTGTTCTACGATACGGTCAAAGGCGGCGATTTCAGGGCCCGGGAGGCCAACGTCTATCGCCTGGCCCAGGTGAGCAATGACATCATCGACCAGTGCGTGGCCCAGGGCATTCCCTTTGCCAGGGATTACGGCGGCCTGCTGGCCAACCGATCCTTTGGCGGCGCCCAGGTCTCGCGAACCTTTTACGCCAGAGGTCAAACCGGCCAGCAGCTGCTGCTGGGCGCTTACAGCGCCCTGATGCGCCAGGTGGCAGCAGGCAAAGTTCAGATGTTTCCCCGCCGCGAGATGCTGGACGTGGTGGTGGTGGACGGTCATGCCAAGGGTATCCTGGCCCGCAACCTGATCAGCGGCGAAATCGAGCGCCATGCTGCCGATGCTGTGGTCCTTTGCACCGGCGGCTACGGCAACGTCTTCTTCCTCTCCACCAACGCCATGGGCTCCAACGTGACTGCAGCCTACCGCGCCTATAAAAAAGGCGCCTTTTTCGCCAATCCCTGTTTCACCCAGATTCATCCCACCTGCATACCGGTGCACGGCACCTACCAAAGCAAGCTGACCCTGATGAGCGAAAGCCTGCGCAATGACGGACGGGTGTGGGTACCCCAGAACCCGGGGGACAAGCGGCCGCCCCACCAGATTCCCGAATCGGAGCGCGACTATTACCTGGAGCGCAAATACCCCAGCTTCGGCAACCTGGTGCCGCGCGATGTGGCCTCCCGCAACGCCAAAGAACAGTGCGACCTGGGCAAAGGGGTGGGCGAGACCGGCTTGGCCGTATTCCTGGACTTTGGCGATGCCATCAGGCGTGACGGCAAGGATGCCATCGAGAAGAAATACGGCAACCTGTTCCAGATGTATGCAAAAATTACCGCGGACAACCCCTATGAGACACCCATGATGATCTATCCGGCCATCCACTACACCATGGGCGGCCTGTGGGTGGACTACAATCTCATGAGTTCCCTGCCCGGCCTCTTCGTGCTCGGTGAAGCCAACTTTTCCGACCACGGCGCCAACCGGCTGGGGGCCAGTGCGCTGATGCAGGGTCTGGCGGACGGTTATTTTGTGCTGCCCTATACCATCGGCGGCTACCTGGCCGGCACCCCTAAGGCCGACGTCACCACCGGCCACAAGGCCTTCGCCGAATCGGAAAATCAGCTCACCGAACGCATCGACCGCATGCTGGCCATCAACGGCAAGCGCACGGTGGACGATTTTCATAAGACCCTGGGCCGCATCATGTGGGACTATTGCGGTATGACCCGTACCAATGAAGGCCTGGCCATGGCCCAGACCATGATCCAGGAGCTGCGGGCCGAATTCTGGCAGAACGTACGGGTGCCCGGAAGCGCGGCCGATTTCAACCAGAGTCTGGAGCGCGCCGGCCGGGTGGCCGACTTCCTCGAATTCGGCGAGTTGATGATCATCGATGCGCTGGCCCGCCAGGAATCCTGCGGCGGCCATTTCAACGAGCGCTTCCAGACGGAGGAGAACGAGGCCCTCCGCGATGATGAAAACTTCTGTCATGTGGCCGCCTGGGAATACACCGGGGACAGTCAGGAGCCGGCATTTCACAAGGAACCTTTGGCATTTGAAAACGTAAAACTCACGCAAAGGAGCTACAAGTGACAAAGACCATTGATTTGACACTGAAAGTCTGGCGCCAGCAGGGACTGAAGGATAAGGGCCGGTTCGAAACCTATCACGCCAAGAATATATCGACGGACATGTCTTTTCTGGAAATGCTGGATGTGGTCAACGAACAACTGGCCCTCAACGACCAAGACCCCATCGCCTTCGACCATGACTGCCGGGAGGGCATCTGCGGCATGTGCGGCTGCGTGGTCAACGGCCGCGCCCACGGTGCCGAAAAGGGAACCACCCTCTGCCAGCTGCACATGCGCCATTTTGACAACGGCGACACCATCGTCATCGAACCCTTCCGAGCCATGGCCTTCAAGGTCATCAAGGACCTTGCCGTGGATCGCAGCGCCCTGGACAAAATCATCCAGGCCGGCGGTTATGTTTCAGTAAACACCGGCGGCGCCCAGGACGCCAATGCCATCCTGGTTCCCCAGGAGGTGGCCGAGCTGGCCATGGACGCCGCCCAGTGCATCGGCTGCGGCGCCTGCGTGGCATCGTGCCCCAATGCCTCGGCCATGCTCTTTGCCAGTGCCAAGGTCTCTCAGCTGGCCCTGCTGCCCCAGGGCAAGCCCGAGGCGGCCAAACGAGCGCTCGATATGGTCCGGACCATGGATGCGCTGGGTTTTGGCAACTGCACCAATGCAACGGAATGCGAAGCCGAATGCCCCAAGGAGATCTCCATCACCAACATTGCCCGTCTGAACCGGGAGTTCCTCAAGGCAGGGCTATTCTCCAGAGCCTTATAGCCAAGCAACCTCGACGGTCTAAACCCACCGCAACACCTGCCGGTAAGGATGGCGATAGGATCGCCCTTTCCGGCAGGCCTGCTTCACGGGTGCGCTTCACTGCCGGCGATTGATCCGGACGCCGCTGGCAGATATCCGCCGCTCCGCAGAGTAATGATCAAAGCCACTCCGCCGCTGGACCGATTTCCCAATCTTTAGGGCGTCTTTAAAACAGCTAAAGTTTTTCGAGGGCATGCGGATATATGTTCTTAGAAAATGCCCGGCGGCGTGACATGCTGAAAAAGGCCCGACATCCAACGGTCAAGCCAACGCGTTAAAGACCGCCGGTCGCTGTCGGGTTTGACATACGCTGCCGCCGCACCCTATCACCGGCCGTCAACATCGACTGACGGTTGCTGTGCTGGCTGTATATGCGATCCAACACGATCGATCGACAAGATTGCAGATTGCTTACAAGGAGCCAACCATGACCATTCAAGACGACGAAACCTTACAGATGTATCTGGAGGAGTCTATCGAGCACCTGGCGGATATCGAAACCGATCTGCTGGCCATCGAGGAAGCCGGAGCAGACATCGACGAAGATCTCGTCAATAAGGTATACCGGGCCGCGCACTCCATTAAGGGCGGGGCCGGATTCATGGGGTTGACCACCATCAAGGATCTCACCCACGAGATGGAAAACATTCTGGGCAAGATCAGAAGCCGAAGCATGATCCCCACGCCCGAAATCGTCAATGTATTGCTCATGGCCGCCGACACGCTGAAAGCGCTGATGAACAACGTGTTTACCAGCAATGACGTGGATATATCCCAGCATATCGACGCCCTTCAAGCCATTGCCGAAGGCAACCCGTTACCGTCAGCGGCCGTGCCGCAGCAGGATGCGGCTCCTGGGCCGGAACCCGAAGTGTCTGTTGATGCAGACCTGACTGCCGAGGAGGAACCGCAAGGGGATCCAGGCAGGGTCTCCGTATCTGCCGCCGATGCCAGCATTGCCATCGAGGCGGACCGTGCCCTGCTCGAAGCGCTGATCGCGGAAGGAAAATTTGTCTATCTGGCACAGATCGACCTGATGGGCGATGTGGTGGAAAAGGGCAAAACACCCGCTGCCATCATCGAGGAAATGGAACAAACCGGCACTCTTTTGGCCTGCAGCAGTTCCCCTGACAAGGTCCGGTCCATGAAACTGAAGAAGGGGCAGGCCCCTGATCCGCTGATCGTTTTGTTTGCCACCATCTTGAAACCCGATGATATCAATATCCTGTTCGAAATACCCGCTGGCCAGATCCATCAGGTCATGCCCGATATGACCGTTCGGTGTCTCGGCTCGGAATCGCCGGAACCGGTTCCGGCGGCCGTCACATTTGAGCCGAAGGCTGACCTCCAGTCGGACCCGATGCCTGCAGCCGATCCGGAACCGGTTGCTGCCATTGCCCCTGTGGAATTGCCGCCGCATGTGCCCCAGAAAAGCACCGGCAAGAAAACGGAAACGGAAACCAGTCTGCGCGTCCACGTAAGCCTTCTGGATCAGTTGATGACCCTGGCGGGCGAGTTGGTGCTCAGCCGCAACCAACTGCTTCAATCCATGAGTTCGGAGGATCATCGGGGGTCTGAAATCGCCGGACAGCGGATTGACCTGATTACATCCGAGCTTCAGGAGGCCATCATGCTCACCCGGATGCAATCCATCGGCAACGTGTTCAACAAATTCCCGCGGGTGGTCCGTGACCTCTCCTTGTCACTGGGGAAACAGGTGGATCTGCACCTGGAAGGCAAGGATGTCGAGCTGGACAAAACCATCATTGAAGCCATCGGCGATCCGCTGACGCATCTGGTGCGCAATGCTGTGGATCACGGCATCGAGATGCCGGATGTCCGCAGGGGCGCCAGGAAAAACCCGGTGGGGAAGATTTTCCTGAAAGCCTACCACGAAGCCGGCCAGGTAAACATCGAAATTTCCGACGACGGCAAAGGCTTGGACGGCCAGATGTTGGCCCAAAAGGCCATGGAAAAGGGTTTGATCAGCGAAGATCAGGCCAAGGTCATGTCAGACAAGGAGCGGACCAATCTCATCTTTCTGCCCGGCTTTTCCACTGCCGAAAAAGTCACCGACGTTTCCGGGCGCGGTGTGGGCATGGATGTGGTCAAAACCAACCTGGACAAACTTGGCGGACTCATCGATATCGACTCTGAACTGGGCAAAGGGTCTACGATCCGAATCAAGCTGCCCCTCACCCTGGCCATTATCCCTTGTCAGATCGTCATGACCGGTCACGAGCGCTACGCCATCCCCCAGGTCAACCTGGAAGAGTTGCTGCGTATTCCCGCCAACCAGGTGAAAGATCGAATTGAACGGGTGGGCGACGCGGAAGTGGTCCGTCTCAGAGGCAACCTGTTGCCGCTGATCAAATTGTCCGAGGTAATCGACACCGCGGCCATCTACGTGGACCCGCAGACCGGCAAAAGACGGGTGGACCGGCGCAAGTCCCTGTCGGACAGGCGATCCAAAGAGAGTCCCCTGTTTACGGATGATGATGCCGACAGGCCCCAACAAGAGGGTTCGCCAAGCAGACCTGAAAATAGCGAGCTCCGACAGCCCCAAGAGCGTCGCTACCATGCCATCAGCGCCCTGAATATCGTCGTCGTGTCCACCGGTGCCATGAAATATGGCCTGGTGGTGGATGAACTGCACGATTCGGAAGAGATCGTCGTCAAGCCATTGGGCCGGGACCTAAAAAGGTGCAAAGGGTACGCCGGTGCCACCATCATGGGGGACGGCCGGGTTGCTCTGATCCTCGACGTGGCCAACCTGGCCCAGATGGCCGGCCTGACCTCTGTAGAAGGCTCGTCTCGAGCCGCCGAAGTGGCTGAAGAAAGCCTGAGGGCCATCCGTGAGCAAAAGGACCGTCAGTCCCTGCTGGTTTTTCGCAGCGCCGAGAATGAGCAATTCGCCGTTCCGCTGAACATGGTGGAACGCATCGAAAAGATCAAGACCACCGATATCGAATCCGTGGGAGGCAAACGCGTCATCCGCTACCGCGGCGGCAGTCTGCCATTGTTCTCGGTTGACGAAGTGGCCATGGTCAAACCCCTGGCCGAGGTCGACAATCTGCTGGTCATTGTCTTCATCCTCAGCGGCAAGGAGATCGGCCTGCTGGCCATCGGCCCGGTGGATGCCATTGAGTTCTCTCTGGATGTGGACGGCCAGACCTTGAAGCAGGCCGGCATCATGGGATCAGCCATCATCAACGACCACACCACCTTGATGGTGGACGTGTACGAAATTGTTCAGACCTTGAATCCACAATGGTTTGAGAACATGGAGGCGGCAACCAACCATAAAGGCGAGGCCGCCAAAATCCTATTCGCCGAAGATTCCAATTTTTTCCGCAACCAGGTAAAAAGCTTCATGGAAGACGAAGGCTACGCGGTTATCGAGGCCGAAGACGGGGTCATCGCCTGGGACCTTTTGCAAAAACATGCCGATGATATCTCGCTGGTGGTGACCGATATCGAAATGCCCAACATGAACGGATTCGAGTTGACCAAGCGCATCAAAGGAAGCAAGGCCTTTGCCCATCTTCCTGTCATCGCGCTAACCACCCTTGCCGGTGAAGAGGACATCGAAAAAGGACGCCAGGTGGGAATCAGCGACTACCAGATCAAGCTTGACCGGGAGAAATTGGTCCGCAGTATCTACGGCTATCTAACCAACCTGCAGGCGAGCGGGACATAACCGATCCCGCCCGGCGCCTGCGGCGCACCTGCGACCCCCGCCACCGTTGTTCGGACAAGGAGATGGGTGATGGCAAGAACGGAAGGAAAAAAAATGGCAAGTCGAACCGTTGAAATGGCTACTTTCTATGTGGGCAAAGCCCTCTGCGGCATGGACATTCTCAATGTCCAGGAAATCAACAAGCTGATGGACATGACCACTGTGCCCCAAGCACCCGAGTATGTGATGGGAATCCTGAATCTGCGGGGACAGATCGTTACCATCATCGATCTGGGGAAAAAACTCAATCTGGGAGAAACCGAGCTGAGCGACATGAGTCGGAATATCATCGTCAACTCCAAAGACGAATATATCGGCCTGCTCGTCAGCCGCATCAGTGATGTGGTCGAGGCGGAATGGGACAAGGTGGAAAAGCCGCCGGCCAACATCGGTGGCGTCCAAGGTAAGTTTTTCAAGGGTGTGTTCAAAACCAAAGATCGCCTGATCGGCATCCTGGATGTTCAAAAAGTGCTCGACAATGAGAAATAAACCTGCTGTGGTCAAGCCCCCCGCCCTTCCGGCATCGCAACACCGTCACTTTTTTTTGGGAACGACACGCTGATGATGAATCACAGACCGCTGCGGGTCATGGTGGTGGATGATACCGTTCTGTACCGCAAAATCGTCAGCGATGTTCTGGCCGCACTTCCCGGCGTAGAGGTTGTTGGCAGCGCCCACAATGGCAAAGCAGCCATCACCAAGCTGGCCTCCCTGAAGCCAGATCTGCTCACCCTGGATATCGAAATGCCGGAGGTGAGCGGCATCGAAGTACTCGATCACATTCAGCAGCATGCCCCGCACATCGGGGCCATCATGCTCAGTACCCTGACCCACGAGGGCGGGGCCATGACCATGAAAGCGCTGGAACTGGGTGCATTTGATTTCATTCCGAAACCCCAGACCGGCACCATGGCGGAAAACCGGTTAAAGATCGAATCCGCCATCGCCCCCATGATCCGCGCCTTCCAGAGATGTGCCCGGCTCCCTGGCATAGTGAAACCCGGTACGCCTCAGGGCAAAACCGCCTTCGTCCAATCGGTACGCAAAGCACCGGCCGTGGCAGCGCGCCCGTTGCGCATGCCACTGAATCGATCCAAGGCGGAAATCATTGCCATCGGCATCTCCACCGGCGGCCCCAACGCCCTGGCTAAGATGCTGCCCATGATCCCCAGGGATATCGGGGTCCCCATTCTGATCGTCCAGCACATGCCACCCGTGTTCACCCAGTCACTGGCCAACAGCCTGGCCGCCAAATGCGCCATCGCGGTAAGAGAAGCCCGGCCGGGCGAACCGCTCGCGCCCAACACCGCCCTGATCGCCCCCGGGGGAAAGCAGATGAAAATTGTGGCCGGTGCAGACGGCAAAACCCGCATCATCCAGATCACCGATGATCCGCCGGAAAACAGCTGCAAGCCCAGTGTGGACTATCTCTTTCGATCCGTGGCTCACCACTATGTGGGGCGGGCCACTGGTGTCATCATGACCGGCATGGGCTCGGACGGGACCCTGGGCTTGAAACTGATGAAGCAAAACGGCGCCACGATCATCGCCCAGGATGAAGCCACCTGTGTGGTTTTCGGAATGCCCAAAGAGGCGGCAGAGACCGGCCTGGCGGATGCGGTGCTGCCCTTGAGCCAAATTGCCGAGATGATCGTTAGATCCGTCCGTGTGGGTTAGCCTCCGACAGACGAGCCCGGTGGGATCCACCCGCCATTGCGTCAGGGAAGAACATGGTAAAAATCAGCCCGGAAGAAATTAAAGTTCTCTCCAATTACATTTATAATGTATCTGGCATCAGCATTGATGCTTCCAAAGCCTATTTGCTGGAGACCCGGTTCGGAAAACTGCTCGAAGAAGAGGGCTGTAAATCCTACAACGAATTTTACCACAAGGCCAAATCAGACACGCGTAAAGTTCTGGAAAAGAAGATCATCAGTGCCATCACCACCAACGAAACGCTTTTTTTCCGGGACACCAGCCCATTTGACCTGTTAAAGCATAAAATCCTGCCGGATCTCATCGATGCCCGTTCCGGCAAAGGAGCCCGGCCGGGAGTCACGAACCTGAAAATTTGGAGCAGTGCCTGCTCCACCGGCCAGGAAATATACAGTATCGCCATCGTCATCAAAGAACTGCTGGGCCATAGCCCCAACCATAAAATAGCGCTCATGGGCACCGATCTTTCCGATGCCGCGGTTGCCCAGGCCAGTGCCGGCACCTATAACAAGTTTGAGATCGAGCGGGGACTGCCACCAGAAAAGCTCCAGCGTTACTTCACACCGGCGGGCGGCAATTGGAAAATCAAGGATGAAATCCGCGGCATGGCCTCCTTCCGGCACATGAACCTGATGCAGCCGTTCGTGGGGCTGGGTAAATTTGATATCATTTTTTGTAGGAATGTGGCGATTTACTTCACCCTTCAGGATCGAAAGAAGCTGTTCAGCAAAATTGCGGATGTTCTGGAACCCGACGGGTATCTGCTGATCGGCTCCACCGAATCGCTGACTGGGATCTGTCCGCGATTTGTCCCCAAGCGTCACTTGCGATCGGTTTATTATCAGTTGTCGTGATAACCGGACGACGGCCGTGGGTGCCGGAAGCATGGCCCGGCCGGTTTTCACCAGGGAGAACGAGAAATGACAAACCTTAAAATTCTTGTGGTCGATGACGATCCGGTCACCCGGATACTGTTAACCAAACGCTTGATCCGCGAGGACTACATCGTGGATACCGCCGAAGATGGCCTGGTGGCCATTGAAAAAATTACCGGGCAATTTTACGATGTGGTACTCACCGACCTGATGATGCCGGGCGGGGTGGACGGCATCGGCGTACTCGAAGAAGCCAAACGGATCAACATCAAAACCGAAGTGGTTCTGATCACGGCCCATGCCTCGGTGGACAATGCCATTGAAGCCATGAAAAAAGGTGCCGTGGATTATCTGCAAAAACCGATCAATTTCGACGAGCTGTTCCTGCGGCTGGATAAAATCCGCAACCTGAAAATGCTCATCAAAAATGCCAGCGATCTTCGTGAAGCCATGGATGTCACCGAAAAAACATCTGCAGAGACCATCCAGGACCTGGAAATCATGGTCGCCGAGTTGAACGGACGACTGTCCGCCGTCAGGGCTGCACTGCTTCAGGAAGAGCTGGCTCCCGAAGCCCGCATTCAGCTGGCACGCGACCGCCTGGATGAAAAATAGTGGGCCGGCCCCCGTCCCCCCATGCCGGCGGCCGGGCGCCCAGCGGCTATTCCGGCTCATGCCGCAGCGGATGGGTTACCGATCTCGCCTGTCCCTAACCGGCTAGACCGCTACCCCGCATCCTTGCCCGCCCGCACTTTCCGCAGCGCTGCTTTCCATAGCCTTTGGCAGCTACCCATAAAAAGCGGCCCAGGTCCCGCGTGGGCGTTAACCTCCCGCTTAATTGTGGTGGCGGGTCTCTTTTCCATTAACAACCGTTGTCAAAAATGGTAGGGACTCTCAGCAGCCGACTGACAGGCTGCCCATTTCCAAAGGTTACCCATGGAGACCATCACCGACCATATCGATCGGTTCATTGCGCTTTTCGGCGCCGAGACATCCCTGTCTAACAGCCTGGCGAAAGGCCTGGTGTCCGTGTTTGCCGCCTTTATCCTGTGGCTGATCGTCAAACGGGTCCTGACCACCCTTGAAAAGAAGGCCGTCCATTTCAAGCTCATTCAAGTGCGCAAGGAGCTGTTCGCCACCCTGCGCAAAACGGCCGGTCTCCTGCTGGTATGGCTTGTGGGTGTAATATGGATCCGGCTTTTTCATTTGGCGGTGGCCGAAAAGGCCTTTCACGCCGTCTTCATCATCATTGCGGCTGCGCCTGTCAAAGCGTTCCTTCTCGTTGTCCTGGAATATCTGGAACGCAACCTGGCCACGCGCACCGAAACCGCGCTGGACAACATCGTAATCGATCTGCTCAACAAATTTTCCGGCGCCATTGTTTATGCCACGGCAGCCGTCATTGCCCTGGACGTATTGGGTGTCAACGTGATGCCTTTTATCGCCGGTGCCGGTATCATGGGGGTCGCTGTGGGTTTTGCAGCCAAAGATACCCTGTCCAACCTCATCGCCGGGATCCTGCTCATCATCGACAGGCCCTTCGAAATCGGGGATCGCATCGAGGTGTGGAGCGCACCGGCCGGCAGCGCCTCGTGGGGAGATGTGATCGACATCGGGCTGCGGGCCACGCGCATCAAAACCACGGACAATATCGTGGTGATCATCCCCAACAACGAAATCATGACCCGGGACATCGTCAATTACACCATCATCTCTTCATCCATCCGGGTGCGCGTCAATATCGGCATCGCCTATGATGCCGATATGGTTAAAGCCAAGGCGCTGATCATTCAGGCAGCCCAGTCGGCCGACTGGATTTCAGCGCAGCCGGCACCCAAGGTGGTGGTGCGGGATTTTGGCGAATCGTCGGTGGGCCTGCAGCTCAGGGTATGGATCAAGGATGCCCGCAAACGCATGGATACGATCTCCTATATCACCGACCGGGTCAAAACCCTGTTTGATGAAAACGGCATCGAAATCCCCTTTCCCAAACGGGACATCAGCATTGTCCGCCGTCACGCCGCCAATTCCCGTCGACCCAAAAAAGACAACTCGCCCCCTTGATTATTCCACCGTATCAGCGTATTTTTATTGTTTTTAGATTTTGCGGGAATGGTTTGATCGGAATGCAGACATGAAACTACCCATGAAAACGGTGGCCGGCGCCCTGGATCTTCCTGCCTCTACGATAGAGCGCTGGATCCGCCAGGGAAGAATACCCATTCACCGCAGCGGTGCCGATGCGGTCTTTTCGCAGGCGGCATTAAAAAAATGGGCCGCCACACATAATTTATCCTTTTCCCTGAGCGGCGATCAGGCAGAAGAGCAGGTACCCGAAACCCTCGACTCGCTGGTTGCGGCAATGCAGCGGGGCAACGTGTGTCATGGGGTGGTCGGCGGGGATGCAGCCTCGGCCTTAAGCTCGGCAGTCGCTTGCCTCGATTTTCTCTCCGAGGATATCCGGGTCGAGCTTTTTGCAAAACTGATCGAGCGTGAACGGTTGGCGTCCACCGGTATTGGCAACGGCATCGCCATCCCCCACCCCCGGGATCCGCTCTCTCGACCGCCCGAAGCACCGGTCATCACCACCTGTTTCCTGGATAAGCCGGTCCACTTCAACGCCGTTGACGACCAACCGGTGTCTGTTTTCTTTCTGCTGATCAGCCCGACCGTCAAACATCACCTGCACCTGCTTTCCAGGCTCTCCTATTGCATTCGGGACAAAGCCTTTGTGGCCTTCTTACACACGCACCCCGAGGGGGCGGACCTCTGGTCGCGCATTGCCCAATTTGAAAAACAGCTGGACGACCACTGATCAGCATGCATACGCAACCACATACCCCAGAAAAAGCGACACCTCCCCGGGCAGGCCGCCTCATCGTGTGTGGTTGCCGCTGCCCCGTGGCGCCCCCTGCGGATGGGCCTGAAGCCAAACCCAGCGATACCCGATGACACGCCTCCTTAAAAAATTGAAATACCCGGGCAGCTGGTCCCTGTTCAGGTCCGATGACCGGCTGCTGCTCATGGTCTTCGCCATCATCGTAGGCATCTGCAGCGGTCTGGCAGCCCTGCTGTTGAATCGCAGTCTGGAAACCATGCTGGCGTGGCTGCACCACTATCGGGTCTACTGGTGGGCCATCTTTCTGCCGGCAGTCGGAGCGGCGCTCTCGGCCCTGTTTCTGGAAAAGATCGTCAATGAAGGTGCCGGCCACGGTGTTCCCGAAGTGATCTACGCCGTCTCCCGATACGGTGGTTTGCTGCGCCTGAGGTCCAGTTTTTCCCGGCTGGTCTCCAGTTGCCTGACCATCGGCAGCGGCGGATCCGCCGGACCTGAAGCCCCGGTGGTGATGAGCGGGGCGGCCATTGGATCGAACATCGCCCGAGCCTTTTCGCTCAATGACCGCCAGCGGGTGGCACTGGTGGGGTGCGGTGCGGCAGGCGCCATCGCCGCCATATTCAACGCCCCCATTTCCGGCATGGTCTTCGCTATCGAGGTCATTCTCGGCGAGTGGAGCACCATGAACATCATCCCCATCGCCATTGCGGCTGTGGCGGGAACCGAGGTGAGCCGGCTGCTCAAGGGTAATCAGATCGCCTTTGCCCACCGGGACTTCAACATCCATTTTCACGACATCCTGGCCTGCGTCGGGCTGGCCATATGTTGTGCACTGGCCTCCATCCTGCTGACCCGGGTGCTGCGGTCCATGCATCGCTGGTCCAAAGGCGTTGCCCTGCCCCTGTGGGTTCGCGCCGCCATTGGCGGCAGTATGGTTGGCGCCTTGGGTTATTTTCTCCCCTATGTTCTCGGAGAAGGCTATCATGCCATCCGCACCGCCATCGAAGGGGGTTTCTCAGGCGGCCTGATGCTGGTGACCGTGATTGCCCTGGTCAAGATTCTGGCAACCGCACTGACTTTAGGATGGGGTGGTTCCGGAGGAATCTTTGCCCCCTGTCTGGTCATCGGTGCATTCGTGGGGCTGAGTTTCCACCGCTTCATGGCAACGGTATGGTCCTCCGTTCAATGGGTCAATGAGGGCTGTTTTGCCCTGCTGGGCATGGCCGGCCTGATCAGCGGCATCCTGCAGGCACCGTTGACGGGCATTTTTCTGGTGATTGAGATTACCGGCGGCTACGAAGTCATCCTCCCGTTGATCGTTGTCTCAGCCATTTCCACCACGCTCAGCCACTACCTGGAGCCGGCCTCCTTTTACCTGAAGGATCTGGTAGAGCAGGGCCAGCTGCTGAGACCCGGCACCGACGCCCGTGTACTGACGGATCTGAGTATTCAGGAATTGCTTGAAACAGACTGTATTTGCGTCCATCCCAACATGCGCCTGGCGGACTTCATCGATATTGTCAAATCCTCTCACCGCAACTACTTTCCAGTGGAAGATCAACACACCCATGTATTCGTAGGGATGATTCACCTGGATGACATCCGGCCCTATCTGTTCGACCGGGCCATGCATCACGCAGTATTGACCGGCCAGCTGATGAACCCCCACGTAAAAACGGTGTCCCTGCACGATGACCTGTCCGAAGTACTGCAGAAGATGGATGACGGCCGCATTTTCAGCATGCCGGTGGTCGCGGACAGCCGGTTCCTGGGCATGATATCCAAAGCCACCCTGCTGGACCAGTACAGGAAAGAACTGATGGTACAGACCGGTCGGTTCTGAGAGTAAAACGCATGCCGGCAGCAACCACGGACCGAAGATCAACAAAAGGAGATGCGAGCATGGCCCAAAAATTGTTTCATATTTTCCGGAATACGCCACTGGGCAGAGAAACCCTGCTCCAGTCCATCTATTTCTGCCAGCAGATGGGGGTGTTGCCAACGGTCTATATCCCTGAATCTACAAAATTTTTAATGTACTTTGAGAACGATGTGGTTCAGGTGGATCTGGATCCATCCTACCTCAATGATCCGGACACCGCGGTCATGCACGTGGAAGCGCTGCTTGCGGCGGCTCAGATCAAGCCTGAACTGCTCACACCAAAAAACTACACCGCCTCCACCCTCCCGGACATTCCCACCAGTTTTGAGTTCATGTGCTGTCCGCGAAGTATCAGCGATCTCTCCTCAAAGATCGGTTTGGGCTACATCGGCCCGCGGGTGCGCCGCATCATCCAGGCAGCCCGGTTTCCGGTGCTCATCACCAGCCCGGTATACAAACCATGGCAGAGCATCGCCGTCTTTTTCGGTGGATCGACCAATGCGGTCAACGCCTTGCGGCTGGGAATCAGGCTCGCCAGAGTGACGGGCATGCACCTGGACATTTACACCCAGGTGGAAAAAAACACCCCCCCGGAATACCGTGCCATTGTCCAGGACAAGGGCCTTGAAAAGCCTCTGGAAGGCGTTATGCGTCAATGGACGTTTTTCGAAAAGGGCCGCTTCGAGGACAACCTTTACGCGGTTCCCCACGATGCGCTGGTCGTACTGGGAGCATACGGCCACGGGATCATCCGGGATATCATGTTCGGCAGCATGATGGAAAAAATCCAGTCCACCATCTCCAACAACTTGCTCATCGCCGGCCCCAGGTACACGATGGCCGGATGATGCCCGGCGTCTCACTTTGAAGCGCGCACGCAAAAAAAACCCCCGCGATGGCAGCAGCCCACATCGCGAGGGTGGTTGGTTTAAATCGCGCGGACGGTTGGTTAACCGCCCGAGTTCGGATCAATACCGCATGTACTCCTGAGGGGTGTTTTCGGCGATGAACTTGGTCGCATTGTAAAGACAGGTCCGGATGGCTTTTTCCATCGGCGTTTTGGCGTATCCGCCCAGACCGCCGCCCATGCCGCCGCTGCCTCCCAAGCCGGCCAGCGCCGCCCCAAGATTGACGTCCTTGGCGATGCCTTCCACGCGGGTGGCCGCCAGCACTTCAGAGGTTTGCGTGTCGACAATACGAATATCCATGGCCATTGAGGATTTGCTGTAAGCCCCTTGAACGGCGCCGAACAGTGCCGTGGCCTGGCCCAGCACCCCGCCGCCCCCAAGACCGCCGCCCCCGCCCGATGTGCCCGGCTCCCATCCGGTGACAGCGCCCATCACCAGAAGATCGGCTCCCTTGACGCCGCCTTTGGTAACGCCGGTTTTATCGGTATATCCCGATCCGGTTAGCGCCATTTCGTCTTTCAGAGAGTCCAGATTCTGGCGCTCCAACACCCGGTACCGCTTGGTTTGGACCATGGCCGTGGTGAGCATGTCTCGCAAGCCGGTGGTATATCCGGAACTTTCGGAGGAGGAGATGGTCATGGTCTGACCGCCGAAACCGATTTTAGTAGTGCTGCTGCTCTCATCGACCTTCCATTCGAAATCGGCCACGGCTACCCGGGCACGGGGACCGCTGTATGGGGGAAGTCCCATCTCCTCGCCCGTATCGGTTTTCGCCTCGGGCTTGACCATGCTCTCCATGCATCCGCAAACGGTGAGCAGAACCAATAGGAAAAGCAGGATTCTCAAGATCGGTTTCTTGTTCATCGCATCGCCTCCATAGGTTATTACAACTGTTTGTTTTGCTGGTGAAAAATGAGTTCTCGGACAATATTCGCATTTTGTTGCATAATTCTTCCAAGGTGTCAAGGCGGCGTTTGGGCAACCGGGGAAACACCTTGCATATCTCCACCGTTTGTGCTCAATTTATTGGCAACCCATCAGGAGAAAAATATGCATCACGACTCAGCAGGACCGGCCATGAGCCAGAAAATATTTTCCATGAACCTTGAGGTTGAAACGGTCTCCCTCTACCTGCTGTGCTGCGCGGTGAGCGATGCAGGCGCAGCCATCACGCGGAAAACCCTGCAGGACAAATGGAACGGCAGCCGGGCCGACCTTGAGCGGGAACTCAATCGGCTGGAAGATAGAAAAATCTTAGTCAGGGACGATGCAAAAACCCAAGGCAGCATCGTATACCGGATGGTGGATGAGAAGCAATGGCGTTGAGGCCGGCGCATCGACCGTTTTGAACGGCCGGGTTAATACGCCAGGGCTTTTTTGACACACGCGAGGATCTTTTGATCGCCTGCACCGGCGTCCATCCCCGGGCAGGATGCCGCCATGGCGCGCCAGTTGCCCACATCCACCAGGATGCTGGGGATAAATGGCCATTGCCGGCACATTTTCGGCTTTACCGGATGGATCATGCACACCTTGTCCCAGAATATGCAGTAGCCTTGATCCCCCTGGGCAAGCAGGCGCCTGCCGCCGGAACGGTGGGTGTAGCTAGCCGTCAACCGATCGGTCGACATGTTAAGGTGGCGGGCAATCGCCTCAATGTCCGTCTGGGACAGGTAGGTGCCGCCATATCCCTTGCAGCAATCGCCGCAAAGGGTGCAGGCAAAAAGGTCTGCGCAGATCTCTTCATCAGATCCCATGCCGACTCTCCATGGCGCGCTTCAGGGTCACCTGGTCCACGTATTTCAAATCACCACCCATGGGCACGCCTGAAGCGATTCGGGTCACCTTCACCGGCAAGGGGGCCAGGATTCCGGCAATGAAGGCCGCCGTGGATTCCCCTTCCACATTGGTGCCGGTGGCCAGAATGATCTCGCGGACCACTTCCTGTTCCACCCGGGTCACCAACTCCGCAATTTTAATGTCATCGGGGCCGATGCCATCCATGGGCGACAGGCACCCCCCCAGAATATGGTACCGACCTTTAAAAGCACCTGATTTTTCGATGGATGCCATGTCGGCCGGCTGCTCCACCACACAGATCAGGCCGCTTTCACGGGAGGGGTCGCTGCATATCCGGCACTGGACATCGTCACTAAGGGCATAGCAACGGCAACAGAGCCGGAGCTTTTTTTTCAGGTCCACAATGCTTCTGGCAAGCTGGTGGGCCTCTTCGGCCGGTTGCTGGAGAATGTGCATGGCCAGACGCTCGGCGGTTTTCTGGCCGATGCCCGGCAAACGGGCCAGGCTTCGGATCAAGCGTTTAATGGAACCCGGGTAGAAATCCATCACATCAGGCCGGGGATTTTCATGCCGCCGGTGAGTTTTCCCATCTCTCCGGAAACCATCTCCTGGGATTTTACGAGTGCGTCATTGACTGCGGCAAGGACCAGATCCTGGAGCATGTCCACATCATCGGGATCGACCACCTCCTTTTGAATCTTTATGGAGACGATCCGCTGGGCACCGTTGGCCACCACGCTGATCATGCCGCCACCGGCTGAGGTCTCAACGGTTTTGGTGGCCAGTTCCTCCTGCATGCGCAGCATCTGGGATTGAAGTTTCTGGGCCTGCTTCATCATGTTTCCCATGCCCTTCATTGGTGTAACCTCCTATCTGATTTTTATCTCTTCGATTTTTCCGCTGAAAATATCCACTGCATCCGCCACCAGCGGGTGATTGAGCAGTTGCTGCCTGATGTCATCGGCTTTCAGTTTTGCGGTTGCCGCATGATTGTTAGCCGCGTCAGCACTGGAAAAGTCGACCTGGATCCCCCGGCCGGCATGTTCGCGGCAGACGGCATCGAGCATGGCCATATTCTTTTGGACCAGGTTCATCGCATAGTCGCTGTCCGGCATCGCCACGTTGAAGGCCAGTTCCGACATGGATACCAGCTGCGCCCTGGAAAGCGCTGCGGCAATGGACGGTTTGGTTTGGGCGATGATGGCAATGACCCGGCGCCAGGCATCATCGCTGCGGTCATGGTCATCCGCCTCCGGCATAGGTGGATCGGCGGGTGATCGGTGGTCACCGGGTCGCGCTACCTCCGCTCTAACGCCAGCATCCGGTTGGCTGCGTGCAGCGCGGGAAGGCGGTGTCGCGGCCTCTCCATAGGCGGACTGCGCCTCGACGACCCCCGGCGCCGACCTCGGAGGGGGATCGTGCAGGAGACTGTCCAGCCGTTCGATCAGCAGGTCGATGGGCAGCGCCGGTGTGATCTGCTGAATCTTGAAAAAGGCCATCTCGATGGCCAACCTGGGCTGGGACGCATACCGAACACTGGACTCGGCATTGAACAGCAGGGTGAACGCCTGATCGATGAATGTGATAGGGATCCCTTCCACCTGCCGGGCCAGGGTTTCAATCTCACTGGGGGTCAGATCGGCCAGCATTTCGGGCCGGACATCCATTTTGATCAGCATCAGGTTGCGAAAATGCATCACCAGGTCCGCGTAGAACCGTTTTAAATCCTGCCCGTTTTTAAAAACCCGGTCGATAGCGGCCAACGACCGGGAAATATCCCTAGCGAAGGTGGCCGCGGAAAGATCGCAAAGCACCTGACGCTCCAGGCCTCCCAACAGGCTGGTCACATAGTCATCGTCCACCTGACCGTCACTGCAGGCCAGGATCTGGTCCAGCAGGCTCAGGGCATCCCGCATGCTGCCGCCGGCTTCACGGGCAATGGCCCATAGGTTGCCGGAGGAGATGGATACCCCTTCGTGTTGGCAAAGGGCGTCCATCTGTTTGGCAATGGCTGCAGGATCGATCCGCCTCAGGTCGTGCCGCTGACAACGGGAAAGAATCGTAATGGGTATTTTGTGGGCCTCGGTGGTGGCAAAGAAAAACAACACATGGTCCGGTGGTTCCTCCAGCGTTTTAAGCAAGGCATTGAAGGCGGCAATGCTCAACATGTGAACTTCATCGATAATGTAGATCTTGTAACGGCTGTGGGCCGGCATGTATCGGCTGTTGTCCCGAAGCTCCCTGACCTGATCCACACTGTTGTTGGACGCGCCGTCGATTTCGAACACATCCACGCCGCGTCCCGCCGTGATGTCCAAACAGGAGCGGCAGGCGTTGCATGGGGTGGGGGTCGGGCCTGATTCGCAGTTCATGGCCTTGGCCAGTATCCGGGCAATGGTTGTCTTGCCGGTTCCCCGCGGGCCGGAGAAAAGGATGGCATGGGCCACCCGGCCGCCATGGATGGCGTTTTTCAGGGTCCGGGTGACGTGTTCCTGTCCGACGACTTCGTCAAATGTCTGGGGACGGTATTTGCGTGCTAAAACCAGATATGCCATTTACAGGGTTCCTTGAACGCCGATTTGCCGCCTTAGTGTATCCCATACGTGGTTGCGTGGCAACCCACGATCTCCCGGGTTCGTTCCCTCAGGGGTCTGAAAATAAAGTTCTGAAGAAACGGGTGCGGGGGAAAAGGCGTGGGACGGATGAAAAAGGTTGTGGCGGAGAGAGAGGGATTCGAACCCTCGGTGCCGCTATAAACGACACACACGATTTCCAGTCGTGCTCCTTCAACCAACTCGGACATCTCTCCGTATAAGGCAGACAATACTGAATGGTGCGGGTACAGGCCCTTTCCAGAAAAGAGCGGGCACCGGGAGCGCCCTCCCCGGACCGTGAAGCAAACCGGCAATGGCGGAGAGGGTGGGATTCGAACCCACGATCCCGCTTTTGGCAGGATACCGCTTTTCGAGAGCGGGGCCTTCAGCCGCTCGGCCACCTCTCCTTTTCCCTCGCAGGCACCAGCATAAAGAAACTTTCGATATCCTTTTTACGGTCGGTTTGTCAACCCTGAAATTGTTCGTTTAATAAGCGTTTACGGGCCCTTCAATCAGCGGACCAGCCGGATTGTTCTTGTACTGACAAGACTACCTATAGTATTGGTTCAGATTTGGTTTCCGACTTAGTGGAAAAGAAAGGATACGACGATCCATGGCTATGGTTAAGCCCTTTAGGGGCATCCTCTATAATCCGGAAAAAATTGCCGACAGCGCGGATGTCACCACGCCGCCCTATGACGTGATCTCGCCAGACGAGCAGGCCGCCTTTTACGAAAGGCATCCTTACAATGTCATCCGTCTGATTCTGGGCCGGGCCCAGACGACCGATACTGCCCTGGACAACCCCCATTCCCGATCGGCAGCCTATTACCGGCAGTGGATGTCGGAAGGAATCCTCAGGCAGGAAGATCATGCGGCCCTGTATCTAAAAGCCATCACCTACGTTCATCAGAAAAAGGCCATTACCCGCTATGGCTTGATCGCGTTGGTCGGCCTTGAACCATTCGAGAAACGCATCATTCTGCCCCATGAAAAGACCTTCTCCAAGGTCCGCTCCGAAAGACTCGAGCTGATGAAAGCCACCCACTGCAACTATTGCCCGATCTTCTCGTTGTATCCGGATGATGGCGACATTTTAGGTACCCTTGAAAAGGCCGTTGACAAATCCGCCCCCATCATCGATTTCATGGATGATCCGGGCCACCGGCACCAGTTGTGGCGGATTCTCGATCCGATGATCCACCGTCGGGTGGCCGAGGCCATGCAAGACCAACGGCTCTTCATCGCCGACGGCCACCACCGCTATGAAACCGCATTGAACTTCAGAAAGCATCTGCAAGCCACGGATCCGTCCTTCAACGACCGACATCCGGCCAATTTTGTCCTGATGTACCTCTGCAGCATGAGCGATCCGGGATTGATCATTCTTCCCGCCCACCGCCTCCTTAAGGCCATCAGCGTCGACGATTTGCGACAGGGGCTGGCGCAATCGCACGCCTACTTCGAGATTGCCGAATACCCCTTCACGCCCGGAGATCGCCAGCGGGTTGAAAGCACGTTTTTGGCCGCCCTCAATAATTGCGCAAACCGGCAGCGTATCGGTATCTATGCCCACAAGGCGCCCTTTTTCTATCTGCTGACCCTTAAAACCGGCATTATGGATCAGCTGTTCAAAGAGGAACTGGATGCGTCGCTGCGGTTGCTGGATGTGACGGTGCTGACCCACCTGGTGTTAATGAAGATTCTTGGTTTTGACCAGGCGCGGTTGGACAACGAACAGCTCATCGGTTACGCCAGCACGGCAGACAAGGCGCTGCAGTCAATCGACGCCGGCGCCTATGATGTGGCCTTTCTGCTCAATCCCACCCGCATCGAACAGGTTCAGGATGTCGCCCAGAAAGGATTGATCATGCCTCGAAAATCCACCTATTTCTATCCAAAAGTAAAATCGGGGCTGGTGATGCACACGCTGAGGGAATAAGCTGCGGATTCAACGATCGGTCGATGCGCTGCACCGACCGCCGTGGCGGATGCTGAAACGGATCAGCCCGTAAACATCGCCTTAACGGCCTGGGTGTAAGAACCGTCATCATGGTATAGATGCAGCGGCGGGCCGACCGCTAATCCCGGACGCCCGCCCTTGATCCCGGTAATGGCCACCAAACTGGCCGGCGACAACGGTTTGGCGTGGATCATCGTCAGGTGTTTGGGCTCCAACGCGCTTGACCGCATTACCGCCACGAGATCAACAGCTCTAACGGACGGATAGATAATGCAAAACCGTCCGGACGGGCGCAACATCCGGCAGGCGGTCAGCACCACCGTTGCCAGATCGGTTTTCAATTCGTGCCGCGCCACGGCCCTCTGGCCGTCGGCATTGATTCTGCCGCTGTCCATTTTGCGGTACGGGGGGTTGGTCACCACCCGATCTACCGGCCCGCCAATATCCGCCAGTGACAAGCGGCCCAGATCCCTGTCCAGGATGCTTACCCGGTCAGCCATGCGATTGTCGGCCACATTCTGTCGGGCGAGGCTGGCCAGCGATCGCTGGATCTCCACCCCGACCAAACGGATATGGGGATGCCGAAATGCCAGCATGATGGGAATCACGCCGCAACCGGTGCCCAGGTCCAACACGGTTTCGCCGGGTGCCGGATTGGCCAGATGGGCCAGAATTACCGCATCGATGGAAAACCGGTAGCCGGATGTTGGCTGATTCAGAACGATGTTGCCATTGAAAAAATGATCGCGGGTCAGCGGTTCCATGGGACTCGATAGTTCCCTTGCATAAGGGGCGCGCGGCATTCACGCGCAACCAATCGTAACGGCCGCTCGCATCAGGTGCCCCCCCGGGCCCGGTTACTGGAACAGGGTCGTCTTACAGGGGTCCGATTTTGAATTTGATCTCCTCGACCCGTTCGTTTTTCAGGCCGTGGTTGAGCTTGTCCAACAGTTCGGCTTTCAGGAACTGAAGCTGGTGCAGCCACGCAGAACTGGACACATGCACCAGCAAGAGCGATCCCTTGACGGCAAAGGGTTTGGCATGGTCTGAAATTGGCGGGCCCACCGTTTGGTCCCACACATGGCGCAGGTTCAGAATACCGCCAGCGCTGTCCGACCGGCATTGATCGAGAATGGATTCCAGCACCCGGCCGATGGGCGTAAACGTTTTGTTGGACGGAGGCTTTTTTTGCATGCAGAAGCAATCCCCTTTCACGGCTCCTTCGATGGAGCCGGTATAGAAATTGTCTGGCCGGAAGTCAACACAAACCCTGAAGATAACCGTTTAGGTTGCACAACAAACGAGGCCAAAATAGATTGGACGGGGTGCTGCCCACCGATTTAACTTGACTTAGGGGGATGCCAATCTTAAATTAGCGTACGTTTGTCATTCGTCTAGGGCCAGTAATAATTCATCTTTCCGCCGCTATTCACAATCCAACCGTTATCCAGGGACGTTCTCCTCACTTTTAAAAGACGATCGACCAGGAGAACGATCCAACGGGCGGCGGCAAGAACCCTCTTCACATCTTTACGCTAAGGATAAGAAATGGCTTGGGATTGGGAAAAGTTAAACCGGCAACATCAGCAACACGGCGGCATTCCGCCGCAAATGGATGATATTGTCAATCAATTGAAAAAATTCAAACCACCGGGCGGTTCCCTGCTGATCATAGTCGCCATTGCTGTGCTGATGATCGGCTATTCCATCTTTTTTACCATCGAGTCCGGTTCGGTTGGGGTGGTTCAGCGTTTCGGCAAGTTTGTCCGGATTGCCGAGCCGGGCCCCAACTTTAAGCTGCCCTTCGGCATTGAAATAGTCACCAAGGTGCGCCAGGACCGCGTCTACAAGGAAGAGTTCGGCTTTCAGTCGGAGCGCGGCGAAGAGGACGTCAGCTACACATCGGCCTCGGACGCGGCCAATGTCTCCCTGATGCTGACCGGCGACCTGAACGTGGCGGTGGTGCCGTGGATCGTTCAGTACAAGATCAAGGATCCTTACAATTTCCTGTTCAAGGTCAAGGATGCCAACGGCCTGTTGCGCGACCTTTCGGAATCCAGCATGCGGCTGGTAGTGGGTGACCGCAGCATCAACGAAGTGATCTCCAAACGCGATGAAATCGCCGTGGAAGCCCAGCGGGTGCTGCAGGAGGAGCTGGACCATGCCGAAACGGGAATCAATGTCGTCACCGTGGAGATGAAGAAGACCAATGTGCCTACGCCGGTGCAAGCCTCGTTCAACGAAGTCAACCAGGCCACGCAGGAAAAAGAGAAGATGATCTACCAGGCCCGGGAAGACTACAACAAGGCCATTCCCGCGGCCAAGGGTGAAGCGGAACGGACGATCAAGGCCGCCGAGGGCTATTCCCTTGACCGGGTCAACCGGGCCCTGGGTGATGCCGCCCGCTTCAAGGACCTGTACAGCGAATATGTCAAGGCCAAGGACGTGACCAAGCGCAGGCTTTATCTGGAAGCACTCAAGGAGCTGCTCCCCAAGATCAGCCGCAAATTTATCGTGGATGCCGACCAGAAGAACGTTCTGCCTCTCTTGAACCTCGGAAACAGTGGTGGTGAATCAAAATGAAAGCAAAAGCATGGCTGGCTGCGGCCGGCGCAATAGTCTTGATCCTGTTCGTCTGCGCCTATACGGTGGATGAAACCGAGCAGGTGGTGGTCACCCGCTTCGACAAGGTCCAGCGGACGGTGTTGCAGCCGGGACTGCATTTCAAATTCCCGGTCATCGAAAAAGCGCTGGTGTTTCCCAACAACCTGCAGGAATGGGACGGCGACCCGGGGCAGATCCCGACCAAGGACAAGACCTACATCTGGGTGAACACATTCGCCCGCTGGAAAATCGTTGACCCCGTTGCTTTTTTCAAGACGGTGGGCTTCGTGACCCGGGCACAGCAGCGGCTGGATGAGATCATCGATCCCACCGTGAGAAACTTCATCACGTCCAACCGCCTCATCGAAGCGGTCCGGAACAGCAACCGCGAGTTGGACACCTTCGAGGACCTGGGCGACGGGTCAGATCCGAATGCCAAAAAAGACCTGCCGGTCCGTTTTTCGCAGGTCTTTGTCGGCCGGGACCAGATCGACACCGGCATTCTGGAGCAGGCCAAGCCCAAGCTGGCCAATTTCGGCATCGAACTGGTGGATGTCAAAATCAAGCGGGTCAACTATGTCGAAGAGGTCAGGACATCGGTCTACGAGCGCATGATTGCCGAGCGGAAACAGATTGCCCAAAAATTCAGGTCCGAAGGAAAAGGCGAAGCCCAGAAAATCCTGGGCGAAAAGGAGCGGGAATTGAAGCGTATCGAATCGGAAGCCTACCGCACCGCCCAGGAGATCAAGGGTAAGGCGGATGCCGAGTCAACGCGCCTGTATGCAGAGGCATTCGGACTGGATCCGGAATTCTATTCCTTTACCAAAACGCTGGAGGTATACAACGAGGCGCTGTCCGACAACAGTTCGATCATCCTGTCGACCGACTCGGAAATCTTCAAGTACATGAAGGGCTATCAAGGGAGTACGTCAGGAAGACCCTGACGGGCTTACCCCAAAGGAGTCAAAGCACCGACGCACGTCTTGTCGGTGCTTTGTTATTGGTGTCCATCACAGAAGTACGAAGGTATCATTATTTACCCTTTCTTCTCTGATGCCGCGTGCGGGCCAACAGCTTCCGGTGCTTATGCTTGCGCATCTTTTTTCTTCGTTTCTTGATTACGCTGCCCAACCGATCACCCCCATTCATAATTAAGGTACGTGAATAAACCTGTTCTTTTATACCATCACCTTTTGCTTGTCCATGCTTTTTTGTTTTCCTTTGCCGATCAACTGCCCGGTGAGCGGGCGGCAAGCGCAACAGGGTCTGAAAAAAAAGACCCGGTCCGTTACCCTGGCCGTGGCAGCGGATTAAGCCATTGATCCTAAAAATGGGGTATGCTACAGGAATTTCATGGGAAAATTGGCCGGGCGCCCCACATTCAAGCGTGCTGAACTGATAGTTGTCAACAATGCGGTTGCCATGGCCGAGGAGTTGGTCAGCAACCACTATAAAATGGCGGCCAGTCAGTGGCTGCACCCGAAATACGATGTCAGCACACTTGCCGACCTGGCCGAGGATGAGATCGTCGCCGGTCCCTTTGCCCAAATCATCCGCTATGAAGGCAAGCTGAAAGAGGGTGTTTTGGGATCAAGCGCCTACGACTTCTATAAAATCTGTATTCAGGATCATGCCATCCTGGAAATTCTAAAGGAGCGGCCGGAAATGGCGCTCTACCCCTTCGCCTTGTACGTGGTCACCCATGAGTTGGTCCATATCGTCCGCTTCAGCCGCTTTCTGCAACACTTCAATGCCAGCGATATGGAAAAACTCATCGAAGAGCGCCGCGTCCACGGCATCACCCACGCCATACTCGATCCCGTAAAGGCCGATGGATTGCGTATGGTACTTAATTTTTACAGCACCTGGTGCACCCCCATCGATGGGCTGAAAACCATTCCCTGATTTTCAGCCGCATGTTCTTGACAAGCACGAAACATGACATATATTAATGCAGTCAATTCGACGGAACACCTTATTATATTTAAATTTTTTTATTTCGGCCCAGGAGAATCGAGTCATGCCGCTCTACGAATATCAGTGTACGAAGTGCGGAGAAATCGAAGAGACGATCCAGAAATTTTCAGATGCCCCGTTAACCACTTGCAGACATTGCTCGGGAAGGCTGAACAAAATGATTTCCCAGAGCAGCTTCCACCTGAAAGGAACCGGTTGGTATGTAACCGACTATTCAAAGAAGTCACCTTCCACGCCAAAAGATAAACGCTCAGAAACAACGACACCTGCTGGTGAGAAAAGCAGTACAGACGGCGCTGCTGCCAAACCGGCCACAAGCGATAATTGAAGTCCCGGGTCAAGCGGATGCCCTGCCGGTAGATTTCCATGGCGTTGGGGGATTGATAGACCAAGCAAAGCAAAAAAACCGAAGTTCCCGCACATAAAAGACAATGCCTAACTCTTTACAAAACATGACATGTGATTAGATTATTGAATTCTTCGTTTCCTGAAAATAATCAGCGAATGGAATGGCAGCGGTTATCAAGAGGGTCATACAGGCTGACCCATTCTAAATAATTGATAGGCTATGTTTTTTTAATGATCAACCTAAGTTCTAAACGGAAAAAGGAGAGATGGAAACATGAAACTCAGACCATTGCAGGATCGAATTCTGGTGCAGCGTGTCGAAGAGGAAACCAAAACCAAGGGTGGCATTATCATCCCGGACACCGCCAAGGAAAAGCCGGCTGAAGGAAAAGTCAAGGCCGTTGGAAATGGTAAAGTAGGTGATGACGGTAAGCGTGTGGCCCTGGAGATCAAGGTCGGCAACCGGATTCTCTTCGGAAAGTACTCCGGCACCGAAGTGAAGATCGACGGTGAAGAGTATCTGATCATGCGCGAAGACGACGTGCTCGGCGTCATTGAGTAAGGATTCCCTATATTAAAACCATAAGACATGGAGGTTACGAGAAATGGCTGGTAAAGTGATTAAATATGATATGAAAGCCCGCGAAGCGATGCTCAAAGGCGTCAAGGCGCTTGCCGATGCAGTGGTTGTCACCTTGGGCCCCAAAGGCAGAAACGTCGTTATCGATAAGTCATGGGGTTCCCCCACCGTTACCAAAGACGGCGTCACCGTTGCCAAGGAGATCGAACTGGAGGACAAGTTCGAAAATATGGGCGCCCAGATGGTCAAGGAAGTGGCCAGCAAAACCAGTGATATGGCCGGAGACGGAACCACCACCGCTACGGTGCTTGCACGCGCCATCTACGAAGAAGGCCAGAAGCTCGTTGCTGCCGGCAACAATCCCATGGCCATCAAACGCGGCATCGATAAAGCCGTTGAAGTGGCCGTCAAAGAGCTTCACAAAATGAGCAAACCGACCAAGGATCAGCGTGAAATTGCTCAGGTGGGCACCATTTCCGCCAACAATGACGAAACGATCGGCAACATCATCGCCGAGGCCATGAACAAGGTCGGCAAGGAAGGCGTGATCACCGTTGAGGAAGCCAAAGGCATGGAAACCACCCTGGACGTGGTTGAAGGCATGCAGTTCGATCGCGGCTACCTCTCCCCCTACTTCGTCACCGATCCCGAGAAGATGGTTGTCTCCCTGGAAGACCCTTTCATTCTCATTAATGAAAAAAAAGTCAGCAACATGAAGGACCTTTTGCCGGTGCTTGAGCAGGTGGCTAAAATGGGCAAGCCGCTGGTCATCATTGCCGAAGACGTTGACGGCGAAGCGTTGGCGACCCTGGTCGTGAACAAGCTGCGCGGTACGCTTCATGTGGCCGCCGTTAAAGCCCCCGGCTTTGGCGATCGCAGAAAAGCCATGCTGGAAGACATCGCCATCCTCACCGGCGGCCAGGTGGTCTCCGAAGACCTGGGCATCAAACTCGAAAACCTGACCCTTGCCGATCTGGGCAAGGCCAAGCGCATCTCCATCGACAAAGACAACACCACCATCGTTGATGGTGCCGGCGCGCGCTCCGCCTTGGAAGGCAGGGTCAAACAGATCCGTGCCCAGATCGATGAGACCTCTTCCGACTACGACCGTGAAAAACTGCAGGAGCGTCTGGCCAAACTGATCGGCGGCGTGGCCGTAATCAACGTCGGTGCGGCTACCGAAACCGAAATGAAAGAGAAGAAAGCCCGTGTCGAAGACGCGCTCAATGCCACCCGCGCCGCAGTTGAAGAAGGCATCGTGCCCGGCGGCGGCGTCGCCCTGGTTCGCACCCTGCCCGCACTGGACAAGATCAAGATCAAATCCGACCAGAAATTGGGTGTCAAAGTGGTCATGCGCGCCATTGAGGAGCCCCTGCGCTGGATCGCCACCAACGCCGGTTTCGAAGGCAGCGTGGTGATCGACAAGGTGAAAAACGCTGAGGGTGCCATGGGTTTCAATGCGGCTACCAACGAGTATGAAGATCTCATCGAAGCCGGTGTTATCGACCCCACCAAGGTGGTTCGTTTTGCCCTTCAGAACGCCGGCAGCGTGGCCTCGTTGATGCTAACCACCCAGGCCATGGTCGCTGATAAGCCCGATGATAAATCATCCGACCCGATGGCTGGCGCCGGCGGCGGCGGCGGCATGGGCGGTATGGGCGGCATGGGCGGCATGGGCGGCATGGGCGGCATGATGTAATCAAGCGCCCCGCTCCAGATCGCCTACACTTGGAAAGGCCCCCGCATGGGAGATCATGCGGGGGCTTTTGTTTTCCTCCTTGCCCATGTAAACTCTTGACAACACGCCAATAATCAGGTTACTGAAATCAATGAAAAAGTCGCAATAGATACATCTATGACACCCAAAAGATGAGGTATCTGATGAATCGCAGAACTAATTCAGCCGTTCTTTTTTCCGTTTTTCTGCTCCTGCCCCTGCTGTTTTCAACGCCGTCAACGGCAGCGGAAAAGATCAATGTGGTCGCAAGCGAGACGGGGTTTTACTACACCATCCAGAAAGGCGACACCCTCTGGGATCTGTCAAAACATTTTAATGATTCTCCCTGGTTATGGCCGGAGCTGTGGGAAGGCAACGACCAGATCACCAATCCCCACTGGATCTTCCCCGGCGAACGGATCCGCCTGTACAAAAAATCGGGTGCACAAGCGGTAACCGAAACCGAACCCATTCAACCCGTTGCCGTAGCGCCGATGAAACCCACCGTGGAGAAAAAGACGCCCGCACCGTTCTTCTTATATTCCTCCATCGACAGGGTCGGCTTCATCCGTAAGCCACCCGTGCAGCCATTGGGAACTCTTTTCGAGGTTCAAGGAAGCAAAGTCCTGATCAGCGAAGGGGACATGGTCTACATCCGCCCGGCAGGCGATGCCGCCCCGGGTGTGCTCATCCCCGGCAGCCGGCATACCATTTTCAGGTATATGAGCCCCACGGATGAACCCGACTCAATGGAAACCATCGGCACCCAGCACTATATTGTGGGCATCCTGGAAGTGACCAAAAAAGAAGCGGATCTGTTGATCGCCAAGGTTCTGAAGTCCTTTCGGCCCATCAAGGTGGACGATCTGGTTATGCCATTCAGCCACCGGCAGGCAAAAATCGACCTCAAACCGAGCACCCCGGGCATCGACGGGCAGATTATCGCGTCTGAAGAACATGCCATCCTGACCGGCGACTATATGCTGGCATTTATCGATAAAGGCCGAGCAGACAACATCGAGGTCGGTCAGCAGTACAGCATTTACGGCCAGCAACTGATCACCCAGGAAAAGAATCAGATCAGCTCAAAAACCCTACCCCCGCTTGACTTTGCCACCTTTCTCGTATTGCATACGGAGCAGACCACATCCACGGTCGTCATTACCAATACAGTCAAGAACATCTCCGCCGGCGAACGATTCAGAACACCGGTCAATTGAAAACCGGCAAACCGTTCTTTCGGGTTTGAGGCCCCTGCGTGCCACCAGGGGCCTCTGCCATTTGCGGCCGATCCCCTGCCCTGCCGCGGCTTTTTGACCACGCCTTCTTTTCAGCCGGCCCGTGCCCTCGCCAAACACATGCAACCGCCGGCATGCCCGTGAAAACCGACCTCGTTCGGATGAAGACGATCCGGATTTATAGCGCCAGGGGGTAGCCTTTCTCCCGCAGATGCGCGACGATCCGGAACAGCTGCGCAAGGGTCATGGGGTCGGCATCGGGGCCGGGATGCCTGACTTTGGCGGTCGAAAAGACCCCTAAGCGTTTTAGCACCTGCTTGCGCAGCGACACGCCGATGCCGGGCTGGAATTCCCAACGGTTCAGGGGCAGGAAATCATAAAAAAGATCGGCGGCCTGCTTCCATTGCCGGTTCTGGACCCGCTCGAACAAGTCGACCAGCAATTCGGCATAAACAAACCCGGTCATCAGCCCCACGGCTCCCAGTTCCAACTCTTCAAGGGCATACAATCCCCCCAGCGCGCCGAAAACCTTCAACTCCGGTCCGGCAATTTTGGCCAGGGCCTGCATTTTCATTCCGGTGGGTGGATCTTCGAGCTTGATATAAGCGATGTGGGTGGAGATCTCGAAAATGCGATTGATGAGTTCTACGGACAGGGTAATGCCGGTCACCGCAGGATAGTCATGGATGATACAGGGAATCTTTGCGGCATCGGAAACCCGTTGGTAGTATTCGATCAGCGGTGCATCCTTCTGGATCGTGTGAGGACCGAGCAGGATCGCATCCGCCCCCAGGTCCCGCGCACTGCACACCATTTTCATGGCTGGGTCCGTAGCAGGCGCCCGCACACCGACCACCAGCCCCAGCCCCTTGGGAAGCAATGCACGATACCTGGCAATCACTTCTGCTCGCTCCTGGTCCGTCAGCTTGTGACCCTCCCCCAGGGCCCCCAGAATGGCCAGGCCATGCACCTTTTTCTGGGCCATAAAATCGACCAGGCGTTCGATACTGGGATAGTCGACATCCCCTTGATCCAGAAACGGTGTCGGGACGATGGGATAGATACCTTTAAGATGCATCGTTTTCCCCCCTGCGCATATAAATGCAACCCAAACAATTCGCTTTTCGTTCACGATCATGACCCGCCGATGCCAACCTACCCAGCGCCGGGTCCTTGCGCCGCAATGGCCGGCTAAGCTGCACAACGCAGGTTGCGGGTGGTTTGCCGAGCCGTCATGATTTTTTTAAATCGATAACCGTATTGTGCAGGCTTTCAAAGCCTGAAATCCGGCAGGTCACCTGGTCCCCGTGGCGGATATGGACCGCCCCGGGCGTTCCGGTGGAAAGGATATCGCCCGGCAACAGGGTCATTACCTTGGAGTGATAGGCAATCAGCACATCGGGCGGAAAAGTCATGTGGTCGACGGTATTCTCAGCGTGCACACGCCCGTTGATTACCGTCGAGACCTTCAAGCCGAGAACATCGTCGATCTCATCCGGAGTGACCAGTTGTGGACCAAATGAGAAAAACGTATCGAAGCTTTTGCTCATGGTTAAAAAGCGCGGATTTTGTCGCAGGATATCCTCAGCCGTCATATCCAGAATGGTCGTAAAGCCTGCGACCACATCCAGCCATTTTCCCCTGGGCACATCTTTGCAGCGCCTGCCGATGATGATGCCCAGCTCAGCTTCGGCGGTTGTCTTTTCGGAAAGCGTCGGGATCTGGATCTCGTCTCCGGGTCCGATAATCGTGGTATCCGGTTTCATGAAACTGGCCGGCGCCGAAGTCGGTGCACTTTCAGAAAGGTCTTTGGCATGGGCGCGGTAATTGAGTCCGATGCCCCATATTTTCGACGGATGCCGATACAGGGGGCCGTATACGCCCGGTGGCGCACCAGAAACAAGATGCTCCCTTTGATTCAACGCATGGCTTCCCGCATGTCGATACCAAGCGTTCAGTCCGAGGTGTTGGCCGGTCGTTAACAGCTGTTCCATCGTTTCAGGCCATTGGCTCTGAAACGCTTGGTTGAGATCCGCCATGCGAACCCATCCGTTTTCTCGGCAGATGGCCAGATGTTCTTTTTTATCGATCACTATGGTAGCTAGGCGCATGTTGCCTCTCTGTGGGGTGACGCTTGGTAAATCAAGGGTTCAGTTTGAAGGCCATGTATTTGACGGTCGCTCCCCGTGACAACGCAGCACGCTCGTAAGCAGAAACCGCCTTATGGGCTCCCAGCGCGCCGTATCGGGTCCCATGAATGTCGTCTGACGCCGCGACCACCAGCCCGCCCCAGCGGTCAACCGATTCACGGGTGTAGTTGAAGAGCAGGTCGCTGTCAGTCTTCAGATACACGGTGCCACCGGGCATCAGCAGGGTCGCATAGGCGTCTAGAAATGGGGTGGCGGACAGCCGGGACTTGGCTGCACGACGCTTGGGGTGCGGGTCAGGAAAGGTCAGCCAAATCTCGTGTAGGGAGCGATCCACAAAGAACTCCCGAAGGCGCTCAATCCGCGCACGAAGGAAATGGACATTTTCAAGGCCCTCGGCTATCGCCTTCTCTGCACCGACACACATGCGATGACTCTTGCAGTCGATTCCCACACAAAGCTTGCGTGGATCGGCGGCGGCGAAAGCAAGACAATGCTCTCCCTTGCCGCAGCCCAGTTCGACAATCTTTTGCATACCCTCATAACGCGCCTCGTTCCAGGGATATGCGCGCAGCGATGGAGACTCACCGAAGACGGAAAAAGTGACGTTGGTCAGTTGTTTGACGCGCTCGTATTTGTGGTTTTTATTCTTTGGCATCTGGATATGCATCAGCGATAGAGGATGAGTATACCAGAGATAGAACGATTAAAAAAGACACAACGATCATATTGATTTTTGCATTGATTGCCTATCCGCTGATCGTTGCCGTGGCCCTTTTAACGCAAAGTTATGTGATATTTCAATCAAGGGGGGCGTCATTTAGCCCGCCGAAACACCTTGATATCGTTGAAGTGGTGTTAAACACACCTGACGGTGAACGGCTGAATGCATGGTGGCAGCGAACAGTAAATGCAAAGAAGACGATTCTCTATTTTCAGGAAAATGGCGCCAACATCAGTTATCGACGCTCGCGCATGGATACCTTTCGTAAGATGGGTGTCAATGGATTGCTGATCGACTATCGGGGATATGGTAAAAGCACCGGCAGGATAAAAAAAGAGCAGGATATCTATACGGATGGCTTGATTGCCTGGAATTTTTTAACTGTTGGACAAAAGATTGCCCCTGAAGATATCATCATCTGGGGACGTTCATTGGGCGGCGGGGTTGCAGCTGAGATCGCCTAATTTAGAAATATCGCCGCTCTGGTCCTTGAATCGACCTTTTATTCATTAGATGAAATCGCCCGGAGGCAATATTGGTATTTACCGACACCATTCTTATTGAAGTTTCATTTTAACAATGGCAGTAAACTTGAAAATATCAACGCTCCTGTGGTTATCATTCACAGTGTCGAAGATGGCTATATTCCGTTCTCCCAGGCAGCCAAGCTTTTTGATTGCGCACCTGATCCCAAATATTTGCTAAAGTCCACCGGTTCACATCTGGACCTGTTCGAGAACCAGAGCCCCGCTTTGTCAGTGCTCATGGGATATCTTTCCCTTTAGCAAGCATCTATTCCGTCTCCTTCCCTTAAGACGCTCACCTATCGGGAGAACCCAGCCAGATGCGTATCTATTGAAAAACGACTGCGCCCGATCACCATCCGCAGCGCCAAGCGACGAAAGAAAAGAACAGATACCCGCGGAATTGAATTGGCCCAGGGGCGGGTTGACAAGCGAGTAGGCGCAGGCTACATCTGGTTAGCCGATCCGGGTGGATGATCGACCTGCGTTCAGATTTATTTTTCCGGAGACAGACAGTTTAATCAACTGATGCAGAGGGGACCAAATGGCAAAGATCCGCAAGTGTAAATTGTCTTGGGAGGCTTCACGTTCTGAAACCGTTTTCGGCTATAAACTCTATTGGTCAAGGGGTAGCGCGGTGAGCTACGATTCCAAATACATCAAGGTCGGCAATGTCACTGAATTAGTACTTCCCGATGAAGTCATCCTGTCGGACGGCCCGGTTATGTTTGGCGTTACGGCTATTGATAAAGATGGCAATGAATCGGACATGGCCACCATTGCGGAGCCATACCAGCTGAATGTACCGCAAGCGCCGGGTGGGGTATCCCTCAAACCGCTGGACGTGTTCAAACTGGTTGATTCAACGAAGCCGGAACCCCATGAATTATCGCACGCGGCCAATATCAGTCCTGAACCGATCGACGATCAGGAAGAATTCGTTCAAGCGATTGAAGCCAATGGGTACAACCAACCGGCAAAAATGAAGTACTACGATGATGTCGGGTATCGCAAGCTTCCAGAATAATTCGTGTGAGCCCGTTTTTACGCCGGTTGGCCATGCGCAATCGTTTTTCAAGGCCTGCTAAAGCAGCCCACGGTAGTTCCCTCCGTCCACCAATACATTCTGGCCCGTAATGTACCGCGCCTGTACGCTGGCCAAAAAGGCTGCAGCAGCCCCGAAATCGGAAGGGTCTCCGATGGTGTTGCTGGGATTGGCCGACATCATCTCCTGGATGATCGTCTCTGGCGACTTATTCTCCTGGCCAGCACGGAACTGCGCCAGTTGATCGATCCGCGATGTTTTATGGGTACCCGGAAGCAGCGCATTAACAGTTATACCCTCGGGTGCCAATTCCGTTGCCAGGGTTTTTAAAAAGCCCGTCAGCCCTGCCCGAGCCATATTGGACAGCAGCAGCGTGCCGATGGGCTGTTTGACCGAAATCGAGGTGATGGCTACAATCCGGCCCCAACCCTGGGTTTTCATGGCCGGCGTTACCCCACGAATCAGATGCACGGCACTCATCAAGGTCAGATTAAGTGCCTTTTCGTATTCCTCCAGGGCGGTGCTGGCGAACGTTCCCGGCGGCGGACCGCCGGCGTTGGTCACCAGAATTTGCGGGTCTCCCAGAGCGTGCCTGACCTCCTCAAGCAAGCGGCTGATATCTTCAGCCTTGCTCAAATCGGCACCCAACCCCAGCACGTCCGTTCCGGTTTGGGTTGAAATCTCTTTGGCCGCCTGTGCTATGGCGTCACGGTCACGGGAGCATATCGCGACCCGACACCCTTCAGCGGCCAGCTGTTCTGCGCAGCCTCTCCCCAACCCCCGGCTTGCAGCGGTCACCAGGGCGATTTTACCATCGATTCCAAGATCCATTTTGCACCTCCTTGACTGTTGAAGGTAAACATTGTTGCGCAGGTGTCCAATCCTGCCGGCCGGGTGTATCGAAAAATGGTTTGGGCAACGAAATCCAATTGGCTGCCAACCTGTTGGGATATGGATGGATTGCGTCCCCTGGAATGAAATGCTTGAATGCTCGTGCCATTGCCGATAAAACAGCTTGGCAGGGCTATTTCGGCCTAGACGCCCTCCGGCCAAGGCCAGAAAACAGAGCCCGTGATTAATTGCTATATGCGTTCTCTCATATAGCTGGATTGGGAAGCGCCCATTTCGTTCCCAGTTCCTTGATTTGACCTCTTTATCGAAATGAGACCCAATGAATCGGAAACGGCATTTAGCATCCTTATTCTGTCTTTTTTTGCTTTTAGGGATCCCCGCAGGCGTGGGCGCTGAGCCGGAGATCTGTGGGTATCGTGAAATGGGGGTCATTGAGATAACCCGCGGCGGCAAGGTGATTGAAGAATTTTCCGTTACCCTGGCCGCATCTGCAGAAAGCCAGCAACGGGGGCTGATGAATTGCCCGTCCCTTTACCCGGGGACCGGTATGCTTTTTACTTACCCAAATACCGGCCGACGGGTTTTCTGGATGAAGGACACCTTGATCGATCTGGCGATTATCTTCATATCCGCCGAGGGCTTGATTGCTGCCATTGAGCATGGTGAACCGCGCAGCCTGGACCGCATTGGCTCACCGGAAAACATCCAGTCGGTTCTGGAGATCAACTACCGTGAAAGCCATTACCTGGCCGTAGGCGATGGGGTGCGACTGCGGTTAAGCACCAGCCAAAACAAACCTGAAACGCGGTCGGCCATGAATCCCGACTGCCTTTAACCTGTTGGTGATGATGCCTGGCTTTTCATCATTTTCTGGGTTGGGACGGTTGGATGGTCTGGTCCGCCCCCAACCCGCAAACCAGCAGCGTCAGCCCCTTTATTTCCTGGATCACTGCCACCTCTCCCGGCATCAGCGGTGATTCGCTGCCTGCACGCCACAATTCACCGGCAACCCATACCTTGCCGCCGGTGCCGTGCCACTCCTTGACCACACATCTTTTCCCGACCATGCCGGAGGGACCGCAGATTGATTGGCGCCCGCGCTGTCGAATCACCCAGAACAGCGGAAGGACGAGGTGCTCGACGATTTCGTAGACCACGAAACAGACCAGCAGTGTGATCAGCCATGCGTTCATCATGACCTTGGTCCCGGCCCTAGGGCCATATTTTAATATTTTCTATGTGTTTCGAATGGTTATCCTGGACTACCCCCAGAAGGCCTCGGATAGACCATCGAGGCCGCAAACGCCATGATATTATTATCGGGAAGAAAAAATCGACCTATGCGTTTATTAATGGTATCGGGCATCTCGAAGACCGTCATGACTATGTTTCGATGAACACCTCTTTTGGTACGACACCCCAGCTTAAAGCCAGAATGGAACGGGTTGCCACATGCAGGACAATCCATGGCCGTGTTTTTGGATTTCGATGGCGATTCCGATGGGTGCTCTCAATTGGAGCATGAGTCGAAGCCCGGCCCCCGTCTTGCTTTCAACCGGCGGGTTCGATGATTTATATCGTTATCGTGCCTTCCAGGTAGAGGGCGCCTTTGCCGGATATGCTGACCCGATCACCGGCCTGTATGCAGAACAATTCACCGCCCCGTTTCGAGACCTGAAATGCATGCAGTTCCTTCTTGCCAAGGACGGCTGCCCAATAGGGAATCAGCACGCAGTGCGCAGAGCCCGTGACCGGATCTTCCAATACCCCCACCCGTGGCGCAAAAAAACGGGATACGAAGTCACACCGATCTCCCCTGGCGGTAATAATAATGCCGCGACAGGCGATCCGCTCAAGTGCGCTGAAATCGGGTCTGACTTTTCGAACCTCGCTCTCGCTGTCCAAGACCACCATCAGATCCTCCGCTGAAGCGAATGCTTTTTCCGGTGCAATCCCCAAGGCCTCCTTGAGTCCCACAGGAAGCTTTTGGGCGCTGGCCGGTCTTGCAGGGAAGTCCATATCCAGGAAATCATCACGTTTGGTTACCATAAGCTGCCCGCTCTGGCGTGTTTGGAAGCGGATGGTGTCCTCCGACCAGTTGCGACAGGTGTGCAACACAAAAGCGCTCGCCAGAGTCGCATGCCCGCAAAGCGCAACCTCTGTCACCGGTGTAAACCATCGAAGGTCGAAGTCCTTGTCGCGTTGAACCAGAAAGGCTGTCTCGGACAAATTGTTCTCCGCCGCTATGGATTGCAGCCGCAGGTCGTCAATCCAATCGTCCAACATGCACACGGCCGCTGGATTTCCGGAAAACACCTCGGATGTGAACGCGTCCACTTGGTAAATGGGAATTTTCATGGTTTGGTCTCTCTTTTGGTCGAACGACCGGGTTATGCGGATCGATAGGAAAGTGCTGCAAGGCGTCCGTAGAGGTTGATTTCATGTGATCATCCCTTGACGATGAACTGCTCAACCAAGTCCGCAGCGACTTCTTCAATCACATCCTTCATCTCAAGACCGGACTGCCACTCATTGGAGATCACATCGGTTCCATATTGAGCACCGATGATATTGCCCGCGATCGACCCCGTGGAGTCGCTATCCCCCGAATGGTTGACCGCCAGCAACACGCCCTGCCTGAAGTCATCTCCGGCAACCAGCGCACAGTAGATCCCGATGGCCAGCGCCTCTTCAGCCACCCAACCGGCACCCAGGGATTCAAGGCGCTCGGGTGACGGATCACGGTGGCGGGATAATTCAACCGCCGCCTCAACGGCCTTTAAGCATTCGTCTGAGATCCATCCGGCACGCCTAAATCGGCAATTGGTAATCGATGGCAATCGATGGAGAGTCCCTTTTCCTCTGCAATCTGCGAGACGATCGGTTCGTAGGGGGTGAATGGATTCCCGGCCTGATCGGTTTCATGGGGCTCCATCAGATTGACGATCGTCCGGATGCCGCAGTCGATCAACCGGCCAGGCTTCCCCCTTGCGTCAACCCTGTTTTCAGCACCGGGAAATTCTCCGGCCAGTAACCTGCCGGGGATGACCCAGTATGATCTTGGAAAGGGGGTGCCATCGGCAACTTTTCTCATGGATCTCCTGGTATCGCAGCAGCGTTTGCGTTCGACGGGGGTTGCAAGGCAGGATTGGATCGTTGTCCCCCCGCCCCCACGGTCCGATGCGGCGCCCTGGCCCCGTGCTGCTTATAAAATAAATTACGCCTCTGCCTGATACAAATACAATTTCCTGGAAATGGCAAGATGACTTAGCGGGGTTACTTTGGCCTCGCAACAGACCGACTGCCCTTTCCATTCAGGGTCAAAAGAGATCAAAAGAATTCAATTACAGCACCCTAGCATGGGCGGCCTCGGATTCACCCTGTCCTTCGAAAAAAACAAAAATCACATAAGTTCGGCCAAAACATGCCGATAATTCCCATGCAGCGGCAACCGTTTCGCGCCAAGCCAAAGGGATCGATTCTTTGAACAGGCAATCCAACCGGTAACCATGGGATGGGCAAAGAATGAAACCGCGTGTTTTGTATGTAGATGATGAGCCCCATAATCTGACGGCCTTAAAACGGCTATTTCGCCATGAGCGGTTTCATTTCATAATATTTAGTTCTCCCAAGGCGGCGCTGGTAAAAATCGATGAAATCAAACCGGCCGTGGTCATTTCTGACTACCGCATGCCTGAGATGATCGGCACCCTTTTCCTCGAGGCGGTAAAAAAAAGGCAGCCGGACTCGGTTCGAATCATTCTGACCGGCCATGCAGACCTTGAAATGGCGATTGCGGCCATCAACCAGGACAATGTGTTTCGTTTCATCCAGAAGCCATGGGACGATAACGAATTGAGAGCTCAACTCTACGCGGCGCTGGATTATCACAGCATGATTGCCGGATGGCGTGCATTCGAAGAAAAAAGGACCGGTGAAACCATCATCAAAAAAGAACGCTTGCAGGCAATGCATGAAATCGCCATCACCGTCCGTCATGAACTGAGTCAATCCATGGCCGTTATTTCCGGCTATTCCCAATTGTTGCAGGGCCACCTGGATCAAAACCCGCTGCTGTCCACCTATCTTTCCAATATCGTTCTGCAAATCAAAAAGGTGGGCGAACTGACCACCAAAATTACTTCCATCTCCGGTTGCGAGACCCCTGCCTATCTCGGCGTGGAAAAAATGACCGATTCAGAAATGAACCCTGGATGATCCGGCATTTGGCCGACTGTTTCGCGCCGCGTGCCGGTACCGTTGCGGCGGTTGACTTCGACGATGTTGGCATGCAGGCTTTTATCCCTTGGCAACGCATCATCTCATCACCGTCCCGCTGACCCATCAATTCTGGCGGAACGCTGCGGGTGCAAGGCGCGGGGAACGAGCGGCCCAACGCCAGCTGGTTGGGAAATACTCGGGTTCTTGTGAGATCATCTGCCGCTGTGGGGTCTATTTGGGTTTGAGTTGGTCATAGGCCTGTTGAATTGCTTTAAAGCGCGCTTCGGCCAGTTTCTGAAATTCTTCGCCCAAATGCTGGACCTTGTCCGGATGGTATTGGGCTGCGAGACCGCGATAGGCGGTTTTGATCTCTTCCCTGGAGGCGCCCGGGGCGATGCCCAGGATCGTGTAAGGATCTGCATGGTCTTGGCTGCCGGAGTCGCTGGCGCGGTATTGCCGGCCATCGGCCGTCTCACCGGGTTGGCCGGAGCGGTTTTCGGGCCGCCGCGGTTGTGACAGGCGGCGGTAATAACGCCAGAGCATATACACCACGATCAGATCATCGAGCCAACCCCACCCGACCAGAAAATCCGGCACCAAATCGCGCGGGAAAATAACATAAAGCAGCGCTCCGATCAGGAGCCAAAGGAACTTAGGCATATGCGTGCGCCTTTTCGCTGGTTCGGCAACCGTCCCACCCACGAGGGAACAAGGGCCAGGCCCGCCATTCTTAATAAAATACGATCCCTTGTTTGCAACCCTTCAAGAATGACCTTATTTTCGTTTCAGGTCAACTGTTGTCCCCATTAGGATAGGGTCGTAACCCGGAAGGACAAGATGCATCGCGGCGCAAAGCACGTTTAAGTCCAATGAACCGCATATCGCGCCGCGTAAAACCGCTTTCAGGACACACTTTTTGAAAAAATGAAAAAAGTTTGAACCACAATCCTCTTGTAAAACGCCTCTTTTTAAATAGTGTCCGTCCTTAAGATGGTATATTTTGGTTCAGGCCAAGTCCCGATCGGTTTTGAAACCGCAGGCGCAGCCGCGCTTCGTCGAGGATTTCGACATCGTGAGAACACCGTCCTGGGCCAAAAGATGCTATTTGTGGATGGGTACAAACCAAGTTGAAAGGATGGATCATGCAAACAGTGATTAAAGAATTTCAGGATCACCTGGCAATCTTACGGTTGAACAATGGTCCGACCAACCCGATCAGCTCGAAAATGGTCGATGAATTATCAGCGGCCCTGGGAACTCTGAAAGGGACCGCACGCGGAATGGTGCTTTGCGGTGGGGACCAGTTCTTCAGCGTCGGTTTCGATCTGCCGGAAGTATTGCAATTCGACCGGCCGGCAATGGGCGACTATCTGGAGAGATTCAACCAATTGTGTCTGAACCTCTTTTGCGTGCCTTTTCCCACGGTGTGTGCGCTTTCCGGCCATGCGGTAGCCGGAGGCAACATTCTTGCCCTGACTTGCGATTACCGATACGCGGTCTCCGCGGAAAAGAAAATCGGCCTGAACGAATTGCAGCTGGGGGTTCCGGTCCCTTATCTGGCGGATATGATGCTCAGGCATACCATCGGGAACCGCTACGCGTCACAGATGATTTACAGCGGTGAATTTATGACTTTTTCAGATGCGAAGATCATCGGGCTGATCGATGTGGTCGGCCCGCCGGACGAACTCGAGGATTTCACCTTGGAACGGCTTGCCCGGATCGCCAGTTTCCAAAGCCAGGCGTTCTCGGCTGCCAAGGCCAATAAAGTCGAAGAGATAAAAAGAAGCTACGAGAAAAATCGCCAATCAAAAAATAACCTGTTTCTCGATTGCTGGTTCAGCATTCCGGTTCAGGAGAACCTTCGGGAAGCGTCCGTGAAATTTTAACCGGAATTGAGCGATTGTCGAACTTGTCGCAGATACAAGGAAGATCTAACGATATTGCGCCATCAATCGACGGTGATCGACCAGTACTGCGCTTGCAGTGCAGGTGTTGACCCCACAACTGAACGCCTAAGCAACCCTTTTTCGACCCCATTGCCACGCTATTTTACATCATTTCAAAGAGTTGACTTGGCCGGACCCTGAATCGGATCTCTTTATGGAAGGCACCTGGCGATGTTTCGAGGCCGGTATGGCGGTTTCGATGAGCATGGATCCCGCAAGGGGCTGGGACCCGCCAGGTTCGCACCCCCTTGAGAGATTACCATCTGGTAATCTTTGGGTCATGCTCGTGTAAGGTTTGGCTGGTATGGTGCGACCATAGGACGGGCGCTCTGCAGATCTTAGTCCGGAGCGCCCTCGCTTCCTCGTTCCCCTCCTTGCCAAACCGGGCTGCCTTCGGGTGGCCCGGTTCCTCGGAGCACGGGAATAAGCAACCCATGGGAGAAAGGCGATTTCCATGCGAACGCAAACCATCGACCAAATCGTCAATGAAATCCTGGCCGACATGTCCAACCGGAAGAAGGACACCGCCATTTCAACTTCAACGCATACGTCAGCTACCCCCCATTTTGAGGATGCATTCGAAAAGCTGCTGCAGGATGAGGACCCGACGAGCCAGGAGGTCATGCGCAGAATCTGGAAAAAATTACTGGCGACTGATGGAAAAGCAAATCAAGGATAAATTGCGGCCCAAGGTTGTGGCGGGGCCGATTGTCGGCCTGTAGTCATACCTGGGCAGGTCGAGAACCTGCAACGAGGACCCAATGCACAGATAGGGGGTTAAGCGTCTTTCCAGGTTAGCCGTCAGTAAATCATGCCGCCCACATATACACCCGCCCCCACGAAAAGATCCTGTGTTGGGACTCGGTAAATATAGGTCAACTTCTTGGAAGGTGTCGTCTTCCCGGGTTTGGGCCACATGTATTCAACCCATCCCTGCCCCACATTGCGGGCGAGGTTGACAAAATGCACGAACAGCGCCTTATCCGTCGGGTCGGTGATCAGCAAAACATGATCTTGCCGGGTAAGTTCCGGTTGAAAGGGGTGTGCCAGCATCTTGCCATCCAGGTTCATCAGAAAAACGTATGAATCTTTCCAGACAAAAGGACCGTTGGAGTTGGAGATTGCCTTGATCGCAGCGTCCAACCCCTTGGAATTGATCATGGCCGCCGCTTCATGGCATTTTATAACGCATTCGTCTTTGGTCGCCGACTCTTGAGCCCATGCGTTGCCTGCAACCAAACCGAAAACCAGGCTAAACACAACGATAAGATATCTTTTCATGCCGTCCTCCGCAATGATTTGAGTTTTTCAAGCATTGAATCTGGTTTAGGCCGAATTCGCAACCAAGATTAATTCTTGGGCTTAAGCCAAGGTTTGCCGACCGGCAATACATCTTTGCCGAAAACCTGCGCGTAGATGACATGGGCCATCATATAGAGCGCCGACAATGCGCACAGCATCAGTTCGTAACCCGCCACTTTGGTCAGTCCCGGAAAACCGAAATGAGCCAGATCCAAAAGGATGAACCCGATCAGCAGCAAGGTAAACGTGGTCGCCATGGCGCCATGGATGCGCATCGCCGGGACCCACAGGATGGCCGTGTAGATTGTCCAGCCGACCAGAAACCAGCCGACATCCGTGGTACTGGAGTGATAGATGTTGAAATGGTTGAGCAGAAAGATAATGCCCAAGGCGATCCAGAAGGCGCCGTAGGAGACAAACGCACTGTAGCCAAAGTTATTGCCGCACTTAAACTCCTGATAGCCGGCAATCATTTGCGCCAACCCCCCAAAAATAAAGGCCATCGAAACCACAGGGCCGACACCGCACCAGCCGACATTGTGAAACTGAAGCAACATCGTTGTGATTCCAAAACCCGCTAAACCGACAACCCCCGGATTGCCCATGGGCGCTCCATTTGCCATGATGGATGCTCCTTCCTTTGGGTGGTTAAAACAGTGAGACTCCTCTCAACGATCCAAACGCCATCTCCGCAACATATCCCAAGGGTCGGGCGTTGCGGAGATCACACGCTTGTTGCGGCAGGACCAAAAATCCGAAGACAACGGCGGAGGCGGTGCGGAATATTAGCGATCTGAATTATCCGGTTTTCAACATGCAAGGGAGCGACAGGCGAGAGCGGTACTATTGCGTACTATATCGTATGCTTTACAATATATCAGAGAAACTCGGCACGTCAAGCAGGACAAAAAAAGGTTCTGCAATTTCTTGCAGGAACCCTATTTGGATCAACAGGGTCGCATCATAATTATTAACAATTCGTTTTCGAATCCAATAAATAGGAGTAAGCTAGCCCACTCGGTAATCAACCATCTGAGAATCCAGAACAACGAGGATAAGGGCTCGACGGCCACCGCCAAGCATATCGTCCGGAATAATTGGGAACACCTTGGATCAACTGAACAAAATGGTTGTGTGGCCCTTGGTCCGCGAGTGTGTGGTCAGGGAAAAAAATACTAACCACACCTTATCAAAATCGATTAAGTTGTTTCGATATTTTGGGCTGTCCCTACTCTCTCCCGACCCTGAATCGCTGGGATGGGCTTTATCCCTCAAGAAATCAGATTGTCAAGCCATACCAACCCCTTGACAAGAAAAGAAATCTCTGCAAACGTGCAGCAGTTCTACCTTATATTTCCATGATCATTTTTTCGGAGTTTCTAAATGGTACTGACGAAAGACAACATCGTTGAGCAGATTCAGGCCGGCCTTGGTTTTCTAAAAATCAATCAGTAGAAATTACTGAATTCTACTGGAGATCCTCAAAGCCTCGCTGGAATCTGGTGATGATGTTTTGGTTTCCGGCTTTGGCAAGTTCTGTGTGAATGAAAATGCGGAACGGAAAGGACGGAATCCGTCCACCGGAGAGGATGCAATTCTGCCAGCAAGGCGCGTGGTAACGTTCAAATGGTCTGGAAAGTTGCGGGGGTAGATCAACAGAGAATGAAATACATTCCCAAGCGGAACACATTACCTCGCCGAACCTCCTATATCATAACAGAGTACACTGTAAAGGAGGGGACGTTTCGGGATGTTATCAAGAACATCGGTGCTGGGGGACTGTTTGTCAGGACGTCAAGAAAGGTTGCCGTTGGGCAATCCATCGCCCTTCAATTTCCACTGTTCAATTTTGAGCAGACCATTAAGGTAACTGGCACAGTGTCTCGCATCACTCAATTGGGGTTTGCAGTTACCTTCGATGAGCAGATTGATGGCTTGGTCTGCAAGAAGGGGCACTTCCCAGAGATAGTCCATGAGGGTGACAGATAAACCCAGAGAGGCTTCACAACCCAGCAGGTTCATCTTCCTCGACACAGAAACAACCGGCAGCGGACCTGGCGACAGGCTGTGCCAGATCGCCTTCAAACCAGATAGCGGTTCGGTCACCTGTGAGCTGTTTAATCCCGGCAAACCTATCTCAGACATAAGGTTATGGCTCAAGATCGATTCGGGCCTTCCTAATTAAAAAGGATTCCAAGATAGAACCTTCCGAAAGGCGGTTTGATATGTGGAAAGCTATTGTGATCTTAATTTACTTCTCTGGATTGTATGCACTGTTTATATGGGGCCGCAAGAACAATAAACCGAAGGTTGAAACGTTGGCATGGCTGATGGGAGGACTTTCCGTCCTGATGCTGATCTTCGGGCTCTTGAACTGGGAACTCGTATTCTTGGGGTACAAATAAGAGAACGGATCAAGGGGGCCTACATGTGTGGCAGACTTCTCGGATTCAGACGACTCCAAGAACTGATTAAACGCTTCCCCACCAGACAGCCGGTCTCGATGGTAACCGATGCCCTTTATCTCATCCCTCATCAGCCCTGCACAGAGTTTTTTAAACCCCATGCTGTTTTCGTCAACGGCATCGCCTTGGGCCAGCAGAGATCTTGCTTCGTCTATCACCTTGCTGTAATCGCCACTGGCCATTTACGCTTGAAGCTCACCCATTAGGCCACCCAATGCATCTATGAACCCGGACAGTTCACGGTCACTTTCAAGCGGGGGTGGATCAAACGGGCCGAAGGGGGCTGGTTTGTCGTAGTCGGCCTTGATTTTTTTGAGGTGCTAATCACCAGTTTTTTGACCACTTGATCTGATAATTCCATGGATCCTGAATCGCCCTCCCTCAGTTCCTTAAATAGCTGCTGAATCATGCCTGCCAGTCTTCGTGCCTTTGATTTGGCCTTGCCCAAATAACCCGTTTTCAGTGAGTATCGCAACTCCTTTTTGCCGACATAACACTGGAGATCGTCAGACACCTTGAGTCTGAAACAGTAACCGTATTTGTTATGGGATAGGTGACCCTGAGGAAGCAAATAGACCATTGAGGCTGCTGCGGTTGATGCATCAGGTGAAGAGGTAAAAGATGGCGTGGTGACCACTGAGGAAGAGATTAAGGCCCTCAATATAGTCAAGGCTTTGGTTCGTGAGGTCGTTGCTGTTAAACGTGTTACCTTGAGAGACACCAAAAGCTACTGTGGAATCCTGCTGGATGACAACAACCGGAAACCTATATGCAGGTTCCACTTCAACACGATGCAAAAGTATATCGGCATTATCACTCAGAAGAAGGAAGAACGTATTCCAATTGATGGGGTTGATGACATCTTCAAGTATGCTGACAGACTGAAAGCGACCGTGGCCGAGTATCTGGAAGGTTGACTACTTAAAAGTGTATTAGAAATCTTAGGGCTTGGGTGTCAATTCACTCACGCCCTTTGTTTTCTCAGGTCATGTTGGTAAGAGATAGGGAATCCCTCCTCGAAGTTATTGCTGTTCCACTAATGGGCACTGGACATAATCTGCTCGTTTCCCGCTTTTCCAGCAATCACTACAATAGGCTTTGTTATCATATAAATAATGGCCTTCAGTTTTGTAGCCATCCTTGGTTTGATGACACAGCAGCTTATTACAGCATACACATTTGATGGAAACCACTTCGCACCTCCCCCTTCGAAAAAAGAGACTGGTAGATAGAATTTAAGGCTTTCATCTTTTAAGACCGACCGTTGGTCGCGGTGGGAAGAGAGTGATGTGGGTTGTCGTATCTTGAAAGGTCTTTCTTATAAGAATTAATTTCTTTGGATAATGAATTAAAATAACCCCCTTCGGTCGTTAAGTCAATGACTCCTGTTAAAGCAGGTGCTAATGGAAGGCCTATTTTTAGACCATCGAGTGATTTTCGTCCTCGTAAACCCTTGTTTTTCTAAGGTTAACAGAGAGAATTTCACTGGAATCCGCTGTACGTGAATCTTTTGAGTTGAGGTGGGGTGTTGGGCTGTTTGGATCGCGGAGGGCTTTAATTCAGACCAAAAAATGTGAAGTGGTATACGTAATCGGACGTGGACGGGTTCCCCCGTATGCCTCCCTGCTGGTGGCCTGCCGATGCTCCACCTTAATCTAATCCTGCATAGGGGCGGCCGGCCCCTCAATAATGGTAAATGGAAATCAGCTCTGCTGCTACAGCTCATTCATGTAGATGCTCTTCACCTCTTCCGGTTGGATGCACAGATAGGGGACACTCCGGTTGATGCGGATGCTTTCATCAATATCGAGGGAGTCTTTAATATAGATCTTGATGATGTCGTTTATCTTGGCTTGGTCGAGTTTGGTCATATCGTTGTTATCAGCATAGGTTAACCTTATCTTCCTGAACAATTTTTGCACCCTGCCTGCTATCAGCCTGGACATGGGGTGTGCCTCTGAAAGGTATCCAGTTCGCAAAGATGCGCGAAACTCCTTTTTACCGATACACGGTTGGAGGTCAAGCGGGACTTTCATTCTGAAATAGTAACAGCCGCGACGAGGGGTCTGGAGCAAATAGGAAGGCGATCTGATAGGCATGGGTAGGTCTCCTTTGTCCGTTGCTCCGGTGGCCAGTAAACTGGCGGTGTACCACTGAAGGGTACCACCGAAGTGTACCACCCGACCTGAAGGAGGAGACCAAAAAGAAAAACCCGTTGAATAATCAACGGGTTGTATCTTCTTTGGTGCCGAAGGGGAGACTCGAACTCCCACTGGGGAACCCCAACTAGACCCTGAACCTAGCGCGTCTACCAATTCCGCCACTTCGGCACGTTTCAGCCTGATTTCAAAAAGGTTGATTTCAAACTGAAGATGCACTAACTATAGTTTTTTAATTTTCGTGTCAAGCCCATTTTTTCGGTTGGTTGGAAGATCATGCGAATTATACAAGATATCGAAACCATAAAAGAACCCTTTAAATCCGCCGTGATTACCATCGGCAATTTCGACGGCGTTCACATCGGCCACCAGGCCCTGTTTCACGAGGTGATCGAACGGGCCGACACCATGGACGGCACGGCCATCGCCATGACCTTCGAGCCCCATCCGATCCGGGTCATCACCAAAAACGGACACCCGCCCCTGATCACCATGTACGAGCAGAAGCAGGAACTGATCGAAAAAGCCGGCATCGACGTGCTGATCTGCATCCCCTTCACGATGGCCTTTGCGGCCCTGTCGGCCCGCACCTTCGTCGAGGATATCCTGGTCGGACGGATCGGCATGAAGGCCATCGTCGTGGGCCAGGATTATACCTTCGGCAACCGGCGCGAAGGCAACGTGGACCTGTTGATGCGGTTTGCCGAGGAACTGGGCTTCAAGGTGGTTGTGGCCGACTGGATCCAGTCATCCACCGTGGACAACGACCGTATCAGCAGCACCGCGGTCCGGGAGTTGGTCATGGACGGCCAGATTGAAAAGGCCGGCAAGATGCTGGGCCGCGACTACCAGATCCGCGGCACCGTAACCCATGGCCGGGACCGGGGCGGCAAACTGCTGGGCATCCCTACCGCCAATATCATCCTGCAGGACGAACTGTGCCCCAAGGCGGGTGTCTATGCCGTGGTCGTCCAATACGACGGCCGGCGCTACCCGGGGGTGGCCAACATCGGCTACAGTCCCACCTTCGACGACCAGGTCTTTACTGTGGAGGCCCACATTCTCGACTTTAACAAGGATATCTACGGCCAGAAGATCATGGTCAATTTTGTCCAGCGCCTGAGGGACGAAAAGAAATTTTCCGGCATCGCCGAACTGATCCAACAGATTGACCAGGACATCGTCAAAGCCAGGCAGATTCTGGCACCTCTTTTCGAAAAATAACATCCCGCCATGTTTCCGCCCGCCCTTTTTTGTTTGAAAATCCCAAAACATGCTTTAATTTAACAGGTTGGCTTGATATAAGACTCAAAAGAGGGTGAAGGCGTTGACTGTGTTAGACATACTCACATATCCGGACAAGTTCCTGAAAAAGCGCACCGCGCCCGTGGAGAATATCGACGGGGCCCTGCAGACCATTTTCGACAGCATGGCCACGACCATGTACACGGCTCCCGGTGTGGGCCTGGCGGCCCCCCAGGTGGGCATCGGCCAGAGCTTCATCATCTACGACATCGCTCCCCGGGAGGATGGCCAGGACCTGCATGTGCTGGTCAACCCGAAGATCATCACCAGCGAAGGCGAAATCATTTCGGAAAACGAAGGCTGCCTGAGCGTGCCCGACTTCCGGGCGGACGTCAAACGGGCCGAGCGTATTCTGGTTGAAGGGGTCGACCGGGACGGCAACCCGCTGCGCTTCGAGGCCGACGGCCTGCTGGCCATCGTCATCCAGCACGAACTGGATCACCTCAACGGCACCCTTTTTATCGATCACATCAGCACCCTGAAACGCCAGATGTACAAGCGCCGGGTGAAAAAGGAGATGAAGCAGCAGTGAATCGCCCATTGAAAATCGTCTTCATGGGCACGCCGGATTTTGCCGTGCCGCCGCTGCGGGCACTGCATGACAGCGGCCACGATGTGCTGACCGTGGTCACCCAGCCCGACCGGCCCAAAGGCCGGGGTCGCAAGCTTACCCCGCCGCCGGTCAAACGAACCGCCCTGCGCTGCGGCTACCCGGTTCTGCAGCCCGAAACGGTAAGCAGCGATGCATTTCTCAGGCAGATGGCCGAACTGGCACCGGACCTGTACGTCGTGGTGGCCTTCGGCCAGATCCTGCCCCAGCCGCTGCTGGATGTTCCCCGCATGGGATCCATCAACGTCCACGCATCGCTGCTGCCTCGCTACCGCGGTGCCGCCCCCATCCAGTGGGCCATCATCAACGGGGACCGCGAAACCGGCGTCACCACCATATTGATGGACAAGGGCATGGACACCGGCGATATGTTGCTGATGGAAAAGACCGCCATCCAACCCGGCGAAACCGCCGCCGATCTTCACAACCGCCTCAGCCTCATGGGCGCTCGCACCCTGGTCCGTACGCTGGAAAAGCTGCGGAACGGCAGCCTGGAGCGCGTTCCCCAGGACCACGCCAGGGCGACCCATGCCCCCATGCTCAAGAAGCAGGATGGTGAAATCGACTGGTCCATGCCGGCCGACCGCATCGAGTGCCTGATCCGCGGCCTGACCCCCTGGCCGGGAGCCTTCACCTTCAGCGGCGACATGCGCCTGAAAATCTTCAAAGCCAGTGTGCTGGAACGGGAGATCAGCGTCCCGCCGGGCACCATCCTCGAGTGCTTTCCCGGAGAGCTTCGCGTGGCCACCGGCAAAGGGGCCCTTGCCATCCAGGAGATACAGGGGGCATCGGGCAAACGCCTGGCCATCGACGATTTTCTCTGCGGCTGCCACCTGCCCGATGGCACGTGTCTGGGCTGACCGTGGCCGCCACACCACCCCCAACCCCCACCCGCAGCCGAACACGGCCGGACCGGACCGTCACCGACCCCAGGGCCGCGGCCCTGAACGTGCTCGATCGCCTGGACGGGCGCAGGAAAACCCTGGATGCCGTTCTCGATGAGACCGCATCCATGATCCTGGGTCTCTCCCGGCGGGACCGGGCCCTTTACAACGGGCTGGTATACGGGGTGCTGCGCTGGCGGCTGCGGCTGGATGCCGTCCTCGGGACCTACGCCGACCGGCCCCTTGACCAAGTCACCCCGCAAGTTCTGAACATCCTGCGCCTGGGCCTTTTCCAGATCCTCTTCATGGACCGCATCCCGGCCTCGGCGGCCGTCAACACGGCGGTCACCCTGGCGCGCACCCGCAAGGCACCCAAAGCGGCCGGATTTGTCAACGCCCTGTTGAGAAATGCGCTGCGTGACCCCGGCCGGTTTTGCCTGCCCGATGCCGTTGCTTCACCGGTGGATCACATCGCCGTCGCCAAATCCGTTCCCCCTTGGCTGGCCTCCCGCTGGATCGACCGCATGGGCCTTGCCGAAACCGAACGGCTGTGCGATGCCGTGAACACCATCCCTCCCATCAGCCTGCGCTGCAACGGGTTGAAAAACAGCCTGGCGGAACTGGTGACGGCCCTAACGGCCGAGGCGGACGGCATCCAGGTCATGGACACGGTCGCCGGCGGGATCAACCTGACCCGCCCCCGCTGTCCCATCCCGGAAATGGAGGCGTTTGTCCAGGGCCGGTTTGCGGTCCAGGACGGCGCCGCCCAGCTGGTTTCCCTGCTGCTGGCGCCCCAGCCGGGAGAAACCGTGCTGGACGCCTGCGCCGGCCTGGGGGGCAAGACCACCCACCTGGCCCAGATCATGAAAAACCAGGGCAGCATCGTTGCCATGGACAACCTGCCGGCCAAGCTGGTCCGTCTGGAGCAGGAGGCCCGCCGGCTGGGGGTGTCCATCATCCGCACCCGGCGGATGGACCTTGGCCGGCCTCCGGCCGGCGATACCCTGCCCCGCTTCGACCGGATCCTGCTGGATGCCCCCTGCTCGGGCCTGGGGGTCCTGCGCCGCAACCCCGACGCCAAATGGTCATCCCAAGAAAAGGATATCGCCCGATTGGCCCTTCGGCAGGCGCGATTTCTCGACCATCTCGCACCGCTGGTCAAGAAGGGTGGGGTCCTGGTTTTTGCCGTCTGCAGCCAGGAGCCGGAGGAAAATGCAGGCGTGATCAAGACTTTTTTGAAAAACCATGCAAACTTTGCTATAACCGGTGGGCAATCGATGGAAGAGAAAAGCGTGCTTCCCTTCTTGGGTCAAGACGGCTTTCTTCGAACCGCTCCCCACATCGATCACATGGACGGCTTCTTCGCAGCACGGCTTCAACGCACGCGCTGACAGGGTAAAACGCCATGCCCGTTTACGATTACCAGGCCCTTGACCCCAAGGGAAAAACCATCAGCGGAATCATCGATGCCGACGGCGCCCAGGCGGCCCGGCAAAAAATCCGCACCATGGGCAGTTTTCCGGTCAGCGTCAAGGAGGTTACGGAAGGCGAAAGCAGCCATGAGCCCCGGGCGGTCACCTTCCAGGGCCTGTTCAGCCGCGTCACACCGGCCCAGGTCAGCATTTGGACCCGCCAGCTGGCAACCTTGACCGGCGCCGGTTTTCCGCTGGTGTCGGCCCTGACCACCCTGGTTTCCCATACCAAAACCCAAGGGTTCACCAAGATCGTCGCCCGCATCAAGGACTCCATTGTCGAGGGCAACAGCTTTGCCTCGTCACTGACGCTCTACCCGTCCGTTTTCTCGCAACTTTACATCAACATGGTGCGCGCCGGTGAGACGTCGGGAACACTGGAAATCGTGCTTCTGCGCCTGGCGGACATCATGGAAAAACAGCAGGAGCTCAAGTCCCGGATCCAGACCGCCATGGCCTATCCCATCCTCATGACCGTCGTCGGCACGCTGGTGCTTTTTTTTCTGATGACCTTTGTCGTCCCAAACATCACCACCATCTTCGAAGACATGAAACAGGCCCTGCCGACCCCGACCCGGTTTCTCATCGCGGCCAGCGATCTGTTCAAGCGCTACTGGTGGCTGCTGGTGGTCATGATCGTCGCTGCCCTGGTGGCGTTGAGGGCCTTCAGAAAGACCGAACGCGGGCTGGCCACGACCGACCGGTTGATACTGTCCCTGCCCATCATGGGCCCATTGCTTCAAAAGATCGCCGTGGCCCGTTTTTCCAGGACCCTCGCATCGCTGCTGGAAAATGGCGTGACCATGCTGCCGGCCCTGGAGATCGTCAGAAATGTCACCGGCAACGTCGTGATCTCCGGACTCATCGCCAACGCGTCCGATGAGGTGGAAAAAGGCCAGGGACTGGGTTTGTCGCTGGCGGCCGACACGGTTTTCCCTGACCTGGCCGTGCAGATGGTCCAGGTGGGCGAGCAGAGCGGCGAGCTGGAACCCATGTTGTACAAAATCGCCGATGTGTATGAAAACGAGGTCCAGGCATCGATCATGAGCATGATGGCCATGCTGGAGCCGGTGATGATCCTGGTCATGGCCGTGGTGGTGCTCTTTATCGTGCTTTCCATCTGCCTGCCCATTTTCGAAATGAACCAGCTGGTGGGGTAGCACCCGGGCCTCTGGTTGGCGGGGTGGTGGTTGAGTGGTTGGGTTTGATTTAATTCGCCGCAAGCGTTCAATTTTGGGCGTTGCCGTTTCAACCCGGCAAGCTTGATTGTTGGGACGCATTGGTTTAGTATCCGTTTTGAAGAACCAAGCGTTTGCCGGCGGCTTGTCAACCGCCCGTCATGGATGCATGGAGGATTTATGAAGCTGTTTTTACCACAAACGGTGGACAACCGCCGCGGTTTTACCCTGATCGAGCTGATGGTGGTCATCGTCATCCTCGGCATTCTGGCCGGCCTGATCGTCCCCCGCATCATGGGGCGCCCGGAGCAGGCCAAGCAACTCAAAGCCCGGATGCAGATCGAAAGCATTGCCACGGCGCTCAAGCTGTATAAGCTGGACAACGGCATGTACCCCTCCACCGAACAGGGGATACAGGCCCTGGTGGAGCAGCCCTCATCCGGCAACGTTCCCAAAAACTGGCGCAAGGGCGGATATCTTGAAAAGGGCAAGGTGCCCAAAGACCCCTGGGGCAATGAGTTCGTCTACCTGAGCCCGGGCATCCATGATGATTTTGACATCATCGCCTACGGCGCCGACGGGGCAGCCGGTGGTGAAGACAAAGACGCGGATATCAACAGCTGGGAGTCCGAGTAGCCCGGTGCGACCCATCACCTGACCTGTTCATGCCCGTCCCCCCATGCCATGACATCAAACCAGGCCACCCCTCAGACCGCCATGCACCCTCAGGCTTCCGCAGGCGATAAGATGATCCTGGCCCTATCGGGCCACCGGGCCTTCACGCTGATCGAGATGGTTGTCGTGACCGCCCTGATCAGCATCATGCTGGTGGTGGCCATTCCACGCCTGAATGGCGGGCTCTTTTCCGATGGCACCGACGAGACCGCCCGCTGGATTATCGCTGCTGCCCGCCAACTCAGGGAAAAGGCGGTCGTCGACCAAAAGACCTACCTGCTCAACGTGTCGCCCGACGTTCAGCGGCTGTGGATCACCGAAGCCGGCATGGCCGCTGGCGAGGCAGACACAGCCCGCGAGAAAGGTTATAGCCTGCCCCGGGGAGTGACCATCGACCATGTGGCCCTTTCACCAACCGAACGCATCACCAGCGGAACCATTCCCATCGGCTTCTATCCCCAGGGCTATTCGGACAAAGCCGTCATCCGCATGCGCACCAATGACGGCGATCGCGTGGCCTTCTACATCGAACCGTTTCTGGCCAGGGTCAATCTGGTCAGGGGCGCTCAAGGGTGGTAGCCATGGCACCAGGCAGGAGTGAAAACGGCTTCACCCTCATGGAAGTGATGGTGGCCCTGTCGGTGGTGGCCATTGCGCTGACGGCCATCTATCGCATGCACTCCCAGACCCTGTTCATGGACACCAGGGGCCGGTTCGATACGGTGGCGACCATGCTGATGGGTCAGAAGCTGGCCGACATAGACACGATGGACCTGGCGGAGCTGACCAGCGACAGCGGTGATTTCGGCAGCGCCCACCCCGGGTATGCGTGGCAAATCCAAAGCGAAAAAGTGGCCTCCGAACTGCTCAAAGCAGACGGACCCGCACTGATGCGGATAACCGTAACCATCAGCTATAACCAGGAAGAGTCCCTTTTTAACCTGACCACCTACAGGCAGCTGTATGAATAGCCCGCGCCGGCAGCCGTCGACGGCACCTGGATCCGGCAGCGGATTCACCCTGCTGGAAATCATGGTGGCGATCTTTATCTTCGCGCTGGTAATCACCATGGTGTTTGGCTCCTTCCGGGCCGTTTTCTCCAGCGCCGATGCCGTCGGCGGCGACGTGGCCATCTTCGAGTCGGCCCGGACCTGTCTGGGACGCATGGCCACGGATCTGGCGGGCCTGTATGTCGCCCACTACCCGCGTTACGCCAAGCCGAAGTTCAACGACCCGCCCGATCCCTATCGCCTGGTGGGAGATGCGACCGACACGGCCGGGAGCCGCTTCAGCCGCCTGCAATTCGCATCTCTGGCGCACCTGCCCTTGAACCGGGACCCGCGGCAAGGGGTGTGCCGCATCGTCTACTATGTGCACCAGCGCTCCGACGAGTCGCTGGTGCTGCGTCGCGCCGATCACCTCTTCCCCTTTCCCGATTTCCAGGAGAGCGAGGATGATCCCATCCTGTGCGAAAATGTGCTGGGCCTGGAATTTAAATACCTGGGCGCCCAGGACGAAATGAACGACCGCTGGGATTCGGAATCGGCCGACACCGAATACGCCACACCGCGGTCGGTTGAGATCCGGTTGACGGTGGGAACACCGTCCAGGCCACAGGAATTCACCACACGGGTAGCCCTGCATGCGTACCGCAACGCCGTTGAATAGCCCTCTCGGGCGCACCGTTTGGGGCAACCGCCGGGGAGTGGCCATCCTGGTCGCCATCGGCGTGGTGGCCGTGCTGCTGGCCGCCGGCCTGGCCCTGAACCGCCGGATCCGCAGTTCGGTCGCCGGCGCCATCCATGCCAGAGAGCAGTTGGTGCTCACCGAAATGGCCGTATCCGGGATCCATGCCGCCAGGGTGATGCTGATCAATGATCGCAAGGAAAATGAAACCGATACCCTCCAGGAAGACTGGGCCAACCCGGAAAAAGTGGCCGGGATGGTTGGATTGATCCCTTTCGATGAAGGCAGCCTGGATCTGAGCATCACCGATGAGCGAGGCAAAATCCAGGTCAATGCCCTGGTCAAGTTTCCGGAGGGCCAGCAGTTTTCCGCGGCCCAGCGCTTTCTTTGGGAGCGCCTGTTGGATCGGGTGTTCTCCCTATTTGAGGAGGTGCCGGACAGCGACCCCAACATGATCATCAATTCGCTGAAAGACTGGCTGGATGATGGCGATGACGATGCCATCACCGGTTTGAGCGGCGCCGAATCGGACTACTACGAAGGCCTGGAACCACCCTACCGCTGCAAAAACGGCCCCTTTGACAGCCTGGGAGAGGTTGCCCTGGTACAGGGGGTTACCCCGGAGCTGTTTGCCGGTGCGGGCGGTGCAACCGGCCTGTCATCCTTGTTGACCGTCCACGGGGCATCGGCGGCCGGTGACGGCCGCTTCACCTTTGACGGTAGAATCAACATCTCGACAGCCGACGTTGCCGTGCTCTCAGCCCTGCTGCCGACGGAGAACGCAGATCTGGCGGAAGCCCTGGCCGACCATCGGGTGGCCAAGGCGGATGAGACCTATACCAATGCCATTACCAATCCCGGTTGGTACAAAAATGTTCCCGGCACCGGGGGCATCACCATCGATCCTGAACTGATCAGCGTGGCCAGCGACCTGTTCCGGATTGTCTCAACCGCCAAACGTCATGCACGAACCATCACCGTCAGCGCGGTGGTCCAACGGGAAAAAGAGCCCGACACCGGCAGGTGGATCTGTAAAACCTTGATTTGGCAGGCAGAATAAGATATATAGAGCCAAATGACGAGCGGTGCTTTTACCAATAAAACCTGAACGCGGCGATTAGCATGACAACCCGGCAACCCCAAACAGACCAACGACCATGAGCCGCAAGATCCTCGGCCTGGAATTTCGAGAGAACTCGATTGCGGCGGTGCTGCTCAATCGCGGGTTCAAGGGCAGCGTGCTGGAAACGCAGGGCTATTTTCCCATCCCGGCGGACCTATCGGGCAACAAAGGCACCCAGGAAGCCCTCAAGGCCATGGTGGACACACTGAAACCCGCCGGCGCCGCCTGTGTGATCGGCATCCCGACAACCAGCGTCTCCTTTAGAAATCTCTCGGTTCCCTTTCATGACGCCAAGAAGATCCGGCAGATGCTCCCCTTTGAACTGGAGCCCACCTTACCGATCCCGATAGAGGAGCTGATCGTCGATTTCGAGGCCATAAAACGCGATGGGCAGCAGGACCTGCTGGCCTTTGCCGTCCAAAAAACGCAGATCCAGCGTTATCTGGACCTCCTCGGTTCGGTGAATTTAAGAACCGTGAGCATCATGCCCGGCGGATATGCTGCGGCCCGGTTCATCGCCACCATGGCAGCCGACGACGATGATTTTCTCTTCATCGACACCGGAGAAGGCCGTCACACGGTTTATGCGGTCTGTTCCGGTAGCATTCGCATGGTCCGCGCCCTGCCGGTGGCCAGCAGCGGCAATCCGGTTTCCCGAAGCCTGGAAACGACCATGCAGCGCACCTTCACGGCGCTGCAGGAAAGCCTGGGGATTGGGGTCAACCCGTCGACCGTGTTTTCCGCAGGTCCCCAGTCCCAGTTGTTGTCCACCGGCAACGGATCGTCCACATTGCTGGGCGTGCCGGTAAAATCCATTGCCGACATACGGACCTTTCCCCGGTTGCAGGGATCGCTGGATACCCCCGACTGGGAATCCGGACGTCTGGACATCGCCCTGGCCCTGGCCCTGATGGAAACCGAAGCCGTCGCCGGCGTCAATTTCTCAACCGAACGGTCAACGATCCAGCATTACTGGAGCGAATATCGGGGCAACATCATCCTGACCGCGGTGCTGATCCTCCTCGCTCTGGCCACGGCGCTGGCCGGCCAGTTCCTGGCGGTGCATGCCCAACAGCGCCGGCTGGCCGCGATGGACCGGCAGATCGAAATGGTGTTTAAAAGCACCTTTCCCGAGGTCACCCGCGTGGAGGCTCCCCTGCAGCAGATGCAGATCAAAATCAAAGAGGCCGGCGACGGCAGCACCGGCCTTGACGTGACCGGCGCCCGCGTCCGGGTCATCGACATCCTCAATGCCCTGAGCCAGCAGATCCCGTCGTCGGTGGACGTAGAGGTCAACCGGATGGTGGTCGGGGCTGACAACGTGGTGCTCTCCGGCGATACGGATACCTTCAACACGGTCGACGACATCAAGGGGCGGCTGGAAAAGGCGGACATCTTTAAGAGCGTGACCATCAGTTCGGCCGACCTTGAGAAATCGGGCAGCCGGGTGCGATTCAAACTGAAGCTGGATTTTTAACGAGCCATGGCCATTAAACTCAACAAACGCGAAAAAATCGGTGTGGCGGCGGCCGCCGCCGCCATCGTCGTCTTTCTGGTGGTTCAACTTCTGGTTTTGCCCCTGTTCGAAAAAAGCGCCCGGTTGTCACGAACCCTTGCCACCCGGCAACAGGAATTGGAACAGATCCGAATACTGCAGACAGAATACCGCAAAACCGCCGCGAAGGCTGATCAGGCACACCGCCACCTGAAAACGCGCCAACCGGGATTCACGCTCTTTTCCTTTCTGGAGACCCTGGCGGGACAAACGGGTGTCAAAAGCCATATCGCCTACATGAAGCCGACCACCATCACCCAGAAGGACAGCCCCTACCGGCTCTCCACCGTGGAGATAAAACTGCAGGAAATTACCATGGCGCAGCTTCTGGCTTATTTGCACGGCATTGAAACATCCCGTGACATGATTGCCATCAAACGGCTCTCCGTTGCCAAGGGAGAGCAGAAGGCCGACCTGATCAATACGGTATTTCAAGTCGAAACAGTGGAGATGTAGCGCTGCTCATGTTTTCCGTTAAGGCCATTTTCGCATATCTGTTTTACGCCCTGCTGGCGGCAGCCCTGTTTTTGTACCTGCTGTTTCCCGATCAGGCGGTTAAAGCGTATATGAACAGCCGGCTGGCTGCCATCGACCCCCTGCTGACCATGGCGGCGGAGACGATTCGCCCGACCATACCACCGGGGCTCAAAATGACCGGGATAGACCTGAACCGCGGCAGCGTTCGACTGGCCCATTTTGAAGAGGCCCAGATGTCACCCGATCTGACGACCCTGCTGCAGGATATGAAACAGGTTCGCTTTCAGGCACGTCTGGCCGATGGAACGGTACAAGGCAGGGCCAGCATGGCAAGCGCAGGCCCGTCCGGACCCATGCGGGTGGAAGCGGACCTGTCCCAGATCCGCCTGGATCAGCTGGATGCCATCAAGGCCAACGCCCGGTTCACCTTTTCCGGTCTGCTCAAGGGCCGCCTGACCCACGATGGCGATCGCGCCCCGGCGGGCATGACCAGCGGCCTAGTGACGGTATCGGAGCTGCGGATCACACTGAAAACACCTTTTTTCGGCATCAACGAACTGGTACTGGATCAGACGGATGCGGAGTTCTCGGCCAGCGGCGGGAACCTGAGGCTCAAATCCCTCACGTTTGGCGGTCCCATGCTGGAAGGCAAAATTACCGGAACCATTGAACTGAGACACCCCTTGGAGCAGAGCCGCCTGAATCTCACCGGCAACGCCAAGCCCCAGCCGGAGTTGTTCGCCCGGCTTCAAGAGACCATCCCCCAGGGGATCGTCAACACCCGGACAATGGGCACGCGGGGGCTGACCTTCCGGGTCCGCGGCTCCATCGATAGCCCCGATGTGTCCATGAGATAGGCCATGATACCCAAAGCCCTTTTCACCGTTGCCAACCTGATCTGCATCACCGTTGCCGTATACGTGGTTGTGGCCGGCTTTTACGGAACCATCGCTGCCAGCTTGGCCCGCAGCCCCTTGTCCACGCAAGAGAATGTCTACCGCGTAACCGATACCGATACGGCCCCGCCCCCCTTGTCCGCCTACAAGGCGGTACTGGAAAGGAACCTGTTCAATACCCGTTCAGACAGCGAACCCCAGCCGGGCAAAGTGGATGTCGAATCCCTGGAAGAGACCAAGCTGAACCTGAAGCTGTGGGGGACGGTTTCCGGCAGCACCGACGGTGACTATGCAGTTATCGAAGATATCACGGCCCGCGAGCAGAACCTGTACCGTACCGGCGATGCCATCCAGACGGCAACGGTCAAAGGAATCTACCGCGAAAAAGTCGTCCTCACCGTAAACGGGATAGACGAAGTGCTGCAGATGGAGGATTTGGAATCCGGCAAAGCCGTCTCCCGTCCGGGCGGACTGCCCGTTCGTGGGGAAGTGCCATCCACCGGTGAGGCCCGCGCCCAGCGAATCTCCCTGAGGCGATCTTACATCGAGCAATCCATGACCGACATGGCGTCGCTGATGACCGAGGTACAGATCCAGCCGCACGTGGAAAACGGCGTGCCTGCAGGCCTGGCCCTCTCCAGCATCAAACCCAACTCCATCTTCCGGAGGATGGGCCTGAGAAACGGAGACATCATCACCGGTGTGGACGGCAGCGATATTGCGTCAGTGGATGACGCCTTGAAACTGGTCGACAGCCTCAAATCCTCACCCAGGCTTTCCGTGCAGTTGAAACGCAGGGGCCAGGAAAAAATTATCGAATACAGCATCAGATAGCCGGACAGGCGCCCCCGGGCCGGATGCCGGTGGAAACGGGAAACGGAAAATATGGCCATTGAACACACAATCGATGCGACTAGAAGACGCATGGTCGGCGTGCTGATTGCCGTGCTGACGATATTTTACTTTACCGCCAGCGCCCCCGCCCAGAATCAGGGCCAGGAGACCGGCGGCAGCAAACCGGCCAACGGTTCACAGCGCTTTGTCTCCATTGATTTTAACAATGTGGACATCAGCGTGTTCATCAAATTCATCAGTGAACTCACGGGCAAGAATTTCGTCATCGACCAGCGGGTCAGGGGCAAGGTGACCATCATCTCTCCCTCCAAAATCTCGGTGGACGAGGCTTTTAAAGTGTTCGAATCGGTCCTCGAGGTTCACGGGTTCGCCACCGTGGAAACGGGCAGGCTGATCAAGATCATCCCGTCTCCGGACGCCCGCACCAAAAACATCGAGACCCGAACCCAATCCAAAGGCGATACGGACAATGATCAGGTGGTCACCCAGCTGATGCCACTGCGCTTCGCGGATCCTGACGAAGTCAAACGGCTGTTCACCCCCATGGTCTCCAAAAGCAGCGTCATCCTCTCCTACGCACCCACCAACACCCTGATCATCACCGACAATTACTCCAATATCGCCCGTTTGATGAAAATTTTAAAGACCATCGACATCCCCGGCGTGGGCCGTGAAATCACCATTTTCCCCATCCACAACGCCGATGCGGCCAAGCTGGTCTCCTTGCTGGAAACCGTGTTCAAGACTTCCCAGGCACCGGCCAAAAAAGGGGCCGCCCCATCGGATCGCGGCGCCGCCTTCGTGGCCGACGAACGCACCAACAGCATCATCATGGTGGCCAGCGAAGATGACACCAACCGGATCCGCAGCCTGATCGAAACCCTGGATCTAGAGACCCCCAAGGGCAAGGAAAAAATCCACGTCTATTATCTGGAATATGCCGTGGCGGAAGAAATCGTGGCAGTGCTCAAAGATCTGCCCAAAGAGGACAAGGTCAAGGCCGGCGGTGCCAATGAAACGCCGGTGGTTTCCGACAAAGTGACGATTACGGCGGACAAGGCCACCAACAGCCTGATCATCACCGCCGACCGGGACGATTATGCCACGCTGGTGGAGATCATCCGCCAGATCGACATTCCGCGCGCCATGGTTTACATCGAAGCGCTGATCATGGAGGTCAATGCGGAAAAAAGCTTCGAATTGGGCACCGAATGGATCGTGGGCGACGATGTCTCATTGAACGAGGACCGCCGGGGGATTGTCGGCAGCGGTTTCACCGCCGAGGATTCGAACCTGAAATTCGCTGCGGACGGAAGCCTGGTTCCATCGCTCGCGTCCGGTTTCTCCCTGGGGCTGTTCGGCGAAGCGGTCGAAATCGCCGGGGTCTCCTTTCCCAGTATCGCCGCCATCGTGCAGGCCTATAAGAAGGACAAAGATGTCAACATCCTCTCCACACCGCAGCTGCTTACCACCGACAACCAGGAAGCCAGCATCACGGTGGGCAAGAACATCCCCTTCCAGACCACGACATCGACCACCAACAACGACACGTACAACTCCTTTGAATACCGGGATGTGGGCAAAACCCTCAAGATCACGCCCCAGATCAACAAGGACCGCATGGTCCGCCTGAACCTTTCCCTGGAAGTATCATCCCTGGAAAGCACTACGGAATTCAGGCCCACCACCCTTAAACGCACCGTCGACACCACGGTGATGGTCAAGGACAGCAGCACCGTGGTCATCGGCGGCCTCATCGACGACAACTTCTCCCAGACCGAATACAAAGTCCCCTGCCTGGGGGATATTCCCGGAGTGGGGTGGCTGTTCAAAACCCGCTCCAAGGGCAATGAGAAATCCAATCTGTTTATTTTCATCACGCCGAAGGTGATCCAGAACCCGGACGAGGCCACCCGGGTGTATCAATCGAAAAAAGAGACCATCGAGCAGGTGCGCGAGATGCAGATTAAGCTCTACCGAGGTGGTGAAGACCCAATGGTCACCCCACCGGTTGAAACGGGTCCGCTGAACGACAGCGGCCCCGAATCGAGGATCAATGACCAGAACGCAACCGGCAGTGCAAGCCGGGAGGCAGTTAGGCCAGCCGAGGGGGAGTCGGTGGGCCGCGCGGCTCCTGGCGGCTATCTCCTTCAGGTGCAATCCTTAGCTGATGAAATGTCGGCCATCCAGGCGGTGGCCCGCCTGAAACAGATGGGTCATGCGGCTTACATTGCGGCAACGGATGTGGACGGCAAGATCTGGTATCGGATCCAAATCGGTGGGTTCCCGGACCGCGCCGCGGCACAGATAACCCGGGATGCCTTGTCCGGGCAGGGCCTTGCCGATACGCTCATCATCAAAAACGACCCATGAACCGATCTCTGGAAGACATATTAAAGAGCAAATACGGCATCTCTGATGAGGATTTCGCGGACGCGGTCAGGCTCCGCGGCAACAAGGGGGGCAGCGTGTCGGAAGTGCTGCTGCGCCGCAAAGTCATCACCGAGACCCAGTTGCTGGACGCCTTGAGCGACCAGTACGACATCCCCTTCTGGCCCGAACTGCCCCTGGAAAGCTTCGGGGAAGATCGCACCCGGGGTGCCCCCATCGGTTTTCTCAAGCGCCATGCTATGGTGCCGCTGGTGCTGAAAAACATCCCGGCTGCAGGAAAGACCGCCCTGCCGCAGGAAATGGTCAACATCATCGCCGTCAACGATCCTGCCGCATTTCAACCGCTGGACGACCTGGCCCGCATGATCGGTTTTTCGGCCTACAACCTGGTGCTCTCCACCAAAAACGCCATTTTTGCCGCCATCAACCTGCTCTTTGACATGAGCCAGGGCACCGCCGAGCAGTTGGTCCAGCATATGGAGGAGGATGGCAGCACCATCATCAGCGAGATCGAGGACACCGCCGACCTGCTCGAGGACACCAGTGATGCGCCCATCATCAAGCTGGTGAACCATATCATCTCCCAGTCCATCAAGGCCCGTGCCAGCGACATCCACATCGAGCCGTACCAGGACAGCTTCAAGGTGCGCTACCGGGTTGACGGGATTCTCTACGACCTGCTCACGCCGCCCAAATGGATCCAGCTGTCGCTGATCTCTCGAATCAAGGTCATGGCCAAACTCAATATCGCCGAGAAGCGTCTGCCCCAAGACGGCCGCCTGGAGGTCAAAATCGGCAGCCAGAATGTGGATGTGCGTGTTTCCACGCTGCCCACCACCTTCGGCGAGCGGGTGGTCATGCGGCTGCTGAACAAATCCGAGGAGGTGTTGAACCTCAAGGAACTGGGACTGTCGCCCGAAAATCACCAACAGCTCAACCGGCTGATGAACCAGCCCAACGGCATCATTCTGGTGACCGGCCCCACGGGCAGCGGCAAGACCACCACCCTCTATTCGGTGTTGTCGTCCATCATCAAGCCGGACATCAACATCATCACCATCGAAGATCCTGTGGAATACCAGCTCAAAGGCATCAGCCAGATCCAGGTCAACCCGAAAATCGACCTCACCTTTGCCCGTGGCTTGCGTTCCATCGTCCGGCAGGACCCGGATGTGATCCTGATCGGCGAGATCCGTGATAAAGAAACCGCCACCATCGCCGTGCAGTCGGCCCTGACCGGCCATCTGGTGTTTTCCACCCTGCACACCAACGATTCGGCAGGCGCCATTACGCGGCTGGTGGACATCGGTGTCGAACCGTTTCTCATCTCCTCATCCGTGGTGGCGGTGATTGCCCAGCGGCTGGTTCGGGTGCTCTGTGATCACTGCAAGGAGGCCTATACCCCGGGAGTGATCCTGGAGAGCATCGGCATTTCCCGGGAACAGCTGAAAAACCAAAGCCTTTACCAGGCCAAGGGCTGCGAGAAGTGCTTTAACACCGGCTACCGGGGCCGCATCGGTATATTCGAGATCATGCAGATGCACGAGGGGCTGAAGAACCTGATCTTAAAAACCTTCGACGCCACCCAGATCAAACAATATGCCCTGCAGTACCAAATGAGAACCCTGCGCCAAAGCGGCATCGATAAGGTGCTGGCCGGGACCACGACCATCGAAGAGGTCCTGCGGGTGACCCAACAGTAGCCGGATAAACGCCCAGGCTCGAATGTTACCCAGGCTCTTCGGCCCACCGGCGTAACCGGCGGAGCCAAGCGGTCGCATGGGGGCCCGGGCAGGGTGGGTCGTTCGGTGGTCGACCTTCAGCAACCCATTTGTCGTGGCTCGAAAGGAACCCGTGGTGCAAGTTAAGACGATTATGAAAACCATTTTCCTGGCGGCCCTCTTTTTTCTGCTTGTCGGCAGTGCACTTGCCGGACCCCTGCAGCCGGATCAGGCAACCCGGCCTGAACCCACCCCGACGATGGCAGCGCCCATCCGCTTTTTCCAGAACTACCTGTCCGGGGCGGACGGCCACCGCTGCCCCATGACCCCGTCGTGTTCCAGCTATGCCCTGCAGGCCATTCAGCGCCATGGCGCCATCCAAGGATGGATCATGGCCTGTGACCGGCTGATGCGCTGCGGCCATGATGAACTGAACCGCAGCCCGTCCGTATTGACCCGCCAGGGCATCCGCTGCCAGGACACGGTTCAAAACAACGATTTCTGGCTGCGCTGACCGCCAAGGGGATGCCCCATGCCATTTCGACCCGCGCTTCGTCTTATGCTCGTCGCCATCGGTTTTTCCCTCATGCTGCTTGCAGCCGCCGCCCCCGGTTTGGCCCAGTTGACCATCGATGCGGATGGTCAATTCCGTTATGCGCAATCACGCCTCGATGCAGGCGCGTTTGACGAGGCGATTGTTGAATTCAACCGCTTTATCCATTTTTTTCCCGCGGACCCCAGACTTTCCCAAGCCCGGTTTCAGACGGGCATAGCCCACTACCGAGCCGGCCGATATCAGCCGGCGGCAGCCATTTTCAGCCTGCAGACCGTCCAATATGCCGGTTCGCCGCTGGACAACGAGGCTTTTTTCATGCTCAGCCGCAGCCATGCCCGCCAAGGCATGATCGAACAGGCCATGGTGGACCTGCACAACCTGATGGCTTCTTCTTCCGAAGCGGATGTGATCGACCGGGCGCGCTATGAACTGGGATGGCTGCATGTGGATCAAGGACGCTGGAAGCATGCCGATCGGGAATTCAGTCGCATCACGCCCAGCAATCAGAATCGCTTCCAGGTGAGCGACCTGAATCAGGCCCTGGCCCAAAGCGAAGCCATCCCGACCAAGAATCCGGCCACCGCCGGTTGGTTGGCGATCGTTCCCGGCGGCGGCCAACTTTACTGCGCCAGATACCAGGATGCGGCCACCGCCTTTCTGATCAACGCCGGCCTGATCTGGGCCGCATGGGAGGCTTTTGACAACCACAACTACGCCCTGGGCAGCGTGATCAGTTTCGTGGAGTTCGGTTTCTTCTCCGGCAACATCTACGGTTCCGTCTCCAGCGCCCACAAGTACAACCGGGACCGGATCACCGAGTTCCGTCAACGCCTGAACCAGCGCAGGCAGGTGCCCCTGTCCCTGCTGCCCTCACCCGGGGGAGCCACCCTGTGCCTGACGGTTGACTTTTAGCCGCATGTCACCACCCGCCGCCTCCCTTAAGCTGCTATTGAACAATGCGCTGCGGTTGTCGCTGCTGCTGGCCCTTTTCATGGCCATGGCCGGTATCGGTGCCTACCTGGCCCTGAACTTGATCATCAAAGGTGAGGATACCGTGGTCGTTCCCGATCTGGTGGGCAAGGAGGTCCTGTATGGTCTTGAAATTCTCTCGGATCTGGGTCTCAATACCCGCGTTAAAGGAACGGCTTACCATGACCAGGTACCCAAAAACCATGTCATCGACCAGGATCCGGATGCCGGGGCTGCCATCAAACGCGGCCGTGACGTCAAAATAAGGGTTTCCCGCGGGCCGGAAACCATCGTCATGCCCAATCTGGCCGGCCTTTCCCTCCAGCAGAGCCTGATCCTGTTGACTGAAAACGGCTTGTGCCGAGGGGCCCTGGCCGGCATGACCAGCTCCCGCAACGCCGTCGACCAGGTCATGGCCCAATACCCGCCTCCCGGGGCAACCGTTCACCGAAGCACTTGTGCCGATCTGCTGATCAGCCGGGGGCCGTCATTACCGGCATCTCCCATGCGTGACCTTTCCGGGTTGACCCTGGAGACCGCCATTCGTCGTCTGGAACAGCTGCAGCTGACGGTGGGAAACATCCGCGTCGTTCACACGATCGCTGCACCGTTGGAAACCATTGTGGATCAGACACCGCTGGCCGGGTATCGGGTGACCCTGGGCAGTCGTGTGGACCTGACGGTCAACCGGTCAGCGACCGGCCCACCGGCCGGCGATCCGGCAGGCACCGATCAGGGGGAACTGTTCCGGTTCTCCCTGGAAAACGGTTTTCTTAAAAAACGGGTTCAGGTTCAGCTGAGCCGTGCGCAGCTTTCCCTCAGCCTGTTCGATGATTTTTTGGCACCGGGTCAAGAGATCTGGCTTTTGGTGCCAAAAAGTGGTAACCCCACAGTACTTGTATATGTGGATGGCCAGCTGGTAGAAACCCGGATTATGGACGGCCGTAGATCAGGCACGCACGTGTTGAACCGGTGAGGAGAGGGTAGGATGAAACGTATTGCACCATCGATTTTGTCGGCTGATTTTTCCAAACTCGGGGAGGAGGTTCGCGCTGTGGATGCAGCCGGCGCAGACTGGATCCATGTGGATGTCATGGACGGGCGCTTCGTGCCCAATATCACCATGGGACCGCTGGTGGTCGAAGCGGTGCGCCGCTCAACGGCGCTGACCATCGATGTCCATCTGATGATCGAATCCCCGGAATGCTATATCGCCGACTTTGCCGCAGCTGGGGCCGACTATATCGCCGTGCATCAGGAGGCCGCGACCCATCTGCACCGGACCATTCAGCTGATCCGCGAAAACGGGGTCAAGTCCGGTGTGGCCCTGAACCCCGCCACACCGGTGGAAGCGCTGAAGTGGATGTTGCCGGACCTGGACTTTGTCCTGATCATGAGCGTCAACCCCGGTTTCGGCGGGCAGCAGTTCATTCCGTCGACCCTGGACAAAGTGGTCCAGCTCAAGACGATGATTCGCGAGCGTGGATTGTCGACCCTGATCCAGATCGACGGCGGCGTCAATGCCGGCACCATCGGCCGCATCTCGCAAGCCGGCGTGGATGTCTTCGTGGCCGGCAGCGCCATATTCGGCAGTGACGACTATCAACGGACCATTGCCGAACTCAAGGCAAACTGGTAGCGGAGGTTTCGGTGGCTGACCAACAGCACAGCAGACACATTCTTGTGATCCACGGCCCCAACCTCAACCTGTTGGGCCAACGCGAACCCGAACATTACGGCAACCGGACCCTGGATGACATCAACCGGTCCCTGATTACCAAGGCCGCAGAGCTGGGCCTTCAGGTGGCCACCTTCCAGTCCAACCACGAGGGGGAAATCGTCGAGGCCATCCAGGGGGCCATCGGGCAGGTGCAGGGCCTGATCATCAACCCGGCAGCTTACACCCACACCAGCGTGGCCATCCGGGACGCGGTCCTGCTCCTGGATGTGCCGACGATCGAAGTCCACCTGTCCAACATTCACCAACGGGAGTCGTTCCGCCATCGGTCATTCATCGCCGACATCGCCACGGCACAAATTTCCGGTTTGGGTGCATCGGGGTATCTGTTTGCCCTGGAAGCCCTTGCAGAACGGATCGCCTGACAGGTTGCCATGGCCGCCGACTTGAGACAGCGATGCATCGGGAACGACCGGCCTGCCGCAGGCAATGCTGCCGCGCTGCGGGCGTCCTTCGAGCGCCAAATCCTGCGCGGTCTGTCGGCTGAATGGGAAAACGCCTTATGGCTGCTGCCCGACACCCTGCGACATTCCATCCGAAGACCCCTTTTTGCCCTTGGCCACCTGCCCGGCAGGCTGGGCTGCTGGCACCCGGACAGGCGCGAGATCACCCTGAGCCGGGACATCGTCGGCGGTGGTCGCTGGGATGATGTCAAGGAGGTGTTGCTGCACGAGATGGCCCATCAGGTGGCCCACGAGGGGCTGCAGGCCACCTCGGAAACCGATCATGGGGAACGCTTCAGGCAGGCGTGCCGCCTGCTGCGGGCCAATCCGGCTGCCTCGGGCACCTACCACCCGCTGCATGCACGCCTGAATCAGGGGCAAGAACTGAACCACCGGGACCGCATGGTGGTCAAGATTCACAAGCTCATGGCCCTGGCCGAAAGCAGCAATCCCAACGAAGCCCACGCGGCCATGCGCAAGGCCTACGAACTGATCGCGCGCCACAATGTGGATCTGATCGGCCAAGGGATCGATCAGGATTACCATAGTATCTTTTTAGGGACACCGCGCCTGCGGCATTTTCGCGAGGACTACCAATTGGCCCATCTGCTCCAGGATTTTTACTTCGTCCAGGGCATATGGATCCAGTCCTGGGTGCTGAAAAAGGGCAAAATGGGACGGGTGCTGGAGATCAGCGGAACCCGTAAAAACGTCCAGATCGCTGAATACGTCCACGCTGCCATCTGCCGCTATATCGACGCGACTTGGAGGGACTACCGGCGGGGCAAAGGGTTGAACCGCTATCGCAAGACCGATTTCGCCGTCGGCATCGTCGATGGCTTCAGGGCCACGCTGCAGCAGGCATCCGAAGCGGTTTCCCGCGGCAGCCGCATTTGCCTGCCCGCTCGAATCGAGGACCCGGCATTGATCCGCTACGTGGCCCAGCGCTATCCCCATGTGCGTTCATTTTCGAGAAGGGGTCCGGGACACGACGCCCAGATACTGGCAGACGGGACGGAAACGGGCAGACGGCTGATCATCTCCAAGGGCATCACCCGCAGCGACGGTTTCAAGGACCGGGTATTGGAATACAAGGAACACCCGTGACGGACAAACCCTTCCAAAAGAGAAAACGGCCGGTTCACGTGGTCACCATCGGCGGCGGCAGCGGTCAGTATGCCCTGCTGTCCGGCCTGAGAAATCTGACGGGTATCCGGATCAGCGCCGTGGTCTCCATGATGGACAGCGGGGGCAGCACCGGACGGCTGCGCGACGAGTTGGGCACCCTGCCCCCCGGTGACATTCTCAAGTGCGTCCTGGCCCTCTCTCCCCACCAGGAAACAGCCCGGGCCATCTTTCAAAAGCGCTTTAAAAAGGACCGGCGGCTCAAGGGCCACAATGCCGGCAACATGCTCCTGACCATGCTCTCGCGCTACACCGGCAGCTTTCCCGCCGGTGTGCAGGCCCTGGCCGAGATCCTGGATGTCAAGGGCGAGATCCTGCCGGTCACCATCGACCGGGCCACCCTGGTGGCGGAACTGACCGACGGCAGCCGCCTTTTCGGCGAGAGCACCATCGACACCCCCCGGGGCCATCAGCGCGAAACCATCCGGGACGTCTACCTGGTCCCCCACCACAGCGACGCCATCGCCGTTTACCCGCCGGTGCTGGCAGCCATCGCCGATGCCGACATCATCATCCTGGGGCCGGGTGACCTGTTTACCAGCATCATTCCCAACCTTATCGTCCCCGGCCTGCGCGAAAAACTGAGCGCCGTATCCGCCCCCATTTATCATGTGGTCAACATCATGACCAAATTCGGGGAAACCAACCGCTTTCAGGCCTGCGATTTCATTGCCACCGTAGAAAGTTTTACCGGCCGAAAAATCAACGGCGCCATCGTCAACAGCCGACGGCCCGATGACCGCTTGCTGGCCCTCTACCGCGAACAGAAATCCGAATTTGTGAACCTCGGCATGCCGGAACCCGGCTGCCGGCTGATTGTGGAAGACCTGCTGGAAACATCCGGAGATATCATCCGCCACGACCCGCAAAAACTCGCCCGCCTGATTGCAAAAATCATTATCGACGCGTGAGTTCACGTCGCCTGGCCCCCCGTAGGGTCAGTCAGGCTGTTTTTTAACTGCCGGTCCACGGGGCCGTAGCTTGAGACCGGCGTCACGGTTTTCCCAAAAGCAGCCCCCGCAGCGCTTGATTGCTGAAACCAAGCCAGGAGGGGTTACCTTCCCGATGGGGCGGGTCTCCCGGCAACCCAGCGGGTTGCCCGACCACAAGCAAAAAGCCGGGAGAATGCCCATTGGCATCGTCCCGGCTTTTCATCGATCAGAGGGATCCGGACCAGACTTAGTGGGGATCCTGAATCAGCATGGTTGACGGATCCAGCAGTTGGTCGCCACTTTCCAAAGCCGTGGGGCCACCTTTTAAACAGCGGATGTGAATCTTCTTGCCTTCAGGCTGGAGTTCGATGGCGGCATCAAAGAGGTCGGCAACGGATGCCAGCTGAACCGGCAGCCCATCCGCACCGGGTGCTTCGTGCCGGTGGGTGGTAACGGTGAACCACAGGTGCAGGCGATGGTTCTCGGAAAAGGTCTTCAGCCCTTCCAGCGGCGTTCTGAGGCTGTCTTTAAAGGGCAGGCCGTCAATGATTACCATATGGGGATTGAATATCTGCTGCTCGGTGAGATCCTTAACCCGCTCTTCCAGTTTGGGCACGCTGAAGCCTTCCACCTTGAAGGTCATGATCAACCGGTGCATCTGGATGGACTCCCATAATTCCTTGATCTGGCGCACATGGTACTGGTGGGCCAAGCTGTTAAGCACCTCCTGGTACCACAGGTTCACCTTGTCCACCGGGTCGTTCAGGCTCACGTGGAGTACATTTTTCTGCTGCAGCATGGTATTGAGGGCCACCTGAACGATCAGGGCGGTTTTGCCGACACCGGCACGGGCCAGCACGGCCCCGAAGCCTCCTTGGGGGACGATCGCTTCGTTTTCGTGGCCCACCAGTCTCAGCGGGTTCCTGAGGATCAGGTCGTTTTTTAGCATATCCAGGTTCCTCTCTTTCAAATTGATCACCCTAACCTTGGTGCACCGACCCATCGCCTGAAGGGTCTTATGATTGAAGTTCCCGTCTAAGACGGATAAGGCTGGGGATGTGTACGGTTTTTTCTGAGCCCGTTGCAGGGCATTTCTCCACTCGTCGGTATCTTCAGTTATTATCACCGAACTCATGTTACTCCATCATCAAGCCAGGTGGTGCCATTCCAGTTGGCATTCAAAGGTCATCGCTGTCGACTTCTCCGCCGGCCCGACAACGACCGGATCACGGTCGCAGGCGTCGACGCCGCTTGGCCACCTTGGTATCAAAGTGAACGCAACGTTGAGAAAAGACTCCGTGATCAGGCGACTTTCTTTTTCTCTTCCAGGCGTTTTTTGGCAATCTCTTCCGCTATGGACTGGGGAACCTGCCGGTAGGTGGCAAATTCCATGGTGAACTGGGCTTTTCCCTGGGTCAGCGAGCGCAGCACCGTCGAATAGCCGAACATCTCAGCCAGAGGGACTTGGGATTCGATGACGCACATGGGTCCCTCTTCATGGGAACCGACAATCATGCCGCGGCGCTGGTTCAAGGAGCCCATGACCGGACCCTGGAATTCGGTGGGGGTCTCCACGGCGACCTTCATGATCGGCTCGTGAATGACGGGCGCGGCTTTCATATAGCCTTCCAAAAAAGCACCGCGGGCGGCAGCTTGGAAGGCCATATCCGACGAGTCCACGCTATGGGAGGCGCCGTCATTGATGGCCACCTTGACACCGGTAACCGGAAACTCCATTTTGGGCCCCTTGGCCATGCAGTTTCTGAAGCCCTTCTCGCAGGCTGGAATAAACTGCGTGGGGATGGACCCGCCGGACACTTCGTTGACAAAGGTGAAATCTTCCCCTTCCACCGGCTCCATGTAACCGGCCACCCGACCGAATTGGCCCGAACCGCCGGTCTGCTTCTTGTGGGTGTAATTGAACTCTGCCCGCCGGGTAATGGTCTCCCGGTAGGCCACCCGGGGAGCGCCGCTGCTCACTTCGGCCTTGTACTCCCGACGCATGCGTTCGATGTATACTTCCAGATGGAGCTCGCCCATGCCGGAGATGATCGTGTCACCGGTCTCTTCGCTCACGTAGGTTCGGAAGGTGGGGTCTTCCTTGGAAAAGCGGTTCAAGGCTTTGGACATGTTGATTTCCGCCTTGTTGTCCTTGGGAACAATCGCCAGGGAGATCACCGGCTCCGGAACATACATGGAGGTCATGGTCACGTTTATCCCGGGGGAGGTAAAGGTGTCACCCGATGCACAGTCAATCCCGAACAGGGCACCGATATATCCGGCGGAAATTTCGGAGATGTCTTCCATCTGGTTGGCGTGCATACGCACCAAACGTCCGATTTTGACCTTTCGGCCGGTGCGCACGTTGATCACCGTGTCACCCTTGGCCAGCTTGCCCTGGTAAACACGGATATAGGTGAGCTGACCATATTGGCCGTCCTCCAGTTTGAAGGCCAGCGCCACGGTCGGCTTGGCGGCATCGGAGGTCAGGACAACCTGGGTCTCGTCCTGGTCAAGATCCAGGGCCTGGTTCTCCACATCCGCCGGGCAGGGCAGCAATCGGGTGACTGCATCCAGAAGCGGCTGGACCGCTTTGTTCTTGTAAGCCGAGCCCATGCATACGGGGGTAATCTGCCGCCCCAGGGTTCCCTTGCGCAATGCGTCAATGAGCATGGCTTCGGAAACCGGGGCATCTTCCAACACCGCGTCGGTGAGTTCATCGGAAAACATGGAGGCGGCGTCGATAAGTGTTTCCCGCTTTTCCAGGGCCAGTTCCATGAGTGCTTCAGGAATCGCTTCCTCACGGATGGTCTCACCGTTCTCGCCTTCAAAGTAGAGTGCCTTCATGGCCACCAGATCCACAACACCCTCATGGTCAGCTTCGAGGCCCACGGGGATCTGCATGGCCACGGCATTGTGACCCAGCTTCTCCTTGAGTTGGTCCACCACGCGGAAGGGGTTGGCACCGCTGCGGTCGCATTTGTTGATGAATGCAATGCATGGAACCTTATAGCGCTTCATCTGCTGATCAACCGTAATCGACTGACTCTGCACCCCGCCAACCGAGCAGAGCACGAGGATGGCACCGTCCAGAACGCGCAGGCTGCGCTCCACCTCGATGGTAAAATCCACATGTCCCGGCGTGTCGATGATATTGATTTCATGGCTGTTCCACTCGCAATAGGTGGCGGCGGAGGCAATGGTGATTCCCCGCTCCTTTTCAAGCTCCATGGAGTCCATGGTTGCACCCACCCCGTCTTTGCCTTTTACATCGTGAATGGCGTGAATGCGTTTGGTATAAAACAGGATCCGCTCGGTAAGGGTGGTTTTCCCAGAATCGATATGGGCGCTGATGCCAATGTTTCTGATCTTTTCGATACGTGTTGCCATGATTTCCTCTGCTTGTGAGCGCAGTGCCTGACCGGTTGAAGCGCTCCGTATTTTTCTTTTAGGGTCTAATAAAAAAAGATCCCGCACTTGGCAATGACCGCACCAGATGAGGGACCTTCGACTACCGATCAGTTTGCTGGTGCGCTAATATAGTGTTGCGGCATCGAATGTCAACAAAAATTCTTACGGTTAGCCGCCTTCTAACAACCGGCTGTTCGCCATGACCGTTGCCCCACGATCGACGATGCGACCGGATACCACAATCCTATCGCAACCACGTGTTGACGAACAAGGGCAATCCAGTCTATGGATAGGCAATCTTTGACTGCCACAAACCTCCCATTGGCAAACGATTGCTCGATAGGCTGCGGTCTGTTTGAACGCTGTCTACTTGGGCAACAGGCAACAGTGAGCGGATATGACCGACAACCTCACCATCGACCAATTAGCCGCCGAAAACAAGGCCCTTAAAGAGGAGCTCCAGCGCCTGGAGAAGGAAAAAGAGGCCCGGCGCAAAACCCAGTTCATCGCCAATGCGGCTGATCAATTTCTTACCATGATCGACCGGAATTATAAATACGAAAGCGTCAATCAAGCCTATTGCCGAGCCCGGGGACAGCGGCGTGAAGATGTCATCGGCCAGTGTGTCGCCGATGTTTGGGGAAAGGCTCAATTCGACTCGATTATCAAACCCAAGCTCGACAATTGTTTTGCCGGCAACGTGTCCAGCTCCGAAGATTGGTTCAAGTTCGACGGCCGGGAACTGCGCTGCTACCAGGTCACTTACAATCCTTATCGGGACGAAAACGGTCAGGTTACCCATGCCGTGGTGGTCACCCACGACATCACCGCCCGTAAACATGCGGAAGATGGGATGAAAAAGGCCAACGATCGTCTCGAAAGGCGGGTACAAATGCGTACCGAGGACCTGGAGAAGGCCAACAGTCAACTTCGCAATGAAATCGAAGAGCGCAGACGGGCGGAAAAAGCCCTGCTGGAAAGCGAAGACCGATACCGTTCGGTCTCCCGGGACATGCCGGCCATGGTGTGCCGGTACCTGCCCGACGGCAACCTGACCTTCGCCAACATCCGGTTCAAGAATCACTTCCAGGTTGCCGACGAAGTCCTTTTGGAAACCAATATATTCTCTTTTTTTCCAGAGGCCGAACAACAGCGCATGAAAAAGCGCTTGCGGGGCCTGCAGCCGGAAAAACCCATGGTCACTTATGAACAATACAGCCAGACCGACACCGGGGAGGTCATGTGGCGGCAATGGACCGACCGAGCACTGTTCGACGAACAGGGCAATGCCATGGAGTACCAGAGCGTCAGCATCGACATTACCGAGAAAAAAAATGTGGAAGGCAAACTTCAGCAAGCCCAGAAGATGGAAGCCATCGGTACCCTGGCCGGCGGCATCGCCCACGACTTCAACAACCTGCTCATGGGCATCCAGGGTAACATTTCCCTGATGTACCTTGATGTCAACCGCTGGCATCCGCTATACGACAACATCCGCAGCATCGAGCAACTGGTTGACAGCGGCGCCAACCTGACCCGCCAGCTGCTGGGATTTGCCCGGGGTGGAAAATATGTAGTCAAACCGGTAAACTTGAACGATGTGGTGGCCAAAACGGCCGCTTTGTTCGGCAGGACCCGCAAATCCATCCGCATCCATGAAAACTACGAAAAAGAGGTCCGCATGGTCTCCGCCGACAGGGGACAGATCGAACAGGTCCTGATCAACCTCTACCTCAACGCCTGGCAGGCCATGTCGGAAAAAGGTGACCTGTACCTGGAAACCCAGAACGTCACCATCGATGAAAAATTCGTCAAGCCTTTTGAAATAAGCTATGGCGACTATGTACGGGTATCGGTGACCGACACGGGCAAAGGCATCGACCCGGCCATCTCCCACCGGATTTTTGACCCCTTTTTTACCACCAAAGAATTCGGCTGCGGATCGGGCCTGGGGCTCGCTTCTGTGTTCGGGATCGTAAAAAACCATGGCGGCATTGTGGATTTTGAAAGCCATGCCGGCCGCGGAACGACCTTCAGTGTCTACCTGCCGGTCTCTCCGGAAATCAGCAGAGAACCGGTGTTGTCACCGGGGGGCATATTAAAAGGTCCGGAAACCATCTTGCTGGTGGACGATGAACCCTATATCCTGGATGTCGGCGTCAAGATGCTTGAGAAAATGGGCTACACCGTGATCAAAGCCTGCTGCGGGGAGGATGCCGTGCGTATTTTCACCAATACGCAACAGCAGATCGACTTGGTTATTCTGGACTTGATCATGCCGGATATCGGCGGCGGCGAAGTCTTCGACAGGCTGCGAAAGGTCAAACCGGACATCAAAGTGCTGCTGGCCAGCGGTTACAGCATGGGCGACGCCTCCGCCATCATTGCCCGAGGATGCAACGGATTCATCCAAAAACCCTTTGGTATGGAGAAGCTCTCCCATGCCATCCGTGAGGTGATCGACAACGGCCACCACCAGCCCGCCGCCTGAATAAAAACCACTATTGAATGGTTGGGGATGAATGTTCAATTATGGGTTGGCTTTCGGATATCGAATGAAAGGAACCATCCGGGTTCATGGCAGTTCAACCCTACCACCCATCCGTGCCATCACCGTCGGCCACCCTCATTCTTGCCCGCAAACACGCAGCGGAGGTTGAAGTCTATCTGCTGCGCCGCAGTGCCACCAGCAATTTTATGCCGGGCGCCTATGTCTTTCCCGGCGGCAGCCTGGAAACCGCAGACATGGATACCGCCTTCTGGTTAAACCATGTGGACTTACCCGTGGAACAGCTGGCCCCCACCCTGGATGGCAAGGTTGAGCGGATGCTGCCATTTGCCGTGGCAGCCATCAGAGAGACCTGGGAGGAGGCCGGGCTGCTGCTGGCCGCCCCCACACAAGGAAGATCCGGTGCGGAACCGGTCGGTAGCAAAGGCCTGCCATTCACCCTTTGGATACAATCGTGCGGCCTTTGCCTGTCCATCTCCAAACTGGGGCGCTGGCATCATTGGATCACCCCGGAACTGATGCCACGACGCTTCGACACCTTTTTTTTCATGACGCCTGTCCAACCCGATCAAACCTGCCGGCCGGACAATCATGAAACGGTTCACGGGGTTTGGATCAATCCCGGAAAAGCACTGGCGAAAAATGCACGGGGCCACCTGACCCTAAGCCCCCCGACCCTGGTGACCCTGCACCAGATGCTGCCTTTTGCCGATTTCGACGAGTTGATGGCCGAAACGCGCAACCGGTCCTGGCCTGCGCCCATCATGCCTCGCTTGTGGCCGCTTGAAAACGGCGCCTTGATCATTGAACCCTGGGACCCGGATTATGCATGCCAAACTGTGTCCGTGGATATCGACCGATTAGAGAAGGATCTCTTGCCGGCAGGGTCACCCTTTTCACGCCTGTGGCAGCATCGAGGTATCTGCCGGCCAGTCCGGCATCCGAAGGAAAGCGCCAAATAGGTGATCGGGCTGAAGGACGCTACGTTTAAAGGTAGCTATCTTAATTTATAACTGACTCTTTAGCGGGCCGGTAATGATCGCCGGGGTGCGGGTTTTACTGGAGCTTAGTACCGGTCTAGCGGAGGCCTGATTATCTGTGCTGCGTGTTTTTCAAACTGACATTTTAGATCCGGAGCAATTCGTCGTCACGCTGGAGCTGGTGCCCGGACGGGAATCCACCGGACGGTCGGTGGACACGGTGATGGGCATTGCCAAAGACGCCTTCTCCGATGGGCGTGTATCCGCAGTCTCCATCACGGACAATCCCGGCGGCAACCCGTCGCTGAGTCCCGATGCCATCGGTTACCGCATTTTTTCCATCGGCATGGACGTTATCGTCCACTTCACCTGCCGGGACATGAACCGCGTGGGCATGGAAAGCCGGGCCCTGCAGCTGGCCATGATGGGTATGAAAAACATCCTGGCCCTGACCGGGGATTATTCGGGCAAAGGGTTCGGCGGCCAGGGAGCGCCGGTGTTCGACCTGGATTCGGTCAACCTGCAGATCATGCTCATGCTGATCGGTAAGCGTGTCAACGCCGCCGGTGACCCCGACGGTTTTTTCACCGGCTGTGCCGTCTCTCCCTTCAAGCGCACCGAAGGGGAGTGTGTGGCCCAGTATGCCAAGATGAGCCGCAAGGTGGCCGCAGGCGCCCAGTTCGTTATCACTCAGTTGGGTTACGATGCCCGCAAATTTCACGAACTGATCGGCATTCAGCGGCACATGGGTTTGCAGATCCCCAGCCTGGGATCGGTTTACTTGCTCACCCCCAATGCGGCCCGCATGATGAACCAGGGCCGCGTGCCGGGTGCCGTGGTCACCGACCCGCTCCTTCGCAGGGTGCAGATGGAATGGCGGGATAAAAAAGAGGGCAGCGCTGCGGCCATCGAACGGGCGGCCCGCTTGGGAGCTGTGCTGCAGGGGCTTGGCTATCGGGGCATTCATATCGGCGGCATTCATCGGAACTTTTCCGCGGTGGGTCTGATTCTGGATCGCATGGCACAGATCAAAGATGATTGGCAGGCGCTAATTCCCCAGTTCAATTATCCGCAGCCCGATGGTTTTTATGCGTTCGGGGAAACGCCGCCAGCGCCTCCAGCGGCCCCCGTTTTCGGTCTGCGTTCCCATCCGGTGCCGGTAGTCGACCGGGTGCTCTACCCCGTGATGCAGTATTCCCACAGCCTGTTTTTCAATTTCAATTCCCCACTAGCGCCTGTATTTCGGACACTTTGCGAGACGCTGAACAGCAGCACTGCCGGCCGGCTGTTCATGCACCTGGCCGAACACCCCATCAAGCGCATGCTGCTGGGGTGCCAGCAATGTGGCGACTGCGCCATCCAGCATGTGGGGTTCCTGTGCCCCGAATCGGGCTGCCCCAAGCATACCCGCAACGGCGCCTGCGGCGGCAGCCGCCATGGCATGTGCGAAGTGAATCCCGACCGGCGCTGTGTCTGGTTCCGCGCCCACAATCGGCTGGCGGCCAGAGGCAAAGTCAGTGAAATGTGCGACGGCTGCGTCCCCCCACGCATGTGGGAACTGAACAATACCTCGTCGTGGATCAATTTTCATTTGCGGCGGGATCACCACAGCAACGGCAGTGAAATTGCCGGTTTCTGCCGGCAGGCCACCTGCCGGTTGATAACGGAAGCCGGGAGGCTGGGCACGGATGACTGAGGGTGGAAGAAAAAACGAATCCTGATTGGCGGGTTCTGGATTTTTTATTGATCACGATTTAAATAGCTTCATTCACAATTCAAAACGTAACCGTGAGAATTCATTATGCACGTCATCGCAGACCTATGCATCGTACCCATCGGCGTGGGCGTTTCGGTCTCAGCATACATTGCCGCCTGTCAGCGGATTCTGGCAGACGCCGGCCTGGAGACTCAGCTGCACGCCTATGGCACCAACATCGAAGGAGAATGGGAGGTTGTTTTTTCCGCCATCCGGCGCTGCCACGAAGAGATCCACCGCATGGGCGCACCGAGAATCACCACCACCCTGAAATTCGGGACCCGTACGGACCGGGATCAGCACATGGCCGACAAAGTGAAGAGTGTTAAAGCAAAACTCGGTCACGGCTGATCGAAAAGGTGTTCCCCGGCAATCCGCCGCTCCTCCGAATGGCCCATTATTCGCCTGAGTCGGCGGTCGTATCCGCTGCGCCGCTCCCAGTTGGTGCGCCGCTCCGGGGTGTATGGTACCGAAACCAGAAATCGCCGATCCCGCACCCGGCGCCGGCCGCCGTTATCGGCTACGTCAACGGCTGTTAGATTTTTTTGCATGATTCACCTCCCCCGCTGTCTATCACAATGGCATTCTATACGGGCGGCCCGATATGACACAACGAAGAGAGGGGTACGATGAACGATGGCGCGCATGAACACGCGGCAACAGCCGCAGAAAATTCGATTCGTCCCGGCAGCCTGCCTTAAATACTATTCAATTTTTAGATCGCTGTCAAAATTTATTCTGTTTCCAGCCGGCAAGCGCGGCCGCCGATTGAACCAGAACCGGTGGCCATAACAGAAAATCTCCAGCAGCGGCATGCCCCGTGAAAAACCTTTCATCAGAGGGCGTCTGACAGCCGGCGAAACCAGCAGCAGATGACCCATCCTGGGCAGCCGGTAAAAAAAGACCGACGCCACCCCAGAAAAATATAGGTTGCGCTGTATTGGCACCAATGCTTTTGCATAGGTCTGGCAGGCATCGCAGCCGGTCCCCAGGGCATCCATAATGGCGACGGCGGCCCTCTGACCACTGGTGATGGCATGGTAGAGCCCTTCGCCCAACAGCGGCTCCACCAAGCCGGCAGCGTCTCCCACCAGCAGCACCCGTCCGCTACCGGGTCGATATCGCCATCCGCCCATGCCCAGGGGATAACCGGCAATGCGCGTCGGGAATGCACCCTTGATCCGTCGGGCCGCATAGTCGATCAGATCCTGGCGGGTGATCGTCACATCCGGTCGCAAGGAATAAAGCCCTAAGTTGATGGAATCCGCCTTTGGAAACACCCATCCATACCCGCCAACGACCTGGCCGAAATCGAACCCCATGCACAGTTCCTCCGGCGGCGCTCTGTCCACGATACCCTCCACGCCGAACGCGGCGCGCAACCCCGCAAACCGCCCCGTCAATTGCCGGACCCGGCTGTAGACGCCATCGGCACCGATCAAAAACCGTGAACGGATCACGCCGCCATCGGTGACCACAGACACGGCCCGCTCCGCTTCCACGATGGCCTCGATACGTCGGACAACCGAGAAACGGGCACCGGCGGCCACCGTTTTTTTCAGACAGTACAGGTCGAAGGTCGATCGTTCGACCATGTGGCAGATGGGATCATGGCTTCTAAACAACCGTTGATGACGCATCCGGCGGCTGACCGACAGGTTGCAGACGGTTCTTTGGATGACCGGGGCGATCGAATAGCGAAGGGCACGGATCGCCTTGACCGTCAGTCCACCGGCACAGGTTTTCTTGCGCGGGAATTCTGTCCGATCCACCAGCAGCACCCGAATGCCGGTGACGGCCAGGTCATAAGCCGCGCCACACCCGGCCGGGCCGGCGCCGACGACAACGACATCCGCTGTCAGCCGATGCCCCTGCGGGCTGAATGATGTTCTGGTGCCCATGCACCCTCCGCGTTGACTTGACTGATAAAATCTGGCTACAATCGAACCGATCATGACATTTCCCAAGGCACCTTTCAACCGGTGGTCGGGTGAACCTTGCCAAAAAAGGATAATGACCCATGCTGACGGTAAAAGAGGCGGTACAGACAGCCATGGATCTTCTCAAAGAGCTGTATGACACGCGCAAGTTCGAGGACATTCTGCTGGAGGAGGTGGAATTGGATCCAGAGGGTCGCCACTGGCAGGTCAACGTTGGGTTTTCACGCAAAGCGTTGAGTGAAAATGTCATGGAGGCCATCGGTTCAAAAAAATACATCCGCAGCCGAAAAACCTTTCGCATCCATGCCGACAGCGGAGACCTGGTCTCTATGAAAGACGGCGGTCCGACGCTCTGATCACCCCCCACCCCTTTCCAAGGAGCTGACCGGTGGACCCGAAGCATGCCTTTCAGTCCAGGATCGAGATCCGTTTCAACGACATCGATGCCATGGGACACGTAAACAACGCCGCAATCGTCACCTACTTCGAAGAGGGCCGCAAAGCCCTCTTCTGCGACACACTCAAGGGCTCCACCCCCGGCGGGTTCAATTTTATCGTCGCCCGCCTGGAGTGCGATTATATCCTGCCCGTTCGCCTCGAAGACCGACTCCTGCTGAACATGCGGGTGTCCGCCATCGGCACGAAAAGCTTCGGGCTCGCTTACACCTTAATCGACGCAACCGATGAAAACCGGGTCTTCGCGAGAGGGTCCTCGGTGCAGGTATGCTACGATTACCACCGCCGTCAATCCATCCCGGTTCCCGAAGCCCTTAAAAACACACTCTCTGTCTATTGGGTCGCAGAATAGCCACCGAGTCAATACCCGGTCCTCGGTTAATCCGTTTGGTTCGCACAGGATCGATCCTCTGCATTCAACGGGTTGACCATGGACCGCACGCATGCGCGGCCTTGTCTTTGCGATAGGCCCGGAAAGCATTGTAAAATTGACATCTTGATTTTTCGACCGTTTCATTATATTCGTTAATTATATTTTTTGAAGTTCATTCATTTTTGCGTTAGGATTGATTTCCCCCGCGCTTGGTGCGCGATGACGACCATCGCTGCCTGTTGCGGAGCAGCGTTTTTCATTCAGACCCCTTATCAGAAAGGCAAATACGATCCGGGTCCCATAGAAACGATGCTTGGTCTCCTTTTCCTGAAAGCAACCACACGGCAACGCCGATTAAACGGATAAACGAATTGAAACGGTAAAAAAGGAGCGAAAAATGCAACATGGCCGATATGTATTCACCCGCATTTTCATAGGTCTTTTCCTGTTTCTCTCAGTATCGATGGCCTTTGCCAGCCAAGACACTATCAAAATTGCGCTGAATTATCCTGAAACCGGCCCTTACCAAAAAGAGGGCAAGGATCAGTGGAAAGCCGCCTATCTCGCCAAGAATGAAATCAACGCCGCCGGTGGCATTTTAAACAAGCAGATCGAACTGGTTACCTATGACACCAAATCCAGTGCGGAGATTGCTGCCAAGAATGCCGCCCACGCCATCGACGTTGAAGGTGTGAAAATGGTTTTCGGAGGCTCTTCCAGCGCGGTTGCCGTGGCCGTCTCCAAGGTATGCCAGGAAAAAGGGGTCCTCTTTTTCGGCACGCTCACCTATTCCACCACGGTCACCGGCAGCGAGGGCAGACGCCACACCTTCAGGGAGTGCTACGATTCGTGGATGGCGGCCAAGGCCATCTCATCCTATCTCAATAAAAACTTTGCCGGCAAAAAATACTTCTACATCACGGCGGACTACACCTGGGGCTGGACCACCGAAGCGTCGTTGAGAAAATTCAGCGGCACTGAAGACAAAGCGGTTCACAAGGGGGTGCTGACCCCGTTTCCCTCCACGGATTTCACCGCGGCACTAAAAAAAGCCGAGCAGGAGCGGCCCGATGTGCTGGTACTGGTCCTTTTCGGCCAGGAAATGGCCAACGCGATTCGTTCGGCCCACACAATGGGGATGAAGGATCGGATGCAGGTGCTGGTGCCCAATCTGACCATCGGCATGGCTGAACGCGGAACCCCCAGCGCCATGGAGGGCGTGCTGGGAACGCTGCCCTGGTGCTGGCAGGTCCCTTATAAGTACAATTATGAGCGGGGCATCAAATTTGTTGAGGATTTCCAAAAAGAACATCAGCGCTATCCCAGCACCTCCGCCGCCTCCGCCTATACCATCATGTACGAGTACAAAGCAGCCGTTGAACGCGCCGGCACGGTTGACGTGCCCAAGGTGATCAAGGCGCTGGAAGGCCACCGCTACAAGCTGTTGAAGGATGAACAGGTCTGGCGGGATTTTGATCATCAATCCATTCAAACGGTATACGTGGTGCGCTGCAAACCGAGGGATGAGGTGGTCAAGAACAAATACAATCTGGATTATTTCGAAATCATCGACAGCCTTCCGGGAGATATGGCTGCAATTACCCGCCAGGAGTGGAATGAGGACCGCAAAGCGGCCGGCAAACCGCCGTACCTGGAAAAGCTGCCCGGCGAATAAACGGCCGGCTCGCAGCAACCGGTTGGGGTTGATTTCTTTGCCATGGGTGGCCAACCAAGGGCACGGAAGTTTATTTGCTAAAACCTTGTTCAACACCGGCGGCGTTGAACGAACCCTGAAGCACGCGAGGGTAGTAAAGTGCCGGATAATCGTCCAAGCCTTGCGGGTCGATGTGGTTGGTGGCGTAAGTAATCGCCAGTCCGGGGCCGGCTAAAAACCGATGGGGCTTGGCGGCATAGATCAGTACGCCGGGGATTGTTTTTTCCGGTGGGCCGTAAAATCGGTTCAGCGGCCCCCAGGGGCCTTCGGGGCGTGGAGCGGTTCTGAATCCCAAATCGGCAGCACCGAAACCGATGGTCTGAATCTGAACGTACCGCCCGCTGGACGAATCACGATAGACACCGAACTCGCTCTGGGCATCGGTGAACAGCGCCGCCGGAATCGTCTGCATTCGCTTTTCCTGAAGCCACCCCAAAGTTTCGCCGCACCACCACTGAGGATCTCGCAGGTCGCCTGCCCCGGCTTTCCGCTCGGGCCAGCGTGCCAGGTAGGCACGGCGGCCGGCGCCGTCGCTGCCATAGGCATACACAAAACCGCCCTCAACGAAGACGCTGCCGGTACCCGGTAGGGCGTCGAACCGCGCCGCTTCGCGCGTCACCCTGCCGATTTGCCACTTGTCCGCGGATTCATCGGGATTGTCAATCATCACCGCCTGCCATCCGGTCAAGGCAAACCCCAGCGGGTTTGGGGCGGTTTCGATGGCGGTGAGAAAGATCAGCAGGCGCGTGCCGATGCGGATGCCGTCGCCGGGCCAGTACCACGTGCCGCCGGATTCAGGAAAGAAGGAAGCCGGCATGGCTGACTCAGCCTGCTTCCAGAAGAACGCCATGCTTGCCGTTGCCGGATGGTAGCCCTCCTGGATGCCGATGCTGTTGCGGATCATGGATGCACGACTGCGGCTTCCCCGCCCCTCGAGGTCGACCAGCGTGTCCCCGAACAACCAGAGCACCCGGCCCTGGCCCAGGTCCACGCTATGGGCGTCATCGGCCCCCAGCCAGCGGGGATCCTGATGGAAGAGGCGGTCGGCCGCGGGCCATGGCCGCACGGTCAATGCAAGGCAGGCGTCATCCGCGGCCCCGCCACCGCTTGCCGCGCAGGCGGCCAACCCAGCCATGATGAGCAACACGAGCAGAGACCACAGCCCGCCAGCCGGCCGCATGACGCTACCTGGTGGGGCTGCGGCCATGATCATGGATTCACCGTTTCCGGTTGCAGCAGCAGCACCGATCGCCGGTGCGTGGCGATCTCCCGGTCGCTGAACCACCAATACATCTTCCGGCCATCCATGAATGCCGCAATCTGATCCGTGGCATGGGGATGAAACACCCGTCCGGCCACCCCGCCGGAGGTCACCGCCAGCACCTTGTCCTCATCGGCCAGATCGGCCACCATCCGCAGGGCCGCGGAGATGGTTACCGCATAGGGATCGTTATATTCGTAATACCCCCGGTACAGCACCTCCACCGAACCGGCTGCCGGATGCGTCCCACCCCCCAGAAGCCCTTTGCCAAATCCATTTCGCCGGATGGGGCTGACGAAGGTGTGCTGATGAACGTTTCCCCACTGCCACCGGTCCGCGTTGCTTCCCAGCAATGCGGCAAGGCCGGCCTGGGCGTCAATGGCCGCACGGGTCAGGATTTCTCGTTTGCCCTCCACAATCCCGGCAGTCGCCGTATCATCGAACCAGTGCCCCAGGTGGTCGGTCAACACCATCTGCTGAAAGCGCTCCTGCCAGAAATACCATGCGCCCAGCATATTGCCGGCCAGATCTTGGCCAAGCTCATCGGTAAATGTCAACCCGGCAAATCGCCCGTAGATGGCATGGAACAGCGTGGCACCCACGGCGTCGATATCGTCATGCCGGTCCCATTGTCGCAGGATTTCAGCCAGTCGCCGAGTTTGCGGGGAGGCGTCCAGGACATCCACCATGAAAGGCACCAGTTTTTCAGCCATCAGGTTGCGGGTGTCCCGCTGGTAGCGCCAGTGATCGTCAACGGTTTTCTCGCCGGGGCTATCCATAAGCTGTTTAAGCCTGCGGTATCGATAGGAAGGAGACTGGTGGGATGAGTAGTAGTAAGGATAATCATGCGGCACGGTGTGGTGGTTGCAGGTGCCCACCCATCCCTTTCCGGGATTGACGGCCTGGGGCATCTGTTCAAAAGGGACAAAGCCGCGCCAGTTGTCGCTGCCGTCGGTCACCACTTCAGGGACGGTTCCATCCCCATGGGAACGAATGGGCAGACGTCCGGAAACGTGCCAACCGATGTTACCATCCGTATCGCCAAAGGCAAAATTGAGCATGATGGTATTGGTCTTGGCCAATGCCCGCCGGATATCGTTCACATTGGTGGCCTTGATCAAATCCGTCACTCCGATGGTTGGCCCCATGGTTTCAAAGGGGGCCCATCGAAGGCTCATCACCTGATCCGTTTCCAGGCCTTTGAGCACGCCGGAGACCACCGGTCCCCGGCGGGTGTATCGAATCGTCAGCGGTTCTTCCCTGAACCCCGTCGGTGTCCGCTTGTCCCGAATGCTCAATTTTTCCCGGACAACGGTGAATGGAATAGACCGACCGCCTTCCAGGTAATGATCGGGGTTGGCCGGGTCGACGGTTTCCACATAAAGATCCTGCATATCGCCATAGGCATTGGTAACACCGATGGCCACATGCCGGTTGCGAAAAATGGGCATCAGGGGCAAACCGGGGATGTGAACGCCGACGATACGAATGTCGGGAGTGAATAGGCCGGCCGGATACCATGGGCCGGGAAGCATTCGGGTTTCCAGGTGGGGATCATTGCAGACGACCGGCTTGCCGCCGGAAGACATGGCCGGACCGGCTACCCAGTTGTTGCTGCCCATCTCATGGGAACCATCTGCGAGAAAACCGAGGAGCATCTTATCATTGGCGACATCGGCCGCAGCCGGAAAGAAAAGAGGTGCTACGGTGTCACGGGGCACTTCATCATCGGGATTGACGACCAACGGGAAAATCTCTCTGGCCGTCTGTTCTCCCAGTTTTTGAACCAGCATCTGGGCGACAATCTCTGTCTTCAAGTTGGCCGAGGTGTCCCAACTCATGAAATATAAGATGGCCAGGCTATCCGCAATGGTCCACGATTCCGGCGCTATCCCGGCCAGTTTGAACTCCAGCGGAAATGAGCCCGCTCCGGTTTGGATGTAAGCGTTGATGCCGTCCACATAGCCCTGGAAAAAACGCCGGGTTTCCGGATCCAGGATTGCGGCGTGCGCGATGGCCTGACGGTGAAAACCAAGGGTCCGGTGGCGGACATCCACATCCCTGGCCGTCTCCCCAGCGAGTTCACTGATCCGACCGTCAGCGAAAAGGCGGGTCAAGGTCATCTGGAACAGCCGGTCCTGGGCGGTGACGTATCCCAAAGCCCGCATCGCGTCGTCCACCGTTTCGGCCTGAACATAGGCCATGCCCTTTTCATCCCGGACCACCTTAACCGGCGCAGCCAGGCATTTTAAGATCAGGCTGCCGTCGGTCTGATAACGATTGAGTCCGGCACAGCCTGCAAAAAGGAAAAAGCCGAGCATCACCTGCAACGCAGACCGAACATTCCAGTGCATGGGTTCCTCCAAGCAGGTTCCATTGAGGTTCGAAAAGGAATTCAGGAGCCAGAATCCGAGGATTCGGAAGTTCGCGGTTGGGCGTTCGATGTTCGATTATCCGCCAAACACCTTTCGGAGGCCTATTTTAGTGGCATCGATCATCCGGTCAACCTCCTGCTTGGTGATCACCAGAGCCGGGGCATAATATAGCGTGGTGTTGAGTCCGGGAAGGCTGCTGTTGGTTCTCCCGAGCAGCACACCCTCTGACTTGACGGCATCCACCACGGCACCGATCTGCGCCTCGCTGGGCGGCTGTTTGCCCTTTTTATCGGTCACCAGTTCCACGCCACAAAACAGACCCTTGCCGCGCACGTCGCCGACCGCGGGGTGGTCCAGCAGTTCTTCGAGTCTGCCGAGCAGGTAGTCGCCCATCACCCGGCTGTTTTCAACCAGGCGTTCGGCCTCCATGATGCGGATGTTCTCCAACGACGCCGCCATGGCGCCGGCGCAGCCCCCGTAGGTGGAAATGTCCCGAAAATAATTCATCCGTTTGTCCGGATCGGCCGGGTCATTGAGAAACAGATCGTAGACGTGCTGTTTGACCACCGTGGCGGAGATGGGTTCATAGGCGCTGGCCATGCCCTTGGCCAGGGTAATCATGTCCGGGTCCACGTCAAAGTGCTGGTGACCGAAAAACATCCCGGTTCGCCCGAACCCGGCCACCACCTCGTCGAGGACCAAGTACACACCGTATTTTCGGCAGATTTGCTGGAGAATGGGAAAATACTCATCCACCGGAATGATGATGCCGCCACCGGCGGTGATGGGTTCGACGATCAATCCGCCCACGCTCTCCGGACCTTCCTTCAAGATAATTTTCTCTACAGCTCTGGCACACTGGATGTCGCAACCCGGGTAGGTGCTGCCGAAAGGGCATCGGTAGCACAGGCAGTGGGGAATCCTTACAAAGCCCTCCGGAAAGGGCCCGAAGTCCTTTTTGCGCTCGGCCTGTCCTGAGGAAGCCAGTACGGCAATGGTGGTGCCGTGATAATCCCGGTCGCGGTATAAAATCTTGTATTTGCCCCGGCGGTCCGGATCGATTGAGGAGGCCTGACGGATGAGCTTGTAGCTTTTCTCGTTGGCCTCGGACCCGCTGTTGGAGTAATAAACCTTGCCCATTGTCGGCAACAGCTCCAGTAATTTGCCGGAAAGCTTGATGGACGGGATTGTACCGACGCTGCCTGCAAAGTAAGCCATTTTCTTCATCTGGGCGGCCACGGCATCGGCAATGCTGTCACGGCCGTAGCCCACATTGACGCACCACACACCGCCGGAGGTGGCATCCAGGTATTCCCGCCCCCGGATATCCGTGACGGTAAGCCCCTTGCCCGCCACGATGATCATCTGCTCCTGGTGTTGAAAACAGTTGTGGGGTTTGATGTGATGCCACAAGTGATCCCTATCGCCCCCGACCATCTCATCCACGCCGTAATCCAAGATATGCGACAATGAAATTTCCATTCGACAACCCCTTTTTTGCGGATTAACCGCCATCTATTGGAAAAATGCTGTCCGTTTTCGGTTTATGGGTATCTGATATATTGAACACCACTTAAAAAAACAAGGTCCATATCATCATTTACAGCGCGTGTCTGTATGAATGGGCCTTTTTTTCCTGCATTGTCATTTGACATCTGGTGGTGTCCTGGGTTAACCATCTCAACGATCGATTGAGGTCCGCGATGTTGCATCTCCCGTAGCTCATTTCAACCGACCCTTGCTTACGTTGAGGACTTACTGCAAATGGAACCAACGAACCAGAAGAACGTACTCAAAGAAGCCATCATCAATTGCCTGTCCGGCATCACCATTTTCGCTGATCTGGACTCAGGCGAACTCAACACGGTCAGCGAACATGTGCATGTATCGCGGTTTGAAGCCGGCGATATCGTCTTTAGTGAAGGCGACCCGGGTGATGAAGTCTGCTTTGTGGTTGACGGTACGCTTGACGTATTAAAATCTTATGACGGCAAGGTTGAGAAGAAAATCGCTGTAAAAGCCCCCGGCGGTTCCATTGGGGAAATGGCCGTCATCGGCAACTTTTCCCGCACCGCCACAGTCAAAGCGCGCACCGATGCCACCCTGCTCAGCCTGTCCCGCAGGCGTTTCGAAGGAATCTGTGATGAATACCCGACCATCGGTGTAAAAATTCTCAGGTCCATCGCACAGTTGCTGAGCCAGCACCTCCGGGATACCTCCCAGGAGCTGCTGGAACTCATTTCACCGGCGAAGTGAGGTCCGATGGGCTGTCGTCCTGATTGTCACCCAGTTGGTTTCCAATACCACTTGCCGCGGCGGTGCCACAACCCTGCCTCGGCACTTTGGTTGGGCTGCATGGTTTTGGTTCATGATCGCGGTATGCGGGTTGAATGGCACAACGCCGCTCTGGTCCAAAAAGAAGCCGCCTGTTAAAGATCCATGACCGCCTCGAATTGACCACCTGCGCATAAACTAAGGCCCAACGAAACCATCCGATTGCACGATTCGGTCAATGTCGGGCCCGCAGCCACCCGTCGGTCGGACAGATGGCGGTCCACGCAAAAGGCCATCCATCGCCGCTACATTACCCTTCGATGGTCGTACGCTTGCTATTCATGGGTTCCCAAAAATGCTTTCGAAAACCGCCATCAAGGTGCTTTCACCGACATTGGGATATCCCGGCAATAGGGCCAAAACGCCCTCCCAGTGGGGATGGTTTGCCGTTACCCTATGACGGCAATGCGCGATCCTTGACACCATCCACCAAATAAGATAGCAGAAGGGGTTTACCATATTTCCGACGGCGTCCTTAACGCAGGGGAAAAATAAAACCAAAGGGTATATCAGCCGTCATTGGAAATATGATCGACAACCAAGCAAGCAACAACCGCAGCGTGCAGGAGTTGGTGCGAAGCGGGTATTTAGCGGGGCTACCATGGACAATGCAAAAGACTTGCTGAGCAAGCGCAAAGAAAAGTCGGACAGTCTGAAGGAAAGCGGAATCAACCTGTTCCCCACTGGCGTTATCGTCAACCATACCATCCGGGATATCAGCCATCACCTTCAAGGCCTGTCGGATGAGCAGCAAGATGATCCCACGCCATACAACGTGGCGGGACGGATGATGGCTATCAACCGCTTCGGGAAATCCGCCTTTATACGATTCAAGGACAGGACCGGCCTCATGCAGGCCTATGTTCGCACCGACAGGGTGGGGGATAAGGCCTACGACCTGTTCAAACGCCTTGATGTCGGTGATTTCGTTGCTATTTCAGGGACCCTGTTTCGCACCAAAACCGGCGAATGGACGATTCTGGCGACTCAGATTCATCTCGTCTGCAAGTCCACCCGACCGCTTCCTGAAAAGTTTCATGGGCTTAAAGATCCGGAGAAGCGCTACCGACAACGCTACATCGACTTGATTATGAACCCGGATGTCCAGGATATTTTTATCAAACGCAGCCAGATCATCCAGGCCATGCGATCCTTCTTCCTATCACGCGACTTTTTGGAGGTGGAAACGCCCATGATGCAGCCGATCCCGGGCGGTGCCGAGGCGACCCCCTTTAAAACCCACCACAACGCGCTGGACATGGACCTTTATCTGCGCATCGCTCCGGAGCTGTATCTCAAACGCTTGGTGGTGGGTGGGTTTGAACGGGTGTTTGAAATCAATCGCAACTTCAGAAACGAGGGGGTTTCAACCCAGCACAACCCGGAATTCACCATGGTTGAGTTTTACCAGGCCTATGCCACCTATGAAGATTTGATGACCCTCACCGAACAGATGGTTGCCCAAATTGCTGAAACGGTGACCGGTAGCACCGTCGTTACTTATCAAGGCCATGGAATTGAACTGGGGGGCACGTGGAAGCGGTTTTCCCTGTTCGACGCGCTGGTACAGATCGGCGGAGTCGATCCGTCCCTAATGACCGACAAGGACCGCCTGCTTGAATTTGCGGCTGCAAAGGGCATTACGGTTACCAAAACCGGCCGTTTAGGAAAAATCATCACCAAATTATTCGATGTCCTTGTCGAACCCAAGTTGATCCAGCCCACCTTTATCACCGGCTACCCGGCCGAAGTTTCGCCGTTGTCGAGAAGAAGCGACACCCATCCGGACCTGACCGAACGGTTCGAACTGTTCATCGCCGGTCGGGAAATAGCCAACGGTTTCTCCGAACTCAATGACCCGGAAGACCAGCGTGGAAGGTTTCTGCAGCAAGTGGATGATCGGAAAGCCGGTGACAGCGAAGCCCACTTCATGGATGACGACTACATTGAAGCCCTGGAATACGGCATGCCACCCACTGCAGGTCAGGGGATTGGGATTGATCGCCTGGTGATGCTGCTGACCGATGCCCCGTCCATCCGGGAGGTCATCCTGTTCCCTCACATGAAGCCCAAGGCAGGGGTTTCCAAAACGGACAATTGATTCATGTTCAATCATGGCGGGCAAGGGCGATCGCAGCACAGACGCAACCTCAGCCAGCACCGGTAATGCCATGTCATTTGTGACATTCGTATCGGGGCGTTATCTCAGGACTCGACAGACGCGGGCGTTTATTTCGCTGATTACCGTACTGTCCATTGCCGGGGTCGCCGTGGGCGTGATGGCCCTGATCGTGGTCATTGCCGTCATGGCCGGATTTGAAGCCGATCTCAAAGCACGGATCATGGGAATCCGTCCACACCTGGTGATCACTAAAACGCAGGGTGCCTTTACCGACTACAACCCCTTTCTAAAAAAGGTGGAACCCATCAGAGGAATCGCAACAGCCTCGGCCTATATCACCTCCCAGGTTGTCCTTCGAACGGCAACCCGGGCAGCAGGAGCCCTTCTGAAAGGCATCGATGCGGCCCAGAAAAACAGCGGCCTCAAAGGTGTAGACGCCAGCCGGTTGGTGATTCGGTCCGTCACGAAGGATGGGTCTCGCGCAAACGATACGCTGCCCGGTATCATTTTAGGCAAAGAACTGGCAGCCAACCTGGGTGTGATTCGCGGCGACACGGTATATATGATCTCGCCGCGGGGCATGCTTTCTCCGGTCGGCCATATGCCCGCCATGGTCCTATTTCAAATTGTCGACCTGTTTGAATCCGGAATGTATGAATTTGACGGAACGCTTGCTTTCATCGACTTGGTGCAGGCGCAGAAGATGCTCCGTATGACCGGGTCAGTCAGCGGCGTCGAAATCCGCCTTGCGGATATGGATCAGGTCAAGGGGGTTGCCAAAGCGGTTCAGCAGGTTGTCGGCAGTGACTACACCATAGAGAGTTGGCGCGAGATCAACCGCAGCCTTTTCTCGGCGCTGCGGCTAGAAAAAACCGTCATGTTCATCATCCTTGCCCTGATCGTCTTGGTTGCCGCATTCAATATTGCCGGATCCCTGGTCATGATGGTTATGGAAAAAAGAAAGGACATCGCCATTCTTAAAGCCATGGGGGCAACGGCCAGATCCATCGGCCAAATATTCGTCATTAAAGGGTTGATGATCGGTCTTGTGGGAACGGCGCTGGGAACATCGGCCGGATTGATTTTGTGCACTTTGCTGGAGCGCTATTCCTTTATTCAGCTTCCTTCCGATGTCTATTATATCAACACCTTACCTGTAAATCTAAAGGTAGTGGACGTCCTGTTGATTGCCTTGTGCGCACTGGTTATCTGCTTGGTGGCGACCCTTTATCCAGCCCGTCAGGCAGCCGGTATCGATCCGGTGGAGGCGATCCGTCATGGGTAATGCCAATGGACGGGGATGGGATATCCGTATACCCGAGCAATCCACACCTGCAAGTCCGCTGATTGAAGCCTCCAGCATAAGCAAAGTCTATGACCATTGCGGGGCAAGCATCGTCGTGCTCAGCCGGTTGTCATTTAGACTCCAGATTGGGGAATCAATCGGTATTGTGGGAGCATCGGGCATCGGTAAATCCACCCTGCTGCACGTCATGGGAACCTTGGACCGGCCGGATGCCGGCAGGCTGGAATATATGGGAAAAGATGTGCTCATGTTGGACGATACCCAGTTGGCCCGTTTCCGAAACCGGACCATCGGCTTCGTCTTTCAATTCCACCACCTGCTGCCCGAGTTTTCGGCCCTGGAAAACACGATGATGCCGGCGTTGATCGGCGGTGTTGAAAAAAAAGCGGCCAAGGAAGCGGCCGAATCGATTCTGGTTCGGGTGGGCCTGAAAGACCGGTTGACCCACCGGGCGGGGGAACTGTCCGGAGGTGAGCAGCAACGCGTGGCCTTGGCCCGGGCGCTGGTGCAACGGCCGTCCATCCTTCTGGCAGATGAACCCACGGGTAATCTGGATCGCAAGAACAGCGACCATATCCACACCCTCTTGATGGAACTGAACCAGGAAATGGGAATGGCACTGGTTGTGGTGACCCATAATTTGGAACTGGCGGCCTTGTTGGCCCGGCGGGTCACCATCGCCAACGGCGCACTACAAGAATTCAGTTGATTCAAAGGACTGTTTTATCTAAGGCTGGCAAGGAACGAATCCACACCTGCAGCCCCACAGCTACGGTTGATAATGGTTTTTACTGGATGCCAACTTATTCCGGATTGGATTTAATTGTGATCAGACCGCTATGGTTCAGGGGGGTTCGATGCTAAGGCGATATTTACCCGTGCTGTTTTTTTCCCTTCTGTTTGCAACCCACAGTGCTGCTGCCATTGAAACGATGCATGTGCTGGTGTTGCCCTTTGAAATTCATGCCGATCAGGACCTGTCCTACTTGGAGGAAGACATTCCGAAGGTCATTCAAGAGCACCTGCAAACAGAAGGCGCGGTTATCATAGAAAGGGAAACGGCCAACCCCGCCGCAATTCCTGACATCGCTTCCGAAGTAACGGCCTATAGGCAAATGGGACTTAATGCCGGCGCCGACAGCGTAATCTGGGGAAGCCTGACACGAATCGGCGACAGCATCAGCCTTGACATCAACATGGTGGAGACGGTGGGCACCAAACCCGTGTTTTCCATATATGAAGCGGGAACAGGTATGGAAAACCTGCGCACGGTTGCCAAACAATCGGCTGAAAAACTGGCTCGCCAGCTATTTCGCCGGGAACTGATCACCCAGGTCCGGGTGGCCGGAAATAAACGGATTGAAGCGGATGCCATCGAACGGGTAATCCGCGTGAAGGCAGGTGATGTCCTGCGAGCCGGCGAACTGTCCAAAGACATGAAAAATATATACAAAATGGGCTATTTTGAAGATATCCGCATTGAGGCCGAAGATAGCGAAGGCGGGAAAACGATCATTTTTCAGGTTCAGGAAAAGCCAACCATCCGACGAATTTCGTTCAGCGGCAACCAGGTTTTCGACGATGAAAAGCTAAGCGAAAATATTAGCATCAGCACAGGCTCCATCCTAAACATCTTTGCTGTCAAGTCCAACATTGAACAGCTCCAGGCCATGTACAAGGAGAAGAACTATCACAATATAAAAATAGATTACACCGTTCATGAATTGGAGAACAACCAGGCAAACATTGAATTTGTCATCGAGGAAGGGGAAAAGATCAGAATCAAAACAATCGCCTTCCAGGGGAACAAGACCTTTGCCGACAAAAAACTGAAAAAACTGATCAGCACATCGGAAAAAGGGTTTTTCTCCTGGATCACTTCTTCTGGAGAGTTGAATCGGGAAGATCTGCGTCAAGATGCCGCCCGCATCATGGCCCACTATCAAACCAACGGTTTCATCCATGCCAAAGTCGCCGACCCCGTGGTCGACTTCGAAGACAAATGGATCTACATAACCTTTAAAATTGAAGAGGGTGAACGCTTCCAAGTTGGAACCATCGACATGGATGGGGATATGATCCTGGCCAAAGAGCAGTTGATGCCTGCGCTAAAGATCTCAAAAGAGCCCTTCTTCAACCGGGAAACCGTCCGAGCAGACATCCTCTGGCTGACTGATCTCTATGCCGATGCAGGATTTGCCTATGCAGACATCTCTCCGGTGACCCGGGAAAATAAAGAGACGCTCCTGGTGGACATCACCTACACCATTCAAAAACGCGACAAAGTCTATTTTGAAAACATTGCTATCTCAGGCAACACCCGAACCCGTGACAAAGTTATTCGCAGGGAGCTCCGCATCTACGAGCAGGAACTCTACAGCGGCAGCCGGCTCAAGCGAAGCGTACGCAATCTTCATCGCCTGGATTATTTTGAGGATGTGAAGGTAGATACGCCTAAAGGCAGCGCTGAAGACAAGATGGACGTGAACGTTGAAATCGTAGAGAAACCCACAGGGACCTTCACCTTTGGAGCAGGATACAGCAGCGTGGACAAAATCTTCGTGACCGCCTCTGTTTCCCAGCGAAACCTTTTCGGTCGCGGACAGATTCTCAAGCTGGGCGGCCAGATCGGCGGTGTATCGGATTTATACAACCTGAGCTTCACCGAACCATGGATGTTTGACATTCCTCTCTCCGGCAACGTCAGCCTCTTCCGTTCCAGACGTGATTATGACACCTACGACAGAACCAGCCTGGGGGGAGGAGTGGGCTTCGGTTATCCCATTTTTGACTATACCCGCGCCACCCTGTCCTATCGATACAGTATTACGGATATTTCCGACGTCACCGAAGACGCATCGGATAATATCAAGGAACTGGAAGGTGAAAACGCCACCAGCGCCATCACCACGGCGGTCATCTATGATTCAAGGGACCGGGCCTTCAATACCACACAGGGTCAGGATCATAGTCTAGCCTACACCTATGCGGGGCTAGGCGGTGATGTCGGATATCATAAAATCGAAGGCGAATTGGGTTGGTACATACCGATCTACAAGGACTTGATGACCTTTTTACACGGAAGGTCCGGTTATGTTCGCGAGCTTCCGGGCTATCTGTTGCCGGATTATGAAAAATTCTATTTGGGCGGCATGAACTCCATCCGTGGTTTTGATTTTCAGGGTATTCATATCAAAACCATCAACAGCGAGGGTAAGGTTTCTGAGGAGGGTGGAGAAACATTTGTCCAGTTCAATGTTGAATTCAGCTACCCGCTATTCAAAGATCTGGGCATCGTGGGTGTTGTTTTCTATGACACCGGCAATGTTTTTGGACCTGATGATTCCATTGACTTAGGAACGCTGCGCCAGGCTGCCGGATATGGAATTCGATGGTATTCACCCGTAGGTCCGATTCGCATCGAAGGCGGCCACATTTTGGACCCCAGGGAAGAGGATGGAGAAAATTCCGGCGTCAACTGGGAGTTTTCCATGGGCGGTGCCTTCTAAATCGAATGCCCGTATGAACGGGTTGTGACAATCGATAGCAACAAACATTTGATTTGAACCGCTATAAAGTGATAAACACAATAGCAACAACACATTGAACGCGTGGAAAGGGACATGTATGCGACCTGCAAACAAATGGATAATCCTGACAGTTCTGGCATTCTTTTTGGGAGGGGGATCAGGCTTTTGTGCGGATGTGGCCAAAATAGGCGTTGTAGAGTTCCAACGCGTATTTGATAACTCAGATGCCGGCAAAGAGATTAAGGCAGAAATCACCACCCAGGGTAAAAAGATGGAAGCCGAACTCAAGGAAAAAGGTGCTGAAATCGAGGAAATTAAAAAACGCTTGGAACGCGAAGCGTTGGTGATGAGCAAGGATATGCGTGAGGAGAAGGAGCGGGAATTCAGAATCAAGGTCAATGACATAAAAACCCTGCAGAAAAAATATGAGGTGGAACTGCAGGGCATTCAGAAAAAACTGATGGGCGGACTTCAATCCGAAACACTGGATATTATTGATGAGATTGGTAAATCGGGCGGCTACCTGCTGATTATGGACCAACGCGGGGTTCTCTATTCACCCAGCACCATCGATATTACCGATGAAGTCATTAAAAAATACAATGCCCGGTATGCCAAAAGCAAAAACAAGAAACAATAAGCACAGGTATCCGCAGTGCCAATCGAATATAGTCTTCAAGCTATTGCCGACGCGATCAAGGGTGACCCGGTTGGTGAAAAAGAGAAAAAAATTGGCGGCGTTGCACCTTTTGACACCGCTGATTCCAATCAGATCACCTTTGCCGGCGGCAGTAAATATTTAAAACGCGTCGATGTCACCCAGGCGGGTGCCATCATCGTCCCCAAGGGGTTCGAAGCCCCCGGGAAAAACCTGATCGGTGTGGACAACCCGCAACTGGCATTTGCCAAAGTGGTGGCGTTGTACCATCCGACCCTTTCGCCACCGTCGGGTATCAGTCCCATGTCGTCCATAGGCTTTGCCGTTCAGACCGGTGATGGCGTCTTTATCGGTGCCTTCGCAACGGTCGGCAATCGCGTAACCATTGGTTCCGGATCGATCATTCAAAATGGCGTCTTCATCGGCGATGATGTCTCCATCGGTGATGATGCGGTGGTTCATCCCAATGTAACCATCATGGGCGGGTGCCGAATCGGGAGTCGGGTAACGATTCATCCGGGAACGGTAATTGGCAGTGACGGATATGGTTTTGTAGCCGATGGCGGGCGTCATCACAAAATCCCCCAGATCGGCACCGTCCAGATTGATGATGATGTTGAAATTGGTGCCGGTAACACCATCGATCGGGCGACCTTCGGTCGGACCTGGATTCAGCGAGGTGTTAAAACGGACAATTTGGTCCATATCGCCCATAATGTGGTTATCGGCGAGGACAGCCTAATTGTAGCCCAAGTTGGCATTGCCGGCAGCACGCAGATTGGTCACCACGCCATTATCGCCGGACAGGCAGCTATCTCCGGCCACCTGACCATCGGCAGCCATGTCACCGTGGGTCCGATGACCGGGGTAGGAAAATCCATTCCAGACGGTGAAGTGGTTTCATCCGGCTCTCCATCCATGCCCCACAGGACCTGGTTGAGGGTTCAACGCGTCATTCCCTCCCTTCCGGAAATGAAGAAAAAGATTGCTGACCTGGAAAAAAAACTCGCTGATCTGGAAAAAAAAATTGAACCGCGTTGAATCCAAACGGAGGGTTACTCATGGAAATGGTTTTTGACATCAAGTCGATCATGCGAAACCTTCCCCATCGATATCCATTTTTGCTATTGGACCGGGTAATTGAATTTATCAAAGATAAGAAAATCGTGGCCCTGAAAAATGTAACGATCAACGAGCCCTTTTTCCAGGGACATTTCCCGGACACCCCCATCATGCCCGGGGTTCTGATTGTCGAAGCCATGGGACAGGCCGGCGGCGTCCTTGTCAGCCAATCGCTGCCACCGGAAAATCAAGGCAAGCTGATCTATTTTATGGGCTTTGACAACGTGCGCTTCAGAAAACCGGTCGTACCCGGAGATCAGTTAATACTGGAACTGGAAATGCTTAAATTCAGATCCAAAGCAGTCAAAATGGCCGGCATTGCCAAGGTTGATGAAAAAATCGTAGCCGAAGCACAGCTGCTGGCCGCTTACGGAGATTAATATGATTCACCCTACTGCAATCGTCAGCCCCGCTGCAGATATCGGCGACGGCGTTGAAATCGGTGCATACTCCATTATCGGCGAGGATGTCACTGTTGGCCAAGGAACATGGATCGGCCCCCATGTGGTGGTTGACCCCCATGTGACCATCGGCCCGGGATGCCGAATATTTCAATTTGCAGCCCTTGGCGCCATTCCCCAGGACCTGAAGTTCGGCGGGGAAAAGAGCTATGTTGAAATCGGGTCGAACGTTACCATCCGGGAATATGTTACCATTCACCGCGGAACCAAAACAGGTGATGGCTTTACGCGAGTGGGTGAAAAATCCTATTTGATGGCCTACACCCATATTGCCCACGACTGCCGCGTCGGCAAAATGGTGGTTCTGGCCAACAACACCACGCTGGCGGGCCATATCACCATTGGCGATCACGCCACGGTCGGTGGCCTGGTGGCCATCCATCAATTCGTCAGAATTGGCGATTATGCCTTTGTCGGCGGAAAATCCGCTGTGGTCAAGGATGTGCCACCCTACGTCATTGCGGCAGGTGATCGAGCCATTTTGCATGGCCTTAACCGTGTTGGACTGAAACGACAAGGTTTTTCTGACCATACGTTGTCCGCATTGAAAAAGACCTATCGGATATTATTTCGTTATGGGTTAACCCTTAACGAAGCCATTGAGCGCGTGCACGCCGAAGTGGATATGGTGCCTGAAGTGAAAACCTTTATCGCGTTTATTAAATCGTCCTCCAGAGGTGTGACCCGATAAAGCCATTTCTGGCTCGATCGGCTGACATCATCAGGGTATACCAATTCGATGGCTGAAAAGATCGGACTTATTGCGGGAAGCGGCCAGTTTCCCATGCTCTTTTCTAAAACCGCTGTGGAAAAAGGATACTCCGTTTACACGGCGGCCTACGTCAAGGAAGCCGATCAGGAACTCGCCCAGCTATCGGAAAAGATTCAATGGCTGCATCTGGGTCAGGTTAGACGTCTGATCAACTTTTTTAAGCAAAACAACGTCAACCGTGCAGTGATGTTGGGCGCAGTTCGCAAAACACGGCTATTCACCGATGTGAAGCCGGATTTGAAAGCCATAGCCATCATTGCGGGCATGCGACACACCCACGATGATGCCATTATGCGTGCCTTTGCGGATAGTCTTGAAAAAGAAGGTATCAAGATCGAGCCCTCAACCTTTCTCTTGCCTGAGCTGCTCGCCACCGAAGGGGTCTGGACGAGCAGAAAGCCTTCCCGGTCCGAAAAGAAAGACATTGCCCTGGGCTTTTCCATCGCAAGGGAAATTGGCCGGCTGGACATTGGGCAAAGTGTGGTTGTCGGTGGCGGAACAATTCTTGCCGTTGAGGCGATTGATGGAACCGATGCCACGATCAAACGCGGCGGCCTGTTGGGCAAGGGTGAGGCGGTATTGGTCAAAGTCTGCAAGCCGAATCAGGATTTCCGCTTCGATGTTCCCTCGGTGGGCAGGCAAACCATTGAAACCATGAGCCAGTACGATGTTCGCGCCTTAGCCATAGAGGCTGGACGGACAGTTGTTTTTGATCGGATGGAAATGATTCGCGCGGCCAACGAAAACGATATTGCAATCATCTGCGAATAAACAGCGTCAATAAACGTGCGTTGAACGGAAGATTTTTTTAAAACCAATGGAACTTCAAATGGCAAAACTGCGAGTCGGTGTCGTCGGTGTTGGATACTTAGGAAAATTCCACGCGCAAAAATACCACCAAATGCCGGATGTGGAGCTTGTCGGCGTCGTCGACACGGACGCGGATCAGGGGAAAAAAGTCGCTTGTGACAACGGCACGGCCTACCACCCGGATCACCAATCCCTTTTCGGGAAAATCGATGCCGTCAGTATTGCTGCTCCGACGCCGGCCCATTTTTCAATTGCCAAAGATTTCCTGCAACAGGGTGTTGATGTCCTGATCGAAAAGCCGATTACTAGCGTTCTCGAGGATGCTGATGAGTTGATCCAAATTGCTGAATCCAAGGGTTTGATCATCCAGGTGGGGCATTTGGAGCGTTTCAACCCTGCCGTGGTGGCTTTGGAAGGCAAAATCAGCCAGCCCCGCTTCATCGAATCCCACCGTCTCAGCATTTTTCAGGGACGCTGCACCGATGTCAGCGTGGTTCTTGACCTGATGATCCATGACATCGATTTAATCTTAAACCTCGTGCGTTCAGAAATAAAAACCGTTAATGCTGCCGGCATCTCCGTCATATCCGGGAATATCGATATTGCCAACGCCCGGCTGGAATTTGTCAACGGGGCGGTGGCTAACGTAACGGCCAGCCGGATTTCTGCCAAAAATGAACGCAAACTCAGGCTTTTTCAAAAAGAGGCCTACATTTCAATCGACTTCGCCAACCATAAAATCACCCTGGTGCATCCTGATATGAGCCAGTCCAATGGCATCATCCCCGGCATGTCAATCGAGGAACTGGCCTTTGATAAGGGCGATGCGCTGGATGATGAGCTAAAGTCCTTTGTTCAATCCGTTAATCATCGCCACCAGCCTTTGGTAACCGGCCAGATGGGGCGCGATGCCCTGAAAACCGCACTGTCCATTATGGCGCAGATTCAAGAAACCAACCAGCACCTTGTGTGTTGAAGCGAATCATCAGATCGAATGCCTCCAAAATGCATCATGATCATTGCCGGTGAAGCATCGGGCGATATGCACGGTGCCAAACTGGCTCAGTCCATAAAAAACCACGCCAGGGACACGCTCCTTTTTGGCGTTGGCGGCAACGCCATGCAAACGGAAGATGTCCGACTCATTGTCGACGCCAAGACACTTTCCGTTGTGGGCATAACGGAAGTGTTTTCCAAACTGCCGACGATTTATCGTGCCATGACGACGGTTAAAAAAGCCCTGACCAGCCGGAAGCCGGACCTGCTGATATTAATCGATTTTCCCGACTTCAACTTCCATGTTGCCGCCTTCGCCAAGAAGCTTAACATTCCGATTTTATATTACATCAGCCCCCAAATCTGGGCATGGCGCCAAAATCGGGTCAAAAAAATCAAACGCTTGGTCGATCACATGGCGGTGATCCTGCCATTCGAAGCCCCGTTTTACCGTAAACATCATGTGCCCGTCACCTTTGTGGGCCATCCCCTGTTAGACAGAATCCTGCCAACGCCAGTGCTTCAGCCATCCACAACGCCATTAAAAGGACCGGTCATTGGACTGGTTCCCGGTTCGAGGGAAAAGGAAGTGACCGCCCTGCTTCCCATCATGCTCGAGGCAGCCGAAATCATCAGGCGCCGCCTGCCGACGGTTAGGTTCGTGGTTTCATGCGCCCAATCCATTAACGAGGACCTGATATCGGGCATCATCGGCCATTATGCGTCAAGGTTAGCAATAGAGACGATTAAGGGTCCGGTTGTTGAGGTATTCAAACAGAGCCAATTGCTGGTGGCGGCCTCTGGAACAGTCACATTGGAAGCAGCGCTTTTCGGGGTTCCAACGGTCATTGTATACAAAGTCTCCCCGTTGAGCTACTGGCTGGGAAAAAGACTCATCAAAGTGAAGCATATCGGCATCGTCAACCTTATTGTTCAAAAGGAACTGCTGCCCGAATTGATCCAGGACGATGCGTCGCCCCAAAGAATTGCTGACACCGCAACCCGCATGGTTAACGACCAGGAACGGCTAAGACAGATTAAAGAGGAGTTGTTGCGTGTGAAAGACCTCCTCGGCGGTGCCGGCGCTTCGGACCGGGTTGCCAGAATCGCCTTGGGCCTGGTCTGATGGCTCCGATTCAGCCCCCTCACATGGTGGCTGCCCAGGGTGTTGTTCTATGCGCCAAGCAGACGTATTAAAAGGAGATACCCCTGATGATGGTGCTTCAGGGGTATCCTTGATGATTGAATGGTTGTCTTGCAGATGCGTTTAATACCTACTGGACCTTGGCTTTTTCGACTGAGCAGACATGCAATGGCGCAACAGAATCCCCGCCCCCAGCAGAAACATCGCCAGGGACATGGCCGCATGGGAGGAGATAGAATCACTATTGCTAAACCCAGAAGTCCCGATGGAGATAAAACAACCGCCACCACCACTTCCGGCGGAAGCCCAACCCGTTGATAAAGAAGCGCCTTCGGATGTCGGAGAATCTGTATCTGCAATTCCGGACGGATCAACAATCACACCATTTTCAACCCCATCCTCATCGCCCACACCCCCGTCTTCCAAAATCATGGTAACGCTCTTGCGGTTTCCGGCCAAAACGGCATTTCCATAAGCTTCCCAACCGTTATCAACGATGTATTTGTATAGCTGCGCATCTTGCGACACCTGGCTTGAGAAATGAATTTTGACGGTAGCGGTCTTAACGCCGTCCGACAGGTATAGTTTGAAACCGACGAGGCCAAATCCCATTTTCACCGACTGGTCCGCGAGCATGGCGGTGGGCAGGGATTTGATTGAAACCAGCGTGACATTTTCGGAAACCACCTCTACACCGACGATAGATTGCCCTTCTACGGTGTTAACCGCCATGATGCGGTCTTCAAGGTAATCAGGAGTTCCATTTTCGTTAATATCCACCGAATCGACTTCCTGAGCGTCGGGGATACCATTGAGATCCGTATCATCCGAGTCTTGAGCGGTGATGGTGCTAAATGTTGCGTGCGGGGACCAATCCGATGCGCCATTGCGTGCGTCGATAAACTTCACCCGCCAGTAGTAAACGGTATCGACATCGAGTACCATTTCACCAACAGTGTATGCAGTCCGTCGGGTCTTACTGGTTTCATTTAAAATCAATGTCGAAAAATCGGATTCGGTGCTGATCTGCCATTGGGATTGGTAATGGACATCGTGGTCGGCATCGAAATAAGCCCCGGCCACAAGCACGGGCGTAAGCGCCACCCGCTCGGTCTGGATAACGGTATCGATAACTGGCGCATCTGGTGCAACATTGTCCGGCGCGGTCGCTGGATTGGTATCCGCCTGGAACTCGGTTAAATTGGCAATACCATCACCGTCCATATCCAGTTCAGCATCATCCCTGAGCGGATCCAGGCCATAGGCTATCTCCCAGGCATCGGACATCCCATCGTTGTCATCGTCCGTATCTTGATTATCACCCGTTCCGTCATTGTCATTGTCCGCCCATTCGTTGGGATCGTTGGGAAACAGGTCCAGAACATCGGGCACATTATCACCATCAGCATCGAAGTTGGACGACTTGAGCACGCTGACGGTAATGGTTGCCATCGAGGTGCTCCCGTCGTCATCGGAAACGGTCAGTTTGAAAGTGAATGTTTCACCCGCCATACCGACAACCGGGGCGGTGAAAGATGCCTGTGCATGGCTGGCATTCTGGATGGTTATTCCGGCGCCATCGGTCTGGGACCATTGATAACCGGAAATGGTTCCGTCAGCGTCGCTTGAGCCGCTTCCGTCGAGGGTTACCGAAGCGCCTTCATAGACACTTTGGTTCGGACCCGCATCAGCCGTGGGTGCCTGGTTGGGCGCAGCAAAGGCAGGCGTATAGGCAACTTCTGCAGAGTCGGCACTTTCCAGATCTCCATCATAGGCACGAACGACGAAGTGGTATGTGACACCTTCGGTAAGACCGGTCAACGCGCATGTGGTAAGGTTGTTTTGCCAGATCGGATGATCGTAGTTGTAACTCTGGCTGCCTTCTCGTGCGAAAACGCGGTATCCCTCCGGAGCGGGGACGTTGGCATCCCACCTCAGGGTCACGTTCGCACTGTATGCAGAGGAAACACCAATGGCAATAAGTGTAATGGAAGCAATCAAAACCTTCAGACAGGATCGGGTGGCCAGTTTCATCTTGCATCTCCCAAGTTCTTAATTTCCGCGCGACCATCAGCGTAATTGAGAGATGCTGTGTTCGCTCGGCAGCCCTGCCGCCATTTCCAGATCATCTGGTTTCAGGCCGTTGGCTTTGCGTCACACCCTTTCGGATGTTTTGCCTTTATCGAGCAGCTAACTTGTCAAAAAACGTCAACGACGGTTAATGCATGTTTTATACCATTTAAATGAATTGATCGCTTCAAGGGCAGCCAATAGCACGGTTTAAATATATCCTACTGTATTTAAAGAATTAATTTAAATGCTGTCTATCCGTTCGGTGTTATAGGTGGAAATTTTATCAGAAATCAGGCCGCGCGGAATAAGGGGTTAGAAAAAAGGCAATAATCATTTTTGCACAGACTGTGCACTAATGAACACAGGTTCAAAGAATGGGGTATTACTGCGGCTTTTTGGCAGGATCAATCGGTTTGAAGTACAAGGTAAAAACACTGCCCGCGCCGGGCTCGCTTTTTACATCCATGCGGCAGTTAAAGGTTTCCAGGATGCGATATACAATGGAAAGCCCCAGGCCGGTGCCATTGGGTTTGGTCGTGAAAAAGGGATTGAATATGGCCTTAACCGTCTGTTCGTCCATACCACAACCATCGTCAGCAATCTCAACCATGACCCGCTCGTTTTTTAGCTTCTGCACAGATATTTTAATGGTGCCTTTGTTTTCAATAGATTCAGCCCCATTCAACAATAGATTCCAGACCACCTGGCGCAGTTGCAGCGGATCGATTTCGATAAATGCATCGGCGATTATGGTCAAATCCACGTTGATCCGTTGATCGACTGAACCGTCTTTTTCAAAAAGGGTTACAATCTCAGTCAAGGCCTCTCCCAAATTCACACATTTGGTCTGACCGGCAGTGGGCCTGGCAAAAATAAGGAAATTGTTAACCAGGTTACTCAATCGATCCGTTTCCCTGAGGACAATGTGCATCAACCGCATGCTGTCATTGTCGTTTTCCATTTCACCTTTAAGGATCTGAATGGCGCCCGATAATGATGCCAGCGGGTTTTTAATTTCATGCGCCAGTCCGGCCGCCATCTCACCAATCTGGGCAAGGTTTTTCACCCTGCCCAGGTGGGCCTCCATGGCCACGAGTTCCGCCTTGGATTTGCGTTCCTGGTCAGAAAGATAACCGCTTAGAAATGCGACTGAAAAGCATGCAGCGAACATAATGGCGCCTTTTTGAAACACTTGAATGCCCGTTAATGCAGAATGAATAATGATGCCACCATAGCCAAAGGGATCGATGGTGCCATTTAATTCGAGAATCAGCAGTACGGCAAACTGGACGCTGCAGAATACTGCCACGAGGAGACTGCCCCGCTTAAAAACAAATACGCTGGAATAGATAACAACCACCAGGTATAAAAACGAAAATACACTGGAATAACCTCCTGTCACAAAAATGATCAGGGTGATGCACAAGGCATCGATGCTGATCTGAAAATAAATAAAAGACAGTTGGTATCGGTTAACGATGGGCAACAGAAGGCCGTAAACGGCCGACAGAAAGACGAGCGCTCCTGAAAGCCCGTATAGGAAAATAATCGGTTTTTCAAATGTATAGAATTGGTTACCGACTTGGTAGGCAATCGTTGAACCCAGCAGCAGCAATGCGAAAAGAAACCGCAGAGACATCAACCATTTCAGTTTTCGGTTGAAGGTCTCGTTATCGAGTCGATAGATAGGCAAGAAATCAATCAAGACAGGATATTAGTGTATCCGGGTGCAAGGAATGCATTGAGCACACAGACGAATCATCAAGGTGACATCCGGTTGCGTAGCTCCCGGTTCCCCTGCTCCAGCGCGGCGTCGATTGTAACCACACAGAATTGGCCTTCTGATCGTCGCGCACGAAGGATAATGGGCAGCGGTTGGCATCTTCAGCGATCCTCCAAACGGCCATCTTTTGAAAAACGCTGAAACAAGTCCTCAGGTTAAAGGTTTCCAGCCATTTTGAAAACAGGAAGATACATGGCAATAACCAGCCCGCCGATAACCACGCCTAAAAAAACCAGCATGAAGGGTTCTATCAGCGACGTTAAATTTTCAACCGCTTGGTCGACCTCTTCTTCATAAAAATCCGCAATCTTCTGGAGCATCGCGTCGAGGGCGCCCGTCGACTCACCGACGGAAATCATCTGGCAAACCATGGCGGGAAAAACCCCGCTTTCGGCCAGGGGATCCGCCATGGTACGGCCTTCGGTGATACCGCTTTTTACCGTATACAAAGCCCTTTCAATGGATTTATTGCCTGACGTTTTGGCGACGATGTCCAATGCTTCCAAGATCGCCACCCCGCTAGACAGCATGGTTCCCATGGTACGGGTGAACTTGGCAACCGCCACCTTGCGAATCAAGAGACCCAACACCGGCAGTTTAAGCATCGTGGCATCAACAACTTTTCTGCCATTTTCGGTTTTATAGTATTTTTTAAATGCAAAAATGAAAAGCACGATTCCGATTATAATCCAATGGATCTTCGATTTGACAAATTCACTCATGGCAACGACCAGGAGCGTGGGCCCGGGAAGCGCCCCCCCCATATCGGCAAACATTTCCTGGAACACGGGAATGACAAACACTAGAATGATCGCCACAACAGCCACCGCGATGATCATTGTCACGATCGGGTAAGTCATCGCCCCCTTTACCTGACTTTTCAGTCTGGCTGCTTTTTCCATGTAAGCGGATAACCGCCTTAAAATGGTATCCAGGATACCACCGGCCTCACCCGCCGCAATCATATTCACGAAGAGGTCATCAAACTGTTTGGGATACTTTTTCAGTGAATCCGCCAATGTTGACCCGCTTTCCACCTGTTCCTTGATATTTTTTAACATTTTTTTGAAGGTGGCATTTTCCTGCTGGGCATGTAAAATATCCATGCATTGGATGATGGGAAGTCCCGCGTCAATCATCGTCGAAAACTGCCGGCAGAACAAAATGATGTCCTTTTGGGTTACCCCGGGTTGAAGAAAAGCGATATTTTCAAGCAGGTCTTTCGGTTTTTTCTTGATTTTGGTCGGTGTTATTCGAAGTCTGTTGAGATTGGATCGAACGACATCTTCGCTGGATGCTTCCATCTCACCTTTCTGAACGATATTGTTCCTGTTCTTTCCTTCCCACAGAAAAACCGGCATAACATCCCCCTATGTGCTTGAATGAGCGGTTGACGCTATATTACAGCGATGATGAAATGTTCTTTTCGAAAGCACCGCCTGGTTTAAGAAGCCATGTAGAAAAGTCCTCGATCCATCTGTTTCATAGCCAGTTGGTTGGAAGCAACTAACTGATCCAGGACAGGTTGCAGCGTTTCAACGTCCAGTCCAATAATCTGTGATACATCCTGGGCAGTATAAGGACGTCTGCGAACGGTTGAAACAAGGCGCGCCATCAGGTCTCCATGTCCCATGGCCCTCACAGGCCGGGTGGATTCATAGTTAACGATTTCGGCACCTACAAGAAAATCTGAAATTTCCTTAAGCCGTTTTTGTCCAACCGGCTGCACCCAGGCTTCCGTGCCCGGCCGGTCAAGGGTGTTCAGGAGAACGCCATCGGCATCAATCCGTTCAAGGAGTGTTCTTATTTCCAGCAGTTCCTGGGCAGAATCGTTGCAGTCCTTCACCAGGAAGCACTCCATCAGCAGCCGGCCGCAAAACATTTTCCTGAATGCAGCAATGCCATCATTGATCGAGTCAAAATCAAGGTACGGATGGGGACGATTCACCCGCCTGAATTGCGCTTCGGTTGCAGCGTCCATGGATGCCATGACGACATCGGCATCCTTTACCTGGCGCCTCACAGCAGGTTGATCAAGCAGCGTGCTGTTGGTGAGCAGGGCCACTTTATATTGAGGATAGTCAGTCTTGAGAAATTGAATCACGTCGCCGATTCCTTCGTTCAGGGTCGGTTCACCAGACCCGGAAAAGGTGATAAAATCAATTTTCTCATCTCGGGAAAGGAAATTGACCAATTCGTCTTTAACCCGATCCACAGCAACATATTCTTTTCTTTTCGTGGTCAGGTGGGTCGTTGCACCACATTCACAATAAACGCAGTCCAAGCTGCACGTCTTGTGGCACACGAGATCCACGCCGAGAGAAATGCCCAAGCGTCTCGATGGAACAGGTCCGAACAGCGTCTTGTATTTAATTGTGCAATCGGTGCTCATCGTGATTTTCTTTGAATTTAGTTGTCATCTTGCTACCACAAACTGCTTGAAACAACAATAACTTTATTAATATCGGGGTATTGGTGGCGCTGTCAATTGGCTTTGGAAAACCGGTCCCATGGATCACTTGGCTTGCAAAAAAGGAACCAACAGCGTAATATCCATCTGTTTTCCTTGTACGATCCGTGGAGACCATATTCAATATGGACTGGGGTTGACACTTTTGACCGTTGATCGAATCGATCTGCGGACAGGATTGACAGGATCGGCATCCAAGAACGAACCCACGCCCAACCCGAATTGTGTCTTATGCAGAGAGGCAACCATCTCCAGGCTATGACCCACGAAAACGCAAACCCAAAAGAATCACTGACCATCATCACCAGCCATGTGAATGCGGATTTCGATGCCATGGCCTCGATGCTTGCCGCTCAGAAGCTATACCCTGGCGCACGGGTGGTCTTTCCAGGGTCCCAGGAAAAAAACCTCAGGAACTTCTTTATCCAATCCATGGTCTATCTCTTCAACATCGTCGAACTGGGGAAAATCGACTTCTCCGCGGTCACCCGGCTGGTATTGGTTGACACCAGGCGACGTAACCGGATTGGTGATTTGTGCCGCATCCTCGACAACCCCGGACTGGAAATCCATATTTATGATCACCACCCCAAAAAAGACGACGATATCCCCGCGGACAAAGAATATCATATGTTGACTGGTGCCACGGTGACCATTTTAACGGGCATTCTCCGGGAAAAGCGTGTCCCCATCACACCGGAAGAAGCCACCATCATGTGCGTGGGCATCTATGAGGACACCGGATCCTTTTCTTTCCCCTCAACGACTGAACATGACTTTAAGGCGGCTGCCTATCTGCTTTCAAGGGGCGCCAACCTCAATGTGGTTTCCAGCATGATCACCAGAGAGTTCAATCCCGAACAGATCGGATTGCTCAACGATATGATTCAAGCATCCAAACGCTATACGATCAACGGGATAGACATCGTGTTAACCAGTGTGACGACGGACAACTACTTTCCTGACATCTCGTTTCTGGTGCAGAAAATGGCAAAAATGGAGAACATTGATGCCATTTTTGCTCTGGCGCTGATGGAAAACAAGGTCTACGTCGTGGCCAGAAGCCGAACGGATGATGTGGACGTCGGAGAGATTCTGGACCAAATTGGTGGGGGGGGGCACCCTTCCGCCGCGGCGGCGACCGTCAAGGGCAAAACCGTTGCGCAGACCGAACAGCTGCTTTTTGAGGCCCTTTACGCCAAAATCAACCCGAGACGGCTGGCCCGGCATCTGATGTCTTCTCCAGCTATCATGGCCAGTGAAAAAACCACCTGCAAAGAAGCCAAGGCCCTGTTAACCCGTTACAACATCAATGCCCTGCTCGTTGCCGAAAGCAGTTCCGAAGCCAACGGCTTCACCGGTTGCATCACTCGGCAGGTCATTGAAAAAGCCCTCTTTCATGACCTCGACACCATTCCGATCCGCGAATACATGAGTACCGAAATATCCCATGTACATCCGGATGCGGATGTCGTGGAAATCCAGGAAAAGATCATTGGCAACAAACAGCGGATTCTGCCGGTTATGCAAGACGGGAAGGTAGTGGGTGTAATCACCCGCACAGACCTGCTCAATACGCTGGTTCAGCAGAGCCGGGCCTCAAACCACGACGTTTCGATGCTGGGGGACGAATCCGGCAGTAAACGCTCGCGGGTGGTCAGCAATTTCATGCGCGAGCGCCTTCCCAAACACATTCTGGCAACCCTGACCCAACTCGGTGAAACTGCCAGCCAGCTGAGCTGCGGTGCATACGTGGTGGGCGGATTTGTCCGGGATTTGTTCCTTTACCGAGAAAATGAAGATATCGATGTGGTTATCGAAGGCAACGGGATCGAATTCGCCAAAACATTCGCTCAGGCATGTGGGGCAAGGACCCACACGCATCAGAAATTTGGAACCGCTGTAATCATCTTTCCCGACGGGTTTAAAATCGATGTGGCTTCTGCGCGCATGGAATATTACCAGTTTCCGGCATCGCTGCCGGTGGTTGAAATGAGTTCCATCAAAATGGATATGTTTCGCCGGGATTTCACCATCAACACGCTGGCCATTCAACTCAACCCGGGGAAATTCGGCCGGCTGATCGATTTTTTCTCCGGCCAGAAGGATATCAAAGACAAAGTCCTGCGTGTGCTGCACAATCTGAGCTTTGTTGAAGATCCAACGCGGGTGTTCCGGGCCCTGCGGTTCGAGCAGCGGTTCGGCTTCACCATCGGCAAACTCACATCCAGCCTTATCGACAATGCCGTAAAGATGGATTTCTTCAAGCGCCTTGCCGGCAAACGGGTCTATTCAGAGCTCCAATTGATCCTGAAGGAAGAAAACCCAGCGCCGACGGTGTTAAGGCTGCTGGATTACAATCTGTTAAGGGTCATTCATCCGGCGATAATCATCGAAAACGATCTTAAACGCCTGCTCGACAGCGCCTCAAAGGTTACCGACTGGCACGACCTGCTTTTCATCGATGAAACCTATGAGCGCTGGGCCGTTTATTTCATGGCCCTGATCCGCCATTGCGATCTGAAAACCACCCACGAAATCTGCGAACACCTGACCATTGCCCCGCGGTATGCAAGGATGTTTGGAGAGACCCGCATCAGGGCGGACGAACAGCTGCTGCGTCTGGAACGGTGTAAGCTAATGAGCAATGCAGAAATATTCAACCTGCTCAAGGATTTTAAAACGGAAATGATTCTTTACATGATGGTATGCACCGCTTCGGAAATGGCCCAAAAGCGGATCTCCCAGTACCACACCCAGCTTCGCAACGTAGCGGTGGCACTCTCCGGAAGCGATCTTTTGAGAATGGGCCTGAAACCGGGTCCCCTCTTCAGCAAAACGCTGCAGGCCGTCCTGGAAGCCAAACTCAACGGACTGGTCAAAACCCAGGAAGATGAGTTGACCTTTGCCAGGAACAAGATTGCAAAATGGAGAGGGTGACGCTTGTCTGGGCTAAGCATACCGTTTCTACCTTCCTTTACCCGAACAGTTTCGGCCGACAGCCTGACCATGGATCTTCATCTGCCTGTCAGCTGCTTTTTTTCTTGATTGCAGGCTGCCTTCTGTTTAATATAGCGGGTTTGAAAAATGTAACGGCGGCCGTAGGCGATCGGCAAACCGGCAACAGCCAACCAATCGATCGGGAGATGTGTTCATGAGTTCCAAGCAACGGATATTAAGCGGAATGCGGCCCACTGGCCCACTCCATCTGGGCAACCTGCACGGTGCCCTGGCCAACTGGGTCGGCATGCAGGACGATTACGACTGTTTTTTCTTTATCGCCGACTGGCATGCCCTGACCAGCGACTACGAAAACCCCGCTGCCATCACCGGGTACGTGCACGAAATGATGATCGATTGGCTCAGCGCCGGCCTCGATCCGGACAAAAGCACCCTTTTCGTTCAATCGCTGGTTCCGGAGCATGCCGAACTGTTTCTGTTTCTCTCCATGATCACACCGGTGCCATGGCTGGAACGCAACCCCACCTACAAGGATCAGATCGTCCAGATCAACAACAAGGATCTATCCACCTTCGGTTTTTTGGGATACCCGGTTCTCCAGGCGGCGGACATCATCATGTACAAGGCCAATGGCGTGCCGGTGGGCATCGACCAGGTGCCCCACGTGGAGATCACCCGGGAAATTACCCGGCGGTTCAATTTCCTTTACGGCGACGTATTTCCGGAACCGGAAGCCATCCTGACCCAAACCTCCAAAATTCTGGGCTTGGACCGGCGCAAGATGAGCAAGTCCTACAACAATGCCATCTACCTTTCCGATACCCCGGACGAAATCAACCGTAAAGTGTCCCAGATGATCACCGACCCCCAGCGCATGCGCAGATCGGACCCGGGCAACCCGGACGTTTGTAACGTGTTCGAATTTCATAAAATCTATTCTGACAGGCAGGACTGTGAGGCCATCGATCCCCAGTGCCGCAATGCGCAGATCGGATGCGTGGAATGCAAGCAAATCATGGCCAAAAACCTGATCAAGGCCATGGCACCCCTCCACGAACGGCGCGCCCATTTCAAGGCCAAACCCGAACGGGTCAAAGAGATCATCGCCTTTGGCAGCCAAAAGGCCCGCAGCGTGGCCCAGGCAACCATGGATCAGGTCCGGGCTGCGATCCGGATCAGGGATTAGCCGGAGATCCTGCCGGGCGGACCAGACAGCGGGTGTCTTCATGGCAAGCGTTGTCGACCAATGCCCAGCCACGACCGGTGAATTAAACGGCGCGGAACCATGGACCCAACGGAAGGCGAAACCATGCTTCAGAAGTCTGGATTTCCCCGTACCGTTCGCCTGGCAGCATTACCGCCATGCAACGCGCAAACGGCTTAAGCAGCGCTCATAACAGGCCTTACACAACTATGCCACTGATGATGGACGATTTGACGGATTCGGGCCCCGATGACGGTGGCAATGATCGGTATCGGGTCAACCTCCAGGACGTTTTCGAAGGCCCCATGGACCTTCTGGTCCATCTGATCAAAAAAGCGGAAGTGGATATTTACGATATCCCCATTGCACAGATTACGGCCCAGTATCTGGAATATCTGGAATGGATGAAACAGATGAATATCGACTTCGCCGGTGATTTTATCCTCATGGCATCCACCCTGACCCATATCAAGTCCAGAATGCTGCTGCCGGCCCAATCCGGTGAAGAGGAGGACGAGGACCCCAGGCTGGAGATCACCCGACCGCTGCTGGAGTACCTGCGCATCAAATCGGCCGCCGAACAGTTGGCCGAACGCAATCTGCTGGGGGAAAAGACCTTTATCCGCAGACCGGACACCGACGCTCTGGAGGGCTTGGAAAATGATCAGGTGATCCGAATCGGTCTGTTTGAACTGATCGATGCGTTCCAGAGCATCCTGGACAAGGTGACCCCGGGCCACCGGGTCGATCTTTCACGAGACCGGGTGTCGGTCCAGGAACGCATCACCCAGTTGACGGAACTGTTGGAAGCCAAGGATTCCATGACCTTTGATGAGTTATTTGCCCATAGCCACGAACGGTCCGACATCATCGTCACCTTCCTGGCGGTTCTGGAAATGGCTAAACTCGGCCTCGTCCGCATCGCCCAGCATGTGCCCACGGGAATCATCAGGATTTTTTACCAATAGGTGTTTTGATGGACAGACCCGTCGGCCGTTGGTTGGATGGTGAATGAAATCAGATGCCCGTCTTCGTTGGGTTGACAGACGTTAACATCATTGTTCGAATCGTCTTGAAATGGCTGAAAACCTAAAATACATCATCGAGAGCCTGCTCTTTGTCTCGGAAACGCCGCTGACCATGGACCACCTCAAAGGCCTTTTGGAAGGTGAGGATCCAGCTGCGATCAAAGCTGCCATCGAGGCCTTGGCGGCAGAGCACGAGCAGCGCGACGGCGGATTCGTGCTCAAGCAGGTAGCCGGCGGCTATCAGTTCCGCACCCAGGGTCGGTACAACGAATGGATCAAACGCCTGGTCCGCCCCAGCGCCCCCCGCCTGAGCAAGGCCGCACTGGAAACTCTGGCCATCATCGCCTACAATCAGCCCATCATCCGCAGCGACATCGAACACATCCGCGGCGTGGACAGCGGCGGTGTCCTGCGCATGCTCATGGAACGAAAGCTGATCCGCGTGCTGGGGCGCAAGGAGATCCCCGGCCGGCCGCTGATTTACGCCACCACCAAGCACTTTCTCGAGGTGTTCGAACTCAAGGACCTCAAAGACCTGCCCACCCCAAAAGAGATCGCAGAACTGAGCAAATCGCGGTTGGAAGATCAGATCGAGGGCGAAAATCAAGCTCAAGACAGCCCGGGAGCACCCGAACGGATTGCCGATCTTCCCGAAGCCACCAACCATGCAGCCACCGAAGATTAGGATCTGCATGCATCCTTTTTCCAGGATAGGGAAACCATACGAATGGATTGCGTCCTGAAATTGAGACAGCCTTGATGGCCTGCGTTCCGGCGAAAGCCGGAATGCCGTCTTTCCAATCATTCTGGAATCCAGCGCCCCGCCTATCTTCCACAGCCCTATCGACCCTATCCCGGCAATCAACGGACAGCAGCGGCACCTCCGCATGCACAGGCATCGCAAACAGATCGAAGGGGTTCGCCAGACACCGCCTGCCGGTAAGTGAGTTGCGCCACAACCGGTCGTTTTCCGAGCGTACGCTGGCTTAGCGACTCGCAAGGCCCTCACCCCTCCGGAATTAGTAAAGACACCGGCACGGAGGGGACAAAACCAACCGCTGAGAGGATATGGTCCGTAAACCCGTATATGCGTGCCATGATATCCGGGTACTGAATGCCATTCGCCTCAGTAATTTGAAACGGCCGCACTCCTATTGTGTAATTAAGGTTATAATATGAAAAAAAGGTGGCATCAAAATATGTAAACCATTCCACAATTCAAAAAACAACCGCCCGGTCGCGAGTATTGAATTATAACGTATTTATTTGTTATATTTATATATTTGATTTATTATCAGTATCTAATACGATATTGGCAGTCATCTTGCTTATAAGCCTCTCAGAAGGAAGAGAAAGGATGCAACCTATGAAAACGCCAATGATAATGTTCATCTTTGTTTTAATATGTATAGGGGTCATGTCATCGAATGCGGACAACGCTATGTCTGACTTGGTTTCCGATTCAGGATCTGAAGCAAGCTTTCCGTCAACGAACATGACAACAGCCGCAAGCGATTCCACCTCAGCCCCCGCTTCCAATTCCGCAGCTCTGCTGCTAGTAGCAACAGGCCTGGTAGGCTTGGCCGGCGTCAGCAACAGAAAAAAATCATGAAATAGGTTTCAGCACTGAACCCGCTGAAGTTAGATAAGCCAAAAGGCAGGACGGATTTCCGCCCTGCTTTTTGGCGTTGGATGCCCGCATTCATCAAATCTCACCGACATCCCATCGGAATAAAGCCACCCCACCAGGTAGTTGACATGCAATAATTTTCCTTGACGACAGCATATATATCCCGTTTGACCACAACATACAGTATTGATTTTTTGACCGTTATCCATCATAAAGGGATCGACCGGCTCGCCCCTGTCCGCCGACAGCACTATCCGGCCCCTTGCTGGAGCGCATGGCGGCCTGGGAGTCATCAACCTGCGATTACAGCTGGATCCGGATTTATCGAGTCAGCATGGAATTCTTCGTGCGCGGGAATAACAACAGACAAGGTAGGCAGTGAATTGAACGTCGAATCCTGCGCTCGCTTCGCTCAGCCCAATCGTAAAAAAGATGGCATAGCTTATACGATGTTCGCTGTTCAGCTTTATATTCGCGGGTATTGGAGGTTCATCAAGAATTAAGCAAGCATCGTCACCCGGAGGTTTCACCATTAAAACCGACACCCTTTTCAATAAAAACGGCTCGCCCGTTAGGGACTACAACGCCGCTTCCCTGGAAGTCTTAAAGGGTCTGGACCCGGTCCGCCGGCGGCCGGGCATGTACACCGATACCCAGCGACCCAACCACCTGGCCCAGGAGGTGATCGACAACAGCGTGGACGAAGCCATTGCCGGCTATGCCAGACGCATCGACGTGATTCTGCACACGGACGGCTCACTCAGTGTGGCTGACGACGGCCGAGGCATGCCCACCGACGTTCACCCTGAGGAGGGCATCACCGGTGTTGAGGTCATCCTGCTCAAACTGCACGCCGGGGCCAAGTTTTCCAACAAAGACTACCAGTTTTCCGGCGGGCTTCACGGCGTGGGTGTATCGGTGGTCAATGCCCTCTCATCCCGCCTGGAAGTGGAGATCAAGCGCGACGGCCATAAACACTTTATCTGGTTTGCCGACGGGCGCAGGCAGCAGGAACTCGCCCTCACCGGCACGGTGGGCCAGCGCAACACCGGCACCTTCATCAGGTTCTGGCCCAACCCCGACTATTTCGACACCGTCCGGTTTTCCACCCAGCGGCTGCGCCACAACCTGCGGGCCAAGGCGGTCCTGTGCCCGGGACTCACGGTGACGTTTACGGATGAAAGCAGCGGCGAAAAAGAACAGTGGTACTATGAGGACGGCCTGAAAGCGTATCTGGCCGGCGCTCTGCAGGGATGTGAAGTGATCCCCGACGAGCCCTTCTTGGGCAGACTGGATGGAGAGGGGGAAGCCGTTGCCTGGGCGGTGGTATGGCAGCCCGCAGGCGGGGAGACCATTGCGGAAAGCTACGTCAACCTCATCCCTACGCCCCAGGGCGGCACCCATGTCAACGGATTCCGCTCCGGGCTCCTGGCCGCCATTCGCGAGTTCTGCGAGTTTCGCAAGCTGATTCCCCGGGGCATCAAGCTGGCCCCGGATGACATCTGGGAGCGCTGTTCCTACGTACTGTCGGCCAAGATGACCGATCCCCAGTTTTCCGGCCAGACCAAAGAGCGCCTCTCCTCCCGCCAGTGTGCCTCCTTTGTCAACGGCGTGGTCAAGGACGCCTTCAGCCTGTGGCTGAACCACCACACCGACGCGGGTGAGCGCCTGGCGGAAATGGCCATCGAGAGTGCCCGCAACCGGCTCAGGGCCGGCAAGCGGATCGAACGCAAGAAAGTCACCGCCGGCCCTGCCTTGCCCGGCAAACTGGCCGACTGCGTCAGTCAGGACCCGGCTCAGAGCGAGCTGTTTCTGGTGGAGGGCGACTCGGCGGGTGGGTCTGCCAAACAGGCCAGGGACCGGCAAATCCAGGCTGTCATGCCCTTGCGGGGCAAGATCCTCAACACCTGGGAAGTGGAGTCGACGCAGATATTGGCATCCAAGGAGGTTCACGACATCGCCGTGGCCATTGGAGTGGACCCGGGGTCGCAGGATTTCAACGGACTGCGCTACGGAAAAATCTGTATCCTGGCCGATGCGGACTCCGACGGCCTGCACATCGCCACCCTGCTCTGTGCACTGTTTCTGCAACACTTCACCCCGCTGGTGAAAGCCGGCCATGTCTTTGTAGCCATGCCCCCGCTCTATCGCATCGACATGGCCAAAGAGGTTCATTATGCCCTGGATGAAGCCGAAAAGACCGCTATTATCCGGCGCATGGAGACCAAAAGGGCCGGCGGTAAAATCAACGTCCAGCGCTTCAAGGGGCTTGGTGAAATGAATCCCCTGCAGTTGCGCGAAACCACCATGGCCCCTGACACCCGCCGGCTGGTTCAACTGACCATGGAGGAGGACGAAGCGGCGTTTTCAACCCTGGACATGCTGCTGGCCAAAAAACGGGCCTCCGACCGCCGCCAGTGGATCGAGGAGAGCGGCGATCTGGCTGAGGTGGATTGAGCAGTAAAAGGGGTCGGGGGGGAGAACCTGAATACCAGACTCTCATTTTCTAATTGAACCGAATAGCGCCCAACATGTTGAAAGCAGATCTAATATGAACGTACCTGCATCCATCCGCATCGAGGGCACCGAACGCATGCCCCTGCAGCAGTTTTCCCGACAGGCCTATCTCGACTACGCCATGTACGTGATCATGGACCGCGCCCTGCCCAACATCGGCGACGGGCTTAAACCGGTACAGCGGCGCATCGTCTATGCCATGAGCGAACTGGGCCTCAAAGCAACGTCCAAGCACAAAAAATCCGCCCGCACCGTGGGTGATGTGCTCGGCAAGTTTCACCCCCACGGCGACACGGCCTGCTACGAAGCCATGGTGCTCATGGCCCAGCCCTTCTCCTACCGCTACCCGCTGGTCGACGGCCAGGGAAATTGGGGGGCACCCGACGACCCCAAATCCTTTGCCGCCATGCGCTATACCGAGGCCCGGCTCTCCGCCTATTCCGAGGTGCTGCTCGGCGAAATCGCCATGGGAACCGTGCAGTGGGTGCCCAACTTCGACGGAACGCTCAAGGAGCCGCGCGTACTGCCGGCCCGGCTTCCCAACATCCTGCTCAACGGCACCACCGGCATCGCCGTGGGTATGGCCACGGATATCCCGCCCCACAACATCAAGGAGGTCGTCGACGCCTGCATCCACCTGATCGACACCCCGGGGGCCGACGTCGACGCATTGTGCAACTATATCCAGGGCCCGGACTACCCTGCCGGCGCCGAGATCATCACGCCGCGATCGGAGCTCGTGGAGATCTACCGGGCGGGTAGAGGCGTCATCCGCATGCGGGCCACCTTCGAGCTGGAAAACGGCGACATCGTCATCAACGCCCTGCCCCACCAGACTTCGCCGGCCAAGGTGCTGGAGCAGATCGCCGCCCAGATGAACAAGAAGAAGCTGCCCATGGTGGCTGACCTTCGGGATGAATCGGACCATGAAGACCCCATCCGCCTCGTGATCGTGCCCCGATCCAACCGGGTTGACAAAGACGCCCTCATGGCACACCTGTTCGCCACCACCGAGCTGGAAAAAACCTTTCGGATCAACCTGAACGTTATCGGCCGGGACCGCAAGCCCGGCGTCAAGGGGCTGCTCGACCTGCTCACCGAGTGGATCGCCTTTCGAACCCAGACCGTCAAGGATCGCCTGGGATACCGCCTGGAAAAAGTTCAGGAGCGCCTTCATATCCTCGACGGCCTGCTGGTGGCTTATCTGAACATCGACGCGGTCATCCGCATCATCCGCAGCGAGGATGAACCCAAGCCGGTGCTGATGGCCCGTTTCAAGCTTTCCGATTCCCAGGCCGAGGCCATCCTTCAGCTGCGCCTGCGCCACCTGGCCAAACTAGAGGAGATGAAAATCCGCACCGAGCAGCAGGCTCTGGACACCGAGCGGCAGTTATTGGAAACCACCCTGGGATCGCCGGCCCGCCTCAAGACCTTGATTAAAAAGGAGCTTCGGGAGGATGCCAAAAGTTACGGCGACGACCGGCGCACCGCTATCGTCCAACGCGAGGAGGCCCTGGCCATATCCGAAGAGCAGCTTGCCCCGGTCGAACCGCTGACCGTGATTCTGTCGGCCAACGGTTGGGTGCGGGCCGCCAAGGGTCACGAGATCGATCCCGGCGAAGCCATCTACCGGCCGGGCGACCGCTATCTGGACGCCGCCCGGGGCAGGAGCAATCAGCCGGTGGTTTTAATGGATTCCACCGGGCGGACCTACAGCCTCTCCGCCCATACCCTTCCGTCGGCCAGGGGTTATGGCGAGCCGCTCACCGGGCGCTTTGTCCTGCCACCCGGCGCCACCTTCACCGCCGTGATCATGGCACCGGCCGAACAGCCACTGCTCATGGCCAGCGATGCCGGCTACGGGTTCATCACCCGTTTCGACGATCTGGTGACGCGCAACACCAAAGGCAAGGTCATCCTCACCCTGCCCAAAGGGGCGCAGCCGTTGCGGCCCATAGCACTGGAGAATACCTCCGGCCCTCTGCTGGCGGCCATCACCAGCGAGGGACGCATGCTGGTTTTCCCCCTCAGCAAGCTGCCGGCCCTTGCCAAAGGCAAGGGCAACAAGATAATTCAGATCCCCCCCAAACGCGCCCGCGAGCGCAAGGAACTGCTGATCCATTTGATCCTGGTGCCTGAAGAAGGGACCCTGACCATATTTGCCGGCAAACGCTTTTTTAAGCTGACCGCCGGCAACCTCATCCAGTATGGGGGAGAACGCGGCCGCCGCGGCAGGAAGCTGCCCCGGGGTTTTCAGAATGTGGACCGCCTGGAGAGCGAAGCGCCGGTTCAGACACCGCTGACGCTGACGCCCGCTGAAGGGGAATAGGTGAAGGCGTCAGAAGCCAGAAGGAGAAGGAAGTCCCTGTGCTCCGACATTTTTCTTCAACGGACTAAGCCGAAGGCGACGCCTTCTTCTAAACGCCTGGATGTTGGTTCCTTGAGATCTTTTTTACCCGCCACAGGCGGCGCTTATTGCCGCCGGCTGGGTCCAACGGACCGCTTTTTTCTAAGATGACCGTCCTAAAATAGTCGCATGATCTTTTCGAGCGTGTTCTTCCTTTTTGCCTTCCTGCCGGTGGTCATCCTTGGCTACTACGGCCAGTATCTGCTGTTTAATAACCGCCTGCGCAACCTGACCCTGCTGGTCCTCTCCTATTCTTTCTATCTTTTCGGGGCTCCGGATTTCATCCTTGTTCTGGCCGGATCCACCTTGTTCGATTATGCGGTGGGCCGGCTCATGGATCGGTTTGAAAGGCAAAAGCGCTTGTGGCTGATCCTATCCGTTGTGGTCAACCTGGGGCTGCTGGCCTGGTTCAAGTACGCCAACTTCATGGTGGCCCAGACTGCCGATCACCTTACCCGGATGGGCATTGACCTGTCCGGATGGGAAGCGGTGGTTCTGCCGGTAGGCATCTCCTTCTTCACCTTCCAAAAACTCAGCTACACCATCGATGTCTACCGGGGGCGCTGCAGATCGATGGCCAATATCATCGATTTTAGCATGTATGTGGCTTTGTTTCCCCAGCTGGTGGCCGGTCCCATTGTCCGGTTCCGGGACATTCACGCCCAGATCAACAACCGGGTGGAATCATGGAACACCTTTTATGCCGGCGCAGCGCGTTTCTGCTGGGGCTTGAGCAAAAAAGTGATCCTGGCCGATACCTGCGGCCGGTTTGCCGACGTCGTATTCGGTCTCCCGTCCGCGGTGTTGGACACCAAAGCCGCATGGCTGGGTGCCCTTGCTTACACGCTGCAAATCTATCTGGACTTTTCGGCTTACTCGGACATGGCCATCGGTCTGGGGATGCTCTTCGGTTTCCGCTTTCTGGAAAATTTCAACCGCCCATACAGCGCCGTCAGTCTCACCGATTTCTGGCAACGGTGGCACATCTCCCTGAGCCGCTGGTTCCGGGATTATCTGTACATCCCGTTGGGCGGCAGCCGCAAGGGATCGGCCCGCACCTACCTGAACCTCACCCTTGTATTTCTCCTGTGCGGGTTCTGGCATGGCGCCAATTGGACCTTTGTGGCCTGGGGCGCCTACCACGGCCTCTTTTTGGTGGTCGAGCGGATCACCGGTCTGCGCCGGGTAGCTGAAAACCGGCTGCGCGGGTCACGCCGCCTGTTCACGCTGATGGTGGTGGTGTGCGGCTGGGTCATTTTCCGTTGCGATGACCTGGGTCAGGCCGGACTGTTTTTAACAGCCATGTTCAGCCTCACGGCCAACGAACTGCCGATCTCACTGGTGAATCTGCTGGACTTGAAGAATACGGTGCTCATGCTTTGTTCGGCCACGGCTCTGATCCTGCCGGCAGGGACCATGGATGCCGAAACCCAATTGAAAAAGCGACGCTTGCTGGCGACTGCGCTGGGGATCGTTCTGTTCATGGTTCTGTTGCCCTGGTGCGCAGCCATCTTGGCCTCCGGCAGCCAGAACCCGTTTATCTACTACCGGTTTTAATTGGCACGGTGAAAAAGTTTTTCTCTTTATTTTTTGTGATTCTGCTGGCCGCACCGGCCGTCCTGTGGCTGGTGGGCCATATGCGCGGCAATGGGGATAATACCATCGGCCATGGATTCCCCCTGCCTGAAGCAGCGCTGTGGCTGGACCGAGGCTACTATCAGGCGGTCGAAGGATGGTTCCAGGAATCCCTTCCCGCGGGCAAACAATTGAAATTAATTCATAACTGGCTCAACTACCACCTGTTTTCAGCCGCCACGGCAGCGTCGGTGCACATCGGCACCGATGGATGGCTTTACCCCCGGGAGACCGCCGCTGACCGTGCGGCCCCGCTGGCGGCCATGCAGACGGGCCATCGGCTGCTTCTGGATCTTCACGCCGTTGAAAAAATGTTGACTGCCGCGGGGCGCCGATTTCTGGTCACTGTGATTCCCGGCAAGGCGGCCATATATCCGGAGCATGTCGGCTCTGGTGTCGCAGGGACCCATAGTCCTGTTTACCAGGCGCTGCTTGACGCCAACGCGCGCCATCCCCTGAACGGTTTAATCAGGCTGGAGCCGGGATTGTTGAAAGCCAAGCTCAACGGCATCGGTGTCTATCACCAACGGTCTCGCCTCTGGAGCTGCGGCGGTTCAGCGGCCGCCGCCGAAATGATCCTGACCTTTGCGGAACTGGCCACACCGGCATCCAAAAACCATTTGGAGGTTGCCTGCCCGACGCCGGACCATGACCTCTATCGTCTTATTCTGGGCGAGGAGCCGCATGAAAAAGTGACCCTGGCCAGCCATGTCGCAGGACCCCATGCCGTCAACGGTCCGGTGGTCGTTGTCTATGGAGACGATTACCTGAACCGCCTGCTGCCGTTTATGTCCCACGCCTTCAGCGCCATGGAGGTGATCGATTCGACCCAGGTGCCTACCTTCGGCCAAAATGTCATGGACCGCGACAGTGATTTTGTCATCTTGGAAAGCGGAGAGAGCGGGCTCGAAGGGCTTCACCTGAACCTGGACGCACTCTATGCCGTGACCAGCCAAAAAATGCGCAACGTGGTCACTAGAGACATTGCCCTTGCCGGATCGACACCGGTTACCCAGTGTGCGTTGGAAATCACCCCCAACGGTCTTCAAATCCGATCTTCGGGCGAGGAAGCCTTTTTCTCTCTGCCCTCGCTTGCAGGATCGACGGACAGCGTCTTTAAGATGGTGAAGCTGACCTTCTCCCCAGACCACCAGGGCCCCATCACCATCAAGACCCTGCCGGACATGACCGGATTAATTCAGCGGAGCCTGAGCCGAAAAATCCGGCACCTGATCATTCCCCTGCCCTTTCATGAATCGGTGGCCGTACAGATCAACCCCAGCCTGCACCCGGGCGTGTTCACCCTGGAAAAGGCCGAACTGTTGAACTTTTACGGCAACAGCCCGCCACCGGTGACGGCTGTTGCCCGGGCAATCGCAACCGCCGGGGATATCTACAGCGGAATGACGATTCAACCGATCGGTCCGCCGGCCGTGGGTCCGGCCGGCGGACCGGCCACGCAACCACCGTTGCAGCCCACGCATGCGCGGCCCGAACTGACCCTGGCCGATATCACAGCGGGCCGCATCTTTCAGCGTCAGGGCAAGGATGCGGACATCACGGTCTCCGGCACCTATACGGGCGTGCCAGGAGCTGTCGAAGCCCAGGTGGTGGCCGCCGCAACCGATGCGGTGGTTATGCCCTGGACCGTCGTGGACGGTTCACCGGAAAACGGGCTCTTCACCGGCATTTTACGTCAGACTCCCCAAGGCGGATGGTATCGGCTGCAGGTTCGCAGCAGCATCACCCCTTGGGTGATTACCACGGGCAGCAATCGATGGGGGGTGGGCATACTGGTCGCCTGCATCGGCCAATCCAACATGCGCGAATGGTTCTACACGGGTCAGGACAATCGCCCCTCACCCATGCTCATGCTTCACCGCAACGGCCGATGGCTCGCGCCCGACTCCGCGGGCAATGGCGCGCTGGCCTTGGGCAACCGGCTGGCAGCAGCGCTGGAGGTTCCGGTCGGCCTGCTGGACTATTCGGTCAACGGCACCGGTCTTACGGCCAAGGCGGAATGGGGCAAAGGCTTCTGGCTGGACACCGGCCCCGATGGAATCTATCGGCGAACCATCGCCGGTATCAACACCACCGGCGGATCGGTGGAATACGTGTTGTGGATGCAGGGTGAGGCCGATGCGGCGCGTGGGACCGTCACCCGGGAGGAATACCGGGCCGCCCTGGAACGCTTGGTCAACGATCAAATTCGGTCCGACATCAAAAACGGATCTGGCCGCCCCCAGCTGCCCTTTCTGATGCTGCCCCTGGTCAAGCGGCCCACAGGCAAGGACACCACCTGCCAGTGGATTCGCGACGCCCAGATGGATGTATTGAAAACCATTGAGGAGTGCCACCTGGCAGCCCTTAGCACGGATCTGGAAAACCGCGGACGCCAACACCTGGCACCGGAGTCCTACTCAACCCTGGGCATTCGAACAGCCCAAACCATCCTTTACCTGCTGGGCAAGGCGACCTATCACCGCGGACCGGCAATTGCATCCGTCACCCGGGCGTCGGACCGGGTCATCGATATTGCCATCCTGCACCGCGGCGGCACCGACTTCACCCCCTGGTCGGGCATCACCGGGTTCGAGATTCTCTCCGGCCAACAGCCGGTTTCCATCGCTTCGGTCACCCGCAAAGACGCCCATACCATCCGCATCGAATTGGAGGACGGGGCTCCCGCATCTATTAGCGTGCGCTACCTGTATGGCGCCCATCCCGACACGTCGAACCCGGTCCGCGACAACACGGATCTGGCTCTTCCATTGGAACCCTTTTCACAAGAAGAGGATGCAAAGGGTTCATTTATCCGTTGAATATCCTGCTTGCCCAGCAGATTATCAAGGCAGGTGAATATGTGATCAATGTTCTCAAAAAAAACCAATTTTCACCATTACATAGACGATGGCCTTTTTCTGTAAATCTGGTATAACCGCACCCATGGAAAAACATTCACGATTGGCTGGTTGGATGCAAAGCCGCTTGGAAATGGCGGGCAATACCTTCACCTGTTGGCTGCCCTCACGGACCGGCATCTTCTCCATGTTCATCCTGCGTCGCCTTTTCTCAGGAATCCGCCTGAATCCCGAACTCAAGGCGGTCATCGCAGAGCTTCCCGACAACGCCGTCATCGTCTACGTCTCCAAGACCAAAAGCTATTTTGAATTTCTGGGCTACTACACCCGCTATATGCAGGCCAAACTGCCCTACCCGCAGCTGGGGTTTGACTGCAGTGTCAGGATCTGGCAGCCCGTGAGCCGGTTAATACGCATCGCTATGGCCCAGGTGAGATTCTTCCTGGGTCATTTTTCATTTCGCGACCCCTACCGGGCCGGATTCATTCGGGACGAAATCCACAAGGGAACAACCGCCTTTCTGCCGCTGGTGGAAAAACGCGATTTCTATCGGCGGTTCATCAAATCCAAGACCGACCCCATCCGCCACATCATAGAAATCCAACAAACCCTGGAGCGGCCCATCTGCATCGTTCCGCAGCTGATGCTTTTCAGCAAAAATCCGGCATCAACCTGGCCTACGCTGACGGACATCTTTTTTGGCTCACCGCAAAAACCGGGCAAATTACGACGCCTGGCCATCCTCTTCAGTAAACCCGGCAACATCTTTATCGAGGTGTCCGATCCGGTCAACCTGAAGCGTTTTCTGGATTCGGCTGAGAACCGGGAACGCAGCACCGCTTATCTGGCGTTGAAACTACGCCGCGATCTGCTAAGCCAAATCAATGCCCACCGCAAAAGCATCACCGGTCCTACCATCAAGACCCCGGAGGAGATCAAGCAGGAGATTCTTACTGGTGAGGAACTGCGCCAATTTATGGGCACCTATGCCAAACGCCGAGAGATGACGACATTCCAGACCCACCGCGAGGCCATGGGATATGTGGATGAAATCGCCGCCACTTACAGCCCCTCGTTCATCAACATTGTCCATCGTGTCACGGGACGCTTCCTGAACACGCTCTTTGAGTCGGTAACCTTCAACACCGAGGCGCTGTCGGCCATTAAGCGGACATCCCGCAAAGGGCCGATTATCTTCATGCCTGCCCATAAAAGCCATATGGATTCGCTGCTGCTCTCCTTTACCCTGTACGACAACCACATGCCTTGCCCCCACGTGTTTGCCGGCAAGAACCTGGCTTTCTGGCCCATGGCTCCGCTATTCCGGCGGTTGGGCGCCTTTTTTGTGCGGCGCAGCTTCAAAGGGGCCGTGTTTTATGCCAAGGTCTTTGCGGCCTACATCTTCCAAGTGCTCAAGGAAGGATTCAACATCGCCGTCTACATTGAAGGCACGCGCAGCCGCAGCGGCAAGCTGCTCCAGCCCCAGCTGGGCATGCTCTCCATCCTGCTGCACGCCTACTTCGAGGGTGCCTGCAGGGATATGATTTTTGTACCCGTCTTCATCGCCTACGACCGCATCCCGGACGAAGGGTCCTATCTGAATGAAATCAGCGGCGGGAAAAAGTCTCCGGAGAGTTTCCGCCAGATGCTTAAGGCCAAGCGCATCCTTAAAAACCGCTATGGCAAAGTGCACCTGAATTTCGGCCAGCCGTTGAGCCTGAACGATATTCTGGCCGAGCATGGGCTGACCGGCGCCGTAGTCTCCTCCAAACAACAGAATAATTTGTGCCGGGATATCGGCGCTCAGGTGATGAACGCCATCGACCGCCAGACGGTGGTGACACCCCAGTCCCTTGTGGCCGGAGCCCTGCTGTCGGGCGGCAGGGAGATCATCTCACGCAAGGAGCTGACCTTTCGAATCGAGGCATCCATGAACCTGTTGTTTGCCCAGGGATCGTGTCTGGCCGACACCCTTGCGGACGGGTACCCGTCCGCTGTGGAGAGTGCCCTCCTTTATTATCGGGGGCGCAAATTCATCCAGTGGGTCGACGCTCAGGCCAAAGGTCAGGTTCTGCAGGATGCCTACCGCATCTCGGAAAACCGCCGCAATGCTCTTGACTACTACAAAAACATCAGCATCAGCCATTTCATCCCCGCGGCATTCACGGCCTTGGCCATATTGGAAAAGGACGCCTTTCAGTTTTCGGCGGCAGACCTGCACGACAGCTACCGGCACCTCCAAGACCTGTTTTGCGAGGAGTTCAACCCTGATCCGGCCCACCCCCCGGCCTATGTCGTCCGCAAAACGGTCAAGGCCTTTATCGACAACGCGATTCTCGTTCCCCACCCGGTCATGCCGGATACCTACAACCTCTCGTCGGAGGGATTTCGCAAGTTGGTTTTCTTTGCCGGGTATCTTGAACCCTTTATGGAATCCTATCGCACGGCACTGGTTTATTTTGCCAAGAACAGGCGCGGCCGACATCCCAAGACCAAAATGCTGAAAAAAATGCTGACCATCGGCAACCGCATGGTCCGGCAGGGTGAAATCCGGCTCAAGGAGTCCATCTCCAAGGCCAACTACGACAATGCAATCGGTTTTTTTACGAAAAACGGGGTAAGGGGTTCCGAAGACGAGGAATCCATAAGGCAGTGGAACGACACGGTGGTGCATTTCCAGAACTTGATTTCACGACATTAGACGGTATGGGGTTCGGGCCCACGGCCGCAGGCAGGGGTTCTCCCGGCGGGCCACGGAAAACCTACTTGCGGCGGCTGGGAAAGGGGCGCCGGGAGCGCACTGTTTTTTTTCTGACCACCTGCAGGGAATCGTAAAGTTTGGAGCGGGTCTTGCGTTTCAGATCTTTGACCGTTTTGGGATCCGGGTCCTTTTCCATGGCTTCCCGGCAGGCCGGACAAAGGACCACCACATTTTTGATGGAATGCTCACCGCCTAATGACAGCGGCAGAAGGTGGTAGGGTTCCAGATCGGCTGGCCGGGTTCCTTCACCGCCTTTGATTCCGCAGCCTTCGCAGCACATCTTGGCCCGCCGTAATACGGAATCAAGCACATTCTTCTTCCGGTTGAACGGTTCGGTTCCATCCGCAGCCGCTTTCCACGGTTTGCCGGCCGCCGGTTTTTCTATCGGTTGCGGCCGGTTGATGGGTTCGGGTATGCGGGGGTAGCCCGGTGCCGTCTGGGCGGGTGATTTTCCGGAGGGTTCCGGTGTGGCAGGTAGGCTTGGCTGATCGGTTATCCCACCTGGCGGCGGGGCGGCTTTTTTCCGTTTTTTGACCAGAATGTTTTCCGTTCCGCCGTCAGCAGTCCGGTTTCCCGACACGGATTTGAGCCACAAGCTGTGGTTCTCCTGCTGCAGCCGCTGTTTGAGTGCTTCATATGTTTCGTCCGCATGGAATTTGACGTTCATCTCACGCAGCATCTGTTGAATTTCCAGCTTGCTCAGTGTCATGGGTATCCTTCAACTCATTTTTAAATAACGATGCCGCACAGGGCTTGGTAACCAATTCGTCCGCCGAACCGCTCAACCACCTATAAAAAAGGGTCGATAAGTACACCAATCTCTCCACCGATGCAATCTCTATTTTGGTTCAAGCGGCCGGTGAAAAACCAATGCCCCTGCCATGGTGTCTTATCCGGGCCAAGGGGATCTATGGTGATTGCTGCGTTTCCATGTGCCGGCGCACCATAACCGAATCGCATCGAGATGACAGCCAGTGCAAAAAACACCGGGCTTATCCAACTGATCCACTGGCGGCAAATACTGAAAGAACCAGCCAGGTTTTGACATCCATCAGGATGGTATTGTCCCGGCACAGGCGATTGGCTTCTACCGGATCCACAAAATGCGTTTGAATCTGTTCCGATGCGCTGTTTCCCGAATCCGAAGGTTCGCCGGTGCAGGCCACATAAGCCATGACTACGGATTCGTCAGTGATGCCTGAAGAGGTGAATACCACCGGGCTAAGTCTGATGTGCTGCACCACCGACAACCCGGTCTCCTCGAACAGTTCCCGGCCGGCGGCCGTCTCTACGGACTCTCCCGGGTCTATGAGCCCTGCTGGAAAGCCATATTGAAAACCGCCTAACGTTACCCTGAACTCGCGAATGATGACCAATTGCCGGCGCTCGTAGTGGTAGGGAACAATGACCACGGCATCCGCCGATTCCAGACCGCCGGTCATGCATTTGGGACCTGATTTTTTCCGTGATGCCAGACTCCATGTGTTCGGCTCCCCCCGGCGATCCGTGTAACGGATTTCATGAATACATAAATAACCGTCATTATACAAAGTTTTATAATTTGAGAGTTTCATCGGTCTATAATTTTCGCTTCTTTGGTTAAATCGATGATCTTTCGCTGCATACGAAACCGTACGTTACCATAATGGCAAAGGTGCAGCCCTGAGACCAGGTGAAATCCGTGTCAAGGCAACGAGACATAATGTGCAAAAAAATGCACCTACACTTAGGTTTAATAATCTGTCAACGGAACCCTTTCCGTCAGCCCGACCGCCATCACTTTTTTGCATTATAAATTATTTATAGTTTTTTCTTCCGGTTAGAAATGAATCGACAACCTTTATCGTTGGCATCGTTTGCTGCGATTCAAAAATTTCAATAAAAGTGACCCTGACGGCATATGAATTGCTGCATGCATCTGAGAACTATTTCAGCAAAGCAGCTGACCACTGAACCCATTTGGAGGCCATGCCAGAGGCGTTAACTCGCCGTACTAGAAACCAAGCCATGAAAAGGCAATGCATGTTTCAGCCGATGCATCGGTGTTCACTGGGGACTGTCGCCGCCCCTAACGATGCCATAACCTGAATGAATGGAGGATATCATGCCAGACGCAACCATTTTATTCAATATCACACCGGTGCCGTTCCTGTCGGTTCTGGTATGGATTTTTTTGAGCATCGCGGCCATGTATTTTGCACGGCGGCCCTTTCATGAGTCAATGGGGTCGCTGGGCCGGGTGATTTACAATGCCATGCGTCTGGCGTCCGCTTCGGTGAAATTGGCTCGCCAGCGACTGGAAGCACGCAACCGCGAAGTGCTGCTGGCCGCCGGTATCGAACATGCCGAGCGACGGACGGAACGCGAATTCGAGCGCATCAGCACGGCCGTGGAACGCAACCTGGAAGGTTACCCCCAGTTGCAGCGACAGCTCCGTGAAGATTTGTTGAAGCTTGAAGACGATTACCGCAAAACCGCTGAAATTCCCCAGGGTCTGTCGGACTGGGTCAAGGTGATTGATGCCATCGCCGGCATCAAACCCTCGGGTGACCCCATGGTGGCCAACCTTCTCGAAGATATCCACAACACCTTGAAGGAACAACATAAGGCCGCCCTCGAGGGCCATCGCAAAGCGGTTTCGGACCGCCACGGTATCCTCTCCCGCATGGTCCCCCAATGGCGCGCCACCGACAAAACCCTCAAGGGGATCGAAAAAGCCATCGCCAACCTGACCGGCCGCTCCCAGGCGGTGGACCAATGCATCACCGACTATGAGACCGTCAGGACCCACACCGACATTGCCGAACGTCAGCTTTCGTCCTCCTCGCTGACCCAGTTTTTCACCTCCGGGCTGGTTCTCGGCGTGTTTGTCATCGGTGCGATCATCAACTTCAACCTGGTTGCCTTGCCCATGTCCGAAATGGTGGGCGGTGCCAGCTATATCGGCGCGTTCAAAACATCCGATGTGGCCGGCATATTCATCGTCTGCCTTGAAGTCGTCGTGGGAATCTTTCTCATGGATGCCCTGCGTTTCACCCGACTCTTTTCGGTAATCGGCTGCCTCGACGACAAAAAGCGCACCTGGTTCTTCTTCATCCTGCTGGCCATGCTCACCATCCTGGCCGGTGTTGAATCGTCTCTGGCATTCATGCGCGATCGAATTGCTGCAGACATGGAGGCCTTGAGACAAAGCCTGGCCGGCGTCGAACCCACTGCCGTCGCCGCCAGCAACATTCCCACGGTCGGTCAGATGATCCTGGGATTCATTCTGCCCTTCATCCTCACCACGGTGGCAATGCCCTTCGAGACCTTTGTTTCGTCATCGCGAACCGTGCTCGGCATGGCCGGCGCCTGGGCACTGCGAGCCTTGGGATTTCTCCTGCGTCTGGCGGGCAACCTGGGCTATTACCTGGTCCGACTGGTGGTTAATGTATACGATCTGATAATCTTCCCGGCCCTCTGGCTGGAGGCGCTGATTCTTAGAAAAATGGCTGCCTCACCCCCGGAGACAGAGGCGGAAAAAGATCGGTCCGTCGCAAAGAACAAATCCATGACCCTGTTGGAGGAGGCGGCACCATGCAAAAAAACAGCAGACTGACCCCACGTTCGATGATTGCCGCCGCTCTGCTTGCGGTCGCACTGATTACCGCGGGATGCGCCCAAAAGATGGACCACACCAAGGGGGTGTACATGCTGGTGGACACCTCGGGCACCTATACCGAAGAACTCAATAAGGCCCGGGCCATCATCAACTACCTGCTAGGCACGCTGGCCCCCGGGGATACGATGGCTGTGGCCCGCATCGATACAGGCAGCTTCAGCGAGAAGGACATCATCGCCAAGGTCACCTTTGACCAGCGTCCGTCCGTGGCCAATACCCAGAAGCGCGGGTTCCAGAAACAGGTGGCTGATTTTGTGTCGTCGGTGGCGGGCAGCAGCCATACGGACATTTCCGGAGGGCTGCTGCAGGCGGTTGAATACCTGAACGAAGCGGGATCCGGTCAGAAATACATCCTGATTTTCTCTGACCTAAAAGAGGAACTGGCCAAGGGTCACGTACGGGATGTCCCTTTTCAATTGGGTGGATTCAACATCATCGCCCTGAATGTCACCAAACTGCGTGATGATATCCGCGATCCTAAAAAGTATCTGCAGCGGGTGGATCAGTGGCGCGCCAAAACGGAAACCGGCGGTGGTGCCTGGCGGGTGATCAATGACTTAGAGCGGCTGGACAATATGTTCTCGTTGTAGGCCTATTGCCAACCCGGAAAACTATGCACCCCGTGGCCCATGCCGGGGTGCTTTTCTTGCTTAATCGTCCGCCTTTCCCTTCAACCGCTCTTTCTTCCGGTTCATGGTTTCACTTTTCTGACAATCCGCACGGGTGAACACCTGCATGGATCGGTCATCCGCAGATCTCAGATATCGTTTCGCCCGAGGCGGGGTGAACATATCCTGAAGACCTGCTTTGTTGCGAGGCCGGCTTACAAGGGAAGCCGCCAGAAAAATCAAATTTGCCGGTTGAATTATGGCGGCAATTCATTTAGCGTACCCTCCGCGAAAAGGGTTCGAACTGATAACCGATCAAATGCATAGACGGTGCTCCGGCAGCGCTGAAAGGAAAACTGAAAATGAAAGGAAAACCCGTGATTCCGCCGGTATACCTGACGGCCACCTATAAATTCGACACTTCCGACGACCTGATCGATGTGGTTCAAAACCACAGCGGGTACATCTATTCCCGCTGGGACAACCCGTCGGTGGTAGCGGTGGAAAAAGCCCTGGCGGCCCTTGAAGGCTACGATCACGCCCGGGGTTTCAGTTCGGGCATGGCCGCCATCACCACCGCCGTTCTGGCCCACGTGCATGCCGGTGACCGCATCGTGACCACCCGGGAGATCTACGGCGGCACCTTTGAACTGATGGATAAGGTTCTGCCGGGGCTCGGCGTCGGCGTCACCTATGTCAACTGCTGGAAAACCGAAGAAATCCTGGCCGAAATCGACAAGGGCCTGACACTGCTGTATTTGGAATCGCCTACCAATCCCCTGCTGCGGGTGGTGGATGTTCCAGCCCTGGCCGGCGCCGCCCATGCCAAAGGCGCCGTGGTAGTGCTGGATGCCACCTTTGCGTCACCGATCAACCAGCACCCGGTGGAATGGGGTGTCGACGTGGTGGTTCACAGCGGCACCAAGTACCTGGGCGGACACCACGACGTCACTGCTGGATTCGCCTGCTGCAACAAGCCCTTTTCCGACCGTATCTGGAACCTGAGAAAAATCTTCGGCGGGATCATGGACCCCATGAGCGCATTTCTCACCCTTCGCGGACTGCAGACCCTGGAGCTTCGGATTCACCGGCACAATGAAAACGCCATGGCGGTCGCCCGCTTCCTGGCAGCGCACCCCAACATTGCCGGCGTGCACTACCCTGGGCTCTCCTCCCATCCGGACCACGAAATTGCCAAGCTGCGCATGACCGGTTTCGGCGGTATGCTCAGCTTCGAGGTGGCATCAGACTTTGACGGCACCAAGCGGGTCATGGACCGGTTGAGGCAGATCAAGCTGGCCACCAGTCTGGGCGGTGTCTCCAGCCTGGCCAACCAACCCATAACCAACACCCATGCAGCCCTGAGCCCCGATGCCCGTGCAAAGGCCGGTGTCAGCCAAAGCCTGGTGCGCCTCTCCGTGGGCATCGAAGCGGTGCAGACGCTGGTTGAAGACCTGGATCAGGCGTTGAACGCCGTATGATTGACGCCGGAATCTCAGCGGCTCACGCCTTCAAGCACCGGGAATGCCGCCAGACGAGGATGACGTGAACCGGCGGCCGCCCTGGACCCTCCCGGTCATCGTTTTCTCCCAATTTGCCGGCACCTCCATCTGGTTCTCGGGCAATGCGGTGCTGGCGGAATTGATGCAGCTGTGGTCCTCGCCATCACCCATGATCGGCTGGATGACCAGTGCCGTTCAATTGGGCTTTATCGCCGGTACGCTGGTTTTTGCCATTACTGCTGTTTCCGACCGCTTTTCACCGCGGCGGGTTTTTCTGCTGTGCGCAGTGGCAGGCGCCCTATCCAATCTCCTGACCGGTTTGGCAGGCAGCGGCCCCGCATGGTTGCTGGTTCTTCGATGCATTACCGGGTTTTTTCTGGCGGGCATCTATCCGGTGGGCATGAAAATCGCCGCCGGGTGGTATGAGAAGCGCCTGGGCAACGCCCTGGGGTTTCTCATCGGTGCGCTGGTGCTGGGTACGGCGTTTCCCCACCTGCTGAAGGGTGGGCTTTCAGCGGTGCCCTGGCAGACCATCATCGTCCTTTCTTCAGGCCTCTGCTTGCTCGGCGGCCTGTTGATGTTTGCTCTGATTCCGGACGGCCCCTATCTGGTTGCCGGCACTCGATTCAACCCGATGGCGGTTGTGGCCCTTTTTCGCCAGCAACAGCTTCGTGCCGCCGCCCTCGGTTACTTCGGCCACATGTGGGAGCTCTATACCCTATGGGCCTTCACACCGTTTTTTCTGACGGCTTACCTGAAGCGTGCTCCCGGCAATTCCCTCAATGTCTCTGTGTGGAGCTTTTTCATCATCGGCATCGGCAGTGTGGGATGCATTGTTGGCGGGCTGATTTCCCGCCGGATGGGCAGTGCGACGGTGGCTTATATCCAACTATCTGTCTCCGGCGTCTGCTGTCTGCTCTCTCCGCTTTTTTTTGTCGCCTCCCCAGCCCTGTTCCTTTCCCTCATGCTCCTCTGGGGAATGGCGGTGGTGGGGGATTCACCGCAATTTTCAACCATTGTTGCCCGCACCGCACCGCGTGAACTGGTGGGTAGCGCCCTGACCCTGGTCAACTGCATCGGGTTTTCCATCACCGTGGTCAGCCTGTCGCTGATGCAGTGGATATCTGCCTTGGTGCCCCCTCAGTACCTCCTGGTGCTGCTGGCCACAGGCCCTGCAATGGGCCTTTTGTGCTTGCGGCCGCTAGTAAAAGAAGGACTCTAACCACAACCTCCGGACCCGATCCTTCCCTCCCGCTGCACCATGACGCGGTTGATGACGATCCCATGGGTTTTTCCAAAGGCCATGACCGCTTCAGGGCGGTATGCACCGTCCAGGTAGGTGGACAGAAACCCGGGGGTGTCCAGCATGTAGAGGATGTATGAGAGGTGGCCACTGTAGCCGGTGTCGTCCAATCGCTGCAAGGCATTGATCGCCTCGTCCCCCTTGGCCATCACTTGCCGGCTGAGCACCGCAGGCTGGTCCTTGCCGCAGGCCTTCAGGGAGTATATCCGACGGCAGGCAAAAGGGCGCACGTCGTAGATCAGGCAGGCCCGGTTTTTCATGAGAAACGGACAGGCGGATGGTTTATTCAGTTCCCGGCGCTTCATGTCGGCGGTCAGTAATTTTTTCACGGCCACTTGGCGGGGTCGGGGCAGGCGGGTAATCCGATCACGGATCACCAGGCCCTCCAGGCTGGTGATATGGATGCTGCCGGCATCGCTGCAGCAAAACGCACAGCCTTTGCCGCAGGCCGCTTCGATTTTGAAGGGTGCGGCGGCGGTTTCAAAGTCGGCGTAAATGCTTGGGAGCCTGCTCTTTTTTTCTTCCATGGAACCTTATGGATTGCGGGCCTGCCGGTTCGCCGGCAGGCTCAGCGTGATGGTGCAGCCGGGACCGTCGTTGTTCTCCGCCCTGACCTGTCCGCCCATGGCCAGGGTGAATTTTTTCACCAGGGCCAGACCGATGCCGGTTCCGCCGGTCGTGCGGGCGAGGTCGTTGTCCACGCGGTAAAAGTCGTCAAACACCAGCTTCAACGATCGTTTGGGAATACCCGGCCCGCTATCGGACACCGCCAGCTGCACCCGGCCATCCAGCACATCGGCTGCAATGACGATATGTTTCTCAGGCAGATGACGGCCGAACTTGATGCTGTTTTCCATGAGATTGATCAATACCTGGACCAGCACTTCCCGATCGTAGGCAAAAACGGGCAGCTGGCCGATGCGGATCCTCAGGTCGAATCCCTCCCGGGCAAGGTTCTCGGCCATGACCGACTGCACATCGGCCAGCACATCAGTCAGATCGCCATCCTTGAGATCGAACCGTCGGGTCTGTTTCTCCAAACGGGACAACTCCAGGACATTGTTGATCAGTCCGGACAATCGGGTGCTCTCTGAAGCCAGGACACCCAAGTACTCCTGCTCCCGCTCCGGGGTGGCGGCGATGCCCTGTTCCAGCATCTCGATGTACATGCGGAGGTTGGTCAGCGGCGTCTTGAGTTCATGGGTCACGGCGGAAACGAACTGCGACCGCCGCTCGGACAGATCCAGGACGGTCCGAGCACTGTGGTAGATGGTCACCAACCCCGCCACCATCACAACGCCCAGAACTGCCAGAGCCAGAGTCAGGGTTTGCCGGGCCGGAGATGGGGGCAGCGATTCGGCACGCATCTCGGCAGCCAGAAAACCGAAGGGGGCTGGAAAGGTTCTGCCGGCGACCCAATCCCCGGCGGTGTTGCCGGCATCTGCCCCACGGCGGTCGCGGGATGCGGTGCGGTCCGCCGCTCTCAATGTCAGGCCCGTGTAGCGGGCGATGGGCTGGGCATCGTAGTGTACGGCCAGCAGGTGGTCGAGAAAAGGCTGAAGCTGGAGGACGAATCCCTGTCGGTAGATCTGGTCGTTGATGCCGATCCGGCGGAAAATAAACATGCGGTCAGCATCGATGGCCACGGCCTGCAGGGGCGCCACTTCCACCTGAAACCGTGCGGTATCCGATACCGCCGGTACCGTTGGCGCCGTTTGCCGCTGGTAGGGATCCGATACGGGCTGAACCGCCGAGGCGGCCGGCAGGCCATGGACCGACGGCGAAGCTTGATCCTGTTCCATCTCGGCGGCGGCATCGGCAGCTCTCAGAGGCATTGACTTGCCCGATTCCTTTTGGGCCAGATTCATGGCCTGCCCCACGGTGATCTCCTCAAGCCGGGCTTGCTCCTGGCCAAGCACGCTTTTGCTTTTCTTTCGTTCGGAGGATCTGAGGAAACGATCGGCAAAGGCGGATGGTTCCTTTTTGACGATGGTAGCCGGTTGCTGGATCCTTGCCGGTGCAGGTGCCGGCAACTGAGCGACGATCTTGCGCTGATTGAAGACCGTGTTGATCGCCTGAAGCTGCTGTACCCGGTCGGCAATGGCTGCGGGGATACCAGCGCCGTCCGCCGCCAATGGGGTTTGGAATGAACCGTCCGGGTTGTTCTGGAAATACCCCAGAATGAACGTCTCCACCGGAAGCCGGGCCAGTGGGGACCTGGTATGGCCGCCATCCTGCACCAGGGTAGGGTTGTACTCGTCAACGACCCGGCGCTCCTCCCGCCTGACCAGATCGGCCAGTTCGGCTTCGATCTCATCCAATAGCCGTTCCGCAAAGAAGCGCACCTGTGCCTGCGCTTCCCGATCAAGGGCCGCGTAAGTCCGCCAGGCCACGAAGGCCAGCGGCAGGGAGACCACCACGCAGAAGATGATCATATAGAGGCGCAGACGTTTCAATGATCCGGCTCCAGGCGGTAGCCTTCACCGCGGATCGTTTGGATCAGCATCCGTCCTCCGGCCAGCGCTGCGATCTTTTTTCTCAGCTTGAGCATATGAATGTCCACCGTGCGGGTCTCCACCCCCGGATCCTTGTAGTGCCACACCTCGGTCAGTAATTCGCCCTTGGAAACGATGCGCACTTGATGGCGGTACAGGTAGACAACAATGTCCATCTCGCGGCGGGTCAATGCCTCCGACCGGTCCTTGCACACCGCCTGAAGATTGAGGCCATCAAACAGAATGTCCCCATAGCGGATCTGCTCGTCACCCAGCGATTTTCCGCTTCTTCTTAGCACCGCCTCCACCCGCACCATCAATTCTCTCAGGGAAAAGGGTTTGCTCACATAGTCGTCCGCACCGGCGGTAAAACCGGTTACCACGTCGTCTTCGGCCCCCTTGGCCGTGAGGATGATCACAGGCTGAGGCGGCCGTCTGCTGCGAATTTCGCGGCAGATGGAAAAACCGTCCTTACCGGGCAGCATCACATCCAGGAGCACCAGATCATACTGCCCGGTCAAAGCCGCTTCACAGCCCTTGATGCCGTCGGCGATACCGTCGGCCCCGTAACCGTTGAACACCAGCACGTCGCAAAGTCCCTTTAAAATGGCGGGATCGTCTTCCACTACCAGAATTCGGGCAATTGGCTGACCCATCGTTCCTTCCTTTCCCAAATCGTCATGCATGCTTGCCATCTTTACCACCAAACCCCAGGTCATTCAAAGTAAAACTTATGCAAAAAAAAAGCGCTAACCTTTTGCATTTGTTTGAATTGCATTTACAGCGGGGTCGCTTACAATCCGAATCATGAGCCGGCTCCATTTCCAAAACGACACTCTCAAACCGTAAAATAAGGAGTATCATCATGTCGACCACCAGAAAAAATCTACTGGCAATCCTCGGCCTGATCCTGGCCACCACCGCAGCCCTGGCTGCCATGGGAGCGGTGGGCACAGACAATTCTTCCCTTTTGACCCACGTCCCACCGGCCGGAGACAGCCTCGTGACCGTAGCCGCCGAGGTGGTTCAGGACAAGGTGCTCAAAGGCGCGGACGGGCGTATCGCCGTCTCGCTGAACCTGACCGTGGCCCGGCTGCCAACCCTTGGCAACAATTCGTCGCCGGCCGCGGACCTGGTGGTTGTGCTGGATCGCAGCGGCTCCATGGAGGGGCGGAAACTGACGGATGCCCGCCAGGCGGTGATAGGCCTGCTGGAACAGCTGGGGCCTGACGATCGCCTGGCCCTGGTGACCTATGCGAACGGCGTGCAGTCTCATACGGGGCTGGTGCCTATGGATGAAACCAACCGGCGGGAGCTGACCGCTGCGGTGCAGCAGATCCATGCCGGCGGCGGCACCAATCTGGGGGGCGGCCTGGGCCGCGGCATCGACCTGTTGAGGCACACCCCGGGCAACGGGCGCCAGCGCAAGGTGATCCTTATTTCCGACGGGCTGGCCAACCAGGGCATCACCGATCCGGATGCATTGGGGCGCATGGCATCGGCAGCCGTGGAGAACCGCTTCTCCATCAGCACCGTCGGCGTCGGGCTGGATTTTAACGAGGTGCTGATGACTGCCCTCGCCGACCAGGGCGCCGGTCACTATCACTTTCTGGAGGATCCGCAACGGTTCGCCCAGGTGTTTGAAGCCGAATTTCAAGCCGCGCGCCAGGTGGCTGCCGCCGATGTAAACGTCCGGATTCCGCTGGGACCCGGGGTACGTCTGGTTGACGCAGGCGGGTATCCCATCCGCCAGGACAAGGACACGGCGGTTATCCATCCGGGCAATCTGCTGTCCGGTCAGAGCAGAACCCTCTACCTGACCTTCCAGGTGCCCACGTCCGTGGAGCAAGAGATCGTCCTGGGCCGGGTGCGGGTTCAGTATCAGCATCATGGAGAACTGCACACGCTGGATGCGGCCGGACCGTTGACCGTGGCCTGCGTGCCGGACCCGTCAGCGGTGCTGGCCAGCATCAAAAAGGATCGATGGGCGGATCAGGTGGTGCAGGAGGAGTTCAGCCGGCTCAAGGAGGCGGTAGCTGCCGATATCCGCGACGGCGACAAGCCCCGCGCCCAGGCGCGCATCGGGGAATATGAAGCCAAGCAGGAGGCCATCAACACCGTCGTCGGCTCGGGCAAAGTGGCCGCGAACCTGGAAACCGATGTGCAGCTCCTTCGCCAGCGGCTGGATGAGACGTTCGCCGGTGCACCGTCAGCTGTGGCCGAGAAGAGAAAGCAGGCCTCAAAATCACTGCAGTATGACGGCTACCAGATGAGGCGGGATAAAAAGTAACCCGAGGCAGCAGGGCTGAAGGGGGTTGGTCAAATAGAGTGACCTTTTTAACAGATCCACCCTCAGCCTGCAGCCAATACACCTAAATGCCCAATAATTAGGAGGCCCCCATGGGAATCATGACCAGAATGTTTAGGCTCTGCAAAGCCGATGCCCACGGCGTGATGGATCAATTGGAAGACAAGGGGCTGCTGCTCAAGCAGTACCTGAGGGAGATGCAAGCCAGCCTCGGCAACCGGGAGCAGCAGGTCAGTGAGCTGACTCGGCGAATTAGCCGCCTGGCCGGCCAGATCGTCCGATACGTCGAGGAGATGGATAAGCTGGAACGGGATCTGACCCTGGCTCTGGGAAAGGGAAAGGACGACATCGCCCGCATGCTGATCCGCAGGCGCCGTGCCCTCGCAACCGCGTCCAGTAGTCTGAAGGATCAGGTTGAGACGTTGACGCAGGAAAAAACCCAGCTGTCGGAAACCCTGGCGCATCAGCGGCTCCAGTATGAAACCCTCAGCGCCAAAGCCGGATCCTATTGCCGCCATTCTACCGATCGTTTGTTCGAGATGGCATACCGTCACGGTGCAGGCATGGTTGCTTCGGAAGATCCCAGCGACGAGGAGATCGAACTGGAACTGCTCGAGCGCAAAGAAGTGCTGCGGAAAGGAGGCACCCCATGAACCGGCCTGTGCGCACCACCCTGGTCTATGGAATGGGCAGCGCTCTGGCGGTCGTGACCGCTGCATGGTTGTTTGCCGGGCTGCTTGGCTGGCCGACAGCATTCAAACTGGCGCTGTGGATGGATCTTGGTCTCTATGCGATCCTGCTGGCCCGCTGGAGCGGAAAAGGTCCTGGCGCCGTTGTCTTTCCCCTGGCCCTGCTGCTGGGTGCGGCCCTGTGGCCCGGCGGTTACGCAGCTTTTTTCTGCCTGGGCCTGGCGGTGTTCAGCTGGATCCGCAGCGGCATCTGCTTTTCGGCAACACCGCTGCGCAGTATCGCCGCGGAAATCATCACCCTCGCCGGCGGTGCCGGGCTCATGGCCCTGTTGGGCCCGGGATCGACGGCCACCTGGGCCATCAGCATCTGGCTCTTTTTTCTGGTGCAGGCGCTCTACTTTTGCCTGGTTCCGGCAGCCGATCCGTCAGAGGCCGTCCGCGACGCTGGAAGGATCCCTTCGAACAGGCCCGCCGGGAAGCCCAACGGGTATTGGATGAAGGCTGACGACAGAGGGTGGAATCGGAGACGGCGAGCCGGAGACAGCGCAACCGGCGGGCCCTGTTGAATCTATGCCGGCAGGACCGACTGGATCACAGGGCGTTTGCCACCGGTACTGCGGTCGGATCTGAAGCTACGGCGCAGGATTAAAACCAACCAGTTCCGTAACTTCTTCCCGAATTTTATCGACCCGTGTCCTTGATTTCGCTGCGCACGACATGGCGGACCTCGGGCGAATACCAGCGTACCCCGTAGGTGTCTTTGCCGCCCCCGGCCTGATGCTTTGATGCGCCTCGAACGTGATCTTCAAGGCCCTGAATTCACCTGCCGGGGTTTTTATAGTCTCCCATCCCTCGACCCGGCTCTTCATGGTAGCATTGAAATACTTGGTTTTTCCTTTGTCCAGAATGGTGTACGCCCACGAGCCCTTCCACTCTTTTCCCGGCTCCAGCGGAAAGCTGAAACTTGGGATATACGGCTTAAATTTAAGACCGTCCTCAGCTGATCAATTCATTTCATGGGTATGCACGACTTTTGCTATCGTCAATGCCCCCCTCGAGTCCCTTTTTCGAAAGTTCATAACCGCTGTCAGACACTGACACGACGGTAACGATGTACTTGCCTGAGCGGTCTTGACTGTGTTTGCTGGTCCGCTCATAAGTCCAACTGTCACCCGGCTTGAAATTGTGGCACTTCGGCTGTATCTGCCGCCTGCACAACTCCTGACCAGGTGATCCCTAAACCGATGAGTAATCCGACAACGATGTGACGCATCTTTCCCCCTTTCTGGCCTTTATGGCTCACCGCCTTGATTGTATCTGATAGCGAAGCAAATCGATATGGGACCTTCTTTTTCCGTTCGTTAGTGATGTGGTGATATAAGTCACTTGGCCTTGACGACAAATATTATTTTTCCATCAGTATCCCGCCAGAGTCCGGTTCTGCCCTTGCATGCAGCCGGTATGCGCATGGGCGCCGTTCACTGTCCACCCTTGTTAAGAGCGGGGGTCTCAAGCAGATGGGCGCCATTTTCAGCGTTTATGGTGCCCGCTTTCCAGCATGTGTTGAGCAGTCCATCGCCCGCTGCTGCGCAGGACCAAAAAAAGGCGATTCACCTTTACACATATCGAACAGTTGCCCGACCCAGTTGCAAGGAATCGCCTACGGGTTAACCCAAGGTTTCTACATATGTTAAGTGCGATGCGAGATTATACTTGTGCTGGCAGGAACAAGGAGTCCGACAAACCACCCCGGTTTAGCTTCATAATGATTTGCAAGAAATATGCAAATACTCCGCGACTTCATTTAATTCAATTGTTTCAAAATATTATATATTTGGGCCCATTTCAAATTGTGAGAAGAATACTACCTATTGGGCAATCTTTGCCATAAATATTGAGGAAATTACTTCCGCAACCCGGTCTTGGTTGTTGCCATCCAGCTGGCTCCGAATGACCTCACTTGCGGCAGAGACAGGTAGCGTCAATTGCCGATCAAACCGATCAGCGGCCGCCAGCTACCCTGAATGTTAATGCTCCGGCCCACCTAATATCGATGGGCAATCACCTGTTGGCCGACCAGAATTCTCTACCGCGCAAGACCGGCATAAATGGCCTGAGCCTTTTCCAGGGCGGCCACATCATCAATTCCCATGGTTTCGACCTCGTCGTCGACCACATGGAAACCGACCCGCTTGCCATCCTGTACCATGAATTCGATCAGATCGGTGAAAAAGAATTCTTCAATATCGGTCATCTTGCCGTTGACTTCCTTTTGCACGATCTGCGGCCGGGATGCCAGAATGGGAAGGTAGTCCAGCAGGTTTGATTGACGCACCGCGTAAATCCCGGAATTGCAGACGGTCAATTGTTCCTGGCGCTCGGGACGGTAATCTTTCCAATATTTCCACTCGGTAATTTTTCTCACCTGACCCAGATCGATTTCCAGCACGCCGTACTGCTTTTTATCCCTGGGCGAAAAACCAAGGATCATCAGATCGTGGGTGTCCAGGCCGTCAACCAGCTTGGCGTAAGTCCTCTTCTTGACGAAGGGGACATCGCCCATGGTGATGATCACGCGCTCGGTGGTCTGTGAGGCAACGAAATCCCCGGCGGAGAGGATGGCACCGCCGGTTCCGTTGAGCACCGGCTGCTCCTTATATGCGGCACCTGTGGCCTGGGTAACGGCCATGACCGCTGCCTTACAGTGGTTGACGATAAGGGCCTTGGGTCCGGCGGGCAGATTCCCCATCAGATGCAGAATGATGGGACGACTGCCGACAAAAACAGAGCGGCCGGGTACCAGGGGCAACAGGGTTTTGTTGCCCGCATAGCCTTTCATCCGGCTGCCTCTTCCGGCGGCCATAATAATGGAGGCGATGCGTGGGTCGGTGGCTGTCAGAGGCATTGTTTCTCACTTTCTTTTCGTTGATAGGATCCGAAAAAAGACTCATCCCAATAGACGGGATGGTCGATGTATAAAATGAATTTCCGGCGCTGTCCACATCATAGGGACCCGGCGTTGCCGCCGGCTGACGCTGGAGCTTTGCCGCCAAGCGGCACGCAAATTACATTTACTTGTATTTATTATCTATTCTGACAATATGGGTGCTATTTTGTCGCCCCGGCGGAACCGGAAGGCTCGCCAAAAAGTCCAATCCGGTGATCCAACGGCAGGCGGTTATTACTAACCTACCGTTTATTATATATATATTTTTTTTTCAATGAACCCTTTTTTTTCTTGCATTTGAGCCGAAAACAATTATATTCGCGCCAAACAGACCCGATACATTGATCGGGACGGAGCCCCGGTTCCGAACGGCTCAGGACCGGGACAAAGACAACCTTTATTAATAAAGGAAAACAGACGCCATGCAGGTCACCACGAAAAGGAACGAACAGCTGATGGCCACACCGACACCGGCAACTCAGGAGGGTGACGACGACCCTCCTGACCCCAGCCCATGTCTGGAAGCCGCTCCTTCCATTTTCACCTCCAAACCCGCCGGACGACTGGTCCGGTTTCCCACCCACCGCGCCGGAATTCTAAGCCCGGTAGTAAGAACCTTCCGAAAAAAACATTTCGCCGGTGTACCGACCAAACTGTGGAATGACTGGCAGTGGCAGACCAGCCATCGCATCCGCACCCTTGCACAGCTGGAATCGATGATTTGCCTGTCTGAGGAGGAGCGTGCGGCGTTTACCCGGTCTGAAACAGTGCTGCCCCTGGGTATCACGCCCTACTACATGAGTCTGGTCTCTGCGGTCAATCCCAACCAGCCCATCCGCCGCAGTGTCATCCCCACGATTCACGAAACCGTTCGCACGTCCGGTGAGGCCGACGATCCGCTGGGAGAAGAAACCATGAGCCCGGTACCCGGCCTGGTTCACCGCTACCCGGACCGGGTGCTTCTGCTGTTATCCGACTTTTGCTCCACCTATTGCCGTTACTGCACTCGCTCACGCGTAGTCGGCCATGGCGCTATCCATCCCAGCCGCAACCGCCTGGAACGGGCTTTCGCCTATATTGAACAGACGACCTCCATCCGCGATGTGCTGCTTTCCGGTGGCGACCCGTTGATGCTGGGAGAAGAAAAGCTCTCCTGGGTTTTGTCAAGGCTGCGCCAGATTCCCCACGTGGAAATCGTGCGCATCGGCACAAAAGTGCCTGCAGTACTGCCCCAGCGCATTACCCCAAGCTTGGTGCGCATGCTGCGCCAGTATCATCCGCTGTGGATGAGCCTGCACTTTACTCATCCGGATGAATGCACCCCCGAAGCATTGCGCGCCTGCACCATGCTGGCCGATGCAGGCATCCCCTTAGGCTCCCAGACGGTGCTTCTCAAGGGCATCAACGACAGCGTTGAAACCATGCGTCAACTGGTGCACAACCTGCTGAAAATGCGCGTCCGGCCCTACTACCTGTACCAGTGCGACCCCATTTCCGGATCGGCGCACTTTCGCACCCCCATTGAAAAGGGTCTGGAAATCATCCGCGGCCTGCGCGGATTCACCAGCGGCTATGCCGTACCCACCTACGTGGTGGACGCCCCCGGCGGCGGCGGCAAAATCCCCTTGATGCCCGATTATGTGGTCGGCCGTGAAGATGATGCCCTGGTGCTCAGAAATTACGAAAATGGCCTGTACCGGTATCCTGAATCCTGCGATATCCAAAACGGTTAATATCCTATACGAACCATAACCAATCGGGGGGGCGCGCCCTTTACAGGGCGCTTCTCCCCGATATTTGTTTAACCGGGTTGTTCCAAGGAGGAAACCATGGTAGCAATGCAACAGTCCCTGTGCGCCCGGTGTGCGCGGCAGGGCAAGACCTGCTGCCAGGGGAGAGAAATTTATCTCACCCCCGGAGACATGAGGCGCATCAGCGCCTTCACCGGAGAATTTCGCTTTGCGGAATGGATCCGCACGACGGACCCGGCCTATCTGGACCAGGGCGATGATCCACTGTGGCGGCAGCATGTGTTTCGCGGCGACGGCAGTCGACGAATCCTGAAACGCAGCCCCAACGGCGACTGCCTTTTTCTGGGCTCCCTGGGCTGCCGACTGGCCCTTGAGGTGAGGCCCCTGTTGTGCCGACTGCATCCGTTTACCTATACGGCCGACCATATTGACAGCGAGCCGGATACGGATTGCCCAAGGCATCTTCTCGTTGCCGGCGAGTCGGTGTTCGAGGCCATCCACATGTCCATTGAGTTGGCACGGCAATGGCACCACCAACTCTACGAGGAGGTAATTACCGATGACAATGACAATCGGACTGACTTACGACCTTCGCTCTGAGTACCTGGCGGAAGGTTTCTCAGAAGAAGAGACCGCCGAGTTCGACCGCGACGACACCGTGACCGCTATCGAGTCAACCATCCAATCTCTTGGACACCATACCGAACGCATCGGCCATAGCCGTCAACTGGCTGCCGCCCTTGTTGCCGGCCGGCGCTGGGACCTGGTGTTCAACATCGCCGAAGGCATGCATGGCATCGGCCGCGAGGCCCAGGTACCGGCGCTATTGGACATGTACCGGATTCCCTATACCTTTTCGGATCCGCTGGTCATGAGCCTCAGCCTGCACAAAGGAATGACCAAGCGGGTCATCCGGGATGCCGGGGTGCCCACCACCGATTTCAGCGTGGTTGAGACTCCCGCAGAGGCCCGCTCGGTGACCTTTGCACCGCCCTATTTCGTAAAACCCGTGGCCGAGGGAACGGGCAAGGGCGTCACGCCGGAATCCATCGTCCACCAGAAGACCGACCTCGAAGCCGCCTGTAGACGCTTGATCGATACGTTCCGGCAGCCGGTAATCATCGAGCCCTATCTGCCCGGCCGTGAGTTCACCACCGGCATCGTGGGCACCGGAACCAAGGCCCGCGTCCTGGGCACCATCGAGGTGCACCTGCTGGACACAGCGGAACAGGGCGTTTACTCCTATGTCAACAAGGAGGAGTGTGAATCACGGGTGCTTTACGCCCTTAGGCGCGCCGATGACGATCCGGTGGTTGCCGAGGCCGAGGAAGTGGCTCTTGCCGCCTGGCGGGCCCTGGGCTGCCGAGATGCGGGACGTCTGGATCTTCGCTGCGACACTAGCGGCCATCCCTTGTTTATCGAGGTAAACCCCCTGGCCGGCATCCACCCCGAGCATTCGGACCTGCCCATCATCTGCAACCACCTGGGGATTCCCTATCGAGAACTGATCGGCTGGATCATCGAATCGGCCGCCGTCCGAATTGCTCAACCGAACCACCTCAGCGGAGGCGCCTGATGCATGTGGCCATCGTTCACGACACCGTTACCGATGCCGATGCCCCCGATGCCCGCGACGTCATTGCCCAGGCCGAGGCCGTGGCCCATGCCCTGGAGACCCTGGGCCATTCGTCCTGCCGCATCTCCTGCAGCCTGAACCTGCTGGATGTAGAAGCAGAATTGCGCCGCCGGCAGGTAGATCTGGTATTCAACCTGGTTGAATCCATCGGGGGCCAGGGACGGCTCATCCATTTGCTGCCCTTCTGCCTGGACGCCATGGCCATGCCCTATACCGGCGCCCGGGCGGAGGCCATGATGCTCACCTCCGGCAAGGTGCTGGCCAAGGCCTGGATGACCGCGGCCGGCATACCCACGCCGGGGTGGATCGGCCCCTGGCCCGGCGGTGACGCCCGCGTTCACGGCAGTGTTGCGGACAGGGACACCTGGATCATCAAATCCGTTTGGGAGCATGCCTCCATCGGCCTGGATGAGCACAGCATCGTCGCGGATGCCGGTCACGAATCCGTTCTGCCCCTGCTGCAGTCCCAGGCTCCGACTTTAGGCGGCACCTGTTTTGCCGAACGTTTCATCGCGGGCCGGGAATTCAACCTCTCGGTATTGGCCGGTCCCCGGGGCCCGGAAGTACTCCCGCCAGCGGAAATCCTTTTTGAAGGCTACACGGAAGCCATGCCCCACATCGTGGATTACCGGGCCAAATGGGATGAGAAGGCCTTCGAATACCACCACACCCCCCGGCGGTTCGATTTCAGTCCTTCGGACCAGGATCTGCTGCAGCAACTGAAGGACCTGTCCATGCACTGCTGGCATCAGTTCGGGCTCAATGGCTATGCCCGGGTGGACTTTCGGGTGGACCCCACCGGCGCCCCCTGGGTGCTGGAGGTCAATGCCAATCCCTGCCTTTCTCCTGATGCCGGTTTCGCCGCCGCACTGGAGCGCGGCGGCATCGCTTATGTGGATGCCGTTGAAAGAATACTGGCCGATGTATATTCTTGGGCCGCTGATCATGATACCAAGTAATAATCCTGCCGAACCTGGCATTGATCAATGAATTTCCGACGTCGCCTTCTGAGCATTGCCCGAGATTGCAGGAGCGGTTACCCACTCTATCTTTAACCGCGGAACACTACAGACAAAAATGGAAAGAAGTCCCATGCTTCGTATCCGCCGCATCTATGACAATGTCCTCCCGGTAAATAAAAGCACCCTGAACCAGGTGCAGGAGATCCTGCGCAGCCAATTCACCGCCGTGGACGAAAAAGAGATCGACCACATCGCCGAAAAGCTCCGCAACCCTTTCAAGCAGCGCTTTCGCACCATCCTTTTTGTGGCTGAAAGCATCAAGGCCAAGGTGCGCGGCTTCGCCATGCTGCTGCACGAACCGCAGCTGCACTTCGCCTATCTGGACTGGATCGCCACGGCTTCGAGCCGGGCCGGCGGCGGCATCGGCGGTGCCCTGTACGACCGGGTCCGGCGCGAGGCCACGGCCCTGAAAGTGCAGGGCCTGTTCTTCGAATGCCTGCCCGATGATGCCAAAAGCTGCCCCGACCCGACCGAGCTCAGGCAAAACCGCTCCCGCCTGCGCTTTTACGAGCGCTACGGCGCCCGGCCCATCGCGGATACCGGCTACGAGTCTCCCGTAAAACCAGGGGAAACCTGCATGCCCCACCTGGTCTACGACGACCTTGGAACCGGCAAACCACTCAAAAAGGCCTTTGCCCGGCAAGTGGTGCGGGCCGTGCTGGAGCGCAAATATGCCGATTATTGTCCGGCGGACTATGTTGAAAAGGTGGTGGCGAGCTTCCGCGACGATCCCATCGCCCTGCGTGATTTTCGCTATGTCAAGCCGGCGGCGATCGTGGCCACCGTTGAAAGCCGTTCGGAAGAACAGATCGCCCTTATCATCAACGACCGGCACGATATCCACCATGTCAACGAACGCGGATACGTTGAGTCGCCGGTGCGCGTGAAAAGCATTTTAGCTGCCATCGAACCCAGCGGCCTGTTTACCACCATCAAACCCAGGCCCTTTCCGGATAAGCACCTTCACGCGGTTCACGATGCAGATTTCGTGAGTTATCTCAAACGGGCCTGCGCCGAAGTGCCTGCCGGGAAATCCCTGTATCCCTATATTTTCCCCATTCGCAACAAGACCCGACCGCCCAAGGAGCCTTCGGTACTGTCCGGCTACTACTGCATCGATACCTTCACGCCCATCAACGCCAACGCCTATCTGGCGGCCCGTCGCAGCGTGGACTGCGCCCTGACCGCCGCCCGCGAGATACTGGACGGCCGCCGCATCGCCTACGCCCTGATCCGCCCCCCCGGCCACCACGCCGAGCGCCGGTCCTTCGGCGGATTTTGCTATTTCAACAACAACGCCATCGCCGCCCAGTATCTGTGCGCCCATGGCAAGGTGGCCATTCTGGATGTGGACTACCACCACGGCAACGGCGGTCAGGACATCTTCTACCGCCGCAGCGATGTGCTCACGGTTTCGATCCACGGCCACCCTAAGTTCGCCTACCCCTATTTTTGCGGATTCGAGGATGAACGCGGCGACGGCGATGGCGAAGGGTTCAACCTCAACATTGCCCTGCCCGAGGCGGTCGATGGTGAGCGTTACCGCAAAACCCTGGCGCGGGCCCTGCACCGGATCGAACAGTTCCAGCCCCAGTTCCTGATTTTGGGCCTGGGCCTGGATCCGGCCAAAGGAGACCCCACGGGCACGTGGTCCCTGACGGTGAAGGATTTTGCCGCCAACGGCCGCATGATCGGGGAACTGGGCCTGCCCATGGTGGTGGTCCAGGAAGGCGGCTACCGTACGCAGACCCTGGGAAAAAATGCGCTGGCGTTCTTTAGGGGGCTGGTTGAAGGAGCCGCTCAGTGGGCAGATGGCCGCCACACGCCCAACCATCGGATCCACGGGGTGACCTTCCGGGATACGATCGCCCCCGAGGACGGCCAGCGCGTCCGCCGCCTGGTAGACATCACCGGATTTTTCCATCCGGAGGAAGTGAGTGTGGCCGAGGAACTGGTGCTGGAACGCCTGGAGAAAGGCGTAGCCAGCGGATACCATTTCATTATGGCCGACCACTACGGCCGGCTGGCCGGGTATGCCTGCTTCGGCCCCATCCCGTGCACCGCCTCCAGCTATGACCTATACTGGATCGCCGTTCACCCGGACTTCCAGGGTCGCGGATTGGGGCGTCGGCTGCTGGTCGAAGCCGAACGCTGCATCAAGGCTGCCGGCGGCAACCGCATTTACGTGGACACCTCGCAGCGGGTCCAGTATGCCAGCACACGCGCCTTTTATGAAAGCTGCGGCTATCGCCTGGAGACCATTCTCAAAGACTTCTACACAATGGGCGACGGCAAGGCCATCTACTGCAAATCGCTGATCTAGATTTAGACAGGGTTCGCACGGCCGAGGGTTCCAGGGTTCAGGAAAAAAACAAGCTACAGAATAACTAATACCGGATATTGAACCTCCATCTTGAGGTCCAAAGCCATCCGCCAGAAAAAAAATCATCCAGATTGCTTTCCGCCTGTGCTATGAACCCGTGGTGAGCAATCGAATCATGCGGGCGCATTTTCCCCCAACCGACCGATTAGAAAAAGGAAAAAAATGATAACCCATGTCGTGATGATGAAATTCAAATCCGACGTCACTGCTGAGGCCATCGATGAACTTGCGGCCCTGCTGGACCGCCTGCCCGACCGTATCGATGAAATCCAGAGCTACGATTTCGGCCGCGATGTGGTCCGATCCCAGCGGTCCTACGATTTTGCGCTGGTATCGGTATTTGCCAACCTCGATACCCTGAAGCGCTACCAGGCGCACCCCGATCATCAGGTGGTGGTCAAAAAGCTGGGCAGCATGTGCCAGCACATCGCCGCCGTAGATTACGAGAACACCCCGTACCATCAACCATCGGATGACGGCACCGATCCGTGGCAGTCCAGAAACCTGTTTCAGCGCTCCTGACGGCTTCTCTGATGAAGAAAAACAACCTTGCAGACGTGGACATAGAACGAATCGCGGCAGGCATTCTTTCCGGCATGTCCCTGAAAGAGAAGTCGCTCATCGCCAACATTGGCGAGAAGAGCCTGCCCTACCTGCAGTATGCCTTCGAAGTGTATATCAGCAGGAACGTCGGCGATGATCCGGAAACCGGAGCTGAAATCATGAAGCAGATCTGGCGGACACTGCAGCGGACCCATCGACTCCGGCTGGTCAAAGAAGGTTGAAATCGGTGACTGGCGAGAAGCTGATTTTTCTGGCCGGCGAACGGGCCTTGGAAACCATATGGTCGCAGGGGCTAGGCCCGGACGATGTCAACGTAGTGGCCAGTGCCGCCGGGGGGCCCAAATGGTCCTGGGCCACCTGGATCGGATGCTCTTCGGCAGCTGGCGCTTGGCCGCCGATTCCTGCGCGGATCCGGTAGCGGCCATCGACCGCATGGAAGACGCCTACATACACCAAGCCTACGACCACAAGCCCTGCTGGCATCCGGTTCGATCCCCTATATCATGGACGGGGTTGGCGACATTGCGGCTGCACCGCCGGGCGTCTACCGGGATGGCGGAGCGGTGGACTATCACCTGGACATTCCCTTCGGCCTCAACGGCAGAGGCATTGTTCTGTTCCCCCACTTCTCACGCCGCCTCATTCCCGGCTGGTTCGACAAACACCTCTACTGGCGCCGACCGTCGGCTGGCAGCATGGCCGATGTGCTGGTGGCCGCACCGTCTGAAAGATTCGTCGCCCGCCTGCCCAACGGGAAAATAACCGACCGGAGCGATTTCTACCGCTACGCCGGCGACGACAACCTCCGCTTCGCCTGCTGGCAGCAGGTAGCCGATGCCGGCAGGATCCTGGCCGATGATTTTATGGATGCGGTGGCGTCCGGCAGGATCCGTGATCGGGTAAAACCGCTGCAATAAAACAGGTGGTCGTTGATAGGTTGCGCTCACGTGCGGTCTGTTAACATGCATCGTCAATCGACGCCCGTCTGCGCTGATGACGGATTTCAAGCCACTGCTTATTCTGCTTTGCCGAACTCCGACTCGATGGCCACCAGCACGTCATCCGACATTTTATAGGAATGCTCCTCGCCGGGGAAAACGCCGGTCCTGACCTCTTCAGCGTATTTGGCGAAGGTCTCTTTCATCAGTCCGTTGAAGTTCTGGTAACGCTTGGCGAAGCTGGGCGTGAAAGCATCGAACATGCCCAGGACATCCGGGGTGACCAGCAGCTGACCGGAGCATCCGGGGCCGCCGCCGATGCTGATGGTCGGGATACGCAGCTTCCTGGTGACATAGGCAGACAGTTTGGCCGGAACCGCCTCGAAGATGATGGCAAAGGCGCCGGCATCTTGAAGGGCCAGGGCTTCCCGGACGACTTTTCGGGCCGTTTCCATCGATTTTCCCTGAACCTTGAGGCCGCCCAGGGCGCCAACGGCCTGGGGATGAAGGCCCACATGGCCCACCACTGCAATGCCCATCTCCACAATGGCTTTGGTCTTTTCGATATGGTGGGGGGTCGCCTCGAACTTCACCCCGTCCACCTTGGCTTCGGTGACGAAGCGCGCCGCGTTGCGCATGGTCTCTTCGATGGAATACTGAAACGATCCGAAAGGCATGTCGGCGATGACCATGGTGCGGGGGCAGCCGCGGGCCACGGCGGCGCAGTGCAGCACCATCATATCCATGGTGGCGTTAAGCGTGTTGGGATGGCCGTGGACCACCATGGCGCAGGAGTCGCCAACCAGGATCATATCGATGCCGGCATCGTTGATCTGTTTGGCGGTCGGGTAGTCGTAGGCGGTGAGCATGGTGATGGTTTCACCGTGATCTCTCATCGCCTGAATGGTTTTTACCGTGTGTTTGGCAAGACTCATGAGTCTATCCTCCTTGATGGGTTTATTCAGAATCAATATAGATGGTCGTCTGGGTCGTCTGACCCCCGGATCCGAAGCGGGTACTCTTGGACCTTGCGGGCTGTGGTATGGCATTGTTCTCAATCTGCATGCGTTCGACCAGTTCCGTAATTTAAATCCTTGCCGAATTCACTTTGCCGCCATGAAGGCCGGTCGCCGTTCTGTGTTGAAGTTGAGAAAGCGCCAGCGGCATTATGGCTTTGCCGGGCTTGCTGGAGCAGTTGGCAAGTGCTTACGGGCCTGGGTCGCCTGGGTGCCACCGACGGATGGATCCTGTTTCGGAACCGCCAGGTGCTGCCGGATGGCGGCCAGAGAATCATCGTCACCCACATTGCCAGGGAAGACAACCAAGGCCATGCCGGGCCAGCGGGCCTCTTCTCCCAACCGCCACACGGGAACGCCAGGAAGCACCTGCCCCATGACCATAGCCCGGCGTACCCCCAGCCCTCGGGTGGCGATATCGCTGGAGGTAATCCCCCCCTTGGCCACGAGGTAGCGGGGCTGGCAACCGATGCCGTCGATGATCGCAGTCAGGCTTTCCGAGATCCGTCGGCCAATCTCCAAGCTGCCTGCCGCGTCATTGCCCACGACCAGCTCGCGGCTGGTGAACAGCACCGCGTCGCGGCCTTTTCCCAGGGCATGGTCCGCAGCAGCAGCGGCCGCCGCAATGGCAGCCGGCCGGAGTGCATCATCCAGAAGATCGGCAACCGCCACCTGGATCTCCACGATCCCCTCCTGACGCCGCAGGGCAGCCAGTTGAGCGCTGGTCTTGGGTACGTAGGAGCCCACCACGAAAAGGCCGCCCTTGCCGCCGTCGACGGTCAACTCCTCCCGGCCGAGCAGATCTCTGGCAGCAATGCCGGCCCGCACGCGCACAAAGGAGGCGGCGCTGCGCAAGACGAACCGGTGACCCAGGGATTCGGCGACCAGCAGGCCGGCCACGAAAACCGCCAGGTCCCGGTATTCAAGAGCATTGACGATGCAGCAGCTGCCGGGTGACAGGACCTGCAGGCGTTCGGTCACCCGTTGGGGACCACCCCTACGGATATCTTCGATCGTTATGGACCCCACGCGATCACTTGAAACCGCACCGCCGGTCTTTTCCATTAACCAGTCTCGCAGGTTGGAGTGGTTATACCCAAAGGCCGCATCCCGGGCGTAGGGTGTTTGGGCCACCGGGATGAGCTGATCCCCCTCGGCCACATAGTGAACGTCATTGGCCGTCAAGCGGCCCCCCTCGAAAAAGCACGGCACCAGGATGCGGGGCAGATGGGGGGTGCCCATGGCTTGCATGAGCGCATCCACTTCACCGGGGAAATGGCCCCTGAGGGTAGAATCGCTGCGACTGATTACCTCGACCGGCATTCCGCTGGACGCGACGGCATGACCAAGATTGGCACCGATCTCACGTCCCAGATCATCAGCCGCCGCTGCCCTGAGGCTGCGGGAATTGGTCAGAATGAAGAACCCCGGACCGGTCTCCAGCAGTTCTTTTTCCAGCGTTTCCGCCGACCAGCTGGTCAGTACCGGCATGCCGTGGACGGTCTGGGTGCCCGTGGGATCGTCGTCCAGGATCACCAGCTTGGTCTTGGAATTAACTACCGTCTGACGAATGGCCGCCGATGGATCGTCGAGCCAGGGGGCCGGCAAGGTGGCCAAAAGCTGGGCGCGGGTGGTGACAGTGTCGCTCATGATGATTTGCTTCTCAGTAGAAAACGGTGGCTTTTACTTTAGCCCGAAAATGTTGCGTTCGATAAATTTCCACGTTTCCAAATAGTCGGCGCCGGACATGAATTGGGCCAGACGTCCGTCATCGACCTCCTCCAGCAATTGCCAGATGCGGTTGGTCATGCGGCTGTTGGCCTCGAAGGTGCCGCGGATGTCCCAGCGGGTGGGCGAAGTGTCCGAGGTGAGATAGCCGCTGTAGCCATAGCGCTTGAGGTAGTAGATAAATTCCACATACTCCAGAAAATGTTTGGTGCCGCAAAAGTAGTCCCAGTCCCAGCGGCCATCGTTGTCGTTGATGTGGATGTAGTAGGGATAGGGGCTCTCGGCCAGCATCACTAACGCTTCGGCGGGATTCTCGTTGCCGTACATGGAGTGGCCGAAATCCAGGGTGACGCCCATGTCCGGGTTGCCGATGTCGTTGAGCAGGCACAGGGCCTTGGAGGCCGAATCGACGAAGCAGCGGCCGCGGGTTTCGCTGGGCTTGTATTCGATGAACAGGGGGATTTCGCGCTTGTAATCGCCGGCCGCGCCGAAGGTCTCCACCAGGTAGCGCCAGGCTTGGGCATAATCGTACTGAAAGGCGAATTCGTAACCATCTCCAAGCGGGCAGCAGGTCACTTTGTCGGCCCCCACGGCCTGGGCGAAATCCTTGGCCTCCTTGATGAAACGCACCGCTTTATCGCGCACCTCGGGCAGGTGGGAGGTGAGGCCGCCGTTGCGGAATTCCGGCTCGGCTTTGACGTTGACGTTGACGGCAGCCACCGTCAGGCCATGCTTGTCCAGCACTTGCCGGGTGGCTGCCGGATCATTGACTTCATAAGGGTAGACGATTTCTACGCCGTCGTAGCCGTCGATTCCGGCCATGAGGGCAAATTTCTCATCCAGGCCCAAGGGCGCGTTGTATTCGTGGAAGCGGTCTTTGGTTGTGGACAGAAAACCGGTGATGATAGCCATTTTAAGCATCTTGGAATCTCCCGGACGGTCATGACGGCCGCCCCTTGGTTGCTTATCGGTCGTGTCGGCAAGGGTGCCTATTTATCTGGATTGCCTTCATCGAGAATGGTTTCGCAGGTGTTTTTGCGCGAAAAGATCAGGGTTAGGGCACGGTTCTTGGACCTGCGGAACCAGCGGAACTGGCTGATGACCGTCCAGACGATGATGATGAACAGGATCAGGGATACCGGCCGGGTGAAGACGGGCAGGAAGCTGCCCTGGGAGACCATCAGCGCCCGGCGCAGGTTTTCGTCGGCCATGGGGCCCAAAATCACGCCGATGACCAGCGGGGCGATAGGAAAGCCCATCTCCGTCAGAAAAAAGCAGATGACGCCCACCGGCAGCATCAGGTAGAGGTTGAAGATGTTCAGCCCCAGGGCGTACGATCCGATGATGCACAGCACGCCGATGATGGGCATGAAGATCTGCGTGGGAATGCGCAGCACCTTGACCACCTGCTTGGCCAGCAGCATTCCCACGATCCACATGGCGATGGAGGAGAGCAACAGGATGGATGCCACCTCCATGATGAAGGTGGGGTGTTCGAAGGTGATCATGGGGCCGGGGGTGACGCCGTGGAGCATCAAGGCGCCCAGCAGCATGGCCGCCGGCGGGCTGCCGGGAATGCCCAAGTTGAGCAGCGGGATCTGGGCACCGCCCACGCATGCGTTGTTGGCCGTTTCCGAAGCCAGGACGCCCTGCAGCTCCCCTTTGCCGAACGTCTCCGGGTGCTTGGAGGTGTTTTTGGCCGTGCCGTAGGAGACCCAGCCGGCGATGTCCTCACCGATGCCGGGAACGGCTCCGATTCCGACGCCGATAAGGGCTGAACGGATGATGGCCGGGATGTTGCGCACCACGGTGCCGAATTCCGGCAGGATACGCTGGATTTTCTGGGCCTCCCCCAGCTGGAATCGATCCTTGAGCACCTGAATGATCTGGGGAATGCCGAAGGCACCGATGAGCACGGGCACGACCTCGATGCCGCTGTCCAATTGCGAGTAGCCGAAGGTGAAGCGGGGGTAGAACTGCAGCAGATCGCGCCCGACACAGGCTAGAAACAACCCCAGAAAACCGGCGATCCAGCCCTTGATCACCAGATCCGGGCTGGTGAGGGTGCCGCTGATAATAATGCCGAAAAAAGCCAGCAGGAAGAACTCGAAGGAGGTAAATTGCAGCGCGAAATGGGAGATGATCGGTGAAATGCTCACCACGAAGAGCATGCTGATAATGGTTCCGATGGCCGACGCCGTGGTGGTCAGCCCGATGGCCCGGCCGCCTTCCCCCCTGCAGGCCAGTGGATAGCCGTCCAGGGCCGTAGCTGCGGCGGCGGCGGTTCCCGGGATGTTGATCAGAATGGCCGAGTAGGATCCGCCGTAGGTGCCCCCCACATATATGGCCAGCAGGCAGATCATGGCCCTGTCGGTGTCCATACCGTAGGTCAGCGCCGTGAGCAGGGCGACGCCCAGGGTCGACGTCAGGCCCGGCATGGCCCCGAAGAGAATCCCCAGCATCACGGATCCGAAAAGGATCGCCAGATCCATGGGATTGGACGCCTGGTGCAACACGATCTGAAAGTAGTCGCCGATGCGTTCAAACAGAATCATGGGTTGTCGCGCTCCTTAAAATTCCCAGTAGCGAATGGCATCCAGCAGCAACACCACCAGCCCCTCCTTGGGCATGGGCACCAGCAGCAGATACTTAAAGGCCGATCCGATCAGGAAGGGTGCCAGGACCGCCAGCACCAGCAGGGTGGCGTACTTCTTCCGAAGCAACGGTTGGGTGTGGATCCGTGTCCAGGTGAAAATGCCGTAGGCGACGATGAACACGAGGGTCAGCCAATCAGCGGCGTAGGGGACCACCGGTTCAAGGGCCGCCGGCATGCCGACCGCAAAAAAGATCAACGTCACCAGGCTGCCGGCAAGAAAAAAGAGCAACAGATGGATCAGCAGCCGGTCGTCGTCGAAATAGAACATGCTGATGAACACCAGTAGAAAAAGAACGGCCCCCAGAAAGAAGTCGATGCGTGAAATGTTCAGGAAGACGAAGCTGAAAAACAGCGCCAGCATGGCATAGAAGCGGATCAGGGCCGGAGTCCTGAGAAACAGGAGCAGCTCTCGACTGGCCATCCAGCCCATGACAGCCCCTATGGCCGCAAAGCCGACCGTTTTCAGGGCGGTGTGCACCAGCAGGGCCCCCAAGAGTGCGATCATCGCACCGACGAACAGCGGGAATAAGGCCGGGGAAACGAACCAGACATTCAGAACCCCTCCCCAGGAACCCTTCATGGGCATTTTCACGGCCTGGCTGATCACCCAAAGACCGAAGCAGAAAATGAAGGCCCCTGAAAAAACGTCAGCTTTGCGTAGCTTCTCTTTTTCCATCATGGCTAATGGTCCTCGTGATTCCCTCTCCCCAGACGGCGAGAGGGAATCCGTACAGTTTGGCGGGATATCCGTTTACGGCTTGGGAATGCTCAGTTTGGACGGTTCGATGGTTGCAGCGCCCAACTCCCACAGAGTCCAGGCGAAGTTGGATTCCAGGGCATCGAATACCGCTTTGGATTCGGCGCCGGATTTTCCGGACAGCAGGTAGTAGTTCTCCTTGGCCCAGGTTTTGACTTTTTCCGTGGCCATGGCCTTGTTGAAGGCATCCACCAGGACCGCTTTCACATCGGCGGGAACATCGGCCGGCACGGCAAACCCGATGGCCTGGGAAATGGGCAGGTACTTGGACAAGCCGGGATAGGCGTCGAAGGCGGACGGAATGGTTCCCAAACCTTCCACCTCGAAGGCCTGGGGAATCAGCATGCCCAGCGCACGCAGCTTGCCGCCGCGCAGCAGTTGCTGCTGCTCGGCCAGGGAGGTGACCACAACGGAGACCTCACCGGTCATGGCGGCATTCTGGGCATCCTGGGAGCCTTTGTAGGGGATGAAGTTGAAGTCAGCCCCGGAGCCGTTTTCTACGGCCAGCAGGTTCAGATGATGGATCGAGCCCGCGCCGCTGGCGGAAGCCTTGATGCTGCCGGGAGCTTTTTTGGCGGCTTCGATCAGATCGGCCAGGGTCTGGTAGGGCGTATCCGGGGTGACGGAGATGATGTCGGGAGATCCGCCGACGATGAAGGTATCCCACACGTCGAACTTCTTGTCCCAGCCGCCCTGGACGCCGGCGGTGACGTTGGACTCGGACAGGCCGCACAGGGTGTAGCCGTCATGGGCTTGGCTGTATGCGTGGCTCATGCCCACGGATCCGGCAACACCGCCGGTTTTGTTGATCACGTTGATGTTGACGCCCAGGATATTGGCCATTTCGGCCATGATGATGCGGTTGCAGGTATCGGTGCCGCCGCCGGCGCCCCAGACCACAACGTCGGTGATGTTGCGTTTCGGGTATCCTTTGGCGGCCATGGCCACGCCCGTGGCAACGCTGAGCAATACGATCAGGCTGATAAACAGGACTCTTTTCATTTTCATTCCTCCCTCTCGTCGGATTGAGTGATGGGTACAAACTGATTCTTCGCGAAGACATGATCTGCGGTTGCCGCACTCCAATCCGATAGGCAACCGAATGCATGCAAATTGGTAGCGCCCCTCCTTTCCTCTTTTTGGTTAGCTTCTATTGGCCTTTCGGGATCTTTACGATCCTGAGGCCATCGGCCTCTCTTTCGATTCCGCTGCTGAGATGGGCGATACTGCGCTGAAAATGGCGGCGCATCATGGCTTCGGCCGCTTCCGGATCGCGGCTGCAGATGGCATCGATAATAGCCAGATGTTCGCCGAGGGTCTCGTCGGGAGCGCGGACCAACCCTTCGGAAGCAACCCGCTGGTAGGAAAAACTGATGATGTTGTATGTGGAAAGGATGCTTTCCAAGAACTCGCGTTGGGCAATTTTCGTGACATAGTTGTGGAAGCGGCGATCCTCTCGGCAATAGTCGCGATAGTTGGTGATGGGACTTTGGCCGGTGAATCCGGAGAAAAATTTCCGCAGCTGATCGATCTGTCGGTCGGTCACCGTAATGGCCGCCCGCCTGGCCGCCAGACCTTCCAGGACCTCGCGAAGCTCAAAGATGCTGACCATCTCATGGCGATCGAACGCCCGAACGAAAAAACCACGCCGGGGCTTGGCTTCCACCAGCTTCTCCTTCTCCAGATATTTGAGGGCGCCGATCAGCGGCGTGCGGCTGATACCCAATTCTTCGGCCAGCTTTTCCTGGCTGATCTTTTCACCCGGGGCGAGGCGGCGGTCGTTGATCATTTCCTTGATAATCAGGTATGCTTTCTGGTCAAGATTCTCGTGGGCCATACCCATCTTTTTCATTGGATCCGTCATTGGCGGTGTGCTCCTGCAGCAGGATTGATAGCAATATTGTATTTTGTATACAAAATTTAGTATACAGATTTGAGAACGCTGTCAATATTTTTTTCTCGGGGTCGATCATGAGGAAGACGACCAAGTCCGCCGGAGCAGTTCACCTCACGGATGCTGCCGTTCGGGCGGACCATGATTCGGGATATATTCAGCTATTGGGAATAATTGAGGATTAATGATTTTTCGTGGATTGAGGGCATCGCAGGAGGCCGTCTGGCATCCATCGGGTTGGGCATGCATTTTTCCAGCGTCGCCGATTTCCTCGCAGAAGCAAGGCAAAGGCAATGATAAAATTTATCGCCATCCCCTCGGCGGCGGTTTCCGCCGCCTACGCCCTGGGCTTGAATGAAATCAGCAATGGGTTATTGTTTAAGGTCGTCCTGATCGCCGCGTCGAAGACCGGTAGCCTTCAGCGCACTGGTGGCCGCCTCGGTCTACGGACTGGATCTGGATCTGGCCAACGCCTACTGGCTGGTTACCACCGGTGCCTTGATCGTTGTTGTACCCTGGTTAAGGTTTCCGCTCACTTTTATTGACGGTCTTTGACAGGATACCTGATCATTCATAACCTTTCTGTCGTCTTTGGATTTAGCGCGCAAGTGGTGAACGTAGCCATACGAAAAGAAATCCGGCCCTTGCCATAATGATGAAGCTTTTTATCCTGTCATTCCTTGGCGTGTGCCTTACAGCTTCCCCTGGCCGAAACGCGGATATCATTTTGATGTTTGGCGATGGAGACGATGGTGGCCAGGCCGTTTTTCATTTGATCCGAAACGCCCTGGTCCATTAATTTTTCTGCTTCTTCACAAATCGCTGTGAACGCATTGGTTATTTTCTCGGTACTCAGCATGGGGCACCCTCCTTGTGTTCATTTGATCGTACGATGCCGGGCAAGTAGCAGGCAATCAATTCATGATGTCTGAAATGATAAGGCTCAAGTGTATACCTGTCAAAAACCATCCAGCCAAATTCGCAATGGTGTCGTGCCTGGCGATTGCCACACCCACACTTGCCAGGCCCATGAAGGTTGCCAGGGAAGCGATCCCTTTTATCCATATGGATCCAACCCAATGGGTTGTCCGCATCGATGAACGTCATAAAGACGGTTTTCCGACAGGTTCTACCCCTGGGACTGTCTATGCCTCCAGCGAAACATCTCCGCTGTTGTAAACCAGTATCACCTCAATGGGGATCTGCATCAGACTTGCTGTCGACTCGCTAAATTCAGTTTCCAGGCCCTCTTGCGGCGGAGTGAAGTCGGCAAATAAAACCGCGCTGTCACCGGTTTGTTTGGCGATCTCCCACAAGGGATCATTGGTAATGAACACATGCACGCTGGCCTCGATGCGCGCCGTGTCAAGCAGCTCCCGCAACTCCAGGGCCATATTCTCGGAGTCGGCCTTTGGCGGCACCGTGCACAAGATGCGTATTGGTCGGCGGCGCCATTCATGGCTCTGAACCAACAGATGGGCCAGTAAAAGGGCCAGCGCCCCGTGCTGCGGCCCGCGCCACCAGATATCAACGGACCCCGCCGGCGCTGACCAGCGCTCTTTCTCTTCGTCGCATTTCACGATGAGAATGCTGCGCCGAAAACGCTGAGACAGCCTTAATGTTTCACAAAACGTAGCCTGTCTGTCCGGATCCTGGCTCCATCCCAGCAACACGGTGTTGGGGCGCACACCCCCGATCCCATGGCATTGCAGCAAGGCCTTGATCGCCTCACTCAAATCCTCTTCCACGACCACCACCGGAAAGGCTGCCAGCGTCTCATCGCGGATAAATTTTCGCAGCAGCTTTTCGGCCTGTTCCCGTCGGGCGAAGCGATCCTCCACATCCCCGGTCAGGATATGCCCCAGCGTCAACACCCCCCGTCCGGCCGCAAGCCAGTAAGCATATTCCGCGATGTGGTAGCGCTTCCAGGCCCCCCCGCTCAGGGCCAAGATGGATGGCCGCCAGTTCTTGGGGTGATATTTCTCATCTTCCAGTTTCAACAACGCCTTGCGGGCACGCTCGAAAGCAACGCCGCTGGTGACATCCCCCCAGCGGGAAATAATTTCCGAGCGGCTGATGAAGGCATATAGGGCCGACATGGCCAACACCGCCACCAGCGCCCACACAGGATTCATCAGAAACATGACCAACAAACAGCCAAGGGCCCCTGACAAGGCCGTGGACCAGTGGCTGAAGCGAAATTTCGGGCGATAGCTCGGATTGCGCGTGATGGATTCATAAAAGCACGCCAGGTTGAGCGTCCCGTAGGTGATCATGAAGAACATGGTGATGACGGGTGCAATGGCATTCAAATCGCCTAACAGGATACCCGCCTGGGCAATCACGAAGGTAAGGATCGTCGCCAGCCGCGGTTCGTTGCTTTTTCCGCGGCCCTGGCCGAAAATTTTTATCCCTTTGAGGATGTCGTCCCTGGCAAAGGCCTGCAGGATGCGCGGTGCCCCCATCATGCTGCCGAGCGCCGAGCTTAAGGTGGCGGCAAAGACACCGGCGTTGATCAACAGGGGCGACCAGGCAACCGCCTTGACCACAAAAGGGTCGGTGATCAGAATCGCCTGGGAGCGGGATGCAGACAGCAACAGGGCCATCCCCAAATAAATCACGCCGGTGATAGCGATCGCGGCAAGCGTGCCAGCCGGAATCGAGCGCCCTGGATCCTGGAGGTCGCCCGACATATTGGCGCCGGCCATGATCCCGGTGACGGCCGGGAAAAAAAGGGCAAACATGGTAAAAAAAGTATCGCCCGGCAGATACGCCGGCAGCATGCTGCTGGACAGTCTATCCCAGGAGGCGTCGGCTGCTGCTCCGGCAACGAACGACCCGATCGCCAAAATCAGGATCGCCAGGATTCCATATTGGACCTTGATGGTCCAACCGGCGCCGATATAGACGCATGCAAAGACGGCCAGATTCACGGCCGTGGCCACGCTTCGAAATGACCAATCCAGACCCGGAAAGGCGATGAAAAAGGCCTCGGTGAAGCCAATCACATACATGGACACCGAAATGGCCTGGGCCAGGAAAAAAAAGACGCCGATCGCGCCGCCGAACTCAACGCCCAGGCTGCGGCTGATCAGGTAGTAGGCGCCGCCGCCTTTCACCCGCGTGTTGGTGGCGATGGCGGACAAGGAGAATGCCGTTAGGCCGGTGATCACCTTGGCGCATAAAATGATCAAAATCACTTGCAGGATGCCGGCCTGGCCCACGACCTGGCCGAACCGCAAAAACATGATCACACCAAGAATGGTGAGCGTGCAGGGGGTAAAGACACCGCCAAAGGTTCCGAATTTGGTCCGTGGCGATGCATTGTTCTTGCTGGTTGGGTTTTTATTTTCGCTCACACGCAGCCCTTCCCGGGAACCGGTTGTCGAACCCGGTCAGACTCAAATGCCGCGATAGCTGTGGCACCTTTGATCAAGTCATCCATTACCTTCTTCACGCATGCTGATGTGCCCATGGGAAACATCAGGGTCGATTTGAAGGACCATTCTGCCGCCCGAAAACACGCGCACATTGCCATCAGTGGCTGAAACGACAATGGCCGTCGCTTTCGACCGCATCGTAACCGCAGCCGCGGCAGCATGTCGCGCACCGAGACCGGTAGCCAGTTCTATATCGGTGGGCGGGGAGGTTAAAAACACCCCCGCCGCCTGGATAAATCCGTCGCCGCGGAGAACAAATGCCCCATCGAGTTTAGACAGTTCGACCAGGGCATCATGGATATCAGGGTTGGTCAGCATGCGATTGGCCTTTACGTGGCCTTGAAAAGGATTGGGAACCAGTTGTTTGCTTCCCTCCTGGACCTTGAGAGAGTCACCCAGCATGAATATGGCACCGATCCGTTTGCCGCGCCGCGCCGCCCGTCCGATCTTGCAAGCGACCATGACAGCAGCCTCCAGCGCTTTGGGTTGAATGCCATCCGTGAGTGTGAGCAGATCGGAGATGGCCAGTTTTTCAACACGCGCTTCCATTTCGGTTAGCACAACAAGATTTCCCTTTTCCCGATAAACATCATGACCGATTGCACAGACAATGAGGTCTCCAATTGAAACGCTGGACGACCGAAGCACGACTGCGATGGCATGGCGAATCTGGTTGTACTTGTCAGCCGTGTAAAACGGCAGGCGCATGACCTCCATACCTGCCTTGGTCAGGGTATCGTAGGTGATGTTGTTTGTCGTTGTGGTTATGACCCGAAAGTGGCCAGATCGCCGATAGAGATGTTGCGCCAACAACCCGGATTCGGTGATACAGATGATGCCGTCAACTTGTGTTGCCTTTGCAACGCTGATCACCATCTGGGCCAAGTCTTCATCCGAACGGGGGGAGCTTGCAGATTTATAGTCTCCGATCATGGTCAGCGACCCTTTCTCCGATCTATGCCTTGAGATGATGAATGTCTTCTCAACGATTAAGCGGCAGCGGGTGGGCAACACGTCAGTGGCGAACCTTTGCGCGGCTGGCACCCAGAATGATTCAACCCACAAACGTTGTTAAGATGACTTGGTTTCTCAGGTCATCTTATTGTGCGTTGACCGGCGCAACTAAAACATCGATACGCCGGTTAATGGCTCTGCCTTCAGGAGTCGTGTTGGGCGCCAGGGGTCTGTCCGGACCATAACCAATTGCCCGGATACGGTTCGAGGGCAGCGTGTTGTTGGCAACCAGATAGGCCTTTACCACTTCGGCCCGTTGTTGAGAAAGCGCCTGGTTCGTCTGTGTCGAGCCGGAGCCATCCGTATGGCCTTCGATGGTATCGGTATGGCCTTCGATGGTCACGGTCGGCTGACCAAATTTCTGGATGGCCTGCTGCACTTTGCTGAGCAGGGTATAGTTTTCAGGGGTCAGGGTGGCCTGCCCGGCCACAAACTGAATGCCTCGCATTCGGATGACCAGTTGGCTGCCCTGTTTGTAGACTTCTGCTTCGTCAGGCCGGAAATAGCGCTGAACCTTATTAAATTGGTCATTGAATTCGCGTTCGGCGTAAAGTTTTTGCTTGGCTTCTTCCTGCTCACGCGAATAGCCTTTCAGGCTGCTAATCTGCTGTTCCAAGGTTGCCGTCTGTGCCTGGTAGCTTTGATTGTCCTTTTCAAGCGACTGCGTTTTTTGTCCCAAGGTTTCGACGGTACCGGTCAGGGAATTGAGCTGGGCCTCGACGCCCTTGTCCCGAAGATCGCCGGCATTGATGGTTTCCCCCAGACGCGCGAACAAGCTCTCCACGTAAATGGCGGCCGCCTCAGGCCCCATCTCCTGGAACTTCTTGCTGCTCTCGTTGATGGTCATCATCCGTCGCGCCATGAATTCGGCGTGGGCGGCTTTCTGGCTGATGGTTTCCGCTGCATAGGGGTTCTCTTCGATATAGGCGTCGGCATCGTTCACGGCCTGAAGGGCCTCCGTGTATGCTGTTGGGGCGCTTTTCCGGACCTTGGCTTTCTCAGCCTTGGCCATCATGTCGCGCGCCTTACCGATGGCGCTGTTTTTAATGGCCATAATTTCGACATCCCGGAAAGCAGCCTGCACTTCAGCAGACTTCTTCTGTGCATAACTCAAATTGTCGTTCTCGATTGCCTTGGTGAGTTTCAGATATTGATTTTCCACATCCATGTAGGGCCCACCCAGCCTGTCGGCCCCCACCTTGCGCGCGTTATCTCTGGCTTGGTTGGTTGCCACGAGGATTGTCCGCGAAACCTGGGCGATCTCTTCGGCCTTCTTCAAACTGGCGTTGCCCTGGGCGACATAGTCGCTGATGGCAGACAGTTTGGCGCCTTTCTGCAAACCGTGTTTGGCTTTCAAGAATGCGGATTGGGCGTCATCATACAGACCCGGTGCAAGGACATGCACTTGATTGGAACGTGCCGCGGCCAGATCGGCTTCCAATTGTCTGACCAGTTCTCCCGGGTTTCCTGATGGAGCAGCCTCCGCCGGCGTTATTGCATAGACGACGAAAGATCCGAGTACCAACCCAAAAAACAGAAACTGCAATTGCTTTTTCATTACCTCCTCCTCTCTGCTGATAAGGAATTCATAATGCTTGCCGCCCCCACCTCTTCAGCCAGTGTGGTTTAACCTGGGGATTGACCGGATAGGTAGGCCAGCGTCCCTGCAACGCCAGGGCCACCTGGGTCATGGCTTTCTGCCAGAATTCAACTGATGAGTCTGCTTGGGTCGAGTACCAGGCGGCGTGACCGGTGAGGATGGTATTGGGCGCCTCCCTCAGCGGATCGTCTTCGGGCAGGGGATCGTTGCAGGTCACATCCAAACCGGCACCACTGAGTCGACCGTCGTTGAGGGCATGAATCAGCGCTGCTTCATCGATAACTTCGCCCCGTGCGGTGTTGATCAGGTACGCGGTCGCCTTCATCTGTGCAATGGTCCGCGCGTCGAAGAGGTTGCGGGTCTCCTCTGAAAGGCTGCAATGGATACTGATCATGTCGGCACGCGCTAGGAGTCTATCCATAGCCACCGGTTCAACACCCTGCGCGCGCATCACCGCATCCCACACGTAAGGATCATGGGCGATGACCTTCATGCCCAATCCACGAGCCTTCAACGCCGTTGCCGTACCGATGCGGCCCAGCCCCACAATCCCGAGCACCTGATCCTGGAGACGAAATACCGGACGGATCACCTGACCAACACTGCTTCGACTGGGGGGAACGAAGTTGATCGCCGACTGCCTGACAGCATGGTCCATGGCCAACAGCTTGCGGTTGAGGGCAAGCATCAGGGCAATGGCGTGGGTGGACACCTCATCGATGCAGTAATCCGGTACGTTGGTCACCACAATGCATCTCTCGGTGGCCGCGTCAACATCGATGCGGTCATAGCCGATTCCCAGGCTGGCGATGATCCGGCAATGTTCCAACGCACGGATCACGTGCCCGGTCCACGGCTGAACGGGTCCCGAACAAACCACCCCATCTGCGTGGGCGGTGCAGTCGATGAGTTCCTTTTCTGTGCGCCCCATGGCTGAGACCACTTCTGCGCCATGGGGCCGGAGCAGATGATCACCAAAATCGATATCCGGCAGGTGGATGGTATTGACCACTTTAAACCGCATTGCCAGGCTCCTTTCATTGGGACAGGTTGATGTGATGGCCAAAACGGTCACCCTGGTGGATCGTAAAACAATTGACTGGTTCGGGTTGCCTTTTATGGATACGATCCCATGTTATGGGTGTCCGGGAACCGGACGCCCGGTCAAATCACCGAGCCAATCCTTAACACAGGAGGGATATGCCATGCTCCTTCAGGAAAAATTGGATGCACACAAAAAGGCTTATGAAGCCAAGGCCCCGAAGGAGGTCCTGGCCGTGATGCACCGCGCCGCCAAGACGCTTGCCAATTCCGACATCTTGTCCCGAACGGTCAAGGTGGGTGATCTGGCCCCGGTGTTCGTGTTGAAAAACACCACCAGCCAGGATGTCTCCCTGGACGATCTGATCGACCGCGGCCCCGTTGTCCTCTCCTTCTACCGCGGTCGCTGGTGACCCTATTGCAACCTGGAGCTGGAAGCTCTTAACAACAGCATCGAATCCTTTGCAAAACTAGGTACACGACTGGCTCTGATATCCCCCAACACCATCGCCCACAATCTGACGATCACCCGGGAAAAGAAGCTGACCTGCGATCTGCTCAGCGATCCCGGAAACTCGGTGGCCGCACGTTACGGGATCCGCTACACCCTGCCCGACGACCTCAAGGCGCTGTACCAGAAGTTCGGCATCGATCTGGAAACTTACAATGACGATGATTCGTGGACCCTGCCCCTGCCGGCCCGGCTAATCATCGGCACCGACGGGGTGCTCCGCTACGCGGCCATCAACGTCGATTACACGGTGCGCCCGGACCCGGCGGAAACCCTCGCCGCATTAAAAAAGGTTGTCGGAAAAACAATCACCGCTGAACGGCGAGCCGGGCTGCGGATGTATGCGCGTGGGACGAAAAAGCCAAACGCGTTTCAGGCCAAATGGCCGACCGTTTTCCAATCCACGCCCAGCAGCGCCGCCGCCTCACGATCCACGGCCCGGGCATCGGCACCGGCCAGGATCCGATTGACCGGCGGATCGCACCGCCTGCCGCCCAGATGATAGTCGGCCAGTCCGACCGTGGCGTCCATGACAGTAAAATCCGAGCTGCGGTAGCGGTTCAACTCGACGATGGCCCGGTCCAGCCGGTGGTGCAGGGCGGCCTTCTTCCAACTGCCAGCACGGCCCCCGTAATGCCTGGGCGGAACCAGCCCCATCATGTTCTTCATGCTGCCGGTGAACCGGCACAGGCTGTGGGCCTTGAGTACTGGCAGGGATATCAATACGTGCCTGAATACAGCTTCAGGCAGCCACATTTCCGCGAACAGCTGACATGTCTCATCTGTCCGCCGGACCAAGGCTGCCGCGTTGAGATCCAGCAGACCGACATCCAGACGCCGCGCCAAGGCCTGGTATCCGAGCCGGGCAAAGACCTCCGGCGTCTCCAGACCGGCGTCACCGCATCCCTCGGCAATCACAACCGGCGCATCGGTATGCTGCCGCACAAAAGCGATCACCGCTTCGCAGAATGGTGCTGACGTGGTGACCGGGTGGGGCGAGTCATTGACCAGGTTGGGCTTGAGCATCACCGGTCGGTCCCCGGCCAACAATGCCGCTGCACCGGCGGCCGCCATGCACCGGTGTACCGACTCCACAAAGCTGCTAAAATGCTCGGTGACCACGCTCGATCTATTTGAAAAGTCGCTCATCGTCTTGACTGGGTTGCCATGATCTGCAAGCGGGAGGCCAGGGTTGCCAGGTGCATCCGGGACGTCCCTACGGCTTCATTTTCGACTCCCCCGGGATCAAAGTCTGGGTGGAGATAATACCGTCGATCTGGCGCACCTTTTCATGAACGAACTGGCCGATAACCTCGGCGTCGGAGGAGAGCAGGTCTCGGGTTAGGACAATCTTTACCAGAATGTCAATACTTCCGTGGATGGAGTGAACCTCCCTGACCTCAGGCAGGGCGAAAAGCTTGTCGACGATCTTCAACTCCCGCTTGGCTTCCACATTAATGGTGATAAACGCCGTGATGCTGCGCAGCATCTCCGGGTACTCCTCTTTATTCATATTGACCATCTGCTCTCTGAACGCCTCCATTTCTCGGGGGATGAGTTTATCGATGCCGATGCCGTATTGGCGCGTGCGCCCCTTCTCCCACTGGTGAAACGAGATATAGGCATACAGGTCGTCCAGGGTACGGCCGGGAAAGGAAGCCAGCAGCTTCCCCTTGGCAATGATACCGGTCATGGGCAGGTAGATGGTATGATACCAGTCTTCTGCGGCCTGTTTCAACGTAGCCCCGGGTTTTTCACCACCGGCCAGAAAGGTCCGATGGGTTTCCACCTGTTCGAGCAGGTAGGGAAACTGGCCCACTTCGGAAATGTCGATCGGGTGGCTCAGCCCGGTCTGCTCCATGAACTCACTTTTTTCCCGGTAAATGATGTTCTCCAGGGTGTGGCTGGAAGGAATGAATTCAACAATTTTTGCCATAATCTCGGAGCGGCCGAATTCCTTGGCTGCGGCGATGCGGTGGTTGCCGTCCAGAACATAATACTCATCCTTGATCTTGTACAATTTGACCGGCGGCAGGGATTTGCCTTCGCGCATGGCCTGCTTGACACTGATGAGCCGGTCCGGCGGCACGTGGTTCTTGAGCTTGAACTGACCGTCGAAATCATGGTAACGCCCCACACTGCCCACGATCTGCTCCAACGGAACACTGCAGATGCCCCGGTCGATATGGTCGAAGGCGCCTTCGCATTCCTGGTTCTCCCGGAAGCATTTTGCCTCGCTGTTCCGGTTGCCGCGCCACAGTTTTTTGATCAGATCAGCCAGGCTGCTCATGATCCACCTCCAGAAAATGGAATCCAAATGTGTTGATGACACGCATTATGGCCCACAAGGGTCACCCACTCGGACGGATCGGTAAACTGGGCGTGAATATGGCCATGGATAAAATAACGCGGTTTGAACCGGCTGATGAGTTTCAGAAAGCTCTCGAAACCCCGGTGACATCGGTCTTCCGCATCGTGGATATGCCTGGGCGGCGCATGGGTGACCACAATATCCACGCCCCCCTTTGAACCATAGCCCCGGCAGCATGCGCCAAATCATCTGCCGCATCTGGTGCTCCCGGTACTGGATCGGTCCACCGTTGTACCAACGCGACCCCTCCAGTCCCATCACCCGAAGACCCTTGTAGGTGATCCGCCGTTGGTGAATGTTGGTGCAGCCCACAGGGGGAGCGGTGTGGTAGCGGAGGTCGTGGTTGCCCCGCACGTAGAAAAGCGGCGCATCCAGGCGTTCCCGTATGGATGCAAGATATTCCGGCGGTATATCGCCGCAACTTCGGACCAGTCCAACACCGTCGAAGCGCTTGGCGTCAAACCGATCCGACAACTCCGGAACCACAATATCGGAAACAGAAAGAATCTTCATGGAGGTCGACAATCTTCATCGCTGGGTCGTCATCGCCTATCCGTTACATCACACCGACTCTTATTTACTCTTTTCCTATAGGGTTGTAAACGCTCCTTGACGCAGCGGCCTACTATTGATGATAATACCTTTACCGCTGTGGCGCATGGTTAATGGCGGCAATGATGCTTATAAGCGTGTTTCAAGGAATTTCTATCGAGTTGAACCACGGAAGCGGAAACCGATCGGATGGGTGCCTGCGACGACCTGGATAGTCGCTTGATTGGGATTTCGCGATGAGCGTGCACCAACTTCAATTGGCGATGGCCAACCCACAACCGACCAAAAGGAGAGCGCCATGCCCCGACCAACGCCGGCCGATTATACGGCCTTGGACAGACCCGATGTTCTGATGTTGCTCTTCCGCCGCAAAACAGCCGGCCCCGTGGATGGCGCTGGACGCTTCCAGGAACTGCTGATCCCGGTGGCCGGCGATATCCGCGTAGGTGCCCGCTTTCACATGGCCCACGCCAACAACCCCACCATTCTCTTTTTTCACGGCAACGGTGAGGTTGTTGCCGATTATGATGATATTGGCCTGTTGTTCAACCGGCTGGGTATCAACTTCATGGCCGCCGATTACCGGGGCTACGGCTGTTCCGACGGCAGCCCGACGGTAGCGGCCATGATGGCCGACTGCCATCGGATCTTCGATTTTGTTGAAGCCTGGAAAATGAAAAACGGGTTTACCGGCCCGCTGATCGTCATGGGGAGATCCCTGGGAAGCGCCTCTGCCTTGGAGCTGGCCGCCGCCTGCGGAGACCGGATAGACGGGCTGGTGCTCGAAAGCGGATTTGCCTGGGCGGGACCGCTGCTGCGGCTGTTAGGTGTGGATCCGGACCGTATCGGGTTTAATGAGTCCAACGGATTTGCGAACCTGGACAAGATCCGGACTTTTGTCAAACCGACGCTGATCATTCACGCCGAGTTTGACCACATCATTCCCTTCAGCGATGGCAAAGCGTTGTTCAACGCCAGCGGTGCCAAGGAGAAATTTCTGTTAACAATACCCGGCGCCAACCACAACGACATCTTCATGCGTGGCCTCGATCGCTATCTGGAGGCAATCAGCAATCTGGCGGGAGGGCTCTCCTGAACCCAGCGGTCAAGCAGGAAACAACCCACCGTTTTCCGGCCCGGATGGGTGGGGTGCCACCCGGACCGGCTTCACCATTGGCGGATTTTTTCATTCGACCACGGATTCTTTCACCTGAAGACTCTCCAGGTGGTGTTTTGCAGCCTGACAGACGCCCGGATCGGCGTCTTTTTCGGCGATCTGTTCCAGCAGCTTGATGTCCTTGAGCCGCGCCACCGCCTGTTTGCGTACCTCGGGGTTGGAATTTTGCCAGCGCGGGACGAAAATGTCTGAAAATTTCATTTCGGACCTCCTTGGTTTGAGGGTGCGCCCTTAGAATGCCCCCTTCTAACCGCTTTCGGCCACGCAACGCACATTGACACTGCAATCCCCATCCAGCGGATTATCGGGGCAGTCCCCTTTCCGATGAAACGCTCCCGGAATGCAGGGCAGCCTTCCGGGAGCGGGTTAGGCACATTTTTCTAATTTCTCTCATCACCATTTTCCTTGATGGAGCCATCGTCAACGATGGTCTACCGGAGGCTCGCATTCGAGACGATCAGCAGGGCGTCGGTCAACATGTGCAGTACGGCATAATCAACAGGCAGGCGTTGTCATCAATCGATATTTAAAAATGTTATTAAGGATTTTCGCAGCTGTCAAGGCATGTTTTGAACGATCCTTCAGATCACAATCAACAAACTTGAACCGCGGCAGGATCAGGCAGCCGGGCAATGAAAGGCGGCAGGGGAAGATCCCTATGACCGAAGGTTGGTGTTTGGTTGCACGGCCTGAACTGAAGGAAGTAAAGGGGCGTGAGAAATAAAACCGCCCCTTTACCGGATCAGGGTACAGGAGGGGTTGGAGGTGCCATAGGCTGTTTCTCCTGTATCCGTTCGATCTACACCAGCCGGCGATGAAGAACAAGCCTGTAAGACCACTTATAATTCCCGTATAGGTTTCA
>CAVPIL010000012.1:0-91092 GCA_963704985.1 uncultured delta proteobacterium | reverse complement strand
CAACACGTAGACAAGCAGAATCGTATACGTGGTGGTCAAGACGACACCAAACATGTTGTATCCTCCAAAGTCGAGATGACCCACCGGAGAGAACCTCGACAGGTTCAGGTCTTACTTAGTCGTTGTCACCCGCATGGCTGTCGCCGTGGTCGCGGCGGAATCTCTGTTCACTCGATAGATCGGTCGCGTTTAACTCACACGTCAGGTACGCGACAAGCATGGTTACCACTTCGTCCACGAAATCGGTTCGCGCGATGAACTGTTCGTCGGGATGGGCTGCGAACCGATGGGTCAAGCTTTCGACGGTCTGAACGACCATGAAGCCGGCATGCGCCATGTCTGTGCGCCGAACCTCCGGGTACAAACGCAGAAGGCCGGCCACGGTCTTGGCGGCATGCCGTTCAGCCTCCAGCAACGCCTGGTGTACGCGCTCGGGCAACGGCGTCTCCTCGAGCAGGATATGCTGCAAGCGCGGTTGTCCGTAGTGCATCTCCAACATTCCCGTCACATAGTCGTGCAGGGACGCACATAGTCCATGCTGCTCAACCACCATATGCCCCACCCACTCGTGAAGGCGGTGGTCGGTCTCGGCGATGTGCTGCTCGAGTAACGCCACAGCGATCGAATCCTTGCTTGGGAAATATTGATACAGCGTTCCGATCGACACGCCCGCCCGCTGGGCGATGCGATTGGTCGTCCCGGCCGCGTACCCGTGAGTTTCGAAAACCTGAGCCGCCGCAGTGATAATCGCATTCACAGTGGCTTTTGAACGCTGTTGAACCGGCGGTTTTCGTGGTTCAAGGAGTTGCTTCCGAGTTGCCATATGAAATAATCCAAATGCGAGTTGATAAAAAATGAATATTTACTCATAATTAGTCATAACGTCAAGGACCCATTTTGGTTGAACCCATTCCGGAGGAGCTATGAGCGAGCCACAAGACCACACGAGCGAGATGCCCAAGAAGGAGACGCGGGTCACGAGCACCGTTTTGGATCTCGGTGGGCTTTCCGGCCTCAGCGAGGAGCAAGTCCAGGAGCGAATGCTGCAGGAAGGACCAAACGAACTGCCTGCGCAGAAGAAAAGGAGCCTGCTCACCATCGGCCTCGAGGTTGCCCGTGAGCCCATGTTCCTCATGCTCGTCGCCGCAGGAAGTTTGTACCTCCTCATGGGTGAACCGACCGATGCCCTGATGCTGCTCGGTTTCGTGTTCGTTGTCATGGCCATCACCATCATTCAGGAACGACGTACGGAACGTGCCCTGGAGGCGTTGCGCGATCTGTCGAGTCCTCGGGCCCTTGTCATTCGTGGTGGTGTCCATCGGCGTATCGCCGGGCGAGACGTAGTGAGGGGTGACTTCGTGGTTCTTTGCGAGGGTGACCGCGTTCCCGCGGATGGTCTCCTGCGGCGAGGTATAAACCTTTCGGTGGATGAGTCGCTGCTGACCGGAGAGTCCGTTCCGGTAAGGAAAGCCGCATCGGTCGATGCTCGGGAACTCGACAAGCCTGGTGGCGATGACCTGCCCTCGGTGTTCTCCGGGACCCTGGTCACCTCCGGACAGGGTATTGCCGAGATTGTGGCGACGGGCCTGCGTTCAGAGCTGGGCAAGATCGGCAAGGCACTTGAGCAGGTTGAGCCGGAATCGACGCTCTTGCAGAAAGAGACGGGACGCCTGGTCCGCACCTTTGCCATTGTGGGACTCATGGCCTGCACACTGGTGGTGGTGGTTTTCGCCTTGACACGCGGCGGCGGTGCCGATGTCTGGAAACAAGGGTTGCTGGCCGGCATTGCCATGGCCATGGCCACACTCCCCGAGGAGTTCCCGGTCGTGCTGACGGTCTTTTTGGCGCTGGGCGCCTGGCGGATCTCGCGCAGCAGCGTGCTCACGCGTCGGATGCCGGCAGTCGAGACCCTGGGGGCGGCGACGGTCCTGTGTGTCGACAAGACCGGAACCCTCACACAGAACCGGATGACCCTGCGCAAGCTCGCCGTGCACGGTAACACCATTGATCTCACCACGCTGTGCACTGGGCTACCGGAGGAACTGCACAGCCTGCTTGAAAACGCGATCCTGGCCAGCAAGCGAGACCCCTTCGACCCGATGGAGCGAGCCCTGCACGAGGCGGGCGACCACCTGGTCAAGGATACCGAACATCTGCATCCGGACTGGTCGCTGGCACGCGAATATCCGCTGACTCCCGGTCTGCTCGCGGTGAGTCATGCATGGAGCACCGGGAACGGCGCTGAAATGGTGGTGGCGGCCAAAGGTGCACCGGAGGCCATCGCCGATCTGTGCCACCTTGAACCGGCGCTGCTTGAATCGCTGTCGCGGGAGGTAGAGTCCCTGTCATCCCAGGGTCTCCGTGTTCTTGGCGTTGCGCGCGGCCTCACGGGCCAGACAAGCCTTCCCGAGGCGCATCACGACCTTGCATTCGAGTTTATCGGCCTGCTCGGGTTCGAGGATCCGCTGCGGCCGACGGTACCTGCCGCGGTCGCCGAATGCCAGGCTGCCGGTGTTCGCGTGGTGATGATCACGGGTGACTATCCCACGACCGCCCAAAGCATCGCCCGCCAGGCGGGGCTTGGAAATTGTGAAACGGTGATCTCGGGACCCGAATTGGACCGCATGTCCGACGAGGAGCTTGCCCGACGGATGGGGGATGTACAGGTCTTTGCCCGCGTCGTTCCCGAACAGAAGCTGCGCATCGTCAACGCGCTGAAAGCCAACCGGGAAGTCGTCGCCATGACCGGCGACGGGGTCAATGACGCGCCTGCGCTCAAGGCCGCGCACATCGGCATCGCCATGGGTGGCCGTGGAACCGACGTGGCCCGGGAATCCGCTTCCCTCGTGCTGCTGGATGATGACTTTTCATCCATCGTGGCTGCGATTCGGCTCGGACGGCGCATCTTCGATAACATCAAGAAGGCCATCGCCTTCATCCTGGCGGTGCATGTACCCATCGCGGGGCTATCGATGCTGCCGGTCTTCTTCGCCGACTGGCCCCTCCTCCTGTTGCCGGTTCACATCGTGTTCCTGGAACTGATCATCGATCCCTCATGCACCCTCATCTTCGAAGCCGAGGACGCCGAGGCCGACGTGATGCGGCGGCCTCCCAGGAACCCGGATGAGCGGCTGTTTTCAACACGGACGATCGGCGTGGCCGTGATGCAGGGGCTCAGCGTTCTTGCGGTCTGCCTGGGTGTCTTCCTTCTCGCACGTACCGGCCATTCGGCTGACTCCGCCCGCGCACTGACGTTCGCGACCCTGGTCGTGGCTTTCATCGTCATCATCCTCGTCAACCGGTCCTGGACAAGATCCGCATTTGAGATGCTGCGTGTCCCCAACGCCGCGCAAAAATGGGTGGTGATCGGTGCGTGTGCCTTCCTGGCGGTTGTTCTTATGGTACCGGTCGCTCAGCGGCTCTTTTACTTTGCACCGCTTCACCCTACGGATCTAATCTTTAGCCTCTGCGCCGGGTTGGTCTGCGTTCTGTGGTTCGAAGTGGTCAAGCTCGCAAAACGGCACCAGGGAACCTGGACATGAGCGTGAACCGCATGGCATATCAATCGACAACCGCTTCCAAGCAGAGGCATAAAGGAGTCAACACAATGATCTATCTGACCTTTTCGAAAGGAGACAAAGAATGAACAAGCAGAAACTGAAATTATCAGCCCTGATGCTGATCTGTTTGACAGGGTTGGTGTGCTTGTTTGCAGTACCTGGCATGGCCGATGATGGGCATGGACGCAGAGGGCTTTTCGATCGGGAGGACCAGCACAAAATCCCCTTTCTGGGATCCGACGATGAAGGCAACGAAACCGCCGGCCAGATCGCTGCCTGGCTTCTGCTGGTGGCAAATTTACCCGTTGCTTTAAGCATTCTGATCAAGGGGATCAATCGATTTTCACCTCTGGGGGCTGAGTTAAAAAAATCCCTGGCGAATTTCAACCGCTTTCAAAAAAAGCATCTGATGGTTGTGCACTATTACCTGAACCTGGCCATATTGGGCGTTGTTGTCTGGCACTATCTGTCCTCCCGCTGCCTGTCGACCTCTCTTCCGGAGTGGGGCCTGGTATTGATGATGGTTTTCATCACCTTTGGGATTCTCATCAAGTTCAAGTGGTGTCCCAAAGCTTTTCGAAAAAATGTTTACCAGATCCATACGCAACCGATTATTTTTATTGCCATGATTCTGGTTTTGACGGTCGGCCATCTGATCGTCGATTGATCTTAACATGCAATGATGGAACGGACGTTTTCCCTTTTGCAAGACCGGCATCGGTCAGAGAGGAATAGACAATGAGCCTTTCTCTAAGCAAAACCATCTGGGGAATAACCCTGTTGATTATTTTCGGGGCCTTGGCAGAAACAACTGTCGCCGATGATAATGGTAAAAGGCATCAACACCGCGAACGCCGACACAATGACGACAATGGCGCAAAGTACAAAAACCTGAAACCGGTCAGCAACGCCGCCTATGCCGACTCATGCGGTGCCTGCCATTTTGCCTATCAGCCGGAATTACTTCCGGTTGGGTCGTGGGAAAAAATTCTTGGCGGCATCGATGATCATTTCGGCGAAGCTGTGGATCTCGATCCGGATACAAGGTCCGAGATCGCCGGCTATCTATCATCCAATGCCGCCAATACGTCATCAGCCGAATTGTCCAGAAAAATACTCAAGTCCCTTGACGGTAGAACGCCATCGCGTATCACCGACATCCCTTATATTCGCAAGGAACATCATGAACTCTCCGCGCAAGTGGTCAAACGGCCATCGGTGGGATCCTGGTCCAACTGCATCGCCTGCCATCGAACTGCGGAAAATGGCGTATACGATGACGATCGCGTTTCCATTCCGAAATAGTTGGGGATGTGTTACTATTTTTGACAACTGGTCCTCTATCTGATGCATAAGCAATTTAATACTGCTGGTCTCAAGGTCGGATGAATGAGGTGGGTCAAATGATACCGAAGCATCTGTATCGTCTCAATGAATATCGGATATCCGAATTTGCGGATGGCCGTCTGTGGTGGGACGCCCATTCAAGTTTCGGAACTCAGATCGGCGGGCCGTGCTTTGTTTATGGCAACATTTTATTGATTGGCGCCCAGAGCAGCGAAGAAAACGGGTTTCTGAAATTGGAATTTATCGGAACCCTTAAAAGGCTCCCAATGTGGCATCGAACCCGATATTATTGCTTTGCGTCCGCTTTGTTGGATGTATCTTCCGGGCGAAACATCAGCAAAGAACGATTACAGCAAATGGTTTCTTTGTCCAATATGACCAGTACCGGGTCCAAGACTATGATTGGTGATAATCCTGGTGTCTTTCGGCTTGGACAATATCAGATTACCATTGCGCCCGACTGCGTTATTTCTTGGAAGAGCCATGACGGAACGCACCAAATTATTGGCGGTCCTGCAGTGCTCGAATCCGATATCTTATTCATCGGCCCCAGAAAATTTGACGATCCTCAGCAAAACAAAAGGGAATTCCTTCACTTCTTGCGCGCTCTCCCCCAATGGGATCGAACTGCTTTTTGGTGCCGTAGCTTAGCGTTAAAGCCTGTATTGACAGATGCGAAAAGATTGCTGACGCCATCCTTTCAAAAAAAAGAGCGCATTTCCCAAAAAAAGAGAACACCTGTTAAAAGCCATCGATCGAAATACGCCAAACAGGCATGGTCCCAACTGACTGACTATTGTTCTGATTGGGTCGAAGAGGTGAAGGCAGGATGGCCGAAAAGAGTTTGGCCAAAAAAGAAAAAGAGCCAAAAAATAAAGTTGATTGAAAGATTCAATGCTGCTGAAAGAGTTGATTGAAAAAAAAAGCATTGCCTATCGGACGGACATTCATCTTAACTTTCTCAAGAGGTGACCATGAGCAGTTCCCTAATCCTTTCCATTACAACCTATTTATATGGTATGGCCGCTTTTCTATATATCATCGCCTGGATATTCCATAAGAACGCCATCGGACGCATCGCTTTCCTGGCTGCAACCATCGGTTTATTGGGTAATCTTGCTGGCTTCGGGCTTCGGTGGACCGAGTCTTATCAAATGGGTTTTGGTCGCGTACCATTGTCCAACCTTTATGAATCACTTGTTTTTTTTGCCTTGGCGATCGTCGCCTTGTATCTGGTAGTGGAAAAAAGACACGGTCATCAAACCATGGGAGCTTTTGTAATGCCTATAGCCTTTCTGTGCATGGCCTATGCATCGCTTTCACCCAACATAAGTGACCGAATCCAGCCTCTTTTACCTGCACTCAAGAGCAATTGGCTGATTGCCCATGTCGTCACCTGTTTTATCGGTTATGCCGGTTTTGCCGTGGCTTTCTGTCTCAGCCTGATGGTTCTCGTCTGCAGAGATAAAAAAGAAGGCCACGAATCGATCTGGTCAAAAATTCCGGAACCCCACTTACTAGATGACTTGACCCATAAGATGGTGATGCTGGGATTTCTGTTCCTGACCGCAGGCATTATCACCGGAGCAGTATGGGCCAATTCCGCTTGGGGCCGATACTGGGGATGGGACCCCAAAGAGACTTGGTCACTTATCACCTGGTTCATCTATGCCACCCTGCTCCATGCCCGCTTAATGCGCGGTTGGCGGGGTCGAAGAACTGCGGTTTTTTCCATTGTCGGTTTTGGAGCCGTATTGTTCACTTATTTAGGTGTAAACCTGCTGCCAGGCCTGCACAGCTATGGGAGCATGTAAAATTCGGTAGTCGGTACATCCCAGCGATCATTTTTTAAGGGTAGGCGCACCGGGGAAGAGTGGTTTCACGATTTCAACTGCAAGGCAGTCGGGGATGTTGTCATATGCCTGATGGGCAACTATCCCAACTGCGAGATGATCTTGTTATGCGGCCATACCCATGGCGTCTTCTATACCCGAATCCGACTCAATGTCCACGTTTGCCTTGGAGGCACCGCTCACGGCATGCCGTGTATTCCGGAATATTTTAGTGTCAGGTGAAATACCATGAGCAAACGGATTATATCTGTTTTCGTGATCTTGTGCCTGATTCTCATAGGCTGTGAAGACACGGATATCGGCATGGCCACCCAGGCCGGGATCGACGCCGTCCGGGCGGCAACCCTGGATGACGAGGAGGTTGTGCGCTTGGCTCTTGAGGTTTCCAGTCAGTCGGACCTGAAACACACTGTCGCACCTCCGGACAACGATTATGCAAAAAGACTGCAACAACTGACAGGCGATCATTATCAGGTACAAGGCCATGCATTCAACTACAAGGTCTATCTGTCCCCAAATATAAATGCATTCGCCATGGCCGACGGTACCATCAGGATCTACAGCGGGTTGATGGATATGCTGGACGACGGTGAGCTACTTTTTGTTGCGGGTCATGAAATGGGCCATGTGGTTAAAAAACACATCAAGAAAAAGATCATGATCGCCTATGCCGGCAGCGCAGTCCGCAAAGCCGTCGCCTCTCAGCAAAACCAGGCCGGAGAAATCGCCAGGTCAGGCATCGGCGCAATTGCCGAAAACCTACTTAATGCCCAGTTCTCCCAGCAGGAGGAGCGTGAGGCGGACGACTTCGGTATATTGTTTTTAAAAGGGGAGGGGCGTGACATGCAGCCAGCGATTTCCGCTTTGATGAAACTGGCGACCCTTGGTAACAAGCATTCATTTCTGTCGAGTCATCCGGCCCCTGAAGCAAGGGCAAAACGACTGCGGGAAAACGGACTCGCGCCTCAGCAGATCGAAGATCCATCGCTTTTAAAACGGATTGTCGATTGGTTGCTTGGTTTTTGGCCATTTGAGAAGAACATTTGAACAATAACGACAATATGAAGTCAAAAACTACCCGACATGTTTTCAAGGCATTACGAGAGTGTATCTCAAAAACAACGCAACAGGATGACGATGCATTCAAGTCTTAACATGCCGAGAAAGTTATCAGCATGATATTCCCAGCGAGTAGACAGTCTTTTAAAATTATACAGCCAGGAGAACAAACGCTCCCCTTTCTATCTGCGCCGATAGCGTCTCCATGCACGACCAACCCGGGTTTTTGGCTTTTTCCGGTTCGCTTTATGTGGAGCAATAAGCTCGATCCCATAAAGTTCGCGAAGCCGAATGTCTTATGGATCGCTGTCATATGCTATATCGCCAATTAAGCGCTCTGGCGATTGACTGACAAACCGGCTTTCAAAGTTACTTTAAAACAGCTTCACTTCGTGGGGTGAAGCGCTGTGTATGTCAATGGCGACAGGAAGACCAGCAGCGTCTGCGATTGCCATGATCTTTGTCTCCTTGCCACGCTTCGTAGGGCCGACAACATGACCCTTTTTTTGCGGGGGTGAAACTACCATCGATAAAGGTTTCACGTATATCGATGCCCCCGCGCTGGTAAAGATCCCCGCCCAGTTCGGTCAGGATCTGTTTGAAGACCCTCTGCCGGTCCCAATCCTGGAACCATCTGTGGCAGGTCTGGTGCGGAGGATAACGCGGCGGCAGGTCTTTCCAGGGTGCTCCAGTTCGAAGTACTCATAGAATGCTGTTGCTTACATCCCGTGAATTTTTCCTGGGACGACCTCTGCCATCGTGTTTGCGTTGATGGGAGGGAATTATGGGCTCTAACCGTGTCCATTGCTCGTTTGTAAGTTCCATCCCCAGTATATGCCATATTTTCGAGCATATACCTATATTTATTTTTGAGATACGCTCTACATTTTACAACCTGTCAAAGATGCTAACACCTAAGCATAAAAGTTGTATGGGCGCATCGGCGGGATAATCCAATAAATTTTTAATGATACAAGAATCCTACCCCTGGTATGCCTTTTGCTCTATTGAGATAAATGCAAATCCGGTCACCGTTGAAGGACGAGAGGATATGGCCAGAAACTTTCGCGTCTGTGCAAAAGAGATCGACAAACAATCTCTGGCGTTGAAATTGTTCGGCGATTTTGATGCATCCTCGGCCTGCGAACTGATTCATGATTTGACTGAAATCGTGCAAAAATATTACAAAATTGTTATCGACACTGACGGGTTGATTACTATCAATATGTTTGGTCTCGACGTCTTCCATCCCCGAATGAACCGCTTGAACAAAAAAAGGACAAATATTGAGATAACAGGTCGATTCAGCGATGCATTTCTGGAAGCGTGAGTGCCCGCAACTGAAATCGATCCGGCTTCAAAGCATTATCGTTTTTCCATCCATTGTAATAAATGGCCAGATAAGCTTACAAACAGATAGACGGAGGTAAACGATGAGTATTCGCAAACAGTTTCTGAAAAGAAAATCAGTGTGCAAGGTCACTTTCAAGGTTCCTGAAGAAATTGGAAATACAGCAACGCTGGCACATGTGGTAGGCGATTTCAATGATTGGTCAACCTCGGCAACCCCCATGAAACGTCTGAAAGACGGTGGCTTCAGCGTGACCGTCGATCTGGATATCGGACGATCCTATCAGTTTCGCTATCTTCTGGGTCAAGACACTTGGGAAAACGATCCCCATGCCGATGATCATGTTTCGACTCCATTTGGTGACAGCCAGAATTCGGTAATCAACCTGTAAGATCTTTCTAAAACTTTGGCAATTGTTATGCAATCTCATTGCTGCCAAGTTGTTAACGAAATGTTGTGAAAGGATTTATCAGAACGCAAAAGTATAGCAACTTCATATCCAACAAGAGGGGGTTGCTATGACTGGATTAACGATCAACGAAGTTTTCCCAGAATCTGAATTTGCGTTTGGACTCCGATTTTCAAAATTTGAAGCTTGTTTCGATTATCTGTTCAAACAAATCGATCACTATGCCCATACTCCTGTCTATCGGCATTGCATATATATTAGCCCTCGGCTCAGGCAGGCTGTGTGCCGCTATTGGCCTGCCGCGAGTGACCGGGTACCTGATGGTCGGTCTTGCCGCCGGCCCCTCCCTTGGCGGCCTTGGGCTGCCCGCACTCATCACCCAAAAGCAGCTACATTCTCTCGTTCCGTTACATGATGTCATTCTGGGATTGATTGTCTTCACCATCGGTGGCAGTTTCAGCCTGAGAGCGGTTCGGAAAATGGGGATGAAACGCTTCCGCATCAGTGCAGTTGAAATTGGACTTACCGGCCTTCTCGTTGCTTTAGGAACCTTCGCCGCGGGAGCCTCGTCATTGACTGCCGGTTTTCTTGCTGTGATGGCGATTACTACCGCCCCGGCAGCTACCCAGATGGTATTACGTGAATATCAATCCGAAGGCTCTCTCACCGACACCATTCTGCCGCTTATTGGCGTTAACAACCTGGTGGCAATCATCGCCTTCATTATGCTGAAAAACAGTGTCCTGTCGGATAAGGCCTCTTTTTCAATGGCGTTGGTTCAGATTCTCGGTCCTTTTGTTCTGGGAACGTTTGTCGGCATGGTTATCGCTATCATGGATCAGCGTCTTACCAGGCAGGTGGAAAGACAAATTCTTGTGCTTGCGTCGGTCGCAGTCATTGCCGGCATGGCCGCGATCCTTGACATATCTGCCATGCTGGCGACACTGATTGCCGGCACGGTGGCCGTAAATGCCTCACCCTACGGCAAGCGAATCCTTAAAGAACTCACTGCCATTGACTATCCCCTGTATGTGCTATTTTTCATCATGGCCGGCGCGGCGCTGCATCTCGAATCCCTCAGTCACATGGGCATCATTGGAACGGCCTATGTGGTCATGCGGTTAATAGGCAAATTTTTTGGCTGCCGGATAGGTGCCTTCTGGGCCGGTGACTCCCAAACCATAAAGTCCTGGTTGGGGCCGGCCATGCTCGCTCAGGCGGGTCTGGCCATCGGACTGGCAGAGGTCTTGGCCAGAGAATGGCCGGGCCCCGGTGCTACGATACAGACAGTCATTCTGGCATCGGTGGTTGTTTTTGAGGGATTGGGACCGCTTTTTACGCGGACCGCCTTGGTAAACGCCGGAGAGGTGACGGTTCTAAATCTCATATCCCAGCGAAGTCGTGTGGGGTATGGTGAGGGACTCATTCAGGTTCTAAACCAGTTTGAAAACGCACTAGGAATTTCGACTGCTGCAGGCGGGAGGGGGCAGGAAGGAATCCTGGTCGGCCATATCATGAGGCGGAACGTGGAAGTTATATCGAACCGGGCATCGTTCGACGAGGTTTTGAAAGCCCTGGGGCACTCTCGTTATGATAGATTGCCGGTGGTCAATGGCCAAAACGAATTGGTGGGCGTCATAAAATACGCGGATATTGCCAATACGCTTTTTGACCCCAACCTTCGTAATCTGGTCGTGGCCGATGATATTGCCACTAACGTACGCTTGCTGCTGACCCCTGAGGACAGCCTCGAAAAGGCCATGGCCGCGCTCAAAAACTACCCGAATGACGCCTATTTGCTGGTAGTGAAACAAAGCAATCCTAAAGCGCTGGTGGGCATTGTGCGCCACAACGATCTACTCTCAGCGCACATGCGTGCTTTAAAATGATTGGCTGATGTAAATTGGTTAGGCGCTATAGCCGTAAGGTATTGCGATGATAATAAAACAGTTTCGACTTTGAAAATAGGGGGGTGTGCGGTTTCGATCTGTTGGTGACGATTCACACGTCGATTAAGCCTTGTTTTTGTCAAATGCCGGCAATTCAATCGTGAGATGGAAATATGGTAACGAGTTTTCTGCTCCTTTCGATCATTATGGCAGGATTGGCACTTACTGCCTGGCGGCATTTTGATCATCGGGCTGATCGTGAGGCCATGACTCGGCTTGCGTCAGGGCAACCGGCACGGCCCGCATGCTTCGACCCTGCGATGATAGCCGATCTGCCGGAACCAGCGCGACGGTATTTTCTCTACACGATAGAACCGGGCACAACGCTTTACACGGTGGCCAACATCACGATGGCGGGACGCTTTGGGATGGGGACAATGGCCAAACCCAACTATCTCGACATGACGGCGAATCAGACCCTGGCCATGCCTGACGGATTTGTCTGGAAAATGCACGCGCGGCGTGGCCCGATGTGTCTATCCGGCTCGGACAGCGAATGCTGGACGCGGTTCTGGCTGATGGGGTTGCTGCCGGTCGCGCGAATGGGTGGGGATCCGGATCATACGCGCTCAGCTTTTGGTCGCTATGTGGCCGAGGCCGTGTTCTGGACACCGGCTGCGGTGTTACCTGGGCCCGGTGTTGACTGGAAGTGGGTGGATAAGGATTGCGCCCGACTCACAGTCAACCATCAAGGTCTCTCGCAGTCTGTCGATGTTACGGTGGCGACGGATGGTCAGCCGATCCAGGTCTGCGTTGAACGATGGAGTAATGCCAATCCTGAGAAGCAGCACCGGTTGCAACCGTTCGGGGGACATCTGTCCGCTTTTAGGACGTTTGCCGGGTTCCGATTGCCCACACACGTGGAAGCGGGCAACGGCTTTGGCACGGATCAGTATTTTCCGTTCTTCCTGGTGGATGTAACCGATGTGGACTTTCCCCATAGCTGATCCGCACGAACAACCCACCTGGTTGCGACAAAGGATTCTTGTACACCCGCCAGCATCAATCCGAACCCAAAAGGAGTCATTAGCATGCGCCAACGTGATCTGATCCCGTTCTTTGCGCTGGCCTTTATGATCGCCTGGGGTATCCTCGCACTCTTCATCTTTGCCTCGGAGACGATGGTCCGATTGTTCGGAAGTCTCACAGGTCAACACCCGCTGTTCTATCTCGCTGTCTATGCACCAGCTATCGCGGCGTTGACCTTGGTCCTTTACCGACATGGTACCGATGGGACGCGGCGCTTTCTCTCCCGGCTACTTTTGTGGCGGGTGTCGATTCAGTGGTATGTCCTTTTGATCGTCGTCGTGCCGTTGGTCTTCTACGTGTCTGCCCTCTTCAAGGAGGGCGCCTACGACACGCTGTTTCCATTTCCATCAGTGCTGACCTACCTGCTGGCGCTGCTGTTGATGGCAATCAAGGGCCAATCGAGGAAATTGGCTGGCGCGGGCTGGCATTACCGTTGCTGCAGCGTAGTATGGCACCCATATGGGCTGCGCTATTGCTGGGTGTGATCTGGGCGGTCTGGCATCTTCCGGCCTTTCTGCTCAGCGGCACACCGCAAAGCGCTTGGTCGTTGATGCCATTCTTCGTGGGCACTGTGGCCCTCAGCGTCATCATGACGCCGTTATTCAACAGTTCACGCGGCAGTATCCTTCTCCCTGCGTTTTACCACCTGCAATTGATCAATCCCCTGTGGCCGGATGCACAGCCCTTCGATACCTGGCTATACGAAGTGGAAATATGAACGGTTTACAAAGACGAGTGAAGCCAGTTTCATGGTCCACCCTGCTTCATAAACCGGATTGATAATTCAGGGACAATATTAGGCAATATTGCCTTTGTCTAAGATGTGGCGTAATTTTTGTGAAAGTTCCGAGACGTTGAACGGTTTTTGAATGAATCCATTGCAGCCGCTTTTCATGATCTGTTCTGCCTGACCGCTGAGCGCATACCCGCTCGCAAGTATGACAGGTATTGCCGGACAGATATCGCGGATACGTTCGAATGCTCTGCTGCCGTCCATGCCTGGCATAATCATGTCGAGAATAACCAGATCAATAGCGGCGCCGTTGCGGTGAACCAATTCGACGGCTTCTTCACCACTCCTGGCGGTCATTACCCGGTAGCCCAATTTCGTCAACAAGGCCTCACCGATTTCAATGATCATGGGCTCATCATCAACCAGCAAGACAGTCTCGGAACCTCTGCAGATGGTTCCTCCGGATGAGTCGTGATTGACTACTGCATGGTCTGAAATTGGCAGATAAATGCTGAATGTCGTCCCATGACCGAGCTGACTGGTTGCCCTTATAAAACCGTGGTGGTTTTTGATGATGCCATAGGCGGAGGCCAACCCCAATCCGGTACCACGGCTTTTTTCTTTGGTCGTAAAAAATGGATCAAAGATACGTTGCAGGGTGTTAGGGTCCATTCCGATGCCGGTGTCGGCGACCGTGATATGAACATATCGTCCAGGTTTAACCCGGTATAGTTTGCTGGCTTCATCGTTTATCATCGCGGCCCTGGTTTCTATTCGCACCATGCCTCCATTGGGCATTGCCTGCCATGCATTGATATACAGGTTCAGCAGCACCTGCTCGATTTGCCTGCGGTCGGCCTCCACCACGATATTCGCGTCATGGAATTGGGTTTCGATGATGATTTCTTTTTTGGTCCGTCCAAACATGTTGGCACTGTTGAGGATCAAAGCGTTTATATCTGTGGGTTTGACTTCATACTTCCCGCCGCGTGCCAAACCCAGCAACTGCTTGGTAAGGTGGGTCGCACTGCGGATATAGTCATCAATGGCACGCAGGTGCTCCAAAGCAGGATGATAATCTTCCAGATCCATTGCAATCAGCGAAGAACGGCCCTGGATGCCCATCAGAAGGTTGTTAAAATCATGAGCAATGCCGCCGGCCAGTGTACCCAGGGACTCCATCCGTTCGGAGTTTTGAAGCTGACGCTGAAGTCGTTGGCGTTCGCTGATGTCCCGTATCACCCCATGTGTGCCAACATGGCGCCGTCTGCCATCTGCCGCGGAGGCGTCATAGATTCCCATGGACTTGAGCTCGACGGTCAAATACCGGCGAGCACTGTCATTTTGTTTCTCACCGTCAACCGCTTTCAATCGCAGTTCAATTGCCGAAGCGGCTCGGTCTCGCGATCGTCTTTCGTCAAAAAACCATTGGGCTTTGCCTCGATCCGCCTCCCATACAATCGTTGTGTAGTGCTTACCGATCAAATCCTCGACGGTAAACCCCAACAGATGTTCCAGGGCTTCACTTAAAAAGGTGAAATTCCCATCAGCATCCAGGGTGTAAATAATATCCGGGCTGTTCTGGACCAGATAACGGTATCGCTCCTCGGACCGGTACAGTTTATGGTTGATTCTATCCTTTTCCCGCTTCAGCGCTTTTTGATTAAGGGCGTTTTCGACAGTTCTTATAAATTCTTCGAACTCAAAGGGTTTTCTAAGGTAGTCGTAGGCTCCGCATCTCAGAGCCGCCAGTGCTGAATCGAGGTTGGCATCTCCAGTAATAATGATAACCGAAGTTTCAGGACATTTTATTTTGACCGCGTCCATGAGGTCGTAGCCTAACATATCCGGCAGATGGACATCCAGGATGGCGAGGTCGAATGGCTTTTCACCGATAAGCGCCAGGGCATCCTGGGCACAGTTTGCAGTTGTAATGTCATAATCCCGGGTTTTTAGAAGAGCCGTCAGGCTTTCACAAATTCGGGTTTCGTCATCGACGATAAGGATTGTCGGAGATTTCGACATCGAATCGACTCACGATCTACAAAGAAAGGATAACCCTTGATGAGAAATCCTGATATGATTGACATTTATTCGGTCAATATCTCTTAAACGGATCAAACACCTTAAATGGGGGGAAAACGCCAATGGGAATTGGCCGATCATTTAGGTTCCTGTTTCAGATTCCGGAAATTGCATACTTCGTTATATATGGAAAACGAACGGAATGGCATGCAATCGAATTTAATCAGAAATAGAATGAATCAATTGCGAGGGTCAAGACTATTAATTAATTTTGTCCAGATAACAGATAGGTTATGAGACTTTCGGCAGGTAAATTTTAACGCAGGTTCCTTTTTCGATTTGGGAGGAGACCGTAATCCAGCCTTTGTGACGCTTGATGATCCCGGATACCGCGGCCATACTTAGTCCTCTTCCTTGAAATTTAGTTGAATAGAAAGGCTCGAACAGTCGACGCAATGTATCTTTGTCCATTCCTGTCCCATCATCTTGAAATCCGATGCATACATAGTCACCAGGTATAAGCTCGTTTTTAATATCCTCAGGAAACTCATTCCATTGGAACAGTTGGCTACTGATTCGAATGGATCCCTTCCCTACAATTGCTTCATCGGCATTCGTAACGATAGCAATAACGACCGTGCGGATTTGAATCAAATCAACATCGACCGTGACCCAGTCATCGACTGGTTCCAAATCCAGTTGCACCGTCTCTTTAATTGCACGCTTAATTGCTGGCAGGACCTCATTAAAGAGTGTCTTCAGTGAAATGGCTTGGGTGGCAATGAAATTGCCTCCTTGCGCATAGGCGATCAACTGGCTTGTCAGATTGGACATTCGCACAATGATCGGACGAATGCGTTCAATGCAAGGGAGAATCTCCGATTCGTTTTGGACAATCATGGAGATAAGATCGATGTTGCCGGTCAAAGCGTGAAGTGCATTGTTGAACTGGTGAGCCACGCCGCCGGCTAAAGCGGCAATGGCCTCCATATTCTGGGCCTGCGATAATTGTTTCTCATAGTGGACTAACCGGTGGGTTTTCTGCTTGACCTCTTCTTCTAATTTCTCTTGCTGTTGCCGCATCATGGACGAATAGATCAGGCTTTCTATGCCGTTGACGGCATTGCGAAGGATGATTGACAGGATTTCCAGGGAAGCGCCCTGAAGCTTTGATGGTTTGGTTGGGAAAATCCCCAGGAAAAGCCCTCTGATCCGCGAATACGTGGCCATGACATGAAGCAGGATCTGACGACTGCCGTCTTTCGAATTGACCGTGATCCCCCGCCTTTCGCGTATAGCCCAGGCCACGAAGCCATTATCGATCATAAAGGCCAATTCGTCGTCCAAAGCATCTTGTACATCATGGGGTGAGCAGGCAGACAGTCGCATATCGGCTGTCTGTTCATCCACGAGATATATGGCACTGGAATCAAAGTTGATTAGGGACTCAATGCGTTTGATCGTCTCTGAGGTGACATTTTCAGGTGTGCATTCGCTGTTAACTTCCTTTTGAAAATCGCCCAAAGTTAGAGCAGATTCAATAGCATTGTGAATAAATCGGATACTTTTTTCTTGGTTATCCTCCTTTATCATTTTTTCTTCGCCAATGATCATAGTATCTACCGTAATCCTTAACTCCTGAAAATAGCTTCCATTGGACCAAATTGATGCGCCGTCTGACGGATCACCATGTTGATATTATTGGCCGAAATGGAGATTTTATCCAAAATGGCAGTGTCAACGTTGGGTATGCATCGCTCTCCGCTGCTTCCTATACCGAGTCCATGCGAGATAATGTCTGCCAAATGAACGATACCGGCTTTATCTGGGTTTGGTGCTGAACTGGGTGAGTGGTGATGGACAATATTGGCGGTTAGTTCAGTGGGAAGATTCCATTTCTTTAATAGCAGTTTTGCAATCGTGGAGTGATTCATTCCGATTATCTTTTTTTCCGTCCGTAATATCGATGTGTCCGAAGAATGCCCTAATGCAATGCAAGCTTTTGCATGATCCGGATAATATTTATGAAAGATTAATTTACCGATGTCGTGCAACAATCCAGAAACAAACAGTTGCTCGGTCTGGGCCACATTGTTCATTGCGGCCAGGATGCGCGATACCATTCCGCAAGCCAGGCTATGACGGATGAACGCCTCCATATTTAGGACTTCTTTAGGAATATCTTTAAACGCCTGCATAACGCATATGCCAAGGGCAACCCCACTGATTTCCTTTGTCCCAATAATGGTTACAGCGCGCGATATGCGGTCAATCCTGGATGGGAAACCATAGTAAGCTGAGTTGACAATTTTTAAGAGCATGGCGGCCAGACTGGGACTTTTACTAACAACCTGAGCGACGTCATTGGAAGTGGCAAGTGGATCGGCCATTACTTGATTAAGTTCTGATATAATCGTTGGTGCTTCGGGCAGTTTGATGTCCGTCCGATCAATTTGCCCTTCAATTTTGACGGGTTTACTCAAAATATCGCTATCTGTTACAGTTTGGCGGTTAAGCTGTGGAACATTACCAAATGTGCCCTTCAGGCGATGAATTAAAGAGGTCTTGTAAATTTCCCTGAGTATTGGGTGGTTGAGGTCAGCGTTTCTGAATACGAGGTTGATCGCAATTTTTACGCGCTCTACGTTTTTATTATCCATCGTCGGGATGTCGGCTACCTTACTTGTTGGGCTCCCGACGACAGTCACACCCAGTACACCCCATATCTTGAGTATTCTAATATGGTTATGAGCTATTTTCTGCCCTTTGGACAGCAGTAAGCGGGTATTGATGTCATGAACGTCCTCATCCAAAACCATCCCTTGTTCCAAATTATCAACAGCGATATAGCCCATTAGTACCCTGACCAATCAATTCTCAGCTGAATGCTTTGCACATCGGTCACCATAATATTTGTTCTATACTGTTCTATCGCCTCAACGTGCCAATACTTAATGAAAAATTTAACAGGCGACAAATTGCGGTTCGACAGATTTTTTTGAAAGGACCAAACCGGTATTTTGATACCTGCTTGGGTCGATCAAAAATGGTTGGGGAAAATTTTCTTTAGAAAAGGTTTAAGTTTTGTTGAGTTATACCGATTTTTAATTTGGCACATTTTTTTAGGTTCGGTTTTAAGATAGATCGATTTTTACTCACTCGATGATGGGGTAGGGGTGAGTTGGTCGAACCCGATAAACTCGTCTGTCGAAAAATTTTCTCCGGGTCAATAGAATATAAAATTCATCGCCCTATCAAGTTTTTAAAGCTCCATTTTAAATGTATACACAACTGAAAGCGCTTACATTAAAATGAGTTCAATACAAAACCATATCAAAGCCGATCTTAAACTACCCTCACCACCGGCTATCGCGGTGCGCATTCTGGAGGCGATCGATAACGATGAATCGTCTTTTGATGAGTTGGGCAGAATTATCTCTAATGATCCGGCGCTATCCACGAGGATCCTGCAGGCCGCCAACTCCCCATTTTATGCCCTGCCGTCCAAGGTGGATAGCATTCAACGCGCCATGGCCGTTTTAGGTTGCAATGCACTAAAGAATATCGCGCTTTCATTTGTCATTGCCAAGGAGTTGAGGGCAACATCACAGGAGGACTTTAACTTTGATCTTTTCTGGAAACGGTCGGTAACCGCAGCCGTAAGTGCCGATTTAATCGCATCTCTGATTGGCAGAAAAAGTGATGAAATTTTTGTCACTGCGCTCTTACAGGACATCGGCATCGTCGTCATGTACCTTTGCAAGCCTGATGATTACGTCAAAGTGCTTGATGAAAAGAAAGCCAATGGATATCCGATTGCAATCGTTGAAAACAATATTTTTGGATTCAATCATCAGGACGCAGGCATGGAGGTTCTGAAATCGTGGGGACTTCCGCCTACGATCTATCAACCGATCGGTCATCACCATTTTGATCTCAACGAGGCTGGCGACTTCACAGATCAAGAAATAATGTTGATGTTGTCCGATAAAATTTCTGCAGTCTATCACGGGAACCATAGTGCTGGAAAAATCAGAGAAATCAAAGAACTCGTATCTTTTCACTACCAAGTTGATGAAACACAAATCGAAACCATGATTGACGCTGTGGCTGAAAGAAGCGTCCAGGCAATGTCTCTGTTTGAGATCGATCCTGGAAGAATGAAACCTTTTTCCATCATGCTTCAAGAAGCCAATGAGGAACTCGGTAAGCTAAACCTGTCTTATGAGTATCTTGTCATCGAGTTGAAGCAGGCCAAGGAAACTGCAGAAAAGCTGGCCGGTGAACTTAAGGATGCTAATGATAAACTCAGAAGTATGGCCTTTCGAGATGGATTGACTGGACTTTTTAACCATCGATATTTTCAGGATTTCATTGAAGCAGAGTTGAGCAAGGGCATCCGCTACGAAAGGCCTTTTTCGCTCATCATGTTGGATATAGACCATTTTAAAAAAATAAATGATGAGTACGGTCACCCAGTGGGTGATATCGTGCTTAAAGAGATGAGTGCGGCGATCGAACAGACGGTGAGAAAGTGCGATGTCGTTTCGCGGTATGGTGGTGAAGAATTTGCCATTGTCCTGCCGGAAACGACATTGAAAGGGGCTGTCATTTTATCTGAACGGATTCGTAAAGGGGTTGAGCATTTAAAAATTGAGACCAATGGCGTCAATATTAAAATGACCATCAGTATTGGAGTTACTATTTGGGAACCTGGATTGGGTGTTACTGACAAGGCTCAAATCATTGATGCGGCGGATAAGGCACTTTATAAATCCAAGAACACCGGACGAAATAAAATTACCTTTATCCAAGTAAATCATCGCGATAGTTAATTGATCTATTTCAATGTCTATTGACATCTATTGACCGAGGTTTAGCCAACGGCTAAGCAATTTATAGGATAATCCTTTCGGCACGCTTTTCTCGGTAGCCGGTATGAGACCAACCCGCATAGAAATCTTTTCATCTTTTCCCCAAGGCCACCAAGCCACCAATAAAATCAGATCACAAACAGGGCGTGAAGAGAAAAAAGCCTGTCCGGGCAACAGTCCGAATTTTGAATTTATCTGAGGTATCACAGTTTCTTCGGAGTCATCGTCTGATGAAAAATCCCATTGGTATTTGAACTCTTTGAAAAGAGGATAAAAGACTATTTCTGCGTCGTCTCTCTTAAGCGCCACATAGGCCATATCACGATCTTCATCCCAATTCCATTGATAGGAATCAGGAATATTCAGGCAGATCCGATGACAAATTTTTTCCAAAGGATCCAAATCGGTTTGATTGGCGTACATCGGCGTTTCCTAATTCTTTTTGTAAAAAAGATTTTTCTAAAATCCGAATAATCTCACTACATTTATGAGGACTTTTAATGATCAAACTTATCTTTAAAATTTTTTCGTAAAGTGTATGATAATAATTCAATCTTAATTTCGGCTTAAAAAATTGAAACTTTAATAAAACTATCAATTTTTACTATTTTAAAAGTAAATGCTTTAAAAAAGAAGATCCCAATTCTTCCATACTATTTACTAAATCTCCTTAATGCCAATTTCAATTGTAAACTCACCGTTGATCGTCTCGCAGGGAATCAAGAAGATCGGAAGGCCCTTTTGTTAATCTACTTGATAAACACCTAAGGTAATATCGGGTTCGGAAAAGGACGTATTCTTTATCGGGAAATCCTTTTCGGCATCATCTGAAATCATTTTAACAATTTCGCCGACCGCTTCGATGCAATCGCTATCCAGCGCTTCAAATCTCTCGCCCACCAGGGCTGAAGCCAGTTCGATGGCTGCGGATTCAGTGAAACTGATGGCGACGCAGCCATTCGCACCACCGGATAAGCAGACAATTCCACTGACATCGTGCGTTGTCCGTTTATTTCTTTTGATGAGAGGCGTTCCTATTTCCAGGGGGAGGTAAATTTCTGTTTTAAAGATATTTTGGGCCGCAGCCAAAAAAGGATTAATGTAGTCTGCTTTCATTAAACGGAACCTACGAATCATGAGGTAAATAAGGAGACCGGTCGGGAACTTCAACTATAGAGTTTAGGGCAACCCATAAGTTCAACGCCCGGTCCCCAGCGGGAATATTTGGAGGTGCTAATTGGCATATCCCACCTTTAAAAAAAATATCATGGTAACAGCATATATGACATTAATTAAGTTCTCGCGAAGGAGGATCTGGTTTAAAAATTCATGACGATTTGCTCGCTTGCAAATACTGTTTCGGATTTCCGTTCTAAACCTTGTTACGGCAACCAATACGTCTTATTTTAAACATCAACTACGTTCTGGATATCTTCAATTTTTGGGTATTTGATAACCTTGACATTGCTTGCCAGCCTCCATAAGTATCTAAGAAGACGTCTAATTTGCATTTAGCAACTGGATATCATACGCTTACCTTGGGTGCCATTTGTATCGTTAACCCTTTTCACTATAAGATAATACTTCACGCAGCTTACGTGAAAGAACCTCTATGGAAAATGGCTTTTGGATGAATCCGCTGCATCCCCGTTTCATTATTTCTTTTGCTTGCCCGTCGATCGTGTATCCGCTAGATAAGACAACTTTCACCCTTTCATCGATTTCTCTCAATCGGTCATAGGTTTGCCCACCCCCCATTCCCGGCATGATCATATCCAGAATAACCAGATTTATTTTCTGTCTATGCTGCAGGTAAACATCAAGAGCCTCTTGGCCACTTTGGGCAACGAATACTCGATAACCCAGCTTTTCCAGCATCGCTTTTCCGACTTCTACGATCATGCTCTCATCGTCTACAATAAGGATCGACCCATGGCCAGTTTGAATTTCAAGCTTTTTGGTTAGGGAACTTTGTTCTTTAGCTTCTTTTTCGGATGCGGGCAGATAGATATTGAAGGTGGCTCCTTTTCCCTTTTCGCTATAAACATTAATGAAGCCACCATGATTTTTTACTATACCGTATACGGACGCAAGACCTAAGCCTGAGCCTTGCCCTACCTCTTTGGTTGAGAAAAAAGGATCAAAAATTTTCTCTTGAGTCTCAGCATCCATCCCAACCCCAGTATCGGTCACCGATATCTTGACGTATTTTCCCGGGGTGACTGCATAGGATGGGACATCTTTCTTTTCAACAATTATGTTGTTCGTCTGGATATAGAGGTCTCCTTCTTCCGGCATCGCCTGCCAGGCATTCACATATAAATTTAAAAGCGCTTGCTTTATCTGTCCGCGATCCACTTCCACGGGCCAGATTTCCTTTTCATACTTTTCGTGAAAACGAATCTCCCTTTTTGTACTGCCGAACATCTTGTTTTCCTGTTTGATAAGTGTGTTAATATTTGTAGGTCTGACCTCGTATTTACCTTTCCGTGCATAACCAAGCAGATCCCTGGTTAATTCCACGGCATTCTTAATATATTCTTCGATGCCTTTAAGGTGTTCATGGTCACGGTCGGAAGGGCCCTTGGCCATCAGCATCAGAGAGGTCCGCCCTTGAATTCCCATCAGAATATTATTAAAATTGTGTGCAATCCCTCCGGCCAGGGTGCCAATGGCTTCCATTTTCTGGGCCTTTATCAGTTGCGCCTGAAGCTTTTTGTGTTGCTCCTCTGCAAGTTTGCGATCAGTGATGTCGATCATTATGCCCCTGAGACCTGCGGGATTTCCCTCACGAAGGAACCTACTCGAGTAAATGATTACTGGAAATTCTGTGCCATCCTTCTTTACCGCACTATATTCTGATTCGATTAGAGGTCTCTCTCCATTCAATATCTGGCGCATCCTATCCGCTGCCCGATTCCGATCCTTAGGCGCAATCATTTGCGTCGCGTTCAGTCCCAATGCGAATTCGTCTTCTGTGTACCCAAATGTACTGAAAGCATTATTATTGACGAAGGTCAGATTTCCATCTGCGTCTGTCTCGTAAACTATTTGTGGCAACATATCTGCCAAATCCCGAAACTTGGCCTCGCTTTGGCGTAACGCTTCTTCCGCCATTTTCCGATCGGTAATATCAAGATAGACCGCCATCAGTAGCCTGTGGTCGATTTTGTCAATGTAACTGGCGAATATTGAGCAGGTGCGGATAGAACCGTCGCATCGACGCAGGGAAGTCTCGAAATCGGCAACGTAATTTTGTTGTTTGGCCATTTCGATAACCCGGCCGCGATCCGAAGGGTCAACCCACAGTCCGATGTCGTTTCCGCTCCGGCCGTCCGCCTCTTCCCGGGAATATCCGAAGGTTCGATACCAAGCTTGGTTCCAGGTCGTTCTCCTATACCCTTCGATATCGAGGACATAGGCCATCGGAACCGGCGCTGACTCGAAGAGCTGGCTAAAACTCATCTCACTCTCCTTAAGCGCCTTTTCCGCCTGCTTGCGCTCAATTGCAGTCCCAATTATCTCAGAGAGTATGCGCAGGGGGATAAGTTCCTTCTCGTCCCATGCTCTGGTAGTAGCCAGGTTGTCAAAACCCATAAATCCTGACAATTTGTTTCCTACCAGGAAGGGGACAGCGAGAACCGATTTGATGTCCTGAGTTTCTAAAATTTCTTTTTCCGCTCGGGCTTCCGGTGGCAGCTCGGCGACATTTTCCACATGAATGTTCGCCCCCGCCTCCAATAATTTCATCCACCAGGGGAACATCTCAAGGGGTAAGCCCTGGAGATACTCAATTTCAGATTTGACCCCAGGAGCACACCATTCGTGCGTGTTGTTCATGGTATTTCCGTCGGAAGCAAACTGAAAGAGGTAGGTTCTTCCAGCTCCACAGAAGCGCCCAATATCTGCAAGGCACGCGTCGACAGACTTGTCTATTTCGGCTAGCGTCAGAAAGCGCCGTGAGGCTTCCGAAATGATTCTTTCCAAAACTGCTTTATTCGCAAGCGCTTCCCCAGCCTTTTTGCGCTCGGTGATATCTTCGGCTATGCCCGTGACACGAACTATTTTACCGTCCTTATCCTTGACGGCGTATCCCGTGTCCGAAATCCAGCGTTCAGTACCATCCGGTCTGACAATTCGATATTCCCTCGGTTCGCCACCCCCGGTTTCAAGAATATGCTTGAAGGTCTCTTGGGCATGCTTCGCATCATCTAAATGGATACTATCAGCCCAATCATCATAGCGCGCATATAGTGATTCGCGCGATCGGCCCCAGATTTGCTCATAGGCGGGACTCACATAGAGCACCCGCTGCTCCTGCAAATCAAACAACCAGAATACTTCCCTTATGTTTTCAGAAATTTGAAGGAACCTTGCTTCGCTTTCTTTGTAGGCGTTTTCAACCTGTTTGTGTTTGGTAATGTCTGAGATGCCGCCAACCCACCGTACTGGACGGTTGTGACCGTCCAGTACCGGTGTGGCGTGGTCACGCCAATATCGCCAGGTACCGTCCTTGTGCTTCACGCGATAGCGGTAGTTGATATCGTAAGTGGCGGTGCGATGCTCCTTTACAGCGTTTGCCAATTGGGGGCGGTCGTCGGGGTGTATGAGTGCGATCCAGCCATTGATGGTCGGTTCAACCTCACCCGGGGTGTAGCCCAACTCCGTAGAAATATCCGAAAACCATCGCAAGGTGTCAGTCTGAACGTTCCACTCATAGAATACGTCGTTGGTGGACTGGGCCACCCGTTTGAATAATTCCTGCGAGCGTTTACTATCGGTGATATCTGTGTGCACCCCCACCAGTCCCAGAACCTTCCCGGTCTCGTCAGTAAAGGCATAGGCACGCAATAGTATGTCCAAAATCCTTCCATCGGCGGCGTACATCTGAACCTCACCGCTCCATTCTCCTCCAGCCATGATTGTTTCAAACACCTCACGGCCCGCATTCTTATCACAGTAGAGCGTCGCCGGAGGATCTTCGCCGATATCCCCGAATAACGCATCGAAGGCCGGATTTTGGTACCAATGGCGCCCTTCTGGGGTTGAGATCCCAATTGCGTCCGAGGCGCTTTCCACGACTTTTTTAAATAGCTTCAGGTGCTCTTCAGTTTGTTTTCGTTTGAACTCCAATTGTTATGTCTCCTTGATTTCACTCCTACCGTCGGGAGTTGCTTTTCCGGATATAAATGAGACCAATCTTTTATGAATTTATATTGGTTTTAATAAGTTAAATAATCCTTACGTGCTCCGGTTGTCAAGTATAGGGAACTCTATCAGCAAAGGTTTAAGGCTTGGCATTGTGAATTGGAAAGGACTGGAGAGAAAAATTATGATGGCGTGTGGCTTTTTCTACGCCGATCTGATGGTCGAGTTCCACTGCATGGGTTTCTCCTGCTTACAGGATAGATCACAAGAACAGAATCTATCTCGTCTTTCAGAAATTCCATGTATCTTGCCAGCCTCCATAACTATCAGAGAAGACTTCGAATTTACATTTAGCATCTGGATATCATAGGATTGCCTTGGGTGCTATCCAAACCGTTAACCATTTAACCCAAGGAGGTTTGCCATGAAACTTCCCAAAGCAGCCAAAACCGGGATCGATTAGCATCATTATTCGTCAACTCTTCGTAATTCCAATTTTAGATGCTACCTCTCGAATTTCTGGCTGCTATCTGCGAATCAGTGGTTTCAACATATAAAGCATGTCGCTCTCTCGAGACGGGTAGGGCGACATCATGCTTTGCCGGTATAAGGTTTCCACCGGTATTTGATTCAGCATGGCGAGACGAACGGTATTGATAATTCCCGTGGCGTTGTCCGAGAGAATGTGCGCTCCTAATACGGTGCCGTCTTCTCCGGCGAGGATTTTATAAGCCGCGTTGGTCATGCCGATCCGTCGGTAAGTCGGCCAAGTGAGGTGCTCCCCGAAACTCTTTCGATATGAGACACCCTCAGCCTTGATAGCCTCTTCAGTAGCCCCTACCATGCCGTATTGGGGGTAGGTGAAAAGAACTGACGGCACGGCCGAATAATCCATTGCCGGCCAGTTGCCACTGTTTTGCTTGCCCACAATGGATTCTGCGGCAACCATGGCTTCTTCATCGGCAACGCGGGCCAGCTGGATCGTTGCCGCGCAATCGCCAACCGCGTAAATATGCGGCTGTGTTGTCTGCATATTGGTATTAACTTTAATCCCCCTGCGTGAGAAGTCGATGCCAGCACGATCGAGATCCAAGTCCTCGATATCCGCCTGACGACCGGCACCGTTAACGACAATATCGGCATCGTAAGCAATCCCATCGTACGTTAACACCTTGAAGGCGTTCCCTTGCTTCTCGAGGGCAGTAATGTTAACGCCGGTATAGATATCAATGCCCTCGGCTTTCGAGGCTTCCACCAGCAATGATACCATCTCGGCGTCAAAGGGGCCCAGCGGTCGCGGTGCCGCTTCCAAGATGATAGTTTTCCGGGCATCTCCGGTCCCTAAGCGAGCCACAAAATGCGCGAATTCAAAAGCGATAAAGCCGCCGCCAATAAAGACAAAACGACGAGGAAGTGACGGCAGTTCCAGGAACTGATCGGAGGTTATCGCATTTTCGATACCATCGATGGGCAACGCCATGGGACGGGAACCGGTAGCTATGACGAAAAAGCGGGCTGAGATTGTGCGACCATCAACATTTAGGCGATGGTCATCCAAAAAGCGGGCGGCACCAGTGATGACGTTGATACCCGCTTCTTTAAAACCGGACAGGGTGCCGCCCGGGACGGCGCCTGTAAATTTGTTTTTCTCCTTTAACAAATCAGCCCAGGCGATTTGCGGGGCGGCAACGATGCCTTTGCTTTTTAAATGATTCGCTTTGGCAGCGATCTCAGCGGCTTCATAGAACCACTTTTTGGCCTGGCATCCCGCAAGTGCGCAGGTACCTCCGGGGATCGTGCTTTTTTCCACGACCGCCACGGTGCATCCGTTTGCCTTTAATTCATAGGCGGCGCTTTGCCCGGCCGTACCCGAACCGATAACGACAACATCATAATCACTCATGGGGCTCCCCTATTTGTTTTCGAGCAGGTGTGTATACTCCCACTCTTGCAGACGATTAGCACAACCGTTTAATGCTTGAAGGTGGCAGCGGATGGCGAGCATATGATTTCAGCCTTGAAAGCCGTGTTTTTCGTGCGATCCGTCGCACAGTGGCTTCTTTTTCGACTTGCCGCACCGGCAGCGTGTATAGTGGGTCCGCATCGGGCAGAAATGTTTCCGACGACTGACCGTCTTTCAACTCAATGTCCCCCTGACCGTGGAGCGGACCGTCTTTCTCGACAACGATGCGCGTCTCCTTGAACCACTCCTTTTCATGCTTTCCGTTAATGATGTAGGTCAACGCACCGGAGGGACATTTTTTGATGGTGGCGATGATATCTGCCACAAGTGCTGCATCCGGCTCTTACTTGGGGGCGTCGTGGGTCTCGAACACCGCCTCCAGTTAGCCGCAATAGCCAGCGCCCATGCACAAATAACGGTCGTAGACGATCATGATCGCTTTGCCCTTATAATATTCCAAGGCGGGTTTATCAACCCTAACACTACAGGGCAATGCCCATGCAGATGTAAATTCCAGGCTGAAGGGCGACGGGCGCTTTACGTACACGCCCGCCGGAGATCTTGGTAATTGGTAGGATGTCAGCGGCGAATGGGTCGCCTTGCAGTCAATCGTCTAAAAATATCTGGGTCTCCCACCAAGGCATCACATTATCGACTCAAAACTATGCGATAGCGGGCCTGCCCGTTTCTGAGCCGTTCCATGGCATCGTTGACCTTTTCCATAGGGAAGGTTTCAATCACCGGTTTGATGCTATGACGAACTGCAAAATCGAGCATTTTGGCGATATTGGCCGGACTGCCAACCGGCGAGGCCGAAATAGACCGCTGGCCCATGATCAGCGGGAAGATGGTCAGGTCCAGAGGTTCAAGCGTCGCGCCCACATAATGCAGGCGCCCTCTTGGCTTCAGCGTCTGGATGTAGTCGTTCCAGTCCAGCTTGACATTGACGGTTGAAAGAATCATGTCAAAATGCCCTGCGGCCGCCTTGATCTCATCCGGATCCCGCGAATTGAGGGTCTGGTGAGCCCCCAGTTCCAGTGCTTCCGTTTTTTTTGCGTCGCTGGAGGTGAAAGCGGTCACCTGGCAGCCCCAGGCATTCAAGAACTGCAGGGCCATGTGCCCCAATCCACCGATGCCGATTACCGCCACCCTATCCGTCGGTTTAACACCGAACTGAACGAGCGGGTTGAATACGGTGATGCCACCGCAAAACAGGGGACCGGCGCTGTGAGCATCGATATTCTTAGGCAATGCCACCACGCTGGCTGCGTGAGCACGAACCTTGTCGGCAAAGCCGCCATGACGATTGACAATGGTTCCCTGGGCGTTGGCGCACAAATTGTGGTCACCACTCAAACAACTGGGACAGGTCATGCAATATGCCGAGTGCCAACCCAGCCCAACCTGCCCGCCAAGCTGATGATGGGAAACCCCCGGACCGATGTCACGAATGGTCCCCACCACCTCATGACCGGGAACTAATGGAAAGTCGGCAATCCCCCATTCGTTATCGATCATGCTGAGATCGCTATGGCAGATACCGCAGTGTTCTACTTCAATTTCTATATCGTTGTAACCGATTGGGCCAGGGTCATATTCATAAGTCTTCAATTGACCACCGGCCTCTGATGCTGCGAATGCTTTAATCATAGTTATTCCTCCATGTTTTGTTGCTGAAACATGGAAACATAGTAAGCATTATAGCCATCACTTAAATGTCAGGTCCGAAAAAACTCTTACGCAGATGAGTCCAAATAAAACTGCTACGCCACCTGTGGCTTGAGATGCCTCTTGATTACCATTTGCGGCATGCAATCCGAGACGGTTGGGATAGATCATAAGAACTGAATCCATTTACCCTCCCTAAAAAGCCAGGTATCTTGCAAAATCGACTGTGTCGATGAACAAGGTCTGACTTGCAGATATCATCTTTCGAAGAATGTCAGATCATGTGGATCGAACATATTAACTGTCGTTATATAATCTCTGTCCATCAATACTTTTCATTGGATATCTGGTTGCTGACATCCGACTCTAAACTATCGTCTCAAATGCCTTGACAATAAGGGTCGCAGCCATGCCGATCATGATCAGCCCGGCCAGGATATCCGCCTGCTGCCTGAATCGATTCAAAAAAACGGCCGCCCCGGCTCCCACGGCCAGCAGCCCCGGCAGGGTGCCCAAACCGAAGACCAGGGCGGCCACGGCGCCGGGAAACATCTGGGCGCCGGAAAGGGCCTTGGCAAAGGCGGCATAGGAGAGTCCGCAGGGCAGGCCGCCTAAAAACACGCCCATGAGGAGAAGATCCAGGTTGCTGCGGCTGGCGGCCGCCCGGGACATGAGCCGCCGCCAGCCGGGCATCCGGCTGGGCACGGCAATGGCCAGCCACTGTGGCTCGGTGATAAAGCCCAGGCGGGACAATCCGAAAAACAGCAGGAACATCCCCGCCAGGAGGCCGATCCCCACCTGCACCCGGGTCATCCACAGCATGGGGTTGCCGCCGACGGTTGACGCCAGACCGACCAAGCCGCTGCCGGCAGCGCCCATCGCGGCACCGATGATGCCGTAAGTGATCAACCGGCCGGTGTGGTAGGCCAGGTGGGCCGAAAAGCGCCCGGTCTGCCCGGGCAGCGCCACCACCAGGGGGCCGCACATGCCGATGCAGTGACCGCTGCCCAGCAGGCCCAACATGAAAAGGGATAGTGTATCGATTGGCGTTGTCATTTTCTCACCAGTAGATTGACCTTCGACGATGGGAGGCTATGCCCCGCATCCCAAGCCCGCCAATCCTCTAATTCCTCCATTCCAAAATTCCCAATACCTTGCAGTTTTGCATAAAAGCAGCTATATTGACACTCTCTTTTTTCCACGACGTTCTCAACAGTGGGTTCCCGTAGGTCATGGCTCATTTCATTGTTTGACAACATGGGAGGTGTTGAATTGAATCGTTCGTCACAGTCAACTCAATGGACATCGGCAATCCTCGTAACAGCGGCACTGATCCTGGTTGCCGGAGCTGCCCCGACCGCCGCCGGCGGCCCGACGGCGGCGTTGATTCCGCTGGCGGCAGACGGGCAGATGGCCCTCAGCGAATCCGACCGCTGTCCGGTCTGCGCCATGTTTCCCGCCCGGCGCCCGCAGACCGCCGCCGCCATCACCCTGAAAAGCGGCGAGACCTTTTACCTTTGCGGAAACGGTTGCCTGCTCAGGACCTGGCTGCGGCCGACGGTCTACCTGGGCCAACCGCAGATGGAGATCGATCGGTTGGTGGTCCGGGACTACTTTTCCGGCGAGCCCATCGACGGGCGCACGGCCACATGGGTGGCCGGGTCCGATGTAGTGGGTCCCATGGGGCCAGCCATCATCGCCCTGGGCGACGCGGCCCAGCTGGCGACCTTCAAAAACCGCCATGGCGGCAAAACCGTATTCACCTTCGATCAGGTCGATGACGACCTGTGGAAACAGATCAGCCACCGCGAGCTGCCGGCAGTCAAAACCGACTGAAACGGTAATCACGCATCATGCAACACCGCTCAAATGAGAGCAACCCATGGCGACCGCGGCTGTGCCGGAGCGCCCGGCATCTATTGATCATCGCCATCAGCGCCACCGCGCTGGTTTTTCTGGCCACCGCCGCAGACCTGTTGCTGCGGGTTCCCCGTCAGGATGACACCGCTGTGACTTGGATGAAAACATTGTCGCTCTCCGCGCCGGCACTGTGGCCAGCCGGCAGCCCCATGCGCCACCCGGAAACAGTGCATCCGGGTGTTAACCTGCGGTTTTCCCCCGGCCTGGAGTCCGCCCCATGATGCCGCTAGGCCGTAATGCGCCCATGACCATCTGGGCCGCGCGCGACATCCAGCGCCACGCCGGCCGATCCACGCTCCTGTTTGCCTGCCTGGCCTGCCTCGTTTTTTCAACTGCCACGGCCCTGCTGTTCAGCCAGGCCTTGGACTTCACCTGGGTCCGGCTCATGGACCATGCCCCGGACCTGGTGGTCCGGCGCATCAACGCCGGCGGATGGGTGCCGCTTCCAGTCGAGGAAGCACTGGCCTGTGCAAAAAAAGTTCCCGGCGTTCTCGACCCGACCCCCCGGCTGTGGGGCGTGGTGCCGGGACCCGGGGGCCCCGTTACGGTGGTGGCATCCATCGCGGCAGTTCCTGAAAGCATACTCAACGGGATTAAGCCCCCGTCCGCCGGCCAGGCGGTGGTGGGCCAGGGAGTGGCCCGTTTTGTATCGGCCAGCCGCCTGAACCTGGGCAACCGAGACGGCATCCCCGTCAAGGTCATCGACACTTTTCCCGCCGGCAGCGGCCTGGCCACCCATGACCTGGTATGGATGACGCCCGAAGACGCCCGCCACTTGCTGGGCCTGGCGCCGGGCCAGGCCAGCGACCTGGCCATCCACCTGTTCCGCCGCGAGGAAGAACAGGCCATCCAGGCCGATCTGGCCACCGCCTTTCCCTGGCCTGTGCACATCACCGACCGCAGCACCAGTGCCCTGCACCATCACACCCGGGCCGTTCGAATGGGTAGCCTTGCCCTGGTGGCCGGCATCCCGGCTCTGCTGGCCCTGCTGTTGATCATCGCCGGCACCGCCGTTGGCCACACCGGCCAGCATGCCCAGTGGGGCCTGCTCAAAGCCATGGGGTGGACAACCGCAGACATCGTGCGGCTTCAAGTCACCCAAGCGATTATCGTGGGCCTGCCGGCTGTGGTGATCGGCCTGGCGGCGGCTTACGCGGTAGTTTTCTACCCACCTGCTGCCGGCATGACCGCCTTTTGGTTCACCGGCGGCCAGCACCTGCCGGCATTGACCCTGAATGGCACCCCAGCCGGCCTGATCATGCTTGAGATCGGCGCAATGGTGGCGCTTCCCTATCTGGCAACCGTCTTTTTCACCAGCCTGCGGGGCGCAGCCTGCGCCCCATGGAACCTGCATCAGGCGGATCCATGGAACTGAAGACGGGACTAACTTGCCGCAGGCTCGATTTCCGGTGGCCGGGAGAACAGGCCCACGAACCGTTCGTGCTGGCATCGGTGGATGCCGCGTTTTCCCCGGGTGCGGTCAGCTTGATTACCGGAGAGACCGGTGCCGGTAAAAGTACCCTGCTGCATCTGCTGGCCGGCCTGCTGCAGCCCACTGCCGGCGAGGTGTGGGCCGATGGCCAGCCGGTCTCCCGCTGGCCTGCACGTCACCGCGACCCGTGGCGGCGGCAGGTGGGGATCGTGTTTCAGCACCTGGCCGTGATGCCGGACCTCAGTGTGGCGGAAAACCTTCTCTTACCCTTGATACCCAGGAACATCGCCTGGTCCTGCATGCAGGACGACATTCGCCGGCAGTTGGTCCTTGCCGACCTGTCGGATCTGAGCGACACCCCGGCAAGGACCCTGTCCGGTGGGCAGCGCCAGCGCCTGGCCATTGCCCGGGCGCTGGTGGCCCGTCCCCGCTTCATCCTGGCCGATGAGCCCACCGCCTTTCAGGATGACGACCATGCGGCACAGATAGGCTCCCTCCTTCGCGCTGCCGCCAGTGAAGGTGCCGTGGTCATAATCTGTTCCCACGATCGGCGACTGAGGGAATCCGCTGATGTTGACCAACGGTTTCATCTGGCATCCTCAGCCTTGACCGAGGATCCGGCAGCTCCGGGTGCAGCGTGATCTGGCATCCCCTGGTCTGGGCATTTTGGGTGGCGGTGATCACCGGCGGGCTGCTCTACACGGTGGGAGCCCTGTGGGCCATGGACGTGGCTTCCAACTGGGCCCCGGCGCGTGCGGACATCGATCAACTGCGGCGGGAACGCCGTGCGGAAATGGCCGTGCTGCTGGGGCACTGGTCCCTGGGCTGCCTGACGGGCGCGGCCATGCTGGGCCTTGTGGGGGTTGCCCTGGTCTGGTCCCGCTTGGTTCCAGGGGCCATGTGCGGTACCGGTGTCCTGCAGGCTCTGGGAACCGACGGCAGCCGGGCCATGATTTTCTGGGGTGTCAGCCTGACAATCCTGTATGGCTGGCGGACCCTGGAGCGCCTGGACGGTCACCATCCCCAGGGGGTGCTGATCCCAACCGGTGCACGCGTGATGATCAGCGCGCTCCCTTTTTTCGTGCTTGCGGTCTTCTACTCATGGCAGGCCTTGGTGCGCGTCGAAACCATCGCCCCGGTCAGCTGCTGCGCGGCGGTCTACGATCAGGTGCTGATGGAGGCATCCGGAACCGCTGTCAACAAATGGCCCGTGCCCATACTCCTCTGGGGCAGCCTGGCGGGCAGCGCCGCATTGCTGGTCCTGGGGACGTTAACAATCCAACATCCGGATCGGGGTTCTGGCACCCTAACGGTATCGATTGCAATCTGCTGGGGCATCGCAGCGGTGGTTGCCGTCAAGCAGGTGTGGTCCGCCTATTATTACCAAGTCCTCTCCCACCCCTGCCCCTGGTGCCTGTTCCTGCCGGACTATCATGGCGCCGGGTTCTTCATTTTCGGATCTCTGGGCGCAGTCGTCGTGGAAAGCATCGCCCTCTGGCTGGCCGACCGCACCCGCACCCGATATCCTGTGTTGAGTACTCCGGCCGAAAAACGCATCCGGCAATCCGCCTGGCGAATGATCATTGGCGTGATTGGCTTCACCATCCTGACCACCGGCCCGGCTGTCGCCTGGCGGCTGCGCACCGGTTTCTGGCTCGACGGATCCCCCTAACCCGGACGGCGCGGGGAGGGTTTAATTCTCGCAAGCCGCAAACGACACGGGTATGCATCCATGTTGCAAGGGTCCGTTGGTATCATTTTCTTGCCCGGCAACGCTTTCCACCAATGGGTTTTACCTCTTCATGACCGCCATCTGCCGATAGCCCCGGCCTCCCACTCTAGGCGATTGACAACCCCAACGGCCTTTTGTTATCGTGACCGTAATTTGGCACCAAACCATTATCGCCCCAACGCTCACCGTCAGCAACGCCGCACTGCTTGCTGCGGGTTGTAAACCACACAGACAATGAGCAGTCCATCGGCAACAAGGTGGCTTCCGAACCCGATCAGTCCATGCCCTCGGCATGGAAAACCTGGCACGAACGGGCATCTCGCATGAATCGCAGAACCTTTCTTAAGATTGCATCCATGGGCAGCGTCGCCTTGGCCGCCGGCTGCTCCGCCGAATCAGAAAACAATCTGTTCACCATGGTCCAGGCCACGGACGATATGGTCACCGGCAGGGAAGCCTGGTATGCCTCCACCTGCCGTGAATGTCCGGCCGGCTGCGGCGTGCTGGCCAAAAACCGTGAGGGACGCATCATCAAGCTGGAAGGAAATGGTCTGCACCCGGTCAACGGGGGCACCCTTTGCATGCGGGGTCAGGCGGCCCTGCAGGGGCTGTACAATCCAGACCGGCTGCGCCTGCCGCAGCTGAAAACCGACGCCGGCTGGCAGGAGATCTCTTTTTTTGAAGCCGAAGCCGTGGTCCGGCAAAAGGCCGCAACCGCAGCCGGTCACGGGGCTGACCGCATCGCCATGGTCACCGAAACCGTCGGCCAGACCCAACTGGACCTCTTTACCGCGGTATTGCGGCAGCATCGCTGCGCACCACCCGCTGTCTTCGAACCCCTGGCCTATGAAGCTCTCAAATTTGCCCAGCAGCAACTCTTCGGCAGCCCCTTCCTGCCGGTCCTTCACATGGACCAGGCGGATGTGTTGGTCGGCTTCGGTGCCGACTTTATTGAGACGTGGCTGTCGCCGGTGGAATATGCCCGCAAGTTCAAGGCCATGCACCGGTTGAGCAGCGGCCGCAAGGGCGTATTCGTCCACGTGAGCCCGTTCCAGTCCCTCACCGGTGCCAATGCCGATCGCTGGATCGGCTGCCGCCCAGGCACCGAGGCTGCAGTGATCATGGGCTTGATCCGAATGCTGCTCACCACTGATAATGGCCGCAAAATTGACGGCAGCATCCGCAAGGCCCTGACAGACCTGGCCGAGACCTACACGCCGCAGGCAGTGGCCCGCATGGCGGGAGTCAGCGTCGACGACCAGACAATGGTCGGCCGGCAGCTGCTGGCGGCCGATCGTCCCCTGGTTCTGGGCACCGGCGCCGGCGGTGACGGTGGACACACGGTGGCCGCTGAACTGGCAGCCCTTTTTCTCAACCTGGTTCTGGACCCCGGCTTGTCCCTGTTCGACTTCGCCAATCGCCACCGGGTCGAAATCGCCGACCGGCGGTCCACGGTCCTGGAAGCGTTCGCGGCCATGGAAAGCAATTCCGTGGAGCTGGTATTTCTCAACAACATCAATCCGGTCTTCTCCATTCCCGGTGGCAGCCGCATCGCCAAAATCCTGGGCGAGAAAAAGCGGTTCGTGGTTGCCTTTACCAATTTCATGGACGAGACATCGATCGCAGCCGATCTCATCGTGCCGGTGCAGCTGGGCCTGGAAACCTGGGATGCCTATGAAAGCACCAGCGCCACTATGGCCACCCTGCAGCCCACCATGGGAAAGATCACCCAGGCCCCGGCATTGGGCGACCTGTTCCTCAATCTGCTTCCCGCGGACAAGCGGCCGGCGCCAGACTACCGATCCCTGGTGACCCAAACGGTTCTGGCCGGTCAGGACAGCCAAACTCCCGCCAGCTGGCTGAAAACGATCCAGAAGGGCGGCCGTTTTGCCGACGGCAGCCCCGCAGGCAGCACCCCCAAGGCCAACCTGAAAGCCGCGGATACCCTGAATCGCTATCTATCGAGGCTGCCGGAACCGACAACAGGGTCTGTGTTGATGGCTCCGCCATCGATCCGCTTCTTCGACGGCCGGGGTGCCAACCGGCCCTGGTTGATCGAAACCCCGGACACCCTCACTCAGATCGCGTGGCAGACGCCGGCCCTGATCCATCCAGACAGCATGGCCGCCGACGGCATCAAGCAAGGCGACGTCGTCGTCCTGAAGACCCCAAGCGGGGAAATCGAAGCCCCGGTTTATGCCTACACCGGCGTTTTTCCGGGAACCGTGGTGGTGCCCGCCGGTCAGGGCCATACCACCTTCGGTCGTTGGGCCGCCGGCCAGGGCACCAACCCCTTGACCGCCCTGGACCCGTCAACGAATGCCGACGCCGGGGCACCCTCTTTTGCGACGCCGCTGACAAGCATCGAAAAAAGCGGACGAACCGTAGCACTGGCCAGCACCTCGGGCAGCCGGACGGCCCTGGAACGTAAGATCGCCCCTACCGTGGCCATCGAACAGATCGGTCACCGGACCGGTCACGAGAAGCCCGGTCTGACCATGGACAGCTTCCCGCTGACGCCGCCGACGCCCGAGGGATACGATCCCAAGCGGGATATCTATCCGCCCCACGACCATGACGGCTACCGCTGGGCCATGATCGTGGACATGGACCGCTGTCTCGGCTGCAGCGCCTGCGTGGCGGCTTGCTATGCCGAAAACAACATCGGCATCGTCGGTGAGCAAAGAATTATAGAAGGCCGGGAGATGGCCTGGCTGCAGATCCAGCGCTACCATGATCCAGTGGACATGGCCAGGCTGACCTTTTTGCCCATGATGTGCCAGCATTGCGACAATGCTCCCTGCGAAACGGTCTGCCCGGTCTACGCGCCCCACCACTCCAAGGAGGGGCTCAACAACCAGATTTACAACCGCTGCATCGGAACACGCTTCTGTGCCCAGAACTGCCCCTACAAGGTGCGGCGCTTCAACTGGTTCGACTGGCAATGGCCCGAGCCCTTGCAGATGCAGCTCAACCCCAACGTCACCGTGCGCAGCAAGGGTGTGATGGAGAAATGCTCCTTCTGTATCCAGCGCATCAAGGCCGCCCACAATACGGCCAAGAACCAAAATCGAACCATCCGTGACGGCGAGGTGGTGCCGGCCTGCGCCCAGACCTGCCCCACCGGGGCCTTGACCTTCGGCAGCCTAATGGATCCGGCCAGCCGGGTGAGCCAGCTGATCAAGGATCCGCGTGCCTATCAGGTGATGGGGTACGTGAACACCAAGCCGGCGGTGATCTACCTTAAAAAGGTGGTGCAGACCATCTGATGATGAAGGATGTCATGGAGCAAACACTGACCTACCGCAACATCGATGACACGGTGCTGGACACCCTGACACCGCCCCAGCGCAGCTACTGGGCGCTCGTGGCCCTGCTTTTTGCCGGAGTGCTCATGGGCGCGGGTTGCTGGACTTACCAGATCCTGGTGGGCATCGGCGTCGGCGGCCAAAACAACCCGGTGCACTGGGGCACCTATCTGATCAACTTCGTCTTCTGGGTGGGAATCGCCCACTCGGGCACGCTGATTTCCGCCATTCTGCACCTGTTCCGTGCCGGCTGGCGCAATCCCATCGCCCGGGCCGCCGAAACCATGACCGTCTTTGCCGTGTGCACCGCCGGTCTGTTTCCCTTTGTCCATCTGGGGCGCGTCTGGATGGTCTACTTCATGCTGCCGGTTCCCAACCAGCGGACCCTGTGGCCCAACTTCCAGTCCCCGCTGATGTTCGACGTGGTGGCCATCAGCACCTACCTGACGGTCAGCAGCCTGTTCTGGTACACCGGCATGCTGCCGGATCTGGCCACCATCCGCGATCGGGCCCACGGCATGCGGCACAAGGTTTTTACGGTTCTCTCCCTGGGCTGGACCGGTGAATATGAAATCTGGCGCCACTACACGCGCGGCTATCTATTTTTCGCCGCCCTGGCCACACCGCTGGTGATCTCGGTGCACAGCGTGGTCTCCTGGGACTTCGCCCTGAGTGTGGTGCCCGGCTGGCACACCACCATCTTCGCCCCCTACTTCGTAGCCGGCGCCATCCACTCGGGCCTGGCTATGGTGGTTACCCTGATGATCCCCCTGCGCATGATCTTCAAATACGAAGCGATCATCACCGATCGCGTGCTGGAGAGCGTCGCCAAGACCATCGTCTTTACCGGTCTCATCGTGGGCTTCGCCTACGCCACCGAAATTTTCATCGCCTGGTACAGCCACAACCCCGTGGAGGTGGAATCCTTCCGCTGGCGGGCTTTCGGCGACTATGCCCTGGAATACTGGATCATGGTCACCTGCAACACCATCATCCCGCTGCTGCTGCTGTTCAAGAAGGTGCGCACCAACATCCGACTCCTTTTTGGCATCTCGCTGCTGGTCAACGTGGGCATGTGGTATGAACGCTTCGTGATCATCATCGGCTCGGTGGCCCACGATTTTCTGCCCCACGCCTGGGGGCTCTACTCACCGAGCTGGGTCGAATTCGGCATCATGATCGGCAGCTTTTCGCTCTTCTTTTTCCTGTTCGTGCTCTTCGTCAAGCACATGCCGTCGGTCTCCATGACCGAGATGAAAGAAACCCTACATGAAGGAGCGTCCCATGTCGGCTGAACCGGTTTCCATCATGGGGATTTTTTCCAGTGAACACAGCGCCGCCTCGGCCATCGACCGCTTGCGGGAGACACCCTGGACCATCGAGCGGGTCCATAGCCCCATCCCCAGCCACGCCATTGAACACGCCCTGGAGCCTCCCAAGAGCCGGGTAGGCTGGTTTACCCTGGCCGGGGGCGTCATCGGGTTCTTCACCGGGTTTTTACTGGCGGCCTTCACCGCCACCCGCTGGTCATTGATCGTCGGCGGCAAACCGGTGGTGGCGCTGGTGCCCTTTTTTATCGTGGGATTCGAATTCACGATCCTGTTCGCCGTCTTCGGCAACGTCCTGGGCCTGATCTCCCAGGCCCGGCTGCCGCGTTTTGAAACCCAGCCGGGGTACGATGAACGCTTTTCCGGGGATCGCTTCGGAGTGCTGGCCCGCTGCAGCGCCGATGAGCAGGAGGCGCTGACCCATTTTTTCGAAAAGAACGGCGCGGAGATTAAAACCGTCGCCACATTGTAAGGGATGATGGAAAGGTGAGCATGGCAACGCAACCATCCGACACTAAGAACAGTCCCCTGCCGCTGATGAAGGTCTTTTTCGGCCTAACGGCCGTCGGCTTTCTGATTTTCATCGCGGTAGCCGCTTTGGGCAACCCGGCCAGGGCCTGGCAGGCTTACCTGCTCAACTTCCTGTTCTTCTCGGCCATCGCCCAGGGTGCGGTGCTCTTCTCGGCCCTCATGCACACGGTCAAAGCCCGCTGGAGCGGACCCCTGGCCGACGTGGCCGAATCCTTCGCCGCCTTTTTCCCGATCTCCCTGCTGCTGTTTGTCATCCTGTTTCTCGGCCATCAGCATGTCTTTCCCTGGTTGCACGAAGACCTGCACGGTAAGGAGGTATGGCTCAATCTGCCTTTCATGTTCGGCCGTGATCTTATCGGACTCTGCCTGCTCTACGGGATCGGTTTGGCCTTTCTCTACCACCGGCTCTACTTCACCTTGAAAGCCCGGGGCGCCTCCGGCCCCTTCGGCCGCCGTCTGCTGGCACGCTGGGAAAAAAATCCGCCCGACGAAGATCGCCTGGCCAGCCGCATGACCGTCTTCGGCATCCTCTACCTGCTGGCCTTTGCCATGGTCCTTTCCCTGGTGGGTTACGATCTGGTGATGGCCGCGGATCCGCACTGGTATTCGACCCTATTCGGCGCCTACACGTTTGTCAAAGCTGTCTACGTCGGCTTCGGGGGTCTGATCATCCTGAGTTCCCTGTTACATCTGAGCAGCAGAAACGGCTATCGTGTCGCGGAGAGCCAGTTCCACGATATCGGCAAACTCTTCTTTGCCTTCTGCCTGGTATGGGCCGATTTTTTCTATGCCCAATTCGTGGTCATCTGGTACGGCAACATTCCCGAAGAGACCGCCTACATCATCGAACGCACCATGGCCGCCCCCTGGAACGCGCTGGCCTGGACCGTTTTCTTCGGCTGCTTCGTGGCTCCGTTTCTGATCCTGATCAACCGGCGGATCAAAACCATGCCCAGAGCCATGACCGTGATCTGCCTGGCGGTCATGACCGGCATCTGGCTGGAACACTACCTGCTGCTTGGCCCCGCTTTCCATCACCATGCCCATAATCTGCCCTTGGGCTGGGTGGAACCCGCCGTCGCCGTGGGCTTCTTCGGTCTGCTGGCCGCCGCGGTCACCGGTTACTTCAAACAATTTCCAGAGCTGCTGCAGGCAAGAGAGGCCGAAAGCGTAAAGGTTGAAGTTGGTTAGGAACGGACGATGAAAAATCTCATGGATAAAGAAACGGTGGATATGCCTGGCAAAAGGGCAATGCTGAAGTTCAGATGGTCGATCCTGATACAGATACCTTCAGCCTTCAGCCTAAACCCCTATATAGCTGAGTCCCGATTATGGAAATTCTGATAACCTCCTTTTCTCTGCTCACCCTCGCGGTGATCGTCATCCTGATCGGCACCCGGGGACGGCCCATGCGCTTTTTCACCGCCTTCGGTGAAACGCTGGAGCACCTCTGGCAAAACAGGGGCCCCCTGTTCTGGGTGGCTGCCTGTGCAGCGCTGGTGCTGGGATTCCTGTTCTTTTTCTATGCATCGCCGGCCACCCGCATCGGCGCCGCCCAGCCCATCCCCTTCAGCCATCGACTGCATGCCGGCCACAAAGCCATCGAATGCCGCTTCTGCCATTCATACGTGGACAAATCCATCCATCCGGGACTGCCGGCGGTGGAAAAATGCCTGTTCTGCCACAACTACATCATCGCCAACCATCCGGAGATCCAGAAAGAGCACGACTACTTCAACAGCGACACCCCCACACCATGGGTGAAAGTATACAATTTGGCCGAACACGTGCTGTTCAACCACGAGCGGCACATCAAAAAGGATATCGCCTGCGAATCGTGCCATGATGAGGTCCGCGAGATGGACCGCCTGAAAGGCAAACGATTCAAGATGGGATTTTGTATCGCATGCCACCGGGAGAAAAAGGTCAACCTGGGCTGCTGGCTGGCCTGCCATAGCTGACCTCAGAGGACAGCGGTCAGAATTCTGAATTCCGTCTTCTGACTTCCGGACTCAGCCCATTCAAACGCATGTGATCACAGGTTTCATTCAATAGTGATTGGACGTAAAACGTCAGCAAAAACACCCTAAGGAGTCGCCATTGGCCGCTGAAACCCAAACCCTTGAATCCACCTATGCCACCGCCAAGGGGTTTGCCCTGACATCCGCTTTCTGGATGATGGTCGCCACCTTTTTCGGACTGCTGGGGGCCACGGAACTGGTGGCCCCGGACCTGACCGAAAACATCGGAGGCATCGTGTTTGGACGCGTGCGGCCCACCCACGTCAACCTGGTGTTGTTCGGCTTTGTCACCCCGGGCCTGCTCTCGGCGGCCTTTTACTTCATCCCCCGGTTGCTGCGCACCCGGTTGTTCAGTGAGCGGCTGGGGGTCTTTACCGTGGTGGCCTGGAACATCGCCCTGGTCGGTGCGGTGGCCAGCCTGGCCGCCGGACTCACCCAGGGTCGTGAATATGCCGAGTTGATCTGGCCCATCGACATCATGGTGGTAGCCGCCTTCGGCCTGGTATTTTTCAATTTCAGCATGACCGTCAAAAACCGTCAGGAGCCGATCCTCTATGTCTCGGTGTGGTACGTGCTGGCCGGCACCATCCTCACCGCCTGCACCTTTGCCCTGGGCAACGTGATCTGGAAACCTGACAGCGGCGCCCTGGTGGGCATCCCTGATGCCATCCTGCTGTGGTTTTACGGTCACAACGTCTTCGGCCTGCTGCTGACGCCCCTGAGCGCGGCCGTCGCCTACTACGTGATCCCGCGGGCCTGCCGGGCGCCCCTTTACAGCCACACCCTCTCCCTGCTGGGGTTCTGGGCCCTGATCGTGGTCTACACCCACATCGGCACCCACCATCTGCTGCAGGTACCGGTGCCCACCTGGCTCAAGGTGGTGGCCATCGTGGACAGCGTGGCCATGGTGATCCCGGTCATGGCCTTTCTGATCAACATCTGGTACACGGCCAAGGGCCGCTTGGGCGAAATCCACGCCGACATCGGCGCCAAATTCGTCTTCACCGGCACCATCATGTACTTCTTCGTCAGCATCCAGGGCTCGCTTATGGCCCTGCCCGACGTCCAGCGCGTGACCCATTTCAACAACTGGGTGGTGGCCCACGCCCACATCGGCGTGTTGGGCTTTGCCGGCATGATCGCCCTGGGCGGGCTTTACTACACGATACCGAAACTGTCCGGAAAACCCCTCTACAGCCGTTTTCTGGCCGATTTCCAATACTGGATGGTCCTCATCGGCATGGTCGGGTTTACCGTGGTGCTGACCATCGCCGGCCTGATCCAGGGCAACGCCTGGCTCAACGGCGAAACCGTCTATCGCGTGCTGCCGGAGATCCATGTCTACTACGTGGTGCGCGCCGGCCTGGGACTGATGATCTTCACCAGTGCAGTTCTGGGATTTTATAATATCGTCCGCTCATTGTTCGGAAAATCCGGAGCGCCATCATGAAAATGACCCCTTTAGCCGTAGTCACCGGCTCGCTGCTGATCCTGGCTACGATCGTGTTCGTGGTCGTCCTGCTGCCCTATGTCCACACCAGCCAGACCGTGCCTTCCGACATTTTCCGCCAGCGGGCAGCCGATGAAGCCGCCGGGCGGCGCCTCTATATCGCCAACGGCTGCGTCTACTGCCACAGCCAGTCCATCCGCACCATCGACTGGGGGCTGGGCGCCGAACGCATCGCCCAGGCCGGAGACTACGTCGCCGACTACCCCATCCTGCTGGGCTCCCAGCGCACCGGACCGGACCTGTCCCAGGACGGCGGCGAACACCCGGACGACTGGCACGTGGCCCACTTCATGAATCCCCGCTACACGCGGCCGCTATCCATCATGCCGGCCTTCAAGTTCCTGGGCGATGAAAGCATGACCAACCTCATCCGCTACGTACAGAGCCTGGGAATGAAAGACGCCGACCGGCGCATGCAGCGCCAGCGCTTCTGGAAGGCCGAAGCGATCAGGGCCTACGAAGCCGGACCGGATGCCAACGTGGACTGGCTCAATGCCAACATTCCCCAAGGCTGGCGGGATGTGCCCAACCCCTACCCCACCACCGAGGCGGGGCTGGCGCGGGGCCACAAAATCTACCAGGATTTCTGCCTGGGCTGCCACGGCCCGGTGGGCGACGGCATGGGCCCGGCCCAGCCGTGGATCTATCCGCCGCCCCTCAATTTCACCATCCTGAAGAACCGGGAAATCAGCGGCGGGATCCTCTACTACCAGATCATGAACGGCATCACCGGCACGGCCATGCCCTACTTTAAACGCGAGCTGGAGTCGGAAAAAATCTGGGACGTGGGCAACTACGTGGCGGTCTATTTCATCAACGACAGCGACGCCAACACCGAGCCCAAGGGAATCGATGCGGCGTACGAACCATAAAAGGCCGTTAAAGGGTGAATGTGGTTTTCCTTTCGACCTGAAAACAGTTAATTCAAAAGGACTGGGAAAAACAAATTTTAAGCACCAAATCTCAAACTGGACCACCTGTTTGAAATTTAGTCATTGAAATTTATTTGGAATTTGGAATTTGGTTATTATTATTTATCATCTATAATGATCACAAATACGAATTTCAGGATTAGATAATTTTGTATTATCCTTACTTCATCGCCTACATCAGCATCGGCCTGACCCTCAGCCTGGTGGTATTCTATTGGGCATTTAGGACCGGTCAGTTCACCGACCAGCAACGGGCACGCTTTCTGCCCCTGCGCGACGATGTCGATCAGCCGCCGATTAAAGCCAGCCGGCTCAACCGGCTTGAAGCATACGGACTCTTTTTCCTGGCGACGGCAGGACTGGGCGCAACGGCCGCAGTGTTGGCCTTTGCCCTGTTTTACAGCAAATAAGAGGATCATCCATGAGATTTTTCCAACTGCTGAATTTCCAGCATACCATGGCCTGGCTGTTCCCGACCCTGATCTTCATGGTGGTCTTCGGAGTGGGCCTGGCCTTTGCCCATCTGCACGGCAAAGACAGCCAGGTACGCAAGAAAACCATAACCGGCCGTTATGCCGACGGCATTGAAGAGCGCAACGCGCCCTACCCCCTGGTGATGATGCTGATCATCGCCGGGACCTTCATCTGGGGGTTTTTCTACATTGTCATGCACGGCGTATTGGGAGTAAAAATCTGATATGAACGCTGAACATCATCACGAATCCCTTCTCAGAACATGGATCTGGCTCGGCGTCATGCTGGGAATCATCCTCTTTAAAGGCTTTCTGGCCTTTGGCGTGGTCTCGGATATGGGCCAGCCCACCTGGGCCTATCGGCCGGTCGAGGATGTGCCGGCTCAGTCACCCTATGCCATATACCAGCGTTTGCCCAACCCGCAGCACGTCAGAGGGGCCGGAGGAGAATAAATGGTTCGCATACTGTCAGTCGGCCTGATCGTTTCAACCGTCGCCCTGGTGGCCTGGGGCGTCATCACCGGTTATGACGAACTCCTGTCGGTGGGGCGCATGTGGGAGACCCCGGCCATCAAGCCCCATGAAAATCCCATTCCGGTAATGGCGGCGGGCAGCGTACCCGTCAACGGTGGCGAGGCGCTCTATCGTGCCGCCCCTGCCGAAGAGATCGTGCCGCCCTTTGCGCTCAGCGACCCGGCAGCTATCGCCTCGGGTAAAACCGCCTACCAGTATTACTGCATTCACTGCCACGGCAAATACTTCGACGGCTACGGAACCGTGGGCCAGAGCTTTGCTCCGCCGCCCGGCGACCTTCGCAGCAACCGGGTCCAATCAATGCCCGAAGGCATCCTGTTCAAGGAGATCAGCTACGGCATCCCCGGCGGCCGACAGCCGGCCCTGGCCACCACCGTGGCAGTGGATGACCGGTGGCATGCCATCGCCTACGTAAAAAGCCTGGGCCTGCGCAACTGATCCGGTGACCGAAGAAAAACGCATCTTTTCCCGCCCTCATAACGCCCGCGTACCTTCATGAATGATTCTGCCTGCCATCTTTGCGGCCTGCCCCTGCGCACCAGCGCAGTTGACCGCGCCTACAGCAATGGACCGCTGCGCTTCTGCTGCCAGGGCTGCCGGATGGTCTACACCATGTTGCTGGAATCTGCCCAGGTAGATGATCCGGTCCGTTTCAAGGAGACCGATCTCTACCGGCAGTGTGTGACGGCAGGAGTCATTCCGGCCAACGAGGAAGACCTTGGCCGCATTCATGAGCGGGAGAACCAGGCCAGACAGGCCACAGCGAAACCGGAGCCGGCAGACACCCTGGCCTTGGACCTGGTGGTCGAGGGCATGTGGTGTACCGCCTGCGCCTGGGTAATCGAGGAAACCGTAGCCCGGTTGTCCGGCGTGCAGGCCGTAAGCTGCCATTTTTCCACGGACCGACTGCGCTGCCACTACCGACCGGACCGGGTGGCACCCGATCAAATCCGTGAGACCATCACCCGCATGGGCTATGGCACCAGGCCAGGCAATGCAGGAATCGCAGGGCATTACGCCCAGCGCAGGGAGTTGGTCCGGTTGGCCATCACGGGTCTGCTGTCTGTGAATATCATGATGCTGTCCTGGGCCCTTTATGCCGGTTTTTTCACCAGCCTGTCCCGCGACGCCGTATCCAAGATCTCCCTGCCCATCGTGATCATGGCTGTGGTGGTCCTGATCTATGGCGGCGGGCCCATGCTGCGTAGAGCCTGGTTCGGCTTGGTCCGCGGGGCGCCGGGCATGGAAACCCTGGTGGGCATGGGCGCCGGATGCGCATTTGTTTACAGCCTGTATAATTGGCTAACCGGCAGCATCCATTTATACTTCGACACCGCCTGCATGCTGATCACCCTGGTGCTGTTGGGCAAAGTTTTGGAGCAGCAGGCCAAAGGCCGTGCCCGCCGGGACCTGGACAGTTTCTTCGCCCTGCAGCCGGTCAAGGTGCGGTTGATCACGGATATGTCTCCCAAGGGTCGCTATGTGGCCATCGAAACGCTTGCGCCGGGAGACCGGTTCGCCGTGGAGACGGACGAAATCGTCCCGGCCGACGGCCTGGTGGAATCCGGCAGCGGCAGGCTCGACGAAGCCTCGCTGACCGGCGAACCCAAACCGGTTGCCGCAAAAGCCGGCAGTCCCCTAAAAAGCGGAACCCGAGTGATCGACGGCCGGATGATTGCAACAGCCGAGAAGGTGGGCGAAGATACCATTCTGGGCCAAATGATTGCCATTATGGCCCGCAGCCTGGAGCAGAAAAGCGATTTCGAAAGCCATACCGATCGCCTGCTTAGGTGGTTCGTCCCGATTATCCTTGCGCTGGCAGGTGGAACGGGACTGGTCTGCGCCATGGCCGGCCTGCCCGCAAACCAGGCCTTGGTACGAGCTGTCACCGTGATGGTCATCTCGTGCCCGTGTGCCCTGGGGGTGGCCATTCCCATGGCACGCCTGGCCGGTATCACCCTGGCCGGTCACAAGGGCATATTGGTGCGGGAAATCGAAGCCTTCGAACGGGCCGGTGCCGTCGACACGGTCGTTTTCGACAAAACGGGCACCCTGACCCACGGTCGCTGGCAGTTGAGTCAGATCGAATGCGAACCCGGGCACGATCCAATCACCGTTCTAGCCTGGGCCGCAGGCCTCGAACAGGCATGCGATCACGAGATCGCCCGATCCATTAACGCCCATAGCCGGATTCGGGACATTGCGCCGGCCGGGGTGGTGGACGTTACCGTTCATCCGGATGGGGTTCAGGGTCGGCTGGATCGAAACAGACTGCGCATCGGCAACCGGGGATTCGCCTGGGGCAATGCACCGTCGTCAGCCGTGGCCGCCGAAAAATCCGGGGGCACACTGACGTCACGCGTCTATCTTAGTATCGACGGTCACCCGGCGGCCACACTCGTCTTCGGAGATACGATTCGACCGACTGCAGCATCGATGGTGGACGCCCTAAAACGGGATTCCCGGGATCTGCACCTGGTCTCCGGAGACGGAGACGTCGCCACCCGTGAAATGGCACGGTCCATCGGCCTGACCCAAGCCAGTGGCGGGTTGCTGCCGTCAGACAAAGCCAGTTACATCGATGCGCTGTGTGCAAAGGGGTACAGGGTGGCCATGGTTGGCGACGGCCTCAACGACGCGGCAGCCATGACCCGGGCTCATCTGGCGGTGGCTGTTCATTCCGGCCAGGGGCTGGCCAAAGAGGCCGCCCATATCACCCTCATGCGCGGTGACCCGGCCCAGTTGCTGGACTTTTTTCCTCTCGCACAACGGGTTAACCGCAAGGTGATGCAGAACCTGTGGTGTGCCTGGATCTATAATCTGGTCAGTATCCCCATCGCCATGAGCGGTCTGCTCACCCCCCTGGTGGCCGCCACGGCCATGCTGCTCTCCAGTCTGACCGTCATCGGCAACACGCTGTTGCTGATTCGCCGGAAATGAGCGGCAGCCTCGGACCGACCATCTTAAAAAAACGGGTTTCCTTGAACCGGGAGGCGGTCAACGGCGTGCCGATCGGTTTGTAAACCGATCGGCACGCGATCAAGCCGAAATCCCCTTGAGAACCCGTTCGATATACTTTTGCGTCTCCCGGTAGGGCACGTTCCCCTTATACTTCTCTACAGTGCCAGGGCCTGCATTGTAGGCGGCCAGGGCCAGTTTTACATCTCCACCGAAACGGTCCAGCATCCTTCGGAGATAACCGGCGCCGCCGTCAATATTCTGCCGGATATCAAAGGGATCGTCCACACCCAGTTCTCTGGCCGTCGCCGGCATGAGCTGCATCAGTCCCTGGGCGCCTGCAGGAGATACGGCATCCGCCTGAAAGTTGGATTCGGCCCGTATCACACTTTCAATGAGCTTTTGCGGAAGGCGGTATCGCTTGGCGGCGTTTTTGATGCTGTCGGCGATCAGCGCGTGGCTGTCCGCAGGGGTGCTGTAACCGGCATCGGCGGTCGTTAAACTGTCGTGCGACCCTGAAGTGGGGGGTAACCGATCGCCCTTTGGCGGCAAGCGCGCGCCGTTAAAGGTATTCAGACCTTCAGGCTCAAGGGAACCGGATCGGATGGTCGAATTCCTGTGGAAGCCGGTTGAAACACCGCTATTGGCCTGACTCAGATAGTCCGAAATCGTGAGGCCGGTTTTTTTTTCAATGGATCCCGCAGAGTTTGAAGCTATCGCCGATGCGAGCCCCTCTGAAAAAGTTGCGTCGCGGTGGGGTTTCAGGGGAATGAAATGCTTGCTGCGCGTCGTGCTCGCCGACTGGATTCCTGCATTTCGCAGATACGCATCGATCGTCATGCTGGTTTTGCCGATCATGGTCGCCTCGTTGAGTGGATCAATTAAACAAGGAAGAATACAATTTTTATACCAATCCAGCAAAAACCTAATCGGCAGTAAAAACAATGTGATCGGCGATGGCCTATCCCACAGGGGCCAAACCGCCCGTCAATTTCTACCCGTTCCGAGGCAAAAACATGACACCCGCAGGGGTACCGGAAAGGCGTGCTGCCCATAATTTTCCGGTTTTCATCCTCCGTAAGGATGCTTATGTTAACCCGTCAGGCGGTTCGCTGTCTTTAAACTTGCGCCATAAACGGATCAATCAGTAAACTTAAAGCATTCGTCTTACACCGCGAATGAGATGAATAGGGGGCCCCATGCAAACAAAGACCATTTCTCAGATCAACCCGCTACCTGTTTATTACCTGACGCTGACCGTGGTTGCGGCCGTCGTCCTATTTATCAACGCATCGGCCATGGCGGCAGGCAGTTCCTCTAGTTCGGTATCAACAGCCGACCACTCATCTGACCAGCGCCAAAAGGCCAATGTTTTTTTCACAAAAGGCGAAGCTTTCCAGAAACAGGGCCAGTACGCAAAAGCAGCCAACCTGTACGAAAACGCCGTCAAGGCTGATGAGGGTTATGCAGAGGCGTACAGCAATTTGGGATTCTGCTACCGAAAGCAGGGCCAGTTTGATCGAGCCATTAGCACCTATAAGCAGGCGATCCTGTTAAAACCGGATTTGGCCGAAGCCCACGAGTATATCGGCGAAGCGTATGCCGAAATGTCCAAATTCGACCTGGCCGAGAAACACCTGCAAATCCTGAAAGACCTGGGCTCCGACGAGGCGGCTGAGTTGGAGGAATTCATCGAACAACTCAAATCTAAATCCTGAGCCATGCACTAACAAGGTTGCGTGATATCAGGTCAAAACCGGACTGACAGGGCGCCTCAGGAGCATCCAACGGACAGCGCAATGGGATTTTGAATGCCTGAACTTCCCGAAGTACAGACCGTTGTAGACAACCTGAACCAGCAGCACCTGGTTGGACGCACCATCACCGGTGCCCAGGTGGGTTGGCCCAGAACCCTTGCGGATGAGACGCCTTCCCGCTTTCGAAAAAAAATCACGGGCTGCAGAATCCGGCAGATCACGCGCAGGGGAAAATATATTGTGTTTCAGCTGTCCCGCGGCCTGACCATGCTGATCCACTTGCGCATGACCGGGCGGTTGAACTGGACCTCCCCAGGCACGACGCGTAACAAGCATGAACACGTGGTCATTGAGGTGGAAAAGAAAAATGAACTGCGTTTCCAGGATACACGCAAGTTCGGTCGTATTTTCCTGACCGCGACGCCGGAGGCGATTCTTGACAAGTTGGGTCCTGAGCCGTTGGAAACAGGCTTCACCCGTGAACGTTTTCGCCAGATGCTCCAGGCCAAGAAACGCCAGATCAAACCGCTACTGCTGGATCAGCGATTTCTGGCAGGCCTGGGCAACATCTACGTCGATGAAGCCCTCTGGCAAGCCAATATCCACCCGCAACGCCTCAGCCGTTCGCTGACCGAAAAGGAGATCGAAGCCCTGCACCACGCCATCCCCCATGTCCTGGAAAAGGGGTTGAAGAACATGGGCACATCCCTGGGAAGGGGCAAAGGCAACTTCTATTCGGTAGGCAACCGCCCGGGCCGCAACGCAGATGAACTCAATGTGTTCCGCCGTACCGGCAAAACCTGCCCGCGCTGCAGCACGTTGATCGAACGGATCATCGTGGCCCAGCGCAGCAGTCATATCTGCCCCAATTGTCAAAATCCGCCTCGATGAATTCCGGCGACCAGCGGGAAATGAAACCCGTCAACCGCTCGAAGCGGAAAACTCCCTAAGCCGGCAGACTGATTCTGGTCACGTTTTCCTTCCTGTTTGAAAAGCCCTCTCCTCAGCCAGGGTTCTTTTCTGGTAGTAGCCATGCTGCAGAACGTAAATGAGTGATATCAAGTTTAACCGGAGGAGATGCGGCAAACAGCGCCTCAGAATAGCCCTGGCCGAAAAGAGGCGATCGATCAGTTTAAGGTAGTTTTCATATACCGACTCCTGGGTCATTAACAGCGGCTGGAATGCCAAATCCCACCAGCGGTCATAATAGCGGTTCCACTGGCGGTGCAGGATGCGCCCCTCCTTTTCGAGGTGGCTGCAGATGGGGGAGCCGGGATAGGGGGTGAGGGCGCTGATACTGGGGATTTCTATGCCGGTTTCAAGCAGAAAGTCTCCCAGTTGGCGATAGTCTTCAACGGTTTCAGTGTCATATCCCATCAGGAAATAGCCCACGATGGAGATCCCGTGCCTGTGGAGATTGCGAATGATGGCCTTGTAGCGGTTGGGGTTGTTGGTCTTGCGTTTGTTCATGGCTTTGAGTGTATTCACGCTAATGCTTTCAAAGCCGATGCCCAGGTACTTGCATCCGGCCCTGGCAGCCTCCTGGATAAACACATCGTCTTCGAGTGCATTCAGGGACATCGATCCATACCATTTAATCTTCAGGGGGCGCAGCGCCCTGAAGAGCTCTCGGGCCCAGCGCTGATCCACCCCCAGGTTGTCGTCCAGAAAGAAGAGGTATTTGCCTGGCTTGGATTCTATTTCATGGAGGATATCCGCTACCGGCCGCTTGCGGTAGGCCCTGCCTATGGAGGTGCCCACGGTGCAGAACGAACAACGATAGGGGCAACCCCTGGTGGCCCGGACCACCTTGGTGGTTACGTAGCGCTCGGGATAGGGGAGAAGATGGAACGGGGGGGGCGGAAGGGTCTCCAGATCAACCGCCTTTCGGGACTGGTAGGTGGGTTTCAGTTCTCCACGGGACGCGTCTTCAAGCAGTCTTGGCCAAACCCGCTCGCCCTCTCCAACCACAACCGCATCACCATGCTGCAAGCTTTCTTCAGGCAGCACGGTGGCATGGATGCCGCCAAACACGACCGGGATTCCCCGGCGGCGGAACCTGGCCGCAATGTCATAGGCGTGGCAGGCCGTGACGGTAATAATCGAAATGCCGACCAGATCGGTCTCCACACCATAATCGATTGGCTGAATGCGTTCATCAACGATGGTGAGTTCCACCTCGCGAGGCGTTACTGCTGCAAGGGAAAGCAAGGACATTGGGGGAATCAAACCGGTTTCCCCGAATCCGAAAAGGCGTTTTTTCACCATGTCGATGAACCAGTTGTTTTTCTCTACACTGGCCAGGCTGCCGTCGGCGATCGTTTCGCCTACGGACGGAGAAATCAGAACCACTTTCATGAAGCCCCCCATATGGTAAGCTGCTGATAAGACCGAATGCCAATGGCGATGCGCCCGAAACCTTGCCACAAGACATTCGGCGGTCTGATGATCAGGACTGTTCGATGCTGGATTTGAGACGACCGGCGGATCGGAGGAAAGCCTCCGCTTCACCCATCTCAAAGAAAACAAGCGCACGGTCAATGGCATCGAGGGCCTTGCGACGTTGGCCCTGTCGGTGGAAAAGACGCGCCATGCCGAGGTAGGCCTGTCCCTGCATACCCCTTGCCCCCATCCTTTCCGAAATTTCGATTACCCGCCTATAGTGGCGCACAGCTCTGCGAGCGGACAACGGCACTGCCGTTGTTAGAAAGAGAAAATTACGGAAAATGACGGGAAAGGGCAGGGAAAACTCCCTGAGCCTCAGATTCAGGTAAAATTCACCCAGGGCCAGTTCGGCACAGGCTGTGCGCCAGCGGGCACCATTTTTTTCCCAGTGGCGGATAATTCTTGTAATGTTCTGGACATTTTTTTTCATGTTGCCGTCGATACATCGGGAGACAGACAGAAAAAGTTCGGCCGGCGTACCGAGGACCTCGCAGCCGTGACGGCGTCCGTGGTCTATGATCTCCCCGAGCGGCTCCCGGATGGAAAAGTAGTCCCCGTCGGCGATGGCGGCGATTGCCAGAAACAGTTTGGGAAACATGGTATAGAGCGGGTCGGCCGAGGTTTTCAGGGTCTCCCGAAGGCTTTCGATAGCGGCCTTGAAGCTGCCACTGGCCATCTGGCCCAATCCCATGATGAAGCTGGCCCAGGTGGTGACCCGACGACTGGAATTGGCTTTGCCGTATTCGCATAGAGCCCTGCTGCAGACCATGATCCGGCTGCTTTCACCGGTCAACCAGTAAGCAAATCCATCGGAATCGAAAGATTGGTAGTAAGGATAGTGGCCCGAGTCGAAGTCTTCGGCCAGGGCTCTGGCCGCCCTGCCGTGCTCGAGGGTCTCTTCCGGAAGCCCGAGTTCAAAGCAGACCCATGTAAGCCATGCATGCGCATAGCCCTCCACGCGCCGACTGCCGATGGATTGCCCGATTTTACGCGCCCTGTGTATGTAGTCGTAAGCGTTCTGGAATCTTTCCCGGGCCCACAGGCACATGCCGTACCCGATGTAAAACATGCCGCGCAGCTCCCCATCCGCGATCGACTGGGCCTGTTGCAGGTGGGCGCTCATCAGCTTCTCCGCGGTGCGGAACCGGCCGCGATAGTAGTGGACGGGAAACCAGGCGGCCAGAACTTCGACCAGGTGTTCATCGCGGTTGCTGTCCGCTCCTTTCAGGCTGGCGATCAGATCAAAGGCCTCCTGGTAGTAGCGATGGGATTCTTCGACCGCATAGCGGCGCAGGCTTTTTCTGCCCGAATGCATCAGGTAGGCAATGGCCTTGTCGATGACGCCGCCCCGTTTGAAATGATAGGCGAGGGTCTCAAAATGTTCAGCCAGGTGTTCACCGAAAAACTTCTCGATGCACACGGCGATGCGGGAGTGGATCGCCTGGCGATCCGATTTGAGAAGACCATAGTACACCACCTCCCGTATCAGCGCATGCTTGAAACAGTATTCCTGGAACGGTGAACGGCTATTTACCCGGATCAAATCCAGAGCCACCAGGTCTTCCAGGCACGCGTTGAGCCGATCGCCGGTGCTGGCGCAGCTGATGGCCTGGAGTATCTCGGAAGGAAAGGAGTTGCCCATGACCGAGGCTTCCCTGAGAATTTCCCTGGTCTCGGGCTCCAGACGATCGATACGGCTGGTAATTATCCCCCGCACGGTCAGGGCAATTTCCAGTTGATCGATGGGTCGTTTAAGTTTCCAGGTCACACCGCAAGGAATGATGGTTTCCGATTCGACCAGCGAGTTGATGACCTCCTCCAGAAAAAAGGGGTTGCCGGGAATCTCCTTTTCGACGAAGGGTTGCAGGCAATCCGGAACCTCCGCAGCTCCGAGGAGCGAGCACACCAATCGGTCGCAGTCGCGTGGAGCCAGATCCCCGATCTGAAGCAGGGTGGCCTTGTCTTTAACGGCGTCGAGAAGATGGGGGTGGTGATCAACGAAATAGGGCCTGAAAACCAGCAAAAAAAGGATGGGGCCGGTACACGCTGAGAAAAGAGACGACAACAGGTCAATTGTTGAGGGATCCGACCAGTGCAGGTCCTCGAAGCAGATCACCATCGGTTTCCGCGATGACATGGCGTTAAACAACAGCGCGGTGGCGCGGTGCAGGCTGGATTTCCAGTTCTCGGGATCAATGAGTTTTCCGGAAGCTTCGGATCTGCTTTCCACCTCGAACAAGCCACCGAGGAGATCTGCCAAACCGGAATTATCTATCCACCGGGCTGTTTCGCGGGAGATCTTTTCACGGATGGTTTCGGGCGGGTCCTCTTCGAGAATGCCGAATTCCCTCCGAAAAAGGTTGATAAAAGGGAAATAACTGTTGTTTTTGGTAAATTCGTAGGCATACCCTTCGCACCAGATAAAATAGTCCCGCTTCAGCCGCTTTTTGAATTCCTCGGCCAAGCGGCTTTTGCCGGTTCCCACTTCACCGGAAATGCACAATACGCTACCACGCCCCCGGTTCAAATCGATTATCGCCCGCTTGAATGCTTCGATTTCTTTTTCACGGGCTATGAGCTTAGCGCGACGGCCGAAAATACGCCTGACTTTTCGGGGCTCCCGTTGGGGCCCGATATAACGGTAAATGGATACCGCCTCGCTTCTGCCCTTAACCGGCTGCACATCCATGCTGTGGAAATCGAAATATCCTGCTGACTGCCGGTAGGTTTCCCTGCCGACCAGGATCTCTCCAGGCTGCGCGAGATTCTGAATGCGCTTGGCCAGATTGGCTGCATCTCCAGTGACGCCTATGGAAAGTCGGTTGTGGGAGTCTTCACTGGTAATAACCATCCCGGTATTGATACCGGTGTGCATCTGCAAGGGATGGTCGATGATGCCCCGGGCATTAATGGCATCAACCGTTCGGTGGATTTCATGGGCGGTATTGATGGCCCTGACAGCATCGTCCTCATGGGTGATGGGATCGCCGAAAATGGCCATGATTTCATCACCAATAAACCGCTCTACGCTTCCGCCAAAAGATTGGATGATATGTCGGCTCTTATCGAAAATCTCCCCCATGATCGCCTGGACATCTTCAGGGTCGAATTTCTCGGTTATACACGTGTATTTCGACAAGTCGGAAAACAGGATGGTGACGTTTTTGCGCTCGGCATGACGCCGGCAAGGAATGCCTGCTTGCGCAGGATCAACAACCAAGAAGGCCCCACAGCGTCCACAATATCGAAAGTCATGGGGGTTGTCGAAAGAACAGTGACTACATTGCATGCGGGCAACCCAGAGCAAGTGAGTGAGAGGAGAGGAGAGCCGCTAACCACCTATCCTCTACCCAAAACAATACGTAGTGTCAAGTAATCCGCTGCTTGCGTAAGAGACTTCTTTCAACTGGCCTGGCAGCTTTTCCGGGAGTGGTCGGATTTCGCGGGATGCAGCCTTGACAGCAGAGATGCCCAAGTGAACCCGGTGCAGGTTGTCGCACCGGCAGCGCCCGCCCATACGGCAACTCGATTGCCGCCGGCATCATTACAGTGATTTTATTTGCCCAAACTACCGGAGATCACCACAACGAATCCGACATCCGGCTGCAAAAAATTCGTGACCAACGACTTGTTGATTTCAGGAAAAAACCATAAAAAAGCGGCAAGAGAAAGCCATCAGTTGAGTAGAAATGAAGCAACAACGATAATCAGCAAGGCCAGACCGACGTATATCAAGCGCTTTTTTGTTATCACGGGTGTGGCGGGCGGAGAGGGTTGGCCTTTCTCCTTGAAAGCACGAATCCGTTCTATTTTTTTCCTCTCCCTCTCCCTTTCCAGGTGCCGAATGTCGGCGCCTCTCCTTTCGTAGGGACCGTTTCTTCGCTCGTCAGAAACGAAGACGTGAACCAGGCGTCGGTCTGCTGTCGCTCTTCTTTCCATAGGCCTCCCTTCTCGCGGATTGGTGGGGAAAGCACCACGTTTCAATGATTAAAATAGAATCATAATTGGTCTGGTTGTCAACACCTATCTGCAGATCAAGGAGGCAAGGACTCATGCATGGCGGCATTCATGAGTCTGTTCGCTCGCCCTTTTCCTTGATTGCCTTGGCCTGCGGGCGCCCATCCGCCACCTAGCCATTAGCCCTGCACAAGAGTGTCGTAAATGGTAATTACTTGTAATTACTATTTATTACCAAATATTCCATTGACAGACCCACCGCTTGCACCTACAACCCGAATGGTATGCCGACAGCAAACGAGCGGATCGTTGTTCCACCCTACGGACGGACAGGCAAACCAACAAGCCGAAAGGAGCGCGGAGATGATGGGTAAAAAGAGCTGGCTGATGATAGTAGCGGTGACCGCAGCGATGGTTGCCCCTGCCGCCTGGGGTGCTTACCATCATGGGGGCGATACCGATTCCGTGGTGTTCGCCACGGTGTACCCCCATACGCAGGCAACCAAACTGGACAGCTGCGCCCTGTGCCACACCGGGGGCGAATACGAGCAGAAGCCCGGAAAATGGGTCACCTTGGGCAGTTGCCAGTGGTGCCACTATAGCTATGGATACGATGGAACCGGTGATATTGACGCCACCTTGAACGCCTATGGCCGCGATTTCCGGGACAATGGCCAGGATGGGGCTGCCCTCCTGGCTATCGAAGGCCTGGATTCCGATGGCGACGGCTACGGCAACGGAGATGAAATCGCAGCGATCCGTTTTCCGGGCGATGCGGGCGACGACCCGGCCAAGGTTCCGGCGCCGTACCGCGTGTATAGCCGCCACGCATTGGAAACCATGCCCCGGCACACCCAGTTCATGCTGATGAACACCCACAAGTCAGGCGATTTTTATGCCCAGTACAGCGGCGTAGCCATGGTCGATCTGCTCGAAGACGCGGGCATACTGCCGGAGGCCGAGGGCATCCGGGTGTTCGCACCGGATGGCTGGTCCCAGTACCACCCCCTCGACCCGGACGACGATCCCCTGTTTTACCACGTGTACGGCGCCTATCCGGAGGCGACCTTTTATTATGATGCAACTGCCGATGCCAGCCTTTCAGAAACCGGCTGGTGCGACTACCGCGCATTGTCCTGTGCCGGCCGCAGCCATGGCGACGAGATCCAGGTGGACAACGGCCTTCAATTGCTGCTGGCCTATGATCGCGACGGCGAATACCTGATCGACGGTGAGTTGACCGAAGCCAACAAACTGGACGGAGAGGGGCCCTTCCGCGTGGTTCCGCCCCAAAAAACGCCCGGGCCGCCGGACCAGAGTTCCTATCTGCCCGAACCGGATTACCGCTGGCCCTTCGATGAAAATGCGGACCACAATGCCGGGTTTGCCACGCGGTCGGCCACCATCATCAAGGTAGATCCCCTGCCCAACGGCACCACGGATATCGACACCACCGAGGCGGGATGGAGCTATGTGGACCAGAAGAAAATCGTCGTCTACGGCGCCATCGATCCGCTGCCCACCATCCAGGCGCAGGTGGATGCCCTTTTTGGAAAAGTGAACGCGCTGGCTAGCGGCAGGTTTAAAAGCCGCTTACATAAACGGGCCATGCTGCTGAAGATCTACCTGGTGGATCGACTGATCGCCTGGCAGGCCTATCGGCCGGCTCGCCAACTCCTGGAAAAGAACCTGCTGCAACGGGTTGACGGCTGCGCGGTTGACGGGAAAACGGATCGCAATGACTGGATCGTCGATTGCCAGGCCCAAAAGCAAGTCTACTGGGGGATCAAGGAATTGCTTGTTTTAATGAATATGCTCAACTGATCACTTGACCGGTCACAACCAAGCACCCGGGGGTCTGCGATGCAGTCTCCCGGGTGCTTTGATTGTTTACCTGCCCGTGTCCCGACGCCCCTCACCGTTCGCCAGCTTGACTTTCACCAACTCATCTGCTTACATTCCGGCCCGCTAACCGAGACCGCACCCATTTTTTGCTGAATCACTGCGCCTTCCAGAACGAGGCCTATGAGATCAAATCGTGCTGTTGTCACCGGACGGGGAACCGTCAACGCCATTGCCAAACAGGTAACCGCGTTCGGCACCGCGTTGCGAGCCGGCATCTGCGGCATCGGCCCGGTGACTCTGTTCGACACCACCGATTACCGCACCCACACCGGTGCCCAGGTCAAGGATTTTGATCCCCGGCAGCATATTCCGGACGCCTTCTCCCTGAAGCGCATGTCACGGTCGGACTGCTTGGCCCTGGCGGCAGCGCTGGAAGCGCTGGCGGAAGCCGGCCTGCTACCTCTTTCAGATGAACTGGCCGCCCATACCGGCGTGGTCATCGGCGGTGGGGCCGGGGGCATGCTGGAGTGCGAACCGGTGTTTGCCCGCTACCTGGAAAGCGGGGCCGCCCGGCTGCCGGGCTCGCCGTTTGCGTCTTTTTCCTGCGCATCAACGGCCGATCATATTGCCACCCATTTAAACCTCATGGGCCCCAAAACCACCTTCATGACCGCCTGTTCGTCCGGGGCGACGGCCATTGGCTACGCCCGCGATCTGATCCGGCAGAACGCCGCCGAGGTGATCGTCTGCGGCGGCACCGAACCCCTGTGCCGCATCACCTATTCAGCCTTCAACGCCCTGCAGGCCGTGGACCCGGATTACTGCCGGCCCTTCGACCGGAACCGCCGCGGGCTGACTCTGGGGGAGGGTGCGGGCATATTGATCCTGGAATCACTGGACCACGCCCTGAATCGGGGGGCCACGATCTACGGCGAAGTGCTCGGCTGCGGCATCAGCTGCGATGCCAATCACATGACCGCTCCGGACCCCGACGCGGCCGGCGCCGTAAGCGCCATGACCGCCGCCCTGGCCGACGCCGGCATCTCCCCTGACGCGGTGGACTATATCAACGCCCACGGCACGGCCACCCCGGCCAACGACCTGATGGAGATCCGGGGCATCAAAGCCGTGTTCGGCAACCGGGCCCAACGAATTCCGATCAGCTCCACCAAATCCATGATCGGCCATACCCTGGGAGCTGCCGGAGCCATCGAAGCCGTGGCCTGTATGCTGGCCATCGAGCAGGGGTTCGTCCCCCCGACCATCCATCATGAGACCCCCGACGAGGCCTGCGACCTGGATGTCGTGCCCAACGGTTCACGGGAGGCGGCAATTGGGGTTGTGCTTTCCAACTCCTTTGCCTTCGGCGGCAACAACACCTGCCTGATCCTGGGAAGGTTTTCAGAAACGGGTGGTGCCCGGTGAGCCGGCGGGTCGTGGTTACGGGCATGGGGCTGGTGACGCCCCTGGGCATCGGTCGCGAGACCTTCACCAGGAATCTTTTCGGTGGTCGTTGCGGCATCCGTCCCATTGAAGGATTCGACACCACGCCCTTCAAATCCCATCTGGGAGGCGAAATCCACGATTTTTCACCCGCTGACTTCATCGCCTTAGGCACCCTTCGGCGCATGGATCGCCTCTCCCAGATGGTGACGGCCTCGGCGCGCATGGCTTTAGCGGATGCGGGTATCGATCTCGACGATGCGGACCGCAACCGACTCGGCATCGTCATGGGAACGGCCTTCGGTGCAACGGATGTGGCCGTCCAGTTCGCCGGCACCCTGTTCAGCGAGGGGCCCCGGCGGGTCAACCCCATCCTGGTGCCCAATACCGTAATGAACGCCCCGGCCGGCCATGCGGCCATCGAACTGGGGCTGCGGGGAGTCAACACCACGCTCAACCACCGCGAAGCCTCGGCGGAAGCTGCCGTCGCCTACGCGGCAGGCCAGATCCAGCAGGGCCACGCCGACGTGCTGCTGGCCGGCGGCGGAGATATTCTCTCGCCCTTCTTAATTACCGTGCTGGAACGGTTCATGGCCTTGTCGCCCCAAGATGGCGCCCAAGAACAGGCCCGCCCCTTCGACCGGCATCGCAACGGTCCGGTGGCCGGAGAAGGTGCCGGACTGCTCTGCCTCGAGTCGCTGGATTCGGCCCGCGCGCGAGGAGCCGCCATTTTCTGTGAAATCGCCGGCTGGGGCATGAGCAGTGCACCCGCGCCGGCCAACGACTGGTCCGACGACCCGGCCGGGCCGTTGCTGGCTATGCAAAAGGCCGCCGCCATGGCCGGTGTGCGACCCACGGACATCGATACGGTTTTCGCAGCGGCCAGCGGCGGCATCAGGTCCGACCGGCTGGAGGCCCGGGCCCTGGAGCAATTTTTTAGCGGCGATCGGCAGCCGGTGGTAACTGCCGTTAAGGGCGCCCTGGGAGAAGGCTTCGCTTCCGGCGGCATCCGCGCAGCCGCACTGGCGCTGTCCATCCACGACGGCATCGTGCCGCCGACCTTGGGCCTGACGTCACCCATGATTGCCTTGGACGTGGCAAAAACGGCGGCTCGATCGCTGACCGTTAGGTATGGATTGGTCAATGCCTGTGCCTCCGGGGGAACCTTCACCGCGTTGGTATTGGGGAAAATGATACCGCGGGAAATGGATTCGGAGCGTCAATGATCAACGTCGGCGCGTGGGCCTTCAAACGGGCCCAGCTCCATCCGGAGCGCATCTTTCTGAAGCAGGAAGGCTGGTCCTGCAGTAATGCCGAATTCAGCCGGCGGGTGGCCCAATCGGCAGCCGCCCTGACGGAACTGGGCATCCAAAGGGGCGACCGGCTGGCCACGCTGATGGAAAGCGGCAGCGCTTTTTTGGAGCTGCTTTTTGCCTGCGCCGCATTAGGCGCCATCCTGGTCCCCATGAATCACAACTTGACGGCCAGGGAAGCGGCACGTCTGCTTGCGGACTGCAGCCCGCGGATGGTGGTCTACTCCCGCCGTTTCGCTGCCACGATAACTGCACTTCCCAGCGCCATCTGTGATGGGTACGAGCACGCCGGCGGAACCCTGGCTGCCGTCAGTGCATTGACCCCGCAGCCGCCCGAAGCCGATGGTACACCGACATTCGGCCGTGAGGCCGATCTTAACGATCCCCTGCTGATCATGTACACGTCCGGAACCACCGGCGCCCTGAAAGGGGCGGTCCTGTCCCACGGCAACCTGCTCTTCGGGGCCATCCACTCCCTGTTGAGCTACGGCATAAACCCGACCTTTCGATCCCTGGTGGTGGCGCCGTTGTATCACATCGGCGCCCTGGCCGCATCGGTCATGCCGATCGTGTATGCCGGCGGCAGCCTGGTTTTCCATGACTTCAACAACCCGTCGGAAATCCTCGATCTGATCGTTAAGGAAAAGATTAACTACCTGTTCGCGGTGCCGGTCATGTTTGGGATGATGGCCCGTGCACCGGCCTGGTCCCGCGCAGATTTTTCCCACGTGCGCCTTTTCATCGCCGGTGGTGCCGCCATGCCGGTGGATCTGATCCGCCAGTACCAGGCAGAAAAAGACGTGGTGTTTGCGCAGGGCTATGGCATGACCGAAACCCAGCGCATCACCGCCCTGGACCTGGAGAGCACCTGCACCCGGGTGGGTTCCATCGGCAAGGAGGTGTTTCACACCCAGCTGCGCCTGATCGATGAGGACGGGCGGGATGTCCCGCCGGGAGCAACCGGTGAGATCCTTGTCAAGGGCCCCACGGTGTTTATGGGGTACTGGAACCAGCCGCAGGCCACCGCCCGGGTGCTCCAACACGGCTGGTTCCACACCGCGGATCTGGGTCGCCGTGACGATGCGGGCTTCCTGTATATCATGGGCCGCAAAAGCGACCTGATCATCAGCGCCGGTGAAAACATCTACGCGGCCCAGGTGGAGCAGGCCCTGGAAAACCTGCCCCAGGTGGCCGAGGCCGCTGTGTTTGCCATGACCGACAGCCAGCGCGGAGAGGCCGTGGCGGCGGCCGTGGTTCTCCAGGCGGGTGCCCCTTGCAGCGCTGATCGGCTGTTGGCCGATCTTAAAGGCACCCTCGCCGATTATCAGCGCCCCAGAAAAATCTGGTTTGTGGATGCACTGCCCCGCAACAGCGCCGGCAAGGTCTTGAAAGAACGGCTGAAAACCCGTTTGCTGTAAAGGAAACCAAGCATGCACGCCCATCTCCGATCGGATTTGATCATCGACGACGGCCCGGTAACACTGGCTGAACTGACCGCGGTGTCTCTCACCGGACGGCCGGTGACCCTCTCCAAGGACCCGGATTGGATCGACAAGCTAAACCGGGGCCGCCGGGTTCTGGAACAAGCCGTTTCAGTCGGCCAACGCATCTACGGTGTTTCTACCGGGGTGGGGGGGGATTCGGCCCGAGACCTCGATGCATCCCAGACCGACGACCTTGCCTACCAGATTATCCACCAGCACGGCTGTGGCTTGGGTCCCGCCTTTTCCGAAACCGAAAGCCGGGCCATCGTCTTCACCCGGCTGGTGAGCCTGGCCAAGGGACATTCGGCGGTGCGGTTGGACCTGCTGGTCGCCCTGTGCGGCCTGCTCAACAGGGGCGTGATGCCGGTGATTCCCACCCTCGGCTCCGTGGGTGCCTCCGGGGACCTGACCCCGCTCTCCTACCTGGCGGCGGTTCTGGCCGGGGAACGTGAGGCCTATTTCAACGGCCAGGTTCTGCCCGCGGCGCAGGCGCTGGAACGGGTGGGCCTAAGTGTGCACACCTTCGCCCCCAAAGAAAGCCTGGCCATCATGAACGGCACCTCGGTGATGACCGGGGTAGGCATTTTGACCCTCGATCGATTAAACCGGGCCTACGATCTGTGCGAACGCGCCAGTGCACTTGCCGCGGAGATTCTGCTGGGTCGCTCCCAGGCCTTCCACGACACGCTTCACCGCCTCAAGGGCCACCCGGGACAGTCAGCCGCCGCCGATGCCATACGCACAGCCTTGTCCGGAAGCAGGCTGGTGGACAGCGGCAAATCAACGCAGCGGATCGTGCAGGATCCCTACTCCATCCGCTGCGCCCCGCAAGTGCTGGGCGCGGCCAGGGATGCGGCCAGCTGGGCAGGCCTATTGCTGGAGCGGGAATTGAACAGCGTCAACGACAACCCGGTGGTCGATCCGGATGGCGCAGAGACCTTGTTCGGGGGCAACTTTTATGGCGGACACGTGGCCCTGGCCATGGATCTGACCAAGATCGCCGCAGCATCCGTGGCCGACCTGCTGGATAGGCAGTTCGCCCTGCTGGTGGATAGCCGGGTCAATATGGGACTGCCGGAAACCCTGGTGGGCTATGGAGGATGCGGGCTGAAAGCGCTGCAGCTTACCTGCAGCGCCCTCACCGCACGGGCTGTTCAGCGCACGGCCTCAGATACAGTGCTTTCCCGGCCTACCGAAGTGTATAACCAGGACAAGGTAAGCATGGGACTGCATGCCGTCCTGAACGCCGCCGAAATTGCGACGCTGCTCCAGCAGATCCTGGCAACGCTTTTGGTGGCCCTGTCCAATGCCGCCCAATTCAGGGATGAGAACCGGATGTCTCCTTCCGGTCGACACCTGCTCGAGCAGGTGCGGCACCACTGCCCCGTCCTAACCGAAGATCGCCGGCTGGACCGCGAGCTGGAATCCTTGATCCGGGCCTTGGATAGGCAACGGATCGGAACCCTGCCATAACCAACGACCTCGAAGGAAAAGACCATGCGCACATCACCCGCAAGACTGCTCAAGAACGCCTTGTTTCTCTTGGCGGCAGCCGCTTTTCCCGCCAGCGCTCCGGCGACGGAGTTGAAACTGGCCCATTTCATGCCGCCCACCCACACCTTGCACCAGGAGGTGTTTCAACCCCTGGCCGATGCCCTAGCAAAAGCGACCGGCGGAGAGTTGACCATCCGTATCTATCCAGCCGGAGCCCTGGGCAAAGGACCGGTGCAGCAGTACAAACGGGCCGTTGAGGGTGTGGCCGACATCACCTTCTGCATCCACAGCTATACGGCGGACCTCTTTTCCGCCTCCCAGTTGATTACGCAGCCGGGGCTGGTATCCAGTGCCGAAGCGGGCACCGCCAAACTGTGGGACCTCTTTCCCGCCCATCTGGCGGATGAGTATCGGGAAATCAAGCTATTGGGACTATGGGCCATGTCGCCAACGGTACTGATCTCCCGCACCAAGGCCGTACAGACCCCGGCGGACATGGCAGGTATGAAAGTGCGCATCAGCTCGCCCGCTGAATCCCAGGCGGTCCAAGCCTGGGGAGGGGTGCCCGTGGCCATGCCCATCACCGAATCCTACAATGCCCTTAACACGGGAATCGTGGACGCGGTGCTCATCCAGCCCAGTGCCCTTTACGAGCCGTGGAACCTGGTGGAGCCGGGCCAATATGTCACCCACAACCTGCCCAGCCCATCGTCCACGGTGTTTCTGGCCATGAACCAAACACGTTGGAATCGGCTCACCCCATCCTGGCAGCAGGCCATAGATGGTCTTACGGGTCGCACCTTCAGCATCGACGCCGCCCGGCGCTGGAGCAGGAAGGATCTGGATGCCCTGGCGCGCGCCGCTGCGGATGGCGGCATCCAAGCCATTGCCTTGACCACCGCGCAGCGGGCCGAATTCGCTGCAGCCAGCCGGGGCCTCATCCAAGCGGAGATCCAGCGGCTCGAACAGCAGGGAGTCCCGGCCAATGCCATCTACCGTGCCCTCGTCGAATAGAGCGCCGCTTCTGCATCGGCTGGACCGCTGGGTCCGGTGGATCGCCTTGTGGGGCGGCGGTGCCATGCTGCTGACGCTCAGCGGTCTGACCGTTGTGGAGGTCATCCGGCGCTACTTTTTCAATGCCCCCATCCACGGTGCCCGGGACGTGGCCAAGCTGATCCTGCTGGTGATGGTGGCTCTGTCCGTGGCCTACAGCGCCCGGACCGGGGGCCAGGTGGCTATAGCGTTGTTCAGCGAGCGGATGAGGCCGCGCTGGCGGCAATGGACGGCTGTGGGCACGCGGGTCGCCGGGGCGCTGATGATGGCGGTCATGGCCGTTCGCCTGTGGACCAGCGGTGTCCATGCCGGCCGGTTCGGCGAAGCGTCATTGGAACTGGGCTTTTCCTACGCCCCCTTTTACTGGGTTCTCTCCCTGGGCATGGCTCTGTACGGCCTGGTGCTTGTGTCGGAAACGGTGATGCTGCTCACCGACCGCGGGGACAAGATCAACGGCTCCGGACTGTAGCGCGCCATGTCGCCTCCGCTTACCGGCATCATCGGCCTGATTCTTTTTTTCCTCCTGCTGGCCCTGGGCATGCCCATCGCCATGTCCATGATCATCGTCGGCGTAGCCGGCATCGCTGCCATCAACAGTCTGCCGGCGGCTCTCGCCACCTTGAGCGCCGAGGCCTTTGAGATCGCCTCCTATCTTGAATTGAGCGTCATTCCCCTGTTCGTCTTCATGGGCAACCTGGCCGGGTTGTCCGGTATGAGCCGGGATCTTTACGACGCGGCCTACGCCTGGACCGGCCACCGCCGCGGGGGCCTGGCCGCCACCACCATTATTGGCTGTGCGGGCTTCTCGGCGCTGAGCGGCTCGTCTTTTGCCTCGGCCGTAACCATGGGCCGGGTGGCCCTGCCGGAAATGAGGCGCTTCGGCTACGACGACGGCCTGGCCACCGGGTGCGTGGCGGCCGGCGGCACTCTGGGATACCTGATTCCTCCGTCCTCGGGATTCGTCATCTACGCGATCCTTACCGAACAGTCCATCGCCCGGCTGTTCATTGCCGGTATCGTACCCGGAATCCTGCTGACGCTGCTCTTTCTGGTTGCCATCTCCATCCAGACCCGCCTGCGGCCCGAACTGGCACCAGCCGGACCCCGTACTGATCGACGGCGCCGCTGGAGGGCTCTGGGGCGTACCAGCGCTTTCATGGGCATCGTACTAGTGACCATCGGGGGCATCTACGGCGGGGTGATGACGCCGGTGGAAGCCTCGGGCACGGGCGTAGCCATGACCCTGGTCGTGGCCCTGTGGCGGCGATCCCTGACACCCGGAAACATCAGCCAGGCCATCCTGCACACCCTGCGAACCACCGCACTGACCTTCATGATCCTCATCGGCGCCCATGTGTTTATCCCCTTTTTGGCGCTGTCGGAGATTCCCAGCCGGCTGGCCGATCTTCTCACCGGCCTGAACACGGGGCCGACGGGTATCCTGGTGGTGGTGCTGGCCGGTTATGTGATCCTGGGGACGTTTCTGGAAGGGATTGCCATGCTGGTGCTCACCTTGCCGGTGGTTTTTCCGGTCATCGTGGCCCTCGGGTACGACCCGATCTGGTTCGGGGTCCTGATGGTGATCGTGCTGGAGATGGGGCTGATCAGCCCGCCGGTGGGTGTCAATGTGTTCGTTGTCAAGGGTGTGGCGCCAGATGTACCGCTGGGAACCATCTTCCGGGGCATCTGGCCATTCTGGCTGGCCATGCTGCTGTGCCTGACGATCCTGGTGGCATTTCCCCAACTGGCCCTGTTCCTGCCGGAGCGGATGTTCTGATGGTTGTCGTTTGGTTAAGAACTTGAAATGATGGTAACCCATGGTGGGGTGTATATGGCGCAACCTCATGAAAAAAGGTCGCGGAAAACCATGTCAGCCGACGAAGGATCCACCCTGTTGAACCCGAAAACGGATGTGGTCATCATCGGTGCCGGTGCGTCAGGGCTCGTGTGCGCCATGCAAGCCGGCAAGCGTGGCCGCCGGGTGACGATAGTTGACCACGGCAAAACAGCCGGTCGAAAAATTCTGATGTCCGGCGGCGGGCGCTGTAATTTTACCAACCGGGATATCGACACCGGCCGCTACCTGTCTCAAAACCCCCATTTCTGCAAATCGGCGCTTAACCGCTACACCCAATGGGATTTTATCGAACTGGTCAACCACCACCGCATCGCCTATGGTGAAAGATCCCATGGGCAGTTTTTCTGTTTAGACAGCGCCCGCCAGATTGTAGACATGCTGTTGTCCGAGTGCAAACAGGCAGGTGTCTCATTTTGCCTCGATACAGCAATTGAAAAAATCGAGCGGCCCGGCGATCAGCCATTTGCGGTTCACACCAGTCGGGGGATTTACACCTGCCACTCCCTGGTGGTGGCCACGGGCGGGTTATCCATACCGGAGGCCGGCGCCAGCCCGTTGGGCTATGAAATTGCCCGGCAGTTCGGCATCCCGGTTCAGCCGCCGCGTGCCGGCCTGGTTCCCTTCACGCTTCAGCCGACGGACAAAAAAATCCTGGCCGCTTTGTCGGGCATCGCTGTGGATGCCGTCGTCAGCAACCGCCGGCAGCGGTTCCGCGAAAACCTACTGTTCACCCACCGCGGGCTGAGCGGCCCGGCCATTCTGCAGATCTCCTCCTTCTGGCAGCCCGGCGAGCCCATTACCATCGACCTGCTGCCGGACGTGGACCTGGTTGCGGTGCTGAAAGCGCAGCAGCAACAGCACCCGCAGCGCAAAGCCAAATCGCTGCTGGCGTCATTGCTTCCCAAACGACTGGTGGCGGCATTGATCCCACCATCCCTTTCAGAACAGCCGATCCGACACCTTTCCCATCGTCAGCTAAAGGAAATTTCCGCCCGGCTGCGGCAATGGTCCCTCAAACCCGGCGGGACCGAAGGCTACCGGACGGCAGAGGTGACGGTGGGCGGTGTGGACTGTGACGCCGTTTCATCGAAAACCATGCAGGCACGTCGGGTGCCGGGTCTGTTTTTTATTGGCGAAGTGCTGGATGTCACCGGTTGGCTGGGAGGGTACAATCTGCAATGGGCCTGGTCGTCGGGATGGTGCGCCGGGCAGGTGGTGTAACGCCGGCTGACGATCACAGCGGCATCACTGACACGGATGAACCACGGCCGCTCACGTATGCCCCATGGACTAGCGCGGGGCGGCCTCACTCCCTCTTTTCGATGACCCCATAGACATTCTGCTCCGGCGGTGAGCCCCGACGTTCGGTGGAGACCACACATTGGCTAAAATGGGGCTGGGATCGCCGGTTCAGGGCCACGAGCACCCGGGCTACGGTTTTGCTGATGGAGCCGGCTGCCGCCTGGCGGGTAATCTCCTCCAGTGCGCTGCGGTTGTCGAAGGAGACCGGCCGGTAGGGTCGCGGGGAGATCAGGGCGTCGTAGACATCGCTGACCATGATGATGTCGGTCATCGGGTTGTCGATGGCAATGCCCAGTGGATAGCCGCTGCCGTCCTTGCGTTCATGATGATCTCTGGCCACCTCGGCGGCGAGGATGGCGGGATCCTGGAAGAAATAGCTGAGCAATACGTAGCCGGCCAGCGTGTGGTGCCGAAGGTGGGCATGCTCCGTTTCGGTGAGCGGCCCCTCCTTGGTCAGGATCGCCAACGGGACGCACAGCTTGCCGATATCATGGGTGGGGCCGGCGAGGACTTCCTGAATCAGGGTTCTCTGGTCATCGATCAGTTCACGGGCGATGAGAATGGAGAGGGCAAAGACAAGCAGGGTGTGGCGATAGGTATAAAAATCCAACTCGCGAAAATGATAGAGGGATGTTAACACCGGTTCAGGCATGACGATATCGTCGGCGATGGTGAGCAAGGCCTGCTGCCGGGTGGCTTCGGAGAAAATCAAATCGTAGGGGGGCGCGGCGAGGAAGCCCATCAGGTCGGATCTGATCTGCCGGTAGTCCAGCAAACGACAGGTATCGGTGGCGGCCGCCTGCCCGCGGACGAATGTTTCCATGACCTGGCGGGTCAGGGGGGTTTCTGCGGCCAGCAAAAGGTTGCCCGCAAGATCGGTTACCGCGTGGATCAATCGGTAGTCCGGCATGGATTGCTCCTCTTTGAAGCGGCCACCGGTTTCAGGTTTTTACACGGGTCATGTACTGGCTGGTCTCCGTGTTGACCCGGATGATCTCTCCGGCGGTCATGTATTCGGGCACCAGAACGGAAATCCCGTTGGACAGTGTGGCGGGCTTATTCCGGTTGGTTGCCGTGGCGCCCTTGATCACCGGGGCGGTGTCCACGATTTCCAGGTCGATGGCTCCGGGCAATTCGATGCACAGGGGATGGCCGTCCCTGATCAGCGCCGTGATGCCCTCCAGTCCGTCGACCAGCCATTGGGTCTGCCCGTCGAGAGTTTCCTCGGACAGGGTATGCTGTTCGTAATTTTCGCTGTCCATGAAGGTATACATGTTCTGGTCCCGGTAAAGATAACTCACCCGGCGCTTGTCGACGACCATCTCTTCCAGCGCATCGTTGCCCTTGTATGTCTGGTCCAGCTTCTGTCCGGTGATCAGCGAGGCGTATCGGACCTTGTACAGCGTGTTGGCTCCCCGCGCCGATGGGGTGTGGACATCGATCTGCTTGACCTGGTATGGGTGGTTGCCAATATTGATGATATGGCCTTTCTGAAGATTGCTGGCTTTTGGCACGGTGGTTCTCCTGTTACGTGGTGGTTGCTGGCAGTTGGGCAGCGGGTCGTATCCTAGCCGCCGGCTGGCGCCCGATCGATGCAGCAAAATGCTTATATCGCTTATCCGGGTTCAGAGCAATACAGTTGACGATGAAATGATGCGGCCCCAGGTTAGATCCCTATGGTAGCGATAGGGATCGGATCAGACGGGTTTGCCCGTATGCTGCAACGGTTGCTGGCGGCGCTCACCACAACCGCTTGAGGAAAAAAATGAACTCACACACCCGCTTGGAGAATATAGGGCCGGCGGGGCTGACCCGCCAACAGCAAAAACGCCTGTTTGCAATGGTCGACACCGTTTTTAAAGACGCCATCGACGCTCGATCTCCCAAAAAGCGACCGCCGGGCAAGGCAGGGCTCAGGGCCGAAAAGGGCTACTATCGGTTGCTTTACCTGGGGAGCGAGTTTCACCAACGCGTCAACACCTACGATCCCGTCGATCCTGATGGGCCAGCCTATAACTGGATCCATATGGTCGATCTTTTGCGACAGCTGGCGGATATGCCCGATCTTCGCTCGGAAATCCTGGAGGGGGTTGAATCCGCATGGAGGGAGATCTCAGGCCCCGGAACAACAGGTTGGCCGGAGACCCCGCCGACGGGCGGCTGACATCCGGTCGGGCATCGAAGGCAACGTGTGCTAGGCCACAGGCTCGATGCCCGCATCGGCAGCAGGCTTACCATTGTTGCGGCGTTCTTTTCGATGGTTCCTGCAGTCTTTTACCATCCAATCGCCAGGACCCCATTTTTCCCAACTGGGTTTTTCAGACCTTTTGTCGCCCCTCAAATCGCATCATGGATCTTTAGATGGTTTTGCAGGGTTTACAGGCCCGCCGAACCGAACTTATAATTCAAGTTGTGAACCCGTTGTTCGCATAGGCAGGTGTCCTTGATTTCGATCCGTCTTTGCCTCTCCGCATGAAAGCCGTTCCCGCCTCTGCCGATTGTGCGTTTGATCGAACGCGTTTCTGTTGGTAACCATCGCCAATGCGTAGCCCATGCGAAGGGATCCCTACCGGTTCACCACCGGCGGCCGATTGTCGATACCAATCATTTTCAGGAGCAGGTATGGGAGCACGCGAGTCATTAAAATTACCGGTTTACCGCCTTCGGAGGGACGGTTCCGTCCGAAGGCGGTAAACCGGCGCTTATGAAAACCATTGATGCAACGGTGCAAGCCGTTGCGCTTAGGAAATTGAGGAGGTGAACAATGGTCATCATCAATGCCATCCGCTTTCCCCAAGAAAGCGCCCATGAAGTTGGCAAACGATTTCTGGAAATCGCACCACCCCCCGATTTCATGAAAATGAGCGGGCCGTTTGTCAAGGGAACGGAAAAGGGAATCAGGGTCATTGAGTTATTTAACCTGGACGAAACGAAACTGGCGTTGGGCCTCGATTATGTCACCCAGCGGTGTGTTTCCTATTTCGGCATCCCGGGTTACACTTACGAGACCAATGTCTATTTTGAGGCACAGGAGTCGTTGAAACTCATCGGCCTTGCATGATTACCATGGTTGTGCGGCACTTGGTCGCTAAGCACAGGTGCCGCACACACGCACTCCGCAATCCGCTGGACAGGAGTGACCTGCCGCAGTCAATCGACTTCCCTGAAAAACATCTTCACATCCGGACTCTGGGCCTGCCGTACCCGGTATTGCGGGCGGCTCTCCTGAACAAACCCCAATTGGGCATACAACGCTTCAAGGCGGGGATTGTTGGTCAAGGAGATGAAGCGGGTGTAGCCCTGTGACTGCATCAAGGCCATGAAGGATCTGACCATATGCACCCCCACACGCTGGTTGCGAAAGCGGGTGGAGATCGCCAGGGCGCCCAGTTCCACGGTCTGGTCGTCGATGATCTTCTGTTCCACGCACCCCACCACAATGCCGTCGATGGCGGTGACGTAAAACCGGTCCCGGTTGTTGTCCAGGTAGGCTTTGGTGCGGGGTTTTAAAAAACCCGAGCGCTTGTACATCTCAAGAATCCGGTGCACGATGGCCACCTCTGCGTCGGTCCGAACCTGACGAAAATCCTCCTGAAAGTTGTTGGCGATGAGGGTGCCCGCCCCCTCCACGGTAAAGAGTTCGTGTTTGATGGTGTTTTTCCCCGCCGACAGGATGTGCACGCGGTCGCACTGCCCGGCCTCGATCTTCTGGCAGATGCACGCCATGGCCCCCTTGAAGTTGACATTGGCCACCAGATCCCCGAAATCATCAATCGATTCACGCAGCCGGCCGGTGGTGAGCGCGTTAATTTTGTGCCCCTGGCGATCGATGAGATAGCGGCGTTCCAGAAAAATGACCTTGAACATAGATTCCCGATGATTAAGCACCGCCTCGTAAAAATCGATCTCCGGGGAAATCCGGACAATGTCAGTGACCGGCAGCCGGCTTTCCAGCTGTTTGATCAGCTTCTGGTTGGCAAAACGGTTGGGCATGTTGTGAAGCAAGGTGGTCAGAGCGCCGTGGCGCACCAGAAATTTGATGTCCGTGATGATATCCTGAAAGTGGCCGCGCAGAATACCTTCCCGACAGGCGATGAAGACAGCCCTGCCGGTAAGGGCCCGCGCGTATTCTTTCAGGTAAAGTTTAGGCATTGGTTCAAATCGTTGAGGGCGGCCTCAGGGTCCGGGTTAAAAAAAGCGCTTGCGCTGTATCCTTACGTGGCATGCGCTGGCCTGTATGAGCAGCCAGAAGTTGAGGCTAACAATCATGAATGCCGGTATAGGTTTCCGGCGTAATCGCCAGCAGCTCCTTTTTTATGCTCTGGGCAACATCCAGGGTGTTGATGAACGCGACGATGGCAGCCCGGTCAATAATCGCGTGGGTGCGGGTAAGCGCCAGCAGGGCCTCGTAAGGTTTGGGATAGCCTTCCCGCCGCAGCACGGTTTGGATACCCTCGGCCACCACGGCCCAGTTCATGTCAAGATCCCTTTTCAGCGCATCTTCGTTGAGGATCAGCTTGTCCAGCCCCCGCTTGAGCGATTTGAAGGCGATGAGGGTGTGGCCCAGCGGCACTCCGATGTTGCGGGTCACCGTGGAGTCGGTCAGATCGCGCTGAAGCCGGGAGATGGGCAGCTTGGCCGAGAGGTGTTCGAGCACGGCGTTGGCCATGCCCAGATTGCCTTCGGCATTCTCGAAATCGATGGGGTTGACCTTGTGGGGCATGGCCGAGGAGCCGATCTCTCCCTTTTTGATACTCTGCTTGAAATAGTCCATGGAGATATAGGTCCACAAGTCCCTGCACAGGTCTATCAGGATGGTGTTGATGCGTTTCACGCCGTCGCAAAAAGCAGCCAAGTGGTCGTAATGTTCAATCTGGGTGGTTACCTGGGAGCGCTGCAGCCCCAGCCCTTCGTTCACCAGCCGGTTGGCGAAGGCCTTCCAGTCGATCTCCGGATAGGCCACATGGTGGGCGTTGAAATTGCCCGTGGCGCCCCCGAACTTGGCGGCGAAGGGGACCCGCGCCAGCAGCTTCATCTGTTGGGTCAGCCGATCCACGAACACAAGAATCTCCTTCCCCAGCCGGGTGGGCGAGGCAGGCTGGCCATGGGTACGGGCCAGCATGGGCACCAGCTTCCATTCCCGTGCCTTGATCGTCAGGTCGGCCACGGTCACTTCCAACTCCGGCAGCATCACCCCTAGCCAGGCTTCCTTCAGGGAGAGAGGAACGGCCGTGTTGTTGATATCCTGAGAAGTGAGGCCGAAGTGGATGAACTCCTTGTATGCGGACAGGCCCAGCCGGTCGAAGGTCTCTTTGACAAAATACTCCACCGCCTTGACATCATGGTTGGTCGTTTTTTCGATCTCCTTGATTCTGGCCGCATCCTGCATGGTAAACGTCCGGCAGGTCTCACGCAGCCGCTCGAACTCCGCCGGATCGACACCTGCCAGTTGGGGCAGGGGCAGCCGGCACAGGGCGATGAAGTATTCGATCTCCACCTTGACCCGGTAGCGGATCAGGGCACCTTCACTGAAATAGTCTGACAACGCGGCGGTAGCCCGCCGGTATCGGCCGTCCACCGGCGAAACGGCGGTCAGGGGTGTCAGGGTCATGGGAGTCTCCTCACGGTTTGAATGGTCGAATGTCGTTTCGTCCAGGCCGCTTATAGAAAAATGGCCCGGCAATGTCAAACTTCCCGTAAACAGGGGGTCGTTGCGCCGTGGCCGTCCCGCAGACGTTCATCCAGCCGGGTGAAGCGCTTTTGCGTTTTGTTGGTGTTCACGGCGATGGCCAGTGCCCGCTGGGTACCGACCAGCACCACCATCCGCCGGGCTCGGGTGACGGCGGTATAGATGAGGTTGCGCTGGAGCAGCACGAAGTGCTGGGTCATCACGGGCATGACCACGGCCGGGTATTCAGAACCCTGAGCCTTGTGCACGGAGACGGCATAGGCCAGAACGATTTCATCCAGGTCGGAAAAATCGTAGACCACGGCCCGGCCGTCAAAATCGACAATCAACTGCTGCAGATCTCCTGCAATGGCCGTGATCCGGCCGATGTCTCCGTTAAATACGTCCTTGTCGTAATTGTTGCGGATCTGCATCACTTTGTCATTCTGCCGGAACCGCCGATCGCCGCGCGCAATGCGATCTTCTCCGGGATTCAGGATTTCCTGAAGCTGTTGGTTCAGGTTGACGGCACCCAGCAATCCCCGGTGCATGGGGGTGATCACCTGGACGTCGTTCAGCGGATGGAAGCCCAGGTTGGGGAGGCGTTTCTCGACGATGGTGATGATCGTCGAGAGGGCATCTTCCGGTGCTTCGCGCTGGACGAAAAAGAAATCACCATCCCTTGCATTGTCAACCACAGGCATTTTCCCGCCGTTGATCCGGTGGGCGTTAACGATGATCCGGCTCTGTTCGGCCTGCCGGAAAATGTCGTTGAGCCGCACGGTTGCCACAGCATGTGATTCAATGATGTCCTTGAGTACGCTGCCCGGACCCACCGACGGCAGCTGGTTGACGTCGCCCACCAGGATCAGGGTGGCAGATAGCGGCACCGCCTTCAGCAGGTGATGCATGAGCAGGGTATCGATCATGGAGGCTTCATCGATGATGAGAAGTTCGCAGGATAAGGGGCTGGCCTCCGTTTTCTGGAAGCCGCCGTTGGCTATGGAGAACGCCAGCAGCCGGTGGATGGTTTTGGCCTCGTGGCCGGTCGCCTCGCTCATGCGTTTGGCGGCCCGTCCGGTAGGTGCGGCCAGCAACACCGATAGGTCCCTTCTGGAAAAAACCTTCAGAATAGCGTTGATGATGGTGGTTTTCCCGGTGCCCGGCCCGCCGGTGATCACCATAACCTTGCTTTCCAAGGCGCATTTTACGGCTTCGATCTGCCGCTCTGCCAGCCGGATGGAAAGGCGGGCTTGCACCCAGGCCAGTTCGCCTGCCACGTCCATCAGGGAAGCCTGGCGGGGTGTTTTGATCAAAGCCCGCAGGCGTTGGGCGATGCGGGTTTCGCAAAGGTAGTAGTTGGCCAGGTACACCGCCCGCGTGCCGTCGGGCAGGGTTTCGATGACAATCTGCTCCCGGTTGCACAGAACGCCCAAGACACCAGCCACCCGATTGGATTCCGCCTGGAGGATTTCAGCAGCCTTTTCAATCAATAGGGTTTCGGGGTAGTAGACATGGCCGTCGTCTGTCAGCTGGTGAAGCACATAAAGGATGCCGGCCTCGATTCTTACCGGGGTATCTCTGGCAAAGCCCAGCGTCTCGGCAATACGGTCGGCGGTGACAAAGCCGATACCCAAAATGTCCGTGGCCAGCCGGTAGGGGTTTTCCCGTACCATGGCAATAGAACGGTCGCCGTAGTTTTTGAAGATTTTTATGGCATGCGCGGAGCTGACGCCATGGCTTTGCAGAAAGAGCATCACGTCGCGGATCTCTTTCTGTTCAACCCATGCGGTTCGGATCCTCTGCACCCGCTTTTTGCCGATGCCCGCGATCTCGGCCAATCGCCCGGCATCGGTGTCGATAACCGCCAGGGTCTCTGGGCCGAAATGGTCGACAATGCGTTCGGCAATCTTGGGCCCCAATCCCCGGACTATGCCCGAACCCAGGTATTTTTTGATGCCGCTGACGGTTACCGGCACCTGGGTCTGGTGGTAGGCTACCTTGAACTGCTCGCCGAAACGGGGGTGTTGGACCCAGGTCCCCTGCATCTGCAACACTTCCCCGGGAGCGGGTGCCATGAGGCGGCCCACCACGGTAACCATGCCCGGCCGGTTGATGACCTTCACCTGGGCAATGGTATAGCCGCTTTCGTCATCGCTGTAGGTGATTCGTTCGATCTGACCGGTAAGACGATCCAGATTGGCTTCCAAGACCGGCATATTATCGGTTTTCGAGGCGGCCATCGGCAATCACACCCAGCCCGGTACGCTGACTGCCAACGGCTGCAGCCTGTCGGGGATGTAGCCTTTGATATCAATGACCGGAGTCCCGTTGCGGGCGTCGATCACATCGATGCGGATCGTAGTCCCGCTGACGGATATCAACCGGCAAGTTGAAATACCGATCAGGTTTGGGCGCACCGGGGCATGGGTGGCAAAGACACCGGTAAGTGGGTTATCGGGTTTTTTCCGAGGGTGCAACTGGAGCTGGCAGCGGTCTCTGGGGTTGTCGTTTTCGTGAAACCAGTAGCAGACGGTGATATGCGAAAATTCCTCCAAGCCCAGCAGACCGTCCTGGAAAGCGGGGTCGATGGCGATGCGGACGTGACCACTTGCTTTTTGGATCCAGCCGATGGGATACACCTGAAATGGGTCGGGCATGGCGATCTCCTCGTCAAGGAATGGGGCAAGGTTTATACAATCAACTTGCATCCCGATGATCAAGAGATATATTGTATGCGTCTATACAAAAAACCATGATTCGCCGGACATTGGATGAATTGCGGACCACGATGGGTTGCCCAAGGACTCCCTATGGGATGTCAACGATCCAGAGACGCATGACCAATGTAAACAGGAAATCTTTCCGTAAGGATGACCCCCGCCTTCATATGTGGATTGGTATTTTGACCAACGGCATTATTAAGCCGGTAGCGTCCATTGCAGGTGGCATGGCCGGCTGAAGGTTGGCTACCGTGGTCATCCACAAAGAGACACTTGATTAACCCGATCTGATTCCATACACTTATTCTCATGGGCTACGTTTTCGACTTTCATGATGCCAAACGCTACGACCAGTGGATGCAAAAGCGTAGAAACCGCTTAGCCGCTGACCTGGAAAGCCGCCTCATGCTGGGGATGCTGGATCCGGTTGCCGGGGAATCGGTGCTGGACATCGGTTGCGGTACGGGGGCCTCGATCGTACCGTTGTTGGAAAAGGGCCTCGATGTGACAGGCATCGACCCGTCTCCCTACATGCTGGATATCCTTTCGGGAACGCTGGGCAATCGTGTATCCTTGTACCGCGGGATCGCCGAAGAGCTTCCCTTCGACGACAATTCCTTCAATCATGCCTGCCTGTTTACCTGCCTCGAGTTTGTGGACAACCCCAAAAAAGCATTGGAAGAGGCCTTTCGCGTGGCAAAGGACCGGGTGTTCATCGGTTTTTTGAACCGCTATGCCCTCACGGGTATCGGCCGGCGGGTGCAAGGAATATTCACCCCTACCATTTACAATCGGGCCAACTTTTTCAGTGTCTGGGAAATCAAGCGCATGGCACGGGAACTGATGGGACCGGTTCCGGTGTGCTGGCGCACAGTCTGCCAGTTTCCCGGCCCCTGGGGGACCTGGATGAAGCAGATCGAAGGCTCAGGCCTGGTCCAGCGCTTCCCCTTCGGGACCTTTGCCGGCATGGTCGTCACCCTGGTTCCCCGGTTTCGCACGCGTCCCCTGGCCATCCGATACCAGCCTAAAAACGTCGGCGGCGTGACCGCCGGAGCCGCCGGCTGCTCCGGCATGGCGCCATCCAATGGTTTTGACCGTCACCTTCGGCAGCCTGGCCGCAAGACCGGCGGAATGGGACGACTGCTTTTTTAGGCAGCCATTAACTGACCCATTGGTGATAATCATTTGACAAAACAGTCAAATATCTGTTTAAATTAAAAAATTTATATTATCCGGCCACCGGTTCCGATGGCCCGGGAATCACCGCGGAAGGGAAGGGACCCGACCGGATGGAAGCCTGGCTCTACGAAACCATTAAGGACCAGCAGGTCCGCTGCCGGCTGTGCAGCCACGCGTGCGTGATCGGCAGCGGCAAACGCGGTCTGTGCGAGGTGCGGGAAAACCGGGATGGTGTTCTGGAGACGCTGGTGTATGGGCGCCTGATAGCAGCCAGCGACGACCCCATTGAGAAAAAACCGCTTTTCCACCTGATGCCCGGCAGCCGCTCATTTTCCATCGCCACGGTGGGCTGCAATTTCAAATGCCGGTTCTGCCAGAATGCCGACATCGCCCAGATGCCGGCGGACCGGGACGGCACCATCATGGGAGACCTGGCCACGCCCCATCAGGTGGTAATGAAGGCCCAGCGCCGGGGCTGCGCCAGCATCGCCTACACCTATACCGAACCGACGATTTTTTTCGAGTTTGCCTGCGACACCGCACAGCTGGCCAACGACCGGGGGATCAAGAACGTCTTCGTGACCAATGGATTCATGAGCGCCGAGGCCCTCGATCGGGTCAGCCCCTGGCTGGATGCCGCCAACGTGGATCTGAAAGCCTATAGCAACCACTTTTACAAACGGCAGTGCGGGGCCCGGCTGGAACCGGTGAAGCAAACCCTGCGGCGCATGAAAGCCCTGAAGGTCTGGGTGGAGGTCACCACCCTGATCATTCCCGGGCTTAACGACGATTCCGTGGAGCTGTCCCGGTTGGCCGCCTTTATCGCCAACGATCTGGGCAGCGAAACCCCCTGGCACGTCAGCCGGTTTCACCCCACCTACCGGCTGACAGACCGCAGCGCGACGCCGGTGGCAACCCTCGTGCGGGCCAGGGAAATAGGCATGGCGGCCGGGCTGAAATATGTCTATACAGGCAACATTCCAGGTGAGGGAGGCGAAAATACCATCTGCCCCGGTTGCGGGCAAATCGTCATTGCCCGCCGGGGCTTTCAGGTCATGGACAACCAGGTGCGCAAAGGTCTATGCAGCGGCTGTGGGGCGGTCATCCACGGCATCGGCATGTAGCCCCTCCTTGGCCGGCCGCGTATAAGGAATCAAAGATGTCAACCATTGGGAAGCTGAATCTGGATCATCTGGTCGGCCAGCAGGTAGGCACCTCCGTGCTACTGAAAAAGCTGGGGCACGGCGCCATGTCCGCCGTGTTTGCAGCCTTCCAAAAAACCCTCAAACGGCAGATTGCCGTCAAGATCCTTCCCAAATCCCTGATGACCGAAAAAACCGCCGCGTTTTTCCAACAGGAGGCTGAATCGGCGGCCATTCTGATGCATCCGCATATCATTCCCATCTATGAGGTGGGCGAAACGGAAGAATTCCTCTTTTTTACCATGCAGCTGGTCAAGGGCCATGAACTATCCTACTACATCCGGCGAACCCAGAAGAATATCATTCCTTCAAAACGCTTTATGCCTCTGCAGACGGTCATCACCCTGATGCTGAAGATCCTCGATGCCCTTGCCTATGCCCATGACAACGATATCGTGCACCGGGACATCAAGCCGGACAATATCATGATCGAAGACCATTCCAAACGGCCCCTGATCACCGATTTCGGTGTCGCCCGGGTTTCCCGGACCACAGGCAAGAGCGACCGGCTGTTGTTGGGCACCCCCATGTACATGGCGCCGGAGCAGATTCTGTCGGGAACCGTCGACGGACGTTCGGATATGTACAGTGCCGGGGTGATGATGCTTGAAATGCTTATGTCCCGGCTCCCCTACCCGCCCTACCAGACGGCCATGGACCTGCTCAAGATGAAGTTGGCCTTAAAAGATCGCTTCATCCAGCAGCGGCCTTCCCAGGTTCATCCCATGGCCAACCGCATGCTGGATGAAATCCTGTTCAAGGCATTGGCATTCGACCGGGATCAGCGCTACGCCTCCTGTCGTGAGTTTGGTTCGGAACTGGAACGCTTTCAGAAAAAACAAATCAATCGATGACATCATTGTCAGCCAGATGAGGAAGCCATGTCACTAGACGCCGCCACCAAGAACCAGCTCTCTCAATTCGGACGAACCATTGCCCTGCTGTTTAACCGCTCCATGATGTATCAGCCCAGCCACCCCTTTGTTGAACAGTCCATCGACATGTTTTACCAGGGCGCGGTTAAACTGCTCAACATCGTCTCGCCCCTGGTGTTCATTCTCAACCGCGAGGAGTTTTTCGTGGATGAAGAGCCCCTGGATCCCCGCCTGAATGTGGGCCGCCTGGTGACCCTGTTCAAGACCAACGGCCTTCAATCCATTTCCATTGAACCCGGCCTTGAAAGGCGGGAAATCAAAGTTTTTCTAGAGGTGTTTGCCAACATCAGCAAATATGACCGGGCCGAAGGGTTTAAAAAGGCCATCTTTGCCCGGGGTGTGACCAGCATCAAAGTCAACCACGTACGCTATAAAAAAGTGACCGACGATGACGAGGTGATTTCCCGCGATGCGTTAAAGGACCTGACCCCCCAGATGCTGGCTGCCGAAGACGAGGCCAAAACCCGCAAAATGTTCATGGACACCCTGTTGGAGAGCGTACTCACCGAGGAGTTCGCCAAGACTCTGAACATCGAATCGCTCATGGCCAACCCCGGTGCCGTTTCCCGCAACATGATCCAGGCGGACCTTGAGCAAACGTCCTCCGCAGGCGCGGGTGTAGGTCCAGGTAGTGGTGCAGGCACCGGCGGCGGTACCGGCGGGTCTGGTGGTCTCGGTCCGGGTGACGGCGGGTGGGGTGACGGCACCGGCGGTGCCGGCCCGACGAGCGGAGAAGGCCGTGGCCCGGGTACGGGTGGCGGCGGGTCTGGCGGTGCCGGTCCGGGTGAAGGTGGGTGGGGTGACGGCACCGGCGGTGCCGGCCCGCTGAGCGGAGAAGGCCGTGGCCCGGGTACGGGTGGCGGCGGCGGTCCAGGCATGGGCTCGGGACTAGGCGGAGGCAGTGCCGGCCCAGGCACCCGAGCGGGAACCGGCGGCCACGGCGGCCTGCTGTTTCAGCAGCTGGAAGTGATGCGCATCGAGGTGGAAAAACACCTGGAAGGCAAAAGCGATGTGGCCCTTGCCGATCTGGCCGGTGCCGTCTTCGACATGAAAAAGCAGTTGCTGGAGGGCATCGAAGCCCAGAAAGCGCTGGGTGTCGCCTATGAAAACGAGGCGGCCATTCTGGAAAACGCCAATGAGCTCTCCGACCGGGTCCTCATCCAGCTGGTGAGAGATGAGTTTCAGCAGGGCAAAGTCACGCCTGCGCGCATGGCCCAGATCCTCAGGCGGCTTGTTCCCGAGGCTGCCGAACTCAAGCGCCTGCTGCCCATGGTAAAAAGAGCGCTGCTGGAGGAGGGCATGTCCCACACCCAGTACCTGCAGCTGGTGCAGGAATTGAGCAAGGAACTGCAGAGCGAGGGTCTGGCCAATATCCTCCAGGAGAGCGGTGAAGAGATTGGTGTGGACGGCGATCAGCTGATCGCAGAATTCAAGCAGAATCCGGAGCAGGCGGCCCAGCTGATCTACCTGGCCTCCGAGATCCGTAAGGGCACCGGGGACGAAGATACCTTGGCGGAGATTCTGGCCGGTTACGTGGAGCAGATAGGCGGCCAGATGGCCATGGACCAGACCCGTGAAAAGGATGATCCGGAACATCTGAAACAGGTGGTGGGAAGCATCGAGTCCAACATCGTCCGCCAGTTGGGGAAGATGGACGTGGGGGGCGATGTCATCGCCAAGCTGGAGACGCGCCTCAACTCCCGGATGGAGTCGGTTCTGGACCAGATGCGCGCCGAATGGATCAAGGCCAAGGGCCAGACGGGAGAAGGCGCAGGGACCGCTAAACGCCATAAGGTCCTCAGTGTACTGCAGACGCTGGAGCAAAGCGTCAGTGAGCATGACGAGTTGGGTGAGATCCTCAAGATCGTACGGACCAAAGTGGCGGCCGGCGAGATCGATGAAAACGACTATAAAAAAATCCAGGACGAGATTTCTCGCCAGAAGCAGCTGATCAAGGAAAGGGAGGCCAACCGGGTCATGCCCACCGGCGTGATCAAAGCCGCGGCCATGGCCTTCATCCTGGAAAAGGAGATCGCCCGGGCCAACCGCTATAGCTACTCTTTTTCCGCCCTGGCCTTTTCCATTGTCCACATCAAACCCCGCGCCAAGGCACCGGCAGGTACCATCAATAACGAAAACCTCATGGAAGCCGTGCTGGCCATGCTGGGCGAAACGTTCCGCGAGGTGGATATCGTCGGTCAGCTGGGCAAGAACACCCTCGTGGCGGTTCTGCCGCTGATCAACCGCGAAGATTCTAAAAAAGCCCTCAACCGGGTGATGAAAGCGCTCCAGGAGTCGCCCATTGATGTGAACGGCATTCCCGTGGATTTCAAGTTTGCCGGGATCGCCATCACCTTCGACGGCCAGGACACGCCCGACACCAAAAGCTTTATCCGGGTGATGTCCGGTCGGCTCCAGGACATGGCCAGCCGTTTGAAAAATATCCAAGCCTTCATGTAGCCACGGGTTTCCCGCCTCGGGCCTTGCCGCCCTTTCAACCGGTTATGGGAAATGAACCATGAAAAAGATGCACACCCGGGTTGTTTTCTTTTCTGTATTGGTCCTCACCGTTGGCGGGATCGTTGCCGCCGGCGGCCAGCCGCCGGCCGAGGCGCCGGTCCTGCCACCCAGCCTGGAGAGTTATGGCGACGGGGATGTGGGCAGTATCATCGGCATCCTGGGCAACCGTATCCGACACGAACCGTTCAATCTGGTGGCGTCCCTCATTTTTCTGTGTGCCATCATCCACACCTTTCTCACCGGCCGATTCATGGCCGTTGCCCACCGCTGGTCCCATGATCACGATGAGAAGATCAGACAGGGACAAGCTCCCCGGGGCTCGGTTCATCACGGTGCGGAGGCGTTCCATTTCCTGGGTGAAGTGGAGGTTGTTTTCGGGGTCTGGGCCACTGCTCTGGTAGGGGCCATCGTGCTGTTTTTCGATTGGTCGACGGCCAAGCACTATATCATCCACCGGGTCAATTTCACCGAACCCATGTTCGTCGTCGTGATCATGACCCTGGCCGCCACGCGTCCGATCCTGCAAATCACCGAACGATTCATGTGGAAAGTCGCCAATCTGCTGGGGGGCACGCTCACTGCCTGGTGGTGGGCCACCTTGACCCTCGGCACCATTCTGGGATCGTTCATTACCGAACCGGCGGCCATGACCATTGCCGCCCTGCTGCTGGCCGACAAATTTTATGCCCTGTCGCCTTCAAAAAAATTCAAGTATGCCACCTTGGGCCTGCTGTTCGTCAACATTTCCGTGGGCGGCACCCTGACCAGTTATGCGGCGCCGCCGGTCCTCATGGTGGCGGCACCCTGGAATTGGGATACGGCCTTCATGCTGTCCCATTTCGGCTGGAAAGCCGTGCTGGGGATCCTTTTGGCGAACCTAAGCTATTTTCTCATATTTCGAGGCGAATTAACGGCCATGCAAAAAACCTTCGCCATGAACAGCCTCAAGGATGAAATTCAACAGCGCTACCTCAAACGGGCCGACGTGGAAGTTATGATGGACCAGTGCATTGAAAGGATCGAGGATCGTTTCCATTTTGTGGAAGCCTTTTCGTCTCAACTGAAGAATGTCGGCCAGGAACTCACCCAAAACCTGGCAGACAGGGCCCTGGCAGATCTCGAAAAAAAAGGCGTCGATCCGGACCTGGCCCGCCGGGCCTTTGAAGAACGCAACCAGGAGATCCAGCTCAGACGCATGCGCCGGGCCCTGCCCGGGCTCCTGCCGCCGGAGGATCGCCCGCCGTTCCTGGACCCGGACTGGGATCACCGGGACGACCCGGTGCCGCTGTGGGTGACACTGGTGCACATCGCCTTCATGGGGTGGACCATCGTCAATGCCCACTATCCGCCGTTTTTTATCCCGGGACTGCTATTCTTCCTGGGATTTGCCCAGGTAACCGCACCCTACCAGAACCGGCTCAACCTGAAACCGGCCCTGCTGGTGGGCTTTTTCCTCGGCGGCCTGGTGATCCACGGCGGTCTCCAGGGCTGGTGGATTGAACCGGTGCTGGGTAATTTGACCGAGGTGCCCCTGATGCTGGGAGCCACCATCCTCACGGCATTCAACGACAACGCCGCCATCACGTTCCTGAGCACCCTGGTGCCCAACTTTTCGGAGGAGATGAAATACGCGGTCGTGGCCGGGGCCGTGGCCGGCGGCGGGTTGACCATCATCGCCAATGCCCCCAACCCCGCCGGTCTGAGCATCCTCAAATCTTTTTTCGATGAAGAAGTGTCGCCCGCTAACATCTTGCTGGCAGCCGCCCTGCCCACAGCCATTTTGTGGCTGACGTTTCTCATTTTTTAGGCGGAAAGGCGCATCATGAAAGTTTCCAGGACAGGTCAATGGGGGATGCTTTTCTTTAGCCTGCTGATGTTATCGGCATGCAGTGCCAAACGGCCGGTGTTTTACCCCAACGATCATCTCCAGACGGTCGGGAAAACCCAAGCCCGGGCTGATGCGGATCAATGCATGGCCGCGGCCAAGCAATACGGGGTGAAAAACGATCCCGGCAATACGATTGGCGGCAGGGCAGTAGCAGGGGCAACCCTCGGTGCGGCCATCAGTGCCGTGGTTTCGGCTGTTTTGGGCGGCAATGTGGGACGAGCTGCCGGTGCCGGTGCCGCCGGGGGTGCCACAGCCGGTGCGGTAAGCGGTGCACTAGATTCTGACGAGCCGGCCACGGTCTATAAAAATTACGTCGAGCGTTGCCTTAGAGAAATGGGATATGACGTGATCGGTTGGCAGTAATCTAAAAATCGGGTGACAACCTGATTTGAACCGTGTATTTTTAGTTGTTTTTGGCCAGAACCCCTAAACGCCGGCCACCGGTTGCAGCTCATTCGCCTGCATCTGGTCTTCGGCGACACCCGCTGATGGAGAAAAAACATGGCCTATCGGTACGATCCACCGGACAATCTGGTGTCTCTGATAGAAGGCAGCGTCGCCAAATTTGCCGACAACCCCCTTTTTGGGACCAAGAATACTGCCGGAGATTACGAGTGGGTGACCTACTCGCAGGTGGGCCGGCGAATTGACAATCTTCGGGGGGGCCTGGCCCGCATGGGCATCAAAAGTGGCGATGCCGTCGGCATCATCGCCAACAACCGCACCGAATGGGCGATCTGCGCGTTTGCCACATACGGTTTGGGCGCGCGCTTTATTCCCATGTATGAAAAGGAGCTGCCAAAAATCTGGCAATACATCATCAATGACGGCAATGTTCGGCTGCTTTTCGTCGCCACGCCTGACATCCTAAACCAGGTTAACGAGTTGGCCGTCGCAACGCCGGGACTGGAAAACGTGCTGCTCATCGATGGTCAGGGCGAGAACACCATGCGGGCGCTGGAACAGGTGGGCCAGGCCCACCCGGCTCCCGCCATCCACCCCGACCCCGGGGATATCGCTGTGCTGATCTACACCTCCGGCACCACGGGTGACCCCAAGGGCGTGCTGCTTTCCCACGGCAACTTCACCACCAATTTCCAGGCCGGAGGCGCCCTTTTCCCGGACCTGGGACCAGACAGCCGCAGCCTGTGCATCCTGCCCTGGGCCCACTCCTTCGGCCAGACCGCTGAGCTGTACAATCTGATTCAATTCGGCGGGTCCATGGGTTTCATGGGAGACGTGACCACCCTTGCCGAGGACATGGGCAAGGTGCGGCCAACCCTGCTGGTGGCGGTCCCCCGGGTCTTCAACAAAATCTACGACGGCCTGTGGGCCAAAATGAACGAGGCCGGCGGATTGGCCAAGGCCCTGTTCAGCATGGGTGTCGAAAGCGCCCGGAAACGACGGGAGCTGGCGGGAAAAGGGCAATCCAGCCTCCTGGTCAACCTGAAGTACACCTTGGCCGACAGGATCGTCTTTAAAAAGATCAGGGAGCGCTTCGGCGGCCGACTGACCACCGCCATTACCGGCAGCGCCACCATGAATGTGAAGATCGGCCATTTCTTCAGCGACATGGGCATTCCGGTCTACGACTGCTACGGCTTGACTGAAACCACGCCCGCCGTGACCATGAACTGTCCGTCGGCCCACCGCCCGGGCAGCGTGGGCCGCCCCATTGATCAGGTGACGGTGGAAATTGACCGACTGTTCTTGGACGAAGGCGCCGACGATGGTGAGATTATCGTCCACGGTCCCAACGTGATGCAGGGCTATAACAACAAACCGGACGCCACCCGGGAGGTGATGACCGCTGACGGGGGATTTCGCACCGGCGACCGCGGCCGGTTGGACGAGGACGGATTCTTGTTCATCACCGGCCGCATCAAGGAGCAGTACAAACTGGAAAACGGCAAATACGTGTTTCCGGCCGCCATCGAAGAGGAGATCAAGCTGCTCCCCTGGGTTGAGAATTCCATGGTTTACGGCGATGGACGGCCTTACAACGTATGCATGATTGTTCCCGATTTCACAGTGCTGGGCAAGTATGCCAGAGAAAACCGGCTACCTGAAATCCCTGCCCAATTGGTGGCCCACACGGCTGTCCGGGAAATGATTGCCGGCGAGGTCACGGCATTTCTGAAAGGCAAGTTCGGGGGGTACGAAATCCCCAAAAAATTTGTCCTGCTCCAAGAGGACTTCTCACTGGAGGCCGGCACCCTCACCCAGACCATGAAGCTGAAACGGCGCAGTGTGCTGGAACGATACCAGGATCGGCTGCAGGCCCTGTACAGCTGAGGGGTTCCCCCCCGGCCGGGGCCGCTGCAATGATGCGCGAATGCGTGCCACGACCCAACCGCTGCAGGTCGTGCCGTCGCGCGTCGCCGACCATGGCCGGTCTCTGCGCTTGTGTCTTGACATGCTGAAATCGAATACTTAATTGTTTCTAAATTACGGGATAAGGAAACGATAATGACGAAATGGTTGAGACCCTTCGAACATGCTGTCATCCGCGCGTTGATTGTCATGATGGCCCTCATCATACTCATTTCCACGATCGAGCTGGGTTATCTCCTGGTCAAAGACATTATCAGCCCACCGGTGTTCTTTCTTGAAATCGAGGAATTGCTGGATCTTTTCGGATTCTTCCTGTTGATTCTCATCGGCATCGAACTGCTGGAGACCATCAAGGCTTACCTGCAGGACAAGGTCGTTCACTCGGAGATCGTTCTGGAGGTCGCCCTTATTGCCATCGCCCGCAAAGTGATCATTTTGGACCTTAAAGAATACGACAGCACCGTGATTTTAGGTATTGCCGCGTTGATCATCACGATTTCCGGGGCTTATTACATTGTTCGGCAGAAGCTTCGTGTCAATCTGACCTGCGACCCTTCGGAGAAGCCTTGAAGCCGTGTAGGGTAGGTTTCGGCAAATAACAAGGACGTGTATGGAAAAGGCCATGGCATCGATGAAATCCTGGAGAAAAAGAGGCCTTGTTTACGCGGCCGCCCTGATTGGACTGCTGATAGCAATTGTATTGCTGAAGCTGGTTTTCGTCGATTTTGTCGTCGATTTCTGGTGGTTTCAATCCCAGGGCATGGCCTTGTATTTCTTGATGCGGCTAGCCTATCGGTACGTCGTTTTCATCTTTTTTGTCCTCGTGTTCTTTGGAATTTTTTACCTCAATTTCTGGGCCGCATCGCGTGTTGTCGGGGTAGCCGAAAAATCCACGGACAAAAATGAAAAGAACCTGATCAAGACCCTGCACAGCGGGTTGCGGCGCATGTACATCCCCCTTTCCCTTCTGATGGCATTACCGATTGCCGCGCCCATGTATACCCACTGGGAAAAAGCCCTGCTGTTTCTTTTCGGCAGCGCCAGCGGGGCGACCGACCCACTGCTGGGCAAGGATATCAGTTTTTATCTGCTCTCCCTGCCCGTTCATGTGCTGATCCAGAAAGAAGTACTGGTTGCCTTCATCATCCTGCTGGTGGGGTTGCTGTTCCTCTACTGGTACGAAAGTCGCCTGCTGGCCATTCAGGATCGGACGCTGCCGCGCCGGGCCCGCGTGCACCTCAGCCTGGTGGCCTTGGCGACAGTGGCCATCATCTGCTGGGGATTCCTGCTCGATCGATACGACCTGCTTTACGAAACGGTCAATCTGCCGGTCTTTTTCGGTCCGGGCTACGTCGAGATGCGCATCGTTCTGCCGATGATCTGGCTGTCTGTATTTTTTCTTGCAGCCACCGGTATATCGCTGGTGGTCTGCTTTAACCGTAAGGCGGGCTGGAAGCTGTCGGTGGTTGTGGGTGTGCTGTTTGTGCTCAGCGTGATGGGTAAAAACGCCGATTTTTTCAACGACATGGTGCGCAAATATGTCGTCGTACCCAACCAGATCGCCCGGGAACGGCCTTTCATCGATGCCAATATTCGTTCGACACTGGCAGCCTATGGACTCGACGCCGTCCAGACCCAGGACTTCAAGACCCAATCGCGACCCGCTTTCGATGCCGACGACCCGGCACTGGTGCGCCGCCTGCAGAACATTCCCGTCTGGGACCGCGAGATGCTGGGCGGCGTCTACGAGGAGCTCCAGGGCATTCGGACCTATTATTCGTTTCCGACCATCGACGTGGATCGCTACACCGTCGAAGGCAGCTACCGCCAGGTCTACCTGGGCGCAAGGGAAATCCAGTTTTCCAAGCTACCCGAATCTGCGCAGAATTGGATCAACCTCCACCTGCAGTACACCCACGGACAGGGGGTGGTGATGATACCGGCCGCCCAGGCCGGCGACGAATTCATGACCTGGCTGATCAAGGACATCCCACCCCGCTCGGACTTCGGCTTGCCCGTCAACCGGACCTCCATCTATTATGGGCTCGAGGACAAGCCTTATGTGATCGTCCCCAACGATGCCGGCGAAATCGGCTCCCCAGTCGGCGACGATGAAGCCATCGTCCATTACGACGGCAATGGCGGGGTGCCCGTCAATTCGCTATGGCGCAAGTTGCTCTTTTCCATGCACTTCAAGGACCGCAACATTTTTTTCACCGCCAAGACCAACGCTCGCAGCCGCCTGCTCTTTCGCCGCAACATCCTGGATCGGATCACGCACATCACCCCTTTTCTGAAGCTCGACGGGGACCCGTACATCGTCTCGACGGCAGACGGTCTGTTCTGGATTCAGGACGCCTATACGACCGCGGACAACTATCCGCTGGCCCCGGCAGTCGAGCAGGGGTTCAACTATATCCGCAACGCGGTAAAAATTGTCGTGGATGCCTACCACGGGAAGGTATCATACTACATTTCCGACAGCACCGATCCCATCATCAACGCCTATCGCCGCATGTATCCCGGCGTTTTCCGGCCGCTGGCGGAGATGCCCACGGAACTTCATAAACACGTTCGCTATCCCCGGGATATTTTTTTGACCCAGGTCGCTGTTTATGCCAAGTATCACCAGCGTGACCCGGAACGATTTTATCGGCAGGAGGATATCTGGGAATTTTCGAAAGTGCCCCAGGGCCGGGATCTGGTTCCGGCCAACCCTTACTACCTGACCCTGGACCTGATCGAACCGGGCCAGGATGATTTTCTGCTCTTCATGCCCATGGCGCCCTTTGGGCGCGACAACCTTCGCGCGCTGATCATCGCCGGCAGCGACGGCGACAACTACGGCAAACTATTCGCTTACCGGTTTCCAAGGGACCAGCAGGTGTATGGTCCCGCCCAGGTCCACTCCCTGGTCAATCAGGACATCGTCATTTCCGAACAGTTTACCCTCTGGGATCAGGAAGGCTCAGAGGTCTTGCTGGGCAAGATGATCATCGAACCCACGGCCGGGTCGCTGCTGTATATTCAGCCGGTCTACCTCCAAGAGGAAGGCGCCCTGAAGATCCCGCAGCTGAAACGCTTGATCATGGCCTTGGATGATGCCGTCGTCATGGCGCCCAGTCTGGAGGAGGCCGCGGTGATGCTGGAGGCGGAGCTGGCGCGCAAGTCGAACCGACGGACTCAGCCATTGCCGCAACTCACACCGCCCGACAGCGCTGTAAAGCAGCCGGTCGATGAATCATCGCCTCCAGCCGCCCCACCAGACATAACCGCCCCAGGAGACCCGCCTGCGGGCAGCCATTCGCCGGGTGACACCCCGCGTTCCTGAGGGATTAGCGAGCCGTTAAGCCCGACGTCGGACACGGCCATGGCAGCTATCAATCTTCCCAGGATCCTGAAATTCTTGACATCCATCGAAAAAAGCCCCACAATTTGTCAAAATCGATCGCAGGGGTGGTCCTCCTTGCCAGCCTGCTTTCAGAGGTTCAACTGTCACTCACTATCGTTTCAGTGCCTCTGCGGAGAGGGCTTCATCCTTCGCTGAACGGACACCGGACAGTTCGAGACCGGCACCTCTGGGTGCCCGCACCCACCAGCATATCGGCGCCGCTATGGCAGCCGCGACGCCCAAGGAGGTGTAACCCATGATTAAGCGAATCCTGGTTGGATTAGGCGGTACCCCTTTCACCACGGTGAGCACGCAATGCGCCACCGAATTGGCCCGCCTGCACGACGCGCAGACCACTGGCGTAACGGTTGTGGATCTCAGCAAGTTGGGCAATGTTGGACCCGTACCCGCGGGAGCGGGCGTCTATGCCCAACGGATGCGAGAACGGCAAGTTCGCGTGACAAGGGAGGGGATCGAAAACGCGATAGCCGCGTTCAAAAGCCATTGCAGCATGCAGCAAGTGGTCTGCCGGCGCATCGAATACGAGCAAAAGGACCCCTTCACGGCCATGATCGCCGAGGCCCGTTACAACGATCTGACGATCTTCGGCCTGCGCAGTATCTTCGATTACGGGTTTACCAGCGACCCGGACAAGGCCATCGTCAAGCTGGTCACCCAGGGGGTCAGACCGATTCTGGCGGTAGCCGAAAATTACCGCCCGGTCAAAAAGGCGTTGGTCGCCTACAGCGGCTCCATGGAATCGGCCAAGGCCATGCGTCATTTTCTGCACTTGAAGCCCTGGCCCGACGTCAGGCTGCACATCGTGCATTTCAAGGAAAGTGACGATACGGAGCCCTTCCTGATGAATGACGCGGCAGACTTTTGCACAGCGCACGGATTCGAGGTACAAACCGATATGGTTGACGGCCAGGCGCGCTCGGACCTCTTGCCATTTGCCCGCGACGTCGACGCCGATCTAATCGTGATGGGCAACAGCGTTAATAAAACATTGATCAAACAACTGCTCGGCGACACGGTACTGGAAACCATCAAGTCCGCCGACCGGCCGCTTTTCCTATCCCAATAACATGGCCATGCAACAACCGGATCGTACACCCCACGCTGCCGGCTACAGCCGTGCAGGCCTTTTCTCCGCAGCCCTTCCGCTATTTTTGTTTGCCGGGCTGTGCACCGTTTGGCCCCATGTGGCACGAGGCGAGGTCTTTTCCATCGAGTGGCCCTGGGTGACCAGCCTAGACATCACCCTGCGGTTCCGGCTGGACGGACTCAGTCTGCTGTTCTGCCTGATTGTCGCCGGGATCGGCTTTCTGGTGACCCTTTTCGCATCCAGCTACCTGGCCGGACATCCGCATACCGGCCGCTTTTTTGTCTACCTGCAAGCCTTCATGCTTGCCATGCTGGGTATCGTCACGGCGGACAACCTGTTGCTTCTATTTGTCTTCTGGGAGATCACCACCATCTTTTCCTATCTGCTGATCGGCTTCGACCACGAATCCGTCGCGACCCGCGACAACGCCAAACAGGCCCTGTTGGTTACGGGCGCCGGCGGCCTGTGCCTGCTGGTCGGCATTTTACTGATAAAAACGGCCGGCGGATCGCTTACCCTCAGCCAGTGGCTGGCGTCTGACCATCA
>CAVPIL010000011.1:0-9952 GCA_963704985.1 uncultured delta proteobacterium | reverse complement strand
GTAGAGAGAGTTGGAGATGTTGAGATAACATTAAGTCGAGCGAGTTTCTGACTCATTTTTCAATCCTGTCAATTGAACCCTCCCCGCGGCCCCGATGAGCCGGATCTCTGCTTCGCTCCGACAAGCGGCGAGGAATGCGCTCGCTATCGTGGTTCAAGCCTCCCCAATCGAAAAAAGCATGCCCGATAACAGGGCATTATGTCAACAGCGCGTTGGCTGCCAATTTGCCTGAATTTCAAGAATTTTGACAACAGAAACCCGGCAGCCCCTGTACGAGGTGTTAAAAACAGGACACAACAGGGTATTGCGGATCGATAACCAATCCTGCGCACTCGGTCCGGAAGAATCATCAAATAGGGGGCGCGCATGGACAGGCGGGGCATGGGCAAGTGGCCGTGGCTTGCGCTTCACGTGCCACAAATACAGGTGTTTTTCAGAACCAATAACTAAACTCAATCATGTGAAAATCTGCCCCGATCGTATCCGGACCGTTTACTCCGGCATCGGAATAGTGCAGAAACCGGTAGCCCAACCCCAACCGTTTATAGAGCGGAAAGCCGGCGCCTACGGTCAAGGCAAACTGGAAAGGTCCGCCGTAGTCCTGCTTCCCGAAGCGATACCTGCTGAGCAGCGCTCCGCCCGCTCCCATATCTAAGAAAAACCGCCCGTCTTCACTCCCCAAGGCGACTCCGGGGATGAGAGAGCCGACCAGGCCGGTTTCTCCTCCGCCCCGTATAATCCCCGCGCTCGCCATCAACCGTGTACCAACTCCCCAGCCTGAACTGGAATAGCGCTGCCACGGCAACCCAAAGTTCGCCGCCAGGTCGTACTCTTGAAACTCCTCAGGCTGCTGTTCACCCAGCGTAGTTGCTCCAGAGACGCGCGCACGAAAACTGAGGTTCAGTAAACGCATCTCTTCAGAGTAACTCGGCGCGGGAACAAGGAGAGACCAGATGAAACTTAGCAACAGCAACCGCACAACGAATCCGACACACGAGACCGTTTTTTTTTCACAAGTTTGATTGATGATCGTCATTTCCGTTGCCTCTTCATACGGAAACCAAAGATGCTCACACCAGGACACCGGCTGCACCATTGTTGATAAGAATTACTCATTTTTCAAGTATAGGTCAGGAGGACACCTCATACGACGATTTTCTTTAGTAACCAGGCCATGTTCTCCCCCAGGGTTTTCATGATTTCAAGGCCCTCGGCGTCGTCTTTGACCTCCCCCTTTTCCCTGCCGAACCCCATGTTCCAGTACCTGGAACCGGGGATGATCATCTCTCCGATGGTAAAAAAATGGTTGATGGAGTCGAAGGTGTGTACCGCCCCAGCCCGACGAACCGCCACCACGGCAGCCCCGACCTTGCGCCGCAGCATGGTGTCGTTGGCGATGGAAACCATGCCGGCACGGTCGATCAGGGCCTTGATTTCAGGGCTCATGCAGGCAAAATAGATCGGGGAGCCCAGAATGATGCCGTCGGCCGCCAGCATGCGGTCGATGCAGTCGTTGAGCATGTCCTTGCCCACGGCACAGTGCCGATCCTTGTTCTCGAAGCACTTGTAGCAGGCGATACAGCCCCGGATGGGTTTGCCGCCCACCTGAACGGTTTCCGTCTCGATACCCTGGTTCTCGAGGGCATCCAGCACGTGACGGATCAAAATGGAGGTGTTGCCGTCTTTTCTGGGACTGCCGTTGAATGCGACCACTTTCATCGATTTTCCTCCTGTCGTTGATGACGCCTGAGTTCAGCTGTCGATGGTCTTGAACATCTCTTCGGGGGCACCGCAGACCGGGCACTTCTTGGGAATTTTCTTGTCGGTCACGAAGCCGCACACCTGGCAGACATAGTACTCCTTGACCTCATCCTTGATCACATTCATGATGGCCCGTTCATACAGCTTGGCATGGAAGCCCTCCGCATCCCTGGCGTGGCTGAAGGCCAGTGCGGCGACCGTTTCACCCTCTTCTTCGGCGATTTTCAAAAACTCAGGATACTCATTCTCGCTGACGGATTTTTCCCGCTGGAAGGATTTTTCCAGATTGGTGTCCGTATCCTTGACGATCAGGTCTTTGACCAGGTTCATCTGCCGGGTGGCATGCACCCGCTCCGCCTCGGCGATGGCGCGGAACAGCAGGGCGATTTGCGGCACCTCTTCCTCGTCCGCCTTTTCCGCATAGGCCAGCAGCCGAAAGTACGCCTTTGCCTCACCGATGAACGCTTTGTGGATGTTGTCCTTGGTCTTGGGTTGCATCAATACCTCCATGGTTTGATAAAGGGTTCGAGGATCCAAGGAGTCGAGGGGTCAAGGATAAGTAGGACATTGATCTATTGAACACCATTGATTCGCCATCACTGGGGGTTGCCGGACGGGACACGTTTGTCCACTTCTTGAGAAGTCCGCTTGAATCCTTGACCCCTCGACCCCTTGAACCCTTTTTGGTATCCTGTTTGATTGAATTCGAAAACCATACCACAAAAATGCCTATCCCGCGTTCATTTTTCCAATGATTCGCGCAATATCTCCCCGGGCCATTTTTCCTTCACCTTCTCTTCTCCCTGGAAGTAGCGTACGCGCGAACGGCTCTCGAACACCTCCAGCATGGGCAAAATGGCCATCTTGCCGGAGTCGGGATATTCGCAGACGTCGATGCCCACCGTGGTTCGAATGTCCAGATAGACGCAAGGGGCGTCGCTGTGATTGTACAGCTGATGGGCACCGGTGTCTCCCTGCTCGAAAAACACCAGATCCCCGGCGGCGATCGTTTGAAACCCTTCCGGCGTGCGCAGGGTGGCTTCGCCGGAGAGGATCAGGAACAACTCCTCGGCCGCCCGGTGGAAATGATAGGGAAAAGAGAAACGGTCCGGATCCAGCGAGCGGATGTCGAAATCCAATTGCCGGGCCCCCGCCAGCTTGGCCAGCCGGGGGCTGGTCTGCCAGGCAAATTCAGGCAGACTGGATTTCTTGGCTTCGAATTTGAGCTCCCGGGTGTGAAACACCGTTGGCATGAAGACCCCCTTTCATATTGGTTCCCTATTTTTAAGTTCCCGGCGCATGATCTTTCCGGTGGCGGTCATGGGCAGACTGTCGGTGAATTCGATCTCACGGGGATACTCGTGGGCAGCCAGCCGCTCCTTGACGAACTGCTGGATTTCGCGGGCCGTTTCCGCCGATGCGTTGCCGGGTTCACGGAGCACGATGAATGCCTTGACGATCTCGGTGCGCACCGGATCCGGACGTCCGATGACGGCCACCATGCTCACGGCCGGATGCTTCATGATACAGTCCTCGATTTCCGCCGGTCCGATGCGGTATCCGGAACTGGTGATCAGGTCATCCTTGCGGCCCACGAACCACAGGTACCCCTCGTCGTCCATGCGCCCCAGGTCCCCGGTGAGGCTCCAGTCGTTGATGAATTTTTTCCGGGTGGCCTCCGGATTCTCCCAGTACTCGAGAAACATCACCGGGTCGGGGCTGCGCACGGCAATTTCGCCCGCGCTGCCCGCCGGCACCGGATGCCCGTCCTCATCCACCACCGCCACCGTGTGCCCGGGTATGGGCCGGCCCATGGACCCGGGTCGAATGGGCATCACCTCGGAGCAATTGCCCACCACCAGGTTGCATTCGGTCTGACCGTAGAACTCGTTGATTGTCACGCCCATGACCCGTCGGCCCCACTCCAGCAGGCCTTCCCCCAGTGTCTCGCCCCCGCTGCCGATGGTTCTGATTTTAAAATCGTGGCGTGCAGACGGATCCGGCACCTGGCGCATGAGCTTCAAGGCGGTTGGCGGCATGAAGGCGTTGCGGATACGGTGTTTGGCCAGCAGGTGGAAGGCCTCCTCCGGGTCGAACTTTCTGGCACGGTGGGCAACGACGGCAATGCCGTGGTGCCAGCTGGGGAAAAGCACATCGATGAGCCCCCCGATCCAGGCCCAGTCTGCCGGCGTCCAGAACCGGTCGCCCTCGCACGGGAAGAAATTGTGCGGAAATTCAACCCCGGGCAGGTGGCCGAGCAGCACCCGGTGGGCGTGCAGCGCCCCCTTGGGCGGACCCGTGGTCCCCGAGGTGTAGATGATCAGGGCCGGGTCGTCGGCCCGGGTCCGAACCGGTGTGAAGGCATCGCTGCCCCGGGACAGCAGATCCTGAAAGACCGCAACGCCCTCGGGCGCATCCCCGTCGGTGACGATGATGACCCGCAGCTGCGGCAGGGCGTCGCGGATGGAAAGTATTTTGGGCAGGTTGGCCGCATCGGTGATCACTCCGCTGGCCTGGCTGTTTTCCAGGCGATAGGCCAGGGCATCGGTGCCGAACAGGGTGAACAGCGGAATGGCAATGGCCCCGAGCTTGTAGAGGCCGATATGGCTGACGGCGGTCTCCGGCCGCTGGGGCAAAAGGATGCCCACCCGGTCACCGATCCCGATGCCCATGGCCTTCAGGCCGTTGGCCAGCCGGTTGGATCGGCGCTTCAAATCGAGGAAGGTATATCGCCGTGTCCGCCCCGCATCGTCTTCATAGATCAGTGCCAGGCGATCGGGCTGGTGGGCCCACTTGTCGCAGATATCCACACCGATATTGTAGTGGTCCGGCACTTCCCATCGGAACGTGTCGCACAGTGTCTGGTAGTCCTTGGCCGGTTTGAGCATGGTTTTGCCACCTTGGTCAACAGCCCGCGGGGCTGCCTTTAGACAAAGAATAGGATTTGAAGCCTCAAGACGCCTCCTGCCGGGGCCGCCAGTCCACCAGCCGGCTCGACAGCCGGGGAAATCCGCTGACCAGGGCCACGAACAGGGTGGCGGCGTATGGCAGAGACTGGACCACCAGCACGATCACCCACAGGGTCATGTCGAGCGTGTCCATTTTCTGGACCAATGCGATGGCCGATGCCGCGCTGAGGAGGGCGGTCAGCAGCAGGATTTCCTCCAGAGAGGCCGCCAGGGCCCGCGTCAGCAGAGAGGCCCCGGCCATTTTGGGGGTCCGGAAAAAGGGTTTATCGCGGGTAAGGAGTCCGGAAACCATCGCCTTGGCAATCGTGTGGGAGAGCCCCAGGCCGGCCGCCGACGCGGCCAGCGTCTGGGTCAGGGTGGCATTCACCCGCGTTCGATAAAGATAGAACATCTTGCCTAATTTGAAGGCAAACAGGGAAAGCGGCAGAATCGAGAAGATCACCAGCGGCGGATCGAATTTCAGGGGATCGACAATCATGGCCAATGACCACAAAAGCGCCGCCAAATTAAAGAAGAGGTTCGCGCCGTCGGCCAGCCAGGGCAGCCACCCGGCGATGAAATGGTAGCGCTGCCCGTGACGAAGCCCGCCGCCGTTTCGGGACAGCAGTAAGGGGAGGTGCCGCCGCAGAATCTGCATGGCCCCGTAGGCCCAGCGGTGGCGCTGTTTCTTGTAGTCGACAAAGGTATCGGGCATCAGCCCGCGGCCGTAGGATCGGGAAATATAGAGCGCCTCGTAACCCTTTTCGAAAATGCGCAGGCCCAGTTCGGCATCCTCGGTAATGCACCATTCGCTCCACCCGTCGATGCTTTCCAGAACCGAACGGCGGATCAGGGTCATGGTCCCGTGCTGGATAATGGCATTGCGCTCGTTGCGCGTGACCATGCCGATGAAAAAGAAGCCCCGGTATTCGGCATAGCACATGGCCTTGAAAGCATTTTCGGCGCCATCCCGATAATCCTGCGGCGCCTGGACGATGCCGATCTTGGGCTCCTTGAACTGGGGTACGAGTTCGCGCAACCAGGTTGAGTTTACGATGTAGTCGCTGTCGATCACGGCAATGATCTGAGCGGCCGCGCTGGTGTGGGACAGGGCGAAATTCAGGGCCCCGGACTTGAAACCGGACAACGGGTTCACATGAAAAAACCGAAATCGTCGACCCAGTGCACGGCAATGGGCCTCCACCGGCTTCCAGACATTCGGGTCATGCGTGTTGTTGTCCACCACCAGAACCTCGAAGCAGGGGTAGTCCAGGGCCGCCAGTGCGTCCAGGGTCTGCATGACCATGGCCGGCGGCTCGTTGTAGGCCGGCAAGTGAATGGATACCATGGGCAGCTGGTCATCATCGACGGCCAACGGTTTGAAAGGCCGCCGCAACCGGATGATCCAGCGTGCCTCGGCCCACTCGTGGGCTTCGGTGAGCAGAACGACAATGACCCCGACCATGCCGCTGATCATCACCATGCCCACGATGACAGTTCCCACGGTCAGATACTGATGGATGTAGTCATAGACGACCCACACCGCTCCTGAAGCGGCGGAGAAGACCAGCACCGCCAGAAACCCCCGCCCCCGGTTGCCCAGGGTCTGGCTGTCGATCAGCAGGATGGCGAAGGTGACCAGGGCGATCAGCACCGACACCCCGGCCAGCAGGTACCAGTTGGCGATGGGAACGATGGGTTGGGTGAAGGGGAATTTCTCCTGGCGAGTATCATTGTAGACGCCCCAGTAGGCGCCCACCGCACCTTCGGTGTGGCGCTTCCACGGCTGATCAAAGGCCTCCATGACGTAATAGATATACTTCTCCTGCTGGGCCCGATGGAGAAACCGTCTCAGAAAAACCGCCTGATTGGCTGTCGATGCTACGGCCGATTTCACGGTGCGGCCGTTGCTGGGCCAGCCGACTTCGGCGATGACGATCGGTTTGTGCGGGAACAGGGATTTCAACAGGTCGATCTTGTCCACGATGTAATCCACGGCCTCGTCGATGTGAACCCCTTCCCAGTAGGGCAGCATGTGGACCGCCAGGTAATCCACGTGGTTGGCCAGCTCATGGTACTTGACCCAGACATGCCACGGCTCGGCCGTACTGATGGGAATCTCCAGGGCCTTGCGCGCCTGGTCCAGATAGACGGCGAGCTCCTCCAAGGTCAGATCCTTGCGCAGCAGCACCTCGTTGCCGACGACGGCCCGCACGATGTTTGGGTTTTTGACGGCCGCCTCCAGGAATATCTTCATGTAGGCCTGGTTCTGCTCCTCATTGTCATCGATCCAGACGCCGGAGGCGACATTGATACCGTATTTTCCAGCCAGCTCGGGAATTTTTTCCAGAACATCTTCTACCGTGTAGGTGCGGATGGCATAGCTTTTCCCCTGCAGCAACCCCAGGTCGGCCTCGAGTTCCGTTTCCGATGGGTATTTTTTCTCCAGCGGACTCTGTCCGCTTTGAAAGGGTGAAAACGAAAACCCCTGAATTTGGTCCGGCCAGGGTGGCTCCTGCTCCGGTCGGTTGGCCAACGCCCAGAGGCTGACGGCCAGAATGGCGATCGCAATGGCAATGACAATACTGGAATTTCTCATCTTACATCTACTCCACCCCACCCGGGTGTTCAGTCGGCCAGCCGTCCTTTGCGGACCTGAAACCGAATCCCGGAAGCCATGCGAAAGGAACCGTTCGAGGGCATGGTCCTCGTTTCACTCACCGCCCATACGAGTCGGTCTCGACGGACATTCAATAGTCAATTTTAGAACCTTTCACGGTCATATGGCAACAAAAAGCCACACGACCGCCTTGAAGACCAACTTAAGAAAACCGAAAACCATACCTATTGTCAACACCGCAGATTCCTAACACTACAGCGTAATATTATAGTAGACAGCTTAATTAAAAATTGTGTATGCTGCCAAATAACAGGGCGATTGATCGGGGTCACGGCTTTACGCGTTATGCATCCGTCGACTTGAAAGTGGCTTTTACCGCTGCCGCAGACCTGTGCCCTGTCAACGAGCAACTACCATGTCTACCATGGAACGATCCCAACAACCAAGTGATATTTTGCCGCCGGTTCCGGCTGTCGTCAACACAGATGCGATTGCCGGCGTGCTGAGCGATTTTTGTCCGGCTACCGTCGCGCTGATCAGTGGGTCAGACTGGGAGCCTTTATGGGATCAATGGGTCAGCCGGCACCACTACCTGGGTTATCAACGACTTCTGGGACATCGACTCAAGTACCTTGCATTTTTAAAAGATCGACCGGTAGCGGCCCTATCATGGAGTGCTCCGGCATTAAAACTGGCCGCAAGAGACCGTTTTATCGGGTGGTCACCGAGGCAACGAAAGCGTCACCTGCATCAGATCGCCGCCAACAGCCGTTTTTTGATCATGCCCTGGGTTCAGATCCCCAATCTGGCCTCGCATGTGATGGGCCTGAATATTGCACGGCTGCCTGCGGACTGGCTGCGCCATTTCAACCATCAACTCCTGCTGTTGGAGACCTTCGTCGATAGCCGTTACTTTAAAGGCACCTGCTATAAGGCCTCAAACTGGCAGCACATTGGACATACTCACGGCAGCACGAAACAAGGAAAGGGATACCGCTATCACGGCAATCCAAAGGAGGTTTACCTTTATGTTTTAGAGCCTGACTTCAGACGCATTATCGATTGCCGACAAAAGCCCGCCCCTGTTTTTGATCGCCCTCCACCAACCCAAACCAAAGTGGAGGAGCTGGTCATGCTTTTAGAACACTGCCGATGGCATCCGCAACTGACGGCCGATTTGAATCTTGATCCGGACGATATCAAGATGATGGCCGAAGAACTGGTCAGCTTTCATCAATGCTTTCATGACGCTTATGGCCGCATCGAGCATCACCGTCTGGGATTGGCCTATCTATCCGGGCTCATGAGCAATGCCGAGGCCAAATCCGTTGAACCGATCGCGCTTGAGTTTCTCGACAAAAAATCTGTCCGTTCGATGCAGATGTTCATGAAGAACTTTCGCTGGGATCATGATGGCCATGCAACGCACCCATCAGAACATGCTGGCACCGCTGATCGCAGCTCCCGATGGGATGATCACCGTCGATGCCAGTGATTTTGTCAAAAAGGGCAAGGAATCGGTCGGCGTGGCCCGTCAGTATTGCGGCGCCGTCGGAAAGGTTGAAAACTGCCAGTCCGGTGTCTTTGTCGGCTACTCCAGCGACAAGGGATACGGTCTGCTCAGCTGCCGGTTGTATATGCCCAAAAGCTGGTTTTCCAAAGAGCAGGAAGAAAGGCGCAAGTCCAATCTGGTTCCCGAAGATCTTGTTTTTGAGACCAAACAGCAGATCGCTCTCAAATTAATCAATGAAGTCAGGGCAACCGGTCGTTTCCCGGCCAAGTGGATCGGCGCCGATGCCGCTTTTGGCAGCGATATCGATTTTTTAGACGCCCTGCCCAAGGATCTTTCTTACTTTGCCGCGATCAAGTCCGATACTCTGGTGTTTACCAAAAAGCCAAAGATCGGTCTGCCGCCCTATAAGGGCCGTGGCCGTCGTCCCAGCCAAACCCAAATATTGCCCGGACAACCCAAGCCGCAAAGCGTATCGGAAATCGCCAAGTCCGGCCGTCTGTCCTTCAAGCCGGTGGTTGTTGCCGAGGGCGCCAAGGGGCCGATCATCGCCAAGGTGGCCCGCATTCGCGTCTATTTGTCTCGCGACGGATTGCCGGTGGGCGATCGGCAATGGCTCTTTTTTCGAAAAAACAACGATGGAGAGATCAAATACGCCATCTCCAATGCGCCCAAAGAGATTTCTCTTTCCGAACTGGTTAAAGCCTCCACCATGCGCTGGCCGATCGAGCAGTGCTTTCAGGAAGGCAAGGGTCAGGTCGGCATGGATTGCTATGAACATCGTTCCTGGCCCGCCTGGCATCGGCATATGATCTATGTGTTTTTGGCACTGCACTTTATGCTTCGAATGAGATTGCGCTTTAAAAAAAACTCCTCTGCTGACGGTTCCCTTGGTTCGCAGACTACTAACATTATACTTCCCCTCAGATCTCTGAGCGTGCAGGGGGCGATGGAAATTGTTCAATATCACCTGCACCGAAATTTGATCGCCTATAAGTCGCACAGAAAGAAAAGAGTCAAGCTGGCTAAATTTTATAACATAAATGTTTCGCTGTAGTACTAAAGTTCCGCAGCAAACGGTCGATATAGCCCATGAAGGGTCATTCGCGCCGG
>CAVPIL010000010.1:0-1161035 GCA_963704985.1 uncultured delta proteobacterium | reverse complement strand
AAAAAAGCACTCATTACCGGAATCACCGGTCAGGACGGCGCATACCTGGCGGAATTTCTGCTGGGAAAAGGCTATGAAGTTCACGGCATCAAGCGCCGGGCCTCCCTGTTCAACACCGACCGCATCGATCACCTGTACCAAGACCCCCATGAAAAGGACCGGCGGCTGATTCTGCATTATCGGGGATCTGACCGATGCAACCAACCTGATCCGCGTGCTCCAGCAGGTGCAGCCGGACGAGGTCTACAACCTGGCTGCCCAGAGCCATGTCCAGGTCTCCTTCGAAACCCCCGAATACACGGCCGATGTGGACGCCCTCGGCAGCCTGCGCCTTCTCGAAGGAATCCGCTTGCTGGGGCTGACAGGAAAGACCCGTTTTTACCAGGCCTCCACCTCGGAGCTTTACGGCAAGGTCCAGGAGGTGCCCCAGACCGAAAAAACGCCTTTCTATCCCCGGTCGCCCTATGCCTGCGCCAAACTCTACGCCTACTGGATCACGGTGAACTACCGTGAGGCCTATCACATTTATGCCTGCAACGGCATCCTGTTCAATCACGAATCGCCCATCCGGGGCGAAACCTTTGTCACCCGAAAGATCACCCGGGCCCTGTCCAGAATCTACCTGGGGCTGCAGGAGTGCCTGTACATCGGCAACCTCAATGCCCTTCGCGACTGGGGACATGCCAAGGATTATGTGGAGATGCAGTGGCTGATGCTGCAGCAGGAGTCACCCCGATGACTTCGTCATTGCCACCGGTGAGCAGCATTCGGTTCGTGAATTTATCGTCCAGGCCGCAACTGAACTGGGCGTCGCCATCCAATGGGACGGCGAAGGCATCCATGAACGCGGCATCAACATGGCCAACGGCAAAACCATCGTCGCCGTGGATCCTGCATACTTTCGACCCACGGAGGTGGAAACCCTGCTCGGCGATCCGACCAAGGCCAGAGAAAAACTGGGCTGGACACCCAAAATCGCCTTCAAGGAACTCGTCAAAGAAATGGTCCAGGCCGACCTGGAAGAGGCCAAACGCGATGAACTCGTCCAGCGGGCCGGGTTCAAGGTCAACCAGCATCAGGAATAGTTAAGTGCTGAGGGATGAGGACAACGCTATCCGGACTTAGGGCTGAAGACCGTGGGTAGAATAGAACGATTTGAGGATTTGATTGCCTGGCAGAAGGCGCGCGAGTTGACACGCCTAATATACCTCCATACCGGTGATGGCTCCTTTGCTATGGATTTTGGCCTCAGAGACCAGATAAGACGAGCCAGTGTTTCCCTCATGTCCAATATTGCCGAGGGATTCGAACGCGGGAGTCGGCCCGAGTTCCATCATTTCCTTGTGATTGCCAAAGGATCCTGCGCTGAAGTCCGATCTCAGTTGTATATCGCTAAGGATGTGGGCTATCTTTCTGAGTTAGACTTTAATACGCTCATGGATCTATCTACAGAAGTTTCCAGGATTATCGGCGGCCTCAGATCTTCAATACAGAAATTACGCGATGCAAAAAAATGACTAACTCCAATAAAGCAACTCAGTCCTCAGTCCTCAGCACGCAGTCCTTTGCCATGCCCAAGAAGGCATGCATCTTCATTGCCGGTGCCGGGGGCATGGTGGGCAGCGCCATCGTTCGCCGGCTGCTTGACCTGGGTTATACCAACCTCTTAGGCAGCTACCATTCGCGCTTGCCTGCTGCCGCCGCTTTCCTGCAGCACAGCGACGGGTTGACAATGCCTGCCGCGCTGAAACTCGTCAAGGTTGATCTGACCGACCAGGCTGCGGTAAACGCACTGTTCAGCGTGGAGAAGCCGGCCTACGTGTTCCTCGCTGCGGCAAAGGTGGGCGGCATCCATGCCAACAACACCTATCCAGCCCAGTTCATTTACGAAAACCTGACCATACAGGGCAACATCATCCATGCCGCTTATCGAAGCGACGTAGACCGGCTGCTGTTCCTGGGCTCATCCTGCATCTACCCCAAGCTGGCGCCCCAGCCCATGCAAGAGGAGCACCTGCTGACAGGCCTTCTGGAACCCACCAACGAGCCCTATGCCATCGCCAAAATTGCCGGCATCAAGATGTGCGAAGCCTACAACCGGCAGTATGGCACCCGCTTCATGGCCGTGATGCCCACCAATCTTTACGGCACCAATGACAACTTCGACCTGGAGACCTCCCACGTGCTTCCGGCGCTGATTCGCAAGTTCCATGAGGCCAAAAGGGATGGCCAACAAGCGGTCGTGGTTTGGGGATCCGGCTCGCCAAGAAGGGAATTCCTGCATGTGGACGACATGGCCGATGCCTGCGTGTTCGTCATGAACCTCGATGAAAAAACGGCCTCCGATCATCTGTTCAATTATCCCGCGCCCTGCTTTGTCAACGTGGGCTGCGGTACGGACAACACGATCCTGGAACTTGCCGAAATGATCAGGGATGCGGTCGGTTATACCGGCAGGCTTGAATTCGATACGTCCAAGCCGGACGGCACCCCCCGGAAACTGCTGGACGTGACACGGCTGGCCAAACTGGGATGGCGGTCGAAAATCAAGTTGCTAACCGGCATCCAACAGACGTATCAGTGGTATCTGGAACAAACTGGATCCTTCAATTCATAGCTCAAGCTGCCTGTATTTTCGGTTGTTCATTTTCCCTCATTCAAGCGTATCCGGGAAGATCGCCTTGAAAACATTCTGTCCTGTTTAAAAACCTTTCAGGTTAATTCAGGCCGAATGACCATTCCATCATTTAACAACCAGTATGCCCTTTTGGCGCTGTTCCTTTCCCCTTGGAAAGATGAGGAGACAGTTGACGGCCTGGCCAATATTATTCAGCAGGGGAACGTTGATTGGGGACGCCTGCTCTACATGGCCAATCTGCATTTTTGCGCCCCCCTGTGGTTTGTTCGCCTGCAAGAGGACGGGTTGCTGCCGATGCTGCCGTCGGATCTGCAATCTTACCTGCAGCATCTGCATCAGGCGAATGCGGAGCGCCAGGACACCTTCCGACTGGCCGCTGTAGAAATTGTTTCCCATTTACAAGATCTTGAAGTTCCCGTCATTCTGCTCAAAGGGGCTGCCACGTTTTGTGATGATTTGTATGAAGACGCGGGCGCGCGAATGATGGGGGACCTCGATTTCCTGGTTAAGACGCAGCATATTGAACCGGTAAAAAACCTCCTATGGCAACTGGGCTATGATGAGCTGGCAGGATGGTATTGGCAGTTCCTCAGGCTTCTTCGACTCAAACGCACCTCATCATTTACCCCGTTACTTGAAACCGGGAACGCCCGTGGCAGTGGAAATCCATTTTCAAACCGCCCGGGGGCAGGCCGGCAGAGTGCTGCCCACCGACGTATCCTGGGCACACAAAGAAACAATTGCGTGGGAAGGACTGAATCCCTGTGTGCTGACGCCAACCTACCGATTGCTGCATAACACGGTTCATGCACTGGTGCCGGACCAAGCCTTCATCACTCCTACCATATCCCTGCGTCAGCTGGCCGAGTTTGCCTACTTGGTACGTCGTTACCGTTCGGTCATCGACTGGCGCGAATGGTTGGGAAAAGGTGCCTGCCATGGGCTGGGCCGTCAATTTCGTGTTTACCTGACGCTGGCACACAGGCTGATGGGCATGCCCTTTCCCGCGCATGTGCCCCGGGTCGTCTTTCCAAGTCTGCAGGTGGCCAGGATTGCGGGCGCCGAGAACAACCGGGCCGATTACTCTCTCCGGATTGCGAAACACCTCCGACCAACTGCCGCCAAGAGAATCAAAGCAGTCGCTCTCAGGATTTTTATCATTGATTTCAGCGCCTGAACCGGCCGGCTTGGGTGTGGCAAAATTTATGCTACAAGCAAGGCCTAAGAAATATTCCCATACGGCTGATCTGGTTATCCGTTTTCTTTTTCAGGAAAATTAATTTAAAAAAGGCGGTTGACTTTAGAAATTTACAGAAAGTTCAAGAAATTCAAGTTTTTATTAAAAAAACCAGATGCGCCTTAAAATCAACTGAAATCTATTAGTATCCACATCCGTAACCCTGCTGTCAGGCAGAACGTCCCTGTGGTCTTCCGTGGGGGAATGTTGATTGCTTAAAGGTCTGAGGGTTAAGCCATAAGCCAAGCAGGGAATAGCGCGTTCAGTACGTGAAAATATGAATTTTTTTCCACACCGAGAAGGTTTTTCCCCGGTTTTGGTAAATTATTTTCTCAATTCAACGCTGTCGGCTTCATTCCAATCCACTTAACTAATTGTTATCATTTGAAATTAAATTTTTTAAAGTTCAGGTACAATAAATGCTTTACCCCTTTCTGTGTTTTTAATGTTTAACAACAATAAGGGGGGGGTAAAAGCTATGAATGAGAATGAAAAAAAACAACCCAGTGCGATGAATCGTCGTGATTTTCTCCGTAAAAGTGCCTACGCAGCCTATGCCACCCCCATCGTATTGTCCATGCTGGTGGAAAAGGCCAGTGCGTGCAAATCCTGGACGGGAAATGGTCTTCCACCTGTACATCGCCAAAAATTCGTGCGTCGTCCTAGAAAACCGATTCCTGCTCGGCGCCGCAGTTAATAAAGAGTACCGATCGCTTGTTGACCAATACTCAGCTCCTGGTTTTAATTTCGGATGGCGTTCGCATGGAGTGGCATCAGCGGCCCATCCCCCATGTCGAATCTCTGGCCCCTACACCCGACGCCGCTTCCAGCCTTTGTAAAGTAGGGATCTTTAAATGGTTCAAGGAGATACTGTCTAGGACTTTATCGCCTTTAAGATCGTAAATCCATTCTGAATGCGAGGTTGCTTCAATTCAAGATTGCCTCATTCTTCGGTTTCATCGTTACCCCTTCACCCGACGTCAGCTTCTACCCTTTCGTCGATGGAGGGGTTCTTTTTTTAAAGGGTTCGCGGCGAATTTGGGCCCTCAACGCCACATCTGCATTCATCTGGTGCCTTTTGGATGAAGTGGCCAGTTTGGACGAACTGGCCGGTCGTCTCGCCGCCGCGTTCCATATAGACAAAGGCAACGCCCTGCAGGATGCCCGATCCCTTCTGGAAGTCCTGACTCAGGAAGGCCTGTTCTCCCGTGAGCCGCGGGCTGAACGCCTGGAAAACGGCGACAGCTGGGACATAACGCCCAGCGGACCCAGGCTGGTTGAGCCGGCCAGCTGGGCCATCCAGCGGTTTTTCCGAGTGGCCGGCCATCTTTTTGAATTTCGTTGCCAGGCTGCCGCCCTGGGAGGGGCCTTCACGGCTATGATGGCGCATCTGGTGGTGGCTGACGGAGGATTGCCCGACACCCGCCTTGCGGTTGCCGCCGGTTCACAAAGGGGCCCAAACCTGGGACATCTTCCTCGATGGTGTGGGCTTCAGGGACGGTTTGCCGGAAAACGAGGTGCTGCCGCACCTGGCGACCCTGGTTTTTGTGAAGGCCTGCGAGGCCCTCAAGGAGCGCCTGTTATTCCATGCCGCGGTTGTCGAAAGAGACGGAGCCACGGTGATCTTCCCCGGCGAGGCCGGCAGCGGCAAGACAACCCTTGTTGCAGCGCTCCTTGCGCACGGCTGGCGCTTTTTTTCAGATGAACTGGCCGTCCTCAATGGGGACGATCAGCATGTGTCTCCCCTGCCTCTGCCCATGAGCATAAAGCCCGGATCGGTGCAACCGCTTGAAGGGTATTATCCCAAACTGGGGGGGCGGCCTGTCCACCAGCGCGAAGATGGAAAACAAGTCCGCTACCTCTCTCCAGCCCCTCACCAGCTCCCCGCGGCCCTTGATGGTTCTGCGCCGGTTGATTGTTTGGTTTTTCCCAAATTCATCCCGGGTGCCAAAAACCGCCTGGCCCCACTGGATAAAATGGCGGCCCTGCAGCGATTGGCCGGAACCGGCTCCTCAAATCGGGCGTTTACCGACAGGGATGTTGAGGCCATGATTGCCCTGGTGGAAAAAAGGCCCTGCTATGAACTGATTTTTTCCGACCTCGCTCAGGCCGTTTTTCTGATAGAGAAGCATCTATTTAGCCCAGCCTGAATTTAGGGACTGAAGGCGTCCTGAAAGAATAATACACAAAACCCCGCAAGCCATGGCAGCTTGAGGGGTTTTTTTTGAGCACGGCAAGATCAGTTAGCTTCCTTGAACCCATCGCCGGGTCAACCCCAAGATGGCGCCGTATCCAATTGCACCCAACGTTACCAGATTGCAATCGGTTACGAATTTTGCACACCAAGAGTACCACCTTTTCCCGTCCGGTTGTTTTTCCAACAGAAACCTGTAAATGATCCCATCGTTTAATAAATAATTTCTTTGTAAAATCAAACGCCTAAAACCAAATAGCAATGATCGATTGCGGCTTGGCAAGCCAATTGCTGAAGACCAGCGAAATCATCCTGATATGGGTCGGCACGTTGTCTAACATTGAAAATTGGAATTGGAGAATCACCCTCGCTCATGAACCAAAAACAAGCGCTCCAAAAAACTACCCGTATCGTTGCCATCCTTTTATCCGCTTTCATCTTATTGACCACCACCGCTGCCGTGGCGGCCAGTGTAACCCTTCGATGGGACCCATGGTTCCGCCAAAGGTTACCGGGTATACGCACGACAAAGCGGTCAGGTATACAATTACAGCCAGCCCGCCTGGGAAGGCACCGCGGCCACCTGTACCCTTCACAATCTAAAGAATCAAACCGGATACCATTTCGTGGTGCGGGCCTTCAATGGCAGGGCGATAAGTGCCAATTCCAATGAAGTCCACTATATTCCCCCCGTAGCCAACAACCCTGGTCCGGACACTGCCAACGTCGTTTTGAACTCAAGGTTTGCGGAAACAACCCTTACCGAGGGCGTCGAGTACTATACGGATAAGAGCTACCAGTTAACTCGTGTGCCCTCGCCGTATGACGATATGGACGCGATAATAACACCCAATAACGCCCGGAACCGCACCGATGCCAGTGGTTATTTAACCTTTACAATGCCCTATGCTGGCATGGTGTACGTAGCCTACGACAGTCGGGCAACCAGGGTACCGAATTGGATGAACGGTTTTCTCGACACCGGTGACATTCTCAAAACATCCCTGTCTTCGCAGCCATCCCTTAAGATATATAGCCGCAATTATGCTAAAGGGAAGATTGTCAACCTTGGTGCCAACAAAGCGCCAGGGTTTTCTGGCGGTGCGATCAGCAGCTACGTCGTTTTTTACGGCAAAGGAGGCAGCGGAACGACCACTAATACCAAGGGGGCCTGTGAATTAGGAGGCCTGTTTGAAGAATCCAAGCTGGTGGTTGGCACATTTTTTTACACCGACCGAAACTACATCATCACGGGTGGCGTCCCCGGTTTTATGCTCGGGCGTAGGTTAATCCAAACCCCCAATAACCAGCGCAATAACAGCGCAGCAAGTGGCTATGTGCGCTTCACGAATCCGGTCAGTTCTTGGGTGTATGTGCTTTTTGACAGCCGGTCATCTTCGATACCCAGTTGGTTAAGCGGTTGGGAATTGCGCTCGGAATATAAAATCACAACATCACTGAGTTCGCAGCCGTACCTGAAGGTATACCGAAAATGGTTTAACGCCGGGGAGTGTGTCAATTTAGGCGGTAATTACGGACCGGGGGCCTCCACTCAATCCCGCAGCAATTACGTGGTGGTATATGGGAAGTAGTGTTTGAAGGCTTTCCATTTAGTTTCATACGGCCAGGCTTATTAGAAAAGAAGGCCGTCAAAGTCCTTAAATTGAGTTCCTGCCTTCAACAGAGCATCTTGGCCCCTGAGTTAGCATGGTTCTATGTCGCTTTTAATCACTGCCGGCAACCATTTCCATCGGCATTCAAATATGTGCAAGCGCGGCTGAACGATTAAAAAATACAAGCCAACCCCCGACGGTAACCATAGCTGTCGGGGGTTATTTTTTCAGGCTTCGCAAGATCAGGAATTTCCCCTGAACAGGGAACCGGGTCTATTCTAAATATATTAACAGTGGTTTGGTCCGCTGTCCATTTCCCGCAGAACACTATCTTCAGGATGGGTTTCTTACCGCTAAATCACCATGGGCGCGGCCACTTCCTCCCGCTTGTCCTTGCCGTAGAGCCTTTCCACCAACGCCAGGGCAAACTCAATGGCGGTTCCCGGCCCCCGGCTGGTAAGGCAGTTGCCGTCGGCCACCACGCGCGATGCCACACGATCCTTGACCCTCAGCCGGTCGACAAAACCGGGATGGCAGGTGCCCCGGCGTCCTTCCAGCAAGCCATGATGCTCCAGCACCACGGCCGGGCTGGCACAGATCGCACCGTACAGACGCCCTGTTTCCCGCTGGCGCTTCAGGATGCGGGTCAGGTCCGCTGAATCGCGCAGGTGCTCGGCGCCGGGAATGCCCCCGGGCAGCACGACCAGGTCGTAGTCCATCTCCCCGCAGGCCTCGATCAGTGCGTCGGCCACGATAACCACGCCGCGGGAGGCCGTGATCTGGCGATGGCCGGTTACCGAAGCCACGGTTACCGCTGCACCGGCCCTGCGCAGCACGTCGATGATGGCCACGGCTTCCAACTCCTCGGTCCCGTCGGCGACGGGCACCAGTACGGTTTTTTGCATAAGCCTCTCCTGGGATTGACAATGCAGCGGACGTCGCTGATTGAACCGAGCATACACCAGCGCCAGGCGCTTGAAAAGCCTGCCCCGACGGGACCCCGGTGACCGGTGGGCAATGCGTGGGCAGCGTTGATGCACTTTTTTCAAGCCGCCTGAATCAATGCTTGACCTGTCTACCGCTTCACAGTTTATGGGATGCGTATCGAATGGGAACCATCACCCGCAACCCAAAGAACCAAGGAGCAAAAATGAATGCATTCAGATCGGAACGAGCGGTCAAGCAGTATACCATGACCCTGCAGGCACCCCCTGCCGAGGTGTTTCCCCTGCTGTGTCCGGTGCGGGAATACGAGTGGATCGAACCCTGGTCCTGTGATATGGTTTTCAGCGCCAGCGGGGTGGCCGAAAACAACGCGGTGTTCCGGACAACGTTCCCCGCCCAGGGCGGTCTGGAAACCTGGATCGTGTGCCGCTATGAAAAAGATCGGGCCATCGAATTCATACGCTTGGTGCCCGATTTCAAGGTCAACCGGCTGGATGTGGCCTTGGCCGCGGCGGAAGGCACCACCATCGCCACCTGGACCCATACCTATACCGGCCTGAGTGAAGCAGGCAACCAGTGGATCAAAAACCTGACCGACGACACCTTCCGGTCGGAAAAAGCGGCCATCCAAAAAATGCTCGATCACTATTTGAAAACCGGCAGCATGCTCAAATTGGCCGACCTGCACCTGGCATCCAATCCCTATGGCCCCAATACCAACCACTGACGGCGGTTTCAGCATATCACGGCTGGCCCGGATGTTCGGCTTGTCCCGCAGCACGCTGTTGTATTACGACCGCATCGGCCTGCTGCGGCCGACGGGCCGAAGCCCGGCCAACTACCGCATTTACAGTGGTGCGGATCGCCAGCGACTGGAGCAGATCTGCCGCTATCGACGCACCGGCATCGCCTTGAAAGCCATCGCAGCGATTCTGGCTGCGCCCCGGCAAAAAACGGTCAAGGCCCTGGAGATGCGGCTGGATGCCCTGAATCGGGAAATTCAGGACCTGCGCACCCAGCAGCAGACCATCGTCGACCTGTTGAAGGACCAATCGCTGCTGGCCGGTACCCGCGTGCTCGACAAGCAGCGCTGGGTGGCGGTGCTGCGTGCCGCCGGGCTTGACGATGAGGCCATGTGGCAGTGGCACGTGGCCTTTGAACGCATGTCCCCCGAAGCCCACCAGGACTTTCTGGAATCCCTGGGCATCAATGCGCGCGAAATTGCCGCAATCAGAACATGGTCAGCCGAAAACAACCAGTGAACCAGCGCGAAGAGATCCGCATGCGCCGGGTCAACACCGGACTGGGTCCGGTGAACCTGATGCACGCCCGCTATGTGACCCAGGTGTTTGCGCCCCATTTCCACGAGGGCTACTGCCTGGGTGTCATCGAAAGGGGCGCCCTGGGCTTTCGCTATATGGGGCAGAACGTGGTGGCCCCTGCCGGCGCCGTCAACCTGGCCGTTCCCAGAGAGGTACAGGCCGCTGTTGCCGCGGGCTTTTTCGGTCACCGAAGATTTAACCACCGTGATCCCAAACGATGAAGCAGAATTTATGAGTCCCTATGTCCACGGCTATTCCGCAAGAGAGTCCTGCCGGTTGGCCGACCAGGCCGGCACCCTCACCGATCTGCTGCATGGCGACACCGCCTACCCCGCCGGCAGCCGGGTGCTGGAGGCCGGCTGCGGCGTCGGCGCCCAGACCATCACGCTCTCCCGGTCCAGCCCCGGGGCCCGCTTCGAATGCATGGACATATCGGAAGCCTCTCTGGATGCCGCACGGCGGATGGCCGACCAAGAGGCGTTGACCAATGTGAGCTTCAGGCAGGCTGACATCTACCGGTTGCCATACCGTGCCGCCAGCTTTGATCACGTGTTCGTCTGCTTTGTGCTCGAGCATCTTGCCGATCCCCTCAAGGCCCTGGACGGGTTCCGGCGGGTGCTCAAACCCGGGGGAACCCTCACGGTCATCGAGGGGGACCACGGCTCCTACTACTGCCATCCCCAAAGCCGGGCGGCGGATCTGGCGGTCGCGTGCCTGGTCAGGATCCAGGCACGCGCCGGTGGTGACGCCCTGATCGGCAGACGGCTCTACCCCCTGCTTGTCGAAGCCGGGTATGGCGGAGTTGCGGTTTCACCGCGCATGGTATACGTGGATGCATCCCGGCCGGCCCTGGTTGACGGCTTTACCCGCAAAACCTTCACCGCCATGGTGGAAGGGGTAAGGGATCAGGCCCTGAGCAGGGGAATGATCGACGAGGAGACCTGGAATCGGGGGATCGCCGATCTGTATCGCACCACCCAGGCGGATGGCACCTTTTGCTATACCTTTTTCAAAGGCATTGGCATCCGACCATGAAAGAGGAAAGGGAAAAATGATGCGCGCAGCATACTATGAGGCCTTCGAAGGTCCGGTTACCATCGCGGATCTGCCCGACCCGAAGCCGCCGGATGGCGGTGTGGTGATCAAGGTCGAAGCCACGGGCCTGTGCTTGAGCGACTGGCATGGCTGGAAGGGGCACGACCCGGACATCACCCTGCCCCATGTGCCCGGCCACGAACTGGCCGGCGTGATCCAAAGCGTTGGCCCGGGTGTCACGCATTGGCGGCCCGGAGATCGCGTGACCCTTCCGTTTGTTTGTGGCTGCGGCGGGTGTCCCCAATGCCTGTCGGGCAACCACCAGGTGTGTGACCACCAGTTTCAGCCGGGATTCACCGGCTGGGGATCGTTTGCCGAGTATGTGGCCATTGCCTATGCGGACGTCAATCTGGTGCGGCTGCCGGAAGGCATGGATTTCGTCACCGCGGCCAGCCTGGGCTGCCGGTTCGTCACCGCGTTCCGGGCCATCGCCGTCCAGGGCCGGGTCACAGCAGGACAATGGGTGGTCGTCTTCGGCTGCGGCGGGGTGGGCCTGTCCGCCATCATGATCGCCAACGCCCTGGGGGCCCAAGTGGTGGCCGTGGACATCATGGATAATAAACTGGATCTGGCCCGCTCGGTCGGCGCAGCGCAGACAGTCAACGCCCGTTCGGTGGGCAACGTGGTGCAAACCGTCCGTGACCTGTCCGGTGGCGGGGCGCATGTGACGGTGGATGCCCTGGGCAGTCCCCAGACCTGTTTCGACGCCATCGCCAGCCTGAGAAAACGGGGCAAGCACATTCAGGTGGGCATTCTGGACACCGAACACCGGCACCCGCGGGTTCCCATGGATCGGGTCATTGCCCATGAGTTGGAAATTCTGGGCAGCCATGGCATCCAGGCCTTCGAATACAACCGGCTGCTGGACATGATCGCCGCCGGCAAACTGCATCCGGAAAAACTCATCGGCCGTACGGTAGGTTTAGCAGAAGGGATCGCTCAATTGACCGTCATGGATCGGTTTGATCAACCCGGCGTGACGGTGATCAATCGCTTTTAGGATGGCGGCCATTCCGGATTCGATCCATCCGGAATGGCCGCCCTGATTTGGGTATCGCCGGCCCTAGCCGCCGTAGAGCACTGCCAGGATGGTTGCCTGGCCCGTTGCGGCGGCGATCAGGTGGGGCGTGGTGGACAGGTAGTAAGCACTATCCCCGGGAGTCAGGTCGAAGTGATCGTCACCGATATCCAGAGAAACCTTCCCGTCCAGCACGTAGATGAACTCCTCGCCGTCGTGGACGGAGCGTTGCTTGTCCGGGGCCTCCTCCAGCTGGACAATGAGGGATTCCATATGGCGGCCCTTGACCTCCGGCGCCAGGCTCCGGTAAGTGTAAGCCTGTTTTTTGCCCTTCAGTGAAGTGGACCGGGAAACGATTTTCTGCTCGCCTTTGCGCGTGATGGAATAAAGCTTTTCGCCCACGCCGGACACCAGCCGACCAAAGGCGCTGTCCAGGGCCTTGGACAGCTTGATGGCCGTCCCCAACTGCGGCTGAACCTCACAGCGTTCGATGCTGGACAAGAGCTCCACATCAAAACCGGTCATGTGAGACAACTTGTCCAGGGAAAGGCCTTTGGCTTCGCGAAGGGCTTTGATCCGCTGGCCGATGTCCTCCTGGCCGCCTTCCGGCTGGCTGCAGGCATCATCCTTGATTTTTCCGGTCAGGTCTTCGAAATAATCCACGTTGATGTGGGGTTTCTTTGCGCCTGTTTCCATGGCAATGCTCCTGGTTCGGGAATCATCCCGGTTTTCCTGTTGAGATCGGTATCGCAGGCAGCGGGTTACGTGTTACCATGCCCTGATTTCAACCGCGGGTCAAGCCGGTCAGGGGCGAAAACGCTCTGGCAGCACCACCTGCTCAGCCCATTCCTGGGGCAGCTTCTGGTCGGGCGCCTCACCCATCTTCTCCTTGAGCTTCTTCAACCCCGGTCGGGCGAATTTGGGATGCCCCCCCTTGAGGGTGCGCCCGTTGATCACGGCTTCGCTGCGCAGTCGGTGACCCACGGTGCGTTCAAGCTGCCGCCCCAGCCACAAAATGCGATCCACGTCAAAGCCGTGTTCGATGCCCATTTCGTCGATCTGCACCAGCATGTCCTCGAGGCAGGTCAACCCCACATAGCGGGGATCCTCGTAGTAATACTCTCCGGTACCCGGCACCGGGCAGTCGTCCAGAAAGTTGGCCGGCTGGCCACCGAGGCCGCCCAGGGTCCCCTCGAAATGGCAGATTCCTGCCTGAAGCGCCGCCAGCACCGATGCGGATGCCACCCGTTTGGTTTCGTGGAAGTGGGCGATGTGCACCGAGGTGTCGGGAATTTCGTCCAGAATCATGGAAAAGTAGCGGTAGACCTCCGGCGCCGAGGCGCTGCCGTCGTGGTCGGCATGCTCGATGTCGGTGGCGCCGATCGACAGCCAGCGCTTGGTGAACTCGACCGCGTCCTTCAGTTCGGTGGCACCGGCAATGGGACTGCCCCAGATGGTACTCACGGTACCGCACATTTGAAGACCTGCGTCGCGGCATTTGCGAATGGCCCGTTCGCACTCTTTCCAGTATTCGGGCAGGGTGAGGCCGGAGTTGGCAAAATGGTGTTCCTCTTCGGTGGACACCATCATCAGGCAGCGATCCGGCCCGACACCCTTTTTGGCCAGCTCGATGGCCCGGTTCACGCCCGGTTCACGGATGGTCACGGCAGTGATGGTGACATCATCCGGATCGATGCCCCTTTTTTTGCAGCGGCTACGGAAGCTATCGCTGCGCAGATGCGCCAGAATCTGTTCCGCATCGCTGAACTGGGGCATGAGGTAGGGGTTGCCCAGGTTGGTCACCTCGATGTTGCGGCAGCCGGCAAAGATCATCTCTTCGGCGTAAAAAATCTTGGCCCGGGTGGAGATGAACTTTTCCAGGTGCTGAAATCCGTCCCGCACAGTGATGTCGCCAAGGGTCACCTTCCTGGGCATGCGTGGGAAAATTTTCCAATAATCGTATTCGGTCATGCGGCCTCCTTTTTATGTTCCTATGGATGGACGGGCGATTCAACATACCTGCCCGCTGCTTGTTTTCTTCCGATGCGGGTCAACAGCCCTTGTATACCGGTTTGCGCTTCTCTTTGAAGGCCGCCAGGCCCTCCAGCCGGTCGGCGGTGGGAATGCAAACCCAGTAGGCGTTGGATTCGATGGCCAGACCGGTGGCCAGGTCCGTTTCCATGCCGTGGTTGATGGCGTACTTGGCCTGCTCGATGGCCACGGGACCGGTTTCACAGATCTCGGCGGCCATCTGCCGGCAGTTGTCGATCAGGGCTTCGGGGGCACAGATCCGGTTCACCAGGCCGATATCCAAGGCCTCGGCCGCGCCGATGCGCCGGCCGGTGAAGATCAGCTCTTTGGCTTTGCCCTTGCCGACCAACCGAGGCAGGCGCTGGGTACCACCGGCGCCGGGGATGATGGCCAGCCGGGTTTCGGTGAGTCCCAGGCTGGCCGTTTCCGCAGCGATGCGGATGTCCGACGCCAGGGCCAGCTCGGTTCCGCCGCCCAGGGCCACGCCGTTGACCGCGGCGATCACCGGTTTGTTGAGTTGTTCGATGGCCGTGAACAGGTTGCGGATCGTAAAAATGTACTCCTTGACCTGGACGGGAGACAGGGTTGCCCGCTCCTTCAGATCCGCGCCGGAGCAGAAGGCCCGCTCGCCGGCGCCGGTGATGATGATCACGCGCACACTGCTGTCAAAGCGGATTGCATCGATTTTGGCAGCCAGGGCGTGCAGCAGCGCAAAATTGAAGGAATTCATCACCTCGGGCCGGTTCAGGGTGATCACGGCCACACCGTCTTGCTGCTCGGCCAACAGAATCGATTCGTTCATGCCAACCTCCCTAAAAGGCGTCTGGATCGGTGGTGTCAGCAACCGATGTATCGTGAAATGACGATGCGCTGGACTTCAGAAGTGCCCTCTCCGATATCCAGCAGCTTCTGGTCGCGGTAAAACCGCTCCACGTCATATTCTTTCATCAGTCCGTAGCCGCCGTGGATCTGCACGGCATGGTTGGCCACCCGGCCCATGAGCTCGGAGCAGTAAAGCTTGGCCATGGCGGCCTCTTTTTCATACGGGCGCTTATGGTCGCGCAGCCAGCAGGCCTTGTAAAGCAGGTTGCGACCGCATTCGATCTCCATGGCGCTGTCCGCCAGCTTAAAGGCCACGGCCTGGAACTTGGAAATGGGCTGACCGAACTGCTCGCGATTCTGGGCGTATTTCAAGGCCGCATCATAGGCCCCCTGGGCACCGCCAAGTCCCATGGCGGCGATGGAAAGGCGTCCGCCGTCCAGGGTTTTGAGCATCTGGTGAAACCCGTCGCCCTGCTGCCCCAGGATGTTCTCCATTGGCACGCGGACATCGTCGAAGTACAACTCCGCCGTATTGGAGGCCCGCCACATCATTTTCTTTTTCATGGGCACGGCCTTGAATCCCTTGGTGCCGCTCTCGACGATAAAACAGGTGTATTCCGGTTTGCCGTTGGGACGGGTGCCGGTGATGGCCTGGACCGTCACCCCCAGGGTCATGTCACTGGCCGCGTTGGTGATGAAGATTTTAGAGCCGTTGATCACCCACTGGTTGCCATCGCGCACCGCCGTGGTCTTGGACCCGCCGGCATCCGAACCGGCCGTGGGTTCGGTGAGCCCGAAACCCCACAAGGCCTCCCCGGTGCAGAGTTTCGGCAGGTATTTTTGCTTTTGTTCCGGGCTGCCGAAATAGTAGAGCGGACCGATGCCCAGGGAGTTTCCCGCCGCAATGGTGGCCGCCTGGGAACCATCCACCCGGGCGATCTCCTCTACCGCGATGATGTAAGAGATGTAGTCCATGGCCTGGCCCTCGTACGTTTCGGAAACAAACAGGCCGAACAGGCCGATCTCGCCCATCTTGCGCGTGAGGTCGCAGGAAAATTCCTCTGCTTCGTCCAGATCCAGGGCCACCGGCGCAATTTCGCTCTGGGCAAACTTGCGGACCTCCTTGCGGATCATTTCCTGTTCCTTGGTCAAGTCAAAATCCACGACGACCTCCTTTCCGCCACAGCGGGGCCGGCTTTGCCGTGCTTCATTCGCACGGCGCCCACCTCTTTTCGGTACCGTTGAAGATGTTCGTTTGGCAGTTGGCAGACCTGTTGAGGCTGCCCTGCTTCAATCCGCTGATAATAAAATTTTCATAGATGTCGGCGATCTCATCCACCGTCAACCGCCCGCCGGGTTTATACCAGGTGGCGCCGGCCGTACACAGGGTCAAGATGGCGTAGGAGAGGATCTTCACGTCCACGTTGGCAAACACGCCCTCTTCGGCCCCCTGACGGATGAGCTCCTGAAAAATCGATTCGTATTCGTCCCGTTTTTTGACGATGATGCGGTAATGCTCGGCGGACAGCCCGCGCAGCTCGCTGTTGGCAATGAAGTTTTCCTTCTGCCGTTCCAGGTGAAACCTTACGTGGCTGCGCACTGCCGCCCGCATCCGCTGTTCAATGTCCGCAACCACCGTTAGGCGCTGATTCAGGCAGGCGGTCAGATCGTCCATGGTGGACTTTAAAATATGAAACAGCAGATCCGCTTTGCTGGCGTAGTGATAATAGATGCTGGCCTTCTGGATGCCGCTGCCCCCGGCGATATCGCTGATACTGGTGGCAAAGTATCCTTTTTTAAAAAAGAGATCGATGGATACGGATTTAATGGTCGCTTTCATGTCGGCCATATGGGCTGCGGCTCCTGATGCAACAGGCGATGACCGGCGGTAACGGGTGTCTGAAATTTACCGACCGGTCGTTAGGCAACTTGTTTTTTATCCAGTTGTCGTCAGGTTGTCAAGATTTAAATGCGCACGGGCAGCCGCACGCCGCGGAACCGATGCCGTCTGACACGTTACGGTTCTTGACAGGCCTGCCGGAAAAATGGTTAATGCTAAAAGTGTCAAGTTGCACTGCACACTTTTGCACGACCGGATAACAGGATCGGTATCGGACGTTTCCGTGGTCACATCCAACGCCAAACCACAAACGGCAGCCGGCCAGCCCTTTTTAAAAATGAAGGCGCTGGTGGATGCCACCGGTGTGCCCAAATCCACCCTTCTGCTTTATGTGAATACCGGCCTGCTGCCCCAGCCGATACGCACCCAACCCAACATGGCCTACTACCATCCGTCATGCGTGGAGCGGGTGGCCTTTATCAAAGAGACCCAGAACCGCCACCGGCTGCCGCTGACAGCCATCAAGGGCCTGCTCAAAGAGATGGACAAGGGGCGGGACGTAGGTCCTCTGGTGGAACTTCAGACCACCCTGTTCGGTTACCGGGGCAGGCCGATCGGCAAGCGCGCCTTTTGCCAAGCCACCGGCTTAAGCGACGGACAGGTAAACGACCTGTGCCAAGCCCGCATTATCGTTCCCATGGCAGATGATCGGTTCGATGCCGAGGATCAGGCCATCGGGCGGCTGCTGAAAAAAGGGTTCGCTCTGGGATTAACCATCGCTGAACTCTCTTTTTACCCGGAGCTGGCCGACGCCATGGTGGAAAAAGAGATCGTCCTGCGCCAACGCTGCACCCATGCGCTCTCCTTTGAGAAGGACGCCGCCCTGACCCTGGAACTCACCCGCATGGCCCGGGGCCTGAGGGTCTATGTCATCGACCGCATCATGCAAAAGCGGCTCATCGCCTTTAAAGGGCTAAACAATCGAAGCGCTTAACCCTGGAGAAAAAAAATGATCGATCCCCTGTTCCAGCCCATCACCATCAACCGGCTTGAGATCAAAAACCGCATCTACCTGCCCGCCATGCACCTGGGCATGGCCGTGGATTTCCAGGTGACCGACCAGTTGGTTGCCTTCTATGCCGAGCGTGCCAAAGGCGGTGTGGGCATGATCTGCGTGGGCTATGCCACCGTGGACGACCTGTCCGGCAACACCCAGAACATCGGCGCCCACGATGATGCCCATATTCCCGGCCTGGCCCGCCTGGCATCGGCCATCAAGGACCACGGAGCCCGCAGCGCGGTCCAACTCAATCATGCCGGCCGCTACAACTTCTCATTCTTCCTGAACGGACGGCAGCCGGTGGCCCCCTCTCCCGTGGCCTCGCGCATGACCGGAGAGACCCCCCGGGAACTCACCCCGGAAGAGATCCGGCAGACCGTCGACGCCTTTGCCGCCGCCGCCCTGCGGGTCAGGGCCGCCGGGTTCGACGCCGTGGAAGTGCTCAGCGGCACCGGCTACCTGATCAGTGAGTTCCTCTCTCCGCTGACCAACCGGCGCACCGACCGCTATGGCGGCAGCCTGGAAAACCGCATGCGCTTCGGACTGGAGGTGATGGCCGCCGTGCGCAACGCCGTGGGTGACGACTACCCGCTGATCGTGCGTATGAACGGCAACGACTTCATGCCCGGCGGCAACGGCCGGCTGGAGCTTCAGGAATACGCCCGGACGCTGGCGGCCGGCCCTGCCGATGCCCTGTGCATCAACGTGGGCTGGCACGAAGCCCGCGTGCCCCAGATCGTCAGCGCAGTACCCCGAGGCGTGTTTGCCTATCTGGCCAAAGAGATCCGCGAACAGGTGGACGTGCCGGTGATCGCCAGCCACCGCATCAACGACCCGGCCACGGCCCGCGAGATGCTCGCCGACAACCTGTGCGATATGGTCGCCATGGGCCGCAGCCTGATTGCCGACCCCCGGCTGCCGGAAAAGGCCCGCCAAAGGCAGGAAAGTGACATCGTCCACTGCATCGCCTGTGCCCAGGGGTGCTTCGACCACCTGTTCCAACTCAAGCACGTGGCCTGCATGTGCAACCCCCGGGCCGGCCACGAAAGCGTAATGACGACTGAAAAAACGCCCTCACCGAAAAAGGTGATGGTGATCGGCGGGGGCCCGGCGGGCATGAGCGCCGCCCTGGCGGCCCACGAGCGTGGTAACCGGGTGACGCTGTTTGAAGCGACCGGCCGTTTAGGCGGCCAGCTTTTCCTGGCCGCGGCGCCTCCCGGACGGGCCGAGTTCGCCTCCCTGGCGCGGGATCTAGCCCGACAGGTCGCGCTGGCGGGGATTCCCACGGTACTCGATTGCGAGGTGGACGCAGCCCTGATCCAGGATGAATCCCCCGATGCGGTGATCCTGGCTACCGGTGCAAAGCCCCTTGCCCCGCCCATTCCCGGCAGCGACCGGCCCCATGTGGTCCAGGCCTGGGACGTTCTGGCCAACCGGGTGACGACCGGCCGACGGGTAACGGTTATCGGCGGAGGTGCCGTTGGGGTGGAGACGGCCCTGTTCCTGGCCGAAAAGGGCACCCTCTCCGCCGAGGGGGTCAAGTTCCTGCTGGTCAATCGCGCCGAAGACCCGGAAGCCCTGTTCACGATGGCTACCCGGGGCACCCGTCAGGTGACCCTGGTCGAAATGCTGGACAAGGTGGGCAGGGATATCGGCAAATCCACGCGCTGGGGCATGCTGCAGGAGCTGTCGCGCATCGGCGTGACCACGATCACCGGGGCTACCGTGGTGGCAATCACCGCCCAAGGGCTGAAGATCGAAAAAGACGGCCAGCTGTCTACGATGACCGCCGACACGGTGGTGATCGCCGCCGGCGCGACATCCTATAACCCGCTCCAGGCCGTGGTTGAGAAACTGGGCATCGCCTTCACGGTGGCGGGGGATGCCGGCAAGGTGGCCCAGGCCTTCGAGGCCGTTCACCAGGGGTATCGGGCAGGGATGGAAATATAAGCCCAAGGGGTCTTGCCTAGTTGGCAGCCAATCAGCGGCCTTCCAGCACCTCACGCACCGCATGGGCCATGGCCTGCATGGTCACCGGCTTCATCAGCGTCTGCCGGATGCCAATAGCCTGAGCCCGCTGCTGATCGAACACCTCGGAAAACCCGGTGCAGACAATAATCGGTGTATCGCGGCGGATGGACAGCATCTGCCGGGCCAGCTGGTCACCGCTCAGGCCCGGCATGTTGTAGTCGGTAACCACAACATCAAAATGGAAGGGGTCCTGTTTGAACGCCTCCAGGGCATCGGTGCTGCCGATAATGGCGGTCACCCGATAGCCCAGGCGTTGGAGCATTTCGCTGCCGATGGCCACCAGGTCCTTCTCGTCATCCACCAGCAGCACATGCTCCCTGCCCCGGGGCAAGCTGACGGGGCGAATGCCGTCTTCCGCCGTTTCATCACCGCAGACAGGTAAAAAAACGGTAAACCGCGTGCCCTCACCCACCCGGCTCTCCACCGAAATATCCCCACCATGGCGCTTGACGATGCCGTGCACCACCGCCAATCCCAAACCGGTACCCTTGCCCTTCTCCTTGGTGGTGAAATAGGGATCGAAAATGCGGTCGATGATGGCCGGGCTGATGCCGGATCCCGTGTCGGAAACCGTCAGCCGCAGGTACTGGCCCGCTGGCAGGTCCAACACACCGAAGGCCTCCGCGGCATGCATGCATACCTGTTCCAACGAGACCCCCAGCACGCCGCCGGACGCCTGCATGGCGTGGTAGGCATTGGTGCACAGGTTCATGATGATCTGGTGGATCTGCGTGGGATCGCCAAGCACCGGTCTGTCGGCATTGATGGCCGCCTTGACCTGAATGTTGGCCGGCAGGGAGGACTGCAGCAGCTTGATCGCCTCCTTGACGATCGGTGAGATCTTGATGGGTGCCTGCAGCTGTTCCTGCATGCGGCTGAAGGCCAGGATCTGCTCGACCAGATCCCGGGCCCGTTGGCCGGCATGGTTGATGGCTTTCAGCTTCGGATAGAGGGCGTGGTTCGGGTCGTCCAGATCCTGCAGCCCCAGTTCCGAGTAGCCCAGCACGGCGCTGAGGATGTTGTTGAAGTCATGGGCAATCCCCCCGGCCAGGGTGCCCAGGGCCTCCATCTTCTGAGCCTGGCGCAGCTGGGTTTCCAGCTTTTCTTTGTCCGCTCGGGCTCGGATTTGTTCAGACAGATCAATGCAGCATTCCATATAGCATTCCCGACCGGCCAATGTGGTCCTGGACACCGTCTTGAGCACCGGTACGTCTCGCCCGTCCAAAGTCAGCAGCGTCCGCTCGGATTGCACCATCTCCTTATCCGACCCCAAGGGACAATGCCCCTCCGTTGAAGGGCAGATCACCTGGTGGCAGACCTTGCCGGTGATCGCCTGCGGATCGGCGCCGATCATGCCGGCCGCGGTGGGGTTGATGTAGACAACCTGGTGGCTCTCGACATCCACGATGATGATGCCGGTAGGAATGGTATCCAGAATCTTGCGGAACCGCGCCTCACTCTCCCGAAGCTGCTCGGTGGCCCGGACCGCGCGCAGCGCCTCGCAGCTGTATGAGGCCAAAAGGGTGCCGATCTCCCGATCCTGATCTGCAAAAGGGGGCGGTGTTTTGCTGTGCAGGGTCATGATGCCGGCCAGGCCGCCGGTTTCATCAGGCAAGGGAAACACCAGGGCGGAACCGTCCGTATAACCCTCCCACCCGCTGGGTGTCAGGGTCTCGTTCTCAGCGACATTGCGAATCAGAACAGGCTGTTTTTCGGTGATGACATGCTCAAAAAGGGATTTCTCCGGCAGGGGTAAGGGGATGAATTCGGCTGCATGGTCGCCGTCCAGGGCATGCACCAGCCGAAGGCCGTTCTCCTCTTTCAGGTAGATGCTGCCGCCAGTGGCCAGCATGTGCTGCCCGAACTCCTCCAACAGCAACGATCCGAAGGCCTTTACCTCGCGGCACAAGGAGAGGGCCCGGGTGGTATCGACAAGTTTCCGCAGCCGGGCATTGATCCGGGAGAGCTGCGTATTGGCCTGCGCCAGCTCCGCTGTGCGCGCTTCGACCAGTTGTTCAAGATGTTGCCGGTAGGCCTGATTATCCCTTTTCAGCTGTCCTTTTTCCAGGGCTGCTGCCACTGCATGGGTGAGGATGGACATATCCTCGATGGGTTTGAGCAGGTAGTCCCAGGCACCACTGTGAAGGGCGTCGATGGCATCGGTGATGATACCGGTGCCCGAAGCCACGATCAACGGCGTCAAGGGAGAAAGCCGGCCGATCTGTTCGAGTACCTGCATGCCGTCCACTTCGGGCATGCGCAGATCGACGATCACCAGATCGGGCGCTTCTTTTTCAAACAGTGACAATCCCACACGCCCATTTTCCGCGGTGAGAATCTCGTATCCGCAATCTTCCAGATGGGCATTGAAACTGTCTCGAACGGCTTTCTCATCGTCAATGATCAGGATGCGAGATGGTTTCATAGGGTTGATGTCCTTGCAGAGCACATTTCAGCGTCCGCCTTCTTGGATCACGATTTCCCCGTTTTAGGCAAACGAATGACAAACCGGGTGCCGCCATGCGCGGCAGCATGCACATTCATCTTGCCGCCATGGTTTTCGGTGATGATAAAATAGGAAACCGACAGGCCTAAACCCGTTCCTTTACCCACGGGCTTGGTGGTAAAAAAGGGCTCGAAGATGCGGCGGCGGGTCTGCTCATCCATCCCTGGCCCGCTGTCCTCGATCTCCACCCGCACCCACAAGCCATCGTCTTTCACGCGCAGGAAAAACGCCGGATGCGCCGCACCGCCTTGCATCTCGGCCATTGCCTCGGCGCCGTTTTTCAGGATGTTCAAAAACACCTGCTGGAGCTTGCTTGCCTCACAAGGTACGGGAGCGACCGTGCGGTCATACTCGCGAAAAAGCCGGATCTGTTTAAAGTCATAGTGCTTTTTCATGTCGTAATCGGTCTGGGCCAGTTCAATGGTCTGATCCAGAAGCGATCCAAGATCATGGCTGGAGATGATGCGGTCACTTTTTCTGGCAAAGCTGAGCATGTTCCTGACAATGGCTGCGGCCCGGTTTCCGGAGGTGCGGATATGTTCTATCATGCTGGGCAGCTTGCGCAACTCCAGGAAATGCTGAATGGCTGCCATGGTGGTGCCGGCGGCTTCGGCGGCCTTACGGTTGGCCGGCAGGTCACCGAACAGACGGTTTTCCAGTACGGCTGTATTTTGCAGGATGCCGGCCAGAGGATTGTTGATCTCATGGGCCATGCCCGCGGCCAGCCCACCGACGGAAAGCATTTTTTCACTCTGGATCATCATCTCCTCCAGGCGCACCCGTTCGGTCACATCGTCCACGCGGATCACCGCCCCCTCCACGCCATTGGCCACCAGCGGGAAAATGGTGATGTCTTCAAATCGCGTCTCGCCGTTGGAATGCCTCGGAATTTTGGGGTCCCTGAGCACCCGGCGATCCTGAATGGCCGATTTGATGCGCTCCATCACGTCGATCAACTGGGGAAAGACCGCCGTCAGAGGTTGTGAACGCGCCTTGTCGAAGGTTATGCCCGTGGTTCGCTCGGCCTGTTTGTTCCATTGGGTCACCCGCCCGTGGGTGTCCACGCCCACCAGCACCGAGGGCATGGAGTTGATGATGTTGGACAGGTAATTGCGCAACCGCCGGAGTTCTTCCTCGGCCTGTTTTCGTTCGGTGATATCCAGGAAAGACCCGATGCTGGTCTGGGTACCGGGAATCAAGCGCACCTTCAGCAGCACCCGTTTGACCTGACCGAGCTTGTCCACCACACTGCATTCCCATTCTGTGGGGGCGCTGCCGGAGGGCTGCCGCCGGGCTTGGTGGTATTGCTTCATCCGTTCCACATCCTCAGGCGCGACAAGCTGCGTCCAGCTCATTTTACCTTCGATCTCCTCCCGCGAGTAGCCGACGAGCCTTGTGAATTCACTGTTGACCATGGACAGGATCGTATCGGCCTCGCTGAGAACGGTACCGGTGCCGGTATTTTCAAACATGGTCCGGTAGCGTTTTTCACTCTCCTGGATCCGGGCCTCCACCGCTCTTCGTTCGGTGATGTCGGTGGCAAGCCCCACGACAACCGGTTCGCCGAAGTCATTCGCGTCTCCGGGAACCTTGATGACCTCCAGCCAACGGGTCGCACCGGTGCTGTCCTGGTAGGGCTCTTCGACGACAGACAGGCGTTGCCCGCTCTCGATGACCTGTCGATCGCCGGCCAACATCTGCGCGACCTGCCCGGGATCGGGGTGAACCTCTTCTTGAAGCTTGTCCTGGAGCGCTTCCACCGTCATGCCGTAACTGTCCGCCACCGCCTGGTTGGCCATGAGAAACCGGCCCTGGGCATTTTTCACGAAAATCATCGACGGGACGATGTCCATGATTCGGCGCAGCATGCGCTCGTTTCTTCTGACGTCATCCTGAGCCTGCTTCAGCGCCGTCACATCGGTATACATGGCGACCACGCCCGTTAGGGTGCCGTCCACCATGATGGGCGACCCGGCGGCAACGACATTGACCCGAGCCCCGTCTTTTCTATAACGCACCGTTTCGAAGGCTTCGATCCGTTCGCCGGACATGACCTTCCGGGTCTTCTGCAGGGCTTCGACCCGGGCTTCATCCCCGGAGACGAGATCGTCCAATGCTTGGCCCAGTGCTTCTTCACGGGTATACCCGAAAATCTTTTCGGCCCCCGGGTTCCAATCCACCACCCGGTGCTGCGCATCCAGGGTGACAATGGCGTCCGGGGCGTGGTAAAGCACCGACTCTAAAAACAGCTGCCGCTGGCGGATCTCTTCCTGGGCCGCTTTGCGGTCAGTGATATCAACGAAGGCGCCCACGATGCCGGCCACATCTCCCTTGTCATCACAAAACGTGTCTTTGGCAAAGATGACGTCCAATTCCCGACCATGCTTGTCGCTCACCGTGAATTCAGAGACTTGGCGGCCGGGAGACCGGATCAAATCGAGATCTTTCTGGTGATATCGTTTGGCCTTTTCACCAGGCCACACGTCATGAACCGTCTTACCCTTGATCTGATCGGCGGCAACGCCCATGAGCTCTGAAAAGGCCTGGTTGCAGCCCAGGTACCGGCCCTCGGTATCCTTGAAGAACACCGGCGTGGGAATGGCGGAAAGCATGGCTTGGATAAACGCCAGGTTTTTTTGGGTCGCTGCGTGAAGCTCCTTGACTTCCTTTTCGGCGGCCCGCCGCTCGGTGATGTCCGTGAGCACACCATCGAAGACTACGGTTTCGCCGTTACGGTGCGGAACGGCATTGCCCGCAAACCAGATGGCCGCACCCGACGGCTTGATAAAGCGACCTTCGAAATGCCAGGCGCGGACGGTTGCCACCGCCTCTGTGATCGACGAAAAAAAACGCGCTTGGTCGTCATCGTGGACACGCTCTGAAAAGGCCTTGAAAAAGGTTTCCGGCGAGGCCGTCAGTTCGAAGAATTCAAAGGCTTTTTGACTTACAAAATTGAAACCGACCTGGCCGTCTGCCTTGGCGTAAAACTGGTACACCACGCCGGGTACATTGTCGGCAATACCCACCATCAACTGCTGGCTCTCACGCAGACGTTTTTCGACCCTGCGCCGCTTCTCAATGGTTGCGAGTAAAAAAATGCTCAGTGTTGCCAGAGAAAAAACCGCGATCAGGGCGCTCCAGATGATGGCCTTGTATTGCCGGTAAATGGATGCCGGTTGGTTGATGATCACGCGATCGGCGGGAAGGCTGGATGCGTTCACATTGAAACGGAGCAGTTGACGGTGATCGAACATCCAGCGGTTGGGGCTTTGGGTGACGACCGGGATCCGATCGGCGCGTTCTCCGCCGATGACTCTCAGGGCAATGGCAGCCGCCGTTTCTCCCTGGGCCCTGCCGCTGGTGAGTTTGCCGCCGATGATGCCTTTGCCCAGATAAAAATCCCAGATGCCGTAAATGGGCACTGGGCACGCCTGCGCAATCAACTGGATGCTCGTGTCGTAATCGTAAACCCGTCCTGCCGCATCCCGGTTAAACGACATCAGCAGCACCAGGGACTGCGAAGGCAGTGCCCGAATGCTTGCTAGGAGATCGGGCATGGTCAGCGCTTCCAGAAATTCGAATTGCACTTGCCCGGCAAATTCCGGCAGCAGCCGCTCGATAACCCGTTTATTGGCCACGCCTGTCTTGGTGGTGTCGTTGACGATGACCATTTTCCCGGCCGACGGGTGCAGGCGGAGGGCCATCCCGATGGTCTGCCGGATGTCGAAGGCCTCAACCACCCCGGTGATCTGGTCATGGCCGGCCAGCATGCTTTCGGAGTAGTCATTGACGCCGCAAAAGACGATGGGCACCCCCGGGAAAAGGGTGTCCCGGTGTTCGAGCAGAAAGGAGAGGGCATAGTCATCCGAACTGATGATGACATCAAAGCGCATCAACTGGTATTTCTTGACCATCAGGCCCCGCAGCAGATCCAGGTACCGTTCATCCGTGTGGCGCTTCGTGTCCATATATTCCACATAAATGTCGTGGCCCTTGAGGATCGACTCGACACCGCTGGTCACGCTGTCCGTCCACGCCAGGCCTTTGTGATAGGCGTTGAACAACAGGACCGCAGCTTTTTCCGATGCCAGCGCCCCTTCGATAAAAGGTCCCGCAAAGATGATTCCGACCACTAGCATCAGCGCCACGGTATAGCGGCCAGCAGGTGGCAAGACCATGCCGTTGGTCTTCTGTGGGCTGGGTCCCTGCCGATCATGGTCGGGCCGCTGATGGCCCTTTTGCGGATGCGCCATAATTTGGATGATCACTTTCTATGTGGGGATGGGTCCCGTTGCCGATCCCAGTTGCCAACGCGCCCCTATTTCCAGTCACGCAACCCATAACGGTCTAGAATCGTCTTTAGGCGGCCGCTGCTTCGAAGGTTGACGCCCTCCTAATGCTATAGCGTTATTGGCCGTTCAGGTCAAAAAGTTTAACATTACCGGGGATTTCTATAGAGAGACGGATGCAGGGGGCGCTGTCGGCGTGGTGTCGATCCGCTGGACGGCGGTCAGGGATATCAGGGCCATGACCGCGCCGGCGATAAAGGGGATGCGATAATCGACTATCCAGAAATAGCCGCCGATGGCCGGCAAAAAAACCGCGGCAATATGATTGATGGTGAATCCCACGGCCATGGTGGGCGCCACATCGGCGGGATCGCCGACCTTCTGAAAGAAGGTGTTGATGGCCATGCCGAAGTTAAAAAAAATGTGATCGAGAATGTACAGCCCGCCGGCCACCCATTTTGAGTCGGTGACGGCGTAAGCAAGGAACACGGCGACCAGGCTGGCGTACTCGAGGGTGAGCACCCTGCGTTCGCCGAAACGAATAATGGCCCGGCCGATGGTGGGGCTGAGAAAAAAATTGATGGTGTTGTTGAGCACGAACAGCAAAGCCACCGCCTGGACCGAATAGCCGAACCGTTGCACCAGCAGCAGCACCGAAAAGGCGATGAAGATCTGACGCCGGGCGCCGGCCATGAAGGTCAAAAAATAGTAAAGGCCGTAGCGCCTGCGGAAGACCATCCGCTTGCGCTGGGGTACGATGTCCGCACTGGCGGGCGTGCGGGTGAAGCCCCACAGGCCCATCGCCGCGATGAGCCCTCCGATAATCATGTACATGCGCGTAAAGTCCAGGGCGGAAGCCATGAAAAAGATAAACACCCCCACGACGATACTCGACGCGGCAGAGATGCTGCGCAGCTTGCCGAACACCCACGGCGAGGTGTACTGGTCGAAATATTGGAGGGTGAGGGACATGTTGGTGGTTTCGTAGTAGTGAAACCCGAAGCTCATCACCAGGGTGGTCAGGGCCAGCCCCGCCAAGGAGGGCAACCAGCCGGTAGCGGCAATGCCCAGTCCCAGCAGGAGGATCGACAGGGCGGAGAGCCGGTGCTCGGGGATCAGCCGAATGACAAAAATGGCCAGCAGCGCCAGCAGCCCGGGGATCTCACGGATGGACTGGACGAGACCGATGCCGTCGCCATCCAGTCGGGCCATTTCAACGGCAAAGTTGTTGAACAGGGTCGTCCATGCCTGCAGCCCCACCGTTGAGCCGATGGTAAGCACCACCAGGTAAAGGTACATGGGATTTTTTTTGACATGGTCCATAACAGCGGCGCTTCCCCAGGGTTCATCAGATGGTCCGGTGGGTGGGTCGGTCTACCACCAATGAGGTGACGAGACAAGCGGGATTCCATTTTTCCGAAGCGGTCATTATCTTTTGTGTCCAACACCATGGGAAACGGTTGCTGGCCATGGCTGCCGTCCTTCACCGTGCGACCATGGCTTTTGGAGTTGATTTTTTAGCGAAAATTCCGCTATTGTTACTGGTTCGAATTTGTAAACCAAGCATCTCACCACGGCTCTGCGACAGCGATCGAAGACCTGGACCAAAGAAGGGGTTGCCTGAGGCAGGAGCACACCACATGGGCGACACACATTTCAGCATATGAACATTTTACTGGTCAATCCCCCCAATTGCGGTCGCAGCATCCCCGAAGAAAACTACGGGATTACCACCATCAAGATGATCTTTCGCGGTGAGCCCCTGTCCCTTGAAACGCTGGCGGGAAACCTGGAGGGCCACCCGGTGGCCATTGCAGACCTCAAGGCCGATCCCCGTGGCCTTGAATCGAAACGGCTCCCCTTTGCCCCTGATGTGGTCGGTCTGACCGGGGTTACCTGTGAGGCCAACACGGTGCTGGCCATGGCCGAAACACTCAAGGCACGCTTCGGGGCTGTGGTGGTGGTCGGCGGCCACCACGCCTCGTGCGAGCCCGGCTTTTTCAGCCGGCCGTATGTGGATCACGTGGTCGTCGGTTTGGGCAAACTCAGCTTCCGGCAGCTTATCGACACGCTGGAGGCGGGCAGCAAACCCGATATCCCCGGCATCCGCAACATCCGCGAGGGGGTACCGCAGCCCTTTACCCCGCGCCGTTATACCGCCGCGGATCTAGTGGATGATCGCGCGCCACGGTACGATCTGGTCCGCCAGCACCGTGACGCCTATGTCATGAGCGGCGTGGGCGGCAAAGCCGGCTTCGTGGCCTCGGCGTTCGGCTGCACCCACAGCTGCACCTTCTGCTGCATCCCCAACATGACCGGACAACGCTATCTGCTGCACAGCAACGCAGCCGTGGTCAGGGATGTTCAGGCCCTTGAAGAGGTAAACACCATCCGTCTGGTGGATGCCAACACCTTCGGCAACGTAGCGGTCGCCAGCGATCTGGCCCATCAACTGATGGCCGCCGGGGTCCACAAGCCCCTGGTGGCCGATGTCCGCTCGGATACTGTGGTCAGGCACCCCGAGTTGTTCGAACTCTGGCGCAAGGCCGGATTGGCGGTGGCGGTCATCGGATTTGAGGAAATCAGCGACCAGCGGCTGTCACTGCTGAACAAACACAATACGGTGCAAACCAACGCCGCAGCCACGCGGATATTAAAAAACCTGGGCATTCGCATCGTCGGGGATTTCATTGTATCGCCGGACTATGAAGAGGCGGATTTTGAGCGCCTGGAGAATTTTATCGACCACAGCGACATCGATCTGCCCATTCCGGCCGTTCTGACCCCTATCCCGGGAACCCCGCTCCACGAACGGATGAAGTCCCATATCATCATCGACAACCTGGATTATTATACCTTTACCAATGCCGTTGTGGCCACGCGAATGGCGGAAACGCGTTTTTACCGGCGCTATGCGGGGCTTTTGGAAAACTGCCTGTCCCGTCTGCATTCGGACGATGGCCATGCTGGAAAGGAAAACGCTCAATGAATGTCTTCATTAACCGCCTGTCGGCATTTTTGCCCAATGCGCCGGTTTCCAACGATGAAATCGAATCGGTGTTGGGGCAGGTGGATCATGTGCCGTCCCGTGCGAAACGGATTGTATTGAAAAATAATGGCATTTTAAAACGATACTACGCCGTAGACCGCAGGACCCAGGCCCTGACCCACACCAATGCCCAACTGTCGGCCGAGGCGGTGAGAGGGTTGGCACGTGAAAAAGGATTCAACCTCGCCGATATCGAGTGCCTGTGCTGCGGCACCACCAGCCCGGACCTGCTTTTCCCCGGCCACGGGCTCATGGTGCTGGGTGAATTGGGCCTGCCACCCATGGAAGCGGTGACCACCGCCGGTATCTGCATCTCCGGCATGACCGCCTTCAAGTATGCCTATATGAATGTGGCCACCGGAATGAGCGCCAATGCCGTGAGCGTCGGCTCCGAGCTGTCCGCCTCTTTCATGCGGTCCAACTTTTTCAGGCCGACGGGCAACCCGGATACCGATGTGGCCAGGCGTCCCAGCTTGGCCTTTGACACCGATTTTCTGCGCTGGATGCTCTCTGACGGCGCCGGTGCAGCCCTGCTGAGCGGCAGGCCCAACCCCTCGGGAATCTCCTTGAAGGTGGACTGGATCGACTACCTCTCCTTTGCCGGAGAGTTGGAGACCTGCATGTACGGCGGCGGTATCAAGGGAGACGATGGCAAGGTGTCCGGCTGGCGCGAGGTAGAGGCAATCGCACCCGAAGACGAAAAGTGCCTCATGGCGGTTAAGCAGGATATCCGCCTGCTGGAAGCCAATATCGTTGCCACCATGCAGCGCACCCTGCAGGCCAGCATGGACAAGCACGGACTGCGGGCCGAAGCGGTGGACTGGTTTTTGCCCCACTACTCATCGGCCTATTTTCGTGACAAGTTCTACAACGGCATGGCGGCCATCGGATGCGAGGTTCCCTACGACCGCTGGTTCACCAACCTGGCCGAAACGGGCAATACCGGCAGTGCATCCATCTATATTATTCTTGAAGCGCTGTATTCCTCGGGCAGGCTGAAACCCGGCCACCGGCTGTTGTGCTTTATTCCGGAAAGCGGTCGGTTTTCCCACTGTTTCATGCACTTGACCGTCGTTTGAGGAACCGAGCCCATGAAAATCGATGAAGTTCCCCAGGACCCGGGCATGATGAACGATCACCGCAGGGAAGTATGCTACGCGGTGGATGACCAGGGGAAATACGTTCTGGCCGACAGCGCGGGCTGGGACCCCAAGAATACCGCCAACAGCCAGGCATGGAAGCTGATCGACGAAGCCGCCGCCGCGGCATTGATAAAAGTCCGCGCCGGTCGGGCAAGCCCCCTGGCCTACCACATGGCCAAGCACCAGATGGGAATGGGCCTGTTGGCCAAGTACGCAGGGTTCGGCCGATTGAAGGTCTGGCTGCATCTAAAACCCGGCCCGTTCGGCCGTTTGGCGCCCGCTGCCCTGCAGCGCTACGCCGACGTTTTCGAAATCTCCGTCCGGGAGTTGAAAACGGTCCCGGACACCCATACCTCAAAAACCTGAAACGTTCAGTGATTTAGGAATCCGGGAAGGTCGCTCCCTTTGAGCCACAGCCTACAGGAAAACATGAAAATCGATTTTGCTCACCGACAATCGGCCCACTGCGAAAGCGGCGTTTGCTCGAACCTGCTGCACCATTACGGCCTGGACATCAGTGAAGCCATGGCCTTCGGCATGGGGTCCGGGCTGTTTTTCGGATACCTGCCGTTCATCCGCATCAACAAGCTCCCCCTGACCACATACCGCTGCGAAATAGGCGGTATCTTCAAGCGGGTCACCAAGCGGCTGGGATGTCAGGTGCAGTGGCAGAAATTCAGGAGTCCGGACAAGGCCATGGCAGCCCTGGATGAGCGGCTGGCCCAGGGCATACCGGTGGCCTGCCGCACGGGCGGGTACTGGCTGCCGTATTTCCCGCCGGCCTTCAGATTTCATTTTAATATGCATAACCTCGTGGTCTATGGCAAAGAGGGGGATGAGTACATCATCAGCGATCCGGTGTTTCCAGACCCCGAGCGCTGTTCCCACAAGGATCTGCTCAAGGCCCGCTTTGCCAAGGGCGCCATGGCCCCCAAGGGTGCCATGTATTATTTGAAGGCGGTTCCCCGGCAGGTGGATCTGGCACCGGCCGCCCGCAAGGGTATCCGGGAAGTGTGCCGCCGCATGCTCAGCACGCCGGGTCCGGTGATCGGCATACGGGGAATTCGCTTCCTGGCCGGTCAGGTCAGCAAATGGCCCAAAAAACTGGGGGAAAAGCGGGCGCTGCTCTATGTGGGACAGCTGATCCGTATGCAGGAGGAGCTGGGAACGGGCGGTGCCGGCTTCAGATTCATGTTCGCCGCATTCCTCCAGGAGGCCGCCACCCTGCTGGAGACCCCGCACCTGATGGCGGTGTCCCGAACAATGACCGAAGTCGGCGACCGCTGGCGTAAATTTGCCGTGCTCGGCGGACGCCTATGCAAGGGGAGGGCTTCGGCGGACGGCACCTACGACGCCATGTCGGTGCTGCTGAACGAATGTGCCGACGGGGAATCCGAGGTCTACCGGGAACTGTTGCAGATCGTTTGACCTGCGGGCGCTGCAGCCGTGCAGATTCAGACGGTAGAAAGGAGACATCGCGCCATGACGATACAACAGCGGCTCAAAGAGATCCTGGTGGTCGAGCTCAATCTCGAAGATTTCACACCCGAGACGATCGACGACGACGAAGCCCTTTTCGGTGGCCGGCTGGGATTGGATTCCATCGATGCGCTGGAAATCGTCTACCAGGTGGAACAAAATTTCAACATTCCCATGAAGGAGATGAACGAAGCCCGTGCGGCCTTTCAGTCCATCAACACCCTGGCGGCCTTTATCGAGGCCCGGCTGCAGGGCTGACCCATGACGCCCGTTGCCATTGCCGGTGTGGGCTGCATCTGTGCGCTGGGCGCCACCTACGATAGCTGCATGCAGGCCTTATATACGGGCAGACGCAACTTCGGCAAGCCAAGTCGATTCCCGTCCCATTGTGAGACCTCAGAGCCGGTGTTCGAGGTGCCCGATGGGTTTCTGGACCTGTGGCCGTTCTCCCGAACCTTGCCGCGCACCTGCCGCATGACCCTGGTCGCCACCGAACAGGCCATGGCCCATGCCCATCTGAAGGCCGGTGACCTGACGCGACCGCGGGTGGGCGTCTGTGTGGGCACCAACATCGGGGTCACCGCCGGGTATGCAATTGAACAGGCCGAAACGGTTTCATTTCTGCTGCCGCGGGACCGCTTCCTGGCCACCAATCCCACCAGCCTGGTGGCGGAGACCCTCGACCTGTCCGGCCCTCAGCAGACCGTGGCCAACGCTTGCTCGGCCGGAAGCGACGCCATTGGCATCGCCGCCGGCTGGATCAGCGCAGGATACTGTGATGCCGTGATCGCCGGAGGAACCGACGAAATCACCCCACGGGTTTACTTCGGCTTCAAGTCCCTTTTTATCAACGATGAACACCCCTGCCGGCCTTTTGACCGGGATCGCAGGGGGCTGAACCTGGGAGAGGGGGCAGCCGTTTTCCTCCTGGCCTCACAGGCCTTTTGCCGGTCGCGGCAAATCGACCCGTTGGGGTATGTCCTGGGCTACGGTGCTGCCGCCGATGCCCACCACTTTACCCAGCCGCGGCCCGACGGCAAGGGGCTGCGGCTGGCCATTGACGAAGCACTCGCCAGCGCCGGTGTCCATGCCGGTCAAATCAGCTTCATCAATGCCCACGGTACCGGGACCCCCGGCAACGATCTGGTGGAAAGTCAAGTCCTTGCCGACCTTTTTCCCGGAACACCGTTTCTCTCCACCAAGGGATACACCGGCCACACGCTAGGTGCCGCCGGACCCATCGAAGCGGCCCTCACCCTGGGATGCCTGGACCAAGGCCTCCTGCCGGCCACGGCCGGTTATACGCTTCCGGACCCGCAGATGCCGGCCCATCCCGTGGCCGTCAAAACGGATGTTGACGGCAAGGTGGCCCTGACCCAGACCCTGGCCTTCGGGGGCAGCAATTCAGTATTGATCATCGGGGCGCAAGGGTGTTTTCCATGAAGGTGGCCATCTGCGGCATCGGTGTGGTGGGTGGCTTCGGCAGCGGGTTGACCGCCTTTGAAAAGGCCTTGACCGGCACCCGTGCATTACCGCAAGACGTTTCCATCCCGACCCGGGAGGGGCCCATCCGGGTGCCGTGCCTGGTGGCCGATACCGGCCCGTTGGCCGGTTATGTTCCCACCCGGGTGCTGCGCCGGATGGACCACTATATCCGCTTGGGCCTGCTGGCGGCCTTCGCGGCCATGGCCGACGCCGATATCCTGAACAACGGCAGGCGCGGTCGCCTGGGCATCATCGTGGCCACCGGCAACGGCGCCACCGGCAACAATTATGCGTTTCAGCATCCCTTTGAGGACAAGGAGGAGATCTGCGGGTCGCCCATCCGCTTTGCCAATTCGGTTCACAATGCGGCCGCGGCCTACCTATCTATGGCTCTGGAGGAGATGGGCCCCAATCATTCCATCACCCACGATGATCTCTCCTTTCCTTCCGCGCTGCCCACCGCCGTTGCGTGGCTGCAGCAGCGCCGGGTGGATGCCGTTCTCCTGGGCGGCGTCGACGAATTGAGCCATGCCCATGCCTATGCCTGGCATGTTCATCGGCAGGCTCAGGAAGCCGTCCGCGTTGCGGGCGCAACAGAAGCCCAGGCTCCCATGGCCGGTGAGGGGGCCTGCTTTATGGTTCTGAAGGCCGCCGATACCGTCTCGAACCCCTACACGGTCATCCGGCAAACAGCCCTGGGGCGAATAGGCACGGGACCGCTTCCCCGACCCATGGGGGACTTTTATATTTTGGGAGAAGGCGGCCTTGCCGCCACCCGGGCGGATTACGGGCCATGGCTTTTCCCGGGCGCCCGGTCCACCAGCTACGCCCACGTATACGGTGATCTGGCCATCGACAGCGCCTTTGACACTGCCATTGCCGCCCTGAGCCGCAAAAACAACCGGATCTACCCCGATGGCGGCATGGCACAACCGGCTGCAACCCATGAACCGCTGGGCGGCCGTACCATCGTCTGCCTGAAACTGGGGGTGGGTCACACCTACGGCTGGACGATTATGGATTGACAGGCCCACAATCATGAAAACAGCGTGCACCATTGCCGACTCCCCACCCTACGCCCTGGTGGCCGAAGGGCTGACCCATCACTATCCGGGAAATCCCCAACCGGCGCTGGATGGACTGGACCTGCGTCTGCACGAAGGCGAGGTGTTCGGTCTGCTGGGACCCAACGGTGCCGGTAAGACGACCGCCATATCGATCCTGAGCACGATCTTGAACCCCGATGCGGGTTCGGTGGTCATCAAGGGCTGCGACCTGCGGCGTCAAAAACGTGCCGTACGCCGGATCATCGGTTTGGTTCCCCAGGAAATCGCCCTCTATCCGGCACTGACCACCCGTGAGAACCTGCGCTTTTTCGGCCAGCTCCACGATCTGCGAGGCGACCGGCTAAGCCGGCTGATCGAGGAGACCCTGGCGGCAGTGGGGCTGGAAAATCGGGCAGACCAACGGGTCGGGACTTTCTCAGGCGGCATGAAGCGTCGGGCCAACCTGGCTGCGGGAATGCTTCACCAACCGCCGGTCCTCTTCCTGGACGAACCCACGGTGGGGATCGATGCCCAGTCGCGCCAACTGATCATGGAGAGAATTGAAACACTCAGGGATCAGGGCACCACGGTATTGTATACCACCCACTACATGGAGGAGGCCCAGCGGCTCTGTTCGCGGATCGCCATCATGGACCAGGGCCGGATCCTGATCCAGGGCAGCCTGGCCCAACTGCTGACCCAGGGCCCCGGCGGCGGCGATCTGGGCGATATGTTTCTCCATCTGACCGGAAAACAGTTGAGGGACGGATGATATGCTGCAACTGATCGCCGTCATTCAAAAGGAACTCCTGCTCCTGGTCCGCGACAAGGCGGGGCTGCTGGTACTCTTCATCATGCCGGCAGTCCTGGTGGTGGTGATCACCCTGGTCCAGGAAAACGCACTGAAAACCATCGGTGAAAGCGACACCCGTATCCTACTGGTCGATGGCGATCGGCAGGAACTGGGCCGGCAGATCGCGGAGGCCCTCAAGGCCGCCGATGGCGTCATCCTAACCGAGACCCTGGACGGTAAGGCGCTGGATCGGACCCAAGCCTTAGCCCTCGTGGCCAAGGGAGCCTATCAGCTCTGCCTGATCATACCACCGGGAATGACTCACAAGGTCAAGGACCGCGCCCGACGGAGTGCCGTTGAAAGCCTTTCCGGAGAAGGGGTGGGAGGGATCACCGCGCCGGCACCAGTGATCGAGGTCTATTTCGATCCTGCGGTTTTGGGAGGGTTTCGTTCGGCGGTACGGCATTTGCTGGAGCTGATGGTTCTCCGGCTGGAGGTCGGCGAAAAAATGGCCGCCCTGGCCCGACTGCTGCCCGAACGCATCAACCAGTCCCTGGCCGGCGCCTTGGCACCCGTTGCCGATGATAGGGTCCAACCGCCACAGGTGGCGCTGCAGATGAAATGGTCCGATCTGCCCTTGCTGAAGGTGGAGAACCGCGATGCGCTGGGAGTCGGACGGACGGTGATTCCCACGTCGGTGCAACAAAACGTGCCGGCCTGGTCCCTGTTCGGCATCTTTTTCATTGTTCTGCCCATGGCCGGCGCTTTCATTCAGGAGCGCATCAACGGGACCCACCAACGCCTGCTGGCCATGCCCGTGAGTTACCTGACCTTGGTAGCCGGGCGGATCTTGGCCTATATGGGGGTTTGCGTGGTCCAATGTGCCCTGATCGGATGCATCGGCCATTGGATTCTGCCACTGTGGGGAACCCCGCCTCTGGCAATGGGCGATGCCCCTCTGGCCCTTTTTGTGGTGACCGCCAGCGCTATCCTGGCCGCCGCGGGGTATGGCATTTTACTGGGAACGGTGGTCGACTCCTATGAGCAGGCCTCCATGTTCGGACCCATCTCCATCGTTATCGCCGCGGCCCTGGGAGGAATCATGGTGCCGGTATACGCCATGCCCGGCTTCATGCAACAAATCAGCGTCCTCTCCCCGCTGGCCTGGGGCTTGAACGGCATCTTGGACGTTTTCGTCAGGGGAGGTGGGTTGAGGGATGTGCTGCCTGAAGCAGGTGCGCTGACTGCGTTTTTTGGGATATGCGTGTTAATCGCCTGGCTGTGGCAGCGTCGCCGCAGGTTGAGCGGCAATGTCGGCTAGCGCGCCTATCGATCAGCGGCTGCAGGCATGACAACGATTGAACAACCTGATCCTGACGGACCGTTGAGCGGCGATGCGCATCATCGGCATCCCGGCCGCTGGCCAGGCGTTGTGGGCTCCTCGGGGTGACCGTTTGACTCAGCGGGGCGCTCCGTAAGCGGCCAGAACCTTCCCCGTGCGGGTTTCCAACTCCACCCAGGCCTGGCGCAGACCGACCAGGGCCAGGGCCAGATTGCTCTGGGCGGTGGTCAGATCCTTTTGGGCTTCGTTGAGCCGAACCAGTGATCCCTGACCGGCGTTGTACTCCTTTTCCACCAAATCCCGGGTGCGCTGGACCAGCGCAACGTTTTCGCGCTGGAGGACCGCCTGGGTCTGGGCCGTAGTCACCAGCGCCACGGAGCTTCGAATCTCAGCGGTGGCCGAAAGGATAAGCTCCTCCAAACGCTTTTCGAGCTCCACCCTTCGCTGCCGGGCCTCACTCACCTTTGCTTGGGTTAAGCCACCGGCAAACAGATTGTAGGAGAGGCCCACCTGGATGCGGTTGCCAAAATCGTCCTGCCCGAAGCCCGGATCATCGATCCGCTCGCCGTCCAGGCTACCGGCCAGGACGAGCGTGGGGTAGTAGTCGGATTGGGCGACCTTGACCTGTGCCTCGATCTGTTTGATACCCCACTGGGCCTGCTGGATATCCGGACGGAGGTCCAGGGCCTTGGCGATCAGTTCATCTACCGGTGGGTCGGCAAGCTCAGCGGGCGTCTCCGCTGACAAACGGGCCAGCTGCACATGGGCCGGCAGCCGGGAATCGGGAAGGCCCAGCAGGGCGGCCAGGCCGTATAGGGCGGTTTCGTGCTGGTATTCCTGGTTGATTCGCGAGGTCTTGGCCTGGTTTTTTCGCACCTGGAAGTTGAGCACGTCGCTCAGCGCACCGGTTCCCACCCGCTGCCGGGCTTCGGCATCGGCCAGCTGCCGCTGGTTGAATTCCTCGTCGGCTTTGGCAATGGCAATGTTCTCAAGGGCCAGTTGGGCTGAAAAATAGGACAGCGCCACGGCGGAAATCAGCAACCGGCGGGCGTCATTGTATGCAGCCGCGCTGGACTGTTCACCGTATCGGGCCGAGGCATTGGTAAATTTACGTTCAAAGCCGTCGAACAGGGTCCAGGATGCGGTTAGGTCGGCATTGTAATAGTCCTGGGGATCATCAACGGCAGCGGCCGGATTCAGCAGCCGGGCGGTGGCAAGATTCTGCCGGTAAGCGTTCTCGGAAAGTGCTACCCGGGCGCCCGAAGCATTGGCATCCAGCCGTGGCCAGTAGGTGGCACGTGCCTGGTCCACTTGGGCCTTGGCTTGGCGCACGCGGGCGGCAGCAGCGTCGAGGCCGGGGTTGCCGGCCAGGGCGACCGCCACGGCGGTTTCAAGATTCAGGGTCGACATGGCGGCCCAGTCAACCGCCCTGGCGCTTTCGCGATGTTCCCCTGCAGATGTTTCCGTGACGGTGGTTTCTTGGGCGATGCCCGCCAGCGGCAGGGCGATGATGCAGCCAAGCGTGAGTATGGCATACCTAATGGCGCGTCTTTTCATCTTTTCCACGCTTTCCTGTTTTTGCGATGGCCATAATCATGGTCCATCCATCGTTGATAAATTGGGCCTGGTCCAAGGCCGCGGCGATGCCGTTGAGGGGCGTGCATTAGTTGCACACATCCACAGACGGTAAACGCTGTTGCCCCTGCTCGTTGGCCAGCGGATCGTCATGACGGCTTCTGGCCGGCTCCACCTCCAGACGCTTGGGCCATCGGCCGTGCTTGAAACGATGCGCCACCAGCCGAAGATCATTCAGGATGGCCAGCAGGCTGGGTATGAGCACCAGCGTCAGAATGGTGGCAAAGGCCACACCGGCGGCAATGGAGAGCGCCATGGGAATGAGGAACTTGGCCTGAAAATCGGTCTCCAGGATCAACGGCGCCAGACCGCCCACCGTACTCAAGGTGGTCAGGAAAATGGCCCTGAAGCGCCGCGTGCCGCCCTGAAGGATGGCCTCAAAAAACGGCATGCCGCAGGCGAAGTTCTCATTGATGCGCTCGATGAGCACAATGGCGTCGTTGACCACCACGCCGGTCAGGGCCACCATGCCGAAGATGCTCATGATCGACAGATCGTAGCCCAGCAGCAGGTGGCCGAATACCGCCCCGATAATACCGAAAGGCACGGTGAACATGATCACCAACGGCTGGGTGTAGGAGCGGAACATGGTGGCGATGACGATAAAGATGCCCAGCACCGCCAGCGGGAATCCGACAAAGAGGCTGCCGAAGGATTCGCGCATCTTCTTCTGCTCCCCCTGAAGGGCCACGAACAGTCCGGGATGGCGTTTCTTCAACTCGGGGAAGTAATTGGCCGACAGCTCGGCGAAGATCTCGTTGGCATTGGCCTTGTGAGTGTCCACACCGGCGCTCACGGCCACCCGGCGCATGCCGTCGGTTCGGGTAATGGTCGAGTAGCCGGGGGTAAAGGTGACACCGGCCACGGACATGAGCGGCACCTCAAACCCGCCGGCGGTGCGGATGCGCACCTGGTCAAGGTCGGACAGCCGGCTGCGTTCATCTGCCGTGTAGCGCACCTTTACCCGGATGTCATCCCGGCCCCGCTGCAGCCTGAGGGCCTCGTCGCCATAATATCCGGCATAAATCTGCCGGGCCAGGTCTTCCACGGTGAGTCCTAACGCCCGGGCCTCGGGCTTGAGGTTCAGGCGCATTTCATTCTTGCCGGGGGAGAAGTCGGTGCGGATTTGGTATACGCCGTCGAATTTTCTCAGCCGTTCCATCAGCTCATCGGCTGCGGCCAGGGTATCATCCATGTCGTGGCCCTGGAGCCAAACTTCGATGGGATCGCCGGGCGGGCCGGCCTCCATGCCGGCAAAGGTAAGCGATTTGATCCCGGGCAGGCTGCCGATCTCCTTTTCCCACAACACCATCAATTCCTCAGTATGGATGCCCCGGGCATCGGAATCCAGCAGAATAGCCTGAACAGAACCGTATTGCGGCCCCACCTTGGGCATTTCACTCAGGGTTTGGCCCACCAAAGTCAACCGGTCCGCCACCAGGGGGTCACCGGACCGGGTCTGGAGCTTTCCTTCCAACCGCATCAAGGCGGCCTCGATCTCTTCAATGGCCCGCCGGGTGATCTCCGGCGGGGTTCCGCTGGGAAACTCCGCCGTGGCGGTCATTACAAACCCATCCAGTTTAGGAAAAACCTCGAACTTGATGATCCCGCTTTGCACCAAACCGATGGTCAGCATGAGCACAGTGATGGCGGTGGCCAGGGAAATGTAGCGCCAGTGCAGGGCCTTGCTGAGAAACGGCATGTATACGCGGGCCACAAACAGCACCATCCACCGGGAGGTGGTTTGCTGAACCCGGGAGAGCCGTCCAACCAACCTGCTTTCCTGATCCTTGGGCCGGTTCGCGTCAGGCAGGTGGCTCAAATGGGCCGGCAGCAAAAAAAGGCACTCCACCAGCGAGACCACCAGGCAGGCGATCACCACCGCGGGCAGAATGGAGATGAATTTGCCCATGATGCCGCCCACGTAAAACAGGGGCAGAAAGGCCACAATGGTGGTAAGCACGGCGGCGATCACCGGCATGCCCACCTCCGAGACCCCGTCCACGGCGGCTTTCAGGGCCGTTTTGCCCTGCATGCGATGAACATAGATGGCCTCGCCCACCACGATGGCGTCATCCACCACAATGCCCAGCACCATGATCAGGCCGAAGAGGGAGATCATGTTGATGGTGCCGCCCATGGCCCAGAGGATGACCAGCGCGCCGGCGATGGAGGTGGGGATGCCCATGCCGGCCCAGAAAGAGAGCCGGGCATTGAGAAAACACCACAGCAGCAGAAAGACGATGCTCAGGCCAATGATGCCGTTTTTCAGCAACAGGTCGATGCGAGCCTTGAGCATGTCGGTATTGTCGTAAAGAATTTCGACCCTGGCCCCGTCCGGTATCTGCTGCTGCTTCTGTCCGATATATTCTGCGAGGGTCTTTGAAATCACCAGCGCGTCTTCTTCGGGTGTCTTGTAGACAATCAACAGGACGGCCGGCTCCCCATTGATGGTGGCGGCGATGGGATCCTCGGTGAATCCGTCGTCGATATGGGCCAGCCGGTCCAGGGTCACCACGTCGCCCTCCGGCCGTGCCAGCACAACGATCGAAGCCAGTTCCTGACCGGTATACTTCCTGCCCATGGTGCGCACGCGGATCTCCTCTTCGCGGGTGCGGATGGTGCCGCCGGCCAGGTTCAGGCTGCTGCGGCGCACGGCATCGGTCACATCGGCAAAGGAAAGGCCGTATTGGCGCAGCCGCTCTTCGGATATTTCGATGGCAATTTCATAATCCCGTGCGCCGAAAGCCTCCACTTGGGAAATATTGGGCAGTTGCTGGATTTCATCCTTGATCTGCTCGGACCACTCTTTGATCCGCCGTTCGGACATGTCGCCGGAGAGGTAGAGCAGTGTCACCACATCCTTGAGCAGCAACTCGCTGATCACCGGTTTTTCCGCATCCACCGGAAAAGTGGAGATGGCGTTGACTTTTGTGCGCACGCGGTCGAGCACCTCGTCCACATCGTAGTCCTCCCGGACCTCGATATTGGCCGCACCCAACCCTTCGGATGATTCGGTGGTGTACTGTTTAATGCCCTGCAGTCCCTCGATGGCCTCTTCGATCTTGCGGCTGATCCCTTCTTCCACCTCTTCAGGGTCGGCACCGGGATAGGGCACCGAGATGGTGATCAAATCCAGGGAGAATTCGGGAAACGTTTCACGGATCATATTGGCCGTGGCCATGTAACCCGCGATGAAAATCAGAACCAGGATGATGTTGGCGAACACGGTGTTCCTGGCAAATGCGGCAAGTACCCGTTTCATGATGCGGACTCCCCGTTGGCCGAGGCCTCAGCGAATTCCAGCAACGCATTTTCGAGCGGGTCGATGAGCCGGGTGAGAATCACCGTGTCGCCCGGGTTGAGCCCCTGGCCCACATAGACATGCTCTCCCTCGATCCGCGCCACGGTCACATCCACTGTTTTGAGCCGGCTGTCGGCGTCGGCCAGGTAGGCCTTGTTTTCAAAGCTCACTGCCTGGCGGGGCAGCCGGTAGACACCGCGCATGGTCCGGCCGGGAATATCGACCGTGCAAAACATCCCTTCAACCAGAGGTAGCTTTCGTTGGCCGTTGCCCCTGGCCGTTGCGGCGCTGACCCGCACGGCCACGGTAAGGGTTCGCGTCTGCTGATCGAACGTCACCACCCGGTTCAGGGTGCCGGTCCATTGAGATCCGGTTTTGTCCTCGGTCCAACGGATGGTGCATTCCACGGGCATGAGCGCGGCGAACCATGCGGTTGGCAGCCGGTCGTTGATCGGCGCTTCAAACTGCAGCCACTCACGGGCGTCCCGGCTGTCCAGGGGAACCCGAATTTCCAGAACCGTATCGTCGGCCAGGGTCAATACGTTCTGACCGGGGGAGACAAACTGGCCGACCTCCAGCGCAACGGATTTAATGCGGGCATCGAAAGGCGCCTTGACCGTGCAGCGCGACAGGTTGGTTGTTGCCATCGAGAGCCGCGCCTGGGCCGATATCAGGCTGCTTTCGGCCTCGCGGATCTGCAAGGGGTAAAGGCTCACGGACTGGGCCACCTGGTCGGCCTGATCCGTGGCGCTGTTAAAGGTGCGCTCCGCATGATCCACCCCGGACCGGGTCCCCACACGGTCTGTCTCGAACAGGTGCTTGATTCTTTCGAACTCACTCCCGGCCAGTTGGGCGTTGCGCTCCAGGGTTTTCAGCCGTTGGGCGTCGATGGCAAACTGCTTTTTCAAGCGGGCCACCGAATTCTGCCACTGGGTTACACCTGCCCTGGCCTCCTGGAGGCCGGCCTCGTAATCGGCCGGGTCGATTCGAAACATCACCTCGCCCGAAGGAATGATCTGCCCGGTGTTGAGCGTCGGGTGCGTGTAGACCACCCGGCCGGTTACTTCCGGGGCAACGGTCACCACGGTAAGGGCGCTGGCCTCACCGAAACCGGTGATGGCCACCGGATAGTCCTGGGGCTGGACCGTCGTGGTCTGCACCTTGATGGGCCGTTCCTCGGTTTTCACCTCGGCGGGAGGCTGCTTCAGGCTGGCCAGCCCGTTCATCCCGGCCCAACCGACCACTAAAATCAGAACACAGATGGCTATGCGAACCATTACATATTTTTTCGGTGGGTTTTTTTCTTGGCTATGCATGTTGCTGACCCTGAATTAAGCTGAAAGTTATTTCTTTTCCAGTACCTTGTTATTGATCTGTTCGAGCACCTGACACCATTGTTGCGTGGTCTCGGGCCCGATCGCCTCCACCAGTTCCACAAAAGAGCCCAGAATCATCTCTTCCACCTGGGCAATATCCTTGAGCGCCTCGGGGGAGACCCGGATCACCACCTTGCGCCGATCCTGATCACTTGGGATTCGGGTAAGCAGCCCGCGCTCCACCAGGCGGTCCACCATGGTGGACACCGACGGCGGGGATACGCCCAAAAGGGCTGCCAATTCGGTAACCGACACCGCTTCACGAACCCGGATCATCATCAGCATGTTCATCTGCGGGACGGACAACTCCCCGAAGCCGTCGTCTTTGCCGATGTTCATGCATGCACTGGTGGATATGCGCATGATCCGGTCATGGATCATTCTGCCCGTGGTGAAGATGTAGCGTGCGCTGGTCAGTGTAGCTTGATCTGTCATGAACGCCTCCAGTAAATGGTGAGGCGCTCAATATAAACAAAGCTAACTTTTTGTCAATATAATATTTAGCTTTACTAATAATTAGTCTTTAATACTATTCTTGGGCAAGTGCTCAGCAGAGCATACATGCACGTCGCCGAAGAGTCATTTCAAAAGCGTAACACCGGGTAACAAATTGTAATGGCTTGGCTTCAACTCCAGTTGGTTGAGACGCCAATGATTAAGCGCTGCATCCGCTTGCCTGTGGGGGCTCTATGGGGCTAGCCGTCAGGCTGTCGGATCAGCCTGTGGATTGAGCATGGTTTTTATCTTTTGTGCGTGTTAAAGAAAGTCCATCGAGGGCCGATATTGTGGGAAAGCGTTCATTAACCCATACTCAGCCCGAATGGAATCAATATGGCCCTGAACAAGAGGACGCCGCGGACCCTTTGTGTGACCAGCGGCAAAGGAGGCGTGGGCAAGACCAGTTTCACGGTGAATTTCGCCATCGCCCTGACCCGTAACGACAGCCGCGTATTAGTGGTTGACGGTGATATGGGATTGGCCAACGTGGATGTGCTGCTGCGGCTGTCGGTAAAAAACAATATCCGGGACATCCTGGAGAGTGGTGCCGACCCACGGCAGGCCCTGATTTTCGCGCGCCCCAACCTGGCCGTCCTGCCGGGCAGCTCCGGAGTTCCGGAGATGGTCTCGCTGGGGGACAAGCAGCAAGACCGGCTGGCCGGGTTTCTCAAGGAGGTCTCATCAGATTTCGACTACATTATCATTGATACGGCGGCAGGCATCGGATCTTCGGTGTTGTGGTACAACCGGTTTTGCGACCATCGCATTTTTATCATGAGCCCGGATCCCACCTCCATGACCGATGCATATGCACTGATCAAGCTTCTCTCCCGGGATCACGGGATCAACCGGTTCAACATCGTGCTCAATTTCGTTCGTGGGGTTCGCGAGGGCAACCATACCGTGGATACGATCAAACGGGTGACCCAGCGGTTTCTTAACCTGGAGCTGTTCCATCTGGGCAGCATTCCTGAAGACAAGTCGGTTCGCCAGGCGGTACGCGATCAGGTGCCCTTTATCGAACAGACACCGGGCAGCAAAGCGGCCCGGGTCGTCCACGACCTGGCAGAACGGATTGATATGCTGATTTGATGATTTCCAGACACGCCATTCACCCCCGCACCATTGCCTTCGGCTGCCGCCCTTGCGCGGTATCGGTCATGATTCTGGTCGCCTTGCCGGCCGATGCCGCCGGTACCGGGAACCCCATGCAGGACAATATTTTTTGGGTGGTCCTATGGATCGCCGTGCTGGTGGTGGCCATTTTTCTCGGTTACCTCCAGCAAAACCGAATGGTCAAACGTAAAACCGCCGAATTGCGGCGCGAGCTTTTTGAGCGCCAGATGGCAGAAAAGGAGCTGCTGGCTTCGGATCAGAAACTGCGGCAGTCGCTGGCGGAAAAGGAGTCGCTGCTCAAAGAGATCCATCACCGGGTGAAGAACAACCTGCAGATCGTCTCCAGCCTGCTCTACCTGCAGGAAGCGTATATGCAAGATACCAAGGGCATCGAGATTCTGCGGGAAAGCCAGAACCGAGTCAAGTCCATGGCGCTGATCCACGAGCAGCTCTACGGCACGGCGGATCTGGCAAAAATCGACTTCGGCCGCTATGTTCAGGGGCTGACCGCCAACCTGTTCGACGCCTACGGTATCGATCCAGCCCGCATCCGACTCAATGTTCGGGCCGACGATATCGCCCTTGGGATAGACATGGCCGTGCCGTGCGGCTTGATCGTCAACGAGCTGGTGTCCAATGCCCTAAAGCATGCCTTCCTGCCCGAGGCCAACGGGACGATTGAAATCGTCATTCGAACCCTGGCGGCGGGTCGAATGGAAATCGTGGTGGCCGACGACGGCATCGGTCTTGCCGAGCCGCCGGCGGACGCTCAAAAGAAATCGTTGGGCCTGCGGCTCATCGACACACTCATTACGCAACTGGACGGCACCCTGGCCGTCAAAACGGAAAAGGGAACCCGGTTCAGCATCACTCTGAACGCTCCTGAACAACCCAACAAGGAATTTTAACATGACACAGGCGACCATACTGGTGGTGGAAGACGAAGGCATTGTGGCACAGGAAGTCAAAAGCCGCCTGGAAAAAACCGGCTATACGGTCTGTGCCGTGGCCCATGACGGCAAGACCGCGGTCGCCCAGGCCGGAGAACTGAAACCTGATTTGGTTCTGATGGACATCCGACTCAAAGGGGAGATGGACGGCATCGAAGCCGCCGGCCTGATTCGGGATCGGTTCGGCATTCCCGTCGTGTACCTCACCGCCTACACCGACCCGGCCACCCTGGAGCGGGCCAAAGTCATGGAACCCTTCGGATATGTGGTTAAGCCCTTCGAGACCCGCAGCCTGATGGTTTCCATCGAAATTGCCCTGCACCGCCACCGCGGTGAATCCGAGCGCATCTATCGCGAGAAACTTCAGGCGGTCCTGGAAACCGTTGGCGCCATCTGCCACGAATTAAACCAGCCCATGATGGCCATCTCCGGCCATACGGAACTGCTCATGGACACCCTTGACCCGCATGACCCCGTCTACCCGAAAATCGCCAAAATTAAATCTCAGGTGGAGCGCATGGGTTCCATTACCCAAAAACTCATGGGCATCACCCGCTACGAAACCAAGGACTATGTGCAAGGCGAGCGCATTGTGGACATTGATAAGTCGTCCCTGACCTTCGATTAAGACCCAGTGCGCCGGCGAACAGCGGTGCGCATCAGCCGCACCAGGTGCCTGTAGTAGTAAAAGCTGCCCAGAAAGAGAGCGCCGCCGATGGCAGTGTAAATGATCGACAGCAAAAATGTCGGAATCGCCGAGTGCCGCAGGGTAACTCCAAGGGTAATCATGACCATAATGATCAGATAGCCCTTCCAGGCCTGAAAGGCAAAAAAACAACCCCGATCAGGCAGCCCCCGCAAGCGCAGGATGTTTTTTTTGGCGATACTGCCGAACCCCCAGCGTACGGCCATCACGGCAAGAACCAGTCCCACCAGTTCAAATCCCACACCCCGAACGATTCCTTCAGGCACCAGCCAGCCGACCCCGGAGGCACACATCATGAGGCCGACAGCGCTCCACATCACGCCTGAGACGGCAAACAGCCAACACTTGGGCACAGCCGGTTTGAAATGGGTAAGCGTCATGACCGGCCCTCGTTTTCAAGCCGTCGGTACCGGCGCCAACCCAGAAAACAGCCGGCACTGCCAATCAGAAGCCGCCTGATGCTAGCGGCAGATAACATCAAGCGCGTCGCCCGCCAACCATTGGTCGATAAAATGGAGCGTCACCCGGACATCGGTGCCGGTCTTGCGGGCCAGCCCTTCCAGGCGGTCGACGTTTTCGCGCACTTTTTGGCGATCTTCCAACAGGGCATGGATTTTTAGGCTTCGATCAAGGCAATTCAAGGCCGCTTCATCTTCGCCCAATTGTTCGTGAATCTCGGCCATGGCGGCAAGGTCGCCGGCCATGCCCCGGGTGAACCCGGCCTGTCGGTCCAATTCCAAGGCCTGTTGAAAAAAGCTCATGGCCTGGGGGTAGTTACCGGTTTTCATCATCAGCTGCCCCCGGGTGAAACGGATGGTCGCTCCGGCGTTGAATCCATCTCCACTGGCTAAGGAGTCAGCCTGATCCAGCAAGGCCTCGGCTTCATCGAACCGTTGCCCTTTCATCAACAGCACGGCCCGATGGTTCAAAACCATGGCAAACACCTGACCGGCCTCCCGGGCAAGCAGCTGGGCCTCATCCAGAAACACCTCGGCGCCGGCCAGTTCACCCGAATCGATGAGAGCGGCCGCCTTGTTGGACAGGGCCTGGGCCACCACCGTCTGGTCGTCGCAGCGCCTCGCGGCGGCAAGGGCTGCATCGTAAAACAGCATGGCGCTTTCCGCATTGCCCGCCTGCCGGTAGACATTGGCAAGGCCGTTCAGGCTGCGGGCCACACCCGCCTGTTGGTCGGCGAGAGAATAGTGCTCGTGGGCGGCATTCAGATGATCCAGCGCCTTGCGCGTGCACCCCTTCTGATACCAGTATACACCCCGTTTCAGCTCCCGATCCCCCCGGTCAGGGCTGTCGGCGGACGAAGTCGCCACCGGTGAGGTGGCACAGGCACAAACCCCCCCAAGCGCCAGGGCCATTATGAGAACAAGGGAATGTTTCATCGTGATCCTTCCAATTTGAATTGCTGTTCTGACTGAAGCACCAGCTAAACGCAACCTTGGTTCATTGGCCATCGCTTGGTCACCTTCCGCCACCGCATGGATTAAGGTTCTACCAGCCGGTAGTAGAAAAGGCCAAGGTATTCATGAAGGGCATTGGCACAAGTATACAGAGCACCGGCCCGCGGCAACAGATGGCGCCAGGTATAAGGGAGGTTAACAGACCCCAAAAAATAGGCCGGAAACGCGGTTACCTTCATACCGGTGGCATCGAACGCCTTGCGGGCCCGTTTCAGATGGTAGGCGGCAGTAAGCAGGATAGGCCTGGAAAAGCCCTGCTGACGGCAGATGGCGGCAGTAAGCCGTGCGTTCTGCGCCGTATCACGAGCCCGATCTTCCTCGATGATGACCTGTTCGGGGACTCCCAGATCCACCAGAAACCGTTTGACGACCGACGCTTCGGCAACAGCGCCGTCGTCGATCATCCCACCGCCGCTGACGATGATGGGCAGCCCCAGTTGCTTATGCAGCCGAACAGCCGTAACAATCCGACCCATCATCAGCGGCGACGGCGCCGCTGTACCGGTCAGATCCGACACCTGGTCGATGATACCCACCCCCAGCAGAATGATGACGTCCCCCGACGGATGCGCCGGAATGGGAAAATCCGACTCCAGACCCTGCATCAACACGTTGGCCATAGGCACGGTGGAAAAGGCCCACAAGGCCAGACCGAGGGAAAGATTGATCAACCCGATCCGCCATCGCCTGCCGCATGCCAGCACCATCCCGACCATCAGCAGCAGCAGGATAATGATGCCCGGCGGCAGCAGAAATGAACCAACGATTTTTTTAAAGGTAACCATCATCAGGTTTGGTCAAGTCCTCAGCACCCGTCCGCAGCGGGCATCCGCAAGGTAGCTCCCGTTGCGAACCACATGCCGCCCATTGATGAAAACGTGGCCGATTCCTGAGGGCCGCCCCGCGCCGGCACCGCCTGAAGGAGGCGAATCATTAATCCCATCAGGATCGAAAACCACCAGATCAGCAGCTTTCCCCGGTGCAATCAACCCGCGATCGGACAAGCCAAAACGGTGTGCGCTGGCGCCGGTCATGCGACGGACCGCGTCCTCCAGGGGGAAAAGCTTTCGATCGCGGCAATAGGTGCCCAGTATTTTCGGGAATGTGCCCAACGCCGATGGGTTGGGAAAGCCTCGCGCCTTGATAATCGCATCGGTTTCAAAAAGACACAAGGGGTGCGCGAGAACCGATTCCAGCACGGTCTCATCGCCCGGCTCACCGCTGTATGCGTGAAACAGCATGGTGGCCTCGCCCCCCGATTGACGGCTCATGCGCAGCAGAGCCGCAAAGGGAGAGACGTTCCACCTTCGGGCCACTTGATCCAGGGTCATCCCGTTGAGCTTTTCCCATCCGGCCACTGCAGCATCCAGCACTTGAAAATCCGGATACATGAATCCCACCAGCCGGAAGCCGATTTCCAATTCCAGCCGAAGGCGGGCGAGCAGCAAGGGGTTTGAAAAACCACCGGGAAGTGTCTTGAGGAACCAGGCGGGAAGGAGAACGTCGATCAATGTATTCCCCGCGGTATAGGGAAAGGCGTCAATCATCACGTCCACCCCGCCTGCCCGGGCCGCCGCGACCATCTCCAGCGCGCGTTCCGCCGAAGCCCAGGTGTGCCTGCCGACAAAAATGAAATGGGATATTTGGATCGCCGCACCCGTTCGACGGGCCATATCCAGGGTCTCCCGCAGGGCTTTCAGGTTATGGGCTTCCATCGTGGTCAGGGGATAGACCGGTGAAATCCGGCTCAAGGCCTTCATGTGGATCGTGACCGGTTTTTGGGCCGCTGCGGCGGTTTTGCAGCAAGCGGCGATTTCTGTGTCGGGTGAGTACATGCCCGGTTCATAGCCCAACCCAAGGCTCAGCCCGCAGGCCCCTTCGTCCAACGCCGTCTTCAACGTTTGCAGGCAGGCATCCTGTTCGCTGGGGGGCATTGCGCCTCGAAGGGTTCCGGTCGTTGCCATACGAACGGACGCGTGCCCGGCCAGTTGGGCCAGATTGACAATCGGGCCACCGCTGGCCACCGTCTCCAGAAAGTCACCCATGGATTGCCAGGAGAAGGAAAAGTCTCCGCCGGTAAAGAGGGAAATTGCCTTTTTCTGGTGGGGCCTGTTTTTAGCCAAAGGTGCCGGTGCGGCCGAAAAACCGCAATTCCCGCCCACGACAGTGGTCACGCCCTGTTCCACGAGGCAGGCCAGCGCCATGGGATGATCAGGGGTGCAAAGGGTCCAGTCTGCATGGGAATGCATGTCGATGAAGCCGGGGCAGAGGACCCGACCATGGGCGTCCAGGATCATGTCGGTCTCCGGAAGTTGCTGGTCCGGCAAAAGGATGTCCCGAATGCGGTCCTCCTCCACCAAAAGGTGTCCGGGAAAAGCGGGTTTTCCGGTACCGTCGACGATGGATGCGTTTGTCACGAGAAGGCTTGGCATTGTTTCTCCCGGCACTTGCGATGGCAGCTTGGCCACCCTGTGTAATGCCGGCACTATACTCCATTTGAAAATCCCGGGTCAAATGGTACAATGATCTTCAGCATCATTGACAATGCCGCAGCGGCTTTGCTATGAAAATAATCGATCCCTGGCGCAAGCAAAGGTAAACTGCCGTGAATACATATACGATTCATGCCGCGGCGGCCGCAACGGACTCGGTCCTTGACGGTCGGTGGCAGCAAAACCAATAGCTGAACCACCGAACCTCATTGGGCCGGACCCGACACCGGCCCCGTTCGCTCCAACCCCCGGGCCCTGCGGTCAGGGGGTTTTTCATTTTAACCGGTTAAGGAGACAACCATGCAAACCACGACGACTATCCGCTTTTCGGAACGCATGGGCCAGCTGCCCCCCTACCTGTTCGGCATGATCAACAAGATGAAGATGGAACGCCGCTGGAACGGAGAGGATGTCATCGATCTGGGCATGGGCAACCCCGTGGATCCGGCACCGGATGCGGTCATCGGCAAACTGTGCGAAGTCGCCCAGGATCCCAAAACCCACCGCTACCCGGTTGCCGGCGGCATGCCGAATCTGCGCCGCGAGATCGCCCTGTACTACCTACGCAACTATGCGGTGAACCTGGCGTCGGAAGAAGAGATAATCTGCACCATCGGCTCCAAAGAGGGGATCTCGCACCTGTGCCTGGCCCTGGTGGGGCCCGGTGACACGGTGCTGGTGGCCGCACCGGCTTTTCCCATCCATGTCTATGCCGCCGTCATCGCCGGCGCCAGCGTCATCCGGGTGCCCATCGCCTCGGAAGATGCGTTTTTACAGCGCATCACCACCATGTGCGAGTCCCTTACGCCCGCACCCCGACTGCTCATGCTCAACTACCCCCACAACCCCACGGGTGCACTGGCCTCCAAGGCATTTTTCACCCATATCGTAGAACTGGCCAAACGGTACGGTTTCATGGTGGTCAACGATTTTGCCTATGCCCGGGTTACCTTTGACGGCTATACCGCCCCCAGTTTTCTGGAGGTTCCCGGCGCCATTGATGTTGGCGTGGAGTTCGGCTCTTTTTCCAAGTCCTACAACATGGCCGGATGGCGGGTGGGCTACTGTGTGGGCAACCCGAAGATCATCGAAGGATTGGGAAAGATCAAGGGGTACTATGACTACGGCATCTTTTCTCCCATCCAGATCGCCGGCATCGTGGCCATGCGCGATTGCGAAGATGACATCGCCAACCAGGCCCAACTCTACCAAAGTCGGCGGGATGTCATGTGCGAAGGGCTGGAGCGCATGGGCTGGCCGGTGGAAAAACCCAAGGCCGGCATGTTCGTCTGGGTGAGAATCCCGGAACCCTGGTGCCGTCTGGGTTCGGTGAAGTTCGCTGTGGAGATGATGGAGCGGGCCAATGTGGCGGTCACCCCCGGCGCCGGCTTCGGCGAGGAGGGCGACGGCTACCTGCGGCTGGCGCTGGTGGAAAACGAGAACCGCATCCGCCAGGCCCTCAAACAGATGCGGCGGGCGTTGACGGAAATAGAAACGCCCTCGCCTTAATAACTATAGAAAAGCTTGTGTTGCGCTGATAGGCGTATAGGGAAGAAAGTTCAAAAATAAGGGGCCTCCCCATCTCCAGGCGACCCCAAAAACCGGCGACCGGCCGCAACAGATCCTGAAACGAAAGACACGCTTCATGAAGATCCGAGGACGTATAGCGTTAACCGTGATCCTGGGCCTGATCGCTTTTGGTTTTCCTGGCGTGGTTCAAGCGCAAACACATACCGCCACGCAATCCTCCCAGGTTCAACTGTTGGCCAATTGGCTTCTAGCGCATCGCGGCGCCGAATCCGGCCTCCCTCTTAGTCACGTCGGAGACGTGCGGTTTAAAGATTGGTGTTTCACCTATGACGCAGCGGTTGCTGCGCTTGCTTGGATAGCACTGGATCAACCCCAGGAGGCAAAACGCATCATTGATTTTTATATCTCCACGGAGACCTCTCGCCGGTTGGGCGGTGTGATTGAGGCAGTGATCGTCGTTCCTCCATACGGCGGGCAGGATTGGTCGGTCCGCACGGGGGCCAACATCTGGCTGGGATTGGCTTCCTACCATCTCTTCCAATCGACGAAGGACGAAACCTATTTGACCTTTGCTGCACAGATTGCTGACTTTGCGTTGGGACTGCAGGACCGCGACGACTCCAGCCTGACCCAGGGCGGTATTAAATTGGGTCCGCCGGGTAACACCGCCTACGACGGGGATCAGCATTTTGGTTATGACTCACATCTGCCCGGTTTTGAGCAAGTCTATGCAACGGAGGCCACCATCGATGCGTTCGCACTGTTCGGCATGCTAGCCCGCGAACCGGGTATGGAACGTTTTGAACGCGGGCGGGATCGCTGTTTGCTCTGGTTGAAAAAGGTGGCTTGGGTTGCCAGGCAACATCGATTCATTCGAGGATTTAATCAGAAACCTGACTTCGCCGTAGCCAGCGACATTCACGCCTGGGGCATCTCCGCCTTGGGAGTGGCTCAGCTCAATGCAATCGAGCCAGGCGCCGCAGAACAGATGGTTCGATTTGTTGAGGAAAATTGCCAATCTACCGTTTCTTATACCAAAGCGGATGGGCGGACGGTCACCGTAAACGGATTCGATTTTGTGGACCACGGGGCGCTTGCTCATCTCAAGCGTCCCCCGCTGGTTTCACCGGAGTGGACCTTCCAGATGGCCAACGCTTACAGGCGGTTATCGGATGATTTCGAAGCAATGGGAAAAATAAAAAAAGCGCTTCTTTACGCTCAAAAGCGAGAGCATTTTCTCACCCAGGTGATGGCCATGGCTGAGACCCAGGACAACGCCGCAGGGTTTCCCTACGCAACACTCGGGAAGGTCCCCGTCGGCCATGAAAACAACACACCTGCCCAAGGGAGCTTGAGCATGATTGGGACCGCCTATGGCATCTTGGCCTTAACCGGCTATGATCCGCTCCGTTATCCCAGCCAGCGACCCACGTCACGGTGAAATGAGAAGGTGGCCGAACAGCGGCAATCCTCTTGCGTCGATTGGGTTCATTTATCCATTCTCATTGCGGAATACTGTCCTTCGTCCGCAGACTTCTCTTTTCAAGTCAAACCACCTGGATGATTCCCGCCGGGTAGTCCACCACCTCTCCGATGATGGCGGCATGCTCCACGCCTTCGCTGTGCAAATGCTCCACCAGTCCATCCGCCGAGGTCGGCGCAACGGCGATGCATAACCCGCCCGAAGTTTGGGGATCGTAAATAATATCCTGCATGGCCTGGTCGGCCCCCTCGTCCATGTCCACCATGGAAGCGCGGAAACTGCGGTTCTTGTGGGTGCCTCCCGGCACCATGCCCATGGCGGCAAACCCGAGGGCCACGTCGATGATGGGCAGTTTTTCCAAAACGATCTTCAATCCCAGGCCGGTGCCCTGCATCATCTCGGCCAAATGGCCGATGAGTCCGAAGCCGGTGATGTCCGTGCATGCATGCACCGGGTATTCTCTCATCACCGTGGCAGCCGTCCGGTTAAGGGCCGCCATGATGGCGGTGACTTTGCGGGTAATATCCCCCGAGGCCAGGTTGCCTTTGATGGCGGTGTTGACGATGCCCGTACCAAGCGGTTTGGTGAGCACCAGGCGATCGCCCACCTTGATTCCCTGTTTGGTGAGAATCCGGTTGGGATGGATGAAACCGGTCACGGAAAGCCCGTATTTGAGCTCTTCATCCTCTACGCTGTGGCCGCCCAAAAGCACGACACCCGCTTCTCTGATCTTGTCAATCCCCCCTTGGATCACCTCTCTCAAGACGGAGAGATCCATGCGCTTAAGGGGAAAACTCACCAGATTCATGGCTGTTTTGGGCTCGCCGCCCATGGCATAGACATCGCTCAGGGCATTGGCGGCGGCGATCTGTCCAAACCAGTAAGGATCGTCCACCACCGGCGTGAAAAAATCCACCGTTTGAATCAGGGCCAGATCATCGGAAATTTTGTAGACCCCGGCGTCATCCGCTCGGGAAAGGCCCACCAGCACATTGGGGTCGGTTGGAAAATCCAGCCCGCACAACGCTTTTTCCAGGTCCCCTGGAGGCAGTTTGGACGCTCAGCCGGCCCCTCTGACCGTTTCGGTAAGTCGAAGGGGTTTTGTAGATGCGTTGTTTTCAGCCATGTTGTTTCTCCCGGTCAGAAGGTAAATTGGCAAGCATGGGTTTTCAGTCCCTGAGGGCCGCATCTGTCCGGCTGACGAGTGCATTGAGTTCGCCCATCAACTGGTCCAGATTCAATCCGCACCTATCGGCCGCCTGCGGCACCGTATCGAACAGTGCCTGGCAACAGATGCATTCACCCGCTCGACGGTCCCACGTCTTGAACACCGCCTCGGTTTCCCGGTGGCGGCTCATGATATCCAATATCGTCATTCGGGAACCAATGCAAGCCAACCCTTGTTCAGGCATTCCCCCTGCCCACAAGCCAGCCCACCAAAATTGATTGCAATAGGAGGGGAAATTAAATTGCTAAAATAAGGATATGGCAGCCATTCTTCATAGAAAAATACTATTTTACTGAGAAACCTCGTGAACATCTCCGTTAAAAACTGCTCCACTCGGCTGAGAGAGAAAGCGCTGCACGACTCGCCGGTTTAAAACAAGCCCAGTAACGCCTCATGACGCGGAGATAGCAGGCCTTCACGCGGAAGTTTTGTTTTTCAACTCATCCCAGGCCTTCATCGCTCGTCTTTGATGGGGGATCGTGATGGTACCGCCCACGATTAAGCCGATGAACAGCGCTTCTTCCAGCTCTTGGCTGGTGACGCCCTCTTCGTGGCAGCGGATCACGTGGTACTTGATGCAGTCGTCGCAGCGCAGCACAAAGCTGGCCACCAAGCCCAGTAGTTCCTTGGTCTTAACAGGCAGATCCCCCTCCCGGTATGCCTGAGTATCGAGGCTGTAGTAGCGCTTGGTGCCCAGCCCAGCGTACTTCATTACCAGTTCGTTGAGCGTTTCCCGTTCCTGTTGAAATTTTTCTATGTCGCCCATGTTGTCCCCTCCTATCTTATTTTTGGTCGACGGTGCACGAAGCCGTTGCTCTGGTTCGATCAATACAGCTGATCCGTCAATCGCCGGTGCTAAATGATTATCGCTGCGAAGGTTGTTTGTGAAGCTTCCTCTTGCCGCGATGGGTCACGGTTCGATGCCCATATATCACGGCTGGAAGCCGCTCCGTTCTATCCCGAGAGTTGATCTATACAAAAAAACAGGCGCAATGGCTATGGCTTCCCCAGACCGATGGATTTATTCCGCCATGTTTGCCGATGGGGCAGATCATTCGGGAAAGCGATGTCGCCTCAACTGGAAAAAAAGGAATGCGTGATCAACGAACGGACAAGAGAAACACCGGTTTATAGGCGGTTCCTGAAAAAGCGGATCACATAATTGATATGGTTTTGCATGGTTTTGTAGGCAGCTTCGGCGTCACCGCTGCGGATGGCCCGGCAGATGGCCTTATGCTGTTGAAGAATCTCCACGATGTTGTCCGGATCTTCATAAAGATGCAGCAGGTTTTCCCGGATTCCCACGTGCAAAAAGTCCGAAACATTCTTCATGATATAAATCTGCAGGGGATTTTTGGTTGCCGAGGCAATGGCCATGTGGAAGGCAAGATCCCCCTCGGTGCCCAACCCACCGGCACGGGTATCGGTCTCCATCGCAGCGATGGCTTTTTCAATGGACTCGAGATCCGCCGCATTGGCCCGCTGGGCCGCCAGCGAAGCAGCCGTACACTCAATGCCCATGCGCATTTCCATCAAATCGATGAGGCTGGCGTCCTGGGCTTCCATGACCGTCGCCAGCGGGATTTTTACGGCTTCGTCCATTGAACGGACGAAAGTGCCCTGACCCTGGCGCTGCTCCAGGAAACGGAGGGTAACCAGCTTGTTGATGGCTTCGCGGACCGAATTCCTGCTGACATTCAAGGCTTCGGAGAGTTCACGCTCGGTCATGATCTGTTGTCCGGGTTGGTAGTCGCCGCGAAAGATCAACTCGCGCAACTGGTCGAACACCTGATCGGAAATGCGTTTGGGGTTGATGGGTCTGAGCCGTATTTTCATGGGTCCAGGGCTTCCGCAAACAGTTCGACGGGATGCCGCACGGCGATATGCGCACCGGCCTGGGAGAGCATGTCCGAGATCTGGATCATGCAGGCCGGACAACCCGTGGCCAGTACGTTAGCATCGGTAGCATTGATATGGGCCGCTTTTTTCATGCCGATGCCCTTGGAAATGTCGTAATACTGCAGGTTGAAACTGCCACCCATACCGCAGCACCAGTCGGGTTCGGCCATCTCCGCCAGCCTGCATCCAGGTGTGGCCCTGATCACGGCACGGGGTTCGCTGAACACTTTTAGGCTTTTCTTCAAATGGCACGGGTCGTGGTAGGTGACGGTAAGGGTTTTGCCCTTTGAATCTGTCAGGGGTTGAAGCTTGGCCTCCCTGACCAGGAACTGATTGACGTCCATGGTCCGCCGGGCCAGCCGGACGGCGGCGCTACGGTTGCGATCGTCCGCCATCTTCGGCCAGACCTCATGGATGGTGGCGGTACAGGTGGCACAGGCAGTGATCAGAAAGTCGAATTCCCCGGCGCCAAAGCGTTCCAGGCTATGTGCCAACAGCTTTTGAAAGGTGGCAAGATCGCCGCTGGACAGCGCCGGAATGCCGCAGCAACCCTGGTTGTCCGGCAGATACACCCCCACCCCGAGATGGTCCAGAACCTTAAGTGTGCTGAGGGCGACGTTGGGGAACATCTTGTCGATCAGGCACCCGGTGAAGACGGCCACCTTTAACCCCGATTTTCCAGCCGGCCGATCCATGGCCGGCACCTGCCGGTGAAAAGAGACCGGTGCCAGGGTTCGGAAATGGCGGTCCTGGATCAGCGGCGACATCACCCGGGCACATGAGGTCCCAACGATATCGTTTACCGGGCGGGTGAAAATCTTCTGGAACCGGGCACCCCATTCGGTCAGACGGTCGAAAAGCGCCGGATTGGCCAGCATGCCTTTCAGGATCAGCCGCTTGGCCGGAGACAAACCCATACATCCTGCAAGGATGGCCCGGGCTTTGAGAAAAATCTCCTGTACGCTGACCCCGCTGGGACAGTTGGCCGCGCAGGATCCGCACAGCAGGCACTTGTTGAGCCGCTGGTAGACGCCTTCGGGGTCGTCAAACATGGATTCCATCAAACCGCTCAGCAGGGCCAGTTTGCCCCGGGCAACGTCGGATTCCCGTCCGGTCTGCTCAAAGACCGGGCAAACGGACTGGCACATTCCGCAACGCATGCATACGACCAGCTGATCTTCCAGTTCCCGCATGAGGCGGGCCAGTGCTTCCATGGATGCCATAATATAAGCTATGCTTTCGCGGCGATAATCTTGCCGGGGTTCAGGATATTTTTTGGATCCAAGGCCCGTTTTATCCGTGAAGAAAACAGGATGGTTCCGGGACTGGTCTCTTTTTCGAGGTACCGGGATTTGGCGATACCGGTACCATGCTCGCCGGACAGGGTTCCACCCATCATCAGGGCTGCATCGAAGATGTCGTCAACGGCCTTTTCAACCCGCACCCACTCCGCATGGTTGCGCTTGTCGGTCAGGATCGTGGGATGCAGGTTGCCGTCGCCGGCATGGCCGAAGGTGCCGATGGTCAGGTCATAGCGCTGGGCGATCTGCTGGATAGCGACGACCATCTCCGGGATGCGGCTGCGGGGCACGGTTGCGTCTTCCAGCACCAGGGTCGGTTTGAGCTGGGCCAGGGCTGAAAGGGCCGCACGGCGGGCAGCCCAGACCCTGTCGCGTTCGGCCGCATCCTGGGCCACGCGGACCGCGGTTGCTCCCATGGTCCGGCAAAGCGCCTCCACCCGGTCGGCGTCTTCTTCCACCTGCGCCGGATATCCGTCCAGTTCCACCAGCAACATGGCCGCGGCATCCTTAGGCAGGCCGGCACGGCTGAAATCTTCCACGGCCCGGATGGTGAAGTTGTCCATAAACTCCAACGTGGCCGGAACGATGCGATTGGCGATGATGGCAGCCACGGTTTCGGAGGCTTTTTCCAGCGAGTCGAAAACGGCCATCATGGCTTTGCGGTGGGCCGGCAGCGGAATCAGTTTGAGAATGATTTCGGCAAACACGCCCAGGGTGCCTTCCGACCCCACCATCAAACCGGTAAGGTTATACCCGGTGGCGCACTTGACGGTCCGGGATCCCGATTTGACCAGGTTGCCCGAGGCATCGAAGAAACTGACGCCCATCACGTAATCCCGGGTCACCCCGTATTTCAACCCGCGCAGGCCGCCGGCGTTTTCGGCCACGTTGCCGCCGATCGTCGAAACTGCTTGGCTGCCTGGATCGGGCGGGTAGAACAGGCCTTTGGCTTCCACAGCGGCGGCCAGTTTGGCCGTGACTACGCCGGGCTGGACCACGGCATACATATCCGCCTCGTTGATCTCAAGGATGGCTTTTAGGCCGTTGGTAACGATGACCACCCCGCCGGGCAGGGGAACCGTTCCGCCGCTCAGGTTGGTACCGGCACCCCGGACCGTCAGCGGCAAACCGCTGTCGTTGCACAGACGCACCGTTTTCCCCAGCGCCGCGATCGTGGTGGGTCGCACAATCAGCCCAGGCTGGACCGGATCGACGACCGCGGCATCGTAAGCGTAGGTGTGCAGGTCCACGGCATCGGTCCAGGCGTTGTCGTCACCCACGATGGTTTTGAATCGACGGACAAGAGAATCAGCAATCATGATAAATTACCTTGATGTTAATTAAATGAGTTCAGAATCCAGTAGTCAGAATTTAAAGGCTGTCCCTCCGCGCATGACATTTTTTTTAATATTGCCAGCTAATGCCATTTTGCATAGCACAGGGTTGCGTGGTGTCTATTCACAAATGGCAAGTTTTGGTTCAGGCCAAGGCCGCAGTGAGGTTGAAACCGCAGGCATAGCTGCGCCACGTTGAGGATTTCAGCCGAACGAGAACGCCGACCTGGGCCGAAAGGTGCCGTTTGTGGATGGACACTTTTTACTTCCGTATCAACAGGACCAGTTCCTTGGGTCCATGAACACCAAACACCAGGGTAAACTCGATGTCGGCAGTCTTGGATGGACCGGAGATCAGCAGGGCGTTGGTGGGCATTCCCGCAACCCAGTTCTCCGCGGCCATCATCTCGGTCAGTGAGTTGTAGATCGTGTCGGCATCCAGCACCGCCACGTGCACCGGCGGCACCAGGGAAAGGAGCCGCGGTTCGTCCTGGTTGGGCCAGAGGACCACGGCGCCGGTTTCGGCCACCCCTCCTCGGGTGCTGGTAATCCCGGCATCGATCTGAAAGAGATCTTCCTTGAACGTCTCCACCGGGCCCTTATAGGCCACCAGCTCCGGCAGTCCCGCGGCATCGGATGACCAGGCCGTTTCAATCGCCGGACCGATCGGCGCCCCCGGCCCGTAGAGGAGCCGCTTCCAGCCCTTCTCCCTGGCCAGTTGCTTGAGTGTATCAAGCCAGTTGTCAGCGTCAACGATGTGGACATCGGTGCGGATGGCCGCCATCTGCGTGGCCAAACGTTCAATTTTTGACTCCCGATCGAGAGACAATTGGGGCGGCAGTGGCGCCTCCGGAACCGTCGTATGCTCCGTTCCGGAGGCATGCAGGCGGGCCAATATATGATCGCGGGCATTCTGGTGGCTACTCATCTTTCACCCCTTCGTTGCGTGCACGTTCGTGAAGGCTGGTTCGAGCCGCTTCGGGCAAGGTACGCACACGTGTCCATTTTTTAAGTGGGCCGATGGTGGGCATCCGTTTTCCAATCGCAGCAGCCAAGCGAGTGCCCATTTCATTGATCACCGGTGACCGGTTGGCCAGCTCCCAACCCTTCCACACCAGGGTCTCAGCCAAATTCTTTTTGTAGCCCCCGCCAGCCACGACAGCGTTGCCGTCCTGATCGTAGCTTTCGTTGCGCAGGCGGCGTATCAAATCTGGAATGGGGATTTGCACCGGGCAGACCTCGCCGCAGGCCCCGCAAAGACTGGATGCAGTGGCCAGTACGCCGGCCCGCTCGAGCCCTTCCATCTGCGGGGTCAGAATCTTGCCGATGGGGCCCGGATAGACGTGCCCGTATGCATGGCCGCCGATGCGAACATAGACCGGACAGTGGTTCAGGCAGGTGCCGCAGCGGATGCAGAGCAGGGTCTGGCGAAATTCCGGATCGGCCAGGATGCGCGAACGGCCGTTGTCCAGGATGACCAGGTGCACTTCCTTGGGTCCGTCCTTTTCACCTTCCCGGCGGGGCGATGTGATCATGTTGACATAGGTGGTGATCGTCTGTCCCGTGGCCGATCCGGTCAGCAGGCGCAGCAGGGGCGGCACATCGGACAGCTTCTCGACCACCTTTTCCAGGCCCATCACCGCCACGTGCACCTCGGGTGCCGTGGTGCACATGCGTCCGTTGCCTTCGTTTTCCACCAGCAGCAGGGTTCCGGTCTCGGCGATGGCGAAATTGACGCCGGAAAGCCCCACCTTGGCTGCAGCGAAGCGCTTGCGCAGCACCCGTCTGGCGATGGCGGTTAATTCTTCCACGTCTTCGGTGTAAGGGGTGTCCGGAATCTTTTCGTGGAAGATGGCGGCCACTTCGTCCTTGTTCTTGTGAATGGCCGGCACGATAATGTGCGAAGGCGTCTCGTGGTTAAGCTGGATGATGAACTCGCCCAGATCGGTCTCCACGGCCTCGATGCCGTTCGCTTCGAGAAAACGGTTCAGGTGCATCTCCTCGGAAACCATCGACTTGCCCTTAACGATGTCACGGGCACCCTGGCGATGCAGGATGTCGAGCACGATGCCATTGGCCTGGGCCGTATCTTCGGCCCAGTGCACCTGAATGCCGTTTTTGGTGCAATTGGCTTCAAGCTGCTCCAACAGGCGGGGCAGCTGTTTCAGTGCACGGCGCTTGATGGCATTGCCGGCCGAGCGCAGTTGTTCAAGATAGGCCGTATCCGGAAAAACCGCGCGGCGCTTGTCGACCAGGATATCCATCGCCTTGCGCAGGTTTTTGCGCAGCTGATCGTCTGCCAGGGCACCGTTGATGTTGCGTTCGAAGTCAAAGGTCGTCTCATGATCCATTGGTTCGCTCCCACAGGAATTCGGCCAGGTGTTTGCCGGCAACCGCCACCCCGGCATGCGCCATGGCGCCGGTGATGTTCATCAGGCAGCCGCAGTCTCCGGCCACGAGCGTCGAGGCGCCGGTTCGGCGGATGTCCGCCACCTTGTCTATGACCATGGCTGCCGAAATCGCCGGTTGCTTGACGGCGAACGTTCCGCCGAACCCACAGCATTCCGTCTCGCGCTGCAGTTCAACCAAGGTCACATTTTTCAGCTGCCGGATCAACGCTTTGGCGTAACGGATCACATCCATCTCGCGCAAGGCATGACAGGAGCTGTGCCAGGTGATCGTCAGCGGATCGCCCCGATCTTCGAGTTCCACCTCCAGCACCCTTGCCAGATACTCGGAATATTCGTAAACCCGTTCGGAAAAACGCTGCGCGGCGTCCTCATCGGCTGTGCCGGCGAAAAGCTTCGGGTAGTGATGCTTCATCATGCCGGCACAGGATCCGGAAGGCACCACAACGGGGTAGGGTTTGGAAAAGACTCGGATCTGCTTGCGGGCCACGGCCCTGGCCTCTTGGGAAAAACCGGAGTTATAGGCCGGCTGGCCGCAGCAGGACTGGTCCTGGGGAAATACCACCGTAACGCCCAGGGACTCCAGCAGCCTAATGGCCGCCATCCCGGCAGAGGGATAGACGGCATCCATCAGGCAGGTGCCAAAAAAGTAGACCGGTTCAGATCGCTTGGGATATATTCTGGTTTTCATGGGCATCTCCCCCGGGTAATCGCTGTTGCGGGAATTTTACCAGCCGCTGTCAGCAGGCGTGCGCGATTCAGAACGATGCAAGGTGGCCTGGTAAATCCTCCCCGGAGCCTGATGCGGGGAGGATTCAACGGTATCAGCCTCCGAAAAAGAGCGACGGCAGCCAGGTGATCAATCCCGGGAACACCGTTATAATCACCAGGCCGATGAGCTGCAGAATCACAAAAGGCATAATGCCCCGGTAGATATGCATCATTGTAAATTCCGGAGGTGCCACTCCGGCAAAGTAAAACAGCGCATAGCCAAAGGGCGGAGTGACGAATGAGGTCTGCAGGTTAACACACATGAGCAGGCTGAACCACAGCGGATCAAAACCCAGTTCCATGGCAATGGGCATGAAGACCGGCACCGTGATCAGCAGGATGGCGGCCCAGTCAATGAACATACCCATGATGAAAACGATGAACATCATGATCGCCAGCACGATCCAGCGGTTCAGGCCACTCCCGATCATCAGGTCGGCCACCACGTCACCGCCGCCCATGCCCAGAAAGACCGTGCTGAAAAAGGTGCCGCCGGTAAACAGCATCATAACCATGGCTGTGGTTTTCATGGTTGCGAAGGCCGAATCCCGGAAAACCGGCCAGTTCAGCTTGCGGTTGAAGAGCGCCAGCAGCAGCGCACCGAGGGCGCCCAGGCCGGCCGCTTCGGTGGGGGTGGCGATGCCGGCCAGAATGGTTCCCATGACCGCCAGGATCAACGCCAGCGGCGGGATGAGCGATTTGAGGGTCATGCCCCATTTCTGTGCCGCACTCCACTTGCCGGCCTCTTCCTTGGAAATCGGAGGGCCGATCTTGGGATTGATGTTGCACCGTATAAAGATATAGAGAAAATACAGTGCCGCCAGAATCAGCCCGGGCAGGATGGCCCCTGCGAACAGGTTACCCACAGACGTTTCCTTCATGCCGGTGAGTCCGCCGTAGATCACCAGCATAATGCTCGGTGGGATAAGGATGCCCAGGGTGCCTGCCGAACAGATGATGCCGGCGGACAGCTCCTTCTGGTAGCCTTTACTCATCAGCGCGGGGGTCGCCAACAGGCCCATGGCCACGACGGAGGCGCCGATGATGCCGGTGGTGGCGGCAAAAACCGTGCAGACCACCACGACGGCCAGCCCCAGACCGCCCTTGACGCTTCCCAGTACGATGTAAAGCGCCTCGAAGAGTGCTTCGGCAACCTTGGACCGATCCAGGAGCTGGGCCATCAGAATGAACAGGGGAATGGCCACCAGCACGTAGTTGTCCATCAATCCCCAGATGTTGTTGGTGAACATGTCAAAAAGCGCCATCACCCTGAAACCATTATCGATCAGCCCGAACAGGGTAGCCACGCCCGCCAGGCAGAAGGCCAGGGGCAGTCCGCTGGCGATCACCACAATCAGGGTGAAAAACATGGCAAGGGTCATTAATTCGATATTCATGAAGTTACCTCGATCCGAAAAAGCATGCGCTTAGGTCGGCTGCCCGCCGGTGAGCGTCCGCAGGTGTTTGAGTAAAGTCGACAACCCCTGGACCAGGAGAAAGAGAAAACTCAGGGCCATCAGGATTTTAAAGGGCCATATGGGCGGCGCCCAGCTGGTGGAGTTGAGTTCATTGGCCACCGTCGAAATGTAGGCATACCTGACGGCCGAAACGGTCATCAGCGAATAGACGGGGATGAAAATCAGCAGGTAGGTCAGCAGACCCAGGACGGCTTGGGTTTTCGCCGACAGCCGGGATGCCAGGATGTCCACCCGGACGTGCCCGGAGTGCCTTTCCATGTACGAAAGCCCCAGCATGAAGTGCAGTCCGTAAGCGAAGCTGGTGGCTTCGAATCCCCAGCTGGTGGGTGAGTTGAAGGCATAACGCATGATGACTTCGAAAATCACCACGATCAGCAGGGGGTAGATCAGAAACGAACTCAGCCGCCCCTGTTTCTCGATCAGAAAATCAATGGCGTTAATTGTTGGATTCAGCATCTTGCTTTTTTCTCCTACCTATCCGGGTGGTAACGGGTGGTGGAACAGCGACAACCGCCGTTCCACCACCCGTCATACCTACCCCGTTGAAACAGGATTATTCAGTGGTGCGTCCAGAGACAAAGGTCTCATAGGGCCAGGCGGCAACTCCAGAACGGGCAGAGCGCCAGTCGGCAAAGGATGCCAGGAATTCTTCCTGGGAGTCCATGACCTTCTTCACATCGGGGTCTTTGGCTTTCAGGGCATCGATGTACTGCTTGGTGGTTTTGCGGAATTCGATGATGGTGTCCTTGTCCATCATGACGATCTCGATCTTTTCCTTGAAGCGGCGGATGGCCTCGGCGTTCAGGGCGTTGACCCAGTTGTAGGCCCACAGCTGGGTTTCCCTGGCGGCGATGTCGATGATCCACTTCAGATCGTCGGGCAGTTTTTTATAGGCATCTTGGTTAAAGAACAGGGCACACTGGATACCAGGCTGATGTACGCCGGGCTGGATGGCGTACTTGGTGATTTCATCGAAGCCCATCGGGTAGTTGATGGCCGGGGAGGAAAATTCGGCGGCATCGAGCACACCGCGCTCCAGGGCCAGATAGACCTCGCCGCCGGGCAGGGGGCTGACGGATGCGCCCAGGTTGTTCATGATGTCCATGTACCAGCCGGGGGTGCGCACCCGCAGGCCTTTGAAGTCTTCCATCTTGGTGGCGCGTTTGTTGGAGAACAGGCCCATCTCCTGGCCGCACTGGCCGCCGGGCAAAGCGTAAACATTGTAGCGGCCGTAAAGTTCCTGCATCATTTCCAGTCCGCCCTTTTCATAGAGCCAGATGTTGTAACCTTCAGCATCCAGACCGAAGGGCACCGAAGCGAAGGCCACGAAAGCTTCGTTTTTGCCTTTCCAGTAGCCGGGCCAGTCATGACCGGCCTCAGCCGAGCCTTGGGTCACGGCGTCAAGGGTCTGCATGGCCGGAACCAGTTCACCGGCGGAAAACGGCTTGATGTCCAGGCGGCCGGCGGATGCTAGGCGAACACTGTCGCAGAAATGGGCGGCGATATCGTAGAACAGCAGTCCCTTGCTCCACGGCATGACCATTTTCCAGCGGATCTTTTCAGTGGACGGTTTGAAACTGACCCGCTTAGCAATATCGGACCTTTTGTCGACGCCGAATTTTTCGCGCTTGTCCTGCGCGAATGACGTGGTGGTTAGAAAGCACAGAGCCAAGGTGATGCACAACACACTGATAAACGCTTTTTTCATGACGGTTTTCCTCCCTTTTGATCAAATGGGTTGTAAACGCAAATAAGGTCATCGGACCGGGGGCCGATGGGGTGTTTAGGCTCACCTCCTTTCATGGACTTAAAATGTTTTTTGTTAAAGGTACTATGTTTGATGAATATATGGTCATACCAATAATAGGTTTGGATATTATAGGCGCTGGACCATGTCAACATAATTTTGGGCTACAACGGTTGACTAGCGTTCATTTTTCGCTGCCGCGTTGCCTGGTTCGGGTATTCAACCTTCTTGGCGCCTGCACTTCTCGCCGGGAAAGCGTCGGCCGAACCTGGTTCCGGGAACAAGCACAGCCGGCAATCTGAACAGGCGACAACCGGAGTCATCAACCGTCTCTGCATACACGCTTGGGATGATGAGGCGGAGTTTTGGCTCCTGCGATGGACGGGGAGACCCGTTGATTGCCTTATCAACGGCTGACCTTCGTGGGCCAACTTTAACATGGCTATACCAATTAAAAAACATACCCAAAAACGTCCAAATATGTTGCAATAAAAAGACCAATTAAAATTGATGGGTCGTTTTTGTATTATCTATATGTAATAACAGCTTTATTGATCTCTTTTTAAGTTTCGCGGGGATTTTTAGGTAGACGTCCATCGGTTTACGGTGTATCGATACGGCTACATGACCCATTTTTGCGACACGCCAGACGGCTGCGATCACCAATTGAATGATACTTTCCGAGGAGCCTATCCAGATGAACAGGAAACAAACCCTCGCGGAACAGAATGAATACCACTTGCTAAAGGATCAACTGGAACTGTTTCAATTGATCTTCGACAGCATCTACAACGGGGCCATGGTTACCGATGCTCATGGTACCGTAACCCATCTGAACCAACCCTATGCCCGCTTTCTAGGCATCGATGCAGGCGAGAGCATCGGCAAACACTGCACCGATGTGGTCGAAAACACCCGCATGCACATCGTTGCCCGGACGGGCATCCCCGAAATCAACCAAACCCAGACCATTCGCGGTCAAAACATCGTGGTGCATCGCATCCCCATTAAAAAGGAGGGCACCGTCATTGCCGTGTTCGGCCTGGTGATGTTTCAGGATGTGGGGGAAGTGGTCAAGCTGGCTAAAAAACTGCGCCATCTCGAGTCTCAGGTCAAACGCTACAAAAAGGAACTGATGACGCGGCGCTCCACCCGATACACGCTGGACAGCATTATCGGCAACAGCCGAGTCATCGCCGAACTGAAACAGGAGGTCCTGGTAGCGGCCACCAACAACTACCCGGTGCTGATCTTCGGTGAGAGCGGCACGGGCAAAGAGCTTTTCGCCCAGAGCATTCACCATGCCGGTCCACGGGCAATCCATCCCTTTGTGCAGATCAATTGTGCAGCCATTCCCAGAGACCTGTTAGAGTCCGAGCTTTTCGGATATGACGGCGGTGCTTTTACCGGCGCCCGGTCGGCGGGCAAGCCGGGCAAATTCGAACTGGCCCACCAGGGAACCATCTTTCTGGACGAAATCGGGGATCTACCCCTGGATATGCAGCCTAAGTTGCTGCGCGTGCTGGAGGAAAAGGTTTTTGAGCGGGTGGGTGGGAATACCGTGATTCAATCCGATTTTCGGCTCATCGCCGCCACCAACCAGAACCTGGAAAAGCTTATTGACAGTCGGCGTTTCCGCAGGGATCTGTTTTATCGCCTCAATGTCATTTCACTGAACATCCCGCCACTGAAAGAGCGAACGGAGGACATTATCCCCATTGCCCGGCACCTGCTCCGGCAGGCAACCCTAACCACCAAAACCAACGAGGTCCGACTCAGCCCGGAAGTGATCGGTGCGCTCTTGGCGCATACCTGGCAGGGAAATGTTCGCGAATTGTCCAATGTCCTGGACCGCGCCCTCTCCACCATGAACGGGGAGACAATCGAACTGGCCGATCTGCCGTTGCCCATAAAAATAAAACCGGCAACTCCCGATTGCGTTGGCGTTTCGCCCATCCGCGAAGTCCAGGCCGATGCGGAAAGAGCAGTGATCATCGCTGCGCTGAAGAAAACCGGCAACAACAAGGTTCGCGCCGCTTCCCTGCTGGGCATTCACCGCACCCTGCTCTATAAAAAGATGAATAAGCACGGCGTGCCGCTTAGCGGCGGGGCGTGAGTGTCTCAAATCAGATACAATCAGTGCGGTTAGGCATCGGGGCCTTTCTTTCCTCCCCCCTTCAGGGCCAGCTCAGCCTCCTCCCGGCTTTCATAGATGTGGGGCGCCATCTTGCGCTCTTTAAGCGCTTCTCCGATTTTCATGCGCAGGAAGGTGCTGGTGGTGTAACGGGTAACGCCGGTGTAGTAACGGTCCACCAGTTCTTTCACCATGTCGGTGTATGGCCCCACCAACTCCGGCAAGATGCTGAAGTTGTCATAATTGACCACGGCGTAGACCCGGTGGCCCAAATGATCCAGAACCTTAACCACGGCAGCTCTGACCGCTTCGATATCCGCAATGGTACGAATGGCATAACCTTCGAGATTGACGAAAAACAGGTTTTCCCGACTGTCATGCACCAGGCGTTTTTCCAGCGAAACAGCGAACAGATCTTCCTTTAATCCCATCGGCCCGGGACTGAAAATCCGCTCGTCCATGAGCACCGGTGGCCCCTTAATCACCGGTTGGAAATCCATGTGCTGCAGGATGTCTTTTTCCATATCGATCCCAGGCGCGATTTCAATCAGTTCCATGCCGACCGGGGTCAACGAGAAGACACACCGCTCGGTGACATAGAGCACAGGCTGGTTTTTTGATACGGCATAGGCACCGGAAAAGGTGACGTGTTCCACCTGATTGACAAATTTTTTCACCTTGCCTTCCTGATCGATATACAGTTTCCGGTCCCGGACGGAAAGCGCGAGGCCGCCTGCAGTAAAAGTTCCTACGAAAACCACCTTTTTGGCATTTTGGCTGATATTGATGAAGCCGCCGGCACCGGCCAGCTTGGGGCCGAACTTGCTCACGTTGAGATTGCCGGCTTGGTCAGCCTGGGCCAGACCGAGAAAAGCTATGTCCAGCCCACCGCCATCGTAAAAATCGAACTGCGACGGTTGGTCGATGAGTGCTTCGGTATTGACGGCCGCACCGAAATTGAGGCCACCCGCCGGTATGCCCCCAATTACCCCCGGTTCCGCCGTTAGCGTCAGATATTCAATAATTTTTTCCTCGTTGGCCACGTTGGACACCCCTTCAGGCATGCCGATGCCCAAGTTTACGACGCTGTTGGGGACAAGCTCGAAGGCTGCGCGCCGGGCGATAATTTTACGGTCTCCCATTTCCATGGGCGGGATCGATTGGACCGGCACCTTGATTTCGCAGCTGAAGGAGGGGTCATACTGGGTACCGAAGGTCTGCCAGTGGTGCTCGGATTTGGAAACCACCACGCAGTCGACCATGATTCCGGGAATTTTAACCTGACGGGCATTCAAGGTACCGCGATCGGCCACCCGCTCCACCTGGACGATAACGAACCCGCCGGAGTTGCGGGCCGCCGTGGCGATGGCCAGGGCTTCAAGGGTCAAGGCCTCCTTCTCCATGGTGATGTTGCCGTCGGTATCGGCGGTGGTGCCGCGCAGAATGGCCACATTGATCGGGAAGGTTTTGTAGGCCAGGTAATCATTGCCATCGAACTGCACCCGTTCCACCAGATCCTCGGTGGTGATGGCGTTGATCTTCCCCCCGCCATTGAGGGGGTCAACGAAGGTGCCGATCCCTACCGTAGTGATGGTCCGCGGTTTGTGGGCGGCGATGTCCCGGTACATATGCGAAATGACCCCTTGGGGCAGGTTGTAGCCTTCGATTTTATTGTCCAGGGCCAGCTTCTGGAGTTTGGGAACCAGTCCCCAGTGGCCGCCGACCACCCGCTTGACCAGGCCCATGTGCCCCAGATGGTTCAGTCCCCGGTCCTTGCCGTCTCCTTGTCCGGCGGCATAAACCAGGGTCAGGTCCCGGGGGCGCCTGTTTTCTAAAAAATATGACTCCAGGACCACGGCGATCTGCTCTGGGAAGCCTGTGCCGACAAAGCCTCCGGTGGCGATGGTGTCTCCGTCCCGGATGATGCGCACCGCTTCCTCGGCGGATACGACCTTGCCTTTTTTGGCTCGTTGGGGAGGCAAGGGGGAGAGCATGGGATGAGCGGATGAAGCCGAGGGTGCTTTCTTTTCCATGGTGAGGCTCCTGGCATTTAATTGGTTGAATAGGGTTTAAGCCGCGAAGGCTTCAAGCCGGCACCGGTGCGGCCGATGTCCGTAACGGGGTTCATCTTGAAAATTAAAGCAAAATAAATGCCGTGATGATGGGGAACGTTGGCTTGGCAGATGGCAGAATTGACGGGATGGGCACTCTCGGCCCAGCAGAGACATGAAGGGGCAGGAGCGGCTTAACCGCAAACCACGACCGGGATCGCAGCAAGCAGCCGCTCCTATTGGCCAGGTCTGTGAATCAATCCCTTTGGCATAACTCCACCAGCACGCCGTTGGTGGCTTTGGGGTGCAAGAAGGCGATCCGGGCGCCTCCGGCGCCGACTCTGGGCTGTTGATCGATGAGTTGCACCCCCTTCTCTTTCAATTCGGCCAAGGCTTGATCAATATTTTCGACCCGAAAGGCAACATGCTGGATGCCCTGGCCCCGTTTTTCGATATATTTGGCCACCGGACCGTCCGGAGCGGTGGACTCCAGCAGTTCCACTTCACTTTCTCCAACGGGGAAAAAGGCGGTGGTAACCTTTTGTTCGGCAACGGTCTCGGCACCTTCGAAATCCAAGCCAAGGACACCCGACCAGAACGCCTTGCCGTCATCGATACTGTTCACCGCGATACCTAAATGATCGATCTTCAAAATTTTCATCAAGCGCTCCTTCTTGTTATTATAGCGTTACCTTAAACTAAACATACCCATGCGCGATCACTGCCCTTGCTGGATCGAACCTATCGATAGTGTTGCATCACCTTCCGGAACCCCGGCAGCGCGTTGACAATGGTCTTGTCGTCGACGCAGAAAGCAATCCGGAAATGCCCGGGGCCGGCAAAACCGCTGCCCGGGACCACCAGGATGAGTTCCTGCTGCAGGTCTTTGACAAAGGCCACATCATCGGCGATAGGCGTGCGCGGAAACAGGTAAAACGCCCCCTGCGGCCGGGTGAATTCATAGCCTGCATCGGCAAGCCCGTCACACAACAGGTCTCTTTTGCGTTTATATTCGCCGATATCGACACTCATCCCCTGCAGGCAGGCGACAACCCGCTGCATCAATGCCGGTGCATTGACAAAGCCCAGAATCCGATTGGTCAGGGCCATGCCGGACATCAGTTCCTTTTTATAGGTGGCAGCGGGATTCACCGCTGCAAAGCCGATGCGTTCGCCGGGAATGGAGATGTCCTTGGAGTAGGAGGTGGCGATAATGCTCTGGTCGTAGCATTGAAAAATGGACGGCACCTGGGCGTCATCGAATATAATTTTACGGTAAGGCTCATCAGAAACCAGGTAGATGATGTGGCCAAAATCGCGGCTTTTTTCGACCAGCAGGCTGCCTAACGTATCCAGACTTGCTTTGCTGTAGATCTGCCCGGTGGGATTGTTGGGTGAATTGATCAACACCACTTTGGTTTTCGCGGTAATGGCGCTACCCAGTGCATCGAGATCAAGCGAAAAATCCGGCTGGGTGTCCGCCATTTTCAGGACACCGCCATGATTGTCCGCATAGAACCGATACTCCACGAAGCATGGCGTGGGCGTCAACACCTCATCGCCCGGATCCAGGAGCGCTTTGAAGATGACATTGAGAGCACCGGCAGCCCCGCAAGTCATGATGATCCCATCGCAGGTGATGGCAACGCCCTGCTCTTGGGTCAGGTAATCGGCAATGGAAACACACACCTGGGGATAGCCGGCCTGGGGCATGTAGCAGTGATCGCCGATGCCGCATGAATCCACCGTATCCCGAAGAATCTCATTGAATTTTTCCGGCGGCGGCAGGTTGGGGTTGCCCAGGCTGAAATCATACACCTTGTCGGCACCATGCTCGGCTTTGAGCCTGGCGCCTTCCTCGAACATCTTACGAATCCATGACGATTTGGCCATGATGTCGTTGATCTTGCGTGCAACGGTCATCGGTCTGGTCTCCTAATCCTACGATGGGTTTAAGGCGCTAAAGACTTGCGTGCCGCATGATAGCTATAGGTGAAAAAGTAACTTATGGAGATACTGAAGAAAATTCAAGCGATAATTTTAAGCCTCCTGCCAGGCCTCAGCGGATCGAGTGCCGTTGCAATCCAATCGGATATCGACAATACATTTTTGTAGCCTGCAACGGAATCCCTGGTTCCCATCAAAATAACTGAGGTCGTTGCTCCATCGACCGATGTTTCGGCCTGGCCAGATCAACCAGCATAGTTATATCATTCCTTACCTTCAAATTCAGCTTTTCACCTGGGGATTATTTAATACGGTGGGTCAGGTGGTGCCCTGTATTCAGGGTCTGGCCGCCCGATAACAATACCGCGCAGCAATCCCGCAAAGAGCGGCCGCCTTATAATTACAATTTTGGTAAATAATGAAAAATTATTACAAATTTTGTATTTTAATCTGCTTAGATATTACATATATGTTTTTATGTTTGTCATTCCAAAAAAGCAATTAAATTAATTAACCTATTATTCTAATTAGTTATAACTTTATTCGGCAATAATGGCACAGCGGTTGCTCAATCGAACATGTCAACAACAGCCTACGCCCAGAGTAGCTCAACCGTTTAAGTCGACAGGAGATGTGATCAATGAAAAAAATTGAGGCGATTATCAAGCCGTTCAAACTGGATGATGTAAAAGATGCCCTCAACCGCATCGGCGTGTCTGGCATGACCATCAGCGAGGTCAAGGGATTCGGGCGTCAGCGGGGTCACAAGGAAATTTATCGCGGTGCCGAATACCAGACCGACTTCGTTCCCAAGATCAAAATTGATCTGATTGTGGATTCCGACATGGCCGACAAAGCGGTTGCCACCATCACCGAAGTTGCCAATAGCGGCAGTGTGGGAGACGGCAAAATATTCGTGATGCCCATCGAAGGTGCCTACCGCATCCGCACCGGTGAGTCGGGCAAGGATGCCATTTAGGTTTATATTCACTTCAACTATACACCACCGCATAGAATACAAGGAGAGAAAAATGAAATCGAACGTGTTTAACCTGCTCATACTGCTTGTCCTGACCTGTGTCCCCGTTGCCATGGCTGCCGATCCCGAACCCACCGTTTTTTCCAATAAGGAAGCCATCGATTTGGTTCAGACCCACGCCAACTATCTGTGGACCCTGATCGCTGCCGCTCTGGTGTTTTTTATGCAGGCCGGTTTTGCCATGGTTGAGGCGGGCTTTACCCGCGCCAAAAATTCCATCAACATCATGATGAAAAACCTCATGGATTTCTCCATCGGCTCCATCGCCTTCTGGGCCATCGGCTTCGGGCTCATGTTCGGAGCCACCTCGACCGGTTGGTTCGGCACCACGGGTTTTTTCCTCAGCGATTTCACTCCGGACGGTGATCCCTGGGTGCTGGCCTTTTGGATGTTCCAGGTGGTGTTTGCCGCCACTGCCGCCACCATCGTTTCCGGTGCCATGGCGGAACGCACCAAATTCACCGGGTACATTCTGTACAGTATCTTTGTTTCCGGCTTGATCTATCCGGTCTTCGGCTCCTGGGCCTGGGGCAGCCTGCTCAACGGCAGCGGCTGGTTGGAAGGTTTCGGTTTCATCGATTTCGCCGGCTCTACCGTGGTTCATTCGGTGGGCGGCTGGGCAGCCCTGGCCGGCGCCATCGTGCTCGGCCCCCGGCTGGGCAAATACACCAAAGACGGCAAAATCAAACCGATCATGGGTCACAATATTCCTCTGGCCGCCCTCGGCGTATTCATCCTTTGGCTGGGATGGTTCGGTTTCAACCCCGGATCCACCACCACGGCCGATACCAGCATTGCCATGATTTTCGTCAACACCAACCTGGCCGCCGCCGCTGGAGCCTGTCTGGCCATGATCGTCTCCTGGATGAAATTCGGCAAGCCTGAGGTGGGCATGAGCCTCAACGGCGCTTTGGCCGGCCTCGTGGGCATCACCGCGGGTTGTGCCAATGTGACTCCCTCCAGCGCCATCATCATCGGAGCAGCCGCCGGTGTCATCGTGGTCTTCTCAGTTCTGTTTGTTGACAAAATCAGGGTCGACGACCCGGTCGGCGCGGTCTCCGTTCACGGCGTCTGCGGCGCCTGGGGCACCCTGGCTGCAGGCATCTTCAACATCGGCGGCACATCCGCGGCAATCATCGGCGTTCAATTGCTGGGCATCGCCGCGTGCTTTATCTGGACCTTCCCCACCGCATTGGTATTGTTCAAGCTGATTGACAAAACCATTGGCCTGAGGGTCTCCCCGGAAGAGGAGCTTGAGGGGTTGGACCATGCCGAACACGGCGGCATCGCCTATCCGGACTTCGGCGTCTCCACTCACGGCGGCATCTCGACGATTACAGGACGGCCATCTTCAGGCGCGCCCAGCTATGCTGCGGCCACAAGTCCGGCAACACAGTCTTAGTCGAATCGGCAACAACCTTGTTTTTCTAAGCGGCCATTAACCGCAGCGTTCCTCCTCAAAATGCATCTTGAAGCAGCTGGTCCCGCGGCTTCGAGATGCATTTTGGGTTTTTACCAACCGAGCTTGCGGTAATTTCAACTTTTAAACCAACAATTTCAATTTTGTAATCTTTTTAAAATTTTTATTACATTATTGAAAGCTATATTGAAATTCAAACAATACACCAAATACCCATAACTCGCCTGTATCATAATATAATTTTCATTTTTTACCAGATGGCATGCGGGTTGCTGTGCTTAGTTCCTGTCAATATAACGCCAAGGATGAGGATGTGACTGTGATTAGCCCCGTCAACCTTTACGCCGATGTCTCCCAGGCCCTGAAAAAAGGGCGGGACCTGCTCATCGATGATCTCCTGGCGGGAAACGCGCCCGGGTTTCTCGACGACCATGCCCGGCTCATCGACGACTATTTTTGTCAACGCTATGAAAAAAGCGTGGTGGGGCCGAAAATGGGCATTGCCAAGAATCCTTACGCGGTGGTGGCCCTGGGGGGATATGGTCGGGCGGAGCAGTGCGTTTACTCTGATGTGGATCTGCTGTTTCTGTTTGAAAACAAGGTTCCCCGGGCAGCCGAGGATCTGGTGCGCGAAATTATCTACCCCTTGTGGGACATGGGACTGGATGTGGGCCATGCCACACGCTCTATCAAAGAATGTGTCTCCATGGCCCGCAAGGATTTCGAGGTGCTCACCGCCATCCTGGACGCGCGTTTCATCTGTGGTATGTCACCGTTGTTCATGAAGTTGATGGACCAGATTCGCTCCAAGTTCATCAACCTCAAACCCGACACAATCATTGAATGGTTGGTGGCCACCAACCGGGAACGGCACCGGCGCTTCGGCGACTCGTCCTACCTGCTGGAGCCCAATTTCAAAGAGGGGCAGGGGGGACTGCGGGACTATCACACCATGCTGTGGATCGCCAAGATCAAGTCGGGCATCAAGCAGCGCCGTGACCTGGAGTACTATGGCTATTTCTCCCATGACGATTACGCACGCTTGTCCGATGCCCTTGCCTTCATCTGGAATCTGAGAAACCGATTTCACCTGTTGATGAATCGAAAAAGTGATCAGATTCACCTGGAGCAACAGCGCCGGCTGGCCGAGGTTATGGGTGTGCAGGCAGTCAACGGCCATATGCCGGTGGAATATCTGCTGGGCGAACTTCACGGCCATATGGAATATGTGAAGCAGCAGCACGAGATGTTCCTCTACGAGATGCAACAGCAAAAACGCCTCAAAAGGAAAAACAAGGGGCTGAAAACCACCGAGGTCAAAGGGCTTAAATTCAACCGGGGAATGCTCAATTTCATCTCGCCGGAAAAGATCCTCAACAACCCCCGGCTGCTTATCGATATCTTTGCGGAAAGCGCCTCCCAGAAATCGCCGTTGAACAGCGAAGCCAGGCGGCTGGTCAAGGATTTCGGCTATCTGGTGGATGGCAGCTTCAGGAGCGATCCGGAAGTGGTGAAACAGTTCGAGCGCATCCTGATTCGATCGACGCGGGCCTTCGAGGTGCTCAACCAGATGCTCAACACGGGATTTCTGGTGCGCTTTATCCCCGAGTTCAAGGCCGTGGTCAACCGCATCCAGTTCGATCAGTATCATCTCTATCCGGTAGCCCGTCACTTGCTCTACACCATTAAAATACTGAAACGTTTTGATGAGGTGACCGAAGCCTCAACTGATCCCCTTGCCAGCAGCATCTACAAGGAACTCAAAAAGAAAAAACCGCTGGTCTGGGCCGCCCTGCTCCACGATATCGGCAAGGGAGACCCCCAAAGCGGCCACTCCAAACGAGGTGCCGGTCTGGCTGAAAAAATCCTCCTTGAAAAGGGCGCCAGTCCGATAGATGCCAAAACCGTTGCTTTTCTGGTTGAGCATCACCTGCTGCTGATCCAGACGGCCACACGGCGTGACATCAACGATGAAGAAACGGCCATCGCCATGGCCCGGATTATTAAAAAGGTGGAATTGCTCAAGATGCTCTATCTGCTCACCGTTGCCGATTCCATGGCCACCGGCCCCAAGGCTTGGAACGACTGGACCTCTTCACTGCTCCGAAACCTGTTTCTCAAGGTACTCAATGTTCTAGAGCACGGCGAACTGGCCACCGGGCGGGCGGTGAGAACCGTTGAAAGGAAACGTGCGGCGGTGATTGAAGCCATGGCAGCGGACATGGCAGCGGACCGGCTTGAATCGCTGCTCAACTGCATGTCCCCCCGGTACATGCTCTACACGCCTGTCGGCAATATCCCGCAACACCTGCAGCTTTTCGCTGAGATCGGCGACCGTCCCTTTGTCTGGCGTGTCGAAACATCCCCGGGTGCGGACACCCGGACCGTCACCATCTGCGCCAAGGATCGGCCCGGTCTCATTTCCAAAATTGCCGGTGTCTTCACCTTGAACAATATCGATATTTTGGATGTTCAGATTTTTACCTGGCGTAACAACATTGCCCTGGATGTCTTCGAAGTCACACCGCCGCCGGATCCGATCTTTGAAGATGAGCGCTGGGAGCGGGCCGGCCGGAACCTTGAGGATGCCTTGTCTGACCGGCTGGATCTGCGCCATGAACTGATCCGCAAAAAAAACGACGCGACCCCGATCCAGCCATATACGGCCGAACGGCCCACGGTGATCGTGGTGGACAACGAAACCTCCAGTTTTTTTACCATTGTCGAAGTGGTGACCTTTGACTTCCCAGGCTTGCTGTTCAGGGTAACTGATGCGCTCTTGAAGTGCGGCCTGGATATCTGGGTGGCCAAGATCGCAACCAAGGTGGACCAGGTCGTAGATGTTTTTTACGTGAGGGATTTTGACGGCCAGAAGGTGGACGCACCGCAGCAGGTAGCCGCCGTCAAGGCAGCCATCAAGGAAATTCTCCCGGGTGAAGATCCGATCCATGGCTAAACACCCCTTCATGGAAAAAACAGAGTTTGCATGCTCAACAGGTCAACCAACCCATGAGGAAAAAGACACTATGAAATTGAAACGCTTTTGGCTGACACTGACATTTGGATTGATTGCGTCGCCGGCTTTTGCTGAAGAGGCTCTCAATTCCGGCGATACAGCATGGATGATCGTCTCAACGGCCCTGGTGATGATGATGACACCGGCTGGGCTGGCCCTGTTTTACGGCGGCATGTCCCGCTATAAAAACCTGCTTAACACGCTGGCCATGACCTTTGTTTCCTACTGCCTGGCCAGCGTCATCTGGATGATGTGGGGTTATACCCTGGCCTTCGGCCCGAGCCATGGGGGCATGATCGGCGGCCTGGACCATTTTTTCATGGCCGGCATCGGGGTGGACAGCTTGTCCGGCACCATTCCCACCTATGTATTTGCCCTGTTCCAGATGACCTTTGCCGGCATCACCGTCGCCTTGGTGCTGGGATCCATCGTCGACCGCATGAAGTTTTCCGCCTGGATCATATTCACCATCCTGTGGATCACCTTCATCTACTGCCCCATCGCCCACTGGGTGTGGGGGGGCGGCTGGATGGGAGAGATGGGCGCGCTTGACTTTGCCGGCGGAAATGTGGTCCATATCAATGCGGGTGTGGCAGGCTTGGTTCTCTCACTGGTACTGGGCAAACGCATCGGTTACGGAAAAGAGGCCATGTTCCCCTCCAGCATCGCCCTGACCGCCCTGGGCGCGGCCCTGTTGTGGTTCGGTTGGTTCGGGTTCAACGCGGGCAGCCAGCTGGCCGCCGATGGCGTGGCCGCATCGGCTTTTCTGGTGACCAACACCTCCGCCGCCACGGCAGCCCTGGCTTGGATGTTCTGCGAATGGATCGTCACCGGCAAACCGACCGTGCTGGGCATCGCTTCCGGGGTGGTCGCAGGGCTGGTTGCCATCACGCCGGCTGCCGGGTTCGTCAACCTGCCTGCTGCACTGATCATCGGACTGGTATCCGGATCCTTGGGCTACTTTTTTGTTGCCGTGGTCAAGCATAAGATCGGTTACGACGATTCGCTGGACGCGTTCGGTGTCCACGGCATGTGCGGTATCTGGGGCGCTCTGGCCACCGGCCTTTTCGCCAACCCCGCCATCACCGAGGGCAAGGCCGGTCTTTTTTACGGCAACCCCGGGCAGCTATGGACCCAGCTGATCTCCATCCTCGCCACGGCCGCTTTCACCGCCGTAGGGACACTGATTGTCATCACCGTCACCAAGGCTTTGACCGGCGGCCTGCGCGTGGAACGCGATGATGAAATTCAGGGTCTTGACAACGCCCTCCACGGCGAACGCGGCTTTGAGATTGCTTGAGACGTTTTACATTCGGGGAGAGGGTTATCCCTTTCTCGATTCATAAAAACAGGAGGTTAAAGAAAATGAAAAAGATTGAGGCCATCGTCAAACCCTTCAAATTGGACGATGTGAAGGAGGCCCTCAACGAGATCGGTATCCAGGGGATGACCATCTCTGAGGTCAAGGGCTACGGGCGCCAGAAGGGGCACAAGGAGATTTACAGGGGCGCTGAGTACGTCGTGGACTTCATCCCCAAAGTTAAAATCGAGATCATCGTGGAAACGGAACGCGCCGACCAAGTGATCGAGGCCATTCAAAAGTCCGCCAACACCGGTAAGATCGGCGATGGCAAGATTTTTGTGTTCGCCGTCGAAGAGGTTATTCGGGTGCGCACCGGCGAAAAAGGCAAGGACGCCATTTAACCAGGACTGTCTGTTTTATATAATTCATTTAATTTACCTATCATTTTGTGGAGGCAATGATGACACCGGAACAAGTATTGGCAATGGCAAAGGAAAAGAGCATAAAGGTCGTGGACATCCGTTTCATGGATTTTCCGGGTATGTGGCAGCACTTTAGCGTGCCCATCGGTGAGCTCAACGAGGGCAGCTTCGAAGATGGCTTCGGCTTTGACGGATCCAGCATCCGCGGCTGGCAGCCCATCAACGCCAGCGACATGCTGGTGGTCCCCGATGCGGAGACGGCAAAAATAGACCCCTTCTTCAAGGCACCCACGCTGGTGCTCATCGGCAACATCGTCGACCCCATCACCCGTGAAGCCTACTCACGGGACCCGAGAAACATCGCAAAAAAGGCGGAGGCATTCCTCAAAAGCACCGGCATCGGTGACACGGCCTTTATCGGCCCTGAAGCCGAGTTCTTCATCTTCGACGATATCCGCTACCGGAGTGATCCGCAAAGTGCGGCCTTTGCCATCGACTCGGTCGAGGGCGTCTGGAACACCGCCCGGGATGAAGGCCCCAACCTGGGCTACAAGTCCCGCATCAAAGAAGGCTACTTTCCTGTACCGCCTTCCGACAAGTTCCAGGACCTGCGTTCCGAAATGATGCTGACCTTAGAGGCGCTGGGCATCGATGTGGAGTGCCAGCACCACGAAGTGGCCACCGCCGGCCAGTCTGAAATCGACATGCGCTTCAAGCCCCTGGTCCAGATGGCCGATCAGCTCATGTGGTTCAAGTACGTGCTGAAAAATGTGGCCTACCGGGCCGGCCACACGGTCACCTTCATGCCCAAACCCCTTTACGGCGACAACGGCAGCGGTATGCATACCCATCTGAGCATCTGGAATGAAGGCAAGCCGCTGTTTGCCGGCGACAAATACGCCGGTGTCTCCCAGGAAGCCCTCTGGGCCATCGGCGGCATCCTCAAACACTGCCGGGCCCTTTGCGCCTTCACCAACCCCACGACCAACTCTTACAAGCGGCTGGTTCCCGGATACGAAGCCCCGGTGAACCTGGCCTACTCCAGCCGCAACCGCAGCGCGGCCGTGCGTATCCCCATGTATTCGGCATCGCCCAAAGCCAAACGCATCGAATTCCGGACCCCCGATCCCTCCTGCAACGGCTACCTGGCCTTTTCGGCCGTCCTTATGGCCGCCATCGACGGCATCCAGAACAAGACCGACCCGGGCGATCCACTGGACAAGAACATCTACGACCTGCCGCCCGAAGAGCTTGCCGAAATCCCGTCTGCACCGGGTTCTCTGGACAGCGCCCTGGCCGCTCTGGCCGAAGATAATGCCTTCCTGCTCAAGGGTGACGTCTTCACCAAGGACGTGATCGACATGTGGACCGAATACAAGACCGCCAATGAAGTCAACCCGGTGCGTCTGCGTCCGCACCCGCACGAGTTCCACCTGTACTACGATATCTAAGGTAACCGATTCCTCCCGACGATGATCGGTCCTCCCGAAAAACGGCGGCCTGCGATTTCCAGCAGCAGGCTGCCGTTTTTAATATTTGAACGCTCACCCGTTGACTCATTTTTTTCGCAGCAGTGCGTCTTGATTCAAGCCAGCAATGGGTTTCTCCACGGCTTGGGTTATCTGCTGTGCAGGCACACCACCGATCAACTGATGGGGTTCTTCTCCGAGGAATGGAAGGGTCACGCGGATACCCTTAGCGCATTCATTGACCGGTACACCAACAGTCTGCCTGAGTAATTTATGGGCTGGGATCTGCCCGCGAGAACCCATCAGCCAATACGGAATGCCATTCCAGAGAAGATACCCTTGGGGAGCTATCCCGTGCAGGATTTGCTTGCAGAATTCTGGCGTTCGGTGCATGCTAACCAAACACACGTTATACCTGAACCCGGAAGACCCGTTGCAGGCGTTCTGCCCACGTCCGTGTCCTTCCCTTCACCCGCGCAGCCAAGACGCCCAATACAGAAGGAGCTCTGTCGTTCATGGAAAAACTTATCATCACCGTCGCCCCCACCGGATCCCTTCCGCAGAAACGGCACAACCCCCATGTACCCATCACGCCGGAGGAGATCGTCCGCTGCGGCGTACGCTGTGAACTCGCAGGCGCCGCCATCATCCATGTGCACGTACGCAATCCTGATGACGAAACGCCTTCCACCGACTACGGCCTGTTCAAGGAGGCCTGCGACGGCCTGCAGTCCGAAACCCGGCTCATCGTCCAGATCTCTACGGGGGGGCGCGCCGGTATGGCCTATGAACAGCGCTGCGAGCGGCTCCAGCTCAAGCCGGAGATGGCCAGCCTGACCACCGGATCGGTTAATTTTCCCAACAGCGTCTACGAAAACAGCCCGGAGTTAATCGCGCGCCTGGCCCGTGACATGCACCAACAAGGCATCAAGCCGGAAATGGAGATCTTCGACGTCAGCATGATCCGCAACGCCCTGGACCTGGTGGATGCCGGCCTTGCCGAGCCGCCGCTGCACATGGACTTCGTGATGGGCCTCAAAGGGGCAATTCCCGCCACCGTCGACAACCTCGTTCATCTGAAAAACTGCCTTCCAGCGGGAACCACCTGGTCGGTGGCCGGCATCGGTCACCAGCAATTGCCCATGAACACCATGGCCATCGTCATGGGGGGGCACTGCCGCGTGGGCCTGGAGGACAACCTCTTCTACCGCAAGGGAGAACCGGCCAATAATGAACAATTGGTCGAGCGGATGGTACGCCTGGCCGGAGAACTGGGTCGAACGGTGGCCACACCTGACGAAGCCCGCCGCATTCTGCACCTGCCCCCAAGATGAAACGCCCGGTCGTGCGTTTACAGAGTTGGCGATCACCACAATCCCTGCTCTAGGGCCATGCAAGGAGCAATTTTTTCTTGAATTGGCCAAAGGCATGTGGTTAGGTGATTTTACCTGTCGAAACCGGATTTCATCATGCGAAATTTTGAAGCTACACCGCCCTTTACCATACAATCCGTGGTTCGGGCGGCCAGCGTTCTGGATGCGCTAGTCGACGCCGGCGAAGCCCTCAGCCTCAGCCAGGTTGCCGACGCCGCTCGTATGGGGCTGCCGACGACCTACCGTTTTTTGAGAACCCTTGAGTTCCTAAAATGGGTGGAGCGGGACCCGGAGTTGAAACGCTACCGGATCGCTCCCCGGGTCGTCCGGCTGGCCCACAGCTACATGGGCACCTCGGCGCTTTGGCAACATGCACACCCCTATCTGGTCCAGGCGCGGCGGGAATACGGTGAGACGTTTAACCTGGCCATTCTCGACGGGGCCGACATCCTGTACATCGACCGGGTCCGGACCCGGCGCATCCTGACCATCAATCTGGAGATCGGTTCCAAGCTGCCGGCATTCTGCACAGCCATGGGCCGCGTGCTGCTGGCCCACCTGCCGCCTTCCGACGCACTGGAAATTCTGCGCCAATCGGACCGTACGCCCTTTACCGCGAAAACGGTGACGGCCGTGGACAAGCTGGCCCGGATTATCGGCGAGGTGCGTGAAGCGGGATACGCCGTCAACAATGGCGAAATGGCCCTGGAGTTGATCAGCGTGGCGGCGCCCATCCGCAATCGACACAACCAAGTGGTGGCAGCCTTGAACATGGCGGTCAATGCCACCGACTATGGCGAGTCCGCGGTGACGGGCAAACTGGTCCCAACCGTCACGAAAGTGGCCCGGCAAATTTCTCAGGCCATGGGGTATTACACTCAAAACTAAAAGGAGGTGTCTGGAAGCATCGCGTTCAGGGTAATCATTTCCATTGTGTTGTCCAACACCCAATCTCTCAAGGAGGATTTCCGATGAAAAGTGTAAAAAAGTTCTGGCTACCGTTGATTCTTGTCATTGTCATCGGCGTTACCATGATCGCCGGCCCTGCTGTCGCTGCCAGGCGGTTCGTTTCGATCGCTTCGGGCTGGGTAACCGGTGCCTATTTCCCCATGGCCGGGGCGATCTCCCGCGTGGCCTACAAACACCTTCAAGAGCAGGGCATTAAGGTGACCGCCGAATCTTCAGGAGCCTCCGTGGCCAACGCCAAATTGATCGGTGCCGGCGATACGGATTTCGCCATCCTGCAGAACGACATCGCCTCCTACGCCTACCATGGAAAAGCCGGTATGTTCGATGCCCCCATCACCCAACTGCTGGGTGTCTGCACCCTGTTTCCCGAGCACGTACAGATCGTGGCCCGCAAGGACGCCAAGATCAATTCGCCAGCCGATCTAAAAGGCAAGAAAGTGGCCATCGGACCGGTGGGCTCCGGCACCACTGAGAACGTGATCCAGATTCTCGAAGCCTGGGGCCTGACCACCGCAGACCTGGCCAAGGCCGAGCAGCTGGACGCCTCACAGGCGGCCGACTACATCAAGGATGGACGCCTGGATGCGGCCTTTTTTACCGTGGCCGTGGGTGCGGCCGTAATCATGGACACCTGCCTGATCGTTGACTGCAACATCGTTCCCGTGGAAGGCCCCAACGTCGACAAACTGATCGCCAAGTACCCCTTCTACGCCAAACAGAATGTGTCCGGCGGCCTTTACAAGGGCAACGACACCAACGTCGCCACCGTGTCGGTGATGGCCATGCTGGCCGCCCGCGCAGACCTGGAAGCCGATATCGTCTATGCCATCGTCAACGCCATGTATTCGGACCTGGAACAGCTGCAGGGCGCCCATGATAAGTTCAAGGACCTGAGCCTGGAGACTGCTCTGACGGGTATGGGGATTCCCCTGCATCCGGGTGCCGATAAGTTCTTCAAAGAGAAAGGCGTTATCAAATAGCATCCAATGGAACCCGCGCCCATGGCGCGGTGTGGATACCCAAGGCCGGGCGGAACTCAGGCTGCCGCCCGGCCGTTCAATGCATCGCGATGGGGGGAGGAGCGCACGTTGACTGATCAGGATCGCACGAATATCGAGGCCAGCAAGAAACTGGCCCGCGGAGCGGAAGGCGGCAGCCGGGAGTTCAAGGGCATGGGGGCGCTCGTCATCAGCGTCATTGCCGTTGCCATGTCGCTGTTTCAGATTTACACCGGCTTTTTTGGAGAGCTGCCGGGCTCCAAACAGCTATCAATCCACCTGACCTTCGGACTGGTGCTCTGCTTCTTGTGCTTCCCCTTCCGAAGAACCACCACCGGCAGGACTACAATTCCCGATATCGTCCTGGCCGTCGCCGGCGGGGCGGCCGCCTTTTACCTGTTCGCCAACTACAACCACGTGGTGACCTCCGTGGGCAATGCGCCCACCTATGACATCGTCATCGGCGCCGTGCTGATCATCCTGGTGCTGGAAGCCACCCGCCGCAGCGTTTCCCCCATGCTGCCCATCATCACCATTGTCTTTCTGCTTTATGCCTATTTCGGCCCCCACCTCCCTGGGGAACTGGCCCATCGAGGGTTTCGTGTCAAACGGATCGTCGACCATGTCTTCATGAGCGGTGAAGGACTATGGGGGGTGCCGCTGCGGGTGTCGGCCACCTTCGTTTTCCTCTTCGTGCTCTTCGGAGCCTTCCTGGAAAGGATCGGTGCCGGCGCGTACCTGATCAACCTCTCTTTCGCCCTCATGGGACGGTTCCGGGGCGGGCCGGCCAAGGCCGCCGTCGTAGCCTCCTGCGCCATGGGCTCCATCTCGGGCTCCTCCATCGCCAACACAGTGACCACCGGCGCCATGACCATTCCCCTGATGAAGAAGGTGGGATTCAAACCCCACGTGGCCGGGGCCGTGGAGGTAGCCGCCTCCACCAACGGCCAGCTCATGCCACCCATCATGGGGGCGGCAGCCTTCATCATGGCCGAAATTATCGGTGTGCCTTACATCAAGATCGTCAAGGCGGCGTTCATCCCGGCCATTTTATCCTATACGGCCATCTTCTGCATCGTTCACCTGGAGGCGGTCAAGGAGGGCATCCGGGGGCTCACCAAAGAGGAATGCCCGCCCATGCTCAAGACCTTTATCGCCGGCATCCACTACACCATTCCTCTCTTTTTGCTGGTGTGGCTGCTGCTGGTGACCATGTGGACGCCCACCACCGCTGCCGCCTGGTCCATCCTCGCCGCCATGGTGGTGGCCCTGGGCAACAACATCTACCGAGCCCTTTCACGGTTTCCCCGAGTGGCTGCCGGTGAACCCCTGGCCGAAGACCCCAACGCCTACGACGACTATCGCCACCGGCCAGCAGGGTTCGTTGGCCGGCGAACCTGGACGGAAATCATCGGCGCCATGGACACTGGTGCCCGCAACATGGCCGGCATCGCAGCGGCATGCGCCTGCTGCGGCATCATCATCGGTGTGGTGACCCTCACCGGCCTGGGCTTGAAGATGGCCACCCTGATCACCGAAGCGGCCGGCGGCAGCCTGCTGCTGACCTTGATCTTCTCCGTATTCGCCTCGATCATTCTCGGCATGGGACTGCCCACAACGGCCACCTACATCATCATGGCCGCCATGACCGCCCCGGCCATCATGACCATCAGCAACGACCTGGGCCTGGGACTGCCGGTGATCGCCGTACACCTGTTCGTCTTCTACTACGGAATCGTAGCCGACGACACGCCGCCGGTGGGACTTTGCGCCTATGCGGCAGCGGGCATCGCCGGAGCGGACCCCATTAAAACAGGGTGGAAGAGCTTCCGGCTGGATCTGGCGGCGTTTACCCTGCCATTCATGTTCATCTACAACACAAAACTGCTCATGATCAACACCACCTGGCTGGAACTGCTCTACATCGTTCCCATATGCATCGTGGGCATGTTCTGCTGGTCGGTGTTCATCCAGGGGTACTGGAAGATACGCACCTACCTGTGGGAGCGCTTCATCTTCCTCGGGCTGGCCTTTCTGCTGGTCAATCCCAGCCACATCAGCATCGGCGCCCTCCAGTTGAACCAGCATCTGGTCAACGGGTTCGCCATCGCGACCCTGGTGGTCATTTACATGTGGCAGCGATCCCGGCAACAGCGTATGCGCGCGCCGGTGCGTGAAACGAAACAGGCCTGATGCATCGTCTGGCACTGGCCCTGGGTGTGATCGCCATCGTCCTGGCGGCCACGGCGATGGTTTTTGGCCCTGTGAGCGTCCTGACAGTCCGGGTATTGCGGCCTGCGTCGGCCGTTATGCAGGCCTGTCGCGCGGACAGCGGCGCCGATGTCCGGCTAGGCTACCGCCATTCCGTCGAACGGACCCCGGTGGAGGGGCGGTTCGCCGTAAGTGCGGATCGGACGCTCCTGGCCTTGGAAACCCGGTTCACCTCAACCGGAACAGGCCTGCCCAACACGGCGGCATCGCGCACCCGTCGCGACGGAGGCTGGTTGGTGGTGGACGAAGAGCGGCGTCCCATGGCGTCCTTGCGATTCTATCTTCTGGCGGAAAATCAAACCCGCCTCAGCGTTGACGGCCGGTCCGTCGATCTTGGCCGCTTTACCTCGGGAAACCTGCTGCACATCGGCGTGGAATCCGCGCCCCGCTGGCGCTGGTGGCTGTGGACCGCGATCGGTTGGCCATGGGGGCTGACCGTTGAAACGCCGCCTTAAAAATAAGAACTTAATCCCGGTGACCGACAATCAGGATTGCACTCAACGCCTGCAGTCCACGAACACCACCTGCCAACAAAAAAGGGAACGGTAGATGAAAGAGATACCAGGACATGTGTTTCCCCGCCGTCTGGACCAACCGCTGCCCGTGGCTTCCCGGGCCGAGGGTGTCTGGATAGAGGATGATCGGGGCAGGCGCTATTTGGATGCCAGCGGCGGAGCCATCGTGGTCAATGTGGGTCACGGCCGCAAGGAGATCGCCGAGGCCGTTGCCGCCCAGATTAAGAACTGCTATTATGCTCACCCCACGATGTTCACAACACCGCCGGTCGAACAGCTGGCCACGGCCCTTGCTGGACACGCGCCCGATGGCATCGAGCGGTTCTACTTCGTTTCCAGCGGCTCCGAGGCGGTGGAAACCGCCATCAAACTGGCCCGCCAGATTCACCTGGAGGCCGGCCGCGCCCAGCGCTTTCGGCTGATTTCCCGCTGGAAGTCCTACCACGGCCTCACCATGGGAGCCCTCTCGGCCATGGGGCGCACCTTCTTCAGGGCCCCATACGCACCCATGCTTTCAGAGGTGACCCACATCCCGCCCCCCTATTGCCTGCGCTGCAGCTTCGGACTCTCCTACCCCGACTGTGGCATCCGCTGCGGCCATGCCCTGGCAGAGACCATAGAAAATATAGGTCCCGACACCGTGTCGGCCTTTTTGGCCGAAACGGTTTCCGGCGGCACCCTGGCGGCCTATGCGCCGCCGCCGGAATACCTGCCTCTGGTGCGTGAGATCTGTGACCGCTATGGCGTACTGCTGATTCTCGATGAAGTGTTGTGCGGCATGGGGCGTACCGGTCGATGGTTCGCCTGCCAGCACGCTGGCGTCTCTCCGGATATCATCACCCTGGGCAAAGGGCTTGCCGGTGGCGCTCTGGCTCTCTCGGCCATCGGGGTCCGCGGAGCGCATTTCGAGGCGATCCGCACGGGCAGCGGTGGATTCGTTCACGGCGGTACATTTTCCCACCATCCGGTGGCCGCGGCAGCGGGGCTGGCGGCCGTGGGCATTCTGGAGCGAGAGGACCTGGTCAATCGCGTGGCCCGGCAGGGGCCGGTTCTGGGCGCCAAACTGCGGGCGGCCCTGACCGACCACCCACACGTGGCCGACGTCCGCGGCATCGGGTTCCTCTGGGGGGTGGAACTGGTGGCTGATCGCAGCTCCCTCAGACCTTTCGAGCGCCGGGAGAAGGTGGCGGAACGGCTTTATGAAGCCATTTTTCGGAGGGGCGTGATCGTATACAAGGCCACCGGGCTTGCCGGCATCCACGGCGACGCCTTCCTGGTGGCGCCTCCGTTTATCATCACCGATGGGCAGATGGACATCGCCGTGGCTGCCGTCCGCGAGGGTCTGGACGAAGTACTGGGAAAATGATACCACGCATAACAGAATAGACCGGTAGCGGAAAACCGACCAACTCCTGAGGAGAAGCTTTTTTGGCGCAGGTTGCGGAGGGGCTTCATCCCATATAGGATTAAGGATCAACACACGCAATCATCAGTCACCCAAGGAGGGAACATGCCCGAACTTGCCTATGTCAATGGCGAAATTATGGAAATTCATAAGGCCATGGTACCCATCGAGGACCGTGGCTACCAGTTCGGCGACGCTGTTTATGAATTCGTCGCCAGTTATAACGGCCGGATGTTCTGCCTGGAGGAGCACCTGGACCGCCTGGAACGCTCCATGCGGGGCCTGGAATTTCCACCCATGGACCGGGACCTGATCCGCAGCGCCGTGCTGAAACTGTTCGAAGCCGCCGCCATTCCCCGGGCCGGGCTCTACATTCAGATATCTCGCGGTGTTGCCCCCCGCAACCACTCCTTCCCGGATGCCGCCGGACATCAATTTGTCATGACGATCCGCCCGGTGATGGAAAAAGCGCCTGAACTGCGTGAAAAGGGTGCCACGGCCATCACCACAGAAGACCTGCGCTGGGGCCGATGCGACTGGAAGACGGTCCAGTTGCTGCCCAATGTGCTGGCCAAACAGAAGGCCGTGGCGGCCGGCGTCTTCGATGCCATTTTTGTAACCCCCGAAGGGGTGGTCCGCGAGGCCACGAGTTCCAACGTGGCCATCGTCAAAGACGGCGTGCTGGTTACCCACCCGCTGACGCCCAACATCCTGCCTGGCATTACCCGCATGGTGGTTTTGGGCCTATGCCGGGAGCTGCGGGTTCCCGCGAAGGAACGGTATTTCAAAATTGACGAGTTGTATGGGGCCGATGAGGTTTTCCTGACCGGTACCATTACCGAAGTGCTGCCCCTCGTGAAGGTGGACGACAAGGTCATCGGCACCGCAACGGTAGGCCCCGTGACCCGACGGCTGGCCGCCGCCCTGCGGGAGCGGGCCGGGGCCTGACAGTTAGAGACCAGACACGCTCCCGACTGCCGAGCCCCCAAGGATGCGCATGTTGGCTGCAACACAAACCCATTCCAGGACCCGGCAGCCGCCAGGAGAAAAAAGCATGCCCGGACGCAACGGTTCACGCCACCGCCACTCGCCATGATAAAAGCACAACGCATATCCAATCACACGAGATTGAATATGCGTCATTATGCTGCCGGCCAGACTCAATGGGGTCGAGCGCGTCGAGCCAAAACAACCCAGTCGGTCACCTTCAATTTCTTCTGTGCCGTTGGGGTTGGACGTCGATAATTAATTCTGCTACCGGATTCAGCCAGCGATGGATGGCGCTGTCCAGATCGCTGCTGCCACCTTCAGGGTCGGCATCGCCGACGACACCCCGATGAATATGCACCGTCGTATTGATATCCACGCCGGACACGCCGCTGCCGCCGCTGCCGGCATCACCGCCTGGTGCAGCCGGGATCCCCGGAACGCCGGGCGCCCCGCCGCCGGTAATGCGCTCATCATTGGCCTCGGTGCCGGCATCGTAGCCGACCAGGTGGTATTTATAGGTGCCGGGTTTGCGCGGAATGGGCAGTGAATCGACACCCACGAAACCGTCGTTGGTAGGCAGGAGCATGGCCACCAGCGACAGGTATCGATGGCGGGTTCGGTTGGTGTTAAGGTAAACTTCGCTGACCATTCCGCCGGGGGCCAGCAGCCCGCCCGCCGGATCAACAACGGTGTCCCGGTCCGGGCCGCCGACCAATGTGGACAGCCCGGAAAGGTTGCCTCCCTCAGCCATGGCCTGCAGGACCGGTGAAGCCGGCGAACCGGTTTCAAAAAGACGGGTGTCGCCGTCATGGGCAGTAATGAGCAAAGGGGTGAAATAGGTACCGTTGGTCAGATTCTTCACGGTGACGGTGAACTCAGCAGCCAGCGCATGACCAACAGTCAAAACCATTCCGGCCATTAATGCCGCGACTGTGCTAAATAGGATCTTTGCCATAATAATCTCCTTTACCGAAAAAAGATTGAAGGGGTTAACGGGTTCCGATCAACGGACCCTCTTGCCGTGGGTCAAAGAATAACCCTTCATTGTAAACCTTCGGTAAAGGACGGATAACGATTCGGTAAAGATTGGTTTGAAATAGCGTGGGTACCCATAAAAAATTGGAATCAGGGCTGGTAGGTGATCCTGTAGATCCTGCCGGCATCATCGTCTGAAACCAGCATGGAACCGTCTTCGAGGATTTCCAGGTCCACCGGCCGGCCGATAACGCCGCCATCCTTGAGCCACCCGCTGGCAAACACCTCGTAGGATGTGGGCCAGCCGTTGTTCAGCCGCACCAGGCTGATGCGGTAGCCAATGGGCTGGCTGCGATTCCAGGACCCGTGCTCGGCAATGAATATCTGGCCCCGATATTGCGGTGGGAACATATTTCCGGTATAAAACCGCATACCCAAAGCAGCTGCGTGGGGCGCCAGTTCCTGTACCGGCGGATGAAATTCCCGCTTCGGTGCCTGGTCGCCGAACACGGGGTCGGGGACATTGCTGCCGTGAAAGTAAGGAAAACCGAAGTGGCGGCCAGCTGCCGGTGCATGATTCAATTCGTCCGGGGGGAAATCGTCCCCCAGCCAGTCACGGCCGTTGTCGGTGAACCACAGTTCCCGGGTCTGCGGGTGCCAGTCAAACCCCACCGAATTTCTCACGCCCTCGACAAATACCTCGAGCCCGGTGCCGTCGGTATTCATACGCATAATACTGGCAAACCGGCGATCCGGTTCCCGGCAGACATTGCATGGAGCACCCACTGGAACGTAAAGTTTTTCATCGGGTCCGAAACGGATGAATTTCCAACCGTGGCGGCTGTCGGCGGGCAGGCGGTCGTTAACCACCGTGTAAGCGGCGTCGGCCTCCAAGTGGCGGCCGGCATTGTCGAACCGAATCACCCGATGAACTTCCGCCACATAAAGGTGGCCATCCTTGAAAGCGACGCCGTTGGGCATGGTCAGGCCGGTAGCCAGAGTGATCGTCTCATCCGCCCGGAAATCACCATCCCGATCCACCACCGCATAGACGTTGCCTGCCTTGCGAGTTCCCACGAAAAGGGTCCCGTCGGCTCCACGGGCCATGGAACGGGCATTGGAGACGTTGTCAGCGTAGACGGAAATGTGGAATCCGCTAGGCAGTGAAATGACCTTGGGCGAAAAAAGTTGGGCGCACCAGGCTGTCAGCGGCAGCACCTCCAGAAGCAATAAAAGCAACATTGCGGCCATTCTTTTAATCATTTTCATTTACCTGTTCAGGTTGGCTGAGGGTGATCGATAATGAAGGGTGCTCCGGGATGGTCATCCCCAGCCCATGGCGCCGGGACTCATCCGGAGTCACGATGTGGTTCGGGTCTTACCATCGCCCATCACTTGGCGCAGATCGCTTCCAGGGTGATGAACCTATCCACATGCTTGCCCACGGCGCCCATGTCGTAGAACTAACCGGTGCCGACGCGATAGGCCAGTCGGTCAAAGGTGCTCTGGGTTCAAAAGCCGGACATTTCAGATAAAATATAGCGGGCCGGAAAACCGGGTGCCTTGAGGCCCTTGTTGATTGGCTTCATCATCGCTGGCGGGCCGCATAGTATACCAGACGAATTCCAGATGCTTGCCGATTCGAAGACCAAGGGAATCGAACGCGCACCTGCCGGCAAACGCACAAGCGCCAGCCTCAATGCGCCGCCCGAAAACAACGGGAAACGGGGGGCCAGACCCTATCTTCCGGCGAGCGTTGCTTTCAAGCACCTACCGGATGGCTATTTGTTGGTTTTCAACAGTGCTTCCAAAGCGGCAAAGGGCTTGTGGGAGAAATCAGAATCCGGTGTCTCCGTTGAAGTCGAACGGCCATCGTAGGCCTCGGCCACCTCCAGGCGCCCGTGCTCGTTATCATGGCAATAGATGCACAGCAATTCCCAGTTGCTGCCGTCAGGCGGGTTGTTGTCATGGTTGTGGTCCCGGTGGTGGACGGTGAGTTCCTTGAGTTGTTTGCCGCTGAATTCGCGTCCACAGCGGCCGCAGATGTTCGGATACATCTTCAAGGCCTTCTCTCGATAGGTCTTCTCACGTTCCTGCATGTTGCGGCGGGCGTCGGCCACAACTTGTGACAACTTATTAGGATTATTTTTCTTTTCTTCAGACATGCTCCGCTCCCTCAAAAAAATAATGACACGGTTCCGTCAATCCAGCACCACAATCCCGGCGGCCGTTTTGATCCGCGCGGACAGGCCCCGCGGTCGATGTTCTGAAACCGGTTGAATGGTGATGGCATGATCAAGGCCCATGGATGATATCACCGGCTGAATGGATGAAGGATCGGTATGGACGCCGTCAAGACCCACCAGCATAACGCCTGAGTCCTCCATCGATTCAGCGGGGTGGTGGTCACCCGCCCACTCGATCAAATGGGGGATCAACCCGTCGCCCGGCAAGGAACCGTCTTCAGTGAAAGCAAATCGCCATCGCAGAGTATCTCGCTGCATGGGCCTGATACACACCCGTTGCCCATAGGTGGCTTCAGCCAGCGCATCGATAGCATCCGTTTGCACAACCCAGGCAATCAGCTGCGGCCGGATTTTCAACCGGACCTGAAGGTCCGGATCGTCCAGGGTGAACCACCGGGGGAAGTCGGGGCGCTGTCCTTCGGGATCGACGGCGATTACTTCGAGGTAGCAACTCCGGCCCATCTTCAGCACCCGGTTGTGGGTACCCATAAGCGCGTGCTTCCCGCCGCCGGCAGGAAAAACGCCAATACACGCCTGCACGTATGCCGTACCCTGGTCCAGCGTGTCGGCGGCTAGCACAAGGTGGTCCAGAAAAGCGGCGGGAATCGCCATGGTTAAATCGCCATGGCCAGTCGGGCACCCTGGTCGATGGCTCGTTTGGCATCCAGTTCAGCGGCCATGTCCGCTCCGCCAATGACGTATACGCCAATGCCGGGATATTTAAGGTCATCCGCCAGTGTTCGCAGCGGCTCCTGGCCGGCACAGACGATGATGGTGTCGGCGGGAATCGTCTGGCGGGTTCCCTGATTTACGATATGAAGCCCGTCGTCATCGATTTTTTCATAGGCTACGCCGCTGAGCATGGTCACGCCTCGCTTTCTCAAGGTGGCCCGGTGGATCCAGCCGGTGGTTTTGCCCAGCCCGGCACCCATTTTGGATGCCTTGCGCTGCAGCATGGTGACGCGACGGGGCGACCGCTGTGTTTGCGGATGAGCCGCCAAAAGCCCTCCCGGTCGGCGGTAGTCCCGGTCCACGCCCCACTCTTCCAGAAATCTGTCACGGTCCAGACTGGTGGATGGGCCTGTATGAGTGACGAGAATGGCCGTATCGAAGCCGATACCGCCGGCGCCGATGATGGCGACCGTGTTACCGACGGGCTTTGTCCCCATGATGGCATCGGTGTAGGTGATCACCTTGGAATGGTCCGCGCCGGGGATATCCGGTCGCCGCGGCCGAACTCCGGTGGCCACCACCACTGCATCAAAGGAACCACCGGCCAGAAGATCGGCATCCACAAGGGTGTTCAGCCGCACGGTTACGCCCAGCAGTGCCAGCTGACCACGGAAATATCTCAGGGTTTCGGCGAATTCTTCCTTGCCGGGAATCCGGACTGATAGGTTCAGCTGCCCGCCAATGCGGTCCTGCCGCTCAAAAAGAGTTACCGCGTGGCCCCTTGACGCCGCCGTCACGGCAAAAGAGAGCCCGGCAGGCCCGGCTCCCACCACGGCGATGCGTTTTTGAAAGGGGGTTGCGGAAATGACGAACCTGGTTTCCCGGCAGGCCCGGGGGTTAACCAGACAGCCGGCCACTTTGCCCTGGAATATCTGGTCCAAACAGGCCTGGTTGCAGCCGATACAGGTGTTGATTTCATCGGCGCGGCCCTGCCGGGCCTTTTTCATGAACGCAGGATCCGCCAGAAAGGGACGGGCCATGGAAATCAGATCGGCATGACCGGCAGCCAGGGTCTGTTCGGCAACCTCAGGTGTATTGATCCGGTTGCTGGTCACCAGCGGGATGGAAATCACCCCCTTGAGCCGACCGGTTACCCAGGTGAACGCCGCCCGGGGAACCATGCTGGCGATGGTGGGAATACGGGCCTCGTGCCAGCCGATGCCCGTGTTGATGATGGAAGCCCCGGCGGCTTCCACCTGTCTGGCCAGCTCCACCACCTGGTCCCAGGAACTGCCGCCCGCGACCAGATCCAGCATGGATAGCCGGTAAATAATAATAAAAGCAGGACCCACCCGCTGTCGGACCTGGCGGATGATCTCCAGGGGAAATCGAATCCGGTTCTCATATGTCCCCCCCCAGCGGTCTGTGCGCCGGTTGGTTGCCGGGGCGATGAACTGGTTGATCAGGTAACCCTCCGACCCCATGATCTCCACCCCATCATAGCCGGCCTGCCGTGCCAAATCGGCGCAACGGGCGAAATCGTCGACTTGCTGTAGAATTTCATCTTCAGCAAGTTCCTTGGGGGTGAAGATGTTGATGGGCGCCTGCAGGGGCGACGCACTCACCAGGTTTTTGTGAAACCCGTACCGACCAGTATGCAGGATCTGCAGGGCGATCTTGCCGCCGTTGTCGTGAACGGCCGCTGTGACAATCCGGTGGCGTTCGACTTCGTCGGTGGTATGCAGCTGCGCCGCGTGGTCCGCCACGCAACCCTCCAGGTTGGGGGAAAACCCGCCGGTAACGATGAGCCCCACCTCGCCCCGGGCCCGTTCAGCAAAATAACCCGCCAGGCGCTCAAATCCATCTGGGGCCTCTTCCAGCCCGGTGTGCATGGAGCCCATGATACCCCGGTTTTTAAGCGTGGTAAAACCAAGATCCAGCGGTTGAAACAAGTGCGGGTAAGGATGCGTCTGCATAACCATCTCCTGCTTCGGGCCAGGCGGAAAGATCTACCAACGGGTTGTTGTTGCCTGCCTGGGTGCTATTGAACTACCATCAGACCATACCATTCCCGATGGTATGGAACAAGTAGGCGATCAATCTAAACGAGCCGGCACCAGCAGGCTATCCCTGATTCGCCGGCCATTAAAAAATGCAGTTTACGATTGATTTTCGTCGGCAATGGGGTAATCTGACCTACTCATAATACGGAACCGCGCATTTTTATCCAGTTTATCTCCATTCGGCAGCGGCTCGATTGACGATCATGAGGACAACACCTATCCACAACCTATTGGGCCGCATTCCCTTTCGCATTTTTCTTCCGGTTGTAATGACGGTGATGTTATTCATCATGACCATCTTCTTGCTCATCCTGCCCATGATGGAAGAAAGGCTCCTCGAAGGCAAGCGCGAGATCATCCGTGAATTGGTCGCGTCAGCCTGGAGCAGTCTGGATGGCTACGCCCGCCAGGAGCGCCAGGGGAGGCTGACCCGTGACGAGGCCCAGGCCCGTGCCATCGATCACATCCGGGGACTGCGCTACGGCCAGGATTTCAAGGACTATTTTTGGATCAATGACATGCAGCCGCGTATGATCATGCACCCGTACCGCCCGGACCTGGAAGGCAAGGACATTTCCACTTTTTCGGATCCGGCGGGCAAGCGCCTTTTCTTGGCCTGCGTAGAAATGGTTCAGGCCAACGGCGCCGGTTATGTGGACTACCAGTGGCAGTGGATGGACAATCCGACCCGCATTGTACCTAAAATATCTTACGTCATGGGCTTCGCTCCCTGGGAATGGATCATCGGCACGGGTATTTACATCGAGGACGTCCACGCCCAGATTTCCGCTATCACCCGTAAACTCACATTGGTCTGCCTCTGGATCCTGTTTCTGATCATCGTCCTTTCCATCCATATCGTATGGTACGGGGTCAAGGTAACCCGGCAAAAACAACTGGCCGAAAAAAATTCGCGGCTCAAACAGGAACAGCTTTTTCAAGCAGCCAAAATGGTTTCCCTGGGCACCTTGGTCTCCGGTGTCGCCCATGAGATCAACAACCCTATCTCTTCAGTCATGCTCAACGCTCCCAATCTTGCCCGCATGTGGGAGGCGGTGCTGCCCATCCTCGATCACCACCATGCCCAGCACGGTGATTTTCAGGTGGGGGCAACCGTCTACAGCCGGATACGCGACCGGATCCCCAACCTGCTGACCGGGATTACCGAGGATGCCCGGCGGGTCCGTAACATCGTGACGGATCTCAAAGACTTTGCCCGGGATAACCCCTCCGAGATGAATGAAAATGTGGATCTGAGCAACGTGGTGAACAAGGCCGTCAAACTGACGGCCAACCTGATTAAACAATCCACCCGGCACTTTACCCTGAATTGCGCTCAGGCGCTGCCAACCCTGTTGGGAAACGCCCAGCGCATCGAACAGGTGGTGATCAACCTGATCGTCAACGCCTGTCAGGCCCTGCCTGACGTAAATCGATCCATAGCCGTGGTCACCGGCTTTGATGCAACAAAAAGGCAGCTCTTTATAGAAGTTAAGGATGCTGGCGAGGGCATCGATGCAATTGCGCTTAAACGAATCACCGACCCCTTTTTTACCACCAGGCGAGAGCGCGGCGGCACCGGCCTCGGTCTGGCCATTTCCGATCGTATCGTGAGGGACCACGGAGGCAATATGCATTTTGAATCGACGCCGGGCCTGGGGACAACGGTGCGCGTGGTATTCCCGCTCATATCGCATCCCCATCCTAATAGTTCACGGGTATCTTAAGATGACCATTGCCTTGAATCCGTCCACGCCTATTTTGATTGTTGATGATGAAGAATCCATCTTGCTGGCCATCGACACGACGCTCCAGCTGGCCGGTCTGAATAACACGATCACCTGCCCGGACAGCCGCCGGGTGTTAGCCATATTAGCTGAAACCCCGGTGGAGACCATGCTGCTGGATCTGAACATGCCCAACATCGACGGTCACCGGCTGTTGGACGATGTGCAGCGGGAATACCCGAATGTCCAGGTGATCGTTGTCACCGGTTCCGTGGATGTGGAAACCGCGGTACGCTGCATCAAAGCCGGGGCCTTCGATTACATCATCAAGCCGGTGGAGGCGGAACGCCTGATCACCGCCGTCAATCGGGCGATCTCCTTTCAGGAACTCAGGCGGGAGAACCAGTCGCTTCGCCGGCACATGCTGCGCAATGAACTGGATCATCCTGAGGCCTTCGGCGGCATCATTACCGGGAATAAAAAAATGCTGACCCTTTTCCAGTACGTGGAGTCCATCGCCACCACGTCGCAACCGGTTCTTATTCAGGGGGAAACCGGCGCCGGAAAAGAGCTGTTCGCCCGAGCCATCCACCGGTTGAGCGACCTGAAGGGAGACTTTGTGGCAGTTAACGCAGCCGGATTGGACGACACCGTCTTTTCGGACACCCTGTTCGGCCATGTGAAGGGGGCCTTTACCGGGGCCGATATCCCGCGTGGCGGCTTGATTGAACAGGCCGCCGGAGGGACCCTGTTCCTCGATGAAATCGGTGATCTGACCCAGGCCTCCCAAGTCAAGCTCCTGCGACTGCTGCAGGAGGGAGAGTATTTTTCTCTGGGTTCCGATGTGCCCCGATCGTCAAACGCACGAATCATCACCGCTACCAACCAACGCCTCTCCGTTCTCTTAAGCGAGGGCCGTTTTCGCAAAGACCTCAACTATCGGCTGCAAACCCACCGCATCTACATCCCCCCCCTCAGGGAGCGCTTGGATGACATTCCGCAACTGCTCGACCACTTTCTAACCGACGCCGCATCCCGGCTGAACAAGCCGATGCCACCGGTGCCCGGGGCGCTTGTGCCGTTACTGACAAACTATGCCTACCCCGGTAATGTCCGTGAATTAAAATCCATGGTATTCGATGCGTTAAGCCGCCACCGATCCGGTGTTCTCGCCCTTGAGTCCTTCAACGCCCATATCACCCTGGAACAGTCCGTCGGCCGTTCACCGTCCCAAGCGACAGAAGCCGTCTCCAATCTTCCGCTCAGTTTCTCCAACCACCTGCCCACCATCAAACAGGCCACGCGACTGCTGGTGGAAGAAGCCATACGCCGCTGCGATGGAAATCAGACCCAAGCCGCCATCCTGCTTGGTATTTCCCAGCAGGCCCTGAGCAAGCGATTAAAACTGATGAAGATCGATCGCTGACCACGCCACAACCTGTTTTGTATCTACAACCACAATTGTAGTCCGGGTTTTTCCGTCACCCACCTGCCTGTTCGCAGGAGCTGCCAGACGTTCGTCTAGGCCCAGGCTGTCCTTGCTACAATTAAGGTTGTATGGGGTGCTCAAGAAAGCATCTCCTGCTTTTTAAAAATTCATACGATATCATAAGGTTACCTAACTTTTCCCTTTATGGCACGGCTTTTGGTTATCGACCACTGATGAAGCAAATTCAATCGATGCTAAATATTCACTGAATAGTATCCATAAATAAACCAAGGCGTGGCGCGGGAAGAGAGGGTTTAATGGCATCTGAAGCGGCAGCGAATCTTATAGAAAAGCAAGCGGTAAGCCATGATTTTGTCAATTCATTGGCATCCGTGCGGTCTTTGTCCGAACTGCTGGTAGACTATCCGGGGTTGGATGCCGGTGACCGAACCCGATTCTTGAATATCATCCGGCAAGAAACAGAGCGCTTGGTCAGGCTGTTGGATCATCTTAAACGGGCACCCAACACAGTCGGATTTTAGTGGGATACACCGATCCCAAAAACCTTATCATGAAAATCAAACACCCTTCAAACGGAGATCGTCATGAAAGAAATTAAGAACAAAGGCTGGAGCGTGACCATGGCAGGTTTGGGAATCAACCTCGCCCTGGGGATCCTTTACACCTGGAGTATCTTCAAACAAGCCATCAAGGAATCGGTACTAGCTAAAGACGGCGTGTTTGATTGGGATATGGCCTCGCTCAACGATCCCTTTGCCGTCTGTTGTTTGATGTTCACGGTGGCCATGATCTTTGCAGGTCGGATCCAGGACAAACTCAGCCCCCGCCTGACCGCCGTCATCGGCGGCATTCTCACCGGAGCCGGTCTCATTGTTATCTCCCAGTCCAACACCCTGTTTGCCTGGATTCTGGGCTTCGGCATCCTTACCGGGCTGGGTCTGGGATTTGGGTATGCCTCGGCCACACCGCCGGCCATCAAATGGTTTCCTTCCTCGAAAACAGGCATGATCGCCGGCATTGTCGTTGCCGGATTCGGATTGGCCTCCGTATACATCGCCCCGTTGGCTGATTTTCTCATCGCCAATTTTGGTCTCAGCCGGTCAATGCTCATTTTCGGCGTCTCTTTTCTGGTAGTGGTCTGCATTCTGGCCATGTTTCTGGTCAACCCGCCGGCTGGGTATGTAACGGCTACCAAGGCACCCGTGGAAAATGCCGCCGCAGGGCCGACGGTACCTGCCGCCAATTTTGCTCCCCTGCAGATGCTGAAAACCAATGCCTTTTACAAGTTGTGGTTCATGTATTTCATTGGTGCCGGTGCTGCCCTGATCATCATCGGCGGCGTCGCTGGCATGGCCAAATCGAGCATGGGGGATCTGGCCTGGGTCGTGGTTGCGCTGATGGCCGTCGGCAATGCTGGCGGTCGAATTGTGGCCGGGGTGATCTCCGACAAGATCGGCCGCACCCAAACCTTGCTGATCATGATGAGCCTGCAGTCCGCCGTCATCTTTTCCCTGTTGTTCATCGGTGAGTCCGAAGCCTTTCTTTTGGTGGCGGCTGCCACCATGGTGGGTTTCAACTACGGAACCAATCTCTCCCTTTTTCCCTCGGTGACCAAAGACTACTTTGGTCTTAACAATTTTGGCATCAACTATGGCCTGCTGTTTTCCGCCTGGGGGATCGGTGGCTTCATCTTCCCCCGCGTTTCCCAGATGATTGTGGCCCAAACCGGCACTCAGCACACCGCCTACCTCCTGTGCAGCGTCCTGCTGGCAGCTGGAGCCCTGCTTTCGCTGACGACCATGGCGCCCGGTGAAACCAGGCAGAAAAAAAGCGTATGGTATCAGTTCAGGGAGAAGCTTGCATTCGCACGGGCACAGCCCGTCGATGTCTACCTGGGGACGCGGTACATTTAATGCTTCGATGATTGCCCATCCTGCTCCATTGGGCAAAGAACCATCTATAACAAGTGAGATGGGTGCAAGAAGATCGCCTCGGCTTTCAGCCGGCCGGGGTGATCTTCTTGTTTTCAGGCGCCGTTACCCGAAGGCGATGAGAAAGGTACCGATAAAGATGATCGACGCAGAAATGAAACGAAGCTTCTGGTGCTTTTCCTTTAATGCATAACCACCCAACAATACGGCAAAAATGATACTCACCTGTCTGAGTCCGACGACGTAGCTCACCCGTTCGAAGGTAAAGGCCACCAGAATCAGGAAATAGCCGAAAATGGATAGAAATCCGCAGACCAGGATGGTTTTTCGATTGGCCCGCCATTCGTTTTTGATTTCACCCTTAACTTTGCACTGGCGGATGTAGCCCGAAAAAAGCAGCATGCTGAACCAGGGGTATATATAGGCAAAAGCCACTGGATGAATATGGCCCACCGCCACCTTGTCCACCACGGAATATGCCGCCACCGTAACCAGGGTCAGAAAAGCGAACTGGATGGAACGATCGCGGAACAACGCCCGCAATGGACCAACCCATTCGCTGAAGCTGAAGTGCCGCATATTGATGGCATAACTGCCCAAGACCACCAGCAGGATCCCGGCAACCCCTTGTGGGCTGACATCTTCGTTCAAAACGAAGATGGAAAACAGCAGAACCAGTGCCGGCGAGGATCGCATGATGGGGTAGACCAGGGAAAGGTCACCGGTTTCAAGCGCTTTGGTTAGAAAAACCCAATACACAAAATGAAGCAGTCCGGAAACCAGAATAAAGCCCCAGATCACATCGGAGGATAGGGATACTGCGGGAAAGTAAATGATAAAAAGCGGTGTAAACAACAGCAGCCCCACCACTTCATACCACCAAACGAAGGCCTGTTTATCCGTAGCCTTTTTGGTGAGGTAGTTGCGGCCGGCATGCATGGCCGCGGAGAGAATAACCAGGATGATGGCGATGATGCTCATGGCTGGGCAAGTTCGTTGGAGTCGAAGCGGCACTGGTTTGCCAGAAGGGGAATCCGCAAATAATGCGTGCAGACTAATTTAGCCGGATAAAAAAGTCAAAATGAATCCATCCCCTTTTTATAACCAGCCTTCCTTGTTAGCCCGTTGAAAACGATGACGCTCAAACCGACGAATCCGGTGCTTACCGATCCCAGCGGGGCAACCCTGTGCAGAAAATTCAGCCGGCAAAGCCCGGGTGAACGCAGTCGTCGTCCCGCCTGCCGACAACTTACGACATAAATGTTTCATAATTGCCAAGATAATTTCAATTATGTAAGAATGTTTCAGCCGGATTTCGGTTCAAGTATCAACTTAACATGCTGACATAAAACAGAATATAAAAATAATTGCCCCCTCGTCCAGTCGGCTTCATTTTTGCTTCAACTGCAATTGGATGCGTGTGCGACGGCCCCGAGTTCTATTTGTTTGCATACTGTGTGGCCCTTTGCCGCCAGCATCCCATCTGCACCCGCCATTTGCGAATTGATGGTTACCGGTATCGTATCGACGTTTAATCATCCGGATACCCAGGGAGGGTAGTCATGGAAGGTGTTGCTGAAAAAAGGCAGCCGATTTTAGACGATAAACGCGTCTTGTTGGCCAGCTGCAGCCAGTGCGGTGGGGCCATCCACCAGGGCAAGGAATTGGTGGTCGATGACAAGCTGGTTCTGTGTGAAGGATGCTATCTCTGCTTGGTCAGGCCGGACACCGGTGACGACATCCCATCACAATGGTTTTAGCCGTCCGTTCGATGCGTTGCCCGATCCGTTCTGTCCCGGCATGGTGTCCTTTGGATCAGGCGCCCTGTTCTCGGAACAGCTGCCGCCTGAAATTGGACGGATTGTCCAGATATAGGGCCATGGCCTCCTGGTATCCAAGGTTCTGTACCAGTTGGATCCCCTTGTCTCTATATCTGTATTGGGGCAAGAATGGCTCCGCTGCTCGCTTTACGCCGTGAATTAACACCGGCATCGCCATGTCGTTACGGACACAATAGGATTCCAGCACGCGATCCACCAAGCCGCCAACCACGGACTCTTCCACGGCCATCCACTCTTCCGCCAGGCGCTTCACCTCCGGCAGGTTCTCAGGTGAATGAGCCTCTATGGATAGCGCAATTTGACGATCCGTCGCCTTGCCCAGAAGATAATGCAGGGTCTCCTCCAACGGAACCGACATGAGGGTATACAAGTTTTCGGTGTTATTCTGCCAGATGGTGAAAGGTTTGCGCATCAATTCAAATTGCCCCGATGCCTGTAATTGGATCTCCAGGTCGACCGCTCCCAGGTGATTGGAGAAGATGGCGCCGGTGGCCTTGTACTTCACGCTGCGTCCGGATTCTGCGGAAAATCGGCAGACCGCCCGATACTCTTTGGCCAGCCGGTGAACCAGAAAGGCGGATATCCCGGTCTCTGATACCGGCGGATAACTTTCCCGCGGACTGGTGATGGCCGCATAGAAATTGTCCATCGGATTCATCTCGAAGAGATAATCAGTGACATCGATGCAATACCGTTGATAGGCGGTTGCATGGTTTTCTTGCAATTGCGGCACAAACATCAGGCGGACCTGAATGTCCTCCACCGACAGTCTCACCGCTTTCTCAAACGCGATTTTATCCCTCACCAGGCCCAAGACATCCTTTCTTTGGGCCAATTGGCGTCGGATGAGTTGCTCTACTTCAACATCCGGGTCGGCAAAAAAATCCCGAAACACCAGCAACGGCCCTTCCCGTTCCGTCATTTGGGGGATTTGCGAGACCTGTTCCAGGTCCTCCTGCAAGGCTGCGGCAGCTATTCGGATCGGAGTGAGCATCCAACCGGCCACGCCCAACGCGCCCCAACGCATCAACTGGCGCCGGGTCAAGCCTGCGTTTTTGATTAATCCTTGATTCAACTGTTTCATAAATCCGTTATCGGCATTTTCCCCTGATCTATTAATCAAATTCTGAGGGTATCAAAAGAATGCCAACGCCATTTTTTGAACCCCACGTAAGGCTATTCATTTTTCATGCCCATTGGGGGGTACCTTGCCCACAGGCAGCCGGTGATGTGCAATTTTGGGTATTCGGGTGCAAGATACGAAACGGATCGGGACCCCACGTGTTTTATAAAAATGTTAACACTCCGTATTAAAACGTATAGTTGTTCGATTGGCACACGCATTGCTCATAGGATGAGAACAACACATCGTCGGTCGGTTCCGAGATGCTGATCTTCAGCATGGGGTGTGTTGACTAAGGAAGGGGGGGAGACGGCTCGGTCTCCCACGGGCAAAAGGGGGTCAACCAACAACACGTCGAGGGAGGAAATCGCTATGAAACCATTCAAGAAAAAGATCGCTCCTGGCCTTGTCGCCGCCATGCTCATAATTGTGGCCGCTGCCGGCCTGGCTGTGGCAGAAGACAGCATCATCGGTACCATCGCGGAAAAGGGCGAGGTCATCGTACTCGACGCTGCCGACGGCACCTATGTTCTCGAAGGCAGCGATATGGCACCCGAAATGGTCGGCAAGAAAGTGAAAGTGACCGGAACCATTGCCGAAAAGGAAAACATGCGAGTCATCAATGTGCTTTCCATGGAGGAGGTGACCGAATAAGGGTTTTCGATATAAAACGCAGCCCCGAGGGCAGATAGCCACCGGGTTATTGATCGCAGTCAGTCACCGGTATCCGGGAAAGACCCCACCGGGTGCGGGAACAAGTTGAATCAAAGAAGAAGGCAGGGAAGATCGCTGAAAGGCGGTTTTCCCTGTTTTTTGTATGGCCCGCGGCCACCCATCCTTGCATAAGTTGACTTTGGAATTACCTTACCCCTGAAACCTTGTTTTGGATTGCGCCGCAATAGGTTAGGTTATGTTTTTATTGACACATCAACAGTCCGAGGTTGGCCCAATGGTCGCAGTCCGGATGATAACCACCTTCATTGCATAGGAGCGGATGCCGATGCCCAATGCCACATTTTCCATAGACCTGCCGGTCAATGAACCGGTTCTTGAATACCGGCCCGGCAGCGATGAGCGCCGCAGGGTCAAAGACGAACTGCGGCGGCTAAGAAACACGGAAATGGAGATTCCCCTGGTCATCGCTGGGCAACCCGTGAAAACCGGCAATCTGGGCCGGTGTATCATTCCCCATGACCATGGCCACCAGCTGGCTCTTTTTCACCAGGCCGGTGAAAAAGAGGTGGCTATGGCCATTGAGGCCGCCGCATCAGCCGCCGCCGAATGGGCAGCCATGGACTGGAAAGACCGGCTGGCCATTTTTGCCAAGGCAGCCGATCTCATCGCCGGTCCCCGGCGTATGACCCTCAACGCCGCCACCATGCTTGGTCAGGGAAAAAACATTTTCCAGGCCGAAATCGATTCCGCCTGTGAAATGGCCGATTTTCTTCGTTTCAATGCGTTCTACGCCACCCAGATATACCGACAGCAGCCCCTATCGGGGCCGGCCGAATGGAATCACCTGGAATACCGGCCCTTGGAGGGCTTCGTCTTTGCCGTCAGCCCCTTCAACTTCACCGCCATCGGCGGCAACCTGTCGTCGGCGCCGGCCATGCTGGGCAATACCGTGTTGTGGAAACCGGCATCCACGGCTGTTTATTCCGCCTGGATGCTGATGGAGACGTTCATGGAAGCCGGGCTGCCGCCGGGGGTGATCAATTTTATTCCCGGGTCCGGCGCCCAGGTGGGCGCCCCCGTGCTGTCAAGCCCGGATTTGGCCGGCATTCACTTCACCGGCTCCACAGCGGTGTTCCGCAACATGTGGCAGACCGTTGCCGAAAACCTGAGCCGCTACCGCGCTTACCCGCGCATCGTCGGCGAAACCGGGGGCAAAGATTTTATCTTTGTTCACCCCAGCGCCGACCCCGATGCCGTGGTAACTGCTCTGATCCGGGGCGCTTTCGAATACCAGGGGCAGAAATGTTCGGCGGTCTCCCGGGCCTATCTTCCCGAATCCCTCTGGCCGCAACTACAGGAGAAGCTGCTGGCCGCCATGGCCACCATTAAAGTGGGATCGCCGGAGGATTTCTCCACGTTTGTCAACGCCGTTATTGACCGGAATGCCTTTGACGCGATTAGCGGCCATATCGCCTATGCCAGAGAGCACGGCGCGGCAGAAGTCCTTGCCGGTGGCAGCTATGACCGCAGTACCGGCTACTTCATCGACCCCACGCTAATTGTGACTGCCGATCCCCATTTCAGAACCATGGAGGAGGAGATCTTCGGGCCGGTGCTGACCCTTTATGTCTACGCCGACGAAAAATTCGAAGCGACCCTGGATCTGTGCGACCAGACCTCGCCTTACGCCCTCACCGGCGCCATCTTCGCCAGGGAGCGGGCGGCGGTGGCCACCGCCAGCCGCCGGCTGGTCAATGCGGCAGGCAATTTTTACATCAATGACAAACCTACCGGCGCCGTGGTGGGGAGACAACCCTTCGGCGGCAGCCGCGCTTCGGGCACCAACGACAAGGCCGGCAGCATCCTCAACCTCTATCGCTGGGTCAGCCCGCGAACCATCAAGGAGACCTTCGTGCCGGCCACCGATTACCGCTATCCGTTCATGCATGCAGAATAAAGCAGGCTTGCCGTATAACCGGCTTTTTAAAAATACAGTTCGATTTCCGGGAGAAAACCATGGAGTTTTTGAAGGCGCTGGGCATTGAAAAGGTAAACCGCGGTGTATCCACAGGTCTGAACTGGCTGGGTGATGGAAACGGACCGCGGCTCGAGGTGGTCTCCCCGGTAGATGGCCAGGCCGTCGCCAGCGTAATTACCGCCACGCAGGCCGACTACGAACAGGTCGCCCGGACCGCCCACCAAGCCTTTTTAAAGTGGCGGCACATTCCGGCCCCCAGGCGCGGCCAATTAATCCGCAGCATCGGCGATCAGCTCCGGGCCTACAAGGAGCCGCTGGGAACGCTGGTCTCCTACGAGATGGGCAAATCCCTCCCTGAGGGATTGGGCGAAGTTCAGGAAATGATCGACATCTGCGACTTTGCCGTGGGTCAATCCCGGCAGCTTTACGGCTACACCATGCACTCGGAACGTCCGGAACACCGCTTGTACGACCAATACCATCCCCTGGGAGTGGTGGGCATTGTCAGCGCCTTCAACTTCCCGGTGGCCGTGTGGTCCTGGAATGCCATGCTGGCGGCAGTGTGCGGGAATGCCAGCCTCTGGAAACCGTCATCCAAGGCCCCGCTGGCGGCCATCGCCGTGCAGCATATCCTGGCCGACGTGCTGAGGGACAATGCCGATGTGGTCCCTGAAGGGCTCTTCTCCCTAATAGTGGGCAGCGGACGCACGGTTGGCCAGCGTCTGCTGGAGGATAATCGGGTTCCGCTGGTGTCGGTCACCGGCTCCACCCGGGTCGGCCGTCATGCCGCTCAGGTGGTCGCCGGTCGCTTCGGCCGGGCCATCCTGGAGTTGGGGGGCAACAACGCCATCATCGTCACCCCGGCTGCCGATCTGCCCATGGCAGTGGCGGCTATCGTCTTTGGCGCCGTTGGCACCGCCGGCCAACGCTGCACGTCCACCCGCCGTACAATTGTTCACGCCTCCGTTTACGACAAAGTGGTCACCTCCCTGGTCAAGGCCTACAGAAGCCTTCGTATCGGCACACCCCTGGATATGCACAACCACATGGGGCCACTCATCGACACCGCGGCCGTGGCGGACTATCGCAAGGCACTGACGCAGGTGGTCGAGCAGGGCGGCAAGATCCTTTACGGCGGTCGGGTGCTGGAAGGCCCCGCCTATGCATCGGGATGCTATGTGCAGCCCACCCTGTGCGCGGTGAAAAACGACGCTGCCATCGTTCAGGAGGAGACCTTTGCGCCCATACTCTACCTGATTCGTTACAGCGGAGAAGTCTCCGAAGCCATCGCTATGCAAAACAACGTTCCTCAGGGACTTTCGTCGGCCATCTTCACCAACAATTTGCGCGAGGCCGAACAGTTCCTCGCTGCCGGCGGATCGGATTGTGGCATCGCCAATGTCAACATCGGCACCTCCGGTGCGGAAATCGGCGGCGCCTTCGGTGGTGAAAAAGAGACCGGCGGCGGACGGGAATCCGGCTCCGATGCCTGGAAGGGGTACATGCGCCGGCAAACCAACACCATCAACTTCGGCCGCAACCTGCCCCTGGCCCAGGGAATCGTATTTGACATATAACCGGCCTCATTTTTTTCCTTGCTGCCGATTCTCTCCCCTGATATTCTTTTTGCGTTTAATTGGGCAGCCTTGCTCGGAAGAGAGGAAGTGCGATGGCCGCAAAGAACCAGAACGTCCGTGTCAAATCCAAGGTCTGGCTGGAGGATCGCCAGGGACGGATCATTTTTGGCCTGGGTCGTATGCGGATTTTAAGGGCCATAGAAAGATGCGGATCCCTCAATGCGGCAGCCAAGGACCTTAAGATGAGCTACCGCGCGGTTTGGGGCAAGATCAAGGTTACCGAAGAAGCCCTGGGCAAACCCCTGCTGGTCAAAAGCCAGGGCGGCAGCGCCGGTGGTGGCTCGACCCTCACCCCCTATGCCCACACCCTCATGGAACGCTACCTGGCCCTTTCCGGCATCGTTGACACCCAGGCCGACGATCTGTTCGAATCCAACTTCCTCGATCCGCAGTAGCCATTTTTCACTGGAAGTGCTATACCCACCAGTAGGAAGCGGTGATCGCACCGCCCGGTCAAAGACCTTTTTCACACCACCCGTTTCGATCAACAAACGACATGCACCGACCAGGAAAAACCAACGGTTTGACTGATGTTCCCGGCATCTGGGTGGGTCAGTATACCGATACGGCGGCGGCCTCCGGCACGACCGTCGTCATGTGTCCCGACGGTGCGGTGGGTGGTGTCGATGTTCGCGGGGCTGCACCGGGCACCCGCGAAACCGATCTGTTGGCCCCTGAAAACCTTGTGGATACCGTCCAGGCGGTCTGTCTCTCGGGAGGGTCGGTTTTCGGTCTGGCCGCAGCGGATGGTGTGGTGCGGCATCTGGAATCCCGGTCGATCGGCTTCCCGCTGGATGGCACCCACGTGGCTCCCATCGTTCCGGCAGCCGTTCTCTATGATCTGGGACGCGGCCCTGAATTCAGGCCACCGGTGGACTCCGGCTGGGGCCAGGCCGCCTGCCTGTCCGCCGGCCCGGGGCCGGTTAAAACCGGTTGCATGGGTGCTGGCACGGGCGCCATGTCCGGCGGCATCAAGGGTGGGCTGGGCACCGCCAGCACGGTTCTGGAGTCCGGTATTACCGTCGCCGCCCTGGCGGCGGTCAACTCCTTCGGATCGACCATCGACCCGACCACCGGTATGTTTTGGGAGGCCCGACTGGAAACCGAGGCAGAATTTGCCCGGCGCATGCGCCATGGGGTGATTCTGCCCGCTCTGCCTGCCGGTTCACCGGGTAAGAACACCACCCTGGCCGTAGTGGCCACCGATGCGGTCCTAACCAAGACCCAGGCAAAAAAGATCGCCATGATGGCCCATGATGGCATGGCCCGGGCCATTCGCCCCGCCCACACCATGTTTGACGGGGACATCGTGTTCTGCCTCGCTACAGGCAGGCAGCCCCTGCCGGAGACGCCCGGTTGGTTTGTGGCGCCGGCGGCCCAGGCCGTCAACGATCTGGGCCATGCCGCTGCCGACTGCCTGGCCAGGGCCATCATCCGCGGAATTCTCGCCGCCGAAAGCGGGTATGGCATGACCGCCTACTGTGATCTGATGCGTCGATAGCTGAACTAGCCGTTTTCCACCCCTTCATCATTGAAAGGAAAACAGATGAAAACCCCCTGCCGGTTCCTTGTCCTGATCCTCTTCTTGATTTGGATGGTCGGCCCCGCTTTTTCACAGACGCCGGTCAGTGGCGGCACCCTGACAGTATGCCAGCCGGCGGAGCCGCCAGGACTGGACCCCACGTCCAATACCGCAGCAGCCATCGACCGCGTGGTATACGCCAATATCTATGAGGGATTGGTGAAGGTGGACAGCCGGGGCGGCTTCCTCCCCGGCCTGGCCAGCGGCTGGGACGTATCGGCCGACGGACTGGTCTACACGTTCAACCTGAGAAAAGGGGTGGTCTTCCACAATGGGGAAACCTTCAATGCGGCGGTGGCAAAATGGAACCTGGAACGGGCTGCCAAACCGGAAAATGGAAACATCCATCCCGAGTATTTCAATGGCATCGAGAGCATTGCCACGCCGGACAGCCATACCTTGGTGATCCGCCTTAAAGACGTTGACGCCCTGTTCATCGCCCACATGGCTGAAGGGGATGCGGTCATGCTGCCCATGACCGCCAATACGGGAGCCAAGTCCAATCCCATCGGCACAGGCCCATTCAAATTCGTGGAATGGGTCAGAGGGGACCGGGTGGAGATGACCCGCTTCGAAGGCTACTGGAATCCGTTGCTGCCCTACCTTGACCGGGTCGTCTTCCGCTTCATCAGCGATCCGGCAGCCCAGATAGCTGCCCTTAAAGCCGGCAACATCGACGTAATCGGATACATCGCCGCGCCCGAATCGGCCATGCTGCTGGCCAAGGACAACCGCTTCAAGGTCTTTGCCGGTACCACCACCGGCGAGGTAATCATGTCCACCAACAACAAGGCCGCGCCCTTCGACAACCGGCTGGTGCGCCGGGCGATGGCCCATGCCATCGATCGCCAGGCGGTGGTGGATCTGGTCATGTTCGGCTACGGCACCCCCATCGGCTCCCACTGGTCGCCTTCGACCCCCTACTACAAGGATCAAACCGGGCGATATCCGTACGATCCTGAAAAAGCCAAAGCCCTGCTCAAGGAAGCTGGCTACCCCGATGGTTTTAAGACCACCATCAAGCTGCCGGCCATTTACTCCTATTCCAAGCGGGCCGGCGAGGTGATCGCCGATATGCTGGCCAAGGTGGACATCGACCTGACCATCGAGATCGTCGAATGGGGACAGTGGATCGACCGGATCTTCAAGAACAAAGAATACCAGCTGACCATGATCGGTCACGTGGAGGCCTGGGATATCGGCATCTACGCCAATCCGGATTACTACTTCCAGTATGACTCCCAGGTGTTCCGGGATGCCTACGCCAAGGCCCTCAAGGCCCCGGACGAAGCCGAAAAGGCCAAATGGTTCGGGCGCTGCCAGGAGATTATCGCCGATGATGCGGTCAACGGATTCCTCTTTTCGGCACCCAACCTGCCGGCGATGAAGGCCGAGGTCATGGGGTGGTGGGAAAACTACCCCACCATCGCCCTGGATTGCACCGCGGTGTGGTGGAAGCAGTAATCATGGCGATTAGCCTCCGATGACTGGCTATTTGATGAAAAAAGGGATCGGCCTGACGGCGGTGCTTTTTCTGGTTACCCTCACCGTCTTCTCGGTACTTTTCGTACTGCCCGGCGACCCTGCCCAGATCATCCTGGGGATCCATGCCTCTCCTGAAACCCTGGCTGCACTGCGGGCGAGACTGGGACTGAATCAACCGTTCTGGGTCCAATACGGCAGTTGGATCGGCAGTCTGCTGCAAGGCACCGGCGGCCACTCCATCACCTATGATATGGCCGTATTCGATCTTATCGGATCCCGCCTGTCGGTAACCGGCCCGCTGGCGCTTATGGCCATGGCCATTGCCGTGGTCCTGGCCCTGCCTCTGGGTATCTTCGCCGCGCGCCACCAGAATCGCCCTGGAGATGCCGCCGTGATGGCCGGCACGCAGTTGGGGCTGGCGGTTCCCGAGTTCTGGCTGGGCATCCTGCTCATGCTGCTCTTTTCCGTTCACTGGGGAATTTTCAGTGCCGGCGGGTTTCCCGGCTGGGGAGAGGATTTCTGGGGTTCCCTGAAAGCCCTGTTCTTACCGGCCCTGGCCCTGGGGCTGATCCGGGCGGCCATTCTCACCCGGCTGACCCGGTCCTCCATGCTGGAAGTGCTGCGTGAGGACTATGTGCGCACAGCCCGGGCCAAGGGGCTGAAGGAACGCACGGTGGTTTATGGCCACGCCTTGAAAAACGCGCTGATCCCGGTCCTGACCATTTTCGGCCTGCAGATGGGCCAGCTGCTGGCCGGGGCCATCATTATCGAGAATGTTTTCACCCTGCCGGGACTGGGACGGCTGGTGTTCCAGGCCATCGGCCAGCGGGACCTGCCCGTGGTGCGGGAGGTGGTGCTCTTCATGGCCGCCGCCGTGGTTGTCGTCAACTTTCTGGTGGACCTCTCTTACGCGGCCGTGGACCCGCGGATCCGTTTGGACGGGTAACCCCATGGGACGCTACTTTAACAATCTGAACTTCTCGTTAGGGATGGCCCTGTCCGCCGTGGTAGTGATCATGGCCGTGGTCAGCCTGTTCTGGACACCCTACAGCCCCAACACCATGGACAGGGCCCACCGCATGGAACGTCCCTCCATGGCCCATCCCCTGGGTACCGACCAGTATGGCCGGGATCTTCTTTCCCGGGTAATGGCGGGAGCGGTGAACTCCATTATCGTGGGGTTGATGACCGTGGCCATCGGCATGGGCGCCGGAATCGTTCTGGGCATGATCAGCGCCTGGGGTGGCCGTATGGCCGACGAAGCCATCATGCGCTTTTCAGACCTGCTCTTCGGCTTCCCGGCGGTGCTGTCGGCCATCCTGATCACAGCGGTCATGGGGCCGTCGGCGGTCAACGCCATGCTGGCCATCGGCATCTTCTATATTCCCATATTTGCCCGGCTGACGCGGGCGTCGGCCCTGACGGTCAAGGGGCTGGATTACATTACCGCGGCCCGGGCGGCCGGACAGGCAGAAGCCGCCATTATTCGGCGGCACGTGCTGCCCAACATCCTCTCGCCCCTGATCATCCAGGCCACCGTCCAATTCGCCGTGGCCATTTTAGCCGAAGCTGGCCTCAGTTATCTGGGATTGGGTGCTCAACCGCCGCATCCCTCCTGGGGAAGGATGCTCAACGAAGCCCAGACCTTCATGGAACTGGCCCCGTGGATGGCCGTCTTTCCAGGCATGGCTATCGCCTGGACGGTCCTGGGATTCAACCTGTTGGGAGACGGGCTGCGGGACATTCTGGACCCGCGTCTGAGATGATCTCAAAACTGAGATGTGCAATTCCAAGGGGCCTGAAATGATACCCGAGGCAATCATTCGAAAAGTGCTCAACCGGATCGATCCTCAAACGGTGATCGATCTCACTGCCCGTCTGGTACGATGCAACTCGGTGTGGGATCCGCATGCTGGTACCAGTGAAGCCGAAGCGGCGGCGCTGGTCGCCGGATGGGCACGGGACAGGGGCTTCGAGGTGACTATGGAAACCGTGGCCCCGGGACGGCCCAATGTGATCGTGCGCTGGACATTCGACCCAGGCCCCCGAACCCTGATGCTCGAAGGACACACCGATGTGGTCACACCCGGCGATTTGGCCCGGTGGCAATACGACCCCTTCGGCGCGCACATCAAAGAGGGACGCATGTTCGGCCGAGGCACCAACGACACCAAAGGAAATCTGGCGGCTATGCTGGTGGCCATGGCGGCCCTGAAAACGTCGGGCACCTCCCTGGCCGGGTCGATTGTCGGCGGTGTTCTGTGTGACGAAGAGGGCATGATGACCGGTGTGCAGCACTTTATCGCCCAGGGCCATGCCGATTCGGTGACCGCCGCGGTAATTTGCGAACCCCAGGACGGGCTGGTCTGCATCGCCCAAAAAGGCGCGGTGCGGGCCCGGTTTGCCATCGAAGGACGCATGAGCCATGGGGCCATGCCCCTTTCCGGCATCAATCCGGCGCCGGCGGTGGCACGGATTATCGACGGCTTGGCAGGTCTGGAAGCCGAGTCCATCAAGACTTTTGGAGAGGACCCCCTGTTGGGCTGGCCCAGCTTCACGCCAACAGTGCTCCAGTCGCCATCCCGAGGAGCGCCGCAGCTTAATGTGGTGCCCGGCGAGGCCTTGGTCCTGGTGGACGTACGCACCATCCCCGGACAGAACCATGACACTGTCCGTGAGGCGTTGACGGTACTGGCGCAGCAAACCGCCGCGGAGGTCAATGATCGCTACCGTGAAACCGACAGACAACTGGGCATCCGGCGGCCCTGGGAGCTGGATGTAACCGTGCAGTTTCTTTCCGACCGGCCCTGCACTCGCACCGATGAGCAAGACCCCGTGGTGGCATCCGCCGTTTGGGCCAGCCAGCAGATCAGCGGCATGGATCCTGAATTCGCCGGTGTGCCCGGTGCCACCGACGGTACCTTTCTCTGGGTGCTTAAGGATATACCCATCGTCACCATGGGCGCCGGCGATCGCCAGGTACCCCACCAGGTGGACGAGTGGGTGGATTTGGACCAGTTGGTGGACACGGCACGCATCTATGCGCTAACGGCGCTTCACTACCTCTATCCCGGAGACCGCTGATGGGGGGTGCGCTGCTGGATATTCAAGGATTGTCGGTCCGCTTTCATACCCCTGAAGGGATCGGCCGGGCAGTGGAATCGGTGAGTCTGTCCATCGACCCCGGTGAAACCCTGGGGCTGGTGGGCGAATCAGGCTGCGGGAAAAGCATCACCGCCTTGGCCATAGTGGGCCTGGTGCCGTCACCGCCCGGGCGCATCGTGGCGGGCGTGGTTCGCTTTCAGGGCAGAGATCTGCTGCGGGCTGATCCCGGTACCCTGCGTCGCATTCGAGGTCGCAGGATCGGCATGATTTTTCAGGAACCCATGACAGCATTGAACCCCGTGCTCACCATCGGCAGGCAGGTGGCCGAACCCCTGGTTGCCCACCTGGGCATGTCGTGGACCGAGGCATTGGTCAAGGCGACCCGCTGGCTGGACCGGGTGCGCATCCCATCGGCGGCAGGTCGGTTGGGGGCTTACCCCCACGAGCTGTCCGGTGGCATGCGCCAACGGGTGATGATCGCCATGGCCATGATCTGCCGCCCGCAGCTGCTGGTTGCCGACGAACCCACAACGGCCTTGGACATGACCCTCCAGCGCCAGATTCTATCTCTGATGGCCCAGTTGAAAAACGAGATGGGTACGGCGATGCTGCTGATCTCCCACAACCTTGGAGTGGTGGCCCAAACCGCCGGCAGGGTAGCGGTAATGTACGCAGGCCGCATGGTTGAGACCGCCGGTGTAAAACCCCTGTTTTCCGAGCCGCTGCATCCCTATACCCGGGGGCTGCTCGAGTCCATGCCACGGCTGGGAGCATGCTGCGAGCGGTTGCATGAAATTCCTGGCAGTGTGCCCGCAGCCACGGACCCGCATAACGGATGCGCCTTTGCAGGACGCTGCCCGTTGGCGTTTGACCGATGCCGGAAGGAAGCACCGGTCCTTGAATCGGTCCGGCCAGGACGGCAGGTCAGCTGCTGGCTGTATCGGGATTAGGAGGACACCAATCAAAAAATTTACACTTGAAGAAATGATATCAACTATACTTGGATCGCACATGTTGCAATACCTCGATTCGCAATTGCACGTTACCGACTTGTCCGGATGATTAGAGGTAACAACTGTGCTTAAACGCGGACCTAAAAGGAAAAAACCTGCATGGATTCCGGCTCGCTGTTGACCGTCACGGACTTGGCCAAACATTTCCCTGTGGGTGGTGGCTTTTTCTCACGACCGATGAAATGGGTGAAGGCGGTCAACGGCATCAGCTTTTCCATCAGCAGGGGGACAAGCTTGGGAGTGGTGGGCGAATCGGGCTGCGGCAAGAGCACCCTGGCCCGGCTGGTGGTGCGTTTGCTGACGCCCACCGGCGGCTCAATTCGCTTCGGCGACCGGGAGATCGGTGCCTTGGATCGCCGCTCGATGCGGCCGCTGAGAAAAAGGATGCAGATCATCTTCCAGGACCCTTACGCCAGTCTGGATCCGCGCATGACCGTGGCGGCCAGCATCACCGAGCCGCTGCTGAACGGATGCACCCTTTCAAAACGTGAACAGCGCACATTGGCAGCCGAGCTGTTGACCACCGTGGGGCTGCGGCCAGGCGACCTGGACCGCTTCCCCCACGAATTCTCCGGAGGTCAGCGCCAGCGCATCGGCATTGCCCGGGCTCTGTGCGTAAGGCCTGAACTGGTGGTAGCCGACGAACCGGTCAGCGCCCTGGACGTCTCCATCCAGGCCCAGATCCTCAACCTGATGAAGGACCTTCAACAGCAATTTGGTCTTGCTTATCTCTTCATCTCCCATGACATTGGTGTGGTGGAACATTTCTGCGACCGGATCGCCGTCATGTACGCCGGTCACTTGGTTGAAATCGCCGGTGCCAAAGGGTTTCACAACACCTGTGGGCATCCCTATACCCGGGCCCTGGTGGCCGCCGTGCCCCGACCGGACCCGCAGGTGACCCTGCCGCTGCTACCAGGGGAAGACGAACCCCCGGATCCGGCCGCCCTGCCGCCGGGGTGCCCCTATCACCCCCGGTGTCCCCACGCGTTTGATACTTGTCCGGTTGAACGTCCGCCGCTGCTCGAGGTGGGTGGAAACCACCAGGTGGCCTGCTGGCTGAACGGAGGCAAAGGATTGGAGGAAAGACGGCCATGAATATCACAGTGATCGGCGCCGGGGCCATGGGCAGCCTTTTCGGCGCCCTGCTGGCCGAAGCCGGTGAACGGGTGACCCTGCTGGACATTCGCCGGGACCATGTGGATGTGGTCAACAGCGACGGCCTTTCAATCGAAAAAGCGGGCGTGCAGCGCATCGTCCGGATTCAGGCAACCACCGATCCGGACCGCATCGGGCCGGCGGATCTGTCCATCGTATTCGTCAAGTCCACCCACACCGCCCGGGCAGCCGAAACGGCTGCCCGGCTGTCCGCTAAAACCGGCCTGGTGCTGACCCTGCAAAATGGCATGGGCAATGCCGACATCCTCGCAGAAACCCTTGCTCCCTCTCAGGTGATCGCCGGTACAACGTCCCACGGTGCCACCTTTCTGAGGCCGGGCGCCATCCGCCATGCCGGCTCAGGCGACACCCTTATCGGCCCCTGGGAAGCGGCTGGGATGGCTGGGACCCAAGAAGTGGCCGAACTGTTCCGCCGGGCGCACATCGCCACCGGGGTGGTGGCCGATGTGCGCAGGGTGCTGTGGGCCAAGTTGTTGGTCAACGTGGGCATCAACGCCATCACGGCCTTGACGCGCATCACTAACGGCCAGCTCCTTGACCTGGAAGGTACCCGGCAGCTCTCCCGCGAGGCGGTGCAAGAGGCCATGGCAGTGGCTATCGTCCAGGGCGTTGCCATCGATGAAGACCCGGTGGAAAAGGTATTCCAAGTTGCAGCGGCCACCGGCCCCAACCGGTCTTCCATGGGCCAGGATGTGGATAACTGCCGGCTGACTGAGATTTCTGCAATCAACGGTTTTATCGTAAGGCTGGCGGCAACTGCCGGCGTACCGGTACCCGTAAACCGGACGCTCGCGGCACTGGTAGAGACGCTTCAGGCCCATTATTGACCCGGCTTGCGGTCTTGCATGGCAAAACCAACTCAACCACGAACGCCTACCAACAGGTCAAAATCGCGGCTGCAAGGCATTTTTACGAACGCAAAAGAGCGATGTTGGAACCTTTTGATTCGCCAACGAAATTGTGGCATTTAATAAATGGAAAAGGAGGTGATCCATGACTGAAGGCAAGGTGAGCGTAACGGACATTATTCAGGCAAAAAAAGATGGCAGACGGCTGGTTATGGTGACTGCCTACGACTACCCCTTCGGGCTCATGGCAGACGAGGCCGGTGTGGACATGGCCCTGGTGGGGGATTCACTGGGCATGGTGGTTCTGGGTCTGGACAGCACGGTGCCGGTTACCCTGGAGATGATGATCCACCACATCCAGGCGGTGGTGCGCGGATGCAAACGGGCCATGGTCATCGGAGACATGCCCTTCATGAGCTACAACACCGGTATCCGGGATGCCATCATCAACGCCGGACGGATGATGAAGGAAGGCGGCTGTGATGCAGTCAAGCTGGAGGGCGGTGTGGATTTCGCGCCAGTGGTCCAGGCCATCGTCAAGGCCGGCATCCCGGTCCAGGGTCATGTGGGCCTGACCCCGCAGACAGCCAGTGCTCTGGGCGGCTTCAAGATGCAAGGCAAGGATGCGGCAGCGGCCCATAAAATTATCGACGATGCCAAGGCCTTGGAGGCGGTCGGCGCCTTCTCCATCGTGGCAGAGGCAGTCCCGGCGCCATTGGGCCGCCTGCTCGCCGAGTCGGTGACTGTACCGGTCATCGGTATCGGTGCCGGTGTGGAGGTGGACGGGCAGGTGCTGGTTACCCATGACATGGTGGGCCTCTTCGACCGGTTCGTGCCCAAGTTCGTCAAACAGTACACGAAGGTCAGACCGATCATCATCGATGCCATCAAAGCCTATGGGCAAGAAGTTCGGGCGTCGGCGTTCCCCGCAGCCGAACACAGCTTCGGTATGTCCGAAAAGGCCCTGGCTGACCTGAAAGCGGCCCTCAAGGGAAATTGAGGGAACCAGCGAAAAGGAGTTCAGCATGGGGAAATATTTTATTTATACCCTGATCTTATTCATCGCGGCCTTCGCGTTGGAATTTTTCCAGATTGTGGATATCCCGTTCCTTGAGATTCCCGATTACCTGAGCGGCAAGACAGAGATGGTTCAAAAATCAAAAGACATGGTTGAGCAGATCAAGTAGCGAAGAACGCTTTTGTTAACCGAATAAGGAAGCCGAAGATGAAAATCAAACTCATCGAACTCTATCACGTCTCCGTACCGCTCAAGGCAACCTTCTGGCCCACCTGGATTCCCGGCTATCCCCAGACCCACAACCGCTTTACTTTGATCCGCCTGGTCACCGACGACGGTATCGAAGGCTGGTCCGCCGGTTCAGCTATGGGTCGGGAGCGCCAAGGACTCGGGGACCTGCTGGGCGGCTACCTCATGGGGTCCGACCCCACCGACATCGGCCGGATCCAGGACCTGCTCAAACAGGCGGGCTTCCTGGGCTGGCGCAACTTCTGGATCGAACCTGCCTGCTGGGATATCATGGGCAAAGCAGCGGGAAAGCCGGTATACGAACTTCTCGGTGGTCGGGCCCGCGCCATTGACGCCTATATTTCCACTGGAGAGATGCATCCGCCTGAGCGCAGGGTCCAGGAATTGCTGGCCATGGAAGCCCGAGGCTTTAAAACTGCCAAGCTTCGGGTGAAGAACGTCACCTTGAAAGAGGACATTCGCCACATCGCCGTGGTAAGAAAAGGAGTGGGGAACCAAATGGCGCTGGGGGTGGATGCCAACCAGGGATGGCTGGTCTCCATCGTGGACCGGGTGCCGGCCTGGGACCTGAAGCGGGCCACGGAATTCGCCGCCGCCTGTTCAGACCATGGCATCTCCTGGCTGGAAGAGCCACTGGACTCAAGGGATTACGACGGCAATGCCGCCCTCAAGCGGGCATCGAAGGTGAGGATTTCCGGCGCAGAACTCAACACCGGATGGGACGAAATCAAAATCATGTTTGAAAAAGACTGTTTCGATGTCTACCAACCCGATGCCACCTTTGCCGGCGGCATCGCCCAGGTGAAACAGGTCATGGAAAGGTGTCGCGAAACGGCGCGCCTTTTTTCGCCCCACACCTGGACCAACGGCATCGGCTTTTACGTCAACTGGAATATGGTGCTGGCGGACCAAGAAAACCGTCTGCCCTTAGAGTACCCGCTTGAGGAGCCCTCCTGGATCCCCGAATTTCGCGAGGGTATTATCCCCCCGGTCCTCACAGATCCGGACGGCCGGCTGCAGCCCTTTACGCGGCCAGGACTGGGCTTCGAAATCGATCGACGGCTGCTGAAAAAATACGGTCACCGTTTCTTCCGCCTCACTGAAACCCGTCTCAAATTCAAGGTGATCCGGGAAAAGGGGTTGCGGGCGGCGCTTGACCTGAAAAACCGCAAGGACGCTCAGGGATGAATAAGGAATCCGGGGTTTGGCAATGGGATGCGGGATATGAGTGGATGGCGGGGAACGGATCCGCATGCAGATGGAGAGACCGTCGATGGAAATAATGTTGAAGGAACAGGAGGCCCGGGTGCTGGGCTGCCTGATAGAAAAGGCCATGGCCACGCCGGAGTACTATCCGTTGTCCCTCAACGCCCTGACCAATGCCTGCAACCAGAAGTCCAACCGTGATCCGGTGGTGGGATGGGACGAGCAAACCGTTGAAGATGCGGTGGGCGATCTGGAAAAAAAAGACCTGGTCAACCGGAGCATGGTGGGGCGGGTGCCAAAATATGAGGAAACCTTGACCCGCCAGCACAACATGGTGGCCTCCGAAGCCGCCGTGCTCTGCGTGCTCTTGCTGCGCGGCCCCCAGACGCCGGGAGCCATCCGCAGCCGTACCGAACGCCTGCATACCTTCGAAAGCCTGGAATCATTGCAGGAAACGCTGGATCGGTTGGGCGAATGGGGCTATGTCCGCCGGCTGGCGCGTCTGGCCGGCCACAAGGAGTCCCGGTACATGCATCTGCTTTGCGGTGAACCGGGTGGCGGCGTTGAACCGTCTGAAACGGCCGACTCGGTTTCTACATCCGATGACATCGATCGACTGGCGCGACTGGAGGCTCAAAGCCAGTCCCTGAGAGATGAATTGGCGGACCTCAGGACCGCTTTTGAATCATTTCGCCAACAGTTTGAATAAGGAGCCGCCATGAAGAGATGGTTTAGCGGTGTGAAAAACTTAGCGCTCGTGTTGCTTCTCTGCACATCGCTGGTGGCCGGAGGGTGCGAAGGGACGGACACACGGGAAAAAGTGGATCATACGGTGGAGGCAGTGGCCGGGAAAAAGGACCTGGAGCGCTACAAACAGATACAGGATAATCTGGGTGTTATACAGACGCAGCAGGCGGAAAAATATCACCAGTTGGACGAATCCGCCGACGGCAAATGACGCTGTTCGATAGCCTGTTGACACCAGCCCCAAAAAACCATTGCTCCAGGCACCCGGGTTTGTGTTAAAGAATCTGCCATGATAGCCGAAAATAGAAAAGCGATCTTAGCCACACACTGGAAATGACTTGTTTGCAGACTGAGGGCAGTTGAATATGGGGGAAGCGGTAAAGGTACAGGGCAAGAAACTTGTTGGCATGTTCAATGAGTTGATTGAGAAAAAGGTGATCATTTCCATGAATGTGGTGGGTGCCGGGTTCGACCGGCTCACCTGCATTATCGGGCTGGAAAAAAACCCTGAAGGCAACTACCTGATTGTGGACCCGCCGGAGGATTTCCGGGAAGCCGCCGACATCAAGGATCTGTGGCATCTGAGGTTCAATTTCAACGGACCGGATCATCTGGAGTACATCTTCAATACCCGCGGCGGGGAATACTGCAGCCTCGGACTGAAGATCCCCTTTCCCGAACACGTGGAGCGACTGCAGCGCCGTCGGAATTTCCGGGTAAATACCTTGACCGGCACCCAGATGCATTTTCAATTGAAAAAAATCCAGGGCATCATCGACCTGATCAATGTCAGCCTTGGCGGCGTATACGGGGTCCTGACCAAACACAATTTCAAATTCATGCGCGGACCGGTGTTGAAAATGGACCAGCAGGTCTATGATGTCAGCCTGGTTTTTCCTGGCGATCATGATATGCCGGGCAATACCATTTACGTGAAGAAGGCTGAAGTCAAACGGGTTGAGCACGATCATGACCGCGGCTTTTACCGCTACGCTTTCGAAATCAAGGAAATGGAAAAGGACGAGCAGAATAAACTCACCCAGATTATCTATGACCTTCAGCGGAAGTATCTCCAGCTCAGGAAATAAATCCCCATTCGGCGAAGCAATCCGTCAGACGCTGATCCGGTGCATTGAAATCACCCATCATTTACTGGTATCAAAATGATATGGTTGCCACGTCTGATTTTTGTTGCAATCGTCATCGGTGGGTACAGTCATCCACCCGGTCCGCTGCATCCGCCGGCCACGCCTTTTTACAGCGACGGGTGCTCCTGTTTTCCCGACCTGAACTATGGCGACTGCTGCGTGGATCACGATCGGCGCTATTGGCAGGGAGGCGCCCCCGGTCAGCGCTGGGCCGCTGACAATGACTTGCGGCGATGCATCGCGGCAAAAGGCCGGCCCTTGATTGCCCAGGTGGGTTACTGGATCGTGCGCATCGGCGGCCACGGCTGGCTGCCAACGCCCTGGCGTTGGGGGTTCGGTCGCCGCTGGCACGAAGGGTATTATTCAGGACCCCCTCCCTGAAAAATTGCTGGCTGCCTTACCTGCTGAACAGATAACTGATTTAAGACCATCGATCAGGAAAAATCGGCAAACCAAAGGAGCGTTGATTATGGCCGTTATAACCAAGTATGTGGTGGTTCGAAATGGCGTGGAACTGGACAAGGCGTTCATGGTCAAGAAAGAGGCCGAGGCTTACGATAAGATGCTGGATGCCGCCGAAAACCTGGCCGCCTATATCAAGGCTGCCGGGCTGGAGATCGAGCTGGACGGCAGAACCATCGATACCCTTGCAGTCTTTCTTGCCCAAAACGGCCCCGAGGTCACCCGGATTCTAAAAGGTCTGAAGCCTGCCGCCGCACCTGCCAAAGCCTTGCCTGGCGAGAAGCAGCAAGTCGACGGTTCATCGGCGGATCCTATCAAGAAAACCCCTGTGGCCAAGGATAAACCCAAGGGAAAATAAACCCCCATGGTCGCCATATCCAAAAAAGAAGCTGACGCATGGGACCGTGTGCTCGATGCTGCCGCGCAGCTGGCTGATCTGATCGAATCCAGCGCAATCGAGATCGACGAATACGATCTGGAGGAGGTGACGATTTTTCTGGCCACCCACGGGTTTGCCGTACGCAACATGCTCAAGCATCTCAAACAGACGTGGCCGCCGGATTGATGGAACCGATAGAACCAAGGATGCACTTCCCCAAGGCAAAAGGATCTTCAACCATGCTGTTTAGCCCAGAGAAAAGAGAAACCCTCGACGGCATCTTCCATGCCCAGGGGTACAGCGATTATAAATGGATCGACCCCAAGCAGATCGTCGTAGCCCAATGGGTGCGCATGAAGTGCATGTTCGGTTGCAGCGAATACGGACGCGGCGGCGCCTGTCCGCCCAACACACCCTCTGTGGCTGAATGTGAACGCTTTTTCAATGAATACAGCCAGGCGGTGATCCTGCACGTCGAAGGCAAGATGGACAAGCCCGCGGACCGGCATGCCTGGTCCGCGAAAATAAATACCCGCTTGATCAAACTGGAACGCGAAATTTTTCTTGCCGGCTGTGAACGGGCCTTTCTGCTGTTCATGGATTCTTGCTGCTTCTGCAAGGAATGCAGCGGTGACCGGCGCACTTGCAACACACCACGCATGGCCAGACCGGCACCCGAGGCCATGGCCGTGGACGTATACAGCACGGTGCGGCGGTTCGGCTTTCCCATCGCCGTGCGCACGGCCTACGACCAGAAGATGGATCGCTACGCGTTTCTCATGGTGCAATGATTATAATGACGACGCTGCTTACCAGCACAGACCTGCAGGCCTTTATCGACGCGCATCATCTGGCGGCAGTCATCCTGCCCATGGACAGCCACACCGCCACGGTCGAGGCGGCGGCCGACGCCTTGGATGTGGACACCGCCATGATCATCAAGTCCCTGGTGTTCATCGCCGGGGACCAGCCGATCCTGGTAATCAACAACGGCACGGCCCGGGTGGACCGTAAAAAACTGGCCGCACACCTGGACATGAGCCCCAAGCGGGTAAAATTTGCCCGCGCCGAACAAGCCCTTGAGATTACTGGCTATGTGGTGGGCAGCATGCCGCCGTTCGGACACCGGGAAAAACTGCGCACCCTGGTGGACGCAGCCACGGCAGAGCTCCAGACAGCTTACGGGGGCGGCGGGGGGCTGGATGTCATGATGCGGCTGTCACTATCGGAACTGATAGGGTCGACCAACGCCGAGGTGGCCGATATATCCGAATGACTGTCCAACCACGGATGAACCCGATGTGCCTGGGCAAACCGACGTCAACCCAAGGAGGCACCAATGCTTGAAACCACCACCGTCGGCAGTCTGCCGAAACCAGAGTACCTGGCTGAAACCGAGAAACTCTGGCCGGCTTGGCGCCTCCAAGGCGAAGCCCTGGAGCGCGCCAAGGAGCGCGCGACCATTGAGTGGCTGCGCCACCAGGAGGAAGCTGGCATTCATACCGTAACCGCCGGCGAGCAGCACCGCATCCACTTCGTCCATGGCTTTTTAGAGACTATAGAAGGCATCGACTGGAATAGAAAAACGTCCATGGGCATCCGGGACAACCGTTATACGGTAGATGTTCCCACGGTCACGGGGCCAGTATCGCGTCCGCAATCCGTCCATCTGGACGAGGTGCGCTTCACCCGGGCACAGACCGAACGGCACCTCAAATTCACCCTGCCCGGCCCCATGACCATCTGCGACACCATCGCCAACGCCCATTACGCCACCCGGGCAGATATGGCCATGGCCTTTGCCGACATCCTCAACACCGAGGCCAAGGAACTGGAGACGGCCGGTATCGATCTGATCCAATTCGATGAGCCGGCCTTCAACGTCTTCATGCACGATGTCAAGGACTGGGGTATCGACGCCCTCCACCGTGCCATTGAGGGACTGGCATGCACCACCGCCGTACACATCTGCTACGGTTACGGCATCGACGAGAACCTGCGCTGGAAAGAGACGCTGGGCAGCGAGTGGCGCCAGTACGAGGAGATCTTTCCCGCCCTCAATGCCAGCCGCATCGACCAGGTTTCCCTGGAGTGCGCCGACTCGCGCGTACCGTTGTCACTCATGAGCCTGCTGAAGGATAAGGGGTTGATGGTGGGTGCAGTGGCCGTGACCCGGGACCGGGTGGAGGCGCCGGAACAGGTGGCTGCAACCATCCGTGCCGCAATGGCTTACGTAGACCCTGAACGTCTTTACCCGTGCACCAACTGCGGCATGGCCCCCCTCCCCTACGAGGTGGCCCTGGGTAAGATCCGCAGTCTGACCGCCGGTGCCGACCAGGTGCGCAAAGCCCTGTAAAGCAGGAATGCGAGCGATGGGTGGTCACTCGAAAAGTGGCGGCCCATTCTGCAGCAGCCAGATATTCCGCTCTTTCTGGTACGCCCACGATTGCTTGTATTGGATTTTTTTCAGGACATAGTGGTCCAGGAAATAATACCCCACCTCGATCTCATGATGCACGTTCATATGGTCTTCAGACAGATTGATGTGCGTCACTTTGTAGTCCACGATCTTGATGTTTCCGAAGTGCTTGACACAGTCCTGCCGCGGCATGGCCAAAGGATCCACGAATTGGCAGATAGCGTCGAACGCCGACATGCGCATGGCGGCTTCATAGGAATCCAGGGTCCGGCCGTACTGCTCCATCTTAGCCTGATCCGATAGGGTCGTACATCCCATCGGAAGATAGCAGAAAACAGCTATTGCACAGATCACGCTTTTCATAGAATGGGCCCTCAGGTGGTTTCAGTCGGAGTTGCCGGGTGGCATAAAACCACAAATTGGCTCCTCGATCAACCGCTGCCGTCGGTTTGTTTGTGGCTCGCACGCAGTGTGCAGGGTGATCGGTGTTTATTGGAAGAAGAATCGGGTAGGATATGGTATGGGGCGACGCTCCGCCATACATGGCTCAAAACGAGCACCACTGCGCCCACCTGGTGACAAACCGGAGCAAGCCATGCTCAGCGACACGGAGTTCCGCAAACTGCTCGAACACCTGAACCGCCCCTGGTCCGGCTACCGAAAAGTGCGCAAGGGGGTGAAAAAACGCCTCCGCCGGCATATGGAAGGCCTGGGTTGTTCAACCCTTGAACAATACCTGGTTCGGCTGGCGCGGCAGACCGATGCAAGTCGTGCCTGCGAGCAGTGCCTCCGAGTGACCATCAGCCGCTTCTTCCGGGACCGGCAGCTGTGGCAGGCCCTCAAGGCGCGCATTCTGACCGACCTGGCGGTGCAGTTCACCCCGCCCATCCGGATCTGGTCCGCCGGGTGCGCCCGCGGCGAAGAACCTTACAGTCTGGCCATGGTGTGGAACGAATTGGTACATCAGCCAGCACTGAATCTCTTGGCCACTGATGCCGGTAGGGCCTGTTTAGCCTGCGCCCGCGCGGGCGTCTTCAGCCGAAGCAGTCTCAAGGAAGTGCCGGATGCGATGCGGGAAAAACACTTCGAATCCAGGAACGGCGGCCGGCAGTTTGTCATTCGGTCCCAAGGGTTGCCGTCCATCCGCTGGCAGCAGCATGATCTGCTCGATCCGCCGCCGGAAGGCGGCCCCTTTCACATGATCCTGCTGCGCAACAACCTGCTGACCTATTACCAGGAGCCTGACCTTCTGGACGCCTGTGTGCGGATCATATCGACCCTGGTGCCGAACGGCTACCTGGTGACCGGCTCCCATGAGCGCCTGCCCGTGTTGGAGTTTAAATTGATCAGGGAAATGGACTGTCCGTGGGTGTACCGGCTGGAGAATAAGGGCAGCGCATAAACACTGCTACACGCTGAAGCCTCCCCGAAGCAAACTGCGGGGAGGCTTCAGCATAAGGGGCTGCATCGTAAACCAGATCTATCCGTTTAGTAGCGCCGGCCACCGCCACCGCCACCGCCCGGTCCGCCGCTGCGTTTTCCCCGGCCTCCTTGACCGCCACCACGACCACCTTCGGGTTTGGGGCGGGCTTCATTGACGTTCATGGCCCGGCCTTTGAACTCTTTGCCGTTCATCGCTTCAATGGCCTTCCGGGCTTCCTCAGCGGAAGGCATTTCCACGAAGCCGAAGCCTTTGGGCCGGCCGCTATCGCGGTCCTTGATAATGTTGGCCGCATCAACCTTGCCAAAGGCTTCGAATGCCGAACGCAAGTCTTCTTCTGTGGCATCGAACGACAAATTCCCTACATAGATGTTCATTTTTTTCTCCTTGTATAGAAGTTGGGAACCACACATCCGGTCGGCTTATCCGTAGGAAAGTATGGCAAGACGGCGTGAAGGCAAAAATATGGTGCTGAACCAATGCCAAGCATCCGTACAGGCATCATATCATTATCTAAAACTATAGCAAGTGATTGATTCTTCGCACACCCAAAATCGCGCAAGATCCTGCAGGCCGGAATTTTTTCTGTATTAAAGCTGGATCAAATTGGAATTAGACGGCCATGCTGCCATGGATTGGACAGATCGCTTTCCGGACGACGCCACCAAGGCAATCCACGGGTTGTCGTGTAAAACAATTGTAACAATGGTGAAACCCTTTGTCCCCGTAGTCCGGATGGCATACAAACGGCTCAATTCAACGGAATCGGTCTCAAAGCCAAGACAATAAACCGACGGGCACCCCGAATCCAATGGCCCGCAAGGGACACCGCGCAACCCGATGGCATGGTTGTTAAAGGCGTTCGAGCATTCGAAAGGCGGTAACCATGACCATTCATGAGACGATCGTTATCCGGGACCTGGTGCGCTGGTTGGCCCTGTTGGTCTTCAAGTGTGCAGGATGGAAAGCCGAGGGGCGCAAACCGGACCTTTCCCGCTATGTCATCATTGCGGCCCCGCACACCTCCAACTGGGACTTCGTCCACACACTTTGCATAGCCTTCATCTACCGCCTCAATGCCGTCATCATGATGAAAAACGCCTGGTTCCGCTGGCCGCTGGGTCCCTTGTTCCGCTGGCTGGGAGCGCTGCCCATTGACCGGTCCCGCGCAAACCATGTGGTGGCCCAGTCCATCGCAAGATTCCGCCAGCGGGATCGTCTGATTCTTGTGGTTCCGCCCTCGGGGACCCGCAGGCGCGTACGTTACTGGAAGACGGGTTTTTATCACATTGCCAACGGTGCCGGTGTGCCCATTGTGCTGGGTTTTCTGGACTACCGCCGCAAAGTCGGCGGATTCGGCCCCACCGTCCTGCCCACCGGCGACATCGATAGTGACATGGCCGTGATCCAGGCTTTTTACCGGAATATCTCGGGCAAATACCCCTTGCAGGACAGCCATCAAGGCATCGCTCCACGCGTATCGCCGCCTGCCGCCAGCTGAGGCGGATGTCGTGCTGTGTCCACAAAAGGATTGCCAAAACCAGTTGACCAGGCTATAAGCCGCCTCAACAGTAATCCTACCGCACGTCGGTCGCAGTGAGGTATCGACCGGCAATCGGTTTCAATTTCAAAGCCATAAAGCCGTCCGGATTGAACTGGATGGCTTTTTTTTTGGCGCTAAATAAGGAACATGAAAGATGGATTTCCAAACAATCGGTGTCCGGGCCGAACTGCTGCGAGCCCTTAATGATTTAGGGTTCAAAACACCCATGCCTATTCAGGCCGCCGCCCTGCCCGAGCTGCTTTTCGGGTGCCGGGACTTTATTGGACTGGCCCAGACCGGCACCGGTAAAACCGCCGCCTTCGGCCTGCCGTTGCTCCAGCGGGTTGATCCGGCCCTGGTCCACCCCCAGGGCGTGGTCCTGTGTCCCACCCGGGAGTTGTGCCTGCAGATTACCGACGACTTGAAGCGCTACGCCCGTTACTTACCCGGGATCCGGGTGACAGCCGTCTATGGCGGGGCCAGCATCGCCCAGCAGATCCGCCAGCTGCGCGGCGGCACCCAGATCGTCGTGGCCACGCCCGGCCGCCTGATCGATCTGATGCAGCGCCGGGCAGCCGATTTGTCTCACATTGCCTACTGCGTGCTGGACGAGGCCGATGAAATGCTCAACATGGGATTCCAGGAGGATATCGACCGGATCCTGGAACAAATGCCGACCGAACGTCAAACCTGGCTGTTTTCAGCCACCATGCCACCGGGGGTCGCAACCATTGCCAGGGACTACCTCACCGATCCGCACAAGGTATCCTTGGGCGGAAACCAGCGCATTGCCCCCAATATCACCCACGCCTGTTACGTGATGAACGAGCGTAACCGCTACCAGGGGCTAAAACGCATCATCGACTTTACGCCCGGAATCTTCGGGCTGGTGTTCTGCCGCACTCGCAAGGAGACCCAAACCGTAGCGGAAGCCCTGGTACAGGAGGGTTACCAGGCCGACGCCCTTCACGGCGACCTTAGCCAAGCCCAGCGCGACCATGTCATGCGTAAATTCCGCCAGCAATCGATCCGGCTCCTGGTGGCCACGGACGTTGCCGCCCGCGGCCTGGATGTGGACGCGATCTCCCATATCATCCACTACAACCTGCCCGATGATCCCGACACATATACCCATCGCAGCGGCCGAACCGCACGGGCCGGCCGCTCGGGTGTCTCCATCGCCCTGTCCACGCCCCGTGAGGTTAATCGGCTTCGCACGATGGAGCGCGCCAACGCCATGCGGTTCGAATTTCGAAAATTCCCCGATGGCCGGGCTATCTGTGAACGGCAGCTCGACGGTTTCGTGGAGCGAATCGTCGAGACGCGGGTGGACCAGGATGCCTTTGCCGCTTACCTGCCCACGGTCTGTGAGGCACTGGCGGGTTTCGACCGCAAGGAATTGATCCAGCGGTTCATGGCCGCCGATGTCAACCGTTTCTTGGATGACTACCGCGAATCGGGTGACATCAACGCCGCGGTGCGTCCGTCAGCCGGTGGGGTGACCGGCAATGACCGCAACCTTCGTCCGGAGGCTCCCGGTTCCCGGCGCTTTTTCATCAACGTCGGTCGCCTGGACAAGATTAATGAAGGGGCCATCGTACGGCTGGTGTGCGACCATTCTGGCATCCGCTCCCAGCAAATCGGCCGCATCGAACTCAAACGCGAATTCTCGTTTTTCGAAGTGGCCCGCGGTGCCGCCGACAAAGTCAGGCGCAACCTGAAGGACGTCCAATTCGACGGCCGGCGGGTCCAGGTGCGGGACGCCGAACACAAAATCCCCCAGAAGAAACGGAACCGGATTGCCGCCTGAGAACCGCCTTGAATCATACGAAACATGCTCAGGCAAAGGGAGTGCCTCCTGTTCATCCCTACCTTACCGCCGGTGGACCTAACCACCGGTCAGGAAACCATTTCTTTTTTTCCGAGCGGGTCCTGGCGCTTGAGGAAATCAAAGAGGGCAGCTGTCAAAGAAGACTGCAAGCGTGGCCGCGGCGTGCTCAACGAATTCCAGCTTAAGAAATCGGCAGCAGTGTCGATATTACCGACAGGCAGACATTTAGAACCAGTAGCCTGTCGGATCACAGCCGTGATTAAGATCCGGATGAGCTGGAAAAATTCTGCACGCTGAAAGGGTGGTTACGATGAACCGGGAAGGCCATCAAAAAGGTGCGGGCGGGAATGCCGGTGATGCGCCGAGGCTGGCAGTCATCGACGACGAAGACCAGTGGCTGAAAGTGTTTGAACGGCTATTCCGCAACAGCGACTACCGGTTGGAAACCTATTCCGACCCACACGCGTTTTTGCGTGTGATTGACCTTGACCCGACGCGATACGCCGGGGTGATCTGCGACATCAAAATGCCCGGGATAAGCGGCCACGATATCTTTGGCATCCTAAAGGGCAACCCGATCACGGCCAACGTTCCCTTTGTCCTGGTCTCCGGCGTGCTGACCGAGGACCACAACCTTGCCCGGGTTCAGGGCATCGCCCATATTTCCAAGCTGGACAACAACCTGCGTTCCCGGATTTTCGACGAGCTGATCGAAATAATCGAAAACTGGCCTCATTTGGAAGCGTACCTGCGCAACCGGCAGGCATTGGCCGAGGACATCGCGTTCTTGCACCAGTTCTACGTGAACTACCACCTCTTTTTCGCTCAGATCCTGGACTCTGTCCGCCAGATGGAAGCCGCTTGTGTCAATGCCGACATCGAGGAAGCGGAACAGGTGAGGGCCCGCTGCGACCGCTGCATGCAAGATCTTTATCAGCGGTGCATGGCGTTGGTAAGTCTGGTCCAGGACTGCCCCCAGGCAGAACATTTCGCCGCCAAAGTCTGCACCCGGGCACGGACCAGCCTCAACATGCTCCTTCATTTCCAGCTGCTGATAGGGGAATCAGCCCCGACAGACTCGGATTTTACCCGCCTGCTGACCGAATGCCGCCAAAGCCTGGAAAAGATCATCCAGGGAACCGAAAAAGGTTACAACCTGCGAGAGTGAATGTGATGGTTCACCAGTCGCCTGGGCAGAAGATTAATCGACGCCCGCCAATCAACGCGGACTCTCCTCCATACCTCAAGGTCACCATCGAATCATCAAACTGAACATCAACGGGGTTAAGATGGCCGATTGGTCGTTAACCCACCGCAAGCGCATGTTCCGGTTCGGCATACAGGTGCCTGCCCACACCTGAAAACCCCCTTCCTATGGTTTCAATACGTCTCTTACCGCCCTGGCAATGGTTTCAAGCCGATACGGCTTTTTAACATAAACGCCGGCGCCCAGCCTCCGGGCAGCATGCACGCGGTCCGACTCGGAGAATCCACTGGTGATCACGGCAGGCTGACCGGGATTGATCCCAATGATGCGCCGGTAGGTTTCCAGGCCGTCGATGCCGGGATCCATGATCATATCCAGTACCAGCAGATCGACGGGGTGTTCCTTGACGTAGTCAACGGCCGCTTCGCCGCTGGCAACGCTTGCCACGTCATAGCCGAGCCGGCTGAGCATGCCCGTAGCGATTTCCCGCTGTTCGGCCACATCATCAATAACGAGAATGCGCTCACCGGAACCTTTGAGCGCCGCAACGGTTTCCGGTTCTCTCGCCTGCAGGCGCTGCTCTTGGGTGGCAGGCAGGTGAATCGTGACCGTGGTGCCCTGGTCCGGTTGGCTCCGGACGTCGATGTACCCGCGGTGATCCTTGACTGTCCCCCAGACCACCGCCATGCCCAAGCCGGTGCCGCTGCGGCCCATCACTTTTTTGGTGTAGAACGGCTCAAAAATCCGGTCGATGTCCTCAGGCGAAATACCGATGCCATTGTCCGTCACCTTCAGCACCACGTAATCTCCCTCCTCGATGTCGTCGTAGCCTTTGATGGGGGTGTCGACATACCGGTTTCCCGTTTCGATGCGGATGATGCCGCCATTCATGGACGCTTCCACGGCATTGGAAATCAGGTTCATCACGGTTTTGATAAGATGGACCGGTGAGCCGGAAACATCCAGGAGGTCGTCGGCCAGATCCGCTTTCAATTGAAAATCCGGATGGTAAGCCCGCAGGTTTTTGTATTCGGGACTTTTCAGGTATTCACGGATCACCTGGTTCAGGTTGATGATTTCTGAGACCGATACCCCCCGGCGCGCCAGGGTCAGCAGGTCCTGGACGATGGTGGCGGCGCGTTCACCGGCTCGCTGAATGGTACGAATGGGTTTGTGCAAGGAACTTTCTGCCGGCAGATCCATCAGGATCAGCTCCGGATAGCTGACCAGGCCTGACAGGACATTGTTCAGGTCGTGGGCCACACCGCCGGCCAGCATGCCGATGGCCTCCATTTTCTGGGCCCGCTGGAGCTGGTCCAGCAGCCGCTTCTTTTCCGCTGCTGCAGTCGCCGGTTGGGTGATGTCCCTGACCATACCCAGTGCCCGATCGTCCGATACGGCAACCAGGCGGCATTCGTAATACCGAAGGTCATCCTTGATGGGAATGTCGTACTCGAACACCTTTACCTCCCTGGTTGCGAAGGTCCCGTCAAGCTGCTTACGAAAAACCCGGGCGATGTGGCCCGGCATGACATGCTCGAGTTTCCGTCCGATGCATTGATCGGGGGTCAGGGCAAGGTTTTCAGGATCTCCCCGCACGTCGATGAACCGACCGTCGCGGTCGAACTGGAACATGATGTCCGGAATAGCATCCAGGATTGCGCGGCTCCTGGCTTCACTCAGCCTGATTTTTTCCTCAGCCCGTTTGCGTTCGGCCACCTCTTTCTGCAACGAGCGTTCACGGTCACGAATCTCGTCGGCCACCTTGCTGAACCGTCGGGCAATGCCAGCCAGTTCACCATGGTGAACCTCTTCGAACCGGTAGTCATAGTCTCCCCGGGCTACCCGGTCCATTCCCTGAAGGAGGATGGCAAGCGGCTTGCGCATGAGCACGCGCAACACGATTCCCGTGGAAATGATGATCACCACCAGGGATGCCGCCAGCACCAGTACAGCTGTATTGCGAAGCCATATCAGATCTTTGCGATGAGCATCCAATGATAAGGCAAATCGAGCCTGGCCGATCGGTTGGCCGGTATGAACAATCGGCACCACCTTGACGATCTGGTTCTCGGCGGTTTCCCGATTGAATTCATAGGCCACGATTCCCTCGGCATCGCTGATAAGGATCGTGGTGACCAGTTCGTTGCGGGCGAAGCCTTCTCCGATCCGCCGGATCTGTTCGTCATCAAAATCCCAAATCGGTACCACCAGGGTTTCGGAAAGGCTGACGGCATATTCGTCCGCTTTGGCCTGCAGCTGCCGATACAGATAGTCGGACTGCCGGTTGTAGATTAAAATGAGCAGAACCCCCTCCACCACAAAAACCAGCAACACCAGGCTGATGGCGAGTTCAGTAGCGATGGATCGGCGTCTTAAAAAATCAATGCCCCGGATGTTCGGGCCACGAGCCATGGACTCGCTGGAGTTGGTTAATTTTGGGATCACGTGCAACGGTTCCTTGTGAGTCGCCCGTTATCGCGGTTCATGGTCATATTTACGGCAGATCCGCAGGTAACTGCCGTCTGATTTCATTTCATCCAGCACCGCCTGCCACAGCCGGATGACATGGGGCGATGTCGCTTTTGAAAAGGCGATGTAGTTTCCCACACTGGGGAAGGCATAGGCCAGCTCCAGTTGGTCAGGAGGCACACCGGCCTGTCGGGCCAGGTGCGGCATGTTGAAATCCGAACTGACCCACAAATCGATGTTTCCCCGCTTGAGATGGGTCACATTGGTGATATTTTTGTTGGTGGGAACCAGGTTTTCAAAACCCAATGCCTGCAAGTATTGCATTTTGGCATCCTGGTGGTAAACGCCGATGCGCGCCACCTGTTTGGCTGCTTCAACGTCCTTGACCTCGATACCGCTGCCTTTCCATCGGTAGAACCCCCAGCGCTGCTGATACAGCGGCCCCACCCAGGCAAACAGCGCTTCACGCTGGGGGAGCCTTGTGGTTGAAAAAAGAGCGCTGTCGGCATCGGATTGAACCAGGTTATATCCCCGGGCCCATGGCACCAGCGCTATCGTATCCGGCTGGCCGATCCGTCGCAGGATTTCCTGGACAATTTCAGTGGACAGCCCTTTGATTTGGCCCTTTTCTTCATAAGCGGACGGTGGTGAATCCTCTGTGTATAATTTCAGGGAAAATGGCCTATCGGTGAGGGCTTGGCGCTCGGATAGCATGATGGCATCCGGTGCCAACCATTTGTGCGTCAGCCACCAGAACGAGCCGTCTGATTTCATTTCATCCAGTGTCGTCTGCCACTGCTGCACGAGTGTCGGTGAAGTTTGTTTTGAAAGGGCAATATAGTAGATGTGCTTCTGATAGGTGAAGACCGCTTCTATTGCCTCCGGATCAATCCCTGCCTCAAGGGCCACCTGTGGGGCACCGATATTATCGAAAAACCATAAATCCACCCGACCGGAGACCAGTTTGCGAAGATTGCTCTGCGGGCTATTAGAGCTGTCCAGGTTGGCAAATCCGAGAGATTTCAGGAGTTGCTCCCTGAAATCATCCTTGTACGTGGCAATGGCCCCCACCTGCTTGGCCGCTTCAAGCGAATCGATCCGCAGCGCGTCACTTTTTCGGGCGTAAAACCCCAGCCGAACGCTGAAGAGCGGTCCGACCCAATGAAACAGCGATTCGCGCTCCTGCGTACGGGCCGTAGAAAAAAGAACCACATTGGGTTCGGTGCGCAGCCGTTGGTACCCCCGGGCCCATGGCAGAACGTCGATATCGTCGGCGATCCGCAACCGGCGGGCGATTTCCCGAACCACCTGGGTGGCAGCGCCGGAGACCGTCCCATTTTCCGAAAAACTGAACGGGGGGTCTTCTTCTGTGAGGATGGTCATGTTGGCAGCAGCGGAACATGTCATTGAAAGGATCAGAAAGCCTATAAAAAAGAATCCAAAAGCGCGTTTCATAAAGCGTTCCTTAATGAGGGTTTTTTGCTTGAGCTTTTGTTTATCATCCCGTCAATGATATGCCCCTTTAGGTTACAGGGCCTTGTCAACCGCAACACGCTTATTCCCCTTCAACCCTGACGTCCAGCTCGCCGTCTCGACGACAGTTAAATCATGGTTGGCCGGCTCATTCCACAGTGACATGTTCCGTCATTTCCGACAGGTCGATCTCCTGCTGGCCCGCTTTTTCAAGTTTCAAAGCCCGATTCCGAAAATCGCCGCCATCAATTTTTGCCTTAACCCACGCATGCCAGTCTTCCTGGCGGGAAGCGATAATTGCATTGAAATCTTTAGCGGGATCGAAGCGGGTCAAGGCATCATCCACAATCCAGACACAATAATGACATTTTTTCTTGCCTTCCTCGAAAATCTTGAAAAAATAACGAAACGTTTTGCTTCCAGGCTTCAAGCCTTCCGCGATCGCATAGTTTCCGTGTGTCCATGTATGTTGCATGTAGTCCCCCCTTTTCCATTGCCGTATTTAAATACCTGAAACATAAGAATGCGGTTTGGATTTACAACCAATCGAACTCCGCTCGGTCCGGGTTTATGCTTTTTCCGCAATGGCGAAAGGCGTCCTTACATGGCTACACTTACAGCCTGTGGAATGACAAATATGGACAGGGGGTATAGGGAGGTGCCGGTAATGGCGGTCAGTGAAGCGGCCCGATTTATCGGCGTGGGCAAAAAGGTGATCTATCAACTGGTCGAGTTTGACGGAATTCGCGCAGTGCGTGAGCACGGCAAAGTGATGATCGACAGGAGCAGCCTGGTCGTCTTTCACAACAGCGGCAAGCGGCCCTGAGGTGGCCTAAGACAGGGCCTTGAAAACCAACCGATCGACCGGTTGCGCCGGATTTCATGGCGTGATAAGAATGATAGAAGCGGTTTCAATAACAAGACCTTGGTTCAAACTTAAGGAGGAGCCGCGTTTCAATCCGTAGGCAGACGCTAGTCTGTTGGGGCGTCGAAACGCGACTCCGCGAAGTGCTTGGGCCAATCGACATTGTTGAAATCAGCTTCTTATCTCAATTGGCGGCATGCAACGCAACACGTAGCGCGGATAAACAAGGAGGCTACATATGAAAAGCGCCTGTCTTAAGCTGCTGGTCGTAATGGTTTTGGCGGTCGTGCTTGGCGCACCACCCTGTTGGGCCAAAGAGAATGGCTATTGCTACATCGTGAGCTATTCTCTGAGAGAGAAAACCGCCTACATATCCCCGGTGTTTGTTGCCAAGGTATCGGGTGCGATTTACAGCGCCGAAGAATTTGTCGCTGACGTTGAATTGATCCGCAAAATGGAAGCGCAATTCCAGAAATACCTGAAAGGGCAGGGCATGAACAGTACCGACTTTGTCACCAGTGCGCGGGTGGCCTATCGGACCCAATCGGTCGCCGACCAGCGGCTGGCCGATGAGAAAAAGGATTTCACAGGCAGGGGTTATGCCATCAAAGATGCAGACACTTTTAAATTTTAGGATCGCGGCGGTCGGCTAATCTTCAATTAACGCCAAGCACCCCTTCGGCGGGGCCTGGCTGATCAGAACGCACAACTGCCGGATATCGGGGTTTACTACCAAACCTAAATTGCGGCTTTAAAAACACTTGTCGGATCGGTGGCGCATCCTGGTCCCACCATCGCCCCCAGAGATCTTCATTTCAACTGGGACGGTTTTCTCGATTGAACGCTTCATTGTGCCCTGCTTCCGATTACCCCTTGCCTGCAACCCTTGATGAAAAAGATGGAGACCCGTATGAGCGCCCCCCTTACACCGCTGGAATATAAACTCTCCATCGAGCCGGATCTTGAGCGCTTTACTTTTGCCGGTCGGATGACCCTTTCCGCCAATGCCGATGAGCCGGTTGACACGATCACTCTCGATTGTTCGGAACTGGCCATCTGGCGGTGCCAAATCAATCCGGAGGGATCGGATGAGAAGTCCACTGATTGTCCGTTTACGCTGCATCCGGCCAAAGCCAGCCTGACGGTCCACCTGCCCGATACCCTTGCCGGGCCCTTTCAGTTGACCATCGACTATGCCGGCAAGATCAACGACCGCATGGCCGGTTTCTACCGCAGCAGGATCAAAACTGACACCACCTGGGATCATATCGCCGTCACCCAGTTTCAGGAAAGCGATGCCCGGCGCGCCTTTCCCTGCTTGGATCATCCCGCACAAAAAGCAGTATTTATAGTGGAAATGGTGATCCCGCAAGGTCTGACTGCCATCTCCAATACCGACATCCAAAAGATTACCGACCTTGGGAATGGGAGGCGACAGCTCACCTTCAATCCGACTCCCAAAATGTCCACTTACCTGCTGTTTTTCGGTGTGGGCCCCTTTGAAATCCATGCGGATTCCGAAGACCACAGGGTGCGGGCTGTCTGTCTGCAGGGAGTCGGCGACCAAACCGCATTCGGGCGAGAATTCGGCCGCAAAGCGCTGGCGTACGGGGAAGATTATTATGCCATTGATTATCCGCTTGCCAAGCTTGATCTGATCGCTGTGCCTGATTTTGCCTTCGGCGCCATGGAAAACTGGGGAGCGATCACCTTCCGCGAAAACCTGCTGCTCAATGTGCCCGGTGTGACCTCCAGGGAAGCCTTGGCCCGCATCTGCGAGGTCATTGCCCACGAAGTCGCCCATCAATGGTTCGGCAACCTGGTAACCCCAGAGGATTGGAAGTATCTCTGGCTGAACGAAAGTTTTGCAACCTACTTCGGTTATGGCATGGTGGGCCACCACTATCCCGAATGGGAGATCTGGCACCAATTTATCAGAAGCCAGACCGAGACCGCGCTGACCCGTGATGCGCTCCACGAAACGGTGGCCATCGAAATGCCGGGCGGCTCCCAGGTGGCCATTACCACCAGCACCGCACCCATCATCTACAGCAAGGGGGGCAGCATATTACGGCAACTGGAGGCCTGGATCGGATCGGACCCTTTTAAGGCCGGCCTCAGGCGCTACCTGTCGGACTTCGCCTACGGCAGCGCCGCCAGTCACCACCTATGGGAATCGCTATCGGCCTCATCCGGCATGCCGGTGGCCCAGCTGATGCGCAACTGGGTCACCCAGCCGGGCTTTCCCGTGATCACCGCCCATCGCAGCGACGGCACGCTCACTTTGCACCAGCAGCGGTTTACCTACCTGCCGAACAATGCCGAGCAGACATGGATGGTGCCGGTAACGGTCACCTCCTACACCCCGGACGGCATGGCCGACACCCAAACGATACTGATCGACAAAAAACAAACCGAGGTCCCCCTGCCCCCGGACACCACGGCTTACAAGATCAACCCTGGTCAAACCGGGTTTTATCACGTCTGTTACAACGATGCGGACAATCTGGCCCGGCTGGGGGCCATGGTGACCAGCCAACACTTGCCACCCGTAGATCGCTGGGGGCTGCAGAACGATCTGTTTGCACTGGTCAAGGCCGGACACCTCCCCATGACGCTGTTTCTGGACATGGCAGAAAATTTTCTGAACGAGCACGCCTACCTGCCCCTGTCCAGCCTTGACGGCCATCTGTATGAGGCGTTTATGGTGCTCCGGGGCGGGATCCGGACCCAAACTGCTCACACGGCCAAGCAATTGATGAACGCTGCCCTGGAGGCCATCGGCCATCTGCCCGCGCCGGATGAATCACAAACCGCGGCGATACTGCGCGACCAGCTCTTGGCCCACGGCGCATTGATCGGCAACCAGAAGATTCTCGATTTTCTTATCGATCAGTTCAATACCTTTTTAAATGGTTCCACCATAGCCCCCGATATCTTCAGGGGCGTAATGACCGCCGGTGCGGTTGCGGTCGGCCGGCCGGCCCTAAAAGCCATGATAGACTGGTTCGAAACGAGTCAGGTCGAGCATGAACGCATGACCCTTGCGGGCGCTTTGGGCTGCATCAACCCATGGCCGTTGCTGGAAGAAGCCCTGGATTACACCCTGCAACAGGTGCCCGATCGGATTCGCTTTATACCGCTGGTTGCGGCCACCGGCAACCCGACCGCGACGGATCATCTATGGCATTGGTTTGAAAGCAATATCAAGCGTATCGAGCGGATGCACCCCCTCTTATTCGAACGAGTGGTGGCTGCCTTTGTGCCCGGTCCAGGCCTTCAGGATCCGGATCGCACCGAGGATTTCTGTAAAGATTTAAAGCAAAAACAACCCCGTTTGGAAGAGGTGATTGCGCTCTCTTTGGAGCGGTTGGAAGTCAATGCTTGTTTTCGTCGACGCGAGCGGTAGCAACGGGCGCATGGAACAGTGACGGCCGTCGCGACGCCTGCGCAGCCCGAGGCCAGCCGGTATCATCGCTTTACGAGATCCAAAAATGCGGCCATTTCTGCTGCCAGCCTGAGTGGATCCTTGAAACGGGGAAAAGGGCGCAGCCGGCTATCTTGCAGGGGTTCCCGGTTTGCATCGGTCAGATCCAGGATCCCATTGGTGTAACAGAAGGCCCCGTATCTGACGAAGCCGTATCCCCCGATCAAGGGCAGTTCGTGCTTGAGCCCGTTCAGCTCGCTTATCTTAGCCCTGCTGACGGGCGTAATTCCTTCCTGGGTGAACAACTGGTTCACCAGATAGATGACCGTTGGTATGTCCGTCGGCACTTTGCAATACAGCGTGGCGAATTTGCCCTTCACTTCTCCCATAAAGCTTTCATATATGCCTTTCGACGCTGCGAACTTATAGACCAGCCCACTGGGTGCCATGCGTTCTTCGAACAGCCTCAGGGCTGGCAGGGCCTTTGCGTAGTCGGCGGGATAGATGGACAGATGGATTTTCCATCCGGCGACATACCACTTATCTCTATTGCGCATCTCCTGTGTTAAGGCGCGGCAGGTCAATGACCGAAACCGAAAGGATTTCGTCTCCGGATCCTGGTAGCGCGTGACCGCCTTGTAGTCGGTTGCGCCGAAAGATCTAACCATTTGCCACGACACGGGTGAAGGCTCTCCTAGGGTGCTGGTTGGCGATTTAAACGGATCGCTTGCATATCACATCTTAATGAAAATGGAAACTCACATGGTTGCCGAACACGACCCCTCCTCCAGTAATGCTTTTTCACCAAGGATGGTCGGCAGAATGGCGGAGCTGCCTTCGGGCGCTAGCCAAAATCGACGCAAAATGGGTGGTTCACATGGCTTGGTGCCGTTCAATCGCCCTAACAACATAGGGGTAAACCGTCTCAACGATGCGGGCGTAACCGTCGGCAGTGGGGTGCGTCTTGTCCAGCTGGTTGAGTTGGGTCACGCCGGCTACGCCTTCGAGGAAAAATGGAATGAAGAGGACCCCGTGTTGCTCTGCAATCTGCGGGTAGATCTCTGAAAAGGCCCGGGTGTAGTCTGGCCCAAGGTTGGGCAGCATAAGCATGCCGGCCAGGATGACCTGGATGTTTTGTTCTGTCAGCATACTGACCAGCTTGTCCAGGTTGGCTTTCAGCAATTCCGGATCCAGGCCCCGTAACCCGTCATTGGCACCTGTTTCCAGAATGACGATGTCCGGATTCAGAGTGGCGATCACCCATCCGATGCGCGAAAGGGCACCGCTGCTGGTCTCACCGCTCACCCCGGCATTGATCACTTGGTAGTGGTAACCGTCGGCCTGCAGCCGTCGGGCCAGTTGGGCAGGATAGGCCTGGTCGTCGAGAACCCCCAATCCAGCGGTCAGGCTGTCTCCCACGGCCACAATCGTGCCTGCATAAGCGGGGGCAGGTGGTTGGGATGTCACAGGGGCGTTTTCGGTCGGTGGCTCCTGGCTGCAGCCGGAAAAGGCCAGCCCGATACCCAGCAGCACAAGGGTCAGCTGTTGCAGCAGCGCTGGCCGAAAGCAGGAAAGCGATGTACGGTCTCTTCTTTTACCCATTTTGCTGCTCCCTCAGATAGGCCACCGGCTTTTTGGCCATGATCGCTCTGGAGGCGGTCATACCCACAGTGACTACCAGCAAGACGGTTAGGCCGACCATGGTCAGCGATATCGGCAGAAAGGGCTGATAACCGATATCGAATTTCACCGTGCATAGCCACCAGGTCCCGGCCTGGGCCATGGACAGCGCCAGGAGGCTGCTGAGCAGGCCGACCAGCATGTTCTCCAAGGCAAAGACGCTGAAAACGAATCGCCTACCGGCGCCAAGTATCTTATAGTATACCGATTCCATCACCCGCTCCGCACGGGTGGCGAACACCGCACTCACCAAGATCAAGATGCCGGCAGCAACACTGAAGAGGCTGAAGACGCGCACGATCCGTGAGAGGCGAGCCATGAGCCGGGCAAAGATACCGATGGTCTGTGACATATCGATGACGCTGATGTTGGGAAACTGGGAGACAACCCTCGTTTGCAGGGGCCCCATTTGCCCGGGAGCCACCCTCAGTGCAGCAAACAGGGTTTGCGGGGCCTGTCCCAGCACCGAATTTTGAAATACGAAGTAAAAGAACGGCGTTAAGGACCGGCCGTCACGGGTGCGGATGCTGGAGATGCGCGCAGTAAGGGGTACCCCCTGGATCCTGAAACTGATTCGGTCACCGATTTTCATCTCCTGCATCTCCACCACCGTGTCCATGACCGATACTTGGGGCTCGGTCCAGTCGCCTCGAAAGAGCGTGTCGCCCGTGATCAGGGTTTCATCGTCCAGCAACGCCTCCCGGTAGGTCAGGTTGAAGACTCGCGACAAGTTGTCGCGCCGCTGTTGGCCCTCCCGGCTGCGATCGATGACGTTACCGTTCAGCGCCGTGATCCGGGCCCTTACAATGGGGTAGAATTGAACCGGACGGCCAATGGCCGTTGAAAAAGCCTCGGTCTGGTCGGGCTGGATGTCCACGAAAAAGGCGTTGGGCGAATCGGCTGGAAAGGACTGGACAAAGGTGGCGTTGAGGTTTTTTTCGATGAGCTGGTCGGCAAAGATCACGGATAGGGAGACCGTCAGCGTAATCATAATGGCACGGGTGGCATTGCCCCGTCGAAACAGCCCTTTGATGGCTTGACGGATGGCCAGATGTCGAACCGGCAGACGCTTGATCGTCCATAGAGTCAGCTGGGCCAGCAGGGTCGCGGCCAGGATCAGGGTCGTGACGGCGCCGACAAAATAAAAGCCGAAGCGGATGTCGCGCATATGCCACAACACCAGCGCGAGAAAAAAGAGCAGGACCAGGAGGCCGGAGAGATAATAGGGCCAACGTGCGATTCTGACAGACGGCTGGCGGTTGAAGATTGCCACCGGACGCATCTCCTTGAGCCGATACAAGGGCAGGAACGAAAACAGGGCCACCACGGCAAAACCCAGCAAGACGGCCTCTGCCACCCCGGCCCAGGAAATGGCCAGGCCTAAGCGCTCGGGCAATAACGGGGACAACATCCAAGCCAGGCCGCCCTGAACAGCCGCACCGGCCAGTATGCCCACACCGGTTCCCGTGGCACCCAGCACAAAGACCAGGAGCATAAAGTGCGTGGTGATGAACCGACCGTTGGCACCCACGGTTTTCATGATGGCGATGGTATGCTGTTTTTCGTTGAACAGGGCCATGAGGGTGCTCTGAATGCCAAGCCCGGATACAATGAGGATGAAAAGTCCCACCAGTTTCAGAAAGAAAAGAAAGTTGTCCAGAAACCGTTTAAGGGCCGACCCGGCGCTAAGATAGGTGTCGATGGTTTCCCCGTCCGTTGGGGAGGCCTGTTTGAGCCGAGCGGCAATGGCGTCCACCTGAAGCGGTTCCAGGACCTTGATCAGCACCACACGGCGGATGCGGCTGCCGGTGGCCATCAGCCCCAGAGCATCCAGGTCTGAGCTGTGGATGAATAGACGTGGGCCCAAGGCAAACAGATCTAGAGGCCGATCCGGCTCAGCCGTCACCACGTCGGCAATCGTCAAGGTGGTATAGCCCACCTTTAAGGGGTCCCCCTCCGACAGCCCGGTGCGATCCAGCAGGGTCTGCTCCACGATACAGGCGCCGGGTGCCAGCACCTGCTTGAAGGGAAGGCCCGATTTCAGGGTGACCTGGCCGTAAAAGGGGTAGCCCGGTTCCACCACCTTTAGTCTGGACAGCACCGAACGATTTTCGTCAGGCGCACGCACCACACTGTAAAATTCATGCACGTTGACCTGCTGGATCCGCCCCTGATCAGAAAGCTGGCCAACGGCCTGTGCCAGGGAGGCAGAGATGGGGTCGTAGGACTTGATGATAATGTCGGCGGCGTGGAGGGCACGGGCGTCATTGAGCAGGGCGAGGGCCACACTTCCGGCAAATCCGGAAAAGGCGGTCAAGGTGGTCAGAGAAAGGGCCACGCAAAGCACGAACAGGCCTGCCTGCCTGGACGAGCGCCTTATCTGACGCATGATCGTTGGCATGTGACGCATGGCCGGCTATCCTTTCAGGTGTCCATCTTTAAGGGTAAGCACGCGATCGGCGGCCCGGGCGATTTCGAGATTGTGGGTCACCAGCACCAGGGTGGCCCCATGTTCGTTCTTCAGGTCGATGAGTTGAGCGAGCACGGTTTTGCCGTTCTCCGAGTCCAGGTTGCCGGTGGGTTCATCGGCAAATAGCAACTTTGGACGGTTGATCAGGGCGCGGCACAGAGCGATGCGCTGCTTTTCGCCTCCTGAAAGCTGGCTGGGAAGGTTGCCCGCCCGTGCTGACAGACCCACCCGCGCCAGCAGCTGCCCGGCGCGTATGTCTGCATCGGGATCCCCCCTCAGTTCCGCCGGAAACATGATGTTTTCCTTGGCGGTCATGGACGGTATCAGGTGAAAGGACTGGAACACGAAACCGATCGCCCGATTGCGCAGCGGTGCCAGCTCCTCTTCGGAGGCCTCCGTGATCTCCTGGCCGTCTATGAATATCCGCCCCGATGTCGGGTGATCCAGCCCGGAAAGCAGGGTCAGCAGGGTGGTTTTGCCGCTGCCGCTGCTGCCGGCGATGACAATGAATTCACTCTTTTCGGCAGACAGGGAAACATTCTCCAGCACGGTGATGGCGCGGTGATCAACGGTGTAGGTTTTGGTGATATGTTGCGCTTCCAGCAGGGCCATGGTGGTTGTGCCTCCCGATACGTGGACTGCCCGTGATAAAGTTCACCGGGCCTGACCATAAAATAAGGGGGTATCCCCGCTATCGAAAAGAGGCCTCTGACGACGGCGGTTCAACCAACGATAGAGAAAGATAAGGCATCACCCTTGATTTTCAAAGCAAACAGGTAAAAGCAATATAAAGAAATTTGGCTGAAAACGGACCATAGACCGCCATATCTTCTCTGCCCTGTGGTTTCCCAGGGAATGGCGGCCTTGCCATTTTTCACCGTTGCGGCTAATCACAACCATTCGCCGATAACACCGGGGATAGACCGCACGACCAATGACCATGGATGCCGACCGGATTCGAAAGTGCTGCCCCAACTGGCCCGCCTGCGCATGCCCTGCGGCAGGTATAAAGACCTCCGGCTGATCGATCTACCGGATGCCGATGTGATCTGGCTGGCCAACAAGGGTTTTCCGGGAGGGCCCCTAGACGACATGCTGCGCATGCTGTATGAAACCACAAAGTCAACGGAATGGCGCATCTCTTCAAGCCGCTGCGGACGCCATAGAGAGGGATTTTTTCCTGGAGTCGTCATATCACCTGTCGCCTTTCCCGGATAACCTATTGCCGCTGCTTTTAGGATCGATGATTAAATGGTTCACCGATTGCGACTCAAATAGAAAGGAAACCGGTCTTGAGCACACCCATATCCCTGATCATCATCGCGGCCATCGGCGGAATCGCGATAACCCTCCAGGCACAGTTCATGGGACTGATGGACAAACAGATCGGCACGCTGGAAAGTGTATTCATCACCTATGGCGGCGGGGGGCTGCTCATCGGCTTGGCCATGCTGCTGAGCCGGGGCGGAAACCTGGCCGCCTGGCAGGGGATACCCTGGTATGCACTGTCCGCCGGGGCGCTGGGCTTGGTGATTGTCGGCACCATCGGATATGGCACCGCACGCCTGGGACTGGTGTCGGCGATGACGATCATTGTTGCCGCCCAGTTCGTCAGCAGCGCCGTCATTGATCATTTCGGCGTACTCGGAGCAGATATGAAGCCCCTCGACCTCTACCGCCTCTCCGGCATTGGATTGATGCTGCTGGGGACTTGGTTGGTCGTTCGATGATCATGGACCCGGTATAAAAAAGGAGCGTTAACCATGACTGTGATTCGAAAAATATCAATTGTGGGGGCAGGTGCCATGGGTGCAGCCTATGCGGCCATGTTCAGCGATGCCGCCGGATTCTCCGTCTCCTTCGTGGCAAGGGGGGAGCGGTATGAGCGGTTGAAAAACAAAACCCTCACCGTAAACGCCAGGCTGTACAAGGTCCCCGTGGTTCACCCGGACAAGGTTTCCGAACCGGCGGATCTGATTCTGGTAGCCTTGAAACACCACCATCTGGCCGGCGCCGTTGGCGACATCACAGCCCTGTTAGGCAAGGATACGGCCATCCTCTCGGTAATGAACGGTCTGGAGAGCGAGGAGACCATCGGGGCGGCCTGCGGCATGGAAAAACTGGTTTACGCTGTTGCCGTGGGCATCGATGCCGTAAGTGAAAACGATCGTTTCACCTATGCCAATCCCGGTAAAATCATTTTTGGCCCGGTAACGGATGACGGCAAGGGCCCCCAGCTGGCGCGTATCCAGGAAGCCTTGACCCGAGCGGGAATTGCCAACGAAGTGCCGACGGACATCATGCGCGCCATGTGGTGGAAGTTCATGATCAATGTGGGCATCAACCAGGCCTCGGCCGTACTGCGGGCCCCCTACGGCGTTTTTCACGCTTCCGCCGACGCCCGGGCACTGATGCGGTCGTTGATGGAAGAGGTGGTCCGTCTGGCCGAAAAAGCCGGCATCGGCCTGACCGAAAATGACCTTGAAGCCTGGGGCCGTGTGTTGACCGGCCTTTCACCGGCTGGGAAGACCTCCATGCTTCAGGATGTTGAAGCCGGTAGAAAAACCGAGGTGGAAATATTTGCCGGCAAGGTTATGGCTTTAGGGCGGGCATATCATACCCCCACACCGGTGAACGAGACGGTATTTCAAATCATCAGGGCCATCGAAAGCCGCAGCGGCGTTTGAGAAGCTTGGGAAGAGTTGGGTTTTCAGGCTTTTAAATTGCCAATACCACGATCGCCCAGCCTACCGATATGCGCTTCTAAACATGGATCAACGGGCTGTCGGCCGCTTCAGTTTGAAACGAATGCGCAGGGTTCCGTTTTCGTGATCAGACGATGTTATCCTGAAGCTTCCAATCGTACCGGTCGATGCCACATGGGAGCCGATACACGGGCAATGGTCGTAGTCACCGACGCTCACGATGCGGATACGCGCCTCGGAATGGTCTGGAATCCGTGACAGATTGAACCGTTCCCGGGCGTCCTCTGTTGATAAATAACGCTCCGAGACCGGTACGTCGGCCTCGATCACACCATTCACTTCGTTTTCCAGGGCTTTCAATTCCTCGTCGGTCAGCGGCCTGTCGAATCGGTAGTCGCATTTGGATTTTTTGCGCTCGATATGCGCGCTGAAGCACCGGTCACAATCGAACAGGCGCCCCATGGCCTGGTTGAGGATATGCTCGGCGCTGTGCATGCATGGGTCAACCTGTTTTTTCACTTCAGCCTCCCATTGAAGCGTTGGTGTATTCCCTGTGCCAAGATGGTGCTTACGCAAGATTCGCAGGAACCATACCCCATTGGCAGCCAAATAAAAACCCTTCAGGCAATGGGTCAATCCCATGGGCCGCTCCAGATCGCACCCGGTCAGTTGCCTAAGCGGTGGTTCTTGCCTCGACAATCTTTATCGAATCTTTACACCAATCCTGCCAATTCATGGTTATCGTTTGGCTGTATCGGTTGATCGGCTGACTGGTTTCCCCTGAAAGGGTTAACGGGAAAGAAAGAAAGGGAGGCTCCCCCGCGATGAAAAAAAAATACTGCCCAACCGGCATCGGGTGTTTATTTTTCTTAGGTATGCTATCGCTCCTGTGGGCTTGCTCCCCGACCATAAACTCACAGGTAAGTCATGAATCGAAGACAACGGAGGATTCCATGAAGCGTGCATATCAGACAGAAAGCGATGCCCCTGCAATCCCGCCCATGGATGTGTCGGCACCGGCGGTTTTCGAGACCGCGTCCTTTGGCCTGGGGTGATTCTGGGGAATCGAATCCCGGTTCGGGATCATCGAGGGCGTGATTCGCACCCGTGTGGGCTATGCTGGCGGCCTGAAAGACAATCCGGACTACCATCATATCGGCGACCATACGGAAACGGTGCAGGTGGATTACGACCCCCAGCATATCACCTACGCCCAGCTGCTTGAGATATTCTGGCAGAACCACGACCCGACCAGCCAGTCGTGGTCGCGGCAGTACAAACATGCGGTGTTCACCCATGACGAGCAACAGACACGTCTGGCCATAGAGTCCAAAACCGAGTTGGAGAAAAAAATCGGCCGCACGGTCAAAAGCGAGATTGCTCCGTTGAACACGTTCACGTTGGCCGAAAACTACCACCAGAAGTATATTCTCAAACAGCATTACGGCCTGAACGCTGAAATGTCGCGTATCTATCCCATTGATCGGGATTTCGTCGATTCCACCGCCGTGGCGCGCCTCAACGGATACGCGAGCGGGCACGGCAACAGGGATCAACTGGCGCGTGAGATCGACAGTCTCGGGCTGACGGATGCGGGAAAAAAGGCCCTGGCGGATATGCTGAACCGAAAGTGGAATTAAGATCGTCGATCGTCCGGCAATGAATTGAAACCATCAACGCATGCCGATTGTGTCGAAGCAGGAAGGGGGATCCATGAGCCGTCGTGGGCTTTATTTCGAGGAGTTTTCAACCGGACAGCAATACGCCACGGACCGTCGCACGATTACCGAAGCGGACCATATCAACTACACCACCGCCTTCGGCTTTTTCGAGCCGCTGTTCATGGACCGGGCATACATAGCGAAAGAGACGCCCTATGAAAAGCCCATCGTTCCCGGAGCGCTGACTTTTTCGGCCGCCGAAGGGTTGGCGATCCTGTCCGGCATTCTGCATGGTACCGGCCTGGCGTTTTTGGGTGTCGACCTCAAGGTCATCAAACCGGTGTTTATTGGCGATACGATCAGCTCAGCCATCACGGTGGTGGACAAGCGCGAGACCCAAAAGCCCGATCGGGGCATCGTCTCCTTCTTCCACCGCGTGAGCAATCATGATGATGAGCCGGTCATGGAATACACCATCAAACGCATGATAAGGCGCAGGGTTCCATGATGGCCTTACCTAAACCGCACATGCGACCCTATCGCCAAAGCGTGCAAACTGAATCATTGATTTTCTAATATGCAGCCGGGCATTAGCCGCCCCGTGGTGTGCCACGGGGCGGCTTCAGTTTTGTCGGCCCCCTCCCAGCAGCTCCTCATGCTAAAAAACAATCGAAAATAAAAAGCATCCACACAGATTGATTAGGCTCGACTGCTCTCGGGAAGTTATTGGTTAAATACAATATAGATCTTGAAGAAGGTTTGGATGTGAGCGTCGAATACTATGAATTTGAATGCTCGGACGGAACAACCAAGAATATGGCCACCGCAATTACGGTCGGCGATGTCACCGTTCAGCTGCGCTAAATCCAATGTGGCCGCCCCTGTCGACGCAAGCGAAGCACAACCTAATCTTCGTCTATTAACCCGTAAAGGGAAAATTGCGTATTGCCCGTGACTTGCCGCAGGATGGCTTCAAGCGTGTGTGAAAACATATCCACTACCCCGCCCAGCGCTAACCCACAAGCGGTGTGCGTCCATCCTTGCCTGGGAAGCACACCGCCTTTTCCTTTTGGTCTTTTGGACACACCAGTGGAAACCATGCCCGCCCTGGGACCGGGAAGATTAGAGAAAACAGGGCCTAATATGCCGGACCGTCGGTGTATGCGATACCTTTATGGGCAGCCTGAGCCTGGATGCATTGATAGATTTTCGTATCGAGGGATGCGGCGCCCCGATCTTTTTCGTTCCTGACCTTGTCCTCGATAAAGTGCTGTCGCTTTTTTGCCAGGTCTTCGATCTGGGATTGAATCAGTTTTCTCTCACGGCTGCGGGCTTCGATGTGTGCCGCCAGTTCCGCTTGGCGCATGCCCTGCAGTTCGGCCGGCAACTCCGCTTGGGGAACCGCAGCAAGGTCCAGTTCGCCGGATTCCACCGCATGCACCAGTTCCTGAGAGCCGATGAAGTTTTTTGCCCCGGCGGCCTTGCTGTTGAAAATCGTCCGCTTGGCCACGGCAGCGGGCTCGGCTGCACTGTAAATAGCGTCGGCTGTTTTCCCGCGGACGTCCATTGCACGCAGGTGGTCGGCGTCTCCATAATAGACCCGGGTGTCGTCCAATGCCCGTGACAGGGAGGCGATTTTTTCATCATAAGGGGTGTCGTAAAGCACGGCACTGCCGGATTGGGCCACCTGGAAATACTCACCTTTTCCCCGTTGGGCGATCTCCCGCCATATGGGGCCGGTTTCCGGCATGTTGCCGCATTGAACCGTATTGATGACGATGTCATTTCGAGCGGCACGGACGCAGCTTCGCACATACTTGATATCATCCTGGTAGTTCATTTGGGGCGGGGCATCACCCACTAGAAAGATTACCCGGTAGACTCCCGGGCCGCGGCGCCAATCAGGTTTCGTCACCGCTTCGTAAAGGGCCTGGTTGACGCTTTCCGGAGTGTCGCCGCCCCCCACGGCTTCGAATTGCATCAGCCGGGCGTACACAGCGTCCAGATCGTCGGATAGTGGGGTGAAGACGGTGACATAGGTATCGCTGCGGTCCCGGTAGCCCACCAGCCCCATGCGGATGTCCGGTGTCGGGTCGGCCGAAGCCAGGGTGTTGGCAATGGACCAGATTTTATCCTTGGCTGCGGCGATCAGCCCAGTCATGCTGCTGGTGGTGTCAAGGACGAACATAACCTCCACCGCCGGGCGTTCGGCGCGGGTGACGGCCGCTGTTTCCAGGGCAGCCGTAGCGCCGAAACCGGTAGTGGTCCAGACGACAACAACCAAACAGAGAACCAGTTCAAACGCGGATGTGACGGCAGATCGGTTTTTGCTCATTGTTGAGGCTCCTTTCGTGAATGACCCAATGGTTGGTTCGATGTTGCGATTCTACGCAATCCGGCCTCAAACGCAATTCAAACAAATGCAAATTGTCGCCGGTAAAATTTTGCATTTCTTTAACGGTTTTTATCGGTGACCAATTTTTGCACACAGTCTGCGCAGGTATGGTCCACTGTTGATTGGTACCGATCGTCAATCGGCCACAACCATTCGATTTATTGTATAATTTAATATAGTCAAATGTGGAACACCCATTGCAGGGATCGGGTCGCAACTTCTCTTTTCACTTTTTCCGACCAAGCTTGGATGACTGATGAGCAGAACCCTTTTGACCGTTGGTTTGATGGCGTTTTTTCTCACTGCGGCGGGCTGCGGTGGCGGAGGCGATGGTAGCGGCGGTTCTTCTTCAACCCGTACACTGGACGGCAGTTCGACCGGCGGCGAGCGCAATCCCGTGTGCAGCGGCGGCCAAAGCGCTGGAGAAGTGCGCCGCCCGGAATTCGTTCGCAACCTTGCCGGGCAAACCTCCTGGTTCGCCTCGCCCATTGTGGCTGACCTGGATGGCGATGGTGAAAACGAACTGATCGCTGCCTACCACTCCCTGTATGCCTTTTCCCCCGGCGGCGACCTCATCGACAGGGTCGACGGCAACCTCAGTCGCATCTATGCGCCCCACGTCGTGGTGGATCTGGAAGGAGACGGCACGGTGGAGATTGTGTGCGGTCAGGGGCGGCACGTATATGCTTACGAGTGGCGTAACAGGAAATTTTCAGTCAAACCGGGCTGGCCGGCGGACACCACCTGTGCCGGCAGTTCCCCGGAAGTGCGTGGCCTGGCCGCCGCCGACCTGGACGGCAACGGGTCCATCGAAATCATCGCCACGACGACGCAGGCCAAACCGACAGACGAAGGGGGCGCCCAGGTGTTTGTGTGGTCGGCCAACGGCGACCTGTATCAGCCGGCCGGACTGGGCTACACGGCCTGGCCGCGCTACAACAACCGCACGGGTGAAGGGGGCGACGCGGACCGCAATGCAATCGGGCACAGCGGGTACGGCAGCTACGGTCTGAATGTGGCCGTGGGCAATATTGATGATGACCCGCAACGGGAGATCATCGTCACCTATGACAACCACCACATCCAGGCCTTCGACCCCACCGGTGAGGCCATCGATGCCTCCCCCTGGTTCAGCAACCGCAACGCCTCATTTATCGGCCAGCGGATGAGCTGGGGCCAGTTCATCCGCTGGTGCGACCCGGATGTGGAAACCGACCACTACCACCTGCATGTGGGTGAGTGGCCCCATCCCGAGTGGAATGAATGGCTTCAATGGACAGCTTCACCGCCCCACGTGGCCGACCTTGACCTGGACGGCCGCAACGAGGTGATCGGCATCCCCAATGTGGAATTCGACGTCCCCTATGTCACCCAGGCTTATGCCCTCATGGTGCTGGAGGGCGCCTACGGCGACGGCAGCCGGTCGGCGATGCGCAAGCCGGGTTGGGAGGTGCTGCCCCGGGGCGATTTCCCCTTTGAAGTGGACGGGTGGTATCCACCGAGCGGTGTTCCGGCGGCCGCCATTGTGGACCTCCAGGGCGATGCCCGCAAGGAGATCGTCGTTTCGCTCAACGACGGATTCCTGACCTGCTTTTCAGCCGATGCGCAGATGATCTGGCGTTTCAACTACACCAACGGCAAGGCCATCATGTATGCATCGGAGCCTATGGCGGCCGACCTGAATCGGGACGGCTCGCCCGAGATTGTTTTTTCCACCTACGGCGACCCCGATGTGAGCGATTCGGGCCATTTAATCATCCTGGGTGCCGACGGGACGCGACTCCACGACATCGCCCTACCGGGTCCGGGATACAACGGCAACGGCAACGGCGCCCCCGCAGCACCGACCATTGCCGATCTGGACGGCGACGGCCAACTGGAAATCATGGTCCAGACCTTCGATCACGGCATGGATGTCTTCACCGTTCCCGATTCCGGCTGTGACTGCCTGCTGTGGACAACCGCCCGGGGCGGTCCGCTGCGCATGGGCCAACCCAGTGCAATGGAATAAGGCTGTTTTTTAGGGCCCGCTTCACTCAGGATACAGGGAACGCCGCTGGCTTCTCTCCAAATAAGGATCCTATGGAAAGGGAGAACCAAAAGCCCGTTTTTTTCATTGAAAACCGGCCGCAATGGGGTCATAAGGAGCGAGAAGTGATTTGGCAGGATGTTGACATCTGCCATGAAAAATCTGGGAGGGAGCCGCGATTTCTGACGGGGTTAAGCAAGACTGGTTCGTGTATATCCTTCGCTGCAGCAACGGTGCTTTCTATACCGGCGTCACCACGGATGTGCAGCGACGAGTTCGGGATCATGAAGCCCTAGGCCGGCTTTGCGCCAGATTCACCAGGGCGTTCTCTCCCGTCAAGCTGGTTTACTGCTGCCCTGTGGGGGGAAAAAGCCTGGCCTACCGGATTGAATACCAGATAAAAAAATTGTCTAGGAAAAAAAAGGCCGTTGTGGTTTCAGAAACCTTCTCTAAAACAAAGTTGCTTGGCTTTCTCGAAATTGATGAATAGCAGCGGTTCCGCTATTGATGGCGTATAGATCACTCCTCCGCATGGAAGCTGCGAATAATGTACCCACCGGACTTTTCGTCCGACTCCAGTTCCATTAGGCCGCGGCTGGCGGCTTCATCCAGCAGGCGTTTGAAGGAGCGGAACCCGTAGTAGGATTCGTTGAATCCCGGGCTGCGGCGCTTGAGCGTTTGCTTAACCATAGACCCCCAGATTTTATCTTCCGACCCGCGCTCTTCGGCCAGAGCCTCCAGGGTTTCCATTACCAAGTCCAGCGCTTCCTGGGTCAGGGTTTCGGCCTCCTCCTTCTTCGCCTCGGCAACCGGTGCCTTAGTCGCCTTGGGCGGTGCTTTGCGGGCCGACTTCTTGGCTCTCTTCTTCTTTCTGACCAGGTCATCGTAGTATATGAATTCATCGCAGTTGGCGATCAACAGATCAGAACTGGAGTTCTTGACCCCCACGCCGATGACGTTTTTGTTGTTTTCACGCAGCTTGCTGACCAATGGCGAAAAATCCGAGTCCCCGCTGACAATCACGAAGGTATCCACGTGTGATTTGGTGTAGCACAGGTCCAGGGCGTCGACGACCATGCGGATGTCGGCGGAATTCTTCCCCGACTGGCGGATATGGGGGATCTCGATGAGTTCGAAGGCCGCTTCATGCATGGCCGCCTTGAACTCCTTGTAACGCTCCCAGTCGCAGTAAGCCTTCTTTACCACGATGCTGCCCTTGAGCAGCAATCGCTCGAGCACCTTGCTGATGTCGAACTGGGCCACCCGGGCATCCCGCACCCCGAGGGCGACATTTTCAAAGTCGCAGAACACGGCCAGGTTCGCAGCCTCCAATGTTTTGCTCATGGTTCCCTTCCCGGAGTTTCAACGGTTTCGAGGAATGCCAGAGACCATCGTAACCATTGGAGTTGATAAAAAACCGTTTCTCCAACGCGGCCATTGCGCTAGAAGCCATTATTAGGTGGGTCTCTGATGTAACCATACTCTGATTCATCAAAAAAAGAAACGATGATGATTCACCCCATCAAGTCTCCGATTTACAAATCCTGAAGGCTTCTTATTTTCATTCTAGCACCCATCTGCAATGAAAGGAAACACCGATGGCTGAACTGCGTGCAACAGCAAATGAATATACCCTTGATACGGTATCCATAAACGTTGAAGACACGGATCTTGACTTGGCTGCAGCCCGTGCAATGGCTAAAACCAAAGCCCGGAATATGGACAGCAATGCAATGATGCTGTCCTACCACAGCGGCAAGACCGGCGAATTCTGGCCTAATTACGATTGCGGTGGCGGCGGGCGGCCGCCCTGGATCGTGTTTGCCGAAGCCAGGGGCTACAATCTGAAAATCGATATCAACGACGGCGACTACGAATTTTTTTATCTGCGGTTTTAGCAGGGTATTGAAAAGACCTCGAGCGCGGCATTTAATCAAGACTGAATGCATGGTTCGCTTTATTCCCGGGACCGGTGCATCGTGCCATTGGAGCTGCCCTGCCTGGCCATCCATGTGACCCAATCAAGCACTTCTGCCCGCCTTGCCCGTCGGGTATTCGACCGGCGTCAAACCCGCTCGCCGGACAAGCGTGACCATCTCATGAAAGGCCTTTCTGTCCGCATGGAACCATGGCACCGCGGCGAGAATACGCCCCCGGGATTTCAATAGCCGCTTCAAGGCCCCCAGCAAGCACCGCCCGCAGTCCAACGCTTCCACCCTATCCCCGGAACAGCTCTACGAACCGACGCTTCGCCGGCGATTGTGGATCCGCCGGCGAAGCGGATGGTCCTGCAGAATGGCGCATCGATGGGAACAGGCGTGGGTTTATGTGGATTAGGCAAACCATAGCTGCTTCACGGCTACCCGCTCAAACGGTTCGTATAATGACGCATCGCTTTTCCCAAGCGCCGGATACCTTCCTCGCATGCCTCCGGCGATTGAAGGCAAAAGCAGAGCCGCAGGTATGGGTGACCGTCCCCCGGTGCAATGAAAAAGCTTTCCCCCGGTGCAAAGGCAACCCCTTCTTCACAGGCCATGGGCAGCAGTACGGTGGAAGCCATTCCCTCCGGCAGCCGCAGCCAGATGAACAGCCCGCCCTGGGGCGGGTCCACGTGAACACCGGCGGGAAGGTATCGATCGATGCACTGCAGCATGGTGTCCCGCCGTTTGCGATAGACCCGGCTGGCACGGTTCAGGTGGGTCTGGTAGCGTCCAACGGAAACGTACGCCTTCAGGGCGCACTGGATCAGGTTGGTGGAGGCCAGGTCGTGAACCCGTTTAAAGCCTGCCAACTGACCATACACCGGACCGTCGGCCACCAGAAAGCCAACCCGCAGGCCGGGAATAAGCATTTTTGAAAAAGTACTTGCATAGATGACTCGTCCACCGGGATCCAGTGATTTGAGCGCCGGCAAGCTCCGTCCATCGTAACGCAGGTCTCCCACGTAATCATCTTCCAGTACCGGGACATTGTAGCGGTCCGCCAGGGAGATGAGCAGTCGGCGGCGGGGGCTGCTCATGCAAGCTCCCGACGGGTTTTGAAAGTTGGCAATGGTGTAGATCAGCCGGGGGTGATGCTGTTGGAGCAGGGGTTCCAGCACCTCCACCTGCATGCCCCGGGAATCAGCCGGGATACCCACGACCTTCAGGTTCAAGGCCCGGAACAGGTCCAGGGCGCCGGCGTAGGTGGGTTGTTCCACCACTACCGCATCGCCCGGAGCCAGAAGCAGCTGCGATACCAGAGCCAGGGCCTGCTGGGAACCGGCGGTAATGAGGATGCTCTCCGGCCCCGCCTGGAGCCCCTGGCTGGCCAACACGTGGGCAATGATACGCCTCAAGGCGAGGTTCCCTTCGCAGGGGCCGTATTCCAGCGTCTTGACGCCCTCTCGCCGCATAACGGCCTGGAGGGTTCTGCGAAATTCATCGAGAGGGAACAGACCCGGATCTCCGGTACCGCCGGCAAAGCTGATGGGGTCAGGATGCGCGACGGCAGCCAGCAGATGGTCGGGGTTCTGCCGATCGAGATTCAGCGGACGCCTTTGCCCGCTTTCCTGTTGCCACAGTGGCCATTGCAATGGGTCCGTTGCAGGAACAAGGAACGGTGCCTGGGGAGCAAACACGAATGTGCCGCTACCCGTCCGGGTGACAATCAAGCCGTCCGCCGAAAGCTCACCATAGGCATTTTCCACCGTAATGCGGTTGATGCCCAGGTCTTGGGCGAGTTTTCGAGTCGCGGGAAGGCGCGTGCCCGGAGCCAGCTTGCCCGTCAGAATACCGGCTCGAATAAAGGCTTCGATCTGACGATACAGCGGAATCGTGCGGCTTCGGTCCAGGGGAATGCGCATGGTTGGTCACCTTTCTAATTGGTTTTATCTATTTAACAATAATTTAGCTATTAGCATAGGGCCAATTTGCCTATAAAAGGGCCCATCCAAGAAATTGGACCGCTAATTAAACTATAAATCCGGATCTTATCAAAAAGCCTTTCCTGGACTAACCTACCGGTCATTTAGGTTTCATTCTCAGCATCCAGTGGGCCACCTTATCCCGCGTGGTCCAAGAAAGGCAAAGAAGAGATGGCCCATGCCCTGACTGGCCGAAAGGATTCCACCAAGGGGTACGTCGTTGCTGTAACCAGCGCGATCATCCTCTCCTCCACAGCCATATTCATTGGTTATCTCACGCGGACGTACGCCATTCCCGCGCTGATTATAGCCTTCTGGCGGGCCCTTTTCGTGACCCTGACCCTCGTTGCCGCGCTGGGACTTGTCCAGCCGTCCCTGCTTTGCATTCAGGCGCGACACCTGGGCTATCTGGGTTGCTACGGTTTCGTTCTGGCGGTGTTCAATGCCCTGTGGACGCTGTCGGTGGTGCTTAACGGGGCGGCGGTGTCCACCGTTTTGGTATACAGTTCCGCAGGTTTTACGGTTCTATTGGGGCGCTGGCTGTTGGACGAATCCCTGGGATGGGCCAAATGCATCGCAGTAATCTTGAGCATGGCGGGGTGCGGACTGGTTTCCGATGCATTGACGGCTGCCGTCTGGCAAACGAATCTGATGGGCATCCTCACGGGAGTCCTGTCCGGCCTTGGTTATGCCTTTTACACTCTCATGGGACGTGCCGCCTCCCAACGAGGACTCAAGCCCTGGACCACGCTGTTGTATACCTTCGGTTTTGCCACATTGTTTCTGCTGGGGTTCAATCTGTGTTCCTTCGGCATACTGCCTGGTGCGGCGATGCAGCCAGCGGACCTTTTCTGGCTGGGGAACGCTGTGGCCGGGTGGGGGATATTGATCCTGCTGGCAGCCGGACCCACGGTGGCGGGTTTCGGGCTGTATAATGTCAGCCTGGTTTACCTCCCCTCTGGAGTGGTGAACCTCATCGCCACCCTGGAGCCCGCCTTCACGGCCATCATCGCTTATCTCCTGCTGGGGGAACGCCTGACGGGAATGCAGTTGGCCGGAAGCCTGCTCATCATGTTCGGTGTAATCAGCCTAAGCGTGGGGGAAGGATGCATGGACATGCGAACGAAAGCCGGCATGCCCACGGGCAATAGCAGAGGCATGTCGGTTGGCCCGACTAAATTAACCATCATCAACGGATCGCCGTCCTCAGTTCGGCAAAAGCCATCTTATCCACCGTTGTCCATATCCCCGACGCTGCGATAGACTATTTCAGCGGATCATTGTGGCACTTCAGACAGCCGCTGAAGTCCGGGTGCGACGTTGGCGGCCCCGTGGAATTCGGCTCCGGGTAATGGCAGCCCAGGCACTCGGCATCTTCGACCACGCCTTCGTGGACGTCGGGAGTGTTGCGGACAGACGGGCCGTGCATGCCCAAATAGTGTCGGTAAGCGCAGCCACCCAAAACAACCAGCGCCATGCTGCAGACGATGATTCGCTTGACCGTCTTCATTTTTCCTCCCTGACAACCTGCCCGTCTTTCAAACCGATGATCGGGTCGGCTATATCGGTTATTTCCCTGTCGTGGGTGGCCATGATGATCGTGCAGCCGTGATCCTGTCCCAGGTCCCGCATAAGCTTAACAACCCGCTGCCCGGTCGCCGAATCCAGGTTGGCGGTGGGTTCATCGGCTAAAAGAAGCTTCGGGTGATGCGCAATTGCACGGGCCACGCTCACTCGCTGGGTTTCTCCGCCCGATAGTTCATGGGGCAGGGCTGTAGACGCGGATTTGAGGTCAATATCGGCCAGCAGCGCCTCGATCCGGTTGTCACGAGCCTTCCCCACTATACCGTTCAAGATTAATGGCATACCGATATTCTCGGCTACCGTGAGGTAGGAGAGCAGGTTGCCCCGCTGGAAGATGAAGCCCAGGTGGCGACGCTGGAACAGGCTCAGCTTGCCGGCCCTCAGCCGGTGGATCGGCGTGCCAAAACAGAGGATCTCACCCCCGTCCGGCATTTCAAGCCCGCCCATGCAGTTGAGCAGCGTGGATTTGCCGGCCCCCGATTTGCCCATGATGGCGGCAAACCGGCCGGTATCGACAAACAGGGAGACATCAGTGATGGCCTTTACCTGACCGGGCCCGGATCGAAACGTTTTGGTGACGTGGGAAAGTTGAATCATGGATTCAAATCAGCCTTAAAATGTCCGCCGCCTTTTTCCGGGCTACCATCACTGCGGGCCAGACGGCCGCAAGCAGGCTGAACAGCAGCGACGTCGCCGGGGGCGCCCACAGCGAAAACGCCGTCAACCGCGGATTGATTACACCGGATACGGCAAAATATCGATTGTAGGAAGTAAACGCGGAGATATCGATACCCCCCGTATGGGCAACAACCAGGACGGCAAGCATTCCGAAAAAAAGGCCCACACTGCAGGCGACAAAATTCATCAGGATCACCTTAGCCACGATGAGTACCGACATTTCGGCGGTGGTCACCCCCATGGCCCTCATGATGCCGTATTCCCGCAGGTTGCGGATGATGAAAATCACGAAGGAGCAGGCAATACCAATGGCGACAACGCCGAATACGAGAAAAATAACAATGGCCATGGAAATGGTCTCAAGGTCGATGAGCTGTCGCAAGTCCGGCATCTGCGTCTCCCAGGACTCAAAACGGACCGGTTCCGGACCAAGCTGCCGGTAAATCTTAAGGATGGCATCAGTCGTGACACCGCCGGTCAGGAATACGGCGGCGGACCAGGGGAGGTCTTTGGCGGGCATCATTTCCAGCGGACAGAAGGCCATTTCGCGGTCCAGCGCGTCCAGGCCGGTATAGTAAAGCCCCGACACGACATACTCAAGGGAGCTGTCACCAGGCTGAAAAGAGAACCCAAGCCGATCGCCGATCTGGGCGCCCAGGGTCTGTGCGGCATCGCGGCTGATCAAGATCTCCCTTTGACCAGTCAGTGGATACCGCCCCTCGCTGATTTTCATTTTCAGGGCCGTATGAGCAGTCTCTCGGACAGGGTCGATTCCGCAAAGCAAAACCGGTTGAGAGAGACGGCCCCCGGTAAGAATGCCCGGCAGATAGATCCGTTTCAGGACGGCGTCGACACCCTGGACAACGAGATCCTGCGTTTGAATCGATTCAGGCAGGTCGTAGCCGGTGACATGCCCGGAAAACAATCCCACGGTGTTGCGGAGCATGGCATCCTTGACGCCCACGGCCAGGGCGGAGAGGAAGATCAGTGCGGCCACTGCCGTGATCACCATGACTGACAGGGCGGCCGTGGCGCGGCCGGACCGGACGAGGAACAGAAAAGCGATCCGGGTCCAATACGCGGCACCACCGGGTGTCATGATTCCGTCTCATTGAAAAGGTCAATCACCCCGATGCTCTCTTCCAGAAAACGGATGGCGGGCGATACCAGCGCTTGGTGTTCGCTGGAAAAAAGTGCTTCGAGACCGTCTGTCAGCAGCCGATGGGATGTTTCCGATGCCTGTCTGATCGCCTCTGGAAAATCGCTGGCGTAAATTGCACCCCTGTCCGTGCTCCACTGCGGATTCATCATTTTTCCGAGTCGGTCTTTTTCGGCTGGGTGTGGCCCGTGGTGAATCAGGGAGACTAAATAGTTGTGCCTGCGTGCCTGGATGTCCCTGGCCATGTCCACCATGTCGTCCATGATCTGGCAGCCTATGCCGATCCGGTAGAGTCCCTCCAGCAGCGGGGCTCTTTTTTTTTCAGCCACCGATTCGATGGTCAGGGGAATATCCCATGGGCATTGAAACAGAATCCCGGTTTTAAAGTGATGAATCGTATGGAGGATCGCCTCGGGTTCCAGGATGGATGTGATGCCCGCTTCCTCCCCAGCCTCTTCCACGCCGCTGCGGGTCATGGTCTTCATGGATGCGATCGTGGCCGCCAGAACCCGATCGATAGCTATCTCATGCCGGATTGACGCATCCAGGAGAACCTTGAAGAGCACCCGGTCGGAAACCATGATGTCCATGACCGAGCGGAAGCGGTACCCGGTGGCGGGAATGTCGGTGTCCAGGATCTGTTTATATTCGTCATCCAGCAGGTTGTCGCAGCCGGTCACCATTCCCCGGAGGCACTGCAGCGTCGCCGCGTAAAAAATACGGCGGTGGCGGGGGATTCCAGCCCGCTGGTAAGAGTAAAGAAACAACAGGGAAAAAAAGTTATTCCGCAATGAAAAGGCGGTCTCAGCGGGAGTCTTGAGGGTCACGCCGCATTGCCGCAGGATCTGGCCCGCGGCCTCCCAGTAAAAAAAAATCCCTGATTTCAGCTCCGCCATCAAGGCCCGTAGCAACGGCACCTGCTCCATCCTGGCGATGGGATCGGACAGGTTATCGTCGAGGCTCATTTTCACGCTTCCGGTTTGCGGGTATTGAACAGGGCGATGTACCCGAAATAGGTGGCGACGATATCCGGGCGAAAGAATCCGGCACCGGCAATGACATCCGGCAGGATCCCCCGGATGTTTTCACCAATCTGGGGCTGCATGAAGAACCATCGGGATACGTGGGACACCAGGGCGCCTATCCAGGTGGTGGGAACGTGCATGTCCGCAATGACCAGCCGCCCGCCTGGTTTCAGCACCCGGAAGGCTTCGGCCAGTGCTTTTTCTTTGAGGTCTATCTGCACGTGGTGGAAGAAAAGACTCGAGACCACGGCATCGAAGACGGCATCTTCGAATGCAAGCTTTTCGGCCGCCATCACCTCGAACCGGCAGTTGTCCGAGGCGCGCTTTTTCCGGGCAACGGCGATCATTTTGGCCGCCGCATCGATGCCTACGCTCTCCCCACCTGCATCGGCGTCCAGACGGTCGCCGATCATCCGGGTGAGCACGCCGGTACCACATCCCAGATCCAGAACACGATCCGAATCGGTCAATTTCAAGAGGGCAAGGAGATGTCGGTCGTATTCAGCCTGTTTCCCCAGCAGCATTACCGGCTCGAGGGTATCATATACGAAGGCGGCATGATCCAGCGTTCGACCCCGGGTGGGCGCTGATTTGAGTTTCATTATCCTTCACCGTTTCCGATGATGAAAAGAACGGCATAAGTGATGAGCACCGGGTCTGACCATGCCGGATTCACGGGACGGGAGTCACAGGAAGGTCTTGGGCTGAAAAGCAGGGAAAGCGCTTATACCCGACGCCACACGATTCACAAAAACAATATCAATAAGCTGACCATGTTGCAAGATGCTATCGGCGTGATTGCGCATGTCATAGCTATTGACAGGTGTTCGGTATCGCCTCAATAATAGAAAACGTCCCGAATGGCCGGCAACCGTCTTTTTTCATGTAGCCATAATTGCCATTCTGCCGGCGTGTTCTTGCCAGCTGAATTACCGGACGCACAGTGACCGCCTTCCACGTTCACCCACATCCACGGAAAGGAAAGTGCGCATGCCCCAAGAAGATGCCGACACCATTGCCCGGGAGATCGCCTTGGAAAACCGGGAGTGGATCGAAAGCCTGGATTATGTATACGAGAACCAGGGGCCCACACGAATTTTAGAGCTACTGCGTCACCTTCAGCTACGCGCCCAGCAACGCGGCGTGCAGATCCATTTTTCTGCCAACACGCCATACATCAATACCATACCGGTCAGCCGCCAGCCGGCCTTTCCGGGCAGCCGGGAAATCGAGCGCCGGATCAAGAGCATCATCCGCTGGAATGCCATGGCCATGGTGGTGCGTGCCAACCGCCAGCATTCGGGAATTGGCGGCCATATCTCCACCTTTGCCTCCAGCGCCACCCTTTACGAGGTGGGCTTCAACCATTTCTTCCGGGCCAAAAACGCCGGCCACCCCGGAGATATGATTTTTTTCCAGGGTCATGCCGCCCCGGGCATTTACGCCCGCGCTTTTTTAGAAGGCCGCATCAGCGAGATGCAAATGGAGAATTTTCGCCGCGAACTGGCCGACGGAGGAGGCCTGAGCGCCTATCCCCATCCTTACCTGATGCCCGACTTCTGGCAGTTTCCCACCGTGTCCATGGGTTTGTCGCCGATCATGGCCATCTACCAGGCCCGCTTCAACCGCTACATGGAGGACCGGGGCATCAAGCCGGTCGACGACCGGCGGGTGTGGGCCTTTCTGGGTGACGGCGAGACCGATGAACCGGAATCCCTGGGAGCCATCACCCTGGCAGCCCGGGAGCGATTGGACAACCTGATTTTCGTGATCAACTGTAACCTTCAGCGCCTGGACGGGCCGGTGCGCGGCAACGGCAAAATCATTCAGGAACTGGAGGCTGCTTTTCGCGGTGCCGGCTGGAATGCCATCAAGGTGATCTGGGGAGACGACTGGGATCCCTTGCTGGCCCAGGACGACCAGGGGCTGCTGGCCAATCGTATGGCGGAGGTGCCCGACGGGCAGTACCAGATGTACTCGGTGGCCGGCGGTGACTATATCCGCAAGGATTTTTTCGGCCGGCGCCCGGAGCTGGCCCACATGGTGGCGGGTTACACCGACGAGCAACTGCAGAAGCTAAGGCGGGGCGGCCACGACCCCCAAAAGGTTTACGCAGCTTACCAGTCAGCGGTCGAGCACAAGGGGACCCCCACGGTAATCCTGGCCAAAACCATCAAAGGCTATGGTCTGGGAGAAGCGGGCGAAGGACGCAATGTCACCCATCAGCAAAAAAAGCTCAACGAAGAGGAGCTGCGTCATTTCAGGAGCCGCTTCGGTATTCCCATCCCCGATGACCAAATCCAGGACGCGCCCTTTTACCGGCCCGACGAAAATAGCCAAGAACTCCGCTATCTGAAGGATCGACGCCAGGCGCTGGGCGGCTACCTGCCGGCACGCAGCGTATCGGTGCCCATCTTCCGGCCGCCGGCAAAAACCTTGTATGCCGAGTTTTTGAAAGGGTCGGGCGATCGCGAAGTGGCCACCACCATGGTCATGGTCACCCTGTTGAGCAAGCTGCTTGGGGATAATAAAATCGGGCGCTATATCGTCCCCATCGTCCCTGACGAAGCTCGCACCTTCGGCATGGAAAGCCTGTTTCGCAAGATCGGCATCTACTCGCATGTGGGTCAGAACTACGAACCGGTGGATCGCAGCAGCCTGCTTTACTACAAAGAGGCCACCGACGGTCAGATACTGGAGGAGGGTATCACCGAGGCCGGATCCATGGCCTCATTCATCGCCGCCGGCACGGCTTACTCCACTTTCGACATCAACATGGTACCCTTCTTTTTCTTCTATTCCATGTTTGGCTTCCAACGCATCGGCGACTTGATCTGGGCTGCCGGCGACGTCCAGGCCCGGGGCTTTTTGCTGGGTGCCACGTCCGGGCGCACCACCCTGGCCGGTGAAGGACTTCAGCACCAGGACGGCAACAGCCACATCCTGGCCCTGCCCAATCCGTCGCTGCTGGCCTATGATCCGGCATTTGCCTTTGAGATCGCCGTCATCGTACGCGAGGGGCTGCGCCGGATGCTAGAGGAGGGTGAAAACCTGGTCTACTACCTCACCATCACCAACGAATTCTACCCCATGCCCGGAATGCCCGCCGGCGCAGAAGAGGGCATTCTCAAGGGCATCTATAAGTTTTCATCTTCGTCCCTTAAAAAGTCCACAGCCAGGGCCCACCTGCTGGGCAGCGGGGCCATTCTCAACGAGTGTCTCAAGGCCCGCAACACCTTGGAATCGGATTATGGGATCGCCACCGATGTTTGGAGCGTCACCAGCTATAAAAATCTCTACTGGGATGCGCAGGATACCGATCGCTGGAACCGCCTCAACCCGGAGAAAAAATCCCGCTCATCCTTTCTGCAGCGGCAGACAGCCGGAGAGTCCGGGATATTCGTGGCAGCCTGCGATTACCTCAAGGCCCTGCCGGAAAGCATAGCCCGGCATCTGCCCGGCCCGGTGGTCACGCTGGGTACCGACGGCTACGGCCGCAGCGAAACCCGCGAAGCCCTGCGGGATTTTTTCGAGGTTGACGCCCGCCACATCGCCTTTGCCGCCCTGTCCGCCCTGGCGCAGGAGAAGATCATACCCGTGGGCACAGTAAAAAAAGCCCGCTCGACGTTAAAGATCGACCCTCATCGAACCAATCCCTTGTTCGCATAGAAGAAGGAGACTCAATGATACAGGCAATCAACGTTCCGGAAATTGGTGAAAATGTTAAATCGGGTGTCGTGGTGGCCGTCCACATCAAAGCCGGAGACGGAGTGGCGGTGGACGACACCGTGATCGAACTGGAAACGGACAAGGCCCTGGTGGAAATTCCGTCCCCCTTTGCCGGCCGGGTTACTGAAGTGCTGGCCAAAGCGGGCGCCCAGATGAACGTGGGCGATGTTATCGCCCGGGTGGAAACAGATGGTCTGGCGGCCACGGATACGGACGACGCGCCTATGCCAGTTGCCGAACCCGAGGTCCCTGCACCTGAGCCTGACAGCAAAAAATCGGATGCCCCGTCTGCACCTCCGCCCTCCGCACCACCCATGGCTGAATCCGAATCACAGCCGACCAGCCGTATAGCGGCACCGCGCCCTCCGACGGCCCCGGCGGCACCCTCCATCCGGCGACTGGCTCGGGAGTTGGGAGTAGACATTTACGGTGTCAGTGGAAGTGGTCCCGGCGGCCGGATTACCGAAGCAGACATCAAAACCCACGTGCGCCGCCAGCGGCCAGGTGTTTCAGGGGTCTCCGCTGCACCCCCCCTGCCCGGCACACCGGCGCTGCCCGACTTCAGCCGCTGGGGGGAGGTCCACATTGAAGAGATGGACACCGTTCGGCGGCTGACAGCCCAAAGCACGGCAGCCTCATGGGCGATCATCCCCCACGTCACCCAATTCGATGAGGCGGATATCACCGGTGTGATGGCCTTCATCGAAAAAAATACCCGCAAAGCGGAAAAGGCTGAGGCCAAACTCACCGTAACGGCCATCATCACCCGGGTATGTGCCGAAGCCTTGAAACGGTTTCCACGGTTCAACGCTAGCATTGACGTCCCCAACCACCGCATCATCCTCAAGCGCTATGTTCATATCGGCATCGCCGCCGATACCCCCCGGGGCCTGCTGGTGCCGGTGATCCGGGATGCCGACCGCAAGAGCATCATCAGCCTGGCCAAATCCATCGGCGACCTGGCGTCGCGGGCCAGAAATAAAAAAGTCAAACCTGATGAATTGGAAGGCGGCACCTTTAGCATCTCCAACCAGGGGGGCATCGGAGGCGTGGGTTTTTCCCCCATTGTATTGTGGCCCCAAGTGGCCATTTTAGGTGTCAGCCGATCTGCCGTCAAACCAGTTTTTGTCAAGGATGCGTTCGAACCGCGAACCATTCTGCCCCTTGCGCTCTCCTATGATCACCGCATCATCGACGGGGCCGACGCGGCGCGCTTTTTGCGCTGGATTTGCGAGGGTCTAGAACAGCCCATGACCCTTTTTCTCGATTGATCTGCTGGGATATTGAATGAATGCAAACGTTGAATCTTTGTATTAGAAAAAGCCCGGCCATATATGGTTGATGAGGGTTCAGGCCAAGATCGCAGCAATTTTGCATCCTCAGGCGTAGCAGCGCTAGATCGAGGATTTCAAAGGAGCGGGAACGCAGGGCTGGACCGAAAGATGCCATCTGTGGATGGGCGGAAGAAAGCGAGTATCCTTCATGGCTGATAACAAGACGCAGGTGGCTGTCATCGGTGCCGGTCCAGGCGGTTACGCGGCTGCCTTTCTGGCCGCTGACTTGGGTCTGGCCGTCACCCTCATCGACCCGGCGGAGAACCCCGGCGGCGTTTGCCTTTACCGCGGGTGCATTCCCTCCAAGGCACTGCTCCATATCGCCCGGCTGATCAACGAAGCGGCCGAGGCCGAAGCCTGGGGCGTCTCCTTCGGTAAACCAAAAATTGACCTCAACCGGATACGGCAATGGAAAGCGGATGTGGTGGGCGCCCTCACCGGCGGACTGGGACGTTTGGTGGTCCAGCGAAAAATTAATTACCTACGGGCCACGGCCGTATTCTCGGGCCTACGCTCGCTATCCCTGACTGACACCGGCGGAAAGACAAGCAGCCTGGATTTCGCACACGCCATCCTGGCCACGGGCTCCCATGCATCAAAAATACCGCTTTTTCCGGCCGATGACGATCGCATTTGGAATTCAAAAACAGCCCTCGAACTGACAACGGTTCCCAAAACACTGCTGGTGGTGGGCGGGGGCTATATCGGCCTGGAACTGGGTAGCGTCTATGCGGCTTTGGGGTCACAAGTGACCGTGGTGGAGATGCTGCCCCAACTTCTGGCCGGTGCGGACCGTGACTTGGTGCGCTTTCTTCAAAAAGGACTGACGGCCCGGTTCAGGGAAATTCTTTTGAACACCTCCGTGACGTCGGTCAAGGTCCAGAAAAACGGTGTCACAGTCACCTTCCGGGATCAGGATGAAAAGCCACGGGACCAGTTGTTCCAGCGGGTGCTCGTGGCCATAGGCCGCCGGCCCAACACGGCCGGCCTTGGTTTAGAAACGGCCGGAGTGGCCCTGGATGAACATGGCTTTGTCCAAACGGACCAGCACTGCCGGACCACAGCGGCCACTGTCTTCGCCATCGGCGACGTGGCTGGCCAGCCCATGCTGGCACACAAGGCAACCTACGAGGCCCGCATCGCGGTTGAAAATATTGCTGGAAAAAATGTAATCGCTGATTCCGCAGCCATCCCGGCGGTGGTCTTCACCGACCCGGAGGTCGCCTGGACCGGACTCACCGAGAGCGCTGCCAGAGAAAAAGGCATGGCCGTCGAAGTGACCCGATTCCCTTGGGCCGCATCAGGCCGAGCCGTCACCCTGGGTCGCAGTGATGGACTAACCAAACTGGTCATTGATCCGGCTTCCGAGCGCTTGCTGGGTGTTGGCATTGTGGGGCCTGGAGCGGGAGAGCTGATCGCCGAGGCGACCCTGGCCCTGGAGATGGGCGCCAATGCCACCGATGTGGGCTTGACCATCCATCCCCATCCAACCCTGTCGGAAACCATCAAGGAAGCTGCCGACATCTTCCACGGCACGGCCACTCATTATTACCGGCCGAAGCGGGTCAAAGCGTAGCCGCGTATAATTTTCTTGATTTTCTTGTAATGCGTGATATGATTCGCTAATCATAAAGGCCTGTCGCTGTTGACAGGCCGGTTTCTTGCTAAGGGATCGACCCGTTTGTCATTGTGGCGCCTGAAGTTTGAAGCAATGATTCAATTTTTTATTCGCAGGAGGAAGTTAGCATGGCAAATGGTATTGTAAAGTGGTTCAATGACAGCAAGGGGTTTGGTTTTATTGAGCAGGAGGACGGACCGGATGTTTTCGTTCATCATTCGGCAATCAATTCCAGCGGGTTCAGATCTCTCAGCGAAGGCGACCGCGTTTCCTTTGAAATCGAACAGGGTCCCAAGGGTCCTGCCGCAGTAAATGTAACCGTGGTGTAAAGCTTCGTTTCCGAAAATTGTATGGGCATTCTGTTAACACGGAATGCCCTTTCTTTTGAATGGGACCCATTCAAGACAGCCGCCAAAATACCACCCGTTTGACCGCCCCTCCCTGATCGGACATTGAAAACCGTTGTCAGCGCAGGAAAACCAGGCCGCTGGCCTGCGTTATATCCACTTCTTGTTCCTGAAAAAAACAAGCATCCCCAGGACAATGGCCAAAATGATCGCCCACACAAACAGATAGCCCCAGCGCCAAGTCAACTCGGGCATATAGGAAAAGTTCATGCCGTATAGGCCGACCACAAAGGTGATGGGGATAAAGATGGTTGCAATGATGGTAAGCACCTTCATTACTTCGTTCATACGGTTGCTGATGATGGACAGGTAAAGATCCTGCATGCCGGACAGCATGTCCCGGAAGGACTCGATGGTGTCGATGGTCTGGATGGTGTGATCGTATACATCACGCATGTACAGACCGGTGGCTTCACCAATGAAGGCGGCGTCGCCCTTGAGAAAATGAGCGATGATTTCCCGCAGCGGCCAGACCTGCTTTCTCAGGTAAATCAACTCCCACCGGATAGCGTGAATAGCTTCTAGAACACCGGCGTCGGGATGGTCGTCAATGGTTTCTTCCAAGGCTTCCAGCCGTTCCCCCAGCTTTTCCAGAATCACAAAATAGTTGTCTACGATGGCGTCGATGAGCGCGTATGCCAGATAATCACATCCTTTGGTACGAATCTGCCCTTTGCCTTTTCTGATCCGCTCCCGGACAGGCTCGAACACATCGCCTGCTTTCTCCTGAAAAGAGATCAGGACATTTTTTCCCAGGATCAGGCTGATCTGCTCCGATGAGATGAGTTCTTCTTTGGAATCATAGTGGAGCATTTTCATCACCACAAAGAGATAGTCGTCAAAGGCCTCGGCCTTGGGCCGCTGGGTGGTGTTCAGCACGTCCTCCAGGGTCAACGGATGAATGCCGTAATGCCTGCCGATATGCTCCATGAAGGCGATGTCATGAATGCCGTCGATATTGACCCAGGTGGTGGCGGCAGGTTTCAGAAGGGGCAAGGCCTCTTCAACGCGGTTCAAGGACCTCTCCATCAGCGCATCTGCGCTATAGTGCAGCATGGATAGATGGATGTCGTCCGTTTTTTTTTCTCCCACGTGGACCAGGGTACCGGGAGAGCTGCCGGCCTTCTTCGATGACTTCCGGGTGAATCGGGACATTGGCGATCCTTTAGACGGTTATGGAACATGACGCTGGTTGTACGAATCGAAAAAGTGTAACGCAAAACAACCGCTTTGTAAATTTGGTTGTCACCCTTGGCAGCATATTGAGCAGCGTCATCTGTGCAATCAAGGCAAAGTAGAAGCCGGCAAGAAAGTGCAATTCACGGGTGATCATCGAGACATCCTGAACGGAAGGTAACGCGGGTTGATCACGAGCTATCAGTTTTCACAACATCCTGTCAGAGCATGCTGGCATATCAGGTCTTTTCATTGGGTAAAAAAGGCTGACACCCTTGACGGCAGGCTTGTCTGCCACACTTGGTAACTACTTAAAAAGACGATTATTTTTTTGCATCCAAATTGGTATTTGTCTTGCTTTGTATAGGCAGGATAGTACATTGAAGGATGAAAGGAGCTGGCTATGAAATGCAATGTAGGCAAGACGGAACGGATCATCCGCATCGTCGCCAGTCTGGTTTTCATGGCGCTGGGCGCCGTCTGGTGGCAAGGCTTTTTTGGCGTGGGGGCGGTTGTTTTTTTAACCGCCCTGGTTGCCTGGTGTCCGCTCACTGCGGCGATGGGTATCTCAACTTGCAGGGAAACGGAGCGGGAAGAGATTCCAGCGGATACCGTGAGCACCGATAAAGACAAATTGATCCGGGAGCGGCGCTTCAAATGAGGGCGATCCGCTTCGGCCAAGAACCATTGGGGAGGCCTCCGATTCATTGACTTCAGGCACCAATCCGTTGTTTGTTGGTTCCTTCATGACCCCATCGGCCTCTTTGCCGGCAGCAACCGCTGTAATGCTTCGACAACCGCTTAATGTCAAGGCTGCAACCCATTGCGTCCCGTTCTCATCTTCGCGTTGCTTCCTCATTTTTGTATACATGTCCGAAAACGACTTGTCAGCCGATTGAAAACATCTGAATATGAACGCCGTGCAGCTTGGCAAACGCTTTCAATACAAGATGCTGGACATGCTTGACAATGACCAACGGTTTCATATGAATTCATTGATGGATCATAACGCCTGTGACCGAGCCAGACTGGCCCGGGACCCGCGCTTTGACGGCCTCTTTTTCATCGGCGTCAAAAGCACTGGCATTTATTGCCGGCCGGTGTGCCCGGCCCCGTCACCAAAGCCGGAAAACATCGTCTACTATCCCACGGCAGCCGCAGCCGCAAAGGCCGGTCTGCGCCCATGCCTGCGCTGTCGGCCCGAGACGGCACCGGGCACACCGGCCTGGAACGGCACATCCGCAACCGTTGCCAGGGCCATGAATCTGATTCGCCAGGGTGCACGTGACAGCGGTTCCGTGGAGGCTCTGGCCGCTCGGCTGGGTGTCGGCGCCCGGCATCTGCGCCGGCTGTTCCGGCAGCATATCGGGGCCACGCCCAAGGCCATTGCAGACAACCAGCGCCTGCTGTTTGCCAAACGGCTGCTGATGGAGACCGACATGCCCATCACCCAGGCAGCCTTGGCTGCCGGCTTTGGCAGCCTCCGTCGCTTCAATGCCGCCTTCCGCCAGCACATCGGCCGAACGCCGTCTCAGCTTCGCGGAAATCACCCGCAGGCAGACCCTCAGCCCGGTTCTGGATTCAGATGTACCCTGACGCTGCCCTACCGGCCGCCGTACGATTGGGATCGAATGTTGGCCTTTTTCCAGGGTCGGGCCATACCAGGCGTCGAATGGGTGGGTGGCAGCGCCTATCGTCGGACCATCCGCCTGCCTACCTCCCTGGGAACCATTGTTGTGCGACACGCCCCCAAAGGCCATGCCCTGGAGCTTGATGTTTGCATGACGGACAGCGGTGAGCTGATGACCGTCGTCGAACGGGTACGGCGCATGTTCGACCTAGATGCCAATCCCCAGGCCATTCAGCAGACTTTAATCCTGGACCCATTGCTGGCCGAACGGGTCCGCAAAATACCGGGATTGCGCCTGCCCGGCTCCTGGGACCCATTCGAAACAGCAGTTCGGGCGGTGGTCGGCCAGCAGATCTCGGTAAAGGGCGCCGTCACTCACCTGGGCCGCATCGCCAGTCTGGTCGGCACCCCGTATAACGGAAGTGATGATCCTCATTTGAAACGTCTCTTTCCAAGGGCCGCCGAACTGGTGGCAGCGGATATGTCAACCTTCAGCCTACCCGAAAAAAGAAAAGCAACCCTCCGGCAGGTTTCGCAACAGGTTGTTTCGGGAGCGTTGCCGCTGGACGCGGTCGACGACTTGTCCGGCTTTATCGATACCATGACAAGCATACCGGGCATCGGTGACTGGACAGCGAACTATGTTGCCATGCGCGCCCTTGGCGAACCGGACGCCTTTCCGGCATCGGACCTGGGCATCATGAAAGCCCTCCAGCAGGGGGACACCCGACCGACAGTTAAACAGGTCATTGTGCGTGCCGAGGCATGGCGCCCCTGGCGGGCATACGCGGCTGTCTATCTGTGGCTGGGATAGGAGGCGAAATGATTTACGATTCGTTTGAAACCGAATTGGCCGGCACCTTGATTCTGGCTGCAGACGAAAAGGGCTTGCGGCACCTGAATTTCATGGATGGGAAACACCCGCTGACCATCCTAAAAGCATGGCGACGGGATCCGGCCCACTTCGCAACGGTGAAATCCCAGCTGTGCGCTTATTTTGCAGGCGAGCGCCAAACGGTCGATGTCAATCTGTTTCCGGAAGGCACGCCATTTCAAATGAGGGTGTGGAGGACGCTTATGGAGATTCCCTACGGTACGGTGGTCTCCTACCAATGGATCGCCCGGCGCATTGGCAGACCCAATGCCATGCGGGCCGTGGGCGCCGCCAACGGCCGCAACCCCATCTCTATCATCATCCCCTGCCACCGGGTCATCGGTAAGCATGGCTCCCTGACCGGGTACGGCGGCGGGCTTGGTGTCAAACAGCGGCTCATCCGGCTTGAGAATCCGGAGGCGTATTTGGCCGCCAAGGCGGCACCACCGATTTCCGGAAAATGAGCCAGCCCCCTGGTCGCTTTTTCAGGCATTCGGTTCTGCGTCGACCGGGTTCTCTTTGGGCACGAACGCAGCCGCGGCCGACGGATCGGATTGCGGATGTTTCCCGATTATTCGGCAGGCCATGGCATAGAGATCCGTTTCAGACAACTGACTTCTCGTGGTTTCGGCTAGATGTGCACCAACGATTTGCTCTTCATCCACAACCAGGGATGCACCGGCCGCTTCCAACAGTGCGATGTGGCGATGATACCGCCCCCGGGCAATGATCGTCACATCCGGCAGCAATGTTCGGATGGTACGAATCATCCCGGCGGCAGTGCGACTGTCGGGTACGGTTACCACCACCACGGCGGCATCATGGATGCCGGCATGTTCGAGCACGTCGGTCTTGGTGGCGTCTCCCAGGTGCATGACAAGACCCTGTCGGTCGCTGGATTCGAGGGCCGCCGGATTCAGTTCGACGATTTCAGGAATCACACCCATTTCCTTCATCATCCCCGCAACTTTTATGCCGGCCGGACCGAACCCGATGATGAGGACCTTCTTGCATTGGCTGGCGTTGCTCTTTAAAGAGGTGGACAGCGGTCGTTTTAACAGCCAGGCACAAACCTTTTCGGCCAGCGGATCGGCGTAGCTGACCATGTAGGGGGCCAGGAACATGGAAAGCAAGGTAATCGAAACCACGCCGGCAAACAGGTCTGGCGTCACCAACCCGCTATCCCTGCCCGCCGCAGCCAGCACGAAGGCAAACTCCCCCACCTGTCCCAGGGTGATCCCGGCTGCCAGGGCCACCTGGACGTCCACACGCATCATTTTGAGAATACCGCAAATAATAGCCGTCTTGATGGCGAACACAAGAACCACCGCCGGCAGTACCAGGTGTATATGGGTGGCCAGCCAGGCCAGATCCAGCAGCATGCCGATGGAGGTAAAGAACAGCACCACAAAAAGGGTGCGGATGGCATCAATATCCGAACGGATCTGTGTGGCAAAAGGCGATTCGGCGAGCAGCATGCCTGCCAGAAAAGCGCCCAGTGCCGGTGAAAGACCTACAAAATGGGCGCCGCCGATGGCTCCCATGGCGGACAGGATGGCCAGCAGAATGGTCAGTTCCCGGTTAACGAAAAGACCCTCTCTTTTCAGCAGCCAGGGAATGACCCGATGGAACATCAGGTAAAAGGCCAATACCAGCCCCCCTGTCGCAGCGAGTGTTTTTCCGATTCGCAGGACCACCGTCATCACCGTACCGGCTTCACCCATCAGAGAAACCAATAGGACCAGGGGAACCACTGCAAGGTCCTGAACCAACAGAATCCCCAGCGCCATTCGCCCGCGGGAGGAGTCCATTTGAGCATTGTCCAAAAGCACCCGCAGCACGATGGCCGTGGAGCTCAGAGCAAAAGCGGCGCCGATGATCACCGCCTGAGAGGCCGGAATGAAAAGGATCAGCAGGGCGGCAAAGGCCATCAGTGTCAGGATGACCTGAAGGGCACCGCCGTAAAGAACGGCCTTGCCCAGGGCTTTGAGCTGCTGGAAGGAGAATTCCAGCCCGATGGAAAAGAGCAGCAGGGCAACCCCAAGTTCGGCCACCGAAGCGATTGTCTCGTAGTTGAACAACAAGGCGCCCACAATGCTGCCGGCCAGCAGGTAGCCCACAATAGCACTTTGACGAAAATGCTGCGCCAGGATGCCAGCGGAATAAGCAGCGAATACCAGAAGAAACAGCTTCATCAGCAGGGGCCACATGGGCATGGTCTCCTAATCAAAGGTGTTGAAAAATGGGGATGGCTACCAGTTGGGAGTTTGCCCCGCCATCGCTTTAATCTTGAAGCAATGCAGGATCGTAAGGGTCAGTCGTTTTTCTCGAACAGGAGATGAATGGCGTCCGGAGATTTGAAATCGACCTTGTATCCCGGACCAATGACTCCCTTGGCGGTCAGCAGGACCTCTTTTTTCCTGACGGTAATGCCTTTGCGACCCTCCATGAGGAGGTAGGTGCCATTGGAGCTTTGGTCGGAAAGATAATATTTCCCATTTTTATACTCGATCAACGCGTGCGTCCGTGATACCCGGTCATTCACCACCTGGATATCGTTGCTCTTCTGGCGGCCGATTTCCACACGGGCGTTGGCTTCGTTTACTAGGACCACCACCTTGCCGTATTTGAGTATCAGGCAAGATCGCGGAGCCTTCCTGTGCTTCGGCGGAGTCGCTTTTAACGCTTTTGCCTTCAGCCCATAAAAACGCAGAAAGTCCCCGCACTTTTGGCAGGGTATCTGGGGCCGTTGGCCTTTGATGCGTTCTTCATCAATCGTATTTTGGAAACCGCACTCCTCACAATAAACGATCATAATCAACTATCCGTGGATGCTGGTGCAAGCCCCTCAAGAGCGTGTTGAAAAACTAAAACACTTGGCCATAAGGCGTTCAATTTCGCACTAAAATGCTCATTTAAAAACGATAAGCCCGGTGTTCGCACCGGAATTTGCCTTTTCTTGCCTGCGCGGAAACGTTTTTCCCGGTGGACGCGAATTCTCAGTATATCAACGCAAATTCGTTCAACAATCAAGTCTTTTTCGAAGCATCCGCTTCAGAAATTGATCCGGGATTCATGGTCTCGATGGTCTTGGCTGCATCATCAGCCTTAACCTTGGCCTTTACCGCTCGTCGATAAGCCTTTTCGGCACCGGATTCGGCATCCTTGAGTTCTTCTTTCAAAACCTCACGGGCATCCAAGGGCACCGCGCCGGAAACACCCTTCTCTTCCAGCTCGTTGAGCCGACGGCTAAGCGTTTCCAGGGCCTCCTTTTTTTCAGCTGCCGACTTTTCAGCTGCCTCGGCTTTTTTCCGTGCCGCGTCCAAAGCGTCGGCCGCCTGCGCAACCTGGGCAGCCAACCCCTCTTCGGGTGCCGCGTCAAGGTCGATGTCCTCGGCAGCCATGACCACGGCAGCAACCGGCAGCCTGGGCAGTGAGCGTTCGAAGGATTTGCCGGTGGGGTCAAGAATGCGGTTCTGTTCAATTTTCATGGGCAGAAAAACAAAGGCTGCATCGGCCGACAACTGTACAATCGTGTCAGCACCAAAGTCCTCGACGATGAGGGCGGCGGCATCGATGCGACTGTCTTCCAGGGTTTTATTCAATTTCTCTTTTTCTGCTCCGATGCGCGTACCGTCGCCTTGTGTCAGCACCCGCAGGGTGGTTTTTTTCCATGGTTCGTTGCGGGTCATCAGATGCGCCAGCAGCAGCATCAGCCGGCTGGTGGCATCACCTTGCCACCACACATCGATCCGCCGTCCTTCCCTCGATTCATCCTCAAGCCGCTTCCAGGATTCCGCATCCATGCGCAAAATCACCAGGTTTTTTCCCTGTCGGAAAATGAGCCTGAGGTTTTTCACGTAGTTATAGGCGTCGAGGCCGGAACTGGCCGTTGCGGACTCACCGATCCAGTTGAACACCACCGTATTCGGACGCAACGGGCCGATGCCCGAGCTTTGAATGAGAATACCCAAAGCCTGCGTGTAATCCGGCGCACTCACGGTGAGGGGAAACATGGCATGGCGGCCACGCGCGATTGCCTCGGTCAACGCCCGCTGCGCTAATGCCTGCGCTTTTCTGGCCGCTGGTCCCTCGCCTTCGACAATCTGCACGGCCTCTGTAAAACCACTACCGCCTTCGATCCAGGCTGCAAATGCCAGCAACGGGGCACGACGCTCTGAATCGTGGGTAAACACCAGCAGCTGAGGGCGCCAATCACGAGCATGCTCTAGATTTTCTCCGGCGGCAAGCAGATGCTGGCGGACCTGTTGCAGATGATGAGAGCGGGCACTGTCGGCCCACCGTGCCGGCCCGGCGGTGCGTTTGAGATACTGGTAAACGGCAAACAACAGAAAAATGGCAGCCGACCCGCTCTTAGGGTCGATGGCCAGCATGGCGCCCAAACAGATGACGAAACCCAGCAGGCTCAGCGGTGGGGAGAACCATTTGAATCGTGGTCGAAAAGAGGGACTCTGGGTTTTGGCCTCGAAATAGGTGGCATAGTTGAGCAGCCCGTATGAGATGAGAAAAAACATGGAAACGACACTGGCTACCAGGTTCAACTGCCCTAAGGCAATGGTGACAAGGGCGATGCCGGCAGAAAGCAGCACCCCCCGTCTGGGGTTGCCCGATGGTTCACTGACCTTGGCAAAGGGCGTCAGTAAGGCAAAGATCCGGTCGGCCGCCAGGGACTGCAGTATTCGCGGCGCACCCATAAAGGATGCCATAGCCGAGGAAAGCGTGGCGGCGATCACTCCGGTATCGATGAAAAAACCCACGGCAGCGACGGTTTTCATGGCACCGTAGTCAGATGACAGGCTGTTATTGGGCATGGCCGCTGAAAAAAGGACCGCCCCCGTGAAATAGACAACCATAGAGATCCCCACGGCCAAGAAGGTTCCTAAGGGAATACTTTTCCCAGGGTCAGCCAGATCTCCGGACATGCTCACCCCTTGGGTGAACCCGGTGACGGCTGGAAAGAAGATGGCGAACAGCATCCAGAATGGGGCGCCATTTCCCGGTGTCGCCCAGTTGGCTGCCAGCAGCGCCGAATCCCAACTGCGGATTCCGCCGATGAAAAAAGAGAGCAGCGCAGCGATCAGCAGGGCCATGACGCCGAACTGGAAGCGGGTGGCCCAGTCCGCTCCCTGCCATGCGAAAAGGAAAAGAAAGGCCACGGCACCGGCGGCAATCAGCTGCACGGTCACATGGTTCACCTGGGAGAAAAAGGCGGCCACCGCCTCGGCAAACCCGATGCAGTAGAAAGCGATCGATACGCTTTGGGCCAGAAAAAGCACCAGGCCGATGGAGCCGCCGAACTCCAGCCCTAAAGTGCGGGAGATCAGGTAGTAGTCGCCGCCACCCCGCACCTTGAGGTTTGTAGCCACGGCAGACAGGGAAATGCTGGTCAACACACTAATGGTGTTGGCCAGGGCGATGATGACCAAGCCCCGCGCCAATCCGGCGCTGCCCACAACATACCCCAGCCTCAGGAACAGGATGATTCCCAGTATGGTCAGAACACTGGGGGTGAACACACCGGCAAAAGTACCCAATCGACCGCCTGAGCGGTTGGTTTCCGTTGTTGACGGTTCAGTCATGGTGGCTTTCATCTTCGTTGATGCCGTCGGGTCTGCAGGCTGCGGAATGTCTTTGAAATGAAACGTTTCGTTTGCGGCTTTCCCCAGATACAACGGCCGGTGCCATCCAGAACCGGCGCCGGAAAGCTGCACGCATCCAGGCACACAATGCCGTCACCAGGGCAACGACGATGAGGTCAATCCTAAAGATGATGCTCCCGTGCAAACCGATGTGCATGTCGACCTCGCGTTTGGATGAAATGATGGCTTCGAGAGGGGCTAAAACAAACAACCCTTTGGCATCATAGGTGGTTTCCCAAAGAAGGTCAAATGTATTGCCGGGCGTCCGAGCGATTGGAAAAGAGGAGGACATTGCACCTATGACAGCCGGCCGATCTGAATCCCTATGCCAGGGAAAACAGATCAAGTTATTAGTGAAACGACCGAGAATAAAAAATAGAATTCAGACTCAAAGGATTGGTTCAGTCATGAGATCGTGTTTTTCAAGAGGCCGGCTAATCGCAGTGACCGTTACCATCATTCTTCTGGCAGCCGTTTTTCTGGCAGGCGCCCGCCATGGCTATAATCTAGGATATGGGGACGGGGAAAAAAAGGCTAACGGCTGGTGGATCGATAAAAAAACCCACTATTACGAATCCGCCGAAGTCAGGAAAAAGCGAATTGACCTTAAACACAACCATATTTGAGCCCATCGTCTATTCATAGTGCTAACACGCAAACCTGGCAACAAAATCAGCTGGCGCCGTGAATGCGCCACTCCAAAATTGCCGTCGCGTGTGCAATTTTCGTAACCAGCCCCCCGAATGACGCTGACTGGTAAATAAAAAAACCAATTTGATTGCGGGTAGTTAAAAAACAGGCATGCTACTTGCTGAATAGATTTATTTTGGTTCTTAAAAGGCGGGCCTATTCCCCCTTTAAAAAATCGTTCCTTCACGACAATTAACAATTCCACTGCTCGCGTGTCTTGACGACATAGAGATCCGTCTGAATTGAAGTCCCTTCGACTGGTTTCATCGATACACTGACTGCTCGCTGGCCACCTATTCTTTTCCGACACGCTTTAACAAGAGGAAAATGACCCAGTCCACCTCCAGGCTGCCATTATGGCCCATGGAGGCAAGGCTTTGTCAAAAAGGAGGTGATGCCGGCCAACACCCGCCAGGTGCAAGTTTGTTTCAACACATCAATCCGCATTCCAACAACCTATCAAGAGGGAGGAGCGCCAATGAAAAGATCGATTCGAACAACCGCCATCGTCGTTATCCTGATTACCTGCTTTGCCGCCCTGGTGTGGGCCGAAGGAGCCACCAAAGAAGAGGTGGTCGCCAAATGCGAAGCGGCTGCCAAACTGGTTCGGGAAAAAGGTGTCGACCTGGCCAGCCAAGCCATAGGAGACAAGGAAGGATCGTTTGTCTGGAAAGACAGCTATGTGTTTCTAATGGATCTGGACGGCAAAATGATTGCCCATCCCATCAAGCCGGAACTGACCCAGCGGGACAATCTGGTACAGGTGAAAGATACCGACGGCAAACCGCTATTCGTGGAGTTCATAGAGGTGGCGGGCAGCAAGGGCAACGGCTGGGTGGATTATATGTGGCCCAAGCCGGGCCAGGAGAACCCGGTGGCCAAAAGCAGCTATATCTACAGGGTGCCTGGCACCCCTTATTTTGTGGGGGCCGGAATTTACAAATAGCCTATTGAAACACGAGCAGTGCGAGCTTACTGTATGTAAGTAGGCATTTGTCTATGGTTTCAATGGAATTCGCCAATTGGCAGTTCCAAACTCAACTTTCGGGTTTCATGTGAGAACGGGGTCCAGCAGCCAACAATGAGCTTTGGTCGAGCGATTATCGCTGCCAGATGCCACTCATAGCGCTGCTATCCAGGCAGTTTCATGTGAAACCCGCAAGTTGAAGAATAAAAAAACCAGCGCCTCTTTGGCCGAATTCATCGTCTCTTCCAACAGAAAATCGGCATCCCAGCTCGACCAAAGATGAATCCATGCCTGACAGGTCAATAACCAGCCGGTAAGGTTTTTGCGTCACCATGAGGCTGATCGTTTTAGCAATGGGACGCCATCGATGATTCCAGAAAGGACAAAGGAAACCAACAGCATGTGCGATCTCTGCTGCTTGTAGCAATGGGAAAAGTGTGGTAACTAACCGCCCCTAGCACAAGTCTATCGGCATGGGGTCTATACGGGGTTGAATGGGATTAGCGGAATTGGCAGCAAGGCGTGACGCCGATGATAGACGATACACCCTATATTATTGTAGACAACCAGAGACTATCCCCCATCGAGCGGTCGTCACGGTCGAATCGGGAAACCGTTGACCGAGCAGGCGGTGAGGAACTGACCTTTGGTGTTGTCGACCGGGTCACCATTTCCAGCGCGGCCCGGGAGAAAGCTAGGCAGCTGCAGTTCCAATCCGATGCCGCGCCACCGGCTCTCGAAAACTTGGCGCTAAGGCAGCCACCCACCCGACCCCTATTGTCCTATTTTCCGAAACGGCTGCGCTGATTGCGTCTTACCTGCCGCTATTTCTTGCAGAAAAAGTGCAAATTGAAGGCATCGTTGGGAACGTCCCTTACCGTCACCTGCCCGAACCCTGCCTGACCCAGCATCTTTTCGGCCTGTTGTCGGCCCCACATCATCCCCAGACCGGCACCGCCATCCACCAGCCCAACCGGCATGCAATGCATCAGGCTGACCGCATAAAGAAACGGCCCCATGGGGTGATCCCGGTTGCCGTGGATGTCGCTATCGGCGGCAATGTCGATCATTGAAAAAACACCGTCCGACTTTAATAGTTGATGAATCCCCCGGAGCGCTTCCAGAGGCCGGGTTTGGTCGTGAATGGCATCGAAGGCGGTGATGTAGTCAAACCGTCCGGACAGGTCATTGGGATGGGCCAGTTCGGCGGCGTCACGCTGTTGGAAACAGACATTGGTCAAGCCCATTATGCGGGCATCGGACCGGGCCTTTTCAAGGGCCCCTTCGTTAATGTCGATTCCTGTAAACCGGCTGTTCGGAAAGGCCTGGGACATCAGGATGGTGGCGATCCCCTGGGCGCACCCCAAGTCGCAGACCTCGATGCCCCGGTGCAGGGCCTCGACCACCCGTCCATCGTCCACCGATGGCAGGAAGACGTCCACCAGCACCTGCCGGTGCTTGGCATCGCCCAGTTGCGCCATAAAAGCATGAAAATCGGGATACCGTTCGTAAGGGATCCCATCCCCGGTGAGAAACCCCTCAAAGACATGCTCCATGGCACAGGCGGTAAGCAGTGGGATCTCCTGAGTGTATACCCCCAGGTTCCCGCTGCCGGCCCGTCGGGCGAGAACATCCCCATGGGCTTTGGGCAATAAAAATTGGAAGTGACCGTCATCTCCCTTGACCAGTTCCACAATGCTCCCGCACACCATCACACCCAGCCACTCCCGCACATACCGGCGATTGAGGTTTGCAGCCGCGCAAATCTCATCTATGGTGAACGGCCGGTTTTCAGCATCCATGACATCGAAAATGCCAGCACGGTACCCCAGACCCATGGCTAGGTTCAAAGCGCCATAGTTGAGGAGATTCACCATTTTGTCCTGAAAGGTTCTGCCGTCAATTTGCATGATTGACCCTCATTAACCCTTTAACCATCAGGTTTACTGCTTTGGATGTAACCTTCGCCGGTCACTTTCGACAATGGCAATTATCGGTCCGACTCCAGCAGCAGACGCATCGCTTCAGGCAACCCGCCGGACTGAAAGGTGGTGGGCTGCAATCCACCGGGAAGGTGAATGGTCAGCGCATGGGCATGCAGCCCTAGCCGATTGAAGGCACGGTGCCGGCGCAGGTAAGCCAGAGCTCGGGCCGAACCGTAGCGCCGGTCTCCCACCACCGGATGGCCGGCCAGTTTGGCATGCCGCCGGATCTGGTGCGTGCGGCCGGTCAGCGGTTCGCATTCGATGAATGAATAGTGCTGGCTGCAGGCCAGTGTCCGGCAGCGGGTGGTGCAGGGCAATCGTTTTCCCTTGCCCTGGGGATCGTCACGGCCGGCGGCGGCGGCGGTCAGCGGCCAGTTCCAGGCGAACCAGTCCTGATCCTCGGAGGGCCCTTCACGATGACCATGGACCAAAGCCAGGTAGCATTTGTGGACCGCCTTTGCAGCAAACTGCCCGCCGAAGAAGGCCAGCATCTCCGGATCACCGGCCAGCAGAACGATGCCGCTGGTGTCACGGTCAATGCGATGGGCGGCATGAATGGCGCAAAGGTCGTTGCCTACGTTCGGCAGGCATCCTGTCTGCAGCGCTGCCAGTACCAGTGAACACAAGTCTCGTCCCGGATCGTTGTGAATGCTCAAGCCGCAAGGCTTGTCCACCACCAGCCATCCAGGACCGCAGTCCATCACTGGAATCCGGACGTTTCCATAAGCGAGACAATGCTTCGGATCGGTTCCAATCCGCGGGAGGGACTGGCTCATCGGGGAAGGTCATCCAAGGCTGTCCGGGCCTCGGCGAGCAGCATGTCGGCGCCACACTGGCCGAACAGGTCGATGCTTGCGGCAATATAGCCCCGGGCCGCGCTGAATCGTTTTTTATGCCTGTACAATAAACCGAGATCCAGGCACGCCTGGGCTAGCCTCAGATGGGTGCCGATCTGGGTGCCAATTTCAATGGCCTCACGTAAGTACCGCTCAGCAAGGCGGGATGCAATCGGCAGCGTGCGCAGCAGAAATCCGGCATTTTTAATGATGACTGGTAAACCCAGCGTTCCCTGTCGTCGGACCAAGGAAAGATAGAATTTGCCCAACATATTCGTAAAGATCAGATCGTGGTTGCGTTTGCCCCGCTGCCGGTGGTTCTGGATGCGTTCTCGAATGATGGCAACACCTTTTCCCAAATTGCCCATGGCGGCCGAGACGACACCGTAAAAAGCATTGGCGGAGGTTCCGACGTATTCGTAGCCGAACTGTTCGGTGGCGGCGATGACAGCTTCGAGGGTTCGCGCGGCAACCGGGATTTTGCCCTGCGAAAAATAGGCGTAACTGAGGAAAAATCGGGCATTCAGGCTGTATATGGGGTCCACCGATACCTCGATGGCCTTGTTGAGCAGCGACTCGGCCTGGACAAAATCCCCCGCTGCCATCCGGGCAGCACCCATCAGCAGATACCCTTCTGAAAAAGTACGAATATCTCCCTCCGCCTCACCGAATCGGAGCAGTTGCTCACCGGTTTTCCAGCAGGTGTTGATGTCCCCTGTAAAAAAATGTAGCAGCCCCATTCCCGTCAGGTTAAACCGGATCAACTCATGATCGGTTTTGATCCGGTCAGCCACGCTGGCTGCCTGCCGGCCATAGGCCAGCGCCAACAGCAGGGTGATAAACGCATTCTGCAGGCGGGATTTATAAATCTCGGGTCCCGCCGCCAGAGCTTCGGGGGGAGACACCGCATACAAGCCCGCCAGGAAAGGAACAACCGCATCCGGCTCATCCAGCAGCGAGCCGGTACCGGAATGGAGTTTGCCTTCGATGACCGCTTCGGCATCCTCTTCTCGGATGTCAAAGAGCCGATTGAGCATGTCGATGAAAGGGTAGTAAGGAACACCGCGGTTATAGGCATAGGCATGGCCGTCCAACCAACGGATGGCTTCCGCACCATACGAACATTTGAATTCGGCGATCAGGCGGCTTTTGCCGGTGCCGGCATCCCCGGAAACGGTCAAGACCACGCCTTCTTTGCGCCGCAGCCGCCTGGCGGCATCTTCCATCTGCTTCAATTCCCGTTCGCGCCCGATGAGCCTGGCCTTCAGGCCATGGATGCGGCGCACCTTATCTGGCTGAGGTGCAGCGGATTGAACCCGGTAAACCAGTACTGGCTGCGTCCGACCTTTTACCATCACCGGGTGTTGGGGCTGAAAGCTGAAGAAACCGGCAGCCGCTGAAAAGGCGCTGCTGTCTGCCAGCACCTCTCCCGGCGGGGCCATATCCCTGAGCCGGGCGGCCAGGTTGACGGTTTCGCCGGTGATGCCGTGACGACCGGTCTGCTCTTCCGTCGATCCGGTAACCACCAGGCCGGTGGCGACGCCTGAGCGCATGGCCAGGGCACTGCCGATGCGATCGGCGTAACGGCACTCCAAACGCGAAACCATCCTCTGGATCTCCAGCGCCGCTCGGATAGCACGGATGGCATCGTCCTCATGGGTCTGGGGTATGCCGAAAACCGCCAGTAAGCCGTCCCAGAGAATGCGATCCACATACCCCTCGTAGCGGGAAATAATCTTGACCATCTCTTCGAAGAGATGGCGGGTTACCTCCCGGATCTCTTCCGGGTCCACCCGGTTGATAATTTCCCGGTAACGGCTGATATCCGAAAACAGCACGGTCACATGCTTGCGTTCACTTTTAAGGGTATCTGCCCGTTGGTCAACAGCGCGTTCCAGGGGATTGCCGCACTGGTCACAGAAGTTGCTGCTCGGTCGGTTAACGTTCCCACAATGGCTGCAAGGAATCAATTGATTAAAACAGATACCCGACGCATGAGAACAAGTCAAATCCCCATTGGGTATGAGATAAAAAGATCGCCCTGGGCTGACCCCCCTGCCCGGATCTCCTTAACTTACAATCCGATCATACTTGCCACTGGGCCAACCGTTGGATACCGAGCCGAGTGGCCGCACGACTGGTGCGGTTGTCAGAGGCAGCACCCGTAACCTTCCAATCCGGCCGTTATATGGAAAGTATGGCGGCAATGGCGTCGCGCATGCGAACCACCTGGTCGTCTGCATCGGCCGCAGTCACCATCAGCGCTGAAACGATGGCCAGGGCATTCTGCCGGTCCGTTCGGCTGGGGAGCAGGCAGGTCAGTGCGGCTAGGGCCGCTTCCGGTGCGGACGCCATAATGCAGGATTGCTTTTTGATCATTTCGCTCAAGGCCGGCCCGTGAAGATCAGCCAGACGGGGGTCCTGGCAGGCAAGGGCATCATAGGCCGCGAGTCTCCGGCGCCGGGTGCCGGATCCGGCATGGGCCAGGGCGACCATGATTCTCACCACCGCTTCGCCAAAGCCACCGCCGTCAATCTCCGCCAGCCAGCCCGTCCGGCAATCGGAGCTTTCGGTGGCGTCTGCGCTGGATTCATCGGTCGATATCGACCGCATCCACGGATTGTCATAAATCGCATAGAACCAGGCTTCAATTGCCCGGTCACGAAAATCCCGATAGAAATCCAGGCTTTTGGATACCGTATCGGAGAAAAGCTTTTGCATGGCTAAAAAGGGGTTGTCCGGCGACACTGGACGTCGTTGCTTTTTGACCTCATCGGCCAGGCGGATCACCGGCGCCATCCACGGGTTCAGGTCGGAGAACCCATAGCGGGAAGTCCGCAGGGGATGCAGTTGTCGGAGGGTTTCGGCTGTGGCCTCGTTCACCGTCGCTTTCACCCAAGGCCTGACCAGTCGTCGATAAGCATGATCATTGTAGCTGGAGATCGCCTCCGCCGGTCCAAATGCAGCCTGGTCATCATCGCCGTCATCCAGGGCCAGGATATCCGCCATCTCCCGTGCCTCGAACCGGACCTGGCGTATGCCGTCGCTATCGTCATCCGAAATTACCATTTCGTAAAGGCCGGGGGAGAGGTAGTCCATCAGGTCGATACTGGCGATAATCTCGCGATGCTCTTTCCGGGAGACACCCGCAGAAACGAAAATGCCCAGATGACCGATGGTGCCGTGGATCATGTAGACGATGGTCTGCTGCCTGCGACGGATTTCGTCTACGCTGCCCCACTCGGCCGGTATCCAATTGAGGGCCTGCTGCGGGGGGGTGATGTTGTCCCCATGGGAGGCAAAGATCACGATGGGCCCCTTCATGGCCTTCAGATCCACGCGTTGGTCGTTCATCACCAGTTGCCCCCGCTGGGCACGGTTGCCCACGAACAACTGGTCCACGATGAAATGAATTTCCTCGGCAGTCAGCAGATAGTAGCCGTTCCACCAGCGCTCGAAGTCCAGGTAGCGGTCCGCTTCCGTATCCACATTGGCCCACAGGTGATAATGCTTGTCCCAGAAGGTGTTGGCCGGGTTAAGGTCCTCGAAACCGGCTACCAGATGGGCACCGTCGAACATGCCGTTGCCCAGATCTCCCCATAAAGAGGCCTGCCACACGCCGCCTGTCAGGCCCCCCTTGTAGCGCATGGGATGCTTGCCTTTTACGCCGGCCCAGTATGACAAGGGCGCACCGTTCATCACGATGGGCCCGGTGATATCCGGCCGCACGGCCCCTAACAGCGCGGCGGCCCACCCGGCTTGGCAGTTTCCGATAATAGCCGGGTTACCAGCTTGCGGATGGCGATCCCGAACCGTTTCCACGAACCTGGCCATGGCCAGTTGAACATGGTCCAGCGTCTGCCCCGCTAACGGCCGGGTACTGAAGAGAATCACATACACCGGATAGCCCTGGTCCAGGGCCATGCCGATCTCCGAATCCCGTTTGGCCCCGCCGATCCCCGGGCCGTGGCCCGCCCGGGGGTCGATGATGATCATCGGACGCACGGATGACTTGCGGGAAGTCTTGGCAAGCTGAGGCCGCCGTTGCTCTTTAAAATCGGAGGGTCGGGATGGGGATGGCGTCCGGCGGTCCCGGATCCTAGCCAGATAAAAATTGGTGGGTGGGTCCATTTCCCGGCCGTCCAGCAGGATGTCGTAGGCAAAGGTCAGCACCGGTGGCTGGCCCTGCCGAAGATGATCGAGGTACTGATTTCCCCGGCGTCTCAAAATATCAGCAAATAAAACCGTACGCTGGAAAAAATCCCCGGCATACTCAGCGGTATCTGTCAGCCAGTGCAAAGGGGAACCAGCGGGGGTGGAACGGGTCGTTGTGGGCATGGGTATCTCCGGTGGTCGGGACCGCCGTTGCTCCGATTGTGCGTCGCAACAAGCAGGGTTACCGACACAGTAGGTGTTGGCATTGGTCACGAATGGGTTTTCGGTTCGCTGTCGCGGGTGTTTAGTGGATCCCGGGGTTTCGCATCTGGTTTTTTTGATGCGGATGGCTTTGGAAGACCAAACATTTCCAGCATGGCTTCAATGGAGGATGCACCGGGCATCATCTCCGGCATGCGCCGGGGCAATTCCATGCCCATATCCAACCACTGGCCGAATTGTCGATCAAAAGCCTTTTTGGTTTCTAAATAGTTGTGGAGGGTTTTCTGAAAATATTTTTGGAAAAACTCCCCTAACGCATTGTCTCCGTATCGAATAATCAGGTGCAGCACCGCTATCGGCAGCAGGCTGTTTCTGCGCTTGGCCGCCTCCAGAATGATCTGGGTGAGGATGAATGCGGTCACATCCTGGCCGGTGGTGGCCTCCTGAATCTGGACCTGCTCGCCGGAGCGAATCATTGTTGATACATCTTCAAGGGTGACATAGCAGCTGTTGCGGGTATCGTAGAGTCGCCGATTGCTGTATTTTTTCAACACCAGGGGATCATGCATGGATCAATCCTTCCCTTCACTTATTGGCACGCTGCAACAAAAGATCGGTTGAAAGCTGGTTGTCAATATACCTTATCGGCAATTTTTAGATTATATGCAGTGACTGTCGATTTGCAATCATAAACTACTAATTTTGTGCATTGCAACATTTTACCATTGACATCGGCCGGCGGCGATCTATAATTGGGCCATGCGAATGCCCAACCAACCTAAACAATAAAATGGAGACCAAACATGGATCAGAAAAAGATTTTCAAGCAGATGGTGGAGTTCAACAAGGGTGCCTTCAACAATGCCTTTAATGCCATGATCATGGTTCAGGACCAGAATGAAACCCTGGCCGACACCCTCCTGAATCAGGCCACCTGGATGCCCGAAGAGGGAAAAAAGGCCGTTCAGGAATGGGTGAGCGCGTTTAAAAAGGGTCGCGAAGAGTATAAAAAGACCGTGGATGAGGCGTTTAAGAAGGTGGAAGATTTCTTATAGACAGCCAATGAAAAATACCTAAGCGGCTGTTGAAAAACGATTGCGCTTGTCCATGCGGCGTAAACAATCGACTCAAAAACGGCATTTATCAACCGAGGACGATCTTTATAGGTTGAATGTTGCCTTGTCAGGACTGCGCTCATGGCGTTTTTCGACACCCTTGCTTAAGAACGACCATGCAAAGGGGATGCAACATGATCGGGAAAACCTTCGACCAGCTTAATATCGGCGATTCGGATCGGTTCTCCAAAACCGTGACCGATTCGGACATTTACCTGTTTGCCGGCGTCACCGGCGACCTGAACCCGGCCCACATTGATGAATCCTACGCCCAAGGCACCTTTTTCAAAACGCGCATTGCCCACGGTATGCTGTCGGCGGGGTTTGTTTCCGCGGTGATCGGTACGCGCCTGCCGGGTCCGGGGACGGTATACATGCGCCAAACACTGGAATTTCTGGCTCCCGTGCACATCGGGGACACGATCACCGCCACGGTGGAAGTAATTGAAAAAATGGAGCTGAAAAAGCGCGTACGACTGAAAACGACCTGTCTCAACCAGCAAGGGGTGACGGTACTGGAAGGTGAAGCCCTGGTGAGTCCGCCGCGGCCGGCGAGAACCGCCTGACCGTCACCGCAGAAGAGCGGTGGGTAGCATCTCGCTATTTGGATTTTGGCCGCCAGCCCCAGTTTTCGTAGTAGTCCCATCCGACCATGGAGTTGAGCTGCCTGAGTTCCCCGTCCTTTTCCTGGATGGAGGCTTTCATGACGTCTCCGCTGGAAACCATGCCCATGGTCTCGCCATCCTTCTCGATGAGCAGGTGACGCACCCGCAGCCCCAAAAACTTGTCCATGAGGTTGTAGACGGTATCGGTGTGCGGGGCAAAAATCAGTGCTTTGGTCATCACAGCCTCGATGCGAGTCGTCTTGGGATCGAATGCCCCATCGAGAATGTTGCGCATCAGGTCTCTTTCCGTCCAGATACCTACCGGCTCGTCATCAAGGGTCACCAGAATCGCCCCCACTTTACGCGCGTTCATCTTTTTCAGCGCATCCATGATGATGGTGCCCACCGGGACACAGATAATATCGCTTCCCTTTTCCTGGATCATGTCTTTGGCCGTCTTCATATCTCGCCGCCTTTTCGAAGGGGTTGCCTGAAACCGCGCCAGTCGCCTCTCCCAAGTTGCCTGATGGGTTCTTAAAAAAGACCATTGATCGGGCGTTACGCGGTCAAACCGATGAAATAAGATAGGCTTCCGGCCTTGGTCTGTCAACGATTCCCGAGCTGCATGTTGACACCGGCCGATCCTCACCATTATAGTCTTGCCCAGGACGGTGCCGAGCAGCGTCTACACGGCACCTCCCTTTCCACATTGCAGTCAAGCGGGTACCAAGGCGAACGCCAACCGGTCGTTGGGGTGCCGACGGCGGTAGCGCTTGAATGCCATGTGGACTCATGACCCCCCACACCGGCGGTGCAGCCATGCAACGACCCCCAAAAACCCTGGCTTTCGGCCTACAGCATCTTTTCCGGCGCCGATCGCCGGACGACGTGCAATTGGGCCAAGTCCTGGTGGACCGGGGCATCATTAGCGACAAAGGGCTGGAAACGGCCCTCGCCGCCCAGCGTCAGCGACTGATTGAAACCGGTCAGGCCGTTCGCCTGGGACATATGATTACCGAGCTGGGGCTGGCCTCCGAAGCTGCCGTGGTGGAGGCCATCAATGCGAACTTCCGGATCTCCGTTGCCTCCCTGTCGGACAATATCCGGGAACTTATTTTGCGTCAGCGCGGTACCTTGGCCGAACGACTTCCCGCCCCGGCCATTCCCATCTGGCTCAAGCTCTGTGTTGGCGCTTTGCTGATCGTGACCGTCACCATCGTCTCTTTCAGCTTCTTCATCATCAGCAAGCAGAAGTCCCGGCTGTTCGACCAGACGGTGACCGTGGGGACGGTCAGCCTCAATTATTTTGTCAACAACGCCCGCATCCCGCTTATCGACGACGACATTCTCAGCCTCAACACCCTGATCAAAGAGGCTACCGACACAGAAGGGCTGCGCTACGCCGTGGTGACCGACACCCATGGGCTGATCCGGGCTCATACGGATGTGAATCGGATCGGATCGGCATTGGCTTCCCCCCATCCCGCATCGCCACCGGTAACCCGGGGGAACAGTTCCTATTATTCCTTCACCGCCGCTTCTGGAGAGCAGATTCTCAACCTGACCCGTGAAGTGGTCTTTCAAGGTAAGCTTTTAGGCATGGTCCATGTGGGCGTCTCGTTGGATTTTATCGAGCAGCTGGTGGACCGGGAAAAAGGGCCCATTCTATTCATGACCCTGTTGATGATGACCGTTGGCTTGGCCATTGCCGTCTTCTTGGGACTCCGTTTTTCCAGGCCCATTTCACAGCTGGTGGCCGCCACCGAAGCCATTGGGAAGGGCGACTACCATCACCGCGTGGCGCTCAACCGCCAGGACGAGTTGGGCAACCTGGCCACCGCATTCAACCGGATGGGCGAGGAGCTTCTGCGGCACACGCTGACCCGCCAATCCTTCGGCAAATATGTGGGTGAGGATGTGCTGGAAATGATTCTCGCCGATCCAGAAAAAATGTGGCTCAAGGGACACAAGAACGACGCCACGATTCTTTTTGCCGATATCCGGGGGTTTACTGCCTATGCTGAAGACCGTGAACCTGAAGTGGTGGTGGACATGCTCAACACCTATTTCGAGATCGCCACGCGCGCCATATTGGATTACGGGGGGTACGTGGATAAATTCATCGGCGACTGCGTGCTGGGAGTATTTGGAGTGCCGGTATTCAGAAAGGATCATGCGGAACGGGCCGTACGTGCTGCCCTGGAACTCATGGATCAGTTGCGCCGGCACAGCATCCATGGTAATCCTCTGCTGTCATCCGTGGGTATCGGTATCCACACCGGCCTCATCGTTTCAGGAAACATCGGCTCCCAGGCAAAAATGGAATACACCGTCATCGGCGACACGGTAAATCTGGCGTCGCGGCTCAGCGGACTGGCTGACCCCGGCGAAGTTTTAGTGACAGATGTGGTTTATGAACGTTTGCGCGCATTGATCGATGTGGAACCGGCAGGCACCCGCACGATTAGAGGCAAAATCGCGCCTGTGGAGACCTTTCGCGTAACGGCCATCCAACAGAGAGCCCATGTCAAATCAGTCAATTAAGCATCGCATGCACCGCATTCTGGCCTGCACGACAATACTGCTCTGGGCCGCCCTGATTCCCATTGAAATCCATTCCCAGGAAAACAATGGGCGCCCTGCCCCCCCGCCACCCAGGCTGGTGAAAGCCCGCCAGGGGGACACCCTTGCCCTCCTTGCCCGACGCTATTTAAAAGATGCATCCAAGGAGTGGATGATCGCTGAGTACAACGGAATTACGTCGGTTGCCGACGGCCAGACGGTCCTGATCCCGGCGGTTCCCTTCCGAAAGGGGGGCCTGACCCCTGAGGGCTATCAGTCGGTTCCTGTTCTGGCTTTCACGGGAGTGGGGGAATCAGCCTCAACATTCAAAGACCAGATGCGCTTTTTGAAAACCGACGGGTTTCGCGCGATCACCCCGCAACAGCTGGCGGATTTCATGGAGTTCTCCGGCCAGCTGCCCTATCGCTCGGTGTTGATTACCTTCGACAGCATCTCCCGCACCTTCTACGACTTCGGAATCCCCGTCCTCAAAGACCTGGGGTTCACGGCAACGCTTTTCGTGGCCACCGCGGATGTGGGCAGCAAGGGTGCCATGACCTGGGAGCAGATCGAGCGGTTGCATCAAGACGGTTTCACCATCGCCTGCCGGGGCCGAAGCGGGCGTTCATTGACCGTTCAAACCAAAGGACAATCCTTCGAAGACTTTTTCCAGTTGGTGGAATCCGAACTGCGCCAGTCCCGCAAAGAGATCGAAGCGCATCTGAAGGCACCCTGCCTATTTCTGGCCTATCCGCATGGCGACACCAACAGCCTGGTGTCGGCCATGGCGGCCAAGCTCGGGTTTTCCGCCGCGTTCATCCTATCTCCCGGGGACAATCCCTATTTCGGTGACCGGTTTGGTATTCATCGAACCGCCATTGACAGCCAGGTAAGCCCGGAGCAATTTGGCAAAATGCTCACCACCCTGATTGCGGCGGATCTCAACTGATGACACGGATGCTGCCAGTGCTCGCCTGCATGGCTCTCGTCACCCTTTGTGGCTGTGCTGGTATGGAGGCATCCGTGTCCGAGTTCATGCGTGCCGGCCCTTGGTGGGCTGCTGCGCAGGCCGGCGATATCCGCTCGCGGGCCCGTGAGCTGGAAGCCTGCGGTGAATTCGTCATGGCATTGGATCACTGGCGCTTGGTTCAACGGATAGGGATCGATCAGGCAGAAGCCCGCGGCGAAATAGAACGTATGGAAAGTACAGTCGCCGCAGCGGTTCAGATCCACTATCAAAAAGGGCTGGTGGAACTAAGGCAAAAAAACTTGCCCGCCGCCCGCAACCACTTTCTGACGGCCCTTCGCCTGGACCCCGGCTTTCAGCCAGCTGCGAAACAGATCAACGCCCGTTTCTCACCCTTTCCCCTGGCGGTCTACCTGTCAGCGCCTGATGATCGTCCGGCTTCAGTGGCCAAAAAAGTCTTTGGTGATGAAAAAAAAGCCTTTCTGGTGGCCTGGTTCAATGACCTTCCTGAAAACGACGCACTGAAACCTGGAACCGTGTTGATCCTGCCAAAACTGGACAAGGCGCCGCCTAGAATAATCCGTAGCAAGCACCCCCCCAATCGTCTGGCCGAGGCCAAGGCACGGCTGGCTGAAAATGATCTTGAAGGCGCTCTGGACCTGGCAGGGCAGGCGGATACAGTCAATCCCGAAGTCAAGGCCCTGATCCACACCATCCATCTGAAAAAGGCGACGGCCCAAATCGAATCGGGACTGCTCGATGACGCTCGGCAAGCCCTTGCCACGGTTCCCGACGGGTTCGCGGGCAAAGATGCTGTAATGGGAAAACTGACGGTCATCCTGCAAAAGCAGCAATTCACCCTTGATCTTGCAACGGCACAGGATCATTTTGATCGAGGGCGCTATCAACAAAGTCTTGACCGGGTCGAAGCTCTGCTCAATAGCACGCCAGACAGCGTCGACGCCCGCGACCTGGCCGCAGAAGCGCGCTACCGGGTGGCCCTGGACCACTTCGACCATAAGCGTTTTTTAAAAGCCCGGGAGGTGCTGGAAAAAGCTGACCAGGCTCATGAAGCCAGCAAGGCCCTGAAGGAAAGTGTCGGCAACCGGTTGGCGGAACTGGCCCAGATCCATTACCGCAACGGGGTCAAACACTTCATCAACGAAGATCTGAAATCGGCCATCGCCGAATGGGAGATGGCGCTGGTCTGCAACCCGGATCACGAAAAAGCCCGTGAGAACATCGGCAACGCCCGCCGGCTCATGCATAAAATTGAGACCCTGCCCTGATCCTGCTTTGGATTTATGAAATCTGCGCCCAGACGCGTTCCTCCGCCACGATTACCGGATAGACGCTCAAATCCGGGATATCCATAAAACCCGAATCATCCTGGATGCTGCCGGTATTTAGGTCAAAAATCATGTTGTGCCAGATGCACTCCAGGCGGTTGCCGTCGATATGGGCATCCGCGAGTGGCCGGCTCATGTGGGGGCAAACGGCGTCGAAGGCATGCCATTGGGGCGGGCGATGCAGGACAAGCAGGGATCGGTGGCCGGCCCGACACGGCACCATGATGCCATCGGGGAAATCGCCGACCGGTCCGACGGCAACCCAGTTTTTTACGATGCATGCCCATACATTGAATCCAGCCCAGGGTTCAACGCTGGCGGTGCATCGCATCCAGCCGCGCCTTGGCACCCGGATCATGGCCAAAGATGACGTCCAGTCGTTCGCAGGGGTAGGCATTGCGTAATCCGCAGTTGTCTATTCCTTTGTCCATGGCACAGGCGCGGATCTCGCATGTCAAACAGTGGCTGAAGACGACCCCGGTGGCGGTGTGGCCACCTGCGCAGTTGAAGGATTCGAGGGGATTGTTGCCTTGAAAAGCTTTGACCACCTGGCGGCAGTCTCTTCGCGCTTGCGGTCCTCGTTGTCCTTAAAGGATCGTTAGGCGCCGCACACCTCACAGTGCAGGCCGCAGCAGGCGATCATCTCTTGCAGGTTGCCTCCTTTTAATACCCATGCTGGACACCGGGCTATCCGGCCAGGTCAGCAATGATACCGCGAACACCTTCCCGCAGCTGCTCTGGGGTCATCCGGGCGCACACCGCATAGGGGATAGCCGGACCTATGGACACCCGAACCACTTTGGGGTTCAGGTGGAACGAACCCTTGCAATGGTAGTCGAAAAGACCGCGGATGGCAAAGGGCAGAATGTCAGCCCCGGCTCGACAGGCCAGGTGAAAAGGACCTTTTTTGAATGCTCCCATCTCGCCGCTTAATGTGCGATGTCCCTCGGGCAGGATGATGATGGATGTCCCCTCGCCCAGTCGTTGTCTGGCGATCTCCAGACTCTCCTTGGCTTTTTCCAGGTTGTTTCGATGGATGGGGATGCATCCCCATCGCCTGATCAGGCTTCCCCACAGGGGAATGGAAAAATGGTAGGCCGCTTCTACAGCCACGTATGTCATTGGAATGGCGGCAGGAATGACGAACAGATCGAAAAGACTCTGGTGGTTCCCCATAATCAGGTAGGTTCGTTGGGCATCAATGTTTTCCAGGCCGGACACCGTCAGTCGAATGCCCATGAGCCTCGTCTGAATGGCAAAAAGAGCCCGGGCCAGGGTAAAGAGCCGCTCCCGCGGAAAAATGAACAGGCAGACTGAGAGAATGACGAAGGTATACGTGAAAAAGATCGTACCCGCCGCCCAAAGCATTACAGATCGCACCGTTTTCATGAGAAGTATCTGACCTGCCGGGGATGAATGGTCACCTGCGTCGGCGTTGATCCGAAAAGCTCGCCATCGGGCAGGAGGGTTTTGGGCGGGTCGGTTTTCACCGAGGCCGTTCGGGCCTGGTAAAACCGTACCGCTGGGTTTAACCCGTGGGTACCCTTGAAAATTTTTGGAAATGTAGCCAGCAGTGATCGGCGGCTCAACGGTCCCACGACCACCACATCGAACAAACCATCGTCGATCTTTGCATCGGGCGCCATGAGCATCTTGCCACCGGTGTATCGGGAATTGCAGAACTCTACGAAACAGTTGTCTCCGTCTAGGCGCATGCCATCGATTTCCAGTTCCATCCGATGAAATTGCAAACTCAGCATCCGGTGGAAGACCCCCACCACATAGCTGAAATCGCCGATCCGCTTCATTTGGCTGGCTGTCTGGGCCACATCGGTCACAAAGCCGAACCCGGCCAGATTGACAAAATACCAGGGCTTTCCATCCTGGAGAAAACAGCACACATCCACCGGTCGCGTCTCTCCTCGGATCAGTGACCGGATGCCTTCTGCCGTGGTGGTGATGCCAAGGTCCCGGGCAAAGGAGTTGCCGCTGCCCACGGGGATGATGCCCAGGGGCGGGAGGGTGGCAGGGTCGTGATATTTAAGCAGACCATTGAGCATGTGGAAATTGGTTCCATCCCCGCCTAAGGACACGATCCCATCGTAACGTGCAGGGGCCAGCTTACTGGCAATCGCCATGGCATGGGCATGGTGCTGGGTGATGAAAATCCGGTAGTCAATGCACTGTCGGCGGAGATGATTCTCCACCAGGGGGATGACGCGTGCCCCTTTTCGTCCGCCGGCACTCGGGTTGGCAATCAGTGCGATGATCATGGACCAAATATATCACATAGATACAATATTTTTTCAATTAATTATAGAATGTTAAACCATCCCCACATAAATATACTTGACATATATTTTTAATATATAGTATTGTTTAACCAATTCACCCCCGCATCGGCAACCCACAGCGCCGGGAAATGTCATGCAACCACAAAGACCACCGCTCACCCCAGATACTCCGAAACCAACCGCAAACGGTAGGCAGTCCCTTGCGGCAAGCGCCTATACGGCGATCTATCGCAATATCGTAAGCCTGGTATACGAACCGGGCCAGCGTCTGGAGGAAACCGTCCTGATGGAGCAGTTGGGCATCGGTCGGACGCCCATTCGTGAAGCGCTGTTGTGTCTGGCGGCGGACCTGCTGGTGGCGTCCTCCCCGGGAAAGGGCTTCACCGTCCAACCCATCACCCTTCAGAACACCAAGGCGGCTTTTGACGCCCTGCTGGTATTAGAACTGGGCGTGGCCCAGTTGGCCGTTCGGCAGGACGCCTCACCGTTTCTGCTACTGATGGAAAAAGACAACACTGCCGTGGCCGCTGCGGTGAAGGAGATGAACATCCTGCAGTTGGTGGAAACCAACAGGGATTTTCACAGCCACTTTGCCGCCTGCTCCCGCAACCCCTACCTGATTCAGGCTCTTCAGAAGGTTCGCTGTGAGACGGACCGTCTGGCTTATATGTCCTACGGCAATGAAATGGACCCCCAGCGCTCGTTGAAGGAGCACTATATATCGGTGGTCCAGCAGCACGGGCAGATCATCGCCTTCATCAGGTTGCGGGATGAGGACGGCCTGAAGACGATCATCGAAGAACACATCCAGATTTTCAAGGACCGGGTGATCCGGTACCTGGCCTCCTAAATCAGCTCGGGAGCCATGGTGCCTCATTGGTACATCAGCATTTTTAACAGGGTTTGACAACCGTAACTCAGGCCTGGCCTGAGTCTGGGCTGGATCGGTTGCCATGCCATACAACCCCTAAGCTTCAAAGGAGAAGGAAAAATGAAAAAAAACCTGTTGATTCTCGTCTGTTTTGTCTTCGCCCTTGTCTGCGCCACCGATGGTTTTGCCATAACCAAGTGGGACATGCACCTGAACTACCCGGCGGGCAACTTCCACTCCCAGGGTGCCCAGCGCTTTGCAGACCGGGTGGCAGAAGCCACTGGCGGCGAACTCACCATTGTGCTGCACGCCGGCGCAGCCCTGGGCTTCAAAGGCCCCGAACTGCTTCGTTCCGTTGCCGAAGGACAGCTTGCCGTGGCCGAAGTGCCCACCGGAATGGTGGAGGGCGACGCCCCGGTGTTGGCCCTTACCGCCCAACCCTTTATTTCCAGCAACGCTTTCGAGCAGCGGCTGCTCTATCAACTCTCCAAGCCCACCTATGCCAAAGTCCTGAAACAATTCAACCAGATGACCCTCTACACCTCTGTTTGGCCATTTTCGGGCATCTATACCCAACGCCCCATCAGTTCGGCGGCTGACCTCAAGGGGCTGAAAATGCGTGTGTATGACGGCACCGGCCTGGAGTTCGGCAACGCCACCGGCATCGCCGCCCGCAAAATGCCCTTTTCCGAAGTCTACCCGGCCATGAAGGCGGGCCTGCTGGACTCCATGTACACCTCATCCGTTTCCGGTGTGGATGCCAAAGCCTGGGAAGTACTCAAATACTTCACCCCAATCAATATTGTGGGCCCGGTGAACTTGGTCAACGTGAACCTCTCTGCCTGGGAAAAGCTTCCCGCCGACATGCAGGCCAAGGTGCTGGAAATCGCCGCAGAGATGGAAGACGAGATGTGGAATCTGGCCGGCGACATGGACCGCAATAACCGGTCCACCCTGGTCGAAAACGGCATGATCGTCTCCCCGGTGAACCAGTCCTTCCGCAAGGAACTGGATGCCATCGGCATTGAACTGCGGGGCCAATGGGTGGAGAAGGCCGGTGCCGACGCCAAGGCAATCTTGGATCAGTACTCCCGTATTACAGGAAAATCCCAATAGCCGTTAACTGTCAGGAAAAATCTCCGGGCGGGCCGGAAACATCACGGCCCGCCCGGTTCCGACCACCCCTTAACCCACCGGGAAAGCCATGCACCGACTCGTACGCCTGACCGAAACACTCAGTGACTGGATGGCCGGCATATCCGCCGTCATGCTGGCCTTGATGACCATCTTGATCCTCATCGAGATCCTGCTGTGGAATACCATGAGCAAAACCACCCTCATCGCCGATGAATACAGCGCCTACGGCCTTGCGGCCATCATCTTCATGGGCGCCGGGTACTGCCTGAAGGAAAAGGGTCATATCCGCATTACCCTGATCCTGGGCTTTTTACCCAAGCGGGTCGCCGACACCGTCACCTTCCTGGCCACCGCCATAACCACCGTGTTCATGGGATACCTGTGGTGGTACCTGCTGAAAATGGTCCAGTCAACCATCCGCTACAACTCCACTTCGGGCACCCTCACCCAGACGCCCCTGTGGGTTCCCCAGACGCTGATGCTGGTCGGCGCCGCCTGCTTTCTGCTCCAGTTTGTCGGAACCACCGTCAAGACCCTTATGGCCATCGGCAAGGAAGAGGAGGTGGTGTGATGGATGCAGGTATGGCTACCATGTCCGTGGTGGTATTCGGCGCCCTCTTCCTCACCCTCAGCGCCGGCATCTGGGTGGGGTTTTCCCTGTTTATCGTCGGCTTCGTGGGCATGACCCTGTTCAGCAGCCTGCCCGCAGGCAACAACATGGCCTCGTCGGTGTGGGCCACCATCGAAAAGTGGGAGTACGTGGCCCTGCCCATGTTCATTCTCATGGGCGAGATTCTCTATCGATCGGGCATCTCCGAACGACTCTTCCGCGCGCTGGTGCCCTGGCTCTATCGCCTGCCGGGCGGTCTCCTGCTGATGAACATCATCGCCTGCACCCTCTTTGCCGCCGTTTCCGGCTCCAGCGCCGCAACTACGGCCACCGTGGGCCGCATCACCCTGGCCGAACTGGAAAAGCTGGGCTACGACCGCTCCATCGCCCAGGGCTCCCTGGCCGGCGCCGGTACCCTGGGATTTCTCATTCCACCATCGCTGATCATGATCGTCTACGCCATCCTGGCGGAAGTCTCCATCGGCAAAATGTTCATGGCCGGCATCCTGCCGGGACTGCTGCTTGCGGGGATCTACTCCGCCTACATCATCTATCGGGGTATCCGCAATCCGGAGATCGCTCCGAAGATGCAGGACACCTACTCCTGGAGCGAGCGGATCAAGTCCTCGAAGGATCTGGCACCCACCCTAATCCTCATCCTCATGGTGCTGGGCAGCATCTACGCCGGCATCGCCACCCCCACCGAAGCGGCCGCCCTGGGTGTTCTGGGAGCCACCGTTTTCGCCTTTCTCAACCGGCAGATGAATCTGAAGATCCTGTTTGAATGCTTAATGGGGGCCGTAAAAACCAATGCCATGATCATGCTGATCGTCGTCGGCGCCGGCTTTCTCTCCCGGGTCATGGGATTTCTGGGCATCCCGGCGGCCATCACCCAGGCCATCACCGGCATGGACCTCTCCCCCTATGTCCTGATGGTGCTCCTGGGCATGGTCTACCTTGTGCTTGGATGCCTACTGGATGGTTTTTCCATCGTGGTGATGACCCTGCCCATCGCCCTTCCCATGGTGGTCGCCGCCGGGTTCGATCCCATATGGTTCGGCATCTACCTGATCCTCATGGTGGAAGTGAGCCAGATAACCCCCCCTGTGGGCTTCAACCTCTTCGTCATCCAGGGTCTCACCGGCGATCCCATCATGCGCATCGCCCGCCACGCCCTGCCATTCTTTTTTCTCATGCTGCTGACCACGGTCATCATCACCATCTTCCCGGAGATCGCCCTCTATCTCCCCAAACTGATGTCTGTCAAATAGGAGACCGCCATGAACCGTATCAAGCTTCAGGAACGATCGTGGAAAGATGTCGCAACCTACCTGAAGAAGGACGACCGCATCCTCCTGCCCGTGGGCAGCACCGAACAGCACGGTGTTTTCGCCCCCCTGGGTACCGATACCTACGTGGCTGAGGCAATCGCCGAAGGAGCGGCCGAAGAAACAAGTGTCCTGGTGTCCCCGCCCCTGTGGTTCGGCTGGAGTCCCCATCATCTGGTCAAACCGGGCACGATCTCCATCCGGGCAGAAGTCCTGATCGAGGTGCTGAGTGACACCATCGGTTCTCTGGCCGGCCACGGATTTAAAAACTTCGTGGTGGTCAACGGGCACCGCATCGTAAACATCTCCTGGATGCAGATTGCTGCGGAGCGGGTTCAACGGACGTTGGGGGTCAAGGTGGCGCTCTTTGACCCCGCCTACATGTCCAAAGAGATTGCCGGCAGACTGGGGTTCGGACCCATCGGCCACGGGGAGGAGATCGAAATTTCCCACATGCTGCACTGCCATCCGGACCTGGTGCATCTTGAATATGCCCAAGACAATCCCCACGTTGAAACACCCCAATACCACCTTGACCCCCAGGATCCCCGAGACACCCTGTGCTATGTGCCGGCCACCCGCCAGGACCTGCAGCAGGTTTTTGACCGCACCGGCGACACCATTACCGGCCATCCCAGCCGGGCCACAGCCGACACGGGCAGCGCCTACCACCACCATCTGGTCGACCGTCTCGTACAGGTGCTGGAATCATTACGGCCCCAAGGAGGAAAGCCATGCAACTGAAAATCGATCTCAATGCGGATGTGGGGGAGAGTTTCGGCCGCTACCGGCTGGGGCAGGACAGCCAACTGATCCCTCTGATCAGTTCCGCCAACATCGCCTGCGGTTTCCACGCGGGAGATCCTGGGGTGATGCGGGCCACGGTTGAGTTGGCCGTCGATAACCAGGTGGCCGTGGGCGCTCACCCTGGCCTGCCCGATCTGGTTGGCTTCGGCAGGCGGACCATGGACCTGTCCCTCGATGAAATCAGGGACCTGGTGACCTACCAGGTGGGCGCGCTTCAGGCTTTCGCCGAGGCTCGTGGCATCCGTCTGCAGCATGTCAAACCCCACGGCGCCCTTTACAACATGGCGGTGGCAGACCCACGCATCTGGGGCGCCGTGATGGAGGCCATGTCCCGGATGGACCCGTCGCTGATCCTCATGGCCCTGGCCGGCCGAAGCCAGTCGGAACTTGAGACCATGGGCCGCCGGTTGGGCATTCGCGTGGCCGGTGAATTTTTCGGCGACCGCGCCTACAATGCCGACGGGTCCCTGGTCTCCCGGAAGCTGTCTGGCAGCATCATCGAAGATCCCAAACAGGTGGCCGCCCGGGTGGTACGCATGGTGACCGAAAACAGCGTAGTCTGCATCGATGGCAGCGAAATATCAATCAACGCCCACACCATCTGTGTCCACGGGGACAACCCGTCGGCCCTGGCCCTGGTTAAAGCGATGCGCAGCCAGTTGGAAAGGTCCGGCGTCGAGATCACCCCCTGCGGTCGTCTCTTCCCGGACCCTCAGACAGAGTGACCCATGGTGCCATGAACGACAACCTCCATAAAATGCCCCGCTTTCACCTGATGGGCGACCGGAGCCTGATTGTCGAGGTGGGCGCCGCCATCAGTGCGCGGGTCAATCGGGCGGTTCACGAACTGGCCTTGCTCCTAATGGATGCAAGCTTGCCGGGCGTCCGTGACATTGTCCCCTGCAACCGCTCGCTGATGGTGATGTTCGATCCTGGCAGCACTGAGCCATCCGAAATTCAGCAACGGGTCCTCAAGGCCTGGCGGTCCCGGGAGACGGTCGCCCTACCCGAGCCTCGGATGGTGAAGATCCCCGTGGTATATGGCGGCACCTTCGGTCCGGACCTGGAAGCCGTGGCCGCCATTCACCAATGCACCCCGGAGCGGATCGTCGCAGCCCATACCGGCACCGTCTTTCAAGTGTTCATGATCGGATTCATGCCCGGATTCCCGTACATGGGAGAACTGCCGGAACACCTGTCCACCCCCCGCCGCGAGACGCCGCGAACCCGGGTGGCCCGCGGCTCAGTGGGCATAGCCCACCGACAGACCGGCATCTATCCGGCCGAAAGCCCCGGAGGATGGCAGATCATCGGGCAAACCCCCCTGGTGCTGTTCGACGCCGAACACGATCCACCGGCCCTCCTGGCACCGGGGGACCGGGTTCAATTCTATGCTGTGGAACCACAGGAGGTGGCCATTTGGCCGGCTTGAGTCCCCTTCTCGAGGTGACCGCCCCGGGTACCATGACGTTGGTGCAAGACCTGGGTCGGTTTGGCTACGGCCGCTACGGGGTGCCGCCCGGCGGTGCCATGGACAGCTATGCCCTGCGCATCGGCAACCTGCTGGTGGGCAATCCTGCAAATGCCGCCGGCATCGAAATCCTCATCGGCGGTTTCAGGACTCGCGTTGTGGCCCCCACCCTGGCAGCCATCACGGGCGCTGACCTGGACGCCCGCCTGAATGGCAAACCGGTGGCGCAATGGAAAACCCTGGAGTTGGTACCGGAAGACACATTAACCTTCGGTGCACCGGTCACCGGATGCCGGGCCTATCTGTGCCTGGGGGGCGGCGTGGCCGTAGCAACCGTGATGAATAGCCGCGCCACCAACATCTCTTCCCGATTCGGCGGACATGGCGGCCGGTCCTTGGAGAAGGGCGACCGGATCCACGGCAGCGGCATCCCCGTTCGATGGGAGCTGATCGGGTGTGAATGTTTTGCCCATGCCATCCCGGCGTATAGCGAACCGTGGATGCTTCGAGTGATGTGGGGCCCCCAAGCCCAGGATTTCGACAAATCGGCTCGACACCGCTTCGTCGATAGCCGTTTCCGGGTCTCCCCGGCATCGGACCGCACCGGCATCCGGCTTACCGGCGAAGCGATCCATCATCTGGCAGGGCTGCCGGCATCCATCGATTCCGAAGGCATCATCGCCGGCGCCGTCCAGATCTCCGGTGACGGCCAAGCGATCATTTTAGGTGCCGAGTCCATCACCGGCGGTTATCGAAAGATTGCCGCGGTCATCGGGGCGGATGTGCCCCTCTTGGGCCAGATCCAACCCGGGGAGTCGGTTTATTTTAACCCGGTGTCCCTGATAGAAGCCCAACAGGCGTTCAAAAGGATTGAAAAAAGGGTCTCCGCCCTTTCCGACGCCCTCGTCCCCCACCCCGGTGAGTGCTAATGGGCCACGGGCGCCAACAAAACAATGGGACGCTCATGATCGCCGCATCGCAATGGCATCCCGCCCCAAGCACCTTGACAACAAGGGGTTCCTTATTTATTTTCCCGTTGATTTGATACCCGACGCGCCTCTGTCGGGATACCCCGTGCACAAACACTGATCCGACCATTGGGCAAAAGGAGGATGCCGTGCCACTGGAAGAACTGAAAGCACAGATTGAAGAAAGGCATCTCGTGGTCAACCGCCTCCGGGAAGAGATCGGCAAAGTCCTGGTGGGGCAGCGGGACCTGGTCGACGGGCTGCTCATGGGCCTGTTCACTCGCGGCCACATTCTCATCGAAGGTGTGCCGGGCCTGGCCAAGACCAGCGCGGTCAAGGCCCTGGCCGACACGGTTCGCGCCGACTTCAAGCGTATCCAGTTCACCCCCGACCTGCTGCCGGCCGATCTGGTGGGTACGGAGATCTACCGCCCCAAGACCGGCGACTTCAGCATAAAAAAGGGCCCGCTGTTCAACAACATCATCCTGGCCGACGAAATTAACCGGGCCCCTTCCAAGGTCCAATCGGCGCTGCTGGAGGCCATGCAGGAGCGCCAGATCACCATCGGTGAAACCACTTTCCCGCTGGCAGAGCCCTTCCTGGTCATGGCCACCCAGAATCCCATTGAACAGGAAGGCACCTACCCGCTGCCCGAAGCCCAGGTGGACCGGTTCATGCTCAAGATTCTCATCGACTATCCGGACAAGGTTGAAGAGAAGGAGATCCTGAAACGGATGGGCTTCGAAACCCAACAGCCTGTTCAGCCGGTCCTTGACCCGGCGGAAATCAGGGACATCGGCAGTTTGATCAACCGCGTCTACATGGACGAGAAACTCAAAGACTATATCGTTGATCTGGTGTTTGCCACGCGCAATCCGGCGGACTATCGTATCGATGTGGCCAACTACATCCAGTTCGGGGCCTCACCCCGGGCCACCATCTTCCTGAGCTTGGCCGCCCGGGCCTACGCCTTCTTGCAGGGCCGGGCCTACGTGACCCCCCAGGATGTGAAAATCATTGCCCCGGCCGTACTGCGCCACCGCATCCTGTTGACCTACGAAGCCGAAGCCGAGGATATCGACACGGATCAAATCATCGGCCGCATCTTCGACTCGGTGGAGGTACCTTGACGATGGGCGATAGGCGATAGGCGATAGGCGATAGGCGATAGGCGATAGGCGATAGGCGATAGTGAAATATCACTTCGTTTATAATTCAAAAACGATTTAATCCTTCAATTGACATTTGAATTTTTGCATTTGTCATGTTACCGCCATGCTTTCTCCCGAAATCATTAAAAAAATCAAAAAAGTCCACATCAAGACCGGCCGTATGGTCAATACGCTGATGGCCGGGCAGTACCGCTCGGTGTTCCGGGGGGCGGGCATCGAGTTCGAGGAGGTGCGCGAATACTCACCCGGTGACGATGTGAAAAGCATCGACTGGAAGGTGTCGGCGCGCATGGGCAAACCCTTTATCAAGCGCTACCGGGAGGAACGCGAACAGGTGGTTATGCTCCTGGTGGACATGAGCGCTTCGGGCCGCTTCGGCACTACGCAGAGCATCAAACGCGAGACCGCAGCGGAGATCGCCGCCATCTTGGCGTTCAACGCCATCCGTAACAACGACAAGGCCGGGGCGATCCTCTTTACTGATCAGGTGGAGCGCTATATCCCGCCGAAAAAGGGATCGGCTCACGTGTGGCGGCTGATTCGCGAAATCTTCACCTTCCAGCCCGATCACACCGGCACCGATATCATCGCCGCGGTGGATTTCCTGGCCCGCGTGTACCGTAAACGCACCGTGGCGTTCCTCGTGTCGGATTTTCTCACCGACAGCTTCGACCGGGCGACCACCCTGCGCATCCGTTCAGCCGCCCGCAAACACGAACTGGTCAGCGTCCTGGTGACCGACCCTGGCGAATTTTGCCTGCCCGGGGGCGGCATGGTCGCCCTCAAGGACCTGGAGACCGGCGCCGTGCGCTACCTGGACGCCGCGGACTCAGCCACCCGCACACGCTATCAGGAAAGCCGCCAGGCGGTTCACGACAGGATCCTGCAGTCCCACAAGACCATGGATATGGACTGTATTGAAATGCCTACCGACGGCGATGCCGCCGATATGCTGGTGCGCTATTTCCGCTATCGGGAGCGGCGGCGGCGATGATGGTCAGGATGATGAGACAGACGGTGACAATTGAATTCGGCCTGATGGTATGGCTGGCCCTCGGGCTGGTCCTGCCGGTCGCGGGTGCGGATGCACCGGCACCGGCCGGCCAACCGCCGACTGCCGGTCAGACCGCACCGGGCGCACCACCGCCCATGACCGACATCCATGACATCCGGCCGCCGGTGCCGGTGGGTTTCGACGCCCCCTGGCTGCTGCCTGCGCTGCTGGCCCTGGCCGCGGCATTGATCCTGACGTCCCTCTGGTGGTGGTGGAAAAAGCGTCGCCAGCAACGCACCATCGAGACCCTCGTGCCCGAACTGCCCCCGGAGATGACTGCCATGCGGGCTTTGGATGGAATTTCCGATGTGCGCCGGCTGGATGGCAGGACATTTTATTTTCGCCTGTCAGCCATCGTGCGGCAGTACGTTTTTGGCCGCTTTGCCTTAGGCGCGCCGGAGATGACCACCGAGGAGTTCGTGCCCTGCATCAACCGCCTGCCCCTCGACCGGGAACTGGGCCGCCAGTTGAAACAGCTCTGCCTGGCTATGGATCCGGTCAAGTTTGGCGGCATGACGACGGTAGAAAAACAGATGGAAGCCGACCTCCTCTTTGTCCGCGCGTTCGTGCGCCAGACCATGCAGCCGCTGGATGTAGATAGATAAATGGAAATTGGAGAAATAAATTCAGAAAAACAAATTCCAAATCTCACATAAATTTCAATATCCAACTTACCAACACGATCATGTATCGATCATGCGGGTTTGAATTTATTGTTTTGGTTATGTAGCTTTGTTTGTCATTTGTTTTTTGAGTATTGTGATTTGGTACACTTATGCTGCGCTTTGCCTCACCCTGGTTTTTCCTGCTCCTGCTGCTCCTGCCGTTGTTGGCCTGGTATCGTCATTGGCGCCACCGGCCACCGGCCATGGCCAGCAGCGCCCTATTTCCGGTGGCGGGACTTCCGGAATCAACAGCCCTGCGTTTGCGACCGCTGGTACCGGCCTTCAAGTACGCCGCCCTGGGCCTCATGATCGTTGCCCTGGCCCGTCCCCAGTGGGGCACCGAGCGCACCGAAGTGCTCACCGAGGGGATCAACATCGTACTGGCCCTGGATCTCTCCGAGAGCATGGCCGCCCTCGACTTCAAGCAAAGGGGGCGCGTGGTCAACCGCCTGACGGCGGTCAAAGGCGTGGTGCAGGAGTTCGTGGCCGGACGCAGCGGCGACCGCATCGGCATGGTGGTCTTCGGCACCCACGCCTATACGCAACTGCCCCTGACCCGGGACTACAACACCATGGTCAGCATCCTGGACCGCCTTGAAATCGGTGCGGCAGGCAAAAGCACCGCCATCGGCGATGCCATCGGTATCTCCTTGAAGCGGCTGGCCGACATCGAGAGCAAGTCCAATATCATCATCCTGCTCACCGACGGCCAGAGCAACGCCGGCGAGCTCTCACCGGACACCACCGCTGAAATCGCCGTGCAGAAAAAAGTCAAAATCTACACCATCGGTGTGGGTACCCGGGGCAAAGCGCCTTATCTGATCCAGGATCCGGTGTTCGGTGAACGCTATGTCTACCAGCAGGTGAACATCGACGAAGATACGCTGCGAGCCATTGCCGACAAGACCGGCGGGCTCTATTTCCGGGCCGAGGACATGGAAGGGCTGCAGCAGATCTACGCCACCATCGACAAACTGGAGAAGACCGAGGTCAAGGTGGACATCTTCGCCGACTACAGCGAGATCTATCCCTGGCTGCTGATCCCGGCCATCGTCCTGTTGCCCCTTTATGTGATTTTGCGCAACACGAGGTACCTGGTCGTGCCATGAGTTTTTTTCGAATCGAAATGCTGTTTTTCATTTGGTCCGTACCGCTGCTGGTGCTGATGATAATCTACGGCATGCGGCGGCGGCTGGAAATTTTGCGCCTCTATGCTTCCGACCATGGCTTGTCTGTCATCACTCCGGAAACAGCCGATGGCCGGCGCTGGGTCAAGGGCGCCTTGCTGGCTGCCGCGCTGCTCTTTACCGTCGTAGCCCTGGCCGGACCCAAATACGGCTACCGCTGGCAGGATATCCACCAGAGGGGGGTGGACATCATCGTCGCCCTGGACTGCTCCCGCTCCATGACCGCCGCCGACATCCCGCCCACCCGGCTGGAACGGGCCAAACGCGAGGTCTTCGACCTCTTGACCATGCTCCAGGGCGACCGGGTGGGGCTGGTGGCCTTTGCCGGCACCGCTTTTCTGCAGTGTCCGCTGACCCTTGACTACGACGCCTTCAATCTCTTCCTGGGGGCGCTTTCGCCCGACTACCTGCCGGTGGGCGGTACCGACATCACCGGCGCCCTGGAGACGGCCATGAACGGGTTCGATGCCAACAGCGCCACCGACAAAGCCATCATTCTCATTACCGATGGCGAGAACACCGGTAGCGGCAATCCAGTCAAAGCGGCTGAAATATTGAAGGAAAAAAAGATCAAACTCTTCTGCATCGGTGTGGGCGGCAGCGATGGGGTGCCGATTCCGGAAGCGAACGGCGGATTCAAGAAGGACCGCTCCGGGCAGATTGTGCTCTCGCGGCTGGATGAGCACACCCTCAAACAGATGGCTGTCGTCACCGGGGCCACCTATGTACGCTCCGTGGCCGGCGACATGGACCTGGATGCCATCTACAACGACGAGATCCGCCGCACCATGGATGCGGAAACCCTCACCTCCGGACGCAAGCAGGTGTGGGAGGACCGTTTTCAGTGGCCATTGACTCTGGCTTTCGTTTGTCTGGTCGCCGAGCTGATGCTGCCCGTGACCCGTAAAACGGCGATTTCGGCATTGTTGGCCGCCCTGTTGATACTGCCGGGCGCTCCGGCCCAGGCCAACGACACCAGCGAGGGCATCAAATCCTACCAGGCAGGGGATTTCGAAAAGGCCCTCAAACACTTCACCGATGCCCAACTGGAAGCCCCGGAGAAGCCCGAAGCCCTTTACAACGTGGCCGATGCCTATTATAAAAACGGCAACTTCGATGCCGCGGTCGATCATTATGCAAAGGCGCTGGAGACCGACAATAAGGGGCTGAAGCAGAAAGCCCTTTACAACCTGGGCAACGCCGAATTCCGGCGAGGCAACGCCAAGGCGGCCATCGGCCATTACGAGGCCGCCCTGGCCATCGACCCCGACGACCGGGCGACCAAAGAGAACTTGGAATTCGTCAAAAAAGCCCTGGAGCAGCAGAAGCAGCAGCAATCGGGAGACGATCGGAAAGAACAGGACCCGAACAAAGCCGACCCGGAACAACAAAAGGATTCCACGCCCGATGCAGGCAAGGATGACGGGGAATCCAACGATCAGCAAAAGCAAGAACACGATCAATCCGAGAAGGGGCGGCAAGGCGGCGGGCAGGCCCCGCAGAAGCCAGAAGCGGGGGATGAGAAGGATCAGCAGCAGGCGGCTCAACCCACTGCGCCCAAAGCCAATGACTCCCAAACGGCTCAACAGGCTTCCGCTCAACCGCAGCAAGCCCAACCAGGCGATCAGGCTGGCGATCCTGGGCAGGCCGAACGAATGCTCAACCGTCTGCAGGATCAGCCGGGCCGGGCACTGATGCCCGCCATCGGTCAGCGACGGGTGGAGAAGGATTGGTAATGGCCAGAACCCTCTTAATAACCGGCTTGATGATTCTGACGGCCGCCATTGCCGCCGATGCGGCCACCGTGCGCGCCGTGGTGGACCGCAACCAGGTGACCGTGGGGGAATCCATCAGCCTGCAGGTAACCATCGAAGGCGGTGAGGGCGAGGCCGACCTGTCCGTGCTTACCGATTTCAAGACCATCTCCCGTGGGTCCAGCAGCAGCTTCCAGATGATCAACGGCCGCACATCGCGCCAGTATATCCAGACATTCGTCCTGATCCCCTTGAAAGCCGGCAACCTGACCATACCGGCCCTACCGGTCACCATCGACCGCCAGATCCACTACACAGCCCCCATCAGCGTTGTGGTTTCCAAGGAGCCGCCGGCCGACAGCGGACAACGCGATGTATATGTGACTGCCGAGGTGTCGGAACCTTCGCCGTGGATCGGCCAGCAGTTCTCCTACACCTTCCGGCTTTTCAACGCCGTCCAGGTGGCCGAGGCCAAGTTCCAAGCGCCGAATTTCGACGGATTCAATGCCGACGAGTTGGAGGACCGCCGATCCTACCGCAAAATCGTCAACGGCCGGGAATTCGTCGTGACGGAGGTGACCTTCATCCTGGTTCCGGTGAAAACCGGACCCTTGGAAATCGAGCCGGCGGAACTTCAGGTCGGTCTGCTGCAGCGCAGCCGCCGGCCGCGACCGTTTTCCGGCATGGACGCTTTTTTCGGACGCACCGAAATGACCACGCGCATCCTTGAAACCGACCCCATCGCGGTACATGTCCAACCCCTTCCACCCACGCCACCGGGAACACCCTTTTCCGGCCTGGTCGGCCGCTTCGAGATTGCCGCCAGCCTGGACAAGACCGCGTTGCAGGTGGGAGATTCTACTACGCTGGCCGTCACCATCAGCGGCTCGGGCAACATTATGGATGCCCTGGTACCGGCCATATCCGCTCCCGACAAGTTCAAAACCTACACCGACAATCCCGAAGAGCAGATCCAGAGGGGACCCCAGGGGTATTCGGGGAGCAAAGTTTTCCGCACGGCCCTGGTTCCCGTTCAGCCGGGCGAATACCGTATCGCACCTATTGATTTAGCTTATTTTGATGTTGAAACAGGTAGTTACCGAAGCATCGCCACCTCGGCCTTTGATGTCGCCGTCTCCCCGTCCGACACCGCGGCAAGCGACATCGATGTGTTCCGGGCCACGCCCATGCAAACGCCGTCTTTGAAAAAGCGCGTGGAGTTCACCGGACGGGACATCCTCCCGTTGAAGGAGGGACTGGACGCCCTGGAATCTCAGCGATCCTTGCCGCCACTGTGGTTTGGCCTTTTTTTGGCCCTGCCGGTCCTGGGCTTTGTGGCGACCAGAACCGTGATGCAGATCACTCGCAAGGACAATGCTCCGGGCCGGATCATGGCCGATCGGGCCAAACAGGCCCTGAAAACCGCAGCCGCCGCGGACTGCCCGGATGGCGACTTTCTCTCGGCCCTTTACCGTGCCCTGGTATCGGCCATCCTCGGCCGGCGGGGCGTGACAGGCACCTCCCTGACCTGGTCGGAAGCCAGCGATCAACTGCTTGAAATCGGATGGTCTGCGGATGATGCCGCCGCAGCCGCAAGACTTCTGGAGCAGATCGAAAGCTGCAACTACTCGGGTGGCCGGCTCGACAAAGACAAGCGTGCCAACCTGCTAGCCAGGACCCGGCAAGCGATACGGAGGCTGGCCCGATGAAGAGATTGCGCCGGACCGCCGGTTGCCTGATGCTGCTGTTGACCGTTACCGTCACTGCCGCGGCAACGCAAACCGCGCGCACCTTCATGGACGGTATCGAAGGCTATCGCAAGGGGGATTGGCCGGCGGCCATCGCCGCCTTTGAAAGCCTGGCCAGCGGTGGGGTTAAAAACGGCAACCTTTTCTACAACCTGGGCAACGCCTACCTGAAAAACGATGACCTGGGCCACGCGCTGCTGTGGTATGAACGGGCCCTGAAGCGCATCCCGGATGACCCGGACCTGCGTTTCAATTACGACTACGCTCTGACGCTCACCAAGGATGAACGGGGAGAAGGGGAATCACCCCTGCTGCAGATCCTCTTTTTCTGGAAATACCAGTTGAGCCATGCCATCGTTCGCTGGGTGGCCGTCGTGCTAAATGCCGTCCTGTGGGCCGCCCTTTCTATCTTAGCCGTCCACAAAAAACGCCTCCTGCGCCCCTCCGTCGTTTTGATTGCCGCCGCCACGGTGATTTTCACAGCCACGGCCGCATTCAATTATGTCGATGCCGCCCACATCCGGCACGCCGTGATTCTTCCGGACCAAGTCCCCGTGCGCTCCGGATTCACCGAGACCGCTACCCAACTCTTCGTTCTGCACGCAGGCACCCGTGTTCGTATCGAGCGTCAATCCGACACCCACCTGCTGGTCCGTTTCACCGAAGACAAAATCGGCTGGGTCAGTAAAGCTGACGTCGGGATTTATTGATTGCCGCTATACCGAACCAGGCGAGCCATCCCCGACCCCCCGGGGGTAGCGGCCGATCGGACAGGACCTCTGCGACGGGTCAGCACCATTGTTGAAAACAATGCTTCCAGCGGATCCTTTTTCCAAATCCAACCTTGCTAAAAGTCATTCAATGCAATAAATTTGCATTGGGTCGCACTCCTCCGGGACAACCAACCGAGCCAAAACTACAGGTAAACGATGATTGACTTCAAGATATCCATATTGACCGTTTTATCCGTTTTATATGGTCTCGCTTCCAGTGGATGGGCGGCGGAGCGGCTGCCTCTCTTCGTTAGTATCGCCCCCCAGCAGTACTTCGTGCAACAAATTGGCAAAGACCTGGTCGATGTGCAGGTGCTGGTGGAGCCCGGCGCGGATCCGCACACCTACGAGCCCAAACCGCAGCAAATGGTGGCCCTGTCCAAAGCGGTCCTTTACTTTGCCATAGGCATCGAATTTGAAACCGCCAAGCTGGAAAAAATTACCGCCGTTAATCCGCGCCTGCGGGTGGTTCACACCGATCTTGGTATCATGAAACAACCCATGGCAATGCATGGCCACCACGACGAGCAAGAGGTACAAGGTGAAGAACGTCACCATCAAGGCAGCCTCGACCCACACATCTGGCTCTCGCCACCCCTGGTGATGTTGCAGGCCCGGTCGATCCTCAAGGCACTTCAAGAGGTGGACCCGGCCCATCGTGCAGCCTATGAAGCCAATTATCGAGCGTTTATCCTTGACCTTGTGGATCTGGACGCCCACCTGAGAACACGCTTCGACCAGTTGAAGGGATCCTCCTTCATGGTGTTTCATCCCTCCTGGGGCACCTTTGCCCAGACCTACGGGCTGAAGCAGGTGCCCATCGAAATCGAAGGCAAAAGCCCCAAACCGGCACAACTGAAGCAACTGATCGAGCAGGCGCGGTCGAACGGGATCAAGGTGGTTTTCGTGCAGCCCCAGTTTTCATCAAAAAGCGCCGAGCAAATAGCCAAAGCGATCGACGGCAGCGTGGTCGTTGTCGATCCACTGGCCCAGGACTGGGCTACCAATTTGCGCCGGGCGGGCGAGGAATTTAAAAATGCTTTCAAATGATCTCCAGAACCGTGACCCCATTATCCAGATCGTAGACCTTGCTTTTGCCTACAACGGGCAGCGGGTGCTCGAAGATGTCAATCTGGAGGTTGGGGAGGGGGATTTCATCGCCATGATCGGTCCCAACGGCGGCGGCAAGACGACTCTGCTCAGACTCATTCTGGGGCTGCTCAAGCCAGAGCGGGGACGGATAAGGGTCATGGGAAAACCGGCAACCAGCGTCTCCCATCACATCGGTTATGTTCCCCAGGATGTGCATATCAACCGCAATTTTCCCATTACGGCCCTGGATGTGGTGCTTATGGGAAAATTGGCTCCCGGAAAACGATGGTCTCAAACCGCCACGCAGGACCGCCGGGATGCCCTGGAGGCCTTGGACCGCATCGACATGGCCGACTATGCCCGCCGCCGAATCGGGGAGCTGTCCGGCGGCCAGCGCCAGCGGGTGTTCATTGCCCGTGCCCTAGTCACCCGCCCCAGGCTGCTGTTGCTGGACGAACCCACAGCCAGCATCGATTCCAAGGGACAGACAGAATTTTTCAGACTGCTCCAACGCCTCAACAAGGACGTCACGATTGTCGTGGTCAGCCATGACCTGCTGGTGATCTCCATCTATGTGAAGTCCGTAGCCTGCGTCAACCGGCGGCTGCACTACCATCAGCAGGCTGAAATTACCGGCGATATGCTCGAAATCATGTATCCCTGCACCGTGGAGGAAGTCTGCCCCGTGGAACTGGTAACCCACGGCCATCTGCCCCACCGGGTACTGCAACACCACAAGGAGTGACCGATGATTGAGGCCCTGCATTTCGAATTCATGCGCAACGCTTTGGCTGCCGGCGTGCTGGCCAGCATCATCTGCGGCATCATGGGCACCCTGGTGGTGGTCAACCGCATCGTTTTCCTCTCCGGCGGTATCGCCCATGCCGCCTACGGCGGCATCGGCCTGGCCTTTTACTTCGGCCTGCCCTATCTGGCAGGCACCCTGGGTTTTTCCCTGGGCGCGGCCATGATCATGGCTGCCGTCTCCCTCAAAGCCCGGCACCGGGCCGACACCATTATCGGCGTCATCTGGGCCCTGGGCATGGCCTGCGGAATCATCCTGATCGACCTGAGCCCCGGCTATAACGTGGACCTCATGAGCTATTTGTTCGGCAGCATCCTGACCGTTCCGGACACAGACCTGTGGATCATGACGGTCATGGGTCTATTGGTTGTGGCCCTGGTGGCCGTCTATTACAAAGACCTCCTGGCCCTCTCCTACGATGAGGAGTTCGCCCGCATCCGCGGGGTGCCGGTGACCGCCCTGTATTTTCTGCTCATCGGCATGCTGGCAGTGACCGTGGTAATGGTGATCCAGGTGGTGGGGTTGATTCTGGTGATCGCACTGCTGACCATTCCACCCTTTATCATGGAAAAGCATGCCCAATCCCTGCTGCAGATGATGATCGGAGCCAGCCTCTTGGGTGTTGTGTTTACCATTGCCGGGTTGTGGATTTCCTATGCCTTCGACCTTACCTCGGGTGCATCCATCATCATGGTGGCAGGCCTCTTCTTCTTCCTGAACCTTCTGGTTGAGCGATGGATCCCTGGCCGTGGGAAAACCGCGCCATCCAGGGTCCCTGAAGAAAAGATCGCAGTGGGTCCGCAGAGGAGCTGACATGTGCAATCAATGCAATTACGAGGAGCTGCTGAACACTGCGGATCTGGATGCGACCGATAACCGGCTGCGAGTACTCGAAGTAGTCGGCAACAACAGCTACCCCCTTTCCGCCGCCGATATTTTCAAAACTCTGGAGCGGACCTGCTGCATCAACCGGGTAACCGTTTACCGCATCCTTGATCTGCTGGTGGCCCATGGTCTGGTGGATCGCATCAGCACCGGTGGCCGGGCCTTTTACTATGGCATGGCGCCTAATCAACACCACCATCCCCACCCCCATTTTTATTGCACACGCTGCGGCCAAATGGACTGTCTGACGCCGGACAGCCTAAATGTGGACAGCCGTGCGCTGTGGAAAACCTTCCCCGGCCGCATCGACAAAGTGGAAGTCCGCGTGGACGGCATCTGCAAGAACTGCATGAAGTAAATGGACGCCCTTTCATCCACCAGCCGGACGAACCGTCCGCCGCATCACCCTCCGCAGCCCATGGCACCGGCCGCCCGGCTTGGCGTACTTGCCCAGCTTGCATTCTCCGCGGCACTCATCGGGCTGGCAATGGGCTTGCGCCATGCCCCTGAATTCGCCACCCTGAGCATCACCTTCGTGGCCATATTTCTCGAAGCGCTGCCCTTCGTCTTGCTGGGGGCGATGATCGGCGGCTTCATCGAAGTCTTCGTAGCAAAAACGGTGATCTCACGCTTCCTGCCGGCAAAAACGCTGCCCGCCATCCTCCTGGCCGCCGGCCTCGGCCTGGTTTTTCCGGTTTGTGAGTGCGCCATCGTGCCGGTGGTGCGCCGCCTGTTCGGCAAAGGGCTGCCCTTGGGCGCTGGCATCGCTTTTCTGCTGGGCGGCCCCATCGTCAACCCTCTGGTGGCCTTCTCCACCGCCGTGGCCTACGGCAACGACGTGGTGATTGCCGGTAGCCGGCTGGCCGTCGGATATCTGATTGCCGTGGCCATGGGGCTGCTGCTCGATCGGTTCTTCTCCCTAAAAACAGCCTTGGTAGAAGAGTCCACGATAAGATCGGATATCACCACGGACGCCTGCGAGGTTGCGGAAGCATCCTCCCGGACCCCGACCCGGATCGTCCGGGCACTTCGGCACGGGGCAGCGGATTTTATCGATATCGGCCGGTTTCTGGTTTTCGGTGCCTTCGTGGCCGGCGTTTTCCAGACCCTGGTGGCGCGGGGCGACATGACCGCTCTGATCGGATCGCCAACCCTGTCCATTCTCTCCATGATGATCCTGGCACTGCTCATGAGCCTGTGCAGTGAAGCCGATGCGTTCGTGGCGGCATCCTTGCGCACCACGCTACCCCTTTCCGCCCAGATGGCCTTCATGGTCCTGGGCCCCATGCTGGACCTGAAACTGATTGCCATGTATTTCAGAGTGTTTCGTCGGCGCCTGATCCTGATCCTGTCCCTGGCCCTCTTCGGCATCGTTTTTATGAGCATGCTGGCCGGCTCATGGATGGGTGCATGAATCCGACCTTAAAAAAGAGACTCCCGGCTATGGCCGGCTTCCTTGATACGCTGCCGTTCGTCGCCTTGCTGGGCACCCTGTGCTGGCTGCTGCTGACAGGCAGTGATACGGCGTTTCTGCATCCGCGGTTCCGGCGCTTTCTAATCGGGGGGGCCCTGTTGCTGGCGGTTTTCATGCTGGTAACCCTGTCGGGCCAGCAGCGGAGGGAATCCGGCTGGCCGCTGGCGAGCCAAGTCGCACAGGCGATCGTTCTCATGATGCCGCTGTTTTTCCTAGTCGCCGTCTTCGATCAGGGACTTGGGGCTCATGCGCTGGCGGGGAAATATACGGGCAGTGAGCTGCGAACCCTGACCCGGCTGCTCGAAAAAGGCACCGACCAGATCGGCGGGGGGGATCAGCAATCCGGCAGGTCCCTGCTGGAGATCGCCCGGCGCATGAAGCAGTTGGCCGGCAGGCGGGTCGTCACCGAAGGAATGGTCTACCGTCCCGATATCATGCCCCCCAACTATCTGACCCTGTTCCGCTTTGCCATTTTCTGCTGTGCGGCAGACGCGATGCCGGTGTGGGTGTTCGTAGAGATGGCTGGTGTTGAAAAATTCGACGACGAGACCTGGATCCGCGTCGACGGTACCCTTCAGATCATCAACTTCAACGGCACCGATGTGCCGGTGATCAGGGCCGACACCATCGTCAAAGCGCCGGCCCCAGCTCCGGGTGAGCAGTATCTGTTCTTTTAGCCGCGCCGGCCCATCCGTTCTCCATTCAATCCGGGAGGTTCTGTTCGAAGGCGAACCGTTATGGCTCCACCAGACGCACCTGTTGAAATGACTGGTCGGGCAACCCGACGGCCTCGGGCATGATGGCGGCGAAATTGGGGGTTCCGATGCGGTGCAGGTAGATGGCCGGCGTGTCCCCTCCTTCGTTGTCCAGGTGCGTCAAGTAAACCCGCGTATAGGCAGACCCGTCGGGTTTTGATGAAAAGACCATCCAGCGCCCATTGGGGGAGAAGCTGTGCCAGGAGTTCAGTTCGGCCCGGTTGCAGGTCATCTCCCGCGGCATCCCACCCTGGACCGGCAGGATCATCAGGCGGCTACCGGGCTGGGAGACCAGACCGGTGTCACTCTGGCAGAAGACGATCCAGCGGCCATCTGGCGTGTGGCGGGGAAAATAGTTGCTCTTGCCGTTCATGCTGCCGCCGGCCAGCGGTCGGGCCTTGCCGCCGGCCCCATCGGCAAACGGCACCTGCCACAGATCGAACTGCATGCGATACTTCCGGTTCAGCGTGTGAATATTCTCCCCGGGGAGTGCATCGAGCAGCTTGTTCTGCCCCAACGCCGTCCATAGGTTGGCGGCCGTTTTCGCCCGCGCAAAGGTGATCATCTGGCCATCGGCGCTCCAGGCCGGGCTGGTCTGCACCACCGCCGGATCATTGGCTCCCGGCAAAGCGCGCAAGTCGCCAGTGCGACGGGAATAATAGACCAAATGACCGCTCAAAGGGAAAAAGAGCTGGGAATACGCAGGGTCGTCAATGCGCACCAGGAAAGGCCGCTCTTTGACGGTGGCCACGACGTAGTCGCCGGCAGGCGAAATCTTGGCAAACAGGCCACGGCTGATCTCCCCCTGGCCCGGCAGGTAATCATTCCAAGAGAAAATATCGGCGCGTCGCAGATCCATTTTTTTAGTTACATCCGCCAGCACGTACCCCCCCCGGTCACCGCGGTAGTCCATGTCCAACCCGAAGACTGTGGCATCCCGGGAGAAGGTATGGCAATTGGCACAATAGGGAACCTTGGTCAGCACCGTGTCCGGTGACGTGTACGCCTCAGGCGCCAGTGAACGCCAGCGGAACCGATCGACATGCTTTTCGGCGAAACGAAAAGGTACCGGAAGTTCCTGGTACACGACCCTGCAGGCCAGGGGTATAGGAGATACCGTAAATCGGACCGCCCCCTGGGCAACCGCACGCTGGTTCATCAGCTGAAACACCGTCAAGTCCAGAGGAACTCCTGGAGCCACACCTTTAATACGCTCCCAGTCCAATTTCGAAGGGACCCATGGATTGTTAAAGGTGGCCAACCACAAGAGTTGATCGTGTTGCGCATCGGCCACCCGTACCAGCCAGCGCCCCTTACTAGGGCCTTCCCAGCTAAACATGGGGGCGGCGAGATCGATGGGATATATGGCATTGGAGGCCGGCTCAAGGAAGGTCAGCATATCCATCGGCAACTGCAGATCGTTGCCGGTAAGCATCTCCAGGGCCGTCTCACTGCTGCTCCGGGATTGATAGCCTGCGCAGGAAAGAACGATCAGTCCCGCAACCATCAAGGCCGAAAAAACGACAGCTCGCTTAACACTCAGAGGATTCATCATAATGTCATCGATTGTGGAATCAATATCCTTCGCGGTTGGGTCGGCCGCATGGACTGGGTGATTAATAGCCACCACTCCCGCCACCGCCACCATCGCTTCCGCCTCCGCCTCCGCCGCCACCGTCGGACGCACTTCCCTGGAGGGCCTTTTCAATTTCCTGGATCTCCTGCTTTTTGCGGTCAATATACTTCTGGATGGCCCTTTGCTGGGCCTTGCCCTCGGCAACCTTGGCCAGTTGCTCGGCGATTCCGGCTGTAAAGCCCTTGTTGCTAACATAGGCTTCATGGAACTCGACAATCGTATCGATTTCATCCTTCGTATAAATGCCGGCGTTTTCATACTCCTTGCGAAGCTTCTTAACATCCAGCACCCAACGTTCTTTGGGGCTATGGACGATTCCACCGGTCGTGGTAACCAGTCCGTCAGGGCTGGTTTTTGATTTACCAACTTTCTGTACGGTATCCGACATGGATTGGGCCATTTCGGCTTTGGCAACCGCAATTTCGTCGGCAACCATTTTTCCCAGATCTTCCAGGTGGCTCAGTTCCTTCTCTTTTTTCTTTTTGTCCGTTTCCATCTGCTGCTTATGTTCCCCGATGGAAATCGCCTGAACCGCAAAGGGAAAAAAGGGAATAGCTGTGGCGATTGAAAGCATCAGGGAAAAAGAAATAATTCTCATCATGGCAAAGACCTCCTAAAGGTGGCGTTTCATGGGATCGTAAACGATATTGCGATAAAGATGACGCATCAACGCCACATCGATACGGCCGTTGACCTCAAGCTGCTGATCCTTCTGAAATTTCCTGACAGCGGCAACGGTTCCGGGACCGGCAATGCCGTCAACACCACTTTTATAGTAACCCAGGGCTTTAAGACCGGTCTGGGCACGCTTGACCCGCGCCTGGAGATCCGCCTTTGCCTGATAGGGGGGAGGGGTTTTCGTGGCGGCCAGCAATTGCGCATCCTGCCATTCCAGGGGAACGGCTTCGCCGTTTTGAGACGCCAGGCCATACCAGTAAGCAGCCGTTTGGGTATTGCGGGTCACCCCATACCCGGTCAAATATAGATATCCGAGGGTCAGCATGGAAAAGGTGTCATTTCCCGCGGCTGCACGTTCCAACAACCAGGTGGCCCGCTGCGTGTCCGGCCGCAGATCGAATTCTCCATTGAGAAGAAAGACACCCAGATCCCTCGCTGCTTGAGCATGATCCTGTTGGGCTGCTTTTTCAAGCCATTGTAACCCTTCACTGGAATTGGTTGGAACACTCTCTCCGAACAGCAGCATTTGAGACACCATGTACTGAGAGTCGGCCACACCCTGTTGGGCCGACTGATAGTACATCTCAAAGGCCTGCCGTTTCTGGCCGCCGTCATACAGCAAATCGGCCCGCACGTTATAGTATTGGCCCGTCACCGTCTTGACACAGCCGCAAGATATCACCACACAAATCAATAATCCGAGTCTAACCAGCGTCCTTTTCCAATTCAACGTAGCATCTCCTTTCTTAACTTTCTTTAACTTGAACCTCGGCAAAGACAATTTCCAGCACTGCCCGGGCAACATACCCGGTGGGTTACCAACGCTGCGTTTTCACGACATCCCTTGCTACTTTTTGGTGTAATAATAGTCTGTCATTTTAGATGGATAAAACAGACAACCATCCAATATTTTCAGCAGTCATTCGCCATACCACCGTCTCACTGTTTCTATCGGCCCAAACGGGCGTAGTGTTAAGAATTATTTTTAGTTGATTCGGCGCAAGCGTTTCACAGCGCGCACCACCGCATCGATAGCACGCTCGATCTGGTCGGCGGTGGTCATGCGTCCCGTGGAAAAACGCACGGTGCCCTGGGCCCATTCCACGGGAACCCGCATGGCCTCCAGGACGTGGGACAGGGTCACGGTATCAGCATGGCAGGCAGCACCAGCGGAGGCGGCCACCTCCAGGCCGATCTCTTCCAGTATGCGGTTGGCCTCCAGCCCCTTGAAAGAAAGGCTTAGGGTGTTGGGCAGACGGACTTCTGGATGGCCGTTGAGGCGCATCTCCGCCAAGCCCTCCGCCAGGCCCTTGTGCAGCCGCTCACGCATGGCCTTGAGGTGCCGGCCGGCATATTCCAGACTGCGTTCGGCAATCTCGCAGGCCTTGCCCAACCCCACGATCCCCGGCACATTTTCGGTTCCGGCCCGCCAGCCCATCTCCTGGCCGGCACCGTGGCAGAACTTTTCCGGCAGCACGCCCTTCCTCACGAAAAGTGCGCCGATACCCTTGGGTGCGTAAAGCTTATGCCCCGCCACGGAGAGCAGATCTATGTTCATTTCTTGAACATCTACATAGAGTTTTCCCATGCTCTGGGCCGCATCGGTGTGGAGGCAGATGCTCTTTTGTCTGGCCAGCATGGCGATGTCGGCAATGGGTTGAATCGTTCCGACCTCGTTGTTGGCATGCATGACCGAAATCAAAATGGTGTCCGGCCGAATAGCTGCGGCGACGTTGTCCACACTGACCATGCCGGTGTCGTCCACATCAACAAACGTGGTCTCAAAGCCTTCACGTGCCAGGAATCGGCACACTTCAAGCACCGCCGGGTGCTCCACGGTGCTGGTGACGATGTGGCGGCCTTTTTCCTTCAAGGCCCGGGCCATGCCCTTGATGGCATGGTTGTTGGACTCGGTTCCGCCGGAGGTAAAAAATATCTCTTCAGGCCGGCAGCCCAGCAGACCGGCCACCTGGCGCCGGGCGGCTGCAACCGCTCTTTTGGGACGAATGCCGTACCAGTGTGAACTGGACGGGTTGCCGAATTCAGCTTCCAGGAATGGCCGCATGGCCGCGACGACTTCCAGATCGTGAGGCGTGGTGCCGTTGTAGTCCAGGTAGATAGGTTGAACCATACGATCAATCCGATTTTTCTTAACCAATTTGGATTACTGGGTTGCCGGCTCAAAAGCCCGCCACTCCCAGGGAGGGGGTTGGCTATCTGAAAGTCCGACATCCGGCCAGGGCCATTGTTGCGGGATTGGGCTGCCAAGCACCAAACGGTTTTTCCGGGTAGGATGGTCCACCCGCAACTCGTGAGCCAGCAGGGCGATCTGTCGGCCAGGCAGCGGCGTTTCCGCCCCATAGCGAAGGTCCCCGAGTATTGGATGCCCCATATGGGCCAGTTGAATACGGATCTGGTGACGCCGGCCGGTTTCTAATTCAACCCGCAGCAGGCTTTTTTCATCATGCCGGTCCAATACCCGATAACGCAGCCGGCATTCCTGGCTGCTGCTCGTGGGTATCGTGACCACTCGGCTCAACTGGTCCCGCCGTTCGATGTGATGGATCAACCACCCGGCGTCATCGGCAACCGTGCCGCTGACCACAGCCAGGTAATACTTCTGCACGGTCCGCTCCCGGAACTGTCTGGACAGACGACCGGCCGACTTGGTTGTACGGGCAAAAAGGACCACGCCGGCCACCGGACGATCCAGCCGGTGAACCATGGCCAGAAACACCTTGCCCGGTTTGTGGTAGCGTTCCTTGAGCCATCGTTTGCCCAGATCCAACAGGCAGATGTCGCCGGTACGATCCCCTTGCACCAGCAGTCCCGATGGTTTATAAACCGCCAGCAGATGGTTGTCCTCGTACATCACCGGCCACCGGGGATCAAAGAATGAACGCCGTTTGGCTTCAATAGGGTTGTCGCACATCGTTCCCATCCGGCCTATGGATATTTTCTGTAAAGCAACCGGTCAACGTGACCCGGCCACAAGGAGTAACATGTGACGTCCACAGGTACAAGGCATTCTCAATCCTCGATGGTTCGGGATCCGAAAAGACCGCCCGGCCCGGAACAGATGGAAGCCCTGTTCAAACGCTGCGGCATCCATCTCGCACCCTCCCAGCTTCAGAAGCTGTGGGGCTACCACCAGCTGCTGCGGGTCCATGATGCCGAACTGAACCTCACCCGGATTCGAAATTTTGAAAACATGGTGGTCAAGCTCTACGCCGATTCCATTCTGCCGGCCCTGCATGCACCACTGCCTTCACCACTGCTGGACCTGGGCACGGGTCCCGGCATGCCTGGTATTCCGCTTAAAATCTTTCGGCCGGACCTTCATATCCTGCTGGCCGAGAGCCGGCAACACCGCAGCGACTTTTTAAAGACGGTTGTCTCCGAGCTGGATCTGTCCGGTCTTGAAGTGGTCGAACGGGGAATTGCCCCTGATTACGACCGGCCGGTCGCAGGGGTGATCACCCGGGCTGTTGAAACCATGGCCGAAACCTTGGCGCGCGTGGCCGGTTGTCTGGTGCAGGAGGGTATGGTGCTCTTCATGAAAGGCCCCCGCTGCGACAAAGAAATCGAAAGGGCCTCACAAGCATTTGCTTCGGACTATGAACTGGCCGAGGATATCCCCTACCAGATCCCCCACACCCCGAACCAGCGCCGGCTGGTGATCTTTCGACGGAAATCCGTGCCGATTCATGCCGGCGGACCATCTCCAACAAGGGTTAAGCACCGCTTAAGGGTCATCGAAAGCACCAGCAACACCATTTTCAAGGATCTGAAAAAACTGCTGGTCGGCCGCGGGTTAAAAAAACAGGGCAAAACCCTGGTATGCGGGTCCCGACTGGTGGCCGAGGTGATGGCACGCTCTCCCGAGCGCTGCCGAGCCTGGATCAGTGCCGGTGACCGCCATCCGCCCCCATCGGACGCACCAGGCCATCTGGAATGGGTTCAGCTGGCAGCAGAACTGTTTCAGGCCCTTGACGCCTTTGGGACAAAACAGCCCATCGTTCTCTTCAATTTTGCGCCACTCGAACCCTGGCGACCGGAAAACGGCCTCTCTTCGGGCTGCAGCCTGCTGATCCCTTTTCAGGATCCGGAAAACGTGGGTGCCGTCGTTCGTTCTGCCGTAGCATTCGACGTGGATCGGATCATTCTGTTAGCCGAAAGCGCCAATCCGTTCCACCCCAAGGCGATCCGCGCATCAGCCGGTACCGTCTTTTCCGCCCGGTTGCTTCAGGGCCCGTCCCTGTCCGAGATTCCAGCGAACCTGCCGCTGATCGCCCTGGCCTCATCGGGTCAACCGCTTGCCCAGGCTTCGTTTCCCAAATCCTTCTGCCTGCTTACCGGCATGGAAGGCCCGGGCTTGCCGCCCCGGTGGCAAGCGCATGCCGTGGCTATCCCCATGGCTGCCGATGTGGAATCCCTGAATGCGGCCGTGGCCACCGCCATCGCCCTATATGAATGGCGCCGACGATAATTCTTTCGTTTCAGCCATAAAAAAGGGGGGGCGCGATGCCCCCCTTTTTTAATTTTTATGCCCCATTGAATCGATCTGCTCTATTTGCGACCGCTGTACTCATGGTAGGTCATGGCCACCGTGCGGTAGGCAATATGGGCCAGTTTGGAAAACGGCGTATAGGCGAACAGGCTCCAAATAAAAAGCAGATGGATGAAATAGATGATGGCAGACAGGTTGTACATCCCACCCAAACGCAGCATCTGGGTCAACATGCCCGAAACGCCCAGGCCGAGAACCAGGCCCACCAGGTACCAATCCCAGTAGCTGGAGATCTGGTCTTTTTTAGCCAGCCGATTTTTCAGCAGCAGGATGCCACCGATCACCAAGGCGATACCGCTGATATTGCCCAGCCATTTGATCGGGTTGATTTGGCGGTAGGGACCTTCGATGTGGAAAATCCACTCGGCGGCAAAAAAGCAATTGGTTACGATGAACAGACCGATGAAGCTAAAGAGCACCATCATGTGGGCCGTTGATCGTTCACGGTTTTCACCGCATTCATTGAACTTCTGGTGCTTCAGAATCGTCGGCACCGTCTTGATCAGGGCCTGGATGAAGCCGGCCGGATCGATTGTTGCCTTGTCGGTTTTGCCTTCCTTAAGAGCATTGGCATGCATGTCCGCCAGGAAGCGTTTCAGCCCCAGTGCGAAAACAGCCACGGCACCAAAGAAGGTGGGTATCATGATGATGTCAACCAGGTAGTTGCCGATGAAATCGGCCTGCCACAGGTGATCGCCGCTGGGGGCAAAGTTGAGCCAGTCGACACCCACCATCTTCAGCAGCAGGCCCACCACCAGGAAAATCACCGCCGGAATGGCCAGCAGGATGGGCAGCTTGGTGGGGTCGCTGACCATTTTGGCTAAGGCCCTGGGCGTGGCATACTCGATGACCGTGGCGGCGCGCACCGCTGCCAGCACATCACCAGGTTGGGCGCCGCGGGGGCACAGGGTGGAGCAGTCGCCGCAGTTGTGACACAACCAGACATCGCCGTTGCCGATCAGCCGGTCCTTCAACCCCCAGGATGTCGCAATCATTTCCTTTCTCGGAAATGGCTTGGTATCCGGGGAGATGGGGCAGGCCACAGCGCAGGTGGCACACTGGAAGCACTTCTTGACATCGGCGCCGCCCAGCCTGCCCACTTCTTTGATAAAACCCACATCAGGTTCGACCAGATATGAATCCGCCATTGGTAACCTCCTCACTTGGCAAAAAAGGGGTGGAAAGGCGGCGGTCACCGCCTTTCCATCGTATCATAGTATAGTTAGAAGCCCTTGAACGGGTTGGGACCGAGCGCCTCGATGGACTCCACGAATTCATTGATCATCTGAGGAACCTTGTCGTAATCATCAATGGCCACTTCAAACTGCGCCACCCGCTCAGTTTCCAGCGCCAGGCTGGCCAGGGCGTCACCGATCTTTTTCATGCGGATCTCGGCCAGCTCGGAACCTTTGACAAAGTGGCACTGGTAGTCGTCGCCATGCTTGCACCCCAGCAGGAAGACGCCGTCCATGCCCTTGGACAGGGCATCCTTGATCCAAATCACGTTCATGGAGCCCAGGCAGCGGATCGGAATCAAACGGACGTCCGCCGAATAGGGAATCCGGTTGAGGCCGGCCATATCCAATGCCGGGTAAGCATCGTTTTCACAGACCAGGCCCAGGATACGGAAAGGCGGTTCGCTGTAGTCGTCTTCGGACGGCACGCCCACGGCCTTGACCATGGAGCCGACGCTGTCGATGTTGTAATCGGCAAACCCGATAATGCGTTCGGGGCAGGCACCCATGCAGGTACCGCAGCGGCGACATCGGGTGGGGTTGGGCTTGGGTGTACCTTTCTCATCGTCGTCCAGGGCCCCGAAGGGGCACTCTTCCGTACAGCGCTTGCACTGGGTGCAACGCTGGAAGAAGAAGTCCGGGAAAGTCATGTCGCCGGAGCGCGGATGAACGGAAACGCCGCGGTTGACCGACTCCAGGCACTGGATAGCCTTCAGGGCCGCGCCGGTGGCATCTTCCATGGCTTCTTCCATGGTCATGGAGCGGCGGATGGCGCCGGCGGCGTATATGCCGGTACGCTGGGTTTCGTAAGGAAAGCAGATGAAATTGGAATCTACGTAGCCGTTGAACAGGCCGATATCGCGGAAGCCCGGTCCCTGGCGGTAGGCCAGGTTGATCACCGGGTCGTCCTTGGTCACCGGAACCATGCCGGCGCCCAATACCACCAGGTCCGCCTTAACTTGGAGCTTTTCACCCAGGAGCGTATCCTGTGCATCCACGATCATTCCGTTGCCGTTCTTGGCCACGCCCATCACGGCACCCTTGGTCATGAAGATGCCCGGATCCTGCTGCAGTCCCTTGTAGAACAGTTCGGAAAAACCGGGGGTACGCATGTGCTGATAGAAAATGAAAGCCTTGCCGTCCTCGTAATCTTCGCGCACATACTTGGCCTGTTTCAGCGAGACCATGCTGGTGACCGCACCGGCATAGGCAAAGTCACTGTCGGATTCATCCTTGCCTGGGCTCTGTACGAAGACCACTGATTTGGCGGGCTTGCCGTCGGAGGGACGTACGATCTTGCCGGCCTTGGCAATCTCTTCGAACTGATGGTTGGTGATGACGTCGGGTAGTGCACCGTAGCCCAGATGGGCGTAGTCGCCATTCTTCAGGTCGTCCGGACGCCAGCCGGCTGCCAGAATCACGGCGCCGAACAGTTCTCCGTTCGGATCCAGCTGCAGGATGTCATTCTTACCCTCGTTGTAGGCCATGTAGGCTTCGTGAAGCTTCTCTGCATCCAGTTCCTTGCCGTTTTCATCCACCTTCTTCTCGTCGGGCAACGGGAAGGGGACGTCGAAGGGAAGCTTCTCACCCGGTTTTTTCAGGGTAACCGTGAACTCACCGGGTTGACCGGCGATCCGGGCCACCTCGGTCTCGGTTTTTACGGTGATGTTGGGCAGGGCTTCCACTTCTTTGAGCTTGGCCGCCACCACCGGGGGAATCAACGCATCGTAAGGCGCCGAAACCGGAATCTGTTTTCTTACCTTGGCCGCATAACCCCCCAGAGCTTCGGTTTTCTCGACAATTGTGACCTCGTAGCCAGCTTTGGCCGCGTCAATCGCCGCGGACATACCGGTGATACCGCCACCCAAGACCAGAATCTTTTTGGAAAGGTTCTCCACCACATAGGGCTCCGGCAGCTTGATCTTCTCCACCCGAATCATGCCCATCTTGATGTAGTCCTCGGCCATCATCTGAACGCGGTCGAAGTTGTCCTCGTCGGCCTTCTCTTCTTCGGTCAATGCCGGAAACTGGCTGCGGGGATGAGACCAGACCACCCCTTCACGCAGGTTCACCCGGTCCACGATGCAACCGTCAAAACGGAAGATGTCAAAATTTACCCGGCGGGAGCAGGCCGCGATGACCAGGGTGTTGGTGCCGCCGGCAATATCCTTCTTCAACACTTGCACCCCGTCCTTGCCGCAAAGGAAGGGATGGGTTTTTACAGGCACACCCTCTTCTTCCGGAACCCCGCACAGGGCCTTCACATCGAGGGATTCCCCAATGCCACAACCTTCGCAGATATATACACCATACTTTTTATCCATGGGTTACCTCCTACCTTTTCACCAGGGTTTGAATGGCTTTAAGGGCCATGCCGGTCGCATTCTGGTTGGATGAAATCACGTCTGCCGGCTTGGTGGCGCAGCCGGCGGCAAACATGCCGCCCTTTTCAAAGTCATTGATGAAAAATCCGTCATCGTTGGTCTTCAGATCGGCAGGCAGCTTGGCGTTGGCGGCGGAGGGTTGCATACCCGTGGCCAGAACGGCCATCTCCACCGTCTGGTGAATCTTTTCCCCGGTGACCGCATTTTCGGCAACCACGGTGATGTTCTTGGTGGCCGGATCTTCGCTAACCTCGGCTACTTTCCCCTTAATCAGGATGACATTCGGATCTGCTTTAATCGTGTTGTAAAACTTTTCATACCGATCGCCAGGCGAGCGGATATCGATGTAGAAGATATATATCTTGGTGTCCGGATACTGCTCACGGATATAGGTGGCATGTTTCAGCGAGGCCATGCAGCAGATGTAGGAGCAGTAAGGCAGGTGATTTTCATCACGGGAGCCGGCGCACTGGACAAAAGCCACGCTCGCCGGCGCCTTGTCGTCGGACGGGCGCACGATCTTGCCTTTGGTGGGGCCTGATTTGGCAGCCAGGCGCTCCAGCATCATGTTGGTGATGATATTGTCGTACTGACCGAAACCCAGGTTGTCGATGCGGTGGGCGTCGTAAGGCTGCCACCCGGTGGCCCAGACGATGGCGCCCACGGGCAGGTCGACGGTCTTGGCCTGCATCTCCAGATCCACTGCATCGTATTTGCAGGCTTCCTTGACCTTGGTGGCGTCGTCGGTGCCGATAATCTGCGGTGAAATGACGAATTTGGCCGGAAAGGCCATTTCGAAGGGCAGATAGGCGCCCTTGGTCTTGCACATGCCCAGGTTGTAGTCATCGGAAACTTCGGTCTGGCAGGCGTCGGCGCAGTCACCGCAGCAGGTGCAGTTCTCGTTTACGAAGCGGGGGTTGATTTTCAGGCTGACATTGTAGTTGCCGGGCGTTCCGGCCACCTTTTCCACCTCCGACAGGGTGAAGACCTTGATTCTCGGGTTGTCCTTGATCCGTCTGAAGTTGATCTCCAGTCCGCAGGTGGGAGGGCATAGCTTGGGAAAATACTGATTCAGCTGTGCGACTCTTCCGCCCAGATAAGGATTCTTTTCGACCAGAAACACTTCATACCCCACTTCCGCGGCCTCGATGGCCGTGGTCAGACCGGCGATGCCGCCGCCAACCACCATTATGCTTTCACTCGCAGGGGCTGCTTTGTCGTTTGTCATGCTATCCCTCCGTGCATCAACGTTTCTAAAAGGTCATGAAGACAAGTTGAAAAAACAAACTGCCGTTGGTTTCGGGTAATACCCTTTGATTGAAACTGGAAACGGGGAGCTGGAAACCGATCAACCGACAAGTCCGGGTCTCCAGATGCCGGTTTCACGCTCCAATACAGTCCGGGAAGGCCCACGGTCATTATTTGGAACCGTGGTCGCAGCGTCCCAGATGGGTACTACCCGAAAAAGGAAAACCAACACCGATCTACGTTAATAAAAACCTCCAGGTGTCGCGAGGACACCTGGAGGTGCTTTCCTATTCGACTATGGTGACAGCCGACATGCCATTAGGGGATGATCTTGATGTAGTCTTTTTTGAAGATATCCCATTTTTTGGCTGCCGCATCGTACTTGGAGTTGACGAAGCAGAACCAGTTCTCGTCATCCTGTCCCGGATAGTCCGCCTGATAGTAGAAGCCCGGGTAGCGAGTCTCTTTGCGGAACTGGATGTGGCGCAGGTGGGCCTCCACCGTCCAGATGCGGTGTTCGATTTCCCAGCATCTCATCAGCTCGTGCAGGTCACCGGCGGCCAGTTTCTTACAGTCTTCGCGCATGGTGGCAAGCAGATCCATGACGACTTCCAAAGACTTGCTGCTGGTCTGGTAGTAGGTGGCCGTGCCGGCACCGTACTCATGGGTGGCTTTCATCAAACGATACATCATGCCGTTGGGCTTGAGGTAGTTGGGGTTGATATCGATGGCGGTGGTGTAGTCTTTGTGAGCCAGGAAGGTACGGACGGGCTTGTAAACCAAGTCGACCAGTTCTTCCTTGGACTGCTTCAGGGTCGGTTTGAAAGAAGCAAAGTCCGTGGCATAGCGCACCATCTGCTTGGCGGCGATACGGCCTTCGGCATGGGACCCGGAAGAGAACTTGTGACCGGAGCCGCCCACGCCGTCGCCGGAGGTAAACAGACCGTTAACGGTCGTCATGCGGTTGTAGACCTTGCCGTTGCTGGCCTTGATCTTGTAGGCATCCGGCACCCAAGCCAGATCCGGACCGGAGGTCCACAGACCGCAGCAGCCGGAGTGGGAACCCAGCAGGTAGGGTTCGGTGGGCATAACCTCGGAGTTTTTCTTCTCCGGCTCGCAGTCCTGAGCACACCACAGGTTGGCCTGGCCGCAGGTCATGTCAAGGAAGTCTTCCCACGCTTCGGATTCAAGATGCTTGAGTTCTTTCTTGTCCATGGTTTTGCCCAGGTCGGCCAGAGCGGTCACGGTGTCCATCATGATGGGGCCGCGGCCTTCCTTCATCTCGAACAGCATGAGGTGGTTGCGCAGACAGGTCGGGGTGATGGCGGCGGTGCCGTAGGGAGCGTATTTCTGAAGCTCGGCCTTGGCGACGTCGCCGGCGGCAAAGTTCTCACCCAGGCCGTTGAGGGTCTTGGCCTTGAACAGCAGGAACCATGCTCCTACGGGGCCGTATCCGTCTTTGAACCGAGCCGGGGTGAAACGGTTTTCCATCATGGTCAGTTCGGCACCGACCTTCATGGCCATGGTGTAGGTGGAACCGGCGTTCCATACGGGGTACCAGGCACGGCCTTTGCCTTCACCCACGGAGCGGGGCTGGTAGATGTTCACGGCGCCGCCGCAGGCAACCATCATGGTCTTGCATTTGATGATGTAGACGATGTTCTCGCGTACGGAAAAACCCACGGCGCCGGCGATCTGGTTGGGCACCTTGGCATCCAGGAGCAGTTCGACGATGAAGCAGCGCTCGATGATGTTGTCAGCGCCGATGGCCAGCTTGGCGGCCTCGGCAACGATGCGCTTGTAGGACTCGCCGTTGATCATGATCTGCCATTTACCGGTACGAACCGGTTTGGCGCCACCCTTGAGGGTCCCCATTTTCTGACCCTTATTGCCGTCCAGGTTCTTGCCGTCTTCGGATTTTTTCCAGATGGGCAGACCCCACTCTTCGAACAGGTGCACGGAGTCGTCAACGTAGCAGCCCAGATCGAAGATCAAGTCTTCGCGAACCAGACCCATCAGGTCGTTGCGCACCATGCGAACGTAGTCTTCCGGAGCGTTTTCGCCGACGTAGGTGTTGATGGCGGACAGGCCCTGGGCAACGGCGCCGGATCTTTCCATGGCGGCTTTGTCGCACAACAGAACGCTCTGGCCGTCTTTGAGCCATTTTTTAACTTCAAATGCGGCACCGCAGGCGGCCATACCACCACCGACGATGAGAATGTCAACCTCTTTTTCGACGACTTGGGGATCCTTAACGGCCTTGAGTTCACCCACAGGTTTGTTTGGTAATGCCATATTCTATCCTCCTATCGGAATTTCGATTGCTTGAAAGTTGCTATGCCTGACGTATCGGACCTACACTTTCGGCGAGGGCAGCTTGTACCCATCAGCTTCCTGGGTGGAAAGCAGGGGGCTTTCCAGATCTTTGCCTTTAAGTCCCGTGTAGGCATTGGCCTGACCTTCGGGAGTGGTCCGGATGGGGAACTTGAAGCGTTTGATGAGGCCGTTTCTGAACTTACAGGTCCACATGACATCCTCGGTACCCATCATGGGCATGATGGAACTTCCCAGCGGTACGAAATCGGCGTAGCCGCGGACTTCGATAGCCTGGGTGGGGCAGATTTTTACGCAGGAAAAGCACTCCCAGCATTGATCCGGTTCCTGGTTGTAGGCTTTCATGGCGTTGGGCTCCAGCACCATCAGGTCATTGGGACAAATGTACATGCAAGCGGTCTTGTCGCCACCCTTGCAGCCGTCACATTTTTCCGAAATTACAAAACTTGGCATTTAATATACCTCCTACGGTTAGTTAAAAAGATTCACTCAACCTACTTCCGTACCTAAGGCTTAACCCTCCTGTTCGTCGCACCTCCCTTCCATTAATTAGGTGTCCGAATGGTTTCGACCCGGACAGTTACACTGGGATGACCAAAAAAAACCCATACCCTGTTCTTATATAACACGTGGTGCGGACATGAATCCAATGCGCTGCGGCATTGATTGGCTCGATTGATTATTGTATAAATTCGGGAAGATAGTCATTGTGTAACACAAGGTAAGATCAATATCATCCAGCATATTCATTGTCAAGAATTTTCGGTCGCCTTAAATTCCTAAAGATGCAGTCACTTACATTCAAACATGCCCTATCCTACATATCGATGGACCTTCCCATTAAGGTACAATATATGGTGGGAACATCTGGTCGACGATTCATCTGGGCAAGCCTTTTTGAATCGATTTCCGGTTCGCTCGCTTCGTTAACTAAGGAGATGAAGATTGCGGTTGACATGGATGCTCAGCATGCTACCACTGCCCCACCCGACCAGATATCAACCCTGCAGGAGATTGGCCATGCAAAACCCCTTCACGCCGCTGGAAAAACAGCAGCCCTTCTGTTTCACTTGCTCTCCACAGGCGGCCTGTTTCAATGCCTGCTGCCGGGACCTGAACCAACTGTTGACGCCCTATGACGTCCTGTGCCTCAAACAATTTCTGAAAATGTCGTCCAGCGACTTTCTCAACACCTACACCGAGGAGAGTACCGGCCCCGGTACCGGGCTGCCTGTGCTCACCCTGCGATTCAGGGATGCCCCTGACCTGGCCTGTCCTTTTGTCACCGCTGCCGGCTGCCGTGTTTACCCGGCGCGGCCCGCCTCCTGCCGCACCTATCCACTGGCCCGGGGTGTCTCGCGTAACCGGGAAACCGGTGGCCTGACCGAACACTGGGCTCTGATCAGAGAGCCTCATTGCCTGGGCTTTAAAAATGGACAGCCGCAAACCGTTGACCAATGGATAGATGACCAGCAGATTGCCACCCATAACCGGATCAATGACTTGATGCTGGATCTGATCAGCCTGAAAAACAAGTTCCGACCGGCAGCGCTTACGCCTACCGAAAACAGTCGGATCTATACGGCCCTGTACGACCTGGACACGTTCCGCAAGAATCTGTTTGAAAAGCGCGGCACAACAACCGCCGCCGACACCCAAACCTTTGAGCGGGCACGATCCGATGACCTGGACCTGCTGCTCGTCGCCATGGACTGGGTCAGAAGCAACGTCTTCAGCGTTTCCACGGGAAAAGCATGAAAACTAAACCCAGCCAGAAAGCAGCCCTGGTGCTTGGCGGCATCAAGGGTATCGGTAAAGCCATCGGCCTGGACCTGCTGCGTCGCGGCACGCGGGTGGCGGCGACCTGGTTTGACTGGCCGGAAAGCCTGGCCGCCATGCAAACCGATTTTGCCGGCGCGGGAACGGACCACCTGGTCGAACGGATCGACCTGCTGGACACCGATGCCATCTCCAGCTTGGTGCAACGGATCATAGACCGGTTCGGTCGGCTGGACATCCTGATCAACAACATCGAAAGAGGCGGCTGGCCGGTGGTTCACGGCCGCTACACCCGGGAGCAGTGGGATCTGGAGCTGGCCACCACCCTGAGGGCCAAACAGTGGGTGTTCGACGCCGCGCTGCCTTACCTCAGGGCCTCCGGTGACGGCGCGGTGATCAACCTCTCGTCCATTGCCGGCATCGTCGGCCGCAGCGGCCCGGCCAGTTATCTCTTTAACGAAGGGTATGCGACCGCCAACCGCGGCATCTCCCTGCTCACGGAAACCTGGGCCCGCTTGGGCGCCCCCCAGGTGCGCGTCAATGAGCTGATGCTGGGCATTATTGAAACCCGCCATGGGCCGCATACCCGTGGATGGGAGCTGCTGACCGACAGCCAGCGGCAGGCCATCGTGGACCACACCCTGCTGGCCAGAATCGGCCGGGTGGAGGAGGTGGTCCAGGCTGTTCGCTTTCTGTTGAACGACGCCCCTTTCATGACCGGCAGTGTGATACGGCTTGACGGCGGCTACCCCCTGGGAGGCGAACCCATCGCACCCATGCCTGAAGGGATCCTATAGCACCAGCCATGCCCCACACTGAAAATCCATTGAAAATATACGCCGCGCTGGTGGCCACGATGGTATTCTGGGGACTCTCCTTCGTGGCCACCAAAGTAGCCCTGGAAAGCATCCCGACCTTTACCCTGGTATTTGCCCGCTTTTCACTGGCGGCCCTAATTTTCTTGTTTCTTGGGCAGGGGCGCAAATGGCCCTCCTTCACCCGCAAAGACCAGATGAAGATGGTGCTGCTGGCGTTGTTCGAACCCGGGCTCTACTTTATTTTCGAAACCATCGGCCTGCAGCACACCAGCGCACCCAAAACCGCGCTGATTATCGCAACCATCCCTGTGGTGGTGCTGGTATTAAGCGCACTTATGCTGGGGGAGCACGCCAGCAGGATCAGCATCGCCGGCATCATCCTCTCTTTTGGGGGAATCGTTCTACTGGTGGTTGGGGACCCGGAATTTGGCTGGACTCTCGAAGGGTCGCTGTTGGGGGATCTGCTGATCGGCGGCGCCGTGATTTCGGCCGCTTTATACATGATTTTTGCCCGGGATTTGGGCCGCAGCCATTCATCCCTCGAAATCACCTTTGTCCAGATCGTTTACGGTGCCGTGTTTTTTTGCCTGCCGTTTATCTGGGAAATCCCCGCTCTGTCGTGGTCGGCAATTACCCTGCGATCATCCCTGGCGGTCGTCTACCTGACCCTTTTTGCCACGGTGGGAGCTTTTTTGTGCTATAATTTTGCCCTCTCCCAGGTGCCTGTCTCCCGGGCGGCCGTATTTGTCAACGGCATCCCGGTAGTCACCGCCATTGGGGCATGGATGCTGCTGGATGAACGGCTCTCCACCATCCAGGCCGGCGGCGGAGCACTGGTGATCGTAGCAGTATTTTTAACCAACCTGCCCATCGGTGGGATCGGGAAAATAGGCGCTAATAACCGCTGCCCCAAATCCTAATTGTACTTTTTCTTTACCGCTTCCACAATCCGGCTGCGGCGCAACCGGTCCCGGGGATCATCGCCGGCCCCCATCAGGATTGTTGTCAGATACGTACGCTGGTTGTCGATGGCCCGCTGATAAAGGTCTTCATCGATCTGCCACCGGGCCTTGAAGTGGTGGACCATAAAACGGTGTGAGGACGACAGTTGGGTTTCAAAACGCTCCGCCATACGAATGTAAAAATCCTTTGACTGATGCAGCAGGTCCAGTTCGTCACCATATTCGTCAATGCGGGCCTCGTCCAGTTCGTAGAATAAAAAGAGCAGTTTTTCCAAATAGGTACGATCTGCCATCTGGGCCAGAATGTCCGCCGTGGCTAGCATTTTACCAACCCGCTCGGTGGTTTGGTCAGAAAACGGAACAGATGCCGGGTCGCAGTTTAAATCGGTGCAGTGAATCATCGCCATGCAGGCGTGAATTTCACTTTCTTGCAGGCCGAAAGCCGCGAAGTGCCGTTGAACGAAGTCCATGCTGCGCCGCACGTGGCTGACGGTGTATTTGGCACCGGTGCCTTCTTCGTCTTCGCTGTTTTGCAGGTATCCAGCATCGTGCAGCAGGGCCGCCACCAGTCCCTGGTGAACCTGGCGGGGGAAAAAGAGATCCCCGTTTCCTTCGCACCATGAAAGAGCCGGACCATCGCCAGAAAACAATCGGTGACATGCTTCAGGTCGTGATAATCGGTGTTACACCCTTTGGTTTGTTCCCACGCACCATCATACAGAGACACGGTTTGGTTGAATGCAGACCGGATGGCCAACGGATCCGTATCCGGAGAAAAGTGCCCAACAACGGTTATCGATTCGTCTAAAACCGCTTGCGGGGATTCCATTTGCACCAGATTCGCCAGCTGGAGTTCAGACATGCCTGAGGGTGTCCTTCCTGTTGACGGCAGTCAACCGCCCGATCGTTGAAATCACTACCCCCACCGCCGGTAAATCGTTGAGCACCGGAGGCAGGAGTGGCTCTTAGCGTCCGAGCCCAAGGCCAAAGCGCCCTTGTCTTTCATGAATCGGCATAAATTTCAACCCTAATTTGCATCACGGCGAGGGTCGACGGTGCGGTGCCGCGTCATCGGCCACTGGCTATTGCGGTTCAACAGGATTGTTGATACAGGTGGGATCTTGGCCAAAAACACCGGTCCCGCGCATGCAGGGCCTCTTGTGAACCATCAACCGTTGGATAGCCGGGCATGTCCGTCTGTTTGGAGCAAGCCATGGGCGCCTTCAACAGGTAGAGGAACAAACCAGATGAGAGTGGTTACCCGACCCGATTTCGACGGCGTGGTGTGTTCTGTCTTGCTGATGGACGCACTGCAAATTGCCCCGCCGGTGCTATGGGTCCAGCCCAGCGACATGCAACACCGGCGGGTGGATATTCAACCCGGCGATGTCATCGCCAACCTGCCCGCTCACGAAAAATGCAGCCTGTGGTTCGATCACCACTTTTCCAATCAGCCCCAAACCCCCGTGAACGGCGTCTTCAAAATCGCGCCCTCGGCCGCTGGAATTATCTATGCCTATTACCGGGAACGCCTGAATCGAGATTACACCGAACTGATTCGCCAAACCGATCGCATCGATTCGGCGGATTTGACATTGGATGAAATCCTCCATCCGGAGAACTACCCTTACGTCCTGCTGTCGATGACCATAACCAACCACGACCCCTTCGAAGCACGCTACTGGGATCATCTGGTAGCACTGCTGCGGACCCGATCCATGGCCCGGGTGATGGATGATCCGGAGGTGAAGCGGCGCTGTCGCCGGGTGATGGCGGTCAACATTGCCTACGAAAAGGCCCTCAGAGAGAACACCTCGCAGTTGGACCATATTTCCATCACCGATTTCCGGGGTTTTACTCCGGCGCCCAACGGCAACCGATTTTTGGTCTACTCCCTGTTTCCCGACTGCACGGTAAATGTTAAAATCGTGCACGATGAAAACAACCTGGCCAGCATCAAGGTGGGCCACAGCATACTGAACCGGGGCTGTGAAGTCAATGTGGGTAAGATGCTCTCGGCCTTCGAAGGGGGCGGCCATCCGGGTGCCGGGGCCTGCCGCTTCACCCGGGAAAAGGCGCCGGATTACCTTAGGCGCATCATTCAAATCCTGCAAAAAAATGTCCCCGTCTGAGCCGGACATGCGAACTTAATTGAGCCCCCTGCGGTCAAGCATACCCACGCCTTGCCGCAGGAAGACGCTAGCTAACCACACGCGTCCTGGAGGAAAGATTGCCCACCAACGGTCAACGACCATACCATCACGGTGACTTGCGCCGTTCCTTAATCCAGGCTGGATCGCAGATGATCGAGGAGAAGGGACTGGCCGGATTGAGTCTGCGGGAAGTGGCCCGGGCCGCCGGTGTCAGTCATACGGCGCCCTACCGGCATTTCCAGGACAAGGCCGATCTGTTGGCGGCCATCGCCCAGGTGGGCTTTGAACAGCTCACCGCAGAGGCCAGTACTGCCGCCCGGCGTCATGCCGGTGATCCAAAGGAACAGTTTATCGCCGCATCGGTGCAATACATTCTTTTCGGCGTCAGACACCCCCGCACCGCCCATCTGCTTTTCGGCGGCGTGATTAACATGCGCACCGCCCCACGCGCCCTGAAACAGGCTTCCTGGGATGCTTTTCAGCTGGTGGAAACCATCATCAACAATGGCAAGACCGCAGGTGTATTCAGGGACCACGACACCATGGCGCTATCAGTAACCACCTGGTCAGGCATCCACGGCCTGGCCCTGCTGATCTCTGGCGGCTACCTGACCCGTTTGGCCGCCACGGAACCTCAAGTGGCAACCTTGGGAAAAATGGTGTGCCAGCTGCTCCTGACCGGCATCCTCAAACCTGATGAAAAAGATGTCGAGCGGTGAGATCTCAGGCAAGGTGCCAAGGGATCGACGTGTCAAGCGGTCGAGATGACTACCCACCCGTGAACATGGCTTTGATCCGCTCGCGGCTCTCCACCAGCATCCTGCGATTTTGATCGAACACTTCCAGAGTCACCGTGTCATCATAGCCGATAGCCTTCAGACGCTGCACCAGACAGGCAAAATTGACGGTTCCCTGACCCACGGCCAGATGATCGTCTATTCTGCCCTGATTGTCACTGAAATGCAGGTGGCCGATCCGCTCACCAAAGCGGTCCACTAACCCCTTCAAACGCCTTCCCCGTTGATCGTGGATATTGGCGTGACCCGTATCCAGGGTCAGCATCAGGGAGGGGAAGGCCTTGAATAGCTCCTCAAAATCATCCGGCTCCACACCCAGCCGGTTGCGGGGAAACATGTTTTCCAGGCAGATGGTCAGGCCCAGACATCGGGCGGCGGCGGTCATTTCCGATAAAAAATCAAATGCGTACCCTTTGACCGTATCCAGGACAAAGGCACCCATACCACCGGCCACGCTGGGATGCAGGACCACCTTTTTCGCGCCCAGGTCGGCAGCCACATCCAGGGATCGGCGCATCTCTGTCACCGATGCCCGCCGAAGGCTATCGGTGAGATCGGCCGTGGTTAGGAAGGTAGGCAGGTGGCAGACCAGTCCCAGGCCATTGACCTTCAGCGCCTTGGCAATGGCCGCATGGGTGGAGGAAAGGATGCCGTGGTGGGCCATGGGCGGGTCCATGGCCAGCTCCAGATAGTCGAACCCCAGCCGGGCAAAGGTGTCGATTTCCTCTAATACCGGCATTACCGGAAAATTCATGGCGCCAAACTTCATCTCACAGCCCCCGGCCCAGGGGAAAGGTCAACGTGGGCTTGCTCGGGCTCAGGTGGATCATCAAAATGCCGGCGGCAATAAAAACCATCGCGACAATCAGATTGGGGGTGATGGGTTCGTTCAGCAAAAGCCCGCTGGTCAGCACCCCGGCAATGGGCATTATGAACACAAAGGCGTGCAGGGTGGATGCCCCATAGCGTTGGAGCATGGTGCTCCAAGCCACGAAACCGAAGGCGGCGCTGACTAGACTCTGATAGGCGTAGGCACCGATCACTGTCAGGTTCAGGTTGAAAAACATCCGACCATCCCACAGAAGCCCGGCAGACAGGAAAACCGGAACCGAAAAAATCATGGGATAAAGCACCAGATGAAACGGGGAATAGCCATTGATGATGCGCTTGGTGTAAACCACACTGCCGGACCAGACCACCACCGCCGCCAGGATGATCAGATCCCCGCTGTGAAGCGAGCGCGACAAACCCGGTGTACCGGAAAACATAAAAGCCACGCCGGCAAACCCCAGCACGATCCCGGCCATTTTATGCCAGGTGATTCGTTCGCCGGGGATGAACCGGTGGGAGAGAAACAATACGAAAAACGGCAGCAAGTTGGAGATCAGCACCCCTCTGGAGGCATACGTTCGATCGAGCCCCAGATAAAACAGGCCCAGCTGAACCGTAAAGGCAACCGACACGATCAGCAGTTGAACGGCCTGGCCCGGCCGGACGCCAAACGAGCGGCCGGTGACCCAGGCCCAGCACGCAATGGCGGCCGCCGCCAGGGCAAAACGGAGACCCGCGGTGGTCAATGGTCCCATACCGGTCAGGGCCAGTTTGATGGCCACGGTATTCCCACCGAAAATCACGGTGAGACACACGATGAAAATCCCGGGAAGCAGGGTTATCTGCGCATTGCCTGAAGACATTGGACTCACGCCTGATGAAATAATCCCCAACAGCCTTGTTGCCGCTAACGCCATCCATCACCGCACATCAGCGGGCTGCAGCCAACATGAACTGCAGAAAATCGGCCACGTTTTTAGCCGCATAATGGGTGCCGGTGCGGAAGGCAAAATCAGGATCCCCGGAAAAAACCGGCCCCCCGGCCACGATTCGGGTTTTCCGGGGCAGCCTGTTGGCGATCGCTGCCAGGTCCGCTTCGGTATCGAACTGAAGAATGGTCAACCCTAAAAAATCCGGTTGGTGGCGGTCGCAGGCATCGATGACGGCCCCAGGCGTTTGCATCAGACCCAGGCGAAGCAGCCGGATGCCGATCACCCCTGCAAATCTTTCGATAATTGCCAGTCCCTGGCCCAGGCCGTCGTCCAAGGTGGCGGTAATCATGGAAGGGGGTTGTTTCCAGATACCCTGAACGTTCAGACGCTCGCGCAAGCCGTTCAGGCTCCCTGCAGCCTGGTCAAGCCCCTGCCGCGAGGGCAGCCCTGTCGCTAGCCATTGGCCGGCAAGCCTGTCCACGGCTTCCCGGAAAACGGTGGTTGGATCGTCCATCGGCGGGCATCTTCCCTTTAGGTGGTTCCGGTGACCACGAAAATATGCACGACTCTTGGACCGTAGGCACCGGGAACCATGCACAGCTCGATATCGGCGGTTTGGCTGGAACCTGAAATCAGGGTCAAATGGGAGCCGCTCTCCATTCTCGACGGTTCATCCGATCCCCGCAGCATGGCGTAACGCTCCGTCTGGTTCGCAACGACCTGGTCTAGCCCCACCGCCGCAATGCAAATCGAAGGCCCCAGGGAAAGCGCCCGGGGCTGTCCGGGACAGCGAAGAATGACATCCACGGTTTCGCCCACTTCCGGATAAAGTCCATCCACCAGGCACGGTCTCAACAGCGTGACCGTCATTACCCACCCAGACACAGCCAAAATTGGACTTGACCCATCGATACGCCAAATGCGCCAATGAGATACCACCACCGAGAAGGTGAGTCAAACGATGACTATTCACCCTGGCCGGTCGGTGGTTCCAGCGCATGACATTTTTTTCCTAATTTTGTTGCCATTACTTTAATTTTTTTCCCATTTTGGACGACTTGTTTACCGATTCAAATACCGGGAAATAAAAAATATCTATTTTTTACTTATGGTTAACAATGACGGTATCGTGTTTGGCAATAAAATTGCTGTAACCTATAACAAAGTGTCACCCCAAAAACGCAATCGAAAAGGAGATCCTCCATGATCGATTTCATTCTTGCCGGACTTAGCGCTGGGCTTTTTGCTTTTCTAACACTCTTTATTGTCTCTTATGTCACCTTAGGGGTGATCACTGGGATCATTCACCTGGCAACCCTTGCCTATCGAAGTATGTCCGGCAGCAAGCCTGCCGTCTACCACGAACAGACCGTTTAGAGCCATTGATCCGCAGCCGGTGCTGTCTATCGATCGTGTGGTCAGAAAAGGCTGCTGACGCACAACGGATGAACCCGCAACAACCGGTTGCTTAACCGCTATTAAGCGCGTCATCTATGGAAAAGAAGGCGCCTCGCCATCGTGATCGCGCGGTTAATAACGGCATTCCGGTGTTGACTTTTCTCCTTGGGCAAAATAAATAAAGACCGGTTGGTACTAGAAAGGAGAGGTCGATGTCCGCCCGGGGCGAACAAACACGCCGGAATATCATCGAAAAATCCCTACCACTGTTTTCCGTCAAGGGGTATTTCAACACCTCCATCAGTGATATCCTCCACGACACCGGTCTGACCAAGGGTGGGCTTTACTGCCACTTCAAGAGCAAGGAGGATGTGTGGCGGGCGGTTTATGATGATGCCGTAGAAATCTGGAAAACGGTTGTATTTAAAAACACGCGGCCTGTCGCCGACCCCTTGGAACGCATTGAGCGGACCATAGGGAATGTCCTGCTCAACTATTTAGGCAAGCAGGTGTTCGATGGCGGCTGTTTTTTCGTCAACATGCTGGTAGAGTTGTCGGGCCAGTCAGAAACCATGGGACGCCACATCCTCAAAGGCTTCGTAGGGTTTTCCAAACTGTTGCAGTCCTGGTTGAGTGAAGCGCAAACGCTCGGTCTGCTCAAACCGGATCTGGACTACCGGGAAATTTCCAACTTCATCGTAATCACTTTGAACGGTGCAGCCACCTTGTATATGTCCACCCGCGATGGAACGATTCTAGAGCAGACCAATGACCAGCTGCATTTTTTCATTCGGCAGCTGAGGAAATGAAGCCAGGTTTCAACGGGTCGAGGATTCGAGGGAGCCTCCAAGGCAAACCACCGTTTTTAGAATCGCGCCATAACGCCCTTGAACTCGTTGATCCGTGGGTCGGCGGTTCCTATAAAATACCAACCGGTCTTACTTAAAAAGGAGGTCGCCCGTTATGCCATCTGAAACCCTGCTGGCCCGACGTACCCGCAACATGGATGCGAGTGCCATCCGCGAAATCCTCAAGGTGGTATCCAGGCCGGGAATGATTTCTCTGGCAGGCGGCATCCCCGCCCCGGAGAGCTTTCCCATGACCATTATACGTGAGATCACCGCCATTGTATTTGAAAAATATGGCTCGGCGGCATTCCAGTATGACCTCACCGAAGGTTTCCTGCCGCTGCGCGAGGCTCTGGTGGGCTATCTGGCCGACAAAGGCATCGTCGCGACGGCAGATAGCATCCTCGTCTCCAGCGGCTCCCAGGGGGTGCTGGACAGCCTGGGAAAAATCCTCATCAGTCCCGGTGACCGGGTGGCCCTGGAAGCGCCCACCTACCTGGGCGCCTTGCAGGCCTTTACCCCCTACGAGCCGGAATACGTGCAGATCAACACCGACGACCAGGGCATGCTTCCGGATGCATTGGAGGAGGCCTTGTCACAGCAGCCCGTGAAATTCATCTATCTGGTGCCTAATTTTCAGAACCCCACCGGCCACACCCTGCCGATGAACCGGCGCCGGGCCATCGCCGACATCATCCAGCGGTTCGACACCCTATTGGTGGAGGACGATCCTTACGGTGACCTACGTTACCGGGGAACACCCATCGCGCCGATCAAAACGCTGACCCCGGATCACGTGGTGTACATTTCCACCCTGTCTAAGGTCTTCGCACCGGGTCTGCGCATGGGATTCTGCCTGGCGCCGGAACTGATTCGCCGTTGGCTGGTCCTGGCCAAACAGGGCGTTGATCTGCATACCAGCACCTTCAACCAGGCCCTGGCCGCAGAGTATCTGACCGGCGGACATATGCAGCGCCATTTGCCGAAAATCATAGCCCTTTATCGTCCCCGGCAGCAAGCCCTGCTCGATGCCATGACCCGGTATTTCCCGCAACCGTTCGCTTGGTCGGCGCCCGACGGCGGCATGTTTGTGTGGGTCGAAGGCCCTGATGGAATGGATATGGAAACGGTCAACCAGAAGGCGGTCTCCCGGAATACGGCCTTCGTTCCGGGAACTTTCTTTTTCGCCCGTCCGGGAGACGGCAGGCAAACCATGCGGCTCAACTACACCATGGCCGATGAAGAAACCCTCAACGGCGCGGTTAAAATTATAGGCGACGTTCTCCAAGACGCACTGGCGCAAAAGCAAGTCTATCAGCGGGTAAGACCGTCGGAAGTTTACAACCAGAAATGGTAGATTGTGGTTCAGATCAAGGCCGCAGCCTATTTGAAACCGCAGGCATAGCAGCGCGACGGGGAGGGTTTCCAAAATGCGAGAACGCAGATCTGGGCTGCACGATGCCGTTTCTGGCTGCAAATTAGAAGGGAATGTCCTCGGCCTCCTCAAAGTCATCGATGGTTTCGGAAAGTTGCTGGATCACCGCCCCTTTGGTGCCTGATTGAAACATCGTGGTCAGCTCCTGGAGGGCATCATACCCCAGGTCATAGGTGTTCATATGAAAATCCTGGACCAGCAGGGAAAACCGCTCCATGTCCGTTTCTTTGAGACAGGCGTCCGTGTAGCAATGGATCAGTTCGCCCAGCATGCTGTCGAACTCGCTGAAATAGGAAAGATCGTCCAACAGATCCAGATCGGTGGGGTCGGCGGCCAATCCTTTCAACAGGATCGCTTTCAGATTGGGATTGGCCTGTTTAAAGTATTTGCGGATCAGCGGCAGATTGGACGTTTCGGAATAGCGCTCTTCCAGGTAGGCGTCGAGAATCCGCCGGGTGATTCTGCCGCCGGTGTCAAGAAAATGAACCAGCCGGCGCTGGTTTTCCGTTTCGGGCACCGCAGCTCGCTCTTCCCTGGCCTCTTCCTCGTAAAGCTGGTCGGTTTCATCATCCTGCCATTCAAACCCAACCGCCTCCAACCGCTCCCGATAGTCCCGGGGGTGGTTTTTAATGATCTCGCTCACCTCGGCCATCCGGTCTTCGGGGAAGTCCCCTTCCAAAAAGAAACCACCAAAAGCCACATCGATCTCTGGATCGCCGTCCGGTTCGGCCGATCCGGTAATGCAGGTAAAGCAGCCGTAACCGGCAACAGCAGATCCCGCCACCCAAAGAGGCTTGCCGCAGGCGCAGCGGACGCCCTGTCGCCAGGCGGCCAGGGCATCTTCAACGGCGGCCCGAACCGCATCGCTGTCGGCATCTTTATTGTTGCGCAGGTACTGTTTTACGAACTGGTTTAAACGAACGGGAACATAACCGGACATCGACACGCCTTCCAATACATCTTGATCGTTAGCATGGACCCGATCCGCTTTCAGAGGGTCGGGCCTAACCCTTTCCATTTTCCTCAGGCTTTTGGCACAACCGCTTTTTGACGTCAAGTGATAGCCTGCATAACCGCTGCAAGAAAATGCCCCCCAGCCCTTCCCATTCCGCAAATTGGTTTTTAAATCGATGTGTTCCAGGCGTTTGACATAACCATGTCGGTGTTTTATTGTTTTGCAAAATATAGACCACATTACAGACTAAACCCGTTATCTTAGAAAGGAGCAGATGATGCGGTTTGACCGGTTTACCTTGAAATCACAGGAGTTAATCCAGAACGCCCAGGCCCTGGCCTCCACCCACGGCAATCAGCAGATCGAGCCGGAACACCTCTTGGCGGCCATGCTCGAAGACAAGGAGGGTGTGGCGCGATCGGTATTCAAGCGGCTGGGAGCCTCCGGTGACAGCATTGCCGGCAAGGCCGCCATAGCCATCGACCGTCTGCCCAAGGTCAGCGGTGGGGGGGATGTCTATTTGTCCGCCGCCGCCAAGACGGTACTCGAAAGTGCCTTCACCGAAGCCGGCAAGATGAAGGACGAATACACCAGCATCGAGCACATCCTGCTGGCCCTGTGCGACAAGAAGACGGGTGAGGCGTCCCGCATCCTTTCCGCGACCGGTGTAAACCGGGAGGCCATCTTAAAGGTGCTCATGGAGATCCGCGGGAGCCAGCGCATCACCGATCCCAATCCCGAGGAAAAATACGAGGCTCTCAAGAGATTCAGCCGGAATCTGACGGATATGGCGCGCCGCGGCAAGCTCGATCCGGTCATTGGCCGGGACGACGAAATCCGGCGCATCGTCCAGGTGCTCTCCCGGCGGACCAAGAACAATCCGGTGCTCATCGGCGAACCCGGGGTGGGCAAGACCGCCATCGTGGAAGGCCTGGCCCAGCGCATCGTGGCCGGGGATGTCTCCGAAAGCCTGAAAAACAGACGGTTGGTGGCCCTGGATATGGGAGCGCTGATTGCCGGTGCCAAGTACCGGGGCGAGTTCGAAGACCGCCTCAAGGCCGTGCTCAAGGAGGTGGAAAAAGCCGAAGGCGAAGTGATCTTGTTCATCGATGAGCTGCACACCCTGGTGGGGGCCGGCGCCAGCGAAGGCTCCATGGACGCCTCCAACATGCTCAAGCCCGCCCTGGCCCGCGGGTCTCTGCGCTGCGTGGGCGCCACGACCTTGAACGAATACCGCAAATACATCGAAAAGGACGCCGCCCTGGAGCGGCGCTTCCAGCCGGTGCTGGTGCGTGAACCCACCGTGGAAGACACGGTCTCCATCCTTCGTGGGCTGAAAGAAAAGTACGAGGTGCACCACGGCGTACGCATCAAGGATTCGGCCATCGTCGCCGCCGCGGCCCTTTCTCAGCGCTATATCGCGGATCGCTTTCTGCCGGACAAGGCCATCGACCTCATCGACGAATGCGCCTCCAAGCTGCGCATCGAGATCGACTCCATGCCGGTGGAGATCGACGAAATCCAGCGCAAAATCCTGCAGGCCGAGATCGAACGCGAAGCCCTGAAAAAGGAGTCCGACCCGGCCTCACGGGAGCGGCTGGCCAAGCTGGAAGACGCCCTGGAAGTCATGCGCACCCAGATCGCGGGCATGAAAACCCATTGGGAAGAAGAAAAGCGCCTGATCCAGACCATCCGCAAGATCAAGGAGGCCCAGGAGCAGCTGGGCATCGAGGAGCAGCGCGCCGAACGGGAGGGCAACCTGGCGCGGGTGGCTGAATTGCGCTACGGCAGGAGCAATGAATTAAAGGCGCAACTGGAGCAAACCAAGAAGGAGCTGGAGGCGCTACAGGCGGACAAGAAGATGCTCAAGGAAGAGGTCGACGACGAGGATATCGCCGAGGTGATCTCGCGCTGGACGGGTATTCCGGTCAGTCGCATGCTCGAAGGCGAGCGGCACAAGCTGGTCAAGATGGAACAGCGTTTAGGCCAGCGGGTCATCGGCCAGGAGCAGGCCATCGAAGCGGTGGCCAATGCCGTGCGCCGGGCGCGTTCGGGCCTTCAGGATCCCAACCGGCCCATCGGCTCCTTCATCTTCATGGGACCCACCGGTGTGGGCAAGACCGAACTGGCCAAGGCCCTGGCTCAGTTCATCTTCGACTCCGAGCAGGCCATGGTGCGCATCGACATGTCCGAATTCATGGAGAAGCACTCGGTCTCGCGCCTCATCGGCGCCCCGCCGGGCTACGTGGGCTACGACGAGGGAGGCTACCTCACCGAGGCGGTGCGGCGGCGGCCCTACTCGGTGGTCCTGTTCGACGAAATCGAAAAGGCCCATCCCGAGGTGTTCAACGTGCTGCTGCAGATCCTGGACGACGGCCGCATGACCGACGGCCACGGCAAGACGGTGGATTTCAAGAACACCATCATCATCATGACCTCCAACGTGGGCAGCCAGTATATCCAGGACCTGGGCGGACGCGACCGCGAGGAGATGGAGCGCCGGGTCACCGAGGCGCTGCGGGCGGGTTTCAAGCCGGAGTTCCTCAACCGCATCGACGAGACCATCATCTTCCTCAACCTGGAGCCGGAACAGATCGTCAGGATCGTGGATATCCAGATGGCCCGCCTGGCCGATCGCCTGGCCGAGCAGCACATCGAGTTGATCCTCTCCGATTCGGCCCGCGACCTCATCGCCCGCCAGGGCTACGACCCGGTCTACGGCGCCCGCCCCTTGAAGCGCGTGATCCAGCGCCAGATCGAAAACCCGTTGGCCATGGAAATTCTGGAGGGGAAAATAGTGGAAGGCACCCGGCTCACTGCCGAAGCGGAAGGGGAGCGGATCGTGTTCCGGCAGGTGTGATGAGACGTTTTCAACTATCCGGGTATTGCGGCTAGCTACCAGGCCATCATCTTATTACCGAAAACGACCACGGCAACGATGATCATCGCCCACAGGCCGACGACGATTATCCCACCCATGACCGCAGCTGACCGGTCCTTTGGCAGGGCGGTGCCCGCCCGGGCGCGACACTCCCGCATGACATCGGCCGGAATCATCCGCACCGTCAGCAGGATCCCCAAGGGCAGGAGGATCAGGTCGTCCAGGTAGCCCAGAACCGGAATGAAATCCGGGATCAGGTCGATGGGGCTGACGGCATAGGCCAGCACCAGTGCAGCGGTGATCCTGGCCCGCCAGGGAACCCGAGGGTCCCGGCAGGCCAGCAGCAGGGCATGTAGCTCGGTCTTCAATGCCCGAGCACGTGCTTTCCAGTGTTCCATCCACCCCGATGCGTGGGTCATCATGCTTTTTCGGCGGTCCTCGGTTCAGTGTCCGTTCAGAAATGGTAGCGTTTGGTTCAGGCCAAGGCCGCAGCTGTTTTGCAACCGCAGCCGTAGCCGCGCTGCGCTGAAGATTTTAAAATAGCGAGAATGCCGGCCTGGGCCGAATGATCCCATTTATGGATGGTCACTTGGCAAACACCTTGAATGCATCCCTTGGCGATTCGATCACCTTCTGGATCTTCTCCTGAATATCGATTTTTTGAAGGTCGTCCTTTTTGTCCCAGGCGCCTTCGATCTTGGCTGCCAGCTCGTCGATATCGCAAGGCTTGGTCAGATAGTCGTAGGCGCCCAGCTTGACCGCCTCCAGGGCCGAATCGATGGACCCGTGGCCGGTGAGCATCAGGGTCTGGGTGAAAAGCCCCAGCTTGCGGATCTCCTTCAAGGTGGTCAACCCGTCCATGCCCGGCATTTTCAGATCCAGCACCACCACATCATAATCCTGGTTTTCAAGGGCCCGGATGGCCTCCGCCCCGCTGTTGACCGCCAGGGTCAGGTAGCCTCTGGCATCCAGCAGGCGGCTCATGTTTTTGGTGAAAATCACCTCGTCATCCACCAACAGTATTTTTGATCCGATCATTGCGACCTCCTTTTTAGCAGGGGCGCCAGGCGCCCGAATGGACATTGCGGTCAGGAAACCCATGGCGTTCTTCGGCAACTCATGCGGCCCTTTCCAGTTGGTTTTCATGGTCGTTCGTCTCCGTCTGCACATCCGGCGACCGCAGCGGCAGCCGTATGGTAAAATCGGTTCCCTGGTTGACAACGCTCTTCACCTGAATCTGTCCGCCCAGGCGCCTGATGATGCTGTAGCAGATCGAGAGCCCCAGCCCGGTCCCCCGGCCCACGGGCTTGGTGGTGAAAAAGGGATCGAACACCTTGGCCAGATTCTCCTCCGATATGCCGCAACCGGTGTCCGACACCACGATCTCCACGACGCCTTCGGATTCGAGAAAGGTGGAACTGACGGCCACGGAACCATAGGACTTGCTCTCGTGGGCATCGATGGCGTTGGTGATCAGGTTCAGGAAAACCTGCTGAAGCTGGGAAAGATCCGACAGAATCAGCGGCACATCCGGGGAAAGGCGCTCGAAAAAGGTGATGCCGGAAGATTTGGCCTCACGCGCCATCAGCTCGATGACCTCCCTGATGTAGGCATTGATGTCCACCGAGTCGATAATGGACTGTGTCCTTCTCGAAAACCGCAGCAGATTGTGGGTGACGCGCTTGCACCGTTTGATCTGAACATCGATTTGATTCATGGAGTCGTCCAGTTGGGCACCGAATGCCGCATCGATACCAGTGGCCTGCCTGGAGGCATCCAGCAGAATTTCGCGTTCAGTTGAAATGATGGCCAGGGGATTGTTGATCTCATGGGCCACACCCACGGACAATTCACCGATGGAGGCCATCTTGCTGGCCTGCAGGAGTTGACGGTTAAGGATCTCGGCTTCCGCATCCCTGCGTTTGACCAGCTTGATCAGGTAGCGGGTCATGAGAATCGTAACCAGCAAGATGGTTGCGGCGCTCACATGTAGAAAGACCAGAACCGAGCGGTTGGCCCGCTTCTCCGCAACGAAGGCCTCGTCGAGATCCTGGCGGACCACCAGCATCCATTGCGGCGCCGCCAGCCAAGCCGTGCTCACGATTTGACGCACCGGCCGGTCGCCGTTGAAGCCAGCATCCGCGGCCTCCTGTCGCACCCGGATGCCGGGGTGGACCTCGCCCACAGCCATTGAAGCACTTTCCATGATTCGGCCGCTGTAACGGGGTGTGGTCTGATAAAGGCCTTCCCGGTTGACCAGGAACACCTCACCGGTTCGGCCGATCATGACATTTTCCACCAACGCACGAAATGCCTCCGTGTCCACAGTGGCCCGCAGAATATATGCTCCGTCATCGTCTCGGCCTCTGACCGCGATGATAAAGTGGGGCTCCCGGCGAAAGCCCATGAACATATCACTGATGTATAACCCCTTCTCCATGACCATCTTGAACCAATGGGCCTCTCGGTAGTTTTTATCCATCAGGTCATGGGGACCCACGTAAGCCAGGTGCTTACCCTCGATGTCAATGACCCCAAGGTCTGTCAGGGTCCATGAATCCTGATTGATCATGTCGAAAACAAACCTCAGGCGCCCGGGTCTGGTGAGGTTCTGCCGGCTGTGGGTCATGGCAAGCAACTCGAGCTTGGAACTGTGGTCTTTTAAAAACAGTTCGATGACCTTGCGGTGATGCTGCACTTCGTTGCGGAAGGTTGTTATGACCCGGGTTTCGGCAAAACGATTGTAATGGCGGTTGATACCCCATCCCACCAACAACAGCGGCAGGACCGAACAGACCAGCGTCAGCAGGATAAACCGTCTGGAAAGCCGCCTATAGCGGGATTGACGATCGACATTGCCATCGGTGGCGGTAGAATTATCTGCAACGCTTGCTGGTAAATCCGGCATGTCGCCTCCTTCAACAAATCGTAACCACAGACCAAACCATATTTTTTCTGACAAAACCTTACAGATCAAGGAGTATGCCAAAAAAAAGGATCCCGGAAATATTTAAATTAGTATATTATTTCTTTGGGTTAAATTATTCCATCGTGTTCATTCAAGCCTCCCGACCATGGATATGTCTTCCGTTCGGTGACAGGGGTGTCTCTCGGTCGGAACGCCGGCTCGGGACGAATGCTACGAGCGCGTGGCGGGGTGGTCGCTGCACGAAGGCCTTAAAATAGCTGGGGCCAAAAAGCCTTCTGGACGTCGATCACCTTGGTGACGGTGGATGGGAAGAAAGGGGAACCCTGGGTCCAGTAGTAACCGGACCGATCGCGGTCGGCAGGATCGATGTTGCACAGTTGTTGGAGAAAACTGAGGCCGCAGGCTTCGATGCCCTTGACGCTGTAGCCACCCTCGAGAACAAAAGCGATGCGGCCGCGACATTCTCGCTCGGCCATCTGAATTAACATGGCGGTAAGCATCCCGTATCCTTCCGGGGTTACCTTCATGCCTCCCAACCGGTCGTGCTGATAGAGATCAAACCCCAACGAAATCAAAATCAACTCAGGCTTGAACCCATGGGCCAGGGGCTCGATGATCCGGTGGATCACGGTGGCGTAGTCTCTGTCTCCGGAACATCTGTCCATGGGAATATTCACTGTGAAGCCGCTGCCCCGCCCATGGCCGATCTCACCGAAGTTGCCCGTTCCCGGAAAAGCCGGAAACCGGTGGGTGGAGACAAACAACACCGAATCGTCGTCATAAAAGGCGGCTTGGGTGCCGTTGCCATGGTGGGCGTCCAGATCCACAATCATGATGCGGCCTAAACTATGGATCCTCTGAAGGTACCGAGCGGCCAGGGCCACATTGTTAAGCAGACAGAATCCCATGGCCCGGTCCGGCTCGGCGTGGTGTCCGGGGGGGCGCACGGCGGCAATGCCTCGGGTAGCCCGGCCGCCGCAAATGCCGTCCATCAGCCGAAACACACCACCCACGGCCAGACACGCCACCTCCCACGACCGTTCAGTGGTCTGCGTGTCCATATCCAGCGTGACCAATTGCCGGCCCGAGGTCTTTTCCAGGCGGTCGAGATAGTCGGCCGTATGCACCCACAGCAGCTGCTGGTGCTCGGCCGGCTCAATGGTCAGGGAGTGCCATCGACCGGCGATGCTGGGGTGGGCAAGTGCTCGGTTGAACGCATCAAACCGTTTGGGGCTTTCCAGGTGAAACACTTTTTGCAGGTGCAAGCCAAACCGCGGATCATTGACGACCAGAACCGTGCCTTTCGCTTCGGGGCTTTCCCCGGCAATCTGGACCTTGCCCGTCCGGGTGGCAAGGTCGATGAGTGCCGTGGCCTCGGGGATTTGCGCTTGGTATTTGATGAGCAGGGTCAGCGCGGTGGTTGCCGGATATGGCTGGTGGTGGGACATGAGACAGCGGGTAATGAACCTGAGCGCCGACTCCCGCGCCCTGCTTTTAGAAACCCTGCGCAAGCGCTTGATCGACGCGCTGATGAGCGTTTCCAACCGGGACTGTACCCGACCCTCCGGTGGCCGGCTATCGTCAGCCATGTCTGCGATGGCGGCCAGCAGGTATCCGCCGGGTGTTTCCAGGACATATCGGCACAGCCGCTGTTCCTTGAAGCCGCAATCCAGGTAGAACTTTCGGGCACCCACCTCCCCGTCCAAAAAGATATGGCGCGCAGCGCTATAGAACGCATTCCATAGCATCCAGACGCCCGCCAGCAAAAACGTCCCCACGCCTTTGGGTGGCGTCTCGGTGTCGAGGTGCTGCGGCCTTCGCCGGGCAATATACTTCACTTCGAGGCGGGTGTTTACGTCGTGTTGGGTCAGCTGGAGCTTAACCAGACCCAGAATCTGCTGCTGGCAGATGCATGCGTAGATCCAGGGCAAGGTATCGTCGCACCAGCTTCGCAGCAGAAACCGGACATTGAAAAACTCGAACCGCTGCCCGGCCACCTGCAACAGGGTTGCCCGAGACAGAGGCAGTGGCATGAATCGGGCCGGCTGCCCCCCGCTCAGTTGCCCTGAAAAATAGGGTCCACGGGCTGCGGAATCAGGCATACGCAGCGGTGAATCCAGACCGGCCGGCCACACCGCCAGTCTGCGCAGCTCGTGGTCCACCACCGCTTCAGCACCAGCCCGTCGGATGCCGTCGGCCAGTTGCCGCACATTGCCGGAGCGCCACGCCGCGGCCCTGCCTTGCTTTTCGCGAAGCTCCCCCAATTTGAGAACCAAGGATTGTTCGAGGGTGGCGATGCCTTCGGCAACGAAAGCGGTTTTGGGGAGTTCCACCCGTTGCCCCTCAAAATAATAGTGGAACCCCCGGCCTCCGGAGTCGCCAACATGGGTCGCCTCTGCAGCCGGAATGCTTATCCTCGCAGCGTCGAAAAGTTCCCGTAGTCCGTAGCCCGATTCGTGGTCTACGGCGGAGATGGCGTCAATGGCCATTTTCAGGTGTTCGCGCGTGATCATGGCCTGCGGGTTGACTCAATCTTAAGGGCATCACCTTGAGCGCCCGGATATCTGTGGGGCAGCACCAGCCTGAATGCCGTACCACCAGAAGATGGCCCCATCAGGGTCAGTGATCCCCCCAGGGCTTGCAGGATATCCCTGGCCACGGGAAGTCCCAGGCCGGTACCGTCGGGCTTGGTGGTGAAAAGGGGGTCAAAGACCATCTCACGATCCGTCTCAGGGATCCCAGGGCCGCTGTCGGTAATGGTGACCGCCACCCCGCGGCCTTCGGCGGCAATGGCAATGTGGATTTCTCCATGTTGATCCACAGCGGCCACGCCATTGAGCAGAATATTCTGAATCGCATGGCGCAGCCGGCTGCGGTCGGTTCTGATCTCGGGTGCGTATTTGTCGATCGTCCAAACCACCCGAATGCACCGCAAGGTCAGCTCCTTTTTCAACCACGCCACCAGCTCTTCGATCACACGGGTCACGTCCACATCGGTAATCATGGGCGCATCGGGGCGCAAGCTGGAGAGAAATTGCTTAAGCCGCTCCTGGGCGTCGCTGGCCGAATCTTTGATCAGCTTGAGGTCTTCGTCGACCTGCGGTGTTTTGTCGCCGGACAGATGCTTTTCCATCCATTGCGACGCCACCGCAATGCTGGCCAGCCGGTCCGCAATTTCCTGCAGAAAGCCGATCCCCAGCTCCATGGTGGAGGTCATGAAGCTGCTCCGGTGAAGCTGGCGGTTCAGGTTTTGGATCCGTTGTCGTTTGGTCTCCAGCCGGCTGACCAGGGTGTTGGCTGTCAGCAAAACAAAAAACACGATAACGATACCACCGATAATCAGTGCCCAAACGGAAAGGTAGCGCATCTCCAGGGCCGGGGCAAACACCTCCTCGGCATCAAACCGTGCAGCCAGCACCCAGGGTGCGGCCGAAAGCCAGGTGGTCAGGAGAATTTTGCCATCGACCTCATCGATGCGGGTTCCGTCGAAGGGTCCCTGAACCCCGAGGCCGGAGTCGGCCATCAGGCGCCAACCGTTCCGTGGCGGTGTTTGATAGCGGCCGTCACGGTCGATCAGAAAAACATCTGCCGTTGCCAATGTTTTCCAATCCGGCAGCAGTTGCCGCTCAAGCGTATCGGCATCGATGCTGGCCCGGATGATTAGCGAGCGGTTGTCTTGTTCCCTGCAGACAGCGATACTGATGTGGGGCAGCATTCGATATCCCAGTTCCAGGTCGCTGATATGCACTCCCGCATCAATGGCCCTCCGGAACCACGGGTGATCACTGAAGTTGCGGGTTTCCCTGGCATAGGCGCCTTTATGGACAAGCTGGTTTCCATCAAGGCCGAAAACCGATAGGTCGTGAATCCAGGGGAACTCACGGGTCAGGTCGTGGGTATACTCGTCAAAGCGTTCCTGCTCCGTAAGAATGATGGTGGGCGTTCTGGCCACCCATTTTAACTCCAGAACCCGATCGCTTAAAAACCGGTCGAGATGCTGCCGGCGCAGCTCCACGTCCCGGATCAGCATCTCAACGGTTCGGGTTTTAAAAATGGACAGCGCATAAAAGGAAAAAATACCGCCAATGATCACCAACGGAATGAATGCCGATCCCATGAGCGCCACCAGCACCCGGTACCATAAACGCCGGAAATGCGGGTAATCATCTTTCATAGGATCTCACTCCTCGAACGGTTCATCGGTCGACCCCTCGGCGCCGTCCAGATAGACCAGCGCGTCCTTGAGCCGGATCACCCCAAGTACCTGTCGGTCTTCGCCGGTGACGGGTAGGGTCCGGATTCCCCTTTTCATCATGAGTTCCGCCGCTCGCTTCAACGGCGTGGCAGGCTCAACCGAGACGGTGTCCGGATGCATCACCTCAGCGACCGTCAGATCCGGCAGCCATTGGGGGTTGGCGGACAGTTCTGTCCAGGTAATCGTTTTGTGGCCCTTGAGCCGGCCGGCACAGTCCACAATATCCTGTTTGCTCAGATGGCCGGCCAGACGGTCATGCGTGTCTACAATAAAAAGGGTCTCTCCTGCCATCCTGGGCAGGCGATGGTTGAAGATCGAAAAGGCCGCTATCAAGGGGTCCGTCTCCTCGATGCGCCGGAACGCATTCAGGATCAACTCTCCGGCCAGGGATCGGGGCCACAAGATGGGCCGGCGCTGGATCCTCCCTACCGTGCAGGCCAGGTTCAATTTGGCTGCCAGATCCTCAATGCTGCAGGGTTTCATCAGATAGTCGAAAGCACCTCGGCGGATAGCCTCGATGCCCGTTTCCAGCGTGGCGTGCCCGGTGAGCATGATGACCGCCGGCGCCGGCTTTTTTGCCTGTATGTGACCCAGGGCGGCCATGCCGTCCACTATCGGCATGCGGATATCCATCACCACTGCATCGAAGGCCTGGGTGTCGATCAATGCCAGCGCCTGCCGGCCGTCTCCGGCCGTAACCACCTGGAAGTTCCTTTTTTCCAGAAGGACGCCCAGCTGAGCCACAAACCGCTCCTCATCATCCACCAGCAGTACCCGCCGGGTCGGTGGGGAGTTTTCCGCCAAAGCACCTTCCATGACGATGACCTCACCAGGGTTAAGCGTTATCCTCTTGCGCGTATCGTTGCCTTCCAAGGGCTAAATCAAAAGCCATGCCATCACGGCTACCCGCCGGCAAGCTGTCTGAAACCAGCAGCTCCGGCAGCGCCGGCCGGCATGCCGTGCGACGACCCACGGGTTCCTACGGTGCAGAAAACCAATGGTGGACATGCAGTCTGTCAATTGTCTCCTGATGCTGGACACCGCTTTGCCGAATAGGTGGCCCCTGCGAGCAGCGTTGCTGCAAACGTCACCCCGGAAGCAGGTCGAACACGGCGCCTGAGGAATACCGGAGCAAGCATGGAGATGGCACTTGGTTTGCAGTGTCCTCACCCAAAGTCTTACCAAAAAAAATATAAATTAGCATACCTCGGGAATGCCGAACTCGGCTGCTTGCGGATGTTTACAAAAAACCGCGCATAACGCCATCCCGTGAGAAGTCGCCTATGCACACACGAACCCTGAACAGTGTCAGAAAAATAATGCTGCCCTTGACCGGGGAACTACCCCTGCAACCGTCGGTGTGTCTTAACGATCCGATCACCACGGCCATAGAGGTCATGGTCAAGCACAATCTCCACATCATAACGGTCGTCTGGAACATGCGCCCGGTGGGTCAGGTCCGCCTCAAGGATGCATTTGCCATTGTTGGCCTCCAGGTATTCTAAATCGGCTGCTCCATGGCAGCATTGCCGACAAGGAAACCCGGGGCTGCCGGGTGCCGGTCATGCTGTTTAGGCCATATCTGGCCCCCCCGTCTCATCCTCGGGCAAATCCTTGTAGTCGTCCGTCACAATGCCCGCTTCCTTCATGAGGCGATGCAGGTACTGACGCTGGATACCCGCCTTTTGCGCCGCCCGACTCACATTTCCATCGTTGTCCCGCAACAGCCCATCGATGTATTGCCGGTGAAAAATGGTGATCATCTGATCCTTGGCGTCCTTGAAGGGCAGCTGACCCAGGGCGGGCGGGAAGGTGCCGGGTGCATCGGACCGTTCCCGGTCCAAAAACAGGTCTTCGGTCATCAGCGCTTCGGTCCGGCAGAAGATCACCCCCCGCTCAATGATGTTTTCCAACTCGCGCACATTTCCCGGATAGTCCAGGGTCATGAGCCGCTGCATGGCCGTCGGGCTTATCTCCTTAATGGTCTTGCCGTTGATACCGGCGTACTTTTTTAGAAAATGATAACTGAGCAGGGGAATATCCCCCCGCCGCTCAGCCAGTGACGGCAGCTCGAAATTGATCACATTGAGACGGTAGTACAGGTCTTCCCGAAACCGCCCGCGGGCAATCTCCTGCTTGAGAAGACGGTTGGTGGCCGCAATGAACCGGATTTCGGCTTTGCGGGTGGCGTTCCCGCCCACAGGCCGGAACTCGCCCTCCTGGAGCAGGCGCAGCAGCTTGGTCTGCAGAATGGGGCTCAAGTCTCCGATTTCGTCAAGGAACAGGGTGCCGCCCTGGGCATCTTCCACCAGGCCGCGCTTGTCCTTCCAGGCCCCGGTGAAAGCCCCTTTCACATGGCCAAACAGCTCGCTCTCCAGCACATTTTCCGGAATGGCCGTGCAGTTGAGGGTGATGAAACGGTTTTCCTTCTGACGGCTGTGGGCATGCAGCGCCTTGGCCACCAACTCCTTTCCCGTTCCGCTGGGCCCGGTAATCAGGACGGTCCCCTGGGTGGGGGCCACCTGGCGGATGCGGTCGTAGATGTCGCGCATCACCGGCGTGGCACCCAGCAGCGAGGCAAACCCGTTCTGCTTGCCGAGCGCCTCCCGCAAGGCCCGGTTTTCCCGGGTGACGGACTGTAAATTGATCACGTTTTCGATGGTCACCAGTATCCGCTCCCGGCGGAAGGGCTTGGTGATATAGTCGCAGGCCCCCTTGCGGGTGGCCTCCACAGCCGTCTCGATGGTGCCAAAGGCGGTCATCACAACCACCGAAAGGGTCGGATCCAGCGCCTTGATGTTTTCAAGCAGGCTGATTCCGTCCATTTTGGGCATCTTCAGGTCGGTGATCACCAGGTCGACCCCACCGGCTTTCACCCGCTCCAGGGCCATCATCGGGTCACTGGCGGTTTCAACCTTATGGCCGGTTTCTTCGGTGATGATGCGTTCGAGCAACAGCAGCATGTCCCGTTCATCGTCCACTACCAAAATGCGGCCTCTCATAAATCCTCCTGCACCCGCTGCGGCAGCTTCACGATGAACGTGGTGCCACTCCTGTCGCCGGCCCGCTCGGCCACGCGGCTTTCACAGTGAATGGATCCGCCGAAACTGTTAATAATACCATAACTGACAAAGAGCCCCAGCCCCGTGCCTTCCCCTTCGGGCTTGGTCGTGAAAAAAGGCTCGTAAATCCGGTCCATGACAGCCTCGGGGATTCCGCAACCGGTGTCCACCACCTTTACCACGACACGCCGGGTCGCTTTGTCCAAATAGGCGCCGATGGTCAGCACTCCTCCTTGGGGCATGGCTCCCACGGCATTGTTCATCAAGTTGAGAAACACCTGCTGCAGCTGCCGGCTGTCTCCGCAGACCTTTGGCAGCCGCCGGGCAATGTCAGTCTTGACGCTAACCGCCTGCCGTTCGATGCTGTGGCGGGCCACCTTGATGATCTCTTCCAGGCACTGGTTCAGGTCCGTGGTTTCCTCCGACACCTTGCGGTCCCTGGCGAAGCTGAGCAGATTCTCCACGATCTCTTTGCAGTGCAGGCCCTGTCGTTCGATGATCTTCAGATCTTCGTAGGTCTGGCTTCCTGGTGGCTGCTTGCGGACCAGCAGGTCGCAAAAACCCAGGATCACCCCCAGTGGGTTGTTGATCTCGTGGGCCACGCCGGCGGCCAGGGTGCCCAGGGCGGCCAGCTTCTCGGTGGTTACCAGGTGGCGTTGAAGGTTTTTGTTCTCGGTGATGTCCCGGGCGATGCAGAGCACCGCACTGATCTCGCCGGTTTCATTTTTTAGCGGCATGTAGTTGGCATTGAGCCACACCGACGGGTCCACGGAGCGGATTTCGATCTCTTCCCGCACGCTGCGCCCGGTGGTATAGACCTGTTGGACGGCCTTGATGTTGCGCCGGGCCACGTCGTCGGAGAGCAGGTCGGCCAGGGAGCGGTCCATGAGGTGTTCCGCATCGCTGCCGAAGAAATTGGCCGTGTAACTGTTGACCGACTTCAGGCGGGCCGACTCATCCAGGGTGAAGATGAAATCCTCGGCGCTTTCGATCAGCAGGCGGTATTTCTCTTCTGAGCGCTTCAACGCCCGGGTACGGATGTCGACCAGCCGCTCCAATCCCCGGGAGAACCGGGTTTCAGAGTGGTAGAGGGCGGTGGCCGCAGCCACCACCACCAGGATCACGAGCCCCTGGAGCACCAAAAGCCAACCATGGATCTGACCCACGGCGCTGGCGATCTCACGGGTCGGCGCCACCACGGCGACACTCCAGAACTGGCGGGGCGTTTGGGAGATGTGGATGGGACAGAAGGCGATGAGTTTGGACATCCTGCCGGTAAAACCGCGATGCCAGGCCGAGTGGTAGACCCCGGTGCCCTCCCTTCCCTGGAGCATCTCCTCCTTCTGGATTCGATCGATCTGGACGAAATTCTGGTCCGGATAGGTTTCTTTTCTGACATCGAAGGCAATACGGCCAACGAAATCCGGGAAGGGGTGGTAGAGAAAACGCCCCTGGTCGTCGATGATCCAGGCATACCCGCTGGCACCGGAGCGAACGTCCTTGAGCAACGGCGAGAGAAGCCAGGAGAGGTTGATCCGCAATTGGAGAAAATAGCCGTCTGCCGAAACCAATGGAGTGATCATGGATAGATGAACGCCGGATCCGGCTGGATAGGGACGGGTCACCAGAATCTCACCCTGACCCGGCAGCGCTTCTGAGGCCATAATTGGCGTGAGAAGCGCGGACTCCTGGAACGGTTCTCCGCGGGAAAACACCCACGCGGTATCCGCATCACGGTTCCAGATCAGGATCTCGATGACCCCGGCAGCGGCGATGCGGTCCAGCTCCGGCTGCAAACGGACCTGCCAGACCGCCGGATCAGACACCGGTTCCGCATGCCTGCCGGCCATCTGCAGCAGTTCCTTTTCCAGGCCGTGGAGTGAGTTTTCCACCAGTTTCTGAATGATGCGGGCAACCGTCAACTGCTCCTGATTGAACTGATCGCTGACCAGTGTCTCCATCTGCCGTGTGAACCGGAGGTGAAGGACGGTGACCGCCACCAGAACCAGGGCGGCAACGACCCCAATGATCCATCCGATCCGATTCTGGCGTGGTTTTCGGGTAAGGTCTTCCATAACGGGTTTGAAGTGAGCAAATTATATGCCACGGCAAAGATCAACACAATGGCAGATATAGCCCTCACAGGCAGGCTGTTGCAGTGGCTCCGGGATTTTGTGGGGTGCTTTGGGACCCCCCATGGCTGTCAGCTTTTTTTCCCCGGTGTAAAGCCATTCCGAATAGGGGGCAAAACCGACGAGCGGGGGTATTGGTTTTATGGGAAGGAACCGTTTTGATCATCGCGGCAGGCTATCAGGGGCCACCGCTAAGGATGCCGCAGGGGGCGGCATCCTGTTTTCAGGGAGCTGAAACAACAAAGCCAAATTGGCTTGCCGTGTATCAGGCGCAAAAAACGGTAATCAGAACAAAGACCAGGCAGGCCATCCACGCGAAGTTGCTTATGGCGCCCTTTTTAACCGGATGGAAATGGGCTTCGGGTCGACGGTGACCGTGGGGACAGACATATTCCACGACTTTCTGGCTCGAGCGTTTGGAAATGTGACGGGTGCGCTTGACGGTTGCGCCACACAGTGCGCTGCCGTCTTTTTGCATGGCCTTGCAGGTCATGCGCGCACCGACCAGGGCGCTGGTCAGGTTGAACACCCAGTTCCAGCACAGGGCGAAGATCAGAATCGAGAGCAGCACAACGATCACATGGCGCTGGGTCACCCCCAGCCCCGACAGGGTGGCCCCCATATTGCCTGGTGTCAGCGGCCCCTCCACCGTTCCGAAGAGCCCCAGGTAATAAAGGATGAAACTGACACCCATCACCACCATGGTCAGGCCGAAGTTGTGCAGACGGCTGTTCACAAAACCGCCGCGGGGTTGACCGTTGCCTGTAGCCATCGCCGGGTTCATATTTTGTTGGCTCATCGTTAGACCTTTCTTCTCTCATGTCTCTGGGTTCGGGTGACCTTCAACCCGGGCCGTTGACGGGGCCCGGGTTGAAGGCTAACGGCATCAGCTGCCGGCCAGCTTCTTCATGACATCCGGGACAACCTTGTATAAGGCATAGGCCGTCAGGCACAGGCAATAGGCCGGCACCACGATCTTCCACAGCTTTTCCGGAAACACACGAGTCATGTAAGGTGCCGCCACGGCCGAGAACACGGTGGCCAGCATGAAGCTGGGCAGCAGGATGTAGTCAATGGTCACGCCGCTGCCCAGAAGGGCCAGCCAGATGACCACCGACGCGGTGCTCACGGTGCCCTCGCTGATGGCCGTCACCGCCATCATGCTTTTAACCGGCACGCCGGCCATCAGACCGCCGATGGTCACCACCGGCCCGTAGCCGCCGCCGCCCACGCCCTTGTTGAATCCGGCCAGGGCCGACCAGAAGACCATCTTGCCAGGTTTGTAGGGGCGCTCCTTCTTGGCCTGGAAGAGTGAAGTCACACCCATCATGAGCAGCAGGACCGCCACGTACAGTTTGATCCAGACGGTTCCGATCGTGAAGATCTTGTAAACGCCCACCACGGCCAAGGCGTTGAAGAGCACGCCGGTGCCGGCGATGATCAGGGCCAGTTTCACCGTCTCGCTCATGGGTGCTAACTTCCACTCCACGTTCTCGAACTCCCGATGTAAAAATGCGCCCACCAATCCGGCAGCACCCTGCTGGATCATGACCACGGGCACGATCTGCTTGGGATCAAAACCCACCAAGAGCAGCAACGGGGTCAAGGCGGTACCGAAGCCCATGCCGGCCGAGGCATCCATGAATTCGAAAAAGGCCGCGAGCAGCACCACGCTCCAGATGATCGACCACTCGTTGCCCATGAGCCCGTGTTCGACCACATACTTGGACGGCATGCGCACCGTGGCTTCGAAGGGGTTGCCCGCCAGCCAGATCCCCACCAGAAACAAAAGGAAAAAAACGACCACGCCGGTGAACATCGCCTTGAGGTGCCCGGCATCGGGGATCAGCCGTTCCCAGATAGTCGTTTTGGTCGCCTCGAGGTCCTTGGCAACCTCCCACCCGGTCAGTTTTTCTTTATTAATATTTTCCATGCTACCTCTCCTTATTGGTGAATGACGGGTAAATCGTTGACTTGTCCATTGTGCTTGCAAATGCCAGGTTCCATTCTTCTCCTTTTTAAAATTGTGAATAGGCAATTTCCAGTTTGAACAAAGCCTTTGTGCCCAGTCATTACAAGCGCCATGCCAAGGACAACGATCGCAACTAACATTTTAACATATTGTAAGTATTATATATATAAGTTAACTGCCGATGTGTTGTCCGGATGGCATCCGCTAATGGATACTGCCGGTGGACAATTTCTTTATGAGATGTCTTTCCGGTGTAGACATGAGATCTCGCGCTTTCTGCACGTCCAGTTGCAGGTTACGGAAAGCTTACGGCGAATGCTTATTTGAATGTTATCCGGGTGTTCAAACAGGCTTGGAACAATTGGGAGGAAGAGTGAGTCCGGAGCCAGAGAGTCAGCGTTTTGTTTTGTCATTGCGCGGATCAACCCGGACCCGCGACGGGCCCGGGTTGATGGGTGGCAGCTTCAACCGCCAGCCAATTTTTTCATGATGTCCGGGATGATTTTATAGAAGGCATACGCCGTCAAAAGCAGGCAGTAGGCCGGCACCACAATTTTCCACAGCTTTTCCGGAAACACGCGGGTCATGTACGGTGCGGCCACTGCCGAGAACATGGTGGCCAGCATGAAGCTGGGCAGCCAGGTGATCACCGCCAGGGTACTGACGGTGCCTTCACTGATGGCGGTCACCGCCAGCATGCTTTTCACCGGCACGCCGGCCAGCAGGCCGCCGATGGTGACCACCGGTCCGTAGCCGCCACCGCCGACACCCTTGTTGAAGCCTGCCAGGGCAGCCCACAGAACCATTTTGCCGGGTTTATATGGCCTGTCCTTTCTGGCCGACTCCCCCCATGAGCAGCAACAGCACCGCCACGTATAGCTTGATCCATACCTTGGCAACATGGAAGATCTTGTAAACCCCGACGATGGCCACGACATTGAAAATCACCCCGGTGCCGGCGATAATCAGCCATAGCTTCACCGTTTCGCTCATGGGTGAGAGTTTCCACTCCACCTTCTCGAACTCCCGATGTAAAAATGCGCCCACCAATCCGGCAGCACCCTGCTGGATCATGACCACGGGGACGATCTGCTTGGGGTCGAAGCCCACCACGAGCAACAAGGGAGTCAGGGCCGTACCGAAGCCCATGCCGGCCGAGGCGTCCATGAATTCGAAAAAGCCCGCGATAAGCACCACGCTCCAGACAATGGTCCACTCGTTGCCCAGGAGACCGTGCTCCACCACATACTTGGACGGCATGCGCACCGTGGCCTCAAAGGGATTGCCGGCCAGCCAGATGCCTACGAAAAAGTTGTCAAAAAACAATTTCCGTCTAAGGAAAAGTCTTTGGATCCAAGTATTTCAATCACCATGCCAAGAGGGACAGAAGAAAATAATTTTCTAACTGTCTGTTTAAATACACTTAATGATGGCCGTTGCTATGTCGACGACGGTTGCGCTCCGCCAATGAGCACTGCCAGTGGACAACTTCCATCGAGGGTGTCTGTTGCGTGCAGACATGAGTTGGCAAGGTTCTCGGCCGTCGGGCGCTGCCGGAACCTTTTAAAGGAATGATGGGTAGGGGTGATGAAACGGCAGCATTGGGTCAGGTGCTCGCCGGATCGGAGCGGCTTTCAGCCGGGATAAAAGCGCTGCATGTTTATTAATCGTGGCGGGAAGCCGCTCCATCGTGAGAAACGTGAACCCGTCCTTCCGGGGGGCCACCGGTTGGACGGGTTCAGTGAGAAGGATGACAGACTCAGGTGAAGGTCTGCATCCGGAATGCTTCAGTTACGATGCACTACCCCCGATCGCTGGTCGCAGCAACCGTTTGGGGGGTGGCCATTTCCATGGCCAGCGCCGGCTGCAGGGCAACTTGCTTGCGCCGAAAGAGAATCCATTTGCCTAAAGCGATGACGCCGATGGTGAATGTAATCATGACGGCATATTCGACCGCCTTGTTCGGGTGCAGAAGGTTGTGGACGAACGGGTCGGTGATCATCATTTCGCCGCCCACCTTGCCCAGAACACCGGACCCAATATAGAGAATGATCGGGAAACGGTCCATGAGCTTGGCCAGGAAAGAACTCATGAACACCACAAAGGGAATGCTCAACATCAAACCGAACATGAGCAGGAAGAAGTTGCCGTGGGAAGCGCCGCCGACGGCCAGCATGTTGTCGATTCCCATGCTCATGTCCGCCACGATGATGATCCACAGGGCCTGCCAGAGGTTGCCAGCCTCATGGACGCCCTCCTCTTCGGCGCCATCCACCAGCAGCTTGACGGCGATCCACAGGATCACGGCGCCGCCCAGCAGTTTGATGAACGAAATGGTGAGCAGTTTGGCTACGAAGAAGGTGCAGACCACCCGGACGACGACCGCCCCGCCGGCACCCAGGGCGATGCCCCAGGTCCGCTGGCGACCCTCGAGCTTTTTAACCGCCATGGCGATGACCACCGCGTTGTCGCCGGCCAGCACCAGATCGATGATCACGATGCTGAGCAAAGCCGAAAAGAACTGCGCATTGAGGTGAATTTCCCCTAAAAAGCCTAGATCCATAATATACCCCCTAATGTCTATAAGTCTTATTGAGTGACCGTTTGCAGAACTAAAAAGCAACTGGCGTGCCTGATTCTGATGTGATCGGATAATTTTTATTTATCATTGAAATCAAGGTGTTGAACATTTAAGCGCTCGATTGTTCAGTATCATTGGGCGGACACTGTAAACCCCATGGAGACGGGAATGAAACAGACAGGTGACAACTGGGGGTGATAGGGGAACATGGCTGAATCTTGTGCGTCGATTAACCCAACACCGGCAAACACCTATATTCAGTTGGTTAAGGATGCCGGTCCATGTGGGCGGCAATGGAACGAAAAGCCGCCAGGGCCTCAATTTCCATCGCATCTCCGGATTGATCGTAGTCCGCATAGGCCGAGGTTTTGGCGATCACCACCCGGTAGCGGGGGTGGACATAGATAAACTGGCCGTATATCCCCATGGCGCAATAATCCCCGTCGGGGATTGGCGGCAGCCACCACTGGTAGCCGTATCCAAGGCGGGTCGACGAGGCCGGGTTGTCGGCACCCGGCAGGAGATGGGGCCGGCTGGGCGTCACGGAATCCCTGATCCACCGTACCGGCAGGATCTGCTGATCCCTGAAATTTTTTCCCTGGTTGAGAAACAACAGCCCGAACCGGGCGTAGTCCCGCAGGACCGCATTGAGACCTCCGAAGGCCAACTCCATGCCGCGGTCGTCCACCAGCCAGAAGGCATCCGCTTCGGTCCCCAGGCGGGACCACAACTTCTCCTCCATGTAGGCGGACAGGCTCCTGCCGGTAGCCTCCCGCAGAACCATGCCCAGCACCTGGGTGTCCATGCTGACGTAGTGGTTAAAGGTGCCCGGCGGGCAGACGTTCTTAAGTGACACCACGAAGTCATCCATGGACGTGCCCAGGGCCAAGGTGCGACCCAAGCGATTGATATCCGATTTAAAATCTGCATAATCCTCATTGAACCCGATCCCCGAGGACATCTGCAGCACGTCTTTCAAGGCGACCCCGTCGTAACCGGATGCCTTTAACAGGGGCACATAATCGCTGACTGGATCGGACAGGCTACGGATCAGCCCGTCTTCCAGGGCAAAGCCCACCAGCGCCGAGACCAGGGATTTGCACACGGACCAGGAGATCCAATGCGTTTTGGCGCTGTTGCCCCGATAGTAGCGTTCGAAGGCCACTTTCCCGTCATGGATGATGATGAGCCCGCTGGTGTCCGTCTTCTCGAGCCATTGCATCAGGCTATGGGTGCCGCCCGCGTAAGCATAAACTTCAGGAAGGCGTTTGCTTTCATATGGGATGCGGTAGATCGGTCCGTTACGGCGAACCGTTCGATAATCAAAAACCCGGGTCATGCTCCGAAAGTTTTCGACAATGCCATGCGGCTCGAAAAGCGTGAGCACGAATTGAAGACGGAGCAAATCTTTTTTGAAAACCTGGGCCAGCCCCAATAAGACGAGCAGGAAAATCCCGACTCTAAAACCGATCTTATGCCAAATGGTCTTGTTGAGCACGGACACGGTTTCTCCTCACCCGAACGGAAAAGACGCATTGGATAATATTGATCGTTCACGAAAGCAGGCTGCGGGGAAAAATGGAATCAACACCTTGCCACATCTACCCATTGTCGGGACAAAACACAAGCGGTTCGATGACATCGCCGTCATGATCCGCCATCAGGATTCACGCAGCCGGTTTAACATGCCTGCAGACGATAGCCAAGCAGCCCCCTCAAGTCGCTGAAAATGCGTTGGGTCCGGGAGTTTTCAGTCTCTCATAAAACCACTGTTTCCCTTGACAATCAGTCCAATTTATCGTTTTTAAGGGAAAAAGGGGCAAAACATGATTATGGTTCAAGCCGCTGGTTTCAGTGATATCGGAAAAGTTCGCAAGGCAAATGAAGATTGCTTCCTCCTCAACGAACCTATCGGGCTATACATCGTGGCGGACGGTATGGGTGGTCATCGCGGCGGCGGGGTGGCCAGTCGAATTGCCGTTGACACAATCGAGGTCTGCATGGCAACCCCGTCTTCACCATCGTCAAGCACTGACGGGACCAACGCGGTTGATGCCCAGAGTGAAGCCGCCAGACGACTTCGCCAAAGCATTTTTCTGGCCAATCAAAAAATCTACACACAGTCGGTCAAGGATGCGGCCTGCCGGGGAATGGGCACCACCGTTTCAGTGCTCTACCTTGCCGGCAATTCCATCATCACTGCCAATGTGGGAGACAGCCCGATTTATCTGTTGAGAAATGGAGAAGTCGAAGACATTTACACGCCCCACACCCTGCTCCACGAGCGAAAAAAAATACCCAAGTCATTGGAGGGCCGGTTTTCCAGCAACAAACTGGCTCATATTCTTACCCGAGCCGTGGGCATCCGGTCTGATGTCGGTGTGGATCTTGTGGAAACCCAATGCTTTGCGGACGACATAATTGTCCTCTGCAGCGATGGCCTCAGCGGCAAGATTTCCAGGGAAGAGATCCGCGACCTGGTCTACCAGAATGATTCGGAAACGGCCTGCAAAAAGTTGACGGATCTGGCCAACCAAAGAGGCGGTGAGGATAACATTACCGTTATCGTGGTACGGGTCACAGCTACAAACGAGAATTCGGCCAAGACGCTGTTTGGACGAATTGTCGGCATTCCGGCCTGGATTGCATCTTTTTTCGGTGCCCACAAGCGCTCCTGAAGATGGCCAATACAGTAGAGGCAGCCAAATGATCCGATTGCTCGTCAAGTTTAAAGACAGAACGATCAAAGAGTTCGCCCTCGATCGAATTGACACCCTATCCATTGGAAGAAACGCCAACCATCATCTGGTCATCGACAATTATGCGGTTTCCGGCAATCACGCCATTATCCTTAAAGAAGGCAACCGCTATACCCTCAAGGATACGCACAGTAAAAACGGCACGTTTCTGAACGGGCTGACGGTTCAGCAGGCAACGCTTAAAAATGGCGATGTGATTACCATCGGCAAGCACACACTGGTCTTCCTGGACCGGGGACGGCCCCGGCCCCGGCCTGAACAGGGCGGATTGAAAAGTTCGGCGCTGCCCGGCGACCCAGGCCCGGACCATACCATGTTCATGGACACCGAAGTCTACCGTCGAATGCTTGCCGAAAGCGGAGACATTCCTGAAATCCCCGAAGCACTTGCCTATGTGGCCTTCCTGGCTGGCGGAAACGGTAGGTACGACATAGCCAAAAGTCTGGTTACCATCGGCAGAACCCACAGGTGCGATATCGTTATCGGCGGCTTTTTCTCCTTCCTGGCTGGGGATCCTGCTGCAGCCATCAGCAAAACGCCCCAACACCACTATCTCAGTGGCGTCAGTGGCTGGATTAAACCTAAAATCAACGGCCAAACCATCCGCGGCCCGGTCCGCCTTAAAGACATGGACGTTATTAAAATCGGTGCGGTGGTCCTTCAATACGCCTCATGTGGCCAGCCAACACCCTGACAACAGCTGTAGGGAATAAAGAGAATGAAACGGATGTGGGCACGATGAAGAAATGGATCATATTGGTTGTGCTTTCCGTTCTTTGCGCCGCAATGGTCTCATTTTTGAAAATGAATGTTACCTCGGACAGAAAAGTCATCTATATCAAGGGCGGGGAACCTGTCCTGGCCGACAGTATCAGCCAATCCGATCAGTTTGTCTTTTATGAAGCCGATGGAAAATCCGGCATGTTCCTGCGAAATGACGTCACCTCCGTCGGGTCTATCCAGGTGGAGAAAAAGATCTCTCTATTGATGATCATCGACCGCAACAAGCAGCAGATCATGGCAGATATGGGGATGGATGGGAAGATGGCCCGTGCAACCGACAGTCGCCTGCTGGTTTTTCTGGTGATCCTGGTGGTGGCATCTTCATTTATGAAACTGCTCCTGATGCTCACCGCCGCCGTGAAAAAACCGGGTCCTCAACCGCCCGTCGACGAGGCCTCACAATCAATGGCCGATAAGGCCGGCGCATTTGTCCAGGAGGGCCAGGAAACCTCTGACCTGCGGGACATCGCCATGTTTTTTCTCGAATTGTATAAACTCCAAAACGGGTTGAGCAAAAATGCGCCGGCTCGCTTTTCCATGACCGCCGCCTCGGTGATGCGCAAGATGAAAGTTTTCGAATTGGGCATCAAGGGCAACAACGACTGGTTGACTCGTCGAATGTCGGTCGGACCGTTGGGGGAAGATACCGGCAGCAAGAGCAAATGCTTTTATGTCATCTATGACACCCACATGGTGGTAAAAATACCGCCGGTGCCGGTCACGGACATGGAGAAATATGTAAGGGACATTCGCAGAGAAGTGCAGATCGCCGTGCAACTTTCACCGATCGCCTGCATCGTCCCCATGGTGTCTGTGGTGCTCAAAAAGTTTAAAAAGCTGCCCTATGAATCAAGCCTTACCCAGGAGCAGCTGGAAAAACAATATATCCGGTTAGTTGAAGAAAAACCAGAATATCAGCAACACCTAAAAATCGGAGACCGCTTTGCCTTTTTCATGGAACTGACCACCAGTTTCTTTTTAGGGCGCGTCATCGCTGAATTGCATGAGTCCAAAGATAAAACCAGCGACGAAATCCGTGAAGCGCCCGACGTGGTCTGGGATCAGGAGGCATTTACCACCCGCTATGGGCTGGAGTCCCTACCCGTGTTTGAAGGTCTTCAAATCCTATACCAGCTTTGTGAAATCGAAGCCAAAGGCATTATAAGGGACTCGGGCCTAGGGGAAAAAATTCACGCTTTTCAGATCAAAAACTGGTTTCTCACCTGTCTCTCCGGCGCGACGCTCAACCGCAAAGAAAAGGGGGTGGATGAGGCGCTCCTGTCCCGGATCGAAAATGGTTTTGCCACAGTTTTCAAATCCAATCAGAAAAACCTAAACGACCTGATCCAGCTCTTGAAAACCCAGCTGGCCACACAAACGTTTCTGAAGAACCAACAGCAGATCAAAAACATTGCCTCAAATATGCTGCAGTTGCTCTGCCAGCTCAAAGAAAAACACATTGCGCTAAGGGACTTGAAACCGGACAATCTGTTTTTAGATGCAGATCCGGTCAACTATCCGGTGTTTCTAAATGACGCGTCAGCCTTTAGAATAGGTGTCATCGATGTGGAAACGGCAATCTCGCTGATTCCCAACCGGGACGGAGCCCTTGCCCAACCCCTGCTCGGCGGGACCCCCCTTTACGCCACACCGCTCCATCTCTTAAAAAACAGGACCATTTTTGCCTGTTTTGGAAACTTGGCGGATGCCCTTCATCTTCAGGACTGGTTTGCCACCATCGCCATCATTTTCAAGGCGATTACCGGAAGGAATCTGTTTCCCCGGGCTGCCCGTTCTTTTCCTGCAATATTGAAAATCCTCAAGTCCAGCGGCAACCGATCAGACCCTGGCGAAGAAACCGCCAAGGCCATGAGCCAAAAATTCTGGTCAGCCGCCGCCACGGATATCAAAACCCACTTATCAGCCTTTTCAGAGGTTTTGAACCAGTTGACCCTGTCGGTTCCCGAAGCCATGGCGCAGACAATCAAAGTTGAACTGGAGCGGGAAAAAGCGTGTCTCCACGCAGCAATTCGCAAGCATGTCTCTTTGTCTCCCCTTTTCAAAAGTGAAAAAAACAGGGCTTTTCTTCTGGCGGCATCCAGCGACACCCTTGTCAAGCAGGTGGCTCGCTGGGAGAATAGTACGCACCTTCCGGACCAACATCGTCACATGGCGCCCCAGATGGTGGCTTTTTTGAATAATCTGAGCCGGTTGAAACAGGGTGAATCAGAAAAAGGAAGGGCCAGCGCTGCATTTGACAAGCCACCCCACGACGTTTCCGCCTATGCACTCCTGGAAGCCATGTTCCAGATTGCCTTCAGGGCCATGTACAAATCCCGCTGGAATGCGCTGCCCACATCTTCCGGAGTCTCCGACAAACAGACCGCGGTCAAGGATGACCGCTCCATGGTCACTACCATTTTGAACGACAATTGAGCCTGACCAGGCGTTAGCGTTGTCAGTCCATGGTTTAGTATCTTGGTGAACCGGTGTTCCGGGTTCAATTCCAGCAGGCGCGCGCGCGTTGGGCGCGATTGGCCGGATGTGGTCGCTTGAGCCGCTCATTTGAATGGTCCGCGCATGACCGGAACACCCAGCATGCCGACCTATGTGCGGACAGCTTGGATAAATTCCAAAATGGCCGTCTTGTCCTTGATGCCGTCTTCGGTCACCAGATAATCCACATGCTTCAAATCCACCATGTCGTGTGAGTGGGTAATCAACTGGTAGTTGACATCACCATGGCTCTTGGACTCCACTTTACGATGAATCTGCTGCTGGGACGACGGCCGGTGGGAAAATTTGAGTGTGTTGGCAAAAAGGTAGATCGGTAAATTGTTCAGGTGACACAGGCTGACGATGTTGGCCGATCCCACGGCCGAAAGAACCTTCATGTCTGCGGTGATGGATAGCGCCCCCATGAATACCTTGTTGCCTCGCTCGATGTAGTGGCTCAGGCTGTATTCGGGAATGATCTCCATGTCGATGTCGGCGGCGGCCAACGATTTGATCAGCCGGCGCGTCTTGGACAAGTCCTGTTTCAGGACGATCGCCTTAAAGGGTTTGTGCAGGACTTCCCTGGCCAGCTTCAGCATATTGGTCACATCGTAGCTGATCGTGTGAACGATGATCACATCCCCCTCGCTGATGCAGGTCAGGCCGTATTCAATGGCCTTGCCGATCTTGGTTTTGATCTTGAGATGCTTCTCTTCCAGAATCCGGATCGCCCTGTCCTTTATCTCATCGACGGTCTCATCGGACGACTCACCGATCTCTTGCTCAAATTCTTCGATGAGATGAATCAGGGGAATGACCTTGGGTTCGGTGTTTTTTATGGCCCCCGACAGCTCCGAATAGAGTTCCCGGACCTCCGGGGCGCTGCAGCGCACCTGTTTGATGGATTCGATGAATGCATCGATGGCCATCATGGTGACCCGGGAAGAACCTACGGAATCTTCATGGTCACGGATCAGACTGCACAGCCGTTGTCTATCTTCATTGTTCATAATACGATCCACAAATAGAGCATTAAGTAACCCGAAGCAATAACCAGGGTGATCAGGGTGATCACGATGCTTTTCCTGGCAAAATCAAGAAAAGAAATCTCCTGCCCGAATTTTTTGGCCATCCCGACGGACACGATATTGGCCGACGCCCCGATCATGGTCAGGTTGCCTCCCAGACAGGCGCCCAAGGATAGCGCCCACCATAGGATGTTGTTGGGAATGGGGTTGTTTTCCAGCATCAGTTTCACGATGGGGATCATCGTGATGGTAAAGGGGATGTTGTCGAGAAATCCGGAAACGATGCCCGACACCCACAGCACCGTCAGTACGATCACATAAGGGTTGTCCCCCACGCGCATAAAGATGTTATGGGCGATCCATTCGATCACCCCCTTTTCCTCCAGCACCCCCACCAGGATGAATAGGCCGGTGAAAAACAAAAGGGTGCTCCACTCGATCTCCTCCAGCATCTCTTCCACATCGATGCGCGTGATAACGAAAAGAATCATGGCCACGAGCATGGCCACCACGCCCGGGGAGAGTTTGGTGATGGTCTGGGTGACAAAGAGCAGGATAGCAAGGACGAGGCAGATCAGGCCCTTGGTCAGAAAAAGTTTGTCGATTTGCGTATCCAGGAAGTTGTAACGGATCTTCTCCAGCAGCAGCTGAACTGAAAAGAGCTTGGCCAGGTTGGTGTCGATGGGCTTGAATTTATCTCGGTTAGTCGCCCAGAGATAGAGGAGCGCGGCCGCTAAGCAGACCGCCACCGGAAGGGTGAGGTTAGCCATGAACTGGTTGAAGGTCAGGCCGACCTTGGAACCGATGATGATGTTGGGCGGATCGCCGATCAGGGTGGCCGTGCCGCCGATATTGGAAATAATCGCCTGGCTGATGACGTACATCTTGGGATCGAGGCCCATGCCTGCGGTGAGTTCGATGATGATGGGAATGATGATCAGAACCGTGGTCACGTTATCCAGAAAGGCAGACAGGACCGCAGTGACGATCGAAAAGAGAATTAATATCTTCAGCGGGCTGCCTTGGGTCAACTCGGCAATTCTGACCGAAACGATGGAAAAAAAGCCCGACTTTCTTAAAATAGCCACAATGGACATCATGCCCAGCAGCAGCATGATGGTCTCGAAATCTATAAATTCTATGGCTTTGTGCTCACTCACCACGTGGAGCACCAGCAGAATCATGACGCCCAAAAGGGCGGCGACAGCCTTGTTGACCAGTTCAAAGGTCAGCGCCACATAGACCGCCAGAAAAACAACAATCGGAATCAGGGCCCCTTCCATCTTGAATCCTCGTCACGAATTAACAGATGAGCAAGATAAGCACGCATCGGTTGGCCGATTCCGTCCGATACGATCAAAAAGAATCCAACCCCGGCCGCATACGGTCGGCTTTATAACCTCCCTGCCCAGAGGAAGGCCTCTCATAGTTCAATCACTGCCCAATGTCAAACAAGTTAACTGATATTTAATATTAATTCAAGTCATTATAACCAGATTAAATTATTCTAGCGGCGGATGTTCGATGAAGGACATTCATCGTTGGGAGCCGATTATCCTACCGCTGTTTCCACAACATGAAAGTCTGAACGTAATGAGGCAGGTTGCTAAAAAAGGCGGGCTGAACTGTATTGAATCGGAAGAATTGCAGCAACAAACCTGCAGCACCCGCGCCGCTTACCGGGCAGGCGCTGCTGCGGTTAACCTATCAGGGTGCGGCCCTACAGTCTGCCGGCATCATTTTTTTGCCTTCGTTTCTGCCGGCTTTTTAATGAGAACATCTTTTCCGCCGACAACCATGCCGATAACCGCTCCCAACGCCGCGTCAATGGTCAGTTTCTGGGTGTTGATCACCAGATCGTAATTGTGGGGATCGGCAACATCGGCGTTAAAAGACTGCCGAATAAAGGCGGATCGTCTGTTTTCCCGGTTGAGGACCCGCCGTTTGGCCTCTTCTCGGGTGACGCCAAATTCCTTGGCAACATTATTGACCCGGGTCTCCAGGGGTGCAATCACCCGGATGCTCAGCCGGTCTTTCTGAGGAATCAGAAAGTTGGCTCCGCGGCCGACGATGATGGCATTGCCATGACTGGCAATGGCGGCAACCATTTTCATCAAATGATCCAGATATACCCCAGGCCACAGATAGCGGTCGTTCACCAGGGAAGAGATAAAATCTTTGATGCCCGAAAGACGTTCCTTTTCCATGGTTTCGATTACGGCATCACTGATGTGCGCACTTTCGGCTAATTCCTTGACAATGTCCCGGTCAAACAGATCGATGTTAAGCCGTTTGGCCAACCCGCGGGCGATAATCCGGCCCCCGCTCCCAGGCTCCGAAGAGATGGTGATTACGGGCACATTGGATTTGGTTTGTTTTTTCCATTTCTCGATCTGATCTTTGACAAATGTTTCGATGGAGGTGGTGGTTTCCATAATGCGCTTCCCTTGCTGCCCGTTACGTCTCCCAACGGCAATGTTAAGGGTTGGTTTAACAACAAACAATCGAGGCTTCACTAATTTAAAACGGTCGAACTGTCAAGCCGCAATGACCGATTGGTAAAATGGGCTGAAGGAAGCCTTCTCCGCTTGTGCACGACTGCCCTCAATTCAAGTTTGAAGGCTGTGCATATAGTCATCCAAGAGCCGCTGGTTGTCTCCTTCGGTGATCACTTCGGGCAGGGTTTTTACGGCCTGCTCCATGGCCATGTCTAGCAATTCCAATTTTAATTTTGCTTTGGCCTGGACAATCCGGTTTTCCATCTTTCGCCGGGTTTCATCCAGCATGATGGCGCTCTGCTGTTTGGCCTGTTGGATGAGCTGCTGCTTGCGGGTCTCTCCCTGGGCGATCAAACGGTCTTTCAACTCCTGGAACCGGGCCTGGTTTTCAACTCCCTGTATTTTGACCGCCTTGATTTCCCCCAGAATCCGCGCCTTTTCCCTGTCCAGATCATCGATCTGTGAGATCACATCGCCTTTTCGTAGTTTTAAAAAGTCCTTGATGGGCTCCCGGGCGTATTTGACGATTACCACCACCAGGATGATAAAATTGACCCAACGCATGGCCATGTCATAGGAGGGCCTCCATTCAGGATCCGCAGCCATGGCCCCTGCCGGTAAAAGCAAGATCAGACTTCCAATAAACAGTGTTGTGACGCATACCGCGCCTGCTGGTCCGGTCGCCTTCATGAGGGCAGCCTCCGATGAAGCACTTTTTCCATAATGATCACAGAAATGGCAGCAACCTCCCCTTCTAGAGATTTACGAGCATGCTTAACCTGAGCCTTCACCTGGTCCTCCGTTGCATGTCGCAAAGCAACGATTTCCTGACCCACCTCATTAAGCAGGTCGGTTGCCCGCCGATCCCCTTCGGTTTCCAGGAGATGAACCACCGCAGTGGCCTCCTTGATCACCTTAACACGCTGCTTGTCGAGGGTCTTGATCAATTGGTCTAGATCTTTTTTACCGGTAAGGATCTCATCCTTGGCCCGGTCAATATATTCAGCCCGCTGTTCGATGGTGCTGAGCAGCGGCCGAAACATGATCCGGTTGATCACGTAAAGAAAAATCAAAAAGGAGACCAGTTGGATAAAAAAGGTCGCATTGATGCTGATGAGAGAATTGGTTACGATAATTTCCATGGAGGGCTCTCTCTACGCTGGGTCATCGCCGGCTCATACATTTCATGCCGGGCCGGCAGGTTGAAACGGGTTTGACACTGGACACCCGGGTTTCCAGTGTTGACTGCTATGATCGGCCGCTAGACCACGAAGAGCAAGAGCAGGGCAATGACCAGCGAATAAATTCCGGTCGATTCGGACACGGCCTGTCCCACCAGCATGGTCCGGGTCAACAGGCCCGCCTCCTTGGGGTTCTTGCCGATTGCCTCGCACGCTTTGGCCGCCACCATTCCCTCACCGACACCGGGGCCGATCGCACCCAGCCCCATGGAGATACCAGCACCTAAAAATGCCGCTGCTTTTACAATGTCTGCACCTTCAATCGCCATGGTCTTCCTCCTCGTTTATCAATCTATCAGCAAGGTTATTAGGTCTATTGCATCCGTCCTTGTATACCCGACCGCAACGCTGCCGGAATCCGAACTGTTAAACCACAAAAATCAATACCAGGCTTATCACCATTGCATAAATCGCGGTGGATTGTGAAACCGCCTGGCCCACCAGCATGGTCCGCATGAGGTCTGCAGAACTTTTTGCGTTCCGCGCCACCCAACGAACGGCGCCTTCCGCTGCCATGCCGTTGCCCACGCCAGGTCCGATACCGCCGAAGCCGGTGCACAGGCCGGCCCCCAGCAACGCCATGGCAGTCTGGAGTTGGGTGGTCTCCGGGAATGTCTTGAACATCAAAATAAAACTCACCAAGAGCCCGAAAATAGATGGGGTTTGGGCCACGGCTTGGCCCACCAGCATGATGGTGGTAACACTGCCCACCGCATCCGGCTGGCGGGCAACGCCCTCGCAGCTGGCACCGGCAGCCATGCCGCCGCCGTATCCCGAACCGATGGCAGCCAACCCGGTACTCAGTCCCGCACCGATCAACGCCGCCCATGTGGGATGAAGGGGTGCCTTGGAAAAATCCATGAACAGAAGCATCAGCGCCACCACCATGGAGAAGATGGCCGGCGTCTGGCAGACGGCGGAACCGATCAGCATGTTGGTGGTGAGACGGCTGGATACCGCAGGCTGGCGGGAAAGACCCAGGCAGGCCTGCCCGCCGGGGAACCCGGAACCGATACCCGAGCCAATGGCCCCGAATCCCATGCCGACACCGGCACCGAAAAGGGCGGCCGCTTTGAGCATGTTTGGATCGCCCTTATCCATAAACAGCAGCAGTATGGCCACAACTAGAGCAAAAATGGAAGCCGACTCGGCCACAGCCTGGCCCACCAGCATATTTTTAAATATATCCCCTGATATTTTTGGATTTCGCGCAACCGCCACGTTGGCCTGAGCGGCGGTGTAGCCTTCACCGATGGCGGCACCGACCGCACCGAACCCCATGGCAATGCCCCCGCCGGCAAATGCGGCCACCTTTACCCAGGCCTGAACATCGAGTTCCATCATCTATTTCACCTGGACTGAAATATATACTACGGTTAACATGGTAAAAACAAAGGCTTGAATGGTGCCTACAAAAAGGCCGAAAAATGCATTAAGGAAGGGCGGCAGCAAAATGCTCCAGGTCAGGTAAGACACCACGAGAATAATGATCGAACCACCCATGATGTTGCCAAAAAGACGGAAAGAGATGGAGACGATCTTGGCCACCTCGCCGATGATGTTCAACGGCGCCATGAAAAAGATCGGCTGAAAATATTCTTTGGTATAGTTTTTAATCCCTTTTTTTCGTATCCCCGCAACGTGGGCGATGACAAATCCCATTATCCCGAGGCTCAAGGGAGTATTGAGATCCTTGGTGGGCTCGTCCAGATGAGGAACGATTCCCAGCCAGTTTGACACCAGCAGAAACAGAAAGAGCGCACAGATCAAGGGTCCGTACTTTTTGGCCATTTCCTTGTCCAGGGCGTCTTCGGTCAGCTTAAAAAGATTGGCAACAAGCAGCTCCCCGAACACCTGCATGGACTCCGGCACCATGCCCCGCTTGTGCGCCGTTAAAAAGCCCAGCACAAAAATTACAAAAAAAGCGATCCAGGTCATGAGAATGACTTCCAGGTTAAAAGTCATGGAATAGCCGAAAACCGGTATGATCAGCTGATGGATTCTTCCGAGTTCTCCCATGTATCGTCGCCCTTGAATCAGTGTTTGTCAGCAGCAAAAATCAACCGGGATCCATGTTCGATCATGATCACCAGCTGAACCATAAAAATGCCCACCACCGTGGCCGGAAAATTAAAGCGGTCAGAACGCACGGAAACAACCAGCGGTATGGCCAGCAACAAATACCGAGACAGCAGGGAAATAAGGGAGCGCAGGGTGGCCGCCTTGCGGTTGTTGCTGAGCCGGTAACGCAGGGTCTGGCCCATGAGCGCAAAATTGATTGCACTGAACACCCCGCCCAAAACCAATCCCCGGCAAATCCCTTTTTGGCCCAAGACCAAAAAAAGCAGCCCGGCACCAATGGCCAGCATCAACGCCCGCGAGCTGTATTTTTTTTGAAGGTCAAGAACCGTTGTGTCCGTTTCCATCCGAATCCGACCTGCCTTTGGGCTCGGTAATTTCCAGGATCTGTCGGTAGCAGACATTGGCGCCGCCGGCAATGCCAAGAAGGATAAATAGGGTGGTGAATATCCCCCGAAGCCCAAGCCACTTGTCCAGGTAATGCCCCACAAAAAAACAAAAAACGATGCAGCCGGCCATGGTCAGCCCCAGCTGCATGACAATGGTCAGGTTTTCTGCCCAGGCCCTGTTTTTTTTATAATTGAACAAACGGTGTTTCCGTTTAGCTGCATCTATCTTCTTTTTTCATCCGCCGGAGAAGGTCTGGCCGGATGGGGTTTGGCAACAGATTGAAAAAGGTCTTTCCTGAAATGAAACGATTTTGGGACGCTGGCACCACAACTGAAAAAGAATTGTTGCACCGGTCAGATTTAATAGTTTTCGAATTGCGGCTGAAATAACAAATACCATTCATCGATGTCAAGCGTCATGATTGTGCAGGCTCTCATGCCGGGGGGAAAAAGGACGTCGCAAACAGCCCCTTGCAGATCCCTTTGATGAGGAACAGACCGCAGGTCCGGCTTTCATTGCCGCTGCGCGGTCGATCGTCTTTTGGTTCGTATCTTCCGGTTGTAATCTGATTCGGTTCATCATAGCATAGATGCCTGACAAGTAAAGCAATCAAGGAGCACCAGTGCCATGCAAAGCCAAATCACCATCCTGGGATCGGGAACCTGTGTGCCCTCACTGGTGCGCAACCCCTGCTCCTTTCTGATGAAAACCGGCGGGGAACATCTGCTCTTTGACTGCGGTCCGGGGACCATGCGCCGCCTGCTCGAAATCGGGGTCTCCATTTTTGACATTTCCTACCTCTTTCTCAGCCATTTTCACCCGGACCACAGCAGCGAACTGGCCGCCATCCTGTTTGCCTTGAAGTATCCGGCACCTTCCTCCCAGAAGCAGCCGCTGACCATTGTTGCCGGACAGGGCTTCAACTCCTTTTTTGAACGCCTGAAAACGGTTTACGGAAGCTGGATTGTACTGCCGTCCGAATTGTTCACGGTGGTTGAACTCGATACGGAAATGGCCGATCACCGGACCTTTCCAACCTTTATTGTCTCCTCCATGCCCGTTGCCCACCGGCCGGAAAGCCTGGCCTATCGCATTGTGGATGCCGATGGCAAAGCGCTGGTCTATTCCGGGGACAGCGATGTTTGCGACGGCCTGACAGCCATCGCAGCCGAGGCCGATCTGATGATCTGCGAAGCGGCCTTTCCCGATGATCAGAAAATCGAAGGTCATCTCACCCCCATGCTTGCCGGGAAAATCGCCCAGGCAGCTTCGGTCAAACGGTTGGTTCTAACCCATTTTTATCCGGCATGCGAAACCGCCGATATTGAAAATCAGTGCCGAAGCACCTATAATGGGCCGATTGTACTGGCTCAGGATTTTATGACCTTTACCCTTTAAGCGACGGACATGCGCTATTATCCGGTAAATCTTGACGTTCGCGGCCGGCGATGCCTGGTGGTCGGTGGCGGACGGGTGGGTGCCCGCAAGGTGGACACGTTGATCCAATGCGGCGCGGTGGTAACCGTGGTGAGCCCTGAAGTCTCTCCAGCGCTTGCAAAGCTGGCCGCTGAAAAGTCGATCCGCCTGCAACTGCGCCCCTATCAATCATCCGATGCGGAAGGCATGTTTCTGGTAATCGGCGCCACCGATGATGAAACGCTGAATCGGCAGGTGAGCGCCGACGCGGAACGCCGGAACCTGTTGTGCAACATTGCCGACCGGCCGGAAATCTGCAATTTCATCCTACCGGCTATCGTACGGCGCGGCGATTTTGTATTGGCGATTTCCACCGCTGGGAAAAGCCCGGCTTATGCCAAACATATTCGCCGACAGCTTGAAACCCAGTTCGGTCCCGAATATGGCATACTGCTGGATCTGATGGGGGCCATCCGGGCCAAGCTACTGGCCGACGACCACGAACCGGAAGCGCACAAACCCCTGTTTGAAAGGCTGATTGCAGGTGACCTGCTTGCTCTGGTCAAAGACCAAAAAATAGCCCAGATTGACCATTTGATTGAAAGCGTTCTGGGTCCCGGCTACCGATACGACCAGTTGATGCCAACCAACCGAGAGCCCAGGGAGTAACATGGAGCCTGTTTTCATCATCACGACCATTACCTACATGTTGAGCTGCGCCTGTTATTTCGGCTATCTCTTTTTCCAGAGAACCGCCCTTCAGCGGCTGGCAGCCGGACTGATGGTGGTTGGATTCTCCCTGCACACAGTTACACTGGTGGCCTGCGGCATCCGGGCGGGCAACTTTCCGGTCAACAATCTCCATGAGACCCTGTCGGTTACCGGTTGGGCCATCGCCGCGGTGTTCCTGGCCTTTTTCTTCAGGTATAAGCTCAGAATCCTGGGCATTTTTGCCGCCCCGCTGATTACCCTGGTTATGATTGCAGCCTATCAGATGCCCAAGCCGGTGGCGCAGGACCCACAACTGTTCAAGAGCTGGTGGCTGGCCGCCCATATCATCACCATCTTTCTGGGAAATGCTGCCTTTGCCCTGGCCTGCGGTCTGGGTATTTTATATCTGCTTCAGGAAAACGCCATCAAAAAGAAAATCCGGGGGTTTTTCTTCAGTCGGCTACCGTCACTGGACCTGTTGGACACCACCGGCTACGCCTGCATTGTGGTGGGCTTCTCCATGATTACCATCGGTTTGATTACCGGTGTCGTTTATGCCAAAGCAATCTGGGGGCGATTCTGGAGTTGGGACCCCAAGGAAGTCTGGTCTGCCATCACTTGGCTGTTTTACGCGGCCCTGCTCCATGAGCGGCTGACCGTCGGGTGGCGGGGACGACGGGCAGCCATCATGGCTATCCTTGGCTTCGGCGTCCTGCTATTCACGTTTTTGGGTGTCAACTTTCTGCTGAAAGGCCACCACGGAACCTTTACGGCCATGTAGGTCGACGACAAGATAGGCAACCGGTCCCTTCTGCGACAGAGCACCATCCAGCGGGCCGACAGTGATAATGGACTATGCGCGATATTGTACTGCTTGGATTGAATCATAAAACCGCTCCCATCGATGTTCGGGAATGTATTGCCTTTACGGCAGAGGAAACCGACCGGGCGCTGATGATGCTTCGGGACAATCCGGTCATTGGTGAATCCGTCCTTTTCTCCACCTGCAACCGGATCGAACTGCTCATGGCCGTCGATGAGCGCGAAGCGGCGATTTCCATCGCCAAGCAGTTCATTGCCGAGTTCAAAAAAGTGCCCCTGGCCCAGTTTGAAAATTCCCTGTACCGGTATGACGGCGACGAAGCCGTCAGGCACACCTTTCAAGTTGCCGCCAGTCTGGACTCCATGGTGGTGGGTGAGCCCCAGATCCTTGGTCAGATGAAAGAGGCCTACCGCAAAGCGACCCTGGAGAAAACCTCCGGCGTGATCCTCAACAAGCTGCTCCACCGCACCTTTTTCGTGGCTAAAAAAGTACGCACGGAAACCGGTATCGGCGACCACGCAGTGAGCATCAGCTATGCCGCCATCGAGCTGGGAAAAAAAATCTTCGGTGATCTTGACGGCAAGCGGGTGATGCTCATCGGTGCCGGGGAGATGGCCGAACTGGCCGTCGAACATTTGATCCGCAACCGTGCCGGCACCATCACCGTCGCCAACCGTACCTTTGTCCGGGGTGTCGAACTGGCCGAACGCTTTGCGGGCAAAGCGATAAAATTCGAGGAAATTATCGCTTGTATCAAAGATGTGGATATCGTCATCAGTTCCACTGGCGCCACCGAATACGTGCTTCGAAATGATCAAATCAAAGAAGCCATGAAAAATCGCCGCAATCGCAGCCTCTTTTTCATCGACATCGCCGTTCCCAGGAACATCGATCCGGACATCAACCGGATTAACAATGCCTATGTGTACGACATCGATGACCTCAAGGGTATCATCGATGAGAACATCGAAGACCGACAGCGGGAAGCCATCAAAGCCCAGCGGATCATCGATGAAGCGGTGATCGGTTTTTTCAAATGGTACGACACGCTTGAGGTGGTTCCAACGATTGTCTCTCTTCGCGGCAAGGTCGAAGCCATGGCTAGGCAGGAACTGGAAAAAACCCTCGGTACGCTGAGCCATCTCCCCGAAACCGACAAGCGGGCCATCGAACGTATGACCGGCGCCCTGGTGAATAAAATTCTCCACGAACCCACGGATTTTTTAAAAAAGGATGGGTGCCATGGCAATAAATCTGCTTCTTTGGACCTGACCCGCAAACTTTTCAATCTGGATTAAAATAATGGAGGAAACACATTGAAAACCATCGCATTCTTATTTCCCGGGCAGGGCTCCCAAGCGGTGGGCATGGGTCAGGACCTGTTCCAGGAATACGACTTTGTCAGGGAACTCTTCGACGCTGCCGATGATATTGCCGGCAACCATATTTCCCAATACTGTTTCGAGGGCCCGATGGAAACCCTGACGGAAACCATCAACCTTCAGCCGGCCATTACGGCCGTAAATCTAGCTTGCCTCACCGCCATTCAACGTGCCGGCATCACCTGCGGCTTCAGCGCCGGCCATAGCCTGGGAGAATACAGTGCGCTATCTTCCGCCGGGGTGGTATCCATGGCCGACACCCTTCGCCTGGTTTTCAAACGCGGCGAGTTGATGCACCGGGAAGCATTGCAACATAAAGGCGCCATGAGTGCCATCGTGGGCTTGGATATTGACGCGGTGGCGGCGTTGGTGGAAACCGGCCGGCGAACAGGCGTGGTTTCCGTGGCCAATCACAATGCCGAGCAGCAGATCGTCATTACCGGTGCCCCTGAAGCAGTGGCCGCCGTCACGGAAATGGCCAGATCAAAGGGCGCCCGGACCATCCCCTTGAAAGTGAGCGGCGCCTGGCATAGCGATCTGATCAAGGGTGCAGAAAATGAATTTTTTGCCTTTTCAGACACCTTTCAATTTGTTTCACCGGCAAACACGGTCATCCACAACGTTACGGCCGACAGCTGCCATGAAGGCAAAGAAATCCAACGGCTCATGGCCTTGCAGCTGTGCAGTCCGGTGAAATGGTTCGATACGATCCTTCGACTGATGGCTGAAAAGGTTGATGTGTTCGTCGAGGTGGGTCCGGGAAAAGTGCTGACGGGCCTGCTGAAAAAAATCGTTCCGGCGGATTACGCCCACACCGTATTCAATGTCAGCAACCTGAAAACGCTGGAGACTCTGGTAGCAGGACTGGCCTGAAGGTAAAAACCGCTGGTGTAAAAATAGCGGCAACCTTGCCAAGTCACAGCAGGGTTGCCGGCTGCTATTTTAGTGGACGTCAATCCTCGGGTTCAATCCAAACGATGTGGTCCTTGTTGATAAACAGGGTTTTGCCTCTGCAGTCCATGTAACTGGCATCCACAATCACCAGAAAAGGACCCTTTTGCAGTTTAAGCAGGTCGGAAACCCGCTGGTTTGGCGAAATGTTTACCCTTCCCTGAACCGTTGAACCTTCGATGGTTTTGATGGTTACGGTCCGATAGTCGGTTTCATAGGTACTCTTTGATCCGGCCATGCAGCGCTCTCCTTGGTTAACCGTTTCAGCGGGGATGTAACAACTTTTAAGAATGATTGCCCAACTTAAGTGATTCTTTGTCAGGACTCAAGCAAAACATGCGCGTAAGCCCTCCGGATTGATTAAAAAGAGGGCCTCTTCAATCGATCACAATGTTACAGACGACGCTAACCATCCGAATAATAATATAAAACTTTCCGCTTCCGTATGAAAGCCATTTGACAAAGCACTTTACAGGCCCATTTCCTTATGTTACTTTTCTTTTTTTTGTTAAAAAAAAGAAAGTTTACTTCACTTTTCCAGGATTGAGCGATGAATAAAAAAGACATCCGGTTTTTTAAAGAGCTCCTTCACAAGCGGCTACAGGAATTGCTGAGTCATGCAGGCGAAACCGTTTCGGGAATGACGGAACAGAAAGAAAATTTTCCGGACCCTACGGATCGGGCAGCCCTGGAATCAGATCGCAACTTCATGCTGCGTATTCGCGATCGTGAGCACAAGCTGATCAAGAAAGTGAAAAAAGCCCTTGATCGAATCGAAAGCGGCACCTTTGGCATATGCGAAAAGTGTGGTGAAGACATTTCTGTAGAACGTCTCAAGGCAAGACCCGTCACCACCCAGTGCATCGATTGCAAGACCAAAGAGGAGGCTTTTGAGAAAGCCCTTGGTATCTGAACCACATGCCGGTATTGATCTGCATGTCCACTCAACGGCTTCTGACGGCACCTTGACCCCATCCGAAATCTTGACGGTGGCGGTCCGGCTGGGCCTGAAAGCCATCGCCATTACCGACCACGACACCCTATCCGGTTCGGCTGCCGCCATGGCCAGCGGTATTCCATCCTCGCTGCAATTCGTGACCGGTATCGAAATCAGTGCAGCCGCGCCAGCCGGGTATCGGCTTAATGGCAGTGTTCACGTTCTGGGATATGGGATTGATCCCTTCAATGTGGATCTCAATTCACTACTCGGCGTACTGAAAACCGCCAGGGACAACCGAAACCCCCAAATCATCAGCCGACTGAATGACTTGGGAATGAATCTACGCATGGATGAGTTGGCCCGGATCGTCGGCGCTGCCACTGCCGGACGCCCACATATTGCCCAGTTGCTAGTGAAAAAAGGCATCGCGGACTCCATAGAGGATGCCTTTAACCGTTTTCTGGGCAATAACAAACCCGCCTATGTTGAAAAATTCCGCGTTCCTATGGCTGCCGCCATTGGCGCCATTAACCAGGCCGGTGGCATCGCGGTGCTGGCACACCCCTACTTAAACGGCTTGACCGACCCGACAACCTTTGAAAGCTTCCTGCTGACACTCCAATCCATGGGGTTGAAGGGTATCGAAGCCATCTATCCCGACCATCCTGAAACAGCAACCGCCGAATACTGCCATCTGGCCCGAAAATACGATCTGTTGATCACAGGTGGTACGGACTTTCACGGAGCAGTCACCCCGGGCATTCAAATGGGCGTCGGTGACGGCAATTTTCATGTGCCCTATGCACACTATAAAAACCTGATTGCACATCTGGAATGTTGCCAATGATCGCCCATGACACGCTAGCTGCCACCAACGAAGACTTGGAAACGGCTTTGGGCTATCGTTTCAAGCGCCCCGAACATCTGTCCAGCGCACTTTGCCACAGTTCCTATGTCAACGAGCAAGTCCAGGCAAACTTGATCAGCAATGAGCGCTTGGAATTTTTGGGCGATGCCGTATTGAACCTGGCCATCAGCCACCTCCTGATGAAGCGATACCCGGATCTGGCCGAAGGAGAATTGTCCAGAAACCGGGCGCTCCTGGTCAATGAAACCAGGCTGGCCGCTATTGCCCGGGAGATCGGCCTTGGCCCCCACCTGCTGTTGGGCAAAGGTGAAGATCACACCGACGGCAGAGAGAAAAATTCCATTCTGGCCGATGCCGCCGAGGCGGTCATTGCCGCCATCTATCTCGATGGTGGGTTCGATGCAGCGTTCAGCTTCGTGGAAAAACAGTTCCGTGAACGGCTGAGCACCGCCAACATCACCCGCTATGAAACTGACTATAAAAGCAGTTTGCAAGAGCGCGTCCAGTCGATCTATCACGAAGTACCCCGATATCAGGTTGTCGATGAGAGCGGGCCTGATCACGACAAACAATTCAAGGTTCGCATGACCGTGGCTGGAATCGTCGCTGAAGGTGATGGAAAAAGCAAGAAACTGGCCGAACAGGAGGCCGCGCGGGCAGGGCTTGTTCTTTTGGATCGATCCGCTTGACCATGAAAACCTGCTGCGACGCCACTCCGGCCGGCCGGCCCCTGATCATCCCGATCTTCATCCCCAACCTGGGCTGTCCCCACCAATGCATCTTTTGCAACCAACGTGCAATCACGGGCAAGGCCGCACAGAAACCGTCAGCGAACCAGATTCAACAGGAAGTGAGGCGCTTTTTGAAATATGGCAAAAAGCGGCTTTCCACCACCCAAATCTCATTTTTCGGTGGCAGTTTTTTGGGACTTGGAAAAGAGACGGTCCTGTCTCTGCTGGAAACCGCCATGCCCTTTGTGCAGGAAAACACGGTGGACAGCATCCGCTTCTCCACGCGGCCGGACACCGTGTGTCGGGAGACCCTGGGCCTGTTGGACGGCTTTCCGATTTCCACGGTAGAATTGGGCGTTCAGTCCATGGACGATCATGTCCTCGACGTCGCCGGACGTGGGCACCGGGCAGCGGATACGATCAACGCGGCCCGTCTGTTAAAGGGCCAGGGCTATCAGTTGGGCCTGCAGATGATGGTGGGGCTTCCCGAAGATACCGATGACGGCGCCATGGCAACGGCCTGCCGGATGGTGGCGCTGCAACCCGATTTTGTCAGAATCTATCCCACCTTAGTCCTTAAGGGCAGCGAACTGGCAGAACGGTTTACTTCCAGTAGTTATTTTCCCATGCCGCTGGCGGCTTGTGTCGCGCTGGTGAAACGGCTCTACCTTTTTTTTAGATCCCGTCACATTCCGGTGATCCGCATGGGACTTCAGGCGTCGGAGGGATTAACCAATAACGGCAGCCTGCTCGCCGGCCCCTACCACCCGGCCTTTGGTCATCTGGTACACGGGGAAATCGTCCTCGAGGCCATTTCGTCGGCCCTGGGGGGCATGGAAAAACGGCACGACCCCCTGACCATAACCGCCCACCCGACCATGGTATCCCGCGTTCAAGGCCTGAACAAACAAAACCTCCGGCGTTTGAATAACGCCTTTGGCCTCAAAAAAATAGCTCTGCTTCAGGATTCGCACCTGGCGCAAAACCTTCTGATGGTCAATGGGCATTACGTTGCCCTGCCCTGAATTGCTTTACCGTCAATAATGCTTCTTAATGAGGTCCACGCATTGTCCGCCGCAGAGACTCTGGCTGCCGCACAACGCAGAGATGGGTCTTTTAGGAATAGGAAGCCCTCAAAGCTGCAAACCCCCGCCTGTTGGGGCGAGGGTTTGCAGCTTTGGATGTTGGTGCGCGAACGCGGCGACCCGGGATGGATCAGGCCGCCGGGGCTTTTTTGAACCAGCCAACAACTTGCTTGATCCAGATTCCGCTTAAAACATAGGAATAGGCCCAGGTGGCAAAGACAATCAAAACAAAGGCCTTGACAATATCCATGGCGGTTCCGTTGAGTGAAAATGCAGGCACATATGCGAACAGGAACGGTCCCAGGTATAGAAACTTGGCAAACTTGAAGGAGGCAAAGGCCGTCCGCCACATGTTTGCCTTGGCGATGGTTGCCCCGGCAAAGGCGGCAATGCACACCGGCGGCGTGATGTTTGAATCCTGGGACAGCCAGTAGACGATCATGTGGGCGGCAAGCTCGTTAACCCCAAGATGGGTCAGGGCGGGAACGGCCACCACGGCCGTGATTAGGTAAGCTGCGGTGACCGGCACACCCATGCCGAGAACCAGGGATGCCAGAGCGATGAGCAGGATCGTGAGCACGAGAGAGCCGCCGGCCAGCTCAATGACAATGTCGGCAAAGGTCAGTACCAGCCCGGTAAAGGTCAGCACCCCGATGATGATTCCGATTACGCCGAGGGTGGCGCCGATCTTCAGGCTGTTTGTCGTACCGGAGCGCGAAGCTTCAACAAACCGCTTCAGCCCGACATGAATGGCCGGGCGATGTTCTTTTTTTACGATGTACCAGATCACGCAAATGGCCAAGCCGGCAAATACCATGTGCCGTTCGGAAAATATCTTGAGAAAACTTCTTCCCGTATCGGGCCCCATGCTTTTGTTAAGGAACAAGGCGATCATCTGGGTGACAATGACCAGAACCATGACCACGGCCAATGTTTTGTCAATCCGGGTTTCGGAATGTTGGTAGCTGACCACAATGCAGGTAGCCAGGCCAAGAATGGCCGCATAGCCGGGGGAGTAACCCGCCAGCATGAAAATGGTAATGATGATCAGGGGCAGGGTGTAAAACCACTCCTTTTTCAGGATCTCCATGGCACTGTGTTCGGAACGTTCACCAACAATGTTGTAAATCTTGGCTTCGTAGTGCACCATGACGAAAACACTGAAAAAGTACATGATTGCCGGAAACAGCCCCACCAGCATGATGGTCGAGTAGGGCACACCGGTCAACTCGGCCATGATGAACCCCCCGGCACCCATGATGGGGGGCATGAACATGCCGCCGATGGAGGCCGCCGGTTCGATTCCACCGGCGATATGGGGCCGGAAACCGGCCTTTTTCATCATGGGAATGGTGAACGTCCCCGTGGAGACCGTGTTGGCGATGGCACTGCCGGAAATGGAACCGAAAAGGCCACTGGCGATAACGGAAACTTTGCCCGGACCGCCGATTTTATGCCCCACCGCGGCCAGGGGCCAATCGATGAAAAACTTCTGGGCGCCGCTCTTTTCCAGAAAGGCGCCGAAGAGAACAAAGAGGATCACGTAGGTGGCCAGCACGTTGGCCATGATGCCGAAAACACCGTCGCTCATGTAGTAAATGGTCGTGCACATGTTGGGAAAGGTGTCGCCCGGATGAGCAAAAAGGTCCGGGGCGTAAGGGCCGTATACACCATACAGGATCATCACGGTGCCGATGATCACAAAGGCGTTGCCCACCACACGCCGGGCCAGTTCGATACCGATGAGAACCCCGACCACCGCAATGGTCTTGTCCAAAGCGTTTTCGGCTCCCGTGCGGTAGTTGATCGCTTCAAAATTAAGTATCCAGTAGCCGATACAAATGATGGAAAGAAGTATCAGGAGATAGTCCACCGCGCGCATGATGGTTGATTTGGATTGATACAGCAAAAAGACCAGCACATAGGTGATGATGACATAAATGCCTCGGTGGTACTGGGTGGATGCGGGTTGGACCACGGCTGCATAGGAGTAGAACAGCACCAGCAGTACCGAGAGAACATCGAAAATAATCTGTTCAAATCGCTTAAGTTGAGCGTACACGGCGGCCTCTGCCCTGTTAATGTCAGGTTATTGCTTGGAGCAATGAGAAAACGGGGCCGCGGCTTTCACCGCCGGCCCCTCGGCGCTTGATTTTATTTCACTATCCCTTTTTCTCTCCAGAACTTATCGGCACCCGGATGCAGCGGGGTAACAATACCCTTGACACCGTTTTCAACGCTCATCTCTGCGGCGGTCTTCTTGACATTGACCATGTGGGCCAAGCCCTCGGGGGTGTAGATAAGCGAAAGCAGATTGTAGACCACATCCGCCGGAACATCCTTGTTGGCGATCCAAATGGCCGAGTCCTGATAGGAAGGCGTGTCTTGGTCAACACCTTTGTAAGTGCCGGCCGGAATGACCAGTTTTGAAAAATAGGGGTATTTTTCGAAATACCCTGCGGCTTCGGCTTCAGAGAAAAGGTTGATCATTTCGATGTCATTCTGCTGGGCGGCCATGATGACGGCCCCGGAGGGGTAGCCGACGAAGAGCCAGAAGGCATCCAATTGGTTGTTGCCGAATGCAGCTGCAGCATCGTTATATCCCATGGCGTTTCTTTCGATCTTGTCCCAGACGCCCAGGTGTGTGAAGAGCAGTTCGCAGTTGGCGAATGCACCGGAGCCGGCGTTGCCCACACCCACTTTCTTACCGGCGAGGTCTTTGACGCTTTTGATGCCACCGCCCTTTTTCACCACCAGGTGGGCCGGAGCGCCATAAAAGTATGACACTGCCATCACGTTTTCATATTTTTTCGTATCGTTGGCCAGCAGGCCGTTGCGTGCCTGGTAGGTTTCCCCGGAATAGGCCACGCCGAAAGCATAGGAAGCGGAATCGACTTTTCTGATGTTTTCCGTGGAGCCACCGGAGGCGCCTGCCAGCAGCCGGAAATCCTTCAGGTCTTTTACGGGCGGATAGGTGGAAATACCGCCGGCCATGAACTGGAAGGTACCACCGGCGGGTCCGCCACCGAACTTGTACATGTCTTTTGCATCGGCCGAGAAGGTCATCGTCATCATCAGAACTGCGCAAACGCCGATTGCAATCGTGAATAGTTTGTTCCTCATTCGTTCCTCCTGCAGGTTGGTTGGTTTCACCCGGGGCGACAGGGCTGTCGTTGAGCCACGGAGCAGCAAAAATCCTTTCCAGATGGTTTGCAGAGTAACAAGGCCGTTAAAAACCTTCAATTGGGGTATTTCTGATTGTTGTGTAGGAAATTTTCTTACAGCCCCTAGCGGCCCAAACGAAGCAAGGTCCCCGATACGCCTGGCTATCGTCTTCTCGGAACCGCAACCATCAGTGGTTGCCCGTTAGGAAAAAATTCAGATGGAAGTCCCCTTTTTATCTGTTTTCGGATTGTATTTGATCCGCTTTTACATGCACAGAACGCCCAACCATCATGCCCCAGGACACAATTCAGAGACCCGTAAATGCCGCACTAACAACCACCCTCGGCGCCATGATGACCTGTTTTTCACCGGCCTGCTAAAGCAATCGTTTACAACCCCGCCGGTCATGCGTTACAGTGTTGGGGCCGAACCGATTCGCACAATACCGCCAACAGCTTCTCCGTGGCCTGCCGCAGAGAGACTTCGACCGTAATGGCCAGTCCCAATCAAGGAGAAAAGCCATCGACACTGCTGCCAAAAAAGCATTTGCGACTCTGCGGGAAATCGTCGAGTTGACCAAAGACTTGATCCGCTTTAAATCCACCTGCACCCGTCCGCAAGAAATCCACAAATGCGCCCGGTTCATCGAGGCCTGGTTCGTGGACCACGATATCCCCTGCACTTTCATCGAACGCAATGGCGTTCCCTCGGTCAGTGCGCTTCCGACGGATGAGCAGACCCCTCTTTTGCTGATGTCGCATATCGACGTGGTCAATGCGGACGATCCGTTGTTTGAACCCATTGAAAAAGACGACCGGCTTTATGGCCGCGGCGCCATCGATGACAAGTACGCCGTGGCCCTCTCCATGGTGCTGCTGAGGAACCGCAAGGAATCGAATCGCAATCAAGGCCTGGATGACAGCACCCTGCCCCTGGGAGTGCTGATCACCGGCGATGAAGAGGTTGGTGGATACAACGGCGCCCGTAGCGCTCTCGGCGGGATTGCCTGCGAATTCTGCATTGCCCTGGATGGCGGCCGTGTGGATAAAATCGTGGTCAAAGAGAAGGGTATCCTGCGGCTTAAAGTCGTGGCCAGCGGGAAAACAGCCCACGGAGCAAGGCCTTGGCAGGGAGAAAATGCCATCGAAAAACTGATCGACGATTGCCGCATTGTGAAAGGCTTTTTCGATGGTCTGGCTGAGCCGGATCACTGGCATCGCACCATGAATCTGTCGGTCATTCAAGCCGGCGACTCGGTCAATCAGGTACCCGACCAGGCTGAAGCCATCTTTGATATCCGATACACGGAAATGGATGATGTGGAGGATCTGGTCCAACGAATCCAGGCGGCCGTATCCGGCAAGGTGATCACGCAGGAGCGTGAACCGCTGTTCATCAGCCCCGGGTCACCCTACTTGGACCGTCTGTTGGCGCTGGCCAAAGATACCGGTACCGGTATCGCCCACGGCGCCAGCGACGCCCGCTTCCTGAGCCAATTCAATATCCCGGGCATCGTGTGGGGTGCTGACGGCAACAGCAGTCAGCATTCCATGGATGAACATGTTGAGATTCAAAGCCTTGCGCGGCTTTACGATACACTGAACCGCTTTGTGACCGACATCCAGAAAAATCCCATTTAACGATTCCCATTGGATTCTCTAGGATCGGCCGGTCTACCGAACAGCAACCTCTATTTTGCGGGCGATCCGTCAGGTTCAGCGGGCCGCGCGCCGTTGAGCAGCCCCATCAGCTTCATCAGGGTCAGCACAACGGCCATGATGCCGATAAAAACCAGTATGGCCATCCATAGGGGCCACCCCCACCACAGGGGACCGTTCACCAACACGGTACACCCACCGACCACCGGCAGGGCAATTACATTCATAACTGCAAGTTCGTAGGCAACCGGGGTTTTAAAATCCGGATCCACGATGCGCAGCAGCAGCAGTCCGCACGATACGGTGCCCGTGACGACACCATAAATGGCGGCAGTCCGTTCCAGACTATAGGCCGAAAGGCGTCTGCCCAAAAAAACCACCAGCGCTGTCGTCAGGATGCCGTTAACCAGCGCCATTAGGCTGATGGGCAGAAAGTATTCCCCGACGATCTTCAATTGAATGGCCACCACGGTGGCCACAATCAGGTAATCTACGGCAAAGCCGGTGATTCGGCGCTGCACACCGGCATCCGCCAGGTATTGGATGTTCAACCGAGTCATGATCCATTTGACCAACAAGGCCACCCCCAGGCCGAAGAAGAAAAAGAAGCCCCAAAGCATCTTGGCCACATCGGCCGGAAGAAGGCTCCCCAACCATCCGGTTGCCAGGCTGGTAATCCCATAAACCCCGCCCACCAAGGCCATCTGAAAGGCCAGGGTTTCGGCATTGCCCGAGTGAAGGGTCAGTCGACCGGCTGATTCCACAGCCTTATCTGGATCGAGAATCCCGGTAAGGAACTCCCGGGGAAGCTGCTGGGGGCCAAAGGTTGCCCGCCCGTTGCGGATGCCGCGGTTCACCAGGGGGACACCCACAAAAAAGGCGAAAAAATAGCCGATGGCGGCGAAAGTGAGCCCGATGGTGGCGGCATCGGCAAAACCCACACCCTCCCACACCTTGCCGATGGAAAGAGCCTGCCCCGGACCCTCGTTGAACCCCAGCGGCACCAGGAAGCCAAAGGTGGGGAAAAGCTGCCAACCGAGCCAACCCAACACGATCACCAGCAATCCCCCCAGGACCGCCTGCATGGGAAAGGTGAGGCCCTGCATAAGGGCCATCCAGGCCGGCCCCTGGAGCATTCTGACCTGCCCGCGGCGGGTATCGTTGCTGCCGTCTGCGGTCAGTCCCACGGAAATAAAAGAGATATTGAAAAAATGATAAGCAAACGCCTCAATGGTGGCGATTTCTAAGGAAAACAAGTTCAAATGCATCAACGCCAGACCCAGCAGACCGCCGATAAGGCAGCTGGGCACCAGGAAGCGCTGAAAAAAAACGATCCTGGCCCGCAAGCCGACACCCACCAACAGCATCACTGAGAGAAAGGCAAAAACCAGCATGCCGTCAAAGGGAAATGGGGTGTTCATGGGCATCTCCTTGGAAAACGGAAAATCAATGTCCTGGCAGGCCCGCCATTGACGTTTCGATTACGGTTGGGAAAACATGTCGTTCACAAAGGCGGTAAGCACCTTTTCCCGGGCCTGGGCCGGCAGGGCGTCCAGGACCCCGTTGATGTCGGCCATGCGGCTGGGCAGGACGCCACCCGTGATCCCGGCCGCAGCCATCATCCCCAGGATGTCCTTATCTGAAATAGCCGACAGATCCGCTCCCTCCAGGCTCCCTTTGATCAGACCGGTCAACTCGCCATCCGGGAGGGTCCGTGCAATTTGGACGCACTCGGCCAGATTTTCGAGCAGTTCGTCCTCCCAGCCCACGTTGGAGGCGCTGACCGAGAGGTGAATGTGGGCTGGCGAGTTGTCGAAGGAGAGTGCCGGCTGAATATACCACCCCCGCTGGTTCATTTCATCGATGATGTGAAAGACATTGACCTCGTCCGCGGTAAAAGAGATCAGGCTCATATCCGGGCAGGTAAGCAGCCGCAGGCCGTCGATCCTGCGGATGCCGGTGGTGATTTTTTTTACGGCCGCCAGTTTCCTGCGGGCGATCTCCAGGTAACCGTCGTCGCCCACATAATTGAGAACCGCCCAGGCCGCCGCCATGGGCCCGCCTGATTTGCTGCTCTGCACGGCATTGTTGACGATGGTGTAGCCGATCCAACGGGAGCAAGCGAAAATCTGGTGTCGGCGATAGTCTTTGTTGCGATAGAGGATCAACGACGCACCCTTGGGCGTGTACGCATACTTGTGAAGATCCACGGAAATTGAGGTCACACCGGGCACAGAAAAATCGAAATCCGGCACCGGTTCGCCAAGGCGGCGGAAATAGGGTAGCAAAAAGCCGCCCATGCAGGCGTCCGTGTGCATCCACAGGTCATGCTGCTGTGCCAGTGCGGCCAGGTCGGCAATCGGGTCCACCACCCCGTGGGCATAGGACGGTGCCGATCCCACAATCAAGATGGTCCGGTCGCTGATGGCGGCGCTCACCGTTGCCACATCGGCCCGGAAGGTTTCCGGATCCACGGATACGGTCACCGCCCTAACCCCCAGATAGTGGGCGGCCTTGTGGAAGGCCGCGTGGGCCGTGGCCGGCAGGATCATTTCAGGTGCGGTTATTTCCGGGCGTTTTTCCCGGAAACAATCCCGGGCGGCCTTCACTGCCAGGAGGATACTCTCGGTGCCGCCGGAGGTAAAGTTGCCCACCACCTCTCCGTCCCCCCGAAGATGGTGGGCGCCGAAGGCGGCCAGCTCCCGCTCCAGCCGCAGCAGGCTCCGGAACGCCGTAAAGTCCAGGCCGTTTTCCGATAAAAATGCGTTGTAGGCGGCTTTTCCCACCTCCAGCACCGCTTTTCCCGGATCAAAGATATATCCGTAAGCACGGCCATCCTGCCACTTGATATCGTTCTTGCGAAACTCAGCCAGCCGATCGAAGATGGTCTCGCGCGTCATTCCCTTGCAGGCAATTTCCATGGCATCACTCCCTATTCGACAGATATTAAAGGCTATTCACTTTCATTTCATGAAAAAAGCTGTTCTGCCGACCGGGCCAGGGTCAGCAGGGACAACGCCATCAGATAGAGCAGCACCCGTTTTCGAAAAGCCTCCTCAGGTGTCCGCATAAAGGCATGCTTGCCAACCAACAACCCTGCGACCAAGGGAAGGGTCAGGGTCAGGGCCAGCCTGGCATGGCTTTCGGTCATGAAACCGGCGGCGGTACAGGTGCCAGCGGCCAGGATATCTGTCACCAGAAAAAAAACGATCAGTGATGCCCGGGACACGGTCGCCCCAGCCGGCGATGAGAAAAAAAAGAGAACGGCCGGTGGCCCCCCGATGGCCGCCGCACCGTTGAGGACGCCGGAGGCCAACCCGACGGCAACGATTTCCGGCCGCCCGGGTCGGCGCTTGCGCACAAAGCCCTGACGCAGCAAGAGTGCCAAGGCAAAAATGACCATGGCCAGCGCCATTTTCATGGGTGCCGGTGAAACGTTTCCGAGCAGCCAGACACCCAAAGGCGTCCCTGCAGCTACCCCAAGCAGCATCCCTGACAGAGCCGGCCAATTTGCCTGGCGCCAGACGCCCGGCAGCAGGAAGAGGCTGGCAGCCACCTCGAGCAGTAACACCACCGGCACCACCTGTATCGGTGCGTAAAAAAGCGACAGGGCCGCCACCGTTATCATGGAGAATCCGAAGCCGCCGTATCCGCGCACATAACCGGCCACAGCGACGGTGGCGGAAGCAACGATCATCAGCGCTAACGGTTCGCTCATTTCGGGCCTTGACGGCAAATAGGGGAAGTTGCTATTCAAATAGGTGTCATAGAATTCACCATAGTGAAATATCATTCACCGCTGGTTACTGTCAAATTAAAAGTCCCTGATCACCAGGATTTCATAAAAAGGAGCGCAATGGACCCCGTTGACCGCAAGACCTGGGAACAGGAACAGCGCAAAAAACGCATCGCAGACATGGCCGAGACCGTCTTCTTCGCCAGCGGGTACGACGGTGCCACGCTGTCGGCCATCGCCGCTGCCGCCGGGTACAACAAGCGGACCCTCTACCTCTACTTCAAGGACAAGGAGGATCTTTTTCTGGCGGTGGTGCTGCGGGGACTGGCAGACCTGCATGGTGCATTAAAAGGGGCTCTCGACAGGGCTGCACTTAACAGCAGCGGCCTACAAGAACTGGCTGCCGCCTTTTTCGACTTTTCCGTGGACCACCCGGAATACCTGGACCTGATCATGGTATACGAGAGCCGTTACTTTGCGTACCACGAACGGAGCGCGTCCGCGGATCCGGACAGCCATCTGGAACGTTGCCAGCAGGTGTCTGACGATATGGCCCGCATGGTGACCGCGACCATTGAATCGGGGATGGCCGTCGGCGGGGTGAGAGACGATCTGACCCCGCGCCAGCTCATGCTGGTCCTCTGGGGCCAGATCTTCGGGGTCATGAAAATCCTGAAAATGCGCGAGAAAAATTTCGAGGCGGCCTTTGGAATCAGCCGCAAGGCCTTGTTCGATGGTTTCGTGAGCATGATGGAGCGGGCCTTGGCCCCCTGACACCCATCGAAGGCCTTCAGATCATTTTTTTGATGATGCCCGCCAGAGTTACGATCCCGCCTTCGGTGGATTCGCTCCAGGGGTAGCCGCAGCTGATGCGGACAAAGTTGCGGTAACGGCCGGTGGAGGAACAGATAATGCCGGGAAAAATGGAAATCTTTTTTTTCCGCGCCTCCTGAAAGACCTTCAGCCCATCCACCTGTTTAGCCAACTCAACCCACAATGTAAGCCCCCCCTGGGGGGCAGTGATCCGCGTTCCCGCGGGAAAATGGCGGGCAATGGCCAAGGCCGTGTTGGTGATCTGGTTTTTCAGGGCTGTGCGCAGGCGGCGCAGATGGCGGTCAAAAGCGCCGGTTTTTAAGAATTGCGCCACCACCTGCTGGTTCAGCGTCGGCGAGGCGATGGAACTGTTCATCTTCAGCCGCTTGACCCGGTCGGTAAAACACCCCGGCAGGGCCCACCCCACCCGAAGCCCAGGGGAAAGGGTCTTGGAAAACGATGCGCAGTGGAGCACCAGCCCTTTACGGTCCATGGATTTCAATGTCGTCGGACGTGTGTTGCCAAAATAGAGTTCGCCGTGGATGTTATCCTCGATGATGGGGATCTGCCTGGCACTCATCATCGTGACCAGGGCCCGTTTCTTCTCTTGGGGCATCTCAAAGCCCAGGGGGTTGTGGAAGTTGGGAACCAGCAGACAGGCCGCCACTGCATGCTTCTGCAGCGCCCGTTCCAGCTGATCTAGGTCGATGCCCGTCTGGGGGTCCGTGGGGACCTCAAGGGCAAACTTGTTCTGGTCCTCGATGATCTGCAGAAACCAGGGATAGGTGGGAGACTCCACGACCACGGTGTCACCGGCGCTCCCGACAGCCTGCAGGCAAAGATTCACCGCCTCGATACACCCGCTGGTAATGACCATCTCATCGGTTATGGCTTGCCGGGCCTGCCCGACCATGCGTTTGGCGATCTGTCGCTTCAACTCGGGGTTTCCATAGGGGTTTTCATAGCGCATCAGGCTGCGTTTCATCGCGTCCATGGTTTCTGCGCGCATGCAGCGGGTCAGCTGCTTGAAGGGCAGCAACTCCGGCATGACCACGGATCCACCTAACTGTAGAAATTCCACATTGCTCATATCCTCCACGATGGAGTATGCTAGGCTGTTCATGCTCACCTTTTTGGGCACGGGCCGCAGCTTTTTGGCTTCCGGCGGCGGTAGAATCCGCCCCAACAGCGGTTTGACGTAGTAGCCTGATTTTTGTCGTGGTACCACGACACCCCGCTTTTCCAGCTCGATGTACGCCTGGTATACTGTAGTGATGCTCAGGCCGGTCTGGTCGTGCAACTTTCTCAAAGAAGGCATTTTTTCGCCGGACCGGTAAATTCCATCTCTGATTTTAACCTCCAGATCATCGGCTAACCGGGCGTATCGGAAACCTGAAACCCCGCTGTGAGCCATTCGAAAGCCCTCCTATCTGTTATTGAAAAATTAATAAATTTCTGTATCTGTTATCGATTAACGGATCTGTTAAGCTAAAGCAAGGCTTGGTTTCAGACGCTGGAGGTGAAGAATGGATAACCCGAGGGCCAGGTCCCACGCAACTAACATGGGGCTGCGTTTTCTGCTGGCACCCGAAGAGTCTTCTGCGACACCAGCGGGGCATTTTCCGCCGGATAACAACACCTTTTTGATCAAGGCCAAAGCGGTACTCTGGGTCATATTCAGCGTGCTGGCATCACTGTTGATCGGGCAATTGTAAGTAAGGGGGGCGATGTATAATGATCGATGAAATGCGCAAGGGTGCGATGGCCAACCTGCCGGTGGGCGCAAGCGTAGCGGCATATGGCAGTGTCCTGGGAATGCTGGCCGCCCAGAAAGGGCTCACCTGGATGCAGCTGCTGGCCATGAACTTGTCTGTTTTCGCCGGCTCGGCCCAGTTTGTCATGGTGGAGATGTGGGCACCGCCCCTGCCCGTTTTTGAGATGACACTGGCCGTGCTGATCATCAACATGCGCTATCTGCTCATCGGCGCCTCTCTGAACCCGCTGTTCCATGGGAAATCCCTGGTTCACAAGGCCGGAGTCATGCATCTGGTTGCCGATGAAAACTGGGCTGTTACCATGGCAGCCTATCGCAAAGGCGGCGCCACGACCGGTTTTTTGCTGGGTGGCGGCATCTGCCTGTGCAGCGTCTGGTCCATGGGCACCTTGATCGGTCATCAACTGAGCACCGTGGTGGCCCAACCGGAACGGTTTGCCCTGGACTTCGCCTTCGTAGCGGTGTTTACCGCCCTTACGGTCAGCATGTGGCGGGGAAAGTCAGATGTCGCGCCATGGATCACGGCCGCCGTGTTGGCGGTGATCGCCGAACAATGGCTGCCCGGCAAGTGGTACATCGTCATCGGCGGCATCGGCGGGGCCTTGATACCAGCCCTTCAACTGCGCTTCCAATCGCGGCTAGACGCCCCCACCAAGTTGCCAATAACAGCACCTTAAGCGTCCAGGAGGGAGAAGACCCCATGACCCCCTTTTCAGCCACCGATCTGTCCATCGCCATGGCCATTGCCGGAGCCGCCCTGGCCACCTACTGCCTGCGCCTGGGGGGCCTGCTGCTGGCCGAACGCCTGCCCAAATACGGCGGGTTCAAGCGGTTTATGGAAACCCTTCCCGGCACGATCCTTCTTTCTCTGGTGGCACCGGGAATTTTTTCCGCCGGAATGCTTGGGGGCGTTGCCGCCCTGGCAACCGCCCTGTGCGCCTGGAAAACCAAAAACCTACTGCTGGCAATGATTGTCGGGATGGGTGTGGTCGCGGCGGGAAGAATACCCCTCTGACAGCAGGCTGAATCACCCTGAAACATCATTGCCGCACAGCCGAATTCTAAGTCCTCCTGCGATGGCACCTCCAGCATTTGCCGAAACGCAACGCCGCATGATTGCCCCGGTTTTAAATGGCCTGGCGAACGGCTATATGGTTGTCGCAACCAACCCGTCCCCTTGATTTCACCCCCAGCAAAGTTCAGCTCAATCACGGCTGACAGTTGACAAAAAAAACAGCCTGTGCTCTTTTGATTATCGTTCAGCCGGATTTCTTCAATTCTCTTCACCCCCGGTATGACGCGTCTCCACCCTTCGCTCAACGACTTATAAACAAATGCATATATATGCCTACATGGGCATTGAAAGTAGGCTTTGGGCTTTCAACCTACAACTCGCAAGGAGGAATGGACCATGAAGCGATTTGAGCATGTTGTGAGATTCTTAGGGATCACAGCAGTCCTGGCATGCCTGGTTTGTGTGGGCTGCGCCGGTCCCAAACCCAAACCCGGGGAAGTCTTCCCCTGTGCTGCCGACAGCAAGATAGAAAAAACCATCGCACCGGAAGCTGAGCTGGCGGACTTCTCATGTATAGTTAAAGATTGGGAGGGAATCGACACCCTGCATTTCAATGTGGCCATCAAGAATGTCAGCAACCAGGCCCAACGCTACCGGGTGAACATTTTCCTGGACAACCACAAAGCAGTGGGTGGGCTCATCCCGCAATCAACCAGCAAGGGCCTGGTCGAACCCGGGCAAACCGCCACCTTTGAATATCCGGTCAGCGGAATGGCTTGCGGGCCCAAATCGATTGTCTTGATGGTCAAGACCATCAGTGAATAGGATCTGAAAAGCAAACGGGAGGTCTCTGATATGAAACGCATAATTATCGCAGTGGTGTTCATTTTCATCGCCGGTTTGGCCGCTTCACCCGCCCCGGCCAAAACCACCTTCATCAGTATCGGCACCGGAGGTACGGGCGGGATTTATTATCCCTATGGCGGTGGTGTGGCTGAAATTTGGTCCAAGCATGTCAAGGACATCAAGGCGGTGGCCGAAGTTACCGGTGCCAGCGTGGAAAACGTCAAACTGGCCCACAAGGGCGAAACGGTGGTCGGCGAGGTCATGGGAGATGTTGCCGTGGCCGGATTCAATGGGTTGGACAAGTTCAACGGCAAAAAGCATGACATCCTCACCATGGCCCTCATGTATCCGAACCTGATTCAGGTCGTGGCTCTGAAAAGCACCGGCATCAGCGACATCAACCAGGTGAAAGGCCGCAGCATCAGCACGGGCAGCCCGGGTAGCGGCACCAACTTCATGGCTGAGACGATCCTAAAGGCTCTGGACATCACTCCGGACGACTATAAGGACAGCCGCCTCTCCTTCACCGAAAGCGCCAATGCCCTGCGTGACGGCACCATCGACGTAGGCTTTTGGTCGGTGGGTCCCGGCACCAGCAGCATCTTGGACCTGGCCACCACCCACGATATCCACATGCTCGGTTTTACACCCGAGCAGACCGAACGGATTCTGGCGGCCAACCAGACCTATTCGGCCGTAGAACTGGCCGGCGGTACTTACCGCGGCATCGATCAACCCGTTCCCACCATCGGGGTGTGGAACGTGATGATCTGCCAGGCTTCGCTGGATACCGAGATGGTCTACAACCTGGCAAAGGCCCTTTTCGAGCACAACGACTACCTGCAGAAGATTCACTCAGTGGCCGCATACACCACGCCGATAAATGCGGTCAAATACTCACCGATTCCTCTGCACCCGGGTACGATCAAATACCTGGAGGAAAAGGGCATCGCCGTACCGGATAAGCTGCGACCCTGATAAGGATGACCGCCAGGTCTGCCAGGCGTATCGTGGTTGCCGGGATCGGCCTGGCCCTGCTGCTGATCGCCGGTGCCCTGGCTCTGCCAGGCGGGCTGGAGCTTCGCATCACACCGGTCAAGGGGGGTGCGCCGTTGTTGGTGTTGCCCCTGGAGGCCGGCGAACCCTTTACGATTCACTACTATCATTCAGTGGAAAACGCCCCGATCTGGGAGGTTCACAGCTTGGACCCGTCGGGGCGCATATTCATTGAAGAAGAACGCTACCTGAAGTTCGGAGCGGGCATGGGCAAAATGCCCGGCGTTGGACGCATGATCAGCCGCGGGCCCTACGAGGTGATCGCTGACATGCACATACCCGCGGGTAATCTTGTACTGCGCATCGGCAGCCCGGGGGTTGACCATACGGTCGTCTGGCGCGGCACCCGAACCAACCTGAGCGCCTTGGCACCCCATGTAGCAGTTCACTTTTCCGCGCAACCGGTATCATGGCTGTATCGCGGATGGCGGCGGCTTTTTCCCCACCGGGCAACGCCGTCCATGCCTCGCGAAAAGACCTCATAACCCGCCTATAGAAAGCAACCGTTCCATGGCCCAACAGAAAGTTGCCCTTGCTCACATACCAAACCCAAACCTGGTGGCCATCACCGCGAAAATTGTGCTGGTGGTGGCAGTCGGTCTGAGCCTCTACCAACTCTACACCGCCGGTATTGCCGCGCTGACGGCCCTGGTCCAACGCTCCATTCACCTGGGGGCCATTCTGACCCTGACCTTTCTGCTCAAACCCCCGTTTACCAGCGCCCGCAAGGATCGGTTCAACCTCTGGGTGATCACGGACTGGGTCCTTGTGGCCGCATCAATTTACTGCACCGTTTATATTTGCATCAACCTAAACGAAATTTTCGAACGTCAGGGGGACTGGCTGCCGGCAGATCTGACGGTGAGCATCCTGGGCACCATACTGGTACTGGAAGCCTGCCGCCGGGTCATTGGTGTGATCATGACCGGCATCTGCGCCATGGCCATGCTTTATGCCTATTTCGGGCCCTGGATGCCCGAACTGATCATCCACAAAGGTTACTCCATCGAAAGAATCGCCACCACCTTGTGGCTGACCACCGAAGGCATTTTCGGCCTGCCCATAGGTGTGGCCGCCACCTTTGTCTTCGTCTTCGTCTTGTTCGGCGCCTTTTTAGAATCCACCGGAGGCGGCAATTTTTTCATCGAGCTGGCCTACGCCCTCACCGGCCGCTTTTCCGGCGGTCCGGCCAAAACCTCGGTGGTGGCTTCCGGCTTCATGGGCTCGGTGTCCGGCTCCGCCGTTGGCAACGTGGTGGCCACGGGCTCCTTTACCATTCCCATGATGAAGAGGGTCGGTTACCGGCCCCATGTGGCCGGGGCCATCGAAGCGGCCGCCTCCACCGGCGGGCAACTCATGCCCCCCATCATGGGTGCCGGGGCCTTTCTCATGGCCGAATTCACCAACACCAGCTACCTGACCATTATCAAGGTGGCCCTGGTGCCGGCGATCATGTACTACGTAACCGTCCTGTTTTTTGTGCACTACGAAGCCAAAAAGCATGGTCTTGAAGGCCAGCCCAAAGAGAGCCTGCCCCGGGTGGGCAAAGTGATCAAGGAGGGGTTGCATTTCATCATCCCCGTATTGATCCTGGTCTACGTGCTGGTGAACAACTATTCCCCCATGATGGCCGGTTTCGTGGCGGTGGTCAGCACCGTTGCGGCCAGCCTGGCCGCCAATAGCGTTCGCTGGGCCATGGCGCCGCCCATGACGGGAAAGGCAACCAAGCGCCCCTCCGTGGTGGCCTTTGGCTTGGCTGAATTGAAAAGCATTGTCAAAGCGCTGGAAAAAGGCGCCAAAAGCGCCGTCATGGTTTCGGTGGCCTGCGCCGCTGCCGGTATTATCGTGGGCATGGTGACACTGACCGGTATGGGGCTGAAATTTTCCAGCCTGGTGCTGGATCTGAGTTACGGGATCAAAGGCTTAGCCATCCTGCTCATCGGGGCAGCATCTCTGGTCTTGGGCATGGGCCTGCCGGTCACCGCCAGCTACATCGTTCTGGTTACCCTGGCCGGGCCGGCCCTGCTGGACATGGGCGTTCCGCTGATGGTCAGCCACATGATTGTTTTCTGGTACTCCCAGGACGCCAACGTGACCCCGCCGGTGAGCCTGGCCAGTTTCGCGGGCGCCGGAATTGCCGGCGCCAACCCCATGCGCACGGCCTTTACCTCGTGGAAGCTGGCCAAAGGGCTCTACATCATTCCCATCATCATGGCCTATCGCCCCCTGCTGGGCATGGGGGCCGGCTATGAACTGCTGCATTGGCAGGTAATCCTAACCATGGTCACAACCATGCTGGGGCTCATCGCCTTTGCCTCGGCCATCGAACGCTATTTCATCCGCCAGGCCACTTGGCCGGAAACGATGCTGTTCTGGATCGCCGCCGCCGGCCTCTTCTGGCCCCAGTACTGGGCCGATGGCGTGGGTCTTGCCGCCTTGGCTGCTGCGGTTGCCATGCAGAAAGTATCCCCCTCCAGCCAGAAGCCCACTGGCGGGCGCTTGTCTTCAGGGGATATTCCCCCTTGATTTTCAAGCCCTCTTAATTTACCTCGGAGGTTAACCTTCGTTTCTCGAACTTTTTTCAGTGTTCGACTAACGATTCCTCCTTCATTGGAAAGGGGCCTCACATGGGCGGATTGTTCGGCGTTGTTGCAACATCAGACTGCGTTTCCGATCTTTACTATGGAACCGACTACCATTCCCACCTGGGAACCCGCCGCGGCGGTATTGCCGTGTGCAATAGCACGGGTATCCAGCGAGCCATCCACAATATCGAAAACAGCTATTTTCGGACCAAGTTCGAAGAGGAACTGAACCGTTTTCACGGCCATTTTGGCATCGGCGTGATCAGCGACACCGACCCCCAACCGTTGATCGTAGGTTCCCACATGGGCACCTTCGGCATCGTCAGCGTGGGCAAAATCAACAACCAGGCGGCCCTTGTCCAGCGGGCCTTCAAGCGCAAAAGCTACTTTTCGGACACGACGGCCGGCGAGGTACACCCCACCGAAGTGGTGGCCATGCTGGTCTGCGAAGCCGACACCTTCGTGGAGGGCATCAAAAACGCCCAGGACGCCATCGAGGGCTCCTGCTCGATGCTGCTGTTGACCGACCAGGGCATCTTTGCCGCCCGCGACCGGCTGGGGCGGACGCCCCTAACCATTGGTGTCCGCGACGACGCCTTTGCCGTCAGCTCGGAGACCTGCGCCTTCCCCAACTTGGGCTTCGAAGTGGACCACTGCCTGGGGCCCGGCGAAGTGATCCAGATGAGCCCGGACGGATGGGCGCAACAGGCCGCCCCCGGCGACCGCATGCAGGTCTGCGCCTTCCTGTGGGTCTACTACGGATACCCGGCGTCGGAATACGAAGGCATCAACGTGGAGATTGTGCGTAACCGCTGCGGGGCTGCCCTGGCCAGCAATGACGACATCGCTGTTGATTTCGTGGGCGGCATCCCAGACTCGGGCATCGGCCACGGCATCGGTTACGCCAACCAACGGCAGCTGCCTTACCGGCGTCCTTTCGTGAAGTACACCCCCACCTGGCCGCGCAGCTTCATGCCCCAGAACCAGGCCATGCGCGACCTGGTGGCCCGCATGAAGCTGATCCCTGTCCGCCAGCTCATCGACGGCCAGCGCATCCTCTTCTGCGAAGATTCCATCGTGCGCGGAACCCAGTTGCGCGACAACGTACAGGTGCTGTTCAAATACGGCGCAAAAGAGGTGCACATGCGGCCGGCCTGCCCCTGCCTGATCCACCCCTGCGAGTTCCTTAACTTCTCCACTTCGCGCTCGACCCTTGACCTCGCCGGGCGAACGGCAATCCAGGCATTAGAAGGAGCCGAGGATCGGTACCTGGACGAATACGCCCGTCACGGATCGGAAAGAAACCTGGCCATGATCGACCGCATACGGGAGCAGTTGCACCTGACCACCTTGAAATACCAGCGCATGGACGACATGGTGGCGGCCATCGGCCTGCCCAAAGAGCAGCTGTGCACCCACTGCTGGGACGGAACGAGTTATACCTGAACCGTTCTTGGCCAGGCCGCCTCTCTCGGGGAAGCCGCAGTGGTCGACCACCGTTGCGCGTCCGTGTTTTCAATCGAACTGCCGCGAAAATGTACCTGAACAATTCCAATTGACTTGATATACCGCTTGGTATATCTACCCTCTCATGAAATCCGTCATCTCTCCCCGTTCCGAACGCACCCGGCAACTGATCATCGAATCCGCCGCGCCCATTTTCAACAAAAAGGGCTACGCCGGAACCTCCATGTCCGATCTGACCGCGGCCACGGGCCTGACCAAGGGCAGCATTTACGGCAACTTCAAGGACAAGGATGACGTGGCCGTGCATGCCTTCCAGCACAACATCGACCTGATCTTCGATTTCTTTTCCAAGGAACTCAAGGCCGCCGGGCCGACCCTGGACAAGCTGCTGGCCTACCCCCGCGGCTTTCGCAAAGTTTACCGCATGATCCTCTCCTACGGCGGCTGCCCGATTCTCAACACCGCCGTCGAGGCCGATGACACCCACGCCGTCCTGCGCAAAATGGCCGTGGATGTGCTGGCGAAATGGAAAAAAAGCATCGTTTCCCTGATCGAAAAGGGAAAATCCGAAGGGGTCATCGAAACGACCACCGATGCACGAAACATGGCAGAAACCCTCATCGCCCTCATGGAGGGCGGCAGCGTTCTTTCCAAAATCACCGGCGAAGAATCATACATGCTCAATGCCATCGATACCGCGGAAAGGATAATTGCCGACATGCGGCAGATCGTTTGATCAGCAAAACATACCTGTTGGTATATAATTGATAAATGGATTCAAGGAGACGCTCATGACCGCTGTTTACGAGAAACTAGCCAAGCATCTGGATGACCTGCCGGCGGGGTACCCCAGCACCTCAACCGGTGTTGAACTGCGCATTTTAAAGCGCCTGTTTACCCCCGAAGAGGCGGAAATCGCCACCACCCTCACCATGATGCCCGAAGCGGCAGCGGCGATTGCCGACCGCACCGGCAGGGATGCGGCTGCTTTGGCCGAGGTGCTGGCGGAGATGTCCCGCAAGGGGCTAATTTTTCGGATATCCAAAGGCGACAAAACCCTTTACAGCGCCGCCCAATTCGTGGTGGGCATCTGGGAGTATCATCTCAACAGCCTGGACGAAGGCCTGATCCGCGATGTCAATGAATACATGCCGGCCTTGCTCAAAAAGGGATGGCTCGAGGTCAAGACCAAGCAGATGCGGATTGTGCCGGTGTCGAAAAGCATCGCCGCAGGCATGACGGTGACACCCTATGAAGCGGCCGAGGAGATCATCAACGCGCAATCCAAAATTGTTGTCTCCCCATGCATCTGCCGCAAAGAACAGAAGATGGTGGGCAAGGGCTGCGACAAACCCGCAGAGGTGTGCCTGGCCTTTGGCGCCGGTGCCTATTACTATGAGCAGAACGGCCTGGGCCGATCCATCGACAAGGCCGAGGCCCTGGAGATACTCAAGGCCGGTGTCGACGCCGGACTGGTGCTCCAGCCGGGCAACCAGCAGAAACCCATGAATATCTGCATGTGCTGCGGCTGCTGCTGCGGCATTCTCAAAAACATGCGGACCCTGGACAAACCGGCCCATGTGGTGCACACCAATTACTACGCCCAGGTGGACGAGGACCTGTGCACGGCCTGCGAAGCCTGCGTGGATCGCTGCCAGATGGACGCCATTACCGTCGATGACGCTGCTCGGGTCTACCTGGACCGCTGCATCGGCTGCGGCTTGTGCGTCACCGACTGCCCCACCGAGGCCATCACCCTTGGCCAGAAAGCCGAAGGCAGCCGGTACCTGCCCCCGAAGAATGTATTCGAAACCTATATGAACATCGCCCAGGAACGCGGTCTGATGTAGGGAGGCGGTCATGGCCCGATGGCATAAAACCGGCTGCGTGCTGTGCGCCCAGAACTGCGGGCTGGAAGTCCTGGTGGCCGACAACCGCATGGTCAAAGTGCGGCCGGACAAGGCCAATCCCAGGAGCCGGGGCTATGCCTGCCGCAAAGGGCTCAACGTGGCCCATCATCAGCACCACGCCGACCGACTGACCCACCCGCTCAAACGCACCACCACCGGATTCGAGCGTATCTCCTGGGATCAGGCCATCACCGAGATATCCCAACGGCTGAAAACGATAGTAAACCAGCACGGCCCCCGATCCTATGCTTACATGGGCGGCGGCGGCCAGGGGTGCCACTTCGAAGCAGCCTTCGGCCGCACGCTGATGAAGCTGATCGGCTCCCAATACCATTACAACGCCGTTGCCCAGGAACTGACCGGCTACTTCTGGGCCTGCGGCCGCCACACCGGCCGGCAGACCGATTTTCACATTCCCGATGAGGCCAACGCCGAGATGCTGCTGGCCGTGGGCTGGAACGGCATGGAAAGCCACCAGATGCCCCGGGCCCCCCTGGTGCTCAAGGAGTTTTCCAGAGACCCGGACAAACTGCTGGTGGTGGTCGACCCCCGGCGATCCAAAACGGCACGCCTGGCAGACCTCCACCTGCCGGTACGCCCGGGTACCGACGCCCTGATGGTGCGGGCCATGATCGCCATCATCCTGGAAAACGGGTGGGAAAACCGGACCTACATCGAGCGCCACACCACCGGTTTCGATCGGATCCGCCCCTGGTTTGAACACATAAATGTAGAAGAAGCCCTTGGAGTCTGCGGCCTCGAAGTCAAACCGGTGATCGACCTGTGCCGCGAGCTGGGCCGGCGCCGTTGGTGCCTGCACACCGACCTGGGCATCTACATGAACCGCCACAGCACTTTGGCCTCCTGCCTGTACAACCTGCTGCTGGCCGTGTGCGGGCGCCTGTGCATGCCCGGCGGTAATGTGATTCCCGGCAAGTTCATGCCCATCGGCGCCCACACCGACGAACGCGATCCCAGGCACTGGCGCACAGTGGCCACCGATTTCCCCATTCTCATGGGTTATTCGCCGCCCAACGTGCTGCCCGAAGAGATCCTCGGCGACCACCCGAACCGTACCCGGGCGGTGATCGTCTGCGCCAGCAATCCCCTGCGCTCCTATGCGGACACGACCACCTATGAAAAGGCCTTTGGCCGCCTGGACCTGCTGGTCACCATCGAACTGGCCATGACCGAGACGGCGCGCCTGTCCGACTACGTGCTGCCGGCTCGCTCCGGTTACGAATCCTGGGACGGCACCTTCTTCACCTGGACCTGGCCGGAAATCTACTTCCAGATGCGCCAACCCGTGGTCGAACCCGACGGCGAGCCACTGGAGTGCGGGGAAATTTTCACCCGCATCGCCGATACCATGGGATTGATTCCCGAGATTCCCGACGCCCTTTACCAAACCGCCCAAAAGGACCGCTTCGCCTTTGCCGTCGAACTGATGACCCTGGCTCGGTCAAACCCCGGCATGATGAAAGCCATCCCGTTCGTCCTGTCCAAAACACTCGGCCAGGCGCTGGGGTCCGGCAACCTGGCCGCCTTGTGGGGACTGCTGTTCACCGCACCGGAAAAATTGCGCAACAATGCCCTGCGGGCCGGATTGGCCGTGGACAGCTGGGGGCAGTCCATTCGTTCGGCACCAGGCAAACTGCCAACCATTTTAAAGTCAATGGCCAGGAACCGCAGTGCCGTTCCCCTGGCCGGCCTGCACCCCCGCACCGGTTACGGGGAACGGCTGTTTCAGGCCGTCATGGACCACCCGGAAGGGCTGTGGCTGGGCGCGTCGGATGCCGAAAAAAACATGGCCGCCATCCGGACACCCAGCGGCAAAATCGACCTCTACATCCCTGAAATGGAGGCGTGGCTCAAGAACCTCACACCCGAACGGGAGGCCGCGGCACTGGCCCCCGATCCCGACTTTCCGCTGGTGCTCATGGCCGGCCGACACGTCCGGACCAATGCCAACACCCTGATGCGCGATCCCGCATGGAACCGGGGCCGCCGCACCTGCACCCTGGCCATGCATGCCGATGACGCCGAGGCACTGCACCTTGAAGACGGCCAGCAGGTGAAGGTGGTCACAGCTGCCGGGGAGGCCACCACCGAACTGGAAGTCAGCAGCGCGGCGCGCGCCGGGCAAGTCGCCATGCCCCACGGTTTCGGGCTCGTTTTCCAGGGAACGGTTACCGGGGCCAATGTGAACCGCCTGACCCAAAACACCCACCGGGATCCACTGGCTGGCACACCGCTGCACCGGTATGTGCCGTGCCGGGTGGAGCCGGCATCGTGTCCGCCCGGAAAGGGCTAAAAAGAAAGCCTCAGGATATAGAGGCACTTTTTTATGAACGCTTCCATAGTAAGGAGCAAACCATGAAATTTCTGAAAAGAGTTTTAGGCATTTGTGAAACACCCAGGGCTGCAGACGATATGGCCTGGTCATATGAAAACGGGCAGGTGCGGGTCGAGTTGTCCCGAATGCCGGAACTCAAAACCCCCGGCAACGGCGTGCGCCTGGAAGGCAAGGGGCTCGATCCTCGCCTGTTGGTGTTCCACGGCGACGACGGGCAATACCACGCCGTTGCCAACCGCTGCACCCACATGGGCCGGCGCATCGACACCCTTGCCGGCAGCAGCACCATCCAGTGCTGCAGCGTCTCAAAATCAACTTTCACTTATGACGGCCATCCGGTGGGAGGGGCGGCCAAAAAGCCGCTTGCCAGCTACCGGGTGGTTGTTGATCGACAAACCCTCACCATTGATTTGACGAAATAAGGAGATATGGATGACCGCATCACCCCTGTTTGATACCGGCACCATCAACGGCATGACCCTGGCCAACCGGTTCGTCCGCTCGGCCACCTGGGAAGGCATGGCCACCGAAGACGGACGGGTCACCCCCAAACTGATCGACACCATGACGGCATTGGCCAATGGTGGCGCGGGCCTGATCATCTCCGGCCACGCCTATGTGACCCCGGTGGGCCAGGCCAGCCCCTGGCAGATGGGAATCTATGACGACAGCCTGATCGACGGCCTGCGGTCAATGACCGATGCCGTTCACGCAACCGGCGGGCTGATCATCGCCCAGTTGGCCCACGCGGGTCACTTTGCCCTTGAAAAGGCGGTCGGCACGGCACCTGTGGTGGCGTCGAACTTCGAGGGACTGGCCCAGACACCCCGTGCCGAACTGTCCGAGGCCGATATCCGGGATCTGGAAAACGCCTATGTCGCAGCCGCCGAGCGGGCCCGTGCCGCCGGCTTCGACGGTGTCCAGTTGCACAGTGCCCACGGATACCTGCTCAGTCAGTTTCTCTCTCCCTGGTTCAATCGCCGCACAGACAGCTACGGCGGCAGCCTCGACAACCGCGTGCGCATTCATGTGGAGACCATCCGGGCAATTCGAAAAGCCGTGGGCAGCGACTTCCCCCTTTTGGTCAAAATAAACTGCGAGGATTTCTCGGATGGCGGGTTGACTGTCAAGGAGAGCCTTGAAGCGGCCAAACAGATGGTGGCGGCGGGCTTGGACGCCATCGAGCTTAGCGGCGGCTTGCTCACCGGCGGCAAGCTCTCTCCCAGCCGGCCCAACATCAATAAAGCCGAAAAAGAAGCCTATTTCAAGGAGGCGGCCCGGGCCTTCAAAACCTCGCTGGGTGTTCCATTGATCCTGGTAGGCGGCATCCGCTCCCTGGACGTTGCCGAAGGCCTTTTCACGTCGGGAACGGCCGATTACTTCTCCATGTCCCGTCCGTTGATCCGCGAACCGGACCTCATTCGCCGCTGGCAATCCGGCGACCGCACACGGGCCCGCTGCCTGTCGGACAACCTGTGCTTCCGTCCAGGCATGACCGGCAAGGGGATCTATTGCGTGACCGAGGAAAAAGAGAATAAAGAATAGACTTACCTTCTGGGCGGACCCTACTTGTCGAGGCCGGCCAGACAGATGTACTTGATCTCAAGGTACTCATCCATGCCGTATCGTGACCCCTCCCGGCCGATACCCGATTGCTTCATTCCGCCAAAAGGCGCCACTTCGGTGGAGATCATTCCGGTGTTGACGCCCACCATGCCGAACTCCAGGGCTTCGGAAACACGCACGATCCGGCCCACGTCCCGGGCGTAAAAGTAGGCCGCCAGGCCGTAGGGTGTGTCGTTGGCCAAGCGGATGGCATCCGCTTCCGATGTAAAACGAATCAGCGGCGCCACCGGGCCGAAAGTTTCGTCGGTGGCCACCGTCATGTCGGCAGCCACATCTCCCAGCACGGTAGGCTGGAAAAAGGTGCCGCCCAGGACATGCGGCTTTCCCCCAGTCAGCAATTTGGCTCCCTTGGAAATGGCGTCGTCGATGTGGTGGGACACCTTGGCCAGGGCCGCCGCGTCGATGAGCGGCCCTTGCTGCACACCCGGATCCAGACCGCTGCCCACCTTGAGGGTTTCCACCGCCGCCACCAGTTTTTCCGAGAATTCCTCATAGACGCCTGCCTGAACGAAAATCCGGTTGGCGCAGACACACGTCTGCCCGGAATTGCGGTACTTGGAAATCATGGCCCCCTGTACAGCCTGATCCACGTCCGCATCGTCGAAAACGATAAAGGGTGCATTGCCGCCCAGCTCTAGGGAAACCTTCTTGACCGAACCCGCGCATTGGGCCATGAGCGTTCTCCCCACCTCGGTGGAACCGGTGAAGCTGAGTTTTCTTACAACGGGGTTGGCGGTGATTTCGCCGCCGATCTGGTGGGCTGACCCGGTGATCACATTGAAAACCCCGGCAGGAATTCCCGCCCGGTGGGACAACTCGGCCAGCGCCAGAGCCGTGAGCGGCGTCTGGCTGGCCGGCTTGACCACGATGGTACAGCCGGCGGCCAGGGCCGGCGCCGCCTTGCGGGTGATCATGGCCGCCGGAAAATTCCATGGCGTGATGGCCGCACACACCCCCACGGGCTGGCGAATTACGATGATGCGCTGGTCGGAGCCGGCCGCAGGGATCGTGTCGCCGTAAACCCGTTTGGCCTCCTCGGCAAACCACTGGACGAATGCGGCGGCGTAGGCAATCTCTCCTTTTGCTTCGGCCAGGGGTTTGCCCTGCTCACTGGTGAGAATCACCGCCAGGTCATCCTGGTGCTCCATCATCAGGCGGTACCATCGGAAGAGCGTCTCAGAACGATCTTTTGCCGTGAGACGGCGCCAGGCCGGCAGTGCCGCATCGGCCGCGGTGATGGCCTCGCGGGCTTCCGCTTCGGAAATAGAGGGCACACTGCCCAGCATGTTGCCATCAGCTGGGTTCCTAACGGCAATGGTCTTGCCGGATCGGGCTGCGGCCCATTGACCGTTGATCCAAACCTGTTGGCGAAGTAATTTCTTATCGTTGAGCGGCATCATGTTTATTATTCTCCAAACGGTCGATTTTCACGTATCTTCCCAAGATAGGCGTTGGGTTCTATTATATTCCCAATGTGCTTCAGTCTATTTCAGGAAAAACCCTTTTTTCTCCAAAAAGGCCTTCATGTGGGGCCGGATCACCCGGCCCATGAGCTCGGCCATCTGGTGGGTCCAGGTCTCGTCCTTCAGGTTGCTGTTGCGGTTCAGGAAATAGCGGTTGGTGGTCCGATCATAGGCCGTGAGCATGTCGGTGTCATGCTGCTGCGGATATCGGTCCGTGAACAGCACCGCATCGACCGGCAGCCGGGGTTTGGGGGGCGGATCTTGGGCCGGCCAGCCCAGACACATGCCGAACACCGGATAGGCAAGGTCGGGGATTTCCAGCAGGTCGCACACCGTCTGGGGATCGTTGCGGATGCCGCCGATGTAAACGCCCCCCATACCCAGCGATTCGGCGGCAATCAGCATATTCTGGGCCAGCAGTGCCGCGTCCACGGTGGCGGTGACAAACTGCTCGGCCCAGCCCTTTTCCATGGCCGTTGCCTGCATGCCGCAGGCGGCCTCCAGCCGGTTGAGATCGGCGCAAAAAACCAGGAAAAGCGGCGCCCGGGCCACCCAGACCTGCGGTCCTGCCAACGTGGCGATGGCCTGCCGATTGGCCATATCCCGCACCCGGATGACCGTGTATGCCTGGACAAAATGAGACGTGGCCGCACACTGGGCTGCCGCGAAAATTGCAGTCAGGGTTTGATCATCCACCTCCCGGTCCGTGAAGCTGCGGATCGATCGGTGGGATTTGAGCAGGTCGATGGTCGGGTTCATGGGCTATTCGCTTTCCGGCACCGGCGCCGCACCGGCGGATATGGGTTCCGCCGGGGCCGTTGGTCCGCCCTTCAGGCGCTCCGCGGCCTTGCTGTCCACACTGCGCAGATGCAGGTCTCGCTGGGGAAAGGGGATCTCAACGCCTTCGGTTCGAAACCGCCGGTCGATCTCCCGGATCAGGGCACTCTGGATGATACGCCGGTCGTTGAAATCGGCTATCCACGCCCGCAGCTGGAAATCCAGGGAGCTGTCGCCAAAACTCAAAAAAAGCACCATGGGCTGCGGGTCTTTGAGCACCTGCTCGCTTTCCGTGGCCACGGCCATGAGCACACGCATTACCGTTTCCACATCGGACCCATAGGCCACGCCCACCGGTATGATCAGCCGCATGCTGCGGTCTCCCAGAGTCCAGTTGGTCACTTGGCTGGCGATCAGGTCGCCGTTGGGCACCACGACCTCCGCCCGGTCAAAGGTCTGAATGGTGGTGGCACGCAGTCCCAGGTTCATCACCCGGCCCTGCTGGCCATCGCTGAGTTGAATCACGTCTCCCACCTTGATGGGCCGCTCGAACAGCAGGATCAGCCCGGAAACGAAATTGTTGACGATGGCCTGCATGCCGAAGCCGATGCCTACACCCAGGGCACCGCCGATGATGGTGACATTCTTCAGCTCGAAGCCCAGGGCGGACAACGCGACAAGAAAGCCCACCAGCACCAGGGCGTAATGGACCAGACGCACGACGGAGAGCCGGGCACCGGTATCCATTTGACGGCTGCTGAGCACCTTTTCCATCAGCAGCGCCTGAAGACCCCATGAGAGCGCGAAAGAACCGTAGAGTATCAAGCTGGCCGTCACCACCAGGCCAAGGGTAATTTTCTGCTCGCCGATGGTTATCCCGAAGGAGAAAATAGCCTGGAGCGCCTCCACTGGAATGGCGTAGAGCTTCCAGGCCACCAATAGATTGGCGGCCACGAATACGATGATCAGGATGCTGGCGAAAAAAATGACCCGCCGCAGGATCGCATCGGCATTCTGACGAAGGAAGGACAGATTGCCAAGGGGAATGGACTCGACACCAAGCTCTAACGCCACACGGACCAGCCGGAGCATGGCCCACCCCATGAGCAAAAGTATCGCTGTACGGATGGCACCGTCCATGACCTGAACGGCGAAGGCACCAAAACCGATGATGTCCGCGACTGAGATAACCGCGAACAACAGAAAGATCAATCGGAGCAGCCAGACCAAGACCGTCGGTTTGCCGGCGGCTGCCCCTCTCCGGATCCGCCAGCCGAAATAGACAACGCCGGCTACCGACCAGACCATGAGAAACAGGCGCATGAGTGCCAGGGGCACCCCCGCAATCAGTAGTGCCTGGAATCCGATCATCACCAGAATCAGGATGTATATGGCCCGCTTGATCCAAGGCTCCTTGACAAAGGCCGACACCAGCCGTGCGGTGACCACGCCAGCAACGGTCTGGATCAACACGCGCCACAGGGTCGGCTGCGATCCGTAAAGAAAGGAGAGGGTAAAAATGGCCACAAACAACGACAAGGAAACCGGCCGTTTACCCAGGAATCGGCGGTCGGTATGGTCCAGCAGGCGCGGTCGGTAACGGCGAACCAATGTATACATGAGTACGAAGACCAGCCCTTGAAGGACGATCACCCAGCTCTTTTCCGCGAAAAATTCCGGGTCTGGTGGGGTAATGGATTTTACCAGCCGGGCGGGCTCATGGGCCAGTTCGATCAGTTGCTGCAGATAGGCGATTGAAAACATGTTCGGCATGTCGCCGCGCAGGGTGCCCCCGCGCTGCTGGGCCATCATGGCGTCGATCTGGTCGGTGAAGCTGCTAAATTTGGCGCCGATATCGCCGGCCTGCTGCTGAACGGCCAGCATCGGCTCCAGGTTTTTTGAAAGGATCTCCAGCGCATCGTCGATGTCCGTGGTTGCTCGAGTAAAGGCTCCGGCCACGCTGGTTAAGGACATATCCGCCCCCAGCTGGGATCGCCAACCCGCCCAGCGACTCTTTTCCGCCAGCCAGTTGCGGCGGCGCGCCTCCACTTCCCGGATCGCCTCGGTGAGGGACTCCACCACCCGCTTGACGGCCTCGGCTTCGTTGCGGACTTCCCCCTTCAGTGCGGCCAGCTGCTGGTAGCTTTGCAGGTCTTCATCCTTGAGAAGGCTTAAGCGGCTGACGAACCGATCGGCTTCTGAACCGGCCTGTTTGAGGCGCTGCTCCAGCCGCTGCAGATGGCCGGCGGTCTCGGGCCTGCTTTTCAATACCGAAAGGCGCTGCGTCAAGGCGCCGGCCTGATAAACCACGTCGGCCAGGCTGGGAATCGTCAGCGGGGTTTCAGCGCTTTTGACCAGTGGCAGTGTCTCTTCGCATAACACCGGTTTGACCGTGCCGAAGAGAAACAGACCGAGTGCCATAAAGATGAAAAGAACTCGAAGGGGGACAACGGTTAACCATCTCATGAGTCTTTATTCCTGATCGCCGTAAGCAATATGGGGGGTGTTTATCAACAGGTTAAGGATCGAAAGCAACCATCAGCTTGGATTCTATACCAAACGGATAGAATGAATCAATGCCCGAACGTGGCATGGATAGGAGCCGGTTTCACCAATTGGCCAAGACATTGCGAATCGCATGGATGCTGCCCTTGGATAACAGCGTCCGCGCATGTGCCCGGCATGCATCGATCGATAGGCCGGCGATGCGCTGATGCACGCTGGGCATGAATTGCGGATCGATACTCAACCGCCGGATGCCGATGCCCAGCAGAAAGGGAATCATCGACTCGTCGTGTCCCATTTCTCCGCAGATGCTGATCGGTTTTTCATGTTCGGCGGCGACCCTTACCACCCGCTCCAGCGCCCTCAGAACCGCGGGGTGTTCGGGTCGGTAGTAGTCCGCCACACGTTCGTTGCTGCGGTCCACGCCCAGCATGTACTGGACGAAATCGTTGGTGCCGATGGCAAAAAAATCGGCCTCTGAGGCAAACTCCGCCATGGTTTCCACCACCGAGGGCAACTCGACCATCATGCCAATGGCCGGGTGATCGTTATGGTCCAGTCCATCTGCCTTGAGCCGATCCAGACAGTCGCGCACCACCTGGCGGGCCAGAAAAAAATCGTCCACCGAAGAGATCAGGGGGAACATGATCCCCATCAAATTGCTTCCGGCGGCAGCTCGCAGGATGGCCCGAACCTGCTGCTCGAAAATATCCCGGTATGCCAGGGTGAAACGGATGGACCGCAGGCCCAGCTCCGGATTCGCTTCATTAACCGAGTCCGTATAGGCCAGCGTCTTTTCGCCGCCGATGTCCAGGCTGCGAAACACCACCGGCTTGTCGCCCATGGCCGCCACCACCTGACGATAGACCAGGTACTGCTCGGTTTCCGACGGAAATGACGGCCGGATGAGAAAGGGAAATTCGGTCCGGTAGAGGCCGATCCCCGCCGCCCCCATCTCCTGTGCCAAGGGCAGCTCGCTCAGCAGATTGATATTGGCCAGCAGATCGACCCGCGTACCGTCCCTGGTGTGTGCGGTGCCCGCCCGATATGAGGTCTTTTGGCCGGTCACCTGCTGCATGGCCTGATTGCGGGCATCGAAGCGGGCAATGATGTCCGCCGATGGATCCACATAGACATTGCCCACCTCGCCGTCCACCAACACCGGCGTCGCTTCGGGCAGGTGCAGCAAATCCGGGCACTGGACCACCACCATGGGTATTTTCAGGGATCGGGAGATGATGGCCACATGGGAGGTGACCCCGCCATTGGCCAGTACGATGCCCGCCACCGATTCGGCGGCCAACTTGAGCAGTTCAGATGGATAGAGCTCCCGGGCGATGACCACCCGACCGTTGCTGTCTCCGTTACCCTCCGGTGACGGCGGCGCCAGATTGTTCAGCAATCGGCCGGCCAGATCTTCGATGTCACTGACCTTTTCACGGATATAGGGATGGGGGCTGTCACCAAACAGGTCCAGGTAATGGCGGGCCACCTCGCGCACCGCCCGGCTTGCCGGATCCCCCTTTTCGATCTGCTCGGCCATCCGGTCAATGAACTTGGGATCCTTGAGCATCATGAAATGGGCAGCGAAGATCAAAGCAGCACTCTCCGGCAACCGTTCGGCACACCGTTGCTGAAGGGTGTCGAGTTGTTCACTGGTTTTCTTGACCGCCCGCCGAAAGTCCGCCATGCTTCCGCTGTCTACCACAGCCGGTTCGGCCACTAAACGGCCGTGGCTCCTGCCCCAGATGGTCGCTCGGGCAAAGGCGAAACCGCCGGAGGCAGGCTGCCCCTTGATGAATCCAAGGTTGCACACCGGTCGCTCGGGAACGCTGCACATGCGCTGCAGATCCATCAGCAGCCGGGCATTCTCCAGAACCGCAGCCAGCTGGGCACCGGTGGCTTTAAGGGCCATGACATCGCTCGTCTCGAAATAGTCCGCTACGGTGTGCTGGACCACCAGCACGCCGATCTTGACCACCCCCTTTTGGATGGGCACAGCCAGAAAGGATTCGTATGGCAGCTCATCGGTTTCAGGAAAATAGCGAAACTGCGGGTTATCGCTGGCGTGTCCCTCGCAGACCGGCTGACGGGTCGCCATCACCGTACCCACCAGCCCTTGGCCGGAGCCCATGCGTACCCGGTCCACCGCTTCCGGATTCAACCCAACCGTAGCCTTGAGCACCAGTTCGTCGGCTGTCTCATCGTACAGGTAGATGGAGCACACCGGCGTTCCCAGGTGCCCGGAAACCAGCGCCACGGTGCGCTGGAGAAAATTTTCGATGTTTTCACTGCCGGTGACCAGTGCGGACAGATCGCTCAGGTCGCAAAGCATATTCAACAGGTCATGCCGTTTGCCGCTCGAGGGCATGTCGGGCCTTTCATATCCTGGGATGTTCGGTTTGATTGGATCAACATAATGCATGTCCTGTACCGGGTCCAGTATCAGTCAGATAAATGCAAACCGAATCAAGAATCAAGGCCAAGGGAACCAAGCGTTATAGGTTATAGGTAAACACCCCTATCCACCTCGGACGACAACAAAATTGAATAGTGGCAAGCATTGGTGTCACATTTTTGTATCTTTTCAGGCCTTGCCCGTTCGATTGAATCGTTTTGGCATTAAACCCAGGCGGGTTCTGCACAACGGCAGCGCTTCTCGACACTGTCAAGGTGGCTATCGGTTTTCAGTAGGCCATCCATCTTGACATTGCGATCGAATCGACTTAGCGTCTTCTCAAGGCTCGCGAATCATGACGATTTCATACATGCCGCCGGCACGCTTCGATATCTGCGGCACAGACCATAGAAAGACAAAAAAAACCATGGATTATTTCGAGTACCGGGACGGAGAACTCTGGGCAGAGGCGATTCGTGTCAGCGAGCTGGTTGAGCAATTCGGCACGCCTCTGTATGTCTATTCCGCCAAAACCCTGAGGCGGCACTACAACGCCTTCGATACGGCCCTGGGGGATTTGGACCACCTGACCTGCTTTTCGGTTAAGGCCAACAGCAATGTCAATCTCCTGCGCCAGCTGGGCGGTCTTGGGGCCGGTGTGGACATTGTCTCCGGGGGAGAATTGCACCGGGCCCTGAAGGCCGGTATCGATCCCCGCAAAATCGTCTTCTCCGGCGTGGGCAAGCAGGAACACGAGATCCGGGAAGCCCTGCAGGCCGACATTCTCCTGTTCAACGTGGAGTCCGCCCAGGAGCTGGAGCGCATCGGGCGCATCGCCGCAGAGATGCAGGCGTTGGCCCGGATCAGCGTCCGCATCAACCCCGATGTGGACCCCAAAACCCATCCCTACATCTCCACCGGGCTAAAGAAAAACAAGTTCGGTCTGGATATCCTCGAGGCCACCGGTGCCTATCTGCTGGCCAAAGCGACGCCTTTTATGGAACCGGTGGGCATGGATTGCCATATCGGCTCCCAGCTCACCCAGATCGGCCCCTTTGTGGAAGCCCTGGAAAAACTGCTCGCCTTTGCCGACCGGCTTCAGTCATCGGGCGTTGAGATCCGATACCTCGACCTGGGTGGGGGACTGGGCATCACCTATAACGAAGAGGCGCCTCCCCTGCCCGTGGAACTGGGCCGGGCCATTGCCGAGACCATCGGTGGCAGAAGGCTAACCGTCATCCTGGAGCCGGGCCGGGCCATTGCCGGCAATGCCGGTATTCTGGCCACCCGAGTCCTGTACACCAAAAAAACCAGCACCAAGACTTTCGTTATCGTGGATGCCGCCATGAACGACCTGGTTCGCCCCTCCCTTTATGGGGCCTATCACCGCATCGACGAAGTAACGCCCAGGGGCCGTGAGAAAGTGGTCGTAGACGTGGTGGGCCCCATCTGCGAAAGCTCCGATTTCCTGGCCCAGGACCGAACCCTTCCCACGATGGAACCCGGGGAATACCTGGCCGTCTTCTCCGCCGGCGCCTACGGCTTCAGCATGTCTTCCCAATACAACTCCCGGCCCCGGGCCGCCGAGGTGATCGTCGATGGCGACCGGGCCTCGCTGGCACGCAGACGGGAAACATACGCGGATCTCATCGCACTGGAGGTCTAGCGGTTGGCAAAAGACCCCGATATCTGCGCGACGCCTCACTCCTCGGGATCCGCCATCCGTAATCTTGACCGTTACACGACGCCGGCCGTGATATCGCTTTTGGCGAATTGAAGCTTCCCCGCTGCAAGCCGCGGGGAAGCTTCACCGTAAGGATGAAAATCGATTTTCAGTTCGCTGGCTATCGCGGTTCATCAGGTTTGACAGCAAGCCGTTCCTCTGGAGGTACAACAGGTGAAAGACATCCACCAGCTCAAAACAAGACTCTCCATTCTCTTCGCCGAGCAATACTTTGCCGTCCTGGCGACCCGCTCCGGCGAAAACATCCACACCACCCTGGTGGCCTTTGCCGCCAGCGACGACCTGAAAACCCTCTTCGTGTGCACCCCCCGGGCCACACGCAAATTTGCCAACCTCAAGCGGAACCCGTCGGTTTCTCTGCTGGTGCACAACAGCTCGAACATGGCCACGGACATCCGTCGGTCCATCGCCGTGACGGTATCCGGCACTGCCGAGGAAGTACCCGCGGGTCGCCTGGAGGCCGCCCGGGCGGTATACCTGGCCAAGCAGCCCCACATGTCCGGCTTTGCCACCGCCCCCAACACGGCCATCATCGAGGTGACCGTCGGTCGCTACGATGTGGTGGCTTATTTCCAGGATGTTACCATTTTAGAAATCCAGAAGGATCGGATCGTGCAGCCATGACCGGCATCCTTGCTTTCAACCGCATCGAAGGCCGTCACCATCACCTGGTGGGCGGCAAGGCCCTGGCCTTGGCCACGCTGATGCGCGGCGGGATCACGGTTCCCGACGGCCTGTGCATCACCACCACCGTATACGAAGACTTCATCCGCACAACCGGCCTGGGCACACGTATCGGCCTGGAGATGGGCCGGCTTCCCCTGGCGGAGATGCGCTGGGAAGAGATCTGGGACATGGCCCTGCGCATCCGCAACCTTTTTCTCAACACCGCCATCCCCAACCCTCTGAGAGAAACGCTCGCTTCGGAACTGGAGGCGCGATTTGCCTGCCGCGCGGTGGCGGTGCGCTCCTCGTCGCCCCAGGAGGACCGGGCCGGCAGCTCTTTCGCCGGTCTGCACGAATCCTTCATCAATGTCCGCGGCCTCGATGCAATCTTAGCACACATCCGCCTGGTGTGGGCATCCCTGTGGTCAGACGGCGCTCTACTCTACCGCAAAGAGCTGGGCATGGATATGCAAAAAAGTGCCATGGCGGTGATCGTTCAGGAGCTGGTGGACGGCGAGCGCTCCGGCGTGGCCTTTTCCAGAAATCCCGACGGTGCCGACAACGTGGTGGTGGAATCGGTCTACGGCCTCAATCAAGGCCTGGTGGACGGCACCATCGCTCCGGATCGCTGGACACTGGACCGCCGCACCGGCAATGTAATCAGCCACACACCGGCCGTCCGGGAACAGGCCCTTCGGCCGGTGGACGGCGGCGTCATCTCGATGCCGCTGGCGGAAGCTGAACAACACGCACCCCCGCTGGATGAGGACTCCCTGGACCGGGTGTTTGGCATGGCCATGACCCTTGAAAAAACCTTCGAATGGCCTCAGGACTCGGAGTGGACCATCAAGGGAGACGACCTTTTTCTGCTCCAGAGCCGGCCGGTGACCACGACCCAGGACAGCGCAGCCGAAGGCACCCCCTGGTCGGCAGATGACAAGCGTCCCTGGTATCTGAGCCTCAAGCGCAGCTTCGACAACCTGAAGGTCCTGCACCGCCGCATCGAAGACGAACTCCTGCCCCAGATGGCGGCCGAAGCCCGGACGCTGTCGCAAACTGACCCGGCCGGACTCTCCGACGCCCAACTCATCGACGCCATAGGGATGCGCATGCGCATTCATCGGCACTGGGTGGATGTCTATTGGCGCGACTTCATCCCATTTGCCCATGGCGCCCGCCTCTTCGGCCAGGTCTACAACGACCTGGTCAAACCCGAAAACCCTTATGCGTTCACCGCCCTGTTGGGGGAAACCCGCATGACCGGGATGGAACGCAATCGGGAACTGCGCGGGCTGGCCCGCATGATCCGTTCCGACAAACGCCTGCGTGAACGATTAACGTCCGGGATGACCGTCGATGTAAACACGGAATTTTATGCTCGCTTTAACGCTTTTCTGGAACGCTACGAAGATCTCACGTTTAAAGCGGTTCGTTTTTTCAAAGACCGCGAGGGCTTGATCCGCTTATTGTTGGAAATGGCTGAACAAGCCGAACCCGAGGCGGCGACCGGGCGGCCGGACATCGCCGCCTTGGCCGATAATTTTGTCGACCGCTTTCCCCAAGACCGACGCGAGTATGCCCGCCAACTGCTGGAGATTGGAAGATCCAGCTACCGGCTGCGGGACAACGACAATATCGTGATAGCCCGCATCGAGGCCCAACTGCTCAAGGCTGTGGACGAGGCCAAGCGGCGCATCGGCGAGTTCGACCGGATGGACGTAGACGCCCTCACGCCTGCGCAGGCGGTCAAGATTCTGTCGGATCCGTCCGCAGCCCCTGAAATCGTAAAAGAGCAGGCAACCATCGACGAGCCCGTCGAGCATCAGGGCCGTCCGGGTCTGGCCCTGACAGCTGCGGACACTGCTGACGGGGATTTCGTCATGCGCGCCCGCCAGCTCATCGGTCAGCCCGCCGGCCAGGGTCTGGCCGTGGGAAAGGCCCGGGTGATTGCAGCGGTCGACGACCTCTTTCAGTTCAAATCCGGTGAAATTCTCGTCTGCGATTCCATCGACCCCAACATGACCTTCGTAGTGCCCCTGGCCGCCGCCATCGTGGAGCGGCGCGGCGGCATGCTGGTTCACGGCGCCATTGTCGCCCGCGAATACGGCCTGCCCTGCATCACCGGCGTTGCCGACGCCAGCGCCCTGATCCATACCGGCGACCGTCTCACCGTGGATGGGTATCTGGGTATTGTGACCATCGATGCCTGAAAATAGAGGCCTCAAGATAGAATTCTCACTCCGCAGGGACGCCGTGATGATCCGTTCGGCTCAAATAGGCAATGGTGGCGAGCCTTGCAAGAACGCTTCGAAAAAAGTTCAAGGGCAAGGCTCGCAAATTCCGAGGAAAGCGCCGAATTAACCTTACGCTGCGGAGATCAATCGTCCTGCCGCGATTTGAAAGCCCCAAGTACAACGGTCGCAGCCGGAAGCCGCACCCGCCTGAAACCCGAAGGTGTAGACGGCCATTGATCTTAATAGAAACCGTCAGCCTTCGTCCGCCATCTCCAGCTCATGCGTGATCGTGATCGCCTCGATCACACTCTGGGCAGCCGGGCATAACGTAATGTAATTCTTGAATGCCTCCTCAGCCTCCGTCCGCTTGTCCGCCGGCAGCTTCAGCTGGTAGTGGACGTTAATGCGCACGATTTTCAGCACCCCGTTGACATCCTCGATGTCGCCGGTGACCGTCGCCATGTAGCGATCCTGAAAGGTCCGGATCTTTTTTTTGGCCAGCACCGCGGCCAATGTGCCCATCATTCACCCGCCCACCGCGCCCACCAGATGATCCAGGGTGGCAGCATGTTCCTCTTCCGGATCGACATTGTAGAATTTCTTGATCCCGCCGTGCACGCCATAGTAGACCGGTTGATCGAAGCCCCGGATGTGGGCGATTCGAGTGGGTCCCTTTTCCCTTGTAATCGTGATGTGAGATTGGTGGATAATCTCTCCCATGGTGTTCTCCTTTCAGTAGAAGGTATTCACTGCAACCGGCGCAGGGCAAGTCTTTCCGACTTCTGCGCTTGATACGCCAAGGACGCTGATTGCTGTTTCTCTTTTTCCCCGGAAAGTGGGAAAGCCAATGGTCTCTTCATTTTTGGTGAGGCTGCATTGGCTCGATCCCGTGAACCGATCCGTCTGCCCATTGGCAGGGCATCAAACAGCCATTGTTTAAAATAAGAGTGACCGCGGCCATTGCAAACCCTCCTGGCCCACGCTTGGGATGCGCTGAAAATCATTTGCGCTCATTTGTCCAAAATGCCTCAATCCGCCATTGTTAGGTGGCACCTATTTTCAGTGGTATGCGACAAACCATTGATCAAATTACCCTTGTTGTCGTAGAATAGAAATCACGCTGTGATCGTCTTGATAGTTCCCTTTGTTGCGCTTCGAATGGTGGGCCTCCGTTTGCACTCCATCGCCGATAGCGCGTCGCACACGTTGGACTTGGCCGTTCGGCAAAAACCAAAATCCGAGTCATCGCTCTATAAGGTTCCAAATGATGCGTATCTTATCAAGAAAAAGCTTCCTGTCGTTTTGCGGCTTATTTTCCCTAATGTTTCCTTGGCGAGCGCATGCCCTCCAGGTTGAGAAAAACAGTCCTTCAATCGGCTATCCCGATACCCTCTTTGTCTTGAAACAAGCGTATGAAACCGAATTGATCGCCCATCGGCACTATTTACGGTACGTCGAAAAGGCCTTGGCAGATAAATTCCAAAATATTGCTTATATGTTTCATGTTTTTTCATTTTCGGAAAAAATACACGCAGATAATAACGCTCGCATAATTAACGAATTGGGAAGGACAACCAGCAAGATTAGCGTAACCATTCATGTTCGTGACACCAAATCAAATTTAGCAACGGCGTCCGAAAAAGAGATAGAAAAGATTAAAACGACCTATCCTCGATTCTTAAAAAAATTAGCGCCAGAGGGATATGAAGAAGCCATAATCAATTGCATGTATTCATGGAAATCGCATCGTCAACACGAAAAGGAAGTAAAAAAATACAGCGCTACGCTGACCTTTTTTTTGGGTCTGTGGCCAAGGAAATCGAATGCCTCTTGATTTCCATGTTTGTGAAATTTGTGGATCAACCATCGATAAAGCGCCTGAGGGTCCTTGTGATGTTTGTAACCGAGCCATGTCCCATTATCGGAAAATAGAGCGGCCGGCTTAAGATAAACAAGAATCCAGTTGGGATGCACAGAAAAACTGACCCGGGTCGACAGCCAGAAGCGTGACGGAACTGACGGGCGTTGCTGGTAGCCTTGGCGAGTTAAAAAGGATAACTGGATGATGGCAAGCGTTTTCTGGATTCTGATGCTTCTGCTCTCAGGTTTGGGTGCCTGGGGATTTCATCAATACCGGTGCCAGAAGCTGAGGATGGAGAAGCTCAAACAATCGCTGCTGGAGGTCAATCAACAAACGCACGCCCAAAAAGAAACCCACACGGAAAACAAAGCCCAATGGGAGCAGACCGAGGAAAAATTGCGCAGCTTCCTTCAGCTGATGGACACCCTGATGAACACCATCCCGAACCCTATCTATTTCAAGGACGCAGACGGTGTTTACCAGGGATGCAACAAAGTTTTCGCCAAACAGATCCTGGGCCTGACCCGGGATCGCATTATCGGCAAACGCCCCCAGGAGTTGCCCGAGCAGATCCCGGCCGATCTCGCCGCCACTTATCAGCGCGAAGAATACAGGATGATCGAAAAGGCTGGCTTTCACACGTCTGAAACCAAGGTGCAGTGCGCCGACGGACAGCGCCGTGATTTTCTTTTCAGCCTGGCCCCGGTCATGGATCGCCAGGGAAACCTCAGCGGCAGTGTGGCCGTGCTGTCGGACCTGACCGAAAAAAACCGTGCGGCACGGCACCGCATGCAGAAAGAGAAGCTGGAAGGCGTACTGGAGACCGCCGGCGCCGTCTGCCACGAATTCAATCAGCCCCTGCAGGCCCTGTCTGGCTACACCGAGCTGATGGCCATGAAACTGGATGGACACGACGCGCAGACTTATATCGCAAAAATCACCACCCAGATCGAACGCATGCGCGACATCACCGACAAATTGCAGGGCATCACCCGCTACGAAACCAGGGATTATGCCGGCAATACGAAGATCATCGATATCGATAAGGCCTCTGAAAAAGAGTGAGCGGTGGTTTCATAACCCGCTCTATGGACCGATGACACTGTCTGCATATGCAACCGGCTGTAAACGGGGCGAAAGGGGGGCCAGCGCCCTGCTGCGATTCAAACGGTTTTGCGAAATACAACCCTCGCTGCCGGAAGGCGCGCCAGCATGAAGCCCGTAGGTAATGCTCTTGAGGGGAACCCGTTCCCAGCACCCTGCGCAGGATTGCCCGTTATTCGACCAAACCGTTTTGGTTTATTTGAAACGCTTCCATCATGATGCGGTTATCGAGCCGCGGGCGTTGACGGCCTTGATCACCAAGGTCGACGGAGGCTTTCATTTGGGCATGGTCGAGATGGTTGCCTCTGGGCTTGGCCGAAGGGCTTTTCCACCGGTAAAAGGTTCGTTTGTCTTTAAGCTCTTGTAAATTTTAAGAAAAGTTAACCGACCACCAACTCCCCTTGCCGGTCAAGCCGCAGGCTCACGGGTTAAGATTGTCGAGCCGGCCGACAAAGTCCTCGATGATCAGGCTGTAGAGCCGGTCCCCCATGACGGCATCCTCAACGCCGGCGTCCAGATTGGGGTTGTCATTGACCTCCATGATGAAGACGCCTCTGTCGGTTTGTTTGACATCCACGCCGTAAAACCCGTTGCCGATCAGGTCGGCCCCCTTGAGGGCCGCCTCGATCACCTCCTTGGGGGCCTCCTCCACCGGCCAGGTCTTGGCATCACCGGAGGCATAGCGGCCTGCGGTGCCGTGCTTGAGGATCTGCCAGTGTTTCTTGGACATGAAATACTGGCAGGCGAAGATAGGCCGGCGGTTGAGGATGCCGATGCGCCAGTCATAAGCGGTGTAGAGAAATTCCTGGGCGATGATCAGATCCGAATCCCTAAAGAGTATGCCGGCCGTGTCGACAAGCTGCTGGGTGTCTTCCACCTTGTGGACGCCCCGGGAAAAAGATCCGTCGGGAATCTTGACAACCATGGGAAAAGAGAGATCGGCCAGCAACCCCCGCATGTCCCGAATGTCGCTTTTTTGCAGGATGGCCGTTTTGGGCACCGGAACCTTGTTGGCCAGAAAAAGCTCCGCCAGATAGACCTTGTTGGTGCAGCGGACGATCGAATCGGGATCGTCGATGACCACCATTCCCTCGCTCTCCCCTTTTTTGGCGAAGCGGTAGGTGTAATGGTCGACCCCGGTGGTCTCACGGATAAAGAGGGCGTCGTATTCAGCCAAGCGGGTGTAATCCTTCTTTTCGATCAGCTCGACATTGACGCCCAGCTTTTCTCCGGCGGCGATGAATTTCTGCAGCGCCCGTCGGTTGGATGGCGGCAGCTTCTCTTCGGGGTTGTGCAGAATGGCCAGGTCGTACTTGGCGGTATCCTTGGTTTTGGGCTTTTGCCAGCGCCGGGTCAGATAGTTGTTGAACGCCTGGATAAAGGCCGACTCGTCATCCGTCGTCAGGCTGTTCAGGGTAACGGGCTTGATCGAGGCGATGGTCCAGTGCCCCTGCAGGCGGAAGTCGACCTTCAGCATCGGGCAGCGGAACAGCTCGAAAAGATGCCTGGCCAGATCTTGGAGCTCCTTGTGGGGGCATTCACCGAAAAAGAGGGTCAGTACGAAGCTGCTTGCAGCCCTAGTGGGAGTCTGTTTTTTGAAGCTCTTGTCGACCAGCGCCTCCAGGTCCTCCATGTTGAGGCTGTAGATCGCCTTGCGGCTTAAATCGGTGAGTGTGCGCACCGAAGGAATCACCCGATGACGCCTTGCTTCTGCAAGCAGAGAGCAGTAGTAGCCCAGGCTCAGGTAGCTGTAGCTGCGACACAGGTTGATCACCCGCACATCCCGCAGGCGGTGGTATTCCTGCTGGGCGAGATAATCCTTTGCGGCGACGACGATGGTGCCGGGAAAGTGGGGACGCCAGTCGTTGCGGTTTTCAACCAGGACGATATTGGCAGCCATGGGCTTACCTCTCTGTTTTGCGTTGAACGGACCGGGTGACAGCAGTTTTGGACCGGTGCCGTTTCTTGCCCTTCAGCAGCATGATGACCTTCAGTCCCGCCCGTCCGTATCTGGCCATGCGCTCGAAATCTTTCCGCAAAATGGGCATGTTGATGCAGTCAGCGACGCTCTTGTTCTCCTGGTGATCCACATAAGGATCGTGGACGTATATGAATTTTTCGTCAAACCCGGTGACCACGACCCAGTGGGGGAATTTTTCGCGGTAAATCCGGTAGGAGCTGATCAGCACGATGGGAATATCGCCCCGGTCAAAAGCAGCCTTGATCCTGGTCAGGGGTAGGGATCCATAGTGCACGGGAATCTTCAGTTGGTTGATTTCGTCGAGGAAGTCCTGCTGGACCAGGCGGATCACCTCTTTCTTTTCAGGGCTGCGCACCGAATCCACAAAGAGGGCTGAGGTGTCGTTGATATACAGGTTGATGGCGAATCCGCGCTGGTAAGCGGAAAGCGCCAGACCATAGGGACCGCAGCCCCCATGCCCCGAGGTCATGAAAATGGTCGTGGCTTCACGCCAGATTCTCAGCTCCAGCGTGCGATTCAGTTCCATGGCCGGATCGATAGTTTTCATGGCCATCATCAGGGCCGAAGGCCCGCAGGTAAAGTCCAGGGTCTGCTGGTAATAGGGCACGCGTACATCTTCGAAACGCAGATGGGGCGCCAACGATTTTTCAAACCGCAAGGCGGCCATGTGGTCTTCATAGTAGTCATCCACCTCATCAAAGCGCCGGTAGTCGTTCTTTTCATACAACCGGATGGCCTCGGGGTTGTCCTTGCGGACTTCGATGCGCATGGCCACGCAGTCCCGTTGCAGGGCCACCCGCTCCGCTGCCAATAGCAGCCCCGACCCCACCGAGCGCCCCCGGAACTGCGGATCGACGGCAAAGGAATAGAGCCGGGCCAGAGAGGTTCCCGTATTGAAAAGGATGATGGCATAGCCCCTTAATCCGCCGTTCTCCTCTTCGACCAGCGTCACCGCGTTGGCCCGGGTGAGCAGGTAGCGGAAGGTCCGCCGTTCAAACCGGTCCGTGGTGAAGGTCCGGTTCTCGATGGCCACCAGGCTGTCGAGATCGTTCAAGGTTGCGTTGCGAAGCATGGCATTTAAAAACGCTTTAATGATATCCTTTTGGGGCGACCATCCAGCGGTTGGCCTTCTGACAGGCGGTGGAAGACGAAATCATTGCTCACCCAGGGACTGCCTTTGGTTTCTCCTCAAAACGATAGGTTAATAAGCATCAGGTTTCAAGGATTGTTTTTTAGAATCAACCTGTTCTGATTGGCCATGGGATATCATGCCACAGCGCTTAAGCGCCTTCCTTCTCCAGGGGGAAGGGTTTGGGGGTCATTCGGGTGGGTCGGCTGAAGCCTTTCCGCGGTCCTGCCAAAAGCCTGTCCCTTGCCAAAGGTCTCAAAGCCCGGTAGATTGGGACGACATATCCCCTTCTCCTGCAACCGGAGCTGCCATGAAACGACCCAGAGTGATCCTGCGCTGCTGCGAATCCTATGATGTGGCGCTTATTGCCGACATCATCCGTTCATCCATCGAGGAACTGGACCTGAAGATCCAGGGCAAGGTCTTTGTCAAGCCCAACATCGTCACCGCCAACAAGCGCTATATCCAACATTCGTTTACCCATCCGGCGGTCACCGAAGCAATGATCCGGGTGCTGGACAGCCACGCCGTCGAGGATATCTGCATCGGTGAATCCGGCGCCTACGGCATTCCCTCGCGCCTGTTTTTCAAAGAATCCGGCTATGTCGACATGGCCGCACGGCTCGGGGTGCGCCTGGTGGATCTCAACGAACATGCCATGGATACGGTCAGCCTGCAAAAAGGGGTCTGGCACAAGCAGATGCGCCTCTCCCGGTTCATCCAGCAGGCCGACTTCAAGGTATGGTTGCCCAAACTCAAATACCACATTATGGCCTCCATCACCCAGGCGCTCAAGCTCAACATCGGCATTCTCTCACATAAGGAGCGCATGCTTTTCCACGACTACCGGATCCACGAGAAGATTGTGGACATGCTGGAACCCGGCTATCCGGACCTGGTGGTCTCCGATGCCATCGACATCACCTACGGGTTCGAATCCGCCCCCTACCCGGTGCATCTGGGGTTGCTGCTGATTGCCGACCATCCCCTGGCAGCCGATGCGGTGGCCGCTTTCATCATGGGCTACGACCCTTATACGGTAAAGCACCTCAAAATCGCCGCCGAGCGGGGATATGGTTCGCTGGATCTTGGCGATTACGACATCGGCGGCGATGCTAATATCGAAGACCTGCGCAAGGCCCCCAAGGGCCGGACGCGGCTGTTTCAGTTCCTGGAAGAGCTGGATACGCCCATGCAATTTTACGCCGGTACGGCGCCGGGCACCGACCTCGTCTGCGACGGCGGCTGCGAATGCGCCCTGAAGGGCTGCCTGGGCACCATCGAGAAGCGCACCCCCGGCGCATTGAAATCCGCCCGGAAAGGCGCCCTGGTAACGGGCATCTACAAGGGGGATGTCATCATGCCCGATGCCCCGGTGCTGCTCATCGGCAACTGTACGCGGGTGGAGGGGCGGCTGGTAGCCGGCAAGGTTTACCGGACCGGCGGATGTCCCATCGGCGCCCGGGATCTGTTCATCAAGGTGCCCATGCTGTTCGGCATGCCCAACCCCATGCTGGACCAACGGGATGCTACGCTGTTTCTCTACCACAGTGCCGTCAAGGGTCTTTGCAAGCTTAAAAACCGCCTGTTGCCAAGCGGCGGGACATGGTGACGGTGCGAGATCACCGACAACCTGCAGCCCATTGACCGGCAATCCAGCATGCAGGCTTCATGATGAGAAGCAACGACCCCAACACCTAAAAGAGGCCGTCGAAGCCCACGGCGGTGCAAAGAGATGGAATGGGCTTGAAGCCATCGAAGCGGAGATTTCGACCGGGGGACTGCTGTTCACCATGAAAAGGCAGCCCGTGCTGGACCATGTCCGCGGCCGTGCCTCAACCCGCGAGCCCCACGGAACCTTTATCGACTTTCCCTGTCCCGGATAGACCGGTGGACTCATTGGCGATGCAGCGGTGCGCATCGTTGACCCCAACGGGACAGTCGTTGCCGGGCGTGTGCAGCCCCGAGAGGCATTCCGCGGCCTGCGCCGACAATTCTACTGGGACCGTCTCGATTTCATCTATTTTGGCGGCTACGCGACCTGGAACTATCTGACCGCCCCGTTTCTTTTTCTCCGTGAGGGCTTTGCCTTTGCAATACTCGATCCGCTGCCCTGGATGCCTGCGTCCTGGTCGCGGATGCAGGTTACCTTCCCGAGGGATGTCCCGACCCATTGCCAGCGACAGGTTTTCTTTTTCGATGAGGATCGTCTGCGGCGGCGACTGGATTACACGGCCGAAGTGATCGGTGGCTGGGCCAAGGCCGCACACCGCTGTGACGGCAACCGGAACTTTTACGGCTTCAACGTTCCGGCGAAACGACGGGTTCACCCGCTGTTGATCGGCAGCCAACCGTTACCCGGCCCTACATTAATCGCTTTGGAAGTCCATGACCGTCGCCCGGTAAAGGCCTCTTGGGGAGGGCAAACCGACATCTAAAAAATCGGCGGGCACTTCAGCCGAACAAATACCTGAGATTCTCCATGCGCCGAGCAATCTCGGGGATTGCTTTGCCTTTCATCTGCGCGCTGATTCCCAGTTCTTCCATGGAGTCGTCCATGCGTTCCGGAATGTCCGTTCCTAAACCAACGCCGGCTGCCTTGGCAAGCAGGTTGGCCTGTTGAACGACCCGCAGCGATCGGGACGCCGTTTCGCCGTTGCCGGCATGGTGGTGGCGCTGAACCAGTGATACAAAAGTTGGGGGGTAATTCAATCTTTCCTGCATGTCCGCTCCGAGGCGCGCATGGTGTTCAGCCATCAGCGCTTGCAGGTAGCCTGTTTTAATATCCGGTTCTGCATGCTTGCGCAGTACCATATCTCCTGCCCCCTGGAGCAGAAGCAATTTGCCGATATCATGCAGCAGCCCGATCGAAAAAAGGTCCTCATCGATAGACCATCCACGATTCCGGACCACCATTTCCGCGGTATGCGCACAGGCCAGCGAATGCCACCACAGTTTTTCCACCATCGCTTTGTACACCGGATGATTGGTGGAAAAATAACCGCGACAGCATATCGACATGACCACTTCACGCGTGCGGGTGAATCCCAGGCGGCTGGCGGCCTGGGCAAGAGTGGTATTTTTCTCGATTCCCCGATAAAAGGCCGAGTTGGAAACGCTGATCAGTTTGGTGGCAATCGCCGGGTCCTGCTTGAGCAGATCCACCACATCGTTAATTTCAGCATCACAATCGATCAGCTGCCTTAGCCGCATGGCGATTTTAGGAGCCGGAGGCAGCGTTAACGTCCCGGTCTTTAACCTCCTAGAGATTGCATTAAGAATCGTGGTGGTGTTTACGGCGCTATGCGCATGACCGGTATCGCTCGTGGTGGCTTCTTTGCGGGCTAACAGACCACAGGTGTTCAATTTGCTGAACAACAGGGTTTTTTCCAAGGGCTTGGTGATGAATTCAGCGCATCCATTCATCAAATAGTCTGTGACGAGTTGATGTCCGGACAGCACGGTGGCCACAAAAATGCGGGCCTGCTGATCAGGCGCCAGATCATATTGGTTCTCAATCGCTCTAAGCGCCTTGAGGATTGTATCGTTTTCGGTGTCAGTGGCCTGAATATCAACCAGCACAAGCTTAAATTTATAGCCACGGGCGTCTTATTATGCAAGCCTGTTTGAGCTGAGTCGCTCGGTCCGCGGAAGGGAAACCTTTTAAATCCAAGGCGTAACAATAGTTTGTGAGCTTTTGATGAAGGTCATCGGCGCCCCTTGGCTGACCAGGCCAGCCGAAATCGGTCCGGCTACGCTTTCTTGCGGCTGAAGGTCAGGTTGATCACCGCCAGCAAGGAGGTGCCCACGATAAGCAGGAAAGAGATGGCGTTGATGACGGGTGTGGAGCCGTCACGCACCTGAAGATAGAGCGTAATGGGCAGAGTGGACTGGGAGCCCACCAGAAACAGAGTGGTGTTGAAGTTCTCGAAGGACATGAGAAATGCCACGGCGCCGGCACCGATGATGGCCGACCGTAGGAATTTAAGTGTGATATGCCAGATCACCTGTATCCGGTTGGCACCGAGGTTCAGGGCCGCCTCTTCCAGACTGTGGTCGAACTTTTTCAGTCGGGCCGACACCACCAGCGTCACCAGGGTCGAGATGAAAGAGAACTGCCCCAGCACCACCAGCCAGAATCCCGGTCGGAAAAGGGGTACATCCAGATTGAAGGTGTTTTCGAAGAACATCCCTAGGGTGTTGGCGAACAGCAGGATGGAAATGCCCAGAATCACGCCGGGGATCACCAACGGGGCCAGCATGAGAAAGTAAAGGGCCTGCTTGAAGCGAAAATTCTCCTGCTCGAAGAGAAACGCTCCGCAGGTGCCGACAAGCGTGGAAAAGATCGCGACCCAGAAGGCCACCTTGAAGCTCACCCCGATGGCGGATAGATTAACCGAATCGTGAAAGATGCCCACCCGCTCCGGCAGATCCGCGCTGAACCATTCGACGGTGAACCCTTTCCAGGGCAGTGCTGGAAACTGGGAATCGTTGAAGGCCAGCACACAGGTGATGAACAGCGGGGCGAAAAGGAACACGAAAAACAGGACCACGTAGAGCTTGAAGCCCAGGGTGTACGATCGTGAGTTAGGCAGCGAACGGATCATTGCACCACCTGGCTGAGCTTCTGGCGGGTGAGTTTGAGCCCGATCCAGATGATCGTGGAGGAAAGAACCAGCAGGAGGAAGCCGAAGGCCGCGCCCTGGTTCCAGTTGAAGCTGGCGATAAACTGATTGTAGATCTGCTCGGTGAACCACAGCGAGTTTTTGCCGCCGATCAGGTTGGGTGTCAGGTAGTTGCCCAGGGTGAGCATGAAGACCACGATGCCCCCCGACACGATTCCCGGCATGGCATGGGGGATGATGATCCGGGTGATAATGGAAAAAACATTCCCCCCCAGATCATAGGCCGCCTCGATGAGGCTGTCGTCCAGGCTTTCCAGCACCGATATCAAGGGTACCACCATGAACAGCATGGAGGTGTAAACCAGACTCATGACCATGGTGATGTCGTTGTAGAGCATTTCCACGGGGCGCTGCAGCAGCCCGGCTTTAAGCAGGAAATGGTTGATGACGCCGCTTTCGCGCAGCAGGATCATCCATCCGTATACCCGCACCAGTTCGCTGACCCAAAAGGGCATGAGCAGCAGCAGGCTGAGAAATCCGCTGAAGCGTGGCGAGACGACCTTGGTGATGTAAAATGCTACCGGCAGGGATACGGCAAAGGTGATCACGGTGGTGAGGATGGCGTACGCGGCCGTTCGGGTGAACGTACTCCAGTACACCGGCTCTTCGAAAAAATTTAGGTAGTTGACCAGGCTCCACACCATGGCCCCGGCATCGTCTTCGATCCGAAAGGACATCAGCAATAGATCGATGTGGGGCAGGACGATGAGCAGAAACAGCCACATGAGCACCGGAGTGACGAAGATCATGAACGGCAGTGTGATACGGGCTCGGGAGGCGTTCATGAGACCCTGAAGCAGCTGGCGGAACGGGCGCTCCAGCCGATGTCAATACGGTCACCGGCAGCGAGGTGATCGTATTGTCGGTTCTGGGGAAGGGCGATCATCAGTTCCGCATCACCGTCCACCGGCGTGGCCAGCAGCCGGCTGTTGGCCCCGTCGAAAAGGATCGACTTGATAGTCACGGTCAGCCGGTTAAAATGGTCCAGTCCGGCATCCGGGTCAATGATGATCGCCTCGGGGCGGATAAACATGGCCACCGCTGTACCCGGCACCAGGTCCGCAGCGGCAGCGGCGGCGAAGGTTTGGCCGTCGCTGGTTGCCACAGTGCACCGATCCTCCTGCCGACCGGCCACGGTCCCGTTCCAGGCATTATTGTCTCCCACAAAGCGGGCCACGAAAGGCGTTTTGGGATGGGCGTAGAGATTCCTGGGGGTGTCCACCTGTTCGAAGCGGCCTTTGTTCATGACGGCCACATGGTCGGACATGACCAGGGCCTCCGACTGGTCGTGGGTAATGTAGATGAAGGTGGTGCCCACCTGGGCCTGCAACTTTTTCAACTCAACTTTCATCTGCTCGCGAAGCTTTAAATCCAGTGCGCCCAGGGGCTCGTCCAGCAGCAGCACGGCGGGGTCTAGCACCAGGCAGCGGGCAATGGCCACCCGCTGTTTCTGCCCGCCGGAAAGCTGGTCGATTTTTTTATCGGCGAAGCCAGGCAACCCCACCCGCTCCAGAATGTCGGTCACCTTTCTGGCGATAGCGGACTTTTTCTCCTTGCGCCGCTGGAGGCCGAAGGCGATATTTTGGGCAATGTTCATCATGGGAAAAAGGGCCAGGTGCTGAAAGATCAGGTTCACTGGCCGGCGGTTGGGCGGAAATCCCGCCATGTCGCTGCCGCGGATAAGAATCCGACCCTGGCTGGGTTCGATAAAACCGGCAATCATTCTCAGCAGCGTGGTTTTTCCGCAGCCCGACGGGCCTAGAATAGAAAAAAACCGCCCCTGCTCCACCGTAAATGAAACCGCGCTCACGGCCGTGAAATCGCCGAACGTTTTGGTTACATGCTCAACGGTCAAGTCTACAGCCATATCAATCGCAGTTCGTTTCTATTCAATGTCACCATCGTGTTGGTTCAGAGGTGGCAGGTTGAGGTTCAGGCCAAGGCCGCAGCGTTTCCGCACCCGCAGGCGTAGTAGCGCTACGTCGAGAATTGCGGAAACGCGAGAACGCCGGCCTGGACCTCAAGATGCCGCTTCTGGATGAACACGCATTAGTTGGCGGCCTTCACCTTATCCAAGATCAACCCTTCAAGCGACTCCAGCTTGGCGGGAACGGGTGGATACCATTTGATGTTGTCGATGTCGGCCTTGGAAAAGGATCGCTGGAAATTGGCTTTGACCTCGGCATCATAAAACTCGATGGCGCCGGCGGAAGCGGTGCCGTATTTTTCCATATTGGTGAACACCGCCGCATTCTCGGGCTTGAGCATAAAGTTGATCCATTTGTAGGCCGCCTCCACGTTCTTGGCCTTGGCCGGAATGGTGAAGGTATCGATCCAGCCCAGGGCGCCGCTTTTGGGGGCCACAAAGTCGATGTTCGGATTTTCGGCATGCAGCTTCCAGCCTCCGTTGTCCCAGGCCATGGCCACGTATACCTCTTCCGAACGCATGGACTGGAGCAGGGCATCCCCATTGGTATAATAATTTTGAACCAGCGCCTTGCCTTCGATCAGTTTTTCGCCGACCCTATCCATCAGCGTTTCATAGCTTTTCGGGTTGGCGTAGAGTACGAAGGGGTCCTGCTGCATGGAAAAGGCGATGCCGATCAGGGTGGGACGTTTGAGCCGGTAGCTGATCCTGCCACTGTAGGCAGGATCGAGCAGATCCTTGTAGTCTGACGCTTCCGGAGCATATTTACGGTTCACGATCAGCCCTGAGGTGCCGTAAACATGGGGAACTGCGTAACTCTTACCGTCAACCAGGGTGTTTTTCTTCACCGCCTCAAGCATGGAAGGAACGATCTGAGCCGTATCCACCTTGCCATAGTCGATAGCCTGGTAGAGCTTGTATTTTTCCTGCACCGATGAAATGCGGTCCTGGCTGGGTTGGGCCAGATCGAAACCCGCTCCACGGGTGGCCCGAAGCTTGGCAATAATCTCCTCGTTGCTTGAATAGGTCGGCTTTACCGTGATGCCCGTCTCCTTCTCGAACTTGTCCATCAACACCTTGGGGGCGTATCCCTCCCAGGTGAGCAATTCGAGGGTTTCGGCCTGGCATGACAGGGAAAAAGCGATTACCAGAGATACTGTGAAACTTACAACCGCCAATTTTTTCATTTTTTCTCCTCCTAAGTAGATATGAGCTTTACTTAACGCCGGCTTTAACCGCGGCAAATTTACTTGCCGCACGGTTCACCGTCGAACTTGATCAGGGGATCGAAATACAATCGTTGACTGGGGAAAGAAACGCTGTCTCGAACTCCTTCTCACTTTATTGCTGCGCTGCCGTGGCGTCAACATGAAACCTGAAAAAACTCAGCACACAGACAATCACCGTCGGCCGACCGGATGTAAAATGTCGGTTGCGGAGGGGTCAACCCCGGCATTCCTGCAAGACATCCGGGGTAGATGCGGAGCAACGCTTGAGAACCGATAAAAACGCCGCAGGAAAGGAAAAGGCGCCGCGGTGTTTCCATGGCAGGCTGTGTTTCCGACCACCCAGAGCCTCTCTTTTTTAAAAAATCAGGTCAATCAGGTCGAAAAAAGTCCCAAAACCGTGTATGCTTCCGTCCCGACAGACACTGGGAGCCGGCAGCGCCAAGACTCCCCGGGGATCAATATAGCCGGCTTGCCAAATCGCAGCCTGCTCATCCAGCCGATCCAGGATCGGACCGGGAGGCCAGGCCGATACGTACCTGGGAACAGTCACCCAGCGGAAGATGCGTTTCTCCCGGCGGTTGGGGTTTCAGGCCGCCGGCAGTTTCGATGATCCACCCACGAGCGAGCATTCTTTGGTTGATTTCCGGGAACGCTTCTCGTTGGATGCGCTTGATCTATTTTTCGAAACGGGACCGCCCATTGTTTGATTCACAAACCATACAGAAACCCTGTCAGGAGGCTGATGATGCTCAAGTTAGGTGAAAAAGGAGCCATTTTACAACGCGACAAGGAGACCTATGCCATTGCCCCGCACATCCCCTGCGGTGTGGTAACCCCCCAACTGCTGCGCACCCTTGCCGATGTGGCCGAAAAATATGCAGTTCAGGCCATCAAGATTACCGGGGCAACCCGGATCGCACTGGTGGGGTTGAAGGAAGAGCACATCGATGCCGCCTGGAAAGATCTGCAGCTGGACAAAGGTGCCGCCGTGGGGCTGTGTGTGCGCAGCGTGCGGGCCTGCCCGGGAACCACCTATTGTCGCCTGGGCAAGCAGGACGCCCTGGGCATGGGCATGGAGTTGGATCGCCGATACCACGGCCTGGAGCTGCCCGGCAAATTCAAGATGGCCGTGTCCGGCTGCCACCTGAGCTGCTCAGAGTCCTGGGTGCGGGACATCGGCCTCATCGGGCTGAAGGATGGCTGGCAGATGGTCATCGGCGGCAACGTCGGCGCCGAACCCCGCATTGCCCAGGAACTGGTTGCCGGACTGGACGATAAGCAGGTTTTGGCTGCCATCGATAAAACGGTTCAATGCTACAAGGAATCGGCCAAGAAGGGCGAGCGCCTGGGCAAAATGATCGAGCGGATGGGGCTGACCCCTTTTCAGAAGGCCTGGTCTGAAGGACCATGAGGCCGGTGCCGAAAAAGGGCCTGTTCAAATGATTACCTGGCCGGTGATCGATAAAGATCCTTGTTTTTCCCGCCCAGCTGGCCGCAGGCGGCCATGATGCCGCCCCCCTTTTCGGTGCGCCGCCTCACGAACACCTTCTCCGCCACCAGCCAGGCGTGGAACCGCTCATAAGCCTCGGCAGACGGCGGGCTCAATTCGGAACCGGGCTCCGGGTTGTAGGGGATCAGGTTCAGCTTGACCCGCAGGGGAGACAGGAATCGCGCCAGGGCCCGGGCATGCTCCGGGCGGTCATTGAGGCCTTGAATCAGCACATACGCCATGAAAATGGCCGCCTTTCTGGCCAACGGGTAGCCCAGCAGCGACGCTCTCAAGGCCGCCATGGGGTTGGACCGGTTGATGGGCATGATCGCGGAGCGGATAGCATCGGTTGGCGCATTGAGCGAGACAGCCAGGTTCACCGGCGTATCGCTGGCGCCTGCCAGGCGGTCGATGCCACCGGTTAGGCCGGCGGTGGAAACGGTGATATGGCGCCGGGCGATGTCCATTCCGCGCTGGTCCGCCAGCACCCGAATGGCCTGGAGCACGTTGTCCAGATTGTCCAGCGGCTCGCCCATGCCCATGAAGACCACATTGCGGATATCGACCCCCAGCCGATGGCGCGCGGTATACACCTGCCCGACGATCTCCGCCGCGGTAAGGTTCCGCAGCAAGCCCATCCGGCCGGTGCGGCAGAAACGGCATCCCATGCGGCACCCCACCTGGCTGGAGACACACAGGGTGTGGCGCTTGAACATGGGGATCACCACCGACTCGATCTCCAGGTCGTCGGCCAGGCGGGTGACGAATTTGACGACGCCATCCTCGGTCACCTGTTTGACCAACCGGCCCGCCGACAGCAGCAGCGCCCGTTCCAGTTGCCCGGCCAGTTCGGGAAAGGGAGCCAAGGCATCCAGCCCGGCAGCCGCCGTGCCCCCGGTTTTCAGCACCTGGCGGTAGACCGCGGTGCTGAAATGGACGCCTTTGCCGTATTGACGCCGAAAAACATCGACAAACTGATCATGTGTATATGCGAGAACGTTCAACAGCCGTGATCCTGATTTGGCATTGGTCGGTGCGCGCGTTGACGTGTCCCCGATGCATATCGGTTTGACACCCCCAATGCTTTTTGCCATATTCAGGGCCGCTCGGCAAGCCAATGCCGCAGCTTTATTCTTGATCGGACAACCATTTCAGGCAGCTTGAACCTGCCAGGGGGCGATACAATGACGGAAAATGAAACCACCCCAGGATCCAACTTCATTACGGCCATCATCGAAGCGGATCTGCAGGCCAACAAAAACAACGGCCGGCTGGCCACCCGCTTTCCGCCGGAGCCCAACGGCTACCTGCACATCGGCCACGCCAAATCCATCTGTCTGAACTTCGGGGTGGCCAACACTTACAAGGGTACCTGCAACCTGCGCTTTGACGACACCAATCCCACCAAAGAGGATGTGGAGTATGTGGACGCCATCATGGAAGATGTGCGCTGGCTGGGATTCGACTGGGATGACCGCCTGCACTATGCGTCGGATTATTTCGAACCGCTCTACGGTTTCGCCGTCCAGCTCATCCGTGCCGGCAAGGCCTATGTGGACGATCTGACTGCCGACGAAATCCGCGAGCACCGCGGCACCCTTACCGAGCCTGGAAAAAACAGCCCCTGGCGCGACCGCAGCGTAGAAGAAAACCTGGACCTGTTTCAGCGTATGCAGGCCGGCGAATTCGCCGACGGCTGCCGCGTGCTGAGGGCCAGGATAGATATGGCCCACCCCAATCTGATCATGCGCGACCCCACCTTGTACCGGATCCGCAAGACCAGCCACCACCGGACCGGCGACACATGGTGCATCTATCCCATGTACGACTTCACCCATTGCCTGTCAGACAGTATCGAAGGCATCACCCACAGCCTGTGCACCCTGGAGTTCGAGAACAACCGCCCCCTCTACGACTGGGTGCTTGACAATGTGGCAGCGCCCTGCCACCCCCAGCAGATCGAATTTGCCCGGCTGAACCTGAGCTACACGGTACTGAGCAAGCGCAAGCTGATCCAGCTGGTGGAAGAGGGCTCCGTGAATGGGTGGGATGATCCGCGCATGCCCACCATCAGCGGTCTGCGACGCCGGGGCTACACACCCGCATCCATCCGCAGCTTCTGCGACCGCATCGGCGTGGCCCGGCGCGATAGCCTGGTGGACGTGGCGCTGCTGGAGTACAGCCTCCGCGAAGACCTGAACAAACGGGCGCCCCGGGTCATGGGCGTGCTACGCCCCCTGAAGGTGGTCATCGAAAACTATCCCGACGGTCAGGTAGATGAACTGGAAGCGGTCAACAATCCCGAAGACTCGGATGCCGGTGTGCGCAAGATACCCTTTTCCCGCGAAATCTACATCGAGCGGGACGACTTCATGGAAAACCCGCCCAAGAAATTCTTCCGCTTGGGACCGGGCCGCGAGGTGCGGCTGCGGTACGCCTTTTTTGTTGTCTGTACTGGCGTAATCAAAGATGAGAAGACCGGCGAGGTCATTGAACTGCGTTGTACCTACGATCCGGCCACCCGCGGCGGCGACGCCCCGGATGGGCGTAAGGTTAAGGCCACCCTGCACTGGGTGTCGGCCGCCCACGCCGTGGACGCTGAGGTGCGGCTGTACGACCGCCTCTTCAGCAAGGCCATTCCGGACGAAAAAGAAGAAGGCAAAACCTACAAGGACTTCATCAACCCCGAGGCGTTGGAAGTGCTTCACGGTTGCAAGCTGGAACCCAGTCTGGCCGGTGCCGGTCCAGGTTACTTCTGCCAATTCGAGCGCATGGGCTACTTTTGTGTGGATTCGAGGGATTCGACGCCCGGCGCCATGGTGTTCAACCGCACGGTTACCTTGAAAGACGCCTGGGCCAAGCTGCAACAAAAGGCCTGATCGACCATAGACATTGCCGGAGGTGGATGCCGCCTATTTTATCGTTCCCAAGATGAGCGTCAGTTGCAGCCCCCCGTGCAACAGCGGCCGCCGGCGGGCAGGAAAAGGCAGCCTGCGGGCCAGCTCTGGTCTGGGAGCGATCAGGGCAACCGACCAGCCCTTGAACTGCTGAGCCAGGTGTTGGCAAATGCGGTCGAACAGATCGTCCGCCTGCTTGCCGGAACCGATACGAATGCCATAGGGCGGATTGATCGTCACCAGCCCCGGGCCGCCGCCGAACTGATCGGCCGTACATTGAAAAACATCCTTTTGCGCCACCCGGACGGCATCCGCCAACCCGTTGGCGGCGATTATACCGGCCAGGTTGTCACAGGCCGCCGAGTCAACGTCCGACGCAAATATCAGGGCCTTACCCAACGTCCTGATGGGCAATTCGGCCTTTCGTTTTAAAAAGGCCCACTGGTCCTCATGAAACGCCGGCCAGCCCATGAAGGCAAACGCGCGTTGCACGCCCGGCGCAATTCCTTTGGCCATCATGGCCGCTTCCAGGGAAAAGGTGCCGGCGCCGCACAGGGGATCCACGAGGGGGCGTTGGGGATCATAGCCGGCAGCCATAAGGATGGCCGCCGCCAGGGTTTCCCGAAGGGGCGCACGGGCCGGACCCGCCTTCAGTCCCCGCTTGTAAAGTGGCTCCCCGCTGCTGTCTAAAGAGAGCGTAAAGCGGTCTTCCAACACCCGCACGAACAGCGTCTGCGGGAGAACGGATAGCGGCGATTTGCAGATCCCGTTCAGCCGGTGTGTGATGCCCTCCCGAATGCTTCGGGCGATGGCCTCTGTGTGGTAGAGCCGGGATCGCCTGCTGCTCACTTTTACATCAGGCAGCGCTCCGGCTGGAAGCAGCAGCTCCCAGGGAGTCTCGGCGGCTTGTTTTTCCAACTGGCGCTCGTTCGTGGCCGTGAAGGAATCGATACGCATGAGAATGCGCGTGGCCGTGCGCACATACAGGTTGGCCCGCTGGCAGTCCACCAGCTTTCCGGTAAACGTCACGCCTCCGGGTTCCAAGGAAAGGCCGCTGCGGTCAAGCCCCAGGCCAAGCAGTTCCTCTCTGCACAGAGCCTCGAACCCCGGGGCTGTAATCGCATAGTACGTCCGGACCCGGCCGGCAACATGGCGGCGGAGACGCTTGGTAAAAGCGCTGTCGCCGACGCCCTCTTTTTGTGCCTTCACGGAGGACCAGTCAGTCATCGATTGCGACCATCCCTGGAGGGGGAAAGGACTTGATTAACCGCAGCATCAATACTAAGTTGCCTGACGAGCGCACCCTATCAGCTGCCCCCGCGCTTGTAAACAATCGATCATTGGCGTGATGTCGATGGTTTCCGGAGAGCACCACAGGCATGTCAACCGTCTACATTCGAAAAGCGACTTACAACGACCAGGTACTTCGGCCAATCGTGTTCGAGATGCTGGAATCCGGCGAAGCTCCGGTGATAGACGCTGGCGCCCGCGTGCTGATCAAGCCCAATTTTCTCGCTCCTGCGGAACCCGACAAGGCGCTGACCACCCACCCGCTGGTCGTCAGGGCGGTTGCCGAATTCGCTCTTGCAAAAGGAGCCAGGGTCCAGATATCGGACAGCCCGGCCATGGGCAGCTTTTCCAAACTGTTGAAAAAAGGGGGCTATGAGCAGACGCTCAAGGGTTTAGACATCACCGTCAAGCCCTTTGAAGCAACGATTGCCGTGGATGTGGGCGAGCCCTTCAGCCGAATCGAAGTGGCCAAAGATGCCATGGAAGCCGATGTGGTCATCAACCTTGCCAAGCTCAAGACCCACACCCAGATGATGATGACCCTGGGGGTCAAAAATCTCTTCGGTTGCATTGTCGGCCTAAAAAAACCGGAATGGCACATGCGCACGGGTGTGGATCGGCAGATGTTTGGGCGGCTGATTGTGAGCATCTACGAAGCCGTTGGGCCGGCCTATACCATCCTAGACGGCATCCTGGCCATGGAAGGCCAAGGCCCGGGCAGAAGCGGCACACCGCGGGAATTGGGGCTGCTGATGGGCGGGAAAAACGCTCACGCCGTGGATCATGTGGCCTGCCTCCAGGTGGGGCTGGATCCTGGGACCCTGGAAACCCAGCGCAACGCCAGGGAAATGAGGGTATATGACGGCCGCGTGCACATCGACGGTGACCTGAACATCCTGGACGACTTTCAGTTCCCGGAACTGGGCTCCCTGACCATGGGACCGGATTATCTGGGCCGTTTCATGCGCAAGTTTGTTATTCAGCAGCCGGTGGCGGACAATCAGGCCTGCAAGCTGTGCGGCGAGTGCTGGAAGTATTGCCCGGCCAAGGCCATCTCCTACACGGACCGAGGAATATCATTTAATACCGACACGTGCATCCGCTGCTACTGCTGTCTGGAAGTGTGCCCCCATGCGGCCATCCGGGCCAAAAAACCCCTGGCTGGAAAAATGCTGGCGTGGTTGACTAAAAACCGATAGACTCTTGGTTAAGTGATCTGTTTTCCTCATCCCTTAAATTCTGCAGCGCTCAGCTTTAGGTAAGAACCCATGGGCAATGACTGGACGCCCGTGAATGAAAGGAAAGGAAGGTATCTTATGGCAGGTGGTATCAATAAAGTGATTTTGGTGGGTAATTTGGGTCAGGATCCTGAGATCAGGTATACCGCCGACGGCAGACCGATAGCCAATTTTTCCATTGCAACGTCTGAGTCCTGGAAAGATAAAAACAGCGGAGAAAAGCGCGAGAAAACTGAGTGGCATCGGGTGGTCGTGTTCGGCAAGCTGGCCGAAATCTGCGGGGAGTATCTCTCCAAAGGAAAACAGGTTTACATCGAAGGAAAACTGCAAACCCGCAAATGGCAGGGGCAGGACGGGCAGGACCGCTACACGACCGAAATCGTGATTGACCAGCGGGGAACCATGCAGATGCTCGGAGGACGTGACGGCGGCGGCGGTTCCCGGCCTGCAGCCGGCGGAGGCAATGCTGGCGGCAACCAGGACCCGGGCTACCCCCAACCGTCCTACCAGAGCGACCAGGAGGATGATATTCCTTTTTGAAGCACGCTGTAAATCATTGGCCGATTAAGGGGCTGTCCGCCATGCAGGCGGCAGCCCCTGTATTTTTATGCGCTTATCCCAGAATGGCCTTCAAGTCCTCGTCGGCGGTGCCGATGGGCTTGATGTCGAAATTCTTGACCAGCGTGGCCAGCACATTGGGTGTGATGAACGCCGGCAGCGACGGCCCCAGGCGGATGCCCTTGATGCCCAGGTGCAGCAAGGCCAGCAGCACGCACACCGCCTTTTGTTCATACCAGGAGATGATCAGCGACAGAGGCAGTTCATTGACCCCGACATTGAACGCCTTGGAAAGGGCCGTGGCGATCTGCACGGCCGAATAGGCGTCGTTGCACTGGCCTGCGTCCAGCAGCCGGGGGATGCCGCCGATGTCGCCCAAGTCCATGTCGAAGAAACGGTATTTACCGCAGGCCAGGGTCAGTACAATGCAGTCTTTAGGCACCTTTTCCACGAATTCGGTGTAGTAGTTGCGCCCCGGCTTGGCGCCGTCGCAGCCAGCCACCAGGAAGAAATGGCGGATATTTCCTGCCTTGACCGCCTCGATGACCTTGTCAGCCACGCCGAGCACCGCATTGCGCGCAAAGCCCACCGTGACCTCCTGATCCACATGGTCCTCCGTAAAGCCCGGAAGCGCTAAGGCCCGGTCGATGACCGGCTTGAAGTTCAGGTCGGAAATGTGGGGAATATCCGGCCAGCCCACCATGCCGCTGGTGAAGAGGTTGGCCTTGTAGTCGTTCTTGGGCCGCTGGATGCAGTTGGTGGTCATCAGGATGGCGCCGGGAAACTCGGCGAATTCCTTGATCTGCTTTTGCCAGGCCGTGCCGAACTGGCCGTAAAAATGGGGGTAGGCCTTCAGTTTGGGATAGCCGTGGGTGGCAAGCATCTCCCCGTGGGTGTAAATGTTGATGCCCGTCCCTTGGGTCTGCTTGAGCAGTTCCTCCAGATCTTTCAGGTCGTGTCCGGAAACCAGGATGGCCTTGCCTTTTTTATAGCCCAGCGGCACCTGGGTGGGCACGGGGTGGCCGTAGGTTTCCGTATTGCCGGCGTCCAGCCGTTCCATGGCCTTGTAGGCCGCTTCACCGCAGCGCAGGGCCATGGCAACCCAATCGTCCACACCCATGTCATCGCGTTGAATGGCAGCCAATCCTTCGTGGACAAAAGCGTAGACGCTTTCGTCTTCCTGCCCGAGAACTAGCGCGTGGTCCGCATAGGCGCTGACCCCCTTGATGCCGAACAGCACGGTGTGCTTCAGCGACAGCACGTCAGGATTATCACCCGGATAGGATTTCAACCCCACCTGCTCAGCCTGGGCCACCAGGCCGTCCAAGGTGGCTTTCGGCTGGAAGGTGGCGGCGCCGTCCGCCCAGGCGCAATTCCCGCCGGCCGCCTGAATTTTGACCTTCAAACCTTCCCGCCGTTTGACCGCCTGGTTGATCAGGTCCACGAAACGGTCCGGATCGAAGTCCACATTGGTCAGGGTGGAGAAGGCGGCCTTGACGGTGAAGACGTTGACCTCCCTGTCGGAGACACCCGCTTGGCGACCCGCCACCGCCACCTGGGACAAACCCATAAGCGCGTAAAGCAGCAGGTCCTGCAGCGCGGCCACCTCGGGCTGTTTGCCGCAAACACCCTGGATGGTGCAGCCGGTGCCTTTGGCGGTTTGTTCACATTGGTAACAAAACATAGCGGTCCTCCTCGTCTTTCCTGGTTAGCTGAGAGAAATCGTTGCCCCACGGGCATGGCCGAAAAGGGTCTCTTGTTTCAATGGACTGGCAACGCTTATTCACCCCGGATCATCACCAGCAGCATTTTAAAACGCTTCTCCGCATGCAGTGCGTGGGAAATGTTGGCCGGCATGATCAGCATTTCGCCTTCACCCACGTTCTGCGGGTTGCCGCCGATGGAGATCCGGGCCTGGCCGTCGAGAATATAGACTACCGCATCGAAAGGGGCCGTATGTTCGCTGAGTCCCTGGCCGGCGTCGAAGGCGAAAAGGGTGAGGTTGCCGGTGGTCTTTTTCAGCAAGGTTTTGCTGACGACGGAATCGTCTGCGTAATCAATAAAATTGGCCAGGTGAAATGCCGTACCTTTCAGTTTAACCGTTTCAGTGGTCATGTAAATCTCCTTTTACTTAAGATAAACACGAGAGCGGTTCGTGGCCGGGTCACAAATAAGGAATAAGTAGGCACCTCCCGTGGTAGGGTTTCGAGCTGACGAATGTTTCAGCCTTTGGTTTTATGATATGAGCGACCGGTGCCCTTTTTGTAGAAGGGTGCGTTACTATTTGAAGCAACCAGTACTTTTCATTTACCAATCATACGACAGGTCCTTGAAAACAATCAAGGCACTTCGGCGGCAGCCGCACGCGATCTGGGTAGACAACGAATCGATTCTAACGATCAGGGGCACGATAAACGGTGCGGCAGTCAGGGCGCAAGGCGGATCAGAGCGGCGTACAAAAACGTCATGAGAAAAGAGAGCGTGGATGAACACTTCTAAAAAAGCGTTAACTGCGAAAACGAGCGAAATTAAAATCAGAGATCGTCCTTACGGTGAACCCTCACCGCGACAGGCCGCAGGGATGGTTCAAGTGCATCTTTGTTAGCATTCCCGCAACGGCGGGAATCCAATATTTCCACTTGGTGCTGCCAAATAGGGCTTTCCCGTTGTGCAACCAATCGTCGTTGCCTTAACCGGCGGCAAATAAAGACCCACATGGGATTGATCAAGGGTTCGATGGACGGGATCATCACCGCCGCTAGCGCCCTGACCCGCTTAATGGCATAGGCAAAACCGCGTAGCCGGAGACCCATACCAAGGCCGCAACGGTGTTGAAGGAGGAGGCGTAGCAGCGCTACGTCGAGGATACCGCTAAAGCTTCACTACCTGCTCAGCAGAGTGAGAACGCGGGCCTGGGCCGAATATGAATGGGCATTAGTTAAAAACCGTTTGGCTGAAACGCCCCTTAAAAGGCGCCGGCATCAACCTTTCGGCGTAGCCGATGCGTGCCGATGTGAGGGCCCGAACCAGCACCAGCCCCGGCAGCGTGACAAGAAAAGCTTCGCCCTCCTCGAGCACGTAGTCACGGATATCGCATTCCTGGGTAATCCACACGCTCCCCTGAAGGCAAAACAGCGTTTGCTGCCGGCGCTTGCCCTTTAACCCCCAGCCCTGACCGGCGGCCAGGTCAACAATCGTATCCGGTGTGCGCAGGTTTGAAAGAAAAAATCGTTTTTGGGCCCCCACTATGCTTCCTGCATCCAGACCTTGATGAATCATTGCTGCTCCCTCCCCCAGCCTTCATTGCATCGGAATCGTTAAATTGGTAAACAAAATCGGCAGGTGACACCCGGCTCTGCCTGCGATCAGCAACGCTGCTGACCCAAGGCATCCATGCTGAGGCAACCCGCGTTACCCTGACAGCATGAATACAATTTTAAATAAAAGAATAACAGCCACAAAAATCGTGTTTTGTTATGAGTACAGTTATGATACTTTCGCTTCTGTACTGGTTGTGAAGCCACACAATTGTACTGATTTAAACCGTGAAGGCATTCAATCGAGGGCATTTCCATAGATAAAACATCGAAATATCAGCAAGTTGCCGACCAGTTGACCCGCCTGATCGAAGAGGGGGCTTTCGGCCCGGGAGCGGCGGCACCGTCGGTGCGTAAATTGAGCCAGCAATGGAAGGTCAGCATCACCACGATTCTCAAAGCCTACTACCTGTTGGAGGCGCGAGGCCTATTGGTTCCCCGGCCGAGATCAGGGTTTTATGTCAGCAACCACCTGCCCAGCGCGCCCCTCGAACCGGCGCTCTCCGATCCTGAGCCGGACCCCAGCACGGTCGGTATGCGCGAGCTGATTACCATGATCGTCTTGCGGGATACCCTTAACCCGAAGTTAACCCAGCTGGGCGCGGCCCACCCTGCCCAGGAACTCACCGCCACCCGTCAGCTGAACCGGATCATGGCGTCTGCGGCCCGCCGCATGGGGGATCGTGCCGGTTTGTATATGGCGCCTCCCGGCAACAAGCCCCTTCGCCAGCAGATCGTCCGGCATGCGGTGGTCGCCGGCTGCACTCTGGACGCCGACGAAATCATCATCACCTCTGGCTGCGGTGAAGCCGTCTCCAGTTGCCTGCAGGCCGTCTGCCGCCCCGGCGACACGGTTGCCGTGGAGTCGCCCATCTGTTTCGACGTGTTTCAATACCTGGAGAATCTGGGCCTCAAGGCCCTGGAAATACCCACTCACCCCAGGGACGGCATCAGCCTGGAAGCCTTGGAATTTGCCCTGGAAAATAATTCCGTACAAGCCTGCCTGGTCATTTCCAACTTCAACAACCCCCTGGGAAGCTGTATTCCGGATGAGCGCAAAAAGGCCATGGTCAAGCTGCTGGCGCCTCACGACATCCCCTTGATTGAAAACGATATCTTCGGGGACATTCACTTTTCTGCCAAACGGCCCCTGTCCGCCAAGGCATTCGATACCCACGGCCTGGTCCTGTGGTGTGCCTCGTTTTCCAAGACGTTGTCACCGGGACTCAGGGTGGGCTGGGCCGCACCCGGGCGATATCGATCCACGGTGGCATGGCTGAAATATAGCACCAGTCTGGCCACAGCCACCCTGCCGCAGGTGGCTGTGGCCGAGTTTATGGCCCAGGGGGGCTACCACCAGCACCTGCGCCGGATTCGCCGTGTGTACCAGGACCGTGTGGCGGAACTGAGGCGCGCGGTGATCCGCTATTTTCCATCCGACATTCGCGTGACAGACCCAACCGGAGGCTATCTGCTGTGGATTGAATTACCTGAGGAAATCGATACGCTCGTGCTTTATCAAACAGCCCTCAAAGAAGGCATCGCCATCACTCCCGGGCATCTTTTTTCCACCGGCGACCGCTACCGCAACTTCATACGGTTGAACGCCGCCAACTGGTCAGACGCGGCAACATCGGCGATCCAGCGTTTAGGACGGGTAATTGACCGAATGTCACAGTCACCGTGAAGGGGAAAGCCCCTTTCGCTTCACGGGTTGAACGGCGTTGTGCACGTGCCCTGGAAAAAAGCGTTTCCCCGGCCAGCCGGGAGCGGCTTCCAGCCTTCCACAAACATGAACCGAAGATAGTTGTAACGCCAAAAGGTGCCGTGACCCTTATATCTTATTCCTTGCAATCAAACCGATTCTGTGGGACATTTTCTTTACCAGCCATCAACGCAATCGACAGCGGCGCCTGATCGATACCGAGCCGTGCAATCGCACACCGTGTCTCTTCTCATGGTTTTAAGCTTCTTCTGAAACGTTGACCCGATAACGCAGGACGACAATCCATTAGCTACCCAACGCCTCCTGGTGCCTGGTTTGCAACACTGCCTGAAACCGATGGCCGGCAGCAATCAACCATCTTACCCAAAGGAGGTCGCCATGGAAAAGCCCATCATCAATTACGAGAGCCTGATCCGCATCACCCGGTCCATCTCGACGATTCGGGACCCCGAGGAAATAATCCTGATATCGGTGGAAGGGGTCACCAACGCCTTGAACGTAAAAGGCTGTACCCTGTTTTTGTTCGACAAGAAAAGTGCAGCGCTTTCGCTTGCCGGCAGCTACGGTCTCAGCCAGGAATACCTGGACAAAGGCCCGGTAAGTGCGCTTCGATCGATCTCATCTGCCCTTGAAGATGGACAACCAGTGGCCATCTTCGACGTGAATGACGATCCCCGGCTTCAATACCCCGAAGCCGCCCGCCAAGAGGGCATCGCATCGATTCTCTCGGTGCCGATAATCATCGGGGAGCGGATCATCGGATGCCTGCGGGTCTATACGGCTGAACCCTGGGAATTTGGCCACAATGACGTGAATTTCGTCCAGGCCGTCGCCCAGGTGGTCGGCATGGCAATGGAATTGTGCCGGATCAACCAAGGGTATAAGGAAAGCATCGACATTCTGAAATCCATGCGTGACCCCAAGACGCGGCAATACAAAAAGCGGACCCCTTACGAAGGCGTACCAAAAGGTTTTTCAAAAGAGGAGTTGGCCCGGGCCGGTGCCTGACAGTTGACTCGATTTCATATTTGGGCGGGTTGAACAATTCAGCGCCACCGCGAGGCTCTGCCTGATTGATGTATGACCGGTGGACGCGGATTCAGCGGGTGTGCTCCTCATCGCTATGGATAACCCTGTTGATGATCTGGCTGTAAGTCCCGTTTGCTTTCATTGTGAGCAGTCCTTGATTAAACCTATCGAGGAGATGGGCTTGTTGCGTATGCTTGGCGAAAACCAGATGGACACTGTTGACCGTAACAGGCAGATCGAGTGTTTCCACTTCAGTACGCCATCCCATCCGGTATACAATCTGAGACAAGGACAGTTCATCGGCCACAATGCATTCCACCCGGCCCAGGATGAGTTTTTTCAGGTTTGCCTGGTTGTCTGCAGCTTCCTCAGCCTTGAACAACCCCGCCCGGCGGGCGCTGTCGAACACCTCACCATAACTCCACCCCCGGTTGATGCCCACCCGCTTCCCTTGCAGGTCAATCACGCCGTTGAAGGGAAACCCGTGGCCCGCTTTTACCCATACCCGTAGGGTTTCCCGGTAAATCGGGTCTGAATAGTCAAACAGCGCCATCCGATCCAGGTTTTGATAGATCCCGCCGATGGCAACCTTACCCTCCCGGCCAAGGCTGAGGGCCCGCTTCCAGGGATAGCCGGTTACTTCGGTGGTAATACCGGACAGGGAAAAGGCCGTTCTGATGATCTCCGAATAAAGGCCTTTTGCCGGGGTTGTACCGAACATGTACGGCGGATAGGCCGCATCTACTGCGACAAGGACAGGCTTATCCTGTGCCAGAACTGGCGCTGGCCATATAGACACCAGCACAAGCAGCAAGATCGTCGAAATAGAGGGGTTCTTCATTGATTTGGAGGATGGTTCGGGTGCAGGCTTGCGGTTCAGTTATTCCCGGCATATTGGTTGTTCATAATGGATTATGCTCACTTTGGGAACACAGGGCAAGAAAAATTCCGTCCGCTGGCGGATATCACCAAGGGATTGGCCCTTCTGGCACGTCGGAACGCCGGCCAGCGCATCCGGGTCCTACAGCCTGGGGTTTGCCAGGCCAGCCTACTCGGGGCCGGCAATCCCTGCAAAGGGAATCAGAATTTCTGATTGTCCTATATATGGTGTTAAGGCTTGATCTAAAACACAACTGCCTGTATAAAAGGGAAGGCGGTAAGCCAACGCATTCGCTTCAACGATCTCAATCAGGCAGACAACGCCTCTCCCGCCAGAACGGTGGGGCACCTGGCAGCAGGCCGGAGAAATGCGCAACAACGGATGGATCGACGTTCTTTTCTGGTTAAGAGTGCCGGGATTCTCATAGGTAGCCTGCTCGGATCCCGCATCCCGGTTTCAGCAGAATCCTTTTTTCCGCCAGCCGGCTGTCCACCCCGCATCGCCCTGATCATCGACGACATCGGGTTCAATCTCAGACGAGCCGAACGGTTCCTCAAAACAGACTTGCCGATTACCTTTTCTGTGTTGCCCCGCCTCTGCTGGTCCGTAGAGTCGGCCCAGGCCCTTCACGCACGAGGCCACGAAATCATGCTCCATCAGCCCATGGAACCATTCAGCACCGAGGTGGATCCGGGCCCTGGTGCCATTTTTGTGGATGACCGCCCGGAGCGTATCCACCATGTGGTGGCCGAAAACATTGCCACCCTGCCCCACGTGATCGGCGTCAACAACCACATGGGATCCAAATACACCCAGCAGCCCCAAAAAATGGGGCACGCTTTGGACGTCGTCAGGAACCGCGGTCTGTTTTTTGTGGACAGCTTGACCACCGGGCATTCTGCGGCTTATACCTGTGCCCGGCAAATGGGAGTATCGACCAAAAGACGGGATCTGTTCCTCGACAATCAGCAGGATGTTTCATCTGTCATCCAGCAGCTGAAACGGCTGCGAAACCGTGCACAGAGGCATGGCAGCGCCATCGGTATCGGTCATCCGCGATCGACCACCGCCGAAGCCATCATGCGCTTCACAGACTCACCCGAGAGCAGGGATGTGGCGTTTGTCTATATTTCACAGATGATGTAACCCACCTACGCTTCCGGGGTCACAAACCACTGCTTCTTGCGGTATACCAGGTCCTGGCTGCGGGCAATGAGGGTGCCGGTTTTTTCCTCGACTACCGTGATTTCGTATAGACCCATTCTACCCTCCAGGTGGCACTCCCTGGCTTCGGCCACCAGACGATCTCCCACCTTGGACGGGTTGAGAAAACAGATGTTTACATTCAAGGCAACGGCCACCTGCCCCCGGGAATTGCTGGCGGCGGCAAAAGCCAGGTCCCCCAGGGCGAACACCAAGCCGCCGTGGGTGATGCCGTGAAAGTTGATCATTTGTTCAGTAACGGTCAGCGAGACCCGGCTGTGCCCAGGTGACACGATCGTTACCTCGGCACCCAGAAACCGGGCAAAGGCATCGTTCTGGATGTGGGCATCGATGGCTGCTTGGCGCGTTTCACCCTGCATGGATCGTCCTCCTCAGGCGCTTCTAAAACAAGCCTACTGGATTACGCAATCCAGGAAAAAAGGCTCAAAAACAGTGCCGATCAGCAGCCGCTCCCGGTATGCCACACCGACGCTGCTTCCGGATAGCAGCGTGCCGTCGTCGAGGTATACGGTCTGCTGAAAAACAGACCCGTCTGTCCCGCGGGTGAGCGTGATCACCTCGCTGGGTGAGCGGTATTTTTCGGATCTGGCATGCATGATGAAGTTCAAGGGCTTGGGGTGAGCACCGATCCATAGTGCACCGGATTCATCGACGTCAACATTGTCCACGGCGGTTCCGCATTGGACCGTCTGTCGGGGGGTGAGCGCACCCGACGCCGGCTTGCGTTGATAAACCCGGACCGTTCCTTCGGTGGTGGCGCAGACATAAAGCACCTGTCCAGCCTGCCCGAGGGCGATACCGTTGGCATAGCCAATCCCCGAGGCCACCGACAGGAAGCCTTGGCCGTCAAAATAGACTACTCCGGAACGCCTCAGGTTCAGGTAGTCCTCCAGGGCCTTTCCCAGAGCATTGCGGCTGCCGTGGTCATTGGTCACGTAAAAACGGTCTGCATCGACCGCAGCCACGTCGTTGGGGCTCACCAACAGCGGGCCGGTAACGCTTCTGCGGTGTATCAGGTTCAAGCCATCCAGATCAAAAATTTCCACCGCATGCCGGCCGTTGCCATGGTTGACCACAAACATGGCACCCGCACCGCTCTCTGCAGTGAACATGCAGATGCCGTGGGGCTGGAAATCGCCGGGCAAGCCAGAGTCGACCCGGACCGGAACCGCAGCCGGCACCTTGAGATCATAGGCATAGATTCCCCCGTCCGTATTTTTGCCCGCCGCCGCCGACCGGCGATTACAAACGGAAAGATAGGCAATCCCCGATCGCCGATCCACGGAAATGTCCTCGACACCCATCACACCGGAGACCGCCGTGCAGGTACCCGAAAACCCCGGTTCGATATGCCTGAACTGCCAGGCACTGTTCATCCGCGCAACCACAAGCGCGGCGGCGGCCATCAGACAGAGCAATAAAATAAACCCCGTTTTACGCCTCAACAAAAAATCCGCCTCATAATGAGATCGTCGCTAAAGATATTGGATCGGTGGCAGCCCCTCCCGCAGCCTCACGGCCTCCAGCAGCCCCACGGTTCCGGTCATCATGTTGTCTCCCCAGGGAGCGCCGAAGGTGATGGGCAGTGTGGATGCCAGGGCCAGCTGCCGCCGGGGACCGGTGGCCAGGATCAGCTGGATGCTGCCATATCCAACGGCTTTGCGGCTGTAACCCCCGTGGCCGCCTGCATCTAAAATCCGTCGGTGGGAGAGCTTGCCGTCAGCCAGGTCCGTGAGCAGGCTGTCCAGCCGCGCAACCGTTATGTCTTGAGTATGATACTCAAAAAAACCCCCCAGGCAACCATCCTCTAGGGAGGCCCCTACCGTATGGGACGTGGCGATATCCAGCACGAGAAGTCTCTTTTTGCTGGCTGCCAGGACATCCATGGATGCGCCGAGAACGGCGGCCATGCCCGAATCCATCACGTAGACCCGCTCGGTGGGTAGGGCGTTGGCATCAACGGCGATGGCCGACAGCCGGTTCATCTGTTCCGGCACCTCGTCGGATCGATAGAGCAGGGACTGGGGAACCGGGTTCCGGTCCAGCACCGCAGTGAACATCCGGTGCCTGAAGTCCAGGTGGGAAACTCCAGGCGGCGCGGCACCATGGTCTTGGGCACAGACGGCCACGGCATCAAATTCAAAGGCAACCCCGCAGCCTTGGACAAGCCGGCGCAGCCGATCGAGTTGAAGGTCCCCGGTGCGGATATGATGAAATCGAGAATCGTTGGTCAACCCATCGGCTTCGGCCGCGTCCACCACACGGATGCCATAGGCGGTTACCCGCTGCATGTCGTGATGGACGGTGGCTGCGGATTGGTATGACATAACCACCTCGGCCGTCTTGGTGCGGTCCATCAGGGCTTGGGAGACCGGACCACCGCCCATCTCACCGCCGGTGACCACCAGGTTTCCGGGAGTCTGCCGGATCTCGTCCGCCAACACCCGCCCCGGCGACCGGGCCACCACTTTGTAGTGAAGATCGCTGTCGGTGTCATAGCAAAGCAGATCCAGCGTGCCGGCACCGATGTCCAACATCAAATAGCGACCCATGGCGCTATTCCTTCCTCGGCGACGTGATTTTGCCGATTTGATCCCGGAGGAACTGCTTGAATCCGCTTCTCTCTTTCTCGAAGGCCTGATCCAGGGGGCTGCGGTTGCGGTTTTCGATCAGCGTTTTAATCACGCCCAGAAGCTGGGGGTCGGCTTCAACGATCTGGGCGGCAATGGTTTTGGCGCGATCCAGCAGATGCTCCCGGGGCAGCACTTCGTTCACCAACCCCCAGGCCAGCGCCGTATGGGCGTATATGGGCTGACAGGCAAAAGAGATTTGCTTGGCCCGGCGTTGACCCACGGTTTGCTGAAGCAGCTGGGTCATTCCCCAGCCCGGATGGATGCCCACCCGGGCGTGGGTATCTGCAAACTGCGCATTTTCAGCGGCGATGATGAAATCGCAATTCAGGGCCAGCTCGAAGCCGCCGGTAATGGCGTGACCGTTTACCGCACCGATGATTGGTTTGTTGCAGACACGCATCAGATCCGGCAGGTCGCTGCCGTCCCCCCGGGGATCGAAAAGGTTCTCCCTTCCGACTGCCTCCAGGTCCAGACCGGCACAAAAAGACGGTCCGTTGCCGGTGATGATGGCCACCCGGATGTCATTGCGGACGGTCACCGCATCCAGTGCGTTGTAAAGGTGGACCAACAGCTGCTGATTGATGGCATTGCGCCGCTCGGGACGGTTGAGGGTGATCACCGCAATCTGATTCTCCACGTCAACCAGTACAGGTGGGGCCATCGTTGTTTTCCTTGCAGGATCGCTGTGAATGGAAAAAAGGTTTGCAGGCTCGTCCGTCGAGAGTATGGCAAACTCGGCAATGGGCGTCAAGCAATCCGTTCCGCTGTCTACCGTTTATTCATCTGGCTTGAATCGTCCACAATCAGACCGTCCACACCCATGGCCAGCATTCCGCGGGTATCGATCTCCCCATCCACCGCGTAGGGAAACACCCTCGCACCCAGATCATGAAGGGAATCGACCTGATGCTGGGTTACCACCCGGTAGTCCGGGTGCCACGAGTAGCCCTTGACTCGCCGGTACCAGTAGCGCAGGCTATCGTCGGCGGGAACGTCAGATAGCAGGCCCAACGCAATGCCAGGATCCATTTTTCGGAGGCTTTCCAACACCTGCCATTCGAAGCTGGACACCAGAATGTCGTCACGCATATTTTTTTTAAGAACCAGGTCAAGCACCTGGCGCTCGACTGCATCGGCAGGTCCTTGATCCTCGAACGCCTCGGGCTTGATTTCAATGTTCACCAGCAGGTGCCCTTTAACCGCATTCAGAACCTGGTCCAAGGTCGGCAGCCGTTCCGCGTGGAACCGCGGGTCGAACCAGCTGCCTGCGTCCAATCGGCTGAGCTGCAGCAGGGTAAGCGTTTTGACCGCACCGGTCCCGTGGGTGGTCCGGTCCACGGTTTCGTCGTGGATCACCACCAGCTGGCGATCCTTCGACAGGCAGACGTCCAGCTCGATCATATGGGCTCCGGCAGCAATGGCACCCTTAAACGCGGCAAGGGTGTTTTCCGGATAGTGCGCGCTGAGCCCCCGATGAGCGATAAACAAAGGCATTGGCAAGTTATTGATATTCATTTATACGTGTTCTTCAGGCCTGTTTTCAAATCAGGCGCAATGGGTCACCCCCAATAGCACCGGGCCTTAAGCTTTCAGGTTTCCGGCAAACCCGTCGTAAATACAGCAACAGGCTTTTGAATTCAATGGAAATGAAACCAATCGAAACCTTTCCCATGAATGAAAAAAGGCAGCTCCGCTATATGCTCACCGATATCGACGATACCCTAACCGTCAAGGGAAGGCTGCCAGCCGTAGTATTCGCCGCCATGGAAAACCTCCGGCAGGTCGGCATCCGGGTGGTCCCCATTACCGGCCGGCCGGCCGGCTGGTGCGACCACATCGCCCGTATGTGGCCGGTGGATGGCCTGGTGGGGGAAAACGGCGCCTTCTATTTTAGCTACGACAGCCGTGAAAAAACGATGACCCGGCGTTATTGGAAGTCGAAAAAAGAACGCTGTTTCGATCGCATCAGGCTTGAGTCCATCAGGAAGAAAGTGTTGACCGACGTTCCAGGCTGCGCCGTGGCTAGCGACCAGGCCTATCGGGAGGCGGATCTGGCCATCGATTTCTGTGAAGACGTGCCCGCTCTGCCAATGCCATCGGCACAGGCCATCAAGGCGCTTTTCGAAGCCGCCGGTGCCACCGCCAGAATCAGTTCCATCCACGTCAACGGTTGGTTCGGCAACTATGACAAGCTGTCCATGTCCCGCTTGATGTTCAAGGAGCTGTTTCGCGTTGACATGGACGCCGTGCGCGACCAGGTCGTCTTCTGCGGCGACTCACCCAATGATGCCCCCATGTTCGGCTTTTTCCCTCACTCCGTGGGCGTCGCCAATGTCCGGGCCTTCGTGCCTCAGCTGGAGGCTTTGCCGACCTGGGTCACCCGTCTCGAGGGCGGTTTCGGTTTTGCCGAAATGGTCAAGGTTCTCCTGGATCGATAAGGAGTGACACAGATGCTTACTCGCCGAACATTTATCAAAAGGGCCCTGTCGGCCGGCTTTGTCTTAGGGAACACCGCCGTGTTTAATGGCTGCTCTGGCTTGACGCGAAAGGACGTACCCGATTTTCAGCCGGCATGCCGTCAGATAGCAAATCTGGATAACACGGCAATGACCATCCTCTATCACGCCAGCCTGGCACCTAGCGGACACAACACCCAACCCTGGCGAGTTCGAATTGAAAGTCCCGATAGTTGGATCATTGAAGCCGATGTTGCGCGTCGCTTGCCATGTGTGGATCCACAGAACCGAGAACTGCTGCTGTCACTCGGTACCTTTGTTGAGAACTTGTCGCTGGCTGCCGGGGCAAACGGGGTCGGCACCGAGATTCAAGTGCTCGCCCGGGATCGCCATGAACGGGACGTGGTCCGGGTTGCCCTCCACCCGCACAAGCCGACCAACTATCCGTTGTTTAGAATTAAGCACCGCCGGACAGTCAAACACGGCCACCTACCCAAAGAAATTACCGCAGCTGATTTGAACGCCCTGTCCGATCAGGCGGGGGGGCATTTGTTTTACTTTCCACGGGGATCCAACCACGCCATGTGCATACGGGATGCGGCCGTGGAAAATTATCGTTTTCAAGCCCGGCGTGATGAGGCCCAGCTGGAGCTCGTGCGGTGGTTACGCCTGAATCAACGGGCTGCACAGCAGTATCGGGATGGATTGTCCACCGAAGGGATGGAAATACTGGGGTTCAAAGGTTGGTTTGTGCGCCAATTTGTCCAGCCCGAAGACTTTTTGCAGGAATCTTATCGTCAGCAAGGCGTCGATTTAATCGCTGAACTGGCGCAGCAGGGGGGAGGATGGTTGGTGATCACCAGTCCTGGGCAGACCGTGGCAGACCTGATCAACACCGGCCGACGTTTTGAACGCATGGCGCTGCTCGCCCGTGAACACGGGATCGGCATCCATCCCATGACCCAGATGCTTGAGGAGAAAAACGGCCTCGAACAGATCGCGGGTTCTCATGGCTGCAACGTTTGTCCTCAGTTTGTCTTGCGCGTGGGTTATCTTGAAAAGTATCCGCAACCGGTCAGTCTGAGAAGGCCGGTGGCGTGGTTTGTGACCACATAAGTGGATTGAGGTATTATGAATTGGGGGGTTATGGGAATTATAGACGCGACGCATTAAAAAACGATCGCCGCGCTTCAATTCTCTTGTTTCCAAAACTCCCACTCCTGTAAGGGCGGTTCCCCGTTTACTTCTCCGGCTCCACCAATCCCTTGACGAACCAGCGCTGCATGAGCAGCACCACCAGGATGGGCGGCAGCATGACGATCAGTGCCCCGGCCAGGGCCACGTTCCAGTCCGGCACGTCATCCACGTCCGGGATCAGATGCTGTAAGCCGATGACGGCGGTGGTCATCTCCCGGCGGGTGGTGATCAGCAGAGGCCACAGGTACTGGTTCCAGCCGTAGACGAACTCGATCACCACCAGGGCCGCGATGTTGGTTTTGGAAAGCGGGAAGAGGATTTTGCGCAGGAACAGCATGGGGGTGGCCCCGTCCATCTTGGCCGCTTCGCAAAGCTCCTCGGGCACGGTCAGATAGAACTGGCGAAAGAGAAAGGTGCAGGTGGCCGAGGCCACCAGGGGCAGAATTAAGCCGGGGTAACTGTCAAGGAGGCTCAGCTCCAGGCGGATCTGGATATCGTTCTGCAGAAACCAGTTTACCAGGTCTTCGATGTGCAACAGGTCCACCAGAACCTGGATGGGGCCCAGAAGGTTGGCGGCCATCTCGTAGGTGGGCAGAATTCGCACTTCCACCGGCAGCATCAGCGTGCAAAAAACACTGGCAAAGGCCACGCTTCTCAGGCGATAGTCAAAATAGACGATGGAAAAGGCCCCGAGTATGGAAACCAAAATTTTGCCGAAGGTGATGCCGGCAGCCATGACAAACGAGTTGAAAAGCAGGGTGCCGAGGTTCCCCTTGTGCCAGGCCGCCTGGAGGTTGACCCAGAACTGGTCCCCTAACACCAGGGGCATGGGCACCCGGGACACTATTTCGATCGGGAGGGTGGCGGCAACCAGGGCGTAGAAGATGGGAAAGCCCACCACGCAGATGCCCAGGGTCAGAAAAATGTATGTCAATAAATCCAGGATGGGTGTTTTTTCTACCATAGCGGGCTATCCGGCGTACTGGACCTTGCGTTCGACATACTTAAATTGCAGAACGGTAATGGTGATGATTAGGGCCATGAGGATCACGGACTGGGCTGCGGAAGACCCGAGGTTCAACCCCACGAACCCGTCCTTGTAGACCTTGTACACCAGAGTAGTGGTCATTCCCCCCGGTCCTCCTTGGGTGATCGTATGAATCACACCGAAGGTGTCGAAAAAGGCATAGATGGTATTCATGACCATCAAAAAAAAGAGGGTTGGAGACAACAGGGGCAGCATGATGGTCCAGAAACGGCGCGTGGGTCCGGCTCCGTCCATGGCCGCCGCCTCGATCAGCGAGTGTGGGATGGCCTGGAACCCAGCCAGGAAAAAGACGAAGTTGTAGCTGATCTGTTTCCAGGCACTGGCCAGAACAATCATCACCAGGGCATCGAAGCCGTCGAGGATCGGGTTCCAGTCAATACCGAGGGTGCCCTTGAGAAAAAAAGCCACCACCCCGTAGTTGGGGTGGAGCAAAAAGAGCCACAGGATTCCGGAGATGGCCGGGGCCACGGCGTAGGGCCATATGAGCAGGGTTCGGATGGCGGCCTTGGCCTTTAGGGCCCGGTTGGCCTGGCTGGCGATGAAGAGGCCGAAGAGCAGGGCAGTTAGCGCCGTGGCGGCGCTGAAACCCAGGGTGATGGCCGCGCTTTTCAGATACAGAGGATCGGCGAGCAGGTCCTTGAAATTATCGAACCAGACCCACCGGTTGCGCTGCCCGAAAGGATCGCTGAGCATCATGGACTGCAAGATGCCCTTGATCGCCGGCCAGTAAAAAAAAGTCAGGGTCACCAAAACCTGGGGCAAGATGAGCAGGTAGGGTAGAAGACCGGCCTTGAAGTGGGCGCGTTTGATCATGGGATATCCGGGCGGCTGAAAAAATCCGGCCGACGGGGACTGGGAGGCCGAAATGCACCTCCCGGCCGTCCCGTCGAGGATGCCGGAGCGATGAGGTACCGATTACTTGTTGGTTTTTTCGAAGGACCGCAGTTGTTCGTTGCCCCGTTTGACCGCTTCGTCGAGGCCCTGCTGGGCGGATTTGTTGCCCGCCCAAACATGTTCGAGTTCTTCGTTGATGATATCGCGGATCTGGACGAAATAACCCACCCGGAGGCCGCGCGAGTTTTTGGTGGTTTTTCCCCGCAGCAATTGCTTGATGCCGACTTCGTTGAGGGGGTTTTGTTCGTAATAACCTGCTTTTTTGAGGTTTTCATACGCCTCGACGGTGATGGGAAAATAGCCGGTCTCCTTGTGCCACTGTTCCTGGTTCTCGGTCTGGGCCAGAAACTTCATGAAAGCCGCCACCCCCTTGTAGTCCTTGGTCGAATGGCCCTTCATGACCCACAGAGAGGCCCCGCCGATGATGCTGTTGAGGGGTTCCTTCATCGAGGCTTCCACCGGCATGGGGGCCACATCCCAGGCAAACTGGCAGGTTTTTTTCAGAGCGCCAATGCGACTCACCGAATCGATGTAAAGGGCGGCGTGCTGGCCGACGAAGGCCGCCTGGGGGCCCTGGAACCTCTGGCCGCTGTAAGCGAAGCGTCCGTCGCCGGTCCAGGACTGGAGCCGGGCGATGTGCTTGACCACCTGGGGGTTGTTGAAGGTCAGTTCGCAGTCGAGTCCCTCGTAGCCGTTGGCCTTGGTGGCAAAGGGCAGATCGTGGATGGCACCGTAGTTCTCGATCATGGTCCAGGACTGCCAGCCGACCACCATGCCCGCATCCACGCCCGTGGCCACCAGCTTGGCGGTGTATTCACCCACCTCGTCCCAGGTCTTGGGAGGCTTGGTCAAACCGGCTTTGGCTAGCTGGTCCTTATTGTAGTACATCACCGGGGTCGAGGAGTTGAACGGCATGGACAAGAGTTTGCCCTCGTCAGAGACGTAGTAGCCGAGCACGGGCTGCAGGTACTTGTTCCAGTCGATCTGGTACCCGCTGTCGGCCATCAACTGGTGCACGGGATAAATGGCCCCGGAAAGCATCATGGTCAGGGTGCCGACTTCAAAGCACTGGAGGATGTGTGGCTGTTTCTTAGCTCGGAAGGCGGCAATCGCGGCGTTGACTGCCTCATCGTAGTTGCCCTTGTAAGTGGCCTCGACCACGAAATCCTTCTGCGAGGCGTTGAACCCCGCCACGATCTCGTTGAGGGCGTCGGCGTTGGCCCCCTTCATCGAGTGCCACCATTGCAGGGTCATGGGTTGAGCCATGGCCTGGCCGACGGTAAAGACCGCCAACACCACCAGTGTCGCCAAAAAAAGAAGTTTTTTCCTCATCTTCGTTCACGCCTCCTGTAATTTCTCATAATTGATTGATAATAATGGAAAAGAAAGAAGAAGGGTCCCGGCTTTATTCAGCCTATATGGGTTTCCCCGCATCCGTCAAGACTTTAATGAAAACACTTAAAAGACGGTCCTGTTTAGTATATGCTGTTTAAAAATGGCGGCCTTGATAAAGAGCGCTTGACTTCGGCCGGCAAATCATGCTCCTTTTTCACTTCAACCCTTTATCTCGGAAAACGCAATCATGGCGCAGGTTATTCTCAAAGAGATCGTCAAGAAATTCGGCAAGACGCAAGTAGTCCACGGCATCAGCCTGGACATTGAGGACAAGGAGTTTTTGGTGCTGGTGGGTCCCTCCGGCTGCGGTAAGTCCACCGTGCTGCGAATGGTGGCCGGCCTGGAAACAATTACCTCCGGCACCGTCCGTATCGGTGATCGGACCGTGAATGACGTGGCGCCCAAAGATCGGGATGTGGCCATGGTGTTCCAAAACTACGCCCTCTATCCCCATATGAACGTCTTTGGCAACATGAGCTTCGGATTGAAGTTAAGCAAAACCCCCAAGGCGGAAATTCTTGAGCGGGTTAACGAAGCCGCCGCCATTCTTGGGCTGGAAGAGCTGCTCCATCGCAAACCTCACCAGCTTTCCGGTGGCCAACGCCAGCGGGTGGCCATGGGGCGGGCCATTGTGCGCAAGCCATCGGTTTTTCTTTTCGACGAACCCTTGTCCAACCTGGACGCCAAGCTGAGAACCCAAATGCGCGCGGAAATTAAACGGCTGCATCAAAAGGTTCAGTCCACCATCATCTACGTCACCCATGATCAGGTGGAGGCCATGACCCTGGCCGACCGCATTGTGGTCATGCGCAATGGATACATCGAGCAGGTGGGCCAGCCCATCGAGCTGTTTCAACATCCGGCCAACATTTTCGTCGCCGGCTTCATCGGCAGCCCTCCTATGAACCTGGTACCAGCGCGAATCGTTCGGGCGGAGAACACCCTGATGGTCAGGCTTAACGACCGGGTCAGCGTTCCCCTCCTGGAGAAGGCGGATATGTCCGTCCGCGAGGAAGTAGACGTGATCATGGGGTTGCGCACCGAAGATTTCACACTGGACAACGGCAACGGCCAGTTTCCCGAAGCGTGGATGGTGGAAGGAACGGTGGAGATCGTGGAACCGCTGGGAGGGGAAACCCATCTGCACATGGATTTTCACGGCGTCTCCTTCATCACCAAGTCCGAGGGCCGGAGAGTCTTTCGGACCGGCCAGAAACTGCGCATGGCCATGAACCTGAAGCACATGCATCTTTTCGACACCGAAACCACCCTTTCGATCTATTGATGGGCTTGCTTTCATGGGCAGTTTGGGTGTACGTGTGAGCAGCTGGCCAGTTTGCCCGCATTTTTCCCTGAACCATACAAACCAACTCTATTTTCCTTTTATCCAGAATGTGGATCAAGGTCGTTTCATCTACCGAGGAGGACCCGCTATGCAAGTGACCGTAACACAGGCCAAGCAGTTGAAACCCAAGCCCGATGAGACAAGGCTCGGGTTCGGTACCATCTTCACCGACCACATGTTCAACATGGATTTCAGCGTACAAAAAGGGTGGCACAATCCACGGATCGAACCCTATGCGCCATTGGTGATGGAACCCTCGACCATGGTCCTCCACTACGGTCAAGGGGTCTTCGAAGGACTGAAGGCGTACCGCAACAAGCAAGGAGGCGTTCAGCTGTTCCGGCCCCAGGAGAATTTCAAGCGCCTCAATGCCTCTAACCGCAAGCTCTGCATCCCCGAAGTCGATGAAGCGTTTGCCCTGGATGCGCTCAAGCGGCTGCTTACCGTCGAAAAAGACTGGGTGCCCAGCGTCCCGGGGACCTCACTGTATATCCGCCCCACCATCATCGCTACCGACCCCTTTCTGGGCGTGCGGGCGTCTTTTACCTATCGCTTCTTCATCATCCTCAGCCCGGTGGGGGCCTACTACGCCGAAGGCTTCAACCCCGTCAAGATCATGGTCACCAAGGAGCACGTACGGGCCGTGCGCGGCGGTGTTGGCGACACCAAGACATTAGGCAACTACGCCGCCAGCCTGCTGGCCGGCGACAAAGCCCACAAGGCCGGCTACACCCAGGTGCTGTGGCTGGACGGTGTAGAGCAGAAGTATGTGGAAGAGGTCGGAGCCATGAACATCTTCTTTTTCATCGATGATGAGCTGATCACGCCCATGCTCTCAGGCAGCATTCTGCCAGGCATCACCCGGGACTCGGTGCTTGCATTGGGCAAATCCTGGGGCATGAAGGTCTCCGAGAGAAAAATCAGCATCGATGAAGTGATCGCTGCCCACGCTGCCGGCCGGTTGAAAGAAATATTCGGTTCCGGCACCGCCGCGGTCATCTCGCCGGTGGGAATATTGAAATACGAAGAGACAGAGATCACGATCGGCGACGGCCGGGTCGGCCCCCTGGCGCACAAGTTTTTCCAAGCACTACAGGACATTCAATACAGTGTCATCGAAGGCCCCAGTGGCTGGGTGGAATCCGTCTGATCCCTATGACCGCACAGCCTTTAAGTGGAAGGCTGTGGACTGCAACGAAGAAGCAACGCATCTCAACCAGGGAGGTTTCATGAAAGTCAGAAAAGCTGTTTTCCCCGTCGCAGGCCTGGGCACCCGATTTCTGCCGGCGACCAAGGCCATGGCCAAGGAAATGCTTCCTATTGTGGACAAGCCCTTGATCCAGTACGCCGTGGAAGAGGCTTACGCCTCGGGAATCACGGAGATCATTTTCGTCACCGGGGCCGGGAAAAATGCCATCGAGAACCATTTCGACCACTCCTGCGAATTGGAGCACATGCTCATGGCCCGGGGCAAAGACGCACAGCTGAAAATGGTTCACTCCCTGATCCCCGATTCCGGCTCCATTATCTATACTCGTCAGAATGAACCTTTAGGACTGGGCCATGCCATCTGGTGTGCCAGGAACATCGTGGGCAACGAACCTTTTGCCGTTCTGCTGGCGGACGATTTAATCAAAGCAGAAAAACCGGTCCTGAAACAGATGATGGAGAAGTTCGACGAGCTGCAGTCCTCGATCGTCTCGGTCGTTGAAGTGGACCCAAAGGACACCAGCAAGTACGGAATCCTGGATGCGGACCCACTGGTCAACAGCGTCACCAAGATTCGCGGGCTGGTGGAAAAACCGAAGCCGGAGACAGCACCCTCCAACCTGGCCATCATCGGCCGGTATATCCTGACCCCGGAGATCTTCAACATCCTGGAAGGCAAAGAGAAGGGTGCCGGTGGAGAGATTCAGATCACCGATGCCATGGCCCGGCTGCTCAAGACTCAGGATATCTATGGCTACCGCTACAAAGGCACCCGTTTCGACTGCGGCAACAAAGCCGGCTTTCAAATGGCCAACCTGGCGTTTTCGTTGGATCGACCGGACATGCGGGAACGCCTGCTGCCCTTTATTCGCGACTTGATTAAGAAGTATTAAAAACCTCTCGGAAAAACCGTCCCGCCTGCGCATGATCGCGCGTATGCAGGCGGGGCAGGAACAGTTGAAGCTTTCCGAACGTCTGCCTGAATGCTCTCCTAAATTTTAGCTTTTCGTCAAGGGCGTGTTGAAGATCCTTTTTGTCTATTGGCCCGTCTACCGCACTTCAACCTCCTACTCCTATCCTGATGTGAACCTGCAGCGCTGCCGAATAGACCCAATAAAATCAGGGGCGCTCCTGAGCAATGATTTCCTTCCGCATAACTTGCTTTCAGGAAACGGTGCATTTAAAGAGTCAAATACATGATGAATATCAGACCAATTGCAGCCTCGGAAAGAAATCTCAACGGCATCGATTATTTTCTCCTGTGGGCCGGGGTTGCGATTTCTTTAGCTGAAATCTGGGCCGGCGGCTTTCTGGCTCCAATGGGCTTTTGGGCCGGTTTTTGGGCCATTGTCCTGGGCCACATGATTGGCAACACCTTTATGGCGTTGGGGGGCGTCATCGGCTCGCATTACGGCATCACCTCCATGGTCTCGGTTCGGCCCGCCTTTGGTATCCGAGGTTCGTACCTGCCGGCGGTCTTTAACATCATCCAGCTCATCGGCTGGGCCGCCATCATGCTGATCATCGGTGGCCGGGCCGGTGCCATGCTGGGAAAGCCCTTCGGAGGGATGTTGGCTTCCAGCCAGTTCTGGATTGTGCTTATCGGCATGGGGACCCTATTGTGGGCCCTGGGTACCGGCAAATCAATCTGGAAAAAATTACAAACCTCCGCGGTGATTGCACTGCTGCTGCTGATTGTCCTGATGAGTTGGGTCTCATTTGGTGAGCTTGGCAGGGGGGTGATAGCACCCCAGGCCGACCCAATGCCATTTATGATCGGGCTTGATCTGGTGATCGCCATGCCCATTTCCTGGCTGCCCTTGGTGGCAGACTACTCCCGGTTTGCCAAAAAAAGTGGCCCCGCCTTTTGGAACACCTGGTGGGGCTATTTTGTGGTTTCTTCCTGGATGTATATGCTGGGGCTGATGGCCACCCTGGTGACCGGCGAGACGGATCCGGGAGGGCTGATTCTTCAGACCATGGGCAAAATCGGGTTTGCGGTCCCGGCACTTATCATGGTGGTGTTTTCCACCATAACCTCCGATTTTCCAGACGTCTATTCCGCCACCTGCTCCGTGATAAATATTTCCCAGAAAATCAAAGCCAACACCGTCATGTGGATGGCAGGGCTTTTGTCTATCATGGTGGCCTTGGTGTTTCCCATGGAGCAGTATGAAAACTTTCTGCTCTTTATTGGTGCCATGTTTATGCCCCTGTTTGGTGTAGTGCTCACCGACTATTTCCTGCTGCGCAAAGGCAAATTGCAAATCGAGGCCATCGACACCGTCGGTGGGCCTTATTGGTACTTTAAAGGCGTCAATATCACTGCAGCGGTGGCCTGGGGGGCTGGATTTGTTACCTTTGAGATTATTGTACTGATGAAATTCGCTATCGGTGGGTCGCTTCCTTCCATGCTGGTGTCCGGGCTGATCTACTATTTTTTTCCCCGGAACAAGGGCTGACCGGTGTTCGGAACGTATTTGAATGTCTGTGGTTTCAGGTCGATCTGGCCGTCCGGGGCCATGATGCCGGACGGCTGAATCTTTTCAGGGTTTTAAATGGTTGCGCTCAACAACAGGAGAGCTCTCAATGAAAATGCAGATTCATTTTCCAGGAGGTAAGCGGATGAACGCAATCTTCAAAGAAGTTACTTTGGCAACGGATCAACCAAAAAGCGAGGGAGGCGATGGGTCGGCCCCTGAGCCTTTTGATTTGTTTCTGGCTTCTATCGGCGCCTGTGCAGGTGTATCGGTTGCCTACTTCTGTGACAGCCGCGGTTGCCATCTCCGACCATAAATGGGGTGTGGGTCGATTTTACGAATAGATTAAAAGGCGGCTCAAGGTCTCCGAATAGGCCTTTTTGCTGAAGAAGCTATCACCCGTATCGAATACCGGTTCATGAAAACAAGGCTTCCGAATCCAGCGGTCCGCTTTTAGCCCTTCAGGGTCGTTGGGTCCTCGCTCTGGTTGCAAGCTTGCCAACGGCAGTGGCCTGAGCTAACTTAAACTGCCGGGCAGGGTCGGGGGAGTGTCGGTGGTGATTAAGATTCCCCCGATCCTTACGTTCCGGCTAAAGCGGGTCAATCCATCTGGGGTCTGGGCAGGACCTTTGCCCGTTCAGCAATTTCCGGCACCTTGTGTTCCCATTCGATGGCCATGAGGTGGACACCGGCGACCCCTTCCATCTCCTTGAATTCTTCGATCTGCTCGATGGCGAATTTGATGCCTTCCTCGGCCTGTGTGCCCTTTTGGGCGCCTTCCAGGCGTTTGATCAGTTCTTCGGGGACATCCATGCCAGGCACCATCTTGGCCATGTATTTGGCCATGCGAGCACTTTTCATGGGCGTGACACCGGCAAGAATGTAGGCTTTTTCCGTCAGGCCCATATCTACGGCCTTCTTCATGAAATCGCGGAACCGGGGCATGTTGTAGATGCACTGGGTCTGGATGAAGTCCGCACCCGCGTCGATTTTGTTGGCCAACCGGTAAATCCGGAATTCATATGGGTCGGCGAAGGGGTTGGCTGCAGCGCCGATGAACATTTTCGGCGGCACATCAATATCCTCGTCGTTGATGAATTTGCCTTCGTCTCTCATCTTCTTCACCATGGCGATAAGCTGCATGGAGTCGATGTCGTAGACGTTTTTCGACTGGGGATGGTTGCCAAACTTCTGGTGGTCGCCGGAAAGGCAGAGCATGTTCCTAATACCGAGGGAGTATACCCCAAGGACGTCGGCCATCATGGCCAGACGGTTGCGATCCCGGCAGACCATCTGAAAATTGGGTTCGATGCCGTTGGCCACCATGATGGCCGAGGCCGCCGCGCTGGACATGCGCACCACGGCGGTCTGGTTGTCGGTAACATTCACCGCATCCACCTTACCCCGCAGATGTTCGAATTTCTCCTTCAGGTGTTCCACATTGGCGCCCTTGGGTGGGCCGCATTCACCGGTAAACGCAAAGTGGCCCGCCTTAAGCACCTTCTCCAGGTTACTTCCTGATTTCAAGCCGTTATTGCTCATTGTACCAACTCCTCCCTAATGCTTTTACGAGGACCGCCATCCCTTGCCGATTGCCAGTCTTTGGGTGCCCGAATGGTTCGAAGATCTTCAAGCCGCCCCTGCTCCATTTTTTTCTTGACGATGGTGTCCCAGATACACTCCACGTCCTTGGCGATTTCACACTTCCCGTCTGCGCTGCCACCGCAAGGTCCATGTTGGAGGCTTTTGGAACAACGGGCAATGGGGCAAAGGCCGTCGTAATAGTGGATCACACAAGTACCGCATCCTGCGCAGCGTTCCTCCCATATGCCGTGCTGAACCGCACCGCCAAAGAACTTCGTATTAACCGCTGGGAAAAACTTCTGGCTGGGATAGGCCTCGGAAAGGAACTGGGGGCCGACGCCGCAGGCCATAGAAACAACGGCATCGTAGTTATCGAAAATGTCCCGGAGCTGCTCAACGTATTCGGGATCGCACTGGCGCTCCAGTGTCTTTTCGTCGATTTCGATGGGGTTGCCATCTTTTTTCCGCGCAATCTTCAAGGTAGCGGCCAGCACCCCCACCTCTTTGGCACCACCCACATTGCATACGGTGACGCACCCTTTACACCCCACAAGCAGAATTTTCTTATACGCCTTGATCATTTCCTGAATCTCTTCCAGAGATTTTCGATCCGCAATTATCATGGGTTCACCTCTTCGGCACCAGGGGCGGAGAACTCCGCCGCCTGGCCGTAGTTAAGAATTCACCGGGCTGGGTCCCAGCGCCTTGATTTTCTCCGTCATCTCGGTTGCAATTTCTGCAAAGCGGGGGCCTTGTGCCGAGGAAAGATTAAACATTTGCACCCGCTCCGGCTCCATGCCCAGCTCTTTGAGGGTTCGCTGAACATACTCGACTTTCCGTCTGGTTTTGAGATTTCCTTCCAGGAAATGACATTCACCTTCCAGTCACCCGGCCACGTAAACGCCGTCAGCACCGCCCTCGAAAGCGGTCAGCAGGTGAAGGATGTCCACCCTGCCGCTGCACGGCACCTGAATCACCTTCACATTGCTTGGATAGTTCAAGCGCATGGATCCGGCCAGGTCTGCGGCTGCATATGCACAGTACTTGCAGCAGTATGCCAGAATCTGGGGTTCAAAGGTTTCGTTCATGGTCTTTCTCCGCTGTTGTTAAGGTATTTAAATGAGTCGGGCACCCGGAGTTCTCAGGCTACCGGTGCTTCTGGCGCCCATCGTCCCTATTTGATCAAGCCGCCTCCCCTTTTTTCTTTTCAAAAAGAGCCGCCGTCTTGGCAACGATCTGTTCGTCGGTAAAATGCTTGAGCTCGATAGCCTTGCCCGGGCATTCGGCCACACAACAGCCGCAGCCATGGCACTCGGCCGGTTCGATTACCGCATGCCCTTCCTCCCCGATATAAGGGATGTGATACGGGCAGGTCCGCACACAGGTCACACAGACGGCACACTTGTCCGGATTCACTTCGGCCACCACGCCGCCCACCATAATCGAATCCCGGGAAAGGATGGTCATGACCCTTGACACCGAGGCCCGCGCCTGGGCGATGCTTTCGTCCAGCGCCTTGGGGTAGTGGGCCAACCCAGCCATGAAGATACCTTCAGAGCTGAAGTCCACGGGGCGCAGCTTGGCATGTGCCTCCACCAGGAAGCCATCGGCATTAATCGGCACCTTGAACAGCTCGAACAGGTCCTTGTTCTCGTTGGGCAGAACGGCCGTAGCCAGCACCAGCAGATCCGGATTCAATTCCACAGGCATCTGGAGCACATGGTCCCTCAGGGTTATGCTCAGCCGGCCGTCGGCCGCCTTGACATCCGGAAGGTTGTCTTCCAGATTGTAGCGCATGAAGATAATGCCTTTTTCGCGGGCCTTTTTGTACAACTCTTCACGGAATCCGTAGGAGCGGACATCCCTGTACAGCACATAGATGTTCATCTCCGGGTTGCGTTCCTTGAGACCCAGGGCGCTTTTCAGTGTGTGGGTGCAGCACAGCCGACTGCAGTAGGGCCTTTCCGTCGTCCGCGACCCCACACACTGGATGAAAACCGCGGATTGTGCCTTGGCTAGCCGCGGATCGTCTGCATCCATGGCGGCATCCAGGTCGAAATGTGTGAACACATTGGGATTCTGACCGTACAGGTACTCGCTGGGGATGTACTCCTTGCCGCCGGTGGCCAGAATGGTGGCACCGTGCTCCACCACTGTTTCAGTCAGGGCTTCACCGGAGGTCATGAGGGTGGTGGTGAAGTTGCCCATGATACCGGTGGTTTCTACCGGCTCCGTCTTCATGAACACCCGGATGTGCTCATGGCTGCGCACCTTGGCGTCGAGTGCTTCCAGGTAGGGTTTCACCGGTTCACCCTGCCAGGTGGACCGCAATTTGTGAGCGACGCCGCCCAGCACGTCGCTTCGCTCCACCAGATAGACCGGTAGGCCCTGGTCGGCAACGCCCAGGGCGGCCTCCATGCCGGCCACACCACCGCCAACCACCAGCACCTTCTGGGTCACGTCCAGCTTAACTTGGTGCAGCGGTTCGATGTAAGCGGCCTTGGCAACGGCCATGCGGACCAGGTCTTTGGCCTTGGCCGTGGCCCTTTCCGGGTTGTTCATGTGAACCCAGGTATTCTGGTCACGGATATTGGCCATCTCAAACAGATATTTGTTCAGGCCGGCGTCCCGAATAGTCTCCTGGAACAGCGGCTCGTGGGTTCGCGGGGAACACGAGGCCACCACCACACGGTTGATGGCATGTTCTTTGATCACCTCTTTCATCTTGTCCTGGGTATCCTGGCTGCAGGTGAACAGGTTGTCTTCCACATGCACCACATGGGGCAAGGTGGCGGCATACTCTCTTACCGCCGGTACGTCGGCAACACCGCCGATGTTGATGCCGCAATTGCAGACAAAGACGCCCACCCTGGGTTCCAGTCCGGACACGTCGATTTCCGGCGGCAGCTCTTTGGTTTTGATCAGCGAGCCTCTGGCCTTCGCCAGGGACCGCGTTGCCGTTGCAGCCGCAGCAGAGGCCTCCATGACCGACTGGGGGATATCCTTGGGTTCCTGGAAGGCACCGCAGACAAACACACCTGGCCGGCTGGAACTGACCGGTTCAAGGGTCCGCGTGGCCGCATGCAGGTGTTCGTTGAGATCGATGCCCACCTTTTTTGCCAGGTCCACCGACTCCTTGTTGGGGGCCAGGCCAACAGCCAGGACCACCATATCGAAGGTTTCCTCAACCAGCTCTCCTTCTTCGGTGACATAACGCAGCCGCAGGTTGTCCCCATCCACTGGATCGATGGTATGCACCTTGGATCGGATGAATCGCACCCCTTTTTCATCCCGCGCGCGCATGTAGTATTTCTCAAATTCTTTGCCGTGGGTGCGCATGTCCATGAAGAAAACCGCCGTATCCAGCGGTTTCTCGCTGTGCTCCTTGGCGATGATCGTCTGCTTGTTGGTGTACATGCAGCACACCGATGAGCAATAGCTGTGGTCGCTGCAGTTGATGTCCCGGGAACCCACACACTGAAACCAGGCAATCTTTTCGGGTTCCTTGTGGTCCGAGGGCCGCATCAAATGTCCGGCATAGGGCCCCGATGCTGAAAGGATCCGCTCGAACTCCAGGCTGGTCACCACGTTGGGATGGCTGGCATATGGATAGGACTTGTGTTCGGAGGGATCAAAGGGGGTGAAGCCGGGAGCCAGGATGATAGCCCCCACATTGATGGTCTTGTACTCAGCCACCATATCGTGGTTCACCGCCTTGGCCAGGCAAGCCTCCACGCACTGATAGCACTCGGAGCAGAGCCCACACTTGAGGCAGCGGTCGGCTTCGACCTTGGCTTCTCCCTCATCATATCCGTAGGAGACTTCCAGAAAGTTGCACTCCCGGGCTTCGGGGTCCAGGCAGCGGACCGTGGTTCGCTTCTTATGGGCCTCCTGGTTCACATCGGGTTTGACAAAGTCCCACGATTTCTTACGACCTTCGGCGAGGTCCATCCCGTTGATGAAGCGGTGGATGCTCTCGGCGGCTTCCTTGCCGCAGGCGACCGCGTCCACCACCGACTTGGGACCATAAAAAGCATCCCCGCCGGCAAAGACCCAGTCGATGGGGGTCTGCAGGGTTACCGGATCGGCCACGAGGCCGCCGGGTCGGGAAATGGCGATGCCCTGCTCCTTGATGCCGGTCAGGTTGGTACTCTGGCCGATCGAAATGATGATGGTGTCACCAAAAAAGGGCTGACACGCACTTTCGTCGTAGGCCGGATTGAAACGGCCGTTCTCGTCGAAGACCGCCGTGCAGGTCTTGAATTCAATGCCCGATACCCGCTTGTTTTTATCGATATAAAACGATTTGGGACCGAAGCTGTTGACGATCGTGATGTCCCCTTCAAGGGCCTCTTCGATCTCGTGTTGCCAGGCAGGCATCTCTTCGCGCTTTTCCAGACAGATCAGGGTGACGTTCTTGGCCCCTTTGCGTTTGGCGGTCAGGGCCACGTCGATGGCCACGTTGCCGCCGCCCACCACCACGACGTCCTCACCGATCTGGACATCTTTGCCCAAGGAGGTATCCCGGAGAAAATCAACCCCCTGAAGCACGCCTTCGGCATCTTCGTTTTCCACGCCCAGACGGCGACCGCCATGCAACCCTATGGCCATGAAGCAGGCGCTGTAGCCATCGGCCTTGAGGCTTTCCAAGGTGATGTCTGAACCGAAAGTCACACCGCATTTGATTTCGGCGCCCATCTGCTGGACCACATCGATTTCGCCGGCCAGAATGTCTCGTGGAAGTCGGTACTCGGGAATACCATAGCGCATCATACCGCCCGCTTTGGGCAGTTTTTCAAATACGGTCACCGCATAACCCTGCTGGAGCAAATAGTAGGCCGCGGTGATGCCGGCCGGGCCGGAGCCGATGATGGCCACTTTCTCGTTCCGCTTCTCCGCAGTGATTTCAGGGATATAGGTTTCTCCGCTCTGTTTTTCATAGTCGGCCAGAAAACGGTGAAGCTCGCGGATGGCCAGCGGCTGGTCAACATCGTTGCGTGTGCATTCCCCTTCACAAGGGTGATGGCAGACCCGGCCGCAGACCCCCGGGAAGGGGTGATCCTGTTTAAACAGTTTCAGGGCCTCCTTATAGCGCCCGTCATTGATCAGGGCGATGTAGCCCTGGATGCTCACGTGCGCCGGGCAGGTGGCCTTGCAGGGGGCCGTACCACGCTTTTCTATGGCGTAGGCACTGGGCATGCCCTGGGGGTAAAGCTTGAAGGCCGCCTTGCGGTCCCGAAGGCCTTCATCGAACAGATTGGGCGTTTCGATGGGGCACGCTTTGGCGCATTCGCCGCAGGCCGTGCACTTGTCCATTTCAATATAACGGGCATTCTGGCGCAGCTTGACCGTAAAATTGCCCACCTCACCGGTTACCTCTTCGATCTCCGTCAGGGTCATCAAGTCGATGTTGAGATGCCGACCGCACTCGACCAACTTCGGGGAGATAACGCACATGGAACAGTCGTTGGTTGGAAAGGTTTTGTCCAGTTGGGCCATGACGCCGCCAATGGCCGATTTGGTCTCGGTCATGTGAACATAATAGCCCGAATCCGCCAGATCCAGGGATGCCTGTATGCCTGCAATGCCGCCACCGACCACCAGTACGCTGCCGACGACATCCTTGCCTTGGGTATTTTCTTTTTCTGCCATTACGAGTTCCTCATGAATGTGTTGATATTGGAAAGGCTTTCCACGGTATTCTGCATGCGGGATGCATTCTAGCTGAAACGTTCACCCCCTTTGGTGGCTCTCTCTCCGCAAAAAAAGGTGCTTAACCGACATCGCGTTTATTTTCAATCGCCTAAGCCAAGCGCTTAATGGGTATCACTAAAAGCAGGTGCAAAAATCAATCTGCGTCGAGTCGACGCAGCATCCGGTGCAAGAAGGCAACGGCCACCTTCCGGAAAAGGGCGAAATTGATATGATCCTGGCCAAATCATTACATTTTCTTGCCAGTTTGGACCAGCACTGGCTTTACCACAACAGCAAGGGAAATTCAAATCTGTTTTTTATTATAATTCAGCTGATTTTTAGAACGGCGGCTAACGATGAAAAATCAGCGTGCAAAGGAAAAAACTGGGCAGCAAGGCTAAAACTGTCTCTCCTTGGCCAAATCCGTTGGGAAAAGAATCTGTTATTTTAACTATGCCGAATTGGCGCAGTCCATCTTGGCCCGAATTAAAGCGCGATGATTCTCGCTGAACAATTATGGCGTCGCCGTGGCGTGCCTTAACAAAGGGGGCGAATGACTATTTGCTCAAGCCCATGGCCACTGAAGAACTATACCTATCCGTTAAGCGGGCATTGGAACGCAAGCGGCTGAAAGATCTGTTGGACCTTGAGAAAAGCGACGCGTGTCCCACCTTGGAGAACGCCCCCTTTAACCCATTGCTACCCGGTCCAAAAAAATGCTGTGCCTCCTGAAAGAGGCGGCGCTTCTCACCTCCAGCCTTGTGCCGGTGTCGATCAGCGGAGAGAGCGGTACAGGCAAGGAACGGCTGGCCCGCGCCATCCACCGGGCGAACACGCGCGCACAGCAGCTATTTTCTTCCATCAATAGGGCTCCCCTCCCCAGTGCTTGGTTGATGATGCGTTTTGCGGTTATATCAATGGCGCTCTCTCCTGTGCTGACTATGTGCGGATCGGGCAGGGGGCAGAAAGCGGGCCTGTGGTTTATGACCGCCTCTCTGCAGGTGTGTTCGGAGGAGGAACTGGGGGTCGCTCGCTTACCGGTCCAACCCCTGGCCGATGTAGAAACGGCGTACAGCTTAAACACCTAAGGACAAACCGTAAAAAACAAGTCAAGAACAGCCTGACTGCTTGAAATCGGCCAAGATACACGTCGACGCAAGCTGGCCAGCTCTGTCAGACCGACGTTTGCCCCTAACGCTCGCCACGCCGGTAGGGTTCCGCCAACATGGCCGGGGCATTGAGTCGACGGCGGTCCCGAAGCCCGCCCAACAGCAATACCGCCAGGGTAGCCAGATATGGTAGCATGGCTAAAAAATTTGGAGAGATTCCCAACGGCTGGAGCAAGTATTGAAGCACAAAAACCCCACCGAAAAGAAAAGCTCCCACTATGGCCCGCATGGGATTCCACAATGCAAAAATGGTCAGGGCGATAACGATCCAACCGCGACCGGCAGTCATCCCCTCGATCCATGATTTGCTATAGGAAATGGAGAGGTGAGCGCCGGCCATGGCGGAAAATCCGCCGCCAGCAATTACAGACAGATATCGAACCAGTGAGACGTTGACACCCTGGGTTTCCGTGGCCTTGGGGTTCTCGCCGGTCGAACGGATGCGGATGCCCAGCAACGTGTGCTCAAGAACAAACCAGGCGCCGATGGCCAGGAACACCGCCATGTAAAAAAAGGGGCTCTGATTGAAAAGCACCGGTCCTACCACTGGAAGGTCAGACAGGAAAGGGATTGCCAGGGCGTTGATTTTAACGGCCAGCGGCTTGCCGACATAGGGCTTGCCCAGCAAGCCCGCCATTCCCAGGCCAAGCATGGTCAGCGCCAGTCCGGAGACCACCTGATTGGATTGAAGACTAACCGATGCAAACGCGTGAACGATGGAAATCAGCATTCCCGCAACGATGGCCGCACAGAGCCCGAGCCAGGGATTACCCGTATGATGGGTCACGATAAATGCGGTCACGGCACCGACAGCCATGACGCCTTCCACGCCAAGATTGAGGATCCCGGAGCGCTCGCAGATGATTTCTCCGACCGTTCCGAGCAAGAGCGGCGTGCCGGCAACCAGCGTTCGCTGAACAACAGAAAGGATTATCTCTTCCATGGGCTAGGCCTTTCGTTCCCAAGACACGTGAACCTTGTTCTTGGTGAAATAATCCCCCATGATCAGGAAGATCAGCATGGTTCCGTTAAAGATATCCACGGTTGCTGCCGGCAGTCCAAGTGATATTTGAATCGCGTCCCCGCCTACGAGGATGCCGGCAAAAAAGATCCCCGAAAAAACAACATAAATCGGATTGAGCTTGGCCAGCCAGGCCACAATAATCGCCGTAAATCCATAGCCGGAGGAAATCGAATCCGGATAGCTCAAGTAATGATGGATCCCTGCCACCTCCCCAACACCTGCCACGCCGGCCATGCCGCCGCTGATTGCCATGATGAGCAGCGTTGTGCGTGAGAAATCAATGCCTGCATATTTGGCTGCATCTGGGTTTTCACCGATCACCCGCACCTCATACCCGAAACGGGTTTTGTAGATGACGATGGTCAAGATCGCTGCGGCAACAACCGCCACTACCAGCGTGGCTATGTGAATCCGCGATTCTGGGAACACGGATAAGATGGCCGAACCTGGAAGATCGTCGGTATAGGGAAAACCGAACTTCTTTTCGCTTTTCCAGGGTCCGACGATCAGCAAGGTGAGAAATTCCGCGCAAACATAGTTGAGCATCAATGTTGAGATTACTTCGTTAATGGCAAACCGGAGTTTGAGCACGGCCGGAATCAGGCCCCACAGTGCACCTCCGACAAACCCGGCAAGAAACATCAAGGGAACGATCAGAACCGGGGGCAGCACCGTCCCCCAGTTCAGCCCTGCCCAGGTACCGAAAATAGCCCCCATGAGAAGTTGGCTCTCGGCGCCAATGTTCCAAAATTTTGCCTTGAACACGAGGGCAAGCCCGCCGCCGATAAGAATGAGAGGAATGGCTTTGGTAATTGTCTCTTTAAAACCGTAAACGCTGCCGAAGGAGCCGCTGAAGATCTTCTTGAATGCAAAAACTGGGTTGGCGCCACAGACAAAGAAAATCAACCCGATAACCACCATCCCGGCAGCCAATGCCAAAACCCTGGTTAACAATTCGCCGATAGCGGAGATCTGTTCACGATCCGAGACGTTAAAGTGAAGCATCCGGCCCTTCTTTCGACTGTGCTTGCTGGGTGCCGGCCATCATTAATCCGATATCAGCGATTCGGGGATCATCTGTTTCCAGAACGCCCATAAAACGCCCTTGAAAAATAACCGCAATCCGGTCGCACAGTTCGAAGAGTTCCTCCAAGTCCTCGGACACCAGCAATACGGCGCCGCCTTCTGCCCGTCGCTCAAGCAGCTGGTTGCGCAGATACTCCGTAGCGCCCACGTCTAAGCCGTAGGTGGGGTGGGACGCCACCAGCAGGTCCGGTTTATCTGAAATCTCACGGCCCAGAATCAATTTTTGGATATTTCCTCCAGACAGGTTTTTCGTCTGAACATGGATGGACGGCGTGGCCACTTGAAAATCCCTTATCAACTGCCTGGTGTGTGCCTTTATCCGACCATATGCGAGAAAAGCACGCCGGGAAAACTTCTTGTTGCGGTGTTGCTTGAGAATTGCGTTTTCGTAAAGAAAAAGGTTCGGCGCGATACCGAAGCGGATCCGCTCCTCAGGCACATGTGAGACCCCGTTGTTATGGATTTTTCGAGCAGACTGATTGGTAATGTCGGTGTCATTGATTTGTATCCGGCCGTGCGTCACCATCCGCAAACCGGTGATGGCTTCGACCAACTCACGCTGTCCGTTACCGGCAATCCCGGCAATCCCGAAAATTTCGTTTCTATATACATCAAAAGAGACTCCCTTGACGACTGGAAGACCCTTGTCTCCAATGACCTCAACAGCCGCCACCTCCAGCACTTTCTCCTTTCTTGGCATCTTCTCTCTTGAAAAAGAGAAAACCACATCACGCCCGATCATCATGCGAGCCAAAGAGCGCTTGTCAAACTGTTGGGCATTCGCATGCCCAACCACCCGTCCTTTTCTAAGAACGGTTACCCGGTCACACAGTTTTTTAATTTCATCCAGTTTGTGACTGATCAAAATAATCATCTGTCCGTCATTTCTCATTGTTTCCAAAATATTAAAAAACTCCCGGGTCTCCTGAGGGGTAAGCACAGAAGTGGGTTCATCGAGGATCAGCAATTCGGCGCCATTGACCAGCGCCTTGACAATCTCAACCCGTTGTTGTTCACCAGCAGACAGCTGCCATACTTTTTTGTCGGGATCGATGTTAAAGTCGAATTTTGCCGAGAAGGAGACGATGCTCTGGCGGATTTTTTTTTGGGGGAATAGGTGGGGCGCACCGGCATAACTCAAGGCAATGTTTTCGATGACCGTGTGGTTCTGGATCAACATGAAATGCTGGTGGACCATGCCGATGCCGTGGTCCATGGACGACTTGGGGGAATTAATATAAATCTGCTGACCATTGGCCCGGATCTCTCCTTCATCTGGCTGGTAAATACCATAAAGAATGTTCATCAGCGTTGTTTTTCCTGCGCCGTTCTCTCCCAGCAAACCCAGGATTTCCCCGGACGAAACCTTCAAATTGACGCCATCGTTGGCCCGAACTCCATGAAATGATTTGGTAATATTTATCATTTCAAGCGTTTTTATTTTTTTCATAATGACCATCTTGCGAAAAAACAAAAGGGGGAGCCGGCAAGAATATCCCAGCTCCCCTTCGATTAAGAATAGCAGTCTTATTTTGGAATGGTTCCCACAACGTTGTCTACGTAATACATCATGCTCAGCAGGTCTCCTTTGGAGGCTTTTTCTCCCGCTTTGATTTGTAGTTTTCCGGTATTGTCTGCAATGGGCCCCAAGTAAGGATCGAAGCGGTCTGTACCTTTTTTCATCTGCTCATAGCGCTTGAATACCAAATCATAAACTGAAATCGTTCCGAAGTCCTTGGTTCCTATTAAAACGGCTTTCAACTCGTCGGCAAACTTGGCGTTAATCGGCTCGCCAAACGAACCACCGAGAATGGCCGCCTTTTCGGCAACCAGCCACCATTCATCATCACTTTTCCAGGTTCCTTCATAAAGGTCGGTGAGGATTTTTTCGTACATGACCCCCCAGTCAACCAGCTGCCCGGACACAACCGAATCTTTTCCATAGGCTTGCATCGGACTGTAGTGGCTGAAGGAATAAATCTGTTTGCCCTTTTCCGTATGTTCCTGGCCGACTTCGATTACCGCCGGGGTGTCCTCCGTAAAGGCCAGGGCATCACACCCTTGGGCAATCAGCGCCTCAGCCGCCTCCCGTGCTTTATCCGGCCCGTACCAGGCGTATATCCAGCGCACATGAACTTCCGCATTGGGATTTACAGCTTTGATGCCAAGAGCGAAGGCATTAATATGTCGTATCAATTCGGGAATGGGGAAAGCCGCCACATAACCGATTTTGTTGCTCTTGGTCAGTCCACCGGCCATCAACCCGTTCAAGTAATACGTCTGGTAGAGATCGGCAAAATAGGTGCCTACATTTTTGGTCTGTTTAAAACCTGAACAATGCATGAAATGCTTGCTAGGATATTTCGCACCTGCTTTGATGGTGTCGTCCATGTACCCGAAACTGGTCGTGAAAACCACATCGCAATTTTCTTCTTGAACAAACCGGTCGATGATTCTTGCTGAATCTGCTTCCGCCACAGACTCGATATAAAGTGTTTTTAACCACGGCAGCTGCTTTTCGGCATACTTTCTCCCCATGTCATGGGCGTGAGACCAGCCATAGTCACCCACGGGACCAACATAAACGAATCCTGCCTTAAGCTGTTTTTCTGCGGCTATCACTGCATCTGCTCCCAAGATGGCAAGGAGTAAGGTACAAAAGATGACCCAAAACGACCGCTTCCACCAAAGTTTTCTGCCCCTCATCTGCGCCTCCTTATTATTTAAATGGTTGTTTTTTGAATTTTTCGCATATTTAAAATTGAGCTTTTTACTACGATGATACCCTTCGTTAAGTCAACAACAGTGTTCCCGTTCAAAGGTACTGTTTTTTAGTGTGATAAAAAGCGAAAAAGAAACCTTACCCCGCATTAATGTATGAAGGAGAGACACGTTGCTTTCGCCTACTCAAGCTGCCGATATGGGCGCCTAGCCCATCCCTGTTCGGTAAAATCTGTTCGGCGTAAGAAATATTCTGATTATACTTGGATTTATGCTTTATCATTGACTTTCGATTTGGGGTGTGGTCGTCTTGTTACTTATTCTTTTTCGGACCGGTGGGTGCAAGCAATTTTAAACACCGGGCGCCTTGATTGTTAACTTGGAGCGTCCCGAGAGCCTCGAATATAGGAGGGAACTATGTACGGGTTAGCAGCGATTCAGCAAGCCAACGGCTGGGCCATGGCAGGCGCGGGTGCCGGCATTGTTCTTCTCGGCTTGGCTATGCTTGCATTTCTCATATCCATGATTCCGCGCCTTACCAGCCTTTTTGAAAGGAACGCGCAACCACCCAACCCAACCGCCGTCGCGCCACCTGCACCAAAACAGCTCGTGCCGGAAAAACTTCCGCAGGATATTGATGCCGCCGCAACGATCTATATGGCCTTTACTAAAGACTTGGGAGAGAATTTCAGCCTGATGGATCTGCACCGCCACGCCAACAAAGCTGGCCTTCCCCATCCCCATCTTTCCATCAACCGCTTCAGAGACGCTGGAATTTTGATTGCGAAGGGCGAAGAGCGCTTTTCCTGGAAACCCATATCAGAATAAAGAACAAGGACCTGACCAATGGATCTTTTAGTGCAATTTCTAACCAACACAGGGTACTACCTCTCAGACTATCGGCACTTTCTAATGTGGGGCATAGGCATCCTATTTGTCTATCTGGCCATCGGTAAAAATTATGAACCGTTGTTGCTGCTGCCCATCGGTTTCGGGGTGTTAGTAGGCAATGTACCCTTTTTTAAGGGCTTTGGATTGGGCATCTACGAACCGAACAGTGTGCTTCACTACCTCTATTTTGGGGTCACCTCCGGCGTCTACCCATCCATTGTTTTTCTAGGTCTCGGCGCCATGACTGACTTTTCTTCACTTCTCGCTCGCCCGAAATTGATGCTGCTTGGCGCTGCAGCTCAAATGGGAATCTTTTTTACCCTGCTCAGCGCATTGGCCTTGGGGTTTTTACCCAAAGAGGCGGCTTCGATCGCCATTATCGGCGGCGCCGACGGACCGACATCGATCTTTTTAACCGCCAAGCTGGCACCGCACCTGATCGGCCCTATTGCAATTGCTGCATACTCTTACATGGCTTTGATTCCAATCATTCAGCCACCGATCATGAGGCTGTTAACAACAAAGACCGAACGGCGCATTCACATGCCTGACCCGCGGGCGGTTTCCCGCAAAGAACTGTTGATCTTCCCTGTGATCGGCTTGTTCCTTTGCTGCTTCCTTGCCCCGGCATCCATTCCCTTGCTGGGGACCTTCTTTTTTGGAAACCTGTTAAAGGTCAGCGGTGTGGTTGACCGGCTTGCCCAAACAGCTAGGACCGCCATCATTGATACAGCTACCATTTTCTTGGGTTTCACCGTGGGCGCCAGTACTCAGGCAGATGTTTTCCTCACGACTAAATCGGTTGGAATTTTCGCGCTTGGAGCGGTGGCTTTTAGCATTGCTACTGCCTCAGGGATTCTTTTTGCAAAGCTGATGAACGTGTTTTCAAAATCCAAGATCAACCCCCTGCTGGGTGCTGCAGGCGTTTCAGCCGTACCGGGCTCCGCTAGAGAAGTACATGTAATGGGGCAGAAAGAAGACCCATCCAACTACCTGTTGATGCATGCCATGGCCTGCAACTCATCCGGTGTTATTGGCTCAGCCATCTGTGCAGGGATTCTGTGGAGTTTTCTGGTGGGATAGAAGACCCGTCACGCCTGCTTACCGTGCTTAAAAAACAGCCGTAGAAAGAATACTTTTCTGCGGCTGTTTTCGGTTTTCTCCCGGGGGACGTTTTTTTCTTGACCGTCCGGTTTTAAGTGTGCGATCCTTAAACCAACCACGGAAACGGATCGACGGTGTCAACGCCATAATATAAAGACCTCTTCTGCCTGCCATCCCACCGCCACCTTTCCAGCCGGCGCTCCTTCGCAATTCATTTCACCAATGGAGGTGACCATGATCGCTAAAATTTTCATTAAACGTCGCTTCGTCAAAGAAAACACCCCACAAATTCTTTCGCTACTGAACAAGATCCGATCCATCGCCATGGATCAACCAGGATATATTTCAGGAGAAACGCTTATGCAAAAAGACTTTCCTGAAAACATGGCCGTCATTGCTACGTGGCAAAACATGGAAGACTGGCTGGCTTGGAAAAACAGCGAAGAGAGGAAAACCTACGAGGCCATGTTGGAGTTATATCAAACGAGGCCCACCCAGTATGAAGAATATCTGCTTGGAACCTCGTTTCTAAAAGGCTGATAAATGAATGCTGTCTGCCTTGTCCTTTTTTTCATGCTACGGCTGGACATCCCCCACCACAGGAGCAAAGCGTCAAAATTGCTTTTTAATAACGGCGGGTTAAAAATGGCCCTCCCAGAGGCTGAATTTCGAACGATCTTGTCGCAGCGAAGGGCATCCTTTGCGCATCGCTCCTTCGTTCGACTAATCGCCCCTTGCTAAGCATATCGCGGTCCAGCCTTTTTCCGACCGCATTTGCGCCATCAAAAAACCGGCTTCCGCATAATAATCACATACCGCCTTCGTTTCTTCTGTTTTTAAACCCGAAAAAATCATCCGGCTGTCAGCGGCGGTTTTCTTATCCAATTCGTCACGAAGGCCTAACAATGTCGGCGTTCTGAGGTTCGCAAAAACCAAGTCAAAGGGCCCAACGATGGCTTTCAGCTCATCATCGCGGACAACAATCCTCTCTTCTAAAAAGTTAAGACGAACGTTCTCGCGGGCCTCAAAAACGGCGCAAGGATCGATATCTACACCACAGACAAAACCAAGGCCCAGTTTTACGGCTGCAATAGCCAGGACGCCGGAGCCTGTTCCGATATCAATTGCTCGGAGTGTGGGTACTTTTTCTCGCTCGGTTGCCGAATGAAGAATCGCGTCAATCAGTTGAATGGCCAACCGGGTTGTTGGATGCTCTCCTCCACCAAAGGCCGCTCCCCTTCCAAGAACAACCTCTCGTTTTCCCGGGAGCGCCTTTAGAGAACACTGCGGCGGCTTAATAACAATATGTTCAGAAACAACGTGGGGTTGATCATATGAGATCTCAATAAAAGAACAGCCATAATGGTATGTGTAGCACAACTTGCCGGATTGCATCAGACCGGTGAGTCCCGATATAAGCGTTTGGGAGGAGAGCTGGTGCTGCGTTTCGTTGAAATGGCGTTTTAAACAACCAAAATCGACTTTTGTAGAAGCTTCAGCGATAAAATTATAAATCTGCGCCTCTGTGTTTTCCATCTACAGCATCATCTCCCCCGGCCAAGAACACCGACCTTACTTCCCCACCTCTTGCTCCACCAGCTGTTTGTGCCACAGGGCAAACTCATACATGGCAACGTAACGCTCGTCGTCGTTAACGATGCCGATGGCCATTTCCAAAACGCCTCTCCCGTAACTGTTGGAATAGCCTTCCCGAGGACGCGACTGCAAAAACTCCTTGACTAGCATTTGAGACGTTCGTTTGGTCAGGTCCCGTCGAATATCGATCGGGTCTTTCGGTTTTTCAAAAGGGTCCCATTTTTCATAACCAACCTTGTTGAGGATATGCTTTTGCCGGCGGGGCGACATCGCTTCAAAAACAGCTTTTTTTTTATCTTCATCGGAGAATGAGTGTTCCATATTACCGCCTTATTATTCGCTTTCTTCAGGCTTGTCGTTGTCGGTGTCTATCCCGAGGTACGAGTCATCGAAGACCGTCAGCAAGGCCATTGAAAGGGGCATCAGCACATCGCCCATTTTTACGTGCGAGGAGTGCAACTCGTTGACAATTTCCTTCGAAAACTCGTGCAGCTTGGCGTTTACGGAATCCAAATTCACCGTGGGATAAGAGGCCCCCTCTTGAAAGGCGGACAACCCACAGGTGTGGCCTCGCCCGCCGATCGAGGTGGGGATCCCATAAAGACGGCAGGTAATCGGACGGTCTGCATATAAAACACACCTGTTCTCCGCGTTCAGTAGGGGGCAGCGAACTCGGGCAGCTGCCATTTCCAGGATAACCTGCTCTTCCGATTTTTCACCGGCCTCAAACGCCTTAAAAGCCCTGCGCTTCAACTGGTATACTTTTCGGTCGGCTTGGTTGGCACTGTCAATGATTTCAATCTTTCTTTCTTCAACCACTTTTTCCAAAAATTGCCGGTTGATATACAGCGCTTCAACCAAAGAAAGGTCAAACAACGCATGGCAGCAATCCGCACATTCCAACTTGCATTTCACACAATCAGAATGCTGTTGTCGAACTCGCTCAAAAAGGCTGTCTACCTGTTTAACAAACGCCTCATATTTCTTAAACACATGCTCCAGCTCAGGAGTCATAATCCAGCCTCCCAATCAAATGTTTCACGTGAAACACTACTTGCCAATACAAAACTGGCTGAAAATATGATCATAAAGCGCCTCCTTGTTTCGGTTTCCACTAATATCTTCAAGAAGATGAAGGCTTCTCTTTAGCATTTCGGAAACGACTTCAATTGGATGAATTGTTTCTGCGGCCATGCCGCATAGCTGAAGTTCTTGCCTGGCTTTTTCCAGAATTTTGCGTTGTCGCAAGTTGGGTGTGGCCGTATCACAAACAAGGCCCTCCGTTCTAACTACCAAGGCCTTGAAGATCAGCGCTTTCAATTGATCGATACCGGTTCCGATTTTGGCAGACACCCTCACCTGAACAAGGTCTTTAAGCATGTTGTCTGGATCAAACGGATTGGAATCCACGGACAGGTCATCTTTGTTGATTACGGCAATCGTATGGGTGTTTTTAAACTCAGCCACCAGCTTTTTTTCAAGACAGTTAAGCCCGCGCGTGGCCTCTAATACCAGCAAGATAATATCGGCGCGCTGAAAGTGGTCGCGGGCTTTTTGTATCCCGATGGACTCCACGGGGTCATTGGTATCCTGAATCCCCGCCGTGTCACAGAGAACGACCGGTACGCCGCGGATTGAAATGTAATCTCTGACAATGTCTCTTGTGGTCCCTGGAAAATCGGAAACAATGGCTGCCTCCTTGTCTACCAGCTTGTTTAACAGACTCGATTTTCCAACATTAGGCGCTCCGGCAATTGCCAAAAGGGCCCCTTCACGATAAATGGCGGTCTCTTTTTGTTTTTGAATGAGCGCCGAAAGTTCAGGCAGAATGGCGTCTTTTATCCTTTTTTGAATTTCCCCAAAGAGGGTTTCCGGTTGAGCCGTTTCCGGGAATTCTATAAGGGCTTCACATTTTGCCAGCAGCGCTAGAATTGCCGTAGAAAGGTCATCTAAAACGTGACGAAGCCCGCCTGCAATTTGTCGCCCGGCCATTTGAGCAGCCCTTTCACATGGTGCGTTGATCAGGTCAATTACCGCCTCTGCCTGGGTAAGGTCGATGCGACCATTTAAAAACGCGCGTTTTGTAAACTCGCCTGGTCCTGACAAAGCAGCGCCAGCGTTGACAACGGCACTTAAAACTCGATCCAGAACAACGAAACCTGAGTGTGAATGGATTTCTACGACATCTTCTCGTGTAAAGCTGTTCGGTCCTTTCATGTAAAGTGTTAGGACCTCATCGATAATATTTCCAGTCTGTGAATCGATTAGGTGCCCATAGTATACCCTGTGAGAGGAAAACCGCTCTTCTGCTGGCGGTGCCGTTCTTGGTCCAGAGCCTTGACCCTTCGGAACAAAGAGCCGCAACATTATTTTGTAGGCGTCGGGCCCGGAAATTCTGACAATGCCAATACCACCGGGGCCCAAAGGTGTAGATATGCCGGCAATCGTATGGTTGGTGGTGTATCCCATCATGTAGAAAGCACCGTCGGTTACTAATCCTTTCCTTCCGTGCTTTTTCGTTTTGTACCCACAGTCTTTTTAGGGAAAATCATTAGTTTTCGATAATAGCCCTCACCAAGACTCTGGGTTCTTACACCGCTCTCATCCTTCAGGTGAATATGCACGATTCGACGGTCATGGGCATTCATCTGCCCAATGGTTACCGGCTTTTTAGTTCGTTTGGCTTTTTCAGCCATCCGAGAGGCCATCTGTTGGAGGTTTTTTTTACGTTTATCGAGATAGCCCTCGACGTCAACCAGCACGCGTATCCGGTTGGTGCTTTTTTTATTGATCATTTTTTCGAGAAGATATTGCATGGCTTCTAAGGTTTGGCCTCGTTTCCCTATTAGCACACCGCTGTCTCCCCCGGAAATTGAAAAGATCAGCTTGTCGTTTTTTGGAGTCAACTGGACTGAGGCACCACTGGTAATTTTGTCTACGATGGTCTGTAATGCCTGGCTTCCTGAAGCGAGCAGTTTTTCAGCATGATTGTGTCCCTCTAAAGAATCTGATATTGCCTCTATGGATGCACCATGTTCAGCGGGATTAACGACTGTTTTTCTCCCCATTGATTTAAGCTGCTTTTTCTTGCTTTTTTCCTCTTCAAGAAACACTTTTATTTTGGCTTTTTTTACACCCACCAATCCGAAAATTCCGCTCGAACCATAGGCTATTACTTCATGCTTGATTTTTTCTGCCGGGATATTGAGTTCATCACTCGCTTTTTCAAGTGCGCTGTCAACGTTTTTCCCTTGGAATTCGATAGCCTTGGACATAATGGCCTCCAAAAAATTAAATGGTTTTCTTTTGGACATAGTATTGCTGGCTAATGGAAAGAACGTTGTTGACTAACCAGTACAGAACCAGTCCGGAGGAGAAATTAATAAAGATAAACGTGAAAACCACTGGCATGAGCATCATCATTTTGGCTTGGGTGGGATCTCCAGGAGGGGGTGACATTTTTTGCTGAAGCAACATGGTAGCGCCCATGATTATGGTCAGTACGGGAATTCCATAGGGCGGCTCCATAAAAGGTATCGAAAATCCGAAATTAAAAAGCCGATCAGGGGCAGACAAGTCATTGATCCAGAAGAAAAAGGGCGCATGTCTCAACTCAATTGCTTCATATAACATCCTGTAAAGCGCAAAAAAGACAGGTATTTGCAAAACCATGGGCAAACACCCTCCCATGGGGTTGACTTTGTATGTTCGATACAGGGCCATCAACTCCTGATTCATTTTTGTTTTGTCATTTTTGTACTTTTCCCGAATTTCTGTCATCAAAGGCTGGAGCTTTTTCATCTCACTCATTGATTTATAGCTCTTGGAACCCAGGGGCCATAGGAGAATTTTAGTGAAAACCGTCAGCAGAATGATGGCAATTCCGTAGTTGGGAACGACGCTGTGAATTTTGTTCATGAACCAGAGGCATGGCTTGGCAATGACATTGAAAAAGCCGAAATTAAGTGCTTTTCCAAGATCATGGCCCATGCTGTTCAACAATTCCATGCTTTTGGGCCCCATAAAAACAAAAAACGAAAAGGCTTGCTGTTCCCCTGGTAAAAGCTCAAATGATGGATTAACCAATTGGTTTATTACGATATTGTCTTCAAGGGCCAGCTTCATGTTTCCATTTGTTTCAGTGCCCGGAATAATACTGGAAATGAAGTACCGGTCTTCAACGCCAATCCACTTAATACGCCCCTTATAGTCATCCTTATCAGCGATTTTTTTTGTTTTTACTTGTTCTAGCGTATCATCGATCAAGGCGCTTGGACCGACAAAACCATATCCTTTGTCTTCTTCGACAGGCTTTCGAACGGAGAGGACAAGTTGATCCCGCAACACCCTTGCAGATTCATTTTTCATTACCACCTTCAAATCGATAAGGTAGGAGTTGGGATCGAAGGTATACGTTTTGGTAAGCAGGGTGCCGTCGTCAGCAACCCAGTTGAAGCTAAGGGCCTTTTGGCTATCGAGGACCGCTATCCGGTCTGCTGTCTCTGAAATCGAGTACAGCGCTTCATCCAAACCAGCTAAGGAGTTTCCTGCTAGCGTGGTCCGAATAACGCCCTCTTTAAACTCCCTGGGAATCAGTTCCTTATTGGGAGAATCGACATCAACCGTTTCTCGATATTTTTTAAGAATATAGCTTGTGAAGGAAGCGCCTTTGGCGGAAATGCGAACCGTATAAAAAGGTGTCTCAACGGATATTTCCCGGGTAGGCGTTTGATTGCCCTGCGCCGGGTTGATTGCAACGACACCTTCCTGCCGGATGGCCTCCGGTGAGAGTTCCGACTGCTTTTCTTGAGCCTGCGTTACGGCACTTGTGTTTTCCGTTTGCAGCGGTTCCTTCTGTTCTATTTCTGGTTGCCGGTCAACAAAAAACATGCTCCAGACAAAGAGCACCAAAAAGGATAGGCCAATTGCCAGCAGCAGGCGAACTTGTTCCATGTTTTTCTCCTTGACGCATGGTTGCGTCAACAATCGCGAAAGATATGTTAATGGTTGTTTTGCAAGCGTCGTAACATTTCGCAGAAGGCTGTCGCGGCAGGGGAAGAACTCGACGGATCAAGCTTTCAAGGGGAAGAGAATGATTACGGAATCGGATCAAAACCGCCCGGGTTAAACGGATGGCACCGCAAAATTCTTTTTATCGCAAGCAGGCTTCCCCTTTGAATTCCGTAGCTGGAGATCGCCTGATAAGCGTATTCTGAACAGGTCGGAATAAATCGGCACGCCGGTCCCAAAATTGGAGAAATCGAAATCTGATAACATTTGATCAGCAGTAGTGCCAGTTTAATCATCTTCCCACTATTCGGGTTTTGCCGGCGATTGTCTCGAAACAAGCTCCGAGGTGGTCTTTAATTTCCCCCGCCCCCATATGTCTAGATGTTTGTCGGGCAATGATGTTTATATCCAGTCGGACCGGCAAAACGGTTCTGTTCAGTCGAAAATACTCGCGAATGCTTCGCTTGATTCTGTTTCTCGTTACGGCCTTCCCGACCTTTTTAGAGACAGTGATGCCAAGGCGAGATCTCTCACGTTGGTTTTCTCGGGAGATGATGATAAAATGGTCGCTGTAACATCGGGCCCCATATTTTGCCAACAGCCTGTATTCTATGGCCGTTCTTATTCGATCCGCCTTGGTGAAGGTAGCCCGTTTCAAGAAAAGCGCCTCTTGATCATCGAACGCGTAATCCCTTTTAGGCCGCCCCTCCGAAACAGGTTCTTCATGGCCAAGCCCGCTAAACCGCCAATCGTTTTCTGCCCTTTGCCCGACGACGGTTAATAACCCGGCGGCCAGCCTTGGTTGACATTCTTTTTCTGAAACCATGCGTTCGGGCACGTTTGATTCTCCTAGGTTGGTAAGTTCGTTTCATCGTTTATTTTCCTTCTTTCCAATCATGTATCGCCAATGCTTGCCAAGATTCACCAGTTGAATCGGGTATCTTAACCACATGAAAACGGCCGTGTCAAGCCGCAAAAAAAGACCCGTTATCGAATCAAGCACGAAGCAAGCCCCTCGCTGAGCTTTCCACGTCCCGAACTCACGTACGGTCTCCGTGTTCACTCATGCGCCGACTCAATAATCTCGAACGCTTCCGTGTGGTAGCGAGTATCGGGATAAATAACGATTTGTTTTCCTATGCTTTTTTCCAGACCAGGAATTAGGCGGTTTTCTTCACCATGAAGGAAGTCGGCGACGTCCGGATTAACCCGCAAGACCAACCCTGAACCAGTCATATCCGCGGCATACCTTAAAATTTCACGGTAAACAGAATAACATACCGTTTTTATGGAGACAATATATCCTTCGCCATCACAATAGGGACACGGGTCGCACAGCAACCGGGTAAGTGGCTTACGGGTTCGTTTCCTTGTCATTTGAATAAGACCCATATCAGAAATAGGCAGGATGTGCGTCTTGCTTCTATCTTTTGAAAAGGCTTCACTTAAGGCGGAAAAAACTTTTTCCTGATTCGATTTCTTTTCCATATCGATGAAATCGATAATGATGATTCCACCAATATCACGCAATCGAATTTGGTAGGCAATCTCTTTGACCGCCTCCAGATTGGTTTTAAAAATGGTTTCTTCCAGGTTATACTTTCCTACGTACCGGCCCGTATTCACATCGATGGCCACCAGCGCCTCGGTATGTTCTATTACAATATACCCTCCGGATTTAAGCCACACTTTCCGCTTCAAGGCTCTGGAAATATCCCCTTCCAGATTATAAGCATCGAATATGGGTTCTTTGCCCTCAAACAGTTCCACGGACTCTTTTAGGGAAGGATTAAAGGTTTCCAGAAAGGATAGCACAGACTCGTAATCTTTGCGCGAATCGATCACGAGTTTTTCCGCCTCTTGAAGCAAGAGGTCTCTGACAGCCCGAAGGCTAAGGTTTAATTCCTGATGCAGGAGGGCTGGTGTGGCGGCTGTCTGATATTTTTTTTGAATGTTGCACCACAGGTTTTTTAAAAACCCCATTTCGTAGGCCAGTTTTTCTTTTTGCACGCCTTCTGCGGCCGTACGGACAATATAGCCCATGGAGCTGTTGCTGGATAATTCTAAAACGATGTCTTTGAGTCTTTGCCGCTCTGATTCATCCTCGATACGCCGTGATATGCCAATGTGAGCGGAGGTGGGCATCAACACCAAAAAGCGACCGGGAAGCGAAATGTTTGACGTAATTCTAGCGCCTTTGGTGCCGATGGGAGATTTGGAAACCTGTACAAGGACTTCCTGCCCTTCGGTGATCAGGTCTTCGATATTATCATTATCCCCTTTCTGGGTGAATCCTGCTTCGCGACCCTCTACGGACGGTTCGTCTTCATCACCATCGTTGCAGCTGAAATAGTCTTCTATATCCGCATAATTATCTCTGATCACATCGTCGACATAGATAAACGCCGCCTGATTCAAGCCGATATCCACAAACGCGGCCTGCATTCCTGGAAGCACCCGTTGAACCCGACCCTTGTAAATATTGCCGGTATTATCGCGGCTTCCTTTTCTTTCAATAAAAAGCTCCGCAATGGTTTCATCTTCGACAAGCGCGACCCGCGTTTCGTGGTCGGCCACGTTGATAATTATTTTTTTATACATGATCGGTTTTTCGTTTGGTTATTGTCGCGGCAAGGAGTTGCTGCTCGGTCAAAGAAAAGACCTTCTTCAAAACCAGAGCAGGTCTTATCATCAGGTTATTATCCGTTCCGATGATCATCCTCGCCCGGCGGTTGTCAAGCAGATGGATATCGGAAACCGCCTTTTTTAAATCAACGACAACCCGACGGCCCTTTTTACTTATTCTTTCAATGTTTACAATTCGTTGTCTGAGAAACGATTCTAAATCTTTTTGCTGAAAAAAGCCATCCTTTAGTTCGACCTGATAACGTTGTGGCTCCTTTTGCCCCAAAGAAGCCGTCTGTAGATTTGCTGAAGCGCCTGTAATTTCCAATCCGTCGGGCATTTGCCCGCCCAGACGATCACGCAGTTCCTCCGGATCGATGGCTTCGGTCAGCGTAACCAGCATTTGTTCATCTTCGCTTTGCATCCCCATGGGCAGGGTGTCTTTAAAGGAGACCTTGGGCATGGGATGAAACCCATGAGAATATTTCATGGGAAGGTTCGCCCGACGAAGACGCCTGGTAATAATTTTCACCATCTCAAGGTGGCCAAGAAACCGGGCCGGCCCCATTTTTTTAAAATTGATCACATATTTCATAGATCTGTGCGACGGTTCCGGCTCATTGGCAACCGTGTCAATGAAGGAACTCTCGAGCTGACCCTTATAACAGACCGGTTTAAGGGTATCAAAATCACAAACACCACAGGCGCTGCATGATCCGGTGCGACAATCGCCGGTGATTTTGCCTTGGGTCGCCAGCGCCCTTTCATCAAGCAAGAAAGACCGGTCCACACCTATGTGGATATGATCCCAGGCTAATGGCGGTTGTGTGTTCTTCCTTCCACCGGTATAATCTACCGTATTGATACCGCTTTCTCTAAAAACGGAGACCCACCGCTCGTAATTAAAAAACTCCGTCCACCCATCGAAGCGACAACCCTTCTTCCATGCGTTGATCAACACCTGGTTAAGTTTTCTATCGCCACGGGCCCAGATTCCCTCAATCATGCTGACGCGAGGATCCTGCCACTTAACCTGAACTCCCGGCAGATTGAGGTTCTCTTTGAGCCAGGATATCTTTTCAGATGCGGCATCGAGGCTGATCTGCGGCTCCCACTGAAAGGGGGTGTGGGGTTTGGGTACAAATGCGGCGACACTTACGTTTATTTTTCCTCGCTTTTCTTTTTGGCTGGCAATGGTTTTCAATCTTTTAACCAAGGCCACTATCGCTTCCATATCCGCCTGCGTTTCGGTGGGTAGACCAATCATGAAATATAGTTTGATCACCTTCCATCCCAGAGCAAAAGCATTCTCGACGGTCTCGACGATGGATGCTTCCGTGATGTTTTTATTGATTACATCTCGCAGTCGCTGGCTTCCCGCTTCCGGAGCAATGGTGAAGCCCGTTTTTCTGACTTTGCGGATCAGTTCCATCAGTTCTGGGGTGAGTGATCCGGCGCGCAAGGATGGCAGTGATACGGCCAGTCGGTCTTTTTCGCCGAAAGCCATAATTTTTTTTATCAGTGGCCCGATACAAGAATAGTCTCCTGTACTAAGAGAGAGCAAGGAAAGGTCTTCATAACCCGTTTCTTTCAACGACTGCTTCACCGAGGACAAAACCGCTTCCGGTCGCCGCTCCCGGACAGGCCGATAGATCATACCGGCCTGGCAGAACCGACATCCCCGGGTGCACCCCCGGGCAATTTCCATGCGCAGCCGATCATGTACGGGCTTACCGAATGGGATAATCGGTTTGGATGGAAACGGCGCGTCGTTCAGGTCGGAAATAACGGCCCTCTCAACAGAGTGGTGTGAGGGTATTTGTGGAATTAAGTGCTGGCTTCCGTGATCATCGTCGGAGACGCTGAAAAAAGAGGGGATATAAACCCCCTTTACCTTGGACCAGCGTTTGAGCAGCGATTCTCTTTTCCGATTGCCCGACTGGCGCCAGGCTTTCCACGCATCGGTTACCTGTAAAATCACCGCTTCTCCATCTCCAACCACAATGGCATCAAAAAAATCAGCTATCGGTTCCGGATTGCACGTGCATGGACCGCCAGCGATAATAAATGGGTCCTTTTCGGTACGCTGGACCGCAAAGAAGGGAATGCCTGCGAGATCGAGCATGTTCACCATGTTGGTGTAGTTCAGCTCGTAAAGCAGGCTGAATCCGACAATATCGAATTTATTAAGTGCGGTTCCAGACTCCAAAGAGCCAAGGGGCCGCCCGTTTTTCCGAAGCTGCGCCTCCATGTCGACGGCTGGAGCAAAAACCCGCTCGGCCAAGATATCTTCCTGCGCGTTGAGCATCCCGTATAATATCTGTATGCCGAAATGAGAGGTGGCAATCTCGTAAAGATCGGGAAACGCCAAGGCGATATGCAGCGATATCTTTTCCCAGCATTTTTGAATGTGATTGATTTCACAGCCCAAGTACCGGCTGGGCATCTGAACCAACGGCAGGATATCTTGAATGGAAACGTCGCTCATGTTATGTTTCTTTTTCGGTGTTGCTAAAGAAAAAAGGTTGAATTGGTAAATCCGCCCATACAAAACAACACTATAAAAAGAGCCTTGATGCTGATTGCGGGATCCTTGATGTTTCTCCCGATTATCTGGCAAAATGGCTTTTGTACGGCAGAAACACGCGAAAACAGTGTTGTCAGAGCGGTACGGAAAGTAAGCCCGGCCGTTGTCAATATAAGCTCACAATATGAAATCCGCAAGAATTCCAATCCGTTTTCAGGATATGACCTGGATCCGCTACTGGAAAAATTTTTCAGGGATTTTTTTCCCCCCGAACGTGAGCGCAGAGAAAAGCGAACCAGTTTGGGCTCCGGTGTCATCATCGATGGCACCCGCGGCTATGTCTTAACCAATACCCATGTTGTCGAAAAAGCGACGACGATCAGCGTGGCGTTGAATGATAAACGCGAATTCGAGGCCACCATTGTGGGTCTGGATCCGGATTCTGATCTGGCTGTGCTTAAAATTCTGGCGGAACAAGCCCTGCCGGCCATAGAAATGGGCAATTCAGATGATATCCTGATTGGAGAATCGGTGATTGCCATCGGAAATCCCTTTGGCTTTTCCCATACGGTAACCACCGGTGTGATCAGTGCGGTCAACCGAAGTATAAAAACCGCCTCGCGGGTCTTTCACGAATTCATTCAAACCGATGCCTCCATCAACCCGGGAAACAGCGGTGGTCCGCTGGTCAACATCAACGGGGAGTTGATCGGCATCAACACGGCGATCTATGCTGAAGCCCAAGGACTTGGATTTGCCATTCCCATCAACCGAGCAAAACGCATCATATCCGATCTGATCAATTATGGCGCGGTCATACCTCCATGGGTCGGCATGACGGTTCAACCCCTTGATTCCGAACTGGCCGGGTATCTCAATATCCCACCTGATGTCGGTGTAATTGTTACGGCGGTGGACCCTGACAGCCCTGCGGAAACGGCCGGGGTTGAAGAAGGAGATATCATCCTTTCAATAAGTGGAGTGAAAATCACCGGCGTCTCAACCTATCAGTTGAAGATAAACGAGCTTTCGCCGGGTCAAACCATCACGCTTGAAATCAGCAAAAAAAGAAGCCGACACGATCTTTCACTTACAACCGGGGCCTTTCCGATAGATCGGGCTCTGGGACTGGCGAATCAACGCCTCGGCATTGATGTCTCCGCGTTGGATGAACAAACCAGGGCCACGTATGGCATCCAAATGAGTTCTGGGGTGTTGATCATAAAAATGCGTCGGGGTTCCCCTCTGGACCGCATTGGGGTAAGACCGGGTGACATTATCCGTCAGATAGATGAAGCGCGGGTTGATACTCTGGCGGATTTTAAGGCAGCCATTGTAAAATACCGAAATAAGCCCTCCGTGGTGCTTCTGATTCAGCGCCATGGCCACCTTTACTATATCAATGCGACCATGAAGGATGATTTATGATAAAGCGACAAAAAATTGCCGCCCTATTAACCGAAGAACGTCCCATTGATAATATCTTGCTCAAAGGTTGGATTCGAACCAAACGGGACTCAAAAACGTTTTCCTTTATTGAAATCAATGACGGCTCTTGCCTAAAAAACATGCAGATCGTCGTGGATGAAAAAATGCCAGATTACAGCGCGTCTAAAAATCTGACCACCGGATCGGCCCTTGCCGTTTGGGGAAACCTCATCCCCTCACAGGGTGAAGGCCAGAAGTGGGAGGTGCGCGCCACGAAAATAGAGATTATCAGTATCGCGCCGGAATCCTTCCCTTTGCAAAAAAAACGCCATGGCGATGAATACCTGAGAACGATTGCCCACCTGAGACCCCGCACCAACAAATATGGCGCTATTTTCAGAATTCGTTCCGAACTCTCATGGTCGGTCCACAACTTTTTCAGGGAGCGGGGCTTCCGCTACATTCATACACCCATACTTACCGGATCAGACTGTGAAGGCGCCGGAGAACTTTTTAGAGTTACCACGCTGAATCCGCCAATGCCGATGACATCAAATGAAAAAATAGACTTTTCCAAGGATTTTTTCGGCGCGGAAGCCAATCTGACTGTTTCCGGGCAATTGTCCGCAGAAATGTTTGCCCTCTCTTTGGGAGATGTTTACACCTTTGGCCCAACCTTCCGCGCGGAAAATTCCAACACCAGCCGGCATGTGGCCGAATTCTGGATGATTGAACCTGAAATGGCCTTCTGCGACCTGACCGGCAATATGGATCTTGGAGAAACCTTGATCAAACACCTCATCAATTTTGCCCTGGCGCACTGCGCGGAAGATCTTGATCTTTTTGCTCGGTTCGTTGACAAATCGTTGATAAAAACACTTGAAAACATCGTTTTTTCTGATTTTGTCCGTCTGCCCTACCAAGAAGCCGTCGACATTTTGCTTGGATCAAAAGAATCCTTTGCGTTTGAGTTGGCCTACGGATCGGATCTTCAATCCGAACATGAACGCTATCTTACCGAAAAGTATTTTAATAAACCGTTAATTATTTATGATTATCCAAAAACCATCAAACCGTTTTATATGCGACTAAACGAAGATAACGAAACGGTTGCGGCCATGGATATTCTGGTGCCGAGAATCGGTGAATTGATAGGAGGCAGTCAGCGAGAAGAAAGATTAGATGTGTTGGAAGGCCGCATGACGATATCTGGACTTTCCAAATCAAGCTACTGGTGGTATCTGGATTCACGGCGTTATGGAACAGCGCCCCACAGTGGATTTGGACTGGGATTCGAGCGGTTGCTGATGTTAATTACCGGGGTTTCAAACATCAGGGATGTCATCCCTTTTCCCAGAACCCCTGGTAATATTGACTTTTAAAAAAATTGGGTTCATAGAAGCGTGTCGGGCGAGTGACTTTTTATTGCCATTTATTCAAGATCGTTTCAAGCAACGAAGTTTAGCCAATTCTTCAGCATACCCGTATAAGTGAAGGCCCTTGCTTTCAACGATCATTTCCCCATCCATGACACCGATTTCACCCGCCATGTATTCTTTTAAATTTTGAATGCCCGCAAGGTTGGCCGGCATTCCTCCCCACAGATCCCAGGATCGAAAGTAAATGATAAAATGGAGGGTATCATCCTGTATGCGCGTGTCAATCGATCTCAAACAGGGCGGATCGATAAGCGTAACATCGGACGGGTGGGCCACTTGGAGTACCATCTGGTTGTTTCGCGTTCCGAACCGTTTATACGTATCAATAATCCATTCAATCTGATTCAAATATAGAATTCCATCAGCACTAAATAAAATTTTTCCATCAACATCCCGCCAATCGATTATCTTCTCGTTTTTTATATTCCACCACTGCAACTTATCTCCGGTAATAGGCACCTTGGTCAGTCGTTCTCCATAGGTATAAGATTCGCCAGGTTCTTTTTGGCCCGTCATGAGATATTCTATATAAGAGCGATTGTATCCCTCGCCACCAAAAATGTAGGCTTCCTCAACAGGGTTGGGAATTCCGCAGGACGGGGGAATATCGGGTATCAGGGGAACGGTTCCGGGATATCGGACATGTCCGCAAAAATAGTCGTATTCAAGGCGTGTCTGGCCAGCGTAAGATCCACGGTCTATTATGAATCTGTTTCCATGGTCAAGAATATCGTGAACCGCTTGAAACCACAGATCCGGCAGATCCCGGGCATCTATTTGATGAATTTTCATTTTTTTCCACCGCAACGTCTTTAAAAGAAGTAAAGAAAAAGACTCTTTTTTGTTGTTTTTTAGAATTCTAAAAAATTTTTTATTTGTTTTTACAGTGTATTATACTGAAGAAAAAAACCATGGGCCAAAAAAAGATTGACAGGTCTGAACGTTTATGAGAGTCAGTATTTGCTCTTTAATGCAAATAATCTGACCTGACGATCATTCGAAATCTGATTCTATTTTCCTGATCCTGACTTCATCATTGACGTTCAAATTTGCCATTTAAAAGAGCGCACCCATTTAAGAACCCCTGAAATTCCCAATGAGTTTCAGGGGTTCTTTTTTGTGCTTGGGCTTTATTCTGTCAACCACTCAGATATCAAGCATGCTGACTTCTAGGGCATTGTTTTGAATGAAATCCCGCCTGGGTTCCACTTCGTCACCCATTAAGATCGTAAAAATCTCGTCCGATTCAACCGCATCCTCCACAGTAACTTTCAGCAGGTTGCGCTTATCGGGGTGCATGGTAGTTTGCCACAACTGCTCGGGATTCATTTCACCAAGACCTTTGTAACGCTGAATACTGACCCCTTTTTTTCCGTCTTCAATCAAATATTTAAGCAGTTGTCTTTTTCCTTCTAAACTTACTGCCGGGTCATCACGTTCGTTGGTGTAAACTTCAAACGGAGGATGGTCATTCGTTGATAATTTTTTATCTAAAAGTAAACATTTTTGAAAATCGGATGAATAGATCAAACTTCTTCCAATAGTTATGGTATGCTGATAACTATTCTTATCTTTTGATTTAATAATCAATTCAAAGAGATCATCTTCTTCATTCCAAGCAAGCGATTCCGCAATATAGCCATGATCCTCAATCTTTGCCTTTAAAATAAACATTTTTTCTTTATCTTGCAGAAAGGTTTTGTCCTGAACATCAGCTTTTATAAGCATCTCCACAACCAAAGGATCAAACCCTCTATTTTCCAACTTTGCCATCGCTGAGGAATAGTCGCTTAGGTCACACAGAAAAATAAAAAGATGATGGTTGGTTAATATTGTGTCACTATCTACTATTTTAACATGTTTCCTTTCACATATTTTTTTCAAAATAAAATCATTCAGTTCATTTTCATCCTTCATGTATGATTCGCTTTTTCCTTTACCAATTTTGAAAAGTGGTGGTTGGGCAATGTACAAGTACCCCTTATCCACCAGTTCAGGCATCTGGCGATAGAAAAAAGTAAGCAAAAGTGTCCTTATATGGGAACCATCAACATCCGCATCCGTCATTATAATAATTTTGTGATAACGTATTTTTTCAATATTATATTCTTCTTTTCCAACACCTGTTCCAAGAGCGGTAATAATATTTTTAATTTCTTCGCTTCTAAGTATTTTATCAAACCGCGCCTTCTCTACATTTAATATTTTACCCTTCAACGGCAAAATTGCTTGAAACTTTCTATCTCTACCCTGCTTGGCAGATCCTCCTGCTGAGTCTCCTTCGACCAAAAAGAGTTCCCGTAACGCCGGATCAGATATCTGGCATTCCGCCAATTTCCCCGGTAGGGTAGAATCAATGAGTGCTCCTTTGTTTCTTGCCAGATCTCGGGCCCTCTTGGCTGCATCCCTCGCTCTGGCTGCATCTACGGCCTTTTCTATGATCTTCCGGGATACAGCCGGATTTTCCTCCATGAACGCACTGAGTTTTTCATTGACCAGAGACTCTACCAACCCCTTGACTTCACTGTTACCCAGTTTCGTTTTGGTTTGCCCTTCAAATTGTGGAGATTTTATTTTGACGCTGATAATCGCAGTTAATCCTTCGCGTACATCATCTCCGCTAATTTTAGCGGATAGATTTTTAGGTAGATTACCATTTACTGCGTATTGGTTGATACATCGCGTCAAGCCGGCCTTGAATCCGATAAGATGAAAACCACCTTCTACAGTATTAATATTATTAGCAAAAGAAAAAATATTTTCTTTATACGTTCCGTTATATTGAATGGCTACTTCTATATTAACATCGTTTCTATAACCTTCAATAAAAACTGGTTCGTGAAGGACAGTATGCCTTTTATTCAAATATTCTACAAATGAGACAATTCCTCCTTCATAACAATAGCTTTCGCTCTTGTCGAACCGCTGATCTTCTATAAGAATATTAACTCCTTTGTTAAGAAAAGCCAGTTCTCTAAGACGGCGGCACAAAATATCATAACTGAATTCAGTTACATTAAAAATTAATTCGTCGGGAATAAAATGAATTTTGGTTCCTCTTTTTTCCGTTTTACCGGTTATTTTTAGTTCATTTTGTTTTGCTCCTCGTTCATAGGTCTGATAGTAAATTTTTCCCTTTGAATAAATTTCAACTTCCAAATATTTGGACAACGCATTGACTACACTGACCCCTACCCCATGAAGTCCGCCGGACACTTTATAACTGTCGTTGTCAAATTTCCCGCCTGCATGCAATTTGGTCAGAACCACTTCTACTGCTGGAACATTTTCAGTTCGATGAATGTCTACTGGAATTCCTCTTCCATTATCTTCAACACTAATACTATTATCTGGATGAATGATGACCTTTATAAGGTCGCAATACCCCGCCATTGCCTCATCTATACTGTTATCTACTACTTCATATACAAGGTGGTGAAGGCCAGCTACATCCACATTTCCAATATACATGGACGGCCTCAACCGTACCGGCTCTAAACCCTCTAATACATCTATGCTATCTGCATCGTAATTATCGTTCATTTATTTTTAAATTCTCATTGGCATTATAACGCCGATAAAGGTTTTATCTTTAACCCCTTCAACAATACAGGGGCGACTGCCGTCAACTATATTTATTATAACATTTTCTTCATCTATAACGCTAAGGCTATCTAAAAAAAATTTGGGGTTGAATGCTGCTTCTATTGACTCTCCAAAAAATTCTATATCTGTCTCTTCCTTCGATTCACCGTAATCCGGATTGGTTGCGGTAACCACTAATTTATTTTCATTGAAACTGAAAACAGCTCCTTTGTAGTTGTCTGTTGCCAGGATAGACATCCGCTTAAGCATTTTAGAAAACGTATTTTTTTCCACCTTTATAATATGATCATTACCTTTTGTAAGTATATCTTCATATTTTGGAAACTCACCTTCCAACATGCGTATGATGATTGTTTCCATTTCCTTTTTAACTATAAAATTACTATCCTTTATTCCGACTTTAACCTCTCCTTCAATATCTAAAAATTTTGCAACCTCATTTAATCCCTTTTTAGGGACAAGGACCCCATCTCCTACGGGAAACGCCTCAGTTGAAAAAAAATCATTATCAACAGCATTTAAGCGACTGCCGTCGGTTGAAACAAACCGCAGCAGATTGCTTTCATCCTTATGAATTCGTTCAATAAAAACACCATTGATATGGGCCCTTTTTTCGTCTCCAACAGCAGAAATAATTATTGTTTTTTCTATCATTTTTTCAAGAATGCCTGCGTCAATAGAAAAAAATTCCACTTCTGTGATGTGGGGTGTTTCAGGAAAATCATCTGGGTTCATACCTACTATATGGTATTGAACCTTTTCCTTACCTATTTCTATCCATCTATTTTCTACTTCGTGGATAAGTATTTCATCTGAAGGAAATTCGCGAAGAATCTCAAATAGTTTTTTAGCGCTGACGGCTACTGCACCTTCTTTTTCCACAGAAGCCGGGTAAAATCCCTCAAAGCCGGTTTCCAAGTCAGTTGCGGTGAGATAAATGCCATCTTTAACAGCCCGGATCAATATATTTTCAGTTATGGCCAGATTGCTTCGCCTTCCGGTCAAGCCTTGTATTTTTGCCAGCACACTAACAATTTGTAATTTGTTTATAATGAATTTCATAATATAATTCCTTTTATAAATATTGTTGTAATAATTAGAGCTGACAAAAAGTTTATAATTATTTAAATCTTTAATATTTATAAATATTATTATAATAACGATTGACTAAAAAAATAACAAAAAAGGCTAAAAAAAATGTTTTTTGTAATAAAATTTTTAATTGTTCATAACTAAAATATTATTAACTTTTTTCATCAACCCTTTGTTTACAACTGTCGCCGGGGCTAACCGTTTAACCAAAGTTTAATTTTAGGAACCGCTTTTTGATTCCATTCCTCGGAGGATCTCAACTTTAAAAATATATTAAATAATTGATTAATAATAGTAATCGCCTTTTCATAAAGGTAGGCTTTTTCCAAAATCATCCCTTCAACATCATCCTTGGAATCCATAGGCCCGGTGTCTGGAACCCGAAGCGCTGAAAAACTGAGGCTTTCACCTTTTAAGGTGAATTTCCATTCTTGGTTATCCGCTTTGTAGGAAATATTCATTTCAATTACCACAGCACCTTTTCGAAGAGATAAAAGGGCTTCCTCGAGTCCGGCATCATCTCCTTTTATGGTAATTACCTCCCTGGTATCATTGAGGTAATTTTCAAGGACCATCCTATTGCCAATATGAAGAGACGTAATGGTTTCATCAACCTTTTTAAAAAGGGGTTGATCGGCTTCGGTGGTAAACCATAGCCAAGTCAAAAATTCATTGCCAATGAATTTATAGCGGTTATATGCAACAGCGACATCCAGCATGGGTTGATCAATTACTCCATGAATAGGGTTGGGGTGAGTTGAGATACGGTTGTTTTTTCAGATTCGGACAAAGGCGATGTCAAGGAAGCCATGGTATATGGAAACAACCGGATCAATTTTAGTTTAAAGGAACGGGTAAATAGGGTTTCCAACTCTTCATTGGCGCCCTTCAAGTTTGATAAAAACCATAGCGTACTGGATTCGTAATTCCAGATAAGATCATAAATATTTGGGGTCGCCGGTATCCTCACATTCAACATGTGCAGGACATTATCCTTGATTTCTTTTTTTTCAGTTTTACTTAAAAATTCACGGCCGCTGTTTTTTAAACGGGCTTTCATTGCCAAGGAACAGTGTTTTTGAAAAACTTTTGCGGGGATAGACTTTTTATCGATCCGCAGGGAAAAAACAAAATGAGTGCCGATAAGAAACGGGGATTGGTCAAAATTTGAGTTAAATGGATCGTTGAAGCATGCCCACCCGATAGACTTATCAGAAGATTCGTTGTCTATTTCCTCGATAGTCTGTTTTTTCAAACCGTTGGCAACGGTTTCGATAATTGGTTCTTGGAGTTTTCCTTCAACGTGATATTGAGTTATAGATACAGAAGGAGCTAAAATACCCATTTTTTGGTCCTATACACTGCATATAGTATAATTATTTTAAATAACAATAAGATATAGTGTTTTTTAGTATTTTTTGCAAGCTATTTTTAAAGGCGCGCCAGAGCATTTTTAAATTAATTAATAATCGAATGATATCAATAGTATCGACGATAGGATCAATCAATAATTGAATATTGACAAAGCGTGATGATTGGACCATTGTTTAACCAATTGAATTTTAATGTAATTTAAAAAAGTGGTTTTTAGTTATGATTTCAGGTCAATTTTTTGCCGATCTTCACATTCATTCAAAATATTCGCGGGCTACGGCCCGCACCCTTGACCTTGAAAATATATACATTTGGGCCCAACTCAAGGGAATCACGGTAGTCGGGACAGGGGATTTCACTCACCCGGAATGGTTTTCCCAACTCGTCGAAAAGTTGGAACCGGCGGAACCGGGCCTGTACCGTCTTAAGACCGGGATAGCCGCGTGCTGTGACGAAGCAGTGCCTCCTTCCTGCCGGGCACCTGTCCGGTTTATGCTCAGTTGTGAAATAAGCAATATTTATAAAAAAAAGGGTCGTACCCGAAAGAACCATAACCTGGTGTTTTTTCCGGATTTGGAAAGTGTGAGGCGTATCAGCGACCGCTTGGAGACAATTGGCAATCTTATTTCTGACGGTAGGCCAATACTTGGCCTCGATGCACGCAATCTTCTTGAGATTGTTCTGGAAACATCAGAATCTGGAGTTCTTCTACCTGCCCATATATGGACGCCCTGGTTTTCAATGTTAGGCTCAAAATCCGGATTTGATTCCCTAAAAGAGTGTTTCGATGATCTGAGCCCCCACATTTTTGCCGCCGAAACCGGCCTCTCATCAGATCCGTCTATGAACTGGCGGGTATCCGCTCTTGATGGTATCACCCTTATTTCCAATTCTGATGCCCATTCGCCTTCAAAATTAGGCAGAGAGGCCAATCTGTTTAAAACGGAAATGAACTATCATGCCATTTGGTCGGCGCTGGAGAAAGGAGATAGAAACAGTTTTTTAGGTACTTTCGAATTTTATCCCGAAGAGGGGAAATACCACGTGGACGGGCACCGTAAATGTGAAATCTGCTTTTCTCCAGCAGAAACCCAAAGCCACCGGGGTATTTGCCCGGTTTGTGGAAAACCATTGACTCTTGGGGTGCTTCACCGCGTGGAAGAGTTGGCAACGCGGCCAGAAGGCAGGCAGCCGAAACGGGCCTTTCCCTTTCATCGGCTTATCCCTCTCGAGGATCTGCTGGCGGAAATTTTCAGGGTCGGCTCCGGATCAAAACAGGTGAAGCAGGCGTACCATGCGCTCTTGGAAAAGTTTGGCAATGAATTCAAAATCCTGCAGTATTTGAACAGAGATATAATGGAAACCGCCGGCGTTCCGCTGTTTGCTGAGGCCATTATCAGGATGCGTGAGAATCGCGTTTCATTTTCTCCGGGATATGATGGGGTTTTCGGAACGGTTAACATCTTTGATGACAGGGAAAGGGAACGCCTATTGGGCCAACGCAGCCTGTTTTCAGCGGTTGAAAAAAAAACGACCCGGGACAATGAGCCAAAAGGACAAAAATGTTGGATTCTTCCAGAAGAGGTAACGTGTCCAGCGCCTCCTGAGCCTGAGGAACCGGTTGGTCCGGACATTCAATTAAATGAGGAACAGCAAAAAGCTGTGGATCATTCCAATGGTCATCTGATGATCGTTGCAGGACCGGGAACAGGCAAGACCCGAACGCTGACCCATAAAATTGTACGACTTATTGAAAACGGTGTGCCTGTTGAAAGCTTGCTGGCGGTGACATTTACCAACAAAGCGGCGAAAGAAATGAAGGAACGGCTCCACGACAGCTTGGGAAAAGCACGGCCGGTTCCTTTTGTAGGTACCTTTCATGCCTTGGGATTCCGAATCCTGACTCGAGCCCTGGCGAATATTCCTCTTTCCGTTGTGGATGATGCGGCCCGCAAAGAATTGGTTCGTGATTCCTTGGCCTTGAATGGCAACACGAAAAAGAGCAGCCTAAAAAGCGTTGCGGAAATGATGGGGTGGATTGTTTCCGCCAAACAGAAAATGATCTCCAGTAAAGAACCGCTGGACGGGGTGTGCCCACCGGACCGCTTGGATCAATTCGTTAGGTGTTATGATACCTATGAGCACTTACTGCATGTCCAACAGCTTGCCGATTTTGAAGATTTGATTTTCCGTGCAATTGGTTTGCTGGAGGACGATCGGGAAATACGTGAACAATACACAAGCAGGATCAGATATATATTTATCGATGAATTCCAGGATATCAACACTGGCCAGTACCGGCTCATAAGATTGCTGGCCGGAGAGCAGGCCAACATATTCATCATCGGCGATCCGGATCAATCCATTTACGGGTTCAGAGGTTCCGATGTCGGCTGCTTTAAAAGATTTTTGCTGGATTTTCCAGTCACCCAGACCATCTTTTTAAGGAGGAATTATCGATCCACCCAGACCATTCTAGAAATTTCAGCCCAAGTGATTAAACAGAATCAGGATATTCTTGAATCCGGTCACCGAAGGGCGATCTATTCAGGTTTGAGGGGCGAGCGAACCATCCAAGTCATGGAACTGGCAACGGAAAAGGCAGAAGCTGTCGCCATTGGAAAAACCATCGAAAAAATGGTGGGAGGGACCGGTTTTTTTTCATTTGATTCGGGTGCCGTGGATGGCACCAGTCAGCAGAAGCCGCTGAGTTTTGCCGATTTTTCAGTTTTGTTCAGGACAAGAAAACAGGGAGAGACGGTTTTTCGGGTCTTGGAAAAGGCCGGTATTCCCTGTCAGGTAATTGATCGGAAGACCGTCCTGGATCATCCCGGGATAAAAGCGGGGCTTTCTTTTTTCAAGCTGCTTCACGGCATGGGCGTGTTTAGCGATCTTAGCGCTAGCGCCGAAGTCTTCCAACCATCGATTTCGATTAAGGCGATGGAAACGTTTAAAACTTGGGCGTATCAAAAAAAACTGCTCCTTGCAGAAGCGCTGGTGCAATCGCGCCGGTTGCCGATTCCGCATATGGGCCTTGAACGTCAGCAGCAGTTATATGCGTTTTTAAGGCAACTATCAGAATTTAAGGATAAAATCGTTGGGTTGCCAGTTGCAGACATTCTTGAATTGATTTACCTAAGATCCGGTCTCAAGGAAAAATTTCGCAGTGACCAGGCGTTTGAAACTGGATACAAACAGATCCTGGAAACGGGAACCGCCCATGCTAGCGATGCGGTCGGGTTTATAGCGGGGGTCGCCTTGTTCAGCGATACGGATCTCTATGATCCGCTGGTGGAAAAAGTGACACTGCTTACCATGCATGCTGCCAAAGGCCTTGAATTTCCAATTGTTTTTATTGCCGGTTGCGAGGAAGACTGGATACCCTATCGGTCGGCCAGTCGTCCCGCGGATCTGGAAGAAGAACGGCGTCTTTTTTATGTTGCCCTGACACGGGCCAAAAAACAGCTGTTTTTAACCAAAGCCAACGTCAGGCAGGTTAACGGCCAGAAGCAGCTCCGGCAATTGTCCCCGTTTGTAAAAGATATTGAAAACAGCTATAAGCGGTTTTTTGCGCAAAGCGGGAAAAAAACCCAAAACCCCGCTCAAGAACAGCTTTGTCTGTTTTAAAGAGGCGACCCATGTCAACCCGTCCGATTTCATCCTGTCAGTTGAAAAACGGATTGAGCCTGCTATGTTTGGATCAGTCAAAAAAAATAGCCCCCGATTGTTGGCACATCTGCGTCACGGTTAAGATTAACATCCCGGTAGTCAAAAAATGGTTCACCAACAATCCTTTGGACGAGGAGCGCTTCCAACAGATCCGCGGTGCATTGGGCCAAGAGGTCCTTTTTGAGCAGAAAAAAGAGAGACCTTTCATTCGTGCCGCTGAAAAGAAGCAGCTCGTTATAGACATGTGTGCCAGCGCCGTGGAAATGGGAATGAAATATTGTAGCAAGGAAGCGTTTGCAGCCAGATATATCCTTAAGGTCTTTGCTGAGCAGCAAGGCCGCCGGTAACTGAAGACATGAACGGTGGCGTACTCATTCCATTGGATCGTCCCGGCCGGCTCCTCAAAAAGGTGCGGGGCGTCATGGCTGATCTGGAGGCCTTTCTGGCCGACACGCCCGTTGCCGTTGAGGTCCTTCTGGAAGCGTTACCCTATGCAGACACGAAGCTGGTCTTAAAAATGCTGCCCCTGCTCGGATTCGCTGGCCAAGACCGGGTGCTTTGGCCGCTCTATCACTTGATAATAGCGGCAACGAAGAATGAACAGGTCAGTCGGGCGGCAGCCGTGCAGTTGGGGCTGGCCGCGTCGCTGAGCGATGACCCGTCGGCCGTGAGAGCCGAGTTGATGGCAAACCTAAGCCACCCGGTGTCCTCTGTTCGCAGCAGTTGCGCATTGGCACTTGGCTGGGAGGGAAACTGGCCGGCAGTGAAATCGCTTATGGCGTCTTTGCAGGATCCAGATCGGGAGGTTCAGGCAGCGGTGGTTGCAGCATTGTCATCAATGGGTGATATACAGGTGTTCGATCTATTGAGAGCCCGTCTGGAGAACGGAACAGTAGAGGAACAGAGTAGCATCTTGCTCAATCTTTGGCGGTTTGCCGAGCAGGCGCCATGCGTTGAAGACGTATACATCGGGTGTATAGCGAGCCTTCCGCCGGAGTTGCGAATTGACGCCCTTTCCGGTCTGGCCATGGTTCCCCTTTCTGCGATCGTCCTGGATGGCTACCGGCGATTGTTGGATGATGAGGATCCCCGGATCCGCATTAACGTTCTGGAAAACCTTTCAGCGAACGATCCTGCCGACTATAATCCACTGCACGACCGTCTTATTTTGCTGCTGGCAGACAGGGACGCCAAGGTCCGGCAGGCTGCAATTCGACTCTTTGCCATGAGGTAGGCAATTTCTGTTGATAGCGGCTCTGAAAGTGCAACCGCAGGAGAACCGATAACGCCGGGGAAAAGGGGCCGTGTTGATCCAGCGACAGGGCGTTGGTTGTGGCGTCAGGTTTCGATGAGGTGGTTCTGGATGGCAAAGCGGGACAGGTCGGCGTTGTTGCGCAGATTCAATTTTTTAAGCAGCCGGAAGCGATAGGTATCCACGGTTTTGATACTGATGTGATACGCCGAAGCGATCTCTCGATTGGTGTTGCCCAGGGCAAGGCGCCTCAAGACCTGAAGTTCCCGGGTGGACAGTGTTTCCAGCGGGCTTTGGACCCTACTTCCTTTAGCGACCCGAACGGCCAGCGCTTCGGCGGCCTCGTCCGTTAAGAAAAGAGATCCGGAATAAACTTTGCGAATGGCTTTGACCAGCTGTTCTGGAGCACTTTGTTTGGTGATGTAACCCATGGCACCGGTTTCGATCGCCCGGACCACATACTGATGTTCTTCATGCATGGTCAGTACCAGGATGGGCACTTCCGGACTCTCGCTTTTGAGCTGAGTTATAACCTCTAGGCCGTCTAATACAGGCATGGAGATATCGATAACCGCCACATCCGGCTTCTCTTTGCGCACCGCCAGCACCGCCTCTCGGCCATCCGAGGCTTCGGCAACGACTTCAATGTCTCCGCTCTCTTCGACGATTCGACGGAGTCCGGCGCGAACAATGCTGTGGTCATCCGCAAGAAGAACCCTGATCATGATGGTCAGCTTTCAGCTAAGGGGACCACGAAGCAGATCCGAGTTCCACCTCCTGGTCTGGATTGAATGTCGAAGGAGCCCCCGACGAGGTTGGCTCGTTCCCGCATGTTGGTCATTCCCAAGCCGTCTGTTTCGCCCAAGACTTCCGGTTCGAAGCCCTTGCCGTTATCCCTGATGGTGAGCGTCAAATGATCCTCTCCAAAGGAGAGGGTTACCTTGGCACGGGTTGCTGAGGCGTGCCGGGCCACATTGGTCAACGCTTCCTGGGTGATGCGGTAGGCGGCCGTTGCCAGATTACCGCGAATTTCCGGACCATCGTCGTGTTCAAAAACACAGGTGATGCTGTACCGCTTTTCAAAGTCAGAGGTATACCATTCGATCGCCTCCACCAGCCCTAAATGGTCCAGAACGCCCGGTCGAAGCCGAATGGCTAGACCACGAACCTCATCAATGGTTTTATCGATGAGCTCGCACATTGTCAATGCACGATCTGAGGCACTCGGGTCGGCGTTCTTCACCCGATTTCGGATCCAAACCGCTTCCATACGAAGGGCGGTAAGCACTTGCCCCAGTTCATCATGAAGTTCTCGGGCGAGATAGGCGCGCTCCTTTTCCTGACCGGTCATGATGCTGGCGGAGAGGCGCCGTAACCGTTCTTGGGCCTTTTTCAATTCGGTGATGTCTGTAGCAATGCCGCAAACACCTGACACACGCCCTTTGCCGTCGTAAAGGGGAAATTTGGTGCTCAAGTAGGTATGCGCGTCACCATCGATAACGATGCTCTCTTCCACCTGGAGGGACTTCTTTTCCCGAAGGACCCGATCATCATTTTTGAAGAACTGCTCGGCGGTGTTCGGGGCAAGAAAATCCTGGTCGGTTTTTCCTCGAACATCGGATGAACGGATGCCGAACAGCTCTTCGAATCGAGAGTTGACCATCGTGTATTTTCCGTTCGCATCCTTGATATAGACGACGGCCGGGGTGTACTGGAGGATTCCCGATATTTCCCGGGTGCGCTTGCGCACCTGGCTCTCAAGATCTTTTGAATATCGACTGAGCGCCTCCTTCGCTTCCTGGAGCGCACGCTCGGCCATGTTTCTCTCGGTGACATCGATGGATACGGCAAGGGAGCGAAAGGTCTGTCGCTGCTCATCATGATCGGTGATGGCGGAAAGCAGAACCTCGATCATCGCACCGGTTTTTTTGATAAATTGGTAGGGGACATCCTTAATGAAGCCTTTTTTAAAAAAGGTTGGAATAATTGTTTCCTCTGCATATTTGCGGGAATCCGGAGAGAGATAGTCGGTGAGTTTCTTGCCAATAACTTCTTCTCTTTTATATCCAAGGGCTTCGGACCAATAGTTGCTGACACTGACGATGAACCCATTTTTATCGATGGAATGAAGCATGGCGGGGGTATTGTGATACAGCGCACGGTAGCGTTCTTCACTTTTTCGAAGCGCCTGTTCCACGGTCCGGCGCCGGGAGATTTCCAGGCTGGCCTGGCGGTAGAGAAAGAAAATTGATGCCCCGAGCAGCAAGCAAAGGATGATGATTACCGGCCGGAGGACCTTCAGCAGTGGTTTGGAAAACAGTTTTGACGCGGCTTTGAGGTCGTATAAATGGACGATTTTCCAACCAGGGTAATCGTCGATCGCGATCTGGTGAAACAGATAGGTTTTTCCGGAAGCATCGAAAACGTGGGTATTCCCCTCTTGTCGGAGCCCTGTCCAGTGCCAGGGGCCGCTTCCGAATTGCCGGGTTTGACGCAAATGCCGTGTGTCTTCCGGCGATAATGGCCACAGCAACTGGTAGAGCCATTCAGGTCGGCTGGAGATAAAAATCACCCCTTGGGGATCGACCACCAGTTGGATGCTTGATGCTTCGGGAGTCAGTTCCTTCTCAACGAAAAAGATGGAGGCCTTGATAACGGCTATGCCCAAGGGGGTGTCGACATTTTTTCGGTAGACCGGATAGCTGTAATAGGCGCCCCTTTTTCGCGAAGTGGTGCCCAAGGCCAGGTAACTGGCTGGCATCCCCTGAATGGCGTCCTGAAAATAGGGACGAAATGAAAAATTCATGCCTACAAAGCTGTCCGGATCGTTGCGGTTGGACGAGGCAATGGTGCTTCCATGGCTGTCCATAAGGTAGCAAACTTCTACATCCAGAGTTTTTTTGAACAGGTCCAGCAGTGCGTTGGCGGCGTTCAAGGTCTGTGGGTCGGGTTGGACCAGCACGTCCACCAAGGGAACCATCCCTGCCAGAACCCTAACGGGCTTGGTATTCTCTGAGAAAAAGGCCGACAGATTTTTTTTGGTGGTCTGCAGCTTTTCCAGAGCGATGCGTTCCGCTTCCTGAAAGGCATACTCCCGTAAGAAGCTATAGTACAGGTAGCCGGCGGCACAGGCGGAGATAAAGGCCAACAGGGATAGAACCCGCAGGATGGATCTTAATTTCATCGATTTATGCCCTGGACCGCGATTTTTTTCTGACGGTGAAGGCGGCTTGTTGAAAACGGTCAATAGCGCCGGCAAGATAGAACAAGCGTGTTTCGGAGAATGGGGAGGTCACGGTTACATGTCAGACTTGAAAAAAGATTCGGCATCCACGATAGTATTTCGCTTTTTTGTATATTCGGTTGGAACGGTACCCTCCTTAAAACACTCAAACAGTGTATTCCGGGATTCTGGGATCGGCAAAAGGCCGGTTTCCGTGTCGATTTTAGCAAAGACCACCCCTTCGGGAACCTGGAACATTCGTACCGGCTTGTCCTTTAGAATAGCTTCCATGAAGCCCAGCCAGATTGGGCTGGCTGTGCGTGAACCGGTCTCTCCCTTACCCAGGGTTTGCCCGTTGTCGTCTCCAACCCAGACGCCGGCGATAAATCGCGGGGTGTAACCGACAAACCAAGCATCCTGAAGGTCATTGGTCGTTCCGGTTTTTCCGGCTACCGGCCGGTTCAACGATTTGACCCGTTTGCCGGTTCCCTCTTTGACCACACTTTCCAGCAGGCTGGTCATGATGTAAGCGGTGCTTTTGTCGATGACCCGTTCTCTGGACGGGTTCATCTCTTCGAGGATATTGCCGAAGCGATCTTCGATTTTAGTGATGAAGGCGGGTGCCACCAGATAGCCCTGGTTGGCAAAAACGGCATACGCATTTACGAGTTCGAGGAGAGATACTCCCGAAGAGCCTAATGCGATCGAGAGGTCCCGGGCCAGTTCGGATTCGATGCCCAACTTTCTGGCGTAGTCGATGCAGTAATCGATGCCGATTTCCTGAAGGATTTTGATGGTGACGACGTTGCGTGATTTGGTAAGAGCCTCGCGCAGCAAGGTGGGGCCGTAAAACTTTTTGCCATAGTTTTTCGGCTTCCAGGTGAAATCGTTGATGGTGTCTTTGAAGACGATGGGGGCGTCGATGATCTCCGTTGCAGCGGTGAAACCTTTGTCCAGTGCTGCAGCGTAGATAATGGGTTTGAAGGCCGAGCCCGGCTGGCGACGGGATTGAATGGCCCGGTTGAACTGGCTTTCCATGAAATCTCGCCCCCCCACCATCACCTTCACCAGGCCGGTTTCGGCTTCGATGCACAACAAGGCGCTCTGGGCGGCGGGGACTTGGTCCAGGGAAAGCTCCCACAGATCTGTGGCTGCCTGCTTCTTAACCACCCCTACCAGGATCACGTCTCCGATTTTCAGGACCTGGCTTACCTTTTTGACCTGGGCTTGGTAAAAAGCCAGGTCTGAATCTGGTTTGCGCGCCCAACGGATATCATCGATAGCAATCACTCCCCGAGCGTCGCCCATGCGAACGGTGGCGGTACCTGCATTGTCATTCACGTCGATGACCACCCCTTTGGTCGAGGTGCCTTCGGCCAAGGGGGTTTCCTGGAGAGCGGTCTGGCGGTCATCGCTAAAGCGTTCGATCTCCTCCGGTGCCAAGTGGGCTTCCGGCCCGCGGTATCCCTGCCGGCGGTCCAGGTCACGAAGACCGGCTTCTATTTCCCGTGTGGCCGCCTTCTGCATTTCGATATTTACGGCCGCGTAAATCTTCAGACCCTGGGCGTAAAGAGCTGCTTCACCATATTTTTTTTCCACATACCGACGGATGTGTTCCGTGTATACGGGCACCTCTTCGATGTACCAGTTCCGGCGGGGCTTGATGTCCATTTTTACATCAATGGCTGCGGTCACCTCAGTGTTGTTGATGAAGTCTTCGGCCAACATCCGGTTCAGCACATAAATCTGCCGCTGCTTGGCCCGTTCGGGAAATCGAAAGGGGGAGTATCGGCTAGGCGCCTGGGGCAGTCCGGCCAAAACGGCACACTCCGCCAGGTTCAATTCGTTGACCGATTTACCGAAGTAATTTTCCGCAGCCGCTTCAACACCATAGGCGCCATGGCCAAGGTATATCTGGTTCAGATACAGGTATAGGATCTCTTCCTTCGTGAAGGTCTTGTCAATCCGATAGGCCAGGATGGCCTCCTTGATTTTTCTTTCGTAACTGCGTTCGGGGGTGAGCAGGAAAGATTTGGTGACCTGCTGGGTGATGGTGCTGCCTCCCTGAACAATGGCCCCAGCCTCTAAATTTTTTAAAAAAGCCCGAATGATGCTGAAGAAATCGATCCCCCGGTGTTTATAAAACCGGGCATCTTCCGCAGCGATAAAGGCCTGCTGAAGCTGAAGGGGTATCTTTGAGAGGGGTACAACGATGCGCCGCTCCTTGTAAAACTCGGCAATTTTGCGGTTGTCGTCCGAATAGACCGTGGTAATGATAGGTGGATGGTAGTCCTTTAGCGACGTGATTTTCGGCAGGTCATCGCTCAAGTAAAAATAGACGCCCACCATTGCCGTGGCGCCTATGAGCGTTAAAATGACGGCCATGAACAACGACCACTTGACGAGCCGGCCAAGAATTGCAGCCGGCGGGCGGCGAGCCCGGTTTTTCAGAATTTGAGAGGCGCTTTTTTCTTTAGGCATAATCGCGTGTGGAATACCTGTTATTGATTCGGCATCCGCGTTGAATGCCGGTGACAGATGAGAAAGCTGCCATCCGGTCCAAGCCCGGATGTGATAACCGCATCACCCTAACAAAGTTAATATTTTTTCGCAAGATTATCCCGCAGTTGCGAAAAAAAGGGATTGACTCCCACAGGTGATGTGGTTAGATAATCCGGTTTTACATCAATGCTTTGAAAACAGCGGGCCACGCGAGGGCATCAATTGAAACGCAGGCCGCCTGTGCCCAAAACGGAGTAAAAACGTATGATCGAACTGAATTTCGAAAAAATGAACGGCTTGATTCCGGCCATCGCCCAGGACGAGATAACAGGAGAAGTACTCATGCTGGCCTTTATGAACCGGGCGGCCTGGGAAGAAACCCTGAAAACGGGCTTGGCCACTTACTACAGTCGGACCCGCAATACCCTGTGGGTCAAAGGGCTCACCTCCGGCCACATACAGCGTGTCAAAGAGATCCGGGTGGACTGTGACGACGACACGGTTTTGTTAAGGGTGGAGCAGGTCGGCGGGGCCGCCTGCCACGCCGGTTATGCAAGCTGCTTTTATCGAAGCGTGGAAGACGGCGCCCTAGTGACCGGGGGGCCACCGGTTTTCGATCCCAAGGAGGTATACAAAAAATGAAGACGCCCCTGAAACTGGGCATTCCCAAAGGAAGCCTGCAGAAAGCCACGTTCAGCCTTTTCAAGCGAGCCGGATGGACCATAAATGTTAACGATCGCAGCTATTTTCCCGAGATCAACGACGACACCCTCGAATGCACCATCTGCCGGGCCCAGGAGATGTCCCGCTATGTGGAAAACAACACCCTGGATGCAGGCCTAACCGGCAAGGATTGGATTGCCGAAAACAGATCCAACGTTCATGTGGTAGAAGACTTGATTTATTCCAAGGTCAGCTCCCGCCCGGCTAGATGGGTGCTGGCCGTGCCCTACGATTCGCCGATCAAGACCATTGAAGAGTTGAACGGCAAGAAAATTGCCACCGAGCTGGTGGCCTTCACCAAACGCTATTTCGACGAGCGCGAAATCTCCGTAAGGGTTGAATTTTCCTGGGGGGCCACAGAAGCCAAGGCGGTGTCCGGCCTGGCCGATGCCGTGGTGGAAGTTACCGAAACAGGCAGCACCATCAAGGCCCACGGCCTACGCATCATCCATGAGCTGATGCAGACCAACACCCAGTTGATCACCAGTCACCAGGCCTGGGAAGATCCGCAAAAGCGGGAAAAGGTCGAACAGATCGCCCTCTTGCTTAAAGGCGCGTTGCTGGGTGAAAAGATGGTGGGCATCAAAATGAACGTGCCCCATGACAAACTGGAGCCGGTAATGGCCCTGCTGCCAAGCCTCAATGCCCCTACGATTGCCTCTCTGTACCAGTCCGATTGGTTTTCCGTGGAGACGGTGGTGGGCACCGGCGTGGTGAGGGACCTGATCCCCCAGCTGCTGAGAAAAGGGGCCGAAGGGATTATCGAATATCCGCTTAACAAGGTGATTTGAACCGTTGCCCGAGACACGGTCGACTGCGGTGCAAGGGGAGGCGTCCATGGCATCTAAACGCACGGAAGAGATGACATCCTTTATTGTCATGGATGTGCTGGAACGGGCCTGTGCCCTGGAGTGCGAGGGCAAGAACATTATCCATTTAGAGGTGGGTGAGCCTGATTTCGATACGCCGGCATGCATCAAAGCCGCGGCCTGCAAGGCCCTGGAGGACGGGTTTACCCACTACACCCACAGCCTGGGCATGCTTGACCTGCGCGAAGCCATCTGCGACTATTACCGCGACACTTATGGTGTCACGGTGGATCCGGATCAGGTGGTGGTCACCTCCGGCAGTTCGCCAGCCATCTTCATGACCTTCGCCGCCCTGTTGGAACCCGGAGACCAGGTGATCCTCTCCGACCCCTGCTACGCCTGCTATCCCAACTTCATCAAGTTTGTCGGGGGAGAGCCGGTGAAGGTGCCGGTATTCGAGGAAGATGGCTTTCAATACCGGCCCGAGGCCATCCAAACAAAGCTTTCGGAGCGCACCCGCGCCATTTTTATCAACTCGCCATCGAACCCCACCGGAAACGTGCTTTCCAAAGCGCGCATGCAAGCCATTGCCGACATGCCGCCCTGGATTGTCTCCGACGAGATCTACCACGGTTTGGTTTATGAGGGAAAAGAGCACTCTATCCTCGAGTTCACGGACCGGGCCTTCGTCCTCAACGGGTTTTCCAAACTGTTTGCCATGACCGGCCTTCGTCTGGGCTATCTCATTGCGCCTAGGGAGTTCATTCGCCCCATTCAAAAAGTTCAGCAGAATTTTTTCATTTCGGCCAATGCCATGATCCAGAAGGCGGGCATCGCCGCGTTGAAGGACGCCGGGGATGATGTTGCGCGCATGAAACGCATTTACAACCAGCGGCGGACTTTCATGATCCGGCGCCTGAGGGAAATGGGCCTGGGCATAACCATAGAACCCACAGGCGCGTTTTACGTGTTTGCCAACGCCCGACACGTCTCGGAAGACTCCTATACGCTGGCATTCGACATCCTGGAGAAGGCCTGCGTGGGGGTTACACCGGGAATCGATTTCGGTCAGCAGGGAGAGGGATACCTGCGTTTCTCCTATGCCAATTCCATGGAAAACATCGCCGAGGGTATGAACCGCCTGGAGACCTATCTTAAGGCCCGAACATGACGGAAAGCCATTTAAATGATTGTTAAAGCCTCTGAATTTGTCACCAGTGCGGTCAAGCCATCCCAGTACCCTGAAGCCCTGCACCCGGAGGTGGCTTTTGCTGGCCGCTCCAACGTGGGCAAATCCTCGCTGATCAACACACTGGTAAACAGGAAGCGGTTGGTTAAAACCAGCGCCACCCCAGGTAGAACGCAGCTGATCAATTTTTTTGTGGTCAACGACAGGCTATCGCTGGTGGATCTGCCCGGATACGGGTATGCTAAGGTTCCCGCAGCGGTGACGCGCACGTGGGGACCTATGGTCGAGACCTATCTGAAAGGGCGGGAAACCCTAAAAGCGGTGGTTTTGATTATGGACATCCGCAGGATCCCTGGCGTCGAAGAACAAAATTTCATCGACTGGCTGGCGCTCTACCACCGAACGCCCATCCTGGTGCTGACCAAGGCGGATAAGCTGTCTAAGTCCGATCAGAAAAAACAGAGACAGGCCATCGGAAACGCCCTGGGCGTTGAGGATGCGACCCTAATCACTTTTTCCGCCAAGACACGGCTGGGCAAGCCGGAGGTCTGGTCTGCCATAGAAAGGGCCGCCCTTGATGAACACCGGCAAAGCGACTGACCCAACCCATCCCTTCAAATCCGGTTTTGTGGCCATTCTCGGCGCACCCAATGCGGGAAAATCCACTCTGCTCAACCGCATGCTGGGCCAGAAGATATCGATTACATCCAAAAAGCCCCAGACCACACGCAACCGGATCTTGGGAGTGGTTCACCGGACCAAATCGCAGATGGTTTTTCTGGACACCCCCGGAATTCACCGAGCCAAGAACCCCCTCAATGCACGCATCGTCGATGCGGCCCTGTCCACCCTGTCGGAAGTGGATCTTGTCCTCCTGCTGGTGGACGCACAGACGCCGGACGAGCCGTCGGAACGGCTGCTGCTTAACAAGCTTGCCCAGCAACGGCTCCCGGTGATGCTGGCGCTCAACAAAATTGACCAGGTTCAGCGGCCGGCCTTGTTGGCGCAGATCGAACGGTGGTCCGGATCCTTTCCTTTTGCCGCCATCGTTCCCATCAGTGCGAGCAACGGCGAGCAGGTGGACCGCTTGTTGGATGCCATGGAAGGCGCCCTTCCCACCGGGCCGCCCTTTTTTCCTCCCGACAGCCTGACGGACCTGCCGACTCGGTTCATTGCCGCCGAAATGATCCGGGAAAAGGTCTTCCGGCTTACCGGACAGGAAATTCCTTACGCAGTGGCCGTTACTATCGACTCCTTCGAGGAGGAGAAAACGGGAGCGCTGATTCGCATACATGCCTCCATCCATGTTGAGCGGGACTCCCAGAAGGGCATCATCATCGGCAGCCAGGGGGCCAAACTCAAGCAGATCGGGGAAGCGGCCAGGCAGGCGATTGAAGAACTGCTGGAGACCAAGGTTTTTCTCAAACTTTTTGTACGGGTGCAGAAAAATTGGACCAGGGATACCAAGGCGCTGCGAAAGTTCGGGTACTGATGATTCTTTCTTATCACCCCTGCTACGAAGCTGACATCAACCGCCTTTGTGCCGGCAGGAATCCGGATGCAAAAGACCTGTCCGCCATCCGCGCCGCCGATGCCGTCGTTTTACCCCAGGGTTGCCGGGAAGCGCTCTACAGCATGGCCATGCAAAACTGCCCGCATGTTTTTCCCGATTATGGTGCCCGGTTTCAGTATCCGGGAAAAATCGGTCAGGCCAGGCTTTTTCAGGCCCTTGAGGCTCCCCACCCCCGCACCTGGGTCTTTGATGATACAACACACTTCCGCCGTCGTGCCAAAGAGGTTGTCGATACCGGGTTTCCCCTCGTATTCAAGCTGGATTGGGGCGGTGGGGGAGACACGGTTTTTTTGCTCCAGTCACCCTCCGATCTGGCACACGCTCTTTCAAGAGCTGCGGCGGAAGAGCGTTCCGGCCAGCGGGGATTTATCCTTCAGGTCTTTGTGCCTGCTGCAAACCGGACGTTGCGGGTTGCCGTGATCGGTCAGACCCGGCTCGCGTACTGGAGAATTCAGGACAACCCCGGCGTTTTCGGCACCAGTGTGGCCAACGGAGCGCGCATCGACACCGAGTCAGATCCGGCCCTTCGCCAGAAGGCGTTGGCCTTGACCCGCAGCTTCTGCCAACAGTCACGAATCAATCTGGCCGGATTCGATTTTCTTTTCGATGAATCCGGGATAGTGCCGCAAGGCCCTCTGCCCATGTTTTTGGAGATCAACTACTTTTTCGGCCGAACCGGCCTGGGGGGCTCTGCCAGGTTTTATGTGATGCTGCAGGCGGAAATTGACAACTGGGTGGCCGGTTTGGGGATAGCGGTCAACCGGTCGACAAGGGTGACGGCCGCCAGTGAGACGCCATGAAACCCTATGCCTATGATCTGGACGAGTGGGATTTCAAGCGGGAGCGTCAGCTAGCCCGGGAGTTGAGACAGTCCCAATGGTGGAAACGGCGCTGTGCCAAAGGCCGCTGCAATTACTGCGGCGCTCAGACACCGGCAGCCGATCTGACCATGGACCACATCGTCCCTTTGGCTAGGGGGGAAAAAGCACCAAGGGAAATGTGGTTCCGGCGTGCAAGGCCTGTAACACCAAGAAACAACAACTCCTTCCCATGGAGTGGGATGCCTATCTCAAGTCGCGTCAAGGCTTGGCGTAGCCGACATCCTCCGATGGCGGGAGGCCTCCCGCCAGTCATGGAAATCCTCTTGCCCCAGAGATGAGATAACCACCCGGTCCTCTGCAGCGAGGGTGAAAAGACAACCCCGCTGTCTTTCAGGCTGCAAAATGAGAACGAGCGTGGGTGCTGCGTCTCATTTTGCTTGACCGCTGCGGCCATATCCGCTACTGAGAATTGAAAAACAGATCAAACGTCCGCCCTCTTAGGTGTGACAGAGAATGAGTTATGCAACAGGCATCGGCCACCCAGGCTCAAAGCGGGTGGCTGTTTTATTTGGTGCTCAGCCCCATGCAGGCACGATACTGGAGGCAACCGTGGCTACGCTGCTGGTGATCGACAATTACGATTCATTCACTTACAACTTGGTGCAGATGTTCATGCATTACGATCTCGCCATCCATGTTCACCGCAGTGATCGGATTACCTTGTCCCGGGTGATCGGTGAGCGCCCGGACTACCTGCTCGTCAGCCCGGGGCCTAAGGACCCGGCCCATGCTGGCATTTCCAAAGCCGTGATCCAGAAGTTTTTCCGAACGATACCCATTTTTGGTGTCTGCCTCGGTATGCAGTGCATCAACGAAGTTTTCGGCGGCCGTACCATCCGTTCGCCGGAACCGATGCACGGTAAAACCAGCCACGTCTACCATCGTCAGGAGGCGCTATTTTCAAAGATACCCTCCCCGTTCACCGTGGCCCGGTATCATTCCCTGACGGTGCAGCCGCCGGCAGGAACCCTTGAGCAACAGCTTGTGGTTACCGGGCGAACCGCAGACGGGATAATTATGGGTTTGTCGCATAACCGGTTTCCCCTTCACGGCGTGCAGTTCCACCCGGAAAGCTTTCTGACGGAACACGGATTCAGCTTGGTTGAAAACTTTCTGCGGCTGGGCCCCTTGAAAGGCGACCTGCCGTCAGAGGCCGCGCCCCGTGCGGCAAACCCCGGCCACCCTGCAGCATTGAGCAATGGGGCGTCCGCCGAGGAAGCGAGCGCCTTTTGAAACGGTTGAGCGACGATCTGGGCAGCATTGCCGGGGTGCAGACCGAAACGCTTCGCCAGGAAGAACCCTTCGTGGATATGGCCGCCCGCTTTGCTCATGAACCGGGGACCGTGGTGCTGCTCAGCGGCGGGGAGCTGGACTGTTCCCGCTACCACATCCTGGGTCTCCGCCCCTGGCTCACGATTACCGGACGGCCTGTGGAAACATCGGTGGTCATCGATGGGGCGACCCGTGTGGTTGCGCAGGCGCCGCTGGATGTACTCCAAACGGTTCTGCAGGGTTGTCGCCTGAACGTTGGGGCTGCGACGGGCCCCGTTGCAGCCGGTCTTTTCGGATACTTGGCCTACGACCTGAAAGACGGGCTGGAACGCCTGCCCCGCACCACCATCGACGACCTTGGGCTCCCCCACCTTTGCCTTGTCGCTCCATCTGTGATTGTGGTGCAGGACAAAATCAGTGGGACGACCAACGTTCATGCCACCATTCGCCGGGACCAGCCTGCCGGGGCGGCCAAAGCGGCGATAGACGCGTTCCGGCAGGCCTTGACATCGTCGCCACCGGTACCCAGTGATTTTTCAGGAATCGGCGCGTCGCTGCAGTCAACCTTCACCCGCGCCGACTATGTGGCCGCGGTTAAACGGATCAAGGAATACATTGCTGCCGGTGACGCCTACCAGGTGAATTTGTCCCAGCGGTTCGAAATTGGCTTCGCGGGTGACTGCTTCAGCCTTTTCAGAACCCTGTATCACTTGAACCCCGCCCCGTTTTTCGCTTACGTCAATGCCGGCGATCATCAAATCGTCTCTACTTCTCCGGAACGGTTTCTGCTGCGCAGCGGCAGCCGGGTGGAAACCCGTCCCATAAAAGGCACCCGTCCAAGGGAAAAGGCTCCGGAGAAAGATCGCGAGATGATGGCCGCCCTGGCCCGCAGCCCCAAAGATGATGCCGAGCTTTCCATGATCGTAGACCTGCTGCGCAACGACATCGGCAAGGTGTGTGCCGGCGGTTCGGTGGTCGTGGCCCAGCACAAGCGTTTGGAAGCCTACCAGAACGTTTATCATTTGGTTTCCGTGGTGGAAGGAACGCTGGCCAAGGGCAAGGATTCCGTGGATCTGATCAGAGCCACCTTTCCCGGCGGCTCCATTACCGGCTGCCCCAAAATCCGGGCCATGGAGATCATCGATGAACTGGAACCCCTTCGCCGTCACGTCTACACCGGCGCCATCGGCTATATCAGTTTCCACGACAGCATGGACCTGTCCATCGCCATCCGCACCGCGACGGTTATCGGCGACCGCCTCGTTTTTTCCGTGGGGGGCGGCATTGTCTATGACTCCAAGCCAGAGGAGGAGTATGAAGAAACCCTCCATAAGGGACGAACGCTGATGTCGGTCCTTCAGGGGACAGCAGAGCGCCAGGCAACAAAAACCGCTTCAGGCCCCTGGATGTGGCTGAATGGACGGTTAATGCTCCTGGAGCAGGCGGTGGTACCCGTATCCGACCTGGGCCTTCAGTATGGATTTGGTTTTTTCGAAACGATCCGTATGGAAAAGGGCGCTGCCTGCCGATTGCCAGCACATCTGGATCGGTTCAACCGGACGTGGTCCACTTTGTTCGGTAGCGCGCCGCCGGATCTGACCTGGAGGGATATCCTCGGGCAGGTCGTCGAGAAAAATGGCTTGGGCGCTGCAACGGCGGCGCTCAAGCTTCTGGCCACCCGGGGCGACCCAAACCGCTCCAGATTCAATGGCACTGTTCTGGTGACGGCGCGGCCCTACCTTCATCGTCTGGCGGCACTAGGGGCAACCGGGTTGAAACTGGCAACCTATCCACACCCGCGCATGACCCCCCTGGCGGACCACAAGACGTTGAATTACCTTTACTACCAACAGGCCGGTGCCTGGGCTTGGGAGCAGGGTGCTGACGAGGCAATTATCCTGAACCCGGACAGAACCCTTTCTGAAACCAATACAGCCAATCTTCTGGTGGTGGCGGGCAAGACGGTGATCCGCCCACAGTCTTCCCACGTGCTGCCCGGAGTGATGCAAGCAGCGGTTTGCAGGCGCCTGCAGGCGTTGGGTTTCAATATTGAATCTCGACAGATTCACTCCGATGCGCTTATGGATGCCGATATGGTCCTGCTCACCAACGCCCTCATGGGCGCGGTACCAGCCGTGAGCCTGGACGGCCGGCCGTTGAGCTGTGATCACTCGTTGAACGAATCGATCAACAGGTCTCTTTTTAATTTAACGGAGACTGGCGATGGCCTACGATGAGTTGTTGGAGAGCTGGATCTTGTCGACCATCCATGACTGGAAAAACGTGACCTCCAAAAAGAGATTCGGCGGGGTCTGTCATCTGCTCCAAGGTAATCTGTTTTGCGGGACATATTAAGGAGTGTCTCATCCTTCGCCTGGGCGAAACAGCTGCGGCCAGGGCCTTGTCCAAAGCGCACACCAAACCGTTCGACATTACTGGGCGGCCTATGAAAGGTTGGGTCATGGTCAAACCGCAAGGTGTTGCAACGGCCGACGCCTTAACCGCCTGGCTGGAAAATGCGCGGGATTATGTTCAAGCCCTTCCCCCCAAAGAAAAAGGTTCCGGCAATGACAATTCCAGCAAGCCTGATCGAAGTCCTCACGCATTCGGACGCGGGTTACCGTCCGATGGTCGATTATGGCACCTGGCGGGTGGCCCTTCTGAACTTCAGCGACGACCTGCGGCCGGACAAGATAGACGCTATGCAGCGCCACAACAATACGGACGAGGTGTTCGTGCTGTTGCGGGGCCGGTGCATCTTGTTTGTGGGCGAAGGGGAAGATTCGATTTCGGCCATCCACGGTCAGGTCATGGCACCCCAAACGATATACAATGTTAAAAAGGCGGTCTGGCACACCCACGCGCTCAGCCCGGACGCCATGGTCCTGGTGGTGGAAAATCGGGATACAACCTACGCCAATTCGCCCTTTTGTCCACTTACGGGCCGGCAACGAAAACGCCTTTGCGAAATGGCAACCGAACAAATGGGATAGGTTACGGTGTCAATTTTGGATTGTTATGATGACGATGGTTGTCCCGGGTGGATTTCTTGTGTAGGTTTTTTTGAATGGCGGATTCCAGGTCCACGCCGGTCTGGTTGGCGATGCAGACGAGAACAAAGAGCACATCGGCCAGTTCGTCGCCAAGGTCTGGCGGGGCCTTTTTCCCCTTATAACTTTGCTCACCGTAGGTCCGGACCATGATCCGGGCCAGCTCCCCCACTTCTTCCATAAGCACGGCCAGGTTGGTCATTTCGGAAAAGTAGCGTACGCCGAAGGCTTTGATCCAGCGGTCTATGGTTGCCTGGAGCGCCTCAACGGTCAGCGAGGCGGTCACGGAAGTTTCTGCAGCGGACATTTTCATCCTTACGAGGTGTCTATCGACACCTTGTTGCGTTTGGTTACGACCACGGTCGAGGCGTTCAAAAGCGCACGAGCGACGGCCTTGGCCGAGAGATGATAGTTGAGGATGGACACTATTTAATATGGGCCACCACATGCCCTAGCTCGGGGAAGATCAGGGCCTTGCAGGCCAGTTGGCAGGCTTTTTTACTGCCGGGCATGCAGAAGACCACGGTACTGCCGATAATGCCGGCAGCTGCGCGGGAGAGGATGGCGGCGGAATCGATCTCTTCGAAGCTGAGCTGGGCGAAAATGGCCCCGAAGGCAGTCATCTCCTTGGAAAACAGAGGCTTGATGGCTTCAATGGTGACATCCTTGGGGGTAATGCCGGTGCCGCCGGTGACCAGCAGCGCATGGAGGCCGTGGTTTCGGATGGCCTTCAAGGCGGCCTCGCGGATGGCGGCTATTTCGTCGGTGACCACTTGGTGGAACCGGACCTCGTGGCCCTCTTTTTTGGCTCGTTTGGCAATCCACAGTCCGCTTTCGTCGTTCTCCAACGACCGGGTGGTGGAAACCGACAGGATGCCCACTCCAACCGATGCCGGTGCCGTTTTTCGATGCTGGTGTCGGCCCATACGAGTCCTGCCTTGTTTGAAACGATAGTTGATTCAGGAGCGGTTTGCTGAAAACTCCCGCTTTTCTACCCTATGGCACACGCCTTGGCAAGTTAATATCCTTGCATTTAAAAAGGGATTTTTCTATGTTCAAGCAGAACGGGCCTGGATTTTTTTTCATGAGGCGGCCTGTTGAACACCTTTTCCCCGGGATCTTTTTATGGCGGCACCATGCACCGGCGTGATTCTCGCTGGCGGTCAAAACAAACGGTTTGATGGACAAAACAAAGCCTTCCTCCATATCAGCGGAAAGCCCATCGTGGAACGCCTCGTGGATGTCTATGCCCAGCTGTTTGATCAGATTGTTCTGGTGACCAACGAGCCGGCGGCCTACATGGGTATCGATGCCTTGATCGTTAGCGACCACTATGGGGTGCGCAGTTCTCTCAACGGCCTGCATGCCGGGCTGTTCGCCGCTGTCCATGAATACGCGTTTTTCGCCGCCTGTGATACGCCGTTTGTCAAAGTTGCGCTGGTTCAGTGCATGCTGGATAATATCGAGCGCAAGGCGGATATCATCATCCCCTGCACCTCGGCCGGCTATGAGCCGATGTTTGCCGTGTATAAAAAAACCTGCCTTCCGGCCATGGTGTGGCAGCTGGAGCGAAACCTATTGAAGATTCAGGGACTGTTCCGCAAGGTGCGAGTGAAAACGGTTGCTGAGACCGAGTTGCGTGCCCTCGATGCAGAGCTGAGTTCCTTTTTCAACGTCAATACCCCCGAGGACTTTGTGCGGGCCGAGGCCCTCGGTAAAGAAAACAAGGGAGCCCATTGATAAAATGAATGCAGACTCGTTAATTGGCAAAATAAAGACCCACCCGGCCTACGACCAAGTGGGGATGATTCTGTGCCACAATGGTGTGGTCCGGGGTTCCTCCCGCGACGGCCGCCGGGTCACGGGCCTGCGGGTGGCCGTCGACCGAGAGCGGCTGGCGCAGGTCCTTACCGAACAACGATCCCGTCCGGGAATCGTTGATGTCCAGGTAGACATCGCTGCCGACACAGACCTTTCCATCGGGGATGACGTGATGCTGTTGGTGGTGGCCGGTGATATCCGTGAAAATGTCATCGCGACCCTAACCGAAACCCTTAATGCCATAAAAACCACAGTGACTGCCAAAACCGAGTTTTTTGCTTAATCCGGGAGACCTTCGACCGAGAGAGAAAGATGTCTGACCTGACTCACATCGATGACAAGGGCCGCGTTCGAATGGTGGACGTGACCGAGAAAGTGGCTTCCCAGCGGACCGCCGTGGCGCAGGCCATCGTCCATATGACCGAAGAGACGTTCCAGCGGATTGCTGCCGGAACTGTTTCCAAGGGCAATGTATTGGAGACGGCACGCATTGCCGGGGTGATGGCCGCGAAAAAGACCGCCGAGCTGATCCCCATGTGCCACCCGCTGAACCTGACCCACGTAAAGGTGGACTTTTTTCCCGACGCAAGCAATCATGCCATCCGCATCGAAGGAACAGTCCGCATCGTGGACCAGACGGGGGTTGAAATGGAGGCCCTGACCGCCGTTTCCGTGGCGGCCCTCACCCTTTACGACATGTGCAAGGCCATTGACAAAGCCATGACCATTGCCGACATCTGCCTGCTGAAAAAGACGGGTGGCAAGAGCGGCACCTATCTGCGTGAAAACGCCACACCATGAAAAAAACAGCTCGATGCCATCCGACCATTAAACTGTTCACGCTTGGCATGGCAATTTTAATGGCCGCCGGCTGCGCCCTTTTTCAAAAGCCCTCCGTTAAGCCAGCGGCAGGGCTAATCCGGCTTTCCGTGCAGGCGTATCCTGATTTTTCAGACGGGTTTTTTCTGGACAACCTTGCCTACGGCATCGGCAAAAGCCTGGAGTATCTTAACAAAGTTCCGGCCGAACGCACCTTCGGCTTCGGAGAAGATACTTACAGCGCGTTGCATCTGATTCGTTCATTGGAGGTGTTGCGGGAGTTCGTGGCAACCCGGCCAGCCCCGGCGGCGATGAACCGGTTCATCACCGACCACTTCCGGGTGTACCGCTCCAGCGGGGGGCTGGACAGCGGCAAGGTGCTTTTTACCGGATACTACGAACCCCACCTCAAGGGCAGCCTGGCGCCCGACGCCCGATACCGCTACCCGGTGTATGCCATGCCCGAAGACCTGCTGGTTATCGACCTTGCTCTTTTTTCGGAAGACTTCAAGGGCAAACGCATTATCGGGCGCCTGCAGGGCAATACCGTGCTGCCTTACCTGGATCGAAAGGCCATCGAAGGGGACAAGGGCTTTGCCCAAAAAGCACCCCCCATCGCCTGGGTGGACGACCGCATCGACCTGTTTTTTTTACAGATTCAAGGATCCGGTCGGATCTACCTGACCAACGGAGAGTTCCTCCGGGTGCACTACCACGGCACCAACGGCCACCCCTACCGCAGCATTGGCCGGCTGCTCATCGACCAGGGCAAGATCCCTGGCGAGGAGATGTCCATGCAGCGGCTCAAGGCATATTTACAGACCCATCCCGCCGAGGTGGACGCCGTATTCAACCACAATCCCAGCTATGTTTTCTTTAAAACCGAAACCTCCGGCCCCATTGGCGCCATCGGCGTGGATCTGACGCCGGGGCGTTCTGTTGCCGTGGATCGCCAGATTTTTCCCATGGCCGCGCCAGCCTTTTTGCAGACCCAGATTCCGGTGGTGGACGGTAGCGGCCGCATCGACCGGTGGATGGATTTTTCCGCCTTTGTGCTCAATCAGGACACCGGCGGGGCGATCCGGGGCCCGGGCCGGGTGGATATCTTTTGGGGCAACGGCCCCTACGCGCAAATTGCCGCCGGCCACATGCAGCACAAAGGGTCGTTTTACCTGTTGGTGTTGGATCCGGATAAGCAATAAGCCGCGTTCCAGCGGGGATTGAGCATGCCTCCGATTGCGTGGAATACCGCCGGGTTCTTGTCTTGACACCCCCTGCCAAAACCAGTAGAGTTGCCAATTTTAGAAGCAACGCATTTCAAGCGCAGTAAAGGAGACGTTCATGTTCGGTATCGGAATGCCGGAAATGATTCTTATTCTGGCTGTGGCCCTGATCGTTATCGGGCCCAAGAAGCTGCCGGATCTGGCCAAGTCGATGGGCAAGGCCCTGGGAGAATTCAAAAAGGCGACCAGCGATCTTAAAGAGAGCATGCAGATCGATACGGAACTCAAAGATGTAAAAACGGCCTTTAAGGATATCAACAGCGAGAGCAATATCGAGAATCGGCGGCGCACCGGCGATGCGGAAGAAAAACCTGACGGAGCGGCCCTGCCCGATGAATCGCCGGATGCCGGCAATCCTATGGAGACACTCCACGCCGCATTTGAACGCCGCAACACCGAGGCTTCGAATTCGGATACGGACCCCCTGAATGACGGTGACGCGCCTGTCTCAGGTCCCGATCCGGAAGCTGCGACGCGCAAGGGATAAGGAACGTGGCAGACCTGGAAAAGGACACGGAAGATAAAATTCCCTTTACCGCCCACCTGGAAGAGTTGCGCAAGCGCCTGATTACCAGCTTTGTCGCCGTTGGTATCGGGTTCGTACTCTCTTACGGATTCAAGGAGAAGCTGTTTCAGATCCTTACTCAGCCGCTGATTTCCGTCATGAAACATGGGGAAACCTTGATCTACACTGGGTTGCCCGAAGCTTTTTTCACCTTTCTCAAGGTTTCCTTTCTTGCCGGACTCATGATCGCCTCCCCGGTGATCATCTACCAATTCTGGATGTTCGTCGCGCCAGGCCTCTATGATCGGGAAAAGCGGTTGATGCTTCCCATCGTCTTTCTCTCGTCGATTTTTTTTATTGGTGGCGCGCTGTTCGGCTATTTCATTGTCTTTCCCTTCGGGTTCCAATTCTTTTTAGGCTTTGCCACGGAAACCATCCGTCCCATGCCTTCCATGAAAGAGTACCTGAGTTTTGCCGCCAAACTGCTCCTGGCCTTCGGACTGGTCTTCGAGCTGCCCCTGGTGCTTACCTTCCTGGCGCGTCTGGGCATCGTCTCCACTGATTTTTTGAAGAAGAACAGGAAATATGCGATTCTCCTCTTCTTTGTGGGCGCGGCGATATTAACCCCTCCTGACGTGGTGACTCAGATCATGATGGCTGTTCCACTGATGCTGTTGTACGAAATCAGTATCGTCGGCGCCAGAATTTTCGGCAAGAAAAAAGAGGCTCCGGAACCGGTTGCCGAAACCGAGAGCGCCGGCGATCAATGATCCGGTCAGTGCCCCCTGACACGAGGACAGGCCCGGCAAGCCCCGGCCACGGCTATCGGTAGCGGAGACCATTGCCAAGGCCATGGCGCGGCTCGCACCCACCCGGTGATAAATGGTTCCCATTCGCAGTTGACCGCGGGCGAATATGCGCTTCTTGACCCCAATAACTTGCGAGTGGCGGTGTCCTACCGGGAAGAGCCGTGGTCTTGGATGGAAGGGGAACAAATAACGACGGGCGTCACCGGCTCTGGCATCAGGCATCCCAACGGCCGAGGCCCGCCTCAGCGCCCTATATGAAATGCTCGCACGGGACAGCCAGGCGGAGACGCATTCCCGGATCTTTCAAGCAACCCGCCGGTTCGAGACTTGATGCTGGTGGAAACACCGCTGCTGGTCAACGGGTTTGCTCCTAAGAGGATGTGGATATTGCTCGTAGGGCTCTGGATAATTCCGATGTCAAAGTCTACATTCCGGGCTTCGAGATGTTGGCAGACGTCGACAATCCCTGCCTGATCAGCCACCGGCTGTTTAATAACTATTTGATAATTTATAATAAATCTTGAAAGTCAATTCCCATTGACAGAGTGCATCAGGATTGATAGACATTTCGGGCGGAGTGATTTTGGGTGTTTTACCAACCATGGAAGAGGAGAGTGGAGGTTATGGGTAAAAGAAATGCTGTCGTATGGGTAGCGGTATGTGTGGGGCTGCTCTTCGCCGCCGGCTCCATTTATGCGGGCACGGCCGTCCAGGATGTGATTCAGATGGAGCACAAGGCTTACAGTGAGCACACCAAGGGCATTGTGACCTTCAGCCACAAAAAGCACAACGAAGAGTACAAAATCGGCTGCGGAGATTGCCACCACGATGCCACCGGCAAACCGTTAACGGACCTGAAGCTCGGTGACAATGTCCAGGACTGTATTGAGTGCCACAAGCTTCCCGGGCAGATGCCCGGCGAGCTGAAAAAAGAACTGAAAGAGAAAAAGGCCTCCAAAGAGGAGATTTCCGCTAAAGAGATGGAATACCATGCCGAGGCCATTCACGAAAATTGCACCAGCTGTCACAAAGATTACAACAAAAAGAACAATACCAAGGCTGCACCGCAGACGTGCACCGGATGTCACCCGAAAGAAAAATAGTCTCCTGATACATTCTATCTGCCGGTTAAACGGGGCAATGTCGCAAGGGGCGGCGTTGCCCCGTTTTTTTAACGGCACGGCTGATTAAAAAAAAGCGCTGTTTGTTGCAGGTGCCACAGGCCTTTCCGCATACCGAGCACGGCATTGACAGGTGCTGCCGAGGATGATAGAAATTCATGATATACTCACTCTCGACGTTGCGATTGCGTCTCTTCCAACAGACCTGATTGGCCCTTTACCCAACAGCGTTCCACACAAAGACACGGTTTCCCGGCGACCCGGATGCTCACTTCTGAGAGCGATAACAGACGCTCTCCCTGTCCGGTCACGGCTGGTTTCAAAAACCAGGTAGAGATCCAGCCCCAAACACATCAAGCGCCAGCACCACGCGTCGTGCCACCATTGGTATGCAGGGTGGGTTTAAAAACGTACAACTGCGAAGGAGAGTATGCAGGAAGCCGACAAGCTTTGTACGCTGAAGATTCCTGATGGCCTGCGACAGCGGTTGTCCGCTCCAAGACGATTCTCGACTTATTGACCGGCTGCAGATGTGAGTTTCACATACTCAGGCATTGGCCATGTCCCGATCCGTCAAAATCTTAGGGGTGAGTTTGGGTGCAGGGGTGCTCGGCGTTATCCTTTCTATCCTGCCCTTTTCACTGGAACTGCAGGAGCATTGGGGACTCAAACTGCTGTTTCACCTAAGAGGCACCCTCCCCCCGCCTTCGGAAGTGATGATTGTTTCGATGGATCAAGAATCGGTGGCTGCGCTCGGTCTTCCCAAAAAAATTCAAAATTGGCCGCGGTCGCTGCATACACAACTGGTTCAAACGCTCTCCCGACAAGGGGCTGTGGCCATTGTATTCGATTTGCTGTTTGAGGAAGCCCATGACACCGATATCGACAAGGCATTCGTGGCCGCTGTGGCCGATTCGAAGAAAGTTGTCCTTTGTGAAGCCATCCGGCAGGAAAAGATCCCCCTCTATGATTCAAGCGGGAAATCTCTTGTCGACTTGAATATTGAAACACTGATTCCTCCGATTCCTCCCCTGGCGCAGGCAGCCTTAGCCATAGCGCCCTTTCCCCTGCCCAAAGTTCCGATCCAACTCAGTCAATTCTGGTTGTTTAAGGAAGGCGCTGGGAATTCGCCGACACTGCCGGCGGTTGCTTTTTTTATTTATGCATCCAGCCATTACGAGGCCTTTTACCATCTTTTAAACAGCGTTCGTTCAGCAAGCGACCCGGATCTACACCCACACTGGGAGGAGATCGTTGCCCAACGCGGGGTAGAAGAAGCCTTGCTTGCCTTCCGTGAAATCTTCAACCGTGAACCGTCAATCGCCCGCGGGATGCTCGATCAGCTGGAAGCGCGCGAACCGCTAGAAAAAAAACGGCTTCGCAGTCTCATTCGGATGTTGCTGAGCAAGAGCAGCAGACACCTGAATTTCTATGGTCCGGCGGGAACATTTAATACCCGATCATATCACAAAGTGATAGCTGTCCGGGAGGATGTCGAAAAGGCAACCGCCCATTTAACGGCACCGGCGATGGCGGTTGAAGGGAAAGTCGTGTTCGTGGGTCTGTCCGAAAACTTACGGCCCCAGCGTCAGGATGGCTATTATACGGTTTTTTCGCAAAAAAACGGCATCGATATCAGCGGGGTGGAGATCGCGGCAACCGCTTTTGCCAATCTGTTGGAGGAGCGTCTGTTGACGTCCCTGGAATGGCCCATGCACGTATTGATTGTTTTCGGGTTCGGGTGGGTTCTGGGCCTCCTTTGTTTTTCTCTGCCAATGGGTGCCGCCACAGCCAGCGTCATGGGTGTAGGCCTCTTCTATCTGGCCGCTGCATGGATCTGTTTTAAGGCCCATTCCCTTTGGATTCCGGTGGTTATTCCCCTTTTCATATTGATGCCGCTGGCGCTTTTCGGAACCGTTGTTTGCCGTTATTGCGTTGCCAACAAGGAGCGGGAGGTTATCCGGAAAGCCTTTGGCTTTTTTCTGCCGGACCCGGTTATCGATCAATTGGCCAATAACCTGGGGGACTTCGATGCAGGCAACCAAGTATTATATGGTATCTGCCTGTACACCGATGCCCAGCAATATGTTGCGATCTCCGAATTGATGGAGCCCAAGGCGTTGAGCCAGTTCATGAACAGCTATTACGAAAGGCTCTTTGTGCCGGTCAGAAAACACGGTGGAATCGTTTCCGACGTAGTGGGCGATTCCATGATGGCCATCTGGGCAAAATCCAAGCCGGATGCAGCGCTCCGGGCAGAGGCGTGTCATGCCGCGTTGGGCATTGTCGCTGCGATCAAAGCGTTTAACCGCGAGAATCACATCAGCAGCCTTCACACGCGCATCGGTATGCATGCCGGGCATATTTTGGTTGGCAACATCGGCGCTGTTGATCATTACGAGTATCGACCGGTAGGGGATATTGTCAATACCGCTTCACGAATGGAAGGCATGAACAAGCAGCTCGGCACGCAGATTTTGGTTTCCGATCAAGTCCTGCACCGGCTGGAAGGTTTTTCGACCCGCAGACTCGGTGCGATGCTGCCCTTCGGCAAATCCAATCCGGTGGTGATCCATGAATTGCTGGGTTATGCCAAAGATTCCAACCAGGAGCAGCAACGACTGTGCAGTTGTTTCGAAGAAGGCCTAAGTGCCTACCGGCAGAAGCAATGGGATTCTGCGATTGATGCCTTTAACCGAGCCCTAGTCATTTACCGCACCGATGGCCCGTCGATATTTTACAAAAAACTCTGCGACGGCTTCAAGCGGCACCCTCCCGGTGAAAACTGGGACGGTACCGTGGTTATGGGGCAGAAATAGCACACAGGAGACGATCAATGATTAAATGGGTAAAACAGGCTGGAACCAACACCGGTTTTAGACAGGTCCTGACCGCCTGGCTATTTATCGGACTGATATCCACACCTGGACGTCTCTGCGCGGAAACCGGACTGGAATCACATTGGGTTGCCCGGGTTGTTTCTATCCAAGGCGACGTCAAGGTGCGCAGGAAGATGGCACAAGCATGGCAGACAGTGTCCCTGGAGGATCGTTTTCTTGCCGGTGACGTAATCAACGTGGGTAAAGAGAGTCGCGCCGCCTTTGTACTGATCAATGAGAGCACCCTGCGGGTCGACCAGCAATCCACACTGGTCTTTCGCGCGGCGGAACCGCAACAACCGTTAATAATCGAACTGCTCAATGGCGTGGTGCATTTTTTCAGCCGCGTCCATCGCAGCCTCCATGTGGTAACGCCCTTTGTTAATGGCGCCGTGGAAGGGACCGAGTTTGTTGCGCTGGTGGATGACGTTAAGACGACCATTTCTCTTTTCGAGGGCCATTTGAACGTGTTCAACCCGCACGGAAGCGTCCGGTTGGTCAAAAACCAGTCGGTGACCGCAAGGGCCGACCTGCCACCGGTACCGACTCCCGTGGTGCAACCCCGGGACGCCGTTCACTGGACCCTGTATTATCCGGCGGTAATAGACTTCAAACCCGATGCTTTTCACTGCGGCGAGGAGTGGTGCAATGACGCTGGAGAGTCGGTCGCTGCCTGGCGCAGGGGCGACTTGAAGGGCGCATTCCAGGCGATGAACAAGATTCCGGATATCATCGACGATCCCCGGATGCTGCTATACCGGGCGGCCCTGCGGCTCTCGGTGGGCCGAGTGGATGCGGCCGTGGTTGATCTTCGAGAGGCTCAGTCCGCCGACGCGCAGCGAGGCGACGCGCTGGCACTTCTGGCAGTAACGGCGGTGGTGCAGAACAAAAAGGAGGAGGCGCGCCAACTGATCGATCAGGCGCTGGCCCAGCTTCCGGTGAACAGTGGCGTTGATCTTGCCCATTCTTACGTGCAGCAGGCCTTTTTCAACCTGGAGGCCGCCACGGCTAGTGCCAGCACAGCCGCGGAAAAGGACCCACACAATGCCCTGGTTTGGGCTCGACTGTCGGAGCTCTACCTCTCAACGGGAGACCGCGCCCAAGCCCTGGCCGCCGCCCGCCGTGCGGCGGGCATTCAACCGGGGATGGCGCATACCATGGCGGTACTGGGCTTTGCCTACCTATCCCAGATCGACACTGAAAACGCCAGCCAGGCCTTTGCCAAAGCAATCGCTTATGATTCCGCTGCGCCAATGGCGCGCCTGGGAATGGGCCTGACCAAGATCCGTGAGGGCCGATTGACCCAAGGCCGGGGAGAACTCGAGATCGCAGCCTGCCTGGATCCCGGGAACGCGCTGATCCGAAGTTATCTGGGTAAAGCCTATTTTGAGGAAAAGCGGGATGCTCCGGCCCAAGCGCAGCTGGCAGCGGCCAAACAGCTGGACCCGGCCGATCCAACGGCCTGGCATTATGATGCCCTGCGCAAACAAACGTTGAACCGGCCGGTGGAAGCGCTCCACGACCTGCAGACCGCCTTTGAACTGAATGACAACCGCGCTGTCTACCGCTCCCGGCTTCTGTTGGACGAGGACCTGGCCGCCCGCAGCGCCAGCATCGGACGGATATACCGCGACCTTGGATTTCAGCAGCTTGCTTTGGTTCAGGGCTGGAAATCGGTGAATACCGATCCGACCAACTATTCGGCCCATCGTTTTCTGGCCGACTCCTATTCTGCACTGCCGCGTCATGAAATTGCCCGAGTCAGCGAACTGCTTCAATCCCAGTTGCTCCAGCCCCTCAACATTACTCCGGTACAGCCCAGTCTCGCTGGAACCCAAGCGTTTATTCTGGACGGCACCGAACCGTCTGCACCGGCGTTCAACGAATACAGCCCCCTCTTTTTGCGCAACCGCCTGGCACTGCAGGCCAGCGGGGTAGTCGGCAGTCAGTCAACCTGGGGTGACGAAATTGTTCAGGCCGGGGTCTGGGACCGGTTCTCTTACAGCCTGGGTCAATTTCACCACGAAACCGACGGGTTTCGGGAGAACAACGACCATTCGTCCGATTTTTACAATGCCTTTGCCCAGATCAGTCTGACACCCGAGGCATCGCTGCTGGCGGAGTATCGTTACTGGGATGTAGAAAAAGGCGACCTGCCCCTACGTTTCGATCCGGAAAATTTCGATCGTTTTTATAGACAGGATGCAGATCAGCACTCCATGCGCATCGCGGGAAGATATGCACCCAGCCCCCAAAGCAATATCCTCGCTACGATTATCTTCAGTGAGCTTGACGGCAAAGATCAAACCTACATACCGGATTTTGATTTAAGTTATTCGTTTGAAGAAGAACAAGAAGGGGTTATGGTTGAAATCCAGTACCTTTTGCGATCCAAAACAGCTAGCTTGATAAGCGGGCTTGGTTATTATCATGCTGAATCAGACAATCTTGAAACGTATAGCGGATTTCCACCCGAAACCTATAAGACCCGTGTGGATCATACCAATCCATACATGTATTCTCAGGTTCACATACCGGACAATGTGACCTGGATCATGGGCGCCAGCATGGATATTTACGATACCCAGGATGCCGATCGGGAGCAGTTCAACCCCAAAATGGGCGTTACCTGGAACCTGACCCCGGCCACAACCCTGCGGGCCGCGGCCTTCCGCACGTTTAAGCGAGACTTGATATCCAACCAGACCCTTGAACCCACCCAGGTGGCGGGGTTCAATCAGTTTTATGACGATCCTAACCTCACGGAAGCGTGGTGCTACGGTGCGGCCATCGACCAGGCGTTGGGACGGAACCTGTTTGCCGGCCTGGAATATTCCGAACGGGATCTTGAGATCAGCTTTCAGGATATTGGCCTTCGGTATCAAACGGCGGGTTGGGATGAAAGCGCCGGGCGCGCCTACCTGTTTTGGACCCCGCACGACTGGGTCTCCTCAAGTCTCGAATATGGTTATTCCCGTTTTGAAAGAGACCGCGCTTATGTGGGCAATGACTACTTTACAACCCTTACCACCCACATGTTCCCCTTAGGGGTCAATTTTTTTCACCCTCTCGGCGTCTTCCTTCGTTTCAAGGCCACCTACGTCGATCAGAATGGTAAATTCGGGGACCCGCTTTTTGGTTCCACGGAAACGGACAGTGACCAATTCTGGGTAGTGGATACCGCCGTTGGTTATCGACTGCCCAAACGTCATGGGAGCATCAGCCTTGAGTTTAAAAACTTATTTGATCAAGGTTTTCGTTTCCAAGACACCGATCCATCCAATCCGGAAATCGTGCCCGAGCAATCCATCCTGACAAAAATCACGCTGGCGTTTTAAGCTGCAGTGAAAACAACGGGCCATCCGAAAACGCTTAAGGAGGTGATAAAGCCGCAGATCATTTACAGCCCCGCCCAAACGCATAATAAAGGAGAAAGCACATGAATGAGTTGGTTTTTAATGAAAAGCAAACGAACCAAAAGGAATTCGAAAAAAAAATAGAGGCGAGCATCAAAAAAGGCCCTGTCTTTTTTGTCGCTTTTGGAGCCGACGGAGAGCCCTTCGATATTATCGAAGGGCCCGGCTGTAAAGTTCTGGCAGAAGGAACAAATTCATCAGCGAACCTTATCAAAGTGCTGCAAGAAATAGGAAACCCTGAAAAAAAGACAGTGGAAGCAATCTGTTGCTCTTTGCTGCATGTGCACGCCAGCCCAGGTTGCTATATTATGACGGCATCCGGTCGCTTAAAATGTATTTGCTGCAGGTAGACGGGTCAAACGCGAAAAATTAAATCTGCCCGGTGTTTGTAGGATTGAGCCGCTTTCACTAGGGCCGCCGCCCAGGAGGGTGTGCCCAGTGCGTGTATATGGGTATAGGTGGCCAGAACATTGTTGATGCAGACGCCGTCTTTGCCGTCTAAAAACCCGGTGCCGCGTTGCATGGAGAAGGTCAAGTTTTCTATGGACCCCTTCCACTCCTTTACGCTCGAATAGTGAAATTCATGGCCCAGCAGGCGGCTGCCCCGGGTGTAGAAAGGGTTCGGTTTGTCCACATGGACAATGGTGTAACCGTGGCCCTGGGGTCGGTTGGAAAAGCCGAACACAGCCGGCAGCACGCCGGTCATTTCGAAGTTGCCTTCAGCTAATACCAGGCGCTCTCCCAGATACATGAGGCCGCCGCATTCGGCGTAAACAGGGAGTCCTTGTTGGGTGAGGCGCTTCAACGCGTTTCGGAATTCAGCATTCGCTTCCAATTCACGGGCATGGGTTTCCGGAAAACCGCCACCGATATATAAGGCATCTACCGGGGGGGGGTGGCGGTCGGTCAAGGGACTGGAGAAGACCAGACGCGCTCCGGCCGCCTCTAATGCTTCAAGGTTTTCCGGATAATAGAATTGAAAGGCTGCATCACGAAGAATGCCGATGGTCGGCCGATCTGAAAGCGCAGTAACTTCAGGCGCAGTTGGTTTAGGGAGGACACCGGTTTCAGCAAGGGTTGCCGTTGCGGCCAGGCGTTGAATCCGCTCTATGTCCAAATGCTTTTCGGCAACCGAGCGGATGGCCTCGATGGCGGGTTTTGCCCAGCCGTGTTCGGGTGTCGGCACCAGTCCCATGTGGCGCTCGGGAAAACCTGGTTCTCTCAGTTTCGGTACGGCACCCAATACCGGCACACCGGTGTACTCTTCGATACTGTTCGTGAGGATGCTCTGGTGCCGCTTGCCGGCCACCCGGTTCAACACCACACCGCCAATGCGCACGTCGGGGTCAAAGGCGGCGATGCCGGCCACCACGGCAGCCATGGTGCGGGTGGTTTTGGTGGCATCGATGCACAGGATTACCGGCAGGCCCAGCAGCTTGGCCAGTTCGGCGGTGCTGGTTGCCCCTTGGGTGTCGATGCAGTCGTAGAGGCCGCGGTTGCCCTCGATGAGGGAAAAATCGGTGTGTTGGGTATGGCTGTGGTAGGAGCCGAGGATCGTGTCCCGGTCGATGAGGAAGGTGTCCAGATTGTAGCAGGGCCGGCCGGCTGCGAGTGCGAGCCAGCCGGCATCAATATAATCCGGACCTTTTTTAAAGGGTGCGATGGACCTGCCCAGGCTCCGCAACGCAGCGATGATGCCGACGGAAAAGATGGTTTTTCCCGACCCCCCGCGCAGTGCGGCGACGACGATGCCCGGGGTTGGCAGGGACTGCTGGTTGGATGGCGCCTGTTTCAAAGCGTTTACATGGCGGCGGAAGGCCTATGGGCGGCGTGCCGTCACCGACTGAATTTAGTCTTCGTGCTCGGCCGCAGCCTGTTTGCCGGTCCCTGGCATTCCGTACATGGATGTGCTCCCCGAAGACCAGTATTCCAAGACCTTGTCCTGGACGAGCTGGTTGATGATTTTCTTGGCTTCGCGGGGCTTCATGTCCAGAATTTTGGTCAGGTCATTGAAGTAGAATTTGCTTTTGTTCTTCAGCTTCTTGGTCAACTCATCTACGATCAGCTTCTTTGCCTCTTCGTATTCCATGGTAACCTCTTTTCTAAAGAAGGCAGGGGGGGCACGCGGCCTCCCCCTGCACTGATTCGTTCATATGAAAAATGTTAGAACTTGAACTGGGTGGTCTGGCGCCATGTGTAGTAGGCGGGATCACGGAAGTCATCTATGAGATGATGGGTGAATTCAAGTTCGCATTTGTCGAAGAAGCGCTCCCAGCCAATTCTCTCGGCCCAGTCGCCCACGCGTTCATACTTGTTGGCGCCTGCGGAGTAAGCTTCGACGATCTTTTTGATGACTGCAGTTGTCTGACCCCAACGCGGTACTTCGTTGGGCAGGAAGGCCACGACAACTTTGGAGAACATGGGTTTGCTGATGCGGTTGGAGACCTTGCCTCCGACCATGATGACGATACCGTCGCCTTCCTTGTCTGCCAGCGGCAGCGAGGGGCACATGGTGTAACAGTTGCCGCAGAACATGCAGCGCTCGTTGTTGATGGCGACGGATTTGACTTCCTTGTCACCGACTTTCATCTTGGCCGGCTTGATGGCAGCCGTGGGGCAGGCCGCAATGGCCAGCGGAATTTCGCACATCTTGTCCAGATATTCGTGATCCAGGATCGGCGGTTTTCGGTGGTAGCCGAGAATGGCGATATCGGAGCAGTGTACGGCACCGCACATGTTCAGGCAGCAAGCCAGGGAAACGCGCAGCTGGGCCGGCAGGCGGTGTTGTTTGAAGTCGTCAAAGAGCACGTCCATGGTGGCCTTGACCGGGCCGGAAGCGTCCGTGGCCGGGGTGTGGCAGTGGATCCAACCCTGGGTGTGGACGATGTTGGTCACGCCGGCACCGGTACCGCCCACGGGGAACTTGAAGCTGCCGCCGTCGAACTTGCGGCTCTCCAGATCTTTGATCAGGGGGTCGACCTTGGCCTTGCTGTCCACCATGAACTCGATGTTGTTACGGGTGGTGAAACGCAGGTGTCCGCCGCAGTGCTTGTCGGCGATGTCACAGATTTCGCGGATATGGGTGACGGTCATCAGGCGGGCACCGCCCACGCGCACGGTGTAGCACTCGTCGCCGCTTGCGGCCACGTGCACCAGCACGCCCGGTTTGATAATTTCGTGGTACAGCCAGGTGCCTTTGTTCTTGGCGATGACCGGCGGGTAAAATTCATCGTACTTTCTCGGACCGATGTCGGTGATCCGGTTTTCCATCGGTTTGTCGGGATTGTATCCTGAAGAAATAAATGCCATTGTGATTCCTCCCCTCTATCTCTGGTGGTCTTTTCTGAATTCGTTAATGTCACGATCCCAGCCGCCTTCAACCTCTTCCTCTTTCCAGAAGATGTAGGGGTTGTGGCGTGGCTCCTGAACATGCTGCGGTACCGGTTTGATGTTGGTCGCTTCGAGCAGCTTCTGGAATCCCTGACGCTTGATCAGCTCACCGAGACGTTCACGGTTCTTGCCCTCTTCCATCCACCAATCCCAGATGGCTTCGATGACTTCCTTGATTTCGTCGTAAGGCTCTTCGACCTTGATAAAGGGCACCAGCAGGGAGCCCATCTGGGCGCCGTCGAGAATCGGAGCCTTGGCGCCGACCAGCATGGAGAGGCCGCGCTCGTCACCAATGTGCAGGGCTCTGGGCATGACGTTGATGCAGTGCATGCAGCGGGTGCACTCACGGTTGTTGATGAAGAGTTTGCCCTTGTCATACTTCATGCACTTGGTCGGGCACAGGCCGGTAACCTCTTTTTCGATGTCGAATTTGCCCCAGTCGCGGCCGCTGTGGGCGCCGGCATTGGGGGCGAATTCGCCGCCGACGTAACCGGCAACGGCTTCCTGGTCGATTTTGATGTCGTCTTTCCAGGCGCCCACGAAGGAGATGTCTGCACGGGCGATGGAAGCCACGCAGCAGTTGGGGCAGCCGTCGAACTTGAATTTGAATTTGTAGGGGAAGGCCGGACGGTGCAGTTCGTCCTGGTACTCCTGGGTCAGGTTGTAGCAGAGGTCCTGGGTGTCGTAGCAGGAGTATTCACAACGGGAAGAACCGATACAGTCGGACGGGGTGCGCAGGTTGGAGCCGGAGCCGCCGAGATCCTGGCCCATGTTGTGGGTCAGTTCGTAGAAGATTTCTTCTATCTGATTGGTAGCCGTTCCGATGAAGATGATATCACCGGTGGAGCCGTGCATATTGGTGACGCCGGAGCCGCGGAACTCCCACAGATCGCAGAGTTTTTTGAGGAATTCGGTGGTGTAGTATTTGCCGCCGGGTTGGGCGATGCGCATGGTATGAAAGTGGGCCACGCCGGGGAACATCTGCGGCTGGTCGCAGTAGCGGCCGATAACACCGCCGCCGTAACCGAAAACACCCACGATGCCGCCGTGTTTCCAGTGGGTCCGGCCGTGTTTGAAAGACAATTCCAAGATACCCAGAATGTCTTCCACGCAGTCCTGGGCGACCTGGAATTCCACGTTGTTCGCGTTCTTGGCCCTTGACGCGGCCTCTTGCTTCAGGTCTGACACGAAGCTCGGCCACGGCCCGGACTCAAGCTGGTCCAACAAAGGGGTTGCATGCTTTGCCATCTTTTACCTCCATTTGAATTGATAGTAAACCAACCTGCCAATAATAAAAGAACCGTCCCCGACGGGGGGATTCAAGGTCACCTCCTCTCGGATTTTTTCTGCATATATTATCGGGATTATTGAAATCACATGGTTTTTTTCATTAAAACTGCAAGGAGCAGATATAGAATTAATCATGGGGCTTGTCAATAAAAAAGCCTGGTTTCGCGCAGTTAAGCCACAGGTGACGTTAGCGTTAAGGTTTGCCCACAAAATGTTGTGGATTTTGTGGATAAAACATCATCATGTTGTGTTCGAGCCTATTTTGGGTGCTTAGCTGCGGTTCGGCGCAGTCCTCAGGCCGACTCCCTTTCGACATCGCAGGCGGCCTTGCTTATTCAACCGCCAATAGCCGGCAAAGGTCGTGGATGTGACGGTCCAGACAACTGTCTATGAGGGCGCGTTCTTCGCTCCGGGCATTAAAAACGGTCGCTGTGATCGCGCGAGCCATGGCCAACAGCGTTGCTGCATCGTGGTGGTTGAAAAATTGACGAAAGGCTTCGGGAAACCTTTCGGAAAAACCAGTGATCCGGGCGGTCAGGTCCAAACCCTGGAAAAAGCCATCCATCATGGGAACAAGGCAGCGGTCCGGTGCCCAGACAAGGTTGTTCACCCCGTCAAGCCGGTCCAGTCGCATGCGTATGGACAGGTGGATAAAAAATACGACCAACGCGTCCAGAATTGATCTTTCGTTGTCGGGCGCCCTTGCGGAACCGGTAATGGGCGCATAACTTCTGACCGTGATCAATCTTACCGCTGCCCGATCCCCATCAACGCGGACCACAAAGTCGCCAGCGGCATGGTGCCAGGGAAAGATTTGACGTGAGGTGATCGGATCGTAGCAGGCTGCAAGGATCATGGCGACATTCCGGTACAGGTCCGCCGCTTGTTTTACTGAAAGCAGACAGCGGTCGGCCGTCCCATTCCAAACCACTAAGGCCAGTTCGCCGCTTCCGGGTCGACGGGTCAGGTGAAATTCATGGAAGTCCTCAAACCAGTCCCCTAAGAACATGGGCAGATCGACCGATGTGGAGCTGTAAACCCGGGGAAACCATCCAAAGGGCCGCTGATCGCTGAGCTGTTCCAGCGCCGTTACCTCGCGGGACAGCGCCTGGCGCCCATGGTTGGATGCGGCAACGTTGACCACGAAGGAGAGGGTCTGATCAGCCAGCGCTACCTGGAGCCTGGCCGGATGGTAAAAGGCCCCGTGTTTTTCACAAAAGACGGATAGGCGTCTCAGCTCTTCTTCAATGACCGGACGAGCCAGTTTTCGAGAGACAGCCGTTAAGACGCGTCTCCATCCGGCGGCCATGCAAAAGCAGGTGATTGCTGAAAAATAGCGGCCATAGGTAATGGCTTCGACGTCAACCGCTTCGGATGGTATCGTTCCGTGCAACCGATTGCGCGGCAACGGAAGCCGCCACAACGGATGGTCGTCATCAATGGGATGGCCGGTGGTGGATAGAAAATAGGAGACGGTCGGCATGGCGGCGGAAGCTGTTGGTAAAGGTGGCAGTAATCGGGCACCCGGATCCTCGGGTGGCGCGGTCCGGGTGCCCGACAGGTTTATAAGAGGCGGTAGGGTTCCAGCTCTTGCAGGATTTCCGGTGCGACGTCATAGCCCAGTGCTTTGGCCTTGTCGGCGTGTTCCACAGCAAGCGCCGGCTGCCCGTCTTCCAGGTAGGCGATGGCCAGGTTGTTATGGGCAACGGCAAAGTCCGGAGAAAGCGTCAGGGCCTTCTGGTTGGCCTCGATGCTCTCCTTGACCTGGCCGTTCATCAGGTAGGCGTTGGCCAGGGTGGCGAAGGCTTGAATGAATCGGAAATTGAACAGGGTCGCTTTTTCCAGGGCCTTGATAGCCCCCTTCACGTCGCCGCTCTGGAGCAGGACAAACCCGATGTTTCCCCACCCCTCGGAAAAGCCGGGCTTGGCTTTGACGGCCCGTTGGTTCCAGTTCAGGCAGCCATCCAGATCTCCGCGCTTCAGGCAAATGCCGCCCATCTGGACATAGGCTTCTGCCAAGCCGGGGCTGCAATCAATGGCAGTGATCAAGGATTGTTCGGCGGCTTCTATTTTCCCCTGCCCCAAAAGGGCCACGGCCAGGTTGTAATGGGAGGTGCCGCAGTCGGGGTTGGAGGCGATGGCTTTTTTCTGCTGGTCAATGAAGGCGTCCGCATTGGGTGCTTTTTCCATGGTAACATCCTTTTCCGGTGGCTTCACCGATAGGGTTTGCTTATAAAATCAAGATGGGTAGCGTGACTGCCCTCCTGTGTCAAGGAAAATAATTGCGGCAAACCCGATTTTTTCTTGACATAAAACCTTAACTTCCTTAGTCTTTTTGTTATTGTTGTCAGTGCCGCCCACTCGGCATTGTTGGCCGTCGGTTTCGGCCCCTTCTCCAACCCACAGGATTCCATTGCCATGACACCGGAGGGCGTGGGGGGTTTTGCCAGAACACGCGCCGCAGCACCGCGTGCGACTGATGTCAATCCCCCGGGTCGTAAGCGGTGCTTCCGGCCATAACGGGCATTTCACGCGTTTCTTTTTTTCAAAACACCGTGACGTTTTCAGGAGGTAAAATGAATTCAGGATGTTATACTGCGATGGTGACGCCGTTCGATGGCGCGGCGGTCGATGAAACGGGGCTTGCCCGCCTCGCCGACTTTCAGATTCAAAACGGAATCAGCGGCCTTCTGGCCGTGGGCACCACCGGAGAGAGCCCCACCCTGGCCTGGGAAGAACATCACCGGGTGGTTCAGATCTATGCACGGCAGGCCAAGGGTAAATGCATGTGCATCGCCGGGGCGGGAAGCAACAATACGAAAGAGGCGCTTTCCGCCACGCGCCACGCCGTCGAAGCCGGTGCCAATGCAGTGCTGCTGGTGGACCCCTATTACAATGGGCCCAGTTCCATGGAGATCAGAAAGGAATACCATGCCAAGGTGGCGGCGGCCTTTCCCCAAGTCACCATTATTCCCTATGTGATACCCGGGCGAACCGGTGCGCAGCTGCTTCCCGAAGACCTGGCGCTGCTTTTCAAGGAGCATCCCAACGCAAATACGGTGAAAGAGGCCACGGGAAATCTCGACAACATGCGGCGAACCCGCCAATGCTGCGGGCCCGAATTCACCATCCTCTCCGGCGACGACGGGCTGACCTATGAAATGATGACCGATCCGGACATCGCTGCCGCCGGTGTGATATCGGTGGTCTCCAACATTGCTCCCAAGGCTATGAGCGACCTGGTTCGTCTGTTGGCGAACAAAGCGTTCAAACAGGCAAAACAGCTGGCCGAGGCCCTTGCACCGTTGTTCGGGCTGGTGACGGTTACAACCATGGAAAAAACCCCCTACGGCGAAGTGGTATGCCGGGCGCGCAACCCGCTGGCCCTGAAAACGTTGATGCAGTTGCTGGGGGTGCCCTCAGGTCCCTGCCGACCGCCGCTGGGGAGAATGAGCCGCGCCGGTTTGGAGGTGGTGGTGACTATCGCCAAGACCGTGCAATCAAAGAATCCACAGATTCTGGCGCCTCTGGCGGAGTTTTTTAACGTGGATATCGACGCACGGATCAACGATGAACGGGCGTTGGAGGGGCTGTATTACCCGAAGTATTGATTCGGGTGGGTGAAAGAATCGACCGCCCGTCCTGATCGCTTCAGGCGGGCGGTTTCGGTTTGCCGGGTTAAAATGATCGATCGTCTTGTCAGACGGGTTTTTCCTGGTCAGCAAAGTTTGCCGCCTGCTGTTCGGGATCGGTTTGTTTAAATAAAATACCTTTGAGCCACTCCAGCCCGAATTTGAGCAGTTCGATTTCATCGTTGCTGATTTTTTCCACGGTGGCGTCATTCACGCCGACGCGCTTCAAAAAGGAGCTTCCAAAGACAAACTCCCTGAATTTATCGATGTCGTAGCTCACCATGAAAAACATCTGTTTGGCCTTTTCGGTCAGTTTTATGTTGGGTGGAAAGGAGCGCTTGCGCACCACCAGGTCTGTCCATTCGCGGTTGATTCGGTCACGCCGATCCACCCCTTGATCTTCCCGCCATTCGGCCACGGTCCAGTCAGCCGCTTCCTCAAAGCCTTTGCAGTGAGGCTCGTTGATGAAAAAGAAAAAGCCGTCGTCGTCGGCGCCCTCTTTGTGTTGCAAGGTGGCCACGCCCAGCGGGTAGTAGCGGCACGACGTCGGGCGGTCTTTGTAAATGATGCACCCCTCGGTGTCTTTGACGAAGGGACAGGATTCTCGTTGGTCATCCAGCAGCTTGAGGGTGACCATGGGCAGGTCGGTTTTTTCCAGCAAGTGCGGTTCGGTGTAGATGGCCAGAAATTCGGTGGAGGAGAGGCCCAGCCGGTTCTTCAGCTGGATGATGTCGTAGGGGGTCAGGATGATATTGATGCCCCGGCAGCACAGGGTGAAGCACGATACGCCGGGATGGCATTTGAATTTGAACTGGCTGCCGTATCCCAGGCGCACCGGCGAGATGCAGGCGGCTTTGTTAGGGTCGTTCATGGATTGTCCTTTCCAGATCGTTCGAGGGTTGGGCCGTAATTAACGGAGGCCGTGGCCAAAGTCAAACGGTAATCCGGGCTCCGGTGGAGGAGAAGAGGTCCGTTGGTCGGAGAGACGCGCTCTTTTTCAGCGGCAAGCCAAGAGGCTTTTCAGGGGCGGGGGTGTCTATATGAAGGATCCTGGTTGTTTGGTGCAGCAAGATTGACAAGCGAACCGGCGGCGCTAACAGGTGCGGGGCCGGCTCAGAATGGAGCCGGCCCCCAAATGCGTTGTTGCAGGCGTGAAGGGGGACTATTTAACTCTTCCTTCGCGCCAGGCCTGGATCAGTTTATCGTAATCGACCGTTTCACCTTGGGGCTTTTCGTTGGCCAGTTTGGCCTTGGGGGCTCCGGGCTGGTTCAGCCAGAAGGCTTCGTCTTTTTCAGGGTTCAGCTTTGGTCCGCACTCACCTTGGGTTCCGGAACGGGCGATGCGTTCCAACACTTTGTCCATCTCTTTGGCCAGATTGTCCATGGCGGTATCCACGGTCACTTCACCGGAAACCGCCTCGCCGATATTCTGCCACCACAGCTGAGCCAGTTTCGGATAATCGGGCACGTTGACACCGGTCGGCGTCCAGGCCACGCGGGCCGGACTGCGGTAGAATTCTACCAGACCCCCCAGTTTGGGTGCTCGGTCGGTGAACGATTGGTGGCGGATATCACTATCGCGGATGGGGGTTAGCCCCACATGGGCTTTTTTGAGCGAGGTGGTTTTGGCCACACAGAACTGCGCAAACAGCCAGGCGGCCTTGCGGCGCTCGAGCGGCGTGCTTTTCATAAAGGTCCATGAGCCGCAGTCCTGATAACCCAGCTTCATGCCTTCTTCCCAATATGGGCCGTGGGGTGAGGGAGCCATGCGCCATTTGGGTGTGCCGTCCTCATTCACCGTGGGGCCCGGCTCGACCATGCTGGGCAGGAAGGCGGTGTACCAGAAAATCTGCTGAGCCACACTGCCGTTAGCTAGAAATGGCAGATAGGTGTAAAAGTCCATTCCCAGGCTGCCTGGAGGGGCATATTTTCTCAGCCAATCCATGTACTTGCGCAGCGCGTACTTGGCGGCAGGACCATTTGCGTCGCCACCGCGGGCCACGGTTGCACCCACCGGACGGCAATTTTCCATACGGATGCCCCATTCATCCACAGGGAGGCCGTTGGGGATGCCTTTGTCACCAGCGCCGGCCATGGAGAGCCAGGCATCGGTGAAGCGCCAGCCTAAGTCGGGGGCCTTTTTGCCGTAGTCGTTATGGCCGAAAATGGCCTTGCCGTCGATTTCACGCACATGCTCGGTAAAAAACTCAGCAATATCCTCGTAAGCCGACCAGTTGACCGGAACGCCCAGCTCATAGCCGTAGATCTCCTTGAACTGCTTTTTGAAATCCGGGCGTTTGAACCAGTCGTAACGGAACCAGTAGAGGTTGGCGAACTGTTGATCCGGCAGCTGATAGAGCTTTCCGTCCGGCCCTGTGGTGAAGGATTTGCCCATGAAGTCGTCCACATCCAGGGTCGGCAGGGTCACGTCTTTGCCTTCGCCGGCCATGAAGTCGGACAAAGGCACCACGTAGCCATAGCGCGCGTGGGTGCCGATCAGGTCTGAATCGTTGATCCAGCCATCATAAATATTCTTGCCCGACGCCCATTGGGTCTGCAACTTTTCAATGACGTCGCCTTCCTGGATCAGGTCGAAAGAGACCTTGATGCCGGTAATCTCCTCGAACGCCTTGGCCAGGACCTTGGCCTCGTACTCATGGGTTGAAATGGTCTCGGAGACGACCTTGATGTTCATGCCTTTAAACGGCTTGGCTGCATTGATGAACCATTCCATTTCTTTGAGCTGTTCTTGTTTGGACAGGGTTGAGGGCTGGAACTCCTCATCGACCCACTTCTTGGCGGCGGCCATATCCGCCATGGCCGGACCTGCCGCCAAGGCAAACACGACAACCAAAGGAAATAGGAAAAGCATCGTTTTTTTCAATTTTTCTTGCATGAGCCTCCTCCTTTTAGCCTTCAGTGGTGGGATGGGGCTGGCGGACGCATCGTCGGCGTGAAGGCTGTTGTCGCCGCACGATAGATGTACGTCCATTTATAAAACGGGTGGCAAGGGAATGGAACGCTGCGATCACATAAAATTAGGGTTAGATTTATCGCATTGATCAACCCCAGCGCATGACGACAAATACCCACACAGCCGAAATTGGTAGCGCAAACCACAAATTCAAATCCGTAAGTCCTAGCCAGGCCAAATGGATATAGGCCGTGCCTAATAAACCGACAAAAAATCGCGTCCCCCTGGTGGTCGGGATCTTTAGGAATCCTCGCCGTTCGACGGTCGGCGACACCACCTCCCAGACGAGCATGCCGGCGATCATCAGGAAAATGGTGATAAAGAAAATCGCCGTCGGGACTGTCCAATACATCCATTCGAAACGCATGCGGATTCCCCTTTAGACGCGGCCCAAGGCAAACCCCTTGGCAAGGTGGTTGCGTACGAACCAGATCACCATGGCGCCCGGAACGATGGTGAGAATGCCATTGGCTGCCAACAGGCCCCAATCCAGACCAGTTGCGCTGATGGTCCGGGTCATGGTGGCGACAATCGGTTTGGCCTCGGTGACCGTAAGGGTTCGGGCAAACAACAGCTCAACCCAGCTGAACATGAAGCAGAAAAATGCTGTCACGCCCACACCGGCCCGGATCAATGGAAGGAAAAGCGTGAAAAAAAACCGTGGAAAGGAGTACCCGTCGATAAAGGCCGTTTCGTCAATCTCTTTGGGAATGCCCGACATGAACCCTTCAAGGATCCATACCGCCAGAGGCACGTTAAAAAGGCAGTGGGCCAGGGCCACGGCGATATGGGTGTCGATCAGGTTCACGGTGGAGTAAAGCTGGAAATAGGGCAGCAGAAAAACCGCCGGTGGGGCCATGCGGTTGGTCAGCAACCAAAAAAACATCTGCCCGTCACCGAGAAATTTAAAGCGCGAAAAGGCATAAGCCGCGGGCAGGGCGAAGGCCAGGGACATGACGGTATTCAAGCTGACGTAGATCATGGCATTGACATACCCTGAGTACCAGGTTGGGTCTGTGAAGATCTTGATGTAGTTTTCAAAGGTGATGGCGGATGGGTAGAGGGAAAAAGAGCTCATGATATCTGCGTTGCTACGCAGCGACATGTTGAGCATCCAGTATATGGGCACAATCAACACCACGAAATAGAAGATTAAAGCCAAGGTTCTCTTTTGGATTTTCATGATGCCTTTTCTCCTTTTCCGACATTCAGGAGCGCCTGGTAGAAGATAAAGCTGAACAGCAGAACGATGAGAAAATAAATCAGGGAAAAGGCCGCGGCCGGCCCGAGGTCAAATTGGCCGGTGGCTAGTTTGACCAGATAGATGGATAGGAAAGTGGTTGAATTGCCCGGTCCTCCACCAGTCAGCGCAAAGGGTTCGGCGTAGATGAGAAAGCTGTCCATCCACCTGAGTAAAACGGCGATAGTGAGGACACCGCGCATCTTGGGAAGTTGGATATATCGAAAGACGGCCCAGGACGAGGCGCCGTCAATTTTTGCGGCCTGGTAATAGGCCTCCGGGATCGCACGCAATCCGGCATAACAAAGCAGCGCCACTAGGGGCGTCCAGTGCCACACTTCCATGGCCATCAAGGTGACCCAGGCATAAATCGGCCGTGCGGTATGATCGAAGGGCACATCGAGAAGATTTAGACTGTTAATTCCTACACCGAACAAGCCGATATCCGGCCGGGTAAAGATGATCCAGATGGTGCCGATCACATTCCATGGAATCAGCAGGGGAATGGCCAACGTTACCAGACTGGCGGAGGCACCCCAACCCTTTTTGGGCATGGCCAGAGCGATGAGGATGCCCAGGGGTATTTCGATCAGCAAGACCAGCCCGGAGAAAACAAACTGACGCCACAAGGCATCGTGCAGGCGGTAGTCGGTCAACATTTGTTTAAACCATTCCGTCCCCACAAAGACAGCATTGCCCGGACCGAAGATATCCTGGAGCGAGTAGTTGACCACGGTCATCAGCGGTATGATGGCGCTGAAGGCCACGACGACAAAAACCGGCAGCACCAGGAACCAGGCCTTGTTGTCCACCCATTTATCCATGGGTTCCTCCTTTTATCTTACCAGCCGTTCGTCGGCAAATAGTTTGGTCCGCTGCGGAGGAAACCGCAGCCACGCTTGTTTTTCCGGGACCGGGTGCCCCTCGGGCACGCGGGCCAATAGGGTGTGACCGTTGAGAGCGGTGGTCAGAATTTTGAAGCTGCCCTGGTTTTCGACCGCTTTCATGGTTACCGGTACCCCGCCGTCCACGGCCGAGGTGTGCACCTCCAGGTGCATGGGGCGGATGCCCAGTTCCAGCACCCCGCCGGCCTTGGCCCCGAGAGCGGCCGTTTTCGGATCCAGGGCGATGGTCACCCCGTCGACCCGCGCCGCTTGGCCATCCAGGGAGCAAGGCAGAAAATTCATGCCGGGACTTCCGATAAAATAACCGACGAATTTATGCCGGGGATTTTCGACAAGCTCCTCCGGTGTGCCGATCTGGATGATTTCACCTTCGTACATAAGGATCACCTGATCTGCGAAGGTCAAGGCTTCCACCTGGTCGTGGGTGACATAGATCAGCGTTAGCTTCAGCTGTTCGTGGATTTCCTTTAGCTTGCGCCTTAGATGCCATTTCAAATGGGGATCGATCACGGTAAGGGGCTCATCGAAAAGCACGGCCGCCACATCGCTGCGCACCAGGCCGCGGCCCAGGGATATTTTCTGCTTGGCATCGGCACTCAAGCCGGCTGCTTTTTTTTCCAGGTCCGGAGTCAAGTCGAGTATTTGGGCAACTTCCTGCACTCGCCTGGCGGTGTCTTTTTTGTTGAAGCCCCTGTTTTTCAGAGGAAACGCCAGGTTTTGGAAAACGCTCATGGTGTCGTAAAGCACCGGAAACTGAAAGACCTGGGCGATATTGCGCTTTTCCGGGGGCAGGCCTGTCACATCGAGGCCGTCGTAAAGCACCCGCCCCCGGCTGGGCTTGAGCAGCCCGGAAATCACGTTGAGCAGTGTGGTCTTGCCACAGCCGGACGGTCCGAGCAGGGCGTAGGCCCCGCCGTCCTCCCACACGGTATTGATCTCCTTGAGAGCATAGTCCGACGGCACTTTCGGGTTTGGGTAATAGGCGTGGGCGATTTGATCGAATTCTATGCGCGCCATGAGGTTCTCCTGACAATCGGCGGGAGGACAATTAATTTGGGCTTCGTCATCGGTCGTCGCCGTATTGCCACACCGCTTGCTCCCTCTATCCTGCCCCAATTAATTGTCTTAACGCCGAACCTACTGGTTGGACGGCCCGGCAGCTGGGGGCGCGGCCACCAGCCGGCCGGCGGTGTCGTATACAAAAAAGTGCTTTGGGTTGATGTACACAGTAACGTTGCTGTCCATGGAAAAGGGGTGCACACCGTCCTGCTGCACCACGAACGCGCTTTTGCCGTGATGTACATAGATAAATGTTTCCGAACCATTGATTTCAGCCATTTCCACCTTGCCGGCAATCGCGATGTCTCCGGCTGCCTGGCTGGAAAGCCACAAGTGGTTGGACCGGAAGGCAAACCGGTAAGATCCGTCGGCAAGACCGGCGAGCTGCCCGGTCAAGGAAACCGGGATGTCGTCTCCCATGACAGCCCCGCCGTTGGTGACCACACTGTCAAGGGCGTTGATGGGCGGGTCGCTGAAAACCTCTGCGGCTCTCAATGTTTCAGGTCGCTGATATACCCTGGTGGTGGTGCCGGTCTGCAGAACCTGCCCTTTATCGAGGATCACGACATTGCCGCCCAGCATCAGGGCTTCGGAGGGCTCAGTGGTGGTATACACAACAATGGCGGAGCGTTTCCGAAAGATTTCCTGGAGATCCACCCGAAGCTCTTCCCGCAGTTTATAGTCAAGGTTGACCAGCGGTTCATCCAGCAGCAGCAGCTGGGCTTCTTTAACCAGGGCGCGGGCTATGGCGGTCCGCTGCTGCTGACCGCCGGACAGTTCTGCAGGAATCCGGTTCAGCATACCCTCGAGGTGGAGCATTTCCGCGGTTTGGCGGACCCGCCGGTCAATCTCTTTTTTCGGTAGGCCGCTGATTTTAAGGGGTGAGGCGATGTTTTCATAGACGGACAAGGAGGGGTAGTTGATAAACTGTTGGTAAACCATTGCAATGCTTCTTTTTCTAACAGAGACACCGGTCACATTTTGACCGTCGATAATGATTTTACCCTTGGTGGGTCGGTCGAGGCCGGCCATGATGCGCAGCAGTGACGTCTTGCCCGAAAGGGTTCGACCCAGCAGCACGTTGCGGGAGCCGGTTTCAAAAACAAGATCGATCTTTTGGAGATGTGTCTCTCCAGCAACCACTTTACTGACGTTCTGGAGTTCCAAGCCCATCGTTCGGATTCCGATCTTTTGATGCGGCGCTATGGTTCGGATATGAGAAAGAGACGAGAACGATTAGAGTCAAGCTATCATTCCACCACAATTTTCGCAAGTGAAAATTTATCGTTTCTTTAAACGCATAGACAAAAATGCACGTTCACAATCGAAAAACAATGTTTGCCGCAAAATCCGGTCGACAAGGTTACCGGCGGCGGTCTTTCAGCGTGGTGCAGCTACCTCAGGCGACGTGAAGCTCGACCTCCGATGCGGCGATGATTTCGGCAAGTCCGGCAGGAGGCTGACGGTCGGTGAACAGACAATCGATCTCCGCAAGGTTGCCGAGCCGGACCATGGCATTGCGGCCGAATTTCGTGTGATCGGTCGCCAGGAATACTTTGCGCGAATTATCGAGAATGGCTCGGGCAGCCCGGACTTCACGATAGTCGAAGTCCAGCAGGGTGCCGTCCAGATCAATGCCGCTGATACCGATGATGCCGTAATCCACCTTGAACTGGCTGATAAAATCGATGGTGGCTTCGCCGATAATGCCCTGGTCCCGATGGCGGACCAGCCCTCCGGCGACAATAACCTCGAAATTTTCGTTTGCGCTCATAATAGAGGCCACGTTCAGGTTGTTGGTGATCACCCTCAGGCGCTTATGGTTGCAAAGGGCGTGGGCAATGGCTTCGGTAGTGGTGCCGATATTGATAAACAGGGAGGCGTTGTCCGGAATATATTGGACCAGGAGCTGGGCAATTTTCTGTTTTTCTCGGAAACAGAGCACCTTGCGTTCGTTATAGGCCACATTTTCTGTTGATGTCGGTATGGCAGCACCACCGTGATAGCGATACAGGTGTCCTTTTTCGCTGAGCGTATTGATGTCCCGGCGAATGGTCTGAGGGGTCACTGAAAAGGCCTGCGCCAAGGTCTCGATGGTCACGAAACCCTGGCTCTGGACCATTTTTCTAATTTTTTCGTGGCGCTTGCGAACCGGCGCCACTTTCCCGTTGGTTCGGGCCGCTGTAGACATTCCTGCGAGCGCATTATTTTGTATCATTGGTTGGGTTCCGTATGAATCGAAAGGATGTTTTCATTTAAGATAAAAATTAATTGGTTTTGGTTTGAAACGAACATTTCTGGGTGACAATAAAATGGAGATATGCTATTTTTACGTCGAGAAGCATCCGGTTTTAGCGATGATATGAACATTATCCATATCATTCGCAGCGTTTTTTCTCAAGTGAAAACCTTTATAGCAGCGAGCCTGGAGCCCTCATCCCCGCTGTTCCAAGGATATTATGAACAAGCGCGTGTCAACACAGGTGTTGATTATTGGCGGTGGCGCCACCGGTACCGGCTTGGCCCGCGACCTGGCCCTTCGGGGTGTTGGCTGCATTCTGGTTGAGAAGCAAGACATCAACGCCGGTGCCTCCGGTGGAAACCACGGCCTGCTGCATAGCGGTGCCCGATATATCGCCTCGGATCCGGCCGCAGCCGTGGAGTGCCGTGATGAGGGGGCCATCATCAAACGGCTGGCTCCCCAATGTGTGGAAGACACCGGCGGAATTTTTGTGGCCGTCAGGGGTGACGATGAGGGTTACATTGCCGAGTTTGCCGAACGATGTGGGCAATGTGGGATCGCTGCTGCAGCAATAGACCCCAAAGATGCGCTGGACATGGAGCCGTGCTTGTCGCCGAACACCATTGCCGCCTTTGCCGTGGGAGATGCTTCCATCGACCCGTTCAAACTTTCCCTGGACAACCTGGCACAGGCCACAGCGTTGGGAGCCTCACTGTTGCTGCATCACAAGGTGGTGGGTGTTGACATGTGCGCCGGGCGCATTGACGCCCTTCGGATCATGGACCTCCGCCACGGAAACGAGGTGCGGGTTCATGCCGATCAGATCGTCAATGCCACCGGGGCCTGGGCCGGCGAAGTGGCCGCGATGGCCGGCGCCCGCATCAATATGCTCTATTCCCAGGGCAGTTTGATCATCAGCCAGATGCGCATCGGCGAGCGGGTGATCAACCGGCTGCGCAAGGCTGCGGATGCCGACATCCTGGTGCCGGCGGGGACGGTTTCCATCTTTGGAACCTCCTCCAAGCGGATCGAAGCGCCGGACAAATGCCGGCCCACCACCGCTGAAATCGATGCCATGCTCGTCGACGGCATCGCCATGGTTCCCAAGCTGGCAGATACGCGCTTCATCCGCGCCTATGCAGGGATCCGTCCCCTTGTGAGATCCGGCAAGGGGTTTGAAGACCGAGCTGTGAGTCGCGGCTATACGCTGCTGGGGCACGAAGACGAGGGGCTGGAGAATTTTATCACGATCACGGGCGGCAAACTTACCACTTATCGGCTCATGGCGGAAAAGACCGCCGATCTGGTTTGCCAACGACTGGGCAATGCCACTCCCTGCCGAACCGCCCAAGAGCCTCTGCCCGCCTCCAGCGAGGCTCGTTATACCGAACCGGGGCTGACCCCGAAAATGTGGTTTAAAAAGAAAGACCCCTCGGACCTGCTGCTGTGCGAGTGTGAAATGGTGCCTACCAGTGTGTTCAACGAGATTGCCGCAACACTGACAACCAACGGCCATCGTCCCGGCCTGCGGGAGATGGGTCAACGAAGTCGTGTGGGCAAGGGTCCTTGTCAGGGGTCATTCTGCAGCCTGCGTATGGCTGCTCACATGTACAATGAAGGGATGCTTAAGGAAGATGAGGGGGTTGATGAACTCAAGGATTTTCTCAACGAGCGTTGGCGCGGGATGCAGCCACTGCTTTGGGGACCGGCTGTCTCCCAGGCTGAACTTCAGGAGGCGCTTCACTGCGGACTCTTAGGCCTCGACGTCAGCGAAACCACCTAATGCCCGTCAAGACAGGGTCTCTTGCGGGACCATTCTGGGGGTTCTCAAGATTTGGAAAGCCGCGACCTATTGCTGTTAGGTAAATGGTTGCCATTACGTTGCGGCCCTGATCTGAACCAACAGCCATCCGGTCTTGACGACATTAACGCAATACGGGCTAACCTTTCCGGCAACCCCGCCAAAAGAACAAACCATGGAAACAGCGAATGCCGATACAATAGATTGCCAGCTGATGGTTATCGGCGCCGGCATGGCCGGCACGGCGGCGGCCCTGTTTGCCGCCCGTCGCGGTCTCTCCACCGTGCAGGCCGGGCTCACCGGTGAGACCTTATATGCCAGCGGCCTGTTCGATCTCTACGGCGTCACGCACGGCAGCCAACGAAAGCTGATTGACGATCCCTGGCAGGCGTTGGCGCAGCTGAAACAGGACCATCCCCAACATCCCTTTTGCCGCGTAGCCACGCACCAGATCCGTTCGGCAATGGACCTGTTAACGGAATTTCTGGGTGAAGCAGGTCATCCATACGCGGGTTATGCTAACAAAAATGCCAGGGTGATCACCCCCGTGGGCACCATCAAGCGCACCTTCCGGGTGCCTGAGACCATGTGGGCCGGTGTGCAGGCGCTGGAAGAAAAAGCGCCTTGTCTGATCGTTGACGTCCAGGGGCTGCGCGGCTTCAGTGCGACCCAAATCGTCAGCACGCTGAAACCGGCCTGGCCGGCGTTGAAGGCCGCCTCAATTGATTTGCCTTGGGAAACCCGGCTGGGGCCCAAATATGCCGAACACATCGCCCGCGGCCTGGAGGTGCAGAGCGTTCCCCGGGAACTGGCCGAGGCCATTCGCCCTCATCTGGGTCGGGAGGAATATATAGGGCTGCCGGCCATTCTTGGGATTCATGACACCGAGGGGGTTCGCCGGGAGCTTGAGCAAATCCTCGGACGGCCGGTTTTTGAGATTCCCACCATGCCGCCGGCCGTCGCCGGTATTCGCCTCAAGGAGGCCTTCGACATCCATATGCCCCAACAGGGGGTGAAACCCTTTTATCACCATACGGTTTTTTCCATTCACCGTAGGTCAGACGGCCGGTTCAACCTTGAGCTGGGAAGAACTGAGCCCGAGACAACCGTGACGGCGGAGTGCGTGCTGCTGGCCACCGGCCGGTTTCTAGGCAAGGGGCTGGTGGCTCAGCGCGAGGGCATTCGGGAGGCGTTGCTGAACCTGCCGGTTCGCCAGCCGGAAAACCGCAGCTGCTGGCACCGGGAGCATTTTTTGGACCCTCAGGGACATGCCATCAACTTGGCCGGACTTGAGGTGGACGACCGGTTCCGGCCATTGAACGCGAATGGTCGGGTGGTTTATGAGAACCTCTATGCAGCCGGCTCGATTTTGGCACACCAGGATTGGATTCGCACAAAAAGCGGTACCGGACTTGCCGTGGCTACGGCCTATGGGGCAATCCAGGCCATTGTAGACGGATTCGGTACTGTAAAAGCTGAAAGCGAATAGTCTTCTTGCAACGGTTGAAAGTCATTGAGCGAACAAGGCCACGCAGAAGGATGCAGGAAACCGTTCTGCAAGGGAGACCGAGCCATCTGAACCCGGTTGTTCAACTTCCAGCAAAATGATAGGCTTCTAGCGCTCTCCCCTTACTCCGATCAACCCCCTTCCCAAGGAAAGGAGCGACATATGGCCAGCTATATCGGCGCATTGGATTTGGGAACCACCAGCAACCGGTTTATCCTTTTCGACCAACGGGGACAGATCGCCGGTGGGGACCAGATGGAGCACGAACAGATCTTTCCCAAGCCGGGTTGGGTGGAGCATGACCCGCTGGAGATCTGGGACAATACTCGCCGGGTGATTAAAGGGGCCCTGGGAAAGGTCGGTGTCAGCGGTAAGGATATCGCCGCCATCGGCATTACCAACCAGCGGGAAACCGCCGTGGTTTGGGACAAGAAAACCGGCAAGCCGTTTTACAATGCCATTGTCTGGCAGTGCACCCGCACCGCCGAAATCTGTAATACCCTGGAAAAAGAGGGCGGTCAGGACCGTTTTCGCAGAACCACCGGACTGCCCATCGCCACCTATTTTTCGGGTCCCAAAATCAAATGGATCCTGGACAACATTCCCGAGGCGCAGGTCGCGGCTGAGAGAGGTCAGGCCCTTTTCGGAACCATTGAGTCCTGGATAATCTGGCAGCTCACCGGAGGGACCGCCGGTGGCGCCCATGTAACCGATGTATCCAATGCCTCGCGTACCCTGCTCATGGATCTGGACTTGCTGGACTGGGACGAGGAAATCCTCAAGATCATGGGGATCCCCCGGCAGATGCTGCCGCGTATCGTACCTTCCATTGACCGGAACACTTGGGGGCACACCCTCAAAAACGGTCCTTTAGGCGCGACGGTGCCGGTATGCGGTGCCCTGGGGGACCAGCAGGCCGCTCTGGTAGGACAGACCTGCTTTGAAGTCGGGGAGGCCAAAAACACATACGGAACCGGGTGCTTCATGCTGCTCAATACCGGCCTTCAGCCGGTTCATTCCACCCATGGCCTGCTGACCACCGTGGGATATCAACTCCGTGGGGAAAAGCCGGTCTACTGCCTGGAAGGATCTGTGGCCATTGCCGGTGCCCTGGTGCAGTGGCTACGGGACAACCTGGGCCTTATTGCTTCGGCGCCGGAGGTGGAGACCCTGGCCCGAACCGTGGACAACAACGGTGGTGCCTATATCGTGCCGGCCTTTTCCGGCCTTTTCGCACCCTATTGGCGCTCCGATGCCCGCGGGGTTATTGTCGGCCTAACCCGCTATGTCAACAAGGGACACATCGCTCGTGCCGTTTTGGAAGCTAACGCCTACCAGACCCTGGACATCATGGAGGCCATGAAAAAGGATTCGGGTGTCGATCCGAATAGCCTCAAAGTGGATGGCGGCATGGTGGCCAACGAACTGCTCATGCAGTTTCAGTCCGATCTGCTCAACCTACCTGTGATCAGGCCCGCCATTACCGAGACCACGGCCCTGGGCGCTGCTTATGCCGCCGGCCTGGCTGTGGGATTCTGGGCCTCCATGGACGATCTGAAACAATACTGGTCGGTGGATAAGACATGGCAGCCGCAGATGGCGGACGAGGTTCGTCAAGCCGGTATCCGGGGATGGAAAAAGGCGGTCCAGCGCACCTTAGACTGGGTGGATTGAGGTTGTATAACTCCAACCGCGCCCGCCTCGGAAACGGGAGTCTCCATTTGGTTTGGTTAGGTGGACATTTGTAATGTCCTGCAGGCGCATTACCTTATGCGACAGCGGCAGGATCCACCCAACAGAAAGGGAGACATGGTTGATGGCACCTCCTTCAGTTAGAGAACGCTTCATTCCCATTAGTAAAATGGCGCTGGTGGATAGTTTGTCCAGCAGCAACATGGTCTCACCGAAAGACCGGGAAACCTTTCTTCTCTTCAGCAAGATCCTCGCCAGCATTTTTCATTTTGAATTTAACGAGCAAACAGAGGCTCTCAAAGAAAGCTATTATCCGTTCAACCCTGACAGCGATACGGTGACCACCCGCCGCCTGGCCCCTGAAGAACGCAAGGCTCATGAAAACAGGCTCATGGAGGTGCTTAAAGACGTATTGAATCAGGCCAATTATCAACAAATCACCGCAACTGATCTGGCTTTCGCGATTAATCGGGAATCGCTCTTCAAGATCAGCCTGCTGGTGGATTTCGAGGATTTTGAGAACCAACTGGTTTTCAGACGGGGAAGCCAATCCCATCGGATCAGGCGCAAGAAATGGCTGTTCAAAGAAGAAGCCATCGATATCACGGTCTACGACAGGGTGGCCCTGATCATCAAATACAAGGATGAAACGTATTTTAAGGCCCGCCAGCGCAATGATCTAAACTTCAATCCGGGAACCATGATCGTAAAACTCTTTAAGAGCATCCCCAAGGGAGACCTCGAGATGCTGTTTCCCAACGCTCAGGTTCGCATGAAGCTCACCGACAAACTGCTCATGGGCGGCTTTGCCGTCGGTGGTGGGGCCGCGGTTCTAATTAAGGCCAGCGCGGGGCTGGTTGCCATGGCGAGTATTTTATGGCTGATGACGCGCTCCGTTGTCGCCAGTGGCGGGCAGATACCGCCATTGGGTCCGGTGGAAATTACCGGCATGGTGGGTGGCGTGACGGCTCTGGCCGCCATCGGGGCCTTTCTTTTCAAACAGTGGAACAGTTATAAAAATCGCAAAATCAAATTCATGAAAGCGCTGGGGGATAATCTCTATTTCAAGAACCTGGACAACAATGCCGGCGTTTTTTACCATATCATCGCCGATGCGGAGGAGGAGGAGTTTAAGGAGGCCATACTGGGATACTGTTTTCTGGTTAAATCCGAATCGGGATTGACCGCGGCGGCACTGGACGAGGCCATTGAAAACTGGTTTAAAGTGACCTTCGATACCCCCCTATATTTCGAAATAGACGATGCCCTGGGAAAACTGAAGCGCCTGAAGCTATGTAAAGCCGCCGGGACCGATGAAACCGGTGCACCAATATGGACGGCCGTCTCCTTGGCAGAGGCCTGTGAGCGGCTGGATTGTTTGTGGGATAACTTTTTTAAGTTGCATACGCCGAAGGCGCGACAATAAGCACGCGGATCAATCAGGGCGTGGCCGTTTTCTTTCGCCGCTGATGAACTTCCTTGCGCAAGTCGTAACTATCGATACCCTTATGGATCGCCGATATCAGGGCGTCATCCGCCCAGGGTTTGGTAAAATAGCGGTCGATGCCGTTTTGATTGACGAGATTCAGGATAAATCCGATATCTGAATGACCGGATATTATCATTCGCCAGACCTCAGGTTTCAGCGCATGCATCCTTTCCAAAAGCTCAAACCCATCCATGTGTGTCATTTTAGCATCAGCGATGATCACTTTGAATTCGATTTTGGAAGCCATATCCAATGCGTCTTCACCATTGCCCGCCCAGTGTAAATTAATGGGCTCGCTTCTGATGGGCCGCTTTATGGCAGAGATGACCGGTCGTGTGTCATCGACGACAAGAATATTGGATTTTTGCATGGCTACCGTCCTTGGGCAGTTCAATTAATGAGGAAAAGCAGTCTCGACAGCCATTAACCATTCCGCAAGCGGGGATTCGGTGGTTTGAAAAATGGCGACCAAACCAGTGTTCTAGTGCACCTGATCGGCAATTTTGAGTTTTTCTTGAGGCCGGCGCCTACAATCGTTTTTAAAACCAAGGGCAGCAATTGTTTTTAGCTGTTCACGGGGATTTTACCCCTACAAACAGGTTGGCAATGCCCAGCGTCAGGCGGTGGCAGGTGACCTGGGAAAAACCGGCGTGCGCCATGATTTCCATGAATATCTCAGGTGACGGAAAGCGGGCAACCGAGTCGGGCAGATAGGAATAGGCGAAGCCGTGCTTGGAAAAGAGGCGGCCGATAAGCGGCAGTATCTTTTGAAAGTAGGCCATATAGACATCGCGCAGGCGACTTTTTTGAGGGGTGGCCAGTTCAAGCACCAGCACCATCCCGCCAGGCTTGAGACAATCGAAGAAAGCCTTCAGGGCGCCGGTTTTGTCCTGAATGTTGCGGATACCGAAGGCGATGGTCACCGCGTGAAAGGATGCCTCGCCAAAGGGCAGCGCCAGGGCATCGCCGGCCAGCAGGGAAATGGTCGTGTGATGATCGTGGCGGATTTTCTCCCGGGCCAGGCGAAGCATGCCCGGTGAAAAATCGATGCCGATCACCTTCACCCGCCGACCCTTGTGCCTGCAGATCTCCAGGGCCACGTCACCGGTGCCACAGGCCACGTCCAGCACCCGACCGTTTTCGGGAAGGGCAATGACGGACACCATTTTTTTACGCCAGGCGACATCCCGGCGAAGGCTGAGCAGGCGGTTGAGCAGATCATAGCGGGGGGCGATGTTGTCGAACATCTCCCGGACGAAGGGAAGCTCGCGGCGATGCATTGACATCCTTTCATCTTGCATTAAATTGATGCATCATTTAAAGGACGAAAAAGTAACACATCCCGTCTCCTGTGACAACATGAAGGGATAACGATTTCAGGAAGATCCATGGCATCCAAACGAGACTATTATGAAGTGCTCGGCGTTGATCGCAACGCCGGCGAAGGGGATTTGAAAAAAGCCTATCGGAAGCTGGCCTTACAATTTCATCCGGACAGAAACCCCGGAGACCGGGAGGCCGAAGACAAGTTCAAGGAGGCCGCTGAGGCTTACGAGGTGCTACGGGATGCCAACAAGCGCCAGATTTACGACCAATACGGGCATCAGGGCCTGGAGGGGTCGGGGTTTTCCGGTTTCGGTGGATTTGAAGACATCTTTTCCAGTTTCGGAGACATTTTCGAAGATTTTTTTGGTTTTGGCGGCGGCCGTCGGTCCAGGAGCCGGGCGAACCGAGGAGCCGATCTTCGTTACGACATGCAGCTTTCCTTCATGGAGGCCGCCTTTGGTACGGAAAAAGAGATCGATGTGGAAAAGGCGGAAGCGTGCACCGAATGCAAGGGAACCGGTGCCGCACCCGGAACCGGTGTGGAAACTTGCTCCCAATGCGGCGGAAGCGGCCAGGTAGGGCGGAGCCAGGGCTTTTTCACCGTTCGCACCACCTGCGGCCACTGCCGAGGACAGGGGCAGGTCATATCCAAGCCCTGTAAGACCTGCCGGGGTCATGGCAAGGTGCTGGTGCGCAAAAAGGTTTCTGTGAAAATTCCCGCCGGTGTGGACAACGGCTCACGCCTGCGGCTCACCGGCGAGGGCGAAGCGGGCGCTTACGGCGGCCCCCACGGAGATCTGTATGTGTTCATTCACGCGGAAGACCATGACTTTTTTAAACGGGACGACACCAGCGTGTTGTGCCGGATACCGATTTCCTTTGTGCAGGCAACCCTGGGCGACACCATCACCATTCCCACCCTTAAAGGGGAGACCGCCCTGGAGATCCCCAAGGGCACCCAGCCCGGTGACATTTTCCGGCTGCGGGGCGAAGGAATTCCCTCCCTTAGGAACGGCCACCGTGGGGATCAGATTGTTCAGGTCGACGTGAAGACGCCCACCAACCTCAATAAAAAACAGGTGGCCCTGCTCAAAGAATTTGCCACACTGGAAGAGCACAAGTTTACCAGTAAACTGAAAAACATTCTAAAAAGCGGGCCCAACAGAGCGGCCAACTGAAACCCGGTTTCAATCCGGCAAGACCCATAGGAGCGGACAGGTCATGTTCGAATTAAAGATTCTCGGTCATTTTGCTGCCGCCCACCAGCTGGCCATGGTGGCTAAAAAATGCGAAAACCTTCACGGGCACAACTGGAAGGTGGAGGTGTGCGTGAAGGGTGATCGTCTTAACGATGCCGGTGTGCTGGTCGATTTCGGTATTCTCAAAGGGTACCTGAAGGAGATCATGCGCCGCCTTGACCATAAGTATTTAAACGAGCTGTCCTATTTTAACAGCGTCGCACCATCCTCTGAAAATATCGCCGTTTACGTCGCCAACAGCCTTAAGGAGATGATCAAGGAGCCCGGGATGGCCGTTAGCCGGGTGACCACCTGGGAGTCGGAAGACGCCTGCGCAACCTACTTTCCCCAGTAATTGACCTCGAACACAAAAAAAGGGCGCCCCCCGGAGATCCTCTGGGGCAGCGCCCTTGATAATTTTGTGACTATGAGGGTCTGGCGTTAACACGATGCGAGCGGCCAGGACCGGTTGATCAGGATGGCCGATCCATCTGATTCCGGCAGGCCACCAGTTCATCACGGGTGATGAGGGCGATCGCATTGGGCACAAGGATACGGATACTATCCATTCCCCCCTCCTGCCGGTCCACCAGGATCACCACCCGAGCCACATCCAGTCCTTCGGAACGGGCCCGCTCGATGGCTTTAATGGTGGAACCGCCGGTGGTTGCCACATCGTCAATCACCACCACCTTCTCGCCGGACCGGATCTCCCCTTCGACCCATTTGACGATGCCGTGATCCTTCTGGCTTTTGCGGATGGAAAAGGCCTTTATCGGCTGACCCTTGAGCTCTGATGCAAAGGCGGTGGCCATGGCGATGGGGTCGGCCCCGAAGGTGAGGCCGCCCACGGCCGATGCCCCACTATCACGAATGGCCTCGAACATCAGGTGGCCGGTGAGAAACATGCCGCGGGGACTCATTGTGGTGGGCTTGCAGTTCACGTAAAACCGGCTCATGCGGCCAGAGACCAGCTTGAAAGCCGGAGTCTCGCTGTACTTGAAGGATTTGCGGCACAGCAGCTCGATCAGTTCGTTTTTCATGGGGACCCTCCCTGGCGGGCGAATTTGTAAGAAATACTTGATTTTAAGGGGTTTTTCGTATAAAAAAGCCTCCACCGAACTGGAAGAAGCCCGATATTGGGATTCAGTGGAGGCTTCGGCAAGGAAAACTGGGAACAGCACTCCTTGAGCTTAAGGGTGTCTAATAACAGCTGGGAGGTTGCCGGTCAATGCCAAACCCGGGAGAGATGACAGCCAGGTTGCCACTGGTTTTTAGAAATTATTTCAACAACAGAAACAGCGTTCGACGTCAAGGCAGGGCCGACGTTCAACCCGCAGGCCGAGTAACGTCTGTCGAGGGCGTGAAACAAGGTGCCATAGCAGCGATTGGGCCAAGGGAAAGCAACAAGATAACTGCAACGATCCATCGATGCCTGTGGTCAGGGATCATCGTCTTGTGCGTGGGGTTGGTCGCAGTGGTGCCGGCGTATGGCGATGAGACGGCCGCTTCGCCGGGCATGGACCTGGGCAGGACGGTGGCCCTGGCGCTGGAGGCCAACCTGTCTGTCCAAATTTCCAATCAGCGGACCCGTGCTGCTGCTGCTGTGGTTAAATCCCGGCGGACGGAGCTCCTGCCTACCTTCAGCGCCCAATACAATTATACCCGCAACGATGAACCCCGCTTGCGGATCATGCAGCCCGAGGATGAATATGTGCTCGTGACCAGCGTGACCCAGCCCCTGTTTACCGGATTTGCCCTGACCAATCGGTATCGGCTGGCCCAGATGGGCCTGGATGTCGCCCGTCTCAACGAGACCCTGGTAAGAACGAATATCGTATTTGAAGCCAAACGGGTCTATTTCTTACTGCTCAGGGCCCAGAAGCTCAAGGTGGTGGCCGAAGAAGCCGTCACTATGCTGGAAGCCCAGACGGAAGTGGCCTCCAATTACCATGAAGTGGGTATGACGCCGCTCAACGAGCTGCTTAAAACCAAGGTTGAACTGGCCAATGCCCGGCAAGACCTGGTCGCGGCGCAAAACAGCTTGGAAGTGGCCCGGGCGGACTTCAATCTGCTGCTGCGCAGACCCATCGGGACGCCCGTGACACTGGTGGATATCCTGGACTACGCGCCATTGTCCCGATCCCTGACGGAATGCCTGGCAACGGCGGAAACAGAACGTGTAGAAGTGACGGTGGCAGACCTGGAAATCCAAATCCGCGAGAAGGAAGTGGTTCTGGCCAAAAAGGATTATTACCCGACCGTTCAGGTTCAGGGCAATTACTACCAGTTGGGCACTGACTGGCAGGTGGACGGTGGTGAGGGGATTTCTGACAGAAGCCTTTGGGACGTTCAGGCCCAGGCACGCTGGGAGTTCTGGCAATGGGGCAAGACCGGCTACAATGTTGCGGAAAAGAAGAGCAAGCTGGCGGAAGCCCGTCTGGACCGAACCGAACTGCTGGATAACATCCAGCGGCAGGTCAAGACAGCCTGGCTCAAGGCCGATGAGTCGGAAAAAAACATTGTTACCGTGCAAACCGCCATCGACCAGGCCCGGGAAAGCTTTCGCATCAGTGAAGAGCTGTTCAAAGAACAGATGGCCACATCCACGGATGTCCTGGATGCCCGGACCCAGCTTTCCGAAACCATGACCCGCTACTACAATGCGCTTTACGATTTTCAACTTGCGCTGGCGGCTCTTGATCGTGCCATGGGAAAACCCAACAGCGACGTTGCCGAGGTCCAATGACCAGTATGGCCGAAAAGAGCGCCGTCATCCGAATGTTTCATGTCCACAAGCGCTATGGCGCCAAGCAGGCGCTGGTGGATGCCACCCTTGACATCGCCAAGAACGAATTTTTATTCATCAGCGGACCCAGCGGGGCGGGCAAATCCACCCTGCTCAAACTGCTCTACCTGGCTGAACCGGTTTCTGAGGGACAGATCCTGGTGGACGGCATGAACCTTTCCCGGATACCTCGGCGGCGGATCCCATTGCTGCGGCGAAAATTCGGTATCATTTTCCAGGATTATAAACTCATCCCCACCCGCACAGTTTACGAGAACGTGGCCCTGGTCCTGGAGGCGCGAGGAAAAAAACGCAGCCTTATTGACAAGAAAGTTAAAAGCGTGCTGCGGGTGGTGGGCATGGAAGAGCGCCTGACCGCTTTCCCGCCCAGCCTGTCCGGCGGGGAGCAGCAGCGTGTGGCCGTGGCCAGGGCCGTCGCCGGCGATCCGGATATTATTCTGGCCGACGAGCCCACCGGCAGCCTGGACGATGAATCGGCAGCCGTCATTTTTGAGCTGCTGGATATGTTTCACAGTCGCGGAGCTACCGTGGTGGTAGCCACCCATGATAAAGCTCTCATCGAAAGCGCCACCGGGCGCGTGCTTCAGATCCGGCAGGGCCGGATGGTTACGCCAACGGATATCTGACAAGGGGCCAGCCGATGACTTTATACATTCAGCGTGCCGTCAAGGATATCCTGGAAAACCGCTTTCTCAATGCGGTGACGATCATCACCATTGCCCTGTCCGTGCTTATTGTCAGTGCCTTCGGCCTATTTTTTCTCAATGCACAGGACATGTTCAATGCCTGGAAAAAAGGCGTCCGCATTATGGTCTACCTGGCACCGGGAACCTCCGAAGCCCAGCGTCTGGATACCCGCTATCGGCTCCAGACCATCGCCGGCATTCAAAGCATCCGTTTCATCTCAAAGGAGGATGCACTGGTTTTGATGAAAGCACGGATGCAGCGGCAGACCTCGCTGCTGGACAACCTGCGGGAGAATCCCCTGCCTGATGCCTTTGAAGTGACCCTGATCACCGAATCCAACTCTCCGGAGAAAATCGAGTTTCTGGCCCAGCGCATCGAAACCCTGCCATCGGTTTCCGAAGTGGAGTATGGCCAGCAGTGGATCAAACGGTTTGCGAATTTTTTTAACTTGTTCAAGCTGGCCGGCTACGGCATGGGGGCCATGTTTTTCATGGCTACGGTATTCATCGCCGCCAACACGATCCGATTGGTGCTATACTCTCGTCGGGAAGAGATCCATATCATGCGTCTGGTGGGTGCGACGGATAACTTTATCAAGATTCCCTTCTTCCTGGAGGGTGTCATCCAAGGCTTTTCCGGCGGCTTGCTCGGCCTGGGGGTGCTCTATGCAGCCTTTTCCGCCCTTGGGTCCCAATTTGAACAGACGCTGTCAGCGGAAATGGTGGCGATTCGTTTTTTTTCCACTGGCATCTGTGCCGCTATCGTCGGTTGCGGTATGATAACGGGTCTGTTGGGGTGTTTTTTTTCCCTTAAACAGTTCATGAAGGAATGATGGATCGGTTGGGTGAAAAAAACAGGCTGTGCGGCACAGGTTTGTTGCGTCCTTTGACCCTTTACCTGCTTTGGCAGCTTATGCCGCTTTTCTGCCTGTTTTCGCAACCGTCGTTTGCTGCCGGAGACCCCAAGCCGGCAACGATCCTTGTGCCGGAACTCAACATGCGTTCAGGCCCCGGAAACCACAACCCGCCCATTGCCACCTTGCGTAGAGGCGCCCGGGTGCTGGTGCTCTCATACGAGGGGGAGTGGGTTCGGATTCTTTACGAGGATCAGACCGGGTTTGTCATCAACCAGGAGAGTTATTTGCGCATCGATGACCCCGTTGTGGCGCCCTCAGAAGGTGTGGCGCCCCCCGGATTGCCGGATAAACCGGCCGACAAGGTTAATCTGGAGCTAAAGATGTCCAGGGACAAGGTGGCCTCTTTCTCAAAAGAAGAGACGGCGATTATCAATTCACTGGACGATTCCGAGAAAGCGCTGGACGGCGCCCGGAAAAAAGTGGCCCGTCTCTCCACCGAACTCAAGGCCGTAGAGCTGCGAATTCGGGAGTTCGAAGAGCAATACCGCGAGATTGAGCGCCGCGCCGCCGTCAACGAACAATATGTGGCCGGCCGGCTGGCTGCATTATACAAGCTTAGCTGGTTGGGTAAATTCCACGTCCTGGCCTCGGCTGAGACCATGTTCGACTTCTTTTTAAACAAGCGTGCCATGGAGCAGATCTTGGCCCATGATGAGGCCGTTATCGGCCAACTGTCCCGGGATAAAGCCGAGATGCAGGCGTTGCTGGCAAAGCTAGTCACCCGGAAAAATGAAAAGCAGGCCACCACGGCAAACCTGAGCAGCCGCATCGATGTCATGAAGAGCGAGCAGGCCAAACGCGAAGCGCTGCTGGCGGAGATCCGGGGTAAAAAATCCCTTCAGCTGGCGGCCATCGATTCGCTGAAGGCCTCGGCCCGGGCCTTGGACCAGACGGTGGAAGCCTTCAAAGCCGAAATCCCTCCGGCAGCCACACCACCGCCCATGATTGCGGAAAAGCCCTTCGCAGCGCTTAAGGGCTTGCTAATGATGCCGGTGAAAGGTAAAATAGTTTCTTTTTTCGGTCATTACCAAGACAGTAAATTTAAGGTGACCAATTTTCAAAGCGGTATTAATATCAAGGCGGACAGGGGCGAACCCATCCGGGCCGTATACAACGGACTGACATTGTTTTCTTCCTGGTTTAAGGGCTTTGGCAACATGCTTATTATCGATCATGGCGACCATTACTATACCGTGTATGCCCATCTGGAGGAACAGTTCAAATCAAAGGGAGATCCGGTCGAAGCCGGTGAGGTGATCGCCACCGTGGGCGATACCGGCTCATTGAGCGGGGCCGGTCTGCATTTTGAGATACGCCACCACGGAAAACCGATGAATCCATTGGGTTGGATCAAGAAAGGCTAGAGGAGAGACACATGACAGCCAGAAAAACCCGACACTTGAAAATGTGGGTGGCAATGGTGCTTGTAGCAGCCGCGCTAATACTGGGCCACGGATTTTACCGGGATCTGTCCGCCAATAATGAAGAGACCTACAAAGGGCTGAAACTTTTTTCCGACGTCATCGAACTCGTCCAGAAAAACTATGTGGATGAGGTGGACACCCAGAAGATGATCGAAGCGGCCATTCAGGGCATGGTCCGAAGCCTGGATCCCCACTCCGCGCTGCTTCCTCCCGATGCCCTCAAAGAGCTTCAGATTGACACCCACGGTGAATTCACCGGCATCGGTATCCATGTGACCATGCGCAATAACCTGGTAACCGTTATCTCCCCCATCGAAGGCACGCCGGCCTACCGGGCCGGCATCAAGGCTGGAGATAAAATCATCAAGGTTGACGGAACCGCTACCGAGGATCTGCGGGATGCAGTCAAGCGCATGCGCGGCCCCAAGGGCACCACCGTCGTGATTACTATCATCCGGCAGGGTGCACCCGAACCAATGGATTTCTCTTTAGAGCGCGACGTGATTCCCATTTACAGCGTCAAGGCAGAACTGCTCAAGCCGGGGTACGGGTACATCTGGATAACCAACTTCAGGGAAAACACAACCGGTGACCTGATCGAGGCCCTGCAAGCGATGGAAACCGCCGAGACGCCCATGAAGGGTCTGGTTTTAGACTTGCGGGACAACCCCGGGGGTATCCTCAACCAGGCCATCGAGGTGTCCGATCTATTCCTGGAAGCGGGTGAAATTCTCAGTATAAAGGGCCGTGAAGGCCAGAACACCAAGGTTTTTCGGGCGCATGCCGACGATGTGAAACGGGTCTATCCTATCGTTGTCCTGATCAACGGCGGCAGTGCCAGCGCCTCGGAGATCGTTGCCGGTGCGCTCCAGGACCACAAACGGGCCCTGATTCTGGGGACCACCTCTTTCGGCAAGGGATCGGTGCAGACTGTGGAGACCTTGCGGGACGGCTATGGCCTCAAATTTACCATCGCCCGATACTACACGCCCTCGGGCCGCTCCATCCAGGCCAAGGGTGTGGAGCCGGATGTGGCGGTCAAGTTTCGCATCTTGTCCGACGCAGATACCACCGGCGAACGGATGATCAAGGAAAAAGACCTGAAAAATCATCTGGATGCCGATCCGGACGAGACTTTTGAAGAGCCCCTGACCGTTCCGGACACACCCAAGCAAGAGATACCGCCGGACCCCCCGGCGTTGCAGCGCTTCAAATCCAAACACAGCCCACTGGACCGGGACGCGCTCTTTTCCGACAACCAGGTTTTGCGCGCGCTGGATATCTTGATCAGCTACGAGATCTTCAAAGACCTGAAAAATGGCTAAGAGAGGCTTCAGAAAACCTAGGACCAGCAAAAAAAGGAAAAAGGCGGGCATCAGCCCCAAGCTTCAGTTCATGAAGATCATGGCGGGGCTGGCCCTGCTGGTGTGTCTCGTGGTAACGGCCGGGCTCCTGATCAACCGGTTTCTGATGCGGCCCTCGCCGCCGGTGCTTCCCAAAAGCAAGCCAATCACAATCACCCAGCCCGAAACCGGCCCGATTCATCACAGCGTGCCGGATTACGAAGCCTTTCACCGGGAGGTGGTGCCCCCCCCGCCACCCATTACCCGGATCAAGCCGGTGACCAACGGTATTCCCGTGGCCATCATCATCGATGATATCGGCTATGATCGGAAGGTGGCCGATGGTTTTCTGGCGCTGGGTGTGCCGCTTACCTTTTCCGTACTTCCCATGGGAACATTCAACCACAGCATCATCGACCAGGCCCTGAAAAAAGATGTGGAGATCATGCTCCACCTGCCCATGGAGCCGGGCAACTTCCCCAGCGTCAACCCCGGGCCCGGGGCGCTGCTCTCTTCCATGAACCCCGACGAACTCATCGCCCAGCTTAATGCGAACCTCGACAGCATCCCCAACCTCAAGGGGGTGAACAACCACATGGGATCCAAACTGACTGCCTCTTCCGCGCAGATGCGCCAGATCTTTACCATCCTGAAAAAGCGGGACCTTTTTTTTGTTGACAGCCGTACTTCGGCAGACACCCTTTGCCGGCCGTCGGCCGAGCTGCTTCAACTGCAATTTGCCGAGCGGGACGTGTTCATCGACCATGAACAGACACCAGCGTTTGTGAGACAACAGCTCAAGCTGCTGATCAAGCGGGCCAGACGTCAGGGATATGCCATCGGCATCGCCCACCCGCATCCGGTTACCCTTGAGGTGTTGAAGGAGATGCTGCCGGAACTGCAAGACGCGGTTTTTCTCACCCATGCATCACGGGTGGTGGCTTTTCAGCAGGGATGACGCCTTTGCACAATGTCCAAACGCATGCGTTGTGCCATCCGTATGCCACAGTGACGAGGATTTGCTATCCTTGGTATAGAACGTTTTCCATGACCGTCTAATTTGATTGGTTGTTCGGCCGGCAGGGGTTTAAGGAACAGAGGCCAAAAATGAATTTTTTTTCCGGGATCATTTACAATTTCAAGGGGCTATGGCTGGGCATCCGGACGCCGCGGTTGCTGTTGCTGGGCATTTTACGTTTTGCCGTCGTGGCCATATTGACGGTGGCGCTGTCCGGGCTGATCCTGGCCAAGCATGCGGAAATCCTGGCCCTGCTGTGGCAGCAGCCCGAAAGCCCGTGGATCATCTGGGCCTGGCACCTGGCATCCTGGATGCTCTCGCTGATGCTGCTGGGCATATCGGCGGTGGCTGCTTACCTGCTGGCCCAGCTGCTGTTTGCCGTGTTCATCATGGATCTCATGTCCCGCATTACTGAACGCCTGGTTACCGGGCAGCCGGTGCCTTCGCCGAATGCCCCGATCATGACCCAGATGGGTTTTCTGGTTCGCCAGGAACTGCCCCGCAACATCATTCCCGTTCTTCTTACGCTGTTGATAATGGCGCTGGGATGGCTGACCCCTCTGGGGCCGGTGCTCACTGTCGTGGGCCCCATGGTTGCGGCCGTCTTCCTGGCTTGGGACAACACCGATCTCATTCCCGCACGCAACCTCCAGCCTTTCGGGCAACGCTTTAAATCCCTGGGAAAAGCGCCGCTCTTCCATCTTGGCTTTGGACTACCCTTTCTCATCCCCGTGCTGAACCTGCTATTCCTGAGCTTTGCGCCGGTGGGTGCCACCCTGTACCATCTGGATCGCTTGAAAAAAGCAACCTCACCAACCCAGGGTTAGCCAGTCGAAAAAAAGCGTTACTCCTCAAACCCCATTCCGGCAAAACGTTCAAGAAACGCCCGATGGACCACCCACGCGCCACCCTGCTTGGTCAATAGCAATTGCAGGCGGTAAAGGTCCACATTTTTCCCGATTGCTTCGAGCCAGGCCATGGGGTCGTCACTGAGTTTGTCAAGGTCCGGGACATGCCGCTCTTTTTTTAAAATCAGAAATGGAAACACCGCCGAGGCTTCATCGGCAGCGTCGTTTACCGCAACCGTGGGGCGAGGATAGCGGATGTTGATAGGGCCGTAATAATTGAACGTCTGCCACAGGGCTGCTTTGATTCCCCTGCGATCCAGATCCATCGGCATGGCCCGAACATCCCTGGAGGCAAGCTCCAGAATGCCTGCTGTGTCGTGCGCTTCGGCCAGGGCGGCTCCTTTTGCGATCAGCGCGTGTATTTTTTTACCCTCGTCTTGCCCGGAACAGGCCACACAGAGGGCAAAGATCAAGCACGCGGGAACAGAAGAATTGATGATCCAAGCGATGCCGTCTTTGAATCTGCCGATAGCAATGGTCCGCTTGAATCTGGATGCCTTCATATTATTGACTTGGGAACGCCGACCGCCGTTTTTCGGGACGCCATGGCCACCCAACCCTCTTTTTCCAGTTCTTGAACAACCGTAAAACCGTTTACCGCTAATCCTGAAAGTACGGAATCCTTTTTGGCCAGAATAATGCCGGAACAGATGATCACCCCATTTTCCTTCAGCACGGCCGAGACATCCGGCAGCAACTCCAAGATGACCTCCGCCAGGATGTTGGCGGCCACCACATCGAAGGTCTGACCTACTCCGTTCACGAGGTTGCCGGTGGAGAGGCTGAAATGGTGAATCCGGTTGGCCAGCAGGTTCTTCTCGGCCACGGCCACGGCCACTTCGTCGGAGTCCACGCCGGAGACCGTTGTGGCGCCCAGTTTAGCGGCAGCGATCATCAGGATGCCCGATCCGGTGCCCACGTCAAGAAAGGCGTCACCGGGTTTGAGATGAGCCTGGATCATTCGGATGCACAGGGCCGTTGTGGCATGGGTGCCGGTGCCGAAGGCCATTCCCGGGTCGATTTCCAGGATGATGTCTTGTGGTCCGGCCGGATATTCCCGCCAGGAGGGCTTGACGACGATGGTGTCGGTGATTTTCTCCGGCCAGAAATACTCCTTCCAGGCTTCGGCCCAGTCCTGTTCGTCGAGGCGTGCGTATGCCACCCGGGTCACGATACCGGCGGCGCTTTCAAGGCGGCGCAAGGCCGCTTCAAGAGCGTTGAACTTGTCAACGGTGCTTGGCGTGTCTGCAAAATAGCCGGTGACGGCGGGTTTTTCGGGGGGATGAATGGCATCGTCGCCCCAGTCCTGTTGCGGATCCATGTCCGGGTCATCCACGACGACCCCCTTCAGATCCAGAGAGTAGAAGATATCGGCCACGAGGTCTGTTGCCAGAGCACGGTCCGGGCTGTCGAAGGTCACTGTTGCCGCAATCCATTTCATGGGGAGGGTTCCTTTGGCACTGCCAATGGCGGTGCCAGGAACCGCTCCTTGGGCGGGTTGAAGTAGCCGTGCTGCAGGTTGGGGAAATGCTTGCGGATCATTTGCAACAGCCGGTCCATGCCCACGGGTGGGCCAAGGGGTGTGGCGGCGTTCATTCTCTGGAGGTACCGCTGGGGATCGATGTTCAGGTTGCGCCACTGGATCAAATGAACAGGGTGCTGTTCCAAAAAGACCGCCAAGGCCGCCGTTTCTTCGGGACTGTCGGTGAAGCCCGGACAATTCAGATAGTTGATGGCTACGTGCTTGCCCTTGGTGATGGCCAGGTCGATGCTTTCCACCACCTGGGCGAAGCGATATCCCCTGGGCCTAAAATAGGTGCTGTAGCAGAGTTCCCTTACCGAATTCATGCTCACGCGGAGGCTGTCCAGTCCGGCATCCAACAGCGGCGCCAGCACATGCGGCAGGCTGGCGTTGGTGTTCATGTTGATGGTGCCGTCTGGGGTTTTTGATCGGATGATGGTAATGGCCGGGCCGATGATCCGAGCCGCCATCAGCGGATCGCCTTCGCAGCCCTGGCCAAAGCTTACCACACTGTGTTTCACTCGGCGGATATGAGCCAGGGCCACACCGGCGACCTCTTCAGCCGAGGGGGTGAAGGCGATGCGGTTCTGGCTGCTGGTTAAACGACTCTCGTGCTGCAGGGAGATACAGCCCAGGCACCTGGCATTGCATGACCGCGAGGTCGGCAGGGGCGCCTCGTAGCGACCCAGGAAAAAATTCTTGCCTGCCGGGCAGCCATAAGTCAAGGCGCAGTGCTCCAGGTGCCGGGCCAGGCGGTTGTCCGGCAACTGTGTCCGCATGTGTTCGATGCCCGAAACGATTTTGTCCCGGGGCATCCGGCGAAGGTCCTGGCGGGGCTCCCGATCAACCACAATGGTCGCCGACCGAAACCCGGGCCGATGCCAGCCCACCGCACCATATGCAAACAAGGGCAGGTCTTGCGCTCCGGGGCGTTCTTCGTAGGCACAGGATCGGGCCAGTACCACGCCGGGCGAGTTGAAGGCAGCCACGGGAAAGATTGGCTCCCCGGGTGCATAGGGGTTCCTGTCCAGGGGTTGTGCCTGTCCGGTTGCCAGATTCATGAGCACCGGCCTCCGGTCCGGCAGAAACATCAACTCACTGCCATGGGGCAATTCGATGGTGTCCGCGGTGGTCATTGGGGAGAGCAACGGTCCGTCGGCACCCACGGCAGCAAAGCCCTCCAGATCGAAAATCTCACCCTTTTCATTGGCCACCACAGCAGTGAGCAGTTCCGGTTTTTTCCGGTTCAGGGGTTTGCTTTTTTTCCAATGGTGTTGCGGTGGAATCATAAGCGCGCTTTTTTTGACAGCCACGGGTACAGCGGTGCCAAGCGCTGTGGCGCAACACCGGCCAGACACCCGACGGCAACCACGGCGTTGATGATCGTTGTTCGCATCGGTCCCAGATGCTGCCACCGTCTGCCGGAGGTGATGGCTGCTGCCGGGGCCAGGGTGATTCGGCCTTGGCGGGCCATCCGGCGGACTAGGTAGAGGTCTTCGGCAATGGGGACTGAGGGGAAACCGCCAGCCATATCGAAATCGTGTTTGCGCATGAACAACCCCTGGTCGCCGTAAGGGAGGTTGAGCCAGCCGGCGCGCAGGTTGGCCAAAAAGGCAATCTTTCGCATGACTGGCGTATGGATATCCGTTGCAAAGCGGAAAGCTCCGAGCATCGTGCGCCTGTCCATAAGGGTTGAAAAAACATGAGTTACATAATTTTGGGGCAGCCGGGTGTCGGCATGCAGAAAAAGCAGCACCTCGCCCCGTGCGTCGGCCGCGCCGCGGTTCTGTTGGCTGGCGCGCCCTCTTTTACCGCCAATGATGCGGGCGCCAAGGGTTTTGGCGATCTCTATGGTGCGGTCTGTGCTGCCCCCGTCCGACACAATGATTTCCGCATCGGCGGATGTGGCGGCGGCGAGGGTTCGGGCAATTTGCCGGGCTTCATCGACCGCCGGAATGATCACTGACAGGTAGGGCGCCTGCGGTCGGTTGCCGCCCCTTTCCCGGACCAGATCGTCAGGCGTATCCAGGTCACTCAACGGCGCCAACAAATGGGGTGCCAGGCCTTTTTGCCTAGCCAATGCCAGGCTCTTTTGCAGAACATCCCGTTGGCTCCAGACGATGTTGTCAAAAATGTTTGCGGGCCTTGTCATGCCCACCAGCCAATAGCCGCCGTCGGTACTGGGTCCAAGCACCAGGGCCTTTTCATTTAATGCGCTGAAGGCTTGCAGCAGAATATCCGAGGTCAGTCCCGGAATGTCCGTTCCGACCAGCACCACCCGGCGGGCGCCGCCATCGAATGCGCGTTGCATGGCCAGGTGCATGCGCCGGCCCAAGGCTCCGGTGGCCTGAGGAACATAACTGATCTGGCTGCCGCCCAACCATTGACACATTTTTCGCCGATTGCCGCCGTCATGGCAGAACACCAGTCGGGCGCCTATTTGACCTGCCGCTTGGCGGGCGGTGGCCACGGTTTGTTCGGCCAGTCGTTTTTGAAGTGCTGCCGCACCGGCCGGGCCAAGAGCTGGAATAAGACGGGTTTTGGCCATTCCGACCCTGGGGTATCGGCCGAAAACGATCAGATGGGGATGGTCGGTCGGGTGTAACACGATTCTCCTAGCAGGCGGCGGTTTGGCCAACAGGTGTCTTAACGGCCCATGCGACTTTTTCATCTATCATATCAGATGGACAAAGTACATCGCGCAGCCAGATGCCTCGCCGCCGCAACGGACCCTTGAAAAAAGGGTTGACCTTGATCATGCGTTGGGATATGGCTTTCGGTCAGCAGACAGGTCGAAGCCTGTTTTCTTGATTTTAAAAAGCGAATTTTCCGTAAATCGAGGCCACGAAGGTATCCGTCCAGCAGGACGGGCGACGCGTGGCCTTTTTTATTGGTGAAGGAAACCACCGACTGGACCCGCCATGCTGGTCCTGTCCGGGTGGCCGCAAAGGGCGCTTGGTTATGGGCCAAACAGGGTGAATCAGAACCCATTTTAGGACAGATGACAATACGTGGAGGTAAATTATGCATTCGTGTAAACCGGGTCGAAGACTTTTCGTTGTTGCATTGGTGGTCTTGATTGCCAGTCCCGCCGGTGCGCATTTCGGTATGGTGATTCCCTCCGACACCATGGTGATGCAGGCGGACAGTCGCACAATCAATGTAACCCTCTCCTTTTCCCATCCCATGGAGATGGTCGGCATGGAGCTTAAAAAGCCCAAAGTCTTTGCGGTGTCGGCCAATGGTAATAACCAGGAGCTGCTCGACCAACTGAAACCGGCCAAGGTGATGGAGCATGCGGCCTGGACAACCGATTACCCCATCAAACGCCCCGGCGTCTACATGTTCCACATGGAGCCCCAGCCATATTGGGAACCGGCCGAGGACTGTTTCATCGTTCACATTACCAAAACCGTGGTTACCGCTTTCGGTGACGACGAGGGCTGGGATGCGGAACTGGGGCTGAAAACTGAAATTGTACCTCTATCCAAGCCATACGGCCTCTATACGGGCAACGTGTTCCAGGGGATCGTGAAGATGAACAGCAAAGCCATTCCCTATGCCGAAGTGGAAATCGAATTCTACAATAAAGATAAGACTGCCCACGCCCCCACCGACTATATGGTGTGCCAGACCATCAAGGCCGACGGCAACGGCGTGTTTACCTATGCACCGCCGGCGTCCGGATGGTGGGGATTTGCAGCCCTGAACACAGCGGACTTCACGATCAAGCATGATGGCGAGGACAAAGACGTGGAGCTGGGTGCTGTGATCTGGGTATACTTTCACGACTGGAAATAAACGAATATGCATATTTCAGAAGGGGTGTTGAGCGGGCCCGTGCTCGTTGCCGGGGCGGCCGTAGCCTTGGCCGGTACGGCGGCAGGCCTGAAAAAACTGGAATTGGACCGGGTGGCCCAGGCCGGTATGCTTTCGGCGGCTTTTTTCGTGGCATCGCTGATCCATGTTCCGGTGGGGCCGTCCAGCGTTCACCTGATCCTGAATGGCATCGTGGGGCTGCTGCTGGGATGGGCAGCCTTTCCGGCCATTCTGACGGCCCTGTTGCTTCAGGCCATGATGTTCCAGTACGGGGGAATCACCACCCTGGGTGTCAACACCGTGATCATGGCCCTGCCGGCGGTGGTCTGCTACCACCTTTTTGGCCCGTTTATCCTGAAACCGTCGCGGGTAGCCGTGCCGGCGGCGTTTGCCTGCGGTGCCGGATCCGTTTTTATGGGGGCGGTTCTGGCGGGTGTCAGCCTGATGTTCACGGAAGGAAGCTTTCTCGAAGTGGCCAGTCTGGTCGTGACAGCCCACCTGCCGGTGATGGCTATCGAAGGGGTCGTCACGGTTTTCTGCGTGGCATTTTTGAAAAAGGTCAAACCGGAGATGCTGCCCGGCTACGATGCCGCGGTTTTACAACAGGCGAAAAATTAATTCACAGGACATGTTTATGAAACGATTGATTACAGGATTGGCATTGACATGGCTTTGCGGCTTCGCAGCGCTTCCTGCAGCCCATGCCCACAAGGTGACGGTCTTCGCCTGGGCGGAAGGGGATCGGATCTTCACTGAAAGCAAGTTCAGCGGCGGCAAAATGGTAAATGCAGGCAAGGTGGAAGTGTTTGACGGCAGCGGAAACCTGCTGCTGGAGGGCCAGACCGATGACAATGGCGCGTTCGATTTCAAGACGCCGGCAATTACCGATCTGAAGATCGTGCTCACCGCCGGTATGGGGCACCAGAATTCGTGGCTGCTTTCCGCAGCTGAACTGGGCGAGGGAGATCCAACTCCGGTCGCATCGCCTGAACCTCAGTCTGAACCGGCTGCCCTGGAGACACCTCGGGAAAAGGTGACACCAGCGGCGGTACCGGGTTTGACGGCCCGGGAAATAGAAGCCATCTTTTCCCGCCAGCTCGAACAGAAGATTAAGCCCCTGACGCGAATGGTAGCTGCGTCCCAGGAAAAAGGACCCACGCTGAGTGACATTTTCGGCGGTATCGGGTACATCATCGGCCTGGTGGGGCTGGGTGCCTATGTGCGCTATCGAAAGGACAGCCAGCGATCATGATCGCAGAATCCTTTGCCGAGGGCAACTCATGGATTCACGGCATCGACCCCCGGCTGAGGGTAATCGGGGCTTCGGCATTTGCCGTCGTGGTGGCCGTTTCCTACGAGTTTTCGGCGCTTTTCACCGCCCTTTGCCTGTCGCTGATCATGGCCTTGTTGGCCCGGCTCGATTTTCAGGCGATTGTGCAGCGTCTTCTGGCGCCGGTGATCTTTCTGCTGCTGTTGTGGGCGGTGCTGCCCTGGTCCTATGAAGGGGATGTGCTGACAGCGTTGGGGCCGGTAATCATCACCCGCCCCGGCGTGACCCTGTGCGCCCAGATCAGTTTAAAGACGGTCTGCCTGATGGTGGCCTTTATGGCCCTGGTAGCCACAATGACCGTGGACACCCTCGGCCACACCCTGAACCGGCTGCGGCTGCCGGACAAGATGGTGCATATGATCCTGATTACCTACCGTTACCTGTTCGTCATCGAGCAGGAATACCAGCGTCTGGTACGGGCCATGAAGATCCGCAACTTCCAACCGAGGACCAACCTGCACAGTTACCGGACCTATGCCTACCTGGTGGGCATGCTTTTTGTCAGGGCCTCGGAGCGGGCGCGGCGGGTGCACAGCGCCATGATCTGCCGGGGTTTTAACGGTCGGTTTATAAGCCTTCGCGCGTTCCCCTCCCATTCCCGCAACCGTTTATTTTCACTTGTACTCACTCTTTTCCTCGCGCTGCTTGTCACACTGGAGTGGGTAAAATGAGTTGATGTAGCCAGCACCGCCATGCTACACAGCCGGTGGCCATTTTCGGTTGCAGGTCGGTTTCAATCCATCGAAGGCGCCAATCCATGAGCCCCGTTATCTTTAACCTGTCGAAGATCCGCTACGGATACCCCGGCGGCCCGCTGGTTCTCAACGATCTTGATTTTCACCTGCATGCCGGCGACCGTATCGGCCTGGTGGCCCCTAACGGAAGCGGCAAGACCACCTTGTTTCACATCATTATGGGGTTGATTAAACCCCTTTCCGGAACCGTGGAGGCGTTTGGTGAAGTGCGGGAAGCGGAAGCGGATTTCGTCGAGGTACGCCGGCGCATCGGGCTATTATTCCAGGATGCCGACGACCAGCTTTTCTCTCCCACGGTGCTTGAGGATGTGGCCTTCGGGCCGCTGAACCTGGGAAAGTCCCGCGACGAGGCGGTGGCCGTGGCCAGAAAGACCCTTGACTTTCTGGGTCTGAACGGTTTCGAGGACCGGGTCACCTACAAGCTGTCCGGCGGGGAGAAGCGACTGGTTTCCCTGGCGACGGTTCTGGCCATGGAGCCGGAAGTACTGCTGTTGGACGAACCTTCCACCGGGCTGGATTCAGCCACCAAGGACAAGCTCATCGACATCCTCAACGGACTGGCACTCTCCTTTGTGCTCATTTCCCACGAATTTGATTTCCTCTCCAAAACGGCGGGGCACATCTACACCATGGATGGCGGGCGCATTCGCTTTGACCAGGAGCTTTACCTCCATACCCACCAGCATGCCCACCTGATGGGAAAACAGCCCCACCGGCATGTGTGACCGATGTCCTCTTGTCTTAAAGCAACCCCACCCTCAAGGCGTCATTGATTCAGAGGCGTATGCGCTTTACATCATTTTGAATGTGTATTATTGGCTAAAAGCAGATTTTATCATTCATGATACAAGGGAAACACCATGGCTATGGAAAAAGGCGGGTTAACGTTGCAACGAGGCGCCCGGATGAGCTTTGTTGACCAGGAAAACGGTGCGCCAACCGAAGGACTTTTTATCGGTCCTGAAGACAACAGCGCTTTGGTCGTCGTCCCGCTGTCGGCAACGATGCTCCAAAAAAAAGTGGGGGAAGGGTTGCGCGCCCGATGCCTGTTCCAGGGCGAGATGGTTGAATTTCGGTCCACAATCCTGGAAGTTTATGATCGTCCGGTTCCCCTGTGGCGAATCGACGTGCCGACGGGTGTTAAAAAATTTGATCTGCGCGACCATCGGCGGATTCAATGCTCCGTTTCTGCAAGCATCGAAGCCATGCACAAGGGGCTGTTTGTCACGGGTATCATCCGGGACATCAGCAAAAGCGGCGCACGCTGCATGTTCCGGCTGGCCGATGCCGCACCATGCCCTTTTGCAATGGAGGAGAAGATTACCCTGCGCTGCACCTTCCCTGGCATTCCGGGAGAGCAGGCCACCTTAGGCAAAATCACCGAAATTATTAAGACAGAACACGGCCTGTCCATCGGCATTCAGTTTGCTGAGGTTGCCTGGTGGGTGCCACCCTATCACTGATCTTGGCTTTCAGTTCATATTCCTACACCTGGCAGGCCACGCCGGCTGTGAGGGCGCTGTCCAGGTCGTCCAGAATATCCTGGATATCTTCGATGCCCACACTGAGCCGGATAAAATCCGGGGTCACGCCCGCGGCCTGCTGCTCGGTTTCGGTAAGCTGCTCGTGGGTGGTTGATGCCGGATGAATCACCAGGCTCTTGGCGTCGCCGATATTGGCCAGGTGGCTGAAGAGCCGGAGGCTTTCGATGAATTTGACAGCCGATGTCTTGCCCCCCTTGATGCCGAATCCCACCAGCGCCCCCTGCCCTGTGGCGAGGTATTTATCCACCAGGTGGTGGGTTGGAGACGATTCCAGCCCGGGGTAGCGGACCCAGGAGACGCAGCTGTGGTTTTCCAGGTAGCGGGCCACGGCTAGTCCGTTTTCCGAGTGGCGCTGCATTCTCAAGTGCAGGGTTTCTAATCCCAAAAGGAACATCCAGGCATTGAAGGGGCTCATGGCCGCACCCATGTCCCGCAGGCCCAGCACCCGGGCCCGCAGAATAAAGGCCAGGTTGTCGAAGGCCTCCACGAATTTCAACCCGTGGTAGGCGGGCTCGGGTTCAACAAAAGCGGCGAACCGGCCGGAAGCGGCCCAGTCAAAGGTGCCCGAATCCACAATGATGCCGCCGATTGAGGTGCCGTGGCCACCGATGAACTTGGTGGCCGAATGGATGATGATGGCCGCCCCATGTTCGAAGGGTCGGGTGAGGTAGGGGGTGGTGACCGTGTTGTCCACCACCAGGGGGATGCCGTGGTGGTGGCCGATGGCAGCAATGGCTGCAAGGTCGATGATGTCCAATTTTGGATTGCCGATGGTCTCCACGAAAAAAGCTTTGGTCCGTTCCGTGACAGCTGCCTCCCAGGCGTCCATGTCGTGGGGGGAAACAAACCGCACCGTGATTCCCAGTTTTTTCATGGTGTGGGAAAACAGGCTCACCGTACCGCCATAGAGCTCTGCTGAGGCGACGATCTCGTCGCCTGCCTGGGCCAGGGTCAAAAGGGTCAGCGTCTCCGCGGCTTGGCCCGAAGCCACGGCCAATGCGCCCACGCCACCTTCCAGCGCGGCTACACGCTTTTCCAGAACCTCGGTGGTGGGGTTCATGATACGGGTGTAAATATTGCCGAGCTGTCGAAGGCCGAAAAGGTCAGCGGCGTGCTGGGTGCTGTCAAAGGTAAAAGACGAGGTCTGGTATAAAGGAACCGCTCGGGAATGGGTGGTGGGGTCCGGCGTGTGACCGGCATGCACCGTTTTGGTTGCAAAGCCTCTGATAAATTCAGTCATCTGTGATGCTCCTTTTTTTGGGAAAGCGCTTTTTCGTACCAATAAAAAAGCCGCCTTCCTTCAGGGTAAGGCGGCGGCAGGATGGTTGCCAATCAGATGGGGCCGCATGTTTCCCGTTCGGGCTGGAATTGGCACCTTGTCGGGAGCCGCGGGTCAACTTGTTCCGAGGCTTTTTCAGGTTGCCGGGCGGTCAGCGGGCCAGTTCCCTCTCGCCACTCTTCATGATTGTTATAGAAGAAGCTAATTTTAGAAGCTGTTTTGTCAAGGGGGGCGGGATCAGTTAATTACCATGAACCCTTGGATTTCACGCTGAACGCTTTTGTAGGTGATCATCAGGCTTTTAAGCTGCTGCTTGTCGGGAAAAAAGTCATTGAAGACATCTTGATACACATGATAGGCCAGCCGGTCAACGCCGATACCCGTATCCACCATCATGGCCACCATGTCGGCCAGGTAGAGGGTCGCGGTGGCCGGGTCTTTGCGCGATGCAGGGTTGATCAGGTGGTGGTTTTCGATCATGTAGATCATATGGGGACTGAAATGCCATTCTTTGGCGATAATGCCCCCCAAGGCGGTGTGATCCATCCCGAGCACCTCTTTTTCGGCTTCCACAAAACTGAGGCCCTTTTCGGTCACCAACCTTTTAATTGCCTGAAGCTGGTCAGCCACGAACTCATGCAGAAGTACCTTGCCGATGTCCTTGAGCAGGGCGGCGGTATAGATGGCCGGAAGACTCATTAGGTCCCGCTGACCGGCAAGGGTTCTGGCCACCATGGCCACGGCCAGGCTTTGGCGCCACAAGTCGCCCTTGGCCAGACCATAACCTTGCTGGGAACGTTTCAAGTTGCCAGACAGGTTTTGTGACAGCACCAGCTCCACAACCTGCTGCAGCCCCAGCATGGAGACGGCCTGCCGAACAGAATCGACCTTAACCGGCAGGCCCATGTGGGCGGAGTTCACCGTTTTCAAGAGGTTGGCGGTGATGGCCGGATCCCGTTCGACCACGGCTACCAGATCCTTGAGCGACGACTCAGGGTCCTCGGCCAGAGCCAGGACTTTGTGGATGACCGAGGGAATGGAATCCAACTGGTTGACCTTTTTCAAAATAGTGGCAAGGCTGCCCATTGTTCAAAGATCCTTCTTTTCAGTTTTGCGGGGTGTTCTGCATGGAGACATTGCGCATGCTCCCATATCCATCGGTCTTTTCGGAGAAGGCATTAGATCTTTTTGCTGCCGTCTTATATTATTTTGGAAACAGTTCCCCAAGATGTGTGCGGCCCTCTATGATGGCTGCTGCCAGCAGCAAAGGGAGAACGATGAGAAAAAACACCTGGTTGGATTGTTGCCAGCGGAGGAAATAGGTTCCGGGGTTTTTACTGAAGCGATACCCAGCGCCGCGCCAGAGGCCGACACCCCAGGCGATCAGCATAACGGGCCATTCGAACAGACCGTGGGGCACCAACATGGCGGCAGCAGAATATAAGGAAGGGCCGGTTGCGGTCGTCACGATCCAACCCAGAATCAGGCCGTTGGCAATGGCGGAGGCCATTGGAAACAGGCCCCACAGGGTTAACAGGCACATGGCGATATAAGTGGCCACCAGGTTGTGGAGCAACAGTGCCAAGATGAAATCCGCGCCACCCTTGCCGGCGAACTTACCGGCCAGGCCGCGGGCCGCCTGCTGGAAAATGCCCAGGGCGTCGGCATAAAACCATCCCCCCAGGCAACTGCCTGCATAGACGAGCAGGGCAATCAAAATGCCGTAGCGAGCCTGGTAAAGGGTTGACACGGCTGTGGTGTATTGACGAGCTATCAATGGGGCATCCAATCCAGCGGGTTGCGTTAAGTTCATTTAACGGGAGACGGCCAGTCCCTGTCAAAGCATTTATAATGATTATCTTGCACGATGCTCGGCCACCACCGCCGTGGCTGCCTGGGGCCGTGGTTGTTCGTTGTCGGCAAATACCCGCCGGCAAGGAGTCAAAGCGGACCGATTCTGTCAAGCGGCCCAAGTTGAAAGACTGCGCACGCCACTTTAGAAGGTTGATTGATACGAGCGCTATCCGTGAGGAGAGACCATGATTCGTCTGGGCCTTTGCTGCATCTTTCGAGAAGAACCCATCAACTTCCGGCGCACTACGGCCAAGTACTTGCTGTCACTGTCCAAGGCGGCACGGGCGACGCATTTGGCATCCATCTGTATGCATAACGCCGATGCGCTTTATCGTTCTTTGGAATTTTGTGCGGACAACGGCATTGGCGCCTTCCGGATCAACAGTCAGGTCCTGCCCCTCAAAACCCATCCCGATGCCGGGTATGACCTGCACGATTTGCCGGAGGGAGACCGAATCATATCGCGCTTCAAGCGCTGCGGGGCCTTCAGCCGGAATAACGGCATCCGGACCTCCTTTCACCCGGATCAGTTTTTGGTGCTCTCATCACCTGACGCAGGTGTGGTCAAACGGTCAGTGGCGGATCTGGAATACCATGCCCAGATGTCCCGATGGGTGGCTGCCGACGTGATCAACATCCACGGCGGTGGGGCGTACGGTGACAAGTCAACGGCACTGAAGCGTCTGGCAGCGGTTATCAACCATCTCTCCCAGGACATTAACAACCGGCTGGCCCTGGAAAACGATGACCGGGTGTATACGCCGGCGGATCTGTTGCCCGTGTGTATGCAAACCGGTGTTGCCCTGGTCTATGATGTCCACCACCACCGCTGCCTGCCCGATGGAAAAAGCATCCAAGAAACCACGCAAGCGGCCATTTCCACCTGGAACCGCGAGCCTCTCTTCCATCTCTCCAGCCCGCTGAACGGCTGGGAAAAAGGCCCGTGCCGGCCCCATCACGACTTTATCGATCCGGCGGATCTGCCCGACTGCTGGCGAGATCTCGATATTACGGTGGATGTGGAGGCCAAGGCCAAGGAACTGGCGGTGTTAACGCTCCTGCGATGGATGGCTGCTCGTGGTGTTGTTCCGGCCCCGGTTCCTCTAAACAGGGGTCGTCGGGTTTAAACCGCAGTGATGCTGCTGTCTGCGGGTGTGCATGCATCGATGTCGCGACCCCCGGTGGTTCCCCGCACTGCCCCAAGCCTCTCATGAAGGGCCTGGGCACGCAGGCAGAAGGCATCCAGCTTGGCGTTGATGATCTGTGGAAAGGGCGATCCATCACTTTCAATGGCCAAAAAAGGCAGGGCTCCCATTCCTTCAAGGGCTTCCTGCAGGCGACGATCGCCGGGGGCTTCATCCAGCTTGTCTTTTGCCGTCATTACCTCGTTCAAAATGGCCTCCGCCATGCGATTGGGCATGCAGCCGAATGGACCGATGGCAATTACCCCGCAGGCCTTTGAGGCCACTTCGCTCAGGGCGCTTCCCACTGTCAAGATGGCCTCACCAATGTGATCCGGTGCCAGGTGCGGGCGTGCATGGCGGATGATGCCGGGGATGTTGACCACGGGACTGTGGATCAAGCCTGAACGGGCCAGTATTTGTTTAATCCGGGCTTCGGCTTTTCGCATGCTGCGGCGCTTGAGTGCAACGCCTATTTTTTTCCACACGGTCGTATGGCCATTGCACGACAGGCCTTTGGTTATCAGCCAGTCGGTATAGTGGATCCATTCGGCCACCGGTGCGCATACGCAAGCAAAGCCCCTATGGGCCAGTCGCTCGGTAAGGTATTGTCGAGAAAGACTGTCGCGCCGAACGAAAATTTCACCCACCAGGGCAACCACCGGCACTGCGCCTGCCGGCTGTTTTAAACCGATCTCCTTGAGCTTTTCGGCAGCATGGCCTAGCTGGTGCTCAACCATCCCGGGGCGACCGGATTTAATTGCCTGCATCAACAGAACCCACTCGCTTTCAAAACGAAGCAGGGCACTTTCCGGATCGGTTGCATTGGCCAGCAGCATGGCGCGGATGTCTTCCATGACATCCGCGATGACGATCGCGCGCCAACACTTGTGGTGAACACGGCTGTCCAGCCCGCCATAGCCGTCTTCCGAATTGAGAGAAAACAGGGCCACGTCTTCAATGGCCCGCTTCCTGATCATATCCTCTATGAAAACCTTGTATTGGCCGAACCGGCAGGGTCCAGTACCGGTGGCCATGAAATAGAGCAGCACTTCATCGGGTCGACGGTTTCGGGTCAGATGGTCTAAAAGTGTTCCGGTGGTCAAAAGCAGCGGAAGGCACTCCTTGCACGTGGTGTTTGCCCGTCCCCGCTTAAGCACGGCTTCATCCGCCGGTTCAGCGACGACACTGTTGATGCCCTCGCCTTCAAATACAGCCGCCAGGGCCTCGGAGGAGAGCTTCCCCATGGAAGGGAGCAGCAGGGTGATCCGCCCGTCTGTTAGGGGCAGCCAACGGCCGGGTGACGTCCGCACACCGGGTACACCCTTTTTGAATTCCGCCTGGGCGGGAACAAACGATTTGAGCGCCGCCTTGGGCGTGGCAGGAGATCGGAGGTGCCGCCAGGCGGTCACCACATCGAGGAAGGCCTCGATGCGCGTCTCCAGCCCGGCATCGGCCGTATGACTATCCAGCTCCAGGGTCAAGGATGGCTTTTGCCCCATGATATCACGGAAATAGTTGATAATAAATGAGTCAGGACCACAGGAAAAGTTGGTGATATAGACGCCGAACAACTGGGGATGGTCAGCCACCAGGCGGGCGGCCCGTATGATTTGCTGACCCATGCCCCAGTACATGTGGCGCCTGGAGAACCCGTTTTTTGTGGCCAGGCAGTCCAGCGGTAGCACCAGCACCCCCCGTGAGGCCAGTTTGCGGGGAATGCCCATGTGGGCTTCGTCCGCATAGGCATTGTAGGGCCTGCCGAAGATAACTGTAGCCATGCGCTGGGGCTCTTCCGCCAGAACCTGCAGGGCTTGTTGACCGATTCGGTTGATCCGGTCGGCACATGCGTTCTGGACGGTAACGGCCCGGTCAAAGGCGTGGGATACCCGTCGACGTGAACGGACGCCCATTTTTCGTGCAGTTTCCACCAGCGGCGCTCTTGCAGACGATAGACCTGATCTCAGGTTAAGGACCGGTGACAGCACGCGGTCGTCTGTCATGCCAGACTGTTGCAGGTACCGGCGAAAGGTTGTTCGGAGGAAGTAGGGTTCTCCTTGAACAAAGGGACACAGATCCGATTTCATGTCACGGCGTTCACTGGGAATTGCTTTTATTTGCGGCAGGAACAGGTAATCGGGGGGCGGGTCGGTGCCGATCAGGCAACGGAAAAATCCGTGGGAGAGCTCGGCAGGATAGCAGAATGCCGCCCCCCGTTCGGCGATTCCCTGGCGGGACGGCGTATCGGGCACAAGGACATCAAACCCCAGGCAGCCGAAAAAGGTTGAAAACAGAGGATAATAGGTATGAAACAAAAAAGAGCGGTTGATCCCCACGGTAGGGCGTTTGGAGGGGTGCGGCTGTCCTTTCAGGGAGGTGTTTTCGACATTCAGAAAAATCTCCTGACGCTGTTTCACCAGATCCAGGGCGCTCGCAGCCAAATGGATTCCCTTGCGCAGGTTATCGTAGCGGTTGCAGGCGCCGCCGAAGGGAACGTTCTTGCCATCGATACACACCATGGCGATTTCACAGCGGCGGTCGCAGCCGATGCCACCGGCCCGGCAGATAAACCGCTTTCCGTATTTGGCTTCCCGATGGTAAAGGGCTTCAAGATCAAATGCGGCCGGCAGCATCAAGCCTGATTGCAGGCGTTTTTTCACTTCCAGCGCCGCACCGAAAGCCCCCATCAACCCCGGGTGGGGGGGTACGACGATGGGCTTTCCCACCAAGGCGGCCATGGCCAGGGGAACCGCCCGGTTGTAGCAGACGCCGCCTTGCATGAACAGTCGACGGCCCACGGGCCGGTTGCCTTTGACGCGGTTCGTGTAGTTCATACAGATGGAGTAGACCAGACCGGCGACAATGTCTTCGTGCCGAACGCCCTCGTGAATGGCGTTTTTAATGTCCGAGGCAATGAACGCCGCGCACTGGTCGTTAAAATTGGGGGGGCTTTCACCCCGCAGGGCAATCTCGGCGATATCTTGCACCATGACCCCCAGCGTCTCTTGGGCGGATTCTTCCAGGAAGCTGCCGGTACCGGCTGAACAGGCTTCATTCATGGCATAATCGGAGGCCACGCCGGCGGTGATGTGGGTGTACTTGGCGTCCTGGCCGCCAATTTCGAACAGGGTATCCACCTCAGGATCGAAATGTACCGCCGCCGTGCAGTGGGCGATGATTTCATTAATCACACCATCGGTGAGGGCGTGCAATCCGGCAATCTGCCGTCCGCTGCCGCACACGCCCAAACCGACAATGCGCACCGTGGCCGGATCCGTCGATTCCCTTATCCGGTTTAAAATCGCCCCATAGCATTGACGCGAGGCCCCCACCGGGTCTCCGTTGGTTCTTAGATATACGGATGCCAACAGATGGTTGTCTGACTCGCGGATCAGCACCGCCTTGGTGGTGGTGGAGCCAACGTCCAGCCCCAGCAAGCAAACATCCCCCTCCTCGGCCGAGTCGCAATCCATGGATTTGAACGTCACCTGTTGCTGGAAATATTTCAGCGGTTGAAGCCGATCAAAGCGAGCGGTTGATTCCGTGAATAGCGTCCCTGTCCCCACAAAAGGACGGGTGGAATGATCCAGTGCCCAGAGCGCGGCGCCTAAAGCTTCGAAATAAGGCGCCTGTTCCGGGACCAGGAGACCATCGATATGTTCGTGCAGGCGGGAGACCATCATGCGGTTTTTGGTAGTGCCTCCGATCAGCATGATATGCCGTTTGGGAAGTTTTATTAGCAGGTCCAGAATTTTTTCTGTCATCATCCAGCACAGACCGGCGGCAACCCGGGATCTGGGAATTCCCTTGTTGGTGGCGTGGGTGCAGTCGGATTTGCAAAACACCGAACAGCGCCCCGATACCCGGTGGGGCGGTTCGGCATCAGACCATCGGGAGGCTTCCTCCAAGGTGACGTCCATGCGGCGAAGCTGCTGCAGGAAGAACTCACCGGTACCGGCTGCACATTTATTACCGGAAACCACATTGGAGATCTGTCCGAGGGCGTCCAGAACATACGCCATGAAGGTCTCTCCGCCGGCTGAGACGATGGCTGGGCAGTCGATGCCGTCTGGTTTCAGGAAGCGGTAGGCGTATCCCACGGCCTCGGGTTCGGAGATGGCGGACAAGTTGACGCTGTCGCGAAAGCGGCGCCCCGTGACAGCCAGCGTGTCGCAGTCAGTCGGATTGAAATCCGACAGCACTGCTAAAAGCGTCTGTCTGGGGTTGCCCTCGTGGGGATAGATGCCGTGCCTGACAATCCGAACCCGCGGCCGGCCTTCGCGGCCGGGATGCCCGGACGCCCTCGAAAGCAATGCCACCGAGATGGTGGATGCGCCCAGGCACAGCCCCAGCGCAACGGTTCCCTGGCGCTGGGGCGGCACCGCAGGGAACGCCTTGAGGGTTATCTTAGAACCAGGGCTGCCATATATGGTCACCGGATCATACATAACCGTAACGCCTCGGTGTTGTTAATCGGGTTATTGGTTTTCGACAAAAAGAAGCGCTCTCGCCCTAAGGGGCGATTTCGGAACAGGAAGGGGCGGAGATTGACTGCCCTTTAAGCGTCTGGCGAGGCCTGGGTCACCATTTCTGTCATTCATGATAATCTGGACAGCCTTGTGCTGTCAATGCTTCGGGCAAGACTTTGAATGCAGGCGGCATGACCGCTGCGCGTGGACCTATGGCGCTGCCAGTCAGCTTTCCATGCCCATTCCACCAATGTGTTGCTAATCGGTTGACAACACAATAGGTTTCTCGGTTAAAGGCGGCCATTTTCCGAGAAAAGATAGTGGTTTAGAGCGATCACGGCCATCGGGAACCAAGGGGTGCTTGACCTGCTTTTGCCTTTTGGGGTAAGCTGCGCCAACCCGCCGGCAAAATTCAGGAATGTAAGTGACGGTATGCTTAAACGAGGGCGCTGCCTGACTATGAACCGGTTGGAATGACCGGGAATGTCGCTTCTTGATAAGCAACCTGGATGGGGGAGTTATGGACAACCGCTCCATTTTGATGGAATTCGGATTTTCCAAATATGAAACCGAATGTTACCTGGCCCTGCTGGCCCGGCACCCGTCCAACGGATCGCAGCTGAGCAAACATTCCGGTGTGGCCCGATCGAGGATTTACGATGTGCTTCGCAACCTGGCCGGCAAGGGATTGGTCTTCGAAGTCGCACCCGGTCAATATGTGCCGCTCCCTCCCGAAGAGTTGAAAAAGCGTCTGATCAGCCATTTCCAAACCAATCTGTCTGCCCTTGAGGAGCAGTTGGCCGCCGCCGCCATGGAAGGCAGCCAGTCCTATATCATGTCCCTCAAAGGCTATCGTCAGGCACTGGACAAAGCGGTGGAGATCATCCACGCCGCCCGGAAAGAACTCTATGTGCGGCTGTTTCCCAATACGGGAAAGCGTCTCGAAAAACACCTTCAGCAGGCAGCGGCAAGGGGCGTGGGAGTGCGTTACATCGGCATGGGAGCCATGAAAAAGACTTTTGAGATCCAGATCATTCATCCCCATTCGGAGACCATCTACGACCGGATCGGTGGTGAGTCGATCGATATTGTCGCCGATCAGCAGGAGGCGTTGGTGGGCATGTTTGCCAAGGGGCGAGAGGAACAGTCAGCCGTGATCTGGTCCCGCAACCACTGGTTTGTGGTGGGCAACCGGGACAGTCTGCAGCACGATTTTTACCACTATTTTCTGGACAAATCGTATGATTGCGGCCAGCCGCTCACCCTCGAAGAAAAAAAGATTTACGCGTTCATCAAGGCAGATGTATAGCTCCGCTGCGAACCCGTCAGCGAATGCTTAAAACCCGGCCTTGTTTTTTTCCTTCATCAGGCGTTCCAGTCCACTGAGCACGTGTTTTTTAACACTGTTGATATGCCGGGAAAGCACGGACTTGGCGCCCGCCAGGTTGTGGTCGCGAATGTGGTTGAACAGTTCCTTGTGGGCGGTGTCCGCCTTGTCCATCGATGTAGAAAAAAGGATGTTGCCCCCATATTTGAGATACAGCAGGTCGAACAGCAGGCGCAGGGTCTGGTGCTGAACCCGGTTGCCGGACAGGGCGGCCAGGGTGAGGTGAAACTCCATATCCCTGAGCAGCCGGTCATACAGATAGATCTCCCGCGAGGCTTTCAGGTGGGCGTTTAAGGCGGCCTCGAGCTTTTTTATGGCTGCAGCGTCCAGATGGGCCAGGGTCCCAGGCAGCAGAGCCAGTTCGATCTGTTCCCTAAAGTCATAGATCTCTTCCACTTCCTGGATGCTGACCGGCTCGGTGTAATAGCCACGATGGCGTTCATGACGGACAAGTCCTTGAAATTCAAGCCATTTAAGGGCTTGGATCACCGGTGTCTGACTCATGCCCAGCCGTTCCGCCAGATCCCGGTAGGCGATTTTCTGACCCGGGACGATCTCGTTGTGGAAGAGCATCTGGCGGATGCCCTGGTAGGCCTTGCGCGTGTGGCCGGCATCGGGATTTGGTTTGGGTCGTGATGGGGCCATTGGTTTTATCCTGGCGGAGGCCGGTGTGGCACCGTCTGGGGGAGGCATGTTTGTTTGACGATCGGGTTCGCCACTACAATTTGATCAATTATTTGATTAAATCAAAGCGGCCGGGTTGTCAATACGGGGTGGTTCGGGCCAGGCCCCCAATTCCTGAACCCCTCAATCCCGTCCTTCATTTAATCGAAAAGCGCCAGGCGCAGTACCAGTCGTCCGGATGTGCGTCCGGGGGGCAGCCGATGCATTCGGTTTGAATCCGCGGGTCGATGGCGCGGGCAAAATAGGTGTACTCCACCAGGCCGGCGGATTTGCATGGGTAGTCGGGCAGGTTTTTGCTTTTGCGGGCGGCCTGGACACGGCATTCGTTCATGCGGAAAATGAAGGCCTCAGGCCCGTCGTCGGTAAAGGACTGCACATTGATCCGGGCGTAGACGCGAAAGTTCAGCGCTTTTTTTAATCCCTCCAGACCGGGCTGGTCGTCATGGCCCAGGAACCGGTTGATGGCCCACGCCTCGAAGGGGGAAAAATGAGCCCAGCAGGAGTCGTTGCAGCGCTTGGCATCGTTCATGCCGCTGGTGAATTCTACCGCCTGAAACCATACGCCGTCATTGGCCAGCCAATTGATTGCTGCGCCGTCCAGCAGCGCCAGCAGGTCCTTTTTGGGCATATTCAACAGCGCCGCGGGAATGCCGTCGCGCATTTCGAAACCCAGCAGCTTGGACATCCGGTTGAGCTGAATACCGATACTTTTTTTGGACGCGACCGCTAACGCGTCCAATGCCTGTTGCATGCCCATCTGGTGTCGGATCTCGGTGAACCAGAGCGCATAGTGAATAATCGTCCGATGCATGACATCCATGACCAACTGGGCGGTCCGCTTTTGGTCCAGATCTTCGATGGTGTTGACGGTATCGGTCATGGGGTGCCTCCTTTTAACGGCGGGTGGTATACGGCGCGGGCAAATGGGCCTCGCCAGCCGGCAGCCACTTTAAGGAAAGGCCCTGTTGAAGTCAAGCCATGCGCTGGAATAAGCGAGCAAAGCGGTCTGTTGACGATGGAAAAATCCGCCCGACGGGGCAGCTGGATCAGAAGAGACACCTGGTCATCGGACAATCGACAAGCACCTCAACGGCGATTGCTGGACATAAGCGTGTCGGGTCATTAACCTTCTTTACTTTACCCGCGAGTTCAGGTATTTTTCAAAGCTTAGCAATTATTCAGAGCTCCGACCTGATCGAACATCAAGCCCTTAAGCCCGTTGACGAACCATACACGGTGTTAATTTGATGGCCCACGCAACCACGATCACCGATATGCTGGCCGGCCTCGGCCGTATGGCCCTTGCGCCCATACAGGAACTGGGCCGGGTGGCGATCTTTCTGTTCCGCGGCGTCAGGCATCTTTTTTCGTTGCCCCTCCAGGCGGAAAAGATCATCGACCAGGTCTATTTTATCGGTATGAAGTCGGTATTCGTTATCTGCCTCACCGGCGCATTTACTGGAATGGTGCTGGGGCTGCAGGGCTACTATACCCTAGTGAAGTTCGGTTCCGAAGGGCTGTTGGGTGCCGCGGTGGCCTTGAGTCTGATCCGGGAAATGGGTCCGGTGCTCACGGCCATTATGGTGGTGGCCCGCGCCGGTTCGGCCATGGCGGCGGAAATCGGCATCATGCGCATCTCCGAGCAGATTGACGCCCTGGAGACCATGGACATCAATCCCGTGCGTTTTCTGTTCAGCCCCCGGTTGGGGGCCGCGCTGATCAGCCTTCCCTTCCTCACGGCCATTTTCGATGTGGTGGGGATTTTTGGGGGCTACCTGACCGGGTCGCTGCTGTTGGGCATCAACTCCGGACTCTATTTCAGCCGGGTCGAGTCCAGTGTGCTGATGGAGGACATCAACGGTGGGTTCATCAAGGCCCTCTGCTTTGCCGCCATCGTGGCGACCATCTGCTGTTTTCAGGGATACACCACCCACATGCGCAAGGAAGGCTTCGGGGCCAAGGGAGTGAGCATGTCCACCACGTCGGCGGTGGTGGTCTCCTGTGTCATGATTCTGGTGGCCGACTATGTGCTGACCTCCTTTTTGCTGTGAGACGACGATGGCCGAACCGCTGATCCAATTCAACCAGGTGTTCAAGTCCTTCGGCGACAATGCCGTGCTCAAGGGGGTGGACCTGTCCATCTACCAAGGGCAGGTGACGGCCATTATCGGCAAGAGTGGCATCGGCAAGAGCGTTCTGCTCAAGCACATCATCGGCCTTTTGGAGCCGGACGCGGGCGAGATTTTGTTCCAGGGTCAGGCCATTGCCGCCATGCCTGCCGCCGAGCGCCGGACGGTGAAGATGAAGTTCAGCTATATGTTTCAGGGAACAGCCCTGTTCGATTCCATGACCGTTTTTGAGAATGTGGCCCTGCCGCTGAAGGAGAAGCGGCGGGTTCCGTACCGTGAAATCAAAGGCCTTGTGCGCGATAAATTGGCCCAGCTGGACCTGGTTGGAATCGAGGACAAATACCCGTCGCAGCTTTCCGGTGGCATGAAAAAGAGGGTGGCCATGGCGCGGGCGCTGGTGACCGATCCGGAGATCGTTCTTTTTGACGAGCCCACCACCGGTCTGGATCCCATCCGCAAGAACGCCGCCCACGCCATGATTGCCGAATACCAGAAGACCTTCGGTTTTACCGGGGTCATGGTCAGCCATGAAATTCCCGATGTGTTTTACATATCCCAGCGCGTCGCCATGCTGGACATGGGCCGGATCATTTTTCAGGGCCGGCCTGAGGAGATCCAGAACAGCACCGAGCCGGTGATCCGGCAGTTTATCCGGGGCCAGGCCCCCGAGACAATGAAAGCTGCGCTTAGCGAGCTCTAACGATTGACAGCCGCATCGGATTTTTCGCGGCTGCGGAGGCAATATGAAAAAGAGATCTGTTGAAACCGCGGTGGGCGTGTTCGTTCTCATCGGCCTGATCAGCGTGGCCTACCTCACCATCAAGCTGGGGAAAATGCAGTGGTTCGGAGACGATTACTACACGCTTGATGCGCGGTTCAATTCGGTTTCGGGTCTCAAGGCCGGGGCCTTGGTGGACATGGCCGGTGTAGAAATCGGCCAGGTGGCCGATATCCGCCTTGACAATCAGCGCCAGGTGGCCATTGTCAGCTTAAAGATTAAAAAGGGCGTTATCCTTACCGATGACGTCATCGCATCCGTCAAGACGTCCGGGTTGATCGGCGATAAATACATCCGGCTGGCGCCGGGCGGTTCGGACCGAATCCTCAAATCCGGGGACGTGATCATCGAAACCGAATCGGCCATGGATATCGAAGAACTGGTCAGCAAATATGTTTTCGGCGATGCTGAAAAGTAATTCCGCCAGACAGTTTCAAGGCGATTTCATTCGCAACTGGATATGGAAGCCTTAGACAGCGCAGAGGAAGCTATGATCCCCAAATGTATTGCCGGTGCACTGGCCCTGTGCGTGTTGCTGGTTTTTCCGGCGGCCGCCCTAGCCACGGAGCCCATGGCGGTGGTTAAAACCCCCATCGATACCGTCATCGCCATTCTCAATGATCCCCAGTACAAGGTGGCCGGCACCAAATCGGCCCAACGGGACGAAATCTGGAAGATTGTCAAACCGATGTTCGACTTCGAGGAGATTGCCAAACGGGCCGTGGCGCGCAGCTGGAGCGATTTTGTCGCTGCGGAAAAGGCTGCCTTCATCGATGTGTTTGCCCAGTTTCTCGGTAACACTTACATCGACAAAATCCAGGGCGAGTACCACAACGAGCAGATCGTTTACCTTGGGCAGGATTTCTACTCGGATTCCTACGCCGAGGTCAAAACCCAGATTGTCAGAGAAACCCTTCAAATACCAGTTAATTACCGCATGCTCAAAAACGGTGACGGCCAGTGGAAGGTCTACGATATCATTGTTGAGGGTGTCAGCCTGGTTAAAAATTACCGCACTCAGTTTGCCAGTATTCTGAGCAAGGACAAACCTGCCCAACTCATCCAGCGACTTAACGAAAAACTGGCCGAACAAAACAAGCGGCTCGCGGATAACGGATAAAGGCAGCGCTGATGTTGCACAGGCAACGGCGGAGCCTCCCCGAGGATCCGTATTTCAAACGGTGAAGCAAGTGATGGCGACGAAAACCAGACGGTTCTTACTGATCCTGGCGCTGCTGCTGACGGGCAGCATGGCCTGGGCCGATCCTTCACCAACCATGACCGACCTGTCGCCTTCCGTGGTGCCGGCCGAAGCGGATTCCTTCGACCCCTTTGATGACCCCAGTGGCGATATCTTCGGTGAGGAGGGCGATATGCTGCAAACGGTCGCCGACCCCATCGTCGGGTTCAACCGGGTCATGTTCGTTTTCAACGACAAGGTCTATTTCTGGGTGCTCAAGCCGGTAGCCACCGGATATCGGGTCGTGGTGCCCACCCCGGTGCGGGTGAGCATTAGAAATTTTTTCTTCAATCTCATGATGCCCGTCCGGCTGGTCAACTGCCTGCTGCAGGGAAAGGGCAAGAACGCCGAGGGCGAATTGGGCCGCTTCGTGTTCAACACCACCATGGGGGTGTTGGGATTGTTCAATCCGGCCCAACATTATCCTGAATACAACCCACCCGTAGAGGACCTGGGTCAGACACTGGGCCACTATGCCGTCGGCAACGGGTTCTACATCGTCTGGCCGGTGTTTGGCCCGTCAACCCTTCGCGACACGATGGGCAGCGTCGGGGACTGGGCCTTGAATCCGTTATCGTTCATGCAGCTCGTCCATGTGGAGGCGGGGGAATTGACGTCCGGCACCACCAACATGATTGTCTCCGGTGTTCGAACGGTCAACGACACCTCTTTTCGCATCGGTGATTACGAAACCTTGAAAAACTCCGCCCTGGATCCCTATGAAGCTTTTCGCAACGCCTACATCCAGAGCCGGGACAGCAAGATCGCCCAGTAGGAAAGCGGCATGCAACCGCTTATCCGGAAACGCCTGATGACTACCAAGCTGACCATCTTGTGCGACAATGCCGTGGGCCGGCCCTTCGGCGTGGTGGGCGAACACGGGTTTGCCTGTTTTATCGAAACCGAGGCCGGCAATGTGCTCTTCGATACCGGCCAGGGCATGGGCATCGCCGGCAACGCCACCGTCCTGGGAAAAAGCCTTGCCTCTATCCGGGCCGTGGTCATCAGCCATGGTCATTACGATCATACCGGGGGGCTGCCGCAGGTGCTCAACCAGACAGGCCCGGTGCCTGTCTACGGCCATCCGGACATGTTTGCCTCACGGACCTGGTCCGACGGTAAATCCACCCGCTTCATCGGTATGCGCCACCGGCGCCGCTACCTGGAGTCTCTGGGCGCCCAGTTCCATCTGATGCGCAGTCCGGTTGAAATCAGTCCCGGGCTCCACCTGAGCGGCGAAATTCCCAGAATCAACGACTATGAAAAGCCGGATCCCAACATGACCCTTCATTCCGAAGGCGTCATGGACGTGTGCCCGGACCCCATTGCCGACGACCTTTCCCTGGTGGTTGATTCGCCCAAGGGCCTCATCCTGGTGCTGGGCTGCGCCCATGCCGGCATGATCAACATTTTCAACCATGTTCTGCAAACGTTTAACCGGGACCGAATCTATGCCGTGATCGGCGGGACGCACCTGGGCTTCGCCCAGCCGGCCCAGTTCGAGGAGACAGTCAAGGCCATCGAGCGCTACGGCATCCAAAAGATGGGCGTGTCTCACTGCACGGGGCTGGCCAAAGCGGCCATACTGCATGCGCGATTTGGCGAGAGGTTCTTTTTCGGCTGTGTGGGTGCCGAACTGGAAGGCTGACGGAGGTTGGCCGCTTGGCTGCCCGCGCAGCCCCCATCGGTTCGCCGGCTGATCGTGACCGCATGTCCGGTTGGCGAACGGCAGGAACCTGATAGCTGGTACAAGGTCATGTACAATCGTTTCTTCGGCTTCAAAGAGAGACCGTTCAAGCTGGTACCCAATCCGGAGTACCTTTACCTGTCCCGGATTCATGAAGAGGTGCTGGCGCACCTGAACTACGCGGCAGGCTATGGGGAGGGCTTCGTTGAAATCACCGGCGAGGTGGGCACCGGCAAAACCACCCTGTGCCGCATGTTCCTGGAAAACCTGGACGAGAATACCGCAGCGGCTTACATCTTCAACCCCAAGCTCGATGCCCTGCAGCTGCTCAAGGCCATCAACGACGAGTTCGGCATCCCCTCGGACACCGAATCGGTAAAAACCCTCATCGACCGGTTCAATGCTTTTCTCCTGGAGCAAAAAGCCCAGGGCCGGCGCGTGATCCTGCTGGTGGATGAAGCCCAGAACCTGGGTGCCGATGTATTGGAGCAGTTGCGGCTGCTGTCCAACCTGGAGACCACCACCAGCAAGCTGCTGCAGATCATTTTGGTGGGGCAGCCGGAGCTGGGAGAGCTGCTGGAAACCGATGCGCTCCGCCAGCTGAACCAGCGGATTACCTTGAGCTGCCACCTGATACCCCTGAGCGATAAGGAAACCCGGGAGTACATTCGTCATCGTATCCATATCGCCTCGCGAAAACCGGGGCTGGAGTTTACGGCGGGTGCCTACCGATCCATCTTCAATTATACCGGCGGCGTTCCCCGGCTGATCAACATTGCCTGCGACCGAGCACTGCTCACCGCCTTTACCCTGGGAAAACACAAGATCACCAACCCCATCGTCAAGCGGGCCCTTCGTGAACTGGACGGTAAAAGAAGCCGCTCCCGCACAGCGCTCTTCAAGCCGGAAAAGCTGATCATCGGTTTGCTGGTAATCCTGGTGATTCTGGTGGCCGGGCTGGTTGTCGGCCAGACGATATTGAGCCGGACCAGCCGGATGTCCGTTGCGCCGGTCGTCCACCATAAAATTGAACCCCCGCCTGCAGAAGGCACGGTGGCTGCGCCATCCGAAGCCGCCACAGGACCGATTGCAGAGAGTGCCTCGCTGCAGCCGGAATCCCAACCGCCTGTGGCAGAGCCCTTGGTGACGGAGGCCGCACCGCCGTCACCCACCGATGTGGCGGCACCGGTTGGCGAGCTTGGAAACATCGTCGACGCCATGGAGGCCATACCCTCCCGCAGCGGGGCTCTGACGGCTGTCTTGAGGGAATGGCAGGTGCAACGTGCCTTGGGCTCAGGATCGGTGGATGAGGTGGACAGCGACACCTTTTTTCGCATCGCCGCCCGCTACAGCGATATGGAAGCCCTGCGGGTTCAGGGGAATCTGAACCTGATCCGAAAACTGAACCTGCCGGCCATATTGGAATTTCCCCATCCGGACGGCGGCGGCCTCCGGTATATGACCGTGGTGGCGCTTGCAGACGATGAAATCCGGCTGTCCAACGGCGATTCGACCTTCTCGATTGCACCGGCCGCTCTGGCGGGACTGTGGAACGGCGTGGCGTATATCCTCTGGAAAAATTTCTTCAACTACACGGGGATCATTCCGATTACGTCACCCGGAGAAGTTATTTTGTCCCTTAAAGTGCATCTCAAGGCCCTGGGATTTCCAATCCAAGAGATGACGGCCGCGTATGATACCACCACCCGGTTGGCCGTTGAAACCATACAGGCCCGCAATGGCCTGGATGTGGACGGGATGTTGGGTCCCCTGACGAAGATTGCGCTTTATAATGAAGATCGGTCGCTGACGATTCCCCGTTTGACGGGAGACTCCCCGGGGCGGCGGTGGCGATTTGAGGAGCAGGCGCGGTGAGTTCCATTCTGGATGCACTGAAAAAGGCTGAGCGGGAATCCATCACGGATCGCGGGGACGGCACCCCCTGGCCGGCCCCATTGCCCGCACAATCGACCTACCGGCAAAGCTCCCGCAGGTGGTGGGTGCCGGTTGGCGTCGGTGTGGCGCTCTGTGTTTCGGGTGCCCTATTCTGGCAGACCCGACGACCTGAAACCGGCTTGCCCGCAGCAAGGCCTGCAGCGGCACCGCCACCACATGACATTCAGGCCAACGCGTCGCCTTCCGTTGCCCAGGCACCACAACCCCATGCGCCGATGGCCGAACAGAAGCAGGAATTGCCCGCGAAGGCTCTGAATCCGGCCACCGGCCCGTTGGCCGCGGCACCGGCGGTTCAACCCGTAACGGAATCAATGCGAACCGCCACGCCGGCAGCAACACCGATGATGCAACCGCCAGGCTCACCGCAAGAGAAAACCCAACGGCAGACAGCCGCCCCGCAACCCGAACCGGTGTCCGATCCTCAAGCAGCCCCCCTGCGCCGCGCGGTGGAGACAGCCACGGCGGACAGCCGACCCATGAAGACACCTCCGCCTAGCACCCAGACCTTCAGGAGCGATCCGCGAATCGACCTGCAGGCCCTGGTATGGGCACCGGAAGCCGCCGAGCGGTTTGTCGTCATCAACAACCGCCTCGTTAAAGAAGGCGGTTTGGTGGACACGATCGCGGTGGTGCGCATCAACCCGGATGATGTGCTGCTGGCTGAAGGATCCGATCGGTGGCATGAAAAATTCAAAATCCGTTAGCCGCTGTTCAGTGCGGCCTTACCTATACCGTTGACGGTTCCGCCCCGGTTCAGCGAGTCTTCCAATGCCGCAACAATGAACCGCCTCCCCCCCAGATCCGCAGTTTTACTCATCAGAATCGGTACAAGCCTACCGCCTAAACCGGGGGTTTATTTAAAAAACCTTGAAAAACCGGTTGATTACCCGCCTCGCTTTTGCTAAACAGGCAAATATGCAAGCTAAAGTTATTGATCAAACCTGCCGAAACCATTCTGAGATTGGTTGAACGCTCGAAAGGAAAGTCGACTATGCGTTGGAAATGTAATTTGCTTGCAGGTCAGTTCTGTGCCGTGTGGATGGGGGCGCTCTTTCTTTTGACGCCCCTGCCGGGAGCGGCTTCCGGTATTCAGGCGGCCCACCCCATCAATGATGCCCGTGCGCTTGAAGCACCACTGTCTGCAGGTGTCAGTGTGGTGGAAGGTGTACTGCGCAACCGCACGCTCTACGAGGCCCTGACCTCCTGCGATATCCCTCCGGCGGAAGTTCTCGCCCTCTCCAAATCGTTCAAACCGGTATTCGACTTCCGCTCTGCGCGGCCCAAAGACTGCTATCAGGTCAGCGTCGACGACCAGAACCTGATTCAAAAATTCGTCTATAAAACCAGCCCGCTGGACGAATACGAGGCTATCAAGGATGAAAACGGCGACTATACCGTCCACAAGCGCGAAATCGTGCTGGACCGGCAGGTGGTGGCCAAGATGTTCACCATCGAATCTTCATTGTACCAGGCGGTGGCCGACAGCGGTGAAAGCCAGCAGATCGCCGGTATGATTGCAGACATTTTTGCCTGGGACATCGATTTTTACCTCTATCCGCGCAAGGGCGATCGGATCGCCGTGGTCTATGAACGCTGTTACAAGGACGGTGCCTTTGTGCAGTACGGGGATATCCTCGCCGCCCGGTATGTGGGCGAGCAGAAGACTTTTTCGGCGTTTTTTTTCAACGACGGCCAGTTTGACGGATACTATGACGAAACCGGCCAGCCGCTGAAAAAAATGTTTTTGAGAACCCCGGTGAAAATCGGCAAGATGACCTCCTCCTATTCCTTTCGGCGGTTCCATCCGGTTTCGAAACGCTATAAGGCGCACACCGGTATCGACTACGGGGCACCCACGGGTACGCCCATATTTGCCACCGCCAACGGCAAGGTCTCCTTTGCGGGCTGGAAGTCTGGCTATGGCAAGCTGATGATCGTCAAGCACCCCAATGGCTATCAGACTTACTACGGTCATTGCAGCCGGCTGCTGATGAAGCCGGGTCAGCTGGTGGAGCAGGGTCAGGCCATCGCCCGGGTCGGGCAGACCGGCGTGGCCACCGGCCCCCATGTGCATTATGAGGTGCGGGTGAGTGGCGCCCCCATCGATCCCAACAAGGTCAAACAAAGCCGGGGCAAACCGTTGAAGACCGAATTACTGGCCGAATTCACCCAGACGGTCAATGAACGGTTGCTTTTGGTGGAAAACCTGTTGGAAGAAAAAACCAGCCTGGTCATGCTGACCCGCGACAACTGATCCTCTTGACGCCGTTGCCAAAAAGACCTAAACAAGCCACACTAGCGGTTTGAAAAAAGGCACGATTCATTGGGGGTGTAGCTCAGCTGGGAGAGCGCAGCGTTCGCAACGCTGAGGCCAGGGGTTCGATCCCCCTCACCTCCACCAAATAAAAACAGGGGGTTATGGAGTTTTCCGCAACCCCCTGTTTTTGGATTTTGGCCATGTATGGCCAGTTGTCTGAGCCGTTGAAAATATGCCTACCAAAGGATTACGCAGTAACTGCAGAAAAATCAAACTTGAGTGGCCTTGATATTAGTGAAGTTAATCTGAAAAGGTTTTTATGGCTGTGGGTTTGACTCCCGCCGCCTACACCATTATTTTATTAAAATTTCAGGCTATTAAGTTTTTTATTTCATTCGGTAAACATTCGGTAAATAAAAGCGAATCTCTTCTGAAAGTCGCTTTTATATTTGGGTTTTTGCATCCTAAGTCGTGGCCAGATTTAGGAGAATCCAACCCAAATAATTTCATGCGGTACTATTCCCATATAAAAGCCATGGATGGACCTGTGATATGCGCGGTAAAAAGCAACATTACAACTGATTGAAAACATTTTAAACGTTTCTTACGTGCTCGTCCGCTCCGGCCAGTTGACCGTAAACCTGGCGCCCCAACCACTTTGAAATCAACTCCTGCAATTCAGGCTTGCTCATGTAGGCAGTAAAAAGCTCTTCGTTGAGTTCCATACGCTCTACAAATAAACTGTCTCGAATGGATATCGAAACAAAGGCAACCTATCCTGTTAAGCAAGATAGGGGACATTATCAAAAAGCGATAGTTATCTTGGCATTATCCGGAGGAAGAAGCAGAGCTGCCTATTGGTCGGCAACCAACATGTTGGCACTGCAGGATGTTTTTAAAGAGGAGGGATTAGGCCTGTTAAAAGAAGCAGATATCCTTTCTTCAGTGTCCGGCGGCTCATTACCGGCAGCATATTATGCTGTTTCTAAAGATACGGATGATTTCTCAGGCACAGTCAGATCCAATAGAAACTGGGCCCCGGGGACTGTCAAAGCGTTAATGACCAGAAACTATAAATTAAAATGGCTGGGCAACTGGTTTTGGCCTGATAATATCGTTAAATATTGGTTCCCGGCTTTCGACAGGTCGGATATCATGGCCCAAACGTTAACCGACAACCTGTTTAATATTAAGATTATCGGGCTTGATCTTAAGTTTAAACATATCAATCCGGAACGGCCGTATATTGTGTTAAACGCCACCAATGGAACAGAGGGGGCTTTTGCCGAGAGATTCACTTTTCGCATGATGATTTTGTGAAGATTAACGCTGATATCAACCAATATCACATTGGCAGGGCGGTTATGGCCACCGCGTCTTTCCCGGCGGCATTCAATAACAAGACCTTAAAGAATTTTTCCGAAAACCAAGTCAAGGATTCCTACCTGCATGTTTTTGATGGTGGCAATCATGACAATCTCGGTCTGTCCAGCGTTGAGGAGATAATCGAAAGAAACCAAGTCAATTAGAAAAAAATCGTCGTGATTCTTGTAGATGCCTTCAAGGAGAGCAAAGGCGTCCATGATGAAGACTATGACGCGCGTAAATTCTTGGATAATGCCGTCGATCTCAATTTTATCGACAGCCTGGACAGCCTCTTGGCCACCAATCGATTGACCAAGATTGATAGATTCAAAACCATACTGTACGGTTACGCTAACCACGAGACAATTTGTGATCACATTTCAGCACCATTCCCAGCCGTATGCATGCCGCTGTCAGCCAAAGGCTTCGACAAACTGCATGATGGTTGTTGACACCCTATCGTCTGCTTCGCATATTTTCCGGTAGCGGGGCGGGAAACCGATGCAAGGGCGATAACCGCCATGGTCGGAGGAAAGGGGGGGGCGGCAATGAACGAATATGTCAATACCGTCATCGCACGGGTGAGCAAGTACAGCGACAAGGATTTCGAAAAAAAGGTTCCCAGCCTGACCTATCTGGCTGGTGACCAGGTCGGGCGCCGGATCATGCTTGCCGATGACCGAATCACCCTGGGGCGCTCGCCCGAAGCGACCATTATGCTGCGTGACAACCATGTGTCGCGACTGCATATCGCCATTGCTTTTGATCCCGACCGCAGAGGCTATCTTCTCCAGGATCTGGAAAGTTCCAACGGGACCTTGCTAAACGGAGTGCGCATTGGCGAAGCGATCCTCAAGGATTCGGACAAGATCCTTATCGGCGATACCATGCTCCGTTTCGGCTGGTCCGATGTGTTTGACCTGCAGTATCAGAACGAGATCGACAATCTCATGAATATCGATGATTTGACCGGCTTGATCGTCAAGCGCCGCTTCGATGAAGAGCTGGATCGGTATATTGCGGTGGCCAAATCGCAGGGCACGGGGTTGGCCATGATCATGATGGATCTGGATGGAATCAAGCAAATCAATGATACCTATGGCCATTCCTTCGGCGCTTACACCATTGCGCAAACCGGCAAACTGATCAAGGCGGTCATTGAACAAAAAGGGCTGGCCAGTCGTTTCGGCGGCGATGAATTCATGGCCTTTGTGCCCAATGTTCAAGCAGAGGAGGCACGCCAGCTCGCCGAGGAGATCCGTACCTGTGTGGAAGCCTACCCCTATGAGAAAGACAGCATCTCGCTCAGGCCGACCATCAGCATTGGCCTGAGCGACATGAGGGCGGACGACAGCCTGCCGTCCCTTTTCAGGCGCGCCGACGAAGCCCTCTATCTGTCGAAGCGGTCCGGCCGCAATAAAGTCAGCATGTCCATATAGCCGTTCCGCCCGACCCGCCACTACCCACCGGGATAGCCGATCCCCGCGCATCTGCGAGGCCAGAGATGGTCCCGCATGGCAACAGCAGGACAGCACCTGATAACGCTGCCATTTTCATGATCGTCCGGTTGGCTGCGGCCTGCCCGCTCTTGGGTCGCGGCATCGTGCTGCCGATCTGCGCGTCATGCAAAAAGATCAGGGATGACCAGGGCGATTGGAACCAGCTTGAAAGCTATATTGGTGATCATTCCGAAGCCGACTTCAACCTTGGCATCTGCCCCGACTGGGTTAACATACGATACCCGGGTTTTCTGGGAAAAGGGGCGATCCCTGACCCGTGAGCCGGGATTTCTCCCCCCTCGATCCATTCGGGTCTTTTTATGACAGCCCGGCATCCAATTGACGCACAGCAATTGACACCCATTAAAAAGGGTGCCGTGCAGATTGGTTCCAAGCCGCTGTAATTAATTGCTATATGAATTATCAGAAATTTGGCATCAGATATGCTATATTTCATGACAGCGGTTAACCGCTCCTCTTTCCTCCCTCTTGACAAGGCCCTGGCCCGGGCCTTGTCTTTTTTTTAAATTCATCGTATCCGCTTTCCCACGGCAATGTGGACGCAAGCGCGCGGGATGCCGCTCATACAGGCAACGATTAAGTTGACTCGGGTATTGCCGCCAACAATCAAACTAGTGGATCATAATGGACTATTTTCTTTGCGTGATTGGCATGGTGATGATCATCGAAGGGGTTCCCTATTTTGCGGCACCGGACCGGATGAAGGGGTGGATGGCGAAAATCATGGAGATGACGCCGGGGTCACTGCGTCGTTTTGGGCTGGTGATGATGCTGGCAGGGTTGGCGCTGGTTTATCTGGGGCGGCGCTAGGCAGCGGCCACCCAGACAAGACATCTTCCGTCCCGGCCGGAGGTCTCCCACTCATGAACGCTTCGACCCAGTGCATCGGGCTCATCCATTTTTATACAGATAAAAGAACTGCATCACCTTTTTAACATAGTCTTCGGTTTCCTGGATGGGTGGAATGCCTCGGTGGGTGTCCACCGCCCGGGGGCCGGCATTATAGGCGGCCAGGGCCAGCGGCACCTGCCCGTTAAAGCGCTGGATCAGGGCTTTTAGGTAGCGGGTGCCGCCCATGATGTTCTGCCAGGGATCGAAGGGGTCATAAACTTGAAAGGCCTCCAGGTTTTCGGGCATGATCTGCATCAGCCCCAGCGCCCCCTTTTTGGACACGGCCTTGGGGTCAAAGGCCGATTCGGCACGGATAACGGCTTTGACCAGGGGAAAGTCCACGCCGTGGAGACTGGCGGCCTCGTCGATATAGCGGTCCCACCGGTTGGCATCCATCCCGGTTCCCTGTCGCTTGGGGCGCTCCCTGATATAGATCTTGTAGTCGCTGGTGGTGGGGACATTGGTGAAATGCATAATTCCTTGGCTGTCGATATACATATAGATATCGGCAGCAGCCGGCAGCGCCAGCAACAGCATCAGGCAGAAGGCGATCCACGTGCCGTGTGTGAGCATGAGATAAGGGCGAATCGGTTTGCGCATGGGTCTTTGACCGTCCCAGGGAAGGCGATTTTTTTCCCTTCTCCCGTTTAGGGTAGTATCGGCACAACTGGCGGATTTGTAAAGTTTTTTCTTCTATAATTCAAGAATAAACGGTTGGGCTGCAGAGGCGTTGCCAGGGTGCTTGACACAACATGGGTTTCCGCATATAGACCGGTTCAACTTTCTCGTCTACCCCACGCGATCTATAAATTCCCCAAGGAGGTGTTATGTCCGCGCAGAAGTCCGCCACCGATTACGTGTTCAGCCCCAAAGACTGCCTGGTAGGCGCCCAGATGCTGTTCGTGGCTTTTGGTGCCCTGGTCTTGGTTCCCCTGCTCACCGGTTTGAACCCCAACGTTGCCCTGTTCACCGCCGGAGTGGGCACCCTGATTTTCCAGTTGATCACCAAGCGTATGGTGCCCATTTTTCTGGCTTCCTCTTTTGCCTTCATTGCGCCGATCATCTATGGGGTGGATACGTGGGGTATTCCTGCTACCATGTGCGGCCTAGTGGCCGCCGGACTGCTTTACGTGGTGTTGAGCCTATGCATCAAGATGTTCGGTGCCGGTTTTTTGCACAAGCTGCTGCCGCCGGTGGTGGTGGGGCCGGTGATCATGGTCATCGGGCTGGTGCTGGCGCCGGTGGCAGTGCACATGGCCATGGGTCGTACCGGTGACGGGTCGGCCTGGCTGGTGCCCCAGAGCACCGCCATGATCCTGGCTGGCGTGGCCCTGCTGGTCACGATCCTCACTTCCCTGCTGGCCAAAGGCTGGTTTCGCCTGATCCCGATCCTGATTGGCGTCGGTGCCGGCTATGCAGCGGCACTGATTCTCGATCTGATCGGTGTTTCCGGCTCCATCCAGGCCGGTTTCGATGCCGGCTCCCTGCAGAATTTCACCGGCCCCGCCCTGGTCAGTTTTAAACCGCTGATGGATGCACCCTGGTTTGCCGTTCCCGCTTTTGTATTGCCCGAGTGGAACCTTCAGGCCATTATTTTCATTGTGCCGGTCGCCATTGCACCCGCCATCGAGCATTTCGGCGACATCCTGGCCATCGGCAACATCACCGGCAAGGATTTCGTCAAGGAACCGGGCATCCACCGGACCATGATGGGCGACGGCATCGCCACCTCTTTTGCTTCTTTTCTGGGGGGGCCGCCCAACACCACCTACAGCGAGGTGACCGGTGCCGTCACCCTCACCCGGATGTTCAATCCCGGCATCATGACCTGGGCCGCCCTTTTCGCCATTGCCCTGGCCTTTATCGGCAAGATGGGTGCCCTGCTCCAAACCATCCCGGTTCCGGTGATGGGTGGGATCATGCTGCTGTTGTTCGGCGCCATCACCGTGGTGGGCTTAAACACCCTGGTCAAGGCCGGCGAAGATCTCACGGAAGCCCGCAACCTGGCCATCGTGGCCCTGATCCTGGTCTGCGGTATCGGCGGCATGGTGCTCCCTTTCGGCAATTTCACCCTGGGCGGCATCGGCCTTGCCGGTATCCTGGGGGTCACGCTTAACCTGGTGCTGCCGGGTAAGGAATAACGCGGATCGGTGGCGTGTTTTTAATAAGCTCTTAAACGCCGGGTGCTTTGTGCCAGGGCGGATATTTTTGCCATTAAACAAGGAACAGCCTTTCCTGGTTGACCCGGAAGGGATGTCCGTATGGTTTTGCATGGCTTTGGCCGCCCGCGGTATCCGGCCGGATACCGCGTGTCGCGGTCCCGGTGGAAATGGCTAAGCGCATGGGCAGAGACACCATCTACAACACCCCAAAAACCCCGCTGCCGCCCTTTGAATTCAACGCGGCGGTGGCGGACGTGTTCGACGACATGATTACCCGTTCGGTGCCCATGTACGGTGAGATTATCCGGCGGCAGGCCCAGCTGGTGGAACGGTGCTGCCGCCCCAAAGCCCGGGTATACGACATGGGATGCTCCACCGGCAACCTGGCCATGGCCCTGTGCGCGCGCATGCCGGCCGGCGCCTTAGAGATCGTGGCCGTGGACAGTTCCCAACCCATGCTGGACATATTCAAAAAACGCCTGGATGCCGCCGGCCGATCCGCTGACATCACGGTGATGTGCCAGGATATCCGCCAGCTGAAGATGGAACGGGCCGGCGCAGTGGCGGTTAACTTTACCCTGCAGTTCCTTCCGCCGCCGGACCGGGATCTGCTGCTGCAGCGGATCTACGAGGCCCTGATTCCCGGTGGACTGCTGCTTTTCTCGGAAAAAACCATTCACCCGAACCTAAGCCTGGCGGACCTTCAGGTGGATTTTTACTACCGGTTCAAGCGGGAGAATGGGTATTCTGAACTGGAAATCAGCCAGAAGCGCGAAGCCTTGGAGAACGTTCTCGTTCCGGAAACGATGCAGACGCATGATATCCGGTTGCGCCGCTGTGGGTTTTCCGGCGTTGACGTCTGGTTGAAGTGGTTCAACTTCTGCTCCTGGATTTGCATCAAATGAAGCACCTGGACGCCCTTGCCCGAGATCCGGTTATCGGCGCCTATCTGCCTGAATTGGCCCAGAAGGTGGCCCAGCGAGACAAGGAGATCTGCAGCTTCAGCAAGCATGAATTCAAGCTGACCCATACCCTGGACAAGCTGCCCGATGTCGAACCGTCCTCAACCGATGTGGACCAGGCCCGCATCCGCATCGGCGCTGCCACTGATCTTGACGACAACCAACGCGCCGCCCTTTATGACGCCCTGTGCGAGCTGAAACCCTGGCGCAAGGGGCCCTTCGACGTTTTCGGCATTGGGCTGGACAGCGAGTGGGACAGCTCCATCAAATGGAACCGGCTGGCCGATCACCTTGAGCCAATAGCGGGAAGACGGGTTTTGGATATCGGTGCCAGCTGCGGCTATTACCTGTTCCGGCTGGCCGCCCGGCAGCCGGCCGTAATCCTGGGAATTGAGCCGTACCTCAACTTTTACTTTCAATTTCTGGCCCTTTCCCGCTACCTGGCCTTGCCCCAGGTTCACTGCCTGCCCTTAACGCTGGAAGAGATCCCCGCCATGCGATGTTGTTTTGATACCGTGTTGTGCATGGGCATCCTCTATCACCGGCGCTCTCCCCTGGATACACTGCTCCAGATACATGGACTGATGGTGCCCGGCGGACAGCTGGTGTTGGAGACACTGGTCATGGAAGGGGATAATGCAACGGCGCTGTTTCCCGAAAGGCGCTACGCCAAGATGAGCAATGTTTTTTTCATCCCGACAGTGGTCTGCCTGACCCACTGGCTGAGGCGGTGCGGTTTTGACCGGATCCGGTGCGTGGACATCTCCAGGACCACCTTGAAGGAACAGCGTAAGACGGATTGGATCGATACGGAGAGCCTGGCGGATTTTCTGGATCCGTCGGACCCTGAAAAGACGGTGGAAGGATACCCGGCACCGGTTCGCGCCATGGTCCTGGCCTCTGCCAGGCGCTGATAATGGCCAACCGTACTCATCGGGCGGGCGTCATTTCCGCCAGTTTGTCGGCTATCTGCCGCCACACCATTGCCGTCAGATCCTCCACCGAGACATCGGCAAACTGCTGTGGTGCGATGGGGTCCAGCATGTGAATATGCATATGCTGCCGGCCGTGAAAATTGAGGCTGTGTTTGGGCAGGGCGGCATTGGTGCCGCTGATCACCACCGGCAGGATGGGCACACCCATCCGCTTGGCAAGAATAAAGGCACCGGGCTTAAAAGGCTTCAGCTCCCCGGTTTTCGACCGGGTGCCCTCGGGGAACATGAAAATGGAATTGCCCTGCGCAAGCGCTTTCTCACAGTCGGCGAACATCCTCGCTGTACCTGCCTTATCGCCGCGGTTAAGCTTGATGTAACGGTTCAGCCGCATGTTCCAGCCGATGAAGGGCAGGTTGAACACTTCGGCTTTGGATACCCATTTGAACGGAAGGAACAGATGAAAGGCCACCAGGATATCCAGTTGTGACTGGTGGTTGGAAACCAGCACATAGTTTCGCTTCCAGACATCCCGCCGCCGGTCGTGAACGTGGACAGACCAAGCGGGCATGCTCCACAGATAAAGGGACGCCCACAATGAGGTGAACAGGTGCAGCATGATCAGCCGCCGGTCCACCAGCACGGTCAGCGCCCAAATCACCAGGGCAACCATGAAAAGCAGGGCTGAGGTCAATCCGAAAAATACCAGAAAAAGAACGGCAATGGTTCTGTTGAGCATTGGCGGTAACTCCGGTGCAACCTCCACCCTCGCAGCGGCAGGTGAGAGCAATCCATCAAAAGGCACTCTTAAACGGCCGACCCATTTGCATCGTCGATTCGGTAATGATCAGATTAAAAGGCCTTCCAGCGCTTTTCCCAATATTCCAAAGCTTTATACCCATAGATGGCATTGAGGTGGTGGAGCAGGGCATGGTAGCCTTCCCGTTGCCATATGCGGGTGACTTCAATGTTGACCGTTTCGTAGTGTTTCAGCAATTGCTCCACGGTGGGGTCTTCGGCCAGATCGGTTGCCCGGGAGAGTTGATCGATCATTTCAAGCCACATGCGGCTCACCCCCATGATGTAATGGGGCCAGGTGTGCTGCATGACCGGCGACCAGTTTGGATCGCTGGTGTCCCCTACATTCGGTCGATCGTTATGATCAACGGCATCGGTGAGCACGTTTTGGATCTCACCGGCGGCAAGCAGTTGCTTCACCAGGGGCTGATCCATAACCGCCTGATTGATCCTGTCAGCAGCCGCGGCTGAGGTGTAAAAGAGAAGACTGAACTGGTGGCCGGCATCGTCTTCAGCGGATCGGCGGTGAAAGCGCCACAGGCCGATATCCGTCTGATGGAACCCAAGAATGGGCGCGGCGATCCGGTGGGCGATCAGGAGGTCTTTTTCCCAGTGAGTTGCATCATCGGGGCGGGCCATCCTGAAGCGAATAAACCACCACCCCTGACCTTCCGGCTGGGGCAAGAGGACCTGGGGCGGCGGATCAGCAAGCGGCTGCCTCAACGGGGACGCGCATCCGGCAGCCAGCATTAGGATCAAGGCACACAGCAGCCAGTGCAGCGGGGCGTTGAATGTTTTTTTCCTCTCATGTTTCATAGGGGCTTGTCCGATAACTGTTCATGATATATAAACATTCGACTCTTGCTCAACTTGATGCTGCCGCGGCCACGGTCGGCGGTTAATCATCGACACCCAGACAAGGAGAATGCAGCGCATGAGTGATCGATACACCGTTTTTTTTGAAGGTAGAGTCATGCCCGGAAAAAGTGCGGGAATGGTCAAGGAACGATTGAAAGCGGCCCTGAAAACCGACGATCAGGGAATCGCGAAATTGTTCACCGGCACCCCTGTCGCCGTCCGACGCAACATGGACCTGGCAACGGCCGAGAAGTACCAACAGGTGTTTGCCGCCGCCGGTGCCTTCTGCGATATCCGCAAGGACGGGGCACCCGCGACCCAGGAACCGCCGCCAGCTGCGGACGCCTCGGCGGGGTTCGCCGGCGCTGCTGATGCATCGCGGTCGTCCACCCCGCCGCCCGTTGCCCAGGTCAAGGTTCACCATATAACGACATCGGATGGAGGGAAAATGATAATCACAAATATTGAAACGGTCCCCGGAAAAACCGTTCTGGAACATTTCGGACTGGTTTCCGGCAGCACCATCCGGGCCAAGCATATCGGCCGCGATTTGATGGCCAGCCTGAAAAACCTTGTGGGCGGGGAGCTCAAAGGCTATACGCAGCTACTCCAGGAATCCCGGCAGCAGGCCATGGACCGGATGGTCGAAGAGGCGCGCCTGATGGGAGCCAATGCCATTGTCAACATTCGTTTTTCCACCTCTTCCGTGGCCCAGGGTGCGGCGGAGCTTTATGCATATGGGACCGCAGTTCGGGTGGAATAGGAGACGGTCGATGATTGATCTGATTATCTTTTTGTCACTGCTGGCCCTGGGATACGGTACGGGGACCTGGGCGGAAAAGCGGCACTACCGCTCGATTGCCGAGCGGGAAAGCGCTACGATCAACCTGCCGGCCGTCACCTTGAAATCCGTTGCCATTCCCGAGCACAAGATCCGGTCGGCCCGGCTGGTCTTTGGCAGCGCCGTGATTTCCGTGGATTATTTTAAAAGAATCCTGGCCAGCCTACGTAATGTTTTCGGCGGCAACGTGAAATCCTACGAAAGCCTCCTTGACCGGGCCCGGCGGGAGGCCTTGCTGCGCATGAAAGAGATGGCCGGGGATGCCACGGTAATTGTCAACGTACGCATCGAAACGGCGGCCATCGGCAAACAGTCCGGACGGAAGAACATCGGCTGCCTGGAAGCCATGGCCTACGGGACGGCGCTGACGGTGGAGGAGTAAGTGAAGTTTACCGCCCGGCAGCCCGGAATCAACGTCAACGTCTCGCCCACCCATCCACTGAAAGAGTTTGCCATCCTGGCCGGCGGCCTTTTGGCCATTGTGGTCGTTGCCTACCTGACCCTTGGCCTGGCAGTCGACCTGATTGTTCCCCGGCTTTCCATGGACCTGGAAAAAAAGCTGGCCGGCGCGTTTGTTGGCCGGCTTTCAACAACAGATACGGACGCCGCCGCAGCCCGATCCGTACAGTCTTTGGTGGACCGGCTGAGGGAACGCTGCGCCCCGCTGCCCTATGCCATCACCATCCATATCCAGCAGTCCAAGGCCGTCAATGCGGCGGCCCTGCCCGGGGGGCATATGGTGGTCTTTACCGGGCTGCTGGCGGAAATGACTTCGGAAAACGAGCTGGCCTTTGTCCTGGCCCATGAGTTGGGGCATTACGCCCACCGGGATCATCTTCGGGGCCTGGGGCGGGCGCTGGTGCTGATGACCGCATCCACCGTGCTGCTGGGCGCGGACAACAGCATCAACAGTATGATCGGTCAGGGAATGGTGCTTACCGAGCTGAGCTTTTCGCGCAAGCAGGAATCCCAGGCCGATGAGTTCGCCCTGGACACGCTGGCCTGCCACTACGGCCATGTGGCCGGCGCCACGGCCTTTTTTGGTAAAATCCCCAAGGAAGGAGACCCTGGCCGGTTCGGGCACTATTTCGCCTCTCACCCGGAAAACCGCCGCCGGATCGACCATCTGGAAAAACTGGCCCAAGAGCGGGGTTACCCCACCGGTAACCCGTTGCCCCTGCCTGCCGATCTGGCCGCTAACAAGGAGCCCGCCTGACAGCATCGAGGCTGTCTGATAAGGCGGTTTTCTTAAAGGCCCGCTACTTCTTGTCCGGTGCCTGAATCAAGCTGCGGTAGAACATGTCGTCCTCACACTGGTTCAAACCGTCTTCCACGCGGATCAGGCCTTTTTTGGCCAGCTTGGCCAGGGCAATGTCGATGCTGGAAAAATCGTCGCTGCCGGTTTGCATTTGGGTGCGGATCTGGTGCGTTTTGCCGTCCCGGATGAAGCCTTTCATGCGGTGGCTGTTGATAAAGAATTCCAGGGCCAGAATCCGGCCCCGGCCGTCCTTCTGGGTAACCAAGCGCTGGCTGACGGATAGCAGCAGGGACTCGGCCAGGGTCATCCGGATAAGGTTCTGTTCATAGGGCTCGAACATGTTGACAACGCGCTCGATGATGGAGGTGGAATTGTCCGAATGGACGGTAGAGAGGACCAGATGGCCGGAGTTGGCCGCCTGCAGGGCGATACGGAAAGTCTCCTTGTCCCGCATCTCGCCCACCACGATAACGTCCGGGGTGTGGCGCAGCACGTGGCGCATGCCCTGGGCGAAGGATTTCACATCCCGCCCCACTTCACGCTGGCTGATATTGCTTTTCTTGTGATTGTGCAGGTACTCCACCGGATCTTCCATGGTAACGATGTTGCACCCCCGGCGGGTGTTGATGATGTCCACCAGGGCGGACATGGTGGTGGTCTTGCCATGACCCGCCGGGCTGGAAATCAGAATCAGCCCCTGGGGGCGCAGGGCAAAATTGGTGATCCATTCAGGCAGGTTCAGCTTGGGCAGTTCCGGCACCTCGTCCATGATGGGCCGCAAGGCAATGCCGATGGAATTGCGCTGGCGGTACAAGGCCACCCGGAAGCGTCCGATTCCCGGGTAAGTGGCGGAAAAATCATAATCCGTCATTTTTGAAAAGGCCTGCCAGCCTTCATCGGAGAGCATTTCCCGTGCGTAGTTCATGCAATCGTCAGGGGTTAAGGCGGGAATGGCCAGCCGTTTCAGGGTATTGGCAATTTTTATGGACGGCGGCGAACCGGCCGTAAAGACCATGTCGTTGGCACCGGTCTTGATCAGATAACGCAGCAACGGCATGAGTTGGGGAGATTTTTCCCCCTTTTCCATTTCCACCAGTTCAGACAACACCTCTCCGCGCAGGCCCGTACCCGGATTGGCGGCAACACTTCTGATGGCGCTCTCGATCATGAAAGCGGGCATCACCACCGGACGTATTTTCTTGCCCAGGGAAAACTCGAGCTCACTGATTGCGGCGAAATCCTGGGGGTTCACCATGGCTAATACCAGGGTCTGATCTTCCATGGTTAGCGGCAGCACGCGCATGGCGGTCATTTTTTCCAGCGGCAGCAACTGGAGCACGTCATCCTTGATGTTGCGCTGGTAAAGATTCACTCCCGGGACACCAAATTTACGACTCAACAGTTCCAACAGGTCGTCCAAGGCCACAAAACCCATTTCGATGACAATCGAACCCAGTTGTCCCCCGGCCTGAGCCTGCCGCTTGAGCACCTGCTGAAGCTGATCGGCGTTGATGAGGCCGTCATCCATCAGCTGTTCGCCGATGCGTCGTTTTTTAGAGACTTTTGGGTCCTTGGAGGTGGAGGGTTGATGATCGGTCATAAGCGCTGTTCTCCTGTTACCGTGTTGACTGTGACTAGGGAAAGGGTTGCTACCGCGGTTCTGTTTGAAAGCAATATAGAATCCTAATCCATTGATGTCAAAATAAAATATGGGCCCCGCAGGGGCTGAAAAGAGGGCTGTCGGATCGTTAGGCCGGCAGCGCCGCCCGGTGACGGTTAAGGAAAAAGTCGAGCAGACGGGTCATTTCGTCCTTCAGCACCCCAAAGCGCATGGGCTGGGATCGAATGGCGGCTTCGGTTTGAACATAAGGCGCCGCCACTAGTTCATGCCGACAATGGTGAACCAGGCTGTCCACCGATTGTGGTGTGGTTTCCAAGTGATATTGGAGGCCGACGATACCATGGCCCAAGGCAAAGGCCTGGTTTTCGCACGCCCGGCTGCGGGCTAGATGCAGGGCGCCGCGGGGAAGCTCAAAGGTTTCGCCATGCCAGTGGAAGACTTCCGCCCTGTCGGCTAGAACGCCGCCGACCGCGGTTCCTTGGGCGGCCCTCGTTTTCTCCACGGGAAACCAGCCGATTTCCCGGTGATGGTTGGCGCGGACCCTCGCGCCGGCGACACTGGCGATCAACTGTGCGCCCAGACAGATGCCGAGGACCATCTTGCCGGCTTCCATTACCTGGTCGATGAACCGCTTTTCGCCGGACAGCCAGGGATGAACCGCCTCGTCATTGACGCTCATGGGACCGCCCATGACCACCAGCATGTCAATGTCCACGATGGGCGGCAGGCTATCATTGGCGAACATCCGTGAACCGATCAGCGGGCAGTCGTTTTGCGCGGCCCAGGCGGCAATACTGCCCAATCCCTCAAACGGAACGTGCTGCAGCCAGTGCATTCTCATGGTGTCATCCCTGTCAGGGGGGTTGTCAACCGCCTGCACACCGCCCAGACAAGGCGACTTCCAGCCGGATAGCGACGTTTAAGTACAGTGTTGGGTCCGATTTGCCTTGTGGGTGGCGACCAAAGATGATATCGGGTCCAGCCGATTCGTCAACTGTTTTTTCCGGCAGGACCGCAATAGACCCACGGGAGCCAAGATGACGACTATTTTGTTGATGTATACCCTGGTCGGTGCCGTGGCCGGTGTCCTGGCCGGCCTGCTGGGCATCGGCGGCGGGCTGGTCATCGTGCCCATGCTGGTGTTCTGTTTTGTGAGGCAGGGGATCCCCGATGCCGTGATCATGCATTTGGCGCTGGGCACATCGCTGGCCAGCATCATGTTTACCGCCGTGTCCAGTTTCCGGGCACACCACAAGCGCGGCGCGGTGCACTGGGACGTGGTGCGCAAGATTCTATTCGGTATTTTTAGCGGCACCTTTATCGGCAGCTTCGTCGCCGCCCAGCTCTCAACCCGTTTCCTCAAGGGGTTCTTCGTCGTTTTTCTTTACTACGTGGCCGTTCAGATGCTGACCAACAAGAAACCCAAACCCTCGCGGCAGATACCCGGACACGGAGGCATGTTCGGTGTCGGCAACGTCATCGGCGTCGTATCCAGCCTGGTGGGCATCGGCGGCGGCACCCTTTCCGTGCCCTTCATGATCTGGTGCAACCTGTCCGTCCACCATGCCATCGGCACGTCTGCGGCCATCGGCTTTCCCATCGCCATTGCCGGCACCATCGGCTATCTTGTCAACGGACTGGCGGTTCAGGGGCTGCCCGATCTTTCATTCGGTTACATCTATCTACCGGCCCTGTTGGGCATCGTGGTCACCAGCGTCCTGACGGCCCCCCTGGGGGTGCGCCTGGCCCACAGCCTGCCCGTGGACAGGCTCAAACGCATCTTTGCCGTCCTGCTGCTGGTGGTGGGCACCCGCATGCTCATTGGCATTTTGTGACTATCCCGGACAGATGCCCACAGCCGGGCGCAAGGGCCGAATATCTTCCCCCTTCGGCGGCGACCTTTTGAAATAGTCTTGACAAACCAGCCGTTCCCGCATAGTTATTTCACCTTAGTATTTTTTGTCCCCCCCTGGCTATTCATCTGTGTATACAGATTGCGAAAATCACATTATCGAAAGGAGAAAGAACACATGTCCAAACTTATTCCCCCCCATGGCGGTAAAGGCCTGACTGTCTGTCTGCTCGAAGGCGATCAAAAAAAAGCCGAACTGAAAAAAGCCGCCGGCCTCAAGCAGATCGAAATTTCCCCGCGCGTCAAAGGCGACCTGATCATGATCGGCATCGGCGGCTTCAGCCCCCTGACTGGATTCATGACCAAGGCGGACTGGAAAGGCGTTTGCGAAAAATACCTGCTTGCCGACGGCACCTTCTGGCCCGTGCCGGTATGCCTGGATGTGACCAAGGAAGACGCCGGCGCCATCGCCATGGGCGATGAGGTCGCCCTCTATGATCCCGAAGGCAAAGAGATCATGGCCACCATGAAGGTCACCGAGAAGTACGAGCTGACCGATGCCGACAAGAAATGGGAATGCGAGAAAGTCTTCATGGGCGAAGGCACCCCGACAGCTGAAGCCTTCTGGAAGATCGCCAAAGAAGATCATCCCGGCGTCCAGATGGTCATGAACCAGAAAGCGTTCAACCTGGCCGGCCCGGTCAAGGTGCTCAGCGAAGGCGAATACCCCACTCGCTACAAAGGCGTTTACCACCGTCCGGCCGAATCCCGGAAAATTTTCGAAGAGCGCGGCTGGAGCGACGTGGCGGCTCTGCAGCTGCGTAACCCCATGCACCGCTCCCACGAATACCTGTGCAAAATCGCCGTGGAAGTGTGCGACGGCGTTTACATCCACTCGCTGGTGGGCAATCTGAAACCCGGCGATATTCCGGCCTCCGTGCGCGTCAAATGCATCGACGCCCTGGTGAAAAACAACTTCGTAGAAAAGCACGTCGTCCAGGGCGGTTACCCGCTGGATATGCGCTACGCCGGTCCCCGTGAAGGCCTCCTGCACGCCGCTTTCCGCCAGAACTATGGCTGCTCCAAGATGATTATCGGCCGTGACCACGCCGGCGTCGGCGACTTCTACGGCATGTTCGAAGCCCAGACCATCTTCGACAAGATCCCGACCCCGAGCGGCGGCAAAGGCCTGCTTTGCCAGCCCCTGAAGATTGACTGGACCTTCTACTGCCACAAGTGCGACGGCATGGCCTCCCTGAGAACCTGCCCCCACGGCAAGGAAGACCGCGTCATGCTCTCCGGCACCATGCTGCGCAAGATGCTCTCCGAAGGCGGCAAACTGCCCGATCACTTTGGTCGTGACGAAGTCGTCGCCATCCTGCGGCAATACTATGAAGGCCTCACCGAAAAGGTGGAGATCAAGACCCACAAAGCAGCGACCGGCAACTAAACCGCCGAGCGCGGCTGATAGAAAAAGTAAAAGCGGGACACACTTTAGGTGCGTCCCGCTTTTTTATGGGCGTGCGTTCTCCATGGCGCAACGGGTAATCGCTGGATCGAAAGAATCCTTTCCGTCAAAGCATCACCCAGGCCTTAGGCCAAAGCCACTTTCCGGGTGCCCGTGGATGGTATCAGGGCTCTCCCTCCGACGCTGCCCCCCGGACGGGTCCTGGATCTGAAACCGGCAGCCTGCGCCATGCCCTGTGACCCTGGACGGTACTTGAACAACGGCCTGGACCCCTGGGATGCTGGCTTGATAGGTCCAACACCTACATCATTTTCTTGGAAAAATACGCGCGGCCGATCTCCACCTTGAACTGTTTGCACCAGATCACGACGCTGTCGTAATCGTCCGGGTTAACCCCGGCCGGCAGATCGAAGGAGACGGTACCGGAGAATTGTTTCAGCAGCCCCACCTCCACCCCGTGCATCCGATCCGCTTTTTGGGTCAAGTAGACATAGCCGTCCGGCACCTTGTCCACCTTGATATCGCTGAGGATCAGCACGTGCTTGTTCATTGCCATGCCGAAAGACACTTTGCCGGCGGCGTGGTGACCGGCGCTGCCCATCAGCATATCGTTCATCTTGCCGTCCATCTCGCTATGCATCCCGGGACTCATTTTTTTTTCCATCATACCGGTTGTCTCGGCGCATGCAGCCACCCAGCCCAGCAGGGACAGGCTCACCACGGTGATCCACATATTTCGCATTACCTTCATCATCCACCTCCCTTTCTGTTTCTCATGATTGGGTGTGATTGAGCGTTGAAAAGGGTTGGGACTCAAAGCATCAGAACTTCCAAGAAACCTGGCCAACGCCGCCGTCCGTGAACATTTAACCGCTCACCTGGTTCCCCATAGGTTAAGGCTGGCCGATGAAGGTTGTGTAAGGCTCGGGTAAAGATTGGGTAAAGAATGCCGGTTGGACGCGCATTCCCTACAGCGATAGGATTCAATCACCACTTCCCGCCGCCTGTTAAGCTACCCGCAGTTCATATCCAGCCTGGAATTGATTCCTCGCAGGCGGTTAGAATGGTAAATCAGCGAGAACGCTGGCTTAGGCCGCAAACGGTCATTTGCGGATGGGTACGAATCATCTCTCCAGGAGGCTTTTATGAAAGGCGTGATTGTCGGAGACGATTAATAAGATCACATCATTGACCAGCAAAATCGGATTGCATCGGTAGGCTGACAAGCAGCGCGTCTTGGCCATTCACCCATTTGAATGCCGGGGTCGTGTAACCTTTTTTGGACCTGGTTCGTCATGCATTCAGAAAAAGGAACCCGTCACTCCCGGCGGCATGGGGCCGAACATCGGACAGGACGGTGTGGAAAACTGAAAAAAGGAGAACCTTGCTATGGATCGCAAAACCGAACTCATGGTATCTTTAGGGGCTGCCATCGGCGTTAATTGCATACCCTGTTTTGATCACCTGTACGCCAGGGCCCGCGAGGTTGAACTGGAAGACAAGGAGATCCGAGCCGTCGCCGACCTTGCCTTCAAGGTGAGGAACGGTGCTGGCATGTTCATGAAAAAGGCCGTGAACGAGGTTGTCGATCTGCCGGCCGGAGACGAAGCGGCCTGCAGCTGCCCCGCTACGGGAAAGTGCTGTTGAAATGGTCCCATCATCGCCAATGGATCCATGGACCCTCATCGACCGTCATCATCAACGCATACGCAACTTCATCATGGTGATGGTCCGGGATCCGTGGATCGCCGACGACCTGACCCAGGACACCTTCGTTCGCGCCATGGACCGCATGGACGACCTCCGGGATCCCCAAAAAATAGAGTCCTGGCTGTTTAAAATTGCCCACAACCTCTGCCACGATCACTTCCGGACCCGTGCCAGGCACCCCGCCCAGCCGATGGACAGCCAGACCGAAGCGCCATCCGACGACCATCCGAACCTGGAAAAAACGCTGGAGCGCCTTGAAATGAACGCCTGCATCCAGCGGCAGGTTGACAAGCTGCCCGAGAACTACCGCACCGTGATCTGGCTGTTCGATGGGCAGGGCTTTTCCCTCCAGGAGACCGCAGAAATTCTCGATCTTACCGTGACCAACACGAAGGTTCGCCTTCATCGGGCCCGCCGCCAGCTCAAATCCATTTTTAAGGAGAACTGCCGCTTCGACCGCGACGAGCGGGACGTGCTGGTCTGTACGCCGGAGCCGCCAGACGCCTTGGTCTGGCCCTCGCCGGAACCCGGATCCGTTAAATAGAAAGCGTTCATGGCGTGAACGCATCGGCCCGCCCGGGCGCGCGCACCTGGAGGAAAGCGTCGAGCATCCTCCCGGTGCGCAGTTGACCTCTCCTCCTCCGCTTCTCCGCCAGGCGGGTTGCGGCGGCCGGATCAGTCGTTCTCCGGCGCCTTCAGTGCCTCGTGGACGACCTGATTGAGGGCATTCAGCAGAAACGGTTTCTTGATGTAGAGACACGGTCCGAGCTGCTGCGCCGCCTTGACCCGGTTGTTCTGGCTGTACCCGGAGGCGATCACAGCCCGCTGATTCGGGTTGCGCTGGATGCAGCGGTGGTAGGTTTCCAACCCGTCGATGCCCGGGTCCATGACCATGTCCAGGATCAACAAGTCGAAACGACGTTGCGCCAGCACCTCGAGCGCGGCCTCACCGCTGTCCACTGCCGTGGCCTGAAAGCCCAGCTTCTTCAGCATGCCGACGGTGATGAGGCGCTGCTCGGCAATGTCGTCCACCACGAGAATGGTTTGGTTTCGTGCGCCGGTTGTTGGCGGCAGCTCCCGGGGCGCAACCGGTTCCGCGGGCTGTGCGGCCGGAAAATAGATGGTAACCGTCGTCCCGCGGCCCACCTCACTTTGGATATCGATGCGGCCGTTGTGGTCTTTTACGGTACCCCAGACAACCGCCATTCCCAAACCGGAGCCGCTTTTGCCCATGACCTTGGTAGTGTAAAACGGCTCGAAGACATACTCCAGGTCTTCGCGACGGATTCCCGACCCCGTGTCCGACACGGACAGCATGAGAAGATCTCCTGCCGGCGGTGATTTGTCGCCCCCTGCGTGGGCTGCGGTGCGAAGAGGGTCGATGGTGATTCGGACGATACCGGTTTCCGGGATTGCCTCGGCGGCATTGGAGACCAGGTTCATAATCGTTTTGGTGATATGCACGCGTGATCCCTTGATGGTCAAGCCCCCGGTGTTGAACTGCGTTTCCACCTGCACGCCGGGATGGGATTCAAGAATTTTGCAGTGCTCGGGCGACTTCAGATAGTCCGCGACCACGTCGATCAGGTTCAAAGCTTCGGTCGTGGCCACCCCCCGTCGCGCCAGGGTCAGGAGGTCCTGCACGATGAATGCGGCCTTTTCCCCTGCCTTCTGGATGGTTTGCAGGGGCGCATGCAGGGGGCTCTCCTGCGGAAGGTCCATCAGGATCAGTTCGGGGTAGCTGACGATTCCAGACAGTATGTTGTTGAGATCGTGGGCCACGCCGCCGGCCAGGGTACCCAGGGCCTCCATCTTTTCGGCGCGCTGCAGCTTGATTTCGATTTCCCGGCGCTCCGCCTCAGCTCGCAGGCGATCCTCGATCTCCTGCTTCAGTTCCCGGTTGGATTCGGTTAACTCCGCCGTCCGCTGGCCGATGATTTCCTCGAGCGTTTCCTGATGATGGATCAGGGCAGTCTCCGCCCGGCGGCGTTCGGCCACTTCGGTCTTTAACGTCTCGTTGACCTGCTTTAGCTCAGCCGCCTGGTCCAGGGCGCGGGTGTTGGTCTGCTCCAATTCCTTAAAAAGGGTCGCCAGCGACCGGCGTGTGCGTTCGAAGCTTTGCCCCAGGATTCCCATTTCGTCCCGTTGCGTCCAACAAAATTCGCGATCGAGTTTTTTTGCGGACAGATCTTCGGATTGGCGGAGAAGGCGATCCAGGGGCTTGATGATTTTACGGTTCAGCACCCAGAACAAAATCGCCGCGCTGAAGAGGAACGGCCCCAGGAAGATCCACAGGTAGCGGACACTCTGCCGGGTCAGGATCGCTTCCATCGGGTTTGTGTCAATGTCGACCGACACCGCTCCAATCTGTTTGTTGTGATAGAGGATCGGGCGCTGCCGGGTTTGGATGCGGCCCCCGGCCGGCGGTTCCCGGGTGCGCCGGATGAACGGCCCTTCCTCGGAGTCGACCCACACGCGCAAAATGCGGCTGTCGGCCATGACAGCATCCACCAGCGGCCTCCCCGCTTCGGGAACCAGCGTCCAAACCGGCTCCCGCATACCCAGGGCGAGCACCTGGACCGTGCGGTCATGATCCGCGTTGAGTTCGGCGGTGAGCACCTGACGTTGATAGCGGATGGTCAGAAAGCAGGCAATCAGCGTCGGTGAGAGGAAGCCGGCAATAAAAACGATGCCGATGGCGGAGCGCAGCTTCATGTTGTGAAAATACGACACGCGCTAACCCTTTCACAGTCCATACTTGCCGGCAATTGCCGCGTAGCGACCGTCTTTCTTGATCGCTCTCAGGCAATCGTCCAGTTGTTCCAGGAAGCCTTGCTTGTCGGCAATGCGCGGCGATGCTTTCGACAACGTGACGAAATAGTGGCTGGTGCGGATATCGTAGTCAAGAACGGCAATCCTTTCCAGCAGGCCCACCTGGCTGGCCCGCCAGCGTACGGTGGCCTCGGTATCAACGAAAACATCGATGATGCCCTCCGCCAGCATCCGCAGGCAGGAATCTCCAATGGTGCTGGTTATCAGGGTGCCTGCATCGCGACGCTTGTCGATGTAGGCCAAGAAGGTCTCGGAATACTTCAGCCCGGCCAGATGCCCGACCCTCAAGCCGTCGAAATCAGCGAGGCTGCGGATGTAAATGCCGCTGCCGGCGCGCACCACCGGGCGATAGCCGGAGACGAAGAGCGGCTCCCGACCGAAATAAACCAGATCCTCGCGGGATTTGCGATAGGAAAACAGGGCGATATCCAGTTCGCCCGTCTCCAGATAGGCATACATGCGTTTGACCGGAAAAAAGGTATACTCCGCCCGATATCCCAGTCCGGGAAGGCAGAGGTTTAACAGCTCCCTGGCGAAACCGGGCAGGTTATCGGGCTTGTTTTGAAAATAGTACGGCGGCCAGTCGTTTTCGATGATCCGAAGCACCGGGGCTTCTTCTGCCGCGGCGATCCGGCAACCCAAGCCTGCTATGAAGCAGACGGCCGCAAGACCGATTATCCATACGGATCTGTGCATGGCGTCCTCCCTCGAGTACTGATGAGTGCTTCCGCTGAAGGTGATTATCGGAAGCGGAAGCGGAAACTTGAGCCGACCTGGAGTTGACCGCTGAACCGGTGGACTGGCCCCCGGAACTATTCACGCGGTTTCAAAGATGGGTCGCTTCAGTCCACCGTATGGTTGGCTTCGAGGGGGTGATGTAAAAATACGACTATTCGAATTTGGCCTTCCAGGCCTTCATCTTCTCCGCCGGCCAGGCCACGCAGAAGGCCGGCCGGCCTTTCATGACCATGTGCATGCAGGCATCGCCGCATTCCGGATTGCATCGCAGGATGTCGGCACCCCGGTCGTTACGGACTTTCAGCGGCCACTGCGGATCAGCCCAGAGCACACGCGCCAGACCGATCAGGTCGGTCCGGCCCTCGGCGATGGCCCGGTCGGCCAAGGCGCCGGTGGCCAGACGACCGGCGGCGACCACCGGTACCTCGACGGCCTTGCGGACCACAGCGGCCAGATCGAGCATATAACCTTCTTTTTTGGACCTAGACACAATTTCCGGCAGGGAAAAGGACTCATACGTACCGCCCATGACCGAGATGTAGGCGATACCGGCTTGGTCTAGATTCTTGGCGAATTGCCTTGACTCATCCAGGTGCAAGCCGTCCGGCAGCCATTCATCGGCCAGAAAACGATATCCTACCGGAACGTCGCCCACCCCTGCTTTGACGCGCGCAAGCACCTCCAGGGCAAACCGTTGCCTGTTTTCCAGGCTGCCCCCGTATGGGTCGTTTCGCTGGTTGGTCCGCGGGGAGAGAAACTGGGCCAGCAGGTAGCCGGTGCCGCCATGCAACTCAACCATGTCGAACCCGGCGCTCTTGGCTCTGGCCGCCGCCTCGGCATACTTGCCGATGATGCCCGCTATCGCATCCTTTTCCAACGCCCTGGGCATCCTCCCGAAGGTCTTCACCGCCGACGGCGCCACCGGTTGGCCGGTCGCGTGGGCGAAGCGGCCGGCATGGTTGATCTGCAGGCAGGCCAGCGAGCCCTCCTGCTTGATGGCTGCGGCTAGCCGCGTTAATCCAGCCAGGTTGTCGTCGGTGTCGGCCCTCAGAGTTCGGTTGGATCCGCTGCCGGCGGGGTGGTCGACCGTGGCGTTCTCCACCACGACCATGGCCACGCCGCTTCGGGCCATGAGCCGGTAATGGTCGAGCAGCATCGGGCTGACCGTTCCGCCCTCGCCGGCATAGCCCAGGTAGAGCGGGGCCATGGTGAGGCGGTTTTTCAGGGTCAGGCCCTGGATGGTGATCGGTGAAAAAAGGTGGGGGTACATGGTTGTCCTCCTTTGGCAGCGCAGTTAAGGTAACGAATCGAAACGATGGCGTCCAGCGTATGGCAGACTCGGGCGGAGCGGGTTATTCCCCTTGGTATTGGAGTAGCTCCTTGTAGCCCTCCGGATTTTCTTTGACCCCGGCAGTGTACTCTTCGATGGCCTGCTGGTAGAGGGATGGGTCCATGTCCGGAAAGGTCCTGTTGCCGTCCAGCTCCGTATAGGTGCAGCTTGTGATCGCTTTCTGTGTGTCGGCAGCGGTCATTGGAAAAAACCCGGAGGTTCTTGCCCGCCACACTCCCATGGCAATTCCCTGGCGCAGGAAATAATGTTTGCCGGCTTGAAAATCGAGATAGGCAACGCCCGTGTTTTCAGTAGCCGCAACGACGTAGTGCATTCCAGGTGCTACATGGGTGATAAAGTATGACTTGCCCATCGTTTCACCGATGAATTTGCCATCCAGATAATTCCAGAACACAATGCCCCCTCCCAGGAAGGAATCGCGGACAATCACCAACAAGGCGGAATCCGGTTTTGCGGCGAGTTCGGGCGGCTGTTCGGGTTTGAGCATCTGGGTGGTCGCACATCCGGTCAGCAAGGCGATACAGACGGTCATCAGTAGAACGCGTTTCATGGAACATCCTCCTTTTTTAGGTTCGGCTTTCAAATCAGATTCCTCAGAAGCGGTCCCACCTCCGCCGGCCGACCCACCAGTTGGGGAACCCGTCGCTTCAGCAGAACGATCAGGGGCATGCAGGCCGCCAGGCTGACCATGGTGATCACTAAACTTACCACCGACAGGGTCAGTGGGGTGCCGGCCAGATGATCGACCACCCATCGGACGGCTGGCGGATTGATGAAGTGGTAGAAGATGCCGTTGAGGCACATCAGGATCAGCGTGTGTTGCCCCATCCAGACCATCGGCCGCCAGGCAGGCAAGGCCCTGGCGATGAAAAGGATCATCAGGCATCCGGCGATCGCGGTAAGCGGGAACCAGAGTGCCTGTCCGTGGGAGGAGAAGAGAATGATGAGTGCAGCAACCACTGCCGCAGGCACCAGGATGCGCCGGGACGCCACCTGCCTGAGGAACCCCTTGTGGCGCATGAAGACCCCCAGCAGGTAGAACGCATACAGAAAGACGGCCTCGTGGATGAACAGGTAGTTCCATCCGATGACCCGCTCCTTGAGCGGATTGACGATGTCGAAGTGCCAGTTGAACAGGTATCCGGCAACATAAAAGACAACGATACCGGCGACGATTTTTGAATCCGTGGTCAACATCCGGAAGGCCCAGTAGTGGACCATCTCCACCGAGAAGATGAGCATGAGAAACCACGACGGCACGCAGAACAGCGGGATGCCGAAGGCGGTGTTGATCAGGCCGCCGATATAGCCCTGCAGGCTGGGCAGCTTCAAACGGATAAAGTCGCCGGGGAACACGGCCGCCGCCAGCATGAACACCACGGTGAAGAAAACCAACGGCAGCAGGCGTGACAGGAAGCGGTGCTTTAAAAATACCCCGAATGTAATCGACCGGTCGCTCTCCTTGGCCACGCAGCCGGCCAGCACGATGAAAAGGACCATATGAAACGAGTAGGTGAATTTGTACTGTGCGGCGGCCGTCGGGTTTTCGAGGTACGTGACTCGTTCGATGAAGTGCCCGTAAAAAAACCATGGCCATGGCCAGGAAGCGGGCGGTATCGATAAAAAGAATGCGGTCTGGCGCGGTGCTGGATTGCATGGCGCTATCCGGTAAGGGTTCGACTATTTCGTATGGGCCTTGAAAAACGCCCAGATGACGTCCGTACCTTTCAGGGAGGCGCCCGGCGTGTGCCCTCATGGGGAAACGTGTCCCGCATGCCATTGAGCAGGAGAGCTGATACCGGATGCGCCGACCTTTGTTCAACGCCCAAAAGCGTCACCACAACCGGTGCAACCGCTGCGAACCGGCTGGCGCGTTCGATGCCGAGCCGATGCGTCATCTTGCCCCCGTTGGACATGCCCGTGGCGTAAATACGCCTGGGGTCCACCGGGTAGTCCGCCATCAGCGTGTCCAGGAGCGCACTGATGAAACCAAGGTCATCAACCTGCTTGTCCATCGAAAAGTGGACGCATTCGAACCGTCGGGTTCAGCCATATTGCGCAGCACAGCGGTGCCACGCCGGTGCTATCCCACGAAAGTCAGCCGGTGGCACCACCCAGCTGCTCCGCCATATATCTGCACGGGCCGTACTCCGGGTCGTCGAACTCGCGGAATAGGCGAAACCCGGCTTTTTCGAACGCCCGGGCCGCAGCCCGGTTCAAGAGCGAGGTTGCCAAACCGGCGTCAGTTGCGCCGTCGTCGCGCAGCTTGGCGAGCAGCAAGGCCAGGGCCTGCGGGCCGATGCCAGAGCCAAGGAATGCGGGGTCACCGATCAGAATGTCGATATCGACCAGAGCCCCGGGAAGGTCGGCCAACCCCGCTGCTCCAAGCTCCTCGGGTGTGGGTCTCTGCCAGCACAGGTAGCCGACCGCCGCACCGTCAGCAAGAATAAGGGCGTCAGTCCCGGCCGGCCGTTTAGCCAGCACCGCCAGGTTTTTTTCCGGATCACCCCACCATCGCATGACATGCACCAGGCCGAGCCAGGTCTTAATCCGCTACAGGTCATTTTGCGGATCGAAGGGCGCGAGCCCGACGATGGGTGAATGTGAGACCATGTCGATTGCCTTCCTGACTATCCAAGGTGAACCAAGCAGCTATTGCCTATTGGTGAAGCAGATCGTTGCCGCTTAACAGGCCCAAGGAACGAGCGTCTTAGTCAAAGCGGTGGTTCGGATGTCTCATCGATTATTGAATGCCAACTTAACACCAAAGCCAATAAGTGCCACTCCAGCCAAACGAGCGGCAACCAAGCGTGCATATTGCCACTGAGAAAGACGCCGTGATACAGCGTTGCCAACGAGCACCAAACCGGTCTGATACAGAAAGCTGATGGCGGTGACGTGCACCATCAGCGCCATCAGCGTAACCGGCGTAGATTCAGCGCTGAGGAACAGTGGAAAGAAGGCCATAAAAAACATGATGACTTTGGGATTGGTGAGGCTGACGGCGAGAGCTTGACGAAAATAGGCCCAGCCTTTTTGATCCAAGGCCGTATGGCTTGGCCGATCCGTCGCTGATGCGCGCAGAAGTTTCCAGCCTATCCAGCACAAGTAGGCGACTCCGATCCATTGCGCACTCGCCAGTATGCTGGGGTAAGCACTCAGTATTGCGGCCAATCCAAGGACTGCGGCAAGCATGTAGATGAAATCGCCTGACAGGGTGCCGAAAACTGCTTTCAATCCGCTGCCGATACCATTCCGAGCGGTTGCGTTCAGGATGGTAATCGTTCCTGCACCGGGGATGATTTGAAAGATGACAACCGCCATGATGAAACCGCCATAGTTTTGGATATCGAGCATTCGCTCTCCTCGTGCATCCGAACGCTGGTGCTGATACGCGGGAACCGGGTAACCGCGCCCGCGTTTACCTGGCGATTCTGCAGGGGTCACATCGGGACGTCCATTCATTCATCAATCAGTAGCCATTTACATCTTAATATTGTCCGGTAGTTATTTATTAATGGACGTCCTCATTACCCCTCTTTTCTTAGCGAAAAACCCACATCTAAGCTGCAAAGGAAATAATCAATTTTTCATTTTGTCGGCGAAGCGGATATGAAGCCAGTGTTTTTAAATTCATGGCATCCAGTGACCGTCCTTCCAATGAAAACTCAGCCCTATTAAAACTGACACACTTAAATACTTTCCGGTCGTGTATATACTCGACTTCAGCGCCATTATGGGTACAAGATATTGACAATGCAGTAATTGCGTTGCCTCCTGAATTCGCAATAATTATGCGATCATTTATCCGGGAATCAATTATTTTAACGGCGCTTCCCTCATTTAGCAGATCGGGGATTTTTCCGGTATCTATGATTATTTCGATTTTCTTATTTGACTCTGCAACCTCATAGGCTGGCGGGAGGATCTGGGGTGTGTCGCCAATCTGGGGCAATAGAAAGTTGCATCCATTCAATCCACACATGCAAGCTCCGACGGCAGCCGTGGTCGCAATGAATTCTCTCCGGGAAACGATGCCTATCTCTTTCATTGTATCTTCCTCTCCTTTAATAACAGGCGCCATACGGGGAAACTTTTCCACGCGCTGGCGTATTACATGCGAAAAGTGGAAAATAGACCCTGAAATTTTCCACTTTGTGTTTTTAGGATATGCCAATCAACACTTTCGGCCTCAAAACGCTTTCCGATCCTAACCCAAGCAAGCCGAAGCAATAGAGACACGGTGGATTGAATTCAACCTCAACGCCACCTGAAGATGGCAGGCATGGCGCATATTCTTAACTAGCGGACAGGAACGGATAGATACAAACAGGAACGAAAGGACTGGATCTTTAAACGAAGTATAATCTAATTGATTTTCCAATCAGGTTCAAGCAAAGAAATATCGCCTACGGTCGGATGGCGTATCCGCCTCCCGCTGCGCCGGGGTCGCTGGGCCCATGGGTCTTTCACCACACATCTTCAATCGATGGATCATCAAATCGTCTGAGGGTTTTCAGCCATTCCGGCAGCTCCTATTGGATTGAATGCTTTTAATCCAGCAGGTTCTGTTTTTCGACCAGGCCTTTTTCATACATAAAATTGTAGAACTATTTCAGGCTGGCGGCGTTGCCTTTGATGATGGACGGGTTTGTCCACATGGCCTTTTTTGCGGTGAACACTCACGCCCGATCCGCCTGCCTGAAGGGGTCGCCAATTACCAGCGAACCCACCAGCAGGCACTCCAACCCGAAGGGCAGGTAGCCGCCGTAGCCCAGGATGGGCATCTCGAACAGGTGGAAGCGCTGCACATAGGGGATGGCGTAGGTCCAGCGGGCCAGGCTGAAGTAGTTCCACATCTCCCAGCAGAACCCGCAGACCAGCGCCGCCAGGGCCGGGACCACCAGCGGCCGCCAGTCTCCGCTCCTCAGGGGGTAAAGCAGAGTGCGCCGGCCGGCCAACCGCTGGAGGGCAAGGATCATGACCAGGGGCGCCACCCACAACAGGGCAAAGAGCTGATCCGGGAAGATGCCGATCAGGGCCAGCCCGGCACTCGCCGCTGCCAGGGCGACCCGCGGAATCCAGCGCGAGGCGGGCAGGTGGAGCGGCCGGCAGCGCGCCAGGCCGCGGACCAGGGCAGGAACGGTGAGCAGCAGGTCGAGCATGCTGAGCACGCCGGGAAGCACCGTGGCAAAGGCCAGGCTGGAATAGTAGCTGTACTCCCCCGGCCCCATGCCCTCGATGCCGGTGTAGTGCCAGTTCTGGACGAAGCGGTTGAGGTACTCGAAGAACCACCAGAAGCCTGCGCTGACCGGAAAGAGCAGCAGAAATCGCAGTGGCCGGCGCAGGAGCAGGCAGCTGCCGCTGCGCCGGAGGGCAAGGGCGTTGATGAAGAGAATGAAGCCCGCCCAGATGGGCAGGAAGGTGTGGGGCTGGAAGAGCCAGAACCAGGTGACGCGCTGCCAGGCCATGAGCCAGGCTGCCAGGCAAAGGATTATTCCGGCGAAGCCCCACCAGGGGAGCCTCTTGGCAGCAGCGAGCGTTGTTATCTTCACCGCCTTGTTTTGGTTCCCGGAACGCACCGCCCAAAGCAGGCCACCGATCAGCAGCAGATCGGCAAGGGCGAAAAAGCAAAACCAGGGCCACGAAAAGCCGGCGTGCTCGACAGAGCGGGTGGTCGGCGGCATTTCCAGGAAGGGCGCGGGATCGCGGCCGCCAGCAATAATGCCCAGCAGGGGCAGGCCGATCAGCATGAGGGCCAATAGGCTCCATTGGATTGGCGCGCTGCCTGCATTTAAACGATCACCCACCTGCATTTGTCGTCCGGCTATTGGATCCAGGAGATCAGTACGGTCCCCAGGACAAGGGCAATGATGCCCACCAGACGATAGCCCTGGTTGGAAAGCGTATTGAGCCATTCTTTGCCGGTTTCAAAAAGGCCGCCGGGGTTGAAATAGATCAGCACGCCTTTGGCGATTCCCAGAAGGCCAAGCACCCCGATAAACCAGCTGTGGCCGGTCGACGATGCTGCCAGGAGCAGCAGCAGGCCGAAGACGGCGGGGATGATGGCCAGCCACCTGCGTGTCAGCCGGGTCAGCACCCCATTGAGATAACCTTTGTAATCATCCGTGTAAAGGATGGCGATTGCCCCGGCTGCGATCCACAGAAAGCCCAACAGATACACCACGTACTTCATTCTCTTTCCTCCTCTTCGCTATTCGGTGTCCGTTTTCAGATAATACCCCATACTACCAGAACGATCAACGACATGATGGTAACCGGTATGCCCACGCGTGCATGCTCCCGGAAGGAGATGGCCACCCCCAAACGATAGGCCTGCTCGATGACGATCAGGTTGGCGATGCTGCCCAGCACGAACAGGTTGCCAGCAAAGGTGCTGGCCAGCGCCAGCGTGTACCACTGCTGGGGAGCCAGCGGATCCATGAAGGGGATCAGCAGCATCACGGCGGGCACGTTGCTGAAGATATTGCTCAGCATCACCGTCACACCGGTCAGCATGGCGCTGTTGCCCAGATCCACCCCCCAGACGGTAAGCCGGTCAACCATCAGGTTCAGATCGCAGGCCTGGGTGATGCCGTGGATGACGATGAACAGTGCACAGAACAGGGTGATCAGGTGCCAGTCCACCAGCCCCAATATGTCCCGTGTTTTCATCCGGCGGCTGCACAGCAGGATGCCGGCGATGGCAATGGCCGACACCTCGCGGGGGATGGGGGTGAAAAACAAGACCACGAGCCCGATCACGGCGCCGATGCCCTTGGCGCTCTGCCACGGGTTGAAATTCGGCCAGGCGGTGGGATCCGTGTCGGCTGGCCGGGCCTGCCCAAGGGTCATTTTATTGCGGTAGATCCGCAGCAGAATCAGGTAGCTGCCCAGCAGGGAGACCAGCGCCGGCGGCGCGCACCAGATGATGAACCGACCGAAGGCCAGCTGGCCGACCTGGCCGATGAGCATGTTCTGGGGATTGCCGATGATGGTGGCCGCCGAACCGATGTTGCTGGAGACCGCCAGACCCAGCAGAAAAGGCATGGGATTCATGCCCGCGCGCAACAGGGCGGCCGCCAGGACCGGTGTGAAGGCGAAGCAGACGATATCGTTGGCCAGCAGGGCGGACAGGACGGCACTGACGGTCATAAGAACCCATAAAAATGTTTTCGGTCGCGTCAGCAGCGTCAGAATCTTCGACGCCGACCAAGTGTAGAAACCGCCGAGCCGCAGCTGGGCGGAGACTACCATCAAGGCATAGAGCAGCAGGATCGTAGGCAGGTCGATGGATTGGACTGCGGCCTGGGTGGAGACGACGCCGAACCCCACCATGGCGATGGCGCCCAGCAGGGCAATGCCCACCCGGTCGATGACCAGCCCCGGTACTTTGCCCAGGGCAATGCCGATGTAGGTGATCAGAAAAAGGGTGAGTGCCATGGAAATAAGTGCTCAGATCGAAGGCTGACGGTTGTAGCGTTTCAAAAAACGACTGTCCAACGCTGAATTAAAACACATCTTCTATGGAGGTTGTCTCCAGCCGCCAAGTTGTTTTTCCCCTCGCCCTGGCCCTTTCCCCAAAGGGTCTGGGGGAAACCGTTCACAAACCAAAGGCATTATATTTAAACTTCGTTGGGTAGCCCCAGATATTTGGCGCGGATTCGGTCGAAATGGCGCAGCAGGGCGTCGCGCCGCACACTCGCCGTTCTGATGCCGTCTCTGGCTTGCATGCCGGCCAGTGTGGCCTCGATTTCGTCGAGCATTTCCCGTACCTCCTGCCCCCAGTCGCCCTTGTCCAGGGTGACGTACCACAACCGGAAGGTAAGGGTGTAGAGCTGGTCGGAAACGGATTTGAGCACCGGATTGCCGGCGGCTTCATGGACAACCTGGCGTAACCGGCGGTCAATTTCCACCAGGGCGCCGGGGTCTTTAAGATCCGTCAACAGTGCACAATCCCTGTGGATATTAAGGATTTCCTTCAGGTGGTGCTCCGTGGCCAGTTCGGCGCACAGCCGGCCCACCTCGCCTTCAATGCCCAGGCGGGCCTGGTAGGTGTGCATCATCGTCTGAAATTCAATTTGCGTGACCATGGTACCCGTGCGGGCGATGATGCGGGCCAGCTGCTCCCAGGCCAGCCGGTAAAGCACTTCGCGCATGGGGGTGCGGCTGACCCCGAACTCCTTGGCCAGAACATTTTCATTAAGGATCTGCCCCGGCGCGTACTCCAAAAAGAGAATCCGGCGCTTGATTTCCCGGTAGATGTCAGGGTTCATGCAAATAGGGCTTTCTCGCCTGCGGATTGATATTCCCTTGGTATGGGACATTTGCGCATCAGTAGTACCAGTGAAATAGGGGTTAATCAACTCCAGAAGCGGTCTGAAAAATTTCTTTTGGCCCAAACCCTGGATTGGTTCAGATTTTCATGTTCTCGACAAACGCAAGGATGCCTGCGAATTGAAACCCGGTTCCGCCTTGACCGTGAACCAACATCTTAATTTTGAGATCGGCTTAGCGTGGAAGAAAAGCCCGTGTGTGGTTGATTCATAAACAATCCTTATGTTTACAAATGATTATTTGAGGTTTATTCTGATCCCATTGAACGGCGGGTCATCCAAAAGACCCGGAAAGGCGGATCCAGATGATCAAAGCGGCATTGATTGTCGTTGACATGCTCAACGATTTTATCGACGAAAAAGGGGCCCTTTACTGCGGACCGAGCGCCCGGGACATCATCCCCTACGTGCGCCTGCGGCTGGAAGCCCATCGACGGGCGGGCAGCCTGGTGATCTTTCTTCACGATGCCCATGCGCAGGATGACCGTGAATTTGAAAAATTCCCTCCCCACTGCGTGGCCGGCACCTGGGGCAGCCGGATTATCGACGACCTTGCCCCCCGGGCCGGCGAACAGGTTCTGCCTAAAACCCGCTACAGCGGTTTTTACGGCACCCGCCTGGAAAAAATACTGGCCGGTTATGGTCCCGAGGAAGTGGAGGTGGTGGGCGTATGTACCTCCATCTGCGTGATGGACACCGTCGGGGGGCTGGCCAACCGGGATTACCGCACCAGGGTTCCCAAAGCCGGTGTGGCCGACTTTGACGATGAGGCCCACCGCTTTGCACTTAAGCGAATGGAACGGTTGTACGGAGCGACGGTCCAATGAGTTTCCCCGAATTCCACGGTCCCTTGTTTACGGATCTTTATGAACTGACCATGGCCGCCGGATACTTCGATCGCCGGCTGGATGAAACGGCCACGTTCTCCCTGTTCGTGCGTCCTCACCCCAAGCGGGAATACTATGTGGCCGCCGGACTGCAGGCGGTGGTTGATGCGCTCCTCCGCTTCCATTTCAGTGACGAGGAGATCGACTGGCTGGCGCAGACCGGCCGGTTCGACCGCAATTTCCTGGCCCACCTGGCCACCCTGAGATTCACCGGAGATGTCATGGCCATGGCCGAAGGGGAGATTTTCTTTGCCGACGAGCCCGTGCTGGAAGTGACGGCGCCCCTGATTCAAGCCCAGATTATCGAAACCTATCTGATCAATACCATGGGCGTTGCCAGCCTGATGGCCACCAAGGCAGCCCGTTGCGTGCATGCGGCTGCCGGCCGGCCCTTGGTCGATTTCTCCCTGCGCCGCACCCAGGGCAGCCATGCGGGCATGACCGTGGCCCGTTCCTCATATATCGCCGGATTTGCGGGCACCAGCAATGTGCTGGCCGGCAAGATCTGGGGTATTCCCATTTCCGGCACCATGGCGCATTCTTTCGTGACCGCGTTTGCAACTGAAGCCGACGCCTTCGAGGCTTACGCCAATCTGTTTCCGGACAGCGCCGTATTTCTCATCGACACCTATGATACCCTGCAAGGGGCGCGCAATGCCGCGGTTGTGGGTCAGCGTATGCGGCAACGTGGCAACGCCCTGCTGGGGGTGCGGCTGGACAGCGGAAACATGGTGGCCTTGAGCCGCCAGGTGCGCCGTATACTGGATGAAGCGGGGTTGCCGGCGGTGAAAATTTTTGCCAGCAGCGGCTTCGACGAGTATGCTCTGGAACGCCTGATCGCCGGCGGGGCTCGTATCGATGCCTTCGGTGTAGGCACCCGCTTGGGCGTGTCGGCCGATGCGCCCTACCTGGATATGGTGTATAAAATGGTGCGACTTGGCGATCGCAACGTGCGCAAGGTCAGTGAGGGCAAGATCACCCTGGCCGGTGAAAAACAGGTCTTCCGTAAAATGGGCGTTGACGGCCATTTTGATGGGGATGTTATCGGGTTGCGAGACGATTCTCCGGACGGGACTATCACACTTCTGGCCCCGGCGATGGAAAAGGGCCGCCCGGTGGGCCCAATGCCGACATTGGAGGAGATTCGGGAACGTTTTGCCGAAACCTTCGCCCGATTGGACCAGCGTCACAAGCATGTCGAGAATGCGGAACCTTATTCGGTAAGGGTGAGCGAAAGGCTGGGGGACCTTCAGAAGAAAATATAAGCATTACGTCGAATGGATACTTTCTACGGACAGAACTGAAACACGCCACCCCTAACACGTAAGACACACGTGAAAATGCCTTTTTCCGTGTTAAAAAAGTATCCCCACATACCCCACAAAGCTTTCCCCCGGGCTTTTGTCGTAACTGGTGGCGTAGGCCAGTTTTTCGGCCTTTGGGGCGCCCAGGGCTCTGCCGGCGGCAAGGGCAGCTGCCGCGGCCCCGCAGCAACAGGCATTGTCATTGGTCAAGCCCTCGCGGATCACCGCCTCCGGGTCCATGCGGGTCATGGCATCAATCACGCGCCGGTCGTTTTCATCGCGCACCCAATCCACGGCTTGTGATCCCCGGCCCTTTGAGGTGAAGCCGTAGTTGGGGCCATAATGGGTCAGGTCCGTGGACCCGATGACAGCAATGCGCAGACCCAGCTCGCGGGCGGTTTCCACCACCGACCGTGCCAGGGAGAGGGTTTCAGCCGCCGGCGGCACGCCCATGGCCACGACCCGGGCCTCCTTGAAAAAATAGCGGATCAAGGGCATCTGCAGCTCGATGGTGTTGTCCTGCTGAAAGCGGGTGGGGGTTTCCAGCTGAAAGGAATACTGGCGGGTCAATTCGCCGGCCAGGGCCGTGTCCACCGCAATAGGGCCAAAGGGCGTCTCCCATTGGCCTTCGGGCATGATGTAACGGGGGGAGCCGCTGTGCAGGTGCATGCCGAACACCACCACCACGTCGGGTGATGCGGCCTGAGCCAGTCGGTGGATCACGTTGCAGGCGATGCTGCCGGAGAAGAACCAGCCGGCGTGGGGAACGATGCCGCCGACGGGGTTGGCCACTGAAACGGACTGATTTTTTCCCGCTTCGAGAAACTGTCGGATCTGGTCTTCACAGGCCTGTTTGTCCGAAGGATACCAGCTTCCGGAAAAGACGGATTTTCTAAAATTCATGGCAGTACCTCCCTTATTGCTGTTACCCTTAAAGATACTGTTTAAAATAGGTTTTCTACTTTCGGATGGTTAAAAATTCTGTCATAGAAAAACGACAAGGTCACGACTTTTTTTTTATACGATCATGCTTATGATATACCGAGCAATGATAACGGACGGGTTTCAAGGCCGTCAGGCGCCCCGTAATCGATAATAGTTGACTGTACCTGTTAATTTGGAGGAGACCATGTGGGATTATACGGAAAAAACCAAGGATCATTTTCTTAACCCGCGAAACGTCGGGTTTATCGACGATTTCGACGGCATCGGGGAGGTAGGCTCCCTGGCTTGCGGGGATGCGCTCAAACTCACCTTCAAGCTTGACGAAACCAAGCGGATTGCCGACGCCAAGTTCCAGACGTTCGGCTGCGCCAGCGCCATCGCCTCCTCGTCGGCCCTGACAGAGATTATCAAGGGTATGAGCCTGGAAGAGGCGGCCAAGGTCACCAACGAGGACATTGCCGATTATCTGGGCGGCCTGCCCAAAGAGAAAATGCACTGCTCGGTCATGGGACGGGATGCCATGGAAAAGGCCATCGCCTACTATCGTGGGGAAGCCGAGAAAAAGATCGAGGGCGAGATCGTCTGCGAGTGCTTCGGCGTGTCCGATGTACAGATCGAGCGGGCCGTGAAGGAGAATGGCCTGACCTCCATCGAAGACGTCACCGATTACGTCAAGGCCGGCGGCGGCTGCGGCAACTGCCACGACAAGATCCAGTTCATCATCGACAGGGTTTTGGGCAACGCCCCCCGGGCCGCCAAAAAACCCGAAGCGCTGACCAACATCCAGAAAATCAAGATGATCGACGCCACCCTGGAACGGGAAATCAAACCTGCGCTGAACCAGGACGGTGGGGATATCGAGCTGGTGGATGTTGACGGCAACCGGGTGCTGGTGAAACTGCGGGGCACCTGCGCGTCGTGCAGCAAATCCCAGATTACCCTGAAACACTACGTGGAGACCAAACTCAAGGAGCTAGTTTCCCAGGATCTGGTCGTCGAGGAGGTATAGCGCATGAAACCCGTTTATATGGACAACAACGCCACTACCCGCGTCGCCCCTGAGGTGGTGGAGGAGATGCTGCCCTACTTTTCCGACCTTTACGGCAACCCGTCCAGCATGCACGCCTTCGGCGGCAATGTGGGCGCCAAGCTCAAGGCGGCCCGTGAACAGGTGGCCGCCCTGCTGGGGGCCCAGCCCGATGAAATCTTGTTTACCAGCTGCGGCACCGAAAGCGACAGCACCGCCATCCACGCCGCCATCCAGTCCCATCCGGAGAAAAAACACATTATCACTACCCGCGTGGAGCACCCGGCGGTCAAAAACCTGGCTGAGCATCTGGCCAAAAACGGCTATCGGGTCACCTTTGTGCCGGTGGACCGGCAGGGGCGCCTGGATCTGGATTATCTCTACAAGAAGCTGTCCGACGATACGGCCATCGTCAGCGTCATGTGGGCCAACAACGAAACCGGAACGATTTTCCCCGTCGAGGAGATTGCGAGAACGGTGCGCGAGCGAGGCATCGTCTTTCACACCGATGCGGTCCAGGCCGTTGGCAAGATACCCATCAATATGGCCGAGTCCGCCATCGACATGTTGTCGCTCTCCGGACACAAGCTGCACGCCCCCAAGGGTATCGGCGTGCTTTACATCCGCAAGGGCACCAAGTTTGCTCCCTTTCTCTTGGGCGGTCACCAGGAACGCGGGCGCCGGGCCGGCACCGAGAATACCGCCTCCATCATCGGCATGGGCCGTGCCGCCCAGCTGGCTATGGACTGCATGCAGGACGAAAACACCCGGGTGCGGGCGTTGCGGGATAAATTGGAGACCGAACTGCTCAAGTGCGTACCGGCCAGCATGGTCAACGGAGACCCGGAGAACCGCCTGCCCAACACCACCAGCATCGCCTTCGAGTTCATCGAGGGGGAGGGCATTCTGCTGCTGATGGATCAGTACGGGATCTGTGCCTCGTCCGGGTCGGCCTGCACCTCCGGTTCCCTGGAACCGTCCCACGTGCTGCGGGCCATGGGCGTGCCCTTCACCGCGGCCCACGGCTCCATCCGCTACAGCCTGAGCATATACAACACCGAAGAAGAGATCGACTTCGTCATCGACAAGATGCCGCCCATCATCGATCGCCTGCGGCAGATGTCGCCCTTCTGGAAGGATGGGCGGATCGCCTAGCGTGATAGCCTCCTGACGGCTTGACCGGCCGTTCAATAATAAAGGCGGTGATTTCCGAAAACCGGTAATTGCAGCCTTTTTGTTTGGGGGAAGGGGGGCTTGATCGTACTGGTGTAAATAAATATAAGATTTTGAGTTTATGTAAAATATCAAACCAGCCAATAATTCACTTTTGAATTCAATAGGTGATGGCGCGCGCCTCGGATTTTCGACAACATCGAAACCAAGCTGTTGTCCGCCCTTCAAGAGACCCTTTCCCTTTCCGAACGCGCAGATTTTAGCATCGGAGATTTCAATCTTTGCGGCTGGAAATATCTGGACGCTTATATCGAGAACTGGTCCGGTGGCGAGGGAAGTTGCTGTCGCCTTCTGGTGGGCATGCAAAAGCTCCCCAAAGATGAATTGCTGCATGCCATTCGGGAAGCCAATCTCGAACCGCCCAGATTCGATGACCGGAGAACCTCCTTTGCCATCACCCTCCACAACCACACCCTCATGAGGCCCGATGCGGTCAAATGGCTCAATCCGTTTTCCCATCTACCCCTGAATGACCATCAGCGCTTGGCGCTGGTGTACCTCAAACAGAATCATGACATCGGCAACCTGGATATCCTCGATACCAATTTGTTGGGCATTTTTTTCTCGATCCGATGCCCCGGCAATATCATCTTAAACACCTACGATTGCATGCGTATTCTGCGCGATTCTGGCGTTGCGGTGGTCTGTGGATTCCATTCTCCCATCGAAAAGGACTGCCTTGATATCCTGCTGAAAGGCGCCCAGCCAATTGTGGTTTGTCCGGCGCGCAGCATTGCCCGGATGCGAATTCCCAGTGACTGGAAAAAACCGATTGATGAGGGCCGGTTGCTGGACTTGTCGCCATTCGACGAAAAACAAAAACGGCCAACCGTATCAACCGCCCAACAGCGCAACCATCTGGTTGTAAAACTGGTTAGGCGTTTTTTGATTCCTTATGCCGATGCTGACAGCAAAACTGAACAACTGAGGAGAGAGATCCTTGAGACCGGCGGAACAATCTATTCGTTTCATTCAAGCGCCAATACTGGTCTGATTCATTCGGGTGCCAAGCCAATTGGGTCGGACGTTAAAGAGATAAGGGAATTTGCGGAAATTTATTTTAGATTCAGCGTAATAAATAGAACTGCGAAAAGGAACAATCGATGGAAGACCGGATGTACCCGCTAACCATTCGATTGGATGGCATCGAGCCCAAGATATGACGGGTGTGGTGCCCACTCTACATGTGGCGGGTCAATGGTTTCATCACCGGACATTATGAACCGGTATTGCAGGCGGGGCATATCTGTGCGCATCCGGGACACAGCAGATGCAGCCGGTCGCAGAAATGGATGTCGGTCGCGGCTTGCCCACAGCCATTGCAAACCAGGGGATCAAGGGATTTGTCGATGGGGTTGTAGAACAGGGTGAAGGGCTTCTTGCTGCGGCCGATGGTGGCCTGACAGAACAACTTGACGGCTGGGGTGCGGATCAGCATGGTACCGCTGAGTTCGACCTTGACCTTGATGCTGTATTTCTTGAACAGGTCATCTTTTTTCTTGGCCATCTCCTCCGGTATCAGCGCAATTTTTTCTCTTCGCTCCTGAATCAACTGCTTGGACATACCGCTGCGCTTCAAAGTGTCGCTCATCTCCTGCTTCAAGTCGGCATAGTATGCCTCCAGATTGGCCACATCCCTCCTAAAGCGGCGGTTCATGCTGTCACGGAAGGGCTGGATCTCCGTTTCTACCCATTTGGGCGCCTGGCGGTTGACCCAATGAATGATGGCATCGATTTTTTCCACTTCAAACGGTCTGCAGGGGCCATCCGGCTCAAATTCCTTTTCGGTGGTGTCCAGCATCTCCTCCAGGTTGCCGACCGGCGCACCGGTTTCCATGTTGAAGGCCAGGGGAATCAACCCCTCTTTTTGTTCGTCGCTTTGAGCCAAAAATCGGCAATTCAGCAGCAGGTATTCGGTGAGTACTTCTGCGGTGTTGTCCACGCGCACAAGGGCACCGTGAAAGGTGAACCCCTCCTGGATCAGCCGGTCGAATCCCTGGCTTTTGAGGTAGTGAAAGGCGAGACGGACGATGGTCAGGGGAATCTGCTCTCCCGCGGCCTGGATGATGGATTCCAGCAGCGGAGAGCCATAGTTGACGATGTAACTCTCCGGTGACTCGCCTTCAACGGCCAGGTGGCAATACTCCGGAATGCCGACCTGCCGTGCCAGATCCCCGGGAACCAGCAGATCCAGACCTGAACCACGTTTTTCGACCACCGCACCCCGGCAGGCAAAGAAACGTTCGACAAACGATCCCAGGGTGTGGTCCGGATCAGAGTTCATAATTCTCTCCGAAAAGATTCTCGTCCAACTGTTTGGTGGTGTGGTATTGTGCTTTGGATCGCTTGAGCTGCGTGGCCAAATGGTCGAAGCCCTTTTGACGCTCTTCCGGCAGTGCCGCATCCATCCAAATATTGTATACCCGCTCGGAAAAGTCTTTTTCGCCGCGAACGCGTCCGAGGATCATCTCAATCTCGCCGATAACCATCTCGAACATGTTGATTTTACGATCCAGGATGTCCAGAATGTAATCTTCGATGCTGTTGGCCGAGCAGAGGTTGAAAATGCGCACCTCCTTTTCCTGTCCGATGTGGTGAATCCGGCCGATGCGCTGTTCGATTTTCATGGGATTCCAAGGAAGGTCATAGTTGATCATCTGGTTACAAAATTGCAGGTTGCGTCCCTCGCCGCCGATTTTCGTGGTGACGAGAATTTCGGTTTGCTCCTTGAATTGCTCTATCTGGGTATCTTTTTCCGCGTTTTTCATCTGGCCGTGAAACACCGCATGGGGTATCTTTTTCCAGGACAGGTAACCGGAGACATGCGCCAAGGTGCCCATGTACTTGACAAAGATTATTTTTTTTCCCGGCGCGCCGCGAATGATTTTGAGCAGAACTTTATTCATCTGCGTATCGCCCATGGATCGTGTCAGATTGCGGATGGCCCCGATCTGCTTTTCATGATCCAGCAGCAGGTCCTTGTTGGCCAGCATGTGCGAAAGGGTCGATTCCACTGCCTGCGGGGAGGATCCGGCTTCGACCAACAGGTGTTTGAGCAGCAGCTTGTTGCCTGTCCCGTTGGTCTCGTTGATAGATCGAACCAAGGTGGTGATGCGGTCGTAAAGCTCTTTTTCTGCTCCGGTGGGTTCAACCCTTATGGTTTCGGCAAAGCGTGGGGGAATATTGATTTTTGCCACGGCCCGGGTGTTGCGGATCATCACCTGGCCGAGCAGTTCCTTGAGCCGGCTGCGGTTTTGCGGGCTTGTCGGATCCCCCTTGGTCATGAACCGCTCGCGAAAGGCCTTAGCCGTCTTGAGTTAGCCCGGTTTGAGCAAGGTGATCAGGTTGTACAACTCCATGAGATTGTTTTCCACCGGCGTTGCGGTCAACAGGAGCAGGAACCGCTTTTTGAGCGCGTTGACCAGCTTCCAGTTGAGGGTATTGCGGTTTTTAAGATGATGGGCCTCATCGACGATCACCATGTCATACTCCCGGCGGGTCACGGCATCGACGTTGCGTTTGGATTTTGCCTGATTGATGGAGGCCAGAGTAAACGGCAGGTCCCAGAACGCTTGATTGGACCTGCGAAAATCCGGGTCGTCGGTGGATGGAAAATCAAGAGCAAATTTGGCTTTCAGTTCTTCCTGCCACTGGCTGACCAGTGGGGTGGGGGTCAGGATCAGGGCACTTTTAACCATGCCACGCTGAACATACTCTTTCAGGACCATGCAGGCTTCGATGGTCTTGCCCAGCCCCACCTCGTCCGATAGAAGGGCTCGTCCACGAAAGGTTTTTAACACTTTGCGGGCCGTTTCTTCCTGGTACCAAAACGATTGGACACCCATGAGGGTTGACAAACAGATCAGGTTCTCGAAGGATTCCCTGAAGCGGATACGCTGGGCCTCCAAGGCAATGTCATACCGTGCGTGGGATGACGCCATGCCCGCGGATAGATGCGTTTTGAAGGAATCCCGGTCGATGACGACGGTTACGGGAATTTCAGGCAAGGACGGTTTTGACCTGGGAGGTCCAGGTTGTACCGAACGGGGACCGGCCACCTGAGGTTTGTTTTTAATCGCTTTTTTCTTGACTTGCTTTTGGGGGGATACAATGGATTGTTGGAGGACGGAGGCCGGCCGCTTCCTTCTCTCTGCAACTGGAACAGGCAATATTCACGATTGTGTTTTGCATCCCTATTCAGTCGACGCTTATTGGGAATTTTCATAGAGGGCAGCCGAACGATCAGGCGATCGATCGTTTGAATGGCCAGTTCGAAATCTCCTTTATCGATCAGCAAGTTGGCAAAATAGGGCAATAGCAGGTCATCCATCTGACCACAGCTGTGCAACCGCATGATGCCGTCAAACTGGACCTCATGATCATTCATCCTGAATCCCAAATCAACCAGGGCCCTGGTGTAGTCGAGGTCATTCGGAGCCAGCTTCAGCGTTTTTTTATTAAAATGCAACGCTTTGTCAAAATTTCCCTGCTCCTTGTACCATTGGGATTCGGCGTAATAAAAATCTGCTTTGTCCAGGCGGACTTCGGCATGTTGGGCCTTCTTGCGGGCCTGAAGCTTGTTTTTGCGTTTGGCGTTCTTCTTTTGCGTTTTGGTGGTAGGCATGGTTTTTTCAGAACAATTCGTGGTAGGCGATCCAATCAACCCAACCGATTCCACCATCACCCCTTCAACTTGGCCTCTACCTGTTCGGTCAGCCACCCGATCCACGCGTCGAAGCCGGCTTCGGTCTTGGCCGAAATTTCGAACACCGGCATACCGGGATGGATGTTGCCGATCGAGGACCTGACCAGATCCATGTCGAAGTCCAGGTAGGGCAACAGGTCGATCTTGTTGAGCAGGGTGGCGTCGCACTCGCGGAACATCAGGGGGTACTTGGCCGGCTTGTCCTCGCCTTCGGTGATCGACAGCACCACCACGCGTTTGTCTTCGCCGATGTCAAACTCGGCCGGGCAGACCAGGTTGCCGATGTTTTCCACGATGAGCAGGTCGATGGCGTCCAGGTCCAGGTCGGCCACGGCCCGTTCCACCACATGGGCCGCCAGGTGGCAGTCGCCGCCGAAGGCGTCGGTGTTGATCTGGGTTACCGGGGCGCCGGACTGGGCCAGGCGGTCGGCATCGTGGGTGGTGCAGATATCGCCTACGATCACCGCGCAGCGAAGGTCCGGCATGATGCGGGCCAGGGTTTTCTGCAGCGTCGTAGTCTTGCCGGAGCCCGGCGAACTCATCATGTTGAGCACGAAAACTTTTTTCTCGGCAAAGACGGCGCGCATGCGGTCCGCCATGATGTCGTTGGCATCCAGCACCCGCCGGACCACCTTGATTTCGCGGGTGCCTGATTTACGGGACTCCACGTCACGACCATGATCATGAGGGTGATGGTCATGGGGGCCGTGCTGCTTATGATCGTGATGATAGCGTCTGGTGATACGATTGGTGAAAAACCACATGATCTGTCCTTTCAGACGGTTGCGTAAAACCCCGAGATCAAGGCTTGCGAGTCCCGAGGATCGAGGCGTACATGGAAGTACTCCGCAGTGACGAGGGATGAAGCGAAACGCAGATAGCGGGTTTTTACGTAAGCGTCAATCCTCGTCTTCGATTTCTATGGACTTAATGTCCAGTTCGCGGCCGGAAAGAATGTCGATGGCTCCGCTCTGGCAGGCTTTGCAGGTAAACACCGGCTCCGTAACCGTCCACTGCGTCTGGCAATCCTTGCACCGGGCCACCACGGGCACCTCTTCGATGGCCAGTTCGGCGCCTTCCAGCGGCGTGTCCTTGATAACAAGGTCAAAGCAGAACCGCAGGCTGTCCGCTACGATGGCCGACAGCTTGCCCACCTGAAGGTTGACCCGCTGGACTTTGGCCCCCTGCATGTCCGCCGGGATGGAAGCCTTGGCAATGTCCACGATCTCCATGGCGATGCCCATTTCGTGCATGGTTTTCTCCGATGTCCGATGTCGGAGGTCAGATGTCCGATGACCGAATTCCACCCTCCGACCTCAGTCCTCCGACCTCTGACTTCCGTCATCTTACTTGAATGTTTCGGCGCAGACATCGCTCAGATAGGCCAGGTTCTCACACACATGGATCCCGTTGGCTTTCATGGCAGCCACTTTGCTCTGGCCGGTGCCGCTGCTGCCGCTGATGATGGCGCCGGCATGGCCCATACGCCGTCCCGGAGGTGCCGTCAGGCCGGCGATGAAACCCACCACCGGCTTGGTGACGTTGGCCTTGATATAGTCGGCCGCCTTCTCTTCCGCATCGCCGCCGATCTCGCCGATCATGACGATGCCTTCGGTGGCGGCGTCGGCCTGGAAGCGTTCTAGGCAGTCGATAAAGTTGGTGCCGTTGATCGGGTCGCCGCCGATGCCGATGCAGGTCGTCTGGCCCAGGCCGGTCGTGGTCAGGGCGTGGACGGCCTCATAGGTCAGGGTGCCGGACCGGGATACCACTCCTATTTTGCCGGGTTTGTGTATGGGGCCGGGCATGATGCCGATCTTGCATTCGCCGGGGGTGATGATGCCGGGGCAGTTGGGGCCGATGAGGCGCACCGGCTTGTCCTTGAGATAGTTCTTCACCCGCATCATGTCCATGACCGGAACACCCTCGGTGATGCACACAATCAGGGGAACGTCGGCATCGGCCGCTTCCATGATGGCGTCGGCGGCAAAGGGCGGAGGCACGAAAATCATGCTGGCGTTGGCTCCGGCGATAGCTACGGCATCGGCAACCGTATTGAAAACGGGAACGTCATCCATCTTCTGGCCGCCTTTGCCGGGGGTGACGCCGGCCACGACCCGGGTGCCGTAATCAATGCATGCGCGGGCATGGAATTGGCCTTCTTTTCCAGTAATGCCCTGCACCAACAACTTGGTCTCTTTGTTGACTAGTATGCTCACGATTCAATCCTCACTCGTTTGACGGCTCCGTAAAACGCCCGATATCTGCGTTAGGCTTCATCCTTCGTCACTGCGGCGTACTTCCAGTACGCCTCCGTTCCTCATGATTCGCAAGCCTTGATCTCGGCCCTTTTACGAAACCTTGCTCCTTTGGGTTATTGGATGGCGGCCTTCAATTTTTCGGCGGCGTCCTTAAGGTCTTTGGCATTGATCAGCTCCAGGCCCGAATCGGCCAGGATCTTGCGCCCCTCTTTCAGGTTGGTGCCCTCCATGCGGATGATTACCGGCACGCGCAGGCCCACCTTCTCGGCAGCCTGGACCACACCGTTGGCCAGCCGGTCGCAGCGCAGAATCCCGCCGAAGATATTGATCAGGATCGCTTTGACATTCTCGTCGCTCTGCAGGATGCGGAAACCGTTTTCAATCTGCTCGGCGCTGGCGCCGCCGCCCACATCGAGGAAGTTGACCGGCTTGCCGCCGGCGTACTTGATGCAGTCCATGGTGGCCATGGCCAGCCCGGCGCCGTTGACCATGTTGCCCACATTGCCGCCTTCGCCCAGATGGATGTAGTTCAGGCCGTGAGTGCCGGCCTCTACCTCAGCGGGGTCTTCCTCATCCAGATCCCGGTATGCCTGGACATCGGGGTGGCGGTACAGGGCATTGTCGTCGAAATCCATCTTGCCGTCCAGGGCGATGACATCGTCTTCGGCGGTGATGATCAAAGGATTGATTTCCACCAAAGAGCAGTCGTAGTTGACGGCCAGGTTGTACAGGTTTTTTAACAGCACGGTAAAGGGCTTCATGGAGGCTTTGGGCATGTTGAGCCCGAACGCCGCCGCCCGCAGATGGTACCCCTGGATGCCCACGTTGGGGTCCACGTACACCTTGATAATCTTTTCCGGCGTTTTCTCGGCCACGGTTTCGATGTCCATGCCGCCGGCTTCGGACGCCATGATGATCATTTTGGCTGTGGCGCGGTCAGGAAGGATGCTGAGATAGAGTTCCTTGGCGATGTTGAGCCCCTGCTCGACCAGCAGCTTCTTGACCCGTTTACCTCCGGGGCCGGTCTGTTTGGTGACCAGGTTCATGCCCAGGATGCTGTTGGCGTAAGCGTCGAATGCTTCGGCTGTCTTGGCAACCTTGACGCCGCCGCCCAGACCGCGACCGCCGGCGTGGATCTGCGCTTTCACCACCACCGGGTATGCGCCCAGACCATCGGCAACGGCTTTGGCCTCTTCGACGGTAAAGGCAACTTGTCCGTCGGGAACGGCCACGCCGTTCTTGCGGAACAGTTCTTTGGCTTGATATTCATGAATTTTCATCGATGGGCCTCTTTCTCCTTATAATCTATGGAAAACCCGCATAAAATAAGGATGAGCATGGTGGTCCGCCGGAGGCGGGCGCCCATGCTCATCTTGTGGGTCACAGGACTTCCGGCTTAGCCGATCACGCAGAGCACGTCTCCCTTGGCCACCGAGTCTCCTGAGGCGTATTTGATCGCCTTGACGGTGCCGCTGGCCGGCGCGGCCAGGGCGTTTTCCATTTTCATGGCTTCCAGGATCACCACGGTTTCACCCGCGCTGACCGTTTCGCCCTCTTTCTTGTCGTACTTGACGATCATGCCGGGCATGGGTGCGGCCAGGGGGGTGCCGGATGTGTCGGCGGCCGGTGCGGGTGCTGCCACGGCTTTCTTTTCGGCTGCCGCCGGCGCAGCCGCCGGTGCGGCAGCGGGGGCGGCCGGAGCTGCCGGCATGGCCGGTGCCGCCGCCGGCAACCCGCCGGAAAGCTGAATCTGCTGGGCGTATTTCAGGATGGGGCTGCCGCCGACTTCGTCCACGCCGACTTCGAAATACTCGTTGTCTACGAAGACGTTGAAGGTGCGCAAGCTTTCGCCCTTGGCCGGGGCGTCTTTCTTTTTCTCCACCAGTTCGCCGGCCTTGGCTTTTTTGATCAACTCATCCTGTTTTTTGACCTGCTGCAAGGTGATGGGTTTCACTGCTGCGGGCGGCTCTTCCTTGCCGTACTTCCACTGCAGGAATTTCTTGCCGGTGACGGGGAACATGGCGTAGGTCACCAGGTCGTCCATGTCCACGGCCAGGTCGCCGATTTCAGCTTTGGCCTTCTCCATCTCCGGCTCCAGCACCTCGGCGGGCCGGCAGGTGATGGGTTCCTCACCGCGATCGTAGCCCGTGAGGGCTTTTTTCTGGACTTCCGCATTGATGGGCACGGCCGTCTTGCCGTAGAGGCCATAGCACAGGTCCTTGACTTGACCGGTGATCATCTTGTAGCGCTCTTCCGGGGTGTCGAAGAGCACGTTGTTGACCGTCTGGATGCCCACGATCTGGCTGGTGGGGGTGACCAGGGGAATCTGACCCAGGTCCTTGCGCACCCGGGGCAGCTCCTTGTAGACCTCGCCGATCTTGTCCAGGGCGTCCATATCACGCAGTTGGTTGACCAAATTGGAGAGCATGCCGCCCGGGGTCTGGTGCAACAGCACGTTGATGTCGATGATGGAAACCTTGGAGTCGTCCAGCAGGTGCTTGTACTTGGGCATGACCTCTTTTTCGAAGATCTCGTTGATCTGGGCCATCAGTTTGATGTCGAAGCCGGTATCGCGGTTGGTGCCCAGGAGCGCCATGATCAGGGGCTCGATGGCCGCGTGCGAGGTGCGATAGGCATAAGGGGTCATGCAGGTGTCGATGATGTCCACGCCCGCTTCGATGGCCTTGAGATGGCTCATGGGCGACATGCCCGAGGTGAAGTGGCTGTGCAGGTGGATGGGCGCTTTGACCGCGGCTTTCAGGGCCTTGACGATTTGGTAGGCGTCATAAGGGGCGATGAGGCCGGCCATGTCCTTGATGCAGATGCTGTCTGCACCCATGGTCTCCAGCTCTTTGGCCTTGTTGACATAGTAGTCCAGGTTATAGACATCCCCGCCCAAACGCGGTTCGGTCATGGTGTAGCAGATGCAGCCCTGGAAGTGCTTGCCGTACTCCTTGATCTTGGGTACGACGGTCTGGAAGTTGCGGTAGTCGTTGAGGGCGTCGAAGGTGCGGAAGATGTCCATGCCGTTTTCGCAGGCACGGTCCATGAAGGCGTTGGCCACGTCGTCGGCATAGTTGCGGTAGCCCACCAGGTTCTGGGCCCGCAGCAGCATGGAGAAGGGGGTCTTCTTGAAGTAGCGTTTCAAGGTCCGGATGCGTTCCCAGGGATCTTCGTTGAGAAAGCGATGCATGGTATCAAAGGTGGCGCCACCCCAGGTTTCCACAGCCCAGAAGCCCACCTGATCCATCAGTTCGGCCACCGGAATCATGTCCTCGGTGCGTCCGCGGGTGGCAAACAGGCTCTGGTGCCCGTCGCGCAGGCTCAAATCCATGACCTTCAACGGGTTTTCCGCCTTGGGCCGTTTCACATCGTAGTTCATTTTGGTCATTTTGACTTGATCGTGCTCACTCATCGTATGGGTCTCCTCTTAAAAATTGGATGTTTAATGGCTCGTTGACTGTTGCTTCGTCCCCAATATTAGCGGAGTCGGTTGAAGGTTTTCATCTGCATGAGGTTGCGCATCTGCATCATGCCCTGTCTGCCCGCAAGCGCCCACAGGTTGCCCTGGTCAAAATGGCGGGGTTCGGGTCGCTTGGGCGGCGGCATGACCAGCGCCTCCTCCTCGGTCTGGATATAGCTCACGACCGCTGCAAGGGCGGCGGCCAGTCTTTTCTCATTTGCATCCATAAGTCACACCTTTTGGGGTTCGGTTAGCGTTTAACTCAGGCCTCTACATGGGGATGTTGCCGTGTTTTTTCGGCGGCCGCAGTTCTCGCTTGCTGCACATGATTTCCAGGGCGTCGATGAGCCGGGGCCGGGTCTGGGCAGGTTCGATGACGGCATCGATGTACCCCCGCTGGGCGGCGCAATAGGGATTGGAGAACAGGTCTTCGTATTCGGCAATCTTCTCAGCCCGTTTGGCCTTGGGATCACCGGCACCCTTGATCTCTTTGCGGTGAATGATGTTGGCGGCACCGCCGGCACCCATGACGGCGATTTCGGCGGTGGGCCAGGCAAAGGCAAAGTCGGCCCCCAGGTCCTTGGAACACATGGCCAGGTAGGAACCGCCGTAGTCCTTGCGGGTTACCAGCAGCAGTTTGGGCACGGTGGCTTCGCTGTAGCACCAGAGCAGTTTGGCCCCATGGCGAATGATGCCGCCCCACTCCTGCTGGCTGCCGGGAAGATAACCGGGCACGTCGGCGATGGTGAGCAGGGCGATGTTGAAAGCGTCGCAAAATCGGATGAAGCGGGTGGCCTTGTCCGATGCGTTGATGTCCAGGCAGCCGGCCATGACCATGGGCTGGTTGGCGATGATGCCGATGGTGCGGCCGTTGAGCCGGGCAAAGGCCGTCAGGATATTGGTGGCAAAGTACTGGTGGGGCTCGAAAAACTCTCCGTTGTCCACGATGGAACGGATCACATCGCGCACATCGTAGGATTTGTTGGGGCTGTCCGGGATGATGGTGTTGAGTTTTTTATCCGTGCGCGTGGGGTCATCGCCTGTATCCACCACCGGCGGTTCTTCCATGTTGTTGGCCGGCAGATAGGCCAGCAGGCGTTTGATCTGGACCAGGGCATCCTCGTCGCTTTCGCAGGCAAACTGGGCCACGCCGCTTTTTTCATTATGGGCCATGGCGCCGCCCAGGTCTTCGAAGTTGATCTCCTCGCCGGTGACCGACTTGATCACCTCCGGGCCGGTGATGAACATGTAGCTGGTGTTTTTAACCATGAAAATATAATCGGTCATGGCCGGCGAATAGACGGCCCCACCGGCCGTGGGCCCCATTATGGCCGAAATCTGGGGAATCACACCAGAGGCCACCGAATTGCGGTAGAAGATCTGGCCGTAGCCAGACAGGGCATCCACGCCTTCCTGGATGCGGGCACCACCCGAATCGTTGAGGCCCACGAAGGGGACGCCGGCTTTAAGGGCCATATCCATGACCTTGCAGATCTTTTTGGCCTGCATCTCGCCGAGGCTTCCCGCCCTGGAGGTAAAATCCTGGGCAAAGGCGAACACCGGCCGGCCGTCAACAAGGCCGTGCCCGGTAACGACGCCGTCCGAGGGAATCTCGACATCCTGCATGTCGAAATTGACGCAGCGGTGACGGACGAACATGTCGATCTCCCGAAAGGTTCCCTTATCGAACAGCTTGCCAAGCCGTTCACGGGCGGTAAGCTTGCCATTTTCCTTGTGCTTGGCGACCAGCTTTTCCCCGCCCATCTCAAGAATACGAGCTTCGCGCGTCTTGAGATCCTTGATTTTTTCCTTCACAATACCCATGTCAGATTCCTTTCACCTGAAGTGCAGGACTTTTTAACTAGCTGCCGGGCAATGCAAAAAGCAATCCGCCAGCCGTCCGCAAATTAATTATACTATAAAATAACAAACCGTTAATACACATCTTCCCAATGACGGTCATACCTGAAACCAAGCTTCAACCCTTCTAGACTCAACGGTCCTTGTCAAGCAAAAAAAGAAGGGTTTCTGCACCCGCGGTGGGGGAGAGTTCGCCCCGCCTTACAGACGCTTCGATGTCCCGCAAACGGGCACTGACCGCGTGGTTACTGAAGAACCGTTCCTTGAGACCGTCCTCGATTCGGGACCACATCCAGGCCAAGGCCTGGCCGCGCCGTTTTTCAGCCAATTCGCCGGTGGTCGACAACCGCTTGTGGCAATCCTTGATGGTCTGCCACAGGGTGTCGATGCCGGCCAGTGTCACGGCGCTGCAGGTCAGCACCGGCGGCGACCAGGTGGGCGTTGCCGGGTTTAGCAGGTGCAGGGCCATTTCATAGGATCGCCGGGCCTTTTCGGCCTTTTCCAGGTTGTCGCCATCGGCCTTGTTGATGGCCACCGCGTCGGCCAGCTCCAGCACCCCCTTCTTGATGCCTTGAAGCTCGTCACCGGCGCCGGCCAGCATGAGGACCAGGAAAAAGTCCACCATGGAAGCCACCGTGGTTTCCGACTGTCCCACGCCGACCGTTTCCACGATTACCACATCGAAGCCGGCGGCCTCGCAAACCAGCAGCGTCTCTCGGGTCATGCGGGCCACGCCGCCCAGGGTGCCGCCGGAGGGCGAGGGTCGGATGAATGCCCCTGTCGCCACGGAGAGCCGCTCCATGCGGGTTTTATCCGCCATGATGCTGCCGCCGCTGCGGGTACTGGAAGGATCCACTGCCAGCACCGCCACCTGCAGCCCCTTTTCCACCAGCATCATGCCGAAGCTTTCGATGAAGGTGCTCTTGCCGACACCAGGAACGCCGGTGATGCCGAGGCGCACGGCCTTGCCCGTTTGCGGAAGCAGACGGTCCACCACGGTGCGTCCCAGACCCCGGTGCGCGGGGTGCGCGCTTTCGATCAGGGTGATGGTCTTGGCCAGAATGCGGCGGTTGCCGGATCGAACGCCGTGGATATAAAATTCGGGGTCTTTTTCACCCATTGGAAAAAACAGTTCCCGTCATGCTTGCTTATGATTTCCGGTTGTCCAGGGCGTTGAGCACCTTGTTGGCCGAATCGGTGATGGCTGTTCCAGGGCCGAAGACGCCCACGGCGCCGGCCCGATACAGAAAGTCGTAGTCACCCGGCGGAATCACACCGCCGACGATGACCAGAATATCTTCGCCGCCGGCTGCCTTGAGCGCCTTAATCAGTTGGGGCACCAGGGTTTTGTGTCCGGCTGCGAGGCTGGAGGCACCTACCAGGTGGACATCGTTTTCCACAGCCATTTTAGCTGCTTCCTCCGGTGTCTGGAACATGGGGCTGATGTCCACGTCAAAACCCAGATCGGCAAAGGCGGTCGCCACCACCTTGATGCCTCGGTCGTGGCCGTCCTGGCCCATCTTGGTGAGCAGAATGCGGGGTCGCCGCCCCTCCTTGCCCATAAAGTCCGCGGTGCGTTTGCGAATGGCCTCGATGACGGCGCTGTCCGAATATTCGGCGGCGTACACACCGGAAATGCACTGGGTGGTGGCCACGAAGCGGCCGAACACCTTTTCCATGGCGTCGGACACCTCGCCAACGGTGGCCCGGGCGCGAATGGCCTCGATGCTTGCTGCCAGCAGATTCCCGCCGTTTTCGGCGGAGCGGGTGACGCCGTTGAGGGCGCTGCGCACAACCGTGTCGTCGCGGTTGGCTTTAAGTGTGTTGATCATGCGGATCTGGTCGTTGCGTACCTCTTCCGAGACTTCCAGCACATCCATGGGGGCTTCTTCTTCGATCTTGTATTTATTGACGCCGACAATCACATCCAGCCCCTGGTCGATGCGGGCCTGTTTGCGGGCCGCCGACTCTTCGACACGCAGCTTGGGCATGCCGGTTTCGATGGCCTTGGCCATGCCCCCCAACTCCTCCACTTCGTCGATGATCTTGCGGGCTTCCTTGATGATGCCGTCGGTGAGGGACTCGATGTAGTAGGAGCCGCCCAGTGGATCGACGGTGTGGCATACTTGGGACTCTTCCTGGATGATGATCTGGGTGTTGCGGGCGATGCGGGCCGAAAAATCCGTGGGCAAGCCAACCGCTTCGTCAAAAGAGTTGGTGTGCAGGCTCTGGGTGCCGCCCAACACTGCAGCCAGGGCTTCCAAGGTGGTACGGATGATGTTGTTATAGGGGTCCTGCTGGGTGAGGCTCCAGCCGGAGGTTTGGACATGGGTACGCAACATGGAGGACTTGGGATTCTTCGGATTGAAGGGTTTGAGCAGGTCGTGCCACAGGTAACGGGCTGCCCGCAGCATGGCGATCTCCATGAAAAAGTTCATGCCCACGCCGAAGAAAAAGCTGAGTCGCGGGGCGAAGGCGTCGATGTCCAGCCCGGCGGCAATGGCGGCACGGACGTATTCCAATCCATCCGCCAGGGTGAAGGCCGTCTGGAGCACGCTATTGGCACCGGCCTCCATCATATGGTAACCGCTGATGCTGACGGTGTTGAACTTGGGCATGTTCTGGGAGCAGTAGGCGATGATGTCCGACACAATGCGCATGGAGGGCTTGGGCGGATAGATATAGGTATTGCGGGTCAGGTACTCCTTTAAGATGTCGTTCTGGATGGTGCCGGATAGCTGCGCCTGCTTGACGCCCTGCTCTTCGGCTGCCACGATGTAGCCGGCCATGATGGGCAGCACCGCACCGTTCATGGTCATGGAGACGCTCATCTTGTCCAGGGGGATCTGGTCGAAGAGGATCTTCATGTCTTCGACCGAATCGATGGCCACGCCGGCTTTGCCCACATCGCCCATGACCCGGGGATGGTCCGAATCATAGCCCCGGTGGGTGGCCAGGTCAAAGGCAACCGAGAGGCCCATCTGGCCGGCCGCCAGGTTGCGTCGGTAAAAGGCATTGGAGTCCTTGGCCGTGGAGAAGCCGGCGTATTGTCGAATGGTCCAGGGGCGGCCGGTATACATGGTGGCCATGGGGCCGCGGACATAAGGAGCAATTCCTGGCAGGGTGTTCACATGGGGCATGCCCGCCAGATCTTCTGCTGTGTAAAGGGGGTGGACGCGCAAGCCTTCGGGAGTATCCCATTCCAAACTCTCCAGGGGTTTGCCCCCGAACTGCTTGGCGGCCAACTCTTTCCATTTCTGCAAAGCGGGATGTTCTGACATGGTGTGCTCCTTTGTTAAAACGATTGATCGATATCCATGGTCTTACCGGCCCCCCGATAAACGTCATTCTATCAACAGCGTACCGCGAAGACGGTCTGAGGTCAGTTCCCTTTTCCGTCGGGATTGGAAATGGCGAGCCAGACCATTTCGAAAAGCATGTTGGCCTGATCGGTCAACCGGCCCTGCTGACCCCTGGAAATCCACATGGTAAACGCCCGTTGAACGGTTCCCAGCATGAAATCCAGCAGCACGCCGGCGCGCACATAAGGATTCAACTGACCCTCCTTCTGACCTTTGCGCATAACCTCCAGGTAGAGGTTGATCATCTTCTTCTGCTTAAACGTTTCATCGGCCATCCAGGTTTTCATGGGCAGGGTCATGAAAATGATTCTGGCCAGACCGGGATTGCGATCGTAGTAATCCAGCTGAAGCCAGAGCACCTTGCGCATTTTTTCCTTCAGGTCCTCGATGCCCTGGAGGTGGTCGTAGATGCGTTCGGTCAGTTTGCCCAGCCAGACGTCCACAAAGGCAAAGACCAGACGCTCCTTGGATCCGTAATGCTTGTAGATGGTGGAAAAACTTACACCGGCCCGGTTGGCCACATCGCGGATATTGGCTTTGTGAAAGTCGGAATGGGAAAAAATGTCCAGAACAGCCTGTTCCAGCCGCTGGTACACTTCCGGACGAAGAGGTGCGAACATTGTTATGGTTAATCCGATCCTATAGCCCAGCCAGGAGACTGGCTATTTAAAAAACCCATGTAATTATTATGTATAATCGTTTTTTAGGGACTTGGGTTACTCTGGATTTAGCCGTTGAATAATGATGTTTCCAATTAATATATATTATATTTGATTGAAATCGTTATTAAATTTTGTTTTCTTTAACAGTCCTACAGCTGAAAGCGTAACAATGTTATGTTTTTCCACCTTAGAATGCGTGCCAATCCTCTGTCAAGAATAATTAAATGAATTGAAACTAGTCAATGAATCAAATTTTTAGTGAGGACCGGCCTTTTTTTCCTGCCTGCGTGGACTTGAACCCGAACCTGAAGGTGCGTATAGTGCCGGAACCGGAAAATTCAAATCACCGCGGCGGGGGTGCCAACCAATAGCAGGCTTAACCTGCGGCCTGGGTGAGGCAATGGCCGCGGAGGATGGCCGTATACGATGTACACACTCAACGATTATCATTACGACCTGCCGGAGGCATTGATCGCCCAAACCCCGGCAGCCCATCGGGACGGGTCCCGGCTGCTGCACCTGGATCGCACCAACGGCACGGTTTCACATCGCCATTTTCGTGATATCGTCGACCTGCTGCACCCCTCGGATGTTCTGGTGGTGAACAACACGCGGGTCATTCCCGGACGGCTGCATGGCCGTAAACCAACCGGCGGTAAAATCGAATTGCTGATCCTCGATTATGGTGCAACGGATTGCCGGGGGCATGACGATCGCCAACGGGTGCTGCATTGCCTGATCAAGGCTTCTAAACAGGTCGCTGCCGGTACGCGAATCCTTTTCGATGCCGGCCTGGTTGCCGAGGTCCTGGATTTTTGTGATGGCATCTATACCGTGCAATTTTCAGCCCCGGAAGCCTTTGACGGACTGCTCCACCGGATCGGGCGGATGCCCCTGCCACCCTACATCAAAAGAAGTGCAAGCCAGCCGGACGAAGTGGACCGGATGCGCTATCAGACGGTTTATGCCAGTGAACAGGGCGCCATTGCCGCGCCCACCGCGGGTCTGCATTTTACCGGCGACATCTTGGCCCGCCTTGAGGAAGGTGGCGTGACCGTGGCCCCCGTCACCCTCCACGTGGGCTACGGCACGTTCGTACCGGTGCGCGTGGACGATATCCGGGACCACCGCATGCACGCAGAGTGGTTCTCCATTCCGCCTGAGACGGCCCGGATCGTCAACCAGGCCAGGGCCGCAGGCAACCGTGTGGTGGCCGTGGGCACCACCAGCGTGCGCACTCTTGAGTTCGCCGCAGGGTCCGGCGGCAGCCTGGCGCCCGGAAGCGGCCGCTGCGACCTGTTCATCTATCCCGGCTACCCATTCAAAATGGTCGATGCCATGATCACCAACTTTCACCTGCCCCGCTCCACCCTGATGATGCTGGTGTCGGCCTTTGCCGGCCGGGAAGCCATGCTGCGCGCCTATAAAACGGCGGTGGAAGAAAAATACCGCTTCTTCAGTTATGGGGATGCGATGTTCATTGAGTAAGCGCGTGTTAAGTTTTACGCGTTAATTGGTTAAGGTAATGCATCCTGTTTACTTCTAAGCTGTGAAATGGAAGATGTGTCGTTTGAAAATCGGTAGCTTTGGAAACGGTCCTTCCGTCACTTAACACTTAAAACTTCGCATTTAACACGATGGGAATATTTGAACTTCAAAAGACAGATAACAACACCTCAGCCCGTGCAGGGGTAATAACGACCATCCATGGACAAATCGAGACGCCGGTGTTCATGCCCGTGGGCACCCAGGCCACGGTCAAGGCCCTGAGCCCGGAAGAGCTGACGGCGGCCGGTACCCAGATTATTCTGAGCAACACCTATCACCTGTATCTGCGGCCCGGCTGCGACATCATCAGCCGCTTTAACGGGCTGCACCGCTTCATGCATTGGGATCGCCCCCTTCTTACCGACAGCGGCGGCTTCCAGGTCTTTTCTCTGGCCAAGCTGCGCAAGCTCACCGAAGCGGGCTACGCCTTCCAGTCTCACATTGACGGTTCCCGGCACATGCTCTCACCGGAAACATCCATCGAGGTTCAGATCTGCCTCGATTCGGACATCCTTATGTGCCTGGATCAGTGCCTCGAGCATCCGGCCACCCATGATCAGGCCAAGGATGCCCTGGCGTTGACCACACGCTGGGCCGCGCGCTGCAAGACCTTCTGGCAGGAGCGGACCGACCGGCGAAACAACCTGTTCGGCATCGTCCAAGGGGGCATGTTTGCGGACCTGCGTGCGCGCTCTGCCGAGGAGATCGCCACCATCGGCTTCCCCGGATATGCCATCGGCGGCCTGAGCGTGGGTGAACCCAAGGAATTGATGATGGAAATGGCCGCCCGCACCCTGCCCCTGCTGCCCGAGGAGCGGCCCCGCTATATCATGGGGGTGGGCACTCCCGAGGATCTGGTGGAATTGGTGGCTCTGGGTGCCGATATGTTCGACTGTGTCATGCCCACGCGCAACGCCCGCAATGGGCAGCTGTTTACCGAGCGGGGCACCATCAACATCTGCAATGCGCGCTTCCGTGAGGACGCGGGTCCGGTGGACCCATCCTGCGCTTGCTACACCTGCCGCCATTACAGCCTGGCCTATCTCCGGCATCTATACACGGCCCGTGAAATCCTGGCCTACCGGCTCAACACCATCCACAACCTTCACTATTACGTGAATCTGGTCAAAGCCATGCGTGAGGCAATCCTGGCAGGAAAGTTTGACCGTTTTAAAAAGGCGTTTTATAGTGAGCGTCTGAACACAGACAATGGAGACTCGGCGATCGTGCCTTCAAAAAGGGAGATGCTATGAAAGAAAAAGTAGAAGCAGCCATAGATAAAATCCGGCCCATGCTCCAGGCTGACGGCGGCGATGTGGAACTGATCAGCGTGGAGAACGGCATCGTCAAGGTTCGGCTCCAGGGAGCTTGCGCCGGCTGTCCCATGTCCCAGATGACGCTGAAAAACGGCATCGAGCGGGTGCTGAAGCAGCAGATTCCCGAAATCAAATCGGTTGAATCCGCCTGATCCGTTCTGCAGCGCTGTGGAAACATTTCCTGCTTCAATCCCTGCCCTGCCCATTAACCGGTTCGGCCGGCAATTCTGCGTTCAGCCCTAGCAGCTGGTTCGGTACCTTCAGCCGCCCCAGTTTTCCCTGTTGTCATGTCCGGCCGCCCTCAACGTTGACAACATGCTCCGTTTCAGCTGGCGCAGCCAATCGCGCAAGCAGCCGGTCCGTTCGGACGAACGGTTGGATAAGGCGGTGGAGCTGGCTCCCTACGATTACGACTTGAATTAAAAAAAAAGTATAGCTTGCGGCATATCCGGGTCCCGCGGAACGATGATGCCCGGGTACGCGAGGTCCCCTGCGTGGCCAGCGAGATCGAACCGATGGTCCTTAACCAGCTGTGCAAACAGCACCGGGGCGTGTTTGCATATCGCCCCGGCGCTGTTTTTTATGCGGCAACCGGTATGCTTGAGAATGATCCTGCGGGACTTGACCATCGAGACGACATTGAATAAGAAGTCTAGGCCAACAACGGCAATTTCTAAAAAAGGGGGGTCCATGAAGGAATCATTGAAGCCTGGGATCGAACACGAAATGCATTTTCGCGTCACCGACGCCAAAACCGTTCCGGCGCTCTATCCGGAAGCGAGTGAATTCCAGGTGATGCCCGAGGTTTTTGCCACCGGCTTCATGGTGGGGTTTTTTGAATGGGCCTGCATTCAGGCGCTGAAACCTCACTTGAACTGGCCCGCAGAGCAGACAGTGGGGACCCACATCGATGTGAGCCATACCGCGGCGACACCCCCTGGATTTGAAGTAACGGCCAAGGTGAGATTGCTGGAAGTGGACCGTCGCCGGCTGGTTTTTGAAATCGAGGCCCACGATGGAACAGATCTTATAGCCCGTGGACGGCACGAGCGCTTCATAATCGACAAAGCCAAATTCGATGCCAAGTTGAGCGAGAAAATAGAAACGGCCGGCAAATAATCAGCGCCGGGCAGTCGGCGATGGCGGGCACCTCCTAAAAGGCCTCCGCCGAAACTCAGATCCGCTCACGGCGGAAGTCGGCAATGCTATTATCCCTGATAGATCCCTTCGGCAATGTCGGCAAGTTCGCAGTCCAGACCGTTGCCTTTGAGCAGTTGCATGACGTGGTTCATCCGCGACGCGTTTTCGATGTTCACCGCAGTGCCCCCGTCCACTGTCTTCAAGGAAAATGCATGCTGATCCAGTATCCGTGCCGCGTGGCCGCAATCATTCACCCGAAAACCGAGGATGGAGAAACCTCCATGTAGAAGAGGGGCAGCTGCCGTTGACCGGCTGTTTCCGCTGGTCGACCATTTTTCCGGACGATGGGATAATAGGCCAAGGAATGCTCCTGGATTAAAGTCGAAAGCCGGGTCAGCAGGCCCGCCGGATGCCTGCACAATTCCTAAAAATAAGCAGCGATTATTCGGTCGCAACCACCCCCCTGCCGATCAACAGCCTGTAACACTTCACGAGAGAGCCATGGCCGCCGGTGCCGGACAGATGGCGCCCTTTTTCTGGACAACCATCACGCCACTCTTGTATTTGACTGGATCCCGAGGGATTTAAGCATCTGAAGGTTAAGTTTTGAGCGTTTATGCCGATGTTGGCTTGTGAACTGTGCAATCCCTATAAGGTTGGCTCGATGAACGCGCAAAATCCATTTTTAAAGCAGCTCTCCACCCATGGCCATCTTCCCACACTTCCCCACATCCTGCTGAAGCTCATCGATGCCTGCAACCAGGACAGCCAGGATCTGAACAGCATTGCGGAGATTGTTAGCACAGACCCCGCCTTGAGCGCCAAAATTCTCAAACTGGTCAACTCCGCCTATTTTGGATTGTTTCGAAAAGTCGAGGCGGTCAGCGAGGCCGTTGTGCTCGTCGGCACCAGCGGGATTAAAAATATGGCCATTTGCGCCTGTGTGGTTAATGCCTTTCCGAAAGTGCAAGGCCACGGAATCTTCAGTTTAAAACAATTCTGGTGGCATTCGCTCCGGTGCGCCTTTCTGGCCAAGCACATTGCGTCTGAATGGGATGTTGGTTATCCCGATGAGGCCTTCCTTGCCGGCCTTTTGCATGATATCGGCAAGGTCGTCTTATGGACGAACTGCAGAAAGGCCTATGCCGTGTTACTAGAACAGTCTGCCGGCCGGCGAGATCTCATTTTGGTGGGTGAAGCCCAACTGGGCGCGACCCATGCCGAAGTCGGAGCGTGGCTGCTGGATCACTGGCAGTTGGAGCCGTCGATTGTCGATTGCCTGCGCTATCACCACGAACCGTCCAATCGCATCACCCAGGCGTTAACCCTGGTGCAGGCCATCCATGTCGCCAATCTGCTCTGCCAGGCCACCGACTCCGATATTGATGCCGGTTTGGCCATGGCACACCATTTGTTCGGGCGGGACCCAATTGAATGCCAGGCCCTGATGGCGCATGCAGACCAGGAAGCCGGAGAAGTCGCCCGTACGCTGAAGATCGATATAGACCTGGTTGAAACCTCCGCCGGTTTGCCGGATGAAAAAGACCAGGCCGTGCAGGATCGTCTGCTGGGGGAGGTCAAGCACCTTTCCATGCTGGTGGGTACCCTCGAAGGGTTTATCACCGCAGAAGACCAGGCCAGTATCTTGAAATGCATCTCCGGCGGCCTCAATATCCTGTTCGACATCAATCGCACCCTTTTTTTTCTTTTCGATGAGAAGAAAAATGCGCTGCTTGGATATATCCCCGATAAGACCGGGCAGTATGTCAACCATCCTGCACTGGCCATTTCCATGAAAATGAGCCAATGCCTGCTCGTAAGATCCCTTATCGAGCAACGTCCCATGGACACGTCGCCCGCGGCTTCAAGTGAACCCTTGACGATCATCGATGCACAACTCGTACGGCTGCTCGGCACCGGCGGGATGCTCTGCCATCCGCTGGTGGCGCATACAGATCCGATCGGGGTGCTGGCCCTGGGAGTGGATAACGCTGACTTGCCGTACCTTCAGTCTCACAGCAAACTCTTGCATGTCTTCATCCATAAAGGCGCCCTGGCCCTCCGGCTGGATAGCCTTCGGCGCCGTCAATTGCATGTCATTCAAACCATGCGAATGGAGGCCTCCAGCTCCCTGGCCCGGCGAGTCGTTCACGAAGTCAATAACCCGCTGGGCATTATCAAAAACTACCTGAAGGTGCTAGACTTGAAGATGGCTGATGCGGGCATCGATCATGATGAGATCAGGATTATCAACGCGGAAATGACGCGGGTCGGCCAGCTGCTTAAACGACTGACCACGTTTTCTAAAAAAGAGGCGCCCAAGAAGCAAACTACCGATATCAACGCCATCCTCACGGACATGCTGGCGCTGGCCAAAGAGTCCCTGCTCCGCGAAGAGAAGGTACACGTACATACAGATCTTGAGCCAACGCTGCCAACCATTGCGGCTGATCCGGACGGCCTCAAACAGGTCTTCATCAACCTTATTAAAAATGCTGGCGAGGCCATGGCTGAAAGCGGCGGAAATTTAACGATCCGGACGCGGCAGCTTCCGCCGCCTTTAGGAGGGAAGCGGTTGCCCGGCGCGGATGATGCTGGCGGCTTTATCAGGATTGTCATCGAAGATGACGGCCCCGGGATTCCCGAAGCAATCAGGGAAAAACTGTTCGACCCGTATGTCAGCACCAAGAGTGGCGACCATTCCGGCTTAGGCCTTTCGGTGGTCTACAATACGATCCGCGCCTATCAAGGAATCATCGTCTGCGAAAGCACCCCGGGTCACGGAACCACGTTTTCCATCGAGTTGCCGGTGAATCAGAAATCCCGATGCCAGGACTCCGCTTGAAGTGCCAAAGCAAGCACCGTTTCCAACATGTTCTACCGTAGATCGTCGGTTATACGTTTCTACAGGCAAGTCCTGCTACCATCTCCGGGCACATTGCGGCAGATGTCATGGCTGAACACGGCTTGGGAATAATTCTCAAGGCCGTTAATATTTTTCGTGCGGGATTCAATTAAGGATGACGCCATGCCTCAGGTAATTTCCAAACAAGGAGTCCGGTATGTGTTGACAGCGACGGCGGGCCGACCGCTGCCGGCCCATTTCTCCGCCGCCGCCGCCCGGCAGGCACTGCGATTTCACCGCACGCTGCCGGGGTATCGGCCCACCCGCCTCGTCCGCTTGCCTGCGCTGGCCCTGCGCTGGGGTGTCGGAGAGATTCTGGTCAAGGACGAATCAACGCGCTTCGGTCTGAAGGCCTTCAAGGTGCTTGGCGGAAGCTATGCCGTGGCGCGTCTGCTCTGTCAGCAATTGGGGATCGAATGGGGGCAGGTCGACTTTGGCACCTTGACCAGCGAAGCCCAGCGACGGCGCATTGGGCCGATGACGCTGGCCACGGCCACCGATGGCAACCATGGCCGCGGCATTGCCTGGGCCGCGGAGCAGCTGGGACTGAAGGCCGTGGTCTATATGCCCAAAGGATCGGCGCGATCCCGGGTGGACGCCATTCGCGCCCATGGCGCAACCGTCGTGGTGACCGACTTGAATTACGACGACACCGTGCGCCTGACTTGTCATAAGGCCCGGGAAAATGGGTGGCAGGTGGTTCAGGATACGGCCTGGGAAGGCTGTGGCGACGTTCCCCTCTGGATCATGCAGGGCTATACCACCATGAGCATGGAGGTGCTCGGTGAGGTGGCAAGGGAGCGGCTGCACCCCACCCATGTTTTCGTTCAGGCCGGAGTGGGTGCCTTTGCCGGGGCCATGATCGCACACCTGTTGAATGCATTGGAAAACAAGCCGCCCCGGTTCATTGTCGTGGAGCCAACCCATGCCGCCTGCATGCTCGCTTCGGCCGCCGCTGGTGACGGACGTCCCCATGCCGTCAGCGGCGACCTGGACACCATCATGGCCGGCCTTGCCTGTGGCGAGCCCAGTTCGGTTGCATGGGATATTCTGCGGACATTCACCAGCGCCTATATGAGCTGCGACAATTATGTGGCCGCCAACGGCATGCGCATTCTGGCCAATCCCCTGACAGGGGACGATCGGGTAGAGGCCGGAGAGTCGGGTGCGGTGGGTGTCGGCCTGCTGGACCTGATTGCCAACCGTCCGGCTTTTTGTGCGTTTAAGGAAGCGCTGAATATCGGACCGAATTCGACTGTTCTGCTCTTCAACACCGAAGGGGCGACCGATCCGGACAACTATCGTGAGATTCTTTGGTATGGGAAATATGCCCATCAAACGCCATGAAGTCCGCAATGTCGGGTGAGGCGCACGGGTCCGCCGGAAGGAAAAACAACAATCGGATCAGGGAAGTCTGATCCCGGCTGGAAGCCGTTCCTTCAATACCCGAATGCCCCCATTTCAAATATTACCCCACAGCCGACGAAACGGATAGACGGGGTCCTAATTGCGGTTATTTTAAAGAAGGGTTCGTTTTTACGGTCGAAAGCAGTTCAAGGGCATTTGCCCGGCTTCGAGACGCCGGATGTTGTCGGCGACACCCGCCACTATTCCCTGCATGGAAAGATCAGTAGACCCGGCCACGTGCGGGGTGGCCAACACATTCAATTTGAAGATCGGCTCGTCGGGATCCGGCGGCTCCTGCCAGAAGACGTCCAGGCCCGCACCGGCGATGGTCTCGCTGGACAGGGCCCATTCCAGTGCGTCCCGATCCACCACGCCGCCGCGGGAGAGGTTGATGAGATGGGCGCCAGGTTTCATGAAGGCGAAGGTCTGCCGGTTCATCAGACGCGTGCTTGCGGGGGTGGCGGGCAGGCATAGAAAGACAACATCCGACCGCCCCAGCAACTCCGGCAGTTGTCCGGGGCCGCCGACCCAATCCAGGCCCAGGGCCGCCCTGGCCTTTTCGGGTTCGCGGTTCTTGATCCCGATGATGCGGACATTAAAACCCTTCAAGCGCTGGATCAAGGCCTGGCCGATGCCGCCAAGACCCACCAACCCGATGGTCCGGCCCCCCAGCGCCTTGCCCTGGGGCTGACCCATCCTGCCTGCCCGCAGGCTCCGGGCCATGCCGTGAACATCCCGCAGCAGGCCGATCATCAGGAAGATGCCCAGTTCGGCCACCGAATCGGCGTTACCGGATAGGGCGGTAGGGACATTGGCCACGCAAATCTGTTTTTCCGCCGCTGCGGCAATATCGACCCCTTCCAGTCCCGAGCCGCATTGTTGAATCAGTTTCAAGCGGTCGGCATCCGCCAGCATGGCACGCGTGATGGGGCACATGGTGGGTATGAGCACGTCCACGCCGGCCAGGCTGTCCACGAAAAATCCGCCGGTGGCCGTGAAGTGATGCTGCGGCAGCCTTTGACGGACGATCCCCAAAAAGCCTCCCCAGGCGTTTTCGGGTGCGGCAAACAGGATGTTCATCGCCCAGCCTTTCCATTGTTTGAACGCTCAGCCAAACGCGCCTCTCGGATGAATCGGCAGATCTCTTCCGTTTTGGCACAAGTCGTGCCTATTTTTTCAAGCCCGGGGATATCCGACGGATCCATGCCGGATATGGCATCCACTGCTGCAGCGATGCGAAAATCGCGCTCACTGGCTTGATACATCGAGGCCCTTGGGCAGTTGGGATAGTTGCAGCCGCAGAATATCAGGGTGGAGACCTTCTTTTTTCGCAGGTAGTCTTCAAGAGGTGTACGGTAGAAGGCCCCCCAGCGCGGTTTGAAGATGATCGCCTCTGCGGGGCCGATGGCCTGCATCTTGCCGGAGAGCAGCAGGTTGTCATCGAGGCGGATATCTCCCCCGGGGAGCAGGGCCTCCGCCGGCCTTCGCCCCACCGACCCTTTAAGCAGAATCCGCTCTCCTGCCAGCAGCGATCGTCTGCGGCAGCGGTCGGCATCCGCGGCATCCGGTGTGTAGATGCGAATCACATGGACGATGGGCCGCCCGGCCTCGCGAAAGGTGCGGCATAGGAGTTGGATTCGCGGCAGTATGGCCGAGGTGCCGGGAACGTGGAAGGTTCCGCCGTCGAGGGCATCGTTTTGCACGTCGATGGTGATCAGCGCGGCTCGGTCATACTCCGGAATGGTATATGGATCATGAGGTGGCATGGCCCTTGTCCTGGACGAAGGTTGTTTAGGCATTGCTGCTGGCCGTTGTCGAAGCGGATACCCTGGATACTCAGAAACCGTCAATGGGCATGGCTGCTATCCGTCATCCAATGGTGCAACGGTTGCGGCCGTTTTCCTTGCTGTGGTAGAGCAGTACATCGGCGCGTTTGACAATGCTGGCTGCGGTATCCTCATCGCTGACCAGGGTGGCCCCAATGGAAACCGATACCTTCAGGGTCAGGCCGTTTGCGCGGAGATGCGATTTCTCCACCAGGGACCGGATTCGCTCTGTGGCTGAGACCAGGCCGGCGGCGTCGACGCCCCGCAGGATGCCGATAAACTCTTCTCCGCCCCAGCGCCCCATCAGATCCGATGGCCTGGCAGTGTTCAAGAAGGTGCGGGCCACGGCCTTGAGGACGCGATCCCCCACATCGTGTCCGTAGGTATCGTTGACCCGTTTGAAGAAATCGATATCCATGAAGATGACCCCGAAGATTGCGCCATAGCGATTTTTCTCGGAAATCCGGTTGTTCAGTTCCATTTCAATGTAGCGGCGGTTGGCCAGTTGGGTCAGATTGTCCAGCAAAGAGAGTTTTTCAAGTTCGTTAACCTTGGCGGTGATGGCATTGCTGGCGCTCAGATCGGTGAACAGCTCGGCGCCGCCGATAATGTTGCCGGCAGTGTCATGCAGGGGGGCTGCACGGACCCAGACGGGTACGCGATGGCCGTCCTTGTGCTGAAGATACACTTCAGCATCGCGAAATGCGCCGTCTTGAATGGTCGCCTGCAGCGGGCATCGGCCTTGGCACAGGCTGTTGCCATTTTCGTCGACATGGATGAGAATGTTGTCCCGGCACTGTCGACCGACCACCTCTTCGGAACGGTATCCCGTAATCTTTGCGGCCACCGGATTCCAATAGATGATGAACTGGTTCTTATCCACCAGGTAGAGCCCGTCAAAAATGTTTTCGATCAGCGCTTTATAATCGATGTCCATACCGTTTTGTCCATCCCGCGGTGAGGTGGTTTTTGGGTTCAATGCACCCATCATTATGCGCTATTTCAGATCATTCTGTCGCCACACGGCGCGCTCCGCTGCCAAAGTCATCAGACGTTGGTCGTCCCGGCTGTCGATGAAATGTTTGCCGATTCGGTGGAGGGTGATGTCGCAGCCGGATAACGCCTGGATGGCCCGGTTGCCGCCCACATGATCACAGCGGGAATGGGTGTTGATGATCAGGGAAATGTCGGCAAGCTTGACGCCCAGGGCCTCAATGGACCGCCGGGTGTCATGAAAATCGCCGCTGTAGCCCGTGTCAATGAGCACCGGGTAGGGTCCCCGGCTCACGAAATGGTTGGCGTTGAGATAGCCCCGCTGGATAAAAAACAGGTTGTCGAGGATTTCGCTGGCAGTCATAATGACTCCCATTGGGTTGCGTAATTGTTCAACGCCCCGTTAATCTGCAACGTACCGGGGGTAGGACCGCTTGGCCGCCTGAGCCCAACCGGGATCGATATCCATGGTCAGAAACGGCGCGTTTGCTGATGTGGTCCCCAGCACGGCGCCCTCTTCGGGTTCGATGATCCAGCCGGTGCCGCCGAAGTCCGATCCGGGGATGTTGGGTCCGGCAAGGTTCGAGGAGAGACAGAAAGCGCCTGAAGCCACCGCGGCGGTCCGGCCACCGGCGAGCCACTTGTCGGTGGACGAGGCCGGGGTCACCCGTGGGCAGATGATGATATGGGCACCGTGTAGGCCGTAGTCGCGGGCGTGCCGGGTAAACCACAACTCGGTGCAGATCAGAAATCCGCATACGGTTTCACCGCAGGCAATTGTCTCGAACGTTCCTTGGCCCCGCCTATACCATGTGGCCTCCCAATAACCGGCCTCGTCGGGCAGATAATATTTGGTGTGCGCCGCTACGGTTCCCTTATCCGGCGTCCACACAAACCCTTCGTTGTGCGGTAGGCCACCATGAATTACCGGCCGGGTTCCCATGACCACGGCAGCACCCAGTTCGGGCAGGCGCTGGATCCAGAGCCGGTGGGCTTCCATCGCTTGGCGCCAGCCTTCGGGATCGACGCGCTTCGATGCGGCCAGCCAGGGGTGAAAGGGCATCTCCGGCAGCAGGACCAGGTCGCTCTTGGACGAGCGCGTGTGGTCGACCAGCCGGGCCCATTGCCGGGTCAGTCCATCGGAGTCATTGGGCAGTTCGCAGACGGTGACGTTCACCGTAGCGGGCCTTTCTTGAATGATAACGGTGGTTGTTGATTACTACCTTTACACCATCATGCCGCCGGGTCAAGAACCTCGCTATCCTTTTGCATGATAAGGTGCTGGCCGATGCAGCCAAGCCAACCGTCCAACAAGAAGCGGGTTAGGTCAGGAAAACAGCCCCGTTCTGGCCTGGTAGGTCGGTGCAAAGAAGGTCATGCGCCAAAATACGGCAGAGACCAGCAACCGGGGATGGCTTTTCAAGAAACCGGGCAGCAGGTGATGCCAGCGGTAGCCGGCAGCGTAAAAATAGCCTCGGCAAGTCCTTGCATAACCCAGCTCTCCGGCGGCTGCCAGGGCCGCATCGCGCTGGCAGCGCGAACGGGAAACCGTCTTGAAGATTCTATTGTCCGGTCCGAAACGGATCAGTTGATCTCTGACGTGTTTGTATTCCTGGAAGCGCGACCGGGCATCCAACTGGGTAAACAGGGGAAAAAGACCCAGCATCATCAAGGCCGGATACCCTAGCGGATAAGGGCCCAAACAGATCGCCATGGCGCAGATCGTAATTATTTCACCAAGAGTGATCGCATGCAGCAGCCTGCCCGCAGAGAGATACCTGGCTGTGCGGACCATCCAGCAGCGGCCTCGGGAGCAGATGATTTCGGCTGAAATGACGGTCATGGTTCCAAGCAGTATCTTTGAAAGTGTGGCCGACAATTGGCAAGCGGGCGGTCAATGCGCAAGCAACTCAATTAGGCCGATTGCTATCAGATAAAAGCGATTTTTGCCACCCTGTTCGCTGAATCCGTTTTCAGGTGCATTGAATTGGCCCAGATGTCAAGGTATTGTGTATCATACCCCGGCGCTGCGCCACTGGTGAGCGCCATATGAAAGGACCGGATGCCACCACCACAACTATCCCCCAAGAGACGCCTGCTTTTAATCCTGGCCACGCTACTGGCCTTGTTTCTTGCCGCCCTGGACACACTGATCATGAGTGCGGTCATGCCCACCATCGTGGCCGATCTTGGCGGACTGCATCTTTACAGCTGGGTTTTTTCGACCTACCTGCTCAGCCGGGCCGTGGCGCTGCCGGTATTCGGCAAGCTGGCCGACCTCTATCCCAACCGCACCCTTTACCTGGTTTCCATTATCATTTTTTTGGTTGGATCCGTGCTGGCGGGCATGGCCCGGAGCATGACGGCCCTGACTGTGTTCAGGGCCATCCAGGGTATCGGCGCCGGCGGCAACTTCGCCCTGGTCTACATCGTCCTGGCAGATATATCCGAACCGGAAAAGCGGGGCCGGATGATGTCCTATGCCAGTTTCGTATGGGGGCTGGCAAGTGTGCTGGGACCGTCCCTGGGCGGGTTTATCGTCAGCTGGGTCTCCTGGCGCTGGATTTTTTACATCAATGTGCCCATCGGCCTGTTTTCACTGGCCGGCATCTGGTTTTTCCTGACGGAAACCCGGGACAAGCATGAGGTCATCGAGATCGACTATGCCGGCATTATCACCCTGATCGTAGCTATCCTCTCGTTGCTCACCGCCTTTTTGCTGGGCGGACGGGAGTACGGGTGGGCATCGCCGCCGATCCTGGGGCTGTTTGCCCTGTTTGCCCTGTCTGCCGTGGGCTTTTACCTTGCCGAGCAACGCAGCCGCGAACCGATCCTCTGCTTCGATTTCTTCCGGCTGCGGGGCTTCTCAACAGGCAACGGCCTGGTCTTTTTCAGCAGTGTGGCCATCTTTTCGCTCTCGGCCTTTAGTCCGCTGTTCATCCAGGGCGCCTTGGGCCAGTCCCCCTTCCAACTGGGCGTCGTCATGATGTTTCTCAGCTTCGGCTGGTCGGCCGGAGCGCTCTTCTGCGGGCGACAATCCAACCGCTGGGGCGAAAAGCCCTTTTCTCTGGCCGGCGGCATTATCCTGATCGCCGGTTGCACGATGGCCGTGCGGTTTTCGTCTGGCACCAGCCTGTGGACCTGCGCCGCGGCCATGGGGCTGGCCGGTGTGGGCATGGGGTTCACCTCTATTGCCACCTTGCTGGTTGTCCAGAACAGCGTTGAGAAAACGGACCTGGGAGTGGCCACCTCGTCCCACCAGTTCACCCGCACCCTCGGGGGGACCGTGGGCATCGGCATCTGCGGCAGCCTGGTCACCGCCCGATTCGCCCGGGTGGCCGATACGCTGAATGCATCCGGGATCCAAGGTGAAATACCACCCGCGGTGATGGATCAGATCCGGCAGAACTTCGAGAATTTCTTTCGCCCGGACGTGCAGCAGCAATTGTTAACCAGCACCCAAAGGGCCTTGCACCAGGCCATCGGCGACTGCGTCATCGACGTCTTCTGGCTGGCCCTGGCCGCTGCGGTGATTTGTCTGATCTTTGGCCTGTTTCTGCCGCCACAATCTGATAGAAGGGGACAATAGCATGGCTTGCAGAAGCTGTTCGAGGCTGGACCCGGAAACCGTTCCGAGGCTTTACAACCCGTACCGGATGCGTTTAAAGTCACTGTATTGCCGCATCCGATCATACTGAACCGACCCACTCAGAAAAAGCATCGCCGCCTTCGCCGCGGGTGATGATAACTGGTTCCGGAAACGCTATCCCCAGGATGCCTGGCTTTAAACAACAAGATCCGTGCTATTGAACTTCAGGTCGACCAGGACGGTCTTGTAATTTTCCCGATTTAACCGGTCGGCAGGCAGCGATGAGGGCGATATGTGCCGGGCTCCATTACAAACGCGGCCACGTGTCCCATGCCAAGCCTCTGAACGGTGTATGATCAACGGCAGCTGTGAGTTTCATCAAGAATTAAAGGGGCATGTAGCGCCTGTGACGAAAAAAAGCCTAACGGGAGGTTTCCATGACAAAACATGATTGGGTTGTTCGGACAGCCTGGATTTTGATGGTTCTGGTCCTCATCCTGGCGGGAATGGGAACCGGTTTTGCGGCTTCCTTCTCAGCCACCATGGTTGAAACCCAGGGCGATCAATCACGATCGGGCCCGTTCTTTGTCCAGGAGGATCAGTACCGCATGGACCTTGTCCAGGAGGATCGCACACTTGTCATCCTGGTGGACCGCGGTAGCGGTAAAACGCGTCTGCTGGTCCCCACTGAAGGGGTCTATGTGGAAATGGAAAACAGCGACATGCAGAGCCTGATCAACAACCCTTTCGAAGCCCACCAGCACATGATCGACATGTATGAGGTCCGGTCCGACGGCGATGCAACGATCGACGGGATCGCCTGTGACAAGCAGGTCATTGCGGCCCAGGGCAAGGACGTGATGACGGCATGGATCGCCAAACCATATGGGTTCCCGATCAAACTGGAAAACCAGATGAACGGCAGCCGAATGGAGTTGAAAGAGATACAAGCCGGGTCTCATCCCGCCGGTCGGTTCGATATCCCGGCAGGATTCAAGCTGGCTGCCTCCATGTCCGTTACCTCCCCTGAATGGGCTGCCGACATTGCCGGTGCGCCGGTGGTGACCCCGCCCTTTGAGCGAAATCTCGATGCAGGCCAGATCTTGCGCATCAAACCGGTGCGCGATTTCGATGTGGAGCTGCAGGTGGAAAGCCTCTCCGGCTTACAAGGCGCCTTCAGTTCGAATGCCTTCAAGGGTGGGCGGCCGCTGAAAAGCATTGCCGGTTTTGCCGGCGGCGGCCGTAAAATTCACAAGGAATCTCCGGATGAGGCCGATGACATCGTGGTCCGTGCCCAGTCGGGAAAAATCATTGTCAGGGCCCAACTGGTCGAGGCACCCGAGGGGATTATCCTCGTCAAGCACGATTTGAAAAGCATGTCCGGCCGGGAATTGCATCCGGAAGACAGGAAGCCGTTGATGCTGCGACTTACCGACAAGGCCGGTGACGGAGGCGACTCCCGGGGAACGATCACTTTTTACAAGGGGCGTGCCCAGCATAAACAGTTGTTGAACAAGGAGGATTTTCGGTTGGCCGACGGCCAGGCCAGAATCTGGCGCCATGATGCCGGAGACGGCATCGGAACCATCCACCTGATGCTTCTCGGCGGAGGGGTGGATGCAAGGCTGGAGCAGCCTGCAGAAGCCGACTTCGTGCCCCCATCCTGGGCTGAAACGCCGGCCACCCCTGCAGCGGCCCCGGGAACGTCAGTGTCCGCCATCGTCTCGGCACCCGCGGAAACCGCGATTGCTTCCGGTACCCGGTCTTCGGCAGCTGTCGTTTCAGGGCCGGCCCGCATGGTGCTGGTATTGGACGGATCCGGCTCCATGTGGGGCCAGATCGAGGGCCAGGCCAAGATCGCCATCGCCAAGTCGGTCATGGCCGATCTCATCGACCAGATTGCCGCTGATTTCCAGACCGGTCTGATCGTATACGGCCACCGACGCAAAGGCGACTGCGACGACATCGAGATGCTGATGCCGGTGGGACCCCACAACCCAGAGGCCATGAAGGCCAAGGTGCAGGCCATCAGCCCCAAAGGCAAGACGCCCTTGAGCGAAGCCGTGCGCCAGGCAGCCCAGGCCCTGCGCTACACCGAGGACCGGGCCACGGTGGTGCTGGTCAGCGACGGGTTGGAAACCTGCGACGTGGATCCCTGCGAACTGGCGGCCGAACTGGCCATGGGCGGAGTGGATTTCACCGTGCATGTGATCGGCTTCGACATCAGCCAGGAGGATCAGGACCGCCTGCGTTGCCTGGCCGACAAGACCGGCGGCCTGTTTCTGGCCGCCGACAGTGCCGGCGCCCTGCGGGACGCCCTCTTTGCCACGGTGGCGCAGGTCAAAGAACCGCCGCCGCCGGTGGTGGCAGACCCGGGCACGGCCACCCTTGCCGGGCCGCCGTCAGTACCGGCAGGATCGGCATTTAAGGTTCAATGGGACGGGCCGGACAGCCGCGACGACTTCATCGCCATCGCCGAAAAAGGGTCCAAGGACTTGCGTTACCGGGACTACGCCTACACCAAGAAGGGCAATCCGGCCGCTTTTGTGGCGCCGGGGGACGTGGGCGACTATGAATTGCGTTATGTTCACGCCCACACCCGCAAGGTGATCGGACGCTCCGATATCAAGGTAACGCCGATCCAGGCCAACCTGCAGGCGCCGGCGTCAACCGATGTGGCCGTCGAATTCGAAGTGGTCTGGCAGGGCCCGGCATATTCTGGCGACTACATATCGATAGCACGGCCCGACCAGCGGCCGGGCAGCTACGTCAACTACACCTACACCCGCGACGGCAGCCCCCTGAAGGTGCGGGCGCCATCGGAGCCGGGAACCTATGAAGTGCGCTATATCATGGGGCGCGGCGACAAACTGCTGGCCAAGGCGGCCATCGAAATCAAGGGGGTGGGTGCATCGTTGGACGCCCCGCCCGTGGCCGATGTGGTCACGGAGGTCGAGGTCGGCTGGCAGGGTCCGGACAACAAGGAGGATTACATTTCGGTGGCACGGCCCGACCAGCGGCCGGGCAGCTACGTCAACTTCACCTACACCCGCGACGGCAGTCCCCTGAAGGTGCGGGCGCCATCGGAGCCGGGTACTTACGAGGTGCGCTACATCCTGGGCCGCGGCGACAAGCTGCTGGCCTCGACCCCCATCGAGATCAAGGCCGTGACCGCCCAGGTGCAGGCGTCGGCCTCGGCCGACGTAGCCACGGAATTCGAAGTGACCTGGCAGGGCCCGGGCAACAAAGAAGACTACATATCGGTGGCGCGTTTGGACCAAGGTCCGGGCAGCTACGTCAATTACACCTACACCCGCGATGGCAGCCCCCTAAAGGTGCGGGCGCCGTCGGATCCGGGCACCTATGAAATTCGTTATATTCTGGGTCGTGGAAATAAACTGCTGGCCCAAACGACCATCGAGATCAAGGCCGTCAGCGCCCAGGTTCAGGCACCGGCATCGGCCGACATGGCCACCGAGTTTGAGGTGGTCTGGCAGGGTCCGGCCAACAAGGATGACTATATTTCGGTGGCGCGTCCGGACCAAGGTCCGGGCAGCTACGTCAATTACACCTACACCCGCGATGGCAGCCCCCTGAAGGTGCGGGCGCCATCGGATCCCGGCAGCTACGAAGTGCGTTATATTCTGGGCCGTGGAAATAAACTGCTGGCCCAAACGACCATCGAGATCAAAGCCGTCAGCGCCAATCTGCTGGTCCCGACTTCCGTCAAGGCTGGCGAAACCTTCGAGGTCGGCTGGCGGGGGCCGGACAATCAATCGGATTATATCAGCATCGCCCTCCCTGATCAGGGACCCGGCAGCTACAAGGGATACACCTATACCTCGCGTGGCAGCCCAGCCAAGGTGAAGGCTCCCAAGGAACCCGGCACTTACGAGGTTCGCTATATCCTTGGGCGCGGCAGCAAGCTGTTGGACAAGAAAACCATCTTAATAATACCATAGAGCCATTGAGGACAGAACGAGTGGATATACGAAATGCTGCATGCGCATTCATTTCAACGCTGGCGTAGCAGACCAAATGTGAACTTCCCAATGACAACTGGGGCTTGGACTGGAGTGGAACTTTTCAGACTCCCCGGAAATAGCTTGACAGGCGGCGGTCAACCTTGTATTTTTGCTGAACTTTTGCGCTTGAAAGGAATGGACGCGATGCTCCGCTTTTATACCGGCAGATATTTTTGCTTTTATTATTTTTTTAGCAGGGGTCTGCCCGGCGCGCGCTGAATGTCCTGAGAACCCAGAAAGACAAACCAAGCCGTGGGCAGACCAAGAACCCCACGGCTTCTTATTTTTAGGGCCGTGGAGAACACTCTCCCCGGTCCTTCGTTTTTGGGAGGGTATGTTCCCTCAACGTTCATCCAAGAAAGCAGCTGCAACCACCATGAAAGAGAGCCAGAACACACCGGCCTGCACGATGGCCACCGACATCTGCGAGATCCGTAACCAGATCGACAGTATCGATGATACCATCCTGGAGCTGATCAACCGGCGGCTCAACCTGGCCAAGCGGATCGGGGAATTGAAAAAGGACAGCGGTAACCGGGTGGTGGACAGCACCCGGGAAAGTGAAATCCTGCGGCGCCTGACCGCCCTGAACAAGGGACCGCTCAACCCCAACGTCCTGCACCACATTTTCATCGACATCATCGCTGCCGCACGCGCCATCCAGGCCTCCCAGCGGGTGGCCTACCTCGGTCCCGAGGCGACCTTCACCCACCTGGCGGCCACGAGCCACTTCGGTTATTCGGTCACCTACGTGCCCCAGCCCAGCATCCGGGAAATTTTCAGCGAGGTGGAAAAGGGCGCCTGCAACTACGGGGTGGTTCCGGTGGAAAATTCCGTGGAGGGATCGGTGCGTCACACCCTGGATCTTTTTTTCGAATCGGACCTGTGCATCTGCGCCGAGCGATACCAGCAGGTCTCCTACGATCTGCTGGCTCAGGAGATCAGCCTGGGTGCGATCAAGATCGTCTATGCCCACTCCCAGGCCTTGAACCAGTGCCGCACCTGGCTCAACCAGTATCTTCCCGGAGCATCATTGAAAGAATGCAGCTCCAGTGCCTTTGCCGTGGGCCGGGCAGCAACGGAAAAGGGAGTGGCGGCCATTGCCGGCGGCGGTGCGGCGGCCATTTTCGGGCTGGAAGCGGCGGCCTCGAAAATCGAGGATTTCTCCCGCCCGCCCACCCGGTTTCTGGTGATCGGCAAGGAGAAGGTGCGCCCGTCGGGCAAGGACAAGACCTCGCTGATGTTCGCCCTGGCCCATGTGCCCGGCGCCCTGGCCGGCGCCCTGGCGCCCATCACCGAAGCAGGCATCAACCTGGTCAAGATCGAGTCCCGCCCCACCCGTCACGAGAGTTGGAGCCATTTCTTTTTCATCGACCTGGAAGGGCACCTGGAAGATGGCAGCATCCAGAAAGCCATCGAGCTGATCCAGCCGCACGCCCTATATCTGAAAAACCTGGGTTCCTATCCCATGGTCGGTGTAGGGATTTAAGCCATGACTTCGCCAGCCGGCAGGCTATCCCTAGATTCTAATACGCGGCTTTATGCGGTCATGGGGGACCCGGTCTCTCACAGCCTCAGCCCGGTCATGCACAATGCCGCCTTCCGCCAGATGGGCCACAACGGCGTTTACGTGGCCTTTCACGTTACGGACCTGCCAGGGGCCATCGCCGGCATCCGGGCGTTGAACATCCATGGCTGCAGCGTGACCATTCCCCACAAGGTCGCGGTCATGGATCTTCTGGACCATGTGGACCCCATGGCGCGGCAGATCGGTGCCGTCAACACCATCGTCAATCAAGCGGGCCGTCTTTGCGGTTTCAATTCAGACAGCCCGGGCGCCATGGCCGCCTTGCTGGAAAAAACCCCGGTTGCTCGCCGGCGGGTGGCGGTAATCGGTGCCGGTGGTGCTGCCCGGGCCCTGGCCCATGGGGTCAAGGCGCATGGTGGGCAGTTGACCATCGTCAACCGCAGCCAAGACAAGGGCCGCCGGCTGGCGGATGAACTGGCGGGTGAATTCTGCCCCCTGGCCGATTTTTCGGGTGTCGGATGCGACATTCTGGTCAACACCACTCCGGTGGGCATGACCCCTTATACCGATCGGATGCCCGTGACCCACGCGTGTCTGCGACCCGGCATGACGGTGATGGATATTGTCTACCATCCGCTGGAAACCCAGCTGCTCAGGGCGGCACGGAACGCCGGCTGTACGCTGGTGGATGGGGTGGCCATGTTCGTACACCAGGGTGCCTTTCAGTTCGAGCACTGGACCGGGAAAAAGGCGCCGGTACAGCTCATGAAAAAAACGGTTCTAGAGGCCTTGGGACAACGCAGGTGAGAAGGAAACCGTCCGTCATGATTACAATCAAGCCCCATCGCATCGGCCGGTGCCAGATCCGTGTACCGGGATCCAAGAGTTATACCCACCGGACCCTTATCGCGGCGGCCCTTGCCGACGGCCCCTGCACGGTTGGCAACCCGCTGCGCAGCCAGGACACCCTGTTGACCCTGGCTGCCCTTGAGAAAATGGGGGCCGTGGTCACCGACCGGGAAGAGCCCATCGCGATTGGTGGCCTGAACGGACGCTTGAAGCCCTGCCGTGAACCCATTTATCTGGCCAATTCCGGAACCTCCATGCGCTTGCTGACCGGTGTGGCCGCGCTGGGGGAAGGCACCTATATGCTTACCGGCACTCCGCGCATGTATCAACGACCCATCCGCCACCTGATTGAGGCGTTGAACCGGCTGGGCATTGCTGCCCGGTCGGTGGCCGGCAACGGCTGCCCGCCGGTGGAAATCCCCGGTGGGCAGGCGGCGGGTGGTCCGGTGGCCATCGACTGCAGCGTGAGCAGCCAGTTTCTCTCTTCCCTGCTGCTCATGGCCCCGTGCACCCCAAAAGGCATGTCCATTACGGTCTCCCACGGGCCGGTGTCCCGCCCCTACGTGGACATGACCGTTGATATTTTAAAGCGCTTCGGCATTCGGGTGCAGCGCGACGGATATACCCGTTTTGACGTAAGCGGCGGCCAGACCTACCGTGCCGGCGACTATACGGTGGCGCCGGATGCTTCCCAGGCCGGATACTTCTGGGGAGCGGCTGCCATTACCGGCGGCAGTGTAACCGTCAAAGGGATCTCTTTCGATTCCAGCCAGGGGGATGTAGGCCTGGCCCGGGTTTTTGAGCAGATGGGTTGCCGGGTCGATCACGGATCCGGCGGCATCACGGTGACCGGCGGAGTGCTGCGGGCGGTAACGGTGGACATGGCCGACATGCCCGATATGGTGCCTACCCTGGCGGTGGTGGCGGCCTTTGCCGACGGCACCACGGTCATTGAAAACGTCTCCCACCTCAAGGCCAAGGAGAGTGACCGGTTGACTTCCACCTGCGCTGAACTGAAGAAGATGGGTATTGCCGCCATCGCTGAAGATGACCGGCTCCTGGTGACGGGAGGCAAACCCCGCGGCGCGACGATCGACACATACGACGACCACCGCATGGCCATGAGTTTTGCCATGGCCGGTCTGGTGACTCCAGGGGTGAGCATTTTGGAACCGCACTGTGTGGAGAAGTCTTTCCCCAACTTCTGGCAGGTGTGGGAAACCCTTTACGCAAGCTGATGGCTGCCATGAACCTGTTTCTCATCGGATACCGCTGCACGGGCAAGACCACCGTGGGAAAGGCCCTGGCCGAACGGCTCGCATGGCGCTTCGTGGATACGGACCGGATGATCTCCCAAAATTCCGGCACCAGCATCGACCGGATGGTTGCTGAAAAAGGGTGGCCCTTTTTTCGAGAGCAGGAGCAGCAGGCCCTGCAAGCGGTGTCTGCTTCCGATCGCCAGGTTGTGGCCACCGGCGGTGGGGTTGTTGTCGATGACCGCAACGTCGCCACCATGAAAGCGTCGGGAACGGTGGTATGGCTCACGGCCAGTCGGAAGACGATTGAAGCACGCATGCTCGCCGATGATGCCACTGCCGGTAACCGGCCATCGTTGACCGGTCAGGAACAGCGTGCAGAGATTGCATCAGTGCTGGCGGAGCGCAGGCCGCTTTACGAAAAAGCGGGGGATCTGACGATCGATACAGACCGGGATCCTATTGCGGCCATCTGCGACCGGATTATGGAAAAACTGGGATTGAAGGCGGCGGTCGGATGACTCAGGCTTCAGTTCGGGTGTCAGATGCCCGGGTCTTTGAGTATGGGAAAACGCATCAGGGGAGAGCCGACAGACCATCACGCGTTTTAAGCATGGCCGTTAACGCCTTTGCTTGTGGGCAGTTAGCCAAGAGTCATGCGCTGAAGAAAACCAACACACCCGATTATCCAGGCAAACAGGGTTAATAACATGTCCAGTACCTTCGGAACGCTATTGAAAGTTTCCACCTTCGGCGAATCCCACTGCAAGGGGGTAGGCGCCGTTCTCGACGGATGTCCACCCGGCATGACGCTATGCGAGGCGGATATCCAGCCGCAGCTGGACCGGCGCCGGCCGGGCCAGAGCCGGCTGACCACCGATCGCCAGGAAAGCGATCGGGTGACGATATTTTCCGGCGTGGAAAAGGGCGTGACCCTGGGGACCCCCATCGGTCTCTTCGTGCCCAACAAGGATCAGCGGCCCGATGACTATCGCCAGATGAGCCAGATCCCCCGGCCCTCCCACGCCGACTTCACCTACCAGATGAAGTACGGTGTGCGTGCATCGTCGGGGGGTGGGCGGTCCAGTGCCCGCGAAACCATCGGCCGGGTGGCCGCCGGCGCGGTGGCCGAAAAGATGCTCAAAGACGGTTACGGTGTGGAAATCGTCGCCTGGGTCAGCGCGGTGGGCGATATTGCAGCAATGGGCCAGGATGTGCAGACCATCACCCGGCAAACCGTCGACGGCAACCTGGTTCGGTGTCCCGACGCCGAGGCCGCCGTTCAAATGGAGACCCTGGTGGCCCGCATCAAGGAGGAAAAGGACAGTGTCGGCGGTATCGTCAGCTGCGTGTGCCGCAATGTGCCCGCCGGCTGGGGTGAGCCGGTATTCGACAAGATGGAAGCCAAATTGGCCCAGGCCATGCTATCCATTCCCGCCACCAAAGGCTTCGAGGTCGGTTCAGGCTTTGCCGGCACCCGCCTCAAAGGATCGGTCCACAACGACCCTTTCGTGGCTGTGGACGGACGCCTGGGTACGATCACCAACAACAGCGGGGGCATCCAGGGAGGCATCGCCAACGGAGAACCCATCGTTTTCAGGGTGGCCTTCAAGCCTCCGGCCACCATCGGCCTGGCGCAACAGACGGTGGATTTCAACGGCAACCCGGTTGTTCTGGAGGCCAAGGGCCGCCACGACCCTTGCGTGGTGCCCCGGGCCGTGCCCATTGTGGAAGCCATGGCTGCGCTGGTGCTGGGGGATTTTGCCTTGCGCCAAAAAATGCGCTGTTAGGTGCCCGTCCACAAATGGCAATGGGCAATCAAACAGGATCGGTTGGTTGATAAATTCAATAACTTGTGCGTTGAGGGAATGACACAGTGAAACTGTCCAAGCGAATGCAAACGGTCGAGGGCTCCAAGACGGCCCGGTTCATTCCGTTGCTGGAAGCATTGAAGCGGCAGGGGCGGCCGGTGATCAGCCTGGCCATCGGCGAGCCGACCTACGATACGCCGGCAGCGGTGATCGATGCGACCAAACAGGCTCTGGACAGGCAGGCAACCCGTTACAGCGACATGGCCGGGCTCACGGATTTAAGAACCGCCCTGGCCAGCCGGTTTGACGGTTGCGGGGCCGAGAACATTGTCGTCTTCAACGGTTCCAAGCAGGCGCTTTATGTCATCTTTCAAACCCTCTGCGATCCGGGGGACCAAGTGATCGTTCCCGTGCCCTGCTGGGTGAGTTTTGCCGAGCAGGTCAAGCTGGCCGGCGGCGAGCCGGTGCTGGTTGCCACCGTGGATCACCAGCTGAATGTCGATGCCATTGCGGCCGCCGTTACCACTAAAACCAGGGCTCTGCTGATCAATTCCCCCAATAACCCCACCGGCGCCGTCTATCCCCGCCAGGACCTGGAGCGGATCGCCCGGCTGGTCGTCGAGAACGACCTGTTCATTGTTTCCGATGAGGCTTATGATTTCTTCGTCTACGACAACCTGCCCTATGCGTCTCTTTACGATCTGACAACCTTGCGTGACCGGCTCATCGTCACCCGCAGTTTTTCCAAGCACTATGCCATGACCGGCTTTCGTGTGGGTTACGCCGTCGCCCCGACAGATGTGGCCGAGGCCATGGTACGGCTCCAGAGCCATCTGACCGGCAACGTCTGCACCTTCGCCCAGCACGGAGCCATTGCGGCCCTGGCGATGGACGACGATCTGCTGATCCGACGCCGTGCGGATCTTCAGCACAAACGGGATTTGGCCTTCGATCAGGTGTCCGGACTCTTTCCCTGCATCCGCCCCCAGGGCGCCTTTTATCTTTTCCCAGATATTTCCGACCATCTGCACAAGGGAGAAACGTCGGCGGATTTTGCCGCCCGGATCCTGGAAAGGACCGCTGTTGCCGTTGTCCCCGGTGACGATTTCGGCATGGATGGCCATGTGCGCATCTGTTACGCCGCGTCCGAAGACCACTTGCTGGATGCATTCAAGAGAATTCGCGAGGTGCTATGATCAGTATCGGTATCATCGGTTTCGGGCGCTTCGGCAAACTTACCGCCCGCTACCTGGCCAAGGACTTCTCCGTCGTCGTGTCCACGCGAAGCGACAAGGAGGCAGAGATTGCCGCCTGCGGGGCCCGGCCCGTGTCCTTTGCAACCGCCTGCGGTCAGAAGCTCGTGATCCTGTGCATGCCCATATCGGCCATGCGGGAGACCCTGCGTCAGGTGGCGCCACTGCTGAGAGAAGATGCCTTGGTGGTGGATGTGTGTTCCGTGAAAGTCTATCCCGTGCAGTGGATGCGGGAATTGCTTCCCGCGAAGGTATCCATCCTGCCCACCCATCCCATGTTCGGCCCGGACAGTGCGGCCAATTCCTTAAAAGGCCGCAAAATCGTCCTCTGTCCGGAACGCATCGCCAGCAGTCAGTATGAGAAAATCAGGGCTTGGCTGGAACGCCAGGGACTGGTAACCATTAAGACCACGGCCCAGGAGCATGATGAGAAGATTGCCGTGAGCCTCTCCCTGACCCATTTTATCGGGCGGTCCCTGTCGGCCTTCGGTGCCCGGGAACTGGATATCGACACCGAGGGCTACCAGCGGCTCATGCACATATTGGGGGTGGTCAGCCACGATACCTGGCAGCTTTTCGAGGACATGCACACCTATAATCCCTTTGCCAAAAAAAAACGCCAGGCGTTTATCGACGCCATGACCGACATACACGAAAGGCTCGGCTGATGAAAGTTGCATTTCAAGGAATACGGGGCGCGTATAGCGAGATGGCCATCCACGACCATTTCGGCAGAGCCGTCGAGACGGTCGGCTGTGACGCCTTCGACGATGTGTTCGATCTGGTGGTCAGCGGGGCCGTGACCTATGGCGTCATCCCCGTGGAAAACACCATTGCCGGCACGGTGGTGGAAAACTACGACCTTCTCTTTGCCAACGATGTTTTTGTCATCGCCGAAGCCTATCTGCCCATCCGGCATACCCTGCTGGCCAAAAAAGGCGCTCGGCTCGAACAGATCACGGAGGCCATTTCCCACCCCCATGCGATCAAGCAGTGCAAGACATACCTGCGGTCGAAAAATATACGGATGGTGCCCACTTACGACACTGCCGGTGCCGCCCAGGCCGTGGCAACCGGCAACCGAATGGACTGTGCCGCCATCGCTTCGGAGCTGTGCGCAGAGATTTACGATATGGAGATTCTGGAGCGGGATATCCAGACCAACAGCTCCAACACCACCCGGTTTTTCGTCATCGCCCGGAAAGAGAACATGCCCGACGGCCATGTGACGGGAAAAACCACCGTGGCATTCAAAACGCGCCACTATCCCGGCGCCCTGGTGGACTGCTTGAAGATTTTCCAGAAGTACAGCCTGAACCTGACCAAGCTGGAATCACGCCCCATCCCGGAAAACCCCTGGGAGTATGTTTTCTACGCGGCTTTCGAAGCCGGCATCGACTCGGACGAAGTTAAATCCGCCATCGGTGAACTGACCCTGCACGCCCTGTTCGTCAAACTGTTGGGGAGTTATCCCAAAGCGGAAAAGTGCTGGTAGCGAAAGCTACCGTGGCCGGGATGGCGGTTCCGGGTTGATCACGCATGGGAATGCCGGTCGACCTGCCAAATCCATTCTTGACCCGCCAGGTGATATTTTGTAAAAAGCCCTATCTGGAGGTATTTTTCCACTACCACTATCATTTAAACAAGGAGAGGCGAAAAGATGGCTGACTATTACATTAACGTGATTCTGGATGATGCGAAGAAGGCCACGATCAAAGGCGCCGGCCTGGCAGACAAGATCGTCAAAGTCGGCGGGAAAGAGGCCGTGCAGGTGGAGATGTCCGCCAAGGAACAGAAAAAACTCGCCAAAGGTTTTTCGGGCCTCGCCTTTGATGCTTCCAATGCCTGTGTGCTGCCCGCCGAGGCTGAAGCCAAGCTGCTGGGGATTATTGCCGAGACGAAAACCCTGGACGTCATGAAGTTTGCCATCATGAAGCTCTACAACCCACTGGCAGGCAAGGCACCCCGCTCTGCCCAACGGTAGTTTTCTTACCAACTGAAACCTGGTTCGGTGCCCTGTTATTGGTCGGCGGCTCCCATGCCGGACCGGTATCAATCTATTGGGGCCCGGCAAGCACCTGCCGGGCCCCGTTTTCGTTGCCCCGATCCGTTGGGACCTCCAGGGGTCCAACCGTCGCCAACAGGAAATCGATCATTGGAAACCATCAACACGTTGGCCCTGGCCGTGGCCCTGGCCATGGATGCCTTTGCCGTAGCCATCGCCTCGGGAGTGGCCCTGCGGGCCGTGAGCGCCCGCCAGACTTTCCGCCTGGCCTGGCATTTCGGTCTTTTCCAGGCCATGATGCCCGTCATCGGCTGGAGTGCCGGCCTGACGGTCAGAAGCCGTATCGAGGCCTACGACCATTGGGTCGCCTTCGCCCTGCTGGCTTTCGTGGCCCAGGGCATGCTCCGGTCGGCATTCAAGGGGGAACAGGCGGAAACAGAGGCCAAGGACCCCACCAAAGGCATGACCATGGTGATGCTATCCGTCGCTACCAGCATCGATGCTCTGGCCGTGGGGCTTAGCCTTTCCATGATCAACATCTCCATCTGGACCCCGGCATTGATCATCGGATTGGTGGCCGGTGTCTTTACCACGGCCGGAATGCATCTGGGAAAAGCGATCGGCAGTGTGGCACCATTGAGCCGTTGGGCGGAAATGACCGGGGGCATCGTCCTGCTTGCCATCGGCGTGAACATCCTGAAGGAGCATGGCGCGCTGGCGTTTCTTTTTTAGAGGGTTCCGTAACACTTCCGATATCTTCGCAAACCTTGATCGCGCAGATTTTTAAGAAACCACCTGACATCTGATGACCGTTAACGAATCCATCAGCGTTCGAAATCGAGCCGTTTTCCCTTGGGCGCCGCATCGATTTTGCCGTCAATAAACGCAAGGTGCCCGGAAACGAAGGTAGCTATGACTGTCGATCGGAAGGTGCGGCCGGCAAAGGGTGTCCAGCCGCAGTGGTAGTGAACCGGCTGGTCGTCCACCACGGATGGGCGCTTCAGGTCCACCAGCACCAGATCTGCCCAATAGCCCTCCCGAAGATATCCCCGCTCCTTGACATCGAACAGCCGCGCCGGGCCATGGGCGGTCTTTTCGACCACCTGTTCAAGGGAGAGCACCCCGTCGTGAACGTGCTCCAGCAGGCTGACGAAGGCGTGCTGTACCAGGGGTAGGCCCGAAGGCGCCCTCAGATACGACTGCTGCTTTTCGGCCAGGGTGTGGGGGGCGTGGTCCGTTCCCACCACGTCGATCGTCCCCTCCTGCAGTGCCGCCAGCAGTTGCCTGCGGTCCACTTCGGTTTTGATGGCCGGGTTGCATTTGATCAGGGTCCCTTTTTCACGGTAGTCGGTACTCGAGAAAAGCAGATGATGGACACAGACCTCGGCAGTGATCCGTTTCTGATCCAGCGGCATTGAAGAAAGGAGCGCCAGTTCCTTGGCCGTGCTCAGGTGCAGAATGTGAAGGCGGGTATTGCATCGGCGGGCCAGTTCCACAGCCAGGGCGGTGGACCGGTAGCAGGCCGCTTCACTGCGGATGGCCGGGTGAAGGGTGATTGGAATATCCTCACCGTGAATGGCCTGAAACCGCCGGGTGTTCTCCTCGATGGTTGGGCTGTCCTCGCAGTGGGTGGCCACGATCGTCGGGCAGTGGGTAAAAATCTGTTCCAATACGTCCGGATCGTCCACCAGCATGTTCCCGGTGGAGGCACCCATAAACACCTTCACACCGCAAGCCTGTTTGGGATCGAGCATCTTGACGGCCTCGATGTTGTCGTTGGCGCCGCCCAGGTAGAAACTGTAGTTGGCAAAGGATGTTTTCCGGGCGATGCGATGCTTTTCCTCCAGCAGGTCGATGGTGGTGGTGGGCGGTGACGTATTGGGCATTTCCATATAGCTGGTGATCCCACCGGCCACTGCCGCGCGGGATTCCGATCCGATGTCTCCTTTGTGCGTCAAGCCCGGCTCACGGAAATGGACTTGATCGTCGATCATCCCCGGAAACAGAGCACAGCCGCTGGCATCGACGATCCGGTCCACCTGTCTGCCGGACAAATTTCCGCCGATAGCATCAATGCGGCCGTTACGAATCAGCAGATCCTGCGATGTCGACGCGCCTTCATTAACCAGCAAGGCATTTTCAATCAGAATGGTTGTCATGGAGGCTCCCTGTTGCAAAAGGCAAGGGCCACGGATGTGGCGGGTTGCTTGTACCCCACTTTAACGGGTGACTCCCGGCTTGTCCAGAACTGACTCTTCAGACGGGAGGGATTTCTCTCCGCCGTTCAATTTCGGTTGGCGAAGCCAGCGACCGGTTTGAACCCGCCAGCGCCAAGGCCGGACAGCCTGTGCAGCCTTGGGCGGCGGGTTAATTCTATGGACACCGCCAGCGCCAAATGGTAAAGGTAACAAAGGGTTGATACAGACCACCTCCTTTCTCCAACAGCGGATGGAACGCGCAGGGATGTTCGATTTTTTTAAATTCCAACCCAGGCTGCCAGGGCTCAAGGATTTCCCCATGGAGTCCTATTCCACCGATTTCTCGATGGAGCGCCTGGTTCTGGGGGTGGACAATATCCGCTGCGATGTCCGACTGAGCCCAACCTTCTGCAACGCCACGGCCAAACTGGCCGCCCTTCTCATCGAACGCGAAACTGGAATCTGGACCACCGCTGATAAAAAGCGGCTGAATGAGCTAGCCAGAGAGCAGGAGAACTACCGTCAGTTGTACGGACAGATCATGAGCGATGCGGTAAACAAAGCCCGGGCCGCCAAGGAGATGCAGGTCGATTTTCTCGCCCAGATTGCCATTCTCAGTCTGGTCCACGACGAAATCCGCAAGCAATACGACCTTTTGATCGGGCACTGCAAAACCGCTATCCGGCGATCGGATTTGGCCCGCCACGATGATCACAAGGAGGCGCTCAATCTCAAGGAAAACTTGGCCTATGTCCTCCAGAGCCGAGAAGCGATGCAACAGAAAGTGGGGTTGGAGCTTTGCGGTTACTTCAGGGAGATGCGGGAAACCGACATTCGGGAAATGCGCGAAGCGGTCTTCGGCCAGGACCTGCCATTCCTCTTCGATCTGCTCACCAACCCCATCGTTCACATGGACAATCCATTCAACGACCACTTCATGATCGCAGAGTATGACATCTGTCTGGGTCGTCGGGTGGAGGATCCGGACCGCTACGAAATGATGCTCAGTCTCATGCGCAGCATCTTCGGTTTCCTTGACATGGAAGAAACGGCTGCCATCAGCTGGTCGCTGGATCGGCGCCGCCGTGAGATAACGGCGGGTGAATTGCCGGGAGATGACGAAACCAAAAAGTTTCAGCTGCAACGCCTGGACCAATGGATCAAGCGTCCGGAAAACATCGACCTGCTCCTCAATCGGGACCTGGCCAAGAAACAGTACCAATCCTTGAAGCGGGAAAAGGCGGACAAGGAAACCCTGCGATCCCACCGATTTCGGATGAAGCATCAGCGACTGCTGATGGGCTATTTTTTCCGTCAGTTCTCCCGGACCGGCCTCATGGAACGGATTTCGGCTTCATACGAAATGCAGTCCCTTTATCGCGACTACTGCCCGCCGCTTGTTCCCCAGCAAGTCCTGCAGTACCTGATCAATCCCAAGAGTCGCAAGCTTGTGAAAAACCGCCTTAATCGGCTGAAAAAGCTTTACGGCAAAACGTTCCGCATGTGGCCGCTCAACCGCAAGGTTGTCCAGATGGAGCGGATGGGCAGCCGGCGGAAAAAACAATACCTGCTCCGATTCCTCCGTGCTTTCTGCCGGTATCACCGCGATTTTTGCTGTTTTAATATTTATCGTGATGCGGCGGAGCGGATCAACCTGGTCACCGACAAAAAGATCCTGGCACTTTCCAAGGCCAACCGCACCCTGTATGAATTTCTTTTGCCCCATGAGCAGGAGATGGGTGAAAAACCCATCCTGAACCACACCATCATCAAGGCCGATCTGCGCGGATCGACGGATATCACCCAACAGATGAACGAACGCGGGCTGAATCCGGCCTCCTATTTCAGCCTCAATTTCTTTGACCCCATTACCGAGATCCTGGCCGAGTACGACGCCCACAAGGTTTTCATCGAAGGGGATGCCATCATCCTGTCCATCTTCGAGCGGGAAGATACGCCCAGCGGTTGGTACAGCGTGGCCCGGGCCTGCGGCATGGCCATCAACATGCTGATGATCATCAACCGTTACAACAAGAAGAGCCAGGAGTACCAGCTGCCGGTCCTGGAACTGGGCATCGGCATCTGTCACCGGGCAGAAGCCCCCACCTTTCTTTTCGATGGGGACAACCGCATCATGATATCCCCGGCCATCAACCTGGCGGATCGCCTTTCCGGATGCCACAAATCGGTACGGGGCATCCTCCGCAAAAACACCAGCCCCTTCAATCTTTTTGTTTTCCAGGGGGTTTCAGATGAGGAATTGGAAACGACGGCCGACGATCTTTTTCTGCGCTACAACGTCAACGGCATTGAATTGAATGAGGCCGGATTCCGCAAGCTTGCTCAGGAAATCGACCTGAAGCGGTTTTACGGCGACATTCCTGCCCTGCAGCTGGAAAAGGTCCGTCTATATACGGGTAAGTTCCCAACCAAAAGCGGCCGCTACCAGCGCCTGGTGTTGCGCGAAGCCGACGTGCCGGCGGTCAGATCCAAGGACCTCAGCCAGCTTCGCTTCACCCACCGCAAATATTACGAAGTTTGCACCAGCGCCACACTTTACAAGGTGACCAAGCCTTTGCTTTAGCCGTGCGTTATCGGACACCGGTCAACGACTGCTGGCGTACTGAAACATTCCGACACTACCGGACCCGGGTTTGTTGTTGGGGCCTCGGCAGTCAGCTGGCGAGGGTTCTCTTGATTGCCAGGCCGATTTTTTCAAGGGTATAGGGTTTTTTCAGATATTCGCAGACACCCAGCCGTTGCAAGGCCTTAACCCGCACGGTTTCCGAAAAGCCGCTGGCAATAATTACTTTTTGCCCGGGTTTGAATGCAGCCACCTGACGATAGGTTTCCAGGCCATCAATGCCCGGATCCATAATCATGTCCAGGACCATGAGATCCACCGGATGGTTCTGGAGATAATCCACGGCGGCCTCTCCGCTGGCCACAGAGACAGCGGTGTATCCAAGCCGGTTCAGCATGGCGGACGCAATTTTCCGCTGTTCGGGCATATCGTCCACCACCAGAATGCATTGGCCCTTGCCCGTGATGGTTTCGATAGACGCGTGTTCGGGTCGCTCAGGAACATCCTTCCGGGCAATCGGGAAGTAAAGCGTTACGGTGGTTCCCTCCCCTTCGACACTTTTCACATCAATGTAGCCCTTGTGGTCCTTGACGGTGCCCCACACCACGGCCATGCCCAACCCGGTGCCGCTTCTGCCCATAATTTTTTTGGTATAAAAGGGCTCGAAGATCTGCTCGATGTCTTTGGGTGAAATGCCCACGCCGGTGTCCGTCACCGTCAGGGTGGCATACTCCCCTTCACAGATGTCATCATATCCTTTGATGAACTGGTCCACATAGCGGTTCTCCGTGGAAATGGTTATCTGTCCGCCTTCCGGCATGGCTTCGGCGGCATTGGAAACCAGGTTCATGATCGTTTTGGAGAGGTGGACCTGAGACCCGGAGACAGTCAGCAGGTCATCGGAAAGCCGGCATGCAACCGTCACCCGGGGATGAAAGGAGGCGAGCTTGGCAAATTCAGGGCTTTCCAGGTATTCGGTCACGGTTTGATTGAAATCGACAGCCACCATGGTGGCCACGCCGCGTCGCGCCAGGGTCAGCAAGTCCTGAACGATGGCTGCCGCCCGTTCTCCGGACCGCTGGATTGTTAACAGGGGGCCTTTCAGCGGGCTGTCGTCAGCCAGATCCATGAGCAGCAGCTCCGGATAGCTGACGATGCCGGACAGGATGTTGTTCAGGTCATGGGCAACCCCGCCGGCCAGGGTGCCGATGGCCTCCATCTTTTTTGACCGCTGCAGCTTCTCGGCCAGCAGTCGCCGCTCCTGCTCGGCCAGTTTACGCTCCGTAATGTCTTTGATGGTTCCGATGGTCACCACCAGATTCTGATAGTTGATGATGCCTACGTTCAGGTTGGCGTATAAGCGAGTCACGCCATCCTTTTGCAGCAGGCGACATTCATAATTGGGCGTCACGGCCTCACCCGCCTGGCGCCGACGATAGCGATCGACAACCATTGCCAGGTCTTCGGGGGCGACAATCTTGCTGAAGTCCATGCCGATCAGCTCAGCAACGGAGTACCCGAGCATCCGCGCCAGCGCGTCATTGACAAAAAGAAACCGGTTCTTCTCGATGAGAAACACGCCATCTTGGATGTTGTCGATAAGGGTGCGGTACTTCTCTTCTGATTCCTTGAGGATGTCCTGCGCCCGGGCCTGCCGGGTAATGTCCGAATATGTCACGAAATGCTTGCCGTTGTTCATGACGACGGTACGGAAGCTGATGGTTTTTTTCAGTCCGTTCTTGCAGCATACCTCCAGCGTGATCGGCAGAACTTCGCCGATTTTGGCGGTTGCGCCCCCATAGGTTTCCCATCTGGCAATGGCCTTTTCGCGATAGGCCCTGTCCGGGTAAGCTTTTTTAAACCAGGTGGGTTTTTCCGGAACGTCTTCCATGGTGTAGCCGAACATCTCCGTGAAGGTCCGGTTGATGAAGGCAAATTTAAAATCCGGGTTCATGATGGTGATACCGATGGGCGCATTTTCCGCAAACGTCCGAAAACGCTCCTCGCTCACCTGCAGATCCCGCGTCGCCCTCTGGCGATGGTCGATTTCCTCCTTTACGCTGACAACCATCCGGTTGGTGACGGCCTTGAGCGATTCCAGCAGTTCGACTTCCGATTCGCCCCGGACCCGGGCATCCAGGTCACCTGTGCTGACCCGGTGGAGGACATCGAAATGTTCGGCCAACCCCATGGCAAATTCATGGGTCATGTCGACCATGTCACTCACCTGCTCGGCAGTCCGGTTGACCATCTGCTTGAGCTTGACGATCAGCTCGAGGCTGGAATCCTCATCGAGCCGAACCTGGGGATCGCCGGCGGCGATCTTCTGCAGGGCTTCGAAGACTTCGGAAAGGCCGATGGCCATCTCCATGCTGTCCGACTCCAGTTCCCGGTCACGCGTTTGAAGCGCCTCGCGGGCGTCAGTGAACTGACGGGCCAGCAAGGCGCAGGATGCCTCCATGGCTTCCCGATCCATGTTGTTCTTGAACACCAGGCACTGGAGGCACAGTTCCACTTTGGTCAGAAACGTATCCTGCACCTCATCCCTGCAGCGGGTGCCGCCAACCAGCCAACAGCTCGTATTTTCCGAAGCATAGGCCGGGCAGTCGACTTGCCTGCAGTTAAAAAAATCGCAGCATTTAATCTTGTCGTTCATAAATCAATTTCTCGTTTGCCACGGTGGTGAAGGGTGGCAGCGATCATGAGTGTCACTGCCACGGAAGCCCCTCTTTCCGCCTATTAAAACAGGATCTGGATTCGCTTCTTGCCGCCCCCTTCATCCATGATAGAGAGGAAAGTTTTTTTCAGCCGCTGACACCACACCCGCACGTCCCGCTCAAACGTCGGGCAGTCCCCGACCGCTTCAAGAATGTCGCCGGGAGCCATCTCTGGTGCCTTGACGGCGATTTTCAGCACCGGTTGCGGGCATTTCATGCCCACCATATCCAGAATCTCAACAGCCATCGTCTGCACTCCTTACACACGTTTAAAAGATTGAAGGGTGACCCGTGCCATCTAAGTCAAACGGCGCACCACACCGATTTCCCCCTTCCTAATAATCCCCGAAGGACGCCTCAGTGGGTGGCACAGGCCAGGCAGGGATCATAGGCCCGGTATGCCATCTCGACCATGTTTAAACCGTTATCGGACACCTGACCATTTTTAATAAGCGCCCGGGCCGCTTTCTCCACGGAGAGGCAAATGGCGCCGGCATTGTTCTGGGTGGCTACCAGCAGATTGAGCCGTTCCACGATGGCACGGGCATCGGTCTGATAGTGGTGAATCAGGGTTCCCCGCGGCGCTTCACACACCCCGACACCCTGATATGGCGGCCGGGCGGGCAGATTTCTCACGTGGGGGTCGGTGAGGTCTCTGCTTTGGCCCAGCTCCACCATCCGTTCGGCGGCATAGAGCACCTCAACTAAGCGCGCCCAGTGGTAGAGCAGGGTGTTGTGGGCCGGTTTTTGGCCGACGGCAGTGTACAGGCGCTCATATTCGCGCTGGGCCAAGGGCGTCGCCATGCCCGTGGCGGCATTGAGCCGTGCCAGGGGCCCCACCCGGTACAATCCATTATCCGCACCTTCCACATCGTCCTTCCAGCCCACCGCTTTGAGATAGAGGGTTTTCATGTAGCTTTCGCCGACGGTCCGCTCCTGCAGGTGGTTCAAATAGGCACCGGCGGGAAAGTGGGCGAAGGTGTCGCCCTGGGGGTTGACGATGCGGAGTTTACCATCATAGAAATTGACCCGGCAATTCTCGTCTACAAGGCCCATGTAGTACGTTTGCAGAGAAAAGACCCTGCTGCGGGCCATGTCTCTGAAGCGTTTCGATTTGAGCACCTTGTGATGAAACAGCGCCACCACCTGACGGGCAAATACCAGTGCTTCTGCCGCGGTCGCTACGATGGTCTCGCGGGCCTGTTCGGTTACCGGTTTCGATACCCCGCCGGGAAGCCCGCAGACCGGATAGAGGGCGCTGCCGCTCAGCAGGCCATTGAGGCCCCGGACTTTTTTGCGGATCTGGATGGCACGCTTGCCAATCGTTTCTCCCACCGCCTGAAGGACGCCGAATACATTGCGCTTGCTGCTGTGAACATCCCCATCCACCAGGATATCGGGTCCGCCGAGATAGAAAAAGTGCAGCAGGTGGTCTTCGAAGACAAACGCCGAATGCATGAGTTCACGGATCGCCCGGGCTGCCGGCGGAGGTGGCACGCCGAACAGATCATCCAGCGCCTTGACTGAGGCGATGTGGTGGGCCGTGGGGCAGACCCCGCAGATCTTTTGGGTCAGGGTCGGCATTTCCTCAACAGCACGCCCCTCGCAGAACTTCTCAAAGCCCTTGAAGTCCGGTACCTGGAATAAAGCACGCGCCACATTGCCGGCATGGTCCAGATGGATATCGATGCGGCCATGGCCCTCCAATCGGGTTACCGGGTCGATGAGGATGCGGCGGGTCATGCGGTCCTCCCTGTGCCGAGGACCGATGTGGCCAGGCAATAGCGGTAGAACAAACCGGCGGGATCGGCGATGCTGCCAACCTGGCGCACCAGCTCCGCTTGGTCCGTTCCGGCCAGCATGGCGGCAATACAGGCAACGGCAGCGGCGCCGAAGTCATCCACTTGCTCCGTGGGGCCAAAGCAGCCCCGGCAGGGCATGTTGGCGCCGATGCATTGGGCGTTGCAGCCGCCCCGCGTCATCGGTCCCAAGCAGATCAGTCCCTGGGGCAAAAAGCAGACCGCCGGATCCCAACGGGTCTCGTGGAGCCGCTTGAAACGGGTGATTTGGATTCTTTCCGGTCTGGAATCCAGGCGCGGGCACTGATGGCAAAGCGCCTTACGATGGGCGAAAACGGTCCCCCCTTCGGGCAGCCGCCCATGGATGACATCTCCGATCACCCGTGCCATGGTTTCGGGAGGCGGCGGGCATCCCGGGATGACCGCATCCACCGACACCACTTGGTCGAGGGTCATCACCGCCGGCAACAGTCTGGGCAGGGGCATCGCATCGGCCACGATCCCGGGTGCATCACCGGGAAGCGTCCCCGACGGATCGGCCATGCTGGGTACCTGTCGGTAGGCACATTCCAGCAGTTGACGGGGCGTATGCAGATTGGCAAGGCCGACGATCCCTCCCAGGTGGGCACAGGCTCCATGAGCAATAATCCGTTTGGATTTCCGGCGCAATAGCCGAACGGTGCGCACATGGTCATCCAGGCGGATGGCCCCATTGATGAAGGTTGCGTCGATGTCACCGTCCGGCAGCGCTTCGACGTCGCTATAGCGGGCATCTATCGCCACGGGCCAAAAGACGATCTCCGCCTTTTCGGCAATGACCAGCAGCCCGTCGGCCAGGTCGATTACCGACTCTTCGCAGCCGCCGCAGCCTGCGCACCAATACAGGGCGATTTTCGGCTTATTCCCCATGGTGATGTCCTTGATGCACCTGTCCGGCGGTGACTGGCCCCAGAGACCTTAGCGTTTCCACCATGTCATGCACGACCCGGGCATAGCGTTCCCCGTGGCCGGCGGAAACCCAGTCCAACCGCAGCCGCTGAGGGCGGATGTGTGTCGGCTCGAGAACCGCCTGAAGCAGCGCCATGCGTTTCAGAGCGTGGCGGTTGCCCTCCTTGTAGTGGCAATCACCGGGCTGGCAGCCCAGCACGATCACCCCGTCCGCCCCGGCTTCAAAGGCCTTGAGGACCATACCGGGGCTGACCTGGCCGCTGCACATGACGCGGACCGCTTGAACCTGCGGTGGGATCTCAAGCCGGGCCCTGCCGGCTGCGTCGGCCCCGTCATAGGCGCACCAGTTGCAGAGCAGGGCGATGATCTTTGGTTCAAAGGTGGTCATTGGGCATCAAGCGCCACCGGGTTTCAGCAGCCCGGCGACCTCCGCGTTAACGGCTTCAGGTGAGTAATGACACACGGTGATGGCACCGCCGGGGCAGGCGGCTGCGCAGATCCCGCAGCCACGGCACAATGTCTCTTCGATGGTCATGCAGGCATGCTTTTCATCCCTGGCCAGGGCCTCAAAGGGGCAGAGGGCCTCGCAGGTCCGGCACCCGGAGCAAAGGTCCGGGTCCACCCGGGCAACGATCGGGTTCAAGGCAATTTTCCCGCCGGGAATCAGTTGCTGCAGAATCCTGCCGGCGGCGGCCTGGCCCTGGGCCACGGATGCAGGAATGTCTTTGGGCCCTTGGCAGCAACCGGCCAGATAGACCCCCTTTCGGGTTGTGGTCACCGGACCCATGACCGGGTGCGCTTCTTTGAAAAAACCGTCCTCGTCCAGGCCAAGGCCAATTGTGCCAGCCAATTGCGGCGCATCTCCAGCGGCTTCCATGGCCGTGGCCAGGACAATCAGCTGGGCCTCGACCCGCTGGTCATGTCCCGAAACGTCGGTGTAGCCAACGATTGCCCGGCCGCTTTCAGCGCTGATTTGAATGGCGTCGGGGTGAGCGATCCGGTGCAGGGTGACACCGTCCATTGCGCGAACCCGATCAAAAAATCGCTGGGCACTCTTTCCGGGCAGGCAGAGATCGGCGAAAAAATGGTGAATGGCGGCCGCAGGCAGTTGCTTTCTTACCTGTTGGGCATGTTTGAAAGAAGAGAGGCAGCAGACCCCGGAACAGAAGCGGTTGAAGGCCTCGGTCCGTGAACCGACGCAGTGCACAAAAACCACCGTATCCGGTTCCTGGCCGCCGGTCGTCACGATTTTTCCGCCGGTGGGACCGGTGGTATTCACCAGTCGCTCAAAGGCGAATGCGGTGATGACACCCGCCACTGCGCCAAAGCCGTATCGGGTGCTGCGGCCGGGATCGAACCCCTGAAAACCGGTGGCCACCACCACAGCCCCCACCGCCAGGTCACGGGTGGTCTCGACCGCTTCATAATCGACGGCGTCGAGCGGGCAGGCGTCCTTGCATGCGCGGCACAATTCACCCTTGAATCGCAGGCAGTTCTGATTATCGATCACTGCCACATGCGGCAACGCTCCCGGATAAGGGATGTAAACCGCGTGCCGGCTGTCCATGCGGGCATTGAATTCATTGGGGACGGTGACCGGACAGGCCGCAATGCAGGCCCCACAGCCGATGCACCGGCGTGGATCGACATGACGGGCCGCCTGTTTCACCGTGACCGTGAAATTGCCCGGGGTGCCGCGCACCGACAGCACCTCGCTGGTGGTGAGCACCTCGATTCGCTCGTCATGCAGGAGGTCGTCCAGATCCGGCTCGATCAGGCAGGCGGCGCAGTTGAAATCCGGGTACAGGTCTTCATACAGGGCCGCCATACCGCCAATGCACGGCGAGCGTTCCACCAGAAATACACGCCGACCGTTCTGACTGAGGGTGCGCGCCGCACTGATCCCGGCCACACCGGCCCCGATCACGAGCACATCGGGCCGGCAGTCGATCTCTTTGATGGTGATGGGGTCGTGATGCCGTACCCGGCAGACCGCCCCTTGAATCATTCTTTGGGCCTTGCGGGTGGCCTGATCGCGGTCGTGGATCACCCAGGCGCACTGCTCCCGCAGGTTAACCGTCTGCAACAGGAATGGGTTGAGCCCGGCGGCTTCAAGCACCTCCCGGAACGTTTGTTCGTGCTCCCGGGGAGAGCAGCCGGCAAATACCACGTGGGTGATGTTGTGGCGCCGTATGGTTTCGGCCGTCCGCTCCCGTCCATCCGGCGCACAAAGCAGCGCCACCGATTCAGCCAGTACCACCGCTTCCAGTCGCTCGGCACAGCGCAGCAACTCGGAGAGGTTCATGGCATCCTTGATATTCGGTCCGCACTCGCAGATAAACACACCGATTCGATCCGTCATCCGGGGCCCTCCGGCATAGTCGCATGCTGCCTGAACGCCTCTCAGCACAACAACGGTTATGGCTATCACATCTGTATAAATTAATAAACTGGTTGCGAGCGGCATTCATTTTATGGATTGTTCTCTGCCTTCGCAGAGCAACTCGTTTTTCAGCGCCGGGGGCAAGCGGCGTGTCGGATCTGAAATGCGCAAGGGTATCAGAACGTGTCGCTCTCAACCACCCAAGCAGCCAATCATAGCACGGCCGCTTTCATTGCCCTCAAAATTGTTTTTTATTTTCAATATTTCACCCTGGATGGCAAAGAAGGCGTCCACGACATCGGGATCGAAGTGGCAGGCCCGTTCGCCTCGAATGATGTCATTGGCTTTGGCGATACTGAAGGGCTCCTTGTACGGGCGTTTGGAAGTCAAGGCATCGAAAACATCGGCGAGGGCGACGATCCGCGCCGCCAGGGGAATGCGGGAGCCTTTCAAGCCTCGCGGATATCCGCTGCCATCCCACTTTTCATGGTGGTCCAGGGCGATCATCTCTCCCATCCGCAGGAAACCGATCATGGAGTCCTTGAGGATATTGGCGCCGATCACCGTGTGGGTTTTCATCACGTCCCACTCGTCAGCGGTCAACTTGCCCGGCTTCAAGAGAATATGATCAGGAATACCGATCTTGCCAATATCGTGCATGGGTGCCGCATATAGAATGTTGGCGACAACCTTCTCCTTCAGGCCCATGTGAATGGCGATGGCGGCGGCATAGCGGCTCATGCGCTGGATATGCACCCCGGTCTCCCGGTCTCGCTGCTCCGAAGCGGCGGTCAGCCGCCAGATCACTTCTATGGACGCGGCATTCAATTTTCCCAAGGCCTGACTCAACTGATCGGACGTTCGCAGAATCGCCTTTTCCAACGAGATCCGTTCCCGTTGCTGCCGGTCAGCCAGGCGCTTTTTTTCCAGGTGGGATTGCAGGCGGGCCACGACTGCTTCCGGTTCCGCGGTTTTGGCCAGGAAATCGGCCACGCCCATACCCATGGCCTTGACATGGTTTTCCACGCTGCTGAAGCCGGTCATGAAAATAACAGGGATATTGTGTTTCTGGGTGTGCGGCTTCAGTTTCTCGGCCACTTCAAAGCCGTCCATGCCCGGCATGCCAATATCCAGGACGATTATATCCGGCTTGATCTCAGCAATCGAAGCGACCGCTTCCTTGCCGCTGTGTGCGGATTCCATGGCATAGGCGGTGTGGCGCTTTAGGATGCGCCGCATCATGCGATGAATCGCCGGATCATCATCCACGATCAAAACGGTTACGCTATCGGATTCAACAGATGGTGCGCGCATTGATACCCCGCGTGAGTCATTTTTTAGCTCTTGGCCGGCCACGTGTTGCGCGGGGCCGTTGGACCAAATGGACAATAATCCAGCCCCTTAGGGATCCAATTGCCTTTATCGGCAATGACCGGCCAAAGCTTTAGCGGCGGTGTTGAAAAGGGCTGCCTGCGCGCCAGCGGGTGTGCAAGGTTATGGCCAGGGCAAATGGGCGGTCGACCGGGACCGACCAATAAGAACGGCGGCGTGCAGACCCTTCCAGCACGCCGCCGTTTTTTAATCCGCTGAAAGCGGTCAGCCGCGTTCAGCGTCCAAGGCCCTGCCCTTTATCTGGTTGGATTACCGCTCAAGCCCGGTCATAATGGCTTGGCCTGCGGGATGATCAGGATGTCAATCCGGCGATTGATGGCCCTGCCCGCTGACGTGGCGTTGGAGGCCAGGGGACGCTCGGAACCGTATCCCACGGCGGAGATGCTGTCCGGGGGCAGGGTCTGGTTGGCGATCATGTATTCGCGCACGGCCTCGGCCCGCTGCTGGGAGAGCAGCATGTTCACCTCGTCGGAACCGGTGGTGTCCGTGTGTCCTTCCACGATCACCCGCGGATCATCGAAGGTACGGATGGCCTTTTGCACCTTGCTGAGCAGCCCGTAATTGTCCGGCATGATGATGCTCTTTCCCACCGGGAAGCGCATGGCCTTGAGCCTTATCACCAGTTGGTTTTCCTGTTTGTAGACCTCGGCTTCGTCGGTGGCGAAATAATTCTGGACCGCAACGTACAACTGGTTGAACCTTCTTTCCGCCTCCAGGCGCTGCTCGGCAGCCATGCGCTCCTTGGCCATGCGCTCCTTGGCCATCTGGTCTTCGCGGGTTTTGCCTTCCAAGGTGGCCACCCTTAGGTTGAGGGCGTCGATCAGCGCCTGGTAGTCGGCCCTCAGCCGCTCCATATCCGCCTGCAGGGCCTGGTTTTTTTCAGCCATGAAGGCGCGGTCGCTTTTCAGTGAGTTCACCGAGCCGACAATATTGTCCAGCTGGGTCTGGTATTCCTGGTTGCGCATGTCCGGGGCGCCCAGCGCGGCAGAGATCGTATGCAGGTGTTTTTCCATGATGATGACAATCTCTTCAGGTTTCATCTCTTCAACCCGGTTGCTTTGACCGGTCACCACCACCAGCCGGTTGGCCTGGAACAGGGCTTCCCGGGCCATGGCGTGCATCTCTTCCTTGGCATAGGGATTGGCCGAGATGAAGGCGTCCGTGGCGTTGAGCTGCTCCACGGCCTGACGGTAGGAGAGGGGCGCGATTTTGCGTGCATCGGCGGCTTGTGCCCTGGCGATCAGTGTTCGCACCTCGCCAATGGTCTCCTCTTTGATGGCGCGAACTTCCAATTCCCGGTAGCTGTCGAGTACCGTACCCCGGTTCTTCTGGGCATAACTCAGGCTGTCCCTTTCAATGGCCCGGGTCAAACCCAGAAAATCGTTTTCCACGCGCCGGTATTCCTTTTCAAATTTGGTGGCTCCGGCATTGCGGGCCATTTCACGGGCCTTGAGGGTGTCGGCCAGGGTGGTGCGCGCAACCCTGGCGATCTCCTCCGCTTTCTGGAGGTGCGCTCGTGATTCCATGACTGCTCGGCGAATATCGCTTAGCTCATTGCCCTTTTCAAGATCCTGCTGGGCGCTGAAAAAGGCGCTTTCCGCCTTTTTGAACCAATCGGGGGACAGGACGTTGAGCTGGGCCACCCGTGCTTGGGAAATATCGCTGCTCAGCTGATTCACCAGTTCCACCGGGTTGTCCATCATGGCCCGGGTCTGGGCAGCTGTGACAGGTTGCCCGGCCGTCGGTGATTGAACGCAGCCGCTAACGGTCAAACCGAAAACCACCAACGTAACCCAGATCGGATTTCTCCCCTTAAGCATCATGTTTTCCTCCTTCATATGGAATGGCCCATCAGGATGCAGGCGTGTCGTTCGAAAACGGATGGTGGCAGGCAGCCATCATTGCTGTGAATGATGCCCATGTTTTCGATTTCTGTCAACAATGCAGGACCGCAGGCCATATTTTACATGCAACGCCTGCAGGGAAAGGCGTTGCCTTTCCCTGCAGAATCGATATGATGCCCGCAACATCAACACCGTCACAGTCCACGGTTTCGGTTTGGCCATGATCAACAACCAGAACGCCATCAGAATTCAATACTTTCTCTATTTCGGCGCCATGGGCGTGTTCCTGCCCTATTTCAATCTCTATTGTCTCGAAATTGGCTTTTCAGGATTCCAGATCGGCAGCCTGTCGGCCATACGTGCTGCGGTGCTGATCATCTTCTCCATCCTGTGGGGGCTCCTGGCGGATCGCAAAGGCATCCGACGTCCCATTTACATTCTGTGCTGTTTTGCCAGCACGGCCCTGTGGGCGCTGTTGCTCTTCACCACTGATTTTCGTTGCATGCTGGCCATTACCATTGTCTACGGTGCCTTTTACGCGCCCATCATCTCCTTTCTCGAAGCCTTTGCTATGGATGTTCTGGGCAAGACCAAACAGCGCTACGGCCGCACCCGGGCGTGGGGGTCGATCGCGTTCATCGCCGTGGTGCTTGTGCTGGGGAAGATGATCGACCGGTATACCGTGGGTATCGTCATCGTTCTGGTGCTGGCTGTTTCCGCCGCCCAGGCCATGGCGGCCACCGTCATGCCCCGCATCAGCTCGCAGCGGCATGCGCAACCCCATGATGCCGTCCGGCTGTTCTCGAGCCACACGGTGGTTTTTTTGCTGTGCGCCTTTTTAATGTTGGTGAGTCATGGCGCCTATTATGGTTTTTTCTCCATCCACCTGGCCCAGCTGGGGCATGGGGCCAGTTTTATCGGCATCTGCTGGGCCCTGGCATCCGCAGCCGAAGTGGTGGTGATGATCAACTCCCCCCGGCTGTTTGCCCGCTTTTCGTTCAAACGGGTGCTGGCCCTCTCTTTCGTGGTGGCGGCGATGCGCTGGAGCATCCTGTATGCCTCCCAGTCGGCGGTAATGATTTTGGTCAGTCAACTGCTCCATGCGATCACCTACGGCGCCTTTCACATGGCCGGGGTCCTTTACATGGATCAGCTGGCCCCGGCAGCGGACAAAACCCTGGGCCAGGCAGTGAACAATGCGGTCACTTATGGCTTCGGCCTCAGTGTGGGTTTTTTCGTTAGCGGTGCCCTTTATGTTTCAGGCAACAGCGCACCGCTGTTTCTGTTCAGCGCCGCCATGGCACTTATGGGCGGCGTGCTGTTCACCGGATTTCACTGGGTCGAATCCTCCGGGAAATCCGAACCCGCGGGCTGAGTTTCCCCGGTACGGCCCATCGGGGCGGTGCCGGTGGGAAAGATGGAAACCGTTAGAAGAAAGGAATACGTATGAACGATCATGTCGTCATCGCCCTGTCCTGTGGCACAGATAACCCCAACCGCTCCACCCGGGCCATTCATCTGGCGACCATCGCCCACAAGGAGGGCAAGCAGACCACCCTCTTCCTGCTCGACGAAGGTGTTTACATCGCTAAAAAAGGCCTTGCGGATCACCTGCGGGCCGCGACGGGGGATGTGGCTGACGACCTTATCGCCTATCTTCAGGCCCACGCGGTGCCGATTCTGGTCTGCACCCCCTGCGCCAAGGCCCGGCGGATCGAAGAGACGGATTTTATCGAAGGCGCCCGAATGGCCACGGCCGCCGAACTGATCCACCTTTCTTGCGAGGCGGCGGTCATCAGCCTGTAACTCCCTGGCGGATGGTTTCGATTGGAATAGGGCGGCAAAATGCGTTAAGCTGCCTTATGGCCGGGCGGAACGCTCCGCCTTGAACCGCGTTGCCCGGAAAATAGACAGCGATGCCGCTGCAGCACGCTAGCATCTGAAAATGGCCGGTATTCGAGTGGCGGGCGCCGTATACAAAAAGGAATGCACACCATGCCTTCAGCCGATTGCCGCTGCAACGCCTGCGGCCACACCTTTGCCCATCTTACCTTTAAAGACGATGACACGATTCCCGCCTGCTCCCGGTGCAAGAGCAGAGACATTCAGAAAAAAACCAATCCGGAGGGATTCATGGCCGGTACCGGGCTGGGTTCGCTGCTTGCCGGCGTTCCCCAGGGGCCTTCCTGAGCGGGATGAGAAATGGCGGCGGTCTGCCGTCCTAATCCCCTTTAGCGGGGAACAGCAGGTGGCGCAGCCAGCCGAAGAAGGTGTTCTCCCGCAGCATGGCCTGCTCCCAGGCCATGAACTCCCGCGAGAGCTTGGCCGGGTCGGAGAAAAATTCGGCGCGGGTGGTGAAGGTCTCTGCGGGGTCCAGCTGCTTGACCACGCGGGCCGGGTTGCCGGCGGCCACGCAGTTGGCCGGAACCGAGTCCACCACGATGGCGCCGGCACCCACGATGCTGTTTTCACCGATGGTCACGCCCTTGCAGACGATGGCGCTGTCCCCGATCCAGGCGTTCTTTCCGACGGTCACCGGCATGGCCCTGCCGAAGGAGATGCGGTCGTAGATCCCATGCCAGTCCGAGTCGGTGATGTAGGCGCCGTTGGCGATCATGCAGTTGTCGGCGATGGTGATGCCGGCGGCGCTGCTGATGCGAACCCCCGGGCAGACCAGGCAGTAGTTGCCGATGGTGATGTGCCCCTGGCCCGCCTGGTCCGGCCACACCGACAGCCGGATCTTCTTGTCCGGGGTGGCGATCAGTGTGGCGAATCGCCCGATGGCGATAGGGGCGCCGAACAGCTCCACATGCCAGGGGCGCATGAAGGTGAATCCTGGCCCCAGATGCGCCAGCTGGGGGCGCAGAAAGTGGCTGGCGTAAAATTTCTGAAACTTCAGGTATGCCTTTTTGACGATGTAGGGGCGATGGTCTTTAATCATGGCCGAATACCATGCCTGTCGCTAGAACCGATGACCTGCGGTCAGCCGGGATAGCCGGCATCGGCCCACCAGTCGTGGCTGAAAATTTTTCCACCAGGGGTAAGGTTGAACAGGGCGTCGGCGGCCATCAGCACCACCGCATTGGTCCAGGTGATTTTCTCTTCGGGCCACAGGGTCATGTCGGGATAGGTGAACCCGCACCAGAAGGAGCCGTCATCGAAGACGTGCTCCGACAGCCAGTTGAAGACGATGTGGGCCTTGTCCGTGTTTCCCATGGCGGCCAGGGCCAGCACCAGTTCGGAACTTTCCGCGACCGTCACCCAGGGCTGGTCGGAGACGCAGCGGACTCCCAGTCCCTCGACCACATATTTTTTCCACTGCCGTTCGATGCGCCGGCCGGCGGCTTCTCCGGTTACGGCACCGCACAGCACCGGGTAGAACCAGTCCATGGAAAAACGTGATTTGGTCATGTTGAACAGATACGGCCGGCTGCGGATGGCGTCACCCAGGCGATTCAGTGCATCGGCCCAGGACTCGGTGGCCATGCCCAGCTCGGCGGCCAAGGCCATGGCGCACTTCAAACTCAAGTAGATGGAGCTGGATCCGGTGAGCAGCGCCATGCGATCCAGTTTGCCCTGGGGGCTGATTGCCCAGAAAACCTCACCAGTGGCACTCTGATGGCTCACGGCAAAGTCGATCGCTCGTCGAACCGTGTCCCACATGGATTCCAGGAAACCGCGATCGCCGGTGATCAGCCAGTAATGATACACCCCGACGGCGATGTAGGCACTCATGTTGGTTTCGCGCGTTCGGTCTTCGGGGATGCCCTTGCGATAAGCGGCGAACCAGCTGCCGTCTGCCAACTGCATGGCGCGCATCCAGTCAAAGGCGCGCCTGGCCTGATTCAGATATCCACCAACCGTCAGTCCCATGGCCGCTTCGACATGATCCCAGGGATCGGTCTTGTCGCCGGTTGACCAGGGGATTTCACCCGAGGACAGCTGGGTGGCGGCGATCAGACGGCAAATCGCATCAACATCAACGGCAAGTTTCTGCCGCTGCTTGCAGGTACTCATATTCATCATTATTACAGACCCTTTTGGTCACTCCAGAATCCAGGCACTTGTGTTGCGGAGTCCAGCAAAGGGTTAAATACGTTGGATTTTAAGGATATGCAAGGGAAATTGCCACTCCGGCCAGCCAAGCCCTTAAATGGGGTAAAAGCGCTCAAATTAAACAGGGTCCTGAAAAAAAATGGGGGCTTGATCCTTCAGCCGACCTTGACGGCAGTTGCCTTTGGTTCTCTTGTCCAAGGGGTTTTTGCCCGTCAAAACCGCCCCATGCAGGTATCCTGAGGCCGGGGTGAACCTTCTTGACTTGGATCGGAAAACTCTTTATGAACTGGGCTTTACTGAAAAAGGCGTTGCTCGGTGGCAGGGGCAAGGCTGTGACGGCAACTATCAACCCGCAACGCCGGATCGGCGGACATCGCCCCAGGAGTCAGTCATCGGTGTATAAAGGCTGCGGAAAAAATACATGAAAACCGTGCTTAAGCAAATGATTCTTGCGGCAGCAACCGCCGCTCATCAAAAAGGCATCTTCCCCACGGCAGACTTTTGCGATGTGGTGCTGGAAGAACCCAAGGCCGGCAGCCACGGCGACCTTTCCACCAACCTGGCCATGCAGATGGCCAAGGTTCAGCGCATGTCACCGCGGAAAATTGCCGCAACCCTCATCGACCATCTGGATGACCACGAGGGCTTCCTCGAGCGGACCGAAATCGCCGGACCGGGGTTTATCAACTTTTTCATTCGTGCATCCGCTTGGCACCCGGTGCTGGCCGCCATCCACGAGCAGAAGGAGCGGTATGGCAGCTGCGACCTGGGCAAGGGAACGCGTATCCAGATCGAATTCGTCAGCTCCAACCCTACCGGCCCCCTTCACGTGGGGCATGGACGGGGCGGCGCCGTAGGGGACAGCACGGCCAATATCCTCTCGGTTTGCGGCTATGATGTGCAGAAAGAGTATTACATTAACGACTCCGGCCGACAAATCCAGACCCTGGGACTCTCTGTCTACCTGCGTGGCAGAGAACTGCTGGGCGAAACTGTGGACTTCCCTGACACCTGCTACCAGGGTGATTACATCCGCGATCTGGCCGGGGACCTGCTGGAACGGGATGGCCGGCAGGTCTTTGCACAGGACGAGGCGGAAGCCATCATGCCCTGCGCCCGCTATGCGGCGGAGAAGATTACCGAGGGCATGCGGGCCGACCTGGTGGATTTCGGTGTGACCTTCGACCGATGGTTTTCGGAACAGAGCCTCTACGATTCGGGCAAAGTGGAAGCGGACATCCGCCATTTCAAGGAGAAGGGCCTGGTCTACGAGCAAGAGGGTGCCCTGTGGTTCAAAACCAGCGACTACGGCGACGAAAAGGACCGCGTGGTGGTGCGTCAGAACGGCCAGACCACCTATTTTGCATCCGACATCACCTACCACAAGGACAAGTTCGAGCGCGGGTTTCAAAAAGTCGTTGATGTTTGGGGGGCCGACCACCACGGTTATATTCCGCGTATGAAAGCCGCCGTGGTGGCATCCGGGTATGGCCGCGATCAATTCGATGTCCTGCTGGTGCAGCTGGTCAACCTGTTGCGCGCCGGCCAGCCCGTGGCCATGTCCACCCGGGCGGGGGAGTTCGTCACCCTGGCCGAAGTGGTCAAGGAGGTCGGCCGGGATGCGGCCCGGTTTATTTTTCTGACCCGCCATTATGACAGTCCCCTGGACTTCGACCTGGATTTGGCCAAGCAAAAGACCAACGACAACCCCGTTTACTATGTCCAGTATGTCCACGCACGCATTTCCAGCATCCACCGCAAGGCGCAGGCCGATGGGATGGATGTGGGCGGCTTTGCACCATCGGATCTGTCCGTTCTGGAAACAGCTGAGGACATCGCGCTAATCAAGGCCCTGGCCCGTTATCCGGAAGCAGTGGAAACTGCCGGTGCCTTTATGGAGCCGCACCGCATCACCTATTACCTGATGACCCTGGCGGCTGCATTCCACACCTATTATAATCGGCATCGGGTGCTGTGCGAAGACGATTTGAAGCTGACCCGGTCCAGGCTCTACCTGATCACGGCCGTACGGCAGGTAATCCGCAACGGACTGGCGCTGCTGGGCGTGTCGGCACCGGATTCCATGTAGGTCACCTGCAGCGAAACCCATTTCCGGGCAGAGGAAAAACCTGTGACAGAGGGCACGGCCACCGAGTCAAAACGCCGGATCGCCTGGGGGCGATACCTGTTGGTCTTTTTCATTGCGGCCTGGATGTTTGTCCTTGGCGTGTTGGTGGGCCGCGGAACCGCACCCGTGCAGTTCGACACCCAAGCGCTGCAAAAAGAGCTGGCCGCCCTGCGTGACGCCATGCTGAAAAAGGAGCGCGAAGCGGTGGAAAAAGCCGTCCGGGGGGAAGATGAAAAAGCGCCCTTGGAGTTTTATGAAGCTCTGAAAAAAGACGGGCCGGATACCGCCGTCCAGCTTCCGCTGAACCCGGCGTTGACTGCCGGACCTCCCCCCCGCAAGGATACGGTCGAATCGGCGCCGCCGCCCCATAAGCTGCGAGCCGCCCTCATGGCTAAAAAGGCCACCGTGCTGGCACAACCAACGGTCGCAAACACGCCGTCGACAGCTTCGGAAACTGCCCAGGCTTCGGGCAATCTGACGATTCAGGTGGCTTCACTGAAGGATCCGGCAGCCGCCGAGCGAATCGTTGCAAATCTGAAAAAGGAGGGCTATTCTGCCTACCTGTCTAGAATTGTCATTGCCGACCAAGGGCTCTGGTTCCGGGTGCGGGTGGGCAGTTACAGGGACCGTGAACAAGCGGCAGCGGATCTGGATCGGTTGCGCAGGGAGCAGAAAAAACCCATCTTGGTCAGCCACTAACCCCCATGGGGGAATCTTTGACCAGCGGATTCCAGATGGATCTAAAATGATAGAAAAACTAAGAATATTGATATCACGGATTTTTGCCCTCGCCTTGGTGGCTGTAATTTTAGTGTCCACTAGCGCCCTGGAAGAAAGGGCCCCTTTTTTCTGCACCGGTTTGTTTTTTACCGGCATTGTATTGGTGGCTGTGGCTTCTGTGGGACGGCTGTGGTGCTCGCTCTATATCGCAGGCTACAAGACAAATACACTGATCACCCAGGGACCGTATTCGACATGCCGCAATCCCCTTTATTTCTTCAGCCTGATCGGAGCGGTGGGCGTTGGGTTGGCCACGGAAACGGTGCTGATACCGGCGGTGATCATGCTGGCCTTCTCCGCCTATTATCCGCTGGTCATTAAAAGCGAGGAGGCCGGCTTGTTAAAAAAGCATGGCCCGGTCTTCAGCACCTATTGTCACAACGTGCCGCGGTTCTTTCCCAGAATAGCTCAATTGACCGAACCTGAAGAATATATCGTCAAACCAAAAGTTTACAAACACCATATGTTTGATGCCCTCTGGTTTGTCTGGATCGTCGGTTTTCTGGAAATCATCGAGGAGCTTCACGAGTTGCATATCCTTCCCACACTTTTCAAAATTTATTGATGCTGAGAAGAAAAAAATGAAGATATCCCAACAAGAAGTCCTGCACGTGGCTCACCTGGCCAGGCTGGATCTCGCTGAGGCGGACATCGACCGGTTTGCCGGCCAGATCGGCACCATCCTCGATTATGTCGACACCCTCAAGCAGGTGGACACCACCGGGATTGTCGCCACATCCCATGCCATTTCCCTGACCAATGCATTCAGAGAGGATGAGGAACAGAACCCCATGGATCCGGAGGCTTCTCTGGCCAACGCCCCGGAAACGGACGAGGGTGCCTTTGTGGTACCCAAGGTGATCTGAGGGCCATTGGCAGCTTCGGTTGTTGCCGCCAAAGGCAAGAACGCCCCAAGGATATGAACCGATGAAACTGCATGAATTGACCATCGAACAGGCTTCCGGTCTGTTGAAAAAGAGAGCCATCGCTTCCGTGGAATTGACCCGGGCCGTCCTCGAGCGCATCGAGGGGGTGGACGGCAAGGTGGCTGCCTTCCTGACCGTCGATGCCGATGGCGCCATGGCCCAAGCCGAAGCGGCGGATCAGCGCCTGGCGAACGGTGACGTTGCGCCGCTGACTGGCATCCCCTTGGGCATCAAAGACCTGATCTGCACCAAAGGGCTCCGGACCACTTGTGCCTCAAGAATTCTGGCAAACTTCATCCCGCCCTATGACGCCACGGTGATCGCCCGCTTGAAAAACGTCGGTGCGGTGATTGTGGGCAAGCTGAACATGGACGAGTTCGCCATGGGCTCCACCACCGAGCACTCCGGCTTTCAGACCACCTGCAACCCCTGGAACCTGGCGCGCATTCCCGGAGGATCCAGCGGCGGCTCTGCGGCGGCGGTGGCGGCGGGCATGTGCCTGGGGGCTCTGGGGTCGGATACCGGGGGCTCTATCCGTCAACCCGCCTCCCACTGCGGCGTGGTGGGGATCAAGCCCACCTATGGCCGGGTATCCCGTTTCGGGCTGGTGGCCTTTGCCTCTTCGCTGGATCAGATCGGCCCGTTGGGCAAGACGGTGACCGACTGTGCCATCATGCTGGAGGCCATCGCCGGCCACGACCCGAGGGACGCCACCTCTGTTCCCGAACCGGTGCCGCGCTTTTCAGATATTGCCACTGACGGTCTCGCGGATGTGGTGGTGGGCATCCCCGAGGAGTACCGTGCCGCCCAGGGTTTGGATCCCCAGGTGGGCATGGCCGTTGAACGGGCGGTAAAAACCATCGAATCCCTGGGTGCCCGATGCATCGACGTTTCCCTACCCCACACCGGCCACGCCGTGGCGGCCTATTACGTCATTGCCCCCAGTGAAGCCAGCTCCAATCTTGCCCGTTACGACGGCGTGAAATACGGCTTTCGCGACAAGACCCAGACCGATCTGCTGCAGATGTATCGCAGCACCCGGTCACAAGGATTCGGTCCGGAGGTGCAGCGGCGCATCATTTTAGGCACCTATGCCTTATCCGCCGGTTACTACGATGCTTACTACGGCAAGGCATCCCAGATCCGTACGCTGATCAAAAACGATTTTCAAACGGCCTTTGCCGCCTGCGACGCCATCCTCTCGCCGGTGGCGCCCACGCCGGCCTACCGCATCGGAGAGACCCTTGACGACCCGTTGACCATGTACCTGTCGGACATCTTCACCCTGTCGGCCAACCTGGCCGGCATCCCGGGCATCTCGGTACCCTGCGGTTTTTCCGAAGACGGCCTGCCCATCGGTCTGCAGATCATGGGCCGCCATTTTAATGAAACGATTCTTTTCAAGATCGCCCGGCAGTTCGAACAGGCGGCGGCCATCGCGGATAAGAAGCCCCCGCTGCGCTAGCGGCCCGAGACGGCAAACACTTTTATATTCAGACGGTTAACGGGAGGTTCCCATGGCCATACAGCCCGAAGGCGAAAGCCTGAGAAAAGCAGTCACGTGGATATCTGAGGAAGAAAAGGCGGGATCACCCAAAAGCCGACAGCAGCTCATGGATGCGGCCTGTCTGAAATTCAACCTGACCCCCATGGAGGCGGAGTACCTGTCACGCAGCTTTAAAACGATATCCTCAGCGCATTAAAAAATGTCCAAAATCAGAATCCTGCCGGAAATCCTGTCCAACAAAATTGCTGCCGGTGAAGTGGTGGAGCGTCCGGCCTCCGTGGTCAAGGAGCTGGTGGAGAATGCCATCGATGCCGGCAGCACCCGGATCATCGTGGAGATCGAACAGGGCGGACGCAAGCTCATCCGGGTGGCGGACAATGGACAGGGCATGGGCCGGGACGATGCCCTGCTCTGCCTGGAGCGCTATGCCACCAGCAAAATCAACCGGGAGCCGGACCTGTTTGCCATTCGCACGCTGGGGTTTCGGGGAGAGGCCTTACCCAGCATCGCCTCGGTCTCCCGGCTCACCCTTGTCACCCGGGAAACCAACGCCGCCGTGGGCACCCAGATCGAGGTGGCGGGAGGCCGGATCAATACCGTCTCCGATGCGGGCGCTCCTGCCGGCACGATGATTACGGTGGCGGGCCTTTTTTACAACACGCCCGCTCGGCGAAAGTTTCTAAAAAGTATTGACACGGAGATGGGCCACATTGCTGACACCATTGCCAGCATGGCCCTGTGCCGTCCAGCCGTTCAATTCCGGCTGACCCATAACAGCCGGATCGTAAAAAGCTGGGCACCGGCCAGCGAGCCCATCGATCGGGTGGCCGATGTTCTTGGCACCACCGTTAAGCTAGCGCTGCATCCGGTTGACCGGGTCAGCGGGGAGATCGCCATCCGCGGGTGGGCGGCTGCGCCACGCATGAACCGGTCCACTGCGCGGGGCATTTATCTTTTCGTCAATGGCCGGTGGGTCAAGGACCGGGTGATTCAGCACGCCTTGTTTGGTGGTTATGCCGGCCGCCTGATGAAGGGTCAATATCCGGTTTCAGTGCTGTTTCTGGAGGTCCCCTGCGACCAGGTGGATGTCAATGTGCATCCCACCAAACACGAAATTCGTTTCGTTCACCAAAAAATGGTTCACGATGCCGTGCGGGAGGCCGTGGCCGAAGCTCTCAGGCAATCCGATCCCACCCGCTGGAAAATGGCCGCATCGGCAACCCCCCAAGCGCTTCAACCGCCGGCATCCGTGGCTGAGCGGCATGCCGGCTACGGCATGCCGCAACGGCTGGGCGAAAAGCCAGGCAGCCGTCCGCCTGCACGCCGGCCGCGTCAACCGACGGCTTTTAAAACAAACCCCGACACCGCCGCCGATGACAATCTGAGCCCATTGCCGTCGGCCCATCGCGTCATTGCACCGCGGCCGCCCATACATCCCACGGCCCATGGCGGCCAACCCATCCGGCAGGCCCCGTTGTGGAAGCAGCGGTTTTTTGCCGACCTGACCCTTATCGGCCAGTATAAGGGCACCTATATCATCTGTGAAACCAGCGATGGCCTGATGCTTATCGATCAGCATGCGGCCCACGAACGCATCGTTTTCGAACAGCTCAAACGCCAATCCAGCGATCATCGACCGACCGTCCAGCGCCTGCTGCTGCCCGAAACCATCGACTTGGGATTCCGTGAAGCCCAGATCCTGGCAAAGCTGGCCCCGGAGCTGGATCGTTACGGGCTTGAGATCGAGCCTTTTGGCGGCAACACTTTCGTGGTCAAGGCCCTGCCGACCATGCTGGACAGCGGCAATCTTCCGTCGCTGGTCACCCAGATGGTCGAAAAAACGGCCGAAATCGGAGTGACTGCCCGGATGGAAACGCTTCTGGATGAATGCCTCATGGTCATGGCCTGCCACAATGCGATCCGGGCCAACCAGCAGCTCACCGAGGTGCAAATCAAGGCCATGCTCGAACAGTTGGATGCCTGCGACAACCCGTCGCACTGTCCCCACGGGCGTCCCATCTGGATCCAATGGACGGTCAAGGATTTGGAAATTCAGTTTCGACGGATCGTTTGATGGCACGTTTTTTGTCAACATGTTGACGAAAAGTGCACGCCAGCGCCGCTAAGGAAATCCACCTAAAAAGCGGTTGCTTGCGGGAACCCAGAACGGTAAATTCGTAATTACACAATAAATTCAATTATTTGTGCCATTTAAATATGGCACAACCCACAATTATGTGCCGACTGCAGCATTCAGGTATGACTTTTGCTTTTATCTCCAGCGAGTTGGATTGATGGCTGATTAAGACCCCAACGGCTGAAATGCGGAGATTAACATGGGCAGTTGCAATCGACGTGATTTTTTGAAAAGGGGTGCGGGTTTCCTGACCACCTGTCTGGTGCCTGCAACGGGATGGGCCGCGCTGCTGCCGGACAACTCCCGCCGTTCACTTTCCTTTTTCAACACCCACACCGGCGAACGGCTGGCGGTCTGCTATTTTAAAAACGGCGCCTATTGCCCTGACGCCCTGCAGAAAATCAACCATGTTTTAAGAGATCACCGCTCCGGTGATATCGAGGTCATGGATCCCCGGCTGATGGACATGCTCTTTACCGTGAACCAACGGTTGGGATCTTGCTCCTCCTTTCACATCATCTCCGGTTACCGCTCCCCAAAGACCAATGCCCGGCTGCGCAAACGGAGTTCAGGCGTGGCCAAGTTCAGCTACCACACCCTGGGGCGCGCCATCGACATCCGCCTGCCCGGATGTGATACCCGCCAGCTGCGGCAAGCATGCCTGAATATGCAGCTCGGCGGCGTCGGCTACTACCCCCGTTCCGATTTCGTCCACGTGGATACCGGGGCGTTTCGAACCTGGAATGGCTAGCGGGCCAATACCAACGACGTTCGTTTGAACCGCAAAAGGCCCCTATGGATGGGCATCTCCATGGGGGCCTTTTTTAATTTGTGGGCAGGCTCAGTCGGTTGGGCTTTTCCCCGTTAGCCGGGCAGGCACTGCCGGCGCTTCCAGCGGGTGAACCAAACCAGGCGGGGGGGGCCTTCGTTGGTTAAGGGCTGGCTCCAGATCACGGTCCCGGTGGTAAATGTCGCTGCGAAACTGAATGACACCCATTTCGTCCGCCCAGGCGGTCATATACAAGAGATGCACAGGAATCGGATGCTTAAGCCCGATGGTCCGCGTTTCTCCTTTTTCGATGAGTGTATTCAATGCATCCGGTGTCCAGCGTTGGTCTCCCGCCAGCACGAAATTGGCCAGCGCAATCGGTGCTTCCACCCGGATGCAGCCGGAGCTGAAATCGCGCTGAACCCGCTTGAAGAGGGCGCGGTTGGGGGTATCATGCAGGTAGACGGCAAACGGATTGGGAAACATGAATTTAATTCGGCCCAAGGCGTTATAGGGTCCGGGATCCTGGCGCAGTCTGAAGGGGAACCGGTTGGCATGGTAAGCATGCCAGTCAACCGTAACGGGGTCTACCTCCGGTGCGTCTACTGCCCAGCTCTGAAGCACGCGGATGCCCCGCGGGGCCAGGTAGGCAGCATTTTTTTGAAGCTCGGGCAGGATATCCTCCACGGCGATGGTGGTGGGCACATTCCAATAGGGGTTGACCACCAGATAGGCCATGTTGGCACTGAACACCGGCGAGCGCCTGGCCGGCCGCCCCACCACCACCCGCATCTGCAATTCGACCTGGCCGTTTTCCACTGCTTTGAGGTTGAAATCAGCGGTGTTGACAATGACGTAGCGGGCTCCCAGATCATGGGGTAGCCACCGCCAGCGTTCGAGGTTGAGCACCAACTGGCGGAGGCGTTGTTCGGCGGGAACGTTTAACATGCCATACGTGTCGCGCCCCACAATGCCATCCCCTTTCAACCCGTTGCGTTGCTGAAATGCCTTCACCGCGGACGCGAGCGGGTCATCAAAGAAAAGCGCATCGGCGTCAGGGCCGGTTGGGTCGAGGTCGCCGCTCAGGGCAAGCCGGCGGCGAAGATCACCCACAGCCAAACCGCGGTCGCCCGGCCTGAGGATTTCCCGGGTATCCAGCAACGGCCAGCCATTGGCAGCAACCAAACCACGAAGCTGGGTCAAGGCCTTACGAAGGGCCGTATAGCCGCTGTGCGCCGGCCTCAAGTTTTCAAGGGCATTGTCGATATCTCCGGATGAGGCGGCCTTGTCGAGGGATGCCAAGAGGTCCACCTTTCCCGGGTTGATCTTCCAGTCGGGGTGCAATGTCTCGGGGTTGACTCGCCCGGCAGCCAGATGGGAACCATACAAGAGGAAGGCATCGGTTAGAAGCAAATCCAGGTCCGCCCACAACTCGGGCGGGACTGAGGCTGGACTTGCCGCGGAAGCCTGTTCGCACACCCTGGCCAGCAGATCCTGGATGGCATCCAGGTGATAGTCCATTGACGAGAGTCCCTCTTCCTCGGCATGACCGATGGCCTCGGCCAGGGCCTCCGCCTTTTCCAGGCGCAGGGAGCGGTCAACCCACAGGGGGTGATAGGTGGTGTTGCGGTAGGCCAGCGGCAGCACCTCGATGCCGCACAGCAGTTCACCGTGGCAGGAGAGGGACGTTATGGCCGGATCACCGGTCAGTCTGGCTTTGATGACGGCCTGCACCCGATCAACCACGGGGTCCGCCGCTTGTGCTTGCGCAATGATTCCAAAGACGACACAGGCCAGAAAACCGTTGACCAGCACGTCCATGGTCAAGTGTGCCGAAAACCGGATTTTCGCTGATGTTGAAAGCATAAGGCCTTGACTTTGTAAGGCGCGCGGGCAGGAAAGGGACACAATGCATCCTAGCTGCCAGTCAAAAAAAATGATAGCCCGCAGAACAAGCGGGCTATCGGTTCATCGTATAAACTGGCGGAGAGACCGGGATTCGAACCCGGGGTGCAGCTTTCACCACACACTCGCTTAGCAGGCGAGCGCCTTCAGCCGACTCGGCCATCTCTCCGTGAATAGCTAATTGGTTGTGGCGGAGGGAGTAGGATTCGAACCCACGGAGCTTTCACTCAACGGTTTTCAAGACCGCCGCCTTAAACCACTCGGCCATCCCTCCACGTGAATAATTCGGCCCAATAGCACTTCGAGCCCTCAGCGTCAATCCTTTTGTCCTTGGCAAACACGGGAAGATTAAGGATTTTCCCCCATTGCAGGTCATCGCGATTCCGGTGCCGCAGCCATGCTGGGCAAGGATACCGTCAACGGTTGAAGGGTGATGGCCAAATGGCCCACTTGGTTAATAGCGATTATCATCGGAAACCGTAAATGATGGTTGACATCAATGATGTTTTGTGATGTTCCTCCGGGCAAAAAATAGCGCACTGTCGCCTGTGGAGGAAGACACTTATATGAAACAAAAATATGTGGTTCTATTGGACAATGAGGCTGGGAAACTGTCTATTCAGGAATACGCTGAACTGGACAAGGAGATGCTCTCCCTGCTGTGTGAAGAAACCTATGATGCCAAAGCGATCAAGGCGGCCATGGACAAGGATCGCAACGCCCTGATCCAGGCCCTGCGTACCCATAATATGTATCCCCCGGGGATGTACACGGAACGTATCGCCGATGCCATTGTCGACATGTTCCGGCCAGGCGCCAACTCATCCGCCGAGCTCTTCTTCGAAGAGCGGGAGATGTTTAGCCCCATGGCTGAGGAGGTAAGAAAGGAACCTGATGACGAAGACGAAGAGGAGGCAAGCATGGATGTGGATGACCTTCTCGACGATGACATCGATGATGACTTCGAAGAAAAAGGGCTTATCAAAGATCTGAAAAAATCCATTCAAATCTCCGATGAGGATACCAGCATCGACGAGGCCTGATTCAAGCCAACGCTGTTGACACCCAAAGCGCCCATTCTGACCAGTGGGCGCTTTTTTGCTGCCTCGACCCGGATAACCATTACTCCTGCGTGCCCAACCGACTTAAACAATGACCAAAAGACGCTTTTTACCTTGACTTGGTTTGGGTCTTCCACTAATAATCCCTGATAATTTTTGGGATTTTCGTCACCTTTGCATCGCAATCATCACCTCATTACTCAACAAAACAGACCGTGTGGCTGCTGCTGCGCAGAGACACAAGCCCGTGAGTAGAATAGTGATCGCCGAATATCGGACCTGATAACTGAATGTATCGCGAAACCCATTGATCGTGGCCAAGATAAACCGATCCAACGCCTTCGAAAAGATAAGCGGAACCAGGGCGACCATGGCAGCACAGTATGTGTCGCGGCATAAGCGGCTGTTGCATGGACGGCGGGTTCTCTTTTTTTTGCTCCACAATCATCCTTAATCAGCATCAGGAGGTGCCAATGGAAAAGGAAAGAACATTTTATGAACGGTTGAAGGAAAAAGGCGTCTCGCGAAGAGATTTCATGAAGTACTGCACGGCGCTGACGGCAACCATGGGACTGTCATCTTCCTTCGTTCCCAAGGTGGCCGAGGTGTTCGCCGCGCCGGCCCAGCGTCCGCCGGTGGTCTGGCTGCATTTTGCCGAGTGCACCGGATGCTCCGAGTCCCTGCTGCGATCCCAGTATCCTTACATCGACGAACTCGTTCTGGAAGTGCTTTCGGTGGAATACCACGAGACCATCATGGCTGCTGCCGGTCACCAGGCCGAAGAGCAGCTCCACAATGCGATAAAAAAATACGACGGCAAGTTTATCTGCATCGTTGAGGGCGGCGTGGGCACAAAATACAACGGCGGTTATGGAAAAGTGGGCGGCCGTTCTTTCCTTGAAATTGCCAAGGACGTTTGTCCCAAGGCGGCGGCTGTCATCGCCTACGGCACCTGTGCCACATTCGGCGGCATTCAGGCCGCAGCCCCCAACCCGGGCGGCTACAAGGGTGTTGGCGAAGCCATCGGCATGAAAACCCTCAATATTCCCGGATGCCCGCCCAACCCGATCAACCTGGTGGGAACCGTGGTCAACTACCTGTTGTTGGGTAAACTGCCCGACCTGGACGATATGGGCCGGCCAATGTTTGCCTTCGGCAGCACCATCCATGACAAATGCCCCAGACGCTCCCATTTCGAGAACGAAGAGTTTGTCGAGGAGTTCGGCAGCGAAGAGGCCGCTTTGGGCTACTGCCTCTACAAAGTGGGCTGCCGCGGTCCGGAGACCTACAACAACTGTCCCACGGCCAAGTTCAATGACGGCACCAGCTGGCCGGTGGAAGCCGGCCATCCCTGCATCGGTTGCAGCCAGCCCAATTTTTGGGACACCATGACCCCGTTCTATGAAGAGATGTAGGTCCAAGCTTTCCAACTTGAAACAGTCCTTTGACGAATAAAGGGAGGTTGTAATTATGGGTAAACGAGTAGTAGTGGATCCGATCACCAGAATCGAGGGCCACCTTCGTATCGAGGTGGAAGTGGCCGGCGGCAAAGTTGTCAATGCGTGGAGCTCGGGCCAGATGTTCCGTGGTATCGAGCTGATTCTCCAGGGGCGCGACCCGCGCGATGCGCATCATTTCGTAGCCCGATCCTGCGGCGTCTGAACGTACACCCATGCTCTGTCCTCGGTGAGGGCAGTCGAAGCCGCCGTTGGCGTCAAAATTCCGAAAAACGCCAGACTGATCCGGAACATGATGCATGCCGCACAATTCCAGCATGACCATCTGGTCCACTTTTATCATCTGCACGCGCTGGACTGGGTGGACATTGTCAGCGCCCTGAAGGCCGATCCCAAGAAAACCGCCGAACTGGCGGATAACGTCAGCAACGCCAAAGTGGGCGGCCTCGCGTATTACAAGCAAGTCCAGCAGCGCATCCAGACTTTTGTGGACAGCGGCCAGCTGGGCCCCTTTTCCAATGCCTACTGGGGCCACCCGGCCTACAAGCTGCCGCCGGAGGCCAACCTGATGGCCTGTGCCCATTACATTGAAGCCCTTCGGCTGCAGGCTCGGGCAGCCCGCATGCACGCCGTCTTCGGCGGCAAGAACCCCCACCCGCAGTTCCTCGTGGTGGGCGGCATCACCAGCGTGGCCGACCTGAAGCCCGACCGCATCGCCGAGTTCCTCTACCTGCAGAAAGAGACCCAAGAATTCATTGAAAACGTCTACATCCCCGACCTGGTGGCTGTGGCGTCCTTCTACAAGGACTGGGGCGCCATCGGCGGCACCACCAACTTCCTGGCCTGGGGTGAATTCCCTGAAAGTGAAAACGAACCGGACAGCCTGTTTATGCCGCGCGGCTTGATCAGCAAACGGGACCTGGCCAACATCCCCATGGCCATCCAGGAGAAAGTGGCGGAGAATGTAACCCGCGCCTGGTATGAAGATGGCCCCGATCTTCATCCGTACAAGGGTGAGACCAAACCGCTGCAGGAAGACCCCAAGTACCGGCCTGACAGCGGCAAGTACTCCTGGTTCAAGGCGCCCAGATACGAAGGTGAGCCCTGCGAAGTGGGACCGCTGGCCCGTGTGCTGGTGGCTTATGGTAAAGGCCACAAGGAAATCAAACCATTGGTGGATGCCACGCTTCAGAAACTCGGCATTCCCGCCGCCGCCCTTTTTTCCACCCTCGGCCGGACTGCCGCCAGAGGACTGGAGACCATCGCCATCGGTCAGGCCATGCCCGGCTGGATCATGGAGCTGCTGGAGAACATCAAGAGCGGCGACACCCAGACCTACACGGCCTGGGAGATGCCCGATAAAGCCATGGGCCTGGGGCTCAACGACGTACCCCGTGGATCGTTGGGGCACTGGATTAACATCGAAGGCGGCAAGATCAAAAACTACCAGTATGTGGTCCCGTCAACCTGGAACTTCGGTCCCCGCGACGACAAGGGCAAACTGGGCCCGGTGGAAGAGGCGCTTATCGGCACCCCGGTGGCCGATGCCAAGCAGCCCCTGGAAATTCTGCGCACCGTCCACTCCTTTGACCCGTGCGTGGCCTGCGGTGTCCATGTGATTGATCCGGAATCCAACCAGGTCTACAAGTTCAAGGTCGTTTAAACGGTCTTTCACCCCTTCCCGGGTCTTTTAGGCCCGGGAAGGGACTTTTCCGCCACCGTTATCCCACCGGTTGTTCCATACTCACCGCATCCACCGGGCATTCCAGCATGCAAAAATCACATCCGATGCAGTCACGCTCTTTTTTTAAAAAGGGATGACGAAGGGTTTGTCTGTCGCCCCGGTCCAGCTTCAAACCAATGCAACCTGTGGGACAGGCCTCCACACAGATGGTGCATCCCATGCAGCGCTTGTCGTCGAACACCGGTTTCGGCCAGCGTGAGCGGATGCGGATCCGCTCGCACACCTGGCCCTCCGGGTTTTTTACACTGGCGTAGGGGCAAATTCGTCCGCAGGCCCCGCAGTCGATGCAGATTTCCGTTACAATGCGATGGCGCTCCTTGGGTTTGCCGAAGATGGCATCCACCGGGCAGACACGCATGCATACGCTGCAGCCGACACATTCATGGGTGATGGCATAGGCCATGGGGGATATCCTCGGGGTGTTGACCAGGCCCATGTGGGCGTGGGAGGCGTTTATATGTCTACGTTCAAACGGGCCACGCATTCGGGCGTCGGCACCCCCGTCACCGGGTCGAAGCCCATGGCGGACCAATAGTATCGCCGCAGCTTTTCCAGCGGGATCGTGACACCTTTATTGGCCCCTACCCGCTGGGGCGGATCACCCAGCACCCGTTTGCTGAGGCGGATATCTTTGGGGTGGACGCCGTGTTTAATGTTGAACAGTTGTTTGACCGTCTGAATACGGTGGCCGATAACCAGATAGGCTTCCGGCGAGTGGTCCCAGCCGGTGGCGGCATTGAGCCAGTCAAAGACCGGAATCCGGTGGGTACCCATGAAGGCACCGAAGAGGCAGCCGCCGGCGCCGTTGACCACGTTCATGTATTGGCTGCAGGCAGCTCCCATGGCGGCCTTTTCCCGGTTTGCCTGGTACTTGCTGCGCTTGAAGTAAAACAGGGAGGGGTCGGGCAGAGCCGGTATAACCCGCCAGAGCTGGAACATCTCGTAGTACATATACGCCCCGATGGTGTGTCGGCCGGGGGTGGGCTCGACCACGTTATGCAGGGCAAAGCCGGGATCGTAGCGGCCGTCGTGCATGCCCAGCTCCTGTCCCCCGGCATGGATGGCCAGCGCTTCGGCGCTGGGGCCAATTTTTTGGGCCGCCCGTTTGGCCCCGTCAGCCAATAGATCACCGAGGCCCTCCCGCTGGATCATTTTTTCTACCAGGCGGACGATGGCCTCGGTGTTGCCCCAAGTCAGCGTTAACCCGTCCGTGTCCGTCGGGGTCAATAGCCCCTTTTCATAACACTCGATGGCCAAGGCCACGGTGCCACCCACGGAGATGGTGTCCATTCCGGCGCGGTTAAGCAGTTCATTGAGGTAGCGTATGCTGTCGGCATCTTGGTTGAGGCACAAGCCTCCCAGGGCAATGGTGGATTCGTATTCGGGTCGATGCACCTCGGTTTTGCCGTCGGGTGCCAGGCTGATGCCGCCGCAGCCTAAAGGACAGGAGTAGCAGAAGTATTTGGCTACCACCGGTCGGGTGAATTCGTCGGGATCGATAAGCTTGGATTTGTCCAGTCCAAAATCCCGGTTGGAACCTTTCCAGTTCATCACCGGGGCATCGCCCATCTCGATGGCCATCTGATTCTGGTTGACGGTACCCCATTTGTCCAGCATGATTTTGTATAGCATGCCGTCGAGTTTCATCTGGGCGGGCAGCATGCGCATGAGCGCGCCCAGGTAAGCGGTCATGGTACCGTTTAAAAATGGCGGCTGAAAGGCCACATGGTCGTTGCATGCCAGGCTTAAGGCTTTCATGGCCTTGGGATCAAACGCATGAACACGACGGGAACCGCACAGAACAACGGCCTTGAGCCCCTTGGCCCCCATGACCGCCCCCAAGCCGCTGCGGGCCGCCAATCGACCGCCGTGATTAACGATGCCGGCAATCAGGGAACGTCGCTCGCCGGCCATACCGATGCAGGCCACCCTGACCCGCTGTTTGCTGCCGTGTTCGTCCACCAGCAGGCGCTCGGTCGCAACGGCATCCTGGCCCCATAAATGGGCCGCATCGCGCAACGCGGCCCCCTTGGTGTCGGCATACAGGTAAACCGGCCGGTCGCTTTGGCCGGTGAAAAAAATTCCGTCTACCCCGCATGCCTTGATGGCCGGAGCCAGGTTCCCCCCACAGTTGGCCTCACCCCAGGTTCCGGTGAGCGGGCTTTTGCCCACCACCATCCACCTGCCGGTGAACAGGGATCCGCTTGAGGTCAAGATCCCGGACATAAACCCCAGGATGTTTTCCGGTCCCAGGGGATCCGCTCCGGCAGGAATCCGGCGGTACAGCAGCCAGGCGGCCAGACCGGTACCGGACAAATAGTGCCGGTAGTGTTCGTCGGGAATGGTTTCGCTGGTGATGCGGCGGCTGGTCAGGTCCACCCACAGCACCTTTCCCATATATGAACGGGTCATCGGGCCTCCTTAGTGGTCGTGTTCATCAATACGCGGGCATTCGATGAACGACGCATCCCGGTCCGTCTGCGTTGCGCGTCGCTTGAATACGACAGGCACTATCGCTCCTCGCGCCTTGCGGCCCAGGCGCCTCGGCCATCTCGGTGCGTCTCCGTATTGATGAAGACGCCCGCTTAGGCCTTGGATCGAAAAGGATGGGGGTGTTGCAGCAAAAGAACCGCTTTACTGTTTCACATTATGAGTATAATTTCAATATACATCCCAAAATTACGCGTGCAGGGGGTCTATAATGACTGACAAAAAAATGGCTTTGGTACTTCTGATCCTAACGATCGGCGGTTTCACGGGCACGGGTCCAGCCCTTGCCGGACACTGGATTGTGGGATCGGTATGCATCCGCAACGATGCCGGCCAAAACGTGTATGGCGAACGTCTGGCGGTCTTTCTGGTGAGAGAAAAGAATCCGGTCTCTGCAGAAAACTGTCTCGGTGAATCCGACCATCAACGACGGGTGGACTGCATCAACAACAGCCATCTCGCTTTTTATAAGCGCTTTCAAGAAAGGCATCAACAACCCGGTTACCTGATCGCCCAGACCGTTACGTCGGAAACCGGCAACTTTGCCTTTTTAAACGCGCCCTCCGGCACCCATTATGTATTGGTCAAATTTCCTTCAATGATTGACGGCTATAAGGTTGCCTGGCAGGAACCGGTGACCGTGACCCCGGGCCGGATCAGCGTGGTGACCATGAACGAGGACAAGCTGGTCCTGCCCAAAAATCGCCGGCGCTGATCCGGGGCCGGACCGCCGGCTGTGCATGCTGCCGGCGACTTCTTATGGCAGTTGATCATGGCTTGAACCGTTTATCAATCCATGTTACCACGTCTAACTGTTGGATACCGAGGATTGGGTATTGGTTGGCGATGGTTTTTATCCTTAGCAATCTGGATGCCCGGTATAATTCAAACTGAAAGAACGGTATTAATGACTAACGACCACGTGATGATCCTGGGTGTGGGCAACCTTTTGTTCTCCGATGAAGGCTTCGGCGTCCGGATCGTGGAGGAACTGGAGCGACGGTACTCCTTCCCCGAAAACGTTTCCATCGTCGACGGCGGTGTCCTCGGGGTGAGCCTGCTGGGTGTCATCTCCGAAGCAGACCAGTTGATCGTGGTGGACGTGATACGCAACAAAGGGGTGCCCGGCGATCTCTATCGCCTGGAGGGAGATGCCATTCCCGAGCGGATCCGGGCAAAAAACTCACTGCATCAGATTGACTTCCTAGAAGCCCTGACCCTTTGCCAGGCCATGGAAAAGGTGCCCGAAGCGGTCATCCTTGGCGTGGAACCCGAAGATATCAACACCCTGAGCACGGAGCTGACCCAAACGACCAAAAACCGGATGGAAGACATTATCCAGATGGTGCTAGGCGAACTCGACCGACTGGGCATTACCTGCCAAGATAAAGGAACCGACAAGTATGTGTCTTGCAATCCCGTCTAAAATTACCCGTATCGACAATGAGATGGCCACCATCGATGTGGATGGTGTCAAACGCTCGGCCAGCCTCATGCTGATGGAGGATGCGGCCGTGGGGGATTTTGTCATCGTCCATGCCGGCTTTGCCATTAAAAAGCTGGACGAGGAATCGGCCCTGGAAACCATCCGGCTCCTCAAGGAGGCCGCTGCCTTTGTGGACCGCCTGGAAGCCGATAAAGGATAGCGTCCAACGCGGCCCATGACAGATGCAACCTCGGCAAAACGCCTGGAGATCAACGGCATCGTTCAAGGGGTGGGCTTTCGTCCGTTTATCTACCAGCTGGCCAACCACCATGGCCTGAAGGGAGAGGTGGCCAATACCCCCACTGGGGTATCCCTGGTGCTGGAAGGACCTGAAAACCGCATCCGGCAGTTCATCGACGATCTTCCTGACAAAAAACCGCCCCTGGCCCACATTGTCGAGCTATCGGTTACACCTGAACCGTTAAAGGGCTTTGCGACCTTTTCCATCGCCAAGAGCCGGGGCAGCGCCACCCGGGCCACCCTCATTTCACCGGATGTGATGGTCTGTGAAGATTGCCTGGCGGAGATGCGCGATCCGGCGGACCGCCGCTGCGGCTACCCGTTCATCAACTGCACCAACTGCGGGCCCCGCTACACCATCATCGACGATATTCCCTACGACCGGCCCAAGACCAGCATGCGCCATTTTCGCATGTGCGCCCAATGCCAGGCCGAATACGACGACCCCGGCAACCGGCGGTTTCATGCTCAGCCCAACGCCTGTCCGGCTTGCGGTCCCCGGGTAACCCTTTGCGATGCCGGCGGAAAGGCCGTTGACAGCGGAGACCCCATCGCCGAGACGGCCAGCCGGATCAGGCAAGGGCGAATCGTGGCCATCAAGGGGCTGGGCGGTTTCCACCTGGCTGTGGATGCCACCCAGGCAGACGCCGTGATACGCCTGCGCCGACGCAAGCACCGTGAGGAAAAGCCGTTGGCCCTCATGTGCAGCAGCCTGGGTCGCATCCGGGCCATCGCCCGTGTGAGGCAAGCCGAAGAGATGCTGCTGACGGCCATCCAGCGCCCCATCGTGTTGCTGGAAAAGCGGGCGCACACGCCCATCGCCGAAGCGGTGTCGCCGCGCAATCGCTTTTTCGGCATCATGCTGCCCTACACGCCCCTGCACCACCTGCTGCTGGACGAAGGCTTTGTCGCCCTGGTGATGACCAGCGCCAATTTGAGTGAAGAGCCCATTGCCATTGACAACACCGAGGCATTCGAGCGACTGGGACAGATCGCCGATGACTTTTTGGTCCACGACCGCGGCATCCTCTTGCGCAGCGACGACTCCATCGTGCGTCACAGCGCCGGCCACATGCGTCCCATCCGGCGATCCCGGGGCTATGTGCCCGTGCCCGTGTTCTTGAAGGAAGAATTGCCGCCGGTGCTGGCCTGCGGGGCCGAACTGAAGAATACCGTCTGCCTCACCCGGGGTCGCCAGGCGTTTGTGAGCCAGCATATCGGCGACCTGGAGAACCGGGCCACCGACGACTTCTTCCGCCTTACTGTAGAGCATCTCAAACGCATCCTGGACATCCAACCCCGGATCGTGGCCTGCGACCTGCACCCGGATTACATGAGCACCCGCTATGCCAGGGAACTGAACGGCATCCCCTGCATCGCAGTGCAGCACCACCACGCCCATATCGCCGCCTGCATGGCCGAAAACCAGGCCGAAGGGCCGGTGATCGGACTCGCTTTCGACGGCACGGGGCTGGGCACGGACGGCACCGTCTGGGGGGGCGAGGTCCTGGTGGCCGATTACGCCACCTTTTCCCGGGCGGCCCATCTGGTGCCCGTGCCCATGCCCGGCAGTGCCGCCGCCATCAAGGAACCCTGGCGCATGGCCCTCAGCCACCTCAGGGCCGCTTTCGGTGCCGATCCCGGGTGGCCCCCGCTGCCCCTTTTCCAGTCGCTGGACCAACAGCAGGTGGATGTCATGCTGGCCATGATGGCCAAACAGATCAACAGCCCGCTCACTTCCAGCCTGGGGCGGCTCTTTGATGCGGTGGCCGCCATCATCGGATTACGCGGCCGGGTGGCATTCGAAGGCCAGGCCGCCATGGAACTGGAAATGATTGCCGACGACAGCGAATCCGGCAGCTATGATTTTTCCTGGGAAGACAGCCCTGACGTGCCGCTTTGCATTGCCAGCGCCCCCATCATCCGTGGCGTGGTCCGCGATTTGACCCAGGGCCTTTCCCAGGCGACCATCAGCGCCCGGTTTCACAACACCCTGATCCTCCTGTTCGACGGGTTGTGCCGCCATCTGCGCGTCGCCACAGGCATCGACCGGGTGGCCCTGAGCGGGGGGGTGTTTCAAAACCACCGGCTGCTGGTCGGGTTGAGCGCCGCCCTGGGAAAAAGCGGCTTTGACCTGCTGACCCACCGGGTGGTGCCGACCAACGACGGCGGCCTTTGCCTGGGCCAGGCCGTAGTGGCGGCGGCAAAATTAAAAAATTCATGAGGGACGACCCATTATGACCCTGAAACACAGCGACCCCTTTCACGACCCGCAAATCGCCCGGCACCTGGCCCAGCGCATCACCCACGCTAGCCGCCAACCGGTGCGCTTGATGGAGGTGTGCGGCACGCATACCGTGGCCATTTTCAGAAGCGGCGTCCGCTCCCTGCTGCCGGAGACCGTATCCCTGCTTTCGGGCCCGGGCTGCCCGGTGTGCGTGACGGCCCAGCAGGAAATCGACGCTTTCATCAGCCTGGCCCGGGAACCGGATACCATCGTGGCCACGTTCGGGGATCTGATCCGGGTGCCGGGCAGCGGCTCCTCGCTGCAGCGGGAGAAGGCCGACGGCGCCGACGTACGCATCGTCTACTCCACCTTCGATGCCGTGAACCTGGCCCGGGAGAACCCGGACAAGCGGGTGGTCTTTCTGGGGGTGGGCTTTGAAACCACGGCACCGACAGTGGCGGCCGCCATACTGACCGCCTGCGGACAAGGCCTCGATAACTTTTGCGTGGTGTCGGCCCACAAGACCGTACCGCCGGCCCTGGAGGCCCTGGCCGGCGGGGAGATCAACATCGACGGATTCCTGCTCCCCGGCCACGTGTCCGTCATCATTGGCCTTGACGCCTACCGGGCCTTTTTCGAGAAGCATCGAATACCCTGCGTGGTGGCTGGTTTCGAGCCAACCGACCTGCTCCAGAGCATCGCCATGCTGGTGGACCAGGTGGAATCCGGCCAGCCGGCGCTGGAGAACGCCTACCCCCGGGCCGTCTCACCCGCCGGCAACCCCAAGGCCATGGCGGTCATGAACGAGGTGTTCGCGGTGGCCGATGCCGACTGGCGGGGGATCGGCACCATTCCGGCCAGCGGATTGGCCATCCGTGAAAAATATGCTGCTTTCGACGCTGTCAAGGTTTGCGACATTCGGCTGAAACCAACGCCGGAGCCCAAGGGATGCGCCTGTGGTGCCATCCTGACCGGCGTCAAAATCCCCCCCCAGTGCCCGCTGTATAAAACCGTTTGCAACCCCATGGCGCCTGTAGGGCCGTGCATGGTTTCCAGCGAAGGCACCTGCGCCGCCTACTATCGCTACCACGGCGAGGGCTGAAACGGGTGTCGCTAAAAAAAAGGAGTGCCAACGATCCCATGAAACCGGACAAGATCCTTCTTGACCACGGCAGCGGCGGAAAAATTTCCCACGGCTTAACGGCCGGCCTGCTGCTGCCCGCATTCGACAACCCGGCCCTGGCCATGCTCGATGACGGGGCTACGTTAACTGTGGCCGGCGCCCGCATTGCCTTTTCCACAGACACCTATGTGGTGGACCCCATCTTTTTTCCTGGCGGCAGCATCGGTGATCTAGCGATCAACGGCACGGTCAACGACGTGGCCATGTGCGGTGCCGCCCCCCTGTACCTGAGCGTGGGGATGATCATCGAAGAGGGTTTTCCCATGGTTGACCTGGAGCGAGTGGTGGCCCGGATGGCCCGTGCTGCCCGTCTTGCCGGCGTCACCGTAGTTACCGGCGATACCAAAGTGGTGCCCAAAGGGGCGGCGGACAAAATCTTCATCAACACTTCCGGCATCGGCATCATCGGCGAAAAGATCAATGTTTCCGGCGCCAACGCCCAAACCGGCGACGCGATCATTCTCAGCGGCACCATGGCCGACCATGGTATGACCATTTTGACCCAACGCCAGGGGCTCACCTTCGAATCGGAGGTCAGAAGCGACTCGGCGCCGTTGAATCACATGGTTGCCGATATGTTGCGCACCGGGTGCGACATCCATGTCTTGCGGGATCCCACCCGAGGCGGTGTGGGCACGACCCTCAATGAAATCGCCGGTAAATCGCAAGCCGGTATCCGCATCTATGAAGAATGCCTGCCCGTCCGGCCCCACGTTTCCGGTATCTGCGAGCTGCTGGGCTTTGATCCGCTCTATGTGGCCAACGAGGGCAAGCTGTTGGCCTTTGTACCGGCGGATCAGGCAGCGCAAGTGCTGGCGGTGATTCAACAGTCCCCTTATGGCCAGGATGCATGCATCATCGGCGAGGTGATCGACCATCATCCGGGCCGTGTCTTCATGAGAACCCGCATCGGCGGAGAACGCATCGTCGACATGCTCACCGGCGAGCAGCTACCGCGGATATGCTGATTTTCTATCGCCCCCTCTGCCGGCCAACCGCCACCCTGCTCCTGGGCCTGATGGCCGCCTTGCTGTGCACCGCCTGCCAACCGAAAAAAGAGCTGCACCTGTCCGGCAAGACCATGGGCACCACCTACCACATCAAGGTGGTTGCGGGCCTGTTCGCCTTCGGATCCGATCTGCAGCGGCAGATCGACGAGCGCCTGGCTGCCATCAACAAAAGCATGTCCACTTATGACCCTACCAGTGAGATCAGCCGGTTCAATGCCATCAGCGCTGCCCACGAACCTTTTTCACCGTCCGCCGATTTCCTCACTGTGCTGCAGGTGGCGACCGAGTTATACCGGATTACGGACGGCGCCTGGGACGGCACCCTGGACCCGTTGATCAACCTGTGGGGGTTTGGCCGCAAGGGGACGATGAACCGAATACCGGCTGACGCTGAAATCCGGCGGGCGCTGGCCCATGTGGGATTCGACCGCATTCATCAGGACCCGGCGGGGACCATCAGCAAGACAGATCCTGCGGTGACCCTGGACCTCGCATCCATCGCCAAAGGCTATGGGGTGGATGAGATCGCCCGGCTGCTGGGGAACCACGGGTATGATCACTTCCTGGTGGAAATCGGCGGTGAAGTCTATGCCCGTGGCCGCCGCAAGGACGGTAACCCTTGGCGGGTGGGCATCAACCGTCCGGACAAGGCGGCCGCCTTCAATGATGTCTATAAAGCCGTCCCTCTTATCGACAGGGCCATGGCCACCAGCGGTGACTACCGGATTTTCCTGCAGGTCGACGATCAAACCTTTTCCCATATCCTCGATCCGCGAACCGGCAGGCCGGTAACCAACGCGGTGGTGAGCGCCACGGTGGTGGCGGCCAACTGCACGGTGGCCGACGGTCTGGCCACTGCCTTGATGGTGATGGGTCCGGAAAAAGGCTTGGCGCTGGTCAACCGCCTGCCGTCGGTGGCGTGCCTCATTGTGGTCCGCCAGCCCGATGGTACCCTCACGGACTATCCTTCCAGCGGATTCGTGATCCATTGACGGATTCGCCAAAGGGGTTGGGGGATATGCAGGCCGCTTGCCCCCAAGGGCAACCCGCCTTGGCCAAGCCACCGTTTCCGCACCTACCCTGCGGATGAGTTTTTTGCTTGACAAATTCCGGGGAACTGCATAGTTACTTTTTAGCTAAATTGTAGCTAAATATAAGCCTCGTTGCCCGACGCCAGACCGCCGGGCAGCGAGGCCCCTCACTAAAATGATAACTGGCAACAGACCCCGTGCTCAAAAGACCATCTACCGGTCCAAGCATGGGTAGAATGACTGTTGACAAGCGTGGATGCGTCATATATTTAGCGTCAATGCTATAACAATATCCATAATATTGATAGGTTATCGTTTTCTCGCAAAAATTTTCAAGACAAAGCGGCCAGGGGGATTCCCCCTTACCATCCTTGGCCCGGTAATCCAAAGGAGGGTGAAACGTGGAAATTGCCGTACTGCTCAAACAGGTTCCGGCTACCGAATCGCTGATTGAGATCGCCGATGACGGAGCCGCCATCAAGACCGATGGCATCAACTGGGTCATGAACCCCTATGATGAATTGGCTGTGGAGGAGGCCCTGCAGATTCGCACCGCTGCTGGTGGAGCGGTGACTGTCTTTACCCTGGGACCGGAAAAAACCGTGGAAGCGCTGCGCACGGCCCTGGCCATGGGTGCGGACACCGCTGTCCGCATCGATCCGGAGGGTAAGGTGCTGGACGGGCTGGCTACCGCCAGAGTGCTGGCCGGGGAGCTGAAGAAGGGTGCCTTCGACCTGATCATCGCCGGCCATCGGGCCGTGGATGACGACAATTTCCAAGTCGGCCCGGCCGTTGCCGAGTTCATGGGTATTCCTCACATTTCCATGGTAACCCGCCAGGAACTGGCCGAGGGCAAGATTCGGTGTACCCGGACCGTTGACGGCGGCACTCTGGTGCTGGAAACGGCGCTGCCGGCCCTGATTACGACCCAGCGCGGCCTCAACGAGCCCCGCTATGCCAGCTTGCCGGGGATCATGAAGGCCAAGAAAAAACCCATCGACACGCGCCTTTTGACGGCAACTGGAACCGATCCGGGGGAGCCCATGCTTAGGACCATTGCCATGCGGCTGCCTCCCCAGCGCCAGAGAGGCCGGATCGTCGAGGGAGAGCGTGCGGTCGACAAGGCTGCGGCCCTGGTCAAGGCCCTGCGGGACGAGGCCAAGGTAATCTGATCGAAAGCCACCGGCTTTTGCGTTAACCATGCAGACGCCGCCCGATGCAGATGCCATCACGCTCGGGCGTCACCATACAGGGGGAACAATCATGTCACAGGCAATTCTGGCCATCACCGAACAGGTCGACGGCGTATTTAAAAATATATCCTTCGAAATCATCACCACCGGCAAAAAAATTGCCCAAAAGACCGGCGGACAACTCGTAGCGGCTGTCATGGGTGCCGGCGTCGAGGCCATTGCCGGGCAGACCGCCGACTATGGGGCGGACCGGATCCTGGTTGCCGACCATGAGGGCTTGAAAGACGGCCTGGCCGAGGCCTGCATCCAGGCCGCGGCCCAACTGGTGGAAAAAACCGAACCGGCCGTGGTGGTGATCGGCGCCACCTCACTGGGCAGGGACATTGCCGCCCGGCTCTCTGCCCGCTTGAACGCTCCTTTGGCCATGGATTGCGTGGGTGTAACCGTTGACGGCGATCAGATTGTGGCCACGCGTCCCATGTACGGTGGGAAAGTGCTGGCAGACGTAACCCTCTCGGGTTCCCCGGCTATCGTCGCCATCCGCCCCCGGGCCATGGACGCGGTGTGCGCCCAGGGTGACGGCAAGCTGGAAACGGTGGCCGTCAATCTGGACGGCCCCATCGTGACCCTCGTTGAAAAGCACATGGAGACCGGCAAGATCGAACTGACCGAAGCCGATGTGGTGGTCACCGGCGGCCGGGGTATGGGCGGGAAGGACTTTGCCGTGGTGGAAGCCCTGGCCAAGACCCTGGGGGGCGCCGTGGGTGCTTCCCGCAGCGCCGTGGACGAGGGCTGGCGACCGGTATCCGACCAGGTGGGACAGACCGGCAAAGTGGTGGCGCCCAACCTTTACATCGCCTGTGGTGTTTCCGGAGCCATTCAGCATCTGGCCGGCATGGCTTCATCGCGCGTGGTGGTGGCTATCAACAAGGATCCTGAAGCGCCGATTTTTTCAAAATGCGACTTCGGTATCGTGGGCGATCTGTTTGACGTCGTCCCGGCCATCACGGCTGAAATTGAAAAATTGCACCGCTAAGCTGTCGACAGCGTTCGCGTGTTTCTTAAAAAAGGCTGCCCGAGAATTCCGGGCAGCCTTTTGACTTTTCATATGGTTGTTGGTAGATGATCCCGGTACTCAATGCCCATTGATGAATAATCCTGCTCAACGGATATGCGACGCATCCCTCGCAACGGAAACCAGTTTGGCCGCATGCATCTATATATAGAAAGTCTGGGCTGTGCCCGCAATCAGGTAGATAGTGAAACCATGGCCGGACAACTGCGCCAGGGCGGCTGGTCCCTGACCCGCGACCCGGCTCAGGCATCTGTTATTGTCGTCAACACCTGCAGTTTCGTTGAATCGGCAATCAACGAATCCATAGACACCATCCTCGAATTGGCTCGTTTCAAGAAAGAGGGGCACTGCAGACGTCTGGTGGTGGCCGGGTGCCTGCCGGAACGGTTCCGCGAATCCATTGCCGACGCTTTGCCCGAAGTGGACCAGTTTCTGGGCACCGGCGCCTTTGCCCGCATCGTCGAGGCCGTGACCGGTAAACTGGCCGGTGAAACCTGTCTGCTGCCGGATCCCGACCGTATTTCCATGGTCCCGCCTGCGCCCCGGGAACGGGGACCTTCCCCGGCAGCCTATCTGAAAATAGCCGAAGGGTGCAGCCGCCGCTGCACCTATTGCATCATCCCCCGGCTGCGGGGCCGCCAGAAAAGCCGGCCCATGGCTCAGATCATGGACGAAGCCCGGGCATTGATTGCCGACGGCGTCAAAGAGCTGAGCCTGGTGTCCCAGGACACCACCCGTTACGGCCGCGATCTGCCTGAACCGGTGGGCTTCGATACCCTGCTGGCCCGCCTCGCCGAACTGCCCGGGGACGTCTGGATTCGATTCTTATACGGGCATCCGGAGAGCATTACCGACGGCGTGATCGAGACCGTTGCCGCCCACCGCAACCTGTGCCCCTATTTCGACCTGCCGGTTCAGCATGCTGCTCCAAAGATCCTCAAAAAAATGGGCCGGAAGTATACCAGGCAACAGCTGCTGGATTTGTTTGCGCGCATTCGGTCGAGGGTTCCCGGGGCCGCCATCCGAACCACCCTGATCGTCGGTTTTCCGGGAGAAACCGATGCCGATTTCAAAACACTGCTCGAATTCGTGGAGCAGGTCCGTTTCGACCACCTGGGGGTGTTCACCTATTCCGACGCCGAAGATTTACCCTCCCACCGGCTTCCCGGGCACGTATCCCATAAAGTGGCCCAATTGAGGCACGACACCCTCATGGCGCGCCAACTGGAGATCTCTGCCGACCGTCTGACCACCTTGCTTGGAAGCACCTTGCCGGTGTTGATCGAAGCGTCACCCGAACCCCATCTTTATGAGGGCCGATCGATTCTGCAAGCGCCCGAGGTGGATGGCATGACATTTGTGAAGACCCAGCCAGACGGCCCCACGGTAACCATTGGACAGGTGTCGGCGGTTACGATCACAGAGACATTGGCGTACGACCTGATCGGAAAGGCCTTATGACCGAGCTGAAGCAGAAAATCCTGGCCGCCGTGGGTGACGACCTGGTGGACATCGAGCAGGCACTGGCCGACAACCTGAATCCCTATTTCGACCTTGTGTCTCATGTGGCCGGACATATTCTGTTTGCCGGCGGCAAGCGCTTACGGCCCCTTTTGATGGTTCTGTGTGCCCGGATCTGCGGATATTCAGGCAACCATACGGCGCGTTTTTCCACCATTTTCGAGTACCTGCACGCGGCCACCCTGCTGCATGACGACCTGGTTGACGGCGCCGACATGCGTCGGGGACGGCCGGTGGCCAACCGCTTGTGGGATAATTCCACGGCGGTGCTCACTGGTGATTTTCTCCTGGCCCGGGGACTCTCCATCGCCGCGGACACGGGTTTGTGCGAGGTGATCCAGACCATAGCCGGAATCACCGAAAACATGTCCCAGGGAGAAATCCGTCAGCTGGAGAAAAAAGGGGACATCACGCTCAGCGAGCAGGAGTATTTAGAGGTGATCCGCTGCAAGACGGCCGTGCTGTTCCAAGGGGCCTGCCGGACCGGAGCCCTGGTGGCCGGTGCCAACGCTGCCAATCTGCAGGCGCTGACCGACTACGGTCACCATCTGGGGCTGGCATTTCAAATGGCCGATGACCTGCTGGACTACACCCAGGACCTTTCCTCCATGGGTAAACTCCCCGGTGCCGACTTGCGGGAGGGAAAGCTGACCCTACCGCTGATTCATGCCTTGTCCAGGGCGCCCGCAACCGATCGGAAACGCATGACAGCCATCCTGGCGAACCCGGATTTTACCAGCGACCAATTCGTCGCCCTGAAAGAGATGTTGCATTGCCATGGCGGCATTGATTATACCCAAGTACAGGCAGCAGCCCACATCCAGACGGCCAAAGCGACGCTTCAGCCGTTTGGGAAGAGCCCGACACGCGAAATCCTAATGGACATTGCCGATTATGCCCTGGTCCGAAAAGGTTAGGCAAAAAGCGAACACCCGTTTAACCAGCCAACACCGTCCGGATTGACCTGTCCGGCGTTACTGCCCCGGTATCCGAGCGGTCCGGGCGGGAGGAAACCATGTCCCATCGTGGCGCAATACACAAATGGATCAAGGCAACCTGCCTTTTGGTTGTCCTGGCGCTTGCCGGAACCAGCAGCTACGGGGCAGGCAAAGAAGCGGTCAAGCAGCTGAACGTTTTGGGAACCGCCGTTATCCATGAAAAAAATCTGGCCGTCGGCAGGCAGAACGCGGTCAATGACGCGTTGGTTGCTGCTGTGGCCCAGGCGGTCATGGAGATGCTCACCGACGAGACCGTGGTCCGGCGGTTCCAACTGATCAACGACCGCATCCTGGCTGAACGGGACAACTACGTCAGAAACTACCGCGTGCTCACCGAATCCACTACCGGATCCACGGTCAGGACTTTGGTGCAGGTGGACATTGCCGTGGATCGGCTCAGCCGCGATCTTTCCCATCTTGGCTTGGCCCAGGCCGGTACCGTGTATCCGAGGATCCTTTTTATGGTGGCCGAAAGAAACGTGACCGATACCGATTTTGCCTACTGGTGGGGAGACCGCAGGCTGCTCAACCGCACGATCTGTGAAGGGGCGCTGGCTGCGACATTTAAGGCAACCGGATTTGCAATTATCGAACCGCCTGATTTGAGTTCGCCCTTAGGGCTTCCCGTGAATGCCCCGGACGCCGACAAGGTGGCCCTGGCGGGGCGGTTGGGTGCGGAAGTACTGGTCTCCGGCTATGGCGCCGCAGCGGCGGCACCCAATGCGGTTGAGGCTGTCGTTGAAGCCCAGGCCTTTAATGTCAAGACCGGCCAGCCCATCGGCCGTACACGCCAGAAAGCCGCGGTTTCCGGTCAGGATGGCGTTGCCGGTGGCCGCCAAGCCCTGTCCGATGCTGGCGCCTTGACCGGCGACGATCTGGCCCGGCAGGTAATGGCCGTCTGGCAGCAGGAACAGGAGAGCAGTGCCGTCATCGAGGTGGTGGTGGAGGGCACCGGTGGTCATATCGCCAGTTTTGTCCGCTTGCGCACGGTCATCGCGTCCTTATCCGGCGTCAATGACTTGAGGATGAAGGAGATGTCGGCCGATCGGGCCGCCATGGCCATCAATTACCAGGGCAACACCCGGTCGCTGGCCGACGCGCTGCTGCTGAAAACCTTCAGCGGTTTCGGCATCGAAATCTTTGAGGTAACTGCCGATGCCATCCACCTCCGTCTGGTGCAATAATGTTCCTGATGCCATGAATGCCGAACGGTCAAGCGCGACCATCAACGTTCCCAACATCCTGACGCTTTCCCGGCTTATGTTAACGCCGCTGTTCGTTATCCTGCTGCTTCGGGACCAGTTGACCCCGGCGCTGCCGGTCTTCACCCTGGCCGCTATCAGCGACGCACTGGATGGTCTCATTGCCCGCCGGTTCAATCAACGGACCGTTCTCGGAGCATACCTGGACCCGGTGGCAGACAAGGTGTTACTGGTTTCGGCCTATGTCTGCCTCGCTATTCTGGAAATCCTGCCGGACTGGCTGTCGGTTATCGTTCTCTCCCGAGAAATCCTGATTCTTATCGGCATCGCCATCCTCACCCTTACGGAGAAAAAATACCGGATCCGACCCAGCCTCGTGAGCAAATACACCACCGCCATCCAGATCCTCATGGTGATTGCTTCTTTGATGGCAATCAGCACCCCCGGACTCCGTAGCATGCAACACCTGCTGCTGTGGGCGACAGTCGCCCTGACCACCATTTCCGGGCTTCACTACGTCTATATCGGCATGAATTTGCTTCAGCAAATCGAGGAACACAGGTGACCTAAAACACCGCATTTTTCTTGACAGCTAGATGAGCAGGTGATATCAAAATCTCCTCATGTAGGCACGTAGCTCAGGGGGAGAGCGCTTCCCTGACACGGAAGAGGTCGTTGGTTCAAATCCAATCGTGCCTACCACTTACGAACCAAAAAGACCGACCATACAAGTCTTGTATGGTCGGTCTTTTTTTTGGATTCAAAACGGGGTGGGGGGGATTTCCCGGCCGGTTCCGCCGGCAGCACAAGTGGTCGCAAAGGCATTGCCGGTATCCGCTGGGGAACCCGCCGCTATCTGAAAATGGAACTGCTCAAGGAAATGGAAAGAGAAAAAAGCCGTGGCCTGAACCATATTGCCGCCGCACTCAAACGCACGAAAGATTCTTGACGCTATCAGATCATTGGCCATTGTCTTGATTTCGAATTCGTCGATACGCTGCAAATCTCTGACACCGATACTTCGTCGGGCCAGGTCATCGATCTGGCTGAACTTTTCTGGCCGCCACTGACCGCATCGTCTACGGGGCTGCCATTTTTTCATAAACCGTTTTCTGCCTTTTCGCATAAAGGATTCCGGGGTCGGGTTGGCTTGCAGAAAGCGCAGCGATGTGGGCAAGGCCAGGTGAAGGGCTCCCCGAATAGGGTTTCTGATTCTGCTGATGCGCTTTTTCATGGTCAGGTGCTTGCGCATGATCCGGTTAGCGGCAGCCAGTTCAGGGTCCCTCCCTACCGGAAAAAAAATTTACCCTGAGCCATAAGATCATGGATGCTGAAGGCATCTTTCTGGTCGGTTTGGCTTGGTCCATCCGGCAGGGCTTTTCGGTTGTTTTTAACGGCCATGCAATTTACCAGGCATACGCCATATCCGCAGGCGTTGAGTCTTTCGTACAGTGCATACCAGTAAATGCCGGAGGGTTCCATGGCGATAAGAACCCGCCGGCACTTGGCCTTGGCATCGATTTTCGAATTGTTTTTTCAAAATGGCTAAGGCCTTCCCGGCATTGGGAAAAGCTCAGTTTCCGCTGGATGGTTGTGTCAACGGCGCCGATGCAGGCATCATGCTTGTCTTTGCTGATATCGATCCCGACCATCAATGGACCTTTTTACTGTACATACGCTTTACGTTTTTCAGGATTTCGGCCATAATCCTTAAGTCTCATGGGGCAGACCTCCTGCCTGAAGATTGTTGTGGAACTTTTATCTTACAGAGGTGTGCCCTTTGAGATCAATCAGACCGCTGATCTCTTATACGAGCGGAGTGTGGCAACCTCGATGAATTGGCATAGAGCATTAGCGACGTGGTTCCTAATCGTGATTGCCGAATCAATCCACGGGACTATACGTCAGCTAGTTATTGCCCCGGCTCTCGGTGACCTGCCAGCTCGCCAAGTCGGCGTACTAATCGGATCGGCCATCATTTTCGCAATCGCAATAACTTTTATTCGCTGGATCGGCTCCAGATCATTTGGAGAGCAGTTCAGGGTTGGGCTTCTCTGGGTGGTGCTGATAGTTATCTTTGAGTTCAGCCTGGGAGCAGCACTTGGATATTCGCGGGAACGCATGCTCTCAGACTACAATATAACGGAGGGTGGATACATGGCGCTCGGCCTGCTATTTATGCTGTTTGCTCCAGCCTTGGCGGCAAAAGCGCGTGGCTTCGGCCAGCATCCCACCGATTCACAAATCAAAGGGCACTCGTGATTACAGACTCATCAAGCGGCGAGAGCGCTCAGGTTCCTTTCAACTCTCTCGGGGCATTTCTGCTTATTGCTTTTGGCTTGGCCTGGGGAATCTTGGCGCTGTTCATTTTTCTCCCGGACCAGACGACCTCGCTATTTGGCGAATTGACCGGACAACATCCGCTCTTTTTTTTAGCGGTGTACGCACCAGCAATCGCAGCTTTCATCCTTGTCATCTACTACGGCGGCGCTGGAGGCTTTCGTCGTTATCTTGCCAGGTTGTGGCTATGGCGCTGCTCTCCGGCTTGGTATGCCTTTTTGATTTTCGGCATTCCGCTGCTTTTCTTCGGCGGGTCTGCGTTGAAGGGAAACCTCTTCGCTGAACCATTCCCGTTTTCCTCGTTTCAGACGCTTGTCGTTGCAATGCTATTTATGGCCATCAAAGGCCCGGTCGAAGAGTTTGGCTGGCGTGGGCTGGCCCTGCCTCTACTACAACGCAAGTTCATGCCGCTCTGGGCCGGGCTGATTCTTGGAGTTGTTTGGGGCTTATGGCACTTTCCCGCATTCCTGTTGAGCGGGACGCCGCAAGGCGCCTGGTCGTTCACTCCGTTTTTTGTTGGCTCGGTTGCCGTCAGCGTGATCGTGACTCAATTATTCAATGCCTCGCGTGGCAGCATCCTACTCCCCGCACTGTTGCATTTTCAGCTTATCAATCCCATCTGGCCTGATGCCCAACCTTACGACACGCTTTTCTTTGTGGCCGCTGCGGTTCTTGTTGTTTGGTTCAATCGGAAAGCCATGTTCAGCAGAGAATGGGGCGTTACGGAGGTCATGTCCCATTTAAAAAACCGGGTGATGCCGGAGGGCGCCAAGGCGACACCCGGAAAGGTATTGAAGCGTTCGAACAAAGAAGGGGATTCCCTCCGTGTGTAGAGCATCCGCCGCCAACCATTCGCTGCACAGGGTATCAATTCCGCTGCGCGCCATTGCCGCCTGTGAGCTTGGTTGTTGTGCCCTTTCAGAGCTGATCTGAGTGCATCATTATGTTTGGAAGGAGTCAATATGTATCGTTGGTTTAGATATTCAATCATTGTATTCTTCTTCTTGATAGGATGTGTTGCTTCCCTTCAAACGAAGTATGCTTGGTCGGACAAAATGTATCCGGGCCCCTACCAGCAAACAAACCAGATCGCGATATTGGTTCAAAACAAAAAACAAATAGTCCACCTGGAAAAGATTAATGGCAGTGTGTTTAAAAAGGACCTCGGTGTAGTCTATGAATTGCTTCCGGGACACTATCAATTATGCGTTGGATTGCTTTACCTAAAAGGTAGCTACAAACATTATTCAAAGGAATGCCAAAATGTTGAACTTTTAGCCAACGCTGGACGTATATATGAATTCGATGCGGTTGAGGATGATGACCGGAAAAAATGGCACCCGGTTGTTCGAGATATAACTGAGGAGTTGAAGGATCCAGGCCGGGAAAAAGAAGCCAATAAGATTGAAGCAATGATGCTCAATGCGAGGAATAAACAGGACAAGTGACAGGCAATGGGAAAAAGGGGACGGGTAAAATTTATCACCCTTTGACAGTAGACCATTTACAGTTGCCCAACGAGGCTTTTTCAGCGGAGCGCTGAAGGACGCGCCAGCTGAAAAGCGAGACTATGTTAGAGTGTGAATAGATGAATCTATGCTGCTCGGGTTGAAGACTAGCTTACGCGAAGCAACTGAAGCGGATCGAAGGAATGTCTATGAATGGCTCGCCAACTCAAACTTGACACCTTCGATCATGGGACTACCTCGATTTCCAGACCATCCTGCTCCGACCTGGGAAGAATTCTGCGTTGATTACGATCCTCACTATTTCGACGGGTCACAACCCAACCAAGGACGGTGTTTTATTATCGTGGCCAGCCAAACTGATGTCGGGGTCGTGTGCTATAACGCCTTGCGAAGCGACAACGTCACGGATGTGGACATCTGGCTAAGATCGGAGGCCGATTGTGGTAGGGGCTTTGGCTCAGATGCGCTACTTACCCTGACGGACTACATAAACAAGGAGTTCGCAGTTACCCATGTTGCGGTGTCACCTTCCGCCCGCAATCACCGCGCCATTGCTGCTTACAAAAAGGCGGGTTTTCATCCGGTTCCGACCGAGAAGTATCACGAGTTTGTGAAGCCGGAAGAGATGGAATACGAGGATAATGTGGTTTTGGTCAAAGAGTTTACGCAAAACACGGCACCGGGTCGCTGGCACGCCTGGTGAGTTCAAGCGTTGAGGCAAATATGAAAATTGTATGGATCTCAATATTCTTGATTGAATTATTCTAGTCAGCTATTTCTCCTGAAGATTATTTCACCTGGGTTTTGGAAGTAGTGCCGGCATTAGTCGGTTTTATTGTTCTTGCGTTGACATATGAAAGGTTCAAATTAACCCGTCTCACATACACGTTGATACGCAAGGCTATATGTGGGACACCCAATCGGATATGGCTTTTGAATTGTTGGGTGCAATCATCGCGCTACTTTTTCTGTCCAACATAGATGATAATCAGTTGCAACGGATGGAAACGTAAAAATCATTGCAACGGACCACAAGGAGCCCCTTCCCCTTGTCCCCTCCTTGCAGTCGGCGGCCCCTGAATTCAACTGATGTTTCAAATAGATGTTAATGAACTTTTGGATCGTTTAAGCAAACACCGGGGTCACCACAGTTGCCAATCTATCCAAACATATTGGATAGTTGACAAACTTTCCGGGTTAGAAATCGGGGGGAATTCATAGATTTTGACCATACAAAATATAGTCGACCAACACCAAATACATCCCGTCAATACTGGATAGCCGGCAACCCTGACATGGAAGCGGTCGTTGGTTCAAATCCAATCGTGCCTGCCACTTACATCAAATGAAGATGGGCAGCCATCGAAAAATGCATGCCCTTTTTTACCCGTTTGCACCCGGTTTTTCAGAAGGCTGCCTCCAGATAACCTCGCTCGACAATCCCCTTGAACGGATCCTGGGGGAGGGAGGTGCGCCGACGGAAACGCGTGGTGGGTGCTTTCCCTGCCGGCAATTCGGCCCTCATGCTGGAAGCGGCCCTTGAATGATGAATCCCGCCGCATACGTGGCCGTTTGGTCGAACAGCCGAAACCTGACGGTGTCGCCTGCTGTTGCCACACCGGCATGGATGGTATGGAGATCCCGACCGATCTCCTTCAAGTACTGAATTCCCACCTGGCCCACAGGACTGCCGCCACCGGTGCGATGGACCAGCGTGTTCAAAAATTCCAGGTAAACCGCATTGTTCACGTGCCCGTTGGGGTCGTAATCCCCTTCGCGGGTGGTGATGGACAACGTCTGCCCGGGTTCGAAGTCCTTGTCAACCAGGAAGTCGATGGCTCCGGCCGCGAGAACATCTTCCTTCTCCACCGTGTAAGGCTCGGATATGGACTGCGGGATCTTGGCGATCCGTTTGCGATTCAGGTCGTAATAGAGCCATTGGCTTGTGGCTGCGGCTACCTTCTCATCACCGCAGAACATCAGAAAATCCCTGCCGGCCCGAAATCCGGCCGATCCCTTGTGCCACGTGCGGACGGTGATGGCTTCGCGGTAGACAGGCATCCGGTAGATGTCCACCCGTAGGCGGTTTAAAATCCACACCGCACCAGACGCCACCATGGCCTGCGACCCCAGGCCCACCACTTCCGAATGATGGGACGCGGCACGCTGGAACCTCTGAAACAACACCGGCAGCTTCATGCGAAAAGCCGTGTCCACCTCGTCGTAGTCCAACAGGGTCGTCTGTTCGATTTTCATGGCTTGCCTCTTGAATGGGTTTTTCTTCGCCCTGCCCTTCTCCCCAGGGGAACGATGAGAATTTGCCGACTCCTGGCCAGGGACGGAGGATCGCAGCCGGTGGCATCACACCTGAGAGATTGCCGCTGGAAGCCGCTCCCGCAGGCAACCTGACAACGGCGGAGCTAAAACGATACCGCTTCGGCCCGTTCCCGCCAGTCCCGGCTCTTGTCGAGCCAGGCCTTGCCGTCCACGCAGAGGGCCAGTTCTTCGGCCAGGTGCCGGACCCTGCAGCCCAAGGCTTGATTGCGCCCCAGGCCGGTCAGACAGGCGGGGCAATTGGTGAGTACGATCTTTTCGGCCTTGTTCCCGTCAATCGCCGCTTGAAACGCGTGCCGTTTGCGCGCGCGCATGGCGGCGGCAATGTCAGGCCGGCTCAGGGCCAGGGTGCCGGCCTCACCACAGCAGTGGGGCACAGCGATGGGGGGACTTCCCAGCCGGGTCAGGAGCGCTTCGCCCTCGCCGTCCAGTGAGTCGTGGCAGGGGGCATGGTAGAATCGGTTGGGTTGGATGCCGGCGGCCAGGCCGTGTTCAACCGCCAGCCTGCTGACATCCACCATCCGGCAGTTGAAAATGGCTGAAGCGTTCATGTCGGTCAGAGATTCCCGGCAGGTACCGCAGCTGATTGCCACGGCATGGAATGGCCAGTGCCCGAAACGCTCCCGGATCTGATTCAGAATAACCGCCAAGCGCATGGCCTGGCGGCGGTGCATGTTCCCCTTGGCGTTGACCCGTGCCGGAAAGCCGCAGCACAAAAACGGTGGCGGTAGAATTACGCGCATGCCGCTGCGGACTAAAATATGGATGGCTGCCAGGGAAACCCGCGAATAGAGGCGCTCGGAACCGCAGCCGGGAAAATAGAAGATGGTGCGTCGGGCCTCGCCTGCGGGTTCGATCACCACGGCCTGGCCGGCTCTGCAGGCGGGCATTCGGCTGAAGAGGGTGCCGGCCGGAATCGGCGGCATGGGCGAGCGCAGCAGCTCAAGTCCTTTGGGTGCGGCGAGCCCTGCCGACCCGGGCAGCCGGTTGAATACCCAGGAACCGGCACGCTGGAGCCGGCTGCCCGCCCACAGGGCCGTGGGCCGCACAAGGGCATTCAGGGTTGGAGACCGGCTGTCCAGGTAGGCCAAGGCCATGCCGGTGGCCGGCGCCGTTTTTCGGGTGCGCCGAGCAGTCAGAATTTCCCGCTCCAGAATGGATACCGCCCCGGTATCGATGTCCACCGGGCAAGGGGCCTTGCATTTGTGGCAGATGGTGCAGTGGTCGGCAACCTGCGCCAGATATTTCAAGGCGTTGAACCGGGTGGAGCGAAAGCGCTGGGTTTGGTAGAGAATCGCTTCGATCAGGGCCACCACGGCCAGGTTCTTGTTGCGCGGGTGATAAAACAGGTTCTCTTGGGGGTGAAACACGCCGCAGGGGGTCTTGCACCGGCCGCAACGCACGCAGCCGGAGATCTGCTCGGCCAGGGCCTCCAGTTCAGCGTGGCGCAGGATGCCGGCCTCCAGTTCCAGCAGATTGAAAGAAGGGGCGAAGGCCAGCTGCGGTGCCCGTGGATCGCTGAGCTTGCCCGGGTTCATGATCCCCTCAGGATCCGCCTGCCGGCGGTAGTCGTTCAACGCATCGACACGCTGCTTTTCCAGGTACCTGAACTTGGTGAAGCCGATGCCGTGTTCGCCGCTGACAGCTCCGCCCAAGTCGATCGCCCGGGCCATGACCGCATCGGCGGTTTCGGCGGCCCGGATCATCATCTCACGGTCATTGGAAAATACGGGGATATTGACGTGGATGTTGCCGTCGCCGGCGTGCATGTGGGTGGCGATGACGATCAGACGTGAACGGGTATCGGTGTAAATTTCGTCGATCTCGCGGTTGATTTTCACGTAGCCGCTGAAGAGCTCATTCAATTCGGCCTTGAGTTGCCGGATGTGGGTCTCCTCCTGGAGATGGTGCTTGCCGGCCAACCGGATCCGCTCCAGCGCCGCCATGAGCAACACCTTGGCCGCGGGCAGTTTGGCGACCAGCCACTCGGGGTCTTCCAAGGGTTGGGCCGTTTCCAGGTGCGTGCCCAGCCGGAAGGCCAGGGAGAGCTGGTTTTCGCGTTGCTCCGCAGCGTTGATATCGTCGGCAAACCGGGCAAACTCGGCCAAGGCGGCGATGGGCAGGACGATGTCTTCATTGAGCTTGAACGATTTGGTTCGGGCGGCAATGGCTCCCAGCCGTTTGCGGTCCCGCCAGAAACGCTGGGCTTCCTGTTCGTTTTCGGCCACGAACAGGTGGGTGTTGGGAAATTCGGCCATAAGCCCCTGCAAGCGCCGGATGCCCCGCTCGATCTGGCCGTCGTCGTGTCCCACCATGTCCATCAGCAGCACTGCTTTGGGCAGGTCCTGGCGGGGGGCTTTCACCTTGTAGCCGATGGCGCGCACATATGCATCGTCGAAGTGTTCCAGGGCCATGAGGGTCTCTTCACCACGGTTGGCAAACGCCTCACAGATGGCGGTGATGGCCCGGCTGGCCTCGTCCATGTCCGCACCGAAAAATTCAAGACAGCCGGTTGCCTGCCGGGGAAAGGCCCGGTGGAGAATGAAGCGGGCTGAGGTGATGATGCCGTCGGTGCCCTCCTTCTGGATGCCGGGCAGCCCGCCAAGGGCTTTGTTGGTAATGTCCTTGCCCAGACCGGCCTGCCGGATGTGGGTCCCCTCCAGGGTCACCGTGCGAATGGTTGTTCCCCTTTGATCGGCAATGTCAAAGCGAATCCGGTCTTCGGGCAGGATGCGCCGCAGGCTGTGTTCCCGGCGCCGGATGGTATACAGGCAGCCGTCGGGCATGGCCATGGTGAAGGAGAGCAGGTTGTCGATGGCCGTGCCCCACAGTACGGCGGTCTTGCCGCCGGCGTTTTCCGCAATATTGCCGCCGATGGTGCAGGCCCATGCGCTGGTGGGGTCCGTGGCAAAGACCAAGCCCTGCTTTTTGGCATAGTCAATGGCTGCATGGGTGATTACACCTGACTCCAGGTGGAGCACCGCAACCTGCCGGCGGCCCTGATTCGGGGAAGGCATCTCACAGGTCTCGATACCGTGGATGCAGTTGAGCCGTTCGGTATTGACGACCACGCAGCCGTTTTCAAGCGGGACACTGCCACCGGTGAGCCCCGTACCGCCGCCCCTGGGAACAACCTTGAATCCTTCCCGGGCAAGGATCCTGATCACTTCCGGCACCTGCGCTTCACGGGTGGGGCGGACCACGGCCAGCGGCAGGCACAGGCGCCAGTTGGTGGCGTCGGTGGCGTGGGCATTCAAGGTAAACGGGTCGGTGTGGATATGGTTGCGGCCGATGACCGGCGCCAAACGCCGACGCAACTGACGCTGACCGTCACGGATTTGGCGGATGCCGGCATTGGTTTCATCCAGGCAGCGCAGGCAGTCGTCCATCACCGGCGCTGATTCAAGATGGTCCGCCACCATTGGTAAGACCAACTCTAAATCCAGGCGAACGGCCTGAAAAAACCGCTGGTGCCGTCTCGGTGAAACGATCAAGTCGTTGCGCACGAAGGGGTTTCGTTGCAGCATGAACATGTCGCCAAAAAAGCGCAACAGGTGGCTTGCCGCAGGTCCGGCGGTCTTCAAGAACCGGCTTTTCTGCAGCCGGTTGAACCCGTCATCACCGATGAGCAGGCGCAAAACCTGGCTGTCTTCGGCAGAAGTGTAATTAAAGGGGATTTTTCTGATGTCGCTGTCGAGCATGCCTTCGACCTTATCAAAGCGCTGAAAAAACCGATTCCAAATCACAATTCGGATCAATTGGCAACCGTTTCAGCAAACGTGCGCGGATTGCCCGCTGCGCAATTCTCGGGTGAACCGCAGCGGTTTTTATGATATATACGCCATGTATGCATCTGCATACCCGGTGCATGCAATCAAAGCCCTTGGGTGATGGCGTGGCGGGCAGCCCGTACCGCCCAGTCGCCGGCATTGGAAACACACTGCCCTGATGAAATGTTGCAAAATGGAACGGTTTTTGCGTATAAAAGCCTGATCTTACACCATCATTCATCCAGCGACAACAGGAGGGAAAGGGATGCCAGGCGCCAACCAGGAAAAAAGCACCGCTGTGTTCGACCGCGAAACCTACGTCAAAATGCTGATTACCATTGCCCGCGCCGACAGGCAAAACGGTCCGCAGGAGTACCGCTTTATCCGCAAGCAGGCGATCCAACTGGGCGTCGATTACGAACGGGTTCTCAGGGACACAGACAAAAATTTTGCCATCGGCAACCAAAAAGTGTCCCGCTTCACTGCCCTTCGCGTCCTCAAAGACGCCATCATGATCGCCTCCATGGATGGTAATTTTACCCTGCCCGAAAAGCAGACCCTTTATACCTACGCCGAAAAGCTGGACATCCCACGCACCGATGTGGATGAGCTGGAAACCCTCGTCGGGCAGCTTAGAGCCCTTGACAAGTGCTGGAAGGACCTGGTGGCCGGTCATCCCCATGAATAGCGGCGGTGTTGTCGCGGCCTTTTTTGCATACACGGAACGGGCGGTGTCCTATTGCCAAGCGGGCCTCCAGAGGCTGGACGGGGTGTGGCGGCTTCTCTCGGCACTGGATCCCTGGTTTTCCCTGGCCCTGTTTCTGGTCTGCTCCATGCTCATGGTCTATCGCCTCAACGTGCTGGAGCGCAAAGGGCTCGAAGGCACGGTACTGGGCACCCTGGTGATGCCCTATGCATCCGGGTTTCCCAACCTGGTGTTCGCTTTTTCTTTAGGCCGGCAAGGGGGCAGCGGGTCGATCATCGTTGAAAACTGCATCGTCAACAACGTCACCAATCTGACCCTGCTCATCGGCCTGCCGGCACTGGTCTGGGGCCTGAACGTCTTCCCTTCGCGATCCTCCCAGGCGGGCCGCAAGACCGTGTCCAAGCTTCAGCGCCTGAACAGCCTTTCGCTGATGCTGACCCTCGTGGCACTCTTCTTTTTCACAGGGGCCCTGTGGGCTCTGGGACGCGACGGCATTCTGGATTTCGGCGACGGCCTGGTGCTGGTGGGTATTTTCCTGTTCTGGCAGGTGCTGCACGTATTTGACGTGCTCAAATACAACATCCACCAGCGTCGCTCCCTGCCATGGACCATCATGGTTGACACCCTGCTGGTGGTGGCTTTAGGCGCCGGTGTCCTCAACGGCATCGACCGCCTGGTGGCCTGGGTCATTGCCCTAGGCCCAGGGTTCATCCTCTACGACCAGTTGGGCATTCTCAGCGGTTGCCTCATGGTGCTGCCCAATGCCGTTTTGGCCGCCTATTATGCCTGGGCCGGGCGGGCCGACATCGTCTACAGCTCTCAGGTGGGCGATGGCCACATCTGCATCCCCATGTGCATCGGCTTGTTTGCCCTCTTTTCCGTCATCCAGGTGCCCTCCCAGATGACCATGGGGATCATCGTCATTCTCGGGGCGGGGCTGCTCCATCTTTTCTTCGTTTCCGTCATGGGCCGGCTGCCCAGACCCGTGGGCGCCCTGTTGACCCTCGCCTATGGCGGGTTCCTTTATACCGGCTTTAATTGGTGATCGGCCCATTTCCGCATACATGCGCGTACAGCCAGAAATGATTGGTCCGGCAACGAAATCAATGCTGAATCAACTGATTCGGGTATCCTAACCCAACTTTTCTGGTTTAGCCACACCCGTCGATCGGCGCAGAAAGTTTTCTCGTTGCACCTCTCTGAAGAACGCCGGCACCCATTACACAGATGATGCAACCGCCTTGATGGATAACCGTTGGTGGGTTGTGGCGAATCCCTTCGGGATGGCCGGTGGATGATCGGGCTGTCATTTTTGTGCATGGGGTCAAAATCATCTTGCGATTTTACCCTTGAGCCGCTATAAAATACGGCATCATATCTAATTATCAGCAATTCCATCAAAATCATGCAGGGGCACAGAGGGATGAACCCGTCCACCGTCAGCAGCGGCCGTTTTCCCGACCGTTGGCGCCCCGTTGCCATTTCAAAGGCAGCGCGCCAGCGGGGACCATGGTTGGCAGGCGATCCTCATCGGTCGGGCCGTCGCTTCCCTGCGGAAAGCCCTACGGTGACACCCCGGCTCCGGAATCGCCCAAGCTATCGGCGCATGCCGATTCATGATTGGCCACCAGCACCAACGCTCAGCATCCGTATTTCATCGAGGAGGCAGTATGGTTGATTCTCAACAATGGGACTGGGAGGGCGGTGAGAAAAAGGTTGCCCTAGACGCCTGGAAAGACGCCTACCGATGGGTTGAGGAGCCATATGTCAGCCCTGACGGCGAAAAGGTCGCCGCCATCGTCAACGTGGCCGAAGGTGAATTTACCGTCTGTGTCAACGGCCAGGCTTGGGGGGAAACGGTGTTCGACAAAATCTGGCACCTGCGCTTCTCACCCGACGGCCGGCTGACCGCCCTGGTATCCGCAATGGGCGAGTGGACCATGGCCATTGACGGCGAGGCCTGGGAGAACCAATTCGGCTACATCTGGGAACCGCGCTTTAGCAGCGACGGTGCCAATATCGCCGCTGCCGTGCAGCGGGACATGCGCTACGCCATGGTTCTCAACGGTGATCCCTGGCAGCAGACCTATGCCAACATGACCTACTTTGCCCTGAGCCCGGACGGCCGGCACACCGCCGGCGCCGTTCAGGTGGAGGACGTGGACTCCGGAGAAATCCACAAATTCCAAAAGGGCAGTTTTACGGCCGCCATGGACGGAAAACCATGGGACATGCGCTTTGTCAATGTTTGGAACCTGGCCATCAGTCCGGACGGCCGCCACCTGGCCGCCGAAGTCCGACTCAACCTCTATGATTACACCATCGCCGTGGATGGTGTGCCGTGGGAATCGCGGTACGCCACCGTCTGGGAACCGGTGTTCAACCCGGCCACCGGTGCGGTCGTAGCCCCGGTGCGGGAAAAGGGGATGTGGGCCATGGCCGAGAACGGAAAAACGCTTTGGGAACGCCGCTTTGTCCAGCTCTGGCATCAGCTGTTCAGCCCCGACGGCAGCCGGCTGGCTGCCATCGTGGCCCCGAAATACGGCCGCTGGACCGTGGCCGTGGACGGCGTGGCCTGGCCGGCTACCTTTTCCACGCTGGTCAGTGATGTGGTTTTCAGCACCGATGGCCGGCAGATCGCCGCCTTGGCCAAGGACGGAGAGACCTATCGGGTGGTGGTGGACGGCAACCCCTGGGCCGATGCCTGGGATATGGCCTGGAAGCCGGTCTTCAGTCCGAACGGCAAGGACGTGGCCGCCAAGGTGGAGAGAAACGGCCGCTACACGTATACGGTGAACAACCGAATCTGGTCCACGGCCTGCGATGCCGCCTGGGACCCGGTCTTCAGTCCGGACGGAACCCTTCTGATGCTGCGCACCATCGAGGCGGACAATTACGTGCGGCGCATTGTGCCTGTTTCTACCATCACCGGTTAGCGAGGAGAAACACATGCATAGCTTCTACAACGTTGTAAGTGGTCCGCTGGCATGGGTCGCCTTCATTCTCTTTTTCGGCGGCAGCGTCTACCGCATCGTCAGCATGCTTAGGCTGGTGGCCGCAAAGGAGAGATTCATCTTCTCATACATGAGCTGGCGCTACAGTCTGCGTTCCATCCTTCACTGGATCATCCCCTTCGCCACGGTGAACTGGCGGCGCCAGCCCGTGCTTACCGTGATCACCTTCGCCTTTCACTTCTGCCTGATCGCCACACCCATTTTTCTGCTCTCCCACGTGGTGCTTTGGGATGAGAACTTTTCCATCAGCTGGTGGACAATGCCCGACGCCGTTGCCGACGTCATGACCGTCATTGTCATCCTGGGGGCCATTTATTTTCTGGTGAGAAGACTCACCCAACCGGAGGTAAAGTTCGTCACCTCGGCTTCGGACTACGTGATCCTGGCCATCGTGACGGCTCCCTTTATCACCGGATTTCTGGCCTACCACCAGTGGTTCTCCTACCCGCTGATGATGTGCCTGCATGTTCTGGCCGGGGACGTCATGCTGGCGTGCATCCCCTTCACCCGGCTGAGCCACATGCTTTTCTCGCCTTTTACCCGGGCGTATATGGGTTCCGAGTTCGGCAAGGTGCGGCACGCCAGGGACTGGTAGGCATTGGATTGGGTCAACCAGCGGCCGGTGGGCGCTTAAACCCGGCCTAGGCTGAAAAGGAGTTCTCAATATGGCGGAACCGTCAAAAAAAGAAGCAGCTGCAATCGTGGACGATGGGATCGATGTCGGCATCTCCAGGCTTACCGATGAGAAGATTCAGTCGGTCATCAACAGCGTTATCGACGCGGAGACCGGCGCACGGCTGAAAACCTACGTGGAGACCTGCATCCACTGCGGCCTCTGTTCGGAAGCCTGCCACTACTACCTGTCCCACGACAACGACCCTCACTACTCTCCGGTGGGCAAGGTCAAGCAGACCATCTGGGAGATGGTCAAAAAGAAGGGGCGGGTAAGCCCCGCGTTCATCCGCCAGGCGGCCATCATCGCCCACACCCAGTGCAACCTGTGCAAGCGCTGCGCCCAGTATTGCCCCTTCGGCATCGACATCGCCTATCTGATCTCCGTGGTGCGCCGGATCATCCACAAGCTGGGCGTCACCCCGCTCTATATCCAGGATACGGCCCACAGCCATTCGGTGACCATGAACCAGATGTGGGTCAAGGGCGATGAATGGCCCGACACCCTGCAGTGGCAGGAGGAGGAGGCCCAAGCGGAGATTCCCGACCTGCGCATCCCCCTTGAAAAAGAAGGGGCGGACATCATGTACAGCGTCATCGCCCCGGAGCCCAAGTTCCAGGCCCAGTTGATCTACCAGGCCGCCGTGATCATGCACGTGGCCGGCGTGGACTGGACCATGCCCGCCTCCATGGGGTGGGACAACAGCGACATGGCCATGTTCACCGGAGACAACGAACTCATGGGCCGCCTCAAGCGTACCCATTTCGAGACGGCCGCGCGGCTCAAAGTGAAAAAGATCGTCATGGGCGAGTGCGGCCACGCCTTCCGCTCGGTCTATGACATGGGCAACCGCTGGCTGGGCTGGGCCATGCCGCCCTTTACCATCGTGCATGCCATCGAGTTTTACCATGACCTCATCAAGGAGGGCCGCATCAAGATCGCCAAAAAGTACCAGCCGCCCATCACCCTGCACGACCCGTGCAACGTGGTGCGCGGCGGCGGGCTGCACGAAAAGGCGCGGTACGTGGCCCACGCCCTGTGCGAAAACGTGATCGAGATGCACCCCAACCGCGAGCACAATTACTGCTGCTGCGCCGGCGGCGGCGTGATCAACACCGGCCCCCCCTTCAAGATGACGCGCATTGAGGGCAACCGGGTCAAGGCCGAGCAGCTTTTCGGCGCAAAAACCAAGGGCGCCGAAGTGCTGGTGGCCCCTTGCCACAACTGCCACAGCGGCCTGCACGATATCGTGCACCACTATGAAATCGGCCTGGACATCAAGTTCTTCGGCGACATCCTTTACGAAGTCATGGAAAAGCCCGCGTGAAAGCAGGAGGAAAAATGAGAAACGTCACGATGATCGCTCTGTCACTATTGATCGGAATCGGTCTGGCCACCACCTCAGCTTGGTCTCAGGACGACATGACCGTTGTTGACAACGCGGCCTTCGACAACCCCCAGCGCACACCGTCGGTCTTCGTCCATGATGCACACAACGAAACCGCCGGCATCGACGACTGCGCCGAGTGCCATCACGTCTACGAGGACGGCAAACGGGTGGAAGACGAATCCTCGGAAGACCAGAGCTGCTCCGAATGCCACGACCTGAAAGGGGCAGGCGACCAACCGTCGCTGATCAAGGCCTTCCACGCCAACTGCAAAGGCTGCCATCAAACGCAGAGCAAAGGCCCGATTTTATGCGGGGAGTGTCACATCAAATAGTGTTCACTCGGAGGCAGCATCTTGGCGCCCAGCTCTGCGTTCTCGTGTTATCGCAATCCTCGACGTAGCGCTGCTATGCCTGCGGTTGCAATAACCCTGCGGCCTTAAGCTGAACCCCAATATACCATCTCCGAGTGAACACTTGTTCTTTTACGAGTCTGAGGGCGGTACCGTGTTGGAGCGGCTTCGAGCCGCGAGAAATCTCTTTACGCAGGAACGATTAGGAGAACCCTCCCATGCCCAAGAAAATACTCATCATCGACGACGACCCCATTGTGGTAAAATACCTGGAAGCCGTATTCAGCGACAACGGCTACGAAACCTGCAGCGCCTCCAGCACCATGGAAGGCCTGGGTGTGGTCAAGAAGGAGAAACCCGACCTGATCACCCTGGACCTGCAGATGCCCGGCGAATGGGGGCCACGCTTCTACCGCAAGCTGCGCAAGGACAAGGATTTGCGCGACACCCCGGTGATCGTGGTCAGCGGCATCGACGGCGATCACGCCATCAAGGATGCCATCGCCTTCGTCAAAAAGCCCTTCGATCCGGAAAAACTGGTGGGGATTGTTAAAAACACCATCGGTTGATTGGGCCTGGATCTGCAAGTGAAAACAGCGTAACCGTTTTCACCCATTCACCGTCAATCGGGACTGCGACATGGTTAACCATAGGATCGTATACCTTCAGCATGCGAAGCGGGTCATGGCCTGCCAAACACCCGAGCCCGCCTACCTGAAGAGAACCTGCAATGTTTAGGGAACTACCATTTTTTCAACCAGCTCCACGCGTTCCCCGGTTTCCGGGTTGACCTCGAGAACCATCCCGACCCCGGGCGCATAATATTTAAATTCATAAACCTCCGGATCGAGGGGGGTAAACTCGCCGGTTCTAATAATATCTGCTGAAAACACACCATAGGGTACGCCGACCTCGTCCTCGCCCCGGCTGATTACGGTGGCCATATCCTCGGCTTCGCCAAGCGCATATTCCTGACGGTACAGATCGCCTGCCTGGGGGTTAGCCAGCATGACAATGCCGGGGATGGCGCCTTCCACACCCGCCTTCCAGGACCCGTCGATGCCCACCAGTTCTCCGTCTTCATAATTTTTGGATATCTCACCAAAGTACCAGACATTGCCCTGGAGGTCCTGGGCGTACCAGTCGTCGGTGTCTTCGATCAGTTCGCCGTCCAGTTCAACAACATCGCGGACAACCACGCAGGCGAAGAATTGGCCCGACTCGGCCGGATACTCGATATCCTTGATTATATCCGTAACGGTCACCGTAATGACTTCCGTCCCTTCTTCCGTTGCGCCTTCATATACCCATTGGGTGCCTGCGATCAGAGGGAAAAAGGGGTTGGCGGTGGCCGGTGTGATGGCTTCAGAGTCGAGGAAAGCAGAGAGCCTCAGCACAGGATCGTATGGCGCCTGGCCAAGATCGTCGCAAACGTCCAGGCGGGCTTCGCGCACTTCGCGACAGAGCCGTTTGGCCGCCCTTTTTTCTTGCCTGGCCGATTCGATGCATTCGGCCACTGCTTCCGGATCGGAAAGGTTGGCGCAAATGCCTACAGCCATCCAGTATTCTTCATTGATTTCGAACCCGCAGGCCTTGAAGGCGGCATAGGCGGTTGTCGAGCAGTTCGCCCGGGCCTTGACGAAATTCTCCTTGGGGCCAGGTTTGCCGGACTGGGAGTGTTTTTTTTGTGACGCCCAGCCAAGGCCCGGATCGAACGCGAGCATAACGATCAGCGCCATGAACAGGCCTGCCAGGGTGGCGGCAAAAGAGGATGCCGATGATGCGGTGATGCGTCTTCCGCGCGTAATTGGATACATAGTCGCCTCCTTTTTGGTTTACAGGTCCGACTGCAACCTGGCGGACCTGATGTCGGGGTGGGAGCGTCAGGGCGATGGATTTGCCCGGTTTCGTTCTTGACTATAAACGACCATATTTATCGGAAGATTATCCCAACATTATGATTTGATAAGGTTTTCAGGATAGGCCGGGAAAACCGCCCAAGGGACCCTTCTCAGAAATGGAACGAATGGAGGGTGCGGCTGGGTGAGGCGGGTGGGGGTCGATCGGACTAGGCATTAAAACATAAGCTGAATATGCTGCCCCGGTCCGGTTCGCTTTTTACCAGGATGGTGCCTTGCATGGATTCTGTGTAGGCCTTGACCAGGCTGAGCCCAAGGCCGACACCGCTTTGGGACCGGCTTCGGTCACAGCGGTAAAAACGCGTGAAAATATACGGAAGATCGTTTTCGGCAATCCCCGGACCGGTGTCCTGCACATCAATGCTGACCGTTCCCTGATCGTTACGGGCAGAGACGGTTACGCTGCCTTGGTCGGGTGTGTACTTGATCGCATTTTCAATGATGTTGGTCACGATGCGCTGCATCCGCTTCCTGTCGCCGATAAAGGCAAGGTGTTCCGGGAGGCTTGACTTCAGGTTGATTTCCTTTTCAGCGGCAATGGGCCGGAAAAGTTCGCAGGCACCCGAAACCAGCGCAGCCAGATCGAACGCTTCTGCCTTGGCCGCACTTAATCCGGCTTCCACTTCAGTGATATCAAGCATGGTGTTGATCATGTCGATGAGGGTGTCACACTCTTCAATGGTGCTGATGGCCATTTCCTTGAAGTCGTCGATGGGTTTGTCCTTGACGAGGGTCATTTCCGCGATGCCCCGGATCCTGGCCAATGGGCTGCGCAGATCGTGGGCAATGTTGTCGTTGATCTGCTGCATGGTTTGCAGGAGGTTCTGAATTCGGTCGAGCATGGTATTGATCGTTATCCCGAGCCGCTGGGTCTCCTTAAGCCGGCCATCGATGGTCACGCGGCGTTCATAGGCGCCCCGAGTGATCTCTTCGGCGGTTTGGGAGACTTCCTCCATATCCGTCAGCGCCCTTTTGGCCAGCGCCCACCCGATGACCGTTGAGATGACAATTAAGGTGATCAATAAAAGGAGGAGGAGGTTGCGGAATATCGCCAGATAGTCATCTGTTTCCGCGAGTGTTTCTCCGATTTGAAGGAAGAGAGACGGTCCGATCATGGCGGTGATCATACGGGCCCTGGTCTTACCATCGGGCAGGCGGATGGTTTGGGCAAAATGATCCGATGGGCTTTTCTTGAGGCTCGCGAGGGCCTGATGGCGATTGATCTCCCCCCAGGCAGTGACGTCCGTCGAAACGAGGATGTCGCCCGCGGAATTGATCAGCCGGAAAAATTCCTCCCCGGGGTCCTCGGATTCGGCATCCTCGACAATCTTTTTTCTGACGGATTGAAAGCCGCTATTAGTCGCCAGCGTCTCATATTCGTGGGTTTTTGCCGCCAGTTCGAGGTCCATGCGTTCGATGGTTACGGCATAGAGACGAAAATAAAAAACGGTAAATCCCACCGCCGCCAGTATGGTAAAGGCCGTCGAATATAGGATGGTCAGCCGGAACAGCAGGGATTCTTTGAGATTAACGATCTTGCTTAATGACATATCCGACTCCGCGAACGGTATGGATCAGCTTTTGATCAAAGCGCTTGTCCACTTTTTCCCGCAAGTAGCAAATGCGCGATTCCACCACATTGGTCTGGGGGTTGAAATCGTAATCCCAGACGTGTTCCATGATCATGGTCTTGGAAATGATCCGTCCGGTGTTGCGCATCAGGTATTCAAGCAGAGAAAACTCGAGGGGCTGAAGGCTGATCTCCTGGCCCGCCCGGGTCACCTTTCGGCGATGCACGTCCAAGGTGAGATCGGCGATTTTCAGTTCGGGCGATGGTGCGAGCATCGACGATCGTCGCATCAGCGCCTGGACCCGTGCAAGCAGTTCCGCAAATGAAAACGGTTTCGTCAGATAGTCATCGCCCCCGGCAATCAATCCTTCCACACGTTCATCCACCGTGCGTTTGGCGCTTAAAATCAACACGGGTGTTTTGGCGCCCTGCCCGCGGATGGTTTTGATGATCGACAACCCGTCCATTCCCGGAAGCATCAGGTCGATGATCGCGGCGTCAAAGGATTGCGTTTCCAGAAAATGCAGGCCATCCAGGCCGTTGTCCGCATGTTCAACGACGAAGCCGGCTTCCTGCAAACCGGTCCTTACAAACAAAGCGATTTTTTTATCGTCTTCAACCAGTAAGAGTCGCATATACTCAATACGCTATGGACAATTGCACCTGGACCTCATTGCGCTGATCCACCGCTTGGCTGCCGTGTTCCCTTTCGTAGCGCGCATGACGATATTCAACAGACACCGTGGCGTGATCCGTCACCCCATAGTTAAGGCCCGCCAGATAGCGGCGCATGATCACTTCGTCCTGTGCACCCTCATGGTCGTCGTTAAAAAATTCAAGGCGCGTTGCCAGTTCAAGGGCCGCGATTGGTTGCATGGCAAGGGCGACAAACCAGGCGTTTTCCAAATTTTCAGCGCCGTTTTTTCCATCTTCGCGCTTTACTGCGGTGATGTACTCCGCGTCCACAATAAAATCCCAAAAATATAGCGAAAGGGCACCCCCGATGGATTCGTTGCGCTTGCCGTCCCCGGGTTCACTGCTGTAAAAAATGGCGAGTTCAAGGGCGTCGTCAAGCGGGGAGAGGGAGAGATTGGCAATATATGAATCGATGCCATCTTCCCGATGGCGGCCAGTGCTGAATTCATGGGTGCCAAAATCCTCCAGGTTGGCGATAATGTCCTGCCCTTCGTAGAGGGAAAGCGACACGTCCATGCGGTAGCGGTCCAATATGGCGCCGATGGTGGCGCCGGTTTCATCGATCTCGTAAAGGTCCTCGGTAATGGTGCCGCTGATCATGCGGTCCTCAAAAACACCGAACGGCTGGGTCTGTTTGCCTCCGATAGCATATATCGGAAAATCCGGGTGCTGAACCGTGAGAAAAGCCCTGCTCAAAGAGGCGGATGCCAGGTCGTTTTTTTTGCCGATATTTTCTATTTCCGCTGCCATATCGGCCTTCAGCCACGTGTTGAAGATGATTTCAAGATCGAGTTCCAGGCTGCTGAGATAAAAATCCCACAGCGAGGCGCTGTCTGCATCGGATTCGTCTGCAAGGTCGGCGTAATATCCGATGAACTCAGCCAGGATGCCGAAAGTGATGGCCTCATCAATAAATGGCAGCCCTGGGTCAGGTTGATGGTTTTCGACCGCGGCCGGAACCGGTCGCCCATCATCGTCAGCCGACCGGTTATTCGTGTGGCTTTCGGCACCCAGCGGACATGACCAGCCCAAGATCAAAAAAAACAATGCGCACAATGGCAACACCGCTCGAATGGTTACTGGCTGGATAAACATGGTTGTGTTTCCCTGAAGCAGCAGTTTCTTGATTCCCATCCTTTCGCATGGGAGGCCAAGCCAACCGATCACGCCTGTTGATGGGTTCACTCTAACAAAGGTAACCCATTTTTGGTTCGCACGCCAGCCCCGGCGCGAACATTGGGGCGTGCGTTTAGCATAGTGCAAGATGGTTATCTAGAGCTTATGGCAGAATTATCATTTGATAATCTTGCTCCCCTGAACGCGGCCGGTTACGGCTGTATCACGTTGATCATCAGCAGGCCGACGACCCGTCAGTCCAAGCCATCCATTGGATTATATACGTGTTCGACTGGGGTCGGGCATGCCTGGCAAACCATCTGATGATAACGATGGTCCTGCCCGATCGGTCAGGGTGCCGGCGCTCCGGTTGTGCTTTCGCCGGTTTTCTCTCATTGAACGGCATGGCGTACCAGTTCGTTGGCGTGCTTCAGGTTGAGCTTCTCTTTGATTCGTTCGCGGTAGGTGCCGATGGTCTTGATGCTCAGGTGCAGTTTGGAGGCGATTTCACGGGTGGAGAACCCCTTGCCGATCATGTTGAACACCTCCAGTTCCCGGTCCGTGAGGCGTTCCATGGGGGTTCGGTCGCCCCGGCAGGCCGGTCGGCCAGGTTGTAGAGGATCGGATCCTTGACCTTCTCGTTGAGATAGATTTTGCCCGCCAGCACCTGGCAGATGGCGGTGACCACCGACTCCATGGCCTCCTGCTTCATAATGTACACCCGGGTGCCGGCGTGAAGGGCTCTTTCAGCGTAGAGGAACTGGTCGTGCATGGAGAGGAACAGAACCGGGATTCTCTTGGTGCGGCGGTTGATTTCTTTGGTCAGGTCGATGCCGTTACTGTTTTCCAGGGTGATGTCGGCGATGATCAGGTCCGGGGCCAGCCGTTCGATGGCCTTCCAGGCGGCGGGGACATCGGTGGCGCCGCCGCAGAGAGAAACCTGCACGATGGTTCCGCCATCTTAAGGTGCGCGGATGTCTGGCACGGCATCGGTGGCGTTTTTAGCTTGCTTTCGATGGTGGTGCGGACGATCGAATAGATCACCATGGACCCCAACGCAAGGATCACGCAAAAAGTGATCAGATGGCTGAAGAGGAGCTTGTAGCGGGCATATACCGGTGCCGCATGTGCCTGGCGTGATGCAAGGATCAGGTCATAGCACATCCCCCGGTTAAAGATCAACCACCCGTCTGCACAAATCCGTGAAAAAGGCCCTCCAGTATGGTATGAAGGCTTTATAATCCACCTGCCATATGATTGGGCCGCCGGAGGATCGTATTTCAAGCCAATGAAAACCGGCGGCTGCATATGCTTCCCATTTCATCAGGCGCCGGGTTTTATCGCCGCCGGCGCTATTTATGCCAATAAGGAGACAAGCATGCAAAAACAGATTCAGTGCGCAGCCCTGTTGATGGCGATGCTGATGGTCACCATCGCCCGGGCGGCTGATCTGGACCTGGTGCTGGCACCGCCTAGAGACCCGGTCCAGGGGGGAGCTGTGGTGGTTTTGGACCTGTATATCCACAACAACACAGATAAGACCATCACCCGCGAACTGCCGCAGGCATTGAGCTGCAGGATCGATACCGGCCAGTCCATGCTAACCGTTGAGGCCGAGCTTGTGGGTCGGGAAGCCGAATCCCGGGTGGCGCTTTCCGGCCGCACCTTTGCCAAACGGCAATATTCCGTCACCCTGCCTGTTTATGCTACTGGGTCGGTCCGAATAACTCTTGAGACGCTGGAGACGAATCCGCTCATCATCCCGGTGGAAAAGGCACCGCCTGATGCGTGGGTCGGCCAGCAGGTGCCCCTGGATGAGGGTCCCACGATGCTCCAGTCCTTTCTGGACGACCTTTCCGTTCATGAACCCATGTATTTTCTGCTGGGCGTGGACCCGGGTGTGGCGCAAAGCAAACTCCAGTTCAGCTTCAAGTACCGCCTCTTCAACCCCAATGGCTATCTGGTGGACATCGCCCCTTGGGTGACCGGATTTCATTTTGGGTATACCCAGCGATCGGTTTGGGACCTGCAAGGCGACTCCAAACCCTTTGACGACACCAGCTACATGCCGGAAGTGTTCTATCTGCTGCCCAAAATCGACCTGAACCACAGGCGTATATCTGCCTTCGGCATCCAGGGCGGCTTCCAGCACGAATCCAACGGCAGGGGCGGCATCGACTCGCGCAGCACCAATTATCTGTATCTCAAACCCATCCTGGGGGTGCACCTGGCAGGTCCCTACCACATGAAAATTGCTCCTAAAATTTACACCTACGTGGAAAATGAAGATGAAAACAACGCGGATCTGGCCGACTACCGGGGCTATTTCGACCTGGAAGTGGGCCTCATGGATCCGGAAGGGATCGTCTTGAACTCTCACCTGTGGTGGGCCAGAGAAGGACCATCGGTGCAGTTGGACTTGACCTATCCCATGACTCGTCTGCTGGGCAAAAGCCTGAATTTCTACCTGCAGGCTCAATACTTCAGCGGCTACGCCGAGACCCTGCTCCACTTTGACGAACGCCATGACGCCTTTCGGCTGGGGTTTGCTATCGTTCGTTAAACCGTTGGCTTGGGTGAAAGGGCCACCGGTAGAAAAACAATGCAGCGGGAGGAGTCACATTCGATTGCCTCGATCCCCCAATCTGCAATATCATAATTGGATGATAGCATGATCATCATCTGCCCCAAATGCCGATCTACATTCAAACTTGGCCCCGATCACACCGGCGCCGAGAGTGCCGAGGTTCAATGCCCGGCTTGTGCTCATACCTACCAGTTGGCCCTGGCAACGCCGGAGGAAGTTCTGCCGTCTGAATGGGCCTCCGGGGAAGAGGGGATACCGGAAGCTATGCTTGCGGACGGGAGCAGCATGCCGCCAGGCCGATCCACGCCGCAAGGAGGAACCCGTCCAGAGTCCATCCTGCACCGGATGTTCGGGTATCCAACCTTTCGGGATAATCAGAAGGCGATCATCGACACCCTGCTTGCCGGCCGTGACGTCTTCGCCCTCATGCCCACCGGAAGCGGCAAATCCCTGTGCTTTCAGATCCCTTCCATCATTCGATCCGGTGTCGGCGTGGTGGTTTCGCCGTTGATTGCCCTGATGCAGGACCAGGTAACTGATCTGCGCCAATATGGCGTTCGGGCGCACTTTCTCAATTCGAGCCTCCCTGTGGAGGAAGCCGCCCGGGTGGAAGCAATCGCCGCCGCCGGTCTCTGTGACCTGCTCTATGTGGCCCCGGAGCGGCTGCTCACCGATCGATTCCAGCGCCTGCTGACCCACATGAATCTGGCGCTGTTCGCCATCGACGAAGCCCACTGTGTCTCCCAGTGGGGCCATGATTTCAGGCCCGAATATCTGCAGATTGCCGATGTCACCCAACGCTTCCCGGGGGTGCCGCGGATTGCCCTGACCGCCACCGCCGATCCGGCGACCCGCCGGGAGATTGTGGACAAGCTCCACCTATCCGATGCCGTGCGGTTTGTGGCCAGCTTCGACCGGCCCAACATCTTCTACCGCGTGCGGATCAAACAGAACGACAAACAACAGCTGCTCACGGTCCTGAAGGAACGACATCACGGGCAGGCAGGCATCGTATACTTGCGCACGCGCAAACGTGTCGATGCCACCGCCCGCTGGCTGAATGAGAGAGGCCTGGCGGCCCTGCCATACCATGCCGGGCTGGATGCCGACGTTCGCCGGCGCAATCAACAGCAGTTTTTAATGGAAGACGGGCTGATCATGGTGGCCACCATCGCCTTTGGCATGGGCATCGACAAGCCGGACATCCGTCTCGTAGCCCACCTGGACCTGCCGTCCAGCATGGAGGCCTATTACCAGGAGACGGGCCGGGCCGGCCGGGACGGCCTACCGGCCGAAGCCTGGCTCTTCTATTCCCTGGCCGATGTGGTGGCCATGCGCAACCTGCAGAACCTTTCCAACGGCAACCAGGCCTTCAAGTCGGCCCAGCAGCGCAAACTCGGCGCCTTTCTGGGCTTTTGCGAAAGTCCCGAATGCCGGCGCAAAGGGCTGCTGGCCTATTTCGGCGAAACCTACTCCCCCCCGTGCAACTGTTGCGACAACTGTACCGAGCCGGTGGACACATGGGATGGCACCATTGCTGCCCAGAAGGCCCTTTCCTGCGTTTATCGTACCGGCCAGCGTTTCGGAGCCGTCTATCTTATCGATGTACTGACGGGCAATGCCACCGAGCGGATGGAACGGTTTGGCCACCACCGCATTAAAACCTTTGGGGCGGGGCAGGAGTTGGACCCGAAGCAGTGGCATTCGGTGTTTCGTCAGTTGCTGGCTGCGGACTGCCTGGAAACGGACCTGGCTGCCCGAAGCGGGCTTCGCTTGAACGAAAACAGCTGGAAAATACTTAAAAACGAAGCGCCGGCGGTTTTCCGCAGGGATGCGGAACCGATCAACGCGGCAGCCAGGAAAAAAGCCTCGACTGCGTCGATCGCCTCGTTCAGCGATGTGGCATCACTTGCGCTATGGGAAAGGCTGAGGCAGCTTCGGTTGGAGCTTTCCAGGGAACTAAACATCCCCCCCTATGTGGTTTTTCATGACAAGACCCTCAAGGAGATGGTCGCCCGTCGTCCCGCAACGCCGGAGGACCTGCTGGAAATTCCAGGTGTCGGTCAGAGCAAGCTGGAGCGGTTTGGTGACCGTTTCCTGGAAATTCTTCAACAATATCCATGAGAAAACCTATCTTCCTGAAATAATTTTAAAACATTCTTAAGCCTTGAAGGCCTGAGCGGGCTTGTGCTATATAGCCGGCATTGAAATGGGTTAAGCACGCCCGCTGATCTTTTCGTTGGGTGTTTCATTGACTGGTGGCAGGTGTGTTCTTTAGGGGTTGGATGGGTATTGCCGAGCAGCCGGGCAAACCCAGCGCTGGCCCCCTGGACCGACGGTGAGGCAACCCGGTGCCCAACACATTGATGGAGCATCCATGTCACTTATCCGGCAAGCCGTTTATCTTGCGATGGTATGGGTCTTGCTGTGCTGCGTTTCCTCTGCTACCTGCAGCGACACCATTCCCATTGCCTCCATATTCTCATTCAGCGGAACAGCGGCCCGGACCAACCGCCCCTCCATCCTTTCCACCCGTTGGGCCATCGAAGAGATCAACGCCAGCGGCGGTATCGATGGCCGCCAGCTAGCCCTGCTGGAATTTGATAATGCCAGCACCCCCATCGGATCGAAGGTCGCAGCCGAAAAAGCGGTGGCGGCCGGTGCCGTTGCCATCATCGGGCCGGCCTACAGTTCCCATTGCATTGCCGCTGCCAGGGTCGCCCAGCACCACGGCACCCCTCTGATTACCAATGTTGCTACGGACCCGGATGTCACCCGGGTGGGTGATTTTATCTTCAGGGTCTGTTTTTCAGACACCTTTCAGAGCCGGCTGCTGGCCCGTTTTGCCAGGCAGGAACTGGGCCTCTCGACGGCGGTGATTGTTGTCAATGCCAACAGCACATACAGCTTGGGGCTTGCCCGGGAATTCCGGATCCATTTTGATCGCTTGGGAGGCAGCCTTGCTGCCGACCTGTACTACAAGAACCGGGAGGCGTCCTTTGACGAACAGGTCAACCTGGTCAAGGCTGCCAACCCGTCACTGGTTTTCATTCCCGGCTATCTGGAAAGCGCCCTGATTGCCAGAAAACTCGCGGAAGCCGGCGTCACGGCCACTTTGCTGGGTGCTGACGGATGGGACCTCGAAGCTTTCAAGGAGATGGGCGGAGAGACGATCCGTCTGGGCTATTACACCACCCATTGGGTCAAGGAGAATCAGGTCGGCCGGTCCCGGGAATTCGTGAGCCGCTATGACGCCATTCAGCCGCTGAACGCATCTTCCGCCCTGGCCTATGATGCGGTCATGCTTCTGGCGGATGCCCTCCGGCGGGCAAAGTCCACCGAACGCGGGGACATTCGCCAGGCCCTTGCCGAGACAACCCATTTTGAAGGAATCACCGGCAAGATAGCGCTGGATGTCAATGGTGATCCCATCAAGCCGGCGGTCATCATGAAAATTACCAACGGAGAATACTCCTATTTGAAGCAGGTGAATCCTTGATCCAGGCAACAGTGACAGCAGCCGTACCATCGGGCTGCAACCCATCGAGGTAAAAGTGAACGCTAATCTAAAAATATGGATACGGATGGTTGGCTGCATCATTCTGTCTCAGGTTGTTGCTTCCTCACCGGTGGCCGCTGCAAAGGGGGCATCCCTTGTGTTAATTCTGGCACAGTCCGGAATTGCCTTTGAAGACAACCGGCCGGCACTGGAAGCCGCCACCCTGGCAGTGGATGAAATCAACGCTGCCGGGGGAATCTTCGAACAGCCGGTGACGATGCACGTCATCGACAACCAGAGCACCCCGCTCGGCTCAAAGGCCGCCGCCCAAAAGGCGGTCAAGTTAGGTGCGACAGCCGTGGTCGGTGCAATCTGGAGTTCACACTGCCTGGCCATGGCACCGGTGCTTCAAAAGGCCGGCATTCCCATGGTAACACCGACGGCCAGCGCGCCCGCGGTGACGCAGTTCGGCGACTATATCTTTCGAGCCTGCTTTATCGATTCTTTTCAGGGAAACGTCATGGCCCGGTTTGCCAGAGAGGACCTGGCCGCCGATTCCGCAGGTATTTTCATCAACGTCAATGAGGAATACAGCCAGGAGTTGGCCCGTTTTTTTGAGTCCGCCTTCGTGGCGGCCGGTGGCCGTGTCCCCTGGAAAGGGCACTACGCCGGAACGGCCGTCGACTTCTCCGACCTGCTGGAATCGGCCGTCGCATCAACCGTGGACCTCTTTTTTTTACCGGGGTATGCTCGCGATGCCGGTCTGTTGCTGAAACAAGGCCGCAAGATGAATATTCACAAGGTTTTTCTTGGCGGCGATGGCTGGGGATCCAAGATCAGTGAATTTGCCGGTGACGCGCTGGACGGCTGCTACTATTCGACCCACTGGCATCCGGATACGGATATCCCCCGCAGCCGCGTCCTGGTCCGGCAATACCGGCAACGCTATCCGTCCTCCGAAGTCAATGATATCCGCATCCCCTTGACTTACGATGCCGTTATGCTGGTGGCCGACGCCATCAAACGATCCGGCGGCTTGGACCGGGCCAGGGTTCGTAGCGCACTGGCCGGTACAACGGGGTTTGAGGGAGCCACCGGTCCCATTGCGTTTGACGCCCATGGAGACCCTCTGGACAAAGCGGCAGCCATCGTCAAATGGGAGCATCACCGCCAGATGTTCCTGAAAACGGTCAACCCCTGAGTTCATTGTATAACCACTGCCGCGGATAGCAAAAAACGCCGCCTGCGGGGAAAAAGGACATTCGCAGATGACGTCAACCGGTTCCATGCGCTTTAAAATCAACGCCGTGATCGTGATCACCTGTGTTTTTACGGCCATGGTGTGGATCGCCATCTTCACCCCGTTCGAGAACAAGCGCCGCCAGACCCGCCTGCACAACATCCGCATCCTGCTGGAGACGATTTATGAACAAAAAAAAGAAGATCTGGCCAACGAGATCTTTGCCCATCAACAGACGGCCATCCGTCTGACCCTTGAAAAAATCCAGAACGTAGACGGGGTGAACCGCCTGTCTGTGTTTGACCTGGGCGGCCGCATGATGGCGGCCACCCATGCCGACGTGGATGAAACCATTTCGGCAGCTGATAAACAGCAGCTGGAAGCAGGTCCGCTGTTCCGGCGTGAGATTCAGGGCGACCGGACAGTTGCCATCTTCACCACCCTTGTCGAGGTGGTGGGCGAACGGGTGGGCTATTTTCAAATGCATTACGATCTGCAGGCCATGGAGCAGGAATCCCTGCTCACCCTGATTTCATTTCTGGCACTGGTCCTGCTGACCCTGATGTTGACCATGTTGCTGTTGAACCTGTTTCTGGGCCGTACGGTCATCCGCCCAACGACCATGCTGCGCCAGGCCATCGTGCGCCTGCGCTCGGGAGAGTGGGGTGAGCAGGTGGACATCACAAGCAAGGATGAAATCGGAGAGGTGGCCCAGGCCTTTAACGAGATGTCCCTGCGCTTGAGCGAACAGCACGGGGACCTTATGCGGGCCGTCAGGGAAAAAGACCGCTACGCGGGCCAGCTGGAAGCAACCAACCAGGCCCTGGCAGATCTCAATGCCCGTCTGGAGGAGATGGTGGAGGCACGGACGGCTGAACTTCTCGCCCGCAACGACCAGCTGAAAGAAGAGATCCGGGAGCGTCAATTGGCAGAACAGGCCAAAAAAGAGCTGCAAGCGCGACTCACCCAATCCCAGAAAATGGAGGCCTTGGGGCTGCTGGCCGGCGGCGTGGCCCATGACCTCAACAATGTGCTTTCCGGCATGGTGAGCTACCCGGACCTGCTGTTGATGGACATCCCTGACAACCACCACCTGCGGGGGCCCATGGAAACCATCCGGGCCTCAGGCCAGAAGGCATCGGCCATCGTTCAGGACCTGCTTACCTTGGCTCGCCGGGGCGTGGTGAACCCGATGGTGATCGATTTCAACCGGTCCGTGGTCAAAGACTACCTAGGATCGCCCGAATATCAGAAACTGACGACCTTCCACCCCAATGTGGTGGTACGGACCCAACTGGCACCGGATCTGATGAACATCAAAGGCTCGGCCGTCCACTTGAGAAAAACGCTGATGAACCTGATTTCCAACGCCGCCGAAGCTCAGCCGGACGGCGGCGTCATTACCATCGCCACCCGCAATCAAGTTGTCGAGCACCCCCCTCAGGGCTCGCTGCCGAACAAGGCCGGGCTTTACATGGTCTTGGAGGTCTCCGACCAGGGCAGCGGCATCCAACCGGAAGATTTGGCCCGGATATTCGAACCCTTTTACACCAAAAAAGCGATGGGCAGAAGCGGTACCGGGCTGGGCATGGCGGTTGTCTGGGGCACTGTACAGGATCACGACGGGCATATCGATGTCCGCAGCACCCCTGGAAGCGGTACGGTGTTCAGCCTGTTCTTCCCTGCAACCCGGGAAGCCCGCGCCCAGGAGGCCGGCGCCACCCCGCTTCAGGCTTATGCAGGAGGCGGCGAGACCGTTCTGGTGGTGGACGATGTGCCGGAACAGCGCCAGATCGCGGTCAACATCCTCACGCGGCTGAACTACCAGGTAGACACGGCGGCCAGCGGGGAAGCGGCGGTGGAATACCTGCAGCATAAACCGGCCGACATCCTGCTGCTGGACATGATTATGGATCCCGGCATGGACGGCCTGGAAACCTACATCCGGATACTGGAAATCAATCCCGGCCAGAAGGCAGTTATCGCCAGCGGCTACGCGGAAAACGAACGGGTGAAAAAAGCCCGGGAGCTGGGTGCCGGCGCCTACATCAAAAAGCCTTACACCGTTGCCAATCTCGGTCAGACCCTTCGTGATGTATTGCACCCCTCAACCCGGTAGCGCCATCCCTTGCGGCAGGCCATGCCGGCACCGTCGGCGCGAGGCCGCAAAAATGCCGGATCTGCAGGAGGGTTGGACTCCCGCCGGTCCGGCATGCATTGCCTCCCAGTCTTTTCTGAGAGCAACGGTTAAGCTTTTTTATCCTCTTCCAGCTTCTCCGGTGCATCGGATTCTGCCTTGTTGGAGGCATCCTTGAAGTTGCGGATGGCCTTGCCCATACCGCCGCCGATTTCCGGCAATTTGCCCACCCCGAAGATGATGAGAATAATGACCAGGATAATGATCAATTCCGGCATTCCGATTCCAAACATGTGTTCCTCCTGTGATAAGCCGCATTTAAGCGTATGGTTCCGGCCCGGCCTGCCGCCACCCCGGTGACTGTCTGCAATCAGGTCTGGTTCGGTTTCAATTCATCGAGCAGTCGTTCAAACTCTTTTGACTTCAAATAGCTGTCAACGGCGCCCTGATGCTCGATCCAGGTGGCCCACACCTTCATCCAGGCATCGTTGTGCCAGTACAGGGCACTGTCTTCGTTGCCCTTAAGCGTTTCAATATAATCCACATACTCTTCCGCGCAGCTGTCGCAGAACACATAGGGTATTCTGAACACCGGCAGATCCGGCCGGTTATCCGTTGTTATCTGGACACCGCACTTTTCGCATTTGGATGCGCAGTGTGTGCACCGGAAAATTTTTCTGACGGCCAACAGTTTTCTTTTTCGTATGATGGCGTCCTGTTTATCCCGGGTGCATTTAAGCTTTTCGTCAAGGGAGATAATATTTCCCATGGCCTGTCCACCATCTTGAAGCCTCCCCGCGGAAAACCATGGGGAATCGCCATCGTAAGGATCTCGGTTGCTCACCGCTCACCCACCCCACCGCATGCATCGGGGTTGGCGAGCGATTCGCTGTTCAACGAAGGGGTTAAAACTGAACACAAACATTACCATTGCGGGTAAGGGGTGTCAATCCGCGGCCGGCCGGCGCTGCAAAAAAGTGAACGATTTCCGCGGATGGCCATGTTGCGTCGGGATAGCCGCAGCTGGCGAACACGCACCGAGAATGTCCATCAGGCCCGCCCATCCAGTCCTTTGAATAGCGATTGTCAGATGCAACGGCCCTGTATATCATTTATCGCAGCCTTGTGAAACCACCGTCGTCGTGGTAAAAAGTGCCTTATCAGCCGTTTTGCCGATTACGTTGAAAGGAAGCTGTTCATGCCCCGGAACTTGCAGCCCGACTGCCTGCCACTGCTCATCGGCAGTCTCCCCATGAACGATCACCCGGCAGCCTCCCGCCTGATTTTGGATTACACGCCAAACATCCCGCTGTGGGTGCAGCTGCCGGCCTTTGCCGAAGAGGGCATGGTGCGGCAATTTCTGCCGGGAATGCCGGGTGTGGTGGAACAGGGCGGTAAAACCGTTATCAACAGCGCCAGCGAATCCTTCGACGACGACCTGCTCGCCTTTTTCGAGGATTACATGGCCGTCAGCGAGGATCCAGAGCGGCTGCCCGGCTCCCGTTTTGCCTTGACCAAGAGAACCGGCAGGGGCGTCGCGGCCCTGCTGGATACATTAGGGCGGATGGAGACCCCGCCAATGGCGGTCAAAGGGCAGGTTACCGGCCCTGTTACCTTCTGCACCGGTGTCAAGGACCAAGCTGGCCGGGCGATTTTTTACAACGAAACCCTGCGCGATGCGGCGGTCAAACATTTGACCCTCAACGCCCGCTGGCAGATCCGCACACTAGCCGGACCGGGCTGCCCGGTGATCATATTTGTCGATGAGCCGGCCCTGGCCGGATTCGGTTCGTCCGAGCTGATCAGCGTTTCAAAAGAATCGATCCTGGCCTGCCTCCAGGAAGTGGTGGCCGGCATCCATGCCGAGGGGGGATTGGCCGGCATCCATGTCTGCGCCAATACGGACTGGTCCCTGGTGCTGGAATCCGGTGCGGATATCGTCAATTTCGACGCCTACGCCTATTTTGACCGTTTCATCCTCTACGGCGCCCAGATCCGGGATTATCTGGCTGCCGGCCGGCATTTGGCCTGGGGCATCGTTCCAACATTGCATGCTGAAGCGATCGAACGAGAAACCGTCGATAGCCTGTATGCCGGCTTGCAGGAGCGATTCAGGCAGATGGAAGCCCTCGGCATTGCCCCGGCCACCATCCATGCCCAGTCGTTCATCACCCCCAGCTGCGGTGTCGGATCCCTGAGCCTGGCCCTGGCTAAGCGGGTACTGGCGCTGACCCGGGATTTGTCGGCAAAAATGCGCGATTCGTTCTATAGGCGGTAACAGAAAATTTATGGGCGCGGTATCGGTCGACGGTGAATTACCTTACAGCCACCGCCCTCCGGCCCTCCTTGAAACATTACCTTTAAGCCGATTAATTCAGACTACCCATTATTCTTGAGAGAGGTGTTCATGACTGTGCGACCTTCAGATGCGTCATTCACCGGGGCGACCCGTTACGTGCTGGATGAAGAGCTGGCCCAGATCGTCAATATTTCCATGGCTCTGGAAATGCCCCTGCTGCTCAAGGGGGAGCCGGGTACGGGTAAGACTATGTTGGCCCACGCCATTGCCGAAAGCCTCAACATGCCGCTGATCGTGCTCAACGTCAAATCCAGCATGAAGCTGGTGGAGGCGTTGTACCAGTATGACACGCTCACCCGGCTGAACGACAGCCGTTTTGGCGACAGCCGGCGGGATGTGAGCAACATCGAGGAGTATATCAAGATGGGCAAAATCGGTCAGGCATTCGTGGCCGACAAACGGACGGTGCTGCTCATCGACGAGATCGATAAGGCGGACACCGACTTTCAGGACGACATGCTGGATGTGCTGGACCAGATGGAATTCGACATCATCGAGATCGACAAAACCGTATCCGCCCGGCACCGGCCGGTGATCATCATCACCTCCAACGCCAAGAAGGATCTCTCCGATCCGTTTCTGGGGCGCTGCAATTTCCATCACATCGCCTTCCCGGATCCCAAGATGATGCGTCGGATCATCGGGGTGCATTTCCCCGACATCCACGACGAGCTGGTGGAAAACGCCATCGCCGCCTTTTACCACATGCGGGAACTGGAAGCCGTGGAAAAACGGCCGGCCACCCGGGAGCTGATCAACTGGATCCGCGCCCTGAACGCCGATCCCGATTTCAAACCCAAACGGCTGGCCAAGGGCGATGTGCCCTTTTTGGGTGTGCTGTTCAAAAAAAGCGGCGACTATGAGCGGGCCAGCGCCTTTGCCAACCGCCGGAAGATGTTCTGATTATGTTTCTGGCCTTTTTCTACAAGCTCAAAGAGATGGGCGTGCCGGTCAGCCCCACGGCCTTTTTGACCCTGCACCGGGCCCTGGCCAGTCGCCTGATTGCCACGCTGGACGAGTTCTATACCGCCTCACGGACCATCCTGGTAAAAAGCGAGCGCTATTTCGACCTGTTCGACCAGGTGTTCGCCCACCATTTCCAGGGGGCCGAACTGCCCGACGTGGAGGGCCTGGAGATCGACGAGATGGCCCGGGCCATGCTGGAGCAGTGGCTCAAGGAGCCCAGGTCCATGGCGGAGGCCCTGGGCATGGATGAAGACCAACTCAACCGGATGACACCGGAAGAACTCATCGACTATTTCAAAGAGCGCCTCAAGGACCAGGACGGGCGCCACGACGGAGGCAGCAAGTGGATCGGCACCGGTGGCACGTCGCCGGTGGGTCACTCCGGCACCCACCCCGGGGGCATGCGCGTGGGGGGCGTGTCGCGCAACAAGTCTGCCGTTAAGGTGGCCATGGAGCGGCGCTACAAGGATTATTCCCTCTCCGGCCCCCTCACCCAGGCCATGGTGGGGGAAGCGTTAAAACGTCTGCGCAACATGGTTCCCGCCGGCCCCAAGGACCAGTTGAACATCGACGAGAGCATCTACCGCACCATGAAAAACGGCGGCGAGATCGAAATCGTCTTCGACCGCCGTATGAAAGATCGGCTCAAGGTGATCCTGGCCATCGACAACGGTGGCTGGTCCATGGATCCATACGTATCCGTGGTTCAGACTCTCTTCGACTATGCCAGGGCCCAGTTCAAGGAGGTCAAGACCTTCTTCTTCCATAACACCATTTACGATACCATCTGGCAGGATACGGCCCGCTACCGCAAACCGGTGCGCATGGACGAACTGGCCCGCATGGATCCGGAAACCCGGCTCATCGTGGTGGGAGACGCCAGCATGGCGCCTTACGAACTGATGTCCCGGGATGGCTCCATCTACGTCCAGGACCGCAGCGGTCGGCCCAGCATCGAATGCCTGCGCATGCTGGTGCGCACCTTTCCCCACAGCGTCTGGCTCAACCCGGTGTTGGCCCCCATGTGGGACTACACCCGCACCATCATCATGATCCGCCAGATCGTTCCCATGTTCGAACTGTCCATCGACGGACTGGAGAAGGCGGTTCAGCACCTCATGACGGCTTCATGACCCCTCCACGATCGGCGATGTGCGGCGGTCCATCAGTACGCCGCACGCCTCGGGATGGGCTCGCCTTGAACGAAACGGTGGTCAACGCCGTCCACGTCCGAGTTGATTGCGCGTGCATCCCCATAACCGCGTTTAATCTGCTGACGGATCGATGCGCAACAGCCGGCAGGTGTTGATCCAAATTCGTTCCGCCAGGCCTTCGGGATCTTGATTGCGAACCTCGGCCACTTTCAGCAGCACCTCATGAACGAACGCCGGCTCGTTGCGTCGAACCTTGTTGCGCTGGGGGCTGGGCGTAAGATAGGGGGCATCGGTCTCGATCAGCAGCCGATCCTCCGGAATGGACGGAATCATTTGCCGGAGCGCTTCTCCCCGCTGGCTGACCGTTACGATCCCCGTGATCCCGATATAAAAACCCATATCCAGATACTGAACCAGTTCCGTTTGAGTTCCGCTGAAACAGTGGACCACGGCTGACCGTCGGGTGCTGGGGGTGTCCTTGAGGATTTCCAGCAGGCGCCCCTGGCTGTCCCGTTCGTGGAAAATTAGCGGCAGGTCCATTGTTTCGGCAACCTCCAGCTGGCGAATGAGCCACCGTTCCTGGTCCTTTTGGGGTGAGTACAGGCGGTTGAAATCCAGGCCGGTTTCCCCCCAAGCCACCACTTTGGGGTCCGAAGCCAGGGATATGAGATGCGCCAGGGTCTCTTCCGAGCAGGATTGGGCATCGTGGGGGTGAACCCCCACCGATGCAAACAGGCCCGCGTGCCTATTGGCAAGCGCCACAGCCCGCTCCGAGGAGCTCCGGTCGATGCCGACAACCAGCATCCCATTAACCTTTGCATCGGCGGCACGATGAAACACATCCGGTAGATCCGGCTTGAATAACCGATCGTCCAAGTGGCAGTGACTGTCAAAAAGCCGCATAAATTTCCCACATTTTGTTATTTATTAAAACAATTACAGATGATTACCAAAAATATTCTGAATATCGGCCGATTGCGTGTTTTGAGCTTGATTTCAAAACCCGGGCGTGTATATTAGCCAGCTTCGGCCTATAAATAAAGGATATGTTTTGCGGCAGACAGGCCGCAACGGAAAACAATAGACCTGGAGGAGGCGCATGTTCAAAATTGTAAAACGGGAGGAGATGGCCCAGGGGACCGTGATATTAAACGAAATCGAGGCACCGCTGATTGCTAAGAAAGCCAAACCCGGACAATTCGTGATCCTGAAGGCCAATGAAGACGGAGAGCGGATCCCGTTAACCATGGCCGATACGGACCCGGTTAAGGGGACCCTTACCATTATCTATATGGTCGTGGGAAAATCGACAGCTCTGTTCAAGACTCTGAAGGTGGGAGATGCGTTTCAGGATGTCATCGGCCCGCTGGGCAAACCCACCCATCTGGAAAAAGTGGGCAGGGTGGTGTGCGTGGGCGGCGGTACCGGCGTGGCCGTGCTGCACCCCATCACCCGCGCTCTGAAACAGATCGGCAACGATGTCACCTGTATTATCGGTGCTCGGACAAAAGACCTGCTGATCCTCGAATCACAGATGAAGTCGGCATCTCACGACTTGCGGGTCTGCACCGATGACGGCACTTACGGACACCACGGTTTTGTCACCGATGTCCTTAAAGAGGTGATGAACGCCGGAGATGTCAAACTGGTGGTGGGTATCGGTCCGGTTCCCATGATGAAGGCGGTGGCCAATCTTACGCGGCCTTACGAGACCAAAACCCTGGTGAGCCTGAACCCCATCATGATCGACGGCACCGGCATGTGCGGCGGGTGTCGCGTATCCGTTGGCGGGGAAACGAAGTTCGCCTGTGTGGACGGCCCTGAATTTGATGGCCACCTGGTCAATTTCGATGAATTGATGCTGCGCCTTCAGGCTTACTGTGAAGATGAAAAGGCCTGCTATGAAGAGTACTGCACCCTTCGGGATGCTACCTGATCAGCCAGCTGAATAAAAACATTTCAAACCCTATAGGAAGATGTGCCGATGGGGTGAACAACCGGCGAACAGAGCAGTGCCCGGCGATTGTTGAGACGGAGGGAAAAATGAAGGAAACCGCGGTTAAAAAAGAAAAGGCGCCCCGTGTAGGGATGCCCGAACAAGAACCATCGATCAGAAAACACAATTTTGAGGAGGTGCCTACCGGCTACACCGTCGCCATGGCCCAGGAGGAGGCAGCCCGATGCCTGCAGTGTAAAAAACCTGGCTGTGTGGACGGCTGTCCGGTAAGTGTGGACATCCCCGGGTTTATCAACCTGATCAGCCAAGGTGACTTCACCGGTGCCATCCGGCACGTCTGGACAAAAAATGCCCTTCCGGCTGTATGCGGCAGGGTATGTCCCCAGGAGATCCAGTGTGAAGGCCTGTGCATCGTGGGCAAACGGGGTGCGCCGGTGGCCATCGGCAATCTGGAACGGTTCGTGGCCGATTGGGAGCGGGAAAACGGCACCGGTGTCCTGCCGCCCAAAGCGCCTTCCAACGGTAAAAAAATAGCCGTGGTGGGTTCCGGCCCCTCTGGTCTGACCGTGGCCGGTGACCTGATTCAAAAAGGATATGATGTCACCGTATTGGAGGCCTTTCACAAGCCTGGCGGTGTACTGGTTTACGGCATTCCCGAATTCCGCCTGCCCAAGGCCATCGTGGCCCAGGAGGTCAATTTCCTGGAACGTCTGGGCGTCAAGGTCGAGGTGAACGCCGTGGTGGGACGCACCGTCAGTCTGGATGAACTGTTTGAAGCGGGGTACGGGGCCATCTACCTGGGTGTGGGTGCGGGCTTGCCCCGGTTCATGAACCTGCCCGGCGAGAATCTCATCGGTATCCTTTCGGCCAACGAATACCTCACCCGGGCCAATCTCATGAAAGCCTACCGCTATCCGGAGGTAGACACCCCGATTCCAAAGGGTAAGCACGTGGTGGTCCTGGGCGCCGGCAACGTTGCCATGGACTCGGCCCGCACCGCCATGCGCTTAGGGGCGGAAAGCGTGAAGATCGTTTACCGCCGGTCCCGGGATGAAATGCCGGCCAGGGCCGCAGAGATTCACCATGCCGAGGAAGAGGGCATTGAATTCTTTCTGCTCACCAACCCCACCCGGTTCAAGGGTGACGCAAAGGGACGGCTTAGCGGCATGGAATGTCTGAAAATGGAGCTTGGCGAACCCGACAATTCCGGCCGTCGCCGCCCCATTGCCATCCAAGGCTCGGAATTTCACATGGACACCGACCAGGTCATCGTGGCGGTGGGCTCCGGCGCCAACCCCCTGTTGACCCAATCCACCCCGGATATGGAATTGAACAAGTGGGGCTACATTGTGGCCGATCCGGAAACCGGCAAGACCACCAAAAAAGGGGTGTGGGCCGGCGGTGACATCGTTACCGGTGCCGCCACAGTGATCCTGGCCATGGGGGCCGGCCGCAAGGCGGCCGACTCCATTCACCACTATTTGACTTGGGGCTGGTAACTTGCAAATCCGTGTTTAACAAGGAAAGCCGGGCGGGAATTCGATTTCCGCCCGGCTTTCCTTGTATGCGGCAGAACGGTCAGACAGGATGTTGGCACGATGATGGACCTCTTTTCAGACACGCGTCTGATTTTATGGCTGCAGCAGTTCAGCCCGGCATTGGATCTGCCGTTCACCGTAATCACCCTCATCGGCAGCGAGTCGTTTTTCCTGCTGTTCCTTCCATTTGTTTACTGGTGCGTCCACCGACGTATCGGTGCAGGCCTGGCCATTCTTTTTTTAATTTCCGCAGCGCTAAACGCCACGGCCAAAGCCATGTTCGGTTTGCCCCGTCCCTATATGGTGGATCCGTCGGTGATGCAGCTGGCAGCCGCCGGCGGCAACGGGTTTCCCAGTGGCCATACCCAAGGTGCCGTGGTGGTGTGGAGTTATCTGGCCTTACGTTTCAAGAAAGCCTGGCTGTGGTGGCTGGCCGCCGCACTGATCCTTTTGATCCCGCTTTCGCGGCTCTACCTCGGCGTCCATTTCCCCGTGGACCTGGCCGGTGGATACCTCCTGGGCGGTTTGCTGGTGGTTGTTTTTTTCAAGGCAGAGCAGCCCGTTGCTATGCTGATCGAAAAGTGTGCTGCGGGGACAATGAGCCTCGTTTTGTCTGCCGCCAGCGTTGCCGTCGCGCTGCTGGTCAAGGAACAAGGCCCATACGTAATCAGTGCGGCCGCCGCACTGATGGGAACCGGCCTGGGTCTTTTGCTGGAGCGCCGCTGGATCGGCTTTCAGATCCATGCCGGCCTGGCCAAACGATCCGCGTGCTACCTGGTGGGCGTCACCGGGCTGTTGGCAATCTATATCGGCTTGAAGATGGGTTTTGCCGGGATGGAGCCCGTATGGCTGTTGCGGTTCATCCGCTATGGTCTGGCGGGATTGTGGATCGCCGCCGGCGCGCCGCTTCTGTTTTTTCGGTTCATCAAATAGTGTACATCCACAAAATGAGAACTCGCGGCCTATAGCCGTGTTCTCGCGCCATTATGCACCCCGCGGCAAACCCTGCGCGCCAGCGGTTTAAAAAACGCTGCGGCCTTGATCCGAGGCTCCATCTACCATTCATGGGCGGGTACTAAACAGCACAGGCCGATCCAATCCGTTGAATCGGCCTGCGTCAGTCTATATGTTTGCTGAGCCAGAATGTATTTATCAGGTGAACAGATCAACCGCTTTCTGAATGGCCTGATTGGAAATGGCAGCATTGGTTTGGGCCAGTTGCTCCGAGGCCTGCTGGGCCAGTTGGGCGGCCTCTTCCTCGGAAAGACCGTCTTTAGCCTTACCCTGCCCGGAGGCTTGGGACCGGGTCAGCTCGGCAATGGCTTTTTTAGACTCGTCGGACAGGCTGATCCGGTAATCCGGGTTCTCTTCGGTCTGAGCCGCCTGCCGGTCTGGGGCTTCTTCCTTTTCCCGTTTGACCTCGCTGACTTTTGGCGCAGTTTCCGGTCCTTGGACCGGATTGCTTGTATTGATTTCCATGATGCCCCTCCTTTTTGCTCATGCCCGATGGTTTAATAAGGTTCTTTTTCCGGGCGTTGCCTTTTGGATATCGCGGGTCTGCCGGCACAAGCGGAAGATTTGTAAAAGACCCGTTAGTATTATCGGCAGCTGGCGGGGTAACTTTAGTTTTTTTTCTTGGCTGGCAGCCGTTGGTTTTCGACCGAATGCGCTTTGGTTGACAATACCTAACCAGGCCTTAATTTAAACGCTGTTGTTTGGTTGCCCGGCAATTGATGAATCCCCAGAATCGAATGGTTTGACGACCACCATGGAGGCCCCCAATGGCTTATGAAACCAAAGAAGAGGTGTTTGAAAAAATTTTGAGCATGCAAAAACCCGCCTGCCCTCACTGCAATGCACCGATGAGCATCTGGGAGGTGCCGTCCATCAACGTGGGCGACGGTCTGGGCTGGGGGACACCCTATCTGTTCATGTGCTTCAACGACACCTGCTCACTTTACACCCAGGGATGGGATAACATGATGGAAAACTATGCGCATCACGCATCCTACCGCTGTGTTAACTATCCCGGAACCGAACAGTTCGAGCTGATGCCCGTATTCAGCCCGGTTGGGGCCACCGGCCAGGTGATCGATGATCAGGTGCTTGCCGAGGAAGAGGTCCTGAAACAGAATATCAAAAAGGGATTCTCCATCCTTGCGGACTGCTACGTCAACCAGGATGGCGTGACGATCCTGAGGCTGCTCATGGATTCGGCTGAACCGGTCCGGGTTCGTATGAAGGCGGCGGAAATGATCGGCGATATCGGCGAATTGGAAGCCATCGAACCCATCCGCAATCTCAAATTCGGCAACCCGCGCCTGCAGGAACAGGTGGACCGCGCCGTAACAAAAATCCATGAACGCTTCTTCACCCGCGAATGCCCCTTCTGCGCGGAAATAATCAAAAAACGCGCCAAAGTCTGCAAACATTGCGCGAAAGAAGTGGCTGGCCTGTAGCGCCCCCCCTGTGCGCCGTTTCCCACGCCTTGCGGTGAAACGGCGCGCCCTTGCCTTTCCCCGATCATCCCGCTACAATCACCATTCCAGCCATTGGTTCATCCAATATCCTTTTTTCGACAGCGAGGCATGGTGGAAAACGACCCTCATCTGGCACCAATGCTCTCCGCTTTAAAGCGGATTAAAGCGGATCTGAAAGATTACCACCCCAAGGCCCTGCTGCTGTTTGGCTCCCTGGCCCGATGTCTGGACGGCGGCCCCGCTGACCCTCTTCCCAAGGACGTGGATCTGCTGGTGATCACCAACAACACTCCGTTCCTGGTCATGAATACGGACTACGGGTGTGTGGTGGAGTTGCACAGCTTCATGGAAAGCCGGATCGTGGGCATTGCCAAGAGTCTACGGTATGACAGCCGCCCGGCCGCCCTTTCCAAGCTGTATGGCCGGGTGCTGGCCAGGGAGCACGCCATTGATATCATTGCCGCAGCCATGATGCTGGGGCCCAGCTACGGGGACTTCGGCATCGAACAGATTGAGGTCAACGGCATTATCGACACCCGGGACTATTCGGTACATCGGGTGCTGCAGGGCAAGGCGTGGTGGGGGCACCTGTGCCGCTATGCGGCCCAACGACGTGGCCCGCTGATGCGGTTTAGCGACAAAATGGTGCGTAATTATGATTTTGAGGGATAAACCGGGAGATGCTTCTCAGCCCTTCAGGCCGCGCACATTGACGTTCATGGAATCATAAGAACGAAATACCAACTTTTCCCTGGCCAACCGGTCGGGCGCAACCGGAGGCAGCCGCTTCGCCAGCGCCAGGTTGACGGCCTCGCTTCGGGTGGGAATGGCCCCAAGCCCGTCCCCTGTTTTTCTGCCGGTTGCCGTATCCAGGACCGTCGCGCTGGATCCGTCGGACACCACTGCCAGGGGCAGCGGAGACGTGCCATATAGCCTCGCCGCCGCAACGATTTCCCGTTCCCTGGATCCCAGCGAACCGGCCGCACATTTGACAGCTATTATGGGCCGGCCTTCGATGTGAATAACCAGATCCACCGCCGATCGATAAACGGCACCATCGATCTCTAAGTTAATCGGGGCATCCACCATCACATCTTCACGTCGATATCCCTTGGTTTCGACCAGGAATCGTTCCACTTGCTGACGATTGGCTTCGGCCCCCACATTGGGCACTGGTTGACCGGTAATAAAATCGACGATGACGTCCGGATTGGTATCTTTTTGCATAAGACGCTCCAATGGGCCTTGAATGGTTGAACCGCATACGCGCGCGCGGCCCCCGCGGCTTGAGGAGGGATCGGCGAGCGAAATGAAAACGGATTATCACTCCTAGGTGCGTTGCACAATTTGCCACCGTTGTCAAACCGACGCCCGGCGGACCATGGCAATGAGAGAGGTCATTACAATCACGGCGCCCCCCGCTAGGGTGTGGACCGCGGGTATTTCATGCAGCAGAAAATAGGCCAATGTAATACCATAGACCGGCTCGAGACTGGCGATAATGGATGCCAATTGGGCGCGGACACCAGAAAGTCCACGAATGAACAAGGTGTGGGAAAGGGCCGTACAGACAACACCCAAAAGGGCCAACAGCCCCACCTGGCCGGCATCCATACGAACATCAACCCATGCCAGCATGGGCAGCAGCAGCAGGGCAGCAGCGGCATTCTGGTAGAAGGCGATAACCACCGGTGGGTAGGCTTGGGCCCACTTGCGGTTTAACAGGGAGAGGATGGCAAAGGTGAATCCGGAGATGGTTCCCCATATGGCGCCGGAAAAAACCTGCCCGCCGAAAGAAGACGGGAAAACCATGATGCACAGCCCCAACACGACCAGCACGGCCGTGACCATATCGATGCTGCGGCGCTTTTCATTAAACCACCAGGGTTCGATACAGGTGATGAACACCGGAAAGGTGGAGACGGCCAGCAGACCCACAGCCACGCTGGAGACTTGGATGGCATGGAAAAAGGTGATCCAATGGACCGCCAAAATCAGTCCCAGCAGGCCAACCATACCCAGTTTTGGGGCCTTTGGGGGCGGGTTGTTTCGTTCGGTGAACAACAGAACCACACCTAAAGCGATGGTGGCAAATCCGGTACGGCCAAGAACGATGCACCACGCGGGCAGCGCCAGAAATTTACCGAACAGGCCGGCAAGACCAAAAAGGAATACAGCCACATGGATATCAATCAACCGGGTGGTGGGGATTTTGTTCAATTTCAGCCTATTCTGGAAAGGATGGGTAGAATCGGTTTGTATACTGAACCGAACGGGTTGATCAATGGTTTAATGGTTTTCTTGAATTGTGCCCGCCATCGTGAGATTATGGCACGGATGAGAGGATATGTCCGTTGCGTTGATGGAGCGACCATGCGAGGCAGCATTAAAACAATGGTTTTTTGCGGTCTGACGGCCATTCTATTGCTTATCTTCACCGGCCCGGTGCAAAGCACGGTATACAAGTATAAAAAGGACGGGGTTTGGCACTTTACCGACACTCCCAGCGACGTCCTTCCGTCTCAACTGACCGAATCGCCTGAACTCCCGCAACAACCAAACACGGCAGCGACCGACCTGAAACCGCAGCTGATCGCGGCCTTTAATCCCATGAATGAGATCGAAACCGCCACTCTGGCCACGGTGGCCATCCAAACCGCTTGTGGCTACGGTACCGGCTTCTTCATTTCCGAGGATGGCTTTATTGTCACCAACAAACATGTGATCCGGCAGATCGCGGGTCCGGGAACGGCGGGTGATCCGGTGGCAGATTCGACGACTGAAACGTTGGACCGCTTCCAGGCGCAAATCGAAATGGAAACGCAGCGGCTGGAAGAAGCGCTTGCCGATTTGGCCGCATTCAAGGACTACATTGACAGTCAGCCGGAATCACCCACCCGCCAGTATAATGAAACGCGCTACCAGGAAGGGCTGCAGCGGTATCAACGCCGGGAGAAAGCGCTCAACGACCAGCGGCAGAAGCTGACGGCGGAGCGATACGCCTTTCAGGCGGCACTGCTGCGACAGCAAGTTGCTGCCAGCCTGGCAGGGTTGAGCAGCCATTTCACCATCTACCTGGCGGATAACACGCCGTTGTATGCCTATGTGGTGGAGGTCAGCACCGACCATGACCTGGCCTTGCTCAAGGTCGACGGATACACCACCCCCTTTCTGACCCCGGCAAACCCATATGCATCTGCCCAGGGGGATCCGGTCTATGCCATCGGCAACCCCGTTAAGCTAAGAAACTCGGTGGCTGCCGGGGTGGTTTCCGGCTTCGAAGATGTTTTCGTCAAGACCAATGCCCAGATCTATCCAGGCAACAGCGGCGGCCCCCTGGTTACCGCCGAGGGACGGGTCATCGGCATCAACACCTTCAAGAAACTCACCCACAAGTTCGAAGGTCTGGGTTTTGCCATCTCCATCACGGTGGTATTGGGTGCCTTCGATGCCATATAACCCCCTGGTGCACCAACATCCCCCGGCGCTTCAACCGGTGCCTTCAGGCTGAGCTCGCATTAGCGGCCAAACCAGTTGACAAAAAAACGAGAACCGTAGTATGCAAGACCTGCATTTCATTTCATATCTAATGGTTAGACGATATTCCAAAAGGGTGATACCCCGGCTGCCCGTTGAATCAAAGATTGGCCGGAGCGACGCAGGACCAGAGATACGAACGCGATAGACATCAGCATCAATTTTCGGGGAAAGCCGTTCTCACCCAAGGAAGGCATTCCCTGTGGATGACTGGCAGAACTGAGCGATGGTTTCACAAGCTGGCTGATCATGCCTTGGGACTCCCTATGGGTTCAGTCGGCAATCTCCTTTTTTTTCCAACGACACGGGCCAACTCTTGAATTGGCCGTGTTTCACAACGGGGAGGCCAGACAGCCCATGAGCACACCCTGCAGACGTTCAACCATCCTCCTGTTATGGTCGGTCGCCCTTTTGCTTGCCCTACCTGTCCAGGGAACGGCATTGTGGGCATCTGAACCGCAACCCACCAGCACCGTCCATCACGAAGGCAAGGCCCTTGCCGCCGAGACACGGCCTACGGATCATCAAACGGAAGAGGGGCATCTCGCTGCAGACCAGGGCGGTCATCACGGCCATGAAAACCTGGGCCCTCTCCTGCCGCTGTGGAGCTGTATCCCTTTTGCCGGCATGCTGCTTTCCATCGCCCTGTTTCCGTTGGTCGCACCGGAATTCTGGCATCATCACTTCGGCAAGGTATCCGCGTTCTGGGCGGTGGTAATGGCCGGCCCGTTTCTATTCGTTTACCGGGGCACCGCCCTGTATGAAATCATCCACATTATTCTGGCGGACTATGTGCCCTTCATTATCTTGCTGTGGTCCCTCTATACGGTTTCCGGCGGTATCCTGTTAAAGGGGTCGCTGCGGGGGACACCGCTGGTCAACGTGATCATTCTGGCGCTGGGTACCGTGCTGGCTTCCTGGATGGGCACCACGGGTGCGGCCATGCTGCTGATCCGGCCCTTCCTGCGGGCCAACAACTACCGTAAAAACCGTACCTTCATGGTGGTGTTTTTCATTTTTCTAGTGGCCAATATCGGCGGTTCGCTGACCCCCCTGGGCGATCCGCCGCTCTTCCTGGGATTTTTGCACGGGGTCTCTTTTTTTTGGACCTTTAATCTCCTGCCCCATATGCTCACCGCTGCCGGTTTGCTGCTGAGTGTCTATTTTTGCTTGGATCTTTACTACTATAAAAAAGAAGCCGGACGCGTGCCGGCCGATGAAGCTGAAAAGACGCCACTTAAGTTGGTGGGTGTTCATAATTTCATATTCCTGGCCGGCATCATCGGCGCCGTGCTGATGAGCGGCATGGTGGACTGGGGGCAAGTCAATGTGCTGGGTGTTCACCGGGGGATCCAGGACTGGGTCAGAGATGGCCTGCTGATTGTCATGGGCATTCTTTCCATGGCCACCACCGCCGTGGAGATTCGCGAAGACAACGATTTTACCTGGTTTCCCATCATCGAGGTGGCCTACCTGTTCGTAGGCATTTTTATCACCATGATCCCCTGTCTGCTGATATTAAAGGCCGGCGCCAGCGGCCAGCTGGCCTTCCTGATCAGTGCCGTGAAAGCGCCGGTACATTACTTTTGGGTCACCGGAGCCCTGTCCGGTTTTCTGGACAATGCGCCCACCTATCTGACCTTTTTTAATACGGCACTGGGCAGCCACTTTCCCGGAATGGCTGAAGCCCAGGCCGTTCCGCTGCTTATGACCGACAAGATCCTTTACCTGGAGGCCATTGCGGCCGGCGCCGTTTTTTTCGGTGCCTGCAGCTACATCGGCAACGCCCCCAACTTCATGGTCCGGTCCATATCCGAGGAGGCCGGGACGCCCATGCCCAGCTTTTTCGGCTATATATTGAAATATACAATTTTTTTTCTGCTGCCGGTATTTGGGGTGGTAAGCATCATCTTCTTTTAGGCTCGGGAGGCCAACGATGAGATTTGAAACCCTGCTCTTTCACACCCGGTTCAGAGAGCTTGCCTTTAACTCGTTGAGGACCGTTCTCGAATTGAAGGCCGCCGGGCTCAAAAAGGTGGTTCTGGCCCACGTGATCCCGCGGGAGGATGTGCACTTCGTGCCCTATGGCGGTTCGTTGAAAGAAGACCTGCAACGAATGCGCGAGGAGGCCCGCATAAAATTCGACGACTGGATCCATACCATCGGCGACCCGCAACTGGAATTTTGCCAGCGGATCGAGGTGGGGGGAGCCAATGCGGCGATCCTGGACATGGCAAGCGAAGAAAAAGCCGACCTGATCGTCGTGGGCCGCAAGAAACGGACGACACTGGAAAAAGTGTATGTGGGCACCCACGTGCTTGATATTTTGCGGCGCAGCACGGTCCCGGTGCTCATGAGCAAATATATGGTGCAATACGAATGGCAGGGAGAACCCCTGATGCGCACCAACGAAGGGATCTGGAAACGCCCGCTGCTGGCCTCGGATTGGTCGGAACCTTCCCGGCGCGCCCTGGATGCAACAGTGGCATTGAAAGGGGCGGTGGAAAAAATCATCGTCACCCATGTGCTGGATGCCCGGCGAACAAAGGACCTCGAACCGCCAGCAATCAAGCGCCTTGAAGATGAAAGCGAAAAACGGCTCCAGGCCTATTGCCGGCAGGTTGAGGACGCCGGCATCCAGAGCGAATCCCATTTGGCCATGGGCCGCACCGTGGAAGAGATCATCAAGCTGTCCAGAGATTACGGCGCCACCATGATCGTCATGGGCCGGACCGGGAAAGACTGGTTCCAGGAGTACTGGCTGGGGGGAGTTTCCCATCAGATCGCCGAACTGAGCGAGCTGCCGGTACTGCTGATTCCATAAAGCAAACCAAAAATTGGCTCGACCAAGGGTTCCATGATCCATAGCATCGAAAATGCCAAAATCGCCATTGTCGGGGGGGGCCGGTTCTGCGAGAAACTGCTCAGACACCTGTTCGGCGACCATTTCAAAGACCGGCACCCACAGGTGTTGGGTGTCGCCGATCTCAACGATCAAGCGGTGGGCATCGCCTATGCGCGCTCCATGGGGATCTACACCTGCCGTGATTACCGTGAGCTTTGCCGTCTGGAGGGGTTGGAAACCATCATCGAGGTCACCTGGGATCTTGAACTGGCCCACACCATCGCAGCCGTCAAACCGGCGGGGGTGGAACTGATCGACCACCAGGATTCTCGGTTTTTGTGGGACCTGCTGCGGCTGGAAACCATTCGCCAGGATGCCTTGGATGCGCTGAGTGCGGAAACACTCACCCTTGAAACGGTCAAGGACCGGATGCATCAATGCTTTCGCAAGACCGCTGACCTTGTGATGCAGCGCAACCGCCGCTTCAAACAGATCGAAACGGAACTTTACGAAAAGGAAAAATTTCTATCCCAGATCATCCAGGGCAGCACCATTCCCACCTTCGTGATCAACCGGGACCACGTGGTGACCCACTGGAACCATGCCCTGGAAGTGCTTACCGGTTACCGTGCCGAAGAGATGGTGGGCACCCGGAATCATTGGAAGCCGTTCCGCAAGCACGAACGGCCGATTATGGCCGACGTGATTCTTGACCAGTTGGAAACCGGCGAAATCAACCACTACTATGGGTCCAAATGGCAACCCTCGACCCTGGTCGAGGGGGGCTTCGAGGCGGAAGAATACTTCGAGCAGCTGGGCGACGGTGGCGGCTGGCTCATTTTCACTGCGGCCCCCATCAAGGCGTCGGACGGCACCATCGTCGGCGCCATCGAAACCCTATGGGACAATACCGAAAACCAGCGGGCCGAGGTTGAACGCCGCAATTACACCCGCCGCATCGAGGAGAGCGAGCGAACCCTTTCCCAGATCATCCAGGGCAGCACCATTCCCACTTTCGTGCTCGACCGCGATCATGTGATCACCCACTGGAACCAGGCCCTGGAAAAACTCACCGGTTATCCTGCCGCCAGAATGGTGGGCACCCGGCACCAGTGGGAGCCGTTCTGGGAAAGTGAACGGCCCTCCATGGCCGATGTGATCATGGAGCAACGCAGCGAAGCGGAGATCCGAGAGCTTTACGGTGAGCGCTGGCGGAAATCGCGTCTCATCGAAGACGCATACGAGGCGGAGGTGTTCTTTCCAAAACTGGGCGATGGCGGCCGGTGGTGCTGGTTTACCGCCACCCCGTTAAAGACAGCCGACGGCAGCGTGGTGGGGGCCATTGAGACGCTGTGGGACACCACGGAAAATAAACGGGCGGAAACGGAAAGCCGGCGCCACCTCAAAGAACTGGAGGAAAAAGAGAGGGCGCTGAGTCAGATCATCGAGGGCAGCACCACGCCCACCTTCGTCATCAACCGCAACCACATCGTGACCCATTGGAACCGGGCCCTGGAGAAGCTCACCGGTTTTGCGGCCAACGAGATCGTGGGGACCAACCACCACTGGAAGCCCTTTCGCAAAAAAGCGCGCCCCATCATGGCGGACGTGATTCTCGATCAACTGGAAACCGGTGAAATCAGCCAGTACTACGGAGCCAAATGGCGGCCGTCCGAACTGGTCGAAGGCGCTTATGAAGCCGAGGAATTTTTCGAGCATTTAGGTGAAAACGGCCGCTGGCTCATCTTTACCGCCGCTCCCATCAAGGCCTCTGACGGTACCTTGATGGGGGCTATCGAAACTTTTTGGGATACCACAGAGAACAAACGGGTCGAGGTGGAACGCCGCCGGGATATCCTGCGCATCGAAGAGAGCGAGAACCGGCTGAGCCAGATCATCCAGGGTAGCTCCATACCCACGTTCGTCATCAACCGGGACCATGTCATCATGCATTGGAACCACGCCTTGGAGCGCCTAAGCGGCTATTCATCCGCCAAGATGGTGGGTACTCGCCACCAGTGGGTCCCTTTTTGGAACAAAGAACGGCCCACCATGGCCGACGTTATTCTAGACCAGCGCAGCGAACGGGAAATCTGGGAGCTGTACGGCGGCAAGTGGAAAAAATCCGAGCTGATCGACGGGGCCTACGAGGCGGAGGTCTTTTTCTCGAAGCTGGGTAAAGGCGGCAAGTGGCTCTTTTTCACCGCCGCACCCATCCGGGCCACCGATGGCAGCGTCGTCGGGGCCATCGAAACCTTCTGGGACATTACCGAAAAAAAAGAGGCTGAAGCCCAGCGGATCCGCTATACCCGAGAGGTTGAAGAGAGCCGCCGGGTTCTCTCCCAGATCATCCAGGGCAGCACCATCCCCACTTTCGTTCTCAACCAGGAGCATGTGATCAGCCACTGGAACCGGGCCTTGGAGCAACTGACCGGCTATCCGGCATCCCAGATGGTGGGCACCAATCACCAGTGGGTGCCCTTCTGGGACAGCGAGCGTCCCTCCATGGCCGACGTCATCCTCGATCAAAAGAGCGACCAGGAGATCTGGGACCTATACGGCGGCAAGTGGAAGCCATCCGAACTCATCGACGGGGCCTACGAAGCGGAGGTCTTTTTCCCCAAACTGGGTAATGGCGGCAAGTGGTGCTGGTTCACCGCCGCGCCCATCAAGGCTGCCGACGGCAGCGTGGTGGGGGCCATTGAGACCTTGTGGGACAACACCGAGAAAAAGCGGGCTGAAGCCGATCGTCGGCAATACACCCGCAAGCTGGAGGAGAACCAGCGCGCCCTGTCGCAAATCATTCAGGGCAGCACGATCCCCACTTTTGTCCTGAATCGCGACCACCTCATCACCCACTGGAACCAGGCTTTGGAAAAACTCACCGGCCACCCCTCGTCGGAGATGGTGGGCACCAACCGCCAATGGGCGCCTTTCTGGGACAGCGAGCGTCCTTCCATGGCCGACGTCATCCTCGACCAGAAGAGCGACCAGGAGATATGGGACCTTTACGGCGGCAAGTGGAAAAAATCCGAGCTGATTGATGGGGCCTACGAGGCGGAGGTCTTTTTTCCCAAACTGGGCAGCGGCGGCCGATGGTGCTGGTTTACGGCCGCTCCCATGCAGGCCGCCGACGGCACCGTCGTGGGGGCCATCGAGACCCTCTGGGACACCACCGCAGCCAAACGGGCCGAAGAGGAGCAACGGCGGCGCAACCGGGAACTGGCCACCTTGTGTTCCATTTACACGGCCCTCAACGCACCGCTGCCCTTGCAGGAGCGCATCGAAGGAGCGGTGATGGAAATCCGCGACTTCATGAAGTCGGAAAGCGTTTGCCTTTACATGTCAGCAGAGGAAGACCGCTTCGACCTGCGCTATTTCAACACCTGCTATGCGGACCCGGGATACGGTCAGGCCGGTCCCGATTCGCAAACGGAGATCATGCGCAAAGTGACCCGCACCGATAAACCCATCGTCCATAATGACGGCGATCACCAAGGTCGATTTTCAGACGATGCCCAGACGACAGGTCCGACCTTTGCGTACATTCCCATCAGCGCCAAGGAGAGCAAGGGCCTCGGGGTCATGCGCATCGAAAGGCAAACCGAACGCTTTTCATCGGAGGAACTGCACCTGCTGGACCTGATGGGCAACCGTATCGGAGCCACCATTGAAAACGCCTTGTTGCATGAGGAGATCACCCGCAAATCCAACTTCCAGGCCAAGCTGATCAAAAGCGCCAATGACGGCATCATCGCTACCGATGATCAATGGAGGACTGTTATTTTCAATCCGGCTGCCGAGCATATTTTCGGATATTCGGCCAAAGACGTGGTCGGTACCAAAGATGCCCGGGACTTTCTGCCGCAATGGGTGCAGGAGACCCTCACCCGAACGGGCTTGGGCGCCGATGTCAATGAGCGGTCACCCTGGACGGAAAGTGAAATCAAAGCCAGCACCGGCGAGTCGATTCCGGTCCGGTTTTCGGGCACCGTCCTGCGGGAAAAGAAAAAAATGATGGGCAGTGTGGCCTTCTTCCAGGACCTGCGGGTGATCAAACAACTGGAACGGGAGTTGGTGAACAGCGAGCGGTTGGCCGCTGTCGGACAGACCGTTGCCGGAATGGCCCACTGCATCAAGAACATCCTGCATGGGTTCAAGGGCGGCAGCTACCTGATGGATGTCGGGCTGGAGCGGGACAACAGCGAAAAAATGAGAAACGGCTGGGAGATGATCCAGCGCAACATCACGCGCACTTCCGACCTGGTGATGGACCTGCTCTCCTATTCCAAGGAGCGCGAGCCCGAATATGAGCCCTGCCAGCCCAACGCAATCGCCGAGGACGTGTGTGAACTGCTGGAAGGGGTGGCCCATGATCACGACGTGACCATGGTCAAACAGTTTTCCGACCGCATTGCACCGGTGGTCATGGATCCGCGCACCGTGCACCGCTGTTTGATGAATCTGGTGACAAATGCCATCGATGCATGTATCTTTGACCCAGATGTGGACAAGGACCATCGGGTGACGGTCGTCACTGCATGGGAGGATACCGGCATGGTTCGCTTCGACGTAAAGGACAACGGCTGCGGCATGTCCGAAGAAGTCAGGACCAAGCTCTTCTCCTCTTTTTTCAGCACCAAAGGCGTGAAGGGAACCGGTCTCGGCCTGCTGGTGACCGCCAAACTGGTGGAAGAGCACAAGGGAACCATCGATGTCGCATCCACCGAGGGGGAAGGGACCACTTTCAGCATTCGCTTTCCGGCACCGTCGCCGGAGACCGTCGGCCTGAACTGATAGTGACGTTAAGATAATTAATTCGGACTGCTTTATCGGACGTCGCAGCATTGCCATACGGCTTTCTCTCTCTCGCCATGCCGGATTGATTGTCCTAAAGTATAGATCGGTGATTTTTTAATTGCCTATATCGGTGTTAACCTTTCAAGGAGGCCTCGAGATGAGCAAAAAAGTATTGATTGTGGACGACGATCCGGATGTAAGGTTGTTCAACACCACCGTCGTGGAAGAGAGCGGCTATACACCCATCGAAGCTGCCAATGGAGAAGAGGGGCTGAAAATCATTAAAAAGGACCGACCGGATCTGGTGGTCCTGGATGTGCTGATGCCCAAACAAAGCGGCATCCGCCTTTATCGTGAATTGAAAACAGACAAGTCTCTGGTCGGCATTCCCGTGATCATCCTCTCCGGTGTGGCCAAACGCACGTTTCTGCGTTCACAAAAAGCGCTGACGGAATTTGGGGACAAGCCGGTTCCAGAGCCGGAGAACTATCTGGAAAAGCCCGTCGAGCCCGAGGAGCTTGCCCGGGAAATCAAGAAACTTCTGGGATAGAATCCCGGCAGGCGGTATCTGTTACGATCGCTATGGCCGGCAAGGATGAGATATCATGGAGATAAAAAAACTGCTGTTTGTCACCCGGTTCGACAACCTCCGGTTCGATGCGTTGCAGTCCCTGATGGATTTGAAGCAAGCCTCCCTCAACCATGTGGTCTTCCTGAATGTCATCGAGCGCGACAAGGTGGCCATGCGGCGGGGCAAGGGTTATGAGAAAGGCGCTGAAATCCGGCTGCGGGAAAAGGCCAACATCCGGTTTATCGACTGGGCGGAAACCCTTTTCGAGCAGGGTATGGAGGTGGGTGTCTACATCGTCGTGGGCAGTTTCGCCGCTCAGGTGGTCCAGGCCGCCGAAAAGGAGTCGGTGGATCTCATCGTCCTCAGTCCGGAGAAAAAGGGGCGCTTGGAGCAGCTCTATTCCGGGTCAGACATCACCGAAATCGTTCAGCGTTCCGCCACCCCCGTGCTGGTCTATAAATATCTCGCCCAGAAGGGGCCGCTGGCGGAAAATCCCTTTCAAAAACCGCTGCTGGCCACCAATTGGTCCGCGGCCAGCCAGCGGGCCATCGAATACCTGAAATCGCTGAAAGCGGTGATCCGCGAAGTTGATGTGGTCCACGTGGCCAGCGAAAAAGATCTCAAGGAAACATCTGCCATGGGCATCCAGAAAACCCGCAAGGAAAACCGTAAAAAACTGGAAGTCCTGTGCGACGACCTGGAAGATAACGGCATTACGGCAAAACCCCATGTTTATATCGGGGATACGGTCACGGAAATCGACAAAGCCGCCAGAGAGTGCCAGTCTTCGATGATTATTGCCGGTTCCCCGCACAAAAGCCTGTGGAAGGAGCGGTGGGGAACCAGCATCAGCAAAGGCTTGGCAGAACAGTCGATTTTCCCGATCATGCTTATTCCTCCCCAAGAGGGGTAGCGGCCGGCACGGCAGTGAACAATGATCCTAACCCGCAACGATATTCAGGAGGCACCAATGGCGGTCATTACCATTTCGAGACAGTTCGGCGCAGGCGGCATCACCCTTGGCAAGATGATTGCCGAATCGCTGGGCTACACCTTTGCCGACAGCGACATTCTCCAACGTGTGGCCAAAGAGGCCAATGTCTCCACCCACTGGGTTGAATCCTTTGAAAAGGAAGCCGGCAGCAAGCTGTCCCGAATGATATCCAGCATGATCTCCAAGCGCTGGCTGGACCGTGTGCTGGCCGATGAAAGGGGCTATCTGGACGAACAGATCTACCTGGATTACCTTGTGCTCATCATCGCTCAATTCGCCGACGAAGGCGACGTGGTGATCCTGGGCCGGGGAAGCCAATACATTCTCAACGACCATCCGGAGGCCGTCCATATCCTGCTGGTGGATGAATTTGAACACCGCGTCAAGTTCATGATGGACCGCTATGACATGCCCCGCAAGAAAGCCGAACGGTTGGTGGTCAACGAAGATCGTCGACGGGTGAACCTTTATAAGCGTTTGGGCAAGAGCGATTATGAGAATCCCTTGCTGTACCATCTGGTACTGAACATGGGCAGATTGGATCTGGCAACGGCCCGGGATATGGTTTGCAACCTGGTGGCGCGCCGGGCGGAATTGACCGCCGCCTGATCATTGCGATGGCTATCCGTTGCCGGCTGTTATGCGCAACGGCCGGCGCCCACAGCCATAGCCGTTTCCATCTCAAGGCAAGCCGTCCACCGGCGTTGCCTTGTTGCTTTTTATACGAGGGCTCGATTGACATTTTTTTACGCTTAAACTATTGCTGGCATGCCGCAAGGCAGGTTCAGCCAACGGACAGCATCCGGGCCTTAAAAACGGCCACTACCACCGGCAATCCATGGCCGGTCGCCTAAAAGGACTTGGTCATCGAGGTCATTCGCACCATTAACGAGATGCGTCGCTTTTCTTCCGGTCTACGACAGGCCGGCAAGACAATTGCGTTCGTTCCCACCATGGGGTTCCTCCACCAGGGCCACCTGTCCCTCATGGAGAGAGGTAAAACCCTGGCAGACCGTGTGGTGGTGAGCATTTTCGTCAACCCCACCCAGTTCGGCCCCAATGAGGATCTGAGCGCTTATCCCAAAGACGAGGCCCGGGATCTGGCAATGATCCGTAACGCCGGGGTGGATGCGGTTTTTCTTCCCGATGCGCAACAGATGTATCCAGATGGCTTCCAGACCGTTGTCTCCCTGAAGGCGCTGCCCAAACACCTGTGCGGCCTTTCACGCCCCGGTCACTTCGACGGTGTGGCCACGGTGGTTGCCAAATTGCTTGGCATCGTCAGGCCTCAAGCGGCCGTATTCGGTGAAAAGGACTTTCAGCAGCTGGCCATCGTCCGGCAGATGGTAAAGGATTTGGAGATGGGCATCCATATTGTCGGCGCTCCCATTGTCAGGGAGGCCGACGGTCTTGCCATGAGCTCCAGAAATATGTATCTTACCGCCGCTCAACGTCAGTTTGCCAGGTGCCTTTACCAAGCCCTGACGGCATCCCGGCAGCTGGTGAAGGATGGAGAGACCGACGCCCGCGCCATCATCCGAACAGCATGTGCGAGCATCACCACCTATCCGGAAACGACGCTCGACTACATCGCCATCTGTGACCCCCAGACCCTGGAAGACGTGCCGGTGGTCAACGGACCGGCTCTGATGGCACTGGCGGTAAAGGTGGGCAAGGCGCGGCTCATCGACAATATAATGCTTACCCAGTAATCCAATGCGGATTACTCATTATGATCAAAGGAGACCATGTATGCCAAACAAATTTCTCTTCACCTCCGAATCAGTTACCGAAGGCCATCCGGACAAAGTGGCCGATGCCATTTCCGACGCCATCCTAGATGCCATCATTACCCAGGACAAACGCTGCCGGGTGGCCTGCGAAACCCTGGTTACCACCGGCTTGGCCTTTATCGCCGGCGAGATCACCACCGAGTGTTACGTGGATATGCCCCAGATCGTCAGGGACACCATTAAGGATATCGGCTATCACTCGTCACAGATGGGCTTCGACTGGCGCACCTGCTCGGTTATCACCAGCATCGACCACCAGAGCCCGGACATCGCCCAGGGAGTCAACCGGGGCGAAGGCCTTCACATGGATCAGGGGGCCGGGGATCAGGGACTAATGTTCGGATTTGCCTCGGATGAGACCCCGGAGCTGATGCCCATGCCTATCATGTATGCCCACAAGCTGACCCGGCGCCTGACCCAGGTGAGAAAAAACGGGGCCCTGGATTTTCTGCGGCCGGACGGCAAGTCCCAGGTTACCATTGAATATCATGACGGCCAGCCCATGCGAGTGGACTCCATTGTGGTCTCCAGCCAGCACAAACCGGATGTCACCCATGAAGACCTGCGGGAGGCCATCATCGAAGAGGTGATCAAAAAAGTCATCCCGGCCAACATGATCGACGGGGATACCCGCTATTTCATCAACCCCACCGGGCGGTTCGTAGTGGGTGGACCCATGGGCGACTGCGGGCTCACGGGCCGCAAGATCATCGTAGACACCTACGGCGGCCAGGGCAGCCATGGTGGCGGATGCTTCTCCGGCAAGGACCCTTCCAAGGTGGACCGCAGCGCCTCCTATATGGGTCGCCACGTGGCCAAGAATATTGTGGCCGCCGGCCTGGCTAAAAAGTGCGAAGTCCAGATCGCTTACGCCATCGGCGTTGCCGAGCCGGTATCGGTGATGATCGACCTCATGCACACGGGCAATGTGCCCAAGGAACGGGTGGAGGCGGTCGTCAAAGAGGTTTTCGACCTGCGTCCCGCGGCCATCATCGAATATCTCGATCTGCTGCGCCCCATCTATCGCAAAACCGCCGCCTACGGTCATTTCGGAAGGACTGAGCCTGAATTTACCTGGGAACAGACCAACAAGGCAGACATCATCCGTGAAAAGGCCGGCTTGTAATCGGCCAAACGACGATTATCTTGGTATATTATCAAAAGGGGGGCCATTGGCCCCCGGAAGTTAGCGGCCATCCACAAAGGACCTCTTTTTGGTCCAGGCCGGTGCCCTCGATCCGTTGAATTCCCCGGCGTAACGCTGCGATGCTTACGTATTCAACAACGCGCGGGCCGCTTGGCTTGAACCAAAAGTCATATTTTCTGGATGGACACAATTGATGGAGGAATAATCATGGTACGTGCTGAAAACGTCGTGGCGATCGATGGCCCGCCGGTCTACGATCCGTCATTGCCCTATAAAATAGCCGATATTGAACTTGCCGATTACGGTGACAAGGAGATGCAGCTAGCCGAAAACGAAATGCCCGGGCTCATGGCCGTTCGCAAAAAATACGGGCCCCAGCAGCCGCTCAAGGGGTTGAAAGTGACCGGCAGCCTGCACATGACCATCCAGACAGCCATGCTGATCGACACCCTGAAGATATTGGGTGCCGACATCCGCTGGGCATCGTGCAACATCTTTTCCACCCAGGACCACGCTGCCTCGGCCATTGCCCGTAAAGGATCAGCCGCCGTTTTCGCCTGGAAAGGGGAAACGCTGGAGGACTACTGGTGGTGTACCGAACAGGCGCTGGTGTGGCCGGACGGAAGTGGGCCGGACCTGATCGTTGATGACGGTGGGGACGCCACCATGTTTATCCACCAGGGTGTGGCGGTGGAGATGAATCCCTCCTTGCTGGGGAAAAAATTCGAATCTGCCGACATGCAGCTGTTGATGGCTCGCCTGAAAGCCGGATATGATAACGATTCCGGTTGCTGGACCCGCATCGCCGCATCCGTCAAAGGTGTTTCCGAGGAGACTACCACTGGCGTTCACCGCCTTTACCAGCTGTCCCAGAAGGGCGAACTCCTCTTTCCCGCCTTCAACGTCAACGATTCGGTCACCAAATCGAAGTTCGACAACCTTTACGGCTGCCGTGAGTCCCTGGCCGACGGCATCAAGCGGGCCACGGATGTTATGATGGCCGGCAAAGTGGCGGTGGTCTGCGGCTACGGCGATGTGGGCAAGGGCTGCGCCCACTCCCTGCGTGGCTATGGCGCCCGCGTGCTGGTGACGGAGATCGATCCCATCTGCGCGCTGCAAGCGGCCATGGAAGGTTTCGAAGTGACAACAATGGATGCCGCTGCCCCACAGGGTGACATTTTCGTTACGGCCACCGGTTGTTATCAAGTGATTACCGGTGATCACATGGAACAGATGAAAAACGAGGCTATTGTCTGCAATATCGGACACTTCGACAATGAGATCGAGATGGGTTACCTGGAAAAAAATCCGACCTGCAAGAGAACACCAATCAAACCGCAGGTTGACAAGTGGACCCTTAAATCCGGTCGGTCCATCCTCATCCTTGCCGAAGGAAGGCTGGTTAACCTGGGCTGCGCTACCGGCCACCCCAGCTTTGTGATGAGCAACAGTTTCACCAACCAGTGCCTCGCCCAGATCGAACTGGCCTCGGGAGGCTACGAAAAAAAGGTTTACACCCTGCCGAAAAAATTGGACGAAGAGGTGGCCCGGCTCCACCTGGCCCGGCTGGGTGTGAAACTGAGCACGCTTAGCCAGGTTCAGGCCGACTATCTGGGTGTGCCTGTACAAGGCCCCTTCAAACCGGATCACTACCGCTACTGAAAATCAACGGGGCAGGGGGAAAAAACCACCCCTGCCCCGCAGGCATGCCTATTCGATTGAATCTTGGTTGCGGTCAGTTCTGAGCAGTTGATTGCAGCCCCTGCAGCAGTTCATAGCCCCGATCCACGGCTTGTGCTTCATCCGGCGTGACCACCAGCGCTTTGGCCTGGTTAAGCGTTTTAAATCCGCTAGGAATATCCCCCCGATGGCCCTGAACCAAGGCAAGGCCCACATACGCCGGGGCATAGCCAGCGTTTAAATTTTTCGCGCGAATAAATTCGTTATTGGCTGCATCGATCTTGCCTCGGGCCAAAAGGCTGTGGCCATTTTTCACATGCTGGGCCGGTGTATCGAGTGCCGGTCGGAGGACAATGGTGTCTGGACCGCAGGCCGCGATTAGAACCCATGAAAGAACCAACAAGGTAAGACGGTTGCGCTGGGCCATGACAACTCCTTTTTGTGTCAATCAGCGGCTTTGCGTGGAAAAGGCGTCAGATTGCGAACCAACCTGAGGATCCATCACGATGCTCACCCGGCATGCTTTCAGGAAATTCAAGTTAACCACTGAACTTCGCAACCGTGCCGCGTCGGCACTGGAGACCACCAGATCCGTTGCTTCTGTGGAATGGGTTCGGATGGCCTTGATTATCATGGGCCGGTCTCCCACCCGTTTGTCATTGCGGGCCGCTGCCAATGTGGTGGCAAAGCCGCTCATGCCCCGTGATACGGCAAATTCACGGCTGACAAAGGCTGGCCCGAAAACCACTTCTCCTGACTCATCGACGACCACCGGCACTAGGGATGGTTTGGCACCAATGCCGGTGGCATCCAGGATCAATCCCGTGTGGTGACCGCCATCAGTGCTGGTGGCCAGCGTTGCGGGCACATCATCGGCCACCGGCTTAACCGTGGTCATGGTGGTGACCGGTTCAACCTGGCGAATCTCCTCGGGCAGCACGAATTGGCCGAAACCGCCGGTCAGGTTCATGGTCAATTCAATTATCACCGTGCCGTCGGAAAGGTACTCCCGGCTGGTGATGGCCGCGTTACGGGTCAGGGTAACCAACCCGTCACGAAAGGCGGGACTCTGGGCCACGCGGTCCGCCACCCGGGAAACGGCATTGATGCGTATGGCGTATACCGTTTCGAGCAGGTTGGATTGGGCCAGCTGGCGGGCAGTCTCGAGGATGTCCGACGGCGGATCAGGCGGCTGACCATCATCTATGGCAGCAGGGGCACCAAATCCGCTCACTCGGACCGTTCCGGCGCTCCAGTCGATGCAGCCCGTGTCCAGCTGTTGAATCAGCGTGTCTGTGGCAACACCTGGCGCAGCCAAGGGCAACCCGAGCAGCAGCAAGAGCCCAAAAATAGGAAGAAGGGTAAATTTTACTTTCAATTCTTGATAGTTAACCCTATGCTATTGACCCAGACAAAATATATATTGTAAGAATTCAGATAAGTCAACAAGGGCACATTTTCCATTCAGGAAAAGAGGCTTGAAGGCACAATGGAAAATTTTGTCGGTGGCCTGGGCAGAAAAACCATTCGATCCGTTAACCGCCTGATGGACCTGTGCGCGCTGACCTACCGGCTGACCACGATCGCTCTGCCGCTGCCCCGCACCGGCCGAGCCCTAATCCGGCGGGTGATCGTGGAGCAGGTATACTTTACGGCAGTTCAGGCGCTGCCCGTGATCATTCCTGCCGCGCTGATCATTGGCAGCATGCTGATCGTTCAGTTTTCCCAGCTGTCCGGCCAGGTGGATTTGGGCAAACTGGTGGTGCTGCTGGTCCTGAGGGAAATCGGACCGCTCATTACTGCCATCATCGTGATCCTGCGTTCAGCCACCGCAGTCACCATCGAGATGTCTTACATGAGAGTGTTACATGAGATCGACGCCTTGGAGATGGCCGGTATCGACCCCCTGCACACCGTCTGTTTTCCCCGATTGGTGGGCATCACCACCGCCATCGTCAGCCTGATTCTGGTCTTTGATCTCATGGCGATTATCGGGGGCTACGCCATCGTCAAGGGCACCACCATGTTGCCGGTGGAAGGGTTTTTCCAGCAGATTGCCAAAGGGGTCGTGGGCGCTGACATTGCTGTCGGGTTATTGAAGGGCATCTTTTTCGGAATTACCATCACCGTGACCTGCCTTTACCATGGACTTGCCCGCAAAAGCCAAATTACCCAAGTGCCCGTGGCCACCTCCCGAGCTGCAGTGGACTGCTTTTTCTACTGTCTAGTGATAAATATTTTCATCTCTGTTATCTTTTACGTGTAAATGGAATCGATACGGTCAGCGATTATTGAAATCACGGACCTGGTATTGGCGTCACCGGGATCGGCCAGGCAATACGTGACCAACCGGCTGGCGATAGACCAAGGGGATGTGATCGCCATCGTTACCGACGCGCCGGGAGACGGCCGGCACCTGCTGCGCATCCTAGCCACCCTGGAGCGGCCGGATCGGGGGGAATACCGATTCAATGGAACAACGCTGGACCTGCAGGACTATCAGCAGTGTCTGGCAGTTAAACGCCAGATCGGTTATGTGGCCGCCGAAGCGGCCATGATCAGCAACCGGACACTCCGGGAGAACCTCCTATTAGCTCGGTTTTACTACGAAAACGATCTGACCGTGGATATCGATGAATCCATGGGCGTGCTGTGCAGGGAAGCCGGTTTATCCCATAAGCTTAACCGGCGGCCATCCGCATTGAGCGATGGAGAGTTGTTAAAGGCCATCACTATCCGGGAAATGGGAAAAGGGCCGGCGTTGATGCTGGTCGACCGACCGGAAAATTTCATGGATATCACGGAAGACGATGGGCTTTTTAACCATCTCAAATATATGGTACAGACAGGGACGGCGGTGGTTTTTTTTTCCCACAACAGCAAGATGACCGATCTTGCGAACCGACAACTGAAGATGGCCGATGCAGAGATTCGGACTAGATCCGTCTGACGATCCGGCTGCGGCCAACAGCGGGCAGGTAGCGATCCAATGGAAACCAGCTATTCAAGAGCGGAAAAAAGAGTCGGTCTCTTTGTCATCGGCAGCGTGGTATTGTTATTGGCCACCGTGGTGATTCTCGGCCGGGGAAAGGATTGGTTTGCCGAGGAGGTGACCTTTTACACCAGCTTCAAGGAGAGCTATAACCTGCAGGTCAACGCGGCAGTAAAACTTTTCAAAGCCGATATCGGCAAGGTGAAGCGGATCTCGCTTGGAGAAGACAATGTTAATGTCCAGTTGGCCATCCTGGCCAAATACGCTTCCCGCATCCGTCAGGATTCGGTGGCCGTGGTCGACAGCCCCACGCTCATCGGATCGGAATACATCTCCATCGTTCCCGGTGCCCCAAACTCTCCGAAAATTCCGGTTGGCGGCATGATCCCGTCCATGGAAAAAAAATCCATCTCGGATATATTCAAGGAATTCGAAGTGGAAAAGACGGCCATGCTGACTGTCCGGACGATCCAGGAAATCGCTGGCCTGGTCACCATGATGAAGGACCCGCAAGGTCCTTTGCGCACCACATTGGCCAACATCGAAAAAACCTCCACCCATCTGGAGCAAATGACCGGCAGGATCGGACAGGGGCAGGGCTCGGTGGGGTCCCTGGTGACCTCACGAGAACTGGTTGACGGGGTCCTCTTAAACCTGGAAAAGGTGAACGCCCTGCTGGACGATATGCGGGCAACCGCCGTCAAGGGGCCAGTGGTTATGGATCAGGTCAGCGACAATCTATCCACAATCCAGACGGCCGGCATCGGGGTGGTGGAAAATGTTCAGGCCCTGAAAGCCATTTTGGACGAAGCCCGTTTATCCCTCAGCAACATCCAGGTCATTCTGGAAAATCTGAAACAGGGCAGCCACGACATTCCCCAGGTGACAGCAACTGCCAGGGAGGGCATCCGTGAAATCCGGGAGGGTATGGAGAGCCTCGACCGTGTGGTACAGAGTCTGCAGCGCAACGTGATCATCCGCGCCAACCTGCCCGAGGAGTCCTTGTCAATGGACACTGAGGCCGGAATCCGCCCTGACTGACTGTCCTGAGAGGGCCTTATAATTGGTTTAACAGATTGTTGATCCGTTCACTGGCGGCCATCCCCGATTGCCATGCTTCGGGGATGGCCGCCATGCCATGGGCCGCTCCCAGAACCATGCCCGCCATCATTCCCCGTGCCGATGAATCCCCGCCGGCCATGACATTTTCCACCAAAGCAGTCCTGAAATCGTCTGCGTGGCGAGCGATGAGGTGGACCGCAGCCGGCAAGCCGGCTTCCACGCTGCACATTTGGCCGAAATCCGCGATGACTTTGCGCGTGTCCCGGTCTCGGCTTTTCAGTCCCATGGTGACCAGGGAGGCAATGGGATCTTCGGAGAAATCGGCCTTTAGGGTGGCCTCCATGGCCGCCACCGGCGATTGACCTTCGAGTACCGCAAAAACAGTGCGGGCAAAGAATTCGGCGCTCTGGATCACCCTGTCATTATTGTGGGTGACGGCGGTCTGTGCGCGTGCGGATTGGACGAATGTATCCAGATCGCCACCATACACGGACACCAGCGCCGCCATGCGTGAGGCGCCGGCCAAGTCGTCCGATGATGAACCGCAGGCCTCCAGATCGTTGCCGATATCCATGTTTTCCAGGGTGGCTTTGGTGGCTTGGTCGAAATAGCCGCCGTAGCTTGAAAAAAAATCCCGCCACAATCCAGCGAAACGGACGGCATCAAACCCGCCGGCACCGGCCAGCGATTCCAGCAGCACCAGCATCTGGTCCCCATAATGGGTGAAATCCCCCGCATGCTTGCCCTCGTGGTAGGATGTGATCGGGTCGTGATACTGCTCCACCCGGCCGAACTTTTTATCGATCACGCCGGTATTGTACACCCAGTGCACCCCCAGGGAAAGGGCATCGGCCACAAATGCACCGACTACAGCCGCCTTGTGATTGGTCGTCATTGCTTTTCCCTCCTGTCGATTGGTATCTGCGAGCGTCATGCCATACAGTAAACCAGCTAAACCGGATTTTCAAATCCCAGCCCTGAAAAAATCTGCCGTTGCAGCTACCACCCGGTTGAATTTGTTTTCGCATGGCGGCTAAAGTTCCCCGTATGCGGCACGATATATAAAAACAAGGGCCTTGGCCCGGCACCGCATGCTTCCATCTTGAACCCAAACCGGAATAATGATGCCCTTTATCACCATTGACCAACTCAAACCGGGAATGGTCCTGGCGACCGAGGTGACGGATACCAGCGGCCGCCTGTTGCTTTCCGAGGGGCAGCCGATCGCTGCCAAGCACCTGAACATCTTTAAGATGTGGGGTTTGCCGGAAGTGCAGGTGCACCAATCCGGGAGGGGCGAGCCCGAAATAAATACCATCCGGGACCCTGAAGCCATGCGCCAGGTGGCAGAGATGCTTAAGCCGGCATTTTCAGACAACGATCTCACCCATCCGGCTGTCGCCGAGATTTTCCGTCAGGCGGTGACCTACCGGAGCCGGCTTGCCGCCGGCCAGCACCTGCACGGGCAGGCCAAACCGGTCAACGGACCACTGCCATCCATTACCGCCATCAGCATGCGTGAAAAGATCCGCAGCCGAGACATCAAGCTGCCGGAAATCCCATCCATCATTTTCAAACTCAACGATACCATCGCCGATCCATTCTCATCGGCCGATGACATCGCCCAGGTGGTCATCAGGAGCCCAGGCCTGTGCGCCATGCTTCTGCGTATCGTCAACAGCGCCTTCTATGGCTTCCCGTCAAGGATCGACAGCATCACCCGTGCGGTCACGATCATCGGTTGAAAGGAAATTTCGGCCCTGGCCGTGGGCGTTGCCACCATGGAAATCTTCAAGGATATCCCCAAAGCCATCTTCGACGTGCAGTCCTTCACCCACCACAGCCTGGCATGCGGGGTCTTGGCCCGGATCCCGGCCGCAGGGGGCAACATTCGCAATACCGAGCAGATCTTCGTCTCCGGACTGCTTCACGACATCGGCCGGCTGGTGATTTTCAACTATTTCCCCCAGCAGGCTGGGGCGATGCTGTCAGGTGCGTCGGATGGCAAGGCCAGCCTTTATGATTTGGAGAAACACGTCCTGGGCTTTCGGCACACCGACGTGGCAGCTGATCTTTTCGAAAAATGGAAGTTTCCCGTGGCCCTCGGTCAGAACGTGGTTTATCATCACCGGCCGTCGGCGGCTCAGGATCCGGCAAAAGCAGCCGTCATCCACCTGTCGGACATCATCGCCCACAGTCTGGGTGAAGGAAAAAGCGGCGAATGGCGGGTGCCGGCACTAGATGTGGCCGCCTGGGAAAAACTGCGGCTCTCCCCCCAGATCCTTGCCACGGTTATCCCCCAGGCGATTCACCACCTGAGGTTCCTGATGAGGGTTTTCCATAGCGGTGCCTAAGATGACTTCCAAGCGCCCCAGCGACACCCTGAACATCCGTATTGCCCACCTGGAGGACAACCGGCGCTATATTCAGAATGCCATGGAAATGGTTCTCTCGTTGGAAGATTTCTACACGGAGATCGGCGGAGACAATTATAGCCTGGAGACCCTGCTGCCGGAAGCCAAGCGTCGCATCGATGCCATCTTCCCCTTCACCGGTCTGGCATTTTTCATGGTCGATGAAGCGGATCTTTCCTTTCAACCGGCCTATTGGCACCCTGCGAACCTGGCCGCCGAAATTCAGCAGGATGTGGGTTTCATGATCGACGAGGGCTATTTTGCCTGGGCGGTTCGTGAACGGCGCGGGGTGGTGATTTCCTCCCAAGATCACTCCCGCCAGTATCTGCTGCACGTGATCGCCAACCACAACCAGGTCAAGGGCATGTTCGGCGGCCTGCTGCCGGCCGGCCAAACCGCGTTGCCCGACACGGCTATGACCCTGCTTTCCATTATCCTGCTGCATGTGGCCAATGCCTCGGAAAGCATGGCTTACACCAGTCTGCTTAAAAACCAAAGCCGCATTCTGGAGCGCCAGGTGGCCGAACGAACCCGGGCCCTGACCCTGTCCCAACACGAGCTGCAGCAGGCCATGGAGCGGGCCAATGCAATGGATGAAGCGGCCCAGGCCGCCAGCCGGGCCAAAGGGGATTTTCTGGCCAAAATGAGCCACGAGCTGAGAACCCCGCTCAATGGCATCCTCGGTATGACCGAGGTGGCCCTGTCCAACCGTTTGGACGACAACCAGCGCCGGATTGCCGAGATCATCGGCCGCGAATCCGTTGCCCTGCTCCCGCAAATCAACGACGTACTGGATTTTTCAAAAATCGAGTCCGGTAAGTTGGAACTGGAACAGATCGGGTTTAATCTGCGCACGCTGATGGACGAGGTCGGGGAGGGATTTGTTTTTCAGACATCGGAAAAGGGAGTGGATCTCAATGTGTTCATTCAGCCGTCCGTGCCCACCGAACTGATGAGCGACCCGGTCCGGCTACGGCAGATTCTTCTCAATCTTACCGGTAATGCTGTAAAATTCACCCACGAGGGAGAAATTCTCATAGAAGCCGGCCTGGAAGAAAAAACTGACGACCGGGCAGTGATTCGATTTTCAATTTCGGACACGGGCATCGGTATTGAACCGGAAAAGCTGGACCGGGTCTTTTCCAGCTTCACCCAGGCAGACAACTCCACCACCCGGCAATATGGCGGCACCGGCCTGGGGACCACCATCAGCAAGCAACTGGTTGAGTTAATGGGGGGGCAGATCGGCGTTGACAGCCGCACCGACAAAGGCAGCATGTTCTGGTTTACGGCAGGTTTCGGGGTGCCATCCGGCGGCCAGCCCTTGACGGCTGACGCAACAATCCCTGGAGGCAAAAGGACCATCCTGGTGGTGGATCCCAGCGCCACCACCTGCCGGATCGTGTCGGCATACCTGAACCAACTGGGGATGTCCGCAGTGACAGCCACCGATGGTGCAAGCGCACTAGAGCAGCTGGCCGGCAGGGTCGATGGGATACCGCCCATCGATGTCATCATCAGCGATGGGCGCATGCCGGGAATGAATGGCATCGCGCTGAAGGACCATATTCGGCGGATGCCTCCCTACGCAAAGACCCCCATCATTGTGGCCACGAACCTGAAAGAAGCCGTGGCGGGCAACGATTCTCTCGCCTTTGGTTTTGATGGTTCGTTTTCCAAACCGGTCAAAATCGGGGATTTGCAGACCGTCATTGATCGGGTGACGGGCTGCGCCCCCGAAGCTGCATCGAAGATAAAGGCAGCAGCGCCCAATGTCGCCGGCGGTCGTCAAGGCATCCGCACTGCCCCACGAAGGGGCCACATTCTGGTGGTGGACGACTATCAGACCAATCAACAGGTGGCTTTCATGCACCTGACGGCGGCCGGCTTCAGCGTGGATCTGGCGGATAACGGCCAGCTGGCTGTGGAGGCCTTCGACCGCAAACAGTACGATCTCATCCTCATGGATATTCAAATGCCGGTCCTTAACGGGTTCGAAGCCACCAGGCAGATCCGGGCGCTGGAGGTCGCGCAGGGCTGCCAACGTAGAACCCCCATCATCGCCCTGACGGCCAACGCCATGAAAGGGGATGAGCAAAAATGCCTGGCCGCCGAAATGGATGGCTATCTGATCAAACCCGTTCACCGGCACCAACTGATCAAAACAGCAGATAACTGGATCGGTCTGCGGGGAGGGTCACCCAAAAGTCTGCCGGCCAGCAAGCCGGCTTCAGCGACGGTTGATCTTGCGTACGGTGATGACCGCATCATGGATACCGCCATTGCCGTGGAAGAGTTCGGCGACGTGGAAACGGTGAAAACCGTGGCCAATCAGCTGATCGAACAGGTCGTCGGTCAACTTCACGTTATTCGGGAGTCCATTGTCGACGAAAACCGTGAGCGGATTCGCAAGAAAGCTCACGCCATCAAGGGGGGTGCCGCCACGATGGAGGCAGCGCCCCTTTCTGCGGCGGCCGCGTGTTTGGAAAATCGCGTCTCCGACGGCACGATGGCAGATATCCTTGCCGATTACAGTGAAGTAACCAAGCAATTTTACCGTTTCAGGGAGTTTGTCTCCCAATGGAAAGGAGCCTGACCATGCGAATTTTAGTGATTGATGACGAGCCGGTGGCTTTGACCAAACTGGAGCTGATGCTCAAGAAAAATGTGGGGCCTTGCGATACGGCTGCCAGCGGAATTGAAGCCACCGAGCAGTTCGTCAAAGCCATCGGAGAAAACCAACCCTATGATCTAATCACCATCGATATTGATTTGCCGGATGTTACCGGTTTGGACCTGCTGAGCCGTTTTAGCGCCCTGGAAGCGAAAAACCAGATCACCCCGTCAAAAAAGATCATGGTAACCACCCACAGCAATGCCGACCATGTCGTCAAGGCCCGCACCCACTGCGATGCCTACCTGGTCAAACCCGTCCGCAAGGCCGCCCTGCTGGAAAAAATAGGCAATCTGTTTCCCACGGCGAACATGGAGGCTTAGGCAGCCACCTGTCCAAAACCTCCCGGTAACATCGGGCGCCATTCCAAATGGCGTCGATTTCCATATCTTTCAATGGGGTTTCCCGCTCAGTTGTGATGCTGATGCGGGCCATGAAGAACGCTCCCGGGAAGCGCTTGCAGGTCCGTCCCCCAGCGATGTCCTTTTCTCCCACGGCAGCGCGCAGTGCCCACCCGCTTGAATTGCTTATTGCGTCCAGACAAGCGTATTATCCGACACCTTCAGGGGTGCGGGAACGTTTTTCGTGAGGCCTTTCTCACCGGGTCGGTAAAAGAACAGGGCACGATGGCGGCGCACTTGCCGCAGACATCGGCCAGCCCGTGGGCTTCGTGCAAGCTGGCATTTACTAAAAGCCGGTCGTAGCAGGCATGACGGTGAAAGGGTTCCTCTCCGAGGGCTTCGATCGGGCAGCGCTTCTCGCATCGGCGACAGGAACCGTTGAATTTAAAGAGGCAGCGCTCCCGTTCGTTTCTCGGCGTGGGTGCGATGACCGCATCGGTGACCACGCTTCCCAACCGCCCGCAGCACCCCTGGTCAGTGATGAGCATGTGGTGGTGGCCGAAACTGCCGATGCCGGCAATACGGGCCACATGCTTGTGGGACCAATCGCTCATGAGCTGTTCTGCATCGAAATTGTGGGTGGCGGGCAGACGGGTACCCCGAAATCCCTCCTGCTTCAGAAGACGGTTGAGCCGCTGGTTGATCTCGGCGATCAGCCGGTTGGTTTCGATATAGGCGACGGCCCACGTCTCCGAGCTGAATGCACCGCGGTGGTTGGACCGGGGGATGGCCGGATCGAAGGGCAGGAAATAGGCGATCACCGTGCGTGCGCCGGGCAACAGGTCCCCGGGCAGTCCATGGGAAGGGCGCACCGCTGTTTTGAGTTGACCAAATAAGGGATTGGCGGCGTCGGCAAATCCCACCAGCGGTGTTTTCCAGGCGGATGCCCTGTCCGCCTGGCCGCTGGCTTTTTCAACCGTCGATTCAATGGCCGCGACAATTCGATGTCTCAATGTCCCTCCATTACAGTTGGATTCTTCACAATTGGAAAAATAGGGTTGAACCCGAGTGAGCCGCGGCAAGCAAAGCCTGCCAACCCGTGGAGAATTGGTTTATAATAAGCGTTCTAACAACCCCGGCTACTGAGCCACAATCAAGACCAGTCTCCGAATATCCCGTCACCAATAGGCAGCGGGTATGATGTATCATCGCTCATCGGAGCTATGGCCTGATCTTGAATAAGAAAGATCATCGATGAGGCTTGCGCCAGAATTTTTGGTAGCACTGATGCGAATACAGGCCCCGGTATGGCAAAATTTGATAATTATGATAGGGTAACGTATCGTTATCAAGACATCCTCCTAAAAAAGGTGATGACACCATCCGACGCGTAGCAAACATTGCACCTGCCATTGGAAAGTTTTGCAAGCACTATCCGGAGCGTCAACAGAAAAAAACAACTGATAATATGCACGCCCAACTTGTTAAATACGGGAATTGGAACATCGAACCATGACCGTCGCCCTGATTTATCCGCCTGCCTGCGATCCCACGTCGCCCTATCTTTCGGTACCCCTGCTCACGGGATACCTGCGCAGTTATGGCATTGCGGTGCTGCCCGTGGACGCCAACATGGAGGCATTTGACCGCCTGTTGAGAGCAGCGCCGCTGGCGGCCATGGCCCGGCGTATCGAAAAGCGGTTGGCCCGGCTGGTGCGCAAACCGGCTCTGGGGCACACCGACCAGCTGCTATACCTGCGGCTGACCGCGGTGCTGCCTGATCTCGATTGGGTGCCGACAGCCATCGAAGATGCTGTTGCCGTCCTGCGGGACCCGTCGGGCCGCCGTTTTTACGACCCGGTCCAATACGAAACGGCCATTGCATGCATCATGGCTGCCTTACGGCTGGTGAGTGCCGCCCACAGCCCCCTGAGCATGGATTTTACCGCTTACCGCACACCGTTTGCTCTGCTCTCGCAAGCGCAGATCCGGTCCGACGCCCGCCCGGAAAACAACCCCTTCCATGATTACTTCAGCGGCGAACTGGGTGACCGGCTGGCTGCCACCAATGTTGAACTGGTGGGCATTTCGATGGCTTTTCCCGGACAAATCCAGCCCGGCTTTTCCCTGGCCTACGCGCTCAGAGCGCGCCTGCCGCACGTGCACCTAACCATGGGCGGCCCGGCCGTTACCCAACTGCTGGGACGCTTTGACGACGCGCAGATCTCCGAAATGCGCGGGCCCTTCGACTCAGTGGTGTTGTTCGAGGGCGAACAGGCCCTGCTGGATCTTGTCGGCATGGTGGCCGCCGGCCGCACGCCGCCGCCGGTGATTCAAGGCAATCGTGGCATGGATCTCCATGGCCTTGCGGCACCGGACTTCGACGGCCTGCCGCTGGAGAAGTATTTTTCTCCCGAGCCGGTCCTGCCCTATGATCCCACTCGCGGTTGCTACTGGGGAAAATGCGCCTTCTGTCATTACGGGTTGAGCCGTCGGGGGACAGCCGACTACCGCCAGCGTCGGGCAGCTGAGGTGGCTGCCCACCTCAAGCAGATGAGGACCCGCTGGGGTTGCCGCACCGTTTACCTCTCCCAGGACGCCTTTGCACCGGCATTCGCCAGGCAGGTCGCCGGGGCCCTGCGTGAGGCCGGCGCGGACATCCGCTGGGGAACGGACATGCGCCCCGAGGCCTCCCTGACGGCCGAGTGCTGCCGGGAGTTGAAGGCCGGCGGCGCGTTGAGCGTGGCTCTGGGTATCGAATCGGCCTCACCCCGACTGATCCGCCTCATCGACAAGGGGGTTTTCCTGGAAGAGATGACGGCTGCGGTCGAAAACCTTGCTGCGGCAGGCATTGCCGTGGAGGCCATGTGTTTCACCGATTTTCCCACGGAAGACCGGCCGGATGCTGAGGCCACCCTGGCTTGGATTCGTGAGTTGCGTCAAGACATTGCGCTATTCATCTGCGGTCGCTTCGGCCTGAGCCACGGTTCGCGTGTGGCTGCGGAGCCGCATGCATTCGGTGTTGATGAGTTCTGGCACCTGGATGGCGACCTCTGGCAGACCGGACTGTTTTACCGCGAGCGACGGGAGGCTAAGACAATAGGCGACAGAGAGACGGTCGACCGGCGGATAGACGATTTGTCGGCGGGCTGGTGGTTGCACGACTACCCTTGGGCCGGTGCCCTCTCCACGGCCCACAGCCTGCTGTACTACGCTGCGCTGGGCCCCGATGTTTTCAAACATCTGGCCGGTACCCCGCGCAAGACCGGCCGGCTCCAAAGCAAGGCCCCGCCCCCAGGACCCTACGACACCCGCCGTATGGCGCAGACCGCTTACCGCAACGAGGCCGGCATCTGGGACCACCTCACCAACGAGCGGCGCGCCGTCAGCCCGGCCCTTTATGCCCGGTGCGCAGCCGCCCTGCCGACCATCGATGCGCTCGGTAAGGGGCCCGCCGCCGCTGGCCGGCGGCGATGATCGCCCGGTGGCCCTGCCGACCAATGAAGGAGGAAAAATTTCAAAGCAACGGGGACAGAAAATAATTGGCCCTGGGTGCCGCAGTCCTATACTGGAACGGTTTTGGGGTTGCGGGAAGGCGAACGTTTTCCCCTTGATCACATCGGGGGTACGGTTGTCCGCCCACCAACGGGATCCTTTTGCCTAAACCGGCCTTCTGGCTGCTCTGAATCCTCTACGCTGCGCTGCTGTACCTGCGGTCTCAAACTCCCTGTGACCCTGGCCAGGGCCACCACCCACTGGTTGTGTACAAATACGAATTACTCTTGAGGCGGCCTAATACCAACATCGACGAAAGAAAAGCCATGCAAAGTAATTCCGACAACCTTCATTCGTCTGCTGTGAGCCACCGCTTATTCGCAGACCAGGTGCATATACAATACGAACACACGGTTTTCGGCGTAACGGCGACCCTCGTCAACGGGCTTATTCTGGCGTAGGTTCTCAGAGGCCATGTTGGGAGTTTGGATTTGGTGGTCTGGCTGGCGTGTGCGGGCTTGGTGAGTGCGTCCCGCTTGGTGTTAAACGGATTCTACCGCCAATCTTCCACGAAACAATCGAATCCACAGAAATGGAACGCCTGGTTTCTGGCAACCCTTTTCCTGTCCGGTGTGCTGTGGGGATCGACCGCCATTTTTCTGTTTCCCTCCGATTCATTCGCTCATCAGGCGTTTATCGCATTCGTCACCGGTGGCACGGTGGCCGGTGCCATCGGAGCATTTGCCGCAGTGATCGGGGCATTTTACATTTTCAGCTTGCCGGCCCTGCTCCCCCTATGTTTGCGGTTTTTCATGTCCGGCAGCGAGGTTCATATCGCCATGGGGGCCATGGTGCTGCTTTTTCTGATGGTCACTATCCTGACGCCCACCCGGATGCATCAAGATGTTCTTTCCCTGCTCGCACTAAGGTACGAAAAAAGCGCCCTTGTCGCCGACCTGCCGCAGGAGGTTGCGCAGCGCAAGGCCGCCCAGGAAAACCTGCGCCGGCAAAAGGAACAGGTTGAAGCCATCGTCACCCAGCGCACGGCTGAATTGGCGCGTGCCAGCCAGCGGTTGCAAGCCATCATCACCTTTGCGCCCCTTGTCATCTGGGCCATCGACCGGGAGGGCATCTTCACGTTTTCCGACGGCAAGGGGATGGAAAAAATCGGCTTGACGCCCGGAAGAGCGGTTGGAAAATCCGCCTTCGCATTATTTGCCGGAAACGGGCCAATCATCGATATTTTCCAGCGAGCGCTCAGGGGTGAGTTTGTTGCCGATACGATCGATTTCAAGGCTGTTTTTTTCGAAGTCCGCATTCAGCCCATTCGGGCTGCCGACGATCGTCTGACCGGAGCCATCGGTATCGCCATTGACGTGACCGAGCAGACAGCGGCCAAGGAGGCCCTGCGCAGAAGCGAGGAAAAATACCGGGAGCTGGTGGAAAACATCAATGATGTAATTTACGCGATCGACCGGCAGGGGCGGGTCCTGTATATCAGCCCGGTAATTGAATCGGTATTGGGCTGCCCAGACGATGAGTTGATCGGAAAAAGTTTTTTCGATTATGTCCACCGGCAGGATCAGGCGCGTCTGAGCGATGACTTTGCCAGGGCGTTGGATGCAATCAGCAGACCGAGAGAATATCGTTTCATAGACAAGTCCGGGGAAACCCGGTGGTGCCGGGTAAGTTCCCGGCCCATCTCGGAAGGCCTCGAGAAGATCGGCATTCAGGGTGTGATGGTCGACGTCACCTTTTCAAAGCATTTGGAAGAGCAGTTGACGCGCGCCCAGAAAATGGAAGCCTTGGGGACGCTGGCGGGCGGCGTGGCCCATGACCTGAACAACATATTAAGCGGAATTGTCAGTTATCCTGAACTGCTGCTGATGGATTTGCCCCCGGACAGCCCTTTGCGGCGACCGCTGACCACCATCAAACGATCAGGTGAAAACGCTGCCGCCATCGTTCAAGATCTGCTGACGCTCTCCCGCAGGGGGGTCGCCACGCATGAATTGCTGAACTTGAACCCGATGGTCACCAATTGGCTCGAATCGCCGGAAATGCAATCGCTGATGCGCATGCATGCAACTGTTCACATTACGACACGCCTCGCACCCGATCTGTTCAATGTCTATGGTTCCTCGATTCATGTTCTCAAATCATTGTCGAATTTGATTGCCAACGCCATTGAAGCCATGCCCAACGGCGGCCATATCGAAATCGCCACGAGCAATCGCTATGCAGACAGCACCGTCGCTGGATTCGATACCGTCAAGGAAGGCGAGTATGTGGTCCTGTCCATTGCCGATTCAGGGATCGGAATTCCGGAGAGCGACCGATCCCGGATTTTTGAACCCTTTTATACCAAAATAGCCCTGGGCCGCAGCGGATCGGGGCTTGGCATGGCGGTGGTCTGGGGAACGATCAAGGATCACCATGGCTATATTGACCTGCATAGCGAGGAGGGTTAGGGGACGCGCTTCGATTTGTTTTTCCCGGCCACACGGGATCAATTGAAAAAAAGCCAGAGCCCTGAGGAACCGTCCGATTTTACGGGCAACGGCGAGTTCATCTTGGTGGTCGATGATATCGCGGTGCAGCGAGAGATCGCTACCCGCATCCTCGAACGATTGGGGTATCGCTGCCGAGCGGTGGCCAGCGGAGAGGCGGCGGTTGACTTTCTGCGCACGCACACGGCTGATCTGGTGGTTCTGGATATGATCATGGCGCCGGGAATCGACGGCTATGAAACCTATCGCCAGATCAGAAACATCCATCCGCAGCAAAAGGCCATCATCGCCAGCGGGTATTCGGAAACCGAGCGGGTCCGTGAAGCCCAGGCACTGGGTGCCGGCAGCTATGTCAAGAAGCCCTATACACTTGCGGCCATCGGCAAGGCGATCAAGGACGAACTGCAGCAGTAAACAACGGGCGGTTGTGACGATCGTTTTCCGGCAACTGTTCCGATGTCGTTGGCCGTCCGAATGGTAAATCTTAGTCCTGTGCCCGGAAACCCTTGACCGCCAGCGGGAAAATGGATAACCCTCTCTTGCTGGCGGAATCGAAAAAAATCCAGAGATTGGGTCGCCTTTCCGCCCTTCTCAGGTCGACGTTTCGAAAAAATGGTCAGTATCGGTTTTGCACGGGGGTGTCGGCCCAACCGAAGGTTCGACAGGTTTGGTTAAGGTACAAAATGTGCCCTGGTTGAAGCTTTGCTGAAGCATCACTTCAAAGATCAATAGCGATCCGTTCAGGAGAGAAGTATCCCAAAACACCGCACATGGACAGCCTTTCCGCCACGCGCCCACGCTGCCGGTGAGCGCACCCTTCGGCGGTTAGGGAGAAGGGTTGATGAAGACCGCGTTACTCATTATCGACGTGCAGCAAAGTCTCGTGGACGAAGGTGTCTGGGAGGCCGATCGTGTTATCGCACGGCTCAACCAACTCATGGCGGCCGCAAGAAGCCAGCACTTGCCGGTCATCCTTGTTCGGGACACGAGGGTTGAACCGGATGGCTCCTTTCACCGCACACTCGACCGCGATGCGCATGATCCGGTGATCGAAAAGCGCTTCTGCGACGCTTTCATGGAAACGCACCTGGACGCGTTGCTGCGGTCAAAGAACATCAGCAGATTGGTGGTTGGCGGCATGCAATCCGATTTTTGTGTCGATACGACCTGCCGCCAAGGGGCGGCGCTGGGCTATGATGTGGTGCTGGTTGCCGATGCGCACAGCACCCTTGATCATGAGCACCTCAAGGCGGAACAGATCGTCGCCCATCACAACCGGATTCTGCGTGCTTTTGACACTGCACGGGGACGTGTTCGCGTGTCGGCCGCCGCAACCGTGACGTTCAGATAAACCCGTTTCAGCAACGGCGTAAGGCTGAAGGCGATTGGGTCATTATCCCGGCCTGAAAGCCTTGCCGGCGTTGAATGCCGAAAGGGGAACCGGTTTGACTTTGGAGGACTGGATTGGGGATCGGCAATACCATGCAAAGATTAAGCATCCATGCACAGATGTGCAGCGAACTGGAGAGCAAGAGGCTTCTCGATCAGGCCCGGCAATACGTTTATGAGTATATCGATTCGCTTGCCGACCGCCCGGTTTTTCCCGATGCAAAGGCCATTCAACACCTGGATCGATTCGATGAACCCTTGCCGGAATGCCCTCAATCCGGTGCAGTCGTCCTGGAAATGCTCAACGCCACAGGTGCGCCGGCAACAGTGGCCCAGACCGGTGGACGCTATTTCGGCTTCGTCAACGGCGGGGTTGTCCCCACTGCGCTGGCGGCGCGTTGGATGGCGGACGCCTGGGACCAGAATCCCGCCCTGTATGTGATCTCACCGCTTGTCGGCAAACTGGAACAAGTTTGCGAAAGCTGGCTGCGCGAACTGCTGGAACTGCCCGATGGCACCGTGGCGGGCTATGTCAGCGGCTCCTCCACGGCGACCCTGTGCGGCTTGGCCGCCGCCCGTAATGAACTGCTCCGGCGGCTGGGCTGGGATGTCAACGCCCGGGGCCTTTTCGGTGCCCCGCCGATCCGTGTGATCGTCAGCGAGCAGGCCCACAGTTCGGTGTTCAAGGCCCTGGCGCTGCTGGGACTGGGCCGGGACCGCATCGAACGCGTGCCGGCAGACGGCCAGGGCCGCATGGATGCCGCACGGATTCCCGAGCTGGATGCCCGCAGCCTGCTGATCCTTCAGGCGGGCAACGTCAACAGCGGTTCGTTCGATGCCTTCGAGGAGATCTGCCAACCGGTGAAGAAAAATGATGCCTGGGTGCACGTGGATGGCGCCTTCGGCTTGTGGGTCAAGGCTTCCCCTGAACGGAAGACGCTGGCACAGGGCATCGAACTGGCCGATTCTTGGTCCGTGGACGGTCACAAGACCCTTAACACGCCCTATGACTGCGGCATCGTGTTGTGCCGGCAGCGCGACTGTCTGGTGGCAGCCATGCAGGCCAGCGGGGCATACATCCAGTACAGCGAGAACCGCGACGGGATGATGCACGTGCCCGAGATGTCCCGCCGCGCCAGGGCCGTGGACCTGTGGGCGACGCTCAGGTACCTGGGCAGAAACGGCGTCGGGCAACTGATCGACGCCATGTGCGAACATGCAGCACAGTTTGCCGAACAGCTGGCTGCGCAACGCTTTCGCATACTCAACGACGTGGTGTTCAACCAGGTCCTGGTGGCCGGTGATACGCCGTCGCAGACCCGGGCTACGCTGGCGGCCATCCAGGCTTCAGGCACCTGTTGGTGCGGTGGGACGGAATGGCGCAAGGAGCCGGCCATTCGCATCAGTGTCAGTTCATGGGCCACCACGGCGGACGATGTGGAGCGGTCCGTGAACACATTTGTTGCCGCTCGAGGGAAAGCCATGGCATCAGGGAAAGAGAGGTGATGGATGTATTACATCGTCGCAACTGGCAAACTTTACGGAATACGGCAAAACCATGATCGGCCTGATTAAGCCCGTCCAGATGCTGTCGGCGCTGTCCCGGGACCCGGGCCTGGTTCAAATTGCCAGCCAGGTTGAAGCGAAAACCATACAGATGGTCGATGAAGCCAGATGAAACGCTAATGACGAGATTTTGAGATGATCCGCTATCAGATAAACGCGAAAATCACCCCCGGGCAGTTCGTGGGTATTCTCGAGCGATCTGGCCTGGCAGAGCGGCGCCCCGTCGAGGATGGGGCGTGCATGGCCGGAATGGTGGCCAACGGCAATTTGACGGTTACCGCGTGGAACGGTCCTACCCTGGTGGGCATTGCCCGATCGGTTACTGATTTTCATTACTGCTGTTATCTTTCCGAGCTTGCCGTGGACCGCGATCACCAGCGGCAGGGTATCGGCAGGGAACTGATTGCCCTTACCCAGGCGGAACTCGGCCACCGCTGTGCGATCATTCTGCTGTCCGCCCCCAAGGCTGTCAACTACTACTCGCGCATCGGCATGCATCAGCATCCGCAGGCGTGGGTGCTGGACCGGAAAAGACGCCTAACCTAGTTGGGCTGTGAACAGAAAAGATGGAGATTGTTAATGATTCATGTGATTGCATCGATCCGTGTGCAAGACGGGAGCCGTCCCCGGTTCCTTGAAATCCTCAAATCCAATGTGCCCAGTGTCAAAGGGGAGCACGGGTGCCTAGAATATGTTCCAACGGTTGATATTGACGCCGGGTTGCCGCCACAGCAGCTCGACGAGAACCGGGTCACCATCATCGAGAAGTGGGAGAGCCTGAAGGCCCTTCACGCGCATCTGAAATCGCCGCACATGCTGGCCTACAAGGAACAGGTCAAAGGCATCGTGAAGGCCGTTTCCATCAACGTGCTGGAAGCGGCTTAAAATGACCGTCCTGAGCCAACTTGGACTCAAACGGTCGCGCGCGGTGGCTGCATGGCCGCATTGTAGTTGCAAAGGAAGATCACGTTGCTGAACCTCTACGTCGACGCCGATGCCTGCCCGGTCAAGACGGAAGTCTGTAAGGTGGCCAACCGGTATGGTCTGAAGGCGACCTTTGTGTCCAATGCATGGATGCGCATTGCCGATCCGGAAGTCTCAACCCTGGTGGTCGTCGAGGACGGCTTGGATACGGCGGACGACTGGATCGTCGGGCATGTCTCGACCGACGACATCGTGGTCACGGCGGACATTCCCCTGGCCCATCGCTGCATCGGCCAGGGCGCAAGGGTGATGGGCCCCAGTGGCCGGCCGTTTACCGATGAGAATATCGGACAGGCCATGGCCATGCGCGAACTCATGTCCGATATGCGTCAAGCGGGCACCATCACCGGCGGACCGCCCCCGTTTCAGCAAAAGGACCGCTCCCGCTTTCTGCACGGCTTCGACCAGATGATTCAGGCGGTATTGCGTGCAAGGCGAAAAAAGACTCTGGATTGATGGGTCAGCTCCTCTTTGACCCCATTCAGGGGTCCAATGGGTCCAGGAGGCAGGGATTCGCGTGACCTGCTCAATTCATCTATTCAACACGGCGGAAGCCATATGGCAGCTGCTTTGCGAAACAGCGCCCGGCGCATGCTGTATTTCAGCTCGAGCCCGCCGATCTGGAGCTGCTGACGGCCGGTAGTTGGGTTGACCTGTCCGGGTGAAGGCGACAACGGAATACCAACAGGCGATGGAAAGGATCTGCAATGAAGCGAGGCGTGAAACGCATTCTGGCGGTTATGGGTGTGCTGTCAATCGGGCTGGCTGTTGCCGCCGTGTGGTTTCTGGCCAAGGCGATGCCCATCGGCACCGGATATGTCGCCAAGTACCTGTGCACCAGCACCTTTTTATCCCAGCGCGACCCCAGGATCGCCTTCGATGAAGACGTCAAACCGGTCAACCCCCTGGCAAAAGTTGTCAGATGGCAGATCGACCGGGACAACCAAACCGTCACGGCTAAGGCCTTCACGGCATTTCAGGCCACGGCCGTGTATCGCGAAGGCTGCGGGTGCACCCTTCTGGCCGGCCTCACGGAGGATGCACTGCGCCTTCAGACATTTTATCGATATGACGGTGGCGCTCCACCTCCGACGCCGCCATCGGATCTGCCCTGGCCGCAGGGCAGCGGTGAGCCTGTCGATCTCCGGTCCTTTGGCGTGGACGCGCACCTGCTGGAACAGGCTCTGGACCAAGCCTTTGCCGAGCCCGGGCCGGACAATCCGCGCAAAACCCGGGCCGTGGCCGTGGTCTACGACGGGTGGCTGATCGCCGAGCGCTATGCCCCCGGCTTCGGCCCCGACGTGCCCATGCTGGGCTGGTCCATGGGCAAAAGCGTCACCAACGCGCTGGTGGGCATTCTTGTCCGCGACGGCAAACTGGCGCTGCAAGACCCGGCGCCGGTTCCTGAATGGCAGACCCCCGAAGATCCGCGCAGCAAGATCACCCTGGACCAGCTGCTGCGCATGAGCAGCGGCCTGGCTTTCGAAGAGATCTACCGGCCGCTGGCCGATGCTACAAACATGCTGTACGGCAGCGCAGACTTTGCCGCATTTGCCGCCGACAAACCCCTCGAGGCACGGCCGGATCAAAAATGGTATTACTCCAGCGGTACGGCCAACATCATTGCCCGCATCGTCCGCCGGGAAGCCGAGAAAATCTCGCCCGACTACTATCAATTCCTTCGAACGGCCTTTTTCGACCGCATCGGCATGACCAGTACGGTGTTGGAACCGGATGCTTCGGGGACCTTCGTGGGGTCGTCCTATGCCGTTGCCACGGTGAGGGATTGGGCCCGGTTCGGCCAGCTTTACCTCCAGGATGGGGTGTGGAACGGCGAACGGATTCTACCCGAAGGCTGGGTGGCCTATTCCGTCACGCCGACGGCCAAGGCCCCCAAGGGCGAGTATGGTGCCCTCTTTTGGCTCAATGCCGGTGCCCCCGGCAACCCTACCGACCGTCTGTTGCCTAATGTACCTGAGGACGCCTATTACGCCGATGGGTTCCAGGGGCAGAGAGTGATCGTCGTTCCATCCAGGCGGCTGGTTCTGGTGCGCTTTGGCGCCACCTCACGTCGATCCGCCTGGGATACCGATGCCTTCATTGCTGATGTGATCCGGGCGCTCCCCCGATAACAGTCAGGCCGGCATGCAGACCCTAACAAATCGGGAAAACGGCATTATCTTGATGATGCGACATCAGATAAACTGGCATCTTCGAGGTGACCCATGAGCAATACACTAGAGAATAAAACCGTCGTCGTCCTCGGCGGCAGCTCTGGCATGGGGCTGGCCGTGGCCATAAAGTCCGCCCAGTCCGGTGCCCGGGTGGTAATTGCCAGCCGGAGCCAGGACAAACTGAACGCCGCGGCCGCGCAGATCGGCGGCGAGGTGCACTGGCAGGTGGTTGACACCACTGACGAGGCGTCGGTGGTCGACCTGTTCGACCGGCTGGGCACCATCGACCACCTGGTGATTTCCGGCAGTTCGGTGAAGACCGGCACCCTGCGGGAGCTGGCCTTGGCAGACGGCCTGACCACCATGCAGAGCAAATTCTGGGGGCCTTACCTGTGCGCCAAACACGCCCGGATCGCTCCCGGGGGATCGATCACCCTTTTCTCCGGCATCCTGAGCCGTCGGCCCGGGCGCAACGACGCGGTGCTGGCCTCGGTCAACGCTGCTGTCGAAGCCCTGGGCCGGGCCCTGGCCAAGGACCTGGCGCCGGTGCGGGTCAACGTGATTTCGCCGGGCATGACCGCCGGTACCGGCGCCTATCTCAAAATGCCGAAGGCGGCCCGGGAAGGGATGTTCGCGGCGATTGCCGGGCGGCTGCCGGTGGGCCGCGTGGGCCGGCCGGAGGATATCGCCGATGCCGCGCTGATGCTGATGACCAACGGTTTCATCACCGGAATCGTCCTGGATGTGGATGGCGGCGGACTGATCGCCTGACGGTACTGACCAGCCGGAACCGGTCCGCCATCCAGGCCGCTGACAGCCGCGGTTCGGCTTGACTTTGCCGGCATTCCCTTTATTATGATTTCTGAACCGCTGCTGCCTGCCATCGACAATCCCTAACGTATCGAGGTCAATCCATGTTTACCCACCTTGATCCCGTATTTCTGGCGCGCGCCCAGTTTGCCTTTACTGTGGCCTACCACATCACCTTTCCGGCGTTCACCATCGGCCTGGCCAGCTGGCTGGCCGTGGTGGAGTGGCGCTGGCTCAAGACCGGCGATCCGCTCTACGAACAGATCTACCGCATGTGGGTCAAGATCTTTGCGGTGACCTTCGGCATGGGCGTGGTCACCGGCGTGGTGCTCTCCTACCAGTTCGGCACCAACTGGTCGGTTTTCGCCGACAAGGTGGGCAGCGTGCTGGGGCCGCTGCTGGGCTACGAAGTGCTTACGGCCTTCTTTCTGGAGGCTTCCTTCCTGGGCATCATGCTCTTCGGCTGGAACCGGGTGAGCCGCAAGATGCATTTCGCCGCCACGGTCATCGTGGCCGTGGGCACCCTGATCTCGGCCTTCTGGATCCTGTCCGCCAACAGCTGGATGCAGACGCCGGCCGGTTTCCGCGAGGGCGCCGACGGCCTGCTCTATCCCACGGACTGGATTCAGGTGATTTTCAACCCCTCCTTTCCCTACCGCCTGATCCACATGGTCACCGGGGCCTACCTGACCACGGCCTTCGTGGTGGGCGGCATCGGCGGGTATTACCTGTGGCGGGGGTTGCATCTGAAGCACGCGCGGATCATGCTGGGCATGGCCATGATTATGGCCATCTTCGTGGCGCCCCTGCAGCTGCTGTTCGGCGACCTGCATGGACTGAATACCCTCAAGCACCAGCCGATCAAGGTGGCGGCCATGGAGGGCATTTGGGAAACGGAGCGGGGCGCCGCACTGCGGCTCTTTGCCTGGCCAGATCCGATCGAGGAGCGCAACCGGTTTGAAATTTCCATCCCCAAGCTTTCCAGCTTCATTCTTACCCACGACTTCGACGGTGAGGTCAAGGGGCTCAAGTCTTGGGCAAGGGCTGACCGGCCGCCCGTAGCCATGGTCTTCTGGACCTTCCGCCTCATGGTGGGCCTGGGCATGCTGATGATCGCCACCGGCCTGGTGGCGCTGGTGCTGCATTTTAAAAAGACGCTTTTCACCACGCGCTGGTTTCATCTGTGGTGCGTGGCCATGACGCCGGCGGGCTTCGTGGCCGTGGTGGCCGGCTGGTTCGTCACCGAGGTGGGCCGGCAACCATTCATCGTGTTCAACGTGCTACGCACCGCGGACACCGTTTCACCCGTAGCCGCGGGACCGATCGCCATCTCCCTGGCTGCGTTTGTGGTCACCTACGGCCTGGTGTTCACCGCCGGTGCCTATTACATCCTCAAACTCATCGGTAAGGGGCCGGAAACTGCGGAAGCGGATGCCTATGGCAGCCACGGCGTGAAACAGCCGCCCCTGGTCACGGATTTGGCTGGCCGGATAGGAGGGAAAGATGTTTAGTTTCGAGAGTTTTCTGGATCTTCCGCTTGTCTGGTACGCGCTGATCGGCACGGCCATCTTCCTGTATATCCTGCTGGATGGCTTCGACCTGGGCGTGGGCATCCTCTTTCCCTTCGCCCCCACCGACCAGTGCCGGGACCGCATGATGAACTCCATCGCCCCTTTCTGGGATGGCAACGAGACCTGGCTGGTGCTGGGCGGCGGCGGCCTCTTCGCCGCCTTTCCCCTGGCCTACGCCATCCTCATGCCGGCCTTTTACATCCCCATCATTCTCATGCTCCTGGGGCTGATTTTCCGCGGCGTGGCCTTCGAGTTCCGCTTCAAGGCCACCGGCCGTTCGCGGCGCATCTGGGACTACTCCTTCCACTTCGGCTCCCTGACGGCCACCTTCATGCAGGGCATGGTGCTGGGCACCTTCGTTCACGGCATCGCCGTGGACGGGCGCAGCTTCGGCGGCGGTCCCTTCGACTGGCTGGACGCCTTTTCCGTCATGACAGGCGTGGCCTTGGTGACCGGCTACGCCCTGCTGGGCGCCACCTGGACGATCATGAAGACCGAGGCGGAAACCCAGGCCTGGGCGCGCAAGTGCGCCCGGTACGTGATGCTCTACGTGGCCCTGTTCATGGGGCTGGTGAGCCTGGCCATGCCCCTGATGAACAGCGACATCAAAGAGCTGTGGTTCAGCCTGCCGAACTTCTACGTCCTGCAGCCCATGCCGATCCTGTCGGTGGTTTTCTTTGTTCTGCTCTGGCGGGACCTGCGCACCGAACGGGAGTTCCGGCCCTTTTTTCTGACCCTGGGCATCTTCCTGATGAACTACATCGGCATCGGCGTGAGCACCTGGCCCTGGCTGGTACCCTTCAAGGTCACCCTCTGGGAAGCGGCCGCCGCGCCCGAATCCCAGTCCCTGCTGCTGCTGGGTACGGTCTTCCTGCTGCCCTGCGTGCTGGCCTACACGGGCTACTGCTTCTGGGTGTTCCGCGGCAAGGCCTCCCACGAGCATGATCCGGCTTACTGACAAACAGCGCCAGTGGCTGTGGTTCGCCGGGCTGTTCGTCGGCGGGATGGCCGCCATGCTGGTGCTGGCGGGCTTGGTTCGCCTGATGCTGGGGATGGGGGGGTAGGATATCGGGAATGGGCCACTGCGGTACTTTTTACGATCCCATCCTATCTGATTTCCAGAAAAACGCCTCTTTGTCTTTAACCGCTTTGCGTCGCTCAGGCCCGAGAAACCGCTTGTAAATTTCATCTTCCTTTCTGACGGGCCGGCCGAGGATTTTCTCTTCGATCAGGGAGAGCGCCTCGATGGACTTGTCGCACACGGGGTAGCCTTTTTCGTCCAGGCTGATGGAGGGTTCGAAGGAAATCCGCGAGATGTTATTGATGTCCACCAGGCGGATGGCGCCGGTGGCGGTGATAATGAGATTGCCCGCGCCGGCCAGATCGGGGATATGCCCGGCCTCGGTGACCATCGACTTGATTTTATCGATGAAGCGTGCGCCCTTTTGCCGGACGGCTGCGATCCAACGGGCTCTGGGTATTCCCAACGCATTTTCGCTCTTACGGAATTGGTCATACAGGGAAGGCAGCAGGTCGGACCGGTCCAGGATGGTCCACGGATCCAGCACTTCTCCTTTCACAAACTCCTGAAAGCCGCACAGCATCAAGTCCCAACCACCCGGCCCCCGGTAATCAACGATGCACTCAATAGACCTGGCCATGAAATCCGGTGCCAGGTAGCGTTCGACGATTTTGACCCGCTCGATCTCAAGCAGGGCGTTGTCGAGGGTCTTCAAACGAGCCCTGAAAATGCGGAACATTCTGCGTGGTGTGGCTTTGGGAAACCATCTAACCTCGTCGACCACCGTTCCAGATTGCTCGGTTGCCACATCGGACGGATCCAGGATCTCCATGATGTGTGACCGAAGGCCCTGCCTGAAATGTCTCCTGAACACATAAGGGCTATTTGATCTCACGAAATTCAGTGCGGTGACATCAGCATGGCTGATGGAGGACCTGTTTCTTATGTCTTCGGGCATGGGTATTTTCCAGGGTACCGTGACTGCGGAGGATCTTACCTGTCTACATGGCGCCATCCGCCAAAAGGACGCTTACCCCATATCAGGTGTTTCGGTCGTCTGGGCCTCCCATTGCGCCAACACGTGATCAACTGTTTCCGACACCATATCTCGTGCTTCCCAGCGATCATGACCCATCATCAGAAGATCATCGTATGGCGTTTCCGTGTGCCTAAGATGGGCGACGACAGCCAGGCGCACCGCCCCTGCATCAAGGGTCTTGGCCCACGCCGAGCGGCCGACACGGCTGCTGCATGCGAGGCAGGCATGCTCGGCAATGGCCCGCTCACGCTCGAAGGGACACCCGGGAAAAAGCTCACCCACCCGCAGCGCAAACCGTTCCAGGTACTCACGATCCAGGCGCTCCCGTCGGAGCGCAGCGCGCTCTCGAATTCTTTCCCCGACCTCGCTGTCTGCCAGGCAATCTTTTTCGGCTTGCTCCAGCGCATGCGCATCCACCAGCAACCCCTGCCGTTCGTATCTTTTTCGGGCGCGGGTCCATTGCATAACGACGGCAGCCAAGGTTGCGTATTTTCGGGCACGCCGGGTGAGTGCAGCGTCTCCCGAAGGCAGAAAAACAAGCTGGTCCAGGTCTGCACAGGCAAGGCAAAGGGCGCCTTTTTCTCCGGCCAGGGTAATCCATGCACCGTGCCCTAAAGGCTCACCGCATTCATCGCAGGAAGCATCCGAGGCGGAAATAAACACTTTCAAGTCTTTGTTTCTCTTCATTTTAACCAGGTCTTCAGGAGCGGCTTCCGGCTGTCCGGACCAATCCAGATGGATCCGTATGGCAGCCGTGGTCTTAGAAAGGGGGTTCTAAAATGGTTTGATGGAGGAGTATCCATTTTAAAGGTTCCGGTCAAGGCGTTTTCTGGTGCGGGGACGTTCTTGGAAAAGGTAATACTTTTGTCAAAGGCGGCGGCACCTCTTGCTATCCACCCGTCATGGTCTAAAATGAACCTTTCGCCTCTGATGGACACCCCTCGCGTTGCGGCCTGGCAGGCTGGCATGTTGATCCCTTCGGATGCAAAAGAGGCCATTAAAAACAGATATTGCTGCGCGTATCAATTGACGCAATTTCACTTCAGGAGAAAACATGCGACATCCCGTTCATCCCCTCGGATCAAGAGCAACCATTTTACTCTCCAGCGTTTTTGGTCCCTACGCCCAAAACGATTCGTATGGCAGCCGCACCGTCAACCCCATGGAGCTTTACCAGAACCAGGTGACCCGGGTTCAGGGCGGCTTTTCCCTGCGCATGTTCCACCGCAGTTTCGGCCTGATGATGATTCAGACCAACGTCGACGCGCCGTGCACGCTGCTCGATTTTCCCAGTCTCGATCGCTTTGAGGAGGAGTTGCAGGCCTACCCCTACGATATCGTGGGCATCAGCGGCATCCTTCCGAATATCGGCAAGGTCAAGGTGATGTGCGACTTGATTCGCAAGCATCTTCCCCGGGCCACCATTGTGGTCGGCGGTCATATCGCCAACATGGAAGACCTCGATCACCGCATCGATACGGACCACATTGTCAAAGGCGAAGGCATACGATGGTTTCGCCGGTTCCTCGGCCAGGACGAGAAGTCCCCGATCCGGCATCTGGTGGCCTATTCCGCCCAGGGAACCCGCATCCTCGGGGTTCCTTTGCACCGCGAACACAAAAACGGCAACACGGCCGCGATTCTGATTCCATCGGTCGGATGCCCGATCGGATGTAACTTTTGCGCCACGTCGGCCCTGTTCGGCGGTAAAGGCAACTTTATCAATTTTCATGAAACCGGGGACGAGCTCTATGCGGTCATGTGCGATATTGAAAGCAAGCTGAAGGTCAGTTCCTTTTTTGTACTAGATGAAAATTTCCTGCTGCACCGCAAACGGGCGCTTCGATTGCTGGAATTAATGGAAGAAAACCGCAAAAGCTGGTCCCTGTATGTGTTCAGCTCGGCCCGGGTCCTGTCCGCCTATACCCTGGAACAGCTCGTCGGGCTGGGAATTTCCTATGTATGGATGGGATTGGAAGGCGAAGCCAGCGCCTACCGCAAGACCAACGGCATCAATACCAGGGAACTGGTTCAGACGCTTCAATCACATGGTATTCGTGTGCTGGGCTCCTCCATCATCGGACTGGAAAACCACACGGCGGAGGGCATGGCGCGGATAGTTGATTATGCCATCAGCCACGCTTCGGTGTTTCATCAGTTCATGCTCTACACACCGCTTCCCGGTACACCTCTTTTTGAAACGCATCGCCAAGAGGGCTCTTTGCTGCCGGAAAGCGAATTGCCTCTGGCCGATACCCACGGGCAGTATCGTTTCAACTTCCGCCATCCCCATATCTTGCAGGGCCGGGAAGAGCAGTTTTTGCTCACCGCCTTTGACAGGGATTTCGCAGTCAACGGCCCGAGCTTGGCCCGCCTGATCGCCACGCTCCTCAAGGGCTGGCAGCGCTATAAAAATGCCCCTGAGGCGCGAATCCGCAAACGCTGGGCCAGGGACGCGCGCCCCCTGCGAAGCGTTTATGCGGGCGCCGTATGGGCCATGCACAAGTATTACCGCCAAACCCCGCCAATGGCCCGAAAAATGGCAGCGCTGCTGCAGGAGATCTATGGGGCGTTCGGCTGGCTGCCCCGAATCAGCGCGCCGCTGATTGGACGATACCTTTATGCGGCCTTGCGGCGGGAAGAAACGCGCCTGGCAGCCGGATGGACATATGAGCCCGAGACCTTCTATGAAAAAAACCCGGCCGCCATGGCCGGTCCAAGCAGCAAGGCCGCCAGGGCTCCACTGGGGCGGCCGGTGCTGCCCGTACCCGCGCCCGAAACGTGGGGGTCGGGTCTCGGCAATTGACAGATTCACCTGTTTGCCCTGCTCGAGCGGACCCTCTCATTCCGTTTGCCGCCAGGTTGAGAATGCAGGGCTGACGTCTTCCTTTTTCCAGTACAGCCAACAACTCGTGCGTGCGGGCCTCGATATGTGCTGAGCACCTGCAACGGTCTCAGTTCTTTTCCTTCAGCAAGTCACGGATTTCTCGAAGCAACCCTTCCTCTATTGTCGGTTCTGGCGGAGCCGCAGGAGCCGCTTCTTCTTTGCGCTTCATTGAATTCATTGCCTTGACAGCAATAAAAATGGCGAAGGCAATAATCGTAAGTTCCTTTGTTGAAATGGGTCGCTATTGTTTTAGGATAGTTTTTTTGCCAACCGCCGGATCACCTCCTCCCTCCATGGTTTATCCATCAGCTGCGGGAATTCAACCGGGGAGCGGCTTGCAGCGGCAATCAATGGGCTTCAGTCAGCTGCTGGGATTAGAAAGAACCGATTTTCCGGCCATCGCCCGCATGTGGAACAGCCAACAGATCTGAAATCAGTTATGGATCGAGTATCCGTAAAACCAGGGAGAGCTGAAAAGGATGGATTGCTAGATGGTTACCCATTTTGCGGATTCAGGTCAAGCCTGTTCCGGCTTAAGACCTATTGAGAGAAACAAGGCCATCAGGGCGTTTTTGCCCGTTGGGAGATAGGAACCGCAACGGCAGGTGCCTTTTGCTTTAAAAACTGCCGAAAGACGCCGACGGCAATAAAGCATGCAAGGCTCGTTCGGTGCTTGCCATGCCGGCCGGCAAATGGAATAATAAAAAAGGGCGATGTATGTGCGGCTGGGAATGACTTCCGGCACCGCGCTGTGCGGTGTCCCGCCCATAGCGAACCGCTTTTTTTGGAATACAGGTATCCACGGATGGACAACCAAGCCTTGATCTTGATTGCTGAAGCGATGCTGGTCTATTTTCTGGTTCTCTGGGCGCATTCCCTGCGCCACCGGTTCGGGCCGGTTCATTTTTATGCCTTGATCGGCGGCATCACGGCGATCATGTCATGGGTGACCGATGCCGGCGTGGCGGTCGCAGTCGGCGGCATCACCTTCGTCGTCGGCTCGACCGTCTTTTATACATCCTTGCTGCTGGGCGTGTTTGTCGTTTATGTGTTCGACGGGCCGCGGGCCACGCGAATCGCCATATCCACCATCGTCGGTGTTTCCGCCATGGTGCCCGTCATCGCGGCCGTCCTTCACATGCAGATGGACGTTATCGGCGATGCCCGCATTGCCTTCGTCCCCTTGCCGAGCCTTCGCATCAACACGGCCTCGGTGGTTGTGACCGTGATCGATCTGGTCTTTCTGGCCGTGGCCTGGGAATATCTCGGCAAACCCAATTTCAATTTACAGCTGTGGGTGCGTACTTTTCTGACCCTCCTGGGGGTGATGTGGCTGGATGTGATTCTTTTTGCCACCGGTGCTTTCTGGGGAACGCCCGGCTATTTGAGTATCATGCAGGGGACCCTGGTCAGCCGACTGATCGTCTCCGTTTTCGCCCTGCCTTTTTTATATGCCTACCTGCAGTGGCAGAGCCGGAAGAAGGGCATCGAGATCGGCAACCGCCCGGTACTGGCGATTTTGAAACAGGTCGCTGAAATCAGGCATGAACTTTCCCTGGCCCAGCAGGAGATCGAAATGCGCAAGCAGGCCGAAAAAGAGCGCGACAGGGTCATCGGGCAGCTACAACAATCACTTTCCGAGGTTAAAACCCTGCGCGGTTTTCTGCCGATCTGTTCGGTTTGCAAGAAGATCAGGGATGACCAAGGCTACTGGAAGCAGATCGAGATGTATATCATGGAGCATTCCGAGGCCGAATTCAGTCACAGTATCTGCCGCGATTGCGCCCGTACGCACTATCCCGACCTGGACATTTACGATGACTGATCATTCCTCTCAAGCACGCACCCCCAGACGATTTTCAAGGCGCCGCACCATCCAGGAGGCCGCCAGGATCAGCAGCAGGTATTCAGCCACCAGCACCGTATAAATCTCCAGCGGCCGGTAGACCGATACGGTGAGTTCATTGGCCCGGCGGGTCAATTCCTGCAGACCGATCACCGATACCAGCGAAGACATCTTGAGCATGTAAACAAACTGGTTGCCCAGCGGGGGAAGCATTCTGCGGATGGCCTGGGGCAGGATGACCAGACGCATTTTCTGGTAGTAATTCAGGCCCAGGGAATCGGCAGCCTCGATCTGGCCTTGCTCGATGGATTGGATGCCGCCGCGAAACACTTCGGCCTCGAAGGCGCTGTCGCACAAGGTCAGCGCCACAATGCCGGCTGCGAAGGGCCCTAAGGCCAAACCGACCACCACCGGAAGGCCATAGTAGACCCACAGGATCATTACCAATACCGGGATGGAGCGAAAGGTTTCCACATACAGGCGGTTGAAGGCCCGCAGCCACGGCTGCCTGGCCAGCCCGGGCAGGGCCACCAGCAGTCCAAGGATAATCGACGCCGTGAGTGAAATCGTCGATATGGAGATGGTCAGCCCAAGCCCGGCCAGCAGGAATTTCAGGTGCGCGGCGCCCTGGGGCGTCGTGGGAATGACTTCATACCAGCCCCACTGGTATTCCTGCCGGCTGCAGCCGACGATCGCAACCAGCACCACGGCCACAAGCAGCCATGACCTCCGCAGGTTCATGATTGTCCCCCATCGTGTTTGCACCGGTCAATTGGCAGGCATCCAACGCTCCTGAAGCTCCAGGAAAAAGCCCTGGTTCTCTTTAATGGTAATCCAGTGGTTGAGGTAGTTGATCCACACCTGGTCGTTCTGCGGGGTGATGAATGCCAGATCTGCAGGGCTGCGCGGCCTATCTACCGGTACAATGGCCAGTTGCGGAAAGGTCCGGATCAGTTGGGATGCTTCCAGGTTGCTGGTGATCGAAACCTGCGCCCGCCCGCTGAGAACTTCCTGAAAATCGCGTGCTGGAGCTTCCACCGCCTTGATTGCCGCCAGGGGGAAAAACTGTTTGACCTGCTGTTCGAATGAGGTGCCCAGCGTGACGGCAACGCTGACGTCTGCCCGGTTGATATCCGCCCAGCTGTTAAAGCGGACAATATCTTTTTTCAGGGCCATCGGCACACTGCCGACCTGGTAGTACGACCGGGTGAAGCCGACGGTACGAATCCGCGACGGGGTGATCGATGCACTGGTGCTGATGTCGTATTTGCCGGCAACCATTCCGCTCACCAGGGTTTTCCATTCGGTGGAGACAAAGACCATTTCTACACCGAGGTCTTTGGCCATTTCGGTCACGACGTCGATGTCAAAGCCTTGGTAGGTGTTGGTGGCCGGATCCCGGAGCGACATCGGGTTCCAGTCGCCGGTCGTGCCGACCCGGATTGTTCCGGCTTCAAGGATCCGGTGCAGGGTCGACTGGGCGGCGACCGTCTCCGGAAGAGTGGCCAGCACGGCGATCATAAGCGCTGCGGTGATAGTGAGGATGGATCGTTTCATATGACCTCCTTGGCGGTTTCACCGGCGGTCATACGGGCGGCAGGGATCAGCCGCGGACCATGGAGAGCCTGACGTCGGCTCGCCAGTGAATGCGGGCCTGTAAAGGAATGGCAGTTATTATTGAATGCATGCTTCCTTTTGACTGGTGTTTCCCGCTCGGCGCGGGCGGATATGCAAGTGTAATACGGGTTTTGAGGGTGTCAACCGGGATCCGGGTGTCCGGGATGCCGACGATCGATGCACCAACCGGCTGCTGATTGTCTGGAACGATGCCTGAACCGGCCACGCTGGAAGGGCTGCTTGAAACCCATCGCATCACCTCAAACAGATACCAGGTCCAGGTCGTTAAAAAACAGTTCCACCGAACCATCCTCGGCTGAATGGTAAAGCGCCACGACGGATTCGGCGATCTTGGTGGCATAGGGTTCGATGGGAAAGATGTTGTGGGTCCGAAGGATGGTCACCACGGCGCTCATGCCTTTGGCGATGGCCTTCACGACCTTCTCGCTTTCATAGGTTTCTTCACCAAGCAAAGCAAAGCTGTCCATTTGCATCATCGACGGGGCCATCTTTTTTGGATCGTTGTCGATGACAGCATATTCGTTGATGTTGAGCTTGTTTTTTACATCATCTCGGGAGATTACGTATTTTTGTCGCATAACCCTGCTCCTTTTCATGCGCTAAGGCTGCTTAGAGAATCTCTTCTTCATTCTGAGACGGATCTTGATCATTTTCTGGTTTTGGCGTGTCCTTATCCAGTTTGAGTTGTCTTTTTTGTTCTTTCTTTTTCATCCGGGCCAACTCTTTCTGGCGTTTATTGAATTGATAGTTTGATCTTGCCAACGCGTTACCTCCTGGGCTTTAATTTGAGAACCACGACAAGCAAAGGTTTGATCGGCGGACGGTTATGCGGTTTTAGGCCTGGTGAGAGAGACCTGCAAAGGTCTCCATGCCGGTCAAGTAAAAGGGCATTCCTTCTACATACGAAGGAATGCCCTTTTTTTCATTCTGTGGGGCTAGATCACGGTGACATTTTTAGCAGAAGGACCTTTGGGTCCCTGCTCTACGTCAAAGGAAACGCGGTCGCCGTCACTAAGGGACTTAAATCCGGTGGCATTGATTGCCGAATGATGAACAAACACATCTGCTCCGTCTTCCTGCTCAATGAATCCGAACCCTTTTGAATCGTTAAACCACTTAACTATTCCATTGGTCATGATAACATCCTCCTTTCTTTGAATTTTCAACGTCGCCTGCTGGAGGGTGCCACTTTGACAAATGGATTATTCCTTCAGAAAGAAACCGTCCCGTCATTTTGACGGGCCTTGATTGACTGTTTAAAAAATAATCATCATCAGGCACAAATCAAGCTAATTATTTGTTATTTTTAAAAATATGGCCACTCTTAAGTTAAGGCTGCAATAACGACAGGTTACGCGAATACTGGCGAGGACGGTGCTGTCGGGCAGGGTTTGGCGGTCCATGCAGTAACCGGTCGCCGGCGCTGCCTGTTGATCCAGAACCAGGGCACCTTTATTTGTGAACCCGCCTCACGCGGACAACCGCCTGGGTGGTGCCCCTCTTTTCCGTGATGTTTTATCGGCGACCTCCCAAATGTACACGAGTGGACTGGCCACAAAAATCGACGAGTAGGTTCCTACCGCCACGCCGATGAGCAGCGCCATGGCAAAATCGTGCAGCAGCACCCCGCCCATGGCCAGCAGGGCGACCAGCACCAGGATGACGGTGCCGGAGGTGATGATGGTCCGGCTGAGCACCTCGTTGATGCTCGTGTTGATCACCTCCTTGAAAGGCATTTTTCCGGACCGGGTCCTGGTTTCACGGATGCGGTCGAAGACCACCACCGTATCGGTCAGGGAGTAGCCGGCCAGGGTCAGCAGCGCCGTCACCACGAGCAGGCTGATCTCCTTGTCCAGCAGGTAGAAGATACCCAGGACCGTGAGTACGTCGTGGAAGGTGGCGATGGCCGCCGCCAGGGCGAAACGCAGGTCGAAGCGCCGGGCCAGGTAGGCGATGATGCCCCCCAGCGAGATGACGATGGCGATCAGTGCGGCGCGCTTGAGGTCCCGGCTGACCGAAGCGCCGATCTCGGCCTTGCTCTGCAGGGTGAAGCGGTTGCCGGCGATCTTGCCGTTCAGGACGGTGCCCACCGCATCGCCGGCCGAGCCGGCAGCGGTCCCGGACTGCTTGACCCGCACCATCAGGATGCGCTCGTCCGGCACCTCCTGCAGCTCGAAGTCGGTCACCCCGTTGTGCGCCAGGAGCGGGCGGATCTCGTCCAGCCGGAAATCTTTGTCCGCCTTGAACTGGATCATGGCCCCGCCGGCAAAATCGACCCCCAGGTTGGCCTTTCCCCGCTCGATCTGGACCAGCGCCGCCACCCCCAGGATCACCAGGATGCCGGAGAGCAGGAACGCGGCGTTGCGCAGGCGGATGAAATCGATGCGCGGCTGCCCGAGAATATGCATGAAGCGCAGGGACTTGAGCCGGCGCTTGAAGTGCAGGTAGTCGTAGACCACCCGGGTGCCGTACAGCGCCGTGAACAGGTTGAGCAGCACGCCGATGCTCAGGGTCACGGCGAATCCCTTGATCGGGCCGGTGCCGAAGAGGAACAGCGCTACGGCCGTGATCAGGGTGGTCACATGGGCATCGATGATGGTCCACAGGGCCTTGTCGTAGCCGGTCTTGACGGCGGCGTAGACCGGCCGCCCCAGCGCCAGTTCCTCGCGCATGCGCTCGAAGATCAGCACGTTGGAGTCCACGGCCATGCCGATGGAGAGCACGATGCCGGCGATGCCGGGCAGGGTCAGGGTCGCCCGGAAAAGGGAGAGCGCCGCCAGCATCAGAATCAGGTTCAGCAGCAGGGCCAGGTTGGCGATCGCCCCCGAAATACGGTAGTAGACGACCATGAAGAGCACCACCAGCAGCGCGCCCAGCGCCGTGGAGGCCAGCCCCCTCTGGATGGAGTCCAGGCCCAGGGAAGGACCCACGGTCATGTTCTGGACAACTTCCACCGGGGCTGGCAGCGCGCCGGCGCGCAGCACGATGGCCAGGTCGTGGGCCTCCTCCGCGCTAAAGCTGCCGGTGATCTGGGCATTGCCGCCGGAGATGGGCTCTTGGATGACTGGCGCCGATTGCACGATGTCGTCGAGCACGATGGCCAGCTGCCGCCCAACCCCCTTGCGGGTGATTTCCTCGAACAGCCGCGCCCCCCGGGCGTTGAAGGTCAGGCTCACGTAGGGTTCGCCGAACTTGCCGCCGATCTCCGAGCGGGCGGTCTTGAGCGCCTCGCCGGTTATCAGCACCGCTTTTTCCAGCAGCACCGGAAACACGAGAACCCCACCGCTCTGACGGTCGACGCGCTTTTCGATATAAAGCTCCGTTCCCTGGGCGATGGCGTCCTTGAGCATCCGGTTAAGGTCCTGGTGGGAGAAGTCGGGCTTCAGGCGGCCGGTGTGCAGGGCCTCTTCGAAGCGCGCGGCCAGGTCGGCCCCGGGGCTTTTCGCAACCAGACGGAATTCCAGCTGGGCGGTGCGGCCGACGATTTCCATGGCCCGGTCGGGATCCTTGATGCCAGCCAGCTGCAGCACAATCTGGTCTCGGCCTTGGCGTACGATGACCGGCTCCTCCACGCCGAACTGGTCGATGCGGTTGCGGATGATCTCCAGGCTTTGGTCAACGGCATTGGCCTCGAACTCCTGGATGTCCTTCTGCCGGAGAGCGAGTTCCAGAAACCCGTTGCCTTCGGCGGCGACCTCCAAGTTGGGGAACTGCTCCTTGAGCGTCTGCCGGGCAGACCGAGCGGCCTCGGCATCGTTCAGGGAGAGCCGGATGCGCCCGCTGGCGGTTATCTCGGGCGCCCGCACCAGCTGACCTTGCTTGTGTAGGGTTTCCTGCAGGTCCGCCAGGGCCGTTTGGGTTTGGTGCTGCACCGCCCTGGCGATGTCGACCTTGAGAATCAGGTGCATGCCGCCCTGCAGGTCGAGGCCCAGGCGCATGCCCTCGCCAAGCCGGATCTTCTGCATCCAGACCGGCAGAGCGGTTTTGAATGACGGCAGGGTAAAGATCAGGCCGACCAGGGTCAGGCCGGCCAGAACGAGAAAACGATTGCGGACGTGGCGGGGCATGGTGCCTCCCGGAGTGGAAGTCCCGTTTTTTGATCGTGGTTTTTCCATCAACTGAATGGAAGCTTGTGTGGTTCTTTTTTCTTACATTTTCACCGGCATTCCCATCATGGGCCACAGGAAGTAAATCGCGAATGCCAGTACCGCCATCAGGATGATGCTAGCCAGGAGGCCAAAGAGGAAAAATTCACCGGTGGTGAACTGCTTGGAGTCGTAGGCGATGGCGTTGGGCGCGGCGCCGATCAGCAGCAGGAAGGGCATACCGGCCGTCACTAGGGCGGCGTAGAAGATTACTTCGGGGGCGACCCCCAGGTAAGGCGCGATCACCAGGGCCACGGGCAGGGAAATGGCGATGGCCGCCACGTTCATGATGAAGTTGGTCATGACCATGACGAAAAAGCCGATGCTCATCACGAAGACGAACCAGTTGGCCTTCTTGAACATCACCAGCCAGTTGACGGCCAGCCAGTTGGCCGCCTGGGTTTCCCAGAGGCACAGCCCCATGCTCATGGCGCCTGAAAAGAGCAGGATGATGTTCCACGGTATCTCCTCCAGGTCACTGATGTCGAGGATCTTTAGCACATAAAAGAGCAGGGTGGTGACGATCAGGATGCCGGACTTGTTCAGCATGGCCAGAGGCGGGAAGAATGACTGCAGGGCCAGCACCACCACGCAGGAGATAATGATCAGGGCCGCCGACGCTTCGTTGCGGGTCAGCGGCCCCATGTCGGCTCTGAGCTGTCGGGCCCGCTGCTTGAGCCCCGGAATGGTCGCCCGTTCCGGCCGGCAGAGAACCATCATCAGCCCCCAGATCAACAGCATCATCAGCCAGCCCAGCGGAAAGAAGTAGTAGCTGTATTCGAAAAAGCTGATCGTCCTGCCGGTGATATCCCGGAAAAAGCCGATGGCCACTGCTCCCCGGGCTGCACCCAGCAGGGTGATGATGCTGCCCGCCCCGGCCACATAGGCCATGCCGATGAACAGGCCCTTGCCGAAGCGGGTCTTGCTATCGCCGCTTTCGTAGAGCGAATGGACGGCCAACAGCAGCGGGTAAATCGTTGCCGCCACGGCGGTATGGGCCATGAAATGGGTGAGGATGACCGTTACCGTGAAACAGCCCAGGTAGATCATGCTGGTCCGTTCACCTACCACTGACAGCATCGTATAGGCCATGCGCCGGGTCAGGCCCGTCTTGGTGAACACCTGGCCGATAACGATGGAACCGAAGATGAAGAGCACCGAGGGATCCATGAAGTTGCCGAAGACCTCCTTGGCCGGCCGGATGAAGAAGAGCGTCTGGAAAACGCCGATGGCCAGGCTGGTGATGCCGATGGGTAGCACCTCGAAGACCCACCAGGTGCCTGCCAGCAGGAAGACCGCCAGGGCACCCTTGCCCTGCTGGCTCAGGGGGAAATGCTTTCCCGCCGGATCGACTGCATCGGGCCATGGGGGCGAGTAGTAGGCCAGCAGAAACAAGCCGATGCCTAGCAGCAGGAAAAACCAGCGTTTGATTTCGCTTTTGTCGATGGCCGTTGCGGCCGAGGTATCCGTTTCCACGAAAGATCTCCTTCGCAGTGATTTTGATGCCCACAGTAAACCGGCGGGAAACGCCTGCTGTCGGCGGTGTTTCATTCTGGAGGCGATCCGGTCGCCGGAATCGATTCACGGCGATTCCTATCCGATGCGCAGGATCACGTCGCCGGTGGCGACCTCCGATCCCTTCTGGACCCGGATTTCGCTGACCACGCCGTCCACCGGGGCGATCAAGTTGTTCTCCATTTTCATGGCCTCCATCATGGCCACGGTCTGACCTGCTAGCACCGCATCGCCGACCTGCACCATGACCGCCACGATCAGGCCTGGAATGGGCGCCAGCACCGCCCCTGCGGCAGCCTCGGCCGCCGGCCGGGGGGCAGGGGCAGCCTCAGCCGCAGCCTGACGGACGGGTGCGGCCGTGGTCGCAATTGGCGCCGCCGACGCATCCTGAACCACAATCACATCGAAGGGGGAACCGTTGACCGACACCCTGAGGGTGCCGGCCTGCAGGGTCCCCACCTCCACGGCAAAATTCTCTCCCGCGATTCTGAGCTGATAATGCATACCGATACCCTTCGTAAGTGTTAGCTTTGCAGCGGCAGCTGAACGCGCCCGCTTGCCTGCATCAGATCCTAACGGTCCGCTTTCCTTCCCACAGACCGGAAAAGCGCCAGCCGTTCCTGCATGATCCGCTGACGCCCTGCCGCGCTCCAGGCCCTACCCGGTTCCGAAGTCCCGCCGGCCGCTGGCGCTATCCGGCCGGCCCGGTTCCCCAGGTAAAGGGCCGCACCGATGGCGGCCACGACCGCTTCGGGCACCACGGCCGCTTTTCCCGGGGTTTTGCCCGCCGGTGGCATGGCCGCCACAGGAGCGGGCGTTGGGGCGGCCGGTTTGATCCCCTTGAGCCGGTCCAGAAGCGTGAACACCCGGCCGGAGACGATCATGCCCGCCATCAGCAACGTGAGGACGAAAAAGATGCCGAAGAAGCGAATGAAGAGCGTGCCCAGGGCATAGCCCCAGAAGGAGTCGCGCGGGCCGCCGACCATCGTGATGCGGCCGTCGGCCGCACCGTCGGCATCCCGGTCGCTGCCGTCCTGCACCTCGACGACCAGTTCCCGGACGCGGTCGGCCAGCAGGCGGTTCTCCTTCTGGGCATCCCGGATCCAGGGTGCGGCCAGGTGGGGGTTGAAGATGAAAAAGGCTGTCGACAGGCTGAAGAAATCGGACCGGATCGCCACCGTGGCCTTGCCGCCTGGGGCGATATCGCGGATGCCGATCTCGAAGGCGGCGGACTTGAAGTTCTTGATGTCCACCTCGGGCCGGTCAATGGCAAAGAAATCGATGCCCTTGACCTGATCGATCGTTCCACCGTCCGTAACCTGGAATTCGACCGACACGCTGGTGCTCTTGGCCCGGGGAATATATTGAGCCGTGATCCGGTCTCCGTCTTGGGTGAACTCGGGATTTGGCTTTTCTGTGTCGACGGAGGAGAAGAGACCCGTGGCATGGCCGCGGCCGCACCAGACGCTGCCGATCAAGGCCGCAATTAGCAGCAGCCGCAGGGAGCCTTTAATAATTGCGGTTCGCATCGCTTTTTCCTCCTACTGAAACATGGCGATGAACATGCCGGCCGCCGCAGCCGAACCGATCACGCCGGCCAGGTTCGGCCCCATGGCGTGCATGATCAGCCAGTTGTCGGGGTCGGCCTTGAGCCCCTCGGCATGGGAGACGCGGGCCGACATGGGCACCGCCGACACCCCGGCCGATCCGATGAGCGGATTCATCTTCTCTTTGACGAAAAGGTTCATGATGTGCACGGTGAGGATTCCGCCGAAGGTGCAGACCACGAAATCGAGCAGGCCGAAGCCGAAGATCAGCAGCGGTTTGACGGTCAGGAACTTTTCAGCCGCCATGGTGGCACCCACGGAGAGCCCCAGGAAGATGGTCACGATGTTCATCAGGGCGTTCTGGGCCGTATCGGAGAGACGCTTGACCACCTGGCACTCGCGCAGGAAGTTGCCGAACATGAACATGCCCATCAGCGGCGCCACGGCCGGCACCATGAGGATGATCAGCGCCGACCCCACCAGGGGAAAGAGCACCCGCTCCCGAGCCGAGACCGGCCGCAGCTGGCGCATGCGAATGCGGCGCTGCTCCGGGGTGGTCATCAGGCGCATGATGGGCGGCTGGATCAGCGGCACCATGGCCATGTAGGAGTAGGCGGCCAGGGCGTTGGCCCCCAGCAGGTGGGGCGCCAGCTTGGCGGTCAGGTAAATGGTGGTGGGGCCGTCGGCCCCGCCGATGATGCCCACCGAGGCCGCCTCCTTGAGGGTGAAGCCGAAAAAGAGCACGCCGATATAGGTGATGAAAACCCCCAGCTGGGCGCCGGCGCCGATGAGCAGGGTCTTGGGGTTGGCGATCAGAGGGCTGAAATCGGTCATGGCCCCCAGCCCCAGGAAGATCACGCAGGGGATGACCTCCCATTCAACGCCATACTTGTAGAAGACCCGGATCAGTTCGGGCACCCCGTGCTCGTTGAAGCCCATCAGGGGCACCAACGGGAAGTTGACCAGAAAGATACCGAAGCCGATGGGCACAAGCAGCAGGGGCTCGTATCGCTTGGCCACGGCCAGATAGAGGAAGAAAAAGGCCACCCCCAGCATGATCACCTGCTTGAACACCAGGTTCGGCAGGCCAGATTGGGTCGTCAGGATGCTGATGATAAGCTCCAGAACCTGTTCCCACGACATGGTGCATCTCCTTTTTTATAACGGAATGTTGCCGTGCTTTTTGGGCGGGTTGATGTCCCGCTTGGTCTTCAGCATGCGCAGGGCCTTGACCAGGCGCGGGCGGGTGTCGGCCGGATCGATGACATCGTCGATGTAGCCCAGCTCGGCGGCCCGGTAGGGATTGGCGAATGTCGAGCGGTACTCCTGCACCAGCCGCCGGCGCTCGGCGTCGGGATCGGCGGCCCCCTGGATGGCTTCGCGGCTGATGATGTTCACCGCCCCCTCGGCGCCCATTACGGCGATCTCGGCCGTGGGGAAGCCCAGCACCAGGTCGCCGCGGATGTGCCGCGAGTTCATCACGCAGTAAGCCCCTCCGTAGGCCTTGCGCGTGATCACGGTGATGCGCGGCACGGTGGCCTCGCAGAAGGCGTAGATCAGCTTGGCGCCGTGCTTGATGATGCCGCCGTGCTCCTGGTGGGTCCCGGGCAGGAAGCCGGGTACGTCCTCGTAGACGATCAGGGGAATGTTGAAGGCATCGCAGAAACGCACGAAACGCGCCCCTTTGACCGAGGCGTTGATGTCCAGGCAGCCGGCCATGGCCAGGGGCTGGTTGGCGACGATACCCACCGTCGCCCCCCCCAGGCAGCCGAACCCGACCACGATGTTCCTGGCGTACAGGGCCTGCACCTCGAAAAAGTAGCCGTCGTCCAGGTTCGAACGGATCAGGTCACGGATGTCATAGGGTTTGTTGGGGTCGGCCGGCACCAGGTCGCGCAGGGTCTCGTCCCGGCGCTCGGGATCGTCAGACGAAGGCCGGCGGGGAGCCTCCTCCATGTTGTTGCAGGGCAGGAAGCTTAACAGCTCCCGGATCCGTTCCAGGCAGGCGGCATCGTCCGGCTCGGCAAAGTGGGCCACCCCGCTGGTCGTGTTGTGGGCCAGGGCGCCGCCCAGGGCCTCCTTAGACACCGTTTCGCGGGTGACCGCCTTGATCACCTCCGGTCCGGTGATAAACATGTAGCCGGTTTTTTCCACCATGAAAATCCAGTCGGTCAGGGCCGGCGAATAGACCGCCCCGCCTGCCGAGGGCCCCATGATGGCCGTAATCTGGGGAATGACCCCCGAGGCCATGACGTTGCGCAGGAAAATGTCGGCATAACCGGCCAGGCTCATGACCCCTTCCTGAATGCGGGCCCCGCCGGAATCGCAAAGTCCGATCACCGGCGCACCGACCTTCATGGCCGTGTCCATGACCTTGCAGATCTTTTCCGCATGGGACAGGGAAAGGGAACCGCCGAACACGGTAAAATCCTGGGCGAACACGAAGACCTGGCGTCCGTTGATCAGCCCCTGGCCGGTAATGACCCCGTCGCCCGGAATTTTCTCCGCATCCATGCCGAAATCCACACAGCGGTGGGTCTTGAAACGATCCATTTCGATGAAGCTGCCTGGATCAAGCAGCCGGTCGATGCGTTCCCGGGCGCATAATTTGCCGGCGGCATGCTGTTTGGCCATGCGGGCTTCTCCGCCGCCGGCCAGGGCCTGGTTGCTTTTCTGGATGAGAATCTCGAGCAGTTCGCTGGAACCCATGAGGCCTCCTTTGAAGGGATATGGACTGTCAGATGACAGGAATCCGTTTTATAGGCGATCATCAAGATCAATCGAATTATAAAACAAGCCGATTTTGCAGCAGATACAACGAGCATCGACTGTGCCATTTCTTACTTCCAGACAAGGGGAAACGGATATCGGATTGAAACCAGAGACATATTAACGGTCTGGGAGAATGCAACCGTATTGCGCTGAAAAGAACATGCGGCTGGAAACCTGTTTTATGGAACCGGCGGTTCCGATTATAATTGCCTATCGGAGCCCGTAGGACCGTTTGACTGTCTATTCGGTCGGCCTTGCGATTTCGCCCGTTTCCGTAACAACATGGTCGACCATGGCCAGATCGATGAAATCATGCGAGAAGGTCTTCAGATGAAAGGTGAAGTCCGCTTCGGTTCTATCTTGTTCTTCATTGTAAATATGCTGATCCGGCAGGGATTTATGCGCAAATTTGATCGATTCGACAAACAGATAGACCGGTACGTGATACCAGTGGCACAGGCTGACCACATTGGCCGTGCCGACACCCGTAACCGCCTGATTGTCCGGGGTTACCGAAACCGCGCCGATGAACAGTTTGGCGGCGGATTTCAGATAATGGCTTAGATTATATTCGGGAATCAGGAGGTGATCGACCCGATGGCGCTCCAGGTCATTGACCAATTCCTTGGTCCGGAAAAAATCCTGTTTCAACGCCAGCACCTGGAATGTGCGCTTCAATTCCGTATGGGCACGAACCAGGGCATTGCGAATATAGGCCGTAATTGAGTGGACGATGATCAGATCGTCCGGTGCGATGCAGTTCATGCAGTGCACGGTGACCTGGCCGGTTGCGCTTTCAAATTGTTGGAGTTTCTGGGTCAGGATGTCGGCCGCCCGCTTTTTAGCCGCCTCGAGCGAGAGGCCGCCAAGAGATGCCATCTCGGCCTCGAACGCTTCGATGAGATGCACCAGGGGGATCACCTTGGGTTCGGTATTTTTGATCACCGTGTTGAGCCCTTCCAGCATGGGCCTGAAATCGGCAATGGCGCAATCGAGTCTCCCGACCGCATCGATGTAGGACTTGAGCGCCACAACCGTGGTTCTGGAGGTGCCCAGGGCATCCATGTAGGCACGGATCAAGTTATACAGGTTCTGATTGGCTGGCGCTTTCATATGAAAATCCATAGATAGCCCATCAGGACGATGGAACAGATCAAAAGAGAGAGAATCGCGCCGGGAGCGCTGTGGCGCAAGTATTCGCCGAAAGAGATTTCATGGCCGTACTTTTTAAGCAGGCCCGCGGAAATAATATTGGCCGAGGCGCCGATCATCGTCAGGTTGCCGCCCAGGCAGGCACCCAGAGACAGCGCCCACCATAAGATGTGATGGGGGACGGCATGGGCGGTGAGCATCATCTGAACGATGGGGATCATGGTGATGGTAAAGGGGATGTTGTCGATAAACCCCGAAACGATCCCCGACACCCAGAGCACCATCAGGGTCATGACATAGGGATTGCTGCCGGCCTGCAGGAAAATGTTGCGGGCCAGCCATTCGATGACCCCCTTTTGCTCCATGGCCCCCACCAGGATGAACAGGCCCGCAAAAAACAACAGGGTGCTCCATTCGATCTCCAGCAGGACATGCTCGATTTCCATTCGCGTGATGACGAACAGGATCATGGCGACCGTCAACGCCACCACCCCCGGCGACAAACGGGTCACCGTCTGGGTGACGAAGAGCAGCAGGGCCACCCCCAGGCAGGCGATGCTTTTCATCAGGAACAGGCGGTCGATTTTGACGTTCAAAAAATCGAATTCGATTTTCTCGATCAGCAGCTGCACGGAAAAGAGTTTTGTCAGATCGTTGTCGATAGACTTGAAACTCTCCCGTTTGGTGGCCCAGAAATAGCCCATTACGCCCACGGTTGAGAGCACCACCGGCATGAACAGATAGCCGGCGAACTGGTTGAAGGTCAGCCCCACTTTGGAGCCGATGATGATGTTGGGCGGATCGCCCACCAGGGTGGCCGTGCCGCCCAGGTTGGAGGCCATGGCCAGCGCCACCACGTAAATCCGGGGATCCAGGCCCATGCCGCGGGTCAGTTCGATGATGATGGGCACCATGATCAGGACCGTGGTCACATTGTCCAGAAACGCTGAAATGACCGCGGTGACGGCGCAAAAAAGGATCATGATGCGCAGCGGCTGCCCGCCGGTTAGCTTGGCAATGCGGACCGTGATCATGGCGAAGAAACCGGTCTTTTTCAAAACCGCCACGATCCCCATCATGCCGATCAACAGCATGATGGTTTCAAAATCGATGTAGCTCGCCGCCGCGTGCTCGTCGATCACCCCCAGGATCAGCAGCGCCATCACCCCGAGCAGGGCGGCAATGGCCTTGTTCATCCATTCAAGGGCGATGAGCACATAGACGGCCACAAATACGATGACGGCAATCAGTGCGTTCCACTCCATAACCACTCCGATACGGTAAACGGGTGTCGACGGGTCGAAAAACGGTCAGGGAATCAGACCGAGCCCCTGCAGCACGGAGAGCATGATGGCCGCTGCCATCACCGAGCCGACCTGCCCCCCGGTGTTGGCGCCCACCGCATGCATCAGCAGAAAGTTGAATTTGTCATACTTCTGGCCTTCCTTCTGCACCACGCGTGCGGCCATGGGGTAGGCCGAAATCCCGGCTGCACCGATCAACGGATTGATCTTGCCGCCCGTGGCCAGGTTCATCAGCTTGCCGAACAGCACCCCGCAGACCGTATCCAGGCAGATGGCCAGGAAGCCAAAGGCCAGGATCAGCAGGGTCTGGCCTTTCAGAAACATCCGGCCGTCCATGGTGGCGCCGATGGATATGCCCAGCAGCAGCGTCACCACGTTGGCGATCTCGTTTTCGGAGGCCTTGGTGAGCCGGTTGACCACCCCGCTCTCCTTCATCAGGTTGCCCAGCATGATGGTGGCCAGCAGGGGAAGCCCCTTGGGCGCGATCAGGCCACCGAAGATCGTGACCACGATTGGAAACAGGATTTTGGTCGTCTTGGAGGCCGGCGTGGTCGGAATATCGGACATGTTGATCCGGCGCTCCTTTTCGGTGGTCAACAGCCGCATGATGGGTGGTTGGATCACCGGCACGAGCGACATGTACGAATAGGCGGCAACCGACACGGCCCCGAGCAGATGCGGTGCATACTTGGAGGTCACGTAGATCGCCGTGGGCCCGTCACAGGCACCGATCACGCCGATGGCCACAGCGTCCAGCTTGGAAAACCCCGCCAGCAGGGCCAGGCCGATGGTGAAAAAAATGCCGAACTGACCGGCCGCGCCGAGCAGGAAGATCTTGGGGTTCTCCAGTAGCGGTCCAAAATCGGTCATGGCGCCGATTCCAATGAAGATCAACAGGGGGAACAACTCGTTGGCCACACCCATGTCGTAAATGGTGCGCAGAAAACCCCCCTCGTCCATCAGATCCGCCAGCGGGATGTTGACCAGAATGGCCCCGAATCCAATCGGCACGAGCAGAAGGGGTTCGACCTCTTTTTTAATGCCAAGATAGAGCAGCAGCCCGCCCACTGCGATCATGACCGGATTGGACCAATGCAGGTTGGCAACGCCGGCTCCCAGACCGCTTAACGCGTTGATAATCGCTTCTAACATGGTGCAGCCTCACCTTCACAGGTGTCTAAGGTTTTTTTCAACGTGGACGGTTTCCGCCGCGCTTGGCGGTTTTGGCGCGGCAACCGGAAATAAGCGTTTCAGGAGCCCCATCAGGAGGGCGAGTATCCCCAGGGCCGTGATGGTTCCCCCCATGCCCACGACGATCATGGTCAATCCGAACGTCCAGTTGTCCATGGTTTCCTTTCCCGGCAGCGGACCGGAGATCTTGGGTTTACGATGCAGTCACTCGGAGCTTGCGACATTGAAAATATTGAACGATCGTCACGATGGCAAGGATTCCGAAGCCCACCGCATCCGTCATCCATCCTGGTTTGATGAGGCTCAGCGCCGCCGTCAGAAGCAGCCTCATTCCACGCCGGAAGCGCTCTTAAGCAGCCAGCCCTGGACCGACGCGGCCAGAGCCATGGTCCCCGGCAAACCGGTAACGACGGTCTGAGCGATTGCGATGCCTGAGATCAGGTTTGCGAATACAATCGCAGGTAAAGGGGGTTGGTTGAATTGATCGGTTGTCATGTTGCCACCGCCGCTTGGGGCGAGGAATATCGAAGATATCTGCCGAAGAAGTTTTGGGCCCGGGCAGGTTTAGGGCAGCTTCGACGGGTTCCGTTCTGGCCCGTAGCAGTGACCATGCCGCCCGCAAAAGCGAAGGCCCCGAATTTTACGCAACCGAACATTCGCTGTCCATTACCATTAGGTCCACCTGACGAGCTGAGGCATTGGTCCTGCACGCTTTATTGCCGGAAATCATTATTCCAGCGCAGAGGGCAAGTCAATTGGGTTTAATGTAAGTAATTTTCTGATTTTGTCCTCCTTGTCCTGGTTTGAAACCGATGGAGCTGGACCTGTGTGCCCGATGGTTGAGTTGGCTTGCGGGCATCACGCTTGACCCCGTTCCTATTTTTCCTGCGGCGCTTGCCTGGCATCGGATAGCAACGGTTCTTCCGATAGCCACCGACGGCCTCGGCGCCTTTTCATCGGTTTCCCATTTTTCTTGACGCCGGTTCACCCACCAGCGGGGCGGTCCGGCTTCCGTGCCGCTGGACATGGTCCCGGCCCTGGGATACGCAGGAAACCGGAACGTGGTTTACAGCCTGGGCTGCATGGGCCACGGGGTGAGCCTCACCCACCTCAACGGCAAGACCATCAGCCACCTGATCCTGGAGGAACTAAACGAGCTTACGGATGTGTTTTTCGTCAACCGGCGCACCCTTCCTGGCCCCAGCCTTTATAGTGTCTTGTGCTTGATACCTTGCCCTCCATCTGATACTCCTCTCTGGGGTTTCCGGAAAGCGAAATCAACGAATCGACAATGAATCTAAAAGCAAACATCGACGCCGGTGAGATCGCCCGCTTCTCGGCCATGGCCGACATCTGGTGGGATAAAAACGGCGAATTCAAGGCCTTGCACGACATCAATCCGGTGCGTCTGGGTTATGTGCAAGACCGGGTTGATCTTTACCAAAAAACGGTTCTGGACGTTGGCTGCGGCGGCGGACTGCTGTCCGAGGCATTGGCCTCGCGCGGAGCGTGTGTTACCGGTATTGACATGGCCTCAGCAGCACTGGCCGTCGCCCGCACACACATGCAGTCAAGCGGCCTGAGCATCGATTACCGGCAGATCACGGCAGAGGCCATGGCCAAAGCGCACCCGGGTCAATACGACGTGGTGGTCTGCATGGAACTGCTCGAACACGTCCCCCGGCCGGCATCCATTGTCGATGCCTGTGCTCGGCTGGTGCGGCCCGATGGAGATCTCTTTTTCGCCACGGTAAATCGCACCTGGCTGGCCTGGCTGCTGGTGATCATTGCCGCCGAGCATGTCATGGGTATCGTCAGAAAAGGTACCCACGATTACAGCAAGCTGGTAAGGCCCGACGAGTTGAAGCAATGGGGTACAGAAGCCGGGCTGGCCGCTGAGAATCTTTCCGGCCTGCGCTACATTCCCTTCGGCGGTCATGTGGCCCTGTGCCGCAGCACCCGCATGAATTATCTGATGCACTTCAGAAAGGAAACCCATGGCCCTCTGGGACAACCCTCGCTGGTTTGACGATAAAAAGCGACAGGAACAGCTGGACGAGCACATTCGCGCCACCGGCAAGGCCCGGTTCGGCGTCCGGGAGTTCGATGAGCACAAGAAGGCGGCGGCTGTACGCGTCCACTTCAACCGTGTGGCCCCCAAATACGATTTCATGAACTCCCTGCTCAGCTTCGGCATTCAGCATGCCTGGAAACGGGCCGCCGTGCGCATGCTCGGCGTCCGGCCAGGGGACAAGGTGCTGGATGTATGCGGCGGCACCGGCGACCTGGCCATCCTGGCCGCCCGGCGCACCGGCCCGGCGGGTCAGGTGGTTATTTACGACATCAATTATGCCATGATGCAGGCCGGCCGCCACAAGATCGATCCTTTCCCGGCAATGGCCCACATTGGCTGCGTTCAAGGTGATGCCGAGCGCATCACCTTTCCCGACAATACCTTTGACTGCACCATGGTGGGCTTCGGCATCCGCAACCTCACCCACCTGAAGCAGGGCTTTGCCGAAATGGTCCGGGTGCTCAAACCCGGCGGACGGATGCTGTGCCTGGAGTTCTCACAGCCCACCAATCCCGTGTTTCGCAGCCTCTACGATTTCTACTCGTTCAACATCATGCCGGCCCTGGGCCAACTGCTGGCAGGCTCCGCGGAATCCTACGCCTGCCTTCCCGAGACGATCCGCATGTTTCCCCTGCCCGACGAACTGGCAGCCATGCTGACGGAGGCCGGGTTAGGCCAGGTGTGCTGGAAATCCATGACCAACGGGATTAGTGTGGCGCATGTGGGGGTCAAGCGGGCACGTTGAGTCGGTTGAATTCGTTGCGTTGGTTGATCGGTTGGAGGATGAAAGGCAGAATTCTATGAGCGCTAACAGCCTTCAGCCGATCCTCCTCCATCAACATCGCAATGACTTTTCAAAAGAGCACCAGTCTGACCACCACCACAACCAACACACTCAGTGGAAAATAGCTGGCCCTGTTGAACAGCGCCATGGCCTGTTGGCGGTGATTGGCCTCCACCAACCGCAGGGCCGGCAGCAGCAGCAGCCAGACGCCTGATCCAGCTAGGGCCAGCAGGTGAACGAAGTTGAAGGTGAGCGGTGAGATCCAAACCAGCAGAAAAGTAAAGAAGAAGGCCGCCACCAGGCAGGCCAGGGCCAGCATGCCGGCCCGCGCCAGTCCCAGCTTGACCGGGATGGTCTGGGCCCTGAAACGGCGGTCCTCCTCGATGTCGGTCCAGTCGTTGGGGATATTCTGCCCGCCGATCTCCCAGAAGAAGATCCAGCCGAACAGGACGATGAGAAAAAGGACCGGCGGCTGGGGGTTGACGGCATAAACGGCGGCCGCGGCGCCCAAGGTTTTAACGATACCGTTGATCAGCGCCCGCAGAGGCGTCACGCGCAACAAGAGGCAGTAGATTGCCTCCAGCAGTCCGCCGGCCAGGAAGATATAAAAGCATATTGGATTGAGCAGCCAAGCCCCGACCATGGCCACCAAGGCCCACCCCCCGGTCCACAGGATGCCCTCGGGCAGGCTCAGCACCCCCTTGGCCAGCGGGTGGCGCACCAGCACGCCGTCCAGATAACCCTCGCCGTCACCGTAGCCGCCTGCGCTGACTTTCTGCCTGTCCGTATGGTAGTCCACCAGATCGTTGAGGGCGTAGACGGCCGTGTATCCGGCAAAACCGGTAACCAACCCCAGCAGGATGATAGAAAGCGAAGGAAAACGCCCCAGGCACAGCAGCGCGGCCAGTGCCGGTGTGGCGATATCGATGATCCCGTGAGGGGTGCGGGAGAGGGCCAAAAAGAGTTTCAGCCGCGGATGGGATAGGATAGCGTTAAAGGTCATGAGATTCACAATGCAGGTGAATGGGTTGAGGCGTATTCGGACAGCCGCCACTCTCGGTATCAGGATCGGTGCAACTTGCCAGAATCGCGAGGCGTTGTCAATTTCAAGGTGCACGCTGGATAGGTTGGCCCCACTCGACCAGCCCGGCATCTATAAAAAGAAATTCTATCCCCTGGCTGCTGAATTATTCGAGCAGCCTTTCTGTTATGCAGTGATATGATGGAATGTGCATCTATACCTGATATCGCCAACGTGATAGACAGGATGGTTATCTGCCGGTCAAAGCAGATGCGATCCTGCAATCAGAAATCCGTGGCAAAAAAAGGCAACCGCGTTGATCAGAAACCTGTCACTTTATACCGTTACGGTGTTGATCTGGGGATCGACCTGGCTGGGGATTAAATTCCAGTTGGGCGCCGTGGATCCTATGGTGTCGGTGATTTACCGATTTTGCCTGGCGTCGGTCCTGCTGGGGGTCTGGTGCTGGCTGCGGGGGCTGACCATGCGCTTTACCGTCCGTGACCACCTGTTCATGGCGCTTCAGGGCGCCTGCCTGTTTGCGGTCAACTACTGGCTCTTCTACCTGGCCGAAGAACACCTGACCAGCGGCATTGTGGCGGTGATGTTTTCCACCATCGTCTTCTGGAACATCCTCAACGGCCGCATCTTCCTGAAAACCCCGGTGCGGGTCAACGTGATCTGCGGCGCGGGACTGGGTATCGTGGGTATCGGCCTGGTGTTCTGGCCCGAACTGTCCGGCTTCAGCCTGGCCGACGAGGGCTTCAGGGGCTTCATGCTGAGCATGGCCGCCACCCTCCTGGCCTCCTTCGGCAACATCCTTTCCGCCCGTAACCAGCGGCACGGCCTGCCTGTGGTCCAGACCAACGCCTACGGCATGACTTACGGAACGTTGATCCTGCTGGCGGCAGCCCTGATCGCGGGCAAGCCCTTTTTCTTCGATACGTCCGAGCCCTATGTGATCAGCCTGTTTTTTCTGGCCCTGTTCGGCTCCGTCATCGCCTTCGGCTGCTACCTGACGCTGGTGGGCAGCATCGGCGCGGATCGGGCGTCCTACGCCACCTTACTGTTTCCCATTATCGCCCTGATCATCTCCACCCTGTTCGAGGGTTACCGGTGGTCACCGCCCGCCGTGGCGGGGGTGGCCGTCATTCTTGCCGGTAATGCACTATCCCTGGCAACAATCGACCTGCCGGCCGTTCGTTCGCGGATAGTGGCCATGAAAAACGGTCGGCAACCGCATGAAGGTATCAAGTTATCCTGAACGATATTTGAATTGACCGAATCAAACGGTGAGATCGCCCTCATTCATATTTGATATCTACAGCAGCAGTATCACCGACTGAATAGAAACAGGTTATCTCTTGGCAGCGGGAAAAGAACTGTGATTTCGATTGCTCTGCCAATCTTCGGCGTTAATCGATTCCTGTGGCCTGCGCGGTTACCTCATCTCCTGCAAAATTCCTCGGCTGCTGCGGTCAGGTGAAACCGGAGATTCGCAGAAGGCATTTGGTTTACGGAAGTTCATTTCATTTGTTTATTTTACAACGACAAGCTGTGCGGCGAGGGAACCGAGTCCGCCACCAGCGACGGGTTTGGCCATATCAAAAAGCAAACAATTTCTGTAGAAGCGAAATAACGTCCAATTGGGCTTTTGAATCAATAGTACCAATCTTTTTAATTAGTCGGACTTTATCTATTGTTCGTATTTGATCTAATACGATTTGCCCCTGCTTCTTCCGAAAAGTGCAGAATACTCTTGTGGGGTATGCTTTTTGGGCTGAGGTCATCGGAGCTATAATCACTGTGCGAATGTTAGAATTCATTTCATCAGGAGAAATTACCAAACAAGGTCTCGTTTTTTGAATTTCTGAGCCGACTGTAGGATCGAGATTTACCAAGTAAACCTCAAAGCGCTTGACTACCATTGCCATTCTTCGTCATCCCATGAATGTGAAATGTTTTGGTCAATTATCGGCGCATCATCTCCTCTTTTACCCATAATTTTGAATGCTTCACCCCAACCCTCTCGAACATTTTGAACAGGGCGAATGATAATTTGATTTTTTTGAACCTCAATTTCAACATCATCCATGATCCCAGTTTGCTCAAGAATAGGCTTTGGAATACGTAGCCCTTGGGAGTTACCAATTTTTATTACACGCGCCCTCATTATATACCTCCTTTACAATTAATGTAGCCACATTGTAATTACATTGGCATTAGATGTCAAGGTTTTTGCTTTCAAGGTTAATACTCGACTCTGTACATCACTACTTAGCTTCGATAGCCCTTCTCCGTTTGGAAGGTACTTGAAGCACCTATTCCCTAATTCCGGAATTGCCCGATTCGAAAGTCTGTCCTCTTAAATCCGTCTTCAGCCTTCCGTCATCAGAACCATACAGGTAGTGGCAGACCCGGCACGTTTCTGCGGCAGACGGTGAGCCTTTTCAACTGCTTTTCCAGCGCCATAATTTTCTTTTTACGGCGCAGGCCGAACAGTCCGGGTGCTTCCCGGTTGACGGCACGGATCACGTCACGCTGCTTGAAGTTGATCCGGTCCACCCCCAGGTTGGCGGCCAGGCGCACCAGGTCCGCCAGCTGGTGAATATTCACTGTCCTCATCACGAAGTTGAGGATCACCCGTGGGCGTCCGTTCCTTTTTAGGCGGCTGATGTCGTTAATTCCGGTGCAGACGCGTATTAAACCGGTGCCGGGCCGGATCGCTTCGTAGACCTCGGCGGTGGCGCCGTCCTGGGAAAAACCGATCCAGTCCAGCCCGGCGTCAGCAGGGTGCCGTTGTTGAGAAAACCGGCCCGGCAGCCCGCACCGGCCGCATCTCCGATTCATTGGGTCAGGCCGGGCTGCAGCAGCGGCTCGCCGCCGCCGGTAAAATCCACCATTTCGGTTTCTTGCAGCCAGGTTTTAACCCCCGCCCACACCCGCTGATTCATCAGGCCGGAGCCGTCAGACCGTCCGGCTTCCCCGCGCCACGGGAACATGACGCAGGCTATATACCCCTTCTATGTGGGGTGGGAGGTCATGTCTTGCATCCATAGGATTTTTCAACACGCCGGTCCGGTTTCCACGCGAAAGCGAAGCCGCCAGGATGGGTGCGAAATCTTAAAGGAAGTTAATAACGCAGGGCTCGAAGGGTCCGACGGAATAAGGCATTGTTTGAATAGTTGATAAGCGGCGTTGACCGGCAATGGCGCGGCTAATTGCCGGTGACTCGCTCAAACGCCTCTTGTTTGGTTTTGCAGGTAATGCAATAGCTGGTGACCGGCCGGGCCTTCAGGCGGGCAATATCAATGGGTTCCTCACATTCTTCACAGGTGCCATAAGTCCCGTCATCAATGGACTGGAGGGTCTTTTTAATTTTAGCGATCAACCGGCTCTCCCTATCCCGAATGCGCAGTTGATTGTTACGGGCCTGCTCTTCCGTGGCCCGGTCCAGTGGGTCGGCCTCATTGGTGTAGGCTGTGCCGATCAGTTCCCCAACAACAATTCCTGCCTTTGCCAGCAGTTCATCCAGCTCGCTCTGCAACAAATTTCTAAAATAGTCTATATCTTTTTTATCCATTGAATCATCCTGACGAAAGGCGTTTGGGTCACAAAAAAACATCATTCAAGGGTATGGATGGATTTTATGTACGCGGAGAAGGTAACATCAAAAGCAAAAGAATCAAGAGGCAAATCATAACCCACCTCAAAAATAGGGCTTATTATTGACCTGTGACAGCCCGCGTGATTTCCTGGGCTGTCGTCAGGCAGGCCACAATAGCAGTTGCAGCGGATGGCCGATTTCCGCTAAGATGAACGAGCGACTGCCCGGTTTCCATCGCAACAGGCCCCTTAACCGGGTATTTATAAGACCATCGCGCTTGGCCATACAACGTTGAAATTCGGCACAACCTAATTTGCAATCAGAACAACACGCCGCGTGTTCACCGCTTTTTCACTTTATCTTGCCCGTGCTCATGCCCTTTTCAACGACCTGCCAAATTTAGACCGGAGCAAGGGAGCCGTCGTGACCAAAAAGGTCTGCGCAAAACCCACATTGAGCATATGGCCCTGTCATGGAGATGTTGCCCAGGAAGGTCGATGGCAGGAATCGAACCTCGCCTTGGCCCGCTTGCTGGCCAACCATCGCCGGGGACTTGATAAGGCAATAGCGGTTGCTTTGGAAATCCGCCGTGGAATCGACGAACTGGCGCCATGCATGGCGGCCTTGTGCAGCCGGACCTGCCGTTTTTGCCCCGACCCTTGCTGCATCACCAATACGGTGTGGATCGATTTTCGGGATCTGCTGTTGATCCATCTGCTCAAAGCGCCCATTCCACCTTGCCAAGCAACCGCGGATCCCGGGGATGCCTGTCCGTTTTTGAGCCATCGCGGATGCCAGCTGCCACCGCGAATCCGACCGTGGATGTGCATCCAGTATATCTGCCCGACGCAGCGGGCCCTTCTCAAAAAGAAAGGGCGGCTCACAGGTGCCGCCCTGCTTGGTAAAATCAACCGGATCGAAAAAAAGCGCGTCAGGATGGAAGCGGAAGTGGTCGGCCGGATCAGACGGCGGAGGCGAACATCGTCTTCATCTTGTCCTGCATCTTCCTGGTGACGGCCATGCGGTCGTGGCCATTTTTCAGCCTCCGGCCCAGCACGTTGCCCGCCTCGGCGGCAGCGACCATGACTTTGGGTTGCTTGGCCACATCCGGAATCATTTCCGGGGTAATTTTCACCCCTTCGCCGTGAATCATGCTGGGGATACCCACCTGGCAAGTCTCCCCGTATCCGCAGCTGTAGCAGGAAGCGGCGCCCTGTCCCGTTACCTTGGCCACGGTTTCGATAAAGTTGTAAAGGAAAAGCTTCTCCAGTTCATCGGCTGGGAAGCGGCCGCTGGTGCCGCCCACACCCACGGCCACAGCCAGCCTGCCCCATAAGGTGTTGCCGGTCTGGTGGCGGAACTGGAACCAGCGTTCCAAGAGCGCATGGGTGGCGGCATTGAGACCGGAGTAGTAGTTGGGCGCACCGACCACATAGGCGTCTGCAGCCACGATTTTCTGCCGCAGGGGTGTCAGATCATCGTCAACTTTGCAGACGTTGTCCTTGACGCACCCCAGGCAGGCAATGCACCCGCCAATGGTTTTTCCTCGCAGGGAGACAATTTCGTATTCCATGCCTGTGTTTTCCAGTACGGTCTGCACCAGCTTGTAGACCCCGGATTGGCTCTCTTTGCGGGGACTGCCGGAGATACCTAGAATTTTCATGGGTGGTCCTTTCGATTTTGGAAAAAAAATAGACGCAACGTTCAGGTTAACTTGCCAGCGGGTTTCAACTGAACGAGAACGCCGGCCTGGGCCTAAAGATGACGTTTAGGGGCGGACTTAGGATGCGTAGATGGAGCATTTGCGCACATTCATGGCCGCCTCCTGCAGCGCCTCAGAAAAGGTGGGATGGCCGTGAATGGTGCGGGAGATGTCCTCGCTGCTGGCGCCGAACTCAAGGGCCAGCACACACTCGGCAATCATGTCCGCCGCCCGGGGGCCGATGATGTGGACGCCCAGGATCCGGTCGGTCTTACCGTGGGAAATGAGCTTGACAAACCCGTCGGTTTCGCCCATGCAACGCGCCCGACCCGCGCCGGAAAAGGGAAAGCTGCCCATGCAATAAGGGATCTCCTTTTCGCGCACTTGCTCTTCGGTGAGGCCCACGCTGGCCACCTCGGGCCAGGTGTAGACCACCGCCGGGATGGCGTCGTAATTCACTTCACCGGCATGGCCGGCGATGCATTCCACCGCCGCGATGCCTTCAGCGGAGGCCTTGTGGGCCAGCATGGGTCCGGGCACAAGATCGCCGATGGCGTAAATACCGTCAACGTTGGTGCGGTAGGTTTCGTCCACCAGGATCTGGCCTGTTTTTGGATCCGTTGCAATCTTCAGCGCTTCGATACCAAGACCCCGGGTGAGGGGTCGCCGGCCGATGGACACCAGCAGCCGGTCGAAGGTCATCTCCTCGCTTTTATCCCCGCTTTCCAGCACAGCCTTGACCTTTTTACCGGTCACCGTGGCCTTGGCCACCTTGGTGTTGAGTCGGAACGTCAGGCCCTGCCGCTTGAGAATCCGGTCCAGGGCCCGCCCCACCTGGCCGTCCAAAGTGGTGGCGATCTTGGGCAGCATTTCAATGACGGTCACCTTGGAACCGAGCCGGTTCCAGACGGACCCCAGTTCCAGGCCGATATAGCCGCCGCCGACGATGCCCAGGCTTTTGGGCACGGCATCAAAGGACAGGGCTTCCGTGGAGCTGACGATATGCTTGCCGTCGAATTCCAGTCCTTTGACTTCAATGGGCTCGGAGCCGGTGGCCAGCAGGATGTTTTTGGCCGACAGGGTGATCGGTTTCTTTTTGCCTGAAGTCACCTCGACGGTTCCCGCGGCTTTTACTGTCGCCGTGCCATGGATGACCTCGATATTGTTGCCTTCCAGCAGTTTGCGAACATTTTCGGTGAGTTCCGCCACCACCTTGTCCTTACGGGCCAGCATGGCGGGAAGGTCCAGGGAGACTTTTCCCGTCTTGATGCCGTATTCTGCAAAGCGCTCCTTGGCCAGGTGGTAGTACTCGGATGAATCCAGCATGGCCTTGCTGGGGATGCATCCCACGTTGAGGCAGACACCGCCCAGCCGGGTTGCTTTTTCCACCACGGCGGTTTTCAGGCCGAGTTGGGCCGCGCGAACGGCCGCCACGTAGCCGCCGGGTCCGGAACCGATGATCACCAGGTCGAACTGTGCTTGCTGTGCCATCTTTACACCTCCAATACCATGCGTTCCGGGTTTTCGACGAACTCCTTGACCCGCTTGAGAAAGGTCACCGCGCCCTTGCCGTCCACGATGCGATGGTCATAGCTGAGGGCCACATACATCATGGGCCGGATGACGATCTGGTCATCGATAACCACCGGTCGCTTTTCGATCTTGTGCATGCCCAAGATCCCACTCTGGGGCATATTGAGAATGGGGGTGGAAAGCAGGCTGCCGTAGACCCCGCCGTTGCTCACCGTGAAGGTGCCCCCCTCCAGGTCGGCCAACTCCAAACGATTGTCCTTGATCTTAGCCACGTAGTCCACAATGGCTTTTTCAACCTGGGCGAAACTCATGCGTTCGACATGACGGATCACCGGTACCACCAGACCCCGTGGGGTACCCACGGCGACACCGATGTGCTGGTAGTTGTGATAGACAATGTCGCTGCCGTCGATGAAGGCGTTGATCTCGGGAACCTCTTTGAGGGCCTCCACACAGGCCTTGACGAAGAAGGACATGAACCCAAGCGAGACACCGTGGCGCTTGGCGAAGGCCTCCTTGTACAGGGATCGGATCTCCATGGCCCGTGCCATGTCGATCTCGTTGAAGGTGGTAAGCATGGCCGTGCTCTGTTTGGACTCCAGCAGTCGCTCGGCGATGCGCTTGCGAATGGGTGTCATGGGTTTGCGCACCTCGGTTTCCGAGGGTGCCGCCGGTGACGGAGACGGCGTTGACGGTGCCTCGGGGATGCCGGCCGGAGCCTTTTCCAGATAGAGCAGCACATCCCCCTTGCTGATGCGCCCACCGGGGCCGGTACCCTGGATCTTGGCCGCATCGAGATTCTTTTCGGCGATCAGCCGGCGTACCGACGGCGCCAGGGGTATACCGTCGGCAGGCCTGGCCGGTGCGACAGGCGCCGGGGCTTTGGCTGCCGGTGTGGTCGGCGCCGGCGCTTTGGTTGCTTCCGGTTCCGGCGCGGCAGCGGCGGTGGTCTTCCCAGGAGCAGCCGCAACATCGGCAGGTTCAAGGGAACCCACCACTGCACCGATGGCCACGGTCTCCCCGGCTGCCACCAGGATCTTCAGGACGCCATCCGCCTCGGCCACCACCTCCAGGGTCACCTTGTCCGTTTCGATAACAAACAGCGGATCGTCCTTGCGGACGGTCTCGCCATCTTGTTTGAACCATTCGGCCAGGACCGCTTCCTGGACCGACTCGCCAACACTGGGGATCTTGATTTCGATGGACATGAAGGCTCCTTGGTTAGTTTATCGCGTTTGTTGGGTTTATCGGGTTTGTCGGTTTGGTTTGGCGCTATTCTAAACCGAAGTCGGAGATCAGATGTCTGAATTCCGTCCTCTGCCCTCTGACTTCCGTCAACCTGCCATCCCCCCCGCCTGGTTGTGGGGGCCGATGGCCCGGTCGACGATGCCGTCCTGCTCCATTTTATAGATCTTGGGAAAACCCGTTGCCGGGCTGGCCGACGGGTTTCGGCCCACATAGTCGAGGGGTCTTTTCAACAGCGACCCCAATCGATGCCGAACGAACTGCCAGGCGCCCATGTTCTCCGGCTCCTCCTGCACCCAGGTCCAGACGGTAGCTTTTTTGTAACGGCCGATAACCGTCTTAAGGGCCTTTTCCGGGAACGGGTGCAGCATTTCCACCCGCACGATGGCCGTGTCGGCGGCATTGATTTGCTGACGCCGGACAATCAATTGGTAGTAAATCTTACCGCTGCAGAAAATTACTTTCTTAACCGATGCCGCCGCCTCCGCGTCATCTAGAGTCGGTGAGAACTGCCCATGAGTCAGCTCATTCAACGAGGAGATGGCATTCGGATGGCGCAGCAGGCTCTTGGGGGTCATGAGGATCAGCGGCTTGCGGAACGGGGCCTTTATCTGGCGCCGCAGCAGGTGGAAATACTGGGCCGGGGTGGTCGGGTTGGCCACCTGCATGTTGTCGTTGGCGCAAAGCTGAAGAAAACGCTCCAGGCGGGCGCTGGAATGCTCCGGCCCCAGGCCTTCCCAGCCGTGGGGCAGCAGCAGGGTCAACCCGCACAACTGCTGCCATTTAGCCTGGCCGCTGGCGATAAACAGGTCGATGACGCACTGGGCGTTGTTGACGAAATCGCCGAACTGAGCCTCCCACAGGGTCAGCACCTGAGGCCGGGTGACCGCATAACCGTACTCGAAACCCAGCACGCCGGCCTCGGCCAGCAAGCTGTTGTAAACCTCGTAGGGTGCCTGACCGGCGTCCAGGTGGTTCAACGGGATGTGAGATTGTCCCGTCTCGTAATCCCACAGCACGCTGTGGCGCTGGCTGAAGGTTCCCCGGCCCACATCCTGGCCGCTGAGCCGAACGGTGTGGCCCTCGGCCAGAAGGGAAGCAAAGGCCAGGGCCTCGGCCCCGGCCCAGTCGATGCCCACGCCGCTGTCCACGGCCTCCAGTCGCTTTTCCAAAACCGCTTTGAGTCGGGGGTGGACGGTAAATCCGTCGGGCAGCTCGGCCAAGCGATGGGCCAGTTTGACCAGGGTCTGCCTGCCCACCGCAGTCTTTACCGGATGGGCGGTAAACGAGCCGCTGATCGTCTCCCATTCCGGGAAAAAGCGGGGTTCGGGAAAGAGGCAGGTGGAGCCGTGGATCTCTTCATAGGCCTGCTCCAGCTGGTGGTTGACCTCCTGTTCCATTTCCGCCACCTCGGTTGTGGCAACCACACCCTCGGCCACCAGCCGATCACCGTATACCCGGTTCAAGGGCGGGCGCTGGCGGATGCGCTGATACATGGTCGGTTGGGTGAAGTAGGGCTCGTCACCCTCGTTGTGGCCATAGCGCCGGTAGCAGACCAGGTCGATGACCACATCCTTGCCGAACCGGTATCGGTAGTCGGCGGCCAGCCGGGCCACGTGCACCACGGCTTCCGGGTCCTCCCCGTGGACGTGGAAGATCGGCACCATGAGCATCTTGGCCACATCGGTGGAGTAGCGGGTGGAGCGGGCATCCTCGGGCAAAGTGGTGTAGCCGATCTGGTTGTTGATGATGATGTGCACCGTCCCGCCGGTTCGGTAGCCTTTCAATTGGGACATGTTCAGGGTTTCGGCCACCACCCCCTGTCCGGCAAAAGCCGCATCGCCATGTAGCAGTACCGGCAGCACGGCCTTGTCGCCGTCGGCAGCCAGAAGATCCTGCCGGGCCCGGACAATGCCTTGCACCACGGGGTTAACCGCCTCCAGGTGGCTGGGGTTGCTCACGAGATAAAGGGCAAGGGAGGCGCCGTCTTCCAACTGGTGCTTGGTGAGGTAACCGATATGGTATTTGACGTCTCCGGATCCCACCAGGTCCTGGGGGTCGTAGCAGCTTTCAAACTCAGAGAAGATCTCCTCGGCCGGTTTTCCAAGGATGTTCCTTAGCACGTTGAGACGCCCCCGGTGGGCCATGCCGAAAATGATTTCACGGCATCCGGCGGCAACCGCCTGGCTGCGAAGGACATCCAGAAAGGGGATGAGGGCTTCACCGCCCTCCAGCGAAAAGCGGGTTACCCCCACATACTTTTTATTGAGAAAGGCTTCGAACAGGGATGCCGCGGTAAGCTTCTTGAGCAGTTCGGCCCGTTGGCCCGCCGATAGGTCGGCCCGGTTCTTCACCGGCTCCATGCGTGCCTGAAGCCACCGCCGCTCGTCGGGGTCCTGAAGGTGCATGTATTCAACGCCGATGCTGTGGCAGTAGGTCTCTTTCAAGCGGCTCACCATCGCCTTCAGCGTCCCGCCGGGCGGTTCCAGCAAGTCAGGAGCGACAAAGCGGCGGTCCAGGTCGGCAACATCCAATCCGAAAGCCTCCAGCTCCAGCAGCGGGTGAGATATGGGGCAGGCGGACAACGGGTCCATGCAGGCCAGCAGGTGGCCGATATCCCGGTAGCGGTGGATCAGCGCCCCCACCCGGGCCTGGCGCAGGGCCTGCTCCGGGTCGGCAACCGCCGGTCCAGCCGCCCCGGCCAGTTCGAATCCCTTGAAAAAGAACTGCCAGTCATCGGGAAGGGATGCTGGATCGGATTGCCATTTGCGGTATTGAGCGTCGATAAAGTCAGCGCTCAGGGTTTCGGACAGGTTCATCTTCCACGGCCTCCTATGGGCGGGAGCGTTGTTAGGTCACATCACGGCTGCGACGATGCGTCGTCAAGGTCTTCGGGTGCAGGTATACCGGCCTGGCGGCAGAACCATGCGGTCACCATGCGGGCCACCTGCCGCTGGTGATCGGGCTTGGCGAGCATGTGATCGCCTCCGGCGATGATGGCCAGTTCGACCATCCCGGGGTTGGTTGCTTTGGCCAGGTGCGCTTCGGCGACTGGAATGATCTCGTCCCGATCACCGTGTACAACCAGCATGGGGATCGTCATCGATCGGGTGGCTGCCGTCAGATCATGACGCGCTGCATCATCGAAAAAATCCCTGTGGAGCGTAAGCTGCCGTCCGCGGCTGGTGAATTCCACCTGGCCGCTTTGCTCCAGCGCCTGCTGCTGAGAGGGGGTGAGAAAATTCATGGGTCGGGTTTGGCTGACCCGTCCGGCCACGCGGCAAAGGGCCGACACGCCTTTCATCCGCCGAGCAACGAGCAGCGCGATGGCCGCACCCAACGAGTGACCGGTCAGACCAATCCATGGGGCGCCTTTAGCGTGCACCAGGGCAATGGCCGCTTCCATCTCCCGGATCTGTTTGGACCAGTTGGACGCTTCAAAGCGCCCCTGGCTCTGACCGTTGCCGGAAAAATCGAACCGCAGGGTCATGAACCCGGCATCGCACAGAGAGCTGCAGATTCGCCGCAAAATACCGGTATGCCGGGAACAGGTAAAACAGTGGCCGGCGACGACCGCGCCAACCGGTTTCCGCTCGGGATGGTCCAGCGTCCCGGCCAGGGTTTCTCCCATATGATTGTCGAATTGGAGCTGCTTTTCCATCTTTTCTCCGCGGGAGGGAGTTGTGGTCTGCGCTATATTAACAAGATCCATGCCATGACCGTCAAGGCAAAAAGGTCCCCGACAACGCTATGTTCCCGCCGGTCGATGGAAAAAAAGGTGTTAACTTGAGACAGGCTGTCTCAAAATAGGCGTGTCATGAAACGATTTCTTGACGTGCGGCTCGCCTCTGAACCGTTTGATGATTAAGGGGATAAAAAAGAAGCCAACGAACCGGGCAATGGAGAAAGGCACCTTGAAGGAGATCACCATAGTTGCCCAATTCCCGGACCCCTTTCAGGGTTCCGATGAAGAAGGTGAAGTTAGAACCACGATATCACCTGAACCTCAGGTGCCGATGGCTCCGCCTCAGGTGAATCCGGCGCCGGCAGTGCAGGTGTAGCAGTGGTCTGCCGTGGCGATCGGGCTCCCCGCTTCCGGGCGTCCTTTCATTTCGGTCACATGGATCCGGTTGCGGCCCATAGGCAGCCCCCGGGCCAGATTGAAGTCACAGTCGTACAGGTATCCATCCCAGGAGACCGACACCAGGGTGCGGCACATCACCCCCGCCAGCGCACAAGGGTTGAATCCGTCGGCCAGCTTCTTCAGGTAGGCTGGCAGGTTGCCCGATCGCTCCAGCCAGCGCCTGAAGCGTCCCAACGGCGCATTGGAAAAGCTGAAGAGATGGTTGAAGGTGATGCCCCATTTACTTGCCAGCATCCGGCGGAAACGCGTTTCCGTCTGGGCCTGATCCGCCGCCATGAAGGCGCCCGTCGGGTTGGAAACCAGGTTCAGTTCCAAGCCTGTTCCCGGTTGCGCATACCCCAGGCGGTTGAGCTGGTGCAGGGCGGCGATGCTGGCCTGAAACACCCCATCTCCCCGCTGGGCGTCGGCCTGGGCTTCGTTGATAGAGGGAAAGGATGCCACGATGGTGGTCTTGAGGCTTTTAAGCAGGTCCATGAGAGGTTCCCTCCCGTCGCTGTTCAGGGCCGACAGATTGGATCGGAGGATCAGTTTCGGTGTCAGAAGGGCAAACGTCTCCAGAATATGTTCAATCTCCGGGTTCATCTCCGGGGCGCCGCCGGTGATGTCGATGGTCTCGAAGGATACCCGCCCGGCCCAGTTCGCGATTTGGTCGGCGGTCTGCCGGGTCATGACCTCGGTTTTAGCGGGTCCGGCATTCAGATGGCAGTGGCCGCAGGTCTGGTTGCACAACAGCCCTAGATTCATCTGAAGGGTGTGCGTTTTTTCACGGGTCAACGTCAACCCGTGCCGAACAAGGGTTCTGGTAAACCCTGTGGGTTCAGCCTCCGATTCTGTGGTGTGCGACCTGTCGTCAGCCATCTGGACCTCTTCGTTGCGCATCTACATGGACATCTTGTCGGCAATGTTTCTCATCTGGACGCCGTGCACCAGGGATGCGCCTCCCCGTATGGCGGTGGCCACATGGACGGCCTCGGTCATTTCTCCGGTGTTGGAGCCGGTTTCAAGACATGCCCGGGTGTATGCATCTATGCAATACGGGCATTGAACGGCGTGGGCCACGGCCAGAGCGATGAGCGACTTCTCCCGCTGCGTCAGCTCACCTTCGGCGAAGACCGCTTCGTAATAGGCGAAAAACTTTTCAGCCAAGCCGGGACTGTCCTTGCCGATGTCGCCGAATTTGGGCAGATCGTCGGGTTTGTAGTAGGTTTCCATGGTCATCTCCTTAGAAAGCGTCCGTCTTCCAATAATCAATCGCGGCTGGAAGCCGCTCCAACAATCCCTCAATGCCGCAATCTCTAAATCCGAAATTCTGTTCTCAGAGCTCAGACTTCCGTCATCTGTCCTCTGAAATCAACCCTCCGGAATCAGGCGTTGATCCTCACACACCTCCGGCGGCAGGGCAACTTTGGGCAGCCCGAAACGCTCGGCGTGTTTCATCGCATGGTAAACGCGGGCCGAAGGGAGCAGGGTCTTGCTGGGCACGCAGCCATAGTGCAGACAATCGCCGCCCAAGGCGGGTTCTTTTTCGATGAGCAGGGTCTTGGCGCCCAGTTGGGCCGCTCCCGATGCCACGGTAAGGCCGGCCGCACCGCCGCCAATGATACCGATATCATAGTCGTGGTCTGCCATCGTCGTCTCCTTCAGGTTCCGTTGAGGGACCAGTCGTAGTCCAGGTAGGTAACCTTGATTCGTTGTCTGTTTTTCACCAGCTGATCGCGCAAGGGTGCCTCGGCCAACTGAATGAAATAGTCGACGACATCGCCATCAAAATCTTCCGCAAACCAGTCAAATATCCTGCTGACCCACAGGGTATCGCCCTCCAGGCGGTTATATCCAGGGGCGTTGATGAAGGCCGCGGCCGCCCGGTCGAGCTGATCGTTGAGCCGGCTGCCTGTAAACGGTTCTCCCTGAAGCGGCGGGCATCCCTTGGACGCACAGTTGACTGCGAAATGAACCCGTGGGTCCTGGAACCGTTTTCTCAGAATGTCGTGCTCGATCTGGTCCAGGGTCAGCAGACCGCCGTCGATGCGGGCAATCTTTTTCTTCCATGGGGAGGCGAAAAAACTCCCCAGTTCCTTGATGGAGCGAATGTCCGGGTAGCGGGACAGAATCAGTTTAACGGTCCACGCGTTGTAGGCGTTGGCATAGAATGCAAATTGTTCATTTTTTGAGAGTGTTTCCGGATCGACCGCAGCAAGCGCCTCAAGGTATTGATCCAGAACGGCTTCGTCATCTTTAAAGCCCTTGTAGTCCACGACGCCGTTTTGGACATGTCGCTTCAACAGCGAGGCGTAAAGAAAGTGATCCACCTCGGCGGCGTGCGCGCGGTCACCGGGAGTCCAAAGCCCGGCGATCAGGATGATCACACTGCAAATGAATGGTTTCATGAAGCCCCCTTGGCAAGCTGTTGGCGCTTATCTCGATGATCCTTGCCCGTTTGGTCGCAGGGCGATCGAAAACCTTACACGGATAGTTCGCGCCACCAACTGGGTTTGGGTTCAAGGTCAAGGCGGGGTTGGGCTATCATCTACTCTTTTTCGGGCCAGCCGACACCCGTCCTTTCTTCGACCACATAGCAGAACCGGTTCCATTCGAATTCCCGTTGGCTGAAAGGGCAGCGCAGGTTGACCTTGCGGTCCGTGAACCCCACCACCTCCCAATCCCCCTTTCTGGGTCCCTCTTTGATATTGATTTTCTGGCCCACCCTGAATGGGTAGGGTTTGAACAGAGTCACGTCGTGGGTTTCCATGGTTACCCCCCATTGTGGGATGGTGAATTGAGGCAATGGGGATTGCCATGTGCAATCCCCGAATCAGTGGATTCGATGTTACTTGATCGTATCGAACCGATCATGCCATGCACAGGCATTGCAGTATGTTTCCGTGTCATCTTTAACCATCGGGCATTCGTCTTCATCCAGGTCCTCTTCGAAACAGACTTCACCGTCCCGGCATTCGAATTCGTAGTAATCGTATTCGTCAGCGGGGTTTTTCACGTGAAATGTTTTGCAGTGGCACACCGGGCATTTGGATTGTGTCATTATCGGTACTCCTTTACTTCGGTTCATCGGCGGCATGGCAGAGCCTCTGCCGCAGCCGTTCGCTCGAAAAATGATCGATTCGATGTTCAGATGGTCGATAACTGTCTCATCAAAGAGAAGCTTGGCCCTCGCCTCGAATCCGTCAACCAAGTCTTCGTCCCTGAAAAGCAGTATGACCCTCACCCGTGGCAGGGGTAGGAAGAAGAAGGCGCCATCTCCCCGGGGGCGTCCGGTTGCCGCCGGGGTCCACCTGCCTGCCGCGTACTGCGCACTCAGCTCTGCATTGCACCGTTTCAGCGTATTTGGCGCCAGGGGGGGCAGCCGTCCAGCGGATGCTTGTCTGCGACCACGTTGCCCGCAAAGGTGATGCAGGTGGGGAACCCGCAGTCGCCGCGATGGGTTTGGTGCAGCCCATCGCGGTACACGCCGACCACGGAAAGCGTCATGGCCTACCAGACTTCGGGATAGCCGATATCGATGAAGGCGGATTCCATTTTCAATTTGTGGTCCCGCTCCATGGCTGCCAGGTCCAGGAACACCTGGCGCTTACCGTCGTCATCGCACATTCCGGCCATCTCGGTGTATTGCTTCATGGCTGCCTCCTCCTTCTTCATGGCCAGGGCGAATGCGTCTGCCGGCCGCATGTCCATGGACAGTTCCGGTTCATCCACGGTTTCGGCCACCTTGTAATCCCGCGTTTCGGAGAAGTAGCGGTCAATGGAATTGCTGGTGAATATCTTGGTCAGGATATCCCGGTGCTTCTTCTCCTCCTCGGCCAGTGAGGCAAAGAGCTTCTTCAGGTGCGGATCCGTGAGTGTGTTCGCCGCATCAGCATAGAATTTTCTGGCCTCCACCTCGTTGGCAATGGCGCGTTTGATGATATCCTTGTACTCGCTAAGATTCATGTAGGCCTCCAATCGACGGAATAAGGGGTTGGGAAAAACAGGCACATGCCCGTGGCAAACATATTATACATCACATGATTCGAAGATCCAAGCAATCAATGTGCCACATAAAAAGCGTTGGCCGGCAGGTCTATTTATATGTATATTGTGAATTGACCCCTTCCCAAACCAACCGATCCCGCACCAACCCATGGAGGCAAGCATGAACTGGCGACAATTCCTGACCCCTGTGACATCCATCGATTGCGACCAGGCCAAAACCTATCTTGCAGACAAGCGGGTGGAGGAGGTAACCCTTCTGGACGTTCGTCAACCTGCAGAGTACGCGGCCGGTCACATTCCCGGTGCCATCCTGGCCCCGCTGCCGGAACTCACCGACTACCTGCGGCGCATCGACCACAGCAAGCCGGTCATGGTCTACTGAGGGTCCGGGGGCCGCAGCCGGGTGGCTGCACAGCTGCTTTCCGGACAGGGGTTCAGCAACATCATCAACATGGCCGGTGGATTCAACGCCTGGACCAGCCAGGCGGCGTTTTTAGGCGAGGAGAAGGGGCTGGCGCTTTTCGATGGGGTCACCTCGGTGGAAAACGCCCTGGCCGTAGCCTACTCGCTCGAAGCGGGATTAAAGGGCTTCTACGACTCAATGGCTGCCAAGGTGGAGAGCGACCCAGCGAGATACCTGTTTCAGCAACTGTCTCAAATAGAGGTGAAACACCAGGACCGCATTCTGGAGCAGTACACCGCGCTGACCGGCCAGTCGGTCACCCGGGAAACCTTCGAGGCCCGACAGGTATCTGAGGTGCTGGAGGGGGGGCTGACCACCGAAGAATATGCCAGCCTGCTCATGCCCGCTTACGACACGCTGACGGACATCATCGAACTGGCCATGTCCATCGAGGCCCAGGCTCTGGATCTCTACCTGCGGGCATCGCAAAAGGCCAGCAACGAGGCGGGCAAAAGAGCTTTGATCCAGATCGCCGACGAGGAGAAGGCCCATCTGGCGCGGCTGGGCAAACTGATGGAGGAAACCGTAGGAAGCCGTAAGACGGAATCGGTTTAGGCGCAAGGTAAAAACGGAGCCGGATCGTTGGCGGCACTGCATTACACCTCTTCAGCCTCGACCCTTAATTGCCAAAAACCTGAGGGTTGATATGCAAAAGCAGCTGGTCCTTATCGGCGGCGGCCATGCCCACATGGTTACGCTGGCCAACCTATCGGCCATCATCGAAAAAGGTCACCGCGTCACGGTCATCGGCCCGTCGGACTACCACTACTACTCGGGCATGGGACCGGGGATGCTTTCCGGCACCTACCGGCCCGAAGAAATTCGCTTTGCCACCCGACATGTGGTGGAAAAGCAGGGGGGCACATTCCTGTACGGCAAAGCGGCCAGGATCGATCCCCAACAAAAAATCGTGGTCCTGGAAAACGGCCGCACCGTGCCCTACGATGTGCTCTCGTGCAACGCGGGCAGCCATGTACCCAAACCGGCCATCGACGGGGAGGTCGCCGATCTCTATACCGTCAAGCCCATCGAGCGGCTGATGCACGCCAAAGCGCGTTTGATCGATCATTTTGGCCGGAGCACCCTGAACGTGGTGGTCGTCGGCGGCGGGCCCTCCTCGGCGGAGGTGGCTGGCAACGTCTGGCAGCTGGCAACAACCACCTGCAGGCACATGCCGCGCATCACCATCTGTGCCGGTAGCGCCTTCATGTCCCGCTTTCCCGCTTCCGTCCGCCGCAAGATTTACCGCACGTTGGGTCGGCGGGGGATCACCATCCGCGAGCCCGCCTACGTGCACACCGTATCCCGCGATGCCGTCACCCTGGACAGCGGCGAGATCCTGCCGGCGGATTTCATTTTTTTAGCCCTGGGTGTAAAGCCATCCGCCATTTTTTCGGATTCCGGCATCGCCACGGGACCCGACGGCGGCTTGCGGGTCAACCGCTTTTTGCAGAGCACCCACCACCCCGAGATCTTCGGCGGCGGTGACTGCATCTGCTTTCAGGACCAGCCCCTGGACAAGGTGGGTGTCTATGCGGTTCGCCAGAACCCGGTCCTGCTGCACAACCTCATGGCGCAGCTGGACGGCGGCGACCTGATGGCCTTTGACCCGGGAGGCGACTACCTGCTGATCTTCAACCTGGGTGGCAGGGTCGGCGTCCTGAAAAAACGTTGGCTGGAACTCGGCGGCCGGCCGGCGTTTCTTATCAAGGATTATATCGACCGCCGGTTCATGAAACGGTTTCAGGCCATCGAGTAGGGACACCTCTCGGATCTTCTGCTGCTATTGACACCAACACCCCCTCTTGCTATTAGTTGATAATCATTTTCCATAGTACGAACGCCAAACTGAATAGAAGAACCTCCATGCCGGACCCTGAAATCCGACTGCGCAAAATGGTGGAAGCCCTGCGTGAAAAACACCACCGCATCACCCCCCAGCGCTTGGCCATCCTCAAGGTATTGGCCGAAAGCAAGGGGCACCCCAGCGTGGAGTCAATTTACGCCAGGGTCAAAGCCAATTTCCCTACCACCAGCCTGGCGACGATCTATAAAAACGTGGCTGTCCTCAAAGACCTTGACCAGGTGCTGGAACTGGGTTTCAGCAACGACAGCAACCGTTACGATGGCAACAAGCCCTACGATCACCCCCACGTGGTCTGCACCGTCTGCAAAAAAATCCTTGACCCCGACATTTCGGCCCTCGAGGATATGACCCAGGAACTGATGCGCGAAACCGGCTTTGCCATCACCCGCCACCGCCTCGATTTCTTCGGCATCTGCCCGGGCTGCCAGGCCAGACATTAATGGCTCGTTCCCAGCCCGTCCAAGCAGGCTCGTGTACCGTTTTGCCAACAGCTATTGATTACAACCCACCTTAACAAGTTTAGTAATTACCGCCAAACCGGCATTTCGTAGGCAAAAACCGGACAAAACCCACCGAAAACTAACAAAGTGATTGATCCACCTTCATCCACTGGCCTACACATCGGAGGAACAGCTTCGTGAAGCAGCGGCCCGGGCGCCCAGGATGTCGATTCAGGGTGTACAGCCCAAGTTGAGCGCGCGGCTATCGATCAACAACAATCAATTTGAGATCGTAACCAGCGGGGGCCGATATATCCTCAAGCCCCAAAATCCGTAGTTTGCCAGGCTGCCCGAAAACGAGGATCTTTCCATGCGCCTGGCAAACGCAGCCGGGATCGACATCCCGCTGCATGGATTGATCTATGCCAAGGATGGTTCGCTGACCTACTTTATCAAACGATTTGATCGGATTGGACGGAATCAAAAGGTTGCCGTCGAAGATTTCGCCCAACTGATGGGCCTGGGGCGCGAAACCAAGTACGATGCATCCATGGAAAAAGTAGCGTCAGTCATCGAGCGTTTTTGCACCTTTCCGGCCATTGAAAAAATCAAGCTGTTTCAATTGAGTCTGGTCAATTTTTTAATCGGCAATGAGGATATGCATGTAAAGAATTTTTCGCTGATCACCCGCAAGGAACGTGTCGATTTGGCGCCGGCGTATGACATTGTCAACACCACCATTGCCCTGGCCGATCCGCAGGAAGAGATAGCGTTGCCCATCAAGGGCAAAAGGCGCAAATTAACCCGTTCGTTGCGGGTAGACTATTTCGGGAGCGAGCGGCTGGGGCTTGCACCCACAGCCGTTTCCATGGTCTTAGGCAAGTTGGCGGCAGCTTTTCCGAAATGGGAGCACTTAATTGGGGTCAGCTTTCTGGATGCGGCGCTTAAAGATAAATACCGGCGTCTGATCCACGCCCGCCGGAAAATGCTGATGGATGGATAAGCGGAATGGCCATCATTGTTTGGGCAGGTAGGATCGCATGGCCTTGCCTAAACCGCCGATGGCGACTTCGGCCTTCATGGCCTGTCCCCGCGTCACACCGGTTAGCACAGCCCAAACAGGCTACTTTTTTGGCGGGAACGGTTGCACAGCCTTGCCGAAACCGATGATCGCACCCTGGGCATCGACGGCCATGACCGAGAATTCATACTGGTGCCGCTGGCCATACGGCGGGCAGGGGCCGTTGTAGCCGGATTTGAGCGCGCCGGCCGGAATGACTCCCGAGCCGTCATGGGCCAGCTTGCCGCCTCCGTGGTTCCAAGCCGGCACGTCAACATCCTTGAGCTTGACCCGCAGCTCGGCGGTGCTGTCGGGGATGTTGGAGACCCGAATTTCCGGTGATTCGTGGGTGCAGGCCGTGATCCCTTCCCAGGAAAAAACGACCTCCATCTCGGCCGCGTCTTTGGGGATCTGCACCCCGGTGGTGACACAACCGGCGGCCAGCAGGAGCAGTGCAGTCAGTAGAACGATCGGATGCGCTTTTTTCATAATCTCCTCATCTGTTTTTGGAATACCATCAAGGGAAGCATCAAACACAGGTCGACCGCTGACGCTTATCAGGCGGTTGAAAAACTATTGCGCTTGGCCATAGGGCGTTTAAATTCGATTCAAAATGCTCCTTTATCAACCAGAAACTGCGTTTTTTCGCTGGATCTTGCCTTGTCTTGCCTGCGCTCATGACGTTTTTCAACAGCCTGTATACCATCTGCCGGCTGATGGTTCAAGGCAGTGTGTCTCCATAGAGCTGAGGCTGTTTGGAAAGCAGAAAAGATAAAGCCGGGCATATGCCCGGCTTGTCCGTTCGGTTATAGCGCTTTTCGGAAAGCGGATGTCTTCAGCACGCGTTTTATCAGGCCACTTCCCGAAAATCGGCGTCCACCACGTCGTCATCAGCCGAGCCCCAGGCACGGGCGCTGCCGCTACCCCCCTGTTCGGGCTGGGACCCGCCGCCCGGGGGGCTGCCCGGCTGCCGGTACATGGATTCGGCCAGCCGGTGGGAGGCGCGGGTGAGCACTTCGGTGGTCTGTTTGATTTCAGAAGCATTGTCGCCTTTCAACGCAAGTTTCAGGTTGGCCACGGCGGCGTCGATCTCCATGCGCAGGCTGCCATCGACGTTGGCGCCCATTTCTTTGAGGGTTTTTTCGGTTGCGTAGATCAACCCGTCGGCGGCGTTTTTGGCTTCAACGAGCTCCTTTTTTCGGCCGTCGGCGTCGGCATGCCGTTCGGCATCCTTCACCAACCGGTCGACCTCCGCCTTGGAAAGGCCCGACGACGAAGTGATGCGGATGCGCTGCTGCTTGCCCGTGGCCTGGTCCTTGGCCGACACCTCCACGATGCCGTTGGCGTCGATATCAAAGGTCACTTCGATCTGGGGTGTCCCCCTTGGTGCCGGTGGAATACCGGAAAGCTCGAAGCGGCCCAGCGTCTTGTTGCCATCGGCCATCTCCCGTTCTCCCTGGAGCACGTGGACGGTCACGGCCGGCTGGTTGTCCTCGGCCGTCGAGAAAACCTGGCTCTGGCGGGCGGGGATGGTGGTGTTCTTCTGGATCAGTTTGGTCATCACACCGCCCAGGGTTTCGATGCCCAGGCTGAGCGGGGTCACGTCCAGCAGCAGCACGTCGCTGATGTCGCCTTCCAGCACGGCCCCCTGAATGGCGGCGCCCAGGGCCACCACCTCGTCGGGGTTGACGCCCTTGCTGGGCTCCTTGCCGAAGATCTGCTTGACCCGCTGCACCACCGCCGGCATGCGGGTCATACCGCCCACCAGGATCACTTCGTCGATGTCGCCGCCGGGAAAGCCGGCATCTTTCAGGGCCGTGCGGCAGGGGCCTTCCAGGCGATCCAGCAGGTCGGCCACCAGGGATTCCAGCTTGGCCCGGGTCATCTTGATGTTCAGGTGCTTGGGTCCGCTGGCGTCGGCGGTGATGAACGGCAGGTTGATGTCCGTCTCCATGGCGCTGGAGAGCTCCATCTTGGCCTTTTCCGCCGCCTCCTTGAGTCGCTGCAGGGCCATCTTGTCGCCGCGCAGGTCGATGCCCTGTTCGCGCTTGAATTCAGCGGCCAGGTGATCGATTATGCGCAGGTCGAAGTCTTCGCCGCCCAGATGGGTGTCGCCGTTGGTGGCCTTGACCTCGAAGACGCCGTCGCCGATCTCCATGATGGAGACGTCGAAGGTGCCGCCGCCCAGGTCGAACACGGCGATCTTCTCCTCCTTTTTCTTGTCCAGCCCATAGGCCAGTGAAGCCGCCGTGGGTTCGTTGATGATTCGTCTGACGTTCAGCCCGGCGATGCGGCCCGCATCTTTGGTGGACTGACGCTGGCTGTCGTTAAAGTAGGCCGGCACGGTGATCACCGCATCGGTGACCGTTTCGCCCAGGTAGGCTTCGGCCGATTTCTTCAGGTCCGCCAGAATGAATGACGAGATCTCCGCCGGGCTGTACTGGCGACCTTTGATGGGGATTCGTACATCGCCGTTTTCCGCCTGGGCCACGGCATAGGGCAGGTTCTTCTTGTCGCCCGTGACTTCGCTCGAGTCGTACTTGCGGCCGATCAGCCGCTTGACGCCGAAAACCGTGTTTTCCGGGTTGGTTACCGCCTGGCGTTTGGCAATCTGGCCCACCAGCCGTTCACCATTGTTGGCAATGGCCACCATTGACGGGGTGGTGCGGCCGCCGTCGGCATTGGTGATCACACGGGCCTCGCCACCGTCCATGATGGCAACACATGAGTTGGTTGTTCCAAGATCGATTCCGATGGTTTTGCTCATTTCTTGTTCCTCCTGATCGCCGGCTATTTCAACCAAGCCGGTGGTTGTTTGATGGACAAACAATAATTCTTAATTTGTATGTGTCAAATTAAATATATTACTAAATTATATTTTTCTTATTAGTAATACAAAAAGACCGCCACCGGGCTGACGCCAAGCACAGCGCTAAGATCAGTAAGCTCTTAACGATTAGGGGAAACACCGAAAACACCGAAGGGCATACGCCGATATCACCAATCCAATAACCGTGACCATTCCAGTGCTATTGCAGGCGGCGGGAACCCGCCAACGGCGGTCGGTCAATTAACCATTGCCTGCAGGGCGCGAACCGGATGAACGACACCGATCATGCCATCAGGTGGCCCGCATGATGTGGAGTGGCGGAACTATTTAGGTTGGCAAGCGCAAAAACGCTTGGGAAATTGCATCGTTGAACCGCGCCAGCGTTCGAAGTGCCCGTGGCTTGTCGCGGGGAGGATTCCATTCTTGAATCCTTGTCTATCCACTCATGGTGATCCACTGGAGAGGTCACCCGTGGCTGCATCGCACTTGGGGCAGCGCGTGCCGAACTTGCTCATATGCCCTTCCCACCCGCAGCTGCTGCATGCAAAATAGACGGTATGCTGTAAGCGCACCTTTTTTTTGCCGAACACGGCCTTGTAGATTTTAAGCACCGCGTAAATGACCACCCCGGCGACGAGCCAGGCTAAAAGCTGGCCTGCGCTGATGTCGTTAAAAAGAATGGTATCCAAGGTCATGGCCGCTCTCCAAGGGTTCCTGTTGGTCGCATTTGAAATTTCTTAAATCGCAACGTCCTACAGATCATCCAAATCCGTAAACCGGTTTACCGCCGCACGGGAGATTATCGCCTGCTCGAACCGCCCCCGCCAGCCGATGCGCTTCTGCTGCCGGGCGATGATCACCTTCAGCAGGGGTTTGAAGGCATACCGCCAGATGGATGTCCACAACCGGCCCTGGGACCGAATGCGTTCGGACGGATTCCACCAGCCCATGATCTTCTGGTTGTGGTACCAGAAGAGGTATTGCAGCTGATCCGAATTGAGCTGCCGGGTCCTGACATTGGCCCACATGCCGTTGTAGCGGGTATAGTCATGGAGGTTTGTGACCAGTCCCTGGTCCAGCAATTGCTGGCGGATGCCCGTCTTGGGGTAGGGCGTTAGAATCTGGCAATAGGCAGTGTCCGCACCGGTGGATTTAAGAAATTGGTAATTCTCGATAATCTCCTTTTCGCCATCGTCCGGAAAGCCGAAAATCATGCCCCCCACGACCATGACGCCGTATTTGTGGCAGATCTCAACCGCCTTTTTCGAGGCATCCAGGATGTCGCCCTTGTTGGCGGCGACCAGGTTCTTTTTAGAGGCATTCTCCATGCCTAAAAAGACCGACTTGAAACCGGCCCTGGCCATTTTCTCCACCATCCTCTCGTTGCGGGAGATGGTGACGCAGTCGGCCTGGACCACAAAGTAAAGGTTGCGGTAGCCCCGGGCAATGATGGCGTCGCACAGGCAAATCACCCGGTCGGGGTCTAGCACCAGGTTGTCGTCGGAGATGAAGACCCGGCGCACGTTGCGCACGTAGTAGATGTCGTCGATGTCGGCCAGGATCCGTTGAATGGGAAATGGCCGGAAGGAGCGACCGTACATGTGCCGGATGCTGCAGAAGTTGCAGTTTCGGGTGCAGCCACGTGAGGTTTCCATCATCTCGACGTTGCGGTTCATGATGTGGTAGCCCCAGGTCAGGCGCCGCTTGTCCCGAACGGGTATTTTCAGCCGTGAGAGATCCAGCAGGTCGCCTTTGGGGTTGTGGATGAAACCGTCGCCATTCTTGTAGGACAGCGAAGGAATCTCCGCCAGGCTGTCCTGGCCGGCCAGCGCGTTGACCAGCCGCCGGAAGGCCTCTTCGCCCTCTCCCCGCACCATGAAATCGATCGCTTGCGCCTCGTCTGATGCGGCGATCTCTTCGAACATGAGCGTGGCGTGATAGCCGCCGATCACGATCTTCGCCTCGGGCAGCAATTGCTTGATCAGCCGGATGATCTTGACGCAGGTGGCGTATTGCCAGGTCATGGCGGACAGGCCCACCAAATCGGGCTTGAGGGCGTTGAGTATGCGCACCAGGTGTCTTCTCAGTCCCAGGCGTTTGCGGATCAGGTCGACAATATGGATGTCGTGGCCATCGTCGATGTTGGCAGCGATACTGGCGATGCCCAGGTTGGGCATGTGAAAAGCCGACTCGTGCATGATCACCGGTGCCACATCGGGCATGGACAACAACAGAATTTTCATCAGCCCTCCAAAAATAAGGGTCATGCACCTGGCGTTATCGTACCTGTACTCGACGGGCAGCGAGCATCCCGCGCACTTGCCCTATCAGGGCACTGAGGGAAAAGCCAGGGTCGTCATAGCGGGGGGCGATGCAGGCCAGGTGTTCCACGCAGACCGTGTTGGCCGAGCGGGTATCGAACAGGAACTGTCCCGGCCGCAAAAGCCGCTCCGTATTTTTCACGTATAACACATGGATGGGTGCTTTGCACATCCGGGCGACCTTGAAGGCGCCCTTGTTCAACGGACCGATCTGGCCATCGCGGCTGCGGGTGCCTTCGGGGAAAATGATCAGGTTGCCGCCGCCGGAGAGAAAGGCAGGCATCTTTTCCATGCTTGCCAGCATAAGCTCCGCCAGTGAACCATCGGCCGACGAAGGAATATAACCGGAAAGACGCAGTACGCGATCGTACAACGGAATGCGAAACAACCGCCGTTTAACGATGGTGGTGTGACGCGGGAAAAAAGAGATCAACAGAATGGGGTCCAGGTAGGAGACGTGGTTGGCCACGATCACCGCACCCCGGATTGTCTTTACGGTCGGGTCGACCTGCCAGCGGCAGGCCGGCACCAAAAACCGCAGCAGCACGAAAAACCAGCGGTAAAAGCTGGCGTTGAGGCGCTGAAAGGCCAGGGTGACATCCGTTGAAAAGAGTCGCGCACAGGCGTAAAACGGCGCAAACAGAACCACGAACCCGATCGTGTAGTAGCCCCACAGGATCAAGGTGATGATCAGGTCAAGGAGCGTGCGATGCCATTTTCGTTGCCAGCGGATTTGCATAATTAAAACAACCTAACCCGGACAAACCGGAAACAACCAATCGCAAGCACCCAATCTCAAATATATCCCAAATTACAGCGTCCAAATCTCAATAATGAAGGCAAACGAGCAGTGGATTGTTATTTTGAGTTCTTCACGATTGATGGCTGGAATGTCCCTTCTGCAATATCATGAGGTTTCGAAATTTGAATTTGGCGATCGCGATTTATTTGTCATTGGGCTGTTGGCTATCGTGATTTTTCTATTTTCGTATTGTTTTCTGACCCGACATGTAAAAACTAAGTTCAGGATTAAAATAAAAAAGTAACGCATTTGGCTTCGTAAGGAACCGTCAGGTCATTCGGAGAAGCGTTTCACAAACAGACAGGTGTTGACGCCGCCAAAGGCGAAATTCTGGATGGAAGCGATGTCGATGGGGGCTTCCACCAGTTCGGTAACATGGTTGAGCATGGCACAGCGGTTGTCCACCGCCTCCAGGTGCAACGTGGGAGCAATGAACCCCTCTGCCATCTGATACACGGCAATCAGAGTTTCGATTGCCCCACAGGAGCCCATGGTATGGCCCATATAGCTCTTCAGGCCGGTGACCCGGGGTCGGCTGCCATATACGGCGGCGATGGACTGAGCCTCGGTCACATCTCCCATTTTGGTGGCCGTTGCGTGAGCACTGATCCAGTCCACGTCCGCTGCTGTGATTCGGGCATTGGCCAATCCCTGTTCGATGGCCAGGGTGATGCCCTCCCGGTTGGGCAGGATGAGATCGCCGCCATTGTTGTAGCAGGAAAAACCGATCACTTCGCCCAGGATCACGGCGTCGCGCTTTTGGGCTGAGGCCAGGTCTTCCAGCAGCACGGCACCGGCCCCCTCCCCCACCACCAAGCCATCGCGCCGCTTATCGAAGGGGCGGGGCGTGAGGTGTGGCGTGTCGTTGAAATCTGTTGAACAGGCCAGCAGGTTGTCGAAGACCGCCACCGTGGTGGTGTCGTATTCATCGGCGCCACCGCAGAGCATGGCGTCCTGCAGTCCATATTTGACGGCCTCGTAGCCGAACCCGATGGACTGGCTGGAAGTGGTGCAGGCCGTGGAGGAGCTGATCACCCGCCCCCGAATGCCGAACATCTTGGTGATGTTCACCGCCGTGGTGTGAACCATGGATTTGAGATAATCAACGGCCCCTACGTTGTGCAGCTTGGAGGAATCGTCGCTGAAAAAGGTGCGGTAGATATCCCTTTGCACGGTGGGACTGCCGTGGGTGGAGCCGAAGGCCACCCCCAGCCGGCCGCTGCGGATGAATTCATCGGACAGGCCCGACTGGGCCAGGGCATCCTTGGCTACCTGGCAGGCGTAATAGGCCACCGGCCCCATGGTTTTGCGGTCCCGTCGGGCAAAATTGAACGCAGGCGGATCGGGCACCGTGCCGAAAACCTTGCAGTGGATGTGGGACACCAGCAGCTCGTCGTCTTTCATCTTGCGAACGCCGGACAGGCCCTGGGTCAGGTGTCTGATGATCTCGGTCCGGGTGCAACCGATGGGGGTAATGGCCGATCCGCCGGTGATGACAACTCTTCGTTCCATATAATTATGATTTTATTAACTTTATTCAAATTATAGGGTTTAGGATGCGGTGGAAATGCCGCCGGTTCCTCAATCTCTCAAATCCCAATTTGTCTCTCGGTCTTTCGGTCCAGCCTTACCACATAGTCCACGATCTGGTCGATGGTGCGGATGTCCATGGCGGCCTTTTTCTCTTCACGGGACAGCTGGTCGCCCAGCAGGATTTCGATTTCCCGCAGCAGTTCGATGGCATCGATGCTGTCAAATTCATGGACTTCGCGCAGGTCATCTCCCAGTCTCGGATTTTCAATCTCAAATTGGTCGGCAAAAATTCTGATAATCCCTTTTTCGATCTCGTCGCGTGTCATTCCGTATGCATCCCCTTGGCAGAATCAGTAAAAGCGTCTTCTACTACAAAACGGGGCAGAATTCAAAGCGTGAGCGAAAAGATTGAAAAATGTTCCCATCCGAATGTCAATTTACCGAAGGCCGGCTCACGGCCGGCATGGCAGGAGTGATCCACCATTTCGAAGCCACGGCGGATCACTACCCCTTAGGGTCTATAAACGGCGCGAAGTGATGCCACTGGAAGGGATGGCGCCTGACGGCGGCTTCGAGCAGAGCGGCATACTGCTGGGCGGCGCGGGCCATGGCGGATTCACGTTGGCTGCGGTCGGATGCTGAAACGATGATGGGCGGCGAGGCGGAAAACCGATAATGACATTTTTGGGTGTGCAGGGCAAAAAAAACAAAAATGGGCGCGCCGGCGGCCAGCGCCAGAACGTAAGGGGCTGCGGGCAGGTGGACGGTCCGCCCCAAAAAAAGCACCGGAATGGTTCGCTGCGCTGCCTGCCAGACTCGATCGCCGGTGAGGGAGACCAGACCGCCCTGGCGCAGAAATCGGATGCCGTCGACAATGTCAAAGGGCGACCCACCGCCTTCATCTATGCCCACGATGCGGATATCGCTCCGGCGCACGGTCTCTTTCTGCAGGCCTTCTATCTGCTCTTTCTGCTTGACGCCCATATAGAGCATCAGCCGCAGATCCGGGAGGGCTTTTTTGAGCAGCCTGGCCGCCACTTCCCAGTTGCCCATGTGGGACATGAGCAAAATGCCGCCCTTGTCGCCCATGGCATGTTGGATGCGCTCCCGGCCTTCGAAAGCGACGGTGATCCTGCCCGTATCCGACAGCAGCAGGCGGTCCCGGAACACATGGGTGAAGTCCAGAAACTGGCGCAGGGTGCACCAGCGGTAATAGGCCCGGCTTTTTCCGGGAAAAAGGGCCCGGTAAAAGCGCATGCCAACCGCTACCCGCTTGGGGAAGAGAATGAAATACCCGACAGCGATGCCGCCGGCAATCAGGCTGAAAAACCACAGGCCCAGCACGCGGGTGGTCAAGGCGAGAATACGGTAGAAAAAGGCTTTCATGGAATTAGCGCATCCGCTGGCAATTTTTCTCGGGTGACCACAGGGCCGGGGTGAAAACCCGACGGGTGATGAGGCGGCCGAAGGCACCGCAGTTGCGCAGAAAATCGACGAAGGGGTGAAAGTGGGAGATCCGGGGCAGCGCAGGTGAATAGTCGGCGGAAATAGTCGTCTCCACCACGGCCATTCCCTGCCAGGCCGCACGTGCCAACACCTCCACTTCAAACTGGTAGCGCCTGGCCACTACCCCTAATTTCAAGCTTTCGGGCAGCGGGTAGATCCGGAAACCGCTTTGGGAGTCGGCCAGCCTCGGCCCGCCGGACATGCGCACCCAGAAGTTGGAAAACCCCCGGCCTTTGCGGCTGGTCCAGGGGGCCTCGGCCATCTCCCGTCGCCCCACCACGATGGCCCGCCGGTTGGCGGGGATGGCTGCCATCAGTTTCAGTGCATCGGCAGGGTCGTGCTGGCCATCGGCATCGATGGTCACGGCATAGTCCGCAACCCCGGCGGCCTCGCGCATGCCGGTGACCAGGGCGGCTCCTTTGCCCCGGTTCAAGGGATGGTGCAGCACATGGATACCGGCAACTGTTTGGAGTATCGCAGCCGTATCGTCGGTGGAGCCGTCATCCACAACGAAGACGGGGTATCCCAGCGACAAGGCCTGCCGGGCCACTGCGGCGACCCGGCCGCCGTGGTTGTAGGTGGGAATGACCACGGCAAAACGGGGTTGGCCCATCCGTTCGCGGGCGGGTTGTGCACCGCTGGTCATGGATCTGCTGTCCTGGCGTGGCTCGGCTCAGGAGCACCGGCGGCCTCTCCGTAGAGAAAAACGCGATCGGTCCTCCAGACCCCCAGGATGCTGAACACCTCCTGATCGGCAAAGTAAAGCGGATCTACACCGTTTTGCCGGGCGATGTCGCCAATGGCGTTGGAACTCACCCGGGCAGACATACCCAGTCCTGAAAACGGTTCCTTGATCTCGATGATGCGATCGGAGTCGGGCGGGCCCGCCGGCACCGGGGTGGCCTTCAGGTCAAGGGTCAAGGGCAGCTTCACGTTGGTGTAGACCAGGCCAATCAGCGGTCCCGTGCCGCAGCCGGCCAGACCGACCATCACGGCCAACACCTGCAAAAACGCAGCTGTTTTCGAACGAATCCGTAAGGTTGTATCAATCGCCATAAACCACCACCCGCCAGCGGGTATAGAGACCGAAGAGGACGTTAAACACCTCCTGGTCCGCGTGACGCATGGTGGTGATGCCGCCGTTGGCCGCTGCGGCGGCATAGCTGGCATCGCCCCAGGCAACCAGCCACAAGATGCTGCGCGCCTCGGCCACGCCGGTCCTTGCGCCCAGGGTGGTCCGGTTCAGATCCACATCCAGCGGGGATTTGACATTTACATAGGCACAGCCTGAAAGCATCATCAGGCCGGCGGCTACGATCAGCGCCGCTATCATTCGGGTCTGTTGCATGAAGTAACCTCTTGAACTGTTTTGTTGGCATGGGTCGCCATAACGCCGCACGATCCCCTTACTTTTTGGCTGACGGCTCAGCATAAAGCAAATCTGGACAGAACGCCACCCCCCAGGTTCCCGGGCCCATGTGGGCACCGGAAGTCAGGGAGAGGCGGCTGACCATGATCTGTGCTTGCGGGAATTGCCGCTCAATTTCAGGCTGAATGGATTCACGCACCCGCCGTTCATTATCGGAAAACTGCAGCAGGAACGTCAACCGATCGTTTGGTGAAAAACGCTGCTGCAAAACCCGCGTTGCAAAAGGCAGCTGGTCGGCAATATTCTTGACAGCACCCGCCTTGACCACACCGTCGGCCGCGGGACTGATCACCGGCTTGATGCCGAGAAGATCGCCAAAAAAGCCTCTGGACCTGGATATTCGACCGCCGGCGGCCAGGAACTTGAGCTGGTCCAGAAAAATCAATTCACCGCAGCTGTCGATGGCCTGCCGGACAAACGCCGCCACCGCCGTCAACGGCTCTCCCGAGCGTGCCAGACGGGCCACCATGCTTGCCAACAGCCCCAGCCGGCCGGAAGCGGCACCGGTATCGACGACGGTGAACCGATCTCCGGCATCGCTGGATTCCCGCCATTGGCAGGCGGTGGCAAAGTTACCCGTGTAAAACGATCCCACGGTTAGGTAGAGCACCTGGCCATGGCGGCCCAGAGCACTCTGGTAGCTTTGATGCTTTTGGAACAGGGATGCCTGGGCGGTCGATACCCGCCGACCGGCAGACATGGCGCCGTAAAGCCGCTGTGCATCGAACAGGGTTTCCGGAACACTGCGGCCGTCAACCACCAGGTAGCTGTCCAGCAGGGTGATGCCGAGCGAGCGAGCCTCTTCCCGGGTAATCGAACCGGCCGCATCGGTCATCACGTGGACCGTTTGGCCGTCGTCCCTGGCGTGCGGCAATACAGCGTGTGGGTCCATGGGTTCCACCTGCCAGTCGACAATTTCGCCCAAGGTCTCCAGTCTGGCCCGCGTCGCCTGTTGATTACGGGTGTGCAGGTGTATCCTGAGACTGTCTCCATCCGGTATGGTTACCACGCTGTCACCCAGGCCGGCGGTTCCGGGTGCCAGTTGGGCGGATTTGGGTGCACGCACGATCGTGTTTACACAATATCCCTGGAATTGTCCGCCGGCGATATCGCCGGTTACTTCCAGCAGGCCGGCAAATCGTTCGGTTACCGGCAGCATATCCGCCATTTCAGTTTCCAGTCGGCAAAAAAAACCTTCGAAGAAGATGAACATGCCCAGGGCACCGGCATCCACCACACCGGCCCGCTTCAGCTCCGGGAGGAGGTCGGCGGTATCGCGGACGGCCTTGTCCAGACGGTCGACGATACCGGCGACAGGGTGGCTGGCAACGGTGGCCTGAACCAGGGCGTCGAACACCGTCAACATGGTGCCGGGCTTGGGATCAGCCACGGCTTGCCAGGCAGCGTCCCTGCCGGCTGAAACCGAACCATGCATGCCGCCGGATTCCATTTTTGACACAAAGCGGGAAAAAAAAGCGGCGGCGATATTGCCGGAATTCCCCGTGGCCGATTGAATCAGGTCCCGTGAAAGCACGGATGAAGCGCCTTTGCCAAGGCCAAGGGGGCCAAGGCTGATTTTCAGGTTGCGGCCCGTATCTCCGTCGGCAACGGGAAATACGTTGATCTCGTCCAGCAGGTCGGCCCAGGCGGCCACCCGCTCGCAGCCGGCCACCAGGGCCTGGATGAAGGCCTGCTTCATGGTCAGAATCCCAGCGCCCGGGTGATTTCCGGCGGGATTTCGAACTCCAGGGTCATATCCGGTAGTTTCACCGCTACCTGTTCGCCCTTTCCGCGGGTGCAGATCTGGCCGGTGTCGGGACGGCGGATTTCAAAATCCATGGCGATCTTGTAGCGGGCCTCCGTGACCGTTGCCCTGCAGACGAACGTGTCGTCAAACCGCAGCGGCAGGATATGCTTGATAGAGGACCGGGTGATGGGGAACACCATCTGGCGGGATTTGAGATAGCCGTACAGATCGACGCCCACCGATTCGAACAGGCCGAAGCGGACCACATCGAAATACTTGAAGTAGTTGCCGTGCCAGACCACCTGCATGGGGTCCAGGTCGTGGAAAGGCACTTTCATCTGCATGTCGTAGAAGGCCGCCATTGTTTTCTCTTTACGGTTTGGGGGTCGGACGGCTGCGGTTTTCCGGCAGCCTATCCATCTTCATTGCCGCCACCTCTCTTTTTAATGGAATTTTCCGTCCAGGGCAACGGTCAACTTGAATGCGTTGATCAGCATCAACCCGGCCCATGCGTTGAAAAGGATGGATTTGAATCCTCCCCGCGAAAAGCGGCGGGGAATGCTTTTGCCATCGCGGTCCAACAGTTGAATCCCTATTTCTGGCAAGATCATTGACGCCTCCGCTGACCTGCCTTGCGAATGCAGGAAGAATCAAATTGGCAAGAGCGACCGTTGGATGCTGCCTGCGACGTATCGGTGTCCTGATGGACAAATCAAGCGCCATGGAATCCTTGCCACACGCATTATTTTTGACTATAGTTATGTCATCTAACAATTCGCGGCTGTTCTTCAAGCATGCATTGATCGATCGCACCAGCACCGGCTCCTGTTCCATGTCTTGTTTAGCTCCCCATTGCAATGCCCATTATTGTGGCCACACATGCCGATTTATTCAGGCGCAACTCTTCTACCGCCGCCATAGAGCGGCTGGCGATCTACCGGTCGTTACCTCATCAGACTGTTGTCCGTCTTTTGTGAACCATCTACCTAATGGGAGGAGTAACATGCCGATATTCATGATGTTTGGCAAATACTCGACGGAGGCAATGCAGGGCATCAGCCCGGAAAGAACCGAGCAAGCCGTTCAAACCATCAAAGCCAACGGTGGCAAGGTCATATCGATGTATGCCGTCATGGGAGAACATGACCTGGTTTTTACGCTTGATTTTCCGGATGCGGAGAGCGCTTTTGCCACGTCGCTTGCCCTGAAAAAATTTACCGGGATTTCATTCACTACCTCACCGGTTGTCGAGGTTGAAATGTTCGATAAGCTGATTGCCAAGGTAAAGGAAATGTGAGGCTACAATACGGTGATCCACCGCGCACGCGCTTTGATGGCGTCTAAAGGGGATCAAAACGGATGGAAAGCGGCAGCTGCCTTTTCGTGACCGGCTCGCTTAAAGGGGGCACCACCGATAGAATTTTTTGGATCCGGCGGGGAATTGCGCACGGCGCCTACCGACAGCAATGCCGGCTCACAGCAGGACGGGCCAACCACCGCAAGGGGTGGTCGGCCTGTTAAACCCTGTAATCCGGCTTATCCAACCTCGGCGGGGGCTACTTTTCCCGCCACTGTGGTTTGCGCTTTTCCAGGAAGGCCGCGACGCCCTCTTTGGCGTCTTCGGTAGAGCACAGCCGTGCAAAAGCCTCGTTCATGTAAGCGAAGGCTTTATCGTAATTCAGGTCGGCGGCGGCGTAGAACGCTGACTTGGCGATCTGCACGGCAACGGGGCTCTTGGCAGCCAGCACGGCGGCCCAGCGCCGGGCTTCCATCTCCAGGTCGACCGCCGGCACCACCTTGTTGATCAGCCCCATGTCCAGGGCCGCCGGAGCCTTGAGCAACTCCCCGAAAAGCAGCATTTCCATGGCCCGCTTACGGCCCACGGAGCGCGTCACCGGGATCACGGGCCCCACGCAGTTGAGGCCCACATTGATGGCGGTCAGGCCCATGCGGGCGTTGTCGGCGGCAATGGCCAGATCGCAGGCGGCCACCAGGCCGGCCCCATTGGCTGCAGCCACGCCGTGCACCTGGGCGACTACCGGTTTTTTCATGCGGCTGATGGTCACCAGGGGGGTCTCCATGCACTCGATCCACGCCTGGTATTCCATGGTGCTCTTGCCGAAGAAATCCCCCACATCGATACCCGCGCAAAAGGCCTTGCCCGCACCTTTGAGGATAATCACCCGCACCGCCGAATCGCCCTCCAGTTGAAGCAATGCTGCGGTGAGTTCGGATGCCAGAGTAAGGGTAAAGGTATTGAGGCTGTCCGGACGGTTAAGGGTGATTTCGCCGATGTGATTCTCCAGGATGCTGACAATAACAGTTTCGGCCATTTCAATCCTCCTTTGGCGGTGATGGGTTAACACCTTCATGCAGAATAGCTTGGGGTCCGATGGCCGCCGGTTAAAAAGTCGCCACCGGGTGCATCCGGATCAGATCCGCTGCCAAATTTTCCCCTGTATACCAGAAAAGGGAGGCTGGTGCCTCCCTTTTCTGAAAACCCGCAATGAATGAAAAATAAACCCCTTTCAGCGCTTGCTCCATTCCGCATCCCGGAGTTCGATGCGTCGGATCTTGCCGCTGACGGTCTTGGGCAGTTCGTTCACGAAATCGATCTTGCGCGGGTATTTGTAAGGTGCCGTGACTTTCTGCACGTGGTCCTGCAGTTCCTTGACCAGGGCGTCGCCGCCCTTGAACCCGGGAGCCAGGATGACGAAGGCCTTGACGACTTCACCGCGGGTGGGGTCCGGACTGGACACCACGGCCGACTCGGCCACCGCCGGATGCTCGATCAGGGCGCTTTCCACCTCGAAGGGGCCGATGCGGTAGCCTGCGGTAAGAATCACGTCGTCGGCTCGGCCCACGAACCATAACTAACCGCGATTGCTGAGTGGGGGATTAACGCAACTGATTTTCTGAATGATGTTTACTAAGGGAATCGTCATAATACCATCGGCGTCTGGCCGATTTTCCTGTGCGTCGACAGCCCTACGCAACGGTGAGGCATTGCCCGATTGGTTGTAGGGTTTGCACCTACTGAAACTGGCAACAACTAACTGTATTTACTTATTTATTATGGCTTTTGAGTCATCAGGAGCTCTGGCAGGACAAGCTTAAGTCCGGCCAGAACGCGATAAGGGAAGAAATGGAGCCGAAAGGGGTAGACTGGACTATGCCTGAAGCAAAAAACCAATGATATACTTGAGCGCGACATAGAGCACACAGAAGGTCAAAATACCTTTAATGACACGCCCGGGGACCCGCTTTTGGGCACGTGCGCCAAGGTACATCCCCAACATCCCTCCGGCACCAAAAAGGAGGCCGAGCAACCAATCCGGTTGGACCGACATGTGCGGGTAGAAAACGGAAAGCAAATGATAAAATGCCACACCAGCGACTGATGTTACGAATGTTCCCATCAGGGCTGCACCAGCAATCGTGAAGACAGGCAAACCGACAATCGTGACAAAAAAGGGAGCAATGATTGAACCGCCACCAATACCGTAGACGCCACCGATGATTCCCACCACAAAGCAAAGGCCATAGACAACCGCCGGTGAAAACGAATAGCTCTGACCATCATAGTCAAAACCAACTTGAGCAAATGAAGTTACCGTTACACGAACGGTGCTCCCTTGGCCGGCATTATCTGCCTTAGGGCCTGAAGCCGGGATGGTTCGATCGATTACCACATCGCGCAGCAGCCGCCATCCGATATAGAGCAGCACCATTCCCACAAAGAACTTGAACTTCTTTGAATCAGGAAGGTAAACAACACGCACCCATGCACCGATAAATACGCCGGGAAGTGTTCCGGTGATCACGGCCCACGTCAGCGGCCATAGCATCCGGCCTTCCCTGATGTAGCGATAGACCCCACTGGGGATGGCAACAATGTTAAATACCTGGTTGGTGGCGCTAACGGAGGGGGCTGTGTATCCAAGGAAACCCATCTGAAAGGGAAGCAGTAAAAAAGCGCCGGAAACGCCGCCCATTGCCGTGAAAAAGGAAACCAGAAAGGCCACAGCGAATGGAACCAGCGGGTTGACCGATACCCCCGATACCGGAAACAGCATGTCAATGCCCCCATTAATACTAACAGCCAGTCGCGTACTCTCGATTTGACCTATACAACAATCTGGTTGATTTTAATAACACAACAACACCATTCTGTAATTGAATGGATATTCCGCTCAGCCTGTCAACTCCTTAATAATGATGGTTGATCAAAAAAAAGCCGATAGCGGCTTTGGAGAATGATGACCGGCGCTGCCCAGGGATTTTTCTTCGATAGCAGGTTCTTGTGAATGCAGGTTTCATATGATATATTTTCGTTGCGTTCCAATTAATTTTTCTTTTTCAAATAGTTTCGGTGATTCCAATGGCCACGTCTGACGCCCAGCCAGCGACAACATCATTGCCATTGTGCTATTCCAGCGCAGAGGCCCGAACGGTGCTGGATTCGCTTTCCGCCCACATCGCCATCGTGGACCTAAAGGGCGTGATCCTGGACACCAACCGTGCATGGCGCGACTTTGCGGTGAAAAACGGCATGCCTGCGGGCTACGATGCCATTGGCAACAACTATCTGGCGGTCTGCGATGCGGCCGTTGGCGAGGATGGCGTCAATGCGCGGGTGGTGGCTGCCGGCATTCGCGACGTGATCAACGGGCGGGTGGACGAATTTCTCTATGATTATCCTTGTCACGGCGAGGATGGCAGCCACTGGTACTACATGCGCGCAATCAGAATGTCCGGGGATGGCCCGTTGAGGGTAGTTGTCAGCCATGAAGAGATCACTGCCCTAAAGCTCTCCGAAGAGGCACTGCGCAAGAGCGAAGCGCAGTTAACGCGACAGAAAGTGGCGCTGGAAGAAACCAATATCGCCCTAAAAGTGCTGCTGAAACAGCGCGAGGAGGACAAGTCCGATCTGGAGCAAAAGGTGATTACCAATGTAAAAGAGCTGGTGCTGCCCTATGTGGAAAAGCTCAAGCGGCTCAGCCTGAAGCCAAAAGACAAGACGGTGGTTGATATTATCGAAGCCCACCTGCAGGAGATCATCTCGCCGATGATGCAGAAGCTGGCCAATGCCAGTATTATACTGACACCCCAGGAGATCCAGGTGGCCTCCCTGGTAAAAGACGGCAAAGCCAGCAAGGAAATAGCCGACATTTTGAACGTTGCGGAAACCACCGTCCATTTTCACCGCAAAAACCTGCGCAAGAAATTCGGTTTGAGCAACAGCCAAACCAACCTGAGAAGTTATCTGATTTCCATTTCTTAAGGATTCAAAGCGTAATGGGATTGGAGGAGAACGACTACCGGATACCGGTTCACCCGCTTTCCATTGCCACCGGCAGGCATCCGCTTACCCGCACCCTTGATCCCACCAAAACCAATCAACCAACCAGGGACCTTATTGGCAGGTATGGGCCCCCACTCACCTACTAACCGATTCACATGGTTCCCGGCAGTATGCATGGTTATTTTTCTGCGTGTAAGATGGCATGGATCTTAACATTGTGGAGGGTACCATGGAGGTCATCGATATAAACAGTGTCGCTGATATTGTATTTCAGCTTAAATGGGACAGCCGACACGGATCCCACACCGAATGTTATGCTGCCCGAAGTGTAAACCTCTGGAGAGACTGGCTCCCGGACGCGGTTCGGCGGTCATTGATGGGCAAGGAATCCTGGAAGCAGACGTCCGTCGGTTTCTCAGCGGGCGAGCTTTTCGGAAACAACGGAGGTCCTCTGAAAATTGACCGCAAGCAATTCTCCAGCGACCCGAAAACCGGCCGCTTTTATCCCAAGGGTCACCTTAGTGGTGTTCCCGGTGTGTTTCCCCAGAACATGCAGCCATTTCGCTGTGTAAGCGTCAACAACGGTCGCCTGAAAATTGATATGACCCATCCCCTTGCCTCGCATCCGCTCTCGCTTTCCTTGACCGTAGGGCAGATCTCCGCCAAAGAACACGAGCGCGGTGGCAGCAGCGTAGACTGGGTGGGCTTGCTCACTGATGGTCCCGGCATGCAGGCCCGCTGGCAGGGAACGCCCACGGATTTTTTCAGCGACCAACCCTTTGTCAGAAAAAACGAACAGGCTGATGACCAATTTTATGGCAAACCCCGCCTGGTGCACCACTTAGATGAAACCGCCCGGGAGATGGTGGCGGACGTTTACCAACGGTTTGTCAAGGACGGCGTGCAGGTGCTTGACCTTATGAGCAGTTGGGTTTCTCACATTCCAAGCGGAGTGAATCCAGCAGGGGTCAGCGGCCTGGGCATGAACCGAACCGAGCTTGAGCACAATCCGCAGTTGACCGGCATTCAGGTGCATGATTTGAATGCGGACCCGAGGCTGCCCTATGAGAACGAATCATTCGATGTTGCCATCTGCACCGTTTCCGTGGAATACTTGACCCGGCCCCTGGAGGTTTTCGCCGAAGTTGGCCGCGTGCTTAAACGCGGCGGAGTGTTCGTGGTCACTTTTTCCAATCGCTGGTTCCCGCCCAAGGTCGTGCGCATCTGGGAGCAGATCCACGAATTCGAGCGGGTGGGGTTGGTCATGGAATACTTTCTGAATAGCGGTGTTTTCAACGATCTGGGCACCTATTCAATGCGCGGACTGCCCCGTCCGCGGGAGGATAAATACGCTGCAGAACTGCCCTTTTCAGACCCGGTATTTGCGGTCTGGGGGTCCAGAAATAAAAATGGATAGTCCTGATTCAATGACTATTCCACCAACTGGTAGACAGAAGGAGATGGCAGTGGACTTAAAAATCTATTTTGAAGCAACCAAAGGAATGGGGGTTCTTGCGACCGCGGACAACGCAGGTCGGGTCAACACCGCCATCTATGCGCGTCCCCATGTAATGGACGACGGCTCGCTGGCCTTCATCATGCGCGACCGCCTGTCCCACAGCAACCTCCAGTCCAACCCCCACGCCGCCTTCCTGTTTCGTGAAGAAGGTCCCGGCTATAAGGGGGTCCGCCTTCACCTGACCAAAACCCACGAGGAGAGCGACACGCCGCTGGTTAAAGACCTTTGCCGGCGATGCAGGATGGACGACAAACCCGATACGGTCCGTTTTCTGGTGGTTTTCAAGACCGATAAAGAACTTCCGCTGATCGGGGCCGGAGAATCGCCGGAGTAAAGCCATGCTTTACTTTTCGTTGCAGCGACCCGTGCATGTTCAATCAACATGGACACGTAAGCCCCGCAAGCCCGAGGTCACCCCATGACAGCTTCAATCAAGATTGGCGTCAGTGCCTGCCTGTTAGGAGATAAAGTCCGTTTTGACGGCGGGCACAAACACAACCGATATATAACCCAGACACTGGGCCAGTTTTTTGAATTTGTTCCCGTTTGTCCGGAAAGCGAGTGCGGTCTGGGAACCCCCAGAGAAGCCATGCGTCTGGTGGGTGATGTCGACACACCACGGTTGCTGACCAACAAAACCCGCATCGACCATACCGATCGTATGTTGTCCTGGGCGTCAAGTCGGTTGGACGCCTTGGAAAAGGAAAACCTGTGCGGCTTCATATTCAAGAAGGATTCGCCCAGCAGCGGATTATACCGCGTAAAGATATACAACGATAAGGGCCAGCCGGTTAAACGCGGCAGGGGCTTGTTTGCCGCCGCTTTTACAGCGCGGTATCCGCGCACGCCCGTAGAAGAGGAGGGGCGGCTTCATGATCCGAGCCTTAGGGAGACCTTCATTGAACAGGTGTTCGCGCTGAAACGCTGGCGGGAAGCGTTGGAAAAGAAGAAGTCCATGGGCAACCTGGTGGATTTCCATACACGTGAGAAACTGCTGCTCATGGCCCATAGCCCCAAACATTACAGGGAGATGGGGCAGTTGGTGGCTGCTGGCAAGAAGGTCAACGCCTCTGACCTATACGACCGATATGAGGGCATGCTGGTTGAATCCCTGGGTCTAAAGGCAACGGTCAGCAAACACACCAACGTGCTGATGCATATCCTGGGGTACTTTAAAAAACAGCTTAGCGCTGACGAGAAGCAGGAGATCCTGGAATTGATCCAAAACTACCGCAGGGGCCACCTGCCGCTGATCGTTCCCGTCACCCTTATGAACCATTTTGTGCGCAAATACCGCCAACCCTATCTTTCCGACCAGACGTACTTGACTCCCCATCCATTGGACCTTCAATTGCGCAACCATGTGTAGCTGCTAGATACGTCTGACCGTCAATGTGCTCAAAAAAGCCTTATTTTAACCGGAGGCAGACTTGTCTGCCACACCTAGTTCTGTTCGATGGTAGTCTTGCACCGTTACTCTGCTCTGAATCGGTTCACATTGCCCAATTGACAGCCTGCCTTAATTTACTATGGAAGGAAACGCCAACGCGTATCCCCAGAGAATGAACATCAAAAAGCGACAGAAGGCCAGTGATGGCACGTGGGGAGTACTTGGAAACGGAAAGAGAAAGAGAAGAAGGGCACCTGAATGCCCGTGAAAAGAACTTTCAAGGTGATACCCCCGATGAAAACCTGGCCTGTGATATGGGTATCGATGTCGCAGGCTAGGAACACCCAGCCTATTGAACCCAATCAGGCTGAGCCTCACCGAGGCTCAGCCTGATCTCGATTGGTGAAGGGAGGTGCAGAATGAGCGAACAGGAAATTGCATTGGTGACCGGTGCCAACAAAGGCCTCGGGCTGGAAACTTGCCGGCAGCTGGCCCATCGGAAAATATACGTCCTGTTGGGGGCCAGGGATATGCAGAAGGGGCTAGCGGCCACAGACAGCTTGAGGTCCCAGGGGTTGACGGTGGAGCCGGTTCAGCTGGACGTGACCCGGGCGGATCATATGGCAGAGGTGGAAACCTTAATCGACACCCGATTTGGTCGCTTGGACATTCTGGTGAACAATGCGGGCATGATTCACCCGGAAGAGCCGTTGTCGGCCAACAGTACGGAGCGGGTCTCTCTTCAAGCTTTGCGGGAGACCTTCGAGGTCAATTTTTTCGGCCAGGTGGCCCTGACCCAGGCGCTTTTGCCGTTGATCAAAAAAAGTAAGGCCGGTCGCATCGTCAACGTCTCCAGCATTCTGGGTTCGCTTCAACTCCACAGCGATGAATCCTCCACGGCCACCCAGGTGAAGCGCTTGGCCTATGATGCCTCCAAGTCGGCGCTGAACCAGTTTACGGTGCACCTGGCCGCGGCACTGAAACAGACAACCGTCAAGGTCAACGCCGCTCATCCCGGCTGGGTAAAAACGGATTTGGGCTCCCAGCGGGCGCCCATGGGTGTGGAGGAAGGCGCAAAAACCGCCGTTCACCTGGCGATCATCGGCCCGGATGGCCCCACAGGAAAATTTTTTCACTTCGATGAAGAGATACCCTGGTAAGGGCGGTACCTCCCTGCGGGACGATTGAACCTTCCGTGCGGCACCGGTGCGCGATTCCTGTTTTGCTCCGGCAAACCGCGGGATTGACCTGCAGGCAGCGGCGGAGCTGCACAGAACGGTAGGGGTGATAATCGATTTCAAATTCGCTCGGCATCACGGTCCATCACGAGCAGTGGTCGATCGGCCCGTCGGGCATGCAGATGTTGTCATCAAAGATGCCAGCCAGTTTACCCAAGTAAAAATTTGCAGTTGACCTTTTATTGAAAATAACCTATTCGATAATTATTATCTTTTAGGTTTGATTACTATTAACCTGACCGAGCATGTGTCTGGCCCCGCGGATGACCCCTTGCCGGTCGGCCATATCCTGATGGGATGCCCCGGCCATTCACGTTGCCTTTACAGGACTGGCGGTTGTGATGGATCCAGCTGCTTGAATCAAGACCAATCGTGTCTCGGGACATGCTCAATTAATTGCTCATCAGACCAACCGAAGTGGAGCGGTGCTCAGGAGTGTATTTTTTAATCGATAACCATTTTTTTAAAATATCCAAACCACCGAATTGCCCCGACAGATAGGGCTTGAGGAGGTACCGCGGATTTGGTAGAAGGAACCTGCAAGCTGATCAATGGGAAGCCCGTCAACTTGCTGAGGCTGCCTCATCACCATCGGTTCCTTCTTTCTATTCCTGCTGAATCGCCTTCGCCATTGTAGAGAACCCTGTGACCGTGAGTTCATGCGGTTGTGATGCCACCGGGCCCCATCATAAATGCCGGCTGTAAGCAGCATGGGCAATCTGACCCGGACCTTATCACAAAAAAACCACCAATAAGGAGGAAATTATGAATGAAGAGAGCAAGTGTCCAGTAACGGGCGCATCTAAGAAACCCATTTCCGGCCGTGGCACCTCAAATCGGGACTGGTGGCCGAACCAGTTGAACCTCAAGATTCTTCATCAACATTCGCACATGAGCAATCCGATGGGCGAGGCGTTCAACTACGCGGAGGAGTTCAAGAAACTCGACCTGAAGGCCATTAAAGAGGACCTCTATGCGCTGATGACCGACTCCCAGGACTGGTGGCCGGCTGATTACGGTCACTACGGGGGGCTCTTCATCCGGATGGCCTGGCACAGCGCAGGCACCTATCGAATGGGCGACGGCCGCGGCGGCGCGGGGTCCGGCAATCAACGCTTGGCGCCCCTCAACAGCTGGCCGGACAACGTGAACCTCGACAAGGCACGCCGTCTGCTCTGGCCGATCAAGCAGAAATACGGCAGGAAAATCTCCTGGGCCGACCTGATGATCCTCGTCGGCAACTGCGCCCTCGAGTCGATGGGATTCAAGACCTTCGGCTTTGCCGGCGGGCGCGTGGACGTTTGGGAGCCGGAAGAGGACATTTATTGGGGCTCTGAGGCTGAGTGGCTTGGCGATAAACGCTATGAGGGCGACCGCGATCTCGAAAATCCGCTTGCCGCCGTGCAGATGGGCCTGATCTACGTAAACCCCGAAGGGCCGAACGGCAACCCGGATCCGGTCGCCTCCGGCCGTGACGTTCGAGAAACCTTCGCGCGCATGGCGATGAATGACGAAGAGACCGTCGCGCTCGTTGCCGGCGGCCATTCCTTCGGCAAGTGTCATGGCGCAGGCCCAGCGTCCCATGTGGGGCCTGAGCCCGAAGCAGCCGGCATCGAAGAGCAGGGCCTGGGCTGGAAGAGCAACTTCGGCAGCGGCAACGGCGGCGATACGATCGGCAGCGGCATCGAGGGCGCCTGGAAGCCGAACCCGACCAAATGGGACATGGGCTATCTGAAGGTGCTGTTCAAATACGATTGGGAGCTGGTCAAGAGCCCGGCCGGCGCTCATCAGTGGCTGGCCAAGAACGTGGCCGAAGAGGATATGGTGGTTGACGCGCACGACCCGTCGAAGAAGCACCGGCCGATGATGACCACGGCAGACCTCTCGCTGAAGTTCGACCCGATCTACGAGCCGATCGCGCGGCGCTACCAGCAGAACCCCGAGGAATTCGCGGACGCCTTTGCCCGGGCGTGGTTCAAGCTGACCCACCGCGACATGGGCCCCCGCTCGCGCTATCTCGGCCCGGAGGTCCCGGCAGAAGAACTGGTCTGGCAAGACCCCGTGCCTGCAGTCGATCATAAGCTTATTGACGCGCGGGACATTGCCAACCTTAAGGGCAAAATCCTGGCTTCGGGCCTATCTGTCTCCCAACTGGTCTCGACCGCCTGGGCGTCAGCGTCCACGTTCCGCGGCTCCGACAAGCGCGGCGGGGCGAACGGGGCACGCATTCGCCTTGCGCCGCAAAAAGATTGGAAAGTCAACCAGCCGGCCCAACTCAAAACGGTGCTGCAGACCCTTGAGGGAATCCAAAAGGCCTTCAACGGCGCGCAGTCCGGCGGAAAGAGAGTGTCGCTCGCCGACGTGATTGTCCTGGGTGGTTGCGCTGGTGTCGAGCAAGCGGCGAAGAAGGCCGGTCACGATGTGACCGTTCCCTTCACGCCGGGACGCACGGATGCATCGCCGGAGCAAACCGACGTGGTGTCGTTCGCCGTACTCGAACCGGCGGCAGACGGGTTCCGCAACTATCTCAAGACCAAATATACCGTATCGGCGGAGGAACTGCTGGTTGATCGTGCGCAACTGCTGACGCTGACCGCTCCTGAGATGACGGTTCTCGTTGGCGGTATGCGCGTTTTGAATGCCAACTTCGGACAGTCCAAGCACGGCGTCTTCACCAAGCGGCCAGAGACGCTCACCAATGACTTCTTCGTCAATCTGCTCGACATGCGCTCGACGTGGAAGGCATCCGCAAAAGACAAAGACGTGTTCGAGGGGCGTGATCGTGTGAGCGGCGAACTCAAATGGACCGGCACCCGTGTCGACCTCATCTTCGGTTCGAACTCCCAACTTCGGGCCTTGGCGGAAGTCTATGGATGCAAGGATTCCCAGGAAAAGTTCCTGCACGACTTCGTCGCTGTGTGGAACAAGGTAATGAACCTTGACCGCTTCGACCTCGCCTGATCGTAGCATAAACGTCTTCGAGGGCTTCTGAAGCGTATTCTGAACTGCAAATCGGATGATCAGAAAGCGCTGGTTGCCACGAATTGACGGCTGTTTTGAACGCTCAGCCGGGTCACTTCGAGAAGGTGCATCCGGATTACGCCACTGGCGTTCAGGCCGCATCGGACAAGATGAAATAGAACCGAATTCAACCCGGGGCACCAGTGAGCTTCGCCCACGGTCCCCAACTTTCAGGAGGTGCAGCGATGCCTGAGAAAAAATTCAAACAGGTCTGTGAATGTAAGAACTGCGGCAACGAGGCTGAAATGGTGGTCACCTGCACATTGGCAGCAGAGCAGGTTAAGACGGCATCGCCGCATATCGTGCCTAAGAGTGAGGGCAAAACCCAGGGTCATGCCGTCTGCAGCCACTGCGGCGGCGAAGCGGATATCTGGCTGGACGTTTAACGGCGATAGAACGGATAGTGGGTCATTCAGGCGCAAACCCCATCCAGCGCCGCATGTAAAGAAGGGGCCGCCCGCCCATTTGCGGGCCGCCCCTTCTGTTTCCCCTCAAGGCCAGCCATGCGCCGGTTGGGGATGACGATGTCAGTCGTCCAGCCACAAAGCGATCCGACGCCTGGTGCAGACACCTGCCCGCGGCCGGTCCGGGCAAAGCTAAGCCTGCGATCATGAAGCCGCGGGGCCGCTTCGACCTCAACAGTCAGCGCCGCTTTTCGATGTACCACTCGATCGGATCCAGGATGTCATAGCCCATATTGCCAAGCTTCTGCTTAAGGCTGGCTACGTTCTTGCTGAACAGATAGGGAAATACGGCCCGTTTGCCGGGACTCCAGTTTCTATAGACGAGAATAGAGCCGAAAGTGATTTTTTCCGTGATAAGGGCATGGATGATGCGCTCCATCTCCTCGATTTGGTCATCCACCACGATGCCCAGTAACGCACCCGGCTCTTTGATGCCCAGAACGGCGATAAACGCGTTCAACAGATCTTTGTCCGAAACGATACCCACCACCTTCAAATTCTCATCCACCACCGGAAAGGCGCCCACCCTTGATTTTTCGATCAGCAGCAAGGCATCCTGAATGGTTGAGGACAATGAAACCGAAACCGGGTCCTTGGTCATGATGTCCTGTATAAAAACCCCCGAGGCCATTTCCGCTTCCATCTCCTTCACCCCGTGGTCGTGGAAATACTTCGACGGCATGGCACTCCGGATATCACGGTCGCTGACCATACCGATGAGGGTCCTGTCCGGTCGCGTTACCGGAAGGTGACGGATCCGGTAACGGATCATCAACTTTTGGGCCTCGGTGATATCTGCCTTTCTATCGATGGTGACCACTTCTTTAGTCATGAATTTGCTGATAAACATAGGGCACCTCCATGGTTTTTTGGTCAACGGAAGAATGAAAGCCACGATTAGGGTGGATCAAAGGGAATGGTGACATGGTAGACACCATTTTCCATTTCCGTCAGAATCGGCAAGCCACTCCTAGAAAAAACCTTCATCATGGCCATGTTGGAGCTGAGTACGTCAGCCCAAAAGCCCTTGATGCCCCTCTCTTTGGCTAACCTGACAAGAAGACTGAAAACATAACTTGATATACCAAGGCTCTGATAGGGTTCATCCACGACAAAGGCAATTTCGGCCCACCCTCCGCCAGGATCGACGAGATAGCGCGCTTCTGAGACGATTGCCCCCTCCCCGGGTTTGCCGGCAACGCCGACGATGGACATCACATCGCTCCAGTCGACATTGACGTAGGTCTGCATGCGGGTGTGCGGCATGGCCTTGAGAGAGGAAAAATAACGATAGTACACCGATTCGTCCGAAAAGCGGTAAAACAAGCGGCGCATTTCCTCTTCGTCCGAAGGCCGGATGGGTCTGAACCGGATCTCCACGCCCCCCTTGAACCGCTGACGCTCACTGATGTGTGCCGGAAAGTGGCGGGCGCTTGCCGCCAGGTAGATTTGGTCCCGGTAGAGAATATTCTCTCTTTTTGCATCGGCAATCAATCCGAGCCGATCGTCAGGATGGGCGATTTCAATCAATGCCTGGGCGCGTTCGCGCAGCGTGAGTCCCTTGAGACTGGCAACCCCGTACTCCGTTACCACATAGTCCACGGCCTCTCTGAAATCGAACCGGTTTTTATACCCTTCAATGGAAACCGTGATGTTGGCGGTCCGATGGCGGCTGCGGCTGGGGAGCCCGAAGATGGTGTGCCCCCCTGCCGAAATCTGGGCGCCGTTCAAAAAGGCGAGCACCTCAGCCGGTCCCGACGCCACGTTGCCAAGACCCGTATGGAGCGCGATCCTTCCGGTGATGTCGGCGCGCTTGGCAGAAATAATGGCCACAAAGCGTGGATTCCGGCCAATGCTGTGCGGATCGAAGACCTTGTCGACGGGTTGGAATTCAACTCCGGGATTCTGGTCCAGCCATTGAAACAATTCCGCCGTACCGCACGCATACGAAGTGATGGACTTTCTTTTGAACAGCTCTTTGTAGCGATTGGTGACGGCGCCGCTTTTGACCAGATCCATCAGCGCGTCGCTGAAAAACGGTGAATGAATGCCTAAATGCTGCTTGTGAATCAGGGCGCGGCCCAAGGCTTCAAACAAGGGTCCCATGGAAAAGGCAATGCAGCTTTGATCTTCTATCAGCGGCTCGATGTTGGCAGCGATCAAGTCGAAAACCGCCTCGGCAGGCCAGCGTTCAAAGTAAACCGGCGGCTCATCCGCTTGCACCAGCAGGTCGAAATCGGTGATCTGAACGAAGGTATCTCCCAATGTGCGCGGCACCCGGGTGTTTATTTCGCCCACCACCAGATTGGCCTGTTCCATGGCCAGCCGGGCAACGTCCACGGACACCCCCAGGCTGCTGTAGCCATCCTTGTCGGGTGGGGTGATCTGGACAAAAACCGCGTCCACCCGAATCTTCCGCCTATCCAGAAGTTCCGGAATCCGTGACAGGTAGCAGGGTATCAGATCCACATGGCCGGCGGTAATCGCTTCGTCAGCCACCCAGCCGGAGAAAAAGGTTTTCAACCTGAATTTCTGGCTCTGGGGATTCTTCAGCGAGATGGCATCGGCAAAGCTGACAATCTGGATCAACTCGAGATCCTGGAGGTTGGCACTGTGGGCGGCCATCAGGTGTTTTACCAGCGTGCGGGGTTCCGCCGCCCCGGTGGAGAGGAAGACACTCATGCCAGGGCGTATCCGTTCGAGAACGGTCTCCGCGGAGACCAGCATTTCCCTCCACGCCACCATGGATCACCCCCATTGGGTCATTGCAGTCCTGAAACCTAATAACGAAGAAAAAGCATCTTTTCCATTCGTATGCTGGAACACCACAAGTGATACAAGCGAAGGCAGGTCATTCAGGCGGCCGGCAACCCGCCAATGGTCACATGTTAAAGAATCGACGGGGGTTGCTCAACGCATCGAGCGACAAAAATGAATATACGGGGAGCGATCAACGTGTCAGATGCTATAAAAAAAGAATAGCACACGCCGTTGTTTCGTCAAGGAGATTATCTGGATATTGGTTCGGACTGTCTCTCCTCGGCACAAGTCGCTCCGCGTCGGAGTGCTGGAGACTGATTGCCGAGTCCCGCAATAACCGGGAAATGCCCTGCCGCCCCATGATCGCCTGAGCGGGTTTAGGGGGCCTTACCCGCCAGGTCGGCGCTGGGAATGGCCGAATCGGGGGAAGAGGGCCCGACCGGTCGCGGGTGCCGCCGAAGGGAACTGGTTATCCGGTGCCACCGTTGAACATGGCGCCGGTCCGTCAGGAAAAGCACGTGCAATCCGATGGAAAATGGCCTATGATAGACTTAACTTGAATTAAGCTCGGTGGCTTGGACCAGCCCAACATTCCGGCAGCCGGGCACATCGGAAAAAAGACCGGTTGATTCACCGCTACAAATGCTGGTGAACGCCCCAGACGGTTTTATCCTCGGATTTGCGCAGTCCTCGGAATAGATTCTCAGGCCGGTCTGGTCAGGCACAACGATCAGGCCTGCTTAATAGCGAGACATTCTGAGTCACTGCGCATGGAAACCAACAAAAGAGAGGCTTCAGATGGAAGGTCACATTAAATGGTACGACGAAAAAAAACGGTTTGGATTTGTCACCACCCAGGAGAATGAAGATATTTTCCTGCATGTGTCGGGTATCAAGGAGTATGGCCATTTCGGGTTGCAGCGCGATGACCGAGTGGTCTTCGAAATCAAGGAAACGGCCCAAGGCAAGCAGGCTGTCAACCTGCGACCCGCCAAATAAAGGCTTTATAGATTCAACAGGCACCCGTCTATTCGGATTGGGTGCCTTGCCTTTTTCTCCCCGCCCCCCTAAATTCTTCATGCGCGTTGGTGCCATCTGGCACATGAATCACAGTGATACATTAATAAAGGGATCGAGGCACAACCCACGGGTGGTATTCCTCAATCCCTCCATTCGTCCTAGCGGTTGGCCTTGCGGTAGCCCAGCTGGTCCAGGGCGATGATCCACTTGCAGATGTTGGCCGACCCCTCCACCATGTAATAGGTCGGCGTGTCCCGGTAATAGCGCGCCACCGGATACTCGGTCGAGTAGCCGTAGGCCCCCAGGATGCGCATGGCATAGTTGGAGGCCTTGTTGACCGTCTCGCCCGCAAAATACTTGGCCATGGCCACGTCCAGGCCGTTGTTCAACCGGCCCTGGTCCTTGGCCCAGGCCGCCTTGTACACCAACAGCCGCGACGCCTCGATCTCCGTGGCCATCTGGGCGATCATGTCCTGGTTCATCTGGTACTCGCCGATGGCTTTGCCGAACTGCCGGCGCTCGTTGCAGTACTTGACCGCCACGTCCAGGCAGGCCTGGGCCACGCCAACCGCACCGGCCGCCGCACTCAACCGCGTCTGGTTCAACGACCCGAAGACGATCTTGGAACCATCGCCGGGCTTGCCCAGGATGTTCTCCTTGGGAACCCGCGTGTTGTCCAGAAACACCTCCCCGGTGGGTGACGAAAAGGACCCCATCTTGTCCAGCCGGGTGGTCTTGATGCCGTTGAAGGCCTTGGGCTCGATCACAAAGGCCGACAGCCCCTTGGATCCCGCATCCGGATCGGTGTAAGCGTAGTAGATCAACACGTCGGCCACGTCCGCGTTGGAGATCCAGGTCTTGGAACCGTTGATCAGCCAGTGGTCCCCCTTGTCCACGGCCACCGACGTCATGGCCATGACGTCCGAGCCCGCATCCGGCTCGGTAATCGCGAACCCGCCGATCCGGTCAGCCGTGCACAGCCCCGGAATGTACTTCTGCTTCAGCGCCTCGCTGCCGTATGTGAAAATGGTGAAGGCGCAGCCCAGCACCTGCATGTTCACCTGCACCCGCAGCGAACTGGCCGCCCGGGCGATCTCCTCGGTGACGATCATGGCCGCCAGCCAGCCCATATCCTCGCCTCCGTATGCTTCGGGAATCACCGTGCCGAAAAAACCCAGCTGGCCCATGGGTTTGATGGCCTCCTCGTAGGGAAAGTAGTGGTCTTTGTCCCACTGGTCCGCGTTGGGGGTGATCCGCTTGGTGGCAAACTCGCGCACCGCTTTGCGCAGCATCTCCAGTTCTTTGGTAGGCTGAAAATCCATGGGGTCTCCTTAATCTTTCCACGTTGATGTTGTTTCGGCTAATCGGTGACACGGTTAACCAGTTCCACGGCCGACTCCAGGATGACCTTTTTAAACCGGACGGCCAGCGCCGCCTTGAGCATCTCCATAGAGAGCACCCGGTTCCTTTTTGCCAGCAGGGCAAGGCTGGCCAGGGCCCAGTCCTGGGATTTGATTTTCTGAGCTTTGAAATCCACCTCCAGCACGGTGGCGCCGGTTTCTGGCAGGGGGACGCCGGCAGCCTTGATGATCAGGGTGTCGTCGCCCAGCCGGGTCAGCATCTTTTTACGTCGGCCCACCCCTTCCTCGGCCAGGGCCACAACGACGTTGGGTCGGTCGATACCGGTATAGTCCACCGGGTGTGGTGACAGCACCATTTCGCTTACGGAGTGGCCGCGCAGGACGGTGATGGGGTAATCGTTTTTTAAAGTGGCGTGCCATCCGGCGGTCATTCCCGCCAGACAGAAGATCTCTCCGGCGGTGACGATGCGCTGTCCGGCGCTGCCCAATATCAACACTTCCTGGCGCCCCGTAGCCGGCGGTTGAAAGCGCGCCTCTATTTTAGCCGGCCGGGCCGGTGTGGGTAGCTGTCCGGCTACTTCCCGGTAGGCGCTGCAGTATTCCTTACGCTGGTTTTCAGGCACCGGCCCCTGGAAGCGGGGCAGGTTGGCCAGGTCGGCCTCAATACTTTTGGGCGTGATCTTGTTGCGTTTGGTGTAGCGGCCTGGACACATACCCCACATGTCGACGACAGAAAACCCGTCAAAACTGATGGCGGCGACCATCTCATCCACTAGGTCCGAAGCATACGAGGAGGTGCGGGTCACGAAGGCGGCACCGGCTGCTGCGGCTATCTGGCAGATGTCTACCGGTTTTTCCAGCTGGTTGAGAAACCCGGACCCCACCACGGCCTCCTGGGGGGTGGTGGACGAGCACTGTCCGCCGGTCATGCCGTAGTTGAAATTGTTGAGAATCAGCAGGGTCAGGTCGATGTTTCGGCGGCAGGTGGAGAGCACATGGGCGCCGCCGATGCCAAGGCCGCCGTCGCCCATGGTGACGATCACTTTCAAGTCCGGCCGGACCATCTTCAGCCCCGTGGCATAGGTCAGCGCCCGGCCGTGAAGACCGTGAAAAGCGTGGGTATTGAAAAAAGTATCAAAAAGACCCGAGCACCCAATGTCGCTGACGATGACCACCTGGTTGCCCGCCAAGCCCATCTGCGTTAATGCTTTGTCCAGAGTGGTGACGATCCGTTCATGGCTGCATCCCGGGCAGAAAACCGGGGGGCGGCTGGTGTTGATCAGACTGCTCATTTATATCACCTCCCTGATCTGTTCCGGTTTGATCAGATTGCCGTTCATCTGGCCGAGAAAGTCGATCTGCTTGCCGGGCAGCAGCCGCTGGATCTCCCGCACGTACTGCCCCATGTTCATCTCCACCACCACAACCCGGTCATAATGGGCGGCAGTATCGACGATCAACCGTTCCGGAACCGGCCACAGGGTCTTGGGGATAAGCAGAGAGACATGTTGGCCTGCCGCTCTGGATGCAGCCACCGCTACCCGGGCAGCCCGGGCGGTGACGCCGTAGGCTACCACCAGGGTTCCGGCCTGCGGGTCCAGATCCTGGTCGAAAAGGGTGAATTCAGCCACATGGGCTTTCAGTTTCTTTTCCAGCCGATGCTGAAAGGCGTTGATTTCGTTAGGGTCCACGGTGATGTAACCGTTGGCGCCGTGGGTAGAGGATGTCTGCCGCACCAGGGTTTGATCACCGATCGGCAGAAAAGCCGGGGCTGTATCGCCACCGGTCGTGGCAAAGGGCAGAAACGGTTTATCCCGGTCGGCCGGCTTGCGCGTGACGATAGGCGGCAGCTCAATGGCGTCCAGATCGACGCTTTCGCGGGTCATGGCGATCTCTTTATTGGAGGCCAGGAAAACCGGGCAACGGTAATGTTCGGCCAGATTGAAGGCGTGGGCGGTGAGCCGATAGCAGTCGGCCACGTCTACCGGCGCCAGCACGATCACCGGCAGTCCCGAACTGGAACCCCAACGCATGAACTGGATATCCCCGTCGGCTCCTTTGGTTGCGGATCCGGTGGAGGGCCCCAGCCGCTGGACGTTGATGATGACGATGGGAATCTCGCTGCCGATGGCAAAGGAGATCTGTTCGCTGTAAAGGCTGATACCCGGTCCCGATGTAGCGGTGAGCACCTTGTTGCCTGCCATGGATGCCCCCAGGCAGTAGCCGATGGACGCGATCTCATCCTCACCCTGAAGGCAAACGCCCCCTTCCGGGGGCAGATAGTTAAGCATGGCGTTATAAACAGTGGTGGCCGGTGTGATGGGATAGCCGGCAAAGAATCGGCAGCCAGCAGCCATGGCCCCCAATGCGACCGCCTCATTGCCCTCGATGAAACTCAGTGCCATGTCAATCCTCCGGAAAAGATATTATCACAAATTTGATCAAATTTAGGATCAAGTAACTTCACCCATAGCGAACCCGAATTTGAGTGTCAACGATTTTAATTATACAAGAGACTATCAGAGGAATTCGAGGCGCCCCCCCTTGATTCGATGTTGTACCATGGGGGGAGGCAATGGAAAGCGGATGGGCGGTTATTTGAACAACTTTTTGCTCTGCTGGCAACCTTCATCAATGAAGGCTTTGAAAGGACTGCGGCCGGACTTGCAGGCTTCGACGCAATTGCCGTAAGCCGTGGGGCTTTCGCCGGGCAGCCAGTCGACCTGTTCCATTGAGGAATGAAATTTTTCTGATCCATTTAGATTCTCCTTTATTTTTCGGCGTTGGTTTTTTGTGTTGGATGTTTGTGCCTGTGCCAGGTTCCACATGCTCTGAAAATGGTTGCCGGCTTGTTTTTGAAAAGCAAGCATCTGTTGGGTGACGTTCATGGAGACCATCTGTTTTTCCTCCTCTTGTTGATCATGTAAACTAAATTGTGCATTGCATCATTTTTTTTGGAGGGGGGTGTCTGAACGGGTGTGCACACCAGGATGCGACAGTCCCCAGCAACCGAACTTACCCACCGCCAGAGTTTTTGGCTTGCGAACTTAACCAGGGCACGTTAATATGCAGCTAATCATGTATTTGCGCCAAACCTGTCGCAGCCCCATTCTTTCTCGCCGCACCTTCGTGCTAATCTTTTACTTGCGACACACGTCAGCGACAAGCGAGCACCTAACCGTACCGACGGCTTTCCAGCTTCATCATAGGCGGCGCACAGTTAACCACCATCAACGTACATCAGCCCGTGTCGACTGTGGGCAGACAGGGTTCTCCGGGAAGGCACGGGCTCTTTGATGCCCCAATCCTGAGTAGCCTGTTGACGGAGATCATACCTATGGCCGAGAGTCCGGTGTGGAAACGGCGAATCCGCATCCAGGAACCCCTGATGGTTGCACCCCCGCATGATGTGTCGTAACTTTACGCCTATGGATGATAACCACGCCACGGTTGACACCTAATCGTGACAATATCTAATCGATCGATGGCGCAATGGGAACGCACCGCTGCTGTGTGGCCCCACCAACTGACATTAAAGGGCAGCCAAAAGGAGGCTCGTATGACGGGCGCAAAAAAAAACCCCAGTGATGCCGCTACCATGGATGGCTTTATCAGTGGCGGGCTTTCTATTTTACAACATGTGATGTCCGCATCCCAAACCTATTTAAACGGGATTTTACAATATACCAATAGCTTTTATACCCCTTATCTGCTTGCAACCCAGTATTTTCAGCAGGCAGAAGCGCTGCGTTTGTCGGAAAACCCGTCGGCGGACAACCTGGATGCCTACCTCGGTCTGCTGGAGAACAATATTGAATTGATGGCACGCAGCTTAAACGGCAGCGCCCGGATGATGGAAGGCTACGCCCAGAATGAGGCCGACGGGCTGGCCGAAGCCCTGCAGCAGAGTCTTTTGGAACTCAACCCCACCAAGCTGGCGCAATTTACCGCCCGGCAGGCCGAATTGCTGGACCTGGTGGTCAATGTTTACCCCAGAGCCATCGATGCCATCGCACCCGAGTATGGCTTTCACTTCGAGCGCGGGGAGCATACACTGGTGGATGAAACCGATCGGTTTTTGCTTTACCGGGTGGCCCCGTCGCTCCCAGGCGTAAAAACAAGCAGCGAGGCCAAACCGTTACTGATCATGCCGCCCTATGTGCTGGGGGCCAATATTTTGAGTTTCCTGCCTGGCGAACAGCGCAGTTACGTCCATTGTTTCTCCAATCGGAGCTTTCCCACATACATCCGCATCCTCAAGGCAATCGACACGACACCTGCCCTTCAAACCATGAGCGGGGAGGAAGATGCCTTGGACACACAACGGTTTTGCGAAACCATTTTCAAAGCCCACGGCAAACGGGTGACCCTCAACGGGTACTGCCAGGGTGGATTCAATGCCTTGTGCAATCTGCTCAGCGGAAAATTGGATGATCTGGTGGATGCTTTCATTACTTGTGTTTCCCCCATGGACGGCACCCGCAGCAAGGGATTGGCCCGCTTTCTAAAACGCCTGCCCCAGCGATTCAATGATCTGGCCTATGGCACCAAAACACTGCCCAACGGCAATCAGGTGGCCGACGGCAAGCTGATGGGGTGGGTCTACAAACTCAAAAGCATCGAACAGGAGATCCCTGCAGCGGCCTTTTATCGTGATTTGATGATGTTCGCCCGTCAGAAAAACGGTGACCACCAGATCAGCAAAACCGCCGCAGCATTGAACTACTGGCTTCAGAATGAACGCAACGACCTGCCCCTGGAGATTACGCGCATCAGCTTTGCCTCCTACAACACCCCCATCACTGCAGATGGGACCTTGCCGGTGCGCCTGTTCGGAGGCAAACTGAATTTAAAACGCCTCAAAGAGAAAAAGATACCCTGGTTGATCTGCTATGGCACCCATGACGACCTGGTGGAAAAAGAAACGGCCTTGGCGCCCCTGGACCATGTTGACGCCGAGGTGACGCCTTTTCCCAAAGGGCATGTGGCCATCGCCACCTCTTGGTCGTTTCCGCAGTCCGCCTGCGCCCTGCACACGCGCTTTGGCGACGGCGATTATCGCGGCCCGGTGCGCTTTCACATGGACTTGGACGCGGCCCTCGACGAAGCCCAACACCAGGCGGTCAAGGCATCCCAGCCGTTACCGGCAACACCCGCTGGGACTAGCGCCGGGGGTGCCGCCCCAAAACCGGCTGAAAAGAAGCCAGGGGCCCGCAAAGCAACCCCGAAAACAGTCCCCAGCGCTGATGAAAAACAGTCCGAACCGGCACTGGCGGCTAAAAAGAAGCCCAAACCAATGGCCAAGGCGACTCCGGTAAAAACAAAAAAGACTGATGAATCCCGTGCCAAGGCAACTAAGCGGGCCAGCCCCCGCAGAGGGAGTAAACCGAAATAGCGGTTACCCTGGGATCGGGACGAGGCCATAAAGGGGATGTGGATCACATGAACACACAGTTTTTTGAATTCTGGGGCAAGTTCCTGATCAATGTCGCCCAGGGGCAAAAAAAGCTCGATGAGATGTTGACCTGGATGAAACAGGGATATGCCGACGCAGATGACCTGGCGGCCCTGTTCCGTCGTTGTTACGGCCTGAACGCGTCGGATACCGGCAGCGCTCAGGACCCGCAAGCTTGGCAGGAAGCGGTTGCCGATTTTCAAGACACCTTCGCCCAATTTGCCGCCCAATGGGGATGGGTGCCCCAAGCGGAGCATCAGCAGGCGCTTGAAAAATGCGCCGCCCTTGAAAAACAGGTTGAGGCGCAGCAGGCCACTATCCATCAATTGCGGGACTTGCTGGCCCAAAAAGGACTCGGTTATAGCGAGCTGCTGCAACACATGCAAGTGTCCCTTAAAGATCAGAGCGATCAGTTTCAGGCGCTGATAGAGAGCATTCGCAGCGCTTTCAACGACAAGCCTTGAACCGTTGCGATAAAGGCTGCTGGCAGGCGGTGAAAAGACTATTACGCTTGGCTGTACGGCGCAAAAATCGGCTCAATATGCTCATTCTTTACACATAAACACCGATTTTTCGCCAGATCTTGCTCTTTCTTGCCTGCACTCGTGACGTTTACCAACTCCCTTTGACTAATGGTTGAAGATTAAAACAGACATCTCCACCGGGCAGATGCAAGAAGCCCCAATGATGCAAAAGAGGCTTTCCATGAATGTGAAAAACGAGGATCCCTTGGGAATGACGTCGATGGTCACCACCTGGATGAAATCCATGAACGACCTTTGGGGGAGCATGGCCGGTCAATGGGGTGCCGCCCCAGGGCATCAGCAGGCCGGTGCAAAGGCGGGTTATGGAACCAACCACAAAACCCAGGCGGCCATGGCCGCAGCCCTGAAGAACTGGCAATCCATGGCCGGTGCCATGGCAGCGCCGGAATCCATGACCGCGCTTTTAAAAGGCAGTGGGGCCATGCCGGAGGTGCTGCTCAAGCTGGCCCAAACCTCCATGGGCAGCTTGATCGAACTGCAGCAGAAGATGATCCAGCGTGTCGGACGGATGGGTCAATCGGTCGATGCGTATCAATTCCAGGACATCGAGGAGAACATGTTTCGCGCGTGGACCGATATTTATAAAAAGGAGTTTCAGCAGTTCTTCCAGATCCCTCAGCTTGGCCTGATGCGCACCTACCAGGAAAAGGCCAGTCAGGCGGCCGATAAGTACAACCTGTTTCAATCCACCTTGTCTGAATTTTTAAATTTGCTGGGTCTTCCCTTCAACCGATCCATGCAGGTCATGCAGGAAAAAGTGGGTGAAATGGCCGAAAAGGGTGAGTTGCCCGATGACACCAAGGTCTATTACAACATGTGGGTAAAGGTGTTGGAGGGACATTTTATGACCCTTTTTCAAACGCCTGAATATGTGGAGACGCTGACCCGCACCGTCAATGCCCTATCTGAATATTCGGCCGCACGGAATGCGGCTCTCGAAGACATGTTAAGTGCGCTGCCCGTGGCCAAAAAGACCGAAATGGACGACATGGCCCGGGAACTCTATGAATTGAAAAAGCGTCTTCGACGGCTTGAAAAAGCTCAAAAATAAATAGACGCTTATCCCTTGGCACTGTTAGCGCGAATCCGATGCCGCTGTTGAACCTACCCGCACCTGACGCCGCTGATTATCGAGATTGGTAACGTGCCTCAACCCAACAACCCGGCTCCCAAGGGGGGTAGTTCATGTCGCAAACCAAAATTCCTGTGGACCTGATTCTGTCGAAGTTGGCGGAAGATGCCGAAAAGGTGCAATCCCGCGCCCACAAGGCATCGGAAGTATTGTTGGACGATCTGGACACCGACCTGGCCAAAACCGCCTATGAGGTCGTCTACCAGGAAGACCGGGTCAAATTGAAACATTACCTGCCCCGCACCGAGATCCGCTACCGGACTCCCCTGCTGGTCGTCTACGCCCTGATCAACCGCGAAACCATGCTTGACCTGCAGCCCGGACGCAGCGTGGTCGAGCGTTTTCTGGAGGCCGGGATCGATCTCTACATGATCGACTGGGGTTATCCCACGCGCAAAGACCGTTTCCTGGGCTTTGATGATCACATCAACGGCTATATGGATAATATTATCGATTTCATCCGTGAACGGCACGCGATTGAAAAAATTAACCTCATGGGTATCTGCATGGGCGGCACCTTTAGCGTCATCTATTCCGCCTTGCACCCGGATAAAATAAAAAATCTGGTTACCACGGTCACGCCCACTAATTTTGACACCAAAAAGGGACTGCTGCACGTATGGATGGAACATCTCGACGTGGATCGCGTGGTGGATACCTACGGTAATCTGCCGGCAGATATGATGAATTTGGGTTTTTTACTGCTCAACCCCGCCCGCCTGATGATCGACAAATACGTCGGTTTTATGGAGAACATGGACAACAAGCAATTCGTCGAAAACTTCGTGCGCATGGAAAAATGGATTTTTGACAGCCCCGACCTGCCGGGCGAAGTTTTTCGTCAATTCATCAAGGACTGCTATCAGGGCAACAAGCTCATCCAGAGCAAGCTCGAGGTCGATGGCCAACGGGTAGATCTGAAAAACCTGACCATGCCGCTGCTAAATATCTATGGTAAATACGATCACTTGGTGCCGCCCGAGGCCTGCGAGCAGCTGGTCAGGCATGTGGGCAGCACGGATACCGAAGACCTCTGCCTGAACACCGGGCACATCGGCATCTACGTCAGCTCAAAGTTCCAGGAAGCCTTTGCACCCAAAATCACCAATTGGCTTAAAGAGAGAGATGCCATTGCCCCAAAAAGAGGGCCGCGCAAAAAAGCCCCTGCGACCAAACCGGCCGGCACGCCGAAAAAAACGTTGCAGGGGAAAAAGATGCCTGCAAAAAGTATCCGAAAAGGAGCCGGACCTAAAAAGTCCCGAGTAGATGTTGTATCTGACACGCCCAATGGGTAATGCGGACAAACCATACCAGTAGGAGGTACCCGATGACCAGGGAGAAGGACTATTTTAAAACTTTTTGCAAAATCAGCAAGGCCTTCGGTACGGCCGCAGGCAAGACGGCGTTGCTGAACTTGATTGTCGACAGCGCCATCAAGACCATGAAGGGCAAAGCCGCCTGCCTGTTTTTGAATGATGAGAAGCAGGATGTCTTCGTGCCCATGGCCCAACAGGGTCTGTCCGAAACCTATCTGCACGCCAACCCCATCCAGGCCAAACGGGTGGTGCTGCTCCTGAAAAAGGAGGGGCACCTGGCCTTTCCCGATGCCACGACCGACCCGCGTTTGGAAAATCATGCAGCCAAGAAAGCTGAAGGCATTGCCTCGCTGCTGACGGTGCCCGTGACGGTGAAAGACCGCACCATCGGGGTGTTGTCACTGTATACGGCTACCCGGCGCGAGTTCAATCCCGATGAGATTCAATTTCTGCGCGCATTGGCCGATCAGGGGGGAATTGCTATCGAACACAACCGCCTGCTCCGGCGCATGCAGAAAAACGCCATGTTGTTCCTGGAGTTGGCCTCCAACATCAACTCCTCGCTCGACATCCAGCAGGTGCTCGGCAACCTGACGGAGAACATCTGCGACACCCTGGGCATGAAGGGGGCGCTCATCCGGCTGATGGACGAAGACACCGGTTCGCTGAAGCTGATGGGCAGCTTTGGCCTCAGCAAGGAATTCCTGGAAAAAGGCGCCATCACCACCACAGAAACCGCGGCCCGCGCCCTCAAAGGAGAGACCATCGTCATCAGCGACGCCACCACGGACAAGCGCATCCAGTTCAAGGAAGCCATGAAAAAGGAGGGTATCGTTTCCATGATCGTCACGCCCATCCTTGCCCGGGACAAGGTGATCGGTGTGATGCGGCTATACAGCGATGTGCAGCGTGAATTCCCATCGGACCTCATGGTGATGGTGGAGGCCCTGGCCCACCAGGGCGGCCTGGCCATCCAGAATGCCTCCATGTACCTGAAACTTCAGGAGGACAAAAAGAGCCTGGAAGAAGATATCTGGAGCCATCGTTCCTGGTTCTGACAGTCGCCGCGGCTCAGGCTGACAGCGGTTGGTGAAACAACGCCCGGCTCAGTCGCTGCCCACCCTCGCTTGCTTGACAACCGACCGCCCCGGACCGATCTTACATTCATATGATGCTTAACACCAACGCAAAGGGTCGGGTGTCATGGCTTCCATGATCATTTTTATCTGTCTTGCGCTTGTATACGGCGCCCTTAAAATCATTTTGGAACGGCGCCTGGCGCCGCTGGATGTCCTCGGTGAAGAAGGGGATCTGTCGGATGTGGCCTTTGCCACCGGAAGCAGCGTGTACATGCTATTTCGGCGCGCCGGTGATGTTTGGCCCTTCTCCAAGGCCAGGATTGAAAACGACTTCAAAATTTATCTGAACACGGGAGATATACCCGGTTACGTTCGCCAATTTGTCAAAACTCAACCGACATTGACCCGGGACCGCACCTACAGCAAACTGATCTTTTCCGGCGGCCGACCGCCTTACCTGTGATGCGCTGGTGGTTGGCTTAACGTCGGTCCGCGTGCTTTAACGGATACCGGTGATCGTTGCTCCTCGCAAAGGGGATCGGCTGTGCCGACGGTGTCGGTCAGTTCGGCCGGGTCGGGAGCGGCCTGCCGCCACAGGGGATCGCCGGGCTGTCGGAGCAGGGAAAGGTAGTAGGGGTTAATGCGCAGCGGAAAGCTGCGAATCACCGGCGCCAGCTGCTTGGGGTCGACATCGATATGTCTGGCCAGATGCTCAGCAGTGGTGATGCTTTCGTCCAGGAGCGCTTTCCAAGGGAGTGTCGACGGGGGTGGCTGCACGGTCATGGGGCGGTCGGAATCTTGGGAATCAGGCATCGCGCAGTTGATATAACCCGCCCATTCACGAGCAGTTTCGAAAACCAGTCGCGATCGAGGCTTGGAAACGCTTCAGGGACTTTTAGGGAGCCGTCAGACATTGAAGCGGAAGTTGATGATATCGCCGTCACACACCTTGTAGGTTTTACCCTCCAGCCGGACCGTGCCTTTTTTACGGGCCTCGGCATAGGTTCCGGCATCCATGAGGTCGTCGTAGGCCAGCACCTCGGCCCGGATGAATCCCTTTTTGATGTCCGAGTGGATCACCTCGGCCGCGTCCACCGCTTCGGTTTCCCGGCCGATGGTCCAGGCACGCACCTCGTCTTCGCCCACGGTGAAAAAGGAGATCAGCCCCATCAAGTCGTAGGAGCGCTGGATGACCCGATCCGTAGCCGATGCGGTGATGTTGAACTCGGCCAGAAAATCCTGCGCCTCGTCGTCCGACATCTGGGCCAGTTCCTGCTCCAGCTTGGCCCGGATCACCATGCACGCCTCCCCTTCGGGTAGCGCAGCGGCGCCAGGCAGGGCATCGTCTTCATCCTCGTTGTTGAAAAGGATCAGCATGGGTTTGGCCGATAGGAAAGCAAAACCACGCAGCAGTTTGGCCGTGGTGATGTCGGAAAACCGGCGCAGGGGTGTTTCGTTATCCAGGTGTTCCTTGCAGCGCTCCAGCAGGGCGATCTCCTCGGGATTGGGTTTTTTACCCCTTCGCTCGTCCAGGGCCAGGCGCTCCAGGCGTTTTTCAACCACGACCATGTCGGACAGGATCAATTCCTGGTCGATGGCCGCCACATCTTCTTTGGGCGTGGGCGCATCGAAACCGTAGCCGCTGAAATGGCGCACCGCATGGATCAGCGCGTCGCAGTCCCGCACCTGGGTCCAGACGCTCTGGTCATTTTTGGCAATCCCGCCATGATCCCCCTTGCCGGGCAGAAAATACTCCACCCGGGCAAAAATGGTTTTGCGAGGCTTGTACATGTCGCTGAGGATTTCCACCCGCTTGTCCGGGACAGTGATCGTGCCGATGCGGCTCTCCTGGCGGTTGCCATCAGTGGTGACGCTGCGGGTCAAGGCTTCGAAAACAGTGGCCTTACCCGACTGGGGAAGGCCGATGATGCCGAGTCTCATCTGCTTGCTCCTAAAAAAAGCGCACGGATTACGATCATCCATGCCAAAATCCTGATTAATTAACTGCCTAGACCTATCGTTTTGATAACCTCGTTAAAGTCACTTTTTCATAGGTATTGCCACAGTTCAAGATCAACGCCTGCCAATTCGGAAGCATTCCGCCCAACGCGGATAGGGGGCTTTCTAAGAAACGGTCAACGTTTCGGTCTGGCCTTCGCATATCCGTGGAAATTCGTCAAGGCAAAGAAAAAGGCCCGGGGATTTGAAAAGCCCCTGCAAAAAGGCTATGACACAGCCATGCAAAGCCACCTTTCAGCGGTTCCCTGGAACACCCCCGCCCTGTGGCAGGAGGCCAATGCCTTTCTGGCGGCTACCGTGCGGCAAAGCCGGCCGGCGATCGCCGAATCCCGCCGGCAGGCACACCAGATACAGCAGCTGCTTGAATTGAGTTTTCCCATCATGGACCGCCTGTGCCGGGAGACCTGTCCCGGTTGCAGGGACGTCTGTTGCCAGCGGGCGCTGGTGTGGGCCGATTTCAGGGATCTGATCTTTCTGCACCTGGCCGGCATACCGGTTCCCGACCGGCAGCTATTGGGCCGGCAGGAGGACCATTGCCGCTATGGGAGCCCTGACGGCTGTCGCTTGGATCGAATCCGGCGGCCCTTTGTCTGCACCTGGTACCAGTGCCCGGCACAGACCCGCATTCTGAAAAGGATGCCGACTGAAAAGCAACGGCTGCTCGCCCTCCTTCAACGGATAAAACAACAACGACGCCGAATGGAGCATGAATTTATCCAGGCCCTTGTCGAAGATTCTGCCAGATCTGATCCATGCATCACCTCTCGAGCAGACACTTTCCGGATCAGGGCGTAATCTCTTCTTTAAGCATGCAGCAGGCGATTTGGTAAGGCTGTTTGCCGCCATCGGCAGGGGAAAGGTTGCGGGGTTGGATGATGCGGTTCATGACGCATCCTTCAGGGATGAGCAGGGGAAACAAGTCCGCCTCGTTCACCTTGGCGGTCTCCACCAGCCGATCATCACGGATTTCGAGGCTATGCAGGGGGTAATCCTCGCACAAGGGGCACCGATAGACCCGGCCGTTGGGGAAGATAAAATAGTTGTCCGCCACCAGCCCCGCACATTCGAAGAGCTCCTGCGGGTCCAGAAACACCTTGGGGAAGGTGACCGTGATCCCCCGGCGGGCGGCGGCTTCGGCCACCTGTGGAATCACCGCCAGCCAGGTCTCCCGTTCCACCTGGGCGAGGGTCTCCCTGTGTCGGGCATCTTCGACCCACTGCCCCCTTACGCCGATCACCTGGATAAAGAACCGGTTCACACCCAGTTCCGCCAGCAGGGGCGGCATGCACCACAGATGGTCGATGTTGGCCCGGCTCACCGTATAGATCAGGCTGACGGCAAAGCCGCGTTTTTTTGCCGCCGTGATGCCGCGTGTGCACTGCTCAAAACTGCCCACTCCGCGCAGGGGATCGTTGACCGACGGGCTGGGCCCGTCCAGGCTGAAGCTGAAGTAATCCACCTCCTCCGGTGTCACCCGGTTCAGGATGTCGTGGAAGAGATAGCCGTTGGTGTCGACCGTGACCGATGCGTATCCCAGCCGTCTGGACTGTTTGACGGCGCTGGCCAGATCCGGATGCAGGGTCGGTTCGCCGCCCAGAAAAATGACATTTGCTGACGGGTGCCGGCGGGCGAAAAGGGCCAACCAACGGTCAATGATGTCCCGGTCAAGCGTAGCATGGCCGTGCTGGTCGGGGTTGATGTAGCAGTGGCGGCAATGCAGGTTGCAGCGGGTGAGTATATGAAGGAAGATGTTTGCCGAATGGCGGGTGAAGGAGACTGTTTTTTGCATTACATCGATTTCATGAGATTTTCCAAGTCGGCGTCTTCATCCGTTTCCGAATCCGGGCTGGTTGCGCCGCCCAGGCGACGCACCTCTTTTTTAGCACGGATCAGTTCCTCGTTGGTGAGGCGGAGGCGGTAGGTTATGTATTCGGCGAATATCCGGTAGAGCAGGAGCAAAAAATCCAGGCGCTCATCCTTTTGTTCGGATGTGGCGAACCGATTGCCGGCTGAGGTGTCCACAGCCAGGCAGATTGTCTTGCCGATGGCCAGTACTGTAGCGCTGCGGGTCTGATCGTCGATGATGCGCATCTCGCCGAAGATTTCGCCCTTTTTGTTGATGGCACCGATCTCCTCGCCTTCCTTGGTTATCCGGATTTTGCCCGACAGCAGAAAGTACAGCCAGGGATCCATGTCGCCTTCTTGGATGATGGTCTCACCATCTTCGTACTGGCGGATCTTGCTCAGCCGCAACAGCTTGCCCAGATTGCGGGTTTCAAAGTGCTTCAGGGCGGAAATGGACATGAGCCGCTGAATATTTTCAATGTTTTCCTTCAGGTATTTGGACTCAATCATGGGATCCCCCGGAACCATTGTGATTGGTAGATGCCGTTTTCTAGATGCATTTTAGTGTGCCGCACCAGGAAAGGCAAGTCTCATTCCACTTATTGGCTTTCCATGCAGTGCTTGGACAGGTTCACATCGAACTGGACCGGGTAGCACCCGTCGAAGCAGGCTTTACAGAAATGGTCCTCCGGGTTTTCGATGCCGGTGGATGAGAGCAACCCCTCCAGGCTCAGATAGCGCAAGGAATCCAGGCCCAGGTACTGGCGGAGTTCCTCCACGCTCATTCTGGCGGCGATCAGTTCCCCTTTGGTGGAAAAATCGATGCCGTAATGGCAGGGAAACCGGTGGGCCGGCCCGCTGACCCGCAGGTGGATCCGTTTGACTCCCAGGTCACGCAGGGCCTTGACCCGGGTCTTGGCCGTGGTGCCCCGGATAATTGAATCCTCGATGATAATGATGTCCTTGCCCTTGAGCAGTTCCTTGATAGGGTTAAGCTTTACGCGTACGCCGAAGTCCCGCATGCTTTGGGTGGGCTGGATGAAGGTGCGGCCCACGTAGTGGTTGCGGATCATGCCCGTTTCAAAGGGGATGCCGGATGCTTCGGAATAGCCCAGCGCTGCATAGGTGCCGGAGTCTGGAAACGGCATGACCAGGTCTGCCTCCGCGGGCGATTCTTCTGCCAGGCGTTGACCGTGGGCCTTGCGGGTAAGGTAGACGTTGTGGCCGAAAAAGGTGCTGTCCGGTCGGGCGAAGTAGATAAACTCAAAAATACAAAATGAACGGCGGTTAGGGGTTTTGGTGCGGATGCTTTTAACCCCTTCGCTGTTGATGATGACGATCTCACCGGGGTCCAGTTCACGGATGAATTCCGCCTGCACCAGATCCAGAGCGCAGGTTTCCGATGCCAGCACCCATGTGCCGTTGAGTTTGCCCAGGCACAGGGGGCGGAAGCCGTGAGGGTCCTTGATGCCGATAATTTCCCCCCGACTGGTAAGCACCACCATGGAAAAGGCCCCTTTCAGCCGGGCCACCGATGCTTTCAGGGCTTCCTCGAAACCCAGATGAAGGTTGCGTACAAACAGGTGCAGAAAGACCTCGCTGTCCATGGTGGTTTGGAAGATGGACCCGGCATCCTCCAGCTCCGCTTTTACATGGTGGGCATTGACCAGGTTGCCGTTGTGGGCAACGGCATAAGCCTTGTTGCGGTGGCGCACCACAAGGGGCTGGGCGTTGGCTATCACCGAACTGCCCGTGGTCGAGTAACGCACGTGGCCGATCGCGCTGGGGCCGTTGAGGCCCTCCAGGATGTCCATGTCGAAAACGTCGGGAACCAGCCCCATACCCTTGTACTCATCGATTATGCCGTTGTCGGCAACGGCGATTCCGGCACTCTCCTGACCACGGTGCTGGAGCGCATAGAGACCGAAATAACACATTTTCGCCGCATCCAGATGGCCGAAGGCACCGAAAATACCACAGGCTTCACGGGGTTTATCATCGACGATCCATTCCTGGGGTGTTGCTTCTGATGGTTTCATGGTTGTTTGCCTTGCAGGGGGGTTCGTTGATCGGGCCGCAGGGCCCCGTTACCCATGGTAATCCTGGATGGGCTTTACGGCAAAGGGCTTTTCTCTCAATGCGGCGACCGCCCGACACACCGCCAGCGCACCGGCCGCTGTAGTGGCGTAAGGCACCTTGAATTTGAGGGCCGCCCGACGAATGATATAGCCGTCCCGTCTGGGTTCGTCACCGGTACCGGTGTTGATGATCAGCTGTATGCGGCCATTTTTTATGGCGTCGGCGGCATGGGGTTGGCCCTGGGATACTTTGTTGATCCGTTCGGCGATGATGTCACTTGCGGAAAGCTGGGACCATGTGCCGTCGGTAGCTAAAATAGTAAAACCCATGTCGGCGAATTGCCTGGCCACAGGCAGCATGGCCGCCTTGTCGTCATCGCCCACACTAATGAAGACCGTTCCGGACAGGGGCAGGCGCTGACCGGCGCCCAACTGAGCCTTGGCATAGGCCAGGCCGAAATCGGTCCCGATGCCCATCACCTCTCCGGTGGACTTCATCTCCGGACCCAGCAGGGTATCCACGTCCGGAAACCGGTCAAAGGGAAGCACCGCCTCTTTGACCGACAGGTGCCGGGGGACCACCTCTTGGGTGAGCCCCAGTTCAGCGAGGGTTTTTCCCAGCATGATCTTGGTGGCCAGCTTGGCCAGGGGAACGCCGGTGGCCTTGCTGACGAAGGGAATGGTCCGCGAAGCCCGGGGGTTGACCTCGATCACATAGAGCCGGTTATCTTTGATGGCGTACTGTACGTTCATCAGCCCCACCACCTTCAGCTCAGCGGCCATGGCCTTGGTGGCCACGCTGATCTGACGGATCATGTCGCTATCGATGCTGTAAGGGGGCAGCACACAGGCGGAGTCACCGCTGTGGACCCCGGCCGCCTCGATGTGTTCCATGATGCCGCCGATGATGGTGGCGGTGCCGTCACAAATGGCGTCCACATCCACTTCCACCGCCGCTTCCAGAAATTTGTCGATGAGCACCGGGTGATCCGGGGAGGCCAGGATGGCCAGCCGGGTAAAATTTTCCATATCCTTGGGATCGTAAACAATCTTCATGGCCCGACCACCGAGAACAAAGGAGGGCCGCACGATCACCGGATAGCCGATGGTGTCGGCGATCGTCAGGGCCTCGGCGATTGACTGGGCCGTACCGTTGTCCGGCTGCATGAGATTGAGTTTTTTGAGCATGACCTGGAACAGCTCCCGGTCTTCTGCCCGGTCGATGCTTTCCGGTTGGGTGCCCAGGATGGGGACATCCGCCTGGTGCAGCGGCGTGGATAGGTTCAGCGGCGTCTGGCCGCCGAACTGGACGATGACACCGGCGGGTTTCTCCTTTTCCACGATGTGCAACACGTCTTCGCGGGTCAGCGGTTCGAAGTAGAGTTTGTCCGATGTGTCGTAATCGGTGCTCACCGTTTCCGGGTTGCTGTTGACCATGATGCTCTCCACGCCCATTTCGCGCAGGGCAAAGGAGGCATGGACGCAGCAATAGTCGAACTCGATGCCCTGGCCGATGCGGTTGGGGCCGCCGCCCAGGATCATCACTTTTTTTCGGTCCGATACCCGGGCTTCGCATTCGGTTTCATAGGTGGAGTAGTAGTAGGGTGTCGCGGCCCGGAATTCCGCCGCGCAAGTGTCCACCAGCTTGTATACCGGCCGGATGCCCATCGCTTTGCGTGTCCGCTCGACGGCTTTTTCCGTACTGCCGGTGAGATGGGCGATTTGGACGTCGGAAAAGCCATAAACCTTGGCGCGTCTCAATTGGTCGGCACCGAGGGCGGTAAAGCGGCCCTCGGCCGGCGTCCCGCATTGGCCCGCTGTCTCGCCGGCCTGAATCAAGTCCGTTTCCATGCGGAAGATCTGCTCCAATTGGAAGAGAAACCAGGGATCGATGGCGGTTGTCTGGTAAATCGTCTCGACGGAGAGGCCCGCCTGAAGGGCATGGCGCAGGTAGAACATCCGCTGGGAATTGGGAATGGCCAGCTTCTGCTCGATCTCATCCAGGGTGGGCGGCGCCCCGTCCACTTCGAGGCGGTCCTTGCCATCGGCGCCGAAACCGAAGCGGCCGATCTCCAGGGACCGCAGGCCTTTTTGAAAGGCCTCTTTGAAGGTCCGGCCGATGGCCATGGTTTCGCCCACCGATTTCATGGAGGTGGTGAGCAGGTCCTGGGTCTCGGGGAATTTTTCGAAGGTCCAGCGGGGGATCTTCACCACGCAGTAGTCCAGGGTGGGCTCGAAGGAGGCCAGGGTCTCTCCGGTGATATCATTGGGGATTTCGTCCAGCGTATACCCCACGGCCAGCTTGGCGGCAATCTTGGCGATGGGAAAGCCAGTGGCCTTGGAGGCCAGGGCGCTGCTGCGCGACACCCGGGGATTCATCTCCACGACGATCATATCCCCGTTTTGCGGATTGACGGCAAACTGGACATTGGAGCCGCCGGTATCCACCCCGATCTCGCGCATGATGGCGATGGAGGCATCCCGCATGGCCTGGTATTCCTTGTCCGTGAGGGTCTGGGCGGGAGCCACGGTGATGGAGTCTCCGGTGTGCACGCCCATGGGGTCCAGGTTTTCGATGGAGCAGATGATCACCACGTTGTCCGCGTGGTCGCGCATCACCTCCAACTCGTATTCCTTCCACCCCAGTACCGACTGTTCCACCATCACCTGCTTGGTGAGACTGGCGTCCAGTCCCGCGCTGGCGATGTTTTCCAGATCTTCGGGGTTGTAGGCCACACCACCGCCGGTGCCGCCCAGGGTATAGCTGGGCCGGATGATCAGCGGGAAGCCGATCTCTTCGGCGATGGCGCGGGCCTCCTCAATGGTGGTGGCGATGCCACTGCGGGGAATGCGCAGGCCGATGCGGTTCATGGCTTGGCGGAAGCGGTCTCGGGATTCGGCCTTTTCGATGGCATCAAGCGAAGCGCCGATCAGCTCAACGCCGAACTTCTCCAGAGTCCCTTGTCGGGCCACTTCAACGGCGGTATTCAGCCCGGTCTGCCCACCCAGGGTGGGCAGCAGGGCGTCGGGACGCTCCTTTTCGATGATCTTGGCCACGGTTTCGGGGGTGACCGGTTCGATATAGGTGCGGTCGGCCGTTTCCGGGTCGGTCATGATGGTGGCCGGATTGGAGTTGACCAGCACCACCTCGTAGCCTTCCTCTTTCAAGGCTTTGCACGCCTGGGTGCCGGAGTAGTCGAATTCACAGGCCTGGCCGATGATGATGGGACCGGCGCCGATGATCAGGATTTTTTGGATGTCCGTGCGTTTGGGCATGTGAGCGATACGGCAATTCTGTTCCGCATCCCGTGGGCGCGGTCTATGGGTTGATCCGGGGGTTGATCCGGCTCAGGCGGTTTTCATCATGGACCTGAACTGATCGAACAGGTAGGCCGCGTCGTGCGGCCCTGGAGACGCCTCCGGATGGTATTGGACGGAAAAGGCCGGCAGTCGGCGGTGCCGGATGCCTTCCACTGTGTTGTCGTTGAGGTTGATGTGGGTGACCTCGACGTCATCGGTGCTCAGGCTGTCCATGTCCACGGCGAATCCATGGTTCTGGGAGGTGATCTCCACCTTGCCGGTACCCAGGTTCTTGACTGGCTGGTTGGCGCCACGGTGGCCGAATTTAAGCTTGTAGGTTCGCCCCCCCAGGGCCAAGCCCAGAATCTGGTTGCCCAGGCAGATGCCGAAAATGGGCAGCCGGCCCAGCAGCTCCCGGGTCGTTTCGATGCCGTAAACGACCGGCTCCGGATCGCCGGGTCCGTTGGAGAGAAGGAGGCCGTCGGGCGCCATGGCCATGATGGCCGACGCATCAGTTGCGGCCGGCACCACCACCACCTCGATTCCCACCCGTTCCAGGCAGCGGGCAATGTTAAACTTGAGGCCGAAATCCATGACCACCACCGACGGGCGATCCCCCCTGTGCAGCCAGATGCCGGCATCACACTTCTGATCATCTGCCAGCGGTTCGGGCTTGCCGCCGTTCCAGCGGTAAGGCCTTGGGGTGGTTACTTGCCTGGCCAGATCCATGCCCACCATGCTGGGAACGGCATTGGCCCTCCGCTTCAGGGACTCTGGATCCAGGTCAGTGGTGGAGATGATCGCGCGCATGGCGCCGCCGTTGCGGATGTGGCGGGTCAGGGCCCGGGTATCCAAGCCTTCGACGCCCAGCACGCCCTGACCGGCTAGGTAGTCGGCAAGCGAGCCGGTGGACCTGAAGTTGCTGGGATAGGGCTGGTACTCCTTGACCAGAAAGGCGGCGACCTGTATCCGTGCGGACTCCACATCTTCTTGGTTGACACCGTAATTGCCTATCAGCGGATAGGTCATGGTGACCATTTGGCCGCTGTAGGATGGATCGGTGAGCACTTCCTGGTAGCCGGTCATGCTGGTGTTGAACACCACCTCGCCGCTGGCTTCCCCCGGGCCGGTAAAGGATCGGCAGGCAAAGCTGCGACCGTCTTCGAGTGTTAATCGTGCTTCCATGGTAACCGTCTTGTCATGCGGGCATGGTTTGCCACGCTCATAAAGTACTGTGGTCAATTACCACATCTGCCCGGCAAATCAACCCCCTAAAAAAGGCAGACCCACGGGCCTGCCTTTTTTCAGCAAATTGAGGATTGGCATCAGCCCAGCGGCGAATTTTCCACCAGATCCCAGATTCCGCAAGGGCAGGCACCGGCACAGAATCCACAGCCGATGCAGCGTTGCGGGTCCACCACATATTCGAAAGCGACACCATCTAAGGCCTTGCGGCTGATGGCCGCTTCCGGGCACATGGCCACGCAGATGCCGCAGTCCCGGCAGGTGCCGCAGGAAGAGCACTGGGAGCCGCACTGATCCATGTCTTCGTATTGGACGATCCGGGGATCAAGATATTCCAGGGAGATGCGCTTGATGTCGATGACCATCTTCCGGTCCGCTCCGGGCCGCTTGCCGGCAAGGATCTCGGCGATGGTTTCGGCCGCCCGTCTCCCGGCACCGATGGCATCCGTGAGCAAGCCGGGCCGCACCATGTCACCGATGGCGTAGACCTTGGGGTTGGAGGTTTGATAGTCTTGGTTGACCAACACGAAACCGCGCTCCGTGGCCACGTCGTCGGGTAGAAAAGCCAGGTCCGGGGCGTCGCCGATGGAAACCACCACCGTGTCGGCGGGAATCAGCTCCCCGGTCTCCAGCTCCACCCCCAGCTCGGAGATCCGGCGGGTGAAAACCGGCCAGCGGAACACCGCGCCTGCCGCCTCGGCGTCTTCACGCTCCTTGCCGAAACTGGCCGGTTCCTGGACGTCCAACAGGATGATCTCCCTTGCGCCTGACCGTGCCGCCTCGGTGGCCACGTCGCAGCCCACGTTGCCTGCGCCGATGACCACCACCCGATGGCCGGGCTTGGCCCGGTTCTGTTTGGCATCGGTTAGAAAATCCATGGCCGTGATTAATCGCTCCTTACCCGGGATGGGTAAGGTTCTCGGTTGTTGAGCACCGGCGGCCACGATCACAAAATCATAATCGGCGATCAGTCGGGCCGTATCCGACCGGTTCAGTCGCTGCTGGAGGTGAACATGGGGGATCGCTTCAGCCGCTCGCGCCAGTTCCTTGGCCACCACATCGGCGGGAATTCGGCTGCTGGGGATCACCGAGGCGATCTTGCCGCCCAGCGTGGGGGCGTTGTCGAACACCACCGCCTCATGTCCCTTGCGCCGAAGCTGCCAGGCCGTGGAAATGCCGGCGGGCCCGCCGCCGACCACGGCGATGCGTTTACCGGAAAGGGGCGGCAGCTCCGGCAGGTTGGCATTGATGCTGGCCCGGCCCAGTTGGGAGACGTCCACCGGCGTCATGAAGGCCGACCCTTTGGTACAGGCGGTCATGCAGGGGTGGGGACACAGATAGCCGCACACGCTGGCCGGAAAGGGAGTGAAGGCCAGGGCCAGGTCCACCGCCTCATCCACCCGGCCCTCACGCACCAGCCGCCAGCGCTCCTGCACCGGGATACCCGACGGACAGGTGGATTCGCAAGGGGCCTTGAACTTGCGGTTTTCCCACACGGGAACGAAACGCCGCAGGTCACCGTGGGTAATCAGCGGAATGGCGCTGCGGTCAAGGTCGGTGAGATCGCCGACGATACCGCCTTTGCCCAGTTTTTCATCCCAGACAGTTTTCCTAAAATCGGCCATGGAACGCCGTTCCACGCCTTTTTTATCCTGGGGTGACCGGGCGGCGATAAGCTGCCATGCGTCGCGGACTGCCAGGCCCGCGAACAATTCCAACCGGTCAATAGCCCTCAAAAATGCTTCAAGCCCATTGGTCAGCCACTGCCAGGTGTCGTCATCGATGGGCACCATTTTGGCGTCGGCATGGCTGAAGCCCTGGTGGGGTCCGCGAAACAAAACCTGCCCGCCTACCATGCCCACCATGGGACGGTACCCCAACACATTTTTAGGATTCTGGGGCGCATGCCCGCAGACGACGGCCACACCACCGGCCATGAACTCGGCGAAATAGTCCCCGACCGATCCCAGCACCCATAGCTGAGGCGGTTCGAAACGGGGGTTGTATTTGGTCATGGTCATGCCCCGGGCGCCGATATTGCCGGCAATATAGATTTTCCCCTGGGCCATGCCATTGGCAACACCGTTGGAGGCGTGGCCGTGAACCGTGATCGTGGCACCGGCATTAAGCCAGCCCACGTCGTCCGACGCCGGGCCCAGCAAATCGATGAAGGTGCCCGGATAACCCATGGATCCCAACCGCTGGCCGGCATGACCGTCGATCGTTATATGCACAGGCTCGCCGTTGGACCTCCAGATGCGGCCGCCGATGCCGTGCTGGCCAAAGGCATGGACGTTCAGCTGACGATGCCCGGCTGCCACGGCCTGCTGAACCTGCTCTTCGAGGACCCGTGAGGTCAGGCGATCCCCGTCACGCTTTCCCGGTATATTGAAAGGATTTCTGTTTTCCGTCATTGGGAGTTCTCCGGTCGATTCGCAACCTAGGTCATGCCACCCACTGCAGCGGGTATCGATCGCCATGCAGAGGCGAAATTAAACGACATACTTGATGCTGAGCCTCTCGGCGGCCCGGAAATCGCTGATGCCCAGTGCGTCTGACATGCCGATGGGCAGCGCCGTGGAACGGCCCAGAGGCGCCACGATTTTTTTCAATTCCGTGTCAAAGGCCAGGAAAAGATCGACCACCCGTTCGGCTACCTTTTCAACATCCAGGCGCCGATAGAGCCGCGGGTCCTGGGAAGTGATGCCGCGGGGGCAACGACCGATGTTACAGATGTTGCAGCGGTCCGTCTCCGAGCCCAAACAGCCTGCGGCCGCCTGCATGATGTATTTTCCGGTCTGGATGCCGCTGGCCCCCAGCATGATCAGGGCGGCGGCGTTGGCGGCCAGGTTTCCGCTTTTTCCCACGCCTCCGCCGGCGAACAAGGGGATCTCGTTCTGCATGCCCACTTTCACCAGGTTCAGGTAGCTGTCCCGGATGTTGGTGGCGATGGGGTGGCCCATGTTGTCCATGGAGACGTTATAGGCAGCGCCCGTCCCGCCGTCTTCACCGTCGATGGCCAGACCGGCGGCATAAGGGTTGCGAGTGAGGTTGTTGAGCACGGCCATGGCTGTTGATGTGGCTGAAATCTTTGGATATACAGGTACCCTGAAGCCCCAGGCCATGTACATGGACTGGATCATCTTGGCCACGGACTCTTCGATGGAGTATTGGGTCTGGTGGGTGGGCGGGCTGGGCAGGCTCACCCCCGGTGGCACACCGCGGATGGCGGCGATGAGCGAGTTGACCTTGTGCCACATGAGCAGGCCGCCGTCGCCGGGCTTGGCGCCCTGGCCGTACTTGATCTCGATGGCGCAGGGATCCTCCACCATTTCCGGAATGGCGTGAATGATTTCGTCCCAGCCGAAATAGCCGCTGGCGATCTGGAGAATCACGTATTTCAGAAAGGGGCTGCGCAGGAGGCGTGGCGGGCATCCGCCTTCGCCGGTGCACATGCGTACGGGCATGCCCAGTTCTTCGTTAAGGTAGGCCACACCCAGCTGTAACCCCTCCCACATGTTGGGTGAGAGGGCGCCGAAGCTCATGCCGCCGATGATCAGGGGGTAGATCTCTCGAACCGGTGGAATCCATCCCTTTTCACTTAAAAACTTCAGGTTCTGCTCCGGCGGCAGGATCCGGCCCAACAGGGTGCGCAGTTCGAATTCGTGGCGGCCGGCATCCAGGGCCGGGTCCGTGAGCATGGAAATGCGGATGAACTTGATCTGGTCCAGGATGCCGCCGGGTACATTGCGCCGGCCGCCGCGGCTGCGGGGTTGACCGCCGCGATTGATGTGGAAGCGCAGTTTGTCCGCCTCGTCCGAACGCATGGGGAAAATGGCATCGTTGGGGCACACCAGGCTGCAGGTGGCGCAACCCACACAGGCATAGGCCGGATCGGTCTTCTGGCGGATGCCGTGGTAGACCTCGAAACTGCTGGAGGGGTTGCCCTGGGGCTCCAGGGAAACCGTGATGCGTCGCTTCCGGAAAACGCCCAGTTCGATGGCATTCACCGGGCATACGGCCGTGCAGCGGCCGCACAGGGTGCACTTGTCCTTGTGCCAGAGGATCTGCCAGGGCAGGTCCTTCACACTTAGTGTAGAAGGGGTAATGGCTGCGTTTGGCTGCATATGGAAACCTCCTGGCGCTCCGGTCCGACAATCACCGTGTCCAGATGCATGGGTTGAAAGTCTTTGCTCTTGTCTCGATCGGGAACTGCGAAGTCCAGGCCGCAGATTTCAGAGGAGAAGGCATATCGTCCGGGCCGGCCGCCCACTACTCCGGGACGCAGTTTCTTGCGGTCCTGGACCATGAAGAGACTATGGTCCGGTAAACACCCGATGACGCAGTTGGGCCCGTCGATGATCAGACGGCGGCACGAATGTTTGAGCTGGGTCAACAGGTCGGCGTTGGGGTGGTTCACAATATCGGCATCCTGCAGCGGCGTAATCACGTGTTTGTAGGCCTCAATGCCCAAGCCCAGCCGCGTCCGGGTGTAGTGCAGGATGTGGGTGAAGACCTCCGAGTCGCTTTGATAGCCCGAGTAGCCAGGGAAGTTGCGCGACAACAAAAACTCCCGGATGGGAGTAAAGGCCGTGCATTCCCCATTGGTCATGGAAGCATAACCCTGGATGAAAAAGGGGTGGCAGGCATAAAGGTTGATGGCATAATTGGTGTTTTGCCGTCCCTGGGCCATGATGATCCGGGCATGCAGCTCTTTACGGTCGAGCTTCAGGTAGTGGGCCACCTGCAGGGGATCGCCAATCTCCTTGAGCATGATTACGTCCGGCCAGAAGGAGAAAACGATCATGTCGTGCTTCTCCTCGCCCATGGCCCGCAGCCGGAGGCGAATGTCCAACAGCTTCCCATAGAGGGCTTCGGTGGGATAGTCATCCCACTCTTCGGGGTATTCATAGGCGCGGATCAGGTAGATGTCGCGCTTGGGAACACCTGCGGGCGGGCTTTTGGGCACCTTGATGGTAATCTTGTATTTGGTCATGAACCCGATATCCATCATGAAGGCATCCAGACGCCGCAGTCCCGCTTCACTGAAGATACCGGACAGGATGGGGGCGTCCTTGATCTCCTCGAATGGCCCTCCCAGATCCCGCAGAAACAGGCCGACACCGGACCCGTCGTGGCCTTCCCGCATGACATCCATGGCTTCCATGGCAATCATGGGGGAGACGGGGGTCTCACTGGTCATGGCAAACAGTCGGCACATGGTTGACGTACTCCTTTGGCTGCCGATGGTAAAAAAGGCCGGCATTGACAAATCAATGCCGGACGCGAACGGATCACTGGCTTTTTCGATTTTAGCAAGTTGTATACCATAGTATAAAACCCGTTGAAAACCAATTACAACGTGATCAGGCGCCTCTGCAACACCATTTTTATGAGACCGTTTATTTACACAATTGCAATAAAATTTCAGATAAACCTACAATATTGTAAATCGCCATACAGTCGCTCAAAACCATTCGTAACCTATCGAAAAAATTCTGATCTTGGCAAATTTTTCTAAACCTGATACCCTCCAGCCATGCTTGCGGCAATCGATTCAACGCTGTATTCGAGCCGGCAACAGGGTTCTTAACGCCAAAGGAACTTTCCATTACCATGACAAGCTCCCCCACCGAACTCCTGGATCAACAGCAACAGGAACAATGGACCAATTTCTGCACCCAAGCCCGGGCTACCGGCATGAGATTTTCTCACACCTCGGTCGGTGCCAAGGCACTGGCAACAGCCTTTGGCTTCAGTGAGTTCGTTTGCGCCAGCTGCATTCGGCACCCGCGCATGGCCCTTGAGTTGATAGACAGCAACGATCTGTTCAATTCATACGATGCCGGTCACATGGCCCACCGCCTGGGGCCCCTGCTTCAATCGGCGGCCAAGGCCAATCCGGGCAGCACCCCGGACCACCTGCTGGCACCGCTTAAATCCGCCCTGCGGGCATTCCGGCGGCGGGAGATGCTGCGCATCGCCGTGCGGGATCTGGCCGGTATCTGCGATCTGGACGATACCATGGCCGATCTTTCGGCCCTGGCTGCAGCGGCGATCGATGGGGCCCTGGACGTGCTGTATGACCGCATGCTTGCAACCGACGGCATGCCCGAGGATGGCGCCGGCAACCGCCAGCGCCTGGTAGTTATCGGCATGGGCAAGCTGGGCGCCGGCGAACTCAATTTCTCCTCGGACGTGGACCTGATTTTCACCTTCCCGGCCAACGGCGAAACCCGGGGCGGCAGAGGGCCCATTGCCAACGAGGTCTTTTTCACCCGGCTCTGCCGACACTTGATCCAGGCCATCGGCGAAAACACCGCCGACGGATTTGTTTTCAGGGTGGATACGCGGCTTCGGCCATATGGCGACGGCGGCCCCCTGGTCATGAATTTCGACCACATGGAAGACTATTACCAGTTCCAGGGCCGTGAGTGGGAGCGCTATGCCTTGATCAAATCCGACGTGGTGGCTGGAGACCGGGATGCCGGCCAGCGGCTGCTCCAACGCCTGAGGCCATTTGTCTATCGCCGCTACCTGGATTTCGGTGTGTTTGAGTCACTGCGGGAGATGAAGCAAAAGATCACCGCCGAGGTTCGCCGGAAAAAACTCCACGAAAACATCAAACTGGGGAGTGGCGGCATCCGGGAAATCGAGTTTTTCGGGCAGATGTTCCAACTGATCCGGGGTGGTGTCCTGCCTGCGCTCCAACAGCCGGCCATCCAGACCGTACTGGACACGCTGGGCAAGGAAGGGTTTGTGCCGCAGCCGGTTTGCCGGGAACTTGCCGCCGCTTATCGTTTTCTTCGAAAAACCGAACACCGGCTTCAGGAAGCCAACGACCAGCAGACCCATGCGCTGCCATCGGATCTCCTGGCCCGTTTGCAACTGGCCCGCTCCATGGGATTCGATAGCTGGGATGACTACCGGCAGGTTCTCGAGGGCCATCGCAACCGGGTTCGCTCTCATTTTGACGGTCTGTTGGAGCCCGAGGCCGAAGCCAAGTCCGACGGAGGTGGCCGCCGGGAGGTATCCAGCCTAGCCGACGTCTGGTCCTTTTCCGCGGCGACCGGTGAACGGCAGCGGCTCCTTGAGACGGTGGGATTTCAGGATGGCGATGCCGCCGCCGCCCTTCTGGAGACCTTCAAATCCGAACCGGCAACCCGAGCCCTGAGCAGTGCTGGGAAACGCCGTCTGGATCGGCTGATCCCACGCGTCTTAGAGGCGGCCAGTGGCTGCGACGACCCTGGAACGGTGTTACACCGGGTGCTGCAGCTGCTCAAAAGCATTCAGCAGCGGACCAGCTACCTTTCCCTGCTCCTGGAATACCCCAACGCCCTGACCCACCTTATCCGGCTGGTCGGCGCCAGTCCCTGGATTGCCGCCTTCTTGAGCCGCCACCCGGTTGTGCTGGACGAGCTGCTTGATCCACGCACCCTGTATGCTCCCCCCGGTCCTGATACCCTGCGCGCCGGCCTTGTACGTCAGCTGGCCACGGTTCCCGATGCCGATCCAGAGTACCAGATCGAGGCCTTGTGCATTTTCCGCCAGATTAACACCCTGCGCGTGGCGGCGTCGGACATCACCAATGTGCTGCCGCTGATGAAGGTAAGCGACCATCTCTCATGGATTGCCGAAGCGATTCTGGACAAGGTGGTTGAGATCTCCTGGAACCACCTGGTGGAAAAGCACGGCCGCCCGTCATGCACCCTTGAGGGGCAGACCTGCGAGCGGGGATTTGCCGTCATCGGCTACGGCAAGCTTGGGGGGATCGAACTCGGATACGGGTCCGACTTAGATCTTGTCTTTCTCCATGCGGCCGATCCCGGTGAAACCATCGGTGGCAAGCGGCCCATCGACAACACCCACTTTTTTGCTCGGCTGGGTCAACGGGTGGTGCATATGCTTTCAACCCACACGGCCGCCGGTGCCCTATACGAGACCGACATGCGGCTGCGACCCAATGGCACCTCGGGGCTTTTGGTCAGCCATGTAAAGGGATTCAAGAGCTACCAGATGGAAGATGCCTGGACCTGGGAGCACCAGGCCCTGATCCGGGCACGGCCTATTACCGGAGACGCAGTGCTCAGGGATGCCTTTTCAGCCGTTCGGCGCGACGTGCTCTGCCTGCGCCGGGAACCGGAATCACTTAAGGCATCTGTACGGGAAATGCGGGAACGGATGCGCGAAAGCCGGCTTTCAGCCCAGCCCGACCAGTTCGATATCAAAGAGGATATCGGTGCAATGGTCGACATCGAATTCCTGGTTCAATACCTTATCCTGCTGCACGCGGCCAAGCATCCAAAAATCACCCGCTGGACGGACAATGTGCGCCTGTTGCAGGCCCTGGCCGAAACCGGAATCGTTGACGGGGTGACCGCCTATCGCCTCCGGCAAGCCTATCTGATCTTCAGGGCCGTGGTTCACCGGCTCAATTTGCAGGAGCAATCCACCCTTGTCGATTGCCATCGGTTTGAGCATCTGAGGGATCTGGTGCGGCGCTTTTGGCTACAAACCCTAGGATCATGAATGGAAAACACGCACCCTGAAAGGCTGTATCCCTTCAACCTGGACCTGGTGTTTCGCCGAGGCTTGGGTCGATCCCTGCTGCTCTGTATTTTCGGGCTTGCGGTGCTACCCACGGCCATCGTGGGCTTTATCTGCTACCAAACGGCCTATCACCGCTTGGAGCAGGAGGTCCGCAAAACCATCCGCATCGCCACTGAATTGAGGAGCCGCCAGCTTCAGACCGTCTTCGACGTCCAACTGGCTGATGGCGACCGGCAGGACCATGAACGCACCACGATCTCTTTTTCCAGCACCGTCAATCAGATACTGGGGCCGCCCATGGAACTGGGGGCCGGTTCCCAGGTGTATCTGGTCGATTCTGACCTGACTCTGCTGGCCGGGACCATCGGTGTGCCGAATTTGGATGGCAACGCCCTGATCGACACCGCTCAAACGCGGCTGTGGCGGGAAAACCTGCCTGGCCGCAGTGCCGCTCCGCCCCTCCCGGTGCCATTTACCTATGCAGGGCCGGGCGGCAAGCAGGTGATGGGTACCTACGCAGAGGTGCGCCTGGGAAAGACCCCTTACGCCCTGATCGTAGAGATTGAAACCGAGGCGGCCTTTGGTGCCATGAATCGCCTCAGAACGATGATTCTCACCATCATGATTCTAACCGGCGCCGGGGCGCTGGTGGTGTCCACAGCACTCGCGCGAACCATCGTTGGTCCTGTGCGCGATCTTTCCCAAAGCATGTCTATGGTGGCGGAAGGCCGGTTGGACCATGCTATTCATGTGACCGCCCACCATGAGATCGGCGAACTGTCGGCGGCATTCGGCAGCATGGTTCGCCATCTCAACGAGGTCACGGTGGAAAGCGATACCCAGTCGCGGTTCATGTCCGGCCTGGCCAGCCTGCATCGGTTGATCGCTGGTGAACAGGAACTCAGGGAGTTGGGCCTTAATACGCTCGAATTCCTTTCGGGCTTTCTCGACTTGATTCAGGCCGATCTTTTTATCGTCAGGAATGACGGGAAGCTGGAATGCACCAGTCGATTCCCCGGCCATCCCAACGGCGAGATACCGCAAGTCTTTGACCCTGGTGACGGACGGGTGGCTCAGGCAGCCCTGGAAAAAGTCAGCACCGTTTTTCGAAAGGATGCGATCAACGGATTGGTGACTCCTGTTCCCACAGCCGACCTGGCCAATCTGATCACTGTCCCACTCGTTTTGCTTCAGACGGTCAAAGGCGTTCTGCAGTTGGAAAAATCGAGCCCATTCGAGCCATTTGACTGCCGGTTCGTGGAAGCGGCGGCGCCGGTCCTTGCCGTGGCCGTCAATTCTGCCTTGATACGACGGCAGGAAGAGGCCCTGCGGAAACGAACCCGGGAACAGGCCAATAAATTGAAGGTTCGCGAAGCAGCGCTGGAGGCAAGCACACGCGAACTAAAGAGCCAGAGCCGGGCATTTCATGCTTCCGAGGCAAAACTTCAGCTTAAACAGCTGGAGTTGGAGGCTGCCAACGCACAGATGATGAAAAACGCTACCGACTTGGAAGCCCACATGGCCATCCTGGAAACCCAGAAATTGGACATGCAGAAACAAAACACCGAGTTGGAAAGAACCCACCGGGAACTGGCAGAAAAAGCCCGCCAGCTTGAGGTTTCCAGCCGTTATAAAACGGAGTTCATGGCAAATATGTCCCATGAGCTCAGGACGCCGCTCAATAGTATTCTGCTGCTCTCCCGCCTGCTGCTGGAAAACAAGGAAATGGCCCTAACCGCCAAACAATTGGAGTTTGCCCGAACCATCCATTCAGCCGGAGAAGACCTGCTGAATCTGATCAACGAAATCCTGGATCTGGCCAAGGTGGAATCGGGGAAAATGGCGGTGGAGCTTCAAGCGGTGCGGGTTCACTCCATAGCCAACGCCATGAGGGTGAGCTTTGCTCCCCTGGCTGAACAACGTGGCGTCGCGTTTACCATTCATGTGGCAGGAGATGTACCTGAACAACTGCTCACCGACCGCAAGCGCATCGAACAGATCGTCAAGAATTTTCTGTCCAATGCCTTTAAGTTCACCACCAGGGGTACCATTCGCCTGGAGATCGCTGTTTCCAGGGAACGGGTTATCTGCCGGGGTACCGGTGACAACGATGACAACGGCTGTCTGGCCATCAGTGTGGTGGATACGGGGATCGGCATCCCGGCCTCCAAGCATGAAATGGTGTTTGAAGCCTTCCAGCAGGTAGACGGCTCTACCCGGCGTAAGTATGGCGGGACGGGCCTGGGCCTTTCCATCTCACGGGAACTGGCTCGTATGCTGGGCGGTGAGATTACCCTGGAAAGCCAATTTGAGCAGGGCAGCCGGTTTACGCTTCACTTGCCCATTATCCCCCTGTTGAACAAAGAGCCGGCGATGGATCAACGCGATACGATTAGAACCCCGTCAAATCAGCCGGTTGAACCGCTCCCCACGGCGGAGGAAGCCGAAGTATCCCCGGGGACGCTTCCGGTTCCGGACGACCGCAATCGACTAAAACCCGGGGATAAATGCATTCTCACCCTTGACGCGGATGCAACCACGACCGAACCAGTCAAAGATTATGCCTACCGGAAGGGCTACAAGGTTCTGGTGGCCGAGCAATTTCAAACCGGCCTTCATTTTGCCGATTACTATCTCCCCGCGGCTATTTTCGTCAATTTGCGGCTGCCCGATGCGAACGGCTGGGCGATGATTCGCCGAATCAAAGCCAACCCCAAGAGCCGGCACATCCCCGTATTCACCCTCTCGCCCCATGCAGATGATTTCACAGCGGCGGTTCACGGGGCGGCAGGCCATGTGGTCGAACCGATCACCTCCAACTGCCTGGAAACGGCGTTCCACCGAATCGATAATTTGCGATCCAGCGAAGAGCGAACGCTTCTGGTTGTGGCACCGAATCTGGAATGCAGCACGCGGATCAAGGAGGCTGTCGGCGGCAGGACGATTCAGATGGTCGCAGCGGCCACCGCTGCCGAAGCGAAGGCGGCCCTGAAAACACGCAGCGTGCATGGCGTAATCGTGCATCCTGCGACGCATGCCGCGGAACAGCACAGTTTTCTCAGCGGCCTGCAACAAAATCCAATGCCGGTGTTTCTATACTCCGGAACCCCTCAGCGTGCACCTTCCCGTGCCGGCGTCAGTCACTACCTGGAGGCGGTGAACCTCAGGGTGATCGACACTGCGGATCAACTGCTGCTGGCGCTTGTTTTGAGCCTCCACCTGCCACCCGAAGCCCTGGACGACGCCCATCGTGATCGGCTGCGGACCATGGACAACCGCCAGTCCGTGTTAAAAGGCCGCAATGTACTCCTGGTGGATGACGACATGCGGACGGTCTTTGCCGTTTCCAATGTTCTGGAAGACCAGGGCGCCAACGTGCTCACCGGCAAGACAGGCAAGGAAAGCCTTGACAAACTGGACGGTTTTCCGGACATTGATCTTGTTCTCATGGATGTCATGATTGCCGAAGTGGATGGCTACCAGGCTATTCGGGAGATTCGCAACCGGGACCGCTACCGAACCCTTCCCATCCTGGCCCTGACGGCCAAAGCCATGCGCGGCGACCGGGCTAAATGTATCGAGGCGGGTGCCGACGACTACCTGGCCAAACCGGTGAATCTGGACAAACTGACCTCCATGCTAAAAATCTGGCTTGACCCACACCGGGCCGCTCCAGAAAAAAGCGCTAAATAACCATTCATCCGAGGAGTCCGCTGGACAGCGCCCATGCCTGTAGATGAAAAGATTAAAATCCTGGTCGTAGACGACCGGCCTGAAAACCTCATGGCCATCGAAGGCGTTTTAGAACGGCCGGAATTGACCATCATCACAGCCAGATCCGGCAACAAGGCACTGGGCTTGGTGCTGGAACACAACTTCGCCCTGATACTCCTTGATGTGCAGATGCCGGGCATGGACGGCTTCGAGGTGGCGGAGCTGATACGGGGCAGCGAAAAAACCCGCCACATTCCCATCATTTTCGTCACGGCCATCAGCAAAGACGATACCCACGTCTTCACCGGTTATGAAAAAGGTGCGGTGGACTATCTGTTCAAGCCTCTGGATCCGCTGATCCTGCGCAGCAAGGTCAATGTCTTCGTCGAATTGTTCGAGCAGCGCAAGAAGCTTCAGCAAAGCAATGCGGAGCTGAACCGAATGGTTGCGGAGTTGGAAGCCGTCAACCGGCAGATCCGGGAGCAGCAGAAATCGGTCATCGAGGAGGAGCGTCTCAAGGTCCTGCTACAGATGGCCGGCGCGACCGCCCACGAACTGAATCAGCCGCTGATGGTCCTGATGGGCAACATTCAATTGATGGAGATGGACGGTGACATTCCGGAGCATCTGGCCGGCCGGGTGGCTAAAATCACCGAAGCCGCCAATCGCATTTCGGACATCGTCAAAAAGATCCAGACCCTCCGCCACGACGAGCCTCGGACTTACGCCGGCGGGAAAACCATTCTCAACCTGGATCAGCAGGTCTCTATCCTCTCCATCGAGGACAAGGATGAAGATTTCACCAAAGTCAAACAGATCATGCGGGATCACCATCAGCTGAAACTGACCCGGGTAAAATCGATCGCCGAAGCTTTCGACCGCCTGGAAAGGGTGCGCTTCGACCTCATTTTCCTGGATTACTTGCTGCCCGACGGCACCGGTTTGGACTTTCTTGCAGCCGTCAACAGCAAAGGGATGGAGACACCGGTGGTTGTCATCACGGGCCAGGGTGACGAACTCATTGCCTCCCGGATTATCCAGGCCGGAGCCTACGACTATCTGCCAAAGGCCAAAGTGAGCGGCAAGGCGCTGCTGCGCATTATTTCCAATGCCCTGGAAAAGGCCGGCTTAAAGCGGGAAATGCGCATGGCTCAGGAGAAACTGACAGAGATGTCCGTGCGCGATGAGTTGACCGGTATGTTCAACCGGCGCTATTTCCGGGAGGCGCTGGAGCGGGAGATCTCCGGTGCTCAGCGGTACGGTCACGGCCTGGCCCTTTGCATGATCGACCTGGACCATTTCAAGCGGATCAACGATTCCCACGGCCATCTGTGCGGGGACCGGGTGCTCCAGGAATTCGGGCGGCTTTTGGATGACAGCATCCGCCAATACGATGTGGGATGTCGTTATGGCGGCGAAGAGTTCGCCGTAATTCTCCCCGACACGTCATTGGACAAGGCCATGTCCTTGTGCGAGCGGTTTCGGGAGCGGGTCAAGGACTACGCATTCACCTACGAGGCGCTGACCCTTCACATCACGACCAGCGTCGGTGTCGCTGCTCTGACAGCCGGTGATGTAATCTCAGGCAAACAGCTTGTGGAACTGGCTGACAAAGCCCTGTACCAGGCCAAAAGTCAAGGGCGTGACAAGGTTGTGGCCATCTGAGCGGAGGATGGAAGCCAGAACTGCGGTATCAATCACCGAGCGCAGATCGCACTGCAAAACCGCGCGTGCCATAGGGATCCATGAAACGGAAGAGGTACAGCGACACATCCTCATTGTCCTGATACGGCCACACATGGATTCCCGTGGTTTTCAACAAGGGCGTGATGCTGGACAACCCCTCGGGAGTCCTGTAAAGCGTACGCAATTCCTTGGTCGTCGGCATGCGCCATCTGCCGCCAGCGGTCATCAAACCGCGCACCCATTCCACGGCTTGATAATAGCTGGTATCCACATCAGGGCCGGCGATCCACTCAAGCCCGGTCCTCGTATCCGCCACCACCCCATTGGCGTAGGCCACAAAGGTCCCTTCGCGGCCGACCTCTGCCACCCCTTCTGCCAAAGCGACACCGGCTGCCAAAACAATACCGGAAACCATTCGCAACAGATGAACGGTGGGGCAACAATTCATTTTTCTTCCTTTGTAAGGTTATCCGTCCTTTAAATGCATGCTCTGGAGCAAACCAAATGCGGCCGGTATTTTTCCTTGTCTTGGCCGGCCTCGGTAATCGCACGGGCTGGACAGCGGTCAATGCATCGGCCACAAGTTTCATCAGCAAAATAGAGGCAATAGGCACGGTGGTGGGCATATGGCCGGGGTGTCGGTTGAATGGCTATGTTGACCACCACCGATCCCGTTTTCGTTTTGCATGGTGTTGCTGGGCGAGGTGGGGAAGAAATCCTGAATCCATTTTTGAATCCAATTATAGGAACCTAACATCAATGGGATTCGCTCGGGAAAACATCGCCTTTAAATTTCCCGAAGCACAGTCAAGATGAATACAGGATGATCGGCTCGGTCGATCTCGAGCTGCAATGGACGCCAAAAATATGAACGCCGGGCTTTCTATGTTCTCGAAGCGCCCGGCGTTTATATTTTTTAATCCAGCAGTCGGTTACAACCGATTGAGGATCAGGCCTTTCTGGCCCCGGCGTAGCCGATGCCCTTCAAGGCCGTTTCCATTTCACCCAGGATGGTCGGGTCGTCGATGGTGGCCGGCACATTGTACGCCTTGTTGTCGGCGATACTCTGGATCGTGCCCCGCAGGATCTTGCCCGAACGCGTCTTGGGCAGCCGTTTGACCACCGTGGCCGTCTTGAACGCCGCCACCGGTCCGATGCGGTCGCGAACCATCTGGATTACCTCCTTGACGATCTCGCCTTCGGCCTTGGTCACACCGGCCTTGAGCACCACAAAGCCCACCGGAACCTGGCCCTTGAGGTCATCCTCCACCCCCAGCACCGCACACTCGGCCACGTCCGGATGGTCCGAAAGCACCTCCTCCATGGCCCCCGTGGACAACCGGTGGCCGGCCACGTTGATGATGTCGTCCGTGCGGCTCATGATGTAGGCATAGCCGTCCGTATCGATAAAGCCCGCATCGGCCGTCTTGTAGTAGCCGGGAAACTCCTCCAGGTAGGACTCCACATAGCGCTTGTCGTTCTGCCACAAGGTGGGCAGCGTACCCGGAGGCAGCGGCAGCTTGACCACCAGGGCCCCGATTTCGCCCGGCGCCACCTGCCGGTTGTTGGCGTCCACCACCTGCAGGTTCCAGCCCGGCGCCGGCTTGGTGGGCGAGCCCTCCTTGACCGGAAACACGTGCAGACCCATGCAGTTGGCGCAGATGGCCCAGCCCGTCTCCGTCTGCCACCAGTGATCCACCACCGGCACCTTCAGGGCCGCTTCGGCCCAGTGCAGGGTGTTGGGGTCCAGGCGTTCACCGGCCAGGAACAGGGCTTTGAAGTTGGACAGATCGTATTTTTTCATCAGTTCGGCCTTGGGGTCCTCCCGCTTGATCGCCCGAAAGGCCGTCGGCGCCGTGAACATCACCTTGACCTTGTGTTCGCCGATCACCCGCCAGAACACCCCGGCGTCCGGCGTGCCCACCGGCTTGCCTTCGAACAGGATCGTCGTGCAGCCCTTGAACAGCGGACCGTAGACGATGTAGCTGTGACCCACCACCCAGCCCACGTCCGAGGCCGCCCAGTAGACATCCCCCGCATCCACGTTGTAAATGTTCTTCATGCTCCACTTCAACGCCACCACATGCCCGCCGTTGTCGCGCACCACCCCCTTGGGCTGGCCCGTGGTGCCTGAGGTGTAAAGGATGTATAGCGGATCCGTGGCCGCCACCGGCACGCAGGCCGCCGGCGCGGCCGAGGCCATGGCCTCGGCCCAGTCCACATCCCTGCCGGCGATCATGGTCGCCTTCTCCATGGGGCGCTGATAGATGATGCACTTGCCCGGTTTGCTGGTGCTCATCTCGATGGCTTTGTCCAACAGCGGCTTGTAGGCGATGACCTTCTTCACCTCGATGCCGCACGAGGCCGTCACGATCACCTTGGGCTTGGCGTCGTTGATGCGCGTGGCCAGCTCCTTGGCCGCAAACCCGCCGAACACCACCGAGTGCACCGCCCCGATGCGCGCACAGGCCAGCATGGCCATCGCCGCTTCGGCGATCATGGGCATGTAGATCAAGACCCGGTCGCCCTTTTGAACCCCCTGGGCCACCAGCACCCCGGCAAACCGGGCCACTTCATCGCGCAGTTGGGTGTAGGTGTATTTTTTTATCGTGTCGGTGACCGGACTGTCGTAGATCAGGGCCAGCTGATTCCCCCGCCCCTGGTCGATGTGATGGTCCAGGGCATTGTAGCAGGTGTTGATCTGGCCGCCGGTGAACCAGCGGTAAAAGGGCTTTTTTGAGTCGTCTAGCACCTTGTCCCAGCGCTTGTACCAGTGGCAGTCCTCTGCCGCCTTGCTCCAGAATCCGTCCGGATCGTTGATCGACTGTTCAAATGCCGCTTGGTAGGGATTGGTCATGTGGCCTCCTTTTGCCGTTGGTTAAAAAAAAAGGGGAAACACCGTTGCATGGTGATTGCCATGTCCCGGTTCCATGTGTTCCAAGGCGTTTACAAATATCTCGATTTCAGGGATAACCGGCTGTGATCGACCGGTAGCCTCCTCGGTGGGGAACAGGTAGAACCGCCAGGAAACAATAGAGAAAAACAACGATTAATGTCAAGAATAAAAGGTGAATTTCATACAGTATCTGAATGAACGCGTCTAATCGGCCAGGTTTCGCTTCCGAAGGCCTGCAGAAAACGCCCTCAATCCCCCGGAGATGCCATTTTTATCAATGCTCATCGCCTGTGTTGACCCGTAATCGCTTTTCGGCTATCGTTTCCAGGTGTTTTCTGCCCGCTGGCCGACCATTGTATTGCGAAAACCTTCAACGGAAGCCAACCATGTCGTCACTGAGAGCCCTCATTAAAAAAAGCCTGTCAATCAAGCTTCTGGTCAGCGTCGGATTGCTATTGCTCCTGTCCATTGCCGTGTGGGGATTTTTCAACTTTCGCTACATGCAGAAAAAGATGGTGGACAACATCACCGCCGGTACCCAGCGGCTGAGCAACACCATCCGTTTAGGCACCCACTATGCCATGATGCTCAACTCCAGGGACGACATCAAGCAGATCATCACCAACATCTCCAAACAGCACGATATCGTCAATATCCGCATTTACAACAAAGAAGGGGAAATCAAGTTTTCCAACCATGACAAGGAGATCGACACGGTCACCAACATCAAAGACGAGGCCTGTTACATATGCCATCGCAGCGATCCACCGGTGCACCAGGTGACCCTGGCGGAAACGGTCCGTACCTTCCGGTCGGGCAGAGGCTACCGGCTGATGGGCGTCATCAGCCCGGTGTACAACGAACCGGGATGCGCCACCGATCCCTGCCACGTTCATCCACCGGATAAAAAGGTGCTGGGCGCCATCGATCTGGTCGTTTCACTGGAAGAGGCCGACCGGGAACTGGGCCGCTACGAAAGGAACCTGGTTGCCCTGGCCGCCTTTATTTTTCTGGCCACCTCAGCCATGATTTTTTTGTTCATTTATCGGTTCGTGAAATATCCCATCAAAAAGCTCATCGACGGCACCCGGCGCATCGAAAGGGGAGACTACTCGGCACCGATGGAAGTGGATCAGGCCGATGAAATGGGGCAGCTGGCCAAGGCCATCCAGCAGATGGGCACGTCCATAGAGAGTAAGCAGAGCGAACTCAACAAGCAACGCGACCAGTTCCAGAACCTGTTTGAAATGGTGCCCTGCATAATCACTGTCCAGGACCGCGATTACCGGCTCGTCAGCTACAACCGTGAGTTTGCCGACAAGTTCGCCCCCCAACCCGGCGACTATTGTTATTGCGCCTACAAGGGGCGCACGGAAAAATGCGTGGACTGCCCTGTGGAGGCCACCTTTGTCGACGGACAGTCCCACTACAGCGAAGAGACCGGCGTGGACAAGGATGGCAGCATCAAGCACTGGATCGTGCGCACCACCCCCATCCGCAATGAAACCGGCGAGATTGTTGCGGCCATGGAGATGAACCTGGACATTTCCGAGCGTAAACAGCTGGAAGAAAAACTGGAGCTGTCCGAAAAAAAATACCATGATATCTTCAACAACATTCCCAACCCGGTGTTCGTATTAGAGGTCCGGAGCCTGGAAATCCTGGATTGCAACAAGAGCGTCCAGGCCGTTTACGCTCTGGAAAGGGACCATTTGATCGGCACCTGTTTTCTGAATCTGTTTGAACCCGATGAGCGTGAAACCATGGCCTTTCGCATGGCGACGACAGCGGTGTTAAACCAGGTGCGCCATGTGGATGCCAATGGCCGGCTGCGCTATGTGGACATTCGCATCTCCCCGTCCGAATACACCGGCCAGCGGGTGCTGCTGGTGACCATCAGCGATGTGACCAAGCGGCTGGAAGCCGAACAGCAGTTGATTCAGGCCAGCAAGATGGCCACCCTTGGCGAGATGGCCACCGGCGTCGCCCACGAGCTGAACCAGCCCTTGTCCGTGATCAAGACCGCCAGTAATTTTTTCATGCGCAAACTGAAGAAAAAAGAGCCCATCCGCGATGAGATCCTGATGACCATGTCCGAGGAGATCGACAGCCATGTGGAGCGGGCCACCAAGATCATCAACCATATGCGTCAGTTTGGCAGAAAATCGGATCCCAACCTGGAGCCGGTTCTGCTCAACGAAGTCTTGGAACGGGCCTTCCAAATCTTCAGCCAGCAACTCAAGGTACGCGGCATCGAAGTGGAATGGCGGACGGATCCCAACCTTCCGCGGATCATGGGCAACCCCGGCCGCCTGGAGCAGGTGATCATCAACCTGCTGATCAATGCCCGGGATGCCATCGAAGAGCGATTGGAACACACCCCGGCCGCCTCGATGCTCCATAAGATCACCCTGGTCACCACCAGTGACGCCAATAGGGTCACGCTGTCGGTGTGCGACACGGGAATCGGGATCCCGGAACCGATCCGACGCAAGGTTTTCGAACCCTTCTTCACCACCAAGAAAGTGGGCAAGGGAACCGGACTGGGGCTCTCCATCAGCTACAGTATCGTCAAAGAGTGCGGCGGCAAGATCAATGTGACCGAGAACCCGGGCGGCGGTTCGTGTTTTAACCTGCATTTTCCCTTGGTGAAGGAACCTTCATGACCGGCGACATCCTTCTGGTGGACGACGAGGCGGGCATCCGCACGGTGCTGGGTATTTCCCTGGCTGATCTGGGGTACACGGTGCATGCAGCGGAAGATGCAGAAGCGGCGCTTCAAATCATCGATGCTGTGCGTCCATCCATTATCCTCACCGACATCAAGATGCCGGTCATGAACGGTATCGAACTGCTCAAGGAGGTAAAAAGCCGCTACCCGGACATAGAGGTGATCATGCTCACCGGCCATGGGGACATGGATCTTGCAGTAGAGAGTCTCAAGTTCCAGGCCACCGATTTCATCACCAAACCCATCTCCGACGATGCCTTGGCCATTGCCCTGCAGCGGGCCGCTGAACGCATCGAGATGCGCCGCCAGCTCAAGGACTACACGGAAAACCTGGAGCACCTGGTGAAAGAGAAATCCCGTCAACTCATCGAGGCGGAACGCCTGGCCGCGGTGGGGGAGACGGTGGCTGGGCTTTCCCACACCATCAAGAATATCGCCGGCGGCCTGGATGGGGGGCTGTTCGTGTTGGGAAAAGGCATCGAACTCGAAGACTCCGAATATTTAAAGCAGGGCTGGGAACTGGTGCGGGGCAACGTGGAGCGGATTAAAACCCTTTCCCTGGACCTGTTGAACTTTGCCAAGACCGACCGTCTGGTTTACTGTCTGGTCGATCCTGATCGGCCTGCCCGGGAGGTGGTCGACCTGATGACCGCCCGTGCCCGGGATCACGGCATGGATCTGGTTTTGGAGGTTTTGCCGGGTATTGCGCCGATCCGACTTGACCCCGCTGGCATTCACCAGTGCCTCTTGAATCTGGTCACCAATGCCATCGACGCGTGCCTGGAGAGCGACCCCGCCGAAGCGGCTCAGCGCATCACCATTTCCATCAGCAGATCTGATGACGGGGGCGTATGCTATCGGGTGGCGGATACATGCTGCGGGATGGACGAGCCTACTCAGGCCAAGCTGTTTCAGCGGTTTTTTTCCACCAAGGGGGATCGGGGTACCGGTATCGGGCTAATGCTCACCCGGGCAATCGTCCAGCGTCACCACGGGACCATCGCGGTGACATCACAACCCGGCAAGGGCTCCTGTTTTACCATCAACCTCCCGGCCCATAGATCAGCCGCCGGTTAAATGGGTCACAGGGGTTGGTTGCCGCCCAGTCTGGCCTGCTGGTCCAGCAGCATTTGGATGGTGGTGTGATCGTATACCGCATCCATGGCGCTCTGGGCCTGGATCCACAGCCCCATGAAGACGCATTCTCCTAAAAAGGGGCAATTGCCTTTAGCGGTGCAGGCCAGGCACCCTTCAGCGTTGTCCTCCTTATCCAGCACTTTAAAAATATCCCCCACTCGAATCTGGTCCGGCGGCAGCACGAGGGTATATCCACCGGCAAAGCCCCGCTTGGAATCCACCACTCCTGAACGCTTGAGTTGTCCCATGATGACCTCCAGGAACCTCAGGGGGATGGCTTGGGCTTCAGCAATCAGGACGGTCTTCACCGGATCATCGCCCTGGTGTTTGGCCAGCTCGAAAATGGCGCGCAGCGCATACTGCTTTTTCTGGGTGACTAGCATGGCCTATTCGATCCCCCGTTTATACGCCGTCCGGTGCAGACGCCATTGGTCTGGGGCGGGCGCTGCCATCGACGCCGGAGAGCTGTTGACATTGCCGGAATAAATAACGCCTTTCCCCAAAAAGTGCAATCTTGCTGCAGAATTGTTACGGGTATTTGCCCTACTACTTGTGTGCCGCCCGGGGTGGCAAATCAAGGCGACATTGATTTAACCATTAGTAAATAAACAGAATTTTTTGTTTTTTTCAAAATATTGAAAAAATAATTGACATTCATTATTATACCCGACTATTACAGTCGGGAAACTACTTGATATAATAAGTCAAGAAACCATTCGATCCAACTCATTGAGAAAGATTCCGGATGCTGGTCCCCCCTAAAAAAAACCAGTATGCGCTGCGCGCCATTTTCGAGCTGGCCAAGCATATGGACCAGGGGCCTGTCAAGATTTCAGATATCGCTGCCGCCCAGTCGATCCCTCTGCGCTTTCTGGAAGTCATTCTCAATCAACTCAAAGGCAGTGGTATTGTCGATTCCAAACGGGGTTTTTACGGTGGCTACTTCCTGATCAAGCCACCCAGCCAGGTATCGGTTGGGGATGTTCTCCGATACCTGCACAGGGAACTGCCGGCCACCGACTGCATTGCCTGCGTGTCCAAGACCAGTTGCCCCTTTGACGGCCGGTGCGCCTTCTCATCCATGTGGATACGGGTGAAGCAGGCGGCCTTTAACATATATGACGAAACCTCTTTTCAGAACCTGATCGACCAGGAGCGGGATACCGATGGACAGCCTGAGCTGTGACGCCGGATTGCCTGCGCGAACATTTGAAATGCATACCCTAAGGATGTCAAAGATGCGGAAAGGAACAGTCCATTTGAAAACAGGTGGCATGCTGCTGGCCATGGTCGTGGTTTTTCTGTTTGCCGCAGGGGCCGTGAACGTCGATTCTCAGGTTGACCGCCCACTTGAAACCGGAGCGGATCTCATCTTCATCGATACCATGAAGGCCATGGGGCCTCTGGAACGGCCTCCGGTGGCCTTTTTCCACAGCCGCCACACTGAAGCACTGGCCAAAATCAGCCGGGATTGCAATGCCTGCCACCTGGCCGACGAAAAGGGACGCCTGTCTCCCAAATTCAAGCGCCTTACCGACACGGACCGGCAGACAGTGAGCGACGTCTACCATGTCAACTGTATTGGTTGCCATCGTGACTTGGCCGGTCCGGGGCAGAAGAGCGGACCACAGACCTGCGGGGGGTGCCACCGGGAAAATCCGGCCGTCGCCTCAACCTGGAAGGGTATCGCCTTCGACAAATCGTTGCACTACCGCCATGTCAAAGCCAACGCGGAAAAATGCGAGAGCTGCCACCACGAATACGACAAACAGGCCAAACAGCTGGTCTACGCCAAGGGCAAAGAAGGCGCCTGTGTCTATTGCCACAAGAGCACTCCGGTGGACAAGGCCATGGTGCTGAAGGACGCCTCCCATTTCCAGTGCATCGGCTGCCACCGGGACCGCATGGCTAAAAACCAGTCGGCTGGCCCCATCGGTTGCGTGAGCTGCCACGATGCCGATTACCAGATGGGGATCGAGGTGATGCCGGAAGTGCCTCGGCTGAAGCGCAACCAGCCTGATGTGGTCCTGGTCAAGACCGGTGAAGAGGCCCAGCCGGTCGATGCCAGGCCGACGGCCATGTATCCCGTTCCCCTGGATCACCGATCCCATGAAACCTATAATGACAGCTGTAAGGTCTGCCATCACGCAAGCCTGCAGGCATGCAGCAGTTGCCATACCAATGCCGGCAAGCAAGAGGGGGACAACGTTAAGTTGGCCCAGGCCATGCACAGTGTGACCTCCCCGGCCAGCTGCATCGGCTGCCACCAGGCAAAACAGGCGGCACCCCAATGTGCCGGCTGCCATGCGTTCATCGGCCAACCGAACAAGCCCAATGAACAGTCCTGCAAGTCCTGCCACATGTCACCCCTGCCCGCCTATGTGAATCTGGCCAATGCCCAGGAAACCATGGATGTGGCATCAGACCTGCTGCAGGCACGGGAATTGGCAACGAAAACATACCCGGCCGACAAAATTCCCGAAAAAGTGATCATCGGCAAGCTGTCGGATCGGTTCGAACCGGCCGCCTTTCCCCACGGAAAGATTGTCAATGCGTTGATCGACAAGACCCGGGACAGCCGGCTGGCCGGCTATTTTCACAGAGAAAAGGGAACCCTGTGCCAGGGGTGCCACCACAACAGCCCACCCGCGGAGAAGCCGCCGGTGTGCAGCAGCTGCCATGGCAAGACGGTCGAAGGGGCCGATGCCTTCAGGCCCGGCCTGGTCGGCGCCTACCACCAACAGTGCATCGGCTGCCATACAATCATGGGCATCCAGAAGCCTGATCCCCGGGACTGCAATGCCTGTCATGTGGAAAAGAACAAAGGATAGGGGCCGGTCGTAACGGCCATAAACCGCAAGTTGAGGGTGAACCATGTCACTTTCCAGGAGAAAATTTCTCGGTTGGATCGGCGCTGCAGGCATGACCGCAGCTGTCGGCCGCAAGGCGTCTGCCGCAACCACGCATCATTTCGAAGGCTATCCGGACTCGATGGCGGTGCTTCACGACATCACCTTGTGCATCGGCTGCCGCCGGTGTGAGGGGGCCTGCAATGCGGTCAACAGCCTGCCGGCGCCGGAGGTGCCCTTTACCGATCTCACCGTTCTCGAGAATCAGAGACGCACCACATCAAAAACCTACACCGTGGTCAACCAGAAACCGGGCAACGGCAGCGGATCCGTTTTTGTTAAAAAACAGTGCAACCATTGCCTGGAGCCGGCCTGCGCCTCGGCATGCTTCGTCAAGGCTTTTACCAAGACCAAGGAAGGCGCGGTGGTCTACGACGCATCGGTTTGTGTGGGGTGCCGTTACTGCATGGTGGCCTGTCCCTTCGAAATTCCCACCTACGAATACGACAGTGCCTTCTCCCCCAGGGTGATGAAGTGCACCATGTGTCACCCCCGGGTGATGGAGGGGAAGCTGCCCGGTTGCGTAGAATCATGCCCCACCGAAGCGCTCGTTTTCGGTAGACGCGACGACCTGTTGAAAATTGCCCGGCAGCGCATCACCCGCCGGCCGGAAAAGTATATTGACCACATCTACGGCGATCGGGAGATGGGGGGTACTTCATGGCTCTACCTTTCCAATGTGCCCTTCGAGACGATCGGCATGCGCATGGATCTGGGGGTAACTCCGGCGCCGGAACTCACGGCCGGTGCCTTGGGGGCGGTTCCCATGGTGGTGGGTCTCTGGCCGGTGCTGCTCACCGGTATCTACGCCATGAGCAGACGCAAAGAGAAGATCGCCGCCGAAGAAAAAGCCCAGGCGGTGGCGGCAGCCCTGGCTGCGGCCGATGAGCAGGCCACGGCCAAGCTGAACGCGACCATGGAAAAAGCCAAGCAGGAAAAAGCAGCTGCCATCACCAAGGCCGTCAAGGAAGCCCTCGAGGCCGACGCCAAGGCCAGAGCGGAAACTAACGCCCAGGCCGCCGCAGCGCAGGAACCGGAAGCTAAAGAAGGCGATGATAAAGACGCGTAACCGGCCGTTGGGCCGGAGCCAGCGAAACCTTTCAGGAGGAATCCTTTATGTCTGAAGATGCAGCCACCATGGGCAAACCGATTTTCTCACCGTTCAATATCGTGGCCGGTGTCATTTTGCTGGTGGGGGGGATCCTGACCATCCTGCGCTTTACCCAGGGGCTGGATGCGGTCACCAACCTGTCCGATTACAATCCCTGGGGCATCTGGATCGGCTTCGACCTGCTGGTGGGTGTTGCCCTGGCCGCCGGTGGATTCGTGACCTCGGCCGCCGTGTACATCTTCGGGATGAAACGCTACCACGCTGCCGTTCGTCCGGCCATTCTGACCGGCTTCCTGGGCTATGCGTTGGTGGTCCTGGCACTGCACTACGATGTGGGCCGTCCCTGGCGCCTGCCTTACCCGTTCATCATGCAGCGGGGCACCACATCCCTGCTCTTCGAGGTAGCCGCCTGCGTGGCCCTTTACCTGACCGTACTCTTTATCGAGTTTTCCCCGGCAGCCCTGGAATGGTTGGGACTCAAACGCGCACGCAACCTTGTGCTCAAATTGACCATGCTGCTGACCATCTTCGGCGTGGTGCTCTCCACCCTGCACCAATCCTCATTGGGGGCGCTGTTCCTCATCGCGCCATCCAAATTGCACCCGTTGTGGTACACGCCTTATCTGCCCATCTACTTTTTTGTCACGGCAGTGATCGCCGGGCTCTCCATGGTGATCTTCGAAAGCACCCTGTCCCACCGTTTTTTTTCGCACAAGATGGACGCGGCCCACCTGGCGGAAAAAGACACCGTGCCCCTGGGTTTCGGCAAGGCGGCCGCGTTTGTGCTGGCCGGTTATTTCATCATCAAGGTCATCGGAATCAGCACCGCCAACACCTGGCATTACCTGGCCAGCGGATACGGCGCCTGGTACCTGGTGGAACTGTTGGGTTTCGTGGCGCTGCCGGCGTTTCTCTATGCGGTGGGGGTACGTGACAAAAACGTCACCCTGATTCGATGGACAGCCGCCTGGACCGTGCTGGGCATCATCGTCAACCGGTTCAACATCTGTCTGGTGGCCTTCAACTGGCACCTGCCTTCCAGCGAGCGTTACTTTCCGCACTGGATGGAGATCGCCATCAGCGTGTTCATCGTCACTCTGGGCATCGTGATCTACCGCTTCATCGTTACCCGCATGCCCGTACTCTACGAACACCCGGACTACGACGCCCATTAACCGTTCGAATAAGGAAGCAGCCGCCCATGGAAACCATCTATACATTGCATGATTTCATGCTCCATACCAAGAACATCACGTACGTGCTGATCGTCGCCGCCCTGCTGGGAATCACAGGATTCTGGCTGTTTCTATCTGAACGGGACGAAGACTGAAGAATTACGGGATTGAAGGAATGAGGAGTTCAGGAGTTGAAGGGTCGCTGCCGTTTAAAAAGTGTGTTGGTTGGCTGCCTATTCCCTAACCCCTCAATTCACAATTCCTCAATTACGATAAAAGGAGTACCCCATGTATGAATTTGTAACCGGTCCGCTTGCCTGGCTCTCCTTCGGCATCTTTTTTATCGGCCTGCTCTATCGCCTGGTTTGGTATATCAGAGGGCTGCACTGGCAGATGGACCGGGTCACCTATTCGGTGAATGTGGCCTACGGCATCAAAGGGGCTCTGCGATCCATTTTCTTCTGGCTGGTGCCCTTCGGCACTCACAGCTGGCGCTTTTACCCCGGGTTTACGGTCCTGGTGTTCGTCTTTCACATCTGCCTGCTGGCCACCCCGTTGTTTCTCATGGGACATAGCGTCCTTTTTTTGGAGCGGTGGGGATTCAGCCTGCCCACCTTGCCCGAAGGTATTACCGACGGGATGACCCTGGCGGTGATCGTGGCGGCGGTGTTCATCATCCTGCGGCGCATCGCCCTGCCGGAGGTTCGCATTATCACCAAACCCTACGATTTTCTGGTTCTGGCCATCGCCGTGGCGCCCTTTTTGACGGGTTTTCTCGCCTACCATCAGGTGGGCAGCTATGACTTCTGGATCATAGCCCATGTGCTGTGCGGCGAGATCATGCTGGTGGCCATACCATTTACCAAGCTGTCCCATTTTCTGCTTTTCTTCCTTTCCCGGGCACAGCTGGGCATGGATTTCGGAATCAAACGCGGCGGTATGAAAAACAAGGGAATGGCCTGGTAGGCCTTGCGCAAACATTGATAATTTTATTTAATAGTATTTATCCAGATCGGGTAGCTTGAGGCTCGGATACAGGCGGCAGCATTTGTTGAAAGCAGGCGTAAGGGCGTTGCACGGCCAGGAATTTTAATCGTGCCAGACCACCAAGCCGACCCGCAAGATGCCATTTTTTGGGATGGGTACTAACTATCGGGGGTGATAAGATGCCCGAAGGAATTTTGTGTAACAAGCAGGTTGTCGACACCAAGGACAAGCTGAACGCGCTGCTGGCGGACAAAAGCGGCAAGCAGTATTACGCCGAGATGAAGGAGCTTGATGTGGACAGCAAGGCCCTGTGGGCCACGCTGGAGAAGACCTGCCGGTCCAGGTTGCGTACCTGGCTGGAGATATGTGCCCATTGCGGGATGTGCGCCGACAGCTGCTTTTTCTACCTGGCTAACAACCGGGACCCCAAGCAGGTGCCATCATACAAAATCCAGTCCACCCTGGGTGAACTGGTCAAGCGCAAGGGCAAGGTGGACAACGATTTCATGCATATGGTTATGGACACGGCCTGGTCCAAATGCTCCTGCTGCAACCGCTGCGCCACTTACTGCCCCTTCGGCATCGACATGGGGGTGATGTTCGGCTACGTTCGTGGGTTATGCTTCTCACAGGGTTTCGTGCCCTGGGAACTGAAGATCGGGTCGGGCATGCACCGTATCTACAATGCCCAGATGGACATCACCACCGAGGATTGGGTGGACACCTGCGAGTGGATGGCCGAGGAGTATGAAGAGGACTGGCCCGGACTGGAGATCCCCATCGACAAGGAGAATGCGGACATCATCTACACGGTCAACGCCCGGGAACCCAAACACTATCCGGAAGACCTGGCCGAGGCGGCGATTCTCTTTCACATCGCCGGCGAGAACTGGACCGTTCCCAGCCAAGGATGGGAGGAGACCAGCCTGGCCATGTTTGCCGGAGACTGGGGGGCCTGCAAGATTCAGGTGGAGAGCGTCTACGCGGCCATGGACCGGCTTAAGCCCAAGCGCATGGTGGTTACCGAGTGCGGTCATGCTTACCGGGCTACGGTTCTGGAAGGGCCATACTGGGCGGGACTCAAGTCGGGCAAGACGCCGGTTGAGAGCTTCCACTATGTGGAGTGGGTGGCCGAGGCCCTGCGCACCGGCAAACTGAAGATCGACCCGGCCAAGCGAATCAAGGAGCCGGTGACCTACCAGGATTCGTGCAACTATGTAAGAAACGCCGGCCTGGGTGACTGCGCCCGCGAGATCATGAGCTACATCGCCGAGGACTTTCGTGAAATGCGGCCCTGCAAGGAGCATAACTTCTGCTGCGGCGGCGGCGGCGGACTAAACGGCATCGGGCTCTACCGCCAGGCGCGCAACATCGGCTTGAAAGTCAAGCGAGACCAGATCCTGGCCACGGGGGCCAAACTGGTAGTGGCCCCCTGCCACAACTGCTGGGACGCCATCCGGGATTTAGAGGAGGTATACAAGATCGGCATTCGCTGGTCCTTTCTCAAACCCCTGTTGCTCAGCATGGTTGAGGTCCCGGAGCACTTGCAGCCCCAGGAAGAATAGCACAGGCCCATGATGGAGAACGTCCGCCTCAACGTCGATGGCACCATCGAGACGGTCCCCCAAGGGAGCCAGGCGGCGTTGCTGTCCTGCCTTGCCAGGCAGGTGGATTTGGCGCCGGGGTATAGCCTGCGCAGTTTTTTCAGGATGCTGGACGTCTATGATGCCCTGGTTCACCTGAACGCCTTTTTCCCCGACCTGATGGAACAGGTTCACCACGGGCCGGCAGACGGCTGCCGGGTTGGCGGCATGGATTGGCTGGTGCTGGAAAAAACAGTTGAAATGGTCGGATTTCCCGGCCAGCCGCGGCTTGAGATCTATTCCAGCTTTACCGGATCGTGCGACGGCGCATCGGTACAGATCAAAGACTTTCAGGTGGATATGCTGTTGGATATGCCGGTGCGTCTGGGCAAGCTGAAGCATGTTATTTTCGGTGACCAGGTCGACGTCTTCGAGTTCGATACCGTGTTCACCCTTTTTGAATTTGTCGAAGGAATCGGCTGGGAGCTCGGATTTCACGGGACACCTAGGGAATGCCAGATAAGGAGATAATCCATGTTTAAAAAGATCCTGTTTGCAACCACGGCGTCACCGGCCTGCGACAATGCGGCCAAAGTGGCCTTCGACCTGGAGATGAAATGGGATGCCAAACTCAGCGTTTTTCATGTCCTGGGTGTACCTGCCCGCGGATTCAGCTCTTTTGTCACCGATGTCCGGACCGGAGAGACCGAACAGATCGACCCCGACTATGTGGACTGGGTGAAAGAAGAGATGAGACATACCTACGCCGACCTTCTCAAGGACAGTGAAAACTCGACCATAGAAGCGGTTATCGGCGTTCCCCACCGCGAGATCCTGAGAAAAGCCCGGACTGAAGACGTGGACCTGATCATCATGGGCGCCCACACCCGCGACGAAGACATCGGGGCCGCCCGTTATCGCAGCGTGGTGGGCAGCACCATGCAAAAGGTGGCCAAGAGCGCCCGCTCCCCGGTGGTCATCATCAGCCGTCCCTGCACCACCTGCTGGAAACTGTTCTCCAACATTGTCATCGGCACCGATTTTTCCAAGGCATCCGCCAGTGCCTTCCTCTGGGCAGCCCGACTGGCCAAAGAGGTCAACGCCCGTCTTCACGTGTTCCACGCCGTGGATATCAATGCCGGCGAACCGGGAAAGGTGAGTGGCCAGTTCGAAATCGAGGCCCGCATCGATGATGCCGCCAAGAAGATTAAAACCAAATACCTCTCCCAGCTGAAAGACTTCGATAACTTTGAAGTGGGCATCCGGGAGGGAACACCTTATGTGGAGATCCTCAAGTTTGCCCGGGAAAAGCAGGCCGATCTGATCGTCATGGCCCATCACACCCGGGAGATCGATCCGGAGCTGGCCCTGCTGGGATCCACCGTGGAGCAGGTGGTGCTGCGCTCCTCATGCCCGGTGGCCAGCGTCAACCATCCGGACAAGGCTCAGGATGAAGCGGCCTGAGGAACGCCGACAGACCTGTTCCGCTTCACTGCGATAAGTCCATGATGCCACCCGACATCCGCGCATCCGAATCGTCCAAGGGAACCATCCTCATCGTCGATGATGCCATGGACATGCGGGTGTTCATTTCCGCCTTGTTCAGAACCAACGGATACAGCACCGCAACCTGCCGGGACGGATCGACCGGTCTGGCAAAAGCCAGGGAGATCAAACCCGACCTGATCGTCCTGGACGTGATGATGCCGGGCACTGGCGGGGCGTTAATGTACAAAAGCCTAAAAACGGATCGCCAGCTGCAGCAGATACCCGTCATTATGCTGTCGGCCGTGGGGCAGCACTCTTTCCATCACTATCTGAAGATGCTCAACACCAAACTGGTGGCGCCCCTTCCCGACCCGGAGGCTTACCTGGAAAAGCCGCCCGATGCCCGTCTTTTACTGGATATGGTGATTCGGCTCATGGCTTCACGAAAAGGGCAGCAATGAAAGCGAAAATCCTGCTGGTCGATGATGAGGAGGGCATCCGCAAGGTGCTGGGCATTTCCCTCATGGACATCGGCTACCAGGTGCTTACCGCGCAAAACGGCAAGGAGGCCTTGGAGATCTTCCGGCAGCACGCTCCCCCCATCGTTCTCACCGACATCAAGATGCCCGTCATGGACGGCATCGACCTGCTTCAGCAGATCAAGGCGGAGAGCCCGGACACGGAAGTCGTTATGCTCACCGGCCACGGAGACATGGATCTGGCCATCAAGTGCCTGAAGCTGGAAGCCACCGATTTCATAACTAAACCCATCAACGACGATGTCCTAGAGATTGCCCTGAAGCGCTCCAACGAGCGCATCGGCATGCGCAAGCAGTTGCGGGCCTACACCGAAAATCTGGAAAAGCTGGTGCGCGAGCAGACCGCCCGGCTGATCAAGACCGAACGGCTGGCCGCCGTGGGCCAGGCCGTAGAAGGCCTCTCTTCGGCACTTCGCGGCATTGCCGGGGATCTGGATGCCGGCATCAACTGCTTCAACGAACTGCCCTGCTTCGTCGCCATCCATAACCGCCACCAGGAGATCATCGCCATCAACCCGCTCTACCGGGAGCGGCTGGGAGATCACGTGGGCCAGCCTACCGGTGTCGCCTATCCCACGGACAGCCTGGAGACCTCGCCGGTCAAGGAGACCTTTGCCACCGGCACGGGCGTGCGCCGACGGGTTACGGTGATGTATGCCGACGGCACCCAAGGGCCGGTGATGGTGCACACCGCACCCATCCGCGACAGCCGCGGCGATGTGGAACTGGTGGTGGAGATCGGCGCCGATATCGATGAGGTCCGGCGGTTGCAGGAGCGCCTCCAGGCCACCCAGCAACGCTACCAGCAGCTTTTCGACGAAGCGCCCTGCTACATCACGGTACAGGATCCCGACCTGACCATCCGGGCGGCCAACCGCCGCTTTCAGGAGGATTTCGATCTGACCGTCGGCTCCTTCTGCCACAAAATATACAAAAACCGGGACGACGCCTGCCCCGACTGCCCGGTGGCCAGGACCTTTGCCGACGGCGGCTCCCACCAGTGCGAGATGGAGGTGACTTCGAAACGGGCCGAGACCTACCGGGTGCTCATCCAGACCGCTCCCATTCGAGACCTCAACGGCGACATCACCCATGTGATGGAGATGTCCACCAATATCACCCGTACCCGCCGGCTGGAGGATCAGCTGGCCTCCCTGGGACTGATGATCGGATCGGTTTCCCACGGCATCAAGGGGCTGCTCACCGGCCTGGACGGCGGCATGTATCTGCTGGATTCGGGATTTAAAAAGGAGAATCAGCAGCAGCTCCGCGAAGGGTGGGACATCGTGCGCTTCATGGTGGGGCGCATCCGGAAGATGGTGCTGGACATTCTTTACTATGCCAAGGAAAAAGACCTCAAATGGGAGACCGTGGACGTCCTCGGTTTTGCCGAGGAGGTGCTGCACACCGTGGGGCCCAAGATAAAAGACCAGGACATCATGCTGCGCCACCGTTTCGATCCCGCCATCGGCCGTTTCAAGGTGGACGCGGGCATCATCCGCAGCGCCCTGACAAACATCATCGAAAACGCCGTCGAAGCCTGCCGGTCGGATGGGTCGGGCCGGCCCCACGAGATCTGCTTCGACGTCACCCAGGATGCGAATCATATCTACTTCAACGTGTCGGATAACGGCATCGGCATGGATGAAGCGACCCGGGCCAAAGTGTTCACGCCATTTTTCTCCTCCAAGGGTGAACGCGGCACCGGGTTAGGGCTGTTCATCTCCAACCGGATTCTCAGTCAACACGGTGGCGGCATCACCCTGGAATCAGAACCCGGCTCGGGATCCCGCTTTTCGATCAAGATTCCAAAGCAGGCAGCCATTCATCCCGGCCCATCTCCGACCTAGCCTCCCTCTCGGGCAAGCCCTTGCTTTGGGGGTTCTGCCCCATCTGCAAAAAACCGGTTGACCGCTGGAATCCAGTTATAGCAGGACCATGGCTTTTTCCGGGCAGATCTCCTGGCAGCAGAAGCAGGTGACACAAAGTTCCATGTCCACCTGGGGCAAATCGTCCGGCATGGTCAGGGCCTGGGCCGGACATTGCTCCACGCAGGTGCCGCAGGCCGTGCAGCCGTCCGGATCCACCCGGGGCGTGAGCCGGGTTTTGCTTTCGAGCATCTCCTGAACCAGCGCATTGTCCTGGATCGCTTCGCCGCCCAGAGGCGGGAGCTTGAAATTTTTTATTGTTTCCAGCTTGCCGTCAATGTGGATATCCGCCATCTGCCAACTTCCCAACCCGGCATCGGCAGCGTTTTGGAGAAATCTCAAGCGGCCCGGGTCCAGGCCCATCATGGCGGCCATGACCGCGTCCAGGGCCACGGCATTGTCCGCTGCCAGGATCAGGCCAATCTCGCGCAGTTCCGGCGAGGCCGGGCCGTTGCCCTCCATGCCCACCACGGCATCCACGATGAACAGATCCGGCACCCGCAGCTGGAACACTTTCACCACCAGGTCGTGAAACCGCTCCGGGCTGCCGGCAAGCTTGTGCAGCCGGGCCTTCTGGGCGCCGGGAAGGATCCCGTAACTGTTCTTGATGGCGCCGGTCATGACCGTGAGCCCGTGGGTTTTGAACTTGGGCAGACTGATCACGATGTCCGCCTCTAGGATGGCCCGCGAAACATTTACCGTCTCCATGAAATCGGCATGAAAGGGAACGCGGATGGCATCCAGGCCGATGTTGCGGTAATACCCTCGGGCGGCGGCCATGAGACCGGTCTGCTCGAAGGCCGCTTCGTTGGCCCCGTAGCTGAACAGGCCCGGATTGTCACCCACGGTGATGGCGGCCGGCCCCAGGGTTGCCACCTTGTCCACCACGGCGGCCAGTACGGCCGGGTGGGTGACGATGCCTTCGGCGGCTTCCGATGCCCGCAGCAAGTTGGGCTTGATCAACACGGTTTTACCTTCCAGATCTTGGGGGAACAGCTCAAACGCTCTGTCCACCGAAGCGCGGACGGTATCGTAGGTGGCTGGATGGATCATGACCGGATGCATGGCAAGGCTCCTTGGTTACGGCAAATAATAGTGACACTCATTCGCCTTTATCATGGACGGGCCCGGTTCTCAAGCAGGCGGACGGGGGGTTGTGCGGCTAACAACCGTCAATTTAGATGCCTTGTCAAGATCGGGCAATGATACGGCAGTGCCGTCACTATTACTGCTACGTCCCCCATAACCCTCCGCGCCGGGCTACGGGTACCTCATTGGTGATCGCGGATCAGGGTTTGAATGGCATGGGCCGGCACGGTCAGCTCGGCCCATACGCCATCGATGCGCAGCGCCGCAGAGAGGGGGTGATCGCAGCGATTGCAAACGACCAGCACCAGACTGCCATCCGGGTTTCTGGCGGCGACGCTTTCCAAACCATTGCCGGCCTGGGTGCTGAAAAGTCGGCGGGCGCCGGGAAGCATATAACGGCTGAAATGGCCGATGTACCAATAGGCGCTCTGCCGGGTCCAGGTGCCTTGATCGGTGTCGACAATGATCGGCGCATCGCACCAATTGCCGACGTGATTGGGTCCACCGTGGTGGTCGAGCACCAGATTCCAGTCCAGCCAGCCCTCGGTCCAGTGGTTCAGATCACCGATGATGTGATGGGCATAGCGCTCACCGCGATCCCAGCGGCCGAGCCTGACGCCGCCTTCCCAGCACCCCTCGGTGAAGAGTAGGTGTTTGTCGGGAAAGGCATGATGCAGCCGGTCAAGATTTTCAAACTGATCGCCGCTGTACCAATGAAAACCCGTGCCCCAGACGTACCGCGCGGCTTCCGGATCGGACAAGGCCACCTGCGCCCGCTGGTAGACGGCGTCGCGATTGTGATCCCAGATCAGCAGACGTTTGCGGCCCAATCCGGCCGCATGCAGCGCCGGGCCGAGGTGGTCGCGCACGAAATCGCGTTCCTGCTCGGCGGAATAGAGGCACGACTCCCACACCTGCTTGGCCGCCGGCTCGTTCTGCACGGTCAGGCCCCAGACCGCAATGCCCACCCGTTGGCTGCCCTGAATCCAATCGCACAGCGCCTGCGCCCAGGCATCGCGTCGACTGGGCAGCAGGCTGCCGCCATGATTCATCTGTCCGTTGGTTTTCATCCATGCGGGCGGGCTCCACGGCGACACCAGCAGACGAATCGGGTCTGCGGCGATGCGCTGGGCATCGCGGATGGCGGGAAAGATGCTCTGTTCGTACCGGCTGAGATCGAGCGCAGACTCCGGCGTATCCCAGCAGGCCCAATTGCCCAGACTGAAATCGCAGGAATTGACGTGCGTGCGCGCCAAGCGGTAGCCGATGCCATCGCCCGGATGGAAATAGGCCTGCAGGATCGCTTCGCGTACGACATCCGGCAGGCAGGAGAGAACGGTGCAGGCGCTCTCGGTGAATGCACCGCCAAAGCCGAGAATCTCCTGGCACAGCCCACTGCTGTCGACATCGATCAGCGGCAGGCGGGGTCGATCGCTGCGATCGATGGCCAAGGGCGCGATGCAACTCAGGCGGCACCCGCTGTCGCGGGCGGTTTCGATACGGCGGAGGTGGGTCTTCGGTTTTTCATCCATGTCAATGCACTTCATGCCGGTGGAAGCCATCGAAATCGGCATCGGAACCTGGGTCAACCATCTTTTTGATTCCGATTCCGACAGCGATTTCGATCTCAGACCCGGCGCTCAGCGATAGGTCAGCGAGCGACCATCGGCCTGGAACAGATACAGACGGGCCGGATCAATGCCGATGGCGATATCTTCACCGGTATGCAGGCGATGATCGGCGTGCAGGCGGGCGACCACCCGCGTGCCGTCGCGCAGATCGAGATACGCCATCTGTTCGCGGCCGAGCAACTCGGTCAGCACGACCCGGCCATGCAGACGCTGATCCTCTCCCGCAAGATGCGGGTCAACCACGTCCTCCGGACGCAGTCCGATTTTCGCTACCAGGTGGGCCGAACCGCCGGGGTTGTCAAAGCGCGCCTCGAGTCCATGACCCAGCGCGATACGCTCATTGGCCAGGTTCATGGCCAGGCCATCACCAGAAGGCTCGATACGCGACGCGATCAGGTTCATGCTCGGCGAGCCGATGAAGCTGCCGACGAAGGCATTGACCGGTCGCTCGAACAATTGCTGCGGGGTATCGACCTGCAGCAGGCGACCATCTTTGAATACCGCAACGCGATCCCCCATGGTCATGGCCTCGACCTGATCGTGGGTGACATACACCGTGGTGGTGCCGGTGCGCCGCTGCAGGGCGGCGATTTCCGCCCGCATCTGCACCCGCAGTTTGGCGTCCAGGTTGGACAGCGGCTCATCCAACAGGAACACCACCGGGTCGCGCACCAGGGCGCGCGCCATGGCCACGCGCTGTCGCTGACCACCCGACAGCAGGCCCGGCTTGCGATGCAGCAGCGGCTCCAATTCCAGCATCCGGGCCACCTTGAGCGCCCGCGCCTTGACCTCGTCCCTTGGCACCTTGGCCATGCGCAGTGGAAATTCGATGTTGCCCTGAACCGTCTTGTGCGGGTAGAGGGCGTAGCTCTGGAAGACCATAGCGATGTTGCGCGCCTGCGGATGCTGGTCGTTGACCCGCTGGCCGGCGATGAGCAGATCGCCGCTGCTGATGGCTTCCAGGCCGGCGAGCATGCGCAGGGTTGTCGACTTGCCGCAGCCGGAAGGGCCGACCATGACCAGGAATTCACCATCCTTGATCTCGAGATCCAGGTCGTGAACGGCCTGGAAGCCGTTGGGGTAGATTTTGTTCACGCCACGAAATGCGATGTTTGCCATTGGTTATCCTTTAACCGCGCCCTTGGTCAGCCCGGCGATGAATTCCTTCTGCAGGAGGAAGAATAACACGACGACCGGCAGCACCGCCAGCAGGGTGCCGGCCATCATCGCACCGTAGTCGGCCTCGTACACGCCGACCATCTGGTTCAGGCCGATCGGCAGGGTGAACCGGTCGCTGCTCTGCAAGATGATCTGCGGCCAGAGAAAACTGTTCCAGGTCCCCATGAAGGCGATCAGACAGAATGCGCCGATCATCGGCCGGCTGACCGGCAGCACCACGTGCCAGAAAATCTGAAATTCGTTGCAGCCGTCGATGCGGGCGGCCTGCAGCATCTCGTCGGGAACCGACACCATCGACTGGCGGAACAGGAACATGCCGAAGACATTGACCATGCCCGGAACGATCAGTCCGAGATGACTGTCGATGAGGCGCAGGTGGTAGATCAGTTCGTACATCGGTGCGAGCAGCACGGGTCCCGGAATCATCATGGTGGCGATCATGACCCCCATGATGGCCTTCTTGCCGGCGAACGCATACTTGGCCAGGGCGAACCCGCCCAGGGAGGAGAAGAACAGCTGGACGATGACCGTCACGCCGGCCACGAAGAAACTGTTCATCATGAAGCGCAGAAAAGGCATTTGCTTGAACAGACTGGTGAAGTTCCCGACCGTGAGATGATCGACAGGCGGCACGAAGGCATAGACGTGGAAGTCGGCGTTGGCCTTGAACGCCGACGCCACGAGCCAGACGAGGGGTACCAGGCACAGGATCGAGAACAGCACCAGGATGCCGGTGATAATGATCCGTCGCATGTCAGCGTCCCTCCCTGCCGGCACCGGTGATTCGCAGCTGGACGATCGACAGGATCAGCACCATGCCCGCCAGGGTCCAGCCGATGGCGGCGGCATAGCCGAGGTCGCCGCCGAGAAAGCCGTTCTGATACAGATACATGACGATGGTCAGGCCTGCCTGATCGGGGCCGGAGCCGTTGCCGAGCAGCAGATAGGCCAGCTCAAACAACTGGAACGACCCAATGGTCGAGAGCACCACGACAAAGATCAGCACCGGCTTGATGCCGGGCAGGGTGACATGCCAGAACTGCGACCAGCGGCCGGCCCCGTCGATGGTGGCGGCTTCGTAAAGCTCGACGTCGACGGACTGCAGGGCCGCCAGAAAATAGACCATGTTGAAGCCGGTGTAGAGCCACAGGGCCACCATGACCAGCGCCGGCATGACCAACTCGGGCGTCGACAGCCAGCGCGTGGTCAACGGCAGGTCGAACAGCGCGTGCAGGCTGGCGTTGAGCAGGCCGAACTTGGGTGCAAGGATGAGCGTGAACAGCAGGGCCGAGAAGACCAGACCCATCAGATTGGGCGAGAAAAAGATGAAGCGAAAGACATCGCGACCCCGGACGTCGGGGCGGTTGAGCAGAATCGCCAGGCCGAGACTGAGCGGCAGCTGCAGCGCGACGCTGCCGATGGCAAAGGCGGCGGTGTTGCGAAACGCGGTCCAGAAATCGGGGTCCTGCAGCAGATAGAGGTAATTGTCGAGGCCGACGAAATGCTGGGCCTCTGGTCCCGAGGTGATGTAGAGCGACAGGATCATGCTGCGGATGATCGGGTAGGCGCCGAAGATCAGGAAGCTGAGGACGAACGGCGCCAAAAAGAGATACGGCGCGGTGCGGGAAGAGCGCAGCTGCATGGTCACTCCTTGGCGTCCCAATCGGGTTCACGGGCCATCTGTCGGCGCAAATAGTCTGCGGCCGATTTCAACCGTTGACGGGCGTATGCTTCGAAGCCATCGGCGCCATGGGAACGATATTGGCCGTAGCAGGAAACAATCGCCTCGTTGAGCTTGGCCACCGCCACCGGCAGGAACCCGCTGGAATAGAACGGCGGCACCTCATCAGCCAGGGCGATGAACTGTTCACCCAGCACTTGATTGCTCCAATACGGCCGCGCTTCGTGGAAGGCGGGATCGCTCCAGGCCTGCCGATCCGGGGTGAGGATGTTGGTGATCCGGAACAGCCGACCGTGCTGTTCGGGCGACCCGAAATAAATGGTCTTGGCAAACTGCCAGGCCAGCTCGGGATCTTTGGCGGTGCGCGCAATGCCGAGCATGGTGCCGCCGACCTGGCTGGTGCGCAGTCCTCCCGGAACGGGGGCCGGCAAGGGCACCACCCGCATTTTGCCGTGAAGGTCCTTGGCGTAGGTCTGCAATTGGGACGAGCGCCAGTCGGGGCAGAGTGCGGCGATGTAATAGCCTTCGATGAAGCCGCGATAAAACGACAGGTCAAAGTTGCCCAACGACTCGGCCACGCGACTGTCGCCGGTTTCGGCGACCAGCGGAATCATCCAGGTCATGGTCTCCACCGCGATGTCGTCGTCCATGCGCAGCTGGCCTTGGGGTCCGAATATCCCGCCGCCACGCTGCATCAGGAAGATCTGATACGCCCAGGCGTCGCCATGCTCGACCTGCAGCAGGTAGCGCTGGTCCGGAACTAGCAATCCGCGCAATTCGCGAAAGTAGTCGTCCCAGGTCGCCAGATCTTCCATGCGCAGGCCGCGCCGGGCCAGGTAGGGGTCGACGATGTCGGCGCGATAGGCCAGCATGACCGGATGAATATCGTGCGGAACGCCGAAAATGGCCCCGCGGTCGGTATAGGTGGCCAGGGCATTGGCCGGAACCCGTCCGATGATGCCATCCCGCTCCAAGAAGGGTTTCAGATCGAGGAAACCGACCCGGTCGAGCGGCCCGCGAAAAAACCCCCCGGCCGCACTTTTTTCGATCTCGACCAGATCGGGAATGTTCACCGCCGCCCAGAGCGCCGAGCGGAGTTTCTGATTGACCGCATTGAAATTGACCAATTGCACGTCAACCTCGCGGCCGGTCCTGGCCGAAAAAGCCTCGGCGGCCTCCTTGTAGGCATCGGCATGGAGGGCACCGAAGGTCCACATACTTAGGTCGGCATGCTGCCTGCGCACCGGATTGAACAGCAGATAAAGACCGGCGACCAGGCCCAGGACCGCAATGAGCAGGGGTGCCAGGCCCAAGGGCAGGTCATCCAGCCAGCGCCGGATGGGCCCCTGCGCGGTATCGACCTTTTCGGCCTGCATGCCCCCTCCTTGTGTGACTGGTTGGTAAGAAAACCCGATATTGGCGTTACGCGTCATCCCTCGTGACTACAGCGTACATGGATACGCCTTATTCCTCAAAATTCCAAGCTTTGATCTCGGGCTTTTTTCGAACCTGTCCGAAAGGCGACGTTTTATGAGATCATCAAGTCCTGATGCCTGGTAAAAGATGGGTCGGATGGCGCCGATCCGACTCCCGCAATGCAGACCTTTTCAAAGGGCGGCGTGGAAACAGCGGCGGCGTTCACTGAAATCGCTGTGGTAGCCACCCTCGCTCGACGCACTCGCGAAAGCACCACTCCGGAGTGGTTTCGGTGCGGTAGCTCCAGAAGAACCAGCCGCGGTAGCGCTCGAAGGATAGCAGTTGCGCGGCGCCGTAGGCCCGATAGGCAATGTTTTTTTGGAACGCATCCATATGCTGGAGGGCGTGGTCGAACGGTCCTTCGGCCCAGAGCGAGACAACCTTGAGGTCGAGCCCCAGGCTCCATTCGCCCACGATTGCGGGCAGCCCCAACCCGCGCTGGATGTCGTCGGCTTCCTGCCGCCGCAGCTGTCCCGCCTTGTGCAGGTGGCCGTGGATGTCCATGTCGAGGTCCGTGCGTTCGAAGCACTGGTAGCGGTGCACGTCGTAGATCACGTTGGCATACTGTGGCGGCTGCATGAAGCCCAGGTACTCGTGGTGCGGCCGGAAGCCGTCGTGGAAGACGACCGCCACGCGTTTTGCCGGGCAGTGGGCGCGGACCGCTGCGTAGGCGCGCAGGTAGTAGGCCTTGAGCAGCTCCGTGGGTACATCCCAACGCGGTTCATTGATCACCTGGATTGCGTAAAGGGCCGGCGCGCTGCGGTAGCGTTCGGCGAGCCGCCCCAACACCTCGACCGAGTGCGCCAGGTATTCCTCGCGCGTGTGCCAATCGCAGACGCCCATGATGCCGCCGTTGTCGAAGCCGTTCTGGCAGCCGGGCGCCGCATGCAGGTCGAGCATGACGCCGAGGCCGAACTCCGCGGCCCAGACCAGCGCGCGGTCCAGCACCTCGATGCCGCCTTCGACGAAGGGATGGGGGTCGGCGCCGTACTTGGGGTGATAGGGATAGGGCGGGCCGAAGATCCAATGCCCGAGCGGGATGCGCACCGCATTGATGCCGACGCCGGCCAGCCACGCGAAATCCTCGCGCGTGATGAAGTGCTCCCAGTGGGCGCGCAGCCGCGTTGGCGCGTCACGGCCCAGTTCCGCGCACCAGGTGGTCTCATCGGTGGCGGCGAGCCCCTCGAACAGGCTCGGCGCCATCCATTTTTCCAGCACCAGCCAGCCGCCAAGGTTGACGCCGCGCAGGCGGGTGGGTGGGGTAGTAGAAATATGATTCGGCATGGCCGCTTCTCTCGCTCCCATTGGTTCTGAGGTTAACCTCTGACCAGGTCTTGCCGATGGACAAAAACCTGTTTTGGGTGGCAACGCCGGCCCGCTGTTGTGGTGGGGTGCATCCGCCTTAAAAATTAGGAGGAACGCTGCCTTGCCCCCGCCACGGGCAGGCCCGTAGCTGATATGCCCCGAAAACATGCATGGCGTGATTGATTGTCAGGTCGATTTGCCCTGATAATTAGTTAATTAAGGGTGTTTTCGGGCACAATTGCCCTGAAACCATATCAACTTTGAGCAATCCATCGCCGCCTGGCATGGTCTGTTTGATTGGTCCGCTCTGAAATAATGACCCAATCAGACCATCCCTTCCCAAGTCGGTAACAAAGCGGTGGTTTCTGCGAAGGTTTTCTAAGCCGGATAGATCGTTGCAACGTATTAAAAACGGAGACATTTTAAAATCTTATTCCTTTCGATATGTCAACGACAAAATACCGGAAACTTCTGGACGAGGTGCATGTGGTGCGAGGGTTGCTGCATCATGCTATCCGTATGGAAAGGACGTATGGCCAAAGGGATCGGAGAAAGGGTTGAAAAAGTACGTCGAAAGGTCGCTTGACGCCATCCGAAAGCGGAGGGGAATGCCTTAATATATCCGTCGGAAGCCCTTTTGTCGCGGCCGGAAGCCGCTCCTACGGTCAATCCCGAAAACTGATCGCTGAAGCCATCCAAATTGTCCAAGGTCGATTATAGCCCGGCCCGACCATTTCGCCGTTAGCGGTTGACAAACCGTTCCAGAATCTTTCTACTGTTGCATGAACGACCCATCAATGAACGGATTGGACCATTGCGGTGACGGCAATGAAAACAGCGGGCCCAGCAAAACCCGGAAAATTCGAGTTCCGTCTCTCCATGGCGGTCATGGCGGTGCTGGTGATCGTGGGTGCCGGGGTGATTGCGCGCCAGTTCCAGGTCAATCCGGCGGTGGTCGCCCTGCGGCCGGAATCGCACGGGCAGGCCCCGGCGCCGGCATCGGAGGCCCCGGCCCTGATCGATCTCGCGGGGTCCGGCATCGCCCCCTTTTCCCCGCCGGAACGGTTCGGTCCGCAGACGCTCTACGAAAAGATCAACGGCCGGGCGGATCTCTACCTCTCGGCCGGGTTCGTGTCCCTGGCGACCCAGCGGTTTGCCGGGACCGGGGCTGCCGGTGCTTGGGTGGAGCTGTTCGTCTACGACATGGCCACCCCGGCCAACGCCTTTTCGGTTTACAGCATGCAGCGCCGCGAAGGGGCCCGCAGCGACGACAGCGCGCCCGCGGCCTACCGCACGGAAAACGCCCTGTTTTTGACCCACGGAAGCTTCTATCTGGAAATCATCGGCACGGATTCATCCGAGGAGCTGCAACAGACCATGGGGGCGCTGGCCCGGCGGTTCGTGGAGGCTCACGGCGGCGCACCGGCGGCACAGGCCCCCGGTGAGGGCCTCTTGCCCGCCGCGGGTTTCCAGCCCGGCAGCCTGCAGCTGATTACGGCCAACGCCTTCGGCTACGAACAGCTGGATCAGATTTACAGTGGCGAGTATCTGGTCGACGGTGCCCGGTTGACGGCCTTTGTGTCCGAGCGGGCCGGCAGCGCGGAGGCCGCCGCCCTGGCCGAGGCCTACCGGCAGGCGTTGGCCTCCTATGGCGCAACCGCCGTCGAGGGCTCGGTGCCCATGGCCGGCGCGGCCGTGATGCAGGTTTTCGACACCTATGAAATCGTCTTCAGCCGGGGCCGCTACCTGGCCGGCATTCACGAAGCCGGCAGCCTGGAGGCGGCCCTTGCCCTGGCGGGCCGTCTGGCCGCGCATCTGGAAGGGCTGGGGGGACTGATCAAATGAACATCGAACATCGGTTAGACCGAACCCGTAAGACAAGAATGTGATATGACGGAAATCCCCCTGAACAGACGCGAATTTCTGGCCCGCTGCACCCGGGCGGGGATTTCCGTGGCCGCCGCCGGCGCACTGGGACTTGCATTTTACGACGGCCGGGCGCCCGGGGCTATTTCCGACGCCGGTCCGGCGGTTGCGATCCCCGATTTTTCCGTCGCCGGCATGCGGGGCAGGATCTGCATCGCCCGGGGAACCGACCGGGCGACCATGGTCGGGAAGGCCTTGGCGGCCCTGGGCGGCATGGGCGCATTCGTCAAGCCCGGCGAACGGGTGCTGCTCAAGGTCAACGCCGCCTTTGCCGCACCGCCGAACCTTTGCGCCACCTCGCATCCGGACCTGGTGGCCGCCATGGTACGCCTGTGCCTGGAGGCCGGCGCTGCCCGGGTGACCGTTACCGACAACCCCATCAACGACCCGGCCTCCTGCTTCGCGCTCACGGGCATCGATGCGGCGGCCCGCCGGGCCGGTGGCGAAGTGATCCTTCCCCGTGAATCGCTGTTCCTGCGCTTCAGCGTGGCCGGCGGCCGGCTGATCCGGGACTGGCCGGTGTTGTATGCCCCCCTGGCCCAGGTGGACCGCATTATCGGCCTGGCCCCGGTTAAAGATCACCACCGCAGCGGCGCATCCCTGACCCTGAAGAACTGGTACGGCCTGCTGGGCGGACGGCGCAACATCTTTCACCAGGACGTCCACACCCTCATCCAGGAACTGGCCATGATGATCCGGCCCACGCTGGTGGTGCTGGACGGCACGCAGTCCATGATGACCAACGGGCCCACCGGCGGCTCCCTGTCCGATCTCAAACCCACCGGCACCCTGATCGTGAGCACCGACGCCGTGGCCGCCGATGCCGTGGGCGCCGCGCTGCTGGGCCGGTCCGCCGCGGAGCTGCCCTATATCGCCAAGGCCGAGAGCATCGGCGCCGGTACGGCCGATTACCGGTCGCTGGATCTGAAAGAGATACAGATATGATCGCTCCAACAGTTAATTTCAAGTTGCTGAGATCGCTTGCATGAGAATAGTCACCGCCCGACGCATCAGCCAGGTATTCTTCTTCCTGCTCTTCCTGTGGTTTTGCATCGCCTCCACCCTGGGCGAACACTGGTGGCAGCTGCGCGGATGGCCGGTGAACTGGCTGATCCAGTTGGACCCGCTGGTGGGTCTGGGCACCCTGCTGGCCACCGGCACCCTTTACGCCGGCCTGCTGTGGGGCCTGCTAACCGTGGTGCTGACCATCCTGCTGGGCCGTTTTTTCTGCGGCTGGCTCTGCCCCTTCGGTGCTCTGCACCAGGCGGTGGGATGGCTGGCCAACCGCAGGCGCAAGGCATTGGCCATGCTGGCAGCCAACCGCTACCGACATGCGCAGGGCGTCAAGTACGCCCTACTCGCCTTCCTGCTCGGCGCTGCAGCCGGTGACCTGCTGGGGCGGCTGCTGCGTTTGTGCATCGACTCGCCCCCCCTGGTTGCCGGGGGCGTGGCTTTATTGCTGCTGATTGGTGCCGGTGTTGCCCGCCTGAAAAAAAGATCGGCAAGACAATGGGTGACCGGCATGGTTGCTGTGGCCCTGGGCTGGGCCGCACTGGGCCTTTTCACGGATGGCTCCCGTCTGCTGGCGGCATCCCTGCAGACCGGCCTGCTGGACCCCATCCCCCTTTTTTACCGGTCGGTGAACCTGACCCTGCTGCCGCTGGTGGACGGCCGCTGGGTGGCGCTTTCTTCCGCCAGCCGGCTTTACCCCGGCGTTTTCGCCATGGGCGCGCTCTTCTGGGCGGCGGTTTTGCTCAACCTGGCGGTGCCGCGCTTTTACTGCCGGTTTGTCTGCCCCCTGGGGGCGCTGTTCGGTGTGCTGGGGAAACACGCCCTGTGGCGGGTGGGCCAGCAGCCCGAGGGCTGCACCGCCTGCGGCGCCTGCGACCACTATTGCGAGGGCGGATGCGAGCCGTCGGCGGTCATGCATACCCCCGAGTGCGTGATGTGCATGAACTGCCTGGCGGATTGCCGACATGGGGTGATGGGCTATCATTTTTACCCATCGGCTGCCGGAGAAGTTGCCGTGGCGGACATTTCCAAAAGGGAATTTGTGGCGGCCCTGGCCTCAGGTGTGGCCGCCGTTCCCCTTGCGCGGCTGGCCGGACTGACCGGCGACGCCTGGAACCCGGCGGTGGTCCGACCGCCGGGGGCCCTCGCTGAACCTGAATTTCTGCAGCGCTGCATCAAGTGCGGCCAGTGCATGCGGGTCTGCCCCACCAACGTCATCCACCCGGCCGGACTGCAGGCCGGCCTGGAAGGCATCTGGACCCCGGTGCTGAATTTTCGTATGGGCACCAGCGGCTGCCAGCGGGGCTGCATCGCCTGCGGCAACCTGTGCCCCAGCGCCGCCATCCGGCCGATTTCACTGGACGAACGTCTGGGAAATGGCGATTTTGTTTCGCGGGGCCCCATCCGCATCGGTATGGCCTTTGTCGACCGGGGGCGCTGCCTGCCATGGGCCATGGACCGTCCCTGCATCGTCTGCCAGGAAAACTGTCCGGTGAGTCCCAAGGCGATCTTCACGCGCAGCGAATTCCGTCCGGTGCGGCTGGATGGAGAATTACGACTTCGAGGCATGGCGGAAAACCGGTTGCTGTACGACGGTCCGGCGCTGTCCGCCGAACGATTTGCCACCGGGGACTATTACGTTGCCCTGGATGGCAGGCAGGGCCTGCCACCGGCGAGAATTGCCGAAATCGGTTCCAGCGGCATTATGCTGGAAGGCAACCCTTTTGCGACACATCGTGCTGCGGGTGAAGCAATCACCCTGCTGGTGCGGCTACAGCTGCCCTACGTGGACCCGGCCCATTGCATCGGCTGCGGGGTATGCGAACACGAATGCCCGGTCAAAGGCCGCCGGGCCATCCGGGTGACGGCCGAAAACGAAACCCGCGAACGGCGCCACCGGCTGTTGCTGTGAAGGTCGGATGTCGGAAGACAGAAGCCCGAGGACGGAGAATTGCGGCAAAAGGGATATTCGGATATTATCCCAAGGAAACAACCGTTTGCCGTTCGGTGTTTGTTGCCGGCACCCATTCAACGTTGGACGTTCATCCTTTAAACGCATTAATAACGAGGTAATCCCATGAAAGACATTCAAAAGGGAATTTCCCGTCGCTCCTTCATCAAATCCGCCGGGGCCGCCGGCCTGGGAGCCGCGCTGGCGCCGCTGGCGGAGCAGGGCAGGGCAGCAGCAACCACACCGGCCGAAGCTGCCGAGAATGCCGCTGTGCCCATGCGGCCCTTCGGCAGGTCCGGCATCCAGGTTCCCATTTTATCCCTGGGAGGCATGTTCGACATTCCCTCCAACCAGACCCTGCTCAAGCAGGCCATGCGCTGGGGGGTCACCTACTGGGACACGGCCCATGTGTACAGCGGCGGACGCAGTGAAGAGGGCATCGGCAACTACTTCAAGAGCTACCCGGAGCATCGTGAGAAGATCTTTCTGGTCACCAAATCCACCGCCCGGAACAGCCGGGGCATGAGCCAGGATCTGGCCGTCTCCCTGGAACGGATGAACACCGATCGCATCGACCTTTTCTTCGTCCATGCCATCCGGGACGCCGACGATATGGACAGTGCCATGCGCGATTGGGCCAGGGAACAAAAAGCCCAGGGTAAGATCCGGCTCTTCGGCTTTTCGACCCATTCCAACATGGAGCGCTGCCTGCTGGACGCCGCCCGGCTGGACTGGATCGACGGCATCATGATGACCTACAATTTCAGGCTGATGCATGAAAAAAGGATGCAGGCGGCCGTGGCGGCCTGCGTGGAGGCCGGCATCGGGCTCACCGCCATGAAGACCCAGGGCGGCGGCGCGGTTGGCACCGCCTCGTCCCAGGAGCTGGAACTGGCCGGTCGCTTCGTACAAAAAGGATTTACCGACAAGCAGGCCAAACTCAAGGCCGTGTGGGAGAACCCGCAGATTGCGTCCATCTGTTCCCAGATGCCCACCATGGCCATCCTCATGGCCAACATTGCCGCGGCCGTGGACCGCACGGCGCTTACCGAAAACGAGACGCAGCACCTGGACCGGTATGCCCGGGAGACATTCTCGCACTATTGCGCCGGCTGCACGCAGATCTGCGAAAAGACCCTCGCCGGCCATGTTCCCGTGGGTGACGTCATGCGCTATCTCATGTATGCCCGAAGCTATGGGGACAGGGACGATGCCCGGCGCCGATTCGCCGCGATTTCCGATGCTGTCCGGCAACAGATGATCCAGGCGGACTACTCGGCTGCCGAGGCCAGATGCCCCCGGCGCCTGCCCATCGCCCGTCTGATGGGCGAAGCCCTTGAAGATTTGGCCTGATCGGGCTTTTTTGCTTGACCGGCTAAGGGATATAAGCCAAGGAAAGACGGATCTGCTAACCTTTTTTACAACCGCACCCACCAGAGGAGAAGCCATGGATCTTGAATTCGTGATCTACGACAAGCAGGACGGGGTGGCCGTCATCCGCCTCAACCGGCCCAAGGTGCTCAACGCCATGAACAAAAGGCTCTGGCTGGACATGCAGGCCGCCCTGGACGATGCCCGTGCGGACGATGGGATCAAGGTGGTGGTGGTCACCGGCGAAGGGCGCGCCTTTTCCACCGGGGCCGATCTCAAGGAGTCCAAGACCCGCTCCATCGAAGACTACCGGGACTACCTGGTGTCGCTGCAGGAGGTCTCCCGGACGATCATCCGTTTCGAGAAGCCCACCATCGCTGCTGTTAACGGCTTCGCCATCGGGTCCGGCTACGAGCTGGCCCTGGCCTGCGACATCCGTATCGCCGCCGAGGAGGCCAAGATCGGCAGCCCCGAAGCCAAGGTCACCTCGTCGGTCACCGGCGGCGCTTTCCGGCTGGTTCAGGACCTTATCGGCCCAGGCAAGGCCCGTGAACTGCTCTTTACCGGCGAATATATCGACGGCATCGAAGCCCAGCGCATCGGGCTGGTCAACCGCGCCGTCCCGGCGGAGAAACTGATGGAGACGGTCATGGAGATGGCCGCCAAAATCTCCGCCAACTCGGCCTTCTCCCTGAAAATGATCAAGAAGGGTCTGAACATGGCCCTGGGAGAAGTCAGCCTGGAGGCCCTCATGGATTTCGAGGTGGAGGCCTGCCTGGCCTGCGTTTCGACGAAAGAGCGGCAAGAATCCCTAACGGCATTCGAGGACCGCAAAAAGTAGAAATAAAAATTGGGGGATTGAGAACTCATTGATTTTGAGATTGCCTTTTGTAAAAGGGCATTGAACAAAGAAAAAGGAGATCATCATGGGACTGGAACACGTCCTCAACGCCCGATCCGTAGCCGTCGTGGGAGCATCCAAGGTGCCCACCAAGCGTGGTTATCAAACCATCCGAACCCTTCTGGACGAACGTTACGAAGGGACCATTTACCCGGTCAATCCCAAAGAGAAGAGCATCATGGGGTTGAAGTGCTACACCGCCGTATCGGAAATACCGGGGGAGGTGGACGTGGCCCTAATTGCCACACCGGCCCGGACCGTCCCCGCAGTCCTGGAAGACTGCGGCCAAAAGGGTGTCAAGGGTGCCATCATCCTGGCCACGGGGTTCGGTGAGACCGGCGAAACGGGCAAAGCCCTGGAGGGCGAGGTGCTGAAGGTGGCCGGCCGGCACGGCATCCGCCTGATCGGCCCCAACACCTCCGGCATGATCAACCTCAAGGACAACCTCAACCTGGTGGGCCTGAAGAACTCCCCCAAGGGAGACATCGCCCTGCTGACCCAAAGCGGCAATATGGCCCTGACCCTGATCACCGAAGCCAAGCTGCAGAGCCGCAAGGGATTCACCTACTATGTGGGCGTGGGCAACGAGGCGGACATCCGCTTCCACGAGTACCTGGAATTCTTCCGGCAGGACCCCGACACCCGCGCCATCCTCATGTACGTGGAAGGCATGCGCGAGGGTCGCAAGTTTCTGCAGCAGGCCTATCGGACCACCGAGACCAAACCGGTGATCCTGCTCAAAAGCGGCCGCTCCTCCACCGGCAAACAGTCCGCCGGTTCCCACACCGGTGCGCTGGCCGGCATGTCCGAAGTGGCTAAGGGAGCCTTCGAGCGGGCCGGCATCATCGTCATCGAAAATTCAGACGAACTCTTCCCAGCCGCCGAGAGCCTGTCCAGCCTGCCGCCGATCAAGAACAACCAGATCGCCATTCTGGCCGACGGCGGCGGACACGCCACCATCGCCGCCGACGCCTTGACCGACCTGGGGGTGCAAATCCCCGAACTGGAGGAGAAAACCAAGGCCAAGCTGCGGGCCATCCTCCCAGGCGGCGCTTCGGTGAGAAATCCCATCGACGTGGCCGGTGGCACCGACGACAACCCGGCCATTTTCGCCGACTGCGCCAACATCATCCTGGCCGACCCCAACGTGGGCGGCCTGCTGGTCGTGGGCCTGTTCGGCGGTTACGGCATCCGCTTTGCCGAAAGCCTGGCCTTGATGGAGGAGGATGCGGCCCACCAGATGGGCAAGATGGTCAAGAGCCGCAAAAAAGCCATCGTGGTGCACAGCCTCTACAATTCGGAAAAACCCCACAGCCTGGACCTGCTGCGCTACTACGGCGTACCGGTCTATGGCAGCCTGGACGTGGCCTGCAAGTGCATCGGCGTGCTGGCCCAATACGGCAGATACCTGAAGAGCTACCACGCCAAATCCGATTTCGTGCTCAACTGGGGGGCCAAAGCCAAGCCCGAGGGGCAGCAGATCATCGACAAGGTCTACCGGGATGGACGCAGCGCTTTCCTCGAAGCCGAAGCCAAGCAGTTGCTCAGGCTGCACGGTGCGGCGGTAACCGACGACGTCCTGGCAACCACGGCGGAGACGGCGGCGGATGCGCAAGCCGACATGGGCGGCAAGGTGGTCCTGAAGATCGCCTCGCCGGATATCCTCCACAAGAGCGATGCCAAGGGTGTCCGGCTCAACTTGGCCGGCAAGGAGCAGGTCAAAAAAGCCTTTCGGGAAATCATCACTAACGCCAAGGCTTACAAGGCCGATGCCCGCATCGAGGGCGTGCTGGTTTCGCCCATGGTGGGCAAGGGCATCGAAGTCATCATCGGCACCAAGATCGACGACCAGTTCGGCCCCGTGATCATGTATGGGCTGGGCGGGGTGCTGGTGGAAATCTTAAAGGATGTCTCCTTCCGCGTGCTGCCCATCTCGCGACGATCCGCCCAGCGCATGATTGCCGAAACCAAATCCCACCCCATCCTGGACGGCGTAAGGGGTGATAAACCTTACGACAAGAAATCCCTGGTCAACCTGCTGCTGGCCTGTTCGGAAATCATCGAGTCCTATCCCCAGATCCAGGAGATGGACCTCAACCCGGTCATTGTTCACCACGATGGCCTGAGCATCGTTGACGCCCGCATCCTGCTCAAAGCGGTGGAAGATGGCATGCAGACCCGTTCGGCCGGGTGAGCCGCCTTTGCGTGTCAGCGTACGACACCATACGGAAACAGGATTCATCGCCATGCAGATCAAGAATCTGGTCAGATCGTATCAAAAACGGGTCATTGCCACCCGCCGGGATCTGCACCGCATACCGGAACTGGGATTCAAGGAGGAGAAAACCAGCGCTTTTGTGGCCGACTGCCTGAAACAGGAAGGCCTGAGCGTCACCACTGGCATTGCCGGCACCGGTGTAATGGGACTGCTGGAGACCGGGCGGCCGGGGCCGTGCCTGCTGGTCCGGGCCGACATGGATGCACTGCCCATCACCGAAGAGACCGGCCTGTCCTTTGCTTCAACACACCCCGGGGCCATGCATGCCTGCGGCCACGACGGCCACATGACCATGGCCCTGGTTACGGCGACAGCCATGAACGCGCTCAAGGACCGCATCAACGGCACGATCAAGTTTGTCTTCCAGCCGGCGGAAGAAGGGCCGGGCGGCGCAAAGCCCATGATCGCAGCCGGCGTGATGGACCATCCCCCCGTGGACTATGCCCTGGGCTGTCACATCTGGCCCGATATTCCCGAAGGCACCATCGGCGTGCGGGTCGGCGTCCTGATGGCGGCCATGTTCAGCTTCGACATCACCATCACGGGCAAGGGCGGCCACGGGGCCATGCCCCATCAGTGTGTCGACGCCCTGGAAACCGGCTGCCAAGTGGTGGGTGCCCTGCAGCGCATCGTCAGCCGCAAGATGAATCCCTTGAGCCCATCCGTGATCACCGTGGGAAAATTCCAGGCCGGCACCGCCTTCAACGTCATCCCGGAAAGCGCCAGCCTGTGCGGCACCGCCAGAACTTTCGACAAAACCACCTGGAAATGCTGGCCCGAGACGATCGCAACCGTCGTCAAGGGAGTTTGCGACTCCATGGGAGCCGGTTACGCAATGCGCTATGAGCAGGGCTATCCCCCCACGGTCAACGATCCGGATATGGCCGAGCGGATGACGCGCATTGCCGCTGAAGTAGTCGGGGTCGACCGGGTGGTCGTACCGGAAAAAACAATGGGCGGTGAGGACATGGCCTTTTTCCTGGAACGGGTCCCCGGATGCTTCTTCTGCCTGGGAGCGGGCAGCGAGGCCTATGCCGGCATCCACCATCCGCGGTTTGGATTCAACGAAGATATCCTGCTCAGCGGTGTCGAAACCTATTGTCGGGCAGCCCTGGATCTGCTTGGTGGGCCTCGTATAAGAGATCAGCGGTCTGATTGATCTCACAGGGTTGCCGCCTTCAATAGCCAATCAGAAAATAAGGATCAACATGCCACCCAAACCCATTGCCGCCGGCAAGAGCAGTTTCGACCTCATCGACTTCGCAACATTTTTGAAGACCGTGGATTTAAACGCTCCGACCGTCCTTCTCGACGTGGCCTGCGGTGTCGGCAACTATGCCATCGAGATCGCCCGGCAGATCAGGGGCAAGGGAACCGTTCATGCCCTGGACCTGTGGGAGGAAGGCATTACCAAACTCAGGCTCAAGGCTGGATCCCTGGGATTGAATAATATCGAAGCAAGCATTTGTGATGTGAGTAAAACAATCCCCCTGGCCGACCACAGCGTTGACATCTGCCTCATGGCCACTGTGCTGCACGACCTGATTGAGGACGACACCCACCACGGGGCGCTGATAGAGATTGTGCGGGTGCTGAAACCGGCCGGCCGGCTGGCCGTGGTGGAGTTCAAGAAAATGCCCGGGCCTCCGGGACCGCCGGAGAAGGTGCGATTGTCTCCGGAAGAGCTGCTTCACGTTCTGGAACCGCTGGGATTCCACTGCTGTGAGACCGTCGATTTAGGGACAGTGACCTACCTTTCACTGTTTCACCTGAAGTAGGCCGTTCACATTCTTGACAGATTGGTTTTTATCTTTTTGCTTGAACCATCGCGCGGTGATTGATGCTTGGTTGGCACTTTGCGACAGTGGCAGTGATCAGGTGGCTTCCCCGTCCTGTGATGATGATTATGTGTTATATCGGCAGCACCGAATACTGGCTACCATCCGAGTTAATGGATAGGAGGATTGTTGCTGAATCACCGATCACGTTTTGTCCAGCACCTCTCGAACCTTGGTAGCCAGCGTCTGCACTGCAAAGGGTTTCTGGATGAACTGAACGCCTTCGTCCAGCACGCCGTGATGAGCGATGACGTCGGCCGTATAGCCGGACATGAACAGGCGCTTGAGGTTCGGATACAGCGACAACAGGTTTTTGGCCAGGTCTTTACCGTTCATTTCGGGCATGACCACGTCGGTCATGAGCAGGTGGATCTCGCCGGCATGCTCCCGCGCCAGACGGATCGCCTCACCCGGTGTGGCGGCGGCCATTACCGTGTAGCCATGGCGGTTAAGAATCTTCACGGCGATATCCAGGATCATGGGTTCGTCTTCCACCACCAGAATGGTTTCGTAACCCTGGGCGGTCGGGTGTGCCGCAGCCATCTTCGCTGTTCGGTCAGCCTCGGCCGCGTGCCGGGGGAGGTATATGTTGAAGGTCGTGCCCTGGCCCGGCCGGCTGCATACATCGATGAAGCCGTTGTTCTGCTTGACCATGCCATAGACGGTAGCCAGCCCCAGGCCGGTGCCTTTACCCACCTCCTTGGTGGTGAAGAAGGGTTCGAATAGGTGCGAGCGCGTCTCGGCGTCCATGCCGCAGCCATTGTCGCTCACGGCCAGCAGCAAATACTCGCCGGGAACGGACCCCACATGCGCAGCGCAGTAAGCTTCGTCAAAGGTGGCGGTACCCGTCTCGACGGATATCTTGCCGGTATCGGGGATGGCGTCCCGGGCGTTGACGCACAGATTGGCCAGCATCTGTTCGATCTGGGAGGGGTCCATCCTGACCGGGCCCAGGTCCTTGCCCGGCAGCCAGGCCAAGTCGATGTTTTCGCCGATGAGCTGGCGCAGCATGCTAAGCATCCCTTCCACAGTCTTGTTCAGATCGAGCACCCGGGGGGTCACTGTCTGCTTGCGGGCAAAGGCCAGGAGCTGCCGGGTGAGATCGGCGGACCTCTGGGCTGCTTTTTGGATGTCTTTTAGCGTTCCATGGATCGGATCCGCCGGGCTGACCTCCAGCAGGCCCAACTCCGTATAGCCAAGGATCGCCCCCAGCATATTGTTGAAGTCATGGGCCACCCCGCCGGCCAGCCGGCCCACCGACTCCATTTTCTGGGCCTGTTTAAGCTGTTCTCCGATCCGGTTGTGCTCCTGTTCCATTTCCTTGATCATGGTGACGTCGGATGCAATCTGCAACCGTACCATTCGCCCGTCCAACCACTGGATGGCCCTGTCGTGGTTGATGTACCATTTCCCGGTGAGCGGGTTTCTTGTCTCCCAGGCCCACACCCCCGTGGGGCGGCCGTCAGCATCCAGCAAGTGCTCATTGGTGCAGTGGCCGCAAGGTGCGGTTTCCCCGCGAAACGCCTCATGGCAAATCCGACCGGTTAGATCGCCCCCGAAGGCATCGATCATGTGTTTGTTCATAAACAGGATTTCATGGCTGTGCATATCCGCCACATATACCGTGGCGTCAATGCCTTCCAGCACCGTGAGGAACATCTGATGTGATCTGCGCAGCTCCGTTTCCGCCCGCTTGCGTTCGGTGATGTCGAGGGCGGTGAAGGTCACCCCTGCCGCCAAATCCTGGGGATTGATGGGCGTGGAACTCATCAGCACGTCAATTACCTGCCCATCCCTGCGCTGCCAGTGCGTTTCCACCGTGCCTGTTCCGTGTTCGCTGATTTGGCGGTACTTTTCCCTGCCCACATACTCAAAATCCGCATCGTCGGGGTACAGGATGCGGGCGCATTTGCCGATCAGGTCGTCGCGGCTGTAACCCGTCATCTCGCAAATCCGGTCGTTGACGGTCAATAAGATCCGGTTGCTCACCACGCCGATCCCGGTCGGGGCGGCGCGATAGATGCTGCTGAGTAAGTCTTCGTTTTTGCGCAGAGCCGCTTCCGCCCGTAGGCGTTCGGTAATATCTATTGTATATCCAGCCAGATAAACGGTTTGTGGATCGATAACAATCGGAAATTTGGTCGTGGTGTAATATCTTCCATTGAACTCCTCTTCTACAACAACCAGTTTGCCTTCCTTTAATATTTTTTGATCGTCGGCAACCATTTTTCTGGCCAGTTCAGATGGAAAAAGTTCATCCATTGTTTGGCCAAGCATTTCATTTAACGGTCTGCCGATCATTTGTTCATAATTTTTGCTTAGTCGGATGGCTTTAATATTCTTGTCCTTAAAAAAAATATAAATCGGACTGTTTTCCAAAAAAGACTTAAATATCTCTTCGCTCTCGCGCAACGCATGCTCGGCCTGCTTGCGCTTGGTGATATCCTGGACCATGCCGACAGAATGGAGGACCACTCCTGCTGCGTCGCGTTCGTGAACACACCTTTCATAGACGTATCGGATTTCGCCGGTATGCTTGCGCACAATTCTGTGTTCAATCTCGTAGGTCTCTTTTCCTTCTCGCAGCGAGCCTGAATAGGCGGCGTCCACGGCGGCCCGATCCTCCGGATGCACGGCATCGAGAAAGGCGTCGTAGGTGGCATCGAATTCCTGCGGCTCCAGCCCGAAGATGCGATAGGTTTCGTCCGACCAGGTCAGGCGGTGGGCGGCCACATCCAGCCGCCAACTGCCGACGTGGGCAATCTTCTGGGTCTGGGCCATTAGCGCTTCACTCGCGAGCAGCTTGTCCTCGGCCAGCCTTTTGCATCGTTCTTCGCTCTCTCGCAACGTCTCTTTCACCTGCTTGCTCTCGCAATTGGCCATCTCCAATTGCCGAACGCGTTGCTCCAGTTCTTCATAGGTTGGTTTTTTTGGCATGCTTCTTATTCAGGTTAGAAGTTCGTGTCGATTTCCCATGCTTGCCATATTCGTAAAAGCTACGACTATATAATCGGCACTGTTGGTATGAAATTCAATCGACACCAGATCATCAATTATAAATTAGTTTATCATATCAGCTTGATGTGAAAATACAAGCTGTTGGGGCCCGCCAGGATAGAGCGTAGGGTGCACACCATTGAGAATACATCCGTCCATGTCCAAATACGCACCAATTACCGATGGTCCTTTCAGCGCCTCAATCCTGCAGGCAATCCTCGGCAAAGACTTTCTCCAAGGCGTCGACCAGAGCGTCGACATTCTCCCGGGTGAAAATGATGGGCGGCTTGAGTTTGAGCACATTGTGCAGGGGGCCGTCGGTGCTGATCAGAAAGCCGTAATCTTTCATGCGATTGCAGATGTAAGCGGCCTGGTCTGCGGCCGGTGCCAGGGTGTCGTGATCCGTGACCAGTTCCACCCCCAGGTAGAGCCCCAGTCCGCGTACATCACCCACAAGCCCTGACTTCTCTTTCAATGCAGAAAGCCGCTTCAGCAGATAGGCCCCCACCTGCCGGGCATTTTCCTGCAACCCTTCGGCTTGGATCACATCCAGCACGGCCATGCCCACGGCACAGGAGACGGGATTGCCGCCATAGGTGTTGAAATACTCCATGCCATTGTTAAAGGTGCCGGCAATTTCCGGGGTGGTCACCACCGCCGCCACGGGGTGGCCGTTGCCCATGGGTTTGCCCAGGGTGACGATGTCCGGCACCACCCGTTGGGTCTCGAAGGCCCAGAAATGGGTGCCGGCCCGACCGAAGCCTACCTGGACCTCGTCGGCGATGCATACGCCACCGGCAGCGCGCACGTGGCCAAAAGCCGCCTGGAGGTAGCCATCGGGCAGCAGCACCTGACCGCCGCACCCCAGCATGCTCTCGCAGATAAAGGCTGCAGGCCGCCTGCCCCCGGCTTCGATGCAGTCGATGGCCGTTTTCACATACCGCGCATAGGCAATGCCGGATTCCGGCCCGGTGCCTTTGTGCGGCCCGCGGTAGCCGCAGGGCATGGTCACCGTTTGCACCCAGTTCGGCGCCCCCCTGCCGCCGGGACCGTCGTGTTTGTAAGGGCTGATGTCGATGAGCCCCTGGGTGTTGCCGTGGTAGGCCCCCTCCACGGTGATGATGTCATGCTGCCCCGTATAGGTGCGCGCCAGGCGCAGGGCCAATTCGTTGGCCTCGCTGCCGCTGCACACAAAAAAACAGACCTTCAGCGGATCCGGAAAGGTGGCCAGCAGCCGCCGGGCGTATTCCACGATGTTTCCGTGCAGATAGCGTGTGTTGGTATTGAGCACCGCCATCTGGCGCTGCCCGGCCGCCACCACCCGGGGGTGGCAGTGGCCCACGTGGCAGACGTTGTTTACCCCGTCCAGGTAAGGCTGCCCGGTTGCGGTGTAAAGGAAGCCGCCCATGCCCCGCACAATCTTCAGTGGTGTGTGGTACGAGACGCTGAGGTTTTTCCCCAGGTGCCTTTGCCGAATGGCCATGATCTCCCCGGAAGGACGCGCTTCTTCAGTTGGCGGCGCGGGGGTGAGTCCCAGGACCACGCCCGGGTCCGGGCAAAGGGCGGTCCACACCCGCCGCTGGCTGGGCCGGGCCACACCGGGAAAGTCGCCTTCACGTCCCAGCATATCGGTGATCAGCTGAAGATGCAGGTGGGGCGCCCAGCCGCCGTTTTCCCTTGAGGTGCCGATGGTGCCGATCTGCTGGCCGGCAGTGATGGCCATTCCCGGTTCCAGGGCATCCAGGGATGTGGCGGCCAGGTGGCCGTATAGCGAGAAAAAAGGGATCCCCGTGTCCGTTTCGTGGGCCACAATGACGGTGGGGCCGTAATCCTGGCGGGCTGCGTTATGCTGGAAGCTGTGAACCCGACCGTCCATAAAGGCATAAACCGGCTCGCCAGGACGGGCGAACAGATCCAGACCCAGGTGAATGGTGCGGTATTCGGGGGCCGTGTCCGTTGCCACCCTGAAGGCGGCGGACGTGTATATCAGCCGGGCTTCATTGTAGCGGCCGAGACCCAGGGCACATCCGGCATCTTCCATCTGCCGGAAGATAAGACGCGTCATGGCTGCCGCGTCGTCCTTTTCCGGACCGGCACCCAGCAGCGGCGTGCTTACACCCAGGTCGATGATCGGCGGGTTTTCGGACAGCAGCGACGCATCCACCACCGGAGCCAATGACGATTGGTTCTCCTTAAGCCAGGCGGCAACCTCGCGGCTGTGAGGCACCGGTTCGAAACCGCAGGCATCCCTGAAAAGCGCCTCGGCAAAAACCGGGCTGACCGGCGCCAACCGGTCGAGCAGGTCCCAGGCAGGCTGCTGGGAGACCAGCAGGTAGCTGTTTTGCGGCGCCAGGCGGAACTGGTAGGCGCTGTGGCAGACGCTGGTGCACAGGCGCATGCAGATCAGATCAAAGAGCACGGCCACTTCCATCTCAGTCAGGGCAAAGGCGCGGTGGTATCCGGCGATCACCTGGACGGCGGCGGCCAGGGGATCCGTCTTTCCCATGAGGGCGTATGCGCAGGCAATGGCCAGTTCGTTGACCGTGTGGGAATGGACCATGTCCCCGAAATCGATCAGTCCGCTGACCCGGTTGCCCCACCGGCCGGATGGCGAAGCCAGCAGGTTGTAGTCGTTGCCGTCGCTGTGGATCACGCTGGACCGCAGGCTGGTCAGCCTCGGCGCGGTGACGGCATGATAGCGATCCAGCATCCGCTGGAGCACCGCCCGCCGGTCACCCTCTGGGACATCATTCAACCGTGAGGCCACCACCTCGCCGCAGCGGGCCAGGTCCCAGTGAAATATCCGGTGGGCGGCCGGGTGGTTGAAATCCATGAACACCCGGTCGATGCGCCCCAAAAAGGTACCGATACTGTAGAGCAGGTTGTCGTCGTGGGGATTGACCGTGGCCAGAGGCTTGCCCGGCAGGTAAGTGAGCAGGCGCAGGTAGTGGCTGGCGCCGTCCTGGCCCGGGATCGAGATGATTTCCTCACCGTTGGAAACGCTGCAGACCCGGGGACAGGGGTCGAAATCATCAAACAGGGCGGCACCTTTTTCGGCCACATGGGTCATGGCCAGGTTCTGAAGTTCCAGCACCTCGCGGGTCTCCATGGCATTGGTGATTTTGAGCACGAACTGGCCGCCCTTTTCATCCTGCAACCGGTAATTCTGATCCCGTTCGCTGGGCAACAGATCGGCCGAGGCGGTGATGTTGAAATGCTCCTTGGCCAGGGCGGCCGCCTGGTGTTGATCGAACCGGGGGGCATGTCTCACCAGATTTGACATGGCAGGCAACGCTCCTTTTGCAAGCTTATCGATGGGGGTTGATGGTTTTGATGGCGATGAATCCGGGCGGTGAATCATCGCACGATGAACCCATTCTTCAGCGGGTCCGCCGGATCTATTAGAAATTCGTTGCGGCCGGTAATCCAGGCGCTTCCTTCCACTTCCGGGATAACGGCGTCGTGGTGACCAAAGATGGTGGTGTCGACCACCTGGCCGGTAAAGCGGGATCCCAGGATGCTTTCGATGACGATGGGATCGTTCATGCCGATTTCCTTGCGGGCGTAATGCAGCGCCAGCCGGGCGCTCACCCCGGTGCCGGTGGGGGAGCGATCCACCTCCCCGTCGGCAAAAATGCATACGTTGCTGGAGTGGGTCCCCCGGCTGCGGGGCGGGCCGATGATGATGGTGCCGTATAGAAAGCTCAAGTCGTCCTCGAAGGGATGCGTGACCGGACCGGCCGCCATGACGGCCCGTTTAACTGCCATGCCCTTGTCGATGAGGGCGTTAAAGTCCTCTGGGGTGGTGGACACGTTCAAATCGTCGGCCTTGACGAAGGCGTAAAATGCCCCGCCGTAGGCGATGTCGTAACGCACCGGCCCCAGGCCGGGAACCGCCACCGTCTGATCCAGGGACAGTGCGAAAGAGGGCACATTGTGAAAGAAAACACTGGTGACCCGCCCTTCTTCCAGCCGGGCGTGAGCGGTCACCAGACCGGCCGGGGCGTCGATGCGCACGGTGGTGACCGGTGCCACGGCCGCGACCATGCCCGTCTCGACGGCCACACTGGTCACGGCGATAATGCCGTGGCCGCACATGGAGCTGTAACCCGCGTTGTGCAGAAACAGGACGCCGAAATCCGCTTGGGGGGATACCGGCGGCGTGATGATGCAGCCGTACATGTCGGCATGTCCCCGCGGTTCCCACATGAGGGCGGTACGCAGGTGGTCCAGGTGGCTGGTCATGAACCGCCGACGGGCCAGGATGGTGTCGCCTTCCAGGCCCGGCAGGCCGCCGGTGATGATGCGGAAGGGTTCGCCACCGGTGTGGGCGTCGATGGTGGTGATCCTGACCCAGTTTTCGGGCGGCGTCCAGTTTTTCATCTTTTCGAGCATGGTCTGCTCCCGTCTATCGGGTTCGGGGTTGTGCGTTCATAGCCATTGGCTACCGGCGTTGGGTTTTGGCTTCCAATCCAGGAAAACGGACTATTACAGAATCCAGGAACCATAAATCAGAAGGATGGTTTTGCCTGTGCTCAATCCCGGCAAATAAGCGGAGACGCGCAGCGCCATCATCCTCATTCCGGATACTGATTTCCGACTTCTGGGCTCACGACATCTTGATGACCGTACCCAGGTTGTTCTTCTCCGCCGCCTTGAGCACAGCGGAGGCTGTCACCGCATCCTGCACGGCCAATCCTACGGACTTGAAGAAGGTTATCTCCTCATCATTCTGGCGGCCAGGTTTGTCGCCGTTAATGATCTCACCGATCTCGGCGTCGATGACGGCCTGGCCGATGATGATGTCACCGGCCTCGGCCATGGCCGCGGCCCGCTGATCCACCACCACCCGCGCCCGACGAACGGTGTTGGCGTCGATCTCCTGCATCTGGGGAGTGAAGGAGCCCACACCGGTCACATGGGTGCCCGGTTTCAGGTCGTTGCCGTCGAAGAGAGGCGTCGTCGTCGTCGTGGCGGCCAGCACGATATCCGCCTGCGCCACGGCTGCCTGCGGGGAATCCGCCAGGATAACTGCCGGCGCCTCGGGCCAGCCGGCGATGTCGTCGGCCAGGCACCGGGCGGCGGCTTGAGAGGGATCGACAACCAACACTATCTTGATTTTACGAACGGCCATGGCCGCCTGGAGCTGGGCACGGGCCTGGACACCGGCTCCGAACAGGGCTACGGTCCCGGCATCCGGCCGGGCCAGATAGCGCGCGGCCACGCCGCCGGCCGCACCGGTTCGCAGCGCCGTCAGGCTGTCCCCCTCCAGCAGGGCCAGGGGCATGCCGGTCTGTTCGTCCAGGGCCAGCACCGTGGCCGCCACCGTGGGCAGACCCAGCTTGGGGTTGTCTGCATAAACCGAGACGATCTTGACTGCAAAATCGCCGCTTTCGTGAAGGTGGGCCGGCATGAGCAGGGTCACCCCCTTATCCGTATAAAACCGGGACCGCAGCGGCATGGTGGCCTTGCCGGCCGAAAGCTGGGCATATGCCCGGGCCACCACGTCGATGGCCGCACTCATGGAAAGGGCCGAGCGAACGTCCGCTGCTGTCAAAACACGAATGTGCATGGGCAAAGCTCCTCTTGAGGTTTTTTTAAGGTTGTTGGCGATGTCGGGTTGGTTGGGTGAACGGGTCTTTATCCGCCAGCAGATATCGGTCTTCCGTCTTCAGAATTCCGTCCGCCATCAGCCAATAATGTTTTTCAGTTCATCCTGGATGGCGTTGAGGTGCTGGGCCATCCAGCCTGCCGCGGCCTCTCCGTCACCGCCTTCGATGGCCTCCACAACCCGGGCGGCTGTGCGGATGGAAACCTCGCGGTAGGCCGGCGAGAGCCTGGCGGTTTTCAATGCCTTGTGGTGGGCCACGACCTTCTCCAGCACCAGCTTGGTCAGTTCGCACAGCACCACATTGCCGGCGGCATCGGCCATGGCGGCATGAAATTGGATATCCGCATCGAGGAAAATGGCGTAATCCTTTTCCGTTGCGGCCACCTTCTGCATGGCCGCTTTCAGGTTTTGGACCTGCGCAGCATCCGCCCGCTCCGCCGCCAGGGCGGCTGAGCGGCACTCCAGCAGTTCGCGCGCCTCCATCAAGTCGAAGATGGAGCCGGCGGCAAAGGCGGCATTGAGCTTTTCGATGCCCGCATCGGTAGCTGGAAGCACATCGTTGATAAAGGTACCCTTGCCTTGCAGCGGTTCCAGGTACCCCATCACCACCAAGGCGTTGATGGCCTCGCGAACCGACGACCGGCCCACCCCCAGCATCCGGGCCAGTTCGCTCTGGGAGGGTAGCTGGGAACCGGGTGCCAGGTCGCCGCCGGCAATCTTTTGAAGAATCTGTTTAGCCACCATTTCCGGTGCGGAACTTTTGCGAATGGTTTCGAAGGCCATTGGTTTGCTTTCCAGGAGTTGGTTTTGACCAGCGGACGGATGACGCTTCAGAACACCTCGTGCTCGGTGCGCCGGATAATCTCATCCTGAAGGTCTGCTGTCAAATCCACAAAATAGTCGCTGTAACCGGCCACCCGGACGATGAGGTCGCGGTAATCGTCCGGAGAACGCTGAGCCCGCTTGAGCGTCCGGCCGTCCACCACATTGAACTGGATGTGGTGGCCGTCCATGCGGAAATAGGTGCGCACCAGCTGAGCCAGCTTGGTGATGCCCGTGTCCCCGGCCAGCACCTGGGGCAGGAACTTCTGGTTGAGCAGGGTGCCGCCGGTGCGGATATGGTCGATTTTAGCGGCCGATCGAAGGACCGCCGTGGGGCCGTTGCGGTCTGCTCCCTGCACCGGTGAAATACCCTCGGAGAGGGGTTGGCCGGCCTTGCGGCCGTCGGGCAGGGCACCGATGACACTGCCGAAGTAGACATGGCAGGTGGTGGGCAGCAGATTGATCCGGTGGACGCCGCCCCGGGTATTGGGCCGGCCGTTCACCGCCTGGTAGTAGGCCTCGAAAACCATCTGCATGATGCCGTCGGCCCGGTCGTCATCGTTGCCATACTTGGGGGTATCGTCCAGCAGCTGGCGCCGGAATTCATCGTAGCCCTCGAAATTTTCCTTCAGCAGCGCCACCAAACCGTCCATGGTGATCGTTTTGCTGTCAAACACATGGATCTTGAGGGCCGTCAGGGCATCGCTGATGGACCCCAGCCCGACCCCCTGGATATAGGAGGTGTTGTAGCGGGCGCCGCCGGCATTGTAATCCCGGCCCGTTGCGATGCAGTCATCGATGAACAGCGAGAGAAAAGGTACCGGCATGAAGCGGGCGTTGATCTGCTCGATGGTGTTGTTGCCGCTGATTTTGATGTCGATGAAATGGTTGAGCTGCCTTTTCCAGGCGTCAAACAGCGCCGCGAAGTTTTTGAAATCGGACGGATGGCCGGTGGCCGGCCCCAGTTGTTGGCCGGTGATTGGATCGACCCCGTTGTTCAGGGTGAGTTCCAGCAGTTTGGGCAGGTTGAAGTAACCGGTGAGAAAATAGGCCTCGCGGCCGAAGGCGCCGGCTTCGACGCATCCGCTGGCCCCCCCCTCCCGGGCATCCTCCACGGTTTTGCCCTGGCGCATCAGCTCCTGGACGATGGCCTCGGTGTTGAAGATGGACGGTTGCCCAAATCCGGTTCTGACGATTTTCAACGCCCGCCGGATAAATCGATCCGGGTTTTTTTTGCTCAGCTGCACCATGGAGGAGGGCTGCAGCAGTCGCATCGCTTCGATTACTTCAAGGATCAGGTAGCTCAGCTCGTTGACGGCGTCGCTGCCGTTGGATTTTACACCGCCGAGGTTGATCAGGGCAAAATCCACGTAGGTGTTGCTCTCTTTGGCGGTGACGCCGGTTTTGGGCGGCGCCGGATGGTTGTTGAACTTGATCCAAAAGGCGCACAGCAGCTCCTTGGCACGCTCCCGGGTCAGCCGGCCGTCGACCAGATCTTGCTGGTAAAACGGGTAGAGATGCTGGTCCAGGCGCCCGGGATTGAAGGCGTCCCAAGGGTTGAGTTCGGTAATGACGCCCACGTGGACGAACCAGTAGGTCTGGAGGGCCTCCCAGAAAGTTTGCGGGGCATGGGCTGGCACCCGCCGACAAATCGCGGCCATCTGCATCAATTCGACTTTGCGCTGGGGATCCGGCTCTGCTTCGACCATCCGGGCCAGCGCATCGGCGTGCCGCTCGGCATAGGCGATCAACCCGTCGGCGGCGATGGCCATGGCTTCAAGCTGGTGCTGCTTGTCCAGCGCTTCGCGGTCGTTGAAAAAATCAAGCCGGCCAATGGCGGTCATTATCTCGGTCTTCGAGTCCAGCAGACCTTGGCGATAGATCTTGTCCCCGCAGGCGGTATGGCCCGGGGAGCGCTGCTCCTGGAACTCGGTAAAAATGCCGGCCGCGTAGGCTGATTTCCACTCTTCAGGCAGGTGAGAAAAAATCTTTTCCCGAATGGAGTGGCCCTGCCAGAAGGGGATGATCGTTTCGCGGTAGCTGTCACGAACGGCATCGTCCACTGCGAAGGCCACCTTTTCACGGCCGTGGATGATGTCCAGATCCTGCTGGGAGTGGATGCAGACTTCGGGATAGGTGGGCGTGGCTTTGGGCAGCGGCCCGCGCTCACCCACGATCAGTTCGTCAGGACCGATATAGATCGTTTTGTTCTCCATAATGGTGGCAAACGCCATGGCCCGCTGCACCGGCACGGCTGCGGTCCGGGCAACGCCGCTTTGGTAAAAGCGGGTCAGCAGCCGGGCCCGTTCGTCCGACAGGCTGGGAACGGTCTCTATGCTTCTGGTTCTCAGACGCTTGATGCGCTCGTTCATGGTCATCCTCCAATGGAAATAGGCAATCCTGCCGATTCGAATCGGTTTTTGATTGCTTGCACCCGTTCCGGGTCCGGGGGGGCGGTCCCGATCATGGCGTCGGTCATTCCCAGCCGCCGGTATTTCTCACCCCCGATCCGATGGTACGGAAGCAGGTCGACGCCCTGAAGGGTCTTTAGCGTACCTGCGAACCGGCGGATCTGGTCTAGGTTGCCGTTGCCGTCGGTAATACCGGGAATCAGGGGGATCCGAATACGCAGCGGCGTTTGGCTGTCGGCAATCCGTTCCAGATTCTCCAGAATGATCCGGTTGGACACGCCGGTATACCGCAGATGCTGCCGCAGATCCATGAGCTTGAGGTCGAAAAGCACCAGCTGCAGTCGGGGCAAGATCCGATCAACCACGTCCCCCGAGGCGAACCCGCTGGTGTCCAGTGCGGCGTGGATCTCCCGATGGTTGCAGGCCGCCAGGACCGCTTCCAGAAATTGCGGCTGGGCCAGCGGCTCACCGCCGGAAAAGGTGACCCCGCCGCCGGATTCATCGTAAAAGAGGCGGTCGTTTTCAATTTGCCTGATCAGTTCCTCGGCATCAATGGCGGTGCCCACCGTCTCATCGATTTCCCCTGACGACGTGCGGCGCGATGTCGTCTGGGGCCGCGGGTCGATCCCTTCAGGATTATGGCACCATCGGCATGACAACGGGCAGCCCTTGAAAAATACCGTGGTTCGGATACCGGGACCGTCGTGCAGCGCGTATCGCTTGATTTTAAAAATGGTGCCTTCCATCATGCCGCCTCTCTATGGCATGGAGCCATAAATGCCCCTTGCCGGGTGAGTCGGTCCCAATTATAACAGGACCGCGCCCAAAGGCAACAGCTTTTCAGGTCTTCAGACCACCTGATTTCTTATGATCAGAATCCTGCCGAGGTTCACGTCCGGGGTGCATCCGGGATGACCCCATCCATATGGCTGCACACCCTTGGCCGCAGTTTTCGCTGCAGCCGGCCTCATACATGATCAACGATTTGTAATAATAATGAAATGCGATTTATCGGCGTTAATCCAACGCGCTCTCCATTGACTTTACTGGAGTTATCCCTTAGCTTGATGAATCTCTAAACTGACCATGCAGTCATTCACACCGGCACCATCTGACTGGCGCATAATAATTCAGCAACTGACCTGGAATCACGCCAGAGGCCAATGGATCCTGCGGTCACAGCCGCGATTCTTCATTTTCACCAATACGTGCCCATGGAGGTGCCAATGCCCCGAAGAAAAGGAAAACCGGTAAGCTTTGATGCGATGGTCAAGTTCTTTATGCACAACTACAACATCCCCACCAAGCGGGATATGGAGCGTATCAACGACCGCCTGGATGGGCTGGAGAAGCTGATCAAGGCATTGGCTCCACGATCCCGGCGGTCAGCAACAGCAACCGGTGGGTCCTCTCCCAAAAGTGCTACGGAAACCGTTCTGGATCTCATCAAACGCAGCAACAACGGCATTGCTATCTCAGAGGTCCGGGAGCAGACCGGCTATGACGACAAGAAGCTTCGCAACATCATTTTCCGGCTGAACAAAATGGAAAAAATCACACGGGTCAATCGCGGCCGCTACAAAGCCGTGGAATAGTCTTTTCCGCCGAGGTGGCCCAAAACCCCAGCAACAGGCACTGGAGATCTCCATGAATATAAAAACAGATGCAAACAATCCCGGCATCGGGGCCGGAGACCGGTTGGGCGGGTACGCCGTTAAAAAGCGTTCCTATCTCACGGACATTCAGTCCTGGCTCTTCCAGTTGGAACATGAAGACACCGGTGCCCGGCATATCCACATCAGCAATGCCGACCGGGAGAACACCTTTGGCGTAGCCTTCAAGACCGTGCCGTCGGATTCCACCGGCGTGGCCCACATTTTGGAGCATACCGTCCTGTGCGGCTCAGAGCGCTTCCCGGTGCGCGACCCCTTTTTTTCCATGCTCAAGCGCAGTCTGTCCACATTCATGAACGCCTTCACCGCCTCGGACTGGACCATGTATCCCTTTGCCACCCAGAACCGCAAAGACTACTACAACCTGATGGCGGTTTACCTGGATGCCGCCTTTTTCCCCAACATCGAGGAACTCAGTTTCAAGCAGGAGGGGCACCGGCTGGACGTGGAAGGCGAGAGGGCAGACGCCCGACTGGTCTATAAGGGTGTGGTCTATAATGAGATGAAAGGTGCCATGTCGTCGCCGGATCAGGTCATGGTCCGGTCCCTGCTCAACGCCCTCTATCCGGATACGACCTACAGCCACAATTCCGGCGGCGAGCCGTCGGTCATTCCATCGCTCACCTACCGGCAGCTCAAGGAATTTCATGCCCGCCACTACCACCCGAGCAACGCTTTTTTCTATACTTACGGCGATCTGCCTCTGAAGGAACACCTGGCCTTTATCGAAAAACGGGTGATCGGGCGTTTTACACGCATCGATCCACGGACCGACGTTCCCGCGCAGCCCCGGTGGTCGGCACCGAAGATCGTTACTTACCCCTATCCGCTGGATCGCAACGAGAGCCCCGTCAAAAAATACCAGGCCTGCGTGGCATGGCTGCTGGCCGATATCAAAGACACCTTCGGGGTGCTGGTAGCCGCGGTCCTCGAACAAGTCCTCATCGGCAATGCCGCATCGCCGTTGCGCAAGGCGCTGATGGACAGCCAGTTGGGCACCGCCCTTTCCGACGGTACCGGATTCGACGCCGAAAACCGGGACACCATGTTTGCTGTGGGCCTGAAAGATGTATCTGAATCTGACGCGGAAAAAATCGAAGCCCTTGTCTTTGACGTTTTAAAAAGCCTGGCCGACGGCGGCATCGATCCGGAACTGGTGGAATCGGCCATACACCAGATCGAATTTCACCGCAAAGAGGTCACCAACACCCCTTACCCCTATGGCATCAAACTGCTGGTCGGTGTTTCGGCCAGCTGGCTGCACGGCGGCGATCCGGAACGCATTCTCCAGCTCGATGCCGATTTCAAACGTCTCAGACAGTCGCTGGCCAACGGCCGCTTTCTTGAGGATAAAATCCGACACGATTTTCTGGACAACCCCCACCGGGTGCGTTTCACCCTGGCCCCGGACCAGGAAATGGTCGAACGGGAAAACCAGCGCGTGAAGGCTGAGCTGGCCGGCCTGCTGGCCGGCATGGAAGAAGCCGACCTGGCGCGCATCCGGGCCGATGCGGCAGCCCTGGAAAAACTTCAGGAAACTCAGGAAAATCTTGCCTGCCTGCCCACCCTGCAGCGCGAGGACATTCCACCTGACGTGGTGCGCATGGACCCCACGCCGGGGCCATTTCAGCCGCCGGTGTGGAGCTACGACCAGCCCACCTCCGGCATTTTCTATCTTTCGGGAGGCCTGGGGGCTGGATATATCGACGGCCGGCTGCTGCCGCTGGTGCCTTTTTTCTGCTACGCCGCATCCAAAATGGGAACAACCGGCTGCGACTACGTGCAAATGGCCCGCCGCATGGACCTGTACACCGGCGGCATCGGTTTTTCCGCCAACGCCCGCACCCGCTTTGACAACAGCGGTGACAGTCTGCCCTTTATCTCATTTAGCGGCAAGTGCCTGAACCGCAACCAGGAGCGGCTGTTCGAGATCCTTCACGAACTGACCACCCAAGTCGATTTTTCCAACCACACGCGGCTGCGCCAGTTGGTTTTGGAGTACCGAGCAGGCCTCGAAGCGGCCGTGGTCCATAACGGCCATCGCCTGGCCATCTCCCTGGCTTCACGACAGTTTTCCACCGCCAACCAGCTCCAGGAAATGTGGGGGGGCATCCATCAGCTGCACACGGTCAAACAGGTGGAGACAGACACGGCCAATGGCGGCATGCAAAAACTGACCGCAGATCTGCTAACCATCGGCAACACGGTTTTTTGCCGCAACAATGTGAAGCTGGCCCTGATCGGGGAAGCATCGACGCTGGCTGCGGCGGCAGAACCCGTCACCACACTGACCAGCGGGCTGGCACCCGGCGGAACAGACGGTTTTTCTCCGCCCGGGCTGATCACGCCACCCGGCCTTCCCAGGGAAGGGTGGTGCACATCCACGGCCGTTTCGTTTGTGGCCCAGACATTTCAAACCGTCCGGCTGGACCATGCGGACAGCCCCGCCCTGTCGGTAATCGCCAAAATGCTGCGCTCCATGTACCTGCACCGGGAGATCCGTGAAAAAGGCGGCGCGTACGGTGGATTCGCCCTTTACAACGCCGAAGACGGGCTGTTCAGCGTCGCCTCCTACCGGGACCCCCATATCGTGGGCACCTTGAAGGTCTTCACCCGGGCGACCGACTTCATCCGCTCGGGGAAATTTTCCGAAGAGGATGTGAAAGAGGCGATTCTGCAGGTGTGCTCGGAAATTGACAAACCAGACCCGCCGGGCCCCGCTGCCCGCAAGGCCTTCTACCGCCGGATCATCGGGCTGTCCGACGAAACGCGCTTGCGCAACAAGGAAAACCTGCTGAAACTGACCCGCAAGGCAGTGATGGAAACGGCCGACCGCTATTTCGACACCGCCGAAGCCAACAAGGCGGTTGCCGTCATTTCCAGCCGGGACCTGCTCGAAGCGGCCAACGATAAAATGGAGGGCGACAGGCTTTCCCTGCATAGTGTATAGCGTTGACCGGCCGCCGGTACCTACCGGCAGGCGGGTATTATTGATTCACTTGGCCAGCCACCCCGATTTCCCCTCATGAAGACCGGCGAATGTCCGATAATAACAATTGAATTGCACCGATTAGGTGCTGTCGTCTTTCATAATGCGTTTCAGAGAAGGTAAGTTTTTACAGAAACCACCATGTCAACAGACCCGTCTATCATCAATAACCAGACCCCACTTTATAACAGCGGTATCCTGGGCAACTACATCAACTATCTGCAATCCCACCATGTGGATATCGATATCGACGAACTGTTGCGCTGCAGCGGACTCACCCGATTCGACATCAACGATAAGGGGCATTTTTTAACTCAGGAGCAGATCAACCGCTTTCATCACTGTCTGGACAAAACGCTGAATGACCCGGAGATCTCCTACAAGGTCGGTCGACACGCGCTGCATATGAAATCGACGGGAACGATAAGGCAATATGGACTCCAGTTCATCACCCCCGGTACCATGTACAGGGCCGTTGACAGGATATACCCCAAATGGTCCAAGGGACATTTAAGTAAAACCACCATCACCGGCAAGGATCGGGCTGACGTGGAGGTTTCCGTCCGTCCGGGTGTCCAGGAAGAGCGTTTTCAGTGTGATAACCGTCAGGGTATTTTTGAAGCCATCGGCAATGTTTTGGCCAGTCAGCCGGCCCAGGTAACCCACCCGACATGCATGCATCGCGGGGATGACGTCTGCCGCTACCTGATCTCCTGGCGGGAAAAACACTCAGCCATCTGGAAACGGATGGGCGCCTATGCCCGCGTGCTGGCCATCGCCGTTGCCGCCGGTACGTTTTTTTTCATGCCCACGACGCCCTGGATGATGCTGATACTGGCCTTGGCAGTGGCCTGCCTCTCCATTTTGCTGGTTGGCAATTGGCTGGAAAGAAAGGAGTTCGTCGAACTGCTCAAAGAGCAAGGCGAAAACGCAGGACATCTACTGGAAGAAATTGAAACCCGCTACCAGAATGCCCGCCTGGTTCTGGAGATCGGCCTGGCCGGAGCGGATATCCTGGAAGTGGGCACGTTCCTGAATTCCGTTTTGGAGTCCATGTCGCGGAACCTGGATTTCACCCGGGGATTGATCGCCCTGTGCGACGATGGGTGCAAACGACTCCATCACATTGGAAACTACGGCTTTTCCCAGGCGGAACGGCATTTTTTAGAGCGGATGGATTTTGTCATCGATTTTGAAAAGGCTTCCGACGTGTTCATCCAGTCGCTGAAAAACGGCCGGCCGGTATTTTTGAACGATATTCAGGGGAAAATGGCCGGCATGGCCCCGAACAGCATCGATTTGATTGAGAAACTCAGCGTCGACGCCCTGATCAGCGTTCCTCTGATTCATAAAAAAGAACCCCTGGGCCTTCTTTTTGTAGATACCAAGGGTGCTAAACGAGACCATACCACCAGCGATGTCAACCTGCTCATGGGCATCGCCTCACAAGTGGCCACCGGCATCGTCAACGCCCGGTCTTATTCGCGGTTGCAGGAGAGCGAACAGCGCTACCGCCTGCTGGCGGAAAACGCCACGGACGTCATCTGGATCCTCGATGTTGAGACCCTGAAGATCAAGTATATCAGTCCATCCGTAGAAAAAACAATCGGCTACACCCCCGATGAAATGGTGACCCTGTCCATGGACCAGTACCTAAAACCGGCCTCCTTCCAGCGGGCGGCCACGGCGTTGGGCCAGGCGATGGAACAGGCGGCGACGGGATCCATCGACCCCAAAAGCTATTCGATGACCCTGGAACTGGAGGAGTGCCACAAGAACGGAACCATCGTTCCCATAGAGGTGACCGCCGGCTTCCTGCTCGATGAACACGGCAAGCCCAATGCGGTTCTCGGTATTTCCCGTGACCTGTCGGAGCGCAATCGGGCCGAAAAAGAGCGTACCGAAATTGGTAATCGGCTCCAGCGGGCCAAAAAAATGGAGAGTCTTGGAACCATGGCCGGTTCCATCGCCCACAATTTCAACAACCTGTTGATGGTCGTGCTGGGCAATCTGGAACTCGCCAAAGAGGATCTGCCAGAGGGTTCAACCGCCGCGCGCAACATACAGGCAGCGGTTAATGCATCCCGGCGGGCGGCGGACCTGAGCAGCATGATGCTGACCTACGTGGGTCAGTTGAAAAAAGAGAGTGTGCCGGTGGACCTGTCCCAAATGGTAGCTGCCGTTTTGAAGAACATGGACGAATCCAAGATAGCCAGTGTGGCCTTGGATTTGGATCTGGCTGATCCCATGCCGCTGGTTGCCGCGGACGCCGGCCAGATGCGCCAGGTGATATCCGGGTTCATCACCAACGCCATCGAGTCGCTGGGAAAAGAAAACGGCCGGGTTCGCATCTCAACCGGATCCATGCACTGTGACACGCGTTACCTCTCCACCACCTACCTCAGGGAAGAAATGCCCGAAGGCATGTACGCCTATGTGGAGGTCGCCGACACGGGCTGTGGCATGGACACGGAAACCCTGGGCAAGGTCTTCGACCCCTTTTTCTCCACCAAGTTCACCGGCCGCGGACTTGGCCTGGCTGCGGTCATGGGCATCATCCGGTCCCATAACGGGGTCCTTAAGGTCAGCAGCGTCAAGAATGAGGGCTCGGTGTTCACGGCCTTGTTTCCCTTACAGGGAATCTACTTGCGGCCGGTCACGCCTGACCGCACGGAAACCGAGCCGGGGGCTGCCGGGAGAAGCGTTTTGCTGGTGGATGATGACGCCATGGTGATGGATATCGGCAGTCAATTCCTCAAACGCCTGGGTTACACCGTCCTGACCGCCTCGGGTGGTCAGGAGGCACTGGACATCTTTAAGCAGGCATCCGGTCGCATCGACTGCCTGCTGCTGGATTTCACCATGCCCGGCATGGATGGACTGGCAACCATGCAACAGATCAAGAAGATCCGACCCGATGCGAAAATTGTTATTGCCAGCGGGTATACCCGGCAGCAAATCGAAGATCGGTTTGCCGGCATCGGCCTGCCGGATGAATTTATCCAGAAGCCTTTCCAATTGAAGGCCCTGCAGGAAAAGCTCGAAGCGGTGATCTCAAAACCCAGTTGAGCCGGAAGGATCGCGTTCTCATCCATCAGGCAACCCCTACCCTCAATTATTCAAGTCAGACCTTGACGCAGGCGCTAAAAATCCATAATTATTAAAAATAAGGAGGTGTTGTCATGGCGGCCGCTGGCTGAACCCCTACTCCTTGAAAACCACTGGCCCGAAACGGTAAACCGTGGCATAGCCGACGACCAAAGGAAGGCGGGACATGAAAAGGGTATGGGCGACGATCCAGGTGCTGTTGATATGGATGATGGTATTGGGAGCGGCATGCGCCGGTGAAGTCTATACCTGGACAGATGCGGCCGGCAATGTCCATATTACCGATCGACCGCCAACGGACGGCGCGCAGATCGAAAGTGTAATCCGGTATTCGAACCGGCAAGCAACGAACCTGCCGGACGATCCAGCGCAGCAGCAGAACAGATTAGAAACCCAGCAGGCTGAACAGCTGGGCAAACAGCTGAAGCGATTCAAAGCGCGCAAAACGCAGCTTGAAAAGAGCATTGCGGAAAACCAGGCAAGCATTGCCGCGGCGGGAAAGGATGCGGAGTATTACCGTAAGCGAAGCGGATCCTCTGCCCGCAGAAATGAAAAGGCCACCGAACGGCAGCTGGTGGTGCTGAATAACAATCTGACGACCTATCAAAGCGATATGCGTTACGTGGAAGAGGATATTGCAGAAGCCGAACGGCTTCTCGAGGCAATTGAACTGAAATTAAAACGACCGGATGGCCAATCGGATCCTCCGCCGACAAACTGACGATTCTGCCCAAAACGGATGCCCTTGCACAAGCCATGACCAACAGCAAGGGTCCGTTGGACATGAAAAAAGGGAGGTGGCCGTCATACCATCTCCCTTTTTGTAACGCCTCTTGAAAGCTGCCGGCAGGCTAAGCCATGGCAGCCTGGTTGACCATTGCTTCCCTCAGGATGCCCTCCGCTGCCTTTTGATTGTCAACGACGTAGGTCCCATTCTGCAGCTCGCTTTGAATCCGGGCAACCAGCGACTCACGAACGTCCGGAACGGAAGCCATGGCCCGCTGGGCATCGGCAATAGACCGCCCCCGTTCGGTCAGTGCCACACGGTCCTGCTGGGGGGCGGCGGTTTCGGGCTTTTGGGAGCTGGTCGCTTCAGGTGGTTTCCCCTGTACTTGCGTGGTCTGGTAAACAGTGAGTTTGGCTTGGAGATCGCTATCGTTAATTTTCATGATCATTACTCCTTGTTGTGCACAGTATGATTATAATATTGGCCACTTTACCAAAAAACAATAGCTTTTTTTTAAAAAACGGCACCACAAACTGATTTGCTTGCCTTTGAAACCCCGCCTGGCTGCCTCAAGGGAAGGGGGCTGCAAGCCAGCGCAGACCCAAAAAAGATTTGCAGAATCATCGCTGATAACCTAAAACGATGCTCAATTCGAGGCTCAGAAAACATAATACCACAACCCATCGGAAGGTGATCGACATGACCGATATTCCTCATAGCACGCGAGCCAGGGATCCCCACGAGAATGAGTTCATTCAGGCCGTCGGCGAGGTGATGACCAGCGTCGGACCGGTACTTGACAAGACCCCCGGGTACCGCCGCCATGGCATTGTCGAACGGATCGTGGAGCCCGAACGCATGATCACGTTTCGTGTGCCCTGGCTGGACGACATGGGCCAGGTGAAGGTCAATCGGGGCTTTCGGGTGGAGATGAACAGCGCCATCGGCCCTTACAAAGGCGGGCTGCGATTTCACCCATCGGTCAACCAGAGCATTTTAAAGTTTTTAGCCTTCGAGCACGTCTTTAAAAATGCCCTGACCACCCTGCCCTTGGGGGGCGGTGCCGGCGGGACGGACTTTGAGCCCAAGGGCAAATCGGATGCTGAGGTGATGCGCTTCTGCCAGAGCTTCATGGCCGAGTTGTTCAGGCATATCGGCCCTGACACGGATGTGCCCGAAGGCGATATCGGTGTGGGTTCACGTGAGATCGGCTATTTGTTCGGCATGTATCGCAAATTGAGCAATCAATTCACCGGTGTCCTCACCGGCAAGGGGCTGGGATGGGGCGGCAGTCTGATCCGGCCTGAAGCCGCCGGCTTCGGTTGCGTCTATTTCGCCGCCCAGATGCTGGCCACCCGCAATGACACGCTCTCGGGAAAAACCTGCCTGGTTTCCGGGTCCGGCAATGTGGCTCAGGCCACCAGCTGCAAATTGATCGAAATGGGCGCCAAGGTGGTCACCCTGTCCGATTCATCGGGCCACATCTACGATGAACAGGGAATCGATGCGCAGAAGCTGGCTTTCGTCAAACGGCTGAAAAACATCCGGCGGGGTAGAATCAGCGAATACGTCGACGAATATCCACACGCCGTTTTCAGGCCGGCACCCCCTGACCAGGAATCCAATCCCCTATGGCGACTCCGCGGCCAATGCGTCTTTCCCTGCGCCACCCAGAATGAAATCGGTAAACAGGACGCCTACCACCTGATCAACAACAACGTTAAACTGGTGTGCGAAGGCGCCAGCATGCCCTGCACCGCCGATGCCCAGGACATTTTCATCGACAAGAAGATCCTCTACGCGCCCAGCAAGGCCGCCAATGCGGGCGGTGTGGCCGTTTCCGGCCTGGAACTGACCCAGAACAGCATCCGCCTGACCTGGCTGGGCGAAGAGGTGGACAGCCGGTTGAAGATGATCATGACAAGCATACACGACACCTGTCTGGCCGCCGCCGCCGCCTATGGCTGCCCGGGCAACTACCTCATGGGCGCCAACATTGCCGGCTTCATCAAAGTGGCCGACGCCATGCTGGACCAGGGAGTCATCTAAAGCAACGTGGTGCCTGGTTTTCCCAGAGCGGCAACGCTGGTTCTTTTTAATGGGCCTTGAAGAAAGGGTCGGCGATGATTAGTGTTAAACCGCTCAACCAGCAGGACGATTTTACGTTCAGGGCGTATTCAAAACAGATCCAACCCGTCCTGCTCCAGAAACGACAGCAACCGCCATTAACGCGTAGGAAAGGAGCGTTCCATGATCAGTGAAAAAATCACCCAGGCATTGAACGAGCAAGTCAATCGCGAAATGTATTCGGCCTACCTTTACATGTCCATGTCGGCCCATTGCAATCAGGTGGGCCTCAAGGGTTTTGCCAACTGGTTCATGGTTCAGTACCATGAAGAGATGCTGCATGCCATGAAGATCTACGAATATATCCAGCGGCAAGGGGCCGAAATAACGCTTGCCGCCATCAAGGCGCCACCCGCGGCCTTTGCGTCCCCCATGGACATGTTTACCCAGACCCTTGCCCACGAGCAGTTCATCACCCGATCCATCAACGACCTCATGGAACTGGCCATCCTCGAAAAGGATCATGCCTCCCAGATTTTTCTGGAATGGTATGTAACCGAGCAGGTGGAGGAGGAGGAAAACGACAACGACATCATCGCCCAGCTCAAATTCATCAAGGACAATCCCCAGGGCTTGATGATGCTGGATCGTGAACTGGCCGGCCGGATGGCCACGGTACCCACGGATTTCAGCAAAGGCATCGAAGCTGCCATGGCCGCCTCTGGCGCATAATCTCGTCGCTCAGACACCGCCTTCGTGATACCGGGAAGGACGAAGGGATTGACCAAGCCGGCGGTTCAAAAATGTCGCACCCCATATTAACCCATGTCAAATACCGCCTTGGGGGGTTGGCTTTTTCTTCCGCAGGCGGTATTTGTTTGGTCCAATGAAAACAGTGCTGAAACCGTTGCTGCTGATGGCCGTTGCCCTAACGGCCGTGGTGGGCATTGTTTTCTGCAGCCTGCTCTTATGGATCAAATCCAACCGCGGCCTGGAATGGGTGCAGTCGCAGATCAATACGGCGATTCCCGGAACGATTACTATCGAAAGCCATCGGCTGTCGCTTCTGAAACCCAGCCTGGACCTTTACCAGGTGCTGCTCCACGATCCCCACGGGGTTGCTCTGGCAGGCTTTTCCCACCTTTCCGCGGAGCTGGACTGGTGGGCCCTGTGGCGGCGTGAGATCCGGCTGGAAGCCATGCTGCTGGAGGCGCCGTGGGCCGACCTGGCCTTGCACGAAACCCGTGGGTTAAACCTGATGACGGCTTTGGCGCCGCCCGCTCAGGAAAAAGAAAGGCCAACGCCGGCACCCGACGGCGCGGGTCTGCCCTTCAACCTCGTTGTTGATTCTTTTCAACTGACCGACGGCCGGCTAACGGTTGTGCCCTCAAGCGGCACCACTCGCCTGGCAACCACCGGGATTTCCCTTGCCGCCGCCGGCAATCTTATGGCCCGATCCGGCAGCCTGGATCTGGCGTTGGCCAGTGTTCGATTCAGCAGTGCGGGTATCCATCCGGAACCGGCGCGCATCGTTTTGAAGGCCCGTTTGGATGGCGGCCGATTGAGCGTTCCCGCCTTGGATGTCACCTCAGGCCAGACCACCCTGCAGCTTTCCGGTTCAGCCGACAGCCTGCACTCAAGGCCCATGCTCGACAGCATTCTGTCCGTCGACAGCCAACTGTCAGAATTGAAGGCGATTTTTGATCTGGCCGGCGATTATAGCGGGGCCGTAACCGCCAAACTCACCGTGAAAGGGCCCCTGGCCAATCCTGATGCCACGCTCGTCCTGACGGTTGGCGGCGGCCGGATCGCCGGACGGCCGTTGGACCGTGGCGATCTTTCCATTAGCCAGCAGGATCGGCAGGTAACCATCGATACGGCAGCATTGCGTTTGGCCGGTGGCGCGGTCATCCTGAATGGGGCAGTGGATTTGCGCGATGCGTTTCCAGAAGGCTTTCTCGCGCCTCCGGCAGACGTCGACGCCACTACTTACGCCCTCACCCTGGTGCAGGACATTCCAGACCTTAACCCGTGGCTGCAACCGCTTATCGATATCAGTGGCAGGATGACCGGCCGGGTTTCGATAAACGGCCGAGGGCTGACCCCATCGCAGATGGCCACCCGGCTGACGCTGCAAGAAAAAGGAGACGCGTTGTTCGCCCCCGGCATGGACCGACCGGTCTCTGCCGACGTGAATCTGTCGGCCCAGATAGACCGAGGCACGCTTTCCGTCTCCCACCTAAACGCTGCAGTCGACGGCGTTGAACTCTCCGGCAGTGGTCACTTGGAGATGGATGGCCGGGCCCTGGACGCCAAGCTGTCATTGGCGGCGGCGGATCTCTCCCGGGTCCTGGCCGTGGTGGGAATTCCGTCCGTCAATGGCGCCTGCAACGCGGCCTTGACCGTAGACGGCAATCTGAACCGGCCTCAATTCTCGCTGAACCTGGCATCCAACAACCTGACCGTCGGCACCTTTACTGTCGGAGACTTGACAATTGACGCCGATATGGATCCTGACGGCCTGCTGAACCTGCACACCCTGACCCTGCAAAACCGGGGCTCCCGGGTATGGGGCAACGGCCGCCTGCGCCTGCTGCCGAACAGCGGCGACATCGATCCCGGATATGTCAACGTCCTTAATCTCACCCTGTTGAAGCTGTCGGCTGCCGACTTCCTGCAATCCCCTCCCATCGAAGGAACCCTCGACGGCCGGCTGCAGCTGGGCGGCCCGCTGGCATCGCTCACGGGTGAGCTTTCCCTCAACGGCTCGGCGTTGAGCGCTGGTTCTGCGACCATTGGCGACGTTGACGCCCGCCTGCGCTTGAGCGACGGCACCGTCTTTGTGGATCGGCTTAACCTGCACAATCAGGATTCGCGATTCACTGCAGCGGGCAGCATCGGTTTGCTGGCCCCTGAGACGCTGCGCCTGCTTCAGGACCCTTCATTTGATTTCGCCGCCGAATCAGACCATTTTGACCCGGGGGATTTTGTCGATGCGCTGAGTGGCGATTTCAGCTTCATCGGAACGTTCACGGGGAGTGTGGCCAAACCCGCCGGCCGATTCACCCTCGCGGGCAGGCAGGCCAACCTGGCGGGCCAGCCCCTGCAAACCATTTCACTCGACGCCCGCTTGGAGGAGCGACGCCTGTGGCTGGACCGACTCCGGGTAGCCCTTGCCCGGGGGGAGCAGATCGACGGTGGGGGGTGGGTAGGGCTGGACAACACCCTTGACCTGCAATTAAAAACGGACGGCATCGCCGTGTCCAACATTCAGTGGCTGCAGGACTTTTTTCCGGGTCAAGGCGTGCTGCGCTTCGATGTCAACGGGCAGGGAAGCATGGATAATCCGGACATCCAAGGCCACCTGACCGTTTCTGACATGATCATCAATGATGAAGCCCTCGAGGATTTTGATCTCACCTTCAGCCTCCACGACATGCTGGCCAAGGCAACGGGCAATCTGAATTTTAAAATGGACGCTGCCTGTGACCTGAAAAAGGGAGCTTTCGATGCTCGCCTGATATTCGACCGCACCGAGACCAACAGCTACTTCAAGGCTGCGGGTCAACCGGACTTTCACGGTACCCTGACCGGCCTTGTCCAGGCTTCCGGGAACATCCGGGAGGCCGCCAGCGCCTCGGCGCAAGTGGATCTGAGCGCGTTGAACCTGCTGTACAAGGATATCCCGCTGATTCAGTCTGAGCGAATGGTGCTGCAACTTGCCGACCAGAAACTGACCATTGCCGACTTAAATTTGGCGGTGCTTTCCTCGGGCAGCATGCTTCTGAAGGGCAAGGCAGACTTTGACGGCCGTCTCGATCTGGAGGTCGATGGCCGCATTCCACTTTCAGCAGCAGGGGTTTTCAGCGACGCGTTCACGGACAGCACGGGCATCCTCGCCCTGTCCGGTCGGGTTTCCGGCGATGCTGCCGACCCGCGCATCGATGCCCGCGTCGATCTGCAAAACATTGCTATGACGGTACCTGGCTTGGCTCAACAACTTCATGATCTGAACGGCCGCATTCAGCTGAGCGCCGACCGAATCCGCATTGACGCCTTGAGCGGATTTTTGGACACGGGAACCTTCAGCATCGACGGCAGCATGGATCATGAAACATTCACGCCCAAGCGAATGGATTTTACCGTGACCGCGAAATCCCTTCCGCTGGAAGTGCCCGACACCTTGGCTGTTCTGCTCAATGGGGATATCAACATCACGGGCAACGACCGGAGCGCCGTGGCCAGAGGAGAGATCGTACTGCTGGAAGGCGTTTACTACAAAGATGTGAAAATCAACCTGCTGCAGATGGCCACCGCCCGCCAGCGGACGGTCACCCCGGCGGCCAAAGCCTTATCCATCCCCTATTTCGATACCGTCGACCTGGATATCGCAGTCGGGCATCGACAACCCTTCATCGTCCAAAACAACTTGGCCCAGCTTGAGATCAGTCCTGATCTGAAAATCGGAGGCGCTCTGGAGCGTCCCATCGTCAGCGGGCGGGCCCAGGTGAAATCCGGCACGGTTACCTTTCAGAAAAAAACCTTCGATGTTAAAAAGGGCATCATCGACTTCATCAATCCATACAAGACCGAAGCTGAAATCGATATCGAAAGCGAGGCGGTCATCCGAAGCTGGACCATCAAGCTGGCCATCAAAGGCACCCCTGACAACTTGGACCTAAAGCTTTCATCGGTGCCGACGGAAACCGATTCGGACATTCTCTCCCTGATCCTGTTCGGGCGAACCGCGCAGGAGTTGACTGCCGGTGAAGGCAGTGCAAAGCGCACCACCGGCCAGATCATGGCCGAAATGGTCGCCGAAACCTTTGGCGAGGATCTGAAGAAGACCACGGGTGTCGATATACTGAAGCTGGAAACCAACGATGCCAACGCCGGTCAGGATGACGCCGGCGTAAAGGTGACCGTCGGCAAGCACCTTTCCGATCGCATGACCGTCAAATACGCGGTGGAGTCAAAGGACGGCGAAGTCATCCAACGGGCCATCACGGAGTACAAGCTGCTCGAGAACATCCTGGTCAGCGGGTTTCAGGACAACCAAGGCATTTATGGCTCAGAGCTGGTGTTTCGGATAGAATTCAGATGAATGCGCGTGTGAATCGATTTTATATAAAAAAACAGCTGCACCGGGTGGTCTTGGTTCTCGGCATGCTCATTGTTCCGGCGGCCTTGCTTATGGCCGCCGAGACGATCCCATCGGGCAATGACGCCATTTTCAAAGGATCGGCCATGGTGATCAGCGCCATCCGGGTGGTAATCGATGGCCCAACGCACCAACGGGAATCGTACACCGATCTGGCCAAACGCCTCATCCGGTTGCATCCCGGGGACAGCCTTCACGAAGGCGCCATCCAGGCATCTATCGAAGTTCTCAAGGCTAGCCGCCGGTTTTCGGACATCCATGTGGATTCCACCTCCGAACCGGGCGGCGAAACGCTGACCTTTACCCTGACTCCCTATCGATTCATCGAAGACATCCATATTCGAGGAAAATACCCCCTTTTTGAGAGAGATATTCTCAACCAAATGACCCTCTACCCGGGCGATCCCTACACCCGGGCGGACCTGTCCGCCCAGACCGGGGCCATCGTTGAACGCTACAAGCGCGAGGGCTACGTTGACCCGAAGGTGTCCATAAAAGCCCAACGGGACACCGAAGAAGAAAATGCCGTCATCCTCGTGGATATCGATAAAGGGCCCCACTACGTGCTCGGCAGGCTTCTCTTCGAGGGCAACCGGGCGGTTTCGTCAAACATGCTGGCCTGGCGGATGAAAGTCTGGCGCTCTGCCAAATGGCCCGGCCTCAGCCGGTTCAGCGAATACTTGCTTAAGAACGATATGGACAACCTTTTAAAATACTATCGAAAAAAAGGGTTTGCGGATGCAGCCCTCTCCTACCGCATAGACGATCCCGACGTGTCCCACCAGGTTAATGTCACCGTTCAAGTCCGAGAAGGACAACGTTACACGGTTGCTTTCGAGGGCAACCGGCGTTTCTGGGACTTGACCCTGAAAAAAGATATGGTCATCTTCACCGAGGGCAACCGGAGCAATATTGGCATCAAGAAAAGCGTTCAGAATTTGAAAAAACGCTATCGTGAGAAGGGGTTTCGTGATGCCAGAATCAAGGTAGAGACGACCGTTGTTCCCGGCCCGCAGGTGGAGACCCGCCAGCTGCGCGTCGTCATCCAGGAAGGCCCAAAAACAACCATAGACACCATTACTCTTGCCGGGAACCAAACGCTCTCCGAAACCCAAATCAGGCAACAGCTTCTCACCCGCCCGCCTACGATTTTCCACGATGGCGCCTTTGTTCCCGAGACCTTGGATGAGGATATCTATGCCGTCACCGGCTTGTATATGAAACAGGGCTTTCAGAAGCCTACGGTGGATTCTGAAGTGACATTCAATACGGATAAAACCCGCGCCGCCGTAACGCTGAGGATCAATGAAGGTCCCCGGACAACAGTCCGTTCCATTGCCATCAAGGGGTCGACGGTGTTGCCGGAGGCAGGGGCCAGGAAAGCGCTGGTCCACAAAATCGGCGACCCGTTTCGCACGGCTGCTTTGGATACGGAAAAAGAAGCCATCGCCAGCCTGGTCTCCGAGAAGGGCTACCCCCATGCCAGCGTAAACGCCCGTGTGTTATACAGCCCGGACCATACCCTGGCGGATATCGTTTACGACATCGACGCAGGGCCGCAGGTGATCCTGGGAGATATCTTCGTATCCGGCAATCTTCGGACTGCTGAAAAAATAATCCAACAAGAGCTGGAAGTGCAGCCCCACGCGCCGCTATCCTTACAATCGCTCTATGACGGCCAGCGCCGGTTGAGGGATCTGGATATCTTTCACGCGGTCAGTTATCGCGCCTTCGGCTTGAAGGAAAAAACGGAGACGGTGGACCTGTTTGTGGAGATCGAAGAGAACAAGCCCTACTATGCCCAGGTCAGTACCGGTTATCAGTCGGACAGCGGTTTTTTCGGTCGCACCAAGGTCGGCGATCACAACCTCTTCGGCCTGAACAAGGACTGGTGGGCCAGTGCTGAAATCAGCGAGACCGGTCACCGGGTGGAAACCCGCTTGACCGAGCCCCGTTTTTGGGGCACCCGCATCAGCGCCAGCGTCGGCGCCTTCAACCAGGAATTGACCGAATTCAACCAGCCTTTCGGTATCCGAACCACCGGCGGATCGTTGGGGTTTGTCCGCGACTGGGGCAAGCACGTGACCACGGCCCTAAATTCGAGACTGGAAAGCCGAGACCAGTTCAGCGTGGAAGATCGCGCGCCGGGAGAAGCGGAGGAACAGACCCGTACCATTTTCGCCATTACACCCTCCGTCCGCTACGACAGCCGGGATTCTTTCGTGCGGCCGACCAGCGGATTCTTCTCCTCCCTAAGCGTAGACGTCTCCAAAGGGGTCCAGAATCAGCTGGATGATTTCTTTCGCTATCAGTTCGACACCCGCTATTACCGAACGCCCGTTGATGGGATAACCGTGGCCGGGCTGGCCAGAATCGGGCAGGTCCTACCCTATTCGGATGGAGAGCAGGTCCCCGACGACCAGCTGTTTTTTTTGGGTGGGATCCGGGACGTCCGGGGGTTCAAGGAGAATCTGCTGCGCTTCGACAATGACGGTAACCCGGTGGGCGGGAAGACGGCCATAGTCGGCAGCCTGGAAGTTCGCTTCGATTTGGGAATGAATCTGGAGCTGACCACCTTCTTCGATATCGGCAGCGTCCAGGATGCTTTGGTGGAAGGCGGGTCGGAACGTTTCCGCTCCTCCGTGGGGGTTGGCCTGCGGTACATCACCCCCATCGGACCCATGGGCCTGCTTTACGGCCACAAGCTGGATCGGGAACCCGGCGAATCGGCCGGCCAGTATCATTTGTCCATCGGGTATAGTTTTTAGACGGCTGCGATGATTGCAGTCAGCGCCAAGTCATACTTATCGCCTGAACAGCTGCAGCCCTTGCCGGTCGCCGGTTGACAACCGGTTGCCCCCTTGTCATAGTGGTTGTGATTCACGCAACGCCTTCCCTATAGCTGGCGGCAGCCGGCGTGGCCGATGGCGCGAAAACCAGATTCGGAAAATGGGGCTTGCCTAACTGAGGTGGTTTTTTGAAAAACAAGGAACACCATGCAACCCGCTTCATTCAAGTTTCCCGGCGGAACAGCATAAAAACGAAAATCATCGTTTTTGCCCTGCTGGCGACCATCATCCCTTCACTATCGTTGGGCACGCTTTCCTATATTCAGAACCGCAATTCTCTCCAGGACAAGATCGCCAATGAACTGAGCAACGCCACGATTCAGACCACCGGCGAACTCGACCTCTGGCTCAAGGCACGGTTTTACGATCTGAAAGTCTTTTCCAGTTCCTATATCGTTTCCGAAAACCTTCACCGGATATTGGGAAAAGAGAGGGGCAGTTTAGAAACTGCCGTGGCCACCGGCCGTATCAAGGCCTATTTGGGTTCGGTACGGGAAAAATTCGCGGATTACCAGGAATTGGTGCTGGCCAACATGCTCGGCGACCCACTGGTAACCACCAGCGATGCAGCTCCCGTGCTCCACCTGCCTGCCCAATGGTTCGAACAACTGGAAAGCGGGAGAGCGGTAATCGGCCCCGCTTATTGGGACCCGTATCTCAAAATAAGAGTCATTACGCTGGCCGAGGTGATCAAATCGTCGGACAATCGCCCCCTGGGCACGTTGGCGGTAAAAATCGATCTGGCGGCCATCATGGACATTCTCAAACGCAAAGCCGCCGGCGGGGTGGATGAGATCTATTTGAGGGACCGGCGGGGCAAGGTGATCGTCAGCTCCATGGCGATTGTCGGCAACCCCCCTCTTTCGATAGCTGGCACCAATCAGCTGGCCGCCGGCGCCAACCTGACTCAGACACCCACAGAATATATCAGTTATCGCGAAAATGCCGTGGTGGGACTCGGTGCAGACATTCCTTCAACGGACTGGGCCGTCATCGCAGAGATGAGCAAAGCAGGCGCCTATGCCGATATTACGCGGTTGGGTAAAATCACATGTATGCTGGTTGGCATCATGCTGCTGGTTATGGGGGCGCTGGCCTATTTTCTGGGGCATACCATCGTCCGGCCGCTGCAGCTGCTAAGCAGCGAGGCCAGCAGGGTGGCCTCCGGAGACCTCAATGTTGACGTTCCGGTGCGCGGCACCAGTGAAGTCAGTTATCTGACCCAGGTGTTCAATCACATGGTGTCCAGCCTGAAGCGCGGCCAGATGGAGATTGCACAAGCCCACGACGCCCTGGTGGAAAAGAACCACGAACTGCACGAACTTTCTATTACCGACGGACTCACCGGCCTGTTCAATCGCAAGCACCTGATGGATCTGTTCGACATGGAAATGGCTCGAACCAGACGGTATCGGATTCCCTTTTCGGTAATGATCGCCGACATCGATCATTTTAAAAAAATCAACGACACATATGGGCACCTGGCCGGCGATTCGGTGCTCCGGCGCATCGCAGACACCCTTTCCCAGATGGTCCGCGAATGCGACCACGTCGGGCGTTACGGGGGAGAGGAGTTTTTGATCATTCTTCCCAACAGCGATGCTGCGGGTGCCATGAAAACGGCCCAGCGGATCCGCCACGGGGTCCACCAGGTGCGTTTTTACAACGACGGCAATGAAATTGTATTGACCGTCAGCGTGGGGGTGGCCCAATGCAACGATGGGGAAGATAGCGTCGAGGCCATCCTGAGCCGTGCCGATGCCGCTCTCTACCAGGCCAAGGAAACCGGCCGCAATCAGGTTATCGGGCCATGACCAGCGACTGGTACACCCAACCCGTCTTACCGTCTTCCGTGTCAATCCGAATCCAGTTCCCCTTATAGGAATAGCCAACCACCGCGGAATCCTTTTCCAATGTGGTCAAAATCCTATAGGTGGTATCCGGCCCCTCGCGAAGGTTGGTCTTTTTGATTAGCTTCAACGGCAGCGGCTGGTCAAATAACACCTCACCGGGCAGCGGCGCCGCTTCATCGCTACCCCGCAGCCGCAAGCCCCCAGCACTGACTTGGTTTTTTGACTGGACGGCAAGATACAGGGCGCCGCCGTAATTTTGCGCCTTGAATTCTCTGGTACTGAGCTTCAACAGGTGATCGGCCTTGGAAACCGATTCCGTCCCTTCCAGGTTGGCGTCTCCAATCCGTCCCTTCATCGCTTTTACGGCTATTTCGGTTTCGGCAATGGTAGATGCCGCTTCCGCTTTGCTTTCGATGCTGCGCAGCTTGGATTTGGTCCGTACCACCTCGGTGATGGCATCGTCCAGCTGTTTCTGCTGGGAAATGGCCCGCCGTTGCAGTTCATTCACCAGCGCTTCTTTCTGCAGCAGCTGGATTTCCTGGTCGGCGAGCGTGCTTTCCAGTTCGTCAATCTTGGCGTCACCCGATGCCAAATCCTTTTGAAGGGCCTGGTTTTGTGCTTCCAGCCCGGCAATCGTTTCCGTCGGGTACGGGGGACAGTCAAGCGGCATCGGTGGCGGCGGTTGGGTTTGCTGGCCCGTGCAGGCGGTTAGCCATCCGAGCAGCAGTACGGAAATGGTTCTATTTACCAAGACGCGATAGGTTCTTTTTGTGTCTGACATGCGGATCGACTCTCTATGGCATCCAGTGTTGAAACTACCGAAAGATAATTGAATCCTATCAATGGGTCAACCCTTTCGTGTTCACCCGGCCAGGACGGTTCCTGCGGCCGGCTACCCCCTCTGGCCAACCGGCAGCGGCGCATCATTCCCGGGCGGTGAGCAGCATGCCCAAACATACCAGGACCAGCGCTGCCAGGGCCGGCCAATGAAGGCTTTCGGCCTCGATGAGGGCGACCGAAAGCAGAACGGCACACACCGGAATGAGAAAGCGGTAGACAGCCATGCTGGAAAGCCGGTTGCACTGGACCAGCAGGTACCACAGGGAAAAGGCGGCAGCCGAGAGAAAACTCAGATAGAGCAGCAATACCAGCGACGGACCGGTAAAAACCAGTATTGCCGGGGATTCGAAAAACAAGGCCAACAGGAACAAGGCCACGGCACCGGTGACCAACTGGTAAGCGGACATGAGCGGCGGAGAGACGCGAACGGCGGTTTTCTTCACCACGACCAATGCCAGGGTGGAAGAGAGGGCGGTGAGCAGGATAAACCCCTCACCGGTAAGGGTCATATGAAAATCGAGGCTGTTGCCCTGCAAGTTGACCAGGAGGATGCCCACAAACCCGAGAACCAGTCCTGCGCTTTTGCGCGGTGTGATGGGATCGTCCTTGAACCACAAGTGGGAAAACAGGGCCAGGAAAAATGAGCCCGCGCCGATGATGATGGAGGCCTTCACCCCCGTGGTGTTGGACAGGCCGATATAAAAAAAGGTGTACTGCAGGGTGGTTTGAAGCAACCCCGTCAGTACCATGGCGCCGTAATCACGCTTATGGGCCAACCCGATGGTTTTTCCTGAGACAATGAGACCGGTAAAAATCATTATGCCGGCCAATAGAAAGCGATAGGCGGCAAAGTAGAGTTTGCCGCCGGTACTGTGCTGGATGTCCAGCATCACGAAGCCGGTTTTGACCAAGGGAAAGGCACTTCCCCACAGCAGGGCGCACATCAAGGCCCAAAAGAATACGGCTGGCGGCCAGGTGAACAGGTTTCCACGATTGATCATCCCATCGGTTCCAGTTCGGGTCTCAGGAAAAAGGGTTATCCGTAATGGGACGGCTGAAGTCAAGCAACAAACAGGCAGAAGGAGTTTATCGCCAGCGGATGCTGTCCGGACGGTAGGTGAGGGTAACGGGCCATCCCCGGTGGAGGGTCATCGCCGCCAGGTGGGATTCGGCAACCCGCACGACCAGCGTGAGGGAACCGACACGCACATCGGCATACAGATCGCCATGCTGCCGTGACAGGGATAGGCGTGTGATCGTGCCGTCGACAATCAGGGCATCTGCGGTGGTGGCCGCTTCGCCTTCGGTGAGGATATGGATGGCGGCAGGATCGATGAAGGCGGTGGCCTCGTCATTCGGCGGCGCGGAAACCATAAGGCGCATGCCGCCACCGAGCCATTTGGCGGCTAGGCCATTGGCTTCGCGGATCCAGGGTCCAAAAATCATATTGCTCCTGCCGGTGCCGGCAGGCTTGCCCTTGAAGAGGTGGAGCAGCTCGTCACATACATCGTAGAGCCATTCACGGTCGTGGCTGGCGATCACCAAGGTGGTCCCCCATTCGCGGCGGGCACGCAGTGAGGCAGCGCGGATCAGTTCGCTGGAGGCGGCATCCACATTGGCGGTGGGCTCGTCCAGCAGCAGCACCCGGGGTTTCAGCACCAGCCGCGCTGCCAGGGCCACCCGCTGGGCTTCGCCGCCGGACAGCTCGTCCCACTGGCGCCGGGAGAAGGTGTCGGGGTCCAGGCCGACCATGGTCAGGGCGTCGGTTACCGGCCGGGTCCAATTTTCACGATCCTTGCGTACCTTCAGGCCGTAGGCGATGTTATTAAAGACCGTGCGCTTCATCAGATAGGGGTCCTGGGTTAGCAGCGTCGCTTGGAACCGCACCGATTCGTCGAACGGGGCTGCCGGCAAACCATCGAACAGGATGCGTCCTTCGGTGGGCCGAAGGACAAAGGCCATCAGTTTGAGCAGGGTGCTCTTGCCGCTGCCGTTGGGCCCCACCAACCCCATGATGGATGCCGGTGGGATCTCCAGGCGGTCGACCTCCAACACCGGCTGGTGGTTGTACCGGTGGACCAGGTTTTCAATCCGGTAGATGGGTCGAATCACCACTAAGAGCCCCTGCTTATTTCTTTCTTAAAAAAGAGAGACAGACATTCACGCTAAAGGCGATGGCGAGGAGCACCAGGCCCAGAGCGATGCCGGTGGCGAACATGCCCTTGCCTGTTTCCAGGGCGATGGCGGTGGTAATGGTTCGGGTGTGCCACTTGATGTTGCCGCCCACCATCATGGAGATGCCCACTTCGGTCATCACCCGCCCGTAGGCGGTCAGGCCTGCGGCCAGCACACCAAAGCGCACCTCCCACAGGCTGCTCAGCAGCAGCTGCCAGCGGCTGGCACCCAGGGAGATCAACAGCGTACGTAGGTGCCGGTCCATGCTCTCCACGGCTGTGGCGCTCAGGGCAATCACCACCGGGAGGGCCAGAATGGTCTGGCCGATGGCAATGCCGGTCAGGGTGAAAAGCAGGCCCAACTCTCCCAGCGGGCCCCGGCTGGAGATAAAGGCGTAAACCACCAGACCGATGAACACGGTGGGCAAGGCCAGCGCTGTATCCACCAACAGCCGCACCTGGCGCTTGGCCGGGAAATCAAAATATCCCAGGACGAATCCTAGCGGGATGCCCAGAATCAGGCTGGCGGCCATGGACCCGGTAGAGGACTTCAGCGTAGCTGCCACCGCCGACCAGGTCTGCCCGTCCCCACCGAAGAGCAGGCGAATCGCCTCTATGAAACCGGCAAAGATAAAATCCATGGGTTGTTCCAATGATCGAAAAAGGGGGCCGATGCCCCCTTTTGTCTGGCTGTCTCCGGTTACAAATGAAACCCTGATATCATTTTGCGTTGGGCACGAAAAGGGGTTTTCCCAGCAGTTTGAAATCCCGGATCAGCCCCTGGGCTTCGGCGGAGGCAAGCCAGTCGGCAAAGGCCGTGGCTAGATCGAATTTAACATTTGCGCAGCGCTGTGGATTGATGGCCAGCACGCTGTATTGGTTCAGCAGGATCTCGTCCTGTTCGACGAGGACTTTCAGCGGTGGGTTGCCGCTCATGGTATCGGCGTATTTGATATAGGTGCCGCGATCGGTCATGGTGTAGCCGTGGCGCTCGGCGGCGATGTTGATGGTGGCCAGCATACCCTGTCCGGTCTGTACGTACCAGGCTTCTTTTTCCGGAACGGCCCCACCGGCAGCGTTCCACAGGGAGAGCTCCAGTTGATGGGTACCCGAGTTATCTCCACGGCTGGCAAAGACTACTCCCTTGGCGCGCACGGCACCCAGCGCACCGGCAACGTTCTTGCCCTTGATACCGGCCGGATCGCTCTCCGGGCCGATGATCACGAAATCGTTGTACATGATCTCCCGGCGGTTGACGCCGAAGCCATTTTCCACATAGGCCTTTTCTGCAGGCGGTGCATGAACCAGCAGCACGTCCACGTCGCAGTTTTCGCCCAATTGAAGGGCCTTTCCGGTCCCCACGGACGTCCATTTGAGCTCGATACCGGTGGCTTTGGTGAAATGGGGCGCTAGGTAATCCAGCAGACCGGTGTTATCCGTACTGGTGGTGGTTGCCATCATCAGAACCTTGTCGGCAGCCATGGCCGGAAGGGCCATCATCACGGTCAACGCCATTATTATACCTACCTTTACCACCAGCTGTTCTTTTCTTTGCATCTCTTGACCTCGCTCATTGATTTCAGGTTCGTGGAATGCCGGACGATGTGTCAGGCTTGCAGTTGGGCTTCAGCGACTTCCAGTTCATGGGGGAAAATCATTTTGCCGCTTTTGGATACGTCATAGCCTTCCAGCTGTTGGGCCGCCTGGGTGAACGCCTTTTCATGAAGCAGGCTTAGAAACAGCTGGATGCCCTGGTCGAAAAACCGCTCCCGCGTCACCAGCAGGTCATAACGCTCCTGGCGCAGAGGGAGGAAATCCAGCCCCAGCAGGGATGCCACCGGGCGGATGCCCGGCCCGGCATCTGCCCGGCCGGCTAAAATCTCCAAGCCCACGTCCATGTGCCGGTTGACCTCGCGGGCATAACCGGCGATCCGTTCGCCGGCGATGCCCGCCTGCTTGAGTTCCCGGTCAAAAAGCAGGCGCGTGCCCGTGGCCAGGGATCGGTTGACGATCCGCATGCCGGGTTTTCCCAGGTCTTTCACGGCGGTGATGTTGCGGGGATTGTCTTTTTGGAGAAGGATTCCCTGATCCCGTTTGCAGAAGTTCACCACCACGGGCATGCGATCGAACTGGCCCTGCAGGAAGTCGAAATTGTATTCATGGCTGTTTTCCTGCAGCAGGTGGCTGGTGGCCATATGGCAGAGATTTCGGCGCAGGGCGCTGATACCGCCCACAGAACCCAGGTTGCCGAACACGGCCAGATGCCCGGAATGGCGACTGTTGAACATGGAGAGGGTCTTTTCCAGCAGAATGTCATTGCTCCCGGCAATGACCAGCAGCCCATCATAAGGAGGCAAGACCTTTTGGGTCTGGGGATAGTTGACCGTGTTGGACTCGATCCACTGCTCCACCAGATGCCGGGGAAAAACCCACTTGCCCGTAACCTTGGACGCGGGAAGCCCTTTCTCCGAAATCAGGGTGTAGACCATTTTCTCATTAATCCCCAAAAATTTGGCCACTTCTTTGGTGGATAGCATCTGGGTCATCTTGTCCTCTTGATCAATGGGGTTCTGTCTGGCAACGGTGCCAGCCCACCGGGGTTGTAATAAATAGGAATTTTGCGCCAGCCTGTCAACGGTTTCCATAACATACGCGATGTTTCAGGTTTATACAGACTCATATTAACCAATACTAACCATGGAAATCTGTTGCGCTGCCGTCTAGTGCATGGGCTGCCTGCGGATGAGCCCGACACGCTTTTTAAGTTGACGGGTGTGGTGCCGGCGTATAGATTGGCGGTGGATCAATTTCACGGGAGCAACGGTACTATGCTCAACGAAAAGCAGAAGCTGGACACGCTGATGGTCCTGGGGATCGAACTGAACCGGATCCACGACCTGGATATCCTCTTGGAGCGTGTGCTGACGCGGGCGCGTCAGTTTGTCAACGCCGATGCCGGCTCCATTTATATCCGTGAAGGCGACCGCCTGAATTTCGCCTATTCCCAGAACGACACCCTGCAGAAGCGCCTCCCTGCTGGAGAAAAGCTGATCTACGCCACATTCTCCGTACCCATCGACCAGGCGAGTATCGCCGGTTATGCAGCCGCCACGGGAAAAATGCTCAGCATCCCCGATGTCTACAAGCTATCCCCGACCAAGCGCTATCAATTCAGCAAAAAATTCGACACGGCATCGGGATATGTCACCCGTTCCATGCTTACCATCCCTTTGATGAGTTCCAAAAAAGAGGTGCTGGGCATCCTTCAGATCATCAATGCCCAGGACCAGGAAAAAAGAATTCGGACTTTCAGTCAGACCGATGAAAAGGTGATGCTCCACTTTGCCGGCATCGCCGCCGTAGCCTTGGAGCGGGCCCAGATGACCCGCGCCATGATTCTGCGCATGATACGCATGGCAGAAATGCGGGACCCCAAAGAGACCGGCGCCCATGTCAACCGGGTAGCCGGGTTTTCCCTGGAAATTTACGAACACTGGGCCATTCGGCACCATATCGACCAAAAGGAGATCGATAAGATGCGGGATGTGCTGCGCATGGGTGCTATGCTCCACGACGTTGGAAAAGTGGCCACCTCCGATCTGATATTAAAAAAACCGGCGCAGCTGAGCTTCGAAGAGTACGAAATCATGAAGCAGCACACCATTCACGGCGCCCGGCTCTTTTCCGACCTGCAGTCGGATTACGATGAAGCCGCGGCCATCATTGCCCTGAATCACCATGAAAAGTGGGACGGCAGCGGCTATCCCGGCCATGTGGATCCGGTTACCGGCAAGCCCTTGCCCGGCTACGAAAGCAAAAACGGTGAGCCGCTGCCCGGTAAAAAGGGAGAAGATATCCCCGTTCTCGGCCGCATCGTGGCCATTGCCGATGTCTATGATGCGTTGAGTTCCAAACGGAGCTACAAGGAACCGTGGGGCGAATCCCGCAGCGTTGAAATCATCTGCCAGGGCGCTGGCACCCATTTTGATCCTGAGCTGGTGGAAATATTTGTCAACCGGCTCGCCTTTATTCGCACCGTCCAAGCCCGCTATTCAGAGATGGATGCCGATCCAGAATCAGACGACAACTGATTTAGCCATGCTCAATCGATTGATCGCCACCACGTTGCCCCTGCTGCCAAAACGCTTTGTCTGGCTCTTTTCGCGTGCTTACATTGCCGGGGAAACCGTCGAAGCAGCTATGACCGCCTGCCGGGCCCTGAACGCGGGTGGCATGAAAACCACCATCGACATCCTGGGCGAGTTCATCCAGAACTTGGTTGAAGCGCAAAAGAACCGCGACGAGTACCTGGCCCTCATCGATACGGCGCAGCAATCAGGCATCGACGGCAACTATTCGGTTAAACCCACCATGTTCGGCCTGCTCATCGATTCCGAAGCCTGCTACGGGCATGTCCGTGCAATCGTGGACAAGGCTGCCGGCTACGGCAATTTCATCCGCATCGACATGGAAAATTCCGATTGTGTGGATCTGGAACTGGATCTGTTTCGCCGGTTAAAGGCCGAGTTCCCGGAAAACGTGGGGCTGGTGGTGCAGGCCTACCTGCGTCGGACACTGGGCGACCTCAAGGACCTCATGGACCTTCACACCCCGTCGGTTCCATTGAATTTCCGGCTGTGTAAAGGCATCTACGTGGAGCCGGCCCGTATCGCCTTCCAGCGTCACGAAGAGATCAATGCCCATTTTTTGGCAGACCTCGAATTCATGTTGCAAAACGGCGTCTACCCAGGCATCGCCACCCACGACCGGGCCCTGGTGGCCGGCGCCCTGGCTCTCATCGACCGCTACCAGGTGCCCCGGGACAAGTACGAATTTCAGATGCTCTATGGGGTTGCACCGGAACTGCGACGCACTATCGTCGATGCCGGACACACCATGCGGGTTTACGTTCCTTACGGTCGCCATTGGTTTGGCTACGCCACCCGGCGCCTCAAGGAAAATCCCAAGATTGTCAACAGCATCGTCAAATCCCTCCTGCTGGGCCAATAGAGCGGGCATGTCCGATCCGGCCACCATCGACGGTATGGAATTATCCCGCAGGGGTCACATACACCTTTCAGACTTCCACATGGAAAGAATATGATGAAGGCAACCAAACGAATTGCCTGGTGGCCCACGACGAACGCAAAGCGGATATTCTGGAGTGGGCCTGCCGAAACACGGCCACTTTGGCCAAGCACCAGGTTTACGCCACCGGTACCACCGGCAAGTTGTTGGCTGACCAATGCGGCCTCTCCATCACCCGCATGAAAAGCGGCCCCTTGGGCGGTGATCAGATGCTCGGTGCCATGATCGCCAAGGGGGACTTGGATGTACTCATCATTTTCTGGGACCCGATGTCGGCCCAGCCCCACGACGTGGATGTAAAGGCGTTGCTGCGGATGTCCGTTCTCTACAACATACTGACCGCTTGCAACCGGGCCACGGCCGATTTCCTGATCTCCAGTCCCAGTTTCAACACGGCTTATGAACAGGTACTCGAGAATTACAGCGCACCTATCCGCCGCTCAAGGTAAACCCGGCCAACCCGCCGGTTGCCAAAGACAATGATTCAATTTCATAACACGGAGGAATGAGATGACAGCTGAAATGGCAACAACTACCCTGGAAATTTTTTCCGACTACATCTGACCGTGGTGCTACTTCAGTACCGGGCGTATTGAACGACTCAAGGTGGCATGGCATATTGACGTCAACTGGACTGCCTTTCCCCTGCATCCGGAAACACCCCAAGCGGGGCAGACCCTGGAAGCGCTGTTTGCCGGACAGCCGGTGGACATCCCCGGCATGCTGGTCCGCCTGAACCAAGTGGCCCGCGAGCTGGACCTGCCCTTCGGCGATCGCAAGATGACCTTCAACAGCCGGTTGGCTCAGGAATTGGGAAAATGGGCCGAAGACCAGGGCCATGGGGATGCCTTCCACCATGCCGTCTTCCTGGCCTATTTCCAGCACGGGGAAAATATCGCCCGCTCGCCGATTTTGCTGCAGATCTGCTCATCCATCGGCCTAGACCCGGCAGCGGCACAAGCGGTGCTGGATCAGCGAGCCTTCCGTGATGCCGTGGATCAGGATTGGCAACGGTCCCGCCAGATGGGAATTACGGCGGTGCCCACATTCGTCCTGGGCGAGCAGCGATTGGTGGGAGCCCAGTCTTACGGTGCGCTTGAGAACCTGCTGCTTTCAGGTGGTGTGAACCGTCGTAATCCGCAGCACTGATCGGGAATGAATTCAGTCGGGGAAGAGGCGATGAAGCGGAAAATGTTAGGGGCAGTCTTGATGTGCTGGGCGTTGACATCGCCTGGGTGGGCAACTGATCTGACCGGCCACTGGTCCTGCAACGACGGAGGCAGCTACTATGTGCGCCAGACCGGCAGGCAGATTCACTGGTATGGCGAAGCCGCCGACACTCAGCCGGCATGGTCAAATGTATTTGTTGGCCGCATCGAGGAGGGCCGCATCAAAGGCAACTGGGCCGATGTGCCCAAGGGGCGGACAGCGGGTTTAGGGAGTCTGGAGCTGGTCCTCGAAAAGGATGGAAATGCGCTGCGGGCCGTAAGCAAAACAGGCGGATTCGGCGGTTCCCGATGGATGCGACTGGCTTCGGACACTACCGGTAGCCGGCCATTGAAACCCCTGAGACCGTCGGGAAGTGACGATTGCGTAAGCTTCGATCCGGCCACCGCCAGCGTTCACCAAGTGAACGGGAGATGGAAGATCATTGACGGTACCCACTGGCTATTCGATTTCGGATCCAACCAGGCCGCCGCCCACACCGCGCTGAACGCGGTCAGACATTACCGCATGGACCGCTTCTGCATCGTCGGCCGGCCGGACCCATCATTTTCCTATATGCTGGCCAAGGGCGGAATCCCGTCGGGCGCCATGGCCGGTGAAGACTGCCTGGCCTTCGACCCGAAAACAGTCACTGTAAGCAAGGTTCAGGGGAACTGGAAAATCGTCTCCGGCCGCCACTGGCTGTTCGATTTTGGTGAACGCGAAACCGAAGCAAGGCAGGCCCTTGCCGTTATCCGACGCCACGGGTTCAGCCAATCCTGTTTCGTGGGCCGGCCCGATGCTGACTTTTCCTACCTGCGCCGCTGAACATCCGGTTTCAGATGTTGGTGATGGCCCGATTGATGACGGTTGACGAGAACCCCCGGCCGGCTAAAAAACGGTAGGCCATCCGGCGGCGTTTCCATGCATCTGCCTCACGGCTAAAACGAGCCACTTTTTTTTCCAGCATACGCCGAGCGCTGTGCACCTGGGTTTCTTCGTCACCGCAGCGGGCCAGGGCCTTTTCGATGGCGGCATCGTCTATCCCTTTTTGCCCGAGCGTCTGGCGAATCCGCAAGGGGCCGTATCCGCTTTCAGCCAGATGCCCGGCGATGATTCCAGCGGTTTTTGCATCGTCCAGATACCCCAGTTCCCGGCAGCGTGCCAGGGCTCCATCAATGGCGCCCCGATCGAACCCCTTTTGCCGGAGCTTGACCGTCAACTCCTTGTGGGTGTGATCCCGCCGGGCCAGGATCCGGAAGGCGCTGTCCAGCGCACTGGAAGCCGCCTTCCGCGGCAGGCTGCCAGATTGTCGGGGGGCACTATCATTCATGGGAAAAGGGTTTATCGTGACCGCTTTCGGCATTGATCGACCCGGCATCGCCGCAGATGTCACTGAAATACTGCTGTTAAATGGGGTAAAGGCCCATGCCGCCGATCAGAACCTGGACATTGCGCAGCTGGTCAGCTGAAACCGGTTTGCCCGAACGAATCAATGTCTTGCCTTGGTTTGTCGAACTGAGCCCCTCATACCCGCAGTAAGCTCTGGCCGGTCATCTGGTCCGGTTTCTCCAGGCCCATCAGTTCAAGCAGGGTGGGGGCGATATCGCCCAGACGGCCTTCCCGCAGCCGGGAGGTCTTGCGATTGTTGTCCACCAGCAGCAACCGAACCGGATTGGTGGTATGGGCCGTGAAAGGTTTTCCGTCCGGACCGGCCATCTTTTCAGAGTTGCCATGATCGGCGGTCACCAGGGCCACGCCATCCTGTTCCAACAGCTTGTGAACCACTTTTTCCAGACAGCGATCCACGGTTTCGCAAGCCTTGACGGCGGCGGCCATCACGCCGGTATGTCCCACCATGTCCATGTTGGCAAAGTTCAACACAATGAAATCATATTTAGCCGCATCCAGTCGGGCGATGACTTCCTCGGCCACTTGGGGTGCGCTCATTTCCGGCTTCAGGTCGTATGTGGCCACATCTCGTGGAGAGGGTATCAGGCACCGCGCCTCGTTTTCAAATGGCGTTTCTTCCCCGGCATTGAAAAAATAGGTGACATGCGCGTATTTCTCGGTTTCGGCGATGCGCAGTTGGTGCAGGCCCTGGCGGCTGAGGACTTCTCCGAGAATCATTTCCAGATGAACCGGGCCGAAGGCCATGGGCAGGTCAAATCCCTCGTCGTAAAGGGTCATGGTGGCATAACCGGCAAGATCTGGCACCACCCGGCGCTCGAAGCCATCAAAACCCTTTTCGGTAAAAGCCCGGGTGATCTCCCGGGCACGATCCGCCCGGAAGTTGAAGAAGATGATGCCGTCGCCATCGGCAACCGTTCCCAGTGGCTGGCCACTGCCGTCATCCATTGCTACCGGCTGGATGAACTCGTCGGTTTCACCGCGGCCATAGGCCGCTGCAACGGCCGCCACCGCATCGGATTCCACGCGTCCATGGCCTTCGGTATAAAGCCGGTAGGCTTTTTCCACCCGATCCCACCGCTTGTCACGGTCCATGGCATAGTAACGGCCGCAGATGGATGCGAGCGCACCGTTACCGATTGCCCGGATGTGATCCTGAACCTGCTGCAGATAATTCACGCCGCTGTCCGGCGGCGTATCCCTGCCGTCGAGAATGGCATGGACGTATACTTTGAACAACCCCTTGGTTCGAGCCATGTCCAGCAGGGCCAAGAGATGGGTGAGCTGGCTGTGGACGCCGCCATCGGATACCAGTCCCATAAGGTGCAAGGCCCCGCCACCGCCGGCCACCTTCTCCATGATGGCGTTGAGCTGGCCGTTCTCAAAGAAGGATCTGTCTTCGATGGCCTTGTCGATACGCATCAGGTCCTGGTAGACGACGCGCCCGGCCCCGATATTCATATGCCCCACTTCGCTGTTGCCCATAATGCCGGCAGGTAGCCCCACATCCTGGCCGGAGCAGCGCAGCTGGGTCGACGGGTAACTGGATTGCAGCCGGTCCAGAAATGGTGTCTTGGCCACCATGACGGCATTGGTGGGTTCGTCGGCACCGATTCCCCAACCGTCGAGAATGATCAGCATGTGGGTCTTTTTTTTCATCATCTATCCCCCAATGTTTTACGTATCGGATGTCAACGATTGTTTTCGGCAAGGCCGGAGAAAGGCGGCGGTATGGTGATATGCCGACGACCGATAACGCAGCCCAATAGAATCGTCTTCCAACCTAGTGTGCTATTCGATGAATATCGTTTCGTGCGCATCCGTTTCATCATCCGGATCGTCGACCACCTGTTGCAGGCTTTCCGTCTGGATGTGCCTGGCATCCGACCACAGGCCCTCCAGGTTGTAGAAGCTGCGCGTGCTTTCGTAAAAGACATGAATCACCACGTGACCATAATCCATGAGCACCCAGTGGCCTTCTCTGAGGCCGTCGACACTTAGGGGCTTGATGCCCTGTTTTTTCAGATCCCGTTGGATATGTTCGGCGATGGCGCTCACTTGGCGGTTGGAGGTCCCATGGCAGATGAGAAAGGCGTCCGCCAGGCTGGTGAGGTGGCGAACGTCTAAAAGGATTGGATGCTTGGCCTTTTTGCCCAGAGCCGATTTGACGTAAATGTCCAGATCGGCAACACGTGTTTCAATCATCGATAAAGTTCCTTTTGTTCAATATAAGCCCTTACCGCCGGTGGAACAAGGTCGGCAATGGCTTTTCCTGTCCTGATCCGCTGCCTCACCTGGCTGGATGAGATGTTTACCGGGGTTGTCGTCAGCAGATGAATGCAATTGCCGCCGGTGTGCTGCCAGCAGGACTGGTTCTTAAGATACGAATATTCTCCTGACAACCGGGATCGGATATAAGTGCTCAGGATGCTGACCTCGCTGCCGGTTGGCAGCCCGTCTTCCACCCCTCGGGTCACCACCACCGGTTGGACCGTTTCCAGCAGCCGCGCCTGGTTTTTCCAGGTGTGAAGTTCCAGGAAAGCGTCCGTACCCATGACCAAAAACAGGGTAGCCCCGGGAATGATCCATGTTCTGAAATGGTCGATCGTGTCGATGGTGTACGATGGGCCGCTGCGTTGAATTTCAACATCGGACAGGCGGTAGCGGTGGTCAGGGGGCAGGGCCAGTTGGATCATCCGGACCCGCTGTGCCGCCGGGGCCAGGTATACGGGCAGTTTATGCGGAGGCTCCCGACAGGGGATGATGAAAAGGCGGTCCAGAGAAAATCGTTGGAGAACCCGTTCGGCCACCATCAGGTGACCCTTGTGGATCGGATTGAAGGTTCCGCCGAAAAGTCCTGCTCGCATGGATTCTTCCAGTGCCTGGCGTGTCCCGATGGGATACGGGGCTACTCCCGAACCTGGCCGTCACCCAGAACCACGAATTTCTGAGTGGTCAGTTCCTGGAGCCCCATGGGGCCGAAGGCGTGCAGTTTGGATGTGCTGATGCCCATTTCGGCACCCAGGCCCAACTCACCACCATCATTGAACCGGGTGGAAGCATTCACCAGAACCACCGAAGCGTCCACCTCCCGGACAAACCGGAGGGCCCTGCCGAAATCGCTGGTCACAATGGCCTCCGTATGGTTCGATCCGTAGCGGGCGATGTGGGCCATGGCAGCATCCATGTCGTCGACCACTTTAACCGCCAGAATCAGATCCAGGTACTCTTGGGACCAGTCCGCTTCGGTAGCGGGAGCGATGCTGGCGAGGATGGCGCAGGTTTGCGGGCATCCCCGCAGCTGTACGCCGGCCGCTGCGAATCGCCGAGCCATGGCCGGCAGGAAATCCCGGGCCACCCGTTGGTGGACCAGCAGTGTTTCCATGGCGTTGCACACGCCCGGTCGCTGCACTTTGGCATTGTAACAAATCCCTTCAGCCATTTGAAGGTCGGCCGTAAGGTCCACAAAGACGTGGCAAACGCCTTTGTAGTGCTTGAGTACAGGGATCCTGGAATTTTCCACCACAAACCGGATCAGTCCTTCACCGCCGCGGGGTATGATCAGATCCACGAACTCCTCCTGGGCCAGCAGGGCGTTGATCGCCGTACGGTCTTCCGTGGGCACCACTTGGGCGGCATGGGCCGGCAATCCGGCCGTCGCCAGGGCCTGGCCGATGATGCCGGCGAGGGCCCGATTGGATTGCAGTGCCTCGGATCCGCCCCTTAGGATGACGGCATTGCCGGATTTCAGGCATAGCCCTGCAGCATCGATGGTGACATTGGGCCGCGACTCATAGATGATGCCGATCACCCCCAGCGGGATGCGCATTTTCGATACCCGCAGCCCGTTGGGCCGCACCCGGGTCTCTCCCATGGTGCCCACCGGGTCGGCGGTAGCGGCCACTTCCCGAAGACCGCCGGCCATGGCGGCAATGGTTTTTTCCGTAACGGTGAGCCGGTCCAGCATGGCAGAGGAAAGGCCGGCCTCCTTTCCCCGTTGCAGATCTTTTCGGTTTTCCTGGAAAATGGTTTGCGCCTGCTGTTCAAGCAGGTCGGCCATGGTCGTCAGGGCCCGGTTCTTTTGGGCTGTTGGGCATCGACTGATCACGCCGGCGGCCTGCTTGGCGTCGCGAGCCATTTGTCGGATGGTTCGATCGATATCCATGCTAGTTCCTTTTGGACGGGGGGTGGTCCTCACGCGGCTTCCGGTTCCGTAGTGATGACCAGGTTGTCCCGGTGGATCACTTCGTCGTAGGTTTTCTGGCCCAGACGGGCCTTGATTTGGCTGGTCTTGAGACCCATGATGGTCCGGATATCTTCGGCGCTGTAGTTCACCAACCCGTTGCCGATCAACAGGTCTCCATCAGCGACCACGGCCACCGCTGCTCCGACGGGAAACTGTCCCTGCACAGCGACAATGCCGCTGGGCAGCAGACTTTTACCGTTATTCAGCAGCGCCTTGGCAGCCCCGGCATCGACGTGCAGCGTTCCCTGGGGGTTTACCGTGTAGCCGATCCAGCACTTCTTGCGGTTCAGCTTGTGATCCCGGGGCTCGAAAAAGGTGCCCTGGGCCTCTCCGGCCGCCAGGCGGATCAGAATGTCCGGCCGATAGCCTTTGGCAATCACCATGGGGATCCCCGATGCAGTGACTTTGCGGGCAGCCTTGATTTTACTCAGCATCCCTCCCGTGCCCAGGGCGCCGGGAATATCTCCGGCAAACTTTTCGATGCTTCTGCTGTAGGTGATCACCCGGGGGATGAGGCGGGCGTCTGGATAGACCCGGGGGTCCTTGTCATACAGGCCGTCAATATCGGTGAGGTTGATGAATATGTCGGCATCCAGCAGCAGCGCCATCATGGCTGCCAGATTATCATTGTCTCCCAGCTTGATCTCTTCCACCATGATGGTGTCGTTTTCATTGATGATGGGCACCACCTGCCATTCGAGTAGGGTATTCATGGTGTTTCTGGCATTCAGGTAACGTTTGCGGCTGGTGAGATCGTCACTGGTGAGCAGGATCTGGGCCACCTTGCGATCGAACCGGCCAAAGGCCTTCTCCCACTCCCGGATGAGCCCCGCCTGGCCGATGGCCGCGATGGCCTGGCGCTTGGGAATGGCTTCGGGCCGTTTGGAAAAACCCATTTTTTTCATACCCGAGGCCATGGCTCCCGAAGAGACGAGAATAATCTGGATTCCCTGGTCCATCAACTGGCAGATCTGGCTGCTGATGGACAATATGGCGTCGATATTCAAGCCGGCCTGGGCGGTCAGCACATTGCTGCCCACTTTCACCACGGCCCGACCAATGGTGTCAGTCTTCTTCCGATTGCGCTTCATCGAGTCGATCCAACAGATTGCACAACGTTGCGGTCATAAGATCGAGCCCCGCGCCGGTTGCCGCGGAAATTTGGAGCAGTTCTTCCTTGCCGAACGCTTCTTGGAAAAGCGAGGCCGCATCCTTTGCCCAGTCCACATCCATCTTGTTCAACACCACGAGCTGGGGTTTTTCGGCAAGTGCCGGACTGTACTGAAGCAACTCCCGGTTGACGGTGTCGAGGGCCTTCAGCGGATGGTCTGAATCGATGGCGGCAGCGTCGACCAGGTGCAGGAGTATCCGTGTCCGCTCCACATGGCGCAGGAACCGGATGCCTAATCCTGTGCCCGTGTGGGCACCTTCGATCAGCCCGGGGATATCGGCAACGATGAAGGGCTCCCGGCGGTGGGTGTAGACCACGCCCAGATTCGGCGTCAAAGTGGTAAACGGGTAATCGGCAATTTTGGGTCTGGCTGACGACAGGGCAGAAACCAGCGTGGATTTGCCGGCGTTGGGCAGCCCCACGACACCCACATCGGCAAGTAATTTCAACTCCAGCCGCAGGTTCAGGGTCTGGCCCGGTTCACCCGGCTGGGCAAAACGGGGCGTCCGGTTGGTCGATGATTTAAACCGTGCGTTGCCCAAACCGCCCCGGCCACCTTTTGCAACGACAAAGACCTCGTCGGGATCGACGAGGTCTTTGAGAAGGTTTCCGGTGTCTGCATCGATCACCAGGGTGCCGAGAGGCAGTTCGATGGTCAGGTCATCTCCGCCTTTGCCGGTCCGATTGTTTCCCTGGCCGCCGGACCCGTTTTTGGCCCTGTAAAGCTTTTGAAACTGAAGATGATACAGGGTGCGCTTATTGGTGGTTGCGATGAAGACGACATCGCCGCCGCGCCCCCCGTCACCCCCGTCCGGCCCGCCCTTGGGGATGTATTTTTCCCGCCGCAAGCTTACACATCCGGCACCACCGTTGCCCGACTGGACGGTAATGCGCGCTTCGTCAATGAATTTCACGCGGCATAAACGCTGACCTGTTTACGGTCTCGACCTTTTCTCTCATAGGTGACGACACCGTCGATCAGGGCAAAAAGCGTGAAATCTTTGCCGACCCCCACATTGACGCCAGGATGAATTTTCGTGCCGACCTGGCGGACCAGAATATTGCCGGCAAGAACCTCTTGGCCGCCATAGCGCTTGATCCCCCGGCGCTGGGCATTGCTGTCCCGACCGTTTTTCGAACTACCGGCTGCTTTTTTATGTGCCATGGTTTTCTCCTCAATAACAAAAGGGCGCCGAACAGGTATTAAGAACGGTACAGCAACCCTTGCAGGTGTTTCAGAAAAGAATTACGCCTCAATGCGGTCGATGCGAACGGCCGTGAATGGCTGACGATGACCCTGCTTGCGGCGATACCGTTTTCTACGTTTGAATTTGAATACAAGTATCTTCTTGCTCTTGCCCTGGGCCACGATCTGTCCATGAACCGTTACCCCGTCTACATCTGGCTGGCCGATCTTGACATTCTCGCCGTCGGAAAATATAAGGACCTTGTTGAAAGCGACCGATGCGCCGATGTCTCCGGCGAGCTTTTCAAATCTGAGGACATCACCTTCCTCAACCTTATATTGTTTACCGCCTGTGGCAACCACTGCGTACATTTTTCCGCCCTCCTGTTAAAACAAAAGACTGAGTCCTGAAATCAAAAATAAGAAATATTAAACTTTCCCACACTGTTGTCAAGCAAAAACTGATTGATGCCGGTATGGGAAAAGTGATGGACAAGAACTGCCCAACTCTTATAGTTACAGGTTAGCCATGTCGGCGTTGCCGGGGGATTCAAAAACGGTCGCATCGCTGCTGCTGGGCCGGACTTAAATTAACAGAAAGGCAGTTGTGGACAGTCTTCGTCGAGACATCATCATCGTGGAGAACGGTCGGGAAAGGTCCGAATCCATGGCCTTTATCGGAGAAGAGCCGCTATCCATAAGGGTTCAAGGTTCACCCTATGCCGTCGTCATGCGCACCCCGGGTGGAGAGACGGCCCACGTGGCCGGTTTTTGCCTCGGGGAGGGTATCGTTGACGGTCCCGATGATATCAGCAATATTGCTTTCTGCGACGGTGAAGACACCAATGTGGTCACCGTCACCCTCACCGCGGCCAGGCGAATACAGGTTGCCGATCATCTGGATCGGCGGACCTACATCAGCCAGACCTCCTGCGGCATCTGCGGGAAATCCATTGTCGCCGATCTGGTCCAGGCGCTTTCCCCGTTGGCTGACGGGGAACCGCTGGACGGATTGGGCGCTTTGGCGTGTCTGCTAAGCCTGGGCGACCACCAACCGCTGCGGGACAAAACCCGCGCCGCCCATGCTGCCGCCATCTATGACCATGGGCTCAACCCGTTGTCCGTGGCCGAAGACGTGGGTCGTCACAATGCCCTGGACAAAGCCATCGGGCATCTCTTCCTGAGCGGAAGACTCCGGTCGGCGCGATTGCTGACCCTCTCTTCACGCATCAGCTACGAACTGGTGCAGAAGGCCGCCCGGGCCAGGATTCCCGTTATCCTGGCGATCTCGCGACCCACCGCCCTGGCCGTTGAATTGGCCACGGCATTGAACATGACGCTGGCGTCGCTGGGAAAGGACGAGAGCCTCATGGTCCACTGCAACCCCCGGCGTCTCGTCTGGCCGCGCTGACCGTTGCTGCCCAAGATGAAAACGGAGCTTATTTCAAGAGTCACCCGCCCCCTGACCATCGGACGGTCCACTATTGATGGCCGGCTGGTGCTGGCCCCCATGACCTTCCTGGGGCATATCGCCTTTCGCGAACTGCTGGCCGGTTTCGGCGGCTACGGCCTGCTGTTTGGCGAAATGTGCAATGCGCGGCGCATTCCCCAGGAGGTCCGCACCGGCTCCGCCTATTTCTGCTGGCGGGAGGCAGAGCGGCAACACCTGGTTATGCAGATTTTCGGTGCCGATCCAGCTGCCATGGCAACGGCGGCCCGAATCGTCCAAGAAAAGGGCTTGTTTGGTGTGGACCTGAACTTCGGCTGCTCGGTGGCCACCATCTGCAAACAACGCTGCGGGGCGGCGCTGCTGAAGACGCCGGACCAGGCAGCCCGCATCGTGGAGGCCGTGCGCCGGGCCGTATCTATTCCCTTGTTCGTCAAATTCCGCACCGGTTGGACGGACGACCCAGCCATTCCGGTGGATCTGGCCCGGCGGTTCGAATCCGCCGGTGCCGATGCCCTGACCTTTCACCCCCGGGTGGCTCCGGATCGCCGCTCCCGCCCGCCCCGCTGGGACTATATCAAACGGGTCAAGGAGGCGGTAACCATCCCTGTGTTCGGCAATGGCGATGTGTTCGATGAAACCGACTGTCTGCGGATGCTCGAGACCACCGATTGCGACGGTGTGGCCATCGGCAGGATGGCCATTGCGCGCCCCTGGCTCATGGCCCAGATGACCGGTATGCTTGTGCCTGATCCCGATATTTACCGGCGCACCGCCCTGGCACTGCTGGGCCTGATGCAACACCATTTCGACAACCGACGGGCGCTGCGGCGCTACAAGAAATTCGCCCTTTACTTCAGCGCCAATTTCAGATTCGCGCACAGCTTTAACAAGCGTATCGGTAACGCCCCGGATCTGGCAGCGGTGAAGGCTGAACTGGAAGCTTTTTTCAGTCGGAATCCAGCAACAACCACCCGCCCCAACATGAATTTTTTTCAGTGACGGTTATTGAGCGGCATAGGTGGCGTAGCCCAGTTTGATAATGGTGGCGGCCACAACCACCAGAAAGAACACGCGCACAAACCCCGTGCCCTTCTGAATCACCAAACGGGAGCCAAAAAAAGCTCCCAGCATCTGGCCTACGCCCATCAGCAGGCCCGCGGAAACCACTACATTGTGTCCGGCAAAAAAAGCCCCCAAGGCCACCACGTTGCTGGTGAAGTTGAATATTTTGGTGTGGGCGGTGGCCTTTTTGAGGTTGAGGCCCAGGACCAGGACCAGGGCGATGGCCCAGAAGGACCCTGTTCCCGGTCCGAAGAAACCATCATAAAATCCCAGGGCCAATCCGGCACAACCAAAAAAGGCAGGGGCCGCCATCGATGGGCGCCGGTCTATTTTCCCCAGATCCGGGGAAACCAAGGTATAAAGAAAAACACCGGCCAAAAGAATCAGGATGACATGCCGGAGGAAATCCGGCGAGAGTACTTGGACCGTCACGGTTCCGGCCAGGGCGCCCAGGGCGGTGAAAAAAACACCGGTGGGGATTTCCCGCAGGTTCACCAACCCCTTGCGGGAGTAATTGGCCGCCGCCGTCAAACTGCCGAAGGTCCCTTGGAGTTTGTTGGTGCCCAGGGCCAGATGGGGCGGCATGCCGGTGGCGAGCAGCGCCGGCAGGGAGATGATTCCACCGCCGCCGGCAATGGCGTCTACGAACCCGGCCAACAGGCCGGCAAGCCAGAGCAAAAACAACGCAGATAGACTCAAGGGTTCCATTCGCAGCCGTGTTATCCGTTGGGGGAATTGATGGATGGTCTGTGGACCAGGTTGGCGTGCCGTCCCCTTTGCGCCGCTAAAACTGCGTTCATAGCGGGAAAGGGGCTCACGGTCAACGTTAATGGGGGTTATATGCCCTTTGAAAAGAAGGTGATGCCGGTTTAGATATAGATATTCACCAGCCTTCCGATGGTGGTATCGGCGATAAAACGACCGTTCCGGCTGTAGGCCATACCCTCCTCAGGTTCGGGCGCAAGGGTTCGAGCCAGCTGCTCGAGGAGCAATGGGCGCCTGGATGTTTCTTCGAAATTGAAAAACGAGCCGGTGCCAATAAGTGCCGGAGCGTAAAAAGGCACCGGCACCAGCGCAGCAGATTCCGCCATATTCTGGCTTTCAGACCATTGAGAGTGAGAATCATGGCATTAGAATGCAATATTCATACACACACGGATTGATAAAATATCTTACTAAAATAATTTAGTTTTTCTATGCTTGCAGCCGGTCTTTCCCGTATTCTGGAAAAAATTGCCTGTTGATTATTGCCCACTGCCATCCAGATCTGATCGTCCGTTAACCGGAAGGGTCTGCTTGGGCCGGAAAAAACACCCTGACAGCGCCGGCCGACAGGAGCGCGAAGGTATATGAAAACACGGACACAGTGGATCGCTGGGGTAGGAACCGCGTGCCATAAAAGGGTTAATCCTCAACGGCGGCAACACCATACGGCGGGTCATGAAGTTTAAAAAGAACGGCGGTTGAACGGTGGGTGAGCATAAGCAAACGTCCACCTATCATGCTATTGGACCACCCAGACGGTGCAATTGCGGGCATGGCTGACAATCTGCTTGGACACGGACCCGAAAAGAAACTCTTCTTTTCGGGACAGGCCTTGCCGGCCCACCACGATGGTACCGGCTTTAAGAGATGTTACTTCGGCAAGGATCAGCCGGGCCAGCGAAGGGCCGTCCCTTTCTACCGTGCAAAGGGACACATCACCCGCATCAAGGCCGTTGGCAAGCAGCATCTCCTGGTAATCGGCCAGCCATGTTTCGACTTTCTTGCGACCGGACCGGACCCACCGTTCGCGCTCCTGGGGCGACGAGAAAAAATCCTCTTCCGGTGCATGAATGACATGCAGCAGCGTTACCCTAAACCCGGAGAGCCCATCCACCATTTCGCCGACATAGGCTACGGCGCGCCGGGAATTTTCAGATCCGTCCACCGCAATGACGATAAGGTTGTTCCGTATACGGTTCATTTCGCGTTCCGGAAAATGGCTGAATAAGGTTGATCAACAGGCATCTTGGGTCAAATTTGAATTCGTTCAATGGCCAGGCCTCATCATTTGCTGCGTTAGAACCTAACGGTCAGAGGGTGACCTGATCCAAGTCCTCAAGAAGCTGGTCCACATGCTCGTAGAACCAGTTGGCACCCACCGAAAAATGCAACAGGATTCGATTGAGGGATTCCGGTATATAGGGGTATATTTTTTTTAGGTTCGCCAACCGGTGGTTAAAGACAATGTTGCGGTCCTGCGCTTTAAGCATGCTAAAGGACGGATGATTTTGCTGCCAAAGATCGGGCACGAGCAAATCCCCTTTGCCGGCCAGATAGATCAGGACGTTGCCGATCCCGAAAAGATCATAGCCGTAGATATTCTCCCGGTGGCGGTAGTTGAAATCGAAATCGATCCACCGGTAGTTGCCGCTTTCACGGTCGATAATAATGTGATCCCGCCTGATGTCGCCGTGTTTTTCCCCAAGGCGGTGCAAAAACCCGATCGCTTGAATACAGGTTTTGAAGCGGTCAAGAATTCCCGGAAAAACGTCGCTAAAATAGCTCGCATGGCCACCGGCCAGTTCCTCGATGGTATCGTAGAGCGATTTCCCGTAAATATAATCCAGTACCCGGATGATATTTCCCCGGCTATCGGCGGTGGCGAATCCTTGCATGAAATGGGGATGACCGGCCACCCGGTCCAGAATTCGCGCCTCCTTGCGCGGGCTTCGAAAACAATCGAAGGAGGCATTGCCAATGTGGGCGGTGAATTTTTCGAAAAACACCAGTTTGATGATTTTCCGCTGGCCGCTTTCCAGATCCACAGCGCGCTTCACCCAGAATTTTTCCTGGTCATCCAGCCCGAAGCGCCCTTCCTTGGCATTGTTCAGGATCAGGTAGGGGTGGCCGGCCAGGAGCAGCACATCCCCATACGCCACCTGGTAAAAATCGGTGGTATCGGTATGACACTGATACCGACGACGGTCTGCAAGGTTTGGAAACCACGCGATCAGGCGATCTTGGATCGCTTCATCGGTCATCAATGGGGTCATGTTCGTCATGGTTGCTCAGCTACCTGGCAGATGACCGTCAACGTGCAGTCTTGAATTTCTTTTTGAACGCCAGGGCAATGATGTCCGCCACATCCCCCGGGTTGGCAAAATGGTCCAAATTCACCACCATGTCGAATTCATAGGCTGTGGCCGATTTTTTACCAAACACCTTTTTAAAAAATACCGCCTGCTCCTTGTCGATGCCGGGCAATTTCTTCTGGGCGTCGGCCCTGCTGATGCGCATGATATCGGCGATTCGTTTGGCCCGGTAATCGTCAGAGCAGATACAGCGAACGGCCAGCACGCGCTCGCGGGGAAGCACCAGATGCGCACCCCGGCCAACGAATACCGTGGGCTCCAAACCGGCGATGGCAAAGATGGCGCTGATCAGATGCCTTGAATAGTCGCTGTCGATAAAGGCTTTTTCACCGAACAGATATTTATATGTGCGATTGGCGTAGCCCGGAAAGCGCTCATCGAAATAGGCGACGGCCTTTGCGCTGACGTTGGTCTGGTTGGCGATCTGTTCGATCAACTCCCGGTCGGCCACCTTGTACCCCAGATGTTGGGCCACGAGGTCCGCAATCTCCAAGGCGCCGACGCCGATTTTCCTGGAAAAGGCGATGCACGGCGCCAACTCGGAAGGGGAAGTGGTCGTCTGCTCCGCCGCCTTCCGGTCCAGCAGTCGATTTTCCCAGATGCGAACATAATGCCCCACCAGTTCTTCGACGCCGGGTTTTTTCTTGGCATAGGTTCCCGGCACGTATTTGTCAGTACCCATTTTTCCGGCCATGGCGCGCTCCTTTCGGTTTTTTCGATTCAAACCTAGGTTTTTCTAACGAGGCTTTTTCCCCTGACTGAAACAGCAATGGCTATGCCAAGGATGAGAACGAATGTATCTATTTGGTTTTATATCATTTATAAATATTCCGAGGAAGCGCGGCGGGCGCTGCCCACCCGGGAGCATGTCAACTCTTTTTACACCTTGGAAAGTGACTGTGGGGACCATTATAGAGTGCCCACATCTGAATCCGGTACCGGTCGGGTCGCATGGCGATGCTGAGCAATAGAATGCAGCCCCCGTCGACACCGTTTTACGGGTCAGCGATGGTTTTTCAGTGATTCGCCCGACAATAACGGGGTGGGGCGACTATTGAGGCAAACGGCTAGCCTTGACGGCTGACGTATTTCCGCGATGCGCGGCGGTTGGGTTGCAGTGGTCATCGTGTAATTATGGGCCATCGGCTTGAACTCATGACCGAAAAAGGGTAGAGGTTATAAAAAAGGAAAACCGCCATGCTGTCACTGGATCAATTATTGCGGGAAAGCGAACGGATCGAACCGGTACCCCAGGTGATTCATCAACTTATGGGCCTGGTGGACGATCCCGAGGTCCCGGTCTCTGAGATTACGGAGCTGATCCTTTACGAACCCGTGGTGACCGCGAACTTGCTCAAACTGGCCAATTCAGCTGCATTCGGGTTCAAAAAGAAAGTGGACTCGGTTCACGACGCCGTGGTTCTACTGGGATTGAGACGCCTGGTCGAAATCGTGTTGCTCAACAGTGTAACCCGGCCGCTGAAATCAGCTCACCAGGGGTACGGCCTCGAGGAGGGCCATCTATGGAAGCAGTCCGTTTCCTGCGCCCTCATGGCCAATGCCATCGCCGAAGCCATCGAGGCGCCGGAAAAACACATGGTTTTCACGGCAGCGCTGCTCAAGGACATCGGCGTCATCGTTCTTGACCGGTATATGGGTCAGGCCATGACAAGGATCCGCAAGGCCATGGAAGCCGACGATCTGAGTTTGATTGCGGCCGAGCGTCAGGTTCTGGGCATCGATCATGCCCAGCTCGGCGGGCGAATTGCCGGCAACTGGAACTTTAGCGCTACGCTGGTCAACACCATTCAAAACCACCACCTGACGGACGATCTAGCGGATATTCCGAAAGAAACCGCCATGGTCTACCTGGCTGACAGCATGTGTTCCATCTCCGGTATCAATGCCGAACTGTTCTCTGGCCAGTACACCCACTACGACCGGGTTTGCGCGCAACTCGGCCTGTCAGAAGTGGATGTGAACCGGATCATGTCCGACTTTTTTTCCCGCAAGGAAAATATCTACGGTCTGCTGGCCATCCTCTAGCCGTTCGGCGCCACCACCAACCCATAGGAGTTTAGCCCGAGATGACCCCGTATGAACTATCAAAACTGATTCACATGGAACTTTCACCCATCGCCCCCAGGCTGTCGGCGGCTATCAACCGCGCCCTGGTCGACATCGGGGAGGGATCCGTTCTGGTAGGGCTTGGTCCCGGCGCGAACGAAAACGACCATGCCTCTTTCCAGGAATCCGAAACCATTGATGATGATGCCGACGGTGTCCTGGCGAAGATTCATGAAGTGATGTGGAAGCTGGAAGAGCATTCCTCCTGGAAGGTGATCATCGACAAAAAACCCGGAGGACAGAAAAACCCCCTCGAACTGCTCTACACCCTGGTGAGGATAAAAGACCTGTAACCGGCAACTGGACACGCCTGGACGCAAGCCACCCTGAACGCGATCCGGCTCTCCGGGTGCGCTAAAAAAGGAACGGGACGGTTTAAGGACCGCCCCGCAGGCAGAAGGAGAAGAAAGAGAGGAGGTAATTCATTTAAGCGGCAATCCCCCGATATACCGCTGTATCAAGTTTATCGGCACCTTGTTGTTAAACTTTAACTATTTTATGGCGATGCGTGCCGGTGGCCTGACAGCCTGATCGTCAACGATCGCTCGTCATTGGCCACCTTCGAACGCGCTGATGATGCATATAGCTTCTATCATATTGAAAAATAAAGAAATGTGTTTTATTCAACTTTTTGTTTCATTCCCACTCCAACCTGAAGCAAAAAATATTGCGTCATGATGGCAATTTGGTTATAGCCGTCTCAGCCTTTTGTTTGAACAACTGAATGCTCAACCCCCACACCGGCCATGCGCATCTTTAAAAACATTCTCCGCGAAATCATCGAAAACAGTGGCCTGAAGCTGAACACAATCAGCAAAACATCCGGCATATCCCATACCTACCTGACCAAACTGGTCCACGACGATATCAACCGGCCAGGCAAGGACAAGATTGCCTCCACCATGCTGACCCTGAATTTTTCAATCGATGAGATCAACAATGTGCTGGCCGGGTACGACTATCAGGCGCTGGATGATCCGGATATACCTGAAATATTGGAGAATAACCGAAAACGCAAAATCCAGGGCAACACCTTGTCGCTGTATGACGACATCCATGTCAAGCTGTTGCTGTCTCCCATGGAGCGCATGGGCGGAACGAAGATCCTGGTGAAAAAAGCACCCTCGGTCCTGTTCATGCCCGATGAACTTTATTTGGGCCACAAACCCGAGGCCACTGAAAATGATACGCCGGACAGAAGTTTCCACCATGCATTTACCAGTGCCCTCTTCAGGGAACGCAAGGCAATTTTTCAAAAGAGTTGTGACGATGGCGCCCGGTTCGAGACCTTTATCTGCCGGCACTGCCTGGAGGACTATGTGAAAAAAGCCATGTGTGTTGATCAGGGGCATCAAGCGGAACTATTGGTGCGCTTTTTCGCCAATGCCGCCAGCGCCATCCAGAGCAAACCGGATCAGCACCGCACCTGGATCATGGAGCGCTGCCCCTGGTTCGACTACATGATCCAGGGTGACAATCGCAAGGATCCCAAAGTGTTTTTCTTTGGGAAAAAGAGCCATGATTACGGCGCCACCAACGAACAGATCAACCTGCAGGGGTTTACCTCGGATTCTCCATCCATGATCGATCTGTTCAGAAAAGAAACCCAGCTGTGCCGCAGTGCTATTGACCCGCACCTGGAAAAAGATTACCCGCACAGCCTGATCCGCTATTTCAGGCAGTTGTTCGCCCCATATGGATGTGATGGACGGCTTGACTCGTTAATGAACCGTCCAGATCAAGTCGGAACAACCCTCATTGGGGTCGTGCATCGGCCCGGTTCCATCTGATTGCATGCTTGATCGGATCGGCAGGACCCGGGAAGAAGCGGTTTTATTCGATGGCCTCCGATATCGGTCGCGGCACGCAATCACGGCGGCACGTGGTTGCCGCGGCAAGCTAGCGGTGGTCAAAAATAACCCACACCGCCGATTCAAGGGAGGGCGCGCAAGCCTTTTTGATGGTCGGCGTCAAACCGCCGCAAGCGCTCAGCCAGCTCTCCGAAGCGCTCTTTGCCGGTTAAGGAAACGCAGGCCCGGATGCCTTCGGTGCGGCTGCTGCCGGTGGTTGCCAGGGATATGGCGCTGATGCCGTAGTAGAGCAACTCCTCCACCAACTGGACTCCGGAAAAACCGGGGTAGGCAACGGTGAAGTAAAAACCGTCGGCCAGGGGCTGGTCCTCATCCATGTCATAGACGGGGGTAAAACCGTTTTCCTTGAACAGGCGCTTCATCGTTCGGGCGCGCTCGCCGTATTCTTTCACCGCTTCTACAAAATTGTACCTGCCGTCGTTAACCGCCTCCAGCAGTTTGGCCAGACCATACTGGGTGCTGTGGCACACGCCTGAGCTCAGCGAATACATGCCGCCGAAAATATAGGCGTAGCCGAACCGGTCGGTACCGAACCAGGGCGCCAGGCCGTCGCCGGTGGAGTCAAACAAACGATCGGAAATGGCCGTCATGCCGATACGTTGGCCGGCCAGGCTGAAGGATTTGGAACTGGAAATGAGCAGAATAAAGTTATCCGTATAGCGGGCCACGGTGGGAATGAAGGGCGGCATTCCCGGCCGGGAGTAGTCCTTGCGGAAGTCCATGCCGAAATAAGCCAGGTCCTCCAGGGCGATCACATCGTAGCGGGTGCACAGTTCGCCGATGATGCCCAGCTCTTTTTCCGTGAAGCAGATCCAGGCGGGATTGTTGGGATTGGAGTACATCAGGGCGCCCATCCGATGGGTCGACAGGTAGGATTCCAGCTTGTCCCGCAGGCGGTCCCCGCGAAAATCGTAAACGTCGAAGCTTTCCCGCGGCAGCCCCAGCACCTGGGCCTGCTTCTTGTTTACGGGAAATCCCGGGTCGATGAACAAGATGCCATCCCTGCCTTTGATACGGCGCCCGGCCATCATCATGGAAAGAAAGCAGCCCTGCATGGAGCCCACGGTGGGCAGGCAGTTTGCCGGCTGCACATCGACGTCCAGAAATTGCTGCACGAAACGGGAGATTTCGTACTTCAGATAGACAATGCCGTCAAAAGGCGGATACGTGGCACCCACGCCCTTTTTCAGGGCGCAAATCTCTCCCTCTACGGCAATCTCGGGCGGAGGCATACCGGGTATGCCCATTTCCATACGAATAAACCGCTCGCCCGACGCTTCTTCGATTTCGCCCACCAGCCGGTTCAATTCACGGATGGAGGCCAGCCCCACGCAGGCCAGCTTGCTCTCACGGATTTTGTCCCGGACAATATCGCCGGCAATCGGTGTATCCATCAGACGATCCCCCCCTCCGCCAGTGGTTTGCCGTCGAGTATGCGCTGGGGGGCGAAGATGGACAGATCCAGCGTCGGCGTGTCACCGATGATCAATTCACTCATGTAGCGGCCCACGGCCGGGCCCTGCTGGAGGCCGTGTCCGGAGAAGCCGTTGGCCAGGTAAAACCCTTTGAGTTCAGGCCATTCGCCGAGGATGGCGTTGTGGTCCAGGGTGTTGACCGCATACAGGCCCGCCCAGCCCCGAATCAGCTTCAAGCGCTCGAAAGCCGGGACGAATTCAGCCAGTTCCGGCCACAAAAGATCCATAAACCGATTTTGATCCCAGGTGAAATCGAAGCCCACCGGGTCATCGTCCATGGATTTTCCCAGCAGGACCATTCCGCCGGTTTCGGTCCTGAAGTAGAGCCCGGACGGAAGGACCGTCAGGGGCAGTGGGCCTTCGGGCTTGACGGCCGGGTCCAGGCAAAAGCACTGGCGTTTGACCGGGCTCACGGGTAGGTCCACCCCGGCGGTTCCAGCCAATTCAGTGCACCAGGCGCCGGCGCAATTGACGACGACGGCGGTTGAATAGGTGGTTCCGGAGGCGGTCTTTACGCCGGTGATCTGTCGGCCGTCGACCACCAGTTCGGTCACCTCGTCCTCGATGTAAACGGCCCCCTGGGCCCTGGCGTTGGCCTTGTACCCCATGAGTACGGCATAGGCGTCGAAGTGGCCGTCCTGGGCGCCGAAGGTGCCGCCCGCGAACCCCTCGGTCGCATAAAGGGGATAGTGGGCCTTGATCTCGTCCGGTGACCACCACTGGACCTGACAACCCAGGGCCTGCTGCATCGCCATGGCCGCTTTGGCGTCGGATGCCGCAGATTCTTCACAAAGAAAAAGATTGCCCTCGCGGTGATAGGCGATGCTGGGGCGGTTGCCGGCCAGCGTCATCTCCTCTTCGAAGCGTTCGAGCACATCGAAGGCATACTGGGAAATTTGGACGTTCTGCTTCAGGCTGAACTGGATCCTGGCGTTGACCATGGACAGGGTGGTGGAGGCCCGGGTATAGGCCAAATCCCGCTCGATGACGGCCACTTTCAGTCCCGGATCCTTGCGGGTCAGGTAATGGGCGGTTGTGGAGCCCATAATCCCGCCGCCGACGAGGATGACGTCATAATGTGTCTTGCTGTCCATAATCTGCTGTTCTCCTGAAGGAATGGCCTGAACCGGTCAGGCCTGCTTGTAATTGGGTCCTTCCCCGCCCTCCGGACAGGTCCAGGTGACGTTGTGGAAGGGGTCTTTAATATCGCAGGTCTTGCAATGCAGGCAGTTGGTAAAATTTAATTTGATGCCGGCGATGCCGCTGCCGTCTCTGCGGGTTTCCATCTCATAGACATCACCCGGGCAAAAGCGCGTGCAGGGGCAGCCATAGGTGGGAAAACACCGCTCCACGCACACGCGTTGGTCGTGGATGAGGACGTGGCTGGGCTGGTCCTCCCGGTGCAGGGTGCCGGAGAGGTAGACGCCAGTGAGTTTGTCCACCATGGCCGGATTGTCTGTGGTCGAGTGTTTTTTTTCAGCGGGACTTGCTGCCTCTACTCCGCCGCGCAGGGGGATCAGGGTGGTGGCGTCGTCCACAGAAGGCAGGCGGTCCATCAGCCCTTTGCCCTTCGAGATATACTGGGCGGCCAGGTGGATCCATTTGGTCGGCCCTTTCTTGGCCAGGGCCTGGGCGAAGTTGCGGCCTTGACGAAGTTCTGCACCGGCCCAACTGGCTTCTATCCGCCGGCTGTAGCTGTCCAGGGTGTGGCGTTTGGTGTTGCCGGCCAGGAGTGCCTCCATGATTGTCTCGGCGGCCAGCATGCCCGATTTCATGGCCAGGTGGATGCCCTTGATGGCCGGTGTGCTGTGCATGGCAGCACCGTTTCCGGCGAACAGGGCCCCGTCCACGGCCAGGTGCGGCATGCTGAACCAGCCCCCCGTTGACACGGCACGCGCCCCTTGCTCCACCACTTTGCCGCCCTGGATGATGTTCTGGATCATCGGGTGGCGTTTGAAGCGTAGAAACGTATCGTAAAGGTCCAGCGACGGGTTCTCGTAGCCCAATGCAACCAGAAAGCCCAGGGCGATACGATTGCTGGCCATTTCATAAACGAATCCGCCGCCAGGGGTGTCCAGGTCCAGGGGGAACCCCATGGTGTGAATGTCGTTGAAGGCGCTGCCGGTAAAAAAGTGGTTGTCCGGCAGCTGAATCACCTCTTTGATTCCCGTTTCAAACACCTCGGGCAGGCGACCCGAACGGATGGGCAGTTTATCGGCCAACGCTTTCATCAGGCTGCCCCGGGCGCCCTCGCCCAGCACGGTGACCTTGGCCAGCAAGTCGATGCCCGGCTCAAAATTGGGTTTGGGCTTGCCGTCCTTGTCCAGCCCTTTGTCGCCGGTGCGAACCCCCGTCACCGTAATGCCGTCGTCGGCCAGCAGAATCGCTTTTCCATCAAAGCCGGGGAAGATATTGAGGCCCATGGCCTCGGCTTTTTCCCCCAGCCACCGGCATACCCGGGAGAGGCTGACGATGGGAAAACCGGTATTGTGCATCTGTCGGGGCACCAGGGGTATCTTAAACCCGCGATTTTTAGTCAGAAAAAAGAAACCGTCGCCGCGTACGGTCTGTTCCACCGGAAACCCCTGATCCAGATAGTCCGGATAAAGTTCGGCGATGGCCATGGGGTTCATCACCGCCCCGCTGATGGCGTGAGCGCCGATAGCGGCACCTTTGTCGATAAGTGCCACTTCCAATTCCCGCCCTTTTTCGGCGGCCAGTTGCATCAGCCGGATGGCGCCGGCCAGATTGGCGGGTCCGCCCCCGACAAAGAGAACATCAAATTCAATGGTTTCGTGAGTGGTCATAGGTTTTTCCCCTCTTTGAAGTCAGGTTTTTCGGATGCCGACAAGCCAACACCATTAATGCATGAAATGGGGTTTAGCGGAGTTCAAATAGCCTGATTTTGTATTAAAAACAAGGGGCCGGTGATGAAAAGGGTGCTGTTTCCGCCGCGGTCCGAAGGGTAGCCTAACCCGGGCGGTCACATGGCTCCCTGAGAGGGCCGCTGATCCAAGGCTGTGCGGACGTTGCGAAGCATGGGAATAAAATCGAAAACCGGCCGGCTGGCGCCAGAACCACATGGGCGAATGGGGCCATGCCGGGTGCCTGCTTGTCGGCACAAGTATACTTGATAATTTACCAATTGTATACTAATGGTCGAAAATCCTGTCAAGAGTCATGATTCAACCCGGCGCATGGCACATATAAGGCTTGTTTAATGACAGAATCCATGGTATTTGGCTTTCCTGATCTTTTTACCCGATTCCTTACAATCCGTATACGGTAACCTTGGCCCGGCCATGCATGTCGCAGGGTGCCGGGATGATCCTGCAAGGAGGCGTTGAGCATGGCAAACCGTAGCAACATTTCAGCGTGGATACTGGTGGTGATTCTGGCGGTATGTCTCCAGGTGGTGTTTGTTTTTGCGGACTGCAAACAAACCGCCACGGGTACCGCCCTCGACTTTTCCAAGGCGTATTTTCTCCTGGATACCGAAATGGGAAGGTATTTGTGCAGTGAACTGGCCGGTGATGAGGATGAATCGGCTGCCGCCAACTACCTCCAGGCCAAGACCGATGAGGCAGCGGCCCGCGGTTTCGGCACCGGTATGGTCAGGCAGACCATTTACCATGTTAAAGCCAAAACCCTGGTCCAGGACGCTGAATCCGCCACCATACACGTTAAAGGCCTTCGCCGAACCTGCATCCACCCGGTCTTCGCCTATGTGGCCAAGCTGTTTGGCCTGGGTCAGACCCAGGCTTTCGAAGATACGCTGGAACTGGTCAAGGAGAATGGCCAGTGGAAGGTTTGCGGCTCCCCCTACGGCCTGTCCCTGGATGGTTAGCCCACCGTTAATTGATTCCGCATTGCATTCAAGCGGATACCAATGCAGCCAGGAGGAAGCGACCCGGGTGACCTTTAATGGGTCTTGGAGGAGCCGACGCCGCAGCCAGCTCCGGCAGGGCTTGAAGTTAACGTCGAATGAGTATCAACAGCGGGAAGGACACAGCACCTGATAAGCGCTGTTTGTCGTTCCCGCCAGTGCGAAAATCATCGCCTGCCGCCGGTTTCACCGCCACCGTGAAACCGGCGTTTCTTTTTAAATGCCTGCCTCCTGGTGAGGATCTCTGCCAATGGACGCCGTTTACCTGGAAATTCGAGAGATCGCCCGTAAAATCGTGGACCGCTATCCTCGGCCTGATTTTTATGGCAACCATCCATCCGAATTCAGGGACTCTCGGCACTTTTATCAGTCCGATACCTCCATCCTCAGGCTCCGCAAAGACATGGCCGGGTGTCTGGACAACGATTTCGGCCATGGACTGGGCCACGTGGAAAAGGTGGCCATTGATGCCGGTACGCTGGTCATTATTGAAAGTCGGCTGGCCGGCCATGCAGAGGACCTGGTCCAGCGGAACCTGCTGCTGGCCCAGTGCGCCGGCCTGCTTCACGACATCTGCCGCAAGGAGCAGTCACATGCCGAAAAAGGAGCCGAAACCGCAGGCGCGATCCTGAAATCCTATCCGTTGGTTCCAGAGGAAATTACGCATGTCTGCACGGCCATCCGCAACCACGAAGCCTTTGCCCGCCTGGATCGGTTGCCGGTGCACCGGTCTCGCATGATATCCGATTGTTTGTACGATGCGGACAAGTTCCGCTGGGGGCCGGACAACTTCTCCCATACCGTTTGGGATATGGTGGGTTTTTTGAATCCACCCCTCGACGCCTTTGTGGATCACTTTCCCAAAGGTATGGCCCTGTTGAAAAAGATTCGAGCCACATTCCGCTCCCGAACCGGTCGGCGTTATGGTCCCCAGTTTATCGATATGGGCATCGCCATCGGTGATGAGCTTTATCAGGTGATCCTAACCGAGTTCGTCAACCAACCCTGATCCCTTCTTTCTATCCATCAAAGGACCGTCACCCGTGCGCATATTGCTGATCAACCCCTTTTACCCGATTTCCGAAACCCCGTCCCCGCCCCTGGGGCTGGCATTCCTGGCCGGTGCACTGGAGCGGGCCGGGCACGCAGTCAAACTCCTGGACTGCGTGGTCTTTCCTTTCGGTCCGGATCTTCTGGCTTCACTGATGCAGACCTTCAGACCGGATCTGGCCGGTGCCACAGCCGTGACCATGACCGTCGACCATGCCTTAACGGTCCTCGAGCAGGTCAAAGCACTGGATCCGTCCATTGCCACGGTGCTGGGTGGACCCCACGCCACCTTTTGTGCGACGGAGATCCTGCAGACCTGTCCCCAGGTGGATGTGGTGGCGCGCGGCGAAGGAGAAAATACCCTTGTGGCCCTGGTCCAAGCCATTGAAAAGGGGAGTGCCTGGGATCGGGTTCCGGGAATTGCATTCCGTGACGGCCGCCGAATCGCCACGACGGCCTTACCGCCTTTTACGGATCTGGACGAACTGGCTCCACCGGCCCGCCACCTGATTCCTCTGGGACGCTACCTGGCCCTGGGTATGCCGGTAAGTATGACCACCAGCCGGGGATGTCCGTTCAAGTGCATTTTCTGTGTGGGGCGAAAGATGGTGGGCGCACGGGTTCGTTATCGCGATCCCATCCGGGTGGTGGAAGAGATGGAACGTCTGAGTACCCTGGGATTTCACCAGGTCAACCTGGCCGACGATCTGTTCACGGCCAACCACGGTCATTGTTTGGCGGTGTGCAACGAAATCGTCGACCGCGGTCTGAAGGTCAAATGGACCGCTTTTGCCCGGGTGGATACGGTCTCGCGCCAGGTGCTGAAAAAGATGCACCAGGCAGGCTGCACCACGGTCAGCTTCGGGGTGGAATCCGGCAGCCCCGATATGCTCAAGCGAATTCAAAAGGGCATCACCCTGGAGCAGGTGGTGCAGGCGGTGCAGCTTTGCCTGGATTGCGGCATCGACCCCCACGCCTCGTTTATCCTGGGTCTGCCGGGTGAAACCCCGGCAACCCTGGAGCAGACGCTGGCATTTGGTGAACGTCTCAAGGCCATGGGGGTGAACCATGGCTTCCACATTCTGGCTCCCTTTCCAGGCACCGACGTCCGTGAGCGAATCAATACCTACGATCTGCAGATTCTATCTGACGATTGGCGGCACTACCATGCCAATCGCGCCATCATCCGTACGGCTGGCGTGGCACCGGAGATCATGGACGCCATCGTGATTGACGGTGAGCGGCGATTCGACCAGTGGCTGGGGGAAATCGGCCGACTCCGTGAAGCCGGAAAAACCACTGAGGAAACGGCCTGGCCCCTGGTCCGTTTGGAGCACACGGTGGTCATTTACGATATGATGATGAAGCGGCTGATCGAAGAAAAAGGCGTCTGGCGGGCCGACCCATTGGATGACAAGGATGCGCTTGGGTTAACAAAGCTGACCTGCCGGGTGTCTGACGACCTTGACCACCCGCCGGCAAGAATCCGGGCGGCCATCGAATTTGCGGCTGAAAAAGAGTATCTGGTGTGCACCACCGCGGATGGATGGATCCGCTGGTCCTGGGCAGACTATTTGTAGACGCTGCTGCAGCGGATAGGCAGCCATGTTTCAGATTTTTTGGCTTTTGTCCGCCAATGCCTATAATTGGTGATATCAACGATTACCCCATGAGTGTCGATGTCGTCGGAACCAGACAGTTACCCAAAGGAGGCCACCATGTCTAAAGCCATCATGATCCATGAAACGGGAGGCCCCGCGGTCATGCGTTGGGAAGAGCATGATCCCGGAGTCCCGGGACCCGGGGAGGTGCTGCTGCACCAGGAAGCCGTGGGACTTAATTTTATCGACGTTTATCATCGGACCGGACTGTACCCGCTGCCCGCCCTGCCCGCCGTGCTGGGTTTGGAAGGTGCCGGGGTGGTGAAATCGGTGGGTGCCGGTGTCTCCGACTTCAAGCCCGGAGCCCGGGTGGCCTATGCCGGCATCCCACCGGGTGCCTACTCTCAGGAGCGCTGCATACCCGCCCATCGGTTGGTCTTGCTGCCGGACGGCATCTCCACCCGTCAGGCGGCGGGCATGATGCTGCGGGGTATGACGGCCAGGTACCTGCTATACGGGTGTTATCCGGTGCAAGCCGGCGATCGCATCCTGATCCATGCAGCGGCTGGCGGCGTGGGTTCCATCGTCTGCCAATGGGCACGCCACCTGGGCGCGGAGGTGATCGGTACCGTTGGATCGGTGGAAAAAGCCGCAAGGGCCAAGAAAAATGGCTGCCACCATACCATCCTGTACAGGGATGCTGATTTTGTGGAGGGCGTGAACGCGATCACCGGCGGGAGGGGTGTGGACGTGGTATACGACAGCGTGGGCAAAGCCACGTTCATGAAATCCTTGGACTGCCTCAGACCCATGGGAACCATGGTTTCCTTCGGCCAGGCATCGGGAGGCGTACCGTCCTTAGACATCGGCATTCTGGCGGCAAAAGGGTCCTTGTTTCTAACCCGACCCAGCCTGATGACCTACACGGCCCGGCGTGAGGATCTGCTGGCCCACGCCTGGGATCTGTTCGACGTAGTGGAAAAAGGGGCGCTGAGGATTGCCATTGACCAGACTTACCCGCTGGAAGAGGCGGCCCGGGCGCACCAGGATTTGGAAGCGCGCAACACAACAGGCAGCTCCGTGCTGATTCCTTAAAAAGGGGGGCGACCGTATGGTCAAGCCCCCCATGATGGTGTTCAGGGTAACCTAGCCAACCTGCCGTTTAACAGCAACATTGGGTTACATAACAGCCGCATGGGTCAGCCACCCTGCAGCCGCAGGCGTCGACTACGTAAAAACAGCCGCTATTGTCTGCAACGGAGCGATCGCTGCGATGCTTCTTATTCTTTCGGTCCGTTTTTCGCACTTCGGATTTATTGTCGGACATGGTTCAACCTCCTATGGTTCAGTCAATCAGCCATCAAACCGGCTGAATGACGCAGTGAATTTTCTCGGGGCCCCCGATGATAGCCGATGGTTAAGGTCCGAACCTCACCCTCGGGTACGGACGGGCCGGCCTCGGTTTCCAGCTAGAAAAATAAGCACCCCATGGCGGTTTGTCACAACACCTTCTCAAATATAGCGGCAGGTTGGATCAACGGATTATCGCTGGATGTTTACCTGGTTTTGTGTTAATTCTTTTAAGTTTCTTCTCTCCAGATTAGAGGAATTATGAAAAGAAATAGGACAGTTGTCATTGCCACCCGCAACATGGGCAAGACTGCCGAGATCCGGGACCTGCTCAAGGCCTTTCCTGTTACCATTAAAAATCTGGATGATTTCGGCCCGCTCCCGGAAGTGGTAGAAGACGGGGACACCTTTGATGAAAACGCCTATAAAAAAGCTAGTTTTACCGCCAGGATTTTGGGTTATCCGGCCCTTGCGGACGACTCAGGACTCCTGGTGGCGGCTCTGAACGGAGCGCCGGGTGTTCACAGTGCCCGCTGGGCCGGTTCCAATGCCACCGATGCCCAACGCTGCAGCAAATTACTGGCTGAGTTGGACAACCAAGCCAACCGATCAGCTGCGTTTGAATGCGTGATCTCCATCGCCGTGCCCGCCGGACCGGCCTTGACCTACGAAGGCCGCTGCGAAGGTACCATCGCGCATACCCCTGCCGGCAGCAACGGGTTTGGCTACGATCCGGTTTTCTACTATCCCCCGTTGAACAAAACCTTTGCCCAACTGCCCATGGCCGAAAAAAGCCGGGTCAGCCACCGGGGCAAGGCGCTGCAGGGATTTCGGGATGAGTTTGAGAAGGTGATGCAATGGATCGACCGGCATATGCCTGAGCCGGAAATTGTAGGCTGCCAGAGTCGAAGGTGCGAAGCCTGAATCCATGCGCCATCCTATGGCTGGCAGGCAGTGAACCGCTGCGACCAAGCATGGGGCAACGGATTGCTAAACCAGATAGTATATCATGCAGGATGTATTATTTACTGTTGAAAAGAGGTGAATTGCATGTTGAAGAAAAATGAGGGCGTCGACATTGTCAAAGAACTGGGGGGGATCCAGAACGTCGAGCAGGCTCAGGCCCTGTTCGAGAGCCGTCTGGACAAGGAGCACCTCTCGCGCATACGCACGCTGAGCCATCCAGAGGTCCTGATCAAAATCGCCAATGCCATCGCCATGTGCGGTCCCGCGCGGGTTTACATCAACACCGGCTCAACAGTGGATCGTCAGTTTATCCGCCAGTTGGCCCTGAACAAGGGTGAAGAGGCGGTCCTAGCTATGCAAGGACATACCATCCATTACGATCTCAAGGAGGAGCAGGGCCGGATCATTGACCGAACCTTTTACATCGCCAACCCCGGTGAAAAGATCAGCAGCCTGGCCAACAAAATCCTAAGGGACGACGCTCTGGTCGAGGTCCGGGGAAAGATGGCCGGCATCATGAGCGGGGCCACCATGGTGGTCGGTTTGTATATACGCGGTCCCGTGGGCGCGGTGGCCTCGAACCCGGCCCTTGAAATCACCAGCTCCGCATACGTTTGCCACAGTGCGGAGATCCTTTACCGCAACGCCTTTGTGGATTTCGAAAAAGAGGTGGGCCGATTGGGGCATTTTTACACCAATATCCACAGTGAGGGGCTCAACCGGCCCGAAGATCTGCCCAACGCCAGGGTGTTCATGGACCGCAGTCATCGCACGACCTACTCGTTCAATTGCACCTATGCGGGCAATACCCTGCTGCTGAAAAAGGGCAACCACCGCTTTTCCGTTGACAAGGCCGTTTACGAGGGCAACGGCAAAGAGCTGGCCGAGCACATGTTCATCACCGGTATCGACGGTACCGGCGGCCGGGTGACCTGGGTTGCCGGCGCCGCACCCTCCGGCTGCGGTAAAACCACCACGGCCATGGCCGGCAACCATTTTGTGGGCGACGACCTGGCCCAGATGTGGATCGACGATGGCGGCAGCGTCCGCTCCATCAACCCGGAATGTGGCATTTTCGGCATCGTGGAGGATGTGAACTGGGAAGGCGACCCCATGTTGATGGACCGGTTGAGAAATGCCGGGTCCGAGGTGATCTGGTCCAACGTGCTGATCGATGAGAACGGCATTCCCCACTGGAAGGGCAACGGCGAGGCCCAACCCACCCGGGGGCGCAACTTTCAAGGGCCTTGGAAAAAAGAGTTGAAGGATGCCAGCGGCAAGGAGATCCCCATCTCTCACCCCAACGCACGTTGCACCATCTCCTCAACCGTCTTGGCCAACTATTCGGACAAGGCCGAGGCGCCGCAGGGCGTGGAGACCCGGGTGATCACTTACAGCGGTCGGGACAGCGATACCATGCCGCCGGTCTGGGTTGCAAAAAACTCCGAACACGGTGTGGTCATCGGCGCCTGCATCGTCTCGGCGGCCACGGCCACCGAAGTGGGCGCCTCGGGTGTGAAGCGGGCGCCGTGGGCCAACGCGCCCTTTATTCCAGGGGCGTTGGGCGACTACATGAAGGCGCAATTCAACTTTTTCGGCAGCGCCCTCATCGCTGACGACAAGCGGCCGATTATGGCGGGGTTGAATTACTTTCTCACCCACGAGGCACGGGGCGGAAATAATAAAAAGCTTTTGGGTGAGAAAAAAGACGTCAAGGTCTGGCTGGGATGGCTGGAACGCCGTGCCCACGGAGACGTGGAGGCCATTGAGACACCCATCGGCTTCATTCCCCGCTACGAAGACTTAAAAGTGCTTTTCGAGACCCTTATCGACAAGCCTTACCCGAAAGCACTCTACGATCGGCAGTTCTCCCTTTATGTGGATAACATTCTGGCCAGAACAGATCTGCAGATCTCCGCCTACGGCAAGGAAAAAAACATACCCCAACTGCTCTTCGATGTGCTGCAGAAGCAGCGCGACGGGCTGATTGCCTTGAAGGCAACCTTCGGATCGATTGTAACCCCGGACCACCTTCAGGAGGCTAATCAATGAGCTTAAAGATCCTCTGCTCCAGCATCCAGCGATTAAAACGGCGGGTCAATTCGATACATTTGTAATAGTGGCCGGCAGGAATGTCGAGGTTAAAGGCGGGATGGCTGAACACGATTGGCTCATAGAGCACCACCGCTTCAGCGGAAAGGAGCGGGCAGTCGGTGCGGGTGCAGATAAACCGGTTGGGCAGTTTGGTGCGAACATCCCACAATACGGGTCTGTTCCCTGCGGGGCAGGCCCAGCTGAATTCAAAAGATTTGGAAATGATCCGCTGCTTGCCCTCACCAACGCTGATTCGGGCCAGGGTCTGAATACAAGCGGTATCGTAGTAACCTAAACGGGCATAGTGTTCCAGCACATAGATCGCCTGATCGACGGTCAATCCGAATTGGCGATTTGAAATGCATCGGATGAAGGCATTGATGAGCACCGCCAAACGCTCGAACAGAGGCGGTTCCTGGATCATTAAAATCGGGGCTCCGTTTATATCGGTCGACCGGTGATGCCAGCGAATGGTTTCTATGCACCGATCGGACAGTTTCATTCCCTGCGCCATAATGGCCGAGGCTGCGGCATGGTCACAGCTGTTAGGGTCATGGTTTATGCCGTCCACGGTGCAGGCAATATCTTGAAACAAAATCGCCATTCCCATCTCTACCAGATTGTTCTTCCGTGACGCGTTTTCATCATGGACGAAGGCTTCGTGTCGTTGCAGGACAGCCATGGCCACGAAGGCAGCCTTGGTGTTCTCTTCGATGCTGCCCATGGCGGATTCACTGGTAAAAGCGGTTAGGAACCCCTTGATGATGGCCGGCGAAGAGAGATGCGGGTCAATCAACTTGCCGAAATAGGTGGCAATACCTTTTAGATCCTGATTTTTTTCATAAACATCATAAATGCGGCCCAACTGCTGTTGGTCCATCATTTTACGAGTGATGTCGGCAAAGGCACAACTGATTTTCTCTTTCAAGAACCGGTTGATCTCGGCAGATGGCAGAATCAAGGGCGAAGCGGAAAATGCACAATTGCTGCTGATGCGGTTGAAGACGGCTTTCAGGTGGCGCCGCAGATCCGTCCCTTTGGTGATAAACGGTGCCTGGTTGCCCTCAAGGGTTAAATCTTCGCCAAGGACGAGAGGCAGGTCGGCCACCGGCAGGAGCCGGAGCTGCTCCATCACACGGTCTGGATCCTGTTGGATCTGTTTGAAAAATGTGGCGGGTTCCAGCGACAGTTCCCGGCACAACAAATCAAAGCCATCGTACAACAAGGCACCCTCCTTCAAGGATCGTTTGGTTGACGAACACGCTATGCAATGGATATCAATAGCCGACAATCGATTCGGGAAAATGGAGCAACAGCTCCTATATCGTCCTTTTGAGGACCGGCTTTAACCAAATAATAATGCGTTTACCCGTCGATTCTTTGTTAAAATGATCAAAAAACAATCCCTGCTGCTGAACGCAATGGCTAACCGACGAATGGTGGTGGCCCTGTTGATGGGCTTCTCCTGCGGGCTGCCGCTGCTTCTGACCCTGTCCGTGCTCCAGGCATGGATGAAAGAATCGGGGGTGGATCTGACCACTATCGGGCTAATGTCCCTGGTAGGGCTGCCCTACACCTTGAAATTTATCTGGGCCCCGGTCTTCGACCGTTACGCGCTGCCGTTTTTAGGGCGGCGGCGCGGATGGCTGTTGACCGCCCAGTTGTGGCTGATGGCAGCATTGATCTGGTTGGGATACAGCAATCCGGCTGTCCACCCCGAGTTACTGGCGCTGGCCGCCCTCGCGGTTGCTTTTTTCAGCGCCTCCCAGGACATCGTCGTGGATGCCTACCGGCGGGAGGACCTGCCCGACCGCGAGCTGGGCCTGGGTTCTTCGCTTTACATCAATGGGTATCGCCTGGGCATGCTCCTGGCTTCCGGCGGAGGCCTGATTCTGGCCGACCACATGCCCTTTTCCATGGTCTACCTGGTCATGGCCGTGTGCCTTCTGCCGGGGGTGATCACGACCGTACTCACACCGGAACCCCACGTGGCGAATTTTCCCGTATCACTCAAGGCCGCTGTGGTGGACCCGCTGGTGGAGTACTTCAGCCGATCGAATGCCCTATGGATTCTGGCTTTCATCCTGATGTACAAAATCGGCGATACGATGGCTGCTGCCATGACCACGCCATTCTATCTGGATATCGGTTTTTCAAAAACCCAGATCGGCGCGGTGGTCAAACTATTCGGATTCTGGGCCACCGTTGGTGGCACCATCGTCGGCGGTATTGCCATGATCCAACTGGGTATCCTTCGCAGCCTCTGGGTTTTCGGCATACTCCAGGCCCTCTCCACCGCGGGATTTGCCCTGTTGGCGACAATCGGCCCCAGCCTGCCGGCGCTCTCGGCGGTTATCGCCTTCGAAAATCTTAGCGCTGGAATGGGTACCTCGGCCTATGCGGGGTATATGGCCAGCCTCACCGACAAGCGCTTCACCGCCACCCAATATGCCCTGTTGACGAGTCTCATGGGCATCCCCCGGGTGCTGGCCTCGGCCCCCACCGGCTATCTGGCCACCCACTTGGGGTGGGGGCGCTTTTTTATATTCTGCACCGTGATTGCTCTGCCCGGCCTGCTTTTGCTCTTGCGCATCAATAACCAACGACAACCCTGATTGGCCGCGATTAGCTTGTTTTTTTTATTATTCTGCTTATGGTAGTGCAAAGTTGATCATCAGGAGGAGTGACCACCCCGTGCCTAAACCCCAGACGCCTGCCCGCACCCATTCCGACCGGATTCGGCAATTGGCCGAAACCCGGCAGCGCATTCTGACGAAAACGCCTGAGCAGGCGCTATCCGCGATCCTTGATCACCCGCAGCCGGCGGCGCTGGTGCACTCGTTTCCAGAAGAAGACCTGCATTTTCTGATCAACGACATCGGTTCGGACAACGCGCTTCCCCTCATCGCCCTGGCCTCCAATCGCCAATGGGAATACCTGTTGGATATGGAGGTCTGGAACAAGGACCAGCTGAACTATCAGCAGGCCACCAACTGGCTGCAGTTGCTGCTTCAAGGGGATCCTGATCGACTGGTCAAATGGTGTTTCGATGAGAAGCTGGAGTTCCTGGAGTTGTACCTGTTCAGGAATATCGAACTCCGGGTCAGGGAGCCGGATCAGGTTCCTTCGGATTTTGGAGACGGCTATTTTACAGACGACGATACGTTTTACGTGCGTTTCGTTGACTATCCGGTGGCCACTCCCGAGGAGGAGGCATTCAAAGCCCGCCGCAACGAGATGCTCAGAGAACTGTTGCAGCGCGTGTCTGTTTTTGATCATTACCGCTATCAGGGTCTGCTCATGGAAACCGTGAGCGTGATTCCCGGCGAGACCGAGGAGGAATTGTTTCGGTTGCGCAATGTCCGTCTCGGCGAAAAGGGATTTCTGCCATTTCACGAGGCGATTGGGGTCTACCAGCCGCTGCGGCCCGGTGACCTCGCGGCCCGGGGAAGAAAAGCCATTCGGCAGCCCTCGCCGGAGGATTTCCACTATCCGGTACCCCAATTTGCCGCCACTTTCCTTGATGGGGATAACCTCTTCGTGCGCGCATTGAAAGCGATCAGGGAGTTTTATGTGATTCAGCAACTCCAGGTGGAACTGGCCAGCCTTTGCAACCAGGTCATATCTGCCGACCAGGAGATTATCCGGGGCCGCGACCAGTTGAAGTCGGTGGTTAGTAAGGTCAGCGGCTACCTGAGCAGTGGCCTTGAGCTGATGACCGCCACCACCGTCGGCAATCGAGAGCCTGAGGCCTCCGCTTTGTTGCGACGCCACCTGCTGGCGGATATCTTCAGAACCGGCTTCGCCGGTGCCCTGCAACTTAAATGGCGAGCCACACGCTGGCGTGAGGATAGCTGGTGCCAGGCGCAACAGTTGGATCTCACCTTCTGGGGCGAAGCATGGCTGGGACTGTTGGGCGGGTTGCTGATCGATCGGCCCCAGTATTACGACCCGTCGCGTGCCGGCTCCAGTTACCGCGACTTTCAGACGCGTCAAGAAATCGAAGCGACCGCTGGGGGCCTGGATCAGGTGATGGCGCTGGATCGGCTGTTCAAACGCATGGCTGTCCCCATGGCGCCGGTTGCGGGAATCCGGTTGCTGACCTACAAGAATCTTCTGCTCACCCTGTGGGCCAGGGCCTCGCTGCAGATTGCTCCGATTGCTGCGGACACTCCCACCATCACCATTCCCCTTTCAGCATTTAAAACCTTTTACTCGGCACTTTGGACCTATCATCAAGGCCATCGTATCATCGGTGATGAAAAAAAGACCGAATTCATAGAGTGGGTTGCGGATGCTTCAGGTCTTTCTCCAGCGGACCTGACCGACGGCCTGGGTGCTGTTTTTGAGGCGCTTTTTGATGATATTGAAGGTGAGCTGGCGCCTGTGGAAACAAGCAACCTTGATCCGCGTTATGTGCAGCTTTTTCTGCTCACGCCTTGAATCACCTGTGATGCAGAAGGCCCGTTCATGCAAATGATCGGCATTCTCTGCTCGACCGGAGCCGCTTTTTTTTGGGCGGTGGCCGTGGTCCTGTTCAAAAAGAGCGGTGAGACCTTCTCACCGATGGCCTTGAACCTGTTCAAAGGTGTGGTCACCCTGCTGCTATTGGTTCCCACCCTTTGGCTGGCTGGCGTTCCTCTGTTTCCTGACCGGCCGGCCTGCGACTGGATACTGTTCTGCATTTCCGGCGTTTTAGGCATCACCTTGGCGGACACTTTTTTTTTCATGGCCCTCAAACGACTCGGCGCCAGCCTGTGGGCCGTGGTGGACTGTCTGTACCTGCCGTTTATTATCCTCATTTCCGCATTGTTGCTGGATGAATCCATCGGCCTTAGAGGAATTTTAGGCGCCCTTTTGGTGATTGCGGCCATCGCTGCCGATGCCTGCTCCGGGTCTTCGGTGGTGATCTCTCGACAGGATTTAAAGACCGGGCTTTGCTTCGGTGTGCTGGCCGTGGTCCTGATTGCGGGAAGCGTTGTAATGGTCAAACCCCTTTTGGAACAGACCCATGTCCTGTGGGCAAGCTTTGTCAGGCTTCTCGCCGGTGTTGCCGGCCTGTTTGTTTTAGGGCTGATCCATGCCGACAGAAGGGTTATTCTGGGGGCGCTGGTGCCGTCGGCGGCATGGAAAATGGTCCTGCCGGCATCCATTGTGGGCAACTACCTGGCCATGCTGGCATGGCTGGCGGGCTTTAAATATACGCTGGTCTCGGTGGCGGCTATATTGAATCAGCTCTCAACGATTTTTACCTTTATACTGGCCGCTATTTTTCTGAGGGAACCCGTTACCCTCCCTAGGCTTGTCGCCATTCTCCTGGCAGTGTCCGGTGCCCTGCTGACGGCCAGCGCCGTTTAATCGAACAGGTAGCGGTGGATCATGTCCGCCAAACCGTCGATGAGCCGATCGGCATCTTCATCCTGGCCGAAAATCGTGATCGCGCAGATGATCTCTTCCACGGCAGCGGAGATGATACGGGCCGCGGTCCTGATATCCTTGATCCTCAGGGTCTCCCGAAACTGCTCGATAAATCGCTCCACATGCCCAAGGCTGTGTTGATCGAGTTCATTGAAGACCGCTTCGACTTCCGGGTCGGCATAGCGCATGGCCAACACTTCCCGGTGAAACTGGGGATAGGGATCGTGTGCATCCAGCATGGCCTTGATAAGGCGGTAGACACTCTCTTTCCGGTTTTTCGGATCGACCTGATGTTCGCCGAGAATCCGGACCACCTTTTCTTCGATATGTTCCCTGAAAATCTCCATGAACAGTTCTTTTTTATCCTTGAAATAGGAGTAGAAGCTGCCCACGGAGACGCCGGCCGCCGCAGCGATCTCTTTGGCGTTGGTACCGTGAAAACCGCTTTGCGCAAACTGGTCCTTGGCTGCCACAAGAATGCGGTTTTTGGTTTCGATACTCCGTTTTTGCTGGGGAATTCGGGTTCTTTGCTCCATTTCTGTCATCGCGATCCCTCCTCCTGATTTGCATTCATACCCAATTCCCGTCACGCGGTCAATTAAAGTGAAAAAAAGCTCAAGTTCAGGTTGACAGCATGGTTTTCAGACCCATATTGTAAGCGTATACCACAATGTATCATTCTACATTTTAGCCAGATGAGGGGTTACCATGAAACATTTATTCTACATAGCGGCAGCGGCATTGGCAATGGCAATGATAGCGGGAGTTGCGACAGCGGGTAGTGTGGACATCGGATTGGGAAGAATGGATCAGGCTGAGTTCTACAACCTGAAACAGATGGTCAGTGGAGATCACCAGCCGTCTGCTTCCGTGTCCACGCCTATACCACGAGACACGCAGGTGGCTGAATTCAACCAGGCCGATGTGGATGACATCCGGCAGGCGATGGCGGCCGGCGGCGTTCAGAGCGGTGCGAATGAATCCTTGGCAAATAACGGTATGGTGGATATCGGCACCGGCGCAATGGCCACAAACGAATTTTGCGACCTGAACAGGCTGGTGGCGAGCAACACCACCGACCAGAACAGCGGCTTCACTTTTATCTGTCCATAAGTACCTATCGTCCACCGCGGCAGATTTCGAAGCAACGGTTTAATACAAACTTATCAAGGCCTGCAGGCGCATAAAACGTGTGCCTCAGGCCTTTCTCGGTTATGGCTTCAACGATCCATTGCCACCAACCGGCCGCTGATTTCCCCAAAATGCCAAAAATTTGAATAAAGGTTCATATTATCCTTGACAACGTGAACCCAGGTTCATATATTGGCATTAACATGAACTAATCGTCATGTTCATATTAATGCCAACGCAAAAGGGGGAACAATGAAAAAACTAACATTGGCAATCGTGGTCATGGCCGTCGTGGGCTTTAACAGTGCCTCGGCAGAAATGGTGGACATCGGGCTGGGTCAGATGGAGCGATCCGAATTTGTTGCCTTGAAGGCGATGGTCCAGGGGCGGCAGACGGCTAACGTGCCGGCGCTTGCTACCCCGATCAATCGGCCGGAGCGCTACGGCCTGGTGGAAATGGACCGCGCAGACTTCGAAGCCCTTCGCGATAAAGTGGCCGGTCGCAGCGTCGAAGTTGCTGCTCAACCGGGGCTGAAAGCAGTCGCTCGGATGGTCAATATCGGCACGGGTGAAATGCCCTTGGATGAATTCATCGCTTTAAAACGCATGGTCCAGGAGGGGACGACTGTCTTTAGATTCGATCATTTTGCTGCCGTGCAGCCTTAGCTTACTAAATCGAAGTTGTATCCATCATCATGGCGGTCGTCTTGCCTGCCCTCGATATGCAGGCAAGACGACCTTTTTTTTGGGCGACACGGTTTTAAATGGCGAGTGAAGGAGTGGCAATCGTAGCGAAGACGCTTTTTTCATTGCAGGCATGACGGGCTGAGGAAGGATTAATCTGGGGTTGCGGGTAGGCGTGTGGGTGGGACATGGCCTCGGCCGATCATCGAGGTAGTCTACGGTCCCGGTCGCAGCGGCGATCTTTGCCTTTGCGGCGTTCTGGAATATGAACGGCATAGTCAAATTGTCTGCGATCCACTCCGGAGCGTCGTCCGCCGTTATCTTGATCCGCCATGCATTTCACCATCATTCAGTGGCCCCCCGGTGCGATGGAATCCGGCAAACAGCATTAGAAGGGCATCGCTATTGGAGCTTACACCCACTAAGCCACAGAACATTCAATTTTTATAGGGTAGCAGAAGATACCGGTCGTCAGTCCGGGAATAGCTGCCAAGGCCGAGAACGAAACCCTTATACAATTAAGGCCGCGGGGGTGAGCCCGTGGATAATTTCTTATGCCCAAAGGTTTGTATGCAAAAATTGCGCTATCTATCCGATAGCAATATGTTTAGAAATATTTCATATAGTTATAAACGGTGATTACAGGCGATGCGTCTAAATATGGGAAAAAAATACACAAATAAATAGGAAAATATTTTCCATATGGAAAAATAGTTCTCATCTATTGGGTGGGCGATGGTTGACCTGCAGAGGAATCAATTCAATCCAAAAGCCTTGGCGCATGGTGGGGACGATTGGTGCTCAGAATCCAGCATCATTCTGCTGATTGTCTGTGAAAGGGCTTCAGCGGTATAGGGCTTGCAGATAATATCCCTGTGGTTGCGAGACAACTCGTCCGTGGTCCCGGGAGCGCCGCTGAAACCGGTTGATAAGAGAATCCGCGTATCCGGTGAGACCCGACGGATATGACCATATAGCTCGCGTCCTCCCATACCGGGCATGATCATGTCGATGATTGCCAAGTCGAATGAATTGGGGCTTTCAGATAGATGCCGCAAGGCGTCAAACCCGTTATCGACCCCGGTAACACGGTAGCCGAGGCTCTCAATGAGTTCGGTTCCCGCCCTCAGCAACTCGGGTTCATCATCTACAAACAGAATACGACCGCTTCCAGAATGAAGCTGCTGCGGATCTGCGGGTGCCACACACACATCGTCTGTCGCCCGAAAGTAAAGATCAAACCGAGTGCCCTGTTCCGGTTTTGAAGAGACCGTGATGGCGCCTTTATGATTTTTAACCACGCCGTATACCGACGCCAAGCCCAGGCCTGTTCCCCGTCCCATCTCTTTGGTTGTAAAAAAAGGTTCGAAGATCCGGGCCTGTGTCTTTTGATCCATACCGATCCCTGTGTCGGTAATCTGCAGATGGACATAATCGCCGGCAGCAAGCGCCAGGCTTTGCAGCTTATCCGAGGATACCGATCGCATTCCGGTTTGGACGGTCAACACGCCACCGTTCGGCATGGCATCTGATGCATTGACCAGCAGGTTCAGCAGGACCAACTCCATTTGACCCTGGTCAGCGTGGATCCGTGGCAGATCTTTAAAAAGATCTAAATGAATGGTCAGCGCTTTACGGGTCCTGCCAAAAGCGGTCAGTGTCTCCTGAATGAGTTGGTTCAAAGACAGAAGCGTCGGGCGGTATTTACCTTTGCGGGCATATCCCAATAGTTGGCGGGTCAGTGATGCACCGGTCTGAATTTGACGTTCGATGTTGCCGAGCCGCTCCACGCAGGTATCGTTTCTTTTGGTTTCCATCCGCACCAGAGAAACGTTTGCCTGGATGCCCATTAACAAATTATTGAAATCGTGAGCAATACCTCCTGCCAGCGTGCCAACGGCCTCCATTTTTTGAGATTGAAAAAGCTGGGCTTGCAGTTCACGCTCCCCGGTTTGGTCTTTCAACAGACAAATAACGTTGCTTATTTTTCCTGTTGCGTCCAGATTCGGCGATGCGCTGACACTGAAAAAACGCCGCGAACCATCCGCATGGAGCAATTTTATCGGCAAGCCGGCCATAATTTCACGCTTGTCTCTGACTTTGCGGAATGCCTGGGAATAGTCTTCAAGGTGATGGGGCAGGATAAATTCTGAGAAGTGCCGGCCAATGATGCATTCCCTCGGATGGCCAAGCACTTTTTCCCACTCCGGGTTGACATAGGTGAACGCACCCCGGGGGTCCAAGGTACAGATAACAATGGGCGCGTTTTCGCTAAGCGACTTGAACTGTTTTTCGCTGTCGGCCAAAGCCAACTGCGTTTGGCGATATTCAGTAATGTCACGCAGGACCACGAGATAACCGTACAAGCGATCGTCATGTTTCAACGGGGTTCCGGCAAGGTCGTAATACCGATTCTGATGTTTTTTCCGCAGGCAAACCTGCTGCCGAAGGCCACCTTTTCCCATTGGCCCGACCATGGCCGACCATCCCGGGATCAGCCGGTCGGCGGTCAAGGCGACACAGTTTTTTCGATGCTGCCCGGTCAACTCTACAGCAGCCGGATTCAGGTCCAGAACGCGCTGATGCCGATCAAAAACAAAAACGGAATCTTGCATGTTGCTAAGCATTTGATCGTAGGCAATGGGAACGATATCCAATAGCCGGTGGCGAAAGACACCCCAACCAAAAGCAAGGCCGCTGATCGTGAACGCGACGGGCGTCATATCAAAATCGGAAAATGGAGGAATGTTAAAAAGGTACATCACATTGCTGATCCACGGTGCAGAAACGCCGACCAGCAGGGAGATAACCTGCCCTTTATATCTGGTGGGTGCATTCGCCATGGATCGGACAAGCATGATGGTTGCAACCATCATGATCAAATAACAGTATCCTGTATGGACCCAGAAGCCGGTACCGAAATGTCGATAAAGGAGCTTAAAAGGCTCTTCTTGGACAATCTCTGCTTTGGTGAATATCCAGCCGTGAAAGCCATTGGTCCAGACAAGAGCCACAATGAGGATGGGTACCGACAGAAGGAGTGCCATTCGAGGAGCACTGATCAGGTGGTCCAGGCGGGTATACCGGCTGACAAAGCTTAGCAGCGCCACGGGAACCGAAACGATGCAGAAAAACTGCATGTTGGCCCAAAAGACCTTGCCCGGCAAGGTCACGGCGGCCAGTTCAAAGATATGCATGGCCGACCACAGGGAAACAGCCAGCATTAATACCGTGAATGATCGTGTATTGATGGTGGTTCGGGTTTGCCAGGCCGAACCGGCCAAAACGAGTGCAATGGCAGATGCGGCAAATAGGGTAAGCGTGTAAGGGTGGGTCATCCAGTGCATGAATCGCTCTGCGACAGGTCAAAAGTGGATGCCATTTATAAATTGCCTGGTGGCCGCACACCCGTTGCAGGCGCCTTATCTCGGCATAGTAGCTGGTGCCTGCGGCTTGAACCTCGGCTCCGCCGCGAGTGTTAACCAAAATCCAATTTTTTGATGGCTCCTGGAAATCAGGGTGATGAACTCCGATCCAATGCCAACTGCTTATTAACGGTTCGGAACACTGTTTGTCAAACGGTGCCTATTAAATGCATGCTGATGGCCACGGGTGCGTGGCGGGCACTGAAACTGGAAAGAATAAATTATGTTTATAAAACAATTTGTTAATAAGAAGCAAGTCAGTTTTCCAAGCACTCATTTTTCGTGATCGAAAAGATACCCGATTGATCGAAGGCTTTTAAAATAGATAGGATTTCTAGGATCGGCCTCAAAATATTTGCGGAAACGGACAATGAAATTGTCCACCGTGCGGGTGGTGGTTTTCCTGGTGTACCCCCAACCGATCTGCAGCAATTTTTCACGGGAAAGTGGCTTGCCGCGATTGGCAACAAACAGTTTGAGCACCTTGGATTCCTGTTCTGTCAGGGAAACCTCACCGATGTGGCAACGTGCCGTGTTGGTTTTGAAATCGATGTGATTGTCGCCGAAGTGATAGGTGTCGAAGGTTGGGGGAATCGACACCTGGTTTTCCCGATTCCAGCCGACGCGTTTGAGCAACCGCTCGACACGAAGGAGCAACTCTTCCAGATTGAAGGGTTTGGCCAGATAATCGTCTACCCCAAAAGCAAGTCCTTTGATCCGGTCATCCGGATCGCCTTTGGCCGAGAGAATCAAAATGGGCAGCCGCTCATCTTCCAACCGAATGCTCTGCAGGATGGAGAAACCGTCTATGCCCGGCAGCATAATGTCCAGAATCACCAAATCCGGCCGAATCTCCTTCCATTTGTTCAGGCCGGCCACACCGTCAGGGGCGATGACCACATCGTAGCCCTGAAGGGTAAGGTTGAGTTGGATGCCTTCGGCGATATGGCGATCATCTTCGATAATCAGAATACATTTTTTAGAATCTTCCATAATGGCAGCTCCTGTATCATCCATTTGACTTGCATTGCGCGACAATGGCGTTTGATTGGTGCCCGTCAACAAATGGTAGATTTCGGTTCAGGCCAAGGCCGCAGCGATTGAGAATCCGCTGGCGCAGCCAGGCTAAGTCGAGGATTGCAACAATAGCCAGAACATCAGCCTGGACCGAAAGATGCCGCCGGTGGATAGGCGCTATTCCAGGGCCGGAAGAATCAACGTGAAGGTAGATCCTTTGCCCCGTCCCGGACTTTCGGCCAGAACTTTCCCCTTATGGAGACGAGCGATGTTTTGCACCAAGTGCAAGCCTAGCCCGCTTCCCTTGGCCGTCATGTTGTCCGACCGACCGATCTGGTAGAACTTGCGAAAAATCTTTTTCATCTCTTTGCGGTCGAAGCCGATGCCGTTGTCCGTAAAGCGGATATGTGTCTTCCGGTGGTTCAGTTCGATGAAAATATCCACTTGCGGCATCACAGCAGCACTGTATTTTAAGGCATTGGTCAGGATGTTCATCAGCAGCATTTCAAACAGAAGCCGGTTGATCCGTTGGTAAAAGGGGGTGGCATCCGGGCTGTGGACCGTAATCCGGCAGTCTTTGAACAGGTGGGCGTTCTCTTTCAGGAACAGGTTCACCGTCTTGACCAGATCACAGACCTCGAACTGGCCCATATAACTTTTGCTTTCCAGTTTGGCCAGGTTCAGCATGCGGTTGATGTTTTCGGTCAGGCGGTTCACATCGGTGAGCATGTACGGGATGTATTTCAACTGATCATCCCGCGAGAGTTCGTGCTTTAAAAAGGTCTGCAGATATAGCTGAAGGGAAGTCACCGGTGTCTTGAGTTCATGGGTGAAGTTGTTGATAAAGTTGTTCTGCATCCGGTACAGTTGCATGGTTTTTTGGCTGAACACGAAGATGATGAAGATGCCCAGCAAGATGATACCGATCAGTAAACTCAGGACCAGTATCACCACCCAGGTGTCGGCGGCAAACACCTGGTCCTGCTCCAGGTTGAACCGTTCCATTGCCGACCGAAGCCCGCTGCTGACTTCAATATACCAATAAATATAAAGAAAAAGCGACACCACCAGGGCGGTGACGGAGAAGATAAACACCAGTATGGGATGAAAAAGCCACTTCACCTGCTTCATGGGTTGGTTCTCTCCTTTAGGGTCGCGGCAAGAAAAAGGGGCAATTGCTTTTTGCCGAGGCCTTTAACCCAGAATGGTATTATTGCGGCAGGCTGAACCATTTTGCCGGTGAGTGATAATAACGGTTTTTAAAGGACATTTCAATCCACCGCCAACGTCGATCCAGGAAATATCCTTGACGGGTCGAGCGACCCATAATAAGCTGTACGCATGTTTTCCCTACCCGATTTTTTCGCGGCTGGTCATTGATGTCGACCGTTACGTTTCCAGTGAACCGCTCTGCCTGAATAACCGCCGCTGCTTTAATTACCTGACCCACGGGCCATCCGTTGAAAGGCATGGGTCGTTTTTACGAATTCAGTTTTTTATTAACCGCAAACCAAAAAGGGGGAAATCATGGGCGAGAGTGTTTACAAAGTCATCGAATTGGTGGGAACCAGTCCCACCTCCTGGGAGGAGGCAGCCAAAAATGCAATCGAAACCGCTTCCAAGTCACTGAAGAACCTGCGGGTAGCGGAAATTACCAAATTGGATATGCGGGTGGAGGGGGGCAAGGTGACGGCGTTTCGCTCCCGAGTCAATCTGTCTTTCAAGTATACCACGGAATAAACCGGCGGGCTCGGCGATAGGCCAGGCAGGCTGTCCGCCATCGGGCAGCCTGCCTGCAGTTTACGGGGTTAACCCATGGCCCTGGACATCAGATCGCCCATCATCTTCGAAAAACGGGCGGGGTTGTCCAATTTTCCGCCTTCACCCACCACGGCCATGTCAAACAACAGCTGGCTGTAATCCTTCAACTCGGGGTTGTCCCGGTCGTTCTCAAAAAGGGTTTTGATCTTTTCCACCACCGGGTGTTCCATATTCAGTTCAAGAACGCGTTTGACTTCGGGTGGTTTCTGACCGGAGGCCTTGAGCAGCTTTTCCATGTAGGCGCTCATATCCCACGTGTCGCCGGAGAGGCAGGCCACCGAATCTTTGAGCCGTGTGGAGGGTTTGACCTCTTTGATCTTATTCTCCAGCTGCCCCTTGATGAAGCCGAACAACGCGGTGTAGGCTTCCTTTTTGGCCTCATCTACCTTGTCCAGGTCCAGATCACCTTTTTCTGCACTCTTCAGGGGCTTGCCCTCATACTCGGTCAATGACTGCACCACCCATTCGTCAACCGGGTCGGTCATCAACAGCACTTCAAAATCTTTTTCTTTCAACTTTTCAAGATGGGGGCTGTTGAGCAGAGCAGAGAGTTTATCGCCGGTAATGTAGTATATCTCTTTCTGGTCGCCCTTCATATGCTTCACGTAGTTATCGAGCGATACCCAGGTGTCCTCGGATTTGGTGGTCTTATAGCGGGCCAGTGAGGCGAGTTTTTCCTTGTTGGCCGGATCGGTGTGGATCCCTTCCTTCAACACGGCGCCGAATTCATTGTAAAATTGGTTGTATTTATCCGCATCCATTTTGCCCAGCAGGTCCAAGATTTTTTTTATTAAGTTTTTTCGGATGTTGAGTACCAAGCGATCCTGTTGCAGGATCTCACGGCTGACGTTCAGGTTCAGGTCCGAGGCGTCCACCACACCCTTCACAAAACGGAAGTATTCGGGCATCAGTTCCTTGCAGTCGTCCATGATGAATACCCGCTTGGAATAGAGGTGGATGCCGTGGCGGCGGTCCGGAGTAAACAGGTCGAAGGGGGCCTTGGAAGGAATATAAAGCAGGACGCTGTACTCGGTGGTTCCTTCGAACTTGAGATGGATCCGCTCCATGGGTGGATTCCAGTCGTGGCTCAAGTGCTTGTAAAACTCTTCGTATTCTTCGTCTTGGACATCACTTGAGTTGCGGGTCCAAATGGCCTTCATGGAGTTAAGGGTCTCTTCGCGCATCACTTTGCGCGTGGTCGCACCGATGGGCTTGCCATCCTTGCCCTTGATAATCTCTGCATCGGGCAGCGGCTCGTCGCGCTCAACCTCCATGGTGATGGGGTAGCCCACGAAATCGGAGTGCTGCTTGACGATGCTGCGGATTGTCCACTGGTCGGTGAAATCTTTTTCGTCCGCCGCCTTTTTTTTCAACTCCAGGGTGATGGTGGTACCACGGGTGGCTTTCTTGGTCTCTTCAACGGTGTAGGATCCGTCCCCGGTTGAGACCCATTTGACGGCCTTATTCGCATCCGCACCGGCAGCCCGGGTGACCAGGGTGATCTTGTCAGCCACCATAAAGGCGCTGTAAAAGCCTACGCCGAACTGTCCGATCAACTCCGGGATCAGGGTTTCTTGACCCTTGGCATGCTCAAGGGCTTCCAGAAAACTGGCCGTGCCGCTCTTGGCGATGGTGCCGATGTTTTCCAGGACCTCATCGTGGGTCATGCCGACGCCGTTGTCGGAGATTTCAAAGGTCTGCTTGATGGCATCGGACTTCAGCTGAATTTTGAACTCCGTGTCGTCGCCCAGAATGCCCGGCTCGGTCTCCGCTTTATAGCGAACCTTGTCGATGGCATCCGATGCATTGGAAATCAATTCCCTCAGAAAGATGTCCTGATTGGAATAGAGAGAATTGATAATCAGGTTGAGAATCTGCTGCACCTCGGTCTTAAACTGATGGGTTTCCTGCTTTGCTTTCATGGGCTCTCCGAACGCTCCTTCATAAGTTTTTTATCAATGGTTATAATTAGTTCGACGAAGATAATGAACAATTATGGGTGCGATTTGGCGTTTGTCAAGGCTGGGAAAACAGTTGAATCACCAAAGTGCGCATGCCCCTCACCGAGTTAACGTCCAGGAATGGCATTGGCGGCCTGGGAATTAATCCGCCGAGGGATTTTGGTCGCCAAAAGATTCCCGGGACAGGCAGGGGGAATGGAATCTTTTTCGCCGTTCGGGGGAGGGGTTTAAAAATAGAAACCAATAATAAATGTATATTTTCAACATATTAGTTAATAAATCCAAAACCGCCGGCGCAAAGTTCAAAATCATGTACTTTTGGTCTTCCAAACATATTCTATATTATTACAATATGTTAAATTGTATTCGGGCTTAACTGGGTTTATGATCTTGAACATTTCCTGTGGCGGGATCAGCGGTGGCGGCCCGTTGAAACGGACGGTGGTGATGGAAAAACTAAAATATCCGCTTAATAATAAATATGTTCCATCTTGTTGGGTTGTTTTTTTCAATCGAAAAGATTTTTTGGCAAGATGATTGCTTATTCCATTGTCAACCTAATAAATTTTCATCTTTTCTCCTCCTTAACGGTTAACCGGCGTCATCCCGGTTAACCGTTTCCTTTTATGGGCCTGGAAATAAAATTGCAAATTCCGACCCAACACGCTAAAATTAGATTCATTTCATGAAGCGATCCAGGAAAATCCTTCTGAACCCGCTCAGTCTCGCAACGGTTAGCTTGTTATTTTAACGGTGGATCGCTTGAATGTCCTCGCAGCGTACTGTGTACCATCACCGTCGCCGCCAAGGTAACGAACAACTGCACCTATCGGCAGTTTTTCCGGAAGTCAGTTCTCTTTCAACCGCAAACGTGTTGGGCAGTTTAGCAAATTATGGAGGCAGGCATGCAAACAAAAAAATGGGTGTTTGGCTTTGGTGAACTGGATGCCGTCAAGGACCATGTGGGAGAGATTTGGGATGCCGTTCGGGGATTGCTGGGCGGCAAAGGGGCCAACCTGGCTGAGATGGTTCGCATCGGGTTGCCGGTTCCCCACGGATTTACCATTTCCACCGAGGCCTGCAATGACTACCTCAAATCCAGCGGCACCATTCCCAAGGGCATGTGGGAGCAGGTTTTATCAGCCCTTCAAACGGTTGAAACCACAACCGGCAAGCATTTTGGTGGCGACGACAATCCGTTGCTGGTCTCCTGCCGATCCGGTGCCAAGTTTTCCATGCCCGGAATGATGGATACGGTGCTCAACATCGGCCTCAACAGCCAGACGGTGGCGGCCATGATCCGTCTCACCGATGATCCCCGCTTTGTTTACGATGCCTACCGGCGACTGATCCAGATGTTTGGCAGTGTCGTCATGGGCATCGATGACGAACCCTTCGAGGCGGTCATCACAGCCGCCCGCCGTAGAGCCGGCGTGGAAAAGGACACCGAGCTGTCGGCGGAGGACTGGAAGCAGGTGACGGAACATTTCAAGGCCCTCTACCGCCGACATACGACCCACGACTTCCCCGAAGATCCCTTCAAACAACTCAAAATGGCAACCGAGGCGGTATTTAAAAGCTGGAACGGCAAACGGGCGGTCGATTATCGCAAGGCCGCCGGCATCGCCCACGACTTGGGCACGGCCGTGAGCATCGTCAGCATGGTTTTCGGCAATATGGGTGACGATTGTGCCACCGGTGTGGCCATGACCCGCAACGGCTCCACCGGTGAGCGCCACTTGGAAGGGGACTACCTGACCAATGCCCAGGGCGAGGATGTGGTGGCCGGCATCCGTATGACCCGAGACCTCTCCCAACTGAAGGAGGAGATGCCAGGTATTTACGCCGAATTCGAACGCATTGCCCAACTGCTGGAAAATCACTACCGCGACATGCAGGACATGGAGTTTACCATCGAGAAGGGCAAGCTGTGGATGCTCCAGACTCGGGATGGCAAACGAACCGCCCAGGCAGCCGTGCGCATTGCCGTGGATATGGTGGAAGAGGGGCTGATCGATCGACAGACGGCGGTGCTGAGGATCAAACCGGAGCAGGTGGACTTTTTTCTGCATCCCCAATTCGACCCCAAAGCCATCGCCGGGGGCAAGCTGCTGGCCCGGGGCCTCAATGTCTCCCCCGGTGCCGCCGTGGGACAGGTGGCCTTCGATGCCGACATGGCCGAGGCCTGGGTCAAAAACGAGGCCAAAGCGGTAATCATGGTCCGTCCGGAGACCAGGCCCGACGACGTTCACGGCATGCTGGCCTCCCAGGGAATACTCACCAGCCGTGGCGGACGCACCAGCCATGCGGCACTGGTGGCGCGGCAGTTCGGCAAACCGGCGGTGGTGGGTGCATCGACCATTACCATCGACCTGACCAACCGTTTGATGACCATGGGCAACCAAACCGTTCATGAAGGTGAATGGATCTCCATCGATGGAACTGCCGGCGCGGTCTATGAAGGCAAGCTGGAGACCATGGTGCCGGACATCAAGGACCCCTGGCTGATCAAATTACTGGCCTGGGCCGACGACTTCAGGACCTTGGGTGTGTGGGCCAATGCCGACTATCCCCGGGATGCCCAGCGGGCGCTCGAATACGGGGCCGAGGGCATCGGCCTATGCCGGTCCGAGCATATGTTTTTCGAAACCGATCGCTTGCCCCACTTCCAGAAGATGATCATGACCGACTACCCCGTGGAGCGGCGCGAAGCCCTGGCCGCCCTGCTGCCGTATCAGCGCCAGGATTTCGCCGGGCTTTTCCGGGTCATGGACGGCCGTCCGGTGATCATCCGCCTCATCGATCCGCCCCTGCATGAATTTCTGCCCGACCTGGTGGAACTGGTCGCCACGTTGGCCGACCTGAAAATCCGGCTCAAGCATGCACCGGACATGGCCGCCATCGATGCGCTGCTGACTGAAATCCGACAGAAGGAGCAGCTGCGCAAGCGGGCTCAGAGCCTGAGGGAGGCCAACCCCATGCTGGGCCTGCGGGGGGTGCGCCTGGGCATTTACATTCCGGAGCTGACCAGCATGCAGGTGCGGGCCATCTTCGAAGCGGCCTGCATGGTGGTGAAGGAGGGCATCGACGTGCACCCGGAAGTGATGATCCCACTCACCAGCCACGTCAACGAGCTGATCCGCCAGCGCTCGGTCTTGGAGGCCGAGGCCAAGACGGTCATGACCGAACGCGGGGTGGAAATCGCCTATAAGTTCGGCACCATGATCGAACTGCCCCGCGCCGCCCTGACTGCCGACCAGATTGCTGAACATGCCGAATTCTTTTCTTTTGGCACCAACGACCTGACCCAGACCACCTTCGGCATCTCCCGGGACGACGCCGAAACGGGGTTTCTCATCGAATACATGGAAAACGGGATCCTGCCCGCCAATCCATTTGCCACCCTGGATCGAGAGGGCGTTGGAGAACTCATCGACATGGCGGTGAAAAAGGGCCGCTCCGCCAAACCGGACCTGGAATGCGGCATCTGCGGCGAGCATGGGGGCGATCCCAAATCCATCGCCCTGTGCCACGAACTGGGACTCTCCTATGTCTCCTGTTCACCCTTCCGGGTACCTATCGCCCGGCTGGCGGCGGCCCATGCCGCCCTGCTGGACAAAAAGAAAAAAACTGCCTGATGCGGCAACTGATACCCTATAGCGCCATTAGCCGGGAGGTGCCATGAGTCGTGCAGTACCAGTCGCCGTTAACGAGTTCCTTTTGTGCCTGATCAGCCTGCTGGTGGCCGCCGTCGTGCCGGTGCAGGCAGCAGCCATTCCAGCTTCCCTGGAACCCTGGAAGCAATGGGTACTTCATGACACGCCGGAGCAGCCATGTCCCGCCCACTTTGACAACGGCGCCATTCGCCGCTGCTGGTGGCCGTCGCGGCTGGTCGTGGATGTCAGCAACCAGGGCGGCCTGTTCGAACAGCAGGTGACGGTTTACGCCCCCACCTGGGTGACCCTGCCCGGTGACGAAACCCATTGGCCCGAATCGGTAACCAGCGGCCTCCTGGCAATACCCGTGGTGGGGCGCAGCGGCCGCCCCTGCATCTGGCTGGAGCCCGGGGACTACCGTATCAACGGGGCGTTTGTCTGGAACATGCTGCCGGAAGTGATTCAGGTTTCGGCTTCAACGGGCATCCTCTCGCTGACGGTCGACGGCCGGGAAATCGACGAACCGGATCTGGATCCCAACGGCCGGCTTCGGCTCCACGGCCAAGGTATCACTGTCCGGCGGGAGGATGCCATAGTGGCCACCCTTTTCCGGCTTGTCGAAGACGATATTCCCATGCGGGTGATCACCCGGATCATGCTTCAGGTCTCCGGCCGGGCCCGGGAGATCCGGCTAGCGGCCCTGCTGCCCGCTGGCAGCACGCTTTTTAAGATTGACAGCCCGCTGCCAGCCCGCTTGACCAACCGTGGCGACCTGCTGGTTCAAGCCCCACCCGGCCACTGGGATATCCGGGTGACGACGCGATTGGATGGTTCGGTGATGACCCTCTCCACCGGCGACGGTCTTTACGGCGATGAAATATGGTCCTTCAAGGCCTTCAATGATCTGAGGATGGTAAAGGTTTTAGGTGCGCCGACGCTGGAACCGTCCCGGACCCAGATGCCCGAGGAATGGAAAGGCTATCCCGCCTACCTGCTCAAGCCCGGTGCCGCCCTCTCCTTCGAGGTTATACGCAGGGGTGACCCGGATCCGGTTCCGGATCAGCTGGATTTGGTACGCACCTGGTGGCTGGATTTTGATGGGTCGGGATTTACGATCCACGACCGCATTAGCGGCACCTTGAGTCGGATCTGGCACCTGTCCATGGGTGAGCCCATGCAACTTGGGCGGGTGGCGGTGGACGGCCAGGATCAGCTGATCACCCTTCAGGGAGATCGGCAGCTGCCCGGCGTCCAACTGCGCCGCGGGCGGCTTGCTCTGGAGGCGGACAGCCGCCTGTCACGCACCTCGTCAACTCTGCCGGCCATCGGCTGGGACCACGATTTTCAGACGGTCCGCGGTGTGCTGCACCTGCCCCCGGGCTGGACCTTGTTTTCGGCAGCCGGCGTGGATGTCCCCCCCGGGGCCTGGCTGCAGCGCTGGACCCTGCTGGATTTTTTTCTGGTGTTGATCATCGCCATCAGTGCCTATAAGATTCGCAACCGGGCGAACGGTCTGCTGGCCCTGGTGACCCTGGTGCTGACATTCCACGAACCGGGCGCGCCGCGTCAGGTGTGGATTCACCTGCTGGCGGTGGCAGCGCTGTTGAGATATATTCCCGATGGCTGGTTTAAAACCGCCGTCAAGCTGTGGGGAGCGAGTGCGGTGGTTGCCCTGGTTGCGATCACGCTGCCTTTCATGGTGCAGCAGATCCGCACGGCCATCTATCCGCAGTTGGCCCAGGGCGGGGAGGCTACCTATCACCGGGCGGTGGCTCCCGAAACCAGTATGGTCTTTGAAGCACAGGTGGCTCCGGTGCCGGAGACCGCTTCCGTCGGTAAGCGGGTCCTTAAAACAGCCGATACGCGCCAGCTGTCACAGCCTCAACCACCGGCCCTGCAGACCCGGTTTTCTTCTGACCCCGAGGCCCTGATCCAAACCGGCCCCGGCCTGCCGGTATGGCGATGGCGTTCCGTTCAGCTGCGCTGGAACGGACCGGTGGACCGCACCCAACCGATCCGCCTGTGGCTGGTTTCGCCGGTCATGAACCTGATGCTTGGGTTGATCCGGGTGGTGCTGCTGGTGGTATTGATCGTGGCCTTCCTGGACCTGCGCAACTGGCGCCGGCATTTGCCGGCCCCGCTGACGGCCAGTGCATCCGTGCTGGTTCTGATGCTGGTGCTACTAGCTCCGGTCCAGCTGCTGCGGGCGGAAACCGTTGACCATGCCTTTCCGCCCCAACCCCTTTTGGACGAGCTTCAGCGGCGATTGCTCGAACCGTCGCCCTGCCTTCCCCATTGTGCCGATGTGAGTCGGCTGGAGCTGGCAGCCACGCCTGACCAGCTTCGGCTGATTCTGCACATGCACGCCCAGGTTGAGACGGCCATCCCCTTGCCCGCGACCCTTGAAACCTGGCGTCCAAACCGCATCCTTCTGGATAATGGCCCGGTTCGAAGCCTCTCCCGGGACGACCGTGGAACCCTGTGGATGGTTTTGCCCCAAGGGGTTCACCAGGTCAAGATGATCGGGCCGCCGGGGGTTGCCGATGAAATTCGCATCTCGTTCCCCATCGTCCCCCATGTGGGCACCTACGCAGGTGTGGGATGGCAGGCCCGGGGATTTGGACCTGACGGCGCTATGGACGCAACCATTTCCCTGACCCGTGTGCAGAGCGACAGCGGAGGGCCTTCCGCGATGGCCAAAGCCGATATTCCAGACTTTTTTCAGGTGGAACGCACGCTCCACCTGGGGATTCAATGGGAGGTGACCACCCGAATCCAACGGCTCACCGATCCGGGGAAACCGGCTGTGCTTTCAATTCCGCTGCTGCAACATTCCTCTGTGACCACCCCCGGTGTCCATGTAAAAGAAGGGGTTGCCCAAGTCTCGCTGGGTCCGGAGGAGACGGAAACACAGTTTTCCACTTCCATTCCGATCCGTTCGACGATCCGCTTGACGGCGCCACAGGATGTACCTTGGACAGAGACCTGGACCCTGGATGCCGCGACCATCTGGCGCTGCAGCATCGCGGGCCTGACCGTGGTGCATCACCAGGATGCCGGCCTCAACTGGCAGCCGCAATGGCGCCCGTGGCCGGGTGAACAGGTAAGCATAGATGTGACCCGACCCGAAGCAGTTTCCGGCCGGACGCTAACCGTGGACAGTGCCCAACTGGCTCTGACCCCGGGACAGCGGTTTTCCCGGGCGGCCTTGACCCTTGGCATCCGATCCAGCAAAGGCGGGCGCCATCAGATCGAATTGCCGGCGCAGGCCAACCTGCAGGTGGTCACGCTAAATGGCCAAAGCCTGCCCGTCCGTCAGGACGGCCAACTGGTAAGCGTCCCGCTGGAGCCGGGCAACCAAACGGTGAGCCTTGAGTGGCTGCAGTTGAACGATTCCATGGTCCGGGTTCAAAGCCCGCGGGTAAACGTGGGCGCTGCCGCCGTCAATGCCGCGGTGACCTTTCACATGCCCGATAACCGCTGGATTCTGTTGGCCGGCGGACCGAGGCTGGGACCGGCCGTTTTATTCTGGAGTTATCTGGTCGTTGTCGTTCTGGCGGCTGTGGGCCTTGGGAAAACGACGGGCACGCCCCTGCGCACCATCCACTGGCTGCTGCTGGGATTGGGCCTGACCCAGGTGCCGGCCGCTGTAGCCATTATCGTGGTGGGGTGGCTGCTGGCCCTGGGATACCGCAGCCGGAAATCGCCGCAACACGCGTTGACCTTTAACGGCAGCCAACTGCTGCTGGCAATCCTGACCGTAGCGGCCCTGGTCGGTCTTTACACCGCCATTGAGCGCGGCCTGCTGGGCATTCCGGACATGCAGGTCGCCGGTAACCGCTCCACGCGGTTTCAGCTGAACTGGGCGCAGGACCGCATTGACGGAACTATGCCCACCCCCTGGGTGGTGAGCCTGCCCCAGTGGATCTACCACCTGCTGATGCTGGTTTGGTCCCTCTGGCTGGCCTTCAGTCTCGTGTCCTGGCTGCGCTGGGGGTGGGGATGCTTTTCCAAGGACCGCCTGTGGGAACCCATCCAATGGCGCCGGAAGGCCAAGCCGGCCAAAGGCGAGAAGATCCGGTCTGAACAGGAAACCGAAGTGCCACCGCCACCGTCCCCCTTCTGAGGCAACTGAGCCATATGCACATGCCAAGTGGCAGACACGCCTATGGAAACGGCGATGGAATGGTTTGAAGCGGGTTCTTTTTCCGGTTGAAAGGCCAACAGGCAGGTGGTTTTTCGTCCAGACGCCGGTGGGTTCTATTTAAAGATGCCCTTGTCCAGGTTGTACTTATGCATCAGCTTGTTCAATTGCCGTGTGCCCACACCGGCCTCTGATGCCGAGGCATTGATCTTCCCCTTGTTGCGGAAAAGGAGTTCTTTCAGGTAGCGTCGTTCAATCTCTACCAGCCCCTTTTTCCTGACCGAGGCCAGCGTGTCTGTGGTGTCGATAGCGATTTCGGTTCTCGGTTCGGTATTGTCGAACAGTTCGGAAGGGAAGCTTTCCGGCGTCAATTCGGAAGTCGTTTCGAGGATGTAGGCGCGCTCCAACAGGTTCTCGAGCTCACGGATGTTGCCCGGCCAGTCGTATTGCAACAGGGCTTCCATTACCCCGGGGTGAACCCGCAGGATGTTTTTTGTGCTGAACTGGTTGAACTTGTTCAGAAAGGCATTCACAAACAGAGGGATGTCTTCCTTGCGTTCATACAACTGTGGGATGGTAATGGGGAAAACGTTGAGGCGGTAATACAGATCTTTGCGGAACAGGCCCTCGTTGCACATCTGTTTCAGGTCCGCATTGGAGGCCGCGATCACCCGAACATTCGCCGTCAGGGTTTGCTCGCCGCCCACACGCTGAAAAATACCTTCCTGGAGAACGGTCAACAGCTTGACCTGCGCCGATTTGGAAATCGTGCCTATTTCGTCCAGGAAAACCGTGCCCCCCGAGGCCACTTCAAACTTGCCCAGTTTGCGCCGGTGAGCCCCTGTAAAGGATCCCTTTTCATGGCCGAAAAGTTCGCTTTCAATCAGCGTCTCCGGTATTGCACCGCAATGAACGCTGATAAGGGGGCCGTTCTTCCTATTGCTGTGCCGGTGAATAAGCTTGGCGGTAAAGCTTTTTCCCGTTCCGGTCTCGCCCAACAAAAGAACGGTTGTCTTTGTGGGGCCGACGGACATGACATTGTCAAGCACTTTTTTCATTGTTGGGCTGAGCGTTTGGACAATATCGAGGGAATCATCCTTCCATATCCGTTCGCGAAGATAGGCGAGTTCGGATTGCTGGCGAGGTTCCCTTGACATTTCATCAACAACCAGGCGCACTTCCTCCGCATCAATGGGTGCCGTGATGTAGTTGCTGGCGCCGCTTTTCATATAGCGCACAGCATTGCGAACGTCTTCATTGCCGGCAATAATGATGACGGCCATCAGCGGCCGCAGCTCTTTCAGGTGCTGAACCAGCTCCTTTGGATCCGCTGAGCGGTCTATGGTGCCAGACAGCGCTTCCATCAGGGAATAATCGATAAACAGGATATCGCAGGCGACGGTTTTGATATTCTCCCAGATTTGATCCGGTGACGTGGCGATGTGTATCTGGCCGTCACGAGAAAAAACTCTGCGGATGGCGGTATTCGTGCGTGGGTCTTTTGTGGCGATGAGTATGGTATCCATGGGGTTGCGCTAAGGGAGTCACCATGCCAAATGCGTGATCTGGGCTACTGAGTGATAGGTACCATCATTGATGGCTGTTTGCAGCAAGGTGATCTCTTCAAATTTCACATAAAAACCGATCAAAAACAAGCCCAAGATAGCCATTTTCATTGTATTTTCTTTTGAGAGGGGAAAGTAACGGCGGCTGACGGCAAACGGCCGTTTACTTTTCTGAATTGGAAAAAACCGGTCCGGGGGGTATAGAAAAGGCAGGCATGGGTTGGTGGTTGGAGGAACGGCAGCCCTGCGTCCAAAGCTAATGCCGCAGCTGAAAACAGAGGTGTGAGAATTTTATTTCAATGTGAATGCGGATACTTAAAGAAACCAAAAAAGATGCTGTGGAAAACGGGGGTGTGGAGACACGGCATGTGGGTTAACCGCCGATGGCCTTCTCAAAAGCCTCTCTGCGGCTTTTGCAGGTAATGCAGTAAATGGTGACCGGTCTGGCCTTGAGCCGCTCAATGGAAATGGGCTCTTCGCAATCTTCGCAAATCCCATATGTGCCGTTCTCAATGGCCTGCAAACTGTCCTTGATCTTTTTGATTAGCCGGCTCTCCCGACTGCGGATCTGGAAGACATTGTTCCGGGAAAGGTCCTGCGTGGCTTGATCCAGCGGGTCTGATGCAATATCCGAAGCGGTGCCCATCAGTTCCCACACCGTCGTTTCAGCCTTTTCGAGCAGAATTTCCAATTCATCTTCAAGCAGCTGACGAAAAGAATCAAGATCCTTTGGTTCCATGACAACTCCCCGTTTTACAAAACGATCGCTATGGATACCGCCGATCACATGGAATATCCAGTGCAACGGCATTGGCACGAAGGTGATTCCGCGTCCTGATGGCTCTACTCAACGAAGGAGGCGCTATCCAGCATTTCAAATTTTTTGATATTGATGGCCCGGTGGATCTTCTTGCCACTTTTTACCAACCCCACGGCACGGATCGGCTTTTGAACCAGCTCTATAAATCGTCCACCGTTTTCAATGATGTACTCCTCGTCATCCGTGGCTGAGAGAGAAACTTCGGATACCTGGTCGCTCTCATCCCACGCATAAGGGGTGACAATACCGACAAGCGTCTGCATGGAGGCATTGGCCTTTTTTTTCATAACAGCTCCTTTGTATGCAAGGGACCCGTCTGTCGATACAGCCGGGTCCCCTCCAACCTATTCTGCAAGGATCTGGAAAGCGGTTACCGTAATAATTTTCACATCCTGGTTCTGTTCGACCGTCCCCGTTACCTTGGCCTTTTCACCGATATGGTTTTCGACCAGATCGTTACCCTGGGTGGTGTCCGCCACTTCGTAAACCTGGCCGTCGTTATCGACAATCTGATAGCTGTCGTTCACTTCGCCCTGGATGGTAACCGGCTCCGATGCCATCGCGGCCAATGGGACTGCCGTGAACATAACAAGGGTTAGCAGCACCAGCATGATTTTCATGTTTCCTTTTCTCATCGTGTTCTCCTTTTTTTGTCTTGGAAAGACCCATGGTCCTTAAACATGTCCCCCAGGCGGTTTCAATAACCCGGCATACCCGATTCAGCAATGATCGAGCCAAAATCATAACTAATAGATATTATACGATAATCGTAATATTGGGTCATAAATCGGAACTGTCAGACCAGATGAAAGCCATCCCAAGGGCTGCACCTGCAAAGCAAAAACTACCCCAGGTTTAGGTAACCTACCGTTATATTGAAGATAATTTAGATAGCAAGGTGAATTCTGGTTTTTATAAAACCGGAATTTTTCGTTCCGCCCTGGTTGGCTGGCGGGGTTGCCGTGGGAATGAGAATTCGGCTGCATCGCCAGAGATTGAAAGGATGCAGCCAAAGTGGCAGTCCTGGGGATCGCCCCGGTCGCGGGCAAACGGACCACTACTTGGCTAATCGTGACGGCGTTCGAGCACTTGGGGCACCAGGCCCAGACGATCGGCAACCATCAAGCCGCTTGGCGGCAGGCCGTCCGGGCACCGCATGGTCATGGATTCACGGGTCAACGATTTCATTTTGGGAGGCCGATAGCCCTGCTAATAGCGGCAACGATCAATTGTCCGCAAGCGGCTATGCTTTTTGGCCATCAATTCATACTTGGCTGAAATCAAACTGAAAAAGGCCTTTCCGGAGAGTTCTTCCAGATACAGATCGGACAGGTACCATCGCTTCGCATACCTTCCTACGGACCTGAAAATTTCGCAGTTTTCAGCCACCATCAGATCAAAGGCCCTCCTTTTCATCCCCAGGACGCTGGATGCCATATCGAATCGTGTAAACCCGTGATAGGGGTTTTTATACTCATGCCACGCATGGGAAGGCCTCAGGATACGCTTTTCGAAAACGATGCCCTCCTGCTCGGAAAGCAAGCGTGCCGTGCGGGCCACCAGGACATCGAGCAACATCCGAATCCACGCGCCCTGCCGGGAGCGCGGCAGGCAGGACAGGGGCAATTCGGGCCTCTGCCGGATGAACTTGTCGCAGTCGTGCCGGATCTTTCGGGCTCTCGGGTCTGTTATTCGTTTGGCCCTTCCGGTTGTATAGGTCCACAAGCCCCTCCCCAGATAGCTTTTCGCGCTTTTCCTGGCGTATTTTTTCAGAAAGTGCAGTTCTTCCTCGACAGCTGAAAAGCGCGTATATCCTGGTTTCTCTCCGGTGATTGCCTCCTTTAGCTGGTCGATCTCCCGGTTTTGGCCGGTCACCAGGACCTTTTCGGCCCTGCGTTTCAGTATCATCGCTCCATCATAGATCTCCCGGGAAACGCGTTTGAGCATGCCGGTCTCGTATCTGTTGACAGACTGCTTCAATACAGAAGTGGGGTGCAGGCCCAATTCATCCCGTAAAAATAACAGCACCGGTCGTATCCGGTCATAGGAAACCCAATTGTCCCTGGGCAGCAGCTCCCGTTCAGCTAACCAGCGCTCAAGCAATTGCTCATCGATGCCCGCATCCAAGAACTTCTCGCGCATGAACCGCGCCAATCTGACGTCCACCTTCCGGGTGCGTCCGTTGAAAATCCGGTAGTCGATTTTTTGGAGACTTTCCTGGCTGTAAAATTCCCGATAGAGGTCCGATCTAGAAACGCCCGTATCCAGAAACAGCCACAATTCAACCATGGCTCTGAATGCCGTGCCATCCACCTGTTTCGGTTCCCGGCAAGGCGGGACCTCACCAAAAAGCATCCGATAGTGCCGATCCGATACGGATTTGACCCGACCCTGAACGATATTATAGACCAACATGTAAGGCAGTTCCACGTGTTTGGCCAGCACCGCCGCGGACAGGGTCCCGCGGATATCGGAGAGACGCTTCAGGTCCTGGTCCGTCAGTCCAATGCGGGGCGGTTTGCTTCGTTTGGTGTTACGCTGATGGTTCATTTGCGCCACCTGATAAGCAGCATTCGTTCGCCGGATGGCAACAGGGATCAGGGATGGCGGCATCCGCATCGATGCTGTACCCACAGCCGAGGTTCGGTTGCGGGCAGCCTGCAGGCAGGCTGGTAGGGGTTGGTTCCTTCCACCGGGTTAACCCGATCAGGTGTCGGGTGACATCTTTCCCATGATCATCTCCGCGACAGGTCGGGTTCGGTCGACAGCGGGATCGAGCTGCAACCATGAGTTGGCGGAACTCTCCCGGGGACGCTCATTTCAAGGGACAGCTGATTCTTGGCCACCCTCGGCTTCGTACCGTTCGGTTCAGATTCTCCTGCCCATGGCCCTGGGCGGGCCGGTGCGTTTGGACGTCCAGAATGGGGGATCGTTCAGCGGGCAGCCATTCAACGGCTCGGAATAGATCTCCCCAACCGTTGATTGGCTTGCTTAGGTTCTATTCAACGCCAGTATCGATGCGCTCCCGTTTGGAATTGCCGTTGTGTCCCCGATGGTGGGCAATACCTCCGATCACCCGGGGCACATGGAAGCGGGTTTCATCTTTTTCAGTCAATGCCCGCACCAATTCCAGCGCATGCGCGGCCTTTTGTGATGGGGCGGTCGGCCACGCAATTTTTTTATTTCCATGATGTCCGTGCGGCTTGCGTCATCATTATTTTACCGATCAATCAGTCAGAATCTGAATCTCGGCACCGATGCCGTATAAGGGCCGAGCACCGGTACCCTCAAGCTTCTCGCAGCGCTGGACCTTGGCAACGGTGTGAGATCGGTATCCCATGCAAACCACAGGGTCGGAATGGTCGATGGCGTATGGCGGCGCATCGGGCGATGTATCTGCCGGCCGGCGGTCATTGGCACCCATGGCTCTGAGAACAATCATTGAACCGGGATGGAATTTCCAGCCGGCTTCGAAATATACGCCCCGGTTGCTGAAATTTCGCAGCTTCACGATCTTGTCTGCATGGCCATTCAATAAGGAGCAATGCATGCCTACATCCTTGACGCAACGCCCTTGCATACGCCTGTTTTTGATTTCATCTCCCATTGACAGATTCCTGAGAAAGTTTCCTCGAGTGCACTGGCAAGCCGGACATCATCGCGCAGCGTGCCGGCTCGTTTGCCTGTTGGCCGACATCACGTCCCCACGCAGGCCCTCCGCTAGCAACAGCAGGATACATAGCTGGGCGAACAGCAGCACGGGTCAACGTAACAACCGCAGCTGTCGAGGACATAGCAGCAGTCGCTGTCACGATCCTCGGAAACAGACTGTTCTTCGTCGGTCTTGGGGGTCTTTTGGGTGTTGGTATCTTCTTGCATGGCCCACCTTCCCTTATTGTCTCTCTTCCGTGTTGGTTAACTGTCACAGGCTATTGATCAGCCCGGGCGGCCCGCCTGCAGGCCAATCCCGCCGTTTCTGCATACCTACAATTGTTATGCCGACCGGCGCCGGCATTTTATCTATTTGATAATGCAGGGAATCCGAAGACACGGGGTTGTTGCCGGGGCTCAATATTTTGATTCAATCAGAATATGGGTGGTTGTAATCAATTCATTGAGAGTCAGGCACTCGAATGGTGACGCGTCGACCGATCGATCGAAACCGCAAGAACCCGGAAGATCTATGGAAGGGTTAAGACAGCCTCCTGCACCAGATCCAGCAGGGCGGTAGGGTAGAACCCGAGGCCCACGATCAGGACGATCATGGCCAGGGCAAGCAGGCGGGCGGGTACCGTCAGGTGGATTGACGGAAGCGTTCGGGCGGGTTCATCCAGGTAGGCGGCCTTGAGCACCAGCAGGTAGTAATACAATGAGATCACGACGTTGATCATGGCGATCAGCACTAGAATCAGGTAGCCCTTGTGCATGGCAGCTAAAAAAATCAGCAGTTTGCCCGTAAAACCGATGGTGGGCGGAATGCCGGCCAGGCCGAACAGGGCCATCATCAATGCCAGGGCCAGCAGCGGGGCGCGCCGGTGAAGTCCGGCCAGTTCAGCAATCTGCAGGTTGCGGCCGTCAACGGCCACACGGGTCATGACCATAAAACAGGTGTATTTCATGAGCAGCACCCCCGCCACGTAGAACATGGCGCCGGCATAACCGGCCGGTGTCATGCACAGCATGCCCAGCAGCAGATAACCGGCATGGGCGATGCTGGAAAAGGCCATCAGACGTTTAAAATCCCTTTGGGCGATGGCTGCCAGGTTGCCCACGGTCATCGAGACCACAGCCATGGCGATCAGTCCTCTGGTCAACAGGTCGCCGTTGCCCTGGGACAGGGAGATCACGCGCAGCAGAATGGCCACGGCAGCCACCTTGGACACTGCAGCAATAAAGGTCGCCACCGGGTTGGGTGCGCCCTGGTAGGCATCCGGTGCCCAGAAGTGAAAAGGGAAGACGGCCAGTTTGAAAAAGAAACCGGCCAGGGTCAGCAGCAGACCGGTTGCCACCAGGGGATGGTCCATCATGCCGGGCAGCACTTCGATCAGGCGGTTGATGTGCATCGATCCGGTAACGCCGTAAACCAGGGCCAAGCCGAACAGCATAACTGCCGACGCACTGATCCCCACCAGAAAATAGCGCAGACCCGCCACCATTCCCCAGCGGTTATCCCTGCGCAGAAACACCAGGACATAGAGCGAGTAGCTGGACAGCTCCAGGGCCAAGACGATGGCCAACAGATGAACCGCGGAAGCCATGAGCATCATGGCCAGAGTACAGGCAGCCAGCAAAAAATAACCCTCGGCGTGGTGGGCCGGGGCCACACCCTTGAAATCATCGCACAGGAAAACCACCAGGAAAAAGCCGATGGCGAGAAGAACCTTGAACACCTGGGAGAAAAGATCCACCCGGTAGACACCATTGAACAGGTTGCCGCTCATCGTCGTGCAAGTCAGGCTGGCCGCAACGGTGACCGCAGCCATGGCAATGCCCAGATGATAATCCCTGAGCGGATCCGGCTTCAGGCAGGCCATCACCAGAAACAGTGCCGCCATCAGCAGCAGGACCAGTTCGGGAGTAAGCAGTATCCAGTTCATCGCAATCCAATCAATTGCATGGTGGCCGTATGGATCATATCAAACAACACGCCTGGAAAAAGCCCGAACAGCAGGATCACTGACACCAGGATAACGCGCGGCACCGCCATTGCTGCCGTGATGTCCTTTAGGCCTGCAAATTTCTCCAGCGGCGGCCCGTAGCAGGTTTTCTGGACCACTCTCAGCATGAAGAGGGCACCCACCGCCAGTGCCCCGATGGCCAGCACGCCGGCCGCCGGGTAGACCCGCACGCAGGACATGAACACGGCCAGTTCGCCCCAAAAACTGGCCAGGCAGGGCACGCCGATGCCGGTCAGGGCGGCAATGATGAAAAAGGAGGATGCCCGCGGCATGGTTCGGCTCAGCCCGCCCAGTTCGGCGATGGCTTTGGTGTGGGTGCGGTCGTAGATATAGCCCACCGAAGAGAAAAAGAGCGCCGTCATGATGCCGTGGGCAAACATCTGAAATACCGCCCCGTTGATGCCGTCGACCGTCATGGTGGAGAGCCCTAAACCGACGATGCCCATATGCGAAACGCTGGAATAGCCGATCACGTATTTCAGATCGGTCTGACTCAGCCCGACAAAGACGCCGTAGACGATGCCGCAGACCGCCAGCAGCGCCATGAGCGGCGCCCAATAGTGCCACCCCTCCGGGCACAGGAACATGCCCACCCGCAGGATGCCGAAGGCACCGATTTTCATCAATACCCCGGCATGGATCATGGAGACCGCCGTGGGTGCCGCCACGTGCCCCACCGGCGACCAGGTGTGAAAGGGGAAGACGCCGGCCAGGATGCCAAAGCCGATGTAAAGCAGGAAAAAAGCCACGCGCTGCTGTGCCGGGGTAAACCGGTCACCCTCCATCAGGGCCAGCAGGTCGAAGGTCATGGCGCCCGAGTGGGCCACCAGGTAGACGATGGCCGGCAGGATCAGAGCGCTGCCGGCCAGCAGATAGAGCGTCAGCTTCATGGCCCCGTATTCCTTGCGGGTGCTGCCCCAAATGGCGATGAGCAGATACATGGGAAACAGGGAGACATCGAACCAGACGAAGATGAAAAAAAGGTCCAGGCTCATGAACAGGCCGAAGACACCGGCCACGAGCAGGAATATGAGGGCGAAAAACTCCTTGACCCGCAGTTCCAGTTCCCACATGGTCAGCACGGCCGTAAAAAAAACGATGCCGGTCAAGAGCAGCATGGGCAGGGCGAAGCCGTCTACCCCGTTGAAATAAGCGATTCCCAGTGAGGGAATCCAGGCCACCCGCTCAACGAACTGGTAGCCGCCCGTCTGTTGGTCATAGGCGATGAACAGAACCATCGAGATGACCAGCGTGAGGCCGCTGAACACGGCGCTGACGATTTTAATGGCCCGCGCATGTCTTGCGGGAATGGCTACAATCGTCAACAGGCCTGCAACACAGCAGAACAGCAGCGTTGTTAAAAAGGGAAACTCCGCCAGCTGGTATGCCATGATCAACCGCCCCATCCGATAAATAGAATCAATCCGATCACTGCCGCGAACATGATCATCAACCGGTACTGGATCATGCCGCTGTGCACCCGATCGACCACCCGGCCCAGCCCGATCGTCGATCGACCCAGCCCGTCCACGGCGCCGTCAATGACGCGCCGGTCGTTGGCGGTAAACAGCCGCGACACACCGCGGTAAACCAGCGTCTCCAGCAGACATCGGTAGAGCCGGTCCAGGTACCAGCGCTGACCGAACAGGTCGGCCAAAAAGGGGATGCGTTCCACCCAGCCGATTTGTCGGGCTTTTTTGCGGCCATATTCGAACCAGGCCTGGAATATGGCCACCGCGGCCAGCAGACATGCGGCCACCGGCAGCCAGCTGTGGTGGGCCGGCATTGTTCCTTGACCCCCTGTGCCGGCACGCGCAAGGAAATCGTGCAGCGGCGTCTGGAACCATCCCAGGAGGACGGTGACCCCCGCCAGGCACCACAACACCGCGGCCATGGACCGGCCGCCCCCGGCGCTGTGATGGCCGTCGTGGCTTTCAATTGGCGGGGCGTCGTCCGCATCGCGGGGAAACACGATGATGAAGATCAGGCGAAACGAGTAGTAGGTGGTCAAAAATGCGCCCAGCGCCGCGGCCAGAAAGGCGACGGGGTGCCCGCTGTCCAGCAGGTGGCCCAGGATCATCTCCTTGCTGAAGAACCCGGAAAGCGGCGGCAGGCCGGAAAGCGCCCCTGCCCCCACGATCGTGCAAAGGACTGCAGACTTGAGCCGCCGCCCGCCCTGCCGGCCGATCGCGAACATATCGTTGGTGCCGCAGTGATGGATGAACACGCCGGCGCACAGGAACAACAGCGCTTTGAAGCCGGCATGGGTGAACAGGTGAAACGCGCCTGCAAACAGGCTGCCGGCGCCCAGCCCCATGAGCATGAAGCCCAATTGGCTGATGGTGGAATAGGCCCAGACCTGTTTGATGTCCCGGGCCACCATGGCCATGGTGGAAGCCAGCAGCATGCTGATGGTTCCGATGGCCAGGCACACCGCCATGGCTGTCGGCGAGAGCGAGAAAAAGCCGAACAACCGCGCAAACAGGTAGACGCCGGCGGCCACCATGGTGGCCGAATGCAGCAGGGCGCTCACCGGCGTGGGGCCCTCCATGGCGTCGGGCAGCCAGGTGAGCAGCGGGAATTGGGCGCTTTTGCCGACGATGCCGCCGAAAATCAGCAGGGCGGTCAGCGTGATCATGCCGGGCGACAGCTGGGCAGCCACTGCTGTGGGGTCGGTCAGCACCGGGATGTCCAGGGTATCCAGCTGCAGCCAGAGCAGCACCAGCCCCAGCAGAAAGGCCACGTCGCCGGTGCGCGTCATCACAAAGGCCTTTTTGCCGGCTTCGCTGGCGCTGAACTTGTCGAACCAGAACCCGATGAGCAGGTAGGAGGCCAGTCCCACCAGTTCCCAGAAGATGTAAAGCTGCAGCAGTGAGCTGGAGACCGTCAGGGTCAGCATGGCCCAGGCAAAGAGGGACATGCAGCCGTAATAGCGCCCGAAGCCCGGATCCCCGGCCATATAGCCCAGCGAATAGATCTGCACCAGCAGGCTAATTGTGGCCACCACGGCGAGCATCAGCAGGCTCAACGGGTCCAGCAGGATGCCGATGGGTATGGCCATCTGCCCGGAAACCAGCCAGACCGTCTGGAAAACCAGCGGCGCCTGAATCTGCCAGTGCTGCACCAGCAGATAGACGGCTGACAGGGTTGACAGGCCGGCGGCCCCGATGGAGATGGCCGCCGAGAGCCGATGGCGGGATCGGGTGGCCAGCATGATCACAGCGAAGGCCAGCAGGGGCAGCAGCAGGGCGGCGGCGGTGACGATCAGGCTGATGGGAAGCTGGTTTGCCGGTTGCATGGCTAGCGTCGCCCCCTTTCTTCCCACAGCGTTGCATCCATGTCCGGATCCACCGAATCGGTGCGCCGGTAAATCACCAGGATGGCTGCCAGACCGATGGACACTTCCGTTGCGGCAACGGCCAGGATAAAAATGACCATGGCCTGCCCTTCCATCTGCTGCCAGTGCAGGGAAGCGCCCACGAAAGCCACTGCGGCGGCATTGAGCATGATTTCGATGCCCAGCAGCATCATGATCAGGTTGCGCCGGGCCAGGGTGCCGAACATTCCCAGAGCGAACAGCAGCCCCGAGAGCAGCAGAATGTGGTTCAGCGGAACGATCACGGTGCCTCCTTCTGGATCTCTGCCGACGGCGGGCGAACTCTGCGGCCCAGCACATAGGCGCCGACCAGGGCCACCAACAGCAGCATGGAAGCGATTTCCACGGCCAGCCAGTGAGTCTGAAAGAGGTAAACACCAAAGGCCACCGGCGAGGCCTGGGCCGCCGGCATCGGGGACCATCCCGTGGCGTTCCGGCCGACCAGCACCGTACTGACCACCAGAAAGCCCGCACTGATGAGGATTGCCGGCAGCAGCTGGACGGCGGGGAAAAACATGCCCGGCATTTTCTTCAGCCGGATCATCATGATCAAAAACAGAAACAGCACCATGATTGCACCGGCGTAGATGATGATCTCCAGGGCCGCCAGAAACGGCGCGCCCAGGAGGTAAAATAGCATCGCCGTGCCGAAAAAAGAGAGTACCAGGTAGAGCACCGCATGCACCATGTTGCGCCGGGTGACGGCCATGGCCGTGGCGCTAATGATCAGCAGGGCGATGGCGTAGAACAGAAGCGTCAAGATGGACATAGGTTAAAGTCTCGGTTATTCATCGCCGGGTTATTGAGTTGGCTTGGACGCCCCATATCCCGTAACCCATTCATTGAATTTACTTGAACACTTAAGGCCTGAACCGTCCGGTAGCGAGCGAAGCCCCGCGCACCTACGGAAAATTGCTTTTAACATTGACCGGCGGCGCCTCGTTCTCATGTTCCCCCTTGCCGCCCTGTGTGGTGGCCACGCCGGCATATTTGTAAAAATTGTAGGAGGCGTCTTTGCCGCAGCTGTCCACCAGCAACGCTTTCTTTTCGAATACCAGGGTCAGGATGTCGCGCTGCACGTTTTCGAAATCCGGGGTGAGCTGGATGGCCGAAGTGGGGCAGGCCTCTTCGCACAGGCCGCAGTAAATGCAGCGGCCGAAGTTGATGCGAAACCAGCGGGCGTAGCGCCGTCCGTCCGGTTGTTCGGCGCTCTGCATGCTGATGCAGCTCACCGGACAGACCGCCGAACAGAGGTAGCAGGCCACGCAGCGCTCCCGTCCGTCCGGGTCGCGGGTGAGCACGATGCGGGCCCGCGAGCGTTCGGGCAGCTGCCGCTTGAACTCTGGGTAGGATTCGGTTACCGGTTTGCGGGCCAGATGCCTGGCGGTGGTGGCAAACCCCTCCACCAATGCTTTTAGGGCCGACCATCCTGAACTTTCGGCGGGCTTCAGCGGTTTGTCACTTATTTTGAAATCCTCTTGGGTCATCTTAAAATTTCCTAAGCCGGATAAACCGGAAAAAGTGCAAATACAAAAGCTTAAATATCAAACTACAAATAACAAATCTCAAATAAATTCCAATATCAAAATCTCAAAAAAGGGCAAAACCAGCAGTTGATTGGCATTACCCGGTGAATTGGATGAATGCGCCGGTCACCACAATGTTGATCAACGACGCCGGGATCAGCACCTTCCAGCCCAGGGCCATGAGCTGATCGTAACGCAGCCGCGGCAGCGTGCCGCGAATCCAGATCATGATCAGGGCCACCATGAGTATTTTCAGCATCAGCCAGACCACCGGCGGCAGCAGGGGCCCGTGCCAGCCGCCCAGAAAAAAGACCGCTGTCAGCGCCCCCAGCACCTGGATGTGGACGTATTCTCCCAGGAAAAAAAGGCCGAAGCGCATGCCACTGTACTCGGTGTGGAAGCCGGCCCCCAATTCGTTTTCCGCTTCGGGCAGGTCAAAGGGAATGCGTTTGCTCTCGGCCATGGCGCTGATCACGAAGATGGCGAACGAAACCGGTTGGAGCACGATGAACGGCACACCGGCCTGGGCATCCACGATGGCCGTCAGGCTGAACGACCCGGCCAGCATCACCACCGGCACCAGCGACAGCCCCAGGGCCAGCTCGTAGCTGATCATCTGGGCCGCACCGCGGATGCCGCCCAGCAGCGCGAACTTGGAGTTCGAGGCCCAGCCGCCCAGGGCCACGCCATAGACGCCCAGCGACGAGAGGGCAAACACGAAAAGCAGCCCCACGTTCAGATCGCTGATGACCATGGGCACGGGACGGCCGAAGACCCGGATGTCCGGCCCCAGAGGCACCACGGCAAACATCAGCATGGCCGTCACGGCCACCACGGCCGGTGCCAGGCGGAAGATGAACCCATCGGCCGCCGTTGGTACGATGTCTTCCTTGGTGAGCAGTTTGACGGCATCGGCGATGGGCTGGAGCAGCCCGAAGAGGCCGGCCCGGTTGGGGCCGAGCCGAATCTGCAGCCGGGCCAACAGCTTGCGCTCCAGCCACACCAGATAGCTGGCCACCAACAATAGACCGCCAAGCATCACGGCAATTTTAATTAGAAGTATTATGAAACCTAACAGATAGTCCATGTCTATCCTGTAATGATTGCTTTTCTCTATGCGCTTGTAGCTGTGAGTTGTGAGCGTTTCACAATCACACGTGTCTCACCACAAATCTGCCATTCAAGCAGGTGATGGCGGGGAACCACCATCACCCCGAGAGCCATACGCGGATCCGCCTGCACGGGTACCGTCAGCCGGCTTCCGTTCATGGATACCGTGACAGGCTTGCCTTCTGCCAATCCCAGACGGGCGATTTCATCCGGATGAAGGCGCGCCGCAGGCGATGCTTCCACCCTGGTTAACGCCGGTGCCATGGCCGACAGCGTTTCGGTGCCAAAAGTCCAGTCCACCAGCAGCAGAACAACGGCATCGGCAGAGGAATCGCTTTTTGTAGGCACGGGTGTCGCCCCAGGTTCGACGCGAGCATGGGAAACCACATCCAGATCGATGCGTTGTCCCGATGCTTCGGCCGGGGAATGATGTACTGCCGGATGAAAATCGGCCAGAGCAGATTTCAAGGTCTGTTCTTGAGTCTCGTTGATATCTTTACCGGGATCTTCAGCCAGCGCCGTCACGGCCCGCCATGCAGCCAGCGGCTCATCGCCGGGGATGCGCGTGTCGAACAAGCGCGGTGGATGATCCATGCCGCCGGTAACCTCGATAGGCTCACCGCCAGCCATCACGGCAGATGCCGCCTGCAATCTCCCCTCCTGGTTGATCCAGTGGCCGCCGGATTCGTAGAGCGGCTGGGTCGGTATGAAATGACCCGCCTCATGGTTCAGTGGGGAGTCAACATAATCGAGCAGCACCAGGTGATCCAGTCGTTTCAGGGCCGCCTGCAGCCGTTTTCGGTCTGGAAAATCGCGCCAGAGATCCTGTTCCACCGCCACCAGCAGGCGAACGCTGCTCTCCTCGATACGAGCGAGAACCGCTTCCGTAGCAACCCATGCATCATGGGGCAGGGCAGCGGCGAACGCGTTGGCTCCCGCCAGGGTATAAAACAATCCGGCCACTTTATGTGTCCGGCACAACGCCTGGGCAAGATCGGCAGCCAGGGTGATTTCCCATGGTGTCAGGATGTCGGTGCCGCAAATGATGACCGGCCGTGGACTGGCGTTCAACCGCCTGGCCAGCGTCGTTACATCGAACGTTGTCGATACCACCGGCGCTGTTGCCCTTCTGCCGCCAATCTCCTGAATCAAGGCCTGCACGATGGCGCCCATGGCCGACGGGTGAACGGCCCAGTGATCGAAATCGAAAGGCAGCTGCACCCCGCGTGGATCGATCACGGTCACATGGCCCCCGCGCCGCTGCACCTGGCGCAGCGAAAGGGCCAGCATGGGGGCTTCGTTGAGCGGGTCGGAACCGATCACCAGCACGTCATGGGCCTCGGTATCTTCAGCCAGAGAGACGGCCAGCTCCGGCTTGAGACAGCCGACGGCGGTTTTCTGGTTCAACGCCTGCCGGGCGGTGTGCGCCGCTGCCGGCCCGGTCCATCCGCGCTGCGCGCAGGCCTGTTTAGTCACGGCCAGAGTTTCCAGGCTGCTGCGTGACGAAGTCACGACCGCCACACTGCCGGGGCCATATTGCGCGACCGTCCGCTGGATCGTTTGCCGCGCTCCGGCAAGGATGACGGCGATAGCCCCGGGGCATCCGGCGGCCATGGCCTGCCGGGGTCGGTTGGCGGCGCTGGCGTAGGCGTAGGCGTAACGGCCCCGATCACAGATGAAATGGCCGTTGACCGCAACGTTGGGCCGGGCTTCATGGCGCACAACCTGGCGGTAGCGCGCCGATGCCGTCAGGTTGCAGCCCAGGGAGCAGTGAATGCACAGGGATGGCTGACGTTGATAGTCCCAGCGCCGCCCGACGTAGCGGGAGGGCTTGTCTGTGTAAACCCCTGTGGGACAGATGTCGATCAGGTTGCCGGCAAAGGGGCTTTCCAGCACCCCGGACGCACTGCGGCCAAAATAGACCCGGCTGCCGATGCCCATCACGCCCAGATCCCGGTAGCCGGTGAATTCCTGGTAGTACCGCGAGCAGCGATAGCACTGGATGCAGCGGTTCATTTCGTGTTGAACCAGCGGCCCCAGGTCCTGGTTGTTGTGGGTGCGCTTGAGGCCCCGGTAACGGCGCAGGCCATGGCCGCCGGCAACGGTCAGGTCCTGCAGCAGGCAGTGTCCGCCTTCGTCGCACACCGGACAGTCGTGGGGATGGTTAAGCATGAGAAATTCGATGACGTGTCGCCGGAAATCCACGGCTTCCGCATCGGTGGTGGAAACCACCATGCCTTCCTGGGCCTCGATCATGCAGCTCATCTGGATGCCCTTGACCGGCCCTTCCGTAAAGGCCACGGCGCAGACCCGGCAGGCCCCCACCGATCCGAGGGCCGGATGAAAGCAGAAGCGGGGAATCACGATGCCCAGCCGTTCGGCCGCATCGATCACCTTGGTGCCGGCGGGGACATTGATTTCGCGGTTGTCGATGGTGAGTTTGGGCATGTTCTGTTAAGCCATATAAAACCTTGAAGTCCGAAACCAGGAGTCAGAATTCAGAAAAAAACCGAACATACAACATCGAACATCTAACATTGAATGAAAACTCGTTTTGCATTTGCTTTTCAGCCACCATCTGGAAAGGGTGGATTTTGGTTCAGGGCAAGGCCGCAGCATTTTTGCAACTAACGGCAAAGCCGTCCTCCGAAGGAAGCGCAGCAGAGCTACGTCGCGGGTTGCAAAAATGGGAGAACGCGCCCTGGGCCGAAAGATGCCCCTTCCCGTTACTTTTTAAAGGGGCATCCTCTACCCTCAATATGCGCCATCACTTCGTCTTCAAAGTGCTCCAGCAGGCTCTCGATGGGGCTCACGCCACCGGGGGCAAAGGCACAGTAAGACTTCCACAAGTGCCCGCAAATGGTTCGTATCATGGGAATGAAATCCGCCTCGCCCTGTCCGTTCTCGATGCGCCACAACAGGTCCCGCAGGTAGGGAAAGCCCTCCCGGCACGGGGTGCACCAGCCGCAGGATTCGCGGGCAAAAAACTCGGTCAGGTTCAAGGTCGCGGCCACCATGCAGGTGTGGTGGTCAAACACCATGACGGCTCCGGTTCCCAAGCGGTTACGCACCTTTTTCAGGGAATCGAAATCCATCTCGATATGGTAATGGTCTGCGGTCAAATACCCGGTGGAGGCGCCGCCCGGCAGGCAGGCCTTAAATTGCGCCCCGGCCTTCATGCCGCCGCAGCAGGTCTCGATGATTTCCGAGAGCTTGATGCCCAGGGGCAATTCGTAGCAGCCGGGCTTGCTCACCTTGCCCGAGACGCAGAAGAGCTTGGTGCCTGCGGCATCCGGCGAAAGGGCCAGATCCTTGAACCACTGGGCGCCGTTTTTTACGATATGGGGGATGCAGGCCAGCGTTTCCACGTTGTTCACCAGGGTCGGCATCCCCCACAACCCTCTGTCGGTGGCGTAGGGCGGCGGTTGTTTGGGGTTGGGCCGCCGGCCCTGCAGGGCGTTGAGCTGGGCGGTCACCTCGCCGCAGATGTAGCGGCCGCCGCTGCGATGCACGACGATATCAAAACGGTAGCCGCTATCGAGGATGCCGTCACCCAGGAATCCTTCCCTACGGGCGATATCGATCTCCCGCTCCAGAATCCGGGCGGCACTTTCATATTCGGGTCGGATAAAAATGATGCCGTGGGAGGCCCTGACAGCATAGGCCGCAAGGATCATGCCTTCAATGAGCATGTGCGGTTCGGCGTGCAGAAAGACCCGATCCTTAAACGTACCCGGCTCCATCTCATCGGCGTTGCAGACCACATAGCGCGGAAACGGGGCATCCTCGGCCACGGTCTGCACCTTTGTCCCGGCCGGAAAGCCTGCGCCGCCGCGGCCCAGCAGGATGGCATCGGCCAGCTCGGTCTTGACCTGCGCCATGTCCTGACCGGACAGGATTCGTTGCAGGGCTTCATAGCCACCGGCCTGCCGGTACTCTGCCAGGGTGGTGATACGGTCCGGCTTGCGGTGTTTGAGCAACACTTGTGGATACGCGTCCGTCACGAATGGCTCTCCCGAAGGTTATCGATCAGCCGATCGAGGGCTTCGATGGTCAAGGGTCCGTGGACCCGACGGTTCACCAGAATGGCCGGGGCCCGGTCGCAGTAGCCGATGCAACACACCGGCAGCAGGGTGAACCGTCTGTCGGCCGTGGTTTCGCCCATGCGGATGCCCAGCCGCTTGCACAGGTGCGCCACCAGATTCTGGCCGTCTTCCATCCAGCAGATCAGGCTGTCGCACACGTGAATGACGTAGCGGCCCACTGGTTCGCGGTAGATGAACGTATAGAACGTGGCCAGTTCATCCAGTTCCAGCGGCGACATGTCCAGTAGGTCGGCCGCCTGCGTCAGGGCCTCGTCGGAAAAGTAGCCGTAATGATCCTGCAGGGCATTGATCACGTCGATGGCCATCTCCCGCGGATGGTCCACCCCGGCGATCTGTTCCTGCAGCTGGTTTTTAAGCGCTGGTGGCAGCATAGGCTATCGATCGATATCCGGCAGTATGTAATCCACCGACCCGATGATGGTGATCAGGTCGGAGAGCGACCATCCTTTGGCCATGAGTGGCAGGGCCTGCACATTGGCGAACCCCGGCGCCCGGATGCGCATGCGGTAGGCATAGCCGAGCCCGTCACTGACCACGTAGTAGCCCTGTTCGCCGCGGGGGATCTCGCAGGCGACATAGGCCTGACCCCTGGGGATTTTTGGCCCCCGGGTCACATTGATGAAGTGATGGATCAGGGTTTCGATATCCGTGAGCATCTCCTGGCGCGCCGGGATCGCGTAGCGGTAGTCGTCGGTGACGGTGCGGCCCGGCGGCATCCCTGCGGCCGCCTGGCGGATGATGGAAAGGCTCTGGCGCATCTCTTCCATGCGCACCAGGTAGCGGGCGTAGCAGTCGCCGCCCTCAGCCGTGGGAATGTCGAAATCGAACTGGTCGTAGCCGCTGTAGGGAAAGGCTTTGCGCAGGTCCCAGGCCAGGCCGCAGGCGCGCAGGTTGGGGCCGCTGACCCCCCACGTCACGGCGTCGTCCAGGCCGATCGCCCCCACCCCCTGGGTGCGGGCGCGGAAAATGGGGTTGCCGGTGATCAGGGATTCGTATTCATCCATGCGACGGTCAAAAATGCGCGTAAAGGCATCCACGGCCTCCTTCCAGCCCTCGGGCAGATCGGCGGCCACACCGCCTATGCGGAACCAGGAGGGGTGCAGCCTTCCGCCGGTGATCAGCTCGACGATGTCCAGGATCATTTCGCGCTCGCGGAAGGTGTAGAACGTGGGGGTCATGGCACCCACATCATGGGCATAGGTGCCCAACCAGACCAGATGGTTGCTTAGGCGGAACAGCTCGCTGAGCAGCACGCGAATGCACTGGGCACGCGAGGGTACCTCGACGCCGGCCAATTTTTCTACGGCCATCACGTAGGGCAGGTTGTTGGCCGCCCCGGCCAGATAGTCCACCCGGTCGGTGTAGGGGATAAACTGGTGCCAGGTCTGCCGTTCACCGATTTTTTCCGCCGCCCGATGGTGGTAGCCGATCTCGATGTCCATGTCGCTGATGAGTTCCCCATCCAGCGCCAGCACGTAGCGTATCAGGCCGTGGGTGCTCACATGGTGGGGTCCCACATTGAGAATCAGATCCTGCCGGCCATCCGGGTTCTTGAAAAACAAGCCGGCGTCTCGCGGCTGCAGCCGCCGGGCGTCCGCCTGGGTGTAGGGGGGCATTTCGGTAGCCCGTCCGGGGTGGGTTTTGCGCAGCGGATGGCCCTGCCAGCCGTCCGGCATCAGGATGCGCCGCAGGTCCGGGTGTCCGTCAAAGCGGATGCCGAACATGTCATAAACTTCGCGTTCATACCAGGCCGCCGACGGCCAGATGCCGATTGCGCTGGGGGCGCTGGGAGCTTCTCCCGACAGGGCTACCGTCAGGCGCAGCCGGGTGGGCGGGTCAAAGGCCAGCAGGTGGTAAACCAGGGTAAAATCGTGATCCGTTTTGCGCTTGCGGCGGGCCGACTCATCAATGGCGGTCAGGTCGTCGAGGCGCCGAAATCGCGGTGAAGCGTCATTTCTCAAAAAATCCAGCACATCGGTAATGGCACTGGGTGCTATGGCAAAGGCGACCATGTCGCTGGTGGGCGAGATGGCGCGGACCGCGTCGCCGAAGCGCCGCTGCATCGTTTCAGCCAGCTGCCGGTCCGTATGGGTCCATGGGCGCTCGGCCGGCGGCGGGGTCCACATCCCGTCGCTGCGGCTTTCGGCAAAGTGAGGCGGGGTAACCGATGTGCCCCGAATGGCCGTGCCGGTCATACCCGGACCGCGCGGGTCGCGGCTCTTGGAAACGCCGTCCACCATCACCGGCTGCTGGGTACCCTGGGTGCCCCCGGCCAGGTGGAAAACCGGACGGGCCGGTTTTTCCTTGACGATCTTCTCCTGCAGCTTGACCAATCCGGCCAGGACCGCCTCCGGCCGCGGCGGGCAGCCGGGGATGTACAGGTCCACCGGCAGAATCTGGTTGACCCCCTGGACTACGCTGTAGGCGTCGTACATGCCCCCGGTGTTGGAACACGAACCCATGGAGACCACCCACTTGGGTTCGGCCATCTGCTCGTAGAGCCGCAGGACCACCGGGGCGATCTTTTTGAACACAGTGCCGGAAATGATCAGCAGGTCGGCCTGGCGCGGCGAGGGCCGCAGCACCTCGGCGCCGAAACGGGCGATGTCATAGCGGGCGGTGAACACGGTGGCCTCTTCCACAAAGCAGCAGGAGAGGCCGAAAAACATGGGCCAGAGGCTGTGTTTGCGGGCCCAGTTGATCACGGCGTCCGCACCGGCAAGGGCAATGTCCGCCTTCAGTCGCGCTTCGGCCCCCACTCAAGGCCTCCTTTCACCCAGATGTAGACCAGTCCGGCAATCAGCACGCCGATGAAAAATTGAATCTGGAACCAGCCCGTCCAGCCGAGCGGACGGCTGGCCACCGCCCATGAAAAGATGTAGGCCCCCTCAACATCGAAGATCAGAAAAAAGATGGCCACCATGAAAAAAGGCACCGGATAGCGCAGTCTCGCCTGACCGGTGGGAATGATGCCGCTTTCGTAAACGCGCAGTTTTTCTTGGTTGGGTCGCTGCCTGCCCAGCCACCGGGACAGAAAGAGCAGGGCGATCGTCAGTGCGATGACGACGACGCCATAAAGGGTCAGACTGAAGACACCGGGTTGCCAGGGAGAAAGAACACCTTGAACATCAACGGGCTGCATCGATTCACCTTCGCGCTTCAAGGGTTGGTCCGACGGGATACAGGATGCCGTGGAGAGGCGGCAACGGGTGACGTTGCGGCGTTACCTGTGAAGGGGAATCTTAGATCGGGGTCCAGCGCATTGTCAAGGGAGACCCTGCTTAAAAAGCATCCTGCGCCCCATTCAGCCAATTGCCTCGGCCGGACCGCCGTGCCGGCTGTCATCCAGTGCGCACCTTTTCGATCTGATTGTATTTTCTTAATTGTGTCGTAGTTTACCACTAACTATCAATTGCGATCCGATCGGCGCGTTCACCTCGCCTAATACAACACCTTGAACGGATCAACACCGCCATGGAGCGGATCATGGTTGCATCTACAAACGGGCCGTCCAACGACCGCCACCTTCTAAGGGAGAAGTGCAGGCATCTGGAAACCCAGTGCGCCGAGTATGTTCGTTCATTGGAAGCGCTCAACCAAGACCTGTTGCTTGAAATCACCGGACGAAAAAAGGCCGAGGAAGCGATCCAACAGGCACACGATGAGTTGGAAACGATCGTGGCCCAGAGAACCAGGGAGATCCGGTCGCTGAAAGATCGGCTGCAGGCTGAGAACCTCTTTCTTAAGCAGGAGCTTGCCGCGTCACCCAGTTACGGCGCCATCATTGGCGACAGCCATCCAATCAAGACCGTCGTTGCGCAGATCGAGCTGGTGGCTCCCACCGATGCCAATGTGCTGATCCATGGCGAATCCGGAACCGGCAAGGAATTGGTTGCCCGTGAAATTCACAGGCACAGCCGGAGAAAAGAAAAGCCGCTGATCAAGGTCAACTGTGCAACCATCCCCAAAGAGCTCTATGAAAGCGAATTTTTCGGCCATATCAAAGGGTCCTTTACCGGGGCGATTAAAGACCGCATCGGTCGATTCGAAGCCGCCGATGGCGGAACCATTTTTCTGGATGAAGTGGGGGACATTCCGCTCGATCTGCAAAGCAAGCTGCTGCGCATTTTGCAGGAAGGCGAATATGAGCGTTTGGGAGAAGACAGAACCAGAAAAGTCGACGTCCGCATCGTTGCTGCGACCAATAAGGACCTGGCAACAGAAGTCGCCTCCAAACGGTTTCGCGACGATTTGTTCTACCGTCTGAACGTGTTCCCCATTCAGGTTGCTCCGCTCAGAGACAGAAAAGACGACATCCGCTTGCTGGCAACCCACTTTATCAGCAACCTGTCGAGAGAGCTCAACGTGGCTTGCCCCCGTTTGACCCAGGCCAACATCATGGACTTGCAAGCCTACGACTGGCCCGGCAATGTCAGGGAGCTTGAAAATGCGATCGAGCGCGCCATGATTCTCGCCCGATCCAGCGCGTTGAGCTTCAGGCGCATCCAATCGGGGTTTCCATCCAGCGAAAGCCTGCCGGCGGACCGCCTCGCCGATGGCGAGACCCGGGCACCGGTGTTGACGGAAACGGAATTCAGACAATTCGAACGTCAAAACACGATCAACGCCCTGGTGCAATGCCAATGGAAAATATACGCCAAAGACGGCGCCGCCGCATTGCTGAACATCAAACCGACGACGCTGATCGAACGCATGAAGCGGATGCATATTCAAAAACCCCGGAAATGACCTGGCGGCAGCAGCGGTGCGGCAACCCATCCGTGTCCGCTTGACGGTGTGTCGGCCATGCACGGTGACCATATGGCGGCGGTTGCCCCGGCAGGGTCACCCAGCCCGGTTGCGGCCGAACAGCCCGCCAGTCATCAAAAAATTGACCCATAAGCCTCAACGGGTTGATGCCACCAATGTGTTGAGTCGCCAGGATAAGCCCGGCCTTCTCCGGTTACCCTATTATTTCTATTGATTATCCTTAATTATAACAATTGGTACACCGGCTCGGTGCCTGTGAGAAGGCGTCCGACACGTCCGACGCAAGGCATGCCTGCTATTGCCGGGCGGCCAAAACGAGCGGCCGGCGGGCCAAAAAATGTATGTCCGCCGGGCAAACGGTGTAACCGTAACGCTTGCTTTGAATCATTAACTTTATCCTCTTGATAGAGTGGTGCATGGTTCACGTGATCCCTTTGATGAGGGCACCGGGCCGGCAGCAGGGTCCAGGCATTGCTGATTCATCATGGACAGGCCATGGCCCACATCCTCTCCCGATCCGCCCAACACCCTCCTGCCAATCGAACAGCCACTTGTGGCCGATAGCTTTACCAGCATGGGGTGGACATTGCCGTTTTGCGCAATCGGGGGCTGTTCTTGGCGCCAATTCGGACCCTCGGCTCTTGACAGGGTTGCATCCGTCCTTAACGTGTCTAGACTAATGAATCATGAAGAGCGGCGTGAGGGAACTGGCCCAGTGATCGCCCGGCAACCGTCATTCCACAAGGTGCTAACTCCAGCCCAAAAGGGAAACATGTGGTCTTGATGACAAGGGGAATCCTGCCTACAAAGAGCAACGCGTTTCACCTCACCATGACCCATCTTTAAGACCTTATTATTCGATGGTGACCAACAATCGAAACGAACGCATCGCAAAACAATGCCAACCGCAAACTGGCCATTTGGGACTCAGAGACCGGTCAGCGGAAAGCCGGATCCCATGGCTCGGTTCCTTAAATCGTTTTGATACCATGGCGGATTGTGTCTTTGCTTGGTGCGATATGAATAAATAATCATGACAGTATGATAGAAGGTATTCAGGATGAAAAAAACGGTATTCTTGTTTTCTGGAGAAGGAACCCACAGTGATGAAACCAGTTACAGGCTTCTGAAGCATTCACCCTCTTGGGCGAAAATTGAAGCCCTTCTCAGCGCGACGTTGAACCTTGAGCTGGAGCCGCTCCTGGCTCGAGAAATCGGAAGTCACCGCTGCCCTCACAGTCCGTTGCTGACGGTGGTGTCGCAGATATGCCTGGCCGACCTCTGGCGCCATTGGGGTTATCGTCCGGATGTGGTGGTCGGCCACAGCACCGGGGAACTGACGGCGGCCTACCAGGCCGGTTTCTATTCCCTCGAGGAGATCCTCCTGTTGGCCTATCATATCGGGGAGGTGGCCGCCCGCCTGGAAGGGGTGATGCTGCATGGGCGCTTGGCGGATGATGAAATTGCGCCATTCCCATTCCATCTTTCGTCGTTCAATTTCGAAGACGACGCCGGCCGGCACGTAACGGTGTGCGGCCATGGCGACGAGATGGATGACTTCCGCCGGCAACATCCCGAGTTCGTTCAGATGAAACTGCCTCATCCGTGGCACCACCCCGACTATGGGTGCTATGCGGATCAGTTGGCAAGGATTCAATCGAAGCGGGTCGAAGCGGGTTCATTTGTATCCGGCCTGACCACGAACTTTGAAACGCATCTCAGGGACGACCATTGGCATGCGTGGCTGGTCAAGCCCATCGATTTCATCCAAACCATGCGGACCCTCAACGCACGATTTGGTGAGGATCACCTGGACTTCATCGAAATCGGTTTTCATCCGGTATTGGGGAAATGCCTGGAACGCTTTAAGGATTACACCCATGCGTCATCCATGTTCCGCGGGGAGGATGAGATTCAGTGGATCCTGCATCAGCGCAACCAACTCGATCAACATGCGTTTCACACGGAACTGCGGATGTTTTTCGATACCTACCGTCCAGGGTTGGACTATGATGGATCACTGGCCTACCAGGGCTTTGACTCCCTGAGGTTCACCGAGTTGGCTGCCTTGCTGCAAGTCTATTTCCCATCTCTTGAACCACAGGATTTCTACCGTTACAAAACCATTAACCAGTTGATCGACCGGTTCGGCAGGGAGGCTGCCGTTGAACTGCCGACTAGCCGCAATTATCAACGCCACGGTGTCGTGATTGCCGGTATCAGCTGCCGGTTTCCGTCTTCCGTGGAGACACCGACGCAGTTCTGGGATATGCTGGTGGGCAAGCAGGATCAGGTGCGGCACGAGGTCGGCCGAGGCGCTTCCGAAGCCGGATTTCTGGATAGCGCTGTGGCTAGGTTCGATCATCATTATTTCAACATTTCGCCGGCGGAAGCGCGGACGATGGATCCCCAGCAGATCCTGGCCCTGGAGTTGACCGAGATGTTGTGGAAGGATGCCGGTATCGATCCGGCAACCGTGGACGGAAAAAGAGTCGGTGTTTATATCGGAGCATGGAGCCAGGAATACAGGGGTGACCCGACGTCGGCCTACTATCCCACCGGCACCAACCCGAGTATCATCGCCGCCAGAATCAGCTATCACTACGATTTCAGAGGGCCCAGCTGGGTTTCCAATACGGCCTGTTCCTCTTCTCTGCTGGCGGTTCATTATGCGGCCAAAGATATCGAGGCCGGCCGGGTGGATTACGCCATTGCCGGTGGTGTCAATATGCTTCTGGATGAAGGCTTCACCGCCAACATGCGAAATTCCGGATTCCTGTCGCGTGATAACCGCTGCAAGGCCTTCGACAATTCGGCCAACGGGTATGTCCGTGCCGAGGGTGGTGGTCTGGTCCTGCTGGTCAACCGATCATTGGCCGCTACCTATTACGCCGAGTTGACCGGTTCGGCCATCAACCAGAACGGCGGCCGGTCCCAGGTCATCACCGCACCGCATCCGGAGGCCCAGGAGGAGCTGATTGCGGCCGCCTGTCAGGATGCGGCAATCGCGCCACAGGACATCGCCTACGTAGAATGCCATGGTACGGGAACCAAACTGGGCGACCCCATCGAAATGTCGGCCATCCAGAACACGATTGCCAGAAACCGGAAGGCGCCCTGCTATGTCGGTTCGGTGAAATCCAACATCGGGCACCTGGAGTCGGCTGCCGGCATCGCCGGACTGGTCAAGGCCGTGGCTGCATTGAACCACGGCATCATTCCGCCCAATCTGCACTTTCAACAACCCAATCAGCATATTGACTTCGACTCCCATCCGGTCCAGGTCGTTACCGAAGCGACGCGCATCGATCACCAGGCCAATGTCGGCATCAGCAGTTTTGGTTTTGGCGGCTCAAACGCCCATATCATCATCCAAGGCGCCGAAGCATCTGTACGGAAGCGGATCCAGCCGCTGGCAATTCCATTTAACCGGGAACGGGCGGCCGCCATCGGCCGATACCTGCATCTGCTGGAACCGGCATCAGCCCAAGCCAACATTGCGCCGGTTGCCGAACCCAGTCTGCCTGACGTGCGGCGCATGATCCAAAGCCTCTTGTTCAACGTCACCGGAATAGAAGCCATCGATCCGGATATGGAGCTTCTCGAACAGGGATTGGACTCCCTGAGTGCCACCGAAATGGTCCGCCATCTGGAGGAGACATTCGAGATCGAAATCGAACCGGATGTGCTTTTCGAATATCCGTTGTTCGATCAATTCGCAGCGGAAATCGAAAAACGAATTGCGCAGCGAAAAAACGAAGACCCGCTGAAACCGGTCACCCGGGAAACGGTGGCGGCTCTGGTAGCCGAGCTCTTTTTTCAACTCACCAGCATAAAAGCGATCGATCCGGAAATCGAGCTGACCGATCAGGGGCTGGATTCCATGAGCGGTACGGAACTGATTTCTCGACTGGAATCATCATTGAAGATCGAACTCGGACCCGAGATCCTTTTCGAATACCCCCTGCAGGAACAGTTTGTGGACGCCGTTTATGCAATCGCCGGCCGCCTGAATTGACGGTCAGTAAGAGACCAAGGAAGGCAATGATGACGGTTATCAAAACCACCCATGTGGGTTCCCTGCCCCGTCCATCGGAGATGATGGGCAAGGTCCTGCGCAACCAGGAAATCACCCCGCACGATCTGCGGCGCTACCTGACCGAGGTTATGAGCAGACAGATCTCCCTGGGGATTTCCCATATCAACAACGGAGAGCTGCCGCGAACGGATTATATCAGTTCAACGGTAAATCGCATCGCAGGCTTTCAGGGCACTGGAATCGCCCCCTTACCCAGGGACCTGGAGGAATTGCCCGACTTTTCGAGGCGCTTCGGCGGCCGCAACGGCCTGATCACCCTTAACCCCAAAGCGCCGATCAAGCTGCCATCCTGTACGCAGCCACTGGCCTATACCGGCGAAGCCTCCTTGCGGGAGGAACTGGAGATGATGGCGGAGGTCTTCGACAAACTGAAGCCATCCGGTTCGGACACGGAGCTGTTTTTCACCTCACCGTCGCCGGGGACGGTGGCGCTTTTCATGGAAAACGCCTACTACCCGAGTTATGAGGCCTACGTTGATAGCATCGCTGCCGTGTTGAAGCAGGAATACGACATGGTTGCCGGCTACGGCGTTAATCTGCAAATCGATTGTCCCGACCTCGCCATGGGCCGGCACACTCGGTTCAAGGATCTGAGTGATGAGGAGTTTCTGGGTATCATGGACGCCAACGTCCGCGCCCTGAATCAGGCTCTGGAAGGGGTCGCTGCGGACCGATGCCGGGCCCACATCTGTTGGGGCAACTACCCCGGCACCCATCATTGTGATATCGACTTGAGAAAAATTTTCCCCCGCGTCATGGCCGTCAATGCCAGGTACATCTCGTTGGAGGCCAGCAACCACCGGCACGCCCACGAATGGAAGCTGTTTGAAGAATTCCCTTTCCCGGAGGATAAGGTGCTGATGCCGGGTGTCATCGACACCACCTCCAACATCGTGGAGCACCCTGACCTGGTGGCCCAGCGAATCACCACCTACGCGAGCATCCTGGGCCCGGAGCGCGTGATCGGATCGACCGATTGCGGCTTTGCCACCACCGCATCGGCGATGAGCGTATCCGGTGACGTCGCCTGGATGAAGCTGGCGTCTCTGGTGGAGGGCGCCAGGCGGGCCGGTGCGAATTTTGCCTGACCGGACAACCCGATCCTTTACCTTTTTCCGTGGCTGAAAGCGCAATGGAAACAACCCATAACCAAGGATGCGGCATGAATCAAAAAAACCATTTCACCCAGGCGGTACGGGTAGCCAATTTTTCCACCATCGATCTCCCGGCTGAACATCTGCTGGATTTCGATTCTGCCGACACGGCGACAATTGTTAAGCAAATACGGCGCCATGCGGATCTTCCCTATGTGTTCGTTGCCGCCGGGGATCGGTCAAAACAGGTTGCGGAGGTGCTGGCTGCCCTCGGCGCCATGCGCTCGCCCTGTTACCCGTATGCGCTGTTTTCCATTGCCGATGCGGGTATAGACCTCGACGGCACAGCGTTGGATATCGTCCGGGTCGACAGTTCGGAAACAGGCTCCATCCTCGACCGCATCGAAGCCTATGCCGCCGCTCGAATTCAATTTGGCGATCATCACCTGCGCGTCGGCAGCAGCGGCTCACCGCCGCAACAGGTCGATGTGGCTATCGTCGGTGGCGGCATTACCGGCCTCTATGCGGCCAACCGCCTGCGACAGAGCGGCATCTCTTGCTGCATTCTCGAAAAAGGGGACAAGGTTGGCGGCATCTGGTCCATGTATGCGAATACGACGTCCCGGGTCAATACCTCCGAAGGCGCCTATCGCCTGGTTGAGCGCCCGACGCGGACCAATCGCGACCATTCCGCGACCCGCGAGATCCTGGAAGACGTGGCCCGTCTGGCCAACGCCGTTTCCGACCAGCTCTTTCTGGAGACCGAGGTCCAAGGAATCGAGAAAACGGACCATGGCTACCAGATCGGGTACACCCGCAACGGAAGCGCGGCCATCCTTCAGAGCAAGGGTGTCATATTGGCCATCAATGATCGAGTCGGGGCACCCAGAGCGGTTGAATGGGAGAATCAGGCAGCCTTTCGCGGGACAATCGTCGCCGGTTTTTCCGACAAGGCCCATGGACTGGATTGGCGGAACAAAAAGGTGGTCATCGTCGGGATGGGCGCCTTCGCCGTCGAAAACGCCAGGACCGCCCTTGAAGGGGGTGCGTCGCATGTGACCGTGGTGTGCCGGCGCCACGGTACGGTGTGCCCCAAAATCATCGACTACCTGAATTTCGCCACCCCCTATGACGACGCCTTCAAGCACGACAAAAAAAGCAATTTCCGCAACATGATGTATTGGAAAAAGGTGTATGAAATGAGCGGTGCGACCCAACCCGAGTGCTGGATGGGCAAGGTCAAACATGCAGGGCACACCATCAGTGTCTCCGATATCTGGTTCGTGGGCCATTATCTGAAAAAGATTGCAACCGTGACCGGGGAGATCTCCGGCATGTTCGAAACCGGGGTTGTGGTCGACGGCGGCCAGCGAATCGAGGCCGACATCGTTGTCAACTGTATCGGATTTGAGAGAAACAACTCCGTCGCAAGGGCGCTGTGCGGCTACCATGAAATGACCAACATCAACTTTGTGGACCAAGATTTCATGTACCTGGCCGATGCTTACATTGACGATGACGCCTTCAACAGCTTTTTTGGGTCCAGCGTCTTGGAAATGGTCAAATTCTACATGGAAGTCTACATCAGGACCTTTGACAGCCCACAGTACAGTGAGTTGATGGGCACGGATGGGGTAACCAAGATCCCCATTGAAGACCGACGGTGGTCTTACTATATCGCCGGCGCAACCGCCTTAATCCAGCACCATCCCGAGCTCTACGAGATTGCGAAAAACCAGGTCGCTCAAAGGACCGCCAATTTCCTCGAAAAACATGACCTGGAAACATACATTGAGGAGAACAAAAGAGAATGGATGGATACGCACGCCATGCTGGCTGGGGAACCGATGGCGGAAGCGGATTGTTTGCCCTATGTGTTTGAGAAGTTGTTGCCGAAGTGATTTAACGCGATTGGGGGAAGATGGGGACAGCCGTAAATATCCATCTGTCTTGCTCAATCAATCAATGTTGAGGACCTTTGGCTATTACACATACAAGTTGTTGAGTTAATTAAGGCTGTCCCTCAGATTTCCAACCGTAAATTTTCTTTCCCGTCTTGGGATTGATACAGTCGTCGAGCGCCAACAACAGCCTGCCATCAGTCTCTGGGTCGGGGATCATCTTCCATAGGGTTTGCCATAACCGCTTCCAAGGGATTTTGGGCGAAGCAATGAATGTGTAGAATCGTTTTTTGCGTATGCCGGTAAACCTGAAAAGCGTTTTCAGGCAGCGCAGTATATTGGACGTCTTCTAAGAAGTAAACGGGATGATGATCGCAACGAGCGTGTAGACAAACCAGATCCCCCGTTCACGTCCTTTTCGAGAATGTGCAAATTCATTATTGAGCTTTCCGAAGGATGTCGTGTAGTTATGATCATGCGAGGCTTTTTATGGTGGTTTGTTTCGTCAAAATTGAGATAAGACGTAACAAAAACTGATTTATCTATTAATTATGGTTGGTTATATGCTTTTAGCCTGCATCTTGCTGTCGTGATTGTCAAGCAAAAAGTAATTCGTAGTCATCATCCAGGGTCAAACAGGTGCGTTGATGATGGCTGGTCAAAGCGTTGCAGAACAGTGCGCATCGCTTTGAAGTAGTCTCGCTGCACTTTCAGATTCGAGACCTTGCAATAGCGCTGGGTCGTCGTGATCCAGTTATGGCCCAGCAAATCCTGGATTGTTTCTACTTCAGCTTCGGCGTTCAACAACTGAGTGGCCATCGTATGTCGGAGTCGATGGCATGACACGTTTATCCGAGTCTTCTTTGCATAATGCTCTATTCGCTTTTGAATGCCGCGCACAGAAATCGCCTTGCCTTTATAGGTTCCTTTTTCGACTAAAAAAACGTTCTTGGTCCGGTAGTGAGATCGGAACTTCAAATATGCGGTTAATGCGTCAAGGGCATCCTCGCTGATGTATACGACCCGATCCTTACCGCCTTTTCCTTGCTGGACCATGATTTGGCGGCGTTTTAGGTCAATCGATCCCAGGGTTAAATGGGACACCTCTTCCACTCGAAGGCCGCACCTGAGCATCAGCTTGAACAAGGCCATGTCCCGTTTGCTTTTGATTGCGCTAAACAGCTTTTCCACTTCCTGATCGCGAAGGCTTTTCGGCAAAGGCTTGGGCACGCGCAGACGGCGATTGCGTCTCACCGGATTGATCAGGTCTACATGTTCCTCATGTTTTAAATAGTCGTAGAACACCCGGATGATTGTCAGGTACAGGTTGATACTTGCCGGATGCATCCTTTTTCTGAGAAGATAATCGATGTAAACATCGACTTGATCATCGGTTGCCTCCTCAAGAGCCACATCCAGCCAGATCACATACTGCTTGATAATGTTGAGATAGTATTTGACCGTACCATCCTTCTTTCTCAGGTACTGGCAAGTCGGCGGCTTTCCATAAAGATAGTTCTTTTTTGTGAGTGCCGGAATTGTCTCCACGGCTGATAAAAGGAACCTGCTTCGATTTGACCATCGCCAGCGCTTCTTTAATGGATTTGCCTTTGATTCCAGCCGGGTCACTCGGAGGGCCGATGATAACGAAATCGTTGTACATGATTTCACGCCGATTCACTCCGAATCCGTCATCAACGAACTTCTTCTCTGCCGACGGCGCATGTACCATTAGGATATCAACGTCACAGTTTTCGCCGAGTTTTAGAGCTTTTCCGGTTCCGGTGGCGGTCCATTTCAACTCGATACCAGTAGCCTTCGTGAATTCCGGCACCAAATAGTCCAAGAGTCCGGTGTTGTCGGTGCTGGTGGTGGTTGCCATCATTAGCGTTTTTTCATTTGCAGCGGATCCAGGAATAGCTACGCCAAGCAGCAACAAGCTTATCAGCAGTGTGATTGCATATTTTGTGGAGGTATGTCGCATGGTCGAGGTCTCCTTCCATTTGGGTTTGTATGTGTCGGTGGCCGGTCCGAAGATACATGTTAGAATGCTCATATTAAGCCTATCCCCTAATAGGGAATTCCCTTCCAAGGGTCAACGACTTTGAATAGCTAAAGTGCTAAATTCCTTTATAATAACCAACTATGACGAATACTGACATGTGACGTATAATCAATAATCAGTTGGAAGCCTACCCGGCGGGTATCAAATAGTTTGATGGTTTGGTTTTCAGGATGACCGATACGATTTCATCACCCATGGCTTCGAAATGGTGACTATCGAAGTGGCAAAGGCTGGAAACTATATACGCCGTTTCATCCGGCCCCGCTTCTTGGATTCGTTGATAAAGCTGGGTGCTATCTTCAATTTGCCAGGCCATTAAAAAAGCAATAGCATCGGCGACCTTGCACACCCGTTGTTTCAGCCCGGCAATATATTCCGGATTCATGAAACTTGATGATGAGAGCATTTTTTCTAAGAAAGGCAGCAGCGCCTTTGTCCGTATTCGTGGGCAGGTTTCTCTACTTAGCCAGACCACCGGGTTGTGATTGCCGATCGAAGCCGCGAACTGCTCGCTAAGAGCGCCATGTCGATGCTTGACGATCGGTTCGGCCCACCCATTGAGATAAATATCAATCCGTCGCGGATTGACGAGCAGATCGCCCGCCGCCTGGAACTCGCAATTGTCCGCATAGTCACCCGCCTGTTTGAGCGCCAGTTCGGCGATCCGAGCGATCGTGAGCCAGAATAGCCGCAAATCGATGACCCTCATTTTCATCAGTTCATCCAGGCGTTTTTCGATGGATGCTTCGTTGGGAAGGGATCCGGCATCGTCATCTAATTTTCGGTTGAAATTTATCCAGTACTGGTGATCTTGGGGTTGAACATGATAGCTGAGATTGCTGATGTCACCTGAAAAGTCGATTTGCAGCACGAGCATGGATCTCCCTTTGGTCCACTGATGCATTAAGCCGGAAAACATTCATGAGCGTTTGCGATTGTCTCGGCAACCGTTTCCGGAAAATCGGACAGATGAATGACTGGCAACGGATGCGGTACATATCTTTATGCCATTTTTGACATATCGGCTCTCCTTATTTAAAAATTTCCTCTTTGTCAAACGCCTTCAGCAAGACGGTTTTCATGCTTCATGGGTTCGGCCAACTGATGCTTTTGGTAAGTCGGTTCTAAGACAAGGACTCGGCCGATCAGGAATTGATGGGCTGCGGTTTGTTCAAGTGTAATAGAGGCAGTAGCGGAATGGTTATACAGGCGAACTACGTTTGTATATCCTTCTGGGGGTTAATCTAATCCCTGTTTAAATGGTCTCAGTAGTCCCGACAATGTGCTTAGATATAAGACGAAACGCGGCATGTGATCGCATTCTAATGCTTCAATGGCCTCAGTGCTGTTGCGATGAGAAAACTGTAAAACTCACTACTGTCATTTCTGGTTATTAACGGTAGCAATAAGAATTCCAAATAGTTACAGGCTAATTCATGTTGACAAGGTCCCGGATTTTTCAGTAGAGGTCCCAGCGTATCGAACAATGTTTAAACAGGGGAGGATAAAAATGCAGCATTTTCAGAAAGTCATCAAAATCCTATTGATTGCCTGTCTGTCGGCAGTGTTGGCGACTTCGGTTTTTGCTCAAAGCGAGTGCACCTCCACCTATGGTGCCGGTTCGACTACTATCCGTTTAGCAACGGGCAGTCCCGGTGAACTTGGACTTGTCGAAGTCCTGGCTAACGCATTCAATAAAATTCACGACAGTCAGTTATGCTGGAAAAAAGCCGGATCCGGTGCGTCGCTGAAGCTGCTCAAGGAGAAGAAAGTCGATTTAGTCATGGTGCATGCACCGTCGGCGGAAAAACAAGCCGTTGAGGAGGGGTGGGCCATCAAGCGCCATCTGATCGGCTCCAATGAATTTTATATCGTCGGACCCCAAAATGACCCCGCAGGCATTTCGAAGGCTACAACTGCCGCAGACGCCTATGCGAAGATAGCTGATTCAAAGATAAAGTTTTTTTCCAGGGGTGATAATTCGGGGACACACAAAAAAGAGCTGGCCATATGGGAGAAAGCTGCCATTCAACCATCGGGAGAGTGGTATGTGATCACGAAAACCTTCATGATGGCCACGCTGAAAATGGCAGATGAAAATCGTGGTTATTTCATGACCGACAGTAGCACCTGGGTGGCGGCCAAGAAAGATCTCAACCACCTGAAAATCCTTTTCCGTGGCGATCCGTTCCTGATCAACACCTATCATACATTGTGCCAGCCTGATGGGGAGACTACCGGTCAGCCGCTGGCAGCACAGTTCATCGATTTCGTCGTTTCAGAAGAAGGCCAACAGATAATTCGGAATTATGGTGTCGAACAATATGGTGAAGGCCTTTACAACGATGCCAGGTATGCCCGGAAATACGATCATTGACATTGAAGCGTAACATTCTCGACACGGATTCTAAAATATGAAAGTCTATTTCGGATTTGATGACACGGATAATCACGATTCGCCATACGGTACCGGCAAACTCGTCAGATGGTTTCAAAAGAAGTTACCGGAGGGATGTCATTGCCTTGGGGTGGTGCGCCAACAGCTCTTTGTAAGTGATGGTATCCCGTATACATCACACAACAGTTCGGCTTGTCTGGTCGCAGAAATCCCAGATGTTTCGATGCTGGATAAGATGATCGAGAATGCTGTTTCGCACATCGGGAATCATGCCGCTGTAGGAAGTGATCCCGGTCTGTGCGTGGCAACCGAAATGGATACCGGACTGGACGGCATCGTCGAATTCGGACAGCATTGCACGCACACTGTATCTACTCAAAAGCAGGCTCTTCAGGCTGCAAGAAATATCCACTTGTCCGGTCATGGAGGCACAAATGACGGGATCATTGGAGCAACTGCGGCGGTTGGCTTGACTCTTTCAGGTTGGTCCGGACGTTACGTAGAGTTTGAAAATTTGCGAGATTGGCCAGAACAAACAACCGTCGCGGATTTAAGAAACAGTGGCATCGGCACCTTGTCGATCGACCGGGATGCGAAAATTCCTGCCCCGGAGGATATCGTTCATACCAATGGCTGGCTTCGTCCGCGACTGGTCGGCCATCGCCCGGTTCTTATGGTCAAGCCGCAAGGGGAATCCGTTTGGGAGAACATTGACCAAAAGCGGAGGAAAAAAGGCCTCCCGGCGTTGCCCGATGAAAAGGTGGCAGCGGCAACACGGGTCATTTCTTCTTTTTAGCGGTTTGCTTATAGAGGCCGACAAATTTCAATAGCTTCTCGGCCTGGTTTTTCATGTAGCCGATCCAGAATTCCAGTACCTCCAGTCCTTCCCCGGTGAGCTGGTAGACGCGCTTGGCGGGGCCAACCCCTTCTGTTTCCCATTCGGACACGACCAATCCGTTTTCTTCCAATTCCCTGAGATGTCGATAGATCATGCCAGGTGGAACCTGTCCTTCAATAAACCCGAACTGGGAAATTTCCTGAATCAGCTCATAACCATATGAAGGTTTGGTCTTCAGGGCCAGTAGGATGGAGGGCTGGATATAGCGTTCCGTTTTTTTTGAACCCGGTTGGCGTGCCGATTTTAATTTTCTTGACATAGATACTTTAAGGATATATCTGTTTATTGTTTATAATAATTATTTATCACTAAGGAGGTACCGATGGCAACCAAAATATTTGTTCGTGAACGGCGAAAAATCGAAAAAGGCGAAAAAAAACCGAGATTTCGAGTGGTCGGCGTTAGCGGTTCTGACGTAAAGGTTTATGTTAAACACATCCGCAAAAATGAGATCGAGCAAATCAGCAAGGAAACTGGAGCTGAAATTGTCTATCTGGAAGCAGGAAAGGGCCAAAAAACAGGCGGTGGCCAACAGCCTTGATGTCCATAATGGGAACGTTGAATGAGTTCAGGGCATCCATCTCACAAGGATGCCCCCTCCCCATAATTTGCCAGAATTGCAATTGATTTTTTTCCGGTTCTCATCACTTATGGATGATGGTTCCGACGTGCTTTCCTTCAAGAGCGTTCATGATGTGTTCTGGGTGATTGAGCGCATCAATGATCTGAAATTCCTTCAAGCACTTGGCGCGCTGCAAAAATTGAAGAATCGGACGTTCAATGATCAGGTCATCCAGATCCCGCTTAAGAAGATCCCCAGCTGAAATACGTTCGAAGAATTCCAGCTGATCGCGTTCGGATTCGGGGACTTTTTTAGGATCCCTGTCGAACAACCCCTTTTCGTCCTTGAGAAATATGAGGGATCGCGCGCCAATATTTTCAGCGAGAAGAAAAGCCCCGCAATCAGTACGGTGTGGGGGTATTGATCCGTGTTCCGCCGGATGCTCGAAGAGACCATAGGGAGGAATGCCGTAGGTGATCGGCATATATCCCTGCCGACAGAACATCGTCAGCTGCTCTAAATTATCTCCATGGCCGATTTTAACACCGCCGTGTTTTGCCAACAATACGGACAGCATCTCCGCATTCTGCCATGAAACCTTGTCGCCTAACTTGGAAAGTACACCTGTGGGCATGCCCAGATCAACGCCGATATTGTAGACATGCCTTGCCCGTGTCCCTCCTCCGGTCATCAAAAGGATTTTGTGTTTGTCCTTGGCTTCTATCAACGCATCCAAAATGGGAAACAACGCTTTCCCACCCCGGTCCATAATGCTTTGCCCGCCGATCTTGATGACATTGATATCGGGATGCATGCGGAAATATTCTGCAGATTCGGTCCGTTTTAGAAGTTCTTTGCTGACCAAGGATTCTCCCATCAGCGGTGAATCAATGTGAAGTCTTCCCTTATCCGGTTCCTCTTTAATAAATTTGCCCATTTTCACCTTCCATTACATGTTGATTCCAAAATTCGATTAACTATGCTAAAATGAAGTTTCAAAGTAATCTATATCATGAATCATTGGCCGTCAAAAATTTTGTAAAAATGGACGGCCCAATGGTCTCCAAACAACCAAACTATATAAATTGGATCGCGGAATAATGATAATATTTGGGCTATTGCTGCTCGTTTTTCTCGCTCTTCTATATTTTATAGAAGTAATATCAGGCTCTTCATTGGGCGTTTATAATCCTGCGATTGGCTTTGAAAGCAATTGTGAGAATATGCAAAAACTGTCCAACAAAGAGTTCTTTACTAAACTGTTACCGTTTTTCATCCTTTCGATTTGTATCCCATTGAGCATGTATCTCCTCTAAAGTTCTAACATCAAGGCCTCACCTCAAGCGTTATACAAATTTTATCATTTGTTTTGAAATACTTGCGCTTTATTGAGAATGGAATATTGGACGTTTTAACTCTTGCCAAACATAGTAAGAAATAGACTTCCAGCAGGTGGTCAGAATATTAATGGCCAGACAGGTAGCCATACACGAATCGAATCAATGCAATCAGAATTAATTAATACCTGGGGGGCAGAGTATCAGAAAGCCATAAAAAGAGTTATGAATGTTAAGCAGGTGACACCATGAAAACGACACGAAGGAACGTTTCGGGCCTGCAAGAAATTAGGGGTTGTAGGCGTTGATCTGTACGGTGGAACAAGACACAGTACATTGACAGCCTTGGGGGAATTCTTAAGCCCCGAAGAGGTCAAAAAGGGATCATTACACAAGACCAACAAAGCCCTTGAACGCTACCTGCAAGGAAGAGCCAGATACGCAAAGAAAGTCTCAGCTCAGGTTGTCAAGATGCAGAATGATAAGAAGGGTGAAGTGATAAAGCTTCGAAAAAAGGAATGACCCACCAGTGACCCACATTCTGGGGGCACCGTGAACCATATAAGCTATTGAAATTATTATTAATTTATGGTGGAGGCGGCGGGAGTCGAACCTACAGTGGTCCTTACAGCCACAGGGGTTTGCAACGGTTTACTGAATGTTTACCGAATATCCGCTAATCTTCGATCCAAATTATGAGCACTTTTCCAGCAGTTCACGGATATATCCAGCAACATCCGCCTGAAGGTCGGGGTTTGGCTCATTGTATTGAAACTGCGCAACACGGCTCGGCCCAACACTATCCGGATCTACAAAGTCGCGGGACAAGATTTCAAGTGCGCTTTTTGTTTCTGCCTCCTTCAATAATGGGCTGAGGCATTCGCAGACCTCATCAATTCCGTTGCCATAGTTTCGGATCACAAAATAAAGATCATACGCATCTTTATTTTCACCTCTTTGATGAAATGCCAGGGCTTTTAGCACAATAAAGGCACCAGGACCACACACCCATATTTCGCGCTCAGCCTTTTCACCCTTCAATGTGACACCTTTTAAGGAGACTTTCTTTTTATCCTGAAACGCCAAACGAAGGCCTGGCGTTATGACGGCTGCAAAATCCTTTTCAATGTGGCGTAGATCCCCTCCCTTGTCAGTAGCAAGAATTGGTGGAATCAGAAAATCCACAGTCACCTTCAAACCAGAGGAGGTGCGAACCTTCCATCTTTGAAATGTAGTATTGCCCTCCTCGTTCTCATCTGGCTCAAAACTCGATCTGTGAAGCCTTTGTGTGAGATCCTCATATCGTTCCCTATCGAGGATCGCCAAAGAAAGGCCAAGATCCAAATCCATGGTCCCGATATGGACATCTTCACCTTCAGGAAGGGATTCATCCGGAATTAAAAGCGAGGGCACCAGGCCGCCAACGACCACAAGATCATCCAACAGATCTCCGAGTTTTGTGGAGACGTAAAGGCAGGTTTGGCGAACTAACTCTACATTTTCTTTGGTGTAATCGAGCGCGAATAAAGGTTTCTCAGGCATCCCGCCTCCATTTCAGTTTTTCCTGGCGAACCATCGAAGCGGCCTCTTTCGCCCTTTCAGGATGCCCCTTGAGATCGAGAATTACTTGTACAGGATGTACACAGACAATACCTGCCTGATCCGACGATCCATGGAAAACTCCTTTATCGTTGGGAACTACCAGCCAGGTGTTTGCGCCACGATCATCCTCCCTAAAATGGAGTTGACTAAAAAGGTTTTCCCCGGGCGAATCAGCTAAAAATAGAGTGGCCATACGGAATTTGGTGAAGTGGGTATATTGCCAGGCTCCTGCCAGTCCAGTTGCGGCGTAATCGACTTTTTCGTCGGAAAGGATCCGGGTTATTTTTTTGAGCAGTTCCTCTCCTGATCGAGCGGCAACGTGTCCTTTGATGATTTGATGCTTTGAAAAATCGTAAGCCTCAAGCCAGGCCTCAAGAAGCTCATCCGGATTTGATGGCTTCAACCCCCCTTTATCATCTCTACCGATCAGATGGAGCTCTTCTAGTCTTCGGACTATCCTGCTGGTATATCCTTCGTCCAAACCCGTGATTTTCGAAAGCTCTCGCTGGTTGTGGCTTTGTTTCGGATCAATAAGCAGTTGCCGAACGATTCGGGCACCTTTAGGTGCAAATACGTTGGCCGGCCGGCCGGCTTTTTTGAATTTGTTTGGCCGGCCCTCGATATGAATCAAAAGACCTGGAGCTTTGATATGAGCGTTTCCTGATAGATCGATCCAGGACACACCATGCTCTTTACAGAGATCCATTCCGGATCTTCCCATATAGGGTACGGCAATCAGCGGAATGTCGTGCTTATCAAAACAATTCCTGCCTTCCGTAACTTGACGCAATGCCATAAGCAGTGGCGCTCTGGAAGATGAGCTTTTACATTCCACCTGGAATTGGTAACCAGCTGCTTTCAATAGAATATCCAGACCGGAATCGCTTTCTTGGGAAAAAACGGCAGCATCTTTTTCCGGTAACTCAAGCAATTTAGCCAGAATTCCAGGGACTTTTGTAATTGCCTGTTTTTCAGTTGAATTCATCATAACTTGCCTAAATATTTCAACTTGACAATTTTGTCAAGCATATATATTTAGTCAAGTTTTTGCAGCCCAGCTTGTTTAAATCCATTAACTTGCAAGCTTTGACAAGTTCAGGATTTTAAGCAAGTTGCGATCGCAGGATTGAAACCTACAACTCGATTTCCTGTGATTTCGGAAAGGATTCAACCAGCTCATTAACCCTGGTGTAGGTTAGCGGGATCGAGGGTGGAGTAACCGGCCCAATATTCACAATCGTTGACAAACGGAAAAGAATTATCGAATTAGATGAGCCTCCGGCAAGGGGGCTTTTTTTATGGATAAAGAAAAGGGGTGACGGTTGGCAGACCGGAGCACCCCAAAAAACCGGGTCGTATTGTCGACCCCAACAAAGAATGGCCCGATGATACTTTCCGTTTGTGTAAAACTCAAGGATATTGATGAACAGGGACGCAATTTTTGTTGGCCAACACCTCGAGGATGCCCCAGGTGTGGTTCAACTCGAATACGCTGAAATTGAAGATTTTCTTTTCAGCCAGAAAGTTTCCGACAAGACCAAGGCAAACATGAGATCCTGTCTCCATGATTTCTGGCAGTGGTTACGAAAGCGAAAGGTACTGACATTGGCACAGATGCCGGAGTTTCCTTCTATCAAGTTTGAACTTGGCTGGCGAAACATCGTTGACGTTGCAACACAGGTAAATATCATCGATGAAGTACACCGGATTAGCTATGATATTAACCCAAAGATATGGTTGGGGATCAAATGGTTATCTGTATATATTGCCGTACGACCGGGTGAATTGGTAAACGTTCAAGAGAAACACATTGACCGTAATAATGGAATGATCATCATTCCGCACCCGAAGGAAAAAAAGCCAAAAATTGTACCTTTAGCAAATGATGATTTAGAGATCCTTCAAAACATACCGCAGGGATTACCGGACCTATTCTTTTTCAGACACCCGGAAGGGATCAGTGGTGCAAAAGCAGGGAGACAATTTGGAAAAAGATATTTTTATAAATGGTGGAAAAAGGCTTGTACCAACCTTGGAATCGAGGGCGTTGATCTATACGGCGGGACCAGGCATAGCACCGCAACTGCATTGGGCAAGAGGTTGACGCCGGAACAGGTGCGCATGGGTACCATGCATAGCACCAACAAGGCATTTGAACGATATTTCCAGCAGCAAGCGGATGGAGCTAAGACCGTTTACCAGACTGTAAACGATCTACAACATAGCTACAACTAAAAGAAGGATGGTGGAAAAGGTAAGGTATTGAAAATTAATTAAAAAACTGGTGGAGGGAACGCCGACTTACCGCAAACCAGTCTCTAACCCCGCAGGCCTCGTAACTACTCGATATTAAATAACGAAATTCCGTTCTACAAGGTTTCCCGCCATTCGGACCAGAGAAGGCAAATTCTACCTTGATTTCCAGTTACCGGACGAGGGGGATGGGTTTGCAGAAATAACGAACACCATTTCCTAAAATAGCCGGCTCATACGTCCGAGTCCCTTCACATCACGCCGAGAATCCACCCCTCGATCCGGGCGACATGATATTCCCCAGGGAGCATCGAAGGCTTGAGGAATTTACCGAGACTGCCATCCATGTCGACCTGCCTCAGCCAGGAAGCAGCGACATAGGCATCATGCTGGTCGGACGTGCGGCCCTCGCGGGGCAAACTCTTGCTCCATAGCGAGGGATAAACCTCTACCGCGGCGGAGCGTCCGGCAGGGATCTCCCAACCGTCGAAAGGCCAGAAATGAACACGGTCTCCCAACCGTTGCCGCAGATAGCGCAGCCAGGGGAGGCCGGCATGGGTGGATTTGGCCACCGAACCGGGCACATCGAAATGAAAGACCGATTTGGCCTTGGCCCGCTCCTCGGTGATCCGCCGCCAGCGGGCATTGCCTGAACGCGCCTCGCCGTTGCCGCACATACCGTCACGAATGAAATCCACATAGGTGTGATCCTCATCCGTGGGCCAGTGGCGCTGGAAATCGTCCAGAAAGACCGTCCACTCCGGCAGCAGGTGGTGGACCTCGAAATACCGGAGCGGGAAGGAAAAACCGTGGTCGATGCCAACAATGGTCGGCACCGCTTCGGCTAATCGCTCCGCTAACCACTCGGCAATACCCCGCCGTGCCCAGTATTTGCGCGGACTGGGTGGCGGTTGCACCTCTTCCGGCAATGCCTGACTATTTGCCAAGTAAACACGCAACCCCTTGAGGCTGGTGGCCGGCGTTTGAGCGCCGGCATAATCGATGCCGATATATCTGGAAAATCTTGGATCACTTTTCATAACGTGGCCAAAAGCTGCGTTTGCGGGAGTGTTGATCGCGCAGATATTTCACGTAGACATCATGGTTTCCAAAGCCGCGCCAGTCGAGAACGGCAGGGGCAAGCATGTCGAGCTTCCTGAGGTAGCTTACGCCATGGTCATAGGCTTTGGAATAGGCGCGGCGCAGAATGGAGTCAAGCAAGGCTCTGTAGATGATGGAAGCGCACAGCGGACGCCCGCCAGCTTCCATCGCCTCGGCCAAGGGAAGCAGCCCGGAATAAAAGTCGCCATCAAGCTTATCGGATCGGTTAAGCAAATAGGCTTCCGCCGCATCCAGATGGCCAGTCTCAACAAGAAACATGGCATTGGAACGGGAAAATGTTTTTTCTCCAAGGATATCGGTTGCCTCACCTGCGACCACGCCATCCTTTTGGTCCTGTCCTATGACCGATAGAAGCTCAAACAACGCCCGAGCACTACGATGACGCCTGAAGATTCGCCAGGCGACTTCCTTTTTTCTGTCCTTGTCACCTGTTTTCCCGTAAATTTCGAGCAACAACCGATCCTGATCGTGCTGATTGTGATGGTGATCATCCATCGGCACCTGCTGCAGCCATGAAAGTGCCGTTTGGGCGTCGCCGCATTCCAGGTGGACCCGGGCGATATCTAGACAGGCGGCTGAAGTGGGAGTGCCTGAAGATGCAAGCCGCGTCTGCTCGAAAAGGGGCGCATCCTTTACCTGCCGTGCCAGAGACTGAACGCAGTGCATCCAGTGATGTTTCCAGAATTCATCGGCTTTACCTTCCGCGGATGCCTGGAACCTCGTGATAAGGTTCCGAACTTCTGACTCAGGCAGGTATTGGGCGGCACAATCGACAAGGGAGTCGCGGACACCGTAATCGTCTTGCCGGCAGAGGTCGAAAACCAACCTGCCCAGCCATTGCTTGTCCGGGCAGTCTGAGGCATAGGAAACAAAAAGCTCTCTGGCGATATATTGGAAGACATTACCTACATTTCCGTCGGAATCGTCGCATTGATCGAGAATGTCACCGTCCGCTCGATAAAATGCGGCCACCAGCTCCACGCCTGTGCGCGGATCGTTCACGCCCGATGCCAGATCGGAGAGCAGCATCTCCAGTTCGTGCGCGAAGGCGGCAGACTCCCTCCATGAAATGAAATACTGCCTGCGTTTCAACTCGGCCAATTTCTCCTTGTAGCGCTGGATGTTTTCCTTAGGGGTGGCGATCAAGCGTTCCACCAGGTCATCAACCACCGCGACACGCTCGGCCAGCTCCAACAGCGCATCGGCCAGGGCTTCAAAGCCTAATAATGTTAGCTTCCTTTTTCGGTCCGCAGACATGTCAGTTCAGCTCCGACCAGCCCGGCACTGCATCGGCAAATTCTTGCTGAAAGGCCGGACGCCGTAGATTGTCCTGCTTGACCTTGTGCGCAAATTTTTCCCAGCGGGTTTTATCTCCAAGCACGTCGACCAGCATATGCCGCACCTTGACCATCACCTTGGCCTTGCGGGCGTATTCTTTGCGTTGATCGTTCCTGTTCAGATGACCCAGTCCGGAAAGATAGTATTTGAGAATTTCTTCTGGGTACCGTTTTTCGAGCTTTTTGGCCACCTTGACTTCATAATCGGTATCCCAGACCGACATCGGATAGCGCCCTTTAGATAAAATGGCCACGGCTTGATCATATTCTTTGCGATACATGCAGATCTTCAAACGTTCGGATCCCCAGGCCTGTTTCAATTGTGCGAGGATCTTCGGTTCGAACGCAGACCACTCGGCTGCAGTGCAAATCTTCTTGAACCCCTTATATTTTTCAAGTGTCAAGCTGTCCACGGTCTGGGCGAACTGCAGGGTCATATACTTTTCCCGGTCGCCGGTTTCTTCCGCTCCCGCGGCAACAAACCCGCGCAGTTCATCCATGCGCCCTTTCGCTTTTTCCAGCCCCTCCTCAGCCACCTGCATGGCTTTTTCCTTTTCGCCGGATTCCCAATAAAATGCAGCCAGGTCATGGTAATCGGCGCCGTATTCCATCCGCCCGGCACGCAACTCAAGATATTTGTCCCGGTCCCCGAGACGGCGGTAGATATCGCGGGCGCGTGCCGTCCTCCACTCCTTGTTCATCGCCTCAAAAGCCTGGGCCAGCCCTCGCAGATCGCTGTCATTATAACAAGCGGCATAAGCCACATCATCAAGCATGTCGTCCATGCCGGCATTGCCGCTTTTGATAAGCGGCAGGACAAGGTCCAGAAGCTCGCGCCGGTAATCGGCGTCCACTTCTTTGGATTCCAGCCGCTCTCGAATCTGATCCAACAGCTCGGCCACATGATCCTCGGTGCCATAATCGCCACCGCCGTACATATCCAGTTCATCCAGATCCGGCGCCAGTTCCGACCAAAGGGCCAGGACAGCCTCGCCTTCGGAGCGTTTTACAAGGGCCTTGGAAACTGTAGACTGGGATTTCAGAAAATCGAAACATTCCCGCCGGACATCGGGAAACATCACCGTAAGCTCTGTAATCAGCTTGGAGAGAACTTTATGCGGCGCCGCCTCCAGCAACTCGGCCAGAGCATTTCCTTCTTTACGTTTCTTCGCCATATCCGCCTATCCTGATGGTTTTAATGAAGCGGGCTCGTTCATATATGCGTCAAGCGCAGCCCTTCTTACCCGATCTGCAGAACACCGTAAAGTATTATAAAGCCAGCGAGATCGAGGAGCGCCTGCACTATGTTCAGCCCGACTATCAGGTTGACCACGTGCAAAGTTGGGGTTTGTGGTACGGAGCGTTGTTTCTTATTGCGCCAATGCCAGAACCGCTTTACATAGCATTAAGCTGAGCAATACACTTGAGTGAATTCAGTAACATAACTCACAGCCTGGAAAGGGAGCATGCCAATGGATGACGCTATGGACAAGGACAGACTCGAAATATCTCAGGATTCCGCCAACATGGGGCAATTTTATCAGATTGTTTTTGAAAAAGCATCTGAGGGTATGTTCATTGTCGATTCCAACGGACAATATGTTGCCGTCAACCAACGAAGCATTGAAATGACAGGCTATACCCGCAAAGCGCTGCTTGGAATGAACATTTATGACCTGATCATGGAAGAAGACTTTGCACGAGATCCAATCCGAATGGATGATCTTCTACAAGGAAAAATCGTTGTCAATGAAAGTCTTATTAGACGTCTGGACGGCAGCCTGCTCCCGGTTGAGGTAAGTGCCAGGATGCTGCCCGAGGGCCACCTGCTGGGTATTGTGCGCGACATTACTGAACGCAATCGGGTTGCAGCAATAACGGAGCAGCGCACTCGAGAGCTGGCCGTACTGCACGCGCTGAGTCTGACGGTCAGTGCCTCTCTTTTGCTGGAACAGACCTCGGCAGCAGCCTTGCGGGGCATGCTGGATGCGGTTCAAGCCGACATGGCCTTCCTATTTCTGCGCCAGGATGAGCGGCTGATTCTGCAGGACGTGCTTCCTTCTGAGGCCCGGCAGCGACTGGGAGAGGTTGCCGAACACCGAGTGGGCGAATGCGTCTGTGGTTTGGCGGTTACAGAGGGTAAGCCACTTTACTCAATTGATATTCATAGCGATCGCCGCTGCACCTGGGAAGAATGCAAGAGGGCTGGCATAAAATCTTTCGGGTCATTGCCCTTGCGCTGTGAAGAGGAGATTATAGGCGTTATCGGGCTTGCCTCATTGACGAAGCGGGACTTCGAAGCCCAGGCCGGTTTTCTTGAAACATTATCCCTGCAAGTGTCGGGAGCGCTTGCCAATGCCCGACTTTACGAAGCCGTCCGGCTGGAACTGGCCGAGCGGGAAAAAGCGGAGGCAGCCCAGACCCGACTCAACGCAATTTTGGAAAATACCAGTGATCTGGTATCGACTGCGACACCAGACGCAAAGCTGACCTATCTTAACCAGGCCGGGCGAAAAATGGCTGGATGGGCAATTGAAGAATCCCTCGATGGCCATATAATCGCTGATCTACATCCAGCCTGGGCCATGCGAATAATCGAGACGCAGGCTCTGCCTGCAGCTTCGGCGACTGGTTTGTGGGAGGGTGAAACGGCAATTTTAAATCGCAACGGTCAAGAGGTCCCTGTATCCCTGGTGATTCTTGCGCACCGCGCACCCGACGGCGGCATCCAATACTTTTCGACCATCATGCGCAGTATTTCCGAACGCCGCGAGGCCGAAATGGCTCTCCAGCGCCGTGAACAACAACTTCAGATCCTCACCCATGCCACTCAAAAGATCAACTCGTTTTTGGAAATTCAGATAATCATGCGCCAACTGGTAGCGGCGGCGATCGAGTTGACCGGGGCGCAGTCTGGCGCCGCCGGCTTTTTGGTAAACAACCAGATGGTGTTCAGCGAATATAATCAGAACGGGCTGCTGATTCCGGTCGATTACCGGTTTAACATAGGCTACGGTGTTCCTGGCTGGGTCATGCAAACACGCCAGCCCTATCGGTCGGATGACGCGGAGCGAGACCCACACGTCATCCCCGAAATACAAAAAGCATTGGGTTTCCATAACCTTGCAGATGTCCCCATTTTCAACCGCAAAGGCGACCTGCTGGGCTGCTTTGAAATTCACGATAAAAAAGGCGGTCATCCCTTTAACGAACAGGACTTGGAACTGCTAAGCGGGCTGTCAGCCAGCGCCGCTATTGCCCTGGAGAATGCCCGTATGCTGGCAGATCATAAAGCTGCCCAAGAGGAGTTGCGTGCGAGCGAGGAGCGTTACGCCTCAGTCATGGCCGCCTCAAATGATGGCATATTCGATTGGAACATGGTGAGCAATGTTGCATATACTTCTGCGCGATGGTGTGAAATTCATGGTCTACCCGCTGACCTGGCTCCCAGTCTCGATGATTGGAAAAAGATGATCCACCCCGAAGATATTGCCCAAGTGGACCAGAGCATTCAGGACCATTTGACAGGCAGAACGCCGGTGAGTGAGTGTGAATACCGAATTTTTGATACCCATGGCAATGAAAAATGGCTCTTGGGCAGTGCAAAGGCCAGCTTCGACGCTCAGGGTCGTCCCATCCGCATGGTCGGGGCTGTTAGCGACATCACTGACCGAAAGCGGACCGAGCAGTCGCTTCGTCGAATCGAGTGGATGCTGACCAAGAGCAGACCGCCCGACAGTGGCCTGCAGCATTCGGAAGCCGAATATACCCCTGCCTATGGCGACCTATTGCAACTCAACACCAGCCGCGTGATCCTGGATGCTGTTGGTTCAAAGGTGCTCGGAGACATTGTTGGCGATTATCTCGATCTGCTCGACACTTCAGCGGCGGTGTATGAAAAGAACGGCGATTACGCGCTGGGGCTTTTTTCTTCCGGCTGGTGCAAATTTATGGACCATGCCTCGCGTCTGCTATGTAACACGCAAGATAATCGGGAGGCGATAGCTTGCGGCCAATGGCACTGCCACGAATCGTGCTGGGCCAAGGCTTCAAAAAGGTCGATTGAAGCCAATGGGCCGGTGGACATCGAATGTCTGGGGGGGATTCGGCTTTACGCCTTGCCCATCCGGGCCAGTGGAAAGATAGTCGGCTCGATCAATGTCGGTTATGGCGATCCGCCCCGCGACCCTGCGAAGCTAATGCAATTGGGGGAAAAATACGGCGTTAGTGCTGATGAGCTGACCCGGCACGCTTTGGCCTACGAATCCCGGCCACCTTATATCATCGAGCTGGCCAAGCGCCGACTGCAGGTGTCTGCGCGGCTGATCGGTGAAATCGTCGAACGAAAATGGGCTCAGGAGGAAAAGGAAAGACTCCAGGAACAACTGCTGCAGGCCCAGAAGATGGAGTCGGTGGGGCAACTGGCAGGCGGCGTGGCCCACGATTTTAACAACATGCTGGGTGTAATCCTTGGTCGCACCGAACTTGCAATGATGAATGCCGACCCACTGGATCCGATCCATGCCACCCTCAAGGAAATCCATAAAGCCGCCCGGCGCTCATCTGACCTTACCCGGCAACTGCTGGCCTTTGCCCGCAAGCAGACCGTGGCCCCCAAGGTCCTGGATTTAAATGAAACCGTGGCAAGCATGCTCAAGATTTTGTTGCGGCTGATTGGTGAAGAAATCAATCTGGTCTGGAAGCCGGGGGCCGTCGTGTGGCCGGTCAAAATGGACCCTTCCCAGATTGACCAGCTGCTGGCGAATCTTTGCATCAACGCCAGAGACGCCATTGCCGGGGTTGGCAAGGTCACCATCGAGACCGCAAACATTACTTTTGACGAGGCCTATTGCGCCGTTCACCCGGGCTTTAAACCCGGAGATTATGTAATGCTCGCTGTAAGCGACGACGGCTGCGGCATAACTGCAGATGTCAAAGATCATATCTTCGAGCCTTACTTTACCACAAAGGATACAGGCAAAGGCACCGGACTGGGGCTGGCTACAGTGTATGGAATCGTAAAACAAAATCAAGGATTCATAAACGTATACAGTGAACCCGGCAATGGCTCAACTTTCAAGATATACTTGGCGCGTTTCGCAGAGGGTGCCGTCGAAGCTATTTCCGCGAGCACGGCGGCAACGCCCACTGGCCGCGGTGAGACATTGCTTTTAGTGGAGGACGAGCAGGCGATTCTGGAGGTGGGCCGCACCATGCTGGAACGGCTGGGTTATAAGGTGCTGACCGCTGCTACTCCGGGCGAGGCACTGCGGCAAGCCAGAGCGCATGCCGCTGAAATACAATTGCTGATCACCGATGTGGTTATGCCGGAGATGAACGGCCGGCAGCTGGAAAAATTGGTCAGCGACATCAAGCCGGGGCTGAAATGCCTGTTCACATCCGGCTACACGGCCAACGTCATCGCTCACCGCGGAGTGCTTGAAAAAGGCGTCAATTTCCTTCCCAAACCATTCTCATTGGAGGATCTGGCATTAAAGGTGAGGGAAGCATTGGAACAGGAATAGGCACAATCCTAACATCCGAGCAATAAGTTTTTGCTTAATTTATATGGTCAAATACTTTATTTCGCCTTAATTTTGAGAACTTTTATCGACCTTTTAACCATATTAAGACGTTAATCCCCAAAAAGCCCTGGCCTGATCAATCAAAGGCTGTGCTATATCATGGCTATCTTAATAAATTGAGATACACGCAAAGTGCAGTTATCTGCCATTAGGTGACGGGTCGGCCTTCCAGGTAAGTGATGGATGGTACAACAGACCATCATTAAGAGACTAAATCCGAAAAAACAGCTTGAGACGACAGGCCCCATCACCACCTGATTATGTAGATAAATCAGGCCGACAAGCTGTCGAGGGCTCTTTTATCCCAGGCGTGAAATCAAGGTTTATTCCGATTCTTTTCCGATCCGTGCTCGGTGTTTTCGAAAAATAAGTCCGGTTGCAACACCGAATGCAGACTTAGCGCTACCACCCTAAAAGGCGATTTCGCGAAAAGCCTTGCAGGACAAGGATATAGCTTTCCGGACGCGTTTCGGACCAGGTCCGAACAAAACGGAGAATCAGGGGCCAAACAGAGAATGAAAGGCGGGGAAACGGGAAAAATAGGGTGACCGAAGAATGGTTTTGAAAGATGCTAAAGACGCCAAAGCCCTTGAATATAAGGGCAAAAAGAAAACCCGCTCTCCCGGAGAATGATCCCGGAGAGACGGGTTATCAACTGTATAATGGTGGAGGCGGCGGGAGTCGAACCCGCGTCCGAAAATATTCCACACAAATCTCTACATGCTTATCCTGATCTCTAAGTTTCGCCTTTGTCGGTCTCCATCAGGCAGGGTACTGCAAAGGCTATCCTGCTAAGAGTTCGCCGTTACTGTAGCAGGCATTCAGATTCGGCTATCCCACTAGTCGACGTTCTATCCAGGTCCGCGGGAGAAACCCGGTAGAACGGTAGCATTAAGCTGCTACGGCGTAGTTATAATCGTCTGCGATTATGTTTATTTCCCACCAGTTTACGAGATGGCAGGAACTCGGCATGCAATCGGTGCTTCTTTATCCCCGTCGAAGCCGTTTCGCCCCCAATTTGTTAAAGAACAATCTTAGCTGTATACTAACGCCCGGGTCTGCCAATGTCAAGCAAGGCCGGAAATATTAAACGCCCCTGAAACCCTCTTTTACCAAGGGATCAGGGGCGTTGGAGACTGGCTCAGACTATTCGCCCAGATAGGCCTTCCGTATCTCCGGGTTGTCGAGCAGCCGCTTGGCATCATCCTCCAGGGTAATGGCGCCCGTTTCGAGCACGTAGCCCCTGGAGGCGGTCTGCAGGGCCAGGTTGGCGTTCTGCTCCACCAGCAAAATGGTGGTGCCCTCTTTTTGGTTGATGTCTCGGATGATATTGAAAATCTGTTGGACGATCAGCGGTGCCAGGCCCAGCGAGGGTTCGTCCAGCAACAATGCCTTGGGACGACCCATCAGCGCCCGGGCGATGGCCAGCATTTGCTGCTCCCCGCCGGACAGGGTGCCGCCTTGTTGTTTATGGCGATCTTTGAGGATGGGGAAGAGCTTGTAGACATGCTGGCGGTCCGCTTCGATGTCCGTTTTGTTTTTTCGGAAAAAGGCACCTAAGGTCAGGTTCTCGTTAACGGTCAGGCGCGGAAAGATGCGCCGCCCTTCGGGCACCTGGCACAGGCCGGCCACGGGCAGCGTCTCAGCCGCCGTTCCATGGATGGGGTTGCCGTTGTACCAGATCTCGCCTTTATCAATGGGGACCACGCAGCAGGTGGTCATCAGGGTGGTGGATTTGCCGGCACCGTTGGCGCCGATGATGGCCACGATTTCCCCCGCATACACCTTGAGGGAGATTCCCTTGAGGGCCTTGATGGAGCCGTAGCTGGAGTAGACGTCCTTCAGTTCGAGAATGGGTTGCGCGGCCATTTATCCCTCCTTCTCTTCTGATCTGGAGCCCATCCGCTTGGCCGGTATCAGGCCGGCAGGCCGGAACAGCATCATCACCACCATGGCCATACCGAAAACCAGCATGCGGTAGGTTTCAAATTCCCGGAAGACCTCGGGCAGCACGATCAGGGCAGCCGCTCCCAGGATGATGCCGGGGATGGAAGCCATGCCACCCAGGACAACCATGCTCAGGACCATGGCCGATTCGAGGAAGGTGAAGCTTTCCGGACTGACGAAGCGCATGCGGGCACAGAAAAAGGCACCGGCCATGCCGGCGAAAAGGGCGCCCATGGCGTAAGCCAGCAATTTGAGTTTGAAGGTGTTGACCCCCATCAATTCAGCTGCGGTTTCATCTTCACGGATGGATTCCCAGGCCCTGCCAATTCTGGAATAGTTCAGGTGCCTGACCGCGATGATGGTGATGATGGCCAGGAACAGGGCGACGTAGTAGAGGTAGTGCAGCTTCTTCAGGTAGAGCAGCTCCAGGCTGAATCCGCCTTCAAAACTGGGGATGTAAATGTTGGGCGGGTCGATGCCGAGAATTCCGTTGGGCCCGTTGGTCAGGGTCATCCAGTTGTTGAGCAGGATGCGCACGATCTCCCCGAAGCCCAGGGTCACGATGGCTAGGTAGTCGCCGCGCATGCGCAGGGTGGGATAGCCGATGATGCATCCGGCAACTAAGGCCAGTGTGGCCGCGACGGGAAGGCAGAGCCAGAAGGACATACCGAAGTGGACGTTAAGCAGTGCGTAGGTATAGGCGCCGACACCGTAAAAGGCGATGTAGCCCAGATCCAGCATGCCGGCCAGCCCAACCACCACATTGAGCCCCAGTCCCAGGCAGACATAGATCAGCACGTTGGTGGCCACGTCCTGGGCATAGCGCCCGGTAAAGAAGGGATAGCAGAAGGCAACGGCCAGCAGAATCAGTATCCAGACCCAGGTGGGCACCTTGCTAGAAGCCAGGCCGACAGTATCGCGCAGACCGGCGAGTGGTCGGCTGATGGTGTCCAGGCTGCCGCTTTTGTTCATGAGGTAGAGCAGCAGGCAGATGGACGTGCCGATGGCGATGTAGAGCCAGACGGTGAAGGTTCGGTCAAAGGACAGGGTGCCGTCCGGATGAATGCCCAGCAGAGGCCACAGCAGTCCCAGCAGCCACAGCAAGCCGACGGTGTAAGGTTTCCAGACTTTTTTAAACTCGTGTATCATCGATATTCTCGCCCATGATTCCAGTTGGTTTGAAGTACAGCACGGAGATCAGGATAATAAAGGCAAACACATCCTTGTATTGACCGGAGATGTAACCCGCACCGAAGATTTCCACCATGCCGATGATCAATCCGCCCAACATGGCCCCGGTGATGTTGCCGATACCGCCTAAAACGGCCGCGGCAAAGGCCTTGATCCCTGGCAAAAAGCCCATGTCGTAGCGCACCGACCCGTAGTAGAGGCCCACCATGATGCCGGCTGCTGCGGCCAGTCCGGCGCCGATGGCGAAGGTCAGGGAGATGATCCGGTTGCTGCTGATGGAGACCAGCGAGCTCATGACCTTGTCCTGGGCCGTGGCCCGCATGGCCATGCCGATCTTGGTTTTGAACACCAGGATGTTGAGCCCGAACAGCAGCACGATGGTCATGCCCACGATCATCATTTGCAGATAACCGATCCTGATCATTCCAATATTGATACCGCCCTGGAACAGCTCGCTGGGGTAGGCTTTGTCATAGACCCCCTGGGTCAGCATCAGCCCATTGGACAGGAAGATGGACATGCCCAGCGCGGAGAGCAGGGCGGCCAGGCGCGACTGGCGCCGCAAAGGCTTGTAGGCTATTTTTTCGACGCCCACGGCCAGAAAGGCGCAATATCCCATGGTCAGGACAAAGGAGGCTGCCAGGCAGAGTATGGGGTGGGTTTCCATGTAACCCAGTCCGGTGAAAAAACTGAGTAGAATAACTCCGACATAGCCGCCGGCTGCGAAAAATTCCCCATGGGCGAAATTGATCAGCTGGATGACACCGTAAACCATGGTGTAACCCAAGGCGATCAAGGCGTACATGCCACCCAGGGTGATGCCGTTAATCAACTGCTGAATAAAGAATTCCATAGCAATCGCTTTTTCAGATTATTGCCTGCAGTGAACCCGATAACGGTGACCGCCCGGCTATCACGGCGGGGCGGTCACGTCACATTACCGATTTATTTGAGCAGCCCCTTATCGGGAGCCCAGTAGGGTACAAACTGTCCGTTTTCAATTTTGTAGGCGATGTAGGACGATCCGGAGTCGCCATTGGCCTTGAACTTGATGCGCTTGGCCACACCGTCGAAATCCATCTTCATGATTTCGGCTTTGATCTTGGCCGGATCGGTGGAGCCGGCGCTCTTGATGGCCTGCAGCAGCACGGTGGCCGCATCATAGGCGTAGGTGGCGTAGGCGGCGATGGGGCCATACTTGGGCACATAGATCTTCTCGAAGGCCTTGTACTCGGGGGTGGTCGTATCGGTAAACCCGTAGGTGATGTAAACGCCTTCGGCCGCCTCTTTGGCCACTTCCATGAACTTGGGCTGGAACATGGCGTCCTGGGAAACGATTTGAGATGTCATGCCCAAGCGCTTGGCCTGCAGCGTCATCAGGGCGCCCGGTGAATAGCCTTGCAGGGACATGTAGAATATATCGGCATTGGCCTGTTTGGCCTTGGTCAATACGGCCGCGAAGTCCTTGTCGCCCTGGTTGACGTGATCATGCTCGACCACCTCCATGCCCAGTTCTTTGGCCGCCTTGCTGACGCCGTCGGCCAGCCCCTGGGAGTAGGTGGTTTTGTCGTCGACGATAAAGATGGTTTTGGCTTTCAGTTGCTCTTTCAAGAATTTGGCGGCAGCCGGAGCCTGGTCATCGTCACGGCCGCACAACCGGAACATGTAGGGCAGGCCGCGGTCGGTGACTGCTTCGTTGGTCGAGGCCGGGGTCAGCATGGGGATGTCTTCTTCGGCCAGAACCTCGGAGGACGGGATGGTGGAAGACGAGCAGTAGGCACCGATGACACCGACCACTTCGAGGTTGATCAGCTTGTTGGCGGCCGCCACGGCCTGCTTGGGGTCGCAGGCGGTGTCCTGGGGGAACAGTTCGATCTTGTCATAACCGGGAACGCCGCCGCCTTCTTCGAACACCTGAATGGCAGTCAATACGCCGTTTTTAATGTCCGTGCCGTCTGAGGCATAGGGCCCGGTCAACGGGCTCATGGATCCGATATTAAGGGTTTTTGCAGTCGCCGTCCCCATGATGAAGGGGACGACCATCAGGCCAAGTACCAATGCGACGAACAGTTTTTTCCTCATTTGACGCTCCTCCTGTTGGTTAATGATTTTGACTTGCCGGCTGACCGAGGTAGGCCTCGATCACTTGGGGATTGGACTGGATCTCATCCGGCGTCCCCTCGGCAATCTTGACACCATGGTCAACACATACAATCCGATGACATACACCCATGACCACTTTCATGTCGTGCTCCACCAGCAGCACGTCGATCCCGAGTTGGCAAATCCGGGAAATGTCCTTCATCAGCGCCGAGCTTTCCGACGGGTTCATGCCGGCGGCCGGTTCGTCCAGCAAAATGACCTTGGGCTGGGAGGCCAGCGCGCGGGCGATTTCGAGGCGCCGCTGCAGGCCGTAGGGCAGGTTGGAAGCCACCGTGTCCGCATACTTGTCCACGCCCATGAATTTGAGTGCTTCAAGGGCCTTGCCGCGGATCTGCCGCTCTTCCCTGCGCTGGGAAAGCGTTCGGAAGATGGCTCCCACCACCCCTTTCTTGGAGCGGCAGTGGCGGGCCACCATGGCATTTTCAACCGCCGTCATGGCCGAAAAGAGACGGATGTTCTGGAAGGTCCGGGCCACACCCTTTGAGAAAATCTCATGAGGTGGTTTGCCCAGAATGCTTTTGCCCTCGAAGCGCACGTCACCGCTGCTGGCTTTGTAGACGCCGGTGAGCACATTGAACACCGTGGTCTTGCCTGCGCCGTTGGGACCGATGAGGCCCAGGATTTCTCCGGCGTTGATCGAAAAGCTCAGTTGGGACAGCGCCACCAGTCCGCCGAACCTTACCGTGATGTTGTCCAATTGTAAGTGTGCCATAACACCAAACCGTTAATTCTGTTGTCGTTGCTGCCCGGTGCCGTACCCGCGGGCATCCTCCGAATCATGACTTGGGCTGCCGCTCGCGCATTTCCATGTAAGCGTTGAATCGCCTGACGTGGGTTCTGGCGATGTCGCCGGCCTTTTCCGCCTCCCCGTTGTGCATGGCAGAGACCACATCCTCGAGATCCTGAAGGTTTTCATTCATTTCCGGCTCCGCCATAACCAAAAATTCGTCATAGTAACGGCGAATGTTCTCATGAATGGTCTTCAGGATGGAGATATAGATGGGATTGCCCGTGATTTTAGCAAAGTACAGGTGGATGTTTTTATCTGCGATGAGAAATTCGGAAACCGCTTCAGCACCCTGATCCACGCATTTGCGGGCTTCATTCAGCAGTGCTTTTAGAATACGTTTGTCCGATTCTTTGATTCTGGATGTAGCCAGGGCCACCACATCGGCCTCCACCCGCTCACGGAATTCGGCGATGTGCCGCAGGGAGACCTGATGGGAACGAATCAACAGATCCAGGCTTTCGGAAACCAGATCCGAGGAGACCGCCTTGACCATGGCGCCGCCGCCCGTGCCCAGCTTGATCTCGATGAGCCCCTTCTGCTCCAGCACCCGCAAGGCCTCGCGAAGGGTGCTGCGGCTGGTCTGAAGCATTTCTTTGAGTTCGCGCTCGGCGGGAAGCCGATCCCCCACCTTCAGGTGGCCGTCGATGATGGCTTCCTGGATCTGTTCGACCACATCCTGGAATATCCGGTTTTGTCTGGCGGCGCGAAACAACTGGGTCATGGATCTGCAGCTCGGTCCTGGGTGAAATTGAAAATGGGAACGCCTAAAAGAGAGCCCGAAACAGTCACTCCGAGAGGAGTGATTTAGTGTATTACGGAATGGTCTGACCATTTATTATAATTGATTTAAACTGTCAAGATGATTTTTTTTCAAAATGACATTTAGTTTATGGATCCTAATGAGGACCGGCACCAAGAGGCTCCGGCCAAACCTAAAAACGGCGAACCTTGACTTCCGATTCTCCAGGAAATCGGAACTTCTGGTTCTGAACACATTAACCCCTTTAAATGATGGAATTATCGTGCGCTTGTGGGCTCTTGCTCACGAAATGAACCCTTTGAAGGCGTTTAAGCGATCAGAATTGCTGTTTCGCCATGAAAAGGGCCTTCGCTCGCATTGCATTAAATTACGGATAGATACGAGTTGGCACGCTTATTGGAGACCTTTATCTGTACCCTAACTTTATGACGGCGGCCGGCATCGTTCAGATCGCTTCAATCCGAGGTTGGTTGGCCGACGCGACGATACATTGACCAGACACGCACGAAAGGATACGAACCGATGAACTGGAAATTCTGGAAGAAAGACACCCAGGACAGCGCTGTTGCCGTAAATGGACCCAAACTTGCCAAACCAAAGGAACTTCCAGAACCCGTCGGTCGGAAAATGGTCACTGGCATGAAGCTGGATCCGGATCTGGTTTGGTCCCTTAAATATGTGAGCCGGCCCATGGAAGCCCGTCAACATACCAGTGAATTCAGAATTTTCAATCCGGAAACGGCACATGAAAAAGGCGCCGTAATCAAGGACTGGACATCCCTTGACGACCTGCCGGACCTGATACTGTATTCGGGCCATTTCGACAAAAGTGCCAAAACTGTCGAGATCCATTAGCCGGGTCTCGAAAAACCAGCCGCCGGCAGGAAAGCCGGGCTTACGGGTTTTTTTCCGGAGCATATCCAGCATTTGTGGGTCTTCTAAGGGGCCGGGCCAGTCCGCATTGCCGTCTGGGACGCCGTTTTTGGCCCTCCTGTCCGCCCCAGCACCCGTGATGGCAACCTGAAGGACCACCATCCCCGGCCGTTACCGGTTAAAGCCGGTCCAGCTCAAAAAATGCCCGCCTGAAACTGAGGCGGGCATTTTTTTCAGGGCGAAACGCTTGCGGCCGCCTTCCTGTGCCCAGCTCGGTCGGACGATGCCGGGCGCGCTGGGCACGCAATTTTACAACCAGCCGTTTTTACATTCAATGAAACTGCCTCGACAGATCTTGACAACGGAAATTTGCGCGTTAAGTTTGCCGTATCTTAAACAGGCGACGCCCTGATATCGTCCATTACAAATTGATGAGCGTGTGTCCCCGTAGAAATCGGTGGCACCCTTACCGTTGCGGGTGGCTGACGCGCCCATCAGGAAGTTAAAAAAGCGAAAAATTCAAACAGGAGGCAAGAAATGAAGGTCAAACCATTGAATGACAGAGTGCTGGTAGTTCGCGTCGAAGAGGAGCAGAAAACCGCTGGTGGCATTATCATTCCGGACACGGCCAAGGAGAAGCCCATGGAAGGCAAAGTGGTTGCCGCCGGTCCCGGCAAACTGGATGAAAAAGGCAAACGGGTGCCCATGGAACTGAAAAAAGGCGACCGCGTGCTCTTTGCCAAATACTCGGGCACCGAAATCAAGATCGATGGTGTCGAGCACCTGTTCATGCGTGAAGACGATATTCTTGGTGTGATTCAATAATCGGGAGGAAAGACAGATGGCTGCAAAAATGATTGTTTACGGATCGAGTGCCCGTGAGTCGATGCTCAAGGGCGTTAACACATTGGCCAATGCGGTGAAGGCGACGCTTGGCCCCAAGGGCAACAATGTGGTGTTGAGCAAATCCTTTGGTTCGCCCCTGGTCACCAAAGACGGTGTGACGGTAGCCAAAGAGATCGAACTGACGGACAAGTTCGAAAACATGGGCGCGCAGATGGTCAAGGAAGTGGCCAGCAAGACCAGTGATGCGGCCGGCGACGGCACCACCACCGCCACCGTTCTGGCCCAGGCCATCTACACCGAGGGTCAAAAGCTGGTGGCCGCCGGTGTCGATCCCATGTCCATCAAGCGGGGCATTGATCTGGGCACAACCGCTGTGATCGATGCCTTGAAAAAGATGTCCAAACCCACCAAGGACCGCAAGGAGATTGAACAGGTGGGCAGCATCTCTGCCAACAACGACGAAGCCGTGGGCAAGTTGATCTCCGAAGCCATGGAAAAGGTCGGTAAAGAGGGCGTCATCACGGTGGAAGAGGCCAAGGGCATGGAAACCACCATGGACATCGTCGAAGGCATGCAGTTCGACAGAGGGTATATTTCTCCCTACTTTGTCACCAATGCCGAAAAGATGGTTGCCGAATTGGAGGAACCCTTCATCCTGCTCAATGAAAAGAAAATCTCCAACATGAAAGATATGGTTCCCCTGCTGGAGTCGGTGGCCCGTTCCGGCAAATCTCTGCTGATCGTCTCCGAAGATGTGGACGGTGAGGCCCTGGCGGCGTTGATCGTCAACAAGCTGCGTGGCACCCTGAAGGTGGCGGCCGTCAAGGCTCCCGGTTTCGGTGATCGCCGCAAGGCCATGCTCGAGGATATCGCCATCCTCACCGGCGGCCAGGTAATCTCTGAAGATCTGGGCATCAAGCTGGAAAACATCACCCTCACCGACCTGGGCAAATGCCGTACCGTGAAAATCGACAAAGACAATACCACTATCGTTGACGGTTCCGGCGCCAGGTCCGCCATTGAAGGTCGAGTGCGCCAGATTCGTGCACAGATCGAGGAGACCAAGTCCGACTATGATCGTGAAAAGCTCCAGGAGCGACTGGCCAAGCTTATCGGTGGCGTGGCGGTGATCAATATCGGTGCAGCCACGGAAACCGAAATGAAAGAGAAAAAGGCCCGTCTGGAAGACGCCCTGAACGCAACCCGTGCAGCCGTTGAGGAGGGTGTCGTGCCCGGCGGTGGCGTGGCACTGGTCCGCTGCATGACCGCCCTTGATGCTGTAAAGGCCAAGGGAGAGGACAAAAATGGTGTGGCCATCCTGAAGCGCGCCTTGCAAGAACCCCTGCGCCAGATTGTCCGCAACGCCGGCCTGGAAAGCTCCGTGGTGCTCAACAAGGTCCTGGAAGGCAAAGACGATTACGGCTTCAACGCCGCTACGGAAGTATACGAAAACCTGCTGGCAGCCGGTGTCCTCGATCCCACCAAGGTGGTTCGGTTCGCCCTGCAGAACGCGGCCTCCGTTGCCGGCCTCATGTTGACCACCGAAGCCATGATTGCTGAAAAGCCGGAGAAGAAAAAAGCAGCGGCGATGCCGCCCATGGACGATGACATGTACTAATCAGTTTTTAATTTTAGGGTCTTGAAAACGATACCTGCCCCATGCCCGGGCAGGTATCGTTGTTTGAGGCCGGCCATCCGATCGGATTGTCGTTCATTGGGATATTTTGATCGGTTGGGCGATTAAAAATGTGCTGACCGTTTTTGCCTTGCTATACGGATAATAGGCTCGGGATTCGCTCAGCTCATAGCGCGCCGGGTCCATCCCGATGGTGCCGTGATAGACGACGCCCTTCTCGAAATCAATCACCTGCCATAGCCCATAGCTAAGATAATGCGGAGCCAGCATGGTCTCACTGCGTTTTCCGGTCGGGAGGTGTACAAGGGCTACAGTGCTGAAGGTATCCATCGCATCACGGTAAACCAGGTGGGGGCGGTAGACGAAGGCGTCCGTCTCGGCCTGGGCGTATGAGGACAGAATCGATTTGCGAAATAGCGCTTGCCTTTCGATAAATGTCTGAATGGACTTGGCATACATGAATTGCCGCATCGTCATGGCCAGATTGGTAATAGAGAGCGCCGCCGCCATCGTGGCTTGAAATTTGGCTTCCCGCTGGGCGAAGGTCTGCTTCATTTCGCTTATGGACCTGCCGATCATGTCCCCTCGGTTGTAGTAGCTCTGGGCCTGGGCCTGGTAGGTTGATGCGAGGTTCTGATACCTCGACATTTCCGTTGAAGCGAAACCGATCATGTTTTCTGCGGCACCCTGGCCGGGGTGGTTGAACGCTTGCTGCAAATGCTCCTTGAGGGTAGGTGCGGCGGCGTCGAGTCCATTGAGATGATGTTCCTCGGTGTTGGGTGTCATTCCCTGCCGGTAGTGCATCTTCCCCGTTGTGGCGTCGCAGGCTGCGACGATGAGTTCCCCGATATAAATGATCCGATCATCGGTTTTCCTTATGCGGATCGGAAAGGTCCGTCCGGTGGTTGATACTTGGACCGAAAATTTTTCTTTTCCGTCCCTGGCGTGCAGCGCCACGAGCGCGCTTGGCGTGCCGAAATAGATCAGGTCACCGCTTTCGATAAGATTGCTGACATTCGGTTGGGACCCCGAATAGGTCCAGAGAAGCTGGCCGTCGGTGGTGCGGATCGACCAAAGGATGTGGCTGTTCGGTCCGGCGATGCCCCGCACATACAGTTTGTCCGCCAAGGGATAAACGTTGGTCGGCCACACATGGTCTGGAAGGACAGCGGTCCAGGCGATATCGCCGGTGTCGACGTCGACGGCGCTCAACCGATTGCCCGAAGCAATCGTCCACAGGACATGCTTCTCCACCTGCGGCGGTGGACTCACCCTGTCAAAGACCACCTCCGGAGATATGAAAACACGTGCTCCATTCTGTGCAGAAACCCGCTCCAGGGCACCATAAAAGAAGAAGATGTCGTTTCCGATGGGCAGCGGTTGAGGGAATTCAGCGCCGTTAGCCACCGCGACGGATTTTTCCCATATAAGCCGCCCTCCTTCAAGGTCCAGGACGGTAAGCGCGACCGAGGTTGGGGTCGGATTGACGATCAGGACCGACCCCACCGTGAGCAGCGGAATGAATACCACCTGCTCGCCTTTCACGGAAACGATCCATTTTTCCTTGCCGGTCCGTGTGTCGAGCGCCACGAGTGATGCGGTCTTCCGGTTGTCGACCGTGAGCAGGAGAAGATCTTTAAGAACCAGCAGGCAATCGTATTCGCCCTTGAGCTTGTCGCGGGCATATCGCCATAAAACGTCACCCGTGTCGGTGTCGACCATCAGGTAGTCCAGGTTTGGAAGACCGGGGAAATCCTTGCGCGCACCGACAAGCAGCCTGTCGGCGTCAAAAAGCAGCATATCCTCGATGAGGGCCGGGCCGAGGGGGATTTGCCATAACGGTGGCGCCTGCTGCGCCGCCCGCTTGATGATCACCTCGTCCGGCGTGTTCGGGTAAAGCTCTCGCGTCTGGCCGAACACTGGCGCTTCGGCTAAAGTCAGAATCACGCACAGTAAGGCTAACGCGGCGGGGACGGATCGGCCCATGTCGATACCTACCTGACTGTTTTGGCTATGGTAAGGGCCTGATTCCTGAGCTCGGGCAAATAGGTGGCCATGCCTGTGAAAATCAGATTGGTGAAGCTTTTGTCCGCCTTTTTGGTGATGATCACGCTTGCCAGTTCTACTTCTGCGCCTCCAGCGGCGGCAAGACCTTTATAGACGGCAAAGTTGATGTTGCCGTTTTCAAGCGCCATCTCTTCGGCTTCGATCGGTTTCAAGCCGGGCATCGGAATCGTGACCGACTTGATTCCCGCGTCAAAAGCCTTGCCCATGGTCATGCCCATCCCTTGGTAACAGGCGACCAAAAGGGTGGCACCGGGAAGGTTATCGTTCATGAACCATCCTTTGATTTCTTTTTCGAAGCCACGCGGCATGGGCTTTTCACTCCATTCCGGAGGCAGGGTCAGAGCGACCAGATCGCTTTGCCAGGGCTTGGGGGTGCCGGAGGCAGAGAGGCTGCCGCTAACCGCAGTCACCTCCCCGGCAGGCGTCATGGTCTCGCCTGGCAGACGGATGCTCTGGAACGATGTCTCAATGCGGTCTTTCCAGGCGGCCACCGCCCCGGCAGCCATAATCGACATAAAACAGATGCCGTTATTTCCGAGGTCAACCGCGCCGCATAGGCTGGCGAGAAGTTTTCCCGAGTTGTAGACACCCCAGCGAGCCGGATGCCCGTTGATCGTCATCGCTAAAAGGGAGCCATCCAGAACAGGGTTTGTCAGACCCGAGGCGCGCAGGTCACTTTCGACCTTTCTCATAAGCTTCTCCGTGTCGTTCACTCCGGAAACGTACTCAAGGATAATGCTTTTGCCGTCACCCTTGAAAACAAAAACCGTTTCATCGCTCTGCGGCTCGATTGTCCATCCCGGGGGTAAATCGATGATGAAGCGTGCCTGGAGGTCCTCATAGGCGGTCTGCGCCATGCCGTTGTGCGCCACCACCAGCAAAATCAGCGCGGACAGGAAAAACGAACCGGCATTACGATTCATATGCCCTCCCTTTTGTTGCTTGAATGTGGGAAAAGAAAGATCTGCGCGTGAGGTCTTCTTAAGGCGGGAACTTGCATGCGTCCGATACTGTGTTGCCCCAGCGCATTATCCGCTGAAGCCTAATGGACATCAAAAAGGTTGTCAATAGTGAAGCAGAAGGGGCTTGGAACTGGAATGAAACAGCGGTCAATTATCTCAGTGGGCGTTGATCATTCCCCGCAACGCGTGGCCATCGGCCTGATTTTCACTTTTACGGAATTGAAGATGGGGCCGCCGCCTATTGTCTGGGCTATACCGGGCACCAGGGCATTCAAGGGGACGCCGTTCAGACCGGTCAACGGCCGCGGGGCCCACAGGGTGCCCGGGGCGACCTTGGCGGTCACCTTCGCATGCAGGGTGACTGTGGCCAATTCATTATACACCGCGACACGGTCATTTTCCGCGATACGCTGGGCAGCCGCATCCTGCGGATGAATCCAGACCACCTGGGGGATGGGGCCATACACGTCGGTGAACTGGCTGTGGGTGTATTTGGCAATGGAACTGTTCAGCAGGACAAACCCGGACGCCGCAGACGGCAATGGCTGCTGGGTCGGCAACGGTGCTGCTCCGGCATGCGTTGCCGTTGCGGCAAACTCGATTTTCCCCGAGGGAGTTTGATAGACGTCGCTGGGCGGCAGTTTCATTTCAAGGACGTCACCGGCGAGAATGTTTTTCAAGCCGCCCTCGCGGTAGGTCTCCGCAAGTGCCTTTTCCAGGGCCGTCCACGGGTCTTCGTAGAGCCAGTCGGCCGTCAATCCCAGTCGTTTGGCCAGCCGTTGCATCACCCGGACCTCATCTTGGCTGTCACCCAGCGGCGGGATGGCTTTTTCCGCCAGGCGGCTGTAGGGATGATGATCGCCAATGCCGACGTCGCACTTCTCCAGGAAGGTGGGTGCGGGCAGCACCACATCGGCCCGGGCGGCGGTTTCGGACCAGTGGGTGTCATGCACGGCCACGAACACATCCTCACGATCCAGACCGCGCCGCACGGCGGACTGGTCGGGCAGCGTGACGGCCGGGTTTGACCCGCAAACGTAGACGAACTTGAATTCACCCGCTGCCAGCCGGTCACCGATGGCCACCTGGCTGACCACCTGGCCGCGACTCCCCCCGGCCCGCCTGGCGCCGTTGATCGTCGGCCAGTCAATCCGATATCCTCTTGAATTGCTGTATTGAAACCCCCGGTGAAGCCCCAGCAATGCCGGCAGCAAGGCCACGGCCCGGGCGGCCTCGGCGCCCTGCATGGACTTTTGCAGTCCGAGTCCGATCATGAACGCCGCCGGCCGATGGGTGATCAATAAGTCGCCGATTCGAGCGACCGCCTGCCCGGCAACGCCGGTGGCCTGCTCGACCCGCTCCGGTGTCCAGCGCATGGCCGCTTCGGCATAGGCCCTAAATCCGGTGGTCCATCGGCCGATGAACCCCAGGTCCACGCCGTCGTGTTCGATCAGGTATCTGGCGATGCCGTAACACAGGGCCACATCACTGCCGGGCCGCGGCTGGAGCGAGATGTCGGCCGCCTCAGCCGTGGGGCTTTGGCGCGGATCGACGCTGAAAATGATGGCGCCATGGTCTTTGCTGGCCTGACGGGCCAAGGCCCATATGTGCGACGCACTCACTTTGGCATTGTTGCCCCAGAAGAGGATGACTTTCGCCGCGGCCATGTCTGTCAATTGCATCCCGTAACTCAGCCCGTAATGCAGGCCGATGCCGGTATGGCCGGAATTGCTGCACAGGGCATAATCGGTGGTCGTCGCCCCTAAGGCGGACCAGAGCCGCCTGGGGAAGTGCCATGCCAGCAACCCGGTATTGCCCGGATAGTCGTAAAGCAGAACGGACTTTTTTCCATGGGTGGCGATGGTCGCTTGAATGCGGTCTGAGATCGCCGAGAGGGCGTCGTCCCAGGTCGTGCGGGAAAATGGCGCTGATGCATCGGTCCCTGATTTTAGATGGGGGTACAGCACCCGTTGCCGGCTGTACACGCGTTGGGGGTCTCCGTTGCCCCTCGGACAAAGGAAGCCCCGGGTTACCGGATTGCGTGCATTTCCCCGGGTCGCGATGATCTTGCCCCGGTCCACGGTGACATCCATGAAACAGGTATCCGGACAGTCGCGCAGGCACACGGTGTGAATGGTTTTCATTGGGTTGGCCATTTTTAGAGATCTGAGTTTTCCAGCTGCAACCGGTTACCGCCTGAAGCGCTTGATCAACCGGCCGTCGATGGCGATCAGCCCCATGAAAATCAGCGCCATTCCGCCGAATGCATTCCAACCGGGACGCTCTCCCAGCACCATCACTCCTAAAAAGATGGCGCTGGCCGGAATCAGGAAGGTGACCAGCAGGATGTTGGTGGCTCCGGCAACGGCCAGGACACGGAAATAGATGATGTAGGCCAGTGACGTACTGACCGCGGAAAGCCCGATCACGGCTGACCAGGCGGCCATACCGGGCGCCAGGTGCCAGGGCTGCTCGACGATCAGCGCCGTGGGCAGCATCATGACCGTCGAGCCGCACAGCATGCCGGTGGACACGACCACCGGGTCCATGGACTTGAATCGGCGTCCGTATATGGCGGCGCACGCATAGGAGAGTGAGGCGCCGACGACCGCCAATTGGCCCAGCACCTGGACGCCAAATCCGCCCAGGGACTCGATGCCGATCAACACCGCCACGCCGATCCAGCCGACGAACACCCCGGCCATGCGGCTGGCGGTGAGGCGCTCCTCGCGTGTCAACAGGTGGGCCAGAACCACGCTGAAAATGGGAGTGGTGGCATTCAGGATGGCGGCCAGACTGCTGTCGATGTGGGTCTGTCCCCAGACGATCAGGCTGAAGGGAATCAGGTTGTTCAGCGCTCCCATGATGAAAAATGCACCCCACACGCCTGGGGAGGCAGGGAGTTTTTTCCCGGTCAGCCGCACAACGGTCAGGAGAATCAGCGACGCGAAGCCGACGCGGCACAGGACGATGGTCAGCGGCGTCATCTCTTTCACGGCGACGCCCACGAAGAAGAAGGAGCCCCCCCAGATGACGGACAGAATCAGGATCAGCCCCCACTCCCTGACACCCATGACGATGTTATCCGCACGTTGGGCAGCGGGTCGATTCGTGACGCTGCCGGCAGTGATGGTTGTTATTTCTGGTCTCATGGTTCGGGTGCTTCCCCACGCTCACGGGTTTAAGGGTTCAAGCTTCTTATAACCGTTTAATCATCGATTGGCGACCCGAATATTGCTCGAATGGAAAGCAAGATCCGGGTGGCTTTCAGGGGTTGATTCAGGTAGGGTGGATCCATCACGCTGATGGAGGGAGAAATGAATCCGATCGACGCTACGCAGCAATCCGAGGACTACCGGCGCATCGAAAAGGCCATCCGTTTCATCGAGGACAATTTCCAATCCCGGCCGACCCTGGATCAAATCGCGGCCCGGGTGAATCTCAGCCGATTTCATTTTGACCGGCTGTTTAAACGCTGGGCAGGGATCAGCCCCATGCGGTTCCTTGGCTATCTGACCTTGGATTACACCAAGCGCAAGCTGGCCGAATCCAGCAGCCTTCTGGATGCCGCACTGGGCGCCGGCCTGTCAGGGCCGGGCCGCCTGCATGATCTGTTTGTCACCTTCGAGGCAATGACGCCCGGAGAATTCAAAAGAAAGGGCGCGGGATTGAAAATCAGGTATGGTTTCAGTCCGACGCCATTTGGCGACTGCCTGATGGCCAGAACCGATCGGGGCATCTGCCATCTGGGATTTTTGGCCGGCGGCCACCAATCCGATGCCGTAGCGCAGCTTCAGCATTTCTGGCCGGGCGCCGGGTTGGTGGAAAGCGAGGCAGCCATCGCCATGCTGGCCAGACGACTATTCGATTCAGAGGGTAGGCATGGATCGCACCCGTTTCATTTGCAGCTCAAAGGGACCAACTTTCAGGTGAACGTCTGGCGGGCTCTGCTGGCCATCCCCGCCGGCAGCCTGGTGAGTTACCAGGATATCGCGGCCTGTATCGGGCGGCCCAGCGCGTTGCGGGCGGTGGCCAACGCCGTGGCCATCAATCCGGTTGCCTGCCTGATCCCCTGCCACCGCGTGAGCGCCAAATCAGGCTTGATTCATGGATACCGCTGGGGGTCGGCGAGAAAAAAAGCCATGGTCGGATGGGAAGCCGCAGGGATACGGGGCAACTTTCAGCCTGAGGGCAGGAAAGGTCAGTCCAACAGTCTTTTTAACAGGTATTCGACACACTCCTGGTAGTAAGCCGCAAAGTCTACTTTCAGGTGCTTAAACTCCGGATGGGCCAACACTTCCTGCTGCGCGGCAGGAAGCCTGACTCCGCAAGCGGGTTGAAGGGCAGCGGTCAGGCCATACCGGCGGCGATCAGGGCGGCGCCGATGGCGCCGTTGACCTGCGCGTTGGCAGAAACGCGGATGGATTTGCCGGATTTTTTCTCCAGCGCCCGGACCACGCCGATGTTCTTGGCCACCCCGCCGGTCATCATGACCGGTTCGCTGATGCCCACCCGGTTGGCCATGGCGATCACCCGGGAGGCGATGGATTCGTGGATGCCGGCAATGATGTTGTCCCGTTGTTCACCCCTGGCGATGAGGGAGATCACCTCGGACTCGGCGAACACGGTGCACAGGCTGCTGATGGCCGCCGGCTGGTCCGCTTTCAGGGAGATCTCCCCGAAGGCGTCCAGGTCCACCTCCAGGGCCCGGGCCATCACCTCGAGGAACCGGCCCGTGCCGGCGGCGCACTTGTCGTTCATGGCAAAGTCCTGGACCCGCCCCGTGGCATTCAGGGCGATGGCCTTGCTGTCCTGGCCGCCGATATCGATGACGCAGCGCACCGCCGGATCCTGGAAATGGGCGCCGGCCGCGTGGCAGGTGATTTCGGTGACCGCCTTGTGGGCAACGTCCACGCTGTTGCGACCGTAGCCGGTGGCCACGATGCGGTCCACCGCATCCCTGTGGATGCCGAGCTCCGTCAGCAGGTCGGCAAAGACCTTCTCGCCGGCATTTCTGGCGTTGTACCCGGTCAACATCACCTTTGATCCGAGCAATTCGCCGTCTCTGACCACGGCTGCCTTGGCGCTGATGGAGCCGACATCGATCCCGACACTGAGCATGGTCGTCCCTATCCTTTCTTTTCCCATTGGCTAAGGTTTTACTTGTCCGGCTAAACCTTTTCCACCGGCAGCAGGGGCTTGTACAAGAAGATGGCGATCACGCCGGCCACATACATGATCAGACCGAACAGCCCGGAAGTGACGAACATGGAACTGTAGAAATCGCCGACGCTGTCCTGAATCAACAGGGCGATGGTCATGGCCAGGGCGCTGTTGCGCAGGCCGGTTTCCAGGGAGATGGCCCGGGTCTGGTAGTTGCTGATCCGGATCATTTTGGAAAACACGATACCGAACATCATTCCCAGAAAGGTCAGGGAGAAAACGGAGGTGTAGAATTTGATGCCGTATCTCGCCGTGTCCTTGAACACGTGAATATTACTCAGCACCCCGGCAACAATCAAGGCCAGCAGGGCGATGATCCCCAGGGCTGAAAAGAAGGGCGTTGCGCGCTTGGCGAATTGGGGCCATTTGCCCCTGACCGACATCCCCACGGCCAAGGGAATGATGACCAGGATCATGATGGTCTGGACCACGGTTTTAACGGGTATGTTCACATCCGGCATGTCGGCGCAGTAAAGGGCCAGCAGCAGCGGCGTGAAGACGATGGACAGGACCGTCGAAAAGGATGTCATGGATATGGAGAGGGCCAGATCCCCCTTGGCGTAATAGGTCATGAGGTTGGAGGTCACACCGCCGGGAATGGCCGTGATCAGTATCATGCCGACAAAGATGAACGGGTAATCCTGGTAAAACCCGAGCAGGTGCCCAATGGCCATGGCCATAAACGGCATGAAACCGAACTGCAGAATCCCGCCCAGGATGATGCCGCGGGGTTTGGTGAAAACCAGTGCGAAATCGTTGACGGCCAGGGTCAGCCCCATGCCTACCATGACGAAGAACAGCATGAGGATGATGGATATTTTAAAGAGTTTGTCGAGGGCCGGCTGAACGGGCGCATCGATTAATTGGGCAAAATGATAGTCGGTGCCGTCGATGTTCCCGGACATCAGCCGGGCATGGAACACCAGTTTGTTCTCAACCTTTTCGTCGAGACCGGCATAGGGCGATCCCGAACCTTCCGTCAGCATCTGGGGATCCTCGGGAGCACCCAGAATGTAAATGGTTCCAGTGAGCTCGCGCAGCAGATAGATCACCTGCCGGTCGAGAACGTTGCCACCGGATTGGGTCCTGATGATGCGAAGATGACCGGAAAACGACTTCTCCTGCGCCTGGCTCCAGTTCAGCCGCCGGGAGCCGGCGTTGAGCTTTTCAAACAGGGCGTCATCCGCTTTCCCGCCAGCAACCCGGGAAAGGTGGCTGTAGAGCGCTGCGCCGTTTTCACCTTCAGCCCGCACCACGGACGGCGGGCAGAAGAAAAAGCCCGCAACAAGAACGATCACGGCCGCTGTAAAACCCACGCTATCGAAACCAGACCCGCCCTTTTTCATTTTTCCCCCTTTTTTTGGATGCTGTTTGAACCGACGGTCACTGCCGTTGTGTCTACCATATAGAGCCGGTAACGCGCATCCGGCATCACGCCGTGAGCACCTCCATGAATGCATCGATGCGGGTCTCTACCTGGCTTTCCGAAAAACTGCGCGCATCGGTCATATCCGCCTCGATCACCAGGGAGGGAATCCCTCGTTTCGCCTGGACGATTCGTTGGATGTCGTACTGTCCCAGGCTGTAGGGCTTGCAGCTGCGGTTGGAGTGGATCACCAGGCCGTCGGCGCTGTATTTGTCCACCATGTCCACCACCATGTCGGCCATCTGGTCGGTGCCGATGTTGATGTAGACGCGCGAGTACCCTTGGGCCATGGAGCCGAGAAAATCGTTTTCGTCCAGGTATTTCAGCGTCCCGCACCAGGACGAGGTGTAGGTGTCGGCCACCAGGCAGGCGCCGTGGGCGGCGAATTTGTCCGACAGCCAGCGGGTGCGGTACCACACCGGCAGGTTGTCCCACAGCAGCCGGTAGCGTTCGCCGGGCACGGCGGCGATCCCGGCGGCCACCCGGGAGTTCATCTCGTCGAGCAGTTCGGTGTAGTAGTCGACCACCGTCTGGGTGCCGCGCAGGGTGACGATCAGGGCCAGGTGGAAAAAGGCGTCGAAGGCGCTCATGGGCGCCGGCCGGTTGACCGTGGTGTCCAGCACCTGCTGCCAAAGGCGCTGGCCCGCCATGGAGAGCCGGCCCACCTCGGCCAGACGGTCGTGGTCGAAGGCTTTTTTGCAGTGCGTCTCCAGAAAAGCGATGTATTCGTCCAACTGGGCCCGGACGTAGGCGTGGGCCTCCGGGGTGTATTCCGTGTGGGTGAACGGGGTGTCCAGGATGAACAGGGGCACCTTGAAATAGCGGGCCTGCACCTCGTACCACTTGAGCACCGTGCCGCAAATGTTGTTACAGCACACCAGCATGTCCGGCCGGGGCAGCCCGCCGATGGGACCGCCGTCCACGGTGGCGCAGGCGATGTCGGCCCGGGCGTAGGAGCACAGGTCTCTGGCGTAGCCCATGGCCTCGGCCTTTTCGCACAGCTCCACGCCCATCTTGGCGGCGCCGATCATGGCCCCGTGATTTTCCGGGTAGACCGGAATCACGTCCATGGCGATCAGAGGCTCGACCGGCCCGCCGCTGGTGATCCAGGCGACTTTCTTGCCGGTCTGCCCGGCGGTCTTGGCGTCGATGTAGTAGTGGGTCATGATATCTTTCATGCGCCCCACCGACTTGATTTTACGATTCTCTTTTTCAGGATCGACCGGCTTGTCCGGATTGCTCATGCCATTCTCCCGTGGTTGCATCGTTGTCGGTTTCATTGTGCCCTGCTAGAGCATTTCCATGAAGGCCTCACAGCGCGTCCTGAACTGCCCCTGAAAGGCGGCCTGCTCTTCCAGTTCCACCAGCAGGCTGGGAATGCCCCGGGCGTCCAGCATGGATTTAAGATAAGGGTAGTCAAAGGCATGCGGATCGCAGAATTTCAGAAAGAGAAAAATGACGCCTTGGGCCCGGGTCTCCCTGGCCAGACGGACCAGGTTGTCGCCCCGGCTGGTGTTGCCTGCGTGCTTGGCCGGGCAGATGGCCCTGCGGGCATAGCGGTCGGCAATGGCATCCATGGGATCAGCGCCGGTGTCGATCAGGCCGGTCAATCCCCGGGAGCCGGTGCACAGGTCATCCCCCACCACCGTCCCGCCGGCCGATTCGATCACGCTGTAGATATCGGGCAGGTTGCAGACCCCGCCGGAGAGAAAGATGCGTTTGCCTGTGGTTGAGTCAGATTCGGGCTGTTGTTCGAGCCCATCCACCACCTGGGTCAGACGGTTGAGAAAATCGTTGCGGTCCATGACCATGGAGGCCCGCACAAGGGTGTGGATATCCCTGCCGCCAATCGCTCCGGGCCGATCGCTGCGGATGGTGTAGAGCCGCTGCAGGGTCGACCGGATCCCGTTATAGGTGTCGATGGCCTTGTGGAGATCGTCATCGCCAATGCTTCTTTCCAGCAGCGTTTCCAGGTTGGTCTTGGCTTTGTGCATGACCGCCGTCATGTAGTCCCGGGCACTGGGTGTATTCAGCTTGACCGGCAGCACCACGTCCAGATGAAAGCCGGTTGCGGCATTCATCCGCCAGATGTCGGACAAGCGCTGGATAGAATCGCAGGTGTGGGGGAAAATGGTGCCGTCGAGAAAATCGAGCCCACCGCCCAGCGCATCCTCGAGGGCGCCGCGGACCAGGCTGCAGCTGTAGGCCTGAAGGTGGGCATCGGCTTTGGATATGCTTCCGCTGCCGCCGACAATGCGAAACGCCAGGGCGCCGCCGGCCAGGATCAGCTCTTCCGGTGCATAGGAACACAGGGTGCCGATGATTTTGCCGCCGGTCTTTTCTTTCCAGCGTCGGGCGTAGGCTTTCGGGTCTGCACAACAATCTTTCAACCGCTGAATGGCTTCCATCACATGTCTCCCTGTCTGTTTGGTTCGGCTGACCACCTTCGCGGCACAAATGGTCTCGTTCAATAGCTGATTGGTAGGGTGGAACGGCTTCCAGCCGCAACAACTGCGCAGATGCGATCAGCTATCGCGGCAAGATGCCGCTATTAGAGAAAAAGAAAGGAATATATTTCATTCCCGGCAAACATCCGCCGACGCGCCCATTTTTTCAATCTCTTCGGCAGCCAGCTGGGCAAAGGCGACCTTGCCCACCAGGGTCAGGGGCAGTTCGGTCCTGAACTCGATCTCGCGGGGGCAGTTCCAGACGATCAGGTCCCGGCGGCAAAATTCGATCAGCGCCTTTTCTATCTCCGGCCCGGCTTTGGCATTGTTTTTCAACACCACGAAGGCCTTGACCCGCTCCCCCTGTCGGTTATCCGGCACGCCGATAACGCAGGCTTCCAACACCTCAGGGTGCTTATACAGCTGCTCTTCCACCTGGGCCGGGTAGACGTTCATGCCCGAGGATTTGATCATGCGTTTTTCCCTCAGCCGGAAATAGAAAAAGCCGTCGGCGTCCATGGTGCCGATGTCGCCGGTGTGCAGCCACACCCTGCCGTCCGGGTGGGTCTGGAGGGTCCGGGCAGTCTCTTCGGGCTGGTCCAGGTAACCCATCATCACCGCCGGACCGTTGATGCAGATCTCGCCCTCTTCACCGGGCGGGAGGGTGTCGGTGGTGCCGGAGCGGACGATTTTGGCCGCCATATCCGGGAAGGGATTGCCCACGCTGTTTTCGCGGTACTCGGTCATGGGCATGGCCATGATGGCCGTTACCGCCTCGGTGAGTCCGTAGCCTTCCCGCAGCTGGGTCCGCCCGCCCTGTTTTTCCACGATGGACTCAAAGCGTTCTTTAACGCAGCGCGGCAGGGTGTCGGCGCCGGAAAAGGCTGCTTTGATGCAGCTCAGGTCGGTTTGCTGGAACAACGGGTTGCGGTTGAGGGCTTCGTAAAGCGTGGGCACGCCGACAATAAAAGTCGGCCGTTTGGCGCGTATCAACCGGGCCACCGTCTCGGGCGTGAACTGGGGCACCATGATGCTTTTGGCGCCGCCCATGAAGGCGGCGTTGATGCACACGCCCAGGCCGAATCCATGGAAAACCGGCAGGATGGCCAGAATCGCATCGCCTTCGGTCAGGTTGCCCCAGGCCGACACCTGCATCCCTTCGCAGATGAAATTGCGGTTGGAGAGCATGATCCCCTTGGGTCTCCCGGTGGTGCCGCCGCTGTATAGAATCACGGCCAGGTCCTCGAAGCCGGCGCTGCTTTTTTCGATCCTGGGATGCGTTGCGGCCATCATCGCTTTCCACCAGACCACCGTGGGATCCGGCGGCACGGCTGCTATTTTTCTGCCCTTGGTGAGGTTGAAGCCCAGCCGTTTGAACCAGCCCAGATAGTCGGGAATCCGCGTCAGGATCAGCTTTTCCAGCCGGGTGGTTGCGCGGATTTCCCTGAATTTGCCGTAGAAGGCGTCCAGGGTGAGTGCGAATCGGCTGCGGCTCAGGTTGAGGTAGAATTCGATTTCCGTGGCCGTGGAGAGCGGGTGGATCATGCTGGCCACACCGCCCAGCTTGTTTACCGCGTAAAAGCAGATCACGGCCTGGGGGCAGGTGGGCATGGCAATGGTCATCCGGTCGCCCTGCTTCAATCCCATGGCAGCCAGGGCATCGGCGCAGCGGTCGATGGCTGCGGTAAACTGCCGGTAGGTGGCGGTGGTGCCGAAGAAATCGAAGGCCAGCGCTTCCGGGCAGCGGGCCACCGTGTGCATGAGCGCTTCGTACATGGTGACCCTGGGGTAGTCGATGGTGTGTGGAACGTCGCCGTAGAACCTTAGCCAGGGTTTGTCTGGAACCATGGGAGCGTCTCCTGTGAGGAAGAGGATCGTATCGCGGTCGCGATCATGTCTATGGTTCTAAATATCGAACGACGGTCGGCATGTCAACCGAGAGTTGCTTTGAACGGTTGATGGTGGTACAAAGAACCTGAATTTACCGATTCTGCACCTATCCGGAAGGCGCAACTGTTTTCGCCGGTTTCAAAAGGCTGAATCCATGGTCAGCAGAGACACACTCAACAAATTGAAGCTGCAGGAGCGGGAAATCCGCGAAAATCTGATCATCGATGCTGCCCGCAAGGTATTCGGGTCCAAGACGTACGACCAGGTCAGCATGAACGAAATCGCCAGGGCGGCCGGCATCGCCAAGTCCTCCATCTACACCTATTTCCCCAACCAGGAGGCGTTGTTTGTGGAAACCGCCTTCAGGGACACCGGCAAGTTTATCGCCGCCCTGAAAAAGCGCGTCGCCCAAGAGCGCTCGACGTCACTGGAAACGTTCATCAACGACTATCTGGACTACAACATCGAAAACGACGCCCACTGGCGCATGATCACCCATTTTGCCCTGCACGGCAATATCGGCGAAGCGTCGGCACAAAAGCTCAACCAGATTTCCAGGCAGGTGATGGACCTGCTGGAGACGGTGCTTAAACAGTTCAAATACCCGGGCGATACCCGTCTGCTCTCCCACACCCTGTTTGCCGCCTTGAGCGGCATCATGATCAGCTTCAGGAAGTATCCGGGACGGACGGAGCAAGCGCGCATCGACCACATGAAGCGCATCGCCAAACTGGTGGAGCGGATGCTGCTGGTGTTTATTCAACAGGACGTTCAATAGCTTATCGCGTCCTGATACACGTGATTGATTCAGGAGGCCCGGCATGCTGGAATCCCTATCACTGCTGTTCATCGTAACCTCTCTGATCCTCATCGTCACCCCCGGCCAGGACATGATGCTGGTGATGTCCCGGTCCCTTGCCCAGGGCTGGAAAGCCGGTGTGGTCACCGCTGCCGGGGTAAGCACCGGCCTCTTGGGTCACAGCCTGCTGGCCGCACTGGGACTGGGAGCACTGTTGGGCGCCTCGGAGATGGTTTTCTCACTGATTAAGTATGTGGGTGCGGCCTACCTCGTCTATCTTGGCATCAAGCTGCTGGCCCACGGCGGCAACCCGATCGAAGTCCGCGGGATGGCGGCGGTATCCTTGCGAACGCTCTTCTTCCAGGGTGCTTTCTCCAACCTTTCCAATCCGAAAATCACCATCTTCTACTTTGCCTATCTGCCCCAATTCATCCCCGCCGGATCCGGTCATCCCACGATCCTGCTGTTTGGCCTGGGGGTGGCTTTTGCCATACTGACCTTTCTCGTCAAGGGACCGGTGGGATATGGTGCCGGCGTGCTGTCCGGCTGGCTGCGTTCGCGGCCGGCGGTATTGTCCTGGATCAACCGGACCAGCGGGGCGGTCCTGGTTGCACTGGGCATCAGGCTGGCGCTGGAGCGACGCGGGTGAAGGTGGCGGAACGTTTAGGATCTCAATTTCCGGGTTTCGAATGACCTTGTTTTGAAACCATCAGCAGGAGCGGCATCTTGCCGCGACATGCAATCATCCAGAACCTATTGATCGCGGCTGGAGCCGCTTCACCATCAAACTTGAAAGTTGATTCATGATATCTAACAAGCAGATCGGATAAAGGCAACGCCCATGCTCGGCATTCACGATTTCCCGCTGTTTGTGGTTTCATGCATTCTGCTCAACCTGACTCCCGGTCAGGACACCCTGTACATCATCGGCCGCAGCCTGGCCCAGGGGAAACAGGCCGGGGTCATGTCGGTGCTGGGCATCATGACCGGCGTGCTGGTCCACACCCTGCTGGCGGCGCTAGGACTGTCGGTGGTCCTGAGCACTTCGGCGCTGGCATTTTCCATCATCAAATATGCCGGATCCCTGTATCTGGTCTGGATCGGTATCGGGCTGATCATCAACCGCAGCGACGGTTCAGGGCTGTCCGACGCGCCGGCGCCGGCGCCCGACCCCTGGAAAATCTTCCGGCAGGGCGTGCTCACCAATGTGCTCAATCCCAAGGTGGCCCTGTTCTTTCTCTCTTTTCTGCCCCAGTTCGTCTCCGCCCAGGCGGAACAGGTGTTTGTGCCGTTTTTAACGCTGGGCCTGGTTTTTTTCACCACCGGCAGCCTCTGGTGCCTGTTTCTGGTATACGGCGCCGCGTGGCTGACGGATCGTTTTCGCGGGCGCACATCGGCCGGCGGCGTGCTGCAAAAACTCACCGGCGCCCTGTTCATCGGTCTCGGTCTGCGGCTGGCCTTGTTCCAGGCCCGGTGACCGCCAAGGGCACATCAACCGGTCAACCAAGGGAATCTCATCATGCCCGACACCTCATTTTCGACAATTCTTGCCAAGGTCGGCGACGCATCGGTAACGACCGTGTTTCACCTGCCCGAAGACTGGATGCAGGGCAGAGCCGGGTTCGGCGGGCTGATCGGCGCGCTGGCCTTAACGTCCATGAGACGTCATGTGCCGCCGGCGCGCAAGGTGCGCAGCTTGCTGATTTCATTTGTGGCGCCGGTGGGGCCGGGGGCTTTTTCGATTCAAACCCGTGTGCTGCGTTCGGGTAAGGCGGTCACCCACGTGCGGGTGAAACTGGTTCAGCAAGGAGCGGTTTGCTGCGTGGCCATGGGCAGCTTCGGCGCTGATCGGGAATCGGTCATCCGGATTGAACCGGAACCCTGCCCGCAGATGACCCCTCCGGCCAAGGCCCTCGAGTTGCCATACATCGATGGGCTGACACCGGCCTTCACCCGCCATTTTGCCTACCGGTGGGCGCTGGGCGAACTGCCTTTTTCCGGCAAGGGCGGTCATGTCATCGGCGGATGGATCCAGTTTCGCGAGCCCACCGATTGCCTCACTGAAGAGTGGCTGGTGGCCCTGGCCGATGCATGGCCCACACCGGTGCTGGCCATGCTGACCGGCCCTGCAGCGGCCAGTTCCCTGACCTGGGAGATGGGGTTCGTCCATCTGGACCGGCAGGCCTGTACGGAGAATGACTGGTGGTGCTATCGTTCGGAGGTGGACAGTGCGGAAAAAGGGTATGTCCATGAGCGGGGCGCCATCTGGGACCCTGACGGCCGCCTGGCGGCGTATAGCCGGCAAACGGCGACGGTGTTCGCTTGAAACCGTTTTCGATCCAGCAGCCCAATTAAGCAAACCCATGCCGGAGGGCCAGTTTCTGAAACATCTGGGCAAGGCCCGCGCCCAGTGAGAAAACGGATCCGATCCCCAGGTTCTGATCGGCGGTGGCATCGAAAAAAAGATTGAGACTGGAACCGAGGCCTTCGTCCGGGCGCCAATAGCAGATCATGATGGGCACCTTGGGCAGCGGGTGGAGAACGACGGAGATATCCGCTTGAAACTGCCGTTCCACCTGCCGACCGTTGAACAGATGGACCACGTCGTCGAACAGATCGGTGTAGATGTCCGCCACCCGCTGCATGGCCTCTTCGCAGCGTTTCTGAAACAGCGGGTAGCGATCGCTTCCGTTTTGCAACTCCCGGAAGGAGACCCACTGACCGGTGGGGTCAACGCCGTTGCCGTTGAGCAGGTAATCGAAAAAGGGGGCCGCTACCCAGGGGTTGACGTGGATGTCCGAATAGAGGTTGCCTTGCCCATCGACGCTGAAATCCTTACCCAGGATTTTCAGGGTCAGCCGGCCGTTTTCGCATCGGCCCCCGGTCCTTGCGGCAGCCGCCGCGAGATCGACTGCGGCGATCCTCTGCTTCATCATCGCCAGGAATTCTTCGCGGTTCTCATCGATGGCGTTCCGCTCGGCGGGGGCCGCCGCAAAACGTTGGACAGCGCTGGGTTCAAGCCTGGGGCATTCATCGATCTTTTTTTGACCCCGGAACACCGCACCGGCAAAGGCCAGGCAGGTCTTCTCGCCGCACTCCCGGCAGTTGGATTTGTCCAGGAGCTGGAAAATTTCCATGGCGTTTTTTGGTGCGGGCATGCACAACCTCCTCAAATGCAATTGAAAACCGGATCATGGAAGCACCCACCTACTATAACCGCAGGCAGCGGTTCTGTCACCCCTGGCGCTCAAAAACATCCACCATCACTTCAAGGGCAAACCTTGCCGAAACCGTCGCCGGCCCGCCGCCCATCTCGATACCCACCTCCACCGCCTCGAGGATCTCTTTGGCCGTCGCCCCCGATGCAGCGGCCTGTTCGATGTGCCACTGCATGCAGGATTCACAGTCCTTGGTTATGGAAATGCCGACGGCAATGAGTTCTTTGACCTTTTTGGGCAGGTCACCGTCCGCAAAGGCCGCCGCCTCCATCCGCAAAAAGGCCCTGTAGACGGGAGCATCCAGTTCCAGCAGCCTGGCGTGGGCTTTTTTCCGTCGGATGGACATTTCCCTGAGTTTGTTCATGATGCCTCCTGTGTTGATTGTTGCCTGACCCGGTTCTCCTTGACCGAAACGTGAAATGAATTTAGTATTCCTGATCGATGAACTAACAAATTGATATGCTTTGTCAAACCAATTTAATCAGTGATCGGATCAACCTTCACCAGTGATGCAAGGAACGATGGCGCTTCGGCTCACGCAGACCGCCATAAAGGAAACCCCATGAATGAGTGCGTACAGGGAAATGTTCTCGATGAACTGCTGAAACTGCTCAAATTGGAAAAAATCGAAGAAAATATCTTTCGCGGCCAGAGCCAGGACCTGGGCTTCGGCAATGTCTTCGGCGGCCAGGTGCTGGGGCAGGCCCTGTCCGCCGCTTCCCAGACCGTTCCCGACGGACGGCAAACCCACAGCCTGCACGGTTATTTCCTGCGCGCCGGTGATGCCAGAAAACCGATCGTTTACACGGTGGACTGCATTCGGGACGGCAAAAGCTTCACCACCCGACGGGTGGTGGCGGTTCAGAAAGGCCGGGCCATCTTCTCCATGGCAGCTTCGTTCCAGATCGATGAGCCGGGTTTTGACCACCAGGACGATATGCCTGCGGTCGACGGGCCTGACGGCCTTGAACCGGAAATCGAGATGGCCAGGAAGCTGGCCGATCATATCCCCCCCGGGATCCGGGAAAAAATCCTGTGCGACAAACCCATTGAGATCCGCCACGTCAATCCGGTCAACCCGTTCAAGGCGGAAAAAAAACCGCCGGTCAAGTATGTCTGGTTCCGGGCCATCAGTCCCATGCCTGGCGACATGGCCGTTCACCAATACCTGCTGGCCTACGCGTCGGACTTCAATCTGGTAAGCACCTCCCTTTACCCGCACGGTCATACGTTCTGGGAGCCGCAGATGCAGGTGGCCAGCCTGGACCACGCCATGTGGTTTCACCGGGATTTTCGCCTGGAGGACTGGCTGCTGTATGCCATGGAGAGCCCCAGCGCGTCCAAGGCCCGGGGGCTGGCCATCGGGCGCATCTTCACGCGGGACGGCCGGCTGGTGGCCACGGTCTCCCAGGAAGGTCTGGTGCGTTATCGCCCGCAGAAAGATAGCCCTTGACAGCCGTGCGGCGGATTTGAAATAAGCAATCCTGCAAGGTGCCCCGTTGGGGGGCGTAATAGGGAATCCCGTGCAAACCGGGAACGGTCCCGCCGCTGTAATCCCATACCGGATGTGATCCGGTTGCTGTTTCGACAACCCATGGCCACTGTCCGGAGGATGGGAAGGCCGTCGGAGCGGGTTGGGAGAGTCAGAAGACCTGCCTTGTACGATCACCCCGGCGTTGCGGCGATTCAACGGGTGCGGTGATAACGCTTGTGTCGGCCGGCATTCGACGTGCGGGTGTCCGATGCAGGCCGAGGGTGCCGAATACGGGTGCAGCCTTTTGAACCGACAGGTTCAGGAGGCTGTTTTGTTTTGGCGCGCTGCGGGACCGGTTCCGGAATGCGGGATCCCCTGTCATCCATCATTTTCGAAGGGAGATTCCGATGTCAAAGGTGTATCGTACACAAGTTTCAGGTGGGCCGGACGCCCCGGATTACGTGATTCATGACGGCAGATTTTACCGCACGGTCCACCACCCGGACGGCTGGTCGGATGCGGCCGATTATGAAATCCGCAGCGACGGCAAGATCTATGCGCTGCCAGGCAGTGGGGATGCAATCCCAGAGGGGCCGGTTTACGAGTTCCGGGAGGTCATGCTCTACCGGACCAAGGACCACCCGCAAGGGCCGGGAACGCATCCGGACTATTACATTTTCGACTAGCTCAAAATGAGTTACTGGGTTGCTGCTGCCGTCGCTTCGGGCATGGGCGGCACCAGCAGCGAGGGGTCCAGGCGGGTGTCGAACCAGTTCATGCCCCAGTGCAGGTGGGGGCCGGTGACCCGGCCGGTGGCGCCCACCCGGGCGATGACATCGCCCTGTAGCACGCGTTTTCCGGGTGTTACCAGAATTTGATGCAGGTGCATGAAGACGGTGGAGAGGCCGTGGCCGTGATCGACAATCAGGGTACCGCCGGAGTAGAACATGTCCTCATGGGCCAGGCTGACCACGCCGTCGGCCGGCGCCTTGACCGGCGTGCCGGTGGGCGCGGCGATGTCCACCCCGGAGTGGGGATTTTTGGGTTGGCCGTTCAATATCCGCTGGCTGCCGTATACCCCGCTGACCCTGCCGACGACCGGCCAGATGAACGCCTGGGTGAAATCGGTGCGCGGATCGTCCGTCTCGCGCGCCGCTTTCACCAGGAGGCGATCTTGATGGATGCGCTCCAGGTCTTCGGGCGAGGGGCTGACCGTGCGCGGCGGCAAGCCATCGATTCGCTGGATCTGCCAGGTCCGCTCTGCGATGCGGATCGGATGTTTTTCAACCGTGCCGGAGGGCAGGTGCAACTCGATCAGGCCTTCCGGCTGCGAATCCCGGGAAAAGCCGATGACAAATAGCCCTTCCGGCGAGACCCGGACCGGTTTCCCTTGAAAATAGACGGCGGCTGCAGGGTCGACTTTGCCGATGGCCATGCCGCCTTGAACGAGATGGCCCTCCAGGGTCAAGGCCTGCACCGGTATCGGCAGGCCAAGGAGGGTGATGATGGTTGCGATGATGATCCGTTGCATAAGCAGCCGTGTGCTCTCCTGTTGGTGGGTGGTTGTCTTGAGCTGACGGGTGCCAGCATACACAGGTTGCCCTCAAGATGGAAGGCCTGATGCCAATCGGGCTTTGCCCATCGGCAAGATGCAGTTTCTGCCGGCATCAGCTTTTTAGAGCGTTCAGGCGTTCCATCCGCTTCGAGTGATTGGCTTTGAACCGGTTCATGGCCACGGCGCTGCCGAAGATCAACCCGCCGCCGACCCAGAAGCGCCAGGATGACGGATCTCCCAGCACGGCGATGCCCACAATGGCGGTAAAGATCACCTCGCTGGACATGAACACGCCGCCCTCCCATCCCCGGCAGTAGAAAAAGCCCTGGTTCATCAACAGCTGCGCGGCCACCGAGACAAAGATGATGCCCAGGACCATGGCCCACTCCATGCCCGTTGCGGGCAGCAACGGGGCCATGGCAAATTGAGGCAGGGTTACCAGAACGCCCATGGCGCAAAAGTAGAGATAGATGATGACCGGGCCGTTTTTTTCGCGCAGGGTTTTGATCAATGTTACCGTGATGCCGGCAAAGGCGGCCCCGGACAGGGCCATGACCTGGCCGAATAAATTGCCGCCCAGGTTGAACTCGAACAGGATGGCGATGCCCACGACCACCACGGCGATGCAGGCGCTTTCCGCTTTGGAGATGCGTTCGCCGTAGATCAGATAGGAAAAGACGGCCGAAAAGGCGGGATAGGCGTAAAAGATAACCAGGGCGGTGGACACCGGCAGCAGGCGGATGGCCGTGATGATGGAAAGAAAGGCCGCCGAGCCGGTCAGCCCGCGGATGATCAGCAGCCGGGTGTTGTGGCCGCGGAAGGGGTTGCCATGCCTGCCGAAAACCAGGAGCAGCACCGCCACCCCGCCAAAAAAACGATAGAATCCGATGTGCCAGATGGTGAAAGCAGGACCGATCTGTTTAACCAGCAGGTTGAGCATGGTGAACAGCAATGCGGCGGCCAGCATGAACAGGGGGCCGGCAACGGCGGCATCCAATTTTACCTGTTGGGTGGTACGGGTTGATGGCATCAGAAGGCCTTTTCGGCTATTCGACAACCGATTCACCGTTATCGGATGCTTTTATAGTTTCCCTGAAATCTCCCACCAGCGGCCTCAGGCTTTTGGGCAGCAGCATGGGCACCTTATTCCGGTATGCCTGGTAGGCATCGCCGAAACAGTCGACCAGGTCCCGCTCTTCCAGGGTGGCGCCAATGACGATCCAGACGGTCCAGAGCCCGTTGTGCAGCAGCCGGTCCACGGTGAACACCGGGCAGGCCCAGATGATGACCAGGCTGAACAGGTAGAGGGGATGGCGGACCCAGCGGTAGGGGCCGCGCACGGTGAACGGGGTGGCGGCGGTCAGTTTTGAGTTGTTGAAGGCCCGCAGCGCCGGTTTGACTCCCAGGGCATCAAACTCCCCCAGGGAGCGGGTGCCCCACCAGGCAGCGCCGCCGGCGGCCAGCAGCAGGGCCAGCAGGGCCCATCGAATGGGCCCAGCGGGTGTCCACCATGCTGGTCCCACCGGCTGCCACAAACCCGTGAGGAGCAACAGACAAAGCCCGGAGGTGCTGGCGTAGAGCGCCGCCTGAAGATCGGCGCGCACGATCCGTGTCAGCCAGAGGCGAAATCCTCGCCGGACCATGATGCTGTGCTGCATGAAGAAAAACAGGCACAAGAACGCGTCCAGCATCAGGCTGCCGGCGCTGCCGAGTTCGAGATCCAGCGGAACCAGCGGCCCCAGGAGCAGAAATGCCAGCCAGGCCAGCATGCCGCCGCCGCCGAGGAGATAGGCCGCGGCAACCAGTACCAGTGCCCCCGGTTTCTGGGATATCAGCTGCCCGCTGGCGCCGTGCAGGCTCTGGGCAGCGTCCACCGCGGTCAGTTTGCACGCGGTTTTGTCATTGCTTGTCACGTTGTGTATTCCATGATCATTCCCGTAGGAGCGGCTTCCAGCCGCGCTATATGCGTCATACCATCCAACTGATCGCGGTTGGAAGCCGCTCCTACGAATGGGTATTACGCATCCTTATTTAAACACAGACTATAAGGCTTATACCCGCAGCCTTCAATTGAAAATGATTCACGGGGATCTTTTCATGGTCGTTATCTTGTGGCATGATGGCTGACAGTTGCACCTCATTTCATTTCCACCCATTCCGATTTTAGACCAAACCACCCGGCACCCGTTACATGACCCGCAAAGGAGCGCTTCAATGGCCGACACATCCGCACACCCCCTGTTCAGGTTTCGCTGGCTGATTTTTTCCATCCTGGCGCTGGCCTATTTCTTCGTCTATTTTCACCGGCTCTCCCTGTCGGTGGTGGCCGACAGTCTGATGAAGGATTTCGATACCTCCGCCGGCACGTTGGGTCTGTTGGGTTCGATCTATTTTTACTGCTATGCGGCCATGCAGCTGCCGGCAGGCCTGCTCTCGGATTCGGTGGGGCCGCGGCGCACGGTAACCTGGTTCCTGATTGCCGCCTCGGCCGGCAGCATCCTTTTCGGATTGGCCCCCAATATTGAAACCGCCTTCGTGGGCCGCATCCTGGTAGGGTTCGGAGTCTCCATGGTCTTCATCCCCACCATGAAAATCCTCTCCCAATGGTACTATCCCCATGAATTCGCCTCCATGGCCGGCATTCTCAACGCCGTGGGCGGCGCCGGCGTCATGGCCGCCACGTGGCTGCTGGCGATGATGACGGTGGCCTTTGGCTGGCGGCTCTCCTTCGAACTGATCGGCGGGTGCACCCTGGTCATCGCCCTGCTGGCGTGGCTGATCATCCGTGACCGGCCCCAGGACAAGGGTTGGCCGGTGATCGGCGACCTGGCCGCAACGGCCGGCCCATCTCCCGCGGCCGCACAAGCCATCCCCTTGCTGGAAGGAATGCGGCAGGTGGTCGGCAACCCGCATTTCTGGCCCCTGGCGCTGTGGTTCTTTTTCGATTGCGGTATCTTCTTCGGATTCGGCGGACTGTGGGGCGGGCCTTTCCTGATGCACGTGTACGGCCTTTCCCGCGAAGCTGCCGGTGCCGTGCTGAGCATGATCGCCTGGGGCATGATCATCGGCAGTCCGCTGCTGGGTTTTGTCTCCGACCGCGTCCTAAAAAGCCGCAAAAAGCCCGTTGTTGGCTGCAGCCTGATCCTGGCCGTCGAGTTGGGAATCCTCTACTTCTTCCCAACCGGTCTCTCTGTTGCGATGCTGTACGTGGTGTTCTTCATCTTTTCCGTCTGCGCCTCCTCCATCGTGGTGATCGGGTTCACGGCCACCAAGGAACTGTTTCCGGTGGAGATCGCCGGGACCTCCGTGGGCACGGTCAACCTGTTTCCCTTTTTGGGCGGTGCCGTGTTCATGCCATTTTTGGGCAAGGTGCTGGATGCCTACCCCCGGGACCCGTCCGGCGCCTATGCGCTGGAAGGCTATACGACCCTGCTACTGGTGCTGCTGGTCTCGGCGGTGGCCGCCCTGGGGTGTGCGTTGCTGATGAAGGAGACATTCAAGAGGTAGTACTCAAGCACCGGATCGCGGCTGGAAGCCGCTTCAACGCCGGGTTGAACCATTGTTCGCTAGCATGGCCGCAATCTATCGTTCAAACGGTGGATGCCTGAAACGTAGGAGCGGCTTCCAGCCGCGATGAATTGAGGAGCCAATCCGCTGAAACCGCCAAAAGGCAGCATACGACTCCGCAAAGGCAGGTACGATGCTCCGGGTTTGTACTACGTTCTGACAGCCGTGACCGTCGATCGCCGATTGTTTTTTAAGAACCCCGAGGCAGCACGAGCCTTGCTTGCAACCATGCGGTGGCTGGATGAAAACGGGAAAATCAATCTTGAGGCCGGGGTGGTCATGCCCGATCACTTTCATATGGTTGCCCGACGAAAAAAGAAACCGCTGGCAGAGGTGATGCAAAGCCTGAAAGGATACTCGGCCAAACAAATCAACGCTGCCTGCGGCCGCTCAGGAGCGGTGTGGCAGCGCGGGTATCACGACCATGCCGTCCGAAATGACGAAGATTTGAACGAAATCGTCCGGTATTGCCTGAACAATCCGGTCCGAGCGGGGGTGGTGTCGGATTTTCACAACTATCCGTATTGGTATTGCCGGTATGGGGTGTGAACGCAGCATTTTGGCGAAAACACCGCGATCGATTATAATCGCGGCTGAGAAGCCGCTCCAACGTAAGCCGGTATGATCGTCGTAAGTCGGTTGATCAATGCGGTGCAACGAATCTCGGGCAAATGGCCTGATCGTCAAGACCACGTAAAGGCGACCCAAATTTTACCTTTGCGAGAATAGGCCCATCCTTGCGTAGGAGCGGCTTCCAGCCGCGATTCTTGCCTTCCGTTTGTCCATACCGGTGAAAAAGGCAACGCCCCGGCGGCCTTTGCGGTCACCGGGGCGTTGCTCAACATCTTTGTCTTCTATTGTTCGGTCTAACTGGGGTGACTAAAACTCCACCGTCAGGCCACCATAGAAGGTGGTGTTGTCTTTGATCTCTCTATCCGGATCGCCCTGCTTCCAGTAGTCGCCGGCTGCCAGGTGCGCAACCACACCGTTGAAGGTCAGGTTGTCCATGATGTTCCACTCGATGGTGAAGTCATACTCAGCGCCGTGGTCGTCATCCCACTGCTCTTTGCTGCCCGAGGCCAGGTCGACATACGGGGCGTCGTCGGCCTTGGACTTGACGTACAGTACGCCCAGGTTCAGGTTGTCCAACACCTGGTAGCTGGCGCCCAGCCAAAACATCTGGTATCCGGCGCATCCGGTCAGGGTCGTGGGGCCGCCGGCCAGGTTGCCCAGGGCGATGCCGTTGGCATCGGTGCCGCCAAGCGTCTCCGACAGACCGGCCGTATCCGAGGTGAGCAGGAAGCCGTGCTCCAAATCGTTGTTGGGCTCCAGGTAGCCGACCGATCCGAATTCGTTGTCGGTCCAGTCGCTGTCACCCTGTACATAGCTGTACCCGCCATTGAAGGTAAAGCCTGCGATCTCATAGTTCAGGTCGATGGTGGCGGCCCAGGCCTCGCCATCCAGTTCATCAAAGCGGTCGCCTGTACGCGGATCGATTCTCTCATCATCCAGTTCAACGGTTCCGACGGCATAGAGGACTTCGGTCTCGATGCTAAGGGGGCCGAACGTGCCTTTGAAGTAGGGGTCGAATACCCAGAAAGAAGCGTTTGAATAGGTGGGGCCGCCGGAAATCAGGTAGCCCGCATAGGTAGCTTGAGCCGCTGCAGAGTCTGCATTCATGCTCAGCTGATACAAATCAGGTATCGGAATAAGGCCACCGGTCAAGGTTGCAATCTGCGATCCGGGGGTGCCCAGTTCCCAATCGGTCACGGTCGCGTAGCCGGCAGCATTGGCTGCAGCTGTCAAGCCAAGGGCGGTGTAAGTCCCGTCTGCATCCAAAGCAGCCGACGTGCTGTAGGCGCCGCCGAGCGTAGCCGATGCCACGTTGGTCGCGCTAACCGCATCCTGGTAACTGTTGTAGCCCACCTGGATCGCACGCAGATCGGTCATGTCCACAAAGTTTTTCAGGTTGTAAAAGGAGATGAGCAAGCCGGTGGACCAGTTTTCCTGCTTGTAGGCGGTGAACCCATAGGCTTTTTCCCAGTCTCCGTCGGAGATGTCATACCCGAGGTCGCCCTCTTTGTTGCGCTGGTAAACCAGCCCGGAGATGAAGTCGCCCACGGGCACGACCCACATGATGCGGTCCTTGTGGTAGCTGTTGCTGCCGTGACTGGCGGTGCTGTCGCCCAAGGCGGTGCCCCAGGGCGTGTCGATGTAGCGCCCGACGATGAACCCGCCGATGGGGGTCTTGATGGTCATGTAGGCGGCTTTCCATTCGAAGTTGTTGTAGTCCTCGTCGAAATCGGAGCTGGCGTCTGAGGGGTTGTCACCCCATACATGGCCCTCCAGCGCGGTAAACTGGGTGGTGAGGGTGATGTTGTCGGTAATCTTGAAGACGGGTTTGGCCATGAACTCCATGGTGCTAAAATCGTCCGTGGCGTCTTCGTCGCTCAAATTCTGATTGGAATGGTTGTACGTCTCGACAAAATAGTGGCCCGAGACCTCCAGCTCCAGGGCCATTGCCGGGGCAGCGATCATCAGCGCTGCGCAAAAGGCAACAATAAACCTAATTCTTTTCATCTGGCTCCTCCTTAGTTAAAAACATGGTAGTGGTACACGTGCGGGTTCAAACTGACAGTGTTGCTTGTGATCACCTCCTTTGCTAACGCCTTGATGCAGGTGTCCAGGCTGCACCAGCAACCCAGCTTGCGGTGTTGCGAAAATCCGTTGTCAGGAACGACAAATTGTTTATCAAGAATGACGGATCGTGAAGAATGATCCGGTGGCTATCGATATGTCCTGATTCGCGGCTGGCAGCCGCGCCTGTGATTGCGTCGCCCGGCCCACCTACTTTTCAGCCAGGCTGACGATCGGCTCGACGACGATGCTGCTGGAGGTGGCCTGGGCAAGGCCGGTGCTGACCACCACGGCGTACACGGCCTCCATCCGGCCGTCGCCGTTTAAGTCCGCCAACGAGAAATCACTGATGTAGCCGCTGATCTCCTCGCCGGTCCAGACCTCCTTCAGGTTGACCTTGTTCCAGCGCAGGGCGACCATCCGCCCGCGGGTGTATTTCCGAAAACGTTCCACGAAGCCCTTGGCCGCATCGCGGTTGTGGGCGGTGACGATTTCGACGGTGCCGTCGCCGTCAAGATCGGTGACCGCCAGCCGCTGGGTCAGGTAGGTCCGGTCTTTGGTGCGCACGTCGGTGGACGATGTGGTTTCGAGAAATAGCGGATTGCCGCCCAAGGTTTCCTCGCCGGCCCACTGGGGGCTGCCGGCCGGGTCGTAGATGCGCAGGTCGTCGGAGGCCGAATAGGCGATGGCCCTGACTCTGCCGTCGTTGAAAACGTCCCCCCGTGTGAAGCGGTAGATGGTCATCTCTTCGGGCAGCGGGAACCGGCGTCCGGCCTGGTATTCGTTGCCGGTCCAGTTCAGTTCGAACACGCCGGGCAGAAAATGGGGGTAGGCGTAAAGGCTGCCGGTATCGTTGGCCGACGGGATGCTCCGTCGCTGGCCCATCAGCAGCCGACCCTGTTCAGGATCGTCGCTGACGCGGAAGTACCAGCTCTGACCGGTGGCGATGGGCTGCAGGCCGGAGCCGTTCCACTCCAGCACAACGGAGTCCAGTTTGCCGTGGGCATCCAGCCGGGTGATGAAGAGTTCGGCCCTGCCGTTGCCGTTGATGTCTCCGGCATCCAGGGCGACGAGGGTGTGGCCGGCGCCGGCATCATAGGCTGCCAGGCGATCCAAGCGATCGCCATCCCGGTGTTCCACCACCACCTTTTTTTCATGGGCAAAGGCAATGTCCACACGGCCGTCGCCGTCCACATCAGCGGTGGCCAGGGCGCTGATAGTGCCCCTGAAGGGAGTGCTGGTCCACAGGGTTTGACGTGGAGCAAAAGCTGTTGCCGCCGCAGCCGGTGCTGGCGTTGCCGGGGCCCGGGGCGCTGCCACGGCAGGCTGGGAGGGCTGGATCGGCTGGATCGGAGATGCGGCTGGGGGGACCATGACCGCCGCTGCCGCTGCTGTTGGGGCGGCTGCCTGGGGTGCGGCAACCGACAGGGAGGCGATATACTGGCTTACCTGCGTGGCAAACTGGTTGACGTGCATGAGCACATCGCCGCTGCTCTGGCCGAACTGGCTGAACTGCAATACCGAATCGCCGGAAGCAGCTTCTGTCAGCGTGGCGTCGGTACTGGCGCTGTCGCCGAAAAGGGTCAGGCTGCCGGTGACCACATAGTCGGCATTCAGGTCGCGGGCTGTCTGGACCGGATCTTTGCCCGGGTCCGGGATGGCTTGGCGAATCACTTTGGCCGACTGGCTGATACGCGAGGCCATCATCTCCATGATGCCTTTGTTGAGAAAGGCCAGATCTTTTTCGGAATGAATCGCCAGGGGCAGGATCAGGATGCGCGTGGCTGGTTCAGCGGCCAAGGCGGTTGAATCAGAGAGGAGGAAAAAGACACTTAACAGGCAGAAAAAACCGCTCAGCCGTCGTGGGTAGCGCTTCAAATCAGGGGGTCTCCATTTCCTATTTCAGGCGTGTGAACCTTGTTAACATGAAGCATGGAAAAATAAAAGTGCAATCTGTTGATGAACGGCGCTTCGATCATACCCGGCTGCCGCTCCATTTCAGCTTGGCCTTGAGCACGGCGAAGTAGTTTTGATCGGGAAGGGTGATCATCTGTACCGGGCTGGGGCTTTTACTGATGATGATGGTGTCCCGTTCGTCGATCTTCAATCCCACCTGGCCATCGCAGGTCAGCATGATGTCCGAGGTGTCTTCGGCCAGTTGGATTTTGATGGTGACGGCGTCGGGGACCATCAGCGGCCGGTTGGTCAGGGTGAAGGGGCAGATGGGCGTGATGAGGATTCCGGGCACCATGGGGTGAATGATGGGGCCGCCGGCAGCCAGGGAGTAGGCCGTGGATCCGGTGGGTGTGGCCACGATGAGCCCGTCGGCACGGTAATCGGTTAGAAACTGGTCGTCGATATGGGTGCGAATCCGGGCCAGTCGGGCCAGGGCCCCCTTGTTGATCACCACGTCGTTAAAGGCGGACTCCCGGGCGATCTCCACACCCCCGCGCAGGGCCAGAATCTGCAGCCGCATTTGCGGCCGGGTGGTGAATTGATCGTCCAGGATGGCTTCGGCCACCTCACACAGGTGATCCTGCGTGGTCTCCGCCAAGAAGCCAACCTCGCCGAACTTAACGCCGATGATGGGGATCTGCTGGTCGCCGATCCAGCGCACGGCGCTTAAGAAAGTACCATCGCCACCCAAAACAAAGACGCAGAAAAGCGTTTTCGGGGCTCGTTTCCGTAACCCTTCCAGTCGTTTCCCTCCGGGGGCCCCGCTCTGCCGCCGGATAACGGTGAGGCCTTTTTTAACCAGCCATTGCTCGAACCGGTCAGCCTGCTGCCGGGCATTGTCATCCTCTTTGACAACCAGACCGATGTGTTTTTTCATGATGGGGTTTCTGTTCCTGAGCCCTTTTTCGATAGTGATTGACTTGTCTACCCTCATACATGGGTTTGGTGGTCAGAGCAAGCGTTTAACCGGCGGCCTGCCAGCTGCTGCCGATGGCCATGGATTCGGGCGGCGAGGGCTTATTCTGAGGAATGCTGTTGACATCAGCCCTCCCTGATCATATACATTGCATTGTGCAAGCATAAACAAATGAATTTGCTTCAGCGCCTTTCGGTACGGCCTGCCGACCCACCCGCCGGCGGCATGGACAGTGGCCGTAACAAACATTCGAACCCTATGAATCCTAACGCAATGATTTCAGACAACCTTTGGGAATCCGCTGGCCAGCCGGTCGTCTTTTGACTTGACTGGCCAACCGCAACTCGTTTATACAGTCGTCCTTATTTGGAGGGGATCATTCACCAAAACCAATTGAGAAGGAGAGGCATGATGAAAAATCGCTCGGGGAAATTCCTTATCGTTGCAATTGTCGCTGCTTTCATATGCGCCACCGGTACTGCCATGGCGGCGGATACCATTAAACTGGGTGTTGCCGGGCCTCACAGTGGAGACCTTGCATCCTACGGCATCCCGACCATCAAAGCCGCTGAGCTGGTTGTGAAAGAGATCAACGCCAAGGGCGGCGTGTTGGGCAAACAAGTGGAGCTGCTGGTGGAAGACGATGTGTGCAAGCCGGAAGTGGCCACCAACACGGCCACCAAGCTGGTCTCCGAAGGTGCCCATGTGGTGCTGGGTCACATCTGTTCCGGTGCCACCAAGGCGGCCCTGGGTATTTACAAAGACTCCAAGATTCCGGTCATGTCGCCATCGGCCACCAACCCCGCGCTGACCCAGAGCGGCGATTATCCCAACTTTTTCCGCACCATCGCTTCCGACGATGCCCAGGCCCGCCTGGAAGTGGACTTCGCGCTGGATGTCCTTAAGCTGAAAAAAATTGCCGTTCTGCACGACAAGGGCGATTACGGCAAGGGTTTGGCCGAATTTGCCAAGGCTTTCCTGGAAGCAGACCCACGGGCTGAAGTGGTTTTTTATGAAGGCATCACCCCCGGTGCCGTGGACTACAGTGCCGTCGTTCAGAAAATCAAACAAAGCAACGCCGAGGCGGTCATTTTTGGCGGTTACCATCCGGAAGCCTCCAAGATCATCACCCAGATGCGTAAAAAGAGAATGGATACCATCTTTATCTCCGACGACGGCGTAAAAGATGACACCTTCATCAAGGTGGCTCAGAAATATGCCGAGGGCGTATACGCCACCGGTCCCATGGACGTCTCCAGCAATCCCATGGCCATCGCGGCCAATGAGGCTCATCAAAAAGCCTATGGTTCGGATCCGGGTGCCTTTTATCTGAACGCCTATGCGGCTGCCATCGCCCTGCTCAACGCCATCGAGCAGGCCGGCGGCACCGATTACGATGCGGTCACCAACGCCCTGAGGACCAAGGATGTGGAAACGCCTCTGGGCAAAGTCCGTTTTGACGAGCGCGGTGATGCCATCGGCGTGGGTTTCTCCATGTACCAGGTCAAAGATGGTGCCTACGTCGAATTGAAGTAACCCAAGCGATGTCATGACCATTCAGGGGACAGACAACCAAGCGTCTGGCCCCTGAATTTTATGAACGGCACCCCCAAACGTCTGGCCGGCCACGACAGGGTGGCTTTTCTCACCTCATTGATGGTTTGATAACTATGGAATATTTTTTCGAGCTTTTTCTGGGCGGGCTCACCCGGGGAAGTATCTATGCGCTGATCGCCCTCGGTTACACCATGGTTTACGGGATCGTGCAGCTGATCAACTTTGCCCATGGTGAAATCTACATGATCGGTGCCTTTACGGCCCTGATCGTGATCAGCGTGCTCACCATGATGGGCTGGAACCAGATCGCCATCCTGCTGATTGCCGCCGGTGTGGCCGTGGTTTACTCCTCGGCCTACGGGTTTACCATGGAGAAGATCGCCTACAAGCCGCTTCGTCAGGCCCCGCGTTTATCCGCACTGATCAGCGCCATCGGCATGTCTCTGTTTCTGCAAAACTATGTGCTGTTGGCCCAGACCTCGGACTTCCTGCCATTTCCCGGGTTGATCCCCGATTTTGAATTCATGGAACCGATTGCCCACATCATCGGTTCGCCGGAAGTGGTGATTCTGATCACCACCTCCATCGTCATGGTCCTGCTGACGATTCTGATCAAGTTCACCAAGATTGGCAAGGCCATGCGGGCCACGGCCCAGGACCGGGATATGGCCCAACTGGTGGGCGTTGACGTCAACCGGGTGATCTCGGTGACCTTCATTATCGGTTCCGCCACCGCGGCCATCGGTGGGGTGCTGATCGCATCCCACATCGGGCAGATCAATTTTTACATCGGCTTCATCGCCGGGATAAAGGCTTTCGTGGCAGCGGTGCTGGGCGGCATCGGCTCTATTCCCGGTGCGGTTCTGGGCAGCCTGGTGCTCGGATGGACCGAATCCTTTTTCACCGGTTATATTTCCAGTGATTACGAGGATGTGTTTGCCTTCCTCTTTCTGGTCCTGATTCTGATTTTCCGGCCGGCGGGAATTCTGGGACGCTCGACCTCCGAGAAAGTGTAAGGTTTTTTTAGAATACGACCGGCATTACTATTTACCGCCGGTCACCATCTGGATTGAGATAGCAACGCCCATGCTTGCAAACGAACTGAAAAAATCGCTTCTGGCCGCCCTCTGGTTCATGTTTCTGACCTTTCCCATCATGGTGATCCGGGTCAACACGGTGGAAAATATCATCGAGTGGCGTTGGGCCAACCTGTTTCTCGTCGGGATCGGCAGCTTTGTATTGTCTGCACTGTGGCGCTACCTGATCCGGCGAAAGGAGCAGGGAATCCACCGGACGGAGGTCGATGGCATTGCCCGGGTGACCCTGAGTCAACGATTGCTGAGTGATCGGCGGTTCACCATCCCGGCCCTGATCGTTATCGGCATTGCTGCCCTGGTCTTCCCCTTCGTCTTTTCCTTTTATCAAACCAACATCATGATTACGGCCCTGATCTATGTCATGCTGGGGTTGGGTCTGAATATCGTGGTTGGCCTCGCCGGCCTGCTGGATCTGGGCTACGTGGCCTTTTATGCGGTGGGGGCCTATTCCTACGCCCTGCTCAACTACCATTTCGGGCTGGGGTTCTGGACCGCACTGGGTATCGGTGGTGGATTGGCGGCCATGTTCGGCATTCTTCTCGGTTTTCCCGTTTTGCGGCTCAGGGGTGACTACCTGGCCATCGTCACCCTGGGTTTCGGTGAGATTATCCGGTTGATTCTGGAGAACTGGAACGCATTCTCCTTCGGGCCCAGCGGCATCGCCAATATTCCCCGCCCGGGATTGTTCGGCATAGACCTTAATATTGAGCAATCGACCACCTACATCTATTTCCTGATGATCGCCATGACCCTGTTCACCATATTAGTGGTCAACCGACTGCAGAATTCAAGGATCGGCAGGGCCTGGATCGCCCTGCGCGAGGATGAGGTGGCCTGCCAATCCATGGGCATTGACAAACGCAAAACCAAGCTGACGGCGTTTGCCTTGGGCGCCACCTGGGCCGGTTTCGCTGGTGTGGTTTTTGCCGCCAAAACGACGTTTATAAACCCGGCCAGCTTCACCATATGGGAGTCCATCAATGTCCTGTGCGTGGTGGTGCTAGGCGGCATGGGCTCCATTATCGGTGTCATCGTCGGTGCCTTCATCTTGATTCTGCTGCCCGAATACCTGCGCTTTTTATCCGAATACCGCATGCTGGCCTTCGGAACGGTGCTGGTGATGATGATGGTGTTCCGGCCCGGCGGCATCGTGGAAACGGTGCGGCGAACCTACCAATACAAAGAGACTGATCAGTAAGGGTCAAACGGACCTTCACCTTGGCAGATATGGATATGGAACCGATACTCAACGTAAAACAGCTGACCATGAATTTTGGCGGACTGCGGGCCTTGGACAAGGTTGACCTGGATGTTCGCCAGGGGGAGATCGTGGCCCTGATCGGACCCAACGGGGCGGGCAAGACCACCTTTTTCAACTGCATCACCGGAATTTACGATCCCACCGGGGGAGATATCCTGATCGCTTCGCCGAAAAATGGACGGACTCAGCGGATCAACGGCATCAAGCCCAACCAGGTAACTGAAAAGGGATTGGCCCGAACATTTCAAAATATCCGCCTTTTTCATAATATGACGGTTCTTGAAAATGTCATGATCGGCTGTCATTGCCGCATGAAAGCCGGCATCTTGGGCGCGGTGCTCAGGGGAGCCGCCACCCGCCGGGAAGAAGAGGCTGTGGTTAAAAAAAGCTATGCGATCCTGGAAAAGATCGGGCTTGAAAAATTCGTCAACGACTTTGCCAAGAATCTGCCTTACGGCGCCCAGCGGCGCCTGGAAATTGCCCGCGCCATGGCCACGGATCCATTTATGCTGCTGCTGGACGAACCGGCAGCCGGCATGAATCCCCATGAGACCCAGCAGCTGGATGAGCTGATCCTTAGAATCCGCGAAACCGAAAAAATTTCGATCCTGCTGATCGAGCACGACATGAAACTGGTTATGAGCCTGTCGGACAGGATTGTCGTCATGGACTATGGTAAAAAGATCGCCCAGGGGACACCTGCAGAGATCCGGAAAGATCCGGCCGTCATCAAGGCCTATCTCGGAGAGGAAATCGATGCTTAGCCTTGTTGATATTCATGCCTTTTACGGCAACATCCAGGCGTTGAAGGGCGTCAGCCTGGAGGTGCAGGAGGGGGAGATCATTACCCTGATCGGTGCCAACGGTGCCGGCAAAACCACGACCTTGATGTCCATCTGCGGGATCGTGCCGCCGAGAACCGGGGATGTCCGTTTCATGGGGGCGTCCATCACCCGTGTGAACCCTGACAAAATCGTTTCCATGGGCATCAGCCAGGTACCCGAAGGCCGGCGAATTTTCCCATATCTTACCGTACTGGAAAATCTGGACATGGGGGCGTTCCTTAGGAATGACAAAGATGGCGTCAAATCGGACTTGGATTATGTTTTCAGCCTTTTTCCCATTCTGGCTGAACGGCGCAACCAAGCCGGTGGTACCTTGAGCGGCGGCGAGCAGCAGATGCTGGCCATCTCCCGGGCCCTGATGGCCCGGCCCCGGTTGCTTTTGTTGGACGAACCCTCCCTGGGGCTGGCACCGTTGATCGTAAAACAGATATTTGAAATCATAAAGAAAATTAACAGCGAAAACAACACCACCATTTTCCTCGTGGAACAAAACGCCAACCTTGCATTGAAAGTCGCCCACCGGGGATACGTCATGGAAAACGGCCGAATTACCCTTGCCGACAGCGCTGCCAGCCTGATGGCCAATGAAGATGTGAAAAAGGCCTACCTGGGAATTTAGCATGGTACCCCTATGATTCAGGCCACCATCAGCCGAAAGGCAATGTGGCCGGGCGGAGACCGCTTTTTTTCATCTGCCCGTGAACCATTGTCCGGTTGACCTGCCTCCCGAAACCCAAATCGATGATCCGCGTTTGCTTCTGATCACTTGACAGGCTGTCCGACAACCCCTATAAAGAAGCACTCTCATACTCCATATGGCCCATCATGATAGGAGTTGTCACATTATATAGGGGTCGTATTTGTTTTTTTCAAGGTTATTGGAAAAGCCCTTGAATAGGAAATTCCTTTCACAATGTGGTCTTGTTGCCATTATTTTTAATTCCTTTTTTCCCTACCGGGAAAACCTGGCGTTGCGTTGAATTTTACCTAAATAATTAGAATTATAAATGTTTATGTATTTATAAGGGTTTTTCGGCATTTTTTTTGCTAATTGAAAGACCCGTAAGTTCGGCGCAAGGCGTCACAGCTTGTCGGTCAACCCTTACGGATGTGAATAGCCATGAATACAGAGTGCCACCATACCCAACCGATGTCCCATCTTAAAGAGGCGGTCGTCTTTTTTGTTACTGTAGCTACTTGTTCATTTTTAATAACCGCCGCCTGTGCTTTCACTAAAACAACTGAAACCGTCTCCGCCACCACACCTGCGCTGGCCATGCCACAGCCTCCGGCCCTGCTCGTCTTGGCACCGCCACCCGAGCCTGCTTTTTTGGAGGTTGAAATGGCTGCGGCAGATGTCGAGACCCATGCAAAGCGCGCTTCGGCACCGGATCGGGCCGAACCGCGCGAACCCATTCCCTTTCACGGTATCATCGTTCAGGTCGCCGGACGATACGAAGTGGACCCGCACCTGATCCGGGCCATCATTCTGGCGGAATCCGGCTATAACCCCAAGGCAAAATCAGAAAAGGGTGCCCGGGGGCTGATGCAGTTGATGCCCTCAACCGCAGAAGCCCTCGGCGTTCAGGATATTTACGATCCAGAGGAGAACATTGATGGCGGTGTGCGCTATTTCAGGTCTCTGCTCGACCGGTTTGACGGTGATGTGCAACTGGCCCTGGCCGCATACAATGCCGGTTCCCGCCACGTTCTAAATTATGCAGGGATTCCCCCCTTCAAAGCTACGCGGCGCTACATTAAAAAAGTGCTTAAGTTTCACCAAAAGTTCAAAACGCAAAAGGCGGCCGGTTCCCTGAGACTCGCCTGAAGCGCAGTCAAGATAGCCATTCTGCTATGAATTGAACCCCGTTCTAGGAACGCTGCTCAACCTTGGGTCGTTGCTTTGGTAAAATGGCGGCGACCGTCTGAGTTGGGGCTGTTTAAGAACCCTCCTCAATTTCTCCGTGTTGTTATACAGCTAAAAAACTATTGGCATATGGGAATGGTTCGCCTATAGTACGCCTCTTTTTTTGCCAGCCATTCACAGTTGAACGCGGCTCAAGTTTTCGGGCGATCTGCGGATAGGAGTGCCTTGGCCATGGTGGAAACGTCGCTCATTCCGCCATGCATGGATTTGATAGCGGCAAGAAGACCGGCTATTGTCGGGTCGGATCGTGTTGAAGGACTTCATATTTTGAGAAAGAGGTGCGGATGAGAAGGACTTGGGGGTTATTGTTCCTCGTGCTCATGCCCGTGGTTGCGTGGGCTGAAGGGGGGCCTGGGACTGCCGCATCGGCCGGTTTGACCGGTACGGCCTACGGTTATCTGGGCATCCTTGTTTTCGTGTTGGCCTATGCGCTGGTGCCGCTGGAAAACACGATTCACCTGCGTAAAAGCAAGCCGGTGCTCCTGGCCGCCGGCATCATCTGGGTGCTGCTGGCCATTGCCTACATCCGCATTGGAGACACCCATACGGCTCACGAGGCGATCAGGCACAGCCTTTTGGAATATGCGGAATTGTTTCTGTTTCTGCTGGCGGCCATGACGTACATCAACGCCATGGAAGAACGCAACGTCTTCCAGGCCCTGCGGGCGTTTTTGGTATCCCGGGGATTATCCCTGCGGATGATCTTCTGGGTGACCGGCGTCCTGGCATTTGTCATCTCCCCCATTGCCGACAACCTAACGACGGCCCTGCTGATGGGGGCCGTGGTCATGGCCGTGGGCGGAGAAAACAAAAAATTCGTGGCTCTGGCCTGCATCAATGTGGTGGTTGCCGCCAACGCAGGCGGGGCCTTTTCACCTTTCGGGGATATTACCACCCTGATGGTCTGGCAAAAGGGGAAGGTTCAATTCAGCGAATTTTTCAGCATCTTTTTCCCCTCCCTGGTAAACTGGCTTATTCCTGCGGTGGCCATGAGCCTGGCCATTGAAAAAGCCGCACCCAAAATTATCGATGAAACGGTGGCCATGAAATACGGGGCCAAGGCGATCATGGTTTTTTTCCTGGTGACCATCGCCACGGCGGTCTGTTTTCACAATTTTCTGCACCTGCCCCCGGTGGCCGGCATGATGCTGGGACTGGGATTTCTGGGCCCGTTATCCTACCACATCAAATTGCACGAAGGACGTTCGGAGCGCTACGATTACATATTGGGCGCCCGAGGCGCCGAGTCCGTATACCCGATCACCACCATCGTCAAGAGCAAGCTGGACCTGGCGTCCATCATCGAGAAGGTTTCCCTGCCGGCCTTTGCCATCGACACCCGTCACACCATCACCCACTGGAACAAAGCCTGTGAAACCTTTACCGGACACCAGGCACCCGAGATGGTCGGCACCCGCAACCAGTGGAAACCCTTTTACGAAAGCGAGCAGCCGGTGATGGCCGACCTGGTGCTCAACTATATGCCGGAAAAGATGATCGAAAAACACTATGAGGGGCATTTCAAACGCAATGAATATATCGACGGCGCCTACGAAGCCTCCCGGTTCGTGCCCACATTGGGGCAAGAGGGACGCTGGGTCTCTTTTTCCGGAGCGCCCATAAAAGACGAAACCGGCAACGTGGTCGGTGCCGTGGAAGTGCTGCAGGACTATACGGACAAGAAAGCCGCTGCCCAGCATTTCGATCTGATGAAAAAAATCGCCCGGGCCGAATGGGATACCCTTTTGTTTTTCTACGGTGTGATCCTGTGTGTGGGGGGGTTGGCGCAGTTCGGCTACCTGACGGCCATCTCCCAGTATATGTATCATGGCCTGGGCGCCACATGGGCCAACGTGATCGTAGGTTTTCTGTCAGCCATCGTGGACAACATTCCGGTGATGTTTGCCGTGCTTACCATGGATCCGGCCATGTCCCACGGCCAATGGCTGCTGGTGACCCTGACGGCCGGGGTGGGGGGCAGCATGCTTTCCATCGGCTCCGCCGCCGGCGTTGCCCTGATGGGCACGGCCCGGGGAACCTACACCTTTGGTGCGCACCTGAAATGGACACCTGTCATCATGCTGGGGTATGCGGCCAGCGTCGTCTGTCATTTGTGGGTCAATGCACGGTTAATGTGAAAAATAAGTGAATCGGTTCAGGGCAGCAGGGGGGTAAGGAAGAAACCGGTAAGGGGTGCCGATGGATGCCGGCGCCCCCCTTTGGTTTCAAGGCATGATAATAAAATCCGCATCGGCTTCAGTGAGGCTGTCGGGCTCGAAGATGTCTGGGGTGAGGGGCAGCAGCACGGTGAATGGGATCGGGGAGATGCCTGTGACCTGGTAGGGGATACCCATTTTGCGCGCATGACCGGATCCGGCCAACAGCACCATCATTCGGTCGGGGTATTGCTCCAGATGATTGACGGCGTTGATGGCCATGGCGGTGTCCCACACCAGCTGGGCTTCGCAAAAGCGGACAAAATTCATGTTGCCGTGGCCGTGGGCGCCGAAGGCGCGGCGGATGAAATCTCGGTATTCGCGGGTCACGTTGCAGGAGACCCCCGCCAGTTCTCCGCGCTGCTGATCGGAAAGCGAACCAAAGCCCTGTGCGGCCACCTGCCGGGTGATGTCCCGGGAGACATTCAGACCAACCATGGGAATCTTCTTGTCCCGGGCGTAGATGAAGATATCGCGGTACAGCGCCCATGGAAAATTCCAGTTTTCCAGATAGATCTTTTCGAACGCCCCTTCATCGATGGCGCCGGCCACCCAGCGGTCCAGTGCCTCCTGTTGATCCTTGCGAAACATTTCCAGCCCGATGGAAAGGGGGTGTGCCGCCCGCGCTAGAAAACGAATGACCTGGAGCTGGGCCGAATGATGGGTCGGATCGGTGTGGTGTTCCCCCACCAGCACGAGGCGGGTGCTTTTCAATGCATCCCTGGCCTGCGAACCGCTCACGGGTTGCCGGGTCTCGAGGTGATAGAGGTTCAGTTGGCCGGCCTGACTGGGTTCACGGCAGCCGGCGGCCAGCAGAATGACCGCGAGCGTTACTACAGCCAGAGTCGGGCGGAGGTAATGGGGGTTCATGGGGTTGCTCCTTGGTTAGGGGTGTTCGCCGGGTTCCAGCGAACCATCAGGGGCGAGGCGTTTACTTCCCAGGTCCCCTTGGCCCGGTTATGGCCATCGCTGAAGGCCAAATAACTATAACGACCGTAGTGGGGAATTTTCACGGATGCCTGTTCCGCCGCATCCGGGGAGAGTGGGTGCAGCAGGGCCACGACGTTTGCCGAACCATCGGGATGCCGGTGCACAGCGAACAGTACGTCCCCCGGCCCGTCGAAGCGCTGCCCGTCCAGCTCGAAGGCCTTCGGGGTCAGCGATCGATCCCGGGGAAGCAGGTCAACCGGTTGCGGGCTTTCGGGTAGGCCGATAAACAGCAGATCGCACCCGACGGCATCTGCAGATGAAAAATCTGTTTCAGCGACCGTGCGTATCGGATCAATTCCCATGGCTCGGGCGACATGCCGGGCCAGGGGGCGGCCGAAGCGGCCCATCCGATTGGCAATTACCAGCACCACGGATGATGAGCCTTTCAGGGTGTTGATGGTGGGGGGCATCTCCTCTGGGGTGAGCCGCCTGAAGAGGTGATAGTCGGGGTCTGCGGTGAGGGCATGAGGCCGTGTGGCGCTGGTTATTTCAAATTCCGCTGGAGGGCCGGACGAAGAAACTGTCTGCTCGATCGGCTCGCCCGCGGTGTCCAGGACCAGCTTCAGGGTGATCGTGTAATAGGGTTTTGCCTGGACCAGGCGTCCGGTTGTCCGGTATCCATGGCCAGCCGACACCTGCCGGACATCTTCCAGTCGTATTTGGGGGGATCCCGGCCGGTCGATCCACTGCCGGAAGAATCCATCCAATGGCCTTCCGGCATGCTGTTCAAAGATGTGCAGCAGATCCTGCCAGGCGGCGCGTTTAAACTGAAAGCGTCGATAGAGATCGCGCAGGGCAGTCCAGAAAACCGGGTCACCCACCTCCTGCCGCAGCATGTGAAAGACCATGGCGGATTTGTCATAACCCACGGCCTTGGTGGCCGGGTCGGTTCGGCTCCGGAACCGGTTGAGGGGGAAGTCGGTTGTTGGCGCCACCAGGGACGCGTAATTACGCAGGGCCTGGCGCCGGTAATCCTTGGCCGCTTCGGCGGCCTCCTGCTCCTTATTCAGATAATCGGCTGTGTATGATGCCAGTCCCTCGCACCAGTTGCCCGAGGCGAAATCCACCAACACCCCGTTGCCCCACCAGTTGTGAACGATTTCGTGGGGCAGGCTCGTTGCCGGGATAAAGGGCAGGCGCAGGACCTTGCCTCCCATGAGGGTGTAACCGGGAAAGCCGTAACCCGTGGGGAAAAAGTTTTCCACCACGGAAAAGCGGTCAAAGGGATAGGGCCCGAAAAGGTCGCTGTAGCGCTTCAGGTAGCGCAGGGAGGCTTCCAGAAAAGTGGCCGACAGCTGCCGGTTGTGCGGGAGAAAGAAGGTGGCGGCCGTGATGCCGTCGATGGTCTGCTGGTCGACGACATAGGAACCAGCGGACAGGCTCAGCCCCTCCAGGGGATTGTCAATGCGCCAGTGGCTGACGGTTCTATTCACCTGGTGTTCGATGCCCTGGAGCCGTCCAGCGGTGACCGCCACCGTATTTTGGGGGCTTTCCACGCGAAGGTCGAATGTCTCGCGGGCATCGGCCAAATGGGGGTACCAGCCTGCGCCGGACAAGATAAAGGTCCCCTCAGCGGAGATGGTCCCCGTGACCCCGAACCCCGGGTTGTCTGTGTTCACGGGACGCAGCGGCACAGAATCGTCGAACCGGCAGATGTAATGGATGCTCAATTCCAGGGTCGGGATCGAAGCGGTCCGATCCGGGTCCAGGGTCAACCGTCCCCTGTCAAAGGCGTACGGGTGATCGGCGCCGCTTATTCGAACCGACCGGATGCGGGCGCGGGGGGCAAGCAGCAGCTCGATGGGACCGCTATCTGACTGCTGGATATGGATCCGGTCCCGGCCTTCCAATTCCGATCTTTCGGGACGGAGGGTGATGGTCAACTCGTGGTCGGCGCGTGGGCCCTTGGTCGCATCGGCACCGGCGATGCCAGGCACGCCAAGGGATATCAGCAGGAAGATCAGCACCCGGTGGGGCAAGGGAACTTTTTTTCTTTTTACGACAACACTATGCATAACCTTATCAAGGGAGCCTTTTGCGTTCATGGATAGTGACTAAACAGTAAGCGCTCGTGCGGCAAATGCAATCGTCGCCGGATTTTGCTTTTTCGATCGAAGGGATTCATGCTAAGGCACCGGAGTATGAAGCACTCAGTATACCATGAACTGGCTAACCATCTGGACCGGCTTCCCGGAGGCTTCCCGTCCACCCCAAGCGGCGTGGAACTGCGGATTCTAAGGCACCTGTTCACAGAATCCGAGGCCTGCCTGGGCTGCCGGCTGACCTTGATTCCGGAGACGGCAGCAGTCGTCGCCCACCGCTGCGGATTGAAGGAGGGTGCGGCGGCAAAGCAACTCGAGGAGATGTGGTTGAAGGGGCTGATCCTGAAGCACGAATCCGAGGGAAAGCCCCCACGATACATGGCTTCCCAATTTGTGGTGGGCATCTGGGAATTCCAGGTCAATCGCCTGGATCCTGACTTGGTTGCGGACATGGCAGCCTACATCCCGGTGCTTTTTGATGCCGCCACCTGGCGGCGGGCTCCGCAGATGCGCACCATTCCGGTTAACCGGAGCATCACCCCGAAACTGCCGGTTTTGCCCCATGAAACGGCGAGTGCGTTGATTCGCGGCAAAAACCATTTCGTGGTCTCCCCCTGCATCTGCCGCAAAGAGCAGCATATGGCCGGCCATGGTTGCGATCGTCCGCTGGAGATGTGCATCTCGTTTGGTGCTGCCGGCAGCTATTTCCTCGAATCGGGCATCGGCCGACCGGTCGACCGACAGGCGGTGTTGGATCTTCTGGAAACAGCGGACCGGGCCGGGCTGGTTCTTCAACCCAGCAACAGTCGCGATCCGGCGTGGATCTGCTGCTGCTGCGGATGCTGCTGCGGGGTGCTGCGCACCGTCAGAACCTACCCGAAGCCCGCCGAACTGATGGCCGCCGCTTTCGCCGCCCGTCTGGATGCAGAGGCGTGCTCCGGTTGCGGAATCTGTGTGGGCCGTTGCCAGATGGATGCCTTAACGGTGAAGGAAAACACGGTTCGGCTTGACGATCACCGCTGCATCGGTTGCGGCCTGTGCGTTTCCACCTGTTCTACCGGTGCCCTCCAACTATATCGCAAGCCGCGCTCCAAACAGACCCCGGTACCGACGAACATGGCCACCGCCTTGTTGCATACCGCTTGGAGACGGAAAAAAATAGGCCCTTTCCGTATGGCGGCACTTATCGGCGGCTCGCAGCGGGATCGCTATCTGTCGGCCAGGAGAGCAACAAGGATCACCGCCGGTGAAGACCATTAAGACGCACCCTATCCCTCAAGCGGCAGGCCAGCCCTTCTGGAAGGTGATGGCCGTGGAACAGATGTGCCGTGAGCAGTGGGAGGCCTTGTGCGATGGGTGCGGGCGTTGCTGTCTGCAAAAATTCCAGGATGGCAAAACGGGGAAGGTGTCTTACACCTGGGTCTCCTGCTACCTGCTGGACACCACGGCGTGTCGCTGCACCGATTACGGCAACCGGACCACCCTGGTGCCCGACTGTCTGGTGCTCACTCCGGAACAGATCCCCCGCCTGCGCTGGCTCCCAAAGACCTGTGCCTACCGGCGGCTGTCCGAAGGCAAGGACCTGGACCTCTGGCACCCTCTGATATCCGGTGATCCTGAGTCGGTTCACCGCGCCGGAATATCGGTGCGCGATAAAGCCATTTCCGAAGAATCCGTTTACCCGGAGGAGGTGGATTTCTACGCCATTGGCTACCAAATTTGAGATGCGCCTCACCCTTCAACCGCCCTTGGGTCTTGACATCTGGACAGTGTATGGTAAGTACAGGCCAATTTTTGACTGGTTCCATTAACCGCCTGTAAAAACATTTGATTTTAATTATTTTCAGTACCTTGGAAATTTCGAGCATGTGCCGACGCTACCGAACGGTGCAAGGAAGGCGTTTGCGATGACGGGTGTGATCATTACGACCCTCGGGGGTCTTGGCCTGTTTATTCTCGGCATGAAGATGATGACCGAGGGGCTTCAGATGTCCGCCGGAAAGCGCATCAAGGCCATCTTGAGTGCGGTATCCTCCAACCGGGTGGTGGGGTGCCTTACCGGTACGCTGGTTACGGCCATGGTGCAGTCTTCATCGGCCACCACGGTGATGCTGATCGGTTTTGTCACCGCCGGACTCATGACCCTCCAGCAGGCTGTGGGCATGATTTTAGGGGCCAACATCGGCACCACCGTCACGGCCCAGCTGATCGCCTTTAAACTGACGGCGCTGGCCCTGCCCGCCATCGCCACCGGCGTGGTGCTCAAATACTTCACCCAGCAGAAGAAGACCCGCTACATCGGCGAGGTCATTCTGGGCTTCGGCCTCTTGTTTTATGGCATGACCGTCATGAAGCTTGGCCTGGCACCCATAAAAAGCGATCCGGCCTTTCTGGCGTTCTTCACCAAATTCGACCCCAGCACCCTGAGCGGACTCCTGTTGAGCGTGTTTGTCGGCGCCGTGCTCACCATCATGGTGCAGTCTTCGTCGGCCACCATCGGCCTGACCATGACCCTGGCCAGTCAGGGATTGCTGACCTTTCCGGGCGCCATGGCCCTGGTGCTGGGGGAAAATATCGGCACCACCATCACGGCCGAACTGGCCACCATCGGCTCCAACAACATCAATGCCCATCGGGCAGCGCGCGCCCACACCATGTTCAACGTCCTCGGCGTGGGCCTCATGTTGTGTGTTTTCCCTCTTTTTGTAAGGTTTGTGGAAATGGTAACCCTGGGGCTCGGAGCCGGCCCGGTGGACCAGGTGGTCGGCGATGAGGTGGTGAATATTGGCCGCTACCTTGCCAATGGCCACACCCTGTTCAACGTGATCAACGCCTCATTTTTTCTCCTGGTGCTGCCTTGGCTGATCAAAGTCGCCATATTGCTTTCGCCCAAGGAAGAGGAGGACGTCGATTACTACCGGCTGCCCAACTTCGGCGACCGGCTCATCGACACGCCCATTGCAGCCATCGTAGAAACCCGCAGCGAGATCCTGCGCATGGCTGAGACGGCCAAATATACCTTTCAAAAGACGGTCAAGCGGCTCGCGGACAGGGATTACAAGAAGCTGGCCAAATGGCGGCAGGTGGAAAACCACCTGGACGACATGCAGCATGAGATCGTGGCCTATCTCACCCGGATCTACCAGAGCGGCGTGAGTGAGTCCGAGGCCAAGGAACTCTCCAGCCTGATGCGCATGACCAACAACATCGAGCGCATCGGTGACTCCGTGGAAAACATCGCCCAGGCCATCGAAGATATGATTGAGGAGAATCTGACATTCACCGAACAGGCCATGGCGGATATGAACCAACTGGTGGACAAGGTGGCCGCTTTCATGGATCTGATCACATCGGCCATGCGGCGGCGGCCGGCCAACTTCATGAATCAGGCCGACCTATTGGAAAATGCCATCGATGCCATGCGCGAAAAGTATCGCGATGATCATATCCAGCGGCTGCGCTCCTGCGAATGCGGCATCGATCAGGGACTGGTTTACGTCAGCCTGCTGACCAACCTGGAGAAGATCGGCGACTATTGCTATAACATTGCCGAGGCCGTTGCCGGCAGAAAATAGGCGTTGGGCGGTTGTTTGCGGCTCCGCCGAAGCTTTCGGCCCGATGGATGGGAAAATCGTCCATCGGGCCGCTTATTTTTCTGATGCCTGGGAGGGCGCCGTCAGGAACGAATGCTGCCGGACGGAAGGCCCCAAACAAAAAATCGAATCCAGTCGTAACCGAAAAGCAGCAGGTGCCGATCGCTGGTCCTGAGTTTTTTTACCAGCGTCTGCTTAACCCGATAGCGCTTTAAAAAACTGCTCTGGAACACAAAATCGCGGAATCGGTCAGTGTTGTAGACTGCCATGAAGGCCATTTTCCCCTTGGCCCCGTCCAGGCCCGCGGGGCCCCAAGGGTCCTCTTGAAACAGCGCTTTGATCGACGCCCAGCGGGCGGTCATCAGGTTGTATGTACCGGCCTCCTGATCGTCCGCCCATTGGGAGACAGTCAACGCTTGACGCTCATGCTGGCCCTGGCAGAAATCCGGCGGCCGGAAAAAGCTGACCATTTCCGATGCAGCGTGCCGATCCTTGAACAGCATTCCGTGTTCCACCGGAAAGGTCCGGCAGGTGTCGGGCCGGTCCGGGTAGACCCCGCAGCCCGCCTCTCCCAGAAAGGGGCAGGTCCGGGAGTCGTTGTCGGCCATGCGCAGCAGGACGTCGGGGAAATGATTGCCCTCCCGCAGCACCACATCCACATGGGCCTCCAGGAACCGGTCGGAATCGATATTGAGGCACTTTCTCAGACGGAGAACATCATAGGGGTAGAGAAACAGGTTCAGGTTCCGGCAGCATTGGTTATAGCAGGACAGGCCCTTATGGCACCGGAAATTAAAGGTGTCCGTTTTTTTCAGCCGTATCCCCGGCAGTCGCTGCATCTCTTGGATGTTAATCGATTTCATAGGCGTGATGGGTGATGGTCACCAGCATCTGGGCCATGCTGAGTTTGATTTTGTCGACATAGCCCGTTTCCCGGCGCAGTTCCTGCTCCAGCATGGCCAGCTGCCGGTAAAATGGGGTGCGATCAAAGCGGAAAGAGTCGGTCTTGCCGCGTTCGCGGCACTGCTCGAAAAACTGGTCGCAGCCCGGATTCTTGATGACATGGCCATCGGGGCGCTGCAGCTCGTGGGGAATACCGTGAAGCCGGCAGATCATGGGGCGGTAGGGGTATAATTGGCACCGTCCGTTCTGGTTCAGCGGACACATGATGCGCAGGGACTCGCCCCGGCGGTCGGCCTCGGCCATCCTGTCGCTGACCGCCAGCGCCTGCTTTTTAACCGCCTGACGCAAGCTGGACGCAAGGGTGCCCATACCTTCAACCAGGTAGAGGTACTCGCAGAGCGTATGGTGGTAAAACCGCGTCAAGCAGCAGTTGTCCGCACAGCCGATGCACCGAAAGCCATACTGCTCGGCAGCGTTAGTATAGGCCCGATCCATCCTCCGGAACAATGATTCCAGCCGGTTCAGCAGCGCAAGATAGCGATGTCTGACGGTTAAAAACGGTTCGGGGGTCAGGTTCATAGCGCTCGGGTTTGGCCTCAAACGGTGGGCGAGGGGAAAAAGATTTTTTCATATAGGCCAAGGGCGTAACGGTCGGTGATGCTGGCGATAAAATCACAGACCACCTGTTCCCGGGGGTGGCCGTTACTCAGGCAGCCGGCGATGCCCATGCGGGTCAGCTCCTTTTCCAAAATGGTGTCGTTGTCCACCAGATGGGTGTAAAGTTCAGACAGGATTTTTTTGGCTTTGACAAATTCCCGGTGAACCCGGACAGACCGGTAGACGTTTTCGTATAAAAAAGCCCGCAACGTGGTCATGGCATTGAACACCTCGTCGCTCATGCCGAGCCGCAATTCTCCGTTTTCCGCCCGGCTGGAAAAAACCAGGTCTCGGATCATGGTGGTGGCGCGTTCCTGGTGGGTTCGGCCGATAATCCGTGTACAGACTGAGGGCACCTGTTTTTCTTGGATGACGCCGCTGCGAATGGCGTCGTCCAGATCGTGATTCAGGTATGCCATGATGTCGGATATCCGAACGATGCGTCCTTCGATGGTGCAGGCCAGTTCGTCAGGGTCATCGGGCAGGATCTTCCCATAGCCTTTGGAGTGCTTGATGATGCCGTCGCGAACCTCTTGGGTCAGGTTTAAGCCCCTGCCGTTGTTCTCGATTACATCCACCACCCGCAGGCTCTGCTTGTGATGAGAAAAGTCCGGAGAGTGGATCTCCTGAAGCACCGCTTCTCCGCCGTGTCCAAAGGGGGTGTGTCCCAAATCGTGTCCCAGGGCAATGGCTTCGGCCAGGTCTTCGTTGAGAAACATCGCCCTGGCAATGGTCCGAGCAATCTGGGCCACCTCCAACGTATGGGTCAGCCGTGTGCGGTATTCGTCTCCCAGTGGGTTGAGGAACACCTGGGTTTTGTGCTTCAGTCGCCTGAAGGCGTTGGAATAGACGATGCGGTCTCGATCCACCTGGAACGCGGTGCGGATGGGACAAGGGTCTTCCGGCCGTTGCCGACCTTGGCTCTGGGCGCTCTGGCAACCGAACGGAGACATGAAGCTTTTTTCGCGTTTTTCAAACTGCTCGCGGATGTTCATGGCACCCCGGTTGTGATTTCTCCATAGCTGTATTATTTTTAGACAAATATCTATTCACAGACCAAAGGCTTTGTAAAGCAGTATCTCGGCGACAAAGGTGGATTATGGATGGTCACCATTTGATATTGGGGGAGATTGACGATTTCATCACCGGTGAATTGTTGGCGGATACCCTTGACGAGCGCTACCGTCAGAAAATTGCCCGTTTCCTGGTGGCGCACAAAGGTTATGCCAAGGAAGATATCCATCCACGCAACCCGCTGATCGTCGCCGCCGGAAACCGGAAGGGGCGACTGGCGCTGGATTTTGCGGTAATGGTTGACGATCGCACGGCAATGGTGATTAAATACGCGCCAGGTTCGTTGGTGACCCGTTATCGGCCGACCCTGGCCATCTCCCGGTTGGTGGCACCTTACCAGGTTCCGGTGGTGGTGGTGACCAATGGTGAGTCGGTGGATATTCTCGACGGCGAAACCGGAAAACTGGCGGCATCGGGGTTCGATCGGATTCCCTCTCGGAAAAACCTGCTGCAGCACCTGGCCCGGGCAGCTTTTTCTCCGATCTCTCCAAAGCGCGCGGAAATGGAGGCCAGGATCGTCTACGCGTTTGAAATTGACGGCGGCTGTCCCTGTGACGATACCGCCTGTAGGATCGTATGAACCGGGAGCCGGTAGCGGAAAAAGACGCCGTGTTGATGACCGCGGCCCTCGAACTGGCCCAAGCGGCCCTGGCCGATGGCGAGTTCCCCGTGGGATGTGTGATTGCTGACGGTTATACCGTGGTGGCCCGGGGTCAGCGTACAGGCACGGCAACCGGTTCGGGAAACGAGATCGATCACGCTGAAATCAATGCCCTGAGGCATCTTTACCGCACCCGGCCGGACATTGATCGTTCCAAGCTGACCATATACTGCACGATGGAACCTTGCCTCATGTGCTTTTCCGCCATCGTGCTCAGCGGCATGCGCAGGATCGTTTACGCCTTTGAAGATGTGATGGGGGGCGGGACCGGGTGTGATCGAGCCGGTTTACCCATTATTTTCCGGGATGCGCAACTGATGGTGGTCTCTGGCGTGTTGAGAGAAAACAGCCTGGCGCTTTTCCAGCGGTTTTTCGCCGATTCGGATAACTCCTACTGGGCGGACAGCGTGTTGAGTCGCTATACGTTGGCTCAGCCGATTTCTCCCTGACCGGTTTTCAATCCGTTTTCCATTTTTTTTCTTGCATTTGCCGGCAGCGTCATATATTGGACTAAAGTTTAGTATCGGATCACTGGCTGGTGATTCAATCTGGAGGTATTCATTGGTCCGCCGATGGGCGGCAGGGTAGAGAGCGTCTAACGTTTAGGGCTTCAGGAGGTGGAAGCATAGCTGGTCCCAGAAATACACAAATGGAGAGAAAACGTCCCGATACCACACGGATTAATCAGGGTATCCGGGTGCGGGAAGTCCGCTTGATTGACCCGGAGGGGAACCAAGTCGGTGTTCTTCCGATTCATCAGGCGTTGGCCAAAGCCAATGATTACGGTCTGGACCTTGTCGAAATTTCGCCCAACGCGAAACCGCCGGTATGCAAGATTATGGATTACGGGCGGTTCAAGTATGAGCAGACCAAAAAACAGCAGGAAGCCAAAAAGAAGCAGACCTCATTTCAGATTAAAGAGATCAAGGTCCGGCCTAAAACCGGGGAGCATGATCTCCAAACGAAAATGGGCCATATACGCAAATTCATTGACCGCAAAGACAAGGTCAAGGTCACTGTGATGTTTCGGGGTCGGGAAATCACGCTTTCAGACCGCGGCAGAGAACTGCTGCAGCATATAGCCACTGAACTTGAAGAAATCGCCATCGTAGAGCAATATCCCAAGTTCGAAGGGCGGACGATGATGATGGTGCTGGCACCTAGATAGTGCCGTCAGGCCAATGGCGGGTTGGAGCGGCGGCTCTCGGGCCGTGATCCGTGCGACAAGAAACAGACCGTTTCATGAACTGGCGTGAACGCATGTTTTTCGTTCGCGCCTTCGGTTTTTAAATGCGGCGTTCACCCGATGGATCAACCCAGGCGGCCGGAGATTCAGACCGTTGCGATATAGGATGACAATTTTTCTGCTCAAGGAGAGAAGACATGCCGAAAATTAAAACCAACCGGGCGGCGGCCAAGCGGTTTAAGAAAACCGGGTCCGGGCGATACACCTTTTCAAAGTCTCACCACAGTCACATCCTGACCACCAAGACCCGAAAACGCAAGCGTTCTTTGAAAAAAATGCAGCTGGTCAAAAAGAGTGACATGAGAGAAGTGCGGCTGCTGTTGCCCAACGGGTAATCGGCAGCCTTTAAGATTTTTCAGGGCAGGTTTACCGCTGGCGGCACCTGAGGCGCGATAATGGTGCAGGTGGCACGGTTGGCCAGCCATCAAGGAGATGAGATCATGCGAGTTAAAAGAGGATTCAAGGCGAGAAGACGCCGTCAGAAAGTGCTGAAACTGGCCAAAGGATTTCGCGGTGGGCATAGCAAACTATTTCGGACCGCGGCAGACACAGTTGACAGGGCCCTCAATTATGCCTATCGGGATCGCAAGCAGCGCAAGCGACAGTTCCGTCGGCTGTGGATTGCGCGCATCAACGCGGCGGCGCGTATGAACGACCTTTCCTACAGCCGATTCATCAGCGGCCTGAAAAAAGCTGACGTGAACCTGGATCGGAAGGTGCTTGCCGAACTTGCCATATCAGATCCCTCTGGGTTTGCCCAGATTGCCGCGTTGGCGTCACAGCAGGGTTAAGCCGGTTTGTCCTGTCGCGGCGAGTGCCGCCCATATCGGTACCCCCCGCTGCCTCCCCCTTTTTGAGCCGCGAAAGCGACCGCATTCCTCGTCCCGCCCCGGCGGGACCGAGGAACGGCGGTAATCCAATTTAATACAGAGCGACGATCGTGGAAAACACCATAGAACGGATATATGCGGACGCCATGGCAGCACTGGCATCGGCGACCGATGCCGATGCGGTAAACGATCTTTCCACCCGTTACCTCGGCCGGAAGGGGCGCATCACTCACTATTTACGTAATATCTCAAGCCTTTCCGTAGATGAGCGGCCCCAGGCCGGCAAACGGGCCAATGAGATTAAGCGTTCCCTGGAAGGCGAATTCAAGCACGCGCTGGCCCGGTTGGTCCATGCGTCCAAAGTGGAAGCGGCGCGCATCGATGTCTCCTTGCCGGGTCGTGTGCCGGAAAAGGGATCGCTTCATCCCATTACCCAGATTGCCAACCGCATCTGCAGCATCTTTGCGCAGATGGGCTTCAATGTGGTCGAAGGCCCGGAGGTGGAAACCGACTACTACAACTTTGAGGCCCTCAATATCCCCCCAAACCATCCTGCCCGGGACATGCAGGACACCTTTTATGTGTCGGACAGTGTGGTGCTGCGAACCCACACCTCACCCACCCAGCCCCGAGTGATGGAAAAACAACCACCGCCCGTGCGCATCATCGCCCCTGGCAAGGTGTATCGATGTGATTCCGACCTGACCCATACCCCGATGTTTCACCAGGTGGAGGGGTTGTTGGTGGATCGCCACGTCTCCTTTGCCGATCTCAAGGGGACACTGACCGCGTTCGTTCACCAGATGTTCGATGACCGGACCACGTTGCGGTTTCGGCCCAGTTTCTTTCCCTTTACCGAGCCCAGCGCCGAAGTGGATATCCGCTGCGTTATTTGCCGGGGAAAGGGCTGTCGTGTCTGTTCCGATACCGGCTGGCTGGAGGTACTGGGATCGGGCATGGTCCATCCGGCGGTATTTGAAAATGTCGGCTATGACACCAGCCGTTACACAGGCTTTGCTTTCGGCATGGGTGTGGAGCGTATTGCCATGCTTAAATACGGCATCGATGACATTCGGCGTTATTTCGACAATGACTATCGATTCCTGGGTCAATTTTAACGGAGTGGTCCTGAACCAATGAAAGTAAGTTTAAGCTGGCTGAAAGAATATGTGCCCATCCATATGGCCGTTGCGGAGCTTGCCGAGGCATTGACCATGGCAGGGCTGGAAGTGGAGGCCATGGAAGATCGCTATGCCCATCTGGAAACGGTGGTCGTCGGGCGGGTGGTGGCGGTGCTGCCCCATCCCAGCGCCGATCGGCTGAAATTGTGCCGGGTGGATGGTGGAGACGGCATCGTGCCGGTTGTTTGCGGGGCTCCCAATGTAAGGACGGGGATGAACGTACCCCTGGCCCGTGTGGGCACCCTGCTGCCCACCGGTACGCTCTTGGAAAAGGCCGTTATTCGGGGCGAGACCTCCGAGGGCATGCTGTGCAGCGAGATCGAATTGGGACTGGGACTGGACGGTTCCGGTCTCATGATTCTGGATCAAGGTTTTCAGCCTGGCATTTCCTTGAAAGCGGCCCTGAATCTTTCCGATTACACCCTTGAAATCGGTTTGACGCCCAATCGGCCCGATTGCCTGAGCATGATGGGTGTGGCCCGTGAAATTGCCGCCATCCAGGGTGTTTCCATGAAGCCACCGGTATTCAGCCAAACCGATGGCGAAGGAGATATTGGCGCCCTCACCTCGGTTACCATCGAAGCGCCGGACCATTGCCCCCGCTATGCCGCCCGACTGCTGGAGGGCATCACCGTGGCACCGTCGCCGTTCTGGCTCCAGGACCGCCTCCGTTCGGTGGGTGTGCGGCCCATCAACAACCTGGTAGACGTGACCAATTTTGTGATGCTGGAAACCGGCCAACCCTTGCACGCCTTTGATTTCGACCAACTGGCCGGCCATCGCATTGTGGTTCGCACCGCCCGGGAGGGGGAGCCGTTTACCACCTTGGATAAGAAGGCGCGCAGGCTTTCCGACCATATGCTCATGATCTGCGATGGCGAAAAACCGGTTGCCGTAGGTGGTGTCATGGGCGGGCTGAACTCGGAAATTGAGGATACGACCACCCGCGTGCTCATCGAAAGCGCCTGCTTCGACCCTGTCAGCACCCGCAAAACATCAAAGGCCTTAGGGTTGAACACGGATGCTTCCCACCGATTCGAGCGGGGTGTGGATCCAGACGGCACCCTTTTCGCTCTGAATCGCGCCGCCGGTCTCATGGGCGAACTGGGACAGGGTCGGCTGGTGGGCGGCGTTATCGATGCAGATTTCAGAGCCTCAGGTCCCCTGATGCTCCCGTTGAGCATCGGTGCCACCAATGATCTTCTGGGCACCGATTTGGATCGTGATCACATGGCCACCCTGCTGGAGAGCATCGCGTTCAAGGTTCAGGCGGAGGGTGAAGACGGTCTTCAGGTGCAGGTGCCTTCGTTCCGGGTGGATGTCACTCGCCCCCAGGACCTGATGGAAGAGGTGGCACGGCTTTGGGGCTACAACCAGATTCCCACCACTTTTCCCACCCTGCCGGCCCAGGGCACGATCCCTTCCTTAATGATGGTTCAGCGTAACCAGATCAGGGATATTCTCAGCGGGTTCGGCTTTTCAGAGGCGATCAACTACAGTTTCATCAGTGCCGATTCCTGCGACCGGATTCAACTCGGCGCCGATGACCCGCGTCGCCGCCATGTGGCTTTGCTCAATCCCATTTCCGAGGATCAGTCGGTGATGCGGACCACTTTGGTTCCCGGTATGCTGGAAACGGCCCAGCGCAATATTTCCCGACAGCAGAACCGCTTGCGCCTGTTTGAAATCGGTAAGGTTTTTCTTCCCCAGCCGGAGGCCCTCCTTCCCCTGGAAAAGGAGATGCTCGTGGGCCTCTGGACCGGTCCAAGCGTCAAAGCGGCCTGGCACACCCGGGAAAAAACCTGCGATTTTTTCGATATCAAGGGGGCGGTGGAAGGACTGCTGCTTGCACTGGGCATTTCCGCTCTGTCCTTTACCGCCTTGCCGGATGACCTCTGCGCCACCAACCGTGCCGGCCACACGGCGCAAATCCTCCACGGTGGTCAGATGCTGGGCATCGTGGGTGAGGTGGATGCCGCGGTGGTGAACGCCTACGGTCTCAAGCAGACGGTGTTTATCTTCGAGTTGGACCTGGAGGTGATCGGCCAACGGGTGACTGGTTCCAAGCAGATGGCACCGATCCCCCGTTTCCCCGCAACGGCCCGGGATATCACCGTTATTGTCGCCCAGGAGGTCGAATCCAAACACCTGTTGGATACGGTGGCCCAATTCGGCGAAAAACTGGTGGAAGACCTGTACCTGTTTGATGTATTTGCCGGTGATCCCATACCGGCTGGGAAAAAGAGCGTATCCTTCCGGGTAGTCTACCGGTCCGCCGAAAGAACCCTGGAGGATGAAACCGTCAACACGATTCATCACCATCTCACCCATCGCTTGATAACCGAATTTGGTGCGGCGCTGCCGGCCTGATCCACGTGAAGCCGACGCTCGCGCTGCACCGATGTGGATGCTATCGATGAAAGAAGATGTTTACGGCGCGGTCGAGATACCCGACAAGTTTTACTTCAAAATCGGCGAGGTCAGCGATATCGCCGGCGTCCCCCCTTATGTGCTGAGGTTCTGGGAAACCGAATTCAAACAGATCAAACCCAAGCGCACCGATGCGGGTCAGCGGCTTTACCGCAAGCAGGATGTGGTGTTGGTCTTAACCATCAAACACCTGCTCTACGACAGAAAATTCACCATCGAGGGCGCCCGGCAGCACATGAAGAAGAAAACCCGGACTGCGCTAGCACGGGTTGCCGTTTTACCGGATGTTGCCGAAATCAGGGCCGAGTTGATTCTTATTCGGGACCTGATCGATTCCCGGCGACGCTGACGGCTGCCCGCCCATCTTGTTTGCCGACCGGTGTCCTGCCATCTGGAAGTTCTGCCGCGACGCCCCGCATGGGGATTAGACAGAAAGATGTTGACAGGGCGTCTGTTTTGCCCTAATTAGAGTGCTTTGGTGAGCGGGCATAGCTCAGTTGGTAGAGTACAAGCTTCCCAAGCTTGGTGTCGCGAGTTCGAATCTCGTTGCCCGCTCCATTTCAAGTCCGGTTTCGTCTGTTCCGGTGGCGGTTGCTGGAATAAAGGCGGTTTTCCCGCTCGACGTGGTTTTATGGACTGGTAAGTAACGGTATCCATAATCGGTTTGGACATGGAAACGGGCTTTTTGCCCGTTTTTGTTTTTTAGTTCGGTGAAAATATGGCCAAACGCGCCAGAAAAGCAAAGGCCGGAGAGCGGGCGGCGTCCCTTCAACCGGATCCAGAAACGATGACGCGACAGCGGGCGTTTGTCGATGCGGTTGCCCGTCTGGCCGATCCCCTGTGTGGCGCCGAGGGCATGGAGTTGGTCCATGTTGAGTACCAACGCGAACCGGGCGGGTTGACATTGCGCCTTTACTTGGACAAGCCCGGGGGGGTGACACTGGACGACTGCGTCGACGTCAGCCGCCAACTGGCAGACAGCCTGGATGTACACATGCCAGATGCACCACCTTACCGGCTGGAAGTGTCATCGCCGGGCCTTGACCGGCCAGTGGGCAAGCTTAAGGATTTTATACGCTTTAAAGGCCATGGGGCCAAAATTCGTATCGCCACTGCCATCAACGGTCGAAAAAACTTTACCGGTGTGCTGGCCGGGGTGGTCGATGAGAGGATCCAATTGCAGGTGGGTAACGAGACTGTCAGTCTGAATGTTAACGATATTACAAGGGCGCGGCTGATCAATTATAATGGAGAACGCTGATGTTTATAGCAGATATCAAACGTGTGGTGGAACAAGTAAGCCGGGACAAAGGCATCGATGTGGACATTCTGATCCGTGCCTTGGAAGAGGCGTTGCGGTCCGCTGCCAGGAAAAAATTCGGCAGCAAGGTCGACATTGAGGCGCAGTACAGCCCCGACACGGGTGAGATCGAGGTTTTCCAATTTAAAGAGGTGGTGGCGGAGGTGACCGAACCGGAACTGCAGATCAGCCTGGCTGAAGGTCGCAAGCTCGACCCCGACTGTGAGTTGGGCGACAGCCTCGGCACCAAAATGGATACGTCGAGTTTCGGTCGAATTGCTGCGCAATCCGCCAAACAGGTGATCATCCAGAAGATGAAGGATGCTGAGCGGGATGCGGTTTACTCAAGCTATATCGACCGTAAGGGTGAAGTGATCAACGGCATCGTCCAGCGGGTGGATCGGGGCAACATCATTGTGAACCTGGGCACCACCGAAGCCATACTCCCCACACGGGAACAGATTCCCCGGGAAAATTACCGGCGGGGGGACCGCATCCGGGCGCTGATCCTGGATGTGCTTTATGATACCCGTGGTCCTCAGATCGTCCTCTCTCGAACCCACCCCGACCTGCTGATCAACCTGTTTAAAACCGAGGTGCCCGAGATCAGCGAGGGTATTGTGGAGGTCAAAGGAGCAGCCCGGGAGCCGGGCGCCCGGGCCAAGTTTGCCGTTTCCTCCCACGATTCGGACATCGACCCGGTGGGGGCCTGCGTGGGCATGAAGGGCAGCCGGGTGCAAAATGTGGTGCAAGAACTCCGGGGCGAGAAGATCGATATTATTACCTGGCATGTGGATGCGGCCAAATATGTCTGTAATGCCTTGGCGCCTGCGGAAATCTCCCGGGTGATCATCGATGAAGAGAATAAAGCCATGGAGGTCATCGTCCCCGATGAATTCCTTTCCGTTGCCATCGGCAAACGGGGCCAGAACGTGCGTTTGGCTTCCAGGCTCACCGGTTGGCATCTGGACGTCAACTCTGAGTCCAAATATAATGAGATGATGAAAATCGGATACGAATCGCTGGTCAATATCCCCGGGATCGGCGGTAGTTTGGCTGATGCTTTCTTTGAGAAGGGGATTTATTCAGCAGAAGAGCTTGCCGAATCAAGCGTTGAGGAGCTGGTCGAAATCCGAGGCATCGGACAGGAAAAGGCCGTGGTGTTGATTGAAAATGCACGGCAGTATGCCATCGAGGCCGCCAAAGCCGCCGAAGCCCGGCGTTTGGAAGAGGCGGCCCGTGCCGCAGAGGAAGCGGTCCGTTCCGCAGAAGAGGCGGCTCGGGCTGAGGCAGCAGAAGAAGCGGTGCCGGCTGAAACGCCAGCGGATGAACCGGACGAAGTGGCGGATTCCGAGGCCGAACCCTTATAAGAGGTGCAGGTGCGGATCAGGGTGAGAATACGGCAACACGGTGATAACTGCTTATAAAACGATTGCTGGGGGGAATGGATGGCAAAAATCAGAGTATATGAGTTTGCCAGAGATCTTAACATGACGAACAGGGAACTCCTGGACAAAATCCGGGACCTTGATATCGAAGTTAACAGCCATATGAGCTCTCTGGAAGAAGATGTGGTGGCAAGGGTCAAATCAGCGCTTTTCGGCGAGAAGGACGATCAACTCGAGGAAAAGCGTGTACGACCCACCGTGATCCGGCGTCGCAAGGTGGTCGTGTCCCAGGAGCCGGAAGTTGCCGAGGTCGCGTCCGCATCAGCCATTGAACAGGAATCCCCCCCGGCTGAGCACGAAGTAAAGGCCCCGGCAGCGGCGGAAGTGAAAACACCGCCGGTGAAAAAGTCCGTGGCAAAAAAACGTAAGCCCGGCGAGTCCGCCAAAATCATCGCCAAGCCCAGAACGGAAACACCCAAAGTTCCGACAACGACAGTGGAACACGAGGTGGCAGGTGTGGCGCCGGTCAGCGAACCCGCCCAACCGGAAGCAACGGCATCCCTTGAGCCGGAAGCCCCCATCGCCGACGACAAACTGGCGGTTGCCGAAGCAGCATCCCCCCCTGCAGACGCGATTGATGGTCAGCTGACAGCCACCGGTGAGGCCGTTCCCGCAGCAGCCGAAGAATCTCCCAAGGCCGCGGTCGCCAAGGCCAAGAAGGGCAAGAAGGAGATACCCGCCAAAATTATCAAACTGCCGACCAAACCCAAAATTAAATCGGCGCCTGCAATTTCGCTCGCTCCCGCGGGAGCGCCGGTACAGCCTTTCCCGCCGAAACCGGAGACCGTTGATGCACCTGTTTCCGCCAAGGACAAGAAGAAGAAAGGCTGGCGTAAAAAGGATGGGGATGCCGATGAGGCGCGGCCCGTCAAAAGAAAAGGCGGTTTCCGCAAAAAGGAGATTGTTGAGGGTGCCGCGCTTTACAGCGGGAAAATGCGCGGTCGGAAAGGCCGGAAGGGAGGCAAACTGAAGGCCATGCCGACCGGCCAAAAAACCCAGATCACCACCGCCAAGGCCATCAAACGGCGGGTAAAGGTCGATGAGACCATCGTCCTGGCAGAGCTGGCAAAACGCATGGGCATCAAGGCCAGTGAAATGATCGTCAAACTCATGGGGATGGGGGTCATGGCCACGGTGAACCAGACGATCGACTATGATACAGCGGTCCTGGTGGCCGGTGAATTCGAATATGAGGTGGAACGGGCGGCCTTCGAGGAAGAGATTCTTTTAAAGAAAACCGAAGAGGACGATCCCGAAAAACTGGCACCCAGACCCCCTGTGGTGACCATCATGGGCCATGTGGACCACGGCAAGACATCGCTGCTTGATGTGATTCGTAAAACCCGCGTGACTGAGGGTGAAGCGGGTGGAATCACCCAGCATATCGGTGCTTACCATGTGGAGACCGAAAAGGGCGTAATCGCCTTTCTAGATACTCCAGGACACGAGGCTTTCTCGGCCATGCGTTCGCGCGGCGCCAAGGTGACCGACATCGTTGTGCTGGTTGTCGCCGCCGATGACGGCGTGATGCCCCAGACCGTGGAAGCGATCAATCATTCCAGGGCTTCCGGAGTGCCGATCATCGTGGCAGTCAACAAGATGGACAAGCCCAATGCAGACCCGGAGCGGGTTCAGCGTGAACTCAGTGAACACGGCTTGATGTCGGAAGCCTGGGGCGGGGAGTCCATTTTTGTCATGGTCTCGGCCAAAAAGAACACAGGGATCGACGAACTTCTGGAAATGATTTTGCTTCAGGCGGAAATCCTGGAACTCAAGGCCAATCCGGACAAGTTGGCCAGCGGTCACGTGGTCGAGGCCAAGCTGGATTCCGGACGCGGGCCAGTGGCCACCGTGCTGGTCCAGGATGGCACCCTGCGCGCCGGTGATTCCGTTGTTTGCGGGATGCACTACGGTAAAATTCGCGTGCTCCAAGACGATTTGGGTCGCACGGTGGAATTCGCCGGGCCGTCCATGCCGGTCGAGATTGTGGGCCTTTCCGGAGTACCCATGGCCGGCGATGAACTGGTGGCACTGGCCGATGAGAAGGATGCCCGCCAGGTGAGTCACCACCGCACCCAGAAACAGCGATCCAAAGAACTGGCCAAGACGAATCGGCTGAGCCTGGAGGGGCTGTTCGAAAAGATGCAGAAGGGCGAGGTCAAGGACCTGAACCTGATCATCAAGGCGGACGTGGACGGCTCCATCGAAGCGCTGAGAGACTCCTTGGTCAAGCTTTCCAACGAAGAGGTGAGCATCAACGTGGTCCACGCGGCCACCGGCACCATCACCGAGTCGGACATCTCCCTGGCGGCGGTTTCCAACGCCATCATCATCGGCTTCAACGTCCGGCCCAATGCCAAGGTCCAGGAGATGGCCGCCGAGGAAAACGTGGACATGCGCTTCCACAATATTATTTACAATGTCATCAAAGAGGTCAAGGATGCCATCGTGGGCATGATGGAATCGATCTACGAGGAACGGTTGCTGGGGCGTGCCGAAGTCCGTCAGACCTTCCATGTTCCCAAAGTCGGCACCATTGCCGGCTGCTATGTGACCGATGGCAAGATCCAACGAGGCCAGTTGATGCGCCTGGTCCGGGACGGCATTGTCACCTTCGAAGGCAAAAACAGCAGCTTGCGCCGATTCAAGGATGATGCCAAGGAAGTGCAGTTCGGCTATGAATGTGGCATCGGCATCGAGAACTTCAATGACATCAAGGTCGGTGACGTGATCGAGAGCTACTACTTGGAAGAGATTCGACCGGAAGTGGAGTGATGAACCACGATGGTTGTGGGTATCGGACTGATTACCTTCAGGATCCATCAGTGCGGATCCCTGAAGGAGAAACGCAAGGTGGTCAAGGCGATCGTTGCCCGCATCGGCAACCACTTTAACGTATCGGTGGCCGAAGTGGCGGACAATGACGTTTACCAGCGGGCTGTAATCGGCGTCAGCCTGGTTGGCAACGACCGCCGTTTGATCAATGCCAAACTGGATAAACTGTTTAACTTTGCCGAAGCGCTGGGGCTTGCGGAAATGATTGACTCCCAGTTGGAGATCATCTCCCTGTGATCGACCCGACCCCGGCGGCAGAAAGGCAAATAACGATTCCACAAACGGATCGAATGCGTGGCAAACGTGGTAACCAGAACATTTAATCGAGCGGAAAGAGTCGGTGGCCAGGTGCAGAAAGTGTTGTCCGGCCTGATCCAAAGGGGTGTCAACGACCCGCGACTGGGCCAGGTCACCATTACCGGGGTGACCTTGAGCAAGGACCTACGGATCGCCAAGGTGTATTTTACCGCCCAGGGTGGTGCACATGATGAACAGGCCATTTTAGCAGGGTTTGAGAGTGCCAAAGGGTTTATTAAACGGCAGCTGGCCAGAGAGCTGGGGCTTCGATACATGCCGGATTTGAAATTCTTTTACGATGCATCGTTTGACTATGGTGCCCGCATCAACCGGGTGCTGAAATCCATACGAACGGATGATGAGAAAAATAATCCAACACCTGACGAACAGTAGCCGCGTCCTGCTGGCGTCCCACGCCAATCCAGATGGCGATGCCATTGGTGCCCTGCTGGCCATGGGTATTGCACTGGAAAAGCTGGGGTGCAAGGTGGTGCTCTTCAACGAGAGCGCCATCCCCGCGGTATACCGGTTTCTGCCCTCGGTGGACAGCATTCAGCAACAGCTGACGGATCTGGAACGTTTCGATTCGGCGGTGATTCTTGACTGCGGAGATCTGAGCCGTGTCGGATCATCGGCAGCTGCCATTGCCACCCTGCCGACCATCGTCAACATCGACCATCACACCACCAACACGCGATTCGGGCAATACCATCTGGTGGATGTGGATGCCTGCGCCACGTCTGAAATCGTCTACCGGTTGATTCAGGCCATGAATCTTGAAATAAACGCGGCCATGGCGACGGCTATCTATACCGGCATTTTGACCGATACGGGTTCTTTCCGGTTTTCCAACACCAACCGGGCGGCCTTTTCCATCTGCGAAGAAATGGTGGCCGTGGGCGTGAAGCCGTCCGCGGTCGCGCAGCATGTATACGGCACTTATTCCCTGGGGCGGATCAAGCTGCTCAACCTCGCTTTGGATTCCATTGAGATTTCCAACAACGGGCACCTCTCGATCATGACAGTCACCCGGAATATGCTGGCGGACACCGGTACCCAGCCCGAAGATGCAGATGGTCTGATCAACTATGCCCGACGGATTCAGGATGTGAAGGTAGCCGCCCTGATCCATGAACTGGAGACCGGCCCCGCTGCGCCGGACGGCCGAAGGCGGTTCCATGTGAGTCTGCGTTCAGACGGCAGTGTGGATGTTTCCCGCATTGCATCGAATTTCGGCGGAGGCGGTCATGCCGGAGCCGCCGGTTTTTCACTGGAGTCCAGCCTGGAGGAACTGAAACGGACCATTTACAGCCTGTCCGATGGTTTTTGCGAGACATGCCACCTGAACTGAACGGGGTTGTCGTGGTGGACAAACCCGGGGGTATTTCGTCAGCAGGCGTTGTCGCCCGGGTCAAGGGGCTTTTCGGGGCCCAAAAAGTGGGGCATACAGGGACGTTGGACCCCTTCGCCACCGGTGTCCTGGTTTGTTGCCTCAACCGCGCCACCCGGTTGGCCCAGTTTTTCCTCAAGGGTGACAAGGTTTACGAGGCGGAGCTGATTCTGGGTGCGGAGACCGACACCCAGGACGCGACGGGAGCCGTCATCGAACAGCATCCGCTGGACCATATTTCGGCGGAGCAGGTCCGGAACACCGCGGCGCGGTTTGTGGGGCCCATCTCCCAGGTCCCCCCGGTATACTCGGCCCTCAAACACCAGGGCACGCCGCTCTATAAGTTGGCGCGCCGGGGAACTGCCGTGGAAAAGCCGGCCCGGCAGGTACGGATTAACCATTTAGAGATTCTTGAGGTGAACCTGCCGGCGGTTCGGTTTTCGGTGTCCTGCTCGTCCGGTACCTATGTCCGCACCCTGTGCGCCGACATGGGTCGGCATCTGGGTTGCGGCGGGCATCTCAAGGAACTGCGTAGAACCGTCAGTTGCGGGTTTTCCATTGATGATGCCATGGACCTGGAAAAATTGACCGCTTGCAAGGATAAGGGTCGCTTGAACGCAAGGGTCGTTCCCATGAACGAGGCCCTGACCTTCATACCCGCTGTGGTGGCCGATGTGGTTCTGGCGGACAGGATCCAAAAGGGTATGAAACTGTCAGAAGCCGACTTTCCGGTTCGGCCGCAGGTGTCGGACCAAGGCGTGTTTAAGGTGTTAGATCCACACGGTCGATTGATTGCCGTGCTGGGTGCATCACCGGCGGCGACCAGCTATAATTATTGTTGTGTTTTTTCAGCGCAAGGGTGATAATAATTGGATTGTTGATTCATTAAGTTAACTGATTTTGGCGGCCGGGGGTGGTTTATGGCCATGGGGCTCAAAGCCGGATGCCATCAATAATAGACGCAGTAATCATTCCAAGGAGGACGAGAACAGTGACGTTTACCGCAGACACAAAAAAAGAACTTATTGAAAAATACAAAAAGCACGACGCGGATACCGGTTCCCCGGAAGTTCAGATCGGTCTTCTCAGCCATCGTATTTTATACCTGACCGAGCATTTGAAAGAGCATAAAAAAGATCACCACTCCCGCCGGGGATTGCTGATGCTGGTGGGCAAGCGTCGCAGGCTGCTCAACTATGTCAAGCGTAACGATGTTCAGCGCTACCGCTCCATTATCGAAACCCTTGGCCTGCGGCGCTAAGGTGATTCGAAAACGGCAATCAACTGTTGCCGAAGCGCCCTTGCCGGTGCACCGAGTGCGTCTTACCGACGGTATCTCTGTCGGACAGGCGACTTGCGCCCATTGAACTTCAGGCAGATCATTGACCTGACCACCGGCAAATTTCAGGCATTGGGCGGTCGGTTTTCGCCCTTGCCGCAATCATATCAGGAGAAGGACTGCTAATGGAATATTCATTCAAGGCGGATGTGGGGGGCAACACCCTCAGCATCCAGGCGGGTAAAGTTGCCAAACAGGCATCCGGGTCGGTCGTGGTTCAGTACGGCGATACGGTCGTTCTGGTCACCGTGGTTTCCGCCAATGACACAAGAGACACCGATTTTCTGCCCCTTACCGTGGAATACCAGGAAAAGGTTTATGCGGCCGGCCGGATTCCGGGCAACTATTTTCGCCGCGAAATCGGACGGCCCAGCGAGAAGGAAACCCTCACCGCCCGACTGATTGACCGGCCTATCCGGCCGCTGTTTCCCAAGGCCTACCGCTTCGAGACGCAGGTCATCGCAACCGTGCTCTCCATGGACCAGGAGAACGACCCCGACATACTGGCCATAGTGGGTGCATCGGCGGCACTGGAGATCTCGAACATCCCCTTCGCCGGTCCAATTGCAGCGGTGCGCGTGGGCCGCATTGAGGGCCGGTTTATAGCCAACCCCACCCTTGCGGAAGCCGCCCAAAGCGACATCAACATCATTGTCGCCGGATCCCGTACCGGCGTGGTGATGGTTGAGGGTGGCGGCGATGTGGTGGGCGAAGCGGACATGCTGGAGGCCATCTTCTTCGGCCACCGGGCCATCCAGCCGATTATCGATATTCAGGGAGAACTGAAGGCGGCCATGGGGCAGCCCAAGCGGCCCTTTACCCCGCCGGAGAACGATCCGGCCCTGGTGGAGACGATCAGGCAGAAGGCTACCGCACCGTTGCGCGAAGCGCTGACCATCCCCGAGAAGATGAAACGCTATGAGGCCGTGCGCGAGGCCAAATCCCAGGTGGTGGAATCGCTGGGAGAAGAGATGGCGGACCGGCGCGGTGAAATCGGCGCCATCCTTGGCGATCTCCAGAAACGGATCTGCCGGGACATGATCCTTAAAGAGGGCCGGCGTATCGACAACCGGCGGTTCGACGAAATTCGACCCATCACCTGCGAAGTAGGCGTTTTGCCCCGGCCCCATGGCAGCGCCCTGTTCACCCGCGGCGAAACCCAGGTGCTCGGGATCCTGACCCTGGGTTCAGGCGGAGACGAGCAGCGTGTGGAAACCCTCAGTGGTGAGGAGAACCGGCCGTTCATGCTGCATTACAATTTTCCCCCCTATTCGGTTGGCGAGGTCAAGCGCATAGGATCCCCCAGCCGCCGGGATATCGGCCATGGCGGCCTCTCCACCCGTGCCCTGGAGCGGGTGCTGCCGGACAAAGAGGATTTCGACTACACGATCCGCATTGTCTCAGAGGTGCTCGAGTCCAACGGCTCTTCATCCATGGGAACCGTCTGTTCTGGGACCCTGGCTATGATGGACGGCGGCGTCCCCATCAAGGCACCCGTGTCGGGCATTGCCATGGGGCTGGTGAAAGAGGGCGACCAGGTGGTGATCCTTTCAGACATCCTGGGCGACGAAGATCATACCGGTGACATGGACTTCAAGGTGACCGGCAGCGCTGAAGGCATCACGGCGCTGCAGATGGACATCAAAATCCACGAGCTTTCCCGGGAGATCATGGAAAAAGCCTTATTGCAAGCCAAAGCGGGCCGGCTCCATATCCTGGAAAAGATGCTCCAGGCACTGGCAGCACCCAGGGAGAGCATTTCTCCCTTTGCACCGAAAATCATCACCATCAAAATCAATCCGGACAAAATTCGCGATATCATCGGTCCCGGCGGAAAGGTGATTCGGGCCATTCAAAGCGAAACCAATACCAAGATCGAGATCGACGACAGCGGCTTGGTAAAAATTGCGGCCACTTCTGCTGAAGACAGCGATGCGGCTCGGCTGCAGATCGAGTCCTTGACCATGGAGCCTGAAGTGGGTGCCATCTACGAGGGCAAGGTAGTAAAAACCACTGATTTCGGAGCCTTTGTTCAGATTGTTCCCGGTACCGACGGCTTGGTGCACATCAGCCAGTTGGCCAATCACCGGGTTGGCAAAGTTACCGATGTGGTCAAAGAGGGGGATACCCTGAAAGTCAAGGTTTTGGAAATTTCCAAGGACGGCAAGATCCGGCTCAGCCACAAAGCCGTATTGGAAGATGAACATGGATCCGACGGTCAATAAGACCACTTTAGCTAACGGAGTCCGCATTGTTTCCATGGCCATGCCTCACGTGCACTCAGTCTCCATGGGCGTCTGGGTTCACGTGGGAGCCCGTGACGAGACCGATACCGAGAGCGGGCTGTCCCATTTCATCGAGCATATGATCTTCAAAGGCACCGTCCGGCGCAACGCATTTCAGATTGCCAAGGAATTTGATGCTATTGGCGGTCAGACCAACGCCTTCACCTCAATGGAGCACACCTGCTACCATGCCCGGGTGCTGGACACCCAGATGGAAACCATGGTGGACATCCTCTCCGACATATTCCTCAATTCGGTTTTCGATGAAAGGGAGGTGGCGCGCGAACGTCCAGTGATTTTTCAAGAGATCGGCATGGTGGAGGACAGTCCCGAGGAATGGGTTCACACCATGATGGGGCCCGCCTTCTGGGGGCACCATCCCCTGGGGCGATCCATTCTTGGGTCCCGGGAAAACATCATGGGGTTCGACAGCCAGGCCATCAAGGGCTTTTTCAAGCGACTCTATCAGCCCGATCGCATTGTGATCGCCGTGGCCGGAAATGTGGCCCACGACAGTTTCGTACAGATGGTGGGACCCGTTTTTTCTACCATCGCTCCGGGCAACGGCTTTGCGCCGCGCAGCACCCCCACTGACGGCTGCGACATGACATGCAAGCACAGGGACCTGGAGCAGACCCATATCTGTTTAGGGATGCGCGGAGTGCCGGTGACCGATCCCCGACGGTTTGCGGCCTCCTTGCTCAACACCACCCTCGGGGGCAACATGAGCTCACGGCTTTTCCAGACTATCCGGGAAGAGCGGGGTTTGGCCTATACGATTTATTCGTTCCTGACCTCCTATGCCGACACGGGTATGATTGGCGTTTACACGGCCGTGGACCCCAAAGACGTGGATGCCTGCATCGGTCTTATCATGGACCAGATACATCAGCTCAAAAAAGAGCCTGTGCCGGCAGAAGCCTTGGGCCATGCCAAGGAGTTCACCAAGGGTAATCTGCTCATGGCCGAGGAAAGTCCGGACAACCAGATGGTGCGGCTGGCCCAGAACGAGTTTTACTTTGACCATTACATCCCTATGCAGGCAGTGATCGATAGGATTGACGCCGTCACGGCTGACAACCTGCTTTCCCTGGCCAATGAGCTGTGGGGCAGCGGCAATGCCGCCCTGTCCATGCTGGGGCCCGGTGTTGACTGGACCGACCTTGCTGGACAACTGACCTTGTAGCGCATCGGGGAGGCCAGGGGAGCACGGCGGCCTGTTTTTCAATCGAACCCGAACCATCACCAGCGAACACCTCGTATGCACCCTTCGCCATGCATCGAATTCCTCAGGCTGGATCCTGAAAAAAACCAGGATATCCCGCTGCCCCGCTACATGACCGCCCAGAGTGCCGGCATGGACGTCTGCGCCGTTCTGGAAGAGGATCTGCTGCTGGACCCTGGTCGCATCTGCCTGGTGCCCACTGGATTTGCCATGGCCCTGCCTCCCGGTTTTGAGGCCCAGATCCGACCCCGTAGCGGACTGGCGGTCAAACACGGCATCGGCATTATCAACGCGCCGGGAACCATAGACGCCGACTACCGGGGAGAAGTCAAGATCGCCCTGATCAACCTGGGTCAGGAACCGGTAACCGTTAAGCGGGGAGACCGCATCGCCCAAATGGTGATCCAGCAGGTCTTCCAGGCCCGGATCCAAATCGTTCAGCGGCTCGATGACACCGACCGCAGCGCCGGTGGCTTTGGCCACACGGGACGATAAATATGGAAAACCCGCGTGAATCGGGAGTGTCGGCCAAAGCGATTGAGAGCCGTCTGTCGGTCTGCGTCCTGGCCAGCGGCAGCCGGGGAAATGCCACTTACATCTCTGATGGCCTCACCGCCATCTTGATCGATGCGGGCCTGTCCGGGGTGGAGATCCAGCGGCGAATGGTCGGTAAAGGCCTGGATCCCCGCAGCCTGGATGCCATCCTGGTTTCCCACGAGCATGCCGACCACATCCAGGGCGTGGGGGTTCTCTCGCGACGTTTTGGCCTGACCGTATACATGAATGATGGAACCTGGCAGGCATCGGGGTCCGCTTTAGGCAAACTTTCCGGAGTATGCCCGTTTACTTGCGGGCATTCGTTTGCCATTGGCAGCCTTGCCATCCACCCTTTTTCAATTTCCCATGACGCAGAAGATCCGGCAGGCTTTACGATTGTCTGCAATGGGGCCAAAGTGGGCGTGGCCACAGATCTGGGAATCGTCACGGGTGTGGTGAAAACGCACTTGAGGGCCTGCGATATCCTCATTCTCGAAGCCAACCATGACTCCCAGATGCTGATCGACGGCCCCTACCCCTGGCCCCTGAAACAACGCATCCGCGGTCGCAGCGGACACCTTTCCAATGATGACACCGCCCTGCTGCTGGAGGAACTCCTGCATGACCGGCTGGCCCACGTGATCCTGGCCCACCTGAGTGCTGAGAACAATACGCCGGAAAAAGCCAGCCGGGTAGTAAAAACCGTTCTCAACGGCGCCCGCGTCGATCTCCATGTGGCGTCCCAGACGTCTGGCAGCCGCCTTCTGACCCTGCCTTAATTCCCCTTCGCGGCAGTTTTGCTGATGCAATTGTGCGACTTACACGCACCCAGCCCTATCCGTTGACGACGGTCAGGCGACTTTTTTCGGTTGGTTGGGTAGCGTGCTGTTGATGAAATCGATAAAGGCCTTGCACAGAGGGGAGAGGCTTCGGTGGCGATGGTGGGTGAGGTAAAAGGCCCGCTTGAGATTCAGGCCGTCGATGGTTAGTGTTTTAAAGTTTCCTGCTGCAACATCGTCGGATACCGCGATGGCCGAGAGAATGGATACCCCCATGCGGTTTTTGATCGCCTGGCGGATTGCCTCGGTGCTGCCGATGCGGGCGACCACCTTTAAATCGCTGATGTTCAGCCCCTCCTCTGAAAAACTGGCCTGGATGGATTTAAGGGTGCCCGATCCATGTTCGCGGATAATAAAGGGCTCGGTGAACAGCTGTTGCGTCGTGATCCGTTGCCTGCCGGACCATCGATGCTCGGCCGGCACCACCAAACACATTTCATCTTCCACCAAATGAGTCTGAAAAATACCGGCATCGCTGGAAACGGCACCCACCACACCCAGTTCCAGATCTCCGCACAGGATCGCCTCGATGATCTGACGGGTGTCGGCGATGGTGAGGCTGATGTTAACTTCCGGAAAGCGTGCGGTAAAGGCGCCGATGATCGCCGGCAATACGAAAGCTCCGGGGATCGTGCTGCCACCCAACTCCAAGCTGCCTTTGACCTTACCCTTGAACGCGGCCATGGCGCTTTCGGTTTCGTCGCGCAGGGAGGTCATCCGTTTGGCGTAACGGTAGAGCAAACGTCCGGCCTTGGTGGGCAAGGCCTCTTTGGCCAGTCGATCGATGAGGCGGCAGTCGAAGTGATCCTCGAGGTCCTTGATGTGGCTGGAGACGGTGGGCTGGGAGAGGTGCACCGCCCGCCCGGCCCGCGAAAAGCTTTTGAGGTCCACGACCTTGCAGAAAATATAGAGCTGCCACAGGTCCATGGCTTATAATCCGAACTTGGCTTTGAGCCGTTGGTTGACCCCGGGGGGAACCATGTCCGAGACATCGCCGCCAAAGCGGGCAGCCTCCTTGATGATGGATGAGCTGGTAAAGATCCACCGCAGGCCGGTCATGAGAAATACCGTTTCAACCTCACGGTTGAGTTTTCTGTTCATCAGCGCCAGCTGGAATTCATACTCGAAATCGGAAACCGCCCGCATGCCCCTCAATATGGCGTTGGCATTGCGTTTCTGGGCGTAGTCCACCAGCAGGCCGTCGAAGGTGTCAAATTCGATATTGCCGATGCCCGCCATGGCCTCAGCGAGCATCTCAAGACGTTCTTTGACGGTGAAGAGCGATTTTTTGCCGGGATTGTGCAAAATGGCGATGATGATTCGGTCAAACAGCTTCAAACCCCTTTTGGCAATGTCGATGTGCCCGTTGGTGACGGGATCGAAAGACCCGGGGTAAATGGCGATACGTTGCATGAATGCTCCCAGCGGTTGACTGCGGCCAAGGGGGTCGTATGGGATCAAACGTTTGTCGGGGTCGCTCTATAGCATGGTATCCATAAAAGAAACAAGGGTTTTCCCGAATTTCCGTTGATCCACCAGGGTCAGCAGATCCCTGTTGAAGCCGATGGGCTCCCGGGCGCTGTGTTCGATAACGATACGGGCGCCGGGGGATAGTGCGCCGCATGATAATAGGGCTGCCAACGTGGGTGCGACGGCATCGGTTTCATACGGGGGATCCATGAAGACGAGATCGAACGCCCGTTGCTGCGATATCAGGCAGTTGAGGTTCTTTAGGATATCCCAGTGGATGACGCGGGTCCGGTCTTCCAATCCCAAATCGCGGATGTTTCGCTGAATGACCGCAAGGGCTGCCTTGGCCAGATCCACGAAGACCGCGGATGCAGCGCCGCGGCTCAGTGCCTCGATACCCAGGGCACCGGTTCCGGCGAAAAGATCCAGTACCCGCTCTGCCTCGACACTGCCGGCCAGGATATTAAACACCGACTCTCTGATCCGGTCGGCCGTCGGTCGGGTTGACAGGCCGGCGGGAGCATTCAGCCGCCGACCTTTCAAGGCCCCGCTGATAACCCTCATTTTTTGCCTGCCGCCATCAACGACTTGATATATTTTAGTTTAACTCCGATTGCTTTTGCGGTCTTGCCCAGATCATTGTCGTAAGCAGTCAATTTTTTACGCACATACTCGGCTTCAAAAGCGATGCGGGCCTTATCCAGGCCATCAATGGAGAAGAGTTCGCCCGCGGCGGTTTTGGAGTCAGACAGGTTTGCGGGCAAATCCTTGATCGCAATGGTGTCTTTTTGTACCATGATGGCCAATCGTTCGATGAGGTTTTTCAGTTCCCGCACATTACCCGGCCAGGTGTATCGGGTGAGGATCTCCATTGCGTCGGAGGCGATGGTCTTGCGTTTTTCACGGTTGCTGGTGGCGGCCTCCGCCAGGAAAATATCAACCAGGGCGGGGATGTCTGCGGTCCGGTCCCGCAAGGGAGGAACCTCGATCGGCACCACGTTGAGACGGTAATACAGATCTTCTCTGAAGCGCCCGTTTTCTATTTCCACCACCAGATCTTTGTTGGTGGCCGCAATTACCCGGACATCGGTTGTCAGAACCCGGCCCCCACCCACCCGCTGGAATTTTTTTTCATCAAGGACGCGCAGGATTTTGGCCTGGGTGACCAGACTCATGTCGCCGATTTCATCCAGAAAAATGGTACCGGTGTTGGCTAGCTCGAACTTGCCCCTTTTTTTGGTGCTGGATCCGGAAATGGCTCCTTTTTCATGGCCGAACAACTCGCTTTCGATGAGGGTTTCAGGAATGGCGGCGCAGTTGACATCGACCATGGGGGATTCGGCGCGGGGGCTCAACTGATGGATGGTTCTTGCAACCAGCTCCTTGCCGGTGCCGTTCTCCCCTTTGATGAGTACCCACGATTCGGTGGGGGCAACGGTGGCGATTTGCAGGTTCAGCGCTTGCACAGGTGCACTGCTGCCGCTGATCGAGTGCTTCTCGATGGTTTTTTTGCGCAGGTAGCGGTTTTCTTCCTCAAGTCGGCGAAAATTGAGGGCGTTGTTGATGGCAACGATAACCTTGTCGATATTCAACGGTTTTTCGATGAGGTCGAAGGCACCCAGCTTGGTTGCTTTGACGGCGGTTTCCACGTTGCCATGGCCGGTGATGATGATCACCGGTAGCGAGGCACTGTTTTTTTTAATTTCCTTCAATGTTTCGATACCGTCGATTCCCGGCATCCAGATGTCCAGCAGTACCAGGTCCGGCGCCTCGGCTTCGATAATTTTCAGGGCCTCATAACCATTGTTGGCGGTGATTACCTCGAATCCTTCGTCGGTGAGCAGGCCGCTAAGGGATTGCACGATCGACGGTTCGTCGTCGACGATCAATATGGAGGGAAACATAAAGGGTCTCCTTTCTCAAACCTGCCGCTCAGTATGGATCGGCGGGTTTATGGAACGATTTGAATCCTCCCCGCGGCAGGCCGCGGGGAGGATTCACCGTAAGCATCAAAGGCGGTTTTCAGTTCGTTCGCCAACCCCGCCGCAAGCGTCGTGGATTGCGCTCGCCTGCGCGGTTCAAACTGGCAGTTCGATGACAAACTTGGCCCCCTTAGGCTGATTGTCCTGCACCCGTATCATACCGTTGTGGTCAGTGACAATGGAGTTGACGATGGTCAAACCGAGACCCATACCGGCCTTCTTGGTCGAGAAGTTGGGTTCGAACAGCCGGATTTTGTCCACGTCGGCGATGCCGGTTCCGTCGTCGGCCACTTCCAGCCGGACCAGCTTTAAAATGGGGTCGTAAACGGCTGTAATGGCGATACGTCCTTGGTTGCGGACGGCAGCCACGGCGTTGTCCACCAGGTTGATCATGGCTTGTTTGAACTGCTGACGGTCCAGGTTCATCTGGGGGATATCATCACCGATCCGGATATCGAAGATGATATCCGGAAGTCCTTCCTTGTATAGGGAAACGGTCTCTTCGATGATGGGTGACAGCTGGCAGGGCTTGGGATCTGCCGTGGGGAATCGGGCAAAGGTGGAGAACTCATTGACCAGGTTGCGAATCAGTTCTACGTGGTCGATGATCATACGGGTGCACTCGTCGAAAACCGGTTCGTTGATTCGTTCCGAATAGCGTCTTTTCAGCCGCTGGGCCGACAGGCTGATCGGTGTCAACGGGTTTTTCACCTCATGGGCGATGCGGCGGGCCACTTCGCGCCAGGCGGCCATGCGCTGAGCCTTCTCCAGTTCCGTGAGGTCATCGAACACCATGACGATGCCCATGGGGTCTCCCTGCTCATCCTTCAAGGCGTTGACATATACGAGGAATGTCCGTGGCTGCCCGTTAACCGTGGCGCGCAGAGGAATTTCCAGGGTCTGATCCCGCACCGAAGTGACCCGGTCCATGATATCCTCGGCAAACTGAAGGTGTTCGGTCAGCAATAGACCCTCATAGTGCTTGTCCAAGATCTTCCCGGCCTGGAGATTGAGCATTCGCTCCGCCGATGTGTTGAAGGTGGTGACCATACCCTCGGAATCGGTGGTAATGACACCGGCGGAGACATTTTTCAGCACGATCTCCATGTACTGTCGCCGTGCCTCTATCTCCTGGTTCTGTTCGGTCAGTTTTCGGGCGGACAATTCCAGCTGCTGGCGGCCTGAGCGCAGATCCCGCGTCATCTTGTTGAAGGCGTCCACCAGGCTGCCGATTTCATCGTCCGCCGCGTTGCTGTCAATGGAGACCGTGAGGTCCCCTTCGGCCACCCGACGGGTGCCTTCGGCAAGATCCATGATGGGAATGGTAATGGTTTTGGCCAGGTAGAAGCCGAACCACACTGCGCAGAAGATGACCAGCAGGGCCACGATGGATAGGGTGATGTAGTAGGTGATCTGGATGGGTTTTTTCAGCAGCTTGATTTGCTGGTATTCGTCGAACCCCCTTGAGATGGATTCCATGTTTTCGGCCAAGTCAGGAGGGATGAAGAGTCCCAGCGCCACATGGGCAGTGGCCGCCTCGGGAGAAACGCCAAAGGGCACCGTCGCGATGGTTCGGAGCAGCTCCCCGTCGCTCAGCGTTCCGGTGAGGATGCGCACATCCTTATCGCCGGCATCCTTGACAAAGGCGCCGGGAGGCGCTGCTTCCACGGTGATGTTTTCCAGGTCTTTTCCCAAGGCATAGGTGAGGCGGTTATAATTGGCTGAGTAGACCTCCACGGCGTCCAGGTCAAACTCGCGTTGAACGACCTGGATGTAATGATTGAGTTCCTTGAGCTTGTCCGGTTCGGTCATGTTTTTGCGCTGGAGCTGATAGGAGATGCGTTCCAGGAAAAAGTGGTGACGGGCTTCGTTTTCACGGTAAAATTTTTGTCCTACCAGCAGGGACTTCTCCAAGGCTTGTTCCACAGGAACGGTGAACCAGAATTCGATGCTGTTGGTGATAAAGTTGATGGAAAAGAAGAAAAGGATGATGGTGGGCAGCAGGGACAGGGCCACGAAGGCAATGACCAGTCGGGTCCGCAGCCGGGCTCCCATGACTTTTCGACGCCGGGCATAGAGCAGCTTCACCAGGTTGCGAAACACCAGAAAGATCAACAGGATCAGCAGCAGCAGGTTGATGTTGATCAGAATGAACATCAAAATGGTGTTGGAGACCGGGATGTTGGCACCGAAGGTGAGCACCCGGTTTTCCACCAGGGTGAGCACTGCCACCACCGCGATGATGGCGATGCTGAGCACCGCCTCCCGTTTCCGGCGTTTGCGTTCCTCTTCCGAGAGGATCGGTTTTGGCGTAGGGCTGCGTTTGCCGAAAATCATGAGGGCATTAACAAGAAACGGTTAGTTAGTAGATAAAATCGATGGTATACCAGTCGGTTTCAAAATCCCAAAAGGAGAGAAAAAAAAGGACATAGTGCAGGTAGTAGGGCAGCGTCACCCGGCTGAGCTTTGCCTTGGCCTGGATCTGGTACTGTTTGCCCCTTTCCAGCACTTCCAGCGAGATCACCTTGAGGCTGTCTATCTCGGTCATGAGCTTTTTGGCCGCATCGAAGGATTGAACAACCACGGGGCTGTTGCTGTCCCATGAACGGGATACCGCGTATTCTTTTTTAAGGCTGTTATACTTAATCGTGTGGGTGATGGTCAGGTCGGCCATCTTTTTGTCGAACCACATGCCCCGGGCCCGAAAAAGGTTGACGAAAAAAGAGAAGGAGGCCGGGACCCCCCTTCTAACGGCTTCTTCCATTTTTTGGGTGAAGGCCCCTTCCACCGACAGATACACCAGCAGATCGTCCCTGGTGTTGGTAACGATAATGTTGGTGAGTGTGGCATCCTTTGCCATGGCCAATCCATGGACAGTTAAAAGAAGGATACCCAACGCAAGAAAGCCTATAATCCGCTGGCCGGATCGGTTCATGGGTGTGCCGCTGGATTTCCAAAGGTGACTAAATAGAAGAAAACAATACAAAAACCGAATATACCGGAATTCTCGAATAATGGCAAGATGTTTTGCGTCGGGTGGGCAGTGAAGCCGGATCGGATTATGCCTGATCGGTTGCCAGGGTGCAGGTTTCCCAGGATCCTTTTTCTTTGAAGAACTTTGCCAGAAAGGCATGGTTGAAGGCGTGACCGGATTTGTTGGCTACCACATGTCCCCTGATGGGCATGCTGATAAGGGAAAAATCACCGATGCAGTCCAGGACTTTGTGGCGAACGAATTCGTCCGGATAGCGCAGTCCACCTTCGTTGAGCACGCGGTTGCCATCGATTACCACGGCGTTGTCCAATGAGCCACCGCGGGCCAGGCCATACCGTTTCATCATTTCCACCTCGTGGAGGAAGCCGAATGTCCGTGCCGGGCAGATCTCCTTTTCGAAGATTTCCCGGCCGATGACAAAATCGCATGTCTGGGTGCCAATGAGCGGGTGATCGTAGGCGATGGTGCAGGTAATCCTGAATTCGTCGGCCGGATACACCGTAACGGATTTGCCATTTTCAGACAGGGAGATGGGCTCCTTCACTTTGAAATAGCATTTGCTCCCCTCCTGGCGGAGGGTTCCCGCGGATTTGATCATTTGGGTGAACGGGCCGGCGCTGCCATCCATGATGGGCAGTTCATAGGCATCCACTTCGACAATGGCATTGTCAATGGACATCCCGGAGAACCCGGCCATCAGGTGTTCAACCGTGGAGACGATGCAGCCCTCATCACCGATGACGGTGGCCAGGCTGGTGTCCACCACGTTGTTGAAATGGGCGGTGACCCCGGGGTGGCCGGGAAGGTCGATGCGGACAAACCGGATGCCATGGTTGACCGGAGCGGGCCGGATGGTGAGGTTAACGCTTTTCCCCGAATGAACGCCGATACCGGAACAGCTTGCCGGGGTGTTGATGGTTTGCTGGTGGTATTTCATTAGCTAAGTTTTCCTGATTCGCAACGATCAGCTCCGAATGGAGATCGTGCCGCCGCGTCAATGGCTATTGAACGGTGTGGCCGCTCCCGGCCACGTATCATTTCCACCCGCTAAGACTGCCGTGCAATCAACGGGTGGTGACTGTTCTTGCAAACTTACCGGCAATCTTAATCACCCGCTCTTCTTTTGACAACCATTAATTGCCATTCCATTTGATTTGCTTTTCTATATAAAACCGTTGTTCTTGGATGGCGGGCTTGGTATACACCAGACTTCGCGAGTTTGGTACGAAGTCATCAGCTATTCTATTAGGAGGTGGGGTTTGCTGGCCAGGGTATTGAGCAGCGCCGTCATCGGTATCGATGCCTATCTGGTTGAGGTGGAGGTGGATATCGCCCAGGGGCTGCCGACCTTCACGACGGTGGGGTTGCCGGAAGCGGCGGTCAAGGAGAGTCGTGAGCGGGTCAAATCCGCCATCAGCAACTCAGGCTATTCCTTTCCGGCGGATCGGATCACCGTAAACCTGGCTCCGGCCAACATCAAGAAAGAGGGTACGGGCTTTGACCTGCCCATGGCGTTGGGGATTCTTTCGGCTACCGGCATTCTTCCCGAAAAAGCCATTTCCGGGTACCTGTTTTTGGGTGAACTCTCCTTGGACGGCCGCGTAAAACCGGTCAACGGTTCCCTGCCTATGGCCATAGCGGCTAAAAAGGCGGGATACCGCGGCATTGTGGTCCCCGCTGAGAATGGCAAGGAAGCCTCGGTGGTATCCAATCTCTGCGTCTATCCGGTACGCACCCTGGGCCAGGTCGTGGATTTTCTCAGAGGATTCTGTTCCATCCTTCCGCAAAAGATTGACCTGGCGGCTGTTTTTGATGCCCCTGATCGCTCCGAGACGGATTTTGCGGAAGTGATGGGACAAGAGCATGTCAAGCGTGCATTGGAAATCGCTTCCGCCGGCGGCCATAATGTGATCATGGTGGGCCCCCCCGGCTCGGGCAAGACCATGCTGGCGCGGCGGATTCCCACAATATTGCCGCCCATGTCTTTTGAGGAGGCTATCGAAACCACCAAAATCTTCAGTGTCGTGGGGATGTTGAACCGGGAACAGCCGCTGGTGATCCGACGCCCCTTCCGTTCCCCCCACCATACCATCTCAGATGCAGGCCTTATCGGTGGTGGCCATGTTCCCAGGCCCGGAGAGGTGAGCCTGGCTCACAACGGCGTTTTGTTCCTGGACGAACTGCCCGAGTACAAGAAAAATGTGCTGGAGGTGCTGCGCCAGCCGCTGGAAGACCTTCAGGTGACCATTGCCCGGGCGGCATCCACCCTGACCTATCCATCCAGCTTTATGCTCATCGCTGCCATGAATCCCTGTCCGTGCGGCTATTTTACCGACCCGCGGCATGCCTGCCGATGCACGGCCCACCAGATCCATCGCTATCGGTCAAAAATCTCGGGACCGCTGCTCGACCGCATCGACATCCACGTGGAAGTGCCCGCGGTTCCTCATAAAGAGTTGATGGTGGATGGGCATGCCGAATCTTCCGATGCCATCCGGCGGCGAGTGGTGGCGGCTCGCCAGATCCAGACCCAGCGCTTCAAACGAACGAAAATATACAGCAATGCCCAAATGGCCAGCCGACACATCCGGGTCCATTGCCGCATTGGTGATGATGCCAGCAGCATCCTGGAATCGGCCATTGACCGCCTGGGGTTGTCGGCCAGAGCCTACAACCGGATATTAAAGATTTCCAGGACGATTGCCGATCTGGATGCCATAACCGACATTCAGGTGCACCACGTCGCTGAGGCGATTCAATATCGCAGTCTGGATCGCGCCAGGCATAATCTCTAATCCACGAACGGTTGGGATCCGGGCGCAAGAATTGAAATCATCGCAGGCAGTACCCATGTTTGTGGAGCGACACCCATGAAGACCCAGGCACTGACCTCGCTGTTGCTCTGCATTGTGTTCCTTTTTGGACCACTGATCCATGCCGCCCCGCCGGCAACCCCAGATGACCATTCGGGCAATACCTCGAAGATACTGCGCTTCGGAGTTCACGTGAGCGCAATGGGCAGCCTGGACCCTCATTTTGCCGCCGGCTCTCAGGATCGGGCCTTGGCGGACATGGTGTTCAACGGGCTGCTGCGCTTCCAGCCGGGAAATGCACCCAAAATCGAACCCGATCTGGCGGAACACATCCCCGGTTTTGAGATGATCGGTGGCCGGCAGGTGTGGACCGTCAGGCTGCGTAAAGGGGTTTTTTTCCACCTCGGGCCCGTGACGGCGGCCTATGAACTGACCGCCGAAGATGTGGTCTTTTCCCTTCAAAAATCAGCCAACACCCAATTTTGTGCCTACGCCGGCGAATATGAAGGCATGACCGTTGCGTCGGTTGACCGATATACGGTTCGCATCATTGTGGAAAAACCGGTTTCCTCCATTCTTTTCCTGCCCAAGCTGACCAACTACGCCGGCGGTTTTATCGTCAGCAAACGGGCCGTCGAGTCCATGGGGTATGACCGGTTCAAGCGGCATTCGGTGGGAACCGGCCCCTTTATTTTCAGCGAATACACGCCTGGCGCAATGCTAAGCCTAAGGGCCCATGAGAGTTATTTCCGCGGCCGGCCGCAGCTCGATGGCTTCCAGTTCCATTTCATTCCTGAAATCGACGTGCGGTTAAAGGCTTTAATAGCGGGCGACCTGGATGTAATCATGGGTTCCGGCGAAAAGAAGTGGCTCACGAGCCGGGAATAGCGGTCGATACCCATGGTGTCGGAGAGGTGGCCACCATCTATCTGAACACCCGGATGAAACCACTGGACGATATCCGCGTGGGGCGTGCCATTGCATTTGCATTGAACCGGGAGGCGTTTTTGGCCACCGTGAGCCAACCGTTGGCGGGAGGCGTCTATTCCCCAGTGCCTGCTCCGTTTTTGCCTGGCGGCCTTACCCAGGCGGAAGCCGAACTGTTGAATCTGGCGTACCCTCAAGATCTTTCCAAGGCCAAGCAACTGATGGTTGACGCCGGCTACCCTGACGGTTTTAGGCTTGATCTGGTGACATCTGAAAAGCGGCTTTACCGAACCTACTATTAGGAGATGCGCAGGCAGCTTTCAAAGATCGGCATCGATTGCCGGATTGCCGTCGCGACCCATTCAAACATGCACAAGCTGATTCGTCGGGATCCGAAACCGATTGTGATTTATGTCGCCTGGCGGCCCAATGCAGATGCCTATCTCAGCCTTTTTTTTCATTCCGACGCCATTGTATCTGCCGGCCTCAAGCCGGACACCAATTTCTCCCATTACGACAAGGTTGACCAGCTGATCGAGGCGGCCCGCCTTGAGATCGATCCGGAAATCCAGACCCAGCTCTGGGTCCAGACCCAGATTCGGATCATGGATGACATGGCCGCTTTCCCGATCATGCACACCAAGCAGTGCTATGCCCGCAGGGTCGGCGTGGAATACGGACACCGGTTGGTTTCCACCATGGCCCTGTATCCGCAATTTACCGAACAGACCCGGTTGCTCGCGAACCCGTGACGTGTATCGGATCGGCATTTCCGATCAGGGGTTGATGAACACCTAAATCGTTGTCCCAAAAAGTGAGAAGTAGTTTAGACGCTGCGGGTTAATCCCGACCAGGACCCCCTTGGCCTGGGCAGGCGTTACCAAACCAACGAGCGCCGCTGCATGGGCCTTCACCGCCCACGCAGCCACTGCTGCCTGGCAGGAAAACAGATGGTCATGTTTTCAAAGCGATTCAAATGGGATGCCGACAGCCATCCCCTGAGTGCGGCGCTGCGCGGCAAGCTGGCCGGACGCCATGACGTGCTCGATCTCACCGATGCCAACCCCACGCGGGTTGGCCTGGATTATGATCCCAAGACGATTCTGGCCGCCCTGGCAAGGTCCGAAGCCATGGTTTATGACCCCGCTCCGCGGGGATTGCCGGCGGCCCGGGAGGCGGTGTCCCGATATTACCAGGAACTGGGGAACGCCATCGACCCTGATGACATCCTGCTGACCACCGGTACCAGCGAGGCCTATGGCCTGCTGTTCAAGCTGCTGGCCGACCCGGGGGATGAAATACTCATTCCCCGGCCCGGTTATCCGCTGCTCTCCCATCTTGCCGGTTTCGATGGTCTCGTCTGCCATTCCTATCCCCTCCGTTACCATGAGGGAAGGGGCTGGCGCATCGATCTGGATCTGCTGGAAGCCCTGATTACCGCCAGGACCCGGGCCGTGGTGGTGGTCAACCCCAACAACCCGACGGGCAACTACATCAAGGAGGCAGAATTGGCGGCCGTTGATGCGCTGTGCCGACGGCACGGTTTGGCCCTGGTTGTGGATGAGGTTTTCTCGGATTTCGCGGGCGATCCCGCACCGAACGGCGTCAGAAGCGCGGTGAATCAAACCAGGGCCTTGAGCTTTTTCCTGAGCGGGTTCTCCAAGACTCTCGGGCTGCCCCAGATGAAGCTGGGGTGGGTCGTTGCCGGCGGCGACCGGGATTTGGCGGCTGCCGCCCTGTCCCATTTGGAGACGCTGATGGATTTTTACCTCTCCGTGGGCACACCGGTGCAGGTCGGCGCCCCGCAGATGCTCGCCCTTCGGGTTGGCATCCAGCGCCAGATCAATGCCCGCATTGCAGCGAATGCGGGTTATTTAAACGCACAGGTGCAGGGAACCCACAACATGCGGCTGCTGATTCGTGAGGGGGGATGGTATGGGGTGCTGACCATCGAGGATGCCATTGCCGACGAGGCCCGCGCTATGGAATTGCTCGAACGGGACAACACGCTGATTCACCCGGGGATTTTTTACGATTTTTACCGCGAGGGTTTCGTGGTGCTCAGCCTGCTGCCGGAGCCCGGACGTTTTCGCACCGGCATCGACCGGTTGATCCGGCGTTACGGCGAGGTTGCCTCGGCCGCACCGAGGGGATGAAAATCGATATCAGATGCATTCGTCTTCACGGTTCAAATGAATGGTCAACCACCCGCTTTCTGCCACCGGCCAGCGAACCCGTTCAGTATTTCAGCGTCAGTCCGGTCGTCTGGCAGCACAGCGGGTACTTTCGCCATGTGGGGTTTGTTTCTGCAGCGCGCAGCATGTTCTGCCACCCGAAGCACCCGCGGCACTGACATCCGTTCCGGAGGCACGGGGGGGGATCCCCTTGACTGATTACCCGGGGGCCATGGGGTTGTTCGTGTGGGTGGGGGCGCATTTTTATCATTTTTTGGATACAATTGCCATTTTCGAGCACGTTGCACGATTGGCCTTAAAAAGTCAACCACCCCTTGATTGGCGGCCGAGGGTGAACTATAGAGGAGACAATAGCCGCTGATCGGTGAAACCAGCGGATGTCGGGTGCCACCTGCGGGCGTTAATCCCCTTGGCGTGTGTCACGCCATTTGAACGTGTAGGCCAACCCCACCGCGTGCAGCGGCAGATGCCTTTGCTTCGCGGTTTACCCAAGGAGCGTCTTCCATTGCCAGCCGAATCTGCAAGCGTCGGTTTCTTCGACGTGATTATTGTGGGCGGGGGGCCTGCCGGCCTCTTTTCCGCCTATTACCTCAGCGAGAACGCCGATCTCAAGGTGCTGCTGCTGGAGCGGGGCAAGGGGCCGCTCAAGCGCGTCTGCCCGGTGGCCGATCGGCAGTATTGTACCCAGTGCCGGCCCTGCAACATTCTGTGCGGCATTGGCGGTGCCGGGCTGTTCTCCGACGGCAAGCTCAATTTCATTCACAAACTGGGCAAAACCGACCTCACCCAGTTCATGCCCATCTCCAGTGCCGAGGCCCTGATCGACGAAACCGAAGCGATCTTCAACCGCTTCGGCATGGACGGTCCAGTCTATCCTACGGACATGGAACAGGCCAAGACGATCAGAAAGCACGCCAAACAGTTCGGCATCGATCTGTTGCTGATCAAGCAGAAGCACTTGGGCAGCGATCGCCTGCCCGCTTACATTGCCGATATGACCGACCATATCAAAGCCAAGGGCGTGACCATCCACACCTCCGAGGAGGTGAAGGCGGTCGTTGTCGACAAGGGGGGGGTTGTCGGTGTTCAAAGCAGCCGGGGGGAGTACCGCTGCGACAATGTGATCCTGGCGCCGGGACGGATCGGGGCGGACTGGGTGGCCCGGGTGGCCCAAAAACACGGCATCGGACTGACTCAGCGGGGTATCGAGGTGGGGGTGCGGGTGGAGGTGCATAACGACATCATGCAGGACCTGTGCGACGTGATTTACGACCCCACCTTTTTCATTCAGACCGGGAAATACGACGACCAGACCCGCACCTTCTGCACCAATCAGGGAGGCTTCGTTTCCTTGGAGAGTTACAGCGACTTTGTCTGCGTCAACGGACACGCCTACCACGACCGCAAATCCACCAACACCAACGTCGCCTTTCTCTCCAAGGTGGTGCTCACCGAGCCGGTCACCGATAATCAGGCCTATGGCGAGGCCATCGGCCGCCTGGCCACCCTCATCGGCGGGGGTAAACCCATCCTGCAGCGCTTCGGGGATCTGAAGCGGGGCCGCCGCAGCACTTGGAACCGCATCAGCAAAGGCTACATCGAGCCGACGCTCACCAACGTGGTCTGCGGCGATATCGCCATGGCGCTGCCCGAGCGCATCCTGACCAATATCATCGACGGGCTTGAGCAGTTGAACCGTGTGGTACCGGGCGTTTCCAACGACGAAACCCTGCTCTACGCACCGGAGATCAAGTTCTTCGCCACGCAGGTGGAGACCTCCCGGCAGTTGGAAACCCTGGTCAGAGGCATGTACGTGGCCGGCGACGGGCCCGGTGTGGCCGGCAACATCGTGTCGGCGGCTGCCACCGGCCTGATTCCGGCCAAGGCGATCCTGGAAAAAAACATAACATAGGTTCTCGTTTCGAGTTTAGTCGGGCGAGTTAGGGTCGTTTTTTACAAATTGTACAAACCCTCCACGTCGGGTGTTGCCCAGATCCTGTTGCGCAATTAATAAGTACAATTAGTAAACAACGTCCCCGAAATTCCAATTAGTAAACAACGTCCCCGAAATTCCCGCCCCCGAAATTCCCTGGACATCGAAGCCCGGCGCGAGCGTCCGTCTGCAGGCGGTCCCGGGCCGATCGACACCCAGCGTACAGATACGCCCGCCACAGGTGCGGCAATGCTGTATTGAAAGCTAATGAGTCCTTTGTATTAATTTTGTTAAACATTATTGTTGATTTTTTCAACTTTATTGTTTTAGTGTACCTTCAGGAGGTCGCAGCCGTGACGATTGACCGATGCCCGTTTTGCCAGGGAACCCTCGCCATCCGGAAGCTGAAGTGCCTGGATTGCGAGTTTGCCGTCGAGGGGCCGTTCTTCACCTCCCCGCTGCTCTGCCTCTCCGCCGACGAACAGCTGTTTGCCGAGCTGTTCATCCTCGCCAGCGGCAGCCTCAAGGAGATGGCCGGCACCCTGGGGGTGACCTATCCGACCATCCGCTCGCGGCTGGACGCGATCATCCAGAAACTCAAAAAAAATATTAAAGATAGGCAGGAATACAGCGATAACTTGTTAAAGCAGGTGGCCGCGGGCAAATTGCGCCCCGAAGCGGCCGCCACCATCATCAAAAACCTATGAACGGAACCTTATGCAGGAACATGCCCAGATCGAAAAAATGGTGAGTGAAGGGGTCATCTCCGCCGACCAGGCCCGGTTGCTGAAAGCGGCCCTGCACGAATCGCAGCAGCGGCGGTCGAACGCGGCCGTTGCGCCCGAGCCGGACGACCGGCAGGCAATGCCCGCCCGGATGCGCTCGCGCGCCTGGAAGGCGCTGATCGCCGCGGGCGTCGCCCTCGCACTGTCGATCGGCTACAAGCCGTTGTTCTTTCTGCTGCTGATCATGCTGGTCATCGGGGGATGCATGGCGGCGTTGGTGCTGGTCGGGTACAATTTCCTGGTTTGGAAAAAAGAGGCCGTCCGGCAATCCGGCGCGATGGTCCAAAACGAGATCGGCCGCAAATCGGCCCTGGTGCCCCGGATTCGCGAAGTGGTTTACGACGCTGCCGCCATCGAGACCGATACCATCAAAGAAACGACCCAGACCCGCGCCGCGCGCCCGGCGCCCGGCGCGGACGCGATCACGGCCTCGCTTGCCGGGGCCGCGCAGGCAAAAGAGTTTCAGGCCGTGGTGGAAAGCTATCCGCAGCTCACGTCCAACGAGCGCTTTGCCGCCCTGCTGAACGAACTCGTCGCCACCGAGGACCGCATCACGGCGATGGTGAAATGGCACAACTACCAGGCCGGCGTTTTCAACGGCCTGATCGAGACCTTTCCCATGTCCGCCGTCGCGTCCCTCTTCGGGCTGCAGCGAGCCGACTATCTCGAAGCGTAACGGAGGTGTTGATGAAATCGAATATCGGGTTGCTGTCCGTCTGCTCCCTGGCGATCGTCGCCGCCATCCTGGGCGTCTGGCTGATCCTGGTCCACAACGGCATCGTCGACACCGACAACCGCGTTGAAGAGGCCCAGGGCCAGATCGCCGCCGTCTGCCAGCGACGCCTGGACCTGATGCCCAACCTGATCGAAACCGTGAAAGCATATGCCAACCACGAACGCGAGGTGCTCATTGCGGTGACCGAAGCGCGCTCCCTGGCCGGAAGCATCCTGGAAAAAATTGCCGCGGAGGGAATGAGCCCGGAGAACATCGAGGCCCTGGACACCTCCCAGGCACAGGTGTCGACGGCGTTTCGCTCCTTCTTCGCCATGGTCGAAAATTATCCGGAACTGAAGGCATCCGCCAACTTCCTCACCTTGCAGGACCAGTTCGAAGGCACCGAGAACCGGATCTCGGTGGCGCGCCAGCGCTACAACACCGCCGTGCGCACCTACAACGCCAAGCTCGAGAAGTTTCCCGGCATCATCATCGCCCCGGTGTTCGGGTTCGCGCCGGCCAGGTTCTTCGAAGCGCGCCCGGAAGCCTACGCGCCGGTGAAGGCCTCCTTCTGAAACGGAGCCGCCGATGCTGAAGCGCCTGCTGGGCACCTTGCTGGTCTGTCTCCTTCTGGGCTGTGCCGATGGCGGTAACGGCGGCCTCGACCGCATCGTCGAAAAACGGCCCGCCGGAGACAAGGCCATCTTCGACTATGTCGGCCTGATGGCCGACGTGGACGAATCCACCAACCGCTACCTGGACGCCATCCGGGGCCGGTATGGCGTCGAGACCCTGATCGTGGCGCTGCCGTCGCTGGAAAACCGCTACACGGTCAATGAGGCTGCAGCGGCGATCTTCTCCAACTGGGAGATCGGCGCCAAGCACGGCGGACGGGGCATCCTGCTGCTGCTGGTGGACGACGTCAAGCGGGTCAAGCTCGAGGTCGGCTACGAGCTAGAGGATGTCTTCACGGATGCCTTCACCGGCTACATCCAGGACAGTCACCTGCAGCCGCGCTACACCGCCGATCAGCTCGACGTCGGCTTCATCGCCGTGATGGAAGCGCTCGAATCCCGCGCCCAGGTCAAGTTCCGGGGCGACTATACGCACGAATCCATCGCCAGCCTGGATGCGGACTATCTCTCCCAGGGCGCCGGTGCCGGCAGAAACCTCGACACCTACGCCCGCGGCCTTGCGCACCGCCAGACCGCCTTCACCGGCCGCGTCAACACCGCCTATCCGGCGGGCCAAACTCCCCAGGAGGCCTGGCAGACCCTGCTGCGGCGCTGGAAGGACCGGGTCACGGACCCCTTTCTGGGCGTCTATACGCCGGTCACGCGGCTCACCTTCCGCGATTTCACCAACATGCCGGCTTCGCGCCTGGAAAAGGAGTATGCCACCTATGCCGCCAAGAGCTACGAGGTGCTGCAGGAGGGCGACTACGCGGTCATCTATTTCGGCCGCAAAACGGGCTGGGACAATTCGCCTTTTCTATTGTGCCGCACCGACGAGGGATGGCAGTTCGACATCGTGCACCAGCGGCGCTTCATCCGCATGGGCCAGGCTCCCCACTGGGGCGTCGAATTTTCCGAGCACCCGCACATGAAACTCCTGCTCAGCGCGTTTCATTTCCGGGGCCAGGACATCCCCGTCGACGCACGGGACGCCTACAGCGTTGATCGGGACGCGGAGATGGCCAACCGGATCCTGGACTACGAGGAGCGGGTGAAAAAGGAACCCGGCAACGCTGAGGCGCTGCTGGAACTGGGGCGGCTCTACACGATCACCTCCATGAACCAGAAAGGCATCCCGCTGCTGCAGCAGGCGCTCAAACTGGACCCCGGCAACCCGCTGCCGTTGAAGTACCTGGCCATCGCCCAGGTGGACGCCTACTACCAGTACGACAAGGCCAAGGCTCACCTGGCCGCCTATATCCGGAAGGCCCCCGACGATCCCCTGGCCCACAATTTTTCGGGCTATCTTTTCTACCGCAACAAAGACTACCAGGCCGCCGCCCGGGCATTCGAGAGCGCCGTCTCCCTCGATCCGGACAACGGCTATGCCCATTTCTATCTCGCCTACACCTACGCGTGGCTCTATGCGGACGCCTTGGCCATCGACCCCAGAAGGCCGACCTACCGGAAACACTTCAACCACCACACGCAGATGACGCGATCCCTCGAAGCCGCGCACCCGATCCGGGTTCTGTGGCTGAACCGCTGGCTGGAAAAGTAAGGCGCCGCGCTCAAAAGTGGGATTCGAGGACGTTGTTAACAAATTGTACAAACCCTCCACGTCGGGTGTTGCCCAGATCCTGTTGCGCAATCAATAAGTACAATTAGGAGTTGGGGACGTTGTTTACAAATTATACAAAACCTGATATCAGATAGCATGTAATTCTTTGTGAAGCACCGCTTTTATTTTTTAAGAGGGGGAGTGGCCAAGATGCCACGCGGCGCACGTTTGGACACCCCGGGCACGTTGCACCACGTAATCGTTCGCGGCATAGAGCGGCGCAACATCGTCGATGACGATCTGGACCGGGAAAATTGGGTTGCGCGAACAGGACGGGTGGCCGACGAAACCCAAACCGCCATTTATGCCTGGGCATTGATGAGCAATCATGCCCATATGCTCCTGCGCAGCGGAACGGCAGGGGTTGCCGTGTTCATGCGCCGAATCCTCACCGGCCATGCTGTTTCCTATAACCGTCGCCATCGCCGCCACGGGCACTTATTCCAGAACCGTTACAAGTCCATAATTTGCGAAGAAGACGCCTATTTCACCGAACTGGTGCGCTATATCCATCTCAATCCCCTGCGTGCCGGACTGGTGGCGTCATTGACCCAACTGGATCGCTACCCCTGGTGCGGTCATGCCGTTGTTTTGGGGCGGCGGAACTGTTTTTGGCAGGACCGCGATTATGTGTTGAAATGGTTCGGAGAGAAAGTCGGCCCGGCGAAGAAAGCGTACCGGGAGTTTGTTGAAAAAGGGATCGCCCACGGCCAACGGCCGGAGCTTGTGGGAGGGGGGCTGATCCGTTCCCTGGGCGGATGGTCGGCGGTAAAATCGTTACGGCGCAGCGGCGTTGAAGAAAAGGGCGATGCGCGGATTCTGGGTTCCAGCGAATTTGTCAACCAGGTGATCGACGAGGCTGATCGACAAGTCAGGCATCAGTTGGCCGGTGAAGATCTGATCGGCGCGGCGCGAGACATCATCCGCAGCAGCTGCAGCAAACATTGCATATCGACAAAACTGCTTAGAAGCGGCAATCGAAGGCAGGCGGTATCCCATCTGCGGAAACATTTGACGCTCAAACTGGTAAGCGAACTTGGCCTGTCGTTAGCGGAAACCGGCCGACAATTGGGAATGACCACGTCGGGTGTTGCCCAGATCCTGCGGCGCAATCAATGAATAAGTACAATTAGTAAACAACGTCCCCTAATGCCTAATGCCCCAACTTTGTTCTTTACAAGAAACCATTTGGGAACTATTATTTTACCAAATGGTAATTCAAAATAGGCGAGGTGGTCATGTACGGCGCATCCATCGGCATAAAACCCCAGAACACGACCCAGTTGATCGCCAGGATCAAAAAAGGGCTGCCGCTAAAGACAGTCGGGCAGTTGTGCAAGAACCTGGCGGTTCCGGAAAAAGAGCTGTGCCGGATTTTAAAAATCCCGTTGAGCACCCTGGCACGGCGTAAAAAAAGCGGACAGCTCTCGTTTGAAGAGTCCGAACGGGTGTTTCGCATCGCCCGGCTCTATGACAAGGCGGTGGAGGTGTTCAAGCAGCCTGAATTCGGACGCAAATGGCTCAAGGAGCCGGCCTGGGCCTTGGGGGATGTGACGCCCCTGGCTTATGCCGACACCGAACTGGGCGCCAAGGAGGTGGAGGATCTGCTGGGACGCATTGAACACGGGGTGTTTACGTGATCCTGAGGACCTGGCGGATTGTCGAATCCAGGTACAAAAACAAAGCCTTTAGCGGCGATGGCGCCAGGTTTTATGGCGGGCGCTGGAACAGCAAGGGCGTCGCCGTGATCTACACGGCCGGCAGCCTGGCGCTGGCCGCCATTGAAATGGTCGTCAACCTGCCTTCCCCCAAGCTGCTGGAAGCCTTTGTGCGTATCCCCGTAGACTTCGATGCAGACCTGGTGGAGAGCCTGCCGCCTGTAAAATATCCCCGGAACTGGCAACACCGCCCCATTTCACCCGTGACCAAGGCCATCGGTGATCGTTGGATCAAGCAACTGCGCTCACTGGTCCTAAAGGTGCCCAGCGTTGTCGTCCCTGAAGAGTTCAACTACCTGATCAATCCGGCCCATCCTGACTTTGCCAGGATCGAAATCGGGCGGCCGGTGGTGTATCACTTTGATCCACGGTTAGCCAAATAGCATCGACCCGCCATTCTTGTACCAATCACCGTCCACGCCAATCCGCAGACGTTTTCCCTGGCAACGCCCCGTAGGATCGCACTTAAACAATAAGAGTACGATTTCAAACCGGGTCATATCCACGAGCCCCTTATCCTATTTTTTCATGCCCAGCCTAGGTTCTCGTTTCGGCCTTTGATTGGTCGGCGGTTGATCTACGGGTTGTCGGCTACGAGGGCGCGGACGATGTCCAGCAGGGGTGGTTTGAGGGAACGCCAGCCCGGAAAGAGGGCCTTGTCGCCATGCCATTTCAGATCCACGACGTCGAACTTTTCAGGAATGGTTTTCTCGGAATGCTGGCCATAGGTCTCCTGGGGATAGTACTCGACCAGAATCATGCGGTTACGGTCCAGTTTGAAGCGGTGGACAATGGTGGTGGCCACGTGGCTGATGCAGGCCCGCACGGAGACTTTTTTCATGGCGGGCAGCCGGTCGCCAGGCAGATCGGAAACCACGGCGATGAACGGTTTGAGATGAGGCACGCCTGCAGAGTCGTCCCTGGAGAGGTCAAACAACCGCAGCCGGCAACGCCCTGCCGCCAGGTTAAATTTTCCGCCATACCCGTCCCAGTTCAAGACGTCGTCGAAGATTTTCAAAGCCATTCCTTTTTTTTCTTAAGTCCATTCTAATGCCGGGTCAGTGCGCTGTAAACCCTCACCAGTTTGTCCGGCAGATCACGGATATCGCCGATAAGGGTGTGGTGGGTACTGCCGTAGAGCCGGTCCAACTGTCCGTTGTCGCTGGCGTTGACGGTGATGGCCTTGACGTGGATGGCGGCGGCACGAGCCTCCATGACCGCCCGGCGGGTATCCTCCACCGCATAGGGTCCTTTGTAAGCCAGGTCGTTGGGAAAACCGTCTCCCAGGATGATGATCAGCCGAACCCTGGCCTGCACCGGAGCAAGCAGCGCGATGGCGTGGCGGATGGCCGCCCCCATGCGCGTGTTTCGCTGGGGGGCCATTGCGCCGATGCGCCCCTTTACGGCATCGTCGAAGGGTGCATCCAGGTCCTTGACCCGGTAATAATCCACCCCCAATGGGCCGGTGCCGGAGAAGCCGGCGATGGCGAAGCGGTCGCCCACCATCCTTAGCGCCTCACAGAGCAATACAATGGCCTGCTTCTCCACATCCAGCACCCGCATGCCCCGGTCATCCACGGTGTTGGCCGTGGACCGGGACAGATCCACCAGCAGCAGGGCGGCCACATCTCTGACGCGTTTCATGCGTTTGATGAACAGACGGTCCGAGGGCATCAAGCCGGCTTTCCTGTCCAGGGCATAGTCCAGCAGGGCGCGGTAGTCGAAGGCGTCCCCTTCCGGCCATTGGCGCAGGATGGTTATCTCCTCGGGTCGCAGCAGTTCGAAGGCGCAGCGGATACGCCTGACCAGCCCGCGGAAATCATCGATGGTCCTGCGGTAGAATTCCGTATCGGGCCCGTCGATTTCACGTTCCAGCACCCGCACCCGGTCCGTAAGATAATCGCCCATGCACCAGTCCCATTCACGATAGCGAAAGGAATTGGCATCCCCGGCGCTGCTTGCCGGCAGTCCCAGACCGTGGCTGCATATCAGGGATTCCAGATCGATCCAGGTAAGGTCGACGGCGGTGGCTGGGCCTGCCGCCGCTGGCAGCTGGACGACCAGGGGATGAATGTCCGTTGTCGACACGCGGCCGTTTTGGCGGACGAGAAGCCGCTGGATGTCCGACCGGTAGACCCGGATTTGCCGTTGTGCCAGCTGCCGGTGAATATCCGCTGCCAGGCGGTAATAGGCGGTGTGAAAGGGACCAAAAAAAGAGGGCTCCAGGCAGCGGCCGAAAGGCAGGGCCAGGGGGCGATAGGCAGACCGTCCATCCGCGGCAGCATGGCCGGCCAGGGTCGGATAGAATTGCACCGCCAGCCGGGCGCTGTTTTCCACCGTGTCGTTGCCGGAAGAGGTCGACTGGTCCAGGCAACCGGCCATTGCCCGGCCCGTCGGTTCCAGGCCCGGATCAGTGGCCGGTGCTTCATCCATTACCAGCTGCCGGTAGAGGGGCCACAAGGTGCCGCCGATGGGATGTCCGGTTCTGGCCTGCAGGCGTAAATCGGACAGGGCCTCGGTGAGCCGTCGAAACAGGCCCGGGTAGCGCTGACGCACCTTGCGGGCGACGCGGGCGTGCTCGCAAAGGGTGAACAGGTCCAGGGCCAGGGTCGGTTGGTCGAACCGGGCCATAAAGCGATCCAGGTCGGATTCGGCCGTGCGAGACGCATTGCTGTCCGGCAGCGGGGTAAAAGAAGCCTTGTCCAGCGCCTTTTCAACATCCAGGTCATAGGTGCCGAATTCGATGGCGCCGGCCTCCAGTCTGGCCAGCAGCTTGTAGAGGGCGGCGTTGTCCGTTCGCCGTTCCAATACGTCCATTTCGTCGGGCAGGTAGATGATCCGTCCATCGCACCGGATCAATGCCGATCCGGTCTCCCCGCCGGCCTGTTTTCCCGGCAGCGAGGAGAGGGGGCGGATGGCCACGGCCAGGCCGGTGCGTGCGTGCAGGTAGCGTTCCAGCCCGGACCGGACCGCCGACAGGGGCACCGCCACCTGCAGATTGCGACACACGCCCATCGCCCGGCGGGATTCGAGGGCCAGGAATCGGCCCCCCAGATCCGGAGCCTCTTGATACCGGCGGATCGCCTGGTCCAGAAATTCGTTGAGGGCCGCTTCCGACAGCAGGTCAAGGCCGGAGGCCAGCCCCTGAAGGTAATCGTCGGCCAGCCGTTCATCCGTCCGTATGACGCGCGTCAATCCCCGGGTCTGCCACAACCGCCGGGAACGGGCAAACCCATCCACGGCGCGGGGCAAGGTGTGGGTCAGGTAGACCGTCCGGTTGTAGGATGTCTCCAGGGCATAGGTGGCGGCCAGAAGATCGAGAAAGGCATGGGCACAGGCCATCTCCTTCTCTTCGATCAGGGCGGAGAGGGTTTCCAACGGCGCTTTGAGGGTATAGGTGCCCTTTTGCAGCATGACCCGGGTGGTCTCCGCGAACCGATCCGCGAGGCGGGTGTCGCCGCTGGCCAATAGGGGAACCAGGTGCCGTGCGAAGAGGCCGGCCAGGGTGGGACCTCTGGCGGCGGCATCGTTTACCAGGCAGGAATATTTTTCCAGATCGGCCTGCCTGCCGCCGGCCAGCATGCGGCCCATGCCATCGGCCAGCATGCGGCCGAAGGAAACCTCCACGGCCAGGGCTTCGATCACCTGATCGACGATTCGGGACAAGCGCTGGACGTACGCTGTCGGCTCCGTACCGCTCAGGTGGCCGAACATCCGTTGCGCGGCTTCGGGATCGGCAAGGGTCAGATGGTCCATGCACCGCCGGACCGTCCGGTCGGAGGCTATGGGATAGTCCGGATCCATGTCACAACAGGTCGTCGATGAGGTCGTTGAGGGTCTCCTGCAGCCGGTCGTCGTCGGTGAGCGGCTGACACAGGGCCGCCATACAGGCGTTTTTAAAGGAGATATCCTTGCGGATCAGGCTGGCGGCATAGATGAGCAGCCGGGTGGAGGCCCCTTCGGTGAGGCCGTGCTCCCTGATGTTGCGGATCTTGCCGGCCAGGGTCACCAGCCGCGCCGCCGTGTCGTCGTCCACATCCCCTTCGATGGCCACGATTCGGGATTCGGCATCCGGCTCCGGATAGTCGAAGGAGAGGGCCACGAAGCGCTGGCGGGTGCTCTGCTTCAAATCCTTGAGCACCGACTGGTAACCCGGGTTGTAGGAGATCACCATGAGAAAATCGGGGTGGGCCTGGAGCACCTCTCCTTTTTTATCGATGGAGAGGGTGCGGCGGTTGTCCGTCAGGGGATGGATGACCACGGTGGTATCCTTGCGGGCTTCGACCACTTCGTCAAGATAGCAGATGGCACCCATGCGCACCGCTCGGGTCAGGGGACCGTCGACCCATACGGTTTCATCGTCTTTGAGCAGGTAGCGGCCAATCAGGTCCGAGGCGAACAGGTCTTCGTGGCAGGCCACGGTGATCAACGGGCGTTTGAGCCGGAAGGCCATGTGCTCCACGAAACGGGTCTTGCCGCAACCGGTTGGGCCTTTGAGCATGACCGGCAGGCGGGCGGCTGCGGCTGCCTCGAACATGCGGGTTTCGTCCCCGGTATCCAGGTAAAAGGGTTCGGTGTCGATGGTGTAGGGGTTTTTCGAGGCGTCTCTTTTCGGCATAAGATCATCCAGCCTTGTTAGGCGTCCGCTGGCGCAACGGATGCCGGTGGATCGCTTGCGGGACGGCTGCGTGCCGGGAATCACTATTTGACATCACCGGCAAAGCGTATATATTGGCTCAGCTTTTAACCGCCGGGAGGCAGATTGCAGGAAACCTTAGATGCGGCTTGTTTCGGAACCACCGACCGGCCCCATCTCAGGTCAATTTGCTTTTTCCGCGGCCCTAAGGAAAGTACCATATATTCGATGAACGATAAACTCAACAGCCAGATGCTTCACCACCTGGATCATGACGGAAAACGGATCATCCTTGTGGGCACCGCCCATGTGTCAAAAGAGAGCGTGGAACTGGTCAAAGCCGTCATCGCCGACGTCAAACCCGATACGGTATGCGTTGAGCTTTGCGAAAGCCGCGCCCAGACCATTCGCCAGAAGGACCATTGGCAGGAGATGGACATCATCAAGGTGATCAAAGAGAAAAAGGCGTTTCTCCTGCTTTCCAACCTGATGCTGGCATCCTTCCAAAAACGAATCGCCGACCGTCTGGATGTGGCTCCCGGCCAGGAGATGATTCAGGCCATGGATTCGGCTGAAGCCCTGGGCGCCACTGTTCATCTGGCGGACCGGGACATCCGTATCACCCTGTCCCGGACCTGGCGAAGCATGGGTCTGTGGGGCAAGATCAAGCTGATTTTCCAGTTGATTCTCTCCCTGGGAGAAGTGGACGAGATCAGCGAAGCGGATGTGGAGAAGATGAAGCAGCAGGACATGCTGGCGTCGATTCTGGATGAGGTGGGCAAATCCCTTCCCCAGGTGCGCACCAGTCTCATCGACGAACGGGATCGCTACCTGACCGAAAAGATCCGCACGGCACCCGGGCAAACCATTGTCGCCGTGGTGGGTGCCGGCCATGTGCCCGGAATCAAGCAATATTGGGAGCAGCCCGTAGACATCCAATCGCTGGAAAGGTTGCCTCCGAAAGGCCAGCTGGCCGGATTTTTAAAATGGTTTGTCCCCTTTTCTATATGCGCTCTGATCGTCTATGGTTTTTTCCGTAATGGTGCGGGTGCGGGTGCCGACATGATCGCGTGGTGGGTGCTGGCCAACGGCATTCTGGCCGGACTGGGCGCCTTAATTGCTCTGGGCCACCCGCTGACTATCCTCTCCTCCATCTTGGCGGCGCCGCTGACCTCCCTTAATCCCATGATTGCCGCGGGGTGGGTGTCCGGCCTGGTGGAGGCCTTTTCCCGCAAACCCAAGGTAAAAGATTTCGAAAGCCTGCCCTACGACATCCTCTCGATCAAGGGATTCTGGCGCAACAAGGTCACCCGCATTTTGCTGGTGGTGGTGTTTACCAATTTGGGCAGCGCCGCCGGCACCTTCGTGGCCATTCCCATGATGATGAAATACCTATAAAGGATTGAGGAATTAAGGGATGCTGGGATTGAATGGCTGCCGGCGATTTCGATTTAGATCGATTGGCGTCCTTTATCCCGCAAGCCTTCAATTCCTGTTATACGGGTTGGGCGATCTTTACCACGCTACGCTGGTACACCTGACCGTCGTCGAGGCGGTGGGTCATTTTCACGGTTTTTAGACGCCCTCCGGCAAAGTTCTGGATGCATTCCGGATAGAGCAGCCATTCCTGCTCCAGCCCTTTGCGCTTGACGTCCTCCAGGGTGTCGGTTTCCAGAATGGGAAACGCCCGCTGGCCGATGATGGGGCCCGAATCCTCCCCGTAGTCGATAAAATGAACCGTGCACCCTCCCACCTTGCAGCCGTAGCGGAAGGTATCGCCATAGCCGTCGACCCCGGGAAAAGACGGTAAAATGGCCGGGTGGATGTTCATGATGCGTGGATTGCCCGGATCGGTGTTGAAGCGGTCGATAAAATAGGGCGTCAGGTTGCGCATGAAACCGGCCAGGACCAGCAGGTCCACCGGGCCGTGGGCGTCCATTTCAGCCAGAAGCTGGTTTTCTGCGGCCGCCCGGGTGCAGAAAAATGCCCGCACCCGCTCTTTTGGGGCATCCACGGTAAACAGGTGCTGTTTGGCAAGTATGGTTGATAGGTCGAAATTGCCAGGCAGGGAAAAGTGAGCCGGATCCTGCCGATAGGCTTGGATAAATGGCCCGTATTCCATCACAAAGCTGGCAATATGGTGTTTGCGCGCCCGCTCCAGGCCCTTCACCCCGGATTGATCCGACCCCACGAAGGTCATTTCCCCATCGATACGGCCGTCTTCGCAGGCGTCGATGATGGCCTGAAGGTTGGTTCCGCCTCCTGAAATCAGTGCGCCGATGCGTATTTTGTTACCCATTTTCGTCCCCTTTTCCCCTGAGGTTGTCTGCATCCGGTCTGTGGCATGTTTGGGAAAGAGGTAGCAGAGATGGCCGACCCCTGTCAATTTCCAGATGGCCTTTCAATGGTTAAAGTTTAAGCCGTTCGGTTCGATAATAGATGCTACAAGACATGCAGCGCGCGCTTAATGAACCGGCGGGCAATATCCTTTCACATCGAGCGTTACGAAGAATCGTGGTAGAAACCCCTATGCAAGATGTTTACGTCGCCCGTCAGCCCATTTTCGACAAGTACAAAAACATTTACGCCTACGAACTCCTGTTTCGTGACGGCGCGGCCAACTATGTGCCCGATATCGACGGCGATGTGGCTACCACCACCTTGCTGGTCAACACTTTTTTCACCATTGGCATGGATACGTTGGCCGGGGGAAGAAAATCATTCATCAACTTTACCCAGAACCTTTTGGAAAAGAAAGTTCCCCTTCTGTTGCCCAAAGAAACCACGGTGATTGAGATCCTCGAAGACGTAAAGCCAGGTCCTGTGCTGATCGATGCCTGCAGGCAAATGGCTGCCGACGGCTATACCATCGCCCTGGATGATTTCGTGTATCTGCCGGAACTGGAGCCCCTCATCGCCATGGCGGACATCATCAAATTCGATTTTCGCCTCACGCCAAAAGCGCTCATTGATGCCTATCTGGGCCAGCTTTCCAGAAACAACCTGTGCCTGCTGGCCGAAAAGGTGGAAACTCACGACGAATTTGAGGCGGCTCAGAAAATGGGTTTCGAATTGTTTCAGGGCTACTTTTTCTGCAAGCCGGAGATCATTCAGGCGCGTGAAATCCAAGGCTCGCAGCTCAACCTGATGATGATGATGGCCCAGATCAATAGCGATACCTTCAGCTGCGATGAATTGGAACGGCTGATTGCCCGGGACATGGGCATCTCATATAAACTGTTCAAGTACCTCAACTCCGCGTTTTTTGCCCGGGCCAGCAAAGTCTCTTCCGTGAAGCAGGCGTTGGTTTTTATGGGAGAAAACGAAATCCGTCGCTTTGTCTCTCTCATCGCCATGTCCCGGCTGGCGGAAGGAAAACCCAACGAACTGATCCGGGCGGCTTGCATCCGGGGCAAGTTCTGTGAATTCCTGGGAACCGCAGCCCATGAGAAAACTGCCCCATCGGAGATGTTCACCTTGGGCATGTTCTCTCTGATCGATGCAGTCATTGACCAACCCATGGACAAGATACTGGCTCAACTGCCCCTTTCCAGCCAGATCAAGCGAGCCCTGATTGAAGCCAAAGGCCGCCTTGCCGGATTCATTGAGCTGGTAAGGTCTTATGAGACCGGTCAGTGGGACAGGGTGTCCCGCCTGTCCCAGGCGCTGAAGCTTAAAGACAAAACCCTTCCCGCCCTATATCTGGAAGCGTGCAAATGGAGCGACATCACCGCAAAAGCGGCCTGATGGGGAAACCGTTGCCGTGATCCCTGTGGCTTGAGGCCGCCAGCCTTATGACAAGCGGATTGACCCCTGCGAGCGGCCGGTCTGCCGAAGCCGGGAAACACACAGGAACGGTTGACAATCAGAGGCCTTATTATTATGTTTGCTAGAATTTTCTGCATCCCCTACACCTATCGAAAGGATATTCCATCATGGCAGAAGGTATTATGGAAATAGAAGACAGCAGCTTTGATGCTGAAGTAATGAAAAGCGATAAACCTGCCGTAGTTGATTTCTGGGCTCCCTGGTGCGGTCCCTGCAAGGCCATCGGCCCCATCCTTGACGAATTGGCCAAAACCTATGGCGATAAAGTCAAATTTACCAAGTGCAATGTGGACGACAATCCGGTGACGCCGGGTAAATTCGGCATCAAGGCCATTCCCACCCTGATCTTCTTCAAGGACGGTGAGGTGGCGGACCAAATTACCGGCATGGTTGCCAAATCCAAACTCGAAGCGGCCCTGAACAGCATTCTGTCCTGATGTGCATGAAGCCCCTTATTCTGTTCGATGATTGACCGGCGGTGCCTTCAAGGGGGACACCATCGGTGATGGTTATACCAATTGGAACCATCGGGTTCCTTTACGCTGCGGGGTGTTGCTGATCATGAAACGGTTGCTGCTGGCCTGTGTGAGTGCGTTGCTGATTTGTTCCGGATGCGCGTGGTTCGAATCCAAGGAGGAGAAGTCCGCCCAGGAGCTGGTTCAGGACGGCGTTGATTATTATGCGGACGGCAACTATAGAAAGTCCATTGAATCCTTTGAGAAATTACGGGACTGGTATCCGTTTTCCAAGTATGCCATTCTGGCGGAGCTGAAGATTGCCGATGCTCATTTCAATCTGGGATCCTATACGGATGCCATCTTTGCCTATGAAGCGTTCGAGCAACTCCACCCTCGCAATGAGGCCATTCCTTACGTGATTTATCGCATCGGTCGGTCTTACTTCAACCAGATGGATACCATCGACAGGGACCAGTCCAAGGCGGCCAAGGCTCTGGAAACCTATCGCCGCCTGGTTCAGCAATATCCGGATGATGCCTATGCCGGAATGGCCAGGAGCGACATGGTGGCCTGCTACCAGAGCCTCTCAGGTCATGACTTCTACGTTGGGGTGTTCTATTACAAGTATAAAAAATACAAGGCCGCCAAAAAACGGTTTACGGCCGTGGTTGAAACGTATCCGGATGTGGGCTATCACTACCAGGCGCTCACCTATCTGGCCAACTGTGAATCCTGGATTCAATCTCAGTTGCAGCCAACGGAAGCGGCCCCAATTCCTTGATCCGCGTCAGCCCCGGTCTTGGCGGGCAACGGTGCTGCTATAAAAGGGCTTTACATGCGCCACAATTTGAGGTAACAAATCCGAGTTTGAAAAACAGATCAGGCCCCATGGCCTGTTAACCGATCAAAGCCAAGCAACGGAGAGTGCCAGTCATGTCAAAAATGTGCGCCATATGTGGAAAGAAGCCCATGGTGGGAAGCAACATCAGCCACGCCCATAACGTCACCAAACGTCGGTTCAACCCCAATCTGCAGAGTGTTCGGGCGCTTCACCATGGCCAGGTGAAAAAGATCGTTGTCTGCGCCCAGTGCATCAAGTCGGGCAATGTGGTCAAAGCGTCCTAACCCAGCCGTTTGACTTCCAACACCTGCTTGACCTGCTTCAAAGACTCGACCACACGGTTCAGATGTTCTGTGCCTTGGACCGAAAGCGAAAAATAGCTGTCCACGGTCTGATTCTCTTTGGTTTCCGTGTTGGCGCTCAAAATGTTGGCACCGCTTTTGCTGATATTGGCCGCCACATCCGCTAACAATCCCACCCGGTCCAGGGATCGGACCAAGATCTTGACCGGGTAGGATTCAGTTAGCTCCTGGTTCCACTCCACCTCGATCTGACGTTCCGGATTCATCTTCATGGCATTGACGCAGGTCGTTCGATGTACGGTTACGCCGTATCCCCGGGTGATGTAGCCGGTGATGGGATCACCGGGCACCGGCTGGCAGCATTTGCCGAAGCGGACCAGGATATCGTCCACCCCCTTGACCACCACCCCACCTTTTTCCTTTTTTTTCCTGTCTTTGGCGACGATTTTGTTGAGGAGAGACTCGGTGTTGTCCACCTCTTCCTTGGGGGTGATCTTGCGGATGATTTGCAGCGGGGTGATTTTGCCATAGCCCACGCTGGCAATCAGATCTTCGGTTTGTTTAAACCCGAAGCTCTCCACGACAGATTCCATCTCTGCGGTTTTGATCAGGGCATTGAAGTTCAGCCGATACTTGCGGAAGGCCTTCTCGCACATCTCCCGGCCCAACGAGACACTGCGCTCCTTTTCCTGGGTCTTGATCCACTGCCGGATCCGGGAGCGCGCCTTGACCGTCTTTACGAAATTGAGCCAGTCCTTGGACGGATGGTGCCCCTTGCTGGTGACCACCTCCACGATTTCTCCGGTCTGAAGCTCGTATTTCAGCGGAACCATCCGGCCGTTCACCTTGGCTCCAACACACTGCGTGCCCACCTCCGTGTGGATCAGGTAGGCAAAATCCACCGGTGTGGCTCCCTTGGGCAGGGACTTGATCTGCCCCTGGGGGGTAAATACATAAACCTCGTCTGGAAACAGATCGATGCGTACATTCTCCAGAAACTCATTGGGGTCCCTGAAGGCCTCCTGGTTTTCCACCAGATTTTGCACCCAGGCAAAGGTTTTGGATGCATTTTCGTCGATAACTTTGCCTTCCTTGTAACTCCAGTGGGCGGCGATGCCCGATTTGGCCACGCGGTCCATCTCCTGGGTGCGGATCTGGATTTCGATGCGTTCGCCAAAGGGGCCGATCACGGTGGTATGCAGGCTCTGGTACATGTTCGGCTTGGGCATACCGATGTAATCTTTGAACTTTTTGGCGATGGGCCGCCACAGGCTGTGCATGAGACCCAGGGCTTCGTAGCACTGGGGAATGGTTTCCAGGATGATCCTGAAGGCAATGATGTCGTAGACCTCTTCGAAGGGCAGGTTCTGGCTCTGCATCTTCTGGTGGATGCTGAAAAAATGTTTGTAGCGCCCGTTGACCTCGGCCTGAAGGTTGTTTTCGTCCAGCTTTTTCTGGATGTACCGCTTGACGGTTTCCACATAATTTTCCCGGTCCTCCTTGTCCTTGTCCACCCGGCGGCGGACATCCTCGTAGGCCGCGGGATTCAGGAACTGGAAGGACCGGTTCTCCAGTTCGTTCTTGATCCAATAGATGCCCAGGCGGGCGGCGATGGGGGCGTAGATATCCAGGGTTTCCCGGGCAATCTTTTTCTTTTTAGCCTCGATTTTGTGAAACTCGAGGGTTCGCATGTTGTGAAGGCGGTCGGCCAACTTGATGAGGATGACACGGATGTCGTCGGCCATGGCCAACAGCATCTTGCGGATGCTCTCCGCCTCCCTGGCTTGGGCGCTGTTGAACGGCAGCTTGCTCAGCTTGGTGACGCCGGAGACGATGTGCAGCACGTCCCGGCCGAACATTTCAGCGATCTCCGCCTCCGTGGCGTGGGTGTCCTCGATGACATCGTGCAGCAGACCGGCGGCAATGCTCACCGAATCCAGCTTCATTTCCGCCAAGATGCCGGCCACCTCCAGCGGGTGGGAGAGATAGGGTTCGCCGGACAGGCGCATTTGGCCGTCATGGACCCGGGCCGAGAAAATGTAGGCCCGATCGATGATGTCCACTTCCGCATCCGGGTGGTTCTCGATCACTTTATCAAGGATGTCGGTGATTCGAATCATTAATACGCCTTGGCGAAGACCACACGCGTGTCGCTGGGTTTGCCGCAGCAGATACAGGCTCCCGCCTCCTTTTCCGCATCCAAAGGGATGCTGCGTATGGTGACGTTGAGATCCGCTTTGATCTTGGTCTCGCAGGACCCATCTCCGCACCAGTGGGACATGGCAAAGCCGCCGTGGATCTGCGGTTTCTCCGTATCCGCGGGCGTAAACCACTCGTAGAAAGCGTTGCGGTCATCCACATTGCGGGTGTGTTCGTCCCGGAAGCGGCAGGCCCGCTTGAACAGGTGATCCTGGATATCGTCCAATATGGCGGGCAGTTGGGCCACAAACGCCTCTCGCTTCATGGCGGCTTTATCCCGGTGGGCTTTATCCCGCCGGCCCACGAACACGGAATCTTCGGCCATGTCCCGCGGTCCGATCTCCACCCGCACCGGGATGCCTTTTTTAATCCATTCCCATCCACGGGCGCCGCCGATATCCCGGTCGTCTATTTCCACCACCAGATCCCTGCCGGCGTATACCTTCTCCCGCAGGGCAGCGGCCAACCCATGGACGTAGTCCATCACCTTTTGCCGGTCGTCCGGATTTCTGAAAATGGGCAGCAGCACCACATGCGCCGGGGCTACGCGGGGCGGCATGATGACGCCGTCGTCATCGCCATGGGTCATGATCAGGCCGCCGATCATCCTCGTGGAGGTGCCCCAGGAGGTGGTCCAGGCAAAGTTTTCGGTTTCGCTCTCGGTCTGGAAGCGGATGTTGGAGGCCTTGGCGAAATTCTGTCCCAGAAAGTGTGATGTCCCCGCCTGCAGCGCCTTGCGGTCCTGCATCATGGCTTCGATGCACAACGTATCCACGGCGCCGGGGAAGCGTTCCGCCGCCGTCTTGCGACCTTCGATGACCGGCATGGCCAGGTAGTCCTGAACCATGCGGGTGTAAACCTTGAGCATCATCAGGGTACGCTCGATGGCCTCCGTGTCGGTGGCATGGGCGGTGTGCCCCTCCTGCCACAAGAATTCGCTGGTGCGCAGAAAGAGGCGGGTACGCATTTCCCAGCGCACCACGTTGGCCCACTGGTTGATGAGCAACGGCAGGTCACGGTAGCTGCTCACCCACTTGGAAAAGGAGTCACCAATGATGGTTTCCGAGGTGGGGCGAACCACCAGAGGCTCGGTGAGAGGGCCGCCGGGAACCAGCCCGCCCCCAGGCGCCTGCTCCAACCGATGGTGGGTGACCACGGCGCATTCTTTGGCAAACCCCTCCACATGCTCGGCCTCTTTTTCCAGGAAGCTGACGGGGATAAAGAGCGGGAAATAGGCGTTTTTAACACCGGTGGCCTTGAACAACCGGTCCATCTGGGCCACGATGTTTTCCCACAGGGCGTATCCCCAGGGTTTGATGACCATGCAACCGCGTACCGGAGCGTGTTCGGCCATGTCGGACGCCTTGATGACCTGCTGGTACCATTCCGGATAATCCTCCGCCCGAGAAGGTGAGATGGCGTTGGTCTGCTGTTTAACCATGTGTCCGTCCTAACTGTTTTTTGTTCAATGCGATTTGGACTGCTGTTCAAACTCGTCCACGGCTTCCAGGACCACTTCAACCAGCCGGTCTTCGGGAAACTTTTTTACCACCGTGCCTTTTTTGAAAAGAATGCCTACCCCGCAGCCGCCGGCCACTCCGATGTCGGCTTCCCGGGCTTCGCCGGGGCCGTTGACCACGCATCCCATGATGGCCAGCTTTGACCGGGGTGGTGCGGGTCATCAGGGCTTTTTCCACCCGCTCAACGATGTCGAACAAGGGGATATCGCATCGCCCGCAGGTGGGGCAGGAGATGATTTCCGGCCCCCGGTGGCGGATGTCCAGCGCCCTCAGGATTTCGTAGCCCACGCGAATCTCCTCCACCGGATCCCGGGTGAGGGAAACCCGCAGGGTGTCCCCGATGCCCTCGGCCAGCAGGGAGCCGATTCCCAAGGCCGATTTGACGATGCCCGAATAAAGCGAGCCGGCCTCGGTGACACCTACATGAAGAGGCAGGTCGGTCTGTTGGGAGAGCAGCCGGTAAGCCTCAAGGGTCCGGGGCACATCTGAGGCCTTTATGGAAATCTTGATTTCGTGAAAATCCAGATCCTGCAGCAGGGCGGCATGCCGCAGGGCGCTCTGCACCATGCCCGCAGCGGTCACCCCCTTGCACGTTTCGAGGATATCCTTTTCCAGGGAACCGGCGTTGACGCCGATGCGGATGGGAATCCGGCAGTCCTTGGCGCAATCAACCAGAGCCTTGATGTGCTTCCGGCTGCCGATATTGCCGGGATTGAAGCGCAGGCCATCGGCGCCGCCCTTGGCCGCCGCGATGGCCAGGCGGTAGTCAAAATGGACGTCCGCAATCAGGGGAATGGCAATCTGTTTTTTGATCCGGCGGATGGCAGCCGCAGCGGACGGCTCCGGGACGGCCACGCGCACGATTTCACAGCCGGCTTCCGTCAGCTGCTGGATCTGCTGGACCGTAGCCGCAACATCATCGGTTTTCGTATTGGTCATGGACTGGACGCTGATGGGAGCGCCCCCACCCACGGCAACGCCGCCCACCATGATCCGGCGGGTCTTTTTTCGCGTTATGGATAAAGACATGGTTGTTTCTGTAGCCTTAGGCTCGCATGCGGTTATCTCATCCCGCAAAACGGGTTGCTCCGCTTTTCAACCCCGATGGTGGTGTTGCCCATGTGTCCCGGATAAACCTTGACCCCTTCATCCAGGGCAAAAAGCTTGGTCCGGATACTGCTGATCAGGGTGTCGAAATCCCCGCCGGGGAAATCGGTTCTACCGATGGATCCGGCGAAGAGGGTGTCACCTACAAATACGGCCTTTTTCGGAGCCCCCGCGTGGATGTATTCGATGTAGAGGCAGATGCCGCCGGGCGTATGGCCGGGTGTATGCAGTACCTTCAGGGTGTGGGTGCCGAAGGAGATGGCATCTCCGTCTTCGAGCAGCCGATCCGCTTGCGGTGAATTGTCCGCAGCCAGTCCCCAGGCCGCCGCCGTGGCCGACAGTTGGGATAGCATGGGGGCGTCGGCGCTGTGGATCAGGATATCGGCGCCGGTGGTCTCCTTTAGCCGTTTATTGGCTCCCACATGATCAAAGTGGCCGTGGGTGTTGATGATGTGAACGACGGTCAAGCGTTCCCCGGCCAGGCTGGTGAGGATTCGGTCGGTATCGTCCCCGGGGTCGATGACCACGGCCTGGCGCGTCTCTTCACATCCCACTATAAAACAGTTGGCCTGAATGGGGCCCAGGGCCATTTGGCGGATAATCACGGCACTCCTCCTAACGGAAAACAATTGGCAATTATTAAATGACAGCAGCTTATTTTGGATGGGCTTCTAAACAGCCCCAAATTGCGTCATTCCCGCGCGGGCGGGCATCCATAAGCATTCATCCTTCAACGGTTTTAGGGACGCAGGGCACCTTGTTTGCCTTAATGGCCAGCCGGATGCTGTCCAGGATGCCGTTGATAAAGGCGCCGGACTCTTCGGTGCCGAAGCGTTTACCCACGTCGATGGCCTCATTGATGGAGACTTTTGGAGGGATGTCGGCGCAAAAGAGCAGTTCAAACACGGCGATGCGCAGTACGTTGCGATCCACGCAGGACATGCGCGAGAGTTTCCAGTTGCTGGAAAACTGTTCGATCACCGAGTCGATCGTCTGGCGGTTTTCCTGCACCCCGTCGACCAGACGGTTGAAGAACGGCTCCGTGGGTTTTTCCTGGGCAAAACAGCTGCAGAACAGGCCGACAGGGTCCTCCACCGGATCCCTGTGCATGTCCATGTAAAACAGGGCCTGCAGGGCCTGCTCTCTGGAAATTCGACGGGTTCCCATGCTTATCCCTTGTCCACCGTCTCCATGAGATTGGCCATTTCGATAGCGGAAACGGCGGCGCTCCAGCCCTTGTTGCCCGCCTTGGTGCCGGCACGTTCGATGGCCTGCTCGATGGTGTCTGTGGTGACGATGCCGAAGATGACCGGGATCTGGGTCTCCATGCTCACCTGGGCGATGCCCTTGGAGGCTTCGGCGCACACGTAGTCGAAATGGGGGGTGGCACCGCGAATAACAGCCCCCAGACAGACGATGGCATGATACTTTTTGCTTTTGGCCATGCGCTGGGCCACCATGGGAATTTCGAAGGCGCCGGGCACCTTGACAACGTCAATGTCTGCGTCTTTGGCGCCGCTGCGGGTCAGGGCATCCACGGCGCCCCCAACGAGTCTGTCGGTAATGAAATCATTGAAACGGCTGGCGATGATGCCGAACCGCTTGCCTTTGGCGACCAGGCCGGCTTCGATGATATTTGGCATGGGACGGTTTTCCTCTCTTTATTGATGTTTTATGGCTTCGTCAAAACTGAGGGTATGGCCCATTTTCAGCTTTTTACACTCGAGGTAACATCGATTATGCTCGTTTGGCTCAACCTCGATGGGCACCTGCTCCTCCACGCTGAGTCCATAGCCCTGAAGCCCAACCATTTTTTTAGGGTTGTTGGTTAACAGGCGCATCTTGCGGACGCCCATGTTCACCAGCATCTGTGCACCGATGCCGTAGTCGCGCATGTCATCTTTGAAGCCCAGTTTCAGGTTGGCCTCCACCGTGTCCATGCCCTTGCAGCGTTGCAGTTCGTACGCCTTGAGCTTGTTGATCAGGCCGATGCCCCGGCCTTCCTGGCGCAGGTAGAGGATGACCCCGGACCCTTCGGCATCCACCATCGCCATGGCCTTGTGCAACTGGTCGCCGCAGTCACAGCGCAGGGAGCCGAAGATGTCTCCGGTCATGCATTCGGAGTGCACCCGCACCATGGTGGGCTTTTCCGGATTGATTACTCCCTTGACCAGGGCGATGTGGGTGAGTTGATCCAAGTCGTTTTCAAACGCGATCATTTTAAAGTCGCCGCCATGAAGGGTCGGGATAATGGTCTCCGCGGCCCGGTGCACGAAACTTTCGGTTCGGATGCGGTACTCCACCAGGTCGGCAATGGTACAAATACCAATGCCGTGCTCGGCGCTGAACGCCTCAAGGGCAGGCATGCGGGCCATGGTGCCATCGTCATCCATGATTTCGCAGATCACACCCGCCGGTTTTAGGCCGGCCATTCGGGCCAGGTCCACGCTGCCCTCGGTCTGTCCCACCCGTACCATGACGCCGCCATCGCGGGCCCGCAGCGGGAAGATGTGCCCGGGTCGGGTCAGGTCGCTGGGCTTGGCGTCATCGGCCACTGCGGCAGCGATGGTGGTGGCGCGGTCGGCGGCGGAGATGCCGGTGGTGACCCCGCATTTGGCCTCAATGGAGACGGTGAATCCGGTTTCGAACGGGCTGGTATTGTTCTGCACCATCATGGGCAGGTTCAGCTGGGCGCATTTTTCAGCGGTCAACGACAGGCAGATGAGTCCCCTGCCGTATTTGGCCATGAAATTGATAGCTTCGGGGGTCACCTTTTCCGCGGCCATGGTCAGGTCGCCTTCGTTTTCGCGGTCTTCATCGTCGACGAGGATGACCATTTTGCCATTGTGGATATCCTCGATGGCCTGGTCGATGGTAATTTTTGGCATGGTGGATCGTTGCTCCTGCGGTGCGTTAATTTTCTATCGCCTCAAGACGATGATGAATGGGGTTCCCGGGGCGGGCAAACCGTCTCCGCCGACGAGTCGTGTCTGGGCGTCTTATCAAATAAAACCGGATTTGGCCAGCAAAGCCATATCGATGCCGCCGGCGGACGCCTCGGTCTCCCGTCCCGTCGGCCCACGGTTCAGGACAAAGCGCTCCACGTACTTGCCGATCATGTCGGTTTCGATGTTGACCGCATCGCCCACCTTTTTCAGGCCGATGGTGGTGAGGCCGGCCGTATGGGGAACGATGCTTACGTCAAAAGAGGCGTTGTCGCAGCGGTTGATTGTCAGGCTGGTGCCGTCCACGGCCACGGAACCTTTTTCGATCATATACCGGGACAGGGATTCGGGTACGCTGTAGGTGATGACGATGGCGTTGGCCAGAGTTTTTCTTGCGCGCAGGCTGCCGATGCCGTCCACGTGGCCGGAAACCAGATGGCCGTCCAGCCGGTCCGACAGCCGCAGAGCCCGCTCCAGATTGACGCGCTCACCGATCTTGATCCTGCTCAATACGGTTCGTTGCATGGTTTCGGGGGCGACATCCACCGTAAACCGCCGGCCTTCTAGAAGCACGGCGGTCAGACAGGCACCGTTTACGGCAATGCTGTCGCCGATGCGGGATCCCCCGAGATCGAAATCCGAAGTGATTGACAACCGGCTTCCCCGGCCGGAGGGGTGGATGGCGGCGATGGTGCCCAAGCCTTCGATGATTCCTGTGAACATGTTCGTAAAAGTAATGTGTAAACGCTTGTTGTCAATCAATCAACGGGGTTTCAGATAGCCTTGCAGCATTACATCCGCGTCGAATCGAAACACCGACAGATCATGGATGGGGATGCTCTCTTGCATGCTCTCCGGCCCCGCACCCCGGCACATGGGGACCCCGTCGTCCCCGCCCAATAGTTTCGGCGCGTAGAAGAAACAGATCTTGTCCACGATGGCGGCCGCGAAAGCGGAGCCGATGACCGTACCCCCGCCCTCGATCAGCAGGCTGCAGATCCCCAACGCGCCCAGCCGTTCCATCAGTGCCGACAGATCGATGCGGCCCCTTTTTGAGGCGGCGATAATCACCCGTGCACCGGTGTTTTCCAGGGCTGCCCGGCGGTCCGCCGGTGCATCACTGCCGCAGACCACCCAGGTGGGGGCTTCGGAAGCCTGGCTGCAGCATCTTGGCCGTCAGGGGAATGGAGAGATGTGTGTCAAGGACGATGCGCGTCGGGTCCGACCCGGTTTCTCCGTCAAGGCGGGTGGTTAGGCTGGGGTCATCTTTTTTAACGGTTTCCACGCCCACCAGGATGGCGTCGACTCCGTGGCGGATCCGGTGGACAAACTGACGGGAGGCCGGTCCGGTAACCCAACGGGAATCGCCGGTGCGTGTGGCGATGCGCCCGTCGAGGGTGGCTGCGCATTTGACGATCACGAAGGGCTTGCCGGTGGTGACCCAGGTGATAAAATTCTCGTTGAGGGTCCGGGCCTCTTTTTCACAAATGCCGGTGGTCACTTGGATGCCCTGATCCTGGAGGTATGGGTTGCCGCCCCCTTGAACACCGGGATTGGGATCGGTCATGGCCACAACCACCCGTCGGATGCCGGCGTCGAGAATCTTGCGCGTGCAGGGCGGTGTGCGGCCGAAGTGGTTGCACGGCTCCAGGGTGACGTAAAGGGTCGCCCCCCGGGCTCGGTCGCCCGCATCATCGATGGCGTTGACCTCTGCGTGGGGCCCGCCCGGCTGTTGATGATATCCCCGGCCCACGATCCGACCGTCCTTGACCACCACCGCACCGACCATGGGGTTGGGTGAGGTCCAGCCCCGGCCCTTTTCGGCCAGGTCAAGGGCCAGCTTCATGTAGTCTTGGTCATTCATGAAGCCATCTATTTGGCCGGGTGGCTCAGCAGCCGCTTGAGTTCCGATACAAAGTCGTTGACGTCTTTGAACTCGCGGTAGACCGAGGCGAAGCGGACATAGGCGATGTCATTGAGCTCGTGCAGTTTGACCATGACACGTTCGCCGATATCGTGGGAGGGGATTTCCTTTTCACCGGTCTCCCGCAGGTCCCGTTCCAGGTCATCGATGAACTCTTCGATGACGTTCATGCTGATGTCCAGCTTCTGGCAGGCTTTGCGGATGCCGGAACCCACTTTCTCGCGGTTGAAGACCTCCCTGCGGCCATCCTTTTTAATGATCATGATGGGAATCTCTTCAATATGCTCGTAGGTGGTGAAACGCCGGGTGCAGTCGATGCACTCCCGCCGGCGCCGGATTACGCTGCCATCCTTGCTGACCCGTGAATCGATGACTTTGTTGTCAAGCTCTCCGCAAAATGGACATTTCATGCAAAACCCTCCCGCTGGCTGCGTAACGTTGAAGAACCGCCTGATGATGCAACCGTTCAGACATCATCCGTTTTCCGTCAATTGAATGGTCACGATCGGAGTGGCCGGCACGAGCTGCCGACAGACAACCGCGGCCTGGTCGAACATCCGCCTGGAGGCGCGAACGGAATCGGTGTCGGCATACTTGTCGGACCGGTAAACCACCTCGCGGATACCTGCCTGAATAATTACCTTGGCGCACTCGTTACAGGGAAACAGGGCCGTGTAGATGCTGCAATCGGTGAGGTTGCCGGGCACACTGTTTAATATGGCATTGAGCTCCGCGTGGCAGACGTAGGGATATTTGGTATCCAGAAAGTCTCCCTCGCGGCACCACGGCAGAGTGTCGTCGGAACAGCCGGTGGGAAAGCCGTTATACCCGACCCCGACAATGCGTTTCTGGCGATTGACGATGCAGGCGCCCACCTGGGTGTTGGGGTCCTTGCTGCGCTGGGCCGATAGCAGGGCCACGGCCATGAAGTAGTCGTCCCAGGAGAGATAGCCCGATCGTTTGCCTGTGCCGGCTGCGTTCATTGCAATGGTTCCTTTACCGCCCGTGGCCAACGTCATGGGGATACAGGGGGAATGCATCACACAAGGCCTGCACCTGCCCCCTTGTTTTTTGCAGCCGCGCCTCGTCTTCGGGGTGGCGCAGGACATCGGCGATGAGGCCGCCGATGAGCGTCATCTGCTCGGCCAGCATTCCCCGGCTGGTGACGTAGGGGGTTCCGATGCGGATGCCGCTGGTCACTTGAGGCCCGCGGGTCTCAAACGGGATGGCATTCTTGTTCACGGTGATGCCGGCACGCCCCAGGGCCACCTCGGCATCCCGACCGGTGATGCCCAGGCGGGTGAGGTTGACCAGCATGAGATGGTTGTCCGTACCGCCGGACACCAGGTCCAGGCCGTTGTCTTTCAGGGTTTCGGCCAGGGTTGCCGCATTGGACACGATGTTTTTCTGGTACTGCCTGAAAGGGGCGCCCAGCGCTTCCTTGAAGGCCACGGCCTTGGCTGCGATAACGTGCATCAGCGGACCGCCCTGAATGCCGGGAAACACCTGGCTGTTGATCTTTTTGCCGCAAGCCTCCCGGGCCAGGATCAGACCCCCCCGGGGGCCGCGCAAGGTTTTGTGGGTGGTGGAGGTGACCACGTCACAATGGGGAACCGGCGAAGGGTGAACCCCGGCCGCCACCAGTCCGGCAATGTGGGCCATGTCCACCATCAGCAGGGCATCGATTGATCGGGCGATGTCCGAAAAGGCCTTGAAATCGAAAAATCGGGGATAGGCGCTGGCGCCGGCCACGATCATCTTGGGCTGGTGTTGCTTGGCCAGGCTTTCCACCTGGTTGTAATCGATGGTTTCCGACTCCCGGTTCACGCCGTAGTGAACAAAGTGGAACAGCCGGCCGGAAAAACTGACTTTGGCACCGTGGGTCAGGTGGCCACCGTGGGCCAGGTCCATGCCCAGCACCGTGTCGCCTGGTTCGAGCAGGGCGAAGTAAGCGGCCATGTTGGCCTGGGAGCCCGAGTGGGCCTGTACATTGGCGCTGTCGGCGCCAAACAGGTCCAACGCCCGGTCAATGGCCAATTGCTCGGCCCGGTCGACGAACTCACAACCCCCATAGTAGCGTTTTTCAGGGTAGCCTTCGGCGTATTTATTGGTCAGGATGCTGCCCTGGGCTGCCATGACTGCCGGGCTGGCGATATTTTCCGATGCTATCAGCTCCAGGTGAGACTGCTGACGTATCGCTTCGTCCTCGATTACGCGGGCGATCTCGGGATCGGTCTTTCGAATCAAGTCGGTATTCAACGTGCGTTCTCGCTTTCTTCAGAGGGTGTCGAACAGGTCCAGCCGGCGCTGATGGCGACCCCCTTCGAAGGCTGTTGCCAGCCAGGTTTTCAGGATCTCCAGGGCCAGGATATCACCGATGACCCGCCCACCCATGACCAGGATATTGGCGTTGTTGTGCCGCCGGCTCATGGCAGCAGAGAACAGGTCATTGCATAGGGCCGCGCGCACGTGGGGATATTTGTTGGCCACCATGGACATGCCCAGTCCGGTGCCGCAGATCAGAATACCCCATTCGTACTCGCCCGAGGAAATTTTACCGGCCACGAGCTTACCGATGTCCGGATAATCCATGGATGCCTCACTGTGCGTACCGACGTCGGTGACGGCGATCCCTTGTGCCTCCATGGCCGATTTAAGGGTCTCTTTGAGCCGGAAGGCCGCATGGTCGCAGCCGAGGATGATTCGTGATGGGCCGGATGCCTCGGTCATGGTGCTCGGTTCCTTTCGATGGCAATAGAAACAAATAGCAAAAGGGTTAACGTGTTTACATATCCAGAACCATCGATCATCGCAAGAAAAAAAAGGGACGTGTGCCGGCCGGGTAAGGGAAAAATCAGGTTGACGGTGGGGAAGGGGAGGCGTGGATTTCAGACCGAACGCCCAACATCGAATGAAATCAAGGATTCAACAGTCGGTGTTGGACGTTCGGCGGTCCATGTTCATTTAGGGTTTGTAGCGCTTCACCACCAGCGTGGCGTTGGTGCCGCCGAAGCCGAAGGAGTTGGACATGGCGTAGGTAATATCTGCCTTGCGCGCCACCTTGGGCACGTAGTCCAGATCGCATTCGTCACCGGGGTTTTCCAAATTGATGGTGGGCGGGATGATCCCGTTCTTCAAAGCCAGAATGGTAAACGAGGTTTCGATGCCGCCGGCACCACCCAGCAGGTGGCCGGTCATGGATTTGGTGGAAGAAATGGGCACCTTTGGGGCATAATCGCCAAACACCTTTTTTATGGCCCGGGTTTCATACAGATCGTTCAACGGGGTGGATGTGCCGTGGGCGTTGATGTAGTCGATGGCTTCGCAGGTAATGCCCGCGCTGTCGAGGGCGGCCTGCATACACCGAATCATGCCATCGCCGTCCGGAGACGGGGAGGTCATGTGGTAGCCGTCACCGCTCTGACCGTAGCCGGCCATTTCGGCCAGAATCGGCGCACCCCGCTCCAGTGCATGCTCCAGGTCTTCGAGGATCAGCATGCCGGCGCCTTCGCCCACCACGAACCCGTCACGGTCGCGGTCAAAGGGCCGCGAGGCCTTCTGGGGATCGTCGTTGCGGGTGGACAGTGCTTTCATGGAGTTGAAACCGGCAACGCAGGTGGGTGTGATTACCGATTCTACGCCGCCGGTGATCATGGCGTCCGCCTGTCCCCGCAAGATGGTGTTGCAGGCATCGCCAATGGCATGGGCACCGGCGGCGCAGGCCGTGGCTACGGAGATGTTGGGTCCTTTGGCACCCAGGTGGATGGAGATCATTCCCGGGGCCATATTGCCGATGATCATGGGGATGAAAAACGGGCTGCATCGCTTGGGGCCTTTTTCCTGAACGGTGCGGGCGGTCAACTCGAGCATTTCCAGCCCGCCCAGTCCGCAGCCGGTAATCACACCTACGCGGGGGCCGTTGGCGTCGTCTATGGTTAGGCGGGCGTTTTCGACGGCCATCCGGGCCGCTGCCACGGCATAGGCAATGAATTTCTCAGTGCGTTTGGCCTCTTTTTTGGGAAGAAAATCCTCCGCGTTGAAATTCTTTACTTCGGCTGCGATTTTGGTGGTGAACTCGGCGGTGTCGAAACGCGTGATTTCACCAATGCCTGACCGGCCGGCACACAGGGCCGTCCAGGTTTCATCGACACCGACACCCAGCGGCGTTACGAGACCCAATCCGGTAATGACAACCCGTTTATTCAACGATTCCTTCCCTTCTGGTACGACGAACCATTGGCAGGTATGAATGCGTACTTGTCAATGAAGGCCTGCGCTTAAGAAAACCAGGCAGAAACCCTTAATTCAGCCTTCAATGTTTTATATTTAAAATTAAATCAATGATTTTTGATGTAGTCGAAGGCGTCCTTGACGGTGACCAGCTTTTCGGCGTCTTCATCGGAGATGTCCACGTCGAACTCCTCTTCCATGGACATGATCAGTTCCACCAGGTCCAGGCTGTCGGCCCCCAGGTCATCCACAAAAGAGGCTTCCGGGATCACTTCGGCAATGTCGACACTGAGTTTTTCGGCGATGATCTTTTTGACTTTATCTTCTACAGACATGATGTTCTCCTTTTAGAAAGAATTATGGGATTGAGGAATTCAGAGATTGAGGAATTCAAGGTTTGTGGGTATTAACGCTTTAATCCGGCGGACGGTCTATCCGTAATTCCCAATTCCTCAATTCCCCAATGCTTACATGTACATGCCCCCGCTCACATGGATGGTCTGGCCGGTGATGTAGTCCGCAGCGGCAGAGGCGAGGAAGGCGACGACGCCGGCAATGTCTCCAGGGGTGCCGATGCGCCCAATGGGGATCTGATCAATCACGGCCGCCTTGGCGGTGTCGTTGAGATCGCCGGTCATATCGGTGTCAATGTAACCGGGGGCCACGGCGTTCACCGTGATGTTCCGGCTGGCCAGCTCCCGGGCCACGGCCTTGGTCAGGCCGATGATGCCCGCTTTTGAGGCCACATAGTTGGCCTGTCCCGGGTTGCCGGAAACGCCCACCACCGAAGAGATGTTGATGATGCGCCCGTATCGCTGCCTCATCATCGCCTTGGCGGCCACCTTCATGCAGTTAAAGGTTCCTTTCAGGTTAACGTCCAGCACCGCGTCCCAGTCGGCTTCCTTCATGCGCACCAGCAGGCCGTCGCGGGTGATGCCGGCGTTGTTCACCAGCACGTCGATCCGTCCGGCCTGCTTTAGAATATCGCCCAGGTAGTCGGCTACGGCAGCTTCCGAGGCCACATCCACCTGGTGGTAGCGTGCCCGGCCGCCGGCGGCCTGGATGACCTCGGAGGTGGTTTTGGCCGCGTCCAGGTTGCTGTTGTAATTGAAATAGACGGTGGTTCCCGGTTCGCTCAGGGCGGCACAGATGGCCCGCCCGATGCCCCGCGAGCCACCGGTCACCACGACCACCCGATCGGCTGGCTCGGTCATGAGGCCCTCTCGAAAATGCGGTCGGCAATGCGGTCCATGTCGTCGATCAGCCCCCGGTAGCTGCCCTCCAATACGGGCAGATCCAGTGTCCGCAGGAATTGATCCGCCCTATCAGCATCGACGGCATGACAGCCCATGACAATCAGGCGGGCTTTTTCGGCCACCAGGCGGGCGCAGGTGTTGGCAAAGACCCGCGCCGTGGCCAGGCTGGTGTCGTCGGCCTGTTTTACGGCCAGTCGGGCCATGCTCTCTCCCACTTCCACCTGGGCCATCATGTCGGCCAGGGCGAACAAGACCTGTTGGTGCCGGGTGAGGCGGTTCTCGTGGGCAAAGTCGATGGTGCGGTTCAATGCCCGGGCACAGGCGGCAACGGTCCGGCAGCCGGCCCGGTCGCCATCGCCCTGGAGGCCATCCAGACCCTGGGCCATCGCTTCGTAATAGCCGCCTTTGGTCTTGCGGGTTTTTTTCCAGCGGAAGGTGGCAACGATATTCTGCTGAATTTCGCTGGTGCCCTCGTAGATGCAGGTGATCTTCACATCGCGCTTGATTTTTTCCACGCCGAATTCGTTGATGTAGCCGTACCCGCCCAGGGCCTGCATGGCGTCATCTGCCGCCCGGTTGGCCGATTCGGTGGTGAAGAGCTTGGCGATGGAGCCTTCCACCTGAAGATCCTCATTTTCGCTGTCCAGCCGCCGGGCAATGGCTTCGATGTAAGCGGTGGCAGCTTTCAGGTTGACCCAGTGGGGAACGATCAGCTTGTTGGTGTAGCCTTTTTTCTCGGAGAGGGGCGATCCGAACTGAACCCGCTCCTTGGCGTAGGGAATGGCGACCTCCAGGGCCGCTTCACCGGCGCCCAGGGCCATGGCGGCCACCATGAGCCGGGTATAGCCGAACACCTGGTTGGCCTGCTTGAGTCCCTTGCCGGGGGCGTCGCCGATCATGTTCTCCACGGGGACGAAAACGTCCGTAAAGGTCAGGGGAGAGGTGTTGGACGCACGGATGCCGTGCTTCTCCTCGCCTTTGTGCTGCTCGAAGCCGGCAGTCCCTTTTTCCACCACGAAAAAGGTTGGGCCTTCGGGCGTTTGCGCCAGTACGGTCACGAAGTCGGCGAAACCGCCGGTGGAGATGAACTGCTTAGAGCCGTTGATGCGGTAGCCGACGAGGGTGCCCGAAGCGTCCACGACCGGTTCGGCCTTGGTCTTGAGCGACGCCAGGTTGCTGCCGGCTTCGGGTTCGGTCACCGCGTAGGCCACCAGACTGTGGCCCTCGGCGACGGCACCCAGCCATTTCGCCTTCTGGGCTTTCGTACCGCCCACCATGATGGGGTCCGAGCCCAACTGGATGGCAAAAAAAGCCGTTCCCACGCCCAGGCAGATTTTGCACAGCTCCCGCGTGACGACGTAACAGTCCATGGCACCACCGCCCATGCCGCCGTAGGCCTCGGGGATGAACAGCAGCTGGAGCCCGATCTCCGGGCTCAACATCTCCCGGACGGCGGCTTCGGGAAAAATTTCGTTACGGTCCCAATCCAAGACGGCTTTTTTGGTTAGCAGGCGCTTGGACAGCTGACGAACGGTGTCGACCACCATCTGCCGGGTCTCTTCGTCCAAACCACCCTGTGGGCGATGGGTTCCGGTATCGGTCATGATTGTCTTTGCCTTTGGGGAAATCAGTCTTCGTCGGTTACGATTACGCTCTTGCCTTTGTATTCGCCGCATTCGGGGCAGGCATGGTGGGGAAGCTTGGCTTCGCCGCATCCCGGGCAGGTTCCCACTGCAGGGGCGTCGATTTTTTTGTGGGTGCGTCGTTTATCCCGTTTTGACTTGGATGTCTTGTGCTTTGGTACAGCCATTAGTAATCTCCTAAACCATTAAAATATTTATTAAATTACCAGAATAAGCCCGGTTTCAATTGAATTGCGCCTCTAGTAATTAAAATGCCGGTGAATGTCAAGGCTTTTCCTAAAAATCTTTTCCGTTGCGCCCTTGTTCCGCCCCTGGGGATGTGATATTGAGATGGCCGGCGACTGGCCAGGAAGAGTCAAATGCGATTTCATTGATTGTTATTACAATTGGTTAAACTATTACTTGGTCTGCAGACCGGCTATGGATGGACCGGCTGTTGAGCAGCGGATGAAAATTCTGCCGTTGCCGGCAGACACCCAACCGATGACCAGCGCCGTCATTTTTAAATAGCTTATTATTTCACTAGATAGGTCATCCGCAGCGTTTCACCAACGATTACTATGAAGGTAAATCAGCATGGAAACCATCATTACCCGATTCCCTCCGAGCCCTACGGGATACCTGCATGTGGGCGGCGCGCGCACCGCTTTGTTCAACTGGCTCTACGCCCGTAAAAACAACGGCAGATTTGTCTTGCGCATCGAAGATACGGATACGCAGCGATCCACCCAGGCATCCGTGGACGCCATTTTTGAAGCCCTGCACTGGCTGGAGCTGGATTGGGACGAAGGGCCCTTTTTTCAGTCCCAGCGGTTTGAGCTCTACCGGGACTATCTCCATAAGCTTTTGGACTCGGGGGATGCCTACTACTGCACCTGCACCCAGGAGGCGGTGGAGGCCATGCGCCAGAAGGCCATGGCCGAAGGCGGCAAACCCAAATACGACGGCCGCTGCCGCGAGCGCGGCCTGCCCCGGTCGGACGACGCCGTGATTCGCTTCAAGTCGCCCCTGGCCGGCACCACGGTGGTGGAGGACGTGATCAAGGGCAACATCGTATTCCAGAACACCGAACAGGACGATTTTGTGATCTGCCGCAGCGACGGCACCCCCACCTACAACTTCGTGGTGGTGGTCGATGACATCACCATGGGCATCACCACGGTGATCCGTGGTGACGACCACGTGATGAATACGCCCAAGCAGATCCTTTTATACAGGGCCCTGAAATCCCCGCTGCCCGTGTTCGGCCATGTGCCCATGGTGCTGGGCAAGGACAAGACACGCCTGAGCAAACGCCATGGGGCCATGTCGGTGACCGCATACCGGGAGATGGGCTACCTGCCCGATGCCTTCATCAACTACCTGGCCCGGCTGGGGTGGTCCCACGGCGACCAGGAGTTCTTCACCCGCCAGGAACTGGTCGAGAAATTCAACCTGGAAAGCATCGGCAAGTCCGCCGGCGTTTTCGACCTGGACAAGCTCACCGCCCTCAATGCCGACCATATCCGGGCCGCATCGGTCCGACAGCTCGCTCCCCGGGTGCTGCCTTTTTTCAGGGACAAGGGTTACGAAGCCGCCGATGACGCTTATCTGGCCGGCGCTATCGGCAGCCTGCATACCCGCAGCAAAACCCTGGTGGAAATGGCCGAGGGCGCCCATTTTTACTACCGGGAAGATGTCCGGCCCTACGACGAAAAGGCGGCCAACAAATTCCTAAAGCCGGAGACGGTGCGGGTGCTGGCCCTGCTTGCCGAACAGCTGGACCTGCTGGACAACCTGGAGGAAAAGACCCAGGAGGGCGCTTTTGAAAAGGTGATGGCGGCAACCGGCCTGGGATTCGGCAAGATCGCCCAGCCGGTGCGGGTGGCCCTGACCGGCGCCACCGTCAGCCCCGGTATTTTCGAAGTCATCGCGGTGCTGGGCAAGGAGCGGGTGCTAGCGCGGCTGAAAACAGCCGTTGAATTTATCGAATCCGCAGGGAAGTGATCCCCAGAAATAATCCAGGGCGCATCCCCGATCAGGGGTGCGCCCTGGATTGCGTTTTCAGCGAGAAATGGTTTTTTGTTGGAGCGGCTGCCAGCCGCGATAGTAACCTTCCGGATGTTTGTAATCGCGGCAGGATGCCGCTCCTACCTCCCATCTTCCCTCGACAGCTTCTAAAAATGGTGTACGAAGCGCAGCACCGATCGCGTACCCTCGGGCCGGTTTTCAGCACCACTTTCAAAATAGAGGTTGAAAAAGAGGTGGCTGTCCTGTGAGAAACTTAAAAGCGCGCCGGGACCGATTCCCAGCACTTTCTCCCGCGTGTCGGAAAGATCGTCGCCATCGACTTTCGTATCGCTGATCTGCTCGAGGTAGTAACCGTTAACCCCGACCCGCAGCATCTTTGGAACCACTTCATAGGCGGAGGCGAAGTTGGCATGGATGGCCTGTCCGGCTTGCGTGTCCGAAGCTCCGAGACCGAGCCGGTAAGCCCGGTTGGGGTCATCGTTTTTATCGTTCCAGAGGTAGTGCAGGCGCATCGAGACCGTCCAGCGCGGCGTAATGAACAGGGTGCCCGCCCAATAGGGATTGAATGAGAAGAAGTTGCTGCCGGGGTTCAATTCCTTGTCTTCGTCATATTTACCGGTGGGAAAGATCATCTGCAGTTCGATGCGGTGCATGAACAGCGGTCCGTTTTGGCCCATCGTCGGCCCCCACTGCAGGTAGGGCCCCACCAGGATGTCGCCAAGCCCGGTGCCGTTGTCCTCCGGTCCGGGAACGTCATAAGAGGCATCGATCGACACGATGGGGACGATGACATCCAACCCCCACTTGCCGCCCCAGAGCAGTGCCGTGTCGGACTGGTAGAGAAATTGGGTCAGGCTCACCCACACGTCGATGTCGGTGCCGGGAATGTTGAAATCCTCGCCATTCTCGTCATTCAGCTGGTCGGCGGTGTAATACTGAACGTATTGGGAGATGTAGAATCCCGGTCCGGCCGGTGGGCCGCCATCGAGAAAGCTGGTCAATCCCAGATTGACCGACGGCAGTTCATAGGCAACGGCGCTCGTGGTGACCGCAAATAACGCAAGCGCGGCGAACAACAGGGTTCGAGAACGAAATTTGATCATGGCGGCTCCTCTTTTCGGTGGTGGGTGAAATCCTATAGGCCCGACGATTTGGTTGCATGCGGCTACGGCTTCCAGGCGCGCCAACGGAGTTTCCGAGAACGGCTGATATTGCGGCTGGCGACTTGCAACCGCGCCCCTTATGTTTCTACGGAAAGAAACATACAGTTCTAGTGGAAAAAATCAAGCATTATTTCCATCCCAACGGTTTTTGCCGCTACCGGCAAGCCACCATCGGCTTGGCGCGCTGCAGGAAGCCGCTCCCAGGATCAAGGGCTGAGGAGGAAAGGACGCCGCCAGGTCCGGCAATTTGGTCTTGACTCCCCAGCCGCTTTTGTGTAAACGGGCACCACCCAGTTGCTGGGGGATCGTCTAATGGTAGGACAGCGGACTCTGACTCCGTCAATCAAGGTTCAAATCCTTGTCCCTCAGCCAAATGAAATCAAGGGTTTACGGCAATTGCTGTAAGCCCTTTTTTGGTCTCTGCTACCGGTTTGCTACCGACTGCTTTAAAAATGGTGTTTTCGAGCAGATTCTGACCTTTCTCGATCAATAGGCTGGCGTAGGGTATGCCGGAGACCGTGAAACCGCAGTCCTGCAAGTCCCGCTTTTACCATTGCCTTCCTAAAATGAGTTGCCCCATTAAAAAAAGAGGGTCTTTTTCGACAGTGGTATGAATTTATTTTCCTTTTGTGAAGTAAATTCCATATTGTTTTCCTTTTGTGAAGTAAATTACATAATTAACAGCCCGGTCCTGTACCATAACGCGCTGATATAAATGTGAATATCTTTTTAGTGTTGCTGGCCGATTACTTGCAAAACTCCTTATCATGCGCTGAGAGGAAGCCAAAGACTGTGAGCCAAAGACTGTGAGCCAAAGACTTTGAGGTAGATAGGAAGATTCATCGTTCGAAATTGCTTCAACCCAAAAAGGAGGATGAGAGAATGAAAAAATTGGTAGTTTTGATGTTGATTGCACTTTTCCTGGCAAGTTGCGGCCAATCCGCCATCCGGTCTGAATTTTTGCAGCACGACACCATGTACAAAAATTGGGATCACCTGAAATTCAGCTGGTCCGGCCAAGACAATGCAACCAGCCAAGACCTAGAAAAATCCAATGATCAACAATGGTGGGGAATTGAAGTGCCTTACATTCCCGGCCAGTAGGTACGATCGGTGCTGTGACTGGATTGGTTCGATGGTTATTTAAATTGAAGCCGGTAGCGTTTTCATTCAAGCCGCTACCGGCTTTTTTCTGCGGATTGGTCCACAGGTGGTTTTCATTAAAACGTATGGGGCCTGTCTGCAAACGCAATTTCTGCGTGACCGTACCTGCCACATGCAGGGGTTAAGATCTCCTCAATGATCTCATGGACGAATTTGATCCACGCTGGCGCCTTCCAAATTAGCGATAGAACGCCCTTCCCAGCGGATTGAAAACCCGATCAAGGCCCTGCCCACTTTTCCGGCATGGATGGTCCTTCCCTTATCTAAACGGTACCGAAGGCCGGAATTGGACCTTAAATGTAATTACGTTTAATTATGTATAGAAATATTCCCTTACACCCTGATTGCGGGCCAATTTTTAAGAAAAACACCAGATCTGCGGGAGAGCGAAGAAAAATTCTCATGATATTGTGGTGTTAAGCGGCCGTTGATTCTGTGAGAAAACCAGGTAACGGCCTATAGTTATTTAAAAAAAAGAAAAATCCTTGACAGGATTGAGCGCCATTGGTAGAAAGCACGTAATTATTGATGGTGATATGCGCCGATGCGTGTCTATTATTAATGATTCAAACCGGTTGCATACACCATTCCGCTCTTGCCAAACCTGCTTTGAAAGTGAATCCGATGTATTTTGGAGTTTCAGGCCTTCGTTCCTTTGGGTCACGCCTGAAATTTTAAAATAAAATCTTGCGTGAAAGGAGGTGGATGGGGAGCAAGGCGCAGTATCAATAAGCATGCATTACGATGACAATTATTAGGTTGCAGTAAACCAGCGTTAACCCGTTAAGGAGGAAAGACTAAGATGAAAAGAATTTTTATAATTGCGTTGGCCATCATGATGGTTGCCAGCATGGCCTATGCCGAAGATCGCCTGCAGCTGAGCGGTGAAGTGCGCGTGCGCGCCTGGGATAAGGCCACCAAAGCCATTGACCTGGATCCCGATGGTGACGGTGATGTCAGCGACGCGACCGTCGAGGACAGCGACCTGAACTATTTCGACCAGCGCTTCCGCGTGGGCGCCACCATCAACGTGGCCGAGGGCGTAAAAGGCATCCTGCGTTTTGACTTTGCCGAAGATACCTGGGGAAGCAACAACTGGACCGGCGTTCGTTACAACGAAACCAGCGAGCTCCAGGTGGACCGCGCCTACCTGCAGGTGGACAAGGGCATGTTCGGCGTATCCGCCGGCCAGCAGCTGATCGCCCTGGGCAACATGATCGCCTACGACAACAACACCACCGGCATCAAGCTGAGCCTCAAGACCCCCGTCGTGGTCACCCTGGCCTACACCAAGGAAGATGAGCGCGGCAGCAATGAGGACGAAGAAGACGACTTCACCGAAGACTTGGATACCTACGCGATCAACGTGGGCTACAAAGCCGACAATTTCTCGGTCAACGCCTTCTACGCCACTGCCAAGGACGGCAATGAGGACGGCATCGAGCCCAACGTGTTTGGTTTGCAGGGCGCCGCAAAAATGGGCATGCTGAGCTTCAACGCCGAATTGAACGTTTTCGGCGGCGAGGTTTCCACCATCGATGTCATGGGCACCCAGTTCTATGGCAATGTGGAAGCGGCTGTAATGGACAACCTGAAGGTGGGTGTGGATCTGGTCTATTCTGACGGCAACGACACCGACGACGAAATCAAGATCACCGCCCTCAACGACTGGGGCGATTTCGTAATCGCCGACCGCGGCCCCTTCAACACCGACATTGAGCCGCTGACCGCTTCAGACATCTTTGACCCGGTCCCCTTTGGTATTACCAATCAAATCCTTGAGCTGGCCGGCGTTGACCCGGCTGACCTGGGTGGCGTTTACGGCGGTCAGGCCGGTGCCATCGGCGGCGGCGTGTATGCCGTGTTCACCGCCATGGAAGGCCTCGACATTTTTGGTCAGGTGATGTTCCTGTCAGCCGACGAAGACGACATGCTGTATGACGACGTCACGATCTTCAACCTGGGTGCTTCCTGGATGTTCGCCCCCAACACCACCCTGGCTGCCCAGTACCACAAGTCCGATTGGAGCAGCGACTTTGATGAACTGAATGACTCCTACGACGTCATGGTTGCCAGACTGATGATCAACTTCTAAACCCTGCTGATGGTTGTTTGCAGGTAATGGGTAATTAAAAGGGCCCGCCGCAAGGCGGGCCCTTGCTTTTTGGTGCGGTCAGGAATTACCGTTGCCTGTCTATATAACCATGTCCATGGTTCCCGTAGGAGCGGCTTCCAGCCGCGATATGTGACATCTCCTTCCCTGGCTGGCAGTCTCGATCGCGGCTGGAAGCCGCTCCTACAACTTATTTTCAAGGCCAGATTTCCTACTATTGCCATCCCCGCCTTGCCGATTCACAGCCTGGGCCGCCGAAGCAATCCTCATCTTACCGGTCCTGACTCAGGCGTTCAATCGTCTCTGCTTCCTCCAATCCGCGTTCGAAGTTCCATCGGCAGCTGGGGCGCCGGATAGGCGAGGTAAATGGTCCGGCCGCCGGCCATGCGCACCTGGGTGTAGTCAAACACGGAATACCAGACCCCGATCTGCCGGCCGCCGGGAGCGAAGATCCGCGCCCCGTTGGCCGTGGTTTTGTATTCCGCATAGGGTACGAAGCGGATGCGGTCGACCAGCGTCTTCAGTGAGGCCGGTGTGACCTCCATGGCCCGCCAGTGGGGCGACTCCAGGGTGTAGGCCGTGTCGATGGCCACGATGGCGTTGGGTTTGAGGTCCGGACCGCCGGTGTAGTAGCGGTGGCCGGCCAGCAACTCACCCTCTTCGAATTGGCGCGAGACGTCGTTGCTGCCCGTGAAATAAAACGCGCTGCCGGTGCAGGCGACGACGACGCCAAGGATGGCGGCGGCGATCACCAAAACCCCTGCTGCTCGGGAAGATGCGCTCCAGGTTGGGCAATAGGAGCCGCGGCGGCAAGTTCTGGTAACGTTAAACATGGTTTTCCCTCCCTCTTGATGGGTTTTTCTGACGTTCAATGCGATGATTTCGATCATGATGCAACCGTATAGAGCCAGCAATTTGCATTTGGTGTCATCCTCGCCAAAGTGGGGCTTCAGTCTTGACCCCATCCAAAATAAGCATGGAATCCCTCTTGGTTGTCCGGATGCGCTGCTAATGGAGAGCTTGGAGGCCGCGAAGAGGCTTATCGCGGCTGGAAGCCGCTCCAACAGGGAAAGGGGCAATTAAATGGTCTGGGCCTTGCGGACGAATGAGCCGTAAGGTCGTTTGCAGGACGCTGATGGTGAGAGACAGTGCCGGCTTGCAGACACTTGCCCGGCAAAGGGTGCTGACAGCCGCCCGATTGCGGCAATGCAATTATGATCCAGTCTTCTGGGTCGTCATCCCCGCCTGCGCAGGGATGACGACTATTGGGGATTACCTATCATTGAGGGTTACGGGTTGCTCAGCTCGTAGGCCACAACGATGCTTTCCGCGGCTGAAAAAGTAGTGCGCCCCTCCTTGCGAACCACGGCGCCCACCAGTTCATCGGCCCCATCATTGTCAAAATCGCCGATCACATAGTCGCTGATGCGCCCGGAAATTTGATTGGTTTTCCAGTTTTCCGACATGCCCAGGCCATTCCATGAGAAAGAGATGAAGCGGCTGTTGCTGTAGGCGCGCTGGTTTTGCATGAGGCGGCCCGACAACTCGTGGTTGGAGGCGACAATCAGCTCGGCCTTGCCGTCTTGATTCAGGTCCGCGGCGCGCAAGCGCATGGGGAAAAAGAGGGTGTCGGTTTCCCTGGTGGGTCCCTCTTTGCCTGGAAACTGAAAATAACTGAGGCTGCCGCCGTGGGCCTCGTCGGTTTTCCATTCGACCTCGCCGCCGGCCCTGAAAACGAGCAGCCGGTCGCTGCTGCTGTAAGCGGCGACATTGGTCAGATGGTCATCCATGATCTTGCCGGCGGTCACACCGAGCACGTTGGCTTTTCCCCCCCGCAGAAACACGCTTCCCGGGGTGTAGTTCGCTCCATCCCAGTTCATCTGAAAAATGGGCTGGGCATCCAGTTTGCCGCCGGTGGGCGGCTCTTTCTGCCCGACCAGGATGGGCGCCTCGACTGCCGATTTTAGAATTCGGAAATGCCAGGGGAAATCCGCAACAATTCGTTTGTATCCGGATCCGTCGTATTCAAGGACGAATGAGTTGAACCGGTCTTTCGTCGAGGCGACACTCGATACAAATATCTCCGCATAACCGTTGCCGTTGATATCGCCGACATCGACACCCAGATACTGGTTGGTATTGATCTTTTCGATTTCTACCACCCGCGTCAGGCGGTCATTCTGATTCCTGTAGACGAGCACGGAATCGACGGTGACGATCACCGTTTCCAGGCGGCCGTCGTTGTCTACATCGCCGATTTCGATCCCGGCGATGACCGAATCAAAATTCTGACTTTTCCAGAAACTGTCGGCGTTACCGGTCCCATAGGCCGGTGCGGCAGCCACGAAGGCGGGGTTCGGGGTCTGGTACGGCTGACCGGCGGCGGGTACCTGCTTTTCATTTTGAACCCCCGATTGCAGCAGTTTTTCCGGGTGCATGCGCGGATCGTAGGCCTGGGGGGCCGGTTGGAGCTGGGGTGCCGCCAAGGTCCCCGCTGGCGGTACTGGGGCTACTGCCTGGCCCTGGGCAACGCCACGGCCAAATACCGTCGCGTTGATGTTGGTGGCGAACTGGTTGATCTGGGGGATCACCTCGCCCATGCCGCGGGTCTGGGCGAAGAAAGGCAGGGGCGCCTGCTGGCCGCTCACATCCACCATCTTGGCATCGATGCTCACGCTTTCGCCGAAAACCGTCAGGCTGCCGAAAAGGACGTAGTCGGCCTGGAGCTTTCCCCCACCAGCAACGCCCGGCTTTCGCCGTCGAAGCCTTCAACGGATGCCATGACGGTTTTGGTTTCCTTTTTATTGATCACGTCCACTTTTTCCCGCCAGGCCAGGCGGGAGCCGAGCATATCGAGGATGCCTTCCTGCAGGAAAGCCAGGTCCTTTTCTGCGTTGATGTCAAAGGGAAGAATCGCCACCCGGGCAGGGGCGGCCAAAACCGGGGCGGCGGTGAAAAGCAGCAGGCAGAAAATCGTCAATAGGGTGCTGCGGATCAGGTTGGGCGATTGGTTTTTCAAGGGGGTCTCCTGTAGCTAAAGGTGGTGCTTAACCGTATTGAAAAAGCCTACGGTTGATCCAAAAGTTGTTGGTTTTAAATATTAGTGTTGCCTTTGTTGTCCTGGATGAATTGAAATATCGATTTGCTTTTGAAAAATAGTAAAATCGTTGTCGTTCGTGAAAATGGCCATACGGTGTCGAACCGCAGCTGCGCAAATCAAAAAATCCGTATTGGATCCTTGAACGCCAGCCAAACGACAGGTCGTATAAAAGCGGGCGGCAAGCTCATAATCGTCAGGAGAATGGTTCAAATCAGGAAAAGCCCGCAATATCATCAGGAGTCGATTGAACTGGGCTTCGGATTTGACGCCCGAAAGGATTTCCTGACGGATGGCGCCAATCATCTGGACCCGGCCATCGGCAATCAGCTCTTCGAGTTCATTGACCACAGGTGCGTCTATTCGATTTTTCCGACGAAGAGCGAGAGACCAGATGGAGGTATCGACAATGACCTTCACTATTAAATATTCCGCTGGGCTTTGTAATCGTAATCAGGGTCAAAGTCGATTTTACCAAACAGGTTGATAATCTCCATTTGTTTGCGGCGCTGTATATACTCTTTTAACGCCTCTGTGACGACCTCTTTTTTTGTTTTTAAACCGCTGATTTTACGGGCCTCTTCAATTAACCGGTCATCTATGGCAAGATTGGTCGGCATGGCTCAACCTCCTTTTTTACACAAAATCTTACACATAAAAACCAACAAATCAATCAATAACGCCGGTGATGGGTAACCATGCACAGCGGATTGCCCATTTTCGTGTTTATCGCGGCTGGAAACCGCTCCTAAATGACACCCGCATGTCAACCAAGTTTCTTCCTTAAAATTTCATTCACGATCTTCGGATTGGCTTTCCCCTTGGTGGCCTTCATTACCTGGCCGACGAAAAAACTGATCAGCTTTTTCTGGCCGCCGCGATAGCGTTGCACCTCATCGGGGTGACCGTGGATGATGCTATCGACGATGGGGTCGATGGCCGAATTGTCGGACAGCTGCAGCAGGTTTTTTTCCTCAACGATGGTTTTGGCCGGCTTGCCGGTTTCGGCCATGGCTTCGAAGACCGTCTTGGCGATTTTCCCGCTGATCACATCCGCGTCCAGCAGCTTCAACAGCCCGGCCAGACCTTCGGGCGAGACCGGTGTGTTTTCTATGTCCAACCCCTTGGCGTTGAGCAGGCCCAACAGGTCGCCCATGATCCAGTTGGCCACCGTTTTGGGCTGGTCGAATTGGGCCAGGCAGGCCTCGAAATAGTCTGACAGCTCGCGGCTGCCGGTCAGTACCTGGGCATCGGTGGATGACAGGCCGTAGTCGGCCATATAGCGGGCTTTGCGCTGGGCAGGAAGCTCAGGCATCTGCGCGCGCATGCGTTCGATCCAGCCTTCATCAATCACCAGGGGCAGCAGGTCCGGATCGGGGAAATAGCGATAATCGTGGGCATCTTCCTTGCCCCGCATGGATACCGTTTGCCCGTTGTCCGGCTGCCACAGCCGGGTCTCCTGGATCACCCGGCCGCCATCGAGAATCGTCTCCTTCTGGCGGGCGATTTCGTAATACAGCGCTTTTTCCACATGTTTGAAGGAGTTGAGGTTCTTGACTTCGGTGCGGGTGCCCAAGACCGTCGAGCCTTCAGGCATGATGGAGACATTGGCGTCGCAGCGGAAGCTGCCTTCTTCCATGTTGCCGTCGCTGATGTCCAGATAGCGCAGGATGGTCCTCAGTTGACGCAGGTATTCACCGGCGGCCTCGGGGCTGCGGATGTCCGGTTCGCTGACGATCTCCATCAGCGGTATGCCGGTGCGGTTCAGGTCTACCCGGCTGACGGGGCGGTCCGGATCGTGGATGAGCTTACCCGCATCTTCTTCCATGTGGATGCGCGTAATGCCGATGCGCAGGGTCTGGCCGCCGGTTTCGATGTCCAGATAACCGTTGGTGGCGATGGGCAGTTCGTATTGAGAGATCTGGTAGCCTTTGGGCAGGTCCGGGTAAAAGTAGTTTTTACGGGCAAACCGGCTTTCCGGCTGCACGGTGCAGTGGGTGGCCAGGGCCATTTTTATGGTGTGGTCCACCACCTTCCGGTTGAGCATCGGCAGCACGCCGGGCATTCCCAGGCATACCGGACAGGTATGGGTATTCGGCGGTGCACCGAAGGCGGTGGAGCAGCTGCAGAAAATCTTGGTCCGGGTTTTCAGCTGGGCATGGACTTCAAGGCCGATGACTGGGATAAATTCCATTGATCGTTCTTTTTTCCGGTAATCGTCTATCGGTGAACAGTTCCTTATAAACGCGCAAATGCATTATCACCAACGCCCAGGATTGTAAAGGCTGCTGTGGCAGCGCTTTGGGAGCGTCCTAAGCAGGCAGTTTAAGGGGAGATGCTCATAGCGCCAAGGGATGCAGGCAAACAGGTCGGTGAAGGCCGAGTTGCAGGTAAACAAACCCGCGGTGTCCACAAGGGCTGAACAGGCATGCGGGTACAATTAACTCCCCGTTGGCTGTAGCAGCGGCATCCTGCAACCATGGGTTGCTGCCTGAAGCCCAATTTCGAAAGTTGATTAAAAAATGGCCCGCTAATCCGAAACCGACATTCCAACTTTCTTTTAAGATGGGTTCCAGGACCATTTGTTGCTTGACGATGGAGCCATTAACCCGATAGAGTTCTCAGCATCAGTTCCTTATTATCTCGTCGGCCGCCGATTTTTTACTTCAACGGTTACTTCCCCGCAACTGAATCCGGGGACTATTCCGCGGTGCTTTGCATCTGTTTTCGCGTTGCCATTCCCGGGCAACGCAAAGGAAGAACAGCAAACCGTCACTCTTTCCTGCCCGCATGCAGGGGGCGTCAACCGGGAGGCATGATATGAAACACGTTATTGTCGGCAACGGCATAGCCGGTGTGTGTGCGGCCGAGGCCATTCGAAGGCTGGACGCGGCGGCCGACATCACCATGATCGGTGACGAGACCTTTCCACCATACAGCCGCCCCATGATCAGCCATGTCCTCGACGGTTCCCAACCCCATGGCAAGCTGCCCATCCGTTCCGACCATTTTTACGACACCTTGGCAATCACCCCCCTGCTCGGCCAGCGGGCCGGCGGAATCGATGTCGACAACCGTCAGGTGCGGCTGGTCGACGGCCAGCGTGTCGATTTCGACCGCCTGCTGATTGCCGCCGGTGCCGATCCCAGGCCGCTGAGGGCCGAAGGCCTGGAGTTGAAAAACATCTTTTACATGCGCACCCAGGACCATGTGCAACAGCAGGTGGCCGCGCTGGACGGCGCCCGCCGGGCCGTCGTGCTGGGCGGCGGCCTGGTGGGCTTCAAGGCCTCCTACGGCCTGCTGAGACGCGGGCTGGCCGTCACCATGCTGATCACCTCGGGCTACCCACTGTTCATGCAGGTTGACGAAGCCGCCGGACAGATGATTCTTGACGAGCTGGTGCGCCACGGGCTGACTGTCGAAGTAGGCGTCAGCGTACACGCATTCGAAGGCAACGGGAGTGTCCAGGCGGCCGTCACCGATGCCGGCACCCGACTGCCTTGCGACATGGTGATCATTGGCAAAGGGGTGCTGCCAGCCCGCAGGTTCCTTCCCACCGATCGAATTAAAGTAGACTTGGGGGTATTGGTGGACGAACACCTGCAGACCAGTGCAGCGGACATCTATGCCGCCGGTGACGTGGCAGAAATGGTTGATATTGCCAGGGGCCGCCGATGGGTCAACGCCCTGTGGCCGGAAGCGGTCGGCCAGGGGCGCGTGGCGGGACTCAACATGGCCGGCCGGCCGGTGGCCTATCCCGGCAGCCTGAGCCGCAATGTCATGCGCGTCTTCGACCTGGATGTGCTCACCGTGGGCAACGTCAACCCCCGGGAGGATTCGGGATACCGGTTTGTGCAGACGGGTGGTGCCGCGCAAAAATACTACCGGCGTCTGGTGCTCAAGGACGACCTCCTGGTGGGAGCGGTGATGATCAACCGCATCGAACAGGGGGGGGTGCTGCGGTCGTTGATCGAGAACCGCATGCCCATCCGCCTGCCTCCCGAGAGCCTGGCCGCCCCCGGATTCAACTTCGGAAGGCTGCTTTACTAAAATTAAGGAGGAACCATGAAACAAGTCGTTGTCCACCCTGAACGATGCGTGGGCTGCATGCAGTGCATGCCGGCTTGCGCAACGGCACATTCGCGCAGTCTGACGCTGTTCGCCGCGGTGCTGGAGAGACCACAACCCAAACCGAGGATCCACGTGGGCGCCGGCCGCTTCAACGAAGGTTTTCCCAACCGCTGCCGCCACTGCGACCCGGCTCCCTGCCAGATGGCCTGCCTGACCGGCGCAATCTACCGGCGCGACAGCGTGGGCACCGTGATGATCAATCCGGACCGCTGCATCAACTGTGCTTCCTGCGCCATGGCATGCCCCTACGGCGTGATTCGCTTCCACGAAGACCCGCTGGGTCCGGCCGGGCACCCCATCGCCGTGAAGTGCGACAACTGCAGCGCCCGGACGGCCAAGGGCCAGATCCCCGCCTGTGTGGAGATCTGCAAGGTCGGTGCGCTGACCTACGAGGAGATCGGCGACGCCATGCGCCGCAAGACCCGCGACGTGGCCCGCAGCATGTCAGCAGATGTCGAACAGCCGGCCGTTCCCGCCGGGGTGGCCCTGCTCAAGTCCATCAAACAAGCTGAGCTGCAGCTCAGCGATAGCTGAAGCTATCCAAGGAGGAGACCATGTTTGATCCGAAATTCAGCCTGTCGATCACCAGGGATGGGGATCCCCTCTATGCCAAGGCCCGCCGGGACGGTATCGAAACCGTGTGGGAACGTCACGAGGCCCAACAACCCCAGTGCGGTTTCTGCGACATGGGCCTTTCCTGCCGCATTTGCATCATGGGGCCGTGCCGGGTCGATCCCTTCGGCGAGGGGCCGCAGACCGGTGTTTGCGGTGCCGATGCCGACATCATCGTGGCGCGCAACCTGGGTCGCATGATCGCCGCCGGCGCCGCCTCCCACTCCGATCACGGCCGCGACTTGGTGGAGGTGCTGGCCGGCGTGGCCGACGGAACCGCCATCGGCTACAAGATCCGCGACGAAGCCAAACTCACGCGCTTGGCCGAAGAGTACGGCGTGACCACGGCTGACAAGAAACCCTTGGCCATTGCCGGGGAACTGGCCCAGGCCATGATGGAAGACTACGGTATGCGCCAGAAGGCCGTGAAGATGGTCGCCCGAGCACCCAAAAAGCGCCAAGAGCTGTGGGAGAAGTTCGGCCTGACCCCCCGGGGCATCGACCGCGAAACCTCGGAAATGATGCACCGCACCCACATGGGGGTGGACAACAACTGGCAGAGCCTGCTGCTTCAGGCCATGCGCAACTCCCTGTCCGACGGCTGGGGCGGCTCCATGATCGCCACCGAAGTCTCCGACATCCTTTTCGGCGTACCCACCCCGCGCCCCACTATGGTCAACGCCGGCGTGCTGAAGGACGACCAGGTCAACATCGTGGTTCACGGCCACAACCCGGTGGTCTCGGAAATGGTTTCCAAGGCCTGCGGTTCAAAGGCTCTTTTGGACCTGGCCAGGACCAAGGGCGCCAAGGGTATCAACCTGGTGGGGGTCTGCTGCACGGGCAACGAACTGCTCATGCGCCGGGGCATCGCCATGGCGGGCAACCACCTGATGACCGAACTGATCCTCTCCACCGGTGCCGTGGAGATGATGCTTGTGGACTACCAGTGCATCATGCCCTCGCTGGGCAAGGTTGCCGGCAGCTACCACACCAAGATGGTCAGCACCAGCGACAAGGCCAAGTTTCCCCACATGGAGCACCACGAATTCCACCCGCACAATGCCGAGAAAAAAGCGGTGGAGGTGGTCCGCGCGGCAGTTGAGAACTTCGTCAACCGGGGCAAGGTCCTTATCCCCGTTGAACCCCAGGCGGCCGTCGGCGGCTTCTCGGTGGAGGCCATCGTGGGTGCGCTGGGCGGCACGCCGGCGCCGCTGATCGACGCCATCAAGGCGGGTAAAATCCGCGGGGCCGTGGGCATCGTGGGATGCAACAACCCCAAGATCAAGCACGACTACGGCCATGTCACCCTGACCCGCCGTCTGATCGAAAACGACATCCTGGTGGTGGATACGGGCTGTGTGGCCGTGGCCACCGCCAAGGCCGGCTTCAAGGTGCCGGCGGCGGCCGACATGGCCGGACCGGGCCTCAAAGAGATCTGCAATGCCCTGGGCATTCCGCCGGTGCTGCACATGGGCAGCTGCGTGGACAACGTACGCATCCTGGTGCTGGTGTCGGCGCTGGCCAACGCCCTGGGCGTGGACATCAGCGACCTGCCCGTGGCCGGCTCGGCGCCGGAGTGGTATTCGGAAAAGGCGGTGACCATCGGCACCTATTTCGTCGCTTCGGGCGTCACCACCCACCTGGGGCCCATGCCGCCCATCACCGGCAGCATGAACGTGGTCAACCTGCTCACCGCCGGCCTCAAGGACGTGGTGGGCGCCACCTTTGCCGTGGAACCCGATCCTGAAAAGGCGGCCGTCTTCCTGCGTCAGACCATTGAAGGCAAGCGCAAGGCCTTGGGCTTGGATGCCCGCAAGGCAGACTAATCGAAATTGACTGGATTACGGCCCGCATGTTGATGGAATCAGCTGCGGGCTTTTTTACATTGCTTCCCTTGAAGGACATCGTTCGGGCAGAGAATGGTTTTTTATACGATACCGCAGGAAAGCGGCATGTCGATCTTTAGTCCGGGGTGTGGTGCGCTTCCATCGGCCATGGCCACCCGAGGACACTGAGGGTGACAAACCAGCAGGCAGCGCGGATTGCGCGCACCGACAGCATTAAGGCGCTGCGTGCACGGGGATTGATGGTGGCCCTTGAGCTGGAAGATGCTGCGGATGGCGCTTAACCCACCTATGGGCAGCCAACCCTGGAGCACAATGGTAATATTGTGGCCCAACGACCCGGTATCAAGGTGCTAAGAACCGATCCCAGCCTGACAATTCAAAGCCAGGAGATCGAGAAGTTCCTGACTGCCCTTGAAAGGACGTTTGTTAATCACGGCCCCTGAACGCTCGTTCCTAACGTTGGCGGATATGCAATCTTGCGAAAAGGTAAGAACCGATGAACAGGCAAACCACGCGCGATTTGATCGAACGCTATCTGAATGCTGACAATGCCTTTGATATCGAAGGGATGCTGGCCGTCATCCATCCCGAAATCGAATTCAGGAATATTTTCTGTGGCGAAGTCAACGCCTCGGCCTCAGGAATCGACCGTTTCCGTCAATTGGCTGAACAGTCAAGATCACTTTTTTTCTTGGAGAAACCAGACCCTTATTGATTTCTCGGAGGAAGGGGCGCAAGCTACCATCCACGTAGCCTATGAAGCCGTGCTTGCCGCGGACCTGCCCAATGGCATGCACGCCGGTGAAACCCTGAAGCTGACCGGCCGTTCCGAGTTTACTTTCCGTGATGGGATGATCATTGAAATTAGCGACACCAGTTGAACTTCCTCCGTAACCCCCGTTGGCTTGGTTGAATGCTATCGAGGCACCGGCCGCCGCTCTTTACATGACGATGATAGGTCTTAGCATTTGGGGTAACGGCGTCGGCAAGGATTGAAGATGGATGACGACTATATACGATTAACGTGGATCGTGCTGATCTGCATATGCGTGGCTTTGCCCCAACCCATAGGTGCCCAGGACCAGTTTTCCGGAAAGGAGCTTGTCGAGGCCCTGCGCCAGGGCGGCTATAATATCTATTTCCGGCATGCCGCAACCGACTGGTCACGGGACGATCACGTTACGGCCAAGGGCGACTGGAGGAGTTGCGATCCCGAACGGATGCGCCAGCTTTCGGCAGCGGGTCGTAGGGCTGCCCGAAGGATCGGTGAGGCCATCCGGCACCTGAACATTCCCGTCGGCCGCGTCTTTTCAAGCGAGTACTGCCGCTCCCGAGAAACCGCGCAGCAGATGGACATCGGCCCCGTAGCATCAACGCAGGCGGTCATGAACCTGCGCGCCGCGGAATTCCTCGGTGGCCGGGAGGCCGTGGTAGACCGCGCCCGTCGTGCGCTCGCGACACCACCGCCGGCAGGTGTCAATACGGTTTTTGTCGCCCACGGCAATCTCATGCGGGCGGCAACCGGTGCCTATGCCGTCGAAGCGGGCGCCGCCATCTTTGCCCCCTACGGCAATCGCGCGTTCAGGCTCGTGGCGCAGCTGAATCCTGAAGATTGGGAGCGGCTGGCACGCCATTTCGAGCCTGCAGGAGAATGAAACATGCATATGGAAAATAATGTGGATAGCGATAAGGGTCTCCGGTTGCTGATACAAAAATGCCGTGATGAATTCCGACGTGCAGAAAATACCGATTTTTATGCCAAAGGGGATTATCAGGCCGCCGAAAGACGCCTTGTCAAATTTTGCCTGTTTACAAAAATCGGCAATTGACACCTGAGCGGCGGCCGGCGGTTATGCCTGTTGCAATCCGTCCAGAACCGCGTCCTTGAAATGGTTTTGCTACCGCACCAACTTAACGGTCAAGACCGGCCGGGCCTTCTCGGGCACAGATTTCTATCAGCGGTCACCACCCCACTGCCGGCGGCCAGCCTTGGCCGGGCGCATCATTGACTTTCCTCTCCAGCCGATCGGCGATCCTTCTCATCGCTCTATGGCTTCCCTTGCTTACGCATTCATTATTGCGGCTGGCGCTGTGCGAATCGGCTCACGCGGGCACGGCACTCCCACAGAAGGAAAACCGCCGCGTGGTTCGTTTGTCTGCGGCAAACCCTCACCAGGGCACAAGGGTGGCTGGGGAAACCGGTCGTTGAGGGTCGTATTGACGATGCGGAAGGATATTGGTGTTGATCTTTCCGTGCAGGCGACGATAAGACAGATGGTGACCACCGGGGGCGATACTACCTGAAACGCGCATACTGTAATCAAATAGAAAAGGGGGCCAACGACATGACCATGCTGTTATTTCTTCTGGGAGGTGCCGGACTGCTGGCGGTGCTGCTGATCGTTCTCTACAACCGGCTGGTTCGTCTGCGCAACATGGTCCGCGAGGGCTGGAGCGGCATCGAGGTCCAGCTCAAGCGCCGCGCCAACCTGATTCCCAACCTGGTTGAAACCGTCAAAGGATATATGGGCCATGAACGCGGCCTGCTGGAAAAAGTGACCGAACTGCGTTCCCAGAGCATGAAAGCCGGTGATCTTTCGCAAAAGCAGCAGGTTGAAAGCGCCCTGACCGGCGGGTTGGCCCGGTTGTTTGCCGTGGCCGAAGGCTACCCGGACCTCAAGGCCAACCAGAATTTCCAGGATCTTCAAGGTCAGCTGTCGGACATCGAAGACCAGATTCAGCTGGCCCGGCGCTATTACAACGGCACCGTACGCAACCTCAACATTGCCATCGAGTCCTTTCCCGGTAACCTGGTGGCCGGGTGGTTTGCCTTCCAGCCAGCCGAATTCTTTGAAATCGAGGAGCCGGGGGATCGCGTGGTGCCCAAGGTTTCGTTCTGATATCCGTTGCATCCTGTTCCGGTTGCTGAGTAGGAAAAAGGGGATTGAGGGGTCGAGAGATCGAGAATCAGGCAATCGGTGTATCGCTACGACTCCCTCGCCCCGTGAGGGGAGAGGGCCGGGGTGAGGGGTGATCGAACAGCCAATGAGTCCACTGCAAGAAAGAGCCAGACAGCTGCTCAAAACCCAGACAGACGCCGAACGCCGCCTTTGGCAGCTGCTGCGCAATCGTTCGCTTGCCGGGTGTAAGTTCAGGCGGCAACATCCTGTCGGCCCTTATATCTGTGATTTTGCCTGCGTTGATCGCCAGTTGGCAATCGAAGTGGACGGTGGACAGCACGCGACACGGGCTGAAAAAGACCAGGTTCGTACCGCTTATCTTGAATCGCAGGGTTTCACGGTTGTACGATTCTGGAACCATGAAGTGCTGAAGGAGACCGAGGCGGTGTTGCAGCGGATACTTGACAAGCTTGCGTCTTAATCCCCTCACCCTGTCCCTCTCCCCATAGGGGCGAGGGGACGTCATCGAAAAGCAGCCATACAATAGCTGGACGTCTGGGAAGCAACCTCGACCCTGAAACAGCGTTTCATAAGGAAGGATGATGAACCCATTTAAAGTGTTCCTCCTGATCCTCTGCCTGAGTATTTTTCTGACACCCATGGGCATTCACGCCCAGCAGGAGCGCATCCTCTCCTTCGACAGCCATATCGACGTGCTGGCCGATGGTGACGTGGTGGTTACCGAAACCATCCGCGTCGTCGCTGAAGGCAAAAAGATCCGTCGGGGTATCTACAGAGACTTTCCCACGCGCTACCGCAACAACCATGGCAGTCAGGTAAACGTTCGCTTCGAAGTATTGGAAGTGCTTCGCGACGACCGACCCGACGCCTATCACAGCGAACCGCAGTCCAACGGCATCCGGGTTTACATGGGCAACAAGGATGTGTTGCTGCGGCCCGGCGAATATACGTATACGTTCGTCTATCGCACCGACCGGCAGATCGGATTCTTTGACGGTTACGACGAGCTGTACTGGAACGTCACCGGCAACGGATGGGAATTTGTCATCGAAACGGCCAGCGCGGTTGTTCAGCTGCCGCCGGGGGCCGAGGTGATCCAGAGTGCCGCCTACACCGGCCCGTTCGGTGCGGGCGGCCAGGATTATAAGATTGAGCGGATCGGAGACGATGTTGGCATTGCCACCACCCGCGCCCTGGATCCCCATGAGGGGCTCACCATTGCAGTGGCCTGGCCCAAGGGCTTCGTGACCAAGCCGGACACGGCGCAGAGAATCGGCTATCTGCTGGGCGACAATCGGGGATTGGTAGTGGCTTTAGGCGGTCTGTTCGTTCTGCTCGTTTACTACGCCGCGGCCTGGTGGAAGGTGGGGCGGGATCCGGCCGGAGACGCCATTATCCCCCGTTACGCACCGCCCAAAGGCATCTCCCCGGCAGGCATGCGCTTTGTCCTTTCGATGGGGTTCGACAAGAAGGCCCTGGCCGTGGCCGTGGTCAGCATGGCCATAAAGGGCTTTTTAACCATCACCGAGGATCCCAAACGCGCCTATTCCCTTGAGATTACCGGCAGCGGTTCGTCTTCTCTGAGTCCGGGAGAAGCCAAGGTTGCCCGACACCTGTTTCCGCCGGGCAGCCGATCCATCGCCTTGAAAAACACATCCCACAAACGGGTGGGTGCCGCCATAAAAGCCCTCCGTACCAGCCTGAGCGGCGAATACGAAAAGGCATATTTCCTGCGTAACACCGCATACTTCATCCCCGGCATCGTCATCTCGACACTGACCCTTGGGGGGGTGCTGTTGACCGCCTCCCTGGCCCCCGTGGCCATGTTCATGATGGTCTGGCTGTCCGGCTGGAGCGCAGGCGTCTATGTTCTCCTCACCACGGTTGTCGCTGCCTGGCGCAGTCGCCAGGTGGCCGGGGCGATGGCCACCACCCTATTCGCCATTCCCTTTGTCGGCGGTGAAATCATCGGCATCGGCGTGCTGGCCTCGGCCATGGGCCTCCCGAGCTTGATCCTGTTTCTGGGCATTGTGGCCACCAATATCATTTTCTACCACCTGCTCAAGGCACCGACCCTGGCCGGCAGACGGTTGATGGACGACATCGAGGGGTTGAAACTGTACATGCAGGTGGCTGAAAAGGACCGCCTGAACCTGCTCAACCCGCCGGATCGGACCCCCGAACACTTCGAAGCCTTGCTGCCCCACGCCATGGCCCTGGATGTGGAGAACGACTGGAACGAACACTTTGCCGATGTGTTGGCCAAGGCCGCCGCCGATGCTTCATCCGGACGCGGTTACGCACCCTCCTGGTACAGCGGACGCACCCCTTTCACCGGTCTGGCAGCCAGCCTGGGCGGATCCTTTGCCGGCGCTGTCTCGGCGTCGTCCAGCGCACCTGGATCGTCGTCTGGCAGCGGCGGCGGCGGATCTTCCGGTGGGGGAGGCGGGGGTGGTGGCGGTGGGGGGTGGTAAAGGGTGCTGTTTTTTATTCAGGAAGCAGATTTTGTGACTTGGCAAATTTTGCAATATAAGATCGCTTGTTAAGCGAGTGATCTTTGAAATATTCAAACATTATTTTTTTGCTTTCAGACGCTGTCCTTCCTTAAGGGTTTTCAAAATCTTGCGATTCACCAGCGCCAGTTCATAGTGCGGACCGAGTTCGATCACTTTATCAAGCGCATCCATGGCCTCTTTTTCCCGGCCTATATTCGCATAGCAGATACCGATGTTGCCGTAGGATTGAACGTGCTTGGGATCAATCTACATGGATGTGTTTTTTTCGGTGATGGCTTTCTCTCAATTTGCAATACCTTGCGATAGGCTGCCATCGTTTGAGGAACGTTGCAGTTTTTCTGGTAAGCCACCTCTAAATTGAAATGAGCTTCCACAAAATCGGGCGATAGTTCCGTTGCCTTCAAGAAATAATGAATGGCCTCGTCGTTGTCGCCTTCTTTCATTCCCGATAGGACCCCAGGCCCGTAATTCACAAGCGAATGGCTTCGATATTTTTTCTTCAGGTTATCGAAAATCCTGGTGTCCTCCCGAAAATCGCCATCTTCCAGGCATGCCAATGCATAGGCCACCCTATTCTCGACATCGGGATAGGACTGGACTTGTTGTACCAATGCGTTCTTTCTGATTTTTTCCACCCGCAATTTTTATTTTTTGCCATCATCAACATCCGTAAAGGTTTAAATGAACAAACAGTTTTTCACCGGCAGCGTCAGCCGTTACCTGGTCAATCAGTTTCCAGGTGCGCCCTGTGGGTGGTTCCCTGACGCCATTTACACATAAGAGAAACCGGTGACGCGCCCAGGTCGATTTCATGATTGCGATTTACAAATCTTTCTTTTCAAACCAGAAGAACAAAGCAATTGTTCCCGCCCAAAATAAAGGAAGGATGACCCACTGCGAAATATTTATCGCTTCCGGAAGTCCGATTTTTCCGAAGTCTTTCCAGGAAAGAACAGTTGACTTAAAAAAAGGATAGAGTTCTGCATAAAGTGCAGCCCCTGCCACCATTCCGAGAATGGCAAACACGGCGTGCCAGCGCCCTTCCCCCAAAGCGCCAAGGGAGGTGCCGGGGCAAAAGCCCATGATCGCCCATCCGGCACCGAACAGGGCTCCTCCGATCACCACGGCACCGACATTCATCGGTTTATGGCTCAACGTTATGATTTCCATGTTCGAGAGCCAAAGGATCCCGACCATTCCCACCAGAATTGCCGAAAGCATGAATTTAAATATGGTCATGTCCGTCAACAGCATCGCTCCGACCTGCTTGTCGAAGCGAAGAACACGACCTTTCTGAAGCAGAAACCCAAACAACACACCCGTGAGAAGACCCAGCCATTGTTCGGTATTCATGATTTTCCCCTTCCATAAACGATATGAGCCACCCAAACGCCTGCACCAAAGAACATTGCCAAGGCTATGAACGAACTGAGGGACAATTGCATCATTCCGCTCAGTCCGTGCCCGCTTGGACATCCATCGGCCAGACGAGCGCCCACCATCGCGATAACCCCGCCTGCGAATGCCCCGGCTGCCCGCTTTCCGATGGATGGGCCAAATCGCTTCTCCCAGGTTGGCGGAACACTTTCCAGCCGAAAGCTCTTGTCCGTGGCAGACGAAATGAGGGCACCCAGGACGATGCCGACAACCAGCATGAACTGCCAGTCTATACGAACCTTTGTCTTGGTGAAATACTCGTTTGACCCAACATGCTCCGCGGCGATTGTCTGTTCAAAAAGACCGGCAGCCCGAACGAACGTCGTCGAGGCGCCGAGGTAGCTGGTCTTGCCAAGCAATTGCGTCGTCGCCAGGACTGAAGCGATTGCCAGAAGACCGACGAGGGCTCCGGCGAGGTAAGGGCTCCAGCCCCCATCTTCTGTTTTCCATTTCATTGGTTTCTCCTTTTTCTTTTAAAGACAAAAATGCAATTCCCGGGATCTTGTTGAGATATTACGATTGCAGGCGCCCGTCGTCTGGAGCGGTTTGTTTGTTTTTCATCGCCTCACCGAGTTCGTCGATCCAGGTTTTCTCGAACAGGCGGATGCCTCGGTGATAGGCGGCGCGGCCGATCAGGTGCGCGGCCACCGGTGCGGTCAACAGCAGAAACACGATGACGGCCACGGCCCTGATGGTCGTGCTCAGGTCGTCGGCCGCCACGGCTTCCGCGGCCAGGATGAACCCCGTGCCCAGGGTCCCTGCCTTGGTGGCTGCGTGCATGCGAATAAGGGTGTCAGGCAGCCGCAGCATGCCCACGGCGGCAACCAGGCAAAAAAGAGAGCCGACGATCATCAAGGTGGCCGCGATGATGGCGCTCAGCATTCGTCCTCCTTTCGGTTGCGTTTTTCCCGGGACGCAAGCCGGGAACGCAGCAGAAATCGGGCCAGGGCCACCGTTCCCAGAAAGGCGACCAGGGCGTAGGCAATGGCCACATCCAAAAACGACGTGTCGCCAGCATGCACCGCATAGGCCGCCAGAAAGGCGACGATCAGCACCGAAATCAGGTCCAGCGCCACCACGCGGTCAACTGCCTGCGGCCCCCGAATCAGCCGGATGAATGCCAGGGCAATACTAATAATCAAGATCCCCAGCGCCCATCGGCTGACTATCTCAAGCAGCGTCTGGCCGTCGACGATCATCGCATCACCTCCAGCACCCGTCTTTCCACCCCTTCCTTGATGCTTTGCCGAAAGCGATTCGGGTCGTCAAGAAACATGACATGGACGTAGAGGATACTGCGGTCTTCGGAAAGGTCGATACTGAGCGTCCCCGGTGTCAGCGAGATCAGGTTGGCCATCAGCAGAATCTCCATTTCTGTTTTTGCGCTTAATGGAATACCGACGATGCCCGGGCGGCTGATGTGTCCCGGTGTAACGACGTCCCAGAACACCCGCAGGGTGGAGAGCAGCAACTCGACCAGAAAAAACCCAGCCAGCTTGATGGTTTTCGGCGCCCGTTGAAAGTAGCGCGATGTTCCGTACAAGGGCTGGGTGAGCCACAGGGCCAGGTATCCCAACCCAAAGCCGATCAGGAACCCGGAGAGAATGAACTGGCCCTGAACGCCCATGTAGCCCAGGGCGATAAATGTGTTGATGAAAAATAGATTCATCGCATATTCCCAATCACCGTATAAACATAAGCGCCGGGTTCGAGCAATTCGTTAGCGGCTGTACTGGCCAGTTGGTATAGCGGTTCGGGCGACAATCCGATGAGAACGGTCAGCCCCGCCATGGCCACGATGGGTGCCAGCATCCATGCATCCATTCGCGACTCGGTGGCAGCCGTTCCCTCAGCGGCTGCCGGTTGCGGTTTCCAGAAGGCTTCACTCCAGATTTTAACCATGGAGTACACCGTCAGCAGGCCGACGACAGCGGCCACACCGGCCAGCATGAAGTGCCCGGTTTCCAGGCTGGCCCGAATCAGGATCATCTTGGCCCAGAACCCGGACAACGGCGGAAACCCCGCCAGCGAAAAAGCGGGAATGAAAAACAGCAGGGCGATCCATCCGTGGCCGCGGTACAGCCCGCCTACCCGTGAGAGTTCGAATGACCCCCCGCAGCGTTGGATCAACCCGCTGATCAGAAACAGATTGGCTTTGACGATGATGTGGTGGAGCATGTAGAACACCGCTCCGGCCAGGGCCAGTGGGGTGAACAATCCCAGACCCAAAACCATATAGCCGACCTGGCTGATGATGTGAAAGGAGAGGATTCGGCGCACATGGTCGCGGGTTGCGGCTCCGAGGACGCCGACGATCATGGTGGCCGCCGCCACCGCCAGCACCAGTGACCGAAGACCGTTGTCTTCGAATGGAAAAATCAGGGTGAACGTTCGAATCAGTGCATAGACACCCACTTTGGTTAGCAGACCGGCAAAGATTGCCGACGTGGCCACCGGCGGTGTGTGATAGGAGGCCGGCAACCAAAAGAACAGCGGAAATAGCCCTGACTTGATGCCAAAGGCGGTGAGAAACAGCATGGCAACGGCCGCCACCAGGCCCGGATCGGAAACCATGCGAAGCTTGATATGCAAATGAGCCATGTTGAGCGTTCCGGTCAGGCCGTAGACCAAACCCAAACCGGTGAGAAACAACAGGGTCGAAATCAAGTTGATAACCACGTACTTGACACCGCCGTCAAGCTGTGCGCGGGTCTTCCCCAGCACCAGCAGCGCAAAGGATGCCATCAGCATGACTTCAAACCAGACATACATGTTGAACAGGTCGCCGGTCAGAAAAGCGCCACTGATGCCCCCCACCAAAATGTTTTGCAGTGGATAATAGCCCCGTTGCCGGTGGTCGACGGTGATATCCGCTCGGGAATACGCGCTTACCGCCGTGTAAATGACACCGGTGATCACTACCATCAGGGCGCTGAGATGGTCCGCGACCAGAGCGATGCCGAACGGGGCCGGCCAAGAGGCCACATGAAGCACCTGGATGCCATCGTGGTGCACCCCGTAAAGCAGCCAGGTGCCCGATGCCAGGTGCAGGACCGCTGCTAGCAGGGTGACGACGAATTGCAACGTCGGCTGACGGCGCCCCAGCAGCACGACGGCGGCAGCGGCGAAAGGAATGACAATGGGGGCAGCCAGCCAGTTGTTCATGGTTGTCTAACTCCCACCGCGGACTCGTCGTCGACCCCTGACTCGGCGTCGGTCATGGCTTCGGTATCCACTGTGCCAAGGGTTTGATAGGTCTTGAAAAAAAGAATGAATATAAAAGCCAACAGGGCAAATCCGATGACGATGGCCGTCAGGATCAGTGCCTGGGGCAGACTGTTGGCAAGCATGGCCGCGGTATGCGCTGAATTCTCGGGAATCAACGGCGGCCGGGATGTTTTCAAACGACCGGCGGCAAAGATCAGCAAGTTGACGGCGTTGCTGGCCAATACGAGACCAAAAATGAAGCGCACCAGGTTTTTGCTGAGCATCAGAAACACGCTGCCGGCCACCATCCCACCGGTCAGAACAGCCAGAACGACCTCCATGTCAGCGTTCCTCCAGCTTCAGTACCAGGGTTAGGATGGTTCCCAGCACCGCCAGGAACACCCCGATGTCGAAAAACAACGGGGTGCCCACGGATAGGGCGCCGTCGAAGGCTTGCGGTGTCCACCATAATCCGGTCATGTACGTCCGGCCGGAAATCACCGCCGGCAGGCCGGCACTGATGGCCAGCAGCAGCCCCCAAGCGATCAAGCCCCGCGGATCGATCCGCAGGGCCTGTCGGACCGCTTGCGGTCCTTCGGCGATGGCGAACAGGGAAAAGGCCGTGGCGGCGACAAGGGCCGCAGAGAAACCGCCGCCCGGGGCGTTGTGCCCGCGAAAAAGAAGATACACGGCAAAGACCAGCATGAGTCCGACCAGCAGACGTGTTGCCGCCCGCAGAATATAGGATTGCACGGTTTCCCTCACTGCCTTCGTTTGGTGATCAGCGCATAACCGGCCAAACCGGCGGTCGCCACGACGGTGATTTCCCCCAACGTATCCAGGCCGCGGAAATCAACCAGGATCACGTTGACAATGTTGCGCCCGTGGGCGGCGATATAGCTGTTGTGTTCAAAAAAAGCGGTCAGTTGGCGATCGATGGTGCCGTCGGTCGTTGCCATGCTGAGGGCGGCGACCACGATTCCCGTGCCGATGGCCACCAGGCCATCCACCCATCGGCTGGCGGACACGGTGCCTGGTGATACGGCAATCGCAGGCAGGCGCAGCAAGACGATGGCAACGATGATCAGCGTCAGGGTCTCCACCAGCAACTGGGTGAGTGCCAGATCCGGGGCACCGTAAACCAAGAACACGAGTGCAGCGCCACCGCCTACCATACCCAGGGCAGCCACGGCCAAGATTCGAGATCGGGCGCGGACCACCACCACGACGGCTGTGGCCATGACGGCAATCAACAGCCAGTGGGACAACGGCAGGTCCGCTGACCGCAGCCACATGATCCACCCGTCTGCATTGAGCCACCAGACGACGGCAGTGGTCAGCGCGAACCCACCGATGGTGATCAGCAGGTAGCGATGCAATGATCCGTTCTGCAACCCATCGACCACCGCATGGGCGGTGACGAGGATCCCTTTCAGGGAGATTTCATAGCTGCGCTGACCGGTCAAGGGAAGACGATCGATGACGCCCTTGACAGCCGCTTGCAAGTGCTTGCGAAAAAAATAGATCATGCCACCTACTGTCAAGGTGATAATACTGAGGAGCAGGGGTGCGTTGAAGCCATGGAAGATGGCCAAGTGAACTTCCTGCTCCACGGCTGCAAAGGCGCGGACCGCCGGCTGGATCATGGTGTCAGAGACCCACCACGGGATAATGCCAAACAGCAGACATAACCCGCCCATAATCCCGGGGCCGACAACCATGGGCAGTGGGGCTTCAACCACTGCGGTCAGCGGCCCAGGGCGTTTTCCGGTAAAGGGGCCCAGCAGGATGATGCCGGCCACGGCGGTCATCAGTGAATTGGAGAGCAGCGCGATGGTTGTGGCGAACTGGGGAAACATCTCTTCGGTTAACGCCCCTTGGTACATGATCTCCTTGCCGATGAAGCCGAAAAACAGCGGAAAACCGGCCATGGACATGGTGGCGGTGGCGACGGCCAGGGCGGTCAACGGCATGGCGCGCCAGAGTCCGCCCAACTTCTCTAACAGGCGGGTGCCGGTTTGATGGTCGATACTGCCCACTGCCAAAAACAAGGCGGCCTTGTAAAGGGCGTGGACCAGCAAGAATGTGGCGGCGGCGGTCAGCGAAGCGGTGTTGTTGCCGCCGAGAAACATGACTAAGATGCCCAGCGCCATGATGGTCGTGTAGGCCAGCATGCGCTTGAGATCAGAGGGACTCAAGGCTTGAATGGCGCCCCATATGGCCGTGATGCCGCCGATGACGACCAAGCTGCCCATCCACACCGGTGTGCCGCCCAGCAAGGGGTGCATGCGCATCAGGAGGTATATGCCGGCTTTGACCATGGTTGCAGCGTGCAAAAATGCGCTGATGGGCGTGGGGGCGCTCATGGCATTGGGCAGCCAGAAATGAAATGGCACCTGGGCGGACTTGGTCATGGCACCCAGCAGGATGGTCGTGAAAATGGCCAGGTAGAGCGGGTGCTGCCGGATTTGATGGTCAGACGCCAGCCACTGGCTGAGGGTAAGCGATCCGCCGGCCGTTTTTATCAGTAAAATGCCGACCAGCAGGCACAGGCCGCCGGCGCCCGTAACCAACAGGGCCTGTTTGGCGTTGTCGCGGGTCGCGACGGATTCGTGGTCGAAGCCGATCAGCAGATAGGAAAAGATGGTGGTGATCTCCCAGAAGACAAATAGAAGCAACAGGTTGTCCGCCGTGACGATACCCAGCATGGCAAGCATGAAGGCTTGCAGGTAGACAAAAAAGCGGCCGGTATGCGGATGTCCGGCCAGGTAGCTGGATGCGAAAAGGGTCACCAGAAAGCCGATCCCGGCGACAATCAGGCAGAACAGCAGACTGAGTCCGTCCAGCCGGAACCGCAGGGTGATGTCTAGGCTGGTCACCCAGGGCCACTCGATGGAAAAGACCTCGCCTCGTGCCACATGGGGCCAAACGGTGCACAGCCCGGCAAACAAAAATAGCGGAAGGGCTGCGGAGAAAAGGCCTGCACGGCTGTAGCCGGCAGCGTGGGGTGTACGATCCGGTTGTTGCATGGCCATGTTATTGGGATAGGAAAAGCGGCCGGTCGGCGGACTTGATGGTTTCCAGTACCGTGTCGCCGAGCAGTTGTTTGATCAATGTTTTATTAACGCTGTTGCCCATCACGATTAGATCGGCGTCGACGTCGCGGGCAAATGGCAAGAGGTCCGAGCGCGCCTGGCCGTCAACCATATCGGTTTGTACCTCGAATCCGTGCGCTGTGCAAAAGTCTGCCGCGTCATTCATCAGGAAGGGCTCCGTATCGTCACTTTCCTTGAAATGCACGATGTGCAGCCTGACGTCGGGCCAGGGCTTCAAGTGCAGAAAATGACGCATGGCCTTGGCCGATTCCATGGAGCCGCTGTAGGCGACCAACGCCTTTTTGACCGGGCGGTAATTTTCGGCTACCGCCAGAATCGGTCTGACCCCCTGGGTGACCAGCTTGACGATGGCCTTGTCCGGGTCGCTGGTAAACCCGTAATCGAAGATACTGCGCAGGCCGAAGATCGTCAGATCGTTGTAACGGGCCTCGGCGATCATGGCCGTGAAGGGGTCCTTTTGCTCGTATTCGATGCGCCGGCAGACCACTTGCTGCATGCTGCAATGGCTTTTGAACGCGGCTATCGCGTTTTCGATCCCCTCCCTTGTCACGCGAACTTGCCGTTCTCGCATCCGTTGGGCATAGACGCCCGCTCCCGCGGGTACGGGTCCAACATTGCCCAACTTGCTGAGATCCACAACCGTTACGCCAGTGGTCTGCGCGTCGTGCAGGCGGGCCAATTCGGTGGCGCATTGCGTGCTCACCGTGGTGAAAGGGGTACCGCCTAATCCAACCAGGATTCGCTTAATCATGGGTTACACCTCCTTGGGCGTCGCGGCTGCCATAGCGGCGCCGATATGCTGGTGGGTGCGGGCACCCAGAGGTGCCGGTCTCGAACTGTCCGGTGTCCGTTCAGCGAAGGATGAAGCCCTCTCCGCAGAGGCACTGAAACGATAGTGAGTGACAGTTGAACCTCTGAAAGCAGGCTGGCAAGGAGGACCACCCCTGCGATCGATTTTGACAAATTGTGGGGCTTTTTTCGATGGATGTCAAGAATTTCAGGATCCTGGGAAGATTGATAGCTGCCATGGCCGTGTCCGACGTCGGGCTTAACGGCTCGCTAATCCCTCAGGAACGCGGGGTGTCACCCGGCGAATGGCTGCCCGCAGGCGGGTCTCCTGGGGCGGTTATGTCTGGTGGGGCGGCTGGAGGCGATGATTCATCGACCGGCTGCTTTACAGCGCTGTCGGGCGGTGTGAGTTGCGGCAATGGCTGAGTCCGTCGGTTCGACTTGCGCGCCAGCTCCGCCTCCAGCATCACCGCGGCCTCCTCCAGACTGGGCGCCATGACGACGGCATCATCCAAGGCCATGATCAAGCGTTTCAGCTGCGGGATCTTCAGGGCGCCTTCCTCTTGGAGGTAGACCGGCTGAATATACAGCAGCGACCCGGCCGTGGGTTCGATGATCATCTTGCCCAGCAAGACCTCTGAGCCTTCCTGATCCCAGAGGGTAAACTGTTCGGAAATGACGATGTCCTGATTGACCAGGGAGTGGACCTGGGCGGGACCATACACCTGCTGGTCCCTTGGAAACCGGTAAGCGAATAGTTTGCCGTAGTTGTCGCCGTCGCTGCCGGCGATGATCAGCGCGCGAAGGTTGTCGCGCCCAAAGGGCGCCATGGGCATGAAGAGCAGAAAATCATCCTGGCCCGGTTCGATCAGGTCCAGGGTCAGGTAGTAAGGGTTGGCCGGAACCAGATCCCGGCCCTGGGGCACTTTCGAAAATTCCCAGATATCCTCCTGCCGATAAAATCGTTCCGGGTCACGCTGGTGATACTTGGCATAAACAGCGACCTGGGTCAAAAAAATATCCCGGGGATAGCGAACGTGTTTATGAAGTTCCGTGGGCATCTCCGCCAGCGGCCGGAAAACGCCGGGATACATGCGGCGATAGGCGTTGATGATGGGATCGGTGCTGTCGGAAATGTAGTATGATACCTTCCCGTAGTAGGCATCCACGACAATTTTTACCGCGTTGCGGATATAGTTGAACCCCTGCTCGACTGCCGGGGCCAGCGGATAGTTGTCCGCGGTCGTATAGGCGTCCTGAATCCAGAACAGACCGTCTGCCGTCGAGACGATGTACGGGTCCCCGTCGAGCTTCAGAAAAGGGGTGATGTGCGTGATCCGATCCAGGATGTTGCGGCGAAAGAGCAGGCGGCTGCGAGCGTTGGTCTTGGCGGTGAAAAAAATGTTGCGGTCCTTGAAGTGCATGGAAAAGAGCAACTTGCGCCATAGCGAATTGACGGGCACCCCGCCATTGCCGTCGTAATGGACGATGGCTTCATCATCGCCGACTGGGGAGCCGATTTCGCCGGCATCGTTGGGGACGATCACATAAGGCTTGTCCTCGAGACCATAATAGATGGAGGTCCGGTTGACGGGCAAGCCGAAGTCCGACTGGGGTGGGATATCCTTGATCAGCCAGGTCATGAATTCATCGCCGGCCTGGGCGGCCGGTATCATCACCACCCCCTGTCCGTGGGTGTACTGCAGGTGGAGGTTGATCCAATTCTGCGCAGATTCGGTAGCTTGGAAAACTGGATTTCCCTTGCGCCCAGGTAGACCTGGCGGTAGCTGCCTTCGACGGTGTAGCGATCCACGTCGATGGTCGGAAACGAATAATAGGTGCCGAATGCCCTGGAGCTCCTCTGTAGACGCCGCCCAGCATCTCGCGGTCCCAGACGGGAATGTTCTGCAGGCGGCGCACCAGTGCCGGGTCGTCGGCATCGAAAGCGGGTCGCGATTGGGTCTTGAAGTCCTGGGTCTGGACGGCGTCGAGTCCGATAGGCTGCCAGTGTCGAACGAATATTGGCATCGATGAAGCGCCCGCTCCCGGGCGATCTGGTTGGGTACGACGACATATTTGCGCACCATGTCGTTGAAAAATCGGCGTTTTTACCCATCACGCTGAGCACAAACAGCACACCCACAACCACCGACAGCTTCCAGCCCGCCTTACGGTTAAAGCAGACCACCAGCGATAACCGGTGGCTGCAAGAAAAAATACAGACAGCCAGATCATCGGCAGAACGATGCGCATTCGACGTAGCCCGGACCGAAAAAGACCGGCAGATTGACCGTTTGGAAAGCAGGTCGTATCGATCGAGAAGGAATCCCCAGCAGATGCATGGCCACTGTCGCCAAGGCCACCAGGCTGAGGTGCACGCGGGCCCGGCGCGGCAGCGTCCGATCCTGAATGGCCAGCAGGCGACTTTCGTACCAGTAGAGGAACAGCAACCCCACCAGCAGGATGATGAAGGCAACCAGTACTTCTTTCGGATCAGCACATGAACGGGCAGGGAGAGCAGATAAAAACTGATATCCTTGCCCAGCAGTGGGTCGGTCGCCCCGCTGGCGCTGCCGAAAAGAAACAGCAGGGCTTTTTCCCAGTGGGTATACATGGGCGCGGCAATCGGTAATGCCATCAGAAGGGAAAGGGGGATGTACATGCGCCGCAACCCGCTGTGCAGGGTCTTGATCAGGTTCTTTTCATTTTTGTCCGTGGATTTTTCGGCTACCCCGACAACACGCGATGCGGCCCAGAAATTGAGATAGGTAAAAAATTCCAAAGAACACGAGGACAAAAAAGATGAAAACGACGTACCGATAGGCTAGCCGCATCAAGAAATACAAGGCCATGCCCTGGGATTGAAACCACCAGAAATCGACGACAAAATCGACGAAAACCAGCTTCAGCAATACAATTGCTATCAGCAGTCCAATCAGGGCGGCCGCGTAAACAAGGCCTCTTTTTTCTCCAGGATTTCATCGATGCCATGGCCTTTTCCATACACGTCCTTGTTATTTGCCGAAACCTACCCTACACGGCTTCAAGGCTTCTCCGAAGGGTCGCAGGTCAGATTGACACGAAGCTTCTGCCGAACAATGTAATAAGCCCCGGAAATCGTGATGATCAACGCGGCAATACCTAAAATCACGGTGCTGTCGTAT
>CAVPIL010000009.1:0-22034 GCA_963704985.1 uncultured delta proteobacterium | reverse complement strand
AATGGGTTGTCCGCATCGATGAACGTCATAAAGACGGTTTTCCGACAGGTTCTACCCCTGGGACTTCTATGCCTCCAGCGAAACACCTCCGGTGTTGTAAACCAGAATCACATCAATGGGGATCTGCATCAGGCTTGCAATCGAATCTATAAATTCCTTTTCTTCGCCCTCTTCAGGCGGAGTGAAGTCCGCAAATAGAACCGCGCTTTCGCCGGTTTGTTTGGCGATCTCCCACAGGGGATCATCGGTAATGAAAACATGCACGCTGGCCTCGATGCGCGCCGTGTCCAGAAGCTCCCGCAGCTCCAGGGCCATGTTTTCGGAGTCGGCCTTTCGGCGGCACAGTGCACAGAATGCGTATTTGTCGGCGGCGCCATTCATGGCTCTGAATCAACAGATGGGCCAGCAGAAGGGCGAGAGCCCCGTGCTGCGGCCCGCGCCACCAGATATCCACCGACCCTGCCGGGGCTACCCAGCGCTCTCTCTCCTCGTCGCATTTCACGATGAGAATGCTGCGCTGAAGACTCTGGGACAGCCGCAACGTTTCGCAAAACGTATCCTGCCTGTCCGGATCCTGGCTCCACCCCAGCAAAACGGTATTGGGGCGCACGCCCCCGATGCCATGGCATTGCAGCAGGGCCTTGATCGCCTCGCTCAAATCCTCTTCCACGACCACCACCGGAAAGGCCGCCAGTGTTTCGTCCCGGATGAATTTGCGCAGCAGCTTTTCGGCCTGCTCCCGTCGGGCCAGCCGATCTTCCACCTCCCCGGTCAGGATATGCCCCAGCGTCAACACGCCCCGTCCGGCCGCCAGCCAGTAAGCGTATTCCGCGATGTGGTAGCGCTTCCAGGCCCCGCCGCTCAGCGCCAGAATAGATGGCCGCCAGTTCTTGGGATGATATTTTTCGTCTTCCAGTTTCAGCAACGCCTTGCGGGCACGCTCAAAGGCGACACCGCTCGTCACGTCCCCCCAGCGGGAAATAATCTCCGAGCGGCTGATGAACCCATACAGGGCCGACATGGCCACGATCGCCACCACGGCCCACAAGGGATTCATCAGAAACATGACCAGCAAGCAGCCAAGGGCCCCCAACAAGGCCGTGGACCAGTGGCTGAAGCGAAATTTCGGGCGGTAGCTCGGGTTGCGCGTAATGGATTCGTAGAAGCAGGCCAGGTTGAGCGTCCCGTAGGTGATCATGAAGAACATGGTGATGACGGGGGCGATGGCATTCAAATCCCCCAGCAGGATGCCCGCCTGGGCGATCAGGAAGGTCAGCATCGTGGCCCGGCGCGGTTCGTTGCTGTTTCCGCTTCCCTGGCCGAAAATCTTTATCCCTTTGAAGATGTCGTCCCGGGCAAAGGCCTGGAGGATGCGGGGTGCCCCCATCATGCTGCCCAGAGCCGAGCTCAGGGTGGCGGCAAACACCCCGGCGTTGATCAACAGGGGCGACCAGGCGATCGTCTTGACCACGAAGGGGTCGGTGATCAGAACCGCCTGGGGGCGGGAGGCCGACAGCAACAGGGCCATGCCCAGATAGATCACGCCGGTGAAAGCGATCGGCGGAAAGGGTGCCGGCCGGGATGGAGCGCCCCGGGTCCCGGAGGTCGCCCGACATGTTGGCCCCGGCCATGATCCCGGTGACGGCCGGGAAAAAAAGGGCGAACATGGTAAAAAAAGAATCTCCCGGCAGATAGGCCGGCAGCATGCTGCTGCGCAGTCGTATCCCAGGAAGCATCGGCAGCCGCGCCGGCAAAGAACGACACGATCGCCAAAATCAGGATCGCCAGGATTCCGTACTGGACCTTGATGGTCCAGCCGGCGCCGATGTAAACGCAGACAAAGACGGCCAGATTGACGGCCGTGGCCACGGTTCGAAATGACCATCCAGACCCGGAAAGGCGATGAGAAAGGCCTCGGTGAAGCCGATCACGTACATGGACACCGAGATGGCCTGGGCCAGGAAGAAAAAGACGCCGATGGCGCCGCCGAACTCCACGCCCAGGCTGCGGCTGATCAGGTAGTAGGCGCCGCCGCCTTTGACCCGCGTGTTGGTGGCGATGGCGGACAAGGAAAATGCCGTCAGGCCGGTGATCACCTTGGCGCACAGAATGATCAAAATCACCTGCAGGATGCCGGCCTGGCCCACGACCTGGCCGAACCGCAAAAACATGATCACGCCCAGAATGGTGAGCGTGCAGGGGGTGAACACACCGCCGAAGGTTCCGAATTTGGTCCGTGGCGATGCATTGTTCTTGCTGGTTGGGTTTTTATTTTCGCTCACACGCAGCCCTTCCCGGGAACCGGTTGTCGAACCCGGTCAGACTCAAATGCCGCGATAGCTGTGGCACCTTTGATCAAGTCATCCATTACCTTCTTCACGCATGCTGATGTGCCCATGGGAAACATCAGGGTCGATTTGAAGGACCATTCTGCCGCCCGAAAACACGCGCACATTGCCATCAGTGGCTGAAACGACAATGGCCGTCGCTTTCGACCGCATCGTAACCGCAGCCGCGGCAGCATGTCGCGCACCGAGACCGGTAGCCAGTTCTATATCGGTGGGCGGGGAGGTTAAAAACACCCCCGCCGCCTGGATAAATCCGTCGCCGCGGAGAACAAATGCCCCATCGAGTTTAGACAGTTCGACCAGGGCATCATGGATATCAGGGTTGGTCAGCATGCGATTGGCCTTTACGTGGCCTTGAAAAGGATTGGGAACCAGTTGTTTGCTTCCCTCCTGGACCTTGAGAGAGTCACCCAGCATGAATATGGCACCGATCCGTTTGCCGCGCCGCGCCGCCCGTCCGATCTTGCAAGCGACCATGACAGCAGCCTCCAGCGCTTTGGGTTGAATGCCATCCGTGAGTGTGAGCAGATCGGAGACGGCCAGTTTTTCAACACGCGCTTCCATTTCGGTTAGCACAACAAGATTTCCCTTTTCCCGATAAACATCATGACCGATTGCACAGACAATGAGGTCTCCAATTGAAACGCTGGACGACCGAAGCACGACTGCGATGGCATGGCGGATCTGGTTGTACTTGTCAGCCGTGTAAAACGGCAGGCGCATGACCTCCATACCTGCCTTGGTCAGGGTATCGTAGGTGATGTTGTTTGTCGTTGTGGTTATGACCCGAAAGTGGCCAGATCGCCGATAGAGATGTTGCGCCAACAACCCGGATTCGGTGATACAGATGATGCCGTCAACTTGTGTTGCCTTTGCAACGCTGATCACCATCTGGGCCAAGTCTTCATCCGAACGGGGGGAGCTTGCAGATTTATAGTCTCCGATCATGGTCAGCGACCCTTTCTCCGATCTATGCCTTGAGATGATGAATGTCTTCTCAACGATTAAGCGGCAGCGGGTGGGCAACACGTCGGTGGCGAACCTTTGCGCGGCTGGCACCCAGAATGATTCAACCCACAAACGTTGTTAAGATGACTTGGTTTCTCAGGTCATCTTATTGTGTGTTGACCGGCGTGATCAACACATCGATACGCCGGTTAATGGCCCGGCCTTCAGGAGTCGTGTTGGGCGCCAGGGGTCTGTCCGGACCATAACCGGTTGCCCGGATACGGTTCGATGGCAGCGTGTTGTTGGCAACCAGATAAATCTTTACCACCTCGGCCCGCTTTTGGGAAAGCGCCTGGTTCGTCTATGCCGAGCCGGAGCCTTCCGTATGGCCTTCGGTGGTATCGGTATGGCCCTCGATGGTAACGGTCGGTTGACCAAATGTCTGGATGGCCTGCTGCACTTTGCTGAGCAGGATATAGTTTTCAGGGGTCAGGGTGGCCTGTCCCGCCGGAAACTGAATGCCTCGCATGCGAATGACCAGTTGGCTGCCCTGTTTGTAGACTTCTGCTTCGTCAGGCCGGAAATAGCGCTGCACCTTATTAAATTGCTCATTGAATTCGCGTTCGGCGAAAGTTTTTGCTTGGCTTCTTCCTGCTCGCGCGAATAGCCCTTTAAGCTGCTAATCTGCTGTTCCAAGGTTGCCAGCTGTGCCTGGTAGTCTTGATTATCCTTTTCAAGGGACTGCGTCTTTTGTCCCATGGTTTCGACAGTACCGGTCAGGGAATTGAGCTGGGCCTCGACGTCCTTGTCCCGCAGATCGCCGGTATTCATGGTTTCCCCCAGGCGCGCGAACAGGCTCTCCACGTAAATGGCGGCCGCCTCCGGTGACATCTCCTTGAACTTCTTGCTGCTCTCGCTGATGGTCATCATCCGTCGCGCCATGAATTCTGCGTGGGCGGCTTTCTGGCTGATCGTTTCCGCTGCATAGGGGTTCTCTTCGATATAGGCGTCAGCGTCGTTCACGGCCTGAAGGGCATCGTCTAAGCCGTTGGGGCGCTTTTCCGGACCTTGGCCTTATCGGCTTCGGCCATCATGTTGCGCGCCTTGCCGAGGGCGTTGTTTTTGATGGCCATGATTTCGACATTCCGGAAAGCTGCCTGCACTTCAGCGGCACTTCTTCTGCGCATAACTCAAATTGTCGTTCTCGATGGCCTTGGTGAGTTTCAGATATTGATTTTCCACATCCATGTAGGGCCCACCCAGCCTGTCGGCCCCGACCTTGCGCGCGTTATCTCTGGCTTGGTTCGTTGCCACGAGAATTGTCCGCGAAACCTGGGCGATCTCTTCGGCCTTCTTCAAACTGGCGTTGCCCTGGGCGACATAGTCGCTGATGGCAGACAGTTTGGCGCCTTTCTGCAAACCGTGTTTGGCTTTCAAGAATGCGGATTGGGCGTCATCATACAGACCCGGTGCAAGAACATGCACTTGATTGGAACGTGCCGCGGCCAGATCGGCTTCCAATTGTCTGACCAGTTCTCCCGGGTTTCCCGATGGAGCAGCCTCCGCCGGCGTTATTGCATAGACGACGAAAGATCCGAGTACCAACCCAAAAAACAGAAACTGCAATTGCTTTTTCATTACCTCCTCCTCTCTGCTGATAAGGAATTCATAATGCTTGCCGCCCCCACCTCTTCAGCCAGTGTGGTTTAACCTGGGGATTGACCGGATAGGTAGGCCAGCGTCCCTGCAACGCCAGGGCCACCTGGGTCATGGCTTTCTGCCAGAATTCAACTGATGAGTCTGCTTGGGTCGAGTACCAGGCGGCGTGACCGGTGAGGATGGTATTGGGCGCCTCCCTCAGCGGATCGTCTTCGGGCAGGGGATCGTTGCAGGTCACATCCAAACCGGCACCACTGAGTCGACCGTCGTTGAGGGCATGAATCAGCGCTGCTTCATCGATAACTTCGCCCCGTGCGGTGTTGATCAGGTACGCGGTCGCCTTCATCTGTGCAATGGTCCGCGCGTCGAAGAGGTTGCGGGTCTCCTCTGAAAGGCTGCAATGGATACTGATCATGTCGGCACGCGCTAGCAGTCTATCCATAGCCACCGGTTCAACACCCTGCGCGCGCATCACCGCATCCCACACGTAAGGATCATGGGCGATGACCTTCATGCCCAATCCACGAGCCTTCAACGCCGTTGCCGTACCGATGCGGCCCAGCCCCACAATCCCGAGCACCTGATCCTGGAGACGAAATACCGGACGGATCACCTGACCAACACTGCTTCGACTGGGGGGAACGAAGTTGATCGCCGACTGCCTGACAGCATGGTCCATGGCCAACAGCTTGCGGTTGAGGGCAAGCATCAGGGCAATGGCGTGGGTGGACACCTCATCGATGCAGTAATCCGGTACGTTGGTCACCACAATGCATCTCTCGGTGGCCGCGTCAACATCGATGCGGTCATAGCCGATTCCCAGGCTGGCGATGATCCGGCAATGTTCCAACGCACGGATCACGTGCCCGGTCCACGGCTGAACGGGTCCCGAACAAACCACCCCATCTGCGTGGGCGGTGCAGTCGATGAGTTCCTTTTCTGTGCGCCCCATGGCTGAGACCACTTCTGCGCCATGGGGCCGGAGCAGATGATCACCAAAATCGATATCCGGCAGGTGGATGGTATTGACCACTTTAAACCGCATTGCCAGGCTCCTTTCATTGGGACAGGTTGATGTGATGGCCAAAACGGTCACCCTGGTGGATCGTAAAACAATTGACTGGTTCGGGTTGCCTTTTATGGATACGATCCCATGTTATGGGTGTCCGGGAACCGGACGCCCGGTCAAATCACCGAGCCAATCCTTAACACAGGAGGGATATGCCATGCTCCTTCAGGAAAAATTGGATGCACACAAAAAGGCTTATGAAGCCAAGGCCCCGAAGGAGGTCCTGGCCGTGATGCACCGCGCCGCCAAGACGCTTGCCAATTCCGACATCTTGTCCCGAACGGTCAAGGTGGGTGATCTGGCCCCGGTGTTCGTGTTGAAAAACACCACCAGCCAGGATGTCTCCCTGGACGATCTGATCGACCGCGGCCCCGTTGTCCTCTCCTTCTACCGCGGTCGCTGGTGACCCTATTGCAACCTGGAGCTGGAAGCTCTTAACAACAGCATCGAATCCTTTGCAAAACTAGGTACACGACTGGCTCTGATATCCCCCAACACCATCGCCCACAATCTGACGATCACCCGGGAAAAGAAGCTGACCTGCGATCTGCTCAGCGATCCCGGAAACTCGGTGGCCGCACGTTACGGGATCCGCTACACCCTGCCCGACGACCTCAAGGCGCTGTACCAGAAGTTCGGCATCGATCTGGAAACTTACAATGACGATGATTCGTGGACCCTGCCCCTGCCGGCCCGGCTAATCATCGGCACCGACGGGGTGCTCCGCTACGCGGCCATCAACGTCGATTACACGGTGCGCCCGGACCCGGCGGAAACCCTCGCCGCATTAAAAAAGGTTGTCGGAAAAACAATCACCGCTGAACGGCGAGCCGGGCTGCGGATGTATGCGCGTGGGACGAAAAAGCCAAACGCGTTTCAGGCCAAATGGCCGACCGTTTTCCAATCCACGCCCAGCAGCGCCGCCGCCTCACGATCCACGGCCCGGGCATCGGCACCGGCCAGGATCCGATTGACCGGCGGATCGCACCGCCTGCCGCCCAGATGATAGTCGGCCAGTCCGACCGTGGCGTCCATGACAGTAAAATCCGAGCTGCGGTAGCGGTTCAACTCGACGATGGCCCGGTCCAGCCGGTGGTGCAGGGCGGCCTTCTTCCAACTGCCAGCACGGCCCCCGTAATGCCTGGGCGGAACCAGCCCCATCATGTTCTTCATGCTGCCGGTGAACCGGCACAGGCTGTGGGCCTTGAGTACTGGCAGGGATATCAATACGTGCCTGAATACAGCTTCAGGCAGCCACATTTCCGCGAACAGCTGACATGTCTCATCTGTCCGCCGGACCAAGGCTGCCGCGTTGAGATCCAGCAGACCGACATCCAGACGCCGCGCCAAGGCCTGGTATCCGAGCCGGGCAAAGACCTCCGGCGTCTCCAGACCGGCGTCACCGCATCCCTCGGCAATCACAACCGGCGCATCGGTATGCTGCCGCACAAAAGCGATCACCGCTTCGCAGAATGGTGCTGACGTGGTGACCGGGTGGGGCGAGTCATTGACCAGGTTGGGCTTGAGCATCACCGGTCGGTCCCCGGCCAACAATGCCGCTGCACCGGCGGCCGCCATGCACCGGTGTACCGACTCCACAAAGCTGCTAAAATGCTCGGTGACCACGCTCGATCTATTTGAAAAGTCGCTCATCGTCTTGACTGGGTTGCCATGATCTGCAAGCGGGAGGCCAGGGTTGCCAGGTGCATCCGGGACGTCCCTACGGCTTCATTTTCGACTCCCCCGGGATCAAAGTCTGGGTGGAGATAATACCGTCGATCTGGCGCACCTTTTCATGAACGAACTGGCCGATAACCTCGGCGTCGGAGGAGAGCAGGTCTCGGGTTAGGACAATCTTTACCAGAATGTCAATACTTCCGTGGATGGAGTGAACCTCCCTGACCTCAGGCAGGGCGAAAAGCTTGTCGACGATCTTCAACTCCCGCTTGGCTTCCACATTAATGGTGATAAACGCCGTGATGCTGCGCAGCATCTCCGGGTACTCCTCTTTATTCATATTGACCATCTGCTCTCTGAACGCCTCCATTTCTCGGGGGATGAGTTTATCGATGCCGATGCCGTATTGGCGCGTGCGCCCCTTCTCCCACTGGTGAAACGAGATATAGGCATACAAGTCGTCCAGGGTACGGCCGGGAAAGGAAGCCAGCAGCTTCCCCTTGGCAATGATACCGGTCATGGGCAGGTAGATGGTATGATACCAGTCTTCTGCGGCCTGTTTCAACGTAGCCCCGGGTTTTTCACCACCGGCCAGAAAGGTCCGATGGGTTTCCACCTGTTCGAGCAGGTAGGGAAACTGGCCCACTTCGGAAATGTCGATCGGGTGGCTCAGCCCGGTCTGCTCCATGAACTCACTTTTTTCCCGGTAAATGATGTTCTCCAGGGTGTGGCTGGAAGGAATGAATTCAACAATTTTTGCCATAATCTCGGAGCGGCCGAATTCCTTGGCTGCGGCGATGCGGTGGTTGCCGTCCAGAACATAATACTCATCCTTGATCTTGTACAATTTGACCGGCGGCAGGGATTTGCCTTCGCGCATGGCCTGCTTGACACTGATGAGCCGGTCCGGCGGCACGTGGTTCTTGAGCTTGAACTGACCGTCGAAATCATGGTAACGCCCCACACTGCCCACGATCTGCTCCAACGGAACACTGCAGATGCCCCGGTCGATATGGTCGAAGGCGCCTTCGCATTCCTGGTTCTCCCGGAAGCATTTTGCCTCGCTGTTCCGGTTGCCGCGCCACAGTTTTTTGATCAGATCAGCCAGGCTGCTCATGATCCACCTCCAGAAAATGGAATCCAAATGTGTTGATGACACGCGTATGGCCCACAAGGGTCACCCGCTCGGACGGATCGGTAAACTGGGCGTGAATATGGCCATGGATAAAATAACGCGGTTTGAACCGGCTGATGAGTTTCAGAAAGCTCTCGAAACCCCGGTGACATCGGTCTTCCGCATCGTGGATATGCCTGGGCGGCGCATGGGTGACCACAATATCCACGCCCCCCTTGAACCATAGCCCCGGCAGCATGCGCCAAATCATCTGCCGCATCTGGTGCTCCCGGTACTGGATCGGTCCACCGTTGTACCAACGCGACCCCTCCAGTCCCATCACCCGAAGACCCTTGTAGGTGATCCGCCGTTGGTGAATGTTGGTGCAGCCCACAGGGGGAGCGGTGTGGTAGCGGAGGTCGTGGTTGCCCCGCACGTAGAAAAGCGGCGCATCCAGGCGTTCCCGTATGGATGCAAGATATTCCGGCGGTATATCGCCGCAACTCAGGACCAGTCCAACACCGTCGAAGCGCTTGGCGTCAAACCGATCCGACAACTCCGGAACCACAATATCGGAAACAGAAAGAATCTTCATGGAGGTCGACAATCTTCATCGCTGGGTCGTCATCGCCTATCCGTTACATCACACCGACTCTTATTTACTCTTTTCCTATAGGGTTGTAAACGCTCCTTGACGCAGCGGCCTACTATTGATGATAATACCTTTACCGCTGTGGCGCATGGTTAATGGCGGCAATGATGCTTATAAGCGTGTTTCAAGGAATTTCTATCGAGTTGAACCACGGAAGCGGAAACCGATCGGATGGGTGCCTGCGACGACCTGGATAGTCGCTTGATTGGGATTTCGCGATGAGCGTGCACCAACTTCAATTGGCGATGGCCAACCCACAACCGACCAAAAGGAGAGCGCCATGCCCCGACCAACGCCGGCCGATTATACGGCCTTGGACAGACCCGATGTTCTGATGTTGCTCTTCCACCCGCGCAAAACAGCCGGCCCCGTGGATGGCGCTGGACGCTTCCAGGAACTGCTGATCCCGGTGGCCGGCGATATCCGCGTAGGTGCCCGCTTTCACATGGCCCACGCCAACAACCCCACCATTCTCTTTTTTCACGGCAACGGTGAGGTTGTTGCCGATTATGATGATATTGGCCTGTTGTTCAACCGGCTGGGTATCAACTTCATGGCCGCCGATTACCGGGGCTACGGCTGTTCCGACGGCAGCCCGACGGTAGCGGCCATGATGGCCGACTGCCATCGGATCTTCGATTTTGTTGAAGCCTGGAAAATGAAAAACGGGTTTACCGGCCCGCTGATCGTCATGGGGAGATCCCTGGGAAGCGCCTCTGCCTTGGAGCTGGCCGCCGCCTGCGGAGACCGGATAGACGGGCTGGTGCTCGAAAGCGGATTTGCCTGGGCGGGACCGCTGCTGCGGCTGTTAGGTGTGGATCCGGACCGTATCGGGTTTAATGAGTCCAACGGATTTGCGAACCTGGACAAGATCCGGACTTTTGTCAAACCGACGCTGATCATTCACGCCGAGTTTGACCACATCATTCCCTTCAGCGATGGCAAAGCGTTGTTCAACGCCAGCGGTGCCAAGGAGAAATTTCTGTTAACAATACCCGGCGCCAACCACAACGACATCTTCATGCGTGGCCTCGATCGCTATCTGGAGGCAATCAGCAATCTGGCGGGAGGGCTCTCCTGAACCCAGCGGCCAAGCAGGAAACACCCCACCGTTTTCCGGCCCGGATGGGTGGGGTGCCACCCGGACCGGCTTCACCATTGGCGGATTTTTTCATTCGACCACGGATTCTTTCACCTGAAGACTCTCCAGGTGATGTTTTGCAGCCTGACAGACGCCCGGATCGGCGTCTTTTTCGGCGATCTGTTCCAGCAGCTTGATGTCCTTGAGCCGCGCCACCGCCTGTTTGCGTACCTCGGGGTTGGAATTTTGCCAGCGCGGGACGAAAATGTCTGAAAATTTCATTTCGGACCTCCTTGGTTTGAGGGTGCGCCCTTAGAATGCCCCCTTCTAACCGCTTTCGGCCACGCAACGCACATTGACACTGCAATCCCCATCCAGCGGATTATCGGGGCAGTCCCCTTTCCGATGAAACGCTCCCGGAATGCAGGGCAGCCTTCCGGGAGCGGGTTAGGCACATTTTTCTAATTTCTCTCATCACCATTTTCCTTGATGGAGCCATCGTCAACGATGGTCTACCGGAGGCTCGCATTCGAGACGATCAGCAGGGCGTCGGTCAACATGTGCAGTACGGCATAATCAACAGGCAGGCGTTGTCATCAATCGATATTTAAAAATGTTATTAAGGATTTTCGCAGCTGTCAAGGCATGTTTTGAACGATCCTTCAGATCACAATCAACAAACTTGAACCGCGGCAGGATCAGGCAGCCGGGCAATGAAAGGCGGCAGGGGAAGATCCCTATGACCGGAGGTTGGTGTTTGGTTGCACGGCCTGAACTGAAGGAAGTAAAGGGGCGTAGAAATGAAACCGCCCCTTTACCGGATCAGGGTACAGGAGGGGTTGGAGGTGCCATAGGCTGTTTCTCCTGTATCCGTTCGATCTACACCAGCCGGCGATGAAGAACAAGCCTGTAAGACCACTTATAATTCCCGTATAGGTTTCAGGGGTTTTTCAAGGGCCATGAGGCAAGTTCGCAAATGGGCCCGCTTGTGGGTCAACCCCAGTTTTTTACGGATATTGACCCGGTGGGTTTCTACGGTTTTGTGGGAAATATTGAGGGTATTGGCGATCTGCCGGGTCCTGATTCCGGTCTTGACCATATGGGCGACATTGAGCTCGGCGGGCGTCAGATTGATGGCCGGAGATGTCAGCTTGAGGCAAAAAGGAGATACGATTGCTTTCAGGTGGTTGTCCAGGATGGTGGCCAGGGCCCGGATTTCCTGCTCTTGGGACCGATTGATCAGTTTTTTCAAGTAGGGGTAAACCAGATCTCTGAGATCAGCCATCATCTTTTCCTGCACACCGGTTTTCTCCCTTTCCAGTTTTCTAAGCAGAAAGCGCAGCGCCGTGTTCAAATCTTCCAGCTTGGCGGTTTTCAATTCCAGTTCGGCTTCTCGTCGTTTCAAGGTCCTGGCGGTCTGAATCTTCTCCCGCACAACGGCCCGCAAAGTCGTGTTGGCATCGCTGAGCTGACGGGTTCGCGCTTTGACGCGAGCCTCAAGGTCATCCTTGGACTTTTCCAATGCCATTTCAACCTGACGCAGACGGGTGATGTCGGTAGCGCTGCCAATCATACGGTGCACCCATCCTGAAGCATCGCGCTCGGCGATCCCCCGCACCAGTATCCAGCGCACGTGGCCATGCTTGTCCAGCACCCGGCCCTGAACTTCGTAACGGGGAGTCAGCCCTTTGATGTAAGCCCGGGATTGTTCCATGAAGCGGGTCACATCATCGGCATGAAACAGACCTTTCCAGGCATCCCAGCGGGTGATTTCATCGGCATCGAAGCCCAGGAGATTTTTCAGGTTGGTATCGATCACCATTTCACCGGTTTGAAGATCGTGGTCCCAGACGCCGGTCAACCCGGCTTCGGTGGCGATTTGATAGCGGGATTCCCGTTCGCGAAGCGAGTTTTCCAACGCTTTCTGCTGGGAATTGTCGATAATGATCCCCAGTACGCCCATGGGTTGCCCATCCCGGTATTTGACGGTGGAATAAAACAGTGCCGGAAAGGTTGAGCCGTCCCTGCGCAGGCAGGTGTACTCATTGTGATAGACGCGTTGACCGGCAAGCGCTCGGGTGAGGTTCTCCGCGGCGCGGGAGCGATCTTCGGGGATGATCATATCAAAGGCATTGGCCCCGGCATCAAAATCCGCCTGCGTATAGCCGAACTGCTCAAAACCCTTATGGTTGACAAAGGTAAAACGGCCGGTGGTGTCCATTTCATAGACGGTTTCCGGCAGCAGCGCCGCCAGTTCGCGGAAGCGCCGCTCGTTTTCCGCGGCCCTGCCTGGTGCCGCCTTCAACCGGTGGCTCGGCCGGCCCTCCGGCAGCAGATAAATCACGCGGCCGGAATGATCACAAATCGGGGTCAGCGAAAAATCGATGGGATCGAGAGTTCCGTCGGCAGCGGGATGGGTGGTTTCGAAGCGGACGTATTCACCGTTGCCGGCCTGGACGATGGCCGATTGAAGCCGCTTTTGCTCTGCGGCTGAATGGGTCCACCAGTGAGTCTGCCAGAAAGGTTTACCGATCACCCTCTCGGCGGAAATGTTGGCGCGGCGCAGGGCCGATGGATTGGCCTCAAGAACGATTCCCTCCGGCGACAGCAGTCCGATGAATTGGCAGGCATGCTCGAAGATGATACCAATCCGCGCAGTATGGTTGTCCGGCAAATGCGCTGCAGGTGCCATGAGACATCCCCGTAAACCGCAGGGCCCACCATCCCCGATGGAAAACGATTCCGTGCCAGGGAACGCGGGTCAGATGTTTTGATCCAGGTAAGTTCCGGAAAGCCTCAGGTATTGCTCGACCGACCGCTCAAACCGGTCCATGGGAAGGTTGGCCAGATCCTTTTTCACCGTGGCCGGCGCGCCGGCCACCAGTTGCCGGGGGCCAACCCGTGTGCCTTCCCGGACCACGGCGCCGGCGGCCACAACGGTCTGCGCCATCACGTGGGCGCCATTGAGAACGATGGCACCGATGCCCACGAGGCTGCCGGCCTCAATGGTGCACCCGTGGACCACCGCGTTGTGTCCCACGGTCACATGGTCTCCGATAATGGCCGGCTTGCCGAAATCGGTGTGAACCGTACAATTGTCCTGAATGTTCGTATTGGCGCCAATGCTAATCGGCGCCATGTCACCCCGCAGCACGGCATTGAACCAGATGCTGGCGCCGTCGCCGATGGTTACATCACCGATCACGACAGCAGTGGGCGCAATAAAGACGTTTTTTCCGATGGTGGGTGCGATCCGATTATATTCGATAAGCATGGATAAACCGTTATCACAGAACGATTTGCATGAAAACACTTTATTTTTGGATGGTTGCGATAGGACATGTTCTGTACCAGCCTTTTAAATACCGGCGTATTTCGGCAAGTTGGATCGAAACTGTTTTGTGACGGTTTCATTTTCCTGTCAAAAATTGGTGCCCGTAACCGTATGCATATATTAGGGATATGGATCTTTCAGCAATCGCTTGCGCCAACAGAAAGCCGCACACCGGTATGGATCGATCACCGGCCGGCCAGCGCAACGCACCCATTCATTGCGTGTTGGCGTCATAAGCGCCTAAAGTTCTTGCGAAGGCGGTCGAGAACAGGGTAGGATCCGAATTGAAAGATAACCGATCAGCCCTTCCGCAAAGGCCATCGTTGACCATGGCATTGGACAAGTCACCTGCTTCCGGGATTCCTGACACCGTCTCAGTCTCTTTGGACGATGCCAACTGCATCGTTTTGCGCTTGGATGGCAAGGGACGCGTGATATCTCTCAACCCATTCGGATTGGACTTTTTCGGCTACCGGGAATCAGAGATTCTGGGCCGGTATGCCTTGGAAACCATCGTCCCGGAAAAGGATAATGCCGGCAATGATCTGGCGGCCATGATCGCCGACATGTTGCGCCGACCGGCCAACTATAAACGCCAGATCAACGAAAACCGTTGTAAAAATGGCGATCGCGTCTGGGTGGTTTGGTCCAACCGCGCTTTTTGGGATGAGACCGGGGACCTCACCCAGATCCTATGCGTCGGCAACGACATTACCGATCGGAAGACCTTTGAGACGGTATTGGAAGAGGCCCGGGTTCAGCTGACCGCTAAGATCCAGGAGCAGAACAACCGTCTGATGGAAACCAATTCGCGGCTGAGAAAAGAGGTGGCGGATCGCAAAATGACCCAGCAGGCGCTGGAGGAAAGCCGTGACCGGTACCGGCTGTTCTCCAAAGCATCCACCGAGGGGATCCTGTTTCACGACAACGGGATCGCCATCGAGGTCAATGACGCCTTTGCCGATCTGGTTGAATGCCCCCGTGACCGGTTAATCGGCAGGGACGTCATCGGCCATTTTGTTTCACCCGAAGACCGTCAGCGGGTAACGCAAATCATGGCTTGCAACGAAAACCGGGTCTACGAAATCACGGCCCGCTCTGCCAACGGGCGGACCTTTCCCGCAGAACTGCGCACACGACCCGGAGAACTGGGCGGCCGGCCATGCCGGGTGGCCACAGTGAGAGACATCACCCAGCGCAAGAAAACCGAACGCCAGTTGATCCAGTCCCAGAAGATGGAAGCCGTGGGCGCCCTGGCCAGCGGCATCGCCCATGACTTCAATAATATGCTGGCCGGCATCCAGGGTAACGTGGAGATTGTCCGCCAGCAGATCTCCATCCAAAGCCCGCACCAGAAACGCCTGGCGATCATCAGCCAGATTGTTCAACGGGGCGCCAAACTTTCCGGCCAACTGCTTGGCTATGCCCGCGGCGGGCAGACGGAAATAGGCCAGATCAACCTGAATCGCCTGGTTGAAGAGACCCTCGAGATGTTTGGTCACCCCCAGCGGCAGATCAGTATTCAAACCCGCCTCGATCCGGACACTCCCGTGGTCAGGGGCGATCGCATGCAGATTGAACAGGTGCTGTTGAACCTGATGATCAATGCCGTGCATGCCATGCCTGCGGGCGGGCACCTGTTTATCGAAACCAGCGCCACCGTCCTCAGGGCCGAAGATAACCGGGCCTACGAGATCATTCCGGGCCGCTATGCCATGCTCTCGGTCAGGGACACCGGTCATGGCATGGATCAGGAGATTCAGAAGCAGATCTTCGAACCCTTTTTCACCACCAAGGCACAGGGCCAGGGTACCGGTCTGGGGCTGGCCTCCACTTACGGCATCGTCAAAAATCACAATGGGTATATCGACGTCTACAGCGAACCGGGAGTGGGTTCCCAGTTCAACGTCCTGCTGCCGGCTTCCCCAAACGAAGACAAGAATGCCGGCGTCATCGACGCCGGCACGGAAACCATACTGATCGTGGACGACGAATCGGAGTTCCTCGATGTGGGCCGGGACATGCTGCGCCTGCTGGGCTATACGGTCATTAGCGCCGTGGACAGTGATGAAGCATGGGTCCGTTTCAAGGAAAAAGCTGGAGAAATCAAGCTGGTCATCCTGGACATGATCATGCCCGGACCGGCTGCCGATGAGACCATCCGACGGTTTCGAGAAATTGATCCGACCGTCCGCGTGCTGCTGTCCAGTGGATACAGCCAGAGCGGAGACGCTGTCCGCAAGCTGATGCAGGCCTGCGACGGGTTTATCCAGAAACCCTTTCTCCTGGCCTCGCTGTCGGGAAAAATCAGGGCCATCCTGGGGACCGCGTAAGATGAAAATCCATGACATCGGCGGCGAATTTGCCCTGATCGACCGTCTGGCCAGACAATCTCCCACCACCCATCCCGACCTGGTTACCGGCATTGGCGACGATGCCGCCGTCATCGGTGGAACGTGCGCGGATGGAGATCACCTGCTGGTCACCACGGACATGCTGGTGGAGAATAGTCATTTCAGGTGCGATTGGGCCGCACCGGCACAGATCGGCATCAAGTCCGTGGCCTGCAATGTCAGCGACATTGCCGCCATGGGCGGCAGCCCCACGTTTATGTTTGTTTCTCTGGCCCTGGCAGCGGACACCGAAGTGGCCTGGGTGGAATCGCTTTACCAAGGTATGGCCGATGCTTGCCGCCGCTACGGCGTGGTGCTGGCTGGAGGGGACACCACCCATGGCGAAGCAATCACCATCAGCATCACCCTGTTGGGCCGGGTATCACCGGAAAACCTGCGTCTGAGAAGCCACGCCCGCCCCGGGGATCTTCTGTATGTCACCGGGCCTTTAGGTGGTTCGGCCGCCGGACTGGCCATGCTGTCTGCCGGATTGAATCCCCCCACTTATTTAAGAGAAAAGCATTTGGCCCCCGTCTGCCGGTTGGACATCTCGCCGATGATTGCACCCGTGGCCCGCGCCATGATCGATATCAGTGACGGCCTGGCTGCCGAGGTGAATCATATCTGCCAACAGAGCGGCACCGGCGCCGAGATAGTCCTGGCCGACATCCCCATTCACCCGTCGGTTCGTGACGCCGCCCGGCTGACCGGAAACGACCCCGTTGAATTTGCATTGTCGGGGGGTGAGGACTTCGAACTACTCTTTTCGATTGCTCCTGAAAACAAGCAGCGGCTGGAGGAGCAGGGGATTCCGGTTACCCTGGTAGGATCGGTCACCGAAGCGATGTCCGGCTGCACCCTCTTGTTCCCTGACGGCAGGCGAACCCCACTCTCGGGCGGATACAATCATTTTTCTTGCAAAGGCTGAGCGCCTGATTCCAGATTGTCCCAGCGGGCGAAGGCACCCTCCAGCTCCTGCTCCAATTGCGCCAGTTCCTGTTTCAGGGCTGCGATATGCGCACCGTCCTTCCGGTAGAGATCGGGGTCGGACATGCTCTGCAAGAGTTCCTGCTGCCGGGCCTCCAAGGCTTCTATCCGGTCGGGCAAAGACGCCAGTTCGCGTTTTTCCATGTACCCGAGCTTTTTGTGGGTGACCGCCGGCGGGGATGGTGTTTTCTTATCCCTACCCGACAGAAGCTTTTCAGGCTCCGGCGCAACCGGCACCGGCCGCTGGGTCAGCCAGTCGTCATACCCACCCGCGTAGCCTTCAATCCGACAGGGTCCTTCGAAAACCAACGTGCTGGTGACCACATGGTTGACAAATGCCCGGTCGTGGCTGACCAGCAGCACCGTGCCACTGTAATTCAAGAGCAGCTCTTCGAGAAGTTCCAGGGTTTCCACATCCAAGTCATTGGTGGGTTCGTCCAGCACCAGTACATTGGCGGGCCGGGCGAAAAGCTTGGCCAGCAGCAGGCGGTTTTTCTCACCGCCGGAAAGCACCCACACGGGCGTGCGGGAACGCTGGGGAGAAAAAAGAAAATCCTTCAGGTAGCCGATGACGTGGCGCCGTTTGCCGCCCACATCCAGCATGTCGCTGTCCGGAGAGACATTTTCCTGGACGGTCCTGCTCTCGTCCAACTGCCTCCGCAGCTGATCAAAGTAGAGTACCTCCAGGTTGGTGCCGTGTTTGATGCGGCCGTGTTGGGGGGACAGTTCTCCCAGCAGCAGACGGATCAGGGTGGATTTACCGGCACCGTTGGGACCCAGGATGCCGATGCGGTCGCCCCGCATGATGGTGCAGGAAAAATTCTTGACGATGGTCTGGGACCCATAGGCAAAGACCAGATCCGTTGCCTCAACGACCGTTTTGCCGCTTCGGTCGGCCTCGTCCAGGGTCATGCGCACCCTGCCGATGCGGTCCCGCCGGCTGCGGTGAAGCTGGCGGAGCTTTTCCAACTCCCGCACCCGGCCTTCGTTGCGCGTGCGACGGGCTTTGATGCCCTGCCGGATCCATGCCTCCTCGGCGGACAGTTTTTTGTCAAACCGGGCGTTGCCTTTCTCTTCGGCCTCCTGCAATTCCTGGGCTCGCTGCAGATAGGTGTGGTAGCCGCAGTGCCAGGAATACAGTTTTCCCCGGTCGATTTCCACAATGCGGGTGGCCAAACGGCCGATCATCATGCGGTCGTGGGTAATCATGATCAGGGTGCCGCTCCATTTGAGCAGCAACGCCTCCAGCCATTCGATGGCCGCCATGTCCAGGTGGTTGGTGGGTTCGTCCAGCAGTAGGATATCCGGTTGCGCCACCAGTGCCGCAGCCAACAGCACCTGCCGCTTCATACCGGCGGAAAAGGTACTCACCCGGCCATCGTCGGCCAGGTTCATCTGCGAGATGATACGCGCCACCTGCTGCTGGATCTGCCAGCCGTCTTCGCTGTCGATGGTTTGATGCAGGGCCATCAGTTGTTTCTGGCTGTCAGCGATGGCCTCGCTGCCGGGTTGGTTCAAATCGCACAGGCGGCGGTAGGCGGCCAGCCGCTCTCCCCTCGGGCCCATGCCCCGACAAATGACGTCAAACACCGTTCCGTCAAGGTCTTCGGGGACCCCTTGGGCCAGACTGCTCACCGTCACGCCCTGGGACCGCATCACATCACCGCTGTCCGGCCTCAGCCCGCCGCCGATGATGCCCAAGAGAGTGGATTTGCCAACGCCGTTTCTACCCAGCAGGCAGATCCGTTCACCCGGCGCCACCGTCAGGTTCACCCGATCCAGCAACGGCTCCGCACCGAAGCTCAGGCAAATATCACGCAGGGTTATCAGTGCCATAAGGCTGCCGTTCTCAACATCAGTAGAGTTCGTACTTAACCAGCCGACCGTCCAGACCGCCATTGCGCAAGGGTTTTTTCCAGGCGGGTTTCAACCCGATGCGTTTGATCATCTCCCGGTTGCCGAAATAGATGTAGGCGGTCGATCCTTTACAGCGCTGTTTTAAAAAGTCGCCCAGTCGCCGGTAAAGATCGTCAGGGCTTTCCTGGCCTTTCATGCGGATCCCGTAAGGTGGGTTGGACAGAATGATCCGGTTCTCCAGCCCATCGATGTTCATGAAATCCGTTCTCAGGACATTAACCCTGCCCGCCTTGGAAAGCATCTTGCAGTTGGTCCGGGTAGCCGAAACGGCCTGCGGATCGATGTCGCTGGCGTAAATGAGGCGGTCCGGCAGGTTCTGAATTCGTCTGTCGGCCTCCTCTTTGACGGTTTTCCATGCCAGCGGATCATAATCGGGAAGCTGCTGAAAACCGAAACCGGTACGCAAAAACCCGGCGGGAATGCGGCAATAGGCCATGGCCGCCTCGATGACCAGGGTGCCGGAGCCGCACATGGGATCCGTCAGAGGCACCCGGCCGTCCCATCCGGACAGGCGCACCATGGCGGCGGCAACGGTCTCCTGCATGGGGGCGTCAACGCTGCGGGTCCGGTATCCCCGGCGATGCAGGCTGCCGCCGGAGGTGTCGATGCTGATGGTCCCCCGATCATTTTCCACATGCAGGTTGACCCACAGGTCGGGTGCTCGCGGATCGACGTTCGGCCGCCTCCCGCATCCGGCCCTGAATTGATCGACCACCGCATCCTTGAGTTTCAGTCCCGCAAACTGGGAATGAGGCACGCTGCTGCCGGCAGTGCTGGCAAAAACGGCAAACGTCTGTTCCAGGCTGAAGAAGCGCGTCCATTCGATGCTGCGGGCGGCCCGGTAGATGGCATCTGCGTCCGGGCAGACAAAGGTTTTGACCGGCGCCAGGATGCGGGTGCTCAATCGGGTGCAGTAATTGATGCGGTAAAGCGCCGCACGATCCGCCTTGAAATGGATGCCGCGGCGAACCGGCCGGGCGCCGGCGGCTCCCAGTTCAGCCAGTTCCGCAGCCCCGATCGATTCCAAGCCATCGGCAATCTGGGCAAAATAGGTATCGTTTTTCTGATAGTCTGCCATGCAAAGGCCGCCTGGGTAGCCGGATCAACGCAGCCGATTGGCCCGACCGGTGATGGAGATCAACAGTGCCCCTGGTTCTTGGAAGGAAGGAGGGTTTTAACTAGGTTAAGACGTCGGACGATCTCTTCCTGAATGGCCGACCAGAAGCCGGGATCATCGATCCAGCATTGAAATTCTTCGGTGCCGATGCTGTTCAACGCATCCCGGATGGGTTCATCCGCAATCTCGTCCATATGTTTGTAGAGATGGTCCAGAAAGCGATCCCATACCATCGGATCATTAAGCCGGTCGCCGCTGTAGGTCTCGTCCAGGCCAATGAGATCGGCCATGGTATTGATCATGCACTCCCGGGGGATCATGAGGGGGATGTCCTTCTTGGTTTGCCGGACCCGGATCGATTGGGGCGTTCGCTGCGCTTGCGATAGGGCCGTTTGGCCCCGTCTCCCTGACGGGGTCGCCGACGCCGTTTTGCCTGGTTGCCCCTGCTGGTAGCCGGTTCGGATGCGGTACGCCGCCGTCGCGGTGCCGGTGGCAGCGTCAACCATCCCTCTTCCGGCTGGATGCAGTGCAGTGACCGCCCGATGAACTCCTCGATGGCCGGCAGATAGAAAGAGTCATCCTCGCAAGCAAAGCTGATGGAGGTACCGGCTGCTCCGGCACGTCCGGTGCGGCCGATTCGGTGAACGTAGTCCTCGGGGTCATGGGGCAGCGTGAAGTTGATGACGTAATCCATGCCCTCAATGTGTATGCCCCGGCCGGCCACATCCGTAGCCACCAGCACCCGGATCTTGCCGGCTTTGAATTCATCCAGCGTGCGGATCCGCTTTTTTTGCGGAACTTCGCCGGACAGCACCGCGCAGTTGATCTGGTAGCGGTCCAGCATTTCCGCCAGCCGCCGGGTTTCATCCCGGCGGTTACAGAATACCAGCACCCGGTCGATATCCTGCCGGGTGATGATGTTATAGGTCAGGGCGAATTTTTTATCAGTGGTGATGATGTAGACCATTTGCTCCACCGTGTCCACAGCCACCTGTTCCGGTTCGATCTCGACCGCAACCGGGTCCCGCGTCCAGCTGGCGCTCAGTCGGGTCACCTCCGGTGTAAGCGTAGCGCTGAAAAACAAGGTTTGACGTTTGTCCTTATGGGGAGTGCTGTAGACAATCTGGCGCACATCGGGAATAAACCCCATATCGAGCATGCGATCCGCCTCGTCGAGGATCAGCATCTCCACCTGTCGCAGATCCAGATCCTTACGACGCTTGAAATCCAACAGCCGGCCCGGTGTGGCCACCACGATGTCCACGGGTTTACCGAGCCGCCGCCGCTGCTTTTCGTAATCCATTCCGCCAAAAACGCTGACGACAGAAAAGGGGCAATAGGCGGATAACACAATTGGCTTCGTCGGCGATCTCGAACACCAGCTCGCGGGTCGGTGCAGAAATCAGCACCCGGGGCGTGCCGGCCGGCGTCTTTCCCATGCGGGGGTTGGCCAGCATGCGCGTAAGCACGGTGATGAGAAAGGCAGCGGTCTTGCCCGTGCCGGTCTGGGCGCGTCCGAACGCATCCGACCCTTTAAGGTAGACGGCATGATCTCCGCCTGGATGGGGGTGCAGTATCGAAACCCGGCATCGGCAATGGCATGCATCACCGGATCAGGTAGGCCGAGGTCCTGGAAACGGGTCTTGCTGGCTGCCTCCGGGACCTTAAACTGTCCGGCATGCCAAATGGCATCCGGTTGACCGGTTTTTGAGACACGAGCCTGAGTGGAGGGCGCGGA
>CAVPIL010000008.1:0-769198 GCA_963704985.1 uncultured delta proteobacterium | reverse complement strand
CGCTAAATCGGTACCCCTGCTCAAACACCGCTTTTCCCGCAGGAGCCTTATTGGACTCGGCATCGTCACCTGGGCTGTTTTCTTTCTCGCGCGGATCCTTGGGCACCAGGGAACCAGTATCATAGCCGGTGTAATCGAATTTGCCGGGATGACACTGCTGGGATCAGTACTGCTCATCGCTACCGTACTTTTCGTTGTCGATCTTTTAACGCTCTTCGGGCACGCGTTTTCAAGATGGGCACCGCTTTTGTACGGCTGGGCAATGGTCGCAGGGGTCATTCTGTCCGGCATCGCATTGGTTCAAGGATTTCGAGCACCGGCGGTGGTTTCCTATGCGGTGACGCTTCCCAGCCTGCCGGCTGAGCTGGACGGCAAAGCAATCGTCGCCGTCTCCGATACTCACCTCGGTGCTATTCTTGGAGAACGGTGGTTCGCGAAGCGGGTGAATGAGATCAAGGTGCTTCACCCGGATCTTCTTGTTTTTCTCGGAGACATATTCGAGGGCCACGGCGGTGCGCCGACCGACCTTCCGGCCTTGCGTCAACTCGCTGTGCCTCTGGGCAAGTGGTTCGTCGAAGGCAACCACGAGTCTCATCAAACTGATGCAGCCATCGACCTCTTGGAACTGGCTGGACTTCGCCGTCTCGATAATCAATGGGCTGAAGTGGTGCCGGGACTCGTCCTATCCGGTGTGAACGACCTCACCAACCACAAGCGTCGCCATCTCGACGGAGACCCGCTCGGTCGTGCACTTGCCAACCGGCCGAAAGGGGCTACGGTGCTGTTGTCGCACACACCGTGGCAGGCAAATCGCGCCGCTGCAGCCGGTGTTGAGCTGATGCTTGCGGGTCACACCCATGGTGGGCAGATCTGGCCGTTTGGCTATCTGGTTCAGACGGTTTACCCACTGCTCGCCGGCCGATACGACATTGACGGCATGCCGGTGCTCGTGAGCCGGGGGGTCGGGACCTGGGGACCGCGCATGCGGCTGTGGAACCGTGGTGAGATCCTTAAAATTACGCTTCATGCACCGCAACTGTCAAAACGGACATAAGCAAAAAAATCCTTTATTTTTTCGGCCAGCCAAATAGTCAGCCATGCAAATTTTATTGACTTAGGGAAACGGATTGTTCTAAAGATCAGGCCATCATCGTAGGCAAGAAGCTTACGAACACGTTTAGAAAAATTTATAATTAATCAACCACGAAGGTTTGTGTAAATTCTTACACTTGCTTTGCGTGGTTTTTTTTTGCTGAGTTTCATTATTGTTCAGCTGAATGAAAGGAGGAGAAAACGTTATGCATATGGCGGATGCGTTAATTTCACCGGCTGTAGGCGCCACCATGTGGGCAGCGACGGCAGGGCTTATCGGGTACAGCTCAAAGAAGGTCAAGGAACAACTTGACGATCGCAAAATACCACTCATGGGGGTGGTGGGAGCATTTATTTTTGCAGCCCAGATGATCAACTTCACCATCCCGGCCACCGGATCCAGCGGTCATTTGGGCGGCGGAATGATCCTGGCGATCCTTCTCGGACCTTACGCCGCTTTTCTTGCGATGGCATCGGTATTGACTGTTCAGGCGCTGATTTTCGCCGATGGCGGTTTACTGGCCCTTGGGTGTAATATTTTCAACCTTGGTTTTTTCCCATGTTTTGTCGCCTATCCCTTGATTTACAAAAAAATAACCGGTGACCATACATCACAGAGGCGAATTATGGCCGGCGCCATCATTGCCGCCGTTGTCGGGCTGCAATTAGGTGCTTTTTGCGTCGTCCTGCAAACCTATTTTTCGGGTATATCTGAACTGCCTTTCGGCACCTTCCTGCTGCTGATGCAACCGATTCACCTGGCCATTGGCGTGGTGGAGGGGTTTGTCACGGCGGCGGTTATCATTTTTGTCTGGAAATCCCGACCGGAAATCTTGATTACAGCGGCCAAGTCCGTCCCTATCGGTGCGCTTTCCATTCGCAAGGTACTTTCAGGTTTTCTGATCATCGCCATCATCACCGGGGGCGTATTGAGCTGGTTTGCTTCAAGTCATCCGGACGGATTGGAGTGGTCCATGTTCAAAACGGCAGGCGTCGAAGAGTTAGAAAACCCGGAAAAGGGAGCCCACGTGCCTTTGGCCGATCTCCAGGCAAAAACGGCCTTTCTACCGGATTATGGTTTTAAGACGAACCCAGGCGGACACGAAACCGAGACATCACCATCCTGGCCGGCCATCGATCCGGGAACGTCGGTAGCCGGCTTAGTTGGCGGCAGTTTAACCCTCTTGCTTGTTTTTCTGGTCGGAATCGCGCTGAGGCGCCGTGCAGTAAAGATCTGAATGGGTTGCAGGCAATACCTGCAGCCAGAGGAAAGAGAGTATTCAATGGGCAGGGGGTATTCGTCCACTGCCCACTGGCATTGCTGACATGAATAAAATTGACAGCCATTTAATCGATATCGGGTACATGGATACACTGGCCTGCGGCGACAGCGTATTGCATCGTCTGGACCCGCGGGCCAAATTGATTACGACACTGGCGTTTATTGTTACGGTCGTCTCCTTCGACAAATACACGCTTTCGGCACTGATGCCGTTTTTAATCTATCCGATGTTTCTTGTCACCGCCGGTGCATTGCCGTTTACCTACCTGATCAAAAAAGTATTTTTAGTTGCCCCATTTGCCATGTTGATCGGCGTTTTCAATCCATTGATGGATCGGGAGATCCTTTTACAGATAGGAGCACTCCGTATTTCCGGCGGATGGATTTCCTTTCTCTCCATCATGTTGCGATCTGTGCTGACGGTATCGGCCGCCTTGACATTAATCGCACTGACCGGTTTTAACTCTGTCTGCATGGCCATGGAAAAGCTCCGCATCCCTAAGCCTTTTGTTATTCAGCTCATGTTTTTATATCGTTACTTGTTTGTCCTGATCGATGAAGCTGCACGCATGGTTAGGGCCAGATCGCTCAGATCGTTCAATTCAAACACGATGGCTGTGGGGCTATTCGTGCCGCTGGTTGGGCAATTGTTATTTCGCGCCCTCGACCGTGCCCAGCGGATCCATCTATGCATGTGTTGCCGTGGGTTTGATGGACATTTTCATACCATCAGACCGATGAAGATCGGTTTTAACGAGATTGGATTTGTTGTCGGCTGGTCAAGTTTGTTTGTGCTTCTGAGATATCAGAATTTGTCTGTTAAGTTTGGCGAAATCATTACGGGTTTTATTCAATGAGCCATCACATTGTTCAAGCAGAAAAGCTGAAGTTCGCTTATCCGGACGACACTGTCGGGATAAGTGACATCACCTTTCGCATTACTCATGGTGAGTCTGTCGCACTCGTCGGGGCAAACGGTGCCGGCAAAACGACGTTGCTGCTTCATTTGAACGGTTGCCTGACTGCTGATGAGGGAGTCCTGAGAATTGGAGACTACCCGCTGACCAAAAAGAATCTGAAGGCGGTGCGTCGTTCGGTGGGTATGGTGTTCCAGGACCCGGACGACCAGCTGTTCATGCCCACCGTTTTTGATGATGTCGCCTTTGGCCTGCTGAACCTGGGGGTGCCCGAGAGTGATGTGAAACGCCAGGTTATGCGTGCGCTCGAGACAGTCGGGGCACTGCATTTAAGCAGCCGTCCACCCTACAAACTTTCCGGCGGCGAAAAACGGGCCGTCGCCATTGCGACGGTTCTCGCCATGTCACCGGATATTCTGGTCATGGATGAGCCCAGCTCCAATCTGGACGCCATGTCTCGTCGTCGTTTGATTAAACTGCTAAAAACATTTGATCACACAAAAATCATCGCTACCCATGACCTGGATATGGCCCTGGAACTGTGTGAAAGGGCCATTTTTCTCCACAACGGGCGGATTGAGGCTGATGGTCCGACGCTAACGCTTTTTCAAGACGAAAAACTCCTTGCTCACACGAATCTTGAAAAACCACTCAGAATGCAGGGATGTCCATTATGTGGGACGATGGAGAATATACCGAATCAACCGGCCAGAACCGGAACCTATCAAGCGTAAGCAGATCGAAACGGCATGAATATTTTTTACTAACATTTGAGAAAAGATTAGAGATCCAAACTATTTTTGGGAACAGACTTGGACCTCCAATCCATGTTGCGGATTCCAAATCAGAATCCGTTGTCTGACATGGCCTCTTTAAGATGACGTACATACAGGTCGGCCCAGTCGTCCAGTTCTCCAAGACCACGCAAAACCGGTATCACCTCGATGCCTGCCTTTTCAAAAATGTTTTTCCATGAATCCGGTTCATCGCCGGCCATGTCGTTGGCGGCGTGATCCCCAGCAACGACCATCAGGGGAAATAAAGTGACCCGCTTAATGTTGGCGTGCTGCAGTCCCTTCAATACGCGTTGCGGTTCGGGAAAGCCTTCCACGTTGCCAATGAAAATCGGCAGATTTGGATTGGCATCGCGCAGCACGGCCTCAAACTCCACATAAGCACCGGTTGAGAAAATCTCATTCCCATGCCCCATGTAGACGAGAGCAGATTGGTTGTTCCGGGCTTCCGCCGCATCTTGCTTGACGATTTCGGCAGCCGCCACAAGATCCGCCCTGTAGGGACGGACATCCCCGGATGCTCCCAAAGCCGGCCGCCCCAAAATGATTTTCTTAAAGGGCTTATCCCGATCCCTTAAGGTTTCGATCGAATTCAAGGCTTCAATTTCGGATTTGAGATTTTCATATTCCTCGCCGGCAAATATGTGCGTGGACTGTACGGCGATATGCCGATAGCCTTCATCCTGAAGGATGGCGATCGTAGCAAGCGGGTTTCGAATGCTATAAAGAAATTCAGGCACTTCGGGATGTTCGGCACGCCATTGATCATCCTTCGCCCTTTTCGCCCACTTAGCTCGGATGATTTCCGAGGTAAAGGCCATCCTGATCGGTATACCGGGAAAGGCGCGTTGCATCTTCTCTTGCAGGTTCAGTATGGATTGAAGCGCCTTGGGATAAGTCGTTCCGAATACAGCCAGCACGATGGCTTTTTTCTCTACTCGTTGCTTCTCCATAGAAGAAAATGCCGTTGTCGAACCGGAAAGCACCATCATCAGCGTCAAATAAAAAACAATTATTCGTTTCACGGGGTTTCCTTTCTTACCACCATTGCGTTATCATGAAAAAATATTACCGATAGACCTGCCAACTGGATAAAGAAACGCTAACCAAGTATAGATCTTCAGCAACCATCCCCCTATTAGATCAACCGCTCGTTTTTTTGGTCACACCCCCTTTCATGGTAGTCTGCAACCCCGCCGCGAATGATTCCCAATACAAAAAGCCCTTCAGACATTCCATGCCTGAAGGGCTGCACCCAGTTTTCTTGGCCCTTTGATTGTGTCACCACGCCACTCTATTTCCGCGCAGAGGGATGGTTGTCTGTTAAAGGCAGGTCTTCTGACTCTCGGATCTTCCTACTCTCCACACCTTCCCACATGTCGATAACATGCAGTGGCAACAGCGGATTTCGTACCCGATTACAGCGGCGGGACCGCTCCCGACTTCCACGGGATTTCCTATTAAGCGCTTCGGCACCTTTTCGAATAGAATTACTATCAAAAATGATTACATAGATCAAATGCTAAATGCGCCGGTTCAGACTGTATGATTGGTGCACTTGATAGCTATATCATATCGATTAAATAGGAATATTTGCAGTAGCTGCTGTGGCTATCTGTCGATATTGCTGAATCCTTCCAACCTGCAGGCATATCTATAAGGAATTTTTTAAATCACAGATAGCTCAAGTTCATGAGATCTATCCTACACAAGCTTCTATCAAGCAATCCTCTAACAGAAACTTTCACATAAATGGTCACTTTGAACTGAGAACACCTTGACGATAAAGCGACGATCAGATCATGAAGCCAACTACAAAATGTGGTTCCTTGCGATTACATGCGGGTTAATCGAACTTCAATGATCAAATGCTGGGTGCCTAACTATTACAAATATTTCTTAAGGGTTAACTCTTTATAGGAAGTACATGAATTGCTTTAATCACCAGTTCAATGTCGTCTCCTGGTTTAATTTGGAGGTGTTCGACGGATTCTGTGGTGAGAACTGAAGACATTTCATGCGGTATCGTGACATCGAATTTTACGAGTGACATGACGTCGCCATTCTTCACACTTTTAACTTTGGCTTGGATTCGATTTCGAGCACCGTATTTCATTCTTTTACCTCCACAAATTGGTAATGCTTAAATGTTGATTACCTTATCGGCTAGCTGCATAGCTGTGACGATATCCAGCATGTTGGTGGTCTCGCCGACCTGCTTTCGATCCAATAGGTTGAAGTGGTCCAGGCAAGTGCCACATACCATTATCTTGAGGCCATTCTTCTCGCAGCCTTTCGTCTCTTCATCCATATCCTTATCGTCCACGTCTTTTAGATTTGGACACTCATGTCACCAACCATTGCTTACCGAAACGTTGAAGCGCCTTTCCAGCCGCCGAGATACAACGGACACGGCGTAAATCATGACAAAATACATCACGCCCACGGCCAGATAGATCTCGAAGGCCCGGAAAGTGCGCGTGTAAATCAGCTGGCTGACGCGGGTCAACTCGGTGATGGCCAGCACGGAAACCAGCGAGGAATCCTTTAGCAAAGCAGAAAAGGCGTTGACCAGCGGCGGCAGTGCCACACGGATAGTTTGAGGTACGATGATATGGACCATCCCTTGGAACCAGGAAAATCCCAGCGCCGCCGCAGCGTCGTGCTGACCTTTGGCCACTGCGTATAGCGAGCCACGGACGATTTCTGAAACGTAGGCGCCGCCGTTCAGACCCAACCCGATCACGCCGGCAGTGATGTTATTCATGGTCAACCCGATGGATGGGAGACCGTAGTAAATGAAAAATAGCTGTATAAGCAGCGGCGTACCCCGAAAGATTTCCACATAGGGGCCCAGCCATCTTCGTGCTGCTTGCGACTCGGCACGTGCGATGCCCACCGCCACACCGATGGACATCGCTATTACGAAAGCGCCCAGAGATACCATGACCGTGACCGCCAAACCCTGCATCAGGAACGGTAGGGCGTCGACGAGGATGTCGGCTCTGAATTCACCCATTGCTTTGTGCTAATCCGTCAGTCCACAGAGAGCCATCGGTCATATACCTGCTGGTAGGTTCCGTCATTCTGAATGGCTTCCAGGGCCTGGTTGACCTTGGCTGTCAGCTCGTCGGCTCCCTTGCTCATAACCATAACGATTTCGGCCTCTGCCAGTGGCTCGCCGACAACCTTGTAGGATGGGTCAGCCTTAATCTGATTGACCGCATAGGCGTACCCAACGATGACGGCGTCGATGCGCTTGAACTTTAGATCCGTAAATGCTTCGGGATTGTAGTTATAACGTTTGATTTCCCGGAACATATCTTTCATTTTGTCAGCCAATTGTTCACTTCCCGTGCCTAGCTGTACACCAATGGTTTTTCCTTTCAGACCGGACTGGTCCCGGATCTCCGTATCATCCTTACGGACGACGATGACGTCTGGAAGCTTGTAATAAACATCGCTGAAGTTGACGTTTTCTCCCCTGGTCTCTGACTTAGACATACAGGTGATCAGGATGTCGAAATCTCCTTTTTGCAAACCGCCCAAGAGCCCTTGCCATTCAGCATCCACGAAATCAGCGCGAACCCCTAATTTTTCTGCGATTGCCTTACCCATGTCTACATCGAACCCCTCGAGTTTCCCTGTCTTTTCGTTCTTGGATTCGAAGGGCGGATACTGTGCGCAAAGACCAATTGCAATTTTGCCTTTCTCAGTAACATTATTCCACGAGTCATCGGCTATTGCGGTTGAAGCAATGCCGAAAAGAAAGCCTGACATCACGACAATACCTATCCATCTGTTCATTTGTTTCCCTTTCATAGTTGGTTTTTGCTTATTTTTTGGGAACGGTTTCCTGTACCGCTGAAAGCTCTGGCTGTATCCCGACCTGATGGAGTAATTCCAGTAGCTCGGCCATGAACACACCTTTTCCAGGTACGAGTTGAAGGGCTTCAATTTGCCTTTCGATTTCTTCAGGAGCAGCGATCTCTCCCCCCGTGTACCCTTCACAGGTCATGTTAACGCCGCAGTTAGGGCTGCCGTCCATACCCACTAGACCGACAAATTCATACCCCGCTTGCTTGAAGGCTGTGAGCTGAGCCAATGGGGATTCAAGAATATTCCGGCAGTGAACGCGGTACGATCGATGATCGTATTGCTCTCGTGTCATGCCCCACCTGTTCATGCCAAGATATGTTGTTTCCGGGCAGGGTAGCTGAAATAGGCCGCAACCAAAATTAACATGGGGCGAAATCACATCCGTAAAGACCCCCGGAACAGTTGCCAGTGGATGAATTTTAGCGTTAGCATTCAATAAACAATGGCAAACGATCAGAATCTTCCGGCTTCTCCTCATCGTTATCAATGGTCCTTTGCTAGTAGCGCTGCTCCCAGCGCGCCAATGAATTGCGGATTTTCGGGAATCAACACCCGGCGGTCCAGTTTTTCAGCCAGAAACGCAGCCATGCAGGGGTTATTGGCCACACCGCCGGTAAAAACGATATCTCCCTGTGAAGAAACTCGATTGATCATCCCGGCGGCACGGCGGATCACACTGGTGTGCAACCCCCGTGCGATCTCCCGTCGGCTATTGCCTTTGGCAATCAGGGAAGTCACCTCAGATTCGGCAAATACGGTGCACATGCTGGAAATAGTGAGATCGTTTTCGGCAAGCAGCGCTGCGCGACCAAACTCCTCCATGTCATATCCCAGGGTTTTTGCCATAACCTCTAAAAATTTACCGGTGCCGGCGGCGCAGCGGTCGTTCATTTCGAACTTTTTTACCCTCCCGTTATCTGAAAGTGAAATGGCTTTGCTGTCCTGGCCACCGATATCCAAAACGGTCAGCGCCTCGGAAAAGATGGCCCGTGCGCCCCTGGCATGGGCCTTGATTTCGGTGACCGTTGGTGCGTCAAATGCGATCTCGAACAGGTTGCGACCGTAGCCCGTGGCCATAATTCGATCGTAAGGGATTCCATTCACCAACCTCTGTGCCTCGGTGATTGGGTCAAAACCCGTGTCTGTCTGACGACTGGCTTCGATTTTACCCGACTCATCCACCACCACCAGTTCAATGGTGCGAGAACCGATGTCTATACCGGCAAAGCGCATCCGGCCTCCCTTTGCGGCCGCCAAAAAGCCGTTTTTTCCGTTTTCCTCAAATGATCGACCAGCAATTGCCGGGTGAGTAGAACATCCCGGGTGTCTTCCAATTCGATGGTCCACCAGCGACAATCGGTTTTAATCAGCCTGTCGACAATCGGCCCCAGGATTTCCATGTTGCGTGGGGCCCAATGGCGATCCGTTTCCGCCTCATAGACATGCACTTCCATGAGTCGCGCCGCCACCAGATCGATGATCTTTTCCACGCCGATCGTCTTGTTGCAGACACACCGACTGGATACGGCGTGACCGACGTCCAGGGTAATGCCTGCGCCCGAACGCCGAGCCCAGTCGAGAAGGATTTGTGGATTGGCCGTGGGGCCCCGGCGAAGATTCTCGAGGCTGATGGTCACACCAATCCGTTTTCCATGTTCAACGAGCCGGGTGAGGTTTTTTACGACGCGATGGTGATCCAGGGGTAAGGTTCGATCCAATCCCACGTGAACGGTCATCAACGGTTCGCCGATACCCTGCAAGGCCTCCATTGCCTTGAAATGAAGTTGCATGGCCTCTTCGGCGGCCCCGGCATGGGCGTGCCCGATCTCCTTACCTGGAAAATAGCCATGGTGCCGCACGGCCATACCGTGATGAATGTAAGGAATGAGTTGCTGAGATATCAAATCCAGCCGTGCTGGATTTGGTGTAAAGGCACAAGCCAGAACGCTTGCCGCGATCCAGTCCAGCCGCCTGGAACCATGGCGCCAGGTTGCCGATACCGCCAACGTGAATTCCGGCAACGCCGGCACAGCTTCGTAGAAGAATTGAAACATGGTCATCACTGCCACAGTTTATCTGAGTTGCTCGACAAACGCTTCGACGCGTGTTTTCAGCTGGCCGACGTCCTCCATGCTGTAGTCGGTTTCGATGCGCAGGCAAGGGATGTTCTGATCTTCCAAGGCTTTTTCCACCGGTATGGCCTCCATCAGGTAAGGCTGGCAGAACTGCAGACCGTAATGGATGACGCCGTCGGCCTTGTAGGCGGTGACCATTTCCTGGATGTGCTTCAGGCGGTCGGGATTGGGTGTAAAGATGGCGCAATCCACCTGGAAATAGCGGTCAACGATGGCGTCCAACATGTCATCTACGGTCTCACCCGAGTTATCGGTCAGGTTGCGGGTACCGCGTTCGCCCACGCAAGACTCCTCGCCCACAATGACCGCACCGGCGGTTTCCACGATCATGGGCAGCTTCCAATTGGGTACGGCCTGGGGGCATCCGGACACGAGAATGCGGGGGGTGTTTTCCGGGAAGACGCCCTTTTTGTCTTCAATTCGCTTCTCCAGTTCATCACAGATCTTGTTCACCGATTCCGTAAACCGGGCCGGGTTGTCGTAAAAAAAGACCTGGTTGGCCAGCAGGGCATCCAGCCCCGAGATCGGCGCCGGATCGGCTTTTCGCAATGACGAGAGGCGGTGAATGGCGGCGCGTTTGGCGTTGACCGTGCGGATGGCTGTTTTCAGCGACTCGGCGGTGATCGAGACGCCGGTGAGTTTTTCGACTGCCGCCTTGAAACGTTGGTATTCGGATTTGAGAAGTGCCTTGCCGTTTTCTGTTTTGACCTGGGGCAGATCCATGACATAGAGATGTTCTACCAGGTCATTCAGGGATTCATAGGCCTTCTTCTTTCCGTCACAGGTGTTTTCGCCCACGATCATGTCCGCGCTTTCCAGGTAGGGGCACACTTTGCCAATTTTAAATCCGAACGACGACTTGATCAGGGCGCAAGTGTTGCGCGGCAGCAATTTTTCAACATCCTCCGTGGCGAAATCGGCCCCTGAACACAGGCCGACCAAGGTGGCGTTGGCGGCCAGAACGATCTCTTCGGGGACAAACACGCAATAGGACCCGATGATTTTGCGTCCGGCCGCTTTTTCGTCCAACAGCTCCTTGATGCGCAGCCCGTGGACCTCGCTCATGACAAAGTCGAAATAGCTCATCCCCTCCGGGCGGTTCTTCTGCGCCAGATAAATGTCTTGATAAGCCTGACCCAGAACGCCCAAAAGAGCGTCATGCGCTTCTAAATCGAGTCCTAAATCGGCCCACATGGATCGGTAATCTGTACTCATTAATTCCTCCTCGTTTCCTTAACATGTTTTCTTAATTCAGCGGGTTTTGCCTATTGGATGGAAGCGACTTTAGCCCCATATTGATATTCTGTATCCGACCGTTGTGTCCCCTCGGGTAATGCGACATCGATCACGCTGTGTATCAGCGTGTTGGCGATCTTTTGAGCATCCGTATGTCGCCCACACGCGAGGTAAAACCGATTTGGTCGAGATAATCGAAAACATGAACACCGCCCCAGCGTCCATATCCCAAAATTGTTTTGCAGTCAGCCAGACGAAGGCACCCCTGCTGCTCAATGAAATTTTTGACACGTGCTTTGATTTCCTCCATTGCCTCCATGGAGAGAAATCGTTGGTCGTTCAGTCGGACCAATTTTTCACGATGATACAGGTAGTTAAGCAGTGCCTTGATGGTCTCCTTTTCGTGGATCCGATCATGCTCCTTCCAAAACGTGTCGGCACTGAACGGCGTCAGGCCCGTTTCCCGGGAATATACCAGCAGCGTGTCGGCCAGCTGCGCATCTTCCATGGACAGGTGCCCGCGGCTGTCTGGAAGCATGAATCCACCGTCGATCTTTCTCAGCTTGCCCCCCGAACACAGCGATTCCACCAGTTGGGTGAACAGCATCTCATCCATGGAGAGATCCAGCAGGTTCATCAACTCGATGCGATTGATGTTTTTCTTAAGGGGATTGTCCTTGAACACACCTTGGATGACGGCCAGCATTTGTGCTTTGATCTGTTCGAACTTGTCTTTTCGGTAAGCACCATGACGTTTGAGGTAGATGAATTCACCGGAGTGAACCCGCGCGCTGATCTGGGCCTCGAAATCCGCCTGGGGCAGGCCGGTGCAACGGGAAAGAGTGCGGGCGTCGGTGTATGTTCCAAGGACGCCCGCGAAATAGGAATCGACAAAAGCGCCGATGTCGCCGGTCCGAAGCGCCTTCAGGTAAGGAAGGATGCGTTCGGCTTTGGCATTTCTAAATTTCTCCGAAGGCACTTCCAAAACCATTCCGCCACCTAAGACGGTGGGAAGGTTCATGGATGTGATCACAAAGCGATCTCTGGGAAGTACGCAAAGGGGCTTGAGCAACCTTAACTGGGCGAGCGCCTGGCCGCCTGGCATCAGAAGGTCTTGTTCCATAAGTACGACCATGGCATTGACCACCGCCGTCCCTATGCACAGCTTTACTCGATGACGATTTTTGAGAGGGGCGGCGGCCCGTTCGAGAAGTTCCATGTCGACGTTAATCAGGTATCCGGGTTCACTGACGCCGGGATTGGCGAGCAGTACCCCTTGGCCCAGATCGCTGGCATGCACATGGTGCAGGTTGATCCCCACCCGCTGTCCGGCATACACACGGGTCACCGGCTGGTTGTGGGATTCCATGGATCGAATGCGGGTGGAGATCCGTTGTGGTAGCACGTGCAGCGTATCGTTTAGTGAAGCCGATCCCGTGCACACCGTCCCGCTGACCACAGTGCCCAGTCCAGCGATGGTCTTGACACGATCGACCCACAACCGAAAGGCTGACCGATCCTCCTTTGCCGGAAGACGGCCGATCTCTTTTTGAAGGCATTGAAGAATAGTATCGCTGCCAGCCCCGGATTTTGCGGAAAACCGTATTACCGGTTTATTCTCCAGAAAAGAACCTGTCAGGATATCTTCCAGTTCTAATTCAGCGATTTCAAGGGTCTCATCGTCGACCAGATCGGCCTTGCTGAGCACACAGAATCCGCCTTGCGCACCATAGAATTTCAAAATATCCAGGTGCTCACGGCTTTGGGGCATGATGCCGTCGTCGGCGGCCACGACGATAATGGCCAGGTCCACCCCGCTGAGTCCACGGATCGTGTTTTTCAGATAGTCCGTATGCCCGGGGACATCCACCAGCGCTACCGTCTGACCGCTATTCAGTGTGAGTGGTGCTACCCCGGACTCAATGGAGAGACCGCGCTCTTTTTCAACTTTCATGCGATCGGTGTCAATGCCGGTCAAGGTTTTGACCAGTGACGTCTTGCCATGATCCACATGCCCGGCAATGCCGATGGTGATGCCCCGTTGCATGACGATGATTTTCTCTGGAAGGGGCAAGGGGAATCGAACCTCCTCCTCGGTTTTCAGGCGAGGCCAGCGGTTTTGAAGACCGTGGGGTGCCCAGCACCATTGCCCCTAAATAATTGTTTTAGGGTGAAAGCGTAGCCCTTGCTGATGTCACATTAGTCCGGCATGATTAGATTGAGATATTAAATTAGTCAAATAGTTTATTTCTATTAAAGCAAATTCAATTATCGACATTATAAATTTGACTTTTCCAGCATGTTAAGAGATGGGAAGAGCATCAACCCATTCCATTTTATAAGGTTCTGCGCATGCTACGGTTTTTCGGTTTTACATGACGGTGTCCAGGAATGCTGCCCGGGTCGGTCAGCATCGGACATCACTGAAAAGCCGCATTTCTGCGCAACAGCCCCCGAATTCATTCCATCTGGCATAGTTGATTAGAAACGCGGCAACGGCATTCGTTTGAATGCCCTAAACCGGAGACGATCGGCCTCAGCTGGTCTGAAACCAACGTTCAATACTTTCAGTCGATAACATTAACTATTGTGCAGAATTGTGCAGAAGCTGTCTGATAGGTTTTTTTCTCATTAACCGTTAACCAATCTATAATCATGTCGATCGGCGAGAGGAACAGCCATGAATCAAAACGCTCCCGTGAGGATTCATCCGAAAAGAAAAGGGTCTTTTATTGAAAAGGTTAAAGCCATTTTACCCGAGGGAGGGAATCTGAATCTGTGCCTCACCTGCGGGGCCTGCGCATCGGGATGTCCCGCCACGGGCCTGGAAGGCATGGACCCGCGCAAGTTTTTGCGAATGGCCGCTCTTGGCCTCGATGAGCAGATCAGCGGCCATCCGTGGGTGTGGATGTGCTCCATGTGCACCCGCTGCACCTACGTATGCCCCATGAGCATCGACATCGCCGCGCTGGTGTTCGAAGCGCGTAAGCTGTGGCCTCGCGAAGAGCGTCCCAAGGGCATCCTGGGTAGCTGTGACATGGCCCTGCGCAACGCCAGCGGCAGCGCCATGGGCACCCCGCCCGACGATTTCACCTTCGTCGTGGAGGATGTGCTTGAGGAAGTCCGCGAGACCCAGCCGGGTTGGGAAAACTTGCAGGCCCCGCTGGAAAAACAGGGCGCCCATTTTTTCGTAAGCCAGAATTCACGCGAGCCGGTCACCGAGCCCGATGAGATGGTGCCCTTGTGGAAGATCCTGCACCTGGCCGGTATCGACTGGACATACAGCAACCAGGCCTGGGGCGGCGAGAACTATTGCATGTTCCTGGCCGATGACGAGAACTGGAAAAAAATTGCCGCCAACACCTTGAAACGGGCTGAAGAACTCGGCTGCAGGGTCTACCTGAACACCGAATGTGGCCATTCCACTTTTTCCGTCTGGAAGGCTAACCAACGGTATGGGCTGAAATCCCCACTGGAAATCGCCCCTATGGTGGCGTACTACTACGAGTGGATCAAATCCGGAAAGCTAAAGGTCAGTTCCGACTGGAACAAGAATCTGAAAATTAAATTCACGGTTCAGGACCCCTGCAACCAGATTCGCAAGAGTTTTGGCGACGAGCAGGCCGACAAGATGCGCTATGTGGTCAAGGCGTGCGTGGGCGAAGAGAACTTCGTGGATATGTATCCGAACAAATCCAATAACTTTTGCTGCGGCGGCGGGGGCGGCTACCTGCAGGCTGGGTATACCGAAGCCCGTTTTCACTACGGCAAGATCAAATTCGACCAGATCGTCGCCACCGGTGCCGACTACTGCCTGACCCCCTGCCACAACTGCCATGCCCAGATCCACGAATTGGCCGGGCACTACGGCGGCAATTATCACGTGACCCATCTGTGGTCGATCATCGCCCTCTCCTTAGGTGTGTTGGCCGAAAACGAGCGTGAGTATTTGGGAGACGACCTGAAGGCGATCTGGCTGCCCGGCGAACCGGGAACCCCGGATCCGTTTGCCAGGCAATGATGATCGCCGTTTATTCGGTAAGAATCGCCTCTCTCAATCCACAAGGAGGGCACTAGGAAATCCGTTCGATTCGAACCTCAGATTCTGGCCTACTGCTGTAAATACTGCGCCTATGCTGCCGCCGATCTCGCCGGCTCCATGCGCCTGGAATACCCGCCCAACATCAAGGTCATCCAACTGCTCTGCAGCGGCCGGGTGGACATATTGCACCTGCTCAAGGCTGTCGAGGAGGGTGCCGACGGCGTCTATGTTGCCGGATGCCTGGAGGGCGAATGCCATTTTGTGGAGGGCAACCTCAAGACCAGGAGGAAAGTGGACGCCGTAAAAAAGGCGCTTGAAGCGGCCGGCGTCGAACCGGAGCGCGTGGAGATGTTCAATCTATCGTCGGCCATGGGGCCCCGTTTCGCTGAAATCGCCGCCGAGATGACCGCACGAATCCGCGTGCTGGGTCCGACCCCGATCGTTCGAAATTTGACGGCCGCCTGACGGCAGACAACGTTCTCACCTCTCAACGATAAAAATGGAGCTGATATGTCCGCTTCCGCTTGGGAACCGAAAATTGTCGCATTTTTCTGCAACTGGTGCACTTATGGGGCTGCCGATCTGGCCGGTGTCAGCCGGTATCAATACCCGGCCAACATTCGCGTTATCCGCTTGCCCTGCAGTGGACGGGTCAGCCCCAAATTCATCCTGGCCGCCCTCAGGGAAGGTGCCGACGGCGTCTGGGTGTCGGGCTGCCACCCGGGGGACTGCCATTTTATCGAGGGCAACTATTACGCCCGCCGCAAATTCGCCCTGCTGGGCAAATTGCTCACCTTCACGGGCGTCGAACCGGGCCGGGTGCAATTTTCGTGGATATCGTCCGCCGAGTCCACCAAATTCGTCAAGGTGGTCAACGCAGTGACGGATACGATCCGGGCACTGGGTCCGGCGGCCCGTTTTGTCAAATACCTGCCCCAGGCGCTGGAGAGACAAGCGTCATGATCGAACATATCCACCTGGACCCCAAGCTGGAAAAAAAGCTTGCTGCCCTGAGAAAAGGTAGCCGGAGGGAAAGCCTGGTTGCCGACCGGGTAGAGGCCATCATCGCCGAAGCCGAACGGGGCCAATTGCCCTCGTCAAACGTCTGGAACTTTACCCGCAACGGCGAAGGCCGCATCAAGGGCTGTCGCAAGGTCGACCTTGGCGGCGGGTATCGCCTGATTACCCTGAAACAGGGCAAAGACCTCTACCTGCTCTTTGTTGGCACTCATGACGAATGCGGGCGTTGGGTGGAAAACAACCGCGTAATTTTCCCCCTGGAGATGATCGCCCAGCGCTGCCGGACCGTTAACCGCTCGCTGTACGATGAATGCCCGTCCGAAAAACCAATCCAGGAGTCCGAAATGGAGGCGGATGAAGAGTGGATTCCGCCCCTGAGCGATCAGGATCTACGGATGGTATTCAGTGGACTGGTTGGCAAGAAATAAAATAGGCGCTTCCCCCGGGAAAGCCCCAAAGGGCTCAATGGAGGAAAAACCTATGCATGATTGGCAAAGTTTATTTTGCGCCCCTGGAGATTGAAACGATTCACCAATCCCGCTTGCAGGGCACCAAATATATTGACAAACTGACCGTGTCCTTTTATAGAACAGCCAATTGTGCCCGAAAGTCGTACATCGGCACCACGAAGATGCCAGCCGTTTAATAAATCCACAATTTATATATAAACCAAAGCCAGAAGGCCAGCGTGCAGAAGCCCGTCGCCAATGGCTTTTTTACTTTTTGTGATCATGCAATTTCACATTCGGGCATTTTTCATCATCGCTTTTTCGGTTCTACTATCGCTCACCCTCTGGGTTTCTCCCTCGCCCATCCATGCAAAGGAAATCGAGGAAGATACGGATAACGACGGCTACGGTATAGTAAAAAATCATGGTGGCTTCATTAATGTTTATAGCGAAAAGGGAAAAGGAGCCACCTTCAATATCTATCTGCCCGCATCCGAAAAAGAAGCTAAAGAACAAAGTTCCCTAACCAAAAAGCTTGAAATTCAAACTGGCCATGGGTCGATCCTTATTGTAGACGATGAGAGCATGATCGTAGAAGTCGGAAAAGCGATGCTGGAAAAGCTGGGTTATCGAGTATTCGTTGCCCAAAGTGGCCAAGAGGCTCTTGATGTTTACCTGCAGCATAGACAGAAAATAAATCTGGTTATTCTGGATATGATCATGCCGGGAATGGGGGGTGGGCAAACCTATGACCGATTGAGAGAAATCGATGAAAGGGTGAAAGTTGTCTTATCTAGCGGATACACGATCGACGGGCAAGCAAAAGAAATAATGAAACGGGGATGCAGCGGATTCATCCAAAAGCCATTTTCCATAGAGGTTCTTTCACGTAAGCTGCGTGAAGTATTATCTTATAGTGAAAAGGGTTAACGATACAAATGGCACCCAAGGTAAGCGTATGATATCCAGTTGCTAAATGCAAATTAGACGTCTTCTTAGATACTTATGGAGGCTGGCAAGCTAACACACGAAACGTTGAGGTCCGTTTTAGTGGGATAGCCAGAACGAACTTGCGTGGCCATGAAAATTTTTTCCGCCGATCAGGGGAGCATCCATACCAACATTTGGCAAGGGCGTGATTCGAGAGCTACTCTCAATATATCTTCAAGATCTACATCCATCCCCGGAAAAAATACAAACTTGAAAGAGTTGCCGCTATATGCATAATATCTATCTGATTTCAATAGAGTTAGTTGTCAAGATGCTTTGTTTTTTTGAACTATAGAACAATTTGAGAGGAGGTTGGTATATGCAACCGGCGGGTAAGGAATACTACTGGAGCCCCTATATTGCCGGTGGCTGCGCAGGGCTTGTGCTGGTGCTTTCGGTCTGGTTCACTGGCAAATATTTTGGGGCATCGACGTCCTTTGTGAGATCGGCAGGGTTGATCGAAAAGATATTTAGCGCAGAACGAGTAAGCCAAATGGATTACTTTGTTAAGACCGCCCCCAAGATCGATTGGCAGTGGATGTTTGTTGTCGGTATTTTTATCGGTTCCTTGGCAGCCTCCCGATTTTCTGGAACGTTCAAGCTGCAGGCGGTACCGGACATGTGGCAGGCCCGTTTCGGTTCCGGTATTGCCGGAAGGGCCATCGCTGCATTTCTCGGCGGCTTGGTGGCCATGTTTGGTGCACGCCTGGCTGATGGCTGACCGTCCGGCCACGGGCTGAGCGGTCTGGCTCAGCTGGCAATTAGCGGGTTCATCGCGCTGTTTTGCTTTTTCATCGGCGGGATGGTGAGCGCCAATCTCTTGTACCGGGAAGGTGACAAATGACGAATCAGCTGATTTACGGTCTGGTGACCGGGGTTCTGTTCGGCTTTTTCCTGCAGCGGGGGCAGGTGCTGCGATACGACAAGCAAATTGGTGCCTTGCGCCTGATGGACATGACGATTTTGAAGTTCATGCTGACGGCAATCTTTGTCGGTTGTGTGGGGATCTATTTACTCAAGGACCTGGGGCTGGTCAACCTGTCCATCAAGTCGACAGTCCTGGGGGCCACGATTATCGGCGGCCTGATTTTCGGTCTTGGATGGGGTCTATTGGGATACTGCCCGGGTACATCCATGGGTGCTATCGGTGAAGGACGCTGGGACGGCCTGTGGGGTCTTTTGGGCATGCTGGCTGGGGCTGCGGTCTACGCAGAAAGCTATCCGTTGATGAAGCGAACCGTCTTGACCTGGGGAGACCTGGGCAAGATTACGCTACCGGGAATACTTGGGATAAACCACTGGATCGTCGTACCAGTTTTCGTACTTTCCGGGGTAGGACTATTTTATTGGTTCGAAAAAAAGAACTTATAAAAACCAGAACGGCATGATTAGCAAATCAAGCGGTTTGCGATAGATTGCTGTGCTTTGCGCAAAGCTGCTACAATCGTTTTCGATATTTATGGTGATTCGCCAAATCATGGTGACAAACGCTGATTAAGAGTTTGCAATGCAGAATGTACTGATTGCTTTTGGTCTGACAATGTTCGCGGGGCTGGCTACAGGGATCGGCAGCGTTATAGCTTTTACAGCTCGGAGAACCAATTACCGCTTCCTCTCTGTCGCAACGGGATTCTCCGCCGGAGTGATGCTCTATGTTTCTTTCGTTGAAATATTTCTCAAAGGCGTCGAATCTCTCGTGGCGAGCTACGGTGACTACTGGGGACACTGGGCCAACGCCGCTTCCTTTTTTAGTGGCATGTTGCTTATTGGAGTGATTGATAATTTTATCCCATCCGCGGAAAATCCGCATGAGGTTCATTCAGAAGAAGAAACGAAGCCATTACAAGATCCTTCTGCGCCAATCCCGGATTTCGCTTCCGCAGCGTGCGTTACGGCGGGTAACGATGGAAGTCACGATCATGGATCCCATCATCAAAAGCTGATGCGAATGGGGCTGTTTACCGCTCTGGCGATCGGTATTCATAATTTTCCTGAGGGACTTGCCACCTTCCTTGCCGCTCTTCAGGATCCGAGTCTGGGGGTGGCTATCGCTGTGGCCGTTGCTCTGCACAACATCCCAGAGGGTATAAGCGTGTCTGTCCCGATCTATTATGCAACCGGGAACCGTAAGAAGGCTTTCATTTATTCCGTGCTTAGTGGGCTGGCCGAACCCATTGGAGCGGTCATTGCGTATTTCGCTATTCGCTTTTTCCTCGGGGGCGACACCGGTGTGATTCCACCGCAAGTCATGGGGGTGCTGTTTGGAGGGGTGGCAGGCATCATGGTTTATATCAGCTTGGATGAATTGCTGCCAACCAGCCGAGCATATGGACGCGGGCATGACAGTTTGTATGGGTTGGTGACAGGAATGATAGTCATGGCGTTAAGCTTGTTGCTCATGAGATAATGACCTATGCCGAAGCAAAATCAAACACCAGAAAAATCCGATACCGCCAAAAAATATATCAACCTCGCCTTACAGGGAGGGGGGGCGCATGGGGCATTTACCTGGGGCGTTTTAGACCGAATTCTGGCTTCTGACCGAATTGAAATAGCCGCCATCAGCGGCACGAGCGCAGGCGCCATGAATGCGGTTGTCCTGGCGGACGGGATTATGGCCGGGGGTAAAGAGGGTGCCCGTGAAGCATTGGGCAAATTTTGGCGCGCTGTGCATGAAGCCGCAGCCTTGAGCCCTTTTCAGCGAACACCATTTGATATGGCGACGAACAACTGGAATTTGGACTATTCCCCCGGATATTTATTCTCGGATATTTTTTCGCGCCTGATGTCGCCGTATCAATCAAACCCGTTCAATTGGAATCCCTTGAGGGAATTATTGACCAAACAGGTGGATTTTGAACGGGTGCGGTCCTGCAATAAACTCAAACTGTTTATCAGTGCCACAAGCGTTCGCAATGGGCATGTCAAGCGGTTTGACCGGACCCGCTTGACCGTGGACAAAGTGATGGCATCGGCATGCTTGCCCTATATATTCCAGGCCGTTGAAGTGGATGGAGAGGATTATTGGGATGGTGGTTATGCAGGCAATCCAATTTTATATCCATTTGCCTACCACAGTGACGCCCGGGATATTGTTATCGTACAAATCAACCCGCTAACCTGCCAAAAAACCCCTAAAACTGCCCGAGATATTTTAAACCGCGTCAATGAAATTACTTTTAATGCCAGCTTGCTGCACGAAGTACGGGCCATTGATTTTGTTACCCGGCTGCTGGATGAAGGAAGTTTAGACCCCAACCGGTATCGAAAAATGTTTATCCATTTGATCTCAGATGAGAAAGGGTTTGAACCGCTGAATGCATCGAGCAAACTGAATACGGAATGGCGTTTTTTAAAACATTTGCACGCCCTGGGATATGCTGCGGCCTCAAGCTTCCTAAAGAGACACTACGACAGTATCGGGGATCATTCTTCAATGGACGTTCCAGGGGCATTGCGCGGATGCACGACCATATAATCGTTCCTGCAGCAACATCTCCCCTTGGAAAAGTCAACCCTTGATAAACGGGGTCAAGTTTACATCTTGAAATCTAGTGTTGGTTCGACGAATAAAAATTATCCCATCCGCGTATCCGATGAGTCGGAAAAACCATGGACTCTCTGACCCAGTTGACATTTGGAGCCGCCTGTGGAGAGGCCATCCTTGGTCAAAAGGTCGGAAGGAAGGCACTTGTTTGGGGTGCCGTCTTAGGAACATTACCTGATCTGGATGTTTTAATCCCTCTCGGCGGGCCTGTAAACGACTTTGTCTACCACCGAAGCTTCAGCCATTCTCTCATCCTTCTGGCTCTCTTGTCGCCGCTGATAGCTTGGCTGATTTCGAAAACATATCCTGACACGAAACAATATTATCGCGGATAGGTTCTTCTTTCCTTCATGGTACTGGAAGCCAGTGTGATTTTGGCGTTAGTACTAAAAAGAAAAACTTCCTTGGGCCATCGACTCAATTCGGTTGGCATTTTTCTCAGTCTGGCTTATCTTGCCTGGGCGTCTGGGGATATTTTGCCATTTCTAATGTAAACGAGGATATAGTCATGACCGATTTGCGCATGGGGTCGGAACCTGAATATGTCTTCCGATTCAAGGTTGCTAGGCTGAACGATATGCATCCCAACCCAACCGACGATGAAAGATTGAAAACCAACCAGAATTGGCGGCGTCTGGCGTGGGTATGGAAAAGAATCTGGAACGCTAGACTTGAACACGGAACATAATCGTTCTATCATCCAGCTGGCCCAAAACTCAGCGATCAACATATTATCCATTGCACATAACTGTTTAACGTTAACGAATCCCACGGTGTTATCCGATATCAGACATACCCATCCGCTACACGGCCTGCGCCCGATTTTCATCGTTGCCATTGCGGGACTGTGGATTCTTTGCCCTGCGGCCTTCAATCCCGCAGCACAGCAGCCGCTCCATCACGAACTGGAGGTGGAAATCCTTCACGATGCCAAAACCCTACGCGGCACTGACACCATCCATATCCCCCGGGGTGCGTCGCGCCTACGCGTGGCCTTACGCCCCGGTGTGCGCATCCTTGCCGTGGGGGGCGCCGCGTACACACACGAAGATGGTGTGCTGCATCTGAACTTAGAGCCGGCAGATCCATCTCCGAATACCGTGATCCTTAGCTACGAAGGTGTTTTCGACGACCCCTTCGAGCCCGAGCCATTTTCCATGGACAACCCCGGCCAGGGTGTCGTGGGCACCATCACCCAGGATGCAGCCTTCTTCCTGGCCGGCAGCGGCTGGTACCCGTTGATCTTGGAAGATGTCGCCGAGACCTTTCGGGTGTCGGTGACCGCGCCGAAGGGCGTCTATGCGGTGATGGAAGGCAGGCTCGAAAATCACGCCGACGACGCCGACAGGAGCCGTTCGGTTTGGTCGGTGGCTCGCCCATCGGGACCGCTGGCCATGTTTGCAGGGCGCTACGTTATCAACGAACGCATGCACGACAAGGTGCGCATCGCCACCTACTTCTTTCCCCCCAATGCCGGACTGTCAACACGCTATCTGGACGCCGTGCAGCGTCACATCGGCCGCTATGAAGAACTTCACGGACCCTATCCATTTGCCAAATTCGCCGTGGTGGAAAATTTCTTTCCCACCGGATACGGTTTTCCATCATTTACGCTGCTGGGCAGCAGCGTGTTGAGACTGCCCTTCATCCCCGATACCAGTCTCAGACACGAGGTCGCCCACTGCTGGTGGGGCAACGGCGTGTTTATGGATACTATCGGGGGGAATTGGTGCGAGGGGCTGACCACTTACGTGGCCGATTACCTTTCCAAGGAGGAGCATTCATTGGAGGAGGCCAGGGACTATCGCCTGCGCACGCTCGAAATGTACGCGCTTCTCGCTGCAGGAGAGCAGGACTTTCCACTGTCGACCTTCCGCAGCCGCTACAACCCTGCCAGCCAGGCCGTCGGTTACGGAAAGGCCATGTTCGTCTTTCATATGATGCGCCTGCGGATCGGCGATGAGGCCTTCTGGGATGCGTTGCGTGACATCTATGCCCAGCGGCTCTATAAGCCAACCCGCTGGGGCCACTTTTTGGATGCTTTTGCCGAGCACGGTGGCTTAAGTCGCAATGAGGTGCGTACATTCCACGATCAGTGGATCACCCGCCCAGGTGCCCTGCAATTGGCCATGGATGGACTCCGGGTGGTTTCTACGGCAGGCCGTCCACAGGTGGAGGGCATACTCATCCAAAAATCCCCCCGCTTCGACGTCCGCGTGCCGGTGGAGGTGACCGATAACACGGCCAGGCAGAGGGAGAACGTTACCCTGGATGATGGCACGGCCACATTCAGTATTCGGATGCAGGCGGCGCCTCGAGCCGTAGCCGCCGACCCCGACTTCGATGTTTTTCGCCTTCTTTACCCTGAGGAAATTCCGGCCACGGTCAATTCATTGAAAGGTTCCAAAACCCTCGCCGCCGTGCTCGCCGAAGACAGTCCCGCGCCCTGGGCAGAGATTTTCCGAGGGCTTTTAATGGGCCTCAACCACGGTGCTACAGAAATTTGGAGTGAAAGCAGATTCGCCGCCGAGGATACCGCCGGCAAGGACGTACTCTTCTTCGGCATGCCCAAGCGGGAAAAGGGTCGGAACGTGTTGTCGGATCTGGGCGATGCAGCGGTGCTTTCGGCCGAGGCTTTCCGGGTGGGAGAGGAAATCTCCAGCCGTAACGCCGACACGATGTTTGCGGTTTTCAAAAGGAAACAGAAACTGGTGGCCGTGTTCCTTCCCGTGGAGGGTGCCGACCTCGGGACGGTGGTGCGCACGGCCCGCAAAATTACCCACTACGGCCGCTATGGCCGACTGTCCTTCAAGGACGGTGTCAACATCGGCAAGGGCATCGGCGAAACGTCCGGATCGCCCCTTGTCGTTGATCTGGAGGAAGGCTCATGATCATGCGCGTTGGTTTTCACACGATGCTGTTATTATCCCTGTTCATGCCAGGCACCATCCTTCAGGCCGCGGACATTACCCTGTGGGACGTTGCCGGCAAGGCTGAGATCAGCCTGGAACAGGCCGCCGGGAAGCTGCCATCACCGGGTATTGTCTACGTAGGAGAATTCCATGACAATGCGGCCCACCACGCTGCCCAGTTGGCTGTTATCCAAAGCCTGGACAAACGCAAACGCCCTTTGGCTGTGGGTCTGGAAATGTTTCAACACATCGAGCAGAGCATCCTCGACACCTGGGTTGCCAAAGCGCTGAGCGAGGAGGAGATGCGTCGGGCCTTTGCCCGCAATTGGAGTCAGGATTGGCATTTGTACAGGGATATCTTCCTTTATTGCCGAGACCGGAGCATCCCTATGGTCGGCTTGAATGTGCCGCGAAGCATCACCCGCAAGGTGGCGAGCACAGGTTTCGAGTCCCTGACGCCCGAGGAAGTCGGCAAGCTGCCCCCCATCGTTTGCCGCGTGGACCGGGAATACGAGGCCTTCCTGCGCCGGGTGTTGGGCGATCACGGCACGGATTCGGGCTTTCGCCGTTTCTGTGAGGCCCAACTCGTCTGGGACACAGCCATGGCCATTTATGCCCTGGAGTACCTCAAAAACCATCCCGAGCGCACGGTTGTCGTTCTTTGCGGCATGATCCACGCCTGGAAGAAAGCCGCGCCCGAGCAGGCCGCCCGAGAGAATGCCGAGGTCGAGCAGGCCGTGATCCAACCCTCCGTGAAAGGCCGCTGGACCCCCGGAAGCGTCTCAAAGGAGGACGCCGACTACCTGATCCTCGGCTTGAAGGAATAGATGGCTCACAGCAAATGCCCATTCTGCGCGAGTGAGAACCTCCGGAATAAATCCGGCAAGATGAGGTGTCAGAATTCAATCTCCTGAATCGACAATATTCAGCTGAGCCGCGTAGCGTCCGACAACATCACCTTCAAAGCAGTTTTCAAGTCCCTCCTCGCTGACGTTTTTGACATTCCTTAACTCGTTTAGCGGACAGACAAGCTCGTTTCCGGCCGTGTCTTTTACTTTGACGAACACATCATCTCTTTTTCCGTTTTCATTGGGCTTTCTCCTCTACATAATGAATTTGATTCTATGCATGGTTTCTCAACTTCAACGCAGTTGGGTGAGGATTAAGATATGTCTGCTGTTTCAGATATGGCTGATTGTATTTGCGCACATGATGAGAAAACAAGCTCAAGGGCACAACCAAAGGGACATATTCGCCACGATAGGCATCGATGATTTCCAGCATCTCCTGTTTTTCATCACTGGTCAGGTCATTTTTGAAATAGCCAAGCATGTGCAGCATCACATTGGTGTTTTTGGCCACACTAGCTTTTAGCCGAAGTGCAGCCAATAAGAGTTCTTCGTATTGTTCATAAAGGGTGAATGGTGACATCGATTTTGCAGCGGCCACCAGTTTGCCCATCAATCGATAGTGGTTTTCGCTGTGAGACCGGATCAGTATTTTGTTGCAGGTGTGGAATTCGACCAGGTTACCCCGCGTGATGCCCCTCTGGCTGTCAAATCTCGCCAGCGTTTCAACGTAAACATCTGCTCGATGAAATTCTCTCGAAGGATAGGGTCATTTAGGCGGCCATCCTCTTCCACGGGAATTAGTGGAAAGCGCCTCATGAACATGCCCGCGAAGATGCCGCTGCCTTTGTTGACCGGCTGCCCTTTGTCGTTGAACACTTTAACGCGGGCCATACCGCTGCTCGGGGAATTTTTCTTGAAGATAAATCCACAGAGGTTCTCGTTAGCCAGTTCCTCCAATCTTTTTTTCGCCCATGAAACCATGCGCTCGGTGTGATCTTCGCCGGTTTTCGTGGTGACCAGTCGAGGGTTTTCCACGTCACCTTTTAGATGCATCGTCAGTCGAGGGATGCCTAATCCACATTCAACCTCAGGGCAAACCGGAACAAATTCGACGAATTCACCGAGTGTTCCGGTAATGAAGCGTTCGTGGGCGTGCCCTCCGTTGTATCTGACGTTGTTGCCTAACAAGCACGAACTCACACCAATTTTAATGGGGCGTTCCATGATTTTTTCTCCCACCGCACGCCATGGTTGAAGCGTAATCCAACAATAAGATTTTATTTGCTATCTATAACATGAAACAATCAAAAAGCCGGCTATTTTTACCAATACGGTTTGCAACTTCTGTTTTCGTGTTGTTGCGCGGCTGTTAAAGTGGTAGGTGTAAAGTTACATTGGTAAAAGCAGTCACGCCCCGCTAAACAACCCCAAAAAGCCTACAAATACGCTCGATATGATCGACTAAATAAATGCGCTGCTCATGCGAAAAAGCAGTTTTGTCCTGGCAACAACAGACGGCCATATACCGCATTGCTCGCTAATGGCCTACATCGCTTCGGAGGCTGCAGACCGACTTTATTTGGTTACGCCCATTAATACAAAGAAATACCGTAATATCAAGAATCATCCTGAGGTGAGCCTGCTTATCGATACGCGAGGCGAACACGTAAACGAAAATACCCAAGCGCTCACCGTTTCAGGTACCTGTTGCATTCTGGAGTCTGATGAGGAAATCGATAGCGTCAAAGAGGCCTTCAAACGGCAGCATCCCCACATGCAGGACTTCATTCGCAAAGGGGGCGTCGCATTCCTATGTGTTGAATTCGATTCTTTTTTATTTGCAGAAGGTCCAGAGCGAATCCATCATGAAATCATCAGGCAAAAAGAGATCAAAGGGATATTTTTCGAATGACGGCGAATAGAGCAATTCTCATTACCGGTGGAACCGGCTATGTGGGAGGCCGTCTTATCCCAATGCTGTTGGATCGAGGCTATCGCGTTCGGGCAATGGTGCGTTCACCTCAGAAACTGCTGAACCGGCCATGGGCAGGTTGCCCGGCTTTAGACGTTTTGCCCGGCGATGCCCTCGACCGGGCGTCGTTCATTGAAGCGGGCAAGGGATGCGACACAGCCTACTATCTGATCCATTCCATGAACGCCCATAAACACCGGTTTGCCGAGGCCGATCGCAAGGCCGCAGAGAATATGGTGGCGTGTGCGGAACAAAATGGCATGCAACGGATTATCTATCTGGGTGGGTTGGGGGACAAGGACCACGAAAACCTGAGTCATCACCTTCGATCGCGCCATGAGGTAGAGGGGATACTGGAAGCGGGTCGTGTGCCTGTCACCAATCTTCGGGCAGCCATGATACTGGGAGCGGGCAGCGCCTCTTTCGAGATGCTGCGCTACCTGGTCGATCGTTTGCCGGTCATGATTACTCCACGCTGGCTGCGAACGCCTTGCCAGCCCATCGCCATCTCCAATGTGCTTGACTATCTGGCCGGTTGCCTGTCTGCACCACAAACCACTGGCAAAAGCTTGGATATTGGCGGGCCTGACATTCTCAACTACCAGGACCTGATCAATATCTATTGCAGGGTGGCCGGGTTGCCCAAGCGCATTATCATCGCTGTTCCGGTTTTAACCCCCTGGTTGAGTGCCAAATGGATCCATCTGGTCACTCCGGTGCCGGCCTCCATCGCCCAGCCTTTGGCAGAAGGTCTGAGCATTCCCGTGATTTGCAAAGAAAACGCGATTCGTCAATGGGTTCCGGTAAATCTTGTTAGCGGTGAAGAGGCGATTAGAACAGCTCTGCAACGTGTTCAGCAGGAACAGGTGGATACCTGCTGTTTCGACGGTGGAGGAAAATTGCCGCCGGAATGGACAACATGCGGTGATGCCGACTATGCCGGGGGCACCGTCATGCGCCGGGGATACCGCATCGCCTTTGAGGGGGACCCGTTCAAACTATGGGCAGCGATCGAAGCGATCGGTGGGCGCAATGGATGGTATTTTGCCCAACCATTGTGGCGTTTGCGGGGAATGCTGGACCGGATGGCGGGCGGCCCCGGTTTGATACGCGGCCGACGGCATCCGAAAAAGTTACGCGTCGGTGACGCGCTGGATTTTTGGCGCGTCGTTGCCCATGAGCCGCCCCGCCGCCTGCTGCTATTGTCCGAGATGAAGGCGCCTGGCGACGCGCTGCTTGAATTCCGCATTCAGACGGAATCACCAGGACGTATACGATTTGAAATTGTTTCGCGTTTTCTGCCGCAAGGATTGGCCGGTATCGCTTACTGGTATGGCATGCTGCCCGTTCACGATTGGCTGTTCAAAGGGATGCTATCGCAAATTGGACGCGAATTCGGCGAGTCACCCGCCGGTCCGCTGACGATCTTTCCGGTTGACGCACAACTCGAATGCAAGCTGTAGTCACCTTCTCCTGAAAATGTATCGATGATTGATAGGGGTATTTAAACCTAATGAAACGCTGCACGAAATTTTGCCAGCTCAGCCTAGCTTCAGTGATGTTACTCCTCAATGCTTGTAATGGGTCATTGCCATCGGCAAACATCAGGGGTCCATATACTTACCATCAACGCATGGATTTCGTCACTGGGGGATTTCAGCGTTCCTACCGGGTGCACGTTCCTTCAGCATATGACGGAGCGACTCCGTTTCCACTAGTGATCGTCATTCACGGGGCATTCGATACGGCGAAAGGCATGGAGAAATTTTCCGGATTCAGTCAAATTGCCGATCGAGAGAATTTCATCGTGCTTTACCCCGAGGGGATCGGGATCCTGGGTTATTTGCAGCATTGGAATGCGGGACACTGTTGCGGAAAAGCCGCCGATGATCAGATTGACGACGTCGGGTATCTGGCCAAGGCCATAGGGGATGTTAGCAACCGTCTATCGATCGATCGAAACCGCATCTATATGGTTGGTTTTTCAAACGGCGGCATGATGACCTATCGATTTGCAGCGGAACGCACTGAAATGCTCGCTGCAGCCGCTCCCATCGCCGCCAGCATCGGTGGTCGTCCAAATGCGGACGCACCTCAATGGCGCGTCCCAGCGCCTAAAAAACAGCTGCCCATCCTCATTATGCATGGCTTGGATGACGACGACATACCCTTTGCGGGTGGTGTCTCGATGCACCGCAAGGGTGAGCGAACCTATCTTTCCGTTGAAGCGTCGGTTCAATTTTGGATTGACGCCAACGGTTGTGAGGGGACGCCCGTCGTTGCACACTCGTACGACGGGGCGGTTACAGACGAGTACCTGGGATACCTGTACAGATTCATCGATGACGGTTTTGTGTAAGATCGACGGCTGGGGACATCTTTGGCCGGGGCCGTATTTCACCGGCAAACTGGTGGAAGATGATCCCCTTTACAATTTTGATGCTGCAGAAATGATTTGGTCATTCTTCAAGCAATTTCCCTGAACGGGAGCACCAGCTGCAGACCCAATGATCATTTCAACAGTTCATCGACACCAGCGACCACGCAGGTAATGAAATGGAAGTTAAGATGGATATTTTTGACATTTTCGAAAGAGACGAAAACTATCGATACATCATGAAGCGCCTGCTGGAAGCTTCCATGGAAGAATCCTACAACTCGATCATCATATCGGAAGCGGGGCCAGGTTATCCAATCGTCTAAGTCAACCCGGCCTTTACCCTGATGACCGGCTACGAACCCCAAGAAGTCATCGGAAAATCACCATCGATCCTACAAGGACCCAAAACCGACCAGGAGATCATCGATCGGCTAAAAATGGACATTTCTCATGGCAGGGTCTTCCATGGGCGCGCCATCAACTACCGCAAGGATGGCTCGGAGTTCATGATGCAATGGAAAATTGCTCCCATCCACAACGAAAAAAACGAAACGACCCACTACCTGGCACTCCAGCAAGCCGTGATTGAATGGGCGTCTGAAAAGGCCGCAAGCCGTGAAAAGCGGCACCACCCTCCGGCTGATCCTCGGTGATCAGCTCAACACCCGGCACAGCTGGTTTCGTCAGGTTCGAGCAGACATTATTTACACATTGATGGAAGTCCGTCAGGAGACGGATGCCGTCAAGCCGCACATTCAAAAAGTGGCCGTTTTTTTCAGCGCCATGCGCCATTTCGCCGACGATCTTGCCAGTATGGGACACCGCGTGGTCTACCTGCGCCTGGACGATCCGAAAAACGATCAATCCTTCGATGCCAACCTGATCCGCCTGCTCCGCGAACAGCGCATCACGCGATTCGAATACATGCAGCCGGACGATTACCGCCTTGACGACCAGCTGGCCCGGCTGGCCTCGCGTCTATCCATTCCGTCAGCCGTGGTGGACACGGAGCACTTTTTGACAGCGCGCAGCGATCTGGTGCAGCATTTAAAAGGTAAAAAACGCTACCTGATGGAATCCTTCTACCGCCAGATGCGCCGGCGCCATGATATTCTCATGGATAACGGCAAGCCCGCGGGCGGTAAATGGAATTACGATCAAAGCAATCGCCAGTGATACGACGGCAAGATGCCACTGCCTGAGACATGCGCCTTCAACAACGATGTCTCCGATATTGTCGCGATGATCGATCGCTGCCAGGTGCCCACCTTCGGCCGGATCGATCCCCAACGGCTGCTCTGGCCGGTGAATCGAAGACAGGCCCTGCGCCAGCTGCAGGCGTTCGTCGATCACCGACTACCCCACTTCGGCACCTACCAGGACGCCATGACAGCCGAAAACGGGTTCCTTTTCCATTCCCTGCTCTCTTTTGCGCTCAACACCAAAATGCTCCATCCCATGGAGGTGATTCAGTCGGCTATTGCCCGGTCTCAGTCGACTTCCGGTGAAGCGGTCGGAATCGAGCAACTGGAAGGCTTTATTCGGCAGATTCTCGGCTGGCGCGAATATATGCGCGGCATCTACTGGGCCCACATGCCTGAATATGCATCCATGAACCATTTCGGCCATAGCGCCCGCCTGCCTGATTATTACTGGACGGGCGGCACCCGCATGAACTGCCTGTGCATCGCCATCTCCCAATCCCTCGAGCATGCCTATGCCCATCATATTCAACGGCTCATGATTACGGGCAATTTCGCCCTGTTGGCAGGCATCCATCCAGACGAAGTCGACCAGTGGTATCTGGGCATCTACATCGATGCGGTCCATTGGGTAGAGATCGTCAACACCCGGGGTATGAGCCAGTATGCCGATAGGGGGCTGGTGGCCACCAAACCCTATATCTCTTCAGCCAACTACATCAACAAGATGAGCGACTACTGCGAAGGCTGTTATTATCATTGGCGGAAACCCGTGGGCGAGCTTGCCTGCCCCTTTAACAGCTTATATTGGGCCTTTATTCATCGCCATCGGCAGTCGCTTGCGGGGAATCCCCGTGTCGCGATGATGGTTCGGACCTGGGATCGGATGCAAGCCCGCAAGCAGGATGACCTGTTGACCCAGGCTGAACGGTACCGGTCAACTTTGAACACCCTTTGACAGGTAAACACCCGAAGTGCGGCAGGTTTGCGTGTTTTGTCCAACCCGACCGCTTACCGGTTCTCTTGTGATGAATCTAAACGGGAGACCCATTGTCACCGGATGCCTGGAACTCCGATTTTTATCCAGATGGTGGTGTGCACATGGCTATGGGTAGGATTGGCCTACCGGCAACCGGCCAAGTATTTCATATTGCAGCTGTCTGGAGCGGACGTATATTCCTTATAGCAATGGTGCCAGATAAGCTGTTGTGTCCATATGAAATTCGATCACTGGCAGGAGGTGTTGACATGAAATGGTCCATTAAAATAGGAAAATTCGTCGGTATCGATGTATACATGCATCTTACCTTTCTTCTGCTTGTCGGGTGGGTCGCGCTGGTTCACTGGCAGCGGGGCCAAAGTATCGGCGCCGCGTTGGTTGGTGTTCTGTTTATTCTCGCCATCTTTATGTGTGTGGTTCTGCATGAATTCGGCCATGCCCTGATGGCCAGACGGTATGGGATCGCGACCCGTGACATCATTTTGCTCCCGATCGGCGGCGTGGCCCGCTTGGAGAAAATTCCTTCCCAACCCATGCAGGAATTGTGGGTAGCCCTTGCCGGACCTGCTGTCAACGTCTTCATTGCCGCGGCCTTGTTCGTCTGGTTGCAGGCGACCGCCTCGTGGGAACCCGTGCAGCGTCTGACGGTCACGACGGGACCGCTTTTAGAGCGACTCATGGCGGTTAATCTGTTCATGATCGCTTTCAACATGATTCCGGCCTTTCCCATGGATGGGGGACGCGTTTTGCGCGCCGCCCTGGCAACGCGCTTGAACTACGACCGGGCGACCCGGATTGCCGCTTCCATCGGTCGGGCGATTGCCGTATTGTTTGGCCTGATGGGCCTCGTCTACAGCCCATTTCTATTGTTCATCGCGCTGTTCGTCTGGCTGGGTGCGACCCAGGAGGCGGCGTTGACCCGAATGAAATCCGCCGTCGGCGGTATCCCGGTTCACCAGGTGATGGTCAGCGAGTACAAGACCCTTGCCACCGATGACAGTTTACAGCGCGCGGCGGAAGTCACACTGGCCGGCACCCAAAAAGATTTCCCGGTCGTCAGCGACGGTATTCTGGAAGGTGTTCTGCGGCAGACCGACCTGCTCACGGCGTTGTCCAGGAAGGACGCGCATGCAACGGTGGCATCGATTCTACGCAAGGATGCCTCCACCGTCGAATCAACGGATATGCTGGACACGGTTATTACCAAGCTGAGTGAATGTCGATGCGACCTGTTGCCGGTGACCCGGGAGGGGAAGCTCGTCGGTGTCGTGACGACAGACAACCTCGGTGCCTTCATGCGGCTCAGGGAAGCTGCGGCCAACTAACCATGAAAGGAAACCCGCATGGATCTGAATATGCGTGCAATCGGCGAACAAGAAGTCCAGCTGTGGGATCATTCTCGGGCGTCGCTGGGCGAATTCTGGCGGCAGCGCCCGGTGGTGCTGGTTTTTCTCAGGCATTACGGTTGACCGTTTTGCCGCGAGCAGGTGGCGCAGTTGCGCCGCCAAAAAGATGCCTTTGACCGCCTGGGTGCTGTAGTCTTGCTGGTTGGGTTGGGCACTGTTGCGCAGACGGCGGAATTCAAGGAACGGTTCGACGTCCCCTTTCCCATGATCGCCGACCCGGAAAAACGGCTTTTCGAGGCCTTTCGCCTCAAACAGGCCTCCGCTGGGGCGCTGCTTTCCGCCAAAATGCTATTCAGGGGGGTGACGGCCATGGCCAAGGGCCACGGAATCGGCGTCCCCAGGGGTGACGTGCGCCAGCTGCCAGGGGTCTTCATCATTGACACCGACGGCCGTATCCTGTTCAGCCACCATGCCTCCGGACCGGCTGATCACCCCCGGCCCGAAACGTTGCTGGCGGTACTGAGTGCCGATGCCGCCGCCTGAAACAGTCGGTTGGTGACGATGCCGACCTCCAGTTCGTCGCGGGTGCGGGGATAGGTTTCCACATCGGCGGCAATCTCTTCCTTGAGGATCAGTTTGTTGTAAAACAGCGCCCGGGCCGCCAAAAGGTCTTCGGTTGGGAAGCGGCCTTGGCGATGAAACCGATAATGGAGGGTCAACAGGTCTCCGGGCCCGAACAGATGGCGACGGGTGCCCAGTTTGCGCACCAAATCGGCCATGAGAAAATGCACGCGCAAAGGATAGCCGGTCGGCAGCCGCCTCCTGAGCTCCCGCCAGAGCGGGTAATGAATTTGGCCCGCCTCGATATAGCTTTTGCCCGGCTCCCGCAGGAGAACTGCAATCACCTCGGCCCGCATTTGATCGCGCAGGGCGAATCGCTGGGCATCGGCCCTGGCAAACTGTTTGACGGCATCGACCGTGGTGTCGAAGTTGTCGCTGCCGGATGCACGGTAAAAGTCCAGCAGTGTTTTGGTAGATAGGTGTTCGGCGCAATACACCCGATACAGATCCGTACCCACGGGCAGATCCCGGGGACCCTCTCCGTTGGCGAAACGATCGTGAATGGACAACAGCCGGTCGATGAACGGTTCGACTTGGACCAGCCGGGCGCCAGCCCGACGGCGTTCACGCAGGACCCGCGCCATCCGGCGGCTGAATTCCGGATATTCCAGATCCTGGTCTTCGAGATAGGCATCGATGGCGATCTCTCCGTCGAGCATGGGCTCGAAACGCTTGTCGGGCGGCTCCTCCAGAAGGATCGTGTCGTGGGTCGCCATCAGCCGCTGGGCCAGGGGGATGGTTTCCGGGTGGTGATTGGCCAAAACGAGGGTCGCGGAAACGGTCATGGTCTCTTTCGCCCGGGATTCTTTTCCGTAAGATAGCGCCAATACCGGCGCGGCAGCTGCCGGCGGTGCAGCGCAGGATTGTTGCGCGATCGGATGGTAGCGGCGTCATGGTACCGCTGCCACAACACTTGGCAGAGGTGCTCCTGCTCATCGACGTCCTGTCGTGGGGCGCATTGCAGCGACAGTGGTGCACCTTTCTGGCCGTTCATGCCCTGCGCAACAAGGGTATCCTGTAGTGCCGCCGGTTTCCGGGTCCGGCATCGTTCGACCCGAATGATGCCGCTTTTGGGCCGACCTCCCCGGACGCCGGAAGGTGCCGGTGGAACCGCAGAACCAGGCGATTTTTAAGCAGGAGAATTCCAGCGTGAAGCTGAATTGGATCGAACGGTTGTTTATTATCAGCCCCATCCGTGCCTTGCTGCAACGTTACTGGGAAGCCAGGCAATTGCTGGCCATGGGCGGGCCACTGACCGGTGCCCTCGTATTGGAAACCGGCTGTGGGCCCGGTTTCGGCATTGACCTGCTTTACCGCCGTTTCAAGGCGGCCCGTGTCGATGCCTTCGATCTAGACCCGAAAATGATCGCGCTTGTTCGGCAGCGACAGCGGAGCGTCGGTCGCAGGACACGGCTGTGGGTGGGCAACCTCCGGCACATTCCGGTGGCCGCCGCTTCCTACGACGCGGTTGTCAACTTCGGGGCGATCCACCACGTGGACCGTTGGCGCGAGGCAATCGGAGAAATCTTTCGGGTCCTGAAACCCGGGGGTGCGTTTTACTGCGAAGAGATTCTCAGCCGCACCATCACCCATCCGTTGCTGGGCAGGCTCATGGATCATCCCTAGGAAGATCGTTTCGACACCCGCCAATTCATTTCTGCATTGCAGCAATATGGGTTTCATGTCCATAAATTTCGTCAATCGGCGGATCTCTACCTTTGGGTGGTGGCGGTCAAGGACAACCATTGCAGGGCAGCGCAACAATACCAATCCTTGAAGATTGTCTGAAGGTCGCGCCGGACACCAGCGATCCCCCGATCAATGATCGAATGATACTTCCAAAGGATTACTGTGGCTGCCCAAAGGCTGAATTCTTTTTACGGAAAATCAGCTTTCCGGGTCGACGATATTCAGCATGCCGGCGTAACGGCCGACGACGTCGCCCTCAAAACAGTTCTCCAATTCGTCATCAGTGATTTTTCTGGCGTCCCTGAGTTCCTTCAGGGGACATACAAATTCGTTACCGGCCATATCCTTTACCTTTACATATGCATTTTCGTTGGATTCCAAGTTCATGAGCATTTTCCTTTCTTGTTGCACCCGTCCAAATTGACCGGACAGGTTTCAAGGTAACGGGGTAACGCTTCTATGGCGCCTTTATAAAACGCTACATTCCACCGGTAGCCGGGGCAAAGGCGATCCGATCACCGTCTGAGAGCACCGCATCAAAACCAACTTTTTTACTGTTGACAAAAACAATTTTTACATCTTCTTTCAGAAGCCCGGAAGCTTCGATGAGGTCTTCAACGGTTTGTCCTTCCTTTAACGTATACACGGTGCCGTCATCAAAGTTACAAGCCCCGACATCAACCAGTGTCGCAAAGCATTTCATATTAACCTTCATGTTAACCTCCCAATTATTCAAAATTCCTGTCGATAATAACCTAAGTACAAGCTGAAGGAGATGCAGCACGAAATTTACCGGGGCAATATAGCAGGTAAATACTACCTAAAGCAGGCATTTTTCTTTTTTTTCCAAAAACAAACGAAGGATATGATTTCAGGAGTTTATTTTCGGTTATGCTTCTCAACAGGCGAAACCTAAGGGATTGCCGATCTCACCGCTAAAAGATCCAGGTTCGCCGGTGGATGACGCAATCCATCCACCCACGATTTCGGGAAGGCCCGGGACCCGTTTGCCGCCCCCATCAATGCCCCCAACACCGCGCCCCGTCCGGCGTTGTCCCCACCAAGATTGGTATTGGCAATCAGACCTCGGGCGGCATCATGATGATATTTCAAAGCCAAGTAAATGATCGCTGGCAGGGCGTCTTCGACATAGCAGGCGCTGCTGAGGCGCTTTCCAATGACCGCCTCGTCGGGTTCCTCGAGCCAGCGGAAGAAAGGAAACCCCACTAGGGGGTTGTTCTGGCGTTTAATTTTTTCGACAAGCGTATCTTTGAGCGAAGCGCCGTTAAGAACGGGAAGCAGAACATCCACAAGCAAGTTTCCCGCCGCTGTCATCCGATCCCCCAGGTGGGTGAGCCGCAGGTGCTGAAACGCCAGCCGACGGGCCGTATCCGGATTTTCGGCATAGTAAACGATCAATGGGATCATGCCGATGAGGCCACTGATATGCTTTTCGACGACGCCGCAAGAACGGGGAGGCTTGCCAAGGGCATAGCTGGTAAAAAAATGGCGGTGATACTCCTCCACATACGTATCCCGGTGACGGCCCGGGGTGATCATGAAATCGATGTAACGCGTCAGGTAGGCATCACTGTCGTACGCGCCATTTTCAACAAGGGTATCGATCAGCAGAGTGCAGAGCTTCAGGTTGAGGGTATTTTCACCGGCTTTTAGAAACTGATGGTAATGAATCCCATGTTGTCCCCAGTATTTTCTTTGATCGTGGAGAATATCGGCCGCCCCGTTGTAAACCGAGCGCCACAATATGCTGTCGGGGTGAGGATTTCTGGGAGCCTGGTATTCGGTCACATGACCATAATCCCTGTAAAGCGCCTGTCGATCATAATACCAATGCACTGGCATGGCTAACGCATCCCCAATGAACATTCCAAGCATCGCGCCTTTTTTTCGAGATTGAAAATCATCTTTACCCTGCATTTTGACTCCTCAATACGCGAAACCCATCGAAAACATCCGGACAGGTGTCATTTAAATGTCCGTATCGCCCCCATACCGCCATCCACGGCGATAACCTGGCCGGTAATCCACGAGGCTGAATCGTCGAGCAGGAATTTTGCAACGGCAGCAATATCTGCGGGATTTCCAATCCGTTTGAGCGGGTGTCGCTCTGCAGCAGAAGACCGTTTGTCCGCATCGGATAAAAGTTCTTTGGCCAGATTCGTATCCGTCAGCGACGGTGCGATGGCGTTGACCCTTATTCTGGGTGCCAATTCGGCAGCCAGAGATCGGGTCAAGCCCTCTACCGCCCCTTTGGCGCTGGCGATCGATGCATGGAAGGGCATGCCCGTTTCCACGGCCACCGTGCTGAACAGGACAATTGAACCGGGCGCATCGGCTTTCTTCAAACCCGGCAGACAGGCTTGGATCGCTTTGATCGCGCCCAGCAGGTTGATTTCCAGGTCTGCTAGAAAATCTTCCGCTTTGAGCCGATGGAATGGGCGCAAACGGATGGAACCCGGACAATAAACCAATCCCTGAATTCGATCCGGAAGCGAACTCGCGTCAATGTCATCACGGGTGATGTCAAGAGATAGGTGGCTCACCGCTTTCAATTCACCGATCGCAGGCATTGATCGAGAAAACACCGTTACTCGGCGATCCGATTGGATTAGAAGACGGGTGATATCCAAGCCAATGCCGCTGCTGCCGCCAAACACGACGAATTCCTTTTCGCTCATCTTGTTCTCTCCAAATACCGTTTTGATTTCGGGGATGGCATTCCCAAATGACGGCCGAGCACAATTGACACTTCCGCAATGCATGCATCAACACTTTCAAATTGGTATCCCGCTATCAATTGCCCATGGTCGTATACGTCAATGGCAGGCGTAAAGGGATGGAAAGCGAATAAGGCGTTCACGATGACATCGTACTCGCCATGGCGACTTGCGACCACTACACCGTCGTCAGGCTGTCCGCAAGCGTCGTCGATGACCTGCTTTTCACCCAGCATCTGCTCCCTGACACTGGGTGGAAGGTAAATCGCGGCTGCAGATTGGGGTGTGCGGATTTCATTTCTAAGGCGCTCGAATAAAACTATTTCAGACGGTGTCAGGTGCTGAAAGGTAACCATGACGCCGGGTCTCAAAAACGGTTTCATCCGGCTTAGCAGATCCACCAGCACCGCCTGCCAACCAGAAACGATTTCGGTAGTCCCGACTCCAGCCCGTTCTGCAACCACACCCGCCATTCGCCGATTTTGCAAACCTTTGTCAATCCCCATAAAAATCAATCCTCTCTTCGAAGCCTGCCTGCATGACTCACATAGGAACTTGGGTCATCATCAGGGTCAAGCAACGAAATACGGAGTGCTATGTTTTCAGCGCTAATCAAAATCTTTCCTCAGTATTAGCCGGCACACTTTGCTTTCAGGTGCCGCAATGAACGCGAATGCAAGAATAAACAGGGGCACAGAAAAAATGAGCCCTACGACGGGGACAATCAGAAATCCTAAAAAGCCGAGCGCCAGGGCCAGCGGTAAGATAATCAGGCCAATCACGCGACTGGAATACTTTTCAGTTAGGCAGCCAATTTTATCCATAATGAATCTCCTGTTTGTGATCGATATTAGAATTGATGTGTGTAATTTCCTGATTCTTTGATTTCGAAGATCAATTCCATAGCAACGGTTGAAGACCTTCCGATAAGGATCAAGACTGGACCCTGCAGTATGCCTGTTCAAACCAAAGAGGCGACGCAAAGTGCTCCCGCCAGCAGTAGAAGACCGGTTGCAATCAGCAGCAGCGATAGCCTTTTTTTGCTTTCATCGGCCGCAAGTCCATTTCCGTTTTTTTTCGGTGACGTCCTGTTTCCCGCTGGTACAGATCCAGGATTTCATCTGTGGGCAGATAGTCCAGATCCCAATGCGTTACCTGTCGTATTTTCTCTTCTTCCTTGATGAGCAGAAATCGTTGCTTTTTATTTTTCATCCACCGCACCCCTCTGCTAATTGCTCAAATCGGTTATACTTGAATTTAAGGCACCAACAGACAAAGACAACGATGGCCGTTTGATCGTATGGTGGCAGTCCAAACCTACCAAAATGGACCTGCTTTCCTGTGGCTGGCTCCCGATTCATCAGCACAAAAGGAATCATTTTATTTTCCAGCATTCTGGATCGTTGCCCATCTCCAACCGTTAGTTGTAACCAAACAATTAAAATCGTATTTAATATCATTAGGTTGATTGTACCATGGGATTAAATGGGTAGTTTTCTGCCACCATCAAACGATTAACCTACTCATATTGCCGATCCCGCTTCGCGCACCATCCTTAGGCTTGAAATTTATTTTTAGAGTGGAGTCATCGAGGCTGTGAAATCTCGTCTAAACCCGAAAACGGAAAACCGATAATAGGAGGTGCTATGAAAAGATTTGCCATGACTCTAATGTTGACTTTTTTGTACGTTTCCCTGGCTACGGCTGCCGGTAGTCCGGTCATCAAGTCAAACGCTTCCAAGTAGGAGGAACAGAACAATGAGTGATGACGACAAAAAAACGCTTTGCGCATTTGTGGAAGAGGAACTGCAGGTCAAAGATCTTCAGACCTATATAGGACTCATTCAACCGGCGACCCATTTTTGCGCAGGCTGTGGACGCAGCGCTGCAAAGGAAGAAAATTTGTGTAAACCGCAAATTCTGCGGTAACTGCAATTAATGGTCGCCTCATCTTTGGATGACGGAGATGGGGCGATTATTTGCTCCCCTAAGTTGTTTAATTTGACATCGGATACTGTGAAATACTCGGGTTTGATCTGGGGCATAGACGGTGCCAAAGAAAATATAGAAAGCGGTCAAAATCAATGATTTTCAATTCTAAAAACATGACGTTCGTAGGCTTCTATATTGCAGCGCTACTCATTTCAATGGGAACGCCCGCCATGGCAATTGAGGAACCAAGCTACAGCGTTCTGGAAACCGAAGGCGACTTCGAATTGCGTAGATATTCGTCTTATATTGTGGCAGAGACCTACGTGGAAGGTGAGTTCGAGGCGGTCGGAAGTGAAGGCTTTCGACGTTTGGCGGATTACATTGGGGGAAAAAACCAAAAAAAGGAATCAATTTCAATGACCGCCCCCGTCAGCCAAAAGCCGGTATCAGAAAAAATTGCCATGACCGCCCCAGTTAGCCAAGCGCGGGAAAACGGTCGGTGGCGAATTGCGTTCATGATGCCATCCGCCTATACGATGGATACGCTGCCAATACCGGATGACGAGCGGATCTCGTTGAGGATGGAGAAAGAGAAAACTGTGGCGGTTATCCGTTATTCAGGGACTTGGGGTAAAAAGCGATATGCGAACCATGCGGCCAAACTCACAGACTGGATCTCCATAAAAGGCTGGAAAATTGTCGACGATCCGGTATGGGCAAGATACAATCCACCCTTTATGCCATGGTTTATGAGAAGAAACGAAATTTTGATTCCAGTGCAAAGCCAATGAAACACCTGGTCGGTCAACCTGATCAAGACTTAGGAATACGATGGACTCTTTGACCCAGCTGACTTTTGGAGCCGCTTGCGGCGAGGCAATCATGGGTAAAAAGGTCGGAAGGAAGGCCCTTTTGTGGGGCGCCGCCGTGGGAACGATACCTGATCTGGATGTTTTTATCCCCCTCGGCGGGCCGGTGAATGACTTTGTTTACCACCGGGGCTTCAGCCACTCTCTTTTTCTCTTGGCCCTCCTGTCGCCTATGATCGCCTGGCTTATCACGAAGGTTCATTCCGAAACCAAGCGGTACTATCGTCGATGGGTTCTGTTGTCCTTCCTTGTGCTGGAAGCCAGTGTGCTTCTGGATCTGCTGACCATCTATGGGACGCAAATCTTTTGGCCTTTTGACAATACGCCGATGGCAATCCCGATTCTATTCATCATTGACCCCCTTTTTACTTTGCCGATCGTGATAGGTGTCCTGTCGGCGCTGGTGCTCAAAAGACATAATTTTTTGGGCCATCGACTCAATACGGTCGGGCTGATTGTCAGTTTGACCTACCTGGTTTGGGCGTTTAGCGCCGGGGAATTTGTCGAACGCAGGGTGGCAGAAAAGCTTGCCCGCCAAGAGGTGTCCTATTCCCAATTGGTATCCTCCCCGGCACCGTTCACCACGCTGCTATGGCGGGTGGTGGGCATCGATAAGGACCAATATTTCGAAACCTATTTCTCACTATTCGATGGTGACACACCGTTGTTCGTCAATTTCTACCCCAGAAACCTGACCCTGATGGCAGGGCTCGAAAAACACCCTCCGGTAGTCAAATTGAAATGGTTCACCAAGGGATATTATGCATTTGCTAATGAGGACGAGAATATCGTCATGACCGATTTGCGCATGGGATCGGAACCCGATTATGTCTTCCGATTCAAGGTTGGCGGGCTGAACTATTTGCACCCCATCCCCGCAGACGAGGAAAGAGTTAAAACCAAGCAGGACTGGCGGCGTCTGGCGTGGGTATGGAAAAGAATCTGGAACGCTATGCACCATACCTGAACATTTGACAATTATCCCGATAATTCATACCGATGAAAGTTTGCCTATTGCATCCCACCAACAATAGATTGACAAACCCGCAAAGCTTAACTCCTGCAGATTTAGTGGGGATCTGAAACACTATTTCCAACAAGGCAGAATCGCTTCGGTGAGCTGACCCAATTTTCATGGTGAGGGCGGCGACTGGCTATCCGATACCGGTTCGAGGCGAATAAGATGGCCGTCGGATTCATCCGTGAGAACGTAAATCAGTCCATCCGGTCCTTGACGCACGTCTCTAACTCGATGGCCAATACGCAGTGCCGTTTGCGCAATCACCTGCCCGGAATGATCCAAATCGATTCGCCGGATATCCTGGGATTTGAGTCCTCCGACAAAGATGTCGCCATGCCACCGGGGAAATCGGTCGCCGGTATAGACCATCAATCCAGAGGGAGCAATGGCCGTCATCCATACCACCTGCGGATCCTCCATGCCAGGTTTCGAGGTGTGGTCTGAGATTTTGAAACCGCCCAAGTATTCGCGACTGTAGGTGGCCACCGGCCATCCATAATTCACGCCCTTGTGAATGCGGTTCAACTCATCTCCACCCAAAGCCCCATGTTCCGATGCCCACACCAATTTTCGAAGTGAATCGTAGGCCAATCCCTGGATGTTACGGTGGCCGTAGCTCCAAATTGTTTTTTCGGCATCGACCCTGTCGGAAAAAGGATTATCCTGGGGCGCATTGCCGGCATCGTCGAGCCGCAGTATTTTCCCCAAATGGCTGCGTTTGTTCTGGGCCTGTTTGCGGATCCAATCCCCCGCAAGTCGAACCGGAGGATTGCCACCATCCCCGATGGAGACCAATAGGCTTTCATCAGGAAGCCACAGCAAGCGCGATCCAAAATGTTGATTGCCTGATTTATGAACCCCGACTTGAAAGATCACCGTCCAGTGTTCCAATCTATCACCATTGAATTTGGCCGCGGCGACACGCGTATGGTTTGCCTTGGCATTGCCGTGGGCATAGGAAAAATAGATCAGGTTGTTTTCAAAAAAACGGGGGTGTAAACTGATATCAAGTAGGCCGCCCTGACCAGCATCAAACACTTCGGGAACACCATCGACTGGAGCGGCCAAAAGTTTTCCGCCTTTCACCAAGCGCAACCGCCCCGGCCTTTCGGAGAATAGCAGATCCCCATTGGGCAACCATGCCATCGACCATGGATGCGTTAGCCCTTGCAACAGTGTGACGTAACGAAAACCACCCTCGGCAGGCACATCGCCGTCAATGACGACAGGCTGTGCCGCGCCACCCGATGCGACGAACGTTGCCACCAAAATAATCATCACGGGAAATGCAACTGCTCTGATCAATGAATGGTTGGGGGGTATCATCTGCACAATCCTTAAAAGTAATCTGATACTGGTTTGTCCATATCATCCAATGCATGTCAAGGGCTGGATTTTCCATGGCTGTCAACGATCATGCTTGTCGCGGGTATGTGTTTTTTAAAATAAAAACTTGCTTTTAGCGTTGCCGTGTATGCCTATTCGATGCTTGTGGCAGAAGCGTCATCCATCACCCTGTACTCTGCATGGCGGATGCGATGCCGTTGATGCTGAGAAATAGGGCCTGGCGCAATGGGATGGATTGTTCTTCGGAACGCACGGCCCACCGCTTGAGCAGGTCGACCTGGATCAGGTTGAGCACGTCGGTATAGGGGTTGCGCAGAACGATGGATTGCTGAATGGCCATGTGGTTGTCCAGAAGCCTCTCCTGGCCGGTGATCTTCAATACGGCCGATCTAATCTTTTCATACTCCGCTGCGATGATGTCGTGGAAACGTTCCTGCGAGAGGCCACTGTAAGCCTGGGCGATTTCCATGCGGGTACGGGCCAATTCCAGCTGCATGTTTTCTATCACCGTGCGAAAGAAGGGCCAGCTTTGCCACATCGCTTGCAACTGTTCCAAAGCATTTGAATCATTTTTGATCTCTTCCTCAATGGCTGTGCCCGCACCATACCAGCCCGGCAGATTGTAGCGGGTCTGGGTCCAGGAGAAGACCCAGGGGATGGCCCGCAGGTCGTCGAACTGCACCTTGCTGGCTGAGACCCTGGAGACCGGTCGAGAGGCGATGGGCAGGTTGCCGATGTGCTCGATGGGCGTGAGCTGTTTGTACCACGGCCAAAACGTTGGATCGTCAATGAGCTTGCGGTAGACCTGCATCGATCGGGTGGCGATGCGCTCCATAAGGGCCTGTATGGGCGGGCTGCACCCCACGTCGCATTCCTTGTCATTGGCGGTCATCAGAACGGCATTGACGATCTGCTCCAAGTGCCTGCGGGCGATAGAAGGCCGGGCGTACCGAAAGGAGATCACTTCGCCTTGTTCGGTAAAGCGCATGCGGCCGCTGCGGCTCTGGACGGGGATGGCGAAAATGGCCTGATTGGCGCGGCCGCCGCCGCGTCCTACGCTGCCCCCCCGGCCATGGAAGAAGCGCATCTTGATGTTGTTTTGAAGGCCGACTTCCGACAGGTGTTCCTGACCCTTGTGCAGTGCCCAGTTGGCCATCCAGAAGCCGCCGTCCTTGTTGCTGTCCGAGTATCCCAGCATGATCTCCTGGAAATCGCCGCGCGCGCTGAGATGACGACGGTAGAGTTCATTCTTATAAAGAGCCTCCATCAGCGATGCAGCCCCTTTCAGATCTTCGATGGTTTCAAAGAGAGGCACCACATCAAGGGGGGTGGTGACGATATCGTTCTTCATGCGCCACATGCCAACCTCTTTGGCCAGCAGCAGCACTTCCAGCAAGTCGCTCACCGAATGGGTCATGCTGACGATGTAAGCACCGATGGCCTGTTCATCCTTGTGCATCAACCTTCGCATCAGCTTGAACACATCCAACAGTTCATTGGTTTGATCTGAGAAGTCTTCCCGATCGCCACAAAGCGGTCTCGGGTTGGCCAGCTCTTTTTCCATGAGAGAGACCTTTTCCGACTCTCGAAGGGATGGGTAGTTTTCGCAGGCACCGGATAACTTCAAAAGCTCCGCAACCACGGCCTCATTTACCTGGCTGTGCTGCCGAATGTCCAGCGCAGCCAAGTGAAAGCCGAACACCCGGCTGCGAATGATCAGATTGGAAAGGCTTTGGTAGGCGGAAAGTGCCCCAAGCCCGCAGTCGGCCAGGCTTTTTTGCAGAAGCGTCAAGTCGCCCTGGAATTGCGAGACACCATAGATGCAGTCGTCAGGATCCGCTTGAAATCGTTTTAGGCGTTCCAGCATATAGGCGATTTTGAGCCGAAAGGGCTCGAAACGGTAACGATGCAAGTCGTCCGGATCCAACGCGATCGACTGGGCTTCGCGCTGAATATCATCCATCAGGACGTGGGGCGCGGCCACCCGCAGGGATGAAATGCTCAACTCTTTCCACAATGCTTCGATGGACTGTCGGTAGTTGTTCAGCGCTGCATTGCGTTGCGCATCCAGCGTTTGGATCGTGATGTCGTGGGTCACAAAGGGATTGCCGTCCCGGTCGCCGCCGATCCAGGAGCGAAAGCGCAAAAAGGGCGGGGAGTCGCTGATGTTGAAATAGATGCTCAGCGCCTCGCTCAGATCATCGATGATTCGGGGGAGGGTCTCCCAGATGGCATGGGTCTGGTAGTAGATGCCGTTTTTCACCTCATCCTGCACGCGCAGGCGATCCGAGCGCACATCGTCCGTCACCAGCAGCAGGGCCACTTCATGGGCAATTTGGTCGATGGTGCGGGCCGTTGCCCGCTGGGAAAGCAACCGGTCCGGGGATAGGCGCGCCAACAACTCGGCGATGCGGTTCTGCTTGAGCAAAATGGTCCCGCGGCGGACCTCGGTGGGATGCGCAGTGAGGGTCGGTTCGATGTCCAGTTCGTGGACCAGCCGTTGCACCTCGTCTTTAGAAAGCCCCTTATTCTTGAGGTGATGGACTGCTTCGAGGATCGACCCCTTGCGCGGGCTTTCCGGCGTCTCCTTTTGGGCCGCCAGGCGATTGATGCGGATGATCTCCTGCCGTTCGGCCTCGTTGACCAGGTGGAAAAAGGCAGTGAAGGCGCGGCTGATCCAGACCAGCTGATCCAGGCCCAGGGTCTCCATGCGCGATTGCAGATCGGTGTGGGCCTGCCACTGACTCGAACGGGAGGCGGCCTCGCAAAGATCCATCAGGTCCTCGATCAGTCGGGCGGTTTCGGTGCCCGCCTGTTGACGCACGACCTGCCGTACGAGACGACCAATGAGATCAATCTTGTATTGCAGGGACGCTGTAATCCCCCGCGTCCATTTCCTGCCTTCAGCGGTCTCTTTGTCATTCATGCTTTTGATTCCCGTGGCTCGAGATAAGGGGTATTATGGATTAACGCATTCATTTCGACCCGGAAAACGGCCGGTCTTCCGGTTCCATCTGTTCGGTATCGGGACGAGCACAGCAGCACAGTATTTTATAAGATTCCGATCTCAATACTGAGTATTCAATGGGTTGCCGAGATGATTGAAGAATAAAACACAAGACCTTACTTCTGACGGATCTGAATATGTCAAGGCAGCCATTGGGTGTCAATAGCCATATAAATACAAAATGTTGAACGGTATCCAAGAGGGTTTGACGCGAAATATACTTTTGGTGTCGGGAAATTATAATAGCGTTTTGGACGAAACCGGATTCGGTTGATCCGGAAGCCGATCGAGTGATATTATGCGTCCATTCCTCTATCGTCGTCTGCGAATACAGCTGACCCGAGGTGTTTCATGGATCGTGAGGAAACCCTCAAACATGCCGTTCACGCGCTGCTGCGACAGCAGCAGTTGGGCGTCCCTTCGACCGCCATGCGGCAAGCATTGCGCACACCTTTGGCGAACGGGCTGCGGTGGTCCGTTCTTCGGCCCCGGAGGAGGACCGCAGGGGGGCAGTTTTTCCGGCCTGCATGCCTCATAGAGCCATGTGTATGGCTGCAAAGCGGCGCTGCACCACATCCGGCGGGTTTGGGTGTCGCTGTGGTCAGACGCCGCACAGCTGTACCGACAGGAGCTGGGACTGGACACCGTGTCCAGCGCAATGGCGGTCCTGGTCAAGGAGATGGTCCCCGGCCGGGCCTCCGGCATATGCTTTGCCCCGGGACCCCATCCGGGCGGGACGCAGCATAATCGAAGCGGTCCATGGGATGAACCCCCCTTTGGTCGACGGCCGGATTTCTCCCGACCGTTGGACATTGGACGGCGACAACCGTTCCGGGTATCTGAGCCTGCATCGAAGCCTCGAGAATCTGCTGGAGCCGCGCCGGCGCATCGAGGCGGATCTGATTATTCGTATGCGGCAGACAGCGGAGAAACTGGCGAAAATCGATGTGACCAGGCTCGACAATGCCGACGCCGGTCAGCAGAAGTTGCAGATCATGCTATCATTGGGAACGAAGGTCCGGAATTTCCGGCCGGCGGCTTTGGCCAGGTATCCCGGAACGGCCATGCCGGAATCGTATTCGGCGTAGTTCACGAAGGTGCGCCCGTCGATGCGGACCTTCATGCCCTGCTGGGGCGCGTTGAGGGGAATGATCGCACAAGCGGCCTCGTATCGCTCTCCCAGGTCTGCAAACCCCAGCCTGCGGGCCTCTTCGGCAAGGTTCACTTCCATGTAGTGGCGCGCGCCGCGCTGCATTTTGCTGGCATAGGTTTTTTCCACATGTTCGAGTAGTTCATCGATGCGATGATCCATTGCTGTTCTCCTTCTATTTCATCCGCCTGACACTCCTTCGGTTGTCAGGAAGGTTCGGGATATCCAGAACGCACCGCTCGCGGTGCCGGCGGTAAGAATGGTTCCCCAGGCCATATCCACGATGGCGACGATTACCGGCCACCCTTCTAGCAGCGCCAGTGCCGTGAGGTCGAAGGTACCGTAGGCGAATACGCCCAGCAGGCCCCCCCTCACAGCGACGTGACCGGTCCTGGAACCGCTGCGGATCGCGGGAGTCAGCACAAAGAGAACGATGCCGCCGATGTACATCAGGTAAAATATCAAAGCCGCAGGCCAGTTGACCGAATCGCGCAGCATGTGGCCGATGGCCCTGGCATAAAAGTTCTTGGCTACCACGCCGATCCAGATCAGATCGATTAGGAAAAACACGATCGTTGTGATAGCATACATATAAACATATTCCCTGAAACGGCTTTTCAATTCGGGCCTCCTCGGCGCGTGGGGAACGGACGGGTTTTCGGCTTTGGATTTAAATATTCACATGGATGGGAAACGTGCAATGGCAAAGACCGATGGGGCTTATGGTAGGCGAAACCTATGATCCGGATCGCTTTTCATGGTGATCATCGGCATGGCGCCGTCCGAAGGCTACCGGCGAGCACGGCCTTTACCGTTGCGGGGTGTCGCTGTTGAAGCCGCCCCACAGACACCGCAATGTCACCGTGAAACGGCTGCTGTTGGATGCCTTCCAGTTCATTCGCTGCCAGTCGTGGGTCTGCCGCCGCTTCGGCAAACCCTTTCGACCCAGTCGCACGTACGTCGAAATCGACATCACCTACAAATGCAACCTGAAATGCATCAACTGCAACCGTTCGTGCGCCCAGGCGCCCAGTGAGGTGGAAATGCCCCTGTCGACCGTCGATGCCTTCATCGCCCAGAGCGTCGAACAACAGATCCCCTGGAAGCGGATTCGCATCCTGGGCGGCGAACCCACCCTTCACAGCCGGTTTCCAGACCTCGTCGACCGCCTGCTCGACTATCAACGACGCCACAACCCCTCCGTCCGGTTGGTGGTCGGGACCAACTTCCATGGCCGCCACGTTCGCCGGGCATTGGAACGATTGCCCCCCTGCGTCGCCGTCAAGAGCACGCTCAAGACGTCGCGCAGCAACCTTTTCCGGCCGTTCAACGTGGCACCTGTGGATACGCGTGTCAACCGGTTTTCGGACTACAGCTGCGGCTGCCGCATCATTGCAGAATGCGGCCTGGGATTGACGCCCTCCGGTTACTACATGTGCGCCGTCGCCGGCGGCATCGACCGGATCTTCGGTTTTCAGCTGGGGCGGACGGAACTGCCGGATCCGTCCGATGATCTGGTCGACCAGATGGCGGCCTTTTGCCCGCTGTGCGGGCATTTCGGCTTACAGTGGCCCACCCGAAAAATCCGGCAGTCCCGAACCTGGCGTCAGGCCTACGCTGCAGCCGCACTGCGGACGAAACCGCCTGAATGAGCGCTCCCATTTCTCATCAACGGTAGAGACGAATGGAAGGAGATCCGCTACACCAATGAACGATCTGCGTGTACTGCACGTGCTCGGACAGCGCCCCGAGATGACCGGCAGCGGGATCTATCTCGAGGCCCTGATCCGGGAATCCCAGAAACGCGGGATTACCTGCCATCGGGTGGCCGGTGTGCCGGCGGACAGCCTGGCCGGCAAGGCGGAGTGGTCTTCTGAAAACGGGGATTGGGTCCTTTTCGAATCCGAAAGACTGGATTTTCCGGTGGTCGGGATGTCCGATGTGATGCCCTATCGCAGTTCGCGCTTCCGTGAGCTGAAAGGCCGGCGGCTGACGGCCTACAAGGCGGAGTTCTCCCGGGTGCTGGAAACGGTCGTCCACCGTTTCCGGCCGGATATCATTCACACCAACCACCTTTTCCTGCTGTCGGCCCTGGTCAGAAAACAGTTCCCGGATCTGCCCATGGTGACCACCTGCCACGGCACCGAACTAAGGCAATACGCGCAGTGCCCCCATTTGAGATGCTTCGTTCACCGGTATTGCCGGCGGATCGATAGGATCATTGCCCTGAGCGCCGATCAGAAGGCCGACATCCAGCAGGTGTTCCGCATCCCAGCAGAGTCCATCGCCGTGATCGGCGGCGGATACGATGACACCATATTTACCCGCGGACCACAGCGCAGGGCCGGAACGGTTCACCTGCTCTACGCTGGTAAGCTGAATCGCAGCAAAGGGGTCCCCTGGCTGCTGCGGTCCCTCATGAAGATCACCGAACGGGACTGGCACCTGCATGTGGCAGGTAGCGGCAGCGGGCCCGAATACGACCTGTGCATCGACTTGGCACGGCAACTGGGGGAGCGGGTGACCCTGCACGGCTACGTCAGCCACCGTCGATTGGCCGAACTGATGAAGCAGGCTCACGTCCAGGTGCTGCCCTCCTTTTTCGAAGGGCTGCCCCTGGTGCTGTTCGAAGGACTGGCTTCGGGATGTCGCGTGATCACCACCGAACTGCCCGGATTCCGGGAGTTTTTCGGCCAGGTCAAGAAAGATACGGTCCATCTGATTCCCCTGCCGCCTCTGGAAACCATCGACCGGCCGTATCCAGAAGACGAGGCGCATCTGATCGGCGCCCTTTGCGACGCCCTACTCCAGATGATCGCAGCCGTCCGCCACGCCCCCGATGTGAACGACCCCCAGGCCGAGAAAATCGCCGCCGAGTATACCTGGTCGCGTGTTTTCAGACGCACCACGTCCGTCTACCAAGAACTCTTGCTCAAATGCAGGCTATAGCGAGAGATTGCTCCACGGTGCGGTCGCTGACGGGACGACCGCCGCCTGACCCTGCTTGATCAATGCGGTGCCTTCAAGGATGCGGCCATGGATCTTCCAGGAGACGGGAAATGCCAACGCAAAGGCGAAGGCCACGGCGTTGCACGCACTGGCAACCGGGGCTGACAACACGTTGAGGGTCTGGATGACCTACGGCGGCTGGGCTTCTCCGGGGGCGCAGCCCGCAATGCCCAACAGGCTCAGTCCGGTGCCCACGCCGACGGCGGCGGACAGCTCCTTGAACACGGACCAGATGCAGATGTGCAAGCCTTCCTGGCGACGGCCGGTGAGAGATTCATTGTAATCATCATGTTCCTCCAGCCTGTCCGCAACAGGTGGCCTGGTCTGAACCTGAATGAATAAATGTAGTTTCTGCGGGCGGTTTGACAAGCGCAGGCGGCGGATAAAGATTGGCTTGTCATGGTGGTCGGAATGCTATGGTTGGCCAAACACTAGAGGAAAGGACCGGCAAATGACGGAACGCCTGTGGCGCATTGAAAAGACCATCGACCTGAACCTGCCCGCGGATCGGATCTATGCCTATTTGCGCCGGTGGAACACGTTGGCCGAGTGGGACCCCACGGTCTCTGCCGTGCGCCAGCTGACTCCAGGGACGCCGGACGCGGGCAGTCGCTTTGTCGTCGTACTGCGCTGGGGATGGCAGCGGATCCCCATGACCTATACCATCCGGGAGTTGGACCCGCAGCGTCTGATCGTTCTCGATGGAAAGGGGGCCCGCTTTCGCGCCGTGGACCGGATTCACCTGGAGAAGCGCACCTTCGGTACGCGCCTGACCTACAACGTTGCGGTCACCTTCGACAACAACCGTTCCCCCATTGCCGATCATATCGGACGGAGCCTCTTCGATCACTATGCCGACTGGGCCATCCGACGGCTGCAGGCGATACTGAACGGATCCCCTGGATCTGCACCGGCACTTACCCCCGTTACCCGCCTGGCCGACCGGGCCATTCTGCCCGGCCTGATCGGTTTCACCTCCCTGGGCTATCGCCTGGGAAAACATCGCCGGCCGGTGGCCTCCGCCCTGTACGCCGGACGAACCATGGTGCTCACCGGCGGGACCTCCGGCATCGGCAGGGCGGCCGCCCGGGAACTGGTGCGCCGGGGCGCCCGCGTGGTTGTCGTGGGCCGCGACGCCGAAAAACTGAACGCACTGCGCATGCAATTGGCCGGCATGGACGCGGATGGATCGATCGCAACCGAGCGGGCCGACCTGAGCCTGCTGATCGACGTGCGGGACTTGGCTGCGCGCCTGCTGTGGCGCCATGATGCCATCGACGTCTTGATCAACAATGCTGGTGCCCTTTACAACCAATACCAGCAAACCCCTGAGGGCATCGAACGGACCATGGCCACGGATCTGGCAAGCCCTTACCTGCTGACCCGCCTGCTGCTGCCGGCACTGAAGGCCTCCGGCGATGCGCGGGTCATCAACGTGGCTTCCGGCGGCATGTACACCCAGGGTATGCGAGCCGATTCCCTGGCCCCGCGCCCGTCCGAATACGACGGCCCCACGGCCTACGCCAGGGCCAAGCGGGGTCTGGTCATCCTTGCCGAGATGTGGGCCCGGCAGTGGGCCGCTTTTGGGATCAGCGTGCACGCTATGCATCCCGGCTGGGTCGACACCCCCGGACTGGAGCGGTCCCTGCCGACGTTTCACCGGCAGCTGCGTTCCTGGCTGCGTACCCCGGAACAGGGTGCCGACACGATTGTCTGGCTGGCCGCCTCGTCGGACGCCCACCGTTCCTCGGGCCATTTCTGGCTGGACCGCAAGATCCGGGCCAGCCACGTTTTCCCAAATACGACCGACACCTCCGCGGACCGCAGGGAACTGATCCGTGCCCTGGATGCCCTGACCGGTCTGCCTTCAATTGATTAGGTTGGTATTCCCCTCGCGGGTGAGCACCAACTGCAGGTCGCCCAGCACTCGCTGGCGGAATCCCGCCTCACAACTCTTCAGGTAATAGGTCCATTTGCGTTTGAAGGTCTCGTCGAAGCCCAGATGGTCGACCTGGTCTTCATGGGCGAGAAAGCGGCGATGCCAGTGGGCCAGGGTGGTGGCATAGTGGTTGCCGATGTTCTCGACATGATCGACCATTAATGAGGAATGGCGGGTCATGGTCTGGGTCAAACGGGTCAGGGATGGCAACAGGCCCCCTGGGAAAATGTGCTTCTGAATCCAGTCGTGGGTTTTGCGATAGGCGTCGTAGCGCTGATCGGGGATGGTGATGGTCTGGAGGACGACAATCCCGTTCGGTGTTAGGAGACGATCCAATTGGCGGAAGAAGGTGCCTAAATTTTCGTGTCCCACCGCTTCGAGCATCTCGATGGAGACAATCTTGTCGAAGCGCCCCTTCATCTTGCGATAGTCGCGAAACAGGATGCGAATGCGGTCCTGCAATCCCGCCTCCCGGACCCGCTGCCGGGCCAGTTCGTGCTGCTCCCTGGAAATGGTGATCCCGGTGACCCGGCATCCGGTTTGCCGGACGGCTTCGATGGCGAACCCGCCCCAGCCACAGCCGATCTCCAGCAAGTGATCATGGGTGCCCAGGCGCGCTTTGTCCATGATGGCGCGAAACTTGTTTTTCTGGGCCGTCTCGAGGGTCTCGTCTGCGCTTTCGAAGACGGCGCACGAGTAGGCCATGGTTTCGTCCAGAAAGGTTCTGAAGAAGTCGTTTGATAGATCGTAATGCCGTTGGATGTTGCGGCGGCTGCCGGTCAAGGTATTTGCCCTTGCCAGAAACCGCATTTTCTCCAGTACGCGGGTCAGCAGCGATTCATTGAAGTTGCCATCCTTCAACCGATTGCGGTTGTGGATGAAGAACTCTATCACCCCGGCGATGTCGTCCGTATTCCACTCTCTGTGCATGTAGGACTCGCCGAGCCCGATATCGGAGCCCAAAACTACCCGTGAGAAAAATCGGTAGTCGTTGACTGTTAAATCGACCGGCTGCGAATCGTCGCGGCGGCCGAAGTCGCGGGCTGATCCGTCCGGCAGACGAAGGCGCAGCCATCCCCGATCGGCCCCGGACAGGTGGTCCAGCAACAGTTTCATGCAGTAGCGTTGCATCGGGGTGGGAGGCAGCCGGCGGATGGTCATGTCGCTGTGGGGGACCGGTTTGTCATGGTAGGTCACTCGGCGGCGGAAATGCAGCTTGTACGCCTCCCAATAGATACGGGGAATGGTCAGATGGGGCCGGAAGGGGTGGCGCAGCAGGGTTTTCAGGTGGTTGACGGCCGTCAGCGGCCGGGGAACTCCCTGCAGGCGGGCCCGCAGAATTTGCTCTCCGTCCCGGTGCAGGTCGATTTGAATGTCCAGTTCTCTGCGGATGTCGCCAAACCGGAAGGCATAGGTGCCCCCCATGGTGTTGAAGGGCGACACATGGAAAGCCTTTTCCGCCTGATAGCGGGCCGGGAAGCCGGCTTCCGATCCGCCGGGTCCGGGCAGAACGTACACATGCTTCTCCCCGAAGGTGTTGTTCACCTCGGCTACGGCGGCCAGCAGCCGCTCGCGGCTGTCGAAGCAGTAGTAGAAACTCACCGGATTGAACACGTATCCGAGAAGCCGGGGCGAAGTGACCATGACAACGCGGGCAACCTTGTCCACCGGGAGATGCGGTGCGATCACCGCCATCAGTTTCCGGCGGATGCTCCCCGGCTGCTGCGCCAGGTAGTCGCGGTCATGCAGGGCTGCAGGCCGTGCCCGGTTGTAACCGAACAGGGGCAGGCGGCGGTCCAGGAGGTCCAGTTCGGACAGATCTAGGGCAAAGACGTGCAGGTCGTAGCGCAGCCGGTGGGCCGCCGGAACGAATCGTTCATGCTCCACATGCCCGAAAAAAAGATTAGAATTCATGGCGGCCTCCCAGAGCGGCGGCCACTTGCAGGCCGGAACGAGCCGCGTCCTCATGGAAGCCGTACCCGAAATAGCTGCCGCAGAAATAGGTGTTGCGCACACCGTTCAACTTGGGCAGTTCGGTCTGGGTCCGCAGGCTGTCAAAGGTGTAGATCGGATGGGTATAAGTCATCCGGGCGATGACCTTCTCCGCCGCGATCGGCCGGAACGGGTTCAAGGTCACTAGATAGGGTCTGGGGGTCGGTAGCCGCTGGAGCCGGTTCATGTAGTAGGTGAGGGTCACGGGGGCATCGGCGCTGGACCTCCGAGCCCGAAAGACATTCCAGGAGGCCCAGGCATTAGGGTCGGATGGCATCCAGGCGGTGTCCGAGTGCAGGATGGTCTGGTTGACGCTGTAGCGCCAGGCACCCAAGAGGCGGCATTCGTCGTCGGATGGGTCGGCCAATAGTTGCAGCGCTTCGTCCGCATGGGTGGCGATCACCGCCTTGTCGAAGCCATCGCTGCTGCCGTCGTCCAGGGTGATTCGAACGCCCTTCTCACCACGCTGGATGGATACAGGTCGAGTGTGGGTTCGCACCACACCCTGAAATTGCCTTAGAAACGCCTTGACATAGCTATGGCTGCCGCCGGCCACATAGTACCACTGGGGATGATCGTGAACGCTGAGCAGCCCGTGATTGTTAAAAAACCGGGCGAAGGTGAGCATGGGAAAGCGATTCACTTGCAGATCCGGTGCCGACCAGATGGCCGCCACCATGGGAAAGAGATACTGCTGCCGGAAGCGGTCGGAGAAGCGGAAGCGGCCTAAAAATTGGCCCAGGGTTAGCTTTTCCAGTGTCCCCTTGGCCAGTTTTGTCGATACCATCCGGTTGAACAGCAGAATTTCCCCCAACATGGCCCAATAGCCGGGGTCGATCAGATTGCGGCGTTGGGCGAACAGGGTTTTGAGATTGCTGCTGGCATACTGGAACCCGCTGTTTTCGTCGCAGTAGCTGAACGACATGTCGCTTTTGCGAATGGCGACGCCCAGGGCATCGAAAAAACGATTCAACGTGGGATAGGTGCGATCATTGAGGACAATAAACCCGGTGTCCACGGGCATGCCGGCATCGGGCCCTTCGGGCACCATAACCGTGTGCGTATGGCCGCCCACATAGTCATTCTTTTCATACATGGTGACCGCATGGGGCCCCTGGAGCAAGTGGGCTGCGGTGATTCCGGCGATGCCGCCGCCGACAACTGCAATGCGCATAGTCAATTTCTCCTTTCGACAGCAGGCATCCGATGAATGGGTCTGCAAGATGGGCCTTGGGCCGACTTTTCGGGGAAAAGCATAAAAAACTACATCGGAGCTTCCCTAAGTAGAAAGGCTGAATGGCGGCACTACCCTTTGCCACCGATGACTTTAAAAGGGTTCTGCACAAATACATGCAGGATTATTTGATCGCGTCAACAATTTTCAGCCGGCCCGCAGAGCGGCCGACCACATCTATCGACGAAATTACCCGGATCAACAAAGTTACGGTCATCGCCGTCGAATTTAATCATTGGACAAACGATGGCTTTGCCGGCATCAACTACGAACTCCTCGAAAAAATGGCTGCCAAAAGAAAGGATTCAGGCCAAACTTTCCAACAAAAAAATGTTTCCGCGATACTAAGATCAACTATCTGTTTGGCGGATTTTCTTGCAAGCTTCATTTACCGCCTGACCTCCAATTGTCGGCGCAGAAATAAAAATGAATTGATCCATGATCCGTTGTTATGCACAACAAACCTGCACTCAGACCCAGGTGCAGGTAGCTGCTATGAAGCTTGAGGCGGGTTAACACGCTTTTAAGTTGTATTTCGTGCTATCAGGAAACAGATCCTGAGAAACCAGACAAGTTCCGGTCTGATTGGAGAAGACCTGAAATAATTTCATGATTCCGGAGAAGGGGTTCGCCTCCGGTTCCACCATCAATCCTGCAGTCCCGCCTCCCGCAGCAGCGGCAGCAGGTGGGCCAGGCTATCCTTGCCGGCCGCCTCCGGCCGATCGGTGTAGGGGTAGAGTTCCAGGCTCATGTCATACTCGTAACCTGACCGCTTCATGGCCGTGAATACCGAAGGAAAGTCGATGGCGCCCAGGCCGGCGATGAGATGATTGTGCTCGCGGGTGGGGGCGATGTCTTCGATGTGAATGTGGCCGATCCAGGGGAACAGCTCTTCGAAAGCGGCGGCCGGGTCTTCGCCGGCGCAGTAGAAGTGGCCGATGTCGAAGTTGATGCCCACGGCCGGCGCCCGGATCTCGGACACGAAGGGCTTGATCTCCGCGGTGCGCTCCATGAGCAGATTCGGCTCGGGTTCGATGAGCAGTTGCACTCCCAGCTCCTGTGCTTTGGGGATCACCTGGTCCATACCCTGGTGGAACAGGAGCAGGGCCTCCTTGCGGGTCATGCCGTCGGGCAGCGGCCCCCCCGGCGGTACCGAGATGTTACGGCAGCCGATGAATGCGGCAATCTCCAGGCAGGCCAGGGTGTGATCCACACGGATCCTCCGGCGTTCGGCCTCCGGCTCGATCCAGGAGGGGAGGTAGGTGTCGCCAACCGCAAACAGCGTGAAGCTGTTCAGGTTGGTGGGCTTGAGGCCGTTTTTCTTCAGCGAGGCCTTCACTGTCGCCAGCGCGGCGTGGTTATATTCGGGCGGGTAAAGGTGGGGTTGGTCGCACATGATCTCCACACCGGCAAAGCCCAGCCGGGCAATCCTGTCAAAGGAATCCAGCAGGGAATATTTTACGAAGGCGTTGGTGCTGTATCCGAAAACCATGGGTTTGATCCTTTCTGCTTGTTGCCGGGGGCTATCGCAGCGGGCCATGCCCGCAAATAAAATGATCCCAATTGCTTGAATGGATCGCTTTTAGTCGATCACGTCTTGCGCCAATCCAAGTTTCTTCTATTGCGGCAACGTCGTCATCCATCTCCGTGAGATTTTTCGGCGATGCGGGATTCGATACGGGATTCCAGACTTTCCAGGGCGGCAAGCTGGTCTTCGAAGGTCAGCGGCGCGTTGTCGCCCACGGGTTTTTTAAAATAGAACCCCAGGTCGGGAACGGGGCCGGCGAATCCGGCGATTTGGAGGGCGGCTGCCCAGCGGGCCAGGTCCAGGGCCATGGGGGCGGCCAGGATGGAGTCCCGGCCCTGCAGGTTGAGGCGCAGGCTCATGGGCATGCCGAAGATGCCGGTGATGTCGATGACGTCCCAGGCCTCCTTGGCATCGCCCCGGGGCGGGTAGTAGTCGATGTGGACCTTGTGGGCCGACCGGCCGTAGCGTTCGCCCACCGGGTATCCGAGGATGTCGTCCAGCAGACGGGTTTTATTGCTCAGTTTGCCGCAGGCGTGCTCCGGGTCCATCAGGTTCAGCCCGTCGGCGTTGCCTAAGATATTGAGGCTGTACCAGCCGTCCACATACAGCCCGCGGGCCTTCAAGGCTGAGGCCAGGACCACTTTGAAATAAGTCTGGCCGGTCTTGCCGTCGCGGCCGGCCATGGGGACGCCTTTGGTTACGGCGAGATTGCAGACGGCCGGCAGCTCCACCGTATTGGGGGTAAAGTTGACCACCGGGATACCGGCATCGATGGCCGCTATCACGTAGGCCACGTCCGGCAGAATGCCTGCGCCGGCTTCGCTCAGGAGCTGCTCAACGGTTTCGTAACGGGCCGGTTCGGAAATATCGCAAGCCGCCGGCAGCAGGTTGACCAGCACGGGCCGCGCATCCGGATAACGGTCGCGGCAGCGCTCGACGTCCGCCTGCAGTTGCTTGACCTGGTCAGCCATGGGGCGCGCACTGTCGGGAGCATCAAAAACGGACATCTGCGCCAGACCGGATTCGTAGGGCCGCCAGATGCCTTCGGCCAATACGCCGTGGCGGGAGAGCGCGTCGATGATCGGATCGTTGGATTGGTCCCAGCCGGCCATGGCGACGGATGGGCAGTCACCCAGAAAAGGAAACTTGTCGGCTGTGGTGAGTCCGGGCAGCACCAATTGGGGATTTTCCTGCACGGCGGCAACGGCCGCCGCCAGGGTGGTGCCGATGGCACCTTTGGCGCCGGCCACCAGCAACAGCAATTGGGGGGTACGATCTGACAGTCTGTCCATTGATATCGGTATTCCTTATCGGCAGGCCCGCGGGCCGGGAATTTTAAACCGTCGTACCATAAAGGGAAGACCGTCCAAAGTCAAGGCAGTGGCGCCATTTGGCCTATTGGGCAACGATCCGACGGCTCGTGAATGGCTCCGGATGGTGGCGGGCTCGCTGTGAGGATTGAAATCGACTTCCAGCATGGCTCCGGCCGTTCAAAACCCTGACAACCATTCCCGGAATTGCTCAATGTGTTTCTTTTCCTCGGCGATGATCTGCTCCAGCTGTATCAGGATGGCCGGGTCATCGATGAAGGCTTTCAGGACCTCGTAAAACCCGACGGTGTCGTCTTCGAAACCGATAAAGATGCGGATCATCGCAGCGGGCGTGTCGATGGCCTCAAAATTCACCTCTTGCAGGGAAAAGGCCTGCCCCTGGATCACATCCTCCACCAGGGCCTGGCTCATTTCAGCCATCAGGTGGTGGTCTTCAGCTGGGGGCAAGCGCGCCTTTAAATCGGAAAACCAGTGGGCGTGTTTCCGCTCTTCATCGGCGATGCAGGCCAGAAGCGCTTTCAACTCGTCATTTGGCGTATGTTGCCGGGCATCCCGGTACGTTTTTTCGCCGTTATTTTCCAGTCGGATGGCAATGTCCAGGATATCCTGGGCAGTAAACATGGGCCCACCTCATCGTTTGCATGGCGTCACATCCAAGCAAATGTAGTGGATTGTTTGGAAATTATCAAGATACAACCCATTCGCGGGATGCCGTTGAAAACGGCAGAATGCCCGAGTGAGATCACCCGTGGCGTCAACGCCTGGAATCGTTCGATGTTGCGGGTGGGCCGCTCATGGATGAGAGGGCTATTTAAAGGCCTGGTGGCAAATGATTATGGCCGAGCGGATATCCCGCACCTCGTGCTGGAAATCGGCCAGCCGACCACTCTCCACGGCCCGCTGCATATTCTGCACATGATCCCGGTTGACCACCATCTCTTCGGGCCATTGCTCCTGAGACAGGATCTCGAAATCTGCGGAGTCGCTCAGATACCGGGCTAGGCTCTCAGGCTCCGGCAGATCATTCTGGCCGGCCTTGTGGGCAAGGGCTTTGAATGATTGGCCCAACCGTTTTTTGGCCGTTTTGAAACGGGTTTCCCAGTCCTTGACCGCCGCTTTTTCCGGCAATGCCACTGCTAGCCTGTCAACGCAAAAGGGATGCCCGGAATCGGGTTGATGGCTCTCAGATTAAATTAAATCCGGTTTGGTGTAAAGGCGGGGGCCGGCTCTGCAGGATCAGGCCTGTGTCTCGATGACGGAGACAATCGGACCATCTGCCCGGGCCTGCAACCTTGACGGCGCAGGTCCGTTTACCGCGACCCATCCGTTTGGCTTGAGATACCTTCGTGCCACCCGCTTGGGCCGTTCCCTTGGTTTCGAAAAATTTCTGCGGCCAGGCAGGCAGGTTGGACATTTCGCCAAGAACATGCAATATAGTCCCAACGGTTCAACCCGTTAATCCTGAAGAGAGTTTTTATGTCTGAAGAAAAAAGACGCTCCGATCGCATATTCTCTGATATGCCTGCAGAAATTACAGTGGACGATACCAGCTACACGGTTCGGCAGATCCTTAATCTCAGCCTGGGTGGCTGCCTCATGGAGATCAAGGACAATTTGCCGGTTGGCGCCGAATGCACCATAAAAATCTTGATTGATGGCACCCTGCAGGGGTTGCGGGTTGATGCAGATGGTGAAATCGTCCGCAACGATGCTGAAACCGTCGGCATCAAGTTTACGCGAATCGGTCCGGACAGCCTCTTTCATCTGCGAAACATCATCAGGTACAGCCTGCCGATTCTGAAATATAATCCTGGAAGTCGATCCCGCCCCTGATGGCTTTTTCCCGTTTTTATCATATCTCGGCTCGTCGTTATCCCATCCATTAGGCTGTCCAGTCGATGGGCGCCACCTCTGTTTCACGATGGACCGTAAAATAAAACAACGCGGTTGCGGGGCGCTAGGCGGGCCGGCTTTCTTTTTTCAGGTACAGTTCAAACCGCTCCACCAGCAGGGAGCAGATCAGGCAGATCACAAAGTAGATGGACAGAATCGTGATCCATACCTCGAAGGTGAGAAACGTGGCGGCCATGAGTTCCATGCCCTGGAAGGTCAGTTCCTGGATGGAGATCACCGAAACGATGGCCGAATCCTTGATGGTGGAGATGAACTGGCCGGCCAGGGGCGGCATCACCCGCCGCAGGGCCTGGGGGAAGATGACATGCCGCAGCTGCTGGATCCGGGTGAATCCCAGGCCGGACGAGGCCTCCCATTGGCCCTTGTCGATGGACTGGACGCCAGCCCGGATGATCTCGGTGATATAGGCCCCTTCGTAAACTGCCAGGGCCACGACACCGGAGATGAAAATCGGCACCCGGGAGGGCTCGGCCACCAGCAGACGCATGATGCCGGACAGCGGACCACCTTCCTTGAACGTCGTCCGGCTGATGCCGATGGCGGGCAGGAGGCTGTCGCCGATAAAATAGTAGAAAATAAAGATCCACACCAACACCGGGATGTTGCGGATCAGCTCCACATAGCCGCTGCCGATCATTCGGCGGTAGCGGCTGCAGCTGGTTCTGAACAGCCCCATGACGGTGCCGATGATCAGGGCCAGGACGGTGGCCCAGAGGCTCAGGCGCAGGGTGACCAGCACCCCCTGGAGGATCAGGCCGGGTACCCAGCGGCCGCTGGGTGCATCCAGGCGCAGCAGGTATTGGGGCATGGCCTGCCAGTCCCATCTGTATTGGGCCTGCACGGTGGCCTGGTAGAGCAGCCACACCACTGCGGCCCCGATCCCGGCCAGCAGGATCAGGTCCGTGGTGGTTATTCGGATCTTTTTCCCGATCACTGAATCTGAGATTCCCAGTCTTTGGTTTCAAACCAGTAGGTTTTGCGCTCTTTCAGCCAGCCCTCGGCATCCACGTAACCGATCCAGTTGTTGAAATAATTCAAGGTGTCCACATCTCCCTTTTGCACGGCAAAGCCGATCGGCTCCCGCGTAAAGGTACCGTCAATGGGCAGAAAGAGCTTGTCCGGGTACTTGATGGCCTGAAAGGCCGGTGTGGGGGCCGAACCGACCACGGCATGCACGCGTTCGTTGATCACTTCCTGGTAAGCCTGGGCCTCGTCATCGAACATGCGGATTTCCGCGTTGGGCAGGTATTTTTTGGCGGCGGTGACTGCAGTCGAACCCAGCCGGGCCGCGATGACGACACCGGGTTTGTTGAAGGCTTCGATGCCCAGCATGCCTGAGGCCATCTTCTTGCTGGCCACCATGGACATGCCCGTAAAATCGTAGGGGGCGGTGAAGTTCACCTTCAGATTGCGGCTGGGCAAAATTCCCATGCCGCCGATAATGACGTCGAACTTGCCGGTGAGCAGCGCCGGGATGATGCCGGACCACTTGGTGGGAACGAATTCGACCTTGACGCCCATGTCTGCAGCCAGGCGGGTGGCGACGTCGATTTCAAAACCGATCAGTTTGCCGGTTTTATCCTTCATGGCCCAGGGCACAAAGGTGGACATGCCCACCCGCAGCACCCCGCGCTGGATCACCTGTTCCACGACACTGTCCTGGCTGTCGGCGGCAATCGCACCGGGGAGGCCGGCCAGGGTGAAAACCAGGCCGGCCAGGATAAACATACGGGTCATACGAGTCACGATTCTCATACAGATACTCCTTTCCTCGATTAAAATGATTTCCAGCATCACGCCAACCCTCTCAATCCGTCAATGCCAGCCGTTTTTCCATGGCCTGGGTGGCCAGTGACAAAGACAGGGTCAAGACCAGGTAAATGGCCGCAATGGTAAACCAGAGTTCGAATACCAGATAGGTCTCGGCGATGATTTCCTGGCCCTTCATGGTCAGATCGTAGATGGCGATGGTGCTCACCAAGGCCGAGTCCTTGATCAAAGAGACGGCCTGGCTGACGAGGGGCGGCGTCATGTGTCGAAGGGCCTGGGGCAGGACCACGTGCCGGTAGATACGGTATCGAGCCAGGCCGATGCTGCCGGCGGCTTCCCACTGGCCCTGGGGAACCGCCAGGATGCCGGCACGGATGATTTCCGACGCATAGGCCCCTTCGAACAGGCTCAACGCCAGAACCGCCGAAGCAAAGCGGCTGAGGTCGACCATGGGCGAAAACACGAAGTAGATGAAAAACAGCTGCACCAGCAGGGGTGTGTTGCGGATCAACTCCAGGTAGGCCCGGGCAATGGCGCGGGCGGCAAAGGATCCGGATAACCGGCAGACCGCCGTGATCAGGCCGAGCAGACAGGAGAGCACCAGCGAGACGGCAGAAACCTGAAGCGTCACCACCAGCCCCTTGAGCAGTGGGCCGGCTATTAATTGGCCCTCCGAGAAGGTGTACAGATACCGGGGCACCCGGTACCATTGCCAGTTATACCCCAGTCCCGCACCGCCCATGTAGACAACCCAGGTGAGCAGGCCGGCGGTGGCCGTCACCCGCAACCAATCGAAAATGAGTTGTTTCCAGCCGGGCTGGGAACCGTTATCTGAAATGAGGGAGTCACACGTGTTCATTGATTAATGAGAAATACAGCACCTTGAAACGGTTATCGACGTCTTAGCGGCTGACGGCTTCCAGTGTTACTTTATCTCTTCTCACCACCTGATGCTGAGCAACGATTGTCTGCTGCCGGTTAACCTGCCAGTAAAGATGTGTCATTTTGAGCAAAATGCAAGTGGTTGTGGCTGACGGTTTAAACGGCAGCCACAAATGGTTGCATTAAATGGCGCCTTGAAGAAATTGTTTCATGTATTATCTTTACTCGAGTCACAAATGTATCGTTTTTAGGTATTGAACACCCTCGCCGGCCGCCATCATGCTGGCCTTGTCGTCCATCAGCGTGCCAAATGGCTTGCAGGAGGTTCGCAACTATAGGAAATCTTAACAGACGGTCGGCTTGTGGGCCGTGATCGGACAATGGGCGGCATTGGCACGGATTTGGCTTCCATAATAGCCAAAAGACACATCTACCACAACCGTTAATTCAGACGGCCGCAGGCCCGAGAAATAAAACACACTGGAGTGCTGACATGATGAATCTTGAGGAAATTAAACGCAACAGGGATCTGGTCAATGCCATTGACTGGGATATGACGCCGGAAGAGGCGGTTCGCCTATACCTGGAGTGGGGCAACAACTGGGCCCGGGGGAACTACGTGGTCCGGTCAAAAGATGATGTCTCCCATTATTTCGTGGTCAATACCTGGAAAGATGAGCCGGTGATCTACTTTATCCGCCGGAACAGCGACGAGGCGGTTGAGCTGGCCAAGATCAAGATGCCCGGAGACCTTAAAAAGCAATTTCTGCATTCTCAAGGCATGCACAAGGGCGTGTGGGCGCTTGAAGGTGAGATCAAAACCTGGCTGAAAGAAAAGCTGAATGTCAACTAGCGTTGCCGCTGGGCTCTGTCCGGGTGGTTGGCCAATACATTCCACCGCGAGGTTGTCGGCCCAATGATGGGTGGTGCTCTTTTCCTTTATGAGGCCGGTGTTATTTCGGAAAATTATCGAAACACACCGGTCTTTTTATTGGCGTTTTCAGTCCTGGACATTACTGTGTCGCCAATCGGGGCCGCCTCAATAACAGCCTTGATTTCTGGCATGTTATGCAAAACTGAAAGGCTGTTATTATGGCGATAGCCGCTATAATCACAGGTCAATCGAATGCCTTGCCTGGTTTTACCCCCAGCGGTTTAAGAATTTTTACCAATGGACAGAATCCAGTGATGCTGGATTGAAGCAGGTTGGCGCCCACAAATGCGGTGAACCACAGCCAATAGGCGCTATGCATCTGGGACAGCAGCAGGCTGATCAGGATCATGGCCCCGGCAAAAGCCAGAACGACGCGGTCAATAGTCATTGCTATACCTCCTTGATGTGGCTTGGTGTTTTTCTGCAGTCTAATAGAGATTCCTTTCGGCCGGAAGTTACAATTTGACCAACAGGCCCATTTTTCTTTACCTTTGCCGCCGTAGCCGCAATGGCACGGTTAAAAAATCAATGGCATGTTAGTTGCTTTTTTAGTATGCTTAAGCATATTTGCCGGTTTCTCCGGAATTGGTTTTCCGCCGATGATCAGACGGATCATAACGCTAGGTTTCAAGCCATATAAATACCATTTTTAGTATCAAGGGGGTCAAATGAATTTCAATTCCTTCGAAGAAATCCTCGATTTTGCCATCGAAAATGAAAAACGGGCGGTCAGTTTTTACCAGAAACTGGTGGACAGGGAAACCTTTCCGGCATCCAAACAGACCCTGGCCGAGTTTGTCGAAGAGGAGAAAAAGCACCAGAAGCTTCTAGAGGAGTTCAAGAAGGGCAACCGGACCGTGGTGGAGTATAAATACGTATGGATTCCGGATATCAAACGCAGTGATTACATCGTTGACCTGCAGTACGAACCGGGCATGGACTTTGCCGAAATTCTCCGGCTGGCCATGAAACGCGAGGAAAAGGCCCTGCGGCTATACAACGCGCTGGCCACCAAGACCGACAATGCGGACTGCATCAAGCTTTTCAAGATGCTGGCTCAGGAAGAGGCCAAGCATAAACAGACCTTCGAAACCTTATACGACGATCACATGGCCGAGTTGGGGGATTGATGGCAAGAACACGTTGCTGTGGATTGCTGGCGTGTGGCGTCAGTCATGCACCGATGGGTGCTTGCCGGACGGTTCGCCCGCGTTTCGGAGGAGTGGGATGATTGAATATGTGTCCCAGTTCAATCCCATTACCCAGGCCCTGCTGGCCACGCTGTTCACCTGGGCGGTGACCGCCCTGGGTGCGGGCATCGTCGTGTTCACCAAGCGGGTCAGCCCGCTGCTGATGGACACCTCCTTAGGTTTTGCCGGCGGTGTGATGATTGCCGCCAGCTACTGGTCCCTGCTGGCCCCGGCCATCGAGATGGCGGAGGAGGCCGGCATGATCCCATGGCTGCCGGCAGCCGTCGGCTTTTTAGGCGGGGCCCTGTTCATGCGCCTGGTGGACATGGTGCTGCCTCACCTGCATCTGGGGCTTCCGATCAACGAAGCCGAGGGTCCGAAGACCTCCTGGCAGCGTTCGACGCTGCTGGTGACGGCCATCACGCTGCACAACATCCCGGAGGGGCTGGCGGTCGGCGTTGCTTTTGGTGCCGTGGCGTCCGGTGTGGGATCCGCAACCGTGGGGGCCGCCGTGGCCCTGGCCATCGGCATCGGCCTGCAGAATTTTCCCGAAGGCATGGCGGTGTCGCTTCCCCTGAGACGAGAGGGCATGTCCCGGGGCAAAGCCCTATGGTATGGCCAGTTATCCGGCATGGTGGAACCGGTGGCCGGTGTGTTGGGGGCGGCGGCGGTCATGTTCTTCTACCCGATGCTTCCCTATGCCCTGGCCTTTGCCGCCGGAGCCATGATTTTCGTGGTGATCGAAGAGGTGATTCCCGAATCCCAGCGGGGCAATAACGGAGACATCGCCAGCATTGGTACCGTACTGGGTTTTACCGCCATGATGATTTTGGATGTGGCCCTGGGGTGAATTAAGGATCCAGGCCGCATGACTTGAAACCCGCCGGTGGTTCGGCGATGACACCTGTATAGGAGTGACCATGCTGCCTCAAATCAATACTATTCTCTATGCCACCGATCTGTCTGAAAATGCACGCTACGCATACACCTACGCCGCCAGCCTGGGGCAGCAATACGGTGCGCGCATTACCATTCTGCATGTCATTGAGAAGCTGTCTGCGGAAACGTTTCTCCAAATCCAGGGATACGTTGGCGAAGAAAAGTGGAAAAAGCTCCAGGAGGAGAAGCAGGCCGACTTCATCTCCACAATTAAGGGCCGGCTGAGCACCTTCTGTGATGAGATCAGCAGCGAGGTTGACGCCTGTACCTTCCAGGTGGACAAGATCATCGTCAAAGAGGGTATTGCCGCCGACGAGATTCTTCATCAGGCAGAACTCAACGATGCAGACCTCATCGTCATGGGAACGCGGGGTTTCGGCATGTTCCAAGAAGCGCTCATGGGCAGTACCTCCCGGAGGGTGGTGAGAAGAAGTAAGATCCCGGTGATGGTGATCAGGCTGCCCGAGAAAATATAGATTTCAAATCCTGCCGGTGTTCCAGTAACAGTGTCATATAGTCGGCTTCCAGCCGGATCATCGGCTGGTCATTCTTGCGCATCCATTCGCTCAGCCAGGCAAAGCGGACGGCCAGCACCAGATCCGGCAGGGCGTCCCAGCTCTCATCGGAAAAGACCCCCGATTTTCTCAGCCGGCTGATCAGTCGGTGTACGAAAGGTCCGCCCAGGCTCTGCGGATCTTCAATCCCTATGCATCCCAACAGGTTGGCCAAGTCATAGGTTTCCGGCTTGGTGCCGCAAAACTCCCAGTCGATGACCGCCCGGATGGATTTTTTTCCCCAGATGATGTTGATGGGGTGAAGATCCCCATGGCAAAAGTGGGTGGGAATCTGGTCTTCGACGGGAAAGCGCTGTCTCTCCAGGTGATCCAAAAATGGCCGATAGCGTTCGGCGACTATCTTATTCCGTTGAGAAAGCGTGGCAAACAATTTTTGCGTATAGCCGGTGACCGAAAACACCGGCGTCTCGAGAGCCTCAGGATTCTTTGAGCAGATGGCGTGGAGCCGGACGAGAAATTCCGCGACCGCGTCGCCCCGCCACCCGTCCATGACGTAAGCGGGCCGATCAAGGACCACACCGCCCACATAAGGGCACAGCTGCCACAGGCCGTGGCCGATCAAGGGGATGAATTCACCGCCGACATCTGGCAGGTAGGGGGCAACCTGCTGCAGCCCCAATTCAGACAGTTTGTGGAGGACGCCGGCGATCCGGCGCTTGCGGCCGAAAAGCTTCGAGGGGATCTTTTCCAAAACAAACAGACGGTTGTCGCTGGATTCCACCACGCTGCGCCATACGGTGCGCTCCGGGCTGCCGGCAAGAGGCAGGTCCGGCCGCAGGCGGGTGAAAGCCCTTGGCCACTGTCGGGAGACCAGCGCCAGCAGCGCCTGTTCATTTAACCCAGGCGGCAACGGATCCGGTGTGCCGTATCACCGGCAGTTTTTTTTGGGTCATGATTGCTTCCTCGGTTGATTATTCACGGGGCAGTCGGCAGGCATCCGGATCGGTCCGGCAAGAGGTTTCCTTGGTCTTCTCGGCCAGGCGAACCCGACGCCGGTCCTGGGCCTGGCGGTTACGCCGACGGTCTGCATCGGTTTCCAGCAGCAGCGGGGCCACCGGCCGGGGGCGGAAATGGTCGTCGAGGGCCACAAAGGTCAGGTAGGCCGAGGCCGTGTGCCGGATTTCGCCGGTTTTCAGGTCTTCGGTCTCCACGCGCACGCCCACTTCCATGGAGGTGCTTCCCACCAAATTCAGGCTGGCCTTGAGGGTCAACAGATTGCCGATGAAGGCGGGGTTGTGAAAGTCGAGGCGGTCGATGGATGCGGTGACCACATTGCAACGGGTGTGCCGCAGGGCCACCACCCCGGCGGCGTCATCGATGTGCTTCATGACCACACCGCCGTGGACAATGCCTGCCGGATTGGCGTCCTGGGGCAGCATCATGTGGGACATGGTCACCCGGCTGTAACCTGTGGTTTTGGGTGGATATGAGATCCCTGTGTCCGAACCGTGGGTCATTTTCCCTTCCAATAGGGATTGATAATGTCTTCGAAAATGGCCAGGGCCGCTTCGGAACCGTAGCCCGCTGCGGTGACGATCTGCTTGAAGCCGCCGGCCACATCCCCGGCCACATAGATGCCCGGGATGTTGGTGCGAAACTCCTTGTGCCGGATGTAGCCTTCTTCGGTGAGTTCTAGACCCACTTTTTGAGCCAGATCAACAGCCGGATCGTAACCGATGGCCATAAATACGCCGTCGGCCGGCTTGGTGTGGGTCTCACCGGTGGCATTGTCCAGCAGGTCCACCTCCGTGACCCGGTTTTCGCCCCGGATCTCTTTGACCTCGGTGTTGAAGAGGATGGGGATGTTGCTGTCGATAACCTTTTTAACCAGGACTTCCTGGGCTTTGAAACGATCCCGGCGGTGGACCAGGGTGACGGCCACACCCATATTGTGCAGGTGCAGGGCTTCGGTCACGGCGCTGTTGCCACCGCCGACCATGTAGACCCGTTTGCCCTTAAAAAGGGGGCCGTCGCAGGTGGCGCAGTAGCTGACCCCGCGGCCTGAAAAACGTTGTTCCCCCGGAACCCCCAGATGTCGGTGGGAGGCGCCGGTGGCGATAAGCACGGCCTGGGTCTTGAACTTTCTGCGGGAGGTCTGAACAACGTGGGGGTCGCCGGGGGTGATGTCCACCACCTCCTCGCCGGGGAAGATCTGGACGTATTCCAGAGCGTGGGTGACCATGATGTCGACGAGGGTCTTGCCGCCTACTTCCTTCATGCCGGGGTAGTTTTCCACCACCGGGGTCAGGGCGACCTGCCCCCCCAGCACACCCTTTTCCACCACGACGGATTTAAGGCCGCTGCGGGCGGCATAAATGCCGGCAGTGAGGCCGGCGGGGCCGCCGCCGATGATCACCAGCTGGCATTCCACCTCCGCCGCGTCGCTTTCGGGAATGAAGATGGTCTGCTGCTCCATCTTTTCCAGGGAGGACATGAACAACTCTTCGGTCTGGGCACCCAGGGCAGTGAGCACATCGTTGGCAAAGGTCTGGGGTACCGAATGGGCGCCGTACCGGTCGGCCAGGTCGGCGTTGGCCTGGATGTCGATGATCTCCAGGGAAATCATCTCCGGCCTGGCCACGGCGGCCTTGAGGGCATTCAAGGCCTGCTGAGGACAATAGGGGCAGGAGGCGCTGACAAAAACCTTGATCTGGCGGGGTTGGTCGATTTTTTTCAGCACGCCCATGGCCGCCTCGTTCAGGTCGCTCTTGCCGGTGCCGATGCGCAGCAGGACTTCCAGAAAAATGCGGCCTTCTTCTCCCAGGGGGGCGCCCAGCCAGCGGACATGGTAACGTTCCGGGTCGAAGACCATGGTGGGTGAATGATCGATGCCCATCTGCCGGGCCTTCTCAGTACTCATGTCGAATTCCCGCAGAACGATTTTGTCGGTCATCTGCCGGAAAAAACGCAGGGCCTGCCGGGCGGCATCGTTGAAGACGTCGTTTTTGCCTGCCTGGGTGAAGAGGAAAATGGGGATTTCGTGCTTAAGGCCGCTGAGAATTCGGGTCAGCTCCATCTGGACTTGACGCATCTGTGCTTCGTCTATATCGGGTGCCTGATTCATTGTTTCTTTCTCCTTATTTATCCAATGTGCATTCAAGCGCTGCCGATGTCGGATCCGTACCCTCTTGAATGAAAAATGGCATCAGTCTCTGAAAACCAGCTTGCCGCCATACCATCCGGCGGTACCCGCTGCTCCCAGCATAATAAGGTTGATCATGAAAAAGGCAACCCGGGATGGCTGAGGCGTGGTAATCACCGCCGGATTGACCAGCAGCCAGACCCACAGGAACCAGGCGGTGACAGTGACGATGATGCCGCAGGCAATCTTAACGATGAAGACATTGGTGATGGCACCATTGAATCGGTTCTGCCAGTCCACCCAGCCGGAAAACAGGACCAGCGGCATGCACAGGGCTACCACGCCCAGGTTGTAGGTGGCCGCAGTGGCCATGCCGTTAAGGTTGAATAGGGCGGACAGGAAAATGAACAGCACGGCAACGGGCAACAGGCCGTTGGGAATATGCACGCTGATGGGATGCCCGTGGAACTTGGTCAGCATGTCGTAAAGCCGGTGGTAGCGGGACTCCTTGAAGGGCGAAACCGGTTCGGGTTCAGCTGGTTTGGCCGCTGCTGCCGGTTGCGGTGTTTTCGGTGCATCCGATTGCGGGGCTTTTTTTTGTGCAGCCGCCGGAGTCGGTTCCGGCGCCGGGGCTTCGGCTTCCGAGATGTCGATGAACCGGCTTTTGGGAGCTCCGCAAACCGGGCATTTCTCGGGGGGTTCATCGCCGGTGTGAATGTAGCCGCAGACCGTGCATTTCCATTTTTTCATTTTCTGTGTTGAGCCTCTGATTGGGGTTGCGTGCGTTGATGGGTGTTATCGCTGGTCCATGGGAACAAAGGCACATTCGTCGGGTCCGCAGTAGTCGCCGACATAGTCCGACTCGGGGCGGTACAAGGTGGGTTTGGCCGCGGCCCCGCCGAACTGCTCTTCGATTACATGGGCCGACCATCCGGCGATGCGGGAGATGGCAAAGATGGGGGTGAACAGATCCACGGCAATACCCATGTAATAGTAGAGGGAGGCGCTGTAAAAATCGACATTGACGAAAATATCCTTGCTTTTTTTCTTTTTGAAAGCGGCCTTGCCCTTGACCTCCAGTGCCTTTGAAAGATCGTACCAGCGGGTGTCGCCGGCCCGTTTTCCCAGGGCCAGGGACATGGGCTCGAGGATTCGCGCCCGGGGGTCGTCCACCTGGTAGACGGCATGGCCCAGACCCATGATCACACCGCCGGTGTCGAGGATGGCGGTGACGTAATCGTCGACCTTGTCCACTTTGCCGATCTCCAGCAGCATCTGCATCACCCGCGTGTTGGCCCCGCCGTGAAGGGGGCCGGATAGGGAGCCCACTCCGGCGGTCACCGCCGCGTACATGTGAGCTTTGGTTGAGGCGACTTCGCGTGCGGCAAAGGTGGAGGCGTTGAATGAGTGTTCGGCGTGGAGCACCAGACAGGTGTCGAAAAAACCGGCCAGTTCGTCATCGGGAATCTCGCCGTTGAGCATGTACAGGAAATTGGCCGCCTGGTTCAGCCCGGGGTCCGGGGCGACGGGATCCTTTCCGTTGCGGATCCGGTCCCAGGCCGCCACGATGGTGGCAAATCTGGCGATCAGGCGAACGGCCATACGGGTGGCGCTGTCGATATCCGTTTGGCGAATGTCGGGGTCATAGTTGGCCAGCATGGGCACGGTGGCCTGGAGCACATCCATGGGCAGCGCATCCCTGGGCATGGCTTTCATGGCGGTGAGAATTTCTTCGGGCACCGCTCGCTGTCCGGCGAGCTGTTGTTTGAAGTCTTCCAACGCTTTCCGGTCGGGCAGCCGTTCAAAGAGCAGCAGGTAGACAACTTCCTCAAATGAAATTTTACCGGCCAGCTCCTTGACCCGGTATCCCCGATAGACCAGCTTGCCTTCGGCTCCTTTGACATCGCTGATTTTCGTACTGGCGATGGTTACGCCCCTTAAGCCTGTGTTGAGCACCGGTTTGCACGCTTCCATGGGCCACCTCTTTTATGTTCTGGGGTGAAATACGGTTCGTTTCGGAATGTCGGGCTGGATATGTTTTTGAGATAAGATTCAAATTACATGCCAAGGGATCAAACCAATTGCTGCGGCCTGGCTTCTTCCTGCCGGACGCCGTTGCCGGCCCGGCTGGCGGAGGCTAACGGGGCTGATGTTGCCGCTCGACCTCGGGATTCGATGTCAATCTTGTCTCATGTTTTGGGTGATACATGACTGTATCACAATACAAACGGCTGGAATAAAAAGAATATTGCGTTTTGGATCCGAGTCAGCTGGCCGCTTGCCGTTGATTCCGTTGCCTGGAGCACTGGGGACACAACCCGGTGAACTCCAGATTGTGGCCGATGATTTCGAAAACCGTGGTGCCGTAGAGATCGTCTTCCAGTTCATTGAGCGGGGCGATGGGGGCATCATCAACCCGGTCACAGCAGACGCAACGGATATGATAGTGTTTTTTGGGTATGCCGTCATAGCGTTTCATGGCCCCGGAGAGTTCCAAGCGCTGGAGTTCTCCCAATTCGCAAAGCACATCGAGGTTGCGATAAACGGTTCCCAAACTGATCCGGGGCAGCCGTTTTCGTACGCGCTCGTAAATTTCATCGGCGGCCGGATGGTTATTGTACCTGCGGATCTCTTCTAGAATGACCCGCCGCTGTCGGGTCATTCTCGTTTTTTTATCAATTTCCACGCCTAGGATCTCCAGAATATGGTCTACTGTTTTCCTAAGATGAAATCGAGCATATGTCAAGGGCGGGGCGTGCGCCATGGACGATCCCCGGGATTGGAAGCGTGGTTAGAGGCATGGTGAACAGGCCTTGAACGCAGTGTTCCGCCTCCATTGCAGTGGACTGATTGGGACTCCTGCGTGAAAAAGAATTCCGCCTTCATTTGTCGATGGGGTCCTGATCGATGCTATTTCCCATGGCTGCGCCGGAGTTTTTTTCTTGAATGGGGTAAACACACCCCTGCAATGGCGGCACCAGCCAGGCGGATTCCCGGCTTGCGGATCAATGTAAAACATGCCAAAATCATTTTTCGGGATCTGACGGGGTAACGACTGATGACGTCACTTGGTCGTCCATTCCTATAACTTCGCCTTCAAGGTATGAATTTTGCGTATATCCATTTGGGGGTTGCCGGCGGTCCACGCGGGGCACCGTCTGGTTTCGATCCTGGACCTGCATCACCGTTACCGCAGCGACCGGCTATGCCGCACCATGTTTCTGATTCGCACCCTTTGGGCCACAACCAAGGTTAACTGATGAACGTCATCCATTTGAAAAAGGGTTTTTCGCCACGAATCGCGGGAGCCCCCGCACGGCAGCTGCGCCGGCTGGATGTTTCTCGCCATGTGGGCATGGTTCCCGAACATATTCCTTTTGTCAAACCACGCCTGCTGGTGGGAGAGGGTGATTCCGTCGCCATCGGGACTCCCCTTTTCGAAGACAAACGCGATCCCCGCATCCGGTTTCTCTCTCCAGGCGGTGGCCGGGTGACGCGCATCGCCTTCGGTCCCCGGCGGATTATCCGGCAAATCGTTGTCTCCTTGGACAAGGATGAACCGGCTGAAGCGTTTAACGTGCCAGCGGTCGAGCAACTGGACACGATGCCGCGGCAGGCGCTGGTGGACATTCTGCTGGCCGGCGGGATGTGGCCGTTTCTCAGGGCGCTGCCGTTCATGGATATTGCCGACCCTGACGCGGTTCCACCGGCCATTGTTGTGCGCCTGGGCGACGACGAGCCCTTCGGACCCGACCCCATGGTCTACCTTAAAGGGAGGCAAGACCTGTTTGGTGTCGGAATGGAGCTGCTAAAAAAGATCAGCGACCGGGTGGTGATCACCCTCAGCGGTGACGAAGCAATCCTGTCGGCCCTGTCCGACCAGAAAGTCAGCCATCGTTTTACGGGCCACTACCCGTCGGGCAATCCCAGCGTGCAGCTTTACCGGATCAAAACGGGACCGGAACTGAACCGCTCCTGGTTCATCGACGGCCAGGATGTGATCCTGCTGGGTGAGTTTTTCCGGACCGGCCGCTACCCGGTGCAACGGATTGTTACCCTGGGCGGGAGCCTTGCACCTGCAGCCGAACATATCTTGATCCGGAGCGGTGTGTCCCTGCTGGAGTTGTGCGCCGGCGGCCCTGCGGGCAAACCCGCCGCCCGATATATCGTTGGGGGGGTGTTTACCGGGTTTACCGGCAGCGCCGACGGCTTCATGGGGTTTTACCAAAACGCCCTGAACCTGATCGACGACGGCGACCGGGAAGAGCCCTTTGGTTTCATCCGGCCAGGTTATAACAAGCCCAGCTACTCCACCGCCTTTCTCTCCACCTTTCAGCGCAAGCCCTTGCCCATGGATTGCGGACAGCACGGGGAGGTGCGGGCCTGCGTCAACTGCGGCACCTGTGCCAAGATCTGTCCGGTGGATATCCTGCCCCAGTTTACCATGAAGTGCCTGGTGGCCGACGAGGTGGAAGAGGCTCTGGCCCATGGCCTGCTGGACTGTGCCGAATGCGGACTGTGCACCTATGCCTGTCCGTCCAAGATCCAACTGAGAGAGGTGTTTCGTGAGGCCAAGGCCCAATACTACAAGGAGATCGCCTGATCTCCAGGATCAAGGGTCGCGACAATGCATTCAAAACCCAATAGCAGCGAAACGGTTTAGGTAGATGCCCAAATAATGAAAGCCCTCAAACGTTTGTTCAACACGACCCGGCCCAACTTTGAATCCGGTGGACGGCTGGAAAAACTTCACCCCCTGTTCGACGCCATCGAAACGGTCGCCTTTGCCCCTGCACTGACCACCGCGGCCGACGCCCATGTGCGTGACAGTTTGGACCTGAAGCGCTTCATGACCTTTGTGATTGTTGCGCTGATGCCGCCTTTTTTCTATGGCCTCTACAACACCGGTTACCAGGCCGGAGTGGCATCAGGACTCGATTCGGGATTCACCGCGGCGATGCTGCGGGGGGCGTGGGTGGTGCTGCCCATGCTCATGGTCTCCTACGCCGTGGGGTTGTTCTGGGAAGTCGTTTTCGCCGCGGTGCGGGGCCATAATATCAGCGAGGGCTTCCTGGTGACCGGCCTGCTCTTTCCCATGACCCTGCCGCCCACCACACCCTTGTGGCAGGTTGCTCTGGGAATCTCCTTCGGTGTGGTGATCGGCAAGGAGATCTTCGGCGGTACGGGCAGGAATATCCTCAATCCGGCTCTGACCGGGCGGGCATTCCTCTTTTTCGCCTATCCGGCCAATATGTCCGGCGACCGGGTCTGGACCGTGGTCCAACAGACCGGCCAGCAGGCGGTGGACGCGGTAACGGCGGCTACTCCCCTGGCCCTGGCGCCCCTGGCGGCCACCGGGGGGTCGGTTGCCAGGATTCTGACCGATGCCGGCTATACATTCCAACGGATGTTTATGGGAGACATCCCGGGCAGCATCGGCGAGACATCGGCCTTGATGATTCTGCTGGGGGCCGTTTTCCTGGTGCTGACCGGGGTGGGCAACTACCGGATCATGGTCGGCGGCGTCATCGGCGTGCTGGCGGTGGCCTACCCGGGATATCTGATCAATATTTCCTCGGGTGGCGAGGCGGCCCGCATGTTCTCGGTGCATCCGGCCTGGCACCTGGTCATGGGCAGCTTTGCCTTCGGCATTGTCTACATGGCCACGGATCCGGTGTCTGCCCCCGGCATGAACCTCTCGAGGTGGATCTACGGCTTTGCCATCGGTGCACTGACCGTGATGATCCGGGTGTTCAACCCGGCCTACCCGGAAGGGACCATGCTGACCATCTTGTTCATGAACCTCTTTGCACCGCTGATCGACCATTTCGTCATCAAGGCCCGGCTGAGAAAAAGGGTGCCCAATGTCTGACCAATTGAAATCCATCACCTTCACCGCCCTGGTTGCCCTGGTGTGCAGCCTGCTGCTCACCGGAGCCGCCACCGGTCTCAAGGATCGGAAATTGCGCAATGTGGCCGTGGACCGGCAGAAAAACATTTTGAAATCCGTGGGACTCCTTGCGTCTAACGGGCAGCTGACCGTTGCCCAAATTGAACAGCTGTATCGGGACAACATCCGCTGCTATGCCATGGACGGCACGGGCCAGATCATCGGGGGGGATTCCGTCGCTAAGGGTCTGCCGGTCTGCTTCTACGTCAAGGACAACCAACCGTCCGCTTACATCCTCCCCGTGGATTCGCGGGGACTGTGGGGAAAAATCTACGGCTACATGGCCATCGAAAGTGACGGCGAGACCGTGGCCGGTTTTTCCGTATACAGCCACAACGAGACGCCGGGTCTGGGGGGTGAGATCGAAAAACCCTGGTTCCAGCAGAACTTCGTGGGCAAGCGGATCGTGGATGCAGCGGGAGCATTGGCTGCCGTCGGCATCGCCAAAGGGCCGGTGGCCCAAGCCATCGCCCCGGACCGGCAGGCCAACTATGTGGACGGCATCTCCGGCGCCACGCTCACCGGCAAGTTTCTCACCGATGGCCTGAAGGCGGTTCTTGTGGCCTACGAGCCGCTGTCCCAGCAGTTCAGAGCCGGTGCGATATCCTCCCTGCCGGCGGGCGGCTGAACGGCAGGCTGGATTCAGGCCATGCCATGCCTTGCACACCCATAATCGCTAACGAGTGTACCGGTCACCATGAAACTGATTCAATCTCCGACCTTCAAGGCCTTTTCCGAACCGGTGGTCAAGAACAACCCGGTGTTCATCCAGAGCTTGGGCATCTGTTCGGCCCTGGCGGTTACGGTCCAGCTGAAAACCGCCATCGTCATGGCGTTGGCCATGACCTTCGTTACGGCCTTTTCCAGCCTGACGATCTCCGCCATGCGCAACGTGATCCCCAGGAACGTACGCATGATCGTGGAGCTCTCCGTGATTGCCTCGCTGGTGATTCTAGCCGACGAGGTGTTGCGGGCTTTTTTCTACGACATCAGCAAACAGCTCTCCGTGTTCGTCGGGCTGATTATTACCAACTGCATTGTCATGGGGCGGGCTGAAACATACGCCTTGGGCAATCCACCGGTGAAGTCCTTCATGGATGGGTTGGGCAACGGCGCCGGCTATGGTTCGGTGCTGGTGACCGTGGCGTTCATCCGCGAGCTATTGGGTGCCGGTAAACTCTTCGGCCTTCCCGTGGTCCCACAGGTTTTTTACGAGTTCGGGTACATGAACATGGGATTTATGCAGCTGGCGCCGGCCGCCTTTATCATCATCGGCCTGCTGGTGTGGCTGCAGAAGAGCCTGATGGGGAAATAGGTGGCTTGGTTGAAGGCTGAAGGACGGATATAAAAATATAGACAGACGGCCGGTGGCGGCCGGGAAATGACGCGTATGGAAAACCTGATTGGCCTGTTTCTCAATTCGGTATTCATGGGCAACATCCTGCTATCCTATTTTCTGGGGATGTGCTCCTTTGTGGCCGTATCCAAGAACATGGACACGGCCATCGGGCTGGGCATGGCCGTGGTGTTCGTGCTCTCCATCACCGCACCGGTCAACTGGCTGGTGTTCCAGTACCTGCTTTCGCCCGGAGCGCTGCGCTGGGCCGGCCTGGAAGCCGTCGACCTGAGTTTTTTAAAATTCATCACTTTCATTGCCGTAATTGCTGCCATCGTTCAGATGGTCGAACTGGTCATCGACCGCTATTCACCAGGTCTATACATGGCCTTGGGCGTATTTTTACCCCTGATCGCGGTCAACTGCGCCATCCTGGGCGCGTCGCTGTTTATGGTGGAGCGCAACTATACCTTTATCGAAACGGTGGTTTTCGGATTCGGCTCCGGCGTGGGCTGGCTCATGGCCATTGTTTCCATGGCCGCCATCCGCATCAAGATGCGCTACGCCAGCGTTCCCAAAGGGCTGGAAGGTTTCGGCATCACCATGATCATGACCGGGCTCATGGCCATGGGGTTTATGTTATTCTCGGGCATCACCCTCTAACCGGGTGTTGAAAATGAAGGCTGGCTGTTAAGCCAAGGAGTCTGTTTTGATATACCTTGTCGGCACCACTGTTTTTCTCGCAGTGATTCTCGTCCTCGTGGGACTGCTGCTCTTTGTGGAGGGCAGGGTGGTCCAGAAGGGTAACAACCGAATCATCATTAACAATGACGAGGAAAAGAGCATTGAGGCGCAGTCGGGAAAGACGCTCCTGTCAGCCTTGTCGGCCAATGGCATTTTTATCCCTTCCGGCTGTGGGGGCGGGGGGGCATGCGGCATGTGCAAGTGCAAGGTGGAGGCCGGATCAAGGGGCGTGCTGCCTACCGAACTGGCCCACTTGTCCCGCAAGGAGAAAAAAGACAATATCCGCCTGGCTTGCCAGCTGAAGGTCAAGGAGGATCTGAAGATCCGGATCCCCGATGAGATTTTTGCCGTCAAGAAATACGGCGCAACGGTGGTTTCCAATGAGAATGTGGCCACCTTTATCAAGGATCTGGTCCTTGAACTGGACGACGATGAACACCTGAAATTCACCGCCGGCGCTTACATCCAGATCGATATCCCGCAATACGAGATCCCCTTTGAGCATTTCCGGATTCGGGTGGCCGAGCGCTACCGGCCCGACTGGGACCGGTTTAACCTGTGGGGGCTGCGGGGCAAGAACCTGGCACCGGTATTCCGGGCCTATTCGCTGGCCAACCCGCCGGCAGAGCCCACCCGCCTGCGTTTCACCATCCGCATCGCCACGCCGCCGCCGGGAGCCAAGAATCTGCCGCCGGGGACCGGCTCCACCTATATCTTCAATCTCAAACCCGGCGACAAGGTAACCCTGAGCGGGCCCTTCGGTGAGTTTGCAGTCAAGGAGACCGACCGGGAGATTTGCTTCGTGGGCGGTGGTGCCGGCATGGCGCCTCTGCGCAGTCAGATTCTGGATCAGTTGCTGCGGTTGAAAACCGAGCGCACCCTATCTTTCTGGTACGGCGCCCGCTCCAAATTGGAACTGTTCTTCGATGAGGAGTTCAAGGGACTGGCGGAACGACACTCGAATTTCTCTTACCATGTGGCCCTGTCCAACCCTATGCCCGAGGACCATTGGGAGGGGATGACCGGCTATATACACCAGCGCCTGCATGACACCTATCTTGCCAAGCACAAGGATCCGACGGAGATCGAGTACTACCTGTGCGGGCCACCCATGATGGTCCAGGCCATAGAGGACATGCTGGACAGCCTGGGTGTGGATCTGGAGATGATTGCCTACGACAAATTCTCCTGATGCCCCCGTGTTCAGGTGATCAGGTTTTGAATGCGGATCATGAAATCACCAAGATTGCCGGCGTATTCCGGTGAGCCGTCGATGGCCAGCAACCCCTGCCGGACGGCATCCACCATGTTCACTTGGTTCATGACAATGGGATAGGCCCCTTCCACGCCGTTGAAACGCATGTGCACGAAGGGGCGTCGCCGCCTGTAGAGGCCCCGGCCCGCCTTTGACCGGCCGGCCTTGATGCGCAGGAAGGCGGCAATGTCATCATTCACCGTGATCTGGTAAATGCGTTCGGGCTGACGCGCGGTCCACTTGCTCATTTCCGGATCGCCGCCCTTATTGTACTGACTCAGGGCGGTGGTGATCATATAGAAGGTCATCTTGACCTTCAGGCGGCGCTTGGCCGGATCCTTGGGGTCGGCGTCGGGCATGAGAATCTTCAGGCCCATGAGCAGGCTCACCACCTTCATCAGCAGGCCCAGGCGCCACCAGCCGCGAATTTTAGGCACCACCGTCTTGCCGGCAAAAAAGGCGTTCATCTTGGCCAGGCTGCCGAAGGCGAAGGCGATGTCGGGGGTTTGGCAAGCATCAAAGCCGATGGAAAACTGGCCTCGGTCAATTGCAATCCATGCCTGTGCCGTATCGCCGCCGTTGCCGGCCGCCGTAAACGCCACCCGTGCGGTGACCGTTGCGAATTTGGCTTTGATTTTCGGGTCGTCGGCAAGCAGAACCTTCATCACCGGCAGTACGGCCCGCAGAAAGATTCGAGCGGCCATCTGATCGCGGTCGATTGCCATGGTCTAAACCTCGTCTTCCCAGTCGTCGTCTTCTTCAAAATCCCTTCCCATGACTGCTCTCACCTTTTCGATGATGCCGTCGGTATCCAGCTTGTAGTGGCTGTAAAGATCTTCGGGATACCCCACTTCGCAGAAGCAGTCGGGTATGCCCACCTTTTCAAAGGCGCATCCCTTGCCACTGGCGGCGATGACATCGGCCACCGCGCTTCCCAGGCCGCCGTGGATGTTGTGGTCTTCGAAGGTGACGAGGCGTCGGGTATCGGTGACCGCACGTAGGATCGCCGCCTCGTCCGATGGGCTTGATGGTGTGCATGTTGAGCACCCGCACGCTCAGATCGTCGTTTTCCTCCAGGAACCGGGCCGCTTCCACGGCCTGCAGGACGGTGATGCCGCAGCAGATCAGGGTGATATCCGTACCGGGGTGCAGTTCCACGGACTTGCCGATGGCAAACCCATAGGTCTTCGGTTTCGTAAAAGGGTGGTTCGAAGCCTCGGCCGATACGGATATAGACCGGTCCCGGCCAGACTACCGCAAGCCCGCACCGCGTTGGCGGTTTCGATGCCGTCGGCCGGCACAATGACCGTCATGTTGGCAAAACCGCGCATGATGGACAGGTCTTCGGTGCAGTGGTGGGTGGAGCCGGCCTGTCCGAAGGAGGAGCCGCCATGGGTGGCGATGATCTTGCAATTCAGGTTCTGGTAGCAGATGTCGGTGCGCACCTGCTCCAGGCCCGCATGGCGGTGAAGGCGGCCATGGTTGAGACAAACGGCAGCAGGCCCGATTTGGCCATGCCGGCGGCGACACCGAAAAGATTCTGCTCGGCGATGCCGACGTTGATAAACCGATCGGGGAACTTGCTTCCGAAACGGCCGATTTTGGTGGAGTTGGCCATGTCCGCCGACAGGGCCACGATTTCGGGATGCTGTTCTCCCAGTTGACAGAGCACTTCACCGTAGATTTCCGACTGGGTCATGGTGTCCGCGTCATAGACGGTCCAGGTCAATCCTTCGCTCATGTTTTCTCTCCTGCAAGCTCGGCATCTCTTGATTGCTGGTGATGAAATGGGCATCGGTCCAGCGGATATCCTTGATCTTATTGTCCCGTAACCATTCGATCCACCGAAGCCTTGGCCTGTGTGACCAGATCGGTGTCAAGGCCGCCGTAGTGCCAACGCACGTCGTTTTCCATGAAGTCAACCCCCTTGCCTTTGACCGTATTGGCGATGATGACCATCGGTTTTTCGACGGCCGCCAGGGCATCATCGATGGCATCGCAGAGTTCTGCGAAGCTGTGGCCGTCAACCTCCCGGACCTTGAAACCAAAGGCCCGCCATTTGTCGGCAAAGGGCTCCAGGGACATGATCTCTTCGGTTCCCCCGTCGATCATCAACCGGTTGCGGTCCACAAAGGTCACCAGGTTGGTGACCTTGTAGTGGCTGGCGGCCATGGCCGCCTCCCAGACCGACCCCTCGTTGCATTCCCCGTCCCCCAATATGCAGTAGGTGATCCAGCCTTTTTTCTGAATCCGGGCGCCCAGCGCCAGCCCAACGGCCATGGGCAGGCCGTGGCCCAGGGAGCCCGTGGATACGTCCACGCCGCAAACCTTGGTCGAATCCAGGTGCATGCCGAAAGGGGATTTGAACTTGTTGAACTCCTTGAGCAGGGCAAAATCAAAATACCCTTTGGCCGCCAGCGTGGCGGCGTAGCCGACCCCGCCGTGGCCTTTGCTGACCACGATGCGGTCGCGGTCCGGCCATTGCGGCTGCGCGGAGTCCACCCGGGCGACCTTAAAATAGAGCAGGGTGAGCATGTCCGCCATGCTCAGCGCACCGCCGATGTGGGCGCCGCCGGCCCAGCCGGTGACGTCGATAATGTCTTTGCGGATTTTCCGTGCCATTTCTTCGAGGGCGTGGATCTCTGGTTCGGTGACGGGCATGGGTCCTCCTTGGTTCTTAGAAGCGGTTTCCGTAGCGTTTTTTCACGGCTTTGAAGGCGTCGTCGACGATGTCCAGGGTCTGCCGAATATCCTGGTCGCTGTGGGCGGTGGAGACGAACCAGTTGTGGTGGGAGGTGAAATAGGCGCCGCGCCGTGTGCATTCAGCACACCAGTCCTGGTGGAGCATCAGGGATGGATCGTTGGTGATGCGCAGGTAGGGCATGGACGGCGCGCCGGTCACCTTTAGATCGTAGCCGTATGTTTTGGCGATGTCGACCATGGCGCCCAGCAGTTTTTCACCGGTCTCCAGCATGAGCCGGGGGGCGTTGATTTCCTTCATCAGTTTCAGGTTGGCCAGGGCGGCAGCCATGGGGACGGCGGAAAACCAGTAGCTGCCGGTGTAAAAGACCCTTGCCGTTACCTCTTTTAGGGCTGCGCTGCCCACGAGTGCGGAGATGGGGTACCCGTTGGCCAGGGCCTTGCAGAAACAGATTAGGTCCGGCTTGAAGCCGAAATATTCACAGGAGCCTCGCATATCCAGGCGGAATCCGTGGCGGATGTCATCGACGATGAGCACGATGCCGTGCCTGCGGCAAAGGGTCTCAACCGTATTCCAGAATCCCTCGGCCGGCATCTCACTGTCGGCAAAGGCAGGCACATGATAGGGGGTGGCGATCAGTCCGGCGATGTCTTGACCCTGCTGGGCGATCACTTTTTCCAGGGCCTCGGCGTCGTTCCAGGCCACCCGAATGATATGGCGATGGTCCTCCGCCATGACCCCGTGATGCCCCGGGGCCTGCATCCATCCGGCCACGCCATGGTAGCCGCCTTTGAACATGACGATTTTGTTGCGATGGGTGGCGTCACGGGCGATCATGGTGGCATAATTGGTGATGTCGCCGCCGTTTTTGGCAAAAAAAGCCCAATCGGCTGCCGGTATCAGATCCACCAGGGTTTCGGCCAGTTCCACCATCACCGGTGGTGCGCCGGTGGTGCAGTTGCCCAGCTTCAGCTGTTTCAGGGCGGCACTGTCTACCACCGGATTGTTGTAGCCGGTGACCATGGGGCCGTAGCCGCACATGTAGTCGATGAATTCATTGCCGTCCACATCGTGAAATCGGGCTCCTTCGGCACGGGCGGTGTAGAACGGATACTGATCCGGTGGCACCAGGGGGGCGGGGCTGTAGTGGCCGTAAATGCCGCAGGGGATGACCCTGGCCGCTCGCTGAAACAGTTCCTGGGATCGGGTGTAGGAATAGGTGTCCATGGTCCTTCCTCCCTTACGACAGGTAATGGGGTACACGGTCGAGAATGGTGCCCATGGCATCGATCATGGGAATGCGGCCCCGGATGCATATCCGGCCGCCGGCAATGGCGGAAAAGGGGTCGAGACGGCCGTTGAGGAACTCATGGGCGGTGGCGATGCCGTTCATCTGCATGAGCGCGTCGGGAGATTGGGCCGCCACTTTTTCCACCTGGATGTCTCCCCTGTCAAACCGCAGGGTTGCTGCCGGTCCGTCCGGCAGAACCTCCATGGTGATGGCGCCGTCGGGTATTGATGGTGCGATCAGGCGGCCCACTGAATCGTGAAGGGCCAATTCACGGGCCGCGAATGCAGCCGTATACAGGGTCATGCGGGTGTTGAGGGCCAGGAAGCCGGGGTCGGAGAGCCTTGCTGCGTCAGGTTTGAGATAGGCTTCCAATTGATCGGTCAACTTTGGGAACTCCCTGGTGAGAAAGCCCAGGCGGGTGAATCCCTTCAGGGGAATCGGATTGGCCTTGCCGTCCATCATGCGGTTCAGGTGGTCCGGCGAGGTGAAATAGAGCTTCACCTGGGGCTGCGCATGGGCGCCGCGGCCAACGGTGCAGGTTCCATGGTTGAAAATGACATGCGCCGAAGGACCGTTGCGCACGGTGAACTGGATGGCGATGTGCCAATCTCTGGCCAGTGCGGCGGCCTTGCTGTCGTGCCTGACCAGTTCCTCCAGGTTTTGCAAAACCGCGTGCAGGTTAAGACAGGCTTTTACATATGCGGGATCCATGGCATCCTCCCTGGGCGGGTGAGACCGGTGAATGGAGATGAGTGATCACTCACTCACCAACCCCCTCATAGAATCAAATCCAGGGGGATGTCAAGACAATTTTTAGCCGATGAACCGATAAGACAAGCCAATCTGCTGTTGACTTGATGGGGGTGAGTGAGTAGTCAATCACCTAGGTGACAAAACAGATCCCGATGGCGTAAACAAAATCCAAGCAATGACGTAAATAGGTTATCTATAATGGAAAAGTATTATAATGACATTTTCGAAAGGATTCCCGCGGAAAAACAGCAGCGAATCCTGGATGCGGCGGTGACTGAGTTTGCCTCCCATGGTTATCCCGGCGCCAACATCAACGTCATCGCCAAAAAAGCCGGCATCAGCATTGGGGCCATGTATAAATACTTCGGTTCCAAGGAGGATCTCTTCCTGACGATTATCGAACGCGCGCACGGTCTATTGGAAAGCGTTCTGGGCGACATCGAGAGGGCGCCGGGCGACATTTTTCAGAAAATCGAGAAGATGGTGCGGGCTGCCCAGCGCTATGCCAGGGAATTTCCGGAACTGCACCAGATTTACCTGGATATGACCTCCGAGGGGCTGTCGCATCTGTCCCGGAAACTGTCCGGCAAGATGGAAACCATCTCGGCACAATTTTACGCCGTGCTGATTGAACGGGCAATGGCGCTGGGAAGCATTGACAGCCGGCTGGATCCACGCGTGACCGCACTGTGCATCGACAACCTGATCCTCATGCTCCAGTATTCCTATACGTCCGACTATTTCAAAGAAAGAATGAAACTATTCATCGGCCCCGATGCGCTCGTCAACGACGAAAACGTGGTACAGGGCATGATGCGCTTTATCAGGGGGGGCTAGCGGTGCAGAAATCACCCTTGTAAACCCTGTATGGGGTGCACCGCCAACACCGACCCTTTCGCCAGCCAGCTTAAAAGAACATCTTTTCGGGGGGACGTCGTTCGGGCACATATTCCTGGTCAATTTTCCCTTCGTTCCATGCTTTAGAAACGTAAAGGTTGCAGTAGCAGGAGCCGAATTCGGCCACATCGGGCTCCCGGTACTCGCAGGGGCAGATGATGTCCCGGTCGTTGTTCCGGTCGCCGGATGCCAGCCGACAGGGGCAGACCATGTAGCCGTAGCGCGCCTTGTTAACGAGCAGCGCGTCCAGCAGTTCAATGACCCGCTCATGGTTCTTGCTGAAGTAATATCCTTTGGGTTCCTGGACTTTTTTGAGTTTCCCGTAAAGCTCCTTGGCATCCATTACAGCCCCAGCGCCTCCTTGATTTTGTCTTCCTTGTAGCCGACGATAACGTTGTCCCCGATAATTACGGTTGGAAATGAACATTTGGGGTTGAATTTTTTCACATCCGCCAGAATGGCTTTGCGCTCTTCCCCGTCGAGCAGATCAACATCCACAAATTCATATTTAACGGTGCATTCGTCCAGCAGCCGCTTGGTGGATTTGCAGTGGCTGCACGTGCTCAAGGAGAATACCTTCACAGGTTTGTCAGGCATGATCATATCCTTTCCGTAGAATAAGGGAAGTGGGTATGCTTACGTCCCCGGTCTTGCCATTTTGGGGTCTGTCCGAAATCAACGGGCACTTTCTTGAACCACTCGCTTTCGGACGGTCCCAAAAATCGTGGGTGAGAGTGCCTACATTAAAGGTCCGCCTGGAGCCGGTCAAGGAAAATCAGTGAAAATGTTTCTCCAGCCAGCGGCTTCGGTCAGCCCGACGAGGCTTCAGGGCTGAAGGCTGAAGCGCGATGGGACAAGGGTGACCATGGTGAACCGTTTTTGATCAATTCATGGCTGGCGGAATGGTTCGAATCGTAGAGGCCTCTTTTCGAGGCAATCATACGGTTCTATGGCAAAACACAAATAAAAGATGAAACAGCTCTTGACAGGGCTGCAGTATTTATTTAAAACAGTAACCATTCCTGATAAGGATGAATTCGAGGTTATTCATGCGTCAACCAATGCTCACCCTGACTTGATTTCACAGCGTGCATGCGTTTCCGAAACAGGCAACCTGTTTGCGCCGTTCATAACCTAATAACCGTGCTTCTATAGCCCACACAAAACCTTTCCACGAAGGAGGGAACATGGTCGAGAAGAAAACCATTAAAACGGAAAAAGAAATCGAAATCAAGGACTTTACATCCTGTGAAGCCACTCAGCAGATGCTCGAAAAGGCTCGGCGAGATGGTGTCGAAACCCATTTTGACAGGGCCGCCAACATGAAGGCCTGCCCCATCGGTGCCGATTCAGCCTGTTGCAAACACTGCTTCATGGGACCCTGCCGGATGAATCCCAAAGATCCTTATGCCAAGGTTGGTGTTTGCGGGGCCAGCGTCGATACCATCCAGGCCCGCAACTTCGGCCGCATGGTCGCCACTGGGACGGCCTGTCACAACGACCATGGCATGGCCATGCTGGACATTTTCCGGGATGTGGTTCAAGGCAAGATCAAAGACTACCGGATTAAGGATGTCGGCAAACTGGAGTCGGTGGCCCAGTCCATTGGCATTGAAACCGACGGACGCAGTGTCCAGGATATCGCCATGGATCTGTATCATGAATTGGAAAAGACCTACACCCAGGTGGAGGGTGAAATCCCCTTTGCCAAGCGCGTCCCGCCGAAAACCCTGGAGATGTGGCGCAAGCACGGCATCGTTCCCCGCGGAGCCATGCGTGAGATCATGGAAATGATGAGCCGCACCCACATCGGCATGGATCAGGATCCCAACAACCTCATCAAACAAATCAGCCGTACCGCCCTGGCGGATGGTTGGGGCGGATCGATGGTCGCTACCGAGATCAGCGACATTCTTTTCGGCACCCCGTCGCCAGTGAGCGTGGAAGTCAACATGGGCGTGCTGAAAGAGGATCAAGTCAATATCATCGTGCATGGCCATGAACCCAACCTGTTCGAATCCATGCTTGCCTCGGTCAACGCCCCCTCTCTGCTCGAGTCAGCCAAGCAAGCGGGCGCCAAGGGCATCAATCTGGTGGGCATGTGCTGCTCCGGTGCAGAAGTGCTGTCCCGCCACGGTATTCCCCATGCGGGCAACTTTTCATCCACCGAGCCGGTTCTGGTGACCGGTGCCGTGGATGCCATGGCCGTCGACGTCCAATGCATTCAACAGGGGCTGGTCAAGGTGGCCGAATGCTACGAAACCCAGTTGTTCACCACCAACCCCCGCTGCCACCTCGAGGGCGCCGCCCATATCGAACTGGATGAGCACAATCCGCAGCTTTGTACCGATGAGATCGTCATCCGGGCCATCAGCCGGTTTAAAAACCGCAAGTTTCCCGTCGAGATTCCCAAAAAAGTGGGGGTCGGCGTCCACGGGTTCTCCCACGAGTACATCAACTACATGCTGGGCGGTTCTTTCCGCTCGTCCTATACTCCGCTCAACGAGAACATCATCAACGGCCGCATCCGCGGTGTCGCCGGTGTGGTGGGTTGCACCAACCCACGCGTGAGACAGGATTATGTGCATGTGGAATTGGTCAAAGAACTAATTAAAAACGACGTGCTGGTCGTTCAGACGGGCTGTTCGCAGATTGCGTTGGCCAAGGCCGGTCTGACCTCGCCCGAAGCCGCGGTCCTTGCCGGTGATGGGTTGCGCGAGGTATGCGAAACCGTGGGCATGCCGCCCGTATTGGGTCTGGGCTCCTGCGTGGACAACACCCGCATCCTCATGGCTTGCTCCGAGATGGTGCGCACCGGCGGCCTGGGCGACAGCATCGCCGATCTGCCGGTAGCGGGCGCGGCGCCTGAATACATGAGTGAAAAGGCCATTGCCATCGGCCAGTACTTCGTGGCTTCCGGCGTCTTCACTGTCTTCGGCGTCACCTTCCCGGTCACCAAGGGTACCAAGTTCGAAAAGCTGCTCTTTGAGGGACTGGAGGAGATGGGCATGGGCAAATGGGGCTTTACCCCCGATCCCCATGAGATGGCCAGAATGATCATCGCCCATATCGACAAGAAGCGCAAAGCCCTGGGCATCGATAAAGCCAGGGATCGCGTGCTCATGGATATGTCCGACCGGCGGGGTATCGAAGCCGCGTAACGGAATTTAACATTTTAAAAAACCAACAGGGGCCCGCTACCGGGCCCCTGTTGGTTTTTTAAATCAGCGGTCCTTTCAGATCAAGGCCGCAAATGAATCTATTCGTCAGTCAACACCCGGGGATGATCGCCTAAAAACCGATACAAGGTGGCCCGGCCCACACCCAGAACCTTAGCGGCCCGGGCTTTGTTGCCACCGGTCTTGGTCAGGGCCGCCTTCACCATCCCTGCCTCCAATTTGCGCATCGGGCCCCGTTTGGGCTTTTCGAAGGTGACGTTCCTCAATTCAAGGGGCAGGTCTTCGGGACGGATCACCTTGCCCTTGCAGCGGACGATGGCAAATTGAACGGCGTTTTGAAGCTCGCGCACATTGCCCGGCCAGGCATAGTCCATGAGCATGCTCATGGCCTCCTGGGCGATGCGAACGGGTCGTTGTCCGTTGATCACCGGCGCTTTGGATAGAAAGTGGTCCACCAGCAGTGGAATGTCGGATTTTCGCTCGCGGATGGGGGGGATATGGATGGGAATGACGTTGAGCCGGTAAAAGAGGTCTTCACGAAAACTTTCCTTTTTAACCTCTTTTTTTAAATCCTTGTTGGTGGCGCTGATCACCCGCACGTTCACGGATGCGGTTTTTTCCCCGCCTACTTTCTCGAAGGTGCCCTCCTGGAGGAATCGCAGCAGTTTCACCTGAAGCAGTTTGGGCAGTTCGGCAATCTCATCCAGCAGGATGGTGCCCTTGTCGGCCAGTTCGAAGCGGCCTTTCTTGTCCCGGATGGCACCGGAAAAGGCCCCTTTCACATGGCCGAACAGTTCGCTTTCGATAAGGCCCTCGGGCAGCGCGCCGCAGTTGATGGGCACAAAGGGGTGGCCGGCACGAAGACTTTCGTTATGGATGGCATTGGCCACCAGTTCCTTGCCGGTCCCGGTCTCGCCGGAGATGTGGACGGGGTAGTCGTAGCCGGAGACATCCTTGATCTGCCGGAACACATCCACCATCTTGCTGTCGCAGCCGATAATGTTGCAAAACCCTGTTATTGCTCTGGCTTTGACTCGCAGTTCGAAAAGGTCGGTGACATCCCTGAAGGTGGCCAGCACGCCGACTTCCCTGTCGTTCTCGTCGCGCATCATGGCGGCCGTCATTTCCAGGCGGCGAGCTTTTCCTTCACGGGTAATGATGTTGACGGGGTATTCGGCGGTGTCGACAAAGATAGGCTGAATGCCGCAAAAGGAGCACCGGCTGCCGCAAAAAGGCCCGCCAAGGGCTTCATGGCAGTCTTTGCCGATGACATCTTCCCGGCGATATCCGGTAATCTCTTCGGCTTTTCTATTGAAGTAGAAAATATGCCGGTTCAGGTCGTGGGCGATGATGCCATCTTTGATATTGTCCAGAATCCGTTCCAGATTTTTTCGATTGGACAATATGGCGTCGATGGTCAGGGCGTTCATTTTCACGGTTTTTTCAGTTTGAGAATAGAGATGCCGGACATCGAAATGGCGCCCGCCCATGATCGGGCAACCGTTGATAAACCGGCTCAAGATAGCACCAATGGTTGAAATGTTCAACCTCAATGGATTGGGTCCAGACGCGAAACCGGGGGGGCTTGGCCTATGGAAATGCAAGGCGACGAAAGGATGGTCCCAACGGCGATATCTTAGGGTTCTTTGGTGTTTATGAAAGTCAAGGTCGCTAGAAAAAAGTTCAATGCAGGGGCGTTGCCGGTGCTGGACTGCTGCACCGGAAGAGATCCCTGTCAAGTCGGGCCTGACGGTGTGCCATCGGCCCATTTTTTTGAAAAGTCGTCGATGTCCGCATCGGTCAGCAGGTGGGCAAAGCGCTGACCATGGGTGCTGCGGGATTTGTAGAATGTCAAAAAGTCGGCGATCATGCGGACCACCGTTTCGGCATCGTGGATGCCCGGCAAAGCCCGGGCCAGTCGCGGATGGCGGCCCAGTTTGCCGCCGATCAGCACCCGGTAGCCTTTCTTCTCCACTGCCAACGTGCCTGTGGGACAGGCGGCAATGCAGCTGCCGCAGTGGACACAGCGCTGGAAGTCGATGGAGGCGGCTTGGCCGGATTCGGCCAACGCCACCGCATCTTCCTTGCAGGCGTCTGTGCAGGCGCCGCAGGCCGTGCAGGGGCTTGCCGTGAACCGCGGAGTTGCCGCACCGAGGAGGCCCACATCCTTGATCTGAGGCTGGGAGCACGCATTGGGGCAGTCGGCGATGCTGATGCGGAATTCGTGGTGATACTTCAGATCGCCCTGCACCCGTGACTTCAGAAACCCTAGCAGGTCGGCATCGGTCAAGACCCGTTCGATTTTTTCCACCAGGTCCTCGCTGGCCATGGCCCGGTGGGGGCAGCCGCTGCCACCGAAGCAGGCATCCACCTGGTAGCCTTTTACATCGCTGCTCATCTTTTTGAGATACCGTGCCTGGGTGGCTTTGACATCGGTCAGGGTCACGCTGGTTTTGCCTGCATCGACGGCTTCCTTCTCCACCCGGACGCGAACCTTTTTGCGCACGAAAAAGGGTACCTTCTTGACGGCTGCTTCGGCTTCGTCGGTCCATTGCATCAGCGCGGGTTCTCCTTAGCGGTCAACCGATAAACCTTGCGAATGAACGGTTTAAGGGATCGGGCGCCGCCGCCGTGGCGAACAATTCTCATGGCACCTTCACCGTCCGTAATGGCGCTGCCGGCCAACATGTGGATGGGCAGATGATCGAATGCTTCGGGTATCATGGGCGTGGTGGGGCCCAGGAGGATGGTTTTCACGTTCGGCCCGGCATGGGCGAGGATGGACTCGGTGGAATTGTTGAGGATGCTGGTGGCCGTGATCAGCAGAACGTCGGCCCAGCCCTCGAGTTTTCGGAAAAACGTTTCCTTGTCGTCTAGGCCTCGGGCATCATCGATTACCCATAACGGGACTTTTTTTTCTTCCAGCAGGCGAACCAGCGGTGGAAAATACCCGACCATGGCCACCCGGTTGCCGGAAAGGATTCCGAAGTGATTGAAAAGAAGGGCATTGCCGGGATCTTCGGGCAGTGCCAGGGCTTGCCGGTGGTTCAGGGCATTGATCAATGCCAGCGCCATGGTGCGGTGCATGGGATCGGAATTCATGATCAACTGCAGCAGGTCGGTGGCCGGGCAGCCTTCGAAATCCGCTACATCGTGCTTGCTTTCGCCACCGCCGTCCAGGGCCCATCCGGTGGCTGCAAGACCCATGGCACCATCCGATGTGGCCACCGCCGTGTAGCCCAGGCCGATGGTCACCTGATCCACCCTGATCCGGGCAGCCGCAGCAGTAGACGATTCAAGCAGTTTTTGGTTGACTTTCATGGCCGCGATTCTTCCTAACCAGGGATGGCTGCGATCATCCGGTTTTGCCCATTGGACAGGCCGGATAACGGCACTCCGGACAGTCCAGGCACAATCCGCCCACGGCAAAGCGGGCCAGGTCCAGGTCGTCCAACCTTTCGCCAGCCAGCAGCCGGGGCAGTACCAGGTCGAAAACCGTGATCTTGTGGTAAAGCCCGCAGGCCGGAAGGCCGACGATGGGCATATGCCCCTTGTAGGACAGCTGGAACATGGCGCCAGGGAGCACTGCTGCACCGTAGTGGAGCGTATCCACCCCGGCCAGGCGGATGCCGTGCCGGGTCACGTCGTCCGGGTCCACCGACATGCCGCCGGTGGTGATGATCATGTCCGTGTCGGCTGAGGCAAACCGGATTACGGCATCCGCGATTCGTTCAGCATCGTCGGGTAGGATTACCGTCTCTTGCAGGCAGGCCCCGAAGGCCGCCAGCTTGTCTTTGACGATGGCCTCGAACCGGTCTTGGATCAGCCCCTCGAAGACTTCGCTGCCGGTGACCACCAGGCGCACGTTTTTGCGCTGGTAGGCCTTGACGCTGAAGAGGGGCGAGTGCTGCCTGGCCAGTGCCACCGCGCTGTCCAGCACCTGCCGTTCGATCACCAGGGGGATGGCCCGGGTGCCGGCCACGATCTGTCCCTGGGATACGGGTACGTTGTTGTGTAGTGCCGCGCACATGACGTCGGGGATTAAATTGAAGGCCACCAGGGCCTGGGTATTGATCTTCAAAAGGCCGGTGTAAGCGGCCTGCAGCTGCAGTTTACCCTCCCTGGGCACCCGGCCGAAGGTGATGCCGGGACCGGATAGCGCCACGGCCAATTCCACCACGGCGTCGTCTTCATGGACCTGGTCGTCATTCAGGTCAAGGATGTAAAGGTGCCGCTTGCCCAGTCGCATGAGCCGGCACAGGTCCTGTTCCCGAACCTTGTGGCCCCGCCGAAAGGACGGGCCTTTGAATTCGCCGGGGCGTATTTCGGTGATGTCGTGCGCCAGGCGCGTGCCGACAGCCGCTTCGACTTTAATTTTGGTCATGCCGCCATTCCACTGGCGGGCCTGATGGGACTGGCACATGGTTCAAATCCTTTGCGGTAGTGGTGAGCGTCAGGCGGTCTGCAGGTTCGCGCTTCCTCGCAGCGGTCGGTAATAGGTGCCGTGGGCACAGGGTCGGCAGAGAACCCGGTGGCCAACCAGCACTTCCTTTTTATCCCGGACCATGGTTCCGCAGGAGTCACAGCGGATCTTGAATCGGGAGGGGCCCGGCATATCGTGGACCGGCACGTCCACCCTTACCGGGGTAATGCTGAACAGGACATCATCGGGCATGTTCGTGTAGGCATCGAGCTGCTGCTGCCGGGCATCATCGATTCCCGGCGCGTATACGGAGGCCAGGTTTCGGGAAGACTCGGTGGAGACAATGCGAAAGGCCATGCCGCTCTCCAGGTTGACGAAGGTGGCGGCCATGATGCCGTTGTCTACAAATTTCAGGGAGCGGCGGCCCAGCCTGGCACCGGTGACATAGCCGATGGCGTCCGTGGCACAGCGGTCGATCTCCGCGTAGACGATGAGTTGCTTGATCTGGGGCAGACGGCTGGGGTTGTCCAGGCCGATCAGGCGGCATCCCAGCATGGCCATGCGCACGCCCACCACCTGACCGGGGCACAGGTGGCCATGTGCCTTGGCCGATCCTTGCAGCAGGGTGTCGAAGTCGTCCATGATCGCCTTCCTTTTATAGATATGTTTGCATTAACATAACCAAGGACCAATAAAAACCCTTTTTAGCTGCCGTCTGCCAGTTTTCCCAAAATTTGATTCAGGTCAATGATCGGCTCTCAGGAGGGAGATATCCTGGGCCGCTGACGAACCGGTTGCGGCGGTTTTTCTGGGAATTTTGAACATATGCGCTGTTTCAAATTTTGCGCTTTTTTAACCCGGCATTTTCTGTCAAAATAACACTTCCGCCCAAAGGGCACCTTTACATTGGCTGTGACGGGGATTAAGTTGCTGCTTGGTTTGAAATGACGCGTATAAAATGCCCGGCGCCGCTTGTTGTCGAAGTTGATATTGATACCGCCCCCGACCGCCTCGGTGCAGGTGGCCCCGGTCCGATCCATTGTCGTCCATCATGAGGAGTTTTTATTGAAGAACGCGAACCCCCTGTGGAAATTCTTATGTTCCGTCAAGCTGACCATTGTGCTGCTGCTCTCACTGGCGCTGACATCCATCATCGGCACCGTCATTCCCCAGAATGAAAACCCGGAGGCCTACCTGCATGCCTACGGTGCCTTTCGTTACCAATTGCTCAGCGCCCTGGGTATTTTCGACATGTATCACGCCTGGTGGTTCCAGGCGCTGCTGTTGCTGTTGACCGTCAGTATTGTGGTCTGCTCCATCGACCGGCTCAGCGGCAGTTGGAAGCTGATATTCACCCGGAATCCAACGGTTCGCCCCGAGCGGTTCACCCGACGCTCGGACGCCCGGACGCTGACCGACAAGCGCGATGCCGAGGACCTGGTCAAGGTCTACGGTCCGCTGATTGCTCGCCGATTTGGGTATTATCAGGTTACCCGGTCGGATGAGGGGGCGGTGATTTATGGTGAAAAGGGACGATTGTCACGACTGGGCGTGTACATTGTCCATTTGAGCGTTATTTTTTTGCTCGTCGGCGGCTTGGTGGGTTCTTTTTTCGGGTTTGAAGGTTATGTCAATATCGCAGAAGGCGAAGCCACGGACACCATCCGGATTCGCAATACAGGGGAGATTCATCGTCTGGATTTTCAGATCCGCTGCGATGACTTCAACCTCGAGCTTTATGCAACCGGGGCACCCAAGGAATACCGCTCTTCCCTAACGATCTTAGAGGGGGGCAAGGCGGTGAAGCAGAAGGACATCATCGTCAACGATCCGTTGCGCTACCGGGGTATCAATCTTTTCCAGTCCAGTTACGGCAAACTGCCACCCGAGAAGATGCCCCGACCGGCGGAGCCGGCCTCTGAGCCGGCAGACGCCTATTCGCTCAGTTTTACCAGCCGTGCTTCGGGGATGAGCTACACCCTGACGGTCACGGTCGGGGTTCCCGTCGATATTCCCGAAGGTCTGGGCAAGTTTGTCTATATGGCCCATGAGGCCAATGCCACCTTTCGCGGGATGGATGTGGGCGCCGCCCTCAAAGGAATTCTCACCCCGGCTGAGGGAGAACCGGTGGAAGTGCTGCTGCCCCTGAAATTTGCCAACTTCGACAAAATGCGTGGCGGCGATGTGATCATCACGGTGGCCAATCAGTCGCAGGAGAAATTTACGCCCCAGCAGCCCGATGCAGAACGCTACTACACAGGGCTCCAGGTGACCCGTGATCCCGGCGTATGGCTGGTCTACACCGGTTTTGTTCTGATGATCGCCGGCTGTTTCGTGACCTTTTACCTGTCCCATCAGCAGGTGTGCATCGTCATCGAAACGCTTAAGAAAAACAGCCGGGTGACCTTTGCCGGTATAACAAACCGCAACAAACTGGCCATGAAGAATACCGTCGAGAAGATCTATACGGCCATGACGGACAGTTAAAAACGATGGCCGCCAATGGCCCTTTGACTGAAAAGGAGTTCGACATCGCCCATGAGCAGTTCACAGCTACTTTCCGTTGCAACGTTTATTTTTGCCCTGGCCGCTTTTTTTTATCTGGCCGCGTTGGTTTTTAAAAAGCCCCGATTGACCCTGCCGGCGCGCTGGACGGTGGTGGCGGCGGTGGTGACCACCACCGCGGGGATCTTGCTGCGCTGGGTGGAATCCTACCAGATGGGCATCGGGCATGCCCCTTTGTCCAACCTATACGAGTCCCTGGTTTTCTTTGCCTGGACGGCCGGGGTGATTTATCTCTTCATGGAGTTTAAATACAAAAAACCGCTGATTGGCGCCTTTGTAACGCCCATCGCTTTTCTGGCCATGGCTTACGCTTCCATGTCCCCCAATATCAACGACCGTATCCAGCCCCTGCTGCCGGCATTGAAAAGCAACTGGCTCATTGCCCATGTGGCCACCTGCTTTTTCGGCTACGCCGCCTTTGCCATTGCCTTCGGAACGAGCTTCATGTTCCTGATCAAGGCCCGTAATCCTGAAAAGAGCGACGGAATCATCGGACACATCCCCGAACTGGAGATTCTCGATGAACTGACCCACCGGATGGTACTCTTCGGCTTCCTCTTTCTCACCGGTGGGATTATCACCGGTGCAGTGTGGGCCAACTCCGCCTGGGGCAGTTACTGGTCCTGGGATCCCAAGGAGACCTGGTCCCTGATCACCTGGTTTGTGTATGCCACCTTGCTGCACGCCCGGCTCATGCGCGGGTGGCAGGGCAAGCAGATTGCCTACCTGTCCATTCTGGGATTTGCGGCGGTGCTGTTTACCTATTTCGGGGTCAATCTGCTGCCGGGCTTGCACAGCTACGGTAAAGTCTGATGAAGGGAAGGCGTTGACATGGTCATGGGGATGGACGAATTGGACAAAACGATTCTCAATCGCATTCAGACGCGATTCCCACTGACTCCCCGGCCCTTCGCGTCCATCGCCCAAGAGGTGGGCACGACGGAGGACGAGGTGTTGAGGCGGGTGTCCCGGCTTAAGGAAACCGGTATTATTCGGCGGATCGGCGGAAATTTCGTTCCGGGCAAGGTGGGATTCGTGAGCACCCTGTGCACGGCCCAGGTTCCCGAAGAGAAGGTTGAGCTGTTTGCCCGGACGGTGAACACGTTCACCGGTGTGACCCACAATTACCTTCGGGAAAATTCATTCAACGTTTGGTTCACGTTTATCGCACCTTCCATGGATGTGATCCGGGACAATTTGGCCCGGATTGCCGAAAAAACCGGTGTCACGCGGATCCTCAACCTGCCGGCAACCCATGTTTTCAAAATCAAAGCCAAATTTGACTTATAATTTCTCTTCGCTGTACCCTCTGGGCGGCTGACGGATTGATTGCAGCCGGCTTGGGCTGCCGGTTATGGGCTGCCCTTGAGAATGCGTTGAATTTCGGCGGAAAGGGCGGCAACTTGGTAGGGCTTCTGGATAACCGATGTCGGCGGCATGTTTCCGAATTGACTGGTTACCTGGTCAGCGGAGAGACCACTGGCAATAATTACCGGCAGTTCGGGGTTGAGCTGCCGCAGTTGCTGAAAGGTCTTTTGACCGTCCATACCGGGCATGGTCAGGTCCAGCACGACACAGCCGATGGATTTCCGATGCCGAACGAATTGATCCAGGGCATCTTCACCGCTCACGGCAGTAATCACCTCGTGCCCCAGCCGCTGGAGGATGGCCTTGCCCACTTCCAGCACCATTTTTTCATCGTCTACCAGGAGCACCATACGGTTTGCTGATGGGTTGCCGTGGGCATCGGTATTCATGATTGTGTCCTCATGTTTGGCAGGATGATGAAAAACGCCGGCGTGCCTTACCACCGGGGTCTTGTTTTTCAGCAGCCTGGTTAGGGGTGACCATGGCGAGATGTCAACGGGAAGGTTCTAATGCTAATTGTCACCCAACCATCGACAGCGTCATAATAATGTAAACACCCAAGGATTTCAAACCTAAATTTCAACTGCCGCAATTGCCGACCAGGTGGGATTACCCGCCTGCAGGTTTCTTTTCATGGATTCGGGCGACCCGTTGACCGATCCGCATGTCCAATGCCCGCCGGTGTCCGCCCAAGCGGACAATGGGCGGCTTCGAGGAGGATTTGATGAGTAACGATGAAGATGTTGATGTGGTCATTGTGGGTGCCGGTCCTGCCGGACTTCAGGCAGCCATCCACGCATCCCGAAAAAAGGTTTCGGTGCTGGTGTTGGGCAAGGAGCACAAGAGCAGCCTGTTTCGAGCCCACGTGGAGAACATGTGCTGTCTGTTCAATGCCACCGGACAGACGATGCTGGAAACCGGGCGACAGCAGGCTGAGAATTTCGGCAGCCGTTTTCTTGATGCGGACATCCTTAAAATCACAGCGGCCGAAGACCGTTTTTCACTGGTCACCGAGAACGGATCCCAATTGAGGTGCAAGGCCCTGATCATTGCCACCGGCAGCGCACGCAACACCTTGCGGGTCAAGGGAGAAAAGGAACTGCTGGGCAAAGGGGTCAGTTATTGTGTGGACTGTGACGGCAATTTCTACCGGGGCGAGGACGTGGCCGTGGTGGGGGACGAAAGTGCCGCTGCAGACGGTGCCCTGACCCTGGCTGAAATTGCGGGCACCGTTCACCTGATCTGCAATGATCTGAAGGTTTCCGAAGCATTGCTCAAGAAATTGGATGCCAGCCGGGTGGTGGTGCATCGGGGTGCTACTATCAAGAGGATTGCCGGTGAAGATCGTGTCAGCGGCCTGGTTCTCGAAGACGGCACCATCTTGGCCGCCACCGGCGTGTTCATCGAACTGGGTGCCAAAGGGCTCATGGAACTGGCCACAACTTTAGGCGTCGCCTTGGATGACGAGATGCGCTTTATCCGGACTGACAAGGGTCAGCGTACCAGTGTGCCGGGCATCTTTGCCGCCGGTGATATCTGCGGTCCGCCCTGGCAGGTGGCCAAGGCCGTGGGAGAGGGCTGTGTGGCCGGTCTCAATGCCGCGGATTATGCCAAAAAGATTAAGTCATAGGGCAATCGATCGTTCAGCCGGATGCCCCTGAGATCCATGCAGACATCGTAGACAATGATTTCCACGCCCTGTTGGTTTGCCTGACGCAGCTTGTTGCCGTATTCGGGATCGATGCCATCAGCAGGCGCAAATGAATGGGCATCCATGCGCTGAACCAGAAAAAACATGGCGCAGCGAAACCCCGCGGCCACCAGGTCCTGCAGTTCCATCAGATGTTTTTGGCCGCGAACGGTCACGGCATCCGGAAAGGTGGCCAGCCCGTCGGTCACCAGGGTGCAATTTTTAACTTCCACATAGCAGGGGCGGCGATCGGGCGCCTCCAACAGGATGTCGATGCGCGAGTGGCTCCCAGCCTTCACTTCCCGCCGGACCGTCTCATACCCGCCGAATTCGGCCACATCGCCCGATGCAATGGCCGCGGCGGTGAGCCGGTTGGGTACCTGGGTGTTGACGCCGACCAGCGAACCGGGCATGTCGATCAGTTCCCAGGTATACCTGAGCTTGCGTTTGGGGTTGTCATGAACGGAGAGGTAGACCGGTCTGCCGGGCTGGGAACAGGTTTTCATGCTGCCCGGATTGGGGCAGTGGGCGGTTACGAATTCCCCGTTCTCCAGCCGGACATCCGCTAAAAACCGTTTGTAGCGCCGGATCAGTGTGCCGGCAACCAGCTTCGGCCAGGGGATGACAGCCTTTTTGGCAGCTTTCCTATCCAAGGGCATTGACCGCCTTTCGGTTGCATGGAGGTGCAGCGCGGCAAAAATAGCAGAAGCGGGCCTGTTTGACCAGTAAGCCATTGACAGAAACTGTTTTTCTGGGATAGGGGGATTATGTTAACGTTGCCAACATAGCTGGCATCCCCTGGCAGGCAAACCATGCGCACGGGCCGAGACGTGCGGTAAGCTGAAAAGTGAGGAGGACAATCCATGCTGTTCAATCCCAAACAGGCGCGGTTCGGCCACCTGGACGCGCGATCCAGGGAAATCATGCAAAAGACCATTGATTTCTTCGAAACCAAGGGCAAGAAACGGCTCAAGGCAGACGATCACGAACGGGTCTGGTACGACGATTTTCTGCGGTTCATCAAAAAAGAGGGTATCTTCGCCACCTTGCTGACGCCGACGCCCTATGGCGGAGAGGGATGCCGGTGGGACACCTTTCGCAACATGGACTTCAACGAAATCCTCGGTTTTTACAGCCTGGCCTACTGGTACACCTGGCAGGTGACCATCTTGGGGCTGGGGCCGATCTGGATGGGGAAGAACGACCGGGTCAAGCAAAAGACGGCCCGGCTCCTTGAAGAGGGCGGAATCTTCGCTTTCGGCCTGTCGGAAAAAGAGCACGGTGCGGACCTGTATGCCAGCGACATGGCCCTGACCCCCCTGGGCGACGGCAACTACCGGGCCGACGGTGGAAAATACTACATCGGCAATGGCAACGAGGCGGCGCTGGTTTCGACCTTTGCCAAGAATTCGGAAACCGACGAATACGTGTTCTTTGTGGTGGATTCCAAGCACGAAAACTATGAATGTGTCCAGAATGTGGTCAATTCCCAGATGTACGTCTCCGAGTACGCCCTGCATGGCTACCCCCTGACCGAAGACGACATCCTCACCACGGGCAGCCAGGCCTGGGATTCCTCCCTGAACACGATCAATGTGGGCAAGTACAACCTGGGCTGGGCTTCCATCGGCATCTGCACCCACGCCTTTTACGAGGCCATCGACCACGCCGCCGGGCGTTTTCTGTTCAAGCATTACGTGACCGACTTTCCCCATATCCGCCAGCTGTTCGTGGATGCCTATGTCCGGCTCTGCGCCATGCGCATGTTTGCCTCGCGGGCGGCGGACTACCTGCGCAGCGCCTCGGCCGAGGACCGGCGCTACCTGCTCTACAACCCCATGGTGAAGATGAAGGTGACCACCCAGGGCGAGGAGGTGATCAATCTGCTGTGGGACGTGATCGCGGCCAAGGGCTTTGAAAAGGACACCTATTTCGAGATGGCGGCCCGGGACATTCGTGCCCTGCCCAAACTGGAAGGCACCGTTCATGTGAACATGGCCCTGATCGTCAAGTTCATGGCCAACTTTTTCTTCAACCCCGGTCGGTTCCCTGAGATCGGAACGGTCGACGCCGCGGTCAATGACGATTTCCTGTTCAGCCAGGGGCCTACCCGGGGGTTGGGTAAAATTCAGTTCCACGACTACAACATTGCCTACAACAGCCTGGACCTGCCCAATATCCGCATCTTCAAGCAGCAGATCGCCCTGCTGGCGGAATTGCTTATGACCGCCCCACCGGACAAGGATCAGATCAAGGACATCGATTTTCTGCTCAATCTGGGAGAACTGTTCACCCTGGTGGCCTACGGCCAGCTGCTCATCGAAAAAGCCGCCATTGATGCGGTGACGGACGACCTGATGGACCAGATTTTCGATTTCATGGTCAGGGATTTCTCCAAGTTTGCCCTCCAGCTATACAGCAAGACCAGCAGCACGACCAAACAGATGGAGGTTTGTATGCGGATGATTAAAAAACCGACGGTGAACCCGGAGCGCTTCAACCGGATCTGGGAAACGCATGTTTACGCCCTCAAAGGGGCGTACCGAATGAATGACTGAGGATGTCCAGAATGTCGGATTTGGTGTACCGGCGGCCGCTGCCGATGCCCGGGCACCGCTTGCGAATGTCGTTCCACCGGGCTTCGGACCGCAGGGTGGCGACCCAGAAGGGAAAGGTTCTGCACTGCAGGGGCCTGACGGGATAGATCCGGCAGCCGTCGTCAAAAAACAGGCAGCGTCCGTCGCGCGCTTCCTTGATGCGGTATCCCTTTTCCCAGGGGCAAAGAAAGGCATCCGCCAACTGGGATACGGACATGTCCAAATAGGCTGAAATCCCGGCAATCTCCTGCTCGTCGACCTCTACCACGCCGGCGTCGCCGGTGCAGCAGGTTCCGCAGCGCCGGCATTCGAATCGGATGCCCCCATCGAAAAAATAGGACCGTTCGTCTAAAGCCTTCATGCGGCGGTTCCATCCTCCTTCCAGGCTGCTTAGGCCATATCAGATTCATTTCCGGGAATCCAATCCAAACCGAGGCGATGGGGTGATGCGCGCTTTTTCGACCTTCAACAACCGCCGGCAGCGTAGTTGGTCAGAGGGAAAAAAAAGGCGCCGGAAGGACTACTCCCGGCGCCGTGTTGGTTGAATGGGCAAGTTTATTGGTTAGGGCAGTTGCCCGGTCCGTATCCCATCCCCTGGCCCATGGCATGGCGGCCCATGCCCCGGCCCTGCAGCATGAATCCCCTGCCGGCATCGGGGTTGATTTTGCGCATGGCCATGAGGTGATCCAAATGTTTCTGGTCCAGACTCCCGCGTAGTTCTGAGACCTCCTTCTGCAGGCCGGAGGCTTTTTTCAAGTCCGGTTCGCTTTTGGCCACTTCAGCCCGCAATTCAAGCTCTTTGGCATAAAGATTCTGCCGGTCTTGCATGGTGGCATCGAAAAAGGCCTGGCGTTGGACCTCGATCTGCTCGCGCTGTTCAGGCGTGAGGTCCGCGTTCATGGGGCCATAGGCACAGCCCCCCCGGCGTTGGTGGTGGCCGTAGCCCCCATACCCTCGCTCATCGTCCTGCTGCCCCATACCTCTGCCCGCAAAGGCATTGGCCCCCAAGGCGACCACGGCGAAGGCAATCAGGATGGCCATTCCGTTCCGCATGCTGCTGGTTTTCATGATGAACTCCTTTCAGGTCTAATGTGATGGTGGGTTGGTCAAACTGACACGTGTGCTTCATTTTCGACAACCCATTGAGCAAAGCCGATGCCAAATCCAATTGACCATTGGTTTGAATAGGCGTAACCTTTCAAAAGTAATAATTAAAATTTTTTTTGCAATCCTTTTTAGCATGGGTACCCGGGATCAGTCGTTGGACGGGGCGGGTAGAAACGAACCATATCTGATCGCCGATCCGGGTAAAAAGGTTCCGGTCTTCTGCGGCCGATTCGAATACGGTGGATGATTCATGCGGCAGAGCAAGGCGATGCCGGGATTGACCAAGTTGGCAGCCTTTTTGTATGGGGTAATCGGGATGAAGATAGAACCGCACAGATACAGGTTGCTGCTCACCGGCTTTTCGCCATGGATCATCCTCGGCGCGATTCTGGTGATGCTGCCCATTGTGGCCCTGATGACCCTGGAGAACATCAACCGCCAGAAGCAGCAGAGCATCCGCCTGATGATGGAAAAAGGGGGCGCGCTGATCCGATCCTTTGAAGCCGGCACGCGCATGGGCATGCGCGGGGGGCACGGCAGCGGGTTCCAACTGCAGCGGCTGCTGGCCGAAACCGCCGCCCAACCGGACATTGCGCACCTGCTGGTGGTCGACATCGACGGTACCGTGGTGGCCCACAGCCGCATGGATCGGGTAGGAAGCCGCTATGGCATCGATATGGATCTCGAATCCATATATGCGTCCGCCGCCTTGACATGGCGACGGGTCGCTGCCCAGGATGGTGAGGCGGTTTTCGAGATTTTTGGAAAGTTTGCGCCTTTGACCAAGCCTCCGAATCGACCCATGCGCAGCCGCATGATGCACATGATGGACACGCATCCTCCCGAGCGGGAGATCCCGCCCATGGTGATTTTCGTGGGATTTCGGACCGATGCTGTGGATGCGGCCCATGCCGCCGATGTGCGGCATACCGTGGTGATGGCCGTGGTCCTGATGCTGGTGGGGTGCACCGGCGTCCTGCTGCTTTTTCTGGCCCAGAACTACCGGTCCGCCCGCGTCTCCCTGGCGCGTGAAAAGGCCTTTTCCGACAACCTGGTGTCGCGCATGCCCATCGGTCTGGTGGCCCTGGACCGGGACGAGCGGGTGACCGCACTGAATTCGGTTGCCGAAACCACGCTGGGGATCCGCGCTGCCGGTGTGCTCGGCCGCGCCGCCAAAGCGGTTATCCCGGCCATACTGGCAGATATCCTGGCCGATGCTGACAGCCTGGTGGAAAAGGAAGTGCTCTGCCCGCTCGCCGACGGACGCCGTGTTCCCATGGACGTAAGCGCCGCCAGCCTGACGGATGACAACGGCGAATGCTTCGGCCAGGTGATCCTGTTCAAGGACCTCACCGAGCTTCGTGCGCTTCACCAGGAGTTGGAAAAGAACCGTCGTCTGGCGTCGGTGGGACGCCTGGCCGCCGGCGTGGCCCATGAGATCCGCAATCCGTTGAGTTCGATCAAGGGGTTTGCCACCTATTTCAAAGATAAATACCGTGAGAGCGACCAGGATCAGGAAATCGCCGGCATCATGATTCAGGAGGTTGACCGGCTCAACCGGGTGGTGGGCCAGCTGCTCGAGTTTTCCCGCCCCATCCGGCTCCATTTTCAAAAAGTGTCCTTGAAACCGTTTTTCAAGGATACCTTCAGGCTGGTGGACCGTCAGAGCGGTCAAGCCGGTGTCAGCATGGCGCTTGAATTATCAGATGACAACCTTTCCGTGCCGATGGACGCCGACAAGATGGGCCAGGTCATGCTCAATCTCTACCTCAACGCCCTGGATGCCATGCCGGCCGGGGGACGTCTGGTGGTGCGGGTATCCGGCGATGGAGACGGCAGCATCCAGATACAGGTCATCGATAGCGGTGCAGGCATCGCCCCTAAGGACCAGCCCCACATCTTTGAACCCTATTTTTCCACCAAGAAGACCGGCACCGGGCTTGGCTTGGCCATCGTTCACAACATCGTCAGGGCGCACCAGGGAGACATTCTGGTAGATAGCCGGACCGGCGAGGGCACCACCGTACAGATCACGCTGCCGCCGGCAAAGGAGGCTTAATGGTTAATCGATACCGGGTGCTGGTCGTAGATGACGACACCGCCCACCGAACCATGCTGCGTACCCTGGTGGGCGGCTGGGGGTATGATATCGGGGATGCGGACGACGGTGAGGCGGCCATTGCCGCCGTGCGGGCCCAGCCTTTCGACCTGGTGCTGATGGATATCCGCATGGTGCGGGTCTCCGGCATAGAGGCGCTGGAGCGGATCAAAACCATCAACCCCGCCATCCCCATTGTGCTGATGACCGCCTATGCATCCGTGGAGATGGCGGTGGATGCACTCAAAAAAGGTGCTTATGACTATCTGATCAAGCCCCTGGATTTCGACAAACTCCGGTTGACCCTGGAACGGGCCCTGGAGCATATCCGCCTCAAAGCAGAGAACCGCCGGCTCAAATTGCAGCTGGAAAGCGGATTCCGGTCGCCGGATATCATCGGCAGCAGTCCGGCCATGGTCCGCCTGATGGAGACCGTGGCCCAAGTGGCCGCCTCCGAGGCCACGGTGATGGTGACGGGTGAATCGGGAACCGGCAAGGAATTGGTGGCCGCGGCCATTCATCACAACAGCCCGAGAAAAGCCGGCCCGTTTGTCAAGGTCAACTGTGCCGCCATCACCGAAACCCTGCTGGAGTCGGAGCTTTTCGGCCATGAAAAGGGTGCCTTCACCGGTGCGGACCGCCGCAAGGAGGGGCGTTTTGTCCAGGCCGACGGGGGCAGCCTGTTCCTGGACGAAGTGGGTGAGATGCCCGTCGCCATGCAGGTGAAGCTGCTGCGCGTGCTCCAGGAGCGGGAACTGACCCGGGTGGGCGGCGAGCAGGTGATTGCCGTGGATGTCCGGCTCATCGTGGCCACCAACCAGGATCTGGCCCAGATGGTCAAAGACGCCCGCTTCAGGGAGGATCTCTACTACCGGTTGAATGTGGTGACGCTGGTTGCCCCACCGCTGCGGGAACGCCGCGAAGACATCCCGCTGTTGGCCGCCCATTTTCTGGTGCAGTTTGCCGAAAAAAACCGCAAATCCGTGGAGCGGTTCTCCCCCCGCGCCATGGATCTGTTGATCCGCCACCCGTGGCCGGGAAATGTTCGTGAACTGATGAACACCATCGAGCGGGCCGTTGTGCTGGCCCGATCGGCCTGCCTGGACGAGGATGATTTTGCAGTGCTGGCCCAACACCGGTCCGAAGTCGATGCCATCTTTCCAGACGGCGGTTTCCCTGCCGACGTTCCGCTGGAACGGATCGAGCGGGAAGCCATCGTCACTACCCTGGCGTCGGCCGGCGGCAACAAGAGCGAAGCGGCCAGGCGCTTGGGGATCACCCGTAAAACCTTGCGCGAAAAGCTGAAAAAGTACAACCTGCCCCTTTAACTGACGAAACCCGGAACCGAACTGAATTTTTTTAGAAAAACTGCCCTGGTTCTCAATCCGCCCGGCCATTCCTGCAAGATCCAGAAGCATCACCCGGAAAAACTAAAGTCCCTATTTTTCATGCCGATATAGTGATCACCGGATGTAATTGGATACCCTTTGAATTAATAGGATAGATCCTAAACGGTTGATTGCCATCACAGTGGTGGGTAGGATTCCCTTGGGACAGAACCAATACGCCTTGGCCAGCAAAGCCTAATGATGGAAACGAGACCCATGTCCAGCGCCGCGACGATTCTCGAACTGGTAAAAAAAAACAAGGTTCTGGAAGAAGAAAACAAGCGCTACCGAAGCGCCCAAGAAGCGATCCGTGAAAGTGAAGAGCGCTTCCGGCTGATTTCGGAAACCATCCACTTCGGCGTATTCGAGATCGATGATAAAGGCAGTTGCCAATACACCAACACCAGCTACCAGGAGATTTTCGGCCTGAGCCTGGTGGAAAGCCTGACCCGCGACTGGCGCGAGTTTCTGCATGCCGACGACCGCGAAGCGGTCACCCAACAATGGGAGCATGCCCTGGAGGAGATGGATTCCTTTTCCTTTGACTGCCGGATCGTTCGTCCCGACGGGATGCTCAAATGGGTGCATGTTCACTCGGAGCCGGTGTTTTCCGATGCCGGCGGACGCTATACCGGCACCATGGAGGACATCACCGAGCGCAAGCTGGCCGAAGATGAGTTGAAAAAAGCCAAGGAGGCAGCCGAAAGCGCCAACCTGGCCAAAAGCCAGTTTCTGGCCAACATGAGCCATGAAATCCGAACGCCAATGAACGGTGTGATCGGATTTACCGACCTGTTGATGGATACCGAACTCAGCGACATGCAAGTGGATTACACCCAGACCATCAAACGCAGCGGCGTGGCCCTGCTCTCTTTGATCAACGACATTCTCGATTTTTCCAAAATCGAGTCCGGCGAACTCGATTTCGAGGCGATCCCGTTTGACCCGGAGCTCTTGGCCTACGATGTCTGCGACCTGGTCAGACCGAAGATCGGCAACAGCCCGGTGGAACTGCTGTGCCGGATCGATGACCACGTGCCGGCCATGGTCAAAGGCGATCCCCTAAGGTTCCGCCAGGTCATCACCAACCTGCTGGGCAATGCACCGAAATTTACAGAAACCGGCGAAATTGAACTTTCCATGACCGTGGCGGAAGAGACACCGGAAGCCGTCAAACTGCACGCCGCCATCCGAGACACGGGCATCGGCATCCCTGAAGACAAGCAGGCGGTCATCTTCGAACCCTTCCAACAGGCTGACGGATCAACCACACGCAAATACGGCGGTACGGGTTTGGGGCTCTCCATCTGCAAGCAGATTTCCAATTTGATGGGCGGGGACGTATGGGTGGAAAGCCGTCCCGGCGAAGGCAGCATCTTCCATTTTACCGCCTGGCTGGCCAAATGCGAAGAAAAGCAGGTTCAACGGTCGGCTCCGGTGTCGCTCACGGGCCAGCAGGTGCTGGTGGTGGATGACAATGTGGCCAATGCTCAGATTATCCAGCAGATCCTCAATGCCGCCGGCATGGTGACCGTCGTGGTTCACCGGGGGGCTGACGTGCTGCCGGCGCTGAAAACGGCCATGGAAAAAGGCGCCCCCTTCAACCTGTGCATTTCGGACCTTCGCATGCCGGATACCGATGGCTTCAGCGTGGCTGAGCAGATCCGGTCCTCCGATGCGGCCTGGTCACAAATGCCCTTGATCGCTCTTTCCAGTTCACTGGAGCGGGATGCGCAGCGCTGCGAAAAGGCTGGGTTCAACGGCTTTTTAAGCAAGCCTGCCCGCCGGGAAAAACTGTTCCAGATGATGGGGCGGGTGCTTCGGGGTCATCATGGGGAAGCCGACGCCCAGCCCGACCAGAAAGAGAAGATTCATACCCAGTATTCGGTCAGAGAGGATCTCAAACATTCGGTGCGGATCCTCCTGGTGGAAGATAACCTGGTCAACCAGAAACTGGCCAAACTTATTTTGGGCAAGGCGGGTTATCAGGTAGCGGTCGCCAATAACGGGTTGGAAGCGGTGGAGACCTACACGGCCACGCCGGATGCCTTCGACCTGATCTTCATGGATGTTCAGATGCCCGAAATGGATGGCAAGGAGGCCACCCGGGTCATCCGGCAAAAGGGATTCACCGCCGTGCCCATCATTGCCATGACTGCCCACGCCATGAAAGGGGACCGGGAAATGTGCCTGGAATCTGGCATGAACGATTACATCACCAAACCCATCAAACGGGAGGCGGTGTTTGCAATCATCGAAAAGAATATTTTCAATAAGGAGGCCGCATGAATTTTAAAGAGTTGGCAGAAAGAATCGGTCTGGAAGAAGATGAATACCTCGAACTGGTCGAACTGTTTCTGGAAACCGGTATGGCGGATTTTGAGCGTCTGAAAACCGCAGTCGAGGCCGGCGACGCCCAGCAGGTGGCCCGCAGTGCCCACACCCTCAACGGAGCCGCCGGCAACCTGGGGATTATGGATGTCCACCAAGTGGCCAAACGGATCGAGCTGGCTGCCGGTGAAAACAAGCTGGCTGCCGTGTCCGCAGAAGTAGACACCCTCAAGGGGCTCTTCGAGGAGATTGCCACCGTCGTCCATGCTTGACGGTCCGGTGACGCATGCCCGTGGATGGCCGCGGGCACGCGTCGATCGAAAACCGGATGGTGCATTCCCCAACAATGATCAGACAGGTCCTGGAACCTGGTGATCGGTCGATCCGACCTTTCCTGCCCGCCTGTCCTGGCTGGCCTGCTAACCGCCGGCGTTCCACCGCCACCGCCCCCAGCCGGCTGCCGCTACAGCTGTCCATTTCTCGGCAAACCTGATATGCTTTGCAAATGAGCTCCGCCAGCAGTGAAAACAAGCGTCATCTTCCCTACCGGATCATCAACGCCCTGGAAAATGGGGGCCGTCTCACCGATGCCATTCTCGATTACATCGAAGCGACCCTTTTCGCCCCCGATCCCGAGCGGTTGGCTGCATTTCTGGCCGATGATGCGGACAGCCAGCGGGACAGCCTGCTGGACCTGATCTTTTTTCCTGATCAGGCCGTCCAACTTGACTTGGAGACGCAGCTGGAAGCCTCCCGGTGTTCGGTTGCGGATGAAGATGCCCTGCGTGGCCGCCTGATCGAACGAGCCATCCATGCCCGCATCACCATGCCCGACGGCAGCCTGCTGGCCAGCCTCGAACTGCCCGATGGTATCAAGTCCCAGTACCTGGAACGGCTGAACATCGCCTGGCAGATGGATCCCCTTCTGGCGGCAGCCATCGGAAAGGGCGTTTCGGAAGCCTTCCGGTCCATGGTCAAGGTGCGGCTCAGAAATGCCGGTATGCGTTTCACCCACAACCAGCAAGTTTTCCTGGGCCGCTTTTTTGCGTGCATGACCGACAGCGATCCCGATTACCTGGCCAGCCTGGATCTGGTGCTGTCCATCCTTGGGCAATCAAAGGACCAGGCCGACGGTTACAGCCTGCTGGTCGAACGCAAGCATTGCCTGTATCGGAGCCTGGAGCAGGCCATGCGCTTCGCAACCCTGCTCGGTCAATCCAACATGGAAACCCTTATGCTCCAGGGTGTTCGTGCCCCCCATGTCTCGCCAGGCGAGCTGATGCACCACATGCGCTTGATCGATCTGATCTGCCTCGGGATGTTCGGCCAGACCGAAGCCATCGACCGGCCCACGGAGGAAACGGTCCGCGAGGTGGTGAACCTGGAAACCCCGGAGGCGGTCATGCAAGCCTTGCTGCGCTGAAGCCATCTCTCGCCCAGATTGTTTACAAACCGGATGAAATGAGATACTCAGATCATCGCCTGACCGGGGCAGCCCGGCTGGCGCCACATCAGGGATCGAAAAGGAAAGGTGCCTAATGGACAGCTTGAAATACGACAGGCGTAAATCCATCGCCATTTGCAGGGCCATTTTTTTACTGACCATCGCCGTCGGGTTGACGCGGCCGTCGACGACGCCCGCAGCCGACAACACTATCGACACGATTATCGCCGGCGTTGAATCCCGCTATAACGTCCCCGGATTCACGGCGGATTTCGAGCAGGAGTCGATCCTCAAAGCCATGGCGGTCACCGACATGGCATCCGGCAGGCTGATGGTCCGACAGCCGGGGAAGATGCGCTGGGAATACCTGGTGCCGGATCCCCAGACCATCATTACCGACGGCAATGACCTGTGGGTCTACCGGCCCCAGGAAAACCAGGTGCTGGTGGGCAAGGCCCCTGCTGTTTTCGGAGAGGGCAAGGGTGCCGGATTTCTTGCCAACATCAAGATGGTTCGACGGTCATTTCAAATCTCCCTCGAGCCGGCCACCGACCCAAAGCGCTATCGCCTCAAGCTGGTGCCCAACAAGTCCTCGGTGGACCTCATGGCGGTCGAGCTGGACATCGCCAAAAAGTCCTTTGACCTGGTGCGGATTACCACCTTCAACGTATACGGGGACGAAACCCGCATCGAACTGAAGAACGTCGACTTAACCGCCCCGCCGCCGGAGGCGCTTTTCCGTTTCGATATCCCGGAAGGGGCCGACATGCTGCAGATGAACCCGTGAACCAACGGGCGACGGTCTACCGCATCCCCGGGCAACCGTCCCGAAAGGATCCGATCATGCAAGCCAAAATCAGAGAGCTGATCAAGGCAAGAAATGCCGTCCTGCTGGCCCACAACTACCAGCCCCCCGAGATCCAGGACCTGGCGGACATGTGCGGCGACTCGCTGGAACTGAGCATCCGGGCTGCCGACACCGATGCGGAGGTGATCCTCTTCTGCGGGGTCCACTTCATGGCCGAAACCGCCGCGATCCTCTCCCCGCACAAGACCGTGCTGCTGCCGCGCGCCGATGCCGGCTGCCCCATGGCCGACATGATCACCCCAGCCGCTCTGAAAGCACGCCTCCGAGGGATGCCGGAGATGCCGGTGGTGACCTACGTGAACTCCTCGGCCGCGGTCAAGGCCCTGTCCACCATCTGTTGCACGTCGGCCAATGCCGTCGCGGTGGTCAACAGCCTGGCGGCCGATGAACTGCTCATGACGCCGGACCGCAATCTGGCGCGCAACACAGCCAGGCACACGAATAAAACCATTCACGCGTGGGACGGGTGCTGTCCCATCCACGACCGGCTGACGGTGGCCGACGTCGAGGCAGCCAGGGCCATCCACCCGGAAGCCGTATTCATGGCCCACCCCGAATGTCGTCCCGAAGTGATCGAGATGGCCGATGCGGCCCTGAGCACTTCGGGAATGATCCGGTTTGCCGGCGAATCCGATGCCAGCGAATTCATCGTGGGAACGGAGGTGGGGCTGCTGTATCCGATGAGGCAGAAAAACCCAGGCAAGGCCTTTTTTCCGGCGTCGGACCGCATGGTGTGTCCGGATATGAAAAAGATTACCCCCCTGGACATTCTGAACTGCCTGGAAACCCTCTCCGGCCAGGTGACGGTGCCCGAGCCGATCCGCATCCCGGCCCTGGCCGCGGTGACGCGGATGATCGACCTGTCAAGATGACGGGGTTATCGACACACGGCTGAAGGTGGTTCGGTTTAGCTGTTTTCGCTGGTGTTGCAATTGGCGCCCAGGGCAACGGGGGCGAGCCTATGTTGCCCCAACCCAGCGCATCCCGCAGGCAAAAAAAGGCCGGCAACCGCATCGATGGCGGCGCCGGCCGTTGTGTCTCTTGATCTGGCCGTCTTACATGGCGTCGACGATGTCGTCGGGGATGTCGGCATTGGTGTGGACTTTCTGGACGTCGTCGCAGTCTTCCATGGCGTCCATGAGCTTGACCATGCGTTCGGCTTCCGCGCCTGCCAGCGGGTTCAAGGTCTGGGGCAGCATGGTCACCTCTTCGTCGCTGAAGGGAATCTCCGCTCCCTCGAGGGCTTCCTTGACCTTATCGAAATCTTCGGGTGCGGTGATGACCTCGAAGCTGTCGTCATCTTCGCGAACATCCTCGGCGCCGGCTTCCAGCGCAATCTCCATCAACTTCTCTTCGCTGACGGCCGCCTTGTCTACATTGAAGTAACCTTTCTTGTCGAACATCCAGGCCACGCAGCCGTTTTCGCCCATGTTGCCGCCGTATTTGTTGAAGATGTGGCGAATTTCAGCCACCGCGCGGTTCTTGTTGTCGGTGAGCGACTCCACCAGGATGGCAGCGCCGCCGGGGCCGTAGCCTTCATAGGAGCTCTCCTCGTAGCTGACCCCTTCCAGCTCGCCGGTGCCTTTTTTTATGGCCCGCTCGATGTTGTCCTTGGGCATATTTTCCGTCTTGGCCGCCAAAATGGCGGTCCGCAGGCGCGGGTTGGTGTCTATATCGCCACCGCCCGTGCGGGCGGACACGGTGATTTCCTTGATCAATTTGGTGAAGATCCTCCCCCGCTTGGCGTCCTGAGCGCCCTTGCGGTGCTTGATGGAAGACCACTTATTATGTCCGGACATCTTTTCCTCCTGCAGCATGCTTGTTTTTTTGGATTCGTGTTCGGTCGCATTGCCAACGGTCTGGCAACAAGTTCGAGATCAAGGCCTGCAATCCCCTGGTCACTGCGGCGGACTTACCCTGCGCCGCAGTGACCAGGGAAAAAGCGTAACCCGGATACCGGAGGTGTTACCGAGCCGTCATTTTTTACCCAGCCCGATGACGAACACCTCGCGGCTGGCTTTGCGCGTACTCTGGGGCCTGAATGCCGTCTGCCGGTTGAAACGCTGTTTGACGGCGTCGGCAAAGGCCTTGAAATCGCTGCCCTGGAAAATCTTGCAGACGAAGCTGCCTCCAGGCACCAGGGTTTTGCCGGCTGCGTCCAGCGCCGCCTCGCACAGGGCCAGAGATCGGGCTTCGTCCACATGTCGGTTGCCTGTGGTGGCCGGCGCCATGTCGCTGAGCACCACATCGAAGCGGGTCTGCCCCAGCCGGACGAGGTGGCTTTCCAGCTCGAACACATCGCCGGTGACCACGGTGACCGTATCCGGCAGTCTTATGGTGACCGGCGTCAGGTCGATGCCCACCAAACGGCCTGCGGGGCCGACCGCCTGGGCGGCGAACTGCAGCCACGAGCCCGGCGCACAGCCCAGGTCCAGAATGCGTGCCCCCCGGCCCAGGATGCGATGCTTGTGCTGGATCTCTTGCAGCTTGTAGACCGAACGGGCCGCAAAGCTCTCCTTTTGGGCCTGGCGGGTATAGTGATCCGCCCAGGGGTTCTTATTGCGAGACGATCGCTTCATATCTTTTCGCCCTGTTCAAGTCAAGTCAAACCACCCGTCCGGGGCGATATCAATACCCAATATAATAAGTGTGTTGTCGCGGAACAGACAGCGCGGCCGCCAGCCCTGGTTCTTGAATACGAGGCGGCCTCAGAACAGCAGCTCCACGGCCGCGGCCACGCTCTCCACCCCTTCCAGGACGACCTCCTTGGGCCGCCGCAGCCGTTTCAGGCTGCCCGCCGGGGCCACGATGCGGGTGAAGCCCATCTTGCGGGCCTCGGAAATGCGGATCTCCACGTTGCTCACGGCCCGCACCTCGCCGGTCAGTCCGACCTCGCCCATCACCAGGGTGTCCTTGCGAATGGGCCGGTCCAGGAAACTGGAGGCGATGGCCGAGATGATGCCCATGTCCACGGCCGGTTCCATGATCCTGACGCCGCCGGCCACATTCATAAAGATGTCATGGCCCATCAGGTGCATGCCCAGCTGCTTTTCCATGACCGCCACCAGCAGGGCCACCCGGTTCTGGTCCAGGCCCAGGATGGTGCGTCGGGGCGTGCCGAAACTGGTGCTGGAGGCCAGGGCCTGGAGCTCCACTAGGATGGGGCGGGTGCCCTCCATGCTGGCCGTCACCACCGATCCGGCAGCGTTCTCCGGCCGCTCGGACAGAAACACGGCCGAGGGGTTGGTCACCTGGCGCAATCCGCTCTCCTTCATTTCGAAGACACCGATCTCGTTGGTGGAGCCGAAGCGGTTCTTGACCGCCCGCAGAATGCGGAACACGTGGTTGCGATCCCCTTCGAAGTAGAGCACCGTATCCACCATGTGCTCCAGCAGCCGCGGTCCGGCAATGGCGCCCTCCTTGGTGACGTGGCCCACCAGGAAGGTGGGGATGCCGGTGCGCTTGGCCATGAGCATCAGGCGCATGGTGGACTCGCGCACCTGGCTCACGCTGCCCGGGGCCGAGGTGATCTCCGGGCTGAACATGGTCTGGATCGAATCCACCACCAGCACATCCGGCGTTTCGCTGGCCACCATGGCCATGATCACGTCAATGTCGATTTCCGACACCACCAGGAGGTTGGGCGATCCGGTTGCCAGCCGGCGGCTGCGCAGGCGCAGTTGGCGCACCGATTCCTCGCCGGAAACATAAAGCACCTTGCGTCCGCTGGTGGCGATGCCGTGCAGGGCCTGGAGCATGATCGTGGATTTGCCGATACCCGGATCGCCGCCGATCAACACCAGGGTGCCGGCCACCAGCCCGCCGCCCAACACGCGGTCGAATTCCTCGATGCCGGTGGACATGCGCTCCTCGTCGACGATTTCGACGGCGTCAATGGGAACCGGGCGGTTGCCCTCGCCGGCCATGGTTTTACCGGCGGCGGCCGGCCGTCGCACCTCTTCGGCAAAGGTGTCCCAGGCGCCGCATTCGGTACAGCGGCCCATCCATTTAGGCGATTCATACCCGCAGGCTTGGCAGGCAAACAGGGTTTTTGCAGTTTTTCGGGTCATTGTATCCGAAAATGCCTATCTTTAATCCAGATTGCGCGTTTTACGCGCAGATAACGTGCAAGGATCGGAAACCGCTCTCAACTGTCATTCCCGTGAAGGCGGGACGCCTTTACGGCTATTGATTTGACACGGCACAGGCCTGCATGTCAATTAAAGGCGGTAGATATTTCCAGGAGGCCGGATCAACAGCCATGATCGATTACCACGTCCACACCAGCCTTTGCAACCACGCCACCGGCACCATGGAACAATACGTCCGGGCGGCGGTGGCCAAGGGGCTTGGCACCATCTGTTTTCTGGATCACCTGACCTTTCAGGAGGCCGGGCGGCACAACGCCATGTTGCCGCGGGAAGTGCCCATGTATGTGGATGCGGCCCGCCGGCTGGCCCGGCAGTACCGGGAGCAGATCAGCGTCCGCGTTGGGCTGGAGATCGACTTTTCCCCCGGCCATGTGGCGCGCTGCATCGAGATCGTCGACACCTTCGATCTCGATGTGGTGGGCAGTTCCGTTCATTTTCTGGACGGCGAAGATGTGGTCACCCGGCAGTCGGCCTGGGGCCGCGGCGACCTCGACGCGGATGAGATCTACCCCAGGTACCTTGGCGCATTGGAATCAATGCTGGATAATGATTACTTTGATGTGGTATGTCATCTCGATCTGCCCAAAAAGTACAACAACCGCCCATCGCCGCCGGTGGTGCAGGGGTTCATGGCCCTTTTGGAAAAGATCCGCGCCAAGGACCTGGCCGTGGAGTTGAACACCAGCGGGTTGCGCTATCCGGTTCAGGAGGCATTTCCTTCGCCGGAGCTGCTCGGCCGGTGCGCCCGGCTTGGGATCCCCCTGGTGACCGGTTCCGATGCCCACTCGCCCGAATTGGTGGGCGGGGATTTCGACCGGGCCCGGGACCTGCTCAACGCCGCCGGTTACCGATGTCTGACCGGTTTCTCCCATCGCCAGCGGGAGACCGTTCCGCTCTGACCGCGCCGGTGTGGCCGTGCCGGCCGGCCGGCAATATCGCCATGGGCGCCGGCAAGGCAGATGGCCTTTTTTTAGAGAAAGCGGCGGTTAAAGGGTATAATGCCACCTATTGAATCGAGACACCGCAGCGTATGGCCAAGCACCATCGTTTTTCAACCCACAGATAAAGAGATAGAGGAGACCAGTGGTCATGCTTGACGATAGATCGCGGCCTGCACACCGACGGATTAAGCCCTGCGGATTGGCCATGCTGCTCGTTTTGCTGCTAGGGCTGTCAGCGCCTGCCCATGCCGCCGATCCTGCGGAAGCCTTTCGTTCGCTGGTGGAGCGGCTGATCGCAGACGGCTTCGACAGCGTCCGTATCCAGGCCATTTTTGCCAGTCCCGACGTATCCTTCGAAGAGGGGGGCGTCAGCGCCTATTTCATGCACAACGAGGCCACGCTGGACTACAAGCAGTTCACCCGCTTATGGAACATCTCGTCAGCCAGAACATACATGCAGGAGCACCAGGAGGCCCTGGCATTCGCGGAGAACACTTACGGGGTGGACAAGGAGGTGATCACTGCCATCATCCTGGTGGAGACCAAACTGGGTACCTACACGGGAAAAAAATCGGTGATCAATACCCTGGCCACCCTGTCCGCCATGACCGACGACAAGCCCCGCCAGACGATCTGGGACAACCTGCCCGACACCGACCGGCGAATGTCACGCCAGGCGTTTGAAAAAAAAGCGGATCAGAAATCCAGCTGGGCCTACCGGGAACTCAAGGCCTTTTTGACCTACACGGAAAAAGAAGGCCTGGATCCCACCACCATCAAAGGCTCCTATGCGGGCGCCATGGGGATTTCACAGTTCATGCCCAGCAATATCGCGCCTTACGCCAAAGACGGCAACGCCGACGGCCGGGTGAACCTGTTTGTGCATGCCGACGCCATTTCCAGCATCGCCAGCTACCTGAAACATTACGGATGGAAGCCGGGTCTCACCCGGGAGCAGGCCTTCAAGGTGGTTTACCATTACAATCACAGCAAGTACTATGTGAACACCATCCTCGATATTGTGGATGAATTGAAAGGCTGATCGATCATGAGCACCGGCATGTTCGTGGTTCTCACCGGCGTGGTGTTTTTTTTGATAACCTGCGCAGCCCTGCTGGACATCGCCCGCAAGGACTTCGGATCGATCCAGATGAAAGCCCTGTGGGCCTTCGTCGTGGCCATGCTGCCCTTCGTCGGCGTGGTGGCCTACTTTCTCCTCGGCTTCAGAAAGGGCAAGCGGCCCGCCGCCACCCCGGTTGATTGACTTATCAAAGGGTCATTGTTCAGAGCTGTTTTACCGACGGGAACCAAATACTGTTTGACAATAAAGGATCTTTTCTATAATCAAGCCACTGTTTTTTTCAAATGGTCCCATCGTCTAGTGGTTAGGACGTCGGCCTCTCACGCCGGTAACCCGGGTTCGAATCCCGGTGGGATCACCAATAATAAATGCAGGGACTTACAGATGATTGTGAGTCCCTTTTTTTTTGAGCAGACACCATTCCCTCGCTTCCCAGTCCCCAAATCTCCTCGATGAAATAGATTTTGATTCGACGAAAGGGGAAATAGGGTGTTATGCTGGGTGCGGACACCGCAGGCCTCCTTTGGATATGGATTGCCTTCGCAAACAACCTCATATCCCCAGAGATACCGGATGTTAATTCTATTTGATATCACAGCATTTCCCTTGTATTAGATCCAACTAATTTGGAGAAGATCCTCAATAAATTATATACAGGATTTTTAAGCACTCAACCATAATCGATAACACCTGCATTGGTTTGAAGGGTGTCGAGCGTAGCCTGGGTGATACGTATGTTGTCGATCAGATGCTTGCCTGATCCGATGAAACGCTTGCACAGCATGCCGACCTGTTTCCTTGGGAACGGACTTTGCATAGGTTGTTAGCCGCGTCGCGCAGCATTTCAGACAGGGGCGAATAGACGGTCTTGTCCTGTGAACAAACGCTGCAGGGATTTCCGGCCCTTCGGCTGTTCAGCCAATTCGCCAACAGCGATTTAGGCATGGCAGCCGTTGATATTGCCAGGCGTCCTGGCCTGAAGGCCTCGGTCGTCAGCTGCGCAGCACGCCAGGGGATAGACATGGCTCAACAGAATGAATACGCATTGCTGAATAAAACCTAACGGAATAGACGTCCCCGCTAGTGCGCATATTTTGTAATTATCGACGAAGCTTGGTATATTTTATCAGACAATCCCGTTCCACTAAATTGTGGAATTTAACTTTTTTCATCAGTGTTCATCCCGAAAACAGGCCAATTGATCATTTATGGATGGGCACGCATTAACCATTGTGGCGACATGATCCGCAAGCGAATGCTCGAGCGACTCCCCTTATCCAACAGGTTTCATCTTACAATTGTGTTGATGGCCATCCTATTGGCGACGGGCTGTGCCGATATGCGCGGATATCTGGCATCATCGCTCCCGCTGCCGGAATATCCGGGGGATGCGATCGAGCGGAATGACTTTGTGGTCGCCAAAGACGAGGACGTCATTGGCCGCTTGGCGACGATCAGGCTGGAAAGGGGCGATACGCTGCCGGATATTGCGCGGCACTTCAGCATTGGCATCAACAACATCAGTGCTGCCAATCCGGGCGTCGATATATGGGTGCCCGGGGCCAGGGAGCGGATCCTGTTGCCCCTGAACTTTATCCTGCCCGACCTCCGGCGCAACGGTATCGTGATCAACCTGGCCAGCATGCGGCTTTATTATTATCAAAAAAACGGCAACCGGTTGGCCGTGTCGACCTACCCGGTCGGCGTCGGCACCGAAGAGCGGCCCACCCCAATGGGTGAAATGGTCATAACGCGCAAAAAACACCGGCCGACCTGGTATGTACCCGCCTCGATTGCCGCAGACCACCGGAAAAAGGGCGATCCCCTGCCGCCCGAGGTACTCCCGGGGCCTTTGAATCCATTGGGTGATTATGCGCTCTATTTGAGTGAGCCAAGTTATCTGATTCATGGTACGAATAAACCGGCCAGCATCGGCCTCAGGGCAACCAATGGCTGCATCAGGCTCTATCCGGAAGATATCGAGCGCCTTTTCCAAAAGGCCCCGGTGAAAACACCGGTCCTGATTGTCAACCAGCCCTATCTGGTCGGCCGGCGTGACGGCATTGTTTACCTGGAAGCGCATACGCCCTTTCAAGAATCCGGCACTGCCAACTGGAAGAAGGCATATGCACAATTGAAACATATTGAGAAGCAATCAGGAAGCCAGCTGGACTGGAAAAGGGTCAAGGAGGTCGTGATCGAGGCCCGCGGGATCCCTGTCCCCGTATCCGCGGATCGTGATGGGGTTGGAATGGCTGCTGCGCAGCCCATCAGACTCAGGCACCCGGGCCGGTTGTACGGCCAACCGGAAATACCGGCATTCAATACGGACGCGTGGTATGTTCTGGCGGCCAGCTTGCGTGACAAGACTGACGCCCAGAGGCTGGCGGCCATTATCAACCATCAAGGTCCGCCCATTCCTGCCAGAGTGCTCTCCGAGGGTGATCGGCACCGTGTTCTGGCCGGCCCTTTTGAGAATGAGCGCGCGGCCAAGGATGCCGCCAAACGCTTGAAGATCGATCTGGAACTGGACGCTGTTCTGTTTGAAACCTAAAGTTAGTAAACGATCTGGGTGTCCTTGTGCCGAATGATGCCGGCGCGATGATGAACACGGTTAACGCAAACGAGAGGAGGTATTTGATTATGAAGAAGATGATCTTAGGGCTTTGCATGATGTCGGTACTCGCGATTGGTTTCGGGGGGTGTGCGACGCAAAAAGACCTCGAAGCGGTACAGGCCCGGGAAAAGGCGATTGCCGCGCAGGCGGATCAGGCGGCCCAGGATGCGGAGGCGGCCAAGATGGCCGCCGACGAGGCCGTTGTAAAGGCGAACGCAGCCATCGATCGCGCCGAGGAAGCTGAAAGGCGAGCCGACGAAAGAGAGCGAATCGCAGCGGAAAAGGAAAGAATGGCTGAAGAAAAGGCCAAAGCAGCCGATGAAATTTTCAAAAAATCAATGAAGAAGTAAACCGCAAGGAAGTGGCTGAGTTATTAGGACCGGCCACTTCCTTGGTATCCATCCATAAACGGCATCTTTCGGCCTCCGGCGGCGTTCTCGCTGGTCTGCGATCCTCGACATAGCGCTTCTATGCCTAAGGTGTCAGCCTCGCTCGGGCCTTGCCGGGTGCCAAAATCTACCATTTGTGGATAGAGTCTTTTTGATTTGTGTGCTGCGGATCTATCCAAAAGAGGACTGACGTTGCGATCATCACGACCATCATCAACACGCGCCCGAACGGTTACGCATGCAAGGCCGAAAGGCGCAGGCGGGTTTCTGCGCCGTTTCATCGTCGGCATTATGCTCATCCCGATGCTTGCCGGTGGATGCAGTCACATGGATGAAAACGCCCTTTCGCAGGAGGCCAATCTTTTGTTCAACCAGGGGAATTACGCGGCGGCCCTGGATAAATACGCGCAAATCATCGAAAATCATCCTGAGGCAACGGACCGCGTTCTCTTCGAGACGGGGGTTATCTATGCCTATCCCCATAACGCGCATAAAGACTACCAGCAATCGCTCGAATGCTTTCAGAAAGTCGTCCGCGATTACCCGGACAGCGACTTCCGGCACGACAGCCAGATGATGATCCTTCAAATTCATAACGTCATCTTCAAGAATGAAAAAATGGCTGCCCAGCAGGCAGCGCTTGAGCGTTCCCGGCAAGCGTTGGAAAGCAAAACGGATGAGGTCGCCAAACTGCAGGAAACGCTTGCCGCGCTTGAAGAGAAGGTTTTCGCCGTCAGGATGGAACCGGCCGATAAAGTTCTGATCGAAAAGCAGGCGAGGCGATTGACGTTGCTCTCAAAGGGCGAGGTGATCAAAACATACAACATTGCCCTGGGAGGCAACCCGGTTGGACCGAAGGAGAGGCAGGGCGACAACAAGACCCCGGAAGGGATCTACGTTATCGATTTGCGAAACGGCAACAGCGGTTATCATCTGTCGCTGCATATTTCCTATCCCAACGAGCAGGACAGAATGCGGGCCAGGGAACTTGGTGTCAGTCCGGGCGGCGATGTCGTGATCCACGGCATAAAAAATGGTTTCTCGCCGCTCGGTGCTTCGCATGCCGAAAGTGATTGGACCCAAGGGTGTATCGCGGTGACCAATCAGGAAATGGAGGAGATCTATAAGCTTGTGCCAAACGGCACGCTGGTAGAGATTACACCGTAGACACTACTGTTTTTTCCATCACCGATTGCCCATGGCCTTTCGCCCATCACCTTGTCGTTTTCAACCATAAACCAGTGATCAGTCTTCAGTGAATAGGGAACGGTAACCGTTCCCAGGGTTCCCAACGAATAAACCTTGTTCACTGATTATCCCATCTAGATTTTTCCAGCCGACGTTGGACAGGTTCGTCTCGAAGTCCAGCTCAAAGATGACCCGTGGTTGTTGGAATGAAGTTTACAAGTAAAGGGCGTCCCCTTGGCCTACTTAAAAACCCTTATGAGTCAGGGACTTGATGGGAAATATGGAGCTGGCGGCCAGCGTAATAAAACCCAACGGAAATTGTAACCGCTGGCTATGGGATGGTTCTTAACGGTTACAGTGGAATTGCCATAAACCTACATTCCACCCATTCCTCCCGAGCCCCTGTAGTCCAAACCACTGCAGGGGCTTTCCTTTTCATGCATAGATCCTATGTTACAGATATCCACATTTAGCCAGACGGCAAATACATCAGCAGATAAGGCAGGCACCCCATGACCATGATCGAAACAGAAACCATCGCATGCCCGGCATGCAAAAAGAAACAGGCAGTTGACGTTTACCAGACCATCAATGCTATGGAGAATCCGGAACTGGTGCAAAAGCTGATGGCCGGCGAAATAAGCGTCCTTACCTGCACCGCTTGCGGCCATGTGGCTAAGATTCATACTCCACTATTGTTCAACGATCATCGCATGGATTTGAAGATACAATTTTACCCGGAACACTTGTTGGTGGAAAATCCTGAATATGTAGGTAACGATTATCTGGAGATGCTGAAGCGGATGGAAAAATTCCGGCAGGATTTTAGGGTGTTTATGCCAGATCTGAACAAGCCGGGAAACCTGTTGGTGGTATTTTCGATGGATGAACTGATAAACCAGATCAAGTTTAGGAGCCAACTATTTGAAATGGCCAATAGTGGGATGAATGATTGAGGTTTTGGGCTAACAAAACCAAAATCACTTCAAAGGACTCATGCTTTCTTGCTTTAAAACGTTAACTCGCTGCACACATTTCTGCGAGGAACCTATCTTTTTGATAAGTCTTTTTCTTCGTCAGTATATGGTTCGTCGGGAATGAGCGGACGAGGCCGGGATGAAAGTATGCGTTTCATTCATCGAGATAGCAAATTGACAAGAAATCTTATGGGGAATAGATAGAAATGCATATTTACCTGCCCGTCCTAAACTCCCCCGCGGGGAGAGGGGATTGATAGAGAAACAAAGCTCAGTATTGATGATTTTATCACGTAGCTTATTTATTATTGGCCCCGTATATCCAGCATATTCAGGCGTGCATTTTCTGAAAACCAGGTAAGATCCGTTGGATAACTCACGGCCGGATTTATCGGTACCAGCCGACCCGCCTTGGCACGCGATCCGTATGCCCGGTGATGTGGGAGGGGGTGGCCGCCAGGCTAACCGTAGCCGAGTTCCTCCAGCTGTTCTTCACTCAGGCCCAAATAGTGGGCCACCTCGTGCACCACCGTGACGGCGATCTCCCCTTCAAGTTCTTCCCAACTGTTGCAGGCGGCCATCAACGGTTCTCTGAAAATCAGGATGGCATCGGGGTAGAGCGGTGGTTCGGTGACCGAGCGCTCGGGCAAAGGGACACCGGTAAACACTCCGAACAGCGTCTCACCGGGAGGCACTTCCATCTCCCGCAGCAGGTCCCGGGACGGGCGGTTCTCCACAGCGATGGTCATGTTGTTCAGTTGGGCGCGAAACATCTCGGGAATCATTGCGAGAGCCCGCTCCACGGCATCCTCGAATTCCTTGCGGCTGATGCGCATGTTGCTTTGCCTTTTTAGGAAATTTAGGAGACGTTGTTTACAAATAGTACAAAAAATCTCAACGATCGGAGAAAACCAGATTTTTCAGGTATGTACGATCGGCAATGTCCCCTGATACCACCACCTTGATATCCGACCAACCGCCATACAACCGGCCCCGCTGTTTCACCGTCTACACCAATACACTGAATTTAAGGGGGATCAAAAGGTGGACCTTTATATTAACCGGGTCTACTTTTTTTGGGAACGTTCAAGGCTGCGACGCGGCTGAACAGGTATTGGACGGCCTCGATTTTAAAGAGCCAGCCCCACAATCCGGTTAAAACAAGAAAGACCCCTGAAACGATACCGATCACCGCCAGGTTGCCGATCAATGTTTGGCTGTAGGGGCTCATTTGGAGCGCGCCGTGCACCAGCCAGAGCATCGCGCCGATGATCAGTGCGCCCAGGGCGGCTTTCAAATAGGCGCGATATACGTCGCTGGCGGCCGCATTGCTGCTGCGCCGATTCCAGACCGAAAACAGAAAAACCGTCTGGAGGATGGCAGACGCCGAGATGGCCAGGCCAACTCCGGCAACGCCCATCATCTTTAGCCCGACCCAGTACATCGGCAGGCTCAGAACCACGGCAATCGTACCGAAAACTGCCGGCAAGAGGGTGTTCTGGGTCGCATAGAAACCCCGGTTGACGACGGTTTGGGAGATGAAGGCGATTGCCCCAACCATCAGACAGGCCAACGTCAGGGCAGTCATTTGCGTATCTTCGGGGGTAAACCGGCCCCGCTCAAAAAGCACATAGACAATTTCATGCCGCAGCACAGCGACCAGAATGGATACCGGGATGACGATGGAGAGATAACGCAAAATTTTGTTGATGATATCGTTCAACTCCGCCAGGCGCCCCTGAACGGCCAACTGCGCCATGTAGGGATAGGAGGCGACCCCCACGGCCTGTCCGAAGAAGCCAACCAGCATCAGCATGACGCGCATGGCATAATCGATCCACGCGATGCCTCCCGTTGCCAGGAAGCTGCCAAAGAACTTTGAGAACAGCTCGGTCGAGAACACCATGGTCAGCCCGATCATCAGGGGCAGGGTCAAGATGACATAGCGTCTGAGGTCCGGGTGGGTGACGTCAACCACGGGCCGAAATTTGATGCCGATACGGAGGGCACCGATAATCTGGATTGCAAAGCTGCCGATCGCCGCGCCCGCCAGAGCACCCCAGCAAAAACCCTCCACTCCCAAATGCCGGCCGAGGAGCCACCCGCCGGCGATGATGCCCAGATTGTAAATCAACGGCGCCAGGGCTGGGAATAGGAAGCGTTTTTTGGCATATTGCACCGCCATCAGCATGCCTCCGGCGAAGAAGAAGAATTGGGCCGGCAGGGTGATACGGGTCATTCTCACGGCCAGGGCGATAAATTGAGGGTCCTGGCGTCCCGGCGCCAGAAGCGGTACCACCATGGGGGCCACTAGCATGCCCGTCGCGATGAGCCCAATGAGCAGGGCGCCGAATACCGTCGAGATCGTTGAAAAGGTGCGCCAGCCCTCGTTTTCCTTATCTTCGGCCAGGTAGCGGGCGAAAATGGGAATGAAGGTCACCGATAAAAATCCGCTGGCCAGAATGTGGTTGAGGATTTCGGGCAGCACGAAAGCGACGCGATAGGCATCGACTTCCGTTCCGGCGCCCGCCAACGCGGCAAGCACCATCTCTCTGGCGATGCCGGTCAGGCGGCTTAGGAAAATGCTGGCCATCATGATGATTGTGGCCACGCCTATTCTGCTGAACTCACCTGACCCCCTGGGACGATTCATTTTAGGCCTTTGGCTGCAGGATCTGCCGATTTTGAGGAAAGATGCCAAGGGGCGACAGCAGCCTCTCCCCTGATGCGCTGCCAGACACCCCTTCAGGTACCCATGCTGCGATTGTATCTCAATCGAATTGATGTGCTCTGTACGCTGCTTCAGGTTGCGCCACTGCATGGCGTCTGTCCGGTTCAACCGTCATGACGGTTGGATAGTGCTGGTAGCGTGAACCGTCCTGTGCATAAAAAATAGGTAATAAAATAAATAAGTTGAATGTGCTGCAAGGAAGATGACCGGGTTTATGCTGTTTTCTGGTTGTTTTTCCATTCCAAGAATGGCTCTGGTAGTTACAATTTCCCAGGTTGGGGCGGCTCGTCAAAACGCTGACCTTTTTAAGGCGACAAATACAGGGGGGGAACACACAAGGAAAAACAAGGGACATCACAACGGACTCCCCATTTTGGGGGGGGATTGAGAGGATGCGGAAGGCCAGCATCGACTTGTATTCCCTGTTGCGTGATACCATCGATGCATGGGTTAATCGGGAGGTGTCTTGGTTACATGGACATCTGGTGGATCTGAGCTACCAGATGTTCCTTGGTGTGCCTGACGTCCTCCAACGCTTTTTCCGGCCCCATCCGGTCTATTTTGAAGTGCATGTACTCCGTGACGATTCCATGTGCCCTGCCTCCCGGTATCATCACACCATCTTCGTTCAGCAGCGTCATTATCGCATTCATGGCATTGGATTTATCCATCATGATCGCTTTCTCCGGTATCCCATCAGACCGAAGATACCGGCAAGAAGGAGGATTGAGGTAGATGGGTCTGGTAACGCCGCCTTTATGATACAAGATGTTGTTGTCTGTCAAGCAGAATTTCCCTTATATAGTGCCGCCGTCCGTGTTCAAACCGATTCAGCCCCCAAAAGGGCAAGGAGTCGCCCCCATTACCCAAGGGGGTCATTAACTATTTGAAACTTATGGATCCCCGCGGGGATGACAAAAAAGAGGACATTGCGACTTTTTACGGGTTGATCAAGATCGGGCCACGGCAGAATTACCGATGCTGAATCGATCCCCGGGGGTTGTCTGACTTGCGCATGTATGCTTGCGGTACAGAAACGCGTGGCAGGGATAAAGCAGCCACCCCGCGTCATCCCACGAGATGGCCTTGGGAACCCATATGTGCAGCCCATTGCCATCGGGTGTCTCAGGGCAGCCGGTAAATAACCCCGCCCCAGGTGAGACCTGCGCCCAGGCCGATGAACATGACATTGTCTCCGGACTTCAGCATCCCCTTCTCCATCAGCTCATCGAAGGCGATGGGAATCGTGGCGCCGGTGGTGTTGCCATATTGCTGGATGTTATTAAAGATCTTTTCATCAGGGATATTCATGCGTTCACGGAAGGCTTCATTGATTCGCAGGTTGGCCTGGTGGGGAACGACCATGTCGATATCGTCCAATTGCATACCGGCTTTCTCCAGCAGTTCCCGGGCCACTTCCGGCAGTCGGATGACCGCCAGTTTGAATACGGCTTTTCCGTCCATGTAGGGCAAATACTCCTGCATGGCCTGAACCTCCGCATTCATGACCGGGCCGCTTTTGCGGGCCGGGACGCCCGCCCGCAGCACACCGGCATATTTCCCATCGGCATGAAAGACGGAGGCCAGAATGCCGGTCTCTTTGTCCGACTCTTCCGCTTCCATGCAGACGGCCCCGGCACCGTCTGCAAAGATGACGGCGGTGTCGCGATTTTGGGTGTTCAGCTCCAGAAATCGGCTCTGGGTTTCGGCCCCGACCAGCAGGATCTTCTGGGCCTTGCCACTTTTGATATATGCATCGCACAATTCCAGTCCATGCAGAAAACCGGTGCACTGCTGGCGAATGTCCAGCGCCGGGACTTTTTCAGCACCCAGTTTATGCTGCAGAATGACACCCGAACCGGGAACATAGACGTCCGAGGTCATGGTGGCAAAAACAATCAGATCCAGCTCGCTGGGCTGCCAGCCGGCTCTCTGCAGGGCGATCGTTGATGCCTCCAGGGCCAGGTCCGACGTGCCCACGTCATCCCCTTCTTTGACCCAATACCTGGCCTCAATGCCCGTGCGTTGACGAATCCATTCATCCGAGGTGTCCATCAGCTTGGCCAAATCGTCGTTGGTTACGCGGCGATCCGGTACGTACCTGCCGCTGCTTTTAATAATCGACCGTTTCATAATAGTATCATCCAAGGCTTATCGGCGATTTTGGGATGCCTGAGGCAAGGGCCCTTCAGTCAAACCATTGCACCGGATTGAAATTGATTGTATTGGGTGAGAATTAACCTACAAATACCTGATGCCCAATGTACAATCAAGTCAGATGTTGCCCGGCATCGGTTGGGAAGCTAGGGTTTTGGTTGCAGGACGGCTGCCTTCGCGTGTCCACCGTCCTGCAACCATGCAAGCCGGTATCCCCGAAGGGGTGTATTCTAAAAGGAGGCCCCGGCGGGGTAATCCGGGGCAGCGGTATCATCGTCGGCAGGGGAATTAAGCGACCGCCCTGATCATTCAGAACGATTTTCCGGTTGGGTGTATTTGAAAAGATGCTTCCGAATCGTCACAAATCCGCTATCTGAAAAGAAGAGGCCCATCCAACGGATATCTGAGAGGCACTGCCTATACGGGGGGGCAAGGCAATGGATGTGGAATACAAGGTGTTTTTCGGCTTTATTCTGTTCTGGACCATATTGTTCGTATATGTCCGCTGGGTCTCACCACGCAGGAGACTGCGCCGCTTCAGGGATCAAATGACTTCATGGAGCTGGCGGGAACATTCGGCTGAGCAGACCCCGGGTTGGCAGGCTTTTGAGAAGGCGGCGGTGGAGGGGGTGTTCGGACGTGAACGGCAGAGCGCCTACGTGAGGAAGATCGCATTTTTTAAAGAGCAGGTGGCGCGGGAGGAAACGCGCAGCGCGATCCTCCGAACACCTGTCTTCACCTTCCTCGGTGATTACCCCAGGCTGGCCGCCTGCGTGACCAGCAGAAAGGAGGTGAAAAAACGCACCCGCATGCTCCTGCCTTTCTGGGGTCCGGCAGAAAAAGAGCGCGGTACAGTTGATCAGCTCTGGTTCGGCGAGGTTCGTCCCTTTCCCATCAGAAAGCACATGATGCTCTACTCCTGGTTCAACCGCTTCGGCGGCGATTATTTCAGGGAAAAGGCTGCCAGGCAGAACCTTCCCGCCGATATGATCCCCATTCTGGCAAGTTCGCTCAAAGAAATTCAAGACTCGGAGCTGCTTCACCAAGTATTCCAACGCCATCGGCAAACACTTGGCGCGGTCATGCCCGAAATCATATGCGCACCCGATGCCTGGGTGCTGACTGCATCCCTGGCCAGAGCAGTCAAGCACTTATCCGCAATCGACGCTTTAAGCAGCGAGCTTTCCAAGGCTCTGGGCGCTTTGTCTCGGCAACTGATCAGGGACACCGGCAAGGCCCAGGGATAATTCAGGGATGTCCCTAGCGTCCCTGCGGCGGGGTAATCCGGGGCAGGGGCATCATCATCGGCAGGGGAATTAAGCGACCTAACTAAAAACGCTGGACCGGTTCTTGCGCTGCAAGGTGACGGCGAGCAAGGTGTTAACCACCGGCCGGCGGCTGTCTGCGCGCAGACTTGTGCCACATGCTCAAGATCTTGATCTGAGCGAGCAGGTTGGCTTTTTTGTCCATGACCAGCAACAGCGCAGCCTCGGGTCCCAGTTTGTCTATTTTTTCGGAAGCCATTTTTCTGACTGTTTTGTAAATGTGGCTTCCCGGCTTCAGAAGACCATCCTCATTTAACAGCATCATTATCTGTGCCATGGCTTGCAAACTGTTCATCAATCGGCTCGCTTGTCGCTTGTGGGGAGAATGCCTGCTCGATGGCGTTCCATCACAATCCCATGGCGCTGTCAATGACTGATGGGATGGTCTGGCCGTGCCATATGAAAAAAAGGTATTATCATTAGACTGTCAGTGAAAGCGTTCACTGCCGGACACCCAACACCAATAACTGTGTAAGGAGGTTGACTCATGAACGAAAACCACACGCTTCCGGAAACCGCTGTGGATCCCGTCTGCGGCAAGACCTTCGATCCGCGCAAAGTCCAATTCAGCGCAAATGATGCCCAAGGCACCCATTATTTCTGCTCGGAGGAGTGCCGGCGCCGATTCGACGCTGCGGACGCAAAAACCAAAAAGGGCTTCTGGGAGAGATATACCGAGCGTCTGAAGAATACCCACTGCACGCGGACGCCCCCCGAGTGCCGCTGACCGGCTGGGGTGAGACCAGAAAATTGGGGACGCACTCGGAAATTAAATGCACGGGTGTCTTTAAAGAGTGGCAAGAATCTGTTAGTATTTGCCATTGCACGGGCGATCTTTGGCTGCTCATCGCTCCATCCAAGGATGGCTGCAAATTACATGGGCGGGTTGCGGGCCCCCCGGCAATCCCTTCACCGCCGAAATCCGGACCGGCATCGGCCGCACTGACCCGGTTCGTCATCTCCTAAACCAAAGATCCGGCAGGCAAGGGCAATCCGCCTGGCGGCAACCTGAGCAAACGGCTCAAGGCATCCGCCGAACCTGACCACTGCATGCGGGCATCCGCCCGTTTTTTCATCCACATGTTCACAAGGAGGAGACTATGAAGACCGTCACATCCCGGTTGTCGATCCGCAGATTTTTCCAGGCCGCCGTATTGCTCGGCGCCGTTCTCATGCTGGCTGCACCCCTTCAGGCCAAGGATACCGTCGTCAAGGTGGGCAACATCATTCCGCTGTCAGGCCCGTCGGCCAGCGTGGGCCTGCAGGGGAAACAGGCCCGCGAAATGGCCGTGGAAGAAATCAATGCTGCCGGCGGCATCAAGTCTTTAGGGGGTGCCAAGCTCGAAATGCTGTATGCCGACTCCGAATCAAAACCGGAAAGAGGGGTGGCCGAGGCCGAACGGTTCATCAACACCGAAAAAGTACATGTACTCACCGGATGCTGGAACAGCGCGGTGACTTACCCCACCACGGCAGTGGCCGAACGCTACGGTATTCCCTTTATCGTGCCGGTCTCGGTGGCGGACAAGATTACCGAGCAGGGTTTCAAGACGGTGTTCCGCATCGCAGCCAAGGACTCCTGGTGGACGCGGGATCAATTTATATTTCTGAAGGACATTGAGACCGAGTTCAACACGCCGGTCAAGAAACTGGCCTTCGTTTACGAAAACGGCGACTGGGGCACGGGTTTTGCCGCCCAGTGGAAGAAGCTGGCCCAAGCGGGCGGTTATGACGTGGTCATGGACGAGCCCTATCCGTCCACTTCCACGGACCTCAGCCCGGTCGTCCAGAAGATCCGCCGGTCCGGGGCCGACGTGCTCATGCTGGTCTCCAATGCTGCGGATGCCATCCTGCTCACCAACACCCTGGCCGAATACAAGGTCAAGTTGAAAGCCATCATCGCCAGCGGCGGCGGTCATGCGGATCCATCCTTTCTGACGGCGGCCGGCAAGAATGCCAACTACCTCTTCGACATCGTGGAATGGGAAACCGACGTCAACAAACCGGGTGCCAAGGCAACCAATGACAAATACAAGGCCAAGTATGGCCAGAACCTGACCGGTGAAGCCGTGGACGCCTACCTGGCCATGTATGTGCTCAAAGACGCCCTGGAGCGGGCCGCCTCCACGGATCCGGCCAAGCTCCGTGACGCCCTGGCCGCCACCCGGCTCACCAGCGGTCCCGGCATGATCGTCGGCTATGACGCCGTGGAGTTCGACCAGACCGGCCAGAACAAGGACGCCTCCCTGGTCATGGTCCAGATCGCCGACATGGGCGCCGGCCTGGAGCGGATTACCGTCTGGCCCAAGAACGCCCGCCGCAGCGGCTACACCCCGGTGTTCCCCATGCCCTAACCCAACCCGCACCCCTTTCTCCCCACGGAGGGAGGGGTGCGATGCGGCCAATCCGCAACCGTTCACTACAGGGACATACCCATGATCTATCTTCTCGAAGATACCATCAACGGCATCCTGATGGGATCCATATACGGTCTGACGGCCTTGGGTCTCACCGTCATCTTCGGCGTGCTCAAGGTCATCAATTTTGCTCACGGTTCGCTGTTGATGGTCGGCATGTACGTGGCCTACTGGACGGTGGCCCTGACGGGCATGCATCCTTACCTGGCCATTTTTATTGTGGCGCCCGTCATGTTCGCCTTCGGCTACTACCTGCAGGACATCGTGATCAAACCCATCTTCAAGGCGGAAAAAAACGTTCGCGAACCCATCACGGTGATTATCGTCACCACGGGGCTCTGGTACATTCTCGACAACCTGACTCTGCTGGTTTTCGGCCCCGGTTACCGCAACCTGGCGGACAATCCCCTGCGGGGCAGGATGCTGGAGATCGGCCCGATGCTCATCTCCGTGCCCAAGCTTTTCGGGTTCGTCATGGCCATCCTCACCGCCGCCGCCATTTACTGGTTCTTCCAGAGGAGCCGAATGGGCCGGGCCATCCGGGCCACCAGCCTGGACCGGGAAGCGGCCAGCCTCATGGGGATCAACCAGTATAAGATCTACAACGTGGCTTTCGGCATCGGCACTGCCACGGCCGGCATTGCGGCGGTCACGCTGGTTCCCTTCTACAACATCTTTCCCACCGTGGGCGTTCTGTTCGACATCAAGGGATTCATCATCGTCGTGCTCGGCGGACTGGGCAGTATCGGCGGGGCCATCCTGGGCGGCATCATCATCGGCCTGATCGAGTCGATCGGGCCCCAGTTCATGACCGCCACCTGGACCGAGGCCATCGTCTACGGATTGTTCCTGGTGTTCCTGTTCGTCAAACCTTCCGGTCTGTTCGGCGTGAAATACGACTGGTAAAACCATAGGAAAAGCCAAGCCATGTCCCAGAATGTTTTCAATAAAGCAGCCCTCATCGGCCTTCTCGTCCTGGCTTTCGGACTGCCCCTCGTGGTGCGCAGCGCCACCTACCTCCACATCCTGATCCTGGTCTATTTATATGCCTATCTGACTACCAGCTGGAATCTCGTGGGGGGATTTGCCGGTGTGCTGCCGCTGGGTCATGCGGTCTTTGTGGGGATCGGGGCCTACGCCTCGACCATATTGTTTCTTCAATACGGCATCAGCCCATGGATCGGCATGTTCGTGGGAGCCGTGTTCGCCACCATCGTGGGCGTGCTCATCGGTCTGCCCACGTTCAAGATGCGGGGCGCCTATTTTGCCCTGGCAACCATCGCCTTTGCCGAAGGATTCCGCGTGATGGTGGAAAATATCGACTACCTCGGCCCTTTCAACATCAACGGTCCCCGGGGGCTCCAGATTCCGCCGCTGGATACGGGCCTGGCCAATTTTTTGTTCTCCACCAAGGAACCCTATTATTACATCATTCTGGTGATGCTGATTGTCGTGCTGGTCATCACCTATGCGATTTCGCAGTCCAAGCTGGGCTACTATCTGAACGCCGGCGGCGAGGAGCCGGAAGCCGCCATGGCCCTTGGGGTCAACGTGGCCCGGGCCAAGTTGATCGCCATGGCGATGAGTTCCTTTCTCACGGCCCTGGCCGGCACCTTTTATGCGCAATTCACCCTTTACATCCATCCCAAGAGCATCATGCACTTGGACCTCTCCTTCGAGATCGCTTTCATCGCCCTCATCGGCGGCCGCGGCTCCATTGCCGGCCCGGTGCTGGGGGCTTTTTTGCTGCGGCCGGTCAGCGATTTCTGCCGCATCTATTTCGGGGATGTTCTGCCCGGCCTGCACCTGATCATCTTCGGCGCCGTTCTCATCCTGGTCATGATCTACCAGCCCCGAGGGCTTCAGGAGCCGCTGGCCCGGATGTGGCAGCACCTGGTGGACCGATGGACACACAAGCCGCTGGGGAGGGCCCACACATGACCATCCTTTCGCTCCAGAATGTGACCATGGATTTCGGCGGACTGCGGGCAATGGATTCCCTCAACCTGGAGATCGAGGCGGGACAGATCCTGGCCTTGATCGGTCCCAACGGCGCCGGAAAATCGACAGCCTTCAACTGCATCGCCGGGGTATACACCCCCACAAAAGGACAGATTACTTTCGCAGGGGAAACCATCAACGGCTTCAAACCATGGGACTTGTGCAAGAAAGGGCTGGCCCGTACGTTTCAGATCGTCAAGCCGTTTGCTTCCAAAAGCGTGCTCTTTAACGTCACCGTGGGGAGCTTCGCGACTACCGGCAAGCGGGATGTCGCCGAGCGGAAGGCCCTCGAGGTGCTGGAATTTCTGCATTTCAGCGATAAAAAAGAGCTGCGTGCCGGTAACCTGACCATTGCGGATCGCAAACGGCTGGAGATCGCCAGGGCCCTGGCCACAGAGCCCAAACTGCTGCTCCTGGACGAGGTCATGGCCGGCCTGCGACCTTCGGAGGTGGACGATATGGTTCAGATCATCCGACGTCTCCGGGACAGCGGCATCACCATTTTCGTCATCGAGCATATCATGCGGGCCATCATGGCCATGTCCGACCGGATCGTGGTGATCCAGTTCGGCAAAAAAATAGCCGAAGGCACGCCCCGGGAGGTCGCCACTGACGAAAACGTGATCAAAGCCTATTTGGGAGAAGACTATGCCGCTGCTTGAAATCAGCAATATCGATGTGTTCCACGGCGACGTTCAGGTCATTTTCGATCTGTCCCTGACCGTGGAAAAAGGCGAAGTGGTGAGCATTATCGGCGGGAACGGTGCCGGCAAGTCTACCCTGTTGAGGACCATTTCCGGCCTGATGCAGCCGGCCTCAGGCAAGATCACCTTCGCCGGAAAACCCATCCATACATACCCACCGGAAAATATCGTGGAGTTGGGCGTCGTGCATGTGCCCGAAGGACGCCGCCTGTTTTCCCTGATGACGGTCAAGGACAACCTGATTGTCGGTGCATACACCAGACGGGCCGATGCAGCCATGGCGCAAACCTTAACAGCCGTATACGAACTGCTTCCCCGGCTGGGTGAGCGGGAAAACCAGATGGCCATGACCCTTTCCGGCGGGGAGCAGCAGATGGTGGCCATTGGACGGGGGCTGATGGCCAAACCGGAACTGCTGATGCTCGACGAGCCTTCCCTGGGCCTGGCCCCGATACTGATCAGGGATATTTTCGAAACGGTCCGGAAAATTGCCGACCAAGGGGTGACGGTGCTCTTGGTGGAACAGGACGTGAAACATTCCCTGAGCCTGAGCGACCGGGGATATGTCCTCGAACACGGCCGGGTGGCTATGGAAGGACCGGCCAAAGACCTGATGGGTGATCCCCACGTCAAGGAAGCCTATTTGGGGATGTAGCCCTGCGGCCGCTTGGACTTGCATCACGGATAGGACGGCGCACAACCGGATAGACTGAAGGGCCATCCGTCCTGCCGCATGATAACGGTTATTCAGGCTGGATGCGCCACTTTTAACAAAACAGCCTGAGCCATCGCCATCCATCCGGTACCTTTCACCATCCCTTTCCTTAAGGCAGACCGGGTTGCATCCAATTTATTATTTGCTTTCGAATCCGGATGGTAGGATGATTGGAAAAAAGGCCGTGTCAATGATTCAAATGACCCCAACAGCTTTGGCATAAAGGAGCGGGTTATGAAAATTGTCGTCCCCTTCGTTGGCCCTGTGCCTGATCAGAAGACAGTCGGCTATGTTATCCGTGTCGCCGAAAGACTTCATGCGCAGCTGGTTGTGGTGCGTGTCCTTGCCGAGAAGGAGGCAGAAGCAGTTGGAGAACAAAGCCTGGGTCGGTTCATGGAACAGGCCAAAGAAAAGAAATTGCAGGTCAACGGGATTTTAAGGCGGGGAGAAATTGCGCCTGCCATTATTGAGGTTGCCGAAGCAAATGCTGCGGATCTGATTATTCTTGGCGTCAGCCATGGCGAGATCGTTGCCGAATGGATGAACGCAAAAGCGATGGAAAAAACAGATATCCCCGTTCTGTTAATCCCCAAATGGGTACCTGCTGCAAACCGACCGTCGCCGAAGGGCTGACGGTGGGTCGGGGTGGAGGCCGGCAGAGACGCTCGTCACGGTCAGCGCGTCCCGCATATATCCTGTACCCTGAACAGGCAGGGGGGCGAGCCGCTCGCGGTGGAAAAGCGGATTGAATGGGGGCCAACCGTTGATTCCAGTTGTCCCCAGCGGCTGGGGTTGACGGTCTACTGAAGGATGCGGCTTAGTTTGCAGAATTCTTTTTGCAATTCAAGCAGCTTGCCCTGCATCAGCGTTCCCAGGACGGCCAGGCGACCATGCACACTGCCGGATTTGTCCAGCACCTCGTCGAGTTCCGCTTGGTAAACCCGCAGGTGCGGGTGGCTTTCCAGATACCGATCGCGCCTAACCAGGGCCTCCTGCAGGCGCTTGTCCACCGTGACGGGCCGTCGGAAGGGCGTGTCACGAAGCAGGTTGAGATTATTTTGCATACGTCCACCTCCGCTTAGTTGCCTAACTTTTTTCAGTGTCAGATGCGGTTAACCCAACTGCCGGGTTTCATGTGGGAGCGGCTTTTAATAGCTGCAGATGTCTTTGGACGAGGTTACATCGCGGCAAGGTGCCGCTCCTACAACCGGTTTCAAGGCAGGTTTATTCGAAACCCGAAAGCTGAACCTTAACTTAAACACGGTTAAGACCGTGGTCCACCCCTTCTTGTCCCGATACTTAACTTTTTTCAGCGCTGAAGGCAAGCGATCTGCTTTTGGCCGGATTGGACAGGCCCGGGAATCCGAACCACCTGATCATCCAGAACATAGCAACCAAAAGGATCATCCGGGCACGATCCGATGCAGCGTTTCTTTGGGACGGTGACCTCAGCCGGTGCCCGAAACCCAGATACGATGGCCGTTGTTGATGCCTTCAGCAGGATAGACTGAAACCTGCAGAAACATGACCAAAGATATGGCGCGACCCTGGCAAACCATTGAACGTGTTTCCACCCAAGAGGGCCTCCTTGAGCTGCGCCAGCGTGGAGAGCGAGATTTTCTAATCACCATGGGTGGCCATGTGCTGATGAACAGCATGGCCAATCGGTCCGAGATGGCTTTGGGACAGCTTGCCTGCGGTCACCTCAAGCGACTCGCCCGGCCGTTGGTGCTGGTGGGGGGGCTGGGCATGGGCTATACGCTCAAGGCGGTACTCGACACCTTGCCTGCCGCGGGCCGATTGGTGGTGGCTGAATTAAATCCGGTGGTGCTGGAGTGGTGCCGGGGACCGCTGGCGGTGCTTACGAACAGTGCTGCGGCGGACTCGCGGGTCGCGGTGAAAATTGGCGATGTGGCCCAACTGATCCGGCGCCATGCGCAGGATGAGGCCCTGGAGAAATTTGATACCATCATCCTGGATCTTTATACCGGTCCATACGTGCGCAGCCACAAGCGCGACGATCCGCTCTACGGGAGCACCGCCATCCATAGGACCCGGGCGGCCCTTAAGCCGGGCGGGGTGTTTGCCGTCTGGGGCGAGGACTACGATGCCGGCTTTGCCAAGCGCCTGGCAGAGGCTGGCTTCGTGTCGACCCGTCACCGGTCGGGCCGGGGCGGCTCCGGGCATGTGGTTTACCTGGGAAGGAAAGCAGCCGGCAGCAAGTAGACCTGCGCGGCCGAATTCGAGCCAATAGAGGCAAGAAGGAAAGTCTCCCTTACGGTTAGCAGTTGTTATTCCCCCTGATCCCCGTGGGGACATGTTTAGTCAAGGTATTTCAGGCCCAGACCATACCGATTGGCGTTTGCACCAGATAGTTCCTGCCACCATTTGACTTCCGCCAGGCAGATGGACCGCGGCCGCTCTTCGTCTGCCCTGGATGACGGCATGGTCGGGTAGCCGACCATGCGCACGATGAGAATGGTTCCTGAATTATATTTACAGAACGTTTCGATATAGGACCCTCCGCTGGAAAAATTGCGCAGGACGCCATCTGACACCGGGACAGCCCCGCTGCTGGCGTATGGCTGGCATGTGATTGCCGCCTCTGTGGGATTGCGCGAAGCAGCTCGCCTGCGATTGGGTTTCTCCGCTGTGGCTTGCATGGTGTCACCTCGGTGTCTGACGGCACCAGCCGTCAGAGAAAAACAGGCGGTTGTTGACGGCTTTTTTTGAGAAGGGGTATCGTTGATGCGCAGGTTTGAAAATGACGGCCTGAATGTTTCGATTCGCCGCTTTGGCGCTGGTTCTACAGGTCGGTTTGGACCACCCGGAAAATGTTCTTTTCGGTAGGGTTCTTCACGCATGACATTTCCTTCCTATACGTTACAATGACTGCACCGACCCTAACGCGCAGCACCTATAGAAAAGATGGAGATTCATTCTTTCTTTCGGCAATTTGATCAAAAACTTAAGTTATTTTTTTGGTTTACTCGTTGGGGTCGGGCTGGCACCACTCTGCAGCAAACGCACTTTTTTTCACGGGAGGGGTATTTTGCCATCACGCCATCGCCGGAGGGCTCTTTTCATCCGCCGCTGCCGGCGGCCAACCGGCCGGGTGAGCTCAAGGATATGGCTCAGGCGCCTGCGGAATCCCAATCACCAGCAGCACGCATCGCTAAGCGCTGCGCAGGCGCGGCGGCAGAATAAAGACCTTGCGCAACCCCTCTTGAAGCGAGATGGCCGATTCCGGACAGAAGCGGGCGCAGACACCGCAGCCGAGGCAGGCACGTTCATCCCGCCGGGCCACACCCGCTTCGCTTATGGCAATGGCATCGGTGGGGCACCATTCCAGACAGGTGCCGCATCCCGTGCAGCAGCCGCCGTCGATCACGGAGAGGTGGTAGGTGGAATTGATCATCGGCAGGGTCCCGTCCCGCCAGAGCCGCAGGGTATCGCAGCAATCCTTGCAGCAGTTGCAGATGCTGGTTTCCGGGCTGGATTCCCTCGATCCCGGGTGAAAGGCCTTGTGGATCAACCCGGCCTGCTGCGCTTGGTTGAGAATTTTCAGGGCCTCCCCGCGGGTGACTTTTCTGGCAAACCCCTGGGCGCTGGTGTGCCGTGCGGATTTGCCGAAGGAGAAACAGTTCTCCACGGGCGCATCCGTCCGGCAGGCGTCTCCCAGCAGGCTGCGCCGCTGGCGGCAGAAGCAGTGTCCCACGGCGATATCATCAAACTTGAGGATGATCGCTTCGACCGTTTGGCTCGGGAGGATGAACTCGTCGGGGGCATCCAGGGCCTTTTCAACCGCAATGGTCCGGATCGATTTGCCATCGGCCGTTTTGCCGGCCGGCACGGTGCGGTCCACGGCAGGGGCCGCCGCGAACAGGGGCGCAAGCATATCGTAGTGGCCCTGGGTCTGATCCCGCAGCTCTGCCAGCAGCCGTTCGAACAGACCGGCGAGCGCTTTTTCCGATTCGCTACCGGTCAGCGCACCCATGAAGGTGTACTCCATCAATCCGACCATCATCAGCGGCAGGAGCCGGTAGACCATGGCCCCGCTGGAACTGGGTTGGTTGAAGACGAGTCCTTTTTTAGCCAGGCTGGCGGCCAGCTGCGCAATCTTCTCGCCTGAAAATCCGCTCGACGCGATCAGTTGGTCCATGGTCTGGGAAGGTTTTTCATGAAACGCATGGATCAGGTCCAGTTCCTCTTCACTGTCCCCCACCACCCGCTGGATGATGGTGACGGCCGTGGCGGTGACCGGAAATTGAATCAGCCCCTGTCTGCAGATGACGGCGGTCGCCCGTTGGACCTTTTCCGGCAATGGGATTGGCGCCATGGTTTCGATTCCTTTCGGTGGTTGATCGTTAGGCTGCCTGAGCTTCGGTACAGGGCGCATGCTACCTGAACCTCCCGATGAATGCAAGGTGACCGAGGCATCGGGGCAAGGCATGGGTCACCCTGCAACCAACCGTCGGTCCTGCATCGGCAGCATTTGTGTTGAAAGTCGAGCTACGACGGATTATGATCTCCTCGTTTTCAGGTGATCGCACCATCATCGCCTTCCTGCATCACCCCAACCACGTGTTCCGTCAAAGAGAGGAGATCCGTCATGTCACAACACCGTCACCGCCTATGGGTCATTGGGTTGCTGATCGTGGTTTCTGCGTTGTCTGTTTCGGCGGCTGGCGCCGGCAGCCGGCGAAACACCCTTCCCGAGGCCTACATGATCGAAAATGTACCCTGGCACAAGCAGATTACGGGCCTTTCCTGCGGTGCCGGGTCACTGGAAATCGTATTTGATTATTGGGGGCCGGACATCGACCAGAAAGAGATCGCCGACGTGGCCAGGACCTCGTCCTCGGGCACCTGGCCCGCGGACATCGTCCGTGCCGGCCATTTCAGCCACCTCAGTTCGGCCATGGGGTCCTTCTATCCTTCGGCCGTCCCGGAGGCGGGGTTCACGGCGCGGGCCATCGGGTATGCCGCCTTCTCTCACTCCGGCACCACCTTCTGGCTGGAAGCGCTCAAAGGTTTGATCGCCAAGGACATGCCGGTAATCGTCCTGATGGCCTATTCCCCAGATGGTGATGTTGGACACTACCGGGTGGTGGTGGGCTACGATGACGCGCAGCAGCTGATCTACTTCAGCGACACCTGGGGGCGGGACATCATGCAGCCCAGCGGCTTTACCGGGGTCATCGCCTGGAGCTATGCGGATTTTGAACGGGGTTGGAACTATACCGACTATTCGGACCTGCCGTACTTCGGCGCCGTGATCATGCCCTGGACAGTGACCCTGAGCCGCAAGGGCAAAACCACCCCCGGATCGGTGATGACCGTTACGGCCCGGATCACCTACCCCTGCCCCGAACCCATGGACCGGTCTCATTTCCCGGCCAGGGCGGTCATGGCGGAAATCATGCTGCCGGAAGGCATGACGCTGGTGGATCCATCCAGCAGCATCGAGATTGGAGAGCTGGCTGCCGGCGGACTGGCCACGGTGGGCTGGAAGGTGCGCTGCGATGGGGACGTTGCCGGCAAACGCATCACGGTGGCGGTCACCGGTGCCGTCGATGGGGCCGTTCCCGATGCCGCCTGGGCGGGAAATACCAAGTACTACCCTGCATATGAGTACACCGATGTGATCGGTGGCGAAGGCGTGCTGCCGTTTTAGCTCAGCGATCAGAGGGTGAGCAGGTTCTCACCCTTTTTTTTCAGGGGCACCGTGCCGGCAATTTTCGCCAGGATGCGCCCGGGGCGGGCATAGCGGTCGTTTTTCCTGGCAAAGAGCACCCCTGCGGTCGGGCTGATGAGGGCGTGCAGCCGTTCCCCGGCAGTGCGGCCCAAGGGGTTGACCACCTCCGCCACCACCTCCCCTGTTTCCACCCAGTCCCCCGGCTCCTTTTTAAACACCACCACACCGGGCACCGAAGACTTGATCTGAGCCACCCCTTCCAGGGGGGTGGCCTCCCGGCCGAGCGCCGGAAGATCGGGAGCGTCGCCCCGGAGCAAGCCCCTACGCTGCAGAAACAGGAGCAGGTTATGAGCGTCCGCCCCGGCCATGGCGTGGTTCACATCCGTGCTGCCGCGCAGCTCCACCGTGGCCGACAGGCAGGCGGGCGGGATGGGGTTCCCTGGGAATTTTTCCGCCAGCCGCCACCAGAGCCGGCTGCAGGCTTCATCAAAGGGGGTGACTCCCGAATCGTCCGCCAGCAGGGTCACGCCCGCCCCCAACTGGGCGGACAGGTCGGCGGCGTCAGGCCAAAGGGGCGTACCCAGGTAGACATGCATCACGGCCTGCTCGTCACAGTGAAGATCCAGCACAATGTCTGCATCGACGGACAGGCTGAGGAGCCGGTGCTTGAGGGATTCCGCTTCGCCGTCCGGCGTGATCGTCTGCAAGACTTCGATGGCCGCTGTCCGGATCAGACGGATGTTCTCCCGGGCACTGGCGCCCAGCCGGTCCCCGATGCGCTCGGCGATGGGGTCCGTCAGGTCCAGGTGCCGACGGTTGAAATTGATGCTGTCATAGCAATCGAAGCGCCCACGGAGCAATTCATCGCGCCACTGGGACAAGCCGATGGGGTTGGCCGCCGGAACCAGGATGATCTCTCCGGTGACATCTCCCCGGTCCTGGGCCCGATCGAGGTGCGCCAACAGGTGGTGCATGACCAAAAAGCCCGGGGCTTCATCGGCATGCAGCCCCGCCTGGAGATAGGCTTTGGGGCTATTTCCCCGGCTGCCGTAGCGGATGACATTCAGGCTGCGGGCGGTGCCCATGCTTGCGGGGGGCAGTGCCAGCGTTTCAATGCGCGGTATGGGCATGGCTATCCCCTGCTGCTGTCCAGAGCGCTTTCCTGGGGTCGCAGATGGGCAAACCATCGGAACTCCAGCTTCTTGATCAGAAACACGATCAGAAAAGTGATGGTCAGATAAAAGGCGGCGGCGGTCAGAAAGGCCTCGTAGGGGCTGAAAAATCGGGAATTCACAATCCGGGCCGCCCCGGTGATGTCAATAATGGTGATGACGCTGGCCAGGGAACTGCCGTGCAGCATGAAGATCACTTCATTGCTGTAGGTGGGGAGGGCCCGTCTGAAGGCGCTGGGCAGGACGATCCGGCGGAGCATGAGCATTCTCGACATGCCGGCCGCTTTGGCGGCCTCGATCTCCCCGTGGGGCGTGGCCTCGATGGCCCCGCGGATGATTTCGGTGGTGTAGGCGCCGGTGTTGAGGGTAAACGTCAGCAGGGCGCAGAAATAGGCTTCCTTGAACAGGGGCCAGAGGAAGCTGGCCTTCATGGCTTCGAACTGACCGAACCCGTAGTAGACGATAAACATCTGGACCAGCAGGGGGGTGCCTCTGAAAAAATAGACGTAGGCGCGGATGGGAGCCTGGATCAGGACATTTTTGGAGGTCCTGAAGACCGCCAGGGGAATGGCCATCAGCAGTCCGATGAGCAGGGAGATGGAGACCAGGAGGAGGGTATTTTTCAACCCTTCCAAATAGATGTCGATGCTGCCCCAGATAATTGAAAAATCCATGGCCTATGCCTTGATCACGCCTACACTGTAGCGGTTTTCCAGCCATTTGAGCAAGTAAACGGAAATGCTTGTGAAAACCAGGAAGTTGATGGCCACCACGATATAGAACGTGAAGGGTTTGCGGGTGGCGCCGGCGGCCAGCCCCGCCTTTCTGACCATGTCGTCCAGCCCGATGATGGAGACCAGGGCGGTGGTCTTGATCAGAACCAGCCAGTTGTTGCCGAAGCCCGGAATGGCGTGGCGCACCATCTGGGGCATAAGAATTCGCCGGAACATCTGCATGGGCCGCATGCCGTAGGCAAAGGCCGCCTCGATCTGCCCCTTGTGCACTGCCAGGATCGCTCCCCGGAACGTTTCGGTCATATAGGCGCCGAAGATGAAGCCGATGGTGAGCACGCCGGCGATGAAGGGGTTGATGTCGATATACCCTTCGTAGCCCACCATCGGGCCCAACTGGTTGATGAACACCTGCCCGCCGAAGAACACCAGCAGCATCAACACCAGATCCGGAATTCCCCGGATGATGGTGGTGTAGGTCTGGGCCAGGAGTCGAAGCACCCACGAGTCCGACAGCTTGCTCAGTGCGCCGACGATGCCCAGCAGCATGGCGATGACCAGAGAGGCCAGGGCCACTTCGATGGTCAACAGGGTTCCTTCGAGAATGCTCGATCCGTATCCGTAGAGGCCTAACATGTTTTCCCGGGGGTGTTTTCCGGCGGCGGCCCGTGGCGGGAAACGCCGCAGCGACCGCGCAGGTGCCGGCGGGCGGTCAGCCGGTACCTGCACGGTTAAACGCAGATGCGGTGCTTATTTACCGTAAACATCGAAATCGAAATACTTGTCCTGAATGGCCTTGTACGTGCCGTTGGCCCGAATCTGGACGATGGCGGCGTTGAACTTCTCCACCAGATCGGGATCATCCTTGCGGCAGGCCACCCCGGCACCGGGGCCGAACCATTTGGGGTCGGTCAGGTCCGGGCCGGTGAACTCGAACGCCTGCCCCTCGGGTTTTTTAAGAAAACCGTCCAACAGCGCCACGCTGTCTGCCAGGAGCATGTCCACCCGTCCGGCCACCAGGTCCAGGTAGGCTTCGTCCTGGGTGCCGTAACGCTTGATCTCCACATCCGTGCCGTAGTTGTCGGTGAGATAGCGATCATGGATGGTGGCCCTCTGGACACCGACGGCTTTGCCTTTGATGGCGTCGCTGGAGAACGTCTCGATCGCACCCTTTTTGCAGATGAACTTGGCTGGGGTATGGTAATACTTGTTGGAGAAAGCGACCTTTTTCATTCTCTCCTCGGTGATGGACATGGAGGCGATGATCGCATCGTATTTTTTTGCCAGCAGCGCCGGAATGATGCCGTCCCAGTCCTGGGCCACCAGTTCCACCTCGGCTCCCATGGCCTCTACCAGAGCCTTGGCGATGTCGATGTCAAAGCCGGCCAGCTGACCTTCGGGGGTCATGTAGCTGAAGGGGGGGTAAGCGCCCTCCACGCCGATGCGAACTTTTTTCCACTCCTTGGCCTGGACGGTTCCCACCGCCATGACCAGCGCCAACACCACCAACAGAACCAGACCTTTTTTCATCTCTCCTCCTTTTTGTCTCTAACTGGGTTGTTAATGTCTGCCGGATCTGCCGGCACAGCAAACGACGGTTGCGGGCCGACCCGGACAGGCTAAACCATGGCGGCGATGAACTTCTGAAAACGCTCGGATTTCGGGGCTTGAAACACCTGGCCGGGCGTTCCGTCCTCTTCGATGCGCCCCTGGTCGAGAAAGATAATCCGTGACGAGACTTCCCTGGCAAAGCCCATCTCATGGGTGACGACGATCATGGTCCGCTTCTCTTCGGCCAGGGCCCGCATGACCTGAAGCACTTCGCCCACCAGTTCCGGATCCAGGGCCGAGGTGGGCTCGTCGAAAAGCATCACCTCGGGTTCCATGGCCAGGGCCCGGGCAATGGCGGCACGCTGCTGCTGGCCGCCGGACAGATGGGCCGGGTAGGCGTTGAGCTTGTCGTAGATGCCCACCTTGTTCAAATAGACCCGGGCCCGTTCCATGGCCGCTTTGCGCGGGACATGGAGCACGTGGACGGGAGCTTCGATGATGTTCTCCAGGATGGTCATGTGGGACCACAGATTGAACTGCTGAAACACCATGGCCAGCTTGGTCCGGATCCGCTCCACCTGGCGGATATCGGCGGGCATGGTGGTGCCCCGGCGGGTGGTTTTCATCCGGACCCGCTCTCCGCAGACCGCGATGGTCCCGCTGTCCGGAATTTCCAGGAAGTTGATGCACCGCAGCAGGGTGCTTTTGCCTGAACCGCTTGACCCCAGGACCGAAATGACGTCGCCGCTGCAGGCGGTCAGGGATATGCCGGTCAGTACTTCAAGGGACCCGAAACGTTTGTGAAGGCAGTCGACGGTCAGGGTGGGTTCAGTGTTGTGCATCTGTTCCCGTTTCGGTTGGCGATTGCCGGACATGTCCGGCCGAGCATGATTTCTGATACCGGGTAACTAAACAAAAAGCGCATGACTGTCAAACAAAAAGAGGTTCCCGCTGTGCGTACCGGAGCCTCGACCGTCGGCTATCGGAAGCGCACGTTCACTAGGTACAGGCCGATCAGGACCGCTGCCATTCCCGTGGCCTTCAGCCATGAAAGGGTTTCACCCAGCAGCAGGATTCCTCCCAGAACCGAAAATACCGGCAGAATATACATGAAGACGGCCACCGTGGACGGCGGCAGGAATCGCAGGCTCCAGTACCAGATGCTGAAGCCGATCATCGTTCCCATGATGCAGTAGGAGAGGTACATCCAGCTGGTGATGTCCATCCGGAGGATGACGCCCACGTAATCGGAAGAGAGGGTCGGGATGAGAAACAGGGAACTGATGACAAAGGCGGCGGCCATCATGACCACGGGCGAGTGGCGTGCGACCAGGTCTTTGGTGATGATGTTGTTGACGGACCAGATGACGGGCGACAAGGCCGCCAGAAAAATGCTCACCCAGTAGGCCATGCCGACGCTTTCCCGGGAAAGGGTTACCAGGGCGATGCCCGCCATGGCCACCCCGATGCTGGCCATGCGGCGTGCCTGCCACACCTCCTGGCCGATGGCCACGGCCATGGCGTAGGTGCACAGCGGCTCAATGGCGGCAAATACAGCGACGGTTCCAACGGCCAGGTTGAGCAATGCGAAATTCAGACAGAGCATGGCAGTCAGGGGGCCGAAGACGGTACTGAGCAGAAGCAGCTTGAGATCGCTGCGCAAAATCCGTTTCAGGTCGTGGAACCGGTGCAGCAGGACCCAGGCCAGCATGAGGGTACCCGAGCCCAGGAATCTGGAAAAGGTGAGCTCCGTGGGGGACAGCAGCACGAGGAGTTTTTTCAGGAAAACGGGCACCAGGGACCAGACGACCATGGTCAGCGACAACCCCAGATAGGCCAACAGGATCGGATTGTTGATGGATCGGCGTCGGATGGCTCTCCGTTCGGTCCCCATTATTTGGTCTGATTCATTGGCCGCACGTCTATTGCCTGCCCGAGTGTTGCGTGCGTTCAGGCGACGGCCCATGCCCGTGAGAAAATTCCCAGCGTTTGTCCAGAAAATAGAGGATCGGCACCGTCATGCGTGAAAAGAGCAGCGAGGCCACCTCGCCGGCCATCAGTGATATGGCCAGGCCCTGGAAAATGGGATCGAAGAGAATTACCGACGCGCCTACCACCACGGCGGCTGCGGTGAGCATCATGGGCCGGAAGCGGATCGCCCCGGCATCGATGACGGCCTGATCCAGCGGCGCCCCTTCAGAGAGGCGAAGCTCGATGAAATCCACCAGAATGATGGAATTCCGCACCACGATGCCTGCGCCGGCGATAAAGCCGATCATGGATGTGGCAGTGAAAAAGGCCCCCATGGCCCAGTGGGCCGGCAGGATGCCGATCAAAGAAAAGGGGATGGCCACCATGATCACCACCGGTGTGGAAAAGGACTGGAACCAGCCCACCACCAGCACGAAAATCAACACCAGCACCACGGCAAAGGCCAGGCCCAGATCCCGGAACACCTCGTAGGTGATGTGCCACTCGCCATCCCACTTTATGGCCAAGCGCTGGTCGCTCTCGGGCAGGGCCGCCGTGTGCTGGGCGATGTGGTAACCTTCGGGGAGGGTGATGGCATCGATCTTCTTGCGCAACTCCAGGATGGCATATACCGGGCTCTCCTTAGCCCCGGCCACATCGGCGATCACGTAAACCACGGGCATAAGGTTCTTGTGGTAGATGCTGCGGTCCATCGGGGTCTGTCGGATAGTCACCAGGTCGGACAGGGTCACCATGCGGCCGTCGGCGGCGGTGACGTTGATGGCTTTAAGGAGGTCCAGTCCGGCCCGCAGGGCCAGGGGCGGCTGCAGCACAATGGCCACATCTTCCTTTTCCAGCGGCTGATGCAGCAATCCGGCCTTTGAACCGGAAAGGGCGGTCTGCAGGGTCTGGGTGATGTGGGCAACACTGATGCCGTGCAAGGCGGCCTTTTCCTGGTCCGCCACGATCTGGTAACGGGTCTGATCCTCCTCCATGTACCAGTCCACATCCACCACCCCGTCGGTCTGTTCAAAGATCTCGCGGATTTTCAGGGCCAGTTCCCGCTGGCGGTCGTAGTCGGGGCCGTACACTTCGGCCACCAGGGTGGAGAGCACCGGCGGGCCGGGGGGCACTTCGGCGACCTTGACCCGGGCCCCGTATCGCTCGGCAATGGCCTGAAGCGGAGGCCGCACCCGTTTGGCGATCTCGTGGCTCTGTTGCTTGCGCTGCCCCTTGCCGGCCAGGTTGACCTGGATGTCGGCCAGGTTCGGCGAATGGCGCAGGTAGTAGTGGCGCACCAGCCCGTTGAAATTGAAGGGTCCGGAGGTGCCCGTATGAATCTGGTAGTCCACCACCTCGTTGACGGTGGCCAGGTAGTCCCCCATTTCGAAAGCAACGGCCGCCGTGTCTTCGAGGGTGGCGCTGTCGGGCATGTCCAGGATCACCTGGAATTCGCTCTTGTTGTCGAAGGGCAGCATTTTCACCTTCACCAACCCTACGGCCACCATGGCACAGGCCCCCAGCAGCAGAACGGCGACGCCGATCAGAAAGGACCACCGCCACAGGGGATTGTGCAGCAAATGGTCCATCACGTTGCGGTAGAGCCTGGTGGTCCAGTCTTCGGCACTGTGCGGGCCGCCATGGCCGCCGGCGTGTCCATTTTTTTTCAGAAGCCGGTAGGCGGCCCAGGGAGTGACGATGAAGGCCACGATGAGAGAGAAGACCATGGCTGCCGAGGCGCCCACCGGTATAGGGCGCATGTAGGGACCCATGAGACCGCCCACGAAAGCCATGGGCAGGATAGCGGCGATAACCGTTAAGGTGGCCAGGATGGTCGGGTTGCCCACCTCGTCCACGGCCTCGATGGCCACCTCGACGCGGGGACGGCTCTCGTTGCCCGGCAGCCGGAAGTGGCGGACGATGTTCTCTACCACCACGATGGCATCGTCCACCAGGATACCGATGGAAAAAATCAGGGCGAACAGGGTAATTCGGTTCAGCGTGTAGCCATACAGATAGAAGACCGCCATGGTCAGTGCCAGGGTGACCGGGATGGCAAACGCCACCACACCGGACTCCCGGTGACCCAGGGTGAACCAGATCAGGATGGTCACCGATACGATGGCGATCAACATGTGCAGCAGCAGCTCGTCACTCTTCTCCTTGGCTGTCTCCCCGTAATTGCGGGTGACGGTGACGTGGATGTTGTCCGGAATGACCTTCCCTTTGAGCGACTCCACGCGTGCCAGCACCTTGTTGGCCACGCTGATGGCGTTGGTGCCCTTGCGCTTGGCCAGCGTCAGGGTGACCGCCGGATAGGGGGCGCTTTTGGTGTCCTCCGCGGACAGTCCCTTTTCACCGGCCGCCGGGCCCGCGCCGAAAAAGACATAGTTCTCCGGAAGCGGCGGGCCGTCGGAGATGGTGGCCACATCGCCCAAAGAGACCGGGCGTCCCTGATGGGCCGCCACCACCACGTTCTTGACATCTTCGGGAGTTTTCAGAAAACCACCGGTATGAACAACGATCTGGCCCTCGCGAGAGGGATAAGTGCCGGCATCGGCCGCCTGGTTGGCGGCGAACACCAGCCGGGAGACGGCCACCGGGTCCAGGCCGTATCCGGCCATGCGCACCGGGTCCAGCTGCACTTCCACCCTACGGCTCTCCCCGCCGATAAGGGTCGTGATGGAAACGTTGGGCTCGCGCTTCACCTGATCTTCCACCTCGGCAGCCACCCGCCGCAGCAGATAGGGCTCTACGTCCTCACTCCAGAACGTCAGCGCCAGGATGGGTACGTCGTCGATGTATCGCGGCTTGATCAACGGGGGCGAAATGCAGCAGGGGATCCGGTCCATGTTGGCCATGAGCTTGGACTGCAGCCGCACGATGGACTCCTCCTCGTTCTGGCCGACGTAGAATCGCACGATCGCCATGGCCATACCCGGCATGCTGGTGGAGTAAATGTACTCCACCCCGGGAATCTCCCACAGCAGCTTCTCCATCGGACGGGTGACCCGCTGCTCCACCTCCGCCGCATCAGAACCGGGCATCTGTACGAAGATGTCGATCATGGGCACGATAATCTGGGGTTCTTCCTCCCGGGGAAGGGCCACAACGGCCGCGAGCCCCATAAGCATCGAGGCGATAATGATCAGCGGCGTCAGTTTTGAGTTGATGAAGTAATTGGCAATTTTTCCGGCAGGACCATATGCTTGGTTCATTTTTCAGGCTCCACAGCCGATCCATTGGTCAATTGGGGTGTCGGTGCGGCCACCAGCCGGGTGCCGTCCTTGATCCCCGAGATCACCTCCACCTGGTCGCCATACGCACGTCCGGTGCGGATCAGGCGGAAACGGGCGCTGTTCTTCGCATCCACAATGAACACCCCGGTCAACTGTCCCTGCCGGACCACGGTCGATTCGGGGATGCGCATCGTCTGCCGTTTGCCGATGGTGAGGGGAACCCGGGCGAACATGCCCGATCGCAGGGATTCGGTGGCTGACACGCCCACCTGCACCACAAAGGTCCGGCTGCCTGGGTCGGCTGAGGGTATGATCACATCCACCGATCCCTTGACAAGATGCTCACCGACGGACGGAATACTGATCATTACCGGTTGCCCCGTGCCGATGGCACTGATGTAAGCTTCGGGGACCACCAGGTCCACGCGGTACCCCCCCTCCCGCTCCAGGGTCAACAACGGGGTTCCCGGTGCGGCCAACCCGCCGGTGTCGGCCAGTTTGGCTGTCACTTTTCCGTCAAAGGGTGCGAGAACGCGGGCATCCTTTTGGGCGACGGTCGCGGCATCCACGGCTGCCCTGGCCTGGCTGATGCGGTATCGGGCCGCCTCCACCATGGACTGCGCCTGGGCCAGGGCAGCCTGGGCCTGCTTGTGCTGGGCGTCCACGGTTTCAAATGTCTCCTGGGTGATCGCCCCGCCTTCCAGCATGGTCTGATTGCGCCGATAGGACAGCAGCGCCCGCTGGGCACCGGCTTCGGCCGCAGTCTGGGCGGATACGGCGCCGGCTTCGGCTTTTTGTGCCTCGGAGAGGGCGCCCCGGGCCTGGCTCAGCTGGGCAGACACCTGGCGTTCGTCAAGCACCACGAGCAGGTCGCCCTGCTTTACCAGATCCCCCTCTTTGACCTTGAATGCCTGGATGACACCCATCAGTTTGCTGGAAACCGTGGCCGATAGTTGGGCTTTCACCGTACCGACCGCTTCGTAAACGACTGGCTGGACGGCGCTGCGTGCTTCGATCACCCGTACCGCAACAGATGGCCCCTCAGCCGGTGGCGTGTTTCCGGGTTCGATCTTTTCGGAACAGCCGACGGCCAGGGTGACCAAAGCGAGTGCCAACACGGCCAGCAATCCTGATCCTGCCGGGCCAGTTCGCTGCATTATTCCATGCCCGCGTACTTGAAGGTTGACTGAATGTTTCAACGGCTCATTCCTTTTCGGTGGGGTTGAGTATCACGGTTCCGGCTCCTGGGCTGAAACCGCAACCGGCAGGCCATCGCGTAACAGCCAAGGCCGTACAAAAAAAGGAACCACACTTAACCATCATGGGAAGGTCCCCCTTCAGGGTTCCGGTGCTGGCTGCCGGTCCAGTAGCCGATGGCCCGGGCAATCTGGGCGCGCGCTTTTGCCCGGTCGAAATAGGCGCTGGTTTCTCGCATTCTAGCCCGGTTGTAGGCCAACTCGGCTTCCAGGTAGCGGGTGATGTCCGCCGATCCCCCATCGTACTGGCGCTTGACCAGTCCATAGGTCTCCCGGGCGGTTTGGACATTGGATGTCGCCACCTTCAGCCGTTCCTGCGCTTCGTTGAGAGTGAGGTAGGCTTTTTTGACGTCGAACTTGACCGCCAGCAGGGTCTTGCGGTCGGCGGCCATGCTTTCCTGCAGCTGGGCAAGGGCTCCTGCACGGTCGTTCCTAGTGGCGAATCCGTCGAAGATCCGCCAGTTCAGATAGAGGCCGGCGGTCCAGTTGTCCCGGTCGGTGCTGTAGTTCATCTCAGGATCGTCGACATAGTAGCGGGTCACGACATCCAGCTGGGGCAGGTAGCCGGCCCGGGCTGCATCCAGGGCCATTTTTGACCGGCGCAGCCCTTCGCGGACGCTGGCCAGTTCGGGCCGGTGGACCAGGGCATAGTCCAGGGCCGCAAGGGGGTCATCGGGGACATTGATGGCATAGGCCTGGGCTTCGACAATGCCGAAAGGTACATCGGGTTCGACTCCGAGGACTTCCGCCAGGGCGGCCTTTGACAGACGCTGCCGGTTGCGGCTCTGGACGAGAATTTCTTCGGTTTCGGCCATGCGCACCTGAAGGGAGAGCAAATCGGTTTTCAGCGCGCCGCCCGACTGAAATCGGACGTCCATGATGCGCAGCTGGGAACGGGAGGCTTCCACGGACTCTTCGGCCACGCTGGTGAAGTTGGCCGCGGAGAGCACATCGTAGTAGATGCCGATGGCGGTGGCCATGACCTGATTTTCGATGCCGTCACGATCCAGTTGAGAAATGGTCAGGCCGCTTTTGGCCATCTCCCGGTTGAGGCTGTCCCTGCCCCCGTTGAACAGGTTGAGGCCGGCGCTGACGCCGCTTTCATAATTTTCGAACCATCCCGGGCTGTTGAAGTCGGTGCCCGGCGGCAGTTGGCGCTGGTCGATGGACTTAAACAGGTAGGCAGACGGCGCATCCCCCTGCAGGTATTCGGTATAGACACTCACCTGGGGGAAGAAGGGGGCCGCGGACTTTTCCAGCATTGCCCGGGCCCGTTCGATGCGGGCCACGGCCATGAGCAGGTCCGGGTTGTTGGCCCGGGCGATCTCGAGCACGTCCTGCAAGGTCAGGTTGCTGTTGACGGCACAGGTGGCCGGGGTTGGTCCGGCCGCCTGCGCCTTGCCCAGGTTGCAGGCCAGGTCGGCATACTGGGTCTTGATGGTGTCGTAGCGATAGGCATCCTCGGATGCACATCCGATCAACATCGCGGCCCACAGCACAAAGCAGGCCAGCATCAGCACAACCGGGGTCCTTGGCATTCCCTCCTCCTCGTTGACTATGGTGAGATGTTTTGTTCTCCCTTTAGAGACCTATTCCGGCTGCGGGTTACAGATGCCTTGGGCGCTGGTTCCGCAACGGGCAAATGTCAACACCGCACAGGCGGCGCCGGTTTCACCGGCAGTGTCGCGGGCATCAATGGCAAGCGTTGTTTTTCCAGATTTGGACTGCAAACGGAGAATCGACAGCGCTTTCACGCTAAAGACCTTCCCTGGATGGTCCCGGAGTGTCTTCACTGTCTATTTGGCACTACCCCATGCAGCCCATGGTAACCCTGGCGTCGTTGGGATGCAAGCTTGAATTGCGAAAGCCGTTTGTTCGCCGGGCTGAACAGGGCAGGCGCGGGTCGTGTCTCGAAAGTGGCGGTTGGTTGTCAATCCATGGTGCCGGCCAGGGCCGCATGGGCCAGTTCGGCGACCGTGGTCTGGGTTACCTGCATCCGCCGGTAGAGCCGAAGGGGTGCGTTGTCGGAGAGTCGGGCCTTTAACAGCGGGCGCAGGCACGCTTCCAGGATGGGGCCGGCCGCCCAAATCGCCGTTCCACGCAGGCAGGGATCGGGTGAATCGAAAAATGCGGGCAGGAACGGCGTCGCCGGCCTGGCCAGCAACGGACGGGCATGGGCCAAGCGGCCGACGCCCCACAGAGATCCACGCTGAAGCAACTCGAGCTCGAGGAAATTGCCTGCCGGATTGATATAGGAGATCAGGATGTTGGCGAACTCGTCAGCCAGACGGGCATGGCCGGCGGTAATCTCACCCATGGCTTCGGGCGATCCCCAGCCGATACCACCGGACTCGTCGTTCAGGTTCCACATGATCCGGCGCATCACCACCCGCGCCGGCTCCATGGCGCTGTCGGCCATGCGGCAGACCACCGCTCCCATGGCCGTGACGGCCCGCCAGCGGATCCGCTCCTCTCCCGAATATAAAAAGGAGAACAGGGGATTGACCGCCTGACGCCCGGGCAGCAGCCGGATGGCCTCCAGGGCACCGGGGAAGTCGTCCTGCCCCAGCAGCCGTCCGATGCGGGCTTTGAGTTCACGGTGACCCATGGTCCTGTCCCGATGTGCGACTTAAAAGGAGATGATGTCGAAACCCGCTTCCATGTACCGCGACATGGAGGGATGGCCGGACATGTCCTCCAGCAGGGTCAGGCCCTGGCGGGCGGCTTCGTCGAGGGTGCCCATTTTGTGGGCGCACGCCTTGCACACACCGTCCACGATGGCCTGGAATTTGGCTTTTTCCCACAGGCCGCGAAGGGGATTTCCCGCTTCGGCCAGCTTGGGCAGCAGGGCGGTGGCCGCCCCCTCCATGACTATGCGGCCGTCGATCCCCCTGGCCTTCATGTCCAGCCCGTTGAGCAGGACATGGATGAAGCAGACCGGATCGCCGTTGAAAACGAACAGTGCGACTTTCTTCATCTTCGTTTCTCCTCGTTGCACCGCCCGAGGGGGATCAGCGTTCCTCCCAGGCGATGCAGTCTTCCGGGCAGTATTTGATGGCCTCGTCGACCGCCGCTTCGGGATAGACGTCCAACTCGATCACTTCGATGTATCCGGCATCGCTCTGGCGAAACACCTCCGGGCAGACGGCCACGCAACCCATGCACAAGGTGCAGGCCCCGATATCGACGACAGGTATCTTCATGGATCAAACGGCATTCACCGCCTCACCGATCCGCCTGCCGTATTCGATGCAGGCGGCGATGCCGGAATCGTCGGGTACGTACTGCAGGCGGGGGCCGGGTTCGACCATCCGGAAATTCATGGCCGCCAGCTCCGCCGCCACGAGCTTCACCGATTCGCCGCTCCAGCCATAGGAGCCGAAGGCGCCGCCGATCTTGTTCTCCGGCTTGAGGCCCTTCATATAGGTCAGCAGATCGGCCACCGTGGGAAACATCTGGTTGTTGAGGGTGGGCGAACCCACCACCACGGCCGCCGCATCGAGTACGTCCGTCATGATGTCACTGCGATGGGAGCTGCGGATGTGGATGGGCCTGGCCTTGACGCCGGTGGACGAGATGCCTTCGGCGACGGCGTTGGCCATGGCTTCGGTGCTTTTCCACATGGTGTCATAGGCGACCACGGCCTTCTTCTGCGGTTCCTGCCGGCTCCATTTCAGGTAGGCATCGATGATTTTGCCTGGATCCCGGCGCCAGATGACGCCGTGGTCCGGGCAGATCATGTCGATGGGGATGCCCGAGGCGACCACCTTCTCCACCAGCTTGAGGATGCGGGGCGCATAGAGCAAAAGGATGTTGGCATAGTATTTTTTGGCCTGCAGCATGAGATCGGCGCCGGCCTGGTCGTCGAATTTGTCGAACCCCGCGTAATGCTGACCGAAGCCGTCGCTGGAGAAGAGGATGCGATCCTCCTTCAGGTAGGTGAACATGCTGTCCGGCCAGTGGATCATGCGGGTTTCCATAAAGGCGAGGGTGCGCTTTCCCAGGCGCAGTTCCTGGCCCTCTTTCACCGGGTGGTAGTTCCAGGCGTTGGGGAAATGGCTGGCCAGGTTTTTGGCGCCCATGCTCGAGCAGTACAGCGGTTTGTTCTCTCCCACCCGGTGCATGATGCGCGGCAGGGCGCCCGAGTGGTCCATCTCGGTGTGGTTGCTGACGACCAGGTCGATCTTTTTGGGGTCGATGATCTGGGAGATGTTGCCGATCAGTTGGTCGGCAAAGGGAGCCTTGACCGTGTCGACCAGCGCCACCTGCTCATCGACGATCAGATAGGCGTTGTAGGTGGTGCCGCGGTCGGTGGAGTAGCCGTGGAAATCCCTGATGTTCCAGTCGATGACGCCGACTTCATAGACGCCCTCTGCGATTTTGGTCGGTTTCATGAGCACTTTCCTGTTGCCGTATTTAGCGCGCCCCGCGGGGCGCTGGTAGGGACCCGCTTCGCCGGCCGACCCTGCCTATTGGCGTGGATCCGAACGGGTGTCCACGGGTCCACCAGCGAAATGCCCTTTCCCCGTGAGCTGAAAAAGGGCATCCGATACCAGTCGAAGCAAAGGGGAACGGCTATTCCTCTTTCTCGAAATCGTCTTTGCCTGCCCCGCAGACCGGGCATTCCCAATCCCCGGGGACATCTTTCCATTTGGTGCCGGGAGCCACCCCATTGTCGGGGTCGCCCGCTTCGGGATCGTAAACATAGCCGCAGAGTGTGCACACATACCTGTCCATTGTTACCTCCATCCTGTTATGCGTTTAGGGGTTGAAGCGCATCGCCCGCAAGCGATGGGTACCATTCTCCGACATATCGCCCAAGATGCCGAAAAGTCGCCATTTGACGTCGCTACGATGTCTTTTCCATTACCACAGGGGCTGGGCCGTGTCTAATCCAAAGTGACTGAAAACCAATCGCAGTCACTATCCAAGGGCTTTAAACATCCGCTTGCCGGCGCCGCAGATGGGGCATTTCCAGTCGTCGGGGAGATCGTCGAACGAGGTCCCCTTGGCGATCTTGCCCTTACGGTCGCCCTTATCGGGGTTGTAGATATAGCCGCAGCTTTGGGTCTGGCATTGATACATTTCGTGGGGTTCGGCCATGAATGACTCCTTTTCTATCGGTCTTCGTTAATTAGAACAACTGCATCAGCGAATCGAGATGCGCTTCAATCTCCAGGCGCAGGCGGTCCATGCTTGCATCATCTGCTGAAACCGGATCGGCCAGGGTCCATTGCACCGTTCTTGCGCCGGGAAGCGCTAACTGATCACCAGCCTGGCCAATGGCGATGGTCAGATCGGGCGCGGCGCCATGACAAGCCTGTAGGATGGTCTGCGGCTTGCGATAGCCCATGTCCACGCCGGCCCGCTGCATGGCCCGGAGCATGGGTTCATGCAGGTCAGGTGCCGGAGATCCTCCCCCAAAAGCGGTGCGGATCCGGTCGCCGTAACGCTGTTGGGCCATGGCCGCCGCCATGGGGGCCCGGCAGGCCCCCTGGGGTGAGATGAACAGCGCCTTTTTGCGGTTGATCAGGGGCAGAACGGTCTTTTCGATGGCCGCATCAATGTCCGCAGCCACCATCTCCTGGTTGCGGATGGCGCCCTTGGCTTCGACGCCCCGGTAGGTGAGCGAGTTCTCAAACCGGGCGTCGATGGCATCGAAAAAGTATTTGGCGGTCAGGTGGATGCCGTCGAACAGCTGGCGCCCCTGGGAGGCAGCGACGCTGAACAGCAGCCCTTGGCGCGTGGCTGCCAGCGGGTCTTTCAGTTTATACACATATTTTCGCGACCACAGGGTCTGGCAGCGGTCGATAAGGCCCTTGAGCTGCGCCGAGATGCCGTAGAAAAATACCGGGGTGGCGGCCACCACTACCTCCGCCTGCCTCAGCAGGCCGTAAATCTCGGTGGACATGGGGTCATCGGCAATGACGCAGGTGCCGTGTCTTTCACAGTACCCGCAGCCTTTGCAGGGCACGATGCCGGCCCGGGCCACCTGGATGATTTTGACGACCGCACCCGCCTGGGTGGCCTTGTCCTGCAAGGCCGCCAGAAAGGTGTCGGTGTTGCCGCCTTTGCGGGGACTGCCCTGAAGTCCTAAAATCAGCATGAGGTTTGGGGTCTCATTGGGTTATTTGATGTGACACGTGGCGCAGGTGACGGGACCATGGGGCTTGCCGGCCCGTTTCTCCTCCTTGTGGCACTTGATACACTGTAGGTTCATGACTTTTTTGGGCTGCAGCGCACCGCTCTCCTTCATCCGCTTGATGGATTCGGTTGCCTGGGGGAAGACGCCGTGGCAGAGGTTGCAGTCTTTCAGGTTGTCCTGGTGCCTGGCGTGGGGGAAGGGCACGTTTCCCCGCTCGCCACCGAAAATATCGATCTGGGCTGGACCCCGGCTGTCGGCGTTGGCCGTGATCGCGGGGAGGATGAAAATCAAGGCGCTGACCATGACGATCACACAATTATTGCGGCGCATTTAAGACTCCGTTACCGGTTGCTCGATGATTGGTATGCAAACGCCAATTCGGCCGTCGTTCCGGTCCATAATCGGGCCGGACAGGTACGGCGGCGGTCATCTGACGGATCAATACATCTCCTCATGGGCCAGGTCGTCGTCGGTCACCTTGACGCTGAAGAGTTTGTAGGCCCAGATCTGGTAGGCCAACACCACGGGCACGAAGAGCAGCACCACGATGAGCATGATCTTCAGGGTCAGGGGGCTGGATGAGGCGTTAAAGGCTGTTAGGCTATATGCGGCATCGATGCTGGAGGGGAACAGGTTGGGAAACAACCCGATTACGCCGAAAAAGGTGCAGGATACGATGGTTGCCGCGGAAGCGAGCCAAGCCTTGAGAAAGGCCTTTTGTATCAGAAAGTATTTGACCCCCACGATGGCGGCAACGGAGATGGCCGGCACCAGGAACAGAACCGGGTTGGCCAGGTAGTTGTCATACAGGGGGGTGAAGATGTATGAGGCCACAAGGAAAACAACCGCCACGCCGGTGAGAACCGGCCACAGCTTGCCGGCCAGGCTCTCGGCCCGCTGGGCCAGGCTGCCATCCGCACGGATGGTGAGCCATAGGGCGCCATGGACCAGAAAGAGGCCCAGGAACAGCACGCCGCCCAAGAGGCCGTAGGGGTTAAGCAGGGTGAGCAGATTGCCCAGGTAGATGCCGTCCTGGTCGATGGGAATTCCCTTGAATATATTGGCAAAGGCCACGCCAAACAGCAGAGCCGGCAGGAGACTGCCCACGAAGATGCAGGTGTCCCACACCTGCTTCCAGGCGGGGCTATCCACCTTGTTGCGGAATTCAAAGGAGACACCGCGCAGGATCAGGGCGAAGAGAATCAGCATCAGCGCCGAGTAGAGGGAAGAGAACATCACCGCATAGACCAGCGGAAAGGCGGCAAAGGTGACGCCGCCGGCGGTGAGCAGCCACACCTCGTTGCCGTCCCACAGCGGACCCATGGCGTGGATCATCATGTGCTTGTCGCGTTCGGAGTTGCCCAGGAAAGGATACAGGGTACCGATCCCCAGGTCGAAGCCGTCGGTCATGAAAAAAACGGCCCAGAGCAGCCCCCAGATAAAAAACCATACGGATTGTAATTCCATTGATAACCCCTGTGATTTGTCTTTATTGATAAAAGGTTCAGGCATTGGCCGATTTGGCGTCCGGCGTCGCCGGTTTCGGGCCTTTCCTGACGAAATCGGCCATCAGATAAAAACCGGCGATCCCCAGGAGGCCGTACACCATAATGAAGCCCACCAGGCTGGTCATCACCTGGGAGGCCGCCACCGGCGAGGCGGCATCGGCGGTTTTCAGCAGGCCATAGACGATCCAGGGTTGGCGGCCCACTTCGGCCAGTACCCAGCCCATCTCGATGGCCAGGTAGGGCAGCGGGGTGGCCAGCAGCATGATCCACAGGTACCAGCGGGATTCAAGCAGCCGCTTTCTTAAAAACAGGCCGACAATGGCAAGCAGGGGAAAAAGGGTCCCCAGGGCCACCATGGTGCGAAAGGAGATGAAAGTCGGCAGGACCGGCGGCCGTTCATCCCTGGGAATGTCCTTCAACCCGGTTACCGATGCGTTGATGTCGTGGTGCCCCAGCAGGCTCAGGACACCGGGCAGCCGTCCGATTTCGATTCGGTTGCGTTCGTTCTTCTCGTCCGGAATGGCAAACACCACCATGGGGGCCTGGGCCTGGGTCTCCCAGTGCGACTCCATGGCGGCCAGTTTGGCCGGCTGGGTCTGGGTGACGTGAACGGCGTGCATGTCGCCGGTGATGGCCACAACGATGGAAGCAACCAGTCCCACCACCAGGCCGATATTGAATGACCGGGTGAAGAATTCGACGTGCTGTTTTTTCAACAGGTGCCAGGCACTGATGCCCATCATGAAAAAGGCGGCCAGAATGAAGGCCGAGGGGATGGTATGGACGATTTCCAGCAGGCCGAATGTGTTGGTTACCACGGCCAGAAAGTCGGTCAGTTCCGCCCGGCCGTTGCGGAGGGTGAAGCCCACCGGGTGCTGCATCCACCCGTTGGCCAGCAGAATCCAGACCGCCGATACGTTGCCGGCGCCGGCCACCAGCCACATGACCGTGGCGTGGGCTTTTTTGGACAGCTTTTCCCAGCCGAAGATCCAGATGCCGATGAAGGTGGATTCCAGAAAAAAGGCTACGGATGCCTCGATGGCCAGCAGCGACCCGAAGACGTCTCCCACATAGGCCGAATAGCGCGACCAGTTCGTGCCGAACTGGAACTCTAGGGTGATGCCGGTGACCACGCCCAGGGCGAAATTGATCAAAAAGAGTTTGCCCCAGAACCGGGTCATGCGCAGGTAGGTTTCATCTGCGGTGCGCACATATTGGGTCTCCATGTAGGCCACCAGGACGGAGAGCCCCAGGGTCAATGGGACGAAGAGGAAATGAAACATGGTGGCAGCGGCAAACTGGAGCCGTGAAAGCATGACAATGTCCATACAATCTTCTCCTTGAACAGAAGCCGGCAGCCGACCCCTTGGATCGGCTGCCCCGATCCTTTTTTATTTACGTTGACGTGGTTCCAGGCGGCCCCATGCACCTCAGGCGCATCCCCGGTCTTCCGGGCAGCAGGGTGGTCTGCCTTGGTTCCATGGGTTTGCAGCAAGGCTGGGGCCGCCAGCGGCACCCGGCATCAGGCTAGACGCCCCCATCCAGGGTGCACTGGGTAAAGTCGATGGGCTTGCCGCATTTCGCGCAGGTGTGATTCTTTTTGAATTCGTCAGAGAAAATCTCTTTGCTCTCACCGCAGGCGGGGCATTTGCAGATAAACGATTTCAGGTTCTTGAAATTCTCATAGCCCGGGCAATGTTGGGGTGTGGACATAGCAGTCTCCTTATAAATATGGGTTGGTGTGTTTGCAACACTGTACTTTCTTTTGTCAGGTAAGCTTTTCGGCAATCTCCCGGCCGTAATCCTGGGCCATTTTCAGGCCGCCGCCCAGGTTGGCCGACTTGAGCCGCAAGGGAATGCTCACCATATTCATCTTGAAAATGTTTTTCATAGTCTCAAAGATGCGGTCTGGGGCTTCGCCGCTCCAGCCAAAGGAGCCGAAGGCACCACCCACCTTGCCTTCGAGTCCTGCCTTTTCAGCCATGAAAAGCAAGGTCTTCATCCCTTGAACCATCTCCCCGTGGTAGGTCGGAGATCCGAACACCACGGCATCATAGCCCTTCAGATGGTCCTCTTTTTTAATGTCGGTCACCTTGAGCACATCCGCTTCATGGCCAGAAAAACGTATTCCTTCGGCGATGAGGTTGCCGATTTTTTCGGTTTCGCCTGTGCGCGTGGCGTACACAATCAGCGTTTTAGCCATTTTCTACTCCCTTTCATCCTATTTGATCCTGGGGTCCTTGCCATCGTACTGACAGTCGGGTGTGTAACATGTGTTGTCCAGGAAATCGCATTTTTCCTTGCAGGACGGACATTTCTCAGGCGGTGCATCCGCCTGTAGTTCATATCCGCAGTTTCCGCATTTCCAGCTCCCCATAAGGCACCTCCTTGTAGATGTTGATCATGTGGCCGGTGTCCGCCAATCGTATCCCCGCTGGCGGACACGGGTCACATGCAGTCCCTGGCAGGCGGTCGGGACTGGGATTCGTTCAACGGGAGACGGCAGCCGAGGGCCACCGACTCCCGATCATTATAAGGCGCGGCGCTATGCTTTCCACAACCCGTGAAGGTTGCAGTATTCTCTGGCCGAGACCGATGCCGCATCGACTTTGAACACGGCTTCAGGTGTCTGGCCCGGTTTGAGAAACTGGAAGTAGGATTTGCCGTCCGCCATCAGCTCGATCCATTGGATCCAGTGCTTCTCCTCCATGGGGTGGGGGACACCGCCCACTTTGACCTTGTAGCCGCCACTGATCTTTTCGACCACGGGCACATGCTTTTCCTTGGCCGCATCAACGGTGTTTTCGGTCAGCTTCTTCATGGGCTCTCCGCAGCACACCAGTTCGCCGCCGCCGCCGGCGAGTACCTGGACGATGTTGCCACAAAGATCACATTTGTAAACTTCAAATCTTTCTGCCATTTTTTTCTCCTAATCGGTTTGATTGAACGGTTGATATTACGGTGACGCCGGTTACCAGTTCTCGCCCAGAATCTCGAAATGGGCCTGGGGATGCGCGCAAGCCGGACACATCTCGGGAGCTTCGGTACCGGTATACAGATAGCCGCAATTGCGGCACCGCCAGGTGATGCTCTGGTCTCTTTTGAACACCCGGCCGGCCTTGATGTTGCCGGCCAGATCCACATAGCGCTTTTCGTGCTGCTTTTCTGCCACGGCAATGGCCTCGAAGATGAATGCCACGTGGTCCAGGCCCTCTTTCCGGGCGATTGTGGCAAAACCGGGATACATGGTGGTCCACTCGTAGTTCTCTCCGCCTGCCGCTTCTTTGAGGTTTTCGAGGGTGGTGCCGATCACACCTGCGGGAAATGCGCCGGTAATCTCAACCTCGCCGCCTTCCAGCAGTTTGAAGAGCCGTTTGGCGTGCTCTTTCTCCTGGTTGGCGGTCTCTTCGAAAATGTCTGCAATCTGTACGAAGCCTTCCTTTTTGGCCTGCTTGGAAAAGTAGGTGTAACGGTTCCTGGCCTGAGATTCACCGGCAAAAGCCGTTAAGATGTTCTTTTCCGTTTGGGTTCCTTTTAGAGATGCCACTTCTTATCCTCCTTTGCATGGTTTTGGGTTTTTAATGGGGACGTTCGCCGTGCATCAGCAATTTTCATCCCACCAGCCTTTGGCGATATGGTTATGCTTTTCATCTTCGGCCAACTGCTTGATTTTGTATCCCGAATCGCGAAGCATGCCGTAAAGAATACCGCAGCCGGTATCTTCTCGGTCGCTGTCGCCCTGGTCGGCCAGCCGGATCATGCGCTGGGCCAGCAGAATAGCCTGTTTGATATTATGGTCACACGGTTTCACGGATCGAAGATCTCCGAAGGGGTTGGATCCCGCCGGCATGGCGGGGGCGCCGGCAGTATCGCTGACATCATATCAAGATGCGTGCCAAGGTCGTGGGGAGCGGAATGTAGTGCATCAACTGTCTACAAACAAATACGAATTCTACTTTTTTCGTCCGCCGCTGTCAAGATTGACCGTGGTTTGATGATGCGTCGGTAGCCGGATCGCGCAGCTGTTTTTCCAAGAAGGGTGCCGGATTACCCGGGGAACCGTCCGCAGAGCGGGGCCCAGGGTTTTATTGGTACAAAAATGTCTCGTAAGACGGGAAGAACGAGACGGTTTATTCCGCCCCGGGGGTGTCAATGGCCTTCAGCGCAGCCACCATTGTTTTCATATCGGGCTTCCGGTTGATATCGGAGACCGAAATGTGCCTGATGATACCCGCTTTATCGATAATGAAAAGGGCCCGTTCGGCAGTCCCGTCCCTGCGCAGCACACCAAACTGCCGCGCCACCTGGCCGTGGGGCCAGAAATCAGACAGCACGGGAAACCAGAGGCCGCCCATCTGTCGGGTCCAGGCGAACAGAGAGGGCAGATTGTCGACGGTGATTCCCAACAGGATCGCATCATACTGCTCCAAGGTGTCTTGGGCGATATTATAACCGGGCCACTGATCCGAACAGACCGGTGTCCATGCGGCTGGGACAAATGAGATCACCACATTGCGTTTCCCCCTGAACTGCAACAGAGATATGGTTTCGCCCGTCAGGGACGGCAGGGAAAAGGGCGGGGCCGGGTCGCCAACCCTGACCTTCAACACACTGTCCACCGGTTTGAGCTGGCCGGGGTCAAAGACCATGGTGTTGGCACTCGGTTCCTGCGCCAGGCATGGGCCATGGGAGAGGCCCACCGACAGCATGGTTGCCCAGACCACAACCCCCGTCAGCAGCGCGGATGTATGCATTGGCATCTCCGTTGACCCTAATCCAGGCTCAATAGGCCGTTCAGACGGTCCAGGAAGGTTTCCAGCGGGCCCATGTTTCCGGCACCGGACCACAGCACCCTGCCATTGTCGACCGATCCGATGGCGGCGATGATGAAAAACGGGGTGCGAATCTCACCCAATGAGTGGTGGATCACAAAATCCTCGTCAGGGAACAGGGGAAATGGGATCCGATAGTGTTGGCGGAAATGGTCGACTTCAAAGGGGGAGTTGCCCACCCCGATGCCGATCACCTTTACCCGGCCACGCAAGATTTCCGACGCCTCGATGGCTTGATAGAGGCGATTGACGGCCGGCGCTTCCCGCTGGCAGTGGGGACAATACATGCTGAAGATCTCGATCACGAGCAATCGGCCGGCAATGCCCGTGGGATTAAAGGTGCCGCTGCCCGAAAGCCCCAGGTAGGCTTGGGTGTCGGGCGACGCGGGTGTGTCCAAGGACATACCCGCCAACAGGTCCCCGGCCGCCGGTGCCTTCCCCGACGATGCCGCGACGGGCAAGGCCAGAATTATCAGAACCACTGCCCACCACTGGAGGTAGCTTTTCATGACTATCCCGTTCTGTGCGAGTTGACAGTCTGTCGATGGTCACCGCTTTGGCTTCGGCAGTCAAGCGATGCGTATCAAGTGCGAACGTGGCACATTGGTGTCTCACGCGACATCCGAAACACCCTAAACAAAAGGAAGGTTCAAGGAAGCACCGGCGCCGGTTGGCGGCGGGCGCTTCCCCGATAAACGCGCTAGGCCGCAGGAACCGGTTACTTGGCGGCGATAAGGCGGTGGCTGAGCAGCTTGATGTGGGACATCTCTTCCTTGATGATGTCGTCCAACCGGGACTGGCCCAGACCTTCGGGAACCAGGTCTTTCATCCCCAGGTAAAAAACAATCGAATCCTTCTCGGCAAGAATGGCGGCCTTCAGAATGGCCGGCATGGACCGAGTGTCTATCTCCTTTTCGAAGAAAATGCGCGTATCCGCCAGCGCTTTAAGGTACGATGCCGCTTCGCCTCCCGGGTCAAAGACGGTCGAGGCTTTTTCCGCCGGGGTGAGTTTTTTTCTAAGGGCGGTAAAGGTTCGCTCGTGGTCATCTTCCATGGCCGCCAGGTCCGAGAGAAAGCTTTTGGCGTCCGGATCGGTGACATCGGCAGCGGCTTTCCGGTAAAAGGCGGCGCCGTTTCTTTCGATCTGCTCAGCCATGTCAAACACATCATCTGCATTGAAATCGTAACTCATGGTTGGATCTGCCTTTCTTTCCCGAATACCGGGTGGTCCTAAAATGGGATTTTTTCTTAAGGGGATTTTTCCCGATACATGCCCCCTTCACCGCTATGCTGTCAACTTAAAAAAATGACTGCAGCACCTGTCGGTTCAAGCTTTTTCTTCGTTCAGGCGGCATTCATCGTCCCACTCGGGACAGACGCTTTTGCGCTCGGTTTCAAACTTGAGCATGCATTCACCGCATTCCAGTTCGATGTTCGGTGTCTCCCCGTAGCGTTTTTTGATCTCTTCCTTGGAAAGCACTTGTGCAAAGCTGCATCCGCACTGGGGGCATGCGGATTTGATGTGGTAGCGTTTATGACCCATGGTTAGCCTCCCGATAGTTTGAAGTTTTTGAAAAATGAATTATCTTGATACCACAAAAGCAATAACAATGCCATGGGACGGCACGTGTTCTCTTGCCTTGGCATGTTTATTGATTGTGATGGGGCCAGCGTGCCGCTGTGGTTTGCGGCGGGACAACCCCCCGACCCAGAACTGTCTGACAATTACCCCAACCATCCAAGGAGGACCAAATGGCTCAAACCGCATTTAAAGGATCACCCGTGTTATTGTCAGGGAGCCTTCCCCAACCGGGGACGGCTGCCCCAGATTTTACCCTGACCCGCAGCGACCTCTCCGACGTGTCGCTGCAGGACTTTGCCGGCAAGACCGTGGTGCTCAATATTTTCCCCAGTATCGATACACCGGTGTGCGCCATGTCGGTGAGAAAATTCAACGCCGAGATCGGCACCGTCGACAATGCCGTGGTGCTGTGTGTCTCCGCGGATCTCCCCTTTGCCCATGCACGCTTCTGCGGGGCCGAAGGGCTTGACCACGTGGTTTCCGCATCCACCTTTCGAAGCCCCGGATTCGGTGACGCCTACGGCATGCGCATCACCGGCGGGCCGCTGGCCGGTCTCATGGCGCGGGCGGTGGTGGTGATCGACGGACACGGGAAGGTGGCCTATACCCAACTGGTGGATGAGATCTCCCACGAGCCGGACTACGACAAGGCCATGGCCTGTTTGTCCAGGCAGGAGGTCATGCAGGCATGCACGGCGAGCTTTACGGCGGAACATTCCCGGGGTACGGACGATGACGGCCCCTGCGATGACGGCCGAGCCGGCGGTTGACACCCCGGAAGGGGTTTAGGGACGCGGAAAAAAGAAACGATCCCATGGTGCTTGTCTGTTGATCGTTCTTCTGTGCTGCATCCACGGCTGCCTAAAGCAAATGTGCGCCCTTTAATGAGCCTTGAAGACGAACCCAAATCCGGTTTGCTCTCGTGGCAATTCGTTTCAGCCGAGTCCCAATGGTTAACATTCCTCGAGGAGGGGCCATGCCCGCATACACTGGAATCAATCACCTGGCCATGGTCACCGGTGACATGGATCGCACCGTCCGTTTCTGGAGAGACCTATTGGGCATGCGGCTGGTGGCTGGTCTGGGCGGCAAGGGCTATCGGCATTATTTTTTCGAGATTTCCGATCGTGACCTAATCGCTTTCTTTGAATGGTCCGCTGTCGAAAACATACCCGAAAAGGATCACGGTGTGCCGGTGAAGGGCCCTTTCGCCTTCGACCACATCGCTTTTGGCCTCGACGGCGACGACGATCTCTGGGATTTGAAGGATCGGCTGGAAGCTGCCGGGTTCTGGGTGTCGGAGGCCATCGATCACGGGTTCATCCGCTCCATCTATACGTTTGACCCCAATAACATCCCCATCGAATTCAGTTCGCCGGTGGCCGGTGTGGATTTGCGTCGGCAACCGAAGATGCTGGACCGGCATCCGGGACGGGTCGCCCGTGAAGGGGCCGATCCCCAGCCGGGAAAATGGCCGGCCGTCACCCGATACACGCCCAAAGACCAGCGGATGGCGTTTCCCGGCGAAGGGACGGTGTTCGCTGTCGGCGAGGATTCGAAGGAATGACGGATGGTCACGACAACGACGGACCACCTAAATCCTCACTGCACCCGAGATGATACCCAGGTGGAGAGGATGTGGCGGCACCGTCCGCAACACCGCCAGCTATTGAAGACCAAGAGAACAAGGAGGGGTGATGGCAAGTGAGACAGTGTTAATACGGTGCCGCAAATGCGGCACCCGCAACCGGATTCCCACGGCAAAGCTGCAGGCAGGCCCCCGCTGCGGCCGCTGTAAAGCGCCCTTTCCGGCCATTCAGGCCCCCAGCCGGCCGGTGATGGTGACCGACCGCACCTTTGCCGATGAGGTGCTTGCCAGCCCCCTTCCCGTGATGCTCGACTGCTGGGCCTCGTGGTGCGCCCCATGCGGGGCCATGGCGCCGGTCCTGGACGATCTGGCCAGAGCCTATGCGGGCAGGCTGAAAATCGCCAAGCTCAACGTGGACCAGAACCCGGCCACCGCGTCCCGCTATAGTGTCATGAGCCTGCCCACGCTGCTTTTCTTCAGGGACGGGAGGGTGGTGGATACGGCCGCCGGCGCCTTGCCGCGACAGGAGATTGAACGCTACTTGTGGCGCTTTCTGGCCAAGTAGGGCCCATCCATACAGCGTATCTTGTGGTCCAGCTCGGTGTTTTGGGGTTTTTGGAAACCTATACGCGGCGCTGCTGCGCCTGCGGCTTCAATAACCCAGCGGCCTTGGTCTGAATCCCAATCAACCCTATCGAAAAGGGAACGGGGTAACCGGAACAGTGAATTGAGGAGACAATTATGAAGATCGCCATTGCAGGTGCATCGGGATTCGTGGGTACGGCCTTGACCCGGCGGTTGCTGGATGCCGGGCACGCGGTGACCGGTCTGGGGACCTCAGCCACCCATCCACTGCAACCGGCTGCGCATTTCACCTGGGTCAGCGCCGACACCACCTGTTCGGGGGCATGGCAGGAGGCGGTGGGCGCTGCCGATGCCGTAGTCAATCTGGCCGGGCGCACCATTTTCAAACGCTGGTCACGGGCTTATAAAGCCCAGATCGTCGACAGCCGCCTCCAGACCACCCGCCATGTGGTCAGCGCGATGGCCGGCCAGGGAAAGACGCTGGTCAGCACTTCGGCGGTGGGCTATTACGGCAACCGGGGAGACGAGGCGCTTCAGGAGCAGTCGCCGCCGGGAACCGATTTCCTGGCGCGCCTGTCCGTGGATTGGGAGAATGCGGCCCTCGACGCCGAGCAGCGGGGTGTCCGGGTCGCCATCATGCGCTTCGGCGTGGTGCTGGACCCTGGCGGCGGTGCCCTGGCGCGGATGCTGCCGGCCTTTCGCATGTTTGCCGGCGGCCCCTTGGGAACCGGTCGGCAGTGGTTTGCCTGGATCCACCTGGCCGATCTTCTCGCTGCGATTCAATTTCTCCTCGAGCATAAAGATACTCGCGGCGCTTATAATTTTTGTTCGCCGGGTGCCGTCCGCCAGAAGGATTTCGCCCGGGCGTTAGGGGCGGCGCTGGGCCGGCCGGCGGTGGTCCCCGCCCCCTCCCTGGCCCTGCGACTGTTGATGGGAGAACTCGCCGGGGTGCTTCTGGCCAGTCAGAAGGTTCGTCCCGACCGGCTGATCGACGCAGGCTTTTCTTTCCGCTTTGCTGACGTCGGCAGCGCCCTGGCAGACCTGGTGGGTCAACGATGAGCCGGGAGACGATGTGCGCCGCTGATTACCACCGGGCGACCAGCTACGGCCGCCATGGCTTGACACCGCATGCCCTGGACTGGGCGCATCAGCCGATGCCGACCAAAAACTATGCACAACTGGCGCGGGTGCCGCTGGATCGCAGCCCACAGCTGCCGGAAGTCGATTATTTCCAGCTGGTCGAATTCTGCCGAACGGTTGACCACAGCCGTTCGAAACCACCCTCCCTTCAGGACATCTCAACCGCATTTCGCCTGACCCAGGAGGTTACCGCCCGCAGCCTGCACACAGACCCGCCGTTTTACTACCGCAGCGTGGCTTCGGCCGGCGCCCTTTATCCCTTTGAACTTTACCTGGCCGTCGACCATATCCAAGGATTGGATCCGGGCGTGTACCACTATCATCTTTTCGATTTCTGCCTGACCGCCCTGCGCCGTGGACCGTTACCTGCGATCCCACCAGTGGATCGGGGCGTGCTGGGGACATTCTATATCACGGGCATTTTTTTCCGCAGTGCATGGAAATACCGCAGCCGCGCCTACCGTTATGTGCTGCTGGATGCCGGCCACTTGCTGGAGAACCTGCGACTGGCCTTGGGTGCGTTGGGCCTGTCCTTTTCGATCCATCTGGATTTCGATGACGAACGGGCCGCGATCCTGCTGGGACTGGATCCTCAACGGGAAGCCTGTTTGGCCTGCGTTCATCTGCATGGGAATCACATCCGAGAGAAGCGGGGTGCAACGGCCGACGCTCCCCAAGCCCTTGCCGGTCAAATTCTGCATGCATCCAAGGTGTCGGATAAAGAAGTTTCCTATCCGGAAATCCTCAAGGTTCACCGGGGCGGAAATCGGGTATTCAACCGATCCGCCGATGACCTCCCGGCGTTGGCTGCCCTCGGCAAGCAACCGTCGTCGTGGGTCGATCTGGACGAGCCGGGTCAGCCGGAACCGGCGGATTATGCCCGTGTGCTATGGCAGCGCCGTTCGCGGCGAAACTTCGTGCCGGCGTCCGTGTCCCGCCAGGACCTGATGGCCTTCATGGACCTAATGGCGCGCCATGCAAGCAAGGCCTCGGGCATGCCCCCGGCGTGCCGGTCGGCCCTGATCACCGGTTTCCTGACGGGAACGGGCCTGCCGCTTTCACCCGCTTTCCATGTGTTGGATGCGGATGCGCATCGATTGGGGCGCGTCTTCGACGGCCGGCTCACTGAGTCCATGGCGGCGGCCTGCCTGGATCAGATGTGGCTGAAGCAGGCAGGCCTGCATCTGCTGTTCATGGCCGACCCGGCTGCCCTGGACCGAACTTGGGGGCCGCGGGGCTACCGCTATGCCATGATCGAGGCCGGTCGCCTGGGCCAGCAGGCCTATCTGGCCGCCACTGCCTTGGGCTGGGGGGCCTGCGGAATCGGTGCCATATATGACCGGGAAGCGGCGGACCTGTTGGATCTGACGGAAGCGGGTGCGCTGCTCTACCTGGTCGGGGTCGGACCCGTCAAAAAGAGCTGACACCGGGCTGCGGGCAGGTGCGTACCGTATTTGCGAGGTTGCGCCGGTGGCCGTACCCGGTCTATAAACCAGTTGCATGAGACTACGGTTCAATGGGGAGAAGAGGCCATGTCGACCGACCTGAAGATTTTTTCCGGCAGCGCCAACCCGCTGCTGGCCACCCGAATCTGCGAGACACTGGGCCTGGGACTCAGCCGGCTGGTGGTGTCCCGGTTTTCCAATGACAACCTGTTCGTGCAGGTCCGGGAGAATGTGCGTGAAAAGGACGTGTTCGTTGTCCAGTCCTTCACCGCGCCGGTGGGCGACACCATCATGGAGCTGTTTATCATCCTCGATGCCCTGAGAAGTGCCTCGGCCCGTCGCATTACGGCGGTGATTCCCTATTTCTCCTACGCCCGTTCGGACAAAAAGGATGCACCGCGCATCTCCATCACCGGTCGGCTCATGGCCGACCTGATCCGGACCGCCGGTGCCAACCGGGTGCTTACCATGGACCTGCATTCGGATGCGGTGCATGGCTTTTTCAGCATTCCGGTGGACCATCTCACAGCGATTCCCTATTTCGTGGAGCACTTCCGAAAAAGGCTGGATCTGACCAACGCCGTGGTGGTGGCCTCCGATGCCGGCGGCGCCAAACGGGCCGGGCGGTTTGCCAATCGCATGCACCTGCCCATGGCCATCATCGACAAACGGCGCCTGGCCGATACCGAAGTTGTCCAGGGGCTGGTGGTGGGGGAGGTGAAGGGGCGTGATGCCATAATCTTTGAAGACGAGATCTCCACGGGCGGCACCCTGGCCGCCTCTGTGAAAACCCTTGCGGCGGCGGGCGTGAAGAGCATTCACGTGGGAGCCACCCATGGCGTGCTGTGCGGCCCGGCCGTGAAACGGCTGGTGGACAGCCCCATCGCCTCCGTGGCCGTCACCGACACGGTACTCGTTCCCCGGGAAAAACAGGCCGAGAAGATTCAGATCCTGTCCGTGGCGCCGCTGTTTGCCGAGGCCATCCGGCGCATCCACACCGGAGAAAGTGTCGGGGCCCTATTCGATCAACCCAAGTGATGCCCCTGGCAAGGCTGCCGCCATGGTTACCGAAAATGGTTGAATCACGCAATCCCATGGCCCCTCGGGCCCTCATCGATGCATCGTCGGCCATCCTCTTGTTCAAATCGGGTTTGATCCGGCCCTGTTGCGAGATGCTCCACCTGCTCATGACCCGTTCGGTCTATGACGAGGTGACAGTGCCCGCTCAGCCCGGCGCCGGCGAAATTCGCATGCTGGCCGGCCAACAGCCCGGAATCGACGTTATCGACAACCTCTTAGAAACCCAAGCCCACCGTCTTGCGGCGGATGTGGTGCAGCTTCATCGCGGAGAGCGCGACACCCTGCACCACTACCTGAACGGCGCAGCCCGGTTTGTCATCATCGATGACGGCAAAGGGGTGCAGGCTTGCCGACGGCATGGAATTCCCCATGTCAACGCCCTGTTGTGCCCCAAACTGCTTAATTATTCAGGACGGATGTCGGATCATCAAGCCAATTCCTTCTTCGGGCGAGTTGCCAGCCTGGGCCGCTATTCAACAGCCGTGGTGACCTGGGCCGAGACGTGCGGGAGATCGGATCTTGAATGTTTTACCGGTGAGCGGTAGGGAGGTGAAACCTAAACGAAAAGTCAAAACCGGGGACGACCCGGGCTGCCCCTTTTCCCGGGCCAGTGGTCAGAACGGGAAATTAGACCCTCACATCGATGGCCTGGCCCAGACTGTTTTCAGCGAGCATCTGGGCAACCTGTTGTTGGCTTTCGGCCAGCTCGCGCAACATGGCCACCTGGGTTTCCATGACGGTTTGAAGCTGCTGCGAGGCGGCGGCCATGGGCGCGCTGCTTGCGGGTAAGGAGCTGATATCCATGATGGGTTCCTTGTTTGCGGTTAATGCCATTATCGGCCATTGGCGGCCAGACCTTTAGACCTAATTGGGGCATGCTGGTGACACGGCCGGCCACAGTATTGCTAAAGTGATTCCCACTATTGCCGATAGCTATTGACAAGGAGGTCCAGCCATGGATATCGTCGTGATCAGCAGCACCTTCGTGAGAAACGAGGAACAGAAAAAGAGGGTTGCACGGCTGTCCGCCAAAAAAGCCGGTTTTATTGAAAAGCGCCGCAACCGCGCGGACCGGAGAAGGAGTGTCCGGGACGGTGTCGTGGTCAGCCTATCTTATCAGAACGACCGCAGGATCAGATCGGACCGAAGACAATCCGTAATCGACTGATTCTGAACCCTTCCACGTTCCTTCACCCCTGCCTGCCGAAGCAACATGAGCCAGCGGCCGCGCCCATCGCTGCCTTATCGTGTCGCCGTCCTGGAGAATCCGCCCTGCCTGTGGTATAATCAACCGAGTTTGTTATTCTCACCTCTGCAACCTTGACTTTTGGGACCCAACATGAACCAGATGAAGGCCATGATGCTGATGCGCATCCATGATCTGAACCAGACGGCCGTGCCGCTGGTGCTGCAGACGGTTTCCATCCCGATGCCTGGTGAACATGAGATTCTGATGCGGGTGGCGGCCTGCGGGGTATGCCACACCGAACTGGACGAAATCGAGGGCCGGACGCCGCCGCCTCGATTTCCCGTTATTCCCGGGCATCAGGTGGTGGGGCGGGTGGAAGGGAATGGCTCCGGTGCCGATCGGTTTTCCATCGGGCAGCGGGTGGGGGTGGCCTGGATCAACCGGGCCTGCGGTTGTTGCGACGCCTGTCTGGAAGGCCGGGAAAACCTTTGTCCTGAATTTGCCGCCACGGGGCGGGATGCCCATGGCGGGTACGCCCACTATATGACCGTGCACGAGGCCTTTGCCTACCCGATTCCCGATCGGTTCACCGATGCCCAAGCGGCCCCGCTGCTATGCGCCGGAGCCATCGGGTACCGGTCCATGGCCCTTTGCGCACTGCAGGACGGGCAGCATCTTGGACTTACCGGATTCGGCGCCTCGGCCCATCTGGTGCTTAAAATGGTGCGGCACCGGTTCCCTGGCGTGCAGGTTTATGTGTTCGCCAGAAGTTCGGGTGAGCGGGCCTTCGCGCGCGCTCTGGGGGCTGTGTGGGCCGGGGATACCCAAGACAAGGCACCGCACCTGCTGGATCGAATCATCGACACCACGCCGGCCTGGACACCCGTTGTGGAAGCGCTGGCAAACCTTAAGCCGGGCGGCCGGCTGGTTGTCAATGCCATTCGCAAAGAAGCAACCGACCAGGATGCGCTTCTGCGGCTGGACTATTCTTCTCATTTGTGGCATGAAAAGGAAATCAAAAGTGTTGCCAACGTGGCCCGGTCAGATGTTTCCCGGTTTCTGGAGCTGGCGGAGCAGATTCCCATCATCCCCGTGGTGGAGACCTTCGGCCTCGAAGCGGCCAACCGGGCGCTCATGGAGTTGAAAAACAGGCAAATCCGGGGCGCGAAGGTGCTGGTGATGGATCATGGCTGAAGAGGGGCGATTATTTCCCGCCGCGATTCTAAAGCATCTGCCGAAAGCGGCCGATACCATTCCCAGCTGCCGGGTTATGTGATTCCGAGCAGACGATCGGCGTTATATTGTCGCATGGAGCTACCGTCGTGAGAACATTCATCACCAACGGTTATAAGATGATCAGCAGGCTGGATCGGGAGATTGGTGTCCTGATTGACAACTGCTTGGGGTTTCTCTATTCCATCGACCTGGAGCATGGTATGCGCCGGGAGATCGACCAGATTGAGACCGCTCTTTACGACATGGTTTACCTGGGCCGCACCCCGGCCGGGAGCGAGTTCAAGGAAAACCTATTTCGTACGCGGATACTGCCGCTCATGAAGCATCTTGCACCAGCGGGGTACTACTTCGGCATTGATCCGGATAACGCCGGCCTGCTCGGTTACTGGCAGCAACCCGATGCTGACACCGACACCGAGCCCAACGATCCACTGACTGCGACCGGTGGCCGTCAGGCGCTGCCGACCGGTACCCCCACAACCGGTTGAAGCGTTCCCACCCTTTGGCAAATCCCTTGACATGCCGTTTTGCCCCATTGTACTTTTAACACGGGCCTTTTGGCAACTGGCCGCACGATTCCCATTGTATCGGTTGCCATTGAAGATCAACGGCAAGAGGTTTTCTTGGTGTTTGCCAACCGGTGTCTGCTAATCATAACCGCGGCCGTTTTTCTGTTGGGTTTCGTCGCACCGGTGGAAACGAGCGGTGCCGCCGTGCGGGATCCTGTCTGGGCCGGCCGATTCTATCCTGAACGCAGGGAGGAATTGGAGCATCTGATCCGCCGCCTCACCCTGGCGGCCGAACAGGAGGCCACCGTTCACCGCCCGCCCGCTGGATTGCGCGCTCTGATCATGCCCCACGCCGGCACCATCTATTCCGGCACAACTGCTGCCCATGCTGCCGCGGCCATCGCTCGAGACCGGTTCGATCAGGTGGTCCTGCTGGGTCCCGATCACCGGGTGGGTTTCCGCAATGCCTCGCTTACCGAAGCCTCCCACTGGCGGACGCCCCTGGGAGTGGTTCCCGTCAGCGACTACAGCCGGATACTTAGGGATATACCGGAGCTGTTTGCAACGGTGGTGGCATCGGATCAGCAGGAGCACAGCCTGGAGGTGCCGCTGCCTTTTTTGCAGGCCCGCCTGTCACGATTCGAGCTGCTTCCCGTGGTGCTAGGGCCCTGCGATGCCGGGCGCATGGCACACGCGCTGACGCCGCTGGTCCAGGATCCACGGACCCTGCTGGTGGTCAGCGCCGACCTGTCCCATCGTCTGCCCTATGACCAGGCCGTCAAACGGGACAGGGAGACGCTGGCGCGGATCCTTGCGCTCGATCCGAACTGGCAGAAGGATCAGGACAACCGCACCTGCGGTCGGTACCCGGTAGGGGTGCTGTTGGAGCTGGCCCGCCAGCAACGCTGGCGGCCGGTCTTGCTGCACTATAGCAACAGCGGCGATACCGCCGGCGATAAGGACGCCGTGGTCGGTTATGGTACCGTTGCCTTTTATGGAGATGAACCGATGCAAAACCAAACCGATAGCGGTCAGTCGTTGACCCCTGCGCAGGGGGCGGCCCTGGTGGCTCTGGCCCGGCAGACGCTGGCCCGCCATTTCGGCGCATCGATCACGTCAGCCGATGCGCAACACCTGGAGACCCTGCTTGCGGATCAGGCGCTTCAGGCCCGCTGCGGCACATTTGTTACCTTGAAAATCGACGACCAGTTGCGCGGCTGCATCGGCAGCCTGTCGGCTAGTGCACCCATGGCTGAGGGGGTGCGTGACAATGCGCTGAATGCGGCCTTTCACGATCCTCGGTTTGCACCGTTACGGAGAACGGAACTGGACCAGGTACATATCGAGGTCAGCGTGCTCACCGAGCCGACCCCTCTGGATTACGCCAATGCCGACGACCTGCTGGCCAAGCTTAAGCCAGGTATCGACGGCGTGATCATTAAAAAAGGGTTTGCCAGTGCCACTTTCTTGCCCCAGGTGTGGGATCAGTTGCCTCAGCCGAAAGCCTTTCTTTCTCACCTCTGCACCAAGGCCGGTCTGCCTGCCGGTCACTGGCGGGAAGGGGATTTGAGCGTGCAGGTTTATCAGGTTCAATATTTTGAAGAGGCCCGCTGACGGCGGCGTCCGTGCGGTGGTGGTGGCCACGGGTATTGCCTCCGTAGCCGTTCAGCTGGTCTGCATCCGTGAATATCTGGCGCAATTCCAGGGCAATGAGATCGTCATTGCCCTGATCTTTTTCTGCTGGCTGGTTTTCGGCGGCATCGGCACGGCTGCGGCCAAGGGAATTCAAGCCAACGTTCGATCCTCATCACCAGAGATCTTGGCGCTGCTCTCCTGCCTGCTGGCCTTTTTTTCAGTGGGTCAACTCGTTGCCATCCGCTGGCTGCGAGACCTGGTTTTCATTCATGGCACGTCGGTGGGGTTTTACCCCACGTTGGGTTTCGTTGCGGTTACCATCCTTCCCTATGCCCTGCTGGTAGGGTTTGTGCTGCCATACAGCCTGTCGGTGGCCAGACAACGGTTGGCCAGCTATCCCGGCAATCGGATGTATATGGCCGACAATGCCGGCGATGTGGCTGGTGGGGCGATTTTTTCCTTTGTCCTGGTTCACTGGCTGACCCCGTGCCAGATCCTGCTGGCGGTTCACCTGCCGCTGATGGCATCTCTTTGGCGTCTGGAATCGGCTTTTTCCCACCGAACGGCAACAGCGGGCGTCATGGCGCTAGTTGCCCTGGTGGCGGGAGCTGCCTTTGAAGACCGGCTTTTGCCGGTCCGGGAAGGTCGGCGGGTTTTCTATGCGGAAAGCCCCTACGGTCGCATTGAGGTGGTCGAATCGGGAGGGCAGGTTTCCTATTTTACCGACGGCGTACCGGGCCTTTTTTCCGAGAATGTGCCGCTGGCGGAGGAGAGCGTTCATTTCCCGCTTTCCCAGGTGGACCGTCCACAGCGCCTGTTGCTGGTTTCGGCCGTCGGGGGCATGATGGCAGAGGTGGCCAAATACCGCCCCCAGCGGGTGGACTATGTTGAACTGGATCCATTGACGGCCAAGCTTCAGCTCCGTTTCGGTCTGGTGACGCCCATCCACGGACTGACCACCATGGCACAGGACGCGCGTGCTTTTCTTTCCGAGACCTCGACACGTTACGATGCCATTCTGGTCAGCCTGCCGGAGCCGGAAACCTATCAGGTGAATCGGTTCTATACGGCCGGGTTCTTCGAACTGGCCAAGAACCATCTTGCACCGGGCGGTGTGTTCAGTTTCGGAATTGAAGGGGTGTCCAATTATATCTCAGAGACCCGGCAACAAAAACTGTCCTCGCTGGCCAACACCGCCAGAACCTTTTTTAAACATGTCATGCTCATGCCGGGGGAACGCCTGCTGTTCGTCTGCCGTGACCAGCCGATCCAGGCCGACATTCCGGCGCTTCTGGCACAAAAGGGAATCGACACCCGCCATATCAGACGATATTATGGTGGTGACCTGACAGATCAGCGCATTCGTCAGCTCAACGATGCCGTGGACCCCGGCGTCCCGCAAAACTTGGATCTGTCTCCTCGGTTGATGCGGCTGGCCTTTGCCGGCTGGTTTGAGCGCCACGGGGAGTCACCGCGCTGGTTTGCCATGCTGTTGAGTGCTGCGGTGCTGGCTTACCTGCTTCGGATTTCCCGCCCCCAGTGGGTGCTGCTGACCACCGGCTGCGTCAATATCGGTTCCGAAATGGTGGCCATCTTTACCTTCCAGGTGTTCTATGGCTATATCTACCTTCAAATCGGGGTTCTGGTCACCGTGTTTCTATCCGGACTGCTGCCCGGCGCCTGGGCAGGCGGGCGGTTTGCCGGCAACCGGCGCCAGGCGTTGATGACCGTTGATCTGTTACTGTGCCTGCTGCTGGTAGTGTTTGCCCTGACCCTGGTTGTGGCCCGGCAGGGAATACCGGCCGCACTGTTATATGGCTTCGGCCTGGCGCTTTCATTTGGCTGCGGATTTCAGTTTCCTTTGGCCCTCGAGCTGTTAGGGAACAGCACCGCCGCAGCCGCGCAAAGCTTTTCAGCGGACCTGGTGGGCGCAGCCATCGGTGTCCTGCTGGTGAGCTTGGTGTTGATCCCCTATCTGGGCATCGTGTGGGCGACGCTATGCCTGGCAGGCATTAAACTGATCAGCTTTGCGGTTGCAGGATCGATCCATGAAGCTTCTTAGCCGGCGACAATTCATGCTGGCCGCCGCGACCGGCCTGTGCGGCACGGCCACCAGCCATGCCTGGTGGCCCTTCTCCGGACCTGCCGACAGCCCGCCACCGGAGGTTCAGGCCGCAATCTTTAAAAATGACGCACCCGCGTCCTTGTGGAAGTGGTCCAAAGCCGCCTATCACTTCAGCCGGTTGGACCATGGCACCGTCATGTGCACCCTTTGCCCCAATCGCTGCCGGCTCTCGCCGGGAGACCGCAGTGCATGCCGCAGCCGCGTGAACCTTAACGGTACCCTGTACAGCCTGGCATACGGAAATGCCTGTTCGGCCAACGTTGACCCGATCGAGAAGAAACCGCTGTTTCATTTTCTGCCCGCCAGCACCGCTTTTTCCATTGCGGCCGCCGGCTGCAACTTCCGCTGCCTCAACTGCCAGAACTGGGAAATCTCCCAGGCCCGGCCCGAGGATGTGCACCACCTTGACCTGTTTCCCGAGGCAGTGGCACGGGCGGCCATGCAAAACGGGTGTCAAACTATCGCCTACACGTACAGTGAACCGGTCAGCTTTTATGAGTACATGATCGATACGGCGCACATCGCCAGGGCCAGGGGCCTTAACAATGTTTGGGTTTCCAACGGCTATATTAATCGGGATCCGTTGCTGGCCTTGTGCCAGGTATTGGACGGGGCCAACGTCAACCTCAAATCCATCAGCGACGATATCTATCGCCGGCTGAACGGCGGGCGGCTGGAACCGGTGCTGGAGACGTTTGTCACCCTGCACCGGCAGGGGGTCCATTTCGAGATGACCCACCTGGTGGTTCCCGGCTACGGGGACAGCGACGCAATGGTCAAGCGCATGTGCGCCTGGATTCTGGAACATCTGGGGCCCGATCACCCACTGCACTTCCTGCGCTTTTTTCCCCGTTACCGACTGGACCGTCTGCCTCCCACGCCGGTGGCCACCCTGATCCGGTTCCGGGAACTGGCCATGGCTGAAGGGATCCGCTATGTCTACCTGGGTAATGTGCCGGGTCATGCGGGCAACCATACCTATTGCCACCAATGCAAACAATTGCTGGTGGAGCGGCAGGGCTACCACATTCCCAGCATGCAAATCGTGGAGGGTCGCTGCCGGTTTTGTCGCACCCCCATTCCCGGAGTGTGGCCGGCTGGTGGGGCGTGATCGAGCGGCTCAGTGCATCAGTTCTGTGGTATGGTTATGGATGAACTGATTGATCATTTCTGTCTGGAGCATGGTGAGGCCATCGAAGCACACACCGCGTCTGGCCTGGTTGGCTTCGGGGAGGGGGATACCGCTGCTGGCGGGGATATCGGAGACGGTGCGGCAGCGTATGCCGCTGATGAAAATTTCACCGTCCGGTGTCATAATGGCCAGCTGGTCCGCGGGGTTGTCCGATGCCGAGCCTATCGAATGGCTGTAGGCCAGACCGGACATGCCAATGTCCACTAGGCTGCAGCGTTCGTAGGGGTGGGCGCGGGAGATTACGAAGGTGCCCGTCGGGGCTGCAAAGCGTGGTTTTTTGCGACGCTCCGTCGATAAGGGCGCCAGCACGCTGCGGATGGTTTTCGCCAGCTGCTGCATGCCCACGGGCTTCATGATCAACGCCTGGATACCCAACGATTGCGAATTCTCCTCATTAACCTGCTCGTTGAACCCCGTGGAGAGAATAACCGGAAAGTCGTCGCGTACCGCCTTGACCGCTTTGGCCAGGCCGGTGCCCGTCATCCGTGGCATGGTCATGTCCGTGATCAACAGGTCGTAGGTTTGGGGGCTGGAGACAAAGGCCTTGAGCGCCGCGGCACTGTCCGTGTGGGCGCTGACCGTATAGCCGAGCTGCTCAAGCACCTGTCGCATCATCTCCACAAGCATCTCCTCATCATCCACGATCAGGATATGCTCATGCCCGCCCGGCAGGTGTTGCTGGTCGAAAATAGAGGGCTCCGTGTCAACGACCATGTCCACCATCGGCAGGTAGAGGTGAAACTCGGTGACCCGGCCCGGATGGCTGAAGGCCCGGATGGTGCCGCCGATTCCCTTGATGATGCCGTGAACGACCGAGAGACCCATGCCCGTGCCTTTGCCGATTTCCTTGGTGGTGAAATAGGGGTCGAAGATCCGATTGATGATCTCCTTTTCGATGCCGTGGCCGGTGTCGGCGACCACCAGCCTGGCGTAGTTGCCCGGGGCAAGGCCATCGGCATCGGCGTTTTCCAACCTTACCGGTTCCAGCCGTATGGTCAGCACACCGCCGTTGGGTTCCATGGCATGGGCAGCATTGGTGCACAGGTTGAGCATGATCTGGTGAATCTGGGTGGCGTCGGCGATGGTTGTGCATTCGGTGCCGCATATATCGCGCTCGATGGAGATGTTGGCGGGCAGGGAGGCACGCATCAGCTTGAGCGATTCCGCGATGACGCTGTTGAGGCGCAGCGGCTTGCGACCGCATTCTTCCTTGCGGCTGAAGCTGAGCAACTGCTTAATCATCTCCCTGGCCCGCAGGCTGGCCGTGAGAATCCGTTCCAGGTTGCGTCGGACGGTGTGTTCGGTGGGCATATCGGCCAGGGCCAGTTCCGTATTGCCCAAAATGATGCTTAGCACATTGTTGAAGTCGTGGGCGATGCCACCGGCCAGGGTGCCGATGGCCTCCATTTTTTGGGACTGTCGCAGCTGGTTTTCCAGTTGTCTTTTCTCGGCTTCGACGCAGATGTGTTCATGTTTCATTTGCCGCTGTTTCAGCACGTTTTCCACGCGGATGATCAATTCGTCAGGTTCGAAGGGTTTTCTCAGGTAATCGCTGGCCCCCTTGCGAATTGCCTTGATGGCCGAATCGACGGAGGCCTCTCCGGTGACAATGATGAAGGCCGTGTCACAGCGCTCCCGGTCGACGGCATCGAGCAGCTCAAAACCGGTCATCTCCGGCATCATGACATCCAGGATGACCAAGTCTGGTGCTTCAGCATGGATGAGGGTCAGGGCATGACGGGAGCTGTTGGTGGTTTGAACCCGATACTTGCCGGTGCCCAATACCGCTTTGATGCTTTCGGTCATCAAGGGCTCATCGTCGCAGATCAATAGTCGCGGACGGTTCTCCATGAAACGCTCCTAAGTGGTTGAGTCCAGTGCAGTGGCGTTTTCCGATCTATTGCGGCCCACGGGCAGCTCAATAAAAAAACAGGTTCCCCGGCCGGGATCACTTTCGCACAGCAGGGAACCCTTGAGTTGCGACACCGCCTCGTGGGCAATGGACAACCCCAATCCGTCATGGCCCGTTTTCGAGGTTACATAAGGTGTGAAGAGCTTCCGCTTGATCTGTTCGTCAATGCCTGGGCCATCATCACAGACGCTGATTTTGATATGACCCATTGTATCGCTGTGACCGGCATGTCGGGGGGGGGCTGTCAGCATCCGGGTGCTCACGGTAATGGCGCCACCGTCGGCCATTGCCTCGGCGGCATTTTTCAGCAGGTTCATCAGGGCCTGCTTCAGCAGGTCCCGGTCGCTGTCGATTGCAGGGATGCGCGTATCCAGATCTTGGTTCAAGCGGATGGTTCTCTCGCCGGAAAGGCTTTCCCGGAACAGGCCCATTATATCCGCAAGGGTGGCATTCACGTCAACGGTTTCAAACCGATGGGTCACCCTCTCCGACGGTGAAGTCAGGGATTTTATCAGTCCGGCCACGCGGTTGATCTCTTCATTGATGATGCGGATCTCATCGATACCCGATGGATTTTCATCGGTTCTCAGCGCCAGAACCTTGAGATAGTTTTTGATGATGCTCAAGGGATTGTTGATTTCATGAACAATTTTGCGGGTCCTTGCCAAGGTCGATGCAAAGCGATCAGCCGTTTGGCGGTTCGTCTGTTCTTTCTGCCGGCGCTCTCTTTCCAGTGCCCCGGCCACGGCGGTGGCAATAGAAGTCAACAGATTGGCCTGTTCATGGAGCAAGGGCCAATCCCCAGCATCGACGCCCAGCAGCAGGCACCCCCTGGCACCATGGGTACCCGATGGAAACGGCAGGCAGACGAAGCCGTCCTTGCCCATATAGGCCAAGAGTTGGTGGTCGGTGATTGTCAGTTCCCGTCGGCCGGCATGCGAAAATGAGTCCACCGGTTCACCACGGTTGTGGCAGATGGCTGGCAGGCTTTCCGATGCGGTCAGGGGAATGCGCAGCCGGTCCATGAGCTCTGGTCGGACGCTCCCAGCCGCGAAGCGTCCGACCAACAGGTTGGATTGTGGCTCATGGCCAAGCATGAGCAGGGTGTCGATACCCAAAAAGACGCTGAGGCTTTGCCGCAATACCCGAATAATGGCACCGCTGTCTGTTGCGGTCAGCAGCTCTCTATAAACGTTGGAAAGGATGGCACTGGTCCGTATCTCTTGGTTAAAAGGAGATACGGTTTCATCGGTGTGCGGGCCTTTTTTGGGCACATGATGGTGGACGCCGAGTTCCTCTGCCACAGCAGTGGCTTGCTCGACGGCCATTCGTGAAAGGCGGTTCAGCTCCCGGGGATCCAGGTTCAGCAACTGTGCAGCGGTTTGGCAGGCTTCGGAGGAAGGATGCGGTTCAGTGGCCAGGCGGTTGGCCGCCCATACCATTTGGACCAAGGGGAGGGCGTTTCTGACCGCCAAGGCGGAGGCTGTGTGGTACCTGGCCGCATCAGCCGCGGACCATGCATGGGTGTGCCGGCGGATCAGTAGCGCCCCGATGCGACTATGGTCTGATCCGGCAACCTGAGCCTCTGCTTCAAGCAACGGGTTGGCTTGGGCAGGATCGGCCAGCAGAGATGCACATGCTGTTGGCGTCCGGGCGCAAAGGGCCAGTTTGCCGATATCGTGAAGCAGTCCGGCGATGTAGGCCTCCTCAACAGGGCTAAAACTGAGTTCCAGGGCCAGTCCTTCGGCCAACAGGGCCGTGGTGTAGCAATGTCGCCACAGCCATGCAAGGGACACTCCCTGCCCATGGTGAGCCTCGTTCAACGCTTGGTTTGTCAGGGCCTGGACCGTGATGGCATCAATGCCGGCCATCCCGATGCGACGGATTGCTTCATCCACGTCGGGTGGTTCCGCTGGCCGGGGATTCGAACCCAATGTCCGGTCGAGGCGCATGACCATGAAACTCAACCCAGGGTCCATCTTGATGAGCCGGGACAGTGCAGGCAGCTCTACCGATGGCGCGCGACGGGCCTTAATGAGCCTTTCTAATAGATAGGGAAAAGCAGAAAGCTGGTCCCTGCCAGTGAATTCTGAAGCGATGCGCACAGCGACGGCCAGTCCTGTTGAAATTCCTCTCTTGTACAGCGGGCATGCTTACGCGGAGTTTATGTCTGATATATGGATTTGTCAACTGAATATGGGGTAGTCAATTCAACCCTGACACAAGGGGTTGGGGTGGGCGGGCTGCATGGATGCCGGATGCTCCGGTCGTGGATTGGGTGAAAAGAATCGGATGGCGGTGAAAACCAAGCAATACAACGGGCTGCTTTCAATCGGATTCGTTTTTTACCAGATCGAAGATGGCGGCCTTTAATTTCAGGGAAAAGGTTTCCGGTACGCGGCGGCGTTCAAGGTTTCGGCACAGATCCACCGTCTGCTTGAGGGTGTCCAGGCACACCTGACAGGGTTTGCACGCCTTGATATGCGCTTCGATATCCTTGCAGGTAAGGGCATCCAACTCCCGGTCGATATATTCTGAAAGCCGTTCGAACAGTGCCAGGCAGTTTTGGTGGGAATGGTGCGAATCAGTCTGTTTCATAATACGTCTTCAATGCTTCCCTGAGAAAGAGTCTCGCCCGGTGCAGGCGCACCTTGATGTTGGTCGGGGTCAGGTCCAATATCTCAGCCGTCTCCAGGGTGGTGAACCCTTCCACGTCCCGCAGAACGATTACCAGCCGATATTTTTCAGGAAGTTCCATTAGTGCGTGTCGAATGACCTCGCCCAGTTCCTCGTCGAGCACCTGGTCCAGAGGCTGGGACGCCCAGCGGGGGGGGTCCATGGTTACGGCCGATTCGTCACCCGGAAGGAACTCATCCAAGGAAAGCTCCCGGTCGGGGGCAAACTTGGAACGGCGTTTTTTCTTCAGGCAGGCGCTGGTGGCGACCCGGTACAGCCAGTTCTTGAATTTGGTCTCATAGCGAAAGCCTTCGAGATATCTATACACATTTAAGAAGGTATCCTGCACCATGTCTTCGGCGTCACTGGGGTTGTCGCACATCCGCAGGCCGAAGTTGTAGAGACTTTTCTCATAACGCTTGACCAGTTCATAAAAGAGATCCTGACGGCCGCTGTTGATCGCCCGGATCAGTTCGATATCCTTATGGTCGTTCTTCGGTTTCTCCGACGGGTTCGGCATTGGATTTCTTGCTTGTCACCTGACAGGCATCCCGCATTCATGTAGCGACGCCCAGTTTGGGCAGAATATAGGCCTGAAGCAGGACCCAGACGCCCACCACGGCCAGCAATGTCAGTATTTCCCTCATCTTTACCCCTTTCATAGGTGTTTCTATGACCGATGTCCATTCCTTTTTGCCATGGCATTAATGAGACGGGCGAAGGGATTCGGTTACGGTCAAGGGGCGAACGCCGGCGTTCACGATGTCGGGGCAATGGATCAAGGTCCCGGGATCAATACCTAGCCTTGATACTGCCGGCATCGATGCCGTATTTTTTGATTTTATAATGGATGGCCCGCCGGCTGATGCCCAGCACTTCCGCGGCTTCTTTTTGAACGCCGCCGGTCTGTTCCAGGGCCCGCAGGATGGTGTTTTTTTCGCTCTCCTCCAGGGAAAGGCAATTCTCATCGGGCATGATCTCCCCGCAGGTTTCCGCGATGCCGGCAACCTGAAAATCCTCCGGTCGGAGCACGCTGTCCCGGCACATGACGATACCTCCCTCGATTGCGTTTTTCAGTTCGCGAACATTGCCGGGCCACGAGTAGTCACACAGCCATTCCATGGTTTCTTTAAGCACACTGACCGGTTTCACACCGTGCTGGCTGCAGTACTGCGTGGTGAAGTGGTCGACCAGCAGGGGAATATCCGCTCTGCGCTCCCGCAGCGGGGGAATGGTCAAGGTCACCACCCTGAGACGGAAAAATAGATCTTCGCGGAAACGGCCGGCTTTGATCGCTTCGCCCAAATCGGCATTGGTGGCTGCAATAATACGGCAATCCACAGGCGTTCCCTTGAGCCCGCCGATTCGTCTGATGGTCCGGTCTTCGATAAACCGGAGGAGCCGGATCTGCATTTCATGGGAGATGTTGCCGATCTCGTCAAGAAACAAGGTGCCGGTATCTGCCGTTTCGATGAGGCCCTTCTTGTCGCTCACGGCGTGGGTGAAAGATCCTTTGACATGACCAAAGAGTTCGCTTTCCAGCAGGCCGGCAGGTGTGGCCCCGCAATCGACCACGACGAATGGTTTGTTTTGGCGGAGGCCCAACTGGTGAATCTGGTTGGCGATGCGCTCCTTGCCCACGCCGCTTTCTCCTAGAATCAGGACATTGACGCTGCTGCGGGCCACCTTTTTGACCAAACCATGCAGGTTTTTCATGGTTGGGCTTTTTACATCCTCGTCGATCTCCCTGCCCGGCGATGGGCCGACTGGCTGCGCCGGGAGCGTGTCCGCAAGATCATTGAGCATCAGTTTGATTTTTTCGGTCAGGACTTTGCCGTCAAAGGGCTTTTCGACATAGTCCACAGCGCCGGATCTTACCGCTTTGACTGCATCTGGAACGTTGGCATAGGCGGTCAAAAAAATGACCGGGAGACCCGGCTGTATGCGGATGATTTCCGACAACAGCGCCATGCCATCCATTTCCGGCATTTTCACATCAGAGACCACGAGGTCGATTCTGTGGGTATCGAGGATCTTGAGGGCTTTGCGGCCGCTATCCGCCTGGTAAACGGTTAGCCCGCAGCTGGACAGCCGGGCATCCAGCACCTCCAATACATTGTGGTCATCGTCCACGACGAGCACGGCTTTGGGGTGGTCGTTATTAATCATCGTTTCATTCACTGGGGGCCGATATTTCGGTTTTTTTCTTCTGGATATTCTGGTCGATGGCTTCCAGGGCCTTGATTTTATCCTTGAGCACCAGGTTTTCGGCCACGACTTGATCTATCTGGTGCTGAAGTTGAGCCGCTTTTTCTACTTTTTTCTTCAGGGCGGCAATCTCGGCCTCAAGCCCCTGGATGTCCCGCTGCCGGTCTGGAGACGGTGTGGCTTGCTCGGATGCCTGCGCTGCAGGAAGCGGGTTGAGATAAATCACTTCGGTGGTGCTTTTGGGCGTCATGCGGACAATCAGCGGGTCGAGCAAGGCCAGATCCCAAACCGCGTCATCGTCGGACGCAGATTCTGCGAAAGCATGCCACATACCAACCGCGGCGGTATATTCCGACTGCGTATTCGCCAGCATCAGGCTGCAGCAGATTTGCCCCAGCCACGCCTTGCGGGCAATTTTTTTACTTGCGCTGGCTGCCGAAATTGCCTTGAACTGGGTAAGGGCCTCTGCGAAATCACCTTCATCGTAAACCGCCAGTGCGGCTTCAAAGGCCTCATGGGCCGATTTGAATTGCTGGCGGTGCATCTTGTCGTCGAGATCCTGAAAAACCGACGCACAGCCGGCAAATATCCCTGCGGCCATCACCAGGGAGATGATCAGACGGTGTGTTTGGCTCCATGTGGATGTCATCTAAGGCCCATTCCTGTTCGATTGCCTTCGTAGGGTTGCTTGCCGATACCCCTTGTTTAGTCGCCATCGCGCGACAATTCAAGACATTTCAACCATGGCCATCCCGGACGCCGGTCAGGTGGCATCATTCGGGTGCGCTGGGCAGGGTGAAGCCAAAGGTGCTTCCCTTGCCCACCTGGCTGTTGACCCACACCGTGCCGTGGTGGGATTCGACAATGTTTTTGACGATGCTTAGCCCTAAGCCAACGCCTTCCAGGCGCTCGCGTTCGCGCTGTCCCCGATAGTATTTGTTGAACAAGAAGGCCTGGTCCCCGTCCAGGATACCAGGGCCGTTGTCTTTAACGAAAAAGGAAAGCTGGTTTTTTAAGCGATGCTGCCGGACGCCGACAGTCACCCGGGTGTCGGGCTCGGAAAATTTGATGGCGTTGGACAGGTAGTTCATCAGGGCCTGCTGCAGCTGTTTGCGGTCGCCGACGATCGGGGGCAATTGGGGGGGGACTTGAATGCGCAGTTCGATGCTTTTCGCTTCGGCCGCCAGCTTGATGCTGTTGGCGCACTCGGAAACAAACGAGTGGGGATCGATGGGTTCCAACTGCATGTTCAGCAGGCCGGGCTCCAGCCGGGAGGCCTGCATCAGGTGGCTCAGCAGATCGCTGATGCGGCTGATTTCAGAGCTGGCGATCCCCAGAAATTTTTCCTGCCGGATGTTGATGGGTCCCATCACCTCCTCGCGAATCATGTTGACCGACTCGCGGATGGAGGTTAACGGTGTGCGGATCTCGTGGCTGAGCATGGAGATGAAATCCGAGCGCATGAGTTCCTCTCTGCGCAGACGATGGGACATCTCGTTGAAGGCATGGGCCAGTTCGCCAAACTCATCCTGGCTGCGGACTTTAAGGGGTGAACTGAGTCGATCCGAGGAGATCTCCCGGATGCCATCCATCAGTTCCCGCAAAGGGCGGACCATGGAGTAGGCCAGGTAGAAAATGCCCAGCAGGCCTACCAGGCTGGAGATGGCCAGCCCGATAAGCCCGTTCTTGGCGGAAAGCCGGCCCTTGCGATTCAACTCCCGATTGGCCTGTTCGATTTCCAGCTCATTTTTCAGCCGTTCACCAGAAATTATGCTGATCCAGTTGTTGACGATCGATTCGGGGATCCAGAAGGTGTTGACCGCTTCCGGGTCTTTCACCTCGCTGGCCAGATAACTGGAAATCTCCGCCGCATTGGGGTAAGTCCCATAATCGTTGCTGATATCCCGCCACACATCGGAAATGTCATGGCCCATGGCGGTCAGCCGGGTCACTTGGGCCAGGTTGTCTTGGAAGGCCTGTTGCGCTTCATTGAAAAAGGCCAGGTAGTCGGTTTTCTTGAGCAGCAGGTATTTCTGTTGGTTCTCCTCCATGCTGAGCAGGGTTTCGATCATCTTTTTCGTTCCTGAGGCAATGGCATAGTTTTTTGCCACGATGGAGCCGGACAGCCTGACCACCTGCTGCACATTGATATACAACACCAGGATTGTGCCATAGAAAATAGCGATGATGAGGAGAAACCAGACCAGCAGTTTACCGGTGATGCCAAATCTCAGATTCATAAGCGGCGGTGCTTTCCAAAAAAGATGTGGGTCATTTCATCGGCTGCTTGTATCCGTTAGCACAAGTCGCCAGGGCAAATCAAATTCCCTTGGCGCTGTGCAAAAAACGTAACCGGGTGTGCAAGATTCGTAACTTGATGTGGCGTTCATGGTGACCGGGGGATCTCAACTGCCGGTCGCTGAGTGCCGGGTGTCGTGGCACGACCATTGCTTAATTAATCACACCCGGCTGACGGTCAAGGTAAGGTTGCGGGTGGTTTCCGATCCAAGGCAAAAAGAAGGTTGAAGGTGATCATGAAAAGATGCTCCAGATCTGCATGCACCCACAATGGGGAGCGGCGGTTTGTCTTCGAGCAGCGCCAATTCTCTTACGCCGACTTCATTCCAGAGCGAAGATCCGGCAAGGATCGAAGGGATGCCATGGCACTGTTCCACCACGGAGACCCGTCTCCGACACGAGCCATCACAGAAAAATGGATAGACGGCCGCTAACACCGACAGATTTTTTGCCCGATACCAGGCCGAGGCATGCAGTCCTCCCGAATCCCTGACCCGCGATAAAGAAGCCGGGGTGCGAACCCCTTGACTGCTGAGCACGGCTTTCCATCCGGCAGTCCTTCACGCCTTACCTGCTCGATTATTTCAGGTTGCCCCTGACGCCGCTTCATCAGTCAGAGAGAAATCTGGCCACGATAAATTCAGTGATCGCTTGGGTGTCGGCCGTTGCGAATTGGGGAACTCCCATCTCGCGGGGCGTGTCGGAAACCATGGCTATCAGGGTGTCGTCTTCCAGGCAGGCGGGATGCTGATGCCGTTCCGCCCTGAAGACTTCGATTTTTGGGGCGCGGTCTCTTTTGAATCCTTCCGTGATCAACAGGTCAACATCTTCAAAATAAGGAACCAGATCAACCAATCTTTCACCGGCCACATCCTTGATCATGGCGATCTGACCGGGTGAAGCGATCATTACCGTATCGGCGCCGGCCTGTCTGTGACGGTAGCTGTCCTTGCCTTTGCGGTCCATATCGAAACCATGGTGGGCGTGCTTGACAATGCCGACCCGATAGCCCCGGCGTTTCAATTCGGGAATCAGTTGTTCGATGAGCGTTGTTTTGCCCGATTCCGACTTGCCCACGATGGAGAGAACAGGTGGCAAGATTTACTCCTTTGCACTTCAATTTACGGCAATTGGCGGCATTCCGGTCGGCCGCCCGAAAAATTAAGCCCGGGGATAACCAATGTCAAGACCATTTGAGTCCTGGAAACGGGACTGAGGGACTCTGATTGGCCGGACCTCTTCCGCTTGCCGCAACCCTATCCGGCAACGGCGAGAACTTGTTGACCCGGGACCCGGATCAGGTTACATTTCTGCTTCAGTATTGGCGGTCATCCCAGGCGGAGCATGCAACACGGCCTCGACGACCATCCGATGCTCAACAGTTATGCGCCGTATGTTCCGGCGGATTCGAGAGTGCAGTTCCTCTAAATGCAATGTGAGGTGGCCGATCATTCCCAATGTTCAAATTGCTGTGGTGGAAGATGACCCACTGGTGAGGGATTTTGTGGTCGATACCCTTGAGTTCAGCGTCAACCGTAAAATCCACACCTTCGACAATGGCTTTGCGGCCTGGCAGTATATCCAGACGGCCACGCCACCGCATATTGTTTTTGCGGATATCCATGTGCCGGAGATTGACGGCCTTGAATTGACCGCCCGCATCAAAGCGGCCAAGCCCGAAATCATCTGCATCCTGACATCGGGCAACCCCGCGGATGAACAACGGGCGGCGGCGGCCGGTGCCGATGCCTTTGTGATCAAACCTTACGGCGTCAGTGATCTTTTCGCCCTCGTGCAAACGTTTGTTGTGGAAGACAAGGGACGGCCAGGGGAGAAAGCGTCGCCTTAATCCCGCTGCCATGTGTGCTCGGCTGGCCATGGATGAAGGCGTCTTGCTGCAGAGACATTGAGAACGATCAGGCTATTCACGGGGGTGTTGGGTATCCTCACCGACGGACAGATGGCGGCGACAGGCCAGGGCGAAATCTTCTGGGTAGTGGCCGGTGATCCAACGCAGTTGGGCTTCGCTGAAGGCCCCTGGCGATTCGGGCAGTTTGGGTAAAAAGGCAACCAGCAGCCGCTGATCCATATTTTCATCCCCGACGGCTTTTGAATATTCTATGCTGGTAATCATTCGGGCCCCCATGGCCCCCAGGACCTTTACGGCGGTTAACATGGCCCGGTCCAGGGATCGGCGCATGGGCGTGTCGGCTTCAACGATGTTACCCACCGGTGCTTTGGGCATCAGTTGCAACTCCCACTGGGAGGTCTGGGCTTTGGGCACGAACACCATGACCCGATCGTCTTCAAAAACCACCAGGCTCCGCTCGCCTTGCGCGTTCCCATCCATCCGCCGGTTCCGCTCGATCGCCCGTTGATAGCATTCAAAAAAAGCTTGCCCCGTTTTCTGGCGAAACCGCTTAATGAAATCGCTCACCAAATCCCCGCATGCATAGGCCGGCAGAGATCCCTCATCCGTTGACCGGGCTACTTCGGTCGGGATCAGCGCAAACTGTTGGTGGATCTGCTGGTGGGAGGCGTGCAGGCGGTACCCGCTAGGGGCATAATCGAACCCGTAGTTCCAACCCCACAGCGTCCGGTTAAAACCGATCTTCTTGTTTCTTTTTAACCGCCGTTCAATTGTTAGCCGCAGCACTTCCAATTCATCACCGGTCAGGGTTCGCTCTGTGGCCACGGGTGATACCTCCAACAGTCCGGCCAAGCGGGTGTAGCTTCGCTGGTAGTAAAGATGCCGCATGCCTTCCATGTCCTGCTGGGTGAGATCCTGCAACCGGTATCTAACGGTGTCGTTGGCCATGTTGGCGGCGTAGTGGCCCCAGGGGATGTAGGAGTTGCGCCGCAGGTATTCAAACACATGGCTATGCGGGTTCGACAGGCGCCATTCACCCACGATCTCACTCTCCCCCTGGGTACCGGGACGAAGCACCATGGCCTGTTTGTAGGCGTCGGGCAGGTGGCGGTTGTTGGCCACGGCTTCGAACAGCGCTTCATCTGCGATCACCGGCTTGATCCTGCCGTCGGATCGCTTCTCATAGGCCAGCCCCCAGGGATGGCCGCTGCTTTCGTCCATGCACAAGGTGCCGGCCAAACGGGCCAGACAGCACAGGTCCCGGGCATCGGTGGATGTTGCCGCCAGGGCCAATTGAAGGGGGCGGGGAAGGCCGCAGATGGCCAGGGTGGCCGACGGTTCATCGGCATGAGCCGCGAAAAAAGAGATCTCCGGTGCCTCCGGTAGGGCGATGGATTCGGGTCTGGCGGCGCGGGCATCGGCCCAGGCTTTGCCGATGAAGGTGGCCCCTCGGAAGGGCAAGGGATTGGCCACTTCGAAAATCCAGTCCGCTGCGGACTCATGGACTGCCCCGCAAGGAAAGTTGGCTGTGTTGCGGTGATGGGTGCCGTCCGGCAACCTGCCCAGGTCGGCCGGTTCGTTGGCCCCACGGAAATTGTCGGCGGAGAAATGGGGGCGGTGTATACCATAAACAAACCGCCCCGCCGGTGTAACACAAGTACGCAGCTTCATGGTCGCTTTCCCTTTTTCGGACTGAGGACCGTGTTCTGAAAAAGATACATTGATTGTCAACACATGTGCTGACGCCGGCCACCGGATGACCCTTTTATGGCATCACCGGCAATTTTTGGCGAGCGTCGAAACCCCGCCAGATGGGGGCCGGGGCTGCAGATGGCTGGTGATTCGGCCATTTTATAACAATATCTGTTGGTTCTGTAAAGCTGGCATGAATATTCCATGATCGCCTGTGTCTGTTGCTTTCCGTTCAACCCGACAATTTTACAACTATATAAAATCATTTAATAAATACGATTTGCGCGAGAAAGGAAGACGATTATGACGCACCGGTCATCATCACCGGCCATTGCTGTGATTGGCCTGGCATGTCGATATCCTGACGCAACCACGCCCCGTCAGCTGTGGGAAAACATCCTGGCTCGGCGACGGCAGTTCCGACGTATTCCAGACTGTCGACTGCCCCTTGTGGACTATTATGATGCGGACAAAAAAGTTCCGGATAAAACCTATGGCCGTCAGGCCGCGGTCATCGACGGATTCGAATTCGACTGGACCGGGCGGCGAATCCCGTTTTCCACTGTACGCACCACGGATATTGTACACTGGCTGGCCTTGGAAACCAGCCTGGAGGCTGTAGCCGATGCCGGGTACACCCGCGAGACCCTGCCCGGCGAGCGCACCGGCGTTATCATCGGCAACACCCTCACCGGCGAGCAGACCCGAGCCAACACCATGCGGCTGCGTTGGCCTTTTGTCCGCCGGGCCCTGCAGGTTGCCGCCCGAGCACAGGGGATGGATGACCGACAGATTCACCGGCTCACCCGGACCCTGAAGGATCGCTATACCGCCGTTTTCCCACCGGTCGATGAGGACACCCTGGCCGGCGGGCTTTCCAATACCATTGCCGGACGTATCTGCAACCATCTCAACCTCATGGGGGGAGGCTTCACCGTGGACGGGGCCTGCTCTTCATCACTGCTGGCCGTCGCCCACGCCGCCTCGCGCATCGTGGATCAGGATCTGGATCTGGCCATCGTGGGTGGGGTAGACGTCAGCCTGGATCCGTTCGAACTGGTCGGCTTTGCCAAAACCGGTGCGCTCACTGACGGCGATATGACCGTTTACGACCGTGGCGGCAAAGGCTTCATTCCCGGCGAGGGTTGCGGTTTCCTTGTACTCAAACCCCTGACCGCGGCCCGACGCGACAACAATCCCGTCTACGCCGTGATCCACGGATGGGGCATTTCATCGGACGGCGGCGGCTCGGGCATCACTGCCCCCAGCGTTTCCGGTCAGGCTCTGGCCCTGGAGCGGGCCTACCGGCATGCGCCCCATCAGATCGGGGATTTGGATTTCATCGAAGGCCACGGTACCGGTACGGCGGTGGGGGATCGCACAGAATTGGAAGCCATCGCCCAGGTGCTGGGGCGGATAGCAGTACCGCGCGGCCAATTGCGACCCTGCGGCATCACCTCCCTCAAGTCTATCCTTGGCCACACCAAGGCCGCCTCGGGTATCGGCGGCCTGATCAAAGCAGTGATGGCGGTCAACCGCAGGGTTATACCCCCCACTGCGGCCTGCAGCGATCCCCACCAGGCCTTCGATAATGCAGCCAGACGGCTCTACCCCGTCCGCCAGGGTCGCCTGGAATCTGCCGACAAACAGCTGACGGCCGGTGTCTCTTCCATGGGCTTTGGCGGCATCAACTGCCACATCACGCTGGTTTCCGGTGACAAACCCGACGACCGTCTGGAACCCGCCCTGGATGAAGACGCCCTGCTGGCCCACGTTCAGGAGAGCGAGCTGCTGGTAATCGGCGCCGGCAGCCAGGCGGCGATGCTGGAAAAAATAGCGGACCTGATCAAGGGTGCCGACGGCATCAGCATTGCCGAATTGGCTGACCTCGCCGCTGACCTGAGCCGGCGGGTGCCGTCTGACGCATCCATTCGGGCTGCGATTGTCGCCGGCCATCCCGATGACCTGACCGCTCGATTGACCCAATTGGACACGTACCTGCGACGGGGTGATCTGGCCAGTGACGCCGAGCCAGCCATAGCCCTGGGACCCGATATCTGGCTGGGAATGGGCGGCTCCAGTCCCCGAATCGGATTCCTGTTTCCCGGCCAGGGTTCCCAGCAGCTTAACATGGCCCGGATGTTGGTGCAGCGGTTTTCCTGGGCCCGGTCACTGGTGCAGCAGGCGGATCAGATCAGCCGTGACCTGGTCGGGACGCCAGTTAGCCGGCTGGTATTCCGGGACACTGACCGGGCACCCGGTCCCGAAGATCGGGATCGTTGGTTTAGGGCGCTTTCCCGAACGGAGAACGCACAGCCGGCCATCTGCCTGGCCTCCCTGCTGTGGCTGACTTTTTTCACCCGCTTGGGTGTCCGTCCCGAAGCCGTCGGTGGACACAGCCTGGGGGAACTGACGGCCTGTTTTGCCGCCGGGGTGTTCGATGGCGCCACGCTCATTGAATTTGCCGCCCGCCGCGGACAGGCCATGGCCGCTCAGACCAAGGCATCGGGAAGCATGGTCGGTCTGCGTTGCGACGAGGCGGCTGCCTTGGCACTGCTACCGCAGGTTGAGGGATACCTCACCGTGGCCAATCTCAACAGCCCCAGTCAGACCGTGCTCTCCGGTGAATCGCAGGCTGCCGAAGCCATGTTGAGAATCGCTCAAAAAAATGGGATCAGCGCCCGCATACTGCCGGTTTCCGGTGCCTTTCACAGCCGCCTGTGCGAGGATGCCGCCCGGCAGGTGGCCGGAATGGACTTGCTGTCGAAAACGGTGCGAGCAGCGACGTGCCGGATTTTTTCCAGTGTCGACGGCGCGACGCTGGAATCGGGGCAACGCCTGAACGACCATTTCTCCCGGCAGATCCGGTCACGGGTTGATTTTATTCGTTTGGTTAGGAACATGGCCAAATGCTGCGACCTGATCGTCGAGCTGGGGCCGGGTCGGGTGCTGACCGGTTTGACCGGAGACATTCTCGGTGCAGCAGGCCCCGTATGCCTACCGGTGGAGGGATCTGCCGACAACGCCTCTGATCTGAACCGCGTCCTCGGTGCCATGTTTACCCATGGCGTGTCGATCCAATGGGGGGTGCTTTTCGAAAAGCGAATGATCCGGCCTTTTGTTCCGGCAGATCAAAAATCCTTTGTGGTCAACCCCTGCGAATCGCTCCCCCGGATCGACATGGCGGACGCGGGTGTCGACAGCGTGTCGACCGACGAAACCCACACCATCCTGGCCGAAGCCTTTGCCGGCGTACCGGAGGCGCTGGTTAGCCGCTACCTGGAGTCCCGGGGGGCATTTTTAAACCGCATGGTGCAGGCCGACCTGGCTTTCTGGGACCCCGAAGCCCAGCCGGTGGATGCCGGTGCCGTGGCAAAAGGGGTGCTGGCGGCCGTGGGTGCAGGGCCTGCGTCGGCCCAGGTCATTTTGTTCCGGCTGGTCTCCGAGGTGACGGGTTTTTCTGCCGAAACCCTGTCCCCGGAATCCCGGCTGCTGGACGATTTGAACCTGGATTCCATCAAGGCCGGCGATCTGATCGCCCGGTTCGCCAAGGCCTGCGGTGTTGCTTTTCCCGATCCGGCGCTGCTGGCCAACGCCGCTTTAGGAGAATTGGCCGCCGCCGCCCAGCGGCTGCGCGCCGATGCAAGGGGAGCGGCCCATCATCCGGCTGCCGACCGCTCAGAACTGGGCCGACGGCTAATGGACATGGTAGCTGAAATCAGCGGTTTCCCAAAGGCCAGCCTTGATCTTTCCATGCGGCTGCTGGACGACCTTAACCTGGATTCGATCAAAGCCGGTGACCTGATCGCCCGTCTGGCCGCTGAGGCTGGGATTACAGGTCCGGTGGATGCGCAGTCTTTGTCCAACGCCAGCTTGGCCCAGGTGGTGGATCAGATCGTTGCCGGTCTCGCATCTGTCCCGATCATGGCGGTTTCTCCACCGGATGCCCTGGCTGAACTGCTCGACCAGGCTGCCCGTATGACCGGGTTCTCCGGTGAATCCCTGGACCCGGATCTGGCGGTTGAGCGGGATCTCCATGTGGGTCCGGATAAGCTCCTATCACTGGTCCAGCGAACCGCATCGGTGATGGGGATACAGGCCCATGTGGATATTGAGCCTCTGCTCGCGCGCAGTCTGCGGCAGATCAGCGTGATACTGAACCGCATGGCTGCCCAACAACATCGTGCCGGTGCCGACGGCATGGGAGCCGTACCGGCGATGGCCACCATCGGCCAACCCACTTGGGTGCGTAATTTCAGCATGGATCTGGTGGAAACGCCGTATCCGCAGTTTCCCGACACTTGGCGGATGCGATCGGAAAACGACTGGCAGAAGGCCCGGGTATTGATTCTTCACAGTGAGGATACCGCTGATGTGGCCGAGGTGCTCGGAGGGCATTTCTTTCAGCGGGGGGCTTTTACCCAGGTGCATGCGTTCAATGCTGAAACCGCGGCAGAAGATGTGCGCGATCCTGCATTTACCCACCTGGTGGCCATCTTACCCAAAAACGGGTATCGTGAAAAAAATCGATCAGCACTGCTGCAGCGGCTGATCCACATGCGTGCCAGCCTGACATCGGTGCCGCCTGCGGCCAGCGCCCCGAGACGGCGTACCACCGTGGCCTGGGTTCAGTTCGGCGGCGGCTTTTTCGGTCGGGATCCGCGCTTCGCCCGGTTGGATCGATGCGCTGCCGTGGCCTTGGGGGCGAGTCTGCACCTGGAACGGGCGGATCTTAGAGTCCGTGTGGTGGATTTTTGTCCGACACTGTCGGCGGAGACGATCGCCTGGGAAACCCTGGCCGAAACCGTCACCCAAGACAGCTTTGCCGCCGTAGGATACGATCTGGACCGTACGAGAAGGACCTTTTCCCCGCGGCTGGTCCAACCCGCAACCCTTAAAAAGCGGAAGATCCAGTGGTCGGGCGATGATGTGATCCTTGTCACCGGAGGGGCCAGGGGGATCACGGCGGCCTGCGCCCTGGCCGTGGCCCGGGAAACCGGCGCTCGCATGGCCCTGGTGGGGCGGACCCCGCACCCGGACCAGGCAACCCAAAAGACCGCCTCGCAAGAGATCGGCACTCTCTTGGACAAGTATGCCGCCCTGGGACTGGCGGTCGACTATTTTGCCTGCGATGTGGCGGACCGCGACGCGGTTACGGCGATGGTGACGGCGGTCACCGATCGGCTGGGCCCGGTTACGGGAGTCATCCACGGCGCCGGGCTCAACCGGCCGCGGCTTACCGGCCAGGTCAAACCAGAGCAGGCCTTTGCCGAAACCGCCCCCAAGGTGCTGGGCATGCTGCATCTGCTGGACGCACTCCACGCCCAACCGCTCAAACTGATCCTGGGGATGGGGTCCATCATCGGCATTACCGGCATGCCCGGCAACGGCTGGTACGGTTTTTCGAACGAGGTGATGGACCTTGCCCTGCGCGGTTTCGCCGCCGATCATCCCCAGACCCAGACGGTAACCGTCGCCTACAGCATCTGGCGTGACGAGGGGATGGGGGCCCGCATGGGCAGCGTGGACCTGCTTCGCGACAAGGGCATCGATGCGATCCCCACGGACGAGGGCGTCAACCGGTTCCTCAAGATCTTCACCCATGATCCGGGCGACAGCCAGGTGGTGGTGACGGCCCGCATGGGAGGGCTGGACACCTGGAACCAGACCTTGCCCGATGCACCCCAGGGGTGGCGATTCCTGGAGGCCCGAACCCTTCTCACCCCCGGGGTGGAGGCGGTTTTCTCAACGCATCTCTCCCTTGAGAACGATCCCTACCTGAGCGACCACCATTTCCAGGGGTCCTATCTTTTTCCCACGGTATTCGGGCTGGAGGCCATGACCCAGGCTGCACTTTACCTGTGTGGCAATACCGACCTGTCGCAGGTTCAGATCCGGGATGTCCGCCTTCTGCGGCCCATCACGGTCGACCTCGAAACAGGCGCCGACATCACTATTCACGCGACCCTGGCGGAGAATCATGCCGGCGGCGAACGCGTGGTTCATGCCGGCATCCTTAAGCAGGGGACCGGGGTTCAGTCGGACTTCTTTACAGCAACACTGGTTTTTGGCGCGACCGAGAGTGCGCCGGTTGAAATCCTTGCCCATCCGGATACACCCATGCCATTAGAGCCGCAGACTGACCTATACCGGCCCAGCCTGCTTTTCCAGGGACTTCGGTTCCAAGGCATCCAGACCGTCTGGGATATCCGGGAAACCGGTGAGAACGCCGGAACCGCCATATTCACCGCCCGCATGACGCCGGCAGACCAACTGTCGACCACGGCCTTTGGCGAAACCAATACCAGCCGCCTGTGCCTGGGTGATGCCTTTTTTTCCGACACCCTGCTGCAGAGTGCGGCCCTGCTGGTACCCCAGGATACCAGCCTGCCCGTGTCCATCGATCGGATGGATCTGTTCCCTGAATTTTTCAGTGCATCCACCCCAGCCACGGTGCATGTGGAACTGTTGGGGCGGGAAGATCGTGACCTGGTATACCGTGTGGCGGCGGTAAGCGAAAACGGCACGGTGAGAGCGGTGCTGCAGGGCTACCGGCTGAGAATCCTCAAGCATCACGATGACTACCCGACGGTGGCCGATCTGGTTTCTCCTGAGGATCGTGACCGCCGTTTAGTCCGTCAGGCGCTGGACGAGGCCTGTCGACATTTCTCGGTAACACCACCTCTCCTGGAGCTGGCCCTTATCCCCGGGATTCATGGCAAGAACAAACGGGAACGGCGAGAGATGGAAGCGCCGATGCTGGAGCTGGCCCTGTCTGCCGCTGCCCGGCGATATGATATCTCCACCTCGCCGTTGGTGGTCCAGTGGCAGGAGAGCGGCAAACCGGCTATTGCCGATTTGGCGTCATCCATTCTGGATATTTCTCTCACCCACGAGGACCGGACCTGCCTGTGTGTCTGCGGGCCCGGGCCGGTGGGTTGTGACCTGGCCGCCGTCACCGCCAGAGGCCGCGAGGGCTGGAATGGTCTGCTGGGCGATCACCGGTTGGAAGTGCTGGACAGCCTTATCGACCGGGGAGAGACCCTGGACAGCGCCGGTACACGCGTCTGGGCGGCGGCAGAAACCCTGGCCAAGGCTGAAGGCCAGTCCGGTGCGGCCCTTAGGATCGTGAGTAAAAAGGACCATGCGGTGCTGTTTGCCGGCGGCCATGCCGGCGGGACACCCATCCAGATACTCACCTTGGCCGTTCGTCTGACCTGGGGGGCGCCCCAGATTCTGGCCGTCACGGTTGCCGCACAGACGGTGCAGCGTGTTCCGGCGCACCTGCTGACCGCGGATTATCCGGGGTACGAACCCCTGTATCAGACCCGACCCTTCGAGATGATCGAAGGCGGTCCCCAGGGCCAGCTGGTCTTTGTCCAACGCTTGCCGGTAACCTTCCAGCCCAGTGCCAACTTGAGCCGCACCATCTACTTCTCCAACTTCATCAAATGGATGGGCAATACCCGTGAGGCTTCGGCCTGGCCGGTGCTGGCGGAAATGTCCGAACAGTTCGCCAGCGGGCGCTGGGGCGGGGTGACCAACTACGGCCACCTGAAGATCCTCGGGGAGGCGGGTACCAGCGACCAGATCGAGATTCTCATGTGGGTGTCCGACAACAGCGGACCCGAGAATTCCACCATGACGCTTTCCTACGATTTCCGCAAAATGGTCAAGGGCGGCGGATATCAGCGCCTGGCCTTCTGCAGGCTCCAGACCACCTGGGTGGAGATCCTGGGGCCGGGAGTGGCCCGGGTGGCTCCCTATCCGGCCTACTACGGACAGTTCATCGAAGATATGTGCCCGCAGTACGACGCGCCGGACGTGCCCGAACCGCTGGAAGAATCCCTGGGGCACCTGTTCGACAATGATGATGACCCCGTTGTGTACATGGCTCCGTCAGGACCCATGGTTCGCCCCATCGTGCGCGAGCAGGTCTTTGAAACCACCCTGGCCCACGCCAACCTGGTCGGAAATATCTACTACGCCAATTACTACGAATGGCAGGGCCAGATCCGGGATCGCTTCTTCTATGAACTGATTCCCGATCACTTCCAGGGCATCGGCGAGAAGGGAGAATTGTTGGCCCTGGAAAGCCGCGTGGAGCACCTGCGCGAGGCCATGCCCTTCGACCGTGTATTGCTCACCTTGGCGGTGAAGGAGCTGCGCTCCTGCAGCATGGCCTTCCACCTGGATTACTTCCGTCTGGAACCGGACGGCACGCAGGTAAAAATTGCTTTCGGCATGCACCGTGCTGTGTGGACCATGCGCGATGAGCGGGGTCGGCCCGTGGCCTCCCGGTTCCCTGATCCGGTCCGGGCGGCCCTGGATGCCGCGATCGGCAAGAACAGCTGAGCCCCCTTGTTAAACAAAAAGGGGCACGACTTCAAACCGGGTTACGTCCACCAACCCTTTGTCGGTGAGCTTCAGGTCCGGGATGACCGGCAGGGCCAGAAAGCCCAGGGTCATGAAGGGGTCGACAAGGATGGCTCCCAGATCTTTGGCGGCGGCGATCATTCCGTCCATCTGCCGCCGGACGGTCTCCACCGGCTGGTCCGACATGAGGCCGGCCACGGGAAGTGGCAGGCTGGCCAGGACTTTGCCGTCGGCGACCGCCGCCAAGCCGCCACCCATCGCCACCACGGTTGCCACCGCCGCCCGCATCTCCGCATCGGTGACACCGGCAACGATGATGTTATGGGAGTCGTGGGCTACGCTTGAAGCGATGGCACCGCGCTTCAAGCCCAGTCCGGTCACGAATCCCTTGCCGGTGTGGGCCTGTCCCGAGTAGCGATCCACCACAGCCATTTTGATCACGTCCCTGGCCACGTCGGCCACGGCCATCCCGTCTGCTTGGGTTACATCCAGGATATCGCAGCCAGTGACCACCTGATCGGCAATGGCCCGGATGACGCGCATGCGCCTGCCTTTGGCCGGTATCGAGAAATCCAGGCCACGGGGATCCAGACGCATGGACGGCGGTACGGCTACCGGAGCCGGCCGCTGGACGCCGGGCAGCAGACGGCCGTTTTCAGCCACCGGTCGGCCCATGTAAAACACCCGCTCGGCGCGGATGTCCCCCAGGTCGGAAAAGACCACCAGGTTGGCCTTGCGGCCCGGGGCGATCGCCCCGGCATCCTTGATGCCGAAGTAGTCGGCCGGGTTGATGGTGCCCATGCGGATGGCCGTCAGCGGATCCAGTCCTTTGGCCACGGCCTTGCGGATCACCGCATCCACGTGGCCCTCGGCCAGAAGGTCGTGGGGATGGCGGTCGTCGGTGCACCACATCATCCGGTGCCAGGTATGCTCGTTGATAACGGGAAACAGGGCCTCAAGGTTGCGGGCGCAGGTGCCCTCGCGCACCATGATGTGGATTCCCAGTTCAAGCTTTTCCAGCGCCTCTTCGGCCCGGGTGCATTCGTGGTCCGAGGCGATGCCGGCGGCCGCGTAGGCAAACAACTGGCGGCCGGAAAGCCCCGGGGCATGGCCGTCCATGGTTCGGCGGTGGCTGCTGGCCAGGGCCAGCTTGGCCATCACATCGGCGTCGGTGAAGATCACGCCGGGGTAGTTCATCATCTCGGCCAGGGCCACGATGCGCTGATGCGCGAAGAAGGGCGCCAGGTCCTCGGCATTCAGCCGTGCACCGGCGGTTTCCATGTCCGTGGCCGGCACACAGGAGGGCAGGGCGAAGAGGCAGTCCATGGGCTGGCCCTCGGCCGAATGGAGCATATAATCGATGCCCGCCACGCCTAGCACGTTGGCGATTTCGTGGGGATCGGCCACGACGGTGGTGGTGCCGCAGGGGGCCACGGTACGGGCGAATTCGGAGATACAGGTCATGGAGCTTTCGATGTGGACATGCGAATCGAAGAACCCGGGGGCTACGTAACGACCCTTCAGGTCCACTGTTTGGGCGGCGTCGTAGTCGCCGAAACCCACAATATAGCCGTCTTTGACGGCGATGCTGCCGTCGACCACCCGGCCGGAAAAGACGTTAATGATTTTAGCCTTGGCCAGCAGCAGGTCCACAGGGGCGTCCCCCCGGGCGGCAGCGATGATCGTGGTTAAGTCCATTTTTTTTCCTTTTCGGAAGGATGGCCCAAGCTAACTGCGGATGGATTCATTGGTCCTTTTTATTCGGACCGTGGGCATTTCGATTGAGGCTTGAGCGGATGCGGTCGGCGATAGCATTGACCTGATCCATGATCTCTCGGAGGTTCAGGGTCAGCAATTGCCGGTCCTTGACCACCTGCCTGCCGGCCACCAGCACGTGGCGTACGTCGGCCCCACCGGCCGCATAGATGACGTGGGATTCCGGGTGGTACATGGGTGTCAGGTGGGGGGTCCGGGTGTCGATAACGATGATGTCCGCCTGCTTGCCGATTTCCAGCGAGCCGATGCGGTCCGACAAGCCGATGGCCCGGGCGCCGTCGATGGTGGCCATTTTCAGCACGCTGGCTGCATTCAGGGTAGTGGGGTCGCCGGTGGCCAGCTTGTGCAGTTTGGCGGCCGTGGCCATTTCACCGAACAGGTCCAAGTCATTGTTGCTGGCACAGCCGTCGGTGCCCAACGACACGGTTACGCCCGCGGCACGCATGCGCGTGACCGGCGCGATGCCCGAGGCCAGTTTCAGGTTGCTTTCCGGGCAGTGGGAGACCGCGCAGCATCGCTTGGCCATGATGTCGATGTCAGCCTCGTCAACCCAGACGCAGTGGGCCATCACGGTGCGGTGGTCGAGAATGCCCAGCCGGTCAAGGTGGGCGACGGGGCTCAGGCCTTTCTCCTTGATGGACCGATCGCGTTCGAGGCGGGTTTCGGCCACATGCACCTGAAAGATCAGGTCCAGGTCATCGGCGGCCGCCTTGGCGGCCTTCAAGGTGTCGTTGCCGCAAGTGTAGGGCGCATGGCAAAAAATGGATGGCGTGATGAACGGGTTGCAGTCCTTCCACCTTTGCGCATACGCTCTGGCGTGGGCGATGTTCTGCGACGGGTCCGTCACGCCGGGGGCCGGGAAGTCGATGACTCCCTGGGCCAAAACGGCCCGCAGGCCGGTTTCAGCGACGGCCCGGGCCACCGCGTCTTCGTGAAAATAACCCCCGCAGCAGCTGGTGGTGCCGGAGAGGAGCATCTCGGCGCAGGAGAGCAGGGTGCCCCAGCGTACTGCGTCGGGTGTTATGAAACGGGCTTCGGCCGGGAAGATATGGTTGTTGAGCCACTCCAGGAGGGGCAAATCGTCGGCCAGGCCGCGGAACAGGGACATGGGAAGATGGGTGTGGGTATTGACCAGTCCGGGCGTGACGATGCCGCCGGCCGCGTCGATGGTCAGGCCTGCGTCGGGCAACGGCATGCCCGGTGTGCTGGCTTCAATGGCCCGGATGACGCCTGCCTGAATGCCGATCCACCCTTTTTCGATGACGCGCATCCGCTCGTCCACGCGGATCAGGGTGCCGTTATGGATCAACGCATCGAAATCCATGCTAGCGGCTCCGGATCGCTTCGGCGATCTGGCGGGCGTCGGCCATGATTTTTTCCAGGTCCATGTGGAGAAGCCTGCGGTCTTTCATCAGCACCCGGCCATTCACCACCGTGGCGGACACATCGCTGCCGCCCACGGCATAGACCAGGTGGGAGGCCGGATGGTACATGGGGGTCAGGTGGGGCTTGCGGGTGTCGACGACGACGATATCGGCCTTCTTGCCGGGTTCGATGCTGCCGGTGAGGTGATCCAGGCCCAAGGCCCGTGCGCCGTCGATGGTGGCCATGCGCAATACGGTGGCGGCATCCATCACCGTGGGGTCCAGACGGCTGGCCTTGTGCAGCTTGGCGGCCATGTCCATCTCGGCAAACAGGTCCAGATTGTTGTTGCTGGAGCAGCCGTCGGTGCCCAGGCCGGTGCACACTCCCCGCTTCAGCAGATCAGCCACCGGGGCAACGCCGGCGGCCAGCTTCATGTTGCTCTCCGGGTTGTGGGAAACCTTGACGTCATGCTGCGCGAGCAGATCCATGTCCATGTCGCTGAGCACCACGCAATGACAGGCCAGCAGGTTGCTGTCGAGCACACCCAGGTTGGCCAGGTGGCCTACCGGCGTGGCACCATATCTGTTGCGGATGTCGTCGACTTCGCTGTGGGTCTCGGCCAGGTGGATCACCAAGGGTAAACGCTGCTCCCGGGCGATGCCGGCTGCCTCGGTCAACAGATCCGGTGCGCACAGGTAGGGGGAGTGGGGCTCCACGGCGATCGTCACCAGGGGGTCATCCTGCCAGCTTTCGATGAGGCGGCGGGTGTAGTCGAAGCCTTTTTCGATGGGGCCGTAGTTGGGAGAGGGAAAATCGTAAAGCACTTCTCCCACGACCGCCCGCATGCCGGCGGATTTGGCGGCGCGGGCCACCGCATCTTCGAACAGGTACATGTCGCAAAAGCAGGTGGTTCCGGCAAGGATCATTTCCGCACAGCCGAGCAAGGTGCCCGCCTGGACCTTTTCCGGGTCCAACAGGGCCTCGGCCGGGAAAATGTAATCGTTGAGCCAGTCCATCAGCGGCAGGTCGTCGGCCAGACCTCGGAACAGGGTCATGGCGGCGTGGGTGTGGGTGTTGACCAGGCCGGGCATGATGATGCCACCGTTTGCATCGATGGTCTCTTTGGCAGGTGGTGTCCGAAAATCCGTGATCGCGCCCACCGCGGTGATGTTGTCCCCAGTTACCGCCACCGCGCCCTTTTGAATCACGCGGCCATGCGGATCCATGGTCATGACGATGCCGTTGGTGATCAACAGGTCGACGGCAGTCATCGCAGCGTTCCGGCGTCGATTTGTGCCACCACGGCTTCAATGAGGCGCTTGAGCGTGGGGGCTGCCCGGTTGGCCGAGGCCACGATCGCCTCCACCGATGCCGGAACCGGACGGTCCGGGTCGTTGATGTTGGTGATGGTTGACAGCCCAAGCACCCGCATGCCGGCGTGGACGGCGGCAAGGGTTTCCATGACCGTGGAAAAACCAACCGCATCGGCTCCGATGGTTTTCAGATAGCGGATTTCCGCCGGCGTTTCCAAAGACGGCCCTTTCAAACCGGCATAAACCCCGCTTTTCAAGGCAATGCCCAGGCCGTCGGCCGCCCGGCGGGAGAGTTGGATCAGGGATCGGTCGTAGGCCGCCGTCATGTCCGGGAATCGGGGTCCCCAGTCGTCATGATTGGATCCGATCAGCGGGTTTTCTCCGGTGAGATTGATATGGTCGCGGATCACCATCAGATCCCCCTGGCGAAAGGCGGGGTTCATGCCGCCGGCCGCATTGGAGATGATCAGGTTCCGCACGCCCAGGGAATGCATCACCCTCACGGGAAAGGTGACGGCATCGGGAGTGTAGCCTTCGTAAAGGTGGAACCGCCCCTGCATGACCATCAGGGGGTGCCCGGCCAGTCTGGCGGCCACCAGCCGGCCCGAATGGCCGACCACGGTGGAGACGGGGAAATGCGGGATATCTCCGTATTCGATGGTCCAGGCATCAACGAGGGGACCGACGGCTTCACCGAGTCCCGTGCCGGTGATCACTCCGGTTGCAGGGGTGAAATTCAGTTTCGACTCCAGAAAGGTTGCGGCTTCACGGACCATTTCTTTCAAGCGGTTCAATGGCGGCCTCCGGTGTCTGATCACGGGGTTGTGCTAACCATGCCGGTGGGTTTGCTAAAAATATGCTTCACTCCCCGGGATCTTGAGTTATAGACCAGCTTCCACGGCCCCGTCAAGCGCTGTCCGTAGCGGGCTGACGGCCATGATAGCGTTGACATTTCTATATAATTATGAAATGTTGCCACGCGGTTACCCACGGTTTGCATCTATTGCCGTGCCGATTACCGATTTGGCGATTGAAAGCGGTTTTGAAGGGATTGTATTTGGCGGCCAAAGGAGCGTTGCTGACATGACCCAGAAACACCATCCGCACCACCCCGATATCAACGACGACATGTGGTCGCAGGTCGATGCGGTCATCGACAAGAACAGGAACATTCCCGGGGCTGTGATCACAGTTCTCCGGGAGTGCCAGACGATTGCCGGATACCTGCCCGTGGAATTGCTGGATTTCATCAGCCAGGGCCTCAATCTGCCCGCCAGCAGCGTTTACGGCGTGGCCTCTTTTTACTCCCTGTTTTCCATGGTACCCAAGGGTCGGCACACCATCAAGTTGTGCCTGGGAACGGCCTGTTACGTCAAGGGCATCAAAGAGGCCCTGAGCCGCATCGAAAATGAATACCAGCTCAAAGAGGGCAGCACTACCGATGACCGGCGGTTTACCTTGGAAGCCGTTCGCTGTCTGGGTGCCTGCGGTCTGGCACCGGTGATGGTGGTGGGTCAGGATACTTACGGGGACGTGAGTTCCGACAAGGTGATCGAGCTGCTTGAAAAGTATAGTTAGGCCTATGGTTGGCAAACCGTTAATCCTTTGCGCTTAAAGATCGAAGGCCCATGAAAATTTCTGAAATCAAAGATATCCTCAAAGGCAGCATCCTTTGTGGGGAAGACCAGATGGACACGGTCATCGTTGCCGGTGGTGCGGCGGACCTGATGGACGACGTGTTGGCTGCCGCGGCCAAGGGCTGTGCCTTGCTGACGGGTGTCACCACGGACCATGTCATCCGCACGGCCAAAATTGTCGGTGTGGGCGCCATCGTGATCGTCAGAGGCAAAAACCCGCCCAAGCAGTTCGTGGAGATGGCCAAATCTTTCGATATCCCGCTGATGGTGACGGACTACTCGTTATTTGTGGCCTGTGGGCGGCTTTACATGAATGGCATCAGGGGGTTGGACGGTTCCTGGTAACAACTGCTGGAGACGGGAAATGGCGAAACTGACCACGTTGGACCTTGAGCGCATCAGAGACGCGCAAAAAGAACGCCTGGCATTCAGGGGCAAAACCTACCTGTTGATCTGTAGCGGCACCGGCTGCCATGCCACCGGCGCCATCCGGGTCAAGGATGCACTGGTGGCGGCCATCGACGAAAAGGGCTTGGGCGAAAAGGCCCAGGTCATCGAGACCGGATGCAATGGCTTTTGCGCCATGGGGCCGATTCTGGTGGTTCACCCCGGCGATATCTTCTATCAGAAGCTTTCCGTGGAGGATATGCCCGAGCTGGTGGAATCCCACCTGATCAACGGCAAGCCGGTGGAGCGGCTGCTTTACAAAGACCCGGTGTCCAAAGCCAAAATCGCCGCCCAGACGGAAATTCCCTTTTTTGCCCACCAGATGCCCAGGGTTCTGCGCAACAAAGGGTTGATCGACCCCGAGTCCATTGACGAGTATATCGGCCGGGGCGGATATGCCGGTGCGGCCAAGGCGCTTTTCGACATGACCCCCCAGCAGATCATCGGAGAGATGAAGCGCTCGGGCATGCGGGGGCGCGGCGGTGCCGGGTTCCCCACCGGTGTGAAATGGGATTTTGCCAGCCAGAGTCCCGGTACGGTCAAATACGTGCTGTGCAACGCCGACGAGGGCGATCCCGGGGCATTCATGGACCGCAGCATCCTGGAGGCGGATCCCCACGCGGTGCTGGAAGGCATGATCGTCGCAGCCAAGGCCATCAACGCACACAAGGGCTACATTTACGCACGCACCGAATATCCCCTGGCCATCAAGCGGCTGGGCCTTGCCATCGATCATGCCGAGGATTACGGATTGCTGGGCGACAACATCCTGGGTTCGGAATTCTGCTTTCATATCGAGATCTACCAGGGTGCCGGTGCCTTTGTCTGCGGCGAGGAGACCGCGCTGATGCGCTCCATCGAAGGTAAGCGGGGCATGCCGCGGCCGCGGCCGCCGTTTCCGGCCCACAAGGGGTTGTGGGAAAAACCCACCATTCTCAACAACGTGGAAACCCTGGCCAACGTGCCACAGATCATGGTCAAGGGCGGTGCCTGGTATGCCGGTGTGGGCACCGAGACCAGCAAGGGCACCAAGGTTTTCGCCCTGTCCGGCGACGTGAACAACATCGGCTTGGTGGAGGTGCCCATGGGTACTTCCTTACGCACCATCATTTATGATATCGGCGGCGGCATCCCCAACAAGCGCAAATTCAAGGCGGTGCAACTGGGCGGTCCGTCGGGCGGTTGTATTCCCGAAGCATACCTGGACACGCCGGTGGACTATGAGGCCATTGCCCGGGTGGGGGCCATCATGGGCTCCGGCGGAGCCATCGTCATGGACGAAAAGACCTGCATGGTGGATATGGCCCGCTTTTTCATGGAGTTCATTCAGGACGAATCCTGCGGCAAATGCACGCCCTGCAGGGAGGGCACCCGCCGCCAGCTCCAGATTCTGGAGAAAATCTGCGAAGGCCGCGGAGAGCGGGCTGACATGGATATCCTGGTTGAGCTGTCGCAGATCATCCGCGAGACCGCCCTGTGTGGCCTGGGCCAGACCGGCCCCAACCCGGTGCTTTCGGCCCTGCGCTATTTCCGGGATGAGTTCGAGGCCCATATTTACGAAAAGCGCTGCCCGGCCAAGCGCTGCGTGGCCCTGCTCAAGTTCGAGGTGCAACCGGACGCATGCACCCGCTGCGGGTTGTGCTTCAAGGCCTGTCCGGCTGACGCCATCGTCTGGAAAAAGAAGGAAGTGGCCCGCATCGAGAAGGAAAAGTGTATCAAGTGTCTGACCTGCTACGACAAGTGCAGATTCGACGCCATCTTTTAACAGGAGCGGTAATATGACCATAGCCATTATACTCATGGGTGGACTGGGACTCGTGGTGGGCATCGGACTGGCGCTGGCCTCCAAGATTTTTTATGTCTATGTGGACCCCAAAATCGTATCCATCGAAGAGGTTCTGCCCGGCGCCAACTGCGGCGGTTGCGGCCTGCCCGGCTGCAGCGCCAATGCAGAAGCCATTGTGGCGGGCAAGGCTTCGCCCAACTCCTGCGTGGCCGCTGGTGATGACGTGGCCCTGGCCATTGCCGGCCTCCTCGGTGTCAGCGTAGAGGTCAAGGAGCCTGATATTGCGCTGCCCGGCTGCACTTATGGCGTGGCCGATGCGGATGTCAAATACAGCTACGACGGCCTGAACGACTGCCGGGCGGCCGCCCTGCTTTCCGGCGGCATGAAGGTCTGCAACATCGGCTGCCTGGGGCTGGGTACCTGCGCCGCCGCATGCCCCTTCGACGCGATCGTCATGGGGCCCAAGGGGCTTCCCGTGGTGGACGAGGTCAAATGCACCGGCTGCGGCACGTGCGAACGGATCTGCCCCAAGCACATCATCACCTTGTCGTCGGTCACCCGCAGAATTCTCAAGGAGTATACCACCGAAGACTGCACAACGCCCTGTCAACGCGCCTGCCCGGCGGGAATCAATATCAGCCGGTACATCCAGCAGATCGTTGACGGCGACTACCACGGTTCGGTCCAGACCATCAAGGAGCGCAACCCCTTTCCCACCGTGATCGGTAGAATTTGTCCCCGGCCCTGCGAAAACGACTGTCGGCGCAAATATGTCGACGAACCGGTGGCGATCAACTTTCTAAAACGGTTTGCCGCCGACTATGAACGCACTCAGAACGAGCGCATCCAGCCCTTCAAGGCGCCGGACACCGGCCGCCGTATCGCCGTGGTGGGTGGTGGCGTCCAAGGCCTTTCCACCGCCTTTTTCGCGGCCCGACTGGGCCACGCGGCTACGGTGTTCGAAGGTACGGACCGCCTGGGCGGCCTGCTCAATACCGCCATCGCCAAGTACCGGCTTCCCGAGGAGATCCTCAAATGGGATATCGACGGCATCCTGGAGATGGGTGTGACGGCCCATACCGGCCACATGTTGGGCCGCGACGTGACCGTGGCCGGCCTTCTGGATGACGGGTATGAAGCCGTATTCCTCGCTTCGGGCGGTTGGGACAGCCGGCTGGCCCGGGGTGCCGAGAAAGTGGTCGAGGCACCGCTACCCGGCGGCTGCCTGCTGCTGGACCTGCTGCGTTCCGGCAAGGGCGAACATGGGACGGTTTCCTGCGGATCGGATACGGTGATTGTCGGTGGTTACGAATTAGCAGGTGAAAGCTTGACCCACGCACGATCTCTGGGCGCCAAGACCGTGACCTTCATTTTCCGGGACAACTTGGATGCGTCCTCCGCTGCGGTACTGATCCAGGCCGGTGCCAACGTGGTTGCGCATGCCTGCGTCACCCGCCTTTTCGGCGATGGGGAGTCGCTCACCGGGATTGAGGTGCTGGATGGGACCAGTGGTGCAACACGGTTGATTGAAGCCCAGACGCTGATCTTTTCAGCGGGCCGTTATCCCGAACTGATCTTCACCCGATCTACCGATGATGATCATCCGACAGCCTGGACGGCGGAGCCCCCATACAAACAGCCTGACCATGCCGACGAATCCGGATTGTTTGCCAAGGGTGACGCCCTAACCGATTTCAGCGGTGCCATCAAGGCCATCGGGGCCGGGCGCCGTGCCGCTGTCGCCATCCATAAACGCATCTACGACATCTCCCTCGACCTGCCCGAAACAGTGCTTAAGCCGGATGCGGCCATCCAGAATGTGGACCATGTGGAAGCGGTGATGACCAACCAGCGGCGGATCATGCCCCTGGCCGGCAGCCGGGACCTGGCCCAGCTGATGGAACTGGAAACGGGATTCGATACGACAACGGCCCAGGCAGAAGCTGCCCGGTGCCTCAATTGCGGCCTTATCTGCTACCAGAACGCAGGCAACCAGCGGCCGCTGGAACAGATCAGGGACGCCGTCAACGCCTGATCGCTCGCACGGGTTGACGCGACGACATATTAAGAATCGCCTATGGCCACCGAAGAAGGTGTGGTATATAAAATGGGAGCGACCGGGGCAGGGACCGCCTGGGTAAAAACCACCCGTTCCAGTGCCTGCGAATCCTGTTCGTCCAGGCATGCCTGCCATGCTGAAGGCGGTGGCAAGGAGATGGAGGTGGAGGCCATCAACTCGGCCGATGCCCGGGTAGGGGATCGGATCGTTTTGAACATTAAAACGGCTTCCCTGTTAAAAGCCACCTTTCTGCTGTATGTCTTCCCGATCCTGGCCCTGATTGCCGGTGCCGTGCTGGGGCAGACGGTGGCCGTCATGCGCGATATGGATCCGTCCGGGCTGTCCGTCCTGTTCGGCTTCCTGTTTTTCGGGTTGGCCTTCATCGTCATTCGCATCACCGGCCGGCGCCTCTCCAAAAAAGCCAGCTATCAACCTGAAATCATCAAGATCCGGGGGCACCATTCTTCGTCGACGGACTCGCTGGTGCTGCCCCAAACAGAATTGTAACCGCATGGATCAGACCGTATTCATATCCAAGAACAACACCGCCACTTTCCGTTGTCCCCAATGCAACCAAGCCAAAACTGCGGATGTGAGCCAATATGCCGCGACCGACAAAAAAATCACGGTCAACTGTACCTGTGCCTGCGGCCATCAATTCCGTTGCCGGCTGGAGAAGCGCAAACAATACCGCAAAGGCGCCGATCTGCCGGGGAAGTTCACCCTTCTGGGGAAAAAAGGGCCCGAGGACACCGGTCTGGCGAAGGTTGTGGATCTCTCCACCACCGGCCTAAAATTGAAAATGACCGTTCCGCGGAGCTTTCCCATCGGGGCCACGCTGCTGGTTGAGTTCCGTCTGGACGATCGCAAGCGGACGCCCATGGAGAAGCGCGTCATTGTCCGCAACGTCAGCGGTCAGTTTGTGGGAGCCTCTTTTCACCCCAATGAGCCGGATGACCCCGCCCTTGGATTCTACCTGATGCCGTGACCGGTTTCCATGCAGACGCCCGCCTGGTCTTTTCCCCGACAGACTCAACGACGGACCCCCACCAGCCGGGACGCAGACGGCTGTTTTGCTTGGGTGACGTGCGCTACGGGTTTCAATTCGTGCGCTACCCATGAAAGTGTGTTACAAAGCCGGGCGCAACTTCCAATCGGCCGAAGAAAGGTGCAAAACAGGTACCCAACCGTGGTAGCGAATCGATCGACGATCAATATCAGCCTGCAGCGCGGTGCCGCCAAAGGATGGCGGGGCTTTCTCTGGATGCTTAAGATCATTCTGCCGGTGTCCCTGGCCACCTTCCTGCTGGACTATTCAGGTTGGTTGGCCCGGATGGACGGCTGGTTGGAGCCGCTGATGGGCGCCATGCACCTGCCGGCCATGGCTGCCCTGCCGCTGCTGGCCGGTCTGCTGACCGGCATTTACGGCGCCATTGCCGCCATGTCGGTGCTGCCGTTCACCGTCGACCAGATGACCTTGATGGCGGTGTTTCTGCTCATCGCCCACAGCCTGATCCAGGAAGGGCTGGTGCAGCGCAATTCCGGCTGCCCAGCCTGGATGGCCACTGCCGTTCGGCTCGCGGCCGCCATGCTGACCGTCTTCGTGCTGGGTTGGATGGTGGGGCCGGAAACGGCTCAGAAAGCGGCAGGAGGGGCGTCGGCGTCGTCCCGGCTGATGTTTTGGCCGGCCATGCAGGGGTGGGCTGCTGCCATGGCCGGCTTGAGCCTGAAAGTTCTGCTCATCATCACGGCCCTGATGATATTCATGGAAATCATGAAGCAGCACCACCTTATTGACAAGGTGGTGCGGATCATCGAACCTTTTCTGGGAATATTGGGTCTGGACAGGCAGGTGGCCATGCTATGGTTAACGGCCGCAGTGTTCGGAATCACTTACGGAGGCGCCGTAATCGTGGAGGAGACCCGGGACCGCAAGCTTCCGGAAGAGCAGCTTAAAACCCTGCATGTCTCTATCGGTATCAATCACGCCATGGTCGAAGATCCGGCGCTGTTTCTGCCCCTGGGCATTCACCCCTTCTGGCTGTGGATTCCCCGGTTGGTCACCGCTGTGGCCTTCACCCATGCCTACCGTCTATGGCTGGGGGTGAAAAAGAGGCGCCCGCCGATTGCCGTCAACACCGCACCCGGCAACGGCCGCTGAAATCATCGGTGGCAGGTTATGGAATCGCATACAGACAATGAAAACGCCAACGCTTCTTATGCCGCGTCCTCCTGCCTGTCGGGCAGACGCAATCGTTGTTCAACGCCTTGTTAATACGCCAACGTTAGGATGCAGATGACACCAGTCAGGCTTCAGGGTGGATGGACCAAGCATGCCGGGCGATTTCTGTGGGCGGGGTGGGCTTTCGCGGTGGGGGTCGTCGCCTGCCTGTTTATCGCCAGCACAGCCTTGGCCGGTGACCCGCACGCCCCCGCCCAGGCCTTCAGGCCGGGTGAACGATTGACCTTCGTGCTCAAGTGGACCGTCATTCCTGCGGGGGAAGCGGTCCTGGAAGTGCTGCCCCAGGAGCACATGGCCGGACGCGATGCCTACCACTTTGTCCTGACGGCACGGTCCAATGCCTTTGTGGACGCCTTTTACATGGTCCGGGACCGCATTGATGCCTGGTCTGACACCGCCATGCGCCAGTCGCTGCTTTACCGAAAAAAACAGCATGAGGGCAGTACGCGCCGGGATATCACCGTCTCCTTCGATTGGGATGAGATGACGGCCCAATACATCAACCAGGGCAAGGCTCAGGAGCCGATCTTCATTACCGAGGGCACCTTCGATCCGCTGTCCATTTTTTTCTGGTCCCGGTTGGCGAAGTTGACTGTCGGCGCCCGGATACAACGATCGGTGACCGACGGCAAGAAACACGTGCTGGGGCTCGCCGATGTGGTCCGGCGGGAGACCATAACGGTACCTGCAGGTACTTTCGACACCTTTCTCATCGAGCCGGACCTGGCGCACGTGGGTGGTGTTTTCGAAAAAAGCCCGGACGCCAAAATCCAGCTCTGGGTGTCTGCGGATCATCGGCGGTTGCCGGTGAAATTGAAAAGCAAGGTGGTTGTGGGCAGCTTTTCCGGAGAACTGGTGAGCATGACCGGCGTCGGTCCATTGCCTCCGGTGAAGCCTTAGAGAGGATGTCATGAACGACCATTACCAGCAGTGGCAGTGGGGGAAGACCGCTGAACAGGGTGTGAAAAACCTATTTTAAGGAGAAATCGATGACCGTGAATCAACCCAAGACCAATCCCGCCGCTGCCTTTGCCATGCTGGCGATGCTCTTATTTGCTCCGGCGATCACCATGGCCGCGGAAGCGCCCGGCGAGCGGATTGCCCTGGTCAATGAAAGCGTGGTGCTGCGCCAGGACCTGGACCGTGAGATGAAACTGGTCTCCCTGAAGCTGGCGCGCCAAGGACGACCCGTGGATGCCGCACAGTTGAAACAATACGAGGGTAACATCCGCGAGAACTTGATCAACCGGGCCTTGTTGCTGCAACAATCGAAATCCATGGGGATCGATGTCAAGGACAATCTCGTGGCCAAAGCCCTGGATGAATTCAAGGCCGGGTTCCCGGACGAGAAGGCCTACCAGCGAGCATTGACCGATATGGGTTTTACCGAGGAGATGCTGCAAGGCCAGATCAAAAATGGTCTGACCATTAAGACCCTCATTGAAAAAGAGGTGATGCAAAAGATTTCCCTGTCCGACCAACAGGTCCGCTCCTTTTATGACAACAACCCTAACCTGTTCCGCAGGCCGGAGCAGGTCAAGGCTTCTCACATTCTGGTCCAGGTGCCGGCAAATGCCGCCGAGGCCAAGCAGGCCGAAGCCCTGGCGGTTATCCAAGAGCTGAAGCGCCGCATCGACAATGGTGAGAACTTTGCCAGCCTGGCCATGGAATCCTCCGATTGCCCCAGCAAGGCCAAGGGCGGGGACCTGGGTTTTTTCAGCCGAGAGCAGATGGTTGAGCCTTTTTCCCAAGCCGCCTTTGCCCTTCAGCCGGGCCAGACCAGTGATGTGGTGCAAACCCGCTTTGGCTACCACCTGATCCGAGTGACTGAGCGCCAGGAGGAACAGGACATGGCGTTTAATGATGTCAAGGAGGGGATTACTGCCCGCCTTCGTCAGGAGCAGGAGGGAGCCAAGATCGAGGCCTATCTTGAAAAATTGAAGGAACATGCGGATATTAAAAGGTTTCCACTGTAGCTTTTCGCTTGACAATGAGTAGTTCATTGGCTAATTATTTTTTTGGATGATAGTTTGGCCACAGCAACTTCTGATCTGACATCTTCTGAGCGGCAATCTTCCACGTGCCGGAGTATCGTCTGCAAAGGCAAAGGAACATTTTGGAAGGGAACTATCGAGAAGAGGAGGTCAGTGTTTTGGCGAACGGGACAGTTAAATGGTTCAATGACAAAAAGGGGTATGGCTTCATCAACGAAAACGAAGGTCGGGACGTTTTTGTCCATTTTTCCGCCATTGACATGACGGGATTCAAGACCCTGTCCGAAGGGGACATGGTCATTTTCGATGTTGAGGAGAGCGACCGCGGACCTGAAGCCAAGAATGTAAAAAGAACAACCTGACAAGGCAGCATCGTTTTTAAACCGGGGCATCCTGCCAGCGGTGGCGGGATGCCCCGGTTGTTTATGTCGTTGACCTCGGTGCCGCTGCGTCAATTGTGCGCCATGGATTCGTTCCTTAAAGATACCCCTCTCTCGCGCCTTTTCCCTTGACCAGCGGAACGATTCCATCCTATTTTAAACCTATTCGGCATTCATAAAGGGTACTTTTTTCCAAATCGAAGGCTTGGATGCCTTAACCAAGCTGAAGGTGGAAAGGTGCCTGTGCATTTTTTGATATACCCAATACTAAAAAGGGGGATGAATGAGAGTATCACTCAAGGTTGTGATGTCTGGAATTGTTTTGGTCGCTCTGGGTGGCCTTGCCTTCGCAGGATTTGCCAAGCCCGAGGATGCCATTCGTTACCGCAAAGCAGCGATGACCATTATCGGTCAACATTTCGGCCGCATAGCGGCTGTGGTCAAGGGAGAGGCCTCATTCAACAAGGAGGCGATAGAACACGATGCGGCAGTGCTTCGGACAATGGCAGCACTATCCTGGGAGGCTGTCATGGTTCCAGGATCGGATAAAGGCGACACCACCCTTAACGCCTTGGCAATGAAGGAAAAAGACCAATTTATGGCTGTGGCGCAACAATTTGAGAGCGATATCCAGAAACTGGCTGAAACGGCCAAAAGCGGGGATCTAGAGGCCGTCAAAGCACAATTCGGAGAGGTGGCCCAGAGCTGTAAAGCCTGCCATTCGACCTACCGGAACAAATAGTCGCTGTTCGATCCCAAACAGCCGCTTTAGGTCCCGTGCAGCGTTCGCGCTCTTTTTGAATCCTCGACGCAGCATTGTTACGCCCGCGGTTCCAACATTGCCTAGCCCCGAACCAAAAGCTACCATTGGCGGACGGATACTGCTTATGCGTTGCGCCTGAGCAGAGGGCCATCCCTTGGGGCCAATCCCGGGCCAACCCATTGCCTGCCATCGCGCCACTTGCTTGGTTTCGGCGAGGGGCTCTTTTAACGTGTCAGCGTACCAACAGGTAGACGCCCCCGGCCAGCAAGCACGCAATCAGCGCCGCCATTCCTAAATGGTTGGCCGACGATTGACCTTCTCCGTGCCAGTGTTTGCGGCCGGTGACCATCGGCATGATCAGGTTTTCGTGCTTGATGATCAGGTAAAAAAGCACCGCCATCACATGCACGCTGACCAGCAGGAGGATCGTGTGCTGGTTCAGGTTGTGGATACGAGTGAGCCAATCGCTGGTTGCCTTGTCGATCCAAGGGTAAAGCGGCCCTTCGGTGAAAATGTCGTCATTGGCGAACAGGCCGGTGGTGGCCTGGATCAATAAGGCGATCAGCATGGCCAGCACGGACCAACCCCCCAGGGGATTGTGCCCCAGGTGCCTGGGGGTGCCACGTTGCAGCATGGTTCGCCCATAGCGCACAACGGCGCCAGGTCCGCGGACGAAATTTGAGAAGCGCGCGTGCCGCCCTCCGACCACGCCCCAGGTCAGACGGAACAGCAGCAGTCCAAAGATGGCGCAGCCGCTCCACATATGGTACTGCATCCAGAGTCCTCCGGTTTTTCCGGTGACAAAGGATACGATCACTAACGTGGCCAGCAGCCAATGAAACAACCGGGTGGGCAGGTCCCATACAAGAATTGGCCGGCCGTCTGCCATGGGTGGTGTTGATCCTTTACTCGCATTCGGGTTCATCTCTGCAAACCTTTGTTTAAGGGGTGTTCTTGCCATCGGGATGGTCGCCCGCAGCGTCGCTTGGGCGGAGCCCCTGGGAACCGCCATGGCCCTGTTCGTTGCGGATGTCATGGCCAGCATAGGCCCCATCCACCCCTTCTGAGGCCCTGCCGGGCGATTGTCCCAGCACCTCCTGCACCGGCCGGCCGATCTGTTCAATGGAATAGGGTTTGCGAACGTAGGCGCCGGCCCCCAGCTTGAGGGCGGTTGTCACGCTCTCGGTTTCGGCGAAACCGCTGGCGATGATGGCCTTCTGGTGCGGCCGGATCTTGCGCACCGCCTGGAAGGTCTCCAGGCCGTTCATGCCCGGATCCATGACCATGTCGATCACCATCAAATCCACCGCGTGGTCTTGGAGATAGGCCAGGGCTTCCTCTCCGCCGGCCACTGCGGTGGCGGCATAGCCCAGCTTCCGGAGAATTCCACAGGCGATCTGGCGCTGGTCCTCCACGTCGTCCACCACCAGGATCGACTGGCCTTGGCCCTGCAACGCCTCCAGGTCCGGCAGGGCGGCCGGCTGGGGCATGACCTGGCGGGAGGCCGGGAAGTAGAGCCGGAAGGCAGCACCCTTGCCCACAGCGCTCTGGACATCTATATAACCCTTGTGGTCTTTGACTGTTCCCCAGACCACGGCCAAGCCCAGGCCGGTGCCGCTGCGACCCATTACCTTCTTGGTGAAAAAGGGTTCGAAGATCCGCTCCCTGTCCTCGGGCGACATGCCCATGCCCGCATCGGCCACCGTAAGCAGCACATACTCGCCCTCAGCGACGTTTTCGAATCCGCCCATGTTCCGGTCGATATAACAGTTCGCGGTAGACAGGGTTGCCTGGCCCCCTTCCGGCATGGCTTCGAAGGCGTTGGAAACCAGGTTCATCACGGACTTGGACAGCTGGGTGGGCCCGCCGACAATGTTCATCAGATCGGATTGGCAGTTGACCTCCAGGCGGCAGTCCGGGTGATACTGTTTGAGCTTTGCGCATTCGGGACTGCCAACGTAATCCCGCACGATGGTGTTCAAGTTGACGACTTCCGTGGCCGGCACAGCCCGACGGGCCAGGTTGAGCAGGTCCTGGACGATGGCGGCGGCTTTCTTGCCGGACTTCTCGATCACGGTGATGGGTTCCCGCAGGGGGCTGCTCTCGGGCAAATCCGTCAGCAGCAGTTCAGGGAAGCTCACGATGCCCGAGAGGATGTTGTTGAGGTCGTGGGCCACGCCGCCGGCCAGCATGCCCAGGGCTTCCATCTTCTGGGCGCGGTGGAGCTTGGCCTCGGCCTCCATGCGCTCGTTTTCCAGCACTTTCAGCTGGGTGATGTCGGTGGCGATCTGGAGGAACACCCAGCGGCCGTCCACCCACTTGATGGCCCGGTCGTAGTTGATGGTCCAACGCCGGGTAATGGGGTTTTCGGCCTCCCAGACGTAAACGCCGGTGGGATGGGTGTTTTCATCCAGCAGGCGGCCCATGGTGCAGTGGGTGCAGGGCGCCCCTTCAGCGCGAAAAAACTCCCAGCACCGCGAGCCGGTGACATCACGGCCAAAGGTTTCCTTCATGTGCCGGTTCATGAAGAGGACCTCATGGGTCTTGAGGTCGGCCACGTATATGGTGGCATCGATGCTGTCCAGGACGGTGAGGAAGGTTTCATGGGAGTCTTTGAGCGACTTTTCGGCGGATTCGCGTTCCTGGATCTCCTGGCGCAATTCCTCGTTGGCCCGACTGAGTTCGTCGGTTCGCTCCGCAACCCTCTTTTCCAGATTGTGGTGGGCAGCCACAAGACCGCGTTCGGCGTTCAGCAGTTGTTCAGTTTGCCTTTCCAGCGTCGTGTTTTTTATGCGCAGCGCCTTGCGGTCCTTTTTGCGTAGGGCAGCAGTAAAAGAGGCGATAAAGGCAATTACCAACAGCAGGCTGATAACGACGATGAGAATTAGCAGCCTATGGGTCCAGGTAATGTTGAAGTGGGGGTTGACCTTGAGCCAGGGGATCAGGCCAAGGCCTTCCAGCAGGACCATCCCGGTGTAGGCCGATGCACAGGCAGCGGTGATCAGGAAGGTATGCCGGCGTTCGGCCATGGCGCCCACATAGGCGATCATGGCGGCATAGATGGTGGTGAGATAGGTGGCTTCTATGCCTCCCAGTGAGTAGATCACGGCCGTGTAACCCAAGATTTCAAGCAGATTGATGGCAGTGGAGAAATTAGCCAGTCGGCGGGGGTGCCTGATGCGTTTTAGAACCCAGAGCGCCGGGGGGTTGATGGCGACCAGGTAGATGTCGGCCATGCTCACAGCGATGAAATGGTGTTGGCCGATGACACCGATAATGTAGGCCTGCAGGGCAACCAGCCACATGAACAGACTGGCCCCCGATCTTACCAGGGCGCCCTGGTAATGCCTGCGATACAGCCGCTGATGATAATACTGAGATGAGGCGCCAGACTTGCTGTGTGCGTCCTGGAACATGCAGTACCCCTGAACAGTGCTTTTTCAGCCTTGAGCACTCACGACTATCGTTTTTGGCAAGGTCAACATACCACTTCCCGCCGGTCTCCGCAAACAATAGACCAACCGTATGCTGTTCATGGAAGATGTTGGCTGAAGCGGTCCTGGTAGCAAGGACGATCGCAGCCGAGGGGGACGGTAACGCGGTGTCGGCCTTGAAAGAAGCGACTTAGGATGGGAACGTGGCGATAGGCGATTGCGCAACCAGCCGCCAACCCCCTTCAAACGCGACATGGACCCGCTTCCGGTGGAAGCGGTCCAGCATGGTTTTCAGCGGGATACGACATATCACGCCGGTTCTTCGTTGGCGAAAGAACGATTCCGATAGATGGTGTCGATGATGCGCTGGACCCGCCAGCCGGTCTCGGCGCTGACGTCGGGTGGGCGCTTTTCCCAAATGGCGTTGCAGAAGGCCTCGATCAAGGGGAGGTGGGGATTGGCATGGCATGGCAGGGTCTCTCGCCGGGTTCCGGCTGCACCGGCTACGGTCAGCCAGCCGCCATTGAGGTTGTCAACCCGCACCACTCCCCGGGTTCCCTGAACGTAAACGACATCGCGTTCGAGGGTTCCGCCTCGCGTGACGCTGACGACGCCGGCCTGGGACTTGTCCAGAATCCAGCGCCGGGGATGGTCCTCGGAAGGCCGAAAGGTTTCGGAGGCGACGGTCGTCGCCAAAAGGACGTCGCCGATTTCACCCGACGCAATGATTTCCTTGATCCGCAGGACGGCGGGATAATAATGACGGTAATAGGCGACCCCGAGAGCGGCGGCACGCTGCTGACTGGCCGCTCGCATCTGCCGGCATTCTGCCTCATCCATACCCAGGGGCTTCTCGCAGAGCACATGCTTGCCGTGTTCCAGTGCGGCAAGGACCTGTTCGCAGTGAGAGCGAACCGGCGTGGCAATATATACGGCATCGATGACATCGTCGCGCACCAGGTCACGCCAGTCGGCATATCCCTGTCCGGCCTGCAGTTCGCTGCGGCAGCTGTCGAGCCGATTCGGATCCCGGCGCGCCACTCCTGCAATCTCGCATCCGGGGAGCGATTTAAGGGCGGGCCCAACGCGTCGCCTGACAATATCGCCACATCCGATGAGCCCCCACTGTAACATACGCATGACTGCTTCTCCCTTCGACACGGTGTTCATGGCAGCTGCTTTAAAACGTGACCAACCGGCTTACCAATCCTCCTCTCCATAGTCGCATGATCTTTCCTTGACAACCTTTTTCCACTGCGGCTTGACAGGTCTTCATCGATACAGTAGTAAATTTCAGAAATTCGCGTCAGTTAACGCCACCCAAGCAGGCACCGTCTCGGTTTTTCTTCTCCCTATTGCCTCATCACCCCGTAATCGGAGGTTCGCCCGTGGCTAAGCGAAGCGGGTTCGGCATCGGAATTGTCGGCTGCGGCATGGTGGCCGATTTTCACGCCCAGGCCACCGCCAACGAGTTTGCCCGCCACGGCATTCGGGTCAATGCCATCGCACCGGGGTTTTTCCTCGGCAAACAGAACAGGGCCTTGCTGGTCGACGAAAAAACTGGGGACTATACCCCACGGGGCCAGGCCATTATCGCGCGCACCCCCTTCGGACGCTTCGGTAACCCCGCAGAACTGGCCGGTGCCACCCTTTTTCTGGCCAGCGAAAAAGCTTCCGGATTCGTCACCGGCGTTTCCATCCCGGTAGACGGGGGCTATCTGATTCACAACATTTAAGCGGACAGGAATGCCCACCATGGTTTCCGGAACCGGCCACCCCGACATGATCGTTGACGCGGATGAGGTCCGGCGCCTCATCGACGCCGGCACCCCTCGGGCGCTCTATGCAGGCAAGCGACTCCTCGTGCTGACCCCGGATGGCACCCGCACCTGCCCTTTGCCCATGATGGTCAAGGCCCTGCAGGACATTGTCGGCCCCCACTGCGCGGCGCTGGATTTCATGGTGGCGCTGGGCACCCACCCGCCCCTGCCCGAGAAAGATATCCTGGCCCTGTATGGGATTTCGCCGGCCGAAAGAGACCACCGATTCGCCGGCTGCCATTTCCTCAACCACCGCTGGGACCTGCCCGATACGCTGGCCACCATCGGCTACCTGGAAGCAACGCAAATCGAAGCCTTTTCCCAGGGGCGGCTCAAGGAACGCGTCCCCGTGGCCATCAACCGCGCCATTTTCGACTACGACCTGATCCTGATCCTGGGGCCGGTCTTTCCCCACGAGGTGGTGGGTTTCTCAGGTGGGGCCAAATACCTTTTTCCCGGCATTGCCGGCGGAGAATTCCTGCATTTCTTCCACTGGCTGGGGGCGGTCATCACCTGCGCCGGCATCATCGGCACCAAAGACACCCCGGTCCGGGATGTCATCCACCGCGCCCTGGAAATGATCGACGTGCCGGTGCACAACATCGCCATGGTGGTCACCCCCGCCAACCGGCTCTGCGGGCTCTATGTCGGCCATGTGATCGAATCCTGGTCCCAGGCCGCCGACCTGTCCGACCGGGTGCACATCGTTTACCGGGAGGCCCCTTTTGCCGTCGTTTTCGGCCGGGCGCCGGCCATGTACGACGAGATTTGGGTGGCCGGCAAGGTCATGTACAAGCTGGAGCAGGTGGTGGCGGACGGGGGCCGCCTCATCATTTACGGACCCCATATCAAAACCGTTTCACGCACCTGGGGAAAGTGGATCGAAACGGTCGGCTACCACGTGCGGGATTATTTCCTGAAGCAGATGGACGACTTCCGGGACGTACCCCGCGGGGTGCTGGCCCATTCGACCCACGTGCGGGGCACCGGCACCTTTGAAAACGGCATCGAGCATCCACGCATCGAGGTCGTCCTGGCAACCGGGATACCCGAAGCCGTCTGCCGGAAGATCCACCTGGGGTATATGGACCCTGAACGGGTCAGGATCGACGATTACCGCCACAAAGAAGCGCAAGGCATTCTTTGTGTGGAGCATGCCGGTGAAATGCTCTATAAGCTCAACTAGGCCGATCGAGGTTGGGTGTGCTCCACACTTCCTCTGCGATGCGGGAATGAGATTGGACCGTATGATCGTTCTAAATTCAATGATACTAAGGAGTTACCCGTGACGCCTTTTCTTTCGGAGGACTTTTTGCTGCAGACGGAGACTGCGCGTCGCCTCTACCACGCGTATGCGGAAGCGATGCCGATATACGACTACCACTGCCATCTGTCGGTGGAAGATATCGCCACGGACAAGGCCTTCCCCAACCTGACCCGCATCTGGCTCAACGGCGACCATTACAAGTGGCGCGCCATGCGGGCCAACGGCGTCGCCGAACGCTTCATCACCGGTGAGGCCGACGACTGGGAGAAGTTTGCGGCCTGGGCCGCCACCGTGCCCAAGACCCTTCGCAACCCGCTCTATCACTGGACCCATCTGGAGTTGAAGCGCTATTTTGGCCTTGCCGACCGCCTGCTCAACGCCGCCTCTGCCCGTGAAATTTACGAGCACTGTAGCGCTCTTCTGCAGACGCCGGAATTCAGTACCCGCGCCCTCCTGACCCGCATGAACGTCAAGGTGGTGTGCACCACTGACGATCCCGTGGACAGCCTCGAACACCACCTATCCCTTCAGGCCGACCCGGCCTTTGCGGTCAAGGTCCTGCCCGCCTTTCGGCCGGACAAGGCCACGGCCGTTGAAGATCCGGTGGCCTACAACCATTATGTGGACAAGCTGTCCGCGGTTTCCGGTGTCCCCATTGACGACTACGAGGCCCTGCTCGCGGCCCTGAAGGCGCGGCACGAGTTCTTCCACCAGGTGGGATGCCGGCTCTCCGACCACGGGTTGGAGCGCCCCTATGCAGCGGATTTCACGCCCGACGACATCGCACACATCTTTGCCAAGGTGCGCCGCAACGAGCCACCGACGGCGCTGGAAAACGAACAATTCAAGACTGCCGTCCTGCTGGAACTGGCCCGCATGGATGCCGACCGGGACTGGACCCAGCAGTTTCATTTCGGGGCCCTGCGCAATGCCAATTCCCGCGCGTTGCGCCAATTGGGACCCGACACGGGCTACGACGCCATCGGCGACTGGCGCCTGGCCACGCCCCTGGCGCGCTTTCTCGACCGGCTGGCCAGCGAAGACCGCCTGGCCCGCACGATTCTTTACGTGCTTAATCCGGGTGACAACGAGGTCATCGCCACCATGATCGGCAACTTCCAGGACGGATCGGTACCCGGCAAGATCCAGTTTGGCTCGGGCTGGTGGTTCAACGACCAGAAGGAGGGCATGGAGCGCCAGCTCAACGCCCTGTCGAATATGGGCCTCCTGAGCCGCTTTGTGGGCATGCTGACCGACTCGCGCAGTTTTCTCTCCTATCCGCGGCACGAATACTTTCGACGCGTGCTTTGCAACCTGCTGGGATCGGATATCGAAAACGGCGAACTGCCGAACGACCTCGATCTGGTGGGCGGGATGGTCCGAGATATCTGCTACCGCAACGCCGAAGACTATTTCGGCATTGCCGTCGACTGACATGATCCTGATCCTCATGGGTCCCACGGGCTGCGGCAAAACCACCATCGGACGCCTTTTGGCGCGGCGACTCGGGTGGCCTTTGCTCGACGGCGACGACTTTCACCCGGAGGCCAATGTCGCCAAAATGCATAGCGGCCAACCGCTGGACGACAGCGATCGGCGACCCTGGTTGTTGGCCTTGCGCAGGGAAATCGAGAACCGCATCCGGGTCGGGCAATCCGCCATTATCGCCTGTTCCGCCCTGAAGCGGTCCTACCGCGAACTGCTCGGCGTGGAACAGCAGACGGTGAGGACCGTCTACCTGCGGGGAACTTTCGATTTGCTGCAGCGACGCCTGGCCCATCGCCGGGGCCATTTCATGCCGCCGGAGCTGCTGCGCAGCCAACTCGACACCCTGGAAGTGCCCGAAGGCGGCCTGACCGTGGACATCGACGATCCGCCGGAAGCGGTCGTGGACCGGATCGTCGCCAACCTGCCGAAGGCCGCCCAATCCGGTCCGTACGGATCCAACCAAAATGCTTGAGGAAAAGAGGTGAACCAAATGAACGATCGCAACTCAGCGCAAGCCGACATCGGCCTCATCGGCCTGGCCGTGATGGGGGAAAACCTGGCCCTGAACATGGAAAGCCGGGGATTTAAGGTGGCCGTCACCAACCGGACGCCGGAGAAGACCCGCGCCTTCATGGCCGGCCGCGCCGCCGGCAAACATGTTGTGGCCGCCGATTCCCTGCAGGAACTGGTTCAACACCTCAAACCGCCCCGCCGGGTGATGCTGATGGTCAAGGCCGGCACCCCCGTGCAGGAGGTCATCGATGCCCTGGTGCCCCGGCTCGAACCGGGGGACATCATTATCGACGGGGGCAATTCCAACTACCGCGACACCGAAAGGCGCGTCGTCGCAGTGGAGCGGCTGGGGCAGCTTTATGTGGGCACCGGTGTATCCGGTGGGGAGGAGGGCGCCCTGAAGGGCCCCGCCATCATGCCGGGCGGTTCGAAGGCCGCCTGGGACGTCCTGCGTCCGCTGTTCGAGGCAATTGCCGCCAGGGCACCGGATGGGGCGCCCTGCTGCCGGTGGATGGGGCCGGGGGGCGCCGGACACTTCGTCAAGATGGTCCACAACGGCATCGAGTACGGCGATATGCAGCTTATTGCCGAGGCCTATCACATCATGCGGGACGTGTTGCAGCTTCCCGGCGAGGCCATGCAAGCCATTTTCGAAACCTGGAACCGGGGCGATCTGCAAAGCTACCTGATAGAGATTACGGCCGCCATTCTGGCCTTCCGGGAAGCGGACGGCGAACTCCTGCTGGAGCGCATCCTGGACGCCGCCGGTCAGAAAGGCACGGGCCGCTGGACCGTGGGTGCGGCCCTTGACCTGGGCGTACCGCTGACCCTCATCGGCGAATCGGTCTTCGCCCGCTATCTTTCCGCTCTCAAGGACGAACGGGTGGCTGCTGCCGGCATATTAAGTCCTCCCCCAAGCAGACCGGCGGTCCCAGACCCGCAGGCCTTTATCGCGGATCTGGAGCAGGCCCTGCTGGCGGCCAAGATCATTTCCTATGCCCAGGGGTTCGCCCTCATGCGGGAGGCCTCCGCAACCTATGGCTGGGCCCTCGACCACAGCGACGTCGCCATGGTCTGGCGCAATGGTTGCATTATCCGTTCAGGCTTTCTAGAACCCATCGCCGAGGCCTTTCAAACCTCACCCGACCTGTCCAACCTCGTCCTGGCCCCCTTTTTCCGGGACAAGCTCCGCAACGCCCAGGCGAGCTGGCGCCGGGTCGCGACCGCCGCCCTCCAGCACGGCATTCCCATACCGGCCCTGGCAGGCGCCCTTACCTATTACGACGGCCTGCGTTGCGCCAATCTGCCGGCCAACCTGCTGCAGGCCCAACGGGATTACTTCGGCGCTCACACCTACGAACGTGTCGACCAACACCGGGGAACCGTCTTTCATACCGAATGGATTGCGGCGACTGAGAAATGAGATCCCCTCCCGGCGATAAGGGGCATCCCCGGAAACCGGCACTTTTCCACGGCGCCGGCGTTCGAGCCAACGGACCCCCCGGGGAACTTCCCCGATAAGCACCAGGTCGTTCAGCACCAGAAGCGTTTAGATTTCCAGGGGAAGGAAGACAGTCAAACCGATTTCGTTACCCTTGCGGATCAGTTCCTGAAGCCCCACCACGGATACCAGGAGCGGCATTTTCAGCATGAATACAAGCGGTTTGCCTCCTCAAGTCGTGATATTCAAGCCCAGCCTTCAATAATTCTAACCTCCGATCGCACCGTGTAACCAAAGGCAAATATTTGACCCCCTAAACAAAAGCGTATATTCTTGAGGTGTCTTTTTGGATTGAAAACAAGAGGAATCACCCATGAAAAGCTATAGAAAAGAGCTGTGGTTCGAAGTCCCCACGCGGCGGGCGTTTATCAACATCACCGCCGACGTGCAGCGGTGCATAAGCGAAAGCGGGATAACCGATGGCCTGGTGCTGGTCAACGCCATGCACATCACCGCCTCGGTTTTCATCAATGACGATGAATCCGGCCTGCATCATGACTATGAGGTCTGGCTGGAAAAGCTCGCCCCCCACGCGCCGGTTTCGCGGTACCGGCATAATGTTGGCGAAGATAATGCCGACGCCCATATGAAACGGCAGATCATGGGAAGGGAGGTCGTTGTCGCCATGACCGATGGCCAATTGGATTTTGGAACCTGGGAACGCATTTTTTACGGTGAGTTTGACGGGCGGCGTAAAAAGCGGGTGCTCGTGAAAATTATTGGGGAGTAAGCAACCTTGCAGGCCATCGCGTGGATTGCGATGCTTGGACAACCAAGACCAGCGATCCGAATTTATAGTTGACGAAGGTGCTTTTCAAATATCCGGTATTATTTTTTAGCTGTCGACTGACGCCGGAGGTTCCCCATGAACGACGGGTTTGTCTTTCAATGGCCGATGCTTTTGTTTATTCTGGCGGCGCTGCTCTATTTTGAGTTGATGCGCCTGCTGGACAAGTACTGGGCCAACCGAACACCCTTGTCGGATGAAGAGCGCCTGTGGAATCACGCCAGAAACCAGGGCATCAGCGAGCATGAGGTGTTCAAGCGTGCGGCGGCCACCTGGTCGCTCTCTCCTGACCATGCCGATGCGGCTTTTAACGCATTCCTGAAGACCGGCATCCTGCCGCACTATGTCCGGGACTACCTACGCAAGCTGAAGACCTTGTAGTGCCGCCCGTTGCTCCACCCCACTCATTCAAGGAGGGCGTACCATGGTTGATGTGTTGAGAACACCGGATGAACGCTTCGCCGAACTGCCCGATTTCCCGTTTGCCCCCAATTACGTAGACAACCTGCAAGGTTTCGAGGGGCTGCGCCTGCACTATGTGGATGAGAGGCCTGAAGCAGCCGAGACCACCTTCTTGTGCTTGCATGGTGAGCCGACCTGGAGCTATCTGTTCCGCCGTATGATTCCGGTTTTCACCCAGGCCGGGGGGCGTGTCGTGGCACCCGATTTCTTCGGATTCGGGCGGTCGGACAAACCGGTTGACGGTTCCACATACCATTTCGATTTTCATCGCCACACACTGCTGGCCTTTATCGAACAGCTCGATTTGACCGCCATCACCCTCGTCTGCCAGGATTGGGGCGGGATTATCGGACTGACGCTGCCGATGGCGATGCCCGAGCGATTCTCCCGTCTGGTGGTGATGAACACCACCCTCGGATCCGGGGATTATCAGCTCTCCGATGGTTTTCTGGCGTGGCGGGCCTGGGTAAAAAAGAACCCCGACCTGAGTCCGGGGCGGCTCCTGAAACTGAGCTGCTCTCATCTTTCCCCGGCCGAATGCATTGCCTACGAAGCGCCGTTTCCCGATCTGCGCTATAAAGCCGGTGTCCGGCGATTTCCGGAAATGGTGCCGGATCACCCCGATGCACCCGGCGCCCGGCTCTCCCGCGATGCCAGGCGCTGGCTTGGCCAATCATGGCGCGGCCGGTCGTTCATGGCCATCGGCATGCAGGATCCGGTGCTCGGCCCCCCGGTGATGCGGGCGCTGAAAAACGACATCCGCAATTGCCCGGACCCCTTCGAAATCGACGAGGCGGGTCATTTTGTCCCCGAATGGGGCGCAGCAATCGCCAAAAAAGCGCTGGCGTCATTCAATCATTGAGAATCAGGGGAAAATAGATTAAACCAAAGCCATGCATTGTCCAATACAGGCTCGATCGTTTCAGCGGCCCAGGCCGGCAATCCGCATTGCTTGGCGTATCATCATGAAACGCGTTGCATGCCTGATCCTTTGCCTGTTTGGTGGTTTTGGCGGCGTCGGCGTTGCCGTTTATCCGGCCATGGCGCAGAGTACGGCCCCAGAGCCGCTGATCACGCTGTCGGCTAAAAATGAACGCCTGGGTGATGTCCTTGAAACCCTTGCCCGGGACACCGGCTACCGGTTCAACCTCAGCCGCGAATGGAGGGACCATCCGGTCAGCGCCACGATCGGCAATCTGCCGCTGGAACATGGGCTCAATCGCCTGCTGCGCAGCCTGAACCACACGATCATCTGGGAGTCGGACAAGATCATCACCATCATGGTGTTCGGAAAAGCCGACCCCAGCCGGCCCAACGCAGCCAACTCATTTGCATTGCCGTCCCAGGCTTACCAGGAAGGGGCGGAGGCGGAGGTTGAAGAGGAAAGCGTCCCGGCCGACGACCCGGATCCGGCCGACGCCGATGACGAAACGGCGGATACCGATGCCGCCGAGTACGATGAAGCCAAGCGTGAAGCGGCCAATGCTGAATCGAACCTGAATGCGGGCGGCCAGGGCGATCCGTCCGGTGAATTGGAGCAAGAAAATCCGTCCCCCGTGCACGATCCGCCAGGCGGCGCCGCGGCCGAATAATACCAATCATTGCTGCCGTCTTGGCGCAGATGATGTTTGCGCCGGCCTTGCCGGTCATCCGGGCGACCCGCGGCGTGACCTTCCTGAATTTCCTAGCAGGCTTCTTTTTTCCCCGGCCCCCTTTTATGACCGCGACTTCGCTCCTTCGCGTGCCCATGCGTTGCATGCATGCATTCAATGCTTACACTGAAGGAACTGATCGGCAGCAATTTCCGGCTTGGCTTGCCGGATCAACCCAAACGGTCACAGGACGATTCCAAAGCGCTGATCCATAAGGCTTTGGGCGAAGGAACGATTCGCATGAACCTCCTTGATTCCAACGATTTCTTGGCTCCCAGTCAGTCTGCCACCAAAACACAGGCGGGCTTGACTGTAATGCGCTTTGACAACCGGTTCATCCGTGAACTGCCTGCCGATCCCGACCTCCAAAACCGTCGCCGCCAGGTTCTGGGGGCGTGTTATTCTTTCGTCAAACCCACCAGCGTGGCAGCACCGCAGCGCGTTGCCTATGCACCGGAGGTGGCCGAGCTGCTTGGCCTTTCCAGGAAAACCTGCCAATCCGAAGCCTTCACCCAGGTGTTCACCGGCAACCGCCTGCTGCCGGGCATGGCGCCTTATGCCATGTGCTACGGCGGCCATCAGTTCGGCAACTGGGCCGGTCAACTGGGCGACGGCCGTGCCATCAACCTGGGCGAAGTCATCAACCCACATTCCGAACGCTGGATGCTGCAGCTTAAGGGGGCTGGCCCCACGCCCTACTCGCGAAATGCAGACGGACTGGCGGTGCTGCGTTCATCGGTGCGTGAATTCCTGTGCAGTGAAGCCATGTTTCACCTGGGGGTGCCAACCACCCGGGCACTGAGCCTCACCCTGACCGGCGAGCAAGTGGAGCGGGACATGTTCTACGACGGCCACCCCCAACTGGAGCCGGGGGCCGTGGTCTGCCGCGTGGCGCCATCATTTACACGCTTCGGCAATTTTCAGATCTTCGCCGCTCGCGGTGAATTGGACGTATTGAAGCAGCTGGCCGACTATACCATCCGCACCGATTTCCCCCACTTGGGCCAACCGTCGCCGGCAGTCTACATTCAATGGTTCGATGAGGTGTGCCGTCGGACTGCCGACATGATCGTACACTGGATGCGGGTGGGATTCGTCCACGGCGTGATGAACACGGACAACATGTCAATCCTGGGCCTGACCATCGATTACGGCCCGTATGGCTGGCTGGAAAACTACGACCCAGACTGGACACCCAACACCACCGATGCCGTCGGCCGCCGCTACCGTTTCGGCCATCAACCGGCCATTGCCCAGTGGAACCTCGCCCAGCTGGCCAACGCCATCTATCCGCTGATCGGGCGGGCAGAGCCTCTGCAGGCATCGTTGGACGGCTACACCACGGGGTACCAGGAGGGCTGGCGGCAGATGATGGTCCGCAAGCTGGGATTGAAGGCCTTCGACCCGGCAACGGACGAGGCGCTGATCGCCGAGCTGCTGGCTATTTTGCCCCTGGTCGAGACGGACATGAGCATCTTTTTCCGGTGCCTCGCCCGGCTGGACGCCGCCGACCCCTCCCTGGCGGCAGCCGGGGATGAATCCCTCATGGCCCCGCTGATGGACGCTTACTACGTTCCCCAGCAGGTGACGCCCGCCTTGCGCAGCCGCACCGGCAAATGGCTGAGAGGCTATCTGCAACGGGCAGGCCGGGATAACGTGCCCCACAAGGTTCGGCGTGGGTGCATGAATGCGGTCAATCCCAAATACGTGCTGCGCAACTACTTGGCCCAAACGGCCATCGATAAGGCCGAGCGGGGCGACTTTTCGCTGATCCATGAACTGCTCGATCTGCTGCGCCGCCCCTATGATGAGCAACCTGAAAAAGAGGCCTTTGCCGCCAAGCGGCCTGACTGGGCGCGCAACCGTCCCGGCTGCTCGATGCTGTCGTGCAGTTCATGAAATATCGAACCCGTGTCTGGAGGCAAAACGTGATTGTGAAAAAATGGACATCGAACATCCAACGTCGAATGCTGAGATCGATTCGCTCCACCCGATAATAAAAAAGATAGAAGACCTAATTCGGAAACCAATCCTGAGATTAAAGGAGAAAACCAATGGCCGATACAATTGATGCCGGTGACGCCGATCTGGATCTGAAATGCCCGGAGTGTCGTGCCGAACTGAAGCGCCGCCGCTCGCGCAAGGCTGACCAGTGCGAGATGGTCTGCGGGGGATGCGGACAGAGCTTCGATGTGTGCAATATGGATACGGTCGCCCGGCTGAAAACACCGGAAAAGGATTGATCATCTATATTATTGAACGGCTTCGGCGATAGCCTCGAAAGCACGAATCAGCGTTAAGTCCGTATCATCGTCCACCGGTTCTTGCTGTGCGGAAACCTTGGCGATGACAACCTCTCTTTGGGGGTCAATCCACAGCCACTGCCCATGAATGCCGATCGCACAGAAGGCGCCCGAAGCCTTGCCGGTCTGATACCATTGGCTGCGGTAGCGACCGGTTGGAAGCATATGGTAAAACTCGCCTTTTCTCCAGGGCTCACTGTCGCCGCCGCCTCGAATATCCTGGACCCACCAATCGGGCAGTATATGGTTGCCCCCCAACCGCATCATCTCGCCCAAGCGGGCCAAATCGCGGGGAAGCGCACAAATTCCACCTGCCGTGCGCGGCGATCCGATCGCATCGACGGTTACGTAAGCCCCGGCTTCAGCCCCCATGGGCTGCCAGATCCGGTCGGAAAACAGGCTGGCAAAATCCTGGCCTGAGGCACGCTCCACCAACCAGCCCAGCAGATCCGAATTCGGTGAAAGATAGCGAAAAACCCTTCCATGGGGTTCCGGCGCCGGCCGGAGGGCTGCCAGAAAATCATGCAGGGTGCCGGTAGCCTCTCCCGTCTCGGCCGGGTTCCAGAGCATGGCGCGTCGATAGCGGGCGAATTCGCCCACTGGGTCGAGGTAGGTTTCGGAGAATGACGAGCTGACCGTCATGTCGAGCACATGGCGTACCGTGCAGTCACCATAGGCTGAATTGGACACCTCCGGGATGTATTGGTTCACCGGATTGTCCGGGTCAATTCTGCCCTGATCGACTAAAATCCCGGTCAAGGCCCCGGTAAGGGATTTGCTGACCGAGAACAGAATATGCGGCCTTGCCCCGTCATAGCCATGCAGATAGCGTTCAGCGACAAGTCGTCCCCCCCGCAGTACGACCAGCCCCCGGGTGGCGGTTGCATCGAGCACCTCGGCCAATTGTCGCTCCTGCCCGTGCTGATCTTCGAAAACAATGGCGTCGATGGATTGCGGGTCAGGTGATAGCTCGCAGACGCGCCCCGAACCGTCGATGAGGGAAACCGGGATGATTCTGTCAACATGATGAAAGGACTGCGTGCTATACGGTGCAGTCCGCCAGTTGGCAAGCGTGACCGTCGTTTCCATGTGGTCCTCACGCAACGGGTCCATGCCATGGGGGAGAAGCCAAACAAGAGGATCCGGCTGCCGGATCCTCTTGTTCAACAAACCCACCAGCGCCAAAAACCATCGGCCTAATAGAAAATATCACTCCAGAACCTTACTTGGTCAACTCCGTCCAGATAGCGGTGTAGTACTCGGTGGCCTCTTTGGAACAGGCGGGGAAAAACGTGCCGGCAGCCTTGAACTCGTCCGGGATATTGATCGCCGACGCGGTTTTCATTTCATCAGGCATGAACGCTTCCGAACCGCTGATGCCGTTGGCGTAACGCGCAAAGATGGAGATCAGCGCGGCATTTTCCGGGTCCATGATGAAGTTCAGGAACTGCTTGGCGGTTTCGACGTTTTTGGCGTCTTTGAGCACAAGCGCATTATCCATCCAGATTTCGTAGCCTTCACGCGGGTAACCGAACTTGATTGACGATTTTGCCAGCCCTGCCCGGTAGACGGCACCATTCCAGTAGAGCGCCGCAGAAAAGTCGCCGCGCGGCATTTTCTCCGTCAGGCCATAGTCCATGGACACCCACTTCGGTTTGGCGGCCATCAGGAGATCACGCGCTTTTTTCAGAGCCGCTTTATCGGTGGTGCAGGGCTCGCTGCCGATATACTTCAATGCCATACCCATAACATCGCCCATTTCAGGCGCCATGTTGATCTTGCCCGCCAGTTCTTCGGGCGGGTCGAAAACGATGGAAGAGGTATTGATGTCGCCTTTATAAACATCGGTGTCCACCGCGATGCCAACAGTTCCCCACAACCACGGGACGCTGTAGCGGCGGCCCGGGTCAAACGAGGGGTTGCGCCATTGGGGGGCGACATGCTTGAAGTTCGCCATCTGATCCGGGCGAACCTCGAGCGCCAGACCCTCTTCGAGAAATACCTTCACGTAGTTGGCCGAAGGCACAACGATATCGAAGCCGTGGCCGCCGGCTTTGACCTTGGCCAGGGCAGTCGTGTTGGAGTCATAGTCGGTTATGGTGACCTTGACCTTGTATTGCTCCTCGAACTTTTTGATCAGATCGGGACTGGTATAGTTCCCCCAGTTGTACAGATTCAATTCGCCTGAATGCACAACGCCCGCAAAGAAGAGCCCGACTGCGGCAACGGCGGCAAAAACCAATTTAATTTTCATTGTGAATCCTCCCTTGTTGTAGTTGGAATGCTGCTGATTATCTTCGACGCACCAAGCGTCTACTTCCCGAACTTCCTTTCGATGAAAAACAAAAGACATACCACCAGTATGGACAGCCCGAGCAACATGGTGGAGATGGCATTGATTTCCGGCGTGACCACCCGGCGGAGCTGACCCAGCATGTAGGTCGGCAAGGTCTCCTGACCGGATGATTTGACGAATTCGGTGATCACCACGTCATCCAGAGAGATGACGAATGCCAGCATTGCCCCGGCAATGATTCCCGGCCAGAGCAGGGGCAGCGTGATGCGCCAGAAGGTTTTCCAGGGTGTGGCGTAAAGGTCGGCCGCCGCCGTTTCCAGGATCAGGTCCATTCCTTCCAGGCGTGCCCGGATGGGCAGGTAGGCGAACGGAATGCAAAAGGCGGTGTGGGCGATGACGAGGTAAAACAAGCCCTGTATGCCGGTCCATGATTTGATCATCGCAAAGAGGATCAACAGCGCCACGGCGGTGACGATCTCCGGCACCATCAGCGGCTGGTTGATCATGGCGTAGATTGCCGTCAACCCCCGAAAGCGGGGGGTGCGGGTGGTGCCGAGCGCCGCCATCGTCGCCAGTATGGTCGAATAGACCGACGCCTGTAATGCCAGAAACAGCGAACGGATCGTCGCGTCCTGTACGGCTTCGTTCTTCCAGGCCGCAACATACCACTGCAGGGAGAACCCCTCCCACATTGAAATGTATTTGCCCGCATTGAACGAATAGACGACCAGGGTAATAATCGGGGCGTAGAGCATCACAAAACACAGGCCGGCGATCAAACCGAACCCGGGTTGGGTTCTCAGGGAAAAGGGCGCGCGTTTCTTTAGAAAAGAGATCATCGCCCGCTCCCTGGATCGCGCTGCGTCGTACGAACATACATCAACAGGGCGGCCATGACGAGGGCCAGCAGGGTGACGGAGAGCGCGGCACCCAGCGGCCAGTTGCGCCCTGCGCCAAACTGCAGCTCGATCAGGTTGCCCAGCATCATCTTCTTGCCCCCGCCCAGCACCCGCGGAGTGACAAAAGCGCCCAGCGACGGGATGAACACCAGAATGGACCCGGCAATGATCCCCGGTTTGACCAGAGGAATGATAATCCGGCGCAGCACCTTGCGGCGTGTGGCATAAAGGTCATAGGCCGCCTCAACCAGGTTGAAGTCCAGGCGCTCCATGGATGCGTACAGCGGCAATACCATCAGCGGCAGGTACACATACGTCATGCCGACCATGATTGCAAAATCGGTATAGAGCATCTGTATCGGTGTGTCGATAACCCCAAGCAGCCGCAGACCAATGTTGATGAGGCCCTCGTTGCGAATGACTTCAAGAATGGCAAATGTGCGGATCAGCAGGTTTGTCCAGAACGGAACCGTAATCAGGAACAACCAGAAGCTTCGGGTCTCCCGTGGCCGGGTGGCGATGACATAGGCGGTTGGAAAGCCGATCATCAGCGTGATCAAGGTGGTCATAAACGACAGCCGAACCGATCGCCAGAGGATCTTCATGTGCGCATCGGCCAATGTGGTGGTTCCATCGAAAATGTCACGAAAAAAAACCACATTGAACCACGCATCGGTTGAAAACTTCCAGACCACACCGCCATATTCGCCGGCGCTTAGAAACGAATAGACCAATACGATCAAAAGCGGTCCGGAAGCGGCTGCGGCCAGGACCACCAACGCCGGCGCACTCAGCAGCCAGTTCCTTTTGGTTCTGTTTCTTTGCATGTCTCTGACTGGAGCCGATGCGGCTTTATCATTGCTCACATCAGGACCTCAACATTTGAACGGACTCAGGCTTGAAAACGACGCTGACCGATTGTCCGGCCTCAAACGCTTCCGTCACTTGACATTGGTTCTGGCTTCGCGTCACGAACATCGACTCATCCGGCAAGCGGATGTGATAATGGGTATCCGTGCCCAAATAAACGATGTTTTCGAGTACTCCCTGCAGATCGCCCGCGTGGTTCGATCCTGAAAAGAGTTGCGTGTATTCCGGCCTTACCACGACAGTCACCCGGCCGCCAGGAATCATGCCGTCAGGAATCGCAGCACTGACTTCTCGCCCTGAAGAAAGCTTTAACCGGGCGCAACGACCCTCCACAGCGAGAACTTCAGCGGAAAGAAAGTTGGATCTGCCGATAAAGTCAGCCACAAATCGTTCGGATGGTTGATTGTAAATCTGGCGGGGGGTGCCAACCTGCAGGATCCGGCCAGCGTGCATGACTGCAATACGGTCGGACATGGTCAACGCTTCTTCCTGATCGTGAGTGACAAAAATAAAAGTGATTCCCGTGTCGTGCTGGAGCTGCTTTAACTCAATCTGCATTTCCTTGCGAAGTTTGTAATCGAGGGCCGAAAGGGGTTCATCGAGCAGCAATACCTGGGGGCGCGGGGCCAGGGCCCGGGCCAGCGCCACGCGCTGCTGTTGCCCGCCGGAAAGCTGGTCGGTGCGTCGGTTGCGCAACTCCTCCATCTTGACCAAGGCCAACATGTCGCTAACCGTTTTTTCAATATCATCCCTTGGCTTGCCCAGCATTTCGAGCCCGAAGGAGATGTTTTTGGCGACCGTCATGTGCGGGAACAAGGCATAATTCTGAAACACGGTGTTGACCGAACGCTGGTTGGGCGGCAGTTGCGAGATCTCCTGATCCCGGAGCAAAATTGCGCCCGAGGTCGGTTGGTCAAACCCGGCAATCAGGCGCAAAAGGGTCGTCTTGCCGCAACCCGACGGTCCCAACAAGGTAAAAAACTCGTTTTCCTCGATGGTGAGAGAAACATCATCAAGAGCCAGGAACTTGTTTTTGCCTAGACCAAAAGCTTTGGTAACATGTTGAACACAGATGGCTGCCGGCAAGGAATCTCCAGCGTTTTCCAGTCCTGTTCCCTGCTTTTCAACCATGCAGATCCCTCTTGTTAAAATCCCTGTGGAAGATGTTCCTGGCGGAACGGGCGCCGAGCCGTCGATGGACGTCCCCTTGCGGCCGGACCTGCAAGGGGTGGGGTGTGCGCTGGAAAAGATTGAGAACTCTTTGTTACCATGGTTTGATGATGAAGACAATAAGAATAGCCCGAGCGGGAGCCCGGCCACGCTGCGTGCGTCGGCATGAGACCCACCGCATACCGGCCCCGCCCGATCGCGGAGCAGCGTCATCTGGCCTGCAATTCAAAGAGCCCCGAACCCTTTCCTTCGGAGGTAACCCATAGGCGTCGTCCATCCCTTGAGAAGCAAATCGCCTCGCGCTGGCCAAGGTGCGGGTGGTCCTGGGCTAGAGGCAGCGGGATCAGGACCGGCTGTTGGCCAAGCGCTGTTGCCCATGCATCGCCGGGCCGGCGATTGAACAGGTAGGCGTGCTTGTAGGTCAGCACCACCATCGTAAGGCCGTCGGCGGAGAGATCAAGCGCCGTTGGTTGGGAACGGAGGGCGCCGTAGGCGTGACGCCGGTCCGCGGTCGATGGCGGCGGAATGCGATCGACCGCCGCAACGAGGCTTGCCATCACCTGCCGGCCGCCGGGAACCGGCTTCAGCGGCAGCGCAAACAGCAGGGGCGGGTCGTCACGCTTGGTTAGAACGAAGATCTTGTTATCCAGCGGCTCAACGGCCACACCCTCGGCGTCGTGGTGTCGATCCGGGTAGGAAAATTCGATGCGCCAAGCCACTTCAACGACTGCCGAGCCGTCGAAGCGCTCGCCGCTCAAGCGGGGCTCCTCGACCACATAAAGGGTGTGGCTGGCATGTCGTTGCCGGTTGTCTCCGCAATCGGCGATGAGGACCATCGGGCGGTCCTGCCACAGGAAGGTTGCCAGGTCCTCCCAGTCGCGGTTTTTTGCCCCTGCAACCCGCACGCGCCCCCGGTCGCGCCCGTCGCTGCCCAAGGCGTACAGGAACGGTCCATTGCCGCCGTCATTGATGGCCCACAACAGGTCGCCATGGACCAGCGAGGTGTCCATTCCCGAGCATTCGACGATCCGATCCGACTGAATCCGGCCGACCATTCGCGCGGCACCGAAAGGCGGTGCATCGGTCACAGGCACCCTCGCTTGTTCATCCGTCCGGGGGCGTTCAAACCCGGGGGCCAGGCCTACTGTGACTCCGATCAGTACGATTAGGCATAACCGTCGCATGACGCTTTTCACCCCCTAGCGCTGAATGGCCCCGGGAAGGATGAATTCATAGCGCCGGCGCAGCAGGCGGGTCTTGAGCCAGCGGTCGACTCGGCGAAAAGAGAGAAAAACGGTCCAGATCAGTTTGTCTTCGGCGTAGTAGCGTTCAATATCTTTTACCGTCAGCGGCGTGTCCGACGCATTTATAAAGCGGTTGGCAATGGCAACCGTCTCCGGCACCAGTTCTGGCCGCTGTTCCTTGAACAGATTGGCGACCAGATCCGTATACACCAGCCGGGGCACATAGTAGCGGTTCATCACATCGTTTAAAAAGAACCAGCGGATGATCCAGCGCAGAAAACCGGGCGCGCTTTTCAGCAGACGCTGAGGATTCTGCTGCTCCAGGCCGTGTTTGCGCAGCAGCGGCGTGCTGGTATCGATATACAGCAAGTGGGCATGCCCCCTGCTGGAATCCGCGGCGATCCAGTTGGAGAGCTGGCCGTCGATGGCCAACTCGGTCTCAGGCGCTGCCTTGGCGTTGAAAGTCCATACCTTGGCGATCTCCGCCGCGACCCTTTCAATCAGGCTCAGGCATTCGGCGTCAGCCAGGGTGTGAATCAGCCGATGGCACAGGCGGTCGCCGGGGAACTGCTGCTGGGCGATATACAACACCACCGGTCGGCCGGGAACCTCGACCACGTGGGTTGCGTGGGTGGGAAGCCGCAGGCCGGCCTTTTCCAGCAGTGCGCAGTATTCGACATGCATGTGTTGATACTGTTCGGCGGACGGCCGATCTTCAAAAATCGGCAGACGCTTGTAAATGTTCTCATCATCCCCCTGGATGTGAAAAATGGCCGATATCTCGCCGTAGCCGATGATTCTGGCCGGTATCGCCGAGGCCCCTAAATGCTGGGGATCGAGCCCGGCTTCGAAACGCTGCAAGAGGCTTTTATCGATGGTCATGGTTCATAATTCCAAAAATGGTTTGGCTGCCGTCAACCCCGCATCGACCCGCTCCAGGATCTCATCCGCCAACGCCGAATCAATGATCAGCGGCGGCAGCAGTTGGCTGACCCGGGTGTTGTTGTTGGCGTAGACGCTGAGAATGCCGTTGTCATAAAGGGTCTTGGACAACAGCGGACCGCAGGCGTCTTCGACCATCTCGATGCCCATCATCAGGCCCAATTGCCGCAGGCCGACCAGAATCTCCGGATGCCTGGTTTTCAACTGCTCGAAGCCGCGCTTGAAAATAGCGGCCAGATGCGAGACATGCTCGAGAAATGCGGGCGTCGATGAGATCTCCAATACCCGCATGGCCACCGGACAGCCCACTTCGGCCCCGCCGAAGGTGGAGATATGGATAAATGGGTTGGCATGGAAAAAGGACTCCAATGCTGCGCCGAAACAGGTGGCCGCCATGGGGTAAATGCCGCCCGACAGTCCTTTGCCCATCACCATGATATCCGGTAAGGCATCGTAGTGTTCGATCCCCCACAGCCGCCCGGTGCGTCCCAGCCCGGTCTGCACCTCGTCGATGATAAAAAGGGCGCCGTGTTCATCGCACAGGGAGCGGACAAAAGGATAAAAATCAGCACTCGGAACGGGCACGCCGAAAGTGGCTGGCACCGTTTCAAAGATCACGGCGGCGGTTGTGTCGTCCATGGCCTCGGCCAGCGCATACCGGTCGTTGAAAGGAACCTGCAAGAAGCCGGGAGGATTGGGGCCGAACGGATCACGATATTGCGCGTCGCCGGTGGCCAGGGCCAGGCCGGTGTGGCCGTGGTAGCCGCCGCCCGCCGAAATGATGGTCTGCCGCCCGGTGAAGCCCCTGGCCAGTTTGAGCGCCAGATCGATGGCTTCGCCGCCGCCGCCCGCAAACACCGTATAGGTCAGATCGCCCGGCAGCAGGCGGGCCAGTTGTTCGGCCAGCAGGGCGCGGGGTTCACTGATCAGGTGGTGGTTGCCGATATCGTATGACAACAGGCTCGCCTGCAGTGCCGCGATTACCTCCGCATTGCGATGGCCCAGGTTGAAAACGCCCCCGTTGCAATGGCAATTGATCAGGCGCTTATCCGAGGTGGCATCCCAGACAAACGGACCCTCCCTGCGGCCGAACACAAAGTCGATGCCGACGCCTTCGAAAAAATCGGCCTTCCCCGAAGAGACATGGCGACGAAATCGATCGATAATAGCATTTTTGCGGTCTTTACCGACAGGATTCATAAAGGCTCCTTACGAAAGGATAGGTTTGTCGGAATTAGATGATGCAACGATGGTCCTTTGATCAGAAAACGTTTCCCATGATTGGCGCACCAGGCGCGCATGGCGGGACCTTGAAAAGGGTTACCCGTTCTGCGGCAGGCCCTTTTGATAGCAGCGTATCGGTATGGTGTTGAACATGGCCGCAAAGCACTGGTTACATGAAATGCAAGAGGCCTCGGTGGCTTTTCCTTCGAAGAATCGGCGTACCAGCGACGGCTCTCTGATAAACGGACGGGACATGGAAATCATGTCTGCAGCTCCCCTGGAGACTGTTTTTTCCATTTGAGAAAGCTTGCGCATGCCACCCACCAAAATCAGAGGAACTCCTTCCATTGCCGGACGAATCGCTAGGGCTGCATCAAGGTTGTAGGCTCCCTTAAACCGGTTGGCCGGGCCTTGCATTTTCATCTTCAGCCTGGCCACCGGTCTCATCCAGGCAGGTAGCGCGCGGACCAGTTCAGCGCCGGGGATGTCACCGCGAATGGTCTGAAAACCATAATAGGTCCCACAACTGACTTCGATAGCGGCCACCCCCAGTTCAACCAGCCATTTTGCGTAGGTGGCCGCCAGATCAGGCGTGATACCCTTGCGTGGTGTAAAATCATTCGTGTTCAGTTTGACGAGCACCGGCACGCCATCCGGCAATGCTTTTTGGACCTTGGTAACGATTGCTTCTAAGAATCGAAAACGGCCGGCCTCCGATCCGCCCCAGGAATCTTGGCGGTGATTAAAGAAAGGGGACAGGAATTCATTGATCAAAAATCCATGCGCGGCATGGATCTGAACAGCATCGGCACCGGCCTGGTGAGCGCGTTTGGCAGCGGCGGCGAAGGCTTCAATGGTTTCCAGGATCTGATGCTCGTCCATTGGAATGGGTTTGTTGAGGCTGACCGGATCTCTGCCCTGGCTGGAGGGCGCCAGGGGTGCCTGCCCCAGGATCTTGCTCGGACTCTGCCGGCCACCATGATCGAGCTGAAAGCCAATTGTCCCACCATGCGCATGTACTGCATCGGCCAATTTTTTCAGACCGGGAATCATGGCGTCAGCGTGAATGCCGCTTTGCCGGTTATGGGCTCTCCCCAGCGGATGTACATAAAGATGGCCAGGAATGATCAGGCCGACGTCCCCTTTTACAAGACGGGTATAGCGTCTGACGATATCGTCGGTAATGCTGCCGTCATCAGCGGCCATCGCTTCATTTGTCGCCGAGTGGACGAATCTGTTTTTTATTTTCACGTTGGCGAGCATAATCGGTTCAAACAGGCATGACATAACACGCCCCTTATGGGTATCAGCAAAGAACGTCGAGTGAATTGAATGGTGGTTGTCGGCCAGATAGCCTTATATTCACAAAGTATCCGCCGGGTGTCAAAGCTTTTGCCAAATCAAGCCAACAGGCGGCCGTTACGGAAACAGGCACAGAGAATGCAGTTCCGACTGTTTTAGATCAGATCAGAAAATGCCGTTGTCAATCAAAGATTTCTTGATGTCGAAAATACTTTTGCTTAATATTAGATAACGCGTTTCAAGCCCATCCGAAATATTGCGCGGTTATTAACCATACATTGATGCGTCTACGCTGGCCCTGCCTTCATTGAGCGATTCCCGAATTTGCTGCAGATATAGTCATCATCCCCGTTCGCAATAAGCGTTGGTGTGGAAAGCGCGGTGTCGGCTGCAAACGCCATGCAATCGCATGGATTGACTACTTCTTACTAAGCTGTCGAGGAGCTAAAAAATGATCGGTGCCATTGCCGGCGACATGATCGGTTCTCCCTATGAAAGCTGCCCGATCAAAACGGTTGCATTTCCGATGGCGGTGACGGCGTTTACCGACGATACGGTCCTGACCCTCGCGGTAGCCAACGCCATTATCCGCTGCACGGATTACCGCAGGGCGATCAAGTGCTTTGCCCGAAATTTCCCGAACTTGCCCTACGGCGGTTCATTCTGGCACTGGATCTGGGATCCCAACAGCATTCCTTACTACAGTTACGGCAACGGTTCGGCCATGCGGGTCTCTCCAGTCGGGTTCGCTTTCGAGTCCGTTGAGGAGGTCTTGCTGCACGCCCAACGCTCCGCCGAGGTCAGCCACAACCATCCGGAAGGGATCAAGGGGGCCCAGGCAACGGCGCTGGCCGTTTTCCTGGCCAGAAAAGACGCGGATAAGGCCACCATTCGCAAACAGATCGAAATCCGCTTTGCTTACCGTCTGGGCTGCTCGGTCGATGACATCCGGGAGGGTTACTGTTTCGATGTCAGTTGCCAGGGCTCCGTGCCTGAGTCCATCATTGCCTTTCTCGATGCCGAAGATTACGAAACCGCCGTTAAGAACGCCATCTCCCTCGGCGGCGATGCCGACACCATGGCCTGCATCGCCGGCGGCATTGCCCAGGCCTATTACAAAGCGATGCCGGCCGATATCGTGGGGCAGGTCAGGCAGACATTGCCCGCCGCCCTGCTGGCGGTGCTGGATCAATTCAACGAAAGATTTAATTGCCCCTATTGATAGATGAGGGTTATCCGGCCGACTTGACATCTTTGCTGAAGTGTCAAGAGTATGGCTTGGAATTCAAGTTTAAAAACAGCTTGCATGAATTATAACTATTAGCAATATATACAATATATTTTATCTGCCGCAGCGCAGTCGGCAGTTGACATAACAGGGTGAACCCATGACCCACAATCACATTAGACTGATATTCGACCCCAACCCTCCCAAGAAAAAAAAATCCAATAAGCTGACCTATTGGCGTTCGGCAAACCATCGTTTCTCAATCGATTACAAGGGCATTATCACTGAAATCTGCCCAGGCGACCTCGGCTATGGTGACATGGACCGGCTGGATGGCGCCATCCATGCGGCCATCGGGTGCAAACAAAAAGACAGAGAAAAATGCCGACTGATAGACAGATAACAGACCGGTCCACATCATCGCCTATGCCGGACCACCCACTCGTGGATGTGCATGCCCACATCTGCGATCCCGACTTTGATCCGGATCGCGCCGAGGTGCTGGTACGTGCACAACGGGCCGGCGTGGCGGCGATTGTCGCCGTTGGCGAAAACCTAAACGATGCTCGTAAAAATGTGGAACTGGCCAAGACCTATCCCATGCTCAAGGCGGCGGCCGGGCTCTATCCAACGATTCTCGATCTGGATCAGGCCGATGAGATGGTCGCTTTCATCCGTTTGAATCGCTCCCATCTGGTTGCCATCGGTGAGGTCGGACTGGATTATTGGGCCGTCAAGGAAGATTCCCAGAAAGAGGTGCAGAGAGAAATTTTAAAACGGTTTGTTGAATTGTCCAAAGCGCTGGATCTGCCGTTGAACATCCATTCCCGTGCTGCCGGCCGTCACGCCATTGCCCTGCTGCTGGAGAACGGTGCCGCCCGCGTGCAGATGCATGCCTTTGACGGCAAAGCCGGCACGGCCCTGAAGGCGATCGACGCGGGCTACTATTTTTCAATTCCCCCCTCGGTGGTCCGTTCGCGCCAGAAACAAAAACTGGTCCAACGGCTGCCCCTTGACTGTCTGCTGGTCGAAACGGACAGCCCGGTGCTAGGCCCCGTCCCGCAAACGCGCAACGAACCGGCCAACCTGTCGGTTGCCATCCAGACGATTGCGCAGATCAAAGATGTCCCTGAAGCGGCGGTGATGGAAGCGGTTGCGGAAAATACCAGACGCCTGTATGGCGCGTGGTAAGCGACAGGAACAAACGGATCTGACTATCATCCTGATTGATACGGTCGGCTGGATGGGGATGGCCGTTCGCGCGATCTTGAGCAGAACCTGTCGCCTGAAGGGATACGGACCGTTTATGCCTGATTTCTCCATTTCATTGGATGCGGTTTTCTGGTAACTTCCAGGTTATGCAAATCGCCGTATTATCTGATATTCATGCCAATCTGGAGGCTTTTCGCCGGGTGCTCGAGGATATTGACAGCCGCTGCCCCGGCGTTGACGAGATTGTTTCACTGGGCGACACGCTGGGTTACGGCCCGGAACCGGAGGCCTGCATGGCCCTGCTGCGCAACAGCGGCATCGTGTCGGTTCAAGGCAACCATGAGTTGGCCGTGGCGCAAGCCAAATACCGCCACTGGTTCAATCCCCAATCGCGTGAGGCCCTCCTTCGGACCTGTGAGCTGGTTTCCGACGAGACCGTGGCCTACATCCGCGAGTTACCGCTGTTTCTGATCCGGCACGGCTGTCTGTTCGTGCACGGGTTGCCGCCGGATTCGGCGTTCAGATACCTGTATGAAGTCACAGATGCTGACCTGGCCGATCTCTTTTCAGGATTTGCCGAGGCGGTGGCTTTCGTCGGGCACACCCATGAACTGGAACGGATCAGCTGGGACGGCCGTCGTGCCATGCGCCGCCCGTTGGAACAGGGGCAGCACCTGCTGGACCGGTCCAAGCGCCATATTGTCAATATCGGTGCGGTGGGCCAGCCCCGCGACGGAGATAACCGGGCCAAATATGTGCTCTGGGATACAGAGACCTGGGCGTTGACCGTCCGTTTTGTGCCTTATGACGTCAAGGCCGCCATGGCGGGGTTCAAACCTGCAGGCATGCCCAACCAGTATGCCCGGCGGTTGCTTTGAACCATCAGGAAGGATGTTTTTAGACGGATGAAACTCGGTCGCTACGACGTCTGCGGCATGCTGGGCCGGGGCGGCATGGGCGTGGTCTACAAGGTCCGCCAGCCGGTCACCGGTCGCATCGCGGCCCTGAAAATTCTGAAGCCGGCCGACACGCTGGTGGACCTGGTGGGGATGGATCGGCTGCGGCGTCAATTCGAAGCCGAGGCCGTCACCATGGCATCGCTGGACCATCCGAATGTCGCCGCGGTCTGGGATTTTGACGAGGCCGGGGGCATCCCGTTTTTCGTGATGGAATACTACTGCCTGAACCTGGGGATGCTGATGGGGGAAAGTTATCGCGTGGAGGCGCCCACCCGCCGGCTGCCCCTGGACAAAGCCGTGAATTACACACTGCAGACCCTGGACGCACTGGCCCGGATGCATCATGCGGGCATCGTCCATCGGGATGTGAAGCCGTTCAACCTGATGCTGACCGATGCCGGTCGGATCAAGGTAATTGATTTCGGGCTTTCCCGGCTGAGGGGCGAAACCGGACCGGCCGCGTCCAGCGGGGTTAAAGTCGGTTCGCCCTATTACGCACCGCCCGAACAGGAAGCGGATCCGGACAGTGTGGATGGCCGGGCGGACTGCTATCCGGTGGGGGTGATGCTCTACCGGATGCTGACCGGCGTACTGCCCACCCACGAGGCCAATCTGGACAAGGGGGCCATCCAGCCGGCCAGTCGCTTCAACCCGGATCTGGATGCGGCCTGGGACGCCTTTTTCAACCGGGCCATGGCGCGCGCTGCGCGGGAGCGGTTCTCCGGTGCGGCCACGATGCGACAGGCCCTGGAGAATCGGTACCAGGACTGGCGAGATCAACTGGCTGCGGTCTGTAGGGGCGTTGACGATTTGAAAACCGGGCCCTTAACCGTCGAACCGGGTGGACTGCGGTCGATGCCCATCAAGGTGGGGACCCGCCACGCACGTGACCGGTTTGCCCTGGACCCCCTGTGGCGGCCGCAAAGCCTGACGGATCGAGGCGTTAAGACCTACGCCAGGCATGCCGGCGGCACGGTCGTCGATGCGGCCACCGGCCTGCAGTGGCAGCGGGTGGGCTGTGACTATCCGGCAACCTGGATGGAGGCCCACGCCTACGTGGCAGACCTCAACACCCGCGGATTTGCCGGTGCGTCGGATTGGCGCCTGCCCACCGTGGATGAACTGGTTTCGCTGCTGGAGCGTCCCCCGGTGATGCGTGATTTTTGCCTGCCACCGGTTTTTGACCCCTCGCGCGCCATCCTGTGGAGCTGCGATCGAAAATCCTATGCGGCCGCCTGGTTTGTGAGTGCCGCGCTGGCCTTTGTCGGCTGGCAGGATTTTTCGTGCCGATTCCATGTCCGCGCGGTGCGCACGCTGGGCTGAACCGACCCTGCGGATATGATCGCAAGGGCGCTTGAGGAATCCAACGATTATGCAGGGCCACAAGGAGTAAGCCCAATGGTTAAAGGCAATTTCAGCACCCCACCGCAGGAGCGCTGCCTGGAAGACTATGTAACCGGCGACGTCCATGAGTTCGGGCCGGTTGCCATCACAGAAGATGAGATCGTCCGGTTCGGCAAGCAGTTTGATCCGCAGCTGTTTCACACCGATCCGGACGGCGCCAGGCAATCGGTTTACGGCGGGCTCATCGCCAGCGGTTGGCACACCTGCAGCCTGTTCATGCGGCTGTTTGTGGAACACTACCTGCCGGGGCAGGCCAGCCTGGGAAGCCCGGGCGTCGATGAACTGCGCTGGCTGAAACCGGTGCGCCCCGACGATGCGCTCACCCTGCGGGTCACCGTACACAAGGTAACGCCGTCGCGCAGCAAACCCGACCGGGGGGTACTGTTCTCCTTCTGCGAAATGCTCAACCAGGCGGGCGACGTCGTGGCGACGATGATGGCCATGAATTTGATCCGGTACCGCGCCAGGGGCTGAGGGCCGCGCCAGGCTGTCGGGCCTGGTTATTCGTCCGGTGGCAGGCTGCGAGTGCGTCACCGCACCTCGGGTGCACGAAGGGAAAGACGATGAGCACAATCGAGTATCTTCAGATCTATTCGGATTCCGATAGCTGTTCCCATTTCAGGACCGTTGCCATCGACCTGAAAACCAACGATTACGCGCCGCCGGCGATTCCGTTGAACACCTCCCTGCCCGCACCAGCCGAAGCGTCTCTTTTCCTGGAGTTGCCGGTGGGGTGGTTTGGTGACTGGCACCCGACGCCGGTGAGGCAGTGGCTGATATTCATGACCGGTGAGGTCGAGTTCTCGGTGGGGGACGGCAGCCGCTGCCGCCGACAGGCCGGCGATGTCGTCATGCTGGACGATCTTACCGGTAAGGGGCACCGTACCCGCGTGATCGGGGCTGTGCCCGTGCGGATGGCTGCGATCCATTTCAGCTGACGAGTCAGATCGTATATTCATTAATAGGTCTTAGACTACCATGTTAAAACCCCATCTTCCCTCGCTCGATGACCCAGAGGGCCTGACGATTCCGGCCGGGTTTCCCCGTGTCATCGACGCCCATGTGCATGTTTTTCCCGCAGGGATGTTTAAAGCCGTCAGGCGGTGGTTCGACCATAACGCCTGGCATATTCGCTATCAGCTCTCCACTTCCGGGGTATTTGATTTCCTGCTGTCCCATGGCGTGGGTCACATCATCGCCCTTCAATACGCGCACGCCCCGGGAATTGCCGGGCAGCTGAATGGGTACATGGCCGAAAAATGCCGGCCATACCCCGGCCGGGTCACCGGACTGGCGACGGTCTTTCCCGGTGAGGAAAATGCCGCAACGATCCTACAGGCGGCATTCGACGCCGGACTCGGCGGCCTGAAGCTGCACGCCCATGTCCAATGCTTTGACATCAATGCCGACGACACCGAACTCCTTTTCGACGTCTGTCAGTCCAACGACAAACCCGTCCTGGTTCATTTCGGAAAGGAACCCAAAAGTCCCGCATACCGCTGTGATCCCTATGCGATTTGCAGTGCCGACAAGCTGGCGCGGGTACTGGCCAATTTCCCGAAGCTTGCCCTTTGCGTGCCCCATCTCGGTTTCAGCGAGACCCGTGAATACAAAGCGCTGATCGAGAAATACGACAACCTGTGGCTCGACACGACCATGGCATTGACGGACTATTTTCACATTCACGAACGCATCGACCTCAACGCCTACCGGCTTGACCGGATCATGTATGGATCTGATTTTCCCAATATCCCCTATGCCTGGGACAGGGAACTGAAGTGGCTGCGGGAGTCGCATCTGGACGATGACCGATTGGACAGGATCCTGAATAAGAACGCGGCCGAATTTTTCCACCTGGATGGCTGAGCGGTGGACCCCGAACCAGAAACCGATAGTCCACAGACCCCGCCTCTTGCAATACGGCGGCGGGCGATGGGAACAGGACCAAAGGACCGACAATGACTCAATCCGCTGTTGATAAATATGCATTTGAAACCGGTGTTTACCGGCCGCCCAGCGAGGGTGGCAGCAACTCCCTGCTGGTCCGTTTGACCCGCAACTGCCCCTGGAACCGCTGCACCTTCTGCGGTATGTATAAAACTGAGCAATTCCAGGTGCGGCCGGTTGCCGCAATCAAACAGGATATCGATGCCATGGCGGCCGTGCGCGACGACCTCGCGGCGCTGTCACGGCAGTCCGGACAAAGCGGCGAGGCGACCCAGCATGCCGCCGTGGCCCTGATCGGGAAAAACCCCCAACTGAACCACCACCAGGGCTTCGCCATGCTTTACCACTGGTTGTTGTCCGGCGGCAGAACCGTGTTTCTGCAGGACGCCAACAGCCTGATCATGAAAACCGACCAGCTGGTCGAGGTGTTGGGGTATCTGCGCAGCACGTTTCCCTCCATCGTGCGGGTCACCACCTATGCGCGGTCTAAAACCCTGGTGCAAAAATCCCTCGACGACCTCAAGGCCATTCGGCGGGCCGGCCTGGACCGGCTGCATGTGGGGTTGGAAAGCGGGGATGATGCGGTGCTCGAAACAATCCAGAAAGGCGCCACGGCCGAGATCCATATCAAGGGCGGCCGGAAGGCCCTGGCGGCGGGCTTCCAGCTTTCGGAATACTGGATGCCCGGTCTGGGCGGTAAAGCCCGCTGGCAGGATCATGCCAGCAACACGGCCCGCGTGCTCAGCGAGATCGATCCGCACTACATCCGATCCCGCCCCTTTCGCCCCTGGCCCGGCACCCCCCTGGCCCGCGAGATGGCCGAGCAGACCTTCGAGATGCTGACTCCTGGGGAACAGCTGCGCGAATTGCGCCTGACCATGCAGGCGTTGTCAGTCACCGGACGGGTCTGTTTCGACCATGCCGGCAACTCCTGGAAAAACCGTCGGGGGAAACTCTTGTTCACCCACAGCTATGAAGGCTATCAATTCCCGGAAGAGAAGCAGACGGTGCTGGACCTGATCGACGACGGGCTGAAGGCCGGCTCCCGGTAAAACATGACGGGTGGGTCATGCCGCCGGGTTATGCGTTCCGGGTTTACGGTAAACATGCACGCAAGAGGTGCCATGGGTTCCCTGAAAGACCTGGCCAACGGCAATCCCTTCCACAGCCGATCCATAGAGATGAAAAGCTATGCCCTGGATGATGACACCATTTTGGTCGAAGGGTGGCTGCGGGAAGACCGGTTGCAGCCCGTGTATGCCCTGACCGGCGAAAAAATAGAGCCGGGGCCGGTGCATCATATGGCCATCCGGCTCAAACTGGGAGGCGCCCCGCCCACCATCCTGGATGCCGAAGCGGAAATGGTGCATGTGCCCCTTGAGTGTTGCCGCAGCACCCTGGCAACGATTCAAAACGTCATCGGCCTTCACCTACGCGCCGGATTCAATAAAAAGGTGCGCACACTCATGGGCGGTGAGCAGGGCTGCATCCATCTGACCCATCTTCTCACGGTAATGAGCCAGGCGGCGTTCCAGGGCCATGTGGCCAACCAACGCAAAAACCGGCAGCCCCTGCCCGGATCCCTGGAGGCGGTTGAAGGCCTTGACGCTCTTTTGGGAAGCTGCCGCGCCTGGTCGCAGGACGGCCCCAAAGTGAGCCATTTGAAAGCAGTCATCGAGAATAAGGGGCGATAATCGACAAATGAATTGTCCAACCTATGCTTATAAGGTATCTCATCATTAGGCTAAGGAGATGTCCATGATTACGGTAATCGTTGAATTTAAGCTACCACAACCGATTTCGATCCAGCAGGCCCGGGAGACCTTTTTGAGCACGGCTCCCAAATACCGGGGTTTGGCCGGGTTGATCCGCAAGTACTATTTCCTGGCCCCGGATGGCACCACAGCCGGCGGTGTCTATCTGTGGCAATCGCGCGAAGATGCGGATCGTCTGTACACCCAGGAATGGCGGGCATTCGTTCGCGGAAAATACGGCTCCGAGCCCGTTCTGAAATACCTTGACACGCCGGTAGTCGTGGACAACGTTTCCAATGAGATCATTTCCACCCCATAGGGCATCTGCAAAGGAATGTTGACCCCTCATGAGCGAAAACGATAACGGAAACCAAAACCAGAAACTGATCGATGTGGCCCTGGGGCGGACGCCCGGCGACCTTGCCATTGTCAATGCCAGGCTCCTGAACGTTTACACCGGTGAATTTTTGGACCGGCAATCGGTATGCACCTGCGGGGAGCGGATTGCCTGCATGGGGCCGGATGCCGGGTATGCCATCGGCGACGGCACAACGGTCATCGACGCCGGCGGCGCCACCCTCATTCCGGGGTTCATCGATGGCCATGCGCATGTGGCCGCGTCGTTCACCGCCGGCGAGTTTCTTAAATATGCGGCCACGGGCGGCACCACCACCATTATCACCGAGACCCTGGAGCCCTATGCGGTTGCCGGCATCGCCGGTGTCCTGGATTTTCTTGGGTCCTTGAAAGATCAGCCGATCAAGTTCTTTGCAACGGCGCCTGCCATGGTCTCCACCAGCCGGGCCGCCATGGGAATCGATCCGGCGGATCTGGAAACGCTGCTGGCGCAAGAGGAGATCGTCGGCCTGGGCGAATCCTATTGGCAGGCGGTGCTGCAACACCCGGATGTGTTTCTTCCGATCTTCGCCAAGACCACGGCCCATCGAAAGCTGCTGGAGGGGCATTCCGCCGGGGCCAGGGGCAACAAGCTTCAGGCCTATGCGGCCTGCGGGATCTCCTCCTGCCATGAGCCCATCAAGGCCGAGGAAGTGCTGGACCGTCTCCGGCTGGGCATCTATGTCATGGTTCGTGAGGGAAGTATTCGGCGGGATCTTGCCGAGATTGCAAGGATCAAGGACATGGTCGTCGACACCCGGCGGCTGATCCTGACCACGGACGGCATATCACCCGCGGATCTGATGGAGATGGGGTATATGGAATATCTCGTCCAGAAGGCCATCGACTGCGGATTCGACCCGGTCGTCGCCGTGCAGATGGCGACCCTGAACGTGGCCGAGCATTTTGGCCTGGACGACCGCATCGGCGGCATCGCCCCCGGGAAATATGCCGACCTGGTTCTGATCCCCGACCCGCAAACCATCCGGGCGAAGGTTGTGGTCAGCAGCGGCCGCATCATTGCGCGGGATGGAACGCTTGAGGTGGCGCCGCGCAGACACGTCTTTAGCCCGGCAAGCCGGAACAGCATACGGATTCCCAAAAATTTCGAGCCGTCCGATTTCGGCCTGCCCTTTCATGGAGCGGACGACTCGGCCATGGTTCGGGTGATCGAGATGGTGACGGACCTGGTTACGCGTGAGGTGCAACTGGAGCTTGCGGTCGCGGATGGCCAGATCATAGCGGATGTTGAAAATGATCTTGTGAAAATTGCGGCAATCGACCGGGCGACGGTGCCGGGCAAATGCTTCACCGGACTGATCAAGGGGTTCGGTATGCGGGCCGGCGCCATGGCCTGCAGTGCGGCATGGGATACCTCCTGCGTCATCGTCGTGGGGGCCGACGAGCAGGACATGGCCCTTTGTGTCAACCGTATCCGCGATCTGCAGGGCGGGGCGGTCGTCTGCGCCGGCGGACGCATTGCCGCGGAGCTCGCCATGCCCGTTTTCGGACTGATCTCCGAACTGCCGCTGGAGGCACTCGTGCAGCGGCTGAAAACGATCCAGCAGGCGGCGGCGAATCTGGGCGTCCCCTTTCCCGATCCGCTGCTGACCCTGATCGCCCTGACCGGTGCGGCCATCCCGTTTCTGCGCATCTGCGAGGAGGGACTGGTCAACTTCAAGGATGGCCGGACGGTCGGTCTGCTGGCATGATGCCATTGCGTGCTCGCGACAATTGCGGGTATGCGGATCGCCAATCCTGATGAAGCCGTAAAAAGTCGACCATCTTGCTTTTTTGGCCTCGCTGTCAAGGCGGGGTGTGGCTGTGCCAAGCCATAGCTTTAAGCATCGCCGAAACATGCCTGCCTGCGGCCGGGTGGCCGGCGATCCTTGAGCTTCGAAGGCGACCATCGTCATGGATATTCTATTAATTGGATGCGTTCAGGCAGGAGCAAGTTATGGCTGGTGGTTGGTCCCGTGACGGGGCTGTGCAGGATCAGATAGACGCCAGTGTGCAAGACGCAGTCCAGCTGGCCAGGAGCCGATTGCCCGATGGCGAGGGCCTGGCGCATTGTGAGCAATGCGAGGCCGCTATCCCGGACGCTCGCCGCCAGGCAATCCCTGGCGTTCGCTTATGCGTCAGTTGCCAGTCCGCGCTCGAAAAACAGCAGACGGCACCCTCCGGCATCAATCGACGCGGCAGCAAGGACAGTCAGCTGAAGTGAGACGGTGCGATTGGATCGATGCATGCAATCCTGTTAGCCGGGCAGCATCGATCCGCTGCGCTGGACTAAGGTGGTGACCGTGACCGAAACCGATAAAATTCCCTTGTTTCCGCTCGGCCTGGTTCTGCTGCCGGACATGCGCCTGCCGCTGCACATTTTCGAGGATCGCTACAAACAGATGATCGCCGATTGTCTGGCCGGAGACAGGCCCTTCGGGATCGTGCTGTTCGACGGTCAGTCCATCCGCCCGGTCGGCTGCATGGCCCGGATCACCGAGATCATCAAGCGATACGACGACGGACGCATGGATATCCTGACCCGGGGCGGGGAACGGTTTGTCATTCGGGAGTTGATCGAAAACCGGGCCTACATGGAGGCGCGGGTCTCCTTCTTCGATGATGCGGAAACGGTTTCATCCGACGACAACCTTGATGGGGCCATTGAAACCGCCATGCAGCTGCTTAAAGAGATGGCCGACGTCGATGTCGGGTTCGACCCCTCAGACTTCGGCGGTCGCATCAGTCCGAAACAGCTCTCCTTTGCCATAGCGGCCCTGGAAGGGTTTGCACCTGCCGAACGCCAAGGGGTTTTAGAGATGACCTCCCCTTCCGAGAGGCTGAAAAAATGCGCCCAGGCGCTTTCCAGAATCGTGGCGCGCAACCGGTTGACCCGGGAGATCCGGAAGCTGATCGGCGGAAACGGCCACCCACCGAGAAGCATCCTCAGGGAGCTTGAAGGCCAGCAGGAAATGGGGGCGACCTTGCCCTGATTCGGCGGTGGCTGAAACCGCCAACTAGAAGCTGCGGGCTCCAACGGTGACCCTGGGGGTCATGCAATGATGAACCATGCCGGCTGAGGCACATTGGCGATTGCAACGGCTGCCAGCCGGTCGACACCTGACAGGAGGGAAACCATGCCTCTGCAATCCATTCTGGTCTTAGGCCTGGGAAAAGTGGGAACGCTGGTCGGCGTATTGCTCGCCAAAACCGGCTTCAAGGTTGTCGGTGCCGCCCGCAGCGCAAAAACGAATCTTCCTTTCGAGACGAAGAAAATCGATGTTTCCGATATTTCCCAAGTTGTAGAACTGATGAAGGGCCATGATGCCGTTGTCTCCTGTCTTCCTTACCAGTTTAACCTCGCTATCGCGAAACAGGCGTGCCTCAAGCAGATACATTATTTTGATCTCACCGAAGATGTCCCCACGACCCAAGCCATCATCAAACTGAGCCGTTCGGCCGGCTCAATTCTGGCACCCCAATGCGGGCTTGCACCCGGATTCATCGCCATCGTCGGGGCATCCTTGGCTGAGCCGTTTGATAAGGTCCGCAATTTGAAATTACGCGTCGGTGCGCTTCCGCAGCATCCGACCGGACTGTTGGGCTATGCCTTCAACTGGTCGCCTGAAGGTGTGGTGAACGAGTATTTGAACGATTGCGAAGTGATCGAAAACGGGGTTCACAAATGGGTATCGTCGATGGAATGGGTCGAAACGCTGGTCATCGATGGCATCCAGCTGGAAGCGTTCACCACGTCGGGCGGGCTGGGAACCATGTGTGAAACCTATTTGGGCGTCATCGAAAACCTGGATTACAAGAGCATTCGCTACCCCGGTCACGTCAAGCTGATGAACTTTTTCTTTCATGAATTGTTGCTGCGCGAGAATCGGAAAATGGCCGGGAAGATTCTGACGAATGCCAAGCCGCCCGTCAAAAAAGATGTGGTTTACGTGCATGCCTCGGCCGAAGGCCGGCAAGCCAACCAGCTGGTCCGGGATGAATTTGTGAATGCGTATTATCCCATCGACATTGACGGGCAGTCCTGGAGCGCCATTTCATGGACGACGGCTGCCTCGGCATGTGCCATCGTGGAAATGGCGCACAACGGTTCGATAGCCGCCAAAGGTTTTGTCAAGCAGGAGATGATCCCCTTGGAGGAGTTTCTCAAGACCAACAATGGCCGCCTCTACAACCGGGAGCTCCATGGCGGATCGGTTGCGGGGTAGGATGTGCCAAAGGTGAACCGTGCCAGCGAGCGTATCCCCCGCCGCTTGCCGGAGCGAAGCAGAGATCCCGAACACCGGGGCCGCGGGGAGGCTTCAATAACCCCCTTATTTGGGATACCCGACCGTCTGGGCCAGAATGATCCGCTGTTCTTTCCGCAGGTTGATTTTTTCAGCCAGCACCGGCCGATCGATCCAATCGCGGACCACGGTGCCCAGCCCATACGCAGCACAGAACAGATAAACGTTTTGGCTGATGGATCCGGTATCGGCAGCCGCATACAACAGTTTCTTGTCGTCTTCCCTGTCCCCTAATTTGGAAAAATCGGCGACGTAGATCAGGTTCAGCGGAGCTTTGGCCACGAAGCTCTGGATTCCGCAGAGAATGCGGATGTCTTCGCTGGCGAGTTGAACCAACTGATGAAAATGAGCGTCATATAGAAATAGCCCATCGGCAGTGGCCACGTAGATTTCGATTTCCTGGGTATTCATGGGTGAGGGAGCCGTGCGATATCCGGTATCCGGTCGATTGACACCAAAGGCTGCCCAGAGCAGGTCTGACAGCATCCGTTGAGGCAAGGGTTGGTTGCTGAATGCACGGGTGGATTTGCGGTTTTTCAACGCCGTCATCAATGACCCGCCGGCACCGGTTGACGGCGACGGCAGGGGGCTCGCCTGTCCTGGCGCTGCAAATAGTGCCGATGGTTTAATGACCGCCAGCACGGTGCCGCCTGCCGCCGCACCGAGAAACTTTCTTCGGGTAACGTCAGTCATGGTGGCTCCTTTTTGTGGATCGGTTTTGTTATTGTTCACGTATATTTCTTTTGTTTGTGTCAAAAACGGTATTTACCAACTTAATGCCTAAGGAGCTTTCAAACGACAGCTGGCTCTCGAAGGCTGCGTTGCCTTCTGGTATGTCATCTGCCAATCCGTGGATCGCCTGGAGGGTACTATATATTGCGCTTTTCAACGCTAAATTTATTTCAGGTCGCGGGTGATAGGTGCTGGATTTGAATTCACGCAATTAATTGCGTTGAGCTCAAAAAATTACAAATCGATTGGCGATACAGATTTGATCCGGTAACGCGGCGGCAATGGCGTGCAGCGGATTTAGAATCCGGCATACACGGATCGCAAGAACCTTAACAGCAAGGGTGTTGAAAACCGTCATGAGCGCAGGCAAGACAAGCCAACAAGCGGCGTTTAGGAATGATAAATGGACATTTTGAGCCGACTGTTAACGCTGTATGGCCAGGCGCAATGGTTTTTCAACAGCCTGTTCGATGTTGAGAAAGGGTTCTTTTAGCAACCCCTTATTCCAAGTACCCGCTGCCGATGGCAGAAAAAGGGAGGTCCAGCTCCAATTTAGGCACCTGCTCGGCGATCCAGGCCGTGAAGGTATTGCTGTTTGGACCTGGAAAGGCCCTGTAGGTTTTTTTCCATGGATAAGCGTCAGCCGCCTGGTTTACTGCAGCAATCAGTTCATCTACCCCTGTTCCCGTGTGCGCTTTAAGAATCCGAGGTTTCTCGCCGTACCAATATCGATCGGGGACATCCTGAGCCACTCTAAGGACCGGCTGGCCATGGTAGCCGCGCCAACCGACCACATCGTAAACCGTATAGGCAGTTTCGCCTGTCCGTTTGGCGGCAATCCAGGTGTGGATGGCAAACCAGCCACGCCAACCCCAGGCTTTCGCACCGTAGACGTGAAGAACCGCCTCATTCGTGGTCGAGGGGTCGGGCGCGATCTCCGCAGATTTGCGACTGGCGGTGCGCCAATCTTTAACCGAATGGTTGTTCAATACCATCAATCCCATCAGGACTGCAGCTGACAATAGCATCAAGTTTCTCACAGACACGTGCTTCACGAAATCACCCTACCAATTAAAATAGTTGCGACAGCTACCCCTCCTCGATGAATTCAGGATAAAGGTAGTGATTTCAACCTAAAATAGAATCAAGACGCATGCTATGTTTAAGAACGAAAATAAGGAAAAACAAGGAGGTGGCGCCACGGCAGCATAAATTTCTTTGGTGCGCCTAGGCAGTCAGGAGCAGCCAACATTAAGGAGGGCCCGGCACGGTCTGAACCGCACTAGCGAGCGAGTTGAAAAACGATTTTTATCCTTGCGGTGCTGCGCGGCACTGCCGTTACAGGCAGAACATTCTCCGAAGCTTGCCGCGGGGAGGGCTCAAATCAGGCGGTTTTCAGTAAAAAAAGGGCAGAGCCCCGTTAGAGGCTCTGCCTTTTTTCAACCGCCCTTCAGCGGACTCGAATTTGAGTACCTGCACCTTCGAAGCTCTGCCGTCAATCATGCCCTTAGATTCTACAGGCGGCGCCTGATTCCCGGCCAGCCACACATCTGTTGATGAAGTAGCCAAGTATTATGAGCGTCAGTGTCAAACCTATCATCGGGCACCTTCCTTTCCATTATCCTGCGACATCGATTCCCGGATCACATCCCAGGTTCTTATCCTTTTTTTCACACTCGAAATTGGCTTCGCGAGTATCAACGTGTCCTTCTTTCTTGTCCTCGGTATAATCCTGAACTTTATTATCGGCCATGGTATCACCTCATTGGTTGTTTGGTTGTCGGTTGTTCGTGTTTCCTGGAACATAACTTACAGCATCCAGACAAATATTCAATGTGAGCCGATTGATCGTATGCTGAGAGGTAAAAACTACCCATGTGGGCGAGACGGCCCGTGGTTCGCGGAAAAAATTGGTTATGATTGGTAGCATCGATGTTGATCTGGCGTTTGATCATAAGCACCTTTCTGACGAAACTTATCAAGGTATCAAAGAGTTGCTCCTGGAAAGAGATTATAAAGAGGGCAAACAGCCGTTTATTTTCCACCGAACGGTCAACACAGATGGAACCGACGTAACAACCTGTAAGCTCCAACGAATGGTGACAATGGGGGGCTTGAAATCATTGACAATATTAACCGAGGCACAACGAAAAATGGCAATGGCCGCTATTAAATTTTGTCAATAGCCGGTGATTTTACACCATCATTTGTCAATTTCCGAACGATATCTATAACATTCTGAAAAAATTTAATAAAAAAGAATATAAAATCCCGGTTTTTTGTGATGTAAAGACATTGTTCCGATCATTCAATCGCCTTTTGGACAGCCACCTCATTTGGGATATCTGCCCTGGCCTTTCCCAACAGCAATATTTTCATGTCGCCATTTGCTCTATAGCTTGCAAGAAAAAGATATGGGGCAAGAAACATTATCCCGCCAAAAAGCCCAAGGGCACCTAAGACAAACCCACCGGGGGAGAAATGGTGTCGCCAAGCGAGCCATAGGCCTGAAAGTATAAGGAAACACATAAAATCAAAATTGAATTGGCCGGGCCAGGTCATGGCCGCCATATCGCCAAAAAAGATCGGTAGCAGGTTCCAGCCATGATTGAGGATTACAACACCCGTGAAACCGATGATAGCGACTATAAAAACAACCAATAATACTCGAAACGCATTCATGTAAACCTCCGTTTTTGGTTTGATTCGACCAAGCTTTTTGAGTAAAGTAGCCGCAAAAGGTACATAAGTCTATTACCTCAGGGGTAATATTTATGCAGAATTTGATGCAAAGTCGAAAAAAGAATGAATCGGTAGGTGATTTTTTACGTTTCTGGCGTAAATTTAATAAAATGAGCCAGATGGATCTGGCACTCGAGGTAGGTGTTTCCACCAAACATTTGAGTTTTGTGGAAACAGGCCGGTCCATGCCCAGCCGCAAGCTGATCTTGAAAATGGCCCATTCGTTAAATCTACCGCTCAGGCACCGGAATTCGTTTTTGAAGGCCGCTGGGTATGCTTCCGAGTTTGGTGAAGAACCGTTTAACGGGGAAAAGATGGAAATCGTCCGACAGGCCTTGCAGCGTATGCTGGAAAAGCATGAGCCATATCCGGCCTTTGTTGTCAATGCAGCATATACTGTTTTGATGTCCAATTCCGGCTATGACCAAATGATCAATTATCTCCTGGGAGAACATGCGCTAAAAAAGTACGACAATGTGTATCACTTGACCTTTGCCGAAGATGGCTTGCGGCCACACATCAAGGATTGGCCAAGGATAGAGCAGTTTATGCTCAATCGACTGTGGGATGAGGCCGTTTCGACTCAAAACAGCGAGCTGTTTGTATTGTATGAGGAGATTTCAAGGCTGCGAACCATTCAAGACCCAATGGATTTTCAATTTGATGATAATTGGCCGATAATGAGTTTGACCTTTGAAAAAGACGCCATGAAAGCCAGCTTCTTCACTATGATCACTACACTGGGCACACCGCTTGATTTAACCACGCAGGAACTACGTATCGAGTCTCTTTTTCCGGCGGATGAAGACACAAAAGAATTATTCTCTGCATATATTCAATAATCTATTTAGGATCTCGTTCAAACGAAAAGGGAATCCGCCGCCATTGGATAGATACGTAAGGTATCAGATGCGTACCAATAGCGATCGATCTGAAATCGTTTTTAACCCAATATGCGTGATGCTCTCGTAAAATTTTGCTCTGTCTATTCCGAAAGGAGAATCAATGATTGAACGATTATTCGTTTACGGGACATTAGGTCCGGGCCGACCGAATGAGTATGTAATGGATGATATTGGCGGTTCTTGGGAGACCGCGGCTGTAACTGGCAAGCTGCGGCAAGAAGGTTGGGGCGCAGCAATGGGTTATCCCGGCATTGATCTCGACGAAAATGGCGGCGAAGTCGAAGGGTTTCTCTTCACCTCGGAGAACCTGTCCGACCATTGGGCGGCCCTTGATGAGTTTAAGGCGCGGCTTATGAGCGGGTAATGACCAAAGTGAAACTGAAAAACGGAAGTACAGTCGATGCCAACATATACAGGCTACGGGCATGTTAACGCGGCGTTATGCGTCTAAAAAAAATCTATTGGTAACGATGTCTTCGAATTCAGATTACTTTTTAAAATCTAAACGGCTCGGCTTCCGCACGTGGTCTGAGGACGATCTTGACCTTGCGGTCAACCTCTGGGGTGATTTCAAAGTCACAAGACTCTTCGACTGTAGGGGGCCTCTCTCAAGGCAGCAGGTTAAATATCGACTTCATCAGGAAATAGCCACCCATTCCGAACATGGGATTCAATACTGGCCGATTTTCTTACTTGAATCTGGGGAGCACATAGGGTGTGCCGGGCTGAGGCCATATGATATTTCCAGGAACATACTGGAGATCGGTTTTCACATTCGATCATATCACTGGCGAAAGGGTTATGCATCAGAGGCTGGACGGGTGGTTATGGATTACGCCTTTGTATCCCTGAAAGTTGCAGGACTATTTGCCGGGCATCATCCAATGAATTTGGGTTCGAGGAACCTCCTCATTAACCTGGGATTTACTTATACACACGACGAATTCTACGAACCAACCGGATTGGAGCATCCCTCTTACTTTCTTGGAGCAGATGAATATGCTGATATTTGAAAAGATTGATGGCGGTTGATCCAAACGCACCGAAGGTGGACCGATTTATCCGCCTTGGCGGAGAGCCATACCTGATCAGGTATAACAGCCGTTTGCCTGTGGTGATATATGTGCCCGAAGGCGTTGAAGTCCGGTATCGGATTTGGCGTGCAGAGCCGAACTCAAAAGAGGCAAATGAGGGCCGAACGGGTTGCCTTTTTTACCCTAACTTATCAATAAGGAAACAGAATATTGGGGCCGTCCATGGAGAAAGAGAATATCCTAATTGACCCTGACCTTCATGCTGAACTCAGGGAATACTGCGATAGCTGTGGCATTCGGTTCGTCGATTTTGTTGAAGATGCGTTGGAGCAGGCGACTGCCTTTGAAGAGATCCTGGATAAATCCGAAAAAGCGGATCAAGTTCTGAATCAGGCCGCCAAAGATATGCGGCGGTCATTCCGCCATGGATTTCATGTCGGTTTCGTTGCCGGGGTTTTTATGGCCCAAGGTCGGTTGGGCTCCAGCAAAGATTGCACCCCTTCTGAATTATACTATAGAAATGAGCCGAACAAAGTGGTCACAGGACCTCAGTTATCCTTATTTGAATAGTCGTTTCGAATTCAGCGATTAGACCTTTGGTCATTCGGCCGATTGCGCAGCCGGTCGAACCGGCTTGGATTTTTTTTGGGTCAAGCATGGGAATAGCAACAACCTTCGGGGATGAGAAATTAAAAAACAAAACAAATAGATATTTTTTTTGGCGCTTCGCTAATGTTCGGCGACCAAAATTAAATGGCATTTTTCGAATTTGGGAGAACTGATAAAAATCTTGAAATAATTCATTTATTCCGCGTAATGAGCTTATACCAATAAAAATGGGCCGACTTCTCAAAAGTCAACCCATTAGAATAAAAGGGGATTTTAACAGTGACAACATTCGTGGTGGAATATTGTCACGGCTCGTTGTGGGATTGACATAATTCGAGAGAACCCACAAAATGGCCAAATTATTGGTCTTTATTGGTCGAAAGGATTTGAACCTTCGGCCCCCTGCTCCCAAACAGTGCGCTACCGACTGCGCTACGCCTCGATATTGTTTGTGCCCTCTTAGCACTGTTTAGTAATCGTTTTATTGGTCGGGGCGAAAGGATTTGAACCTTCGGCCCCCTGCTCCCAAAGCAGGTGCGCTACCAGACTGCGCTACGCCCCGATATTTTTTTGTGCCCTCTTAGCATTGTTTAAAATCGTGCGCAAGCGCTGAATGCGCCGCCGTTACCTATTGCACCAACCCGGGCAGAGCCGCTTCGATGGCGCTGGCGATGGAAGCGGCATAGTCGTTCAGCTGCTGCTCAAGCATTTGCGGGTTGGGAGCGGCTGCCGGGTGCATGCAGCCCACCTCAACCAGTGCCGCCGGCAGATCCGCCCCCATGAGGGGGGCAAGGGGAACGCCGCTGACGGTTACGCTGTCAAATGTTCCGCTTGCGATCATCGACTGCCTCAGCGCGTCGGCCAGCAATTGGCTGCGGCGCTGGTAGCGGATTTGGAGTGCGGCCCATGCCGGCCGGTCGGTATCCGTTTCGGCCGGCGCTTCCTGGATCGAAGTCTCCTCCGGCATCACCATCCGCTCATGGTTATGGAAATAGACGGCGGCGGCCCGGTTGCCGCAATAGGGAGGGACAGCCCCATGGAGGCTGATCATCAGGTCAGCCCGCAGGTGGTTGGCTGCGGCAGCCCGGTCAGCCGGTGGAACTTGAACGTCGGAGGTCCGGGTCAGTTCAACCCGGTGTCGGGCCGCCAACTGATCGGATATCTTTTGGGCCAGCGTCAGGGTGAAGTGCTTTTCGGCAAATTGGCTGCCGGTGCCTGCGCCGCTATCGTTCCCCCCATGGCCGGGATCCAGCACAATCGTCGCTGCCTGGGAGGGGCAGGCAGGCAGAACCGACAGTGCGGTCAGCGATAAAACACCGATCAGCGCGATAAGCGCTCTGGATCGAGCGATGGGTCTTGGCTTAACCGCGGCCATGGGCGACGTGAAATCCTTGACAGAAAGGTCCATCAATACTATTTATTTCGTTTGATTTTTTTGCGGAGTTTAGTTTATTTGCAAAGAATGTCAAGTTGCGGGATGCATTTGGTAAAAATGATGTTTGGTGAATCACTGCGAGAGTGGCGGAATTGGTAGACGCACTGGACTTAGGATCCAGCTCTGGCGACAGAGTGGGAGTTCAAGTCTCCCCTCTCGCACCACCTTAATTCCGGTATCGCTCTCGGGTCGGTGACATGGGCTGTTCGCAATTTTCGATTGCGGATCCGCAGTGATTGTAAGATCATGATCCCCAGCAGATGCTAGCGCGAATACCATTGCCGGGAATGCTTTTGGGAGCCCCGATGCCTGTCGCGTCGGGGCGCTTAATTTTTTATCTGAATCGAGTCAATTCCATTGTCGGTCGGCAGCCATGGTTGCTCCGGAAAGTGCTTCATTCAGGGTTTAGAAAGGATGATTATGAAGGTTACCGTTGAAGATCGCAGCTCAGTAAAAAAAGTCATGCACATAGAGATCCCCGAGGCGGATGTGACCCGCGCACTGGATGATGCTTACCAAACCCTGAAAAAGACAGCCAAGGTCAAAGGTTTTCGGCCTGGAAAAACGCCGCGCGGGGTGCTCGAGCGGCTTTATAAAAAGGATGTCCATGCCGATGTGGCCTCCAAGCTGATCCAGAACGCTTATGTGGATGCGCTGAAAGAGACCGAACTGAAAGTCGTTGGTTCACCCGTGGTTGACCCGCCCGAGTTGGCCGGCAAGGGAGACTATCGCTTCGATGCCGCGGTCGAGGTTCAGCCGGAGATTGCCGATATCGAATTCACGGGATTGAAACTGAAAAAGACCCTTCATGAGGCCAGTGACGAAGAGGTCGAGCTCCAAATAAAAATGATGCAGAAGAACCTTGCCAAAAGGGAGCCCATCAACGAAGATCGCCCGGCGCAGAATGGTGATTTCGTGCAGGTGGACTACGAAGGCTTCAAGGATGGCAAACCCTTTGCGGAAACCAAGAAAACCGAAAATTTCGTGCTCAAACTCGGGGATGCCCATATTGCCGAAGACTTTGACAAGGGTGTCGTGGGCATGAAGCCCGCTGACGAGAAAGCGCTTACGGTTGCATTCCCCGCGGACTACTTCAACAAGAAGCTGGCCGGCCATACGGTGGATTTCAAAGTCAGACTCAACGAAATCCGCAAAGAGGTGCTGCCGGAGATCGACGACGAACTGGCCAAACAGCTGGGGCCGTTCACAAGCCTCGCTGAGGTTCGCGATAAAATCAGAGAGAACCTGACCCAGGGGTACGACAAACGCGTCGAGCAGGAACTCAACGAGCAGATATTCAGCCAGATCCTGGAAAAAACCGATTTTGAGGTTCCCAGTGTGATGGTGGAGTATGAACTCGACAGCATCATTGCCGATGCGGAACGATCTTTTTCCTACCACAACAAGACCTTTGAGGAGGCCGGCATCTCCCGGGAAAGCCTGGCGGAAAAATACCGCGCCACCGCCGAAAAGCAGGTGCGCCGCCAGCTGATTTTGGGCAAGATCATCCAGCAGGAAAAAATGGAATTGGCCGATGAAGCGCTGGAGAAAGGGTTTGCCGAGATGGCCGCCACCTACAACCAGCCGGTGGATGTGATCAAGGGGTTCTACGGCAGCAGCGGCGACAAGCTGGAGCTTTTTAAGCACGCCTTACTTGAAAAACAGGCGATTAAGCTTATAATGGAAAGGAACGAGATCGAATCGGTGGCACCGCAAGAGGCGGTTTCCGAGGCTTCCGAATAGGCGGGTTTGCCTGACCGTTGCGGCCGGCCGTTCGATCCGGTGCTGCCCGTTGGAACGTATGCCTTCCCACCGGCTAAAAAGCGACGCAAACGAAACAGATGTAAAGGAGATATGCTCGTGACTTTAATTCCAATGGTCATCGACCAGACCAGCAGGGGCGAACGGGCCTACGACATTTACTCGCGGCTCCTCAAAGACCGCATTGTCTTTCTGGGAACGGCCATAAACGACGACGTGGCGAACCTGTTGATTGCCCAGTTGCTGTTTCTTGAATCGGAAGACCCGGACAAGGACATCAACCTTTACATCAATTCTCCCGGCGGCGTTGTTACCTCCGGGCTGGCGGTTTACGACACCATGCAGTACATCAAGCCCGATGTGACCACCGTGTGCATCGGCCAGGCTGCCAGCATGGGAGCGCTGCTGCTGGCCGCAGGCGCCAACAAGAAACGCTATGCCCTGCCCCATGCGCGGATCATGATTCACCAGCCCATGGGGGGATTCCAGGGCCAGGCTTCGGACATTGCCATCCAGGCCAAGGAGATCCTGCGCATGAAAGATTCCCTGAACGACATCCTGGTGCGTCACACCGGCAAGAGCGTGGACGATGTCCAGAAGGATACGGACCGGGACAACTTCATGTCCGGCATGGAGGCAAAAGCTTACGGCATCGTGGACCATGTTATCACCAACCGGGATGACCTGGATCAATTAACCGACACGGAGGCATAACATGGCCAAAAAAGACGATAGCAACGACAACCTGTTCTGCTCCTTCTGCGGCAAGAACCAGAAAGAGGTCAAAAAGCTGATCGCCGGCCCGGCGGTTTATATCTGCGATGAATGCATTCAGTTGTGCAGCGAGATCATCGAGGAAGAGAACGAGAAAGAGGCCGGTGACTTCGAGAATCTGATGATTCCCAAGGAGATCAAGACCCGGCTGGACGACTACGTCATCGAACAGGACGTGGCCAAGAAAATCCTGGCGGTGGCCGTTTACAATCACTACAAACGGCTGGATTCAAACATCAACTCCGGGGATGTGGAGATCCAGAAGAGCAACATTCTGCTGATCGGCCCCACCGGCTGCGGCAAGACGCTGCTGGCCCAGACGCTGGCCCGGTTTCTCAACGTGCCCTTCACCATCGCCGACGCAACCAGCCTGACCGAAGCCGGCTACGTGGGCGAGGATGTGGAAAACATCATTCTGTCCCTGCTGCAAAATGCCGATTATGACGTGGAAAAGGCCAAGCGCGGCATCGTCTACATCGACGAAATCGACAAGATCGCCAGCAAGTCGGACAACCCCTCCATCACCCGGGACGTGTCCGGCGAAGGCGTGCAGCAGGCCCTGCTCAAGATTATCGAGGGCACCACGGCCAGCGTCCCCCCCAAGGGCGGCCGCAAACATCCCCAGCAGGACTTCGTGAAGGTGGACACCTCCAACATTCTTTTTATCTGCGGTGGCACCTTCAACGGGTTGGAGCAGATCATCAACCGGCGCATGGGCAGCAAGCTCATGGGGTTCGGCGCCAAGGTAATGAAGAAGACCGAGCGCAGCCTCGGCGAGACCCTGCGCGAGGTCAAGCCCGAAGACCTGATCAAGTTCGGCCTGATTCCCGAGTTTCTCGGCAGGCTGCCGGTCATCGCCACCCTGGAGGAACTCAGCGCCGAAAGCCTGGTCCGGATTCTCACCGAGCCAAAAAACGCACTGATCAAACAGTACAAGAAGCTTTTCGAGATCGAAGGGGTGAACCTGCGGCTGACCGATGCCGCGCTCTCGGCCATTGCCGATGAGGCCCTTAAGCGCAAATCCGGGGCCAGGGGGCTGCGCGCCATCCTGGAGTCCTGCATGCTGGAAATCATGTACGAGATTCCCTCCAAGCAGGACGTCAAAGAGTGCGTGATCGGCGAAGAGGTCGTGCTGAAAAAAGAAGAGCCGATTCTGCTTTACGAGCCGTCCAAGAAGCAGGCCTGATTCATTTCACCTATGGTTGGTTTCCCGGATGTGCAAGGGTAACCGAGGGTTAGTACAACAACATGGTCAATATTCCCAAGTTTTTTAAAAATCAGGAAATGGAAACCTCACGTGAGGTGCTTCCCCTGTTGCCCCTGCGGGACATCGTTGTGTTTCCCCACATGGTGGCGCCGCTTTTCGTCGGACGCAACAAGTCCGTCAGCGCGCTCTCCAGCGCCATGAACAAGGATAAACGCATCTTTCTATCCACCCAGAGAAATGCCGGCGTAGACAACCCTACGGAAAATGATATCTGCGATGTGGGGGTCATCGGTACGGTTCTCCAGCTGTTGCGGCTGCCCGACGGTACCGTCAAAGCGCTGATCGAAGGAAAACAGCGTGCCCGCATCGAGCGGTATGTGCCCAACCCCGAGTTTTTTGACGTCGAGTTGTCCCTGCTGCCGGATATCCCCGGTGACACCATCGAGGTAGAAGCCCTGATGCGTGCGGTGATAGACCACTTCGGCGAATACGCCGGCATCAACAAGAGCATATCCAAAGAGCTGTTGTCCAAGATTTCGGCCATTCCCGACCCTTCCAAACTGGCCGATTCGGTGGCCTCGCATTTTTCATTCAAGCTGGAAAACAAACAGAATCTGCTGGAAACTGCTGACCTGGGCAAACGGCTTGCCCTGCTGGTCAAGCTGATCAAGCTGGAAATTGAAGTCTACCAGATGGATCAGCGGATCAAGGGCCGGGTCAAGGACCAGATGGAAAAGACCCAGAAGAACTACTACCTGAACGAGCAGATGCGGGCCATCAAAAAGGAGATGGGTGCCGAAGACGAGGTGGGCGATGAACTCAAGGACCTGGAAAAGAAGATCAAGCGCAAGCGCATGTCCAAGGAGGCCTCCACCAAGGCGCGTCAGGAGTTCAAAAAACTCAAGCTCATGACCCCCATGTCGGCTGAAGCCACGGTGGTGAGAAATTATATCGATTGGATGATCAGCCTGCCGTGGTACAACAAAAGCCGCATCCGCCAGGATCTGATCGAAGCGGAAAAGATACTCAACGAAGACCACTACGGCCTGGAAAAACCCAAGGAGCGCATCCTCGAGTATCTGGCGGTGCAGACGCTGGTTAAAAAGCTGCGCGGCCCCATTCTCTGTCTGATTGGCCCCCCCGGCGTGGGCAAAACCTCTCTGGCCAAATCCGTGTCCCGGGCCACGGGGCGCAAGTTTGTGCGTTTATCCCTGGGCGGTGTGAGAGACGAGGCGGAAATCCGCGGCCATCGCCGAACCTATATCGGAGCCATGCCCGGCAAGATCATCCAGTCGCTGAAAAAGGTGGGTGTGAACAACCCGGTTTTTTGCCTGGATGAAGTGGACAAGATGAGCATGGATTTTCGGGGCGATCCTTCATCGGCCCTCCTGGAGGTGCTCGATCCGGAGCAGAATTACAGTTTCAACGACCATTACCTGGACCTGGATTACGATCTGTCGGATATTCTGTTTATCACCACAGCCAATACGCTGCCTGACATCCCGCTTCCGCTGCAGGATCGCATGGAAATTATCCGGCTGCCCGGGTACACGGAACTGGAAAAATACAACATCGCCAAGGAATTTCTGGTGCCCAAACAGATCGCCACCAATGGCCTCACAGAGGGGGACATCTCCTTCTCCAAGGCGGCCATCACCACGATCATTCAGCGCTATACCCGCGAGGCGGGCGTGCGCAACCTGGAGCGCGAGATCTCTTCCATCTGCCGCAAGACCGCGCGAAAGGTGGTCAATCAGAAGAACGGGAAGAAGCATGTCGTTTCAGCCAACACCATTGCCAAGCTGCTGGGGCCGCCGCCATTCAAGATCAGCCAGATCGAAGATAAGGACCAGATCGGTTTGGTGACCGGACTGGCCTGGACCCAGGTGGGCGGTGAACTGCTGTGCGTGGAGACCCTGACCATGCCCGGCAAAGGCAATCTCAGTATCACCGGCAAGCTGGGTGATGTGATGAAAGAATCCGCCCAGGCGGCGGTGAGTTTCGTCCGTTCGCGAGCCGAAAATCTAGGCATCGACAAGGATTTTCACAAGGATCTGGATCTGCATATTCACATTCCCGAAGGCGCCATTCCCAAAGACGGCCCGTCGGCCGGCATTTCCATGTGCACCTCGCTGGTGTCCGCACTGACCCGTCGACCGGTCCGGCGGGATGTGGCCATGACCGGTGAAATCACCCTGAGGGGACGGGTGCTGCCCATCGGCGGTCTGAAGGAAAAATTGCTGGCCGCCCACCGGGGCGGGATCCGTAAAGTGATTATTCCCAAGGAAAACGAAAAAGACCTCAAGGATATCCCCAAGGTGGTCACCCGCCAGATGAAAGTGGTGACGGTGGAACACATGGACGAGGTGCTGGGCCATGCACTGGTGCTCGGCCGGGGAGAGCGGTTGTTTGCCAACAATGATATGACCATTGCCGTGGACAAAAACGGAACCGATCAACCCCAGATATCCATTAATTAAAAAGCGGTAGGCTCTGATTTTGGACTTGACTTTGTCAGGGTGAATTGATAGCTAAGCACTTCTTCTTTTGAGGGTTCGTAAAAGGAAGCTCTTTATAAATTCGGGCGGATAGCTCAGCTGGGAGAGCACCGGCCTTACAAGCCGGGGGTCACAGGTTCAAACCCTGTTCCGCCTACCAGCCACCCGCTCAGATCACTTTCGGGGGTGTAGTTCAGTTGGTTAGAACGCCGGCCTGTCACGCCGGAGGTCGCGAGTTCGAGTCTCGTCGCTCCCGCCATTTATTTTAAAAGTCCAGTAGGTTACAAAGCCTGCTGGACTTTTTCATTTTAAGCCACCCGATTGACGGCTCTACAGACGGCTTTTTGATTATCCGGCCATTTATTTGAATCAGTTCGATTGTATTCAATATTTTTACCATGTTGTAATGCCCTCAGTTGTTGTATAGTTATAAGTCCTTATTTCCTTTAAAAAACTTGGTCCAATTCTTTCTCTTACAAAAGAAATTATTTCTTTATACTTAATTTTTGCTGAGCTTTTGTAATTTAAATCAGAAATTATCAGGATCGGAAAAATTCCTATAATTTTCGGTACGCTCCATTTAGAGTTGATTAAGCCGATCTTCTTTTTTTGTTCAATCATTTCGTAGACTGAGTCGATCAGGCTTGACTTTGAAAAATAATTAAACAAATCATAGTACATGCCAATTTGAAGAGGGCTTAAATAAATCCCAGATGTATTTGTTCCATGTTTATATTCAATTAAAAGTAGATTCCCATCTCTATCCAATGCAAGAAAGTCAAGTTCATCCCCGATCGCCTTTTTTTCTAAGTTTTTTCCATAACGCTTAGGATTCAGGTAGGAAATTTCTTTTTGTAGGATTTTATAGCCTGAGCGGATCTTACCATATATTTCGTCTTTTTCTTTCTGGCTCTTGTATCCTATTACCACTTCTTTATCTATAATTACAAAAGGATCATCTACTTTCCCACAGATACCGTATTTTCTTGATAATTCATTTTGGTAATATCCTTCTTTCTTATTATTGTAATATATATCAAAATAGGGATCTTTCGAAACAGTGGTCACCAAACGAGCTAATTCATTTAGGAAGTTTTCAGAAACATTTCTTTTCCCATAAAGATCTGGTGATAATTTCTTATAGGCATCTGCCCCATCCAATTTTATGATATTCAGATTTTTATTGGCAGTAATCGTTAAAACTCTGGAAAGTCCACGGTAAATTGAAATCCATTGGTTGGCGTTATTCTTTCCAATCAAGAAATCCAATTCAGGATGGTTCTTAACATAGTCAAAAAGCCAACGTAGCTCACCTTGCGGTTCCAATAGTCCTGAAAAGGATTTAGACAGAGTTCGGTTATAATACATTTATTCTGGCTTTCTGAATTTTAGGAGTTGCAAACGTACCCTTCAATAGCATATGTATCTGATAAATCATATAAAATAGAACGTCTCTACAGGAATTAATAGTCTATGTTTTTGACAATCCACCGTTCCGCCCACGAGATCGGCGGAAATTGTATTGAAATAAAAAGTGACGGATACCGGCTATTGCTGGATGCTGGTTTTCCCCTTGATCCAGATTTGAGGGATAAAAATTCAAAAGAGATTTTGCCACCCTCCTTGGATGTAAGCAACTCTTTAGACGCACTGTTATTGTCCCATTCGCATAAAGACCACTATGGTTTATTGAGCGCTATGCCCACGGATTTGAAAGTATGGTGTGGGCAAAGTGCAAAAACGTTAATAGAGATTAATGCTGAATTGTTCAAAGATCCGATTACCCAAAATATCCATCCTTGGAACCATAAACGTTCTGAACAAGTCGGCCCTTTCAAAATCACACCATTTTTGACTGACCATTCTGCTTTCGACGCATACATGATTTTTGTGGAATGTGAATCAAAAAGAATCATGTACACTGGTGATTTTAGAATCTCTGGTCGAAAATCAAAGCTGGTCGATGCTATGATCCGCAATCCTCCTGGCGATATAGATGTACTTTTAATGGAGGGGACTACACTTGGTCGAGACGACAAATTCCCTTCAGAGGATGAAATTGAAAATCAGCTTGTCGATGTCTTTGAAAAAACGAAGGGTAGAATTTTCATTACATGGTCAGCGCAAAACATTGATAGAACGGTATCGATTTATAAAGCATGCTTACGGAGCAAGCGAATTCTTGCACTGGATATTTACAGCAGTTTTGTTCTGGACAGCCTCAATGCCAATACAAAAAGCATCCCGACGATTGGTTGGAAAAATTTAAAATGTGTGGTTACCCCTGACAGGAGCAGGTGGTTCAAGAAGATTGGCAAATCTGAATTCATTGAAAAACGATGCGTTTCAAATGGCATCTCCGCAAAAAAATTACAGGCCAATCCAGCTAAATGGGTTATTTTTTCGCAAGCTGGCCTTCTATCTGATTTTAAAAGGAATTTAACTCTATCAGCAGATGATGTCTGGATATACTCAATGTGGAAAGGGTATTTGGACGACGAAACCAATAAAATCGGCAGATTGAAATCATGGTTTGATAATGCAGGTGTGGCAACGGAATACATTCATACAAGTGGTCATGCCTCAAAAAGCGATTTAATAAGATTTTCTGAATCCCTGAATCCGAAGGCGCTAATCCCCATTCACAGTTTTGATTGGGATGACCACCTTGAAAGCTTCAAGAATGTCGTCAGGCTCAAGGATGGAGAACGGTATGGGATAGCAGGGTCGCATCTTAATTATTAATTTTCCACAATTAAAGGCGCTTGGATAATTACTCTTCAATAACCGTTTTCTACTAAAGAAAGAATCAGGATGACAAACGGTTCAGACGTAAACTCATCTCTTGCGGTTCTAATCGACGCAGACAATGCAAATCCGTCAATCATTGAGGGTTTGCTGGCCGAAGTCGCTAAGTTTGGCCTGGCAAGCGTGAAGCGAATTTATGGAGATTGGACATCTCCGAATTTAGGGTCCTGGAAACTCTCACTATTAGAATTTTCAATCCAGCCGGTACAACAATTCAGCTACACTACAGGAAAGAATGCTACCGATAGCGCAATGATCATCGATGCGATGGATCTGCTTTACACTGGAAACTTTTCAGGATTCTGTCTGGTTTCCAGCGACAGCGACTTTACCCGGTTGGCATCTCGAATACGTGAGACGGGCCGGCAGGTATACGGTTTTGGAGAACGAAAAACGCCGCGGGCGTTTGTGACTGCATGTGACCGGTTCATTTATACCGAAGTATTTTTCCAGTCTCAGGATGACGCAACCAAGAAAGCTTTAAAACCATATTCAGACAAAGAGTTGCGCTGTGATACCAAGCTGCTGAATCTGGTGCGCTTGGCCATCGCAGCAGCATCGGATGAGACTGGATGGGCACAGTTGTCTCCCGTTGGCAGTTATATCAGCAAGACTGCAAACGATTTCGATCCACGAAATTACGGGTTTTCCAAGCTTAGTGAAATGATAACAGCTATAGGATTGTTTGATCTTGAGAGAAGAGAGAATCGCGTCTACGTGAGGGATACTCGTAAAAAAACAAAGACATGCACTTAGTTTATCTTCAGCTGAGATCGCCCCTTCATCGAAGTCAAACGACCCATCGATACCAGCATCCGGCGAGAGGTCGGCGATATGCTCGATTATAAATGGTTCATTTCCGAGGTTCAAAAATAGCAATTAGATGGAGATAAATTTGTTGCCGATCGCACTTATACCAGCCATTCTTATTTTTATTACTGTAGGGATCCTAATCTCAGTAATTTCGATTCTCAAAGCCTACCACAGGCATAAAAAACGTCGTTCACCGTTTACCGCTAAATTCCTCAGAGGACCAGGACAATCCTTGATCGAAAAGATTGACGAAATCAACGACGAATTGTTTAGCTACCTGGCAATGATGATTGCTATGCCCATAATGCATTATATGCGCTATACATCTCGGACCTCTATATTAAAAACCGGCCATTATCTTTGAATTTAGCACTCGTATACATTGTCGTTGGGGCAATCTTTATCGGCTACTCTGATTTTCAAAATGGTTCGACTTCTCAATCTTCGCCGCACCACTCGCCTTGGATATGAGGGGGAGGTGGCGACGGGGCAGGAATTAAATCAGATGATGCTTCAAGGGTACCATGTCTATCACGATTTCGTAGCTGACAAATTCAACATCGATCACATCGTCGTGGGGCCGGCTGGGGTATTTGCCGTGGAAACCAAGGCCAAATCAAAACCCACATCAGATGATCGATCAGCCGATGCCAAAGTGACCTACGACGGACGCTGCCTCCACTTTCCGCAATGGAAAGAAGGCAAACCGATAGAACAGGCCATAAATCAAGCCGTATGGCTTGAACGCTGGCTGGCGTCGGCGACAGGTGAGAAAACAGCAGTGCGCCCGGTCCTCGCCCTTCCCGGTTGGTTTATCACGCGAACCTCCTCAAAAGGTATTCCTGTCATCAATCCCAAACAGTTTTTGAGTATCGCCAAACCAGTCAACGGAAACCTGCTGGATGATCGCCGGATCAAAAGTATCGTTCATCAGATCGACCAACGGTGCAGAAACATAGAATCCAAAGCTGTTGAAGGACTGGGGGGAGGAAAGTGATCCTCAATAACCGTAAATGTTAACTTGACGGCATTAATACCAGAAAGTGTTTGTTGTGTGAAATGTAATGCACTGAAATCAATATCTGAAAATTATATTTCTAACTCCGTGAACAAAATACGACTGTCGATCAAATCGATATTTACCAGGTGATGCGAACAGCGAGGCAGGTGGAGACCCTACTCGGTTTGACTGCCCACACTAAGTCCATTTAGATCGTGATTAATCAGTAAGATCTGTTTACAAAATGTCATATACAAAGCAATTTTCGCATTTTTTCTAAAACGACCGTCTTTTTCCTCGCCGGTGCTCATCGTATTGCGGTGAGCAACTAATGTTGGGCTCAAGAGATATGAACGAATTCAACTCAGACTGGTGGACAGTGCGACTGCCCGATGATTGGATCACAGAGCATGATGATACCTGCGCTTCCATGTTTGCCGAATCCAGAGTCGGTGCCTTGCAAATCTGTGCCGCACGCAACAGCAACGGTCCTGCAACGGACGATGATATCCGCGACTTTGCCAAAGAGCATCTTGATGCTGGTGCCCTGATCAAACCAGTCACGTGCGGGTCCTTCACCGGTTTTTGCCTTTAAACTATACGATGGGCCGATATATACCAGCGTCAGTGGTGGCTACGGTGCGATGACACGGTTGTTCTCGCAACGTATACATCGGATCTTGTAGACAAGGGGAAAGAAGATGTTTTCGTGGACAGTATCATGAACACATTGCAGAGAAACTGACGGCGCCCAACGGCATACAGCCGACGGCGCAAAAGGCGCGCCGCGGCTGATGAATAGCGTTCTGCGGCGGAAACTGAAATGGAGAAGGATTTTCCTGGAGAATCATGAATCAGAAATCCAGCACACCGAGAAGAATACCAGTCTTGACCGGGCTGATACTGATGATTGTGGCAGCCTTGATATTCTGGAAGGAGAGCTATGATGCCAGTCTGGCTGCGAACCGGCCCTATCAGCCAGGTTCCGATTGGTTGATAACCTTTACACCGATGATAATGCTGTGCGGCATGGTGATTTTGGTTCGGGGAGCGATATGGGGATCGCGAGTATTTTCGCCTCGAACCGTTTTCATTTGTGGACTTGTGATGCTTATCTTGGGAGCCTACCCGTGGATCTATACGGGAAACGGAGAAGGAGGTGGTATGCTTGGCACTCTCCTGTTCCTGTCCCTCGGAATTCCCGGAATATTTGCTACCTTAGTCGGTCTTCTCCTCGGCGGGCGGCAAAGCGATGATTAGCGTAAAGCAGCAGCCCTCTTTCAACGGGTGCTCAAGAACGAGTCAACAGACAAACCCGCAGAACCAGACAAATGCAGCGGATATTTACGCTGCCGCTGATTTACCACGTTACTGATATCTCATCAACGGGAAGCGAAACAGGTGATAGGCCTGCGAAAAATTAAAGGCAGAGGGTGAGCCCTGCCTTTAATTGCCTAATTGAAGCTAATGTATGCTTTACTGTCTGAATCCTGCCGGCCGGCTGTCTAGCCGACGAAGCTCTTTTCAACCTGTTTGTAGCTATCGTCAATTTTTTGTTTGAAAGTCTGGCAAGCTGATTTATAGGTTTCCGTACCATTCTCAATAGCCTGGCGTCCTTCGGCCGGCAACCAGGTGGCTTGTTCCAGCATCGTTTTGGCCACACGCTCGAGCTGGTCTTGAAGCAAGGTCATCGTATTAAAGGCATTGTTGAATGTGGTCTGATTGAACTCAAGCATTTGTTTCAACATTTGTTTCTGATCCATATCCGGCGCTCCTTGAATTGTGGTGTGTCTTTTTTCTTTAGTTTTTAGCCTTGGCGGCGGCACTCTTGGTCTCGACGGGTGCACTCTTGCCCTTTGGGGAAAGGCGCTTTTCCAGGCCGGAAAAACTGTCTTCCACATAGGACTTAAAGCGATTGCGCTCTTCCTGGCAGGCGTTTACCCAGCTTTTAATTGCTTGACGACCATCTTCGGGTACCAGGCTGGTCTGGTTCATCATCGTTTCAACGGCCGAGAGGGTTTGGTCTTGGACCACGGTCACGGCATTGTACCAGCTGTCAAAAGCGGTCTTCTGAAAGTCGATGGCCTGTTTTGTAATTTGGTTATACTCCATCATTTTTGTGTTCCTCCTGGTAAAAATTTTTTAGAAAAATGGTAAAATGTGGCAGCGCACCAAGGGGTGCCTGTTTTGTCTGACCTCAATAGTAAAGCTTTTATAACGAGTGTCAATAGTATTATTGTGCAATGCAACATTATTTAATTATTTTTCTCAATATTTTGTGGCCGGTTGGGATAATTCTTAATATAATCAGGTGCAAATTTTTTCCCACGGGCACGAAGTTGTTTGCTGGGTTTTAACGCGGGGCACAAATTTCACCCCTACGGAGATAAAAATGCCCTTCATTTTTTTTCTCTATTATATAGACAAACATAAAACCCGTTTTTTATGGCACCTAATATAGACGTTTATTGAATATCAATGTTAAGCTGCAATTTGGAGGCACGACTTTCGCGTTTTAGGTAATCAATACGGATTGGAATGCGATTGATCCTGTTCGCAAGGCCGCCGGGCTGTCCACATGCGATCTTTGGTTCGATTAGGGCCTGGCATTTGCGGGAGCCTGCGTCTCCTCGGCATAGGCCGTGTCCAACGGAAGTGGAGCGGTGTCTTGTTTTATACGATCATTTCAAACGACCATTCCGATTATTCATCGTAATACGGTGGATAACTAATGCCATTTTATCTATACATTCTGCTGAAGGACAGATCGCATGTGGTTACGCACGAGCTGTGATATGACGTTCGATATTTCAATACCGACACCTTTCATTTTAATGCTGCGACTACGTAGCGGTGCGCTGCAATGGGTAGCTAGTGAGGAATACAGAATCAAGCCGAGCGTCCCTGTTTTCGAGTTCACTGATAATTATGGTAATCTTTGTCAGCGACTAATTGCACCTAGAGGGGCCTTCGCAGTTTATACCGCAGCAAATGTTAAGACCGCTGATCAAGTGGACCAATCACCGGGAGCTCCGTTTGTCGAGATTGAGTATCTGCCCGATACCGTGCTCAGTTACCTACTGCCCAGTCGATTCTGTGAATCGGATCGTTTTGGCCAGATGGCCACTTCGATCTCAGCTGGGTATCAATTGGGCTATGATCAGGTAAAGGCCATCGAGACTTGGTTGCGTACTTCCATTCGTTATGAGCCAGGTAGGAGCGACATACCTGTGTCTGCAGCCGAGGTCAATTCGAGGCAGTCGGGTGTTTGCCGTGATCTTTCGCACCTCGGAATTGCACTATGTCGCAGTCTCAGCATTCCGGCACGATTGGTGGTGGGTTATCTATACGGGCTGGAGCCCATGGATCTGCACGCTTGGTTTGAGGCCTACGTCGCGGGACGCTGGTATACCTTCGATGCGACACAGGCTGAACTCAGGGGTGGGTACGTGGCCATCGGGTATGGTCGTGATGCTGCAGATGTCGCTATCTACAATCAGTTTGGCCCCCCGGTGTATCCAGCAACGCAGAACATTCGAGTGCAGCGTATTGAGGAAAAAGATGCCTAATTGCTAACGATGCAAGAGGTGCTAAAGTATAGACTGGCACCTCTAACGACCATGCAGATATCAGGCGAAAAATACCCGCGATTCCGAAAAATTATCTCAATTGGGTAAATTATGCCGCAACGCTTCCAAGCCTTGCGCGTAGTGAGACCATTATTTCTCGCTGCAAGCCAGCAGGCCTCCAGCGAGAAAAAGAATTACGGCGGTTACCTTGTTCTGAATATGGGTCAAACACTTCTGTCTCATCCACAGGAATACCTTGGCTCCAAAAAGCGCGTATGCGACGGCACTGCTGCCCTGAATAAAAAAGAAGCTGATGGAAAGGGTAATGAAATGGTTTGTGTAGTGAGCCGGGTCAATAAACTGGGGGAACAACACGGTGAACACAAGCACGGATTTGGGGTTGGACATACCTGTGGCGAATCCCAAAGAAACCTGTTTGGAGGACGACACTTCGGCAACCGTGACCTCGAAACCGCCGTCCTTGGATGACTGACGCCAGTTGTTGATGGCAAGAATGAACAAGTACAACACACCTGCCCACTTGATCGTGTTGAAGACCAGCATGGACTTTTGGACTATCACACCCAACCCCAAATAGACCACAGCCATCTGAGTGAGGTAGGCGAAAGAGCCGCCTGCAATGGCCGGAAGCGTGCGATAAAAACCGTTGCGCACACTCGAGGACATGGAAAACATGGTCATGGGGCCTGGGGTGTAGGCAATGGCGGTCATTAAGAAAAAAAAAGTGAGCCACGTGCTGAAACTCATCATCTTATTTACCTTAGCGTGTTCTTGACAGCCCTGTAAAAAATCCAGATTGAATGTGGGGAGCCCGGAGCGCGATGTCAATTTCACTATGTCAAAAGGCCCGTCCACCCGGAAGATCCAGATTTAGGATCCCATCACCGCATCCATTTTAACATCCGATAATCGGCGACCATTCCCTCGAGCCCAAGCAGCAAAATGATTCATGGACGACACAGAGGCGACCACTAAGATTCCCACGGCCAAGATTCCTGATCGTCTGGCGATGATGTTGGAGAGCATGATCAACCAATCAGTAATTCCCGACCACTTTTACCACTTCCCGTTTGTATCTCGTCCCGACACTGTCTAAAAGTATCGCACAGGTGACGATGCCGCCGCCGACCACCGTAAGCATGCTCGGGACTTCGTTGATTCCGAAGATGGGCAGGTAGACCCAAATCACCCCGCCAACGACCTCCACCAGCGAGAGCAAATTCAATTCAGCCGCCGGGAAATATCTTGCGCCGAGCGAAAACAAAATCAACCCCCCACCGATCAGCGTACCGTGCACCATGCTGAGATAAATATTGCGACTCGGCATCAGCACCGAATCGCTTTGCACGAAGAGTATGCTGGCGGTCAAAATCGCACAAAGGAAGCCCGCAAGGGCAACTGTTGCAAATTGGGGTGTTTCCTTTCGCCACCTGAGGCAGACTGAGAAAATTGAAAACCCGCATGCGGCGGCAAATCCCGTGATCGTCCCCAGAACGCTTCCGGCTTCCAAACCCTCGATCACCATCACGGTGATTCCGATGAGGGCCACGGTCATTGCAACCCAGGTTAATGGGCGGATTTTTTCTTTAAGGATTAAAATCCCCATGAATGCCGCGAGAAAGGGTATGGTTGCAAACACAAACAGCGTGTTGGCCGCGGTTGTCAGGGTTATGGACCAAATGAATCCGGTAAAGGCTCCCACGAGCCCGCACGCGCCGATAACACCGGATATGCCAATCCTCTTAAAGCTGTCGAAAAACCGGCCTTCATGCATTGCAATGAGGTAGAGGCATAATATCGTCGCGATCGTCAGCCCCCTGAAAAACAGATATTGCCAGCGGTAGATTTGCGGATCGACCATGTAACGGATCGTGAGGGCACCGAATGACCACAGCAGGCCTGCAGTCAACACGGAGAATAGCGCTTTTGAGTGAGCTGTTTCGGTCATATTTATTTCGTTTCGTCCCAAATCATTGTCTGACGGTTGCATCGATCTTGTCCGGCTCAGATTGCACAGATAGGGTCCGCCTTCAAGGTTTATTTGCTATTCGCCGGATTTGAGGATCTGAAAAAATCCACCCGGGATCCAAAAAAATGAAGACCTCGCAGGGCGACCCGGAATTGCGGAATTACGTGAACGCGTATGGGGATGAAGTCTGGGATGGAAAGGCGGTGACGTTGGTTCGTTTTTCCTGGCCGAATCCTGAAACGGAAACGGCCGCAGTGCAATTTTTGATAGATTGAAATATAAGCACTATGGCCCCAGGCTATTGGGATAGACGGAGGAAACATCAGGGGCGGTCGTTTGTTGGAGAATCAACGAATACGCCATGGCTGTTTTTGCCTGTAATAGATCGATCATATCTTTAGCAAATTGGACTTCAAGGTGAAAAGACCGGCTACACTATCTTGCAGCCGGACTTTTTTAAAAATGCGCCGTCTGGCTATATGCAAAGAGTAAAACAACCCGTTCGAACAGTATGGGATATGGCCACTGGTTTCTTTTCTAAACCCCACGCTACCGATCGCGTTCGGCCATGGACATTGCTGAAAGGTGTGTCTCGATCGCCTCAACCGTAACCGATTCTTAACTAAAGCTCCAAGATCCAAACCTATATCTTGAAACGGCCCACCATGCTGTTCAGCTCGTCTGCCAGTGTGCTCAAAGCCTTGGCGCTCATATTGATCTGAGAACTGCTGTTGGACATCTCAGCCGATTCCTGGTTGACATTCAAAATATCTTTGGCGATTTCGCCTGAAACTGCTGAACTCTGGGACAAGTTTTCATTGACCTCCTGGATCCCGGCGGAGGCCTGACCAATATTGCCGGCAATTTCCTTGGTGGCGGCCAATTGTTCCTCCGTGGCGGAGGCAATGGCCGCCACGATATCGTTCACATCTTTGATTACCCGTGTGATCTGGCCGATCTCGTTGACTGTATTGGATGTAGAGTCCTGGATCCCGGCGATCTTGGATTTGATTTCCTGGGTCGCTTGGGCTGTCTGCTTGGCCAGCTCTTTGATTTCATTGGCCACAACCGCAAATCCCTTGCCGGCTTCTCCGGCCCGGGCCGCCTCGATGGTGGCGTTGAGGGCCAGCAAATTGGTCTGCTCCGATATCTCGGTGATGACTTCGGTAACCTTGCTGATCGCCTTTGCCGCTTCACCCAATTCGTTCACCTTTACGGATGTATTCTGGGCCTGGGATACCGCATCGTTGGCGATGGAACGGCCTTTCTCAGACTGCTCGGCGATTTCGTTGACGGTTGAGGTCATCTCCTCGGTAGCGGCCGCAACCATATTGACGTTGGTGGAGGCTTGTTCCATGGCGGCTGCCACGGACTGTAAGCTGACACTCATCTCCTCGGCTGCGCTGGCAACCGTGTTTGATTTCGACGACATGTTCTCAGCGCCACTGGACATCTGGGTAGAAAGGCTGGCCAGACCGTCGGATGAAGATCCCAACTGTTTGGCTTTGTCTGTGATCTCCTTGATGATGGCCTGGAGCTTATCCAGAAAGGCGTTAAACCAGGTGGCCAATTCACCCACCTCATCCTTACTATAGACCTCCAGGCGTTTGGTCAGATCGCCTTCACCTTCGGCAATGTCCCGCAAACCGTCCACGGCGTCATTTACCGGACGGGTAATGTTGCGGCCAATCACCCATGCCATGACGATGCCCATCAGGATGCCGATGGCTAAAATGACCAGAAGCATCACAACGGCATGCTGATAGCTGTCAGCAGCGTTCTTTCTCGCCTGCGTCGCCAAATTCTGGTTAATCTCCGTCAGTTTGTTAAGGTATTCACGCATCTCCTCAAACTTGACCTTGGCTTGCCCCAGGGAAAGATCTAAGGCAACACTGCGCCCTTCACGGGTATCGGCGATTCGGCCGTCTACCACCTGGCGTGAAATGCTTTTCCACTTATCGCGGGCCTTGTCGTACTGCGGTATGATGGCTGCTTCCTCGGGGCTGACTGGCAGGGCCTTGTATTTTTCCCAGCGCTCCTGTGACTGATTGAAGTTGTTTTCATACTCGGTTACCAGGTCTTTGAAGGTATCCGATTGCGCATTGGCAAAAATCATGGACCTTTCGGCCACCAGTAATTGCTGCAAGTCGCGGTCGGCCTGCAGCAGGTAGTCAATACTGGGAAGCCGGACGGCAAAAATATCCTCCAGATTATTCATGACCCGATGGACGCCGTTGTAGCCGGAATAACCGATGATGCACATCAACAGCACCATGACAGCAAAACTGAAAATGAGTTTGACTCGAATTTTCAAATTTTTAAAATAGCTGAATAGATTCATCTTTCTTCCTATTTTATCAGGTTCTAACACGCTATGACAATGTGTGCCGGTCTCCGGGTCTAAAACAACAGTCATCAAGCAAGAAGGCCTTTCCAAAAAAAAACCAAGGCCATACGGGCATCTCAGTTTGAATGTCGACTATTTGATTTTGTCCACGTCTACACCGATGGTGATGGCACCGATCACTTCAGCGCCGTCCTTAACCGGCACCGATATCTGAACCAGATAGGCTTGGGCACTGTCGTCGAATTTAACCTGATCGACAAACACCGCACCTGCACCGCTGTTATAAGATTTTTGAAACTTGGCTTCGTCGCCTTGCCAATAATCCGAAGTTTTGTCGGTCATGGCCACATTGGCGCCCTGGTTGTCCATTACAAAAATTTCCGAATAATAAGGTTCCGAATTCTGGATCTGGCGAAGGTGCTGGCCGCAATCCGAATCCATGATCGCTTTCATATAGTCCGCAATGCCGGCCGTGGCTATCCATTTCGCATCCATGGATTTAATTTGATCCATGGATTTGCCTTTTGCATTTGCAGCCTTGACGGCAGCAACGATCACCGGGTCATTCCCCAATTTGGCCAGGGTGCCGTTGGCCAGGTCTTTGACTTTCTGGGGCGCCTATTCGGCAACCGCCCATCCACAGGTGAGGATGAAAAACATTGTGACGGCCAGGGCGATGGTTTTGCTTTTTTTCATTTTAGATCCTTCAACTCAATTTAAAGGTTTCAATTGTTACCCCTCAAGGAGACTTACCGTTTAGAGCGATGTCGATTTTTTCTTCATTGTCTTTCGGATTAATTTTTCTTTACTAAAGAAGATTGTAAAAAATAATAATAAGGCTGAATTCAATGAGTAATGGCTTGATAAAACTCTACAGCCGCAACTGCAGAATGGTAGGGCCTATTGAAATATGTATCAGAAAAGAAACGATGCCCCTGAGTTTGGGCAGGTGAACAAACTGTTTAATATCCAAATCATATGAAATGATTTGAGAAATCCGATCTTCTTCGTTGTTGTTGAGGCGGAATTGAATTCTATCAGCTTCCGTTCACCATTTTATATTTTCGGTCTGAATGAAGACAGATTGAGAGCACAGGGTGTTGTTAATTCTTTTGAGACTGGGGATAGATAGGCTGCCAGGCAAGCAGTCGAAATCTTAATGATCGGACGGGTACGTAATGGCTGTCCTATAAAAATGCATTCCACTACCCCGCCCTGGTATACTTAATTGACCCTATCAAACAGGGTTTCCCCCAACGCTGCTGGCCACGCCCACGCCACCGCTTCCTTCTCGGGTGCATTCAGACCAAACTGGCGATTGAAACGGGCCAGCGTCGATTCCGGATTCTCAACCGGCGGCTCCATGGAGAGTGTGAACGGTGACTGCTGGGCGCCCATTTTTTGTTGAAGCCGAAGATTGCTTGTTGGGGTCATCAATATACTGGGAAAGTCTTTTTTTTAAAAAAAGAGCCATTTTTTCCGCCGTTTCTTGAGTCATTGTGCGCAGACCATCACATCGATCATGGATCTGCTTTTCACTCATACCCATCGTCTTTCCGATCAGAAAGGTCTCTATCTTTCCGCCTACAGGCAGCAGTCCGCATCCGCCGGCAGTACCCATGAATTCGCCATTGTAGATAATTGGAACGGCAATTTTAATAAAACCCGCATCACATTCGCCGACAACCGGTTTGCGTGTCTGCTTGACCCGAGCCATGAAATTTTGGTTTCCAGGTGCGCATATGGCTGCAAGTGCTTCTTGGTTAGTCTTAATCTCCGGGCACAACCGATTGCACCAATGGGGCTTGCCCGTAACGCCAGTTCCAAAGATGTCAAATACGGTGCAGTTGATTCCATATCGGTCAAACACTTCGCCCTCCAATTTCTCACACACTTCCCGCGATAGGATGTCGATCAACACCATGGTTCAGGCTCCTTTTCGTTTTCACAAACCAGCCGCGCGTCAGCGGGTCTCGATCTTCCTCAGCGAGGTCGGCGATCCATTCCAATACCGTGATATTAGCCAGGGTTTGTTAATACCTGCAGCGTTCGATTCTCTGTCAGCGGACAGATCCGCCGCCATCATTGCCAATTCGTTTAGGCGTCCTCCGCGTTGGCGCGGGAACTGGATGCCGGAAGATCACTACCGTTGAAATGATCGGTAACCGATATTGCGACCTTTCGCTGGTGCGCATCAAATAGGCAGGCATACTGTAAAACGGCTGCCCTGACCAACAATGCTTTCAACGTTGACATCTCCCTGATTCGCCTGGACAATTGATTTGACGATGGCAAGACCTAAACCGGTTCCCACGATATAGCGCGTATCTTTCGTTTTAACCCGGTAAAACCGTTCAAATATTTTCTCCAATTCAGCCTCCGGAATACCCATGCCGTTATCCTCCACATGAATTTTCAGAGAATTACCATCTGAATCACCGGATACCTTGATCTTGCCGCCAGGCTGGGTGTAATTGATGGCATTGCTGATCAGGTTGGAGACCACTTCTTCTATTCCCATTCGATTGATCAGAACCTTGGGCAGTGCAGGCAGGGGCATCAGCGACAAGTCGATGGATTGTTCCTGTGCCTTTGGGGTGTAGAAATCGACTTCTTCCTTTAGCAGTTCAGAAATATCGACGGTCTCTTTTTCCGTTCCCACAGACCCGGATTCAATTTTAGATAGATCAAGCAGTTCGCTGGACAGATTCACCAGCCCATTTAGCTTTGCGGATACCCGGTTCATGATGTGGGCTTGCTTAGGCGTTAGTTCTCCTGCCAAGCCGTCGGTAACCACCTTAATTTGCATAAGTATTGAATTTAGCGGACTGCGAATCTCATGGGACACCATATGTACAAAGTTCGATTTGAGCTGATCCATCATTTTCAGGGAGGTGATATCATTGGCGACGGTCACCACCCCCAATATCCTGCCTGGTCGATCGCGGAATGGAATGCATCGGATCCTTAGATACGTGTCATTTTGGGCAAGGAAAACCTCGCGGATCAACTTTAAAGAATCCTCTGGGGGTAAAATGAGCGTGTCCGCAATCAGCTGACGGATCTCTTCAACATGGATAACCTCTTCAACGGGCGTTCCAATGACATGGTTCACCCTGCATCCCGTCAAATTTAAAAAAGCCGGGTTGACCAAGGCAATGCATCCATTCATGTCTGTGGCCAACACGCCATCGGCCAGGTGATTTATCAACGCCTTGATCCGGGATTTTTCATTCGCCAAACCCTGAAGGGTTTGCGAAAATTCGACGGCTTTCATCAACACCGCTCGCAGATCGTCAGGCGAGAAGGGTTTTGAAAGGAAGTCAAATGCGCCATTTTTCATCGCCTCGATAGAGTGCTCTATCGTTGCGTAACCGGTGATTACAATAACCACCGTATCCGGATGCAAGGCCCGAAGACTTGCCAGACCCTCGAGTCCTGAAATGCCAGGCATCATTAAATCCAACAGAATAATGTCGAAATGTCGTTCGGCCAGGAGTTCCAGCCCGGTGGCCACATTTTCCGCCTCATCCGCCAAGAAACCATCATGGTTCAGCATGGTAAGGCAGGCCTTGCGAATCCTTATTTCATCATCAATTATCAATACGCTGATTTTAGAAAGGGTCTGACCGTCCATCATGGAAAACTTCATATCGTGTGCCAATCCATTACAATCCATTTCTTTAATTTGCGCCATCGTTGGCCATATTTGAAGGTGAAAATTCCTGGAATTCAATTAGAAAGGTGGTGCCACCCGCCTGGGTCTCTTTTACCCTGATTTCGCCCTTGTTTTCTTTTACGAGTCCATAGGCCGTACTTAGACCCATACCGGTGCCTTTTCCCGGCTCCTTGGTGGTAAAAAACGGGTCAAAAATTTTATTGAGAATATCTTCTTTAATGCCACACCCGGTATCGGTTATTTCGAGACATACTTTGTTGAGGCGTGGGTCCAGGTATGAACGCAAGGTTAAGCGACCGTTGCCATCCATGGCCGCAATGGCATTCATCACCAAGTTGATAATGACCTGGCTGATCTGGTTTTTATCTACATGAATCATCATGGAGGCTTCTGAAAAATCTCGCACCACCTCGATTTTTCCAAACATTTTAGGGTCCCGGATGAGCGTCAAGCTGCGTTCGAGAATCGTGTTGATGTCGATCGTCTCTTTTGCCGGTATTGAGCGCCGACTGTATTCCAGCAGACTTTTAACGATGCTCTTGCAACGGTTCACGTCCTCGATCATAGCCTGCAAATCTTCACGTTCCGGATCGTCGGGTGCGAGTTTTTCCATCTTCAGACTCGAAACGAACAGGATTCCGGTAAGTGGATTGTTGATTTCATGGGCAACACCTGCAGCCAGTTGACCGATGGATGCCATTTTTTCGGACTGCGCCAATTGTGCGCGTGTTTCTTCCAGCTTTTTTTGAATCTTAATTTTTTCACTCAAATCAGTATACAAAAACACCATCGCAATCTCTTCACCGTCCTCATATATAATGGATGCATTAATCTCAGCAGGTATCTTTTCACCCCTGGCATTGGCAATGGTGGTTTGCATTTCGTGAAGTTTGCCGATGCCATCCTCGTCGTCTTCACGCAATCGGCGCATGATGCTATTAACCGTTCCCGGGTGGTGCAGCTGTTCGATGGTTAATGTCTTGACAGCTTTTCGATTATCATAGCCGAACAGTTTCTCCGCGGCGGGATTCATCAATATGACATTTTTATAGTGATCCGTGGCAACAATCGCCACTGGAGAATTCAGTATGATTTTTTCTAAAAAGGCTTCGGTTTCTTTTAAAGTAATTTCCAATGTTTTCAGTTGAGTGACATCGCGGACGCTTTCCATCACATAGATCACATTATCTTTATCATCCAAAATGGGAGAAAACAGGCGTTCTTCCCAAAGGAGTTTTCCGGTACGGGTATGCCGTCGGCGGAGTACCGACTCGCCTTTCTTGGTCTCGAGTACTTTGGTAAAAGGGCAATACTCATCTTTGCATCCCTTGTCATCGTAAAATACGTTGCTGCAGGTTGTGCCGGTGATGTGCTCAAGGGCCATGTCATATTTGTCGAGAAAAATTCGATTAGCCGTGAGAATGACTTTTTCGGGAGAAAGAATCAATGTGGGAAAGGAGAGGGATTCAAACACCCGAATCCGCCAGTCAATTTCATCTAAAATTTTACCGTTCATGTCCCTTTTCATTGCTCCTGGATTCCATTGCGACGGTTCATCGGCATGAACGAAGAGCGTTGAATGGTTTTCGGGATCTCAAACAGGTTCGAAAAAACTGCCTTGGCCTTCAATGCACAATGCTCCGGCAATACAAGAAAGATGGACGCGCTTGAAAAGGAAGAAGCAATCACCGAAAGGTTGTTTTCTGCAAGGGCATTGAAAGTGAAATCCGCAATACCAAACCGATCTCCAAAATGGGGCCCGAAAAAATAAAGCAGCTCCACCGGTGCAGTAAACCGCATGTCCAGATCGGCAAGTTGGGGATTGATGTCGCTGACAAACTGCCTGAAGATGTTCCGATGGTGATTGGATACAACGATTGAGAGATGACATTGATAATCATCTGACGGTCCCATGAGCACCATCTCGAAAGGGATTGTTGTCCTATCGAGATCAGAACGCCTTTGATCCAGCGTAATGAATTGTTCTGAACCGAGACTGAATTCACAGATACACTGATTGAATTTTGTTTCGAACCCATATGTTTTTATTTTTGCTTCCGTATAGCTGGCGGCAGTTTCCATGACTTGCTCGTAACCGTTAATTTCAGCAGCCTTTCGATTGAATGCCCAAACGCTTTTCGAGGGCTGCGACCGTATGGTTGATTCGATCCGTGTCCACCACGAAGGTCAATGCAGCGATAGAAGAAGCAAGGGCATAAACAGGAATTTGCGCCTCCCACAACACTCGCAACAGTTGACACACCAAACCAAGATCCGATTGATGCGGGAATACACTCAACAGGGTGACCGATGGGATAATACGGCAGCGCGGATAGTCATAGGGAATAGCTTTATCGAGCAATTGCCTTGCGATATTATGTTGCGTGGCGATTAAACAACAGAAAAGCTCGTCCTCGCCATCGGTATGCCGAGAGGAGATAAAGGTCAGATTAACACCGTGTTGGGCTAAAATTCGGCACAACGTCTCCTTGACGTTTAACTGAGGTGACGCCTGGCGTATGGATATCCCGACCATTGGATCGCTCAGTTTCAACCGTTTTAGCTGGATTTTTTCCAACGTCATGCATGCACCTCTCCGAGGTGTCGGGTATCGCCTACCAATTTCAGAATAACAAGCACTGGCAGGCGTCCCTGGAGGTTGTACAGAGCCTTGCCCCAGGAACGCCCTTGCATCAGTACTTGACGGATTCGTAAAAAGCCCGATATCTGCGTTACGCTTCATCCCTCGTCACAGCGGAGTACGCTCATGTACGCCTCATTCCTCGGGATTCGCAAGCTTTGATCTCGGGCTTTTTACGAATCCGTCTGAAATGCGACTTTTTACGAGTTCACCAGTGCTTGAACCAACTTACAAAAAGAGTGATCGACTTCACGAAACCGCTATTATTTACGCCAGCCTTTTCAATCGGTCATATAATCCTTGACGATCTCCATCAGTTTATCCAGGTCGATGGGTTTGGGTATAAAATCATCGGCCAAGGTGGTAATCCCGTCATAGTGGGTGTAATTGGTGGATGTCACCGCATCGGCCACCGCGGTGAGCAGCAGCACGATAATACCACTGTATTCATCGTTTTTCTTGATTTCTTCACACAGCCGATAGCCATTTTTTTTAGGCATCATGACATCTAGAATCAGCATCACCGGACGTTCTTCCTTGATTTTCTCCCATGCCTCGACGCCATCGTATGCTTTGGCCGTGCGATAGTTCTCGTTTTCAAGCTTCATGCATACCGATTCGACCAGGTCGGGATCGTCGTCGACAACGAGGATTAACGGTTGGTTGCTCATTTAATTACCTCCATTGATTGTGTTTATCTTTATTTTTATGTTTATTAAGCGACGTCCGGCCTTGGATAGAGACCAGCCCGTTCAATGATTTCAGGTACTTTATGTTCCCATTCAATGGCCATGAGGTGAATCCCGCTGACCCCTTCGATGGCTTTCAGTCGCTGGATGGATTCGATACTGATATTAATCCCCTCCTGCGCCTGTTTATCTTTCGGCACGCCGGCCATGCGTTTGATGATCTCATCCGGCACATCCATGCCGGGGACCTTGTTTTTCATATAGCGGGCCATTCCTTCCGATTTCATGGGGGTTACGCCAGCCATGATCGATACTTTTTTATGCAGTCCACGCTCGCGAACGCCTTCCATCCATTTTTCAAACTTATCGAGATTGTAAATGCATTGGGTCTGGATGAAATCGACGCCCGCTTTGATCTTTTTGGCCAGACGCGCCACCCGCAATTCAAAAGGGTCGGCAAAAGGATTGGCGGCGGCGCCAATAAACATGCGCGGCAGATTTTTTACTTCTGCGCCCCCTTGCAGTCGGCCCTCATCTCGCATGGTTTTTACCGTTTCAATGAGTTGAACCGAGTCCATATCGTATACATTCGCGGCCATGGCATGGTCGCCGAAATAGGGATGATCGCCGGACAGACACAAGACCGTATTGATATCATGGGAATAGGCGCCGATGAGATCACTTTGCATGGCGATTCGGTTGCGATCCCGCGTGACCATCTGCAGCACGGGATGCAACCCCATCTGCTTGAGGATCATGCTGGCGGCAAAACTGCTCATGCGCACCATGGCCGTCTGGTTGTCGGTAACATTGACGGCATCCACGTATCCCCGCAGATGCTCGGCTTTTTCTCTGACAATTTCAGGCATTGCGCCTCTTGGCGGCCCACATTCGGATGTTACCGCGAACGCTCCCGAAGCAAAGACTTTTTCCAGAACGCTATTCGTTTTCATTATTGTAAATCCTCTCTGATAATCTTACGGGGTCCACCATCACGGCTAGATCTCCAATCTTTAGCGGAAATAACCGCTTCATATTGGTCTGTTGTGCCCAGTTCTTTCATCTTTTCCCAGATCAGCGCCCAGGCACAATCCACATCCTTGCTGATTTCACATTTACCGCCGCCCGACCCCCCACAAGGGCCGTTCAACAGCCGTTTGGAGCATCGCGCGATGGGGCAGATGCCGCCGGTCAATCCCAGTAGACAGTCACCGCATCCCTGGCATCGCTCGGCCCAAACCCCTGGGCGTTCGGAGGCGCCCATAAATTTCGTGTTGACTGCCGGAAACACACGAACCTTGCTGTACCGGCGAGCAATCTCCTGAACACCGCACCCACAAGCCATGGATACGATGGCGTCCACACCATCGATATGAGAAGCCAGGCTTTCCACATACTCGGGGTCGCATTGTCTCTCCAGGGTCATTTCGCTCACATGAAGGGTTTTGCCCTCTTTCATTGAGGCCAGTTGCAAAGCGGATGACAACATCGCCACTTCCTTGCGGCCTCCAGCGGCGCAGACGGTTACACACTCATTGCATCCAATCAGAAGGATTCGATTGTAGGGCTCGATATAGGATATGATTTCATCCAGGGGCTTGCGTTCGGCGGTAATCATTTAATGCTTCTCCTCTAGTCAGGTTATACTGCTTCCGACAATATTCGCTCCGGCGCCTGATTCCGCTTCAAGGGGCAGGGACCCAGTTTGCGGATGGTATCATCGAACTCAGTCACGATTTGAACAAATTGTTTTCCCATGCCGGCCGACATCATGACCATGGCAACACGCGCTTCCTCTATCCCGATTTCCTGCAACAACGTTTTCAAGTAGCCTATCCGTTTCAAGGCTTTAATATTGCCGTTTTTAAAATGACAGTCGCCTTCAAGGCATCCGGCGATCAATACGCCGTCCGCACCGCTCTGCAGGGCGCGCAGGACATAAAGCGGATCCACTTTGCCCGTGCAGGGTACGCGGATAATTTTGATGTCGGGCGGATAGCACAAGCGCATGCTGCCGGCCATGTCTGCTGCCGTATAGGCACAATAATGACAGCAGTATGCAACAATTTCCGGTTTAAACGGTTTCATCATTCAACCCTTTCCAGTAACCCTTCCAATTTGGCCATCATGAGGCTGTCTTCATAACGCATCACCTGGATCGCCCTTGCCGGACATTCTGCCGCGCATGTCCCGCATCCGTGACACTTGGAGGGGTCGATTTCCGAATATCGATCTTCATTGATAAAGGGCACACCGTAGGGACATGCCCTTACACAAACCAGACAGGTGGCGCATTTTTCTTTGTCCACGCGGGCAACGGCGGCACCCAAGTTGATGGTATCCTGGGCCAGCACCGTCATGGCCCGTCCGGCGGCGGCCTGGGCCTGGGTGATGCTTTCACCGATATTCTTGGGTGCGTGTGCACAGCCGGCTACAAAGAACCCCGGCACGGTGAGATCTACGGGTTTCAGCTTCGTATGGTCTTCAAGAAAAAAGCCGTCGCCGGTACGGGGTAAGTGGAAGATTTTGGCCAGATCTTCCGTGGCTTCATCGTCGGTTTTAAATCCAGTGCTCAGGGCGAGACAATCGGCCGCCACCATCGCCTTGATTCCCAGCATCGGTTCATTGAAGGTCACCACAACACCTTGGCCGTTGGCCTTGACTACCGGCGGTGCGTCGGGCGTGTACTGGATGAAAATGACCCCGCGCCGGCGGGCCGCCAAGTAGTAGTCCTCCGAAAACCCGTAGGTCCGCATATCCCGGTAAAGAATATAAATGTTTAGATCCGGATTGGTGTCGAGTAAGTGGAGGGCATTTTTAATGGCCGCCTGGCAGCAAACCCGCGAACAATTGGGATTGTCCGGTGTACGCGATCCCACACATTGGATCATGACCACATTTTCCCAGGTGGATATTTTCTCGGGCGTGGCGTAAATGCGCTCCCCCAGTTCGATCTGGGTGCAGACGGCCCCATGTTTATCCAAGAGATAGTCATCCACCCGGTTGGGTGCGGCCCCCGTGGCCAGAATGGTAACGCCGTGCTCGATCTGGCGGTAATACATCTGGGGGGCGATTTGAAATCCGGTCTTGAATTTACCGGGGAGCCCCTCATGGTCGACCACCACGGCGCTGGTGATGACTTCGATATTGGTGTGGGCGTTGACCTTGTCAATAAGGTCGGATAGGTAGGCCGGCACATCGCTGCCGTCGATAGTGCTGCGGATCTGGCGGACCAATCCACCCAATTGATCGGATTGTTCCACCAAGTAGACCTGATGACCCTGATCGGCCAGTTCAAGCGCGGCGTTCATACCACTCACGCCGCCCCCGAGAACCAGCGCCGATTTGTTGAGTTCCAGCAGGTTATCGATCAGGGGATGGGATTCCACCACGCCGGCCGCCGCCATGCGGATCAATGCTTTGGCTTTATCCGTGGCAGCGATAAAATTGTCGCCATGGACCCAAGCGTTTTGATCGCGGATATTGGCGATTTCCAACATGTATTTATTCAACCCCGCGCGCTTGAGCACATCCTGAAACAGGATCTCATGGGTACGGGGCGAACAGCCACCGATGACGACGCGGTTGAGCTTTTCTTCGATGATCGTCTTGGAAATCGTTTCCACCGACTCCCGGCCGCATCCATAGCCCACCGACTGCGAAACGGCCACATGGGGCAGCAGGCCGCAATAATTGACCACGTCGGCCACATCCACTATCCCGCCGATATTCTCCCCGCAATCACAGACAAAGATACCAATTCTGGGCAATTCGCCGGTGATGTCTTTTTCCGGCGGAAATTCCGATTCCCGGCTGTCGGCCGCTGTCGGCTGAAAATGGTGCCTGCCGGCAAGGCAGGCGGAGGCACTGGCTTGGATCAGGGTTTCCGGGATGTCCTTGGGGCTTTCAAACACACCGCAGGCATAAATGCCGGGACGGGAGGTGCTGACCGGACTGAAACTGTCGGTCCGGGCAAAGCAATGGTCATTCAATTCAATACCCAGAATGTCTGCCAGTTGCGTCGCTTCCGCTGATGGCCTGAACCCTGTAGACAGCACGACCATGTCGAAGACTTCGTTTCTCAGCGTACTATCGTCATCCAGCACGAATGAGATTTTCAGATTCCCATCCGGACCATCCGGCATGATGCTGTGGGGGCGGCAGCGCTTCAGTTGTACGTGATAGTCTTCCACTGCCCGCTGGCAATAGATTTCATAATCCTTGCCGAAGGTGCGCATATCCATATAAAAAATGGTGGTTTCGATATCGTCCTTGAACCGTTCTTTGGTGACGATGGCCTCCTTCAGGGCAAACATGCAGCAGACGCTGGAGCAATAGGAGACCTCACCTTTATTCTGCCCTCTGGAACCGGCACACTGGATCCAGGCCACCTTTCGGGGCTGGCGGCTGTCCGATGGCCGCTGAAGCTCGCCTAAGGTTGGGCCGGATGCCGACATGATGCGCTCATATTCAAGGCTGGTCACCACATTGGGCAATTGGCCGTATCCGTAGTTGTCCAGAATTTCCGGACTGAAGAGATCGGCGCCCACGGCGACAATGATCGATCCCACCTGGCGCTTTTGGATCTTGGTTTCATCTCCGCGTAAAATGGCTTTTGCCGGGCATACCGCTTCCAAGGCATCGACGTCGTCACATTGGTCCATTTTTACTGAAAATGAATGCGGGGTTGCCTTGGGATAGCGCATGCAGGTCGGCGCCCGATGATCGAGGCCGGGCGTAAATTTGATATACTTGGGATATTTATCCAGACACAATCCGCATGCGGTGCACTTGTCCGTATCGATGTAACGGGGCGCGGTCGTCAGCGTAACCGTAAAATTGCCTGCTTCTCCCTCCACACCGGTCAATTGGGTCAGGGGCATCAGTTCGATATGTTCCTGGCGGGCGCCGGCCGACAGATTGGGGGATAGGGTACAAATATCACAATTGTTGGTGGGAAAGGTACGATCCAATTGGGTTAGCAAGCCCCCGATGGCCGGGGATTTGTCGATGAGCAGGACATCTTTGCGGGCTTCGGACAGATCCAGCGCTGCCTTGATACCACCGATGCCGCCGCCGATGATGAGTGTTGTCTGTCGATGAGATGAACGATTCGCTTTTTTCAGCATCAATTGTTCCATTTCTGAGATTATCATTTCGCAAAGCCCTGTTGTGGTGAAATTGAAGCGATTTGCTGCCGACACCACCGATCCACCGGATGAAGATCAAGAATCCGATGTTTATATGTTACCGTCCGGCGTAGTCCAGGATCGTCGGCAGTTTTTTCTCCCAGCCCATGGTCTCAATACGCACACCTTGAGACAATTTGCCGAATGCGGCGATGGTTTCTCCGGCAATGCGCAGACATTCATCTTCGCGATCGCCCGCTTTGCGGATTCGTTGAATCACGTCCTCCGGCATATGTATGCCTTCTATTTTCAGAGACATGTACCTGGCCACACTGACGGATTTGAGCAGAAAGACCGTAGCAATAATCGGCACATGCAAACCGTGGATTTTTTCAACCACCTCTTCGAGCTGCTTGACATCGAACATGGGCGGAAGGACGATGAATTGTGCACCCGCTTCGATCTTTTTGGCTGTTTGCTCAACTTCCTGATCCAATCCCTGGTCGTTCGTCCACAGAGACATGGCGCAACCCAGTCCGAAAGCCGGCTTGCCAGTTAAATCAAAGCCTGCGGAATCTTTGCCTTTCTCAAGTTTCTTGATGGTGTGGATGAGTTCGATTTCATCCATATCATCTACCGGTCTCGTATCTTTGTGGTCGCCGAGGCTCATCTCTACACCTTGGACCACCAACAGATTTTTAATGCCCAATACATGGGCGGCCAGAATATCGCCCTGCAGGGCCAGCCGGTTGCGGTCACGCGTGTAGACGTGGATCATGGTCTCGATGCCTTCGCGGCTGATCAGTGATCCGCCGGCCAAGGCGCTCATTCGCATCACCCCGTTGTCCATATCCGGGATGACGACCGCATCCACCCGACCTTTCAGCCCACGGGAACAGGTGATCAAATCCGAAATATCCACCCCTTTGGGGGTGTGCATCTCGGCAAGGACGACAAATTTTCCGGAGGATAAGCGATTTCGAAAATTCATGGGTTCCATTTTCCTTTATGTCTTTTGATTCAGGGCACGTTAGGCTTCTTTTTCAACAAAATCCGGAAATACCTATTCTCAAATTCCTCTTTGATAACGATTTCATACGAAACGGGTGGCAGCACCTTAAAAAAATCCGCCATGGTGTTCGGGTTCTGGCCAACGCATTCCAGAATTTCATCTGATTTCATTTCATTGAAAACATTGGTGAATTTTAGAAGTGCGAGCGACGTGACCGAATCCCTGAAATCTAAAATGCGATCCGCTTTGTATTCGATCATGTCATTCAATTCCGGAGGTCTCCTTGGCATGGTAACGGTGAACAGCAAACGTAATGCCACTAACTGTTTAAAAAAATAATTGATCTTTCTTTAAATAGTATTTCAAGGGGTTAAATCGGATTGGGGTGATTGGATGGCGGAAACCGATTGGCAGGAAAGTGTTAAAGTGTTAAAGGCTCATTTTTAGCATATGTTTAAAATTAAACAGGACGTGAAAATGATCGAACATGAATTGGACCGCTACTGGCAAACCGTCGTCAGCACTATTCAAGACGGGATCATGATTGTCAATAAATACGGTATGATCGTATCCGTCAACAATGCCTTTGAGAGAATCTCCCAATACAGCCAGGAGGAACTCATCGGAAAAACCTGTCAAACGTTGAATTGCGATATCTGCGATTCGGTATGGGAAAACACCGACGGCAACTGGTGCAGGCTCTTTAGAACCGGGGAACTGAAAAAACGCAGGTGCTCGATCATCCGGAAAGACGGCCAACGCGTTCACGTGCTGAAAAATGCATCTATTCTGCATAATGAAAAGGGGGAGCCCATTGGTGCGGTAGAAACCCTTACTGATATCACTGAGCTGATCCGCAAAGATCATCAGATTGAGGCGTACAAACGCGAACTGCTGTCCGCAGAAGGTTTTTACGGGCTTATCGGTTCGTCTCATATGATGCAGCAGGTATATGATTTAATGGTCAATGCGGCTCAATCGGACGCACCGGTCATCATCTATGGGGAAAGCGGTACCGGAAAAGAATTGGTGGCCAAGGCGATACACAAGCTCAGCACGCGGATGGATAACCCCTATATCAAAGTGAACTGTGCGGCATTGACCGAATCGCTGCTGGAAAGTGAGCTTTTCGGCCATGTCAAAGGGGCCTATACCGGCGCTTATCGCGATCGACTTGGTCGCTTTGAAACCGCCAACCGCGGCAGCATCTTTCTGGATGAAATCGGCGACTTGCCCCTGTCTACCCAGGTGAAACTGCTGCGGGTGCTTGAGGAGAAAACCATTGAACGCGTTGGCGACGTGACCACGATTGCCGTCGATGCACGTGTGATTTCCGCTACCAACCGGGATCTGGTTGAGTTGGTACAAACACATGCGTTTCGTGAAGACTTTTACTTCAGAATCAATGTCATCCCCATTCACTTGCCGCCGTTGCGGGATCGGGGGGAGGACATCCATTTGCTTGCGGAGTTCTTTTTTCGTAAAATTCGCCGAAAAAGCGGGAAGAAAATAAAAAGTATCAGCAACCGCACGATGGATATACTCATGCAGTACGCTTGGCCGGGAAACGTCCGAGAGCTAAAGAGTGCTTTTGAATATGCGTGCGTGACTTGCAATGAAAGCCTGATTCGCCCCGATCATCTGCCTCCCGCCATTGTGAACCATCTGCCCAAAGACACCATGCCACACAAAAGGGTGTTTAACTCAGAGGATATCAAGAAGATCGAACTTATAGAGGCACTAACGGAATCCGGTGGGAACCAGTCCAAGGCTGCTGAACGACTCGGTATTACCCGGGTTACGGTATGGAACCGCATGAGAAGATACGGGATAAACCTGAAGCGGGAGATGAAGCAATCATCAGTAATTTAAGTGTCGAATTAGCCAAATCACAACCAATTGACATCAGCGCAAGGTTGTTTTGATCCCTTAGGGGCGTAAGGCGCCATTGATAAACTTTTTAGTGACTTCCACTTTAGACCACCCCAGCCGCGCTTCGATTGATTTGTAAGATGCCCAACCGGAGCACTTTTCGGCGAAGGGTGTTTTTGTCTATTCCGAGTTCTTTGGCCGTGGCCACCTTTTTTCCCCGGTTTCTTTCAAGCGCCTGTTGGATGGCGCGCCGCTCTATTTCCTTAAGCGTCAATCCCGCTAAAATCGGGTTCAGTGCGGTTGGCGGAAGGATATGGTCCGGCAGGCAGGCCACACGGATGATATCTTCCCGGCAGAGCACAAACGCATGCTCGATGGCGTTTTCCAGTTCGCGGATGTTGCCGGGCCATTCATGCAGCATCAGTGTGGCTATGGCTCTTTGGGATATTCCCGCAATGGTTTTTCCCGTCAGACGGTTAAAGTGCTCTATGAAATGATCCACCAGCAGGGGGATATCCTCCTTGCGATCCGCCAAGGGCGGCAGGGATAGCTTCACAACGTTAATCCGGTAGTATAAATCCTGTCTGAATGTTCCTTTTCTGACCAACGCTTCAAGATTGTGATGCGTAGCGACAATGATTCTGGCGTTGGTACCTATCGGTATGTTGGAGCCCAGCGGTTCAAAGGTTTTATTTTCAAGAACCCGCAGAAGACGGACCTGCATGACTGAGGACATGTCGCCAATCTCGTCCAACAGCAGGGTGCCGTCCCGGGCTTGCTCGAACCTTCCGGGCTTGTCCGTTTTCGCATCGGTGAAGGCTCCCGCCTTGTAACCGAAAAGTTCGGATTCTACCAGTGTATCCGGCAGCGCCCCGCAGTTGACCGCCAGGAAAGGCCCATTCTTGTGCCTGCTGTTGTTGTGAATCGCACGGGCGATGAGTTCCTTGCCCGTGCCGCTGGCACCCTGAATCAATACCGTGCTGTGGCTTTGGGAGATTTGCGGCAGGATTGAAAAAATTTTGTGCATGCCGGCGCTTTTGCTCACGATATCTTCATATGAATGCTGCTTGAACAATGCCCGTCTTAGTTCACTGATATCACTCAAATCGCTGAAAGTGACGACACCCCCGATGACGTTGTTTTTACCATCTCTTAAAAGTGTGGTCGTGGAACTGATGGGGATTCGCTTTTTGTCGGCACGAACAATATAGATGGGGCGGTTGAGGATCGGGGAACCGGTATCCAGGGTTTCGCGGAGAACACACCTGCTTTCGCAAACATTGCTGCGGAAGACTTCAAAACAGGACCGCCCGATAGCCTCTTTTACGGGGATGCCGGTAATTTTTTCCGCTGCACGATTAAAGTAGGTGACGCGCCAGTTCAAATCAATCGCGTATACCCCGTCCGTGATGTTGTCCAGTATGATCTGATACTGATCGTCAAGGCATTCATCGGAGGATGCCTTTCCCTTAAACGCCGGATGATCGTGTTTCGGTATCGCCAATGATCCTGCAGCGTGTTGGCCGGGTCGCGGTTGGTTAGGGTCCATTTAGTTCCCTTTTTCAGCAAGCTAATGATTAAAAATGTTCCCTTCGTATAGAATATTTGCGAATCTAGAATCAAGTAAAATTTATAAATCCTATTAATTACAAATAGATGGAATGAAATTTTTATTTGGCAACCGATAGAGTACGCTTTTTGCTTCGGCTCTCTGGGCAAAGTTTCTTTCTGCCTAGCGAGCGCTGGGAAACATTGGCGCCATAGGGCATCGATTCCAACACCGGCCATCGTTTTGCCTTGGCTTGCATAAACGACAAGGCAAAGGAGAGCCAATGATCCATTGTTATAACCGATACTGCAGGCCATGCACTACTTGAACGAACCGGATACCCTGGTGCTGGAAGAGGAAGCACGTCAAATGGAGATCCTGTTGGATCGTGCGTTTTCCTGCGGTCATCTCCACCACGTCGAGAAGTTGGCGTCCCTTCAAACGGTAAAAGGCGCACCGGTCAAGCCGATCTGGTGGTCCCGGGCCTCAGCCTGTGGGTGCCATTGAGAATATGTGACACCCAGGGCCGGGGGGACAAGGGTCAACCGATATTCACAGACTCTTTGGGGTGATGGGAAATGAATAGAATCGCCATACCCATATTCCGCCATAGGGTTTCACCGGTCCTGGACACCTGCACCCGTCTGTTGGTCATCGATTACGAGGGGCATGCCGAAGTCGACCGGCGGGAGGTTGCCGTTGATATGTACTCCCCATCCGAACGGTTCGAAATGGTAAAGCAACTGAACCCCGATGCCGTCATCTGTTGCGGTATCAGCGAACTGTTTGACAGAATGCTCACAGCTGCCGGTATCAGGCTGATCTGCGGCATCGCCGGCGATGTGCAGCAGGTCGCCGAGGCGTTTCTGTGCAACCGCCTGGATGCCCCTTGCTTCCGGATGCCCGGATTTAAACCTGGTGTTTGAACGTTAGGGCAGTCAATCCAGTATAAAAAGGAGGTAGCGCATGGCTAATTTTTTATTTGTCCTGAGCAGAGATGACAATGAGGCGGCATCGCGGTGTTTTCAATTCGCCAAAATAGCGCATTCAAAAGGACACCAGACGGATGTGTTTTTGATAGACAATGGCGTTCGCTGGGCTGATTCCGGAAGAGATCTGTCTGTTAAGACACCCACCGGTGATTGCCCAAATGATTATCTGCCCTACCTGGTTGAAAACCAAGTTCCCATTGGCGTTTGAATCCCCTGTGCCAAGGCTCGTCAGGTTGACGAGAAAAGATTCTTTTCGAACATGATCCTCGATGGCGGACCCCATTTGATCGATTTGGCCGCCGAAGCCAAAGTGTTTAATTTTTGAAAACCAGTCTTCGACAGCTGAATGGGGTTACCACCAGGACACCGTATTTTTGGGAGAGCAAAAAACCGTTTGGCTGGTGTGTCAGACAGTTCTACGGCAGCCTATTTTTTGACGCTGAATCTGAACCAACCGAATGCTGTGAAAAATTTCACGTTGAGAATTGAAAGGAGTCGATTTGAATTCAAAGAAAAAGATTGGAATCATCATCTGCGATCGTTACCGCCGCTGTTCAGGTGGGAAGTGTTTGCGGGCGATGAGGAACAAGGAAGGTGCGTTCAGCACCTACGCGGACATCGACGTTGAGTTGGTCGGTTTTACCACCTGTGATGGTTGTCCGGGGGGGAACATCGAATATGCGGGCGAAGAGATGGTGAAGAATGGCGCAGCGGTTATTCATTTAGCCACCGGCCTGGTGGTTGGCTATCCTCCCTGTCCCCATATCGACACATTCAAAGCCTTCCTTGAAAAACGGTATGGGATCGAGGTCGTTGTCGGAACGCACCCCATACCGAAAAAGTATCTGGATATGCATACCCATTTGGGTACCTGGGCGGACGCCGTATGGAAGCCGCTGGTCGCTCCGACCCTGAGCGATGAAGTCACCCGCGCAAGTTACGATTAAGCATACGGAAAAAAAGAGAAGGGCATTAGATCGTGGCGCCTATCGACGAAATGTTAAAAAAATCGCGGAGAGGCGATGGCCTGTCACGTGAATAACTTGTCGGTCTGCAAAGCCTAGCGCCAGATTCCGCTGAAACAACCATGGTTGTTGAAGCGCTGAAGCAAGCGAACGGCAACTATCCTGAAGCCCCCCGGATGCCGGGCGTTTCCCGGACCCGCGTGTGGCGCCAAATGAAAAAATACGACCTTCGCTGGTGAATGCACCAGAATATACTTCTGGCACAACGTTTGCTTTTGATTCTGACAGAGTAAGCAATCAACACCTCCACTTTGATTCACTCAACCTTACTCTCACCTCCTGAGGCCCCGGCACGATGACATACATGCCCATCGTGCCGGGGCTTCCTCCTTTTTGGCACAAATGTTGTAGCATGCGGGGAAGGATGAAATCATCATGCAGCGGTTCAAGACCGCGGGATTTAAACAAACACCCATTAAGGAGGAATCGATCCATGTCCGAGTTTGTCACCCAAATCGAAAACAACCAGTTCGACCAGCACGTCCTCCAGCAGGCAAAACACGTCATCGTCGACTTCTGGGCGCCCTGGTGCGGCCCCTGCAAGGCCATGGCACCGGCCTTTGCAACGCTGGCGGAAGCCTACCGGGATAAAATGGTTTTTGTTAAATGCAACGTGGATGACCACCCGGCGGTTGCCCAGCGCTATGGCATCAAATCCATCCCCACCCTGATGATCTTTCAGGGGGGAGAAGCCATCCATTCCATCACCGGCATGGTGTCCCAGGGGGTTCTCGACAATGCAATCAAAAAGGCTCTTGCCGGAGAAGCCATGCCGGCGCCGTTCATCGTCAATTGAGATGAACCCCCAAAATCATCGGATAAGGAGGATGTTCAATGAAAGCACTGGTTGTTTATTCCAGCCAAACCGGAAATACGAAAAAACTGGCCGAAACCGTCTGCCAGGCGCTGCCGGCAGGCACACTGATGTGCCTGGCTGATGATGCGCCGGACCCCACCGACTACGATCTGGTCGCCCTTGGTTTCTGGCTTCAAGGCGGAAAACCGGATCCTAATTCATCCACCTACCTGGCGCGATTGAAGGGGCACCCCAACGTGTTCCTCTTTGCCACCCACGGTGCCCGCCCGGGCTCTGATTACGCCGCCAATGCAATGGCCCACGCCCATGCCTTGGCTGAAGGGGCCACCGTCGTTGGATCGTTTAGCTGCTATGGCGAAGTCAATCCAAAAGTGCTGGAGAAGGTCAAAGCCAAGACCCAGCCACCAGTGTGGCTGGATGACGCCGCCGAGGCGGTGGGACATCCTGAATCATCTGACCTGGACAACCTGCTCACGGCGCTAAAGGCCGTGCTGAATTAAATCTTGTGACCCATCATGGAAATCGATCCCAATCAGATTGCGTTACCTAACGCTACATAACGTTACCAAAGAAGGTGTCATTATGAAATCACCGGGCTTTGCAGACATGGCGATCGTTTCTTGCGGCACCCTGAGTCTTGAACTGAACCATCTCAAAGCCGAAGGGTTTCTGAATACGGCACATTTGTTTTTCACGACACCGGGGCTTCACGAAGACATTCATCAACTGGAGCGTCAACTGATCGATCGGATTGCCAAAGCCAGGGAAAAAACAGGCAAGGTCCTGGTGGTCTACGGCGGCAAGTTCTGCTGCGTCAATGCCGACGAGCCGACCCGCACCATGCAGCAGATCATTGCCGAGCAGGGGGCCGGTGTGGCTCGGATTCAAGCCACCCACTGCATGGACATGCTCGCCAGTGAAGCCGAACGGGAAAGGATTGCCGCCGAAGTGGCCGGAGGAGAAAAGGTCTGGTGGATGACCCCTGGCTGGATCAAGTTTCGCCACAAGGTTTTCAAGGGGTGGGACAAGGGGCTGGCCAACGAAAACTTTCCCAGGCACACCGGCGGCGCCGTTGTTTTGGATGGCATCGGTTTTCTGGACACCTATATGGCCGAACACCCGGAAGACTTTCTGGACTATTCCGACTGGATGGGCATTCCCATCATCCCCTATCCGGTGACCTTGGACCGGTTTAAAATACTGCTTGCCGAGCAGGCCGAAAAACTGCACGGTAAAGGCGTGCCAGGGTAGCCTAGTGCCCCTGTTTCCGCCCTTCCGTATGGGGATCATACCGTGGAGGAAAACACAATGGAATTTTTCCCTGTTTTCAAACACGCCCTGATGATCAGTTTTTTTGTTTTTGTGATGATGTTGATCGTTGATTTTGTCGACACGTCCAGCAAAAGACAAATCACCACGCTGATGCGAGGAGGTTTGTGGCGACAATATTTTCTGTCGGCCTTTTTAGGGTCGACGCCCGGGTGTCTGCGCATGTCGAGTATGGTGAGCCAAACCCCGCCAAGGCACGCCGGATTGGAGAGGGTCTGCAGCTAAAAACGATTGTACATAATTTTCAAACGCTTTCGTTTACCCGAGTCCTCCTTCTTGCATTGATTCTGTCTTTCCTGATCATGGTTGCAACCGGAATTCTCGGTCCCTCGGATTGGAATTGGAAGCGTATCACATTTATTTTCCTCTCGCTTTTGTCTTTGATCGTCTCGTCTGTGGTTTCGGAACACTACCTTCATGACCATATTTGGCATCACATCATAAAAAAACACCTTTTTCGTGTTTTCCTTTGGAGTTTTGGTGCGCTTTTAATACTGGACTGGGGGCTGTCTTCCTGGAATATGGATGCCTTCATTCAGCATAACCTGGTATGGGTGATGGTCATCGGCGCCATACTTGGGCTCATCCCTGAATCAGGCCCCCACCTGATCTTTGTCATGATGTATGCAAAAGGATTGATCCCCTTTTCCATCCTCCTGACGACATCGTTTATTCAAGATGGGCACGGCATGCTGCCGATGCTCTCGTACAGCCTTAAAGATTTTCTGATGATCAAGGCCTTCAATCTCGTATTCGGGCTCGGTGTGGGAGGAACGCTTCTATCTTTGGGACTATGATTGCATGCGATCATACCATCCCGCCTTCCCGTTGAAGCTGGGCCGTTTCAAATCAAGCCTTGCCGATGCATAACCCCATCTCGCATTCAGGGGAAAATTTCATCACCCTCATCACCTGTTGAGAGTCAACATCCCCGGGTACACTCGTGGATGTTTATTTTAATCAAATGACTATAATATTGCTTGACATCATATTTCGCTGCAATTATATTTTAGTCAAATGACCATTATATAGGAGATGACAACGTGCCGAGACCCAAAAAGCCAAGATTCGTATCCGGTTATCCATCCATCGCCGCCTTTGTCCCGCAGGGCGTGCCGATCACCGGGGAGGTGATGCTGACGGTTGAAGAATTGGAAGCGATACGATTGAGCGATTTTGAGCGGCTGGACCAGGAATCGGCTGCCAACCTCATGCAGGTGTCCCGCCAGACCTACGGCAGGATTCTATACACTGCTCGCGGTATCATCGGCGAAGCACTGGTCACCGGCAAAGCCCTGAAAATTGCGGGAGGCAACTATGCCATGCGCGGTGGTGGCCGAAGGCACCGCGGCCGGGGTCGGCGGGGCCGCATGGGCGGGCAAGAATAACATGAGCATGCCGGCGAAGGATAACGATGGGGTCTTCTTTTTTAAACTTTTTAAGTTTGAAAAAACGGTGAACCGATAATCGTGAACAGATACCCGAAACAGAAGGGAGGTGAATAACATGCCCAGAGAAGACAAAACTGGCCCGGACGGACAGGGCCAGCAATCAGGCAGAGGACAGGGTCCCTGCGGCCAGAACAACCAACCGGCTCGACCGCAAGGTCAAGGCGGCAGGCGCGGCGGTCAAGGTGCCGGCCAGGGCAAGGGCCGGCGTGGCGGTCGTGGACAGGGACAAGGCGGCGGTGGCGGTGGCGGTGGCGGTCGCGGTCAAAACCGTTGAACAAAAACCCAAACAAGGAGGGTGGTATCATGCCAAGATTAGACAGAAGCGGTCCCATGGGGGCCGGACCCATGACCGGCGGTCGCAGGGGAATTTGCGGGCGCGCAGGAGGGCCAGCCGACATGCCCGCTTACGGCAACGGCTATGGCGCTGGCAGGGGCATGGGCTTCAGACGCGGATACGGCAGGGGCCGTGGTTACGGGTTCGGACCGACCTACGGCGCCGTTCCCTATCCGCAGGCCTATGGCAACAGGCTCCCGGTAAGCAAAACCGATGAAATGGAGATGCTGCGGGCCGATGCCGAGGCCATGCGCCAATCCCTTGAATCCGTTCAGCGTAGAATCGCCGAGCTGGAAAAGGATGAGTCCCAATAGCAACTGATCGGGGGTACCGGCCTGAAGGGCGCTCACATTCAAGGCCCCTGTAACCCGGTACCCCACTGTCGTCACCTCGAAAGGAGCAACCAATGGCTATCGAAGTGTTGATCAGACGACGATTTGTCAAGGAAAAAGAAGCGGTTTTGGCGCCCCTGATCGTCCGGCTACGATCCCTCGCATTGGCCCAGCCAGGCTATTTTTCCGGGGAAACGTTAAAATGCCTGGATCCGGATAGTGAGGATGAGTATCTGGTCAGAAGCACGTGGCGATCCGTGGAAGACTGGAAAACATGGCTTCACAGCAAGGAACGAACCGCGATCCAGAGTGAGATCGACGCCATCACGGGTGAAGCAACCGAATACCGCATGTATGAACCCCTGGTCGGCGGTATCATGCCAAAATATACAGACAAAGGAAACGCGCCCTTAACCGAGATCCCCCTGTAACGGTGGTGTCCAGGGTCGAACGCATCCTTTTCGATCCTGAAGTGGCATTTTTTCTGCTGTCATTTTTCATGAAAGGAAAATTGTGAATGGCGCCCATCGGTAAAAACAGAAACACGTGTGAGAACCATGCGCTTCCTGACGCCACTCAAAAAGACCGGCTTCGAAAACGACCTGTTAAGACCGGACTGTTCAGCAGGTTTTTTGCATGGATCGCCCGGGAGGCGAATCAATCCGCTATCGGCAGCACCTCCTGTCCCACCTGACGGGTCAAGCATTAAAACCTGCCAGGTCGGCAGGATGGATAAACCAGGACCGCCTGTTTTGCGGAAAATGGATCAACGAACTGCGCATGGTAACGCCGAAATGACAGTGCTCCCATCCCAAGAAGACCTCAGACAAATGGCTTCCCGTTGGTTGTCTCCGTCCCATAGCGCCCACCCGTTTCAAATCCATACAGACACCACGGATTTCTTCCGGGTGGAATATGGAGATGTGGTGATTCTAAACGGTGACCCCTATCTCATTCGCCATAATGCCAAAGAAGGACGGTTTGGCATAGATGACGATGTCAAATTTTGGGTCAAGCGTGCCATAGATCTGAAAACCGGAGACTTAAAAATTCTAAAGCTGGTCTTTTACGAAACATTTACCAGCACGATCGGCGGCATCGCCTTCGAGTGCTTTCGCAGCCCCGGAAAAGAGGCCCGCATTCTGGATTTGGTCGCCGGACAAAAAAACTTTATGCACGGCCATGCCATCAGGGACCAGGCGGAAAATCTCATTCGCGTGCTCGATTTTATCCAGGGTCAAACGCTTTATGATTATGTTGAAGGGCTTGGTCTGGACCATCGGACCTATTTTACGACCGTTTGCCTGTCATTTTAAACAACTTTATCGAATGCATCCGGGCGATCCGTTTTCTTCACGAACATGGCGAAAAACACGGAGATATCCGGCGCGATCATATTCTGATAGACCGCCATACCGGGCGGTACCGATGGATCGATTTTGACTTTAATTACCGTCACCGGGAAAATGTATACGGCTACGATCTTTTTGGCTTAGGGAATGTATTGGTGTTTTTGGTGGGCATGGGAGATGTGTTGCTGCCGGAACTGAAGAAACAGGGCAACCCGGCTCTGTATAATCTTGCAGATGAAGACTTAAATATCGTGTTTAACCATCGCGTTGCCAATCTTAAAAAGATTTACCCATACATTCCCGAATCCCTCAACCGTATTCTGATGCACTTTTCCAAGGGTGCCAATTGGTTTTATGAGAATACGGTGCAGTTGTTGGATGATTTAAAAACATATCAACCATCAACCACCACGGTTGCAAAAACCGGAGGAGGCAAAAATGATCGAGAACGAGGCGGTTTTTAACAAAAAGATCCTGATTGCGGTGGACGAGTCGGAAAATGCGCGCCGGGCGGTATCCTATGTGAGTCAATTGCTTGAAGGAATAAAAGGCTTTAAGATTTTAATCCTGCATGTCATTCCTCAACCTGAAGAAGATTACTTTCCGACCTCTGCTGAAAAAGACAAATGGCTCGAGGAGCACCGGCCGAAGGTTGATGCCATGCTTGAAAACTATCGGGAATTTCTGATTGGCAAGGGTTTTGAACCGGCGGATGTATCGGTTCGTTCCACGCTGCGCTACTGCCCTTCCCTGGCGGAGTGCATTCTGGCGGAACGCAGCCAAACAAAGTGCAGCACCATCGTGGTTGGCCGACAGGGGATTTCACGAAGCGAAGAGTTCCTCTTCGGCAGCGTCTCCAGCAAAATCGTCAACCATGCGCGCGACTGCACGGTGTGGGTGGTCGAATGATGTCAACAAAGAGGCCTTCATGGTGTCTGTCGCGAGGGAGTCGAAAACCCAAGGCTATACTTCTGATTGAAGAGGTATATCCCACTTTTTCATATACTTCCATATGGCTGTCCGACTCAGGCCAACCCGCCGACCTACCTCTGCCTTGTTCCAGTCGCACTCCTCCAGAAGGGCTGTCAACGCCGCTTGGGTTAATTTCTTGCGCGGTCGAATCTTTGCGTGAGAGACCTCGTAGCAGGTTTCATCTGGGTCCGGATGCCGGATCTCAGCAGGAAGATCGATAGAATCGATCTCTTTTCGATTGCACAGCACAAAGGCATGTTCGATGGCATTTTCCAGTTCCCGGACGTTTCCCGGCCATGGATGATCCATGAATACACGCATGGCCGCCGTTGAAAGGCCCGTGATCGGCCTGCCTGTTTTTTTGTTCATGCGCTTGATGAAATGGTCCGCGAGAATCGGGATATCCTCCCTGCGCTCGCGCAATGGGGGCAGGTGGATGGGGAAGACCTTCAATCGGTAGTACAAATCTTCCCTGAAGAGCCCTTCCCGCACACGGGCATATAAATCCTTGTGCGTGGCCGTAATTATCCGGATGTCGATCTTGCGTCTCCGCGAATCGCCGACTCGCTCGACCTCTCTTTCCTGCAGCACCCGCAAAAGCTTCACCTGAATATAGGGGCTCAATTCACCGATCTCGTCCAGAAAAATCGTCCCACCGGAGGCCTCTTCAAAGCGTCCCATGCGATCCCGATTGGCGCCGGTAAAAGAGCCCTTGACGTGGCCGAACAGCTCGCTCTCCAGCAGGTTTTCGGACAGGGCGCTGCAGTTCACCGCCACCAGGGGGCCTTCCCGGCGGTCGCTGTTGAAATGGATCGCGCCGGCAACCAGTTCTTTGCCGGTACCGCTATCCCCTTGAATCAGGATGGTCGCCTCGCTGGCGGCGGCTGCACGGATCGCCTCGAAGACCTTTTGCATGGCGCGGCTTTTGCCGATGATGTTGTCCATGCGGTGGATCTCTCCCAACCGAAAAACCGCCTCCTCAGCCTTTTTGCGCGCCCGCATCAGTTCGGTCATGTCGGTGACCGTTTCGACGATGCCGATAACCTGGCCGTCATCGTTTTTTACAACGCTGGCATTTTTGATTACCGAGACATCATGGCCATCCTTATGCCGCAGATGGCACTCCTTGGCTTCCGACTGCCCTTTTTCCACGATCCGGCATTTTTCAATGTTGGCCGGGCAGCTTTTGCCAAAACAACGGCTGCACTCGAGCAGCTGGCAGGTCTTCCCCAGAGCCTCCTTGGCGGTGTACCCGCTGATCCGCTCCATGGAGGGGTTCCATGAAGAAATGCGACCGGCGGCATCCATGGTGAACACCCCGTCGGCCATCGAATCGATGATCCGGTTAACGAATCGCACATTCCAGATTTCATGGATCTTGTCATTCATCGTCGTCTCCTGAACCGATCATTGCGTTACGATAACGTTACCAACCGTTAATTTTTGATAAATAACAATCCGCCGCCCGGGTCAAGATAAAAGACCGGGACGGGAAATGGCCACTCGGCCGAAGCGACTGCCCTTTCAGATGATTGGCACCCAACATGCATTGTTGAATGGATATAGATGGATAACCTCTAACCGGAGGATGTGGCCTATGTTTGCATTAATTTATGACACCCATGAATTGGACAAGCCGTTCAAAAAGGTGCTTTCCGTGCACAAAACCCGGCAAACCGCTGAACGTGTATTGGAGATAAGAATGGCCCGGTTAGGTAAAAAAGTGTGGGAGTGCGACACACGGATTGTATGGCTCAAAGCAATCGCACAACGTGGTGACACGGTCACACCGCAAGATTTCTCAACATGGCGTCCGGGAGAAAAAATTCCTTACGGGGAACTTCATCCCGACTGCGACTGACCAAAAATTGCTACAGCGCGGCTTTCTCCCTGTTTTGCAGTAACCCTGCAGGGTCATCTCCCAACCACAGCCTTGACCTGGAGTGACCCGCTAACGTATACCTGTCTCGGACCCGTCCGTTTTTGCGACGACGATTGCATGCGAACACCACAATAATGGGGAGATGACAATGGAGATGCAGATTAATTTTCCTGGCGGAAAACGCGTAACCTCGACCTACAAGGGATTTACCGTTGAGACGGATCAACCGCCAAGCGAGGGCGGTGATGGCTCTGCGCCCGAACCCTACGATCTGTTTCTTTCATCCATCGGCACATGCGCCGGGGTTTACATCGCCTATTTCTGCGAGAGCCGCGATATTCCCATGGATGATATCTCGATGACTCTCCGTTTCGAGAGAAATGAACAATCACACCTCATGGAAAAGATAGCGATTGAGATTCACTTGCCGTCCGCGTTCCCAGAAAAATATCGCAAGGCCGTGATTCGTGCGGCGGAGATGTGCACGGTCAAACGAAACCTGGCCAATCCGCCTGAAATTCAAGTGTCGGCCAATGGTCCTGCCTGAAGCGGTCCGCAACGGGGTCATCTCCGGCAACACCACCAAGGCTCACCTGCTGTTGCAGTTCGAGCCCCGCTACCTCCGCAGATACCCTTACATTCCCACGGTGTCGGATTTCCCTATCCTCAAAGCCGGTGAGATCGGCCTGAAAGCCAATCCCGTGGCGGCCGTTTTCATCATGCCCGGACCGGCCAGTTATGTGGGCGGCGATCTCGTCTCCGGGATCCTGTACACCGGGTTTCACCGGGAAGATCCGGTGACCCTGTTTATCGACGTCGGCACCAACGGCGAAATCGTGCTGGGCAACAAGGAGTGGCTGATGACCGCCGCCTGCAGCACCGGGCCGGCCTTCGAAGGCGGGGGTATTCGCTGGGGCATGCGGGCCGAGGATGGGGCCATCGACAAGGTGACCATCGATCCGCGGACGCTGGTGCAGGCCCTGTCAACGGTCGGTGATGCCCCTCCCCGGAGTATCTGTGGGTCGGGAAGGATCGACCCGATTGCTGAACTGCTCAAAACCGGCATCGTTGATCGCAGCGGCCGGTTTGTCGCGGGACTGGGCAATGAACGGGTCCGCGCACAGGGCGATGATTTGGCCTATATCCAGGTGTTGGCTGAACAGACACACATGGACGAATTCACCCCGGCCCTGTTTTTACCCTACACGGATCTGAAAGCCTTCCCGCATGTGACCGCGACAGGGTAAACGAACGTCCAATACTGATGGCATCCGATCCCGTTTCAATCCAATAGCGGGGGGGCAGGATCGGGCTTGCTGCTTTCTTATGGAGAATTAAACCATGCTGGTTTGATGATTCGACCTGCGGTTCTGCCAATTGGAGATTCCCCGCGGCAATCCACAGGCAACGCCCTATTAAAGAAGCAATACGCGGCCACTCAAATAGACCGGTAATACACCTCTTGGCCTCTTGAATCGGCGTGAATCTGTTCCTTCTGCATGAGTATACCCAGATATTTAGACACCTCGTTGATGTGCATCCCAAATGCCGTCTGAATCTGCTTAATGGTGCAGGGCCGGCGTTTGAGCATGGAAAGGATGCCGGCTTCGTCGACCGCTGCCTTGTGGGTCCGATTGATCTTGAACCCGGCGGCGATCCGGGCCGGCGGGTCAAACAATTCGGCCAACGCGTCCAGCTGCGCCATGGGGACCGCGGCGGCAAAATCTTCGGCAGGCGGGCGGGCGACGGTGTTGAGGTGAATACGGTCCGGCTGCAGTTCCCGGGACAGGGCGACGATCTTCTCAACATCTCTGGCCATGGCGTTGATGCCCGCAAGCAGGAATACCTCCAGCCACAACCGACCATCAAAAGCGCGGCGGAACTGTTTCAACCCATCGAAAAACGATCCGAATTCAAGTTGCGGGTGGGGGCGGTTGACCCACTCGAACGATTTCTGGTCCCAGGCGCTCAGGGATACCTTGACCACCTGGGCCAATGCGGCGGCTTCCCGTACTTCCGGCAGTTTGAGCAGGGTGCCGTTGGTCAACAGCGCCGACGGAATGGACTGGCCACGAAGATGGGTCAGTACCCGGCCAAACTCGCTGTTAAGTGTGGGTTCTCCGGATCCGGAGAGGGTCAGGTAATCCGCATCGCCATCGGTTTTTACCCAGTGGTCGATTTCAGCGATAACATCGGCAGAGGGGACGTAGGCTTTCCTTTGGAGCGTTTTTTTCGGCGTATGGCCTAACTGGCAGAAGACACAATCCAGGCTGCAGGTTTTATGCGGTGTCAGGTCAATTCCCAGGGAGCGCCCGAAACGACGGGACGGCACCGGACCGAAAAGGTATCGATAGCCGGGCTGTTTCATGGACGGCTCATCGCTTTTTCTGCCAGGCGATCATATACCGGTTCAAGGCTTCCTGCAGGGTCTCGGACGCGAGAAACGCGCAATGCCGATCTTCTTCCGGAAACTTGCCGAGCTTTTCAAGGATAGCATCGCCGGTGATGGATATGAGTTCATCGTGAGTTTTGCCGATGGCCATTTCGGCCGCAAAGGAGCCGCATACTGTGCTCGATCCGCAACCATCGGTAAAGTAGGCGGCGTCACACACCCGATCGTTCTCGAACTTCAGGAAGATCTCCATGGTGTCGCCGCAATTTCCCGTCAGGCGTGCATGTGCATCGGCTTCGTCCAGGGGCCCGCGATAAAGCGGATTGCGCCAGCGCTGGAAACCGACCTCACCGAAGGCTTCCCGGGTCTCATCGAATATCCGTTCCTGCAGGTTTTCTACAAACGCATCAAAATTGTCAGCCATATTGAATGGTTCCCATTCATGTTCAAGACAGGCCTTTCATTCGGGAGTGAATGGCGTCCATCTGTTTTTTCAATTCGTCGGCCTGCTGTTGCAATTGCGCCAGTTCCTGTTCCGCGGACCAATTCCTGGCCGTGTTTTTTACCCCCGATGACCCGGTACCGTAAGGGCTCCGGCATCGGCCGCCCATGCCCCGTCCACCGCCACCGCCCATGCCCCGTCCACCGCCACCGCCCATGCCCCGTCCACCGCCACCGCCCATGCCCCGGCGGCCACTGACATTCATACCCGGCTGCCCGACGCCCGGGGCTGATTCGGACTGCGGGACCTTGGACGCACCGGGAAGGTTTCCGCGGGTCGATGGGTTGAGGTCGCCCCTTTTAAACTTCTCGACGACATCTTTGATGGTTCCATGTTGACCGATGATTACTCTGATCGTTGTCGCGGCGAAAACCTGCATGGCTTTGGGGCCGCAATTGCCGGTAATGACCGCTTCGACGCCTTTGGATGCGACCAGAGTGGCCGATTGTATGCCGGCACTGGTCGACAGGTCGGCATTGGTGTTTTCGATCACTTCGTAACTCATGTCATCCGTTTCAAGGATCATGAAATACCGGCACCGGCCAAAGCGTTCATCGATGATTGATTCGAGATTTTTTCCGTTGGTACTGATAGCGATTTTCATTTTTGGGCCTCTTTCTTTGAGCGTCGATCCAAGATAGCCAGTTATCAACCGAATAACTGTTTGCGACTTAAATCGGTTGGATTGCAACCAAGTGGGAGATCTGTTCGGCAATTTCAACGAACGCCCGGGATACAGCAGAATCGGGATACTGGTGCAGATAGGAGATTCCGGCATCCCCGCATTTGACCAGTTTGGGATCGAACGGAATTCGTCCGAGCAGTTTCAATCCGGCCAGGGCCGCCGTCCGTTCACCGCCCCCGGAACCGAAGATGGCGACTTCTTTTCCGCAATGGGGGCAGGTGTAGCCGCTCATATTCTCCACCAGACCGAGGATTTCCATTTTGACGGTTCGGCAGAAATTGATCGATTTTCTCACATCCGCCAGAGCGATCTCCTGGGGGGTGGTTACCACCACAGCCCGGGCGTCCTTGATCAACTGGGCCACGGTCAGGGGCTCATCACCGGTTCCCGGGGGTGAATCGATGATCAGGTAGTCCAGGTCCCCCCATTCCACCTCGCCGATGAACTGGCGGATGGCGCCGTGCTTGACCGGCCCACGCCAGATGATCGCATCATCCTTGTTGGGCATCAGCGATTCGATGGACACCGCCGACAGGTTGTCGGAAAACCGCATAGGATCCAGTTTCCTGTTCGCGTTGGCAGCCATCATTCCACTCAGGCCCAACATCCTGGGGATGTCGGGCCCATGAACGTCCACATCCATCAATCCGATTCGTAACCCCTTTCCGGCCAGGGCAATGGCCAGGTTGACGGAGACGCTGGATTTGCCGACGCCGCCTTTGCCGCTCATGACGATGATTTTGTTTTTAATTCGGGCGAGGGACCGCCTGGCCTGCTCGTCCTGGCTGGGTTCCGGCGGTTTATCCATAATGCCGATACCATTGGGTGCGTTTTTCATGGAATTGCCTCGATGTTAAGTAAGTTTACCTCAGTATTAAAATTAAGTTCGTGGCCCTGCGGTCACCTTTCGGCTGCGGTTAAGCCCAAAATTTTATTCAGGTGTGCCATCAGCCGCTCTCCATCGGCCCGGTCCGGACGGGGAGGCAGTTGCATTAAAATGCCGAGCCCTTCGCTGGCCTCATGAAATGCTTCTTTGGAAAGCGAACTGACAGCCGCAGCATTGATCATGGGGTTGACGGCGAGCAGCCGTTTAATCAAATTCAACCCGGTCATGTCGCCAAGACGTTCGTCCGTTACGACCAGATCAACGGCTTGTTTTTCGATTGTCTTCAGCGCCTGGTCGCCGGTTACCGCCCAATGGATGGTCCCGCCCTGCTTTTCAATACCCACCGACAAGTCTGCGAAGATGGCTTTGTCCGGGGTGACAAATAATAATCGGGTCAAGGGTTGCTCCTTTTTAGAGTCAAATAAAGCTGGTGGTCAGGGTTCCCGTTTGCCGGTGTTGGGGATGCAGCCCTGGCATCCGGGCATTACAAAGGTGGGTTCAAGTGAATTTCCCTTTGCATAAAACTCAAGCACACGCTCCACTTCTCCGGCAATAAAGGGAATCAGCGTGATACCGCCGGCGTTGATGGTCGTGGCCGGAGCCTGAGATACCGCACCGCAAATGAGGACCGGTACATCCAGCATCACCAGGGTTTTTGCCAGATTGCCCGGCCGCCCGGGATCGAAAAACACATAGGCCCGGTCCGTGACCCGAGCATTTTCAATCTCCGCGATCAACAACCGTCGCGACGCATCAAAAACCGGGGAAATGCGATCTTCCCAAATGGTAACGGCGACTTTCATCATTTTCACCTTCAAGGTCTCACATGGTGAGCAATCCGCGTTTCAATGCAATCGATAGTAAGCTGGCTGCTCCAATTTAACCATGTGAACCTCCTAAGCAGACGCGATGTCCCTGCGAGCGGCCATATCCACCAATGTTCGTTCCCTGGCTTGGTGGATTCCGAGCGCTGTCCGTTTCCTGTCGGGCGCCTTTCCCTTTTTCTTTATTTCTCATTGTTGTGTTCTTCCAATAGTAAATAATGCCTACGCAAAGCGTATGCCAGCCTGAGCAGTAGACGAGAAAATTATTAATAGCTTGATAGTATAAATAGTTGTGTGTTGTTTGGCGGGTTGACGGGCAGGTGTTTCTAACACGATAGTCGCAATGATGCAGCGTTGGGCGATGCTATCGCTGCGAACCTGCGTTAGTCTTGATGCGGTTTGGTCTTTTTAGAGCGGCCGTCAATTTCAGGAAGATCGATGCCCAAGCGTTTGATTTTACGGAAAAGCGTGCTTTTATGCATGCCCAGTTCCTTGGCCGCAGCCAATCGATTGTAGCGGCTGCGTTTGAGCGCATTCGTGATGGCAATGGCTTCGGTGGCGTTGAGTGTGTGGGTCAAAGCGTCCTGTTCACCGGGTAGCAGGCATTGTGTGGCAAAGCCGCCGGGCAGATGACGGGTCTGGATGGGGCCGGTACTGCAAAGGACGAAGGCGTGTTCGATGATATTTTCCAACTCACGGATGTTTCCGGGATAGTCGTGGCACATGAGGATTTGGAGGGTCTCGGCATCCACGCCGGAGATTGTTTTGTCGCGCAACAGGTTCATTTTTTCGATGAAGTGCTCAATCAGCAGGGGGATGTCTTCTTTGCGCTTCCTCAGGGGAGGGAGGAGCATGCGGACCACATTGATCCGGTAGAAAAGATCCTGGCGGAATTCACCCTTGGCGATCAGATCGGAAAGGTTCCTGTTGGTGGCGGCGATTACCCTCACGTCCGATTTGACCTTTTTTACCGCGCCAAGGGGCGTGAAGGCCTGTTCTTCCAAAACGCGCAGCAGCTTCACCTGAAATGCGGCGCTGGTATCGCCGATTTCATCCAGCAGAATGGTGCCCCCATCGGTGACGGCAAAGTACCCGGGCTTGTCCTTCACGGCGTTGGTAAAGGCACCGGATTTGTATCCGAACAATTCGGATTCGAGCAATGTGTCCGGCAGGGCGCTGCAGTTGATGGCCACAAAAGGTTTGTCCTTTCGCGGGCTGGCGGTATGAATGGCCCGGGCCAGCAGTTCCTTTCCCGTACCGGTTTCCCCTTCCAACAGCACGGTGCTGCCGCTTTCCGCCACCATGGGCAATATGGCAAGAATTTCATGCATGGCATCGCTTCGGCTGACAATGTCACCGATTTGAAACCGGCCGTCCAGCCGCTTGCGCAGCGCTTCCACAAGACTGTGATCCCTGAAGGTCTCCACGCCACCCAACACCTCGCCGTTTCTGCTTTTCAGCGGTGCCGTGGAGACCGAAATGGGGATTCTCTTTTTTTCACTGTTGACGATATAGGTAGTGGTATTGGTGAGCGCGGTGCCCTCTTTCATGGTCCGCTTCAGGGCGCAGTCGTCTTCGCACATATTGGAGCGGAACACCTCCCAACAGTGACGACCAATGGCCTCGTGCCGGTCGATGCCGGTTATTTTTTCGGCGGCACGGTTAAAGGACATGATGCGCCATTCATGATCGACGGTGAACACGCCATCGGAAATGCTTTCCAAAATAATTTCGGTGACGTTGTTCGGAATGAGGGTGATCGTTTTTGGCTTTTTCATGGCTGCCCGCGTGGGTTTCGATCGGCAGTCCATTCCATCAGGGGCCATCCAATGGGGTTGCCGTTTTCATGATTATACCCTGTTTGGTTGCCAAATTCCAGTTTGGTGTTTTCCGCGAGCCAAGGAGCCCGAACAACTGAACGTCGCGGGTGGGTGGTGGTCAGGCCAGGCGCCGGCGAAAGAAATGAATTACTTAACCATGCGCAGGTGGTGTTGGCTGCGGCGCCATTCATCGAAGGCGTTGAGGTGGGCCAAAAGATCCTTGCACTCCATTCTGAGGGTTCTCACTTGCCAGATGCTTGACGGTGAGATTCGGGTGTTGAAGATGTTGAAGATACTGCCATGGCCGCCGGGATCCATGGCTTTCAAGCGGCCGACCAGTTTTTCCACGGTCGGGAAATAGTCGTTGATGTCGATGGGGTTTTCGACAATTTGAGCAGCCTGGGCTTTCAGTTCCCGGTAGGTCCGGGGGTGTTCGGCTGCTGCAGCCCGGGTTGCCGTCAGCACTTTTTCCCACCGGGCCTCCAGTTCCTCTACGGTCAAGCAGCTGTTCATGATCCTGTCCCGGGTTTTCCCCCTGGATTCCTGCTACCGCGGAAATCCAGGGGGAAATAATCACATGGCGGTTTCCGGGTGAAAGACGTTGACTTCTTTCAGGTCTTCACCCAGGTATTCGCGTTCATTGGGGCCCAATATGCCCAGGGAGAGGCAGATCAGGGTCCACAGGTGAACCACCGGGTAGCCGCCGCCGTAATGTTCGCTGAGTTCATGAATCTGGGCGTGGCAGTTGTGGCAGCCCGCAATGCAGTAATCCGCGCCGGTGGCTTTTATCTGTTGATCCTTGAGCTCACCGTACTTGAGGCGCTGTTCTTTAAAGCCGGATTGGAGAAATCCGCCGCCGCCGCCGCAGCAGAAGTTGTTGGATCGGTTGGGCTGCATGTCGATGAAATTCTCTTCGCCCACGACGGATTTGACGACGTACCGCAGATCCTCGGCAATGGGGTCGCCGTAACTTTTGCGGACGATCTGGCAGGGATCCTGGACGGTAAACTTGATTTTCAGGTCCTTGTTCCAGTCTGCGTTGACCTTCAGTTTGCCCTCGCGAATCCACTTGGCGTAGTACTCATAGATGTTCTTGACTTCGAAATGATGGTCGAGGTTGAATTTTTTCAGTCCGGCCCGGACTGAGAAGGTGACGTGCCCTCACTCGGTGTTGAGAAACGTTTTCACTCCCAATTTGTTGGCCTGGTTGACGGTTGTGCGGGTGACCTTTTCCCAGGAGTCGTTGTCCGCCAGGAACATGCAATAGTTTTCGCCGGCCCAGCCGGCACTGCCGTAGGTCCAGTCCGCCCCGGCAAGGTGCAGGATCTTCCACAACGGAACCAGTTCATCGGGTTCAGTGACCGGCTCCCGTGAATTCTGGTTCAGAAAGAATTCAGCCCCCTCTTTGTCGATGGGTGCCTGCATATCGGCAAATTCGGGCTGCGCTTCCCGATACTCTTCCAGCACATCCTCCACCACGAAGACGAAATCATCGGGTGCGGTGCCCATGGCGCTGGTGCTCTCATTTCTAAGGGCCATGTCGCAGGACCCCAGGATGCCCTTGGGCCGTTCTTCTCTTGGGCGCAGCCCCCGGGCGTTGTAAACCAGCTGCGGGATGTCGATCTGCATCGGGCAAACGTAGATGCAGCGCTGGCACATGGTGCACATCCACGGCCAGTCCGATTTGGCGATCTCCTGGTCCAACCCCAGTGCGGCCATGCGCAGGAACTTGCGTGGGTCCATGCCATCGAGACCGGTTGCCGGACATCCGGAAGAACACGCCCCACAGGTGAGGCACAGGTTTAAGTTGCCGCCTTGCGGAAGAATCTCTTTTACCTTGTCCATAAACGTGCTGCTTTTTTTCTTGCCGCCCAACTGGATGAGCTCTGCGTTCATTTTTACCGCCTCCTTTGGGATTTTAGAATGGTCCGCCGCGATGGGATTACCATCATTCCACGATCAACTTGATCCGGTTCCGACTTCAGCACGCAGGATGCTTGGACGGATTTGTGATCAACTGAGCATAAAGTGTGCCCGATCCAAAAAAACGTGTGAATTCAAATAAAGCCAATCTTTTCAAAACGATGGACCCATTGCACCCGATCTGCCCGATGTAACAGTCGCGTTTTTGCAATCTTAAGGAGGAGACGGGGTTCTTGCGGTGCGACTCTGCATAAGCATCCCAGAAGCCGGGTTCATGCTGCAACCGCATGAATGCCTGGGGTTGCTAAGGTTTCAAACACATTCTTGGGCTTTATTGACCAATGCCTATTCGGCCAGACGGGAGACTGTTTTTTGAGCATTTGCAAAAAACTTCTTGACGTTTTATGAGCCTATGCTTAATTTAGAATTGAACATATACTCGTTTATGCGTGACATTTCCAGCAGGTCGATGGGGTAACCCAGCCTATGCAGCCCTGCTGATCGGGGAGGTCGGACGCAATGATTATCAGCATCGCCAGCGGCAAGGGCGGTACCGGCAAGACCACCGTGGCCACCAATCTTGCGGTATCTATAAACGGTCCGGTCCAGTTGCTGGACTGTGACGTGGAAGAACCCAACGTCCACCTTTTTTTACAGCCAGTTATCGAGGAAAAAAAAACCGTAACCACACCGATCCCTGAAATTGACCTGGAAAAATGTAACCAATGCAAGAAGTGTGCGGAAATATGCCGGTTCCGGGCCATTGCCGTTCTCGGCGATACGGTGCTCACGTTTCCCGAGCTTTGCCACAGTTGCGGCGGATGCATGGCGGTCTGCCCGGAGGGGGCCATCACCGAGACAGGAAGGGAACTGGGCGTTCTGGAAGCCGGCGCCATGAACGGCGTCGCCTTTGTCCACGGGCGGCTGCGGGTGGGGGAAGCCATGTCTCCACCGCTGATCCGGGCGGTTCGAGACCGCACCTGGGCCGACGGCCTGACACTGATCGATGCCCCGCCGGGCACCTCCTGCCCGGTGATTGCCGCCATGAAGGACACTGACTTCGTCCTGCTGGTCACCGAACCGACCCCCTTTGGTCTTCACGACCTGAAACTGGCCGTGGAGGCGGTCAAGATACTCGAAATTCCCATGGGGCTGGTCGTCAATCGCGCCGATGTGGGTGACAACAAGGTCAGGGACTATGCCCATGCCGAAGCCATCCCGATCCTGATGGAGATTCCTTTTGACCGGCAGATCGCCGAAAGCTATTCCCGCGGGGAAATGTTTGCCTTGGCCCTTCCCGAATGGAAGACCCGTTTCCGTGGATTGCTGGAAGATATCAAAACTCTGGCCGGAAAGGGGACAGGCGCAAAATGAAAGAATTGGTTATCCTGAGCGGCAAAGGGGGCACCGGCAAGACCAGCCTGACGGCAGCGTTTGCCACCCTGGCTACCGGCTGCCTGCTGTGCGATGCGGATGTGGATGCGGCTGATCTGCATCTGTTGATGCAGCCCGATATTCGCAAACGGAACGATTTTCAAGGCGGCGGCGTGGCGGTGATCGACCCGCAGCGGTGCAGCGGTTGTGGTACCTGCATCGAGATGTGTCGGTGGTCGGCCATTGGGCCGGACTTCGTCGTCGATGCGATCGGCTGTGAAGGCTGCGGAGTATGTGTGGATTTTTGTCCGGAGCAGGCCATTGATTTTCCCGTCAAAACCTGCGGCCAGTGGTTCATTTCCGAAACCCGCTTCGGTCCCATGGTGCATGCCCGGCTAGGCATTGCCGAGGAGAATTCCGGCAAGCTGGTGACCCTGGTGCGTCAGCAGGCCCGGCAATTGGCCGAAGAGAGAGGTCTTGACCTGATCCTGACTGACGGTCCTCCGGGTGTGGGCTGTCCGGTGATCGCCTCGGTGGGCGGTGCCACCAGTGTGGTGATCGTGACCGAGCCCACCGTTTCAGGCATCCATGACATGGCCCGGGCCATCGATCTGTGCCGCCATTTCAAGGTGCCGGTGATGGTGTGCATCAACAAGTTCGATCTCAACCCGGACAACAGCGCCACCATTGAACGAATGGCCCGTGAGGGGGGCTTGCCGGTGGTCGGTCGCGTTCCCTTCGATCAGGCGTTTACCAGGGCGATGGTGCAGGGGAAGACGCTGCTGGAATACGACGGCACCGGGCCAGCGGGAGTTCACCTGCGGCAGGTGTGGGAAAGTATCTTGAACACATCGGCCATGAGGGCCGAAAAATAACACTATAAAGGAGACAGTGATCCATATGGAAAAAGGAAGAATCGCCATCCCTTCGATGGAAGCAGGGGGTCTTGACGGCAAACGGGCGGGTCATTTTGGCCATTGTGATACGTTTACCCTGGTGGACGTAAAAGACGGCGTCATCGAAAAGATTTCCACCATCGCCAATCAGAGCCATGTTCAGGGCGGCTGCATGGTGCCGGTGAACCTGCTGGCCGAAAATCAGGTCAATGCCCTGATCGTGGGCGGCATCGGCATGCGCCCGCTCATGGGGTTTCGTCAGGCAGGCATCGATGTCTACCACGACGACCAGCGGCAGGACATCCGTCCGGTGGTGGAAGACCTGATATCGGGCCGTCTGGGCAAGATCGCCGATGATCAAGTGTGCGGCGGCGGAAACCACTGAGCCTTAAGCCGCACAATGGTTAAAAAGGAGAACCAAAGATGAAGATTGCAGTTACATCGACGGGAACGGATTTGGACGCCGCCATGGATCCCCGTTTTGGACGGGCGGCCTATATCCTGATTGTCGACTCTGACACGTTGGATGTCGAGGTGCTGGACAATACAGAGAACGTCAACGCCTTCAAAGGCGCCGGCATTCAGGCCGCCACCATGATCTGTGACAAAAAAGCCGACGTTCTGCTCACCGGGTATTGTGGTCCCAATGCATTCAAAGCCCTGGATGCTGCGCGGGTAAAGGTCGGCGGTGATGTGAGCGGTACGGTTCGTGAAGCGGTTGCCGCGCTGGTAGACGGAAAGGTCAAGCTGACGTCCGAACCCAATGCCGAGGGGCATTGGTAAGCGCTGCTGCGGCGATAATCCTCCAAAGGCGCCGACTGCGCCTATGGCTGTCGGACTAAAAAAAAGGGGACCCCTTCAACCTTTTGAAGGAGTCCCCCTTTATAAATGGAAAACGAAGCCTTAAACCTTGGTCACATTAGCTGCGGCAGGACCCTTGGGGCCCTGCTCGATGTCAAAGGTAACCCGATCACCTTCGCTGAGAGATTTGAATCCGGTGGCGTTGATTGCCGAATGATGAACGAAAACATCCGGACCGTCTTCCTGCTCAATAAAACCAAACCCCTTGCTGTCATTGAACCACTTTACAATACCATTTGCCATGCTAACTTCCTCCTGCGAATAAAAAATTGAATCATTGCTTCAAACTTCAGGCGCCATTTTGACAAATGGATCGATCCCTTAGAAAGAAACCGGACCGCCAACACCGGCGGACCTTCCTGCCTAGTCCCCCATATCACGCCAAAGAATAAAGGCAAGTCAATTGTGTGCTTTATGCAGAGAATTTTAACGTGGCTACTCGAACCTGTTCTTTTTCAGCGGGCAATCACCCACATTGCAAAAATTAAAAACCGCTCAATTAATAAACTTGACACACTATATATTGTGGCATATCTAAAAAATAATACAAAATGTATCGTTTAATCGAATGTTGTTTCCTAAACTGAAGGGCCGTGTGATGATTTTTTAAATTTTAAACCTAAAGGGAGGGTTCATGGCAACTGCAAAGAAACCAGCTGCGAAGAAAAAGGCGGCAAAGAAACCAGCTGTAAAGAAACCGGCTGCTAAGAAAAAGGCAGTGAAGAAACCAGCAGCTAAAAAACCAGTTGCAAAGAAACCGGCTGCTAAGAAAAAGGCAGTGAAGAAACCAGCAGCTAAAAAACCAGCTGTAAAAAAAACGGCAGCAAAGAAAAAGTAGTCCCTTTTTTAAGCCCTTCGGTAAGGAACGGGAAGGCAGCACTATTTTTTACAAAGCCTTCCCGTTCTCTTTTTTCCGGGGAAGATATAACCGCATTAAATATCCAACCATCTTGTGCGACTAACCCTTATTGATGTGGCCTGGTAATCTTTTCGCCTCTTGTTTGGGGTCGCCTCCAACGTTTACAAGTTACTTGGCTAATCAGAGACATCTTAACTTTCCATGACGTCAGGGTGACCGATGGTGACACAATGATTACAGTGCCGCCTGAATTCTGCGACGCCTCGCTATCAATGCAGTTACCGGGCGGTTACCCTGACCGGGGATTGCCCGTCTTCAGAAGACCCGATGCGCTTTAATGCCGAGCTGGGCGGCAGCACGATGAGCAGCCGCCTGACCGAGCCAATGCGGCTGGTGGGCGTCGGAACCGATGACAAAGTTGAAGTGATTTTTGAAAGGACCGTAGTACCTTTGCCAGTCTGTGCGCCAGACATAGCGGTTGTTGATCTCAATGAAACACGCGCTGGGCACCCGGCTCAGATCGGTACCCAGGGCGTTGGGATGAGCGACAATGACCGGCCTGCCGGTTGCCAGCAGGTGGTCCAGTGAACGATAATCGGCCGCCTTGTCGCGGCAGTGAACGATGTAATAATCCACCTCATAGCCTGCGGCTTCAGCGACCCAAGGGTGCCCATCCACTTCGACGCCGACCTTCAACCCGGCCTTGCGGACCTCCCTGGCGTAGCGATCAAAAACCCCATCCACCAGATTCTCGAAGTGGTCGCTGATTCCTACGATCCTGGCATGGTTGACCGCAGCCACCAGGTCAACGGTCTGTTCGGGCACGACCGAATCATCACTTGCCGAGTAGGTGGTGTGGATATGCAGGTCCTGCTGCAGCATTACGAAACCTCAATTCCATCGATTAACGACAAAAGGATTAGTGTCGAAATAGTGAAAAAAATAAACAAGCTTGCCTAATCCGCAATTGATTGGGCCAGTCGAATTGAACAGCGGTCACGGGAGGCTTTATTTCCGATCAGGGAACCTTTAAACCCGCTGTTGACCCAGCCATGACCATCAGCCGGTTTTTTGAATCAGGTAAAGGCTGATCACCAGCCCGGCGCATCCCAGCAGGCGGAAACCGTTCAGCGGGTGGCGCAGCAGGCCGAAGGCGCCGAAGTGATCCAGGATTACCGAGACAATGAGCTGGCCGATGATGCTGGCCACCAGCGTGTTGGCGATGCCGATCCGTGGGGCCAGCACCAAGATGGTGGTCACGAAAATGACTCCGTAGATGCCGCCGGTATAATAAAATGCCGGGGTTGATTGGAGCTGGGAGACCGAAGGCAGCGGCGGGTTAAGCGCCGCAAGTAGGAGAAAGAGAAAAATAACGGCCCCGAAAAAAGAGATGAAGGTAGCCTGAAGCGGATGGTTGAGGCTCCTGCCCAGGTGGGCGTTGATGGAACCCTGTACGGGCAGCAGGCCGCCTGCGCACAGGGCCAACAATAGAAACAAGAGGTTTTTCATAGGCCCTCTTTACCAAAGCAAGTGGTGACTGATTGACCTGATGGAAGCCACTGGAGGCGCTCACCTGCAAAAAGACAAGTGGGCGGCTTCAGACCGGTTCTTCATCACGGTGAACGGTTTCCGGCGAAAAGGCGGGCAGACAGACGGCGATGTATTCGGCCCCCTCCGGTTCCGGCGTGCTGTAGCGCACCCACCGGCCGGCAGGGGTGATGACCGCTTCGCCGGCGCAGATGTCCAGCGTTCCGTCTGCCGATTCCACCCGCAGCCGTCCGTTGAGCACCACGGTGTATTCGTCGAAGGCCGGCCGCTGTCCCGGCTCCTGCCATCCGGCTGGAGAGACCATGCGGGCGATGCTCACCGCCGCGGTACCGGAATTGACCCGCCCGATATATTCTTCAATGCGTTTGGGCCTGGTGCCTGCCGATTCGATGATGCTCGGGCCGTTGATTTTGGTGGGCATGATAATCCTTTCAGGATTCGGAGATCGGAGGTCAGAAATCGGAGGACTGATTGCAGAAGCCAGAGGTCCGACATCGGCCAAATCCGATTTACGGCTTGCCATAGAAAAAGATGAGGTTCGTTTTTTTGAGCGTTGAGCTATTCTATCAAGCATACCAGATGGTCGTGCTGACCCCGTTCAATCTGGAACCGGTCGCTGTGTTTTTTCAGCAGGTCGGCGAAGCTGCGGCAACCGTAATTGGATTCGTCAAAGGTCGGGTCCAGCCGCTTGACCACCGGCCGGATGGCAGCCTTGAGCACCCATTTGTCTCCGTTTCTCAGGGAGATCTGTTTGATGGCCTTGGTGATCAGTTCGGCGGCGTTCTTGACGGTGGCGGTTTCGGCCTCCTCTTCTTCATCCTGGGGTTCAAGGGCGAAAGTTTCGTAATATTTGAAATCCGAGCAGCTGTTGGCCCAATGGCGGTTGGTGGCATTCTTGCACCCCACACCGATGAGATCCTTGCCGGCGGCTTTGAGTTTCTGGGCCAGGGGGATGAAATCGCTGTCCCCGCCGACGACGATGATGGAGGAGATGTGGGGAAAGCGCAGGATATCCTCCACCGCGTCTAGGGAGAGCTTGATGTCCGCCCCGTTTTTGGCCTGGGCGCCGGGGGGGAAAAGCTGGATCAGCTCCACAGCGCACTTGAGCAGGCTCTGGCGGTACTTGGTAAACCAGTGCCAGTTGCAGTAGGCCTTGTTGATGGCCACATTGCCATAAGTGGTCGCAAAATCATATACGCCCTGAACGTCCACCAGCACCTCCTGCTGACGATTCCGGTTGGTCGGCTTCGGGTAACTGCCGCTGCCGTTGATGGCGTCGAAGATGCTGGCGTGCAGGTTTTCAAAATCCCAATAGATGGCTACCGCTTCTTTGGCCATATGCTCCTCATTGGCTGATGGTAGGGGTCGCAAGGACCGATCGCCGTCGACCTTGGCGTTGCCTGAAATCCTGCCAGACTTTAATGAGATTCCTGTGTTTTGTCAATTTTTCCATTGCCGCCGCCGGATATTCCGCTGCCGGCCTTTATCCGAAAAAATACCGTATTATATTAAGCCTTGTGCCGGTTGACGGGTGACCCGCCATCCAGACCATCTTGCGGCCCGGCTCCCCGTGCACGCCAACCGGAAATCCTCGGCGCGGCGCTGCTGCGCCTGCGGCGGCCAAAAAACTGCGGCCTTGAACTGGACCGCACGCTCCCATTGATGGCGCGCCGCCGGCAGGTCCGTGCCGTCCAGCAAGGTCGAAACTAGGAGACAGGGCACTGAAAAGCGACGCTACAGGCCAGGCAGCACCACCTCCATCGCCGTTTGCGGTGAACAATGTGCGCATGTTCATTGCCTTTCGGGTGTTTTTCAACTGCCGGTTCTACTACCCGATCTTCACCGTTCTGTTCCTGGATTTCGGGCTCAGCGTGGCCCAGTTTTCCATTCTCAACGCGGTATGGGCCGCCACCATCGTGATGGCCGAGGTGCCCTCCGGCGCCCTGGCGGATATCGTCGGCCGGCGCAGGCTGCTGGTGTTCGCCGCCTTCTCCATGCTGGTGGAGATGGCGATCCTGTGCCTGGCGCCGCGGGGCAACACCACGCTGCTGTTCAGCTTTTTCCTGGTCAACCGGGTGCTCAGCGGGTTGGCCGAAGCGGCTGCCAGCGGTGCCGACGAGGCCATCGCCTATGACGCGCTCCAGGCCAGGGGCATGGCTGACCAGTGGGGACGGGTGCTGGATATTCAGATGCGACTGCGTTCGATAATGTTCATCCTCACCATGACGGTGGGCGCCGCTGTTTACGACCCGGAGCTGATGACACGGATCATGGCTGCGTTCGGATCGGGTTATCAGTTCACCCAGGCCCAGACCTTGAGGTTTCCTCTTTACCTGACTTTCATCCTGGCCCTGTTTACCGTCGCCACCGTTTTCCGGCTGGACGAGATCTGCCCCAACCCCAAGGCCGATGGCACCTGTGAACGGCAGTTCGGCGGGTCGGCCATGGATGCGTTCAAATTGACCCTTTCCAGCGGCGGATGGATTCTCAAAACCCCGTTCGTCCTGGCTGTCATCATGTTCGGGATGCTGTTCGACGGCATTCTGCGCATGGTCATCACGCTGGCCAGCCAGTACTACCGCATGGTGCAGCTGCCCGAATCGACCTTTGGGATTATCGGGTCGGTGATGGCGGTGATGGGGCTGTTCATTCCCCGGCTGGCGCTTCGGATCGCCGAAACCCGGTCGCCGGCATTCTGCCTGTGGGCCACCGCCGCCACGGCGCTTGCCGGCCTGTCCGGCATGGTTTTTTTCTGGCCTTACATGGGGTTGGTTCCGGCGCTGGTGGCCTTTTCCGCCCTATACATGGTAGGCTTTTATGTCAGTTATTTTGTCAACCAGCAGGCCTCATCAGCACGCCGGGCCACGGTGCTCAGTTTCAAGGGGCTGGCCTACAATCTTTCCTACGGGTTCATCGGGATCGTCTACGCGGGGCTCCTGGAGGTTAAAAAGACAGGCATCGATGCCGTTGCTGGTAACGCCCAGGCGGTGGAGAACATCGTTTTCAAGGAGACCTTTTTCTGGTTTCCATTGTCCCTGATCGCAGGCCTGGTTGTGCTGACGGCGGCTGTGCTTGCCTGGCGGGCGAGGTTTCGATGAAAGCGATGGTCATGGATCGATCCGTCACCGCGGCTCTCCCCAAAGGTTTTTTCTCATCCTGCTGGCACCGTGTGCATCGCGCTGATGAACGCCTGCGCCAGGGCCAGCAGTGTGGCCCACAGCCCGGTGGAGATGGTCTTTTACCGGGGCATGATCGCCCTCGGCCTGCTGGTCCCCTACATGCTGACCCCTTATACCTACACGGCGATTGTTTGGGTCGCACTTGCCGGTTGCTGCTAGGGAGAGAACACCAGACGATGCCGGTGATGGCCAGGGCCGGGGTGGTGATCGTTAGCAACCTGTTTCTTCTGCGCGGGGTGCGCACCGCCGGCGGGAAATGAGGTTCGCCGGTGAGCCCGCAGGTCGGTGTTGACAAGGGAAAAGCATTTACATTATTATGTTTTTTGTGATTGCTGCTCGTTTTTCCATTTGAACCACAAGTATTTAAGGGCCTTTGCGCCACCCTTTCTGTTAGTTTTTCACCCTTGACTGCGCTGGAGGCTTCCATTCACCCGGCACCGGCCTTGGTGCAGACGGGCCGCTAAATTGGTAACGCCGGCGGCAGTCTGATGCCGGCAGTCCACCACCAATCACAGGGTGCTGGAGACGGTCGCGAACGCAGGCAAGTCAAGGCAACTTCCGGTAAGCATGGGGCACCTATGGGTGAGAAATGCGCATGGATGCCGAATGGTGTCGCCGTATGGCCACCTACAATCGATTTTCAACACCCTGATAAAGAAGACAAGGTTGATCCATGGTTCAATCCGATGCCATTGAACAGGTGCCGATGCCCGGTGCCCGACGACTTCATTTTGCGGGAGATACGTTCACCTTCCACCTGAAGGTGCCCCCATCCTGGGAAGGCCAGGCCTGGCTGCGTACCAGCTTGGGACACGGCCGGTCGGTGCGCCGGGAGATCATCCGCAAGGTTGACCGCCAGGAAAACCCCCTGGGACGCAGTTGGTACGATATTCCCATGACCGGCGTCGAAAAGGGCCGGTATTCCCTCACCGTCGCCCTGACCGAAGTGGGTCATTTCGAGGCCAAGGCCTATTTCCTGAAACGGGACAGCGCCGATCCGTTGTGGCCGCCGGGGGCCAATACCGCCATCAACGTGGCGCCGGCCGACACCTGTTGCGCAAACATCATTTATAATGCCTTCGTGCGCCAGTTCGGCCCCAACAAACAGGGGGCCATGGGTGCCGTCGACCCGGCCGTGAAAGGTCTGGACGACGCCGGTTACGCCGTCATTCCGCCGTCGGGGACCTTCCGGGACCTGATCGCCGAACTGGATTTTATCATCGGCCACCTGGGCTGCCGGATCGTCCAGTTGCTGCCCATTCATCCAACGCCCACCACCTATGCCCGCATGGGCCGGTTCGGCAGCCCTTATGCGGCCCTGAGCTTCACCGCCGTCGATCCGGCCCTGGCCGAATTCGACCCCAAGGCCACCCCGTTGGAGCAATTCATCGAGCTGGTGGATGCCGTCCACGCCCGGGGGGCGCGCCTGTTTATCGATATCGCCATCAATCATACCGGCTGGGCGGCCAGCCTTCACGAAACCCATCCCGAGTGGCTCTCGCGGGAACCCGACGGACAGATCGAAAACCCCGGCGCCTGGGGGGTGGTCTGGGAGGATCTCACCCGCCTGGATTACAGCCACAAGGATCTGTGGCAGTATATGGCCGAAGTCTTTCTGACCTGGTGCCGCCGGGGGGTCGACGGCTTTCGCTGCGACGCCGGGTACATGGTCCCCACTGCGGCCTGGCGCTATATGATCGGCAGGGTCCGGGATCAGTTTCCCAACGTGATTTTCCTGCTGGAGGGGTTGGGAGGCAAGCTTTCGGTCACCCGGGACCTGCTCAACTGGGCCGATTTCAACTGGGCCTACAGCGAGTTGTTTCAAAACTATGACCGCGGCCAGATCGAACATTACCTGCCCGGCGCCATGGATATTTCGCAGGCTGACGGCACCGCCATCCACTTTGCCGAGACCCACGACAACCTGCGCCTGGCCGCCACCTCACCGGTCTACGCCCGTATGCGCACAGCCCTGTGTGCGCTGCTCTCCAACCAGGGGGGCTTCGGATTCGCCAACGGTGTGGAATGGCTGGCCACGGAGAAGATCAATGTCCACGGATCCCCGTCCCTGAACTGGGGTGCACCCGAAAACCTGGTGGACCACATCCGCCGGCTCAACGCCCTGCTTACGGTTCATCCGGCATTCTTTCACCCGGTGCGGGTGGAGATGATCCAACAGGGACCGGGCAATATCATCGTTGCCGCCCGCCGATGCGACCCGGATGGCAACGGGCTGCTGGTCCTGTTCAATCTGGATGCGGGGTCGGCCACCCAGGCGGCCTGGCCCCGGGACCGTTCTCCGGTGCGCGGGGATTCGCCCATTGACCTGCTTACCGGGCAGGCGGTGTCCATCGGCGGCGACCCGGGGACTGCACGCCTACCGCTGGCCCCTGGGCAGGTGCTCTGCCTGACGGACGATCCGCGGGACCTGGAGCGGGTCATCGGTGCCGCAGACAGGTTTCCGCGCAGCCCGGATCGTATCCTCCGGCAGCGGTTGCGGGCCAAAGCGTTAGAAGTATGGCGGTTCTTCCGGGGAGTAGGGGATCTGGGCGGTTGGGACCCGGACCAGGCGGCCGCGCAGATGCAAGCGTCACCCCTGGATTTCTGCCGATCCATGAACCTCGACGGCGCCGCTCCAGGCACCGTGGTCTGGCAGTTTCCCGTCGACCTGCGGCGGGAGGTGATGCTACCACCGGGCCATTTCCTGCTGGTGTGGGGGCTCCAGCCCTTTCGAGCCAGCATCACCGAAAACGGGGTGGCGATGGCCGTTGAAGAGAGCCTGATTGACGCCAACGGAAAAGCCTTTGTCCTGTTCCGTCCGCTGCCGGTTGGCGGCCGGCACAAACCGCGGACCTTGAGGCTCTCCTGTTATGATCCCGGCGGCTGCGCCCATCATGAGGCGCCCCTGCTCTACCTGACGACTGCGCGGCAGATCAGGGTGAGAAAAATTTTTACGCGGCCCCGAATACGGCTTTCCGGCATTCATATGCTGGGCACCAACGGCCGCGGCGCCATGACCCGGGCCCATGCCCACTGGGGGCAGCTGCCCAGCCGCTACGATGCGTTGCTGGCCGCCAACCTGAGCCCGGATGTACCCGTGGACCGCCGCATCCTGCTGACCCGATTGCGGGGGTGGGTGGTGTACCAGGGGTTTTCCCAGGAGATCGGCCCGGACTGCCTGGATGCGTTCGGGTTCGATTTCGATGCTTGGGGCGGCTGGCAGTACCACATTCCCTCGGGGCAGGGGCAGCACGTGGTGGTGAGCATTGGTATCCACATGCCACCGGGTAAAAACGCCATTCAACTGGTGTTCTACCGGCATCCGGCCCAAGGCCGCAAGGATCGCCTGGCTGATGATCGACCGGTGACCCTGATCCTGCGTCCGGACATCGAGGATCGCAACTTTCACGAGACTACCAAAGCATTTACCGGTTCGGAGCACCGCTTCCCGTCCGCGGTTACCAGCCGGAAAAAGGGGTTTGTTTTCCATCCCAACCCCGATCATTCGCTAGAAGTAGAAGCAGAACGGGCCGATTTTTTCGTGGAGACCCAATGGCAGTACATGGTCCACCATCCCCAGGAAGCCCAACGGGGCCAGGACCCCCATTCGGATCTGTTCAGCCCCGGCTACTTTTCCGGCCCGTTGGCCGGTGGTGAAAGCGAGATCCTCAACGCCCGGGTACCGGAGGCGGATGACGGTCCGGTGGAACGCGCCGTTGACATGCGGCGACGGATCAGTCGGTTTTTCGAGACCTCGGCCCAATGGGAACCGCCGGTGGCCGCACTAAAAAAAGCGCTTGACCAGTACATCGTCAAGCGTGACCAGCACGCTACGGTGATCGCCGGTTATCCCTGGTTTCTGGATTGGGGGCGGGACACCCTCATCGTGGTGCGGGGGATTATTGCCGCCGGACGCCATGAGGAAGCCCGGACCATTATCGTTCAGTTTGCCGTGTTCGAGAAGGACGGCACCATCCCCAACATGATCCGCGGAACCGACACGGGCAACCGGGACACCTCCGATGCGCCCTTGTGGCTCTTCCGGGTATGCGACGAACTGGGGGCGGTGATGGGCCAAGAGCGGCTGTTGAAAAGCGATTGCGGGGGGCGGTCGCTCAAACAGGTCCTGCTCTCCATCGCCCGGTCCATCATGGCCGGCACCCCCAACGGTATGGTGATGGACGCTGCTTCGGGGCTGCTCTTCAGCCCGTCGCATTTCACCTGGATGGACACCAACTATCCGGCCGGCACCCCGCGCCAGGGTTACCCGATAGAGATCCAGGCCCTCTGGCAGGCCGCCCTGGATTACCTGGGTCGTGTGGATGCGCCGAAACAGCGCAAGCCCTGGCAGCGTCTGGCCGGGCAGGTGCGCCAATCCATACTGGACCTGTTTTTCAGCGATGCACGGGGCTACCTGGCCGACTGCCTGCACGCCGCTCCCGGCACCCCGGCCGGCTCAGCGGTGGCCGACAATGCCCTGCGCCCCAACCAGCTTTTCGCCCTGACGCTGGGGGCGGTAACCGACCAGCCGGTGGCCGAGAAGATCCTTTTCGCCTGCCAGGAACTGATCGTCCCCGGGGCCATCCGCAGCCTGGCCGACCGACCCATCGACCCGTCGCTGCCGGTTTACCATAACGGGGTGCTGGTCAACAATCCCCAAGCACCTTACATGGGGGTCTATGGGGGTGATGAGGACACCCGCCGCAAGCCGGCCTACCATAATGGCACGGCCTGGACTTGGGTCTTCCCCAGCTTTTGCGAAGCTTGGGCGGACTGTTTCGGCCCCGGTGAGCGTGAGACGGCTCTGGCTTGGCTGGCCAGCAGCAGCCGGCTGATCAATGACGGATGTGTGGGCCACGTTCCGGAAATTTTGGATGGTGATGCTCCGCACCACCGCCGCGGCTGTGACGCCCAGGCGTGGGGGGTCAGCGAACTGTTGCGGGTGTGGGTCAAGATTGAAGGTTCGGGGGATTAGGGGATTCGCGATGGGGGCTAGAGACGCTCATCAATTCCAAACATGATGCTGGTCGTCTATAACGGATGTTCATTCGCCGGCTTGCATGCCAGCGGGAACCTTTTGGTTAACCCATAGAAAAAATGATTAAAAATCATCAGGAGGTGTGTTGTGAGCGTGAAAAAACAGTATCTAAAAAGCAAAGACCGTTGTAAAGTGACCTTCCGGATTCCCAAACCCGCGGCGCCGGCGGCCAAAACCGTCCACATCGTGGGTGAATTCAACAGCTGGAGCACGGTTAAAACGCCCATGAAACGGTTGAAGAGCGGTGAGTTCACCGCTGTCGTTGAGCTGGCAGCGGGCAGGGAATACCAGTTCCGCTACCTCATCGACCAGACGACGTGGGAGAACGACTGGGAAGCTGACCGATACGTAAAAAGTGATTTTGGCGACTGTGAAAATTCAGTCGTGGTGGTGTAGTGGTGGATGGCTGTCGGGTGTTGAATGGCCCACTCATGCTGAACACACACAGCCCGGCTGGATTGCCGACTGAAGCGCTGAACCGCCGGTACCGGCGACGTGGCCCCATCGGCCATTGAATCCATTAAGGAGTTCCATCATGAGGGTATTTCAAACATTTCAAGTATTTCCAGATATTCCCGAATCCCTCTCGTTTCTGGAAACGCTGTCGCGCAATCTCTGGTGGAGCTGGAATCAGAACGCTGTCGAGCTGTTTCGACGCATCAACCCAAGGCTGTGGGAGGAGTCGGGCCGGAATCCCATCGTGTTCGCCACCCTTATCCCCCAGGATCGGTTCAAGGAACTGGCCAATGACGACAGTTACCTGGCCCACCTGGGGAGGGTGCGGGAGCGCTATGAAAACCGGGTGCTGAACCAGACCAACGGCGAGAGTCCCTGGGACCAGGGGGAGACGGTGGCCTATTTTTCCATGGAGTTCGGTATCCATGAGACCTTGCCCCTGTTTGCCGGTGGTTTGGGCATTCTGGCCGGCGATCACCTCAAGGCTGCTTCGGGTCTGAAAATGCCACTCGTGGGGGTGGGGCTGCTCTATCGGGAAGGGTACTTCCGCCAGTTTCTGGACAGGGACGGATGGCAGCAGGAAGCCTATCCGGAAACCGACTTGTATCACCTGCCGTTGTCCAAGCAGAAGGACAAGGACGGCAATAGTCTCGTGATCCACCTGACCGATATCGGAACGGACATTCATGCCCAGGTCTGGAAGATCCGTATTGGTCGAATCCCGCTGATCCTGCTGGACACCAACCTGCCGGAGAATACCATGGAGATCCGTGACATTACCGCGCGGCTTTACTCCGGAGAGCAGCATACCCGCTTGGCCCAGGAGGTGCTGCTGGGGATCGGCGGCATGCGGGCGCTGGAGGCCCTGGGCATCCATCCCACGGTCTGCCACCTCAACGAGGGGCACTGTGCTTTCGTGGGCATAGAACGGCTTCGGCAGATCATGGCGCGTTACCACACCAGCCTGGAGACGGCGAGAGAAATCGTGCCGCGCACGACGGTGTTCACCACCCACACCCCGGTGGCTGCCGGGCATGACGAATTCCCGCCCGCCATGGTCAAACCCTACCTGAAGCCTTTCGAAGAGAGCTTCGGCATGAGTGCCGACCAACTGGTGGCCCTGGGGCAGCCCGACGGGGCGGCTTCGGAGTCTCCCTTTTCCATGTTTATCCTGGGACTGCGCACCGCCCAGTACATCAACGGGGTGAGCAAACTCCACGGACAGGTGGCCCGCAACATGTGGTCGCACATCTGGCCTACCCGATCCGACGAGGAGACGCCCATCACCCATATCACCAACGGGGTCCACATTCCCACCGTGCTGGCACCGGAAATCAAGCTGCTCTTCGAACGGTATCTGGGGCCCCAGTGGAACATGGGCTCAACCATTCCGGAAAATGCGGGCCGCATCGACGATATCTTCGACGAAGAGCTATGGCAGGCCCATGAAATGTGCCGCTCACGCCTGATCCGGAGCGTCAGGGGGCTGATGTCCCGGCAATACGGGCGCCGCAACGCCCCGCTGAACGTCATGAAAGCCGTGGAGTCGGTGCTGGACCAGGACACCCTGACCATCGCCTTCGCCCGGCGCTTCGCCACCTACAAGCGCGCCCACCTGCTCTTCCAGGACCCCGACCGGCTGGAGGCCATCATCAATTCCAAGGAGCGGCCCGTGCAGTTCGTTTTTGCCGGCAAGGCCCATCCCAAGGACAACGAGGGCAAAGGGATCATCCGCAGCCTGGTGGATTTCGGCCGGCGCACCAACCTGCGCCACCGCTTCATTTTTATCGAAGACTACGATCTGCATATCGCCCACTACCTGGTCCAGGGGGCCGACGTGTGGCTCAATACCCCCCGTCGGCCCATGGAGGCCTGCGGTACGTCGGGCATGAAGGCGGCCCTTAACGGGGTGCTCAACGTCAGCATCCTGGACGGCTGGTGGTGTGAGGGGTACAACCCACAGCGCGGTTGGCGCATCGGCAACGGAGAGGAGTACCAGGACCACAATTATCAGGATGCCGTGGAGAGCCAGGCCCTGTACAACATCATCGAAAACGAAGTCGCACCGCTCTATTACGAGCGCACCGCCGGGGGTACCCCCAAGGCCTGGCTCAAGATGATGAAGGCCTCCATGAAGATGGCCATGTCCCAATTCTGCAGCCTGCGGATGATATCGGAATACGAAGAGCGATTCTACCTGCCGGCCAGCCGCCGGTTCGAGGAGCTGGTGGCCGATGACGGAGCGGAAGCCCACCGGCTCAGCGATCAGCACCTCCGCTATCTGGACAGGTGGAGGCAGATTCAGGTCGCCCCGCCGGTGCGCAGCGCGGTAGGACCTTTCCGGGTGAACCAGTCCTTTGAAGTGACCACGGTGGTCGAGACCGGCGACCTGCGTCCGGATGAACTGAACGTGGAGCTGTATTACGGTAAAATGCGCCACCTGGACCGCATCGATGCACCCCGGGTGAAGATGATGACGGTCAAGGAGGAGCGTTCGGCAGGCTCTTATCTCTACAGCTGTAAACTGCCGTGCAGCGATTCCGGGCGGTACGGGTTCACGGTCCGGGTAACCCCCAATGCCGATGCGTGGATCCGGTTCCGGCCGAAGCTGTTGACCTGGGCCTGATGGCCTCGGCAAGCAATCATCACCCATTTTGCTTGCCGCAACCATGCCCCCCCGCGCGCTTGTGAAAGGAGGTACCGATGCCGTCGGTCAAACGGAACCCACGGGTGCTTATCGTTACCCCGGAAGTAACCTATTTGCCGCAACGAATGGGAAATTTTTCGCGATACCTCACGGCCAAGGCCGGCGGCCTGGCCGATGTATCGGCCGCCCTGGTCAGCGCCCTGTTCAACGAAGGTGCCGACGTGCATGTGGCCCTGCCGGACTACCGGTCCATCTTCCACGACCGTTTAGCGCCGTTTCTCGAACGGGAGCAGTGGACCATCCGCAGTGTCATGCCCGACGACCGGGTTCACCTGGCCGAAGACCGGGCCTTTTTCTACCTGAACCGGGTCTATTCGGCCTATGGCGGCGAAAACACTAAACTTTCACTGGCTTTCCAGCGTGAGGTGATCAACAATGTTGTTCCCCGGGTGCGGCCGGACCTGATCCACTGCAACGACTGGATGACCGGGCTCATCCCGGCCATGGCCCGACAGATGGGCATCCCCTGCCTGTTTACCATCCACAACATCCATACCGTCAAAGCCACCCTGGCGCATATCGAAGACCGCGGCATTGATGCGGCCTACTTCTGGCAGCATCTTTTTTATGAGAATTTCTCGGCCAGTTACGAAGAGGCCTGGGACAACAATCCGGTGGATTTTCTAGCCAGCGGGGTGTTCGCCGCCCACTTTGTCAACACCGTCAGCCCCCGGTTCCTGGAAGAGATCGTCGAAGGCCGCCACAGCTTCGTGGAATGGTCGCTGCGGCAGCAGCTGACCAACAAGTTCTATGCCGGCTGCGGCGCGGGCATCCTCAACGCACCGGACCCGGCCTTCAATCCGCAAACGGACAAGGAGCTTCACCGCAAATACGCCGCCGGTGATCACCCGGCCGGCAAACGGGAGAACAAGCGTCACCTGCAGAAGACGCTGGGGCTGACTCGCAACGACCGCGCCCCCTTGTTCTTCTGGCCCTCGCGACTGGATCCGATCCAGAAGGGTTGCCAGCTGCTGGCCGAGGCTTTTTACGGCATCATCTCCAACTACTGGGACATGGGCCTGCAGGTCGTTTTCGTGGCCAGCGGCGACTACCAGCAGACCTTTCGGGACATCGTCAACCAACACGGGTTTCAAAGCCGGGTGGCGGTGTGCGATTTTAACGAGGGTCTGGAGCATCTGGCCTATGCGGCCGCCGACTTCATCCTCATGCCCTCCCTATTTGAGCCTTGCGGTCTGCCCCAGATGATCGCCCCCATCTATGGGGCGCTCCCGGTGGCCCACGACACCGGCGGCATCCATGACACCATCACCCACCTGGATGTCAACCGGGATATCGGCAATGGCTTCGTATTCGAAACCTACGATGCCGGGGGGCTTTACTGGGCAGTGACCCAGGCCATGGATTTTTTCAAGCTGCCGGAAAACCAAAAACAGAGGCAGGTTGAACGGATCATGCAGCAGAGCGCCGCCTCCTTCAACCACGCCAACACAGCCCGGCAATACATTGACTTATATGAGAAAATGCTGGAAAGACCGCTGATTAATTAATTTCCATTGACAACGTTCCAATGCCAATTGAAGGATGAAGACTCGATCTTAATCGAAACGCCTGAACGGCTAATGCCATGGTTGCCATCAACACGCTTGTCGATCGCCTGATCGATGCCGATCCCTACCTCGAAGCCTATCGCCCGGCCCTGATCCGGCGGTTTGGGCACATTCAGGACATGCACGAACGGATCACCGAGGGCCGCAGGGACCTGCTGGACCTGGCATCGGGGCATGAGTACTTCGGTCTCCACCGGACTGCCAAGGGGTGGACGTTCAGGGAATGGGCACCCAACGCCACGGCGGTCTATCTGGTGGGGGATTTTTGCGGCTGGCGCGAAGACCCGTCATTGGCCTTGTCGCGGATAACCGATGACGGCCAGTGGGAGATCCACCTGCCGCTGGACGTGCTGCACCACGGAGACCTTTTTCGCCTGAGCCTCCACTGGAACGGAGGCAAGGGCGACCGCATCCCGGCCTACGCCCGCCGGGTGGTGCAGGACCCGGGCACATTCATCTTCAACGCCCAGGTATGGGTGCCGGAGTCGCCATACCGCTGGCGGCAGCCGGACTTCAAGCGACCGGACCGGCCGTCGCTGGTCTACGAGGTGCACATCGGCATGGCCCAGGATGCGGAGCGGATCGGCTCCTGGCGGGAGTTTACCAAGAGGGTTCTGCCGCGAATCGTCGCCGCCGGCTACAACACCATTCAACTCATGGCCGTGCAGGAGCATCCCTACTACGGCTCCTTCGGCTACCACGTCTCCAGCTTCTTCGCCCCGTCCTCGCGCTTCGGCCCGCCGGAAGATCTCATGGACCTGATCGATTCGGCCCACGAACAGGGCATCGCCGTGATCATGGACCTGGTGCATTCCCACGCGGTCTCCAACACCGTGGAGGGGCTGGGACTGTTCGACGGCACGGAATACCAGTACTTCCACCAGGGCAGCCGGGGATACCATCATGCCTGGGACAGCCGCTGTTTCGACTACGGCAAACCCCAGGTGGTCCACTTTCTGCTGTCCAATTGCCGCTACTGGCTGGATGCCTTTCACGTGGACGGCTTTCGCTTCGACGGCATTACCAGCATGCTCTATACCCACCATGGCCTGGGAAAAGCATTCAGTGGATATGACGACTATTTCAATGCCACCGTGGATGAGGATGCCCTGGCCTACCTGGCTCTGGCCAACGAGGTGATTCACCGCGTCCGTCCCGATGCCATGACCGTGGCCGAAGACATCAGCGGCATGCCGGGATTGGCGCTGCCTGCCGCCGACGGAGGCATGGGGTTCGACTACCGCTTCTCCATGGGCGTTCCCGATTACTGGATCCGGCTGGTCAAGGACACGCCCGACGAAAGGTGGCCAATGGGCAACCTGTGGCACGAACTCACCAATCGGCGGCGGGAGGAGAAGACCATCAGCTATACCGAATCCCACGATCAGGCGCTGGTGGGGGACAAGACCCTGATGTTCCGTATGGCCGGTGTCGCCATGTACCACCACATGACCGTTGACGATACGGATCCTGCCGTGGATCGGGCCATGGCCCTGCACAAGATGATCCGACTGGTCACCCTGGCCACGGCCGGCAGCGGTTACCTGACCTTCATGGGCAACGAGTTCGGCCATCCCGACTGGATCGACTTTCCCCGGGAGGGCAACGACTGGAGTTTTCAATACGCCCGGCGACGGTGGTACCTGGCGGACGATCCCAACCTCAAATACCGGCTGCTCGCCCGGTTCGACCGTCGGATGATCGCCCTGTTCAAGCAGACCGATCAGCTCCTCGGCGGCCAGCCAGCGCTGTTGTGGGCTCACGATCATGACAAGATCCTTGCTTTCCTTCGGGCTGGATGGATATTTGTCTTCAATTTTCATCCGGCGCAATCCCTCTTTGGATACGGTATTCCTGCACCGGGCGGATCCTACCGGATGGTTTTGGATACGGATGACCGGCAAGTCGGCGGCCACGGCCGGCTGACGCCGGACCAACGCCACCACACCCAGGAAGAAAAAAACAATCCCTGGAGTGCCCGACTGTCCCTTTACCTGCCGTCGCGCACGGGAATCGTTTTGCAACCGTTGGGCGCCGAGCAAATGACCAAGGACTTGGGCCCCCATCAGGAGGGTTGATTGGTTTTTTTATTTGAACCGCCCGTAAATCGCCTGATTGCTGGGGGCCTGCTTGGACTTGCGGGCCTGTCCATCACCCTGTGTATCCGACGGTTTGTTCTTGCCTACCGCCAGGTCGGCCATCTCGCCAGTGCCCAATGGTTTGTCCGTGCCATCCGCTGCCTGCTCATCGCGCTCACAACTGCGGCATGGGCTGCCGGTTTTTGGTGGAATCAGCCCTGGTTGCTGATCATCGGACTGATCATCATTTGCCAGGAACTATACGAGGGTGCCATACTGGGAGCTGCCCTCCGAACCGGGATGCGGCTTGAGCAGAGCGAGGCTTCCTGCCAGCCATTGGATGGCAAGCTTGAGGGCGGGGCTATCGAAAAATAGCCGCCGATTGTTTCTGCTGGCGGGTCGTCAGGTTTGACGGCGGCAGGATCGCGATCAACAGCCGGGGCGTTTCTAAAAGCGCCCTTCCCGCAACCAAGGAAATACGACGTGACGGTGGATCGGATCTCAGGCTGCCTCGATCGATTAAAAGCGGTTGATTCCTATGGAACGGATAAGCAATTTTTCACTCAAAGCCTTCAACACCTTCCATGTCGAGGCGGTTGCCGCTGGCTATGTTCGTTTCGATGCGGAAAATGAAATTGCTGGTTTTCTGAACCGGAATCCCCTTGACGGGCATCGCCGTCTGGTCCTGGGCGGGGGCAGCAACCTGTTGTTCGCGGGTGATTTCAACGGCATCGTGCTGCATCCGCTGCTAAAGGGCATTCATGTGGTTGCAGCGGACCGGCAACACCTTTGGATCAGGGCTATGGCCGGTGAGTGCTGGGATGACCTGGTGGCGCTGGCCGTGGCCAACGGCTGGGGCGGCATCGAAAACCTGTCGCTCATCCCGGGCAGCGTCGGCGCCAGTGCCGTGCAGAACATCGGCGCCTACGGAGTGGAGGTCAAGGCGGTGATCGACCGTGTTGAGGCGATTGCCATCGACGACCGTAAACAGGTCTTTTTTTCCCCCGAAGCGTGTGGATTCGGCTACCGCTCCAGCAACTTCAAAGGCCCCTGGGCCGGGCAGTTCATCATCACGGCGGTGGTCTTTAAACTCAGCCGGCAGCCCGAATTCGTGTTTGATTATCCCGGTGTCAAAGCGGCTGCGGAAGCGTTGGGGCCGATTTCGCTGGAGCATGTCCGTCAGGCGATCGTCTCCATCCGGCAAAGCAAACTGCCGGATCCGGCCTTGATCGGCAATGCTGGCAGCTTTTTCAAAAATCCGGTGGTTGACGGCGGCGCCCTCAGCGGGCTGCTGAAACTGAATCCTGATTTGCCGTATTATCCCCAGGGCGGCGACCACTATAAACTGGCAGCCGGCTGGTTGATCGAACGCTGCGGCTGGAAGGGCAGGCAGGTGGGGAAGACCGCTGTTCATCACCAGCAGGCGCTGGTTCTGGTAAACTTAGGCGGCGCCACCGGACGCGAGATCCTGGAGCTCTCCGAACAGGTCAGCCGGGCCGTCCATGAACGCTTCGGTATTGAACTGGAGAGGGAGGTCCTGGTTGTCCCATAACCGGCCAAGGCATCACCCTCTCGGAGGGTATCCTGCTGGCCTTTGGCAAGCTCATCGCCCTCCACGGTGTGGAGGGCGGCCATCATCAGCGGGCCAAGTAGATCGATCTTTACCGGCTGATCGCAGAGAGCGACCGGTTTATAACCTTTAAATCCCGGGAGAGGAGAGCGGATGATCCCGATGGAAACGCTGGCCGCTTTTTTCATGGCGTCCGTGCTGCTGGGGCTGGCTCCCGGCCCGGACAATATTTTCGTTCTGACCCAGTCGGCCCTGCGCGGCAGACGCGCCGGGCTCCTGGTCACCATGGGGCTGTGCACCGGCCTTGTCGTCCACACCACAGCAGTCGCCTTTGGGGTGGCGGTCATTTTCCAGACTTCGGCGCTGGCCTTTACCGCACTCAAGTTGTTCGGTGCGGGATACCTTCTTTTACTGGCCTGGCATGCTTTCCGCGCATCGGCAGAGACGATTCCGGCGGGCCAGCCGAACGCGCTGAGCGTTGGCAAGCTTTACCGCCGGGGAATCATTATGAACATCACCAACCCCAAGGTGTCCATCTTCTTTCTAGCCTTTCTGCCCCAGTTTGCCGACCCGGCCCGCGGTTCCCTGACCCTGCAGATGCTGCAGCTGGGAGGCGTGTTCATTGTTTCGACCATCCTGGTGTTCGGCGGCATCGCACTGCTGGCTGGCTCCATCGGCCTGTGGCTCAACCGGTCGCCGAAAACCCAGGTGGTCATGAACCGGCTGGCCGGTACCGTTTTTGTAGGGCTGGCCCTGAAGCTGGCCACGGTAAACCGATGAGGAAATTGAACCGCGCCAGCGAGCACAATACCCGGCGCTTGCGGCGGGGTAAGCGAGCGAACTGAAAATCAATTGAAGGATACAGATACAGGAATCAGGGCTTGGGGGCTTCATGAACACCCCACCCGGCAGCCAGCCATTGGTCGAGCTTGCTCTTGAGTTGGTCCGGTTTTACCGGCTTGGAGAGATAATCATCCATGCCGGCCTCCAGACAGCGTTCACGATCCCCTTTGAGCGCATTGGCAGTCATGGCAATGATGGGCACGCGGCGGTTGGTCACATCGGCCGATGAACGGATGACCCGGGTGGCTTCCAGCCCGTCCATTTCCGGCATCTGCTGGTCCATGAGCACCAGGTCGTAAGAAACCTGTTTTAACGCGTCCACCGCTTCGCGTCCATTGACGGCCACATCCGCCCGGTAACCCATCTTTTTCAGCATCAACACGGCGACTTTCTGGTTGACCGCGTTGTCTTCAACCACCAGCACCCGCAGTTCCTTCTGCCGGGCTTCATCGATCGAATGCCGGGTTACCATGGGTGCCGGGGGATGCAATTCCGAGACGGGCTGGGATGAACCGGCCAGCACCCGCACCAGGCATTCGAACAGGTGCTGGCGCTTCACCGGCTTGGTGAGGTATCCGGCAAACCCGATTTCCTTCATGCGCTGGCTGTCTCCCCGCAGCCCGCGGGAGGTGAGCATGATCAGGGCGGTTTGTTTGACGGCAGGATCCTTTTTGATGGCCTGGCCCAGGTGGTCGCCGGCCATGCCGGGCATCATGAAATCCACCAGGGCCGCATCGAAGGGATCGTCGGTGGCGGCGGCACGCAATTTCTCGAGGCCCGCATCGCCGCTGGATGCGGCGTCGAACCGGCAGCCCCAGGTCTTGAGGTAGGCACAGAACAGCTCTCGATTGGTGGGGTTGTCATCGACCACCAGAATACGTTTTCCCTGGATGATCGCCGGCGAGATCCGATGTGCGCCTTCCGGGGCAGGCCGCTTTTCCAGCACAAGGGTAAACCAGAAGCGGGTTCCCCGGCCCGGTTGGGATTCGACTCCGATATGGCCCCCCATCAGTTCGGTCAGTTGTTGGCAAATGACCAGGCCCAGACCGGTGCCGCCGTGTTTGCGGGTGGTGGAGGCATCCACCTGGGAGAAGGATTTGAACAGCCGGTCAATCCGGTCGGCGGGGATCCCGGGACCGTTGTCTTGAACCTCGATTAAAAGCGCCACCTCGTCGCCGTCTATCCTCTCCAGCGCAACCCGCACGACGACCGCCCCCTGTTCGGTAAACTTGATCCCGTTGCCGGTGAGATTGATCAGAATCTGCCTGATTCGTCCCGGATCGCCACAGACCCAGGAGGGCACATCGGCGTGAACGTAGCTGGTCAGTTCGATGCCCTTATTCAAGGCGTGGACCGACATAATTTCCATTAAATCTTCCATCATGTCGCGGAAGTTGAAATCCAGCATTTCCAGTTCCAGCTTGCCGGCCTCGATTTTGGAGAAATCGAGGATATCGTTGATGACGGAGAGCAGGGAGTTGGCGCTGACCCTAGCCGTTCTGGCAAAGTCGCGCTGCTCGTCGGTCAGGCTGGTATCCGTCAGCAGGCTCAACATGCCGATCACCCCGTTCATGGGAGTACGGATCTCGTGGCTCATGTTGGCCAGAAACTGACTCTTGGCGATGCTTGCCGCTTCGGCATCCTGTTTGGCGCGGTTGAGATCTTCCAGCGCCTGCTTGTGTTCGGTGATGTCCTCCTTCACCCCCACGAAATGGACGATGGCTTCTTGTTCGTCGAAAACCGGCGAGATGTGGACCCGCTCCCAATAGAGGCTGCTGTCTTTGCGCCGGTTGATGATTTCTCCCGACCAGGGCTTGCCGCCTTTCAGCGCCTGCCACATCTGCTCGTAAAACGACCGTGACTGCCGGCCGGATTTCAGGATGCGGGGGTTTTTTCCTACGGCCTCATCTGCCGAATACCCGCTGATCTTTTCAAAATAGGGATTCACATAATCGATGGTTCCGTCCGGGGACGTGATGACTACCGAGACCGGGCTCTGCTCGATGGCGCGGGTGAGCGTGACCATCTGTTGGCGCTGGTGCTGCAAGGCCGCCAGAGCGCGGCTGCGGGTTTCCACCATCGCGTTGGCGTAGCCGGCCAGTTGCTTAAATTCGGCTATTTCCAGATCATCCGGGCTGATTTTCTTCTCCTGGTGGGCGGCCTGCTGAAAAAAGGTGACAAAGGCATCGAAGTCCACCGAAAATTTTCGCCGGGCCCAGGCCACAAAGAACCAGGTGCCTCCCAGGCAGAGGAGCCACATGGCCCCATTGATCATGAATTCGGTGATCATTCGCTGTTTCAGCAGCTGCCGGCTTTCCGCTATCTGCGCATAGACCGGGTTGAGATAGACGCCGGTGGCAATGATCCAGTCCCATTCGGGAATGGTCACGCTGTAGGTGACTTTGGGCTCGACCTGACCGGTTTCGGTGTTAATCCAGTCATAGCGGCAATAGCCACCTTCGCTGGTCGCTGACGCGGCCGCCATGATTTTCCTGCCCACATAGTCACCCTGGTCGTTGCGCACCTCACGCGCATTCCTGCCGATCAGGCCGGGCTGGGTGCCATGGCTCAGGAAAAAACCTTTGGCGCCGATTGTAAAGATGTAATCGGTCCTGCGGTACCTGAAATTTTGGAGTATCTGCAGAATTTCCCCCTGCAGTGAGCTTTCCATGTCCGCCCGGTCCACCACATAGCCGATGATCCATCCGGCCGGCCGGAACAGTCTGAAGTAGCCCATATAGTTGACTGTTTTCCCGGTTCCCCCCCGGGTGACCGAAAAGGTTCGGTAAACATCGTCGAACCGCAGGACCGTGGGGATGATGGTGTCGATCAGCCGATCGCCATCCTCATCCTTGAACTGCCTGATGTCATCCCCGGCAGCCAGCTCGTCCGGCTGGGGGTAGACCAGGCCGCCGGATTGATCCAAGAGGATGATTCGCCCTTTCCGGTTGTTGTCGTCAAAGGCCTGGATATTCTGACGGAGCAGCTGCCGCAGATCCTCATCACCCAGCCGGGTGCGCCATTGGGCGTCCATGAGGGACAGTACCGAATGGATATCGGTCACATGGCCTTTAACCTCCGCCTGACTAAGGGTGTCCATGACGGTCCATTTGGTTTTGACCAGCGCCAGCACATTCTGGAGTCGTTCCCGCAGCTCCATCTTTTTCTGGTCCAGAAATTTGGCCTCGATTCGTCGGGATTCATCCTGAAACGTGCTGGTTTTCCAGAAGGCGATGAAAGCGCCGGGAATCAGGATGCCGGTGATGATCACCAAAATCGCGATGACTTTGGGCAGGTCTCTCAAAGACCGGATGTTCAGCATGGCTACACCCTTTAAATGGGATATGACGGCGGACAGAACGAGGTGGACCGCTGTGCTGAATTATTTATCGGCAATCAATTCGACAAGTTTAGCTAAAATGATGCTGGGGGCAGGACGTTGTTCCCTTTTATGGTGCCAGGGGCTATACGGTGAGTTTTGGCGATTTCAACACGTAGGCCAGGACAATGCCGGCCATGAACCCGGCCGCCAGGTTGGCTGCCAGGGTAATGCCCAGAATGGTCACCACCACGAACATCTCCTTGCGTTCCCTGATGTCCAGAATCGTCAGGGTCAACTGGCTGCCGGCAAACAGGAGCAACACGCCGAGGATGGCCATGGGGAGCAAGTTGAAGACGGCCAGGATGCGGTTGCCCAGCAGCAGGGTGAGCAGGATGAAGATGGCGCCGATGATCAGGTTGGAACCGGCGGAGCGGGCGCCGAAGCGATAGTGGGCGGCCAGGCCGCCGGCACCGTGGCAAAGGGGCATGCCGCCGAGCAGGGCGCTGAGGAAATTGCCCAGGGCCATGCTCACGCACAGGGCTCGGCCCGTTACCCGCCGGGCGGCGGTGCCGAAGTAGGTGATGGACAGGTCCATTTCGGCGATCACTGCGTTGCCGATGGTCATGGGCATCTGGGGTAACACCAGCGCCAGCAGGGCAAAGGTGAAATCCGGAGCGTCGGGAAAGCCCAGGGGCAGGATGCGCGGCAGATAAAGCCCCGGCCGGATAGTCTCCAGCGCGCCGCGGGTTCCCAGCACCAGGCCGATGAGGATGCCCACGCCCACAATCATGAGGCCGGCCGGCGCCTTCTTGTTGTCCAGCAGCAGCAGGGTGAGGGCTGCGCCGATAACCCCGATGACCAGGCCCACGGGAATCGGGCCCAGCTGCTGGACGGCCAGAAACGGTTCCGCCATTTGATGCAGCACCTGAAGCTTGGCTTTGCCGATCATGAACTTGATCCCTTCGGCCATGAGCAGGGTGCCCGTGGAGAGCTGCACCCCGCGGATGACGGCCTTGGGGGTGTATCGACCGATGAGGGAGATGGCGCCGGTGGCGCCGATGACCAGCAGGCAGGCGCCCATGAGAATCCCCGAGGCCATGATCTGCTGGGGGCTCATGGCCGTGGCGATGGCGTAGGCCCCGATCACCTTCATGGGCTCCACCGGAGTGGTGATGCCGAAGTAAAGCCCCGTGAAGATGTAGAAGAGGCCGACCGAAAAAAACAGTCCCGAAGGATCCAGGCCGTTGACCAGAACCATGCCGATGGCCAGGGGCAAAACGGTTCCCAGGTCCCCTAAAGACCCGGCGAATTCCATTCGATTGAAGGAGAGGGGCAAAGGCATGGTCTTTTTTTTGCTCCTGGGCCAGGGGGGTCTGTTGTCTTTAATCAATGCCGCCTGTGCGGCTTTATATTCTCATTTTGCTTGGTATTCAAGCCGTATCGTTGCTCGCTGAGCATTTCCCCCCTGCGGCGTTGATATCCGTTTGCATGCCATGCGGAATCAGTCTCTGAAGCGCTGATCCGACTTGAGGGAGGCAGACTTCCCCTGACACCGCTCCAGCCAACCGCAACGTACACCGCTGCGGACATCAAAGGCCGGCACATAGGGCTTGATGTCCAGCAACGGGGTCCCGTCGACCACATCCACATCCAGCACATGCAGGATGCGGCCTTCGATCCGGTCCAGCCGAACGATGGAGAGGCCGATGGGATTGGGCCGGCGGGGGGCGCGGGTGGAGAACAGACCCCGCTCCACCGTGTCCAGAAAGGGCTTGACCTTCAAGCTGTATCCTTTGGACAGATGGAATTGGTAGAGCAGGATGAGATGGGAAAACCCGTCGAGATCGCCGAGCCCATCTTCGTACTGCGCATCCACAATCAGTTGCCCGCTTACATCCCGGGCACCGGAAGGCTGGATGGGCATGCCTTGGATGTCCTGAAACGGGGTACGGATGATGCCGATGGAAACCAACGTGATGGCCATGTCAACCCTCCGGAATTTGAGGTGGTGCGGCGGGAGCCGATCCTCGACTCAGATCTGCGCGCCAGGTGCAGGCCACGAACAGAATGGTTCCTGCGGCCATGATCAGCGCGCCAAGAATAAAGGCCTGGCGGAGCTGGAACCAATCCATCATCACCCCGGCAAGTATCGAACCGATCAGCATGCCCAGGCTGTGGCCCACGGTGAGCAGCGCCATCACCGATCCCATGGCGTTGGCGCGGCTGCCTTGCAGGACAGCGGCAGCCATCAGCGCCGGCATGGCGATACCGCCGCCCAGGCCGAAGATTACACTGGCCCAGAACATGTCCGGGAATCCGTTGGCATGGCTAAAGGCATAGACAGCGCCGGTGACCACCACCCCGCCCATGACCACCATGGCCTTGCGATTCAATCGATCGGCCAGCCATCCCATGGGCACGTGCACCACGCCGCTCACCAGGACCCCCAGCATCACCAAAACGCCTATGGCCGAGGCCGAGACGGAAAATTCCATGTCGGCAAACACCGGCAGAAACCCCCAGATGATGCCGATGCATGCCGTATAGGCCAGACGGAAAAGAAAAAGACCGGCGATGGTCCGGTCGGTGAGGATTTTCGACCATCCCACCGGCGGCCGGCCTTTTTTGACCACCCGTTCTTCGGCGGTGGGGGGCAGAAAAACCAGACTCAACCCAAAGCCGACGATGGACAAGGCACCCATGCAGATGAAGGCCCCTTCCAGGCTGAAGTGGTCTTTGATCACCCCGCCGAGCAGTGGGCCGGCGCTCAGGCCGATGAACAGGGACATGTTGAACAACCCCATGACCCAGCCCTCCTTGCCTTGGGGGGTGATGTCCCCCACATAGGCCTGGACCACCGGCATGATCATGGCCGAGGTGATCCCCTGGACAAACCGGATGACAATCAGGGACTCCACACCGCTGGACAGAATGAAGGCCACCGATATCACGGCGTATGAGAAAAGCCCCGTAACAATGAAGGGCTTGCGCCCCTGTTTGTCGGACCGGCGGCCGAAGTAGGGCAGAAAGAACGTTCGGGACAGGGAGAAGGCGCCGAAGATCAGACCGATGTAAAGGCCGCTGGCTCCCAGATCGTGGGCGTAGACCGGCAGCAGCGGTACCACGATGCCCACTCCGGTCACCGCCGCAAAGATGGAAAAGAAAAGGGTGCCGAAGATTCTGCGGTCGCTGGCGTCCATCGATTAAAGTGGATTCTCCTTAAAACCATTGTCAATGCCCGGAAAAAATGGAATAATTACCGGTATTACTCCCTTATCGAGATCATTCCCGCATTGGCGGGAATCCGGTGCATTCGACAGCGATTGGCCTTATAACCAAAGAGGATAACGGCATGGACAATTACCAGACCCTGATTGAAAAAGCAAAAAAAGGATTTGAGACCCTCGACCTTCCCGAAAACTTTAAAACCGATGCCCTGGATCATCTGAAGGACTGGCTTACCGACGAGATGTTTGCCGCCTACGTACCCCAGATCGACCATCTGATCGCCGCCGGGCGATGGGAATTTTTGCTGGATTCCTTCTACCAGGTGATTCCTTTCGGTACCGGCGGTCGGCGGGGGCTGGTTGGCGTGGGACCCAACCGGATCAACCCCTGGACCATCCAGGCCTCCGCCCAGGGTCACAGCCAATACCTGATCAAGGCCCACGGCGAAGCGGCCCAACAGAGGGGGGTGGTGCTGGCCTACGACGTGCGTCGATTCACCGATGCCGGGGTCTACGATCCGGCCCGACCCAATCCTGTCAAAGACCTGGACTGCCGGCAGCTGGCCGAAGCGGCGGCCCAAGTCTACACGGCCAACGGCATCAAGGTCTATCTGTTCGACAGCACCCGCAGCACTCCGGAACTCTCGTTTACCATCCGCCACCTGGGCGCCATTTCCGGCTGCATGTTTTCCGCCAGCCATAACCTGCCTACGGACAACGGTAAAAAAGTTTACGACCAGTACGGCGGTCAGCTAATTCCCCCTCATGATCAGGACCTGGTAGACGAGGTGACCGGCCATGTTTCCAGCATCCGAACCCTGAACCTGGACGCAGCGGGCCGAAAAGGACTCCTGACAATCGTCGGCAAGGCGGTGGACGATGCCTACCACGAGGCGGTGGCCGAGTTGCAGCTCAGCGACGCCAGAGGTGTCAAGATTCTTTACAGTCCCCTGCACGGTACCGGTCTGACCTCGGTCTATCCGGTGCTCAAGGGCATGGGCTTCGACATCCACCTGGATCCGGCCACCGCCAATCTGAGCGGGGCCTTTGAAAACGTCACCTTCAACATCCCCAACCCGGAGGTGATTCAGTCGTTCGACGCGGCCCTGCCGGGCGCCGATGCCATCGGTGCCGATGTCATCATGAGCACCGACCCGGATGCCGACCGCATCGGCATCATGGTGCGACACCAGGGGGAGTGGAAATTTATCAACGGCAACGAAATCGGCATCGTCCTGTCCGAGTATGCCATTGACCAGTACCGCAAAAAGGGGCGGCTGACGAAAAATAGCGTGATCATCAAGACCGAAGTCACCTCCTCACTCATCGACACCATCGCCGCGGAAAACGGCATCCAATGCATCGGCGACCTGCTGGTGGGGTTCAAATACATCGGCGAATGCATGAACCGGCTGGAGGCGGAGGGCCGGCAGGGGGATTTTATCCTGGGCACCGAGGAGAGCCATGGTTTTCTCATGGGCAACTATGCCCGGGACAAGGATGCCGCCGGTGCCGCCGTATGGCTGGCGGAACTCACTTCTCAACTCAAGGCCGACGGGCGCACACTGGTGGACTACCTGAGCGGCATCTATGCCAAATACGGCTACTGCCACAACTACCTCACCGAAATCCGGCTGCTGGGGGCCAAGGGTATCGGCCGGATCAAAACGATCATGGACCATTTACGCAAGAATAAGATTCCGGCGGTGGGCGATTTCACGGTGGCGGAAAAGATCGACCGCTGGAAGGGTGAGCCCCAGCCCCACCTGTCCCGCACCGACACCTCATCGCGCAATGTGCTGATCCTGAAACTGAAAAACCTGCCCGAAACCCGCAGCGTCCGCATCACGGTCCGGCCTTCGGGCACCGAGCCCAAATTCAAGATTTACATCGAAGTGCTCGGCCGACCATTCGATCCGACCGCCATGGCGGCGGCCAAGGCGCAGCTTGTGGCGGTTCAGGAACGGCTGGCGCGCGCTTTCATGGCTTACTGCTACGGCATCCTGGGGGTGGATTTTCCCGAACGGGGATTCCTGCTTTTCTGGCAGCTGCCCCTGGACGACAAATTGAAATATTTTGAGATCGAGGAGCAGATTGCCGGGCTGAAGAGCGTCGCCGACACCGGCAAGCGGAAACGGCAGTTGGACGATTTGCTGGCTTTTCTGGGGGCCAATCCCGTGCTCAAGGTGGATGGGGCCTTTGCCGCCCGCTATGGCAGCGGGATGATGGCGTATCTGGGACTTGAATAGGAAAAACCCACCGGCTGGCGTTGATCGGCAGCAATTCCAGCGAGGACCTGCATTCAGTCCGTTCCTGCCGTGCGGTCGGGTTGCAGGGCGATAATGCGCGTGACGGAAAGCGATCGGATTCCCCGTCCCAGCTGCGGCGTGTCAGGGGCATGCGGGAGGTCCGCCACCTGGGCGAAGATATTGCGGATCAACCGGTCGTCGCGATAGATGCCGAAGGTGATTCGTTTCATCTGCTGCGGCGTGAGATGGCTGAAGGCCGATTTGGTAATCCAGATGGCCCCGCCATGGGCGATGGCGGAGAGATGAAAGGCCTGGTCCGCCGCTCCGCCCGGGAGCATGAATGCCATGCTGCCGGTCAGGTCTTCCTGCTGGAGGTGGTCCCTTCCGCTGCTGATGCCGATGTTCAGGCGAATATCGGCAAACCATCCGCCATCGGTTTTCAGTGATTCTTCGATGGCAAGCATTTTTTCTTTGAGTTCGACGGCGCAGCAGATGGCATCATAGGCCGGATCCGTATCCGCGTGCTGGGGGATGATATACTGCACTTCCGTACCGCTGCGCTTGGCGCGGTGCCCACCGTAGGATGCCAGAACCCGATCACTTTCGTCCCAGATCCTTGTCATGAGCTGAAAATAGGTTTCCGGCAGCAGGGTGTCGACGATGCTGCGGGAGTCATCGAGCCTGGCCGAGAGGACACTGAACGGTGTTTTTCCATTGGTCGATTCGGTATCCGCACGTGACCCGGTTTCCGGTTCACCCGCTTTTGGGTCGGCATGGGAGCCCTGCCAGCGGTCTTCATCCATAACGAAGAGCGCGCCTTCGGATGTAGCGAGCCCATAAATCCGCATGTCCTGCACGTGGCCCTGATCATCCTCAAGACGGATCGGGCAGCTGTCGATGGGCCCTGCCTTTGCCTGGTTCCAACGGGCTTCCTCCGAATGGTCCGCTCCCTCCAGGTTCAGTGAAATCGTCGGGGCCAGGCGGTTGAATGTATCCGGTGGCGTGGTTTCCTGTAAAAATCGATAGGTAAAGGAAAACAGCGGCTGCCAGTTGAAAACCAGCTCTTTTAGGGACGCCCGCAACATGATGTCGAAAACGGTTCCGGATGGATCATCGGTTGATTCATTCCTGATGGCTCTGGATAGGCGATCGCCCTGATCCACCTTGATCCATCCGATGCGAAGGTCTTGATTGACAAAAAAGGCGGATGTCGCCAAGGTATCGACGGGCAGGTGAACGTGCGGCGGGGTGGTTTTATCTGGCGCTTCTTCGGGTGACCGTCCTGCGGGCAGCGGTATGGGCAGTCCTTGGTCCTGGGGGGGTAACGGGGCACTTTCTGCCGCTGCGCGCATTTTGGCGGCAACTTCATCCACGGAATGCCCTTCGTCCCTGAGTCGCTTCAACATGGTTACGTGTTGCAGGATGGACGTTGAAAAAAAGCTTTTTTTACTGGCGCCGTTGCGGCCAACCGGTGAGACCCGCATCATTGTTTTTGGCAACACCCGCAATTGAATGAACCGGATCAGATCTCGTTTCGAAATGCCGGTTTTTTGCACCACCTCGTTGCCGGTCAGCCAGCTGTCATCGGCTTGCGGGGGTCTCGGTTTCTCGGCAAACACTGGTGCGGCCTGCTGGATCATATTCATGTCTATCCGGGTTAAGGCGTTCTTCTCGATTCCGGTTTATTTCAATTCTATCCGGCAGCAGCCGTATTTCGTCAACACTAAAGATCTTCCAGTTGCCGCCACGAAACAGGTTTGCCATCAGCCGCCGGGTAGCGGATGAAAGGCTGTCGAGCCTGTTGAAAATTATACAATAATTATGCCAACATTATAGAATTGGCTATTTCCTGAAAGAGAGCGATTCTTTTTGTTATCCTACCATCTGATGTGCCGGACGGCAGGTTCCTTTCGGGTCCCCATGGCCGGCCATATCCCTGCCCTTTGATGGTGCGACCCTGCGATTTTTGAACCTCTGCCGGTCGGTATCCATGCAAAACGGGACCCACCGTTGGGGGGAATACATCTATTTCATATTTTACACAGTTGGTTGGCAGGATTATGAAATAGATTACACAGCTTGGCGATACCAACTGACGTTTGGTCATTTGGGGGTCGGGGATGGACCTCTGCGGTAGAGGGGAACCAGGGGGAGCTTGATTTTTCCAATGGTCTGGCGCCGTTCGAATTCGATGACATAGGTCTGGCTGACAGCGTCGGTCTGCGGAATCAGCAGCAGGGGGCAGAGGAACCGGCAGCGCCGTTTGAAAAACCGGTTGCGCTGGATTTCATCCCGTTGAACGATGCCCATAATGCTGAACTCCCCGGCCGCTGTTGCCATGATGCGCAACAGTCTTCGGTCCAGGCGAACGGCTCTGACGAAGCCGTCCATGGGATTGAAGGAAAAGGTGAAAACCAGCCGGCTGAGGCGCTCCCGGAACCCCCTGAGCAAGAACCGATCCATGCGCAGGTTGTTGAACAGGACCACCAGGGACAGGCAGGTGGTCACATCGCCATCGGCATGAACCTGCCGGTTGAGGGGAAGGTAGCGCAGACACTGGGTGGCCTCCGGTGCTCCCGCGTCCATGACCGCCTCATGAAACAGCGCTGCATCAGGGGGAATAACCCGGTGGATGTCCCGAATCAGCCGTTCGGCAAGGTTGGATACCTTTATCCGGTCCAGGGTTTTGATGAAGCTTCTCTTCATTGTCTCCGCAATTCATGCTGAGGGGCCGGTTGAACGCCGCTCGGCCGACGTTCCGGGGACGCAAGCAACGGATATTTCGTTACCCTTCGCGCTACGGGCAAAAAACCGCTGTCCGCTTTTACCCCATCCCGGCCAGCACCAGCGTGACGATACCTACCAGCCAGCAGTAGGGGGCAAAGCGATGCAGCTGGCCCCGGTCCACCACCCGCAGCAGGATCACCAGGGCCAACCAGCCCACCAGCGAGGCCACCACCGATCCTGCGATGATGGTGCCCATGGGGATCGCCGAATGAAGTTCCGGTGTATCCAATCCCAGCACCAGAGCGCCGACAATGGCGGGAATGGAGAGCAAAAACGAATAGCGGCCCGCCACCTTGCGATCGACTCCTAAAAACAGGGCCGTGGAGATGGTGGCGCCGGAGCGTGAAATGCCGGGGAGAATCGCCACCCCCTGCACGATGCCGATGATCAACGCATTCGTAAGGGTGGTTTGGCGAATTGGTCGGCCTTCCGTTCCGATGTTTCGGGTCAGCCACAAGATGGTGCCGGTGACCAGCAGCATGCAACCGACAATCGCAACGGAACCGAACAGCTGGTCGGTGATTTCTTTGAACAGCAGGCCGATGAGAGCGGTGGGGATGCTGCCGACCACGATCAGCAGGGCCATACGGATGGAGGCGTCTGTTTCGCAGAGCCGCTTGAATCCTCCGGCGGTTTTCATTCTTCCGGGCAGCTGGAACAGGGCTTTCAAGATGTCCAGAATCTCGCGGTAAAACACGATGATCACCGCTGCAAGGGTGCCCATGTGCAGGCAGATATCAAAGAGCAGTTCCGGCTCCTTCAGCCCGAAAAGGTTTTGAAACAGGACCAGGTGGCCTGAACTACTCACCGGCAGAAATTCGGTGAGGCCCTGGACAATACCAAGAACAATCGCTTCAACTGTGTTCAACAATCATCTCCCGAGTTAGTGTCCGTCCGTAAACGCCATCTTTCGGATCAGGGGTGTGTGTTCGCACACTGCTGAAATTCTCATCAACACAGCGCTGCTGCGCCTGCGGCTTCAACATCGCTGCGGCCTTGGCCTGGACCACAAGTCACCCTATTCGGACAGACACCCGTTATCGTTTGGCTTATCCTTTGATCACACAGATCGGCCTCAGCCTGGCCACCTTTTTCGATAGTCCGGCGCCGTGGACCGCGTCCACCACCTGGTCGATGTCCTTGTAGGCGTCGGGCATCTCTTCGGCCAGGGTGCTGCGACCGGTCCACCTTACCAGGATGCCTTTGTCAGCCAATTCGCGTTGGATGGAACGGCCTTTGCTCTGTTTTTTGGCCGCCGTACGGCTGAGCGTCCGTCCGGCGCCGTGGCAGGTGGATCCGAAGCTTTCATCCATGGCGGTCTGGGTGCCGGCCAATACATAAGACGCCGTACCCATGTCGCCTGGGATGAGGATTGGCTGGCCGGTCTGCCGGTAAGCTTCGCAAATGGCCGGGTGGCCGGGGGGAAAGGCCCGCGTGGCCCCTTTGCGGTGCACGCAGACCGTTCGCGCCTTGCCATCCACCGTATGGATCTCCCGTTTGGCGATATTGTGGCAGATGTCATACACCTGATGCATGGCCAGATCCCGCGGCCCGATGCCCAGCACCTGCTGGAAGGTTTCCCGGGCCCGGTGCAGCAGGATCTGGCGGTTGGCCCAGGCGTAGTTGGCCGCACAGGCCATGGCGGCAAAATAGCGCTGCCCTGCCTCGGAGCGGATCATGGCGCAGGCTAGCTGGCGGTCCGGCAGCTGGATACCCAGCGTTTTGACGTGTTTGGCCATAAAGGCCAGGGAATCGTCGCACACCTGGTAGCCCAGACCCCGGGAGCCCGAGTGCAGCAGGACGGTGACCTGATCCTGGAACAGGCCGAAGGCCCGGGCCGCCCTATCGTCATAAATCTGGTCCACCACACCCACTTCCAAAAAATGGTTGCCGGAACCCAGGGTGCCCAACTGCTTGGCTCCCCGGTCCAAAGCCCGCTCGCTGATCACCGACGGATCGGCTTCGGCCATGCAGCCACCGTCTTCGGTGCGCTCCACGTCCGACGGATCGCCGAAACCGTGGCGGACAGCCCAGCGGCCGCCTTCCCGTAGCACCTTCATCGTCTCTTTGGAGGACAGCCGCACCGATCCGGTGGAGCCCACGCCCGACGGGATCTTCTGGAACAGGGCGTCCACCAGCCGGTCCACCACGGGTTGGATATCCTTTTTTTCAAGACCTGTGCCGGCCAGACGTACGCCGCAGTTGATATCGTAGCCCACCCCACCCGGCGATATGATTCCGGTGTCCCAATCGAAGGCGGCCACCCCGCCGATGGGGAATCCGTACCCCCAGTGCATATCTGGCATGGCCATGGCGGCTTTGAGGATGCCGGGCAGCATGGCCACGTTGACCACCTGCTTCAGCGCTTCCTCCTCCTTCAACTGGGCGGCCATCCGGCTGCTCATGAAAACCCGACCCGGTACATGCATGGATCCGGACTGGGGTATTTCATAGCAAAAGGGGGTGATTTTTTTTAATTCCATATCAACCTCCCGGAGGAACACGATGGTGTGGTCTCCCGTATGGATGAGAACAAGGTCGGATTTAGGCGCCCCAAGCGAGTTATGCCGCTATGCTTCAGTGTTAACGGCCCAATGCCTAATGTCAAGTGAAGGCGGTCTTTCGATTCTCCATCTTTTTCCTGTCCGTGTCCATCCCCAAATGGCGGATTGTGGTTCAAGGCCAATCCGCAGCCGTTTCGCAACCCCAGGCGCTCCAGGGGTCGCAAAAACGCGAGAACGTCGACCCGGGCCGCAAACTGTCCTTCTCGGATGGACGCTCATATGTCGAACACCACCGTTGCCTGCCAGCCGTCCGGGGTTCGGCTTACATCAATCTGGTGGTAGGTCACGGCCTTGATCTCGTGCAGAATTTCATGGCGCTGCGGCACGTAAGGGTGGATGGCGACCCGGGCGGAGACGGCGGTGTTCGAGATGTGCAGGATGGTGATCGTGGCGATCAACTTTTCGGTGCCCGTCCACAGGTAGAGCAGTTCCCGCAGGAAGTTGACCATGAGATCCGCCGGATCGTCCCCGGTGACATCCAACGCGACCACCTCTTGCGGTTGCAGCCGGTCCGGCTTGACGATCAGCTCGAACAGAGCCAGGCCCGCGTTTTTAAACAGATCGGCCGGATCGTCCCCGGTGACGCGGATTTTCAGGTCCGCGGTGTGGTCCAGCAGGGTGTAGTGGCTGGGCATGATTTTCTCCGTAACCCCTCCAGACTCAATTATAAGATGCTGCCCGTCTTTGCCGTGCTGTATCCGCCCAGGGCTTCCACCCGCTTTTTGAAACCGGCGGTACGGATGGTCGCCAGCAGGACCTGGAGGTTGCCGGATTCGAAGGATGTTTCCGGAATGACCAGATCGTATTGTTCGGTAACCACGGGAACGAAATCCAAGCCCAGGGCCTTGGCTGCCGCATAGATGCCCAGCCCTGCATCGGCCGCGCCGCTGAGTACCGCCACGGCCACGTTCATGTGGGTGAACTCCTCGCTGGTATAGCCGTTGATCCGCTCCGGGGAGAGGCCCACCTGTCCCAGCCGGTAGTCCAGCAGGATGCGGGTGCCCGATCCGCCCTGACGGTTGATGAAGACGATGTCGTCGCGCCCCAGGTCCTCGATGCCCGCGATGCCCTTGGGGTTGCCCTTGGGCACGATGAGCCCCTGGTCGCGCATGACCAGGTTCACCAGCCGGACCGGCGTGTCGGGCAGGTAGCGCTCCACATAGGAACGGTTGTATTCCCCGCTTTGCGTGTCCAGCAGGTGGGTGCCGGCCAGGTGGCACACCCCGCGTTTGACGGCCATGAGGCCGCCCATGCTGCCCACATGGCTGGAGGAAAGGGTCAGTGCGGCGTCGCCGGCGCGCAACTGGTCGGCCAGCACGTCCAGGGTGTTGTCGTGGCTGCCCACGATGACGATGGTGTTGCGGATGGCCGACAGGGGCCTGAGCAGTTCGGCCTGGACCGGGTCGCCGTCCCGGATGCCTTCGGACTGGCGGGGGATGCGGATGATGCCGTCGGCCTCGGTGATGCTGGTGATCATGCCGGCCCCGCGGGGCAGGGGGGTGGCCACGATGCGTTCGCCCACCTGGCCCAGTTTGACCCTCAGAAACTCTTCGACCCCCAGCTTGGAGGCGATCTTGCGCGTGGGGACCACGGCCACCGTCTGGCGCGGCTCATCGGCCACCCCCAGCATGCGCTTGATCAGGGGCTGGGCAAACTGCTCGAAGGCGATGATGGCCGAGACCGGGTAGCCGGGGATGCCGAAAAAGGGTTTGCCCTGGATGTCGCCCAAGATCACCGGCTTGCCGGGCATGATGGTCACCCCGTGCACCAGCATGCGTCCCAGGTCCTGGAGGACCGGCAGGGCGTAGTCCTCGGAGCCGGCCGACGAACCGCCGATGGTCATGACCATGTCCACCTCGCCGCCCACGGCATCGGCCACCGTTTGCCGGATCAGATCCAGGTCGTCCATCACCCGGTCGTGCCGCACCGCTTCAGCGCCGCAGGCGTCGATCATTTTTGCCAGTACGTAGGCGTTGGTCTCTAGCACCTCTCCCGGCTTGAGGTCCTCGGGGGCGGTGATGCGCCAGTCCACCAGCTCCGACCCGGTGGGGATGATCAGTACGCGCGGCTTTCTTCTCACCGGCACCTGGTAGATGCCGCCTGAGATCAGGGCGCCCACGCAGTATGGGGTCACCGTATGGCCCCGGGGGTAGAGCAGTTCGGTGGCCACGATGTCTTCGCCCATTTTGCGAACGTGCTGCCAGGGAAAGGCCGGCGCTTCGATGCGGATGCGATCGTCGCCCACGATCTGGATATTCTCGATCATGATGACGGCATCGGTGCCTGCGGGCATGACGTGGCCGGTGTTGAGAAAGCGGGCCTGGGTGCCAACGGCGAGCGCTTTGGGTCGGGATTCGCTGGCACCGAAGGTCTCTTCGGCCTTCACGGCCACGCCGTCCATGGCGGCGGCGTGAAAGTTGGGCGAGGAAACGGCGGCGAAGACCGGTTCGGCCAGCACCCGGCCCACGGCATCGGGCGGCGACACGTTTTCTGCGGCCATGCTGCCGGTGGCGGGAAAATGGTCAAAGAGGATCTGCCGGGCCTCCTCCAGGGATTTCATGTTCAAGTAGACGTTGCGTTTGGTGCTCAAGGATCTCTCCTGACGTCAGATTTCAGAGTGCTGAATTCTGGTCCATTGATTGGATGGTTGTTTAGGCAATACCCTACTCTTATAGGGGCGTTACCTTCACTAGGGCGCCCTGTTCCAGTCCTTCGGTGTTCATGCCGATGGCGATGAGCCCGTCGGCTTTGACCATGGTGTTGATGAGCCCGGATTTGCCTAAAATCGGCTCGGCCATGGTGACGCCGCGCTCCTGGTAGAGCCGCACGCGCACATAGTCCACGCGCCCCTGGGCAGAGGCCAGGTTGCGGCTCAGGACGGCTTCGACCGGAAACTGCCGGGCAGGCCGCGACAGCCCGCCAAGGCGGTCCAGAAAGGGACGCACCACCACGGCGAAAACCACCATGGCGGAGACGGCGTGGCCGGGAAGCCCCCAGAAGGCTTTGCCGCCGGAGCGGGCCAGGATGGTGGGTTTGCCGGGGCTGATGGAGATGCCGTGGACCAGGATGGCGGTATCCGGTAGGGCGTCTAGCACCTCCACGGTAAAATCCCTGGCCCCCACCGAACTGCCGCCGGAAATCATGACCATGTCGGTGCCTTGCAGGGCGCGAAGGGACTTTTCCATCAGCGCCTCGCGGTTGTCGGTGACGATGCCGAAGACCACCGGCACGCCGCCGGCCGCCAGCACCTGGCCGGAGAGGGTGTGGGTGTTGATGTCCCGGACTTGCCCGTCGCCGGGTACCCGGTCCACCGCTACGACTTCATCGCCGGTGGAGATAATCCCCACCCGGGGGCGCCTGAAAACAGAGATCCGCGTTTGCCCGCAGGCTGCCAGCAGGCCGGCCTCCTGGGGGCGTATCTGCGTGCCTGTCGTCAGAGCCGGTTCGGTATGCCGGATATCCTCGCCCTTTTCGATGACATGCTGGCCCGGTGCCACGCTGCGATAGGCCTCGATGGTAGTGTCGTCGAGCGCATCGGTGTGTTCGACCATGATGACGCTGTCTGCCCCGTCGGGCAGCATGCCCCCGGTGGCGATCCTTGCCGCCTGGCCGGGACCGATGGAGAAATCGGGGCGTTCGCCCATCCTGATCCGCCCCCGCACGTCCAGATAGGCGGGGTTGGCCTCGGATGCACCGAAGGTGGAGGCGGCCTTGACGGCAAATCCGTCCATGGTGGAACGGTTGAAATCGGGGATGTCCACATCTGAATAGACGTCCTCGGCCAGCACCCGCCCCAGACATTCAGCCAGGGCCACGGCTTCCGTGTCCACCGCCGGAAAGGACGGGACATGGGCGAGAACCGCTTCGATGGTTTCCACGTTGAAAAACTCTTTCATGACATCTCTATCGCTTTTTGCTATGCCTGTTCACCGGGTGACAGGTGGCATGGCCACCCGAATCGCTCACAGGTGCACAGGAGGTATTCGTTGCAGGGTTGCATTCAGGTAACCCCAATGAAATCAAGGACTCCATATACACGGTGGCCTGTGGTACAAAAGAGAAATTATTATACCATAATAGGGACGATGGAAACAGACGCAATGGAAGCCTGCGTGAATCACCCGGATCAATCAGCCGGACTGGTGTGCCTGAAATATCAGACCCATTTTTGCGAGCGGTGCGCCCACTGCCGGGACCCGAAGCTGTATTGCAAACACCGAACCGCGTGTCCCATCTGGTTTATCGCCAAGGATGGTGAGGATGGATGGGGATAGACCGATGACAGAAGGTGGAAATCCGAAGTCGAGTGAATGACTATGGATTCGGGGATTGAGGAATCCGATAATTTTTTAAAAAACACTCTAATTTTAAAAAAAAAGTTAGGAGTGATTCATAATTTGGTGTATGAAATCCTTTTTAACCCTTAAGCGGACTAATGCTTCGCTCCCATTCCCACCATACTCGCCAGGGAGCGGGCCATGGTGTCCAGGAAGGCCTCGTCGGGTAGAATGATGGTCATGTTCAACCGGCCATCCGCCGTTCTTTCCATGCAATCGCCCAGTTTGGCTTTGAACGCACCGGCCAGTTGCTCCAGGCCGTCACCGTCCGCCTGGTCCGCCAACATCTCTCCGATAAAGGCAAATGCGGCCCCCACCAACTGGCCGCCGGCGGCCGCCACCTTCTCTTTTCTGACCAGGGCCGCCGCCGTTTTTTCGGCTTCGACCTTCATGCTCTCGTCTTCGGCCGCTTCGGGCCGGGCTCCCAGTAGGATCTCCATGCGGCGTTTAAGCTCTTCCATGCCCGTGCTCATCTCCACCTGGCTGGTGTCGGTGTCCGGATCAAGGACCGCCAGCGAGAGTTGATGCTTGGCCGACAGGGTGGCCAGCAGGTTCTCCTCCAGGGTGTCTGTGGTAATCAGCAAAAAGACCTGCACCGGCTGCTTCTGCCCCATGCGGTGAGCCCTTGAAATGCGTTGCTCCAGTACGGCCGGGTTCCAGGGCAGATCCACATTGATTACGGTATTGGCCGCCTGCAGGTTCAGGCCCGTGGCACCGGCGTTGGTGGTGATAAACAGCATGCACGCCGGATCGTTCTGGAAGCGGTGGATCAACTCTTGACGTTTTTTCTGGGGCACTGAACCGTCCAGGCGCACATAGTTCATCTTGCGGGCGGCCAGCAGGGGTTCGATCAGGGTGAGCATGGTGGTCCATTCGGAGAACAGGACGATTTTACGGTCCGCTTCGGCCTTGAGTTGGTCCAGCAATTCGCCCAGTTCCGCCAGTTTGCTGGAGTAGCCCGGGGCCTGTTTATCCACCAGAAAAGTGCTGTCGGCGCACATGCGGCACATGAGCAGGGCCTTTTGCAGCCTGAGCAGGTCCATTTCCGACAGATACTTCTTGTTGATGATGGTCTGAACGATGTTGCGGTGGCCCTTTTGCATGTCGAGCTGTTCCTCGGTCGGGGCGATGCGAATCACCTCGGTGGTGCGCGGCGGCAATTCATCCAGCACCTGCCGTCGGGTGCGCCGCAGCAAAATCGGTTTCAATGCCTCACGGAGTCGGTCCAGATGCTTATATCCCAGCAGCTTGCCCTTTTCATCGACGACTCGGTGGTGGTTGAAAAACCGGAAGGCCGGCCCCAGGCGCCGATCGTCGATAAACTCCACCACCGAAAAAAGTTCATCCAGCCGGTTCTCGAGCGGCGTACCGGACAGCACCAGCGCGAAGGGGGATTTTAAGGCTTTTACGATCCGGCTGGTCTTGGCTTCCCAGTTCTTGATACGCTGGCCTTCATCGAGGATGATCAGGTCCCAGGCCACGCCCTCGATGGCCAGAATATCGCGTAGCACCTGTTCGTAATTGCAGACCGTAAAAAACTGATTGCCCGCATATTGAGCCGGTCGCTCCTTGTGGCTGCCCAGTACCAGGCGGACGCTGCGATCGCTGAATCGTCTGATTTCGCTGCGCCACTGGGACTTGAGGGAGGCCGGACAAATGATCAGCACTTTTTCAACAGCGGCATGGCGGGAGAGCAGTTCGGCCACACCGATGCCCTGGATGGTTTTACCCAGGCCCATATCGTCGGCCAGTACGGCCCGGCCGGTTCCAGCGGCAAAGGCGATGCCGTCCAGTTGGTAGGATCGCAGGTCGGTTTTCAGCAGGGTCTTGCGCAGGGGATGGGCCGCGGGATTCTTGCGGATCTCGGTCATCACCGCCGCCATGCGCTGTTGAAACAGCAGCTGCTGAATGTACGCTTCGGCATCCGGGTAGATCGTCACCGACGTGCCCTGGCGTTCCACTTGGCCGATGCGCTGCAACAGATCCTTGGGGTCTTCGATGGCCTTATCCGTTAGCGGTGCCACTATGGATTGGATCGGTATCTCAAGCTGCTCGGGAAGCAACAGGCGAAGCTCCAGGCGCTTGCCATAGCGCAGGTATACGCTGATCTCTTCGATGGTTGCCGGGGTGTTCTGCACGCGCTTGGGAAATTTGGCCCGGCCCCGCTCCAGGGCGTAGAGGATATGCTTGCAGGTGCCCAGGGTGTTTTTGCGGAAATCGGGACAGGCGCAATAGGACTCGCCCGGTTGCCAGCCGCGCAGGGCCAGGCGGTAGCTTTTGCCGGAGAGCGGGTTGGTGACCACGTAATCGGTCCACAACTGCTGCGGGTTCATGGAGGTGAGGCGCATTTTTTCGTCACGGGCGCGCTGCCGGCGTTCGTTGACGGCCTGGTCGATGAGGGCCGCTTCATCCAGGCTCTCGATAGGGGTGCGCTCCGGGGGCGGCGCCGATAATCCCAGGGCCAGTTTTTCCTCCAGAACCAGGGACAGAGCCGCTGCCTGATGCACGCAGGCGCCGCTGCAGACGCTGCAGCCCAGGTTGAAACGCTGCCGCTTGTCGCCGCTCAGGCCGATGGTTACCGTGGCCTCATCCATATTCAGTCGGAATTGTCGGTGGTCCAGGGTCACCTGTTCATCAAGATCGATTTCGAATTTTCCGCCTTCCATGATCAGTTCCCGGCCCCTGGGTCCCAGCAGTTTGGCGGCATGCAAAAAGGACAGATGGGAGAGTTTGTCTCGCAGGGTTCTCATTCCGTGCCTCCTGTTATGATCGAATCGGTTTGGCCCTCTATATCGCTCTATCCTTCCATTTGCAACGGCAGTGGGTTAAATGGTATCTGTCTTGGAAAAGGCTGGGAGAGCATGCCCATTAACTCTTATTTGGACGGATGCGCCACGATGACCGACAACTACCTAAAACTGGCCAGGGCCAACCTGGATCGATTGTATGGGAATCTGCCAGAGGATCTGGAGGATCGGCTTCTCGCTGAGAAAGGCGGAAAAACCTATTCGTTCACCGCCTTCGGCCAGGCGTGCGTCATTGCACCGGATGGCATCACCCTGGGTGGCGTGGAGCCGCCCGGCGTCGTCGGCATTCTGCTCTCTCTGTACGCTTTATATGCCATGTCCGAGCTTCCCCTGCCGGAGCCTTTTCGGGCCTTCAAGGAGTTTCCCGATTCGGCGCCCTATGTGGGTGCCTTTGCCTCCCACACCGAAAAGATTCTGGTGCCGGCGGTTCACCGGATCAAAGCGAAAACCGGCCTGATCGTTGAGCGGCTTTCCGGCGGGGCGGCACCGGCTTCTGTCAGTGGAGATTTCGCCTTCGTGGTGCGGTCCCTGCCCAAGATTTTCCTGTGCTACATTTTCTACGAAGCCGACGCGGACTTCCCGCCCTCGGTGACCTGCCTCTATTCCAACAACGCCAACCGCTTCATGCCCATGGATGGTCTGGCCGATGTGGGCGAGTATACGTCGAAGACCATTCTCGAATTGATCAGATAGCCGGAAAACAATATGACAGGGAGTCGATTTTAACTGTTGATCCGTTGACCCGAATAGAAAGGTTCTTACGCCTGATGGAGATGATTGCACAATCGGTCTGTGACCTGCTGGAAAAGGGAGAAACGTTCGTGCTGGCCACCATCATCAGCCACACCGGCTCCACACCGCGGACCTCCGGCAGCAAGATGATCGTCACCGCTGCCGGCAGGGGCGTCGGCACCATCGGCGGCGGCCTGCTGGAGGCGGGGGTCATGGCCCGGGCGGTGGAACTGATCCGGTCCGGGCAATCGGCGGTCATGCCCTTTGACCTGAGCTTTGACAGCGTCGATACCATGGACATGATCTGCGGCGGGCGAGCCGAGGTGCTGCTGGACTGCGTGGCGCCCGCGCCGATGAATCGGGCCGTCTTCGATGGATGGCGGCGGCTGCTGGACAAAAGCCAAAAAGGGGGGCTGCTGACCCTGGTCACCGGAACGGACCAGCGCGTGGACCGCATCGACCGCTGCCTAGTAACCGGCGCCGGTGAAGTTGTCGGCGACTTTCCCCTGGCCGATTCCGAACGGCACAAGGTGCTCAGGGCAGTGGAATCGGGTGCGGTTCGCGTACTGGCATTCGACGGCGCCTTTGCGGTGGTCGAGCCGACGCAACGGGCGTGCACCGCCTACCTTTTCGGTGCCGGCCACGTGGCCCAGGCCACTGCCGCCATCGCCGCCATGGCGGGGTTCCGGGTGTCGGTGGCCGACGACCGTGCTGAGTACGCCAACCGCTCGCGGTTTCCCGCTGCGGACGAGATCCGGGTGCTGGGGGGGTTCGACCAGGCCTTTTCAGGGGTGTCCGTCGGCGGCGAGGACTTCGTCGTCATCCTCACGCGGGGCCACCTGCACGACAAGACGGTGCTGGCCCAGGCCCTGGGAACCGAAGCGGGCTATATCGGCATGATCGGCAGCCGCCGAAAAAGAGACGCCATCTACGGGGCGCTGCTCAAGGAGGGGTTTTCCCAGGCGGCCGTCGACCGGGTGCATTCGCCCATCGGCCTGGCCATCCATGCCGAAACCCCCGAGGAGATCGCTGTGAGCATCGTGGCCGAGATGATCCGGGTGCGCGCTGGGGTCTAAGGCTGAGGCGACGTCGTGTGCTTGTCCATACCGTTTTCGTCCGGCAGGCATGTCACCCTCAGCGCATGGAAGCATCGTGCATGGCGTTTGCCGGACAACCGGCAGGTTAGCGTGGACCGGGGCGTTGTCCTCATTGAAAGCGGTCGGGGATGGCTTTGAAAAAAAACGGGGCGGGTGATTTCACCTGCCCCTGAAGCATCCGCGCCATTTGGTCAGGATGGCGATCTGCGGTTTATCATATGGCGATCAACGGTGCCGGATCAATAGAACACGCCCGGCTCCATGACGTAAAAGCCGGCACCGACAAAATAATCCGTATCCGGCACGCGGTAGATGAAGGTGTGCTTGGGTTTGTTGATCTCCATGCCGGGAACCGGCCACATGTACTTGGTCCACCCCTTGCCTTTTTCGGCGGCTTTGACGAAATCCACGAAAAAGGCCTTGCCTTCAATATCCGTGGCCTCGATCAGGGTATCCGGCTTGGTCAGTTCAGGCTTGTGGGGATGGGCCAGCATCTTGGCCTTCATGTTCATCAAAAAGACATAGCTGACGCCGTCGTTCCACACGAATTGGCCGTTTTTGTTGTTGATCTCCTTGATGGCGGCATCGATGCCCTTGGTTTTTATGAAGTCGCCGGCCTCCTTGCATTTGGCGATGCAATCGTCACGGGTTCCGGCCAATGCGGGAAAGGTAAGCAACAGACACATGAAAACGGTCATTACGCATGCAATTGTCCTTTTCAAGACTGCCTCCATTTGTTTCCGGTAATCTGTTCAGCTCGGATTCAGCCTATAAAAAATAGAAAGAAAACAGAACCTTTGTCAAGACAGAAGTTTGTTTCCGCCAGGGTCGGTTTAGCCCGGCGGGTTGTTGTTCAAATCGTCTTATCGGCATTTTTTCTGGAAACTTGCGTGAAAAGATTGGCTTTGCGCAAGGCAGCCCGAACTTTCGATCAACTTTTAATCGTCTATTATTTTAGCATCTTGAGTGCGGCGGCAACAATTTTTTCAGCCGTAAACCCGTATTTTTCCAGGACCGTGCCGCCGGGTGCCGATGCTCCGAAGCCATCGATGCCGATGACCGTGCCTTCCGGGCCCACGTAGCGTTCCCACCCCATGGGGATCCCGGCTTCCACGGCGATGCGGTGCCTTACGGTCGGCGGAAGAATCCGGTTTTTGAAGTCGCTGGAATTGTCTTCAAACAGTTCCCAGGAGGGCATGTTGACCACGCGGGCGGCGATGCCCTTGCCGGCCAGGATCGCCTGGGCCTTGAGGGTGATGTGCACTTCGGCCCCGGTGGCGATGAGCAGGATCTGTGGCTGGCCCTTGCAGTCGGATAGAATATACCCGCCCTGGTCCAAGCCGCCGGCGGTCTGCGCGGTATCCAGGATGGGCAGTTTCTGGCGGCTGAGGATCAGTGCCACCGGCCGGTCGTTCATGGCGATGGCCCGGCGCCAGGCCGCGGCCGTTTCCGTGGCGTCGGCCGGGCGGATCACGACCAGGTTGGGGATGGCCCGCAGGGCGGCCAGGTGTTCCACGGGCTGGTGGGTGGGGCCGTCTTCGCCCACGGCCACGCTGTCGTGGGTGAAGACGTAGATGACCGGCAGCTTCATCAGGGCGGCCAGGCGGATGGCCGGGCGCATGTAGTCGGCGAAGACCAGGAACGTGCCGCCGTAGGGGCGCACGCCGCCGTGCAGGAACATGCCGGACATGATGGCGCCCATGGCGTGCTCGCGGACGCCGAAGCGGATGTTGCGGCCTTCGTAGCAGCCTTTCTGGAATTCCGGCGAGCCGTTGAGAAAGGTCTTGTTGGACGGCGCCAGGTCCGCCGAGCCGCCGATCAGGCTGGGGAACACGGCCGCGGCGGCGTTGAGCACCTTGCCCGAGGCGGCGCGGGTGGCCATGGGGCCGTCCGCCGGCGTGAACTGCGGCAGGTTCGCCTCCCAGCCCTTGGGCATGAAGCGGGTCAGGCCGTTGACCCAGCCGTCGGCCAGGTCGGGGTGCTTTTTGGCGTAGGCCTGATAGGCCTTCTTCCAGCCGGCCTCGGCCTTCTCGCCCGCCTTGACGCACTTGCGGAAGGCGGCCAGCGCCTTGGGTGGAATGGCGAAGGGCTTTTTTTCCTTCCAGCCCAGGGCCGCCTTAGTCAGCGTGATCTCCTCCTCACCCAGAGGGGCGCCGTGGGCATCGGCCGTGTCCTGCTTGTTGGGGCTGCCGTGCGCGATGTGGGTCTTGAGCATGATCAGCGAGGGTTTGCCGGTTTCGGCCTTGGCGGCCAAAAGGGCCTTTTCCACGGCCTCGGGATCACTACCGTCCTTGACCTTGATCACCTGCCAGCGGTAGGCCTCGAAGCGTTTGGCCACGTTTTCGGTAAAGGCGATGCCGGTGGTGCCCTCGATGGAGATGCCGTTGTCGTCGTACAGGCAGATCAGCTTGGAAAGCCCCAGGTGTCCGGCCAGGGAGGCCGACTCCGAGGCCACGCCCTCCATCATGTCGCCGTCGCCGCACATCACGTAGGTGTGATGGTCCACGATGTCGCGTCCGGGCCGGTTGAAGCAGGCTGCCAGGTGCCGTTCGGCCATGGCCATGCCCACGGCGTTGGCAAAACCCTGGCCCAGCGGACCGGTGGTGGTCTCGACGCCGGGCGTGTGGCCGTATTCGGGGTGGCCGGGGGTCTTGCTGCCCCACTGGCGGAAATTCCGGATCTCCTCCAGGCTCAGGTCGTAGCCGGTCAGGTGCAGCAGGCTGTATAGCAGCATGGAGGCGTGGCCGCCGGAGAGCACGAAACGGTCGCGATCGGGCCAGTCCGGATTCTTGGGATTGTGCTTCATTACCCGCGTCCAGAGCACATAGCCGGCCGGGGCAAGCCCCATGGGCGCGCCCGGGTGGCCGGAGTTGGCCTTCTGGACCGCATCCATGGAGAGGGTGCGGATGGTGTTGATGCACAGATCGTCGATGGTCGGCTGCTGCGGCTTCGTGTTCGTCTTGCTGCTCATGTCATGCGGCTCCTTTGGCGGTGATTGCGATTGATGGTCGACGTCAATGGGGGTTGATACAAAAGATTGCCTGGGGACGCAAGGGTTTTGAGCGGGCAAGCACGGAGCCCGGCTGCTGTGGCGTGCTGCGAACCGGTGTTGAAAAACAACCCCTAATGGCACAATCACTTAAAAGCTCCGCCAGTCCAACGGTTTCCACAATATTTCCGAACCCATCGAACCCGTGACGAGGCGCCCCTGGCAAGGCTGCAGGCCGATCCAAGGGGCCGCGGATGCCCGGCTTCGAATTGGCCGCTGTTCACAGCCGTTCCGTTGCAGGATCTGTCAGTTTGGGAATGGCAGGCCAAGACCGGCCATTTCGGATCGTCTCTCCGGTGCCGGCAGATCCACGAGACGGAAAGTGGAAGAAGTATTGACCCGTTTTCCACTTCACGCATGCAATATGCCAATACATGGAAACATTCCATCTATAGCCGCGTAGACGATGGATAACACGCTATTCGTCTGCGGGATTGGGGCGACGATCGGCCATGCTGCCTTGGAATGAGTATATCGCTTTTTCAACTGATTCATCGAAAATGGCTTTTTTTGATTTTTCAACTATCGTTTGGTTAATTATTTTCCCATGTCTTGAGACGGTTAGTTCAACTATGGTTGACTGACGAGCGGCACTACCTTTGATTTCACCAGATACCATCCAGTCGTGTAGGATTTTCTGCGCTAGGTCATTTTTCTGCAAGCCTGTCATTTCTGTGGCCGGGTGGCTTGAGATTCAAATTCCTTCTCTGTCATTAAGGCAGACAGATAAATTGGGCCGGTTCGGGGCGGTCCAGGCGGCCCCAACCCCCCCTTACCGTCCTATCAGATACTCGGCCACGGCTTTATAAGCGGGCAACGAGGTCGGATCGATCTTCGCGTTCTTTGCCGCGGGGAAAGATGAAAAGCGTACGATAACCATCTCAGCAGTCGGATCCACATAGATGGTTTGTCCATGTACACCGCGTGCAGCGAAAGCGCCGTGCGTGTTGTGGAAAACCCACCACATGCTGCGGTAGCTGCCACCTTCGAGCAATTGGTAACCTGCCTTGGCAAAGGCTTTCTTGTCGCCACCGGCCCAAATGTGTTCCACGAACTCTTGTGGGAACAACCGTTGCCCATTTATCTCTCCGCCGTTAAGCATCAGCAGACCGATTCGCCCCAAGTCTCGCAGGCCGGCACTGAGTCCGCCGCCCGCGAACGGAGTGCCCTTGCTGTCGACGGTCATGTATGCATCTTGCTCAGCACCCATCCTGCTCCAGATGCGCTCGGATAGCAGCTCTGCGAGATTCCTGCCCGCAATCCGCGACACGATCCAGCCGAGTGCGTCCGTGTTGATGGTCCTGTAGCCGAAAGCCCTTCCATGAACCCCATCCTGCTTGACGGTTTGAAGGTATTCGAAATATCCGTTGGGGCCTTTGTACCCCACGGGTTTTGCTAAAGGGCTCGCAGCGGCCGAATAGGCCCATATGTCAGCCTTGGGATCGGCGTAGTCTTCGCTATAGTCAAGAGCGGTTGTCATATCCATGACTTGACGAATCGTTGCGCTACCAAAAGCACTTTGGGAGAGTTCCGGAATGATGGCAGCCACTTTGGCTGTGTCGTCAAGTCGCTTCTCTGCAACGAGGATCTCCGCCAGAAGTCCCGTCAGGGACTTCGTCATCGACATCGCAGCGTGCTTTCCCATCTCGTCAAGACAAGCAAAGTACTTTTCGTAAACAACCCGGCCCTTATGAATGATGATTATGCCATCGGTGTAGTTGGCCGAAAGCGATTCCTTCCACGTCATTTGTTCGTTGCTACCAAGCGGCGTGAAGCGCACAGCATCAATGCCGTCATTGATCGCGTACGCCAGTGGTAACGGAGGACCGATGCCGCGATTCACTTGCTTGGTCGGCAGTAGTTCCCGAATGTGGCATACCGTCCAACGCAACTTGGGGAAGCTGAAGTAATCAGACTCGGGCTGCATGATCAACTTTTCAGGCGGCGGAGGGAAACCTGTCATCCAACCCAGCGTCCCAGGATCCGAATTTTCAGCGCTCAATGGGGCGGCAGATTGCGCAGCGGCATGCTCGAGACCGCCAAACAAGGCAAGTATGCCTATGAACGTCACGAGTACACTTTGAATTGAATGCGGCATGGTTGTTCCTTCGTACAGGTCATAGCAGTGCCTATTTTGTCAAGGGCGAACGGAAAGTTTGCCGGAGCTGTACTTTTCAGCGTCTGGTGGAGCGGTAGTTCGGTGGCCGGGCTCCCCTCTCTACACACGCCAATACCTTCGCGCGTGATGGGGTCAAGGCTGCCCCGGTCGCAACGCCGGCAAATGAACACTTTCTTTTCGGGCGCGGAGCAGGTATCACACCCCAGCAGAGGGCTGCGGGAAGCGGCTTTTGTTTTTGCTCCAAGCCCCCTTCGGCAAACGCTGCGGCGGGCCTTGAAATCCTGTACGAGGCGACATGATTTTATGAAACTGAGCGATCTGGGTTTCGACCCATGGTTGGAGGCGCATGTCAGCGAGCCACTGCTGACAGGCCGCCGCATTGCCCGCATATCGGCGGTTGACCGCGGATCATACCGCATCATAAATGAAACCGGAGAGGTTGCGGCCGAACCCGCTGGCAAGTTTGCTTACCATGTGGAAAGCTCCGTGGACCTGCCATGCGTCGGCGATTGGGTGGTGGCGCAATACTGCAATGAAGGTACGGAGGCAATCATCCACGGCGTGCTACCGCGGAAGACCTTCCTGCGCCGCAAGACCTCCGGTGAAACGGTCGATTTCCAGATGATTGCGGCCAACATCGACAGTGCGTTCATTGTCCAATCCTGCCATTATGACTTCAATCCGCGACGATTGGACCGCTACCTGGTAATGGCGGCCGACGGAAACGTCGAGCCCGTTGTCATCCTTACGAAAACGGATTTGGTCTCCAGCGATGAACTGGAACGAAAGCTGGCGATCACCCGATCGACCGCGATGGGGGCCAGCGTACTTGCGCTAAGCACCATCAGCGGTTTCGGGTTTGACGCGTTTCGAGAGATGCTCGCCCCGGGACGGACATACTGCCTGCTGGGTTCCTCGGGCGTCGGGAAGACAACCCTAATCAACCGCTTGATCAGTCGGGACGCCTTTGACACGAAGGCTGTCAGCGGAACGGGGGAGGGCACCCATACCACGGCGCGCAGGCAGCTCATCGTTCTCGGTCAGGGCGCCATGGTGATCGATACACCCGGAATGCGGGAGTTGGGCCTTGTGGGTGCCGGCGATGGGTTCAGCCAGGGCTTTGAAGATATCCGCTTGCTCTCCGCACGCTGCCGCTATGGGAATTGCGGCCACGAACACGAGCCCGGCTGTGCCGTCCGGGCCGCGGTCAGGGACGGTGAATTGACTGAAGAACGCTGTTCCAGCTATTTAAAGCTCAAGAAGGAGTCCGCCTACAACGCGATGTCGTACCTGGACAAACGGAAGAAGGACCGAGCCTTCGGACGCTTCCTCAAATCGGCCAAGAAGCGACTGCAGGACTGAATAACGAGCGCCGGACGTGCCGCCGCCCGAACCGCACCGTCCCGGCGGATGCACACAAACGTGCGCCCCGGGCGCAACTGCAGGGTTGCGTTTGTGTCGTGATTGGTGTTTCATGATGCGTATTTCCGGCGGGCCGCCGCGATCGGAATCCGGTCTCGACGGCGATACCGAAGCCGCAAGGGCGCGCTTTCGATCGGCGCCCGTTCAGCCACCCCCATTGCTCTCAAAGGAGGTTTCATGAGCTCAGCCGTGAGCAGACCCCCGGCAGCGGACAGCGCCCGGGCATTGGAACATTTTCAGCGCTTGCTTCAATTTGAAACCGATTGCTGGGACGTGCACCATGCGATGACGAACGACCGCCGGGATTTTGTGCTCCTCGACGTGCGCGGCGAGGCGCTGTACGCCAACGGACATGTGGACGGCGCCATCAGCCTGCCCCATGCGCGCATCACGGCCAACAGCCTCAAGGCGTATCCGCCGGAGACGCTGTTCGTGGTCTATTGCGCCGGACCGCACTGCAACGCCGCGGAGAAGGCGGCCGTTCGTCTGGCCAAGCTGGGCCGGCCTGTGAAGAAGATGATCGGCGGCGTCACCGGCTGGACCGATGAGGGCTTCGACCTTGTCGGCGGCTGATCGGTTCGACACCGCCGCCCGAATCCGGCAGGCGCCAGGGAGTATTGTCAATTGAAGATCTTGGTCATCGTGGCCCATCCCGACCCGCAAAGCTTCAACCACGCCATCGCCGGCACGGCCGTCGCCCGGCTGCAGGCCAGCGGGCACCAGGTGGCCTTTCACGATCTGTACGGCGAACGGTTCGACCCGCTGCTGCCGTCCCTCGAAATCCCCAGCCAGGCCCCGCTGCCGGCGGACGTAAAACGGCACTGCGATGAAATCGCCGCGGCCGACGGCATCATCGTCGTCCACCCCAACTGGTGGGGGCAGCCGCCGGCCATCCTCAAGGGGTGGGTGGATCGCGTCATCCGGCCGGGGGTCGCCTACCGCTTCCTGGACGGCGACCAGGGGGAGGGGATACCCGTGGGCCTGCTGAAGGCGAGCGCCGCCCTCGTGTTCAACACGGCCAACACGCCGCCGGAGAGGGAGCGCGCCGTCTTCGGCGATCCCCTGCAGCAGATCTGGAAGCATTGCATCTTCGGCCTGTGCGGGGTGCCTACCTTCCACCGGGAGGTGTTCGCCGTCGTGGTCACGAGCAGCGAAGCAACACGCCAGGGGTGGCTGAGAAAGGTGGAAGCGGTGGTGGCGCGCCATTTTCCGGCAGAAGCCGGCCTGCGCCGGGCATGATCAGGGGCTGCGGGTGGACGCGGTTTCCGCGCCGCCAGGCCCTGACCTTGGGAACCGTTTCGAAAGCCGTTCGTCGTGACGCTGAGCGGCTGGGTGAAATGGCGGCGCTCAGCAAGCCCGGAAACCGACCCCCGGGAATTGCATCCGGCCGTTACCTGCCGAGGGTCGCTGGGCGAACCGCCATTTCCGCCCGGGAGCTAAACCCGTGACTGATTTCGTCACCCGTCCGATCGTGCCTTCCGATGCGCCGGCCATCGCGCGGCTGTGGCTGGTCTGCACCGCCGAGGTGGCAGAAAACGAGCCCATCTACACGCCCGGCATCTCGGATGAGGCGCTGGCTGGGAAGCTGGGCGCGGAATTCGCCCAGGGAACGCGTTTCGGGTGGGTGGTGGAAACCGGCGGGCGGCTGGCCGGCTACGTGACCTGCCAGGTCCAGGAGGCGTCGCCCCTGTTCCTGCCGCGGCAGCATATCTACGTTCATGATCTCGACGTGGCGCCGGCCTACAGGGGGCTGCGCCTCAGCCGAGTGCTGATGCAGGCGGTCGAGCGATATGCGCGCACCCGGGGGATCCAGCGCATCGAACTGGCGGTGGTCTTCAAGGACCCGCGCTCCCGGGCCGTCTGGGAACGGCACGGCTTCCAGCCCCACCTGCTGCACCTGCACTAGGACCTGGATTGACACGGGCGATCCGGAAACGGATGTTTTGCCCGCCACCCGCGGCATGCCCCCCATCTTCTTCCCGGCGCAGCCCTCGTGCGCCTGTTGGAACCGTTCCCAGGGGGCCGCCGACCGGTTTTCAGAGCGCGCGCATCCACTCCGGACGTAGGGCCACCTTGCCGGCCAGCGCCGCATCGATCAGGGCCAGGGTTTCGTCCTTCTCCTTGGGCATGCGTGCGCGGATGGGCAGGTAGTTGGAAGCGTGGTTGGCATGGAACAGCCCCTGGGTCTGGTGGGTGGCGGCGATCATGGTGCGCAGCTCGGCCAGCATCTCGTCGGGTTCGATGAGGGTGAAACGGCCGCAGCGGTGGTCGTCGTCCATGGGGGTGCCTGGAATCAGCATCAGGCTCAGGGCGCCCACGTACTCGGGGTCGATGGCCGACAGCACCCGCCCGGTCTCGCGGGCGTGGATCTGGGAGCGCTCGCGTCCGGCCAGGCCCAGCAGCACGGTGATGGAAAGCTTGATACCCGCCGCCTTGGCCTTGCTGCCCATGTCGATCATATCCTGGGCCGTGGCGCCCTTGTTGATGGCCTTGAGGGTGACGTCGTCGCCGGTTTCCAGCCCCATGTAGGCGATGCCCAGACCGCCGGCGCGCAGCTCCTTCAGCTCGTCCACGCTTTTCATCTGCAGGCTTTTGGCGTTGGCGTAGACCCCCACGCGGGTCACCCAGGGCAGCTGGCGGCGGATTTCGCCCAGAATCGCCATCAACCGCTTCTGGGGGATGATCAGGGCGTCGCCGTCGCACAGAAAGACGCGGCGCTGGCGCCGGCAGTGGGCGGCGGCAAAGGCGATGTCGGCCATGATGATGTCGTCGGATTTAATCTTGAAACGCTCGCCCCGGTAAGCCCCGCAGAAGGTGCACTTGTTGCGCGAGCAGCCCACGGTGACCTGCAGCAGGATGCTGTTGGCCTCGCTGGGGGGGCGGATGATGTTGCCTTCGTAGTGCATGATACCTCTTTCTATCGCCCTTCCACCATTTGTGGATGGGCGGTTTGCATCGATTCTTGATCAAACAGCCCCTGAATTGGGAATTGTCTTTTTGATCCGAGTGATAATCTGATGGTCTTTTATGGGATTGTCAACAATCCGCCATTCTGATATTAAAAAATTCAACTAATGAACGTTGTTTACAAACCGCCGAATGATTCAATTCAGCCCCTCTCTGCCCATGTTTCGCGCGGGCGGCAGACGGCGGCGGACATTTTTTCATCCGCCTCAACCAGCGGATCGCAGGAAGGAGAACCACGCATGAGCAGACTACTATGGCAGCCGTCTGAAGCCCGGATCAAAGCCTCCACCATGTACCGGTTCATGACGCTGATCAATCAGCGCTACGGCACATCCTTTGACAGCTACGACGGCCTCTACCACTGGTCCATCGACCATATCCCCGAGTTCTGGAAGGAGATGTGGGATTTCGCTTCGATCAAGGCCTCGGCGCCCTACGAGAAGGTGATCGACGATCCAGCCAAGATGCCCGGCGCGCGCTGGTTTGAGGGGGCCCGCCTCAATTTCGCCGAGAATCTGCTGCGCTACCGTGATGACCGTTTGGCCTTGGTCTTCCGCGGAGAGGACCGGGTGCGGCGGACCTTGACCTACGCCCAGCTCTACGACGAGGTGGCCCGGGTGGCCAACGCCCTGAAGGATGCCGGGGTCAAGGCCGGCGAGCGGGTGGCCGGTTTCGTCCCCAACCTGCCCGAATCGATCATCGCCATGCTGGCGGCCACCTCCCTTGGGGCGTCCTGGTCATCCTGCTCGCCGGATTTCGGCATTAAGGGGGTGCTGGACCGCTTCGGCCAGATCCAACCCAAGGTGTTGTTCACCGCGGACGGCTATTTTTTCAAGGGCAAGCCCCTGGACTCGTTGGCGCGCATCGCCGACATCATGGGCCAGATTCCCTCGGTGGAACGGCTGGTGGTGGTGCCCTATACCAGGGAAACGCCGGACATCAGCGCCATCCCCAAGGCTGTTCTGTACGCCGACTTCAAATCGGCAGAAGGGGGGCTGACGATCGATTTCGCACAGCTGCCCTTCGATCATCCGCTTTACGTCATGTATTCGTCGGGCACCACCGGCCTGCCCAAGTGCATGGTCCAGAGCGCCGGCGGCATTCTGATCCACCATCTCAAGGAGTTGATGCTGCATACGGATCTCAAGCGCGAGGATACGATCTTCTATTTCACCACCTGCGGGTGGATGATGTGGAACTGGCTGGTCAGCTCACTGGCCACCGGCGCCACCCTGGTGTTGTACGACGGCAATCCGTTCCATCCCTCCCCCAAGGCCATGTGGCAGATGGCCCAGGATGAGAAAATCACCGTTTTCGGCACCAGCGCCGGCTACCTGGCCGCCCTGCAGGCTGCCGGCGTGCGTCCCAGGGAGGAATTCGACCTTTCCCCGCTGCGGGCGGTGCTCTCCACCGGCTCGCCCCTGTCCATCGAAAGCTTCGAATTCGTCTACGACGCCATCAAGACCGACCTCCAGCTGGCCTCCATCGCCGGCGGAACGGACCTCAACGGCTGCTTCGCCCTGGGCAATCCCATGGGGCCGGTGTACGCCGGCGAGCTTCAATGCCGGGGGCTGGCCATGAAGGTGGCTGCCTTCGACGAGGCCGGCAAGCCCGTGGTAGGCCAGGAGGGTGAACTGGTCTGCACGGCGCCCTTTCCCTCCATGCCGATTTATTTCTGGAACGACAGCGACGGCAAGAAATACCACAGCGCCTATTTCGATGTCTACCCGGGCGTCTGGCGCCACGGGGACTTCATCGTGGTCAGCGAGCACGGCGGCGTGGTGATGCACGGCCGCTCCGACGCCACCTTGAATCCCGGCGGCGTGCGCATCGGCACCGCCGAGCTCTACCGGCAGGTGGAGCAGTTGGAAGAGATCGAGGACAGCGTGGTGGTGGGGCAGAACTGGGAAAACGATGTGCGCGTGATCCTGTTCGTCAAGCTGGCCCCGGGATTTGACCTCACCGACGACCTGAAGAACAAGATACGCCAGACCATCCGCGCGCATGCCTCGCCGCGCCACGTGCCGGCCAAAATCATCCCGGTGCTGGACATTCCCTATACCTTGAACATGAAAAAAGTCGAACTGGCGGTGAAGAAGGTGATTCACAACCAGGAGGTCAAAAACAAGGACGCCCTGAGAAATCCCGAAGCGCTGAATCATTTCGCCGGTATTGCTGAGTTGCAGGGGGATTGATCCTTTTGTTAGAATATGGAAGGAGAGGGGCTGAGGGCGGCAGACCGATGCCTGATATCAGAGAACGGATGTCGGCGATCAGAACATGTGGAACAGATGAGAAGTCCAGGGATTAGGGAATCCGGGAGTTGACACCAACCGTGGAGGCGCGGCTGATCACCGTCTCGCAGGGAACTTGCACCGCCCCCGCTTGTAAGTCTTACCCGCCTTCGCAGCCTGCTATACCTGCCGACCACCCGCTGATATGCGGGAAATGGCTATCCTCCAAACCAAGACGCCTCCCCGGGATATAGCGCGGGGAGGCGTCAAGAAATAGAAGAACCTGATCTGGTTGTAATCGGTTTTTGGCAGAGCCTATTGTTTCGGGGGAGGACTTCCGTGATAGTCAAGCTGCTGAACCATAAAGGAAGGCCCATTTTCTTTGAGGCTCATGTAAATTTTGCCCGTATTTTGCCGCCATTCTTTATCGGGCGGCAACCATTTCAGAAAAAAATCACCTTCGATTTTTATGGTTTCATTATCCTCATCATATGAAAATTGCTGCATTTCAATCCGGTATTCAATGGTTTCAATGAAGCTAAAATTCTTTTTATATTTGGGAGAGAGGCTTTCAAATGGCTCGCCGTTTTCCATTGCATCCGGGACAAATAATCTAGTGAACGCAGCGAAATCCTTGGCAGCATAGGTGCTGCAATAATAATCCAAAAAGGAACGCAGTCTATTTTCCACGCCGCTGCTGTCCGGCTTCTCAGCCGTCAGTGCGGCGGCCTTGATTGTTTCGGCGGAAGGCTGGAGCCGAGTTTCCGTTTTGGCGACGATGGTCGGCTCAGGACGGTTGTCCAAGGCCGCTTGAACTGGCTGAGCGTTATTCTCTGTCTGATACGGCTTGTCTGAATCGGCCTCTCTGGATGACCCGCCGGTTGCCGGGATGGACGATGGGGTCTTTGGTGCGCCCTCCAATTTGGCGGCATTCGGGCCTTGGGGGGGTGTCCCACTTAAGGCGGTGGTTGCCGATTGACCAGTTGCCGTGCCCATCCGGACCTGCCTGTCCAGTTGCGGCTTTGGTTGGCCATCAGAAAGGACAGCTACCAACCCACCGTCTCTGCCTCTCTTGCCGGGTATGGTTTCGGCGCCATCCGGCTTGCTTTTTCGGGGCAATTGGTCGGGTACAGGCGTGGCTTGATCGGCAGAAGGCGTGGGTTGACGCTCGGCGGCAAGGGTTTCATTCCTGGGAATCGACTCCACTGGTTTTTTTAAAGCTTCCTTCTGGGTGGCCTTTTCCGTTGGGACGGTCCCGTCCGCGCCGCCTTCAAGGGCGCTGTTACCGGGCAACCGGTCGGGTGCGGGGCTGGCTTGGGCTGTGAAAATGGCCGGCTGGCGGTCGGCAGCGGTTTTATCCTTGGGGGCCGCTGCAAGCTGCGCGTCTAGCCTGTTCCCTGCGGCTGCATCCGGCGGCGGCAGCGGTTGGGCATCCGCAGGGGCGGACGGCGCGGCCAAGGCTTTCTCCGTTGGGACGGTCCCGTCCGCGTTGCCTTCAAGGGCGCTGTTACCGGGCAACCGGTCGGGTGCGGGGCTGGCTTGGGCTGTGAAAATGGCCGGCTGGCGGTCGGCAGCGGTTTTATCCTTGGGGGCCGCTGCAAGCTGCGCGTCTAGCCTGTTCCCTGCGGCTGCATCCGGCGGCGGCAGCGGTTGGGCATCCGCAGGGGCGGACGGCGCGGCCAAGGCTTTTTCCGTTGGGACGGTCCCGTCCGCGCCGCCTTCAAGGGCGCTTTTACCGGGCAACCGGTCGGGTGCGGGTGTGGCCTGGGCGGTAGCAACTGCCGTCGGAGAGCCGGCGGCTATTTCATCCTTGGGGGCTGTTTTTTCCGGGTTGGCGTTGATCTTATGGGGCTGCGCAGGGGTGGTCACTTTTTTCGGTGATGCCTGGATGGGCTTTTTTTCGGATGTCGCGCTTTGCCGCAATGCCTGATCTGCGAGCGTGTCTGCTTGGCTATGGGGTGATGGGGCCATTTTTTTTTGAGTAAACAGCTTCATAGTCCAATGGGGTCCAGGCCATAGCAAATAGTAACTAAATAACAATGCGCTCAGAACGATGCATGTGCCAATGAGTAAGGGATACCCCCAATGCATCGACTGGCGAGGTGAGGGTTGGCGCGCAGCGGGCCGGTTTGTTTTGGTCGGCGCTTGAAAAGAGTGCCTGCTAAAATCGAAACCCGCCCGAATGTTAAGCTCTTGTTGACATTCCTTGATCACCTCTGAATCGATTGATTGCAAGCCGCCAGCATAACCGGTCAATAAGGCATGATCGCAAATAACATTGATGGCGCGCGGATAGCCGCCGGTGAATCTGAATATCTCATGAATCGCGTTCGACTTGAAAATTTTTCGAGTGGCCCCGGCCATCTTCAGACGGTGTCCGATGTATTGGCCGGTTTCAGATTCAGTCAGCGGATTAATGTGATAGTTGATAGCAATTCGCTGGCGCATGGCCCTGCTGCTGCTGTCCATCAACATGTTTTTGAATTCAGGTTGGCCGACAAAAAAGATATTGATCAGTTTACGGTTGCTCAGCTCGATGTTGGAAAGAACCCTGATTTGATCCAACAGTTTGCTGTTTAACCGTTGGGCCTCGTCGACGATCAGCAGGACCTTTTTGCGATCCGAGTATGCGCTGTAGAGGAATTTTTCCAGTTCGATCAAAAACTCCGCTTTGCTGCGGAAATCCTTGGCGATGTTGAATTCGGCAGCCAGAAGCTTGAAAAAATCAAGGATACCCAACCCCGGATCTGTGATGTGGGCAACAATCGTAGATGCGTCAAGATTGCTGATCAATCGATGGATCAAGGCGGTTTTGCCCACCCCCACATCACCGGTCAGCAGCAGGAAGCCCAAGTCCTCTATAATTCCGTAGTTCAAGGTGGCGAGGGCTTCTTTATGCTTTTCGCCGAGCCAGAGAAAGTGTGGCCCCGGGCTTAAATCAAAGGGCTTTGCTTTCAGATGATAGTGGTTAAGGTACATGTGCCGTGGTTTAACCGTTGCAAAAATAGTTCACTGCCTGACCCGATCAACCTATCGGGTATCTTATACAACAAATCCATCAAGAGTCAAAAATAAAGCAATAAACATTGTAACAAATTGAAATAATGATGTTTTGAAAAGTTCCGCATCGATCCCCGCCAACACCGGGCCAGGCGGAAAAAAAAGACCTTAAGAAACATACGATTCCGATGCTTTTCAAGGATCAACAAGAGATCTATCCCAAAGAAGAGGAGCTCTTTTCAGGGTTAAATCCCCGGTCTGACAAAGCAGTCGGGTGGAATCGAAGGTCTCTTAAGGCCTCAACGGCTCAATCGGATTCATGCGCAAGGACACGCAACCCCTATCTGGTCGATGAAAAAGGATTGCGGGTTGCCATGCAGCGCAGCCGTCTCTAATCTACAGACAAACGATCAGGGTATTTTATCTACCATAATAGCTGAACCCGGATCCAAGAAATGACACACTAAAGCCTCTGAAACCGGCGGCGCCGCTTTCATCGACGACCAGGATATCGCGGTCGTTCATGGCCATCTCTTTAACCCCCGGCTGGCTCAGGTCAAGATCGATTATTTTCCGTTCGCCGTTTTCCGCCATGCGCAGCAGCTTAACCTTGTCCTTCACTGCCCATGACTCAACGCCCCCTGCTTCGACCAACGCCTCCTGAATGACCGTGCGGTGTTTGATTGCATAGGCGCCGGGGCGTTTCACAGCACCGTCCACAAAAAAGACGCCGGCCTCGGGAATGAATATGACATCGCCTCCGTTGATCTCAATATTATGTTGAACATCGCCTTTTCTGATCAGTTGGTCCAGATCGGCCATAACGATATCGGGCTGTCCCTGAACATGGCGCGATCTGCGGATCTGGACCACCTGGCCGGCCTTTTCACTGAGACCGCCCCCCAGGGCGATAACGTCAAGCAGTCTTTGTTTAATGGGATAATCATAGGTACCGGGGTTCTTAAATTGACCCACCACCGTGATTCGCTGGCTGATGTGCTCTTCAACAAAGATACTGACATGGGGCTTCTTGATGTATTCTTTTCGGTACATCGCTTCTATTTTTTCTTCAGCCTCTATGGCGGTCAGGCCCTTTACCGCGACGATTTCAATCAGCGGAAGGGTAATAAAACCGCGTGAACTGACTCGAACCGTCGTATCCAGTTCCTTGGCCTCGAAGACACTGATCCGCAGCAAGTCGCCCTCCCCGAGAAGATATTCACCCGGATCGCTGTTCATTTGCGTCCGGGCGAGAAGCATCTCATTCATCTGGCTGATTTCATCGTTTCCCAGATAATAGTCGGCGGCCTGCCGATCATCCGCCGGCCTGACCGCAACAGCGCTGGGGGTAGCGGCACATGCGCAGAAAAATGAAATCCCGACCACCCATAACACCGCAGGCAATAGGATTGTCCGAAGCGCGTGCCAATAAAAAGCGTTTTTTGCAACCTCCTGAACAGAATCGTTCATCGCTGAAACTCCTTTTGTGCCGTTCACCCCATGGTTACAATGGATGGGTGGAAACCGTCCGCTCTTTTCGAGGCGCTGGTAACATCTCATCGTAGGTTGGTCAACATGAACCCGCTTGGCGAGCGTGTCATTGGTTGACCCGCGTCCTATCCCAGCCATTATGGCCGTGACGGGCTCACTGTACCCCCGCCACCCCCTCCACCGCCGCCTCCGCCGCCCCCGCCGCCGCCCAGGCCCATCAAAATGCCTAAGACACCGACGGTCCCCAAGACGCCTACAGTGATTTTTTTGCCTGTCGACCAGCCCTTCTCCGGTTCCGGCGGCGGCTTGGTGGCAGAATCCTCGCTCTTGGGCAATCCAATATCCATATCGGCTTGTGCAAGAATGATCTTCTTGCCGGACTGAATCGTCATCAGGCCTTGATCGGTAAGCACATCCATTGATCCACCTTCGGCCACCCCCAATTCACTTTGGTTTTTTGCAACGGCCACATACCCTTTAATCGAGTCATCGCCAAAGGCGGCATTCAGTCGAATGCCTTGGACGTTGATTGTGCCATCCGGTGTAATAAAAGCAAACGATCGGCTCATGGCAACCGTTTTAAAATATACGGTCCCTTGCTTGATCAGCAGAGTCCGTTGCCGGCCGGATGTAACTATTGAAAATACACTTCGGTCCTCACCCACAAGGTACAAATCATCCAGCTTGATTGCGCATCTCCCTTCAGTCGCAATGATCGATCCTTCAGGAAGCGGCGCTTCTTTGGTATAAATCCCGACTACCTTGTCCTCGCGATAGAGGGTCACTCGATGGGTGGGATAAATTCTATCCGCACCGGCCACAGCAGTAACGCTTTGGCTGACCAGCAATACGGCGAGCAAGAAAACCAATAACCTGATTTCGATTCTTTCTCTTCTTAAAAAACACATGACATGAACCTCCTGCGCCAATTTAGACAACATTGATAGAATCCATTGATTTCTTGCCTAAGCAAGAAGCAACATGATGAAGAAAAAAAGCAGGCCGCAAAAATACCACCAGTGATTGGTAGGCCTGTTATCTGCCGGTAGAGACAGCCTGGAACGCTCACGCCATCGCAATTGATCTTGCCGGCTAAGGTCATAATGATGCCGCAATACCGGATCACTCAGGGTTCGATAGGCATCATTCAGTTCGACGAATCTTCGGCTGCTGACAGTCTGATTGGCATGGGCGTCCGGGTGGACCTGAATGGCTTTTCTGCGAAAGGCCGTTTTGATCTCCCGCGCATCGGCTTGGGGGCGAAGCCCCAGAACGCGGTAGGGGTCAGCAGGGGTGTCGGAGGCGGGTATAAGACCGAGTGCCCCGGCAGCGGGGGTTAGCTTTTCCTTAAGGCGGCACAGGTTACACTCATGGTCACGGCACACGCTTTTGAGGATATTGGCCCATGCCGGGTTAACCCCGGCCGTTGGAACGACAATTGAGCGGCATAACCGCAGATACTTGGCATCAGCAGCGATCAGCATAATGAGCGACGGGGTATCATTGCATTCACCCACCTGCCGGATAAAGCGTGCTATCAATCGTTCCTGCTGATACGCACTATTTGGTAAGGTCGCCAATTATTCGCTTTTCAATAGTCATTCCGATAGGCTGCTTAATTTAAAAAACAGTGCAACCACCGAGCCTGCGAACAGGGTTGGGGCTACCTATCCAACAGCGATTCTTTGCCGGGCTCCTCCAGTCCGTAGCTGGAAAAGGAGTGATAGGCTTTGTAGTATCCTCCGTAACCGTATTTGCCGTTGAAATCCACTTTGTTGACAATGCAACCCAAAATAGTGCCGTGAACATTGGTAATCGATTTTTTGAATTGACCGATGGCTTCACGGCTGGACTCTCCGATGCTGCTGACCAGGACGATACCGCCGACGCTTTTGGACAGGATCAGGGTATCGGCGAAACCAATGTGCGGCGGCCCGTCCAGGATAATCCGATCGTAACGACCGATCAGCTTTTTGAGCAGGAGATTAAACCGCCGGGAAGCGAGCAACTCCGCCGGGTTCGGCGGAACCGGGCCAGAAGGAATGATCCCCAAATTATCGCTGCGGTGGTTGTACATTTTAAGATTGTTTGTCACTCCGGCCAAGAAACTGGAAACGCCATTGCCATTGACCCGGTTTTTAAGGTCAAAGACTTCATGCAGGCGGGGTTTCCGCAAATCCACATCGATGAGCACGGTCTTTTCACCTGCGGCGGCAAAACTCAAAGCCAGATTAACCGCCAGGGTGGTTTTGCCTTCACTGGGCAGCGTGCTGGTAATGAGGAAGCATTTGGAGCGGGCGCCGGAACCGGAAAGCTGGACGGAAACACGCGTTGAACGGATGGCTTCGGAAAAAGGTGACCGCGGATGCCGCAGAAACGCGTTTTCCAGTCCATGCGCGTCGGGTTTGGCCTGTGGAATCGTGCCTAGCAGAGGAATCTGAAACCGGTCCGGTATCTCACTGGGATTGGTCACCGTATCGGCGAAGTACTCGGCCATAAATGCGCAGGCGACGCCGCCGAGCAGACCAAGGACGATTGACAGCAGTAAATTGAGTCTGACGTTCGGTTTGACCGCCACAAGGGGCAGGTCGGCACGGTTGACGATCTGAATGTTGCTCGAGGAGACGCCCGCCATGGATTCGATCTCCTTGGCGCGCTGCAAAAGGCTCTGGTAGATGGCCTTGTTGGTGTCCACTTCGCGGGCCATGATCGAATACTGGGTGGCGCGGTCATTGAGATCCAAAACCAGGTCTTTCTGGCGCGCGATTCGTTTTTCCATGGCACTGACAACCTTCTGGGCGGATTCGTACTCGTTCTCAATGGACAGAAATATTCCTCTCTCCTGGGCCTTGATCAGCGCCGCAATGCTGTCCATGCGTGCCCGCAGTGTTTTTACCTTGGGGTACTCGTCGTGAAAGGTCGCTTTCAACTCTTCGTACTCGGAGCTTAGGTCGGCAAACTTATCTTTCAAGCTGGCGATCAGGTCGCTTTCCAACACCCGGGGCAGATTGGCATGCCCGGCCTTGAGGGCCTGCCGATAGGTGGCTTCTTTGGCGATCATGTCCGCCTCAGCCGCTGCGAAAGTCGAATTCAATTCCTCCAGATGGCGGTAAATGGAGTTAATACGGGCATCCAGCGACACGATTCCGGCATGTTTGGCAAATTCGTTGAGGCGCTCTTCGGCTTTTTCAAGGTTGATCTTGGCCCGGTCCATCTGCATCATCAGAAAATCCCGGGCAATGCCGGAGGCTTCGACTTTCAGATCCATCTTCCAGCGGATGAAATCTTCAACCAGGGTGTTGACAACCGCTTGGGACAACTGGCGGTCCGGTGAACGAAAGGCCACGTCGATCAACATGGACTTACGGCTTGGAGAAACCGTCAGATTTTCCGAAAGGTATTCGACTGCCTGCTGGCGGGCCGCGATATCCTCGGCCACCGCTGGCTGCGCCTGCCCATGCGATGCGCTCGCCGCCAGGGATTTGAGCGCCCTTCCCATTTGTGAAAGCACTCCGGTGTTGCCGTCATCGAAAACCGTTTTGCGGATAACGGGATGGGCGATTAAATCGAGTTTTTCGATCACGCGGTTGATCATCGCCTTGCTGCGAATCAGTTCTACCTGGGTTTCATAAAATTCCCGCGCCTGGATTTCAGAACCCAATACCTCCTGAAACGTGGTTACATGGGGCGTTTCCTGACTGACCTCAACTACCGCCGACGCCTCATAGATTCTGGTGACGGCCAGGGTGAATATCAACGTTGACAAAAATACCAGCGCAAGCACTGTCAGGATCAGCCACTTTCTGCGCACGATGACATCGAGGTAGTCGCGCAGTTGGATTTCTTCGGTCTCCTGCCAACCATAGAACGGTTTTTGAAAATCCTTGGCGGGAAGATCGTTGCCGGCAACATCCGGTAACAGGGTTCCCCCGAAATGGCCTATGGGTTTTATTTGATCTGGCGCCATATGATTACCTCGTCGTGTGATATGAATTGATGCCCGGCTGGTCCGGCTGTTCAAGATGCGCTTTGTTTTCAATGGCTGTCGCGGGTGCGTCGCTGGCTATTTTCTCCAATCGAAAGTTGTCAAGCCACACCATTCCCTTGATTTTCGAGTCGAACCGCTGGCTGGGTAGGCGACGCAGGCGCAGCACTGCCGCACGGCAGCCTTCAGGAATGTCAAACTCGATGGACGCTTCCCGCCAGCCCTGCGTACCCGTAATCATGGGACCCGCCCTGTAAAGTCCCTGCTGGTCGTAGCCGTAGATCTCTATAAACAGACCCTGATCCGAGGTGATGGCGGTGCTTTTCCAGGCATAGGTGAGGCGGTATCGCTCCTGCGGGGTGGCCGCGAAAATCTGGTAGACATGCTGAAAGGAGATGTTTTCCCGCCCATTGAACGAAATTCTCAAGGCATAATCGCCCTCCACGGTCTCGATAGCCACCCGTTTTAAGTCCCAGTTGCCGTCCTTTTCGCCCCAGTGATGCCAATCAAAACCCAGGCCGGTGATCTCCCCTTCGAACCCCGGATTGGTCAAGCCGCCGATGCCGGTGTATTTCCGCCAAATATCCGTGGATGCGAGGATGCGTTTATGATTCAACAGGAAATGGGCGTACCGCAGCGCGGTTTCCTTATCCGCTTCAGCACCCGCGGTCAGGGCCTGCCACACCAGCAAGCTTTCGTCAGTCATGCCCCAACGCATCAACCAGTCGAGATAGGCAGCCAGATGGGCCGGTTCTAAAACAGCCATCACGGCTGAAGCCTCACCGCCGAGGTGGGTGTGCAGCAGTTGCAGTGCATCCTGTTCCAGCACCTTGCGGGACAACAGATGGTTCATGTTGCGGTAAAAGGCCTCGTCTACCCCTAACTCGCGGGCCAGCAGCGACTGTGACCACTTCCATCGAAGAATCTGGCCCGTCATATCCGTCGTGAATCTCAAAATGCCTATGGCTTGCGCTTCACGCCCCGCTGCGGCTTCGGTTTCGGCAAGTCTGAGCCAAGCGTCGAGGAAAAGCACGTCCTGTGAAACGACCTGGCGAAAAAACCTTGCCGCCCTCTCCGGTTGCTGCTGCAGCCAGGCGTGCATGCCGTGTGCATACTGGGCCTCGGGATAGAATCTGAGCTGTCGCGCCTCTTCTTCTGAGTACGTAAAGTGGTTGGAATGCACAGACCGTTGCGGCCAGCTGAAATACACCGTCCAGCATCCCAACATGGTTAGAATAGCGGCTATTAAGCAACGCAATGGGAGTGGCATCAATTGATGACCGGCAACGGTAGGGGGCACCCCTGCCTGTCTATTCTTCTCTACCAGAGTTGCCACCAGCGCTTCTTCCTCATCCCGGTCATCGCTGCGCATTTTTTCATCGGCTGTACTGCTTCGTCGTGCAGCACGCGTAACGGATTGTCAGTTGTAATGCGCTGAAGGTTTTCCTGGCCGATTATTCCACACAGTCTGACCGTTTCCACCTGCATCTTATGCAGGTTGAGTCCTTCCGGGTGATGGCTGTCGGTGGACAGGCAGTGGATCTGCCCGTTGCCGGCCATCTGCCGAGCCGTGCGGACCGCCGCCCGGCCATATTGGCCGAGAAAGCTGCCCCAATTGACCTGAAGGATCACACCCGCTTCGATAAGCCGGTCAATCAAGCTTTGGTTGGCTGCCAGCTGCGCACAGCGTTCAGGATGGGCCAACAGGACAGAATAACCTCTGGCCAGTATTGAAAAGATGACCTGCTCCCATCCCGAAGGAAGCTGCTGGAAGGGCGGCTCAATCAACAGACAGGAAGAGTTTCCGAGGGTCAGCAAACGGCCCTGATCCAGAAGCTCAGGAATCTGCGGGTCAATAGCGATTTCCATACCTGAAACAATGTCAAGCTTCAGGCCTTCATCCTTGATGGCTTGATTCAGATTGAGGACCTGGGTTTTGATCACGTCGATGGAAGGCATCCAGGCGGTTCCGGGAACCATGTGTGGGGTGGCGGCAACCATGCTGTAACCGGCCCGAACCAAGGCCTGCGACATTTGCATGCTTTCAGCAGCGGTTTCCGGACCGTCATCCAACCGGTGCAGTATGTGACAGTGTAAATCGATCATCTGGAGATACCATGATTGGGCGAGGGCGAGGGTTTGCTACGATTCAACCTGCGCTGCCCGTTTGGGGGATGGGCGGCCAACCCTGGCGATTGCTTGAATGGTGAGGTACACGCGCTTAGTACAGCCATTAAAACAACGAAATACAGGCCATTGGCTGGGATCTGCAGGTTAAAATCAAAAAGGCTGTGCACGGTCATTGAAATCAATCCGCTGAAAGCGCCGACCGCCAGGTAAAAGCGCAGGGGGTCCCTTCTGTAATCGAGCTGTTTTATTCGCCGGACACGCTTTACAAGGAAAATGAGAAAAACGCTCATTATCGCAATAAATCCGATCCAGCCCGTCTCAACCAGGAGTTGCAGATAGTCATTGTGGGCATAGACAACCGTTTTGTCGGAGGTAGCGGATTGATTGTACACCTGGAACACATTCTCATAATTGCTTAGTCCGATGCCCAGCGGGTGGTCCTTGACAATCGGCAGGCTGTCCCGCCAGATATCCATTCGTGAGATGCCATCGCTACCGAGGGAAAAAAACCGCTGTACAATCGGTCCGACGCCGATGACCATGGCGTAGATACACAGCAGAACGATGATGCCGCCAAGCACGATCCGGGTTTGCATGGCCACGGCTTTCATTCCCGTTCGCGCCATGATCGAAAACGCCAGAAATCCGATCAGCCCGCTGGCGATACCAGCCCGTGAACGGGTGAAGATCAGGGCCAGCAGGAAAACGATGATGCCCAGGGCCATCAGCGCCTGCCGGTTGAGCCTGTCGGATCCAAGGGCTGCTTTTATCGAAGTAACCCGACCGGTCATTGCCAGGGTTAGGCCAAGCGCCAGCGGCCAGATCATGCCGATAAACGCCGCAAAATTGTTGCGGTTGATAAATGTGCCACGAGCGGTGCCCAGGTAGTTTTGGATATAATCAACCCAAAGCACACCCATGGACGGTACCAGCGCCTGAATCAATCCGTAGGCCGCCTCCAGCAGGCCGATCCCGATCATAACGGACACGACGCGTTGGAGCGTTTTCCTTTCTGTGCAGAGATTCCTTACCACCAGAAAGAATAATCCCAGACTGAGTAGAAACACCCACCAGGACAGTGCCTTTTTTGACAGATAACTGATCGATTCCCAGGTTGGAATACTGCCGGTAAGCGCCCACGCATCGGCTAGGATTCCTGATCGTGTGGGGCTGAGAAAAGAAAGGACCGCAGGTGGAAAAGGGAGGACCAGAATAAGCGTCCAGATGAAAAACAGGGCAACCGCTTGGTTTAACGGACGGGCCCGAGAGAAAGCGGACGGGTAGCGGGTGTTCCACAAAGACAGAATAAATACAGCGATCATCAGCAGGCAGTAAAAAGACCATACCCATGGCTGAACGGCAGCGAAGAGAATCGGCATGGTACCGATGATTGACAGTGAAATTATGCGGACAAGGGTGGTCATCATGTTTTTTTCGAAGATGATTTTCTCTCGCTAAGCCGCCAAGACCGCCAAGGGCGAACCCTCAACCCTTTCTCTGCATGCTTTTGGGCCTCTGCAAGCGTCAATGATTCGGGATTAAATAGCGTTCTTCCAGGCAGCCCGACTGAAAACAGTCATAAAAATTATTTTGAGATCGAGCCACAGACTCCAGTTTTCAAGGTAGTAGATGTCGTTCTCGACTCGTTTCTGAATGGAGGTGTTGCCGCGCCATCCATTGGCCTGGGCTAAGCCGGTGATGCCTGACTTAACCAGATGGCGGATGCGATAACCCGGGATCGCCGTGCTGAATTTTTCAACAAAATGCTCCCGCTCAGGTCGTGGGCCGACGATGCTCATATCACCCACAAGCACATTCCATAGCTGGGGCAGCTCATCCAGGTTGGTTTGTCGCAGGATTTTTCCGAAAGGCGTCACCCGTTTGTCATCGGGTGTGGTCCAGATCGTTTCGGAATCCAGGATAGGCTGTACGGTCATGCTCCGGAATTTGACCAGTGTAAATTCAGTGTTGTTGTTGCCGACGCGCTGCTGTCTGAACAGTATCGGACCCGGCGAAGTCAATTTAACGGCAATGGCGATAATCAACAGGACCGGGGTGAGGATCAGCAGCCCGACCGATGACACGATAACATCGAAGGATCGTTTGATAATGCGGTTGCTGAAGATGTTTAGGGGTTCGTTGCGGACGGCAATCACAGGAAGGTCACCAAAGTTGTTGAGAACCGTCCATTTGGGAATGATGTTATAAAAATCCGGTACGATACAGAACCGCACACCCGCCTCCTCGCAGCGTTCGACCATGCGCTTGATGGTGTGGGTTTCATTGAGCGGCGTTGCAATAATGACTTCATCAATTTGATGGTCACGCAAAATTACAGGTAATTGCGGCAAGTGGCCCAAATAGAGTCCCTTGAGCGGAACGTCCAACGGGCTGTCAGACAATATGCCTTCAATTCGGAACCCCAGTTCCGGCGTCGTTAAAATTTTTGCAATGACTTGTTTGGCCGAACGCCCGCTGCCGATCACCAGAACGGCTTTTTGCTGATAACCGTATTTCACGAGGCGTTTTATCGTGAGCAGATAGAATAGGCGCAGAACCGTCGACACAATGGCACTGAACAAAAGCGGATAAAGGATCAATTTGTCATTGGGTCTGAATTCACCAAAAATCGCCACGGTGGCAATCGTGACCGTACTCACCACGGAGAAGGCAATGAGGATATCTTTCAAGACCTTGATGGCATTAGAGAGGCGATTGATCCTGAGAATGTCCGAGTTGACGGCTATCAGGAACCAAAAAATGGCGATCAGGCCCATCAGGATGTTCCCTTTCAGCGGAATCATCGTACCCCCATGGTAATGGGTAAAGACTCCGAAGAAAAAGGTGAACATGATGGTTACGTCGAGGATGAACAGGATTCTGGAATTTCCGTTTTCCATCTCAGCACCTCGTCTTGCTCTATGGAATGCAATGAATGAAAGCGTAATGGATTGCTTCTGGGGAGCGACCTGCCCTCAGGCCGGCGGCGTGAACGGGCTATCTAACAAGGCGATAAGGGCAGTACCCTGCTTGAAGGTGGCCAATCAGTTGACCATGACGTGATGGATCGTCTTTTCAAACGTGTCAGCGATTTGGGAGATTGAAAAATGGCTTTCCGCGTACTGCCGAGCGTTTTCTCCCATGCTGATTCGCAGCGCCGGGTTTTTTTTTAAGAGTCCGATGGCCGTGATACATTCGTCCACCGATCCGGCTGAGATAACGATACCGGCGCGGATGGCTTCGGTAACGCGTGCACTTAAGTTGTGTTTGTCTACGGCAAGGATGGAGGGTTTCTGTGCGCAGTAAGCCGACCAAAGTTTTGATGGAACGCAATAGGTCCCCGCCGATGCCTGCAAGGCGACCAGCGACACATCCGACGATGCCAGCAGGTAAGGATAAAGGTGTGAGGGCTGAAGGGGAAGGTTGATTAAATTCGGTATTTTTTGCCGGGATAGCTGCTGCATCAACAACCGCCGTCCGCGCCGGTCCGTGGCGACGACAAAACGGATGTCATCGTCATCCGCCAGCGTGGCAGCAACATCGGCGATAAATTGGATGTTTTGCTTTTTCCCCAATGTGCCGGAATATAAAATGACAAATTTATCGTTTAATCCATAATACCCGGAAAATCGATTATTACGCGCCAAGATGGGAATCTGCTCGATGGGTCCCCAGTTGGGTATGAGGCTGACTTTCGCAGGATCGATATTCCATTGGTTCAGGAACGGAAAAAAATCATCCGTGATGGATATGATATGGCTGGCCCGGGTCAGGGAATCAATCTCTATTTTGTTCAAATAGGTATACGCAAGGCAACCAAGGATGCCGCTGACATCGGTGATGATTGATTTTGCGGCGAGACTCTGCAGGTCCTGAAGCCAAAAAACCGAAGGCGTCAACCGCCGGCCGGCCCAGCAAATGATTTTCTTCTGGGCCTCCAGGGGCGTGTTCCCGGATATAACGATGTCCGGCTGCCATCGTTCCAGTTGCTTGACGGCCAAATCCCCATAGTGCCGCTCCTGCAACCACCTTTTGAAAAAACTATCTTTTTTTATCCGGTCAATATCGATATTAACGATCCGAAGGTGTCCATTGTCTCTGTTGTTGAAAGAAGCCTTCGGACCGCCACTGGATTCTGTATATAGATGCAGAACCTGGTGCCCGCGTTTGGACAACTCGCTGCTCAGTTCAAAGGGAAACGCAAAACCCGCATAATCATGGATGGCGATGCGCATCAGTTCGTTTTTCTTGGCGCAGCTAGCATGCAAATGTGAGACAAGGTTGCATCTCCTCCTTTACATCGAATTCGTAAAACACGGGTTCTCAAACAGAAAGTCAGCCTGGATGCTTCTGCCTTTGCCATCGTAGGTCATGTTGTAGATGCCCTTGAGACACCAGCCCCGTTCCCGCAGCCAAGCAATAATATCATCCGCCAAGGCCTGGCCGGAGTACAACGCCACAAACGAACATTCAGCGTAAATATAGGAAAATCGACCCAACAAGTTCTCGCATCCCCGGAGCGCTTCCAGTTCATAGCCCTGGACATCCATCTTGAGCATGGCAGGGTGAACGAGCTCCTCTGGACGCACAAAGTCCGACAAGGGGCCTAGCTTGACCCTCTCCGTTCGGATTTCGCGGGTTCCGGGAAATAGCTGTTCCAGCATCGGCAAAAAGGAGAGCAGGGAAGATGAGTCGTCCGCTGCCGAGACATGGATGGTTGTGCTGCATGATTGCGGTCCGATCGCTGCTTGATGAAAGATTATGCCGGACGTGCCTCTGAATACCTGTCGAAATTTATGCGCAGCTGCAGTGAGGGGTTCGAACGCAATGACCAGGGCTTTGGGAGCCCATTTTTTAGCGGCCAGGGCAAACTGCCCCCGATTCGCGCCGATATCAATTATGGTTGCAAGATCCGATCCCAGAACGTGGCGGTGTTCGGCCCCAGCAAGGACACGGTGGGAAAAAAACGCTTTCAGCGACAGCGGGGACCTAAGCAGCTGCGCACTTTTTTTTAGGCGTAACAGTAGTAGAGCCAACTTCATCTTAATTTATGGCAACCTGTTGGACGGTCGTTCTACTTTTCAATTCAACTGCGTGCGATCACTCCATGGCGTCGGGTAGAGAGGAATTTTTTCTCCATCCATCATCGCTTGATAAACGGTGATCATTTTGCGCGCGGCATTATCCCAGGTATAGTTTTCTAGAATGAGCTTTCGTCCCCTTTGGCCCATTTTTCTCCTATCGCTATCCGAGAGGCACACCATCGCGGCGAGCGCTTCAGAGAGGGCATACCGATCAACTGGAATCCATCGCCCGCAACCGGTCGTTTCGATTTCTTTCCATGGCGTTGCCTGGGTAGTCACTACCGGGGTCCCACACGCCAGCGCTTCGGCAACAACATTCCCGAAATTTTCGGAATAGGAGGGCAGTACAAAGACATCCGCACGAGAATAAAGGGCCAGTTTATGATTGCCCCAAACACTCCCGGTGAACATAATCGATTTTGAGGAAGCGCTCTTTCGCGCCAACTGATGAATGTTATTCGAATAGCCCATGTAATCCGGACCGGCAATCACCAGCAACGCCGCTGGGTTTTTTCTACTGATTTCATTCCAAGCGGGAATGAGCATATCTAACCCTTTTTCGGGACTCAAACGAGACAGAAACAACACCACGGTCTTGCCTTGCAGGTCTGGCCAAAGCGCCTCGGCTGTTTCCGGAGCAGGAAGGTTTAGATAATCAAGCGGATTTACGCCATTGGGTATAATCGTAAAAGGACCTTCCAAGCCGAGAGCGCGGCAGGCATTGATCTCTTGCCGCGCCGTTGCATGAATACAAGAGGCTCCCTTTAAGTCTCTTTGCACGTAACCTCTCCAACCCAACATCTTCTTAAAACGACGTATTTTGAACATCCATGGATCCAGGCCGTTCCTGGTGGCAATTAAATGCGGCTTTTTTTGGCGGCGGGCAAAGAATGCCCCGAGCAGGGTGGGATGGGTGAAGATGCCGTTGATATGGAGGAGGTCGCTTGATGAAATAATTTTTCGCAGCACGCGTACCATATCATGAGAAAAACAACTTTTGGGGCTGACTAAATATTTGAAAGGAAAGATGCGCAGGTTTGGTTCTTCCAATTCAGAAAAGGCGGTGAAGGGAATTCTTGCACCAGTATTCGCATCACTGGTTACCACGTCAACGGTCACTCCAGCACGTGCCAAGGCCGTTGATAACCCATAGCTTGATTCACACACGCCACCGAAACCGCGGGAAGGTGGAAAATGGGTTGTGACAAACGTGATGTGCATGAGCGGATAGTACGTCTATTTTTCAATCGTTGTAAAATGCTGCCTGGTGTATTGTTCCTTGATCTTGGCGGATATCATTATTTCATATGCAAAATACAGAGCACAATAGGTCCATCCAGCTGTTCCATCCAAGAAGCCTCTTTTAATGACGAATTGATGCAGAAACCTAAAAAATGCACGAAAGGGAGTTTTATAGGATAGCGCCCTCAATGCCTGTCGTCTTTTATGTTTGTCTTTAACAAAGAGACTGCAGATTGTAGTAGAATAGGCTTGTTTATTGATCAGAAAGGCCGCAGACTCTATATCCGAGAGGCGATTGTGTTTTCCAAACCAGAAGCCGAGGCCTTTAGAGAAACTATAGTGAATGTATGGCGCTTGAAAATAGCCAATCTCACCATCAACAACCCAGGTTTCACCGTGGCCCGTAATAGCATCTTTGAAACACACCTTCCCGAATCGAAGAATGCGGGGATGCCAAACCGGAAAATTGGAACTATGTTTCACCCATTTGCCGAACAAAATCACCTTGGAGCAAAGATAAAATGCATTGCAGCCGGTTGAACCCAATGTTTCGCATATTTCTAAACGTAAATCCAAGGTGACTTCCTCGTCGGCATCAACAAAGATTATCCATTGTGTGGTTATCCCGGTGTTTTCAATTGCCCAATTCCGCTGGGAAGCAAATCCGGGCCAAGAGTTGAAATAGATATCACAACCCAAGTTTTCGGCAAGTTCAACCGTTTTATCGGTACTTCCGGAATCGACTATAACAATACGGTCTACCCAACCAAGGCATGCAATACAGTTCCTAATGTTCTTTTCTTCATTAAAGGTGAGGATTACCGCCGTAATAGTTGCCAAGCTGGCTGAATTTTCTAACATGTCTATGGATGACATTAACGTTCTTTAACAAAAAAAGCATTCAAGTAATTGCCAATCCCCATTCCTTCCATCATTCTGCAAGGAACGTACTGGACCATTTGGACAAAACCATTGACCAATCGTCTGGCAACCGTATTTTTCCCTAATGATAACCTTTTGCTCAGTGCGTGATATGGAATTCTGGCTACGTGGATTGTTTTTGATAGCTTTAGCGTCGTCCCTGAAATCAATGACACGAAAGCGCGTTGGGTGAAATAATTACAGTGCTCCGGAACCCACAAACAACTGCGTTCATTTATTCCAAACAATCTTAAAAAAAAAGAATTAAAATTTGGAACCGCAATTGATAGAACACCCCCTGGTATTAATAAATCCTCAATGCTCAAGATCATTGCTCGCGGATTTTTAATGTGTTCCAAAACCTGACTGGCAATCACGACGACAAAGGTTTCCTTTTCGAAATGAAAATGCTCATACATTCCCACATGTAGATTTGGTTTTAAACCATTTCTAAGAAACAATTCATTATAAACACGGTTTTCATACTTACCAGGATTTACTGAAACCACGTCAAAACCATTTTTAGCTCCACAAAGTGAGTAGAAACCAAAACCCGATCCAATATCAAGAAGTGTCTGCTGCCCTCTAAATCCATCGGTAGTGTATGAGGGAAGCAGATTTTTGCTGATAGAAACTATTCTTTCAGCATCAATACTGCTGTTTGGAAACTCTTTCTCTTGGTCGAGTATATCATCACACGTGACTTCTTGTGAGAGACCATGCCCGGATAAATGATAAATGCGCTCCAGTGTGTTATCAGAGGGTCGAGGATTTAAGAAAGCGGCAGTGCAGTCATGACATCTGAATATAGTATACGCTGTGGAATCGCTGATCTTTTGTTTCCAAAAAAAAATGGCGGAGCTCGTGCATATAGGACAGTGCTTCAAGGGATGATCAAACTGAATGCTAAAGGCTCTGTTGTTGTCAGTCATGGTTTTTTGTCAATGAGACGAGATCCCTATACAACTTAAATGATAAAATCCTGAAAAGGTACCGCATGGATGATATTTGATATGGGATATATCGTCCTGCAAGACGTTTGTTTGCATCGATCGGATGTTCTATTCCGGTAAGTTACATTGCACATGCCGGTAAACCTCTCGGGACCAGCCGCGCAGCCCTCGCTCTTTTGACTTTGATGCTGCGAAGGCCCATTCCTTGGTCGGAAAGGAAAAACCAGTTTTGGGACGGTTCAACAAGTCGCGGGGGATCTCTCCCCAAACCGCTTGCGCCATGGTTTTTTTGTCAAGCGTCATCGGGCAACGCGTTAAAGTCGCAACCTCATCGATCAAGGCCACATCCACCAACGGGAGGCGGACTTCTAGTGAGTGCGCCATGCTGGCCCAGTCCGTGTCGCGCAAGAGCATGTTTCGCATGTAAAAATTAGTCTCGAGCACTGAAATACGGTGATGATTGCTAGGTAAGTCTTCAGCTTCCCGGTTAAGATTGATCAGCGGGTCCAATTCGCGCCAACCTTCCCTGACCATTTCGGGGTCTAATATGCCCGGCAGTTCCCAGGGCATGAAGAGCCCCCGCCGCAGCAGATACGCACCGCCCAAGGTGCCTCCGTATTCAAGAAGTCCGGCAAACTTCGGCGAGGTGAAGCGTCGAAGCACTGGAGAGGTGACCACACGGAAGGGTTTACCTAAAAAAGCCAAGGGCTGTGCTAATTTTACCATTCTGGGCACATGCACAAATGATGGATACCCACCAAACAGTTCATCCCCCCCCAGGCCGGAAAGGGCGACCTTAAGGCCGGTGGCCCTGGCAGCTTTACTGATAAAGTAAGTGTTGATCCCATCGATGCTAGGCTGGTCCATGGTGGTGAAGATATTGGGTAGTTCCAGCTTGAAATCCTCTTTAGACATCCATCTTGTCTCGTGGATGCAGTTGAGCTTTTTGGCAATATGCTCGGCCCAAATGGTTTCGTCGTTCGGCGTGCCCTTGTACTGACTAAACCCTAAGGTGAACGTCCGTAATGGATCAACAGAATGACCTACAGCCAATTTGGCAATAGACGTGGAATCCATACCGGAAGATAAGAATATCCCGACGGGTACGTCCGACACCATGTGATGGCGAACACTGTCTTCTATGGCCGCTTTCAGGCGCTCCCTTACCTTGAATCCGTTGCGGGGTGACCGGCCAACTGACGCCCGCCTCAATTGTTCCGGCAGGCTATAATAAATCCGATGTTTGGGTGCGGACCCGTCCCGGCCGACCCAGAGCATTGATCCAGCCGGAAGAGAACGAATCCCCTTATAGAGAGTAAATGGTTCAGGAACAGATCCCCACAGAAAAAATCCAACGTGCCCAGCTGGCTCCGGTGACGTGTCCGCGCCGCCGGCTGCCAGGATTGATTTGACTTGGCTTGCCACCTTGATCGAATGGCCATCATCGGAGTAATACAACGGCTTAATTCCAAAAGGGTCTCTGGCAAGGAGAATACCCTGTTTTTCCTGGTCCCAAAGAACAAACGCATACATCCCGCGCAACCGCTTCACAAGATCCGGACCTTCAGCGCGGTACAGGTGAAGTATTACCTCGGTGTCGCTGTTAGAAATAAAAGGGCAACCCTGGCTTTTTAACGCATGCCTTAATTCTTGGTGGTTGAAAATTTCGCCGTTATATACGATTTGCAGCCTTCCATCGGGCGTGGCCATTGGCTGGGCCCCCGCGGGCGAGGGGTCGATGATGGCAAGCCGCCGATGGGTGAGACCTACCATCCCATCTTCTGAAAGCCATGTGCCCTTTCCGTCCGGTCCTCTCTTGAGAAGGGTCCTGTTTGCTGTCCGCAGCCAGCCTATAGTGTCGACCGCTTCACCACCGTTATTATACCGCAGTATCGCAGCAATCCCACACACGAAAAACAACCTCGCTTTAATATTGGCCGATAGATTTGATGGTAACCAGGAGCCATGACCCCGGTTGAAAAACTTCAGGCATATAGATGGCCTTGCTTTCCCAAAGGCCACTGAGTTGAATCGTCTCTACCAATAACCACGGTCCCGTGAAACTGTACTCAACGCTGAAAAGAACATCTTTTGCTTAGATCGGTCGACCATCCAAGCCTGCCAAATTGCTGCGGCGGGTTCTATTGCATCAAAGTTTTATTCATCTGATCCAAAAAGAATAGACATGACCTGGTCCGAGTTGTCGATCATAGGCCTTCTTGCCGCACAGTCATTAACTCCATCGCGCGCGCAAGTCATTGTTGCCACGCATAAATAGGTAAGGCATATGATCCTGGATCCTGATTGCTAAGCCGACGGGATCGAATGCCCATTTTAAGAACCGCATGCAATTGGCTATGAAAATATCCCTCGGCTGCCGGTCACGACCGGAAACCATCGTAAAACATCGATCACAATCAAATTCATATTCTTGCTTGAATTTTTGTGACCCGGTTATTGACTGATCATGAACCCGAAAAGCCCCTAAATATTGGTTAATTCTTTTGAATCGATACCCTTGCAGGCCCAATCTAAGTAATAATTCGGCATCCCAGCATGTCTTGTTTGAAGGGTTGAATCCGCCGACAGCATTCATGTTATGCCGCCGAAAAAAAGTAGCCTGTTGGCATACAGGACTCCCCTCATAAATAAATCTTCGGGTTGAAAAAAAGCCTGATCGAAAATGGCGAATAGTCTCTCCGCAGGAATCGATGATAATCCCATGTCCATATACAACCGATGATGATTGATTGGCACGGAATGCTGCATTCACAATTTTGAATGCACCGGGAATATAATGATCATCAGCATTGAGGTAACCAAAAACATCCCCAGTTGCATGGGCTAGTCCCTTATTAAGGCCATCTGCAGGCCCGGCATCCGGTTCAAAGATCACTTTGTCAATTCGGTCACGAAACCGATTGATTATCTTTCGGCTTCCGTCGGTGGATCCTGGATCCACGACAATGTATTCTATATTGGGGTATTTTTGGTCGAGTACGGAGCAAATCGCCTGTTCCAAGTACGCAGCTTGGTTATATGAGATCGTTACGATGGATATTTTCATGATCCCTCTGCATTATTTGCCTCTCGACGGTTAACGTTTGAGAAGTATTTAAATTCACGAATTGAAAACCCCATTCCATTGCTAACCGCAGTCAAAGCCGTTATAAATGATACGAAATAAAAAGTAGTTACAAACCTGCTGGTGGCCCCATAAGGAGAAAAGGCCAAGTCCCAAAAAAACAGAAAACCATAAAAAATTATCAATGGGTTTAATTTAAAATGATGTTGAAAAACAACAAGCAAGGTTCTCATGGCCGCGATGCCCACCCACAACCAAAAAATAGCACCAAAAATGCCTGATTCTACCCAGGCGCCCAAAAAAATTGAATGCGTGGGAATAAGGCAGTCCTCGTCCTCAGCACCTTGAAAATAGCCAAGTTTGCGCCTTATCTCCGAAAGAATATCGGTATAATAACAATTTTTAGCCCAGGAACCATGACCAACAAGAGGCGAGTCCTTGATAGCGATCACTGCCGACAAAATTTCGGTACGGCCACCGATGAGGATACCGTAATCCCCTGTTTTTTGTGTTTCGTATTTCCGAATGGCATCGTGTCCTAAGATGCCCGACTCCGCTAAGGAGCCGTACAGTGTGAAAACAGACCAGCCCCCAACAAAAAGAACCGTAACCAAAAGGATAATCATTCGATTTCCCATTGGTCGAAGTTTGGTAGGATGATTGTATGCAAGTGATTGCGAAACCAGAAAAGATAGCGTAAGGCATAGAACCCCGCCTAAAGATCGATAGCCCATTATGATGTTGACCAACCCCATTCCAGTGATGATGGTGAAAACCATGAAATGCATAAAAAAAGTCTTTTTGTAGAGCCCCGTGGCCAAAAGTACCATGAGTAACGTTACACCGAATCCATAACCAAATTTCCATGGATAATAGGCTGCATAATCCGAAGGATTAAAAAAAAGGTCAAGATCCCACCCAGAGCCAAGCCCAGAGAAAATAAGATTATTCTGCGTGGCCGACGTTCAATCAACATGCTCAAGGCGGCGAAGTTGATCATGGTGAAAGAAATCTTGGCCCACCCACGGATCCAGTCGTTAAATGGCGTTTGCCTTACCAGATCGGTGATAACCTGCCCGATGAGCCATAAGCAGGCCAACAGGAGAAACGTTTTTGGCAATGCAAGGGAGATCTCACGACCTTTTCCGGCATAAAGCAGGAAGGGTATTGTAAATGCAAGCAGCATCTCCGGCGCGAAGACCCTTCCAATCAATTCAAACTCGATAAAACTGGTGCAGGGAATCAGGAGTACCAATACATCAAGATGCCCAATTCTGGAGGCTTTGATGCCAGCGGCAGGTCTTCTTTTATAAACTAAGCGGGTAATTATGGGGTCACCATACATGAACCATTCTAAGATGCTGGCGGGATCTTGTCAGATGCTGGTGGAACGGATCACTATTTTTCAATTGTGATGTTGGGGAATCCGAATGGATGTTTCAAATGTTTGTCCTAAAATCCATCAAACGAGAGATCGTCACAGCCGCTATCTTCCGGCGTAAGGGATGGAACCAAATTGCGGCAACTGACACCATCGCCACTAAACATGTGAAAATGGTTATCCGTGTCCATTTGCCTGCCAGGGGAGCGTCCAAGACTCTCCAATAGATTGCAAGAACAATTACCGCCGCACCGAAGCAAACCCCAGCCGATATCATATCAGGGATCGACATGAGCCGAGCGGTTTTGATTCGGTGCTCGTAATGATAAGCGCAGATAGGCAGGAGACTGCCAAGCAGCAACGACCCTATAAAGGAGGCGAGAACTCCTTGCCAGCCAAAAAAATGTCCAAATATCAACCCGGCAAGGATGTTTGTCGTACCCATAATAACATGCGCCATCGTAATCCATCGAAGCTTTCCCTGCCCCAAATAGGCAAAGTACGCTGGCGCGGAAACCGTGTTCAGAAACCATGCGAATGTGAGCCCGACACCCATGATGACAAACTGCGGTTGAAAACTGCCCACCCATGCCTCGCAAATGGCAGGCGTCAAAGCCATCAATGCGGCGAATACCGGTATAACGATAAATAGCAAGTTTCGCATGTTCCGGGCATAAAGCTCGGGCGCATCGAACTTAAATGAAGTCATGCCCGCATAGACGGGCACGATTACCCGATTGCTTTCCACCACGAGCGCTCTAACTTTAATGACCATTCGTTGGGCCATTTCAAAATATCCAGCGGCGGACAGTCCGCCGTAACGCCCGATCAGTATCTTGGCGGCCGGTTCGAACAGCAATATCACAGCGGAATTGATCTGAAAATTAATGCCATAGCCGAGCATCTTCCGGAAGTGTACGATCTTCCATTGCTTTGGCAGGATCGGTAACTGGCTGATAACCTTGCGTATGGCCACCCAACCTACTGTGAGAAGAATCACCCCTTGAGCAACCTGCGCGGCTGCCAGTCCCAACAGTCCATAATACTCTACACCAATCAGCGCCAATAGGAAAAAGACAAGGCTGCCAATTATCATGATGCCTGCCCTCAGCCCGCTCCGAAGGCAGGCATCAAGGGCGTTCATCCAAATGTCCGCTACAGAAGTTAGCCAAATCGATACAAGAGCAAACGGCAATATCGTCCTTCCCGCATCCAGGCCTGCAGCCGGCAACACATGCGGCAAGGCCAATGACAACAAGGGATAGGCTAGCGCAACCATCAGGGCTAATAGAGCACCAACGCTTATGGCTGCTGTCTGCAGGGACTCTGAAGCGGCCTGGTCATCCCCTTGGGCGCGGTAGGCGGCAACATATTTAATGATGCTGCCGCCAAAACCCAATTCGCTAACTCGCGCAGCCGAGACCGCTGCCAACACTAAGGACCAGGTTCCCAATTGGTCAACACCAATGCGGTTTATCAAATAGCGATAGAGCATCACAAACATGACCATCTGAACGATCGTCTGCCCGGCCGCTGAAAAAATGTTGGTTGTTAATCGATCCCTCATTAACTTTCCAAAGTTAGCGTTTCCTCTTAAAAAAAATGGTAAATAGACCTGTCATTGCGCTTGCGCAAATACCGGTAAAGCACCCCGGATGCCCAGAAACGTCATGCGTGGATTATTTTTCCATCAGGCAATGTCAAATCAAAATATATGGGCAGAACACTCGATCAATGTAAGGGTGATTTGGGACAACTTCAATCAGGTTTCTTTTTGTATATTCATTTCTTTTGGAATGCATAAGATGGTGCCAAAATCTTTATTGCCGGGTTGAATTGATGGCTGGGTGGGATCAAACATATCATAGTCATATGATTTTATTGTGCCGATAACTTCTTTTGAAGACGAGCCATTTTTCTTCAATAACAAATCAGAAAGCTCTGAAAGAATAATTGGTCTATGTTCACCTAGTACTTTTTGGGCTCCCTCAAAAACGAAATGCTCAGCACCTTCAACATCAACTTTTAAAAAGCCTGGGTTTAATGTTTTGCGTATGGTTAATTCATCTAAAGTTTCACTTATAACTTCTTCTAAATCCCATTTCTCCTTGGATATGGCCGGGTGACTCATTGCACCTAAGCTCGAATATTCCTCCTTGCCTTTAATTGTCTTTATTTTAGCTGTGCCCTGTCGATTAGAGACGGCACCTTCAAAAACGTCAACCTTATTTGCGACTCCATTTAATTCAATATTTCGACGCAGGCGGTGGATAGCATTTTTAGTCGGCTCAATTGATAACACTCTCTGTTGAGCAATGTTTTTTGCAAACATGATCGTATAGAAACCTATATTGGCTCCCACATCAATCACATCTCTATTAACGTCAAGATACCTTTTGCAGGTTTTGACTAATTCTGGTTCATAGTGCTTCTCAGTGATTAGTCGCTTAAAAAGATCGCTATGGGCGTCCATCGCAAATATGCCATTAAACTCATCGACAGCTATAACTGGATCACTAACTATCATTTTACTAAGATTATCCAATGCCTCTTTTTGATGCATGTACCTAATTTTTAAAAAGAGGCGTCTGACAAAAATGGCCGGGTATAATAACGTTCTAAATATTGGTTGTCGTTGGGTTATTTCTTTTACGTGTTTTATTTTCATGGAAACTTAAAAATAATGCCTGAATTGTATTCAATTAAAGATAGCTCCGCCTTGTCGATTACAACCTCAACCGCTTTATCATCTATCTGTAATTAATATGTTTTTAATACAAAACAGCCGACTATCGGATCCAATCAAGCCTGCATCAGTTCCTGCCGAAACCGTTTCGATATGGGGTAAAGGTAAATATCCTTGACCGCCACCCCTTTGCGCTTGTTCTGTTTGTCCATTCGGCCCCTTCCGGTGGTTTCTCCCACGTACACCCAATTGGCGGCCTTGTAACACGTGCCGTTGTATTGTTTCTGATCGACCAGTGTTTCCATGAGAACCGGACGACAGCCGTAACAGTCGAACCAATCTTTCGGTACGGTTCTGGCTGCCAGTGAAAGAATGGAACTGGCTAAATTTTTAACCCTCACCCAGGGAAAGATTAAAAAGCGGCTGTTGGTGATGATCTTTTGCAGGTTCAGCCGGCGCTGTTGATCATTCCATCCAACCCAGCTGTCCCTGGCTGCCATCCGCCATGCCGGACTGGAAAATTGCAGGCATCCCAGCCTTGCCTGGTCGATGCCGGATTGGATGAAATAGCGCAGCTGCGCACCGAAAGGTATGCGATAGCCGAGGTAGTGATACCGATCCATGTACTCACACCAGAGCTGCCTTTGGGAGTGGTTCTGGACTCTGCTCAACAAGAGAGGGGACAGTTCGCTCAGTTTTGCGGTGAGCATCGATCGACTGTCCGCCACCACCAGGGTCCGGTCGGCATCGGGTTTGGCCGGTCTGGCATACTGCAGCTTGCATGCGGGCAGTTGAATCATGCCCATTTCATCCAGGCGCTCCAGGAATTGGCGGCACTCGACTGTCTTCAGCTTGCCCGTGGGTCTTTTCCATGCATAAAGTTCACAAATGGTGTTGGCCAGCTCGGTACGCGAGAGCTTCGGAAAAGTATCAACAATAACCGCGATTTCGGTAAGCTGGTCGCGGCAGACAATCTGGCCACAAAATGTGTCGGAAGAGAGTGATCGCATATGGGCAGAGATTAACTACAGGGATATTTATTTTTACTATACAAATGATCTAAAAGGATGTCCAGAATTATTTAGAAATTTTTATTTTCAGAGGCTTGTTGGGAGCCCAGTCAGTTAAGTGCACCAAACCATCCCGGCAGTCCGTTGCTGGGCATGGCCTACACTGGTATCAAGTTTTACCATATAACCAGGTTGCAGGAATGTCCAGAACTTTTTCTTTCCGCTTTGGCGTTCGATCGGTTCAGGATCAGTAAGGGGCGCTCTGTTAGAAGTGGCCGGCGGTTATCCCAGCAGGGCGCCTTGGCCATGATATGGATGGCGAAAATAGGGTGCCCCGGGCGCCAAGGCAATCTTCGTTCATTCCAAAAAGGCGTTGAAAACCAACCGTCGATTCGATAGATTGACCCCTTGGGAAGGATTTGCGGTGAAAATCCAATGCCTGCTCCCACCGTTTCATTTTCGAACCATTATTCGGTGCACGCAGAAGATAGAGGTCACACCCGATGAAAAAAGGGGCGCTGTTCAAGACCGTTCGTGTTGCCGTGGTGTTGCTGGTTGCGGTGGCTATCGCCTTCGTGCTGGTGCAATTGCGGCCGCGGGCCGAGAAGCAGGCTCTCACATCGGACGGGCGCTTGGTGGAGGTCGTGCATACCCGTCCACAGACCCTGCCCATGATTATTGAGGCTTATGGCACCGTTGCTCCCAGGGAATCCCTGAAACTGGTGGCCGAAGTGCGCGGGCAGGTGGTGGCCATGCATCCGGCCTTCCTCGAAGGCGGTTTCGCAAAAGCCGGTGAGGTGCTGCTGACCATCGACCCACGGGACTACGAACTGGCCCTGCGGCGGGCAGCGGTGGGCATACGCCAGGCCCAGGCCGAGCTGGATCGCCTGGAGCAGGATGTGCTCAACCTCACCGCCAGCCTCGAGCTGGCCAGCGCGGATGTGGATCTGGCGCTGGCGGAGGGCAATCGCTTCAAGAAATTGGCCGCAAAAGACATGACTTCCCAGAGCGTTCTGGACAAAGCCGACCGCCAGGTTCTCACCAGCCGGGAGCGGGTGCAGGCCCTGGAAAACCAGCTGGCCCTCATTGGCCCCCAACGGGTTCAGCTGGCCAGCCGGCTGGAACTGGCCCACGTCGCCCTGCAGCAGGCCACGCTTGACCTGGAACGCTGTCGGATCGACACGCCGTTCGATGCCTGGGTGACGCAAAAGGCGGTTGAGACCGGTCAGCACCTGACCGTTGGTCAGCTGGTGGGCAGCCTTTACCGTACCGGCGCCTTTGACATCGAGGTGAAGCTCCCCATGAGTGATCTGGTCTGGTTTCCCGACACTGCTGCGTCAGGAGAGGGACTGCCGGCGGACGTGTTGTTCGTGGAGACATCCCGGCCGCGGCTGTGGAAAGGCCGAGTGGCCAGGGTCAAGGCCGCCCTGGACCCGACCACCCGGACCCTGCCGGTGGTGGTTGAAGTGGACGAGCCGGCCACCGATGACGCCGCCGCCCAAGCCGCTGACCGCCTGAAGCCGGGCATGTTCGTCACGGTGAGAATTCAAGGCCGCCAGGTGGACAATGTCCACCGGCTGCCCCGGCACCTGGTCCATGACGGAGATACGGTCTACCTGGCCGCCAACCACCAGCTCACCATAAAGCCGGTGACCGTCCTGCGCCGCTTCAAGACTTCCGTGCTGGTCAGCGAGGGTCTTTCCGACGGAGACATGGTGGTAACCACCCCGCTTTCCGGTGCGGTGTCGGGGATGAGAATACGCCTGAAGACGGAGGACGGAGATCAGAGGACTGAAGACTGAGGTCTGATGACGGATGTCGGAGGACCGTGGGCAGAGGTCGGACTGGGCGGTAGACGGAAAAGTAACATGGCCATCAAAACAATCAAGGATCTGGAAGTATACCGGTTGGCGTATTCGCTGGCCATGGATATTTTCAAACTCTCCGTTGGTTTTCCCAAAGAAGAGGTTTTTTCGCTCACCGATCAGATCAGGCGGTCGTCGAGATCGGTAGCCATCAATATCCGTGAAGGGTATGCCGAACGAAAATACGAGAATGTATTTTTCCGACATCTCAACGATGCTCTCGGATCATCGGAAGAGGCCCGAGGGTGGCTGTCATTCGCCCGGGATTGCGTTTATTTGGAAAAGGATGACTATCTTCGCCTGAACAAGGAATACGATCACCTTAACGCCATGCTGTACCGCTTGATGAAAAACTGGAAAAGTACAACTAATCAATAGATGCGGGTAGGGTTGCACGAATGGCCGCTTATTCAATATTGACTACCGGTGCTGTCCGGTTTCCGACCTCTGACCTCCGACCTCTGGCCGCTGATCTTCTATGAAAAAGCTCGCCCAATGGTCCGTCAATAACCGCGTGGCGGTGAACCTGATCATGATGTTCATCATCGTGGCGGGCCTGTTGACGGTCATGAACATGCGGCGGGAGATGTTTCCGCAGTTTGCCCTGGACATGATCAACATCTCCGTGCCTTATCCCGGCGCCAGCCCGGCGGAGGTGGAGGAGGGGATCTGCATCAAGATCGAGGAGAAGATCAAGGGCATCGAGGGCATCACCCGGACCCGTTCTTCATCCCGTGAAGGCGCAGGATCGGTGACCGTGGAGTTGGACAAGGGCGTCGATGTCCAGAAGATCATGGACGACATCAAAAACGAGGTGGACCTCATCGACACCTTCCCCGATGAGGCCGAAGACCCCATCATCACCGAGATCATCAACCGCAATCCGGCCATTACGGTTGCGGTCTACGGGGATGTTCCCGAGAAACTCCTGCGCCAGACGGCCGACCGCATCCGGGACGACCTGGTGGACACCGGTCCCATCTCCCTGGCCAGCCTGGTGGGCGTGCGGGACTACGAAATCGCGGTGGAGGTGTCCGAGGAGAATCTGCGGCGCTACGGCCTGAGTTTCGATCAGGTGGTCATGGCCCTGAGGAGCGGCAGCCTCGATCTTCCCGGTGGCGCCATCAAGACCGCGCATGGAGAAATCATCGTCCGCGCCAAGGGGCAGCTTTACACCGGCAGCGAGTTTGAAGACCTGCCGCTGATTACCGATGCAAACGGCACCGTGGTGCGGTTGGGGCAGGTGGCCACGGTGGCCGACGGGTTCGAGGATACGGACATCCGAGCCCGCTTCAACGGCAAACCCGCCGCCCTGGTTCAGGTCAACCGCACCAGCCAGGAAGACGTGATCGCCATCTCCGACGCGGTGCAGAATTACGTGGCCGACAGCCGGGGCCGCATGCCGGCCGGCGTGCAGCTGGCCACCTGGTTCGATTTGTCCACCATGGTGCGGGACCGCATCGACCTCCTGCTGCGCAACGGCTTCCAGGGGATCGTTCTCGTCTTCATCGTCCTGGCCCTGTTTCTCAACCTGCGCCTGGCATTCTGGGTGTCGGTGGGCATTCCCATCTCTTTCATGGGGGCCTTCATGGTACTGGACTTCAACGGGGAGACCATCAACATGATCTCCCTGTTTGCCTTCATCATGACCCTGGGCATCCTGGTGGATGATGCCATTATCGTGGGTGAGAACATCTTTACCCACTACGGTCAGGGGAAGTCCTCTATCCGGGCCGTGGTGGATGGCATGGGAGAAGTCGGCGGGCCGGTGGTCATGGCCGTGGCCACGACGGTGGTGGCCTTTACGCCGCTGATGTTCATTTCCGGCATCATGGGCAAATTCATCGGTGTCATGCCCCGAGCGGTAATCGCCATCCTGATCGTGTCGCTGGGAGAAGCCCTGATTATCCTTCCGGCGCATTTGGAGGGGGCCCTACTCAGGAGCCGGCGTGCCGGTGAGAAGATTGGCCTGGCGATCCATGAACAATTGAGAAGACGGATCGAAAAAGGCCTCCAGTTCGCCATCGATCGCATCTACATGCCCACCTTGCGCTATGTGATGGACAACCGGTACTTTACGTTGGCCATCGGTTTGGGGGTGCTGATCATCAGCCTGGGCATTCTGCGGGGCGGCTATGTGCCTTTTATCTTCATGCCCAAGGGCGACAGCGACTGGGTGATTGCCGAGGTCAACTATCCGCTGGGAACGCCGGTGGAGAGTACCGCGCAAACCATTGCCTACCTGGAACAACAGGCTTTTAAACTGAACCACGCATTCGAAGGGCAGCTGGCCGAGGGCAAACCCCTGATCACCAACACCTACTCATTGACCGGCTACATTCCCCGGCGCGACTGGAAGACTGCCGAGATCGGCGGTCACTGCGGTGAGGTGTGGATCGAGATGCTCTCATCGGCCGAGCGGCCCAAGCTGTCGGTTAACGCGGTGATCAACCAATGGCGCGCGCTTGCCGGGGAAATTCCAGGCCTGGACCGACTCTCCTTCTTCACCATCGAAGGGGGGCCGGCAGGCAACCCCATCGAAATACAGCTTATCGGTGATGACTTCAGGCAGATAGAATTGGCCGCGGCGGAACTCAAGGATGAGTTGGCCACGTACCCGGGGACCTACGACATCGGCGATGACTTCAAGCCCGGCAAGCCTGAGCGGCGTTTCAGAATCAAGGACGGCGCCCAGAGCATCGGCGTGACCATGAGCGATATTGCCCGGCAGCTGCGCCAGGGGTTTTACGGTGAAGAAGCCCTGCGTATACAGCGCGGCAAAGATGACGTCAGCGTGTTGGTCCGTTACGCCGAAAAGGACCGGCGCTCCCTATACGCCGTCGAGCAAGCCCGCATCCGCACGCCCGACGGGCGGCAGATTCCGCTGGCCGAGGTGGCTGAGACCACCAGTTCGCGGGCGTATTCCCTGATCCGGCGGGTGGACCGCAAGCGGGTGATTACCGTGAGCAGCGACATCGATGAGGATATCGGCAACGCCAACACGATCGTAACCGATCTCAAGGCCGACTTCCTTCCCCGGCTGATGGAGCGTTTTCCAGGGCTGCGCTACGACCTGGAAGGTCAAGAAAAGCGCACCCAGGAATCCCTGGCAAGCCTCAAAAAAGGGTTCACCCTGGCCCTCATGGCCATCTTTCTCCTGCTGGCTACCCAGTTCAAGTCATACATTCAGCCGGTGATCATCATGATGGCCATTCCTTTCGGGCTCATCGGTGCCATCGGCGGCCACCTGGTGATGGGTCTGGCCTTCACCATCATCAGCATCTTCGGCATCGTGGCCCTGTCCGGCATCGTGGTCAACGACTCCCTGATCCTCATCGATTTCATCAACCGGGCCCATCGCAATGGGATGGCGGTGGGCGAGGCGGTCATGGCGTCCGGACGATCACGCTTTCGGCCGGTGCTGCTTACTTCGGTAACCACCATCGCCGGGCTCTTCCCTTTGCTGCTGGAACGCAGCTTTCAGGCCCAGTTTCTCATTCCCATGGCGGTGAGCATCAGTTTCGGCCTGCTGGCCGCCACCCTGCTGACCCTGCTGTATGTGCCGGCGCTCTATCTGATCGTGGACGATTTCATCCATGCAGTCCAAAGACGGTTGGGCAGGGTCCCTGGGGAAGGCCCAGCCGGCAAGGACCCGGAACCCTCGTGAATCGATCGACCAAGAGCCGGCTCACCGTCAAGCAGCTTGACTGGTTTCCCGGCAATACCCTGCTGGATAAAATTGGCCGGGCTGTCTGCCGCGCGGGAACGCTGCCCGGCAAGGAGCTGTTCGAGGCCTGGGAGACCGCCAGGCGGGTGAGAAGAAAATTCCGCGGCGGCCGGGTTGTCGATCTGGCCTGCGGCCACGGCCTGATGGCCCACATCATGCTCCTGCTCGATGGCACATCCACCGAGGCCCTTGCCGTCGACAGCCATCTTCCCCAAAACGCCCGCCGGCTTTCCGAAGCATTGATCAACGCATGGCCCGGTTTGGAGCCTCGAATCCGCTATGTGGAAGCAACGATTGAGTCCATCGAGATCTCATCCTCGGACCTGGTGGTGTCGGTGCACGCCTGCGGCACCCTGACCGACGGCATATTGGATAAAGCCGTCGGGGCTGGCGCCCGGGTGGCGGTGCTGCCCTGCTGCCACGACCTGGAACACTGCGATACCGGCGGTTTGGACGGTTGGCTGGACGGACCCACGGCCATCGATGCCACACGGGCGGCACGGCTGCGGGCCGGCGGTTATCGGGTAATGACGCGCAGCATACCAGAAGCGATCACACCCAAGAACCGGCTGTTGATGGGGTATCCTGAAAGCGGTTAGCTTCCTATTTTTATCCTTCTATGGTGAGGGCGGCCCTTATCCTATGGCTTGGGGAGCATATCGAACGGGCTGATTGCCACACACGCCGCCCTGATCAAAGATGGGATACGACCCTTGATCCTAAACTGAGAATACGGAGGAGACGAATGGCGCTGCTGAGGGTAAACGAAAAGACCTGCAACCGGGACGGTATTTGTGCCGCCGTATGTCCCGTGGGCATCATCGATTTTTCGCAGGGAAGGCTGCCGGAGGCTTCAACCGATGCCGGTGAGCTGTGCATCGCCTGCGGCCACTGCGTGGCGGTGTGCCCTACGGCCAGCATGTCCCATCGGAAGATGGCGGCGCAGCAATGCCCGCCCGTTCAAAAGGACCTTCAGCTGTCTGCCCGGCAGTGTGAGCATTTCCTTCGCAGTCGGCGATCGATCCGGGCCTACACAAAGAGACCGGTTCCCCGGGACGAGATCGTGAAGCTCATCGGTATTGCCAGCCATGCACCCTCGGGACATAATTCCCAGAGCCCCCGGTGGCGGGTGATCGACAGCCAGGAACAGATCCGGCAACTGGCCGGGATGGTTATCGACTGGATGCGCTGGATGGTTGACAACCGGCCCGAGCTTGCCGCGACGATGCACATGGCTCGCGCCATCCAGCGCTGGGAAACCGGCGTCGATGTGATCCTGCGTGGCGCACCGGCGGTGATCGTGGCCCATGCCGACAAATCCGACCGCACGGCTCAGGCCGCCTGCACCATTGCCCTGGCTTACATGGAGCTGGCCGCCATGTCCATGGGGCTGGGATCGTGTTGGGCCGGGTATTTCTGGGCGGCATCGCTGAGCTTTCCGCCCATGCAGAAGGCTCTGGCGCTGCCCAAGGGCCATCAGTCGTTCGGCGCCTTAATGGTGGGTTACCCCCGGTTTGCCTATCGGCGACTGCCTCTGCGCAAGCCACCTGTCATCTCCTGGTGGGAAGCGGGCTGATCACCGGAACCCTGCAATCATCCGGCCCCCATGCAGCCGGGCAGGGTGCCCGGCCTGGGCCCATCCCCAGGCCCATTTTGAGCCGCCGGGAGAGAACTGGCAATCAAGGCAGCCGGTCAACCTTTCTTGTTTTCTTCGTAGAGTCGATCCAGCACCTTTTTCAGGTAGCTGCCTCTGGCTTTGAGCAGCTTGGAGCCGCGGGTGATTTTGCAGAGGCTGATTTTGTGTTCGGCGGCGATCTTGCGCTGGGTTTTTCCTTCGTAAAGGTCCTTGAGCAGCTGCCAGCGCAAGGTTAGGGTTTCGATTTCGCTGGGGGTGAAGATCTCCCGGAACAATACCTCCATCTCCTTGCGGTCTTCTGTGCGGGCAAACAATTCAATCAGTTCCCTGGTAACGGTTTTCATGGGGATGGCCCTTTGGTTGCGGCAGGAGGCCGCCACGTTCATTCGTATGGGTATTATGGGAAAAAGAGCTTGATTTTGATGGCCCCCGTATATAGTTAAGGGGCGGCCATTCGTGTTTCTGCTTAACAGAACATAAAGAAAATCCCTGGGAAAGGAAAGGAAAAAAGGTCATGAAAATGCGTTTCTGTGTCCTGGCGGCCATACCTATATTCATAGCGCTGGGGTCGGCCGCGCCCGTGACGGCATCGGATCCGGTGTTCATCGGCATCTCTAAAATCGTCGCCCACCCGGCCCTGGATGCCATTGAAAGAGGCATCCGGGAAGTGGTCTCCGCCACCTACCCGGATGCCCGCTTTGACCTGCAAAACGCCAACGGTGAAATGTCAACCGCTTCCTCCATCGCCCAGAAGTTCAAGTCGGAAAATGTGACCCTGGCTGTCGGTATCGCCACTCCCACGGCCCAGGCCCTGGTCAATGCCCTCAGGGACCGGCCGGTGATTTACAGTGCCGTCACCGATCCGGTGGGCGCCGGGCTGATCGGGTCTACGGAAAAGGGCGAGAAAAATATTGCCGGCATTTCCGACATGACACCGGTGAAAGCGCAAATTGAACTGCTCAATCGCATCAAGCCCATCAAAACCCTGGGCCACGTCTACGCCAGCAGCGAGGCCAACGCCGTGAGCCTTGCCGCCATTGCCAGGCAGGTATGCGCGGAGATGGGCATCGCGTTCGTTGAAACCACCGTGGCCAACTCCTCCGAGGTGAAGCAGGCCGTTCAGACCATCGCCGGCCGGGTGGACGGCCTATACATCTCCAACGACAACACCGTGGTGTCGGCCCTGGCCGCTGTGACCAGCGTGGCCCAGAAGCACAATATCCCGGTGATGTCCGCCGATCCCAGCAGCGCCGAAACCACGCCGGTACTGGCCGCATGGGGCTTTGATTATTACAAGATGGGCAAGGCCACAGGCCGCCTGGTGGTGCGCATCCTCAAGGGAGAAAAACCTGAATCCATCCCCACCATTTACATGACCGAAGCGTCCGATGTGGACCTGCTGATCAACCTGGATGTGGCCAACGACCTGGGCTTGACCTTCCCGGAAGAGATCATCGCCAAGGCCAACACCATTATCGAGGATGGTAAGCTGATCAAGCAGTAATCCGCAGCGTTGCGTCGCGGCTGCGCCACCGGTTCCAAATTGGCAGCCGACCTGACCTGAGCCAATGGCGACCATTCCAGACCGAACGAACATTAGGTTGAATGCAGGAGGCGCAAGGCCGGGAGGTCATCGGCGTCCGCCGGCTGGGCCAATTCACAGTAAAGACTGACCCATCATGCTTGAAGGCATCTTTGTCGAAGGACTGATCTACGCCATCATGGCCCTGGGGGTGTTTTTCACCTTCCGCGTTCTCGATTTTCCGGACCTCACCGTGGACGGCAGCTTCCCCATGGGCGCGGTGATCATGGCCACCTCGCTGACCGGCGGGATGAACCCGCTGACCGGCCTTTTGCTGGCCTTTGCCGGCGGCGTGCTGGCCGGATTCGTTACCGCGGCCATCCACAACCGGCTCAAGGTGCCCCATCTGCTGGCCGGCATTCTGACCATGACCATGCTCTATTCGGTGAACATCCGCATCTTGGACAACCGCGCCAACCTGCCGCTTTTGCGGGTGGATACGATCATCACCCATGTCACCGCGGCCACCGCAGGCCTGATCCCCGCAGACTGGGCCTCGCTGATCTTTTTCGCCCTGGTCGTTCTGTCCATCAAGTTCGCCCTGGATCTGTTCTTCCATACGGACATGGGGCTGGTGTTCGGCGCGCTGGGCAACAACGAACAGATGGTCAAGGTCCAGGGGGTCAATCCGGCCACCCTCAAGCTCATCGGTGTGGGCCTGTCCAACGGGCTGGTGGCCTTGTCCGGCGCCTTCGCCGCCCAGTACCAGGGCTTTGCCGACGTGAACCTGGGGCAGGGGATCGTGGTCTCCGGGCTGGCCTCGGTGATGCTGGGAGAATTCATCATCAAATCAAACCGCATCGGCATGCTCACCCTGCGGGTGATTCTGGGCGCCATCCTGTTCAAGGCCATCATGTACCTGGGCCGCTTCTACGGCTACTATGTCAACATGACCCCCAACGACCTGAAGCTGATTGCCGGCGTTTTGATCATCGCCTCCCTGGCAGTGACCAACTACCGCCGTATCCGCGGCAAAGGGGGCACCGCCGCATGATCCGCCTCCAGAACCTCAACTGCACATTTCATGCGGGCACCCCCAATGCCAAAACAGTGATCCGGGACCTGAACCTTAGCGTGGACGCCGGTGAATTCGTCACTATCATCGGCAGCAACGGCGCCGGCAAGACCACCCTGTTCAACCTGATCTCCGGCAGCCTGCCGCCCACCTCCGGCACGGTCTTGATCAACGGGGAGGATGTTACCGCCCGCCCGGAATACCTGCGGGCCAGAACCATGGGCCGCATTTTTCAAGATCCGCTGGCGGGCACCGCCTCCACCATGACCCTGGAAGACAACATGATGATCACCTGCAAAAAGGGTTTCAAGTGGCCGGTGATCAGCCTCAACCGCAAGATGCGGGCCTACTTCAGAAGTCAGCTGGCGCAACTCGAGATGGGTCTGGAATCGCGCATGAAGGAGAACGTCAGCACCCTGTCCGGCGGCCAGCGTCAGGCGCTGACCTTGCTGATGATGGTGCTCTCCGATCCGGACATCGCCCTGCTGGACGAGCACACCGCGGCTCTGGATCCGCACAACGCCGCCATTGTCATGGACCTGACCACGCGCTTCATCAGTGAGCACCGCCTGACCACCTTGATGATCACCCACAACATGAACCACGCCATCGCTTACGGCAGCCGACTGCTGATGATGGATGCCGGTGAGATCATCATCGACGTCTCCGGTGCGGACAAAGCCAAACTCAGCGTGCCGAAGCTGCTGGAGATGTTCGCCACCATCCGCCGCCAGGCATTTGAAAACGACGAGGTGCTGCTGGCGGGAAGCTGAGGCCGGAGGACCGGGGTCGGATGACAGCAGACCACGGTCAGAGCACGGACCGTCAGCAGGTCATTGAGATCTCATTTCATATCCATGCGTGGAACGGAAAACACCCCATCCGCGACCTGATGGCGTTTGCCCTCCTCATCAAAGATCTTGCCGCTGAAGGTGCCGGTGACCATGCCACCCGTAGGCCCGAAGTCCGTGATCTCCACAACCATTTCCATTTGGCTTTCATCCCCGCTGTCCAGACCGGCCAGAAACGGTTTCAGCGCCTTGCCTTTGCCGCCCGAAGCAGGAACGACTTCATACCAGGAAAAGTAGGTGGGTATTTCATCCGAAGTGCTCGAATGGTGCCTTCCCTTGAACATGGATTCGTCTCCGGGCAGTTGGATGGTCACCCCCACCGTGACCTGCCGTTTTTGCCCTGGAGCGGAAGGATCGCCGACCAGTTCCTCCCGTTCGCAGGTCAAAGACATATAGCCATCGTTTTTATAGTATTCCACGCGTCCCTGTTGGAATGAAAACCGCTTGCCGTCGATTTTGTACGCAATGGTTCCCGGCGTCTGGGCAGCGAGGCTGGTTGGAATCAGAAGCATAAGCGCGAACAGCCAGAGATACTTTTTTCGGACCGTCATATTTTCCTCCTCGGGTTATGCGTGAGGGCTGTCACGACGTCGTTTTCAGCATTCTAAGGCGGCGGCAGATACCCCTGTCCCTCGTAGATGTCGCTGACCATGATCTGTTCCCGGCATTTGGCGCACAGCATGAACCCCCACATGTATTCGCCTTTGAAGAGGTTGTAGCTGCAATAGCCGTTGTATCCGTTCATTTCGGGCTGGCTCATGAGACAACTGTAAGGGGGAGCGGACTCCGGTGTATGGTGCCGCACACCCACGCCGTGGGACACTTCGTGAGCCACGGCAAAAGAGATGGTTTCGGCCAGTCTGGCCTCGTACCAGGCCGCATCGGGCCAATCGGGTCCTTTCTCCCGGGTATATTCCTGCCTGTATTTGTTCACGACGGCACAAATCTGATTGAAAGTATAGTTGGGGTTGACCTCGATGCGGTCGCTTTCCACCGGTGGCCCCAGCCGCGCATCGGGGTTCGTGAAGCTTTCGAAGGTATGGCCGATATTGGCCTGATCCCCTTTAAAGATCAAAAGGCCATGCTGATCCACGACATGGGTGGGCGGATCGAAATTATAATTGATCATGCGCCCTTGGGGACCTTGGGCGGTGGATTTGATCTCATCGACAGCCACCCGGTGCACCTTGATCGCACCCAGCGCACCGCCGCTGACGTTGGATTGAGGAATCAGGTCGTCGGGGTCCCAGATAAACAGATCCTTGACCGTGGGGTCGGTGCGCACATGCCGGCCCTTGACCATGAAGCCCCGGTACTCTTCGTAAACCGACAGCCCATCGCCAGGGTATGTTTTTCCCGGCCGGGGGTCGTTGTCTTCTATGGCGTTTTCGTCAATCCCCATCTGCTTGGCCCAACCGTCGGCCACATGATCGTCGTCGTCATCCCGCGGCAGGGCCAGCCAGTCGGTGCCCAGGGTTTGGTATACCGCCCGGGCGCTTTGCTCCCGGCCTTTGACGACCACCTTGACCTCGGCCTCCAACCGGCCCCAAGCTCCGAAATCCCGTGACTGCACGGCAATGGTCGCCTCGTTGATCGGATCTTCGGTTTTGGCTTCCATGCCGTCCGGCCCCACCCAGAGGCCCTTGCTGCTGCCGGTCTTGCTGAACTGTAAATCCAGATGGGTATTCGGGTCCCGCGGGGGGGAATTCATGCATTCCCCTTTGACCTGACTGACATCCAGCAAACGGAAGGTGATGTGGCCTTTGGCCCCTTCGGGCTTGACAATCCGCACCTTTGCCTTGACCAGACCGCCGGCCCCGCTGATCCCTGCCGTGGGCAGCCAATTGTCGTAGTCCCCCGCGGGTTCGATCACTGCCTCTACGTCGCCGCCTTTCAGGTGCAGGTTCCAGGTGACCGTCAGGGTGATGGGGAGAAGATAGTTTTCGCCTTGCTCCTGGCGAACGGTCGCCAACAAGGGGTCATTCTCTCGCATGCCCGCACCGAAAGCGGGTTCTTCCCCCAGGATGATGGCCCATGTCGGCACGCTGTACGAATGATACAGGCCGCCGGCGCCCGGCGTATATGGATATTCGCCGGTGTCGTCCATGCCCCCTTTTTCGGGCAAGGCGCTGACGCTGATGGATTGGGTGTAGGTTTTCGTCTCATACAGGTGCGGCCCGGTAATCACCTCTTTTACACTTGCCTCGGCCCAGCCGCTGGGCAAATCTACTTTGTAGACCTTGCGCAGCGGATCCAGCCACAAGGAGATCTCCTTGGAAGGGCCGTCGCCGAATTGCCGCCGGTCGCTGCCTGCGTACGACCTCGTCGCTGCGATCTTGCCTTCCTCGTCGCCTCCCTCCAGTCGCCAGTTTCCGGAAATCCGGGTCAAAACCATGCCCTGGGGGATATAATCTACAATCTCCCCCTGTTCATCGCGCTCCTCCCGTGTGCTGCGAATGATCGCCGTGGCCTTGGCAACGGACGAGGTGGCAATCGAAGTGCCCTTTGTACTCCAATTGCCCATGCTGTTAAGCGAAATGGTCACGGTTCCGGAGAAAGGCGCGGGGACGAAACCGGGTTCCTGGTCGGGTTCCTCAGCGGCTTCGCCCTTCTGCATCTCTTCGAGCAGCTTTTGCATCTCCTCCATCAGTTCCGGCGGTATGCCTTGACCTTGGTTCAATGCATTTTCCATCTGCTTCTGGAGTTGATCCAGACGCGCCGCATTATCCCCGATGGCCGCAGCCATGCCGGGCAGTAAAATCAGAAGCGCACCCAACACCATAGCCCGAAGGGCTGAAAATACCGACATGTCTCGAAGCATTGGCTTAACCATTGGAATTATGGATAGAAAAAGCGATGAATCCATCCAGGCAATCAAAGTCCATTTCAGTGGTACCCATCTTAATCATTACATCTTGACCAGCTCCACCCGCCGGTTCGTGGCCCGGCCCTCTTCGGTTTTGTTGTCGGCAAGAGGGTTTTTCTCGCCAAATCCGGTCGCTGTCAATCGTTCCGCTGCAACCCCCCGGGAGATAATGGCCTGCATTACGGCTTGGGCGCGCTGCCCGGATAACGTCATATTGGCTTCATCCGAGCCCACATCGTCGGTATGGCCTTGGATTTCAATGGTAAGTTCGGCATTTTCCTTTAACACAGCTGTGATTTGATCGATAATCACCAGGCTCTCGGCTTGGATGGTGGCCTTGCCGGTGGCGAAATTGATATACAAGGCCACGCGGCCGCTGCGGTTGAGTTCCTCCATCATCCAATCCGCGGTGACTTCCTGTTTGACCTCTCCTTTTTGGACAATGGTCAATGTGTAATCATCCTCGGTGGCATACACCCTGGCCCATAATTCCTGACCTTCTCTGATGATATTCATGTAGGTGGAATTGCCTGCGTAATCGCAGAACTTGCCGCCGATCTTGGTCACGGCGCTGCTGAAATTTCGCAGAACTTTCAGTTTTGCGGCCCTGGGAGAGCTGTCCGGCAACGTGTAAACGATCTCGGTCAGCTGACCCTCCACGGTGACATCATTGCCGTTTTCATCCCTGAAATCATAAGCTGCGAATTCCTCCTGCTGGTAATCACTGATGTAATAACCCGGCATTCTTGAAAACATGGGGTGATCCTTGCTGCCCGGCATGTCGGTCTGGGCAACGGCGCAAAACGAGGTCACGATCACGACGTACAGCACGACCAAAATAATGCTGAGACAACGTTTGATGCTCATGAATACCTCCAGTTTTTTTGGGGAAAAAGGGCAGATATGAAAAATGGACTCTTTTTTACTACGACAGTTTTTGTCCTGCAATAGAGACTTTTAAAGCACGTACAGGTATTGGCCTTGGATTTCGATTAACCCAAGGTCCCGAAGGGAACTTTCCTAACCGAAAAGCCCCAATCCTCGGGAGAGCTACCTGAGGTCTTACGTGATACCGATGGAGGTTCGATGAAATTGATCGACATTTATTTACGTTTGATTTCAAATCTGAATCTTACTTTCACTCTGACTGGTGATTCATTGAGAATGGACAAAGCGAAGGCCACTGCCAATCCACGTGGTTACCCATGGATACTTTCCGACGATCGCGCAGATCGTGTACGGGTTAAAATAGACGGCACGTACCTGCTTGAAACGTTGGGATGAATGGTGTTGGGGTTGTAAAGGCTCAAGGGTGGCTTGTTTTCGTTGGATAGGCAATACATAGGCTGACGAACGGCTGCTCCGCAGTGTCTTTTGACCGTCACCAGCTGTCAATTGTGAACAAGGTTTGCAGACAACAGATGAATTTGGCATGGATAGCGTAGGTGGGGAAAAAAAATAACCTGCTGTTTTCGCTGCCGGGGAAATGATTGCTGGTGCCGAGGGACAGTATCGAACTGCCGACACGCAGCTTCTCAATCAAAAAAAGGGTTGGAACGCCGGATATCAACAGAGGAAACCCAATCAATTTGATGCGTAGCTTGTTTTGGGATATCTCTTGAAATACGGCGTAATTTTTTGTTAGGGTAGCATAACGCAAGCAGCGCATGATCCATGCAATGCCTTAAACCGCGATAGCGGGGATAGGGACCGCGACCCGAAAAAACCGGTTTTCCCGAACCGACCTTGCCTGGGGAAACAAGCAGGTGCGTTACAGGAGAGATGCAACATGGAAAAATGGATTACAGCAAACCAGCTGCTAGAACGGTGGTCTGTTACTCCAGGGATTATTTTTGAAGCCGTCGAACAAGGTTTGCCGACTTATCGAGAATGGACGCAAGGTAATCCCAAAAAAGTTGATATGAAAAATTTTGTTAAACACTTTGCCGAAATGCACGACATCCGCGAGGTGGAAAACTGGTTTCCGATCGTTTTATTCAAAATGAGCGATATAGAGTCATTCGAGGATGAACACCCCGAAGCAGGCGCGGGCATGACTACCAAAGAACGCCGACATTATGCCCAGCTGAAAGCCGAAAGAGAGAATTTTACAGCCACCATATCAGCAACCGTTCAAGGACTCATCCATTGCCAGAGCCAGAAGTCACCTATTAGAAAAACTGAGTTTAAAAACTTTATTGAAGGGGCCTATCCAGGTTTGCCAGATACTTCGATAGGTGAGATTTGGAGAGCTATTCCGAGAAAACACAAAATTTCCGACCGGCCCCGTCTATCTCCAAAAAAGTAAAAAAAGTATAATCTCTCCTTAGGCGAAAGCCTTTCAGGCGAGGGGACAGGTAGATAACGGGTTGGATTGACGGTGATTCATCGAACCCACCGACAGGCCAGGGCCGTTGGGGTGCGTGTATCGTCCTCACCGGGCTCTATGATCACCCCCCAATTCATCCAGCGCATCATGAGCGGCAGGAGGCCTGTGGCGAGTCGGTAACACGCTCAACCGCCCAGCCATCTGGAAAAGAAAACCACCGGCTTGTACCTCCAACCGCTGTCTCTGACAATCTGCATAACAGGGCTCTTCATTTCAGCACTGTTGAATGTATACCGGTAGGCATTGTCAATTGCCAGGCGGCCCTCCTTATAAACCAATCCATACTGGGTCGCATATTCCTTTTGGAAAAAAACAATTCCCCGAAACAAATTTAAACTGAAGCCAAGGTGCAAGGTACCTGCATCTGCTGAACCGCGTACCGTCTTTGAAATATCGATCGCACGGCAGGCGGCATCTTCCCCGGAGAGTTTAATGCGTATCATCTGGGTGCGCTTTATTTTGTTCAAGGTCATAAGCCCTGCCCATTTGGCATCTGCCAGACGCCAGACAATGTCCATTTTCCCTTTTTTCCCTTCGATAACCTTCAGCGGAGAATCCATTGCATTAATGGCCAGCAGCCGCTGTCTGAGTTCTGCTTCACTCACCGGTTTAGTACCGGGTTTAGGCGGTACTGTCGCCGACCAGGAGGCTACCCGGCCCCATAGCGGAACGAGAAGAAGGACATACAATACAATGGAAACCACACTAGGCCACATATACTTGTCGGTATAGACGATATCAGTAAAGATATTTGCCTCCGGGTTGCGCATCATCAGTGCCGATCGGTCGATTGCCTGATCAACAGACGGATAATCCTTGCCTTCAACGTGGACGATGACCCCATCCAGGAGTTTAATGCGGCCCGCTACACCCAATTCCTTTTTTTTATAATTGTAGAAACCGATCCCGCTATTGCGGGACAAAATCCCTTGTAGATATTGCTCGGCATAGGCTTTAAATAGGAGTTTAGCCTGTTCTGCATCACTTGGAACCATGACATAAGCAATCGTGTTGGTATTTTTTGCCATCAGACCGGTCTGCATTCCGGGGTAGCCGTAACGGTTTTTTATTGGCAAATCGGGAAAGATTCTCTCCGGATATCGGAAGTCTCCAGCGGAGATCTCTGTCACTCGTTTATCAAGCGTATATTCCGTTGGCGCCAACAGAAAACAAATTAAAAATAGGACAAAAACAAGAAAAATAGAACCAAAGAAGAAACAGAAGGCGAGAAAAACTTTCATTTTTTTCCCCCAAATAAAAACATCAGAAATCAAAATTGAGTCAGCGTCGGGAAACCTGCCATTGGTAAACTTCGCGGGTCGTTCTTTGCAGATCACCCCCCGGTTGCGGAAATGTTTCGGCACATCTGCCGGACATAAAGCGTACGCCATCGCCGCCGGTGACCTTGAAGCAGGCTTCTTTATCTTTGACGACCGTGGGTTGAACCGCAAAATTAGAGGTAAAAGTCCTGGACGAAGAGGAGTTGTTTGGTACCAGTTGACGATCCGTGCCTTCTTTTTTGCCCTTATACTCGACATGCTCGTCAACAAGAAACTCGACATCAAAAAATGGAACGCTCACATAATTGACCTTCGTTGTCCCTGTGGATGAATCCGTCTTCAATGCAATGGCGTTTGTTTCGCATGGCGGGTTAATACGGCCGGCCCTTCCGTTACGCACGGTCCTGGTCGTTCCTTCTTGGGTCAGGCCTTGTGCATCGTAATCAGCAGAATAGTACTCGCCATTATAGGTATACGTTTCCGAGACAACCCGGCAATCGATCATCCGGTAATGTAGTTTGTCTGGCATCATCTGAAATCCTTGTGGAAGCTTGATTCCAGGTGGCAGCTGAAATGTGTTTGGAATATGAATTCCTTCCGGCTCATCGGAAAAGCTTGCAATTATGGCAACGCGCTTGGTCGATAGCGAATTTCCTTTTCTAACCTTGCGTAAATCACCCCACTCCGTCTTATCGATATGGGTATCGCGGGACTCTTCCAGGGTGCGCGTGATTCTGGCAGCCAGGGGGGGGAACTCAATTATAATAGGCTTTTGAGCGATGAGTTTGTGGGGTACAACCTCGACCAGTTCGTCATCCTTGACGCACAGGTTGTAGGTTTTAATCCTATCGCGGTTGACGCTCAGGTCGTCCGGCGCCTGATAGTTGACGCTGACACGCCCCTGAACCACATCAAAAACCTTGCAGCCACCCAGCGGCATGCCGTTGGTAATCCTGCCTTTGTCAACCGACACCATCACCTGTTCATTGGGCTCAAGGGGCTTGCCTTCGGCGTCGACAATGTTGGTAAGTTGAATACTCGTACTGTCGCCGACTTTGACCTTGATTGGTTCTGGCAGGACCGTGAGCTTCTCGGGCTTGCGATCATAGATGTTGAAATGCGCCCGGCCGATCTCCTTTTCGGGCAAGGTGTTATATAAATCGCCTGTACAGTTACAGGAATTCCACACCTGAATCTCTTCCCGCTCATCTTCGCAGACCTGGGGAGCCTTATACCTGACGGTGACAGTGTCGGATCTTGTCTCAAAGACCTGCCAATCATCCTTTTTATAGCCATTCAGAAGCTTGCCTTTTGCGGCTCGCACCAGGATACGTTGCCAGGGTTGAGGGTTCGCCATCCTGCTGTCAACGATATCGGTTACATCTATGGTCATGGTCTGACCGGCCTCAATAGACTCCTTTTCCGGCTGAATATCGCACAACTCCGGCAGACTTTCATAGGCATGAATCAAATCATCAAGAGGATTAAAAGTAGTAGCAAGCGCTCTTATATAGCTGTATCTCGGCTTATCCATAGAGTCCCATTCCGGAGCGAAGCCAAGACCATTTTTATACGGCCCTCTCCATGAAATTTGCCCCTCCTTTACGACTTGACCGTGCTCAACATCAACCAGTCTCATGTGCATGATAAATCCGTCTGTGGCACCTGCTTTGTATATCTTACCCTTAAATAAATATTCGATATCCAAAAGTTTGGAAGACATAAGTTCTACTTTTAATGGGCAATCTTGTAGAAGAGGACCACCTCCATATTCTCTTTTATGATAGACACTTTCAAATGTTCCTTTTGCGATACTTGCTGACTCACCCGGGGGGACAGCAACCTGAGAAGTTCCAACAAAACGGACACAACATGTTTGCGCGTATAGGCATAAAGGGGAGATGACTACAATAACCAATGCATATATTATAATGTTCATCTTAACCATAAATTGAATAGCTTTTTGCCTGATGATTTCAGGTCCACAAATGACGCTGAATATTACCCTGACCATCCTTGACTCTCCTTCACGACTTTCATTTCCCGATTCGCCGGCCATTCATGTTTTGGATCATTTCCATGCCTTGCATATCAATCCTGAGGATGCCTTTAAACGTGTCTCCATAGTAGGTGATTTCGCCGGTCAGCTTCGATTTGCCATCGGGCGAGTCGTAGACCATCATCCAGCTTACCGTGTCGCCGTTGACGCTGGTTTTGAGCATCCTGCACGCCTGATCCGGTTGAGCGCTGTCGGGGACATCGTTTCTCCTGGTGATGCACTGATTGTGTTTCACTGCGGGTATATTCAACCCCATCATTTCATCTTGACCGGCGTTGTAAACTGCGTGCTTTTGCCAGAATTCTGATCGTGGATCACCGTCTGCACGTCATAATCCCCCGGCGGTGCATCGGTAAGCCAGTAGGTCAACTCAAGCTGGAATTCCGTTTTTTGTATGGGTGAAATGAATTCAAATTTCCCGAAATCCTGCTTGCCGGTTAGTATTTCACCGTTCCGAAGGAAATAAACATCCGTCGTGATGTTAATCGAATATGAATCTCCAACCGGCTTCATTTTGTAGCCGACAAGATGCACAATGAAATGCATCTTTTCTCCGGAACCAAAGGTGGTGTTCTGCCTGTTTTCATAGGTCTTCATATCCTCAACAAGCTTTAGATTTTTTACGGTCAGGGGCACCTCATCCCATATGGATAAAACTCCCAGTTCTAAATTATCAACCGCTTCAACCGTGTTACCCTCCCTGTAAGATACTAGTGCGGCATCCAGCAAAGCCTCAAACTCACCACTTGGTGTAACCCCTGAGGTATGTTTCTGCACAGGCGAAGTAATTAAAGCTTGACCTGTGTCCTGGCTTCCCATCTCCACCAACTCCACTCTGCGATTAAGCCTTTTGCCTTCCTCTGTCCGGTTCGTGCTGATTGGTGATAAATGGCCGACGCCTTCCGCCTTGAGACGCTCCGGAGAGATACTGTATTGCTTAACCAATTGATCGGCTACCGCCTGAGCGCGTTTACGGGATAGCTCCATATTGTATGCTGGCTCGCCGGTCGCGTCGGTATGGCCAACCACATAAACATTGAGATTCTTGTTCGCCTCCAGCATTTTTGCGATTCCTGCGACGGCAGGTTCAGACTCGGGCTTGACGACATGGCTGCCAGGGTCAAAGTAAATCCCGTAAACCGCAAAATGGCCGGTTGTATTAATGTCACTTGACATGGCATCGGGATCCGCTGTCACCTCTTGCTCCATAACACCGGTTTGGACAATGACCAGGCTGTAGTTGTCTCCGGTAGTCGTCGTTGCGGTGTTTAGCTCAATCCAGGTTTCCCTGCCCGCTTGGTCTACTTTCATGAAGCAATGTCCGCCTTCTTTAAGCACCTGGCCACCGATTTTCTTGACTGCATTGATATAGTTTTTTTTAATTTTAAGTACACCCGCTGGCGCAAGACCTTTTTTGATTTTGTAACTGATGAGCCATTTATGACCCTCGATGACTTGCTTTTTACCCTTTTCATCGTAAAAATTGTGAGCATCGTATTCAACTTCCCTGCAGCTTGATATATAGAAGTTCTGTATTCTGGAGAACATTGGATGGTCACTGCACCCCTTATGGTCGTCCTGCGCGTATGATACGCCCAGCATGATAAGAAGCACAATTGCCACGGCCATTTGTAATATTTTAATTGCCCTCATTGCATGCCTCCTTGTGAAGAGAAGGTTTATACTCATAAAACCATTACCAATAGTGTCACTTTCACGCATACGAGAGAGAGTTTATAACCGCTTTGATCTTATTGATTCCCGCATGCGCAGGAATTGCATGAAAGCATGTTTTTAGACTTTCAACGGATACATCAAGCGTGGTTTAGAAATAATCGGTATCCTGTTATCAATCATTTCATTGTCAGATTGATTGGGGTCTGGAGCGTGCTAAAGCCGATCCAACAATCAAGAAGGGGTGTCTGCGTGAGATTTTCGTATTTTCCGCAACTTATTGCACTTATTGTAGTGACGCCGCTATTTTAAGCTTGATAGGAATAAGCAGAATAAAGAAGCCGAGCGACCTCATTGTGACCTATACTTAGATCACCATCGGCAGCCCGGCTGTCTTCAAATGGAAGAATAAGCGAGAACAGCGTTCGCAACTGAAATTAGACCCGTGGTTTTCCGACCCTGTTTTTCAACAGGTGTGGCTTTTTCTATGGCTGCCCTTTATAATGCAAAAAACATGCAAATACAGGCCGTTATATCAGATTGGTATTGTATAAAAAATCAATCGGTTAAGATGCTGCTACAGTGTGGCACATATAAAATTGTGTAAACAATTCCACAAATTGTATGTCATTAGGTCAACAATGACGTGCCTTTTTCATGGTATCCGTAGGTAAACCAGTCTTTGGTAACCGTGAATGGCTGCACCCCTTCCCGTTGCTGTTCAGTCAATGGGGGCCACCTCCGACATCCGGCTTCCGTTATCCGTCCGATAACTTGAGCAGCCGCGCGGCGTTCTGCCCGCCTACCAGGTCCCTGTCGGCCCGGCTCAGGCCGGCGTCGGCCATCTCCCTGAAGTAGCGCGCGGGTTTGAGCAGCGGGTAGTCGGTGCCCAGCAGCACCTTGTCCAGCCCCACCAGGTCCTTGGCGTAGCGATAGATCCGGCTGTCGTAGAGAAACGGGGAGGCGGCGGTGTCGTAATAGACGTTTTTGAGGGTCTCCTTGACCGCTTTTTTGAGCAGGTTGTAAAAGAAAAGGCCGCCTCCCCAGTGGGCCAGGACAATGGTGTTGTCCGGAAAACGGGCCATGGTCTCGTAGATCTGGATCATGGTGTTGGGGGTTTTGCCCGGATAGAGGTGGCCCACCTCCTCGTTGGTGTGCAGCAGCACGGGCACATCCCGCTCGCGGCACATGGCCATGATGGGCCCCAGGCTCAGCTGGCATTCGCCGTCGATGCCGCAGCCGTAGAAGGCAAGTTCTCCCACGCCGCTCAGACCGGCGTCCAGGCAGCGCCGTACCTCTTCGGCCGCCTCCGGGTTGAGGCTGTCCACGCAGCACAGGCCCCGCAGGCGCTGCGGGTAACGGTTCACCGCTTCGATGACGTAGTCGTTGTTGCGCCGGCAGGTGTCGGGGGTACGCCAGGGAAACCCGAACACCACCGACATGTCCACCTCCTGCTCATCCATCATGGCGATGATTTCGGATGCGGCCACCAGCTTGGATGTGGGGGATTCATAGAGCAACTTGAATTCAGGCTCGGCATCGAAAAAGCGTTGCCGGTGATCGCGGATCTCGGCCGGAAATGTGTGGACGTGGAAATCGATGATCATGCGCTTGCTCCTTGGTGGGTGCTGTCGGCCAGCGGCGGCAACCGATTGGGTCAACCGTGGCATCAGGACTGCGGCCATTCGTCAATCAGAAAGCCGCGCTATTCATGGTCCAGATTATGGTCCCGCAGGGTCTGACAGGAACCACTCCAGCGTTCGGCAATTTCGATGACCTCCCGCTTCAACGCCTGATGCTGAATCTTGCAGGTTTCGGGGAGGTCACCGCCGCGAACCAGCCGGCTGGAGTTCTCCACCAACTGGACTAGTTCGGTGGCGATCACGGCGTTGATCTTGATCAGGTCTTTGAGCATATCGGCAACGGGCAGGCGGCTGTCGGTCATCATAAGGCTCCCTGAAAGGTGTTTTGCGTATTGACTATGGGACTTTTTCTTATACAATACAACCCACGCTTGCAACAGCCAATCGGCCGAGACTGCCCATTCGATGGCCGGCGGCTTTTTAAAAGGGATCGCATGTTTCTGATTGCCGGCCTGCAACCCAAAACCAGACGGGTGGATGAAAACCCCAAACGCTGCCCATCCTGTGGTCTGGCCCAGGCCTATACCACCCGGGTGGATCATTACCTGAGCCTGTTTTTCATACCCCTGATCCGGGTGAAACTGGGACAGCCGTTTTTATTGTGCGAAGGCTGCCAGCGGCCGGTGAGTGATTCCCGGGCACCGGTTGAGGAGGTATCGCCGTCGGGGTCTTCCTCCGTTTGTGTGGCCTGCAAGCGCGCTTTTGACAGTTCGTTTAGGTATTGTCCATATTGCGGGCAGCGGGCCTGAGCGTATCCCTTTATGAAGGGACACGGACACGATTTATCAACCAATAAGAGAAAAGAAAATAGGATCGATGAGGTGCGTATGCGAGTTTCCAGAAGGGTGATTAACGGGCTGAGCCGTCGTGAATTTATGATCATGACCGGCATGGCGGCCACCGGCCTGGCCATGGGGTGTGCCACCAACCCCGTCACGGGAAAATCCCAGTTCATGATCATGGATGAACAGCAGGAGATTGCCGTCGATCGCAAGCAGTCTCCGCACCAGTTTTCATCGGACTACGGGACCGTTCAGGACCGGCGTCTGCAAAACTATGTCCAGACAACCGGCAAGCGGATTGCCGCCACCACCCACCGCAGCCAGATGCCCTATAACTTTCACTGCGTCAATGCCAACTACGTCAATGCCTACGCATTTCCCGGCGGCAGCATCGCCTGCACCCGGGGGATCCTGCTGGAACTGGACAATGAAGCGGAGCTGGCCGCCCTGCTGGGGCACGAACTGGGTCACGTGAACGCGCGGCATACCGCGGAGATCATGTCCAAGGCCCAGTTGGCCAGCATGGCCGTGGGGGGGCTGGCCATCCTGACCAGCGTGGCCGTGGGTTCCGGGGCGGGCAATCTCGCCGGGCAACTGGGCCAGCTGGGCTCGGGTGCCTTGCTGGCCTCCTACAGCCGCGACAATGAGCGCCAGGCAGACGGTCTGGGCATGGAATACATGGCCCGGTCGGGTTACGGCCCCCAGGGCATGGTGGGGCTCATGGAGATGCTCAACAGCATGAACCAGCACAAGGCCGGCGCCACGGATCTTCTTTTCGCCACCCACCCCATGTCCTCGGAACGCTACCAGACCTCGGTGAACCAAGCCACCAACGATTACCGGCAGTTCAGCGGCCAGCCCCTGTATCGGGAGCGCTACATGGACAACACCGCCGGCCTGAGAAAACTCAAGGGCGCCATCAAAACGATGCAGGACGGCGAAGAAGCCATGGGCAAGGAGCAGTACAGCCAGGCCGAAGGCCTGTTCAAGCAGGCCCTGGACCAAGCCCCTGACGACTATGTGGGGCTGCTGCTCATGGCCAAGTGTCAGTTGATGCAGAAAAAGGACGGCGAGGCGGAGCGCTATGCCGACCGGGCCAAACAGGTCTACCCCGAGGAGGCCCAGGCTTACCACATCAGCGGCATCACCAAAATCCGCAACAAGAAGTACGATGCGGCTTACGAGGATTTTTCCATTTATGAACGGCGGCTGCCGGGCAATCCCAATACGGAATTCTTCAAAGGACTCTCCCTGGAGGGCATGCAGAAAATTGAGCCGGCAGCCCAAGCCTACAACACCTATCTGAAGCAGGTCCAGCAGGGCAAGCAGGCCCAATACGCCTACCAGCGGCTCAAAGAGTGGGGCTACATCAGATAGCGATGCCATGGACGATGCCATTCTAGGTTCAAATGCCGCATCGGAACGCCACGTGGTGCTGGTGGCGCCTGAAATTCACTGGAACACCGGCAACGTCGGCCGCACCTGCCTGGGTGCCGGTGCCCGGCTGCACCTGATCCGCCCGCTGGGGTTCTCCCTTGACAGCCGCGAGGTGAAACGCGCCGGCCTGGACTATTGGGAGCGGGTATCCCCCGGCATTTGGGACAGTTTCGACGCGTTCTGTGAGGCGCTGGAGCCGGTGGACAGTGAAATGGCGCTTTTCACCAAGAGCGGCTCCCGGCTTTTCTGGGAGATGCCGGTCCGCCGCCGGATGTTTCTGGTGTTCGGATCCGAGACCGGGGGGCTGCCCGAAGCGATTCTCTCGCGCTACCCGCAGGCCTGCTATCGGATTCCCATCACCGGTGAGATCCGATCGCTGAACCTCTCCACCGCGGCGGGTATCGCCCTGTACGAGAGTCTGCGAGGTGCAAGGTGAGATGTTGGATCCCAGCGATAAGATGGTGGCCGGTGATGACCGGAGTGGGCGGTAACCGGTGCTGCGGTTGATTCTCATCGGCCTGCTGGCCGGGTTTTTCTTCAGCTCGACCTTTGTGCTGAACCGGATCATGAGCCTGGCCGGCGGCCATTGGGTCTGGAGCGCCAGTCTGCGCTATGCGTATATGATTCTTTTGCTGACGGTCTGGCTGTTGCTGTTTCGGGGAACGAAGGCCGTTGCCCGCACCCTGGGCCTGTTTTTCGACAACCTGATTTTTTGGATGGCGGCGGGCAGCATCGGCTTCGGGGCGTTTTATGCCCTGATCTGCTTCAGCGCCGACCATGCGCCCGCCTGGATCGTCGCCACCACCTGGCAGTTTACGATCATCGCCACCCTGGTGGTGCTGATGGCTTTCGGCAGGCGCTTTCCCAAGCGGATTTGGCTGTTTTGTGCCATCGTCTTTGCCGGTGTGTTCATGGTCAACGTCAGCCAGGCGGGAGTGGTCGTTCCGGCACAGCTGCTCCAAGGCGCCTTGCCCGTGTTGATCGCTGCCTTTTGTTACCCCATCGGCAACCAGTTGGTGTGGGAGGCCAAGACCGGCCACGGCCGGCTGCCGGATATCAGCAGCCCTGAACTGGATCACCCCTTAGCCAGGGTGCTGCTCATGTCCCTGGGCAGCGTACCCTTCTGGTGCCTGCTGGTAGCCTTGACCGCACCGCCGCCGCCGTCGGGCGGGCAGATCGTGAACACGGCGCTGGTGGCCCTGTTCTCCGGTGTGATGGCTACGAGCCTGTTTCTCTTTGCGAGGAACGAATCAACAACAGGCAGCCAATTGGCTGCCGTGGACGCCACCCAGGCCAGCGAAGTGATCTTCGCCCTGGCCGGCGAGATCCTGATTATCGGCACGGCCCTGCCCAATGCCCTGGGCGTCCTGGGAATGCTGGTCACCGGTGCGGGGTTGATGCTTTTTATCCGCTTTCAGGAGACGCCGGGTTAAGGGACCCGTCGCGCATCAATAATCATATCGACCATTGAATGGTGCGATCGCCGCGCTCCGCCTGTTTAAGATTTTGGGTCGGAGGTTCGATGGGCGACGTTGAGGGTCCTAAGCATCTTACCAACCGCCCCTGAGGCCAAATGTAAAGGAGAAAAAACCATGGCAACCCATTCGGTTATCAGCAAGCGCCCTGTTTTTCGTACGTCGGTTCTGGCGGCCTGTGCCTTGGCCGCCCTGTTTCTGGCCCAGTGCGGCAGTGGCGAAGATTCGGTCATTTTCGTCAAGCAGCCGCTGCCGTACAGCCAGGATGCCCTGGCCCCCTTCATCGGTGCGGACACCATGGGGTTTCATTACGACAAGCACTACGCCGGCTATGTGAACCAGGCCAATGCGCTGACCAAACGGTTGGGCTATGGCGGCAAGACCGCCGAAGCGGTTATTCAGATGACGGCGGGTGACCCGTCCAAGGCGGCCGTTTTCAACAACGCCGCCCAGGCATGGAATCATGCCTATTTCTTCAAATGCCTGAAGCCGGGCGGCGGTGGTGCGCCGGAGGGCCTGCTGGCGGAGATGATCGATGCGACCTTCGGCAGTTTTGTGGATTTCAAGACGGTCTTCCTCTCCGCGGCCAAGGACCAGTTCGGCAGCGGTTGGGTGTGGCTGGTGCTGGACGAGGGCAAGCTGGCAGTGACCACCAGTGCCAACGCGGATACACCGCTTGCCCACGGTCTGACACCGCTTTTTACCGTGGACGTGTGGGAGCATGCCTACTACCTGGATTACCAGAACCGGCGGGTGGATTTCGTCAAGGCCGTGCTGGACAACCTGGCCAACTGGGAATTTGTCACCAAGCAGTTGGAGAAAGCCCAACCGCCCCAAGGGTAAGCGATTGGACAATGCATGCGATCCGCAGGAGGGCTTTTTTGCTTCGCCCGCCGGCGGAGGGTCTTGTATTGGTCTGTTTAACCCGAAGCTTACGGTCGCAACGAGAGTATTTCGGAAACCATGTCAGCCCATCACCGCTTGCCGGCCTTGCCGAAAAAAGAAGCGCTGCCCGTTGCCATGGCGGACGGCAGCCGGTCGGTAATTACCGCCTACCCTGTTGATGAGGGGCCGTGCCCGGTATGCATCATCATGCCGGCCATGGGTGTTCCGGCGTCCTGGTACGCACCGCTGGCCGGCGTGTTGGGCCGGCAGGGGCTCCAGGCGGTCACCGCCGATCTGCGGGGTCATGGTGAAAGTTCGCTGCGTGCGTCCCGGTCGGTGGATTTCGGATTCCACGAGATGGTCATCCAGGATCTGCCGGCCGTGGTGGCAGCCACGGCAAGACGTTTTCCCCAAGCCCCCATCTACCTGTTGGGGCATAGCCTGGGCGGCCAGATGAGCGTGCTTTACACGAGTCTTTTTCCCGGGCGGGTGGCAGGGATCGTTCTGGTATCGAGTTGTTCGGTCTATTTCAGGGGGTGGACCTTTCCCACCAATCTGACCATTCTGTTCGGGACCCAACTGGCCTGGGGCATCTCAAGGCTGCTCGGTTACTACCCAGGCAGGCGATTGGGCTTTGGCGGCCGTGAGGCCAGAACCATGGTGCGCGACTGGGCCCACAATGCCCGCACCGGTCGCTATGAACCGGCCAATTGCAGCTGTGATCTGGAGGCGGCGCTGGCACGGGTGATCACGCCCGTGCTGGCCATTTCCCTTGCCGGCGACCACCTTGCCCCGTTCCGGGCAATCCGGTATCTGTGCAAGAAGTTGAAAAAAGCGCCGGTCCACTACCTGCACCTGGGGGCCGACGAGATGCCCGCCGGCGGGCGCAATCATTTTACCTGGGTGGCCCATGCCGATTCCATTGCCCGGAAAATAAGGCTCTGGATGGCTACGAACCCGGACTGTCTGAGGAATTGAACCCCTATGGACATGAAACGCACCACCCTCGACCTTCGCGATAAAATCAGAAAAACTGCGCCGCTGGTGCACAACATCACCAACTTGGTGGCGATGAACCCCACAGCCAATATTCTGCTGGCTCTGGGGGCCTCGCCGGTGATGGCCCACAGCCGGAACGAGGTGCAGGAGATGGCTGCATTGGCCGACGCCCTGGTACTCAATATCGGCACCCTTTCCGAAAAATGGGTCCAGGCCATGCTGCTGGCCGCCGGAACCGCCAACCAGCAGGGCATCCCGGTGATACTGGACCCCGTGGGCGCCGGCGCCACCGGTTACCGTACCCGCACCGTCAAGCAGATCCTCAACCAGGTAAAAATTTCCGTCATCCGGGGCAATGCATCGGAGGTGCTTTCCCTGGCCGTTGCCGGCGTGCAGACCAAAGGGGTGGATTCGTCCTTGTCCCTGTCCGACGAGATCGTCGACGACGCCAGCGCCATCGCCCGGCAATACGGCTGTATCGTGGCCGTCTCCGGGGAGAAGGATCTGATCAGCGACGGCCGCCGGGTGCTTCGGGTGGCCAACGGCGTGCCCATGATGACCCGGGTGACCGGCCTCGGATGCGGGTTGTCGGCGGTTGTTGGCGCATTCTGTGCCGTGGCCGGCGACGACCTTTTGGCGGCCGTTGCCGCAGCATTCGGCTTCTACGGCGTGTGCGGGGAATTGGCGCTCGGTGTCAGCGAGCGACCGGGCAGTTTTGCGGTGGCCTTTCTGGATACGCTTTTTTCGGCCGGCAGCGCTGACATCCGGAACCACCTTAAGGTTGAATAGCCACCCTTAGACGGGCTTCAGACGCCCGCAGGAAAAAAAGCATGCAGGCATGCAGAGAATGCAACCATCCGGTGAGTGAACATGCGGTCTCCTGCCCGGGCTGCGGGGCGCCCCATCCGGCCCGTGGGCAATGGGACGGCTACGGCTTCGAGTATAAAAGCCAGGCCACCTTTTTGGGCCTTCCCCTGCTGCACATCTCTTTCAAATACCGGTCCAACCGCATGCCGGTGGTGGCCAAAGGGGTGATTGCCGTGGGGCAATTCGCGGCCGGGATCATCACCATTTCCCAGTTTGGCGTGGGCCTTCTCAGCCTGAGTCAGTTCACCATCGCCGGCTACGCGCTGGCCCAGTTTGCTTTGGCCTATGCATGCATCGCCCAGATCGGTCTCTACCTGGAACAGGGATATGGGCAGTTTGTGGTGAAGCTGGCCGACCTAGTGAGCCGGTTTTAAAATGGCGTCCCCATAGGAGTCTATCCACATGCAACCCACTTTTCGAAGACGGCTGCTTCAGGGCGATCTCCTGACGGGCACAATCGTTACCCTGCCTAGCCCGCCGATTGCCGAACTGCTTGCACGATCCGGTTTTGACTGGCTCTTCGTCGATAGCGAACACGGGCCTTTGTGCGTGGGCGACATCCAACTGCTCCTGCAGGCGGCGCAGCCCCATTGCCCCTGCCTGGTGCGTGTGGCGGCCAACGACGAGGTTTACGTCAAACAGGCGCTGGACACGGGGGCGGACGGCATCATCGTCCCCCTGGTAAACGATGCCCATACAGCGGCTCGGGTGGTGGCGTGGGCCAAGTATCCGCCCTTGGGCAACAGAAGTGTGGGCATTGCCCGCGCCCAGGGATACGGCGCTTCCTTTGCCGCCTATGTGGCGCAAGCCAACGAGAAGGTGGTCGTGATCATCCAGGTGGAACATGTGGACGCGGTCACCAACATCGCCTCGATCCTTGAGGTGGCCGGCATCGACGGGGTGTTCATCGGTCCCTACGACCTTTCCGCCAGCATGGGAAAACCGGGAAAGATCAACGATGCCGATGTCCGGTACCAGATCGAAACGGTGCGGCAGGCATGTCTGAGGCGTAAAATCATCTTCGGGATCTTCGGTGTGGATGCTGCCGCGGTGCAAGCGTTTATAAAACAGGGCTATACGCTGATTGCCGTAGGCATGGATACCCTGCTGCTGAGTCAAGCTGTCCGGCGCGTCCTGTCCGATTTACAGCCGGTTAGCCACCCTTCGGCAAGCTGACGGGCGTGCACGCTCTGTCTGGACCTTCGGGCGGCGTTCGGGTTTGAGGACCGGCTGATTTCAGGTCACCTGAAGGCCGTGAAGGCTTTTCTGCCTGATTAGCGACATTCGGCGGTGTGCACGGCCGACCCCAGGTCAAAGGCCAGCCGCTGGTACTTTTCGGCAAATCGATCCCAGTCCGGCAGAGGAGTTTCCTTGGCGGTTTCCATCATCGACAGCACACGGGAGAGGGTGCGCTTGAGGCGATAACAGACGGGTATCCGGGTGGCGTGGTTGAGGTCGAAAAGCAGGGGCATCATTTGGCTCAGGCGGGCCCCGGAGAGGTAGTAAACCGCCGGAATCCGCTCCGGGGCCAACTGATACAGCGCCTGGGCCGCTTCCATCAACCGGTTCAGGGTTTGTTTGCTCGATTCACCGGATTGCAGATCCTTCAGATGGTTCAGGGCTTCGCACAGCTTTTCCTGAAATTGGAGCTGAACGTCGGCATTTTCCCAGAACGGCCTTAAAGCAACCCCTTTTTCCAGTTCGGCGGCGGCGCAGGCATAATCGACAACGGGGTTCCGGCCCGCTTGGGCCAGGTGAAAGCAGGCCGTTGCCTTGATCAGGTGGAGCTGGCTGCACCCATCGGATGCCTCTTGGCAGGCGATCGTTTGGGCGGCGATCCATTCATGGTCGTTGCCCGCCGCGTGCTTTTGGAATTGATACAACTGGTTGTGGACACAGCCGGAGAACAGCAGCACCAGCATCAGACAAACGGCCAGTGCCGGATGCATCCGTTTCAGGGTGGGTCGATGAACAGGTGGACGGGTTTGCGGCGTCATGCGGGGTGGCCCCCTTTTTCACCTTTTCGGCAAGGCTGACCAGGGGCTGGAAAGGTCTACAAGGCCATTTGCCACCACTATGTTTGCCGGCTGGTTACACGTGATTGCGCTTGGCGACGGGGTACGACACTTCGGCTCGACGTGCTCATTGGCTTGGCCCTTAAAGTCTCGGTTTCCGCCGCCGCTCCCGGTGAATGGAGAATAACTTTTCGCTGATGGCGTCGAATATGAATTCGCTGGGGGGAATTCCTCTGGCTTTGCAATAGTCGTCGACGCGGTCGTATAATGCTTTGGGGATGTCGGTGCAGATGCACTCGTCGCCTCTCGATTCAGGTTTTTCGTTCATAATGCCGCCCTTTCATGGGCTTTCTGATTCCGCGGATTCAAACCATCGGTTGTGTCGACGACAATATATGGTTCTGGTTGCGCCCTCGTCAAGCGCAAAGATTGCCGGAACCCGCTGCTCCCCAAAAGCATTGAAGATGCTTTTGGGGTTGCCTTGCCAAACCGCGGCCGCATCAGCCGGCTGCTGCTGCCGCGCATTTCCGATCACATGTTTTCAGCGATGCTGACTGTTCGGTCTCCAAGCATATTCACGTAGCTGCCCATCTCGTTGTCGTACCAGCCGTAGATGACGGCCTGGGTGACCGGTGCGCGAACCACCGTATCCGTGAGGCTGTTCAGCACGGATGCTGAAAATCCGGGGATACTGGCCAGATCCAGACTCAGGTCTGCCGTGCGGGTATGGGTTTCATCACCTTCGATCACCGCCGCTGCTTGGGGCGTTCCGAGAATATCACCGGAGACGTTCTGCTTTTCCGTATATTGCAGATAGCCGTTGGGATCAAGCTGCGCTGCCCGTTCATAGACCTTGTTGATCACCTCGCGGCGGACCATCTCTTCGGCCGGGCTTTCCTGGATGCTGAGCACCAGGATGATCAGGGACCCGGAGCTGACGGGCACCCGCACCGATTCTGCGATGAAGCCGATGTGTTCCATTTCGGGGAGCACCAGTCTCAGTGCCTTGGCCGCCCCCGTGGAGGTGAGAATGATATTGTTTAAAATTGAGCGGTTTTTTCTCAGGTCGGTTTTTCCGGCTTTGGGCAAACGATCCAGCACCTGCTGGGAGCCGGTGGCGGCATGGATCGTGGCCATGGAGGCCGACAGGATCCGCTTGGCCCCGAAAGAATTGATCAGGGGCTTCATCATGTGGGCCAGGCAGGTAGTCGTGCACGAGGCGTTGGAAATGACCCGGTGGCGCCGGGGGTCATAGTCGTTGGCGTTAATCCCCATCACCGTCGTGACCGCATCGTCGGGCATGCGGAGGCCTTCTTCTTCTATTTTGAAGGGCGCCGAGACCACCACTTTTTCGGCGCCGGCTTCCAGGTGACCCCTGACCGACCCTTTGGGGTGGGCAGCGGGCAGGGTGGGATCCAGGAATTGACCGGTGGTGTCTACCACCAGCCGCACGCCATACCTTTTCCAGTCGATGGCCTGGGGGTTTCGTGCGCTTCTCATTAGCCGCACGGTGACACCGTCCACGACCATGGTTCCAGCGCTGTCGTCGATGTCAGTGATTACCGGTTGGGCCCGGTACCCGTGGAGAAAGGCATGCAGGGCGCCATAGGTCGAGTCCCGCTCCAGGTAGTGGGCAATGTCCACCAATCCCGTACCTGCCTGACGGCCGACATTGACTACGATTTCATTAAAATAGCGTCGTCCCACATGGTGCCACACGGTTAGCTTGCCGATGCGGCCGAGGCCGTTGATACCTATTTTCAACTGTCCTTCGTTCATGGCATGTTCTCCGAGTCTTGAAGCGATCCCACATGGATGGCGGGCAATTAGGTCTCCCTGATCTTCATGATTCCTTGATAAACCGATCCTTCCCGACCGTCAATGCTAATATGGTCTCCCGAGCTTATTACCACCTGATTGAATAGAGCGGTTTTGTCCTTCTCGTTGCACACCAGGGTGCCGCATCCCACCACACAGGTCTTGCCCAGCCGGTGGGCCACCACCGACGCATGGCTGGTAAGACCGCCCCTGGCGGTAAGCAGGCCGTCGCTGGCATAAATCTCCTTGATATCGTCTGGAACCGTGTCTCCGCGAATCAGGATCAGGGCCGTGGCCGGTTCGGCTTCCCGCCAGTGATCGACTTCCGCCAGGGTAAAGACGGCCCGGCCGCTCATGGCACCGCCGGCAACGCCGATGCCGTGGCCCAGGTAGCGGTCTCCCGGGTCGATGTCGATGTCGAAGGTGAGCACGGTTTTGTGCTCCCGGATGGCCATGTCCCGGGTCTGGAGCAGGTAGAGGTTGTCGGCTGAGGTCCCCTCGAAAGTGAATTCCATTTCCTGGGGGCTCCAGCCCTTCTTGAAGATGAGTTGGGCCGCCCACTTGCGGATGGTCGCATAAATGGCCGGGTAGTGGGTTTCCAGGGTGATGTCCGTGTCGCGCATCTCGATCTCCTGCTGCTTGACCGAAATGGGCATGGTCCTCACCAGGCCGGACACCACGTCTTCTCCCTGGTTTTCCAGGGTGAAATCGCCCCAGGGGCTCAGGGTGTCTCCGGACCAGCGTGGGTTATGGGTGAAAAAAACACCGGAGCCAGCCTGGGGGGAGATGTTGCCGAAGACCATTTCCTGAACCGTGACGGCGGTACCCCAGTCGTCCGAAATGCCCATGATTTTGCGGTAGGTCTGGGCTCGAGGGGATTCCCAGGAGGTGAACACCGCATTGATGGTCATAAAAAGCTGATCCAGGGGGTCTTCGAGCATCTCCACGCCATCATCCCGGATGCGTGATTTGTAGGCCAGGGCCACCATCTTCATCTGCTCGCCGGTGAACCCTTTTTTCAATGGGATACCCAGGCGTGACTTGAAATCGGCAATGATGGCGTCAAAATCATCACGCGCCAACCCAAAGGCCATTCCGTAGCACTGCAGAAATCGGCGATAGTTATCCCAGGCGAACCAGGGGTTGTCCATCTTGTGGGCCAGTCCGGCGGCAATTTCCTCATTGATACCCACATCTAGAAAGGTTTCCATCATGCCTGGTTGTGAAATGGAGGCACCACTGCGCACCGAGAAGAGCAGGGGGTTGGCCGGATCCCCGAACCGTTTTCCGGTTATTTTTTGAAGTTGGGCGATGTGCCGCCGGACCTGCTGACGAAAATTTTTCTTTACCGGTGCAAAACCATCGATCAGTTCCCGGCAGCGAAAGGCCTCGGTGGTGACGATGAAGCCGGGGGGCACCGGCAGTCCCAGGTTTTTCAGCTTGAGCAGGTTCAGTCCCTTGTTGCCCATGTAGATGATTCCGACGGCACTGTTGTTGACCTGTTCCAGGCCGGTTATGATTCGCTGAGGATCATAGTTGAGCAGTAGGTGGAGTTTATCCTTGGGAAGCATGTTGGACTGGTGAAACAGGGTGTTCAGAATCCGGGTTAAAAACAGGTCCAGCTGCTGGAGTCCTAAAGAGGTGGCGATGCGGTCACGGAAAAAGATCTCTGAGACGCGGTGCCTGAGTTTCTCAGCATCCACGGATGCTTCCCGGGGAAGGTATTTTTCCAGGATTCGGTCGGTGGGCATGCGTGAGAGAATGCGTGTCAGGTTCTGACCGTGAATGTTGTTGAAGTAGTCGTTGATGATGTTTTTAACGGCGACGGCGAATCCCTTAAAAATATCCAGGTACTGGGTAAAGGTGAACCCTCTCACCACTAGGGCATGGGCCAGCAGGTCCAATTGGCGTTCGAGCTCCACCGAATAAACCCCGTCCAGGCGCAGGGCTTTGTCAAATAGGGTCAGCCGCTCATAAATGCCGTGAAAAGTGGCCCGGGTGATCAGGCCCAGATTGATCTGATCCACCAGCTCTTCGAACAGCACGTTGATCAGGGACTCGACCCGAAAGGTAAGCCCCAGCGAGTCGAATTTGCGCTCGTGGTAGCTGCCGTACATGGAAGGGATATCGATGGTGATGTGGCGCTTTTTATAGATGTCGGCTCGGATTTCATAGGTCTCGTCGGAGAGAATGACCGCCTTGAGCCGCTCCAGGTAGTCCAGCAGCATGAAAAGCCGCCGTTTGAGGTCGGGTTCATCCAGGGCGGCGTGCAGCATGTCCAGATCCGGGAAGGATTCCATATCCAGCTGCCCCATATGGTGGCGCAAGGATATATAGTCCAGCTGGTACTTGTGGTAGAGCAGCTTGTAGAACGCGGCGATGAGCGCTATCCGCTCGGTGTCGACCGGATCGGCACCGGTGGCTTCTGCAAGCAGCGCACGGATGCGTTCGTCTTCCTCCATGAGCAGTTCTGTGGGAAGTGCCAGGCCCCGGCTGCTCAGGTGTTCGAACAGGGCGTTGACCCCGTCGATATATTTACCACGGATGTCGATTTGGGCGAAAATGCTGGGAGGGACGAAGGGCTGAAGCGGCGCTTTGTCCCGTGTCTGCCAGAAGTGCAGGACCGCTTCCATGAACCGGATAATACGGTTGGAACTCTCCACATGGCTCTGCTTGCGCAGAAAATGGATCAGAACATCCCGTCGGTGGGTGATTTCATCCAGGCGGGTCGAGATCTCCCGCAGGGTGCCCTCCGCGCCAATATCGTTAAAATAGGTTGGAAAGAGTCGGGTCAGTTGTTTGGCCAGGTTGTAGACCGGCCCGATGTCACTGTTGAGAAAACCGGTGATGTCCCTGGGGAACAGGTCCGTGTCTTTAATGAAGACCCCGGACAACGAGAGTTTGATGATGAGGCTGGAGAGCAGTCGCGAGGACCATTTGGGTTTGTACTCGATCAGTTCCAGCCAGGTGCGGATGTTCTGCAGGTGGGCCGAATTGACTTGGATCTGCCAGTCGTTGCCGACGCCGCCCAGCATGGGGGTCTGGAACCCCAGGTCCACCACCCGATCGATAAAAAAGTTCACCAGGTCGATCTCGTCGGTTTTATAGACGCCCTGACCCATGTTGAGGACGCAGGTGAGGGTGGTTGCCGGATACTGCTCCGTGCGGGTTTTGAGGATATGCAAGGTCTTTTCGATCAGGTCGCCGATGTGCCGGTAGCTCACATTTTCGATCAGCCAGCCCACTGTGCGGTTGATGTCGCGCAAGGCCTCTTCATGGATCAGATTCAGGCCGGAAATACTCATGATATGAAAGAGAAAGAGCACCTTCCACTGGTTGCCCTGGCCGCTGTCGGTGCTGGTGTCCAGCAACATCTGGGGCATCTTGCGGTAACGCTCGACGATGGCACTGAAATCCGTCAGGGTGAGCAATTGGTCGAATGCCGACCGGTCATCCCGCTCCGGCAGGTTCTCGATTTGGACCAGACGATCCTTCAAGGCGTGCAGCACGTCATGGGAAATTTCTGAAAAACATGTGCGGACACGCTCCGGATCACGGATCTGGCCTGCAGCTGCCTGAAAACTTTCCCAAGGATCCTTGATGTCGCACCAAAACGCATAGGTGACCTTGCAGGTGCGGATCAACAGGCGGTTGAGCACCCGATAATCGACGATGGCGCCGTTGTCTCGATGCCCCAGCAGTCGGATGATGCGCTTGACCGGGTAGAAACTTTTGACAAAGAGAAAAAAACGGTCGTCGGGACAGTCGTGGATCCAGTTGAAGGCCGTGTCCAGCACCGGCAGAAAATCGGGCAGCCGATCCCGGGAATCGCCGATAATCTGCTGCAGATACAACAGCAGGTTGTCTACAGCATCGGTCCTAACACCATCATCCACATCAGCGTCGATGGCTTCGCAAAAGATTCCCACCAGGGCTTCGGTCGCATCCACGCCCCGTGGATGCGACCGAAACAGATGAAAGTAGTCCAGGGCATACCCCCGGGCTTCCCCCACGATAAATTGCCAATTGCGATAGGGATGGCTCAGTTCTCGCAGGAAGGTGTTCACCCCTTCCATCAACCCGTAATAGCGGGACATAACTGCCTGTATGCATTCGTACCGTGCATCGATGGTTACATCCACCTGGGTGCTGGCCAGATTGGCTTCAAGGGCTTTGGACTTGATCATGGTCATAGCTGAATAAAATCCCCTTAGGGTTCCGGTTGTCCATCTGAATCCAAACTATCAGAGGGATGCCGGCTTTTCAAGTTGAGCGGTGGGATGGGTTCATTTTAGGGAGTTGTTTTCGTCGGCCAGGCACGGCCAAGCCTCAGCCGGCAGCAGATAATGGGTTAATCACCCAGCTTGGCGGGTTTTCGATTTCCGTTTTGGCAAAACTGTGATATTTAACGAATACGCTCTGGATTCATGGGGTTGGCCTGCCTCCGGTACCCAGGCTGAGCATGGTCGAGCGAACCATGCCGGCATGCGCGCACCAGAGGCCGCCAACATGCTTTCTCACGCCTTACAGGTCATGGCCATGGATGAAAAAGATATTTACCTGGATGATGCCGCGTCGCAGCTTTTCTCCCAGATCGAGGGAATCGAAGAGCACAAAAAAGGACGGTCGGCCGCTGAAATGATGGCCGAGAGCCTGGCCGAAGAGCAAAAACAGCAGGACGTATGGCGTATCCTGCTCTGCGAGATTGTGCATCACATTGCCGGATATTTTCAACGTATGGATCTGGACGCCCGACAGGCCGAGGAGCGTCAGACCTTCGATCAATTGGCGGATACGCTGGCCAAAATCTCCCAACTGCCCAAGCATGCCGGGAGGATTCTGGTCCGCTATCGAGGCATTTCCCGAGATCGGGATATTCCCGAACGGCTGGACTACGAAATCCTTTTCGGAAACATGGTGGTGGACCTGGATTTGGTTCCCACGATGATCAAGCGCCACGGGCACCTGCTGACCCACCTGATGGGCCAGCTGCTGGATGCCTTCGGCATCTTCTCTGACCGCGGCATCAACAACCTGCATCTCAATCTGCCCAAAGTAGACCCTGATTCCCTAAACCGGCTGCGTCGCAGTCTTCATATCCTGTGCCGGCTTTATCGGGCACACGAAAACCAGCATGACATTGTCCTGGGAACCGGCAAAGCCAACGTGGTGCCCATGGTAGCAGATGAAAAGGGAGATGTCAGCACCAACCTGACCCTTATGGCAGGCGTCAACCGATTGAGCGCCCAAACCATGCGCAACCTTGTCACCAAAGTGGATGCATGGATGCAGAAAAAAGAGGAATCTGGCGAAGGCTGCCAATTTACCTGTGTTTACAATGCCATCTTCGGGCTGCCCAAGATCAGCGCCCAGCTGAGCCCGCCGCCCCTGGAGATCAACAACCTGGACTGGCTCATGCGTGAGGAGAGCGAAAAAAGCTTTAGCCGGGAAAAAGCCAAAGTGGCAAGGATTATCGCCAGTGTGGGGGATTCCCCGGAAAAGGTCGCCAAGGTGATTAAGAGCGTCTACGGCGACGACTACCAAAAGATCACTTCCGACCATCTCAAAGAGCGGCTGGGACTCTCATCCCATCTGCTTCAGGCCATCGACAATAAACCCAAAAGCGAAGACGCCCGGCAGGAGGTGCTGGTCAACCTGCAAAAGCGCCTTGATACCGTGCGGGACAATGTGTTCGACAATCTTTATGTCTCCCGTTCCGGCGACGACACTGTCGGCGCGCGCGGGGTCATCCTCGGTGCGGTCCATCGGCAACTGTTTAAAATGGTCTCTTTTTTCAAAGGACGGTCCTCCACGCGGAAAAAGATGACCTCCATGGTTCACGGCGCCATCCAGTTCGAAGAACGGGATTATGAGATCCTGTCCCAGGATTTTGGCATTGATGTGGACGAAGCCCGCCAGCTGGTCGATGCACTGAAAAAATGTTTCAGCGACAAAGGCCGTTTTCTCAAATCGGCCTTTGTCGACGGGCTGCCCCGGTTCACCCGGTACGAGAAAAAGATTTTTGATTTCTTATGGCGGCATCTCAAGGATGTGGTGGTCGCGGAAGACCGCACTGCTTTTCTCAACGCCCTGCAGATGCTCACCGCCCGGATGAATCAGCCCAAGCGGGCGTTCAAGATCCTGCTGGAAGATTTTCTCAAAAACCCGGACGATATTCAGTTTTCAGACGCCAAGGCCCTGATGCTGGCCAACCTTATCCTTCACGAATATGACAAAACCCTGGCCGACATCGAAATTACGCCCGAGGATATCATTTTCAACCAGCGCGGCCTGGAAAAGGAGGTGGCGCGTTACGCTGCATGGCGAATGGACCGGGACCAGGAAGCCTTTTTCGACAAGATCCGGTCCATTCATCAGGCCCTTTGCGAAGCCTTGGAGTTTGGCATGACGCGCAAACACCGTCTGACCGTGAAGGATCTGTTGAGCCTGGAAAGGGAGGTTTATATCTTTTTGTCCATGATCGAAACCACCGTGGGGCGATCGGTGCTGCGCAGCGCCGTTAACGAATACGGCAGCCCGGAATCCGACCTTTACTTTCTAAAGGAGAGCGACCGCTTCATGTCTCACCTGCTGCAGAATCTGCGGATCGCCATTCGCGGACTGGCCAATATCGGCAGCATGGAGAGCATACCTTCTCTGGAAGCCGTCAAAACCAGGGAGGAGGTGTTTCAGCGCCTCAAGAAAACCAAGGTGCACCGGGACCAGTCGCGGCTTATTTCGGAATGGGTGGACGAGGCGGTAAAAATCATCAAGTTTCGTTCCTAGATTCCATCCCAGATGGCAGCTTGCTTAAATAACCAAACCCTCCCGATGGCCTTCATATGCCTCCGGGTAAACAACAGGCGGTTCCTGCACCGCAGCCCACCGATAATTGCCAATCATAGATAGGAATATGGTTGACGCCGCGCTACCGTGCCTCCTTGCTTGACAGCAATTGACGTACGGACTTGCTTGCACTATCCTTAACCGATCAAGCCATTGAACGCGCACGACTCCTGGGGGTTGGCCATGTCAGACCCATCCGCACGAAGCAAGGACATCCGGGTGACGAGCTGGTGCGAGCTCTGCGAGCGCCTCTACGATAACTCCTGGCAGGACACCCTGTTACGGTTCCGCTCCAACTATGCCTTTCGGGGGCTTTCGGACAAGGCGTATGATCTGAAAACCAGTTTCACACGGCGCTGCGGCGCCCACTCGCATCTTGAATACCACCTGCTGCGCAATTTCAGCAAGTATGCCGAGATGCCCTGGACCGGCGACAACGCCTCGAACTGGCGCTGGCTCACCGTGGCCCAACACCACGGGCTGCCTACCCGGCTGCTGGACTGGACCTATTCACCGTTTGTGGCGGCCCATTTTGCCACGGCCGACACGGACCGCTTCGATTGCGACGGGGCCATCTGGTTTGCCGACTACGTCAAGATCAACAAGCTGCTGCCCAGCCCCCTGTCCGACGAACTGGTGAACGTCGGAGCCAATGCGTTCACCCTGGAGATGCTTGAACACGCGTTGGGAGACATCAAGGGCTTCGACGCCCTGGGCGACGACCTGGTGCTATTTTTCGAACCGCCGTCCATCGACGCCCGCATCGTCAACCAGTTCGCCTTTTTCTCGGTCATGTCGAGCCCCACCACGCAGCTGGACCTGTGGTTGGAGAATCATCCGGACATTTACGGCCGGATCATCATTCCCAAGGAACTCAAGTGGGAGATCCGTGACAAGCTCGACCAGGCCAATATTACCGAGCGCACCCTGTTCCCGGGACTGGACGGCCTGGCATTCTGGCTCAAGCGCCAGTACACCCCCCGGACCTGAATCCACCCAAAACCATTTGCCAAAGGAGATATGCACCATGACATCTGAAACCTTCAACGCCTTGGTCGTGGAGGCCGGTGAAGACAAAACCTATGTCCGGCAGATCAAAAAGCGGGCGGTTGATGACCTTCCCGAGGGAGATGTTCTGATCCGCGTGAGCTATTCATCGCTGAACTATAAGGATGCCCTGTCGGCCACCGGCAACAGAGGGGTTACCCGCAGCTATCCCCACACGCCGGGCATCGACGCTGCGGGCACGGTTGCCGACAGCCGGGTGGCTGCGTTCAAAAAGGGCGACCCGGTATTGGTGACCGGCTACGACCTGGGCATGAACACGTCGGGCGGGTTCGGCGGTTACGTGCGGGTTCCGGCCGGCTGGGTGGTGCCGCTGCCGGAAGGCCTCAGCCTGAAAGAGAGCATGATCTTCGGCACGGCCGGATTTACCGCCGGCATGAGCGTCCTATTTCTCACCGAGCGGGTCAAACCCGAAGACGGCCCGGTGCTGGTCACCGGCGCTACCGGCGGGGTGGGCAGCCTTTCCGTGGCCGTGCTGGCCAAGTTGGGCTATTCGGTGGCGGCCGTCACCGGCAAAACGGCTGAGGCGGCCTTTCTCAAGGGTATCGGTGCGTCGCAGATCGTCGACCGGGCCGAGGCCGCCGACACCAGCGGCCGGCCGCTGCTAAAAAGCCAGTGGGCCGGGGTGGTCGACACCGTGGGCGGAGAGATCCTGGCCACGGCCATCAAATCCACCCATCCATGGGGCACCGTCACCTGCTGCGGCAATGTGGCCTCGCCCGACTTGCCCCTGACCGTTTTTCCCTTTATCCTGCGTGGCGTCCGGCTGATCGGCATCGACTCGCAGAACTGCCCCATGGACATCCGCCTGAAGATTTGGCGGAACCTGGCCGGTGCCTGGAAGATCAAGGGTCTCCATGACTTGTGCAAGGAGATCGGCCTGGGTGGGTTGAACGACAACATCGACCTGATCCTCGAAGGCCGGCAGAAGGGACGCGTGGTGGTCAGCGTAAGCGAATAAACAGCCCGCCGGTGCCTGCCTATCCCGGTAAAGCACCTCTGCACGGTATTTACCGTCGCCGGCACCGCAAGCCTGGCACCGGCAAATACCGTGCAAAGGGCACGGCCCATCGCCGCCAGCCGCATCCTGCCCGGATGGGGGCTGAACGTTGGCCTTTGGGTTCATCGTATCGAGGCTCTCCTGGCCATGGGCCATGTTTTCCTCATCCACTTTATTATCGCCCACTTGCGCAGGCACCATTTTCCCATGGACCGAGCCATGTTTGAAGGCAGTGTCGACCTGAACGCCACCCGCCGTGAACGACCGTCATGGATAGCGCGGCTTGAAGCGGAAGATATGCTTTCACCGGCTCTGGTTCCGGAGGCCATGGTCGGTCAGCGCGTCTTCCACTACTGCATCGGATTTGTCGCCGTGGCAATCGGCTTGTTTTTGCTGGTCGGCGCCATTGCCAATGCGCCGTACATCCATTTATGATCGATGTCTTTTCCTCGACACCCAACTGGCCGGACTGAAAGGCAGGGCGACAGGCACCTGCCTTTCAGTTGTCGGTTTGGTGGACCGCTTTCCATTTGACAATCCATCGATATCATCATTTAATGAATCAGATCACCGTTGTAGCCGGCACCGAACAAGCATTTGCATTGACCGCCTCTGTGGCGGCTTTCCTTTCAATTGCCGGGAAACCGGCTCTCCACAACTCGCAACGGACGATTGCACGCATCTTCACCCCTAAAAAAAGGAGGAGCCCATGAGCGTTAAAATATTAATTACACGGACGATCCCCGGCAACAAGGGCAGGGACATGCTCCAGCTGTTCAGGGAGATGCGCTCCCTGGCCACGGCCCAGCCCGGCTACATCTCCGGGGAGACCATGAAAAGCAACGACCGTCCCGATGTGTTTCTGGTCATCAGTACCTGGGAGTCGGCGGCAGACTGGGAAAAATGGCTGCTGAGCAAGGAACGGCAGGCGATTCAGGAAAAAATGGATGCGTTGCTCGGCGGCAAGACCCACTATGAGATGTTTCACTACGGTTTGCGGGCCTGACCTCAATTGCCGCCGGTCGTATTTCCCTTGCGCGCATCGGCGGTTGCTTCTCTGGTTACCACATCGACTTCACTGTGGAGCGTCCGGTGCACCGGGCAGCGGTCGGCAATCTCCATGAGCCGCCGCCGCTGATCCACGTCAAGGGGCCCGGTCATATCGATCACCCGTTCGATCCGGTCGATCGTTCCCGTCCGGGTGTCACAGGTGCGGCACGCCGCTGCATCGATTTTGCGATGCACCAGTGATACCGTGACGGCTTCAAGCGGCCACTCCTTGCGATCGGCAACCATCCGCAGGGTCATGGCCGTGCAGGCACCAAGGCCCGCCGCCAGCAGATCGTAGGGCGCCGGTCCGGTATCCGTTCCCCCCACATCGGCCGGCTCATCGGCAACTAAGTGATGGCCGCCGGCCGTGATTTCGGTCCGGTAGCCGGTCCTGCCGATGCGGGTGACCACCCGGTGCTCCCCCGTCGGCAGTCGGTCTGCTAACTTCTCCCGGACATCGATATACCTGGCGGCCCATCCGGCGATGACACTGCCGGCATACTCGGCATCCGCCGGCCGGCTCAGCATGTGGTCGGCGGTGTCCAGCGAGATGAAGCTCTTGGGGTGCCTGGCGGCCTTATAAATCTGGGCGGCGTTGTCGATGCCCACCACCTCATCCACCGGCGAATGCAGCACCAGCAGGGCACGATCCAGCTTCGGCAGCACGGCGAGCATGTCCGCCGTTTCCAGGTCTTCCAGGAACTGCCGCTTGATCCGAAATGGCCTGCCGGCCAATTTCACCACTGCTTCGCCGCGCTTTTCGATCTCCTCCCGGGCTTCGCCCAGCAGATGGCGAACATGAGCCGGGTCGAAGGGTGAGCCGATGGTGGCCACGGCCTTGACACCGGGCAGCTGAGCAGCCACCTTGAGGCAGGCCGTGCCGCCGAAGGAGTGGCCGATGAGAATCGTCGGCGCCGCGTAATGGCTTTGCAGATAGTCGGCGGCAACAATCAGGTCGGCCACATTGGAGGAGAAGGTCGTATCTGCAAAATCGCCCTCACTCTCCCCCAGGCCGGTAAAATCGAACCGCAGCACGGCGATGCCCCTGTGGGTCATGGCTTGGCTGACGGCAGCCACGGCCCTGGTCTGTTTGCTGCAGGTAAAGCAGTGGGCAAAGAGCGCATAGGCCTCCGGCGCCGACCCCAGCGGCAGGTCCAACCGTCCGGACAGGGTGTGGCCGTTGGCGTTTTGGAAGCTGAGACGTTTGACGTTCATCGGGTTTCCTCTGTTGGCAGCATTTCTATTCGCTCTGAATCCAGCGGGTTACTTCGTCGACCCGCGTCATTTCAAAAAAGTCCATGCGGATCCCGCTGAACAGGCTGAAAATGCCCACCCAGGAATCCTTCCAGAGCCGGTCGCATACGATGGCCACCTTGTCGATGGCCCGGTCGTAGAGCCTTAAAAAGCGCAGATCGTCGTAAAAAGCCTCGGCGCTGTTCAATGAGGGGTAGTGGCGCATCACCAGAACCAGGCGGATCCGTCCCAGGGCGGCCACGGCCCGATCCATATCCTTGCAGATGGCTTTGAACCGGGTTGGCCGGATTTCCTCACGCACCTCGAGGGTCAGCAGGTTGCCCGTAAGCGTAAATTCGGAAAGCCGCATCGCGTGCCTCCTTCGTCGGCGTTTAGGCTACCATAATCATTTTTTGCCGTTTTGTAATCACCACGCCCCCCCGGCGGTTTTAGGCATGGCCGTCGGCGGATCAGCGGAAACCTGCACTTGCGAATCGCTATAAAACGGTTATTATAGTGTTTTTCACAGGCAACCCAAATCAAAGGAATGACGGTGATGCTGGCCAACAGCAGTGACAAAGGAGCTCCGAAACCCGTGGAATTGCATTTTACCCGCACCAACGGTCCGGTGGACGACGCCATCGACAGGCTGATGGCCCAGGTGGGTGATGTCGCCCACCCCGACATTGTGCGCGAAATTATTCTGGCCGGCCTGAAAGCCGGTCAGGAGAACGGCGGCCGCGCCGACCTCAAGCTGATGAATTCATCCATGAAGGAGATGCGTTTCACCGCCAAAGTCTTTGGTCCCTATCGAGAGGTGCGCAAGGTGACGGTGTTCGGCTCGGCCAGGACCCAGCCCGATACGCGCTTGTATCACATGGCCACCGATCTGGGGAAAAAGCTGGCCGATGTCGGATTCATGGTGATCACCGGCGGCGGGCCTGGGATCATGCAGGCCACCAACGAAGGGGCCGGTCCGGAGCACTCCTTTGGGGTCAATATCCGCCTGCCCTTCGAACAGAAGCCCAACCCGGTGCTGGTGGGCAATCCCCGCCACATCACCTACAAGTACTTTTTCAACCGCAAGGTGGCCTTTCTGAAAGAGGCCGATGCGGTGGTCCTGTTTCCCGGCGGTTTCGGGACTATGGACGAGGCCATGGAAACCATCACCCTGCTGCAGACCGGCAAACGCGATCCGCTGCCTTTGATTTTCATCGATGAACCCGAAGGAACTTATTGGGAGCGGCTGTGCAGTTTCCTGGAAAACGAGCTCTCCCGCCACGGGTATATTTCCCACGATGACTTTCGGCTCATCGAACGGGTGACCCGAACCGAGGATGCCGTTGCCCGGATCCGCCATTTTTACTCCAGGTACCATAGCCTGCGTTACGTGGGTGACCAATTGGTCATCCGCATGTCCACACGCCTGGATCAGGAACAGGTGGATACACTTAAAAAAGAGCTGGCGGGCATTCTGATCCCCGGCGGGGACATCAGCCTGGCCGGCCCCTTTGACGATGAACTGAACCAGCCCGAATTGACCCATCTGCCCCGGCTGGTGGTGGATTTCAACAAACGGGATTTCGGGCGGTTGCGTCAGTTGGTGGACGCCATCAACGATTTTTAAGCTGTCCGGCCCGATGGATGATGGTAACGTTGCGGCCGTCGGCCTGTTTTCCGTCGCCTTGAATAACCCGCTTTGCGGGTTCCCCGGGTGACCGTATCGACCCGTTAAGTGACAATCTTAGCACGAGGAGCATTTCAGGCATGATCAACTTCCCCCTGTGGAAAAAAATTTGGCTAGTACTGGCGGCTGGCTTGATTCTGGCTGGCTGCGCTGCGGTTAAAGTGGACCGCATGGACGCCGGCGAGACCGTGGACCTGAGCGGCCGATGGAATGATACGGATTCGCGCCTGGTGTCCGAAGAGATGATCGGCGATGTCCTTTCACGGCCATGGCTTGACCGTTACCGGGCTGCCAGGGGCAAGGACCCGGTGGTGATCGTGGGGTCGGTGCGCAACCGCAGCGACGAGCACATCAACACCCAGACCTTTGTCAAGGATCTGGAACGCGCCCTGATCAATGCCGGCGACGTGGAATTTGTCGCCAGCAGCGGCCAGCGCAGAGAGGTCCGTGAGGAAAGAAAAGACCAGGCGGCTAACGCCTCCGAAGCCACGGCCAAGGAGGAAGGCGAAGAACTCGGTGCTGATTTTATGCTTCAGGGATCGATCAACACCATCTCCGACCGGGTCGAAGGCAAGGAGGTCAAGTACTACCAGGTCAACCTGGAACTGATCGACATCCAGAGCCAGCGCAAGGCGTGGATCGGCGAGAAGAAAATCAAGAAGCTGGTCAAACGCAGCCGCTTCGGTTTTTAACTCGGAGATCATCTTTGCAGGTTTGCATGCCCTATCTGCTGCCCATCATCCTGATTTGTCTGATCGTTTCCGGTTGCGCCGGCGGCAATCTGTTTTCCCAGCTGGATCAACGCCTGACAAGCGGCGACTGCCCGGCGGCCATCGCCCTGATCGATGAACGCCATGACGCATATGGCCGCAACCAGCGGCTGCTCTACCTGATGGATGCGGCCATGGTATACATGCAGTGCGGAAACCTCGATGCGGCCCAGGCCAGCTTTCGCAGCGCAGAAGACCTCGCCGAGCGCCTGTGGACCGAGAGCGTCACCCGCAATGCCCTCTCACTGGTCACCAACGACACGATATTGGCTTACGCCGGCGAGGATTTCGAGCGGGTGATGATCCACCTGATGTCCGCCGTGGGTTACCTGCAGGCCGGCCAGCCTGACGAGGCGCTGGTGGAGGCACGACGTCTGGATAGCCTGCTGGCCGTCTACAACGATACATACGATAAAAAGAATGGTTACCGGGAGGATGCGTTTGCCCGCTACCTAAGCGGCATCCTCCACGAATCGGACGGCGCTTGGGACGAGGCCTTCATCGATTACCGGCGGGCCGTTGAGGTCTACCGGAACGACTACCGGACATATGGCACCGGTCTGCCGGATATGCTGCTGGCGGACCTGTTAAGGGCGGCATCGGTCGTGGACCGCATGGGGGAGCTCGAGGGTCTCCTTCCCGATCAGCGCCTCGATACGCCGCCCCGACCGGACGTCCCGCCGGATCATGGCAAGGCGGTGTTGATCACCTTCGCCGGATACGCGCCCCAGAAGGTTCAGGATATGGTGGTGATCCCGACCCCGCACGGCCCCATCGGCGTGGCTTTCCCGCGGATGGTGGTCACACCGCCCCGTTGCAGCAACGGTCGCCTGAATCTTTACGGCCAGGACCACGTCTTCGAGTCGGATCTGGTGCTGGTGGAAGACATCAACCGCATCGCCGTCAGGAACCTCGACGACCGCAAGGGGCGCATCCTGGCCAAAGCGGTTGCCAGGGCCGTGGCCAAGCAGGTCGCCATTCACAACATTGCCCGCTCCCGCGACAACCGCGACGACCAGCGGCTCATCCAGGCGATCTTGAACCTGGTCAATATCCTGCTGGTGGAGCGGGCCGACATCCGCAGCTGGCGGACCCTGCCTGGCCGCATATACATGACCCGGGTGTATCTTCCCGCCGGCGAGTATACGGGCGAACTCGAGGCCTGCGGCAACCTGGCGGACCTCGGACCCCTGTCGGTGGAAGCGGGCGAGACCCGCTACCTGTTCCGGGACCTTCGCTATCCGGTTCCGGCACGCATAAATACGACCCACTAGCGGCGCTTTTGTGATCGCAGCCGCCCACGGAGAAAGCCGATGAAACGACTGCACTGCATGGCCATTGTCCTGGTTGTACTGGCGGCCGCCGGTTGCGCAGCAACGAAACCTGCTGACGAAGGGACGGTGGCTGAACCATTTCCCGAGGCCCGGTTCCTGACCGCTGAGGCCTCAGGTTCCTCAGAAGGAGAGGCCAAACGGGCGGCCATGGCCGAACTGGCCGCCATCTTCGAGTCACGGGTCTATGCCCGGACCATCCAGCAGGCCACCGCGTGGATGGGCGAGGGTCTGTCGGAACAGTTCGACAAGCAGGTCGAGCAGACGGTTCGCATCCACACGGATGTTCTGCTGGAAGGCGCCCGCATTGGCCGTGTCCGGTCGGATGCGGCTGCCGGGGGGGTCCGGGCCCTGGCTGTGCTGGACCGCCGGCAGGCGGCCAGCCGATGGCAGCGGGAACTGGCCGAGACACAGATGGCCATGGACGGTCAGGTGGCAGCCCTGGAGGCAGTCAAGGGACGGCTCCTGCGGCTGGCCGCCCTGAACCGAATCACCGCATTGATGGTACGTCTGGCGACCCTCGAAAGCCGACTCTCCGTCTTGGGCCGACCGGCGAGCCCGGGTGTGGATGATCGCTCCGGCATTATCGCCCAGCGCGAGCGATTGGCCCGTGACGTCTCCCTGTTCATTCAATTGGAAGGCAATCCGGCACCGCCTTTCACACGGCGACTCAAGGCCCTGCTCTCGGGCGATGGGTACACACTGACCCCATACCGGGATGGGGCCGCCGGTCTGATTACCGGCACCATCAGTGTACAGCCCCTGGATCTGGGCAACCCGGAGGTGCGCTTTATCCGGGCCCTGGCCGACGTTCAACTGGTGGACGTGGATACCGGCACGCAGATTGCCGTTTTCGACGAACATTTGCGCAAGGGCCATGTGGATGAAGGCGAAGCGGCCCGTCGATCCGTGGACGGTTTGGCGGCGCAGATGGCGCAGCAGCTTTCGCGTGCCCTGGGCACATTGGGCGTCGCCGCCGAATAACCATTGGCTCAAGACCGGCCACCCTCGAACGCGAGTCTATTTTGCAGGAGGCATCATGAAACGAACACCGCTTATCCTAACCTTGGTATGCCTGACCCTGATGCTGGCCCTGACGGGCTGCGGCAAGCAGGTGAAGAAGATCGACAACGACCGCCTCGAGGAAGAGTACCAGCATGCCCCGGATTGGGTGCTGGCTGAATACCGCGGGGATATCATTTCCGCTGTGGGATCAGCGTGCATCGGCAAGGGCGGCATCCAGTTTGCCCGCACCGAGGCCCTGGCCAACGCCCGCAGTGAATTGGCCCGGCAGGTGTCGGTCAAGGTCCGGGGGCTGGTGAACACATTTGCGCAGCAGACGGGCATCGGCGACGACCAGACCCTGGATGCCTTCTCCAAGCAGGTTTCCAAACTGGTCACCGACGAAAGCCTGTCCGGATCCCGGGAAAAGGAGATGTGGCTTTCTCCCAGCGAGGATGTCTATGTGTTGGCTGTCCTGGAAAAGACAGAGGTCAAGGAGAGCGTGCGCCGGCAGGTGATTTCCGGTTACCGGCAGGACAGCGCCCGGTGGCAGGAGTTCAAAGCCAAGAACGCCAACCAGGAACTGGACGCCGAGATAGAGAAGGCGTTTCGCGACGGAAAATAGGTGGTATTCTTCCAGAAATGGCACCTTGCGGCCCGGCACTGTGTTCTCTGGGTATTGAAATCCTCGTCGTGGCGCTGCTATGCCTGTGGTTTCGATGGTCCGGCGGCCCTGATCCGGGCCACAACCGACCCTTACTGGACGGACGCTGCAAAGAAACGCCTGTTGACTCGGATTGTCAAGATCCATCAATCGAGGGCCATTGTTTATTGGCGCGCCGGTGCTTATGAATCCATTAACTAAACCCATTCTGGTCACCGGCGGGACCGGCTATGTGGGCGGTAGGCTCATCCCGCGCCTGCTGGCCGGCGGCCACCGGGTGCGCGCCATGGCCCGCTCACCGGAGCGACTGCGCTGCCGACCCTGGGGCGGCCATGAGAACTTAGCGATCATTGCCGGTGACGCGCTGGATCGCGATGCCTTCATCCGGGCTGCCAAGGGCTGCGAAACAGCCTATTACCTGATCCATTCCATGAATGCCCACAAGGGACGCTTCGCCGATGCGGATCGAACGGCCGCCCAGCACATGGTTGCGGCCGCCCGGGAAAACGGATTGTCCCGCATCGTCTACCTGGGCGGTCTGGGAGAGCAGGATCATGCAGCCCTGAGCCACCACCTCCAATCCCGCCATGAGGTCGAACGGATCCTGCAGGCAGGCCCGGTGCCCGTGACCAACCTGCGGGCGGCCATGATCCTGGGATCGGGCAGCGCTTCTTTCGAAATGCTGCGCTACCTGGTGGATCGCCTGCCGGTGATGATCACCCCCCGCTGGGTCCAGACCCCCTGCCAGCCCATCGCCATCGGCAACGTGCTGGATTACCTGGAGGGCTGCCTGGCGGTCCCCGAGACTGCAGGCGGGACCTTCGATATCGGCGGCCCGGATGTGCTGACCTACCGTGACCTGATCCATATGTATGCCCGGGAGGCGGGTCTGCGGCGGCGATTGATCTTCCCCGTGCCGGTGCTGACCCCCTGGCTCAGCGCCAAGTGGATTCACCTGGTGACACCGGTTCCTGCCGCCATCGCCCAACCCCTGGCCGAAGGATTGAACATTCCGGTGGTCTGCCGCGACCATCGCATCCGTGATCTGGTGCCGGTGACGCTCATGGACACCCGCCAGACCGTGCGCCAGGCACTGGACCGTATCCGCCAGGAGCAGGTGGATACGTGCTGGTTTGACGGCGGCGGCAGCCTGCCCCCCGAGTGGGCCACCTGCGGGGATGCCGATTATGCCGGCGGCACGGTGTTAGGCGGTGCCCACCGCATCGTGCTGCAAGGCGATGCCCTAACGGTCTGGTCGACGGTTCAAGCCATCGGCGGCAACAACGGCTGGTATTTCGCCCAGATCCTCTGGCGGTTGCGGGGCATGCTGGACCGCCTGGCCGGCGGCCCCGGCCTGCGGCGGGGGCGGCGTCACCCCACGGATCTGAGGGTGGGAGACGGGCTGGATTTCTGGCGGGTCATCGCCGTTGAACCGCCCCAGCGCCTGCTGCTGCTGGCGGAGATGAAGGCACCGGGGGACGCCCTGCTGGAGTTTATGGTTTCGCTGCAAGGCACGGACAAGGTGGAACTGAAGATGGTTTCGCGTTTCCTGCCCCGGGGCCTGGCCGGCATCGTCTACTGGTATGCCCTGCTGCCCATCCACCGATGGCTGTTCGAAGGCATGCTGCGGGCCGTTGCCAGAAGAAGCGGCCTGCCCATCGTGCACGGACCCGAGAAGACGTCGCTGAATTCGACGCTTGAGTGCCGTTTGTGATTTTCATTAAACGGCTTTGGGCGGCGTGGGAAAAATGTTGAGCAGACGGCACTGGGTCAGGCGCTGCTGAACCGTAAACCCCATCTTGGTGTGCATGCGGATGGAGGCATGCCAGTTGCCGTACATGCCTGAGACCATATGGGTGCCGCCTTGGTCGCGAACGGCCGCCATCAGCGCTCCCAGCAGAGACGAACCGATACCGCGTCCGGCCAATGACGGATGCACGAAAATATAGACCAGGTAGGACCACCCGGGCGGCAGCTTCAGGGTATACCACAGCGCGAGCCTGAAATCGGAGAAGGTTACCCAGGCAAAGCCACAGATGCTTTCTTCGTGCGCCAGCACGAGGCAGCGATCCCCTTTGCGCAGCGAGGCTTCCATGAAATCGGTCTCCTTGACGAATCCCTGCAGGGCGTTGATTGCCATCAGATCGCCCTTGTCGGCCCATCGCATGTGCAGTTCCGCCGGCAGCCTGCCGGTCTGAACCGGTTCCCGCAGATCCCTTACGAGTTCAAGCCACTCCTCGCACGTCTGCATCTTTTTGGCGAGCTGCTTGATGGTTTCCCTGAACGGCATGACGGCGCGTCCTCCTTTCCTGTCAGAGCTGCGGTCGAACGCTAAAAAGGGTTGTTTCCGACGGTCTCGCGATGCGTCCGAGATCAAGGTTTGACGATCCAAATGATTGCGGCGTAGTGATGCGCCGCAGGGACGGGAGTTGATGGGTAACGCGGATATCGACCCGCTTATGCAATCGTCAACTCTTGAAATAGGCGATCCACCTGGACAGGCTCCCCGCGAAGCGGTCCATTATGGAAGGGACGGCCGGGGCGCCGCCGGTCGACGACCAGGCCAGGTTTTTCCAGTAGCGCTGATGCATGCGGGTAACCCGCCAACGGACATAAGCGGTTTTTTTCGGGTCGGCCGATGCAAGCATGCTGCGGATATCGGTCGTCCGCCGACCGACCATCTCTTTCAGCACTTCGCGCACCGAGTCCTTGAGCGCTTCCAGATGGTATCCGCCTTCCAGCGTTATCACCAGTTTGCCTTCGCAGCATCGTTCGGCGATGTCCAGAAGGATGCGTGTCATTCCGGCAAAGCCTGCCGGGGTCACTTTCATCTTTCCGAGGGGGTCGTTGAAATGGATATCGAAACCGGCGCTCACCAGGACCAGGTCCGGTCTGAATTCCAAGGCGATGGGCTTTAACAGGCTTTCGAAGAGAACCAGATAGTCGCCGTCACCGAAGCCGGGCAGAAGCGGGACATTCACCGTATAGCCTTTGCCCGCGCCTTTGCCGATCTGGCGCAGGCTGCCGCTGTGGGGATAGGTAAACGCCTGGTGGGTGGAGAAGAAGAGCACCGACGGGTCGTCCTCGAAGCAGTGCTGGGTACCGTTACCGTGATGCAGGTCCCAATCCACGACCAAGATCCGCGCCAACCCCAGTTTGCTTTGGGCAAACCGGGCGGCGATGGCCACATTGTTGTACAGGCAGAATCCCCTGGCCGCGGCCCGTTCGGCGTGGTGACCCGGCGGGCGGACCAGGGCGAAGGCATTGTCCACCCGCCCGGCATGGACCGCTTCGATCGCCCGGCACAGCCCCCCAGCTGCCAGCTGGGCCACTTCGTTGGATAGCGGAGATGTGCGGGTGTCTTCGTCCAGAAAGGTGGCCTGCTTGCCTGAGGTGGTTTCCAGGAGATCGATGTAGTCCGCTGAATGAACCCGCGCCAGATCCTCCTTGGCAACCATACCCGGTAAAATGTTCTGAAAACAGCCGGCCAGTTCCGGCTCCTCGAGCAGGGCGTAGAGCACGTCCAATCGTTCGGGACATTCCGGCTCGTCCGGCCCCATGCAGTGCCCGGCGTAGCGCGGATCCCTGACGATGCCGGTTCGTGGCTTCGCCGGCACTCCCTCCCGGATTATTTCGCTTTCTACAGCTGCATCAGAATCAGTCATGGCGCCAAGGTCTCAACCTGGATGACTTCAATATGGGGGAGTGGTTACGGCCGGGTTCCAGAAGGGGCACGCCGATCGGGTACCATTCGATCCACAGATACAAGGTCAACATAGGGTTGAGGTGTTACACCTGTCAATGGCGGCGGTCCCGGGGAAGGGAAAAGAGGATGGGCGCGCCGATGCCGATTGAAACCGCGGCCGTTGTTTTCTACGTCGAACCCAGACGTCCTATTGCAGAAACTGTTTTTGATCTGCTCACACGCAACAGCAATGGCAACGGTTGGTTCCGAGGCCAATGGCAGCTATTGATGGCCTAGCCAATTTGTTGATTGTTGGCGTTGTCCCGGGCCGCAAGGATTGTGAGTATTAGGTATTAATTGAGCGATTCCTCAGGAATACACGCCCGGCAACACCGGTTGTGCCTGCCACCGCTCGAAGGCGCCGGCGTGCCGCAGGAGTTGCCGCTATCCGCTTTGGCGCAGGCTGGAGAAGGTCAACCATCAGGCTGTCTGTTGGCGGATGCGCTTGGTCAAACGGCAGGAAGGTGCTCGACAGGTTTTTCCCCATCGCCATCAGCCAGCCAACCAATTGGGCGGCGGCGAAAAAGGCATCCGTTTTCACCAGCCATCCGATCGCTGCCTCCGGCTGCCGCTCAGGTCATCATATAAAAGCCGAGGGTCACATCACAGGGGTCTTTGCCCACAAATTGGCAGCCGACGGTCTCTTCGGTCACCGAACGCACCACCACCTGTTTTTGCACTACCGAACTGGCGGTGTTGTCCAGAGTGAATTTGACCCGGAACCGGTCGTTCACGCGCACGTCCAGCTTGCCGGTCACCTTGAAACCGACGCCATGGCGGGAGATGTTGTTGATCAGGATTCTTCCCCAGTCGTCCGATTTCATGGCAATGCGTTCCCCCCGGCCGCGGATGAAGATGCCTTCCAGATTGACTGTTTTGCGGTGCTCCCGGCGCAGTTCGACTTTGATGTACATCACATGGCCGCATGAGCAGGTCACCTTCAGCCGGGTGCCGATGGTCCGGATTTCGGAAATGTCCAGCAGCCGTTGGTGGTTGCAGTTTTTGCAGGCAATGTTGGCCGTCTTTCCGTCCTTGAGCAGTGCCGTGCCCAGCAGGTCGGGGTTATCGGGCTCCCCTTCTTCGAAATGCCAGGCCGCCTTGGCCTCTTTCGCGGCGCTGGGGTCATGGTCGATGACCTCGATGGGTCCCTCGTACTCCAGAAAGTCGTCGCCGGCGGCTTGAGGCCCGGACGCAACGAACTGGAGGATTGTGCCGCGAATCTTGGCCGGTGCCTTCTCGAGCTGCCGCCGGAGCAGACCATTGACGATGATGCCGCCGACGCATTTGAGAAGACTTTGCGTCTCCCGGGACCAGGCTGCCGGTTGTTTGACGGCGTCGCAACCGATGATGCCCAGCAGGTAGCGACCGTAGAACAGTGGTGTGAACAGGAACGACTTGACCCCCGGGGCATGAAATCCCTCATGGGCCGCCCGGTCTAGCGGTGCGAGGGTGTTGATATCCGCAACGGCGACGGTGGCGCGGTTTTTGACCCGGCTCAAGACCCTGGAAAAGGCGTTTACGCTGGCGCTCTGCAGCGCCGCTGCCGGGGATGCGATGCCGTCGCCGAGCCATTCGTGAGTGATGGAAAGCCGGTCCTTGTGATCGTGAAACAGGCAAACGTAGACGCGGTCGGCCTCCGAGACCAGGCCCACTTTTTCCAGGGAGTAGACGATGATTTCGTCGATGTCGCCCGTGGACCAGACGGAAAGGTCGTCGATGATGGAAAACAGCAAGTTGGCAAAGTACTCTTTAAACTGCAGGGCTTCAAGGGCCTGCCGGTACGGGGTAATGTCCTCAACGGCCAATAGCATGCCAGGCAGATGCTGGTTGGGCGTCTCCACCGGTTGCGCATTCACCCGGGCGGTCCATATGGTTCCATCCTTTGACTTGAGTTTGATTTCAAAGGGCGCTTTGTGGGTGCCGGCGACAATCCGACTGCGGTTAATATAGAAAACGGCCTGGTCTTCGGCGGCGATAAACAGGCTGATGGGTTTTTTCAGCAGGTAGGATTTGTCTGCGCCGAGCATGTTTACGGCGCGCGGGCTGACGCCGTCGATCAGACCGGACTTGTCCAGTGAAATCAGGCCGGTGGTCGATGCCTTCAGCAGGCGGGAGCAGTCAGCCAGCTCCTTTTTGAGCGTCTCCCGTTCGGCGGTGAGCGCGGCGTTGAATTTTTCCAACTCGGCATTGCGGTTGGCCAGCTCCTCGATCCGGTAGCGGAGCTGTTCGGGCGTGGCCGGGTCGGTCTGCCGGTCCTCTTTGGTCATGGCGTTCCTTCTGGTACACACTTAAGCCGCCGGCGCGCGGACTGCAAGTGGAATCGGTCTGGCGGCTGGAAAAGGAGGTCGCTCCTACTGGTAGATTTTTTTCAGCTCCTCGGATGCCTCGACGGCCAGATTCGAATCTTCGGTATATTCGATGGCCCCCTTCAAGGCCAGTCTGGCATTGTTGTAGTCTCCCAGCAAGCGGTAGGTCCTGCCCAGTTCCAAGAGAAGGGTTGGGCTTTTAGGATTGGTCTTAGCCGCCTTTTCGAACATGGCCAGCGCGGGGTGCAATCGGCCGGTGGCCAGATGGGTCCTGCCCAGATTGAGCTGGGCGATAAAAAAGTCCGGCTGCAGTTCGAGCGCTTTTTCCAAATACTGCCTGGCCTTGTCATATTTTGCTTTGTTGTAGTAGGCCCATCCCAGGTTGGCCAACGGAAAGTGAGGCGTGGCGTAGAGCATATCTGCAGTCACCTCTTCCAATACGGGGACGGCCCTGTCCCATTCTTGGCGAACCAGGTAGACACTGCCCAGGTTGTTCTTGGCCAGGGAGTAATCGGGTTTCAACTGTACTGCTTTTTCAAAATGCACCACTGCTAAATCGAGCTTCTCTTTGGCCATGTAAACCAGCCCTAAATCGTTATGCATGATGGGGTCGCCCGGATTCAGCTTTTCCGCTTTGAGCAGTTCTCCCAGGGCGGCGGTGTAATTTCCTTCGCTGAGATAAGCTTCGCCCAGATTCCTGGCTGCAGTGGCCTTCTTTTTATCCTGGGGGGAGGTCCCCATCATGGCGCAGGCTGAAAACAGCAGCAGGGCAACTATCCAAACAAATATTGCTTCCGGTCGCCAACGTGCCATGGAACGTTCTCCTTGTAGTGTGTTTTATTACGCGCTTCGCTCATACCGGTGGACGCTTGTTACGGCTATCCCCGGGCCGTGTTATCGATGCGGACCAGCTGGATGCCCTGGTCCCGGATGAAGACTTCAATCAATTCGGGTATCTGCAGTTCGGTAAAGAGTCGGGTTTCTCCGCTGCCCGTCGGAATGAGAAGGCCGTGAATGGTAATGGCGGTATTGAATTCAGCGGACCGGTTGCCTCCATAAAAAACGGGGGTCGCGGTATAGGCCATACCAGCGGTTTCCATCAGACGCTGAATGATCTCGACCGGCCCGGCATCCACATTGATCTGCAGGATCTCCAGGCCCGTGTCTTTGATGGCGTCGACCGCATCGCCGTAAAGGTCGCCAAAATCGATGAGGAGTTCCCTCCCGTTGCCGAAAGAGAGCAGGTTGGACAGCGCCCGGACCTGGATCCCGGCGTAGGGGAAGCTGATGCTGGTGTTGGGTGCGTAGTGAAATCCCATCAAACGTGCAAAGGATTCGATGAGTGCCTTCTGGCTGGTGCCGTCGATGCTGGCAACAGCGGCTGTTGCATGAATGGGAAATGGCGATGCGGTTGTCTCGGGCGCTCCGGTCAGGATCTCCTTGATGACAATGTCGTTCTGGTCCAGGTAGCGGGCAATGGCGTCATGGGTTCGCTCGGAGGCGGACGTGATCGGGGTGATGCAGGTGTGGCGGGGAACACGGCCGTCGGCAGATGTTTCGGTGCGGATCCACTTGGCGCTGACATGGATGTTTACGCCTGCATCGTCGAAGGCCAGCTGGTTGGTGGCCGCCTCACCGGAAAAGGCCGCAAAGACGGCTTGAATAATTTCCTGGGATGAGGCGTTGTCAGGCACTTTCACCACCTTGACATTGTCCCAATAGGACTGAATCAGCGGCAGGTCCACATTCATCACCCGGTCCTGGGTGGTCAGAATCACCTTGGACCCGTTCTGAAGATCGATCATGGGGTAGCGGGAAAGATCCAACTCGAAATCTTTGCCCTGTTGCATGGGCAAGAAATAGGTTCCCTTATCGAGCAGGTGGCCGCCGATGGCCGATGCGGCTTCCCCCACCGGTCCCCTGTTATCCAATTCCGCTGGCCGGGCGGTCCTCTCCGGTGCGGCTGCGGCCGCGGGCTGGGGCTGGGATGCATCGGTCTGGGCGTTGGCCGTGTCGGCCAGCTTTTCGACGAGATCTCCGGCTTCATCGAACAGGGCGCTGTACCAGCTCTGTTCCCGGATGGAAGGATCGGGCATGTAGATCTTCTGCCCGGCGTAAATCTGATTGATATCCTTGATGTGCGGGTTGACGGCCTTGAACAGCTTCACCCCCTGACTGTAGGTCGTGTTGCCGTATCGTCCGCCGAACCGGTTGGCAATCAGCTTGGAGACGGTGTCGCCCTGCTGGATGGTGTAGGTTCTGGCGTGCTTTTCGATCATCTCCCTGGGGTTGCTGATCATGACGAATGGGATGGTGACCACGCCGGAGGCTTGGCCCGGCAGGTTGCCCTGGACCAGTTTTTTAAGCGGGATGTCCACCACCTGCCCGGGACGGATCTGGTCGATGTCTTTGACATGGGGATTGAGGCGCTGGAAAATACCCAGAAACTCCCTGAAGTCGTTATGGGAGAGCTCTCCTTTTTGGCGGAAGATTTTGAGCACCCAGTCACCCTGCTGGACCTGGTAGGGGTCGCAGAGGATGTCCCAGCCGCGGTCGTAGCGCACCACATAATTTTTGTAGAGCATGGCGCCATGGGTGTCGGCCGCCAGGAGGAGCGGGATGATCGCCATCACCGGCCAAAGGACTCTGCAGACCAGTCGTTGTAAAAAAATGGTGTGATGCTTCTTTGCCATGGCCGTTAGCCTGCCTTCTGCTTTGGGTTTCCGGTTCAAAGGATCAATCCCCTTTACGATGGCCAACCGGTGTGGCCCGCTCAGATCCTTTTCTTTAAGCCGAGATCTGCAGCGATCTGTTGGGAGACGGCATTGACAAAGGTGGTTAACGCCTCCGCCTCCAGTGGTTTTCCCGGTGCAGGCACCTGTTTCAGGTGCTGCGGATGAACATAGCGCGGCCGATTGACCAACGCCGGGTCCGGCCGGACGGCAAAGCCCTCCGGAAAGCTGTTTTGAAAATACATATCCTGGAAGCCGGAAAACTTGAGGGCGTGGGCCGTGGAATCCAGGATAGCCGTCTCATTGGATGCCACCACGCCTTGGTTGAGGGCCACCTGCAGCCCGGCCAGCGACTCGCCGCCATGGGGGCAGGCGATGTGGCCGTTGCGGTTGGCCCTCAGCTGCCAGTCCATGATGTCCTGTTCGGCCACCTCGACAAAAAAGACCCGCGCCCGGCCGGCAGTCCGGTTGTAGCGATTCACCAGGTGAATGACCCGGGGCATGGAAACCGGATTGCCGATCATGGCGGCCTGGGCGACACTGGGTTTGACAGTCATGGGTACAAACCGACGCTGGCCTGCTTCGGGCTGGTTGTAGTACTGACATACCGGATTGGCATGCACGGACTGCACGCCGACGATTTTGGGCAGGGCATCGATGATGCCGATTTCGAAAAATTTGAGGAATCCGTTCATCACGGCGGTGATGTTGCCGGCGTTGCCGATGGGTACCACCACGACCTTATCGGCCATGGCATAATCGAATTCCTGGGCGATTTCGTAGGAGTAAGATTCCTGTCCCAGGATGCGCCAGGCGTTTTTTGAGTTGAGCAGGGCCACGTTGTACTGCTCGGAAAGGGCCTCGACAACCTTCATGCAGTCGTCGAACACTCCGGGAATCTCGAAGACGTCCGCCCCGCTGCCCAGGGGCTGGGAGAGTTGCTGGGGAGTCACCTTCTTGTGGGGCAGCAGGACTGCCGATTGGATGTGCGGCTTGAGATAGGCGGCATACAGAGCCGCAGCGGCGCTGGTGTCTCCGGTGGAAGCACAGATGGACAGCACCTGGTCGACCAGTCCCCGACGGATGAGAAAATTGATGTAGCTCATGGCGCTGGCCATGCCGCGGTCCTTGAAAGAGGCGCTGGGGTTCTGACCGTCGTTCTTATAGAAAAAACGAATACCCGCTTTTTCCTGTAGGATCCCGTTGGCTTCCACCACGGGGGTGTGGCCCTCTCCCAGGTAAACCACCGCGTCCAACGGGATTACCGGGCCGATGAACTCGTGGTAGCGGAAGATGCCCTTTACAGCCGGGATCTTGAGCATGCGCCGGTAATCGAAAATTTGCTGCCAGACCTCGCCGCCGATGGCCTTGAGCCGATCGAAGCGGCGGTCGTGAATGAGCAATACGCTGCTGCAGTCCGGGCAGGTGTAAAGCAGCGATTCGATGCCGTGTTCGGCATGGCAGCCCAGGCAGCGGTAGACGAGTTCACCGCCGGGTTCCGGAATCAGGTATGGCTGGATCTCTGCCGGGAATTGGTCGTGTCTCACGAGGGTATTTTTTCCAGTCCGCCCATGTAGGGTCTGAGGGCCTTTGGGATGACGACGGTGCCGTCCTCCTGTTGACAATTCTCCAGCAGGGCCGCCAGGGTTCGGCCCACGGCCAAGCCGCTGCCGTTCAGGGTATGGACCAGCCGGGTGCCTTTTTTACCCTTTTCCTTAAAGCGGATATTGGCCCGCCGGGCCTGGAAGTCCTCGAAGTTACTACACGAGGAGATCTCCCGATAGACGCCTTGGGCGGGCATCCAGACTTCGATGTCATAGGTTTTGGCGGCCGAGAAGCCGATGTCGCCGGTGCACAGGGTGATCACCCGGTAGGGCAGTTCAAGACGGCGAAGCACGGTTTCCGCATTGTCCAGGAGCGTCTCCAACTCGTCGTAGGAGATCTCCGGCCGGGTGAATTTGACCAGCTCCACCTTGTTGAACTGGTGCTGCCGGATCAGACCGCGGGTGTCCTTGCCGTAGGAGCCGGCCTCGGATCGGAAACAGGGGGTATAGGCCGTGAAGTAGACCGGCAGCTGGGATTCGTCCAGGATCTCTTCCTGGTAGATGTTGGTGACCGGCACTTCTGCCGTGGGGATGAGAAAATAGTCCAGGCCCTCGAGCTTGAACAAGTCCACCTCGAACTTGGGCAACTGGCCGGTTCCGGTCATGGTTTTGCGGTTGACGATAAATGGCGGCAGCACCTCGGTGTACCCGTGCTCGGCGGTGTGCAGGTCCAGCATGAAGTTGATCAGCGCCCGCTCCAGCCGGGCGCCAGCGCCCAGATAGAGGGGAAACCGTGCGCCGGCGATTTTTGCGGCGCGAGTGAAATCCAGGATGCCCAGGTTTTCGCCGATGGTCCAATGGGCCAGGGGCTCATAGGAAAAGGCGGCGGGTTGACCCACTGCCTTGACCAAAAGGTTGTCCGCCTCGTCTTTGCCCACCGGTACGGTTGCATGGGGGATGTTGGGCATGGCCATGATCAGGTCCCCAATGGCCGATTCACTTTCCCCCAGATTTTTTTCCAGACCCTTGATGGTTGTGGATACGTCGCGCATTTGTTCGATGATGGTATCGGCGTTCTCCCCGCTGCGTTTCATGTGGGCGACCTGGTCGGATACGCTGTTACGCTGGCGGCGGAGTTCTTCCAATTCGGCAAGGATGGTTTTCCGCCGGGCATCCTGGACCTGAAACGCCTCCCAGTCAAAGGCCGTTCCCCGATTCTGCATGGCTTTTTTGACCAGTTCCAAATTTTCTCTGACGAGCTTGATTTCCAACATAATTGTCCTTATATTCCAAAATCGTGTTTAAACGGGGCCATACATCGGATTGCAGGCGGCAGTGTCAGTTCGTTTTGGGGTGGTGAACGGCTATACCGATGAAAGGCGAACACCGAAGGCAAAACCAGCCGGAACTTTATCCCAAGTGGTCCAATTAGTCAATGATGATTGCCGGTTGAACCTCGACAGCGAGTGCATTCCACGCTGCTTGCAGCCGGAGATGAGAGCCAATCGCAAATTGATCGTTACCCTATGGTGAACCCTGCCCGTGAATTGCCGCGGGAAGGGTTTAATTATTCAAGCTGCGGTTTTGCGACCAGAGGCAATCAACCGCAAGATGGAGATGGCAATGGATGAGTTCCGGGAAAAAAAACAGGAAATCAGAAATGAGATAGCGATGTTCTTTAATTCGCTTTCAAGCGATGTGCTTGAAGCGAACACCCGCATCATCGAAAACCGACTGTTCGAGTTCGCCAATTTTCTCGAATCCAAGATTGTCATGCTATATATGAATGCCGAAAACGAAGTGGCCACGGGTACCATTATCAAGCGGGCCTACGATTTCAACAAGATCGTGGTGCTTCCCGCCTTCAACACGGCCAAATCAAAAATGAAGCTGATGAAGGTGGACAACCCGGCCAAGGATCTGATTCTCGGGCCGCGGGGAATACTCGAACCGGATCCGGCCAAATGCAAGCCGGTTCCACTGGACTGCATCGATATCGCCATCGTGCCCGGCATTGCCATGGATGAAAAAGGCGGCCGCATCGGCGCCGGCGACGGCTACTACGACCGAATCATCCCCGATTTGCCCATGACCACCCGCAAGGTGGGTCTGGTGTTCGAGGGCCAGCTGATGCCTCAGGTGCCCATGGAATCCCACGATAAGCATGTGGACATCATCATCACCGAAAAACGGGTGATCTATAAGATTTGATTCACGCCGACGCTTGGCGTCATAGGTTCATTGCGACGAGCGAAAAAAGCGCCTCCCAGCCAGGCGCTTTTTTCGTTGGTTGGATTCGTTGACGGGTCCAACCGGTTTTATGGGTCCGATGGGATAGCCATGGGTTGTTGGGCTTGTAAAACATCCCCAGACGCGTCATTCCCGCGAAGGAGGGAATCGATAACCCTATGATATCAATGCATCCCCCCTTCGCGGGAAGGACAACCCATAGCAGCTTTTGATTTTGCCTGGCTTCATCATGGAGGGGTTCAAAAGCAGTTAGAATCCACTCGGTCTGCCGGTCTCCTTCCAACCTTGGCAGGTTGTGGTTCAGATCAAGGCCACAGCCTTTGTGGAGACCGGGGGCCTAGCGGCGCGGCGTAGCGGATTTCCAAAACAAGAGAAGGCAGCGCTGTTCCACAAGAGGCCAATTATGGATGGCCACCGTCTAACATCTTGACCCTGTTCCCCTGACTTGATAGACACGTGCTGGGAGAAAACCGCCGATGAAATACCAGCGCCTGAGAAATGAAATGGTCACCAAGCAGATTATCGCCCGCGGGGTCAATGATCCCCGGGTGCTGTCGGCCATGCGCAGCGTGCCGCGCCATCTGTTTGTCAGTGAGGCCATGATGGATCAGGCCTACGGCGATTTTCCCCTGCCGATCGGTGAGCAGCAGACCATTTCCCAACCCTACATCGTTGCGGAAATGACCCAGGCGCTCCAGGTGGCCCCGGAGGACCGGGTGCTGGAGGTCGGCACCGGTTCCGGCTATCAGGCGGCCATCCTGGCCCAGATCGCCTTTCGGGTCTATACGGTTGAGCGCATCTACTCCCTTTTTACCCGAACCCGCAAGCTTTTCGACCAGCTGCGGTATCACAACATCGTCACCCGATACTCGGACGGCACCACCGGTTGGAAGGAGGAGAGTCCCTTCGATGCCATCATCGTCACCGCCGGCGCGCCCGAGATCCCCACAGTGCTGGTCAACCAGCTGGCCATCGGCGGTCGGATGGTGATTCCGGTAGGAGACCGCCACAGCCAGGACCTGATCAAGCTGGTTCGTGACGAGCAGGGCATCCACCAGTCCAACCTGGGCGGGTGCCGCTTTGTCAAGCTCATCGGCGAGCACGGCTGGAGAGAGCAGTAGATGCTCAGGCGCCTCTACGACTGGGTGCTTCACTGGGCCGTTACCCCATACGGCACCTGGGCCCTTTTTCTGCTGGCCGTTGCCGAGTCCTCTTTCTTCCCCATTCCGCCTGACGTCCTGCTGATTGCCATGTGTGTGGCCCGGCCGGAGCGGTCCTTCCAATACGCCCTGGTCTGCTCCCTGGGATCTATTTTGGGAGGCTGCCTGGGTTACCTGATCGGCTGGCAGTTCATGGCCTCTGTGGGCAGCCGCATCGTCGACTTCTATGGCCTGACGGACAAGGTGGCCTACATCGAAACCCTCTACAACACTTACGACGCCTGGGCGGTGGGCATCGCCGGGTTCACGCCCATTCCTTACAAGGTGTTCACCATCGCCGCCGGCATGTTCAAAATCAACTTCACGGTGTTCGTCCTGGCATCCATGGCCTCCCGATCGGCCAGGTTTTTTCTTGTGGGCGGGTTGATCTATCACTTCGGTCCGCGCATCCAGCGCTTTATTGACCGCTATTTCAATCTGCTGGCCGTGACGTTCACCGTCTTGCTGGTGGGTAGCTTTGTGTTGATCAAATACCTGTTTTAAAGAAGTGGAACCAGCGGATGGGTTCTCTTGCCGATGGACCCGCTCCGTGCTTCGGTTGCAGTGACGCGCAAAACCCATCCCGCCGGGTGGCCGCGACCTGTACCGCACCCATCACAAGGGGCATGACAATGGCCTGTATCGTGCAGAAATTCGGCGGCAGCAGCCTTTCCGACGTGGACAAGATAATGCAGGTGGCCCGGATGGTCGCCCGTGTGAAGGCTCAGGGCATGGACGTGGCCGCGGTGGTTTCCGCCATGGGAAAAACGACGAACCAGCTGGTTGAGATGGCCCGCAGCATTTCGCCCAAACCGCCCAGGCGGGAGATGGACATGCTGCTGAGCACGGGCGAGCGCATCACCATGGCGCTGCTGTGCATGGCCCTGAACGAACTGGGTGTGCAGGCGGTTTCCCTGACCGGGTCCCAGTGCGGCATCATCACCAACCATCGCCACAACGATGCCCAGGTGATCGAGGTTCGGCCCTTTCGGGTGCTGGATGAGCTGGCCGAGGGCAAGGTCGTGGTGGTGGGCGGATTCCAGGGCGTGAGCTATAAAAGAGACATTACCACCCTGGGACGCGGCGGATCGGACACAACGGCGGTGGCCCTTGCCGCCGCCATCGATGCCCAGCGCTGTGAAATCTACTCGGATGTGGACGGGGTATACTCCGCCGATCCGGCCACGGTTGCCGATGCCCGTCACCTGCCGGAAGTCTCATACCCGGTGATGCAGGAGATGAGCGCCGCCGGTGCCAAAGTACTCAATGCCCAGGCAGTCCAGTTCGCCAAGGAAAAACAGATTGCCATCTATGCGGGCAGCACCTTTGACCGGCGACGGGAGACAGTGGTGCGAAAATTTCCGCCGGGCAAGGTGGCCGGCGTTCAGGCGGTGGTCAGTGAAAAGGAGATTACGCGGGTTCGCATCAGCGGGGATCGGGCACTGGCCGAGTTCAACTGGGCATTGGACTATCTGGAGCAGGAGCAGGTGTCGGTCAAGGAGGTTCACGCGGCCCAGGTGAGCACCGGTGCGTGTCCATCGCAGGTCTCCTTTATCGTCTCTTCCCCCAATGTATACGGCTGGAAGGAGATACGCGAACGGCTGGTCCAGCGGTTGGGGGCGGCCGTGCGATTCGATACGCACCTGAGTGCATTGTCGCTGATCGGCGAAGGGCTGAACCGAACCAACGCCACCCTGATGGAGGCACTGGCGCTGCTCGAGGGCCATGACATCGCAGTGGCCGGTGTCGCCACCACCTCGTTTCGCGTTTCACTGCTGGTGCCCCGGGAGAAGATTGACGCCGGCGTACGCCTGTGCCATGGCAACTGGATCGCACCAACGATTTGACGAGGGCGCCGATCGGCCCATCGGCGGGCTTATGCAAAAAACGGGAAAATGATGAAAATGATCCTTGAAATCCTGAAAATCCTTTTGGCGCTTTTCGTCGGCGCCAGCCTGCTGCTTTTTTTGTTACAGGGCAGAATGATCTTTTTTCCCCAGCCGACCGCACCGGGAAACCAGTCCCGCTATGCCGGGCATGAGATCCGCGTGCGCAGCGGCGACGCCACCCTGGCCGGCTGGTTTTTCAAAGATGAAATCGGCCCGGGCCAACCGTTGATCGTATACTATGGCGGCAATGCCGAAGACGTCTCCCTGAACTTCGGCGATCTGGGGCGCTTCCAGGCCCGATCCTTTCTGTTCATGAACTACCGCGGATACGGCCAAAGCGACGGGCGACCGTCTGAACGCGCCCTGCTCGACGATGCGCTGTTCATCTTGGACCATGTGCTGGCAACCCATGGGATCGACCCGGCCCACGTGGTGCTCATGGGACGCAGCCTGGGTTCGGGGGTGGCCGTGCACGTGGCGGCGCACCGCAAGGTGGGCGGCGTGATTCTGGTTACGCCGTTCGACTCGCTGGTGAATGTGGCCAAGGCCCACTACCCCATCTTTCCGGTGGGCTTGCTGCTCAAGCACCGCTTCGATTCCGCGGCGCTGGCGCCGGGCATCGCCACGCCGGCCCTATTTCTCACCGCCTCCCATGACCAGGTGGTGCCGGTTCGTTTCGCCAAGCGTCTGGAACGGGTCTGGGGCGGGCCGACCACCGCCGTCAGCGTGGATGGAACCGACCACAACACCATCGAAACCTCGCCGGCCTATTGGGCGGCCGTCAATGCATTCCTATCATCCGATCGCCGCCAGTGAGAACCGGGGGCGCCGCAATTATGGCGCAGCCCTTCGATTCACTGCCCATGTTCAACTGGTGAGGAGAGCCATGCAAAAGAAAACCGTTTTGCTGTTGGGTGCCACCGGACTGGTGGGCGAGCAGGTGTTACCGAGGCTGCTGGATAGCGATTTCTGCGGGCGGGTCGTTACCCTGAGCCGCTCGACGGTAACTCTGGCAGACGATTCTCCCAAGCTCGATGCCCGGATCATCGATTTCGAGCGCCCGGACCACTGGCGGAGTCAGGTGGTTGCCGACCAGATCATCTGTGCCCTTGGCACCACCATCAAGAAAGCCGGCAGCCGGGAGGCCTTCCGACGGGTGGATTTCGATTATCCCCTGATTACTGCCCGGGCGGCCCTGGACGCTGGCTGCCGACACTTTCTGCTGGTTTCGGCAATGGGGGCGGATGCGCATTCGCGCGTCTTTTACAATCGGGTCAAAGGGGAGCTGGAAGCAGCGATCCTCGGACTGGGATTTGCCAGTGTCAGCATCTTCAGGCCGTCTCTGCTGCTGGGGGACCGCCGGGAATTCCGCTTGGGTGAGGTGGTCGGACAAGCGCTGGCTGGCTGGTTTTCATTCGCCATCCCCACGCGGTATCGACCGATCCACGCCCGCACGGTTGCCGCGGCGATGGTGCGGGTGGCCGGAGAAGACCCGGTCGGCAACCGGACGCTGACGTCGGACGCCATTGCCGACTGGGGGGTTGATTGACGCGAATGCCCAATAATAGGCATCCTTTTTCCCGGAGGGGTTGATGACCATTCTCAAGCATCTTTTTTCTCCCATTCAGATCGGGCGCATGACGGCCAAGAACCGATTGCTCATGTCGGCCATGAGCATCAATTTCGGCGTGGATGAAAACGGCTATGTCACCGACCAGTTGACCGGCTATCTGGCTGCCCGGGCCCGGGGAGGCGCGGGCATGATCCTGGTGGGCGGCGGCGGTGTACACCCTACGGGTCTGGAACTGCCGGGGCTGCCCGCCCTTTGGGACGACGCATGCATCCCGGCTTTGAAAAAGATGGTCGCGGCGGTCAAACCCTTTGACGTCTGCTTCGGCGTCCAACTGATGCATGGGGGACGGCAGTCCTATCACGACCGCAAGGTGGCGCCGTCACCCATTCCCGCACCGGCAGTGGTGAAGGGGATTCCCAAGGAATTGAGCGTCCAAGGGATTGCCGAACTGGTGGCCGCTTTTGGCGACTCGGCCCGGCGCTGCCGCGATGCCGGCTTCGATTTCGTCGAGGTCCACGGCGCCCACGGTTACCTGATCAACCAATTTCTGGCCCCCAATGCCAACCACCGGGAAGACCGATACGGCGGGAGTTTCGACAACCGCATCCGCTTTTTTCTGGAACTGCTGGCCGACATCAAAGCCAAGGCCGGCGCCGACTTCCCCGTGGGGCTGCGCATCAACGGCGAAGACTACATCGACGGCGGCTGGACGTTGGACGATGCCCTGCGCCTGGCACCGATCCTGGAGCAAAACGGGGCGGATTACCTGCATGTATCGGCCGGGGTGTATGGCTCCACCCAGTTGACCATCCCCTCCATGTATGTCGAACATGGCTGCTTCGTCGGTCTGGCCGAGGCCGTGAAGCAGGTGGTGCACATCCCCGTGGTGGGGGTGGGCCGGATCAAGAGTCCGGAACTGGCCGACCGCATCCTCAAGGAAGGCCGCGCGGACGTTGTTGCCATGGGCCGTGCCCTGATCGCCGACCCCATGCTGCCCGAGAAAGCCCGCGCCGGCAATCTGAACGCCATCCGCCCATGCATCGGCTGCTGCCTGGGGTGCATTCATGCGGTTCTGGCCCTGGAGCCCGGCTCCTGTGTGGTCAACCCCGATGTGGGGCGTGAGTATTTGATGGCAGCAGACCAAAAAGCGTCGCTGCCGAAGACGGTGCTGGTGGTGGGCGCTGGTCCAGCGGGACTGGCGGCTGCCCGCATGGCGGCCATGCGCGGCCACCGGGTGACCGTTGCCGAGGAGAAGGGCAGTGTCGGTGGACTGCTGCGGCTGGCCGCCGTTCCGCCCGGCCGGGGCGAGATCATGGATGTGATCAACTTCCTCACCCATGAAGTCGAGCGTCTGGGTGTGGCCTTGCGGCTCAACACCCCACTGGATGAAGCGCTGCTGGACGCCGTCAACCCGGAAGTGGTGATCCTGGCTTCGGGCAGCCTGCCGGAGATGCCCATCATCAAGGGACTGTTTACCACGCGGATGGATCTGTGCACGGTGACCGAAGTGCTCGAGGGCAAGATCACCGGCGACCGGGTGATCATCCTGGGCGGCGGCCAGGCCGGTTTGGTGACGGCCGATTATTTGGCCGAGAAGGGTCGCGAGGTGGCGGTTCTCAACCGCAAACGCCACTTTGCCGAGGAGATGGCCAGCAACGACCGCTTCTACCTGAGAGAACGGCTCAAACGCGACAGCGTGCATCTCTTCAAGCAGGTGGCCGTGAAGAGATTCACCGACGATGGTGTGGTTTTTACCACTGCCGGCCGTCCGGCCTCGCTGGCGGGTTTCGACACCGTGGTGGTGGCCGAAGCCCTGACTTCGGTGCGTGACGCCAAACCGATGCTGGACCGGCGCAGCCTCGATGTCTACGTCATCGGCGATGCTAGGACGCCGCGCAATCTCATGCTGGCCCAGAGCGAGGCTGAAGAGATCGGTCGAAGTATCTGATTGACCCCACCCGCTTCAGACGAAACGCAACCAGGCAAGGCCGGGATGCCCGATCCCCTATCGGACCGATATCGGGCGCGGAAGGTTTTTTCTTTGCCTTGGCTGATGATTTTCCATCACCATTAAAGAAAAAACCGATTTTGCCAATAACGGGTTTGTTAGCCTATGGCTGCTGCAGGAATGGGTTGGCGGTTCCGGTCAATCTTTACCGCACATTCAGGCTGAGCGCCTGAATGCGATCGCACAACCGATTATCGTTCTGAGGGGTCCCGTATCAGCGGTCCTCGCCCAATAACAGTCAACGCTGCCAAAAGGGTAGATTCATGCAAAAAAGCGCAGGGCCCTTAAAATCGATGGTCAGGGAGTTTATCAAACATTATCTGCTGATTTCTCTCATCCCTATTGTTTTGTTTTTCGTGTTCGTCATCACCGGCGGCTATTTCGTCCAGCGGCACATATCCCACCTTCTGGAAGCCTCCGCCCATGCATTGAAATCGGATGCCCAAAAAGGGTTGGAAACCCTTGGTAAGCAGATCATCGAGGCCAAGGCAAGAGATGCAGCCAGGCAGGTGGCGCTTTTTCTGGCCTTTAATCCGGAGATGGAGATGGCGGATCTCCAGCACTCTGCCCAATTTCAGGCCATTGCGATGCAGCCGGTCGGGCAAAGCGGCTATGTATGCTTATATGAGGCGCAAACCGGGATCATGCGCATCCATCCCAATCCGCAGCTGATCGATCGGGAAATGGGCTTCTTATCCACGGAGATCCCGTCATGGTGGGCGATTTTTCAGCGGTCCTTATCCGGCATTGAGACGTCGGGCTATTACGACTGGCTGGAACCCGATGGTTCCGTTCGCAAAAAATACATGACCATGACACCGGTGGGGGCGCCCCTGCGGGGAAAGACACTGATGGTGGCCGCAACCACTACCATGGATGAATTCTCGGCGCCGGTTGCCGCAATGGAGAAAAAGGCCCAGGCAACCAAGTCCAGCTACGATCACTTTTTATCCGGCCAAATGCGGGTCGCCGGAATCATTATGGCCTTGTTCCTGTTGGTTACCTTCTTATGCGTGTATCTAATCGGCCGGCGGTATGCATTTCACTATATGCTGCCCATTGTCGCCTTGGCCAAAACCGCTGAAAAGTTTGGCGACGGTCATTGGGCTGCAGACATTGAACCGTCTTTGATCAGTCGAAAAGATGAAATCGGTGCGCTGGCCGCTTCTTTCGAGTCCATGCGGCTGCAAGCGCAGAAGCTCTTTCAGGATCTTGAAAATCGGGTTTCAGAATTAAAGCTGGCCCAGCAATCGTTGCAGCAAAGTGAGACCCATTTCAGAGGCCTGTTCGATGGTGTACCCGTGGGTCTGTACCGTACGACATTCAACGGTCGTATCATCGATGCCAATCCCACCCTGGTCAAGATGCTCAGGTATCATTCCAAGGAACAGTTTCTATCCAAAAAAGCGGAAGCGCTGTATGCCAATCCAGAAGACCGATCGAAATGGCAGACGATCATTGAGCAGCCCGGTGATAAAAATGTTTTTGAGGTGGAGATGCGCCGTTATGATCAATCGGTCATCTGGGTCGAGAATCATTCGCGAACGGTCAGGGACGAGGATCATTCGATCCTTTATGTCGAAGGCAGCCTCATCGATATCACTGAACGGAAGAATACCGAACGGGCTTTGCATGAGCGTGAGAAACAATTCAAAGATCTGTATGAAGAGGCAGAAAGATCCAAAGAACTATACCGGTCACTGCTGCATTCTTCAGCCGACGCCATCGTCATATGCGATACAGAGCAGCGGACTACCTATGTCAGTCCTGTTTTTACCGACCTTTTCGGATGGTCTTTAGAAGACATCAAAGGCCATCCCATACCGTTCATTCCCGATTCTGAGATGGAAACATCAAGATCCATGATCAAGGATGTTATTGAAATGGGCACCACCCGCCATGGGTATGAAACCAAACGGTTCACCCGTGATGGTCAAACCATCGATGTGAGTATCAGCATCTCCCGCTACGAAGACCACGAAGGCAATTCAGCCGGGATATTGCAGATTCTTCGTGACATCAGTGACCGTAAGAAGATCGAAACCCAACTTCAGTTTGCCCAGCGCATGGAAGCCATTGGAACCCTTGCCGGCGGCCTGGCCCATGATTTCAACAATTTGATGATGGGCATCCTGGGCAACATATCCATCATGATGCTGGATACGCCAACCTCAAACCCCCATTTCGAAAAACTCCAAAAAATTGAAAAACTTATCCAGAGCGGTTCCAAGCTTACCAGTCAACTGCTGGGTTACGCACGCAAAGGCAAGTTTGAGCTTAAAGCCATCGATTTGAATCAGATTGTTCAGGACAGCGCTGAAATATTCAATCGAACCAGAAAGGAGATCGAAATTCACCTGGATTTCTCCTCAACCAAGAATCTGGTTGAAGTTGATCGATCCCAAATCGAGCAGGTGTTATTCAATCTTTTTATCAACGCGGCCGATGCGATGCCAGATGGCGGAGATCTCTGGTTGAATACAGCGATTGTCACCCACAGCGAGATCGGGCAAAAGCCCTATAAATTGGAGCCAGGCAGTTATGCGGTGCTCCAGGTCACCGATACCGGCCACGGAATGGATACGGAAACGCGAAATCGGGTTTTTGATCCGTTCTTTACCACCAAAGAGATGGGCAGAGGAACAGGCCTGGGACTGGCATCTGCATATGGCATCGTCAAGGCCCATGCCGGTTATATAGACGTGGCTTCGGAAGTCGGGCATGGAGCCACCTTTACCATCTATCTCCCCGTTTCAAAAAGGAGTTTTTCCGAAGCGGTTAAAGAAGACGCCCGGATTACCTTCGGCAAAGGGACCATCCTTGTGGTGGATGATGAGCCCATGATTCTCGAAATCGGCACAGAGATGATCGGGAGGATGGGCTACCGGACGCTATCTGCGCTCAGCGGCGATGACGCCATCGCGGTATTCAGGGACAATGCCGACGGCATTGATCTGGTTGTTCTCGACCTGATCATGCCCGGTACCAGCGGCCGCGACACATTTGAGAGGCTCAGACAGATCAATCCCGAAGTAAACGTCTTATTGGCCAGCGGATACAGCATCGACAGCCAAGCCATGGAGTTGATTGATCGAGGATGCAACGGGTTTATCCAAAAGCCCTATAACCTTGAAGATCTTTCTCGAAAAATAGGCGACATTCTTAGCCGTTGATCGTGTTCTAGGCGGCAAGATGGTCCTGGCGCTACTGCTTCCGGATCTCTCGATTGCCCGAATATTTCAGGGCTGCGGCAATGAAACTGCGGAACAGCGGATGGGCGGTCATGGGCCGGGATTTAAACTCCGGATGAAACTGGCAGCCCAGATACCACGGATGATCCGCAAGTTCGACGATCTCCACCAACTCGCCTGACGGCGCCATGCCGGAGATCTTGAGACCGGCCTGCTTCAAGGGTTCCATGTAGGCATTGTTGAATTCATAGCGGTGGCGGTGGCGTTCGGAAATGGTTTCCATGCCATAGGCCCGGTAGGCAAGGGTTTCCTTTTCCAGCTTGCAGGGGTAAGCGCCCAGGCGCATGGTGCCGCCTTTGTCCGAATGGATATCGCGCCGCTGGATGGTGCCTGATTTGTCGTCGAACCACTCCTCCATGAGATAGATCACCGGATGGGGGGTGCTCAGATCGAATTCGGTGCTGTTGGCCCTGTCCAGCCCGGCCAGATGCCGGGCGAATTCGATGACGGCGATCTGCATGCCCAGGCAGATGCCGAAATAGGGGATCTGGTTTTCCCGGGCGTAGCGGGCTGCACAGATTTTGCCTTCCACCCCGCGTGAGCCGAAGCCGCCGGGCACCAGTACCCCATCAACCCCTTCCAGGCTCAGGCCGCATGTGTCGGCTTCGATGGTTTCCGAGTCCACGAATTTCAGGATGACCCGGGCCCGGCTGGGGATACCGCCGTGGATCAGGGCTTCGTTGAGGCTTTTGTAGGATTCGGTCAGGTCCACATACTTGCCCACGATGGCGATGGTGACCTCGTAGGCGGGCTCGTTCATCCGCCGGCACAGGGTCTCCCAGTTCTCCAGACGGGGGGCGCGGGTCCAGATGTTGAGCAGTTCGACGATCTTGTTGTCCAGACCCTCCTGGTGGAAAAGCAGGGGCACTTCATAGATGCAGTTGACGTCCTTGGCCGTGATCACCGCATCTGCACCCACGTTGCAGAACATGGCGATCTTGGCCTTGATGTCGGGGCTGAGCATGCGGTCGGTGCGGCACAACAGGATGTCCGGCTGGATGCCGATGCTGCGCAGTTCCTTGACGCTGTGCTGGGTGGGCTTGGTCTTCACCTCGCCGGCAGTGCCGATGTAGGGCACCAGGGTCAGGTGAATGTAGATTACGTTATTCTTGCCCGCATCGTTGTGAAATTGGCGGATGGCTTCCAGAAAGGGGAGGCTTTCGATGTCGCCGATGGTGCCGCCGATTTCAACGATGACCACATCCACCCCCTTGGATGCCTTGCGGATGCTGTCCTTGATTTCGTCGGTGATGTGGGGGATGACCTGCACCGTGCCGCCGAGGTATTCTCCCTGGCGCTCCTTGGTGATGACGCTGTGGTAGATCTTCCCCGTGGTGAAGTTGTTGTCCTTGCCCAGCTTGGCATTGGTAAAACGCTCGTAATGGCCCAGGTCCAGATCGGTTTCGGTGCCGTCATCGGTGACGAACACCTCTCCGTGCTGGAACGGGTTCATGGTCCCCGGATCCACGTTGATGTAAGGGTCAAGCTTCTGGATGGTGACGGTCAGCCCCCGGCTTTCCAGCAGGGCGCCGATGGACGCCGATGCCAGGCCCTTGCCCAGGGAAGAGAGGACGCCCCCGGTAACGAAAATGTACTTGGTGTCATACCCCATAGAAAACCTCAGCCGTTAATATGACGGTTTTATAAAACGTCCGATATCTGCGTTAGGCGTCATCCCCCTGGATTGGCAAGCCTTGATCCCGGACGTGTTTCCCAACCGTCCGGGATGTGTCCCTTGACGAATTTGCCAAACCATCGACCGGATCGTCGATTGCCCGCATTAGGGCGAATTCTCCACGCCGCCTGCCTGGGGGAAGAATGAATTGCGACTGCCTGTACCATATTTGGCAGCTTTGGAAAACTGGCTATTCAAATTTTTTCTGAAAGTCCTGCACCGCCTGCTTTACCTCTTCCACCGCTTCCTGCTTTTGGCCCAGGGGTGTCTCAGCATCGCGCCGTGCAACCGATGCCCTCAATGCCTCCAGGTCCAGCAGGTCTGCCGGGATGGATGGGTTGGGGCGGATATCGGACACCCGGATCTCCCGGGCAAGACGGCCGTCGGTGTAAAAGACCACCTGAAAAGGGAACCAGCCGCTCTGGATCTTTTGCCAGTTGCGGTAAAAAATTTCCAAACGATTGCCGGCGGCCTCCGATCCCCTGTGCACCAGCAGCAGACGAATGGGCAGAAAGGTTTCCTTGTCGACGGCCAGTTGGGATACCGATTCATCAGGATAACGGGCGCCCAGGACGAACACCACCCTTTCCTCCAGCCTCCCCAGGCTGGAAATGGCCGTCTCGACACCCAATCGATTAAGGGTTTGCATCAGGCGTGGTCGGGTCCGGCTGCGCAACAGCTGCTGATAACCATCGAAGGGGTTTTGGCCAACCACCATGCGGCCGTCGATTACAGTGATCGAACTGTCGGCAAACACCAGGTGGGTTTGCTGGATTTGGTCGGAAACAATGTCCGACCGGAACCGTTCAGGCATCACATAGGTGACGGTTTCATCCAAGACGGTGGGCGGCGTCTCCGGCGATGGTGCATGGATCAGCAGCTGCTGGTTGGCTTGGAGGGCGGCAATTTTGCCCATGGCCCCGGCGGTAAGTTCCAGGACATGGGGGCCTTCGAGAACGTAGGCACCGGCCAGGTCAGGGGTGGCCGCCGTGATGAGCATTACCGAACAGGCAGCCATGCAACGGGCTGCCCATAGCGGTATCATCGATCTTCTTTTCATGGGTGGGGCACCATTTCTGGCAGCCATCTCAAGAAATGGCTTTTAATCTGCAACGAAAATATCCTGGGCAAACCGTGCCCCCTTGCCCAGCGACTCCTCGATGCGGATCAGCTGGTTGTATTTGGCGACCCGATCGGAACGTGAAAGAGAACCGGTCTTGATCTGGCCGCTGTTGACCGCCACTGCCAGATCGGCAATAAACGTATCTTCGGTTTCACCGCTGCGGTGGGAGATCACGGTGGTGTATCCGGCCTGCCTGGCCATCTCGATGGCCTCCAGGGTTTCACTGACCGTGCCGATCTGGTTCAATTTGACCAGAATGGAATTGGCGATGCCATCTTCGATTCCTTTGGCAAAGATGGTGGGATTGGTGACGAAGATGTCGTCGCCTACGATCTGAATGTATTCGTCCAGCCGGTCGGTCAGCACGGCCCAGTTTTCCCAGTCCTGCTCTGCCAGGCCGTCCTCGATGGACAAGATGGGATATTTTTCCACCAGACCTTCAAAATAGTCCACCATTTCAACTGCCGAAAGGGTTTTGTTTTCACCCTTGAGAAGGTATTTTTTCTTCTCATACAATTCGCTGGCTGCCACATCCAAGGCCAGGCCCATATCCTTGCCGGGGGTGTAGCCGGCAGCCGTGATGGCTTCCATGATAAAGCTCAGGGCCTCTTCATTGGAGGTAAGATCCGGTGCGAACCCCCCCTCATCGCCTACGGCCGTGCTCAGCCCCTTGGACTTGAGGATTTTTTTCAGGGCATGGAAGGTTTCAGCTCCCATCTGGATGGCCTGGGCCATGGTTTTGGCGCCGAAGGGCACGATCATGAACTCCTGGATGTCCAGGTTGTTGGCGGCATGGGCCCCGCCGTTGATGACGTTCATCATGGGTACCGGCAGGATTCTGGCGTTGACCCCGCCCAGGTAGCGGAACAGGGGCAGACCGAAGGCCTTGGCCGCTGCCCGGGCTGCCGCCATGGATACGCCCAGGATGGCATTGGCGCCCAGCTTGGCCTTATTGGCCGTGCCGTCCAGAGCCAGCAGACAGGCGTCCAGGGACCACTGGTCGGAGGCATCCATACCACGGATCTCATCGGCGATGGTGGTGTTGACATTTTGAACGGCAGTGACCACCCCCTTGCCGCCGTAACGTTTGGCGCGAGTGTTGCGCAGCTCCAGGGCTTCCCGTGTGCCCGTGGATGCGCCGGAGGGAACCGCCGCCCGGCCGGTGGCGCCGCAGCCCAGCATCATCTCCACCTCCACGGTGGGGTTGCCCCTGGAATCCAGGATTTCTCTCGCCGTTACATCGATAATTTCGGTCATGGTTTCATCCCCCGATTGTCTGATTGGTATGGTAGCAACCGGCCACGCCGGTGGCGCTCAAAAAATGTTTAACATCCTTAAATGATAAGTGTTTAGAGGAATTGCGGACTCCGGGAAGGTCGGGCCGGTTGCCGCTTGACAATTCACCGGCAAATGTTACTCTGCTTGCCGGGGGATGTCAAGAAATTGGCCTTGAAACCACGCCAAACAGGAATTAGGCAACATGAATTCGAACGATTTGTATACCACCGCCCATCTTTTTGTTGCGGCTGTGCGGGTGCTGGAACACCGGGATGGTGCGCCGCCGGCCCTGGAAGCCGTCTGCCGGCTGCTCGATTATTCGGATGAAAAGGGCAGCTTCCTGCTCAACCGGTTCAAGGACCAGGGCATTGTCGACACGGTGAAAAGCGGATTCAATGACCGCATCGTGGTGGGCAACCACCTGGCCATCGAGGAACTGCCCAGGGATACCGAAGAGAGCCGCCTGGAGCAGGAGCTGAAGAAATTCAAGCAGGGTAAAAGCGTCATGAAAGAAAAGGTGGCCTCCATCAAGGCCCAGCATGACCAGAAGAAGCAGGACCTGTTTGCCGAAATCGAAAAGAAATTGAAGCAGAAGATGGAGAAAAAATAGGATGATTTTAAGTCGCGGTTTTGGTATTTCAACGCCCCAATTGTGGTGTTGTTCTTTCAGAAGAAAACGAACTGCGGACAAATAACAATACCCAAAATCCAAATAAAAATAAATTACAGCAATTTAAAGCCCATCTTCCAAATATTCGGTTTGCGCTTGGTTTGAAATTGGATTTTGGAATGGATTTGGGATTTGGTGCTTGCAGGTTGTTCTTTCCGGTCTTGGTAGCCATGCGCCTGATCATCATCTCTCCGCCTGAGGATATTCCCGCTGAAACTGAGGCGGTCCGCAGGGTTCTGCAACGGTCGTCGGCCACCGTCCACCTTCGAAAGCCGGGACAGACCGACAGGCTGCTCGCCGATTACCTGAAAAGGATTCCAGCGGCCCTTCACCAGCGCATCGTGGTCCACGGCCACCAGCGACTGCTTGCGCAATTCAACCTCAAGGGTATCCATTTCTCTGAAAAAGAGCGGCTGCGCAATCCGCAGGACATCCGGTTACTCAGGCAGGCGCGGCCGGAATGCAGCCTGTCCGCCGCCTTCCATCGGATCACGGACATCCCCGAGCATGACGGTCTGTTCGACTATATCTTGCTGAGCCCCATCTTCGACAGTATCTCCAAGCCAGGCTACCGTGCCGCTTTTAACCTCAGGGAGTTAAAAAACTTCCTGTCCACCACCGGCCACACCGTCGTGGCCCTTGGCGGGATCGATTCACAGCGGGCAGCCATGGCCGCAGCCCTCGGGTTCAAGGGCCTTGCCGTGCTCGGTGCCGTATGGGGAACCCCATCTCCACAACAGGCCGCCGGGCAGTTGTCCGCTGTCTGCCGTGGCCTCGAATTGCAGCCGGTTCAGGAAACACCTGCACCCTGAACCGACACCCGATCCATATCCGCCCCCGTTGCCGCCGGGCCTACCAGGTGCGGTTTTGCAGGGGATGGTCCCGCCAGGGGCGCCTCCGCCAGCAAACGGCCGTCGGCCACACTGAGAACACGGTGCACATGGGCGGCACAGCGGGGACTGTGGGTGACCATGACGATGGTCATGCCGTCGGTGTTGAGGCCCGTGAACAGGTTCATGACCGTATCGGTGGTGCGGGTGTCCAGGTTGCCCGTGGGTTCGTCGGCCAAAAGCACCGGCGGGTCATTGACGATGGCCCGGGCGATGGCACAGCGTTCCTTTTCGCCGCCCGAGGCCTCGCCGGGCAGCCGCGCACCCTTTTCCTCCAGCCCCACGCGTTGCAGTGCGGACAGGGCCTTTGATCGCTTTTCCCGTTCGGGTATGCGGATGGTCGTCAGTGGAAGCATGACGTTTTCCAGCAGGGTCAGATAGGGGATCAGGTGGAAGCTCTGGAAAACAAACCCCAGAAACTCCCGACGAAAATCGGCGCGCTGCTCCGATTTGAGACCGTAGACATCGATGCCGTCCACGGTCAGCGATCCGGTTGTGGGGCTGTTCATGGCGCCGAGAATGGAAAGCAGGGTGGATTTGCCGGCTCCCGATTCCCCCATGATGCCCACGAATTGTCCGCTCTCGATGGTAAAGCTCACGTCGGCCAGGGCATGGACGGTTCCGTTGCCGCGGCCGTAGGATTTGCCCAGTTGCCGGGCGCTGATGCTGCTCATGATAACCTCCTACAGTGACCGCAGGGCGGTGTTGGGATCCAGCCGGGCGGCCATGACCGCCGGATAGACGCTGGCCGCTAAACCGACGACCATTGCCAGAAGAACCGCGCCGCCGCAAAGCAGCGGGTCCCAAGTGACCGACGCATGCTCCAGGTCGGAGAAAAACCTTACGGCAATCAACGTGGCGCCGCTGCCCGCCAGGTAACCGATCAAGCCGGCCGGGCCGGAGACCATGGCCGCTTCGGTAAAGATGATGCCCATCACGTGGCTTTTGCGAAAACCAATGGCTCGGAAAATGCCGATCTCCTCCTTGCGCTCGCGCACGCTGCTCATCATGGTGGTGAGCACCACCAGGCTGCCCACCAGGATCACCACCCCAGACATGCCCAGCGAAAAGGCGCTGAAACGGTGCAGGGTGTCCATACGTCCTTGAACCACCTGTTGGATGGCCATGACCTTCGCATCGGGAAGCACCGCCGAGATTTGTTGAACCATGTCGTCGATAGGGCAATCATGACACAGGGCGGCCACCTCCACCATGGAGATCTGGCCTTGCCTGCCCAGAATGTCCTGCACCGTGGATAATTCGGCAAACAGCAGATCGTCGTCCTGGGAACCGGTGGTGCTCAGGATACCGGACACGGTTCTAAGCGTACCATTGATGTCGACCGTCTGGCCGAGGGTCAGGTTCAGCGAGCGGGCGGTTTGTGCACCGGCCAGCACACTGCTGCTGTCGGGCCGGTTGCCGGAGAGGGTCCACCAGGGTTTGAGGATGTCGATCCGGTTCATCTCGATGCCGGCCAACAGCACCTTCCGGCCGTTGGCCGATACCACGCCCAGCAGGGTCGATCCGGTGGCGGCAATGTTGGCGGCGTTTTTTATGCTGGTCAGGCGCTGCAGGTCCGCCTGGCGGATTGGTTGCATGCCAACGGATACTCCGCCCAGATGGATGCCGCCATAGCTGAGCTGGAGATCCTCAGTTTTGGGAAGGATCAAAATGTTGGCGCCGTAGTGCTCCATCTTATGGTTGATTTCGGCTGTCATGGTACGCACGAAACTGATCACGGCCACCATGGCGGCTACACCCACCACCAGCCCGGCCATGATAAAGCCGGCCTTGGCCTTACGTCGCATCAGGTTTTTTATTGAAATGTCGGTCAGTTTCATGGCCTAGGCCTTTGGGGGTAAGTTGAAATAGGTCTGACCCTTTTTCAGGTCTTCGGTCAGGATTACCACCTGGTCGCCCTGGATGGTTCGATTCAGCGGCGCTGGATTGCAGCCCCCCTGGATTTCGTTGACCATCACCGACTCGAAGCTGCGTCCGCAGTTGCGGCAGACCATACTACTGCCTTCCTGGTAGTAGCCCTTGCCGGCCCGCCAGCAAACATCGCAGGCATCAAATGCCGCCCGGATGACGCCATCGGTGCTTTTCAGAATAAAGTAGCCGATGGTGGTTTTGCTTTCGGCGTCGGCATACTGAAAATGGCGGGCCTTGCCGTCGTCGAAAATGCTGACCGCGTAGGTGAACCGGCCGTCCTCAGCTGTCGGTCCGGCCGCCGGCATCGTTGACGGTTCACTGCTCGGGAACAGGAACAGGCCCATGCCGGCCGCCACGGCGATAACCACGGCGACGGCGATGACGATGGGGACGGGACTCTTTTTGCCGGTGTTCATGACGATGGCCTTCTTGGCTTCACGGGTGCTCGGGTTCTGGGATTCGTTTTGGTTTTTCACTGAGAGGACTCCTCGACAGTAACATTGTTGGTAGATGGTTTGATCGACGCGGTGATCAGGCTGAAGCGTGAAGGGAAGGGCATCACCAGCCCAAGCAGTTGGCTGGCGATCCTTCCGACCTTGATTCACATGGGTTGCAAAGAGCAAGACGGGCAAGAAGCGGCCCATGGCGTTGTGGCCATCGTGAGTGACCGAGCCGGTTTTCACCCCAGCCCTTTCACGCTAAAGGTCAACAAGCCAATTTTCAACAGATCAGGCGACACGTCTTCAGATAAAGTGGGGGGGGATGGAACTCAGGGCCGGCAGCGACCCATGCAATGGGCCGGCTGGAGGGTTGGGGGCACGCCGCAGCGCGGTTGCTCGGCAGAGGGCGGATGGCGTTAGCGGAGGGTTCCTGATTGGTTTGGATCAAGGTCAGGGGTGCATCCGGCAGAGTGCCGGAGGAGAGTTGGCAAGGGACCGATCCGGTTGGGCCGCAGCAGCCGGAACTTGCAAGGCGGTTGCTGATGATCGTTGTGGTCAGACCGCTGCCTTTCCCTGGGGAGCAACAGCATTGGCCCTTGCAGTCCATGGCAGTCAAGACCACCGCCAGGACGGGATTGGCCAGCAGGATCACCACCAACGCGAAACAGAGAAGGCGACCCAGGACCATCGGGCGGTTATGCGCGCGGACCGGTTTCATGGCCGGAACCATAGAATAACTACCACAATGTGTCAATAAAAAACGCCGGCGGCACCATGCGATGGACAGCGGGCATCGTTGAGCAGGATGCCGGGTGATCCGTTGCCGCAGTCCCGCTTGCGGTTGGTGGCCAGGCAAGAATGGCTGCTGGGCGGATTCTATTCTACCAGTCTGCCGGCTGCCGAAAGATCTTCCAGGCCGAGGGCGTCAAGCAGGAAAATCTCCTTGCCTTCGACCCGGATCAGATTCTGGGCGGACATTTTGGCAAATATCCGTGACAGGGTTTCCGGAATGGTTCCCAGCAGGCTGGCCAATTGCCCCTTGGAGATGGTTAGCGTCACCCGATCCGCCTGTTCTTGTTCCTTGGCCAGGTAGATCAGGTACGATGCCAGGCGCGAGGGGACCTCCTTCAGGGAGAGATTTTCGATTTGGACGGTGAACTGCCGCAGACGCATGGCCAACTCCCCCAGCATGTTCATGGAGAGTGACGGGTGCTCGGCGATCAGCCGCACAAACGCATTTCTGGGTAGAAAGAGAATGTGGCTGTTGACCAGGCTTTGGGCATTGGCCGGGAATCGGGAACCGGAGAAGACCGGTACTTCGCCGAAGGGGTTGCCTGGGCCGTAGATGTGCAGGATCTGTTCTTTGCCCTCAAGGGAGGTCTTGAAAATTTTCACCTGGCCGTCAGCGACGATGTAGAACCCATCCGCCTCGTCACCCTCCATGAAGATGGACTCGCCCCGTTTGTATTGTCGGTCAATGGTGATGGTGCTGACCTCATCCAGCTGCTGTTCAGACAGTCCCTTGAAAAGCGGGGTGATCGCCAGGATCCGGCTTATTTTTTTCATCGGGCACCTTCCTTCTCGCGGCCACTGGGCCGGCGCTCAGGCTTTTTTCTGGTTTTTCGATTGAAATGTCAAAATCAGCCACTACTATTAAAGCCATTGATCACCCGCCGATTTGAAATCCAGCAGCGTTGAACGCGACGTGCCTTTCCCTTAGCTGAGCCGTGGCTAATCTTGCCAAGAAAAGCGTATGTTTTCAAAATGATAAGTTTGCTTGGATTTTTGATATAAGTCAAGGTGGTTTGGCCGGCCATGACGTATGCATGCTGCGTAATCGAGTCCCTGCCTGTGCCACCGGAAAAAAAATACAACCTTTGACCCAGGTCAAGGGCAATTGACAGCGGAAACGGTAGAAGATGATCACCATATTGAAAAACAGATTCGGCAGCAATGACATCAGCATCACCACCAATAATTATGACACCTAACACCAAGGAGGCAACACCATGTTTTGTTTTCAATGCGAACAGACGGCCAAAGGCGAAGGATGCACCAAAATCGGCGTATGCGGCAAGCAGCCCGAGGTAGCGGCCCTTCAGGACCTTCTCGTTTATGCGACCAAAGGCATCGCCCAGGTGGCGATCGAAGGGGCCAAGGTCAAGGTCAGCGATCCGGCCGTCAACCGGTTCACCTGTGAAGCGATTTTTTCGACCCTGACCAATGTGGATTTCGATCCGGCACGGTTCGTCAGCCTGGTCAAGGATGCGGTGAAACATCGTGACGCACTCAAGGCCAAGGTCAAGGCAGCCGGCGGCAAGGCCGCCTTCGCCGACGGCCCGGCCACGTTCGTTCCCGCGGCTGACCAGGCCGGCATGGTGGCCCAGGGCGAAACGGTGGGCGTCAAATCCGATGCCAGCGTCAATCCGGACATTCTCTCCCTGCGTGAACTGATCGTATACGGCATCAAGGGCCTGGCGGCCTATGCCGACCACGCCCGCATCCTGGGTCAGGAAGACCAGAAGATCTATGCCTATATCTACGAAGGCCTGGCGGCCACTCTGGATAACCACCTGGGCATTAACGATTACGTAGGCCTGGCCCTTAAATGCGGCGAGGTGAACCTGCGGGCCATGGAACTGCTGGATGCCGGCAACACCGGCACCTACGGCCACCCCGTACCCACTGCCGTACCCCTTGGGGCTAAAAAGGGAAAAGCCATTCTCGTCTCCGGCCACGACCTGAAAGACCTGGATATGATCCTTAAACAGACCCAGGGCAAGGGCATCAACGTTTACACCCATGGTGAGATGCTGCCCTGCCATGGCTACCCGGGACTCAAGAAGCACCCCCATTTCGTCGGCCATTACGGCACCGCCTGGCAGAACCAGGCCAAGGAGTTCGCCGCTTTCCCCGGTGCCATCGTCATGACCACCAACTGCATCCAGAAACCCAGGGAGTCCTACCAGGCGAACATCTTCACCACCGGCCTGGTCGGGTGGCCCGGTGTCACCCACATCGTCGAAAAAGACTTCACCCCGGCCATCAAGAAATCCATGGAACTGCCCGGTTTTGAAGCCGACGTCCCCGGCAAGCAGGTCATGGTCGGTTTTGCCAGAAACGCCGTCATGGGCGTGGCCCCCACGGTCATCGAAGCGGTCAAAAGCAAAGCCATCCGGCACTTTTTCCTGGTGGGCGGCTGCGACGGCGCCAAACCGGGGCGTGACTACTACACCGAACTGGTTGAGAAGATCCCCGCGGACTGCGTGGTGCTGACCCTGGCCTGCGGCAAATTCCGCTTTTTCGACAAGGAGTTGGGCGACATCGGCGGTATTCCCCGTCTGCTGGACGTGGGGCAGTGCAACGACGCCTACTCGGCCATCCAGATCGCCGTGGCCCTGGCCGGTGCCTTCGAATGCGGGGTCAACGACCTGCCGCTTTCCATGATTCTCTCCTGGTACGAGCAGAAAGCCTGCGTGATCCTGCTCTCTCTGCTGCACCTGGGCATCAAGAACATCCGCCTGGGACCCAGCCTGCCGGCCTTCATCACTCCCAACGTGCTGGATGTGCTGGTGAAAAACTTCAACATCATGCCCATCGGCACCCCGGATGAGGATCTCAAGGCCATCCTGGGATAACCCAGGCCAAACCCTGTTGAAAAGCACAGCAACACTTTTGTAAAGCGCAAATCGGCTGCCGGGCAACCGGCAGCCGCCATCCAAAAGATGGAAACGGAGGACCGCCATGAAATGCCCCGGACAGGATACCCTCTACTGGAAGCCCGGCGCCATCTATGAAGTGGCCTGCCCCGAGTGCGGGGCCAACGTCGAGTTCTTCAAGGACGACACGGCCCGCAAATGTCCCGCGTGCCGGCACCGCTTTGTCAACCCGGAGCTGGATTTCGGCTGCGCGGCTTACTGTCAGTACGCCGAGCAGTGCATCGGCACCCTGCCCGAGGAGTTTTTGCTGCACAAGGAAGATTTGCTCAAGGACCGGGTGGCCATCGAGATGAAGCGCTATTTCCGGAACGATTTCAAGCGCATCGGCCATGCCACCCGGGTGGCCCGCTACGCCGAACGCATCGGCCGGGCTGAGGGGAGCAACCCGGCGGTGGTATTGTGTGCAGCCTACCTGCACGACATCGGCATCGTCGAGGCGCAGAAGAAGCACGGCAGCAGCGAGGCCCGCTACCAGGAGCAGGAGGGACCGGCGGTGGCCCGTGAGATCCTGGAGCGGCTGGGGGCCAAACCCCCGCTGGTGGAAGAGGTGTGCGACATCGTCGGCCACCACCATCACCCACGGGCGGAAGAGACCTTGAACTTCAAGGTCCTCTACGACGCCGACTGGATTGCCAACCTGGAAGACCGAAAAAAGGAAAACGAGCTCCAGCCTGAGAAGATAGAAACGATTATTGCGGAAAAATTGATGACGGAAAACGGCCGGACAGAGGCCAGGAAAACATTGCTTTGATGACTACCGACGCATTTGCAATGCGTCGATCATATACACGACCGTCCCCGGCTATCCGGAGGTAAAAGAGGAATCGAAAACCATGAAAGTAACCCGAAAGATCATTGAAATCGATGAAGAACGCTGTGACGGATGCGGCAACTGCGTCATCTCCTGCGCCGAGGGCGCCCTGAAAATAATCGACGGCAAGGCCAGGGTGATTTCCGACAACCTGTGCGACGGACTGGGCGCCTGCCTCGGCGAATGCCCCCAGGAGGCCCTGAAAATCATCGAGCGCGAAGCCGAGGATTTCGACGAAGCGGCGGTGGAACAGCACCTGGAGGCGAACCAGGCCAAGGAAGAGAAGCAGACCATGCCCTGCGGCTGCCCGTCCACCCAGATCCAGAGCTTTGCGCCGGCCGCCGGCTGTAAAAGCGCCAACGTCCCCACCTCCTTTGAAAAGGTCGCCTCCGCCCTGACCCACTGGCCGGTCCAGATCCGCCTCATTCCGCCCACGGCGCCCTTTCTCAAAGGCGCCGACCTGCTGGTGACGGCCGACTGTGTGCCCGTGGCTTTCCCCCACCTTCATCGGGACTATCTTCAAGGCAAGACCGTCATGCTGGGCTGCCCCAAATTCGACGATGTTCAGGCTTACATCGACAAGTTTACCGACATTTTCAAGACAGCGGGCGTGAAAAGCGTCACCACCATGGTCATGGAGGTGCCCTGCTGCTCGGGCTTGCCCATGATCGTGCAAAAAGGCATGGAGGCCTCCGGGGTGAACGTACCCAGCCGCCAGGTCATTGTCAGCACCCGGGGAGAGATTCTGGAGGAACGCTGAAAAACCAAATCCCGGCATCCATCCGCCACCGCAAAATGCCACGGCCCCTGATCCGGGGGCCGCGGCATTTTAATCTTGCGGACGGCAAGGTCTGCTGTGAATCAACACAATACCCACAGCGTCATGATTCAATGGCAATCGGAGGCCTATCGATTGGTTGGCCTGTCTTTCAGACCCAATTCAGATCTGACCGCCAGCCCGATTTTCTCAAGCGAATAGGGTTTTTTGATGTAGCTGCCGGCGCCCAGCCGCTGGGTTTCGCCCACCCGTTCGGTTTCGGCAAATCAACTGGCAATGACCGCTTTTTGACCAGGGGCGATCTTGAGGATTTCCCTGTAGGTTTCCAGCCCATTCATGCCAGGCGGCATGATCATGTCGAGGATTAGCAGATCATAGGATCGTTCTTGGATCATCATCAGCGCGGCTTCACCGCTGGCGGCCGTATGCGCATCGTACCCGAGCCGCTGCATCATTCGTTGGGCCAGATCTCTTTGTTCCGGCACGTCGTCAATGATCAGGATAGACTCCCCCTTGCCGAGATAGTCTTCGATATAAACCGACGCAGGCGTTTGGAACGCTGACCGTGAGGCAGGGAAATAGAGCACGAAGGTTGAGCCGGTTCCTTCCTCCGTAATGATATCGAAAAAGCCGTCGTGGTCCTTGACCGTACCCCATACGACCGACATCCCCAGGCCCGTGCCGCTGCGGCCCATCATTTTTTTCGTGTAGAATGGCTCGAAAATTTTTTCCAGATCGGATTGGGGCATGCCGATGCCCACGTCCGTTATTTCCAGGATTGAATATTCCCCTTCGGGGATGATCTCAAAGCCGGTGTAAGGCTTATCAACATAGCAGTCTTTGGTGGAGATGGTAATTTTACCGCCTGCGGGCATTGCATCGGCGGCGTTTTTCACCAGGTTCATCAGCGTTTTGGAAAGATGCGTCTCGGACCCCACCATGTTCAACATATCTTCGGAAAGGTTCATTTCAACGTCTAGACCGTGTCGGCCGGCGACTATTTTTTGGAATTCCGGCGAGGCGAGGAACTCGTTGACGATCCGGTTGAGGTTGATCACACTCTTGGCCGCCGCGCTCCGGCGGGCCAGGGTTAACAGATCCTGGACTATTTCGGCTGCTTTTTCGCCGGATCGTTGGATGGCCATGAGCGGTTGCCGAAGCGGGCTGTCGGCTTCAATGTCGAGCAAAAGATATTCCGGGTAACTGACGATACCGCTCAAGATATTGTTCAGATCATGGGCCACGCCACCGGCCAGGGTTCCCAGGGACTCGAGTTTTTTTGCGTTCTGAAGCCTGACTTCAAGGTTTTTTCGCTCTGCTTCCGCCGTGCGGATGGCCGTCAGGTCATGAACCACGGTCATGACCTTTTTGGGTACGCCGTCCTCAAAAAAGAACTTTGAATTCGCAAGCACATGTAACTGCTGACCGTTTTTGCGGTTGATTGAAAATTCGGTGGGCGGCGGATGGCTCTGACCGGCAACCACCTGCTCGAACAGCGCATTGGCTTTTTGTCTGTTGGCTTCGTCTAACAGATCAACAGGGTTCAGCTGTAACAGCTCATCTTCCGCATAGCCGGTGTAATCACCCATCACGTCGTTGACGCTGATGAATTTAAACGTCTCCATATCAAATTCAAATATTCCTGCCGGTGCGACCTTGACGATCTGTTTGTACTTTTCCTCACTCTCTTTGAGGGCTTTTTCGTAGCGGATGCGCTGGGTAACATCTCGGGCCGCGCCCTGGACCGCCATGGGCCGGCCATCGCTGTCCAGGATGAGCCGGTTGCGGTATTCCAGGATGACCTTGGCGCCGGCTTGGGTCAAGGCTCCCAAGCACCCCTCATCGGAACCATTGGCGATGATGCGTTCCATGTAGGCATCGAATTCGGGTCTATGCCGTTCGGGTATTAAATCGCGGATGTTCACCCCATCAAGATCTTCGCGCCGCCAGCCGTATTCCTCTTTAAACGGAATGTTCGTTTCCAACAGGTTGCCGTCCAGATCGTGAAGGCAGAGCAGATCCGAGCCGTTTTCAAACAGGTTGCGGTATTTTTTCTCGCTCTCGGCAACTGCCTTTTCAGCCGTTTTGCGTTCGGAGATATCCCGCGTGACGCCCATAATGCCCGTCGGCGCCCCGTTCCGATCGCGGATAAAGGAAACGGTCATCTCGGCCCAGGTGTAGCCGCGGCCTTTCACCGACTGCTCGATCTCGATTCTCCTCGATCGCTGGGGGTCAACGCCCGCCAGGTTCTCAGCGGTCAGTTCCGCTTCAAGAACCGTCGAAACCTCTACCAGCGACAGGGGCGACAGGATCTGCTCAATGCTCATGTCCATGGCCTCGGCTACCGTAAATCCACGGTTTTTCTCAACCGAGGGGCTGATGTAATCGAATTTCAGGGTTTTCAGGTCGATGGTCCAGATGATGTCGGAGACATTCTCCGCCAGCACGCGGTATTTGCGTTCCGATGCGATCAAGGCGGATTGCTGACGTTCCAACGCCTGCGCGGATTCGATGAGCGCCTGATTGGTCCGCTCAAGATCGGCAGCCAGGCATTTGACCTCATCGTATTTGGCTTGGATGAGTTGGTTGGCCTGCACCAGATCTTAGACGGCCTGCTGGTGATATTTCTGCCTGGAAAAAAACTGTTTGAGTGCCGGCACCTTCTTGGGCAGCCAGCTCACCCGGTAAAAACAGCCCCCGCACCCCTGGGGCGGGTTGTCCGGCCAGATCCGGCGGCCGTAGCGTTCCCGGGCCACCTGGCACCTGATCTCTTGGACTTCGGCCGGGGGCAGGCCGAACATCGTCGGTATGCCCGTCAAAACGCCGCGGGTGTAGTCACAGTCAAAGCGGGTCTTCTGGGCGCCGTCATGGTAGCGATCCTCCAAAACGACCCATGAATCGCCGATGTCGTGGATCAAGACGCTGCCGTTCAATTTAAGGAATTGGTTGTACTTTGGGGCCTGCGAATAGATGAGCTTGGGGTTGCCAAGCAGCCGGACGATGCGGTCCAGGCTGCCTAATGATCGCAAACGCTCCGAAGCCAGGGTCATCTGGTAAACGGCATTGTCATCCCCCAACAGGTCAATCATCCGTGCACAGAGTTCCTGCAGGAAGGCATGCGAAACCCAATTGTTGGTGTCGGACAGATAGCCTTCATCCAGGGTGAGTCCATCCAGAAGGCTGCCCAGTCTGCCGCTGTTGTTCTCGCGCACATACATGAGCAGGGTACGCGTAACCCGGCAGCTGATCTCTTTGATGGTTGCGGAACGATTGTTTGGGTTCATCGTTCTGTCAGAAACCTATGGTTCGGCAAGCAGAATTTCCACGTTCGACCCATTGCCGCAGTGGCATGTCCACCGGCCATGACTCATCTACCAAAAAGGAAACTGGATGTCGACGTCAGCGGCGGATCGGCTGCTTTATTTGCGGTCCAGTTCACGGCGCACGGCCAGGCCGATCTTCTCCAGGGTGTAGGGCTTACGGATATATTCGCCGGCGCCTAAACTCTGCATGGCTTTGACACGCTCAGATGGGGCATAGCCTGAGGCAATAATGATTTTCTGGTCGGGATGGATGTCAAGAATACGCCGGTAGGTTTCCAGACCATCGATACCGGGCGGCATGACCATATCGAGCACCAGGAGATCCATTGCATGGGTCTGCAGGAAGGCCACGGCCTCCTCTCCGCCCGATGCGGACGCCACCTGGTAGCCGAGTTTGCCGAGCATCCGCACCGCGATATCGAGCTGTTCCGGAATATCATCAACAACCAGAATGCGCTCCGTTCCGGTATAATCCTCCAAGACGACCCGGCGTTGGGTGCCGCTGTTCTCCTCGCGGGTCGCCGGCAGAAAAAGGTCGAACCGGGTGCCGTCTCCCTCCCGGCTGTGAATGTCCACATAGCCGGCGTGGTCCTTGACCGTGTTCCAGACCACCGTCATGCCAAGGCCCGAACCGCTGCGGCCCATCCGTTTCCTGCTGTAGAAGGGTTCAAAAATCCGAGAAAGCTCCTCAGGCGGTATGCCGACCCCCTCATCGGCGATGCGCAGTGCGACATACTCGCCCTCCGGAATTCTTTCGTAGCGATCGATGGCCGTGTCCAGGTAGCGGTTACGGGTATTCACGGTTATGCTTCCACCTGCCGGCATGGCTTCGGCGGCATTGCCGACCAGATTCATGATCACTTTCAAGACGTGCACCAAGGAACCTTTGATGTTCATTAAATCATCGGCCAGGTCGGTGGTGATCCGGATGCCGGGGTGGTTTTCCGATAAACGCTTGAATTCAGGCGTTTTCATGTAGCTGTGAATGGCCTCGTTCAGGTTAATAATGCTGTGATTCCTGACGCCGCGGCGGGCGATCATCAGCATGTCCTGGACAATGTCCGCCGCACGTTGACCGGAGCGCTGGATCGTTTCAATCTGATCTCTCATCGGGCTGTCCGGCGGCAGATCCAGCAGCAGCAGCTCCGGGTAGCTGACCAGCCCGCTGAGGATATTGTTCAGATCATGGGCCACCCCTGCGGCAAGGCTGCCCATGGCTTCCATCTTCTTGGACTGCTCGAGCTTGCGCTCAAGGTGTTTGCGCTGATCGATATCCCTGGCGATGCCCTGGGTGCCCACAAACGATTCTGCGTCAGGCGACGCCTTCCCATAGATCCCCTCCGCGGATACGCTGAAATACCGATTCTCGCCGTCGTCTTCGCTCTCATTGGAAGACAGTATCAGTCTCACTTCCAGGTCGGTGGTGGCCCGAACCCCCGTGCGCCGTTCGTTGATCCGGTAGGCGGCCATGTTCCTGTCTTCGGGGTTGACGATCTCGAGGATGTGTTTGCCGATCAGCTCTTCGGGTGCTTTCTTGTACTTGGCCATGGCAGGGCTGATGAATGTAATTCGGCCCGACGCGTCGAGCCGGAAGACGATATCTGGGATGGTCTTGATGATGGCGTTTAATTCTCTTTCACTGCTTTTCATCAAGATCAAGGCATCCTGCAAGCGATGGCGGGCTTTTCGTTGTCTCGTCCAATATTTAAAAAGCATGAGGAAAACACCGCTAGTCAGGATGACAGCAGACGGCAATAAGGGCGACAACAGCAGCTGCCGGGTGTCGAACAGAATCTGGGTGCCCGCCCACAACCCGGCGAGGCCCGCGGCACCGATCAGCGTGGTTCTCACGAATTCGAGGCGGGCGACGCACAGACTGTATAATATGCCCACAATGACGGCCAGGAAGATTTCGACATGCACGGTCCGGGTGTGGCGGCGTATAAAATTTTTCGACAGGATCGTCTCGAGCGCCTGAGAATGAACCTCGACTGCCGTATAGCGGCCATCGACCGGTGTCAGGTAGTCCAACGCCAGGCCGGATGCACTCAGGCCGACAAAAACCACCCGGTCTTTGATTTCCGATTCGTCTACCTGGCCGGTCAACACCCGGTCCGCCGGAATATGCAGCAGTTTCGATTGCTTTCCGGTGAAGCGGATCAGCAGGTTCCCGTTATCGTCCAGAGGAATTGAATGCTGGCCCAGGTTCAGCCAGTTCTGCCCCAGCGACCCCTCTTTCAGGATGACGGGTTGATGATCGACCGTGGACAACAGTGCGGCCAGGGCCAGGTTGGGATAGACAGACTGCTCATAGCGGATCAGCAGCGGCAGGCGACGCAGCCGTCCATCCTCATCCGGCTGGCCGTTCAGAAATCCTGAATGCGGCGCTGCAGCCGCCAGGAGTTCCAGATTGCAGACGGCTCCCTGAGCCTGATACAGCGTCAGCGACCCGGTCCCGCTGGAGGGGTTTTGAATGGTGACCACCTCCAGTGGGTGGATGAGGCAGTTGCGGTCGGTTCGAAAGGGACCCGCAAACTGAAAGGTGTAACCCAAAGCAAACGGACCGCTGGACAGGGTGGCTGCCAGGACGGCATCGTTGTCCTGCAGCAGGGGGGGATCAATTCCGCCATGGGGTTGGGGGATCCCGGATTGGTGCTGCAAGGCTTCCTGGCGTGGTTTCAGGTAGGTCCGGTCCGGCTCGGCCATGATAAAGTCCAGAGCGATGCAGCGGGCACCCCTACCGGCAATCCCGTTCAACAGTGTTGCCAGGCGAGAACGGGGCCATGGCCATTGCCCCCAGGCGTCCAGGGAGGGTTCATCAATATCCACCACCACGACGCGATCGGTAATGCCGGTCTCGGCGGCGTCGGCAACGATGGCGTCGGTCAATTTGAACTGAAGGTGGTCAATGAAATCGGGGCGTATGAGGTAAACCGCAGACAACAGGATTGTCAGCCCGACGCCGAGGGCAACGGTCAAGCTGACCGAAGGATCCATGTCTTGGGTGGACGCATCCATTGCTTCCGAAACTGCAGGTGCTTTCATCATCAAGGCTGCCTCAGGTGCCGTGAGCGCCAAGCGGAAGGCCAATCCACGGCGGTGGCCTTACCGGACAATCACTTCTACACGTCGGTTCTCGGCTTTGGCCACATTGTCGGCAGTTTTAACCAGGGGGTTTTCTTCACCATGGGAAGAGACCTCCATGAAAGTGTCGTCGATCCCCCTGTCCACCAACTGCTGCCTGACCGCCTGCGCCCGGCGCATGGAGAGGTCCAGGTTGTAGGCTATATCTCCCAAGGTGTCGGAGTGCCCCACCACGGAGACGCGTGTCGGCATTCGCTGTCGAATCGCGGCCACGATTTCCGGTACCTGTTGGACGGATGGCGGCAGCAGCTCCACCGAATCCGACCTGAAATACAGGATAAAATGGACCGGTGGCGGCGGCTGGCTGGACAGCACCTTGCCAAACAGGCCCTGCACCTCGTCCGGGTCCAGCTGGGACGGTGTGCCGGGAGCGGTATTCGGGTCCCGGACAACCGTAGCCTGATTGGCCCGATTGATGTCAACCGATCCGGCTGCGTTGGCAACCGTGATCTGTCCTACCGAACCGTCCGGGTCCGGGATCAGAACGACCATGTTCTTGGGGCCGCAGGCCGCGATGGTCACCGTTGCTGCCAAGCAGCAACAGGCCAATATCCAATTTCGCATGGTTGATTCCACCTTCCCGCAAAAGCGGATGCCGTCAGGCATGTTGTCCCAACGCGTTTGGGCCGCTCAGTCCACCTTGATCAGCACATGGGTTCCCCGGACACCGATGGTTGCTGCAGGCATGACCAGCTTCACCGATTCAGGGGCGAGTTTAACCATTTGACCGGACAGAAACGATAGGGTGCCCCGGATCAGGCGGACGACCAATGAGAGCTTTTTTTCCAAGGGTTCGAACAGGTAGTCATCGAGGGCGATTTGCGTGTTCGGCCCCAGGGAGAGGCGCGTATCGTCCGAGAAAACCAGGCCGAGGCAGCCCTGGCGACCGGTTTTGACAACATCCGCCTGCCGGACCTCCATTCCCGTGACCACGGTGATGGTTTCACCGTGGCGCTGGATGACGGCGCCCCCTTCAAGCTTTTTGACGACGCCTACGAAGGACGCTGCGACCTCGGTCGGGATGCAACAGCCGATCAGCACAAGCATCAGGCCCAACAGCGTGGCAGTCTTGAATCTCATGGAGACCTCCTGATGGGAAGATGAAAAGCGTCGGAGCGGATAACCCAACGGTTGCCTGAACCGCTGGAGATGCTTTTGGAGACACGGAAGACAGGAAGCGTGGTTGAAATCGGTCTCCACTACTTTCGTATTCGAATCTTGAATGGATTGCAAGGTCCATCCCGCATATCGGCAGTGTCCGCCAGTGAAATTGCTTTTGACCAGTTTTCAACGCTGTCCTGCCTGGCCGGGGGTTCTTGTGGGCGGGCTGAACGTCGACCGGCTGTCAACCTGGCGACAATTTGTTACAAACTGATACGCATTTGAAAAGCACTTTTTTAAGCCTTGCCTCATATTCAAGCCCAACGATGACATTGACGTCATCCAACCCATAAAGGATTAAAACCCGGAGGAGGCAGCTATGCAGAAAAAAAGCGGTATGATCGTTATCACCTTATGCGCACTGTTTCTTATTGGCGGGGTCGCGGCCTGTAAACACGGGCATCATCCCGGCGGCTTTGACGAGTTCGACCTGGCGGCGGCCACCGACCGCATTGCATCCCGTCTGGATCTGACGGAAACCCAGACGGCAGACCTCAAGCAGATTGCCCGGGAGATCGCCGAGAAAGCCAAAGCCATGCATGCGGACCATGAAAGCCGGCATCAGGAACTGGCCAGTCTGATCCGCCAGGATGCTATCGGCAGAGATGTGGTCGAGGGGCTGATCACAACCAAAATGGAACACTTGCGGGAAATGGCCGATTTCACAGCCGAGCGCTTGATTGCCTTCCATGCCATGCTGACCCCGGAGCAGCGCGAAGCAATCGCGACCCACATCGAGAACCATTCGTCCGATGGTTGTCGATTCGGCTTCCGGTAACCGGCGCGGTGGGCTGCGGCCCGGGGGTGCGACGGCTCCCCGCACCGGCGAGTCGCAGCCTTTTCCTACGCAGGGAAGGGACAATCGCCTGAGACATACGGTGAGAGGAGGACCACATGAAAAGAACAATCTCGAAATTTAAATTAATTGCCGTTCTGGCAAGCGTGACTTGTCTGAGTGTCGCAGTACCCACCTATGCATCGGATTTTTTCCCGCTTGACCTTTGGGAAGAGATGGCCAACTGGCAGCCAAACAACGGTGTTGTACAAGAAACGGCTATTGAGGCATGAGGAATTCAGCACGGATATTGCGTCAGGGTTAGCGGCGGGCGCTTTCCTTTATTCCCAGAAACTGCTAACTGAAAAACGATAATGCTTTTTGGCAACATCAGGCTTTGTCCGGTCTGCGCCAATGTTATTGATATAACAGCTGCAGTTTATGGACGCTGGGCTGTTACGGGTAAACTTCCATGTCTCGGACCATCCTTGTTGTCGACGACGACGAAAAACTCAACCGGCTGCTCAAACGGTTTTTAAAAGACTACGGTTTTGAGGTCTATTCGGCGGTGGATGCCGATGAAGGCCTGAAAAAAGTCCGGACTGTACTGCCGGATTTGATCATCCTGGATGTCATGCTGCCCGGCATGTCCGGTTTCGACGTCTGCAAGCGCATCCGGGCGTCCAGTGCCGTGCCGATCATCATGCTCACCGCCAGGGGGGATGTAATGGACAAGGTGGTGGGGCTGGAACTGGGGGCCGACGACTACCTGCCCAAACCGTTCGAACCCCGCGAGCTGGTGGCGCGGATGCAGGCGGTGCTGCGTCGAGCCCAAGGTTCCGGTACGGATCGCCGGCTATGCTTCGGGCCGTTGACCATTGATTTTCACCGCCGGCAGGTCTGGCTGGACAACCGGGCGGTGGATCTGACCACCAGCGAGTTTGCCGCCCTGGATCTGCTGGTGCGGCACGCCGGCAAAGTCCTGGACAGGGATGAGATCATGCAGGCCCTTCGCGGGATAGACAGTGAGTGCTTCAACCGGGTGGTGGATATCACCATGAGCCGGCTGCGCCAGAAGCTGGGCGACGATCCCCGGTGCCCGCAGTTTATCAAGACGGTCTGGGGGACCGGTTATACCTTTGTGGCCCAGGAGTCGGTCGATGAAACCGCGTTGCCTTGAACGGCTGTTTCGTTCCGTGTTTACCCGACTGCTTGTGACAACCCTGACCGCCGGGCTGGCCATCACTTTCACCGTAATCGCGGGATTTCTGGTCATCCGATACCACTCGGAAACCGCCTTGGAGCGTAATCTCCTGCTCTACACCGAATACCTGGTCGAAGACCTGGGCGACCCGCCGGATGAAGATCGGGCGCACGAGATCGCCCGGCGCACCGGCATGGTGATCCGTTTCGACCGTCCCGGGCAATCCTGGCAGACCGGCCCTGCACCGCGGTTTTTCAATCTTGACCGGGCGTGGATCCACCAGCATGCCTCCGGCCTGCAGTTGGGCAGTTCCAAAGGCCACCACTTCGTTCGCCTGGCCCACGGCGGCGGTGACCTGACCTTTATCGCCACCCGCGACGCCCATCATGGGGAGCATGCCATCTGGATCCTGGCCGCCATGGCCTTGGCCATGGGCGCCATTCTCGGTGCGGCCTACTTTTACATGCGCAGACTCCTCTATCCCCTGCACACCCTCAAGGCCGGCGTGGATGAAGTCGGTGCCGGGCGGCTCGAACACCGCATCCCCGAGGCCGGACACGGCGAGCTTCGCGATCTGGCCCAGGCCTTCAACGCCATGGCCGAACGGCTCAGCCGGCTGCTGCACAGCAAGGAACAGCTGCTGCTAGATGTCAGCCACGAACTGCGTTCCCCCATCACCCGGCTGAAGGTGCAGCTCGAGTTTCTCGACGATGCGGAGGCGCGGGAATCCCTGCGCAGCGATGTGGTGGCGATGGAAACCATGGTCAAGACCCTTCTCGAATCGGCCCGCCTGAGGCATGCTGCCGCGGCCCTGAATCTCAAGGCCGTCAACCTGGGCGATTTGATCCGCTCCCTGGCAGCGGATTTCAAGGATCGCCTGCCGGGTATCGCCCTCGGTCCGCTGGTGGATGATCCAGTGGCGGCGGACCCCGGGAAGCTGAGAATCCTTTTGCGCAACCTGTTGGATAACGGCTTGAAGCACACGCCCTCAGACGGCCCCATGGTGTCGATTGCAATGGCCCGCAAGCCGGACCGCCTTGAAATTGTGGTTGAAGACCGGGGGGAGGGGATTCCAGCTGCAGCGCTGCCCCATTTGTTCGAACCGTTTTACCGGCCGGATGTCTCCCGTTCGCGCAAGACCGGCGGCTACGGACTGGGGCTGAGCCTCTGCAAGGCCATCATCGAGGCCCATGGCGGCACTATCGATCTGGTCAGCACGCTGGACCAAGGCACACGGGTGACGGTGGGTCTGCCACATGCTGAGAACGGCTAACGACCCGTCACCCTCTTGGTGATAGCGCGATGACGGCTGCCGTGCCGGGTTGGCTTGATGGCCCAACGGGTTCTTAGGCGCTTGATTCGGTCGGCGGATGTGCCGCCTTCGTGCTCAACAGGGCCTTAACGACGGCGGCCAGCCTCCCGGTGTCGATGGGTTTGGTCATGGTTTCCACCACCCCCATGCTCTTGGCCACATCCAGGTAGGTTTTGGGGTTGAGTTTGCCGCCACCCGAGATGGCGATGATCGGGAGGGAAGGATCGCGTTTTCTTATCGCCATGATCGTTTCGATGCCTTCGACCTCCGGCATGATGATATCCGTGATCACCAGGTCGAGCGGTTGCTGGGACAGGATTTTCAGGCCGCAGCGGCCATCGGCAGCCTCCACCACCCCGAAACCGGCCTTTTCAAGAACCAGCCTCAGCAGTTTGCGGATCTGGGGATCGTCGTCGACGACAAGGATCGTTTGCATGGCATAGGCACCTTTGCATGGGTTAGCGTGCGTAGGGTCATTGTTGGCCGCCGTCCAGCACCCGGCGGACCGTGTTCAAGAGGTCGCGTGTCGAAAACGGTTTCATGATCAGGGAGCGGATGCCCAGGGCGGCTACTGTGTGATCACTGATTTTTTTGCTGAAGCCGGTGCACAGGATCACCGGAAGGTCCGGCCTGAGCTTCAGCATTTCCGCCGCCAGCAGCTCCCCCGTCAGGTTGGGCATGGTCATGTCCGTGATCACCAGATCGAACTGATCGGTTTTGCTCTGGAATAGCGCCAGGGCCTCCACGCTGCTGGTGCGGATGGTGGTCCGATACCCGCGGCGTTCCAAGGCCTTGGCGGCCATTTTGGCGATGACCAGTTCATCGTCCACGATAAGGACGTGCTCCGTGCCCGTGGGCAGGTCCGGGGCATCGGTGGTTTCAGCCATTGTTTTTTGGGCGTCGGCCCGCGGCAGGTAGATGGTAAAGGCGGCGCCATTGCCGGGCCCGCTTTGCACGCTGATCTCTCCGCCGCAGCTCTTGACGATGCCGTGGACCACGGATAAACCCAATCCCGTGCCCGCTCCGACGCCCTTGGTGGTGAAATACGGCTCGAAGATGGTCTCCATGATGTCCGGCGGGATGCCGCAGCCGGTGTCGGAGACCGCAAGGACCAGGTACCTGCCGGGTGCAAGGTTACCATGGACGCCGGAAATGCCCTGATTGACCGGGGCGTCGCCCACACGGATCTCCAGCACTCCCCCGCGATCCTCCATGGCCTGCACCGCGTTGGTGCACAGGTTCATGCACACCTGGTGAATCTGGGTCGGATCGGCCATGATCTGACCGTCGCTTTCGATCGTCTGGCGGATGTCGATGGATGAGGGGACGCTGGGCCGCAGCAGTTTGACCACCTCTTGGACAATCATCCCGACCTGAACCGGCTTGACGGTCTCTTCGGACTGGCGGGCGAAGGTAAGGATCTGTGCGACCAGGTCCCGCGCTCGCATGCCGGCAATGAAGATCTCCTTCAGATATCCTTCCAGCCGCGAGCCCTTGGCAGCCTCGTCGAGGGCCAGTTCCGTGAAACCGATGGCGGAGGTCAGGATGTTGTTGAAGTCATGGGCGATGCCGCCGGCAAGGGTGCCGATGGCCTCCATTTTCTGGGACTGGCGCAGGCGGGTTTCGGTTTCCAGCTCCCTGGAAATGTCACGCTTTACGGCCACGTAATGCATGACCTTGCCTCCCCGGCTGCGGACCGGTGAAATGGTCGCCTCCTCGGTATATTTGGTGCCATCCTTTTTACGGTTGACGATGCGACCCCGCCAGGTATCGCCTTGGACCAGGGTTTCCCACATATTATGGTAGAAGGCGGCATCGTGGGCATCGCTTTTCAGGATGCGCGGATTGCGGCCGATTGCCTCCTGACGGGCAAAGCCGGTGATGGTTTCGAAGGCCGGGTTCACGAATTGGATGGTTCCTTCCCGGTCGGTGATGATCACCGCCTCGGGGCTCTGTTCGATAGCGGTGAACAGGAGGGATTGCTGTTCTTCGGCGGCCACCTGATCGGTGATGTCCAGGTGGACACCGAGCACGCACCGGGGGTGGCCGGGAAGGTCGATGGGCACCTTGATGGTCTTGAACCAGAGGGTCGATCCATCCATGCGGGTAAAATGGTCCCTCTCGATAGTGATGGGTTCCTGGGTACGGATAACCGTCGCGTCTCCTCTGGAAAACCGGCGGGCGTCATCTAATTTCATACCGGTGCGCCTGGCCAGTTCCATTTCGGTGGTGCCGATTATCTCCTGGAATGAGACACCGTATAGGTCTGCGACGGCTTTGTTGGCCAGGACATAGGCGCTTTTGTCATTCTTGACGAAAACACAGTTGGGACTGGTATCGATTACGCTTCGAAGTATTTGCTCGCTTTGTCGCAGCTCCTCTTCGACTTTTTTCCTCGCGGTCATGTCTTGGTATATGGCCACGATGCTGCCCGAACCGAGCCGGCAGACATAATTCTCCACCCACATTTGCAGCTGGTCGTCCCGGTACAGGGTCAACGGGTGGCGCCGGGGCCGGCCGGTGCGCCAGACATCGCGGAAGACCTCCAGCAGCCCCATTTCCCGGATACCTGGAAAGACCTCTTGCACGCTGCGCCCCAGCACCGCCTCCGCGGCCACCTGACCCAGTTCGGCGCCGGCGGGATTGAGCTGCTGGAATACGAAATCGTCGCCGTCCCCCACCGCGTCGTAAATGGCCACGCCGTCCTTCATGTTCAGGAAAACTTCCCGGAAGCGCTCTTCGCTCTCTTTGAGAGACTTGTGCTCGCGATCCAGCCGGGCCCGCTGGTGGGCGATTTCGAGGACTTTGGGTAGCAGGTCGAGATAGCCTGCGTGCTTGATCAGGTAATCGGATGCACCCCTTTGCATGGCCTGCGGAATCATCGTTTGAGCGTCCGGGGCTATGACCAACACCATGGGAAGGTCCAGGTGCCGGTCTTGACGGACAGTCTCCAATACACCAAGGACTTCGGATCCCGGCAGGCGGCCGCTCAGCAGCAGGATGTCCCATGAGCAGGCAACATCTGGCCCTGCAGGCAAGCGATCAAGCAGGCTGCGAGCATTTTCTGCCACTTCCCATTGAATGCCGGAAGCCTGCAGCGCCAGATGGCCACAGAGCAGTGCGGCCTCGGCCGGATTGCCTTCAAGCAAAAGGATTTTCATGGTGAACCTTTCTACTGACCTACGAAGCAGCCGGAGCGGGAGGCGTCGATGGGTGAGTCAACCCGGGTTGCCGGGAACGAAATCCTGCTGACAGTGTGCTCTGGCTTCGTTATCGTCTGTCGGTCTTATCGGCAGCAGCAGCGGATTCTTAACGTAACTCGCGGATTCAGGGGAAGGTCTCAGCATAATTGGCCGCCGGGGCGGTATCCTGTCGCTATAAAACCTGCCTCTTTGCCTACGATTAGAGGAGGGCAGGCACTTAAGCCAAAATCCCGCAAGAGGGACGGCTGAGGCAACCATCTGCAGTTCGGATGCGTTCTGAAATGTCTCTCAACAGGAGGTGCAGAGGCGCTGGAAAAGCGTGATATTCCACTTGGCCTGGGGACCATTTTAGCTTTTTATGTGCCAGGCTATCAAGGAAAAAAGCCAACCTGGCCGTCGAATTCGGTCAGCCGATCCCCAGAAAACCCAGGATCATCTGAATGGGATAGAAAATAAAGCGGTCCAAAATATTGAAATACATCAGGGCAAGGACGATCATGAAGCCGTAAGGCTCGATGCGGCTGTAGGCCATGGCCTGCCTGGGCGGCAGGAGTCCCACCATCACGCGGCCGCCGTCCAGCGGAGGGATGGGGATGAGGTTGAAGACCGCCAGGAAGACGTTGAGCTGAATGGCGATCAGCAGAAACAGCAGCAGCCCCTGGATGTATATGCCGGCCATCAGCATGGCCTTGAAAACGACTGTCAGAACGGCGGCCAGGAAGAGATTGATCATTGGGCCGCCCAGTGCCGACCACATCATGCCGCGCCTGGGGTCCTTGAAGTTGCGCGGATCGATGGGCACCGGTTTGGCCCAGCCGAAGACCACCGGCGACTTCATCAGGATCAGCATGGCCGGCAGTAAAATCGTACCGAAGGGATCGATGTGATCCTTGGGGTTCAACGTCAGACGCCCCTGGGCTTCGGCCGTGTGGTCCCCCAGACGCCGGGCCACCCAGCCATGGGCGAACTCGTGGAAGGTCAGGGCCATGAACAGCGCCAGCACTTTCAACAGGATCAATCCGATATCCACGATCAACGCCCCTTTCCGACGGATAGACAACGATTTGGCCAAATGACACAGACGGCAATATACCATCGCGGGCTGTTTTTATGAAATGCTTTTCCGCAACCCGATGATTTGACCCCTGCCGGACAGGCAGTTGCGATCGTCAGCGGTTTACATGCTGTAAAGGTCGCTGACACGTCTTGGACCCCGCGCGGCAATGCCGCGGACGGCGGCGGTCGACCTAACCCACCAATACCGGAGGCAATCGTCGTCGGATCGCGTTGCGCTCATGAATTGGCACATCTTTGGCTTTAATTGAAGATGCGGCTGGATCTCCCGGCCCGGACGGCTCATGCGCGAGCGGAGGTCGCCTGGCCACATGCCGTTTCCGATGGATATGCGTTAGGCCAGAAACGCTGGTCGAGCGATCTGCTTGAGGCGGACACACCCGTCCAAAGGGGAAGCCATGACGATCACGGCAATCCTGTTCATGGGAGGGCTCGGATTCACTCTTGCCGTTCTGCTGGCGGCGGCATCCCGGATCTTTCATGTGGAAGAAGATCCGCGTTTGGCCGCCATCAAATCCGTGTTGCCGGGTATAAATTGCGGCGCCTGCGGCTATGCCGGCTGCGAAGGGGCCGCCAAGGCGATCCTGGTCGGCAGCGCGCCGGTTGTTGCCTGCACGGCAGGCGGCATGGCGGTGATCGAGCGGCTGATGCGCCTGACCGGCAAGGGCCAAGGGATCGTCGAGCTTCCCACAGCAACCGTGCACTGCTTCGGCCCCGCACGCATGGAACCCCGGTTTAGCTATAATGGGCCGGCGGACTGCCGGGCAGTGGCCATGCTTTATGGTGGATGGTACAGCTGTGAGAAGGGCTGCCTGGGTGGTGGTACCTGCGTGGCGGTCTGCCCCTTCCAGGCCGTCCGTCTGGGAGTGGACCGGCAACCCCGTATCGACCCTGACCGCTGCTGCAGGTGCGGGCGCTGTGCCGATGCATGCCCCAGAGGCGTCATTCGCATGGAAACGCTGACCGACCGGCTGCTCCACCTGGACCGGACCGCGGATTGCCTGGCACCCTGCAGGCAGAAATGCCCGGCGCAGATCAACGTGCCCCTTTTTGTCGGCCACCTGATCCGCGGGGAAAAGGGCCGCGCCCTGCTGGAAATTAAGATGCGCAATCCCTTTCCCTTGACCGTTGGGCGGACCTGCCCCCATCCATGCGAGAACATCTGCCGCCGAAACATCGCCGACCAGGGGGTGGCTATCGGCCATCTCCAGCGATACCTGGGCGAGTGGGAGCGGCGTTCCGGCAAGCGGCTGCCGGTGGCCTGCCTGCCGGACACCGGACGGCGGGTGGCCGTGGTCGGCGGCGGACCGGCGGGTCTCTCCTGTGCCTATTTTCTTCGGCGCCTGGGGCACCGGGCGACCCTGTTCGAAGCCCGGCCCGAACTGGGGGGCATGCTGCGTTACGGCATTCCCGCCTACCGGCTGCCCAGGGAGATTGTGGATTGGGAGATCAGCGGAATCCTGGAATTGGGGATGACGGTCCGAACCCAGGCGGCGCTGGGCCGGGATTTCACCCTGACAGGGCTGCGGCATGAGGGTTTTGAAGCGATTTTTTTGGGCCTGGGAGCCTGGACCATTCCCCCCCTGTGCGTCCCCGGCGAAACCGCCGAGGGAGTCTGGCACAGTCTGGACTTTCTGGCCGCAGTGGGGGCGGACATAAGGGATTTGAACCATAAGCAGGTGGTGGTGATCGGAGAATCCAACACGGCCATGGACTGCGCCCGCTCCAGCATCCGGCTGGGCGCCGATGCGGTTTCGGTCATCTGCCCCCGGGACCGTCAGGAGGTGTCGGCACGCAAACGGGATGTGACCCGTGCCGAGGTGGAAGGGGTTGTGATTCGCTTCATGACGCTTCCGGTACGGATCGTCACCGGCGGCGACAACCGGGTTCGGCAGTTAGCGTTCCAGCGCCTTGAGCCCGATTGGGATGCTTCCAAAAAAACGGGGTTGCCTGTTGCCTTGGCGGGCTCGGAGACCCGCATCGATGCCGATCTGGTGATCATCGCCTATGAACGGCAGCCGGATCTGGGATGCCTGCTGGAGGGCGAGGATGCGGCAATGGGTTTCAAGACCACCCCGGCGGCCACGCTGGCAGTGGAGAGCGTCACGCAACTGGCCGCCGCTCCCAACGTCTTTGCGGCGGGCGACATGCATACCGGACGGGCCTCGGTGGTCAGCGCCGTGGCCGGCGGCCGCATGGCGGCACGATCCATCCACCATCTGATCACCACCGGTAACATCCCGCTGCCCGACGATCTCCACCGCAGGGTCAACCCCGGCAGTATTCTCAAAGGTATTTCGCTCGCTCCGGGGCCGGCGCGGGTGGCGCTCAAGGAGGTGCCCGTTGCCCTCCGATGCCGGTCCTTCACCGAAGAAGTGGTGGCGACCATTACCGATCCGCAGGCGCGCACGGAAGCCCAACGATGCCTGCGATGCGGCACTTACTGCTATGCGCAACAATAGAAACCCGCGGGGAAATAGGGCTTGGGTTAAATGATTGCAATGACAGCTTACCATTCATTTGCAGCGTTGCAGGCCAATGAGACGATCGATATCGACTACCGCATCCGGGTGCGTTACTGCAGAATGGAATCAATAGATTTTGCCTTGGCTGTCCACCATAGGAACAAAACGCACATCCACGATCTTCTCCTGCCGGATTTCCCCCTGGTGTTTGGTCAGCAGCAGCAACTGCTGATGGCCTTTTTCGCCCACGGGGATTACCATGCGGCCGCCTTCGGCAAGCTGCGTCTTGAGCGGGTCGGGGATGCGCTCCGGTGCACAAGTCACGATGATGGCATCAAAAGGGGCCTCTTCCGGCCACCCCAGGTAGCCGTCGCCGATTTTCACCCGGATGGTTTCGTATCCCAAGGCTTGCAGGGTGTTAATGGCCTGTCGTCCCAATTCCGGAATGATCTCGATGGTCAAGACCCGCGCACCCATTTCGGCCAGCACCGCCGCCTGGTAACCGGAGCCGGTGCCGATTTCCAGGACCCGCTGGCCGGGTTCGACAGCCAGCAAGTGAGACATCAGGGCCACCATATAGGGCTGTGAAATGGTCTGGCCGTGGCCGATGGGCAGCGGGGTGTCCTGGTAGGCCAGATCCCAGAGGTCCTCCGGCACGAAGCGATGGCGGGGAACGGTTGCCATGGCCTTCAACACGGCGGCATCCGCAATGCCCCGACCGCCAAGCTGCACGGCCGCCATCTGCTGGCGCTGGTCGGCGAAATCGTCAGCCTGCGTACCTGCAGGGCCCATGCAGATCCCGGCGGCAACCGCCAGGAACATCAGAACGGCAGTCCTTATGGTTTTCATGGCAGCTGTCTCCCTTTGGGTCCCGTTACCTTGATGGGTTTTCATAAGAGAAGCCGGCGGCTCGCCTGATCCCGGCCCCTGCGTTTTTTCTACAGTCCCAGATCCTGGTTGATTAGGATGACCTTGATGCGGCCCCGGGGAAAGGATTTTTTCGTGATGCACCAGGTGTTGCAGATGCGGTCCGGGCTGCTGCAATCGGTGCACACGGCCATTTTCATGCAGGGTGTTTTCAGGCCCGGGTGCCGGATGGCGTTGGCCGGGGCCGCGTAACGCTTGACGCGCTGCAGGGCGTCATCCAGGGTAGGCACGATTTTGTTGCGGCCGATAAACAGCACCACATGTCTGGGGCCGAAGGTGAGGCCGGCCACCCGGTTGCCCACCATGTCCAGGTTGACCAGCACGCCGGTCTCGGTGACGGCGTTTGATCCGGTTAAAAACAGGTCGCTGTGCAGTGCCTGCCGCCGGCGCTCGTAGCGTTCCGCCGGCGTCACACGAGGGTCGAACGTCTCGATCATACGGATGCCCGGGTTGGACCTGACCGCATCCAGCGCGCCGGTGGCCGCAAGGGTCATGGAATCGCCCCAGGCGGCGGTTTTCACATCCAGGCCGGGCAGAATCCGGTCGCGGAGGGTCGTTCCGGCGCTTTGGGTGTCGGCGACCACAAACACCGCAAAGCCGTTTTTCTCCAGGGCGCCTTTACAGCGCTCAATTCTCAGCGGCCAGTAGATATCGATGGGGGAGGGCATGGTGGTTCCTGTCGTGAGAAAGGGTTCAAGCGTTTATCCACGAGCCTTGTCCGATGGTCGAGCATCCTGAACAACGTTGGATTTCGGAACCGATGCCATTGCACTTCTGGTAGATGTTCCATCTGGCCGGCAACTAAGCCTTGACCCTGTCTTCCGGTGCCTGATTTAACCGCCGAAGCGGTGAAACGGTTTACTTCCCTCGAACCCTTGGATCCGCGATCCCTTATACCACAGCTCCCTGTGTCACCACGCAATCGGCTTCCATCTCCACCAGCCAGTCCGCATCGATGAACCCGCTGACTTCAACGAAGGTGCTGGCCGGACGGATCTCGCCGAAAAACTCGCCGTGGGCCTGGGCGGCTTCCTGCCAGCGGCTGATATCGGCCAGCAGGATGCGGGTGCGGATGACGTCCTCCAGGCGGCCGCCGGCTTTTTCGATGGCCGCTTTGATGATCTCGATGCAGGTGCGGGTCTGGCGGTAGAGGTCGCCGGGGAAGGCGGTGCCGCCTCCGGGTGCGATCGGGGCGGTCCCCGAAACGGCGATGGTGTCTCCGACCCGCACGGCACGGGAAAACCCGATGGGCTTTTCAAAGGGTGACCCTGAACTGATCAGCTGTCTTTGCATGGCATCCTCCTGTGCGTCGAACCGCAATTGAGGGTTGATGGATCGGCTGTCGCTAAGCCTGTCGGGTGAATTCGCGCAGGACGGTCGTGGCGTAAGCCCCGGCCGGCAGGGTGAAGGTGAAGCGCAGCCCGCCTTCCGCTTCAGTGATCTCCAGATCCGTCAGAAGCAGGATGGCTTCGCGCCGCGATCCCGGTGAACGGAACGGCCGGAAGTCTTCGAGGGTGAGTCCGAATCGCTCGAGCAGGTTCGCTTCCCTTTCACTGGCGGCATCCATGGCCGGCTTCATCTTGAACCCGTAAATGGGGCCGGTGGTTACAATTTCTCCAGCGGCGAAGCGCTGGGACTCGATGGCCAGATCCTCGACGATGAACATGCCTCCGGTGTCGGTCTTTTTAACGATGTCGCCGGCCAGCAGCCGTCGGAAGTCGCCGGCCGCCATGCGTTGTTTGAGCCATAGGTTGAACAGCGCCGACTGAACCACCGACACCATGAAGGTCTCCTTGGGCCCCTTTTGCTTAGCCGAGAAAAGGGCGAACCCCCGGCGGATGTTCTGCATCCCGTGGCCGAAGCGCTGGGGGCCGTAAAAGTTGGGCACGCCGGTTTGCTTCAACCGGTCGGCAACCGCCAGGGCTCGGGTCAGGGCATTGGGCTGGGGCTGGCTGACGAGGACGATGAAGCGGTTGGCCTTCACATGGCCGGTTTTAATTTTGTTGCGGTGGCGCTCGATGGCCAGAATTTCAAAGGGCAGATTGGCCAAGGCCTTTTCGATGTCAGCCAGGGGGCGATTGACACCCCAGCGAAAGGAGAGGGTTTGTACGACCACCGCCGTCTTGTCCTTGCGGCCGCCCCAGCCCACGTCGGATGGGGCCAGGCCCAGCTGTTTCTGCATGATGCGGGCAGCATCGGCGGTGTTCCAGCCGGTGCGCCGGAAGGTGACGTAGGCGTGCTCACCTTCGCCGCAAGCGGCATAGGGCAGGATCTCTTCGACCACAAAGTCTTCCGGGGCGGCTTTGATGGTGCCGCCGATGCCCGGCAGCGGGTCGGCGGCAACAGGCAGGGGCGACAGCAGGGCAATGGCGTCGTCGGCCCGATCGACTGCTGCTGCAGGGCTCACATCTGAGGTCATTGGCTTTCACACGATTGGTATTGTTTTTCAATGGTCGGCGATTAATCCCGCGGCGGGTCACTCCCGCGCTTGGGTCTGCAGTGCTCGGTACTGCTTAAACAGCAGAAACGCCCCCCAGGCGACGGCGGTCAAGATCAATAGCGCGCCGGCCCCATGGGACAGCCGGGCGATGGCATAGTCGAAGCGGATCAGGCCGGTCTCCTTGAGAATGAACTCCCAGTCGTGAAATCCGTAAGGGGCGTGCTTACCGACATTGCCCCCCAACAGGGGCAGGCTCAGGGAACGGGCGTCGTTGATGTACGGCGCCAGGTCGATAAAGTTCTGACCCATCCACCACAGGGAAAAGGACCCGGCAAAGGGGTCGCGGGTTTTGATCAGAAAGACCGCCAGGCAGATGGCTGGCATGAGCACCTGCATCAGACTGCCACCAAGGGAGGTCACTACCCGGCCGAAGGGGCGGAACAAGATGTGGCCGGCTTCATGAAAAGGGAGATTCACCAGGTGCCAGAAACTGCTCACCGCAGCGTCAGAAGAGATGGGAGTGAAGATGAACTTGATCCCCCACAAGGCGAGAATTGCCAGGAGCAGCACGCGGGCACCCCATGCGACCGGATTCACCTCTGCCGGCGTATGAAACAACAGCAACCCCATTAGGCCGGCTTCTCTCACGTCCTCTTCAACGGCTGACCGGGGGGCTGACTGCCGCCCTGGCCGTGGTCCCCCCCTTCCCGGGCGCCACTTGGCAAAGACGATGCCGCAGCTCAAGCATTCAGCGTTACCATCCGTCTGTTCATAGCTGCATTTTGGGCATTGCATGGTGAGCCAGTTGAGTCTGCTGGTTAACGATCGACGGGAAACATACATCCCTAAAACCCTTCGGCCTTCAGCCTAACACCTTCTTTTACAGCAGGCTGATGGCCAGATCCGAAAGTTCGCTGCGCTCTCCCTTTTCCAGGTTGATGTGGGTGTAGAGGTTCTGGCCCTTCATTTTTTCGATGAGGTAGCTCAACCCGTTGCTGCGACTGTCCAGGTAGGGATGATCGATCTGGTAGATGTCTCCGGTCAAGACGATTTTCGTCCCTTCTCCGGCCCGGGTGATGATGGTCTTGACCTCGTGGGGGGTAAGGTTTTGGGCCTCATCCACGATGAAGAAGACTTTGACGATGCTCCTGCCGCGGATATAGGAAAGGGGCGTGATGACGATCTTCTCTTCATCAAGCAGTTCTCTCACCCGGCGCCCGTGGCCGTTTTTGCCGTTCTGATTGCTTTCGATGACCGACAGGTTGTCGTACAGGGGCTGCATGTAGGGGTCCAGTTTGGACTGAATGTCTCCAGGCAGAAAACCGATGTCTTTGTTGCTCAACGGTACCGACGGCCGCGAGATGAAGATCTGCCGGAAGCAGCGCCGTTTTTCCAGGGCGGCGGCCAGGGCCAGCAGGGTTTTGCCGGTGCCGGCCTTGCCGGTAATGGTTACCAGCGGTACGTCCAGGTTGGTCAAGGCGTCCATGGCAAAGCACTGTTCGGCATTGCGGGGTCGGATGCCGTAGCAGACCTGGGTGTCAATGCGACGAATGGTGCGGGTCTGGGGAAGAAAGACGCCCAAGGCGGATTTGCTGCCGTTTTTCATCACCAGGTATTCGTTGGAGAGCAGTGGCAGGGCAGGATCCAGAAAGCCTGCGTCCATTTCGAAGGGTTTGGCGTAGAGCTGGTCGATGACGGCGGCGGGTATGTCCTCCACCACCCGGGTACCCTTATAGATATCCGCCGGGGCCTGGACGCGGTCCGTGCTGTAGTCCTGGGCCAGCAGGCCGATGGATTTGGCCTTCATGCGCAGGTTGACATCCTTGGTGACCAGAAACACATGGTCGAAGGAGCGTTCACAGGCCATATGGTAGGCGGCATTGAGAATATGGTGGTCCGGCTTCTCCGGAGAGAAGTTGGCCTTGAGCTTGTCGTGTAATTCCCGGTCCAGGCTGACGGTGATTTTGCCTTTGCCGGGGCCGATGGGGACCCCGCCGTTGAAGATGCGATCCCCGGTCAATGCGTCCAGGGCTCTGGCGAACTCCCGGGCGTTGCAGTTCAATATTTCCTTGCCCTTCTTAAAGCGGTCCAACTCTTCGATGACGGCGATGGGGATGACGATGTCGTGTTCGTCGAACTGGTTGATGCAGGAGCTGTCGTGCAGAATAACGTTGGTATCCAGTACAAATGTTTTTCGTTTGGTGGCCGAAAACGAAATCATCGCACCTCCTGGATGTATTGGGTGGTTGGCTGGAATCCATCGGGCATTTGCTTGGACAAGCGTGCATCAGGGCCGAACCGGTTGCCCCGTTCCAGGGCCATTGGGCATCGCTGCGGGGAAAGGACCGCGGTTGGGGAGCGCGCGCTGGTGGATAATACGGAGATGGGCATGCGACCTTGTTCAGGTTTACAATCCAGAATCATCGACGTGCCCATATATAGCATACGGGCATTGGCGAGGCAACAATATCTTTGATTTTATCCCTTAATGGGCACTCGCCGGCAAGGGCTGCTGCACCTGTCAGGTTAGCCTTGAAACGGCCTCGGTTTTGAGCTATATAGCGAAATTAGTGACCGTCAAGGCGGTCGGTGGGCCGATATTTCCCCACTGACAACGCCGGTTCTCAATCTGAGCGGCATACCATGACGGACAACCGTTAGCCTTGTACGAGGGAGATCCAGTAAAATGAAAATTGCTTTTCCGGTAATTGAAAACAAAGGTTTAGACAGCCCGGTTCACGGCCATTTCGGGTCGGCGCCCTTTTTTATTTTTGTGGACCTGGAAACGGATGCGGTGGAGGCCTTCGAAAACCCGGACCAGGATCATCAGCACGGTGCCTGCAACCCCATGGCTGCCCTGGGCGGGCGCCGAGTGGACGGCGTCGTGGTGGGCGGCATCGGCGGTGGTGCCCTGAAAAAACTCAACAGCGACGGCATTGCCGTATACCGGGCCGTTGAGGGGACCGTTGGGGAAAATGCCCGGATGATCAAGGCCGGCAACCTGCCGGTGTTCGAGCCGAGCCAGGTCTGCGGCCACCATCATGGGGTTCAGATCGGGGGGTGTATTCACTGATGGTCGGTGATCTCAGACATTGAAAGGAAAGGAGCGACGTATGCCACTTTTTGACTTTTTATGCGCCGACTGCGGCCAGGTGGCTGAGATGCTGGTTTTTGCCGAAAAAACAACCGTCCATTGCGGGCGCTGCGGCAGCGCCAATCTCAAAAAACTCATGTCCGCCCATTCATCCCTGTCCGGCGCATCATCGGGCGCCATGCCCGGCCCTAAGGATACCGCCTGCTGTGGATCGTCGCCGGGCCACGCCGGCTGTGCCGGTCCGGGCAGCTGCTGCGGAAAGGCATGAGCCCACAGCTGAACCATACGGGGTGCAGCCAAGAAGCGGGTCGCCGTTACGAGCGTCCCATGCCCTTGCGGAGATGGATGGATGCGATGGCCTGCGGATGAGGGCCATGACTGAGACGGTGCCTGCGTTCAGCCTTGCTGGGTTGCGAAACCGTTCCCATACCTGCTTGGTTCCTGCGTCAAGATCTATTCCAGAATGATGTGATTATCCCTGTCGAGCGTATAGGCGAGGCCGTACGTGGCGAAAACGTCGTTTCTTCGACCTTCTTTCACATAGGCATCCAGCGCTTTTTCATCTGCACGCAAAAAAATCTGCACGTTGCTCTTAATCATAACCGTTTATGGTGACGGGGACCTCTTGCTGGGGCCGTCATCATTGGCGACAGTTGTGGTTCAGGGAACGTGTCGTTTTAACTGTTTCAGCCGACTGACCCAGGCCTGTTCCCCCTCCCGGTCCCCCAGGAATCGGCAGCAGCGGATGAGTTGCTCGACGGTTTGGTGATGATCCGGTAACGCTTCCAGGCATCGGCGTGCCTCGGGGTAACGATTCAGCCGCATCAGGCTGTTGGCCAGGGCCATGTGCAGGTCCACACTGGTCGGATGGTGATCGATGCCCCGCTTAAGGACCGCCACGGACTCATCCAACCGGCGCAGGTGTTGGTAGACAAGCCCCAGACCCCAGAACGCGCGGTGGTCCGGATGGTAGTCCAGGGATCGTTCGAAGAGCATGACCGCGGTCGTTAGGTTGTTCTCAACCAGCGGGTTGATGGCATAGTCGCCGTGGCTGAATGTCAGGGCCAGCCGGGAGAGAAAATCGGCATGCAGCGGGTACAGGGTTGGGTCGTCCACCAGTTCGATTTGCCCGGCAAATCCGGACAGCTGTGCAAGGAAGCCCTCCCTGAACCGCCGTCCAAAATCCAGCACGGTTTTTCTAGGCAGCGTCTCATCCGTTTCAAAATAAAGCAGGTCCTCGACCCGGTCCAGCCAGATGTCGTCGGAGGCGCCGCTGCGCTGCTTATACTCTTCATAGAGCGCCGTGCCGGGAAATATGTCCAGGATGTAGAAAATGGCCGACAGGGGACGGATCCGGCGAAGCAGGGCCAGGCTCTCATCGATGGTTTGCTCGGCGTCTCCCGGGGCGCCGTATATAAAGTATGCCCGGGCCAGGATGCCGGTGCGTACGGTCAGGTCAAAGGCGCGGCAGATGTCCGCTTCGCTGATGCGCTTGCGGTATCGATCCCGGATTTCCTGGCTGCCGCTTTCCACCCCGTAGCTGATCTGGGTGCAGCCGGCCCGGCGCATCCAGGCCAGCATCTCTTGGTCCACGCAATCCACCCGGGAGATGGCCACCCAGACCACATCGAGACGGCGTTCGACGATTCGGCGGCAGATGTCGATCACCAGCTCCCGTTTGAGGGTAAAGGTGTCGTCGGATACAAAAAAGAAACGGACCCCTTTTTCCTGCAGCCGCACCATCTGAGACACGAAGTAGTCGGCGCTGTGAAAGCGCACCCGACGTTTCCAAAAGGCCGGAGAGCCGCAGAAGGTGCACTCCGCCGGGCATCCCCGAGTGAGGGAGATGTGTTGAAAGGTGAAATGGTCGGCGGGCATGGGCAGGCTGTCCAGGTCTGCCACCGGCTCCCGGTCGTTGGTCTTGAAGGGCCTTCCCTGTCGGCGAAAGGCCAGGCCGTCGATGTGCGTGGGCATCTTGGTTGGCTCTTTTTCCAGAAAGCGGACCAACTCCAGGAAGCTGTGTTCGCCTTCACCCCGGATCACATAGTCGATCTCGGGAAAATGGGTCAGGAAATGTTCCCACAGAAAGGTGGCGCCTACGCCGCCGAAGACCACGGTGGCTTTTGGATTGACCTTTTTGACCATACGGGCGATGTCGATGCCGCCCCAGCGGTTGGCGTGCAGGATCGAAAACCCCACCACATCCGGCCGCTTGTCCCCCAGCACCTGATAGATGCGGTGCGGAGATCGGCCCAATTTGTGGCCGTTGAGGATGTCCACTGCGTAACCGTTGACCCGCAGCATGGCACCTACGTAGTGAAGGCCCATGGGGATGGCGCTGACATCCTCCTCGTTGATGCGGTTGTCGAGAAAATAAGGGTAGACAAGCAGTATTTTCATGGTGCGGATCGCAAGGGCCGTTTGGTGCTGAGGTTGAAATCAGGCCTTTTTTCCTGCCGGGAGCCCGCTGAAACCAACGGTGGTTGCCGGCCGGAGAAAGCGGCCGATGCGTCAGGCCTTTTTATTGCGGACGATCATCACCGAGCATGGCGCCTTGTGGGAAATGCGCTTGGCGACGCTGCCGAACAGAACCAGTCCCATGCCGCTGAGGCCAAAGGCGCCAACCACCGCGAGATCGGCGTCGGTCTCCTCGATGAACTGGATGATTTCCGTGGAGACATGGCCGTGGCGGACCACCAGTTCGCAGGCAACCTTTTCGGGGATGCGGGTGCCATAGACTTCCTGCATCCGTTCGTTCAGGCTGACCACCAGATTTTCATCGGGATGCTCGGGCAGCATCAGGTCCGTTTCGGTGAGCATCGGGTTGACCACCGGCGGCAGCACATGAACCACGTAAAGCTTGGCGTCATAGCGTTGCGCCAGGTCGAGGGCGGTTTGAAAGGCAACTTCTGCGTGAGCGGAAAAGTCCGTACAGCATACAATCTGGTTGACTGCCATGGGGGCCTCCTTGGGTCATGAATGGTCAGCGGGCATCAGTGTCCGCAGGATATCCTCTTTGCCGACCACACCCACCAGCGATCCTTTTTCGACCACCGGCAGGGTGTGTAAATTATGGTCAACCATGAGGGCTGCCACGGTTTCGATGCTCGAATCCGGTGTGACGGTGACCGGATTGGGGGTCATGGCATCGGAGACGGCGGTGGCAGCTATTTTTCGGACCTCCTTTTCGAGATTTTTCATTGAGCTGAGGTTGATATATCCGTCCAGAAAAGAGAACAGCGAGGGCACGGGAAGCTTTTTTTGCTGGGCGATGATGTCACTCTGGCAGAGGATGCCCACCAACTTTCCGTTGCCGTCTAACACCGGTACACCGTTGATGCGGCGGTCCAACAGGATTTTGGCCGCTTTGAAAATTTCCATGGTGACGGTGACGGTGATGGGATTTTTGGTCATGATCTCTTTTACCAGCATGGCGGCACCTCCGGTGTGGGGCGTGCGCAACCGCGAAAGGGATTTTTGGCGGTTGAAAAAAACGTCCAGCGATGAAAAAGGTTTCGTTGGCCCTTTTTTTCTATTAGTGTAAGTGAAGGCCGGCCGACCTGTCAAAACAAATCCGATGACGGTTGATGGATGCCTAGGAGCAACCGTTTTGCATGATCCCAAGCCATACCACGCCCTATTCCGACCGCTTCTCCCCGGGAGTGACGCAACCTGCGTATCCGGCAGGACCATCCGCATGAATACGGCATGCAAGGACCATTGTGGCGTGCAGCAGGCCAGCCGAAAGGGGGTATCGCCATGACATCCAAAACCAAAATGGCATTGGTGATGCTGGTCGCTCTTGCCGGCACCGTGCTGGCCGCCACCGACGTGATGGACAGGGCCATGGCGCGCGTCGGCCTCGGAGAACTGATGGGTGCCAACCACCGCTACCTGGAGGAATCCTATGACCGCGCGCTGGAGGGGTTTCTGGTGCTGTCGGCGGTCAAGAGCGGTTTGGCCGTGGTTGAGGGATCCGAGGTGGGAATCGGCTTCAGCCTTCAAGTGGGAGACCTGGTGCAGTCGGTATACGACTATGTGGACATTGCCTGGAAGACGGTACTGGCCGGGGGAACCATCCTGCTCATGACCCGGCTGGCCTTGGATGGCGTGGCCATGGCGGACCACTTCGTCATGGTGCTGGCCTTCTTCTCCCTGCTGATCCTGGCAGCGGTGCGGGGTTTTCTCCCGGATCGGAAAGGGATGGCCGATTGCATGCGATCGGTGACCGCCACGTGCGCATTTGTGACCGTGCTGCTCTATCTGGTCCTTCCGTTGGCCGTTTTCGGTGCCGCATGCCTTTCCGAGCGGATCACACGGCCATTGATTCAACAGTCCTACAACACCTTCGACCAGGTCAGCCGGACATTCACTCAAGGCGCCGTTGAAAGCGATCTCGGCGGTGACGGGAAAGGGGCCTCGGCCCTCCAAACGGCCATGGGGGTGGCAGACCGATACGAACGTCTGAAAAAGCGGCTGCGGGAACTGGAGACCTATCTGGGCGACCAGGCCAAGAGCCTTGCGGGAACAACCTTTCAACTGATCGCCGGGTATCTGTTCGACTGCGTGATCTTTCCCCTTGCCTTTTTGGCGGTGCTGATCCTTTTTCTAAGGGGCTTGCCCGGTTACCTGATGCGGGCGGAGCGGGACCGCCGGCTGGCGGAGGCCATCCGGGAGACGGCCAGACCGCTTGCCCGGCCGCGCGGGTGACGGATAGGGTGTCCGTCCATCACCGGCATCTTGCGGCCCAAACGGTGTTCCCGCGATCTTGAAATCCTCAATGCTGCGCTGCTGCACCTGGGAATTTCGCCATCGCTGCGGCCTTGGCCTGAACCATACGCCCCCGCTGATGGATGAAACGCATCTGCGTCGGTGATACCGTTCTCGGGTTTCATGGGAGCGCGTATTTGCTGTTCAGCGCCAAGCCAGACGCGAACGGAAAGGAACGTGATGAGAACGATCGGCATGATCGGCGGTATGAGCTGGGAATCCAGCCAGCTCTATTACCGGATAATCAATGAAACTGTGCGGGATCGTCTGGGCGGGCTGCATTCGGCCAAGAGCATATTATATTCCGTCGATTTTGCCGATATCGAAGCGTTGCAGCACGCCGGGCGGTGGGATGCGGCGGAGTCGATACTGATTCAGGCGGCCCGGGCGCTGGTACGCGCCGGGGCGGACCTGCTGCTGATCTGCACCAATACCATGCACAAACTGGCCGACCCCGTGGCGGCAAGCGTGACCGTTCCGTTGCTGCACATTGCCGACCCCACGGCCGAGGCGGTCCTGGCGGCGGGTGTGCATACCGTTGCCCTATTGGGAACCCGGTTTACCATGGAGGAGGACTTCTACCGCAAACGGCTGGAAGACCGCTACGGGCTGCGGGTTCTGATTCCCGATGCGGCTCACCGCCAGATCGTCCACGACGTCATCTATAAGGAGCTTTGTCTGGGGCGGGTCCGGGAACCGTCGCGGCAGGCCTTTGGCCGGATCATCGATGCCCTGGTGGAATGCGGCGCCCGGGGGGTGATTCTCGGCTGCACCGAGATCGGCCTTCTCGTTCGTGCCGGTGACTGCCCGGTGCAGTTTTTCGATACGACGCGCATCCATGCCGAAGCGGCCGTGGATGCGGCCTTAACTTGCTGATTGTCAAAGGCGTCGGTCCATAACATAAGGAGGGGCGCCGATGAAAGAGTCATTTTTCAGATTTCATGCAGGCGCGGCATCCAGCCCTGATGACCGGATGATCGTCAATTGCGGCAAGATGCTGCTCCTGCCGCCGATTCCAGGGTTGATGCGAGCAAGGCACCCGTTGTTCAGAAGGCGGTCCTCCACCAGCACGGTCTGACGGCCCAGGCATCAGGCCCGTGCATGGATGGGGACGAATTCGTATTCCGTGGCGCCGGTGTAAACCTGGCGTGGCCGGCAGATCTTCCAATTGGGATCGTCCATGCTCTCCTTCCACTGGGCGATCCATCCGGGGAGCCGGCCGATGGCAAACATGACCGTGAACATGTTGGTGGGGATGCCGATGGCCCGCAGGACGATGCCGCTGTAGAAATCGATGTTGGGGTAGAGGTTGTGGTCGATAAAGTAGGGATCTTTGCAGGCCACCTCCTCGAGTTCCTTGGCGATATCCAGCAGCGGATCACTGATCTGCAGGGATTCCAGCAGTTCATCGCACATCTTTTTCATGATTTTTGCACGGGGGTCGTAAGTCTTGTATACCCGGTGGCCGAATCCCATCAGCCGGAATGGATTGTTCTTGTCCTTGGCCCTTTCGATGGCTTTTTGGTAATTCCCGCCGTCGGCCTGGATCTCAGTGAGCATTTCGATGACCGCCTGGTTCGCGCCGCCGTGGAGGGGGCCCCACAGCGCGGCGATGCCCGAAGAAATGGCGGCGTAGAGGTTGACCCGGGCGCTGCCCACCACGCGTACGGCCGAGGTGGAGCAGTTCTGCTCATGGTCGGCGTGCAGGATCCAGAACACCCGCAGGGCATTGACCGCTGCCCGGTTGAGTTGATAGGGTCGCACCGGGGTATCGAACATCATGTTGAGAAAGTTTTCGCAGTAGGTGAGATCTGGACGGGGGTAAATCACCTTATGACCCCGCGAGATCTTGTATGACATGGCGGCCATGGTGCGGACCTTTGCCAGCAGCCGGGTCATGGTCAGCGTGATCTCTTCCTCCAGGGTGCCCAGCTCCGGATAGAAGCTCCTCAGGGCGTTGACCATGGAGGAAAGAATTCCCATGGGATGGGAGGCCCGGGGGAAGTTCTGGTAAAACGACTTGAGGTCTTCATGGACCAGGCTGTTGTCGTTGAGCATTACCGAAAAGCGGGTCAGCTGCTGGCGGTTGGGAAGCTTACCGTTGATCAGCAGATAAGCCGTTTCCTTGAATGTGGCGTTCTCTGCCAGCTGCTCAACCGGGATCCCCCGGTAGCGCAGGATTCCTTTTTCGCCGTCCATGTACGTGATGGCGCTCAGGCAGCTGCCGGTATTGGCATAGCCGGGGTCCAGAGTGATGAACCCGGTGTCCGCGCGCAGGTTGGAGATGTCGATGGCCTTTTCGCCCTCTGTTCCGGTGACCAATGGGAGCTTAATCTGCTGACCGTTGTAGGTGAGTGTGACGAATTCTTCCATGATAACTCCTTGTTTTCCGGAAATACCCGGTATCCCCTGAAGGCGGCTGCCCGGCAATTCAGGTCGGTTGTTCGGTTCAGGCCTTTGCCGTGGAACAGCCGTGGCACAATTGACTTGCTTGATGACCTGTTTTCACCGTAATAACATGGCAGGCCGGTTATCAACGCATAAAGCAGCCACACGCTGCGGCGCGGTTGTTATTATTAGCAAGAGAAACAAGATCTTAAAAGCCAGTTGCCACCACCCTGCAGGGTCGGCTGCGCAACCAACCGGCAGAACGGCCTTCCAGAGTCGGGTAGTCTAACGAAAAAGTGGTGGGTTCGGCTGGGTAACAGCCGACATTCATATGAGGATCCGCAGCAGATGTCAAATATCAAATCAAGGCCGCCATCATTTTTTCCGCGGTCCCAAGGAGCAGCGCGATGTCCTACAAAGACAACCTGTTAAAGAAAATAGAGATCGACCGCCTGGTCCGGACCATTGGCGGTGCTATCGGACCGGTGGAGAGCGGCAAACGCATCGATAAGGCCCTGTTGGGGCAGTTGATGGCCTTTTTCCCCTGGCGCCGCAGGCAGGAGCGGGACCTGGAATTATACCTGGAAGCCGACGGCCCGGGGAAAACGCGCATCCTGGTGCTGGACAACGACCTGACCATTTACCATACCACCATGGCGGACGTGGCCCTGCGGAAGAGCCCCACCGTCAAAGAGATGGTGAGCATCCGCAATGCCGTAAAAATTCTCAACGACAAGGATGTGGTGACCAGCAAGAAGGAGGCGTCCTTGAAGGCCATCCAGGAGATCTGCATCGGCGAGTTGGACCTGCGTTTTACCGCCGCCGATATCGACGGCATTGCCAGGGAGGGAACGGCCTGCCTGGCGAATGGATATGCGCCAGGGGTGCAGGAGAGTCTGATGCTGTTTGCCGAACTGCTGGGGTTGACACCGGCGCCCAAGGCCTTTTCGCTGAACCACCACGACATCTATGGCCAAGTCGTCCAAAAGCCCGGCGGCGAGACGGCCTTTGGCCCGCTGGTGGTGTTCAGTCGGGTTCACGATACCCTGACCTGTCTGGAAACACCCTTGAGCAGCCTGGACGCAGGCAGGTTCGATACACTCAAGGCCGTGGCCGCGGGGGAGGCCGAGGCGGCTGCTTCGGGTCCGGCGGTCTTCGATTGGATGGAATCCAAGGTGCTGGCTGGCGCTCCCGAGCGGTCGGGCCCCTAAGGCAACGGCGCCCGGCAAACCGGGACTGCCGGCCGGAGATAGCCGGCGGAGAGGATTGCCGCCTCTCCACCGGTCCGGTAGCGCCCAACTGCGGCCACCCTTTTTTCATGTGGCATGCAACCCCGAGCGGCGCTGGCCGCGAGGTAACTCCTCGGCGACCTAGCCGACGGTGCCTAGGTCGCCGCTTCCTTGCCGCCTTGGTATGATCCTGAATGCCCAGCGAAACTACATGCCGTACTTGCGCAGCATTTCGATGACTTTGTCCTGACTCTGCTTTTGGACGATGATGGCTTTTTGATGGTGGGCTTTTTTGATTTTTTTCGACAGGGCATCCAGGTCTGCCGGCTTTTCCACAAAATCCAGGGCACCCGCCTTCATGGCCTCCACGCCCTTCTCAACCGTCGCATGGCCGGTGAGCAGAATGATCTGCATCTCGGGTCTTTTTTCCTTGATGGCCTTGAGAGCCTGGATGCCGTCCATTTCCGGCATCATGAAATCCATGATCACCGCATCGTAGGCTTCGGTGGCGATGAGCGACAGGGCCTCGCTGGCCGATGTGGATGTGGTCACTTCCATATCGCGGGCGCGCATGCGCTCGGCCATGATCTCCAGAAACTCCACTTCGTCGTCCACCAGCAATACTCTTTCCTTCATTTTATTACTCCTTTCAAGTTGTCCGTAAAATAACACCGGCGCAAATACCGGGTTCGGTTCTGGCAAGGTTAAGGTAACACAAGGCCGATTTCGCCCTTTTCTCCGTCAGCGGTCAATACGGCGCCGAGCAGTCCGGCCACCAACGTCTCCCGGGGTGACGGACAACCCGCTTCACCGGCCAGGGCGTCCGCTGCCAGCCCGCAGAAACGAATCCGGGCGGCAGCCTCGGTTTTTTCGACAACGATGGATACCGTTCCGTCCGGGGTGCGGGTTGCCATGGCCCGGCACAGGCAGGCCCACACCAGATCTTCCAGGAAAAACCGATTGGTTAGGGCGGTTACCGCTCTGGCCGGTGTCTTGATTTGAGGGGCCGCGCCCTTCATGGCGATGAGCCGGGCGGCCAGATCGGCAACAAAATGAACCACCTCGCCCACATCCACCGTCTCCTCGGGCGCATCGGCGCTGTGGGCAAACCGGTTCATGCCCTTGACGATCCTGTCGCCCCTGGCCACCTGTCGGGCGATGGATTGGGCCAATCCCGACAATCGCTGCGTGGATAGGGGCATCCCCTTTTCGCTCATCATGACCATGTCCTGGAGCAGCCCGGCATTTTCGTTGATGATGGCCAGCACGTTTTTTATCTCGTGGGAGATGGAAGCGGACATCTCGCCGAAAAAGCGGATACCCTCGACGGCCAGTGCCTGGGAATCGTCTGTCATGTTGTCTTTTCCTCTGTTAATTGGCTGTCGGCGGCAGGACGGCCTGCCGGATCAACGGCACAGACGGCTGCAGGGGAGGACGCAGGCGCAGGTTTCAGGGGCAGGGTTACCGTAAACCGGCTGCCTTTGTCCACCTGGCTGGTTACGGTGATTTCTCCGCCCATCTCCGTGACCATGCCGTAGGTGACGGACAAACCCAGACCGGTCCCCCCATGGCCGTGACGGGTCGAGAAAAAGGGCTCGAAGACCCGCTTCAGGTCGGCTTCCGGGATACCGTGTCCGGTGTCGTCCACGGTCACCCGAACGTGGGTGGATCCCTGGCGTTCGATGGTAATGTCCAAACGACCACCGTCGCGCATGGCTGCAAAGGCATTGTTGATCAGGTTCAGGAAAATCTGTTGGAGATTGCCCCAGTCACTTTCGAAAACCGGAATTTTCCCCTGCACCGCGATAGATACGGCGATGCAGCGCCGTTCAGCTTCTTTTTCCATGAAGGCGAGCACTTGGCGGATGATGGCCTCGATGTCCACCGCTTCGAGCGACGATTCCATGTGCCGGGCAAAGTCCAGCAGCCGGCGGGTGATGGCGGCGCACCGGCGCACCGATCCAAGGACATCGTCCACCAGCCCCATGAGCTTCTCGTTGCCGGTACCCTCCCGGTTGAGGGTGAACAGATCCTTGATTAACCCGGCCTTCTGGTTGATGATGGCCAGCGGATTGTTGATCTCGTGGGCCACCCCCGAGGCCAGACGGCCGATGGATGCCAGCTTGTTGGCATACTCCACTTGATGCAGGGCCTGCACCCGGCGCTGGTCGGCTGCATGAATGCGGTTGACCAAATAGGTGGCCACGCCCAGGATGGAGACCAGGATCACAACGATGCTGAACAGCAGAAAGCCGATCAGGCGCATGCGGGGCTTGAGCCACAAGTCCATGATGCCCGACTCCTGACGGACCATCATCAACAAAAAGGGGCTGTCGGGGATGGAGGCGATGCCCAAGAGAACGGAGCGTCCGGCCTGGTCCACCGTTTTCAGTACCCGGGTGCCGCCAATGGTTTCGGGAAGGGTCAGGGGCGCTTTTTCGAAACGGTGGCCGTATCGGCGGGCAGGTGTCTGCAGAATCCCCTGGGCGTTGACGATAAAGGCGTCATCGCTCTCATCCAGCGCCAGTTGCGAGACGGGTCCGCCTAGCAGGCCGGCATCCAGCGTCGACCGCAGGACAAAAAAGCCGCCGCCGTCAAGGTCATGCCGGATGGCAACCACCAGTTCATGACTACTCTCCCGGCCTATCCTCACATCGCTGATGAAAAACCCGCTGGCCACGGCCCGGTCGAAGCAGATGGTGGGCTTGACCCGGCTGCTTCCAAGGGCATAAGGCCCGGCATAGGCCCGCATGCTGCAGGTTGCATCCACCACGCCGAGATCCACGAAACCGCCCATGCCGCCCTGCAGGTGGGCCAGAATGGCCTCCAACCTCCCCGGTCTCAGCAGATCCGTCAAGGTGTTGTCCTGGGCAACGAATTCAAGGGCCGCCCGGCGCTGGGCCAGTAAAAACGAGACGCTGCGCCAGGTGTTGGAAACCATGCGGGAGACGCCCATCGTGGCCTCGGATTCAAAGGCCTGACGGGTGAGCCGATAGTCCACCAGCGTCATGACCAACAGGGGCGTCAGGGTCACCACGGTGGTGAACGCCACGATCAACAGCCACTTGCGCCGGAAGCTGAAGTGGCTTTTATCCGGTCCTGCCGCCGCATCCTGGTAATCCCAGAACCGGGGCTTGAATTTAGACAGATTCAGCATGGTCGATACCGATCTGCCGGTGTAACAACCGGCCTGCCTGCCTCAGGATTTGGATTTGCGGATCTTGGCATGGGCTTTTTTCAGGGCGTCGCTCAACTCGTCGATATCCACGGGCTTATGCATATAGGCAAAGGCCCCCAACTGCATGCACCGTTTGCGGTCTGCCTCCGAGCCGTGGCCGGTAAGTACGATAACCTCGATTTCCGGCCGGGTGGTTTTGACCTGTTTCAGGATCTCCATACCGTCGATGCCCGGCATTTTCAGATCGATGATCATCACCTCGGGTTCGTCTTCCACCATCAGGGTCAAGGCAGACTCGCCGTCGTAGGCTACTGCCGACCCCATGTCCCGCAGTTGGAGCCGTTCCGACAGGGTCTGGACAAACTCCCGCTCGTCATCCACCAGCAGCACGCGGGAGGGCATCTCGAAACTGTGCTTGCGGTAGATGTGCGCCTGGTGAAAATCCTTGCCCACTTGTGTGGTAACCGATCGGACGCCGGGGATGGTCCCGGCAACGGATTTGAGCTCCTCTTCCAGGCGGGCGAGCATGAGCACCTGCTTGTTGATGGTCAGCACCGCTGCTCCGTTTTCGGCCGCCACGGAGACGTCGTGCCCGGCCCGGCAGAGGGCCATCTGAACGGTCGCGGCCAGCAAGAAGTCCTTTTCAGCCTGTATGGAGGCGTCGGTGCGCCGAACGGCGTCCTTGAGCAGGTTCTCCTCGATCAGTGCACCGGCTTTGGCCACATCCATCCGGTTAATGGGCAGCACCATGTCGTAGAGGGCCTTGTCCCAAGGGTCCTTGACCGAAAACAGGGCTTCGGCCCAGGCGGCGCAGTCCGCGTCCATGCTGCGGATCTGTTTCAGGGCCTCCTTTTCAGCCAGTTCATGGACGATCCTGGCCTGTTCGATGCGATAGGGCAGTTCGGCGATGATGCACACCCGCAGCACATGGCTGACCGCCTGGGGGATCAGCAGGCTGGAAAATCCCAGGACCATGGCCGGACCCTTTGCCAACTCGGTCGCCAAGGCCAGGCGCAGGCAGGCAATCGAGCACTCTTTTTCATGGGTGAATGTGTTGAAGACCGAGGTTTTGGCCGAAAAGGCGCGCCGAACCTTGTTTTCCGGCATGCCAGACGCCTCGGCAGCCTTGCGGATAACCTGATCGTCGGTGATCAGCCGGTATCCGGTGCTGTCCATCACGTCCCGGACCACCGCGTCCGCACTGCAGAAGATGCCGTTGAAGAGGCTAATGACAGACATCGCTAAGCTCCTTAGGGTTGGCTGTTGGTGCCCAGGGTTCGAACCGAGGTCAAGGGACAGTTTTTTTCACTGCCCCCCTTATGGGTCTGTTCGTGGATGGCTCGAATGGCTTGTTTCATGGTCGGATAGATGTGATTTTCACCGATTTTGTAGAGCAGGTGAGTGCGTCGCAGCACCTGCATTACGGGCTCATGAACACTGCTCAAAGATATGTCGATGCCGGCGCTTCTCACCCGGTCCACGATCAGCGACAGGGACTCCTGGCCCGAGGCATCCATGTCGTTGATGGATTCGGCGGCGATGATGATGTGCTTGAGTTCCTTTTTTATTTTTCGCCGGTGGCGGATCTGGTCCTCCAGGTAGCTGGCGTTGGCAAAGAAAAGGGGTCCGCCAAACCGAACCACGTCGATGTAGCGACACTCCTTCAGTCCGTGGGTCACGGCATCATGAAGTGCCTTGTCCAGACCCATGGAAAGGTCTACTACCTGGGGCCGCATGCTCCTGTATAGGAATACGCCAAGCGAAAGCACCACTCCTACGATGATGCCCCGGTCCAGGTGGGGGGCGAAAGCCAGGGTGAATACGAAGGTGATCACGGAAATGGCTCCGTCGTACCATTGGGCCTGCCAGGCCTGAATGAATCCCCGGGCGTTGATCAATCCGGCCACCGCCATCATGATGATGGCCGCCAAAACGCTCTGGGGGAGGTGATAGAGCAGGGGCGTGAAGAAAAACAGGGTCGCCACCACCGCCAGGCTGGCAATTACGCTGGAAAATCCGGAAACGGAGCCGGCCTGGAGATTGACCGCCGACCGTGAAAAGGATCCGGCCACGGGATAGCTTTGGGATACCGAGCCGATCATATTGGCCAGCCCCTGCCCCATGAGTTCCTGATTCGGGTCGATGCGCTGGCCGGTTTTGGCGGCCATGGCTTTGGCGATGGAGATGGCCTCCATGAAACCCAGCAGCGCGATGATGACGGCGGGTGGGATCAGGGTCATGGCGCCGGGGCCATCGATATCGGGAAAAGAGAAATCCGGAAGGCCCTTGGGGATGGCACCCACTACTTCTCCGCCGCCGCAGAAAACCAATGCCGATGCATCCAGCGGTCCGTTGCCGATCCTCAGCCGCCACGTCCGATCAATCCTTTCAGTATCTTCCGGGCGGGTGCCGTTGACATAATAACGCATGTCGCCATCTCTGGTCCGCCCGGCTTCAAAAAGCAGGCGCCGGATCCGATGGCGGTAATCCGCCGCCTGGTCGGCCTTGATCGCCATTTGCCAGTTCAGGATATCCAGATCCCGCTGGGCGTCGATGACCATCATCCGGTGCCCATCATTTTTTGCCTGCTTGAGGGTCTGGTTGATGCGGTTTCGCCGCTCTCCCATATGATCGAGTTGCGCGGTTTCGGCATTGTAGTGCACAATCAGCGCCCGAACGCCTGCATCGACCACCGCGTCCAGGGGCATGGTGGCGCGCTGTTCGAATCCGGTGGCCCAGCTGATCAAGGTGGTGGCGACGACGGCCACGAGGACATTGGGGACCCGCAGGGTGATCTTTTTCAGGACCACCATCACCCCGAAGGCAAAACCACCCATCATGAGCGTTGGCCAGTGGGTGTAATGCAGGGCCGCTTTGACCACCTGGACCACCGTCTGGTAGTGATGATCACTGCTGTCCACCGTCACACCGAACAATTTGGACAGCTGGCCGGTGGCGATGATGATAGCGGCCGCGTTGGTGAAACCATTGACCACCGGGTGCGACAGAAAGTTAACCACGAGGCCCAGTCGAAACAGGCCCAGGCCGAGTTGGAACAGCCCCACCATCAGGGCCAGCAGAACCGCATACCCGATGTACGCCTGGCTGCCGTTAGAGGCCAGGGGCTGCAGGGCCACGGCGGTCATCAGGGAAACCACGGCAACGGGTCCGGTGGCCAACTGGCGGCTCGAGCCGAAAAGGGCTGCCACCGCCGGCGGCAGCAACGCCGCGTAAAGGCCGTAATAGGCCGGCAGGCCGGCCAACTGGGCATAGGCCATGGATTGGGGCACCAGCACCAGGGCCACGGTTAACCCAGCCACCAGGTCTGCCTTTAGGTGGCTGGCGCGATAGGCGGGCAGCCACTCCAGAAAGGGCAGCAGCCGGTTCGATATCAGGCTCCGGGAAAAGAATGACACGCGTTGGGTCATAGCGGTCTATCAGCCTCCCGACAGCAGCCGGCGGCAGGCGAGCATCAGGCTGTCGTAAAGGGTGCCGGCGTCGTACACCCGATAGGTGTTGAGCCGCACAATGCCGTCTACCATGGCAAAGAGGACCATTGCCATCTTGCGCGGGTCGTCGACCGCTACCGATCCGTCCTGGATGCCTTTTTGAATCCCCTTTTCGAAGATGTCCAACAGACAGGTGTAAATGGCTTCCAGGTGGCTGCGGCACACCAGACTGGTTTCGGCCATCTGGTACGGATAGTGCCGGTGCAGGATCAGAAACTGGTCCTCCATGGCGCCGGCCAGGTGCAGATAAAAAGCGACCACACCCGCCACCATCTCCATTCCATTCTGATTCCGGTGGGTCCGTTGATGCCGGTCAAACTGGTCCAGAAGGCTCTCTTTCACATCCTTCAGCACCTGCAGAAACAGATCCTCCTTGTTTTTGAAATGGTGAAAGATGGTTCCGGTGGCTGCACCGGTGATGGTGGACAGTTCTGCCATGGCGGTTCCCTGAAACCCGTTGCGGGAAAAGAGTCGGGTGGCGGCGGCAAGGATTGCATTTCGTTTGGACATGTGCTACCTGTTCGAAAAATAGCCAACCGAATGATCGGTCGGTTTTTTTAACTAAAGACTTTGCGCGCAAATGTCAATAGGAGAAAGGTGATGCCCCACCCCCTTCCCGAAAAAGCGGAACTGCTGGAGCAGCTCAAGCAAGGCGGTTTTGCCGTTCCCGACTTTATATATGTTCCCCCGCAGCATTTCGGGACCGAAGCATTTTCCGCCCTTGAGTCGTTTCTGGAAAAGCACCGCGAGAGCTTCAAAGTGATTGCCCGCAGTGCCCATCCTGAAGAGCGTCAGTTTAAAGGGGGAACCTTCGACTCCCTGGAAACATACGCCGACGTGGGCGGCATCCGCTATGCCCGTAACAAGATGATCAAGCTGGCCAAAACCAGCAAGCATTTGACCATTGCCCGCCAGCAGCACTTCAACCATGCGCCGGAGCTGGATCTCGAACAGATGGGGGTGATCGTTATGCCCTTTATCGACGGCTCCAGCGTGATGGCCAAGATGATCGGCGGCCACTGGGAATTCGGCTACTGCCGGGACCGCATTCACAAGGTGCAAAGCGAGCCCTACATCACCCGGACCCCCCATGACCGGCGTTTATTGCAGCTGTCAAAGGAGATTGAGACCTATCTGGGCTTCCGCTGCGAGATCGAATACATTGTTTCGGCCGACGGCGGCATCCACGTAGTGCAGGCCAAAGACATTTCCAGCATCGACATCCTGGAGGAGAAGGAGAGCCAGCGGTCCATCGCACTGGACGGCATCCGGCGCATCCGCAAGCGGCGCAACTACCGGGAGCGGCCGGTCTATGTGATGGACAACAAGGCTTTCTATATCAACATCATCTCCCAGTGTGAGGAGATGGTCAGTGAATTTGCCACGACCGGCAAACCGGACATTGCCAAGATCATCGCATCCATCAAGGCCTATGAAAAGGATTTTGAGGCCTTTGCCCTGCGCCACCAGCGCTACGCGGTACTGGGACTCGCCATCCAGGACCCGGCTGAACTTTACCAGATCGCCAGCCATTACCTGGACGACACCCCCGATTTGCAGGCGGAGTTGTCCAAGGCCCTGCATAACAACCTCTACCAGATCGATATTTTTCTGTCCGAAGCCGATACCCTCATTGCCAAGGACAAGTTCCGGATCAACCTGTGCAGCCACGATGCATATGGTATCGACACCGTCCGCAACCCCCTGTGGACCGTCTATTGGCACCTGGACCGGCACGACGAGGTCGCCCGCGATTTTAAGCGGGTTGGCTTTAAAACCGGGGACACGGTCGGAATCGATATCAACGTCGACGATAAGCCCACCGTTTACCGGCTGTAGCTGCGGAAGATCAGGAAGCGCGGGAATCCCAAAGATGGACCGCCTTTGGCAGCTCTTTGGTACGTGGCTCCCTGTTTTGCCGTGATCAAATGAATGTGACCCTCCTGACAACCGCCTACGCAGGTCGGCGAATCGATCCGACACCAATTTCGGCACACCAAAAACAGTCGCTAGGATAACCCAATAAAGGGCAACACCGGTATCAATTGGCCAGCGTCCGCAGACACGCAGACGGTTTTGGGGTCATCTATGCTGAATTTTCCCCATTGGTCGGATACAGTTCCGGGTAGAGCCGATGGGCGCATTCCGGGCAGATGCCGTGGGTGAAGTCGGCCTCGGAGTGGCTGCAGATGTACTCTTCGATCTGCTGCCAGCGGCCGTCGTCACCGCTGCGGATTTTTTTGCAGGAGGCGCAGATGGGCAGCAGGCCGCGAAGGGTTTTGACATCCCGGAGGGCCTTCTGCAGTTGAGCGATCAGTGCTTCGCGCGCTCTGGCCGCTGCGTGTTTGACCACAGCGATGTCGATGGCGGAGCGCAGTTCATTGATGTCGTAGGGTTTGATGATATAGCCGTACGGGTTGGTTTTGATTGCGCTTTCGAATATCTGCTGGTCGGAAAGGCAGGTCATGAAGATGATGGGGACATCCGAACCTTCAGCGATTTTGGCGGCAGCCTCGATCCCGGTCATTGCCCCTTGGAGCAGGATGTCCATGGTGACCAGGTCCGGGTGGTGCCGGTATACTCCGCTGATGGCCTCGAATCCCGTTGCCGCGGTACCGCAGACGTGGTAGCCCAAACTCTCCAGACGGGCGGTGAGCACGATGGATACGTTGGGGTCATCTTCCACCACCAGGATGTTGATCGGTCGATCCATGGCCTACCTCGCATTGGCAATGGGCACCCCGATGCTGCAATTCTTGCGCATGGGATTACTTTTCGTGCACAGGCATGTCCCCTTTTGGGACACACTGGATGCGTAGCTATCCAGATCCTTGATCTGTCGGTCGCTTAAGGTCGCGCAGGGCAGAGGAATCCAGTGAGGCGCCATTTCAAATACGATTACCATTAACCAGTAGTACAGCAATTATCTTGCCAATATGATGGTGCTGCTATCGGTCCGTGGACAATATGTTTCTATGGATAAGAACACAAAAGCCTTGACACCCGATTCAAAAGCCCTTAAACATGGCAGAAAGACCACGCTGGGCAAGAAGCATCATGGATCATGACCCGGTATTGCGCACGCCAATTAAAGTGGTTGCCGTGAATCTCGGGGGACAAGGGTTTGGTGCACCTGCATGCCTGCCCGGACTGATCCGCTTGAACCAAGCCAGACGAAAAGGATCGCGGGCGGTCCCATCGATGCCCGCGACGGCACATTCAGGGTCGTGGAACCAATCGCGGCCTTTTTTATTGGAAACAAGGAAAACAGATGAAATTGAAGGAATTCCCCAGCCGGGATCAGTTTGACGCCCTGGCCCGAACCTGTAATGTGATCCCTGTTTGCCGGGAGATTCTGGCAGATATGGAGACGCCGGTATCCCTGCTGAAAAAATGCTACGAAGATGGCATACAGCGGCCGCGTACACCGATTTTTTTACTGGAGAGCGTGGCGGGCGGTGAAAAATGGGGACGCTACAGCTTTCTGGGAACCTCGGCACGGACCCATGTCAAAGTTTTTACCAATGGGGTGACCATTGCCGAGAACGGTCGCGAGGAGAAAATACCCCACGGCGGCGATCCCCTGGCCACCTTGAGAGCTTTTATGAGCCGTTTCCAGCCGGCAGAAATGGCCCAGCTCCCCCGGTTCTGGGGAGGTCTGGTCGGGTATCTCACCTATGAAATGGTCTCTTTTTTTGAGCACATTCCCAACCGGCTGCCGGCAGACGCCCCCATGGCCCACTTTATCATCTGCGATGAACTGCTTATTTTCGACAACATTCGTAACACCATGATCTGCGTAGCCATTGCTTTTACCGATGGCAGTCCGGATCCCGCAGCGGCTTACGATGATGCCGTGATTCGGCTGGACGCCATGCAACAACGCATGGCCACGCGGATCGGCGATGCTGCGCCGGGAGATCGCGGCGCCAGCCCGACCATGGTCCCGCTGCTGGCGGCTGAAACATTCAGGGCCAGAGTGGCTATCGTAAAAGACCACATCCAACAAGGCGACGTGATCCAAACCGTCATCTCCCAGCCCTTCCAATGCGACGCGCCCGGTGACATCATATCCGTCTATCGTGCCCAGCGTTATGTAAATCCCTCTCCCTATCTCTACTTTTTCCATTTCGATGAGATCGCATTGGTGGGATCCTCGCCTGAAACCATGGTCCGGTTGGAGAATCGTGTGGCCACGCTGCGACCCATCGCCGGTACACGGCCAAGGGGAACGGACGAGCAGACGGACCGGGCGCTGGCGTCCGAACTGCTATCCGACGCCAAGGAACGGGCAGAACATTTGATGCTCGTGGACCTGGGGCGCAACGACCTTGGCCGGGTCGCCCGGACCGGCACGGTGCAGGTGACGGATCTGATGGTGGTGGAGCGTTACTCCCACGTCATGCATCTGGTTTCCAACATCAACTGCGACCTGGAGGACCACTTCGACGCCTGGGACTTGCTGCGGGCGTCATTTCCTGCCGGCACCCTTTCCGGTGCACCCAAGGTGCGCGCCATGGAGATCATCGACGCACTTGAACAAAGCCCCCGGGGGCCGTACGGCGGCGCCGTTGGGTACATCTCTTTCAGCGGCAACATGGATCTGGCCATTACCATCCGGACCGCCTGCATCGAAAACGGGATGCTCACCGTCCGGGCCGGTGCAGGCATCGTGGCCGACTCGGATCCGGAAACCGAGCGGCTGGAAACCGTCAACAAGGCCATGGCCATTCAACGGGCCCTTGAACTGACCTGCCAGGCGGCGGAGGCAGCGCCATGATACTGATGATCGACAATTACGACTCCTTCACCTATAATCTGGTTCAGTATCTCAAACAGATCGGCGAGGGCGTGGAAGTGAAACGAAACGATGCCATCACCGTGGATGCCATCACGGCGATGGCTCCGCAAGCGATTGTTATTTCTCCGGGGCCGGGGCGGCCGGATTCCGCCGGCGTTTCTCTGGAAACGATCCGGCGGTTTTCGGGAAGCATTCCCATCCTGGGTGTTTGCCTGGGCCATCAGGCCATTGCCCATGCCTTCGGCGGCAAGGTGATTGCCGCCAGGCGGCTGATGCACGGTAAAACATCGGCTGTCAGCGCAGACGGCAAAGGGATTTTCGCCGGCATCAAGCAGCACTTTCAGGCCATGCGCTACCACAGCCTGGCGGTGGAGAAGGAGAGCCTGCCGGATTGTCTGGAGGTAAGCGCCACTGCGGAAGATGGAGAGATCATGGGGCTCAGGCACCGCTCCCATATCACCGAGGGGATCCAGTTCCATCCCGAATCCATCATGACCCCGGTGGGCAAGCGGCTGTTGCGCAACTTTTTGAAAATGATCCCTGCCGGCGCGCCGACAGCGAGTTAACCGCCGGCACCCTCAGGAATCAACGGAAGGAGGATCCACCCCATGTTCAAAGATCATCTGGCAACCATTATCAGCCGTACCGACTTGAGCGAAGCCCAGATGGCGGAGATGATGTCGGACATTTTTGAGGGCAGGACCACCGATGCCCAGGTGGGCGCCATGATGGCGGCCCTGGCCACCAAAGGAGAAACGTTTGAGGAGTTGGCCGGCGCGGCACGGGCCATGCGCAAAAAGGCCCACCGTATCCAGGCGGCCACTACGCCCGTGGTGGACACCTGCGGCACCGGGGGTGACGGGCTCAAGACCTTCAACATCTCCACCACCACGGCCTTTGTCGTGGCCGGTTGCGGGGTGACCGTGGCCAAGCACGGCAACCGCAGCGTATCATCCAAGTGCGGCAGCGCGGATGTGCTGGAACGCCTGGGGATGAAGCTGGACACCGATCCGGAAGTGGTCGAAGAGGCCGTGCAGGAGTTGGGCATCGGTTTTCTCTTTGCTCCGCTCTACCACAATGCCATGCGCCACGCCGCCAAGGCGCGCATGGAGGTGGGGCTGCGCAGCATCTTCAATATGCTGGGGCCGCTGACCAATCCGGCAGGCGCCAACTGCCAACTGCTGGGCGTCTTCGCTCCCCAGCTCACCGAAATGTTCGCCGAGGCCCTGCGCCTGCTGGGAGCCAAAAGCGCATTTGTGGTGCATGGGCACGACGGGCTGGATGAAATTTCCGTGTGTGCCCCCACCCGCGTTTCCCAGCTGGAAAACGACATGATTCGTACCTATGACATCTACCCGGAGCGGTATTTCGGCCGGCTGGCCGAACCGGACCAGATGACCGGCGGTGACCCCGAGGAGAATGCGGCCATCACGCGCAAAGTTTTGGAGGGAGAAAAGGGCCCCAAGCGGGACGTGGTGCTGCTCAATACGGCTGCTGCGCTGGTAGCCTGCCAGAAGGCGGCCAATCTGGAGGCGGGCATCGCCAAGGCCGAGCAGGCCATCGACAGCGGTGCAGCCATGAACAAACTAGAGGCCCTGGTGGCCTACACCCGCGACAACGGATAGGGTATTTGTGCATGCCGACAGACTTTCTAACGCAGATTGTTCAACAAAAGGGGCACGAGATTGCGCAGGCCAGAAAAGCCATTCCCGAAGGACGGTTGGCGGAGTTGGCCAGGCAGCGATCGGATTTCAGGCCTTTTTTTGAAGCGCTCTCCCGCCCGGGTGCCGCCGGGGTTAACATTATCGCCGAAATCAAGCGGGCATCTCCTTCCCAAGGTGACATTTGCGTGGACCTGGATGCTGCGAAGATGGCTGCCCGGTATGAAAAAGGGGGCGCAGCAGCCGTATCGGTGCTAACCGACCCCTTGTACTTCAAGGGCAGCCTGGCGGACCTGAAAGCAGCACGATCCGCCTGCACGCTGCCGGTATTGAGAAAAGAGTTCATCATCAGCCGCTACCAGGTTTACGAAGCGGCTGCGGCAGGCGCGGATGCCATTCTGCTGATTGCCCGGATTCTCGCTCCGGAAAAACTGGATCAACTATACGGGCTCTGCCGCGAGCTGGGTATGGATGCCCTGGTGGAAATCCACACTGCCGACGATGCCTGCATCGTCGCCGCCTGCGGTGCCCGTCTGGTGGGTATCAACAATCGCAACCTGAGTACCTTTGAAACGGATACCGCCATTGCCATGGACCTGGTATCCCGGCTGGCTCCCGGTCAGGTACCCGTGGCGGCCTCCGGCATTTCGTCAGCGCAGGATATTAAGAAGAACCTATCTGCCGGCATCTTTAATTTTCTAGTGGGCGAAAGCATCGTCCGGTCAACGGATCCAGCGCGTTTCATCTCTGAATTGATGGCGGCGGCCGCCCACGGCGGGTTCTCCGCCGGAAAAGGTCGATGATGCCATCGGCGACGGGCTACCGGTGGCCATTGCCGTCGGCTCGGGCGTCGAGGTGCCTCCCCAAGGATCTGGCCAAGGTGCCCCGGCTGTCCAAGCACCGCAGAAAGCTATGCCGGAAAGATAATGCAACCGGTGTTGCTCCAAAAGGAAGATGATCCAGTGCCTGACCGTGAAGAGATGCTCATCATCCCTCACCGACAGTTGAGCCCGGAGGCGCTTGCAGGGCTCATCGAGGAGTTCGTGACCCGTGAGGGCACCGATTCGGGTTATACCCAGGGCTCGTTGGCGCAAAACGTGGCCATGGTGCGTCGCCAGCTGGATGCGGGAGAGGCGCTTATCGTTTGCGATCAGCGGACAAACACCTGCAACATTAAACCGGCAGATACCGTATCGGAGCGTGACCACCGTCACTATCGATCAGCCCCATCTGAAGGAGACAATCGATGAAATATATCGGTGCACACGTGAGTGCGGCCGGCGGCGTGGAAAACGCGCCGCTCAACGCAATAAAGATCGGAGCTTCGGCCTTTGCCCTGTTTACAAAAAACCAGCGCCAGTGGGCGGCCAAACCATTGACGGCTAAATCCATCCGCCGGTTCAAAGAGAACTGTGCGGCCGGCGGATACACCCCAGAGCAGATCCTGCCCCACGACAGCTATCTGATCAACCTGGGCCACCCTGACCCGACAGGGCTGGAAAAATCACGGGCGGCCTTCATCGATGAGTTTACCCGCTGCGAGCAGCTGGGGTTGAAATATCTGAACTTTCATCCGGGCAGCCACCTGAACAAGCTTTCCGAAGAGGCCTGCCTGAGACGGATTGCCGAGTCCATCAACATCGCCCTGGCACGGACCACGGGGGTGACCGCCGTGATCGAGAATACGGCCGGCCAGGGCACCAATCTGGGGTACCGCTTCGAACATCTGGCCGCCATCATCGACGGCGTCGCCGACCGGTCTCGTGTGGGTGTCTGCCTGGACACCTGCCATACTTTTTCAGCGGGGTATGATCTGGTCACGCCGGACGGCTACGCCAAGACTTTGGAACGCTTCGCTGCGGTGGTGGGGTTTTCCTTTTTGAAGGGGCTTCACCTGAACGACGGGAAAAAGACCATGGGCAGCCGCGTGGACCGCCATGAACGCCTGGGCGAGGGAACGCTGGGGCTGGAGACCTTTCGAATGATCATGAACGACACCCACTTCGACGGTATCCCCATGATCCTGGAGACGCCCGACGAAGATCGCTGGGCCGAAGAGATCCGGATGCTGATGGCTATGGTGGTGTAATTCAATAAATGTAGGTCTGCTGCTTCAACAGCACCGTCAGCCCGGGAATGGCCTTTCCGGTCTGCGGGCGGTCTTTTCTGATCGCCAGGTGCCCATTTGCACTGCTAATCATCGGTCGATTCGCCCCGTTGGTTGCTTCTGCCTTCTTTCAATGTGCCGCCTGCCAGTGACCCTTTTTCCCAGCGCATCAGCCCCTTACCCGTCATCGGATTTCCGCCTGCCTAGGCTTTTTTCAAAAAACAACCGTAACAACTGGCGGTTGGCCGGAAAAGGCCGATATAAGGGTTGGATTTTGCCCGGAAGACGCTTATCTTGACTGCACAGCGATTATGCGCATCGATCAGGAAAAAGGCCTTCAGGGCCTGCCCCTTTCAACCCTTGCAGGTGACGCAATTATGGACATGCAGCCGCAGTATGAAACCATCGTTCGACAGATCAGCCAGGTCGTTTTGGGCAAAGAAGACCAGATCCGCATGGCCCTGACCTGCCTATTTGCCGGGGGGCATCTGCTCATCGAGGATATCCCGGGCATCGGCAAAACCACCTTGGCCAAGGTGCTCTCCCGGTGCATGGGCCTGAAATTCAGACGGATCCAGTTCACTAGCGACATGCTGCCCGGTGACATCTTAGGCAGTTCCATCTTCGACCAGAATACCGGCGCGTTTATTTTTCATGCGGGGCCCGTCTTTACCCAGGTGCTGCTGGCCGACGAGATCAACCGTGCCACACCCAAGACCCAGAGCGCCCTGTTAGAGGCCATGGAGGAGGGACAGGTCACTAGTGACGGCAAAACCCGCGGGCTCTCCGCCCCCTTTTTTGTTATCGCGACGCAGAACCCCATGGAACTGTCCGGCACCTTTCCGCTGCCAGAGTCCCAACTGGACCGGTTTCTCATGCGCATCGAACTGGGCTACCCCGATCGTGAGGCGGAGCGGCGGCTGCTGGGCGGTGACCGGGCCCAACGCCTGGCCCTGAGCAACATGCAGCAGTGCCTGGTCCCTGAGGATGTGCTGGCGCTGCAGCACCAGGTCGACCAGGTACATGTGGCCGACGCCTTTTTGAACTACCTTCAGGACCTGCTGGAATTTACCCGCACCGGCAAGCACTTCCACATGGGCCTCTCACCGCGGGCGGGGCTGGCGCTGATGCATGCCGCCCGATCCTGGGCCTTTATCAGCGGGCGGGACTATGCCCTGCCCGAAGATCTTCAGGCCGTGCTGATCAGTGTGGTGGGGCATCGCCTCCGATCCCGCGACAACCTGGCCGAGGTTCCGGCGCGGCGGTTGAGAACGCTGTTTGAAGAGGTGACCATCCCGTGACGTCCGTCATTGCCCGTACCTTTTACCGCTTTGTGGGCGGCGGCACCACCATCCCGGTAACCCTGGGACTGCGCACCATCTACATCCTGCCCACAGGCTTCGGTATGTTGTACCTGGTGGTCGTGGGAGCCATGCTGATCGGATCCATCAACTACAACAACAATTTGGGCTTTCTGCTCACTTTCCTGCTATGCAGCCTGGGGCTCACGGCCATGCTTTACACTTACAGCATGCTCTACGGACTGCGCCTGGTATCGGCGACGGCAACGCCGGTATTTGCCGGCGAACCAGTGGAAATTGAAATCTCGGCCGCCGGAATCGAGCGTTGGCGGACCGGTCTCTTTTGGTATTTTAATGCCGAGGATCGCGCTCGGGCGGATTTCAGACCAGGGGAACCCGCCCGGATTCTGGTTCGTGCATTGACAGCGCGTCGGGGGCTTTTAAATCCGGGATGGCTGCGCATTGCCTGCGAGTATCCCCTGGGATTATTCCAGGCCTGGGCACGGATTGACACTGACCTGATGTGTCTGGTCTATCCCCGACCGCTATCCGCGCCGATGCCGGACACCGAATCCCTGTCGGCGAATGGAGAAGGCGACATCGCTCGGAGGGCGGGTGTCGACGATTTTCAAGGTTTGTCGGCTTACCAGCCTGGCGACTCACCGCGGCGAATCCACTGGCAGGCCTATTCGCGGGGTCGGGGACTCCACATCAAAACCTTTGCCGAGCAGGCCGGTACCGGCCTGATCCTGGACATCGCGCACATCCGGGGTGACGATTTGGAAAAAAAACTTTCCATCCTCTGTTTTCATGTGCTCCGGGCTCACCGGCAGCAACGCAGCTACGGCATGCGGCTGGCCGGTCAAATCTTCCCTGCCGGCAACGGCAGGGGGCACCGGGACCGATGCCTGCGGGCGCTGGCCCTTTACGGAAACCGCTGAACCATGCCACGGCAGCCCTTGGGCCCGTTGATCCTTGCCCTGGTGGTGGCCATGGCACCGCTGGTGTTCCAGTTGCCATGGTGGACCGTGGGGTGGTGCGCGGCTTCCTGGGGATATCTGCTGGTCCGGGACCGCCGGGGATGGGCCGTACCGTCCCGCGGTGTTCGGTCAGCGGTCTTCATCATCGGTATGGCGGTGGTACTCATGTTTGCCGGCCTGCGGTTCGACGGCGGAGATTTCATGACCCTGCTGGCCGTGATGGCCGGCATCAAACCCATGGAGATCCAAAGCCGGCGGGACAGCATGGTGACGGTCCTGCTGGCCTATTTTATAGTGATCACCAGTCTGTTCTTTTATGAAAACCTTTCCATGACCCTCTACCTGTTTGTGTCGGTCTGGACCACCACCGGCGTGCTGATCCATGTGAACGACCCCATGGGCGCCATCGGCCGACAGATGCGGCTGGCGGCCAGGCTGGTGCTTGTGGCGGTTCCGCTCATGGTGCTGCTTTTCTTACTCTTCCCACGCCTTTCGGGCAGCTTTTGGGGCACCCCGTGGGCCAGTCACAGCCGCTCCGGTTTTTCCAGCAGCATGCGTATCGGCGATGTGTCCCGGTTGGTGCGGGTTGACGCGCCTGCCTTTTCGGTCTTCTTCGACTCCCCGCTGCCGGACGCGGATCAGCGCTACTGGCGAGGCATCGTTTTCCAGCACTTTGACGGTGCCGCCTGGCAACCCGTAGCAGCTCAGGCATCCCGCCGGGGAAGTGTCGGCGGCGCAGACCTGTCCCGTTATACGGTGGTACTCGAACCTCATGGCCTCCGGAACCTGTTTGTACTGGACCTGCCGGTGACGGCCAATCCCGTGGCCACCATCATGGAGGATCATACCCTGGTGGCCCGCCGACCCATCCGGCAGCGGTTTCATTATGGTGCCGCCTCATTGCTGGACTACCGGCAGAATTCGGCCGATGCCCCTGGTGACGCCTATCTGCAGCTGCCGGCGAACCGGAATCCTCAGACCGCTGCCCTTGGAAAACAGTGGGCTCAAGACGATGCTGCCCCCGGCACCCTGGTGGCGACCGCGCTGGCCTTTTTCAGGAAAAATGGCTTCACGTATACCCTGCGGCCTGACCGGTTGGGGGTCCATGCCGTGGATGATTTCCTTTTGGTCAGCCGCAAGGGCTTTTGCGAGCATTATGCGACCGCCTTCACCGTGCTCATGCGCGCTGCCGGCGTACCGACGCGGATTGTCGGCGGGTATCAGGGCGGCAGGTGGAATGCACTGGGACAATTTCTTACCGTTCGCCAATCCGATGCCCACGTCTGGTGCGAGGTGTGGCTGGCGGGGCAGGGGTGGGTGCGCGTGGATCCTACCTATGCCGTGGCCCCCGAACGCATCAACGCCGGCATCGAGGGCTCACTTGCGGGAGCGGATCTGCCTGGGTTTCTTGGCCGCAACCGGGGCGATTGGTCCGCCCGCTGGACCGAAACCCTGCGCCAGACCTGGGAAGCGGTTAATAACCGGTGGAACATTTGGTTCATGGGTTTTTCCGCCGAAGACCAGATCGCACTGCTGAAACGGCTGGGCATTTCCATGGGCCGCCAGGGTGGATGGCTGTTGTTCATGATTTTGCCGGCGCTGTTTGTCGCTGTGGTAATCCTGCTGGTCAGCCTGCGCGGGAAGACACAAACCAAACCCCCTGCAGACGAAGTGCAGAAGATCTATCGCCGGTTTCTGGACAAGATGGCCCGAATCGGCATGCCCAAGGCGCCGCACCAGGGACCCTTGGACTATGCCCGATGGGTCATGCAAACGCATCCGGCGCTCGAGCGGGATGTGGGTGAGATTGCCGGCCATTATATCGGTCTGCGTTACGGCCATGAAGGCGGTAGGGGCGGTCTGAAGGATTTTCGTCTGCGGGTGCAGCGGTTCAACCCGCGGCGGACAATGGCGGCCGGATGTCTGCAACCAGGAACCGCTGACCCGGCACCAGAATCTACAGACGGGGAGACCAGCGATCTGTGATCTGTCTGCAGGCCTTTTGACTTCGGTCCTGGGATCTTCAGTCCATGGACTGGTCATCCGGGGGCGTCAACGATCCCCGGTGAACGGCCGAGGGGCCGAACCGTTCAGCGATCCGATCCACGGCCCGATCGACTTTTTCCCATCCGCCCTCCTCACGGTCAAGACAGGGAAACAGGCAGGCTTGCCGCGGCGCGGTGTCGGCAATCAGCGCTGACGCGGCGACGCCGATCAGTCGGACTGCCTTGTCCAACGCCTGACGTGCCAGCAGTTTCTCAGCCGCACGGAAAAGCGCTTCAGAGGACTGGCTGGGGCGGTCCAGGGTGACGCTGCGGGTGATCTGCTTGAAGTCCGTATCCTTCAGCTTCAAGGTGACCGTCCGGGCCAGAAAACCCTGACGGCGGAGCTGGCGGCCCACCTCCTGGCTCTGGGCCAGCAGGTGCTGCTTCAACTGCTCCCGATTGTGGGTGTCGGCGGACAGGGTTCTTTCCGTGGATATGGATTTGGTGGGGCTGTGGGGGGTGACGGCAGCCGCGTCCCGTCCGTGGGCAAGGTCCATCAGCCGATGGCCGAATTTGCCCAGTCGGGCCACCAGAGCGGATGGGCTCATGGTTCTGACGTCACCCAGGGTGATGGCGCCCATTTGACGGAGTTGCTGGTGGGCATGCTGGCCAACACCGGGCACCTTTTCGACGGGTAGGGCGGCAATGACACCGGCCGCGCTTTCCCTGGTGATGACGGTCAGGCCGTCGGGCTTTTGCATGTCCGAGGCAATCTTGGCCAGAAACTTCAAGGGTGCCACGCCGATAGAGCAGGTCAGGGCTACTTTTTGGCGGATGTCATTTTTGATGGCTCGCGCCATGGCTTCGGGCGGGCCATACAAGCGGCCGCATCCGGCCGCATCCAGGAAGGCTTCGTCTATGGAGACCTGCTCCACGATCGGAGAATACCGATCAAGGATGGCCATGACCGATCGGGACACTTCGCGGTAGCGGTCCTTGTGCGCAGGAACGATGATCAGATGGGGGCAGCGCTGTTTGGCCATGAACATGGGCATGGCGCTGTGGACACCGTATCGCCGGGCCTCATAACTGGCGGCTGCGACCACCCCGCGTCCCGAGTCGCCGCCCACGACCAGGGCCTTGCCCTTGAGCTCCGGGTGGTCCAGCTGCTCCACCGAGGCAAAAAAGGCGTCCATGTCGATGTGCAATATCATGAAGTCATGTTAGCGGCTCTTTATTTACCTTTCAAGATGCCTTCCGCACTTGTAGATCTTTTGCCCTGAAACGGCAGGCCGACAGAAAATAATTGGGCTTCATCGGCTTCGAGGCTTGCCAGAGATTACAAAAATGTTGTAATTAATGATCGAGCAACCATTTTGTAAATTCATCAGGAGGCCATTTACACGCCAATGAAAATGAAAGCCATTGAACAGGTTACCCTGTTATACGAGATATCCAATGCCCTCAACGAACATCTGGATCTGAAAAGATCCATGTTCAAAGTGCTGGATATTCTCTCCAACAGCATGCAGATGGAGCGCGGCACCATCTCCATTCTCAATCCCCTGAGAAACGAAATCAACATCGAAGTGGCCCACAGCCTTTCCAAAAGTGCCATGGACCGTGTGAAATACAAGCTGGGTGAGGGGATCATCGGCCGGGTGATCGAAACCGGCGAGGCCGTAGCCATTCCCAAAATCAGCCAAGAGCCCCTGTTCCTCAACCGGACCGCCTCGCGCAAGATCAAGGGCATGGGGGAGATCTCTTTTATCTGTGTTCCGGTTCAAAAAGGCAAACGGGTGGTGGGGGCCCTGAGCGCGGACAGGGCCTACGATCCCGCGTACCCCCTGGAGGAAGGCACCAAGCTGCTTTCCGTGGTGGCCACCATGCTGGCTCGCCACGCCATCAACCTGGAGACCATCCACCTGGAAAAGGAGGCCCTGCGGGATGAAAACAAGCGCCTGCGGGATGAACTGGAAAACAAGTACCGCATCAACAACATTATCGGCAACAGCAACAAGATGCGTGAAGTGTACCAGATGATCAGCCAGGTGTCGCGCAGCAACGCCACCGTGCTGATCCGCGGGGAGAGCGGCACCGGCAAGGAACTGGTGGCCAACTCCATCCACTACAACTCCACCCGGTCGAAGGGACCTTTCGTCAAGGTCAACTGTGCGGCTATTCCCAACAACCTGATCGAGAGCGAGCTCTTCGGTCATGAAAGAGGGGCCTTCACCGGTGCGATCAAACAGAAGCCGGGACGGTTCGAACTGGCCCACAAGGGTACCATTTTCCTGGACGAGATCGGCAGCATCGAACCCGACGTGCAGGTGCGACTGCTGCGCGTTTTACAGGAGCGGGAGTTCGAGCGCGTGGGCGGCCACAGAACCATCAAGGTGGATGTGCGCATCATTGCGGCCACCAACAAAAACCTGGAACAGGCCGTGGAGGACGATTCCTTCCGGGGCGACCTATACTATCGCCTCAACGTCTTTCCCATCTACATGCCTCCGCTCAGGGAGCGCAAGACCGATATCCTGCTGCTGGCGGACTATTTCCTGGAGCGTTACGCCGAAGAGAACGGGCGGGAAGTCAAACGGCTCTCCACCCCGGCCATCGACATGCTCATGGCCTACCACTGGCCCGGCAACGTGCGCGAACTGGAAAACTGCATCGAGCGGGCCGTGCTGCTCTGCGAAGAGGGTGCCATCCACGGCTACCACCTGCCGCCCACCCTTCAGACGGGCAGGGAGAGCGGTACGCTGCCGGATCTTTCTTTGGAGGATGCCGTGGGGGCGCTGGAAAAGGAGATGATCATCGACTCGCTGAAGAACACCCGGGGCAACATCACCCTGGCTGCGGATATCCTCAAGACCACGGTGCGCAAGTTTGCCTACAAAGCCAAAAAATACGGGGTGGATTACCGCAACTACAGATAGCTTTAGGCAGGGTTGTGGGAGCGGCTTCGGAAAATCACTAAACCAGTTTGATTTCAGGAGGCAGCATCGGGATTGGTGCGGATGCGGCCGATGAGCACTTCCTCGCCGCGGATGGCATCGGCCAGCTGTCGGGTGAGGGTCCCTCTCTGTGACCGGATCTGACCGGTCCCTTCGGACCGATCCACCAGCCAGGTGACATACATTTTTTCAAGTGTGGCGGATACATGGGCAAGGACCTTGGCCATGCGTTCCCGGGCCACCCTCAGTTCTTCGGTCTGGGCGGCGACAATCCCGCCCTGATTGGGGAACTTCTTGCCGATCCGCTTCAGCCGGTCCAACTCCTTGTCCATCATCACCACGATGTCGTCCATCAGGACCAGATTTCGGTAAAGCGCCGTCGATACGGTGTCGTGGGTGAAGCGGACCAGTTCATCTTTCAACTTGATGGAGGAGAGCTTGGTTCGCAACGGCTCCTTTTTATAGTACGTGTTGTAGGCAAAATAACCCCCGCCGCCGGCCAGGGCGAGTACGAGCACCAGGGCGACGACGATACCGGTGGCTCCGCCGCTGGCATTGTTGATCGGGGTATTGGGAAAAGATGATTTGGTCATCAGGCTGCTATTTAACGATCCATCAGGTCTTAAGTGTTCTGTTTTTGGGTTGCGTGGAATGATCAACAAATACCTAACAACCTAACACCTGAAACTTAAAACCCCCGTATAAAGCCGCTTTTAGACTTCTAACGAGGCTATTCCAATTGCTTTACGCTACCATTATCGGCAGGTGCCTGAAAACCTGTATGGTTTTTGTAATTTTTATTAAGTATGAAAGAAAAGTTTCCTTGCGGCTTCAAGAATTAGTCGACACGTTTCTACCTCTGAAGGTAACCGATCAAGATCGCATTGTTGATTGGCATTTTTTTATTTGTTATGGGAATATTTATTTGAATTAATAGATTAACCATAGGAGATCAATCCATGATCCGGCTCGTGGAGGCCTTAAATTTCCGTTGCCTACGGTACACCCGTCAAGCGTTGAAGGATTTTCAGGTTTTAATAGGTCCCAATGCAAGCGGTAAAACCACCCTTCTCGACGTGGTTGCCTTTCTGGGGGATGTGCTCTCAAAAGGGCTGGATGAAGCAATACTGCAAAGGACCTCGAATATTCACGATCTTTTCTTTTTTCATGAAGGAAATCGGTTCGAACTGGCTGTGGAGCTTGAAGTTACCAAAGATCGTCAGGAAATGCTCGGTAAGGATAAACCCTACCGGTACATAAGATATGAAATATGCATCGGCCTCGAAGAGGATAGGAACGAGATCCATATTTTTGACGAACAGGTCATTCTTCTGGAAAAAATAACTGGATCAGAAAAAAAAATTCAGCGAACCCTTTTCCCTATATCGGTGGATCCACCGTCATCGATCATGCACGGAAGGCAGGTGGGAGGCGATAAGAAACGAGTCGTTAGAAAGGTTTATGACGGCAACGACAATTTTTATTCGGAAGTGCAACAAAAGAAAGGAAAAGGTGGCTGGGCGCCATCTATCAGGCTGGGACCGAAGAAATCTGCCCTTGCCAACATGCCTGAAGACGAAAGAAATTTTCCGGTTTCGACCTGGCTGAGAGAAACCCTGGTAAATGGTACGCAGAATCTTATGCTCAACAGTCTGGTTATACGGCAGACCAGCCGACCGGGTCAGGGGCGACGGTTTAAACCCGATGGCAGCAATCTGCCGTGGGTCGTTCAGGAACTGCGTGAGTCAGGAGGCAATCGTTATCGACGATGGATCGCCCAATTGCAGACCGCGCTTCCTGATTTAACCGATGTGGTCACTGTAGAGCTTCCCGATACGCGGCATCGATTCCTTCAATTGGTATATCCGGACAATCTGAAGGTACCATCCTGGATGGCATCTGACGGGACACTGCGCATGCTTGCACTCACGCTGCCTGCATTTCTGCCCTATTTTGAGGGCATTTACCTGATCGAGGAACCTGAGAATGGGATTCATCCCATGGCCATGGAGACGGTATACCAAACGCTTCGTGAAGTGGATGGGGCACAGATTCTCTTAGCCACGCACTCCCCGGTCATATTGGGATGTGCGGAGGCAGCGGATATCCTATGCTTTAAAAAGACTGACCACGGCGCTACCGACATTGTGGCTGGTCCCGATCATCCGGCTCTTCGGCAATGGCAGGGCGCGTTGAACCTCAGCGATCTCTATGCCTCGGGAGTATTGGGATGACGCGATTTTGTTTGTCGACCGACCCTAAAGCGGCGCTGAAACCCGCATTAAGGCATATGGGAAGGCCTTGTGCCGCACCGGCTTTCTCCGGGCTTGCCGAAAAAGGTAGTTTCAGGGGGTGCAACGACCCTTCTTTCAATAAATGGGCTGAAATCTTAAGGCCATGGTTTCCACAAGGTCTTTGGTGGGCAGCGCTGTGATGGCTGGGTGGATGAAAAACTGCCCGCCCTGCGCGGCAAGACTCCCCGCAACGCGGTCAAGACGGCAGACGGTCGTGAGGCCGTGGAGGCCTTGTTGGCCGATTTCGAGCGTGGGCCGGGTGGTGATGACCCCATGGCCGAGCTCAATCAACAGGGAATCCGACGGATCCGGGAACTGTTGGGATTGTGCATAAAAGATCAGCGAGGAGGATGATTTGCGCGTGGCCTTGACCATCGCCGGGTCCGATTCATCGGGAGGGGCCGGCATTCAGGCGGATTTGAAGACCTTTCAGGCGCTGGGGGTCTTCGGCATGAGCGCCGTGACCGCGGTGACGGTGCAGAATACACAGAAGGTGTATGCCATCCAGGAGATGCGGCCGGAGATCGTCCACGACCAGATCACCTGCCTGTTCGACGACATGCCCATCCATGCGGTGAAGATCGGCATGGTGGCCAGCATTGCGCTGGTCGAGGCCATCGCCCGGGCTTTGAACACGATCGATGTCCTGCCGCCGGTGATTCTTGACCCGGTGATGATCTCCAAAAGCGGGTATGCCCTGCTTCAGCCCGATGCCCAGGCGGCCCTGGTCCGGCTCCTGTTCCCTTTGGCCCGGGTGGTGACCCCCAACCTGCCCGAAGCCGAGGCCCTGCTGGGAATGCAGATCACCGACATCGATGCCATGCAGACCGCTGCCCGGGAAATATCGGCCCTGGGTTCCAGCATGGTGGTGGTCAAGGGCGGCCATTTGGGGGGGGGGAATGCCACGGATGTGCTGTTTGACGGAAAAGAGATCAGGTTGCTGGAGGGTCGGTGGATCGATACGACCAACACCCATGGCACCGGGTGCACCTTTTCATCGGCCATTGCCGCCCTCATGGCGCGCGGCGAGTCGTTTTTCGATGCCGTAACCCAGGCCAAGACTTACATTACCGGGGCTATCGAGCATGCCCTGCCGCTTGGTCAGGGATGCGGCCCCACGCACCACTTTTTCGACCTGTACCGTCGGGCGGGGATGGATGTCGGCTGAAGGGGAGGGCGGGGTGCCCTCACCCTTCAGTACTGCACCAAGTGCGCACCCATGGTTCAGGCTTATCGCCGCCTGTCGCGCCACTCTCCGTGGTTGCTGCTCTTGCGCCTTTTCTGCCCCGCCGCCGCTCCCGGTTGGTGCGGTGGCGGGGAATAGACCCATCACCGGTCTGTACCCGGCAGTCAATGCCGGCTTGCCGTTCGCCAACGATGCAACTGCAGCTTGAGCCACTGCCAGGGAGTGTGGCTCACATCCACGCGTTGATTGATCCCTTGAAGGGAGGCGATGAAACATCCGCCGCCACCGCCACCGCCACCGCTGCCGCCGGTGGCTGAGTAATCGGTGTCTGTCAAGGCCAGCCCTGACGGATCGATGATGATCCCGTTGGCTACGCCGTCGGCATCGCCATAACCGCCGTCCTTGATATCCACGGTCACCGATCGCCGGTCGGCGGAAAAAACCGTGTGCTGGGAATAATCTTGCCAACCATTGACCTCATCAAACTTGATCCATCTGGCTCCGGCGGGTGCTGCATCGGACAGGTGAACCGTCACTTTCGCACGCTGGCCGGGTTTAAAAAGAATCAGCCGGTAGGCGACCATGCCATAAGGCAGCTGTGACGGCGTCGTTTCATCGATTGCAAAATCAGCTGGATCCACCACGACCATCTGCTCGATTGCGGATATGGCATTATCTTCAGCAGCCACGCTGATGCCCGTTGGGTCGAAGGTGGCAGCCGGTGATGACAAGGCGTGGATTCCGCCCGTCTGAACGTCGTCGCCTTCCTGATCGTCGGGAATGCCGTTGCCGTTGCGATCGTTGGCCGCCGCTTGCGTGGTGAAAGAAGCAGTCGCCGACCAGGCGGAGGCCCGTCCGCCGCTGTCGAAGAATCGAACCCGCCAGTGATAGGTTCTGCCTCCATTAAGCAACAGAAGCGGCACCTGCAGCGTGTCGAGGCAGCGATCGGTTATCACGTCCAGCCGGCAGTCTCCCGAACGGGTATCGTATACCTGCCACTGGGTGGCGATATGGGCATCCCCGTCTTCATCGAAATAGTCCCCAACCTTGAGCAGCGGACTGTGTTCTGCTTCCCGGGCGTTGGCTGCTGGAAAACGTGGTTGCGGTCGTTGCGGCGCCGCACCCTCACCCGGGTCATCGGGTTCCAGCCCGGCGCGGAATTCGTCACGGTTGTTGATGCCGTCGCGATCCAGGTCCCCATCGGCGTCGTCGACCCGGAGATTCAGGCCGAAGTGGGTTTCCCACTCATCGGGCAGCCCGTCGTCGTCGTCATCTGTCACCGGGGTAATCAAGTGGGCTTCAGCGGAGTTGGCGCTTTCCAGGCGGCCGTCATAGGCACGGACCACGAAGAAGTATTCGGTTTGGCCCTCGAGATGGTTAAGGGTACTGGTGACGGCGGTACCTTCCCAAGCGGGCCGGTTATAATTGTAGGCCTGACCCTTTTTTCGGGCAAACACGCGGTATCCCTCGGGGGCGGGTTTGTTAGGATCCCAGCGTAGGGTTACACTGGCTGCCGAGGCGGCAGTGGAAGCAAATGCGATGCATAGGGCTATGATAATGGAACGGATGAGACCAACTGGATACATCGATTGTTTGTCGTTCATGATCGAAGGCAATTCTCCTGGTTGAGTTTCTGTGCCGATCAAAACCTGCGCCGGGCCGTCAGCTGAATTGCCAGTTCCCAAGCAATTGGTTTGCCAGGTGGTTAACAAACATGTTGTGTTGTATTCAACTATACGATTTAGTAAGGGAAAAAATCTTCTTAAAACGTAGTCCCGTTACGGGCTGCAGGTGGAAAAGCACCGGACGGGAAAAACTGGAAATTGGGCTGTGCAAAAACCGTAATCGGTTTGATGGTGGGCAGGGGAAAAGAGGCCTGGGCCGAGATTACCGGATCAAGCAGCGCCCGACAAAGGGTTCGGCAATGGCCTTTAAGCGCTGCATTTCCGCCGTCGAGAGGGTCGGGTCCTGCCGGCGGTTGAACTCGGAATCGAGGCACACGGCTCGGTTATTGAACGTCTGGAGCACATAGCACGCGGCGCCTTCGATTGTTTTGGCGATGGTTTCAACGGTGGTTTCGTTTATCAATGGGGCGACACAGGTGGTGCGAAATTCGTAGGCGGGGGCGGATTCCATAATGGTGCGGATGCTCGTTGTCAGCCGTTCATGGATGTTTGGGTTTCGGCTGAAAGGTGCGTAGGCGTTTAATGGCGCCTTGATGTCCATGGCGATATAGTCCACCAGATCCTGCGCCAGCAGGTTATGGAGGACCTCGGGCCGACTGCCGTTGGTATCCAGTTTTACCGGATATCCCAGTGCTTTGACGGACCGGCAAAGCTCGACAAGGCCGCTGTCCAGCGTGGGTTCGCCGCCGGTGATGGCCACGCCTTCCAGCATGCCCCGGCGGGCTTTAAGGAAATCAATGGTCGGCGCCAATTCGAAACGTGCCGGGTATTCGCCCCGGGCGAGGTCGGCGTTGTGGCAGTAAGGGCAGATAAAGTTGCAGCCGGTGATGAACAGCACGCAGCTGATTCTGCCGGGAAAGTCGATAAACGAGTTTTTCTGGAGGCCGGCAAGAATCATCAGTGGAGATGGGCTTGGTTACACAAATAACTACTTTTGCGCATTAACATTTGACGTTCACCCTTCGATGGTGGACGATGGACGGCCAATGTTCAGATCGCTTTGGCGACGCGGGTGCCGCTTGTCTGGCTAGACCGACCCCATCTGCCGCAGGGCGTCATCGGTGCAGGCCGGATCCATCGCTACGGCCGGGCTTTCAACGGGCGGTTCGCAGGGGGCGTCTGCCTGCAGGGCCACTGCCGCCGCGACGCCGGGCTCCTCGAGGGGTATCTTAAATGGCCGCCGCCGGCAGTATTCCGCCTGTTTGCCGTCGTTCCACTGTTTCACCGGCCGCAGGTATCCCACCACCCGGGAGTACACTTCGGTTTCGCGGTTGCAGTGGGAGCAGCGGGTTTGCTCACCATTGAGGTAGCCATGGGACGGGCAGACCGAAAACGTGGGGGTCAGGGTGAAGTAGGGCAGATGGTAATTATCCGACACTTTGCGAATCAGCGACTTGACCGTCTCGATGTCGGTAACCTGCTCGCCCAAAAACAGGTGCAGTACGGTCCCGCCGGTGTATTTGGTCTGCAGGTTGTCCTGAAGCATCAGCGTCTCGAAGATATCATCGGTGTGGTTCACCGGCAACTGGGTGGAGTTGGTATAATAGGGGACGGCGCCCTTTTCGACATCTTCCTCGTTGGCGCACAGGATCTCCGCATAGCGTCGTTTGTCGATCATGGCCAGGCGATAGGAGGTGCCTTCGGCCGGTGTGGCTTCCAGATTGAAAATATCGCCGCTGCGGTCCTGGATCTCGGTGATCATGGCCCGCAGCGCGTCCATGGTCTTCACGGCAAAGGCCTGGCCCCGATTGGTGGTGATGTCCGTGCCTAAAAAATTCAGGCAGGCTTCGTTCATGCCCACGATGCCGATGGTGGAAAAATGGTTTTTCCAGTAAACGCCGGTGCGGTTCTTGATGGATCTCAGGTAGAATTTGGAATAGGGATACAGGTTTTTATCGGTAAACTGCTCCAGCACCTTGCGTTTGATGGTCAGGCTTTCAACGGCCAGCGCCACCTTGGCCTGGAGATTGTTGAAAAATTCGGTTTCATCTTTGGCCACATGGCCGATGCGAGGCAGGTTGATGGTCACCACGCCGATGGAGCCGGTCAGTGGGTTGGCGCCGAACAGACCGCCGCCGCGTTTGAGCAGTTCGCGGTTGTCCAGCCGTAGGCGGCAGCACATGGAGCGGGCGTCTTCCGGAGACATGTCCGAATTGACGAAGTTCGAGAAGTAAGGGATGCCGTATTTGCCGGTCATCTGCCAAACGGTTTCCAGGTTGGGGTTGTCCCAGTCGAAATCCTTGGTGATATTATAAGTGGGGATGGGGAAGGTAAAGACGCGACCCTTGGCGTCGCCTTCGATCATCACTTCGGCAAAGGCCCGGTTGAAGGTGTCCATTTCCGACTGGAACTCACCGTAGGTGGCCTTTTTATCCTTGCCGCCGATGATCACCGGGTGGTCCTTCAGGGTGCCCGGCACATAAAGATCCATGGTGATGTTGGTGAAGGGCGTCTGGAATCCCACCCGGGTGGGGATGTTGATGTTGAAGACGAACTCCTGTAGGGCCTGCTTGACCTTGGGGTAGTTCAGCCGGTCGTAGCGGATGAAGGGCGCCAAAAGGGTGTCGAAGTTGGACAGGGCCTGGGCGCCGGCCGCCTCCCCCTGGAGGGTGTAGAAAAAGTTGACAATCTGGCCGAGGGCCGAGCGCAGGTGCTTGGGCGGACCGCTTTCCACTTTGCCCTCGACGCCCTTGAACCCGTTGCGCAGAAGGTCGGTTAAATCCCAGCCCACGCAGTAGACCGACAGCAGGCTCAGGTCGTGGATATGCAGGTCCCCGTCGGAGTGGGCCTGCCGTATCTCCGGCGGATAGATCTTGTTGAGCCAGTACTCCGAGGTGACATCCGAGGAGATGTAGTTGTTGAGCCCCTGGAGTGAGTAGCACATATTGCTGTTTTCTTTGATCTTCCAGTCCAGCTTGCGGATGTAGTGTTCCACCAGATCAATTTGGGCTTCGGTGGTGATGCGCCGGATCTGGGCGTGCTGCTCCCGGTAGATGATATAGGCCTTGGCCGTTTTGTAATAAGGAGAGTCCAGCAGCACCCGCTCGACGATATCCTGGATTTCCTCCACCTCGGGAGTGGGACCCAGGCGAAGCTCGTGGGCCAGGGTAAGGACCCTCAGGGTCATCTTCTTGGCGTCCCGTTCCCCGAATTCCCCCGAGGCATGACCGGCCTTGGCGATGGCAGCGGTGATCTTGGATGAGTCAAACTCGACAATTCGGCCATCACGCTTTTTGATCTGTTCAATCACGGGTTTCTCCTCGGGGCAGCATTCGGTTCTGGTGGTTTGAAACGAAGAAAAAATGCCGCAGCGGGCATTTTTTCAGGGTGTGCAAAACACATCGGGCAATTTCGGATATGGTGTAATTCCAGCCCCATGGATCATGGGGTAAGTACAGCATGCATATAACAAGATATAGTTGTCTGTCAAGAGGCATTTTCCATATGTAGTGTCTTGGCACCATGGGGGCAGGATCAGGCAAACCCGTGTGTTTGAAGAAAATATCCGGTCCGGGTCGAGTCATTTTTTTCTACCGGTTCAGCCAAAAAACGGCGGCGGTTATTATTTTTGTCGCAGATATTGTGTTAAATGCCGCTTGACATACTACATGTTGTATGAGAAACGAGTTAACAGGCCGGTACGGCAGGGTTGCGGCATTGACCGCTTCCATCGCAGTAACCCTGTATGGTAGGTCCCCTTTTCCCCGAACGTCGTTCCGGCATCGCCCGATTCGGGCAAGGATTCCCGCACCAGAGAAACACCGAGGTTGCCATCTCGTGGGTGCCGGCGTGTTTCTTACCCGTGGGTTGCGGATGGGGATACCATTCGTCGCCAACCCGAAGCCTTGCACCCGGAACCATGCATTGGGAACCAGGCACCAGGCAATCGAGCAACCAAACCGCACACCAACCAATGGAGTTGTGACACCCTATGGCACACAAAGAGAAAATCCTCATCGTAGACGATGGCAACGTGGACCTGAATACCCATGTCTGGGATGATCAGGTTTTCTGCCAGAGCCTCATCGGCGCCAATGCAGTCGATAAACGCCAGGCCCAGGAGATCGCCCAATTCATTCGATCCACGCTTGACCGCATGGACCTGCGACACATCACGTCTCCCATGGTGGACGAGATGGTCAAGGCCAAGCTGGCCGAATACGGCCTAAATGTCCAGGGGCCGGTGCGATTGACCCGGGACATGTTCGTGAAAAATGGCCTCGACCTTTCCGCCAATGCCAAAACCGTATTGGAGCGGCGCTATCTGAAAAAAGATTCTGACGGCAACATCCAGGAGACGCCGGCCCAGATGTTCAACCGGGTGGCCCGGCACATCGCCCAGGCGGAGAAGAATTACGATCACAACGCCGATGTCCGCAAGCTCGCCGAACAGTTTTATAGGCTGATGACGGGTTTCACGTTTCTGCCCAACTCACCCACGCTGATGAATGCCGGCAGGCGCTTGGGGCAGCTGGCAGCCTGCTTTGTGCTGCCCATTGAAGACAGTATGGAGGGCATTTTCGACTCGCTTAAAAATGCCGCCATTATTCACAAATCGGGTGGCGGCACGGGTTTCTCCTTTTCGCGGCTGCGACCCAAAAACTCCATGGTGGGTACCACCGGCGGCATCGCCTCCGGCCCCATATCCTTCATGAAGATCTTTAACACCGCCACCGAGCAGGTGAAGCAGGGCGGCACCCGCCGCGGTGCCAATATGGCGATCCTGCGAGTGGACCACCCGGATATTATGGAGTTTATCCACTGTAAGTCCACCCATACCGAGTTGAACAACTTCAATATTTCCGTGGGCATTACCGATGCTTTCATGGAGGCGGTCAACGCCGACACCATGTATGCGCTGGTGGATCCCAGGGACCACCGAACGGTGGAGACCCTCCATGCCCGTGAGGTCTATGCGGCACTGGTCAAACAAGCCTGGAAAAACGGCGATCCGGGTATCGTTTTCCTCGACCGTATCAACCGCGACAACCCCACTCCCGGGTTGGGCGAGATCGAAAGCACCAACCCTTGCGGTGAGCAGCCCCTGCTGCCCATGGAAGCCTGCAACCTGGGGTCGATCAATCTGGCCAAGTTCGTGGTTGGGGAGCAGGCCGAGGCACGCATCAATTATGATGCCCTGAAAGAGACCGTGTGGGCGGCGGTACGATTTCTGGACAACACCATCGACATGTCCCGCTATCCGTTGCCCGCCATCGACCGGATGGTCAAGGGCAACCGCAAGATCGGTCTGGGGATCATGGGGTTTGCCGACCTGCTGTTTCAGCTGGAAATTCCCTACAACAGCGAGAAGGCCATCGACGTGGCTGAGGAAATCATGGGGTTTGTTCAAACGGAATCCCACCAGGCCTCGCTGGCCCTGGCCCAGCAGCGCGGTGTGTTCCCCAATTACGAGAAGAGCCGCTTCAGCGGTGACCGCCTGTCGGCCTATCGCAACGCCACCACCACCACCATCGCGCCCACGGGAACACTGAGCATCATCAGCAATTGCTCGTCAGGCATCGAGCCGCTTTTTGCCTTAAGCTTTGTGCGTACGGTCATGGACAACGACAAACTCGTGGAAGTCAACCCCCATTTCGAGGCCCTGGCCAGACGGCAAGGTTTTTACTCCGACGCGCTCATGGAGGCCATTGCCGGCGCCGGGACCATCGCCCACATGGAGGGTATTCCGGATGCGGTGAAGCAGGTGTTCGTCACCGCTCACGATATCTCGCCGGAATGGCATCTGCGCATGCAGGCGGCTTTTCAAAAACACACGGACAATGCCGTATCCAAGACGGTCAACCTGGCCCGAGACGCAACGGTGGCGGATGTGCAGAAGATCTACGACCTGGCCTGGGAACTGGGCTGCAAGGGGGTGACCATCTACCGGGACGGCAGCAAGGAGAATCAGGTGCTCTCCTTTTCAGCAGCCAAAAAGGATGAGGATGCCTTCATGACCGCCGTGCGCAAGCGGCCCGACACCCTGAACGGCTTTACCACCCGGGTCAGGACCGGTTTAGGCCAGCTCTATGTCACTGTGACCGAATACCACGGCAAACCCTTCGAGGTTTTTGCCACCATCGGCAAGTCCGGCCGATCCACCACCGCCAAGACCGAGGCCATCGGCCGGCTGGTTTCCCTGGCCTTCCGGTCCGGGGTCACCGTGGACAAGGTGGTCAATCAGCTCAAGGGGATCGGCGGCGAGCACCCCATCTTTCAAAATGGGGGTCTGGTGCTCTCCATTCCCGATGCCATCTCCCGGGTGCTGGAAAACCGCTATCTCAAGAATGAGCAGACGAAAAAGAAGGGCGGCAGCCTGATGGGTGAAGTCTGCCCCGAGTGCAGCCAGACCATCAGCTTCGAAGAGGGTTGCATGACCTGTCACTTCTGTGGTTTCACCAAGTGTGGCTAGCTGAATGTCCCTGCGGAAAGGGCATGTATTGATCCAGGCCCAGTGTTTTCGCTCAGTTGAAATCCTCAACCCAGCGCAGCTATGCCTGCGGTTTCAACATCGCTGCGGCCTTGACCTGAACCAACAACCACCACTTCTGGATGGGTAATCGGCAGGCACTGCAGTTTGAAGATGCTTGGAAGGAGGCGCTGTGGGTTAGGGCTTTTTCACGCCGTTTGGCTTCATTGACATGCCGGTCGGGCGCTGATCCGGGGTGACCCACAGGTAGTCGGCCCAGGACAGTTCGGCCTCTCCGCCCACGGGTGCCAGATAGATGGTCTTGAAGGGGGCATGCGTGCGGGCAAAGGCCCGGTTGGGAATGCCGAATTTCCGTTTGATGTGCCCGTTTCCCGCCAGCACCACCATCTTGCCGGATCCCAGGTTTTCGGCCACGTTTTCGGCCATGGCATCTTCCCAGGTGCACTGGGCTTCGTAGAAGTAAGCGAATTTTTCGCGGCCCGGTAGGGCGTGCATGTTGAAAATCTCCGCCACATAGGTCCGGTGGTCGGCATCGGTGGTGTCGATGGTCTCGGGCAGGTGCCGGCGGTCATCTTCGGACAGGCTGGCGATGCCGCCCACGCTGATCTTGCCGGGGAGGTGAAAAGGCACGTTCAGGGCGACGACCCGAAGGCCGTTTTCCTTTGCAAATTCCAGGATATCACGGTACAGACCAAAATCAAAACCCCAGTTGGCGTACCAGTGGGTCTTCTCGATAAAGGCGGTTTCATCCAGTTCACCGGCGATCCACCGGTCCAGCACCCGTTGGTAGGTGTAATCGAACATCTCCATGCCGATGGCCAGATCGGGTGTGGCTTGTGCCAGCGCTTTGACCGCTGCCAACTGTATGGCGTGATGGTGGGGGTTGGTATGGCTTTCTCCCACATAGACCACCCGAGCCTCGACCAGCTCGGCGATCAGCTGTTCCCGGGATACCACTGTTGCCGTGCCGGTTTCAAAGATGGTGTTTTCCATCAGACGGGTTGGACGGTCTTTGATGGAGAGGGTTTTGGGGGTCACGGCGCATCCGCTGGTGCAGAGCATCATCAGCACCATAACCGCCGCCAGCAGATAGCGGCGAGCCATTCGTCTTTTCCGGTGGCATTGGTTTTCATCGCAGCCTAACGTCATTGGTCAGCAGGTCCCTGAGGTGTGAATGAAAGCGAAATTTAAAAGCGAGCTGCTTTTCCGCAAAGCCTTTGTTCCGTGGTACGATACCGAGCCTGCCATGGTGCTGACCCTGGTCTTTACCGTGGTGGTGCTGTTGTTCAGCCTCGCCGGCGTAGCCGCATGCCTAGATACGCCCGACTACTATGCCTACATCGGGATCCCCAGTTTGCTGGGGCTTCTGTCCCTGGCCATTTCCATTTCCACGCTCATTCGCCTGATCAGAAGAGGTTCACCCCGATCAATCTGACAGGCAGATTTTCTCTGGCGTCGGTTAAAGGACCTTATTTGGCCTTTTCCAGAAAGGCGTTGAAGCTCATGGACAGGTAGCTGTCGGAGCCGAAGAATTTGAGGATTTTGAGCATCTCTTCGGGGCCAATATACCCCGGCCGGTTGGCGATTGGAACACCTGTCTCAGCTATGAAAAAAGTGTTTGGCAGTCCACGAACGTTGTATTTGTCCGCAACTTCCTGCTCCTTGTCCGAGTTGACGCTGATGGGCACAAAGTTACGGTTGACGTAGGCAATGACCGTGGGATTTTGAAAGGTCTCCTTTTCCATCTGAAGACAATATCGGCACCAGTCTGCATTAAAGACCAGAAACACTTTCTTGTTTTCGGCCTCTCCCCGCTGCCTGCCTTCGGCGTAGGAAAGCCACTGGATACCGCTGTCGCCGGCTTGGGACGCAACTGCAATGACGTTTCCTGCAACCAGGGAGAACAACACCGTCAGGACCATTGCCGTCAGGGACCATCGTTTTTTCATGGCGTCACGTTTCCTATATGCTGATCAGATTCAGTTTGTCGGTAACCAGCAGCAGGCCGAGGATCAGCAGCAGCACGCCGGCGGTCACGTTGATATACCTTATCGACCAGGATGCCTTTTTAATAAAATTCAACAACGAATCGACAAATACCGCCAGCACCAGAAAGGGCACTGCCAACCCGGCGGCATAGACAGAAAGCAGTCCGATTCCGGCGGCGACTGTCTCCTGGTTGCCCGCCACGATGAGGATGGAACCCAACAGCGGGCCGATGCAAGGGCTCCATCCCGCCCCGAAGGCCATGCCCACGAAAAAGGTGCCCAGGAAATGGAGGGGCCTCTGGTTGATCTGCAGCCGCCGGTCGAACTCCAGGGGCTTGAAACGGATCAATCCGGTCATGTGAATGCCAAAAAGGATGATCAGAATACCGCCGATGATCCGTATTTCGTCCCGATAGTTGAAGACGGCTCCCCCGATGATGGAGGCAGAAGCGCCCATAAGGACGAAAACCAATGAAAAACCAAGAACATAACTCAAAGTCGCCCGGATGACCCGCGCGCGGATCCGCGGACTTTGGATGCCGGTCAATTCATCCAACGAAAGCCCGGTGATAAACGTAAAATAGGCCGGCACCAGCGGCAGAATGCAGGGGGAAAAAAAAGAAAGCAGTCCCGCGAACAGGGCTGCGGGATACGAGATCGATTCTGTAAACATGCGTCCGGTCAACTCTCTGGCGTTGAAAGCGTCATTCAATGGCGACGGTCTTCGGTGGTGAGCCGCCCAACCCGCATCGGGTTACAATGAAAACGCCTGATTCATCGGGCCGGCGTCGGCTGCTGGCGTCCCGCGTGGAAAAAGACCCACGCCCCGGCGGCCAGAATCAACAGGTTGCGCAGGGTGTTCACGGCAACATCGGATGGCGTTTCGGTTGCCAGCGAGAAACAACCGCAGGCAATGTTCAATCCCCGATAACCGTTATACAGGAGGATGACGGTAAAAAACACCATCATCAGGCTTACCAGCAGCGCCGCACCCTTCTCAAACCGGCCGAATACCAGTGCCAGCCCGCATAGCGCTTCGACCCAGGGGAAAACCACGGCCGTTACCGCCACCAGCACCGGCGGAAGCAGCTGGTAGTTGGTCACAATGGTCGCAAAGGCCCTCGGGTCCGCAATCTTTTCGGCGCACGAATAGAGGAAAACCGCCCCCAGCGCGATCCTGACAGCGATGGTGACGTTTTTGACCATGGCGGATGGAAATGGTCTCACATGTTCACTCCGGGCTGCATTCAATGCTGCTGTTAACATCATAAGCATATGAGCTGAATTCGGCAAGGCCGGGCAGCGTTCAGGGGAAGCGATGGCCGCTTCAAGGCTGCGTCTGGCCGTTGGCAAAGTTTTTGACCATGGCCTCACCCAATTCCTTGGAACGGTTGGTGGCTGCTTCCACCGCGTTGATCAGTGTGGTGCGAAGCCCGCCTTTTTCCAGGGTGTGCAGGCCGGCGATGGCCGTACCGCCCGGCGAGGTAACCGAGTCTTTGAGTTGACCGGGATGGGCCTTGGTTTCCAAGAGCAGTTTAGCGGAGCCGAGAATGGTCTGGGAGGCCAGGAACAGGGCGTCTTTGCGGGAAAGCCCCACTTTTACGCCGGCATCGGCCAGAGCATCCACGATCAGGAAAATATAGGCTGGCCCGCTGCCGCTGAGGCCCGTGATGGCGTCCATCAGGTAATTTTCCTTGAGGAAAATGGATTTGCCCACCGAATCGAAAATCGCCATGGCCAGTTTAACGTCTTCCTTGTCTGCATGGCCGCCGGCGGCAACGGCCGTGGCGCCTTCACGGACCGCCACGGCCACGTTAGGCATGACCCGGATCAGACGAAGGTCTTTTTTAAGCAACGATTCGATGGCGGCCAGAGGAACCCCGGCGGCAATGGAGATGATCAGCTTGCTCATATCCAGGTAATCTGCCGTTTCCTTGAGCACACTGGCCATAATCTGGGGCTTGATGGCATAGATGATGATATCCGCCGTCTTAACGACCTCGATATTGTCCGTAGTGGTGGTCACCTTGTATTTTTCCCGAACAGGCTCCAACTGCCGCTCGCTGGCATCGGAACAGATGATGTTTTCGGGCTGGGCCGCTCCGGATCGGATCAGCCCGTCAATGAGGGCGTTGCCCATGTTTCCGGTTCCGATCATACCGATTTTTTTGTTGGTCAACATGGATTCGGTCTCCTTTTGAGTTGGCGTCATCGCAGATAGTTCACCTACGTTTTAGACCTTTGTTGTGTCAAGGAAAATCCTTCGGCCTCCGCGTCTATACCACCACAGCCAGACCAGATGATGGCTGGGTCGGTGGCGGCATAGGGCTTGACATCAACGATTGCAAATTATAATGGTTTAACCATTACAAAACAAGGATTAACCCATTATGAAGCCTTGCTGCCCCGACAATGACTGTCCATCATTGGGTCGCCATACATACGGATCGCCATGCCGCAAGAGGGTGCAGGACGCATAAGGATAAATGCCATGTTTAAAGCAGCCAAACAGAACCGGATTTTCCAGGACGTGGTGGAGCAGATCCAGGAGACCATCCTGGCCGGGAAACTGAAGCCCGGCGAAATGCTCCCTTCTGAGCGGGAACTCAAAGAGATGCTCCAGGTGAGTCGGGGAACCTTGAGGGAGGCTCTGCGGGTGCTGGAACAAAAGGGCCTTATCGAGATCAAGTTGGGGGTGGGTGGCGGTGCCGTGGTGCAGGATGTCAGCTACGACCAGATCAACGAAAGCCTGGCCCTGCTGATCCGCTACCAAAAGGTCTCATTGCAGCACCTCTCGGAGTTCCGCGTGGGCATAGAGGGTCGCGTGTCGGCATTGGCGGCGCAACGTGCGACGCCGGCGGATATCCTGCGGCTGAAATCCCTGCTGGAAAAAGCGCGCCGGTTTGCCGAAAAGGGCAGCAATTTTCAAAAGGAGTTCGTGGAGGTGGATAAGAACATTCATCTGGCCCTGGCAGAGATTACGGGCAACCCGGTTTACATCTCCCTGCATCACACGGTCCATGACAACATAGACCAGTATTACGAAACCTTTTTGTCCATGAAGCAGCGGGAATTGGCGGAAAATTTTGCGGACCTGGGCAACATCATCCATGCCGTGGAAAAAAGGGATCGGGACGAGGCCCGGCAATTGGCCGAAGCGCACGTGTTGCGATTCAACCACTACATGGAAAATCGGGAGACATAAAGTTTATGTCGAACAAGCGAATTCAGGCCCATCCCATACTTCATGTGCCGGCGGAGGCTGAGGTTGCATTCACCTGGAATGGCACTCCCCTGACCGGCAGGGACGGGGAGATGATCTCGTCGACCCTGTTCGCCAATGGTATTCATGTGTTTGGCCACCATCACAAGGACGGCAGCCCCCAGGGGCTGTTCTGTGCCAACGGCCAGTGCTCCCAGTGCATGGTCCTCGCCGACGGCATACCCGTCAAAGCGTGTATGACGCCCCTGAAAACCGGGATGGCGGTACAGCCTGTGGAGGGTCTTCCGTGCCTGCCGGAGGCGGTTGCTAAGCCGGTCTTTGAGCCCGTGGCGGAAACGTCGGTGGCCGTGTTGATCATCGGTGGCGGGCCGGCAGGGCTGAGCGCCGCCATCGAACTGGGAAAACTGGGCGTTGCAACGCTGATCGTTGATGACAAGGATCGACTGGGAGGCAAACTGGTCCTGCAGACCCATAAGTTTTTCGGCTCTGTGGCAGATTCCCACGCCGGCACACGGGGTTTTGAAATCGGCAGCATTCTGGAGGGTCAACTGCGGGAATTGCCGTCGGTGCAGATCTGGCTGGAGGCCACCGCCGTGGGCGTCTTTTCCGACGGAATCGTGGGAGTCGTAAAAAGAAACCGGTATCACAAGGTCCGTCCAAAAAAACTGCTGGTGGCCACCGGCGCCAGAGAGAAAATGCTTTCCTTTCCCGGCAACACCCTGCCCGGTGTATACGGTGCCGGGGCGTTTCAGACCCTGGTGAATCGGGACCTGGTCAAATCATCGGAGCGCGTGCTCATCGTGGGCGGCGGCAATGTGGGGCTGATCGCCGGGTACCATGCCATTCAGGCCGGCATCGAGGTCGTGGCGCTCATCGAGGCCCTGCCCCGGGCGGGCGGCTACAAGGTGCATGCGGACAAGCTGATACGGTTGGGGGTCCCCATTTACACTCGGCATACCGTGGTGGCCGCCCATGGCGACGGTCATGTGGCGGGCGTCACCGTCGCCCAACTGGACGACGCTTGGCAGACGATCCCTGGCACCCACAAAACCTTTGCCGTGGATACCCTCCTGATCGCCGTGGGATTGGCCGAAGTCAACGAATTTTACCTCAAAGCCAAACAATGGGGCATGGATGTCTATTCCGCCGGGGATGCCCAGGAGATCGCCGAGGCTTCGGCGGCCATGTTCACCGGCAAGATCGAAGGCTTGAAGATTGCCAAAGCCCTGGGGTGCTTCCCCGACGCTATTCCGGCCGAATGGGATGAAAAGGCCACCATTCTCAAGTCCCGGCCCGGCACACCGGTTCACCGGGAGCCGCCGCCCGGCGAGGAGGGGGTGATGCCCATCTTCCACTGCGACCAGGAGGTGCCTTGCAACCCCTGCACTTCGGTTTGCCCGGAAGGCGCTATCCGAACCGAGGAAGACAAGATCACCGGGCTGCCCTACCTGGTGGATGGAACCACCTGTAAAGGGTGTCTGGCCTGTGTGGCCATCTGCCCGGGATTGGCGGTAACCCTGGTGGATTACCGCAAAGACCGGGAATGTCCCACCGTCACCCTGCCATACGAGGTTTGGCGCGAACGGGTGGATAAAGGGCAGCGGGTGCCGGTGACCGACGGCGACGGGGCCATCCTGGGCCATTACCCGGTGCAGCGGGTTGTGGCCAACCGAAAAAAATATCCGGGAACCTTGCTGGTTCAGGTAAAATTGCACCGGGCGGCAGCCAAACGAGCCATCGGCATCCGGGTCCAGGAGGTCCAGGTAGACCCGGCCACCGTTTATGAAAACGCTCCCCTGCCCGACGAGGCAGTGATTTGCCGCTGCGAGCGCATCACCGCCGGCGAGATCCGATCCGCCGTCCGCAGCGGGGTGAGGGACATCAATCAGATGAAAGCGCTCAACCGGGCCGGCATGGGGGCCTGCGGGTCCAAGACCTGCCGGCCCATGATCTGGCGAATCTTCCAGGAAGAGGGGGTGGACCTGGGGGCGGTCACCGACCGGGTCGACCGCCCGCTCTTCGTTGAGGTGGCCCTGGGGACGCTGGCCGGTGAAAGGAATGGGGATCGGGATGGATAACATCGATGTCATTATCGCCGGGGCAGGTTCAGTGGGCGTTCCCGCGGCTATGGCACTGGGGGCCATGGGTCTGAAGACGCTGGTGGTGGACGGTAAGCCATCGCCGGGCCAGGGGGACAACAAACGGGCTATCGGCGGGATCCGGGCCACCCATTCCGACCCGGCCAAAATTCACGTGGGTCTTCGCTCGCTGGAGATTTTTTCCACGTGGAAGGAGACCCACGGAGACGACATCGAGTGGCTCAAGGGTGGCTATCTCTTCCCGGTTTTCCGGGAGCAGGAAGCGCACGCCTTGAAGAAACTGCTGCCTCTGCAGCAGCAATTCGGCCTGAATATCGGCTTCATAGACCCCGATCAGGTGCAACAAATCGTTCCGGGCATCGATGCCGATGGTCTTCTCGGCGGCACATTCTCCCCGGAAGACGGTTCGGCCTCACCGCTGCTGGCCATCAACGCCTTCGCACGAAAAGCGCTTGAAAATAGAGCCCGATTCCACTTTAATGAACGCATAAACACCCTGCTGGTGGAAAAGGGCCGGGTGGCGGGTATCCAGACGGACAAGGGTCAATACCGGGCGCCGGTGGTCGTGGATGCGGCCGGTGCCTATTCCCGGCCGCTGTGCGCAACTGCCGGCGTGGATCTGCCCGTGACGCCTGATTCCCACGAAGGGGCCATCACCGAGCCGGTGGCGCGCATGTTCGCATGCATGGTGGTGGATCTGCGGCCGGGACCGGGATCGAAGAATTACTATTTTTACCAGAACGTCCATGGGCAGGTGGTGTTCTGTATCACACCGGACCCGCCCATCATCGGCACCGATACCCGGGAGACATCGGTATTCCTGCCCCAGGTGGCCGCCCGTATGGTCGCGCTGATCCCCCGACTGAAAACCTTGCGGGTGCGGCGGGTCTGGCGAGGATGCTACCCCATGAGCCCTGACGGGTCGCCCATCGTGGGCTGGAGCCCTGAAATCGGGGGGTTGTTTCATATCACCGGCATGTGCGGTCAAGGCTTCATGCTTGGACCGGGCATGGGTGAACTGGCCGCGCGGATGATTTCCGGCACCGCATCCCCTCAGGACCAGGCGGCCATGGATATTTTTTCTCCGGCCCGGCCGTTCTCTGAAGTTCGCGAAGCGCTTAAATAGCGTCAATCAACGATATCAAATAGGAGTGAGACCATGACCCCGATAAAATCCGCCACCCACAAGACCTTGACCTACCAGCGGCGCCATGTCGACAAGGGCTATACCGACCAGTATCTGGATGTAAACCTGTCCGCCGGCACCATCGCCACCGGCCCCATCGAGGAGAAAATCAAGAAAACCTTCATCGGCGGCAAAGGCTTCGATCTCTGGCTGCTGTGGGATGCCATCAGGGGTGGCGACCCATGGGACGATCCGCAAAATGCCATCTGCATCTCTTCGGGCCCCATGGGGGGCACGCCTGCCTATCCCGGTTCGGGCAAAAGCATCGTGACCTCGATCTCTCCGCTTACCGGTTCGGTGATCGATTCCAACGTGGGCGGCTATTTCGGTCCGTATCTGAAGTTTTCCGGTTTCGATGCCCTTCGGATCACCGGAAAGACCCAAGGGGATACGGTGGTTGTCATCGACGGCATCCAAGAGAAGGTCGAAATCCTTCAGATCCCGGGATTGCCCGAGGATGCCTATGCACTTTCCGACGTGCTGACGGATCACTTCTCCCAAGGCAAGAAGGTTGGCATCTCCGTGATCTCGGCCGGCCCCGGCGCAGCCAATACCCGTATCGGCTGCCTGAATTTTTCCTGGTATGACAATGCCCGCAAGCGGGTGCGCTACAAACAGGCGGGGCGCGGCGGCATCGGAACGGTGTTTGCCGACAAGGGCCTCAAGGCCGTGGTGGCCCGCTGGGAGCAGGTCTCCCTAAAAACCAACAATCCCGCCGACCTGGAGGCCCTCAAGACCGTGGCCCGCTGCCACTCCAAAGAAATTGTGGAACTGGATCCCAAGCAGAACGAAATGGCCCGCCTCGGTACCGTCCACCTGGTGCCGATCATGAACGATTTTGACCTGCTGCCCATCAACAACTTCCAGTACGGTTCCCATCCGGGAGCCTCGCTCATCGGCCGGGAGGCTTTTGAAAAGCTCTTCGATCCGGGTTATGACGGCTGCTGGAAGGGCTGCACCGTGGCGTGCGCCCACGGGGTCAAGGACTTCGTACCCTTTACCGGACCTTACAAGGGCCGCAAGGTTTTCGTCGACGGGCCCGAATATGAAACCATTGCCGGCTGCGGCTCCAACCTGGGGATTTTCGATCCCTTCACCATTCTGGAGATCAATTTTTACTGCGATGCCTACGGCCTGGATACCATCAGCGTGGGCACGGGCATCGCCTTCGTTATGGAGTGTTTCGAGCGGGGACTGATCAACGCCGACCACACCGGCGGCATGGACCTCTCTTTCGGCAACCGGCTCAACGCCCTGGAACTGATCCACCAGATGGCTGCCGGCAAGGGCTTCGGGGCCATTGTTGGGCAGGGCATCCGCCGCATGAAGGGCATATTTGCCGAACGGTTCGGTGCCGACCCGGCCATGCTGCAGGATATCGGCATGGAGTCCAAGGGACTGGAATTTTCCGAATACATGACCAAGGAATCCCTGGCTCAGCAGGGGGGCTACGGCCTGGCGCTCAAAGGCCCCCAGCACGACGAAGCCTGGCTGATATTTCTGGACATGGTCCACAACTTCATGCCCACCTTCGAGCAGAAGGCCGAGGCCCTGCACTGGTTTCCCATGTTCCGCACCTGGTTCGGCCTGTGCGGCCTTTGCAAGCTGCCCTGGAACGATATCGTTCCCGAGGACAACAAGGATACCCTTGAGCCGGCCAAAGTGATGAAACATGTGAACTGGTATGCTGAATACTACACCGCCGTGACCGGGAACAAGGCTGCACCCGAGGACCTGATTGCCATGAGCGAGGCGGTCTATAATTTTCAGCGCGTCTTTAACCTGAAGATGGGCTACGGGACCCGGGACCACGACAGCCTGCCCTATCGTGCCATGGGGCCGGTTACCGTGGAAGAGTACACATCCCGGCAGGAACGCTACGACACGGAGCTGACAGAAAAATACAACCTGGATATCGTGGGCCAGGACACACCCTGGAAAGTGGCTGAACTCAGAAAACGGCGCGAAGCCCAGTACGAAACTTTAAAGGACGCAGTATACCAGCGCCGCGGCTGGACCGCCAACGGCATACCTACTGTTGAAACCGTCAAACGGTTGGGCATCGATTTCCCTGAGGTCATGGCGGTGTTGGCCGCCAATGGCGTGACCTAGATGGTTCACATCGGTGAGCAAACCATTCCCTGGCAGGAGGGGATGACCGTGGCCACACTGCTTGGAAAGCTGAAGGACGGCCCTATTTATGCTGTGGTGAAGCTGGATGGCAAGCTGGTTTCCCGGCCCCATTTCAACTCCACGCCGGTCCCCGATGGTGCCCGGGTAACGCCCATCCCGATGATCGCCGGCGGGTAAGGGGATCTGTTTTGCCATACCTATTCGGCCTATCGAAGGTGCCGCCAGCGATTCCACAGGCTGCTGGCGGCGCCTGCTTCAAGGGACCCAATCCCATCCATGGTTCTCCCTGCAATTCTTCCAACCCCATGAAAAACCTTGACTTATCCGAGTAAAAGGTCGTATTTTTCTCCTGTTGCGGCCCGGCCGCCGTTAAGCGTACGGGACAACCCTTAGCGTCGAGGATTGGTTTTCAATGTATATCGTGGGTTACTTTCTAATGGCCGCTGCCAAGGTCATGGATGTCGTGCTGCTTTTTTTCATGTGGGTGGTCATCTTCCGGGCCATCCTCTCCTGGGTCAACCCGGATCCCTACAATGCCATTGTCCGGTTTATTAACAACGTCACCGAACCGGTGCTCAACCCGATCCGGTCGAAACTGCCGCTTAATTATGGGGGGATCGATTTCTCCCCCATCATCGTTTTACTCGTCGTCATTTTTATGCGAACCTTCGTCGTGAACAGCCTGATGCGCATGGCTGCTTCGCTCATTTAATACTTTCCAAGGACAGGAACGCTGCCATGAAATTAACGCCGTTGGACATTCAGCAGCAGCAATTCAAGGTTCGATTCCGGGGGTTCGATGTACGTGAGGTGGATCGGTTCTTGGAGCAGACCGCCGATGCCTTTTCCGCTATGCAGGAGACCTCGAAACGGCAGGAGGAGGAGATCCGCCGCCTGAAGCTGGAAACGCAGGGCTACAAGGAGCGGGAAGAGACCTTTAAACGGGCCATGCTCAACTCCCAGAAGGTCCTTGAGCAGATGAAGGACAATGCCCGCAAATCGGCTGAAATCATCATTGCCGATGCCGAAGTCAAGGCTGAAAAAATTCTCAACCGGGCCCACAGCCGTCTCTCCCAGCTCCACGATGACATTGCCGAACTCAAGCGCCAGCGTGTCCAGATCGAGGTGCAGATCCGCGCCATCGTCGATGCCCACACCAAAATGCTTGAGATCGGCAAAGAAGGCATGGATGTATTAGACGCGGAAGACACCAAAATCAAATTGTTTAACCAGTAGCAAGGGGATTCAGGCACCGCCGGCATCAGCAGGTTTTCGTCTTACGCCCGGCTTGTTTTCCTTACATTACCGGCGGTTTCTCGGGCGCTGACCCCAAACTACTACCTGGAGACGTTTATGGCCAAGATCGATGCTTTTTTCAAGCTCATGCACGAACAGAATGCCTCCGACCTTCACCTGCTATCCGGCCAGCCTCCTGCGCTGCGCATCCATGGCGACATCGAGCGGGTTAAATACAAGGTGTTGGACAACGACGACCTTCGCACCATGCTTTACGAGATCACTCCAGAAGACAAGGTTAAGCATTTCGAGGAGACCGGCGATGTGGACTTCGGCTACGAGATCCCCGGACTGGCCCGTTACCGGGCCAATTATTTCATGCAGAAGAACGGTATCGGGGCTGTGTTCCGGGAAATACCCAACACCATCATGACCGCTGAACAGCTGGGTCTCCCTCCGGTGATCTCCAAGCTGGCCTCACTGCCTCGGGGGCTGGTGATCGTTACGGGTCCCACCGGTTCGGGCAAATCCACCACCCTGGCCGCCATTATCGATGTGGCCAACCGGACCCGCAGCGACCACATCATCACCGTTGAGGACCCCATCGAATTTGTGCACAAAAGCCGGAGTTGCCTGGTGAACCACCGGGAGGTGGGATTGCATACCAAATCTTTTTCAGCCGCCCTGCGCGGAGCCCTTCGCGAGGACCCGGATATCATTCTGGTGGGCGAAATGCGGGATCTGGAGACCATCTCCCTGGCCATCGAGGCAAGCGCCACCGGCCACCTGGTGTTTGGCACCCTGCATACCACCAGTGCGCCCAAAACCGTGGACCGTATCGTGGAGGTGTTTCCCGCCCAGGAGCAGGCCCAGATTCGCTCCACCCTGGCCGATGGCGTCCGGGCCATCATTTCCCAGACCCTGTTCAAGCGCATCGATAAAAAGGGGCGTGTGCCGGCCCTGGAAATCCTTATCGCCACCCCGGCCGTGCGCAACCTGATCCGTGAATCCAAGTCGCACCAGCTGCCCTCCATGATGCAGACAGGAAAAAAATACGGCATGCAACTTCTCGATGACGCCATCATGGACCTTTACAGCAAAGGGCGAATCAGTGCCGATGATGCCTACACCAAAGCCAACGACAAGGGCCGCTTCCGGCCGCTGCTCAAATCGCCGCCAACGGATTTTACCGAAGCGTGACCTGCTCGTGACCCAGACGTTGTTGGCTGCCAATAGAGGGATGCCATGAAAAAACAGGAAGTCGATCATATCCTGACCCGGATGCTGGATTCCCACAGCAATGTGTCCGACCTCAATCTCACCGTGGGAAAGCCGCTTCAGGTGGAGAGTGCCGGTGAACTGGTGCCCGTTGAGATCAAACCGGAAATCAAGGAACTGACCCCTTTCCAGACAGAGAATTTCGCCTTGAACCTGATCAACCAGGACCGGCGTCTTACCGATGTCTTGATTCGGACCGGATCCTGCGATCTCTCCTACTCGCTGCCGGGCAAAGCCCGTTTCCGCGTGAACATCTTCTCACAAACGGGTCACTATTCCATCGTTCTACGGAAGCTGGAATCAAAAATTCCCACGATCCGGGATCTGAACCTTCCGGACACATTTTACAAAATCGCCAAAGACCTCAACGGGATTGTTTTTGTCACCGGTGCCACCGGTTCGGGTAAATCCACCTCGTTGGCGGCAATACTGGAAGAGATCAACGAGGCCAGATCCGTTCACGTGGTGACCCTGGAAGACCCCATCGAATACCAGCACCCCCACAAAAAATCCACCTTCAACCAGCGGGAGTTGGGCACCGATTTCGATAATTTTGCCAATGGCCTCAGGGCGGCCCTGCGGCAGGCCCCCAAGGTCATTCTGGTGGGCGAAATGCGCGATCGGGAGACGGTGGAAATAGGCCTGAATGCCGCCGAGACCGGTCACCTGGTGCTGACCACCCTGCACACCGTGGATGCCGGGCAGACCATTAACCGCATCCTGGGCATGTTCGCCAACGAAGAAGAAAAACAGGTCCGCATTCGATTGGCCGACACCGTGCGCTGGATCGTCGGTCAACGGTTGCTGCCCAAAATCGGCGGGGGTCGGGTGGCCGCCTTCGAGATCCTGGGCTCCAATTTGCGCGTCAAGGACGCCATCCTCAACGGGGAGTCCGAAGGCAAGACCTTTTATGAAATCATGGAGGCGGGCCGGCCGTTCGGCATGACCACCTTTGACGAACATATCGTCGGGCTCTACGAGCAGGGGCTGATCACCCAGGAGACTGCCATGACCTATGCATCGCAAAAAGGTGTGGCCGGACGCGGCATTGACAAGGTCAAGAGCGCCCGGGGTGAATCCACCACAGATATCGATAACCTTGAGATAGACCGTCATTACGATAAGGTCTGATTGCCTTCAATCTGCCGCCTCTGAGACGGAAAGGACCGGTCGAAAAACCATGGAAATTATCTGTGAAAGTTGCCAAAGCAAATTCAGGATTGCCGACGAAAAACTCCCCAAGGATAAGACGGCATTCCTGAAATGCCCCAAATGCCAGAATCGCATCAGTGTGTCACCTGTCGCCAAGGACGCTGACGGAACCGACCAGCCGGACATCGAGGAGGATTTCTTTTCGTTCGACGAGGATGTGAGCGACGGCTACGACGCATCGGACAAGCCCTTTGACTTTGTGGAGGAAGAGGGTAAAACCGCGCTTTTATGCGAATCCGATCCCATGATTAAAAAAACCATCACGCCGGTGCTGGATGTTCTCGAATACCACATCACAGAGGTCAAAAACAGTCGGGAAGCCTTAAAAACCATGCGCTACCACAGCTATGACCTAATCGTGGTCAATGAGTATTTCGATGCCAAGAACCCAGACGCCAACGGGGTGTGCATTTATCTGGAACGCCTCAATATGGCCCTCCGCCGCAACATCTTCGTGGTCATGATCACCCGTCGCTTTCGGACCATGGACAACATGGCGGCTTTCCAAAAGAGCGTCAACATGATGGTGAATGTGGACAACATCGCCGATTTCGACAAGATTCTGAGACGGGGCATGGCTAATTTCGGTATCTTCTACCAGGCATACAAGGACTCTCTTGCCTGATGGGGGTTTGCCTGAACACACCGCTGATCCGACGTTGCCTGTGGACATCATGAAGCCCTCCGGGAAATATACCTGCGTGGAATACCGTCAGGAGATGATTCTGCTGGGCCTGAAGCGGCAGTTGGGTGATCCGGGTCTGCCGGAAGCGGAACGGGTGCGCATTGCCGAGAAGGCTCGCGAACTGGCGCAGCAGATGGGGATGGACTGATCCATGGCTGCGAGCGTGCATCAGCTAGCCCCGTACCTCTACCTGATCGTATTGGCGCCGCCCATCAGGGGGTTTCAGGACTTTATCGGCGCCTGGCTGGTGGTCGGGCCGGAGGCGGTCTATCTGGTTGACGTAGGACCGGCGGCGACTGCGGACCAGCTATGCGATGCGATCGCCGTTCTGGGCGTGGATTACCTGGACTACATCTGCCTGACCCACATACACATCGACCACGCCGGTGCCATCGGCCACCTGGCCGGACAATTTCCAGGTACACCGGTGGTGTGCCATCCCAAAGGCTGGCCCCATGTTGTTGACCCGGAGCGGCTGTGGCAGGGTACGGTGAAGACCCTGGGAGAGACCGGTCGTGCCTATGGGCGGATGCTGCCGGTGAACCCATCACGGATCGCCACCCAACGGCAACTGGCGGCGGCGCCCTTTCAACTGATAGACACGCCCGGCCATTCACCGCACCATTATGCCATTGCCGCCAACAACGGCTATCTGTTTGCCGGAGAAGCCGGCGGTGTATGCCTGCCGCTGCCTTCGGGCGAGATCTATCTGCGTCCGGCAACCCCTCCCCGATTTTTCATGGAAACCTCGCTGGCCAGCATCGACCGGCTCATGGCAGTCACGCCCGGGGCATTGTGCTACGGGCATTTCGGCATGCGCGCAGACGGCATGCACATGCTGGCCAGCCACCGGGAGCAGCTGCTCTTCTGGAAAAAGATGCTGGATGAAGAAGCCCTTGGGCGGGGCATGGATTCAGCGGATTTTGCCGATCGGTGCGTGGATCGCCTGTTGCTGGCGGATCCGCTGCTCCAGGGCTTTTTACGACTATCGCCTGAGGTCCAAACGCGGGAGCGGGGCTTTCTGCTTAACAGCGTCAGAGGCTTTGCCGGCTATCTGGCCGGCCAAGGCAACGATACGGAGCGTGTCAATTGAGGCTGTCGCTGATGATGCGCAGCCCCTCCAGGGTCAGAGAGGACTCCACCTTTTCGATGCTCTTGGCCACACCCGCCATCAGCGGTGCCAGACCGCCCGTGGCCAGAACCATGGGCACGGTATCCATCTGGGCTTTCATTCGGCCCACAATGCCGTCCACCAGACCGGCATAACCGAAAATGATGCCGGATTTGATGCTGCCGGCGGTGTCCTTGCCCACCACGTTGTCCGGTCGTTCGAAGATCTCCACCCGTGGCAGTTTGGAGGCTTCGCGAAACAGGGCCTCGGAGGCGATCATGATGCCCGGGCTGATGGCACCGCCCAGGTATTCACCCTTCTCCGAAACCACGTCGAAGGTGGTGGCCGTACCGAAATCGATGATGATGAGGCTTTTGCCGTATTTGCGGTAGGCGGCCACGGAATTGACAATGCGATCTGCCCCCAGCTCCGAGGGGTTGTTGATCAGAATAGGCATGCGGGTATATGAACGGGCATCCACCCACTGGGGAGCATGGCCCAGGTATTTTCGGCAAAATGAGTCCAGAATGGTGACCATGGGTGGCACGACACAGGAAATGATGGTTCGCCGGATGGCTCCGGCATCGATACCGCCGATGGCGAACAGGCCGGTGACGATGACGTTGAACTCGTCTTCCGTCGTCTTGCGTTCCGTGCGGATTCGCCAGTCCTTGACCAGCGTCTCTTGCCGATAGATACCCATGACCGTATTGGTGTTTCCCACATCGATGACAAGCAGCATGATCGCCTCCATCCTATTGGCTGATGGTTACTGAAAAGCGTTCCGGACTGACGTGGAGCAGTGTGGTTCGAACCGGCAGATTGATGACGGCCTTGAGGGAATGGGTCCCGGGGGCCATGCCGGTCAGATTTACGATGACCCCGAATGCCGGATCGGTTTCGATGGTGTTGACAATGGCTTCCGGGCCGCTGACGGTCAAGGTGATGGCGTCCGGGTGGATCTGATGAGCAGCGTCTGTTCCCTTGCCCGAGACGGGCATGTTTTCCAGCACCCGGGTGATAATGCGTTCCTTGACCTGGACCTCCGCCACCACAATGCGAAGGGGAGGCTCCACGGCAATGGCTTCCGGCAGGTTCAAGGGCACTTCTTTTTTAAAGGCCTCCGAGGCACCTTCTATAGTGATGGGCCGGGTTTTAACCGTATCGAAGCCGGCCAACATGGCTATGGTCCCTTTTAGAACGATGCGATCGGGTATTAGGGTGACGGCCGCGACCGCAAATCCCGGTGCCGGATTTCCCTCCAATACCGCAATGACCCCAACCGGTTTTGTGGACACCGTTGCCAGCCTGATGGTCAGCGACGGGGTCAACAACGCCCGGAGGGCAACACCCCTGGGTAGGCCGATATCGGTTGCATTTACCTGGACCGTGTGCGTTCCTTCCCCCAGGCCCGACAGGTCCAGCCGGCAGGAGATCGTCTTGGGATCGATCGTTGCGAGGGTGGATGGGGTGCCGGAAACCAAAAGCCTGACCGATTGCCGCGGGGCGTCCACCAACAGCAGGCTACCGGCAAGGTGGTTGAAGGTCACGCCTATGGCGAACTCCACCTCCTGCCGCTCGGTCCCGAAAATCAAGGCCAGGGTTGCTGCGCCTAACAGTGCAGGGAGAATCAGCCGCCGGATCCAGGTGCCGCGAGGGAGTCTTTTCAATGGAGTGGATGGCGTCATATGGGTCACGCGGAGGCGATGGCGTTGACAACGGCAAGGGTGGCCCGCGTGCGGGCGACATCATGAACCCGAACGAAGTGAACGCCTTTCAGGGCTGCCGCCGCCACCACTGCCTGGGTTCCCCGGGCCACTTCCACGCCAAGCGGATCCAGGTCTTTTTCAGCTGGATTTTTGAGCAACTGGCGGATAAACATCTTGCGGGACGGGCCGACGAGCAGCGGGGCGCCCAGCTTGTGAAACCGATCGAGGTTGCGGATGAGTTGAAGGTTATGGCGAATGGTCTTGCCAAACCCGATACCCGGATCGAGAATGATGGCGGTGCGGTCCACGCCGGCGGCTACCGCCCGGTCCATGGCGTCGGCAAGAAAGGTTATGATGTCGGCGATCAGGTCGTCGTAGACCGGATCCACCTGCATGGTTTTCGGGGTGCCTTGCATGTGCATAAGGACCAGGGGGACCCGGCATCGGGCGGCCGTGGTGGCCATTTCCGGGTCCATTCGAAGGGCGCTGACATCATTGATCATGGTTGCACCGGCGGCCACAGCCTGCCGGGCCACCGATGCCTTGGTGGTGTCAATGGAGATGGGGATGGCCACACGCTCGGCCAGCCCCTCGATCACCGGCAGGACACGATCCATCTCTTCGGATTCGCTCACCGGGACGGAAAAGGGGCGCGTGGACTCACCGCCGATGTCTAAGATGTCGGCGCCTTCCTCAACCAGTTGCATGGCCTGGGCCATGGCCAGGTCTGGCGAGAAAAAATGGCCGCCGTCTGAAAAAGAGTCGGGAGTGATGTTGACGATGCCCATAATCAGGGTGCGCGGCCCCAGTTCCAGGGTTCGTGATCCGCAGGTCATGGCATGGGTAGGCATTAATAGCTCATTTGGGTTACGGGATGACTGCCGTGGGCTTTTTGACGGACTGCGACTACCGCTTGAACGCGGCCCGTCTCGGCCAGGTTTCCCGATCATTTCGATTCTCAGTTGGTTCGTTATCGCGGGTCATGCGTTTCCCCGGCATCGGTTTCCTCCGGCGGGTCGCCAGGGGAACCATTCTCCGCGTTCGCTTCGGGTTGAGCTGTCGCTGACGGCGCGTGGTCGTCCGGTGGTTCTTCCTTGTCGGCGGGTTTTTCCGGAAGCTGAATTCCCGGCCTTACCAGGCGGATGATTTCATCCAATTCGGCGCCCAGGATGGTCTCTTTTTCCAAAAGCTGTTCGGCCAGTTTATGCAGTACATCGACGTGTTCGGTCAGTACGGATTGGGCACGCTCGTAAGACCGCATGACCAGGCGGTTGACCTCCGAATCGATTTTCCTGGCGGTTTCTTCCGAGTAGTCGCGGTGCTGGGCGATCTCCCTGCCTAAAAACACCTGTTCTTCATTCTTGGCAAAAGAGAGCGGCCCCAGGGTTTCACTCATGCCCCAGCTGCGGATCATCTGCTGGGCCAATTCCGTGGCTTTTTTAATGTCGTTGCTGGCACCGGTGCTGATGCGGTTGAAAATGATCTCCTCGGCCACCCGTCCGCCGAAGGCGATGGATAATTCGGCTTCCAGTTGGTCCTTGTAGCGGAAATCCCGCTCTTCGGGTAGAAACCAGGTCACTCCGGCGGCCCGTCCCCGGGGAATGATAGTGATTTTGTTGACCACGTCGGTGCCGGGGATGAATCGGGCCACCAAGGCGTGGCCGCCTTCATGGTAGGCCGTGGTCAGTCGATCTTCTTCCCTGATCACCTTGGATTTTCTTTCGAGCCCCATGTAAATCTTGTCCTTGGAGTCCTCGAAATCAAACATGTCCAAGCGCTCTTTGTCCCGTTTGGCAGCCAGCAGTGCGGCCTCATTGACCAGGTTTTCCAGATCTGCTCCGGAAAAGCCGGGGGTGCCCTTGGCCAGTACCACCGGGTCCACGTCCGCGGCGATGGGTGTGCGCTTCATGTGAACCCGCAGGATTTTCTCCCGCCCCTTAATGTCCGGCAGCGACACCACCACCTGGCGGTCGAAGCGCCCGGGACGCAGCAGTGCCGGGTCAAGCACATCCGGCCGGTTGGTGGCGGAGATGAGAATGACGCCTTCATTGGACTCGAATCCGTCCATCTCCACCAGCAGCTGGTTCAGGGTTTGCTCACGCTCGTCGTGACCTCCGCCCAGCCCGGCGCCACGGTGGCGGCCCACCGCATCGATCTCGTCGATGAAAATAATACACGGAGCGTTTTTCTTGCCCTGTACGAAAAGATCCCGTACCCGGGAGGCACCCACGCCGACGAACATCTCCACAAAGTCGGAGCCACTGATGCTAAAGAAAGGCACGCCCGCCTCGCCGGCAATGGCCCTGGCCAACAAGGTCTTGCCGGTGCCCGGGGGTCCCATGAGCAGAACGCCCTTGGGAATGCGCCCGCCCAAACGGGTGAACTTTTTCGGATCTCTCAGGAAGGAGACGATTTCCTCCAACTCCTCCTTGGCTTCATCGATGCCGGCCACGTCTTCAAAGGTTACCTTTTCCTGTTGGTCGGAGAGCAGGCGGGCCCGGCTTTTGCCGAAGGACATGGCCTTGCCGCCGCCGCTTTGCATCTGGCGCATAAAAAAGATCCACACGCCGATGAGCACGATCATGGGGAACCAGGATACCAGCACCGACATGTACCAGGGCGATTCGGCGGGTGGTTTGGCATTGATGGTGACGCCCTTGTCTTTCAAGCGTTGAATTAAAGCGGAATCCTGGGGAGCGTAGATCTTGAACTGGCTGCGGTTAAGGTCCGTCACCCGGATCTCCTGGCCCTGGATGGTGACTTCCGACACCCGGTCGGCTTCCACCATGGCCAGAAATTCCGAGTAGCTGATGTCGTTTTGGGCCAGCTGCTGCTGATTGAACAGATTGTAGAGCATGACCATCATCAAGGTGATGACCAGCCACAGGGCCAAGTTCTTGTAAAATGGATTCAAAAGCGGTTTCCTCCTCGAGATACTTCAGAAACAAAAAGCGGTTTCCGGGTTTAATTTTAGGATCATATTAACCATCATCGGGCGTCAAGCAAGAAAAATTCAACACCGAGGACTTGAGATGTATCCGCCGTTACCTTAACGTGATCGTCAATGCGTTGCCCCATCAGCCAGATGATGCGCTGCTGGTCGGCCAACACCGGAATCAGGGCTCGGGTCTGCCTTGGAATCCGATGATCGATGAAGAATTTTTTCAATTTTTGGGAGCCTGTCGCACCCAAGGGCGTGAACCGGTCACCGGGAACCCAGGGCCGCGCGATCAGTGGCAGCGCCAACCGGTCCAGATCCAAATACGCCTGATTGCGGCCGACATTCGTCCACCGGGGCAAGTGGTGGGGCCGACAGGGGGAAAGCCGCAGCCCGATGCCCAGCGCTTGAATGTTTACCGTGGCAGGAAAGGGGCCGTCAATTTCCGTTTTAACAGCCGCTTTTTTTCCAACTGCCGCCATGGCAGCGCCCCGGCGGCCGCTCGCTGCCATCAACAGGATCAGTCGTTCGCCGCTTCGGAGCGCGCGGATGCCGCCGGGCAGATGACGTTCTTTTTCACTGCCGCCGACCATCAGCAGGTCCAACACCGATTGGACATGGGAGAAGCTGATCCGTTGCAATGTGCCGGCGAGTTCCTGCAGAGCCATTCGGACCAGGCGGCGGGCCAGGGCGGGGTGGGCCTGGCGCAGGCTGTCGGCGGAGAGGGTGACCGTTCCTTTTCCACGCTTCAGCACGGCTTTTTCGTATGGGTCTGCCGTCAGTCCATCCATCCACCGCTCTTCATTGCGCATCATATCCGCCAAACGGTGCAGATGCTCCTGGATGCGCGGGTTGTACCCGGATGCCAAAAGGGGTAGCAGACGATGGCGGATACGGTTGCGCACAAACCGGAGGTCGTGGTTGGATTCATCCAAGGCGCAGACGAAACCTCGTTCTGCGACAAAGGCCTCGATCTGTGAGCGACGGACATTGATCAGGGGGCGGATAATGCGGTTCTCCCGAACCGGAGGGATGCCCGAAAGCCCGCGCCGACCGGCCCCACGCAAAAGGGCCATCAGCATCTGTTCGGCATTGTCGTCCAGATGGTGGCCAAGTGCCAGTTTGGTGTAACCGGCGCCGGCCATGATCTTGTTGAAAAAAGCGTATCGAACCCGGCGGGAAGCCTCTTCCAGGGAGAGCCCCAGTTGCCGTTTAACCTTTAATACGTGGGCCCGGCCGAAATGGCAGGGATAGCCCAGGGCTGCCGTTGCCTGCCGTACCACCTCGGCATCCCTGTCCGCTGACGCTCCCCGCAGGCAATGGTTCAGATGGGCCACCCCCAGGTGGATTTTCAATTCAGGCGCCAACCGGCTGAGCAGGTGCAACAATGCCACGGAATCCGGACCACCGGAAACCCCTACCAGTACCCGATCTCCCGGGGTCAGCATATGATGGGCGGCCAGCGTTTGTCGAACCGCGGTCAGAAGGCCATTCAGGTCAGATGTTGTTGAGGATGGTGGCATGGATCAGTTCGGCGTTTTGCCGATCCCAGTAGCCGACATACCCACTTCTGACGGCTACTTCGGTCATGTCATACCGGACGGTGCTGATTTTCACCGACACCGGGGACCCATCGCTCTGGCGAGCCTTGATGGTGGTCTCGCTGGCCGTCTGGGTTTTCTCATCGATGGTGATCTTCAGGTAATCCAGGCTTTTAATGGTTGCGTTTTCGGTGTGGGCGAAGTCCTTGGGGTAGGAGCGGATCAATTCTCCCTTAACCCAGGTATAAACGCCGGCACCGGCACCGGCACCAACGATGATGGCCGCACATCCAGCTGTGAAAAGCAGGGCAACCAGCAAGATGATCGCTGTAACGACTCGGGTCATTATCGATTCCTCCCAGTCTGTAGTTGAGTTTGTTCTCAATTCCATGCAGCCCCTGATCTATTGCATGCCAGAGGGGAAGTCAATACCGTTGACGCGACCCATCCCGTCCGGCTTCAAGAAGACCGGCGCGCCAGGCGGCGGCTCAAGCGGGTAACTTATCTCTTGAAAAAGGAGCCTGGATCATACTATAGGTTGCCCCGGTTGTGCTAGGCGGGGAGCCAGCGGTGCCCTGTACCCGAAATCCGCTTCATGCGGGGCTGAATTCCCTCCTTAGGGTTAATCCCGAGAAAATCGGGTCATTTTGACCGGCCGCCGCGCAACAGACGGTCTCGAACCTCGTCAGGTCCGGAAGGAAGCAGCGATAAGGGATGCGGTCTGTGTCGTGGATCGATCCCGGTCATCCCGTGGCTCCGATTTTTCGGATCAACTCAACGGAGGGTGCACAACCATCTCGCCCATCGGTCCTGCGCGCCGCTGTCAACCCATCAGATTTACAATTAATTATTATTAGTTGATGAAGGCTGGACGTGTCCTTGACAAGCCACCATCTGGTCTTATTTTTTATCAACTTTGCGGACCTGATCGGTGTCAACAGCTTAAATTTCAAGTGGTTCCAGCCGATCGGCATCCCACCGCCCGTGAAGACGAGCAAATCCAGTCAACCAGGAGACACAGGAGCTCATGGCACAGAAGAAAAAAATTGTGATTGAGGACGAAAACGATTTAACACCGCAAGATACCCCATCGTCGCCTTCGGACCCGCCTAGTGCTGCCGATCAATCGGTGGCTGCCGCCGACCCGCTGAAGGAGCTCGAGGAAAAGCTTGCCGCGGCGCAAACTGAATCCAGCGAGAATCGCGACCGCATGCTCCGGATGGCTGCTGAACTCGACAATCACAGAAAGCGGACTGCCCGTGAACTGGAGGATCTCAAAAAATATGCTACCGAAAACCTGATTCGACAGCTGCTCCCCGTAGTGGACAACCTGGAGCGGGCGATTGCATCGGCTGATTCGGTCAGCCAAAATGGCCAGGGTGTGGTCGACGGCGTTGCCATGACGCTGGATGAGATCAAAAAGGTCCTGGAAAGACACCACGTCAGCCCCATTCAGGCTTTGGGAGAGCCCTTTGATCCGGCCTTTCACCAGGCCATGTGCCAGGAGGAGAGCGCCGATCATCCGCCCAACACGGTGGCCCAGGAATTTCAAAAGGGATATCTGATTCATGACCGGCTCCTTCGTCCCGCCATGGTGGTGGTTTCAAAGGCCGCCCAGAACGGGCAGCCGGCTGACAAATCGGTTGATACCAACGCATGATGAGTTCGGGAAACGTTCACCGTCAAGGCTGGCCAATTCCGAAAAATGAGGCCCACGTAGTGTTCGCCGCAGAGACCAGGAATGCCGCCCAGCGGAGATATCGGAATTTTTACGAAATCGTCAACGCATAATACATCATTATTTTAAGGATCGTCGAAGGTAAGGAGGAACATCAGATGGGCAAGATTATCGGAATTGATCTCGGGACCACCAACTCGTGTGTGGCCATCATGGAAAGCGGCGAGGCCAAAGTGATCACGAACCCGGAAGGCGGTCGAACCACGCCCTCCATCGTAGCCGTCAGTGAAAGCGGTGAGCGGATGGTGGGGCAGATTGCCAAGCGGCAGGCCATTACCAATCCGGAGAACACCGTTTTTGCCGTCAAGCGGCTGATCGGCAGAAAATTTTCTTCTCCCGAGGTTCAGGGTGACATCAAAATTCTTCCTTACCACATTAAACAGGCGGAAAACGGCGATGTTCGCATCGACTTGAGGGGCAAACTCAACAGCCCGGCAGAAATTTCATCGTTCATCCTGGCATACATCAAGAAGTATGCCGAAGACTACCTGGGAGAAACGGTCACCGATGCGGTCATCACCGTGCCGGCCTACTTTAACGACAGCCAGCGTCAGTCCACCAAAGATGCCGGGAAGATTGCCGGCCTCAATGTACTGCGCATCATCAACGAGCCCACCGCAGCCGCACTGGCCTACGGCCTGGATAAGCGCCGCGAAGAGAAGATTGCCGTATTCGACCTGGGCGGCGGTACCTTCGACATTTCCATTCTGGAGATCGGCGAAGGGGTTTTTGAAGTCAAGTCGACCAACGGGGACACTCACCTGGGGGGGGAGGACTTCGACCTGCGGTTGATCAATTACCTGGCCGATGAGTTCAAGAAAGATCAGGGCATTGACTTGAGAAATGACAAAATGGCCCTGCAACGGCTCAAGGAGGCGGCGGAAAAGGCCAAGATGGAACTCTCCTCGTCCATGGAGACCGATGTGAACCTGCCATTCATCACCGCCGACGCCAGCGGTCCCAAGCACTTGAATATCAAGATCACTCGGGCCAAGCTGGAAGGCCTGGTTGCCGATCTGTTGGACAAGCTCGAGCCGCCCTGCCGGACGGCGCTGAAAGACGCCGGCCTCTCCACCGGTGAGATCAACGAAGTTATCCTTGTGGGCGGCATGACCCGTATGCCGGCGGTCCAGGAGCGGGTGAAACGGCTTTTCGGCAAAGAGCCCCATCGGGGCGTGAACCCCGACGAGGTTGTGGCGCTGGGTGCGGCCATTCAGGGTGGCGTGCTCAAGGGCGATGTAAAGGATGTGCTCCTGCTGGATGTCACCCCGCTCTCACTGGGAATCGAAACCCTGGGCGGCATCATGACCCGGCTCATCGAAAAGAATACCACCATCCCGACGCGCAAGAGCCAAGTCTTCTCCACGGCGGCGGACAGCCAGCCGGCGGTTTCCATTCATGTGCTCCAGGGCGAACGCGAGATGGCCTCCAACAACAAGACCCTGGGACGGTTTGAACTGGTTGGCATACCGCCCGCCCCCCGCGGCGTTCCCCAGATCGAGGTGACGTTCGATATCGATGCCAACGGCATCGTTAATGTTTCTGCCAAGGATATGGCCACGGCCAAAGAGCAGTCCATTCAGATTACGGCGTCCAGCGGCCTTTCCAAAGAGGAGATTGACAAGTTGGTCAAGGATGCCGAAATGCATGCGGATGAGGACAAGAAGAAAAAAGAGTTGGTTGAAGCCAGAAACCACGCCGATACGCTTATCTATTCTACTGAGAAATCCCTGAAGGACCTTGGCGAGAAGGTGGATGCCCAAACCCGCAGCAATATCGAAACAGCCTCAGCAGCCTTGAAGAAGGCCATGGAAGGCGACGATCTTCAGGAGATTCAAAGGCTGAGCGAAGAGCTTACCCAGGCCTCCCACAAGGTGGCCGAAGCCATGTACAAGAAGGCTTCCGAAGCGGGCGCCGGCGGTGCGGGTGATCCGGGGCCTGATGGCGGTGCCGATACCGGCGGTGCGGGTGCCGATGACGATGTGGTGGATGCCGATTTCGAAGAGGTCAAAGACAAAAAATAGAAGTGTCGCTTGGGGGTGAGGCGTTGCCTTGCTCCCATGAAAAAAACCCGCGCCTGTTGCAGGCCGCGGGTTTTTTTTGTCCTGACCGTCAACGCCAGATGGTTTCGGCTGCGCCGGAGGGGAACCTGCGGATTCACACCGGCCCAGTCGATCAGATGGTAGCGCTTTGCGTTTGCCCGGCGTACTGTTTACGCAATTTGGGCTTTTCGATCTTTCCGGTGGGATTGCGCGGCACCTCCCCAAAAATAATTTTGCGCGGGCGCTTATAGCGGGGCAGGGTGTTGCAGAAGGCATCCACCTCGGCTTTGGTCAGGTCGCAGCCGCGCTTGACCTTGATGACCGCCGCGGCGATTTCCCCCAGCCGCAGGCTGGGTAGGCCGACCACCGCCCCATCCTGAATCTTTGGATGGTCCATGAGAAAATCCTTGATCTCCACCGGGTAGATGTTTTCGCCTCCGGTGATGATTACGTCTTTTTTGCGGTCCACCATCCAGAGAAAGCCCGCCTCATCCTGCCGGGCCACATCGCCGGTGAGCAGCCAGCCGTTGACGATGGTGGCCGCTGTCGCTTCGGGGTTCTTGTAGTATTCTTTCATGACCCCGGGTCCCTTGATGATCAATTCCCCCGGGCATCCTTTGGGCACCGGGTTCAGCTGATCGTCGACAATCTGAAATTCCCAGTCAAAACCGGGAATCCCGATGGCACCAGCCTTGTGCAGGTTTTCCATCCCTAAATGGATGCAGCCGGGACCGGTACTTTCCGTCAAGCCATAGTTGGTATCGTACTGGTGGTTGGGGAAAACGGTGCGCCACACCTTGATCAGGCTCGAAGGAACCGGCTGGGCGCCGATATGCATGAGCCGCCACTGATCCAGGCGGTAGTTTTTCAATTTCAGTTCGCCGCTTTCGATGGCCAGCAGCAGGTCAAGGGCCCAGGGCACCAGCAGCCAGAACACGGTCCCCTGCTCTTCGGAAATGGCTTCTAAAATCCATCGGGGCTCGATACCCTTGAGAATGACCGCCTTTGCACCCACGATGAAATTGCCGAACCAGTGCATTTTGGCGCCCGTGTGGTATAGGGGCGGGATGCACAGGAAATTGTCCGCCTGGGTCTGATTGTGGTGGCGGTTTTCCAAATAACAGGCATGCTCCAGGTTCCAGTGGGTCAGCCGGGTGGCCTTGGGCGTACCGGTGGTTCCGGAGGTGAAGTAAAGGGCCGCGTCGTCACCGATGTCTAATGCAACCTGCGGGTCTTCTGGCCGATAATCGGCAATCAGTTGATCCAGGGATTCGGCCCACGCGGGTCGTTTGCTCTCCGGACCCGAAAAAATGAATGCCCGGATGCTGCTTTGAAGCACGGTCCGGATTTCCGTCACCCGGTCGATGAAGGCCTCACCGAAAATGAAGGCCTTGGCCTCGGCGGTGCGGGTGCAATTGGCGATCGTTGCCGCCGTGAAACGAAAATTCAGCGGAACCGCCCAGGCACCGGTTTTCAGGATGCCGAAATAGGCCGGCAGCCACTCGATGCAGTTCATCATCAGGTGAACGACACGATCCCCTTTTTTGGTTCCCCGAGCCATCAGCGCCTGGGCAATGGCGTTGGCCTGGTCATCGAACGCCTTCCAGGTAATCGTCACCCGGCGGTTTTTTTCGGGTTCCCGTTCGATGAGGGCGGTTTCCTGGCCGACCATTCTGGCGTTTCTGGCAAGAATTTCCGTGATCAGCATGCTGCTTATCCTTCGTGTGACGACGTGGAAAAAGGTTCAATGGCTGCGTTGCGCGGTATGCTTCGTCATTGCGGCGAACGCCCGTAGGCCTGATCTAAAGTTGCACCCCTGGGTCGTGAACGTCTTCAACGCCGCCCCAAAATTGGTTTGTTACGGGCTCGATGAGGCGCTGCGGATGTCCAGCGTCCAAGCAGGGGGCCATAACAGAATGGCACCGGATGGTCAAGGCGGCTGCCCGATGATCGCCCGGTTCAAGCACCGGCACCGCGAGGGTCATCAAGGATGGCGGGATCAGCGGGCGGCGTGAAAAAACGGTTGCCGTCAGGCGCATGATTCTTTAGAGTGGTCCCCGATGCGCCATTGGGAGACAAGGGGTGGGCATGATTGTCTTTGACGGTGATTATATGCTGGAACGAAAAGAAGATCCCGGGGCGAGGCCCGCCCATGCCTGCACCTGGCGGGTGAAGATCATCGACTTCTCCTCCGGCGGTTCCCTGCACTCCCACATCCGGCCCTTTGCCGTACTGGCTTTTCGCAAGGAGGGCGGCATCTTTAAAACCAGCTGTGCCGAAAGTATGGGACAGCGGATCTGCAGGGACTTTGACCTCAAGGTGGATGACCTCCTATGGGTCGAGGCGTTCCCCGATCTTCCCGGTGCCCTCTATGCGGCTGTTTTTTTGCCCCGGTACCACGAAGTGGACATTCACTACACCGTTACCTGGCGGCCCATTTTGAAAAACGAGCGGGATGCCGTGGCTCCCTGGTGCTGACAGCCTCCTGCTCGCCAGTCCGTCGTTTGGCCAAAATATGGGTTGAATGTTCCATCGGTTTTCACTAACATGCGTCCCCAAACAACAGGCCGCTCGTCGCTTGTTCTTTCGTGTCCATCGCTCCAATGGGCAATCACCGCTGAAAAGCGTCTATTGGTTTTCGCATGGCTGTGCGGGCCTGCCAGCAGAGCCATGCACGGTGCCGTAACCGGGCGTGGGCGAGGCAGTAACCATCACATGAAGGATACCCATAATGAAGGTGCTGGTCAGTGACAATCTGGGTGAAGATGGAATCCGCATGTTTCAGGAGGCTCCGGGCGTTGATGTGGATGTGAAGACCGGCCTGGAGCCGGAGGCGCTCAAGGCGATCATTGCCGATTATGACGCCCTGGTGATTCGAAGTGCCACCAAGGTGACCGAAGATCTGTTGCAGGCGGCCACCCGGCTTAAAGTGGTGGGCCGGGCGGGAATCGGTCTGGACAATGTCGACATTCCGGCGGCCACCCGGCGCGGGGTGGTGGTGATGAATACCCCCACGGGCAACGTGGTCACAACCGCAGAGCACGCCATCGCCATGATGCTGGCCCTGACCCGCAACATCCCCACGGGAACCGCTTCCCTGCGAGAAGGCCGCTGGGAGAAGAAAAAACTCCAGGGTCGGGAGATCTTCAATAAGGTGCTCGGCGTTATCGGATTCGGCAAGATCGGTGCTATCGTGGCGGACAGGGCCCGTGGGCTGAAGATGAACGTGATCATCCATGACCCCTATGTCACCCCGGACCAGATTCAAAAGGCGGGTTTCGAGAGTGTGGACCTGGACGCCTTGTACCAGCGGGCCGACTATATCACCGTGCATGTGCCGAAGCTGAAAAATACCGCCGGATTGATCGACAAGCACGCATTCGACAAAATGAAGCCCGGTGTAATGGTCGTCAACTGCGCACGGGGCGGGATCGTCGTTGAAAGCGACCTTTACGATGCCATTGTATCCGGCAAGGTGGCCGGCGCGGCGCTGGATGTCTTCGAGACCGAGCCGCCCGGGCAGTCCCCCCTGATCACCCATGAGCGGGTGATCTGTACGCCCCATCTGGGTGCCTCCACCCGTGAAGCCCAGACCAATGTGGCCGTGGCCATTGCCCGCCAGATCATCGATTTTCTGACCGCCGGCACGGTGGCGAATGCGGTGAACATGCCCTCGGTGACCGGTGACGTGCTGGAAAAAATCGGCCCCTATCTTACCCTGGCCGACCGCATGGGGTGCCTCCAGGCCCAGTTGGTCCAAGGTCCCATCAAGGAGGTGGTCGTTGAATTTCACGGTGATTTCAAAGATCTGGACCTCTCCCCTGTTTCCACAGCGGTTCTCAAGGGCATCCTGACGCCGGTGGTCAAAGACGATGTGAATTTCGTCAATGCCCATGTCATGGCCCAGCAGCGGGGCATCAAGGTGACCGAAACCAGCAGTGCCGAGTCGGATTACTATGTGAATCAGATAACGGTCCGGGCGATCACCACCGAGATGCAAAGTGTGGTCTCCGGCACGATTTTCGGGAAAAAGGATCCGCGAATTGTCAAGATCAACAAGTTCCGGCTGGAGATGATTCCCCTCGGCCATATGGCGTTGATCCAGAACATCGACAAACCCGGCTCCATCGGTGAGATCGGTACCACCCTGGGCCGACACCACATCAACATCGGCAGAATGCAGGTGGGCCAGGAGGAAGAGGGGGATCGCAATATTATTTTCCTGACCACCGATACCCCCATCCCCGAGGAAGTGGTGGAGGAGATGCGGCACCTTTCGCTGGTTAAGACGGTCACTCCGCTGGAATTCTAAGGTGGGGGCATTCGCGTCGTCGATACAGGGGGGTTTTTCAAATTCTTCAAGGAGCGTTCGCCATGACAGACGAAAAACAGGAGCACACCGCCAAAGCGGGGCCGGGCGGTCAACCGAAATCCAAAGCAACACCCCCGCTGCCGACCCTCAATTTTGCCACCTTTATCTTTTCCCTTAATTCATCGGCCCTGGTTCAACTGGGAATGATTGAAGACCCCATGACCGGCGAGAAAATCAAGAATCTGCCGCTGGCCAAACAGACCATCGACATCCTTTCCGTGCTGGAAGAAAAGACACGCGGAAATCTGGATGCCGATGAGGCGGCGATGCTCAGGAACATCCTTTACGATCTGAGGATCCTTTTCGTGAAAGAGAAGGGCTAGCCCGACGCGGCCGGCCATCTTTATGGATACGGTTTGCATCAAGGCGCCGGCGAAGATCAATCTGTTTCTTCGCGTTACCGGCCAGCGCCCCGACGGCTTTCATGACCTGCATTCCCTCATGTGTCCGCTGGCCCTATACGACACCCTGACCCTGACCCTTGGCGGAGGGGAGATTCGTATCGTATGCGACCACCCCGACGTCCCGAAAGATGCATCCAACCTGGCGGCTCGTTCGGCCCGGCTGTTTATGGAAACCGCGTTCGCCGGCGATAGGCCCCCGGTTTCCGGATACACCATCCATATTGAAAAAAAAATCCCTGTAGGTGCGGGGCTCGGCGGCGGCAGCAGCGATGCCGCCGCCGTCCTGAAAGGCTTCAACGACTATTTTGGTATGCCCCTCGCCACACCGGATCTTATGGCATTAGGCGCGCGCATCGGTGCCGATGTTCCTTTTTTTATTCTGGGGGCGCCGGCACTGGCGACGGGAATCGGCGACCGGCTCGAGCCCTTTCCCCATCTGACCGCGTGGACGGTGCTGCTGGTCTATCCGAACAAGGCGGTTTCCACCGCATGGGTCTACAAAAATCTGAATTTAAGATTGACAAAAGACGAAAAAAAACTTAGTAAATTCCACTTTGATGGCCGCTTTTTCAACGTCGATACGCATCTGGTCAATGATCTGGAACAGGTGACCGAGAAGGCGTATCCGGTCATCAAAGCGATAAAGCGTTTGCTGCTGGCACATGGAGCGGCCGGGGCCATGATGGCCGGCAGTGGCTCAACGGTGTTCGGGTTGTATGCGGACCCCGAACGAGCCATTTCAGCCTGTAAAGCCTTGGGTAACAATCAGCAAAGTCAAAACTGGACGCTTTATGTCGCGGATCTATTGATCTAGAGGCCGATCGTTGCCCATGGTCTGAATCTGGGCAGCGGCGGATTTCCGTTGGGGCGTCGTCAAGTGGAAAGACACAGGATTTTGGTTCCTGCATTCGGAGGTTCGAATCCTCCCGCCCCAGCCAATCTTATCGAACAGGAGTAGCGTTCAGAAAGTGACAGCGAAAAAACAAAACTTTTGCGTGTTTACAGGCAATTCCAATCCGGATTTGGCGGGCAAGATCGGCGAGTATCTGGGCATGCCCCTGTGCGGTGCGGTCGTCAAGCGGTTCAGTGACGGTGAGATTCAGATCGAGATCGATGAGAACGTGCGGACCAAGGATGTTTTCGTCATTCAATCCACCTGCCACCCGGTCAATGACAACCTGGTTGAATTGCTTCTCATGGTGGATGCTCTGAAACGGGCCTCGGCGCGACGGATTACCGCCGTCATCCCCTATTACGGCTATGCGCGTCAAGATAAAAAAGTGGCCCCGCGTGTGCCCATCAGCGCCAAGCTGGTGGCTGACCTGCTGACAACCGCCGGGGCCACCCGCGTGATTACCATGGATTTGCATGCCGGTCAGATCCAGGGCTTTTTCAATATCCCGGTGGACAACCTCTACGCGGCACCGGTGCTCTTGGAATACATCAAAGCCAACTTCAACGAAGACCTGGTCATCGTTTCACCCGATGCCGGCGGTGTTGAGCGTGCGCGCGCCTTTGCCAAACGGCTCAATGCCGGACTGGCCATTGTGGATAAACGGCGGTCGGCCCCCAACAAAGCCAAGGCCATGGCCGTCATCGGTGATGTGGCCGAAAAAACGGTTATCATCCAGGATGATATGATCGATACCGCCGGTACCATCACTGAAGCGGTAAATGCGATCATCGAAAAAGGTGCCCGAAACGTCCATGCCTGCTGCGCCCATGCAGTACTTTCCGGACCGGCCGTGGACCGAATCAATGCCTCGCCCATTACCAGCGTCGTCTGTACGGATACCATTCCGCTGAACGAAAAGGCGGCTACCTGCTCTAAAATCAAAGTGCTTTCCATCTCCAGTCTGGTGGGGGAAGCCATTATCAGAAGCTACACCGGGGATTCGGTAACATCCCTGTTTGTGTAACGTTCTTCAAGGAGGAAACGATCGTTGGAAAGAATGAATCTGAAAGCAAACCTGCGGGAGGCCATAGGTAACGGACCTTCACGCGTGCTGCGGCGGGAGGGCAGTGTCCCCGCCATTCTGTACGGCCCCAAAACCGAACCAGTCAAGTTGGCCATCGCCAAAGCGGAGCTGGATCCCATTTTCAAATCAGGCGCCGTGTCCCAGAAACTGTTGACGTTGGCAATCGATGGCGTCGATGGTACGCGCAACGTAATGATCAAAGAGATGCAAAAGCATCCCGTATCCCACAATCTGCTTCACCTGGATCTTTACGAAGTAAGCATGGACCAGAAGATCAGGGTGATGGTTCCCGTGGTAACGACCGGCAAGAGCGTCGGTGTAGAGATGGGTGGCATGCTGCAGATTATTCGCCGGGAAGTGGAAGTGTTCTGCCTGCCTGATCGGGTTCCCAAGAATATCGCGATCGATGTCACCAATCTTGATGTCGGTGACTCGTTTCATGTTGAAGATCTCCCGTTGGAGGAGGATGTCGAAGTGGCTGCCGACGTCAACTTCACCATTCTGACCATCCTCAGCACAATGGCCGAAGAAGAGGCGGACGAAGAGGAGGAAGGTGAAGCGGAGGAAGGTGAAGAAGGGGCTGAAGCGGCTGAAGAACCGGCTGACGAGTAGCCTGTTGACGGGGGCTGACCTGTCCGTGGGTCACACGGCTTGCCATTACCGTGATGGCTGCAGTTAATCGGCGTCTGATTGTCGGCCTTGGCAATCCAGGTCCGGCCTATGCGGCAACCCGACATAACATCGGGTTTATGGCCGTCGACCGGCTGGTGCGGAAACACGGGCTGGCCGCCTGCCGCAGCCGGCTCGATGCTGAGATCGCCGAAGGGACTATCGACGGGGTGCCCGTGCTGGCGGCCAAACCGCTGGCTTTTATGAACCGCTCCGGCGGCCCGATTGGCGATGTCGTTAGAACCCACGGGATCCCATGCGAGGATATGGTCGTCATCCACGATGACATTGACCTTGCTTATGATAGACTGAAAATCAAAGAGAAAGGGGGGGATGGAGGACACAATGGGCTTAGGTCCCTGATTGACGCCCTGGGGGCCGATGGTTTCGTAAGGGTGCGAATGGGCGTCGGGCGGCCTGAAGGCAACATTGGGGTGGTGGACTACGTTCTGGAGGAATTCGATGCCAATCAACGAATAACACTGGAACCCTTTCTATCGCGGGCCATACAGGCCGTCGCAACGATCCTTTGTGAGGGTGCAAAGGAAGCCATGAATCGGTTTAACCGCAAACCATGATTTCACGTTAAACATTGAATGGAGGAAAGAATGGAAGCTGTAATGAACAACATACCGCTCGTGTGTACGTTGGTCGGTGTTGCAGGAGTCCTCTTCGCGATTATCCTCGCAGGTATCGTTAAAGGCGCGCCTGCTGGGAACGAGAAAATGCAGGCCATCGCCAGCGCCATCCAGGAAGGGGCCATTGCCTACCTGAACCGGCAGCTGAAAAGCATGGGCATCGCCGGCATCATCATTTTCGGCATCATTTTCGTCACCATGGGTGCCAAAACCGCCTTCGGGTTCATGATTGGCGCCGTTGCCTCTTTCATGGCCGGCTACATCGGCATGCGGGTTTCCGTGCTGGCCAACGTGCGCACGGCCGAAGCAGCTAAAAAGGGCATGGCCGCAGGCCTTTCCATGGCTTTCAAGGGCGGCTCCGTCACCGGAATGATCGTTGCCGGTCTGGCCCTGACCTCAGTGGCCGGCTATTACACCGCCACCCATGACGTCATCGCCCTGGTTGCCCTCGGCTTCGGCGGCAGCCTGATCTCCATCTTCGCCCGTCTGGGCGGTGGTATCTTCACCAAGGGCGCCGACGTGGGCGCCGACCTGGTGGGCAAGGTTGAAGCCGGCATTCCCGAGGACGACCCCAGAAACCCGGCCACCATCGCCGACAACGTGGGCGACAATGTGGGTGACTGCGCCGGTATGGCCGCCGACCTGTTCGAGACCTATGCCGTTACCGCCGTGGCCGCCATGTTGATCGGCCACCTGCTGTTCCCCAAGGTTCAAATGGCTACGGAGTTCCCGCTGATCCTCGGCGCCATCTCCATCATCGCCTCCATGATCGCGGTCTTCTTTGTCCGTCTGGGCAGCGGCGGCTACATCATGGGCGCTCTCTACAAAGGCATGTTCGGTTCCGCCATCATCGCTGCAGTGGCGTTCTATTACGCCTGCACGAAATTCATGGCCGACGTGCCCGGCATTTCCGCCATGAACATCTACTACTGCACCCTGATCGGGCTGATCCTGACCGTCATCATCGTCATCATCACCGAATACTACACCGGTATCTACGGTCCGGTTAAGGGCATCGCCGAGGCTTCCACCACCGGCCACGGCACCAACATCATCTCCGGTCTGGCCGTCTCCATGCAGGCGACCGCGGCGCCGGTGTTGACCATCTGCCTGGCTATTTTCCTGGCCCACAAATTCGGCGGCCTTTACGGAATTGCCATGGCCGCCATGTCCATGCTCTCCATGACCGGTATGGTTATCGCCATCGATGCCTACGGACCCATCACCGACAACGCCGGTGGTATCGCTGAAATGGCCGGCATGGATGACAGCGTACGCGCCGTCACCGATCCTCTGGATGCAGTCGGCAACACCACCAAGGCCGTCACCAAGGGCTACGCCATCGGTTCCGCCGGTCTGGCCGCTCTGGTGCTGTTTGCCGCCTACGTCATGGAGTTCCAGATGCAGGGCGCTGAGAAGGCCATCAAATTCGACCTTTCGGATGTTAACGTCATCATTGGTCTGTTCATCGGCGGTCTGCTGCCCTACCTGTTCGCCTCCATCGCCATGAAGGCGGTCGGCAATGCCGGCGGGGCCGTTGTCGAGGAAGTGCGTCGCCAGTTCCGCGAAATTCCGGGCATCATGGAAGGTACCGCAAAACCTGACTACGGTGCATGTGTGGATATCGTCACCAAGTTCGCTTTGAAAGAAATGCTGATTCCCGCGCTCCTGCCCGTGGCCGCTCCCCTGCTGGTGGGCTTCCTGCTGGGCAAAGTCGCCCTCGGCGGCCTGCTCATCGGCTCTATCGTAACGGGTGTGTTCGTGGCCCTGTCCATGACCACCGGTGGCGCTGCCTGGGACAATGCCAAGAAATACATAGAAGACGGCCACCTGGGCGGAAAGGGCTCCGATGCCCATAAAGCCGCCGTTACCGGCGACACCGTCGGCGACCCCTACAAGGATACCGCCGGCCCGGCCGTCAACCCGATGATCAAGATCCTCAATGTTGTGGCCCTGCTGATGGTTCCGTTCCTGATGTAGCCACTCCATCTGCGGACTTGATTCGCAACTATCGGTTGTTCCAATAAGGATTGGCGCCCAAAGGCGCCAATCCTTTTTTTATTGATTATTGACCGATGCAATGGTATATTCTGCTATTCCATATGGTTATTATTTGATTCCCCCGGCAGGCGAGGGGGGACCTCCCCTTACGGAATTCACTATTATACTGGTCACCTGTAATGCCCGGTTGTCACTCCGGGAAAGCAACCCTGCTCAAGGTGGTTTTAACCCCTGATCACTGGTACACACATGGCAGATAAATCGGTCAAGGACAGCACGAAAAGCGCAGCACCCCCAAAGCGATTCAAAGTCGGTGATCTTGCCGTATACCCGGCCCACGGCGTGGGTCGCATCGAAGCCATCGAAAGCAAGGTCGTCAACGGCGAAGAACACGACTTTTACATCATGAAAGTCATCGAAAATGCCATGGTGATCATGATCCCCACCTGGAACGTGGAAATGGTCGGTTTGCGGGATGTGATCCAGAAAAAGGATATCCCGAAGATATTTGAGGTGATGCGCTCCCGGCAGGAGCAGCCCATGGACAACCAGACCTGGAACCGGCGCTACCGCGAATATATGGAGAAGATCAAAACCGGTTCGCTGTTCGAAGTGGCCGAAGTCTACAGGGACCTTTCCCTGCTGAAGACCACCAAAGACCTCTCCTTTGGCGAGCGCAAGCTTTACGATACCGCCCAGAACCTTCTCGTAAAGGAACTCTCCACCGCCAAGAACAAGAACGAAAAGGCCGTTATCAAGGAGATCGAAGCGCTGTTCAAACCCGATGAGGCCTGACCCTTTTCTTCCATGTCCAACCCACCGCCGTCCTTCAGCTTCCGCGTGGGCCCCGCCCAGGCAGGAATTCGCTTGGACTGCCTGGTGGCTGCCGAACTCGACCACTGTTCGCGCTCTTTTGCCACCACGCTGATCCGGCAGGGATGCATTGCCGTCGACGGGTCGGTTAAAAAACCCGGCTACCCGGTAAAAGCCGGAGAGACCGTTTCCGGAGAGATCCCCCAGCCGGAGAACCTGAGCTTTCTGCCCGAAGCCATACCCCTTAATATCCTCTATGAAGACGCCGAATTGCTGGTGGTGAACAAGGCGCCGGGCATGGTCGTTCATCCTGCCCCCGGGCACCTTGGCGGCACTTTGGCGAACGCGCTCATGCACCATTGCCCGGATCTGACGGGAATTTCCGGAGGCCTTCGGCCGGGCATTGTCCACCGGTTGGACAAAGATACGTCGGGAGCACTGGTGGTGGCCAAAAACAGCCGATCCATGCACCATCTGGCGGCCCAATTCAAGTCCCGCGAAGTCCGCAAGCTTTACCTGGCGCTGGTTTTTGGTGTTCCGGCCGCTGACGCCGGTGCCGTCGATCTTCCCATTGGCCGCCATCCGGTGGATCGCAAAAAGATGTCCGTAAACACCCACACGCCCCGGTCGGCCTTGACCCACTGGCGGATGGTTGAACGGTTTACCGGGGCTTGCCTGCTGGAACTGGATATCCGCACGGGCCGGACCCATCAGATCCGGGTGCATTGCAACGCCATGGGGCACCCGGTAATCGGGGACCCGGTCTATGGCAAGCATGGAGAAAAAAAGCGCTTGGCTGCGGAGTCGGTCGAGATGGGTCGGGCGGTCATGGAACTGAGCCGTCAGATGCTGCATGCCTGGCAGCTATCGTTTGTTCATCCGGTAACCGCAAAAAAGATGAGTCTGGAAGCCCCCATGCCCGCAGACATGGACCACTTGATTCATCGCTTCAGAGTGATTTCAGGAAACGGCTGAAACGCAGGCAGGCATTCGCTTTGTTTAATGAACCAAAAGAGCAGCCAAAACAAGGCTGCTCCTTTGATATTTTTCAGCAGAGTGCTCAGGCGGCGTTCTGGTCCTTTTGACCGATCACGTCCGGGTTGTAGCAGATCCGGCAGCAGTTCAGGCAGCGGCTGGCTTCGTGTTTGGCATCGGCTTCGGTGATCACCTGATCGACCTCGATCATGGAGTCGATGCGCTCGGCCACGGGCAGTTCGGGCATGGGCGTTCTGGGTGACTTGACCACGTTGGCAACGGTTTTGAACAGGGACTCGGGAATGTGCCGTTTGCGCAGGGATTTCGGGGAGCTTTGGATTGTCTCACCGCTAATGAATTGGTGAATGGATCGGGCCGCCCGGCGTCCGCCGCCGATGGCGTCCACCACCAGAGCGGGCCCGGTGGCCACGTCGCCGCCGGTAAACAGGTAGGGCAGGCTACATTGCAGGATCTCCGGGTCGTTATCAAAGGTGTTCCAGCGGGTAATGGTGATGTTCTCCTTGTCCGGTTCCTTTTCCATGAAACTGATATCCGGCTGCTGGCTGATGGCGGAGATGACCATGTCCACGTCGAGAATCGTTTCCGATCCCTCGATGGGCACCGGCCGCCGCCGGCCGCTGGCATCGGGCTCGCCCAGTTTCATCTGCAGGTACTCCAGTCCCTTGACGTTGCCTTGGCCGTCGTCAATGACGCGAGTCGGCGCGGCCAGGAACTGGAACTTGATGCCTTCGTGCTCGGCGGCGACGATTTCAACTTCGTTGGCGGGCATCTCTTTGCGTGTCCGTCGATAGACGATGTAGACTTCCTCGCAGCCCAGCCGAAGCAGGGTGCGCACACAGTCGATGGCCGAGTTGCCGCCGCCTACGACCGCCGCCCGGCGGCCGATGGGAACCTTTTTGTCTGGTGAATTGGCTACGGCGGAGAGGAAGCTGATGCCCTGGTAGACCCCCTTCAACTCTTCACCCTTGATGCCGAGGGTATAGTCCTTCCAGGCACCGATGCCCATAAAGATGGCGTCGTAGCCTTCCTCACGCAGGCTCTGGATGGTAAAATCCTTGCCCAGGGTGGTATTGTAATGCACATCGATGCCCAGGTTCAGGATGCCTTCGATCTCCCAGTCCAGCACCTTGTCGGGCAGCCGGTACTCGGGGATGCCGTAGCGGGTGATGCCGCCCAGTTTGGACATGGCTTCGTAAATCGTGGGATGGTGGCCCAAGCGCCGCAGGAAATAGGCGCAGCTGACACCGGCCGGACCGCCGCCGACGATGGCCACGCGCTTGCCGGTATCCGGTGCGCAGGCGATTGGAAAGCGGGTGCCGCTGTTCATTTCATAGTCGGCCACGAAGCGCTTGAGCTGGTTGATGGATACGGCCTCGTCTTCAAGGCCGCGGCGGCAGTAAGCCTCGCACGGGTGCGGGCACACCCGGCCGCAGGAGAGCAGCAGCGGGTTGCGCTCGCGGATGGTGTTGACGGCGCCTTCGTAGTCACCCTCCCTGATCAGGCGTATATATTTGGGAATATCGATTTCCGCCGGGCAGGTCTGCTGGCAGGGGGCCAGGGCGTGGTCCTCCTGGTTGAAGACCAGCAGGCGCTGGGACATGGTTTTTATGGAGAGCAGGTCTTTGGGGCATGCCGTCGCACAGGCACCGCAGCCCACGCATTTGAATTCGTCGATCACCGGGAAGCCTTCGGGCCCCATGAAGATGGCGTCGAATTTACAGGATCGGACGCAGTCGCCCATCCCCAGGCAACCGATGGAGCAGACCCGTTTGCCCCCGTAAAGGGCGGTCATGGCCGCGCAGGTCATGGCGCCGTTGTAGATGAACTTGTCATCGGCGCGCTCACCGCCGCTGCAGGGATTGAGCGATTTCAGGGGCTCGGCCGTTCCCGGATCGACACCCATGACACTGGCGATATTGATGGCGGCCTCTGAATCGGCGACCACACAGACGCCGGGGCCAGCCTTGCCTTCAACGACGCCAACGGCCGCCGCGCTGCACCCGGCAAAGCCGCACCCACCGCAGTTGGCCCCGGCCAGAAAGTATTCGACCTGGCCGATGCGGGGGTCTTCATAAACGTAAAAGACTTTGGAGGCAACACTGAGAATAATGCCGCAGGTTGCGCCAATGCCCAGCATGACGAGAATAGCGATGGTCACGAAAACCTCCTTGAAGCGGGATCAATCAACAATGGGCGTGCTGTGTCCGTCAGGGTTTGGGCGCTGATTAAACCATGCCCCGGAAGGCGTAAAAACTCAGCGAAAAAATTCCGGCGGTGACCAGTGCGATCGAGGTGTCCTGCAACGGTTTGGGTACCCGTGCCAGCAGGATGCGCTCACGCACGCCGGCAAAAAGAATCAGGGCCAGGCCGAAGCCGGCGGCATAGCCGAATGAAGCCACCAGCGATTGAAGAAAATTGAATTCTTTGTCGATGTTGAGCACACAAACACCGAATACCGCGCAGTTGGTGGTGATCAGGGGCAGAAAGATGCCCAGGCCAGCGTACAGGGCTGGAATACTCTTTTTGAGAAACATCTCGACGAACTGCACCAGGGAGGCAATGACGAGAATAAAGGCAATGGTGCGCAGGAATTGCAGTTTATAAGGCACCAGCAGCCACTCATAGATCACCCAGGTAATGACGCCGGCCAAGACCAGCACAAAGATGACCGCCATGGCCATGCCTGCAGCGGTTTCCATTTTCTTGGACGTTCCCAGGAAGGGGCAGTTGCCCAGAAACTGCGCCAGCAAAATGTTGTTGACGAAGATGGTGGCGACGATCAGTTCAAAATATTCCATGGTGACTCCTCACACTATTTGCTGGGAATAAGGTTCATCGCGCAAAGCATCAGGCCGAGGGCGATAAAGGCGCCGGGTGCCTGAACGGCAAAACCAAACGGTTCGAAAGATGCGCCGAAGATGTTGGGAATCTCGTAGGGAAACAGTCCGAAGATATCCCCCTTCAACGATCCGGTACCCAGAAGCTCCCGCACCGCTCCCAGGGCTGCAAGGGATAAGGTGAAGCCGATGCCGATGCCCATGCCGTCAGCTGCAGAACCCACCAAACCGTTTTTTGATGCGAAGGCTTCGGCGCGGCCCAGCACGATGCAGTTGACCACGATCAGGGGGATGAACACCCCCAGATCGATGAAAAGTGTATAGGCGTAGGCCTGCATGAGTTGTTCCACCACGATGACGAAGGTGGCGATGATGATGATGAAGCAGGCGATGCGCACCTTGGAGGGGATCACCTTGCGCAACATGGAAATCAGGACGTTGGAGCATACCAGCACAAAGGTGGTGGCCAACCCCATGCCGATACCGTTTTTCATTGAGGTAGTGACACCCAGGGTGGGACAGAGACCCAGAACCAAGCGGAACGGCGGAATCTCTTTCCATAGGCCCTTGGTAAACTCAGCAGCAAGCGATTTGGCCATTATCGTAAACTCCTCTTATTTATTCATGCCTTTAAGCTTTTCAAGCAGTTGCGGTTTCAGGCTGTTGTAGGTCTCAATGGCTTGCATGGTGCCCTTGCAGACGGCCCGGGAGGTGATTGTGGCGCCGCTCAGGGCGTTGATCTCACCGCCGTCATTGGTGACCAGGACCTCTTTTTCAATGGATTTGCCTTTGAATTGGGCTGCGAACTTGGGGTCGGCTTTGGCATTGCCGCCTAATCCCGGAGTCTCTTTGTGGGTCGTTACTCCGATGCCAGTCAGGGTGTTGTCATCCACGTTGATGGCCACCACCAGGCCGACTTTGTCGGCAAACCCGCTGACATGGGTCTCCATGGCAATGGTGTTGGGTTTGCCGTCGAAAACGCCGACAAACACCGTGCGTTCCGTCTCACCATCCTGGATTTTGAACCGGTCGGTAACCGGATCGTTGGCCGCCTCTTTGAGGATCTGCCGGATAGCGGGTCCTTTGACCAGTTCCATTTCCTGGTTTTCGATCAGTGGCTTGGCGAATTCTTCCAACCATTTCAGGCCGCCTCCCGAGACGACGCTCAATACGGTCAGGACAACCACCATCTTTATCATTTCGCCCATATTACGCTACCTTTCCAATCGCCTTGGGTCTGATCTTGTCGATCAGCGGGTTGAACAGATTGATTAGAAGAATTGCGAAGATCACACCGTCGACATAGGCCCCGATGTTCCGAATCAAAACGGTCATTACGCCGCCAAGGGCGCCGTAGACGAGCATGGGAATAAAATTGACCGGTGAGGATGAGGTCTCGGTGGCCAGGAAGAAGGCTCCGATCATGGTAAATCCGGTGAGCAGGTGAAATGCCGGCGGGGCGAAGCGGACCGGGTCGGTCATGTTGAAAAGGGCAGCCGTCACAAAGACCCCGGCCAGAAAAGAGAGGCTGATTTCCCAGCGGATAAAACCACGCATGATCAGGTATAGGCCGCCCAGCCCGAGGGCCAGGCCGCAGGTGCTGCCCAGGGCGCCGACCTGTTGTCCCAGCAACAGGTCCATGCTGCTCAGACCCTCCACGGCAGAAGGACCAAAAGCCTTCAAGGCCGCCAACGGATCCGTCGCTGAGGGAAAGCTCAAGGTGAAGTTGACCAGGCCGCTGTCGAAATCGAGGTGGTTCTTGTAGGATACCACGAGAATCGCATATGCCAGGGCCACCGGATTGAACGGGTTGGCACCGATGCCGCCGAAAATCTGCATGCCGATGACGATGGCCAGAAATGTGCCGATGAGTACGATCCACCATGGGGTCGACGCGGGAAGCACCATGGCCATCAGCAGACCAACCAGGGCGGCATTGCCATTTCCGATGGTAACCGGCTGCCGCATGGCGCGATTGAGCAGAAGCTCCCATAGAATCGCCGTTGACATGGCCAGGCTGATGACGCCCAGCGCCGGAGCGCCATAATAGGCGATTCCCACAAAAGCTGCGGGAAGGGCGGCGATGATGGTGTGGTAGCTTCGCTCGGGAATCCCGCTGCCGTCATGCCAGAACGGTGCGTGGGATACAATTAGCGTCTTCTTACTGTTCATTCATCTCCTCCGCAGATGTGATCCGACCGATTTCGTATTTTGCCAGTTTGATATACTGATAGATGGGAATGCGCGATACGCACACGTAACTGCACAGACCGCACTCGATGCACGAGTAAAGGTCGTATAGATCGGCGCCTTCGGTATACTGTCCAGCTTCCAGAAAGCGAACGAGCAGGTTCACCGGCACATTGGCCGGGCAGACACGAACGCAGTCACCGCAGTTGATGCACGGATAGTCGCTGTACAGGGGAACGACGCTTTTGTCCTGAACCATGACGGCGTCGGTGTCCGGTCCGATGGGCAGGTCCTCGCTGTAGATGGCGCTGCCGGTCATGGGGCCGCCGAAGATGATTTTGTCCTGGTCGTTGATCTCGACGCCGAACCTTCTCAGCAGTGCGCCCACCGGTGTTCCCACCCGCGCCCTGGCCAGGTGCCGGTTGCCGCTTTTATCGATGAGGGCGACCGTCTTTTGCACGGGCAGACTGCCGGAAGAGAAGGCCTGGCCGATAGCAGCCACGGCTTCCGCACGGATGAAATGGACACCCATGGATGCCGCGCCCTTTTCATCGGGCAGTCGCCCGGTCAGGTTATATAGGACCATGAGCGGCTGGGCGTAGGGGTACTGGGATGAAAAGGACTGGATTCGGGCGTCCAGGTGGCCGGAGTAGTTCTGTATGCTCTCTTCCGGAACCACGATGACGATGTCTTGGATGCCGGTTGCTTTTCTCAGAACCTCGATGCCTTCGTTGATCGCCGCCGCATCGTTTTTAAGCACATACAAACTGGTATCGATGAGCAGGTCGGCGTTGCCGCCATAGATGACAATGGTGTGCACGGGATTGCGCTCGTCCATCAGCGGGGCGATGTCCGGTTCGCCGGGACCGGCGGCCAGATAGCGCTTAAGGGTCTCCAGGGACGGCGTTGCGCTGGCCTCGCTGAACTCGGTATCCGCGGTATCGGTCTTTTCGGTTTTTATGGTGACGGCGGTCCATGACCGTCCGTAATCAGCCAGGAAGGGGGCGATGGCGCATACGGTGCCGGTAACCGATGAGATGGCGCAGATGTCATCGCCGTCGTCGAGCACCAGCCGTTGGCCGGTTTTGACCGGTGTGCCTACTTTCAGGCTTTTGCTGGTTCGCTTCAACTCCTTCTTGATGTAAAGGGTAACCGTATCCGGTGTGGGGATAGCCACCGGTTCGGCAACGGCTTGGTTGGCCAGTTCGTAGTGGAAGCACGGTTTGGACAGACCGAAAAATGATCGTTTTCGCATGGCTCAGCCTTTTGTTAGGTCCGCGGTGATAAATGAAAAGGTAGAAACAGATCCATGAAAGCTACCTGCCTCGATTACAGGACGTGGCATTTGGAACAGTTTTCCGAGCCCGGCTGCGGTCCCTTTTCAAACTGCTCGTGGCATTCGGTACACTGCTGGTGAAACGCGTCCGCCCGCGACGACATTTCCGAATCTTCAATGTCACTCTCATCATGGCAATCCAGACATCGTTCCGGCTTGGCACCCTCTTCGGCCGGCGCCTGATGGCACTCCCCACAGGCGATGAGCGCGCTTTCGTCGTCGCTGGGGTGATGGTGGCAGTCGAAGCAGGTCGCCCCGTAACCGGACGCGGCGGTGTGGGTGTGGTGGTCAAAAAGGACTTTTCCCGCATTGGTCTGGTACATGATCCGAATGGGTTCATCGGGCGCTTTGGCCGGAAAGGCGGCATAGCAGATAATACCGACAAGCAACAGGTGGATTGCCAGACCGTAAGCAAACAGCAACTGTTTCTTCGACGTCATGTGGTCTCGATCCTTTTTGGGGTTGGGTTGTAGAAGATGAGGGCTTAAAAAAATCAAACCATCGACTATCATAATGCACAAAACCTTTCAAGGCTTTATTTGACAGGAATCAACCTGCTGAAAAGAAAGCGGAATGGAACTTTTCGGGAGATGAAAAAACGACTGGTTTGGACCCTCGGCCGGCAGTTCACCCGGGGCGCCGACAAGGCCGGTGAACCGGGGTGGAAAGCGTATTCCCTGCCATTTGTCGACTTGAAGACAAGCTTCCGATCAAAGACAAAGGGGATGGCTTTCTGGCGGCAAGGATTGCGTTGCTAACGGCCAGCAGGCACACGAACCGACGGGAATCGCGAGGTGTCCGTGTGGGGCAGGAATTTGGCGGCGGAGAAACGGTTCATGAAGTCCTGGTTCACGTTCAACTCCAGATAGGTGACACCGTCGCGGATCTGGTTGACCCGGTCAAAGCAGCCGGGGTCCCGCAGCACCCGCGTGGCGCCGCCCAGCGAACTGTTGCCCAGGCTGCGGTAACGCTCCAGGGGCAGGTCCGGGATCATGCCGATGGCGATGGCGGATACGGGGTCGATGTAGGCGCCGAAGGTGCCGGCCACGAAAAAGGTCTCCAGGTCCTGTTGCTGCATGCCCACGCTGCCGGTGATGGTTTCCAGGATGGTGTACATGGCGGCTTTGGAGCGGATCAGGCTGTCCAGGTCCGCCTGGGAGATCGTGAGGGATTGGCCGGTGGCCGACCCGCCGGCCGGCACGATGGTCAGGTGTGCCGAACCGTCTTGGATGGTCAAACGGTCCCCGCAACGCTCGGGCCGCAGTTTTCCACGGATGTCGATCATGGCGGACCGGAACAGGCCAGCGGCCAGGTCGATGACGCCGGAGCCGCAGATGCCAAGGGGCGGCTGTTCGTCGATGGTGTGGATGTCGAACTCCAGCGACTCGGGATCGATGGCGATGCGATCGATGACCCCCGGGCCGGCCATGGTGCCCATGCGCATGACGCCCCCTTCCAGCGCCGGTCCTGCAGCGCCGGCACAGGCCACCATCCAGTTGCGGTTGCCCAGTACCACCTCGGCATTGGTACCCACATCCACCAGCATGGCCGTCTCCTCACGCCGGTCCATGTCGCTGTAAAGGATCCCCGCAATCAGGTCACCGCCGAAGTAGCTGCCGGCATTGGGAAAGACCAGCACCCGGGCGGTCGGGTGAACGTGGAAGCCCAGTTCGGCAGCCTTAAGCACACCGGGGCGATTCACGGCGGGGATGTAGGGCTCCCGGATCATCCAGCGGGGATTGAGGCCCAGCAGCAGGTGGGTCATGGCCGTATTGCCGGCGACGGACATCAGGTGGATATTCTCGGGAGCCATGCCCCCTTGGTTGCACAGGACTTTCAGCCGATCGTTGATGCCGTCGACGATCAGCCGATGGAGTTGGTTCAGGCCACCGGGCGTTTCCACGTGGTGGATGCGAGCCAGCACATCGGGGCCCAAGGGAATCTGGGGATTGTCGAATACCGATTCGGCCCGCTGATCGCCGGTGGCAAGATCGATGATGCGCAGCACCACCCGGGTGGTGCCCAGATCCACGGCCAGACCGCACAGGGCATCGGGGGTCTCAGGAGCGGCCAGGTGGACCAACAGGCCGGCACCGCCGGCATCCTTAAAGAGCACGGCGGTAGCCCGGTAACGCCATTCCCGCAGCCGGTCGGGCAGCTGTTTCAACAGATCCAAGTCTATCTGGACGGTCCGGGTTCCCAGGGCCTTTTTCAAAGCCGTCTCCAGTCGGTCGGCGTCGGCAGTGTTGTCCCCCAGTGAAGGCGGCGGTAGGCTGACAGCTTTCACCCAGCGGTTGTCAGGCGTTTGGGTCATGGGCGGTCCCGCAGGTATCCCAAGCGGTCACGGTTGTCCGGGGGAGGCCAGTCGCCGCCGGATTGCTTCCACCAGGCGGGGCAGAATGCTGCCGGCACTGCCCAGCAGGGGCAGGTTGCTGATGCGTGAGGTCAGCGGCGTGGGTTCGGGGTTGATTTCGATGATGACAGCGCCATTATCCTTGGCGATAAAGGGCATGCTGGCTGCCGGTTGAACCATGGCCGAGGTGCCGATCACCAGCATCACGTCGCAGGTCGCCGAGACCTGCTGGGAGCGGATCAACTCCTCGTAAGGGATCATCTCGCCGAAAAAAACGCAGTCGGGTCGCAGGATGCCGCCGCAGCTGCAGCGCGGCGGTATTTGTGCCAGATCCACCTGGGACGTCTCGATGGTCCGGCTGCAGTCCAGGCAGCGCTGCCAGGCAAAATTGCCGTGAAATTCGATGACGTCGCTGTTTCCCGCCATCTGATGCAGGCCATCCACATTCTGGGTAATCACGGTTTTCAGGATGCCCAGCCGTTCCAGATCGGCCAGGCCGGTATGGCCGGGATTGGGCCGGGCCGTGTCCAAGACGGTCTTCATGTCCTTGATCAGCACGTTCCACACGGTCTCCGGATCGTCCATGAAGGCATCAATGTGGGCATATTTCATGGGGTCGATTTTTTCCCACAACCCGCCTTGGCCCCGGAAGGGCGGGATGCCGCTTTCCACGGAGATACCGGCACCGGTGAGCGCCACGGTACGCTTTGCGGTGGCCAGAACCTGGGCGGTGCGTTCGATCAAGTCAGACATGGTTATAACGTAAACGTCATGTCCCGGCCCACGGCGAAGCAGTCTACCGTCTGGCCCTCTTCGGCCACGATCCGCCGGCAGTGGTCCACGATCTTGTCCATCTGCTCGTCGGTGCGTTCCTGGTTCAGGTGAAACAGGCCCAAGCGCTTGACCCCGGCTTTAAATGCCAGTTTCAGGGTGTCGGTGTAAGACGAGTGCCCCCATTCCTTGAGTGTGCGGTACTCGCTTGAGGTGTACTCACCGTCATGGATCAGCAGGTCCGCCCCGCGGCAGAAATCCACATACGCCTCGAAGGGTAGCCCTCCGGGATGAACGAATCCCAACTCGTTGTCGGTAAGAAAGACGAAGGCTTTTCCATTCTCGATGAATTTATAGCCCTTGCCGGTATTGGGATGGCTGATGGGGATCGGCACCACGGTGGTCTTGCCGATCTGAAACTCGGCTGGATGACCTTCTTCCCAGACGATTTTTGCCTTGAGGTCCGAGTAGCGCACCGGGAAATTGGGCGGCGCCATCACTTTGGAAAACATGCTCTGCATAAACTTTTTATGGAACGGTGCCCGGTGCATATGAATTTCGGTGCGGCTGAGAAACAGGGGCTTGAAGAAGGGGAAGCCCATGAGGTGGTCCCAGTGGCCATGGGTCAGCAGGAAGTTGTAGCGGTAGCGGCCCTGGTCGATCAGGTGGTTGCCCAGCCGCCGGATGCCGGTACCCGCATCGACGATAATGATGTCGTCGCCGTCGGTGCGGATGTCTATGCAGGTGGTATCTCCGCCGTACTTGATATACTCTTTTCCGGAGACCGGGATGGACCCTCTGGAACCCCAGCACGTGATGACCATGATCAGTCCTTTTTATCCACGCGTGTCAATACGTTGAACCGTAAAAGGTGTGCCAGATGCCGTCTTGATCCCATCGGCGGATAATATCCACCGGAAGGTCGGTCAGCGTCGATTCGATACGTGCGGCTTCACTGCGCATCAGCCCGGACAGAATGAAGCGCTTTTTCTTCAGAAAACCCGTGGTGCGAATCAGGTTTTTCATGACGTCGTAATGAATATTCGATACCACAAGCTCGCTCGTAAAGTCCATAAATTTCTCGGCATCCCCTTGGGCCACGAGTATCCGGTCCGCCAGCCCATTGAGATTCACGTTCCTTTGAGCCGTTTGGGCGGCCAACAGGGTAAGGTCGGTGGCCAGCACCTTCGAGCAACCCAGCCGGGCGGCTGCCAGGGCCAGCAGGCCGGTGCCCGTACCCAGGTCCAGAGCGCTGCGGATGGTCCGGTCTTCGAAGGCCAGTTGGAGGGCTTCCAGACAGTCCCGGGTGGTGGGGTGGGTGCCGGTGCCGAAAACGACGCCCGGATCGAGGATGATCGTGGTGTCGGCGTTATTCTCATCTACCGCAAACCACGGGGGGGAGATGGAAAAACGACCGATACGGCAAGGCACGATCTCGCCGCCCTGCCACTGGTCGTAGGTCATGTGGTAGTGGTCCAGCAGTTCCAGCTCCGGCAGGCCGCTGAGGGTGTTTTCCACCAGGGCCATGTTCGGCTTGGTGAAAAAGAGAAAAGAGAACGCGCCCTCTTCCCAGCTGCCGATATAGTGGTCCGGCTGAAACCCGCGGCCCGGACGGAACCGTCCCGACAGGTAGTAGATGTAAAGATCCTGGTAGGGATTGGGCGCAACAGCGGGGAGCATTGTCGCGGCCCGCTTATGGCTTTTTGGGCAGCTTGTCCAGGTACCAGTCCATGGGATCGATCAGTTTGTATCCCATGCCGGTGAGCTTCTTTTTGACCCGGGCCACGTTGTTGGTCAGCAGGTAGGGAAAGACCGCCCGCTTGCCCTCCTCCCAGGTCCGGGCCACCAGCACGCTGCCGAACGAGATGTTCTCTTCGGTGATGGCGTCCACGATTTTCTTCATCTGTCCGATCTTCTCCTCCACTTCGATGCCCACCAGGGTGCCGGGCTGGCCGATGCCCAGCACGTTGATGAAGGCCCGCAGCAGGTCCCGCACGGACAGAATCCCCTTGAGCTTGCCTTCGTCGTCCACCACGGGAAAGGCGCCCACTTTTTCCTTCTGGATCATCAGCAGGGCATCCTGGATGGTGTACATGGGAGAGATGGTCTTGGGGTTGCGGGTCATGATATCTTCCACCTTGAGCTGGGCCAGTTTTTCCCGCTCCTGGGCGATGCCTTTCTGCTTGATCAGGCTGTAGGGCATGGCACTGCGGAGATCCCGGTCAGTGACGATGCCGATCAGGCGGTTGTCGGCGTCCACGACGGGCAGGTGGCGGATGCCATTGGCCGCCATTTTTTCCTGAGCCTCAAAAATAGAGGCTTCCTTTTCAATGGTGATGACTTGTGAAACCATGGACCGGCTGACAAACATGATGGTATCCTCCAAAAAAGCGGTGGTTAGGGAATGGGTGCCCAAGCGTGCGCACCGGTATTCAACCCTTGAGCAGAATCCTGACGTGGTTGGCGGCCAGTTCCCCCAGCCGTTCCAGACAGTAGCCGCCCTCCAGTACCGAAATCACGCGCCCGGCGGCATATCGGTTCCCCAGTTTCATGATGGTTTCCATGATCCAGGAGTACCCCTCGGTGGAGAGGTTGATATCGGACATGTCGTCGTCCCGGTGACCGTCGAAGCCGGTGGAGACGATGATGACTTCCGGTTTGAACCGCTCGAAGGCCGGCAGCAAATCCATCTGGATCAGCTTGCGGTAGACGTCATCTCCCTGGCCGGGCAATACCAGGGAATTCTTCGTAAACCCCTGGCCGGCATCGGCACCGGTTTCGAATTCACGGCCGGTGCCCGGAAAGGCGAATGAGGGGTGCTGGTGAATGGAATAGTAGAAAACCGTGGGGTCCTTTTCGAAAATGTGCTGGGTACCGTTGCCGTGGTGGACGTCGGAATCAATGATGCCCACCCGCTGGATGCCGTGGGCCATTTGCAGGTAGCGGGCGGCAATGGCCACATTGTTGAAGTAGCAGAACCCCATGGCCTGATCGCGCTCCGCATGGTGACCCGGCGGGCGGACGGCGCAAAAGGCGTTGTCGATTTCGCCTGCCATCATTCTTTCTATGGTATCCAGGATGCCCCCCACCGCCAGAAATGCGGTCTCGTAGGTGTCCACGCACATCTGGTTGTCGGGGTAGTCGAAGGTGCGGTTGCCGGACAGGCAGATCTCCTCGAAGCGACGGATGTATTTGGGGTCATGGACCGCTTCGATCCATTTGAGATCGGCGCGAGCCGCCGGGATGAGGGTCAACTGGTCCAGCAGCCCGGCGTCCTTGATGCCGTTGTAAACTGCGGTGAGGCGGTCGGCCATCTCAGGATGGTAGGGTCCCGTGTCGTGGAGCAGATACCTGTTGTCATGCAAATAGCCGGTTTTTTTCATGGGCGTCCTCGTCCGGTGGATTCGGGATTAGCAAAGGTGTTGAAATACCATTGCGGCCCTTCAGGGAATGATTTTGTCGAAAATGGAATACGCCGCCTGCAGGGCCGCGTTATCTTCATCGATGTCGATGGTGGGGCGGCCATCCATGTCGAATTCATACACCTGTTCATCATCCGGGATGACGCCCGCCAATTCCAGTCCGTCGCCGTCGATCATCTCCTTGACCACGTCGGACGGATCGCTCTTGGCCTGATTGATAATGATATAGCTTTTGCCCACGCCGATGTTCAGATCCTTGGCCAGTTTATTGATCCTCAGCCCCGCCTGGAGGCCCCGGCGGGAGGTGTCCGTGACGATCAGCAGCACGTCCATGTTCTTGGTGGTCAGCCGGCTCAGGTGCTCCATGCCCGCCTCGTTGTCCATGACCAGGTAAAGGTAATTGCCCGAGAGCCGTTCCAGGAAACCGGTCAGCAGCGTATTGGCGGCGCAGTAACAGCCGGCGCCCTCGGGTTGGCCCATGACCACCAGGTCGAAGCCCTGCTGCTCCATGACGGCCTGCTCCAGCCGCATGGACATGAACACATCTTTGGTCATTCCGTTGGGGACGATCCCCTTTTTCATCTCCTCCCGGGCGGTGCCCAGGGTATCAGTCACCTCCAGGCCCAGGACTTCGTTCAGGTTGGCATTGGCATCGGCATCAACGGCCAGCACCGGGGACTTGCCCCGGCTGACCAGGTATTTGATCAGCATGCCGGATACGGTGGTCTTTCCGGTTCCCCCTTTTCCGGCCATGGCAATGGATACGGGCATAACAGGGCGCTCCTTTCAGCGTTTGTACTGGTCGGACGGATAAAGTACCGCCGGACACAAATGATTAAGACAGTTGGGTAAAACAGTCAAGGAGATTGTCTAGGAGCGGATCTTCCGAAGGCCGCACCTTCCGGCCCGGCAGGCCGGCCCCACCCCCAGCCACCCGTGGGCCATACGCAAGGTCCATGGCTTGAATTTGGTGTAAAGCAAAGACCTTGCTATGACATGGGCCTTGTGTTAAATTTGCATCCGTTCCCCGATCGTGATGATGGGCATGGACCAGTTGCTTGACGCGTTGCCCGGAGCTTGTCCGTCACCCTTCAATCTTCAGGAAAACGACCTGTTCCAATCTATACAACAAGGAGACAGCGATGTTTGACCTAGTCAGAAAAAGCATGCTTGCCGGCGTCGGCCTGGCCCTTAAAGCCTGGGATGAGGTGGAGGACCTGGCCAAGGAGGTGGCCGAACAGAGCAAGATGACGGAGAAGGAAGGCCGCAAGTTTATCGACGAGCTGCAGGAACGTTACGATGATGCTCAGAAGAAGCTGGAAGAGCGTGTGGAGAAGAGCGTCAAGGATCTTCTCAAGAAGGCCGACGTGGTGACCCAGGACGAGCTCAAGGGCCTTAAAAAGGAGATCCGCGACCTGAAGAAGCTGATCAGCAGCCGGGCCGAAGAGGAAACGCCCTGATTCGGGCCGGATGATCAGCATACGCAAAATCGGTGTGATCGGCCGCACCTATCGAAACCTGAACCGCTACCGGCAGATCCTGACCGTGCTCTTGAAGTACGGTTTCGAGGATATCGTGGAACTGCTCAGGATCGATCAGTACATTGAGATCGGTCTACAGGTGCTCTCCCGCAATCGCGGCGAACGCGTGGAGCGCCTCTCCCGGGCGGTGCGGGTTCGGCTGGCCATCGAAGAGCTGGGCCCCACCTACATCAAAATGGGCCAGATCCTCTCCACCCGCCCGGACCTGGTGCCGGTCGATTTCGTCCGCGAACTGGCCCGGCTGCAGGACAAGGTTCCCGCCTTCGCCTTTGCCGACGTGCGCCGGATTATCCGCGAAGAGACCGGCCGGTCGGCCGATGACCTGCTCGACCAGTTGGATCCCGAGCCCCTGGCCTCCGCCTCCATCGGCCAGGTTCACCGGGCCCGCCTCAAAGACGGTGACCAGGTGGCGGTCAAGGTCCAGCGGCCGGGAATCCGCAAGCTGGTGGATGTGGATCTGGAGATCATGCTCCACCTGGCCACCCTGGCCGAGCGCCACATCGAAGAGCTGGCCCACCACCGGCCGGTGAAAATCGTTGAGGAGTTCGCCCGGTCCATCGAAAAGGAGATGGACTACACCCTGGAAGCCACCAGTATGGAGCGGGTGGCCGGCGCCTTTCTGCACGACGACACGGTATACATTCCCAAGGTCTACCGGGAGATCACCACCGGGCGCGTGCTGATCACCGAATTCGTGGACGGCATCAAGGTTTCCCTGCTGGATCGGCTGGACGAGAACGGCTACGACCGCCGGCTGATCACCCAGCGCGGCGCCGATATCCTGCTGACCCAGATCTTCGAACACGGCTTCTTCCACGCCGACCCCCACCCCGGCAATCTCTTCGTTTTGCCCAACAACGTGATCTGCCTGCTGGATTTCGGCATGATGGGCACGGTGGACCGCAGCACCCGCGAGGCGTTCGTGGAACTGGTGGATGCCGTGGTGCGCCGCGACGAACCACGCACCACCCAGGTGATGCTCAAGCTGACCCTCTGGGAAGAAGAGCCCGACCTGCGCCTGCTGGGCAAGGATGTGGCCGACTTCATGGGAGAGCACCTATACAAACCGCTCAAAGACATCCAGATCGGCCGGCTGCTCCACCACTTGCTCGAACTGGCCGCCCAGCACCGGCTGCGCATCCCGCCGGAGATTTTTCTGATGATGAAGGCCCTCAGCACGGTCGAAGGGGTAGGCCTGATGCTGGACCCCGATTTCGACATGATCGCCCACGCCGAGCCCTTTATCCGGCAGGTCAAACTCTCGCGTTTCTCAGCTGAGCGTCTGGGCAGCGATGCCGTGAGTATTTTTGCCCAGTACATGGACTTCGTGCAGGAGTTTCCCAAGGACCTTTTAGAGATCACCCGCACCATCCGCCAGAAGAAGTTCACCTTCATGCTGGAGCTGAAAAGCATGGAGAGCATGCTCTCCACCCACGATCAGATCAGCAATCGCATCTCCTTTTCGATCATCATCGCTGCCCTGATCATCGGTTCGGCGCTGATCGTCATCTCCAAGACCCCGCCGCTGTTCTATGGCATCTCCCTGATCGGCATCATTGGTTTTCTGGCCGCCGCCCTCATGGGCATCTGGCTGCTGGTGGCGATTGTCAAAAAAGGTCGGCTATAGCCAGCGACCAGGGGTTGGTTTTACGTCCACAGTCTGACTTTTCCGGCCACACGCCATCGCGCAACGACCCTACCTCTTTTCTGTCCGATCGGACTGGATTCTTCAACAATATTAACGGTCGTTGACTGATTGCGTTAGCCTGCCCAGCCGCCCTGGGGCGCTGGTCGATTTTGTGATCGGTTCGGGTTTAGTTAAAAAACGAAAAATTCCCTTGACAAGCATAACGCACTGCATCATATTGCTGAACATAACGCAACGCGTTATTTTAAGCACCGGCTCGACGGCGGTAAACAAAAAGGCAGCCCGCAACTGTAAAAACAAGGAGATTTACCATGGCACAAGCGAAGACCAAAAAGAGCAGCAAGAAAAAAAGCACGGCCAAGACACGCTTTTATGTGGTGACCACCGTTCAACGGGCTCGCCGCCGGGTGACTGACAAATTTGAAGACTACAGCGACACCTATTTTTCCCAGCCGATCGAAAAAGGCAAGGCCCTGATGACGGACTTGAGACAAGCGCCGCGCAAAACGCTCTCCGGATGGCTGGATGAGGGCCAGGAGATGATCACGGACCTGAACCAGGAGACCCGTGCGGCGGTAGGCGACATAATCAAAGATGGCAAGGCGTTTTTTACCAAAGCCGGTAAAGCCCCCCGCCAGACCCTCAATGGCGTGTTGGATGACGGCAAAGCCCGGTTGGAAGATCTGCGACAAGAGACCCGCAGTCGCATGGCGGCGTTGAAGGCAGACGCGCGTTCATTGATCAAAGGGATCGGCAAGGATGCGCGACTGGTCGCGGATGAGGTGGTTACGGGTGGCCGGCAGGCGCTGGACAAGTTCTCCGGCAACCTGAAGATCGAAAGAGCGGTTCGCCGCCGGATCGATACGCTTCCGGCCCAGTTTAATCTGCCCAGCAAGAAGGATATCGACGGCCTGTCACGGCGAGTCAGCACCCTCAACCAAAAGGTCGACGCGCTCCATCGGGCTGTGGCTGTCTGACACCGGTAGCGGATTGGCGCGATATCGATCGTCGCCGAGTCCTCTCTAAACGGGCCGGGCTGCGGCCGGTAAGAAACGCCGTGGCAATCCGGCCCGTCGCTGTTTTGTCAGCCGGGGATTAGATTCATCCCCCGGTGATGAGTTAGGGCCCAATTCGTTGCATGAATTGGGCTTGCATATTTCCGAGCATTATATATTCTAAACCATGTCGCTTGTGTTGTTCGTTCCCGTGTTCTTTGCAGGCGACATCCATCCGATCCGAATACGCCGATGATAACCGGAATCAGCCCCCGGTGAAACATATCGTTTGATGCAGCGAGGAGAGACGCCATGGCCGAACGCATGTCCAATGCCGACAATTTCTGGCTAAGCATGGATGAACCCACCAACCTGATGGTGATCGCCGGGTTTATGGAGTTTAAGCAGCCGCTCGATTTTAATCGGCTTTACGCCACCATTGACAGCCGCCTGGCATCGTTTCCGCGGTTTCGACGAATAATCGTTCAGCCAAAATCTGGCCTCGGTGTTCCCAATTGGCAAGCGGACAAGCACTTCGACCTCAGATCGCATCTGCAGCGCATCGCCCTTCCGGCGCCGGGAGATAAAGCCGAACTGCAGGAGATCATCGCCAATTTAACGGTTGCGCCCTTAGATCCTCACAAACCTCTGTGGCAGGTTCATTTGATTGAAAATTACGGGGACGGTTGCGTCCTTTTCTTCAGAATTCACCATTGCATCACGGACGGCATCGCCGGAATCTACCTGTTGCTATCCCTCGCCGATCAAGACCCCGATGCTCCCTGGCCGAAAAGTCGGCCCCAAAAAAAGCCGAAACCATTCTCTATAGGTACACTGCTTCCCATCGAATCGATTATTAGCACAGCCACGAAGACCTTCAATACTGCCGATAAATGGGGTCGGCAAGCGATCAAAGAACTGGAAAAAGCGGTTGCCGATCCAGCCCATCTGAAACGTCTGGGCAAGCAGTACAGTTGCATACCCACCGATTTCGCTTCGGTGCTTTCCAAATACATGATCATGAGTTCCGACCCCAACAGCGCGTTTAAAGGCAAGCTGGGGGTGCGCAAGCGCGTCGCCTGGACGGAGCCCATGTCCCTGGATAAAATCAAAACGGTGGGTCGCGCCATCAGCACGGCCACCCTCAACGACGTGCTCATCGCCACAGTTACCGGCGCCATGCGCCGCTACTTGAAAAGCCGCAACATGCGGGTCAACGATCTCGATTTAAGGGTCACTGTGCCCGTCAACATCCGCAAACCGGGTACCGAATTCGAGCTGGGCAACAAGTTCAGCCTCGTTTTTCTACCCCTGCCGGTGCACTTGGAAGATCCGATCCTGCGCCTTAAAGAGGTCAAGAGACGCATGGATCGACTCAAAACCTCACCGGACCCATTGATCAATTTTGCGCTGCTCAGCGTCATGGGCTATCTGCCGCCGGTATTGGCCAAAAGGGCGTCTTCATTTTTTGGAAATAAGGCCTCGGGTGTGTTGACCAACGTTCCGGGTCCACGCCAGCCGCTCTATTTCGCCGGCCAGAGGATCGAGAATTTTATGTTCTGGGTGCCCCGTTCAGGGAAGATCGGCCTCGGGATAAGCATTTTCAGTTATGATGGGAAAGTCACCGTCGGCGTCGCTTCTGATGAGGGCCTAATGCCCGATCCGGAGATTCTGCTTGAAGGATTCGAAGAAGAGTTCAACAGCCTTTTGAAGATCGTCCAGTCCGGAAAGCTTTATGATGAACCCCTGGTGTTGCATGACCGTTACCAGGAGGCACGCTCCGCTGCTGAAGCGGCACCGTTGGACGAAATCGGAAAACACTATTCTCAGGCTTCCTGTCAAGCCCTGACCAAAAACGGCCATCCATGTAAAAACCGAGCCCTCGCCGATTCGGACTACTGCAGCATCCACCAGCAGAAGGGGGTCGAAGAGACTCAGCTCCAGGATGTGGCCAAGATCATGCGGGAGTTGACGCGTTAACCCTTGTGAACGGGCCTGGATCCGCTTGCAACACCCCCTGTTGGCAGGAAAGGAACGGACATGTTACCTGACTATTTTGAATTTTCACTTCCGACAAAATTGGTTTTCGGCATTGGTATCTTAGAGAATCTCGGCGAGACGGTCAAACCGTTCGGAAAACGCAAAGCGATCCTGGTGACCGATGAAATTCTGGTCAAAACCGGTCTGGTCGAAAAAGTCAAAAGCGGATTCAAAGCGACGTCAATCAAGATTGCGGCGACTTTCGATCAGGTGCCGCCCAATTCTACCATCGACGCGGTTGAAAAATGTGCCGCCCTGTCAACTCAGAAGGGTTGCGACATGTTTATCGCCGTCGGGGGGGGCAGCGTGATCGATACCGCCAAGGTGGCCAATCTACTGGCAGTCAAAGGGGGCAGGCTTCAGGATCACATGGGCGCCTATCTTCTCGGGAGCGATGAAACCCTCTTTCCGGCCATAGTCATCCCGACAACCGCCGGAACCGGATCGGAGGTCACCAAGGTGGCCGTGATTGCGGATCCGGAAAACGACGTTAAACTGCCCTTCGCAGAGGCCCAGTTTCTGCCTCATCTGGCCATTTTAGATCCCAACATGACGGTCTCCATGCCGGGCAAACTGACGGCCATGACCGGTATGGATGCCCTTACTCATGCCATCGAGGCCTATGTCGACAAGGAGTGGTCACCGGCATCGGATGCCTTGGCGCTGCACGCAATCACCCTCATTTCGGGAAACATCCTTCAGGCCTGTGCCAAGCCTGACGATCTGCAAGCGCGGGGCGCCATGCAGGTGGGAAGTTTTTTGGCTGGCGTCGCTTTTTCACACTCCATGGTGGGTATGGTGCACGGCATTGCCCATGCCCTCGGCGGTGTCTATCACATTCCCCATGGCCTGGCCAACGCCCTTATCTTGCCGGAGGTCATGGCCTATAATCTCGAGGCCCAGGTCGACCGCTATGCGGATATCGCCTTGGCCATGGGGATTTCCTTCCCCCAGGTGGTGGGTCAGAGCCGTAGCCTGTTGCGTTCGTCGCGACTGGACATCTTCTCCAAACTCGCCAATCTGTCCGCTGTCGATTCGCTAAGGGAACTGGTCACGACGAGTTCCCACCAAGCCCGTTACAAACTCGCCACCGCGATCGGCAATTTCGGGTTCATCGACACATGGGTCCGCGGACAAGCCGCCCAGGCTGCCGTGGAGAAGATTCGCTGCCTCAATCAGCAGTTGGCCTATTTGACCAAAATGCCCTTGAATCTGAAAGATGCCGGCATCTCCGATAAGCTGGCCAGGCTCGAACAGGTCGCCACGATCGCCATGGAGGACGGTGCCATGCTCTATAACCCGATTGAACCGGAGCGCGATGCCGTCATTGAAATCGTCAAGCGCGCCTACCACGCCAAACCAACTCCCCTGCCGGTGTCGAAAGCGGACTTGCGGCCACTGGCAGCCAGGCGATCAGACAAACCGATGACCCATGTTTTTAAGGACGCCGAGATGCTCTATGCGGTTTTGATCGAATTTTATGAATTGCTGAAAAATAATCCCGAGATCGGTCCCAAGCTGGCTCAGAGCAACCTGTGCGTCCAATTCAGATATAAAAACCCATCTGCCGTGATCACCATCGATGCAACCGGTGACGATATGAAGATCGTCAAAGGTGACTATGACGGGCAACCGGAGGTCGTCTTGACCATGAATGCCGATTTTGCCCATGCGTTCTGGCACGGTAAGGCCAACCTGGTAAGCGCCCTGACCCGACGGCAGGTAAAGGCCAAGGGCAATGTCCCCAAGACCATCAAGTTGCTTCCGATCCTTAAACCAAGCTATGCGCTGTATCCGAAATTTTTGGCAGACAAAGGATTGCGTCATCTGGTGATGACTTAATCCTTTTGGCCCAGTTGGCGGCGGGCGTTGTGATAGCCCGCATTGATCAGCCGGTTGACCTGCTGGGTAGAGAAATTGAGCAGGGAGGCAAAACCGAGCATCTGGGACGGTGCGACCACTGATATCTTCGGTTGCGGGTTGAATGCTCCGCTTTCTTGACCATTGAAAATCGGCATGGCGGTCTGGTAAGAGCCAATTAAAAAGTGTTCAAAAACCAGTTCCAACCCTTCCCGCAAGGATACCGGCGGCGGCAGGGGACGCTGCCCGACCGGCGACAGCAAGACCACGACTATCTCCTCTACCTTTTTTTCCAGGGCAATGAAAAGGGGTGAATTGGCCATTACACCACCATCCCAGTGGAGCTCTCCGCGGATGGGTTGCCAGGGAAACAAAATGGGCATCGCACTGGAAGCCATTAAATGATCGATCTTGATGACGGCTTGATTGTAAAGATGGAGTCGTCCGGTCGCCAGATGAACGGCGCTGATGATGATTTCGATCGGGCTGCGTCGCAGGGCTTCGAGATTCAGGTTGCGGGTCAGCATGGCACGCAAAGGGGTCGTGTCCAGCACCGATTTCAAGGGTTTGCCACGCAGTGCCGACTTTAAAAAATGGAGTGTCTTGAGACGGAAAATCTCAGATCGGTTATGGGTTCTCCACAGATCGGCAAGGCGCTCGACAGACATGCCGGACCCGATGGCCGCGGCGTTGATGGCGCCGATGGAGGTTCCGCAAATCAGATCGGGGGTCCAGTTGATTTCCTGCAGGTATTTCCAAACACCGACCTGAAATGCACCCCGGGCACCGCCCCCCGAGAGAATCAATGCTCGTTTCATCGGGTTGACTTCATCGCCGGTCCACTCAGCAGGCTGGCCGTGGACCAGAGTTCCTCATGCCAGGCGTGTTCACGCTCGTCGACGGTTTCGATGAAATAATCAATATTCTTGATCGAGCGGAATCCCTCGTAGCCCTCGTAGATAAAGTCTATTATCTTGCCCATGCCGATGAGATGGGCGGCTGTTCGAACGGTGTTGAGCGAGACGGCCACGATCCATTTCTGGCTCAATTTAAAAAAGACCTGGGTCACTTCCGCACCCAAGCCGATCTGGTAGAGCCGCTGGTCGTAGTTGTCCAGGCTGCGATACACCGCTTGATACTGTTCCATATCCATACCTTCGCCGATGCCCATGGCCATCATCTGCTCGACCATGCGATTGTCGAGAAGATCCGACAGATCGTGCAGTTCGATCACCTTGCTGACGGCGGAAATGATGCCTGAATAAACTTTGCCCCTCAGCAATTTGTGCAGTTTTTTGATGCTTGTGTCGCGGAAAGAGAAATCTTCCGGCGCGTAAAGCTTTTCGAAGAAGAAATGGCCAATTTTTTCATATTGCGGATCATTCATTAGATCCTTGTATGTTTGTCCCAGACGCGCGGATTGAAATGTCTGCAGTGCCCGCTTCAAGCGGACGAACTCTTCATGATCAGTCTGTCGGGTCATCCGATGATTTCCTTGTTCTATTTTCCGGTCAACATGTGACCCCTGTCAGTCGGCCGCATCGGTTGGAAGCGGATGGCGGCCGTTCATAACGCATCGCGTTGTTTTTTGGCAGCAATGCCCACGGATGTCAAGCGGATTTATCCTCTAGGTGGGTGAAAACCGGTTCAAGATGAAACCGGCCGTCAGGTGGATTTTTTTCGGGCGCCGGGCTTTTTCGGGCGGGGCTTATTTTTTGCCAATGCCTTCACGTTTTCGAGTTGTTGCACTTTTTTCGAAAGGGCATCCACCCTCGCGGAGAGCGCTTTCAGGTGATCATTGGTGGCCAGGTTCATGGATTGCAGAACTTCCCCGACCCGTTTGTCGATGCTGTCGCTGATCCAGCCTTTTAGGGTACTGGTATACCCAATGATTTCCTTTTTCAACTTGCCGGCCTCGGCGATGGAAAGCTCCTTGTTTTTCACCAGACGGTTGACGAATTGGCCGACTTCATCTTCCGCCATGTTGAAGGCACCCTGCCACAGCGACACGTATTTCTTTGCATAGTCGGTCAAGGTGCCTCCACCCTTGCGCAGCAGTTGCATCAGCAGTTGCGATGATACCGCTTTGTCTTTTTCCTTGTTGTCCCTGCCGATTAGCTGGGAAACGATGGCCGCTGTGATATCTTCGCCGGTGCGGTTGTCGATTACCTTGACCTCCTCGCCTCGTTTAATAAGCTCCGAAAGCTGGTCCATAGAGATGTAGCATTTGTCGTCCGTATCGTACATTTTGCGGTTGGCGTATTTTTTTATCACATGCATGCTCATATCCCCTTGGGTTGGTCGTTTAACGGGCACCATTGATTGGTTGCGGCAATTTGCCATCTTTCCAATCTTTCGCGGGTTTGTCAATTTCAGATTTTTTAAAAATACTGCTTGACAACGATAACGCATTGCGTCATATTGGCGGGTATAACGCAATGCGCTATCAAGGGCGGCCGCCCGGTGGGCCGTCTGCGCCAAAACAACCAACGGTTTGAAAAGAAAAAGGAGATTTCCCATGGCACAGTCAAAGACAAAAAATGGCGGCAAGAAGGAAAACACCACCCCGGCCAAGACCCGCTTTTATGTGGTCGCCACCGCCCAGCGCGCCCGCCGCCGGATGAGCGACACACTGGAAGACTACAACGACACCTATATCGCCCGCCCGATCAAAAGCGGCAAGGCGCTGGTGGCGGATTTGAAAAAGGCGCCGCGCCGGACGCTCGAAGGGCTGCTGGATGACGGCAAGGAGATGATCTCGGACCTGAACCAGGAGACCCGCTCGGCGGTGGGCGGCATGATCAAAGACGGCAAGGCGTTTTTGACCAAAGCCGGCAAAGCCCCCCGCCGGACCCTCGATGGCGTGTTGGACGACGGCCGGTCGCTGATCGACGACCTGCGCGTCGATGCGCGCAGCCGCATGGCAGATTTGAAGGCGGACGCCCGGTCGTTGATCAAGGGGATCGGCAAGGATGCGCGCCTGGTTGCGGATGAGGTGGTTGCCGGCGGCCGGCAGGTGCTGGACAAGGTGCCGGGCAAGCGGAAGATTGAAAAAGAGGTCCGCGTGCGGATCCGGCGGCTTCCGGCCCGGCTCAACCTGCCCAGCAAGAAGGATATCGATGGCCTTGCCCGTCGGGTCGGCACCCTCAACAAAAAGGTCGACGCGCTCCACCGCGCCGTCGCCGCCTGATACCGGTATTGTATACAACTCACATCTATGCAAACGCAATAAGGAGCAGATTATGCGGACCATCAAAACATACGCCAACGGTCGCTTTTACGACACCCTCGACAAAAAGTACATGAGCAAGGATCAATTAGCGGCCTTGATGGACAAAAAGGAAGCTGTCAAGATCATTATGCACAAAACCGGCAGCGATGTGACCCAGTCGGTGTTGAAGCAACTGGCCGTGGTGGTGAAGCCCAAAAAAGAGTCCATGCTGAATATCGACAACCTCAGGAAATGGGTGTCTGAACAGGTCGACCGGCGAATTGAAAAAGCTATCGAGTTGATCAACCTGCCCACCAAAGGCCAGATAAACCGTCTCACGGCCGATATTGAAAAACTCACCAAACAGGTGGATGGGCTGCAAAATCACCTGGCCAAATCGAAGAAGCCAGTTGAACCACCCCAACCGGAACTGGCGGAGACGGTTAGCGAACAGGCCTAATGGTCTTTGCTTTTTTCGTCCTATCGGATATGGTAATAAGGAAACCGTGGGCAGCGATTTCGATAAAATACCATCGATCTTGCGTCGTTTCCAATCACCCGGCCTTTCGGCACGCTTGGGCAGGCTGTTAGGCCGGGGATCGACCGCCGTCCTGTTTTCCGTTGCTGTTTTTCAAATCCACGCGAACCCGTTTCGCCCTTGCCGACCGGCCCGGTTCGTTCGGTGTCGCCCTCTCCCGAATCGGGTGCGCCTCGGGAGAGCGATTGGGATCCATTGCCATGCACCATCGTTACTCCGGCCGATAAATATGGGTGTTATAGCAAACAATCGTCCAGTCAGCTATCATGTCAACCACCGGTGTATCGGTTGTTGTATCTGTTCGGCCATCTCCCCCAGAAATTTTCGGTCCAACCATGAACGCGGGTTGGATTATGTGTACAAACAGCCAGACGGTCCCGAAGAGGAACGATTGTGTGCCGAGGTCATGGACATCTGCCCGGTCAACGCCATCGATACACACGTATAAGGATATAGCGGCCCGATAATTCGCGATCGAAAACCGATATGGCAGGTCAGGAGGAAGCCGTGAAACAGGTGGTCAGCATCAGTTTGGGATCCAGCGACAAGGATTATGCGTTCAACACCGAATTTCTGGGGCAGGAGTTTGCCATCCGACGCCTGGGGACCGATGGCGACCTGGAAAAAGCAGCCGAACTGCTGCTGCGGATGGACAAGGAAGCTGACGCCATCGGGCTCGGCCAAATCAAGTATCCCTATGGGATCGGCCCACGCTACCTGAACAAAACCAAACAGCATCGAATCAGAGACCTGGGCGCCCAGGTGCAAACACCGGTCACCATCGGCAGCGCCCTGCGGGATGTCTCCTTCGAATGGGCACTGCGCTATATCGAATATAAATTCGGCAACTATTTCAGCAATGCCCGGGTGTTGTTTTTTTCGGGCATGTACAGTTACCGAATTGCCAAGGTGATGTCCGAGTTTACGGACAACCTGACGTTTGCCGACCCGATCCTGGAAAGCGGCATCCCCAAGTTTATCAATTCCCTCGACGATCTGAAGGCATATGCCCATTCGGCCCATGAGGTGCTGCAATGGGTCCCCAGCCAGCGGCTGACCCATTCAGTCATGCCGATCAAGGCGTGGAACGACTACATCCTTCGCAAAGCCATGCAGAAGGCCTCGATCATCGTTGTTCCCAACTACGGATTTGACGGCTACCTGGAGAAGGCCACCCTTGAGGAATTGGGCGGCAAGACCATCATCTCCTCCACCGTGGATGATGATCGGGTGGCCTTTTTGAAAGAGCGCGGGGTGGACGTCATTATCGACACGACACCCAAAATCCTCGAGCGCGTGGTGGCGCCCAACGTGTTGGAGGCATTGATCCTTGCCGCACTGGGACGCAAGCGGGATCAGGTGGATGCGGACGACCTGCTGGAAATCATCAGCGCCCAGAAAATGGATCCACGGGTGGTCTATCCGTCGGGCAGCCCCAAACGCGTCAACCGGTTCGCATTTGTGATCCATCCACTCTCCAAGGAGTTCCTCAAAAAGGACAAGTCCGTTGCCATGTTGGCCAACTTCACCCCTCCCGCGTTTCTGGATGCGGTCGAAAAAGTGATCGCCTACGCACCCCCATGGGTCTATTCCCGCGTGACCGGCATCAAGTCGCCGACCGGCGTGGAAGCCGAGGGGTGGCTACTGACGGTTGGCGGCACACCCAAACAGATGCTGGCCCATGACCCGGAATTCACCTACTCGCGATTGCTGCAGGCCGCACGCATGGCCAAACGCATGGGGGCGCAGATCATGGGGCTGGGCGCCTTTACCAAAGTAGTCGGCGATGCCGGCGTCACGGTGGCCAAAAAAGCCAACATCCCCATTACTACGGGCAACAGCTACAGTGCGTCTGGTGCGCTTTGGGCCGCCGCGGACGCGGTCCGTCGCATGGGGCTGATCAAGATTGAAAAAGGCCGCCGCATCAACGCCAAAACCATGGTGTTGGGGGCGACCGGGGCCATTGGATCGGTTTGCTGCCGGTTGCTGGCCAAAGCCTTTGGCGAAGTCTACCTGGTTGGCCGCAACACCGCCAAACTGCTGGCGATGAAAGAATCGATCCACCGGGAGGACCCGGATGTCCTACTGACTGTGACGACCCGTCCCGATAAATATCTGGCCGACATGGATGTGATCGTCACCGCCACTTCAGGTGCAGGCAAGAAGGTTCTGGATATCACCAAGGTCAAGCCCGGCTGCGTCATCACCGATGTGGCCCGTCCGTTGGACCTCTCCCCGGAGGATGTGGCCAAGCGTCCGGACGTACTGGTGATCGAATCGGGAGAAATTGAATTGCCCGGCAACCCGGAGATGAGAAACATCGGCCTGCCTGGCAAAGTGGTCTATGCCTGCCTGGCCGAAACGATCGTTTTGGCCTTGGAGGGTCGCTTTGAAATCTTTACCATCGGCCGGGATATCGAGTGGGAAAAGGTAAAGGAAATATATAAACTCGGTCTGAAGCACGGCATGAAACTGGCTGCCGTTTCCGGCGTCAACGGTGTGTTCTCGGATGATGATATCGCCCGGGTGAAAGAGCTTGCTCTGGAAGCCAGAAATCAACCCATCGCCAGTTAGCGGAGGTTCATGTGAAGCATATCATCCAAGTCAGTTTAGGACCGAGTATAGACGACAACGAATTCGAAACGGAGTTCTTAAAACAACCGTTTCACGTCCAGCGTCTGGGCACCGACGGAGATGTGGAGAAAGCCTCCGTTCTGCTCCTGAAGTGGAACAAAAAGGCCGATGCCATCGCCCTAGGCGGCATTCGATCAGCCCGATCCATGATCACGAAGAGCGCGTACAACAACGGATTGGCCGCGCTTCTGGAACTCGGATCCAAACTAGAGACCTCCGTGACATCCGGCGACATGCTCCGGCTGGTGGGACACGAATGGTCTTTGCGCCACATCCAATTCAAGTTCGGCAACAACTATTTCAACAATGCCCGCGTATTCTTTTTCTCCGGGAGATCGAGTCGCACCATCGCCACGGTCATGGCGGAATACAGTGACAACCTGACTTTTGCCGATGCTGTGCTCGAAAACGGGATTCCCAAGGTAATCGACGGGTTGAAGGAGCTGGAACGTTACAGCGGCCACCTTCGTGATGTGTTGAATTGGGTCCCCGGAAAAAACATGATCACGGATAGCACACCGGTGCGTTCGATGATTGATTATGTGGTGCGACAGGCGGTGCAGAAATCTCATATTCTGGTGGTTCCCCACCATAGTTTTTTTAAATACCTGGACCCATACACCATCGAGGACCTGCATGGAAAAACGGTGATTACATCCACGGTTTTTGACGACCGGATCGATTACCTGAAAGACAAGGGCGTAGACGTGATCATCGACACCACGCCAAAGCTGTTAAGCAATGTTGTGGGCGTGAGCGTTCTCGAAGCGATGCTGCGGGTTGCTTTCGACATCCCCAAGGGTGAGGGCAGCGACGACGAATTGCTCGAGATCATCAGCAACATGCAGATGGAACCGCGAATTATCTATCCTTCCGGAATGCCCAAACGGGTCAACCGGTTCGCCTATGTGATCCATCCGCCCAGCCAGGAGTACCTGAAAAAACTCAAACCCATCGAGGTGTTGTCGGACCTGGCCCCGGGCATGATGGATGCGGTTGAAACGGTCATGGCCTACTCGCCGCCGTTCGTCTACTCCACAGTCCGGGGCATTCGTTCGGAAACGGGTGTGGAGGCGGAGGGCTGGCTGATCGCCCTTGGGGTAACGCCGGAGCAGATGCAGGCCCACGGACCCGATTTCACGACCAAACGGATCCTGGAGGCGGCCAAGATCGCCAAAAAGAAGGGCGCCCAGATCATGGGCATCGGCCTGCTCCCCAAAGCGATGAAAGACACCAGCCTGGAAGTGGCCAAGCACGCCGTGCTGCCGATTACCACGGGCAACAGCTATTTTGCCTCATCGGCGCTGTGGGCGGGGGCCGAGGCCGTTCGCAAGATGGGGCTGACCAAGCTGAAAAACGGGAAACTGCTGCGCGCCAAAACCATGGTCATCGGTGCCACGGGGGCGGTGGGGGTGATTTGTTCGCACTTGTTGGCCAAGGCATTTGAAGAGGTTCATCTGGTCGGCCGCAATATCGCCAAGCTTCTGGCCCTGCAAGAGTCCGTCCAAAAAGAAGTCCCCTCGGTAAAGCTTTTTGTCTCAACCCGGGCGGACACGAAGCTGAGCGACATGGACATGATCGTGGCCACCAGTTCCGGCGCACGGGACGTGCTGGACATCATGCAAGTCAAACCCGGCTGCGTGATCACCGACACCAATCTGCCGAGTATTTTCACCATAGAAGGGCTTGCCAAACGACCCGATGTGCTGGTGATCCGCGGTGGGGAGATCCGGCTGCCCGGCGATCATGTGGAGATGAGGGATATCGGGCTTCCGCCGGGCGTCGTTTACGCCGGACTCGCCGAAACGATCACCCTTGCTTTGGAAGGGCGCTTTGAGGTGTTCACGGTCGGCGCATCACCCCAATGGGACAAGGTCCGGGAAATTTATCGTTTGGGTCTGAAACACGGTATGAAACTGGCGGCCATTTCAGGCGTGGACGGTATTTTTTCAGATGAGGAGATTGCCAGAGTAACGGAGTTGGCCGTCAAGGCGCGCAATCGAACGTGATTTTCAAGATGGGTCCATATCTGAACAGGAGCGCGAGCGAGCATGTTCTTCAAGAAGGTGCGGAATCTGAGCAGCAACATGGTGCGTTTTTTTGTGAATGACGGCCCGGGCCAGGTGATTAACGGATGCTACAACGCATACAGCATGATTTATCGCGGACAGCTCAGCTTGGGGCTTCCGGTTTCCAAGGCACTGATTGTCAGCCAGGAGGAGATCAAGACCGTTGCGATTAAAAAACTGGCCTTGGTCCTCTTCCACATCTACCTTTCTGCAACCCGCCTGCCAATCCCGAGGCCGCGCATCAAGCGCGTCATCGCCGAAGCGCTTAAAAAAGGACAGCTTCGGCTGACCGAAAATGCCATTTTCCTGACCGAAGCGCAATTGACCGACCTGTCGTTGAGACGATTCGGCATCCCTGACCAGGATATGGAAAAAATCCTGGAGATTGCCCGCCGACGCCGCATCCTGAGCGAGTGGTTGCGCACTGAGCCGGGGCCGATCTACTTCGAAAGCGAGATCGAAGAAAAAGAACAAAACGGACGCGGCGATTACGAAACCGTTTACTACCGGAACTATACAGACGAAGGCAAAGAGATCGGATTCCGCCGCATGGTCAGCATAGAAGGGGTCACCAGCGGCGACAACCGGCCCGCCGTGGTGTTGATCCCCGGTTTCGCCAACAACAGCAACTGCTTTAACATCAGCAATCGCTACTCCCTGGCCAAAGATATTGCCGACAACGACCAGTGGGTATACCTGTTCGACCCGCGGGGCGTGGGTGTCAACCAAGGCCGGTTCGATCCCCTGTACACCGTGGACACCATGATCGATTATGACCTGTCCACCCTAGTGCGCTTCATCCATAAACGCAGCTGCGGCAAACCCTCGGTGTTGATCGGCCACAGCATGGGCGGGCTGGTCGCCGAGAACATGGTGCTCAACTGGGCGCTTGCCAGCCGGCTTCCGGAAATCGACCATCTCGAGCCGCAGCAGAAAGAATTGCTGGGCCAGGTGCTGCCGTCGGCAGCAGCGGCTGACGGTTACCTGAAGATGGTACGCGGCATTGTCTCTTTGGGATCACCCAAGTTTTTTCATAAAAAAGCCCACGTTTTTTTCCCGACCTCGCTGTGGTTGAACCACCTGTCCCGGACTTTTCGCTTCCGGCAGGTCCCGGTCAAAGAGATCTCAAGAGTTCTCACCGAGCTTCCCGTCCTCAAGCAGATCACTCGCTTTATCGCCAATCACAATGTGGGGGATTTGAACTTTTTAATCTCACCAGAAAACCACAGGGGCGACAAGTATTTCGTAGAGCGCTACCTGAAAGCCGCCACCGAGTCCATCCCTTTAGGACTCGGATTTCAGTGCCTGAAGGCCATTTACAACGGCAAGGGGTTCAAGCGTATGGACGGCAGCCGGCTGAACTACTCCGACTGCCTGCCCTGGTTTCCGGAGAACATCCCCGTGTTTCATTTCTGGGGCACTTGTGACAACCTTGTGCCGTTGGAAAACCTGCGTTATCGCAAATTTTATCCCCACAAAATTAAAAAGATCTATCGTCTCAATGCGGCCAGCGATCTGGCAAAAATCGATATCACTGCGGAGCGCAGCCAGTTGATCGACTTTGTTATCGAAGGCGCCAACCACCTGGATCTGTTGTACGGGAAACTGGCCGATGAAATCGTGACTCCGTTGCTGATGCGGATCGTCGACAAGGCATGGGGGGATTGGTCTTACGATCATTCAGGCTCGCGACCGGTTGAGAACAGCAAAACAGTTGTGTCTTGATTTACAAAAAAACTGTCTGTTGCGCCCTCACGGGCATCAGGCTGATAGTGGCGATCATCAAGAAGGGCAGCTTTGAAGCGCTGACAATCTTTGTCAATTTGCTTACGAAAAATGTCAGAGAAACAAATTGTCCCTCAGGCTGAAAATCCACAACAACTTGGTATCGTTTTGAATACAACCTTCTCCTCTCATCCGGTACATTTCCTGCAAGGTGCATGCACTAACTGATCGTTCCATTACTCATCTCGCTTAGCCCAGGCAAGTCGCTGCCCTGCTCCTGTCATCCACGACACCTTGACACAGGAATGCCTGTTTTCCCTGAATTTCCCTGCATAAACAGATGGGCCAAGGGGATTTCATGTGCATCCTGCGCTTTACCGCCACCACCGTCATGGATCGTTTGCGGTTGGTGCCGTTCGTCAGGAGAATCCGGCCCTGACCGGAGCAAATTCTCTTGGAAGCTGGCCACGCAGTGCAACAACCATGTGGCTTGATCGTTGGAGACATTGCATACTGAGGCGGTACGTGAGCGGAAAAGCAGATGCAACAGGTCAGACCTTTAGTGTCGTTGCCGACATGATCATCGGCGTGAGTCTGCCCATGTTTACCAGGCTGATGTCGTCCGGTGAGATTGCTCATCTTGACACTGCACCCCAAACCGTTCACCACCGTTTTCAATTCCGGAACATCCTCAGCCAGCCGGTTCCCGAAGCACATTCTTTAGTGACTATCCCATTAAGACCCACCTGCACGCAGCGCTTTGTCCGGATCGGAACCACACCCAAACTAGAATTAAACTCGAATTGCAATTTTTTAAGGACCAGGTGATGAAAAAAAACCATAGTGTCGCTTTTCTTCTTTTACTTATCCTGCTTGCTACCCGGGCCATCGCCTTCGGTGGAAGCATCTACGGGCCTGAAAAATTCCTGCGGTCCAAGGGCAAGCCGGAAGTCTATACGGAGAGTATCACGGCCACTGCAGGGGGCGGCACCCTGGTCGTGAAAATCAGCCATAAAAGCCTTAAAAAAGGCTGTCACCGGGTCACGCGAGCTTTCATCAAGCTGAACGGAAGGGTGGTCATGAGCCCTTGGGACTTTAAGAAAAAAGCGTCCAGGATAATGCTGCCCATCCGCCTGCTCGGTGAAAACCGAATGGAAGTAAAACTAATGGGTCAACCGGGTTCTTACCTGACCATCGAACTGTTTCAGGCTTCTCCCTCGGTGAGCTTGTCGGCGGCGCCTCAAACAGTCGTCAGCGGCGATTCCGCCACGCTTTCGTGGGAAAGTGCGCTCGCGGATGCATGTACGATTTCGCCTGATATCGGCACGGTTGATCCGAATGGATCGATCACCGTCTCACCCGAAGAGACGACAACCTACACCATTTGGGCCGAAGGCAAAGGGGGGCAGGCTTCTGGTGAAGCCACCCTGACGGTTCTCAACCCGGGTGTGGCCATCGACATTGAGAATCCGATGGACGGCGCCTTGGTTTATCGACCCGAGATCGCGGTTTCGGGCACCGTCAGCGCGGATGACGCCTCGGTAGCCGTCAACGGGGTGCCGGCGATCGTCAGGAACAATCGATTCATCGCCGCGGCAGTGCCGCTGCAAGCCGGCGACAACACGCTGACCGCAACGGCCGACAACGGCCAACACACCGCCGAGGACAGCGTCCGCGTATCTTTTGTCGCGTCCGATCTGAGTCCTGTGCACATCGAGTATCTATCCTATCGCCAAGATCCGGCGTCACTCAAAACCAGCGGCTCCGTGCGCGTAACCGTCGGGAACACTGGCAGCTACGATATCGGCGAGCGCTATCGCATCGTGCTGTTCGAGGATCTGAACACCAACGGGCGCTATGAAAAAGAGCTGGACAACACCCTTGGCCAGAAAGAGGTAGAGACCCTTCAGCCTGCCCAAACCGCCATTGATGCGATCATCGATTTCAGCAGCCAAATGGCCTTCCGGGACAACCTGATCCACGCCTGCGTCGATGTCGACGACAACCTCACCGAAACGGATGAGACCAACAATACCATCGGACTGTCGCGCGAGGGCATCGACCTGTCAGCCTCGCGGTTGGTCGTGGATACCGATCCCTGTCCGGCGGCGCTCGCTTTGCGCGTCAGGCTCGGCAACGCCGGCTCCCTGGCCGTTGGTAGCGGCATTGCGGTCACGTTTTACTGGGAATCGGAGCAAGGGGAGAAAAACATCATCGGGACGGCCTTCAGTGCCACGCCCCTGGCTCCGGGGCAGTATGAGGATATCCTGTTCGAATGGCGGGACCCGGTTGAAGACGCCGTGAAGCTGACTGTGGTCGTCAATGACGATGGGCGCGACAGTGGCGGTTCTGCTGGAGAAACGGACGTGGAGAATAATCGCGCGCATGCGGATGAGTCGCCGTGCCTCCCGGTTGAGAACCCGAATGTCCGCCTTTCCGGCCTCGCCATCAATGCCCTGGACGGGTCCGCGGTGCCCGCCGCCTGGGTGGCCCTATATGCATCCGGTGGCCATGCAGGTGATTCGCCCATCGTGCAGACGCATGCGGATGATGCGGGCTGCTACGCTTTTTCCGATCTCCTGCCGGGCGATTACGAATTGGTCGCCGACAAGGAGGACTTCGAGACCGATCGGCGGTTTATCCACCTGCCAGACGACAACATCCGGGTAAAACAAAATGTATACCTCTCCCCAACGCTGGCCGCCGATGAAGTTCGGATCGTTCTCTCCTGGGGTGCGACACCCGCCGACCTTGAAGCCCACCTGACCGGGTCCAACCCGGATGGCTGCCGGCACCATTGTTATTACTGGAATCGGGAAATCCCCGGTGCGAGGCTGGATATTGATGCGACCACCGGCTTCGGCCCGGAAACCATAACGCTTTCGGGAAATCCAACCGGCGTGTACCGCTATTACGTGCACGATTTCTCCGATCGGCTCGCAAGCCTGAGCGCCGGTTTGGCTGCGTCATCGGCCTGTGTGCGCGTTATTTTTGGCAATGGGCGGGACCCCCTGACCTTTGACGTGCCGGCAGAACCCGGATCGGTCTGGCATGTCTTTGATTTCGACGGCTCCACCGCAGCGCTCACTCCCGTCAATCGCATGGGTTACCAGGACGAGCCCGGCAAGATCGATTTTCCCAAAATCATATCCAACCCACCGACGCAGGCGGAGGCCGGATTTCCCTATACCTACGCTGTCCGGGCGGTCGATCCGGATACCGACGCCCTGTTGTTTCGGCTGCTCGACGCTCCCGAGGGCATGCACATCGATCCTTTCTCGGGCCGCATCGACTGGACGCCCGAACCGCATCAAAGCGGCGCCCATGCGGTCACCGTCGGCGTGACCGATCCCCATTGCGGTGAAGACACCCAGCGATTCAGTTTGTATGTGGCTCTTTTGTCAGCGCCGAGCGCATCTTTTTCGGTGTCGCCCTGTAGCGGGTTCAATCCCGGCGGTGATATCACCTTATATTGGACTACCAGCGGTGCCACTTTGATTGAGATCGACAACGGCATCGGTCCCGTTGCCGAGGCCGGGCAGCTGACCTTGGCCTCGCCGTTGCCCCCCACCGAATTCACGCTTAGCGCCAGCAACGCGGGCGGAAAGACGATAAAAAGGGTGCCCAACGTCGAAACCCCCACATTCACGATCTGCGACGTTGCCGGCGATGGTCGATATCGATTTGCGTGGGTCGCCGATTGTGCCACCGACTGCACGATCAGTCCGACTATTGGGCAGGTGCCCTGCAGCGGTTCCATGGAAGTTGCGCTGACAGAAGCCGTTGAATATACGTTGATTGCATCGAATCCGGCCGGCGACGGTGCGGTTCGGGTTGCCAAGCCGCATAATTGTGCCGGCGAAATCGAAAAAAGAATGATTTGGACTGAAGCAGTCTGCCAATGGGCTCCGGGTAATCCCGTCGCCATTGAATGGTCGGCGTCCTGGGCCAAGTCGACCCGGATCGAGCCGGACATCGGTTCGGTCTCCACTACCGGCAATGCCACGGTGGCCCCAATGCAGCCCACGGGCTACACCCTGTTTGCAACGGATGCCGATGGCGTTGAGGTCGCCGATGTGGTCTATATACCCGAATTGAAGAACGCCAACCTAAAGGTGTTCAGTGCCCTTCCTAGGTAAGATCACAGCGGGTCAGAGCACCGAATTGATTTGGTCCGCCGAATGTGCCGACAGCTGTCGCATCGAACCCGGCGTCGGGCTGGTCGAAAAGGAAGGGTCGGTTGTCGTTACCCCCGATGAACTGCCCAAAACGTACACGGTTACGGCCCTGGTCAACGGTAATGAAATCGATTCCAAGGAGGTTACCTTACGCGCCATTGCCCCGATACTTCAATTTAGCGCCAGTCCGGCGATTATCAAGCCGGGCGAACCGGTAACCTTGAGCTGGCAGGTTGCGCATGCGACAGCCTGCAGGATCGAACCCGGTATCGGCGCCGTCGCCAATGCCGGCAGCCTCTCTATCCAGCCGGAGAAGAATACGACCTACCGATTGATTGCCGACGGACCGGGCGGAACGACCAGCGCCAGCGCTACCGTTGCCTTCGTGAAACCCGCCGTCCAGATACACGCCGATCCGGAAACGATCCTGCCCGGGGAAAGCGCCGTCCTGACATGGGTTTTCAGCAATGCCGATCGGTGCGAGATCGAGCCGGGGATCGGTGAGGTCAGTCTCGGCGGAAATTTTATCGTTCAGCCATCAAAAACTACGACTTATATCATTACCGCCTACGGTCCCGGTGGAACTGCCACGGACAGCGTCACGGTCTCCTTGCCAACGCCGACCGTCAGTATTTCAGCCGATCCGCCCAATCCCGGACCCGGTGAATCGGTGGCCCTAATCTGGCAGACCACCCACGCGGACCATTGCGTCATCTCGCCGGAGGTCGGTAGCGTCGGCCCGCAGGGTTCGGCGGAGGTCGCTCCCACTGGAACGGTTACCTACACGATCATCGCCTACGGTCCCGGCGGGCACGCCACAGCGCAAACCACGATCACCTGTGGCGCACCGGAGCTGCAACTGAGCGTCTCGCCTGAAAACATACATGCCGGCGAGGCTGCAACCCTGACCTGGGCCTCGACGGGAGCCGGAACCTGCCTGCTCTCACCCGGGATCGGCGACGTCCCGCCCCAGGGATCCATGACCGTCTTTCCGACCCGCAGCACCCGCTACGTGCTCGCATCGACCGGGTGCGGCGGTGATACCGAGGCGGAAGCGCGCCTATCCATCCTATGCCGGCCGCAAGCCGGGTTGATCGAGCCGGACGGCGTCGGAGATACGGCGAACTCCAGCTACACCATCCATTGGACGGATTCGGACTGCGACGACAATGCCGCCATTTCCATTTTTTACGATGACGATTCCCACGGCGCTGACGGCACCCCGATAGCGACCGGCCTCCACGAGGATCCGGACGGCCCATCGGATTACTTCACCTGGGACACATCGCGGATGCCTGCCGGCGATTACTACCTCTACCTGGTGATTCAAGACAGCTGGCACGAAGCGGTGGTCGCGTACAGCAGCGGCGCTGTCACCGTGGACCATTCACTGCCGACGCTCGATGAGACCAAGCTTGTCGAAAATTTCGAAAAGCCATATGATATCGGTCCGGACGACATCGATATCGAGGGCAACACGGCCGTCGTGGGTTATCGAGGCTACGGTGCCTACATCTACACCCTCGACCAGGGGGAGTGGTCGCTGCTGCAGATCATAGAGTGCCCGGATGAGACCTTCATAGAGGAGTTCGGCGCCTCGGTCGGCATCAACGGAGAGTGGGCTGTCGTGGGCGCAAGCGTCGATTTCTCATATCAAGGCGACGATCCCGGCGCTGCCTATATGTTCCACCGGGAAAACAATCGCTGGGTGTTTCACTCGGAACTGACTCCCGGCGAGGCCGGTATCGGAATGTACGGCGCCAGGGTCGCCGTGGATGGAGACCTTGCGGTCGTCATTTCAGGGGGGGTGGAAACCTACATGGGTACCCTCGCACCCGGCCGCGCGTTTATTTTTTCACGAGAAAACAACACCTGGGTTGAGCAGCAAAAACTGATGCCCAGCGATTCGGCCGAGTATGATTATTTCGGCACCTCGGTAGAAATCGATAAAGAGGTAATGATCATCGGCGCCGACCGGAGCCAGTATAGAGGTGACGGCCGCGGTTCGGCCTACATCTTCAGGCAGGCGAACGGCCAGTGGCACGAGGAGGCCATTCTGTCAGACGCAGCAACAACCACCGGGTTTGGTTCGACCGTATCGATAAGCGGCGACCATGCCATCGTGGGGGCGCCGCGCACGAGCACGCTTGCAAACAACGCCGGTGCGGCTTATGTCTATCATAGGGATCCCTCGACGGACGGCAGCTGGCAGCCGGCGGCCACGCTGGTGGCGGCCGATCCCATGGATTCTGACAACTTCGGCAATTCCGTGGCGATCGACGGCCGGTTTGCCGTTGTGGGCGCCTGGTGGAAGGATGCCGCCGGTTCCAATTCCGGTGCGGCCTACCTGTATAAACGCGAGGGTGAGAACTGGGCGGAAAAAATGGAGCTGACCGCCAGTGATGCCGCATCGTTCAACAGCTTCGGTTCCCGCGTGGCCCTCGACAATGGCCATATTATGGTTTCCTCCGAGACAGCCGCTTATCTGTATGAAGCCTGCGGCGCCTCGCTGGCCGCCGATCCGGCGGTCATTGCCCCGGGCGCGCAGACGACCCTGCGCTGGCACAGCGTGCTGGCCGCGGGCTGCAGGATCGAACCTGCGATCGGCGATGTTGAAACGGCAGGGGAGGCGGGCATTGCCCCTGCGCAGACGACGACATACACCCTCCACGCCCTGGGCGAATACGGAGAAACCTTCCAGGCCACCCAGGTCCTGGTGGGCACCTGGCCGCCCACGGTGGATATCACTGCCGAGCCGGGGTCGATCACCACCGGCGAATCGACAACGATTTCCTGGAATACGGCCTATGCCAACACGGTTTCCATCGAACCGGACATCGGCGGTGTCGATATAAGCGGATCGATCACGGTGTCTCCCGCCGAGACTACCACCTACCTCATCACCGCCGAGGGCCCCGGAGGGCGCGCTACCGGGCAGGTCACCGTGGTGGTTGCGTTTGCCGAACCGACGGCGCAGCTGGCCCTGCAGCCCGACCGCATCGATCTGGGCGGATCGACGACACTGACCTGGTCCACCCGATACGCCGCGGAGGTGTTGATTGCGCCGCATGTGGGAGCGGTCGTCGCCGATGGCTCGCTGACGATCGTCCCCGACGACACCACGACCTATGTGCTCACGGCTGTGGGGCCTGGGAGGAACGGCCGTCGCGCAGGCAACGGTCACCGTGGACTTCCCGCCGCCGACCGCTGAGTTGAGCGTGGACCGGTTCATGGTTGGCAATGGCGATGCCGTCACCTTCAGCTGGACGACCCGCTACGCCCGGCAGTGCGTCATCCAACCCGGCGTCGGTGCGGTCGACCTTTCCGGGTCCGTGCCATTTACGCCGACGGAAACCACGGTGTATACCCTCACTGCCACCGGCCCTGGCGGCAGCGCCACGGACAGCCTGACCGTGACCGTCGTCCCCAAACCGCAGATTGTCTTGGGCGCCGATCCGGGGACGTTTGCTCCCGGAGAGCCGGCGGTGCTGACATGGAACGTCCTGGATGCGGATTTTTGCTCGCTAGCGCCGGACATCGGCAGTGTCGATCTCAGCGGATCCCTGACGGTTACCCCCAGCGCCACCACGACCTACACACTCACGGCCACGGGCCCGGGAGGGACCGCCAGCCAAACGGTGACCGTCAGCGTGGATTCACCGATCAGCATCCAGATCCTCTATCCAACCGATGGCGCTTCGCTGGACCGCCCGGATACGCTGGTGCACGGCACGTTTGCCAACGGCAGCGGCCGCGAGACCGGCATTGCCGTCAACGGCAAGGTGGCCATGGTCTACGGCAACCAATTCGCGCTCAACCATGTGCCCCTGCAGGAAGGGGAGAATACGATTGCGGTGACCGCGACGGATGTGAACGGGGCTTGGCAAGAAGAGAGCATTTCCGTATTCGCCGCCCTGCCCGAGCACCATATCGACCTTGCCGCCGCCATCGAATCCGGCAGTTCACCGCTGGAAGCAAACCTGCGCATCGCCGGCACCTTCGGCATCGTTGAGTCGGCCATCTCCTACACCGGCCCCGGAGTGGTGGAATTTCTCGAAAGCGGGGAGGACAGCTACCGGGTTCGCCTTATCGAGGAGGGGGTGTATTATTTGACCGCCGAAGCGGTTCGTGAAACGGTGACCTACACCGACACCATTGTGATTGTGGTGGTCGATGCGGCCGAGATCGATGCGCTGCTCCAGCGGAAGTGGGCGGACATGAAAACCAAGCTGGGTGACGGCGACATCGCCGGTGCATTAAACCACTTCTCCGAAGGCACCCGGCCGATGTTCGAATACAACTTCAACCTGCTCAGCGCCCATATGAATGAAATCATTGCCGGCATGCAGAGCATCGCGTTGGTCAAAATCCAAGAGGGCAGGGCCGAATACAACCTGGTAGGGGAACAGGCCGGCCACGTCTTCTCATTCTACCTGCTGTTTCAGAAAACGGCCGATGGTACATGGCGAATCGTTAATTTTTAATCGGTTTCCAGGAGAGAACGAACATGAAAACCAACGACGCGGATCGTGATTTGATGCTCAACCGACTGAAGCTGATCCTCATAGTGCTGGTCATGGCCCCTTTGTTTGCATCCTGCGGAATGCATTACACCATCAAGGGTAAGGTGGTCGACGCCCAGACAGGGGAACCGGTGGAAGGGGCGGTGGTGGCCATCAACTGGATCAGGTACAAGCTTGCTCCTCCCGGATATCCAACGCCAAAGGTGCGCTACGGAACGACGGAGGACCTGACGGATACCCAGGGCGGCTTTGCCATCCCCAAATATCCCATCGGCACGCATTTCATGGGAGTATATAAAGAAGGGTACATCTGCTGGAGCAGCGAGACAATCTTCAACCCGCAAGGCAAAGACCGGGATGAAATGTTTATTCGCCGGTGGGTAAAAGTGTCGGACGGCATGGTGGTGAAGTTGGAACCGAAAACCGAAGGATTTCCCGATGTGAAACATGCGAGTTTTGTTCAAAACGTAGGATCGAGAATAAAATGGCCAACACCTCTGTTTATTAGAGCTACGAAAGAGGAATACAAAATTTACATGGATAATATCAGACGCCAGATGAAGGATGATTCAAAATGAAACATTCTGTATGTCTGTATATACTAATGTGTTCGATGCTTTGTATTTTCACTAATGCTTTCGCATTCAATGATACAATCACTCATTCAGAATTATCGAAAAAAGCAATTGAAAGATCCAAAACCTCACTAAACGGTTACTTTGAATACAATTTATTTCTGCAAAACGGTATCAGAACAGAAATTGACGGAAAGATAATTATTCAATGGCTCCAATACGGCGCAGAGATGGAAGACGATCCACCGTGCCGTGCATCCAACCATTTCCACAACCCGTATTTGGATTGGAACGCGTCCGGCCTTTCAGATACCCTGCCTTTGGTGGACTGGTGGTGCTGGACCACCAGCCCCTATCCGCCGGAGGAAATCAAATCCAATGTCACCTGGGCCACCGGATACAGCGACAGGGGATATATCGAGGATCAGATACAAGCTCGGACCTCCCGGATACCCAACGCCGAAAGAACGCTATGGCACCACGGAAGATCTAACCGATGCCCAGGGCGGCTTTACCATCCCCAAATACCCCATCGGCACGCATTTCATGGGAGTATATAAAGAAGGGTACATCTGCTGGAGTAGCGAGACAATCTTCAACCCGCAAGGCAAAGACAGGGATGAGATGTTCATCCGCCGGTGGGATAAAAGTGACAGACGGGATGGTGGTGAAGTTGGAGCCGAAAACCGAAGGCCTTCCCAAGGTGGAGCATGCCAGTTTTGTTTTAAATGTGGGAATCGCCTTATCATCGCCCAAACCCATGTTTAATGCGGTTGTAGAAGAAGAACGCCAGATATATAAAAACTTTATTACTGAAAGAAAGAGAAAGGGTAAAAAATGATTCGTTATTATTTATCCTTTTACATGTTGCTGACAATCTTTATATCCGTAGCATTCGCATTCAACGATGAGATTACACACCCTGTAATTTCGGAAAAGGCTTTGCTCGATTCGAATACTTTAGAAATTAAGTATTTATCAAAGCATTTGATGCTTAAAAACGAAGAGGATACTTTAATTAATGGAAAAAAGATTATTGAATGGATCCACTACGGGGCAAAGATGGAAGACGATCCACCGTGCCGTGCATCCAACCACTTCCACAACCCCTACCTGGATTGGAACGCGGCCGGCCTTTCAGATACCCTGCCTTTGGTGAACTGGTGGTGCTGGACCACCAGCCCCTATCCACCGGAAGAGATCAAATCCAATGTCACCTGGGCAACCGGGTACAGCGACAGGGGATACATTGATCCCAATTCCGATGTTGCAGGCGTCAATGCGTGGGATTGGGAAAGCGCCCGTAACTATTTTTATACCTACCTGACCGGATTGGATGCGCAAAATGGGCTGCGGGTCGCTCCAGATGAAACGACCCGCAATTTATATTTGGCAGACACCCTGCGGGCATTGGGCCAGGTGATGCACCTGGTCCAGGACACAGCGGTGCCGGCCCATGTCCGAAACGATTTCTCCCAAGGCCATACCCAGTATTTGCCGGATCACGAACCTACCGCGAATCCCTTTAAATGGTTCGGCAACCTGTTTGAAGACTATGTAAGATTCAATGATGGAGCGACGTGGTTTGATGCAGAACCCGTTGGCGGGAATTTCATGTCGTTTAGGATCACCGATCTGTGGGACACCAATATACTTCGAGCAGATACAACCCCAGAGCAATTAAGCCAAGTCAACATGTTGTCCTCCCTTGGCTTGGCCGAATATACCAGCGTGAATTTCTTGAGCATGTTTACCATGTTTAATACAGATACCTCCGACGGTTCCCTGATTTTTCCCTATCCAAAACCCGAGCATTGCGTTATCAGGTTGGAAAAGCCAAAAGACGTGCTTACGCCCCATGATCGACTGTACCTGGCCAGTTGGAACGGCCATCCCGGTGAAACCGTGGATAAGCTGGCGGTTGTGGGATATTTGAAGCATTATAGAGACGCTTATTTCCAAGGCATAAGCAACGAAAAGCTGCCCATCGGAATTGATGAGAACTGTTTCGAGAACTACGCCGCTAAGCTGATCCCCCGTGCCATCGGCTATTCGGCCGCCCTGCTGGACTACTTTTTCCGCGGAAGGATGGCCATACAAAACCCGATTTTTACCTATACGGACGATTTCGGAGCGCTGGCCGGCCTGACCTTCGGTGTCAAGAACACGTCGACCCTTCCCAACGACGAAGAGGCGCGCGAGGACTTCGGGAGCGGCCAGCTGCACCTTGCCTATCACTACACGCCGCCGGGTCAAACCGAACGCGTGTATGGAACAGCCGAGGGTTTTTACTCCATCGTAGACGCGAGCGACCCCATCAACGCCGATTACGTTCGTCAAACGGTTTGGTTTCCCGAACCGATCCCCAGGGGCGCCCGGGATATTGTCTGCCAGGTGATCTTCCGCGGGACGCTCGGCAGGGAAGCGGATGCCATTGCCGCCTCGAAAATCGATTTTCTTCAGTCAAGAATCGCCTATTCCCATCAACCCGGCGGCATACCGAATGCGAGCGACATCCAGGCGGTATTTCCCAATGGGACCGATACGGTGTCGATTACCGGCTATTCGGACACGAACCAATGGTACCATGCGCCGTCCTGGAGCCCCGACGGATCGGTCATGGCCATGGAGAAAGAATCCTGCGAGGACGGCGTTGCCGATGGCGTTTGTACCGACTATGCGGATAATCAAAATTATTTCAGGGATATCCTCTTGATGGACCTCGAGTCGGAGCTTTCCTTCCCGGATAACATTGTCCAGGACTTCCGCTTGTATGACCCGGACAATTTCGCAGTGAATTCCTTTCTTCCTGTCGTTGGTCCTTCGTTCTCACCCGATGGCAGCCAATTCGTCGCCAAGGTCGACGATGCCGAACGCCAGTATTGGGGGCTTGTGATTGTCGATTCGAGGACAGGTGATTGGCGCTATATCAACGGCTGGGATTTCTGGCGACGCAAGCGCCTGACCGGCAGCGGGCCGGATTGGAACCCGACCGACGACACGATTGTTTACTATGTCCACCAGGAACCCGATCCGGTAACCGACGATATGGTCGACACCCGGGACATATATATCATCGACAAGAACGGCGGGGTGAATGCGCGGCTTACCCATGACGATTATTTTAACACCCAACCGTCCTGGTCGCCCGACGGCGAATGGATCGTATTTGTGTCCGATCGCGATGGAGACGGCCTGCTGGACATCTGGGTGATGGACCGTGATGGCGGCGGCATGCAGAAAGTGCTCGATTGCGAGTCGAATTGCTGGTCGCCTTCCTTTTCTCCCGATGGGTTGTCGATTGCGTTCCAGCTGGACGGAAATATCTACACCATCGATACCGCCGGCGGCAATTTGGAGCAGGTAACGGACGGGGGAGATTTCTATGCGCCCGAGTGGTCGCCGCCTTTCAAGCCCCCCGAGGTTGAGGTTGACGCGAATCCGCCGCGGATTTTACCCGGCGGGACGTCGACGCTGACCTGGAGTTCGACGGCCGCCTATTCGGTGGAGATCAGTGAAGGTATTGGGATCGTAACGTCAAACGGCGCTATCGATGTTGCGCCCGAACTGGAAACGACCTACCGTGTCACTGCCAAGGGCCTTGGCGGAGAGGCGGCAGATAATGTGACGGTGTTGATCGAAAACCGTTAAGAGGCATGGGGAGCGGGTAGGCACGCGCCTTCCGTTATGCGCGGCTGGCGATTCGTTTGACAGCATCGGTGAGCAATTCGGTGTACATGTTGAGAGCCTCCATTTAACAGGCGATCAACCGTGCTGTTATGCGCAGCAAGGGGCTTGCATCCGAACTGCCGCTTGGAGCGTTGGCGGAAAAAAAGGCATTGTTCCATCCTCCTCAAAAATCCAAAATCCAAAAAATACCCTAAATAAAATTCATCGACGGTCAGACAAAATGCCGTATTCGCCAGAACCGTGATGTTGCCGGACAAACTGCCGCCATGGACTATTATGTCTACTTCATCCGTAACATCTGCGGCCTGTGGAAGATTGAAATATACTGACGATACAGGAACCTTTTAGCTCAAAACGGATTTCGAAAAGGTGCCGGCTTTGCGAAAATACGTAATTCCAATATTTCTTTTGATTTTCGTGGTGGTAACCGTTGGCTGCACCATCACCCATAAATTCGGTCCGTTCATGGGGGTATTGCGGGGTCGCATCTTAATTATTAATTCAAACTCGGACGCAGAATCGAAAGGGTGGTCGCAGCCTTAGCCAAGGTATTCGTCGGTGATACCGGGCAACTATTAACAATTAAGATGCGACCCCGCCTCTATCCTCGTTATCCTTGGCAATTTCGAATCGGTTTCCAGGAGAGAACGAAGTACCTGCGGTGGGGGTTCCGTAGGCGGATTGAACAGCTTGCTCCATGCGGGCGATTTCTTCATCCGACAGGAACTCGAAGTGGCTGGTGCGTTTCCTTGCAGAGAGTCGCCCATTGTTTTGGAGGCAGAAGCGAATGAAAAGATCGATCTGCCGATCAGGCATATCCACGATCGCCTGGATCGCTTTTTTGGTCTGATCATAGTTGGCGATGAATGCCAATTCGCCTGCGAGTTCGGTATCTATGGTCTGTTCGATGAAACGGAAAAGCGCCTCTGCCTGGGGCGTCAAATCCATATAGCGGTACCATATGGCCGTCTCATTATGCACGGTCATACGGCCATCTTCATCGAGTATGTATTCCACCAGAGGCATGAGCGGTCGGGAGAACGCCTCCAAAGAGGCGTCATAATCGGCCGGGTTTTTCAGCATGGATGCCGATATGGGGAACATCACATCTTCGGGCGTAAAATCACGTCGGGCAAGAATGTTGTGGATCAGGAAACGGTGGATGCGGCCGTTGCCGTCCTCGAACGGATGCACAAAAACGAACCCATAGGCGATGGCGGCAGCATGAATGACCGGAGGTACCCCCCCTTGGCTGATCCGTTCGTGGGTCGTTGTCAGGCCATCCATTAGGTTGGCCAAGTCTTCCGGCTTCGGGCATGCGAAATGAATTCTTTCTTTCTGCCAGGCGACGGTTTCACCGACGTAGGTCTGGTCCGATCGGTAATCGGAATCGCGAAACCTGGGATCAACAATGCGGTTTTGAACATCAATCAACTGCGGTTTCCGACAAAAGTCATCTTGTTCCGCCATCTGGAGCAGTGTCACAAAGCGCTCGGTACGGGTCGAGGAAGGCTTGATGTGTTCGATTTCAAAAGACGATTTGGTCTCCTTGGTATAAAGGTAGCCAAGTGCGCGCTTCAAAGCTTCCGGGGAATATTCTGATAGAACTTTCCGGCATCGGTTGGGCAAGTCGGCCGCTTCGAAGTTACGCAGGGTGTCGGTGCGACGAACCATGGGGCAGAATCGGATGTCACCCAGCAAGTTGTCGTTGACCCGTTGTCGTCGAACTTGGCGGGCCGGGGTGACCGTATAATACTCGGCCGGTTCCAGCAGATCGACGTAGTTGCCCCTTTTCAGATCATCGATCGGGAGCGTCCGGCCGTTCAGCAGTTCATAAAAAAACCACAACCGCCGGGTATATTTGCCGGTTGGTTTGGACCGGACATATTCAAGGAAATCCGCCTCCGCCGCCTTCAGAAACACGCCGGCCAGGATCGCCAGGTTGGTTCCATCATATTTGAGTGCGAATTCGAGATGATCGCCCAGCGTGTCTCCCGGCCAGTACTTGGGCGGATAAACTTCTTCGATGACCCCTGCCCGCAAGTCTATCCGATGGATTCCGCTGGTAGTCACCAGGGACTTATGCCAGTTTGGTATGACTTCAAGGTCATATCGGTCGACGAGAGCCGCATACCCTGCAGGTCTGTATGTTATTTTTTCCTGATTGTTTTCAATCATGCCTTTCTCCGGGAAAAACAGGTACGAAACAAGAATTATCGTTATATTTAGGATTAAGTCAAGAAAAACAAATACAAAATCGCCAAACCTCGCAGCTTTGGATAAAACAGGAAAAACATTTATAAACCAGGAAATATTATTATATCCAGTTAGTCTTCGAGAATAATCGTTACAGATCGAACACATGGAGTATTAACGGCGACTAAGCCACAGATGGGGTATTGCGGGGTATTGCGGGGTCGCATCTTAATTATTAATTCAAACCCGGGCGCAGCGTCGAAACGGCGGCCGCAGCCCTAGCCAGGGCATTCGTCGGTGATACCGGGCAGATATTAAAAAACGGAAGCCTGAGAAGCACGGCGCGCGATATAGCGATTGGTCTGGCAAGGGCCCTGGCTGCTGAAAGCGGGGCCTTTCTGGGAAACTATTTTGGCAATATCACCGGTGCCGGTGTTACGGCGAGGTACAATCACATAGCCGGCGCGTTGCCAAAAACCGCAGATTAAAAGGGCACATCGAATGGGATTCGAAAGCAAGTTAATTAGAATGCGACCAGACGACCCATTAGCGACCATGAATACCGAGTTTTTTCATCTTGCGCCACAAGGTGGTGCGCTCCATCCCGAGGGCTTGCGCGGCTTTGCGGCGGTGACCACCGGTTTTTTCCAATACTGCCACGATGCGCTGGCGTTCATGGTTCTGTGGATCTGACGGGGCAGCCGGCAGCATGGGCGCGGCGGCCGTTGGTTGAACCTGTCTGACATAGTCCGGCAGGTGGTCCGGCTGGATGATGGTTTCGCGGCAGATGATCAGGGCATGCTCCAAAAGATTCTCCAGTTCACGGACATTGCCCGGATAGTCGTAGTTGAGCAGGATCTGCATGGCCGTTTTCGAAATGGCCGGCGGCGGCACGGCCCGGGCGGCGCACAAGTTGCGCACGATGTGACGGATGAGCAGGGGGAGGTCGCCGCGGCGATCCCGCAGCGGGGGCAGTTCGATGCGCATGACGTTGAGCCGATAATACAGGTCTTCGCGAAACTGACCCTGGTCCACGAGATTTTTTAACTGCCGGTTGGTGGCCGAGATGATGCGCACATCCACCTTGCGGGTGCGGCGGGAGCCCAAGGGATAGAACTCCCTGTCTTCGAGTACGCGCAGCAGCTTGGCCTGGAGGGATAGCGGCAGGTCGCCGATTTCATCCAAAAAGATGGTGCCGCCTTGGGCTTCGGAGAAACGTCCCGGCTTGTCGCGCTCCGCTCCGGTAAAGGCTCCTTTGACATAGCCGAAGATCTCCGATTCGATGAGATTTTCCGGGATGGCGGCACAGTTGACCTTGACCAACGGATTGGCTGTCCGTGGACTTGCCGAGTGGATGACCTTGGCCAGCAGGTCCTTGCCGGTACCCGTGGCCCCTTCGATCAGCACGGTGGCCTGGCTGGGGGCCACGACCGCCACCATCTCGAAAATCCTGCGCATGGACGGGTCTTTGCCGATCATATCGTGGAAGGTATAGCGGTTGCTGATGGCCCGGTTCAACTGATGGGCCAGGGTCATGTCGTGGAAAGTGGCCAGGCCGCCCACGATAACATCCTTCTCATTTCTCAGGGCCATGTAGTTGGCACGGATGGGAATGGAGACGCCGTCCTTGTCGGTCATGCGGCCCTGGTGACTGCTGCGGGTCTCTCCTGATGCAATGGATTCTTTCAGCAGACAGACATCAGGAGCCCGCTCGCCGGAGAAGATCATGGCGCAGGGTTGACCCAGGACCTGATGTCGGTCGTAGCCGGATATGGTTTCCGCCGCCCGGTTGAAAAAATTGACCAGTCCGCCCCGGTTTACGGTGAAGATGCCTACATCCAGGTTGTCCAAGATAATCTTGAGACTTCTCTCCTCGTAGTGCAGCCGGTCGATGAGCTGGGTGAGGGGGGAATGGTCCTGCAGGATGGTCATGCATCCGGCAATTTCTCCCCGCCGGTTGTAAATGGGCGTTGCCATGCGCGTGATCAGGTGGCGCCGGTTTTCCTCGTCGGTCACCTCCATGTCCCGGTCCCCGTCGGTATCCGGATGGTGCATCACGCATTCGACCGTGCAGGGAACCCCGGTGAACACTTCACGGCAGTCCCGGTCGACCACCTCCGGCTCGCGCAGTCCCAAGAGGGCCTGAGCGCTGAGATTGATTGCCGTGATCCGCCGGCTGCCGTCGGCTACGAAGGCGCCGATGTTCAATTCGTCCATGACGTCCAGCCAATGGTCGCAGCGGATGCCCAGCCGGTGATGGGGAGGTCGGATGGCTGGTGTCATGCCTCACCCCCAGAAAGGTCCGGCATGGATGCACGTACAGGCAGTCGGATTTCGAATGTGGTTTCCCGGCCCGGCCGGCTGGCGGCCGAGAGGCTGCCACCGTGGCGGTCGATGATGCCGTAGGTAGTGGAAAGCCCCAGGCCAATGCCGTGGCCCTCCTGCTTGGTCGTGTAGAACGGTTCGAAGATGTGCGCCATATCTTCTTCACGGATACCATGACCGGTATCGGTCACCCGTATGATCACGCTCCTGGGGTTGGCTTCCGACGCTGCAGTAAGGGTCAGCGTGCCGCCGTCAGGCATGGCATCCACGGCATTGAAAATCAGGTTGAGCAGGCATTGCTGGAGTTGGTTGGCGTCACCGCTGACGGCAGGCAGATCGTCCGCGATGCGGGTGGCCAGGGTGATGTTGCCCAGTTCGAGCCGGTGGCGGGCCAGCACGATGCTGCGGTCCAGCATGTCATGGATGGAGACCGGTCCCACCGATACCGGTGACCGGCGGGAAAAGGTGAGCAGATTGGCAACGATTTTCGAGCAGCGGTCGGTCTCGGTTTCCACCAGGGCTAAATAGCGGCCGAACTGGGCATGCTTATCTGCCGGCAGGGGCCCTTTGTTGACGGTGCGCAGCATCAGCCGGATGTAGTTGAGAATGCCGGCGAGCGGGTTGTTGATCTCATGGGCCACGCTGGCGGCCAGACGGCCCAGGGACATCATTTTGTCCTGATGCAGCAGACGGGCCTGGTCGGCCATCTCCTGCTGCAGGTGATGGATGCGCCGCAGGTCCCGGAAAAAGCAGACCAGACCGGTGGCTTGACCGTTTTCCATCAGCAGCGCGGCCGACAGCTGCACCGGCACAGGCTGCTTGTGCTGATCCAACAGGTGGGTTTCGTATAGCATCAGCCGGTCGGTCCCGCCATACCCGGGCCCGGTCAGGTCCGCCTGAACCCGACGGAATTCAGCCGGGCTGAACAGCTGTTCCAGGCTGACTTGTTGCATCACTTTTCTGCGATCAAGTCCCAGCATCTGCTCCATGCTGCGGTTGAAGGTGACCACCTTGCCGTCGGCTTCACAACCACAGATGCCGTCCATGGAGCTTTCGATGAGCCGTTCCTGATAGGCGACGGTCTCCTCCAGTTGCCGGGTGGTGCGGGATAACCCCTTTTCCAGATGCCGCGTATAGTCCTTGAGCTGCCGACGGGTGGAATAGCGCTGGCGGGCGCGCTCCAGGGCCACCATCATGGCGTCGGTGTGGATGGGTTTGGTGATGAAGTCCGAGGCGTCCAGCTGCAGGGCGCGGATGGCGGTCTCCATCTCGCCGAAAGCGGTGGCGACAATCACTTCGGTGTCCGGGAAGCGCGCTTTGATGGTTTCGAGCACCTGGAGGCCGTCCATGCCGGGCATGCGGATGTCGGTGATGACGATGCGCGGAGCGAACTGCTCGCAGCGGGCCAGCCCTTCAATGCCGTCGGCGGCGGTTTCCACCACATAACCCGCGTCAACGAGAGTCAGGCGGGTGACGTCACGGATATCCTGTTCATCATCGATGATCAGGACGGGCCATTGGTCGGTCGTGGGCATGGCAGTCTGCTTTCCTTGGCGGTTTACGGGTTCATCAAGGGTTTTAAACAGGCACACATTCGGAGAAGCTGTCACAGGTTCTATAAATTGTAATTATCATAGGAGATCCCTGTCGGGTCGTCAAGCTATCCATGGGTTGGTTTCCCGGCTCCCACCAGCGGACTTGACGGTCCGATAAAACTCGACTATGTTTCAATCACTCCAGCAGACATCACCGGTTGCACTACCCCTTTCTCGTCTATCTTTCGCTGATCCGGATACGGTTGCGCATTTTACTATCCGACACCCATCAGATGGTCGTTTTTCCAGCTGGTTCCACCAACCAACAGTAATTATCGGGTGCACCCCGGGCCCGTTTCGGGCAGGGGCTCAACAACCATGAACCCCCTGATTGTCAGGGTCACCCGCGACGACGGTCTGGCCGATGGTATAGGCGCCCAATTGCCAACAGCCTTGCCGGTGGTGGCCCAACCATGAATAGAACGGATAAATTTTGGAGGCCGTCATGCGTGTAATGGATTGGAACATCGAGCACATGAACAGCTGGTGGGAATCCGGCGACGCCGACCCGCCGGTAATGCGGCAATCATTCAACGGCAACAGCTTTTCACCTGCGATTACGGATGTTCCCAACCTGGCGGCACGCGCGGCCAACGTGATCAACAGCGTCGATCCGGATTTGATCGCCATCCAGGAAGGTGCCGGCATGCCCGAACTGCGGGACTTCTTTCGCCGGCTGGTAAACGGCGACTGGCAGATCCTGCGGGGATCCGGCGGCGCCCAGGCTCTGGCGGTGGCCGCCAGGCTCGACCGGGACATTGCCGCGATGGCGCCGGCCGCGGAGGCCATGGGCGCGGTTGACCTCACATCGCCGTTCAAGGCCGATGTCAACGCGGACCTGCTGATCGACGACGTGGACTTCGCCCGCCAGCCTCAGATCGTCGCTATCACGGCCCATGGGCATTCCTTCTTGGTTCTGAACAATCACCTCAAATCCAAGTATGTCCAGAACGGCGAGACTTTGTACACGGCTGGTGGCACGGATCGGTTGACGTTTTTCGCTGATGCTCTCAAGGCGCGTCGCCGCATCAGCGCCGAGGCGTTTCGCATCCGCGAATTCCTCGATGAGGTGCTCGTAGACAATCCCGATGCGCATGTCATCGTCACGGGGGACCTCAACGACGGTGAAGGCGCCGATTTTTTCGAAGCCAATTTTCTGACCCACTCCGTGGTGGACCGTATCTTCGGATCGATTTTCCGGCCGCAGCGGCAGCTGACCCATGCCCTTTTGGCGTGCCACTCCCCGGACTACACCGCCCGCTTTTACGATTTCATCGCCGAGGAAACCCGGGAGCTGGTTATCGATCATATCGGCCTCAGCCCGGCGATCTGCCGGAATTGGGACTGGCAAGGACGCGTCGCCGTCGCCGAATACGAAGCGCAGATCAGAAACGATCCCCACCTCAACGAACGGGATCGATTGCCGAGTGACCACCGGCCGGTGATTGTAGAGATCCTTCCGCGATAGCCTGGCAAAACAACTCTACGGTGGGGGCTTACACGACCGCAATCGCCCTTGTTCCCCTTCGACGCGGTGAGCTGAAAACCGGGATCGAACGACCAGCAGCCGCCTGACCGTCCGCTCCGATTCTGAATGTCATGGCCATCTCCACCCGCATGCTCCTGGACCCGGCAAGAAGGCGCCGGCGACCCTGAATCCTCATAATCATCGCCATTTTCCGATGGGTTGGCTACCCGTCAACCGCCCTCAGGAAGGAGGACTATCATGGGACCATCAGAGAAAACCTACACGTATCGATCCGGGAAGAAAATCGAGCTTAAGAAGAGCGGCGATCAAATGGTTGTCCGTGCCTTGCCGGACAGCTTGGACGATGCCGCGATTGTCCACAAGCAGCAGGTTTCATCCCGCTCGACGCGTATCACAACAACCGCGACGGAACTGGATGCCGTGATGCATCGCAGCCGTACGGTGGCGCCGACCCACCATGCCTATTTCGAAGCACAAACCGGGGCCGAGTTTTTGATCACCGATCGTATTTTTGTCGTGTTCAAGAGACCGCCATCCATGGAAGCGGTCGATGCCTTCGCCGGCCGTTACGGCCTGGTAAAAAAAGCGGCATACAGTGATCGGGATTACCTGTTTCAACTGACCAACCATACCGGCATGAATCCGGTCAAGCTGGTCGTGAAGCTGACCGAAGATGACCCTATGGTCGAAACCGCCGAGCATGATCTGAACCAGCGCGTTCAAACCGCCCAATTCGCCGTTCCTTCAGATCCGCAATACGGGAAGGAATGGCATCTGCATACGGGCTTGAATGATCCGGATTATGATATTCGAGCCTGCTCGCAATGTGAAGCCGCCTGGCGGCTGCTGGACCATTTCGGCAGGGACGACGTCGTTGTTGCGGTGTCCGATGATGGCTGCAAGCTGGACCACCATGACTTCGATTCAGCCGGAAAATTTGCCGACTGGGGCTATTTCCGCGGAGAACGCCTGATCACCTCGGGCGACATCGATGCGGCCGCTGGTGAAATGTACCAACCCGGTTCCAATCACGGCACATCCTGCGCCGGTGTCATTGCCGGAGAAGTCGATTCCATCTTGACCGTCGGCGCCGCGCCGGGGTGCCGTCTGCTTCCCATCCAGTGGGAGTCAGAGGGCCCATCGTTGTATATTAGTGACTCAAAACTGCTTACCGCGCTGAATTTTATTGCGCCTAAAGCAGACGTGATGTCCAATTCATGGAGCGGGGTCCCGACTTTCGTACTCGCGCTTCCAGTGGTCAATCGTATCGCAGAGCTGGCGACAACCGGCGGAAGGCGAGGCAAGGGCATTGTCTTTTTATGGGCCGCCGGTAACGAAAACTGTCCCATAAGCGTCACGGCCTCTGTCGACGTGCCGTATACCCATGGGTGGCGGGTCTACAATGACGGCTCGGCGGAGTGGATTGGCGTCAATACGGCGCGACGGTTTGAGAGAAACCTGGTGGGAATCCCGGGGGTCATGAACATTGCGGCGCTGGCCAGCACGGCTCGGCGAAGCCACTATTCCAATTACGGGCCAGGGATTTCCCTGTGTGCGCCCAGCAGCAATGGCCATGCGTACTATCGCATGGATGTCAGAGGGCTGGGAATCACCACGGCCACCGGTAACCCAGGGGCCGTGACGCACGAATTCGGCGGCACTTCAAGCGCAACCCCCTTGGTGGCTGGCATCGCCGCGTTGATGATTTCCGCCAATCCCGGCTTGAGTGCCCTGGAAATCGTATCCATTCTCCAGCAGACGGCCGCCAAGGATCTCGATCTACAAAGCTATCCCCGCACGCCGGCTGCAAATTTCGATTCCGACACCAGTTGGGACGTATCGCCCGTTGCACCGTTTGATGAGGGCAGCTTCAGCGATATCGGCGGCGGCGACGGCACATGGAGCCCCTGGTTTGGTTATGGACGCGTCGATGCCACCGCAGCCGTTGCGGAGGCCTTGAGACGCGGTGAGCGACCGGGGGATGCATTCTTCCAGGGCAGTTCGTCGCCAGATAGAAGCATTCCGGATAACCGTACACAGGGCATAAAAGATAAAATCGCTTGTGATGCAGATTTCACCATCGGTTCGCTGACCGTCGACGTTGACATTACGCACACGTACATCGGAGACTTGCGCGTTGCTATAATCTCACCCTCCGGAACAGCAACAACACTTCATGACCGGGCCGGCGGCAGCGCCAACGACCTGCACAGCGAGTTCGATGTCGGTTCCGTGCCTGCACTGGTCACCTTCTCAGGCGAACCGGCCAGGGGGACATGGACGCTTCATGTACAAGACCTGGCGGCTCAGGACCGTGGTCGTTTAAAGCATTGGCGCCTGGAGGTCCGCGGTCAAACGCAAACGGTGATCCATGTCCAGGAGAGCCCCGGCATCATCATACCGGACAACATCCCGAACGGGATATCGCGTTCTATCACCATTGCCGACAGCGGCCTGCTTGACAACCTTCACGTGGAGATCGATATCACCCACACGTTCATCGGCGATCTGCGCGTTGAACTGGTTTCCCCGAGCAACACGCGGGTATTGCTGCATAACCGCACCGGCGGTTCATCCAGCAATATTATTAAAACCTATACCTGGACGAATTCGCCGAACCTGCACGCGTTGCGCGGAGAACCGATCACCGGCCATTGGCAATTGAACGTGTCGGATCGCGCCGGCGCCGACCAAGGCAAGCTAAATCACTGGGCGTTAACAGTGGTGCCGTCCGCCTAAACCAGGGGAACAACCAGTATGGCGTTGTCCGAATCCCACCAGCCAACCCATGGAACCCTGGTGGGCATGGGGGCTCGTATTCCCGGTCGGGGTGCTGGTTGCCGACTAGATGCGTTTGCCGTTCAGTTCCAGATCAAAATAAGCGCAAGGACAACCCCCATCTTTAAGGGCCTGCCCGATAATTCGCAAGGCTGGGTCATGTATCTTGTAAATATGTATTGACAACTTAACAAATAAATGGCACTGCTTGGCGGAAGGCGGAAGGCGGAAGGCGGAAGGCGGAAGGCGGAAGGCGGAAGGGCGCGAGTGCCCAGCTCAACGCTTCACCCGCCTAACCAGAAAGCAGAAACCAGAAAGCAGAAACCAGAAAGCAGAAACCCCCTTTCCATGCTCAACCCCCAATCGCCCATTCCCCTCTACCACCAACTGGCCGACATTCTCATGGCGGCCATCCGGTCAGGCGACTATCTGCCGGGCGCCCGGATTCCGTCGGAACCCCAACTGGCCAAGGATTACGGCATCGGCCGGCCGACGGTGCGTCAAGCCATCGATCTGCTGGTGCGCCAGCGCCTGGTGGCGCGGCGGCGCGGATCGGGGACCTATGTGCGAATGCCGCAACAGGAAATCGACCTCTTCTCCCTTGCCGGTACCAGCTCCGCTTTTCATCGACAGGGCATCGCCGTAGACGTTCAATTGCTTCAATCAGCGTGCAAATTAGAAGTGGCGCCTGATGCGCATAATCCCTTTGCCGGAGGGTCGGCCTTTTTCCTGTGCCGACTGAACCGGGTGGACGGGGTGCCGGTGCTGCTGGAGGAGATCTATCTTCACCCGGTGCTGTTTAAGGGTATCGAACGAATGGATCTGGCCGGACGGTCCCTGTCGCAGGTGGTGGCAGACAGTTTTTACATGCGGCCGGAGGGTGGGCGGCAGACCTTTCGCACCCGCTGCCTCGATGCCCAGAAAGCGGCGGTCCTGGATGTTGATGCCCATCAACCCATATTGGAAGTTCATCGGTTCCTTCATTTCAAATTGGCGGATAACGCCGTTTTTTCAATACTGTACTGCAATACGGACACCTTTGTCTTTTCACAGCAGATCGGAGGCCTGAACCATGATTAAACGGGGCTATTTCGGCAACTTTGGGGGTGCGTTTCTACCCGAGATCCTGGTTGCCACCTTTGATGAACTGGAAGGCGTCTATAACGACGCCAGGCGCGATTCTGCCTTCTGGCAGGAATACGAACAGCTGATGGCCAGCTACTCCTGCCGGCCCACACCCATTACCGAGGCGCAGAACCTGACCCGCCATTTCGGCGGCGCCCGGATCTTCATCAAGCGTGAAGACCTCAACCATACCGGCGCCCACAAGGCCAACAACGTCATGGGGCAGGGACTGTTGGTCAAACGCATGGGCAAGACCCGCGTGATCGCCGAAACCGGGGCCGGCCAGCACGGGGTGGCCACAGCCACCATGGCCGCCCGCTTCGGGTTTGACTGCACCATCTATATGGGCGAGGTGGATGTCGAGCGCCAGCGGCCCAATGTCTTCTGGATGGAACAGCTGGGCGCCACGGTGGTGCCGGTGACCGACGGCACACGGATTCTTAAAGACGCCATCAACCAAGCCTTTCGCGACTGGGTGACCCACATGGATTCGACCCACTACGTCCTGGGTACTGCCTGCGGTCCCCACCCCTTTCCGGAGATGGTCTCCTGGTTCCAGTCCATCGTGGGCCAGGAGGCGCGCCGGCAACTGCTGGAACGGGAAGGGCGGCTGCCCACCCGGGTTTATGCCTGCGTGGGCGGCGGGTCCAACGCCATGGGCATCTTCAGCGGCTTTTTCGATGACGACGTCGAACTGGTGGGCGTGGAGGCCGCCGGTCGCGGGTTGGATTCCGGCCAGCACGCCTCGCGGCTTTGCTCAACCGATGCCAGCGTGGGTGTGGCCCAGGGGTACAAGACCTATTTCCTGCAGGACAGCGACGGCCAGATGCGCGAAACCCACTCCATTGCCGCCGGCCTGGATTATGTGGGCGTCAGCCCGATCCTGTCCGACCTGAAGGAGAAGGGCCGGGTGCGTTTCGAGGGGGCCACGGACCGGGAGGTGATCGAGGCACTCTCCCTGACGATGAGAAAAGAGGGCGTGATCCCGGCCCTGGAGTCGGCCCACGCCTTTGCCCAGGCATTCAAGGAGGCGCCGGCGATGTCGACCGACGACATCATCCTGATCAATCAGTCCGGCCGGGGCGACAAGGACATCTTCACCATCGCCGATGCCTTCGACGACCCCAAATGGAAACAATTCATCATTGAAAAGGCGAAACACTACCATGCTTGAATCCCATATCCGTTCGCGGCTGGCCGAGAAGAAGATCCTGCTCATGACCCACATCGTCATCGGCTATCCCTCGCTGGCGGCCTCTTTGGAAATCGTGCGCACCATGGTCGAGGCCGGGGTGGACCTGATGGAGCTGCAGATCCCCTTTTCCGAACCCATTGCCGACGGTCCGGTAATCCTGAAAGCCAATCAACAGGCCCTGGCCGGCGGAGTGACGGTAGCCCAATGTCTGGAATTTGGCCGGACAGTGGCCCGGCAGTTCCCCATCCCCTTTCTCTACATGACCTACACCAACATCATCTTCAAATACGGTATGGACCGCTTTGCCGATCACATGCAGGCGGCGGGCCTCAAGGGCGCCATCGTACCGGACCTGCCGCCGGAGGAGGGGGCCGGGTACCTGAGCGCCATGGGTCGGACCGGTCTCAGCCCCATTTTCATCTTTTCACCCACCACCACCGCCGCCCGCATGCAGACCATCGCCGAGGTGGCCGGCGGGTTTGTTTATTGCGTCGCCCGTAAAGGGGTCACCGGTGACCAGACAACGTTCTCCCAATCGATCGGCGATTACCTGGCGCGCTGCCGCAAGGCCACGCAGTTACCGCTGGCGTTGGGATTTGGTGTGCAGGACAAGGCCGATGTAGACTATTTAGCCGGAAAAGCGGATATTGCCGTGATTGGGTCTCAGACGTTGAGGGTCGTTGATAACCAGGGCATCGAGGCGATGGGCCGGTTCATCCGGCAAATTGCGGGCGGATAGAGCGATTGGCTGCGACTATGATATCAACCTTTACCTTTTCCAAAATGCCCAAGCTGATTGTCGGTCCGGATGCCGTCGGCGATCTGGGACAACATGCGGCATCCTATGGGACGCGTGTGCTCCTGGTGACCGGGGCCGGATCGCTGGAACGATCCGGGCAGTATTCCCGGATGATGGCGCGTTTAAATGCGCGTGGTTTAGAGGTGTATCCATACCGCATTGCGGGTGAGCCGTCTCCCTCCATGGTGGACCAGGCGGCAACCGATTTCAGGAGCAAGGCTGTCGACGCGGTATTGGCAGTGGGCGGCGGAAGTGTGCTGGACGCGGGGAAAGCCATTGCCGCCATGTTGACTGAGCCCGGCTCCCTGGCCGACTACCTGGAAGGAGTAGGGACAAGGAAGCCATCGGGCCGATCGCTGCCGGTGATTGCCGTGCCCACCACATCGGGAACCGGCAGCGAGGCCACCAAGAATGCAGTCATTTCACGGGTCGGACCCAACGGGTTTAAGAAATCTTTGCGGCACGATAACTATATCCCCAGGCTGGCCATCCTGGATCCCCTCTTGTGTGTGTCTGCCCCGCCTTCGGTGACTGCGGCCTGCGGGATGGATGCGCTGACCCAGCTGATCGAATCCTATGTCTCCACGCAGGCCTCACCGTTGACTGACGCCTTGGCCATGGATGGCATGCGTCATCTGATTCCGGCGCTTCCCGATGCATGTGGAAAGGGCGCGTCCGATATCGGCTGCCGCAGCGCCGTGGCATACGGGGCGTTTCTTTCCGGTGTCACCCTGGCCAATGCCGGATTGGGTGTGGTCCATGGGGTGGCCGGGCCCATGGGCGGGATCGTTGCCATCCCCCACGGCGTCGCCTGCGCCAATTTGTTGCCCTTTGCAGTGAGGGCCACTGTTGAAAATTTGACTGCCGCGGATACGGAACCAGCCAAGTTCGCCCTAAAAAAAATCGCCCGCATCGGTAAGCGATTCGGTTCCTTGTATGCAGACCACCTGGACAGCTGTCGTCATCTGGTGGATTGCCTGTACCGATGGCTGGATCAATTGGATATCCCCCGGCTGGGGCAGTTCGGCTTGACCGCCTCCCATGTCGATCCCCTCGTGCGCACCGCATCCAATAAAAATAATCCGCTACCCCTTTCTTTTGGCCAAATTGAACAAATGATTCAGGATCGGCGCTGAATGCATGTGGGTGTGTGCCTGTCAACATGCAACGGGCGGCCCATTATCGGGTGGCGCGCATCGCCCAGAATAATGGTTTTGATTGCCCCCCTTTGGCCCCCATTTAAAAATCCCCCTCCAGACACCGCTCGCAACCGTTGCGCGCAGATTGAGGCGCCTATCGGGGCAACAGCGTTCGGAAAATGCGCAACTGCCAACTATTTGGCGGTGTAACTGGAATTGGAAAAAGCTAAATTCGATAATATAACAGCATGTTATTTAAATAAGGAATTTATGGTATACAAGTTGCTCTAATCATCTGCGCAGACCCTGCTGGTGGCAATGCGCCGGACAATTTCCCAATAAACGGGGTGACGACAGGTGATAAACAAAATGATGGTCAAGGCCAACGAGGGCCATCCCCGATTAAAAAAACATTTGCCCTTTCCCCCGGAAGAGGAAAGGGCAAATGTTTTTTCAATTGGAAAAGATGAGATTGGACTTCTGGATATTGTTATTTTAGATGCAATCGCGAAAAATGAGGCCTGCAACCAGTGATTGCACGGGTAGCTAAATGCCCTCAGCAGGCGATCGCATCCCTACCCTCATTCGATGATTTCAAGGACCGTACGTTTTCTTACCTTTGAGGAGACGGCACTCAGAATGGTCCGCATGGCCTGTGCCGTTCTGCCTTGCTTGCCGATGACTTTCCCCAAATCTTCTTTCGCCACCGTGAGTTCCAAAACAGTGGTTTGGTTGCCTTCCACTTCCGCCACGCTAACCTGCTCGGGCCGGTCCACCAATGACCGCGCGATATAGACGACTAAATCTTTCATCGTATGCTCCCTTTCAGTGAATCTCGTAGTCGCGTTCAGAACACTTCTGGCGTCTTTTCAATAGGGCGTTAATAACCGTTTGCGATACAACGCAGGCGTCTGTTCCAGTCGATTTTCCAGGTTGAATCAAAGAATGCTGAGCAGTCGGATAAATTATATAGAAGTTAAAGAAAAGCACAATACTATAAAATTTCGTAAATACCACTTGAATAAAACGAGTGGTAAAATAAATAGTGACGACGACAAGAACCGATTCCGGCCAAGCCGATGATTAGAATTCCGCCGGGCAATGGACTGCTGGCGGATGGACATGCGTCAGCGGTTTGCCCTTGTTTCCCCCCGGCCAGGGTGGTAAATCAACCCATGATCCCTTGTGGCGGGATAATTTACGATTATCTTGTTGAAAGCAGTCACCGGCCACCGACAACAAAGGAAGGGGTCGATGATCCGGTCGGGTTGCTCCGTACGGACGGACATCCAGATCGTTTCGATCGTCCTGATCGTTGCCCGGATCAAGTCCTGGATGGCTTTGAAATGACAATCGGAAGGGTGGCGCTGATCCTCCAAGATAACCGGCGCGGAAGACTTTAACGACCTGATATGAAAACAAAAATTATCGATGGGAAGTCCGTCAGCCCATGAAGTACCGTGACCGATACCACCTTTTTTTGTCGTTGAGCGCCGCGATGCTGATCTCGTGCAGTTCCTTCAAGCCTGCGACTGTGACCGATGCCCAGGGAGACCTTCCTGACGCCTATTCACTTTACAGTGGTGCAATGGATGGTGCATCCCCCTGGTGGAAATCTGTGGGTTCGCCGGAACTCAGCCGGCTGATCGATGAAGCGCTATCCGGAAGTTTTTCACTCAAATCGGCCTGGTCCCGGCTGCGGCAGGCCAGGTCACTGGCCATTCAAGCCGGTGCGGAGCGTTATCCGGATCTGACGGCGTCCGGTTCCGTCGAACATACCCGGCGGCGATCAGAATCCTCATCCGGCGGTTCCGCAGGAGGCGAAACCTACGCTCTGGGTCTGGGCAGCAATTATGAACTGGACCTGTGGGGCAGGATCCGAAGCCAGCGGGAGGCGGCGCTGTCAACGATGAATGCGACCGAAGCGGACCTTCAGACGGCCGGTATCACGGTGGCTGCCGAAGTGGCCGACCGCTGGGTGAAGATTATCTCCCAACGGCTGCAGTTGCAGCTTCTGGAAAGGCAGCTGAAAAACAATCTGACCTTTCTGGAACTGATTGAACTGCGTTTCCGCAAGGCCATGGTTTCGGCCCTGGATGTCTACCAACAGAAGCAAGTGGTGGAGAACGTCCGGGCAAAAATACCTCTGGTGAAAGCCGAAACCCAGCTGCTGATGCATGAACTGGCCGTACTGGTGGGTCGACCCCCCCGGGCGGATCTCGGTTTGACGCAGACGGAAATGCCGGTTATCGGCAGCCTCCCGGCGCTTGGCCTGCCTGCCGATCTTCTGGCCAACCGGCCTGATGTGAGGGCGGCCGGCATGCGCTTGACGGCTGCCGAATGGCGGGTAGCCGCGGCCCGGGCCAACCGCCTGCCGGCGATTCGCTTCACCGCCGGCGCCCAATACGGTCGCAGCGAGCTGGATCTGCTTTTCGATACCTGGTTGTTAAGCCTGGCGGCCAACCTGACGGCACCCATTTTTGACGCAGGCCGGCGGGCGGCAGAGGTCGACCGGACCCGGGCGCAGGCGCAAGAAAACCTATGGGCGTACCGACAGGTAGTATTGATAGCGGTCAAAGAGGTCGAGGACGCCCTGGAAAGCGAGACCCGACAGCGGGAACATATCACCGGGCTCGAAGCGGTAATGGCGTCGGCCCGTAAAGGGCTTGAGGAGGCCATCCAGCGATACCGGCGGGGTTTGAGCGATTATCTGCCGGTGCTCACCCAGCTTTTAGCCGTCCAAGACCTCGAAAGGGACCTGATCCGACAACAGGAGACGCTGATTCGCTATCGCATCCGCTTGCACCGAGCGCTTGGCGGCGGCTGGCGCTCGCTGACCGAATCGCCAGCGGCATCCATGGAAGATCAGCGCCGAGAATAAGATAAAATGAACGAAAAAATCGATTACCATCCTCAACAGACCGATGTCGCCAGACCCAACGGCAAATCCTGGGTACGGACATTGATCGTCTGCGCCATGATTATCGTGATGGGCATTGCCGGTGCCAGCTACATCAAAAAATCGGCCCCCCAGGCCCAAAAGCGGCCGCCGGAACGCACCGTCGCCTTAGTGAAAACCCAGCCCCTTTTTCCGGACGCCCACCAAGTTGCCGTGACGGCCATGGGTTCGGTGATCCCAGCCAGGGAGATAACCCTGAAAACCAGGGTTCCCGGAGAGGTTCAATCCCTGCATGCAGAATTTGTTGAGGGCGGTTTTATTCACGCCGGTGAAAAGGTGTTGAAGATCGATTCTGAGGACTACCAGCTGGCCCTCGCCCGCAAGGAAAGTGCCGTGGTCAACGCTGAATACGCGCTGAAGGTGGAGATGGGGTATCAGGATGTGGCCCAGCGGGAATGGTCGCTGCTCAATACAGGGCCACCGGCCGATGCCCAGGAAGATGAACTGGCCCTTCGAAAACCCCATCTGGCCAAAGCCCGGTCCGATCTGACCGCTACCCGCGCTGAACTCGAACAGGCGCGGCTGAACCTGTCACGAACCGATATCATTGCCCCCTTTAATGCCATTGTCCGCAGCACCCACGTCAACGTGGGCTCCCAGGTGTCCACCCAGGATGCGCTGGCCCAACTGGTGGGCACCGATGAATACTGGATCCAGGTGTCGCTCCCCATGGAGCGCCTGGCGTGGATCCAGATTCCCCGGACCAATATGGAAAAAGGCGCCAGCGTGACCATCTTCTACCGGGGAAACCAGAGACAGGGGACAGTGACCAGGCTGCTCAGTGACCTGGAAACCGAAGGGCGCATGGCCCGCATTCTGGTGTCCGTCAAAGATCCGCTGGGGTTGCAATCGAAAGCCCGGGACAGCCTCCCACCCATGCTGATCGGCGAGTACGTCCGGGTGGAAATCCAGGGACAACGGCTGGCGGGTGTTTATCGAATCCCCAGAAGCGCCCTGCGAGACAACAGCACCATCTGGATACTTGCCGACGATGATACCCTGAAGATCCTGCCGGTCGAGACCGTGTGGCGCGATGCCGATCATGTGCTGATGAAAAACGGCATTGTTCCCGGTCAGCGGCTGATCGTTTCGGATCTTTCCGCACCGGTCGACGGTTTGCCCTTGAGAGACAGCGATGCCGGGCCATCGGAAAAAACCTCCGCAACTCCTCAAAGCGATGAAAAATCAGATGGATAACCAGAATCCGCCCCCTGCTCCGGAGGATGACCGCCGCTCAACCGGGCCCATTGCCTGGATGGCCGGGCATTCGGTGGCTGCCAACCTGCTGATGGTGGTTTTCCTGGTGGGCGGTCTGATTTTCGCCGGACAGATCAAAAAGGAAGTCTTTCCCGATTATGAGCTGGACTATGTGACAATCTCCATGGCCTATCCCGGTGCCAGCCCAGAGGAGGTGGAGCGTGGGATTGTCCAGGCCATCGAGGAGGCCGTTCAGGGCCTTGATGAGGTTAAGAAAATCACCGCGGTGGCCAACGAAGGCTCCGGTAGGGTGACCGTTGAGGTGGTTGAAGGTCAGAATATCCAGCGGGTGGCCCAGGACATCCAGAATGCGGTGGACCGGATCACCTCCTTTCCCGAAGAGGTAGAGGATGCCCGCGTGACCATTGCCCAGCGTAGGCGCTATGTGGTCTCCCTGGCGCTCTTCGGCGACCATGGGGAATCGGTTCTTCGGGAGACGGCGGAGATGGTCCGTGACCGGCTGCTGCAGGACCCGGGCATTACCCAGGTGGCGCTTTCCGGCGTTCGGGACTATGAAATCGGCATCTCCGTCCCCCAGGAGAAGCTGAGGACCTACGGCCTGACCCTGGAACAGATCGCCCAGACCATCCGGCGGGCGGCGGTGGAGCTCCCCGGGGGGTCGATCAAGACGGAAAGCGGGGATGTGCTGGTGCGCATGACCGAACGACGGGATTTCGGCCGCGAATTCGGCCGTATTCCCATCATTACCGCCAACGACGGCACCCAGGTGCTGCTGGCGGACATCGCCGAGGTGGTGGACGGTTTCGAGGAGACGGACAGTTACGCCACCTACAACGGGCAGCGGGCCATTCTCATCAATGTTTACCGGATCGGTGAGCAGACCCCGCTGGATGTTTCCGAGGCCGTCCGGGAAAAGTTGGCCGAGATTCGACCGGATCTGCCGCCGGGGATTGACCTGGTGGCGCGCAACGACCTTTCCGACATCTATCGCCAACGCATGAATCTGATGCTGCGCAACGGCTATTTCGGGCTCGCCCTGGTGTTCATTCTGCTGGCCTTATTTTTAGAACCGCGCCTGGCCTTCTGGGTCAGTTTGGGCATTCCCATCTCTATCCTCGGGTCGCTGTTTTTTCTGCCGGTGGCCGGGGTGAGCATCAATGTCATGTCCATGTTTGCCTTTATCATCACCCTGGGCATCGTGGTGGACGATGCCATCGTGGCCGGCGAGAACATGTACCATCACCGCCAATCGGGAAAACCCTGGGCCCAGGCAGCAGTTGCAGGAACCCGCGAGATCGCCATGCCGGTGACCTTCAGCGTGCTGACCAACATCGTTGCCTTCGCCCCCCTGTTTTTCGTCTCCGGCTGGATGGGCAAGGTGTTTCAGCAGATTCCGGTGGTCGTGATCGCCGTGTTCGCCGTTTCCCTCATCGAAAGCCTCTTCATCCTGCCGGCCCATATCGGCCACCGTAAACCCCGTCCGGAAACCGGCCTCTTCGGTTGGGTGTTGCACCAGCAGCAGCGTTTCAGCGAGCGTTTTTCCCGTTTGGTTCGAACCCGGTACGGCCCCCTGCTCGATCTGGCTCTGCGTCATCGCTACATCGCCATCAGCATCGGTGCCGTGGTGCTGCTGCTCACGCTCAGTTACGTGAAAAGCGGGCGCATGGGGTTTGAACTGTTTCCCAAGATCGAGTCCGATTATGCCATGGCTACGGCGGTGCTGCCCTACGGTACCGCCGTTCAGAAGACCGAAGCCATTCAGCAGATCCTGGTGAAGACGGCCCAACAACTGACCGTTGAACAAGGCGGCAAAGCGCTGGTCGAGGGGATTTTTGCGGAAATCAGCGGCAACCTGGCGGAGGTGCGCATATACCTGACCCCACCGGACGTCCGACCCCTCTCCACGGCCCAGTTGACATCGCTATGGCGGGATCGGGTGGGGCACCTCACCGGGCTGGAGTCGCTCAAATTCGAGTCCGATGCGGGCGGGCCGGGACGCGGGGCAGCCATCGCCGTGGAGCTGAGTCACCGCAATGTGGCGGTCCTGGCCCAGGCCAGTGCCGAACTGGCCGAATCCCTGGGCTTTTTTCCCACTGTTACCGACATCGACGACGGCTACTCACCGGGAAAACAGCAGCTCAACTTCAAAATCCGATCCGAAGCACACAGCCTTGGACTCAGGGCTCAGGAGGTGGCCAGGCAACTCCGTCACGCCTACTACGGGATCGAAGTCCTGCGCCAGCAGCGGGGACGCAATGAAGTCAAGGTCATGGTCCGTCTGCCAAAAAATGAGCGGGTGTCCGAAAACGACCTGGAAGAGATGATTTTGCGTACGCCGGTCGGCAAGGAGATCCCGCTGCTGGAAGCCGTGGACGTCCAGCGGGGCAGGGCCTACACCTCCATCGACCGGCGCAACGGCCGGCGGGTGGTGACGGTGACCGCCGATGTGCGTCCCCGCAGCCAGGCCGACCAGGTTCTCGGCTCACTCACCGGGGATACCCTGCCGGCGCTTCAGGAGAGGTATCCCGGGCTGACTTACAGCTTCGAGGGCAACCAGGCCGAACGGCGCGAAAGCATGCAGAGCCTGATGCGGGGTCTGATGATGGCCCTGCTGGTGATCTATGCCATGCTGGCCGTACCCTTCAACAGCTTCATCCAACCGCTGATCATCATGATCTCCATTCCCTTCGGTATCGTTGGGGCGGTGATCGGCCACCTGATCATGGGCTACAGCTTGAGCGTGATGAGCATGTTCGGTGTGGTGGCGCTGTCCGGCGTGGTGATCAACGATTCGCTGGTGCTGATCGATTTCGCCAACCGCAAGCGGCAGGGTGGTGAAGGCTGTCACGACGCCATCCACCATGCGGGTATTCACCGCTTCCGCCCCATCCTGCTCACCACCCTGACCACGTTCGGTGGTCTGGCGCCAATGATTTTCGAGACCTCCCGCCAGGCGCGTTTTCTCATTCCCATGGCCCTTTCCCTGGGCTTCGGCATTCTGTTCGCCACGGTGATATCCTTGATTCTGGTGCCCTGTTTTTATATGGTGGTGGAGGATGTGGGCCAGGTGATGGGCCTTTCCAAGACCTGCGATACCAATCCCTAGGAGAGGGCGCGGTGGCCATGGTATGAAACCTGAAGCGACCCAGAATCCCTGCCGGCGTTGCGGTACCTGCTGCCAAAAGGGCGGTCCGTCCCTGCACCAGGCGGACCGCGATCTGGTGGAGAGCGGCCGCCTTCCGGCACGGTGCCTGTTCACCATCCGACGGGGCGAACTGGCCCGGGATAACGTCAAGGGGACGCTGGCCCCCCTGACCGAAGAGATCATTAAAATCAAGGGCCAAGCCGGCGGATGGACCTGCCTGTATTATGATCCTATCACCTTGGGGTGCGGTATCTACGACCACCGGCCGTTGGAATGCAGGGTGTTGAACTGCCGGGATACCCGGCCAATCGAGAGCCTTTACGAAACCGCCCGGCTGACGCGACAGGATCTTCTGTCGGGGGTCCAGGGGCTGTGGGAACTCATCCAAGACCATGAGCAGCGTTGCAGTTATGCAGGACTCCAGGCACTGGTGGGGCAGGGGACCCATGCAGGGGTGCTTAAACAGGAAAAAGCGATTCTGGAAATCCTCAGATTCGATCTGCATGTCCGTCATCTGGCGGTTGAAACGGGAGGCCTGGATGCCCGGATGCAGGACTTTCTTTTCGGTCGCCCGCTCGCCGACACCATCAAGATGTTTGACATCCATCTGGTTAAAAAACACGGGACGTATGGTTTGGCGCTGGCTTCGGCTGTATCCCGAAAACAGCAGGGGACTTGACGATTTGCCTTGCAGCCGCCAACCTGCTATAAACCCAGGCCATCATTATGCTTTCAATCCCTAAATGGCGGCTGAAGCCGTTTCCGCACCAAGGCAGAAAAAATAAAATCGTGAACCTTTTATGGAACAGGAGGGCCTGATGAACACCCGTCGCTTATTTATCCTGATTGTTTCCCTGACACTGGGTCTTGTTTCCGCCACCGGCGCCATGGCCCAGGAGATTGCCGTGGGCCAGGCCGTGGTCTGCCAGGAGGTCGTGGACCGGATGCCCGTAGGATCCGGTGACGTGATTCCCATAGGGACGGAGCGGGTTTTCTGCTTTACCCGGATCGAGGGTGCCCAGGGGGAAACGGAGATCACCCACAACTGGTACTACCAGGGCTCCCTGAAGGCGTCGGTGGTGCTGCCAGTACGCAACAGCAACTGGCGGACATGGAGTTCAAAAACCTTGCTGCCGGAGTGGACGGGTGAGTGGATGGTGGAAGTGCTTTCCAAAGACGGCACACCGTTGGAGAGCATTATCTTTTTCGTTCAATAGTCGTCGCCAGACGGCAGGCGATGCCCGGGTTGCGGATTGCGTCCGCCGGGGTGAAGGCAGCGCTGACCGCCGGTGCCCCGAGCAGGTCAACCGTCCAGCTTGGTCAGTACCGCCTGCTGGCGGTAAATGTCGGGACGCCGGTTGGGAAAGAAATAGCGCATCCGATGGCTGCGGACATGGTGGATCTGATCGGCTGTCAAATCGGCCACCAGCATGCCCGAGTTGCCGGACAGGCGCGTCTCGATGACCTCTCCGGAGGGGGAGAAGACCACTGCATTCCCGGGGAAGACCAGACCGTTACCGTTGTCCCCGGTCTGGTTACAGGCGACCACGAAGAGGCCGTTGTCAAAAGCCCTGGCGGGCAGGTGGCGCATCCACGACTGGTGTTTGTCGGCTGCCTGGCCATGCGGCGAGGCATGCGGGATGAAGATCACGTCGGCATCGGCTTCAGCCATGCGCGTGGAAAGTTCGGGGAAATGGGCATCGTAGCACAGCTGGATGCCGAATCGAATCCCTGACCAGTGGAACACCGGCAGGGTTTCGCCGGGGCTGAAACGATCCGTTTCGGTCGGGGCCAGGTGCAGTTTGCGGTAGATCCCGGAGCGACCCTGGGGGGTGATGGCGATGTGGCTGGCAAAAAGCCTTCCATCCTCGGCCTTTTCCGCAAAACCGACCAGCAGGGCGATTTGTTGATCAACGGCCAGACGGACCAGCACTTCAATCTCCGGCCCCTTGGCGCTGATTGCATGGCCCGCGATCTCTTCGCGGTTGCTGTAACCGGTGAGGTTCATTTCGGGAAAACAGACGAGAACGGCCTTTTTTTTGCTGGCCTTAAGGGTCCAGTACCGGGCCCGCTCCAGATTATGCGCCACTTGTCCCACGGGGCATCGGCAGACCACCGCCGCGATGCGGATATTTTGCATCATGTGCGAATCAGCCGGACGTCCAGCTTGCGGGTCCTCGGCCCGTCAAATTCACAAAAGAAGATACCCTGCCAGGTGCCCAGAACCAGCCGGCCTTTTTCCACGGCAATGGTTTCCGACGATCCGATGATGGCGGTTTTCAGGTGGGCGGGTGAGTTGCCTTCCATATGGCGGTAAGCCTCCTTCCAAGGAACGATCTTGTTGAGCACCATGAGGATGTCTTGGCTTACCGCTGGGTCGGCGCTCTCGTTGATGGTGACAGCCGCCGTGGTGTGGGGGACGAAGACCACGCAAAGGCCGTCGGCCATTGCGCTATTGGTCACCTGCTGCTGCACCAGGGAGGTGACGTCGATCATTTCCGTCTGGGCGTGGGTTTTCACGGCAAGGCGCATACTCAGGCTCCTCAAAGGAAAGGGTTTTTAGCTGAGGGTGGTCAGGAAAACGCCCAAAGCCACTTGCTGAAGGAGCGTCTAGATGGCGAATCATATGGGATGATCCATCCGCGCCATCTATACTTTAGGCTAGCCGCCTAATGAAAAAAGGCCCCGCCTTGTTCATAGCGGAGCCTTTTTTATAAACTGCGTTCGGTGTGGTTAGACACATCCGGTGGGTTTTGGAAGACCCGCCATTTTACAGGCTCCCTTTCCGGGTCCGGAGGGGAACAGCTCATAGATGTGTTTCAGTTTGAAGCCGGTTACCTTGGAAAGCACGCGAACCATGGGAGCAATACCGTTCTTTTCGTAGTATTCGCGAAGCACGGCAACTACTTTTTTGTGCTCTTCGTTCAATTCGTCGATGCCTTCTTCTTTTTTGACGTACTGCTGCCACTCTTCGGACCAGTTGGTGTAGTCATCAATAAAACCGTCTTCATCTACCGTGAAGGTTTTTCCACCAAATTCGACTGTCGGCATGGTACTCAATCCTCCTTTACAAATTTGTTAGTATTTCCGGCACACTGCCGTTTAAGTTCTCTTATAGAATCTCCGTTTAGTAGCGGATTAAGCCTTCTATGTCAATACGAAATCCAAAAATTAGCGCGGTGAAATAAAACAGGAAACTGCCCTTGCCGCCGGTGGCCGGTTAATATTCCCGCGGTGTGCGGTTGATCTGATCCAGGGTGAACACCGGGCCGTCCTTGCAGACCAGTTCCTTGCCGATGCCGCAGCGGCCGCACATGCCGAAGCCGCATTTCATGCGGTTTTCCAGGCTCATGATGATGTGATCGTGGGCGTAGCCCAGCTTTTCCAGCACCGGCTGGGTGAACTTGATCATGATGGGGGGGCCGCACACGATGGCATAGGTGTCGTCGCCGCCCTGGGGCGCCTTTTGTTCCGTGACCGGGGGAACGAAGCCCACATTGTACTTCCAGCCGGGATCGCTGGCGGCATCCACGGTGATGTGCATGTTGATGTCATCGCGTTTTTCCCATTCCACCAGTTCATCTTTGTAAAGCAGCATGCCCGGTGAGCGGGCGCCGTAAACCACGTCGATATTGCCGAATTTCGGCCGGTTGGCTGGATCGAGCATATAGACGATGGACGACCGCAGGGTGGTGAATGCAAACCCACCGCCCACGATGAGGACGTTCTTGCCCTCCAGGCGATCCCAGGGGTACCAGTTGCCCAGCGGCCCCCGCAGGCCCATGATGTCACCCGGCTTCATGTTGTGAAGATGGGTGGTGACCACGCCGGCCCGGTTGACGGTGAATTTGACAAACCCCTTTTCAACCGGAGACGAGGCGATGCCGATGGGAATTTCCCCTTTGCCGGGGATGGACAACTCGGCAAACTGGCCGGCCTGGTAAGCGAATTTTTCTTCATCCCCATCGTTGATGAAGACGAATTTGAAGGTTTTAAGGCTCTTATCCTCGGCCTCGACAGTGATATCGTCAATGCGGACCGGATAGGGTAAATATGGATTTTGCACGTGTTCCTCCCTCTATCAACCCTGCACGGCGCAGGCGTCTGCGGGTTTGAAGCGGTTCATCCGTTCGCATACCCGGCGGATGTCGATATTTACCGGACACTGGCGAACGCACCGGCCGCAGCCTACGCACATGATGCCCGTTGCGTATTTGTCCACGAAATACTTGAGCTTGTGCATGAAGCGCTGACGGACCCGCCGGGTCTTGGTGTCCCGGGGGTTGTGCCCGGTGGTGTGGACAGTGAAGATGGGGAACATGCAACTGTCCCAGTTTTTCATGCGCACCCCGGACTTGCCGTGGACCTCATCCTGAATGTCGAAACACCAGCAGGTCGGGCAGGAGAAGGTGCAGGTACCGCAGTTCAGGCAGGCAAAGGCGATATCCTCCCAGAAGGGTGCGGCGTGGAGTTCCAGGAGGTCGGTGTCGGCCAGGTTATCGGTCTCCACCGAGGAGACGATCCGGCCTTCCGCTGCCTTCTGGCCGGCTTCAAATGCCGGCTTGCCGTCGGATGCCGCCTGCCAGCCGGCGGCGTCGGCAAAGGCCTTGCCCTTGTCGGTGAGGATCTTGGCCAGGTAGGTGTCGCCCTGGTCCATCACCAGCATGTCCAGCCCGGCCTCATGGTAAGGGCCGCAACCGGCGGTGGTACAGAAGCAGGTGGACAGCGGCCTGTCGCAGGCCATGCCGATGAAGGTGGTCGCCTGGTAGGCGTTGAGCCAGTAAGGATCCTTGACCTCCGGCGTGTCGAAGTTCAGCTTTACCAGCAGCGTAGACTTGGCATCACAGGGTCGTATGCCGACCACGGCGCGGGGAGCGTAGTCCTTGGTCACCTCTCGCATGATGTGGTGATCGTCCCGGGACTCGTCCAGGGAATATTCGAGCATATCCTCGGACTGGGGGAACAGCAGCGCCTTGGGGGAGAGGCGGGTGTTGACCATATCGAAATCCGGCATTTCCCCTTTGTCCAGCGGTTTGAACTGGTGGTAGTCCTTCTCTTTGACCGGCCCGATCAGCTGGTAGGCGTCGGCGGCGGCCGTCAATCCCTTGGCCCATTTTTGCTTGTCGATTTTAACGAACGTCATAGCGTTACCCTTTACAGCCTTGAAAGAAGTTGCAGACGGGGAAACGGCATTCCCCGCGACCTGAGGCTGCTTTTATTTAATGAAGGCCTCGGGATCATTGGCTTGGTAAACATCCAGTGCCGGGCGCTGATCCAAGGAGAGACCGGCCTCCCAGCCGAACTGGTCCTGGCAGTCCTTTTCCAGCTTGCGCGTGAGCAGCCGCATGTTGATGCCCACCGGACAGGCCCGTTCACAGGCACCGCAGTCTGTGCAGCGGCCGGCGCAGTGGTAGGCCCGCAAGAAATGGAACGTTCGGATGTCCATGGGGTCCTGACCCTTGCCCACCCACTGGGGTTTGGACTCATCCACGAAACAGGTGGGGCAGTAGCACAGCGGACAGGCATTGCGGCAGGCGTAACAGCGGATGCACGGCTGCAGCAGGTCCTCGAAAAACTGCCATTTCTCCTCGCTGCCCATCGCCTCGATCTGGCGGATGTCCGCGTAGCGGTCGATCTTGGTTTGTTCCGCCACCGGGTCGGCCACCATTTCGTCGTGAATCACCGGGTTGCGGTGGATGCACAAGGCACAGTTCTGCTGCAGCACCTCGGTTTTTTCGAACAGGGTCTCCGCAGCGGCGGTCTTGATCTTGATGGTGTTTTCGGTTTCTGAAACGTCCAGGATCTCGCCCGCCACCATGCCGGTGATCTTGCGTTTGTCGATCATGCCGGTGCAGGGCACGCCGATGACGACCACCTGATCGCGCTTGATCTTGTTCTCGATAATATGGGTGACAATGTTGCGCGAGTCGCACCCTTTGGCGACCACGGCCACTTTCTCCTTGCGGTTGGTCAGATAGTTAGCCAGGTTGATGCCGCAGTTGCTGTCCCACACCAGGGTGTCAACGGCCTCGGGCGTGGTGGCAAAGCAGGGCTCGTTCATCATGGGCATGGTCCCCTTGCGGAACCCGATGACCATTTCCACGGTGCACTCCTTGAGCAGGCGACCGGCAATCTCTTTAATCTTTTCAGTGTATCCTACCATGTTATGCTACCTTGGCCGTCTCTTTGATGAAATGGGTGTTGGGCCCGATGGCCTTGACCTTTTCCGTCACTTCCGTGACCACCTTCACGAACTTGGTGGATTCTGCCGAAGAGATCCAGGAAAAGTGCAGCCGGTCCGGCTCGATGCCCATGAGTTCCATCAGGTTTTTAAACAGGGTGAATTTCCGTCGTGCGTAGTAATTACCTTCCAGGTAATGGCATTCGCCGGGATGTCACCCGCTCACCCAGACCCCGTCGGCCCCTTCCCGCAGGGCGGCCAGGGCGAACTTCGGGCTCATGCGGCCTGTGCAGGGGATGCGAATGACGCGGATGTTGGCAGGGTATTGCATCCTGCTGACACCGGCGAGGTCCGCTGCACCGTAGCTGCACCAGTTGCAGAGAAAACTGACGATTTTCGGTTCCCAGTCAGACATGCGCTTGTCTCCTTTATTTGGTCACTTGTCCAGCTTCTGTATCAATTGTCGCCCGGCGTATTTTCCGGGAGCGTCATCACACCGCCTCGTTCATGGCGAAGATCTGGGCAAAGATCTGGTCGTTGTCGAACCCTTTGAGGCGAATGGCCCCGGAGCGACAGGAGGCGACACACAGTCCGCAGCCCTTGCACAGCACCGCATTGATCTGGGCTTTGCCGGCATGCATGCGGGCATCGGCAGCGATGAATGAAGGCGCCGAGTAGGGGCAGACCGACACGCAAACCCCGCAGCTGCTGCAGATAGCCGGTTCTGTTTCGGCCACCGTGCCGCTGGTGTTGATGGTCTCCTTGGCCAGCAGGGTGATGGCGCGTGACGCGCTGGCCCGGCCCTGGGCAATGGCCTCGTCGATGGGCTTGGGATAGTGGGCCAGGCCGCAGAGGAACACGCCGTCCGTGGCGAATTCCGAAGGACCCAGTTTGGCGTGCTTTTCCACGAAGAACCCGTCGTCGTTGAGCGGCACCTTGAAAAACTGGGCCAGGGCTTCATCCTTGTTGGGCAGAATGGCCGACGCCAGGGTGACCAGGCCGGCGGTAATCTCCAGCGGGCGCTGCAGCACATGGTCGGTGACGGTGATGCGGATGCTGCCGTTTTTGATCACCAGCTGCGGCTTGTTGTCCAGGCTGTGGCGGATGAATATGACGCCGGCCTCGCGGGCCTTTTTGTACAGATATTCCCGCTCGCCGTAGGTGCGGATATCGCGATAGAGGATGTAGACATCCATGTCGGGGTTGATTTTTTTCAGCTCCAGGGCATTGTCGATGGAATGGGTACAGCAGACCCGGCTGCAGTAGGGGCGATCCGGCTGGCGGGAGCCTACGCACTGGATGAAGACGGCGGAATTGATTTTCTTAAGCGTGGGGTCCCCGCTGATGAATTTTTCGTCCAACTCCAGGCTGGTGAGAATCCTCGGATCCTGGCCGTAGCTATATTCATCCGGCTTCAGGGCGGTGCCGCCGGTGGCCACCACGGCCACGCCGTGTTCCAGCACTTCATTGGATTCGCCGGCGGACAGGGTGGATTTGAAGCTGCCCACAAACCCTTCCACGCTGGTCAGCCGGGTATTCAGATGGACATTGATCCGGTCGTCACCCTCCAGGGCCTTTACGAGTTCGGTCAGCTTGTCCTTGACCCGGTCGCCGGCAGCGGTCTTGAAAATGCGGCGGGCATTGCCGCCCAGCTGGTCGCCGGTCTCGACGAGGTGGGTAACGTATCCTTGGCTGGCCAGGCTTTTGGCCGCGGTCATGCCGGAGATGCCGCCGCCGATGACCAGGGCGGTCTGGTTGACATTGAGTTGGGCTTCCTTGAGCGGCTGCATCAGGGCCACCTTGGAGACGGCCATGCGCACCAGGTCCTTGGCTTTGGCCGTAGCCAGGTCGGGATTGTTTTTATGTACCCAGGAGTCGTGGTTGCGGATGTTGCACATCTCGAACAGGTATTTGTTCAGACCGGCATTGAGCAGCGTCTCCTGGAACAGCGGTTCGTGGGTTTTGGGCGTGCAGGCAGCCACCACCACCCGGTTGAGGTTTTTCTGCTTGATGATCTGGGTCATGGTCTCCTGCGTGTCCTGGGCACAGGAGTAGAGGTTGTCCGAGACGTACTCCACATAAGGCAAGCCGGCCGCGTAATCCCTGACGTCCGGCACATTGACCACGCCGGCGATGTTGATGCCGCAACGGCAGACGAACACACCGATGCGCGGCCGTTCACCGATCACATTGGTTTGGGGGATGACCTCGGGTATTTTGGTCAGGGTGTTGCGCGCCTCGGCGAGAATTTCGCCGGCGGCCGACGCGGCGGCGCTGGCATCCACTACCGACTGGGGAATGTCTTTGGGCCCCTGGAAGGCACCGCAGACGTAGATGCCCTTTCTGGAAGTTTCCACGGGCGTAAAGGTGTCGGTCTTGCAGAAGTTGCCCGGGGAGAGCTCGATGCCCAGGCGCTTGGCCATGGCCACCACTTCCGGATCGGTCTGCAGGCCGACGGAGAGCACGATCTGGTCGAACGTCTCGGTGACGGTATCGCCTTTTTCGGTGATGTAGCGGATGCTCAGGTCGTCGGACCCGGGCACCGGATCGATGGTGTGCACCCGGCTGCGCACGAAGCGCACGCCCTTGGCCTTGGCGTTGTCGTAGAAGCGTTCGAAATCCTTACCGTGGGTGCGCATGTCCATGAAGAAGATGGCGCAGTCCAGGTCATAGGGGGCGTGCTCTTTGGCGATCACTGCCTCCTTGATGGCGTACATGCAGCACACCGACGAGCAGTAGGCGTTGTCGCAGCGGTTCAGGTCACGCGAGCCCACGCACTGGAACCAGGCAATCTTTTTGGGCTCCTTGTGGTCGGAGAGGCGCACCAGGTGGCCATCCGTGGGTCCGGAAGCGGAGAGGATGCGTTCCATCTCCATGGAGGTGATCACGTTGGGATGGTTGGCGTAGTTGTAGGCATCGAACCTGGAGGGATCAAAGGGCTGGAATCCCGGAGCCAGGATGATGGAACCCACATTCAGCTCCACGATTTCATCTTCCATGGTGTGGTCGATGGCATCCACGCCGCAAAACGAGGTGCAGACCTGGCAGCCGCCGGTTTTAAAGTGCGCACAGACGTCGCGGTCGATGGCCGGGGTGTTGGGAACGGCCTGGGCATAGGGCACATAGACTGGTTTGCGTCCCTTGAGTCCCATGTCGTATTCTGAGGGGATCGGTTTTGTGCCCCGCCGCGAAACCTCATCCCTGATCTTTTCCAGGGTGATGTGGCCGGTGGGGCAGACCGATGCACAGGCACCGCAGGCGATACAGACGTCGGATTGAAGGTGGAAGGGGGTGTCCACTTTCATGTCGACGCCGCGGCCGGTCAGGCTGATGGCGTTGCTGCCCATTTTTTCGCACATCCGGGTGCACAGGCCACAGAGGATGCAGGTGTCGTTTTCCAGTTTAAAGCGCGGCGTTCCGATATCGTATTTTTTGGCCAGTTTCTGGAGCAGAGGAACCTCGGGGCAGCGGGCGAAAAGCATTTCAACGATCAGCTTGCGGCCGGCGTGAACTGTTTCGGTATCGGTCTTGACTTCCATGCCTTCCCAGATGGGATAGTTGCAGGCGGTGACAAAGCGGGTTCTGCGGCCGTCGAAAAGCTCTACCGTGCAGATGCGGCACATGCCGGCCGGTTCCAGCGCCTTGTGATGGCACAGGGTCGGGATCTCCACGCCGACTTTTTCGGCAACCTGGAGAATGTACTGCCCCTCTTCTCCCTGGACTGTTTTACCGTTCAGCTTAAACGTGATCATCGGTTTTTTCCTTCGTCTTAGCGGATGGCAATGGCATCGAATTTACAGGCATCGTAGCAGATACCGCATTTAATGCATTTGTCCTGATCCAGCAGGTGGGGTTCTTTTTTCTTGCCGGCGATGGCATCCTGGGGACACTTTTTGGCACACAGGCCGCAGCCGGTGCAGGCATCCGCGTCGATATCGTAGTGGAACAGGGCCTTGCAGACGCCGGCCGGACATTTCTTATCCTTGATGTGCGCTTCGTATTCGTCCCGGAAATAGAGGATGGTGGTGAGCACCGGGTTGGGCGCTGCCGTCCCCAGGCCGCATAGGGAGAAGCGCTGAACCATGGCGCCCAGCTCTTCGAGGAGTTCGATGTCGCCTTGCTTGCCTTTGCCGGCGCAGATGTCCGTGAGAATGTCGAGCATCTGCTTGATGCCTTCGCGGCAGGGGTTGCACTGCCCGCACGATTCTTCTTTGAGAAAATCGAGGAAATAGCGGGCTACATCCACCATGCAGGTGTCCTGGTCCATGACGATCATACCGCCGGAGCCCATGATGGAACCCACCTCGGCCAAGCGCTGGAAATCCACGGGCAGGTCGAGGAAGCGTTCGGGGATGCACCCGCCCGAAGGACCGCCGGTTTGAACCGCCTTGAATTTTTTCTTCTTGGGTACCCCGCCGCCCAGTTCGAAAACGATCTCCCGTAGGCTGACGCCCATGGGCACTTCCACCAGGCCGGTGTTGATGATCTTGCCGCACAGGCTGAAGACCTTGGTGCCTTTACTGTGTTCGGTTCCCATACCGGCATACCAGGCGCCGCCCTTCAAGATAATGGGCGGGACGTTGGCGTAAGTCTCCACGTTGTTCAGGTTGGTTGGGCCGTCCCTGAACCCTTTTTCGACGGTATGCACGTACTTGGCCCGCGGCCGGCCGACCTTGCCTTCCAAGGAGGCCATCAGGGCGGTAGACTCACCGCAGACAAATGCACCGGCGCCGGTGGAGATCTTGATTTTGAAGCAGAAATCCGTTCCGGCAATGCCGTCGCCCAGGAGGCCGTAGCGCTCCGCCTGCTTGATGGCGGTGACCAGGCGCTTGACCGCCAGGGGGTATTCGTTTCTGACGTAGATGTAGCCGTGGCTGGAACCGATGGCCACGCCGGCGATGAGCATGCCCTCGATGACGCTGTGGGGATCGCCTTCAAGGATGCTGCGATCCATGTAGGCGCCCGGATCGCCTTCGTCGGCGTTGCAGATGATGCTGCGATCCCCATTGTGTTTGGCGCAGGTGGCCCACTTGATGCCGGTCGGGAAACCGCCGCCGCCGCGTCCGCGCAGGCCCGAGGTTTTGACCTCGTCGATGATCTGTTTGGCCTTCATTTGTTTAAGGGCCTTGAGCAGGGCACTGTAGCCACCCCGGGCAATGTACTCGTCGATGGCATCGGGATCGATGTAGCCGCAGTTTCTCAGGGCGATTTTAACCTGTTTGCTGTAAAAGGGGATCGCTTCGACAAAGGGAATTCCTTCGCGGGGCGACACCTTGGCCACTGGGTTCTCGGCGCTGTCTTCCAACACGCCAAGGGGCTTTCTCATTTGGCCCAGAATCCATTTTTTCTTTTCGAACAGGCCCTGGCGGTAATCCTCGATGGCGTCGATGATCTTGTCGGCGGTGATATTTTTGTAAATCACCCGTGGCTGGCCGTCGGCAAGGATTTCCACCAGCGGCTCCTGTTCGCAGAACCCGATGCAGCCGGTCTGGCAGATGGCAATGCCGTCGTCAGCGGCAAAGGCCGCTGCGGCCTTGTCGAACGACGCCTTGGCACCGGCGGCGATGCCGCACGAAGCCATGCCGATGTTAACCTTGATCGTGTCCGGATGGTAGATGGAACCGCTGGCTGCCTGGCTAATGGCTTTTAAGTCTTCCACAGACTGGATTTTCATGGTGTTGGCCTCGTTCTTCGATTATTCGTAGTGACCCAGGACTTTTTCGACTTCATCGGTGGCAATCCGGCCATGCATATCTTCATTGACCTTCATGACCGGACCGAGGCTGCAGCATCCGATGCAACGCACCGATTCCAGGGTGAAGCGCCCGTCGTCGGTGGTCTGGCCGTCGGCGATCTTCAACGAATCGTGCAACCGTTCGCGGATCCGTTCGGCCCCGCGAACGTGGCAGGCGGTGCCCAGACAGATGGAGATGATGTTCCTGCCGCGCGGTTCCAGGCTGAAAGTGCTGTAAAACGTTGCGACTTCGTAAATTTTACTGTAGGGGACGCCGATTTTTGCGGAAAGATAGGTCAGGGCGGGTTTGGGGATGTAGTTATAGCGGCGCTGGATAGCCTGAAGAATCATGATCAGGTTCTCTTTGTCTTTGGCAAACTCCTTGTCGATCATGGTGTCCAGCTCTACAAAGTCGACCTCCTCCGACGGGTCTGTGTGTATCGCTTGTGCCTTGCTCATATGTCGATCTCCCAATCGAAATCACGCTTCACGGAAATGAAGGAAAGTTGCTTGATATTATGCACTTTGCTGAACCACCGGGCAGTTCTCGACACAGGCACCGCAGCCGGTGCACAGATCCATCTTGATGCTGCGGGCGCGCTTTTTGACTTTTACCTTGAAATTACCGGGGTCGCCCTCGACGCTTTCAAGGTCTGCATAGGTGATCAATTCGATGTTCAGATGCCGGCCGACCTCGACCAGTACAGGGGAGATGATTCACATCGCGCAGTCATTGGTGGGGAATGTCTTGTCCAACTGGGACATGACCCCGCCAATGGAAGGCGATTTTTCAAGGAGGTAAACATAGTACCCTGAGTTGGCTAGATCCAACGCGCTCTGCATGCCGGCGATGCCGCCGCCGACAACCAGTACGGAACCCACTACATCCTTTGCCATCGTGTCGCTCTCCTATTGATGTTTTCCGCCCCGTAGACGATCTCTCAATTTAATAATCGCGCATTTTTATTTTGTTGCGGGCGGGTTTGAATCAAAAAAATTACCTATATGGAGTCAGGTGGGCTTGTCAATGAAATTCGGCAGGTTTTACGGAGCGGCAGGTTGTTTTTTATGCGTATATGACCAAAATATAGCCCAGTATGGGCTTTTGAAAAGCAGATAATATGGTCAGGTTATGGGCCGGCGGCTGGAAAGGATGGCCGGCCCGCAGCAGATGCTGCAGGCCGGTCGAGTCTTAAGGTCAGGCGGCAATCTTAAAGGCACGTTCGGTGGCGTTGCGGATTTCGTCGGGGGTGAACGGTTTGGGCAGGTAATCCACGGCCCCCATGCGAGCCGCTTCCACCGCGGTTTCGATGCTGGCGTAGCCGGTAATGATAATGACCTTGGCCTGCGGGTTCCTGTCGCCAATGGCCTCCAACAGTTCGAGTCCCTTGACGCCGGGGATACGCAGATCCAGCAATACCAGGCTGTATTCTTTCGTGTCGATGCACTCCATGGCCTCTTCCCGGGTGACGGCCTGGTCCACCTGGTAACCATTCTTGGCCAGGATCTTGCGGATGTTGTTGTTGACGGCCACCTCGTCGTCCACCACCAGGATGCCGGGATGGGCCGGCTGCTGGACGGCGCGTCGCGCGGGCGCTGCCTGGACCTCGGCGGCCAATATTTGCTGCACGTTGGCCTTCAGGGTTGCATAGGGCATCTGCACCGTGCCGTCGTAGATTAAGTGATCCACATACTCCCTGCCGGTCATCTGGACGACATCGTCATAGACAAAGGGCATGTCTGGCGCGATGAGGGCGGCGGTATCAGCGACGGATTGCCTGGCAGCGGCGCGCTGGCGTTTGGCCAGCTGGGGGCAGGCGGCGGTTTTGGTGCCGGCCTTGCAGGTGGCGCCGAGCTTCTTGAAAATGTCGCAGACCATATCACCCACCTCGCAGAAGCCTTCCACCGCTTTCGAAGCGGTGATCTCTACCACCGGTACGTCGGTTCGCGTGGCGTGGTCGACATAGGCCTTGCCGGTCACCTGGGCCACTTCGTCGGCGTCGAAGGGAACATCCACGTCAATCCGGTTGCGTTCGGCCAGGCGGGTCAGGTTGGCTTTCAGGTCTTCATAATAAGGAATGGATACCCCGTCGCTGCGCAGGTTGTGGATGTATTCAGGGCCGGATACGGCGGCCACCTCATCGTAGTCAAAGGGTTGGTCGATGCCGATCAGTTTCTTGGTATCTGTCGTTTTTCTGGCGGCGCTCTTTTTCTTTTTGGCCAGCTGGGGGCAGGCGGCGGTCTTGGTGCCGGCCTTGCAAGTGACACCGAGTTTTTTAAAGATGTCGCAGACCATGCTCCCCACTTCGCAAAAGCCTTCCAGCGCGTCGGGCATCTTTACCTCCACCACCGGCATGTCGGAAGGGCCCAGGCTGTCGGCATACCCTTTGCCCGTGACCTTGGCCACTTCGTCGGCATCGAAGGGAATGTCTACGTCGATGATGTTGATGGACTCGCGCTCCTTTTCAGAGATTCTGGCCTCCACCAGCCGTCCGGACAGGGCCTTTTCAACGGTGGCGCGCAATTCGTCGGGAGTGAATGGCTTGGGAAGGTAATCCAGGGCGCCCATGCGGATGGCTTTGACCGCAGTGTCTGTTGAGGCATAAGCGGTCATCATCACGGCACGGGTTATCGGCCACTCTTTTTTGACCAGTTTCAAGAGTTCGAGGCCGTTCATTTCGGGCATGACAATGTCGGAAATCAAGAGAGAGAAAGACTCCTTGGCCATGATGGCCAGAGCCTCTTTGGCGCTGGAGGCATGCGTGACCTCGTAATTGCTTTTCTTGAGGATTTTTTCTACGTTTTTACAGATCCCCACTTCGTCATCGACTACCATGATTTTCGGTATGGTGTTCATAGGTCCCCCTTTTCTTTTTCCACTATTTTCAGATCAACTCTGTCGTCGAGGTTCTTTTTGTTGAATTGGCAGAGCAGAAGGCGTGCCAAAGTGGTTAGAATGATTTTAACATATTGTAAATATAATTATTTTTAAAATATTTACGATGCATGTAGCATATGGGTGTATGGAAAACGCATACACTTGAACACCCAGCGACCGCTTGGCCGGCTATTGTCGAGAGGCAGGTACGGCGGGCCGGGAGCAGAAGATTAACTGAGTGTATGGAAAATATATACAGTGTATGGGAATCGTTTAACGGCGCTCGGGAAGGTTTATTCCATGCTTTTTCATCATGGTCTGAAAATTTGGGCGTTGCATGCCCACGGCTTTGGCTGCCCGGGTGACATTCCAGTCATTGCTGGACAGGGCGTGAGTAATAAAGTTGCATTCGACCCGGGCCACGGCCTTTTGCCGGACCAAGGCCTTGACAGCCTTCAAGGCTTCATTGGTGATGGGGGTGTTGTCGAACAGGTTTTCGATATCGCTGATTTCGCTCAATAGTGGCAAGTCCTTGAGTCCGACGGTTTCCTTTTCGCAGAGGATTACCGCCCTTTCCAGCACGTTGCGCAGCTGGCGCACGTTGCCGGGCCAGCCGTATTCGGCCAGGCGGGTCACCGCATCATCGGCAAAACCGCTAATGGGCTTGCCCATTTTTTGGCAGAACTGGTTGAGGAAGTGGTAGGCGATGGGCAAAATATCTTCCCTGCGCTCCTTCAAGGGGGGCAAAAGAATGGGATACACATAGATCCGGTAGTAAAAATCCTGCCGGAAGGTGCCGGTACGGACCATCTCTTCCAGGTTCCGGTTGGTGGCAAAGATCATCCGGACATCCACTTTGTGGCTGGTGGTGCTACCCAGGGGCATAAGCTCGCGGGTTTCCAGAAAGCGCAGTAGCTTGGCCTGCACGTCCAGACCGATATTGCTGATTTCATCCAGAAAGACGGTGCCGGTGTGGGCCTGTCGGAAAATGCCCGCCTTGTCCTGGTGGGCGCCGGTAAAGGCACCCTTGACATGCCCGAAGAGTTCGGATTCCAGCAGGCTGCCGGACAGCGTGCCGCAGTCCACGGCAAAAAAGACCTTGTCGGCCCGGCTGCTGTTGGCATGGACGGCCCGGGCCACCAGTTCCTTGCCGGTGCCGCTTTCGCCATAGACCAGCACGGTGGCATCGGTGGGGGCCACTTTCTCCACCATGGTGATGACCTTGTTGATTTTTGGGCTGTTGCCCACCAGTTGGTGTGAGACCCGACGTGGCGTGGCGGTATCGCTTTTCAGCTGCCGGTTCTTCAGCCGAGTCTCCCGCTGCGCCAGGGCCTGGCCGACGACGGCCCTCAATTCATGGGGGGTGAAGGGCTTGGGCAGGTAGTCGAAGGCCCCCATTTTCATCACCTCCACGGCCGAAGAGACCGTGGAGTAGCCGGTGATGACGACCACCAGGGTGTCGGGGTAGGCCTCCTTGACGCGGGCCAGCACCTGCATGCCTCCCAGGGCGCTCATCTTCAGGTCGGTGATCACCACCGCAAATTGCCGGGCCTCCAGCATTTTCAATGCCTCGTAACCGTTCAAGGCAAATTCGGTGTGGTAGCCCGATTTGGACAGGATCTTCACACAGCTGTGGCATATGTTGGGTTCGTCATCGACGATAAGGATGGTGACGGCATCACTGGACATGGCTGGCCGGTTTCTGCGCAGGGAGGGTAATCACAAAGGTCGTACCCTTGCCGGGTTCACTCTCCACCGCGATGGTTCCCCCATGCTTTTCGATGATTCCGTGGGTGATGGCCAGTCCCAGGCCGGTTCCGTTTTCCTTGGTGGTGTAGAAGGGGTCGAAGATCTGGTTCAGCCGGCTCTCTTCGATGCCTTCGCCCGTATCGGACACGGACACTTCGACAAACCCCTTCCAGTCCGCCGGTCGGGTGACGACATGGATTTTTCCACCGGCATCGGTGGCCTCCACGGCATTGATGATCAGATTGATCATGGTCTGTTCGATCTGGCCCTTGTCCACCAGGGTCAGCGGCAGGTTGTCGGACAGGTCGTAAGTCACGGTGACATCCTTGAAGGCGGCCTGCTTCTGGGTGAGAGAAATGCAGGCCGCCACGATGGCGTTGATGTTGTGGGCTTTTTTAACGGGCTGGGTCTGGCGGGCGAAATCCAGCAGGTTGGTGACGATCTTGCGGCAGCGCAAAGCTTCGTTGGCGATGATGGACAGCTCTTCGTAAGTGGGGTCGTTGGGCTCCAGGTCCTCCTGGATCAGCATGGCCGTGGTCAGGATCGTGGTCAGCGGGTTATTGATTTCGTGGGCTACGCCGGCTGACAGGCGCCCCACGGAGGCCATTTTTTCCTGTTGCATCATCACTTTCTGGACATTGATATCCTTGGTGATGTCCCGTGAGATCTCCACGGCACCGATTACGTCACCGTCTTCGATCAGCGGATAAGTGGAGATGGAGTAGTAGATTTTGCGATCATCCTTGTCCAGATGGATGTGGGTGGTCTGGGAGGGCTTTTCCGTCTCCAGGGTCTGGATCAGCGGACAGGGATGGTTTTCCCCGGAGCAGGGGTTTTCCAGGTGGTGGGTGATTTTATGGCAGAACTGCCCGATAACCTGGTCACGGGCCAAGCCGAATTTTTCTAAAAAAGCGTCGTTGGTATCGATGATGCGGAAACGGTGATCGATGACCAGTACCTCTTCCTGAATGAGGTCGTTCAGGGCCATGTTATACAGGGCCTTCGCTTCCTGGAGTTCCTGGTTAGTTTTCTTCTGCATGGTGGAGACCCTGGCGATCTCCCAAAACAGTTGTGCGGTGCGATCGGCAATGGCCCGGACATTCTTTTTCTTTTTGGCAAGAATGTCATTGTAGATGTCCATGGAACCGGTCAGTTCAACGATGAGGTCGATGTCATCCCGATCGAAGAAATCCTCATAACTGCTGGTGATAAACAGGCCTTTCTCCATGGCGGCAACGAGTCCCGGCGCATCGGGCCGGATGTCGGCCACGGCGACGATCCTGGGATGGATTTCCAGAAAGGTGTGGCGCTGAATCACATCCATGAGGTCTTTGCAGCGTTTGCCGCCGCCCACCACTGCGATATTCATCGGTGGCACTCCCGGTTAATGGCATGGAAACCAGTCGATCGATGATTTCTGATTTTCTTTTTATCCTTGGGTTTGGGTAATTTGTCAACAGCACGCCATGGCAAGCGTGTCGACTTGACGCGTTAATCGAATGGGGATAGGAATGGTGACATAATCACCTGGAAACCACTTATGCCCATAACCGCGATCTGATTGAGCCATGATTAACACGCCGCCGGTCGAGGCACCCAAGATCATCGTTATCTGCGGCCCCACCGGCGCCGGCAAGACCAGCCTGGCCATCAACCTGGCCCGGCAGTTCAACGGCGAGATTGTCGGGGCCGACTCCATGCAGATCTATCGCCACATGGATATCGGGACGGCCAAGCCAACGCCGGCGGAACGGGCGGCGACTCCCCACCACATGATCGACATCGTCGACCCGGACCAGGATTTCGATGCCGCCGCCTATGCGACGATGGCCGGCGATATAATCCGGCAAATCTTCGACAGGGGGCGCTCGGTCTTTGTGGTGGGGGGAACCGGTTTTTACATCAAGGCGTTGATTCACGGCCTTTTTGAGGAAGGTCTGTCGGACGCGGCGGTTCGCCGGCAACTGAAGCAGCAGGCCGAATCGGAGGGAATTGCCGTCCTTGCCCGGCGCCTGCATAAGATCGACAGCACCGCCGCCGCAAGGATCCATCCCAACGACACCTATCGCATCATCCGGGCGCTCGAGGTGTTTGCGGTCACCGGTGAACCCCTCAGCGCTTTTCAGCAGCGCCATCGCTTTGAAGAGCTTCGTTTTACGCCACTTACCATCGGTGTCTCGTGGCCCCGACCCGTACTGTATGACCGCATCAACCAGCGGGTGGAGACCATGCTGAAACAGGGATTTGTGGATGAAGTCAGACAACTGCTGACCAGGGGATACGGCAGCGATCTGAAATCCATGCAGAGCCTCGGGTACCGGCATTTGGCCGCTTCCATCAGGGGCGAAACCTCCCTGGAGCGGGCGGTGACCACCTTGAAGCGCGACCATCGGCGCTACGCCAAGCGCCAGCTGACCTGGTTCAAGGCCGATCCATCCGTTCACTGGGTGACCGCGGAGCAGTCGGGCAGTGCCGCCGATCTGATTCGGGCATTCCTGCAATGACGGTCCCGGGCCCCCGGGATGACCCGATGGGTGGGCCTGTTTTCCCTGCATGCAATTAAAGAATCCGGCCAAAAACCCGATAATGGTTTAACGGCGGGTTGGGTGAAGCCGGTCAAGGAGGCCCGCAACCCATCATTTCCCGGTCTGCTTGTGATTGACCGCTAAGACCGGTATGTTGTATTCGTTGGACCTGTTGGCCTGGATGGTCCGCCCAGCCAGCTGCGAAAAAGCCGATTCAGCATGCCATCCCGAAAGCATGGAGGTTCCATGGCACCCCAAACCCGCGTACTGGTCGTCGACGACGAGCCGTCCATCCGCAACAGTCTGGTCGAGTTTCTGGAGGATTGCCAGTTTGCGGTTTCGGCGGCCGACAGTGCCGAAGAGGCCCTGGATCTGATTGCGCGCATCCCCATCGACGTGGCCTTAGTTGATGTACGCTTGCCCAAACTGGATGGCGATTCCATGATCCTCCAGGCCCACCTGCTGCGCCCCCGGATGCGGTTTCTGATTCACACCGGGTCCGTGGAGTACAAATTGCCCGCTGAACTGGAAACCGTCGGAGTTGCCCGGGAGCATATTTTTCTTAAACCCCAGATGGATCTGTCGGTTTTTCAGGAAGCCATCTGCAAACTGATGTCTACCGAAAGCTGACTCGACGAGATTGGCCCAGGGCCATCGTTTTTCAACAGCCTGGTAGCCTGAGACCGTAATGATGGCTGACACCATCCCCAAAGCAATCAACGCCACGATGATCTGCCCGGCAACGGGACTGCCCGTCAAATCCCGGCCGGATTGGACGGATCGCCGGTTCGGCAGCGGCTATCGGCTCACCACTCGGGTGGTTGGTGACCGCATCCTCTTGAACCAGCCATCCGGCTATGCCGAGCTCAAGGACATCATCGATTCCCTGAGCATGAGCGATGCCGTTGTTCGGGAGCATCTCAATGGTCCGGCCGGCTACGTCCACATTTCCGACTACTCCGGCATGCGTGGCATCTCCCGCGAGGCCCGCAAACACTATGCCCGTCATATGGAGCGCCGCGAGAACATGCTGGGCCTGATCTATTTCGGCGTCAGCCCCCTGTTCAGCGTCATGATCAAGCTGGCCAAACGGCTGAGCATCGTCAAGTTCAACGTCCAGATCGTCAAGGATTACAACGCTGCCATGTCGGCGGCGATTCAACTGATCGGTGGCGATCCGGTGAGCACCGCGCCCGACCGATCTGCACAGCGGCTCCAGGAAGCCGGGATCACCGAACACCATGAAAGCGGCCGTCACATCCTGCGTTGCGACCGTTGGCGGTTGAAGATGGACAGCTATTCCCTGACCGTTGAAGTGATCGATCGGTGCATCTATCACGCCCGCTCCTCGGGAGCCTTGGGTGAACGTCACGTGGCGCCCATAACCCGGCTGCGCGACAGCGTGCACCGTTCGATCGGCTTCGATGGTGGCTTTGCCGCCATCGTCACCGGTACCGACGACACCCATACCAGTGACTTCAAGGCCCGCAAACAGTATATGGCATCGCTGAAGCAGTGGCATCAGCAATACCCGATGGCCCTCTACGTTTTTTACAATGCCAACTGGTTTATCCGCACCGCCGCCATGCTGGCCATCCCCTTCATGCCGTTTAAGGTAAAAATCGCCCGGGATCTGGCGGGTGCACTGGCCCTGGTGGATCGCTTCACCGGTCCCTTGGCACCCGCCGTTCCTTATGTTCCGCCTGCGGCGGAAACCGTTGCCGAAGATCCGGCTCATGTGGTTCATCAACTGCTCCAGTTCATCGGTGATATCGACTGGGAGCGGAGCGGAGCCCAGATTCCCGACCCTGTAACCCAGACCCACCCCTTTCGCCCGGTGTTCGATGCCATCGCCTTGATCAAGGGGGAACTGGATACCCTGTTCGAAGAGCGCAGGCGAACGGAAAGTGCGCTGCGGGAGAGTCAGCGGCGCTTCGATGAGGTGCTCAAACACTGCCGGGATATCCTTTTCAAGCGGGAACTTCAAACCGGCGCCTACACTTACATCAGCGATGCCATCACCGATCTGGTGGGCATCACCCCCGAAGCGGTCTGCCGGATGGGTTTCGGCGGGGTGCAGTCCTTGATCCATCCGGAAGACCTTTCCCGCTTTCTGGCATTCAACCAAAAGCTGAAGGATGTCAACGACTTGCCGGATGCCGACCATGTGATCGAGTACCGCATCCGCGACAGCCAGGGGCGCTACCGCTGGTTCAGCGACAGTCATGCCATTGTCCGGGATGCGGCCGGCAAGCCCCTTTCCGTCATCGGCAGCAACCGGGACATCACCGACCAGAAGCGCGCAGAGCAGGAGCTCAAGGCCTCTCACGAGCGCTTTACCATGGTGTTGGACAGCATCAGCGCCCATATTTACGTGGCGGACATGCAGACTTTTGAGATTCTTTTCATGAACCGGGCCATGCGCGATGCTTTCGGCGGCGACCGCCTGGGTGACCGCTGCTTCGAAGTGTTTCGCAACACCACGGGTGTATGCCCGCACTGCAACAACGACAAACTGCTGGACGCACATGGCGAACCGACGGGGATTCACACCTGGGAGGACCTGAATCCCGTGCAAAACCGTTGGTATCTGAACCACGACCGGGCCATCCGCTGGGTGGACGGCCGCCTGGTGAGGCTTCAGATCTCCATGGACATTTCCCGGATCAAAGCCCTGGAAGCGGAGCGTGAGGAGATCGCCGAACGGCTGCGGCACACCCGCAAGCTGGAGGCCGTGAGCACCATGGCCGGCGGGGTGGCCCACAATTTTAACAACCTGTTGATGGTGGTGCTGGGCAATCTGGAGTTGATGCGCATGGATGCGCCCGAGGACAGCCGCCTGAACCGTAAGATCGCTGCCGCCGAAAAATCCGCGCTGCGGGCCGCCGATTTGAGCACCCTCATGCTTACTTATGTGGGCCAGACCCAGCTCAGCCCGCAGAGCGTCGATTTGAACGCCACCCTGTCGGAGATGGTGGATGTGCTGAAAACGACTGTGGCTGAAAAGGCAACTCTGACGCTGGTACCCGCCGAAACCGCTGTTTGGATCCATGCCGATGCCTCCAAGGTGTGCCAGGTGATCACCAACCTGGTCACCAATGCGGTGGAGGCCTCCGGTGACCTGCCCCTTGAGATCCATCTCAGCGTGGGGTCTCAGCGTTGTGACGCCGACCTGCTCTCCCGCCTGGAGAGCGGTGAAAGCCTGCCCGAGGGTCGCTATGTATGGTTGCGGGTCTCCGACAACGGCCGGGGAATGGACCGGGAGACGCTGGAAAAGGTGTTCGACCCCTTCTTTACCACCAAGTTCACCGGCCGGGGTTTGGGCATGGCCGCCGTCATGGGTATCATACGGGCCCATCGGGGCGGCATCCGCATCGACAGCCGGCCCGATGCAGGCACCGCCGTCACCGTTTATTTCCCGGAGCGCACGCAAACCGCAGCGGCGGTGTCGGCACCGCCGGCGCCGGCCGCTCCGAGAAGCCGGGGAACGGCGCTGCTGGTGGACGATGAACCTCTGGTGCTGGAATTGGGTAAACAGATGCTGGTCATCCTGGGCTTCGACGTGCTCACCGCCACGGACGGCCTGGATGCCCTGACGGTGTTCGAAGCCAACCGGGATCGAATCCGGCTGGCCGTACTGGACGTCAACATGCCCCGCATGGGTGGCCGGGAAACCATGGAGCGCCTGCGCGGCATGGATGCATTGCTGCCGGTATTGGTGGCCAGCGGGTTCACCGAGTCCCAGGCCCGGGAAAAGATGGGGGCTGCCCGGGCGGACGGTTTCATCAAAAAACCCTTCCGTGTCGACCAGCTGCAGGAAAAGATCGACGCGATCTTAAGTTCAGCGGTCAAATGACCTGCCGGTCTATCCGGTCTTTTTACCATTCTCGGATGGTTTTTTAGGAATTCGCACCTTGAATTCGGCCCCCTTCCCCGGGGCGCTGCTGACCGTAATGGTCCCGCCGTGCTGCCTGACGATTCGATGGGCGATGAAGAGCCCCAGACCGGTGCCTTTTCTCTCCTTGGTGGAATAGAACAAGGCGAAAATTTGCTGGCAGGTGTCGCTGGGCATGCCGATTCCGTCGTCTGCAATGCTAAAGACAATCTCCCCGCCTGCATCGGTCATGCTGAAATCGATCAGGTGCGCGGGCCGGCGCTGGTCTTTCAAACAGGCGTCTATGGCATTTTCCAAAATGTTGACCAGGGCCGCGTGCAGGTAATCGGCGTCCACCTGAATGGTGCCTGCGGTTCGGTCGAAATGGCAGGCCAACCGGATGCTGCTGCCTTCAAGCCTGGGCTGGATCACCCGAACCAGTCCCTCGGCAACGTCCATGGCCTGAACCGGGGCTCGCTTGAGCTCCCGCTCCTTGGCGTAGTAAAGGATATCCAGTACCATCTTGCGGATGCGCCCGGCCGTTTCACTGGCGGCCCGGCTGCCTTCTTCCACACGTTGCAGATCCTGTTGATCCAACCCCGATGATACCAGGTAGAGACCGCCGTCCAGGCTGGTGAGCAGCCCCTTCATGCCGTGGGAGATGGAGCCGATCATCAGGCCCAGGGAGGCCAGGTGGTCCTGGAGTTCCGTTTTTTCCCGCACCAGCTGTTCCAGGCTACGGGTGTATTCCTGCAGCTGCCGGCGCATGGCGATCTTTTCGCGGGCCCGGCGCAGGGCAATTTCCAGTGCGTCCACATTGATGGGCTTGGTGATGAAATCGGTGGCTGCGTACTTCAGGCTGCGAATGGCCAGATTCATGTCTCCGTGGCCGGTGATCATGATCACTTCGGTTTCCGGATTTTCGTGCTTGATTTTTCTGAGCAGTTCGATGCCGTCGGCTCCCGGCATTTTGATATCGGTAACCACGATATGCGGCTTTTCAGCCACAAACACCTGGAAGGCCTGTAGGGCATTTTCCGCTTCCACGGTGCGGTAGCCCATGTCTCTCAGGGAGATGGCCAGAACCTCCCGGATATCCGGTTCGTCGTCGACGATCAGGATGGTTTTATCGCTGGTGTCATCCATGGGAAGCCCCCGCTCCGGCGGCATTGGACGCGATCGCGGCAGCCGATGCATCGGCCGGCGGAAATCGCAGGACGAAGCAGGTGCCCTGGGGCGCGTTGGGCACCGCCTCGATGGCGCCCCCGCACTCCTTGACGATGCCGTAGCTGATGGAAAGCCCCAGCCCGGTGCCCTTGCCCACCTCCTTGGTGGTGAAGAAGGGTTCGAAGATCTTCTCCACCATGTTCTCAGGGATGCCCGTGCCCGTGTCGCACACCCGGCAGACCACCCGCCCCGCTTGGATGCCCGTCCACAGGCGGATGGCCTTTTCTGCGCCGGCATCGCCGGTCGGCTGATTCCCCCACCGAGATTCGATGGCGTCCCGGGCGTTGAGCAGCAGGTTGATAAAGACCTGCTCCAACCGGCTGGGGTCGGCATGGATGCGCGGGAGCGGCTCCTGGATTTCCCACACCACCTGGATGCCCCGCACCTTGAGCTGCTGGCTGAAGATTTCGAAGGCGCTTTTCAGCACATCGTTGATCTGGACCACCTGCATCTCCATGTCGGTCTTGCGGGCGAACTGGCGCATGTGGTTGATGATCCGGGTGGCCCGGTCCACGTTGCTGTCCGCCTTGGCGAGCATGGTGGCAAGGATGTCATCGCCGATGGTCTCGCCGGCGCCGATTTTTTTCATGCAAAAACTGCTCACCGTTTTGATCACGGAAAGGGGCTGGTTCAACTCGTGGGCCACACCGGTGGCCATCTCGCCCAAGGTGGCCATCTTGCTGGCCTGGATGAGTTGCTGTTCGGCCTCCAGGCGTTTGGTAATGTCGCTGGTGGTCACCAGCAGCACCTTTTGGCCGGAGTATTCCGACGGTGAGATGCGGATATTGACGAACAATCCCCTGGCCTCCCGATTGAGGTGGCGGGCCTGGTTGATCACCGAACGGGTGGTCACTTCCAGGGCGTATTGATCCCTCTCCTCGGGATGGAATAGGGACATGAAGGATCGGCCGATCATCTCCTCCACCGTGAACCCGTAAACCGCGGTGACGCTTTGGTTGCAGTCCACGATTTCGAGGGTTGCCAGATCCAGCACGAACAGCGGGTTGGGGATGTTGCTGAAGATGGCGTGGTACTTTTTCTCCGACGCCTGCAGATCCACTTCCAATTGCCGGCGCTGGCTGATGTCCAGGGAGATCTCCATGGCAGCGACGATGTTGCCGTTGGCGTCCTTGATGGGGGAGGTTCGCACCAGCCAGTGTTTGGGCGACCCGTCTTTGTCGACGCCGCTCTCTTCAGCCTGGTGGGAAAGGCCGTCGGCAAAGGTTCGGTCCACCGGGCAGGAGACGCACTTCACCTTTCGACCCTTGTAGGCGTGGTAGCAGAAGTCGCCCGGCTCGGGTGCAAAGCGCTGGTAAAACTCGCGGTTGAAGCGCAGCAACCGGTAATTGCGATCCTGGACGGTGATCAGGCAGGGGACCCGCTCAAACAGGTTCTGATACTCGTCGCGCTGCTTGTTCAACTCCTTCTGGCTGGAGGCGATCTCGTCGGACATCTGGTTGATGGCCGAGGCCAGCTGGCCCAGCTCGTCCGCTTTTTTCACCAGAACCTTGCTGGTGTAATCCCCCCGGGCGATGAGGCGCGTGCCGTCGATGAGGCGTTTGATAGGGTGGTTGACGAAGCGGAGCACGAATACGAAGATGATGGCCGCAGTGATGAGAAAAACAAAAGCGGCCAGGCCGATAATTCCCCGCTCTTCCATCAGGATCTCGCGGTCGGTGTTCTCCAGGGAAATGACCACGTCCAGAGCGCCGAGGATTTTCTTGTCTTCGGGGTGAACGTGACAGTCGCCGGTGCTGCACCCGGGTTCGTTGCAGATGGGGCTGATGATGCCCAACAGCCGGTAACCCGCAGCGGACAGAAAAAACCGGGTTCTCTCTTCCAGGGGTACTGCCGCCATGGGTGGGTCGGTGCGATGACAGATGTGGCAGGCTTCGGCCTTGATGTTGGTCGTCTGCTCAACCTCGTCGGGATTGTTGGAATATTTGATCTCCCCATCCTTGTTGTAGATGCGGATGTTCTTGATTTCCGGCTGGCGGCCGATGTTGTTGATGATCTGGTTGATTTCGTCGCGGGAGTTGAGCATCATGGCGTAGTGGGTGCCCAGCCGGATGGTGGTGGTAAGCCGGTCGGTGCCGGCCAGCATGTTTTTGACCATCTTCTCTTTCTGGTAGCGGATGTTGAAATATGCCCAGGTGGCGATGGTGACCAGCAGAACGATGCCCACCGTAAGGATGAGCTTGGCGGCCAGGCTGTTGCGCAAGTTGTCGATCAGACGGATCATGGCTTCATTTTCTCTCGAAAACCATCCAGAATGGCCAAATTCAAATCGAGGCCGAGCTCATCGCTGTCCAATCCCATGGCCAGACCCAGCAGCTGCGGCAGGTAGAGGACGGTGATGGACAGATCCTCGGCGGCCACGCGCGATGCTTTGGCCTGCCAGGCATCCAGGTTCATTTGGCACATGGGACAGACGGTGACGATAAGGTCCGCACCCCTTGCCGCCTTTAGGATGGCGCAAACCCGCTTGAACCCTGCTTCCGGCTGGGTGCTTACCAGTGACGCCCCGCAACATCGACCGCCCACCTCCCAGACGTGAACGGTGGCGCCGGTCGCTTCGATCAGGGGCTCCATGGAGACCGGCCGCTCCGGATCATCGAATTCCGGGTAGGGCCGCAGGCACTGGCACCCATAGTAAGGGGCCACGCTCAGACCCGACAGGGAGCGGGTCACGAGGGAGGCCAGACGCGCGGCCCCCAGGTCCACGGTTAACACATCCAAGAGATGGCGGACCCGCACGCTGCCGGTGGCTTTCAGACCCACGGCTTCCAACGCACCGTTGATCGTCGTCCGGCCATCGGCATCGTTGCGCAACGCCTCGCGAGCCTTTTTCAGGTTCAGGTAACAGGCGCTGCACGGAACCAGAACCTGGCTCTCCTCGGCCACCTGCTCTGCCAGGGCCAGATTGCGGGCGCTCAGGGATAGGGAGAGCAGACCGCTGATGGGGGCCGCCGCACTGGCGCCGCAGCAGGTCCAACCCTCGATTTCAGTCAGACGGGCCTCGATGGCGGCCATCAATGCCCGTGTGGCCAGGTCGTATTCGCGTGCCGAGGCGGTCAGGCTGCATCCCGGGTAGTAGAGGTAGTTCATCCGCTGTTCTCCTTGGCGGCCGTTTCAAGTGCTGCCCGATCCAGGGCTGCCACCCGCTCGAATAAGTCATGCAGTGGCGTCCCCCCGGATCTGCCACCGCCCATCTCCACCTTGCCCTTGCCCATCAGTTTCAATCCCAGCGGTGCAAAACGCAAGGGCGCCATCGGACTTTTCATGGCTGTGAAGTAGCCGGTCATGAATGCCATTTCCCGGATGCGGCCGTATCGTCGCACCGTTTTCATGAATTGCTCATAAAACAGGCGGCTGCTGCGATGCCGTGCTTCACGCCGGGAAAAGGCGATGCCTTTGAGTGCTTCCATGGCTTCCGTCAAGGGGAGGCCCCGGGGACACCGCAGCGTGCAGGTGTAGCAGTCCGAACAGAGGATGAAGGTCCGGCTGACCATGACGTCGACAAGGCGTCCCAGGATCACCAGCCGCCACATTTTTCTCGGTGTCAGGTCCATTTCCGGCGCGTTGGGACACGAGCCGGTGCAAGTGCCACACTGGATGCAGGCGCTGACCATGTTGCGGACGTGATCCAGGGCGGCGCTGTTGCCATCGGGCGTTGGTGACTTCGTCATGGGGTGTGGCTGCATAGATATCTACCTGTATCAATTGAGTATATAAATTTGTTTGGAGCTTGGTTTTTGCATTTTGTTATTTTTCTACATAGCCATGGCTCCTTCAATGGCGCCGAACAGGCTCCGAGGGGAGAATCCCTCAACGATGGATGCACTGTTGGGGCACACCGTGGCACAGTCGCCGCACCCCTGGCACATGGCCGGATTGACCCGGACCCGCCGCCCGGTGTCGTCCAGAAAACGGGCGCCATAGGGGCAGGTATCGATGCAGCGCAGGCACAGGGTGCACAAGCTGTGGCGCACGACGGCCGTGACGTGTGCGGCGGGCAGCTGTTCGGCCATCAATACGGCCAGGGCGCGCCCGGCGGCGGCCTCGGCCGTGGCCACGGCTTCGGGAATGGACCGTGGCGACAGGGCGATGCCGCAGCCGAAGACCCCGGCCTTCAACGCCTCCACCGGACGCCATTTGGAATCCGCCTCCTGGAAAAAGCCGTCCTGGTCCCGCTCGGCACCGTAGGCCAGGGCCAGCGTGTCGGGCAGGCGGGGCTGGATGCCGGTGGCCAGCACCAGCAGATCGGCGGCGATTTTCACTGGCGCGTCCAGAATGGGGTCGTGGAACCGAACCGCAACCGGCACGTCTCCAGCGGCATTGATGCTGACCTGCGGCTTGCGGTCCGGTCGGTACTGGAAGAAGAGAATACCCTGCCGGCGAGCCTCGGTGAACCAGGCTTCGTTCAGGCCGCAGGTCATCATGTCCCGGTAGAGGATATACACCTGGAGATCGGGTTTGCGGCTTTTCAGCCCAAGGGCCTGTTTCAGGGCCGTGGGGCAGCAGACGCGGCTGCAGTAGTTACGCGGCTCCTCCCGGGAGCCCACGCATTGGATCATGGCTACTGAGGTTAAGCCCTCGATGTCCAACTGGTTCTCATGGAGACGGATGTCCAGTTCCCGCTGGGTAAGTACCGCCTTGCTGGTGCCGTAACCGTAACCATCAGTGGGGGCTTCGCCGCCGCCGGTGGCCAGGATCACGGCCCCGTGCTCAACGGTCGTGGTCGGCTTTCCAGTAGTTTCGATGGTGGAGAAAAAATGCCCGGCCTGCCCAAAGGCGCCGACCACACGGCTGTCGGTCAGCACCTCGATCTTGGGATGCTTTTCGATCTGGCTGGTGGTGTCCTCCAGGAAGGGAGCAATGGGTGTGCCGTCGATGGTTTGATGGAGCCAGGTCAGGTTGCCGCCCAACCCTTTGGATGCCTCCACCAGGGTGACCGCTACCCCGTGGTCGGCGATGGCAAGGGCCGCATGCATGCCGGCGATGCCGCCGCCCACCACCAGGGCCCGGTTGAACACGGCAATGCCTTGATCTTCTTCCATGGAAATATTTTTCAAGCGGGAGATGCCGGCCATGACGGTGGCGACGATGGCCGGTCCGCCCAAACCCTGGTGGTGGTCCATGGCCACCGATTCGATCAGCGCCGGATCCAGACCGAAGGCCGTGGTTAGGCCACGGGCTTTTTTGCCGTAGGCAAAGGTACGGCAGGCACCTACCAACACCCGATTGACATCGGTGGTATCCGTTTGCGTCAAGGCGTTCCAGCCGTCGGCTGTGCAGATGCGGTCCAGGTTCACCACCCGGGCCACCGCCGGGTCCTGCTTCAGTCGAGCGGACCAGGCTTCCAGGTCCATATCCATCTTTGTGCCGTTATCGCAGCGGCACAGCACCACCAGGATGCGGGGCGGCTCCCGGGAGACATCACGGGCGGTTTTGGGGGCAGCCGTTTTTTCGGCCAAACCACCCCCGGCCCGGTGGATCGTCCGGGAGGCGTTGACGGCTGCCGAGGAGGCGCGGATCACCGACTCGGCGATATCGGTGGGACCGGAGAGGGTTCCCCCGACAAAGATCCCGGCTCGCCCGGTGCGGGTGTCGGAAAAAGGGGCGGTTTTCAAGAAGCCGAAGCCGTCGGCGGCGACCTCCAGCCGCTCGGCCATCGATGCCGTCTGGGCGTTGGGCCGCTGGCCGACGGAAAGCACCACTAGATCGAAGCGCTCCTCGTGGATAGCTCCTGTCGTGGATGTCCAGCGCATGGCCACATCCTCGCTACCGGGGGTGGGGGCGATGGAGTGGACCCGGCCGCGTTCCAGCCGGACGCCTTCTGTGGAACTGGCTTGCTGTCCATAGCGCTCGAAGGATTTACCGAAGCTGCGCATGTCCATGAAGATGATGGTGGCCTGAAAATCACTGCCGGCCACCGTTTTGGCCACGGTCGCCTCCTTGATGGCGGTCATGCAGCAGACCGTGCTGCAGAAATCGGCGCCAGCCTGAAGATCCCGGGAGCCCACACATTGAATCCAGGCGGCCTTTTTAACCGGGCGCTTATCTGATGGGCGCAGCAGGCGGCCGCCGTCGGGTCCGGTGCCGCTGAGCATTCGTTCGAACTCCAGACTGGTGACCACGTTGGGCACGACCCCGTATCCCATGGGGTTTTTCCCCACGGACGGGTCAAAGCAGGTGGTGCCAGTGGCCAGGATGATGGCTCCCACCGTCTCTTTGCGGTAGCCGGCTTCCTGAAAGGCGTCATACACGGCGGCAATCTTGGGGATCAGGGCCTCGGGTGCGAAGGGTTTGATCAGGTAGTCCATGGCGCCGATTTTCATGGCATCCACAGCGGTTTCAACGGTGGCGTAGGCGGTCATCATCAGCACTTCAAGGGCCGGTTGGATGACCCTGGCCTTTTCCAGCACCGTCACGCCGTCCATACCCGGCATCTTGACGTCCAGCAGCATGAGATGAAAGGGGGTGGCCGCGAGTTTTTCCAGGGCTTCGGATCCCGCTGCCGCCAATTCGACGGTATACCCTTCCTCGTCGCCCAGCCAGGCTTCCAGCGAATGTCGAATGATGGACTCGTCGTCCACCACCAGGATGCGAAAGGCGTGTCGACCCATGGCCGTCAGGCGGATGGCCCCGGTGGGGCAGGCAGGTTCGCAGGCCCCGCAGCGGGTACAGGCTGCAGGGTCGATGGTATAGACCTTGGGGATGTTGTGCGGCACCGGCAGATAGACCGCCTTATGCTGGGTGAGACCGGCGTTGAAGGCGTCGGGGACCGTCACCGGACAGACCTCGCTGCATAGGCCGCAGCCAATGCAGCGCTCGGGATTGATGGGGCGGGAAAGCTGGTTCAGGGTTACTTCAAATTTGCCCGCTTCGCCCGCCACCGAGCCGATGGTAGTGCCCAAGAGGATGTCGATGTTTTCGTGAAAGAGCCCTTTGCGCAGGCAGGTTTGGATACCGGCATCCCGGTCAACCATGGGCAGCATCCGGCACATGCCGCAGCGGTCGGTGGGAAACTGGTAGTCCAACTGGCCGAGGATGCCACCCATGTGTGCGGCCCTGTCGATCAGCGTGACGCCGTATCCCATCTGGGCCAGGTCAATGGACGTCCGGATGCCGCTGATGCCGGCGCCCACCACGAGGGCGCTGCCGATTTTCCGATCCATATTTTTCTCCCGTTCATCTTACTGGAAACCACTTACCAGAGCATGATAGCTGATAAGCTAATAAGCTGGTGAGCTGATGAGCTCGAAACTCAAAGCTGAAACCCAGAACCCCGAACCCAGAGCCCAGAATCTAATTAATCCCCACCACCTCGCCGTACTCCTCCTCCTTAAACCCGCACATGGGTGGGCGCTGGGACAGGTCCAGGCCGGCCCCGTAACCGAAGGCCCTCTGGGTGTGCTGGGCCACCATCGTGAACAGGTCGGACAGGCGGATGTCGTTGGGACAGGCATTGGTGCACTGGCCGCAACCCACGCAGGCGGTGCTGATGTGGGCCATGCGGGTCAGGTGGAAAAAGAGCGTGTCCGTGGGCATCTTGACGCCGCCCTTGCGGCGGGCCCATTGCAGGTATTGAAACGGCTCGTGGCGAAAGGTGTCGGTGGTAAAGACACAGGTGGTGCAATAGCACACCGGACAGGCCGCGCGGCAGTTGTAGCAGTTGACGCAGTCGGCCAGATAGGTGGATAACCCCCGGATGCTACCGGTGGTTTCCGATACTGCGGCAAACATCTGATCCCGGTATTGTTTGCGTCTATCCAATAGACCGGCGATGACGGTTTTACGCCGGGGTGATGCCGTTTCTGCCGATGGCAGGTCCAGGCCGGCAAGCACGGTTTCCCCCATCTCCGTGTATGCCCGGGCGATCAGTCCGCCGGTCGGGTCGGTGCCAAAAAGTTCCATAGCGATGTCGGCTCCGCCGGGGATCGGGTGGTCGCAGGCTAGACAGGCGGAGGTGAAGGGCAGGGATTCAGCGCTCCCATCGCCCGATAGGGCCGCCTCGCAAAAGGCCTGGGTGGCGGCGTCCGGCGCTTCATGAAGGTCGGCATAAGCCCTGAAATCGCCATTGGAAAGGGCGCCGAGACAGTCGATGCCAATGATGAGAACATCGTCACGCGTGCCCTGATTCAACTTGACCAGTTCATTGAAGGCTCGAATTTCACAGGGACGCAGGACGGCGGCCATCCGGCCGCCTGCCGGCAACCGCGTGAGCTTGGCCAACTGCTGGGCCCCGTTAACCGGGAAGGCCGGCGACAGCGGGTCGGCTTGCGCCAGTCGTGCCGGATCCGATAGCAGCGTGGGCATGATCCGGTTTTTCACGGACAGGCGGGTGGGGACCAGCATGGCCTCGATTCCCGCTTTTTTCATGACCGCGGCCAAAAAGGATCGAATGCCAGTAAGCCGGTCTTCGTTGTCGATGTGGGTTGCCTGGGTCATATCTCCTCCGAATGCGCCAAACGGTCTGGCAGGGTCAGATAACCATCTGCAGGTCGGGCAGCATGGGCCCCAGTTCTCGGGTCTGGGATACCAGGTCGGCCATGATGCCGGCGAACTGGATGCCGTCGCTGGCACCGATCCATGTCAGGCGCAACCGCCGGCCGTCGATGCCGAAGCGGGGCAGGATCTCCTTGAGCAGCTTCACCCGGCGTCGGGCCTTGTAATTGCCGTTGATATAGTGGCAGTCCCCGGGGTGGCACCCGCTGATCAGCACCCCGTCCGCCCCCTCTAAAAACGCTTTGATGACGTACTGGGGATCCACCATTCCCGTGCACATCACCCGGATCAGCCGGATGTTCTTGGGGTAGGAAAGGCGGGAGGTGCCGGCCAGGTCGGCGGCGGTATAGGTGCACCAGTTGCAGACGAAAGCGATGATTGCGGGTTCGAAGGGGTTCATTGAAAACTCCGTAATTTATGCAATGTTATTCATATCACTGTGATTCCCTTGTTCATTTTCTTTTTCGGAAAAGAAAACGAACCAAAAGAAACCGCCCGCGTCACGGGTTGACCCCTGCGCTTCTCGCCATCGGCGGACCTGTGGAACTCGCTTCGCTCAAACAGCCACAGGTCCTTTATCGCCGCTGTCTGCGATCCTCAGGCCCGTGGCGAAGAGAAAAGGCAAAACCGAATCCAGTGGTTTTGAAAACGCATTGCGATCAGTCACTCAGCCAACGGCTGAGAGGGCATCCATGATTCCGTCCAGTTCGGCAAAAATCTGTCTTCCCTGGAAGTGCCGGACTTGGGCGGCATTGGCCGGGCAGGCCGTACTGCAGCTGCCGCACCCCTTGCACAGGGCACCGTTGACCATACTGATCTGGCGACGGGCGTCGAACTCGATGGCGCCGTAAGCGCACAGGTCGATACAGGTTTGGCATCCGGAGCAGATCTCCGGGTCGATCCAGCTGATGGCCGATGGTACCTCCACCACTCCCCGGGTAGCCAGGGAAAGGGATTTGGCTGCCGCGCCGGAGGCTTGGGCCACGGTGTCCGGGATGTCCTTGGGGCCCTGGCAGGCACCGGCCAGAAAGACCCCGTCCGTGGCCGTGTTCAGGGGCCCCAGCTTGGGATGTTCTTCCAGAAAGAATCCGTCCGCGCCTGGGTTGACCCCGAACAGTCGCCCCACCTCCGTGGTGTCGGCGCGTGCTTCCATGGCACTGCACAGCACGACCATGTCCACGGGTACCCGCACCTGTTCACCGAGTAGGGTGTCTTCGGCGATGGCCACCAGCCGGCCGGTCTCGGCTGCGGATTCAGCCTGATCAGTAATTTCGGCCACCTTGCCGCGGATAAAAACCGTGCCCTCTTCCTGGCAGCGGCGGTAGAACTCCTCATAGCCTTTGCCGAAGCAGCGCATGTCGATGTAGAAATCGTAGACCTGGGCATGATGGCCGACCTTTTCCTTGATCAGGTGGCTGTACTTGAGGGCATACATGCAGCAGACCCGGGAGCAGTAGGGGTGGTAGTTGACATCTCGGCTGCCCACGCAGTGCACCAGGGCCACGCTCTGGGGCGGATTGGTGAACTGGCCGGCCTTGTCGCGCATGAGAATGCGGCCGCCGGTGGGACCGGTGGCGTTGCTCAGGCGTTCGAACTCCAGGCTGTTGAAGACGTTGGCATAGCGGCCGTAGCCCAGGGGCTTCATGGGGGTGGGGTCCAGCAGGGCGTATCCCGTGGCCAGGATGATGCTGCCCACCTGGATTGTCTCTTGGGCAGCCGTCATGCTGTGGTCGATGGCCTTGGCCTCACAGACCGACACGCAGGCCATGCATTCGCTGCACACACCGCAGTTCAGGCAGCGCGCCGCTTCCTGGTGGGCGTCCTGCTCGCTCATGCCTGGAGCCTCCTCGTCAAAGCTGAGCGCCCGGGCAGGATCGAAGGTGTGGGCGGGCTTTACCCGGGGCAGCGGAGTGATGCCTTCGGGGATGTCGGCCCAGTCGCTTCCCGGCGCGGGCCGGCTCGCCAGCTTCAGGGCGAATTCCTCCAGATCTTCCTCGTCGAAGAACCGTTGGATGGCTGCTACCGCTCGGTGCCCGGCTGCCACCGCCTCAATCACGGTGGCCGGTCCGCTGACCGCATCACCGGCGGCAAACACATGCGGAATGGAAGTCTGCATGGTCTGGGGATTCACGGCAAGGGTGTTGCGGCGGGTCAGGTTCAGGGCAGGCACCTTTTCCGACCAGGCCACGTCGGTCCGCTGGCCGATGGCCGGGATCACCGCATCGCAGTCGATGACGAATTCTGACCCTTCCACGGGCACCGGCCGCCGTCGGCCGCTGTTGTCCGGCGGGCCCAATTCCGTGCGCATACACTCGAATCCGCTGACCCGGCCGTCCGTGGCCAGGATGCGCACCGGCGCCGTGAGATAGGCGATCTCGACACCCTCATCCTTGGCGCCCTGGATCTCGTCGGCATAGGCCGGCATCTCCTGCTCGGAGCGGCGGTAGACCACGGTGATCTTGCCGGCACCCAACCGCTTGGCCACCCGGGCAGCGTCGATGGCCACGTTGCCGCCGCCCACCACCACGATCCGTTCACCGGGCAGCTTTCGGCCGCCCTGGTTGATCGCCCGTAAAAAGGCCATGGCGTCGACTACGCCCTGTGGGGTCTCTTCACCGGGAATGCCCAGCTTGAGGGAGGCGTGGGCGCCGATGGCCAAAAAGACGGCCCCATATCCCTGCTCCGTCAGGTCGGTCAGATCGAAATCAGTGCCCAGGCGGGTGCCGGTGCGCACCTCGATGCCGTGGCGCAGCAGGTAATCGATCTCCCGGTCCAGGATTTCCGGGGGCAGGCGATAGTCGGGGATGCCCACGCGAAGCATGCCCCCGAGCACGGGCAAGGCCTCGAAAAGGGTGACCCGGTAGCCCTGCAGCCGCAGATAATAGGCCACCGTCAGCCCGGCGGGGCCGGAGCCCACCACGGCCACTCGTTCGGGCCGATCCTGGATGGCCGGAATCGGCAGGTCGCTGGGGCTGACCTGATCAGCGGCAAAGCGTTTCAGGTCCCGGATGGCTATGGCTGCGTCCACCTCTTGGCGCCGGCATTGGGATTCGCAGGGATGCGGACAGACCCGTCCCAACACCCCAGGCAGGGGCAGGCGTTTTTGAATCAATTCAACGGCCTCCTTATACCTACCCTGGCCGATGAGTTGCACGTAGCCCTGGACGTTGATGCCGGCCGGGCAGGCCGTGGTGCAGGGGGCGCGGTCTTTTTTGTCGATGGTGAAGGTGATCGGCACCGCCTGGGGAAACGCCCGGTAAATAGCTTTGCGGTCGGCCAGGCCTTCGTCCCACTCGCTGGGCAGGCAGACCGGGCACACCTTGGTGCACTCGCCGCAGCCGGTACATACCCCTTCTTTGATGTAGCGCGGTTTGCGGTTCACGGTGACCTGGTAGTTGCCGATGTAACCAGAGACATCGGTCACTTCGCTGTAGGCGAGCAGCCGGATGTTGGGATTCTGGGCCACCTCCACCATTTTGGGGGTGCCGATGCAGGCCGCACAGTCCAGGGTGGGAAAGGTTTTATCGAACTGGAGCATGTGGCCGCCCACGGTGGTCTGCCGCTCCACCAGATAAACCGTGTGGCCGGCGTTGCCGATGTCCAGGGCGGCCTGCATGCCGGCGATGCCCCCGCCCACCACCATGACGTCGGGATGGACGCTGACGGACCGCGCTTCCAGCATCTGGTGAAAGTTGACCCGGTTGACGGCGCCGGCGGCCAGGGTCTTGGCTTTGCGGGTGGCTTCGTCCTCATCGCTGGTAACCCAGGAGACCTGTTCGCGCACCGAGGTCATTTGGAACAGATAGGGGTTCAACCCTGCCCGCTGGCAGGCGTTCTGAAAGGTCTTCTCGTGGAGCCGGGGTGAGCACGAGGCCACCACCACCCGGTTGAGGCCGTAGGTGCGGATGTCGTTTTCGATCATCTCCTGGCCGGGGTCGGAGCACATGAACTTGTAGTCACGGGAGATGACGACGTTTTTCAGGCCGCGGGCGAAGTCGGCCACCTCGGTCACCCTGACCCGGTGGGCGATGTTGATTCCGCAGTGGCAGATGTAGAATCCGATCTTGATGGTCATCTCAAAATTCCCAATTTATGTTGCCGCACAGAGCCGATTGACGACGGCCAGCAGTTCATCCGCTTCGGGCGGTTTCTGCAGATAGGCTTCCGGTTCGGGAATCGGGCGACCCGCAGGCGACCGTCTGGCTCCTGGACAGCGGTAATAGGTGCTGCTGTCCAAGGTGGACAGCATGATCACCGGAATATGGCATAGCCGGTGGCTGGTCCGAAGGCTCTGGTAAAGGCGGATGCCCGCTTCACCGGGCAGCATGGCGTTGATGATGATAAGATCGGGACACCCGTCCAGCGCCTTTTTGAGACCTTCGGTCAGAGATCCGGCACAGATTGGGCAGAAGCCGTTGGCGCTGAGCAGGTTCGACAAGAAAATGCTCATGTCCGGTTCGTCTTCCACCACGAGAATCGTTTTGGCGGGCCTATCCGGTGTCACCGACGCCTCCGTGCAGCTGTCAGTCAAGCGAATCGTCCGTGAAAAGTCCCCGAAGCGATTTCCAAAAACGGTTACCTGAGGGGTTGTGTTTTTTCCGACGGCATTCGCAGCCTTTGTCGCCTGCAGTTGGGTATGGTTTCGTAATCGTGCTTGCCGATCGATAAGCCACATAGACAGCACGGAATGTGCCATCGGCCGGAAATGCTTATAAGAATTTGATATAAAAGTAAAAATAGCGTTGTCGGGAGGCAGGAAACGGATGCCGCAGATGTTGCGTTGCATTGTTTGCAACATATTGCCATCAGCGGTGGAGTTTTATTTTAATTAATAAATTCAAAATCATAAAATATTTTAAGGTGATGGGAGATGCGTTGCATATCGTTGCGCAACACTGTTGCATCAGGGAACGGGGCAACGGCCCGGAATCGGAAAGATTTGAGCGCCGATGCGAAGGGTCAAACCCTCCGGTCGCTCTTCCAGGAAGGGGGATATGGCCAGCAACGCCCGTTCGGTGAACTTGATGCGCTCGTCACCCCGTTGCTGGTAAAGTTGGTCTGATTGTACGAACAATCGGGCCGGATCAAGCGGGATGGTTTCTCCGGTGTTGAGCACCAGGTCCACCGGGTTTCGGTCGATGACCTGGAAGACGAAAAGCGGTGTGTCCTCATAGCTAAAGTAGACCTTTTCTCGGACGGCGCCCCGCGTTTGGGTCACGTAGTAGCCATGCTTGTCCCGCCGGATCGAGCGGTTGAAGTGGTCGATGATGCGCTTGTGCTCGAAGCGACCGTGGCGGTTTTGCCAACGGCCCCGGCCATCCATCCAGAAGACGGCCTTTTCTTTGGGGATGACGACCTCAGGCAGGAGGGGTTGCCGGGGTTGCGTTGGGTTATCGTTCATAGGCGGCAAAAAGTCGGTTTCTTTTCGTCTTCAGGTTCTGGTATAGTCCTTGGAAGCGTTACCCCATTCCAGAGGGCTTTTCAAGGGCAAGGCCAAAGGATCAAACGATGGATGTTGAAGCGGAATCGGCCCGGGGGCTTTTTGACAGACTGCGCCGGCTCTACGAGGAACAGCTGCCTTTCAACCGTGTGCTGGGCATTCGTGTCACGTCGGTCAATTCAGATGGCGGGACCATGGCGTTCGCCATGCGCGAGGAGCTCGTCGGCAACGTGTTTCACCGCACCCTTCACGGCGGCGTCATTTCCGCTGTACTGGATGCAGTGGGCGGGCTGACGGCTTCGGCCAGTCTGGTGGTGCGTGCCGCCGGTTTGCCGGAAGATAAGGTCAAGGCGATGTTCGCCAGGGTGGGGACCATCGACCTGCGGGTGGATTACCTGCGACCCGGCCGGGGCGAGGGGTTCTCGGCCAGCGGGCGGATCATGCGCTCCGGCCGCAAGGTGGCCGTGGTCCGTATGGAAATGCACGCCGACGAAGATCTGCTGATCGCCGTGGGGACCGGCACATACATGGTCGGTTGAAGGCGATAGGTGTTTGCGCCTTACCCATACCTTTTTTTTAAACAACCCCTACCGGTTGTTACCCAGGCCTCGGGTTGAACATATATATTGAGATTTGAAGCGTATTATGCTAGTGACGATCACACTGCGGGATGGTAGCAGACGACCTCAAGGGGAATTGAGGGTGCCGGGATTCAGGAAACGCAGCATTGGGGGATTAAGCAATGCAGGCATTGAGGGCCGGCCGGCTTTTTTTACTAGCGGACGATCATGCCCAACCCACGACGGTCAGAATACTCCGGTCCCTGAAAACCCCAGTCCTCAACCTTGACCCAGTTGGGTGTGATTGACAAAGGCACCCGGAAAAGCACGAGCCCTGGAACTGAAATACAGCCATGAAGCAATATGTGATCGACGACATTCGTTTCCAGGATTACGAGAAATTGAAGGCCTACCTGGATGAAACCTTCGGCGATTCCGGGATCGCAGGCCTATACTGGATTCCCGTGGACAGGGCGCTGCTTTCAGACGTCCAGTCGACCCATGCAGCTTGCGCGCCTTTTTTCATGGCACTGGAACTGGGACCGGACCGGCTGGCCGGCGAACTGCTGGTTCGAACCCGCAGCCGGGTGCGCTGCGACTGCATCCACTATGCCGACCAACGCCAGCGCGACTGGCTGGTCCAGACCCTGGATGCCATTTTCGAAAAGCTTGAGATCATCACCTGACCGCACGGGACCTGACCGGCAATGCTAAAATCCATCATATACACCCTGCAGACACTGATCATCGTTGTGTGGACCCTGCTGGCGACAGCAGTTATCGCGAGTGCGGTTATCATTTTCTCTTTTTTCAGCCGGACGGGCAACGGCCCCCATCTGCTGGCTCGGCTGTGGGCCAATTCCATCCTGTGGGTCAGCCGGGTAAAGGTCACCATTAGCGGCACCGAGAAAATTGATCCCGAGCGGTCTTACATTTATATGCCCAACCACCAGAGCAATGCCGATATCCCCCTGCTGTTGGGGCGGCTGCCGGTTCAGTTCCGCTGGCTGGCCAAGGCCGAACTCTTCAAGATCCCCATTTTCGGGCGGGCCATGCGCGGCGTGGGGTACATCAGCATCGACCGGTCCAACCGCAAGTCGGCCTTCGAGAGCCTGGGACGGGCGGCCCGCACCATCCGCAACGGCACCAGCGTGCTGATTTTTCCAGAGGGTACCCGCAGCCGGGACGGCCGCATCCTGCCGTTCAAGAAAGGCGGCTTTGTCCTCTCGGTGGACGCGGGGGTGCCCATTGTGCCCATCATCATCCGGGGGACCCGGGATATCATTCCCAAGGGGCGCTTCATGATCCGCCCGGCACCGGTGACCATGCAGATATTGGATCCGGTGGAGACGGCCGGCTATACCCGCAAAACCAAAGATGCGCTGCTGGAGCGCATCCGGTCCATCCTTATCGACAATTTTGAAGCCGAGGGGCGGGAAACGTAGGGCGATGCTGAAACTGATCCCGTTGGGCGGCCTGGGCGAAATCGGCCTGAACATGATGGTGGTCGAATACGGCGACACGATCTTTGTCATCGATGCCGGCCTCATGTTTCCCGAAGCCTACATGCTGGGGGTGGACTATGTCATCCCGGACATGGACTACCTGCGCCAGAACCGCGGACGCGTTTCGGGGATCGTACTCACCCATGCCCACGAGGATCACATCGGCGCACTGCCCTTTCTGCTTAAAGAGATCAATGCGCCGGTTTTCGGTACCCCGTTTACCCTGGGCATCGTGCGCCACAAACTGGAAGAGCACGACCTGCTTGGCGCGGCCTCCCTGCACGAAGTCCTGCCGCGGGAGCATCTTAAAATCGGGCCCTTCGAAGTCGAATTTATCCGGGTCAACCACAGCGTCGTGGACGGGGTAGGGCTGGCCATCCGCACACCGGTGGGGATGGTGGTCCACACCGGTGACTTCAAGATGAGCCAAACCATAGTGGAAGGCATGCTCACCGACGTGAACCGGTTCGCCCAGTGCGGGGAAGAGGGTGTGCTGGCCCTGTTGTCCGACTCCACCAACGTGGAGAAGGAGGGTCACACCATCTCTGCGCAGGAGATCGGCGCCGAACTGTCTAGGATTACGGATGCGGCCACCGGCCGCATCATCGTGGCCTTGTTCGCCTCAAACATTGCCCGTATTCAGCAGATCGTCAACATTGCCAAAACGCGCGGCCGCAAGATTATCGTCAATGGCCGCAGCATCGAAGTGAGTGTTACCATCGCACGCAAGCTGGGCTACCTGGACATTCCCGAGGGCATGGAGGTAGACATCGAGGAGTTGAGCAATTACCCGGATGACGAGATCATCATGGTCACCACCGGCAGCCAGGGCGAGCCCATGTCGGCCCTTGCGAGAATGGCTGCGGGCACCCACAAGCAGATCAAGATCCACCAAGAGGACACGGTCATCCTCTCTTCCAAATTCATCCCGGGTAACGAGAAGGCCATCGCCAACATCATCAACAACCTCTACCGGCGTGGGGCCGACGTGGTCTACGAGAAGATCTCCAACATCCACGTGTCCGGGCATGCCTTCCGCGAAGAGCTCAAGATGATGATTAACCTGACCAAGCCCAAATTCTTCATGCCCGTGCACGGCGAGTACCGTCACCTGGTGCTGCACAAGCGGCTGGCCCGGGAGGTGGGCATCCCCGAAGACCACTTGATTCTGGCCCAGAACGGCCAGATTATCGAACTGGGTGAAAACGGGTTTCAGATTCGTGACAGCATCTGCGCCGGCCGTGTGCTCATCGATGGCAAGGGCATCGGCGACGTGGGGCGCAGTGTTCTAAAGGAGCGGCGGGTGCTTTCCGAGGAGGGCCTGGTGGTGGTGAACATGGCCTTTGACGAAGAGACCGGTATCGTGGTCTACGGACCGGATATCGTTTCCCGGGGATTTGTCTTCGAGACGGAAACCGGCTACCTCCTTCAGGATGCCCAGTGCGTAGTCCTGGAGATCGTGGAGGATATCACCCCCGATGTTCCCAATCGGGTCGATCGGATCCGCAGACGCATCCAGACGGCGCTGCGGCAGTACTTTTTTTACACCATCGGGCGTCGGCCGGTGATTCTCCCCTTTCTGGTGGAAGTCTGACGTAAATGCGCCGACGGCCGCTTTACGTCCACAATGGCCCGGACGGGAAACCGCTTTCCCGGACGGACGGTAGATGGCAATGAAAAAAGAAATCATCGGCATTCTTTTTTTCTTCATGGTGGTGTTCAGCCTGATCAGCCTGCTGTCGTTCAATCCGGGCGATCCGTGCCTGTTTTTTAACGCCGGCGGAGCCGCGAAGGTCCAGAACCTCTTTGGCGTCTTCGGTGCCAATTTCGCCGGCATCCTCGTGGGGATGTTCGGCATCGGCGCCTTCTGGGTCCCCTTGCTTTTTCTTTTGGGCAGCATCCTTTTTTTCGGCAAGGATCCGGGCCAGGCCATGCTCCCTTTAGCTGCCGGAGGCATCCTGCTGATCATCACCACGGGTAGCCTGCTGGCATTCAAGCAGGACCACTATCTGCTTTTCGGCAGCCGGTTCTCCGCGGGCGGTATCGTCGGCATTCCCCTCAAGGCGTTTGCCGTGCACTATTCCAACCCGGCCGGCGGCTCCATGATCCTGATGCTGGTGTGGCTGATCGGCTTTATCATGGCCACGGGGTTTTCCGTGGTGGCTTTTTACCGCCGATGCAAGACGGCCAACAGCGCGCTTTTCGAGCGGTTTGCCACCGTCCTGATCAAGTGGAAGGAGCGCCGTCAGAAAAGCGCCAAGCGGCGCCAGAACCTGAAGGCCGAGAAGGCCAAGAAAAAGAGAAGATCGAGATCAAGACGCTGGAGCCCAATCCAGTGCCGGTCAAGCCGGTGCCCAAGCAGGCCGTGTTCGAATTCATGAAGGGCGATGCACGCTTTTCCCTGCCGTCGGTCAGCTTCCTTGACGATCCCAAGGCGCGTCCCCAGTCCACCAGTGAAGAGAACCTGCGCATGCAGTCGCGGCTGCTGGAGAAGAAGCTGGAGGATTTCGGCGTTACCGGCAAGGTGGTGGCCGTCACCCCGGGACCGGTGATCACCACCTTCGAGTACGAGCCGGCGCCCGGCGTCAAGATCAACCGCATCGTTAATCTCACCGATGACCTGGCCCTGGCCCTGCGGGCCATCAGCATACGCATCGTGGCGCCCATTCCGGGCAAGGCCGTCATCGGTGTGGAGATTCCTAACACCGACCGGGAAACGGTGCGCTTTAAGGAGATGATCCTGTCGCCTTCTTTCGAACAGGCCAAGAGCACGCTTACCCTGTGTCTGGGCAAGGACATTGTGGGCAACCCGGTATCCGCCGGGCTGGAGAAGATGCCCCACCTGCTTATCGCCGGTGCCACCGGAACGGGCAAGAGTGTGGCCCTGAACACGATGATCTGCAGCCTTTTGTACAAGCTGACCCCGGACCAGGTTAAGCTGATCATGGTGGACCCCAAGCGCATCGAGCTGTCCATGTACGACGGTATCCCCCACCTGATCACCCCCGTGGTCACCGACGTCAAGAAAGCCACCAACGCCCTGTTCTGGGCCGTGCGCGAGATGGAGCATCGCTACGAACTGCTTTCGGAGAAGAAAACCCGCAACATCGAGCAGTACAACCGCAAGATCGAAAAGGAGCCGGCCGCCCCTCCGGCGGACGGCGAGGATAACCCCAGGGAACCGGCCAAACCGCTGCCCTACATTGTCATCATCATCGACGAACTGGCCGATCTGATGATGGTGGCCTCCCGGGACGTGGAGGTGGCGCTGACCCGCCTGGCCCAGATGGCCCGGGCCGCCGGCATCCACCTGATCCTGGCCACCCAGCGGCCGTCGGTGGACGTGCTCACCGGCATCATCAAGGCCAATTTTCCCACGCGCCTGACCTTCCAGGTCTCCTCCAAGACCGATTCGCGCACCATCCTCGACACCAACGGCGCCGAAAGCCTACTGGGCAACGGGGATATGCTTTTTCTGCCCCCGGGAACGGCACGGCTCCAGCGTATTCACGGAGGCTACATTTCCGAGGCGGAACTGACCCGGATCACCGAATTCCTGAAAAAGCAGCAGCGCCCCGACTACGACAACCGCGTCGTCCAGCCGCCGGTCAAGGAAGCCGAAACCGACGGCGAAAAGGAGTACGACGAGCGTTACGACGATGCGGTGGCCCTGGTGACCCAAGCCGGGCAGGCCTCCATCTCGATGGTCCAGCGCCACCTGCGCATCGGCTACAACCGGGCGGCCCGGATCATTGAAATGATGGAGCAGGAGGGCATCATCGGCCCCCAGGACGGGGTCAAGCCGCGATCCGTGCTGGTCAAGAAATATGACGACATGTAGCGTCGGAAGACAGAGGTCGGTGGTCAAGATTCCGAATTGGGAATTGAGGCATTGATGCATTGAGGGATTGAGGAATTCAGGTATGCGTAGGAGCGGCTTCCAGCCGCGATTAGGAGCTAAGGGCGGCAATCCGATCGAACGATCCTAACGATCTAAACGCTTCCAACCAACAACGAATCAAATGAAAATCGATCCAATTCTCATTGACAGCCTCAAAGGCTTCCTGGACCCGGAGGAGGGCAGGGCGCTCTACGATTTCGCCCTTGAAGCGTCCCGGTTGGGGCCCTGTCTGGAGATCGGCAGCTACTGCGGCAAGTCAGCGGTGTATCTTGGCAGCGCTTGCCGTGCCAACGGTGCGATCCTGTTTTCCATCGACCACCACCACGGCTCCGAGGAGCAGCAGCCCGGGGAGGCGTATTTCGATCCTGCGTTGTTGGATTTCAAGACCTATTCCCTGGATACGTTCCCGTTGTTCCGCCGGACGCTGTCACGCGCCGGCCTGGAGGAGACGGTGGTGCCCATCGTCAGCCGCTCGGACATCGTCGCCCGCGGCTGGGCCACGCCGCTGTCCTTGGTGTTCATCGACGGCGGCCACGCCTTCGAAACCGCGCGCAAGGACTACGACTGCTGGGCCGGCCACATCCTGCCCGGCGGCTACCTGCTCGTCCACGACATTTTCGAGAAACCCACGGAGGGCGGCCAGGCACCCTGGGAGGTTTACAAACTGGCTGTTGCTTCGGGGCGGTATGAGGAATTTCCGCGGATCAGAACGCTTGGGGTGCTGCAAAGAAAGGAAGGTGCTTAGGTTAGCGGTTGAAGGTGTATAGAAAATCAAGACAGGTGTTCTGGGTTGGGGATCTCTGGTCCAACTTTTCTGGTTCAGACCGTTATCTTCCGACCTCGGATATCCGGCTTCTTATCCCCCCTCCCATCCCCCAATACGTCAATTTCTGGCTACCAAGTGATATCATAACTTTTTGAATAAAGGGCGAGGCACAAGATATTGTATACGGCCAGTTTGATTGGGTGACGACCAGTCTCAGTGGGCGCAAGGTCTCTGCGCTCCGCTGAAGACCGATGTCCGGGGGGGTTCGCCCTTTTAATTGTCAGTTCACGACATCTCAAACGTCGTTTCGACAGGAGGAGGGTTGCGAAGGGTCTGCAGCACGATACAACAATGTTCGGCGCCCACTCGCAGTGTCTCTAAATGCTCGGGATTGGTGCCCTCCTTCGCGCGAAGTCGCACATTGCAGCGCATGGATTGAAATCCGACGGGCACCTGTTGATCGATCGCCATTGCCCCCCGCACATCCACATCCGCTGTCACATCTACCTCAAGAAATTCCAATTCGACGCCAAGAAAATTAGCCACCATGCGAACCGCAGAGTCCAGACATGCGGCGAGAGCAGCACAAAGAATGTCACCAGGTGTGGGGGCGTCATGCATACCGCCGACAGCCTTATGGACGCCCACTGGTAAGGTCGCCCCTGATCCCGGCATAGGTTCTACGACTGAGTGAAAGGGATCGCTGGCGTCTGCACCTGTCGTTAGCGCTCGATCTACCACAAGTGCAGTCTCAGGTGAGGTCTTGTATTGTGCGCGCAACGGCGCTTGAATTTTACTTACACTGATTTTGTCCATTGTGTGCCTCTTTCATTTGGATGACAGTAGATCCTTCAGCTTCTCTGAGAGTTCCTCGATGGAAACTGGCTTTTGAATTAATCCTTGAGCGCCTGCATCAAGGATTTATTGTGCCGGACTTTCAATCGAATAACCACTACAGCCCAAGACTTGGAGGTTTGGACGAACTTCTTTAAGCACGGGATAAATTTTATTCCCGTTCATATCCGGCAGGAAAACATCCAGAATAGCTAAGTCGATATTACCATCAAACGTTTTTGCTAAACGAATGGCCTCTTTTCCTGTTTTGGCCTCCAAAACATGGTATCCTAGCTTTGCTAACAATTTCCGGAGTGCCTCGATAACCGCCGACTCATTTTCAATCAACAGAATGGTTCCGGTTCCTTTGATCGCTTCAGTGTATATTCTTTGCTCATTTTTCACCTCAACCATTGCTAATGGCAGGAAAGAAAATACTAACAATGGTTTCGCGGTCTATTTGTGAGTCAAGAGATATCCAGCCGTTATGATTTTTCACTATGCCATAAGCCGCCGCTAAGCCAAGTCCTCGACCGACAAACTTGGTTGTGAAAAACGGCTCGAATGCCTGTTCCTTGGTTATCATTTAAAAAAACAAAGCTATTTTCCCCTTGATATGATTGAAGAGGCATTGAGATAAAATCAGATTTGCTAACAACTCCTTCTCATCTATCTTCAAAATTGTTGAATGTGTCACAACGGGCCATGTCGCCGCTTTCCAAACCAATTTTGAACCATTTGACACGTTGTTTTGAGCTGCCATGGGTAAATGAATCCGGGCTCACATAACCCTGTGACTGCTTCTGCAACGTATCATCACCAATGGCGCTGGCCGCAGCCAGCCCTTCTTCCAAATCACCCACTTCGAGCAGCTGCCGCGTGTTGTTGGCATGATTGGCCCAGACGCCTGCAAGGCAATCGGCCTGCAGCTCCTGTCGGACAGACAGCTGGTTGCCTTCCGCCGTGCTCAGTTTTTTGCGAGCCGCGTGAACTTGGCTGGATATCCCCAGCAGCGTCTGAACATGATGACCCACTTCGTGGGCAATGACATATGCCTGGGCGAAGTCACCCGGCGCTTGGAAACGATTTTTCAACTGATCATAAAAACCCAGGTCGATGTAAACTTGTTGATCACCTGGACAATAAAAGGGTCCCATGGCTGATTGAGCCATTCCGCAAGCGGAATCTACAGAGTCACGGAACAGCACAAGGCGTGGTTCCTTATAGGTTTTCCCCCTTTGTCGGAACAAGGTGGTCCAGGTATCTTCGGTGTCGGCCAAGATGACTGAAACGAAATCCACCAGCTCTTTTTCTTTCGCAGTTTCATGGAACGGTACTGCGGGCCTACTGACGGATGTATCTTGTTGTAAACCAAGGCCTCCCAATAAATTGCCAAGGTTCCCGGTAAATAATCCGTAAGCACCCACACATACTGCCAGTATTAAGGTACCTTTAAATCCTAAAAACTTAAATGCCAAGGGAAGAAGACGTAACATACCACTGCCACCGCCTAAACTTCCGGATCCAGAGGCTCGCATGCCACGTCTATCTTCCACATTGCTACTTTTGCGTTTTCCATGCCAACGCATAATTATTCTCCCGCCGGCTGATTTTTCGGTATTATACGACGTTATTCTGAAAAGGGCTTACGCCCGACTCTTCAACAAATCTCGTATTTCCGCAAGCAGTACTTCCTGTGCCGGGGGTTCTGGTGGCGCTTGCGGGGCTTCTTCCTCTTTTCGCTTGAGGGAGTTAATTCCCTTGATGGCAATGAAAATGGCAAATGCGATAATGGTGAAATCGACGGCCGTCTGGATGAACTTACCATAACCGATGACGACCGCGGGTATATCTCCAGAAGCTTCTTTGAGCGTGATGGCTAAATTGGTGAAATCGATTCCTCCCACCAGCAAACCGATAGGCGGCATGATCACATCGGCTACAAAGGAGGAAACGATTTTGCCAAATGCTGCGCCGATAATGATGCCAACCGCCATATCGATAACGTTCCCTTTGACGGCAAATTCCTTAAACTCTTTCATCATACCCATGATAAGCCCCTCCTGATTTAATGTGGAATAGTTTTGCATCCTTTTACTCTTTTTTCATGAAACCATCCCTTTTAGTATTTTGATGGTTTTATTCAGCCAAGTCGGCCATGAATCGTCATAGCCACGGGGTAGATATATGGATCTAAATCTAAATGGGTAGGTGCCTTACTTTCATTGGCACAGAGGGCAGTGTCTTGATCAAGAGCTACTTCTTGAGCGCCTCAACAGATTGTAGTCAAGATGGATTCCGGGCAGCTTGGGTTTTCATACCCGTCTTTGCAGAGATCATCTACCATTTTTCCGGTGGTGTTGCTTTGGGAAAAGGCCAGTCCTTTACAGTTACAGGCAGCATTGTTCTTGGATGTCAGGTTACAAAAAACGTGCGTTACACGATTGTCAAATTGTCACCATCTTTTTGAACTTATTCCAACTTCCGGAAACAGCCTGATTGCTCAATCTTCAGACCGCCGTTCTCCGGCTCAGGGCATCAACGGCCAGAAGATCGGCAGCGCTATCATCAACACGATCAGCACCACCAGGGTCAGGGGCCCGCCCACCTTGATGTAGTCGATGAAGCGATACCCGCCGGGGCCCATGACCAGCACGTTGGCCGGATGGGAGATGGGCGAGGTGAAGCTGGATGACGCGGCCATGGCAATGCCCATCATCAGGGCGTAGGGTGAGATCCCCAGGCTGGCGGCGGTTTTCAGGGCGATGGGCACCATCAGGACCACCAGGGCCGCCGTGGGGATGATGCTGGTGGCGATGAAGGTGATGACCAGCAGCCCGAACAGCACGGCATAGGGACCCGAAGGGGCCCAGGGTTCCCACCACCCCCTCGGCCAGGAGCCGCGCGGCGCCGGTGTTGTCCAGGGCGGTGCCCAGGGGCAGCATGCCGGCAATCAGAAAAACGGCTTTCCATTCGATGTAGCGGTAGGCCTCCTCCATGGTCAGACAGCGGGTGAGCACCATGCAGGCCGCGCCGATGACCACCGCAATGTAGATGGGCACCCAATCCATGATCACCGGGATCAGCACGGCGGCCATGATCGTCAGGGCCACCTTGGCTTTTTCTTCGCGGGGGGCTTCCTGGGCCGTCTCGGTGAGCACCAGAAAATCCGGTTCACGACCCAGCAGGTTCAATTTGTCCCATGGGCCGTACAGCAACAGGGCGTCGCCGAACTGCAGGGCCATGTCGCGCAGGTCTTCCCGATAGGCGGTGCCCTTGCGCCAGATGGCCAGCACGGTCAGCCCGTATTTCTCGCGGAAATTCATCCGGCGCAGGGTCATGCCGGAGAGCACGCTGTGGGGGGAGAGCATCACCTCGACCAGCCCCACCTGATCGTCCTCCAGCATGGACAGGTCCGGCTGGTGGTTCGAATCCTCCACGAACATGCCTTCCAGGCCGTGCATGAGCAGAATGGAAATCATGTCCGCCGTTCCAGAAACGATCAGCCGATCACCGGCCGCCAAGCGGTCGGTTGAGGCGGGGATCAGCGTCGTCCCGTCCCGGCGCACGATGCACAGGATCTGGACATCCACGGCATCTCCCAGGCGGCTTTCGCCTAAAGTCAGCCCGTTCAACTTGGATGCCTCGGGAACCCGCAGCTGACGCAGGCGTTGGCCCAGGTCGGTCTGTTGCGCCATATCGCCGGCGGTGATGGCTTCCGGCGCCCTAAAATGGCCATCGGCGGCCAACTCGGCCAGCCGTTCCTGCGGACCGTGAACCACGATGATGTCGTCGGCGTTGAGGGGTTTGAATTTCAGATCCGCGTCGACCAGCCGTCCTCCGCGGTCGATGGCCAGCACATTGAGGCCGAAGCGGTTGCGAAATCCGATGTCCGACAAGGTCTGACCCTCGTAGGCGCTGCCCGGCCTCAGTCCGATCCGCGCCACCTGCATGCCTTGGGCGAACAGGCTGTCCAGGCCGATGGCATCGGTCTCGGTGAGCAACTGCCCCCAGTGGTTCATCTCCTGGATCTGATCCTGGCTTCCTTCTACGATCAGCAGGTCATCGCTTTGGATCACCTCGGTAATGGGCGGTGCCAGCAGGGTTACCCCGCTGCGGGTGATGCCGACCACGGTGAGCCCCAGCGCGGCCCCCAGCCGGCTTTTGGCCATGGTTTTGCCCACCAGGGCCGAGCCTTCAGGGATGCGGATCTGAAACAGATGCTCCTGCAGCCGGTATTGCGACCGGAAATCCGGTTGGTGCCCGGCGGTCTCTTTGGCCAGGTTGCGTTTGGGCAGTAGTCGCGTGCCGATCAGCGTGACGAAGGCAATGCCGACGGCCATCACGATGAGGCCGACGGGTGAGAAGTCAAATAGCTTGAAGGGTTCCAGCCCGTTTTCGCGCAAGGCTTCGCTGACCAGGATGTTGGGCGGGGTGCCGATCATCGTGGTCAGACCGCCCAGCAGGGACCCGTAGGCCAGGGGCATCAGCAGGATGGAGGGCGATCGGTCGGTCTTGCGGGCAATGTCCATGACCACGGGCAGCATGAGGGCGGCCACGGCCACGTTGTTCATGAACGCCGACAGCACGCCGGCGATGACCATGATGATCACCACCAACGTCGATTCCCTGCCGCCGGAGACCTTGAGCAGTTGCCGGCCGAGGATGTTGGCGATGCCGGTGCGGGTCAGCCCGCCGCTGAGGATGAAGACCGCCCAGATGGTCACCACCGCCGGATTGCTGAAGCCGGCCAGGGCCTCTTTGGGGCTGACGATATCGGTGACCGCCAGCACGCCCATGACCAGCATGGCCAGCACCTCCAGCGGCGCCCATTCGGTGACCAGAAGGATGACGACGGCCACCAGGATAACCAGGACAGTGATGATTTCTGCTGACATCCGTGACAGACCTTTCCGTTTTTTCGGTTGGTGCTGATTTGCCGCCCATCCCGGTGTGATTCGATGACCGGCATTTGCCTTCAGGCCTTCAGGGCGCCCTTCGGGGGGTTATGCAACACAATATAAGCAACTGCATGCAGATTTCAACACCCTCAAGGATCGTGGCCGGTGGCGGATGGTGTTTGCTCTTGCATGCGCGTACAACTGTTTACAGTACCCTAGCTGCTAATTGGAAAAATACTGTTGGGTGATCGACTCCAAACTTCTCGCGCAAAGCGAAGGATCGAGATTTTTCCTCCGCCAGAACGGAGGGCCTCGTTTGCCGATAAAAATTTCATAATAACAAATAGTTAATAGTGTGTCTGAGCCACACTCCAGCCGCGATAAGCCGCACCCCTGCGCCGGAGGGGATTTCCGGCAAGCATGGGCATGGTCGCTTGTATTTGGGTTGAAAAGGAGCGACCGCTTCAATTTTGCATTGATTTTGCATAACGTTCAATGATTTACCGGTTGTTCGAAAACCGTTTGATATTTTCGATAGGTATGGGCTTGGTAATGCATCGTGTCGGCGTGAAACCAGTCGGATGAAGATTCGGATTGCAGCCGTCGCATTGCAAATGTCCATACAGCTGGTGACGTTTTCTGTATACAGGACCGTAACCCGCCCCTGAGGCGAAACGAACGCGGCATATGTTGAAAAAGATCCTCACGACACCATCCATCCAGATCGTTTTGCTGACCGCGCTGGTCCTGGCCGGCATGCTGGCGCCATTGGATCCCTGGGCCTATTTTGAAAACAAGAGCTATGATTTCTGGGTCGACCGTTTGCGCCACGCGGAGGAACTGCCCATTGCCGTTGTGGCCATCGATGAAAACAGCCTGCGGCAGTTCGGCGACTGGCCCTGGCCGCGCTCACGCATTGCCGATCTGGTGCGTCTGATCTCGGACCAGGGCGCAGAAGCACTGGGCATTTGCCTGCTCTACACCCAGCCGGACCAAAGCCCCGGGTTGCTGGAAATCAGGGAGCTTAGGGCCCAACTCGGCAACCCGCAATGGAAATTAGCCGGGCCATCCACCGGACCACTTGATGGCCTGCTCAGCGGGGCCGAAGCGCGCTTAAACCAGGATGACCGGCTGATTGCCGCCATACGCCGGGCAAAGAATGCGGTGTTGCCCATATTCCTCTCCGGGGGACTCCCGGCCGATGGCGAGGAGGCCAACCCGTCGGGTATGGTGATCATCAACTCGCTGAAAGCCACGCTGCTGCCCGCAGCTGCCACCGACACCCCTTTGGCGTTGGTCAGGGCCATCGGTACCCGATCGCAGGGGCCATTGGCCGTCAATGGGGTGCTGGAGTCTTTCGAGGCCCTGGCGAGCAAGGCCGGGGCCATGGGGCACATGCGTCTGCAGGAGGATTTCGACGGCAGGGTCCGACGCATGCCGATGCTCGTCGATTTCCAGGGGCGGCTGATTCCCGCGCTGCCCTTGCAGCTGGCGCTCAAACATATCGGCGGCAGCCTGAAGGACCTCTCGGTGGATCTGGATTTTTTCGAACAACCGCGCCTGCGCATCAAACACATCAACCTGCCCACCGATGGCGCATACCGGATGCTGCTGAATCATGACCGTGCATGGACACGGCAACGACGGTTCTCCTGTAAAGAGGTGCTCAACCAGGAGATCGATCCGTCTGTTTTCAAGGATAAAATCGTACTGATCGGAGTAACCGCTGAACCTGCGGCCCGATCGTATCGGGTGGGAATGCGCGATCGGGCACCGGATGTTGAGATTATGGCCAATGCGCTGGCCGGCATCCTTGCCGCCGACCGGCTGTTACGGCCGTCATGGGCACGTGTGCTGGAGATCGTGGTGGTCTTCTATTTCGCCTTTTTCCTTGCCGCGGTGATTCCCCGTGTGACCACCAGGGTCGGTGCCACCATTCTGGTCATCTTCCTGGCGACATGGTATGCCGTGGCTGTCGGTCTGCTGCTGGGGTATGGTTACCAGATCGAAGTACTGGGGCCGGCGGCTCTGGCCAGCGGGGGATTTCTCCTGCTCCAGTTTACGCTTTCCGCGCGCCGCCGGCAGGCTGACAAACTGGAGGCTTGCACCACAGTGGGACTGTCATACCAGGGGCAGGGGATGCTGGACATGGCCTGTGAGAAATTCATGCAATGCCCGATACAGGATCGGACGGTCAAAAACCTGCTCTACAATCTGGCGCTGGATTTCGAACGCAAGCGCATGTTCAACAAGGCCCTGGACATTTACCGACACATCCGCGAGGCCGGTGCCTTCAAGGATGTCGACAAGCGCAGCCGCCGGCTTACCGAACTGGACAGCACGATGGTTGCCGGCGGCAGGGGTGAAACGCCTTTGATGATGGGGGACAACAGCACCAAACCGACATTCGGTCGCTATGAACTCCTGCGGGAAATCGGCCGCGGTGCCATGGGGACGGTTTATCTCGGCCGCGATCCCAAAATCAACCGCGAGGTCGCCATCAAAACGCTGGAGTATGGGGAGGTCGAACCCGCGGAGTTGGCCGAAGTCAAAATGCGTTTCTTCCGGGAAGCCGAGGCGGCCGGCAAACTGTCCCATCCCAACATCGTTTCCATCTACGACGTGGGCGAAGAACATGATATGGCCTATATTGCCATGGAAATGCTCAGCGGTGAAAACCTGACCCGTTATTGCAAAAAGGGCAATCTGCTGCCGATCCACCGGGCGTTGGCCGTTGTGCATGAAGTGACGGCTGCTTTGGACTACGCCCACAACCAGGGCGTGGTTCACCGCGATATCAAGCCGGCCAATATCATGATGCTGGCAGACGGTCGCGTCAAAGTCACCGACTTCAGTATCGCCCAGGTGGTCGATGCATCCCAGACGCGTACCGGGGTGATTCTCGGAACCCCGAATTACATGTCTCCGGAGCAGGTGAATGGCAAGGGTGTGGATGGTCGTTCCGACCTTTTTTCCCTGGGGATCGTTTTTTACGAACTGATTGCCGGCGCCAGACCCTTCAAGGGCGATTCGCTGTCTGCCATGTTGTACGCCATCGGCCATCATGCCCATACCCCGCTGGAAAAAGCCGCTGGCGGTATTCCAGACTGCGTCAAGGCGATTGTCAACCGGCTGCTGGCCAAACGGACGACCAAACGGTTTGACTCGGCTGCGAGTGCTGCTGAGGCCATTGAAGCGTGTTTGACCCGGCTGAGTTGACGCGTGTCGGTCAACAAAGGGCACCTTTCGGCCAGGCCTGTATTCTCGCGAATGCAAACCCTCTTGACGGATGACCACTAACCAAAAAGGAGCAGAGATATGGCGATACTCGTGCTTACCCACGAAGGGTTGACGTTAAAAAGAATACCCCTTGACAAGGCCGTGCTGCGGATCGGCCGGAAAACCGATTCCGATATTTTCATTGATGACATGCTGGCCAGCCACAATCATGCAACCGTTCACATTGTCGAAAACATGGCGGCCGCCGGCGGGGCGGAGGTCTTCATCGAGGATTTAGGCAGCACGAACCACACCTATGTCAACGGGGTCCCCATCGATCGGCTCAAACTGAACCACAACGATGTCATCCGTATCGGCAAACATACGTTCAAGTTTCTCGACGAGTCTGCCGACCCGCAGGAAAAAACGGCAAAACTGCACAAGAGCTGGATCCCCGGCGTCTATTATACGAAAGACTAAAGGACTGACGGGATCGGAAAAAACGGACATCCCTTGTGAAACCGGCCTTTCCGGAACCCCCGGAACACCGAATCAGCAGTCTTACCAGCCCTCCTCCCATTCGCCCACCCGGGTAGTGCCGGTTAAACGGCAGCATAGTGGTAGGGCAATCCCGCCAATAACAAACTATAAACTATGATTACATATGGTTAACAGGTATCCCCAGGGGCGATTCCCCCGGCTGACCCCATTGACCGGACTGCCGGGGATCTTACTTTTTGGGTATTGGTAAACCGCACCCAATCAACACCGGAAGGAAAATCAGATCATGGACAATCGACTCGACAGGATATTAATGCAGATCATGAACGACTACCGTGACGAACTTTCAGAAGATTCGATTCATTTCGTGGATGTGAATATTGGCAGGCGTGCCGCCGGGATGGGTTTTGCGGATCTGGGCAGCCAATATAAAGACGCCGAGGCCGTGCTATTCGTCAACGGTGGGAAAAAGGGCATGAAGGTGATGATCGACGGCAGGACATTTGTCAATTATTCAACCCTGGGCCCCGGGGTTGCTGTGCCCTCGTACGTGGCGGAAAAAACCGCTTTAAAGCATGAACCCTTTACTGCTGCGGAAAGCCTGGTAAGAATTTTCAACTGATCCTGCAGGGGCAAGCGGACAAGGCGGTGGTGGAATGATTGAGCCATCCGAAAACCGCGCAGGGGTTCGTCCGAATACCATAGAGGATGTCACACCGCCCACGCGACGCAAGTCTGTTGTTACCCCCAGTTTTTTTCGGCATGCACCTGGTCTTCGACCCCACCGGCAGTGACCTGCCCCATGGAAATCGGCAGCCTTCCATCATGCCGGGTGTCGAAGTTTTTCCCGGCCCACTCCGGGATGCTCTGATCGCTGTCCGCCAATAGGTGCCGTTCTCCAGGATCAGCCGGTTTTCAGGACCGGGGCGTGCATGCGCCAATTTACCTTCCAGCCGATAACCGGAAGTCAGCCGGGCCTTGATTCCGTCTTAGCGGACGCGCAGATTGGCGTATCCTTAACCGTTGAAGCCGTTCTTGGGCCGCACCGGCCTCACCCTGGTGTGCTGCGAATGCCGGCGGTGCATAAACGCCTCGGAAATCGGGTGGTCCTACAGGCGGCAGCTGGGCCTCGATCTGCCTGCGCAGGGGCTCGTGCTGCGGCGGCAACTTCAGAGCCGTGCCCAGATTGTGGGGATCTTCATCCACGGCAAAGCCCGGCGGGTCGGTGGCGATTTCAAAGCGCACGCCTCCGGGTTCATTGAAATAGATGGACTGGAAGTACTGGCGGTCGCGCACATCGGTGACGGCCAGACCGTGTTGCTGCAAACGCTGTCTCCAGGCCATCTGTTCGTGGCCGTCCCGGGTTCGAAAGGCGATATGGTGCACGGTGCCGCCGCCGGGAACGCCCCTGGGTGCGGCCGGGTCTTCGAGGATGTCCAGCGTGTGGCCGGGCGCACTGCCGTCCTGCATGGCGAAACGGTAGCGCCGGTCTTCACGGCAGTCGAGTGTCATGCCCATGCCCGCAGTGAGCAGCGTTTGGGTGGCATCGATACGATTCAGCATCAGCGTGGCTGAATGAAATCCGCTGACGGCGGTTGACGATTCGGGTGGTTCCTGACCGGGGAGCGCTTGCGACGGGGTTCCGATCAGTTCCAGGGGCAGCCCGTGGGGGTCGCTAAAGCGAACCACCGGATCGCCGAACCGCTCGACGAGATCAACGGTGGCGCCGTTTTCAACCAGGCGGTGGCGCCAGTAGTCGATGGATGGTTTGGGCACCCCAAAGGCGATGGCGGACACCATGCCGGCCCCGGTTTTCCCCTGGGGGAGCTGTTCCCACGGAAAGAAGGTCAAGATGGTGCCGGGGCGCCCGTTTTCATCGCCGTAGTAGAGATGATAGGTGAATGGATCGTCGAAATTGACGGTTTTTTTGACCAGCCGCAATCCCAGTATTCGCGTGTAAAAGCGATAATTTTCTGCTGCCGACGAGGTCACGGCGGTGATATGGTGAATGCCGCTGACGGCAATGGCTTCGTTAGTGTGGGTCATGGTTACCAGCTCCTTTTTTCGTATGGAAAAAAGTAAGGCCATATATCTTGATGTCAAGATATATGGCTGGACTCGTAAACCGGTCGACTGCCGGTCTGGACCGGTTTTCCGGGATGATGATGGGCGCTTTCTTTTCAAGGGCGGGGAATTGTGATAATCACATGCCTTGGCCAATGCGTTGTGCTGCTGATTGCGAAACAGAATCTTTTTAAGGACAGCGAAATGATTGTCGACGGCAAACCGATCAGGCCAATTTGGCTGGACGAAGATCGGACCACCGTGAAGGTGATCGACCAGCGCCAACTGCCCCACCGGTTGGTGGTGGCTGATCTGACCACCGTGGACCAGGTGATTCACGCCATCCAGGAGATGTTTGTACGCGGCGCCCCGCTGATAGGCGTAACCGCCGCCTATGGGGTGATGACGGCGGCCATTAGCGGGAAAACGGCGGCCGATCATCCGGGGTTCCTCCGGCAGGCATGTGAGCGGCTCAAAGCCGCGCGCCCCACGGCCGTGAATCTGGCCTGGGCGGTGGATCGGGTGCTGAAAAAGGCGCTGACCGCCCGCACGCCGGACGGACGTATTGATGCATCCCGCAGCGAAGCCGCCGCCATTGCCGAGGAGGAGGCCGACAACTGCCGCCGGATCGGGATCCACGGTGCCGGCATCATCGAGGCCATCAGTCGTGGGAAAAGCGGGGGGACGGTCAATATCCTGACCCACTGCAACGCCGGCTGGCTGGCCTGCATCGAATACGGTACGGCAACGGCCCCCATTTACGAAGCCCACAACCGGGGGGTGGATCTTCACGTTTGGGTGGACGAAACCCGGCCGCTGAACCAGGGCTCCCGGCTGACCGCCTGGGAACTGGGCAAGCACGGGGTGCCCCATACGGTGGTTACGGACAACGCCGGCGGCCATCTCATGCAGCGCGGCCGGGTGGACATGGTGATCGTGGGCAGCGATCGCTCCACCCACACCGGCGACGTGGCCAACAAGATCGGCACCTACCTCAAGGCCCTGGCGGCCCGGGACAACGGTATTCCCTTTTATGTGGCCCTGCCTTCTTCCACCTTCGACTGGGCGATGAGCGACGGGGTCAAAGAGATTCCCATCGAGGAACGCAGTCCCGACGAGGTCCGCTATGTCCAGGGCCTGGCCGACGGGCGGATCACCCGGGTGCTGGTGCCTCCTGAGTCCAGCGCAGCGGCAGACTTTGCGTTTGATGTCACCCCGGCCCGCCTGGTTAGCGGCTTTATCACCGAAAGAGGCGTCTGCGGCGCCAGCGCGGCAGAGATCCATGGATTGTTTCCCGAGTATTGATCCTGCAGCGGCATGTGCGTTTGTTTGGCTAAATCCCTTAACCCTTCAGTCAATTGCCCTTATACTTGACAACCATGCGACAATCATCCAAAAACCCCCCCATGTTGACGGACCTTGAAAAAAAAGTGATCGCCGCCATCCAGGGGGATATCCCTATTGTCACCCATCCTTATCAGGTGCTGGCCCAAGAGATCGGCATCTCTGAAGAGACCTTTATCCAGATCCTTCAAAGCCTCACCGAACGGGGGGTCATCCGTCGTTTCGGCGCCACCTTGAGACACCAGAAGTCCGGGTTCCAGGCCAATGCCATGACTGCTTGGCTGGTGGCCGAGGATCGGATCGAAGAGGTGGGAAAAATCATGGCCTCCTTCCGGGCCGTCTCCCACTGCTACCGCCGCGACCCGGCCGACGGCTGGCCATACAACCTGTACACCATGATCCACGGCAAGAATGAGCAGGACTGCCGCAACACGGCCCGCAAAATGTCCGAAAAGTCGGGAGTGCACACCTATCAGTTGCTGTTCAGCCGCCGGGAGTTGAAGAAGATATCGATGACCTATTTTCCGGATGCCGTTTAAATGCCCCTCCAGAAACGGCATCCAGCGGCCCATCTTCGCGTTCTCACGGTATCGAAATCCTCGAGGTAGCGCGGCAGCGCCTGCGGTTGCAAAACCGCCGCGGCCGTGATCGGGGCTTCAATCTGCCATTTCTGGAGAGGCACTGGCATGTTGCCAATCGAAAAACGACCGTTGGTCGCATTACTCATGTTTCCCGTGTTTAGGGAATCCATCGGTGGACCATGAACCCCTCCCACGCCCCACACATCCTGCTGGTCAATCCCTGGATCCACGATTTCGCCGCCTATGATTTCTGGGCCAAACCGCTGGGGCTGCTGACCCTTGGGGGGATCCTGCGTGACCACGGGGCCCGGATTTCCTACCTGGACTGCCTGGACCGGTTCCACCCAGCCTCCTCTAAGGTGCCGTCACCGCCGGCGCGCTGCGGGCGCGGCCCCTACCTGAAGACAGTCATTGACAAACCGCCGGGTCTGGAAGACATCCCGCGCAACTACTGCCGCTACGGCATCCCGCCCGAATGGTTCCGAAAGGACTTGGCAGCGCTGGATCCGCCGGATCTGGTGCTGGTTACCTCCCTGATGACCTACTGGTATCCGGGGGTTCGTGAAACGATAGCGGTCGTCAAATCGGCTTTTCCGGCTGTGCCGGTGGTGCTGGGCGGCATTTATGCCACTTTGTGCCCCGAGCATGCGCGCGATGTCTGCGGCGCGGATCGGGTGGTGAACGGTCCTGGAGAAAGCGAGATCCTGCCCCTTGCGGCGCAGTTGACCGGTTGGTCGCCGACGCCCAGGTTCGATCCCCAAGATCTGGACACGTTTCCCCGGCCGGCCCTCGACCTGGAGCACCGCCTGGCACATGCACCGATGCTGACCTCGCGAGGCTGCCCGTTCTGCTGCGCCTATTGCGCTTCCCACCGCCTTCAGCCCCGCATGCTGCGCCGCAGCCCCGCGTCGGTTGTGGACGAAATTGTTTTCTGGCATACCACGCATGGGGTGGGCGATTTCGCTTTTTACGATGACGCCCTGCTGGTGGATGCCGAGCGGCATATCATTCCCCTGTTGGAGGGCATCGTCGCCGCAGGCATCGACATTCGCCTGCATACGCCCAACGCCTTGCACGTCCGGGAGATCACCCGGCCCCTGGCCCGGCTGATGGTCCGGGCCGGGTTCCACACCATCCGGTTAGGACTGGAAACCACGGCCTTCGAAGGGCGTGAGGCCATGGATCGAAAAGTGACCGAGGCCGCCTTCATTCGGACGGTGGGGCATCTTCAAGCTGTCGGGTTCGGCGCGGATCAGGTGGGCGCTTACCTGCTTGCCGGCCTCCCCGGCCAGGATATTTCGGGGATCGAGGACGCCATTGCTGTGGTCAAACAGACCGGCGTCACCCCGGTGATCGCCCACTATACACCCATTCCCCATACCCCCATGTGGCCTGCAGCCGTCTCCGCGTCGCGCTATGACCTGGCGTCGGACCCTGTTTTTACCAATAACGCCATTTTCCCCTGCCAGAGCGAACCGTTTTCCTGGGAAGTGCTCACTCGGCTGAAAAATCTGGCCAGGGCCTGAACGACTGCCATTGGGCACGGATGATATTCAGATTGACAGGATTGCCTGCTTTTTCCTACACTTTAAACTAATTGGGGCAGGGACCGGGCACCGGAGGAACCTCCCTCATATCTTTAACCCCTGCTGCGCATTAAAGGAACCCCATGATCCCGCTGACCATTCAAGCCATCGTCTGCGCGGTCGATTTCTCTTCCTTCAGCCCGCTGGTGGTGCGTTACGGTACGGCCCTTGCCCGGCGTGCCGGCGTGCGCCTTTACCTGATCCATGCGGTGCATGATCCCCAGGACGGGGCGCACCCGACAGCGGTATTCGAGCGGGGAGGGGACTTGGCCCATCTTACCGAAGACGCCAGGCAGAGAATTCAAGCGCTGATGAACCATGCCGCGGTGGACTGGGAGGCGGTGGTGCGTTTCGGGGAACCGGTGGAGCAGACCGTCGCCTTTGTCAACCGTCTGCCGCCGAGCCTGGTGGTCTCGGCCAGCCACGGGGTGTCCGGTTTTCGGCGGCTTTTCATCGGCACTGTGGTGGAACGCCTGACCCGGGCTCTGAACTGTCCCATGCTGGTGGTCAAGCCAGCGGACGACAACGTTGCCGACCGTTTGAATAGTTTTTCCTCGGCGGTGGTCAGTTGTGACAGCCACGGGTACTGGCAGCGCCTGGCTCCGCTGCTGTCCCTGCTTCAGCCCCATGCAGATTCACGAATCCACTTGGTTCACACCCTGGAACGGCCCTTGGGCAAGGAGCGTGCGGAGGCTGATGCGGTGTCTTATGGCCAGGTTCAGCAGGTGCTCCAGGATCGTTTGAGCCGTGAATTGCGCGAACAGGCGCGGCGGTTGTATCCCCATACCGATCAGCTTTCCGTAACGGTAGCCCCCGGTGTTCCCCAAGAGATGGTGCTGCGGATTGCCCGGGAACGGGCCTCAGATATGATCGTGGTGGGTGTGCGCCGCTCCGGAACGGTGGGACGCTGGCTTTCCGGCTCGACCACCGAGGCGTTGCTGCGCCGTTCACCCTGCTGCGTGTTGACGGTGCCCGAGCCGGTGGAACCGAAAAAGACCGCAGGAGATCATCGACGATGACCACCGGTGTGGTTTGGGACCCTGTCTATCTGGAACATCTAACCGATGAAGGCCACCCGGACCATCCCCGTCGGCTCCAGCCCCTTTATCGGCATCTGGAAGATCCGATGGTGAACCGGCGGTTCACCACCATTGTCCCGCCGGAGGCAACCGACCAAGAGATACTTCTGGTGCACAGCCCGTCCTATCTGAACCAGGTCAAGGCTACCGCGAAGGTGCCTGCGTCGGCTCTCAGCGCCGATACCCTGACCTGTGACCGCTCCTATCATGTGGCGGCCAAGGCCGCCGGCGGTACGATCGAGGCTGTCCGACAAGTGGTTGCCGGAACCCTGTCCCATGCCCTGGTGCTGGCCCGTCCACCCGGTCACCATGCCGAGCGAACCCGGGCCATGGGTTACTGCATCTTCAACAATGTGGCCATCGGCAGCATGGCGGCGCGTACGGCCATGGGGCTGGCGCGGGTAATGGTGGTGGACTGGGACCTTCATCACGGCAACGGTACCCAGCACATGTTCGAGCGGGATCCATCGGTTTTCTTCTTCTCTTCTCACCAGTTTCCGCACTATCCTGGCACCGGTCACATGTCCGAAACCGGGCATGGGCCGGGGGAGGGAACCACCATGAACATTCCCTTGAACCGCGGTTGTGGGGATGGTGAATTTGCAGCCATTTACCAACAACTGCTTACACCCGTGGCCCGTGCCTTCAAACCGCAGTTGATCCTGGTTTCCGCCGGGTTCGATATTCACGCTGCCGATCCGCTGGGAGGAATGAAGGTGACCCCGGCGGGGTTTGCCGGCCTGACCCGACTGCTCCTTGACATTGCCCGGCAGACCTGCGGCGGTCGGGTGGTTTTCTGCTTGGAAGGGGGATACCATGCCGACGCCCTGGCTGACTCTGCCCTGGCCATGATCGATGAACTCACCGGCCGGACATTGACCGATGTGGATGCCATGGCGGCAAGCGCCGATCCGGGCCGACTGAACCCACTCCTCGATCGATGCATCCACACCCACCAGCGGTTCTGGAAGGAACTGGACGGAGGGCTGTCCCGGCAACGCTAGCTGGTCGGCCGCAGGAGCGATCGGTTGGCAGAGGCCACGCCGATCTCACACCAACCTCACCAGGCAAGGGGGGCAGATGAACAAAATCAGTATTATGGAAGCGTCAGTCCGCAAGTGGAACCGGATTATCGCCGGCAAGGGATCGGACGGCGGCGTCCTCGACTGTCCTCCCTGCCGCATTTTCTATGTGCTGATCTGCGTGGGGTGCCCCATTGCCCGGTATACGGGGAAAAAGTTCTGCAAAGGATCGCCTTACATAGAATGGTATTGGCATCAGAACGATGTCCACGGCAAGATGTTTCGAAAAGTCTACTGCCCGGAATGTGAACGGCTGGCCCGCAACATGCGCGACTTCATGGTCGAGATCGTCGACCACCTGAAGGCCCAACAAGCGGCGGCAGAAAAGGGGGAACCCACATGATGATCCATGGACCGGCCTTGTCCGCTGTGGCCACGGAAGCTGCCCGGTGATGGTCTGGGTGGCCCTGGGCCTGACCGCCGAGACGGCGATCTTTATCCTGGCGGGATTCGCATGGTTCCTGTCCAGGGGATATACCTTTGCCGAAGCCGGTGCCGGTGCCGTCGTGACGGTGTTCATGGTCCTTTCCCTGATCCATCAGGTCTCCTTTTTTATAGGATCTCCGCTACCCGGTTTCATTCTGGAACCGGCTGCTCTGGCGGCGATCCTTATTTTTGGGATCCGTCGGCTGCCGCACCTGTTCGGGAGGCTGATGTCGGCGACCGGCTTTGTGCGCCGGGAGACATTCTCAGGGTTGACCATCGCGGTCGCATGGACGGTGATGGCTGGCCTGGTGGGGCTTGGCTGGCTTTCGACGGATCATCTCCTGGCTGGCCACCCGTGGAGCGGGCTGATGACCGGTTCGGCAACCGGCGGCCTTGCGCAGCTGGCGGGCGCGGGTCCGATCGTCCCGCTCAATGCCACGGCTCTGTTTTTCCACACGGCCCGTTTTGGTCTGGGACCCAATGCCTGCGGCTTCGGCTTGTTGGCCCACATGGCCGTGGGCTTTTCCACCTATGCCCTGGCCCGCCGCTATGCCTGGCCTCCCATGGCCCTGACCGTCACCCTGATGGTGCTGAGTATGCCCCGACTGGTATTCCTGGGGATATGGCCCTCGTCAGAGTTGGTATCCGCTGCGGCCATCGCATTTTCCGTGGTGCTGATCTATCGCCTGGTGGAGCAGTACCAGTCCGTGGACCTTCGCCTTTTCCTCCTTGGGATTCTGTTTTCCATTGATGCGCATCCCATGAGCATTGCCCTGGCCCCGGTGATGGCGCTCCTGCTGATGGTGATCATGATTCGACGACACGGATGGCTTCTGTGGCGGGAACTGATTGCGGCAAAGCCGCTTTTCACGGCACTATCCCTGTTGCCGGCCCTTGGTCTGGCTCAGGTCCCCGTTTTCGCCTTGAACCTGGCGCACGGTCAGCCGCTTTTCGGCGCTGCGATCGCCTTTGAGAATGACGGCATCCTCGGTGCCGCCGCCAATCTGATTCGCTTCATTTTCATCAGTGTTGACCCTACCGAACCGCTGCAGCAAATGCTGGTGTGGTTGCTGGGATTGGATCTGAACCGGCTGCTGATGGGGATATACAACACCCTGGTGGCACCGGTGTTCGGACATGCCGGGGTGCACGGTCCGTTCACCCCGATTCTTTCGGGCAGCGGGGGCATGAGCTTCGGCCCCTTTGCCCTGTTGTTGGTGCTGCCGGCAATGATCCACGCGCTGGTGCGCGGGCCGCGGCGGCTCAAGGCCCTGAGCGTGGCTTGGATGGGATACCTCTACCTGGCAGCCCTGGTGGTTGCCTGGAATCCTGACAGCCTTACCGTACTGAGTCCCTTGTATGCGGCCAACGGGTTCATGGTCGCTTTTTCCCTGCCTCCCTGGCGGCTTCGACGGCGGGGGATGCGGCTGCTTCAGGCGGCCTTTGCGCTGCTCATGGCCTGGGCCATTGCCTATGGCGCGTTTATACTGGTTTGATTCACAGTACGCCTTAGGTGTTGAAAAGCAGGCCGATGTGAATTACAAGGAGAGTGTCTGACAGTTGGCGTTTTTGTTGCCGGCATCTTTAAGCGTGACCACCGCCTTTGCCTTTCTTAAAGGAATTTGAACAGTTTGTGGAAGTCGGACATCACCCGACTGGTTGAGCGATACGGCCAATTCGAGCAACTGGTTCGGCAGCAGACGGAGCGATGGTGCCGGCCGTCTTGTTCGGTTTGCCGGTGCATCTGCTGCAGGTCTCATTATTGTATTGAAACCCGGGAGAGTGTCTTCCTGACCCTGGTGGCCAGGCGTTTTTCCCATCGATCGGTTTTCAGCCTTACCCACGGCTGGCTCTCCCCAACAGGGTGCACGCTGGTTGCCGGGCGTCCGCCGGTCTGCTATGAATTTTTATGCCGCGATGTCTCCGATGCGGTTTCAGGCGATCCGCATCGCCGTAGCGCCCTGCTGGTGTCGAGCCTGCTGATCACCCACGTGGGCAAGCGTGCCATCGGCGGCCGGCACGTGGTGGAAGCAACCCATGCAGCCGACCTGAACCGCATCAAGCCGGAGCGCTTCATGACCCGTCTTCATGAAGCGCAGGCGGCTTTTCAGGCGGCGGTGGCTATCATGGATGGCCAGCGAAGAGATGCCGATGTCCAGGCCCTATCCCGAATCGTATCGCCACCTCGGTCTGCAGGATAGGAGACAAGGAGATTGATGTGAATTCCATGAACCGGACCCTCGCGACCGTAGCTGTTGTCTTTGCCCTGATTGTTGTCGGCCTGGTGACCTACTTTATGGTTAACCGGTGGCACCAGAATCAGCTGGCGCTGGGTCGCCAGCAGGCCCAGACGGAATGTCTGGAAGTGATTCGTAAAATGGAGGCCGACCTGAGCGAGATGCAGGCACAGTTGGAGACCGAACGCCAGATGCGACCGGGCGACGAGGTCTTTCCGACGGTTTTCGGCACCCCGGCACCTGACCGTGATGCCGACAGCAGCCTGCCTGCCGATTGTGCCAAGGTGGATGCTCAAATCAATGCCTTCTTTAGCCACCTGGACAGCCGGTCTTACCTGTCGACCCCCAACCCCGACGGGGGAAGCGCGGGCTTTTTTCGGCAGTGTGCAGCACGGCTCATGGCCGATCCGCCGGCAAACATTGCGGAGATGCAGGAGTTGTTTCGCTTGGTAAAAAATGTGACCCACTTTTACCGGGTGCTGGGAAAAGACCGTCTGATGCAGGCCAAGGAAATGATGGCCGCAGAAGAGCAGGTTATCGAGCCGGCCATGGCAGTGTTCTATGCCCGCCTTGTCGAATGCGGCCAGCCTTTGCCGGGGGATGCGCAGCCCCTGTCCATCGAACGGATATACGATTACTCCGGCTATTTCCTCAATACCTTGGGCGGGCGGAGCTATCTGCTGCGGCGGGAATCCAAGGTACGCATGCTGGTGAGTTATTACGCCATTTTAGTCGTCGACCGAGCTAACGATGAGAAGTTCAATCGATACGGAATCGACCTTCGCCCCCACATCGACTTCCTGTTCTATGATATATCCAACCAAAAAGGATTGGTCTACCGGGAACGTTACCTTACCCGGCTGGCCGCCCTGAGGGACAAGTACATGTAAAACTTTTGTCATATTGCCTTTCTTGCTTGTGGCCCGCACTCGTCCTCGCTATGAATATACGGTTTTATCCGTAATTTATCCATAAAACGGCGTGCGACGGTGCTATCCATGAAAATGCCTGAGTTGAAAATCGGTCACCTGACCAGTCGGCTTCCCATCATCCAGGGGGGCATGGGGGTGGGGATATCCATGTCCGGCCTGGCTTCCGCCGTGGCCAATGCAGGGGGAATCGGCGTAATTGCCGGCGCCATGGCCGGCATCACTGAGAAGGATGTTTCCACCAACGGCCTGGAGGCCAACTGCCGGGCCCTATCCCGCGAGATCCGTAAAGCCAGGCAGAAGACCCGCGGAATCATCGGCGTCAACATCATGGTGGCCCTGACCCATTTCGCGGAATTGGTAAAAACCGCCATTGCCGAGGGAATCGACATCATTTTTGCCGGTGCCGGGCTGCCACTGGATCTGCCCGGTTTTCTGAAGCCTGGCGACCGGACGCGAATGGTGCCCATCGTTTCCTCTGGCCGGGCGGCGAGCCTGATCTGCAAACGCTGGTTCCAACGTTATGGGTACTTGCCCGATGCCTTCGTGGTGGAAGGCCCCAAAGCCGGCGGGCACTTAGGTTTTAAGGCCGATCAATTGGACGACCCCCACTTTGCCCTTGAGAACCTGATCGCTGAGGTTGTTGCCGAAATGAAAAAGATAGAGGCCCAACACGGCGTCCGCATTCCCGTCATTGCCGCCGGCGGCGTGTATGACGGCGAGGATATTCGGCGTTTATTGGAGCTGGGAGCCAGCGGCGTACAGATGGGCACCCGGTTTGTGGCCACCCACGAGTGTGATGCGGATCCGGCATTCAAGCAGTCCTATGTGGATGCCCGCGAGGAAGACCTGGTGGTGATTCAGAGCCCGGTGGGGCTTCCCGGCAGAGCCCTGAAGAACCAGTTTCTGGTGGACGTGGCCGCCGGCGTCAGGCGTCCATTCCGGTGTCCCTACCACTGTATCAAGAGCTGCGATCCGGAAAAAAGCCCCTATTGCATTGGTATCGCCCTGGCGTCGGCCAGGCAGGGCAAATTGAAAAACGGGTTTGCCTTTGCCGGTTCCAATGCCTTCCGCGTGGACAAGATCGTTTCTGTCCAGGAACTGATGGGTTCGCTGGAGGCGGGTTACGAGTTGGCCACGACTTAGCTTAGAACAATACAGAAACCTAAAAGCCCGGTGTCTCGACAACAGAGGCGCCGGGCTTTTTTTACCATGAAGATAATGCAATCAGGTCACTATCGGGCGAACCGATGCCAATCGGTCTCTTTGAACCACTTGGCGTAGATCTTGTCGAAGCGTCCGTCTGCTTTTATCTGGGCCAGGAACGTGTTGAGAAACTTTAACAAATCAGGATCGTTTTTGCGAAGGGCCCAAGCAATGGGCTCTTCGGTGAAGGGATCGTCTAGAAAGATGACCTGATCGGACGGCTGTATAGCCATAAACACGGCATTGAAAGGCAGGTCGTAGACAAAGGCATCGGCTTTGCCTTCCAGGACCCGCATGGCGCCTTCCATTTCGGTGTCCGCCGGTTCATAAGTGGCCTTGGGTATCATCTTCAATATCGCCTCTTCACCGGTGGTTCCCGGCTTGGACACGACCGTGAACTTGGGATCGTTCAGATCCTTGTATGAATTGACAGCGCCTTTATGACGGGCGTTGAGCAGAACCGTCTGTCCGATGGTCATGAACGGATCGGCGAAATCCACCTGGGTTTTGCGGGCTTCCGTGACCGACATGCCGCCGAAAATGACATCGAAGCGGCCCAGCTTGAGAGCTGGGATGATGCTGGGCCACAAGGTGTCCACGAACACCGGTTTGACGCCCAGCGCATTCGCCATTTCGATACCGATGTCGATATCAAACCCCATCAGGCTTAGCTGACGGCTCTTTTGCCGCAACCCGCCGTGCCGGATATCTTTTTGGCGTAATCCGCTGCGGGTGTCGATCATCTCAAAAGGCATAAAACCTGCCTCCAGGCCGATGCGCAGTTCGCCGCGTTGGATGATGCCCTCTAAAGTGGAGTCTTTTGACAGCGCGACATCGGCGGCCAATGCCGGTATGCCCCACAAACCCGCCACCATCAGGATCATAATCAACCGATAATTGAATTGTTTTACCATTTGCTACCTCCCTCAATGGCTGACCAGCCGGCCAAGAGCCGGCAGGTCAGCGTTGCTGTCAGGCAGGGCTTTTCGCGCCGGCCACCTCGACATCCGCCTCGGCGTCATCCGCATCGATAGGATCGATGGTGATGTTGAACCATCCATAGAGCAGGGAGACGATCGGTGATATCCAGCAGAAAAAGTTGAAGGGCAGGTAAGCGATGGTCGGTACGCCCAAAGTGGCCGACTGGTAGGCACCGCCCGAGTTCCATGGCACTAGGTTGGCGGTTACGGTAGCGCTGTCCTCAATGGCTCGCGATAGATTTTTGGGATGCAGCCCCTTGTCCTTAAACGCCTGGGCGTACATCTTGCCGGTCATGACGATGGACATGTACTGGTCGCAAAGAATCAGGTTGGCCCCGATGGCGGTCAATATGGTGGCCGTAAACAGCGAGCCGGTAGACTTGGCTTTTTTCAACAAGACGTTGACCACCACCCGAAGCTGGTTGGTCTTTTCCATGATGCCGCCGAACATCATCGCACAGATCACCAGAGATACAGTGTACATCATGGATTCGAAGCCGCCCTTGGTGAGCAGGTTGTCCACCGCTTCCACGCCGGAATTGCTGGTATAACCACCGTATGCCGCCGAGAGGAGATCACCGAAGCCGTTTTTCTGGAAAATCATTCCCAGGACGGCGGCAACGATGATTCCGATGGCGATACCCGGAACCGCCGGGATTTTGCGAAACGCCAGGACCATGACCACCACTGGCGGCAACAGCAGCAGGGGATTGACGGCAAACTGGGCTTCGATGCCTGTTAGAATCTGGTTGACACTCTCGAGGTTCGCCTCCCCGCCGCCATAGAAAAAGCCCAGGATGATCTCGATCACCAGGGTCAGGCCGTAACTAACACTGGTGGTGTAAGTCATGTGCTTGATATGGGTGTAAAGATCGGTGCCCACCATGGCCGGCGCCAGGTTGGTGGTGTCGGACAGGGGTGACATTTTGTCGCCGAAGTAGGCACCCGAAAGCACCGCACCGGCTACCATGGGCAACGGAAAGCCCAAACCCGAGCCAATGCCGATCAGGGCGATACCGATGGTTCCCGATGTTCCCCATGAGGTTCCTGTGGCCAGCGAGGTAATCGAACAGATGATCAGCGCCGCCGGCAAGAAGATCTTGGGGTGCAGGATCTTCAGGCCATAGTAGAGCAGAGTTGGAACCACACCGCTGAGAATCCAGACGCCGATGAGAATGCCGATGATGCCCAGGATGACGATGGCCTGCAACGAGTTTGTGATGCCATTGAGCATGCCGGTTTCGATCTCTTTCCAGTTGAATCCGGCGCGCAGGCCCACCAGGGCCGCCACCAGGACGCCCAATAGAATGGGCACGTGGGCGTCTGACTCATAGCGAACGATGGCCAGGCTGATCGATATGATCAAGGCCAGGATGGATACCACTGCTTCCCAGAGGTAGGGGTCTCTTTTCTCTCTTGGTCCTGTCATGATGGTTCTCCTTTTTCCAGTCGTTCTAATTGCTTTTAATGAGCATCACCGGCACCGATGACAGCTTGGCCACTTTGTCTGCCACCGATCCGAAGACCGCCTTTTGAAGGGGGCTGCCGCTGCCCATGATGATCAGATCGATCTTTTCGGACTCGACATAGCTCAGGATTTCCTTGTAGTGGATGCCCGTCACCACGGTAGACTTGACGATGTCAAGGTCCTTTAAATGTTTATCCTTGAAAACCGCCAGGGTCTGTTGGGCGCGGGAGAGGAGTTGATCTTCGAAATCGCTGGCAATGCGTTTGAAATCCGTCTCTGACGGCTGGGACACATAGGTGTCGACAAACCAGTCGAAGCGTCTGAGCACATGCAACAGGTGGAGTTTTGCGCCGAACCGGCTGGCCACGGTGGCCACATAAGGTGCCACGACCGGAGAAATGTCGGTCAGAGCAACAGGAAAGAGAATGTTCTGGAAATCGACCATATGTGACTCCTTTCGTTTGAAACCGTTCACTTGCAGTGCGGTGTGATAAACCGGCACCCGACGCCAGCCAACGGGTGGGTTCAGGCGAAGCGTGCGGTGATGATGGACGCTAACGTAGGCTCGTTATGATCGCTGTATTCATAGCGGATGCGCGTATGCGGGCGGATGATTTTCAGCAGCCGGGAGAGATCCACGGGTGTGGCCACGATCACTAGATCGCACGCGGTGGCGTTGATGGTGGCCTCCAGGTCCTTCATCTGCTGTTCGCCGTACCCCATGGCAGGCAGCAAAGGACCAATTTCGGGATAGGCGGCGAAGGTCTCTTTCAGCCGTCCCCGGAGAAACGGCCGCGGGTCCACCAATTCCGCGGCACCGAAGCGTTGGGCGGCGATCACCCCGGCGCCATAGGCCATGTTGCCATGGGTGAGGGTCGGGCCGTCCTCGACCACCAGCACCCGCTTGCCCCGGATCAGTTCAGCATCATCGGGAATCAGTTCGGAGTCGGCCAGAACGATACGGGCGGAGGGATTGTGGGTTTCGATGGCCCTGCGCACGGCGTCGACATTTTCCGGTGTGGCACTATCCACCTTGTTGATGATGGCCACATCAGCCATGAGCAGATTGGTTTCTCCCGGATGGTAGGTGGTTTCATGACCTGGGCGGTGTGGATCGAGCAGGACAATATGCAGATCCGGCTTGTAAAAAGGGGTGTCATTGTTGCCGCCATCCCAGACGATGACATCGGCTTCGGTTTCGGCCTGGCGCAGAATTTTTTCATAGTCGACGCCGGCATAAGCCACCACGCCCATGCGGATGTGGGGTTCATACTCTTCACGTTCTTCGATGGTGCACTGATGGGTCTCCAGGTCTTCGTATGATGAGAATCGTTGGACCACCTGCCGGGTCAGATCGCCATAGGGCATGGGGTGACGGACCGCCACCACGGTTTTGCCCATTCCTTTTAGAATTTCGATCACTTTCCGGCTGGTCTGGGATTTGCCGCAGCCGGTGCGGACCGCACAAACAGAGACGACCGGCTTGGTGGATTCGAGCATGGTGTAGGGGGCGCCAACAATGATAAAATCCGCACCGGCTGCCGTGGCAATGGAGGCTTTGTGCATCACTTCCGCATGAGTTACATCGCTGTAGGAAAAGGCCACCAGGTCCACCCGGTGGGTTTGGATAAGCTCGCGCAATTTTTTGTCGGTATGAATGGGGATCCCATCTGGATAGAGGCTGCCGGCCAACGCCGCCGGATATCGGCGACCATCGATGTCGGGTATCTGGGTGGCGGTGAATGCAACCACGTGATAGCGATGGTTGTCCCTGAAATAGACATTGAAATTGTGAAAATCACGACCGGCGGCGCCCATAATAATGGCGTTTTCGATTCGGTTGTTCATAAACGGTGACCTCCTGAAAGCAGTATTATTTGCGCGATGGTGTTCGACAGATCTGATCTGCCATTGGGTTTTGTTCGCGCCTCAATTGGGTATTTGCCCAAGCAAGATCGCATTTTTTGTTTTTTTTCAGACGCATAGATTCTAGAATCGAAAAATCAGAATGGAAGATCATTTACATTCAATCATATAATGATATATTTATAGTATTTTTATTTGTCAACGACATTTTTTAGCCGGTAACACCGCTTGTCCTGCATCTTCGGGTTGACTTGCAGAGGCGGTTACACATAATATGATTCAATTATTCGATGCTTTTTCCCCTCTGATCGCTGGAAGGCAGTTTTGAAAAACAGACCCTACCATCGTAAACTCTATCAGTATATCGTTGAAGAAATCGGCCAACGGATTGTTCAGGGGCGCTATAAAGCCTCGGACGTGCTTCCCACAGAGGACCAGCTGTGCGAAGAATTGAGTGTCAGTCGGGGGGTGCTGCGCGAAGCCACGAAGCTATTGACGCAAAAGGGACTTATCCAGACCCGTCCTCGGGTGGGTACCCAGGTGCTGCCTCGTGACTGCTGGAACTTGTTCGATCCGGATATACTTCTCTGGCGCCTGCAGGTGGAAGATAAAACCACCTTTTTAAAGACCGTTACCGAAGTGCGTCGGATAATCGAATCAGAAGCAGCCCGCCTGGCTGCATCCCGTGCCAGCCAGGCGGAAACAGAGACCATTAAAGCCCTGCTGGACCAGATGGTCAACATCTTGAGTGATGACAACGGTTATGTCTACGAGAAATACCTGAGCATTGATATTGCCTTTCATACCTCCATTTTGAAGGCCTGCCACAACGACCTGCTGTCCCAAATCGGCAGTACCATGCGTGAGGCGGTTCATCAGGCCCGGGAGCATGATGTCAATGATATCGAGATCCAGAAGGAGTCGTTGCCCTTTCATGTGGCCATTGTGGATGGCATCGCGCGCCAAGATCCCGATGCAGCCTATAAGGCATCCCAGCAAATGTTCGATGATGTGTGGCGCTACATCATCAACGGTTGAAGCGTTCAATCCAGGCTTACCATTTTCACTATTACTTGAAAGGACCGGGAGGAATTATGATTGTCGGAATACTCAAAGAGATCAAGACGGAGGAGAACCGCGTGTGCATGACCCCGGCGGGGGTGGAGGTGATGATCCACAACGGCCACACGGTGCTGGTGGAGAAAAGCGCCGGCGCCGGCAGCGGCTTTGCCGATGAGTCCTACTCCAAGGCCGGTGCAAAAATGATCGATACCCCCAAGGAGATCTTCGCTGCGGCGGACATGGTCATGCATGTCAAAGAGCCCCTGCCACCCGAGTACGACCTGATCCGGCAAGGGCAGATCCTTTTCACCTACCTGCACCTGGCCGCCGACGAGACCCAGACTCGCGCACTGATCAAGAGCCGGTCGGTGAGCATCGCCTACGAGACCATTCAGAAGGCCGACGGCAGCCTGCCCCTGTTGACCCCCATGAGCGAAGTGGCCGGGCGCATGGCCATCCAGCAGGGAGCCAAGTATCTTGAGATGGCCCAGGGGGGACACGGGGTGCTGCTCGGTGGGGTTCCCGGCGTGGATCCGGGCACGGTGGTGGTGATCGGTGGCGGCGTGGTGGGGATCAATGCGGCCAAGATGGCCTGCGGCCTGGGGGCCAAGGTCTACCTGCTGGACATGAATCTGGACCGGCTGCGCTACCTAAGCGACGTCATGCCGGCCAACTGTTTCACGCTGATGTCCAGCCCGGCAATCATCCGCAAGCTGGTCAAGGAGGCCGATGTGGTCGTGGGTGCGGTGCTGATTCCCGGCGCCAAAGCCCCGCGCCTGGTCACCCGGGAGATGCTGGGGACGATGAAGAAGGGCTCGGTGTTGGTGGATGTGGCCATCGACCAGGGCGGCTGCTTCGAGACCTCCAAGGCCACCACCCACGGCAAGCCCACCTACGTGGTGGACGGGGTGATCCATTACTGCGTGGCCAACATGCCCGGTGCCGTGGCCAAGACCTCGGCCCTGGCGCTGACCAACGCCACTTTGCCCTATGCGGTCCAGATCGCCAACAAGGGCTGGAAAAAAGCCATGCAGGAAAACGAAGAGATCCGGCTGGGAGCCAACGTGATCGACGGCAAGGTTACCTACAAGGCCGTGGCCGAGGCCTTTGACATGGCCTATACGCCCATCGACGAGATGCTCTAGAACCGTTCCCCCGTCCAAGAAAAGGCCGCAATGCCGACCCCATCGAAGGCATTGCGGCCTTTTTTCACTTAGATGACCGGCTCCCGGTTACCTGCCGCTCAGCAGTCCACCGATTTTTCTGAAGAGCTCTTCGATACATGCCTCGGCTTCCTGAAGCTGGCTGGTCGATGAGAAGCCGGAATCGAGTTCCTGAAAGATCTTTTCGAACGGGGAAACAGGTATTTTGCCGGTGGTCCGCTCCACTGCTGGCCGCTGGTACTGGCCGTCCTCGAAGAAATAGTTGCATACCCCCGGTGCACTCTTGCGCCGGAACGGCCAGTCCAGTTTAAGGGTGGCAAACGTTTGGAACAGCTGTGATGTGCCGGTGCTATCTGAAAAGTCGGATGGGTCGATTCGTCTGCCGATTCGATGCTCCAGGCTTTCAAAAAAAACGGAAAGCAGCCGCTGTTCGGTAACCATGAGTCCATGCAGGTACCAGTGGTCCATGCTCTGTTGCAGGGCATTCAGCCATCGGGCCGGCAGGTGCTGAACGCTGGGGCAGAAGTAAGTGCGGCAGGCCATGCCGCCGTAGTGGCTCAACCCCCGCCAGTCCAGGCCGGCGTTGCCGTTGGCCAGTGGATGCAGCAGACAGCCTACCCGCCGGCCGGTGTCCTCTATCATGCCTAGGAAAGGGCAGTGGTGAAAATCCGGGAAGGGCCTTTCCGGAGATTCACTGCCTTCGACCTGGGCTTTGAATGCGTCGATTCCGGCTACGCTGCGTGGAACCGTGGCGAACCATTTCGTGCGGCGAACCAGCATGGCCTCCAGTGCAAGGGGGGTCGGATCGGCGACATTGTAGAGACCGCAGCATGCCCCGCAGGATACGTTGGGGCTCACCTGGCACAGGTAGAGGGTGCTGCAGCCGAATTCGGTGGTCACGGTTTCCATGATCTGCCGATGGGAATAACGGGTCTTGTCCGTTTCCAAGCTACGTTTTCAAACGCGTGGTTGAAAGGATTAATCAACTTGCGGGATTCACATGAAACCATCACCGAGGGCGGATTACAACTATTGACCCTTGCGGGTGTTGCGGTCAGACGGTGTCCGGCAGTCCCAGCTCCCGCAGCTTTTCCGGAGTGGGCCGGCCATTTTTGTCCCACCCGCGGAAGCGGTAGTAGTCCGGCAGCATCGCGTCGAGCCGGCAGACCATCCCCTTGGCAGGACCATCGGGCAGGGGCTGCTTGAGGATGCGCTCCGGCAGCGTGTCATCCTTGCTGGAGAAGCCGGCCCGCACCAGGAAAAGTCGCTCGGCGTTGAAAATCCGTTCCCCGGCCCGGCAGACCTCCTCGAGGCTGTAGTCGGCGCCGGTGGCGGCATTGAGCAGTTCGGTGATTCCCTCCGGACGGATGGCCCGCTCGGGCAGCACGAGATTGCGCACCGAGAAGAACACACACAGGCCGGCGGCGTCGATCACCGCAAAGGTGTCCTGCCAGTCCTTGACCAGCTGGGCCTTGTCGTCCCACGTGAGGGGATCCACCTGGAAAGGCACCCCCAGGATCTCGATGTAGGCCGGATCGCCGCGCATGTGGGAGGCACCGACGGGGGAGGTGGCGTAGGCCAGGCCCATGCCCTGCTCCGCCCGCGGTTCGTAACCGGCGAATTCCTGTCCCTTGGCCGTGATGGAGAGTTCCGGATGGCCGAAACGTTGGGCCAAGCGCAGGCTGCCTTCGGCCAGCAACGCGCCGAAGCCTTCCTTGGCGGCTGTCAGTCGGGTGAGCGCCACCAGGGCCTCTGCGTCGCCGAACCTCAGGGGCATGCCGACGTCCGCTTCGGTCAGGATGCCTTTCTCGAACATCTCCATGGCGCAGGCGATGGTGCTGCCCATGGTGATGGTGTCCATGCCCTGCTCGTTGCAGATGTAGTTGGCCTTGGTGATGGCCGCCAGATTGTCGATTCCACAGTTGGACCCCATGGCGTAGATGGTTTCATACTCGGGTCCTTCGCCCTGGCCTTCGTAGCCGGGCACTGTTACCCGGGTGACCCGGCCACAGCCGATGGGGCAGGCGTGGCACGCCTTGTGCTTGACCAGGTATTTCTCGGTCAGGGCGTGGCCACCGATGGCCTCCCATCCCTCGAAGGTACCCTGCTGGAAGTTGCGGGTGGGCAGCGCGCCTATCGTCTGGGTGCCCGTGATGGTGGCGGCGGTGCCGTAGGTCCTCAGCGGCGGTGGCGCGTCCCTATAAGTGTCGGAAAAGTTGCGGTTGAATTGTTTTACCAGCTTCTTAAAGCCGGCTTCGTCGAAGAGTGGCACCGGAGCATTACCGTAAACCGCCACGGCTTTCAGGTTTTTCGATCCCATCACCGCACCGGTGCCCGACCGGCCGGCGGCCCGGTCCCGGTCGTTCATGATGGAGGCAAACCGTACGCCCACTTCGCCGGCCGGGCCGATGCAGGCTACCCGGGCTTCCGGGTGGGCCTCGCGTCGCAGTGCTGCCACGGTTTCAGGAGAATTTTTTCCCCACAGGTGGGCGGCCGGCCGCAGCTCAGCGCGGCCGGCGGTAATCCACAGGTACACCGGCTCGGGCGCTTTACCGGTGAACACGAGCATGTCGACGCCGCTCTGCTTAAGCGCAGCCGGAAACTTGCCCCCGGAGTTTGAGCAGGTGATGGCCCCCGTGAGGGGAGACTTGGTGGTGACCATGTAACGGGCGCCGGTGGGCGCCCGGGTTCCCGTTAGTGGGCCGGCGGCCATGACCAGGATGTTTGCGGGCCCCAGCGGATCGCAGGCGGGGTCCAGTTCAGCCAGCAGGGTATGGACACCGAAGCCCCTTCCGCCGATGTAATCCCGGGCCATTTTCGCATCCAGGAGGTGATCGCTGACGGCTCCCGCACTCAGGTTCACCCGTATGATTTTTCCAGACCATCCATGCATGGTTGATCTCCTTCAGGTTGATTGCGGCAACGCTTGCCGCCGGTGCATCCGACTAGCGGAAAGTTGCCAATTTAAAGGTCAGCGTCTTGATCTAACCGCAACGTTGGGAATATACTGTTATCGTTTTGTCAATCCCTTTGACTCCCGGCAGTTACAGAACCGCCGGGGGTGCACTTAACTCCCGGATCGATCCGGTGTCCGAAAAACCATGAACATTACCGTCAGAAGCTACAACGAATTAAAGCCGCTTACCGGCGACCTTGCAAACGGAGGGCGTATGGCCCTGGCCGACGGCGAGACCGTCAGCGGCGTTCTGCGGCGCCTGGCGGTGCCCCCGCAAAAATGGACGCAGCTAGTGCTGTTCGTCAATGGTCGCATGGCCCGATTGGAAACACGGCTGACCAATGGCGACATCCTGGTCTTCTTTTCTGCCATTGCCGGCGGATGACGCTGCCGATAACCGTCTGTACAGCACACCTGAGGCCTCACCTTCAGCGGCCCGGACGGACCACACACCCTGCTGAGCATTGCTCAGAAAATCGATGTTTGGTCCGGATCAACCGGTGCGGGCTTTCGCAGGCAGCTCAGAATCGGCTCTGCGCTGTCGAGATCCGGCAGGCCCTCTACGGCCAATAGCAGGCGGTCCTGGTCCGCCGGGGCGATCACGCCGGAGGCCAGCCGCCGAAACTTGGCAGTCAGCCGGGTCCGGTCCATGGGATTGGCCGGATCCCCCAAGGGGTGCCAAACGGTCTGTTCCAACGGTCCAGCAGCCGTTTCCAGGCGGACTCTGGACCCGGTTTCTGCCGGAAAGCGGGCCTCCAGCACGGGATCGACATGCAGGTGCACCCGTTTGGCCAGTGCCGTGACCTCAGGCCGGTGAAGCCATTCGGGTGAAAGCGGCAGCAGGACCTCCGCCCCCCCGCAGGCGGCAACCGCCAGGCAGAAGGGCAGGCTGTATTGGGCGCCTTCGAGCGTGTCGGGATCGGCATCGTTATTCAGCCGCAACGCCCGCCCGAAGGTGAACACATCCACGGCCTGAATGTCGCCCGGGGTGAGCGTGCCGCCGGCAATCAGTTCGACCATGGCGTCGATGGCCGCGTGGATCCACCGACAGCAGGCATAGGGTTTGAAATAGACCCCGGTCAGCGCGCTGCCGGTGCCCAGCCCGTCAGTGATCGCGGCTGCATCGAAGTAGTCGGAATGATCCAGAATGTCCAGGGGGCCGGTGAGCCCCTGGCGGGCCAGTTCCAGAGCCATCAGGCCGGTCATTACCGACCAGGGAATGCCCTCCTTGACCTGGTTGCCCATCACCGAGCTGTAGCCGGCGGCCGACAACCCCGGAGAGAGCACTCCGGCGATGGAAAAGGCGGTCGCCATAATTGGCGGGGTATCGCGGGCCAGCAGACCGGCTGCGGCCACCACGCCGTAGGCGCCCCAGCGGCCGGTGGACAGAGTGTCCAGCCGGTTGAAGTCCCGGGCCGCCGCCACGCGCACAGCCACCTCGTACCCGGCACCCAGGGCCGCGACCATATCCCGGCCGTTGGCGCCAGCAGTCGGTGCCATCGCCAGCACCGTTGGAACGACGGCAGCGCCCGGATGGCCGCCGGCTTGCCGGTGGCCGTCGTCAAGGTCCAGGGCGCTGGCGGCAGCGCTGTTGGCCATGGCGGCTCCCTCGGCGCGGTGTGCAGCGCTTGTGAACCACAGGGCCGTCGCTCCAGCGGCATAGAGGCGCCCTACGGTATGCCGGACGGCGCTGGCCGCAGGGGAGGCGTACCCGGCCGCAGCGCAGCCGATCAGGTCGAGCAGGACATTGCCAGCAGCCCGGGTAACGGCGCTACAAGGCATGCCGAGGGCTGTATCATCAACGTATTCGGCCAGCAAGCGGGTGGTCCACTGGTTCATGGCGTCGTGTCGCCTCCCATGGGGGTTGCAGCGGCGGCGTTGACTGCCGCGACGGTTTCCGGATCGAGCAGCCCCTCGTCGAGCATTTCGGTGCGGGCACGTGCAACGGCCGTGCGCCAGGGATCGAGCGCAACCTTGAGATAGGCTGCCTTAAAGCGGGCGATGTTCAGCGCTTCGTTTTGGGCATCGGACTGCCGGACGTGGCGGCTGAAAAAATCGCCGGCCCGGTCGCAGGCCTCCAGCAGTGCGTTCTGGATGTCGGGCTGCAGGATCTGGTATTTGGCCTCGTTTACGGCCACGCTCAGCACCGGGGGCAGGTCTCCCAGCAGCGAAACGAAACGCATGTGGCGGCAGAACTTCAGGGGGTAGAGATGCGCCTTATGGGTTGGCAGCACGTCGATTTCTCCCGACCGCAGCGCCGCACCGACTTCCGCCCATGGGACCGCTACCGGTCGGGCTCCCATCGCCAGCCAGAAGCGTCGCATCAGCTGGCTGTCGACAATGCGGACTCTGAGCCCGCGCAGGTCGTCGGGTGTCACCACCGGCCGGTTGGCGGCGAGCACCCATTCCAGTCCTCTCAGCCAGTTCCAACGGCGGTTGATGATGCGGATTCCCGACTGGCGCAGCGGTTCTACCAGCCGCGCCCGGAAAAAGACGCTGCCGAGAAATGCCCTGCGGTGCGAATCCGAGCTGAAAGCATACGGCAGGGCAAAGTTATTGAAACCGGGAACAACCGTTGCGTAGTAAAAGGGTTCTTCCACAAACAGGTCGATGAGTCCGTCCTTGAGCTGGTCTACCTGGGCGGCGGCCGTACCGATCTGAGATGGACGCACCGGCAGCAGCGCCAGGCCGCTGCCGGTAAGGCGGCGAACCTCCTCGGCGAACCACTGGATGCCGGCGTTTTCCGGGCCCTTTACCGTGGTCAGGGTGCCCAGCACCCGGGGCATTTCGTCGAAGCTCTGAAACAGATAGCCCACCGGCCGGTCGAAGAACCGGCACAGGCGTGCCAAGACCTTCACCGACAAAGCGGCCTTGCCGTTTTCGATCTTGGACAGTTGGCCCTGGGAGATACCGGTCCGTTCGGCCAGGGCCACGGCGGTTATGCCTGCAGCCTGCCGCAGTTCGCGTACCCGGGCACCTACCCGTTGCTGGATCCGTTCTTCCAGGTCCACTGCCTGTAAGCTTTCCGTTGTCACTGGGCTATACGTCCTCGCACTCCTCCACCCGGTGATCGAGCTTCATCCCCCGGGCCTTGAGTTCACGAAGAAAGTCACGGGGCGGGACATCCCGCGTGGGGGATAGAACCCCCGGGGCGCTGATCTGCCCGGTCACGATCATGCGGGCGCCGATGCTGGCGGTGTAGCCAACGGTACGGTTCATGGCGAACAGGCCTGTGCTCAGGTCCCGGTAGTCGATAAGATTGTAGGTCACCCGGCGTTCACGGCCGTTTTTAAGCCCCCAGGCGTTGATCCGCAGCACGACCATATCACGCTCGGTTTCGGTAAACTGCAGCCGGGGCGTCAGGTGACGCACCAGAAACTGCCGGGGTGAAATTTCCCCGCCCGACATTGGCAGGGGGGTGTCGTCCAAAAACCCCATCTCGGCCATGGTCGACCAGAAGCTGCGGTGGCCGGGATAGCGCAGGGCAAAGCGGCCCATGTCCCTGACCTCGGCGCCGAGATTGAACACCTCGATGTAGTGGATGGCATCGCCGTTGGGATAGGCCTCCAGCGGTCCCAGTCCGGCCACTTCGACGGTGTGGCCGTGCTCCTCCCTGAAAATATGCTCCCCTGGGATGGTCACCTCCTGACCGCCGCGCAGGACCCGGGCCGGGCGCTTGTAGGCTTTAAGCACGCCGTCGAAAGTCCAGGTGATCTTATAGTGCAGGGGGTTGTCACTGGCGCAGTCGGGTTCCGGAAGGCCGGCTCCATATGAGTAGAGGCCGTAGACCACATCCAACTCGTCCACGGCAAGACGCCCGAGGACCAGATCGATCCCCGGGTCCATGCCCATCTCGGGCAGAATGGTGATCCCTTTGGCGCGGGCTTCCGCGTCCAACTCGGCCACCCGGCCGGTGTAGCTGCTGCTGACGAAGTGGCATCCGGCAGTCAGGGCGGCCCGGGCGATGGGGTAGTTGAAATCGGCCGGCAGCATGCTGACGGTGATCCGGGGATCGAAGGCTTCGATCAGCTTGAGCAGTTGGTCCTCACGGGTTGCGTCCAGCACTACCGCTCGGCTGCGGGTGTACCCTTTGCGTTCGAGGTAGCCTCGTGTCGCATCTTGGTCCATGTCCGCGACCACGATCTCGGAAATCAGGTCTCCCTGTTCCAGGTCGTGGATTACGGCTTTGCCCTGCAGCCCCAGGCCGAGCACCAGTACCTTGTTCATTGGAATTTCCTCTCAGTCTTCAAATGTTTCGCAGCCGGGGATCGAGGGCATCGCGCAGCCCGTCCCCCAGCAGGTTGATGGACAAAATCGTGACCATGATGGCCAGCCCTGGCAGGGTTACCAGCCACCAGGCGTCGGTGAGGTAAACTCTTCCTTCAGCCAGCATGCGCCCCCAGGTAGGCATCGGCGGCGGCACACCCATGCCCAGAAAGGAGAGGCCGCTTTCCCATACGATGATGTTGGCCACGCGCAGGGTACCCAGCACCAGCATCGGGGAAAAAACATTGGGCAGAATGTGGCGGAAAATGATCACCCGGTGGGGGGTACCGATGGCCCGGGAGGCTTCCACAAACTCTTTTTGTTTCAGCGACAGCACGCTGCCGCGGATGGTGCGGGCGTAGGTCACCCAATCGGCCAGACCCAGCACCAGAATCAGGTTGAGAATGGAGTTCCCCAGTACCGCGATGACCGATATGGTCAGCAGCATAAAGGGGTAGGCCATGAAGATGTCCGCGACCCGCATGATCAGGCTGTCGAGTTTGCCACCGTAATAGCCTGAGAAGAGGCCCAGCAAAATCCCCGCGACCTCGGCCACCAGTACGGCCGAGAACCCCACCAGCAGTGATACGCGACTGCCGTATAGCAGCCGGGCCAGCACGTCGCGACCTAGGTTGTCGGTCCCCAGGGGATAGTTCCAACTGCCACCGTCCTGCCAGGCCGGGGGCGTGAAGCGGGCCAGCAGGTCCTGTTCCAGAGGGTCCACCGGGTAGAACAGCGGAAAGGAGAGGCTCACCAGCAGGACTGCCACGATCATCATCCCGCCGACCAGGGCGCTGGGGCGCCGGGCCACCTCGCGCAGGGTTTCGGCCATGAACCGCAGCCGGGGCTCGATGGCTTCGAACAGGGATTCTTTGGTGGCATTAATGGCGTTCATTTATCCTCGAAATAGTTGATTTGGGGATCCAGAACCATGTAGAGCATATCGACCAGAAAGTTCACCGCAACAAAAATGACCGACAGCACCAGCACGGTGGCCTGCACCAGGGGGTAATCCCGGTTGAAGATGGCCTGGACCACCAGGCGCCCCACCCCCGGCCAGGCGAAGACGGTCTCGATGATCACCGTGCCCCCCAGTAGGAATCCGAACTGCATCCCCGCCACAGTCACGAGGGGAATTAGCGCGTTCTTAAAAGCGTGTTTGTAGACCACGACCGGTTCCCTGAGCCCCTTGGAGCGGGCCGTGCGGATGTAATCCAGGCTCAAGACTTCTAGCATCACCGAACGCGTTAGCCGTGCAAACATGGCCATCAGGCTCATTCCCAGCGCCAGGGACGGCATCACCAGGTGCGCCAGGGTGCCCCGGCCCGAGGTGGGCAGCCAGCCCAGTTTCACCGAGAACAACAGAACCAGCATAATTCCCAGCCAGAAGTGGGGCATCGATAGGCCGAAGAGCGCACCGAGCATGCTCCCCATGTCCAGCAGCGACCCCCGGCGCACCGCCGAGACGATGCCGATGGGCACCGCCACCAGCAGGGCGATCAGCATGGCGGCCATCGCCAGTTCGAGGCTGGCCGGCAGCCTCTCCAGGATCAGTTCCATGGCCGGAACCTTGTAATAGAGCGACTTGCCGAAATCGCCCCGGACCGCCTGCCAGGCGAAGCGCAGGTACTGCTTGGGGATAGGATCGTTGAAGCCGAGCTGCTCCCGCAGGGTCTCGATCTCCTGGTGGGAGGCGTCGGCCGGCAGCATCAGCATCACCGGGTCGCCGGACAGATGGATGAAGAAAAAGCTGATCATCGAAATGCCGATGACGACAAACACCGTATGCCAGAGACGTTTAAACAGATAAGGCAGCATGACATCCATGGCGGGGCCGCACGGGGCGGCCCCGCAGGTTTGGGTTTACATCTTCGGTTTGGCGTAACGCATGTTCAGGAAACCGTCCCGGCGACCCTCGTAGTCGACGTCCTTGGCCACGCCGAAGACCTCGGGTACCACGTACAGAAAGGCCCAGGGGGCGTCCTGGTAGAGCATTTCGTCGATCTGGGCATAGACCTTGGCCCGCTCGCCGCGGTCCATAATCGTGCGTCCCTTGTCGAGCAGTTCATCCACGGCCGTGTTCTTGTAGTAGTAGTCGCGGCTTTTGGAGTGAAACAGGGAATACATGTAGCGGTCCGGCTCGGGGGCATCATCCCACCAGTAGATGAAGAGCTGGTGCTGTTTGCCTTTGTACCGTTCCCACATCACGGCCCGCTCGAACGGCTCCAAGGTGACCGCGAAGCCGGCCTTGGTCATGTTGGCGGCAATGGCTTCAGCCTGTTCCTGGATCTGGGACATGTAGGTGGGATAGGCCAGGCGCACCGCGATGCCGTCGGGATGACCCGCTTCCTTGAGCAGGGTACGGGCTTTGGGGGGGTCGTAGGTATAGGGTTTGAGTGTCGGGCTGGCGCCGAAGGTGCGAGGGCTGATGGGGCCGGCGCAGATGATGGCCTTGCCGTCGAACAGGGCCTTGCCGATCAGTTCCCTGTCGATGGCGTGGTTGAGCGCCTGGCGCACCCGGACATCATTGAAGGGTGCCTCGTAGGTGTTGATCCCCAGGTAAGGCATCACGCCCATCTGAGGGGTCAGGTAGGCTTTGCCGGAATCCTGAAGTTTTTTGCGCTGGTGGACCGGAACCCCGCTGATGACATCGGCTTCCCCGGTGAGCTGGGAGGCGATGCGGGAAGATTCTTCGGGATTGGCCTTGAAAACCACCGCCTTATAGGCCGGTTGGGGGCCATAGTACTTATCGAAGGCCTCCAGCACGATCTCTTCGCCACGGACCCACTTCTTCAGCCGGTAGGGGCCGCTGCCGACCGGATCGGTGTTGTACTTCTCGCTGCCCACTTCCTGGATGTATTTGGGCGGCACGATGGGCAGGTAGTATCCCAGCATATAGAGACCGGGCGCGTAAGGCTCCTGGGTTTTAATGGTGAAGGTGTGGTTGTCGATCACGTTCAATTCGGTAAAGGCCGACAACTTGCCCTTGTGGGGGCTCTTCAATTCCTCGCTGTTGATACGGTCGTAGGAAAATTTCACCGCAGCAGCATTGACCGGCTCACCGTTGTGAAATACGGCATCCTTGCGCAGGGTGATCTTCCAGGTCAGATCGTCGAGCTTGTCCCATTTCTCCGCCAGAGCCGGCAGCACGGTGGCGTCCTCCTGGGGATGGAACAGGGTATCGTGGATGTTGTAGCACACGCTCATGGTGGTCTGGATGGAGCTCTGCATCAGGTCGAGACCGACCGGTTCGGCTTCCTGCATCACGACCAGGGTGTCCTTGGCTGCTGCCGGGGACGGGATTGCTGCCAGGGCGAGGGCCATCAACATCACCAGGCTTAAAAGTGACCATCGTTTCATGACTGAACCTCCTTCTTTTGTTGGGTTGTGGGTGAGACTGTTGCCTTAGTATCCACTGCCGATGCGCCGGATCGGCAGGCGGGTTGCACCGTCGTTCCGAAAGGGGCGGGATGCCACTCCGGTCCGTCAGTGTCACTGTACAGGTGGCAGGCCACCATATGCTGTGGGTCGACTTGGCGCATAACGGGGGTCGTCCGTTCACAGACCTCCATGCGCTGCGGGCAGCGCGGGTGGAACCGGCATCCTGCCGGTGGCTTGATCGGTGAAGGCACGTCGCCGCTCAGAATGATCCGCTGCCTCTTGTAGCGCGGATCCGGCACCGGTACGGACGACAGCAGCGCCTGCGTGTATGGGTGGCGAGGTGCCGTGTACAGGGTTGCCGCAGGGGCCATCTCCACGATTTGCCCCAGGTACATCACCGCCACCTTGTGACTGATGTAGCGGATAACGCTCAGATCGTGGGAGATGATGATATACGAGAACCGGAACTGGCGCTGGAGGCGGACCATCAGGTTGATGATTTGAGCCTGCACCGACACGTCCAGGGCAGAAACCGGCTCGTCGCAGATGATCATCTCGGGCTGAAGGACCAGGGCGCGTGCGATCATGATGCGCTGCCGCTGACCGCCGGAAAACTCATGCGGAAACCGCTTCATGTGCTCGGGCAGCAGGCCGACGGTGCGCAGCATTTCGGCCACCCGCTCACGCCGTTCGCGACTGTTGCCCGCCTTGTGGGTTACCAGCGGTTCCTCCACGATCCGCTCGACAGTCAGGCGCGGATTGAGCGATCCGAAAGGATCCTGAAAGATCATCTGCATCTGCCGCCGCATCTGCCGCTCCCGCCCGGAGTCCATGGAGAGCAGGTTTTCGCCCTTGAAGCGGACATCTCCGGCCGTGGGTCGGATCAGGCGCAGAATGGCCCGGCCGGCGGTGGATTTGCCGCACCCGGATTCGCCGACCAGGCCCATGGTCTGTTCCGAATCCACGGAAAAGGAGATGCCGTCCACGGCGTGCACGATTTCCCGCCGACTGCGCAGCAGGCCGCGGCGCACCGGAAAGTGCTTGACCAGGTTGTAGACTTCCAGCAGTTCAGGCATGGTCCACCATCCAACAGGCCACCTGGTGGCCAGGCGCCACTTCGCTAAGTTTCGGCTGCTGCTGCCTGCAGATGTCGCCTACCCGCGGGCAGCGGGGGTTGAACGGGCATCCCGGCGGCAGGGCGGTCAAGCTCGGAACCACACCCGAGATCTCATACAGGTCGCCGCTGTCTGCGCTCATCTTCAGGGAGGGAATGGCACGCATGAGACCGCAGGTGTAAGGGTGCCGTGGGTTATCGAACAACGCCAGCGTATCGGCGGTTTCCATGATCTGTCCGGTGTACATAACGGCCACGCGTTGGGCGGTCTCGGCAATCACACCCAGGTCGTGGGAGATGATCACGATGGCGGTTTGCAGTTCTGCCCGGAGCTGGTTCATCAACTCCAGGATCTGGGCCTGAATGGTGACGTCCAGGGCGGTGGTGGGTTCGTCGGCGATCAGCAGGGCCGGCCGGCAGGCCAGCGCCATGGCGATCATCACCCGCTGACGCATGCCACCTGATAGCTGGTAGGGATATTCCCTCACCCGTCGCTGTGGGGCGGGCACACCCACCTTCTCCAGCATCTCGACGGATTTTTCCAAGGCTTGCGATCTTCCCAACGACCCGTGGATCCGAAAGACCTCCGCCAGTTGGTTGCCGATAGTGAAAACCGGATTGAGCGCCGTCATGGGTTCCTGGAAAATCATGCTGATACGGTTGCCGCGAATCCGGCGGATCTCATCCGAGGAGACCTTGAGCAGGTCCCGGCCGTCAAACAGGATCTGCCCGCCGGCAAAGAAGGCTGGCGGCGTGGGCAGCAGCTGCAGAATCGACAGGGAAAGCACACTTTTGCCGCAGCCCGACTCACCGACGATGCCCAGCACCTCCCCGGCGGCCACCGTCAGGCTGACGTCGTCCACGGCGCGCACCGTTCCCTGGGGCGTCTTGAAATGGGTGCTCAGGTGGCGAATGTCCAGCAGGGGCATACAAAAGGGTCTCCGGAGTCAAATATGAATAACTTAAGCGCCACCGCGGCAATCCGCGGGGCATTTAAAACCTGAGGAGGGAAACGGATTGTCGGTTTGCTCGCTTTGGCGGTTCAATAAACGGCTGGAAGGTAGAATATTTATTGAAGCTAACAATGAAATTAGCGGATATTAATATTCTTGTCAAGAATATTTCCTCTCTTGAATGGGGGTTGTTCAGGGAGAAGGGCGGGGGGTCAGGGTTGGAGCAAACAGAGCATTCAAGGTCGCGTTTAAAAAGGTTTATTGAAATTCAAGCCAGTGAGCAGAGGCATCAGGCAGCCTCGGCGAAAGGATGGGGCAGACCGTAGTAAACCTCATCCGGGGTTCTGTCAAATGTTGTGATAGATGACCTTCGGCATCCCCGCTGGAATTTTCGTACGTATACAGATTTGTATTGGCATCCAACGAAATCAGGTTCCACCGAAACCGGCACTACATCCAACGAACCGCCAAACATCCGTCCCTGGCATTTGTGCTGTCTATACCAATGGCGCAGGGTCCAGAAAGCTTGTGTTTCCATCTATAAAGAAAGCGCTGCAGCCTCTTCAGGATTTGGCCAGGACAAACTAATCCAGGTCACCGCCTCCCCATCCCATCTTTCATTCCATAAACTTTTCCCGTGATTCCGTGATTCCGGGTCGCCCCGCGAGGTGTTCAATCTATTCATTCGGATGGCTTGGGAATTGGTACGCAACAGGATTCTATAAGGGATCTTATCACATGTTTCTGCTTTGAGATCAAATCTTCGAAGCGAACACCTATTCCTTTTTTATCTCGACGAACCACAATCCCTTTGATGGCACATGACTGCTCAAGAATTGGAGAAAAAAGGGTTAAAACGAGTCGCTGGTCAAGTTCAACTGGCTGATCCGTCTCTAAGTAAGCACCTCCCTCGCTCAAATCGCGCATATAGCAATGATAATTAACGTCGTCGATTGTATATTCCACGCCAACTAAACAGTCGTAGCGGCTGTGCTGTCGAAGATTTAGTCTTAGGCTCAGTTCTTCATCCATGACCTTGCCACTTTCCAACAGTAGGGTCATAAGCGGCTTGGTTATTTCAAGACCGATTTCTTTTGGTTTATAGTCGATGTCGATCAGCACGTTTTGCCAGGTGAGGATGTGTAAAGCTGCGGATATCCCCGTGAGATCACCTGTCTTCGCAGCCGTTGGCTTTCCGTCTGTCAGATAAATTGTTCCGGTATTGGCTTTGGCGGTAACCAGCAAGGTGCAAGAACGACGTTCAAGTTCCAATACCTGAAGCAAAGAAGAAAGTGTGAGGCCACGAATTTGCCCCCCATAGTCGATCTGAAGTTCTGTGAAGATTCGCTTGGTGAGCAAACTGATGTCCAGACTCTGATTAAAATGAATGACCGAGGCCAGGTTTTTTGTCTTTTCACAGAAAGCAGGTGATGCATTGTCGGTAATGATGATAACGCGGGTTTTAGAATTATTGGATAACAATAAGCATAATTGGAAAGCGTCCGATTCGGATATATGCATACCGGTTATGAGGACGTGAATCTTTTTTTGGTCAAGAGTCTCCAGCGCCGTTTGGATATTCGGTGCTGCAAGTATGTTTAAAAAATTGCTGTGGCTTTTCAACATCCCCGTTAAAATATGGAGTGTTATTGGATCGTTGTCTACCACAAGGACGTTTTTCATATCAAAGATGAAGTCGGGTTTGTGGTCTTGTTGGTGATAGGGTTGTAAGGGATCGTCAATGTCGCTCATCATCTAAAGCTATTCAATCCAGTTTCTGCCCTCTCAAAAACGTGTCCAGTGCCTCGATAACCACGCCTGTGACAGTATTGCCGTTCTCCTTCGCGTATTTATCAACACGCTTAGCCAGTCGACAAGGCAAATGGATCGTGATCTGTTGCGTGTCGTCGGGGCAGGATACATGTTGGGACTGGTCTTTCATACAATTCCTTAATTTTGATTCAGGTGGGTTATAGGGATTGAAAGGGGAAAATGGCATTTTTCGGGTAATTTTTCAAAATAAATTTCCACTGCTTTTAAATGCCAGTGATGGGACAGCGGATTAAACCGCGGTTAAAGGAAAGAATGTTTAGGAAAACGCAGCGCTACGCATTGGTCTTATGGGGCACCTGAACAAAAAAATCCTGCCCAATGATAAAAAATGTCACACAAGACTTTGCTGGCTCCTAAACCACCTCCGAGATAACCAGTAAAACACTGATCTGCGCTGCCTCTCGCTTCTCCCTCTTCGAAAGCTGTATGGGACCGAACTTAACGCACCGTATAAAGCGAACTGCAAGAAACCGAAGACCCAGGATGGACGCGTGTTGAGACGCTATCGGCGTAGATGGAAAGGTGCTCAATAAAGAGCATGATTACCTCTTTATCAGATAACCTTTTCAAGCTTTTGGGTACATTGTCCATTATGATTCGGATTGCTACCCAGAAAGATCAAGAGCGGCTTCTAAGCCTATAAATTTGACATTTAATTGAGACTATATTGGGATAAAATGAAAAATACCCATTTCTTAGGAAGGAAGGTGTGTTTATAAAATTCTGTTTTTATTGGTGCCCCCGGCGCGAATCGAACGCGCGGCGCATGGATTAGGAATCCATTGCTCTATCCACTGAGCTACGGGGGCATGGTGTTTCATAACAGAACGTTAAGAACGTTTCCGGTCATACTTTGAATCATCAATTGGGGAAATGGTAACCGTGAGCGAATTCAGGTCGTTCTCCAGTTTTTGTGGCAGGTATGAGATCAGTGTCATTCACAATGATCGTTTCGCGGTCAACTTCCGACCTTGTATGATGTGCTGAAATCCTCTTTGCCACCCGCTCAGGAACACCAGACCGAACCTGGTTTCTGCCGTTGAGCGTTCTCCAATCGTGGATGTGTCTTAGGCCAATCTTGGCCTCTTTGCAAGCTTTTTCCCAAGCCTTGACGAGCCCTTTTATCTTATCATTTGGCACCGTTTGCGACATATGGGCCGGATGGGCTGGTGGAAATACCCTGTGAACGCAGTGAACAGTTCACAGCGGCCGTTGGTCCAGGGAGTCCGACATCGACCTTTGAACCCAAAACCGGCGGGGGTGGCAAAATAACAGTTCATGGCTCGGTTGTAAGGGTTACCGCTCCTTGTTTCTTAAAGGAATAGGAGTGCTTTAGACTCTATTTAAAATTTCAATACTATGGTAAATATAGTTCTTTTAATATAACCGCGAATCACCGAAATGGACGAGAAATTAATATGGACAGGAACAACCCTATCCTTGATGGATTGCAGGCTTATTTGGAAGAAGTCCAGGTCATTCTTGAAACAACCCGCAAGCCCTTTGTGATTTTAAATTCGGATATGAAGGTGCTTGCAGCCAATCAGCGGTTCTATAAAACATTCAACCTGACTTCTGAAGATGCCTTGGGAATGTGCTTATACGCACTGGACAATAATGAATGGGATATTCCGGCCCTGCACGTGCTGCTTGAAAGCGACCTGCCAAGAGAAACAGCGGTGGACGACTTTGAAATCGATCATATCTTTACGCGCCTCGGGCGCAAGAGTTTGAGGATCAATGCCCAATTTCATAAGCATGCGACAATCAGCCAACAGCTCACCTTGCTCTCCATCGAGGACTTCACCAGGCGGAAACTGATGGAAGAGCAGCTAAAGGAATCTGAAGAACGGTTTCGACGCATGTTTGAAGTATCAAGAGACGGGCTTTTGTTGATCAATAAAGATTCAGGTGTCATCAAGAGCTCGAATCAAGCTATTGCCGAGATGTTGGGTGTCAATCTCAGCGAGCTTATAGAAAAGCCTTTTGTAGCAACCGGTATTTGGGGAAAAATCGACGATTTTCGAAAAATTTCGGAGGCGCTCGATGTGAATGGATTTTTACCTCGCCAGGATAAATTATTAAATAAAAAAGAGAATATAGAGTTTGATGCCGAGATATTTCTTGTCAATAGAGCATCCCTGATCCAATGTAATGTTCGCGATATAACCGAACGCAGGAAGGCTGAGGAAGAGCGCCATAAGCTTCGGAGCCAGCTGATCCAAGCCCAGAAAATGGAGTCTGTTGGCCGTTTGGCCGGCGGGGTGGCCCACGATTACAACAATATGCTCAGCGTTATAACCGGTTATGCGGAGTTGGCTCTCAACAAGGTGGGACCGGAGGACGCGCTTTATGCCGATCTCCTGGAAATCCTTGATGCCGCGAAGCGTTCAGGGAACATTACACGGCAATTACTAGCCTTTGCCCGTCAACAGACCATCGCCCCCAAGGTACTCGACCTGAACGATACCGTGGAGAGCATGCGCAAGATCCTTGGACGGCTGATCGGTGAAGACATCGACCTTGCCTGGTATCCAAAAGTGGACCTATGGCGGGTCAAAATTGATCCCACCCAGATCGACCAGATCCTCGCCAATCTGAGCGTCAATGCCAGGGATGCTATCACCGATGTCGGCAGGATTACCATCCAAACGGACATGGTCACCTTTGATGAGGCCTACTGCGCCCTGCATGCGGGTTTTGTCCCAGGTGAATTTGTCATGCTTGCCGTCAGCGACGACGGCTGCGGTATGGACAAAGAGGTCCTGAACCACGTTTTTGAGCCATTTTTCACCACCAAAGGAGTGGGGCGCGGCACCGGTCTGGGCCTGGCCACTGTTTACGGCATCGTCAAGCAGAATGACGGCTTTATCAATGTATACAGTGAGCCGGGCAAAGGGACTATCGTCAAGATCTACCTGCCCAAGCATTCAGGTGAGGCTGCTGCGGACAATCGGTTGATTGTCGAAGGAATTCCCAAGGGCCGCGGTGAAATGGTGTTAGTGGTGGAGGACGAACCCTTGATTTTGAAATTGGCCGAAAGAATGCTAACCAATCTGGGTTACAGGGTTTTGCGTGCAAGCACCCCGGCGGAGGCCCTGGAACTGGCCCAGGTGCACATCGGCGATATCTCCCTGGTGATGACCGATGTGGTCCTGCCAGAGATGAACGGACGTGAACTCGCCGAGCGGCTGCAAGCCCTTGGCCCTAAGCTTAAATTCCTGTTCATGTCCGGCTACACTGCTGACGTGGTCGCCCATCGTGGTATCCTGGAATCGGGTGTGGATTTTCTTCAGAAGCCTTTCTCCAACCAAGATTTGGCAATCAAAATCCGGCTAGCGTTGGATTAGGGTAAATGGTTTTTACAAAAAATGGACGCCATGGAAACTTTTGTGAGCATCTCCAGATCTCTGGCCAGGTCCGTCCGGGGATAGGGATGCGAATCGGTCGCCGAGGCATGGTTCATTAGTACCCGGCTAACAAAATACGCCACGGATTGACTTTGTTGATGGAGATTGCTACACCCTTGGCCAAATTGAATGGATTGTCGATTTGATATGAACCATGAAAAACAATCACCAGCCCCCTTTCAGACATCCACATATCATTATATCTCCTTGTGAATATGGCTACGGAATTTTCACCACGAAGTCCATTTCTGCCGACACCACCCTCGAAGAATGCCCCTATCTTCGGATAAAAGAGGACGAATGCAGCGGTCCCCTCGATGACTATTTGTTCAATCTGGAATCAGCTGAAGAAAACGGTGAATCGGATTATTACTCCCTGGTGCTTGGCTGGGGCAGCCTGTTCAACCATTCTTACCAGCACAATACCGAATACTGGCACGATACGGAGCGGGACCTGATTGTGTTCTACACCATAAAAAAAGTCTCTGCCGGCAAACAGCTTTTCGTCAATTACGGCAAAGAGTGGTGGAACTCGAGGGAGTTGACTCCTGAGTAGAACGCCAAGGGCCGATACCATCCCTGGCACGCTTGAAATGCACGTGATCCAAATCTGAAAGGGTTTCACCGCGCAGGAATGGCCGGCAGGATCCCTCATGCGAGGCTGGCGTCGAATAATAAAAGGAATAACGGATGAATGCAAACCCAGCGATCCGAATAGAAATGGACGGACATGTTGCATGGCTGATCTTATGTCGACCTGAACGGCGCAATGCCATGGGCATGGCTTTTTTTAGGGAGATGACTGAAACTTTTCAGCGGCTTGATGAAGATCCCAATGTCCGGGTGGTGGTGATCTGCGCTGAAGGAAAAAGCTTTTCCGTGGGTTTGGATCTCATGGAGGCCGGAGCTCTGCTGGTCGGTAAAGGTGCCGACGACCGGGCAGTTCTGCACCAAAAGATTATGGAGCTTCAGGAGAGCAACAACGCCGTTGAGCGTTGCCGGAAACCGGTCATTGCAGCGGTTCACGGCCATTGCATCGGGGGAGGCGTCGATCTGCTGTCCGCCTGCGACATCCGGCTGGCTTCAGCAGATGCACTGTTCAGTATCCGCGAAACGCGCATCGCCATCATCGCCGATCTGGGAACCCTCCAGCGGTTGCCCCACATCATCGGCCAGGGGTGGTTCCGCGAGCTGGCCCTTACCGGCCGTGATTTCACCGCCGATGAGGCTTTGCAGATGGGATTCATCACCCGTAAATGTGATAACCGGCAAGCCTTGATCGAGGCCGCCGGTGGCCTGGCGCAAACCATCGCCGGTTTGGCCCCGTTAACCGTTCAAGGCGTCAAGGAGGTGATCAACTACAGCCGGGACAACGGGGTTTATCCCGGGCTGGCCTATGTGGCCCAAAAAAATGCCGCGGTGCTGCCATCCGAAGATTTGATGGAGGCCGTTGCAGCCTTCATGGAAAAGCGCGATCCGGTATTCCGCGGCAAATAGCGGAGACCGGTTGCCCCTTATGGTGAATGATGCAGAGGTGCCGATCCGTTAACCCCCCCACCTATTCTCTCATTCCGCAGGGTATCCTCTTTGCGCTTGACGATACCGTGGAAAAAGCATCTCGAAACCCCTATTTTGGCTGCATTTAAGGCACGTTTTCGCCCAAATGGGTCACTCTTGCTTGCACCCGCGATGGTTTTCAACACCTGGTTGGGCGCCCTTCTTCCTTTATCTCCCTATCTATCGTCTTCCGCCGCACGATTGAGGTCCTTGATCGAGACTTTCGAACAGCGGTTCGCGGTAACATCGGCCCTGTAGGAGCGGGCCTTTTCCGCGAATTCACCCTAAGCCCAAAAGATGTCGCATCTGCATGGACAAGGTTCATCGCGTTGTGGTATGCGTTGTTCCGGGAGTTTTATGTGCAACGCATAAAGACCGCGGCAGGCCTCTGCCGCACAAAGGGGGAGGAAACGATATGGAGTTTATCGATTATTCCAACATGCACGCCATGCTTAAACAAACGGTCGACCGATATAGCGAGACCAGCGCCTACAAGTGGTTTACGGAACCTGGGCAAACCGATTCGGTAACCTGGAAGCAGTTTTACGGTCAGGTCCGACAGGTGGGCAAATCGCTCATGGCGCTGGGGGTGGAAAAAGGCAACAAGGTCAACATTCTCAGCTATTCGCGCTATCAGTGGGTGCTCTGCGATATGGGCATCACCAGCATCGGATCGGTGACGGTGGGCATCTACCAGTCCAACCTGCCCAAGGATGTCCGTTATATCGTCGATCACTCGGATGCGGTGGTGATTTTCGCCGAGGACAATACACAACTGGCCAAGTTGATGGAAATCCGGGCCGAGATTCCCGACATCCGCAAGGTGGTTCTGTTTTCCGGCGAAGTACCGGCAGACGATTGGGTCATCGGCTTCGAAGACTTTCTGGCGATGGGCAAGGATGTCGCCGATGCCGATTTCGATTCAAGGGCGGACGCCGTGACGCCGCCAGACCCGGCGGGCATCGTTTACACCTCCGGTACCACAGGGGTTCCCAAAGGTGCGGTGCTGACCCACGACAACATCACCTTTACGGCCCAGTCGGTGAAAGGCAGCACCAATATCAGCGAAGGGGAGGAAGTATTTTTATTCCTGCCGCTGGCCCACGTCTTCGCCCGCACCTGTGTCTACGCCACCCTGCTCACCGGGTGCGCAACGACATTCACGCGCAGCATGGAAACCATTGTCGAAGATATCGGCGTGGCCAGTCCGCACTGGTTTGCCAGCGTGCCCCGCATCTACGAAAAAGTCTACTCCAAGGTCATCAGCGGCGCGGAAGCCAAGGGCGGCGTACCACTCAAAATATTCCGGTGGGCCTGTGAAGTGGGGGAAGCGGTCAGCGACTGCAAACTCAAAAAACAATCCATCCCCTTCGGGTTGGGAATCAAGTATGCATTGGCCACCAAGCTGGTCTTCAGCAAGGTGCAGGCAGCATTGGGCGGCAGGGTCAAATGGTGCATCAGCGGCGCAGCACCTTTGAACCCCTCCATTGCCAAGTTCTTCCATGCCGCCGGCATTCTGATTCTTGAAGGCATCGGCATGACGGAAAACACATCGTTTACCAATCTCAACCGCTACGACAACTATCGTTTCGGCTGGGTCGGCCCTCCAGGTCCCGGCATCGAGCAGAAAACTGCCGACGACGGTGAAGTGATGTATCGCGGTAGAAACGTCATGAAGGAATATTACAAAATGCCGGAAGAGACGGCTGAAACGATAACGCCCGACGGGTGGCAGTACACCGGCGATCTGGGTGAGATCGACAGCGAAAACTTCCTGAAAATCACCGGTCGGAAAAAGGATCTCATCATCACTGCCGGCGGTAAAAATATTGCACCGTCCGCCATAGAAGGGGTCATCGCCACGTCCAAGTACATCAACCAGATATGCATCATCGGCGACAAGCGGAAATTCCTCAGCGCGCTCGTCACCATCGATTCTGACAATGTGCGGGAATGGGCACAGACCCAGGGCATCGCTTTCAACTCACTGGAAGAGTTGATGACCAACGACAAGGTGCAGGCGATGATCGAAAAGGAAGTGGCCGAGAAGAACAAGGAATTTGCCAGTTTCGAAACGATCAAGAAGATCACCATCGTACCGGAGTTCACCATCGAAAACGGTCTGCTGACGCCAACGATGAAACTCAAAAAGAATGTGGCATTTGCTCAATACGAGGAAACGATCAACGCAATGTACCCGGCTGATTAGGTGGAAGGGTGAAGGTGGAATTCCGAAGGCTGAGAGCTGAAGTCAGAAGGTGAAGTCCGAGGACTAAGTTGATAAGAATTCCCTTACCCTCGCACCGCCGGCTGAATAGCCCTGTCACCGGCTCAATAATGGACGGCCTGGGTGCTGCCTGGGCCGTTTTTATATTCATTGCACAAATTTGGATATTTTTTTAATGTTCCCTTATGGAAATGAATCTTGAACCCAAGGACAAAAAGCACAAAAAAAGGGAATCGCAAAAAACTTGCAACTCCCTGTTTTATAAAAGTTAATCTGGTCGGGGCGAGAGGATTTGAACCTCCGACCCCTTGAACCCCATTCAAGTGCGCTACCAGTCTGCGCTACGCCCCGACAAGAAGCCAGACTTTTAGCACCATCACCTTACGCTGTCAAGGAGGCAAAGGCAAAAAAAATGACCTCCCAGAGCCGATTTGAGCCGGTGTTACCCCGGGTATTGAAACCGGGGGACACCCTTGGCATTGCCGCACCGGCCAGCCCCTTTGACCGAGAATCGTTTGATGCCGGCGTCCGGGTGCTGGAATCCATGGGCTTCAACCTCGTCATTCCGGAGGAGGTTTTTGACAACGACGGCTATCTGGCGGGTTCGGATCAGCGCCGGGCGGATCTGTTGAACCGGCTGTTCGTTGATCCCGGGATTGACGGCATCATCTGTGCCCGCGGGGGATACGGCGCCATGCGCATCCTGCCGCTGCTGGATGCAAATTCCATTGCCCTGCATCCCAAGGTGTTTGTCGGATTCAGCGATATCACGGTGGTGTTGGGTTTTCTGGTGGAGCGCTGCCGCATGGTGGCTTTTCACGGACCCACGGTGACCACCCTGGGCAGCGGCGATGCGGCTACGCGGGACCGTTTCCTGTCGGCCGTGACCCAACCGGCGCCGCTGTCGCTTGCCGCCGGATCGAAGCAGGTGATTCGGTCCGGTAGCGCCACGGGGCGGTTTCTATGCGGCAACCTGACCTTGTTCTGTCACCTGATGGGCACCCCCTTTCAGCCGGATTTCAGCGGTCGCATTTTGCTCGTCGAGGACCAGGGGGAGGCGCCCTACCGCATCGACCGCATGTTGACGCAGATGATGCTGGCCGGCTGTTTCGAGGGGCTTGCCGGAGTGGCGCTGGGATCATTCACCAACTGCGGCGCCATTGAAGATATTCAACGCATTGTTGCCGAGCGACTGGGCGGGCTGGATATTCCCATTTTAGCCGGATTTGACGTGGGCCACGAAGCAGTCAACCTGACCCTGCCTGTGGGTCTGCCCGTGGGTCTGGACACCCACTCCGGAACCTTGACCTTCAACGGATCGGCTCTTTGCTTATGCTAATCGGCCATGCACAGCAATCCCATTGACGATCTGATGCAGCAGGGTCTGCGGGACAATGTCTTCCCCGGAGCGGTGCTTCTGGTGGGCAAAGGGGCTGCCCCGCTTTTTTTCAAGGCATACGGTACGGCCAACCTTTTTGCGGGTCAGCCCATGACCCGTGGCACGGTGTTTGATCTGGCATCACTGACCAAGCCCCTGGCCACCACCTTGGCGGTGGCCAGACTGGCCGACCAGGGTCGGGTCGGTTTGGATCAGCCCGTGGCAGCTTATCTGCCGGCAATGGTCGGCAGCGACAAAGCAAGAATTACGGTCCGCCAGTTGCTCTGCCACCAAAGCGGGCTCCCCGCCCACCGCCGCTTCTACATGACGCTCAAATCCCTGCCGCCGAGAAATCGTCAAGCGGCTGTGCTGGCTCTGTTGCGTCAGGTGCCGCTGGCCGGCCAACCGGGGGAAACCACGCTATACAGCGATTTGGGATTCATGCTGCTGTGCCGGTTGGTTGAAGCGGTGACCGCTCGTCCCATGCAGCTCTTTTTAAAGGATGAAATCTTCGACCCCATGGGATTGAACGATCTCTTTTTTGTGGACCTCACCGGCAGCCAGCGATCCAGTCGACCCTTTGCCGCCACAGAGTTATGTCCGCTGCGAAAGCGGTTGCTGGTCGGCGAAGTGCATGACGACAATGCCTGGTTTGCCGGCGGCATCGATGGGCATGCCGGCCTGTTCGGCTCGGCCGAGGCGGTTTTTAAGCTGCTTCGATCGCTAGTCGCGAACATACGGTGCCAGGCGTCGCCATCCCTGTTCTCACACCAAATCCTCGACGAGGTGCTGCACGGCGTAAAGGCCAACCCGCTGCCGCTGGGCTTTGACCGTCCATCGCAGCAAAACTCCAGTGCGGGCCGGTATTTTTCGGCCAACAGCGTGGGGCATCTGGGATTTACCGGGGTATCTTTCTGGCTGGATCTGGACAAGGATTTCTGCATTATTCTGCTCACCAACCGGGTTCATCCCTTCCGTTGGAATAACCGGCTGGGACAGTTCCGTCCCCTCATTCACGACCGGATCATGGAACATTTTGAAATTTAATCGGATTAAACCTGATTTCAACAAATCAAGTCTTGAAATCACTGGCCGTTTCTGGTACCCGTTCGAATAGTTCGTCCACTGCGCAGAAAGGCCGGCCCGACTGCCATTGCCCACTGCACAGGTAACCAGGGCGGCGTTGAGATCAAAAACGAAAAAGAGGCGGCATGAACTTCATCGATTCCATTCTGGGTGTCTTTTCCAGCGACTTGGCTATCGACTTGGGTACGGCCAATACACTGGTGTTTGTCAAAGGCAAGGGCATCGTTCTCAGTGAGCCCTCCGTGGTTGCCGTTCGAACGGACAATCGTACCAAAAACCGAGTGCTGGCTGTGGGCCTGGAAGCCAAAAACATGCTGGGCCGCACCCCGGGGAATATTGTGGCCATCCGCCCCATGCGGGACGGCGTGATTGCCGATTTTGAAGTTACCGAAGCCATGCTGCGTCATTTCATCCACAAGGTTCACAACCGGCGGACCTTTGTCCGGCCGCGCATCATCATTGCCGTGCCCTCGGGAATCACCCAGGTGGAAAAGCGTGCTGTGCGCGAGTCGGCGGAATCTGCCGGCGCCCGCGAGGTTTTTCTCATCGAAGAGCCCATGGCGGCAGCCATCGGCGCCAATCTGCCCATCACCGAACCCACCTGCAACATGGTGGTGGACATCGGCGGCGGCACCACCGAGGTAGCGGTCATATCCCTGGCCGGCATCGTCTACAGCCGCTCTCTGCGGGTGGCCGGAGACAAGATGGACGAGGCCATCATTCAATACGTCAAGCGTAAATACAACTTGCTCATCGGCGAACGCACGGCCGAAATCATCAAGACCACCATCGGCAACGCCTACCCGGATCCCAATAAGTTGGAGACCATCGAGGTCAAGGGGCGTGACCTGGTCACCGGCATCCCCAAAATTCTGGCCATCGATTCCGAAGAGATCCGCGAAGCCATTTCCGAACAGATCGAAGCCATCGTGGAGACGGTGAAGATTGCCCTCGAGCAGACCCCGCCGGAACTGGCCGCCGATATCGTCGATCGGGGCATCGTGCTCACCGGCGGTGGTGCGTTGCTGAAGAACCTGGATAAGCTGCTCAGAGAGGAGAGCGGACTGCCCATCACGATTGCCGACGATCCGCTGTCCACGGTGGCTTTGGGGTCCGGTAAAATGCTGGATAGCCTGGAAATCCTTAAACAGATCGTCATCACATAGCAGGTCCCATGTTTTCCAAAAGGATGATTCTGGTTGCCGTGGTGATCGTTCTGGTCGCGGTGAATGTCATCCTCCTAACCTTAACCGGCAAACACACCCAGGCGCCTTCCGGTCTCGGCCGGGGCGTGCTCCTGGTTGTTTCTCCCTTCCAGAAACAGCTCACGGTCTTTGTTCATTCCGTTAAGGACATATGGAACCAGTACTTTTTTCTGGTCTCCACCGCCGCGGAGAACCGTCGGCTGAAAAAGGCGCTGGGGCAAAGCCTGCAGCAGCTCAACCGTTACAGTGAAACCGAACTGGCCAACGCGCGGCTCCGCCACTTGCTGGGTTTTGAGGAAAATATCCCACGGCCGATGATTGCCGCCCGGGTGGTGGGCAAGGATCCGTCTCCCTGGTCAAAGACCATCATTGTCGACAAGGGGACTCGGCATGGCGTCCGGCAGGGAGTTCCCGTGGTGATCCCCGAGGGGATCGTCGGTATGGTGGTCGAGGCTTCGGCCAGGTATGCAAAAGTACTCATGCTGATCGATCCCAACAGCGCCGTCGATGCCCTGGTGCAGCAAACCCGGGCGCGGGGAATTGTCAAGGGCGGCGGTGCCGATTCCTGCGTGTTCGACTATGTCCTGCGCAAGCATGCGATCAGCGTCGGGGATACGGTGGTCTCTTCGGGCTTGGACGGAGTCTATCCAAAAGGGCTTCGGGTGGGGCGCATTTCCGAAATCATGCGCCAAAACGCCGGTATCTTCCAGAAAGTATCGATAATCCCGTACGTGGATTTCGAGACCCTCGAAGAGGTATTCATCATCGCCGAACCAGCTTCCGAAGGTCCTTCCGGGGATTCATGATATACGCCTATCATTTGATCATCTGTCTGCTGCTGATCATTTTTCAGACCACGCTGTTGGCTGGCGGCGGCCCGGCGCACCTGTATGACCTGCTGGCGCCATTCGTGGTTTACTTGGCCATCCACCAGCGGCCGCGGGCGGCCATTCCGGTGTTGGTGGTCGGCGGCTTGGCCATGGACGGCATTTCCGGCGGTGTGTTCGGTGTTCACCTTACCGCCTATCTGTGGATGTACGTGGGGGTGCGCTGGGCCATCCAGTTGCTGCAGGTGGGCAATGTGATTCTTCTGCCAATACTGGTCACCGCCGGTATTTTTTTCGAGAGCCTGTTGCTGGCCTTTTCTGCGGTGGTGTTGGCGTCGGCGCCCTGGCCGGTGGAGGACATATTTCCCGTCGTTTCCGGGCAGGTCCTGTGGGGGGCGCTGACGGGTCCTTTTCTGATGTTGGTTTTCATCCGCGGACAGAAAATGGTTGAGCAGGCCAGCAAAACCTTGGTTGTGGAAAACGCGCCCTTGAGGACACCTTGACCAACTATTTGGAAAATGTGGACAGCGAATGGTTCAGCCAGCGGCTTAGCGCTGCCCTGACGATGGTGATTGCCGCCTTTGTCGTGCTGATTGCCCGGCTGCTGTTCCTTCAGGTGATCGAAGGCGGGGAACTTCGGCGGCTGTCGGAAACCAACAGCATTCGGTTGAAAAGCGTGGATGCACCCCGCGGGTTGATTTATGATGCCCATGACCGGCTGATGGCGGACAACCGGCCTTCCTACGACCTGAGCATCATCGTCAAAGACACCAACCTGCTGGAGCAGACCATTGAAAAGCTGTCCCGATACACGGGCATCGACGAAGCGCAGTTGTGGGAGAATCTGGAGAAGGCCAAGGGGACCCGTGCTTACAAGCCCGTGCTGCTCAAACCTGATATCGGCAGGGATGCACTGGCGGCCATCGAGGTGAACCGTTGGGACCTGCCCGGCATCGTGGTCAGCGTTTCTCCCAGGCGGGATTATATCTTCAGCCCCAGTTCAGCCCATATTCTGGGTTATATGGGGGAGATCGGCGGCGAAGAGCTGAAGAAAAAGATCTACAGCGACCTCAGAACCGGTGATTTTATCGGAAAGAATGGTATCGAACGGGCAAAGGAAGATTGGCTTCGCGGCAAGCGGGGAGGCCAGCAGGTAGAAGTCAACGCCACAGGTCAGGTGGTTCGGGTGCTCAATACGGTGGATGCGACTCCCGGCCACAATATCGTCCTGTCCATCGACCTGCCCCTCCAACTGACGGCGGAGCAGTTGCTGACCGATAAAGCGGGAGCTGCCGTGGCGCTGGATCCGTCGACCGGTCAGATCCTGGCCATGGCATCGAGCCCTTCATTCGACCAGAACGCCTTCATTGCCGGCATCTCCCACGATGCCTGGAACGCATTGATCTCCGACCCAATGCGGCCCTTTGAAAATAAAGCTGTTCAGGCAGAATACCCACCGGCATCCACATATAAGATCATCGCTGCCGCTGCCGGGCTCGAAGAGGGACTCATCGATGTGAACACCACGGTTTTCTGCCCCGGGTTTCTCAAGTTCGGCAACCGAACCTATCGGTGCTGGAAGAAATGGGGACACGGGGAGGTGACTATCCTAAAGGCCTTGAGCGAATCCTGCGATGTCTACTTTTATAAATTGGGACTAGAGCTTGGCGTGGACCGCTTGGCTTGGTACGCCAGGGCCTTTGGCCTTGGCGAACCAACTGGTGTGGATCTGGATCATGAAGCAGACGGCCTGATTCCCACCGCCCAGTGGAAAAAAAACAGGATGGGCATCTCATGGCAGAGGGGGGAAACCCTGTCGGTGGTAATAGGACAGGGGTTCAACCTGACGACGCCTCTGCAGATGGCCATGGCGGTTGCCGCAGTTGGAAATGGGGGTACGCGCTATCGACCCAAGATCGTCAAAACTATTCGCACAGCGGACGGTAAAACCGTTCATGAGAGCACGCCCGAGGTGGTGGGGCGGCTGCCAATTAGCGAAAAAAACTTGAGGCTGGTGAGAGAGGGGTTGTTCCAGGCTGTCAACGACCGGCGCGGGACGGCGTGGGGCAGCCGGCTGGAGGGGGTGGCCATGTGCGGCAAGACCGGAACCGCTCAGGTCGTGGGACGCCAGGAGAAGGATGCTGATAGTGATAATGATTGGGGGACAATCAAGGACCACGCCTGGTTTGTGGCCTATGCCCCTCGGGAGGATCCCCGGATCGCCGTGGCGGTGATGGTCGAGCACGGGGAGCATGGCTCCAGTGCCGCCGCTCCGGTAGCGGCTGAAATCATCCGTTTTTACCTGTCCGGGGGAAAACCCAAGGGCGATCCGCCGCTGGCAGTAACCCAACCGACACCCAACCAAGGGGATTGAACCGCAGTAATGGGCCCATTTTCGTCTTCCTGGAGCGGTGTTGGCAAAGGGACCGGGATCAGGTATAGTCCCTGCGGTCGAGCTCTGCGTGGCTTGTTGTAGGCCTTGCAACCACCGGTACAATCACGACCGCCGGCATATCAAATGGACAGTCTGAACCATGTTTGATCGACGATTGCTGCAATGTTTTGATTGGGGCCTGCTGGTGCTTACGCTGTCCGTCGGAGGCGCGGGACTGGTGGTGCTCTATAGCGCGGTATCTGCCGGTGCGATTGAGGCGAATACCGTGCTGTTTAAAAAACAGCTGATCTGGTTCGGTGCCGGCATAGGGGTCATGGTGTTCTGTTTTTTATTCGACTACAAACAGTTCGAACGGTTTGCCAACATCATCTACCTGGCATCAGTTGGTGCATTGACGGCAGTGCTTTTTTTTGGCAAGTATGTGGGCGGGTCCCGCCGCTGGCTGCATCTGGGGCCCTTTTCCCTGCAACCCTCCGAAATGGCCAAGGTTGCCGTCATCATCGTTCTGGCCCGCTACTATGCCAAGCTCATCAACACCGAAGGCCTAACCCTGCGGGACCTGACGGTCCCGGCGTTTCTTACGGCGGTGCCCTTTGCGCTGATTGTTCGCCAGCCGGACCTGGGAACGGCCATGGTGCTTGCGCTCATTGCCGGGGCCATGACGCTTTTTGCCAAGATCGAGCGCAGGGCGTTCAGCTGGCTGGTGGCCACCTTCACCCTGCTCGTACCGCTGGTATGGTTTTTTTTACGAGGCTACCAGAAGCAGCGAATCCTGACATTCTTAAATCCGGACCGGGATCCGTTAGGGGCCGGTTATCACATTATCCAATCCAAAATTGCCATCGGATCGGGGATGCTCTCCGGCAAAGGATTTTTAAAGGGGACTCAAAATGCCCTGTCTTTCCTGCCGGAACAGCACACCGACTTCATTTTTTCGGTGTTGGCCGAAGAGTGGGGGCTGATGGGGTCCTTGACGGTGATCTTGCTGTTTTTGATTATTATTGCCTGGGGACTTGGCATCGCAGGCCGTTGCCGGGATCCCTTCGGCACCATCTTGTCCGTTGGGGTGACCGCCATGATTGCCTGGCAGGTGTTCATCAACATCGGGATGGTTATGGGGCTCATGCCGGTGGTGGGGGTTACCCTGCCTTTCGTGAGTTATGGCGGATCGTCAATCATCACCATGATGATGGGCATCGGCCTGCTTATGAATGTGAGCATGCGCCGCTTTAAATTTGAATAGCCGTAGAGGCCGGTCATCTTATTGGGAGGCAAAAAACCGTGTTCCAAAATCGTAAACAGAGGGAAACAATGAAAAAAAAAGAGCGGACAGACCACATCTCCACACTGCTGGGAGCTGGAACCGCCATTGAGGGTACCCTGGCGTTTAAAGACACGATCCGGCTGGATGGCATGGTAAATGGAAAAATCTTTTCGGAAAGGGGTACGGTGATTATTGGCGAAAGGGCGGTGGTGGAAGCGCAGATCCGTGTGGGCACTGCCATCATCAAGGGCACGGTAAACGGTCAAATCAAGGCTGACGAGCGCATCGAGGTCTATCCGCCGGCCAAAATCACCGGGGATATTCAAGCACCGGTCGTTTCCATTGAAACCGGCGTTTTTTTTAACGGGAACTGCAGTATGGCCAAGCCTGAGCCGTTGCCTACACGTCCAACACCGACCAACGAAAAGCCAACCGAAAAGAAACCCCTATGACGGATTAATTATTAAAAACCCTTTGACAATTCAGCAGTGCTGGTGGTATAGACCGCCGGAGTTCGCGCCTGTCGTAAGTTATATCATTCATAGATAATACATTGTTTTTAGCAAAATTTAATCTACCTTCAACGGAGGCCCTTAGATGGTAAGCGTCGATGGATCCATAGCCTTGCAGATCGTGAATTTTTTGCTGTTGATTTGGATTTTGAATATGGTTCTATACAAGCCCATTCGCAAAATCCTGCTGGAGCGAAAAGAGAAAGTGATTGGAATGCAGTCTGATATTGACGGTTCCGCCCTGCAGGTCAAGTCTAGAGAAGACGCCTACGCCGAAGGTGTCCGTCAGGCACGGGCCGCCGGACAGAAGGAGAAGGAAACGCTGATGCAGGCTGCCGAGGAAGAGGAAAAGGCGATCATCGGCAAGATCAACGCCTCCGCCCAAGCCGAGCTCAAAGCGGTCAAGGAAAAGATCACCCAGGAGATGGGCACCGTCAAATCAGCGCTTGAAGAAGAAATTGATGCATTTGCAGATGCGATTGGCCAAAAAATATTGGGGAGGGCTGCTTAATGAAAGTTCCAATTTTCAGCGAGAAGCGTAACCATAGTGCCCGGTGGATATTGCCCCTGGCGTTGGTTGCGCTTCTTTTGTTTGGTGGGGGCACCGCGGCCCTTGCGGCTTCCGGCGGGGGGGAGCACGGTGATGCGGGCACCAAAGGATGGGTAGCAACAGACACCTATCGCGTGATGAATTTCGCCGTATTGGCAATCGGACTCTTTCTGATCCTCAAAAAGCCGGTCTCCCAGGCGTTGGGTGGCCGAATCCAGGGCATCAAAGAGCAGTTGAAGGAACTTGAAGAAAAGAAAAAGGCGGCACAAGCCAAGCTGGCCGAGTACGATGTCAAAATGGCCGAGCTGGACAAAAAGGCTGAAGCCCTGCTGGCCGAGTACGTGAAACAGGGCGAAGACGCCAAAGCCAGAATCCTGAAAGAAGCCGAGGCTGCCGCCGAAAAACTGAAAGAGCAGGCCAGCAAGAACATCGAATCCGAATTCCTGCAGGCCAAGGCTCAACTCAAGACCGAAATCGTGGAAAAGGCTCTGGCAAAGGCCGAGGCGATCATCAAAGAAAAGATCAATTCGGCCGACCAGGAAAAACTGGTGGATGAATACTTAGAGAAGGTGGTGGCATAGTGAAGAATCTGGCGATTGCAAGGCGGTACGCCAAAGCGCTCCTGCTGATCGGTAAAGAGGATGGACAGACGGACACTTACCGGGAAGAGCTGGGCGCTTTCGCAAAACTGATCGAGCAGGAAAAGAGCCTTCAGCAGGTGCTGGTCAACCCGCTCTACGGCGCAGACGGTCGCAAAAAGATCCTGATGAGCGTAACGGACAAACTCAAACTGTCCAAAGCCATGACTACGTTTCTTTTTTTTCTGTTCGACAAGGGGCGGATCGGGTTTTTGGGAAATATCAATGACTTCTTCCAGAAATTCGCCGATGAGCTCAAGGGCGTTGCCCGGGCCAGCCTGGTTTCGGCTACGGAACTGTCATCCGAAACCATTGAAAAAATTCGGTCAGCCCTGTCTAAACGGACAGGTAAGGATATCATTCTGGAGGTTGAGCAGGATCCGGAACTGATCGGCGGCATTGTGACCCGCATCGGGGATCTGGTTCTAGACGGCAGCGTTCGGACTCAGTTGCTCAATATGAGAGAATCTTTAAAAAGGGGTGAGAGTGTCTAATGGAACTAAGAGCTGAAGAAATAAGTCAGATCATCAAAGAGCAGATCACGGATTACGACAAGAAGATTGAGCTGAGCGAAACCGGTGTCGTGCTTTCAGTGGGCGACGGCATTTCCCGTGTGTACGGCCTGGAAAAAGTCATGGCACTCGAATTGGTGGAGTTCCCCGGCGGCATTCTCGGTCTGGTGCTCAACTTGGAAGAGGACAACGTCGGCATCGCCATCATGGGTGACGACTCCGGCATCAAAGAGGGCGACATGGTCAAACGGACCGGCAAAATCGCCCAGGTGCCCGTGGGTGAGGCGGTGCTTGGCCGTGTGGTTTCCGGCGTCGGTGAGCCCATCGACGGTAAGGGCGCCATCGATACCACGGAGTTCCGCCGCGTGGAGATGGTGGCCCCGGGTGTTATCGCCAGAAAATCGGTGCACGAACCCTGCTACACAGGCCTTAAGGCCATTGACGCCATGACACCGGTGGGCAAGGGCCAGCGTGAGCTGATCATCGGTGACCGCCAGATCGGCAAGACTGCGGTTGCCGTGGATGCCATCCTGGCTCAGAAGAACACGGACGTGTATTGTATTTACGTGGCCTGCGGCCAGAAAAAATCCACCGTTGCCCAGGTGGCCGCCATTCTCGAAAGAGAAGGGGCCATGGCTTACACCACCATCGTTGCCGCCTGTGCCTCTGACCCGGCGACCCTGCAGTATCTGGCTCCGTACGCCGGATGCGCCATGGGTGAATATTTCAGGGACAAAGGCCAGCACGCCCTGATCATTTACGACGACCTTTCCAAGCAAGCCGTCGCTTACCGGCAGATCTCCCTGCTGCTCAGACGGCCGCCGGGACGTGAAGCCTACCCCGGTGACATCTTCTACAACCACTCCAGATTGCTGGAGCGTTCCGCGAAACTGAGTGATGAACTCGGTGCCGGTTCCCTGACGGCCCTGCCGATCATTGAAACCCAGGCCGGCGACGTTTCCGCCTACATCCCGACCAACGTGATTTCCATCACCGATGGTCAGATTTACCTGGAGCCGGCGCTGTTTTTTGCGGGTGTCCGTCCGGCCATCAACGTCGGTCTGTCGGTTTCCCGCGTCGGTGGTTCCGCCCAGACCAAGGCCATGAAGAAAGTGGCCGGCACCCTGCGCCTGGACATGGCCCAGTTCCGTGAACTGGAAGCCTTTGCCGCCTTCGGCAGCGACCTGGATGCAGCCACCCAGCGGCAGCTAACCCGAGGCGAGCGTCTGGTGCAGGTGCTTAAGCAGCCCCAGTATAAACCGCTGTCTCACGAAAAGCAGGTAACCATCCTGTATGCGGCGACGCGTGGGTATCTGGACCAGTTCCCCTCCGACACTGTCGCCAAATACGAAGCCGGTCTCTATCCCTTCGTCGAAGAGCGCTATCCGCAGATCTTTTCTAAGCTGGAAGAGGCCCAGAATATCACCGAGGAGATCGAAGGCCTGCTTAAAACCGCCCTCGAGGCTTACGGCCAGGAATTCAAGGACACCATCAAGTAAGGCTGTTGGTATAACTGCTGAAATCAGATTACATGCGATAAGGACGCACACTTTATGCCATCATTAAAGGATGTCCAGCTAAAAATCCAGGGTGTCAAGAAAACCAAGCAGATCACCAAAGCCATGAACATGGTGGCAACCTCTCGGTTGCGCGGTGCGCAAGGGGCGATGGACGGATTTCGCCCCTATGCCGAAAAATTTTCGGAGGTCCTTGGCAGTCTGGCGGATAAGGCCGGTGAGGAAGCCAGCCCATTGTTGATTCCCAAAGAAGACGTCAAAAAGATCCATGTGGTCTTGTGCACGTCAGACCGGGGATTGTGCGGCGGCTTTAACATCAACCTCACCGATGGAGCTAAAAAATACATCAAAACCAATCCGAACGTCGGCGCAGCTTACTCTTTCACCTGCTTCGGCAAGAAGGGGCGCGACTGGTGCCGCAAAAACAACCACAAGATCGTCGATGCGCATCTTGGTATCGTCGGCAGCAAATTCGGCTTCAACGTTGCCTCCACCGCCGGTAAAAAATTGGTGGACGCGTTCATTGACGGCCAGTACGACGAAGTCTACATCGTCTTTTCAGAATTCGTGAGCATGGCCAAGCAACTCCCTGTGGTTCAAAAACTGCTGCCCATTCCGCCCATTGAAAAAGATGCAACGGATGAGAGCGGTTCTGCGGAATATTTGGCCGAACACATCTGCGAACCATCGCCGGAAGAGCTCCTCGGAGACCTGCTGCCCCGCAACGTATATGTTCAGATTTTCCGGGCCCTGCTGGAAACATCCACCAGCGAACATGCCGCCCGGATGACTGCCATGGATAACGCCACCAAGGCGTGTAATGATATGATCGACAGTTTGACTCTCGCTTACAACAAAGCCCGGCAGGCAGCCATTACTGCGGATCTGATGGATATTGTCGGCGGCGCCGAGGCCCTCAAGGGGTAAAACACATTTTAGGAGGCTGTAAATGGCACAGAATATAGGTAGAATTACGCAGGTGATGGGGCCTGTCGTGGATGTTGAGTTTGAACAGGGGCAGCTGCCGAATATCCTTACTGCGCTGTTGATCACCAACCCGACCATCAATGATGAAGAAGACAACCTGGTTATCGAGGTCGCCCAGCATCTCGGCGACAACGCGGTTCGTACGATTGCCATGGACGTTACCGATGGCCTGGTCCGCGGTATGGCCGTAAAAGATACCGGCGCCCCCATTATGATGCCCGTGGGGGAAGCCAGTCTGGGTCGCGTGCTCAACGTCGTGGGACGCCCGGTGGACGGTCTGGGGCCGGTCAGCCAGGAAAAAATGATGCCGATCCATCGTCCTGCTCCGCTGTTCACCGAGCAGGACACAGAGGTCCGCGTGCTTGAAACCGGCGTCAAGGTGATCGATCTGCTGGTGCCCTTTCCCCGCGGTGGTAAAATGGGAATGTTCGGCGGCGCCGGTGTCGGCAAGACCGTCATCATGATGGAGATGGTCAACAACATCGCCATGCAGCATGGCGGTATCTCCGTTTTTGCCGGTGTGGGTGAGCGTACCCGCGAAGGTAACGACCTGTACCACGAAATGAAAGAATCCGGCGTTCTTCCCAAGGCTGCGCTGGTATACGGCCAGATGACCGAGCCTCCCGGAGCACGCGCACGGGTGGCCCTTTCCGCCCTGACCTGCGCGGAATATTTCCGTGACAAGGAAGGTCAGGACGTGCTGATCTTCATCGACAATATCTTCCGGTTCACCCAGGCCGGCTCCGAGGTGTCGGCGCTTCTCGGCCGCATGCCTTCCGCGGTGGGTTACCAGCCGACCCTAGCCGTTGACCTCGGCGGTCTTCAAGAGCGCATTACCTCCACGGATAAAGGCTCCATTACCGCTGTACAGTGCGTTTACGTGCCGGCCGACGACTTGACCGACCCGGCGCCGGCTACCACCTTTGCCCACCTTGACGGTACGGTGGTGCTATCCCGGCAGATCGCCGAGCTTGGTATCTACCCGGCTGTGGATCCCTTAGACTCCACATCCCGGATCCTTGACCCCATGGTCATTGGTGAGGACCATTACCTGACGGCCCGGCGGGTTCAGACCATGCTTCAGAAATACAAAGAACTGCAGGACATTATTGCCATCCTGGGCATGGAAGAACTCTCCGATCAAGACAAACTAACTGTTCAGCGGGCTCGAAAAATTCAGCGTTTCCTCTCTCAGCCGTTCCATGTGGCTGAAACCTTTACCGGTAAAGCAGGTAAATATGTAAAGGTCGAAGACACGGTTCGCGCGTTTAAAGAGATCTGCGAAGGTATCCACGACGGCATTCCTGAGCAGGCGTTTTACATGAAGGGCGGCATCGAAGAGGTGCTTGAAGCGGCGAAGGAAATGGCCGAGGTTTAATGGAGAGAAAGAGGCAATAAATGGCTGAAAACATAAGACTCGAAGTGGTTACCCCTGAAAAGTCTGTTGTCAGTGAAAGCGCACAGATTGTCATGGCTCCCGGTTCACTGGGTGAGTTCGGTGTGCTTGCCGGTCATACCCCGTTTCTGACGACGTTGAAGACCGGTGCCCTGAAATATAAGGACGAAAATGGCCGCGAGCGGTTTGTTTTTGTCAGCAGCGGTTTTGCCGAAGCACTCCCCGATCGGGTGACCGTTTTGGCTGAATCTGCTGAGCGACGCAAGGATATCGATGTTCAGCGGGCAAAGGCTGCTGCAGAACGAGCTGAAAAACGACTTCAAGCCCAGAGCAGGGAAGAAGAAATCGACTTTCAGCGCGCCAAGGCAGCTCTGTTGCGCGCGATCAGCCGGATCCAACTCGCCGAAACACGCTGAGCCAAAGTTAGTGACCTGGATCCACCTCGTATTAACGGGTTCGCGATGACTAAGTTGCTGCAGGTTTAACAAAAGGGGCAAACCGGATTCGGTTTGCCCCTTTTCTGTCGGGGTAAAAAATCGGATTTCCACATCGCGAAAGTAACTGTCAAATGGAATGGATCGTTCCATTCAATCTCTGCCAGCCGGGTTTGACCGTGGTGAATTCACTTGACTTAAAAACCGTTGGCTGGTTATATTGAAATATGAAGGATTAAGATAATATGTTGGATATAGAAGCAATACTGCAACAATTTGAACTCATTGAACAAAAAGTAGAACGTGTTGTCCAGGCCCGCCAACAGCTTCAAAAAGAAAACGAAGCATTGAGCAGCCGACTCGGACAACTTGAAAACCTGATACAAGAAAAAGCCGAGGCCGAAAAGAAGCATGAGGAACTGACGGCACTCGTCAGAACGAAAATTGACAGCCTGATTGGAAGATTAGATGGGATTACAGAGGAATAGAAAGCCGACTTGCTGGAAATTTAGGAACGGACGCTAATTGGAAAAAACGGTTACACTGCAAATATTTGGTCGCAATTTTACTTTTCAGACAGAATCCGGTGTGCCCGATGCAAAAAAGGTGGCAGCTCTCTTTGAGGATGCCGTCAAGAAGGTTCAAACTCAGTTTGATGGCAAACCGGTTAATGTCGATAGAGAAACGATTTTGGTTCTAACTGGACTGAATATTGCCAGTGAACAATTTAAACTCGAAGAACGTTATCATCATTTTCTTAACCGTATGACTGAGAAATCCGCAGTGGTTCTCAATGAACTGGAAAAAGCCGTCTCTTAGCGTCGTTAAGGTAGATTTTCATTGAAGGACTACGTTGTAATGTCAAATCGGTGACTGGCATGAAGCTTCCTTTCTGTAATCGAAAGTAAAAAGGGCGTATCGAATCAACCCCTGCCGTGTTCGTGATTGGAGGGTGTACTTTGACCCAACATTCACCTAACGGGAACCTTCACTAGTTTTGGTGAGCAAGTTCTGCATGTACAGAAAAGCCTAAAGAAACTACAAGGTGCCCACTTGATCCTTTGGATCAAAGACCTGCCAACACGGCACAATGGTGGGGGTTCCTTTACCGCTTTTCACCATCCCTTCCTCTCTTCCGCATGAGTCAGGCTCGTCTGAAGGCTTCATTTCTTATCCCCAATGGGCAACATGGGCATCATCTGGTAGTCAGGTGATGTGCCTGCATATATATTTAATGTTTAGCACCCGGAGATACGCATGGACATATATACCATCATTATTGCTGCGGTATCGGCTGTTATCGGCTGTGTTGTTGCACTCCTGCTGAAAGGCGCACTAGGGTCAAAAAAGCTCAAGGATGCCGGAAACGAAGCGGAAAAAATTGTTGTCTCGGCCAGGAACGAAGCCGAATCATTAATTAAGGAGGCTGGCATTGAAGCAAAAGACCTTCTTTTTAAAATGAAAAGCGATTTCGAATCTGAATCCAAGGAAACCCGTTCGGAACTCAAAAAGATAGAGCGTCGTTTGATCCAAAAGGAGGAAAACATTGATCGTAAGGCCGAAGTTTTCGATCAGCGTGAAAAGGAAATAACTGATAAAGAACAAAACCTTGTCGACCGGGACAGGGCCCTTGCCTTAAGCGAAGAAAAATACAATACGTTGTTGCAGGATCAAAAAGCGCAATTGGAAAGGATCTCCACACTGACCGCGGATCAGGCCAAAGAATTGCTGATCCGCGCCATGGAGAATGAGGCCCGCTACGAAGGAGCCAAACTGATCAAACGCATCGAGAACGAAGCCAAAGAAGAGGCGGATAAAAAGGCCAAGAAAATCATAGCCACTGCCATTCAGCGGTATGCTGGCGATTTCGTCGCCGAACGGACTGTGTCGGTGGTCCAACTTCCCGGTGATGAAATGAAGGGGCGGATCATCGGCCGCGAAGGGCGTAACATCCGGGCCATTGAAGCTGCCACGGGCATTGATCTGATCATTGATGATACCCCTGAGGCGGTCATTCTTTCCGGCTTCAATCCGGTCCGGCGGGAGATCGCTCGGTTGTCCCTGATTAAGCTGATTTCCGATGGTCGAATCCATCCCGCCCGCATTGAGGATGTCGTCAAAAAGGCGGGCCAGGAGGTAGACACGGCCATCAAGGAAGCCGGAGAACAGGCCGCTTTTGATCTGGGTGTTCACGGTATCCATGCCGAGTTGATCAAATATCTGGGGCGTTTGAAATACCGGACCAGCTATGCCCAGAATGTGCTTCAACATTCGGTAGAGGTTGGCGTCTTGTGCGGTATCATGGCCGCCGAACTAGGGTTGAAAGAAAAGGTCGCCCGGCGGATGGGATTGCTTCACGATATTGGAAAGGCTATCGACCATGAAGTCGAGGGTCCCCATGCGGTGATCGGGTCGAAACTGGCCAAAAAATTTGGCGAATCGCCCGGTGTCGTTCATGCCATTGGCGCTCACCATGAAGATATCCCCCCCTCATCGGTATACGCACTGTTGGTGCAGGCGGCAGATGGGCTTTCCGGCGCGCGGCCAGGCGCCAGAAAGGAATTGCTTGAAAACTATATCAAGCGCATCGAGGATCTCGAAGGCATTGCCAATGGGTTCACTGGCGTGGCCAACACTTATGCTATCCAGGCAGGCCGAGAGATTCGTGTGATTGTGGAAAGCGATAAAGTCTCGGATGAAGAATCCGTGTTGCTGAGTCGTGATATCGCCAAAAAAATTGAAGAATCACTGACCTTTCCCGGCCAGATCAAGGTGACGGTCATCCGGGAGACCCGATCGGTGGAATACGCCAATAAATAGGGCTGTCTTGTCGCAGGGGGCGCAACTTCGTAAAAGGTGACATCCAAATGGAAAATGTTCTGGACATACTCAACGCTCGCGGCTTCATCGAGCAAACAACGCACGATGATGCCCTGCGCGAATATCTCGATTCCGAGAAGGTGACCTGTTATGTCGGCTTTGATCCGACGGCTTCCAGCCTTCACGTGGGCAGCCTGGTTCCCATTATGTCTTTGGCGCATATGCAGCGAAACGGTCACCGGCCCATCGCTCTGGTTGGCGGCGGAACCGGCCTTGTGGGGGATCCCAGCGGCAAAACCGAAATGCGTCAGCTCCTCACGGAAGAAGATGTGGCGGCCAATGTGGTGGCACTTAAAAATCAGCTTTCCCGGTTTATCGATTTTTCGGATCGCAAGGCCGTTCTGGTCAACAATGCGGACTGGCTGACCAAACTGGAATATATCCCTTTTTTAAGAGACATTGGCCGGCATTTTTCCGTCAATCGCATGGTCAAGGCAGAAAGCTGCAAAATGCGTATGGAATCCGAAGAGGGATTGAGTTTTATCGAGTTTAACTACATGGTTCTTCAGGCATACGATTTTCTCGAACTGCGCAAGCGCCATAGCTGCTGTCTGCAGATGGGCGGCAGCGATCAATGGGGGAACATCGTTGCCGGCATTGACCTGATTCGGCGCGTTGAAGGAAAAAGCGCCTTTGGCATCACCTTCCCATTGATTACTACCGCTGGTGGCGCCAAGATGGGCAAGACTGCAGCCGGGGCGGTCTGGCTCGACCCTGATCGAACCTCTCCTTACGATTACTATCAATTCTGGGTCAATACGGACGATCGGGATGTGGGTCGCTTCCTGGCCCTGTTCACCTTTCTTCCCATGCAAGAAATCCGGTCCGTTGCCATTCTCGAGGGGGCGGATCTCAATGCGGCCAAATCGATCCTCGCCTTCGAGGCAACCCGCTTGGCCCATGGTGACGAAGAAGCGCTGAAGGCATTCCAGTCCGCATTGTCCATGTTTGGAGCAAGGCGGTTGCCCCTCGGGCTGTTACCATCCAGCACGATCCCGAGGGACCCCGACACCTCCGAGGATGAAACGGTTCCCCAAAACGAGATGCGCTTGGATGCTTTTAAAGACGGCATCCCCTGTTTCAAACTGTTCCACAGCGTAGGCTTGGCCGACTCTTCCGGAGCGGCCAGGCGGTTGATTCAGCAGGGCGGGGGATACGTGAACGGACGACGCCTGGAGCGATTTGATGAATTGGTAACCAGTAACGATATCAATGACATGCAAATCTTATTGCGGGCGGGGAAAAAGCACTTCTTCAAGATCCGAATTATTGTCTAAAATAAGCGTTGACAACGCCGTCCGGGCCGTGTAGAAAGCGCTTCGTTTTTCAAGAATGAAAAACAACCATCCCATGTGTTCTTTTATAAATAGCCGCTTGAACTGCCCTGTGTCGTGCCCCTGACAAGCATGCACGAGGCCTTTCCAGACGGCTAAAAAATACCGTCAATTAATTAACCAAAAATGTTTTTTTAGTTATTGACAGTAAGCATTGAGATGGTATAGTTATGCTTTTCGTCAGCCGATGAAAGGCGACATTTTTGATCTTTGAAAACTAAATAGTGACAGGTTTTAAGAGTTGGGTCTCTTTAAGTCAATTTGTTACGCAAGTAACGTAATATAGTTTAATTGGAGAGTTTGATCCTGGCTCAGAATGAACGCTGGCGGCGTGCTTA
>CAVPIL010000007.1:0-105024 GCA_963704985.1 uncultured delta proteobacterium | reverse complement strand
TCCCGAGTGTAAAATTCAATTTTACTGAAAGGAGTGTAACCTATGACAAGGAAAAAGAAAAGGCGGACAGCCGGGGGGAAGAAAGGTTCCCGGATATGGGCCTACCCGGCTGAGTTTCGGTTAAAGGTTGTCCGGCTGTTCCTCGAAGAAGAGTACAGCGCATCGTTGCTTGCCGAACAGTTCGGAGTCAGCCGGTCAGCGATCAACCGATGGCTCCGGGCATATCGACAGCGAGGCATCGAGGGGTTGGAACCCAAACCTCGCGGAGGTGTTAAAAGCAGCGTGCCGCCGCAAGTTTGCACGCAGATGGTGTCTGTCAAAAAGGCCCATCCGGATTATGGTCCGCGACGGATTGCCGACTTCCTCAAACGGTTTTTCCTGATTCGAACCAGCCCTTCGACGGTTCATCGAACGTTATCCGACCAGGGGCTGGTAAACAAGGCCAAGCGCAAGCCGTTGAAGAATCCCCCCAAGCCCCGGTTTTTCGAACGGTCCCGTCCCAACCAGCTGTGGCAAAGCGACATCATGACCTTCCGGCTGGCAGGCCGCAACGCTTACCTGATCGGCTTCATGGACGACTACAGCCGGTACATCACCGCCCTGGGATTGTACCGCAGCCAGACAGCCGCCCACGTACTGGAGACCTACCGGCGCGGTATCGCCGAGTACGGCGTTCCCAAAGAGATGCTCACCGACAACGGCCGCCAGTACACGAACTGGCGCGGCAAGACCCGTTTCGAACGGGAGATGAAAAAGGACCGCGTCAAGCATATCCGTTCCCGTCCCCACCACCCCATGACCCTGGGCAAGATCGAACGGTTCTGGAAATCGATTCTGGGGGAGTTTCTCCAGCGGGCTCAGTTCGACAGCTTCGAGCAGGCTGTGGAGCGCACCGCCTTTTGGATCAAGTACTATAATTACAAGCGTCCCCACCAGGGCATCGGCGGGCTGTGTCCGGCCGACCGGTTTTTCGAAATTGCCCACGACCTGAAAAAGACGCTGGAAAAGGGCGTTGCAGAAAACGTTCTGGAACTGGCGCTGCGTGGCCGTCCGGTGGATCCTTTTTACATGGTCGGCCGCATGGGCGGCCAGAGTGTGGTGATCCGGGCGGAAAAAGGCAAAGTAAAAATGCTGGTGGACGATACTGCCAGCCGTCCAAAAGAACTTGTGTACGACGCAAGAAAGGATATAGATCATGAAGACAAACCAACGAACCCGCAGAGTATTCGATCCGCAACAGAAGATAACGGCCGTGCTGTCCATTTGGAGCGAGCGGCGCACCAGCGCTCAGGTTTGCCAGGAGCTTTCGATCAGCCCGACGCTGTTGGGCCAATGGCAGAACCTGGCGATCGAGGGCATGCTCAAGGCGCTGGACCCGAAGAAGAAAGATCCTGTGCCGCCGATCAACCAGCGGCTGTCGCGGCTGATCGAAAAGAAACTGGCCGGCCCGAACGACCGGTTGGAAAAGCGGCTCAGGATACTCCAGAAAGCGTAGTCGGGGGAACCGATGCCATCGACACAGCAGACAGCACGATTGAGAGCCGAGATGATCATGAAGGTGCGCTGCGGTCTTCTCACGGCCCGTCAGGCAGCCGTCCGGATGGGCGTGTCGCGCAAGACCTTTTACAAGTGGGAGCAGCGGGGCTTGAATGCCCTGCTCGACAATGTGACCGACCAGGTTGCGGGCCGTCGGGCCCATCCTTCGAACGACCGTATCCAGCTTCTGGAAAAACAATTGTCCCGGGCGCACAGGGAAATCGAGTTGTTGAATCGCAAGATGGCGTTAAAGGATGTGCTGATGGAGTTGAAGCTTCCCGAAACCGGCGGCGACCGGGCGAAAAAAAAATAAGCGAATCTGCCAGGCGGTGGCCATGATCGAGGAAATGAAAACCACCTTTTCGTTGTCGTACGCCTGTCTGGCCAACCAGGCGGGACTGAGCTACCGCACGCTGATGCGGTGGAAAGAGCGCCTGGCCAATGGTATGCCTGCCGTGGGAAAGCGCGGTCCGAAAAAGGTCCGGCCGCTGGATCTTGCCGAACTGAATGCCAGGATCCGGAATTTGGATCACGGTGCCAAGCGCAGCCGCGGCACCGGAAGGCTTCACGATGGGTACGGCGAGTCCATATCCCGCCGGGAATTGAATGCGATGGTTATCCAGGCGCGTAGCGAAAGCAATGACCGTCGGAGAGCCGAAAGCTGTCGGGTCAGCTGGCTCCGGCCGAACCTGGCCTGGGCGGTGGACGATTGCCGCAAAAGCGATACCTTTGTCTCGGGAACGCTTCACCTGCACAACCTGACGGACCTTTGTTCACGTTACAAACTGCCGCCGATTGCCTCGGGGAGTCTGCCCTGCGGCGAAGAGGTCGCCGGTCACCTGGCCTATCTTTTTGACCGTTTCGGCCCTCCGTTGTTCTGCAAGCGCGATAACGGCGGCAATCTGAATCACACCACCGTTAACGAGGTGTTGGAGAATACCTGGGTAATCCCGATAAACAGTCCGCCCAAAAGGGCATCGTACAATGGATCGATCGAACGGACTCAACGGGAGTTCAAGGACTTTCTAAAACGCTGGCAGTGGAAGGCCGGCACAATGGAATCGTATTTTCTTCTGTCGGAAACCACAGCCCATGAGTTGAATCATACGCCCCGTCGCTGCCTTGATAATCGAACGGCCTGCGGGAGGTATTTTGGAGGTGATCGTATCCGCTACTCAATACGGGAACGAAAAAGTATCTTTCAACGGATCCTGGATCTGGCAGCCAAGATTGCAGCCCGGGCTGGCAGACCCGAAATCACCAACGTCGAATGGAGAATTGCGGCCAAGCATTGGCTGCTGAAAAATGACCTGATCAAAATCGAGAAGGCGTGGAAAGTGTCACCCCATTTAAATCGGAATTTGTGCCATAATTAGCGATGTCGCACACATGCTGTCAAAGAGCGAATCCAAAACTACTGGGACGTCTTGGGAACAATTTTTCTCAGATCAACTCAGGCCGACGACTGTTACCGTAAATTGGCAGCGTGAGTTTTTACGGGTCCATCAAAGTTGATTCGTCCATTATTTTACTTATACCGCTAACGCCCTGGATTAGTGGTGAGGGCCGCAAAGCGGACCGAATCCAATACAGCCAGATGTTATGACTTGTTTCAGTTTATACTCAATCCAAAACTGGTAATTCTGAAATCTTTTAGATTCTTATCTTTAATGGATTCCGGAAATACAAAATAAAGTTTATGTTCAGTTAAACCACTTTTCAGGATCTCTTTTTCCGGTATTACTGAAGCAAGTGAATCATAGTAAGTTTCGGTACTAAGCTCACCATTAAGATTTGCCTGAATTTCCCCTATATCCAAGAACACTTCTCTATTTGAGAAATTTTCAATTTGTAGTTCAAAGTACAAAAATACTGCTTTTACATCAGAATGATGTTTGAGTTCTTTGGTGTGAAAGGTAAATGTGATGTTGTTTATTGGTATATAAATATAAGTTCTTACATCATTCTTGGTGCAACCAAGATTGATTAAAAAGAGGCTAACAAGAATGATACCCGTGATATTTCTAATTTTCATTTTACGTCATAACGCCAGCTTCACGCGCGGCGGTTTTTTGCCGTCGCTGTGAAAGCAGATGTTCGGTTATCAACCTATTATATTTAAAATTTTAACCACTTCATCGTAGCCCGGTGGAAGAAGTTCTACCTCACCCATTTTTCTATTAAACTCGATAAATCTTTGATTGTGTAATTTTCGTAAAATACGATTGAAATAAGTACGATTACCGTAATCAGCCCAAGCAAACAGTTCATCAACTTGGACTTTAGAGGTGCTGGAGCCTAATAAAATAAGGATTTGATCTTTTAGCGGCAAATCTGGTTTTAATACACGCCTCATATCACCAGATTCCCATACTATTTGAGATCTCCGTTCAACAATAAGATCGACAAGTTTTTGTGCCTGATCTGTTGTGACACCATGAAAAACTCTGAATAATTCTGCCAATATCCAACTTGATATGGATAAAACTGCAGAGGAGTCCATATGATCAGGATTTACATCACCGCCAACATGCCCCACATTTCTATTGTTTCGAATTTCGTACAATGCAGGTAAAAGACGAGGAATTAATATTTGAAAACTTCGTGGCATGTTCGAATGGTTTTCAAGGCGCCTACATGCATCGACAAAGTTACGAGGTTTTACAGGAGTCGGTTGATACGAACCTGATGAATAGCCATCAATAATAGTGTATGCTATTTCACAAAACCGCCCGCCAGAGAGTTCAACCGGTAACCATTTACGTTCCATGAAATTGTTTACTATATTGCTGTACTCTTCGATAAGAGGCCGCCTAAGCCCCTCAGGGATAGAACCCAAGGCTTGATCAGGTGTAATCATTGATTATAAAGAACCCCTTCCTTCCTCGGTAACATAAAATTCTTTACCGTCTTTTTCTATAAATCCCTTTTTAACATTTTTACTCAAACATTCTGATGCGTTAGCCAAGCTTTTTTGGCTTGCATTCTTTAGCGCAGTTGTTACATCATTCGTCTTGACTCGCCTTTGATCTTTAGCATCATGGAGCCATACTGCTGTCGCAAGAAACTTTATTGGTTGACTTTTATCCGCTCCTTTTTCTTTAAGAAATGATGGAAGCGGTTTTTGAGATAATGATTTATCAACTTTTGCTGTTTCTTGATCAGCGGTATCAGCTGTTGAACTTGCCTTTTTCTTTTTTGGAAGAGATTTAGTTAATTCGGGTACCTTTTCCAATATCTTATCAAGTTGTTCAGTAACCCAGCTTTGTTCACCTTCACCAATAAAAGTAAAATCTCCAATTGATAATTCAATTTTACACTCTGACATATAGTTTCCTCCTTGGTTATGGTTTGAAACCGAACGTCTAAACTAAGGGGCCGGGAAAAGTTCTTCTACGTGTCCAGAAGCTTGTGATTGTCAATGAATATTCGATAAATAAAAATGCTACTGCTTTCCCGGTCCCGCTTAAGTGATTTGTTATATGCTAAGCAGATTCTTTATTATTATCCACAAACCATATACGCCAAAAGAAAATGAAAATATACCAAAAATTGGAATGCCAAAATAGTAAAGTAATACCTTCTGATAGTAATATCGTTGCCGTGAAAAAGGCTCACTTAATTTTGGTGGTGACGCTTCTTCATGTGGAGATACAATGCCCTTTCTTGTAATTGTTTGGAAAAGAAAAAATACACCAAAGCCTACCATTAGAAGGCATGGTATTGTTGCTAAAATTCCCAAGTAATATAGCATTTCACTTAATTTCGGATCATATAACGAATAGCGTTTTATCCATCGTCCCGACATAGAGCTGCAAATCGACGGAATGCCGCGCGGCTGCAAAGCAAGCGGCGGTACGAATCGGGCGGTGAAAGGGATGATGGATAAAATGTTGTTGAACAGAGCCGCTGGGTGCCGTCGGTCAAGCTATGGATTTTATATCGCCGATTTGTGGGAGATTGCAAGCCAACAGTTTCGGTAAGGCGTAGAAATCATAGTATGGTTCACGTTAATTATCCTGTAATTGGAAAGCCAGGCGTCTTTCGGCGGTTGGCGCAGCCGTCAACTTTCCATGGAAATAGAATCCGGACGCACCCCAGCGCTAACGCCATCGGACGTTTGAGTTAAAGATCGAGGCAACCCTGCTCTTACGGCGGATCGCGGATGCGGCTGGTTTTGGGTATTTTGAACCAGACAACCATCTGGCCCTGACCGCAATGGGGGCAATTGTCGATGTCGATGCCGGTCAGACGGAGCATGATCTGCTGCGCATTCTCGGTTAGCGGTTCATCGACCCGATCGGCCGGTGCACCCATCAGCGACCGAAGCAAGGCGAGGTTGCGGTGTTTGTCGCGATGGAACAGAAAGCCGAAATAGCGGATTTTGACAAACCGGGGCGGCAGGACATGCAGCAGGAATCGCCGGATGAACTCCTCGGCGGTCAAGGTCATCCGGCGGGTTCGATGGTTCTGGCTGCGATCCTTGTAGGTGAACGTCACTTCCTGGTCGTCCATCGACACGAGGCGCTGGTTGGCGATGGCCACCCGGTGAGTGTAGCGTCCCAGATAGTCGAGCACCTGCTTGGGTCCGGCAAACGGGGCCTTGGCATAGACGATCCATGGTTTGCTTCTCAAGCTGCCGATCAACCGGGCAAAGGCCTCGCGGTCTGCCAGGGGGGCGATCCGGCCGTGAACGCCCAGTTCGCCGTTTTCATAGAGGTCCTGCAGATGACGGATGTAGGTTGTGCGGAACTGTTTGGCCAGGGACTTGACCCGGAACAGATACGATTTGCGGGACGGGTTCCAACGGGATCGGTCCAACGACCACGCCCCGGCGGGAACCAGGCAGTGCAGATGAAAATGATCGATCAGGGTCTGGGACCAGGTGTGCAGTACGCCGACAAAGCCCAATTGCCCCTCAAGACGCCAGCGGGGATCGGCGGCAAAGGCCTGCAGCGTCTCATTGACGCTGGCGAACAGGGTGTTCAACAACTGTCTTGGATTGCAGTGGATGAGCGGGTTGAGATCGTGGGGCAGGGTGAAGACCAGATGAAAATAGCCGGTGGGCAGCAGTTCGCGTCGGCGTGCATCGAGCCAACGTTCTTTGGCCAGCGTTCGGCATTTGGGACAGTGCCGGTCGCCGCAGCTGTTGTAGGCATTGCGTTCAAAGCCGCACTGGTTGCATTGTTGCCGGTGGCCGCCCATCATGGCGGTCCGGCAATAGCGGATATGATGCATCGCCTTGAGCTGTTTGAGCGGCAGGCGGTGCCGGGCTGCATAGGCATCGCCATGGCGATGGAGAATGTGGGCGACTTCGAGGGGTTGTCGACCGGTTACACGGCCATCAGAAGGCTGCATGGCAGGGACTTTCGTCTGCGGCCCGGTCCAGCGGGCTGATTACGTTGGCGATTTTCTGCCGGCTGGTATGCAGATAGCCCGCGGTGGTCCTGATGGCGCTGTGACCCAGCATGTGCTTGATGACGTAGATATCTACGCCCATATCCATCAGGTGCGTGGCAAAGCAATGGCGTAAGGTATGAATCCCTCTTCCCTGGGTGATGCCGGCGCGCTTTTTTGCATGGTAATACGCTTTTTGAGCCGTGCCGACCGGTAACGGGCTGGCTTTTGACTTTCCGAAAAAGAGAAATTTGTCGGGACGATAAACCGAGTAGTAGGAACGCAGTTCATGCAAAAGGCGCTTGGGAAGCAGGGTATAGCGATCCTTTGCGCCTTTGGCCTGCTCGACGCGGATCATCATGCGGGTGCTTTCGATATGGCAGGGCTTTAAATTGACCACTTCACCGACCCGCAGGCCGGCACCGTATATGGTCATCAGCGGGGTCCGATGCTTGGGGTTCCTGGCTGCGTCGAGCAACTGCTGGACCTGTTCGACACTGAGCAGCATGGGCAGACGCCTGCTGCGGGGCCGGGGCGGGATGCTGAACCGGGTCTGTTTCCATTTGAGCACGTCACCGTAAAAACAGCGCAAACCGGAGAGAACCACGTTGCACGAGCTCCAGGCCAGACGTCGCTCCTTGATCAGGAAAAGCAGGTAAGCCTGGATCTGGTCGTCGTTGAGTTGGTCAGGTGGTTTGCGGTAATAGGCTGCCAGGCCGGCCACGGCGTTGGTGTAGGACTCCTGGGTTCTGTGAGAAAGTCTGCGGACGGTCATGTGATCGATGAATTTTTGCCGTAAGACAGTGCTCATAATGCCTCCTTTGAAAATGATGGGGAAAAAGAAAATCCGACCGGCCCCATGGCACGATCGGATGGCATTATAAGCGATGCGGATGGGTTCTACGAAACGGTACCCTGAAAAAAGGAAGATGGGCAGTGGTTCAGTGGATCAGAATGAGTACTTCCGCGAAGCGGTTTTGTTCAACGTCACGGTTCACAGGCCGCACGGTCTTCGCGGTCCTCTGTGAAACCACATGTTGGGCAATACCGTGTTTTAATGATTTATTCTATTCCATAACTGCGGTTTGCAGCAATCCTTGTTTATTTCTTCCTTTTGAACCACTATTTTTTTAAATGAGGATTGATTTATTACTTCTATTTCAGCAGTTACCCACTCTGTTAAAAATCCAGTATTATGCCATCTGATTGCTTGATCAGCGTTCCATTTTTTTCCGGACTTACGGAAATTTTTAAGAGCTACTTTGTTGATCCAACCTTCGTATTTATTGTTATGAACCGAAACGCAAACCATTTCATCATTTATCCATTCATACACAGAACCGCTGTCAGTTCCCCACTTTCCCGAAAAATATTCGGACGCGTTAGTGACATCAGAATCAATATCGTTGCGTTGAGTTGCAATAGACGCACTCAAAGACATACAAACTATGAGGCAAGTAAGAAATACTGTTTTGATATCAAGTACAAAATTTTTATTCATATATTTCTTTCTACCCAACGTACGCTTCACCCGCGAGCATGGCGCCAGCCCTGCGAGTCGGATGTGAAAGCGAAGGTTATATTTCTCTTACATCAATACCAAAATCGCTATCAGCCCTGACTATTCTACATAGATCGACTTTATGATTATAGTGACCAACGATTTCTTTTATCAAATCAATGTCCGATTCAGGTGTGTTAAGCCCAAAGCAAATTTGTTTTATGTAATCTTTCTGTATTTCTAAAGGCCCTGGTTTATGCTTAATGATCCTTGCCTCTTTTTCATATTGCCAATCCGGGCTTTTAACTGCCAGATATATCTTTGCCAATTCAATGCTTAATTCTTCCAATTGGGTTGGTAACTTTTTCGCCATTTTTAAGAACCAATTTGTTAAAGAGTTCTCCTCATATGTTACTTCAACAGTTCCAATAAATGTCTTACCATCATCAAGATAAGCTTCAGGAAAATCATATAAAATTGCTAATCCTTTATGTTCATCTGCATAATGTGACCACATCAGGATATTTTTAAGGTCCAGAGAAAATGAGCAAACCCCAATCTCTCCAGTAATCGCATTGAACCTTTTGAAAAATTCTCGATTATTTAGCAATTCTTTTAATTTACTTGATTTTGTGCAACATGAGATCTTAGCTGCATTTTTAACTGATTTTATTAGATCTACTTTGCAATCGAAAGGATCATTTAGATCGCTAATGGGCGCAAAAAAGATTCTTCCCTTTACAAGAGAATCTATAGAATATTTATTAATAGGCCTGTATTTAAACATCTGATAATGGTTCATTCTAAAATATAACAGTGGCAATACATGGAAAATATTCCACGTATTACGGTTATAGAATGGAAAATTTTCCATGTATTGGCATATTACGTGCTGAAAGTGGAAAATAAGCGCTTAAATTTTCCACTTTTTATTTTTAGGATATGCCCAAAATGGAAAACCAACCCGAAATTTATACCCGAACCGTGACCTGAAATTAATGGATCAGGTCCGCCAGGTACTGCGCTACCACCATTACGCATTTAACACGGAAAAAACGTATTGTAAATGGATCCTAAAGTATATCCGTTACTTCGGCGTCAGACCGACATCCGCGAGAGTTGGGGGCCAAGGAGGTCGAAACCTTCCTCAGTCACCTGGCAACCACCCAGAAGGTGTCGGCGGCTACCCAGCGTCAGGCCCTCAACGCGATTATCTTTTTGTATAAACAAGTTTTGCATATGGATCTGGCTGATTCAATCGCTCCGGTTCGGGCCAAACGACGTCCGCGCTTGCCGGTGGTGATGTCGGTCGATGAAACCCGGTCGGTGCTCGATCAGATGCAGGGCCAGCATCTGGTAATGGCGGAACTGCTTTACGGTGCCGGACTGCGGCTGATGGAATGCGTCCGGCTGCGTGTCAACTGCATCGACATGGAACGCCTGCTGATAATCGTGCGATTCGGCAAGGGCGGCAAGGATCGCGGCGTTCCGCTGCCGAAATCCCTCATGGAAAAGCTGCGGGCCCAACTGAAGCGCGTGCAACGCATCCATGCGACCGACCTTGCCGAAGGATTCGGCGAGGCCTGGCTGCCGGCAGGGCTTTGCCAAAAAGATGGGCCCAGGGGCCAGCGATCTGGGCTGGCAGTACCTTTTTCCGGCCAAAACCCGCAGCGTCGATCCGCGCAGCGGCCGCGAGCGCCGCCACCATGTGCTTGCCTCCGGGCTGCAGAAGGCCGTTCGCGCGGCGGTTCGGCGCGCCGGGTTGACCAAACGGGTCACCTGCCACACATTTCGCCACAGCTACGCCACCCACCTGCTGGAAAACGGCGTCAACATCCGCATCGTCCAGGAGCTGATGGGTCACGCGGACGTGAAAACCACCGAGATCTACACCCATGTCATGCAGAAAAAACCTGGCGGCGGTGGCCAGCCCCCTGGACACCCTGCGCTCCGGATCAGGCTCTGGCGATTAGTCGTGCCGATGGCAGTTCGGGGACCGGGTCGGTCCTTCTCCGGAAGGGCAATGCGCCGGCAGCAGGAGGGGCGGTTGACAACCGCCGGAGCTTGTCTAACCCACGATCTGCCGGCGGATCACCGTGTCCTTCTGCCAGCGGTGGTCGTCTTTTTGCGGATAGGCGATGTTGTAGTGCAGGCCGCGGCTCTCCTTGCGGTGGGCGGCGCATTTGATGATCAGTTCGGCCACGGTGGCGATGTTGCGCAGTTCGATCAGGTCCGGTGAGACCTTGAAATTCCAGTAGTACTCGCGGATTTCGTTCTGGATGGTGTCGATGCGGCGCTGGGCGCGGGCCAGGCGCTTGTCCGAGCGGACGATGCCCACGTAGTTCCACATGAGCCGGCGGATCTCGTCCCAGTTGTGGGCCACCATGATCTGCTCGTCGCTGTCGGTGGTGCCCACGTCGTCCCAGTCCGGGATGTCCGGGCAGGGTCGCCTGGTCGTTGGCCGGCAAGGTCCTGGACGGCCTGGCGGGCGGCGGCATCGGCGTAGACCAGGGCCTCCAGCAGGGAGTTGCTGGCCAGGCGGTTGGCGCCGTGAAGGCCGGTGCAGGCGGTTTCGCCGATGGCGTAGAGGCGCTTGATGTCCGTGCGGCCGAACATGTCGGTGACCACGCCGCCGCACATGTAGTGGGCGGCCGGCACGACGGGGATCGGTTCTTTGGTCATGTCGATGCCGAAGGTGAGGCATTTCTCGTACAGGTTGGGGAAACGGCTGGTGACGAACGCGGCCGGCCGGTGGGAGATGTCCAGAAACACGCTGTCCTGGCCGCTGCGCTTGAGTTCCGTGTCGATGGCCCGGGCCACCACGTCCCGGCAGGCCAGGTCCTTTTGGGGATCGTAGCGTTCCATGAAGGAGTTGCCGGCGGCATCCATGAGGCGGCCGCCTTCGCCGCGCACCGCTTCCGAGATGAGAAAATTCTTGGCGGCCGGGTGATAGAGGCAGGTGGGATGAAACTGGACGAACTCCAGGTTGGCCACGGTGGCGCCGGCCCGGTAGCCCATGGCGATGCCGTCGCCGGTGGCGATGTCCGGGTTGCTGGTGTACAGGTAGACCTTGCCCGCGCCGCCGGTGGCCAGCAGGGTGATGCCGGCGCCGAAGGTCTTGACCCGGCGCGATTGGCGGTCCAGCACGTAGGCGCCGCAGCAGTAGTCTTCGTGGGTGGTGGTGACCAGCCCGCGCTTGATGCGGGTGGAGAAGGTGATCAGGTCGATGGCGATGTGGTTTTCGTAAAAGCGGATATTCCGGTTTTGCCGGGCCTGCTCCAGGAGCACCCGCTCCACCTCGCGGCCGGTCATGTCGTGGGCGTGGACGATGCGGTTGCAGGAGTGCCCGCCCTCGCGGCCCAGATCGAAGGGCGCGCTGCCGTCTTCCGCCGGACCGTCGACGTCCGTGTTGAAGCTGACGCCGATGTCCATCAGTTCCCGGATTCGCTCGGGCCCGCCGACCACCACCTGGCGAACCACGTCCGGATTGCACAGGCCGTCGCCGGCATCCAGGGTGTCCTGGATGTGCAGGTCGAAGGAGTCCTGCTGATCGAAGACCGAGGCGATGCCCCCCTGGGCCAGGTTGGTGTTGCTGTCCACGGCCTGTTTTTTGGTGACGATGGCCACGCTGCCGCTGTCGGCCACCTTGAGGGCAAACATCAACCCGGCGATCCCGCTGCCGATAATCAGAAAATCAGTTTGAATATCCATCAATAGAGGGAAGATCGCGACTTGCGCCGGCTGGAGCTGAAGAGACCGATGAAAAAGCCGACCAGCATGATTCCGCCGCCGGTGAGCACCCATTGGATAATGCGGCTGCGCTTCATCTGCATGTTTTCTTCATCCAGCTTGGCGGTGCGGGTTTTCTCCGCTTCCAGATCGGCGCTGACCTGCTGGTGGCGATTCTTGAGTTTCAAGAATTCAGAAGATTCCTTTTTCAGGGTTTCGTAGGCGGCGTTGAGTTGGTCGCGGTCCTGGCGGTTCTGGGAAAGATCGGCATCGGTAGTTTTTTTCTGCGTTTCGAGTTCGTCGAATTTTTCCTTCAGATCCTTGTATTTGGCGGCCAGCACGTCGTAGTCCTGCCGGACCCGGTCCAGCACCATGGCACTGGGCTGGCTGACGGTGAGATAGCGGTTGAGCACCCAGCCTTCCTTGCCGTTGGGTGCGCGCACCATGGACCACTCGTCACCTTTTTCCAGAATCTCCAGCGCTTTGCCGCTCTGGACCAGCGAAATGATTTTACGGTCGTTGCCGGGGCCGGTCCGCAGGGTGATCTCAAAGTCTTCGGATACGTAAACGGTTTCCGCGACACTTGCGGCCGGCGGGATCAACAGGCCAATTAGAACCATCCAGAACCATACGTTCAGGTTTTTCATAACGAATTCCCACTCCATTTTATTGGGGTTGTTTCAACCGCTGGAAAAAACGCCCTATTCTGAGTTGAAAAACAAGCATCTGTCAATAATTTCTTTTAAAAGGGCCAACCCTGTGATAATCAAAAAAGTGTAACAGAAACAGGCAGGTGAAGGTTTTATGATTGCGTACGACCTACAATGCAGCAACGGCCACCGCTTTGAAGGGTGGTTCGAAGACAGCAAGGCCTTTGACCGGCAGAAAAAGCAGGGGCTGATTGCCTGTCCGGTCTGCGAGGATACGGCCGTCTCCAAAATACCCTCCACCTTTGCCATCAAGGGGTCATCGGGCATGCTGCCCCTCAAACCCGGCGCAAATGTCGACTTGGCGGCCCTGGGCAAAAAGATCGTCGACTTTGTGGAGAAAAATTTCGACAACGTGGGCGCCGATTTTGCCGAAGAGGCGCTCAAGATGCACTATGGCGTGAGCGAACCCCGAAGCATCCGCGGGGTCAGCACCCCCAAGGAGGAGGAGACCCTGCAATCCGAAGGCATCAGTTTCTTCAAGTTTCCCGTCCCCTCCGAGCCCTCGGATCCGGAAGGCTCTTAGCCGGCAGAGTCAGCACGCCATTATTCCGCTGAGCCGGATAAGCTGGGCACTGCAAATCTTGGGCAACCCAGCTTAAACAACAAACTGCAAATGACCAATCTCAAATCCATTCCAATCCACCATGTTCAAATTTAAAGAACTGTAAAAACCTGAAATCGATGGTCATCTTGATTTCTCCACGATTGAAGCCTGGAATGCCGTTGCTTCAATATCGGGGGGGGTAGCATTTGATGATTGTCTTTTATCTATCGCTTTATTTTCTGACCCAACGATTATTCCTTAATCCATCCATCAGTCTTCAGTCATCTGCTCTGTCTTCAGTCAGTTCCGGGTTGAGGCGCCGGGCCAGCATGGAGCGCCGCTGGCGGGGCCGATCGTTTTTCAGGGCCACATCCAGGGCCCGGGCTGTGCCCACCATGACCACCAGCTGTTTGCCACGGCTGAGCGCGGTATAGAGCAGGTTGCGTTGGAGCATGATGTAGTGCTGGGTGAGCAGGGGAATCACCACCGCCGGGTATTCCGATCCCTGGGACTTGTGCACGGAGATGGCATAGGCCAGGGTCAGCTCGTCCAGTTCCACGAAGTCGTAGGCCACCTTGCGGCCGTCGTAGTCCACCTCGGCGCGGGCCTTTTCAAGATCGATGCTCTGCATGATGCCGATTTCCCCGTTGAACACCTCCTTGCGGTAATTGTTGCGCAGGTGCATCACCTTGTCGCCCGCCTTGAACCGGCTGCCCAGCACATCCACCTGCTCGCCGGCGGGGTTGAGGGCGTCCTGGAGCACCCGGTTGAGGTTGAGGGTGCCCACCGGCCCGCGATGCATGGGCGTGAGCACCTGAATGTCGCGGACGGGGTCCAGCCTGAAGCGCCGGGGAATCTCCTGCCGGCAGAGTCGGACCACCGTTTCGACCACCCGTTCCGGATCGGCCTGTTCCATGAAGTAGAACTCGGAGAGCGCATCCGGGTCGTCGGGGGGCGCCATGACCGGCGGCTGACCCCGGCGAACCCGGTGGGCGTTGACCACGATGGCGCTGAGCTCGTCCTGGCGGAAAATCTCGGTCAGTTCGAAAGTGATAATCGTTTGCGAACGGATCAAATCCGCCAGGACGTTGCCCGGCCCCACCGAGGGCAGCTGGAACACATCGCCCACCAGGATGAGGGTGGCGGGCACCGGCACGGCCCGTATCAGGCTGGCCATGAGCAGGACGTCCACCATGGAGGCTTCGTCCACGACCACCACATCGGCAGCCAGCGGGTCGTCTTCGCTGCGCTCGAAGCGGCCGTCGGCCAGGTTGTATCCCAGGGCCTTGTGCAGCGTGGCCGCCGGGCGGCCGGTCACTTCGCTGAGCCGGCGGGCTGCGCGGCCCGTGGGCGCCGTCAGCATCACGCGGCGTCCCAATCGCTCCATGACGGCGGTGATGGAGCGGATCAGCGTGGTCTTACCGGTGCCGGGGCCGCCCGTGATCACCGACACCTTGTGGGAGAGCATCTGGGCCAGGATCGCCTCCTGCTGGGCGGAGAGGGTGATGCAGATTTTTTTGAGCACTTCCTCGGTAATCAGCCGGCTGTCCGGCGGCGTGTCGGCCAGGGGTACGGTCTGCATGGCCTGGATGCGGCGCGCAATCACGATTTCAGCCTGGTGGAGGGTTTTGGGAAAAACCAGGGGCGAATCCGCAGCCTGCGCGTCGGCGGCCACCACCAGCTCACCCGCTTGAATCAGGTGGTCTAGGGCGGCCGTTCCGGTTTCCAGGCCGACAGCGAACTCCTCCCGGCACTGGTCGAAGAGCTGGTCGCGGGCGATATAGGCATGACCCTGGTCGACGGCCTGTTCGAACAGGTGCAGCATGCAGGCCCTGGCCCGATCCAATTCATCTACCGGCGTGTCGGCATGGCGCACGATGGCATCGGCAATGCGAAAACCGATGCGGGGGATATCTTCGGCCACCCGGTACGGGTCGTTGCACAGAATGTCGATGACATCGGAGCCATACTCGCGCAGCAGGCGGGCGGCGTAGGCGGTGTCGACGCCGGTTTCCTCCAGAAACCGCATGAGCTGCCGGGCGGCGTGATGGGACTGCCAGGCTTCGGCGATGCGCCGGGCGGTCTTCTTGCCGATGCCGGCCACCTCGGTGAGCCGGTCCGGGTCCGCTTCGATCACCGTCAGGGTGTCGGCCATGAAATGGCCGATGATCCGGTCCACCAGCCGGGGGCCGACGCCTTTGATGAAGCCCGATTCCAGGTAGCTGCGGATGCCGTCCACCGTGGCCGGCAACAGCCCCTTGAAGGCGGTGAACTTGAGTTGCTGCCCATAGCGGGCATGGGTTTCCCATTGGCCCCGGATCTCGATGGATTCCCCGGCCCTGGGGTCGGGCATGGTGCCCTTGATGGTGATGCTGCGGCGGTTTTCATCGGTGCGGAAGCGGGCGATGGTGAAGTGGTTATCCCGGTTGTAATAGGTGACCCGTTCGATGCGGCCGGCAAGGGTGATTTCCGAGGGGGGCGTCATGGGCGTTCTTTATGCCGGTCCAGGATCCAGCGCACCGCCCGGTCCAGGTCGGCGGCCACGTGATCAGGCGGCTGACCGTTTTTTTCAAGGGTCTGGCCGGCGGTCCTTCCGTTGCCGGTCTGCACCAGGACGGTGCGCCCGCAGCCGGCGGCCCGGCCTGCCAGGATGTCTTTCACGCTGTCGCCCACCATGACGGCACTGGCCAGGTCAAGGCCGTAGCGCTCCCGGGCGGCCAGGATCAATCCCGGTTTGGGTTTGCGGCAGGCGCAGCCTTCATCGGGACGGTGGGGGCAGACGAAGATGTCCCTGATCCGGCCGCCACTGGCGCAAACGGCCTGCCGGAGCTTGCGGTGCATCGTTTCCAGCTCCGTCAGGGCAACCATCCGGCGGTTGATGGCCGACTGGTTGGTGATGACGATGACCGACCAGCCGCTGCGGGTGAGTCGCGCGATGGCCTCCAGGCTGCCCGGGATAAAGCGAAACTCCGCCCAGCACTTGATGTAATCGGGTGAGTCCTCATTGATGACGCCGTCGCGGTCGAGAAAAACCGTCGAAGGAACATTCACGACAGATGGGTGGACCTGGGCATATTTCATTGGTTCGGGGTTGAAAATGGCTGATGAGAATAAGGGTTAAGTTTTAAGTGGTTTAGCGAAGCGATTAACATCGCTTTTTTATCTTAAAACTTAAAAGGTGACACGTAAACCTGGTCGAATTCATTCGGCCACGATGAAGGCATCGGGATACCCGTTGTTGGCCAGATGCAGTTCATACTTTTCGGCCGATTCGAGGTCGTTGCAGCGACCCACGCGCACCCGGTAGAAAACGGCATCGCCGCGATCATAGGGCGTGATGTGCGCATTGCCGAAGACCACGTCCAGCTTGGCACGCAGGCGTTCCGCATTCTCCCGGTTGGAAAAGGCGCCCACCTGGAAGGTGAATGCGCCGTTATAATAGTCCATGGGCACGAAGGCGTCGCCCGAGGCGGTGTGCTGCCGTTCACCCAGGGCCACGATTTCCACCCTGGCCGTACCGGGGCCCACCATGTCCATTTCCCTGGCCGCGGTGTAGGAGAGATCGATGATGCGGCCGTGAACGAAGGGTCCCCGGTCGTTGACCCGGACATCGATCTGCCGGTCGCTGTCCAGGCGCCGGACCCGCACCCAGGTTCCCAGGGGCAGGGTCTTGTGGGCGGCGGTCATGGCGTACATGTCGTACACCTCCCCGCTGGAGGTTTTCCGGCCGTGGAAATCCCTGCCGTACCAGGAAGCGATGCCCTGCTCGGAAAAGCCTTTGGCGTCGGGCATGGGCTTGTACCAGGTGCCGTAGACCCGGTAGGGCTTGGGATGGCCCGGAGGCGTTGGCGGGGCGGGCGAGGGCGGCGCGGACGGCGGTACGGAGGCGCAGGCCTGCAGCAGCAGCAGCGCAATCAGGCCCAAGGCCGGCAGCAGGCGCCGGGGGTGCCGCTCAGCGAGCTTTCCTCGAAACATGGGTTCTTCTCTCAATGGCGTGGATCCTTGTGGGCGTAACACCAACCGGCGCGGGTGCGCACAGGGGTGGCTTGTTGTGACCGCTATTCTTCGATGGCAATTTTCAGCACATCGATCATCTTCTCGATGAAATGGAACCGGATATCATCGCGCGCCTTCTGGGGAATGTCCACCAAGTCCTTTTCGTTCCACTTGGGCAAAATGAGGGTCTTGATGCCGGCCCGGTGGGCGGCCAGCACCTTCTCCTTGATGCCGCCAACGGGAAGCACCTGGCCCCGCAGGGTGATTTCGCCGGTCATGGCCAGGTCCTTATGGATGGTCTTGTTTTTCAGCAGCGACACCAGGGCCGTGAGCATGGTCACGCCGGCCGAAGGGCCGTCCTTGGGGATAGCGCCGGCGGGTACATGGATGTGAATGTCGTGCTCGTCGAAGAAGTTCTCATCCAGGCCCAACCGCTTGGCGTTGGCGCGGATGAAGCTCAGGGCTGCCGTGGCCGACTCCTTCATCACGTCTCCCAGCTGGCCGGTGAGGGTGAGGCCTTTTTTACCTTTCATGGCTGTGGCTTCAATGAAGAGCAGGTCGCCGCCGGTGGGCGTCCAGGCCAGGCCCATGGCTACGCCGGGGGTGGACATGCGGGCCTTGGCCTCCGCCTGCAGTTTTACCGGTCCTAAATACTCGGCCACATCGGTCACCTTGATGGCGGCCTTCTTGATCTTGCCTTCGGCAATGCCGGCGGCCACGCCCCGGCAGATGGTGGCGATCTCCCGCTCCAGGTTCCGCAGCCCGGCCTCGCGGGTGTAGCCGGAGATAATGCGGCGCACCGCACCGGCGGTGATGGTGATCTGCCGGGCCTTGAGTCCGTGGGCTTCGCGCTGGCGCGGAATCAGGTAGCGGGCGGCAATATTGACCTTTTCGTCTTCCGTGTAGCCCAGCAGCTGGATCACCTCCATACGGTCCCGCAGCGCCGAAGGGATCGTGTCCAGCACGTTGGCCGTGGTGATGAACATGACCTTGGACAGGTCGAAGGGCACGTCCAGGTAGTGGTCGGAAAAGGAGAAATTCTGCTCCGGGTCCAACACCTCCAGCAGGGCCGACGACGGATCGCCGCGGAAATCGGAGCCCACCTTGTCGATTTCGTCCAGCATGAAAATGGGGTTGTTGGAGCCGGCCCGGCGCAGTCCCTGGACGATGCGGCCGGGCAGGGCGCCCACATAGGTGCGCCGGTGTCCCCGGATTTCGGCCTCGTCGCGCACGCCGCCCAGCGAGATGCGGTGAAACTTGCGGCCCAGGGCCCGGGCGATGGAGTTGCCCAGGGATGTCTTGCCGGTGCCCGGAGGGCCCGCAAAGCAGAGAATCGGCCCCTTGGAGTCGGGTTTGAGTTTTCTCACGGCCAGGTACTCGATGATGCGCCGCTTGGGCTTTTCCAGGCCGAAATGGTCTTCGTCGAGCACCTTGCGCGCTTTGGCGATGTCCAGGTTGTCTTTGGTACTGTCGCTCCAGGGCAGTTCGGTGAGCCAGTCCAGGTAGGTCATGGCCACCGTGTATTCGGCCGAAGAGGGGTGCATGCGCGCGAGCCGGTCCAGTTCACGTTCGGCTTCCTTGGCCGCCTCCTCGGGCAGGTTCTTCTCTTTGATCTTGGCCCGGTATTCGTCCAGCTCGACCGTGGCCTCATCGGTTTCCCCCAACTCCTCCTTGATGGCCTTGAGCTGCTGGCGCAGGTAATACTCACGCTGGCGCTTGTCCATGTCACCCTTGACCTGGGACTGAATCTTGTTGCCCAGCTCCAGGATCTCCAGCTGGTGGTGAACCAGCTTGGTGACCGCTTTGAGGCGTTTGCTGGAATCCTGGATCTCCAGAATTTTCTGTTTTTCCTCGGGGGAGGAGTTGATGGTGGACGCCACCATGTCCGCCAGGGTGCCGGGCTCCTTGATCGACGTGGCCATGGAACCCATCTCCGGGGGCAGGCCCGGGGAGAGCTGCACGACGCGGCCGAACTGCTTGATGACGTTGGCCATCAGGGCTTCGGTCTCCTTGTCCTTGTGGTCGATGTCGCTGAAGTGTTCCACATCGGCCACCAGGTAGGGCTTGCCCTTTTTGAAGGACTTGACGCGGAAGCGGCTCATGCCCTGAACCAGCAACTGAACACGGTTGTCCTCGGTCTTGGCCATCTTCAGGATCTGGGCGGCGGTTCCCACGCTGGCCAGTTCTCCGCTTTCGGGGTCCGGCCTTACGTTCTCCTGCTTTTTGGCCACCAGCAGGCCGATCATGCGGTCGTTGGCCATGGCTTCGTCGATCAGGTGGACCGATTCCCCTTTCATTACCACCAGGGGCAACACCATTTTAGGAAACAGGGTCGCATCGAACAGGGGCAGGATAGGGAGCACGTTCGGAATATTTTCAGTGTTGTAGTCCAACGACGGTCTTTTGTCTTGCATGACGCCCTCCTTAAAGGGTGTGTATCGGTGAGGCCTTCCGCCGACCGTGCACGCGGGCCTGGCGGGAAACCTGTTACTCTTCGCTGATGGGGATTTTGTGAACCTTGTCCAGCTTGAGCTTGGCGATCCTGATTTTCAGCAGTCCGTTGGCGTAAGTTGACGACACCACCTCCGTGTCCACCGGGGATGGCAGGTAAAGGATGCGCTCGAACCGGCCGTATTGGATCTCGGCAAGCCGGTAGGTGCCGTTGGCCACCCGGGACATCTCCCTGCGGATGCCGGAGATCTTCACCGCCCGGGAGTTGATTTCCAATTCCAGGTCGTCTTTCTCCACTCCGGAAATCTCGGCCCAGATCATGATCTCTTCCGGGGTTTCAAAAATGTCCATCTGTGGCGTCCAAATGTGCTCCCGGGATGAAAACATGGGGTTGACGGGCCGCGGCCTGAATATTTCCTGGATGGTTTTCCCCAGACCCTGGCCGGTGGGATCAAAATTGCTGCCGAATTTAATTTTGATGTAGTCCATGGTGTTTTCCCGAACCTGTTTCCTGTTATGGGTGTAATGCGGTTCACATGGTTGCGATAACCGGCTAAATTTAGCACCGAAAGGGGTGGTTGTAAAGCGATGAAGGCGGATGGTCGCGCCCCGGTTGCCTTTAGGCCAATCGGTGTTATATTTGGGCACCCGTGAGAGAACCGCCAACGGGTGGCATGGTAAAATTAGAAAAACCGCTGGCAAAGGAGAAGAGACGCATGGGCAATCAGCTCAAGACCACCCTGCTGCTGGCTGTCATGACAGCCTTCATCATGATCGTGGGCAACCTGCTGGGAGGACGCCAGGGGATGGTGATTGCCCTGGTGCTGGCCGCCGGCATGAACTTTTTCAGCTACTGGTTTTCGGACAAGATCGTCCTGAAAATGTATCAGGCCCGCGAGGCAACGCCCCAGCAGGCGCCTGAACTCTTCGAGATGGTGCAGACCCTGTCCCGCCAGGCGGGCCTGCCGATGCCCAAGGTTTACATCATCCCCCAGGAAGCGCCCAATGCCTTTGCCACGGGACGCAACCCCGCCAACGCCGTGGTGGCCGTCACCCAGGGACTGTTGACGCTCATGGACCGGCAGGAGATCATGGGGGTGCTGGCCCACGAACTGGCCCACGTGAAAAATCGCGACATTCTCATCGGCACCATCGCCGCCACCATGGCCGGGGCCATCATGCTGCTGGCATCCATGGCGCGCTGGTCGGCCATTTTCGGCGGCGGGCACCGGAACGACAACAACGGCGGCGGCTTGGGCGCCATCGGCATGATTGCCATGTCGATCATCGCCCCCATGGCGGCCATGATCATCCAGATGGCCGTGTCCCGCTCCCGGGAATACCTGGCCGACGCCAGCGGCGCCCGGATCGCCGGCAGCCCCGAGGGGCTGGCCCGGGCCTTGGAAAAACTGGAGGCCTATTCACAGCGAATTCCCATGGATGCCAATCCCTCGACGGCCCACATGTTCATCGTCAACCCCTTATCCGGCAAAAGCCTGCAGCGGCTTTTCTCCACCCACCCGCCGGTGGAGGAGCGCATCAGCCGGCTGCGGGGCGTGCGGCCCAACAGCGGCCCTTCGGCGCCTCCGTCCCCGCCGGGCGTAAATCGCCAGCAGGCGGCCGGCAAGGCCTTCTGGGACAACTTGAAAGGGGAATAAACTGAAGGGGGTTCAGGCGCGGTTCATTTTCGCAGGCGTGGCGTGACGGCGGCGGCTACAGGGAGATGGCCCCGGTTTGCCGGCCTCAGCGTGGTCGCCGCGGCATACCCGGCAGCGGTTCTCGTCGCACCACTGGCAGGAGAAGCACGTGTCGCACGGATGTTTTTTACCTATCTGATCGGCACCGTCCGGCAGGTAAACTCTGCCGGTCAGGCCGGGAACGCTGATCCAGGCCATGGCGGCCCTCCATTCTCCACGCTTCGATATTTCCAAAGATGGGAACGGGTTGCCGCTTGTCAACCGTTTCATCGGCGTCCGAAGTATGATAATGGTACCTTGGGAAAGGAGATCGGTTCCAGGTGGACCCACTCTACGATGAAGGCACCATCGATGCGCTGCGCACGCTGAAGGGCGCGGTTACATCCTTGGCCGACCTGATGAACTTGGATTCGCGACCGGCCATCGATGCCTGGCAACAGGCGGTGGATACCCGCCTGCTCCCCCGCTTGATGCCGGAATTTCCTCTGGTGGCGGCCATCTGCGGTGGCGGCTCATCGGGCAAGTCCACCCTGTTCAACACCCTGGCCGGTGAAGCGGTCTCCCCCACCGGCGGCCGTGCAGGCATCAACCGCCGAATCCTCATTTCGCTGAACGCCTCCCACCGCAGCACCCCGGAGGTCGCCAAGGCCCTCTTTGACCCCTTTGGCTGCCCGCCGCAGCCGCTGGCGCAAATGGATCAGCTTACCACCCCCGGCGACCCGCTGCTGCATTACGGCACCGCCCTGCCGGCGGGTTTGGCGCTCCTCGACACACCCGATTTTGACACCGGCTCGGCGGGCAGCTACCAGAACCGGGAGATGGCTGAGCGGTCCCTGCGCGCCGCCGATGTACTGGTTTACATCTTCACCAACGCCAATTACAACAACCGGGACAACACCGATTTTATCGCCCGCATGCTTACCGCCGTGGGTACCCGCAACTGTTTCCTGGTCTACCGGGTCTATCCCGCTTTCACCGATGCAGAGGTCCTTGACCATGCCGGCACGGTGGCCCGGAACCTTTACGGCGACCGGGCCCGGCAGCATGTGCTGGGCATCTACCGGGCGGGCGAGGACAACCAGGTGGCCGCCGGACAGCAACCCATGACCATCGCACCGGTTCACGACGGTCAGCCCGGCCTGATGGCTGCTTTGGCCCAGATGGATCCCCGACAGGTAAGAGGAGAACTCCACCGCTCCATTTTCAGCGACGTCGTGGACCAGGCGCAGCGGTTTCTCGGGGAGGTCCGGCAATCGGCAGGGCACCTGGCGCTTTACCTGGAGAGCCTGCGTACAGTCCAGCGGCACCGTGTCCAGGATGCCTTGGGACATCTGCCCATGGATGCTGTGGTTCGCCGCTTTTCAGAGATCTGGCAGGCGACCGACCCGACGCACGTCAAGATCATGCGCACCACCGGACGGGTGGTGGAGACCCCGGTCAGGTTGTTGATGCGGGCCGCCAAGTGGCTGGGCGGCGACCGAGAGCGGGCTAACCGGTTGACGGCCGACGGCGGCATGGCCGCGGCCATGGAAGCCGATCTCGTGCGGGCGGCCAACCGGCTGCGCCAGGCGGCGGTGGACCCGGCGATCGTGCTGCACCTGTCCGGATCGGATCCGGCAGCCGGCGCTCTGGGTGAAGCGGTCCAGCGACTGGCGGGAAAAACCGGGGCCACGGAACAGCGCGGCGCAACGGGCATGGTTGTGTTTCAGGTTCCCCTGCATCCCTCCCTGGCGGCAACGCAGACGGCCCTTCGCAACCGGAACTGGTCGGGGGTGGTTGAAGAGATGCTGGGCAGGCAAGAGACCCTGCTCGGCCTCACCAGCCAACTGGAAGCCGAGCTGCAGCGGCTGGCGCGCGAGCAGCGCTCGCACATGACGACCTTCGACCAGATCCGACAAACCTTTTCAGCCATGCTGAACATCATTCCCGCCACCGCCGCGGTAACCTATGTCCTGCACACCGGGGATCCCGTGGGGGCCGTGGGCATCAAGGTGAAGCTGGCCGGCCTGTTCGGTCTCAACGACCTGTATGCCCTGGTGGCCATTCCGGCCACAGCGGGCATGAAAAAGGCGGACCTCAAGCAGTTGGAGGCCCTGCTGGGCCCGGTGGCCCGGGCCTGGCTGACCCACAAATTGACGGCCACCGAAGCGCTCTTTGAAGAGACGATCACCGGTTCGTTGCTGCAACAGGGGCGGGAGGTGACTGAAACAGCCGCCGAGCGGATCGCATCGATGGCGGAAAACCTGGCCCGCTGCGGCCGTGCACTGGAGAAGACCGTATGATGGATGCGCAGATGGCCAGACTGCGGGCCATGGGAGAGCTGGAAACCGTACGTTCAGATATCCAGGGGCTGGCCGGAACCCTGGCGGGCATCTCTCTGTGGCGGCCCGCCGTGGGCATGGGCAAGGCCTGCGACGAGGCCCTGATCATGCTGGCGCGGCTGGTGGAACGCCTCGACCGCAAGCTGGTGGTAACCCTGGTGGGGCCCTGCGGTTCGGGAAAATCTACCCTGCTCAACGCCCTGGCCGGAGCGGACGACCTATCCCCGTCCGGCCACCGCCGGCCCACCACGGAGAACGTGGTGGCGTTCTGCCGGCAATCCGCCGATGCCGCCCAGCTGGTGGACCAACTGGGCCCGGAAAACATCCGGATCCGCGCCAGCCAGGCCGCCGAGGCCCTGGAGAACGTCATTCTCATCGACACGCCGGACACGGACAGCACCCACCAGGACCGGCATATTCCCATTATTCACAAGGCCATCACCCTGTCCGACGTGCTGGTCTGCGTGTTCGACGGGGAGAATCCCAAGCGGCGGGATCATACGGACTTTATGACCCCCTACGTGCGCCTCTTCAGCGGCGAGAGCCTGGTGGTGGCCGTCAACAAATGCGACCGGCTGGCGGAAGCCGAACTCACCGGCACCATTATGCCCGAATTCACCCGCTATATCCGCGAGGCCTGGTCCGCAGAACCGGCAGCGGTTCTGTGTGTGTCCGCCAGAAGCCATCTCAAGGACCCCGGCTGGGATCGCGAGGCCCCGCCCAAGCACGACCGCAACCAATTCGACCAGCTGCGGCAGTTGATCGTCGACACCTTCAACCGCTCCGGTTTTTCGGTGGACCGCAGACTGGAGAATGCCAGGAGCCTCAGGGCGTACCTTCAGCAAACCGTTCGTGACGAAGCGCAAAAGGAAAAAACGTGGCTGGACACGGCCATGGGGCAGATGGCGGCAGCGGAAGCCGAGGCCATGCAGCAGGCGGTCGCGGCTTTCCGTGTCGATGGCAGCGCACTGGCATCGGGCATCAACGTCCGGCTCTACCAGCAGCTGGCCCAGCGCTGGCTGGGGCCCGTGGGGTGGCTGGTGGCCGTCTGGACCCGGATCCTGGTCTTCGGCACCGGCATCGCCTCCCTGCTGCGGTTCGGCAATCCGGTGCGCCAGATTTTCGGGGCGGTTTCCGCCGTCAGGCAGCATGCGGATTCCAAAAAGGCCATGGATGCGGCCGATCGCGGGACGGGGGCCGGCATGGCCCTGCAGCGCTACGACAGTGCCATTGCCCGCACCTGGCCCGATATTGCCGAGACGCTGATCCGTGCCCGGTTTGCCCCGGCGGTGCGAGACGCCCACCGGGCACCGGGCTACGGGGAGGAAGTCGGTCAACGCCTCTCCCACATCTGGAACGATGTCCTCGAGGAGGAGCTGGCCCGGGCGGCCCGGCGGCTGAGCGGCGGGCTGCTGCAGTTGGTCTTCAATCTGCCGGTACTGGGTGTTCTGGGCTATGCGGGGTGGCTGACGGCGGTGAACTTTTTCTTGGGCACGGTTCTATCCGGAGACTTTTTCCTGCACGCCTTCTGGACGATTGTTCTCGTCCTGCTGCTCAGTTTCTTTCTGCTGCAGGCGGTGATCCGCCTGGCGGCAGGCAAAGACCGGCTGCTGGAACGGGTGTTCTCCCGCGTGCGGGAAGCGGTGGCGCAACAGCGCAGCTTGTCTGACAATCCGGTGTGGCAGCAGGCGAATACGATCATTAAATTGGGGGATTGAGGGACTGATTCCTGAATGCCGGCATTCCTCAATGCGCAATTTCGGCGTCCGGGCCATGCGGCCCGGACGCTATCGTTTCTCCGTGTGCCGCTTCATCTCGGCCATGAGCTGTTGGGTGCGCGGGCCCGGCCGTCCATCGGCAATGATCCCGTCATCCACCTGGACGACCGGCACGAGCCCTTTGCTGGTTCCGGTGATGAAAATCTCGTCGGCGGACAGCAGTTCGCTGCGGGAGATGTCCCGCAGGTCAATCGAAAAAAACGCCCGGGCCAGTTCCAGCACCACCTTGCGGGTCACGCCGGAGAGGATGCCCCGCCCGGGTGTCACCAATTGGTCATCGACAAAGGCAAAAATGTTGGAGGTGGTGCACTCCAGGGCCAGGCCGTTGCGGTCGATATACAAGGCTTCGATGGCCCCTTGGGCGGCGGCTTTTTTAAGCGCCAGGCTGGCCGAGATATAATCGATGCTCTTGGCCCCGGGAATCGGGCGCTCCACCTCCCAAGAGATGATTTTAACCCCTTTCGTATACCAGCTTTCGGGCAGCTTGGGCACGGGGGAGACCATCACCAGCAAGCGGGGGCTGCCCGACGGATTCATGAAATCCTTGCTGGGGCCGCCGGTGACCACGATGCGGATGTTGGCTTCCGGAATATCATTTTTTGCCAGGGTCTGTTCCACCACCTTGGCGATTTCGCCGTGTGACCAGGGCAGGCTGAGGCCTATTTTTTGGGCCGATGTCTCCAGCCGGTCGATGTGGGCATCCAGGAAGAAAGGTTTGCCGTCGTAGGTCCTGAGCAGGTCGAACACACCGATGCCGCGCAGGATGGCCAGGTCGTCAACCGGGATGACCGCCTTTTCCGCCGGCACAAAGTCACCGTCAATATAGTAAATCGCCACCACAAACCTCCCCAAGGCTGTTCATACCATCCAAGCCTGCAAGCCTCCTGTTACACCATCGGACAAAGTCGCTCAAGGGATAACATCGCAACCCGGACAAATTCGAATTGAATCCTGGCATCCCGAGGAATGGTTGGGATCCTCCTGCGAGGAACCGGAAAAAATCCGGGATGATGGCTCCTTGACCAGGCAAGCATATTTTGACAGTCGGCGCGTTTCGCGTTATGTCTCCCGCGATTGCCAAAAACGAAAGCGATGCCGGACAGCCAAAGAAAGCCAAACGCCAATGAAATCGGTTGAAATTATAGAAGCGGACCTGAACCGTACGGATCACCAAAACGCGGTGCTCCACCTTGTGGATGCCTATGCCATGGACCCCATGGGCAACGGCGGCCCCCTGCCGGCCGATGTAAGAAAGGCGCTGATCCCCGGATTGAAAAAACATCCCACAACCTTGATTTTTCTGGCATTTCAAAAGGGTCAGGCCGCTGGCATTGCCGTGTGCTTTATCGGTTTTTCCACCTTTGCGGCCCGCCCGGTGATCAACATCCATGATCTGGCTGTCCTGCCCGGCCACCGGGGCAGCGGTATCGGCCGGCAGCTGCTGGCCGAAGTGGAAGGCAAGGCACGGGGGATGGGCTGCTGCAAAGTCACCCTGGAAGTTTTGGAAAACAACCACCGGGCCCTGAAGGTTTACGCAGCGGCGGGTTATGCCCAGGCCACATACCGCAACGATGCCGGCGGGGCGCTGTTTTATGCGAAGAAGCTGTAATTTGAGATTTGATGCCGGTTATTTGTTGTTTCCGGTCTATTCGGGTTCGGTTGAACCGGAAGGCCCATCAAGGAACATAAACGGCCATGGATGACTTTCTGCCCATATCGCGAGCGGACATGCAGCAGCGGGGGTGGGATGGACTCGATGTCATCCTGATCAGCGGCGATGCCTACGTGGATCACCCGGCCTACGGGGTGGCGCTGATCGGACGGGTGCTGGTGTCCCAGGGCTACCGGGTGGGCGTCATCGCCCAACCCGACTGGCGCACGGCCGATGATTTCAAGCGTCTGGGGAGGCCGCGGCTATTCTTCGGCATCACATCGGGCAACGTGGATTCCATGGTGGCCAACTATACGGCCAACAAGCGACCCCGCCAAAAGGACGACTACACCCCGGGCGGTAAGACCGGCATGCGACCCGACCGGGCCCTGGTCGTCTATGCCAACCGGGTGCGCCAGGCATTCAAGGATGTGCCCGTGGTGGTCGGCGGCATCGAGGCCAGCATGCGCCGGCTGGCCCACTATGACTATTGGGACAACCGCGTGCGGCGTTCGATTCTCTTCGATGCCCGGGCTGACATGCTCGTTTACGGCATGGGGGAGCGCCAGACCCTGGAGATCGCCCGTCGGCTGTCAGCCGGGGAAGCGATCGCCACGCTTGATCGCATTGCCGGCACGGCCGTCATCCGCAAGGAGACTGCCTTTTTAGACGAATTCGTCACCCTCCCTTCCTGCGAGGCGGTCGCCGACAACCACGAGCAGTTCAACCGAGCCTTCAAACTGTTTTACCGGGAGCAGAATCCCGTCTCCGCCCGGCCCGTGGTTCAGGCCCATGGCGACCGCTATGCGGTGGTTTATCCGCCGCCCATGCCCCTTTCCGAGCCTGAGCTGGACGCCATTTACGACCTGAATTACCCGCGTGGCTGGCATCCGATCTACGATGCTGACGGGGGTGTCCAGGGTCTGGAGACGGTGCGGCACTCGCTGGTCACCCATCGCGGCTGCAGCGGCGAGTGCAATTTCTGCTCGCTCTATTTCCACCAGGGGCGCATGGTCCAGAGCAGAAGCGCCGATTCCATCGTTGGCGAGGCACAGCGACTGGCCCACGACCCGGCCTTTCACGGCACGATTACGGATATGGGGGGTCCCACGGCCAACCTGTACGGGGCCGACTGCCAGCGCTGGGCCAAGCGGGGATTCTGCAGCAATCGACGCTGCATGGCGCCCCAGATCTGCCCCCGCCTCGATCCCGGCTACCACCGAAGCCTGTCCCTGTACCGGCGGATCCGAGCGATCACGGGGGTCAAGCACGCCTTTATCGGCAGCGGGTTCCGCCATGACCTCTTCGGCGACCGCCGGACCGACGCCTGTCTGGAAGAGTTGTGCCAGTTTCACGTCAGCGGCCAGATGAAGGTGGCGCCGGAGCACGTGGCCGATGCGGTACTGGATGCCATGGGCAAACCGCGGCTAGATACCTATGACGCCTTCGTCAAGCAGTTCAACCGCATCAACCAACGCCTGCCCTCGCGGCGCTACCTGGTCAACTACTTCATCAGCGCCCACCCCGGTTCAACACTGAAGGATGCCCTGGAGATGGCCCTCTACCTGATCCAGCGGGGCATGCACCCCGAGCAGGTCCAGGATTTCATCCCTTTGCCCCTGACCCTGTCCGGCGCCATGTACCATACGGGCAAAAACCCCATCACCGGCAAGTGCGTGCATGTGGCCAAAACCTTCCGCGAACGCAAATTGCAGCGGGCCTTGGTCCAGTACCGCAACCCGTCCAACCGTGGGCTGATCCGCGATGCCCTCAAGGAATTGAAAGCCGAACAGCTGATGCCGCTCTTTTTCAAGGCCGCTGCGGCAAGACCGCCGCAGCGATCCAGCCGTTCGGCTGGCCGGAAAGCGGCTGAAAGGGCAGTCAAACCACCGCTTGCGCCACAATCTGCCCATCGACCCCCCGGGAAACCCGCAAAGAAAGCCCGGAGCAACCGCCGCCGCTGAGCGGGACCGCCCACAAGGATTATCCCATGCAACTGCCCCTCTTCACGCTCGAACGCTTTTTTGCCCGCTACGAGTTCGCGGTCCGCCATCTGCTGTGCGGTTCGGACTGTGAATCGGTGACCGTCAACGACCTGCTCGCACTCGAGGCGGGCGCTGCGGACAACTTTCAACGCCTTTGGCTGGGTTACACCGAGTCCAGGGGAGCACCGGCACTCAGGCAGGCCATCGGCGGTCTCTACACGGCCATCGGGCCTGACCAGGTGCTGGTGCACAGCGGTGCCGAAGAAGCCATCTTCCTGTTCATGCATGCCGCACTGGCCCCCGGAGATCATGTGGTCGTTCACTGGCCCTGCTATCAGTCCCTCCACGAGGTGGCGCGCGGCATCGGATGCGAGGTGACCTTCTGGCAGGCCAGGCAAGACCAGGGCTGGTCCCTGGACCTTAACGATCTGGCGGGCCACCTCCGGCCCCACACCAGAGCCGTTATCATCAACACCCCCCACAACCCCACCGGCTGGCTGATGCCAAGGGACGACTTCTGCCGGCTGAACCGCATGCTGGACGAGCGGGGCATCCTGCTCTTTTCCGACGAGGTGTACCGGGAATCGGAATATGCAGCCGAGGACCGTCTCCCGGCTGCCTGCGAACTCAGCGAACGGGCGGTCTCTTTGGGCGTCATGTCCAAGACCTATGGCCTGCCGGGCCTGCGCATCGGCTGGGTGGCCACCCGCAATGCCCCCATGGCCGACCGGATGGCTGCCCTAAAGGACTACACGACCATCTGCAACAGTGGACCCAGCGAGTTTCTGGCCGAGATCGCCCTGCGCCACCGGCACCGGCTGATCCGGCGCAACCTGGATATCATCACCGCCAACCTGAACATCCTGGACGATTTTTTTGAGCGGCATGCATCCACCTTTGCCTGGGTGCGCCCCAAAGCCGGACCGATTGCCTTCGTGCGCCTGACGGGCAGCCCGGTCGAACCCTTCTGCCATGATCTGGTCAGGCAGGAAGGGGTTCTCCTGTTGCCCGGCAATCTCTTTGGGGAGAGGGGCAACCATTTTCGTATCGGGTTCGGCCGCCGGGCGTTGCCGGCGGCGGTAAAGGCGCTGGAACGGTTTGTGGCTTCCTTGAACCGCCCAAGCGCGGGCACGTCCCGTCACTTGGCGGAGTGACGGTCAGATGCCGATGGTCGCAGCGGCAGGGCTAACCGGCGAACCGGAAGACGGCTGCAGGCCATGCGGTGACGGTAACCCGCGGTTTGCCGTCGGGGTGGATCCGATGCAGCGGCCCTTGGGATATCCAGCCACGCAGCCATTCATGGGGGATTTTTTTCTACTGTGAAAAAAAAAACCTACGAATTGTGGCTTCTATTTCCCCTCGTCTGCCGGTTTTACATGGACACAATGCATAACATTTTGAATCTGTTCGAATAGATTTGGATCAAGCTGAACGGTATGCTTATTGCAGACTTTTTTTTATTCCGTCGCGGGTTGTGCCCAGGGTGGCGCGCGACCAGAAAAAAAAAGCCCTGCCTGGCTTTTACCGGCACGGCAGGAACAGATAGGAAAAGAAATGCCCGCAGCTGAAGCGATTGCCCCGGAAAAAATGATGCTCATCGACAATGGCGGACGGCGTTTTGGAGACGACCGCCGGATCTATTCCTATAATGGACACCTTCCCGAGCGCCGGTCCGGTGAGGATCGCCGTTCCGTTCCGGACCGCAGATTACAACCGCGACAGGTCTGATTGCGCCCGTCCATTGCAAGGCCATCCCATTGGAACCCGACGGCGGCGCCCGTCCGGCCTAACTTTAAAGCAGAAAAATAATTACGGCTAAACAGATCTGACCCTTCTCCGGAAATGTCCAGTGGGGGTTAATCGCAGGCGTCCCGCTGCGTTTTTTTCAGCGCTGCGACCAGGGCTGCGCGATGCAGGTCGGCAGCCAGGTGGACCGGGCTCTTGCCCCAGATGGGGTCCCAGTTGGACGGATCGGCCGTGCAGAAAAACTGGGTGTCCAGCCCCATGCGCACCGGTGCCTCTTCAATGCGGCAACCTTTCATGCGCCGGGCCGCTTCCCAGGTGGCGCCGCAGGGCGCACCGCGCCGTACCCGAAGGTCCTGGATGGTTCCGTCCTCCACCGTGACATCGAATTCCGGCGCACCGAAGCACCGGCTGTAGGGCTCAAGCTCCGGGAAGCGGGCCAGGGCGCAGCAGACCGGGGGGGTGTGCGTGCCCGCCACCGTGGTTTTCTTGCCCGAGGCCACAATGGGGATGGCCAGCCTCTGGCACAGCAGGGCCAGATCGTGGGACAGGTCGGGATGTTTGAGAAAATCCAACACCAGGTCCGCTGCGATGGTTTCCGGCAGGTATGCGGAGGCGTCGTCCACCACCGGCGGCAGAGGTTGGTCGATGGTGATCAAGGTGATGTCAAACTGGTTTTCACCGTAGCGCTGGATTCCTTTGACTTTGCTTTCGGCTCGCTGGCCCTGCTGGAAGACAAAGATTTTCAAGGGACGATCCGTCTTGCCGAGATTTTGTTTTTGATGCATGGCTGGTTGTCCTGGATGGTATCTATTTGGTCTGGTTTCGTCCTTAACCGCAGTCGTTTAGCAGCGGATTGCCAGATGGGTGGGTCAGGTTCTGCGTTGATGGCATCCACAAAACAGTGACCGTTATCATTGAAACCCACCACGGGCAAGGAATTCTTTGCGGTCTGAACCAGGGCACCCCATGCCTGGCCCCTGAGGGAAAAGATAGCCAAGAGGATGACCCACCGGCCGCCATTGGCGGCAAGGGCAATGATGACCATCAATAGGGGTCCCTGATCTGCAACTTGCCGGCCTGCAAGCAGTGGGGCAACGGTGGCTTCCCCTAGCTGCAACCCTTCGGACACTAACATAAATAGGTAACCATCGCAAATGGTTAAGCGGTCCTTGCCAACCTGTATTGACAAAGCTGGCGGCGGCTTTTATGATCCGCCAGCAGCATGCGATCAAGGGCCGACAGCCTTTAATAAATTAGGGAGAGCTGACCTCATGGACCCAGACAATAAAACAGCGGATTTCTGGCAGGACCACGCCCTTGCTTTTCTGGAGATGGCCTTTCGCACGGATCGCCGGGAGCGGCTGGAAAAACCCGACGGATACGGTAAAAAAGCCGGCGACTGCGGCGATACGGTGGAGTTTTTCATTAACCTCGACGGGGATACCATCGGCACCCTGTCCTACGATATCAACGGCTGCCTCAACACCAATGCCTGCTGCAATGCGGTCGTTTCCCTGGTTGCGGGCAAGTCGGTGGACGCCGCCTGGGAGGTCACGCCGGAGCAGGTGGCCGGCTTTCTCGAGACGCTGCCCCAAGACCATTTCCACTGCGCCGAACTGGTGGTGGGCACCCTGTACCTGGCCCTGGCCAATGCCTTGGAGAACCGGCGTTCCCCGTGGAAGAAGATGTATCTCTGATCGGTGCTGGCCGAGGGGTGCGGCGCCTTATTTGTCCTTGACAGAAAAGGGCAAGTTGACTATAGATTCGACCTTGAATTCGGCTGGTTTCCAGCCGTTGCACAGTTTTACCACCGCAACAATCCGAACCGACAAGCTGAGGTTACTATTGCGGCACCCGTGGTTGATTCACGGGGGCTTCCAGGGTGAGACCGTAGATGAGTTCAGCACAATCACTGGCGGCAAAAAAAAAGGAGATTCTAAAGAGCTGGTTTCAGGCCACGGTTGACTCCTATCCGGCCGACACGGCCCGTTTCCTGAAAAGCCAGAAAGATCCTTTTGCCAATCCGGTGGGGCAGACTACCTACCAGAGCCTTGAAGCCCTGGTGGATGCCTTGATCGGGGGTGCCGGGCGTGACGGTATGACGGCAGCCCTCGACCCCATCTTGAGAATCCGGGCTGTTCAAACCTTCTCCCCCTCCATGGCCACCGGCTTCATCTTTTCCCTTAAGCAGATTATCCGACAGCACATGCAGGGAGCGGGCCGAGATGCGGATGTGGGTATGCATGAGCTTGACCGGCGGATCGACGAGATGGCCATGGCCGCATTCGACATCTACATGGCCTGCCGGGAAAAAATCTATGAACTCAAAGCTACGGAATCCAGAAGTCAATTTTTCGGTTCGTTGAAGCGAGCAGGCTTGATTGTTGAAACCGAGGCAGACGGGCCCGGTTTCTGATACTTCCCTTTTAATCTTTCGATTCAGGCATCCGGCAACGGTTCCGAAGTTGCCGCAGCCCTCTTAACTGGAGGCTTCCGGTGTCCTCTGCGGCATCGGCGCAACGGCGGGGAGGCGGTTGCGGTGATTCAAATCTGCCCGGCGCCAAGAAGTGAGGTGCGGTTCGATGAATAAAAATTACATGGTTAGCCTCATAGCGGTAGTCGTGCTGTTTTTGATCGCCTATGTGGGCGCGCAGCAGGGGGCGGGCCTGCAGGTGGTTTTCGGCATCGTTGTGCCCTATCTGGCGGTGATTCTGTTCGTTGTCGGTTTTGCCCGCCGCGTGATGGGTTGGTCCCGTTCGGCGGTGCCGTTCCGGATCACCACCACCTGCGGACAGCAGACATCCATGCCCTGGATCAAGCAGGCCAAGATCGACAACCCGTCAACTACCTTTGGCGTCATCGTCCGGATGTTTCTGGAGATCGTCTGTTTCCGGTCCCTGTTTCGCAACACCCGCATGCAACTGAACGGCGGCAGCCGGCTGACCTACCAGTTGGAGCTTTTCCTCTGGATTGGCGCCCTGGCGTTTCACTACGCCTTTTTTACGGTGGTCGTGCGGCACCTGCGGTTTTTCACTGAACCGGTTCCCTTTTTCGTCACCCTGCTGGAACAGGTGGACAGCTTCATGCGCATGGAAGTGCTCTACGATACCATCCAGGCGGGCCTTCCCGGGGTGTACATGTCCGGGGTGGTGCTTCTTGCCGCGGCGCTCTTACCTTTTCCTGCGCCGGCTGTTCATCTCCCCAGGTGCGCTACATCTCCCTGGCTGCCGATTTTTTCCCGTTGTTTCTGATCATGGGGATCGCCCTTTCCGGCATCTTCATGCGTTATCTTACCAAAGTGGACATCGTTGCCATTAAAGAGCTGACCATGGGGCTGGTGACCTTCCGGCCGACCATTCCCGAGGGCGTCAGCAGCCTGTTCTTTGCCCACATGTTTCTGGTCAGCGTCCTGCTGGCTTATTTCCCGTTCAGCAAGCTGATGCACCTGGGCGGGGTATTCCTCAGTCCCACCCGCAACATGACCGGCAACACGCGCCAGGTCAGGCACGTGAACCCCTGGAACCATCCGGTCAAGGTCCACACCTATGAAGAATACGAAGACGATTTCAGAGAAAAAATGGTCGAAGCCGGCCTGCCGGTCGTTAAAATGCCCGAAGAACAGGCTTAAGGAAAAAGGAGCAGATAATGGCAGATGAGTTGATCACACCCGATGAGCTATTGTCACAGATAGATCATCGTTCATCCGGCGCCGGCTGGATGGACACGCCGGTGGATATCCGCAAAGGGATGTACTGTTACGCATCCAACCCCAAAAGCGTCGAAACCCTGGGCTTTCCCAACGCGCGTCCCTGGAACCCGCTGGAAGACGACTGGAAGCTGCCGGAGAACTGGCAGCAGATCGTTTACGAGGGGTTCCGCGAACGGCTGGACAAGTTCCGGTCATTCAAGGTGTTCATGGATATCTGTGTGCGTTGCGGCGCCTGCGCCGACAAGTGCCACTTTTTCATCGGCACCGGTGATCCCAAGAACATGCCGGTGCTGCGGGCCGAGCTGCTGCGCAGCGTCTACCGCAACGACTTCACCGCTGCCGGCAAGATCCTCGGCCGGTTGGGCGGCGCCCGGCCCATGACCCTGGATGTCCTCAAAGAGTGGTGGTACTACCTGTTTCAGTGCACCGAATGCCGGCGCTGCTCGGTTTTCTGCCCCTACGGCATCGATACTGCCGAAATCACCATCATGGGCCGGGAGATCCTGAACCTGCTGGGCCTGAACATCGACTGGATCGCCACACCGGTGGCCAACTGCTACCGCACCGGCAACCACCTGGGGATTCAGCCGCATGCCTTCAAGGACATGCTCGACTTCTTCGTCGACGACATCGAAGAGATCACCGGCATCCGGGTTGCAGCCCCAGTACATGAAAAAGGGGGCCGACATCCTTTTCATCACCCCGTCGGGTGACGTGTTCGCCGATCCGGGCACCTACACCTGCATGGGCTACATGATCCTGTTCCACTTTCTGAAGGAAAAGTACGGCCTGGATGTCACCTGGAGCACCTACGCCTCGGAAGGCGGCAACTTCGGCTTCTTCACCTCCCACGAAACCATGAAGCGGCTCAACTCCAAGATGTACGCCGAGGCCAAACGCCTGGGCGTCAAATGGATCCTGGGCGGCGAGTGCGGGCACATGTGGCGGGTGATCTCCCAGTACATGGACACCATGAACGGGCCGGCCGACTTCCTGGAAGAACCGGTCAACCCCATCACCGGCACCAAGTTCGAAAACGCCAGTTCCACCAAAATGGTGCACATTGCCGAGTTTACCGCCGACCTGATCAAGCACGGCAAGCTGGATCTGGACCCCAGCCGCAACGACAACAAGATCATCACCTTCCACGACTCCTGCAACCCCGCACGGGGCATGGGCATGCTGGACGAGCCGCGCTATGTGATCCAGAACGTGGCCAACCATTTCTATCGACATGCCGGCCAACACCATCCGGGAGCAGACCTTCTGCTGCGGCAGCGGCGCCGGCCTCAACGCCGGGGAGAACATGGAACTGAGAATGGCCGGCGGCTTTCCGCGGGCCAATGCCGTGAAGTATGTCCACGAGCAGTTCGGCGTGAACATGCTGGCCTGTGTCTGCGCCATCGACCGCGCGGCCCTGCCCGCATCCATGAAGTACTGGGTGCCGGAGGTCGAGGTGACCGGGCTGCACGAACTGGTGGCCAATGCCCTGATTCTGCCCGGTGAAAAGGAAAGAGAAACCGACCTGCGCGGCGAACCGCTGCCGGGAATGGAGGAGTAGCCGATGAAGGACAAGAATAAGATTCTCGCGGGACTGGTTGTTTTTTTCGCTGCCATCACCTTTCCCTTCTGGTACAACCTGGGGAAAGCCGCCCCCGCACCCGAGCTGGAGCTGACCGCCCAAGCCAAAGCCGCCAAGGTCTGCGTCATGCCCACCGCCTATATGACCGCGGAGCACATGCAGCTGCTGGATGTGTGGCGGCACAACGTGGTCAGAAACGGAGAGCGCATGTTCGTCAACGCCGAAGGCAAGCTTTTTGAAATGAGCCTCTCCAACACCTGTATGGACTGTCATTCCAACAAAAAAGAGTTCTGTGACCGGTGCCACAATTATGCGTCCGTTAGGCCCTATTGCTGGGATTGCCACATAGACAACCCAAAAGGAGAATAAGGTATGAAAAACAGCAGAAGACGCTTTCTTCAGATAGCTGGCGTTTCCGCGCTGGGTCTTGGGGCAAAACCCGTGCTCGATGCCTTCGCTGCTGGAGGCGCTCAGGGGCCCGGCTACCATTTGGCCCAGGGGGAGGACGCCCTGACGGCCAAGCAGTGGGCCATGGTCATCGATACGCGCAAGATTCATACGGCCAAAGACCTGGAACCCATCATCGAGGCCTGCAACAAGATCCACAACATCCCCACGGCCATCGACAACAAGAACCACGAGATCAAGTGGATCTGGGAGGCGCGGTACCACCAAGCCTTCCCCGACGAAGTCAACCGATACCTCAACGAAGCGGTGGAGGAGAGGCCATTCCCGCTGCTGTGCAACCACTGCGAAAACCCGCCCTGCGTGCGTGCCTGTCCCACCCAGGCCACTTTCAAGCGCGCGAGCGACGGTATCGTCATGATGGATTTTCACCGCTGCATCGGCTGCCGCTTCTGCATGGCCGCCTGCCCCTTCGGCGCGCGCAGCTTCAATTTCAGGGACCCGCGCCCCTTCATTCTTGAAACCAACAAGGAATTCCCCACCCGCATGAAGGGTGTGGTTGAAAAATGCAACTTCTGCGCAGAGCGGTTGGCCGTAGGTAAAATGCCCGCCTGTGTGGAGGCCTCCAACGGTGCCATGGCATTTGGCGATCTGTTCGACCCCCATTCGGAGGTCCGGGAATTGTTGAAGGAAAACTACACCATCAGGCGGAAACAGACCCTGGGAACAGAGCCGTCCGTCTACTACATCGTGTGAGGTGAGCATGCTTGAATTAGCCGTTAAAGGAAATAAATGGTACTGGGGATGGATGGTCGTCCTGCTGGGTATCATCGGAGCCGGCTTCGGGATCTACCTGGTGCAGCTCAAATTCGGTCTCGGTATTACCGGTATGAGTCGGGACGTCTCCTGGGGGTTTTACATCGCCAATTTCACCTACCTGGTCGGCGTGGCCGCCGGAGGGGTGATGGTGGTGCTGCCTTACTATCTGCATGACTACAAGGCCTATGGCAAGATCACCATTCTGGGTGAATTTCTGGCCATCGCCTCCATCGTCATGTGCCTGCTCTTCATTCTGGTGGACCTTGGGCAGCCCATGCGGGCCCTCAACGTGCTGCTCTACCCGACGCCCAACAGTGTGCTGTTTTACGACGCCATTGTGCTCAACGGCTATCTGTTCCTGAACCTGGTCATCGGTTGGAACGTGCTGGAGGCCGAGCGCAACGGCGTCCACTACCAGAGCTGGCTCAAACCTTTGATTTACATATCGATTCCATGGGCAGTGAGTATCCACACGGTCACCGCCTACCTGTACTGCGGCCTGCCGGGACGCCACTTCTGGCTCACCGCCATCCTGGCACCCCGGTTCCTGGCGTCGGCTTTTGCCGCCGGGCCGTCCCTGCTGATTTTGCTCTGTCTGTTCATCCGGCGCTTCACCACCTTCGACCCGGGCAAGCAGCAGATTCAGGCCCTGGCCAAGACTGTGGCCTACGCCATCTGCATCAATGTCTTTTTCTTCCTGTGCGAGATCTTCGTGGCCTTTTACAGCCAGATTCCGGGCCACATGGACCATATCAAATACCTGTTCGTGGGCCTGCACGGCCACGGCGCCCTGGTACCCTGGATGTGGGCTTCCATGATCCTCATGGCCACGGGCATCGTGCTCACCGTCACCCCGGCGACGCGCAAGAACGAGACGTCTCTGGCCATCGCCTGTATCGTGATCATTATGGGCACCTGGATCGACAAGGGCCTGGGCATGATCTCCGGCGGGTTCGTACCCAACCCGCTGCATGAGGTCAACGAATACGCGCCGACCATGCCCGAAATCGGCATCACCCTCGGTGTTTATGCTGTCGGTGCGCTGGTGCTGACCGTCCTTTACAAAATGGCTGTGGGCGTGAAGGAAGAAGTCCGCGGCTGAACGATCACCCATGATCGGTGAAACATCGCCATGGCGGGGAGCCTTCCCCGCCATTTTTTTTTGGCCTTTCCCGGCATGCTGCGCACGCCCCCCTGCCATCACGCTTGCCGACTTGGCATTTGCATAAGGTGTTTGCTTTTTCCGGCCAACGCGGTTACCATTTTACAAGCATGTGCGTATGAATGGCTTTGCCTCCCGTTGCCCCGGTTTGAAACCCACCGGGCAGCACCACCATTGTTTGGATCTGTGGCCAAACATGCCGGAAAAACCAACCTACGATCAATTGGTTCAACGGGTTCGTGAACTCGAACGGGAGGCCGCCGGGCGCCCTCGAACGGACATTGCGACGCAGGATCGCTCGCAGGTCTTCCCCATGTTTCTTGATCAGGCAGATCTGCTAAGCTCCCTCCACGATAAATCCGGCACCTGCCTGATGATCAATCCAAAGCTGGCCGGCCTGTTGGGCGGCCGCACGGATGATTTCGTGGGCCAACCCCTGTCCATGATCTACCCGGAGAACACCCCGTCATACGAACGCCGTATCCTCGAAGTCATCACCCACGGTCGCAGCCTGCGTTTCGAGCAAGGCGTCCGGTTTGCCGGGGAAAAACGGTGGTTGCTTTCCCTTGCCCATCCCGTCACCGATGCCGTGGGTGATCCCAGCACCTGTCATATCCTGGCCGTTGATATCACGGAGCGCAAGCAGGCCGAGGATCGCGTCTTGCACTTCAAGACAGCGGTGGATCTCTCCTCCGATGCGATTGGCATGGCGACGCCCGAGGGCCGGCACTGGTATCAGAACCATGCCTTTGACCAGCTGTTTGGAACCATTGGTGATGATCCGCCGGCCAGCCTCTATGTGGACGAAAAGATCGGCCGGGAGGTTTTCAGGACGATCATGGACGGCTGCCATTGGCGAGGCGAAGTGGAAATGCGCGCCAAGGATGGAACGATCTTGAACATCCTGTTGCGCGCCTACGCCATCAAGGGTGAAGGAGGTCAGGTGGTGGGCCTGGTTGGCACCCACACGGACATCAGCGACCGAAAACGGGCGGAAACCGCCTTGCGCGAACGGGAAGAGCGCCTGCGGACCATTCTCGTGGCCAACCCGGATCCCATGGTGATTTACGACACCGAGGGTGTGCCCCAGTATCTGAATCCCGCCTTTACCGAGGTTTTCGGTTGGTCGTTAACGGAATTGAAGGGCCGTCGCATCCCCTTCGTACCCGATGACCAGAAAGAAACCACCGCCGCCAGAATCAGAAGAGTTTTCGCTTCCCGGTCCACCACCCGCTTCGAGACCAAACGGTTGACCAAAGATGGCCGTACGCTGGATGTCATCGTCAGTGCAGCGATGATCAGGCGGCCGGACGGCCTGCCGGCGGGGATGACCGTCAACCTGACCGATGTCAGCCAGCGGAAATCACTTCAAGCCCAATACGAACAGGCCCAGCGCATGGAGTCCCTGGGCACACTGGCCGGGGGTATCGCCCACGATTTCAACAATCTGTTGATGGGCATTCAAGGGCGGGCGTCGCTGATGGCCATGGACCTGAGCCCGGACCACCCCTTTTATGAACATCTCCGGGGGATTGAGGCATACGTCAACAGTGCCAGCGATTTGACCAGACAGCTGCTGGGGTTTGCCCGAGGCGGCAAATACGAAGTCAAGCCGCTGGACCTCAACGAACTGGTTCAATCCAGCGCGGAGATGTTCGGACGCACGCGAAAAGAGATCCGCATCGGTTTGGCACTTCAACCGTCGCTCCAGGCGGTGGAGGCGGACCGGAGGCAGATCGAGCAGGTGTTGTTAAACATCTATGTCAACGCATGGCAGGCCATGCCCCAGGGGGGGCAACTGACCATCGCAACGAAAACCGTCCGGCTGGATGAGACCTTTTGCAGCCCCCACCAGGCCAAAGCAGGCCAGTTCGTCAGCATAGCCATTGCCGACACCGGCATCGGCATGGACCCTGCGATACAAAACCGGATCTTCGACCCGTTTTTCACCACTAAGGAGAAAAGCCGGGGGACGGGTTTGGGCCTGGCCTCGGCATTCGGAATCATCAAGAATCACGGCGGTATCATCACCGTTGCCAGCGAACCCGGCCGCGGAGCCACATTCACCATTTACCTGCCGGCATCACAGAAGCAGGTGGACCGGGAAGCAGCCCTGGTGAAGACCGTGGTCAAGGGATCGGAACGTATTTTGCTGGTCGATGACGAGGAGCTGGTCATTGTGGTCGGACAATCGATGTTGGAAAAGATCGGCTATCAGGTGATTTGCGCCGGCAGCGGCGAAGCAGCCATGGAGATTCTCACCCGCATGAAAGACCAGGTGGATCTGGTGATCCTCGACCTGATCATGCCCGGGCTGGATGGCGGCAGGACCTTTGAACAGATCCGCACGCTCGATCCAACCATGCGGGTGCTCCTGTCCAGCGGTTACGCCCTCGATGGACAGGCGGAAGCACTGCTGCAGAAAGGCTGCAACGGCTTCATCCAGAAGCCTTTTACCATCCAGGAGCTTTCCAAAAAGATCCGGGCCGTCCTTGACGAACCCGACTCCTTTGGGTAAGGCGATGCGTCTTTGGTTGCATTCCGCCTGCCGGCGTTCTATCTATGTCGATTCCGGCGCAGCGCTTGGGCGGTAAGCAGAACCATCGCGTCCGACTCCTTTTTTTTAATAATCGTTGCTTTCGATGAATGGATACCTTGCATGGATCGCAATGTGGATTTTCCCGGTGGGTGCTTTTTCTTCTGGAAATGAGTCATGATGACCATGCCTGATCCCCCGTTTCGCTGCGCCATCAATGGCTACGGCCGCATCGGCAGGAGTATCCTGCGGGCCTTATACGAATACCGCCGCTGGCCCATTGAAATCGTCGCCATCAATGATTTGGCTGAACCCGGCACGATTGCGCATCTGACCCGATTCGATTCCACCCACGGTCGTTTTCAGGTTCCGGTTGAACTGCGAGAAACCTGTCTGCACGTTGCCGCCGACCCGATTCAACTGCTGCGGCAGGCGTCGCTGTCGCATCTGCTTTGGGCTGAACTGGCGGTCGATGTGGTTTTGGAATGCACCGGGCGGATTAACAGTCGATCCGCCGCCCAGGTGCACCTAAACGCCGGTGCCGGGAGGGTGCTGATTTCCAATCCGGCCGATTCCCTGGTGGATGCAACCATTGTTTACGGGGTGAACCACCATGCATTGACCGGCCAAGAGAAGATCCTGTCCAATGCATCCTGTACGTCCAACGGTATTCTTCCCGTTATCGTGGTTCTGGACCAGGCCTTCGGGATCGTCTGCGGCAACATTACGACCATCCATTCGGCCATGAACGACCAGCCGGTGATCGATACCTGCCGCAACGACCTGCGCCTTTGTCGTGCGGCCGGTCCATCCATGGTTCCAGTGAACACCCAGCTGGCCAGGGGCATAGCGCGCATACTGCCCAAGTTTGCAGGCTGTTTCCAGACGACGGCGATCCGGGTGCCCACCCCCAATGTGACGGCCATGGATTTGAATGTGCGCCTGAAAAGGAAGGTCTCAACCGCAGAGATCAACCGGGTGCTGCAGGCGGCGGCCCAGGGACCTTTTCAGGGCATCATGGACTATTGCGACATCCCTTTGGCCTCCATTGATTTCAATCATGATCCCCATTCGTCTATTGTCGATGGCACCCAGACCCGCGTGAGCGGCGGCGATTTAGCCAAACTGCTGGTCTGGTTTGACAACGAGTGGGGATTTTCCAACCGCATGCTGGACACGGCAACCGCCGCCGCGCAAGCCAGACCCATGTGAACCGCCGAAGTCCCTGGCCGCTTCAGTTTTCTATGGGATCTTCCAGCGACCATCGATTTCACCTGCCGCCTGAATCCCCCGGGTTGCCTGGACGTTATTGCCGGCCGTTTCACAGGCGCCCGCATACAGATCTTCCACCGGGATGGCAATTGTGGCGGCAATCTCACCCAGCAATTTTATTTGACATCCACCCATGACCATTTTAGCATTAACGAGAAAGCCGGAATGAATGGCTTATTCCTACCGCCGCCAGCGATGCGGACGTTCATGGTTCCTTCTTGAATATGCTGCTCCTGCCATCTTTAGCATGCTTTTTTCAATCTGCGCCTCCTTCGCCTGCCAGGCCCCGTTTTCGGTTTGCGGCTGACCTATAACCTTTTTTTAACATGAAAGGAGGGAGCCATGGCAACTTTTCGGATACTGCTGCCCTACAACTATTCCCCCAACGATCAAAAGGCCATCCGGTTTGCCATCGACGCCTTTGCCGGTCGCAAGGAGGCCAGCGTCACGCTGTTGCACGCCTACACCCCGCTGCCGAACATCGATGTGTCGGCCAGTCCGGAGAATCTGAAGATGAGAAGCGGCATGACCTTTCTGGCGGCGGAGCTCAAGGAGAAGGAAGAAGCCTTGAAGGCGGTGGGGGATGTGCTGGTCGAGAACGGGTTCGATCGCGATGCCGTCACCTGTGTGTTCAAAAAACGGGTCAAGAGCGCGGCTGAGGAGATCGTTGACCGGGTTGCCGGCTGCAACGTGCTGGTGCTGAGCCGGGGCGCGGGCAAGGTGACCCATTTTTTCACCCGCAGCATATACGCTCGTGTGGTGACCGCCCTGCGCGGGGTGACCATCTGCGTTGCCACTTGAAAGGAGGAGGACATGGCATCTGAAAACAGGATCAACATCGACATCTTCAAGGCCGTAACCCGGTCCATCGCCCACAGCGAGGACCTGGACGTGATGACCAACCACCTGGCCCAAATGCTCACGGCAGGCCTGGACATCAAGGGATGCGCTATTTTCGTGCTCAATGCGGTCACCGAAGAGTTGGAGATATTGGCCAGCTTCGGCCTTTCCGCCAAGTACCTCACCAAGGGGCCGCTGAACACGCCCAAGAGTATCAATGAGACCTTTCAGGGCAGCCCGGTGGTGATCTCGGACATCAGCAAAAAAAACAAGAGCCTGCAATATCCGGAAGAAGCGCGAAAGGAGGGCATCGCCGCCGTGGTGTCCCTGCCCATCAACCACCTCGGCGAAGTGGTCGGCGTGCTGCGGCTGTACCACTACGAACCCTGGAAGGTGTCGGAGCAGGATTTGGAATCCTTGCAGATTCTGGCTGGCGTCATCGGCCTGGCGATGACCTATACAAGGTTCCATAACACCGTGCATGCCATCGCCGAGGTGCTGGGGCACACCTTTCAGGTGGAATTGACGCCCAAGCTGGGCAGACGCTGAAGCCCGAGTATGGATGACAAAGGTCTGAGGACTGAAGTCCGAGGTCGGATGTCAAATGATGGAGGACCGATGTCAGTGGACCGAGTCGTGCTGTCGGCGTTGAGGTTTCCGGATGTGGTTTTCAGTCCTCCGACCTCAGTCTTCTGACTTCAGACCTACAGCTTCCCCAGCCCCTTGAGCACTTTTTCCGGAGTGATGGGCAGGTCTTTGCACCGGTAGCCGGTGGCGTGAAACACCGCCTCGGCAATGGCCGGTGCCGTGGGGGAGGCCAACCCCTCGCCGGCTTCCTTGGCGCCCATGGGGCCTTCGGGTTCGAAGGTGTCGATGCACACCGACTCGCCCGGAGGCATGTCTGCGGCGTTGGGCATTTTATAATCGAGAAAGGTTGTATTCAAGGTTTTGCCACCATCCATGACGAACTGCTCGGAGAGGGCGTAACCCAGTCCCATTTGTACGGATCCCTCCAATTGGCCCTCCACGGCCATGGGGTTGAGCACCCGGCCGCAGTCGTGGGCGGTCCACATCTTCTCCACCTGGATCTGGCCGGTGTCGGTGTCTACGGTGACCTCGGCCACCTGGGCGCCGAAGCTGAAGGCCGGACTCACCAGCCCCTTGCCCCGGGGGGTGTAGGACCCCCTGGCCACCAGCGGTTCACCCCGCTGGGTCTTCTGGACAAAGGCCACCGCCTCGCCGAAGGTCATTCCCCGGTCCGGCTTGCCCGCTGCATAGACGCGCCCGTCGGCAAACTCGATGTCGAAGATCACGTTGAGGTTGAAGCGGGCCGAAACGGCGCCGGCCAGCTTCTCCTTGATCTTCCGGGCGGCGTCCAGAACCGCATTGCCTGCCATGAGGGTCACCCGGCTGCCCCAGGTGCCCAGATCGGCTTGGGGCGTCATGGCCGTGTCGGCGGCGGTTAGCCGGACGTCATCCATCTTCAGTCCCAGGGTTTCGGCGAGAATTTGTTTGAGTACCGTGTCCGACCCCTGGCCGATGTCCGAGGCCATGGTGAGCAGATGGACGGTGCCGTCATCAAAGGCGCGTACTTCGGCGGACGAAAAGGGATACTGGGTGTTGAACCAGTTGAAGACGCCGCCGGAGATGAAGCTGTAGCAGCCGATGCCCACGCCCCGGCCCGTTTTCAGGCTTTTCCGCTTGCGGGACCAGCCGCTGATGCGCCGCACTTCCTTGAGGGATTCGACGAACCCGCAGGAGCTGATGGTGGCCACGCCGGGCAGCTCGTCGCCGGAAACCATGGCGTTTTTCAGGCGGATCTGGATGGGGTCGATGCCTAGTTCTTCAGCGGCCATGTTCATCTGGGTTTCGGCGGCAAACAGGGTCTGGGGGGCGCCGAAACCACGCATGGCGCTGGACGGCGGTTTGTTGGTGTAGACGTGCTCGCCCAGGTAGCGGTAGCTGGGATAACGGTAGAGCATGGCTCCGAAGTTGCCCGAAAGGAAGGTGGCCGTTGGGCCCATGGCGTTGTAGGCGCCGCCGTCCAGGTAGATGTGCAGGTCCTTGGCCACCAGCGTGCCGTCGCTTTTAAAGCCCACCTTGGAGCGGATGGTCATGGGGTGGCGCCGGCGCCCGAAGGCCAGTTCATCTTCACGGGTGAGCGTGAACTTCACCGGCCGGCCGGTCTGGCGGGCCATGAAGGCCGCGCAGAACTCCCAGGGGCGAAGTTCCATCTTGCCGCCGAACCCGCCTCCTACCGCGGGTTTGATTACCCGGATGTCGTTTTCGCGCATGTTCAGGGTGGATGCCAGCAGGCACTGCACGATGTAGGGGGTCTGGGTGGAGGTCCACAAGGTGATGCGGCCGTCCAGGTCGCTCTGGGCCACGCAGGCGCAGGGCTCCATGTAGGCGTGGCTGACGGCGTGCACGGTGAAGGTGTCCTCACGCACATAGTCCGATGCGGCAAACCCCGCGTCGATATCGCCGTAGGCGATCTTGCGGTCGATGCTGATGTTGGTGGGCGACGTATCGTGGACGACCGGCGCGCCCTTGGCCAGTGAGGAGACCACATCGAAGACACCGGGAAGTTCTTCGTACGCCACTTTGATCTGCTCGACGGCGGCTTCGGCGGTTTCACGGTCCACGGCGGCTACGGCGGCCACCTCGTCGCCGATGAAGCGCACCTTGTCCATGGCCAGGGCATATTCGTCCTGCGTGCCGGGGAAAAGACGCCAGTTGCCATAGGTGACCCTGGGAATATCCTGCCCGGTGATGACACAGTGAACTCCGGACATGGCTGTCGCCTGCCGGGTGTCGATGCTCAGGATGCGGGCGTGGGGCAGCGGGCTTCTGAGCAGCTTGCCGTAAAGCATCCCGGGCAGCTTGATGTCGTCGGAATAAATAGCTTGGCCGGTGGCTTTGGCCCTGCCGTCGGTTCGGGGAATATCCTTTCCGATGATGCTGTTCGCCTTCATGGGAAATCCTTTTTTGATGGGGTGCGTGGTGGTCTCTCGGAAAATACAGCCGATCTTAACTTTACTGCCTGCGCAGGGCCATCTTCCGGGCGTCGGTGAGGGCGCGGATGGTCAGTACCGAGACCATCTTCCAGCGATAGGGGGCGCTGGCCCTTACGTCAGTGATGGGCGATGTCTCTTCGGATGCCTGTTGGGCCGCCTGGCGAATCAGCGTGTCGGTCATCCGTTTTCCGATCAACATCCGTTCCGCCGCCTGGGTGCGCATGGGCACCGGGGCGCAGGCGCCGACGATGATTCTCGCATCCGTGCAGCCTTCGCCATCCAAAACGATCATGGTACCTACGCCCACCGCGGAACAGTCCAGTTTTCCCCGCTGGGAGAGGCTGTGGTAGGCCGTGCCCGATCCGGCAGCGGGAGGAGGGACGCGGACGGCGGTGACGATTTCTCCGGTCTCGAGCGCGGTGACGCCGGGCCCCTTGAAGAATTGGTCCAGGGGCATGCTCCGCTCGCCCGTGGGCCCGGCGATGTCCACCGTCGCCGCCATGGCCATCAAGGTGGGGGCGTTGTCCGCCGACGGTGAGGCGTTGCACAGGTTGCCCACCACGGTCCCCATGTTGCGCACCTGCACGTTGGCGGTGGCACCGGCCGCCTCAGCCACCGTGGGGTAGTGCCGGCGGATGCCTTTATGGGCGGCCACGTCCGCCAACAGGGCGGTGGCGCCGATGGTCAGCCCGTTTGTGGTATCAACGGTGATGGCGTCCAGGCCCACAATCCGCTTGAGGTTCACGATGCACTTGGGAAACAGCATCCGATGGCGAATCTTGACGATCAGGTCGGTGCCGCCGGCCATGACCCGGGTATCCCTGCCGCCTTTGACGAGCGCGGCCACCGCCTCATCAACGGTCGTTGGGGCGAGATAGTCAAACTGGGCTGCTGGCATGGCCGTTACCTCCTGGATTTGGATTGGGGATTCATGCGTCGACCGGCCTCGGCGATGGCATCCACAATTTTGTTGTAACCCGTACAGCGGCAGAGGTTACCGGCGATGGCCGATCGGATCTGGGTGTCGCTGGGAAGAGGGTTGGTCTTGAGCAGGTTCAGGGCGGAGAGCTCCATGCCGGGGGTGCAGAACCCGCACTGGATGGCACCTTTCTCGATGAAGGCCTCCTGAATGGGGTGCAGCGTCTCGCCGGAGGGGGCCAGCCCTTCCACGGTGAGGATCTGTCTGCCATCCATCTCTACTGCCAGGGTGAGGCAGGAACTGACGCTTTTGCCATCCACAATTACCGTGCAGGCGCCGCAATCTCCCGATCCGCAGCCCAATTTCGTTCCCGTCAGGTTCAGGTCCTCGCGCAGCACCTCGTTGAGGGTCCGCCATGGTTCCACGGCCAGGTGGTAGGTGTCGCCATTGACGGTCAGGCTGATGTCATGTTTCATGTGTGGCTCCCAGAGGGATGATTGGGTTTTCAGACTGAAGGTTTGAGACTGGGGGTCCGATTCCGGTTCTCTTCCATGGACCGCTGTTTTCTAATAGGAAGCTATATCATAGCTGTTATGTATTTCGTCAAGGACTAAACCGCAATCCAATACCCCGAGCCTGATTTTTCCGACACTTCGATCAGAAGCGATGGGTTCAAACCGATGGGCACAGCGTGTCCGTGTGGGTTTATGGTGCCAATGACCCTGTCGGCAGCGCGCCGGGGTGACGGTTAAGATTTGCCATCCTTGATTGTTAGCATGGGGCTCAGCCGGGCAGGGTTGGCATTGACGACCCGCATGCGATCTGCCAATTCGAGCGCACGCCCCCTTGCCTCGACACAGACGTTGTTGTCGCTTGACAGGGCTGCAGTGCGTCTTTACCCTTATCGGAAAGCCACCTGCGACACGCCCCATTTCAGCCAGTATCGGCGGTGGGCGGTGTTTCAATCCGTGACGGCCGCCATGGCCGCCGCCGCTTGAAACGATCGCCCGCTTTGATCGCACCGAACGGCGACTTACTGAACCAGGCTTGAGAACAATATGGACGCGTCGGATTGTCGCTGGCAGAAAGGTAAGCATGACTTCTGAAAACAAGACAATACGTGCCCTCGGGCTTTGTTCCGGTGGATTGGACAGCATCTTAAGCGCGCTGGTGTTGCGGGAACAGGGTATCGTCGTGCACTGGATCGCCTTTGAGACCCCCTTTTTTTCATCGACAAAGGCCAAAAAGGCTTCGGAACGCACCGGCATACCGCTCATGGTGCGCAACATCACCCCGCTATACATGGAGATGATGCGGTCGCCCTCTGTCAAATATGGCAAGAACATGAATCCGTGCATGGACTGCCACACCCTGATGTTCCGCCTGGCCGGCGAGATCATGACCGAGCAGGGCTTCGATTTTCTCTTCTCCGGCGAGGTGCTGGGGCAGCGGCCCATGAGTCAGACGCGCACCTCCCTGCGATATGTGGAAAAGCACTCCGGATATGACGGGACCATCGTAAGGCCCCTTTGTGCGAAAAACCTGCCGCCAACCATCCCGGAGCAGGAGGGTCTGGTTGATCGGGCACGGCTGCTGGACCTTTCCGGCAGGTCCCGGAAACCACAGCTGCGGCTGGCCGAAAAATTTGGGGTAACCGATTTTCCGGCACCGGCCGGCGGGTGTCTGCTGACGGACAAGATTTTCAGCCGACGGCTCGAGGATCTGTTCGACCACCAGGCGACCTATCCGGAGAAGGACCTCGACCTGCTCCGGTTCGGCCGCCACATGCGCCTGGATTCAAAGACAAAAATCGTGGTTGGCCGCACTCAGCAGGACAACGAGCAGATCAACCGCTGCATCGACTCTGAAACGGACATGGTGTTGAAAATGGTCGATTTCCCAGGCCCGTTGGTGGTGATTCCCGGCGGAGGCAGTGAACCGGTGGTAAGGCTGGCCGCCGGCATCTGTGCCGGCTACAGCAAGGCGCCGAACCATACCCCGGTGACGGTAAATGTGCAGGTGGGCGGGCATCGCCGGCAGGTGACGGTATTGGGGATCCCACCGTTAGAGAATAAGCGGTTTTTGATATAGGTAAAGCCGGAAGTCGGAGGTCTGAGGGTAGAAGCCTGAGGACGGAAGATAGAATGTCGGAAATTCGCAGGCTGAATTCGGGCATTCCGGGATTGGGGCTTTGAGGAATTAAAGGAGCGACTTTCTGTCACCAACCTTCATTGAATGGCATATGGAGATTCCATTCAATCTTCAACCACCGCCATCATCCTTTCCGACCTCGGGAATCAGTCCTCCGGTTTCAGTCCTCGGACCTCGGCACTCAGCTGACCACAGGCGGCGCCGATGTCCTGGCCTTTGCTGTGGCGGACCATTACGGTGTAATGATGCTCGGCCAGCAATTCCTGAAACTGGCTGATCCGTGAGGGATCCGGGCGATTGAAATCGCTGCCCGGGTGTTCGTTGAAAGGAATCAGGTTGATCTTGGCTTTGATGGGGCGCAGCAGTTTAACCAGTCGCTCGGCGTCGGTCATGCTGTCGTTGACGCCTTTGATCAGGATATATTCGAAGGTGATCTTTCGCCGGGGCGGCAGGGGATAACGTTGGCAGGCCGCCATCAGGGCGGCGATGGGGTACTTGCGGTTGATGGGCATCAGCCGGCTGCGGGTGTCATCGTCAGTGGCGTTGAGGGAGACGGCCAGGTTCACCTGGGTGTCGCGCCCCAGGTCCGCCATTTCCGGGAGCAGCCCCGCGGTGGACACGGTGACCCGGCGTGTGGAGATCTTGAGGCCCCAATTCCCGTTGGTAATGGTCTCCAGGGCTTGGACCACATTCTCATAGTTGGCCAGCGGCTCTCCCATGCCCATGAAGACGATATTGGTCAGGGGCATCCCGCCTTGGGCATTCACCAGATGGAGGAGATCGCGCACCTGCGAGATGATCTCTCCGGCGGACAGGTTGCGCACAAACCCTCCCTTGGCCGTCATGCAAAACCGGCACCCATGCCGGCACCCTACCTGGCTTGAGATGCACAGGGTGAAATGGTCCTTTTCGGGAATGATCACCGTTTCAATGTGCTGGCCGTCGTGGAGCCTGAACAGCAGCTTGCGGGACCCATCCTGTGAGACCGCTTCGTTTTCCAACTGCAGGCGGGGATTGACGAAGGCCGCTTCCAGGTCCGCCCGCAGCGGCTTTCCCAGGTTGGTCATGTCGTCAAACCGGTCGGCCTGGCGCAGGTACACCCACCGCAATATCTGGTCGGTGCGAAAGCTTCGTCTGCCCCGGTCCTTCAGCCAGTCGGCCAACTGCTGCCGGGAAAGGTCCTTGATGTCGATTTTGCTTGATTCTGGGGCCATGATGTGGGATCCACGTGCCGGGCTCGGTTTGCCGGTCCGGAGTTGTCAAGGGGTGTCTGGTCATGCAGGGAACTCGGACCTGCCATGCACTCCGATTATACAAACATACGAGGCCTTTTGGCCTTTTTATATCTTGACATAGCATTAAAAAAAATCTACTTTCAAGGTTTTAGTTGATATGCCGGTGAAATGTCATGTTTGACACGCTCAGCGACAAGTTAAATTCGGTCTTCAAGCAGCTCAAGGGGCAGGGCAAGCTTTCTGAAAAGAATATTGCCGACGGCTTGCGGGCAGTGCGTATGGCCCTTCTGGAGGCTGATGTCCACTACCAGGTGGTCAAGCAACTGGTGGCAGACATCAACGTGCGCGCATTGGGTCAAGAGGTCATGAGCAGCCTTACCCCGGGCCAGCAAGTGGTCAAGATCGTCAACGAATCGCTCACGCGGCTCATGGGAGAAACCCACCAGGGGCTGAATCTGGCGGGCGAAAAGCCGGTAGCGGTCATGCTGGTGGGGCTTCAGGGTTCGGGCAAGACCACCACGGCGGGAAAACTTGCGGTACTGCTGCGCAAATCCGGCAAGCAACCCTACCTGGTGCCGGCGGACGTTTACCGGCCCGCAGCCATCGACCAGCTGAAAAAGCTGGGTGGACAGCTGGGGGTGCCGGTTTTCGATTCCACGACGGACATGGACCCGGTAAAGATCTGCCAGGACGCCCGGGTGGCAGCCCAGAAGGCGGGCTGCGACACCTTGCTGCTGGACACCGCCGGACGGCTTCACATCGATGAAGTGCTGATGGATGAACTCTCGCGCATCCGCACTTCGGTCAAGCCCACGGACATTCTGCTGGTGGCCGACGCCATGACCGGGCAGGATGCGGTGAACATTGCCAAGTCATTTGACGAACGGCTGGACATCGGCGGCGTGGTGCTATCAAAAATGGATGGAGACGCCAGGGGCGGTGCAGCGCTCTCCATCCGGTTCATCACCGGCAAGCCCATCAAGTTTATCGGTGTGGGCGAAAAGCTCGGCGACCTGGAGGCCTTCCATCCGGATCGCATGGCCTCCCGGATTCTCGGCATGGGTGACGTTCTCACCATGATCGAGAAGGCCCAGGAGGTGGTGGACCAAAAAAAGGCCGCCGAGCTTGAAAAGAAGCTGCGTAAAAACCAGTTCACCCTGGAGGATTTCCGCGACCAGATGCGCCAGATCCGCAAAATGGGATCGTTGACGGATATCCTGGGAATGATTCCCGGCATGGGCAAAATCAAGCAGATGAAAAATCTTCAGGTGGATGAAAAGGAGTTGGTCCACATCGAAGCCATCATCAATTCCATGACGCCCCAGGAGAGGCGTCAATACTCGCTTATCAACGGCAGCCGCCGCAAGCGGATCGCCTCAGGGAGCGGCACCCAGGTCCAGGATGTCAATCGCCTGCTGAAAAATTATACCCAGGTGATGAAAATGATGAAGAAATTTACCAAAAGCGGCATGCGCGGATTAGGCCGAGGTATGCTGCCTTTTTAAAGGAGAACAGGCATGGCAGTAAAAATCAGACTGGCCCGGCACGGGGCAAAAAAGAGACCCTTTTACCGGATCATCGCAGCTGACAATGACAAACCCAGAGACGGTCGTTTCATTGAAAAACTGGGTACCTACAATCCGCTTCAGGATCCGGCACAGGTGGTTCTGAACATGGAGCGTGTCAAATACTGGATCGGCCAGGGGGCCACTCCCACCGACACGGTCAAGACGATCCTGAAACGTGAGGGTGTCTTCGCCGCCGGGGAATAACGGATTGCGCCGAACCTGATTCCCAGCCGCAACAAAGGAGATAGAGCTATGAAAGAGCTGATCAAATTCATTGCGCAGGAGTTGGTGGATTTTCCGGACCAGGTTTCCGTTGAAGAGATCGAAGGCAACCAGACATCCGTTATCGAACTGAAAGTGGCCAAAGAGGATTTGGGAAAGGTGATCGGCAAACAGGGACGGACGGCACGGGCCATGCGCACCCTGTTGAGTGCGGCCTCCGCCAAGATAAAAAAACGTACGGTTCTTGAAATCATCGAGTAATCTCAACGGCAGGGACGACCTCGTCCTGGTGGGCCGGGTGATCGGTGCCCACGGCATCCGAGGCAGCCTCAAGGTTAGCTCCCATGCCGAATCCTTGTCAGTCTATGAAACGGGCAAGGAAATCCGGGTTGCACTTCCCAACGGTTCGGTTCAGACAATGACCATTCAGTGGGTGCAGCCCCATGGCAGAGGGCTTCTCATGAACCTTGAGGGGGTGATCGATCGCAGTCAGGCCGAAAGCCTGATCGGGTCGGAGTTGTTCGTGGACAAAGCGTGCCTGCCGACCTTGGAACAAGACACCTACTACTGGTTCGATTTGGTGGGGTTGCGGGTTTATAATACCACCGGTACCCTGCTGGGTCGCCTCGACGGGGTTATTCCCACCCCCGGCAATGACATATATGTGGTCAAGGGAAAGCAGGGTGGACAGACGCGTGAACTGTTGATTCCCGCCATCGGCGCCGTGGTCCTGAAGATCGACCTGGAAGGCAAAACCATGATCGTTGATCCACCGGAAGGGCTTTGAACCGGCGGCAGATGGACCCATGAACGTTTGTGTACTGACCCTTTTCCCCGAACTGTTTGACCCGTTTTGGGATCATGGCATTATCCGGCGTGCGGTTCAGGGGCAAAAGATCCGGCCCTTTACCGTCAACATCCGCGACCATGCCGAAGGGCGGCACCGGGTCACCGATGACCGGCCCTATGGCGGCGGCTGCGGGATGGTGATGAAACCGGAACCCCTGGCGGCAGCCCTGGCGGAAGCCAAATTGCAGATGCCATCGGCGACGACCTTGCTGCTCTCGCCACAGGGCAAGCGTTTCGATCAGCGCCTGGCCCAATCGCTGGCTTCCGCGGATGAACTCATTCTGGTCTGTGGCCGCTATGAAGGCGTGGATGAGCGGTTTATCGATCAGCACGTGGATGTGGAGATCTCAATCGGCGACTTTGTTCTCACCGGTGGTGAGCTGGGGGCCATGGTCGTGATTGATGCCCTGGCGCGGCTGATTCCCGGCGTGCTGGGTAACGAAGACTCCGCCGGCAACGACACCTTCAGTGACGGGCTCGTGGAGCACGCACACTTTACGAGGCCGCCAACATTCGGCGATGAGCCGGTGCCCGATGTGCTGCTGTCCGGGAACCACCAGGAGATCGACCGGTGGCGCCGGGAAACTGCCCTGATCCGTACCGTGTTGAAGCGACCGGACCTTTTGGCACCGCGCGACTTTTCTCCGGAGGAGCGGGCCATACTGGTGAAATGGCGCCGGGACATTGACAGACTCATCGGCTGACCGCCTTTACATCGCCTTGGTTCACCATCCGGTGATCGACAAGAACGGGGAGACGATTGCTTCGGCGGTCACCAATCTGGATCTGCACGATATCGCCAGGGTGTGCAGAACCTATGGGGTCAAGGGCTACTATGTCATCACTCCGCTGAAGGACCAGATGGTGCTCGTGAGCCGGATCCTCGACCACTGGATCACCGGTGCAGGGGGCGCATACAATCCCAAACGGCGGCAGGCCCTTGAACTGGTCCGGATTAAAGCCACCTTCGACGAGATGATCGACGAAATCGCCCAAATGCACGGGCACCGGCCAAAAACGGTGGTCACTACGGCCAGACGGCAGGCGGGAAGCCTGTCATACCGCCGGTTGCGTGAGATGCTGGCCGAGGCAACACCATTCGTCCTGGCATTCGGCACCGCCTGGGGACTGTCTGACCCATTCATGGCCGGGGCGGATTACATCCTTGATCCGCTGGTCGGGGCGGGAACATACAACCATCTGTCAGTCCGGTCCGCGGTGGCCATAATCCTGGACCGGCTGCTGGGCGCCTGACCCTGAACACAACACTGAATGCGGGTTACAATCATAACATTATTATCGGGAGTTATCATGGAAATCATCAAGAACATCGAAAGAGAACAGCTCCGTATGGATCTGCCCAATTTCACACCGGGCGACACCGTTACGGTTCATGTAAAGATCCGTGAAGGCAACAAAGAACGTATCCAGGCCTTCCAGGGTGTGGTCATCAGCAAAAAGAAAGGGATGGCCAACGCCACTTTCACCGTTCGCAAAGTTTCCTATGGTGTGGGGGTGGAGAGAGTTTTTCCCACAAATTCGCCCATCATTGACCGGGTTGAGATCGTCACCCGGGGGCGGGTGCGGCGGGCTAAAATTTACTACCTGCGCAAACTGCGTGGCAAGGCGGCCAGGATCCGGGAAAAACGATTCAACTAATGCGCTGCGACCACTTGCGCCCGCCCGTGGGCACAGCCGCCGGTTGGTTGGCCATCCGGCAAAGGGTCGGATCACATGGTATCAGACCTCTGGGCATTTGAAAAAAAGGCCCGCGACATGGGCCATCCGATCGTTGCAGGCATCGATGAGGCCGGCCGGGGTCCCCTGGCCGGTCCCGTTGTTTCTGCCGCGGTCATCCTGCCTGACGGTGTCGACCTCCCCGGGATCGACGATTCCAAGAAACTGACGCCAGCCCATCGCAACCGCCTTTACGACAGCCTGTATGGCGTTGCCAGCGCCATCGGGATCGGGGTGGTAGATAGGGCCGAGATCGACCGTGTCAATATCCTGCAGGCCACGCTGCGTTCCATGGCCATGGCGGTCGCCAACCTGCAGCCCCGCCCCGACCATCTGCTGATCGACGGCATCTTCACCATCGCCTCAGACCTGCCCCAACAGGCCATTAAAAAAGGAGATTCGTTAAGCATATCCATTGCTGCGGCCTCCATCGTGGCCAAAGTTACCCGGGACCGGATCATGACCCAGGTGGACACCCTGTTTCCCGAATTCGGATTCTGCCGGCACAAGGGCTATCCCACCCAAACCCACCGGGAGGCCATCGTGCGCCACGGATGCAGTCCCATCCATCGCCGGACCTTCAAGGGGGTTCGGGAATATCTGAAATAGCTCAGTGCCAATGGCTGATCGTCCATAGAAAAAGGCCAATCCATGCTGAACCGGCACCAACAGTTTGGGAAAAAGAGCGAACGGCTGGCCGCGGAATTCCTCGACCGCATGGGCTACCGCATCCTGGAAACCAACTATCGATCCAAAGTGGGTGAGATCGACATCATCGCCAGGGACAAGGGCGTCATCGTTTTTGTGGAAGTAAAGGCCCGGGCGTCCAGTCGGTTCGGCAGCCCAAAAGGGGCCGTCACCCCTGCGAAACAGCGCAAAATTTCCATGGCCGCCCTGGAGTACTTGAAACGTTCCGGTGAAAGCGGCGCCCGCGCCCGTTTCGACGTGGTGGCCATCGACACCGCGGCGGGGAAAACCGACATCGAGGTCGTGAAAAATGCCTTTGCCCTTGCCTATGGATGACCGGGACGCGAACCGATGCCCCAGCGGCCTGTATGTGGTGGCCACGCCCATCGGCAACCTGGAAGACATCACCCTGCGCGCCATCAAGACCCTGGAGGGGGTTGATTTAATCGCCGCCGAAGACACCCGTCACACTGCCCGGCTGCTGTCCCGCTACCAGATTCGTACGCCCCTGATCTCCTGCCATGAACACAACGAATACCAGCGGACCCCCGAACTGATCGAGAAGATCCGCTGCGGCGCGGCCGTGGCGCTGGTCTGCGACGCCGGCACGCCCTCGGTCTCTGATCCCGGCTATCGGCTGGTGCGCGCGGCCGTCGAACACGGTTTAGCCGTCTTTCCCATCCCGGGGGTGTCGGCGGCGGTCACGGCCCTGTGTGCAGCGGGGCTGCCCACCGATGCCTTCGTGTTCCTGGGTTTTCCTCCCAAGAAAAAGGGCAAACGGCTGGAACTGCTGGCGTCGCTGGCCGCCGAACCCCGAACGATGGTCTTTTATGACTCCCCCCGGCGGGTGGCGGCTTTATTGGATGAAGTCCGTGCGGAGATGGGGGACCGGCCGGCGGTGTTGGCCCGCGAGATGACCAAACTGCACGAGGAGTTCATCCGCGGCAGCATTTCTGAAATCCAAATCATGCTGGCCGAGCGGGTGGAAGTCAAAGGGGAGTGTACACTGCTGGTGGCGGGCGCAGCGGCGGCGGATTCAGCCCCTGAGGCGGATGTCGCCAAGGCGCTTCGCGAGGCGCTGGCCCAACCCGGCGCACACGTTTCCAGTCTGTCTAAAACCCTTGCCCGGCGGTTCAACCTGCCCCGCAAGGCGGTGTACGAGATGGCCCTGCGGATTCAAAACGAAACCCACCCCTCCTCATGAGAGCGGCCATGCAGGCGGCAACGACCCTCTTCCCAGTGATTCTGCCGGTCCCCGAAGCCGACCGGCGCCTCAACGGACGGGATAAGGTCAAGGCCTTGAGCCGTCTCGCCCGCTTGGCCCTGATGCAATCCTGTGCCAAAAGCGGCCTCCGCCTGACCACCTTCCCCAAGGATGAAAAGGGCGTCCCCTTGCCGGTAGACGGGGTGCACTGGTCGGTGACCCATAAGCCCGACATGGTGGGCGGTGTGGCGGCTCCGCTGCCCGTGGGCATGGACCTGGAGACGATCCGTCCGGTGAGCGGCGCCTTGTTGGCCAAGGTGGCCAATGGAGATGAATGGCAGCTGGCCAGCGGGGACCGGCAGCGGAACTTTTTCCGCTTCTGGACGGCCAAGGAGGCCGTGCTCAAAGGGGTGGGCCAGGGCATGGCCGGACTGGCGCGATGCCGCGTGGTCGAGGTCCTTGACGATACCCGCAGCGTGCTGACTTACAATGAGGTGCACTGGCCCGTGACCCACTTCTGGTTCAACGGCCAGGTAGCCGCTCTCACCTCCCATGGCTTCCCGGTCACCTGGACGGTCATTCCCTAAACCAGCCTCTTTGTCCACCAAGGCCGTCGGGTTCCCCAAGGGCCCTCAGATGGTCGGGGTTCAGGCGGTGGGTGCGGCGACGGCGGACGACTCCCCTGGCTTGCTGGTGGAACGGGTTTCCCAATGATGAAGGATGCGCAGCCGCCCGGCTGGCTGGATCAGTCGGGCATTTCATGGCAGCGGTCGCAGCGCACCAGAGCCCCCTCGCTGTAGGTCACCGTGCGGCCCTCGACCCTGAAGCTTCGGTCGGCCGCCACGACTGCCAGTACCGTGCCGGTCAGGGCGGTACCGTGGCAGGCCTTGCAGCCGTTTTCGTTGTTTTCGTAGAAATCCTCATGCCCGCCGTCGGCCCAGTCCGGGTCATTGACATTGTGCATCCCGTGGGGCCCGCCGGTGGTCAGATGGAGGCTGCCGGAGGCATGGCAGGCGCGGCACTCGATGATGGTGCCCCGATGTCCCTGGATCTGCTGCGCCGCGACATTGTCGTTGGCCGTGGGATCGGCGTTGGGCCAGATCGCGTGGGTGCTGCCGTGGCAGCCTTCACAGTAGAGGCCCCCGTGTCCCCGGCTGAAGCGGTAGAGGGTGTCCGTGTTTTCGGCAAAGCGCCGGTTGGCGGCCTCGATGGGCGAGGCGGAGGCGTCCCCGCTCAGGTAGGCCTGGATCAGCCGGATGCCGTCGCCAGCCGGTACCATACCCGCGCCGGAAAGGTGGCTGACCGCATCGCCGGTGTGGCAGGACTGGCAGCGGGGCAGGTCCTGCCACGGCCGCCGGCTGCCGCCGTCGTTGGTGCCGTCGATGCTGCCGCCGGGCAGGAGCGGGTTCTCGCCACCCACGGCGAGCATTTTCCCATGGCAGTCAAAACACTCCATGCCGCCGGTTTTCATGGCCCCGCGCTGGCACTGGGTCACGGCCCCGGGGTGGCAGCGGTAGCAGGTGTCGTCAACGCTGCCGCCGGCAGGGAAGGCCGGATCGCCGTTCTGATCGTCCACATTGCCGTGGTATTCGTGCATGACAGCGGAAAAGGTGGGGTTACCCGCCTGGCTAACGGTTGGCCCCGATCCGCCCAGGTCCAGGGCCAGGGAGTAGTGGCATTGGCTGCACAGCACCGGTGTAAGATCAATAAGGTCGGTACCTTCCTGATCATCGTGAAGCAGAAGGATATTCTTTTTGGTCCGAACCTCGGGATCCGCATCGTTGGCCCATGGGATGCCTCCCCGGAGGGTGCCGACACCGCCGGTGTTGTGGCAGGCCTGGCAGTCCGTTTCCGTGGCCACCGGCACCACGATGTCCAGGTAGTCCCGTGAACTGCCGGTCGCCGCGCTCAGGGCGCGGATGCGCAGCAGCGGAAAGGCGTTGGTCAGCATGTCGTCGTCGAAGGGGGTGATGGGGATGCCTTCGGCCGAGAACCATCTGCGGGCGGCGTTGTAATCCAGATCCTGGGCACCGGGACGCGTGGGGTGATCCGCGGGCATGAACCGCCCGGTCAGCCCTTCCCCCGCCTGGAGGCTGGTGGCGAACAGGTCATCGGCGTAATCCCAGAAGTCGGTCTTGCCGCCCAGACTGGTGGTGTTGATGGAACCGTCTGCGTCGGCTGTTGCCTGATAGGTGACCGCCACCGTTGCCGGACCCAGCAGCCGAGGGCCGGAGGAGCGTTTTTCAACGGCCTGGGCGTGGATCACATTGAAGGGCGGCAGAATCGAAAAGACGGAAAATTCGCGGTCCATGCAATGCATGCCGAGATCGTTGAAGGCCAGCAGGGTGACATCGGCTGTCGTGTTCGCGGTGCTTGAACCGCCACCGCCACCGCCACCGCCGCAGCCGGCCACGGCCATCGCTGCCGCCACCAAGACAAGCAGGTAAGGATTCATGGCACACCTCTATTAAGGATTGATTATAGGCAACAATATACCCCCACATTGTGGTAAGGTCAATGGGTTGTTCATGGACGGGAAAAGCGCCACGCGGCCGATGGAGATGCAACCGGTGCAGGCATATACCGAATAACAGATGAACGCAGCCATGGTTACAAGAGCGGCGATTTTTTGTGCCTTGTAATTTTTGCCCGTATGGTCAATAGTGATTGCTGCATTCAACGGGTTGATATCAAGAGGAAAACGATGAAAGGAGCGCTGGCATGCACATCACCTTTTACGGGGCGGTAAGGGAAGTGACCGGTTCCATGCACCTGTTGAGCACGGACCAGGACCGTATCCTGCTGGATTGCGGCATGTATCAGGGGCGGCGCAAAACCGCTGCCGAGAAGAACCGGGTGCTGCCGTTCGATCCGGGTATCCTCACCAACATGGTGTTGTCCCACGCCCACATCGACCACTCCGGCCGTATTCCCCTGATCACCCGCAACGGCTTCAATGGACGAATCTACTGTACGCGGGCCACGGTCGATGCCTGCGGCTACCTGCTCCCCGATTCGGCCCACATCCAGGAGAGCGACGCCGAGTACCTGAACTACAAGACCGTCCGCTCCGCCTTGTCCCAGATGCGGCCCGGCGAAGACGGCCACACCTCCAAGCGGGATCTTCAAGAAATCAAGCGGCTGCTCAAGAAAGACAAGCACGGACTCAACGCCGAGGTGATCGGCGACTACATCAAGCGCTTTCATCTGGAAGGGGTGGAACCGCTTTACACCACCGGCGATGCGGACCAGGCCCTCAAGGCCTTCGAAGGCATCCCCTACCGCGACCCGGTGACCATCGGCAAAAATATTACTTGTACGCTTTTCGAAGCCGGCCATATTCTGGGATCGGCTATCGCCATGATCCGCTACGGCGATGACGGCAATTCCCGCACGGTCTGCTTTTCGGGTGACATCGGCCGTTACGGCAAGCCCATCTTGCGCGATCCGGCCAGTCATTTCAACGGGCTCGGCAGCGATGTGGACCTGATGATCATGGAGAGCACTTACGGCAATCGGGAACACGAACCGGTGATCGATCTGCGTCCCCGGCTTAAAGAAGTCCTCAACGAGACCTTCGACCAGGGAGGGACGGTGCTCATCCCCTCCTTTGCCTACGGCCGGACCCAGGAACTGCTCTACGTGATCCACGAGCTTTACGATGCCGGCGAAGTGCCCCGCCTGCCGGTATACGTGGACAGCCCCCTGGCCACCAACATCACCAAGGTGTTCGGCGAACACCCGGAAGTCTACGACAAGGAAACCCACGCGACCTTCCTGCAGCAGGGCAAGAATCCCTTTGCCTTCCGGCAGGTGCAGTTCACCGAGAGCGTCGAGGCTTCCATGGCGCTCATGCGCGAGGAAAAGCCCCACATCGTCATTTCCGCATCGGGCATGTGCGAGGCCGGGCGCATCCTGCACCACTTGCGCTACAAAATCCACCACCCCAAGAACACCATTCTCATCGTGGGGTACATGGCCAACCATACCCTGGGCAGGCGCATTCTCGAGCTGGGCACGGCCTACGACGCATCGGGCCGCAAAGGGGATCCCCCCATGGTCAAGATTCTCAACAAAGAGTATCCGCTCAAGGCCCGGGTGGTAAAGATCGGCGGGTTTTCGGCCCATGGCGACCGCAACGAAATGTTACGGTTCCTAAAACAATCCAATCTGAAGATCAAACGGATTGCCGTGGTCCACGGTGAGGAGGATCAGAGCCTGGCCTTCGCCGATCGCCTGCGCACAGAAGGGTTCGCGGCCGTGGTACCCCGTGTGGGGGAAACCATGACGATCTGAGGCATGCCAGCAAAAGTTTGACGTCGGCAGGCAGAGTCCCGGTACCCGATCTCCGACATCCGGCTTCGGTCCTCTGCCTTGCGCCGCAGGTAGACCCCGCTGGTCTATTCCCCCGGTGCCTTCAGCAGGTAGTAGGTGCACAGGGTCACCAGGCTCCAGATGGCTGGCGAGGAGAGGATGTTTTCGATGGAGCGGTCGAAGAGGATGGAGATCTGCGGCGAGAACTCTCCACTGCCCAGCCAGAGCAGGTAGTAAAGGGGTATCCGCGGAAAGGGATTGAGCCTGAAAGCCACATCGCCCATTTTCTCCGGCTGGCCGCCCAGGTATCGCCCCGCCATGGTAAAACCGTTGGGGTCGTCACTGTAACGCGCCAGCAGGGATGCCTTCTTCAACCGGCTACGCCCGCTAAAATAGCGCGCGTCTGCCAGATCGTCGGTGCCCACCATCTCCCGGCCCAGGGGGTGAAGGCGGTCCACGCGGCAGAGATACTCCAGGACGGTTAACTCCAGCAGCGGCACGGTCGTTTTTTCCCACTCCTGATCCCGTTTTTCCATCAGGCAGCGCCTGTGCGTGTCCACCAGAATGTCCCGGTTGAGAAACCGAAAACGCAGGTGGCCCGACCTGGAATCGATATCGCTCAGGGTGAAGTTGGCCACCTGGCCCATATTGCGCCTGCACAAGGCCTCCCATAGGGAAGCGGAAATTTCGATGGGCCGCCCCGAGGGATCGACGGCCGGTGGTCCCTGGCGTCGCCGGCGCCGCTGCATATCTAAAAAACCGTTGCCGTAAGGATACTCCGAACCGCTGAAGTTGTCGCAGGGAAAGGACGGGCAATCTCTGGGGCAGTAGTCGATATGGTTCAGGCGGGCGCATTCCAAGATGGCGCAGGGATGACCGAAGATGCGCTTCTGGGCGGCACTTTTTGCGGCAGCCAGGTCACTGCGGCCCGGCCCGCAGGAGGTGCATTGCCCCAGCAGGTTGAGTTGGCACACATCACAGTTGATGCCGCAGGCGCCGGTGGCCATATTCATTTCCTTTCGGAGGGCTCAGCCGTCTATTTCTCTCAGATCGTAGCGGCCGCCGTTGGTAAACCGTTCTTCCATTAACAGCCGGATCAGGTTTGATGCCGCATGTTCGGGCGGATCGAGGGCCCCGCTTGTTTTCAGCTTGATGAATTTCTTCACCTGCTCAAACTGCTCGCCGGTGCAACTGCGGATTCGTTCCTGCATGGCAGTGTCCACGGTCCCCGGTGCCACGGCGCAGGCAACGAAGGCCGGGTCGATGCGGGAGAACTCCATGGCCATGGCACGGGTGGCCATGTCCAGACCCGCTTTGGCGGCCCCGTAGGCCGACCACCCGTAATAGGGCGTTCGGCTGGCACCGGAGGTGATGTTGATGATCCACTTGCGGCCGGCAAAGGCCTTGCTGAAGTTAAAAAAGTGATGCGAGAGGATCAGCGGAGCCATCAGGTTGACCCGGATGTTTTGGGCCAGCAAGCGGTCATCGCACTCGCCAATGGGAGCCACGGGATCCAGTACGCCGGCGTTGTTGATCAGTGCCGTGTTTTTTTGGGAACGGGTCCGCTGAAAATCGACATGGATGGCCTTGAACGCGGCGCCGATGCTTTCGGTATCGTTCAGGTCGATGCAGATATTCTGGCGGTTATCCCTGAGAAAAGCCGACGCGCGTGACAGGCTGACCACGAAACTGTTGGGCTGTCGTAACGCCGAGGCCACCAGTGCCTTGCCGATGCCTCTTGTGGTTCCGGTGATGAGAAAAAGATGCTCAAGCGCTGTGTGGTCCATGTGAGGGCTCCATGCCCGCATTAAGAGGCTTGTCTCCTTGGATCCTAATCGTTAATCCTGAACACCGGGTGATCGATACGGCTTTCCCGGCAGCGGGGGCAGCGTCCCGGTCGGGTGAGGCGGCGCCGATCCGCAAAAATGAAACCGCATGCCAGGCAGGAGCAAGCTGCGACCGACAGTTTGCGGCCCTGACCGGCCACGCTTTTCTGGATATGTTCCAGGTGGCGGTAGACATCTTTTTCCGAAACCCGGACCGCCTGGGAGATCGCCAGCGCGGTCATGGCTTCCCGACACAGCAGGTCGATGATTTGTTGGCGCAGGGTTCCCGCGGGTGAGTTCGGGGCACTCTCCTTGTCTGGCTGGCGCCGGATACGGTCGATGAGCGTCGGCATGCAGGCGACAATCTCACTGGCGCAGGTTGCATATGCACCGAAGGGCTGACCATAGGGGTCCTCGATCTCCGGGTGTTGCCGCTGCGGAGCCAACGTTCCCAGCAGCAGGGCGTATTTGCAGCGGGAAAAAAGCAGGTCGTTGATCCTGTCCAGGTGACACCTCTCCATGGCCAGCACCAGGTCGGCGGATCTGACCACGGCGGCATCCAGAATCCTGGCCCGATGCCCACTGATGTCGGCCCCGTGGGCGGCGGCCGCTCTGACGGCAAACGGTTCCGCCCGGTTGCCGTGAAGGCCGTGGGTGCCGGCGGAGCGAACGGAAACCAGCGGCTTCAGTGATTCCGGCAGCAGGTGCATCAGCAACCCCTCTGCCATGGGGCTGCGACAGATATTGCCGGTGCAGACCATGAGTACGGAAAATGTCAATAGGCCTCCATCATTATTGCTAAAACTGGCTTCACTATAAAGACGGCGAGCTCCAAAGTCAATCCAACGGGAGGCTGAGGCATTGGCCTTTAATTGCGGACAGGCGATCTGCGGCTAATGACAAGCGACCGTGGCTGACAGGATTTGTCAGGATAAGCGCAATCCGGCTCCAGGCGTGCGTCATACCCGAAGCCGTCCCGGGCCATGGCTGACGACATTGCGGGCCTTTGCGGTGCCGGGCCGCCGGCGATCGGGTGGACGACGAGCCCTATTTTTCAGGCACCGGAACTTGACGATCTGGCCCGCGTTAGGGCAGATCAGGCTGAGATAGACAGCCGGGCCTAAGCGGTGCTATCCCTTGCGTGCCGGAGCGGCGTGGGAAAGATGATCCGGGATGTGATTGACCCCCACGTGTGTGATCGAGCTGTTGAGGTATAAGTTCGAAGGCGTTTGGCAAAAAAACCATTGGGGGAACAGAACCTGTTGAATGGTCCTATCCAATGGTTGATATTTTAAACGGGGTTTATTATATGAATAAGTTCGATAAGGGACAATGACCGTTGTCCGGATCAACCCGTGGAGAATGCCATGTCTGACACCCGAATCCTGTTTGTAGACGATGATCGAGATATCCTGGCCATGGTCGAGCAGTACCTGACGATCAAAGGATACGATGTGATCACCGTGGACAACGGTATCGAAGCCGTTGGAATCGTCAAGGAAAAGCAGATCGATATTGTCTTTACCGACTACAAGATGCCGGAATTCAACGGTCTGGAGCTTTTGGTGGCCATAAAAAAATACCGCCCCCAGACCGAGGTGATCATCGTCACCGGATACGGGTCCATGGAGTCGGCTATTCAGGCCATGAAATTCGGCAGTTATGACTATCTGCAAAAACCCTTTAAACTGGATCACCTCAGACTGATCATCGACCGGATCGTTGAAGAGAAGAAGATCAAGGATAAGGCCCAACTGATCCGCAAGCTTTCACGGGAGCGTCACCAGTATGGCAAAATGATCGGCTTCTGTCCCAAGATGCGCGAAATCTATGAAGTGATCGACACCATCAGCATCGAGAACCCCATGGTTCTAATCCATGGGGAGAGCGGGACGGGCAAGGAGTTGACGGCACGAACCATTCACGATAACAGCGACCGCAAAGAGATGCCCTTCGTACCGATAAACTGCAACAGTCTCAGCAAAAAGACGAAAACAGAGGAAGAAATCGCCGCGCATCTCTCGGGCATGCTCGCATCCGTGGGTGCGGGCACCCTTTATCTGGACGAGGTCTCGTCCCTTCCATCGACCGTGCGCGAAAGGATGATGGCGCTGTTGGCCAACGTGGAAACGGATGTCGGTCAGCGCCCCCGCCTGATTGCCGGAACCAGCCGGGAACTGGATGAAGTCATTGCCAGCGGTGCCATGAAAAAGGATCTGCTGGATCTGTTCAACGCCGTGTTCATCAAGTTGCCGCCGCTGCGGGAGCGCAAAGAGGACATTCCGCTGCTGATCAACCACTTCCTTTACAACGACATCCCGGCAGCCAAAACCCAGATTTACGGCATCACCCCGTCGGCCATGAACATCCTGCTCCAGTACCACTGGCCGGGCAACCTGATCCAACTGCAGAACGTTATAGAGCGTGCCTTTGCCATGGGCGTCGAGAATGCCATTGGCCCCGAGGATCTGCCGGCGGAGATCCGCACCTTCGGAACCATTTCCCAAATGAGCTGATGGTCGGTAGGTTTTCTGACCCACACCACCATGGTCGACATCCTTTTGATCCAACCGCCGATAGCGGACTTTTACCTTACCGCCAAGCGGACCATTCCCTACGGGTTGGCTTCCATTGCCGCCGCCGTTGCGCGAAGTGGCTTTTCGGTGGCCATTTTGGATGCCCTGGCCACCGGCAAATCGCGGGTCATCGGACCGCCCGGCGAGATGGCTGGCCTGGTCCCCTATTATGGACGGGCGGACCGCAGTCCCTTTGGCCTGTTTCACCATTATCGTCATTACGGATACAGCCTCGAGCACATCGGCCGTCAGGTCAAGGCATCCGGTGCGTTTTTGGTCGGCATCGCTTCCCTGTTTACTGCCTACAGCGATATGGCCCTCGCCGTTGCGCGGACGGCCAAAGCCAGTTTGCCCGACTGTACGGTGGTCCTTGGCGGCCACCATCCCACGGCCCTGCCGGCGGCCGTGATGGCAGAACCGGCCGTTGACCTGGTGCTTCGCGGGGAGGGCGAGGCCGGTCTGCCGATGTTGGCTGCTGCATTGAAGGCGGGCGGACGTCTGACCGGTGTTCCGGGAATCGTGCACCGCAAGCCCGACGGGTCTCTTCATGTGGACGAGCCTGCGATGTGCAGGGATCTGGACCGGCTTCCCATGCCGGACTTCGGGTTGATCCGGCGAAATTTCTATCAACGGTCCGGGCGGGACAGCATCGTGATCACCGCCGGCAGGGGGTGCCCGCTCATGTGCAGTTACTGCGCCACGGGTGCCGGGTCGTGGATGGGGTTCAGGAAACGGTCGGTCGCCGCCGTGCTCCGGGAAATCCGGGCGGCCTCGTTGGGACGCAGGGTGGGCTTTGTGGATTTCGAGGATGAAAACCTCACCATGGACCAGGGCTGGTTTATGGAGCTGATGGCTGGGGTTCGCGGCATTTTCAATGATTCATCTCCGGAACTGCGGGCCATGAACGGCCTGTTCCCGCCCACCCTCACCGATTCCGTGCTGCGGGCCATGAAGACCTCCGGATTCAAGACCCTGAACCTTTCTCTGGGGAGTGCGGACCACGGACAATTGAAGCGTTTCAACCGTCCCGATGTGCGCGATGCCTTCGACCGGGCACTGGATTATGCCCAGCGGGAAGGGCTTGCGGCGGTGGGATATATCATTGTCGGGGCGCCGGATCAGGATCCCCAGTCGTCGGTGAACGACTTGCTGTTTCTGGCTCGGCGCCGGGTGCTGGCCGGGGTTTCCGTGTTCTACCCGGCGCCGGGCAGTTCGGATTACGAACGCTGCCGGGAGTTGGGCCTGCTGCCGGCAGCCTTTGCGGGCATGCGTTCCACGGCGCTGCCTATCGACCAGCGCACTTCGCGCACCGATTCGGTCACCCTCCTGCGCCTGGGCCGGCTGCTCAATTTTATGAAGCACCTCCACGTTGCCGGCATCCCTTTTCCCCGGCCGGAGAGGGTTGGCAATCATGTGGATCCTGCACTGGAACGGCAGCAGGCAGGTCTGAAACTGCTGGCGGCATTCCTTTGGGACGGCGGTATCCGGGGGCTTGAACCCGACGGCACGGTTTATGACCATCGGGTTTCAGCCCAGCTGTGCCAGGCTTTCCTGGAAGGGCTGAATGCGGATCCGATCCTCGGAGCTTAGAGCCGCCCGATCAGCGCCGCCAATCCAAAGGCGGTGAGCACACCTCCGGAGAGCCGGTTGATCCAACGCAGGGTTTTTGCATTCATGCGGGTGTTGAACAGGCTGCTGGCCGATGAGAGAATGATCCACCAGGCCATGGACCCGCAAAACACACCGCTCACCAACCCGGCGGCCGCCGGGCGGCTGGCAGCGACGCTGCCGAGACCCATACCGGCGAACACCGCGGCAAAGGAGAGGATGGTCATGGGGTTGGTGAGGGTCAGCAACAGGGCGGAGAGATAGCCCATGGCGGCTCCTCCGGACGTTTTATCCGCCGGTTTTTCGTCGGATCCGGAACGGAAAATACGCAGGCCCAGCCAGCAGAGGAACAGCCCGCCGATTGTCTGGATCCAGGTGCGCTGCCCCACCAGCAACTGAGCAATACCGGTGAGCCCGAAGCCGGCCACACAGCCGTATAAGGCATCGGCCGTGGCAGCCCCCATTCCGGTGAGCAGCCCGGCCGTCCAACCGCCGGCCAAGCTGCGGCGGATGCACAGAATCCCGATGGGCCCGACAGGGGCAGCGATGGAGAAACCGAATATCAGCCCTTTGATGAAAAAAGAGATGTCCATGGCCGCAAAACTATATCAACGTTGTCGCCGACGCCATGGCCAAACCACGGTTTTTGGGGTTGTCCGCTTAATAAAACAAGGAATTTCAGGCCATGCACCTTCAGGTTGAAAAGTTGCTCGATCGGATCGGGCTCAAGATCCTAGCCGCATTGCAGGAAAACGCCCGGATGCCCTTCAGCCGGATCGGCGAAAAAGTTGGCCTATCGGCGCCGGCCGTGGCCGAGCGGGTTAAAAAACTGGAGGAGGCGGGTGTCATCCACGGCTACCATGCCCATATCGATCCAACCGCCGTGGGCCGGTCGGTATCCGCCTTTATCCAACTGACTACCGACCCCCGGCACTACCCGGCCGTAAAAGCCCTGGCGGCCGACATGTCCCAGATCAGCTCATGCCACCACATCAGCGGCGATGCCTCATTTATCATGCATGTTCGCGTGGACAATGTGTCCGCGCTGGAATCGGTGGTGGGCCGGTTGAGCCCTTTCGGCCAGACGCGCACGGCCATCGTGCTCTCTACCCCGGTGGATAAGACCGGCCGGCTGCCGCTGGGGTGAAGGATTTGTTTTCCCGCCATCGAACATCCAACGCTCACCGTTGGATGAACATCACCGACAACCACCGACCACGCACCATTCGGGGTTCGATGGGGTGGTTCCCTTGAGGCCTATTGGTCTGCCTCCGTATTGACCACCTGGCGGATGCGGATGGGGCGCTTCAGGGGTTTCGGATGGAGAGGGTTGTTGATCAGAAAACCTTTGAGCCATCCCTTGGCTGCCTTGGCAGCGTCAAGCTCGGCATAATAGGCTTTGATGTCCTTGATCTGCGGATAGGCCGTGTCCACTCGCTGCCACTGGTTGGGGGCCATCTTGGCCTCTAGGGCGTAAAGCACGTCCTTGGTTTCCACGGCCACCAGGCGGATAGTCGGGCCGAGTTTTTTTTCCAGGGCGCGAATGGTTTCAAGATCCTCGGGGCTGAGGGCGGCAATCTTCAGATCGTCCAAACCGGTCATAAGCGTAGATCCTTATCTGTATTGCAGGCTGGCCATCGTTTCCATGCCCAACTGGGCAGCGGTCCTTTAAGGCCGACCGCATCAAATCAAAATCGGCAGGGCTTGTCAATTTCTGCCGCAGCGACGCGGTCGGATAGGGTCCTCAAAATACCGGATTTTGACAACCTTTTCTTTGTGGTTAATGTAGGTGATACTGAATTTCAACGAAGATGGTGCGTTGCCGCCATTCTTATGGAGAAGCCTGATGGAAGCGAACATCCCCATTGATGACGGCGTATGCCGGTCTGAAGTCGAATGCCACGAGCAGGCGCGCTTGAAGCTGCCGGAAATTGCGGAACGGATTATCGATCACTGTCAAAACAGCCCCTGCTATACGCATATCGACAGCGAACCCATTCCGTCGGAAGGGTTTGTGACGGATACCATCAATCTGTTTCGGGAGTTGTTGTTTCCCGGTTATTTTTCCCGCGAAAAACTGGATCCGGTAAACATGCGCTACAGCCTGGGCCAGACCGTGTCAAAACTGTTCGACCTTCTGGCGGAGCAGATCACCCACAATATCCGGCACGACTGCCTGCGCTATCATCTTTCCTGCAGCGGCTGCGAGTCACAGGGCCACAACATTGCCCTGGCGGTGATGGATGCCATCCCTGAGATCCGGCAGACCCTGGCATCGGATGTCCGGGCCGCCTTCGAAGGCGACCCGGCAGCCAAGAGCCATGATGAGATCATCTTCAGCTACCCGGGGCTGTTTGCCATCAGCGTTTACCGGGTGGCCCACAAATTGTTCGAGCTGGGGGTGCCCATGCTCCCCCGGATCATGAGCGAGCATGCCCACAGTACCACCGGTATCGACATCCATCCCGGGGCCACCATCGGCGGCCGGTTCGTCATCGACCACGGCACCGGTGTGGTGATCGGTGAGACCACCAAAATCGGCAACAACGTACGTATTTATCAGGGTGTGACCCTGGGCGCTCTGTCTCTGCCCAAGGATGCGGGAGAAAAACTGCGCGGCAAAAAGCGCCATCCCACCATCGAAGACGATGTCATCATCTACTCCGGGTCAACCGTTTTAGGCGGGGACACCGTGATCGGCGCCCGCTCGGTGGTGGGTGGCAATGTCTGGCTGACCGAATCCATCCCGCCCGATACCACCGTGATGATGGAAATGCCCAGACTGATTCTCAAAGAGGCCCGCCGAGAGGCCGTCGGTTAGCTCATCCCCTTGCAAGGAGACTATCATGACCGTTCACCAGGCCATCCACACCACCATCGGTAAGACCCCCCTGGTCCGGCTGAACCGCACCGGCGGCGGGCTGCACGCCGAAATCGTCGCCAAGCTGGAGTTTTTCAACCCGTTGGGCAGCGTCAAAGACCGCATCGCCGCCGCCATGATCGATGATGCGGAGAAAAAAGGATCGATCGGGCCGGAAACCCTGATCGTGGAGCCCACCAGCGGCAACACCGGCATCGGGCTGGCCTTTATCTGTGCGGCCCGGGGCTACCGGTTGTGTCTCACCATGCCGGAAACCATGAGCGTCGAGCGCCAGAAACTGCTCCGGCATCTGGGGGCGCGGCTGGTCCTCACTCCCGGGCCCCAGGGCATGGTGGGTGCCATTGAACAGGCCAAATCCATCGTGGCGGAAAACCCCGGCGCGTTCATGCCCAACCAGTTCGAAAACCCGGCCAACCCCCGCATCCACCGGGAGACGACGGCTGTTGAGATCTGGGCCGATACGGCCGGCGATGTGGACATCCTGGTTTCCGGCGTGGGCACCGGCGGCACCATCACCGGTGTGGGGCGTTTTTTCAAGGAGAAGAAGCCCGGCTTTCGCTGCGTGGCTGTTGAACCGGCCGATTCGCCGGTGCTGTCCGGCGGCCAGAAGGGACCCCACAAGATCCAGGGCATCGGTGCAGGCTTTGTGCCCCGTGTGCTGGACCGGTCGCTGATCGATGAGGTAGTCACCGTTTCCAACGATGATTCATTCGAGACGGCCCGCCGTCTGGCGGCCAAGGAAGGCATCCTGTGCGGCATCTCCTCCGGGGCGGCGGTATGGGCGGCCATGCAGGTGGCGGCTCGCGCCGAAAATGCAGGCAAACGCGTCGTCACCATTTTACCCAGTACCGGCGAGCGGTATCTGAGCACCGAGTTGTTCATCTAGCGGTCATCCATAATAGGCATCTTTCGGCCCGGGCCGGTGCTCTACCCGTTTAGTCGTTCAGCTGTATATCCTTGCCCGCCAGCACCCGGTTCATGTTGCGCACGGCGCACATCTTGCCGCACATGGTGCAGCTGTCCTCATGCTCGGGCCGCGAGCTTTCCCGATAGCGTCTGGCCTTCTCCGGGTCCATGGCCAGATCGATCATGCGGGGCCAGTCCAGATCCGCGCGCGCCTGAGCCATGGCATCGTCCCACCTTCTGGCGCCGGGGATGCCCTTGGCGATATCGGCGGCGTGGGCGGCGATGCGGGCGGCGATAATGCCCTCTTTCATGTCGTCCAGATCGGGTAGCCGCAAATGCTCGGCCGGGGTGACGTAACACAAAAAATCGGCACCGCTGGCCGCGGCCACGGCGCCGCCGATAGCGCTGGTGATATGATCGTAACCGGGCGCAACGTCGGTGACAATGGGACCCAGCACGTAAAAAGGGGCGCCGTGGCACAGGCGTTTTTCCAGCATCATGTTGCCGGCGATTTCGTTCAAGGCCATGTGCCCCGGTCCTTCGATCATCACCTGAACGTTTTTCTCCCAGGCCCTTTTGGTCAGCTCCCCCAGGGTGATCAGCTCTTCCACCTGGCTCGCGTCGGTGGAATCGTGCAGGCAGCCCGGGCGGCAGCCGTCTCCCAGGCTCAGGCTCACGTCGTGAGCCTGGCAGATCTCCAGCAGCCGGTCGAAGTATTCGTAAAAGGGGTTCTCGCGGTCGTTAAGCTGCATCCAGGTGAACATCAGGGATCCGCCCCGGGAAACGATATTGGTGATGCGTTCCCGGCGCTTAATCTTATCGGCGGCGCTGCGGTTGAGCCCGGCATGGATGGTCAGAAAATCAACCCCGTCGGCGCAATGGCGCGCCACCACCTCGAAGATCTCATCCACCGTCAGATCCTTGATGTTCTTGTCGTAAAAGCCCACGGCATCATAGATGGGCACCGTGCCGATCATGGCCGGCGACATCTCGACCAGTTTGCGCCGGAACTCCCGGGTTTTACCGTAGCAGCTCAGGTCCATGATGGCTTCGGCTTTGAGCGCCAGGGCCAGCCGGACTTTGTCCATTTCCAGATCGAGGTCGCAGCAGTCCTTGGAAATGCCCAGGTTGACGTTGATCTTGGTGCGCAGCCCCTGGCCGACCCCTTCCGGATCCAGGTTCGTGTGGTTCCTGTTGGCCGGAATGATCACGGTGCCGGCGGCGATGGACGCCCGCAGCGCGTCGGGAGCCAGCTGCTCTTTCTGGGCAACGATATCCATCTGGGAAGTAATGATACCCTTGCGGGCGGCGTCCATCTGGGTGGTGTAGTTCATGAAGGTACCTCTTGGTAGATAAGGATCCGAGGATCCGCGGGTTCAGGTGGTTGTCTTCCCATCCTGTTGGAGATGTTCCAAATTACAACGGCCCAAAACCGCCGCCACCACCACATCCGCCTGCTTGGCTGCCGCGATGCCAACGACGGCGGCGGTGGGCGGCATGGCCTCGGATACTTCCGAGTGTCCGTCGCCGATCAGGTAAAAGGTGTCCCGCAGGCGCCGGGTTCGGATGCGGTCGCTGCGTCCCCAGCCGCCGATGCCCGATGCGCAAACCAGCAGCCGGCGATCGGTCATGAAGGTGTCGGCCATCATCTTCTTGTCCTGGACGCAATCCAGGGCTTCCACGATAATGTGGCAACTTTCGAACAGGTTGCCGACATTACCGACATCCAGGCGGACATCCACTGCCAGCATGTCAAGCGCCGGGTTGATCCGCTGCAGGTTGGTTTTGAGTGCGGTCACTTTTTTAAGACCCACCTGGTCAATGAAATAAAACTGTCGGTTCAGGTTGGACGGAGCCACACGGTCGAAATCGGCAACCACCAGCCGGCAGATACCAGAACGGACCAGGTGCGCGGCCGTGTTTGAGCCCAACCCCCCTGCGCCGGCGATGCCTACGCATACCGATCCCAAGCGCCGGATCTGGCCATCGGTAAAATGGGCCTGCAGGCCACTGATGAATAGATTGCCCATCAATTCAAAAAAACTCACCCAAGTAAAATGGTATTTGATCCATGGCGCCAGACGGACTGTGAATGTCACCTGCCCAATGAAGGCCGGTTGTCCAATTCATGCGCAGGCGACCTGCGGTTTATTGGTGGAGCGGTTTCCAGCCGCGATAAATAAAGGTCGTATGTGTTCCCTTCAGCCTACCGACCCTCCGCCTGCCCATCTAACGCTTGCCAATCTTTAAATACCGGTTGCCAGCCGGCCACGCGAAGCATGGCAACCATCTCCGGCACCGAGCGTTGATCGGATATTTCAAACTGGCCGGTGCTGGCTCCCTTAACGGTCCTGCCGCCGACGGCTGTGCTGGAACCGGCGGACATGCGCGTGACACCCAGGGGCAGGAGCCGGTCCCGGAAGCGGGCACTCTCGCGTGTGGAGATGGTGATGCCCACCCGGGGCATGAACAGGCGCAGGGCGGTCATCGTCTGGACGATATGGCGATCTTCGACGATGCAACCGGGCGGGTAACCACCCGCGTGGGGCCGCATGCGGGGCAGGGAGACGCTGATCTCCGTCTGCGGGTAGCGGTCCTGCAGGTAGTGGGCATGCAGGCCGGTGAAGAAAGCGTCCCGCCGCCAGCTGTCCAGGCCCAACAATGCCCCCACGTTGACCGCCCGCAGGCCCGACCGGCAGGCGCGTTCCGGTGCATCCAGGCGGAAGCGGTAGTCCCGTTTGGGGCCCTTGGGGTGCAGCCGGCTGTAGAGGGCTTCGTTGTAGGTCTCCTGATAAATGGTCAGGCTGTCGACCCCGGACGCGATCAGGCGTTCGTAATCTGCCTGCGACAACGCATAGATCTCCATGCCGATGGCCGGAAAATATCGCCGGAGCACCCGGCAGCAATCGTCGATGTAATCCAGGCTGGCCATGGCCGGCGCCTCACCGGTGAGAATCAGGATGTGCTTGAGTCCGGTATCGGCGATGGCCCGGGCTTCGGTATCCACTTCTTCTAAAGTCAGCTGGCGTCGGACGATACGGTTGTTCTGGTTGAATCCGCAGTACAGACAGCTGTTGGTGCAGAAGTTGGACAGGTACAGGGGCGTGTACAGCACCATGGTGCGGCCGAATTGGGCGACCGTCAGGGAGTGGGCCCTTTGGGCCATCCGCTCCAGATGCGGCATGGCCGCCGGCGACAGCAGGCCCAGGAAATCCTCGGTTGAGAGATTGTGCTTGCCCAGCACCCGTCGAACATCCTGGTCGCTCACGGATTCCATCCGGCCGGGAACATCGCCGTCGCGATAGGCGGCATAGGTGTTGTAAAAGCCCATATTCTGCTTTTATGTCTCCTCATACAGAAAACCGGTCAGCGGGGAAGATGCTGCCGCGTGGGTCTGAATGGCTCCCGGCCCGGCGCACCAGGCCGTCCTGCCGGCCCGGATGGCGGCCGCAAAGGCCCCGGCCATGGCCACTGGATCCGAGGCGCTGGCGATGGCCGTGTTCACCAGACAGGCGTCGGCGCCCATCTCCATGGCTTCGCAGGCCTGGGAGGGTTTGCCGATGCCCGCATCCACAATCACGGGGACCTTGATCTCTTCGATGATAATCTGCAGCATGTCACGGGTGGTGAGCCCGCGGTTGGTGCCGATGGGCGCCCCCAGGGGCATGACGGCGGCGGCTCCGGCGTTTTCCAGCTGGCGGGCAACGACGGGGTCTGCATTGATATAGGGCAGCACCACGAACCCCTCCTTGACCAGGATCTCCGTGGCCCGCAGGGTTGCGTGGCCGTCGGGCAGCAGGTACCGGTTATCCGGGATGACCTCGATCTTGATCCAGTTGCCGCAGCCGGTGGCCCGGGCCAGCCGGGCGATGCGTATGGCCTCTTCGGCATTGCGTGCACCGGAGGTGTTGGGCAGCAGCTGCATGTGGCCGGGGATGTGCCGCATCACATTGTCGGTGGCCGCCGCGAAATCCACCCGGCGCAGGGCCACGGTAATGATGCGGGACCCCGAGGCCGCAATAATTTCCGGGATCATGTCGTCTGAAGCATACTTGCCGGTGCCGATCAGCAGACGCGAATCAACGGTCTGTCCGCCGATGGTCAGGCTGTCCGTCGAAATCAATGGGTTCATCGATCATCCTCCGCCCACGAATCTGAGGATCTCGAGGGCGTCGTTTTCCTGCAGGGTGGTCCGATTCAAATCGGCCGCCGTGATGATGGCCAGGTTGTGCTCCACCACCACAGTGGTCGGATCCAGATCCTTTTGCCGGATCAGGTCGCCGATGGTGATGCCTGGCGCCACCGGTGTCCGTTTTCCATTGAGCCGGATATCCATGGTCGTCTCCGTAACGGTCAAATAAAAAAGGCCCGCCCGGGGGGCAAGCCTGACAAAAAAGATTCCAAACCGCGTTTTCTTGTCGTGCTTCCCTACGGCAGTATTATCTGCATCAGGTTCGAAGGGTTGGCGCCGTTGCGCCATCTCAGCCCCACCGTCGGGGCACCCCCAGCAGCTGGTGTATGGTAGGTGACTGTAAAGTGTGCCGCCGGCAAAGTCAAGCGATGAAAAGGGATTCCTCCACGTCTATACCCATCGCAAACGAGCGCCCATCCAGAAAGATCGGTTTCCGGAGGGCCATCAACTATCTTCTGGCGACTCTGGCGCCGATCTGCTGAAAGCGGTTTTCGATATCGAAATGCCCCCGGCCGATCTGGTAGACATTGCGGATGATGGTCTTCTCCGGGCAGGCCAGTCCGGCCAGCAGAATGCACGAAGCCGCCCTGATGTTGTCCGGGCGGGTGTCCGCGCCCTTGAATGTCGTGGGGCCGTTGACGATGGCCAGGCCGTCCTCCTCGTCCAAGTCGATGGACGCCCCCAGTTTTCTGAGTTCGGCCACCTGGCTGAAGCGCTTGTCGAAAATGCGTTCCCGGATATAGCTCTGGCCATCGGCAATGCAGGAGAGGGCCATGATGGCCGGCTGGAAATCCGTGGCGAATCCGGGGTAGGGGCAGGTGAGCACGTTGACCGGTCTCAGGTGCTTGCCCGGCGAAGAGACGTCCAGCACATGTCCGTTGATGCCGATATCGATGCCCATCTGCACCATCTTTTCGATGAGAATGCGCAAGTCACCCGGTGCCACACCGATAATGGATATTTTGCCGCCGGCGATCCCGGCGGCCATCATGAACAAACCGGCATCCAGCCGGTCGTTCATGGCGTAGTGGTCGATGGGATTCAAGGCCCGCACCCCTTCCACCGTCAGGGTCCGGGTGCCCAGGCCGTGGATTTTGGCGCCCATTTTGATCAGGAAATTGGCAAAATCGTAGATTTCGGGATCGGATGCGGCATTTTCGATGACGGAGACGCCCTTTGAAAAACAGGCCGCCATCATCAGGTTTTCAGTGCCGGTGTGACTGGGGAAATCCAGATACATGGTGGCGCCATTGAAGTCCTCTCCGCTGATGACAAAATCAACGCCACTGGTGATCTGCGCCCCCAGCCGGGCAAATCCCCGGTAGTGATAGTTCAGGTTGCGGGCCCCCAATGGGCAGCCGCCGACAGTAGGCAGCCGGACTTCCCCCAGCCGTTTGAGCAGGGGCGGGATAAAGAGCACCGAGGCCCGCAGGCGGCAGGTGAGTGATTCGGGAAGGTCCGAGCGGGTCAGATGGGTGGCATCCACGCAGACCACCTTTTCGTTGGCAAAATAGTCCACCGACGCGCCCACGTGGCGCATGAGTTCAAAGGCCACGAGGATGTCGTTCAGCGGCGGTACATTGCGGATGACGCTGCAGCCGTTTTCAGGGAGCAGGGCTGCGGCCAACATGGGGAGGATGGCATTTTTGGACCCCTGGACACACACACTGCCGGATAGGGGTTTGCCCCCTTCAATTTCGATGATTTCCTGACCGGTCATTGGATTTGCCTCTCTATGGGTTCTGCCTGCAGCGATGGATCGCCATCAAGGATAAGGTGTTGTGTCATCACGACTCGGGCAACCCATCAACCTATCTTTGCCATGCCGGACTCGACCCGGCATCCAGTATGGTTCTGGATAGCGTCCATCAAGTGCCAGGCTTGCACCAGAATAGCCCCCGCGGGTTGTGTGATTGCCAGAGAAATAGATATGAATTGCCCTAATCAGATTCACTGCCTGTCGGCATCGTCCGATAAATAGACACAAAAGCATGTCCACAGCAACCGATTTTGTGAAGAGGCCCGTGTCAGGAAGTGACAGGGATATCCGAGCGAAAGTTTAGGGAGGAGATTCCTGGTTGATCGGAAGCCGGCGGGCAAGAAATGTTAAGGGCTCCTGACTCGACCCTGAGTTTACAGAATCGGAAATGAAGCCAGGCGCTCAATTGGTGCAACAACGGCCGAGCTCTTTAATTAACACTTGGTTACCCATACGCCCACATCAAGACGCGATCCCGGAGGTCCAACAAAAGAGCCCGATATCGGCGGTACCGATTCGGGCAGCCTTGCTACCGCCACGGCAATATGATCCGTTCCGACAATTTCTCCGATGGTAGGGTCGAACCCCTTCCAGCCTGCGCCTGGAAGATACACTTCAGCCCAGGCATGGGTTGCTCCCAAAGTGGCTGTTGAAGGTGGCGCGTGGATATAACCGCTTACGAAGCGTGAGGCTAAACCCAAGCATCGCGCTGTTTCCATAAATAGCACCGCAAAGTCACGGCAAGAACCGGTTCCGTTGGACAGTGTTTGCCCCGCCGTTTGCACGCCAGGCGCTTCTCGTAACCGGTAGGACAGCGTCTGATGGATATGGGTGCACAGTCGGTGTAATAGGGTATATGTCTGAATCCGTTCATCAGGTTGCCATAAAACCGCAATCCATTCGGCCAGCAGCTTTTTGACCCTACCCTCAGGGAAGGCCATATAGGGTGACAGCATCGTTTGGTCATCAGATTGATAGGTAAACGGGTAACTGACTGCATAATCGGCGACCAGGAAGTCAAGCGGGACTTCATTATATTGCTGGATGATAATTTCGCTCTCAACCACAAGCTGGTTGGTGGGCAATTCGAAGGTTGCTGTGGCAACCGAATTTCCTTCCACGTCCCGGTGCCAAAGCAGGGTGGCTGGCGGTGTGATCTTCAGGGTTGAAGACTCAATACCAAGACCATAGTCTTCACGCGGACGCAGGCGCAAGTAATGGGGCCCTAGTTTAACCGAACCGGAGAAATTGTAATAGGTGCGATGAAGGATTTTATAGCGCTGCATACATCTTCCTATTCTGCAAGTCCAGACGGGATCAGAATAACCTACCTATAAAGCATTCAAAGCGTTTTATGCGCTGTGATTGATGCAACCCAAGAGGTGCTCCGGGCGGCAAGCTTGCCGGATCGCGCAGGAGAGGTCATTCGTTTCAGCATGGAAACCATCAAGTTCCATGCATCCGGAATCCTCTTCCTTAAAAAAGAACGTTTTGTCTCCGAAAGCCGGTTTCAATTCATCAATCCAGCAGGCATTTTCATTATATTCAGCGAAAAACGGTTTTTTCACCCAGTCGGATGACCGGCCCTGGATAAAAGACATGGAGATATACTTTTTCTGGTTTATTTCAGGAATTCCATCAATTTTAATCTTTCCATGGAGCGCTGACATACTCGGTCCTCTGACTGTCCTCGCGAGTCCACTCACCTGACTGAAGGCCTTTCTGTATATGTCGTAGGCCTTGACCAGAGGGATGGAAAAGAATCTGTGCGAACCGGTATTTCTAGGCACAAACATATAATAGGGAATGATGCCAAGATTCACCTGATCGACCCACATCTTTTCCCAGACGGCCGGAGAGTTATTCACATGATTTAAAAGCGGTGACTGGGACCTGATCACGGCACCGGTCCGTCTGATACGTTTGACCGCCTCACGAAAGGCACCGGTAGACATCTCCCGGTGATGATTAATATGCGCCATTATGGAAAGGTGAATGCCGGAATCGGTCACCTTGCTGAAGAGTTCCAGTATTTTTTCTGAATCGTTATCCGTCAGGTACCTGTAGGGCCAGAAAGAGAGCGATTTTGTCCCGATCCTGATTGTTTTGAGATTGGAAAAACCAGAAGTCAGCAACGCATCGATATAGATCTCCAAACGGCCGGCATTCATAACCATGGGATCGCCACCTGAGAAAAGAACGTCAGTGATATCAGGATGTCGCCTGAGGTATTCAGCAGATATTTCAGCTTGTTTCAATGCTATTTTGTGATCACTCATTCCGGTAAACTGCGGCCACCTGAAGCAGAAGGTGCAATAGGCATGGCAGGTCTGGCCCTGGGCCGGAAATACAAGCATGGTTTCTCTATACTTATGCTGGACGCCATCCACCCTGTTTCCATCCAGTTCAGGAATATTGCATTCAAGTTGACCTGCCGGGTGTGGATTGAGTCCAAGTCTGATTTTTTCGACAGCCTGGTTGATGACTGAATTGTCAGCGCTTGCTTTCAGAAGACTTGAGACCCGATCAAAGTGTCTGTTGGCAATCAGTTTTTTCTGGGGGAAAGTCATTGTGTACAATGGATCATTTTGATAATTGTCCCAATCAATGAGCTCATCTACCACATAGTTATTTGTTTTAAAAGGTAACACTCTGGCAACGACATCCATGTCGGAAATTGTGGTTTTGTCGAGATGTTTAAACTGCTCGATACTATGATAGTTTTTGCGTGTAAACGGTTTGTATTTCATAAATTATAAATTATTTCCTTCATCGTTTTTTTATTCAGTATCCCACACCGGATTCAACGTAATTATTTATTTTTTGATGGCATGAAAGATATCTGCGCCCAGATTAAAGCACTTCCCCGGACGGTGAAATTCAGGTTTGCGGATGAATACGATAGAGCAATGCTTATTTTTCGACATCCCCTTTAATGGAATCCCAAATTATAATTACCCCCTCCCGCCATCCTTCCATGAAGGCGTCATTATATGTCCATTGAAATTTCTGTGCTTCTTTGGGACAAACCTTATCGATGGAGGTGAAATAACTATTGCGCATGGACGCAAACCGGTTGGCGTCGCGATGGACATCTTTATGATGAAGAAGATTTATGATCTCTTGATAAGAGGCACTTTTGATCCATGTTTTCGCGATATTTTTTCCACAACGATATGCATTGTGCCTTCCTTCGGCTTCTCTGCTATACCGCTCTGCACCCTCGCTTGCAGTCACTGTTCTTTCTGATTTAAGCCTCTTGATAAGTTTTTTCATTGCTTGCCTTTTTGCTTAAAGATTAATTTCGAAGCGTATTTTGGTGGTGTTAAAAAAATTACAAATGCACCGAGTACTTTTATAAGCAGGCAGAATTTTAACTTTTTGATTGGTATTTTTTTAAGATTGGCATTTTATCGTATTTTGATTAAACATGCGTTGTCGATTTTGTTTCTTGATTCACTTATAGCCAATTTTTGATTCATACAATATATAATAAATTTTCCTGCATTTTGTTTACTTGTTGAACCCAATCATTGATATGGACAAAAAAAGGATATAGCAGTGCGTTTATTGAGGCGAGAATTCTGAAAATAGGAAATTGTGGAGATATAAGCTCAAAAAGACGAAAGGGCATCCCTAAACATCAGAAGGAATGCCCTCTCTATTCAGAAAACAAGATTAGGTTACAGTGACATTGGTCGCTGAAGGACCTTTGGGCCCCTGCTCGATGTCGAAAGAAACGCGGTCGCCGTCACTAAGGGATTTAAATCCGGTGGCATTGATTGCCGAATGATGAACAAACACATCTGCTCCGTCTTCCTGCTCAATGAATCCGAACCCTTTTGAATCGTTAAACCACTTAACTATTCCATTGGTCATGATAACATCCTCCTTTCAAAGAATTTTCAACGTTGCCGACTGGAGGGTGCCACTTGGACAAATGGATTTTTCCTGCAGAAAGAAACCGTCCCCGAGTTTGCGGGGACTTGATTGAATTAAATTATAATACCATTTTTTTTCGTAATTGCAAGGTAAATATTTGTTTTTTATAAAAATAATTAATTTACAACTAAAAATTTGCAAAATCAGACAGTTGCGTGAACAATGCCTGGCTAACCCCATCGCTGCTGGTTAGCCCAATGCCACCACCACCGGAGCACTGCTTTAATAAATAGACCAACTCCCGGATATGAGGCACCCGATAGAGGAAAAAGGATAACGTTTACAAATATTTATAATCATAACTGGCTTGACAAAATGCCCGGCATCCGTTATCTAAATGTTGGTCGCCGGTATCCGCCGGATGGTTACCACCCGGTCTGCGGCACCGCCGATCGAGGTGCTTTTTGTACGGCGCACGGATAACAACGTTTACTTTGGGCCTAACTCAACAATAAGGATGTCTTTACCTTTCCCGCTCCTTTCATCGCTCATACGATCTGCCTCATTGCCCAACACCGTCCAGCTTAGGAGCCAACGACTTGATGAATAAATACCGGGATGCATATGTTGTCAGGGAAATCGCCCCTTTTAAAGTTGATGGGCTGGCCATCCCTTATCCGGAATTTGTTGCCAGGCTTTATAATCTCTGCAAGGAACTTGGTTTTCGCAAAGGGCTGATCATGCCATCCAGAGCCTTCTGTTCGGATGAGAACCAGGGCTTACCGATCATTTTGCTGACCAAACACTTTGGCACCTTCCCTTTTAATCACGGAAGAGTCGGAGGCATTGTCGCCGTTGACCGGCATGGACCTCACTCCCAGCATGGTGAAGACCTCATGATTCTGCAGGCCAGTCATGTCGGCTATGACCCCCATTCAGGGGCCTATGGGATGTACCGGCGCCCCCAGATGACGGGCCGTTGCCTGTCCGACTCCTGTGGGAAGTTGACCCATGTGATCACACCGTATCTGGAACAGTATCATTTTGCCCGCGAGCGCATTTTTCTGCGTAAGGATGACCATGGCCATTGCCTGATCACGGTGAAGAATTCATTCATTGATTTTGTATCCAACCCGGTTGCGCAGGGGCTGGTCCTGCGGCTCAACAATATTGTTGCCGAAGACAGTGCGGGGTTGATTCGTCCCTTTGCTTCAGCCAGTACGACCCAGACGTATAAAGTTTCCGAACCGTTTAAGCGACGTCTTGATGACCTCGGCTATTCATGGCTGCCGGGTGAGGGGCAAAGCATCGGCAGCCTGTTAAGCGCCGATCTTTTTTTCTTCAGGGAGGATTTTCACGAAACCGACGATTCAATTTTGCTGGAAAGGAACCTGATTGAATTTATGCCTAGCATTGTCAGCGCGAGATTCCCTCCCTTGCGTGCCGCCAAGACCAATATCCAGCTTGAATTTGCCAGAGTTGTTGAATCGATCAGAAGAAGTGACGCCTATAAGGGCAGAAGTCTGCTCTACATCGGCGGGTTGAATATTGATATTTCTGAGAGTGAAGATTTGCCCGTCATGAACTATTTTGTTCCATGGGCCGCCCATGTCCAGTTGAAGGATGGAACACCCGCGGAATATACCCATCCCATTGAACAGGACGCGCTTCATGCAAAACTCATGGCCCAGAGTCCGGAAAACCCTGACCAGATAGATCTAAAAGAAAATATCCGACGGATTCTGAGAGCACCGCGGTTAGATATCCGGTCATCGAAGTAAGCCCCTCAGCCTGGTCAATCCGTACCAACCGGACAAGTCAGCTCGCATTCCCGGCAATAGGCGACGCGGCGGCCCATTACCGCTTGCCCCTCGATCTCAATTGCCTCGGCGTTGGCGATATCGATTTCCATCTGCCGGTTGCATTGAAGCCGGCTGTATACGCCGGAGCGGCCGGGAAGCGTGTCGGTGCCATATTCTGCTTGGGTATAGATTTTTTGGGAAAATGCGTGCCGAGGGCAAGCCCTGCGGCAGGGCATGGGGCAGTTGCGGCAGGGATCATAAGCAATCGGCCCGGTCGAAGGCAACTCGCTGTCGATCAGCATCACCCGCAGGCGCTGGCGCGGTCCATGCTGCGGCGTGATCAGAAGGTTGTTTTTCCCGATACAACCCAGCCCTGCCAGCACGGCGGTGTCCTTCATGTATACGGCGCCATGTTCGATGTGATACGGCAGTTTGAAACTCAGGATGCCCATGGCCCGTTCAAGCCAGTCGGCGAGTCTTTTAATGGTCGCCATGAGCTGTTGGTTGCCTGCCGTATTCCCTGAAAATGATCCGGTGACCCACCAGTCCAGTTCCGGCTGCTGCGCAGGATGGGCCAGCGCAATCACGACGGCACACCTGGCGCCTTCCGGCCAGCGTACGATTCCGCGTTTTCGCCCCGCCACGGATTTGGTGCCCACACCGTGGAATTCCACCATTTTCTCACTTATCGCGTGTGAAGGGGATCGCTTTAAATCCTCAAGCCTGACAATCCCAGCCAGGTCTGCCCCAAGCGCTTTGGCCTTGGCGATGATTGCCTGGCTCAGGCGTTCCGTCCCTGGTTCGACCATTTCCATTCCTTAGACAATCGGGTGTATGGCTTCGGCAAGCCGTGGTTTCATACCCCTGGTTGCACGTCAGCACCCTGTTGACCCGTAATCTGTGCGGGTTTAGTTAGCGGATTACTGGGGACAGCAGGGCGGTCAATTACCGAACCTGGGACCGGATGGCCCAAGATGGCATGAGTAGCAGCCGAATCCGCGGCGCGTGATGATGCTGAAGGGCTTTTTCCCGAGAGCCTCGGCCATCATAGGTACCAGGCGGTCCAGCTTCAGCCGGGTGGTGTCCGGATACTTTGCAAATTCAGGTCCCAGGAGCAATTCCCCGCTGAGCCTGGGAAGATGCGCGGTGGGCATCTGAAAGTTGCCGGTTATGGCTCCCAGGCCGTGACACAGGCCGCAGTCCACCGCGGCAAAGCGTGCGGGCCGCCACGTGCGAAACAACTCCCCCGCGCGCGGCACAACCACGCCTTGCATATGCGCCTTGCGCTGCTCGACGCCCATCGCGGCCCAGGTCAGGGGTTTGCCGTCAGGGCCTGCTGGACCCACGCGCTTCGGGAAGCAGCCCCAGAACAACAGCCCGATCACGGTTGCCAGAACGATGGATACGGTTGCGTTGCGGTGCGTGATCATCATTGCTATTGCCTCATTGGGATAAGCGAATCGTTCTGCCGTTGAATGCATTAACCGTGGGTAGGATGGCCCATTCAATCACCGAAGAGGTCTAAATCGGGATAGAGTCGTTTGGCGAAAAGTATCCGGCCATGCGTATCTACCATGAGAAAGCCGGCAGGAGCGTGGACCATCAGGCTTCCCAGGCGGCTGACAAGGTCTATTGGAAGGGGCATCGTAGAAGTCATCGGTTCCAGTTGGCCAGGCTATGGGTGGATCGCCGGGTTAAATGAAAAAGCGCTTCCCCGATGGACTGCAGTCCGGGCGAAGCGCTTTTTATCGGTCTTGTCTGTCGGTTCAGCCCAAAGGTTTTAGTGGTGGCCGTGGCTGCCCTTGCCCTTCGACGAGTCGATGATCGCTTTGACGACGCAGTAGGTCATGCCGATTCCGATGATGTTCAGGGCATACCAGAGGCCGCCGTGAAACACGATGTGGCCGGCATCCCAGATCCATTCAAAACTGAAAGGAAACATGCTTTATCCTCCTTAAACGGCTACGCTTTAGCCGGTGCCAGGTCCGGTGTGGATTCCGTGTGGGCTTCCACCGCTGCGGTCGTCTCTTCCTGGATGGGATTCAACTCTGCCTCCTGAGGAAAAATCGGCAGGTAGCGGTAGGAGATCATGATCAGGATGATACCGTAGGCCACCGGCAGGATCGTGGTGGCGACTTCCTGCCAGCTTGGGTAGTAAAGCGCCCAGTTATCAAAGGGCATAATGGGTACGGCCATGACCTGAAGCACCATGACCCAGCGGTTCAATGAAACCCCGATGACGCCAAGGAAGAAGGCCGTGACCCGCCAGGCGGGGTTCTTTCGCAGCGGTGCGCTGATCAGGATGACGGCCGGTACCACGCCGCACAGGACGATCTCAACAAAAAGGATCCAGTAGCCGTAAAAAGCGTTGCCGGTGTAAAAGTCCGCCAGCGTCTGGCCCAGCCCCGGCGCGGTGATATTGGCCCAACGGGTCGTATCGCAAATCTTGGCGATGGTGTAGGTAAAAATCATCCAGCCCGAAATTTTGGCCAGCAGCTCAATTACGTTGTCCTTGACCAGTTTCTTGCGGGTCACCTTTTCCGTGATCCAGGTGATCAGCAGGGTGAAGCAGGGGCCGTAGGCCGCAGCCGACCAAGTGAATAGAAAGAAGGTCCAGGGCCAGATCAGCAGGCCTTCACGGAAGGCGAAGGGACGTCCGAAGAGCACGCCGGCCACACCACCCAGGGAGCCCTGGTGGAAAAAGGAGAGAAACGCACCGGTGGCGGCGAAGACCGCCATGGTTTCATGCATGTTATGGCTCAGGTTGTGAAAAAACGGCACCTTGTCCAGCTGGCGGTTCTCCAGGATCAGGGGGATGTACTCGATGGTCAACACCGCAAAGTAGCACGACAGACAGAAGGCTACTTCGGTGAGCATCGAATGCACGTTGGCGTGCCAGAAGATGAACCATCCGCGCAGGGGCTGGCCGATATCGATGGCCAGGATCAACAGGGCCGAGCTGTAACAGATGAAGCCGATCAACACCGCATAGTTGATGATGTGCTTCAGCTCATCCTTGCCGATGATGTATTTGAGCAGGCCGCTGAAAAAGGCGCCGCCGCCCAGGGCGATGACCGCCAGGTCTGCCCAGATCCACAAGGCGAATCCGTAGTAGTCGTTCATGTTGGTCTGGTTGAGTCCCTTGAACCAGCACAGCAGCATGGCATAAACGCCCCACGCAAGGACAGCGCCCACGATGCCGAGTCCCAGGAGGAACTGCCACATGGGGCAACGCTTGACTCCTTTGGGTATTAACGCAGAATCCATAGGGTAAGTACTCCTTGATCTGTACGGTTTGCCGTTCTTAGCTATAAGCATGCAATGCAATCGCCTTTACCGCAAAGGCGTTCTTAATGATGGAGTTTGACCACCTGCCCGGTTTTTTCGTGGGCCAGGTAGTTGTCACCGGCCCGTCTAACCCATTCCCGGTCGGACAGGTAATAGACCTTGGTGTTGGTGCCCAACCGCTCCAGCAGCCGGAAGGCCTTAGGGTTCCTGGAGTTGTTGCCGTTATGGGGGTCCGGCCGGACGATCTGGTGAACCTGGTGCTGTGGATTGTTCAGATCGCCGAAGACGATGGCGCCGGCCGGGCAGGCCTGGGTGCATGCGGTCTGGTAGGCCGCTTCGGATACCTGCCGATCTCCGTCAACATAGGATTTGTTTTTGGCCAACTGGTAGCGATGGAAGCAGAAGCTGCATTTTTCCACCACACCGCGCATGCGCGGCGACACGTTGGGGCTCAGGTATTTTTCCATGCCGTCGGGCCAGACCGGGTCCCACCAGTTGAAATAGCGGGCATGGTAGGGGCAGGCACCCATGCAGTACCGGCAGCCGAAGCAGCGGGTAACGATCTGACTGACGATGCCTGTCTCCCGACTGTAGTCGGTAGCCGTTGCCGGGCATACGGACACGCAGGGGCTGTGGCCCCCATGGCCTTCGCAGTGCTGGCAGGGCCGGGGGAGATAGCAGAGGTCCGTATCCGGATAGGTCTTGCCGTTGCTGAGCTTGAAAATGCGCATCCAGGTAATGCTGACCAGCTTTTCCGACTCATCTTCTTTGAAGGGAATGTTGTTCTCGGCCATGCAGGCCACCATGCAAGCGCCGCAGCCGGTGCATTTGTCAAGGTCGATGGCCATTCCGTATTTCATGGGCGTTTTATGTTTCTGCTCGTGTTTCATCAGAACCTCATGTCAGATTGGTTAGGCTTTGGCCAGCTTAGCCCGGATTCCCCAGGCCGCGTCATGACCGGAGGACGGATCCTCTACCGGGCCGATGAGCTCGTTGACGTTGACCCCTTTACCGGCCAGATAGCCGTCATAGGCGGTATGGCCCAGGCCCCTGACCATGGCGACCACGCCGGGTTTGATGCCTTCGAACAGGTGAACCCGTAAGCGGGCTTCGCCCCGGGGGGTGGTCAGCGTTGCCATGTCGCCTTCCCTGAGACCGGCGGCACCGGCGGTTTGCGGATTGACTTCAACGAAGCCGTCCTTGCCTTTGATGACGGTGTCGGCAACGGCTTTGATCATGAAGGGGGCCTCCCCGATGTATCCGCTGGTGAGTTGAATGGAATCAAAGGGCACCAGCAGCAGCGGAAAGCTGTTGACATCGCCTTCGGCCTGAACAGCCGGTGCATCTATTCCGCCCAGTTGCGCCGTTTCGGCGATGGGATCCATATCGGTTTCCGCCCATACCCCATCTTCCATGAGTGCATCCCATTTTTCCGCCAGGGTCTCCTCCAGGCAGGTTTCGTAGTCGCCCCAGGGAAAGGAACCGGCGATGGTGCCGCCCATGGCCTTGGCCAGCTTGATCAGGGTTGCCCCCAGGTGGCGAGTGTTGAACTGGGGGGAAACGACCGGCTTGCTCAACCCGATGACCTGCTTGGTTAATCCGGCCCCCACGGGCACATCCTCGTAGCGCTCCAGATAGACGTGATCGGGCAGCAACAGATCGGCCATGCTGGCGGTTTCGTCTTGGAAAGACGAGAAGCTGACGATGAACGGGATGCGGGCGAAGGCCGCCTGTACGCTCTGGGTGTCCGGCAGGTCGTGGCAGGGATTGGCGCCGGCCACCAGCAGGAGCTGCAATGGATAGGGTCCTCCGCCGTTGACCGCATCGGCCAAGCGGTTGAGCAGGTATCGGGCGTTGGTGTACTGGCCCGCACCGGCGCCGTCGATGCGCGGCTGAAGAAGGCCGGTCGAGGCCTGTTGGTCAGTTGCCACCGCGGGCCATTGGATGTAATCCGTTTCGGGGATGGTCCACATTCCGCCTTCCTGGTTGAGATTGCCGGTCAGGGCATTGAGAAGGTAAATGGCAGCGGTCTCCCGCAGGCTTTGGGCCATTTGGCCTTTTCCCCGGCCGCACAGGGCCAGCGGTCGGCTGGCGCCGGCAAACCCCTTGGCCAGTTCGACGATCACATCGGCTTCAACCCCGGTTGTCTGGGATACCTTTGGGGTTGCGTAGGTGGCCAAAAGGTCGTTTCGCCAATCGTTCAATCCCGAGACAGAATCCTTGTCCACTAAATTTCCTTCGACCATCACGGCGGCAATTCCCAGCGCCAGGTCGGCTTCGGTGCCCGGGTTGATGGGGACCCATCGCGTGGCCTTGGCCGCACTGTTGGACAGGCGTGGCTCCACCTGGACCACAGGGATGTTTTTCACTTTCCAGTGGCTGGCAGCCCGGAACATACGCACGGGCGACCCCCATCCGTCCACGATGCCGCTGCCGAAGCTGAGAATATAATCGGCGTTTTCAACATCGTAACCGGTTCGGCCGGTGGCGCCGAAAAGGGTTTTCAGGGCCAGTTCGTCGGCATCCCGGAGAGACGGCGTGCGGATAAAATTGGGCGATCCGTAGGCGGTCATGAACCGCTGGAGCAGCGCCGGCACCGTGCCGCTGTCCGACCCGGCGATGGCGGCCGCGGTATGGGCTTCGCCCTTGTTGCGGAGATCGGTCAGTTTCTCGGTTAGCATGGCCAAAGCCTCATTCCAGGAAATCTTCTGCCATTTGCCTTGGCCACGCTCGCCGATACGCTTCATGGGCGATTTGATACGCGTGGGGCCGTAGAGCAGTTGAAGCCCGGAAAGGCCCAGGATGCAGATGCCGCCGTCGTTGATGGGATGGCCTGGTTTGCCCTCGATTTTAACGGCCCGGTTGTCGACCTTGCGTACGGAGATGCCGCACCCGCCGGGGCACAGGGTGCAGGTGGTGTCTTCGTAGACCACCTCTCCGTCCGGCGGAACCGGCGTCCAGGGCCACATCTGCGACCAGATGGAAGAGTCATCCATCAGTTTCCACGGCAATGGCGACAGGGCCGTGCCCGCAGCGCCGCCGATGACGAACGATAAGAAACTTCTTCTGTCAACTTTCATCTATTTTCCCCTCACCTTATATGCAAAGCAGACGCTGAAATCCTTAACCCGGTCGCGATTTTCCGCCAACCCTTATTATTTATGGCACACAAAACAGGCATCGCGCTCGGTCTGAACGCTGGAGGTGTGAATGATTCCGGCCTCCTTATGGCATTGGGCGCAATCATCCATTTTCATGCGGTCCCAGCTATTTTTCTTTATTCCGGCGATGTTTTTACCCCAGATGTCACGGCTGTAGTTGGTTAACCGATTGTATTCGTAGGGGCGGGACCGTTCCGATTCGCCGATGTGGCCGTGGCAGACGACGCAATCCATTTTGGCGCCGATCACGTGGGCGGCATGGGAAAAGAAGACGCAGTCCGGCTGGCGCGAGTAGGAGAGCCAGGGCACTTCGCGCTCCTTGGCCACGTACTGTTCGACGAAGATGGCTTCATCTTCGGTCTCGCCCATGGGGTCTGAATGGCAATCCGTGCATTGGGCCAGCTTGGGAATGCCTGAAAAGCTGCCGTCATCCCTGAAGAAATGGCAGCTTTCGCAGCCGTCATCCACCTCGCCCACATGCAGGGCGTGGTTGAAGCTGAACGGTTGCTGCTTCTGAGAGTATAGGAGTTTGGGAAAGAGCACCCATCCCAACACCATGCTGGCTGCAAAACCGATGATGAAGAACAGGATGATAAATCCGCCGGCGCCGCCATCCTTGCCGTCGCTGGCAGGTGCCGCATCATCATCTATCACCTCTTTGGCCTTTTCGTCTAAGCTACTCATGGAATCTCCGTCAACCGCTGTGTGATGATTTTTGCCTTGAATCCATTACCGATTAAACCAAACACCCCTGTGCCAGTTGCCGCATCTATCTGAGGTCCATGCGGTTTCATATTCGAACCCGCCGGATTCGTTGTCGATGCTTTCATCTAATTATAATTCAGGCGGGATGCGATCCCGCCTACGGGTGAAAAAACTCGGGAGTTGGAACTTGCGCCTTACTATCGGCAGTCGGTCGATTTGTCAAGAAAAAATCCTTGAAAACAGGCCGTTGACCTTACTCCGCTGGCGGTTACCGACAAGGGCTGGGCGTCGATTTGTCAGCAGCACCGCTGGCCTGCTGACGAGGACGGGACCCCCGCCGAACATCTCCTCGGTTGCTCATTTTCCCACCGAAGGGGATGGCAAGAACAGGCTTGACATATGAGGTTCCAATATTATTTTTTCTGTATTTTGCAGGCCGTCATCATCCGGCCCGCAAGGACCATACCAAGCACTGCCCGCCACCCAATCGCTGGGCTCCCACCCGCTGTTGGATCCGGTGGCGGTAACCGTGATGACGGCCGGTTGTCTATCGGGACCCGTCCATTCGAAGGCCAAGGAGAGCGCACATCCATGATTGAAGTAAGGAATCTGACCAAGCAGTTCGGCAAGCATACGGCGGTGGACAACATCTGCTTTTCTGCTGAGAAAGGCGAGATCCTGGGGTTTCTAGGCCCCAACGGCGCGGGAAAGTCCACCACCATGCGGATGATCTCCGGATTTTTCCCGCCCACCCGCGGGACGGTGGTCGTCGGCGGCAGCGACATTATGCGGCAGTCCATCGCCGCCCGAAAAAAAATAGGTTACCTTCCTGAAAACGCACCGGTTTATCCGGATATGACGGTCAGCCGCTATCTGGATTTTTGCGCCGAGATCCGCGGATTCTCCGGGGCGGCCAAAACGCAGCGGGTTGGCGAAACCCTGGAACGCTGTTTTCTCGAGACTGTTCGGCACCAGGCGGTGAGCACCCTGTCCAAGGGCTACAAACAGCGTGTCTGCTTTGCCCAAAGCATCTTGCACGACCCCGAATATCTGATTCTTGATGAACCCACCGACGGACTGGACCCCAACCAGAAACACGAAGTGCGCCTGATGATCCGGGAGATGAGCGCCACGAAGGGCATCATTCTTTCCACTCATATTCTAGACGAGGTCGATACCGTCTGCAGCCGGGCCATCATCATTGCCGACGGCAGGGTGGTGGCCGACGATACCCCCGACGGGCTTCGGCGGCGATCCGCTTTTCACGGAGCCATTGTCCTGACCCTCAAGGGCCTGGTGTCCGACAGCTGCCACGAGCGCCTATCGAATCTGGACGGGGTGGCATCGGTCTCGGTGGTGGAAACCGATGGCGATCGGACCACCATGCGCATTTTTCCCGACGATCCGTCGGTGCCTATTGCCGATCGGGTGATCGCTTCAGCCAGCCAGGACGGGATGACCATCGCCTCGGTGTTCATCGAACAGGGGCGGCTGGACGATGTGTTTCGTGATATCACCACCGGCAAATGATGGCCGGGGCCGGCAATTGATCAGATTTTTATTAAGCCCTTGGCACCAACCCGGTGAGCGCCTGACGGATTGCCAATCGTTGAGCATCCAGGCACCAAGACTCTTTTCAAAACATTAACATCCAATGGAGCAGCCCATGCAAATCGGCAATTTTCTAAGAAACATACGGATCATTATGAAGCGTGAACTCGCCGGGTACTTCGGTTCTCCGGTGGCCTATGTCTTCATCGTGATCTTTCTGCTCTTGACCGGTTTTTTCTCCTTTTACATCAGCAACTTTTTCGAAGCGGGGCAAGCGGACCTGAAAGGGTTCTTCCAGTGGCATCCATGGCTATTCATGTTTCTGGTCCCTTCCGTTGCCATGCGGCTGTGGGCTGAGGAGCGCCGCCTGGGGACCATCGAACTGCTCTTGACCCTGCCGGTGACCGTCACCGAGGTGGTCCTGGGAAAGTTTCTGGCAGCTTGGTCCTTTATCGGCATCGCCTTGGCCCTAACCTTTCCGATGGTGCTCACGGTTGTTTATCTGGGCGATCCGGATCTGGGCGTGATTTTTTGCGCCTACCTGGGATCTTTTCTCATGGCCGGCACGTTTTTAAGTGTGGGCAGCATGACCTCGGCGATTACTCGCAGCCAGGTGGTCAGCTTCATCCTGGCCGTGGTGGCCTGCCTGTTTCTCATTCTGGCCGGCTTCGCACCGGTGACGGCGGTGCTGTCCGGGTGGGCACCGATTTGGCTGGTGGATCTGGTCGCCTCGACCAGTGTTCTCTCCCATTTTGCCTCTATCGCCAGAGGGGTACTGGACCTTCGGGATCTGCTCTACTACCTGTCGGTGATGGCCATCATGATCTTTGTCAACGGTGTTATCCTGCAAAACCGGGAATCGGCATAAAGGAGCCCTGAATCCATGAGCGATGGAAAAAGACACATTGGAAAAACCGCATTTTCAGCCGGCAGTGTCGTGCTGGTGCTCGTCATCGTGGTATTGGTGAATCTTTTGTTATCCCGCACCACCCTGCGCTGGGACGCTACCGAAGACAATCTGTACTCGTTGTCCCAGGGTACCCGGACCATCCTTGCCGAACTGGATCAGAAGGTGGTGGTCAAGGTGTTTTACAGCCAGCATGTGGTCAACATCCCCTCCCATATCAAAACCTTTGCTCAACGGGTGCTCGATTTTCTTTCCGAGTATGAGCAGTACGGCAAGGGCCACATCAGCGTAGAAATCTACGATCCCAAAACCGATTCCGAAGAGGAAGAGTGGGCCATTAAATATGGCATGAAGGGCATCAGCCTGCCGAGCGGTGAACAGGTCTATCTGGGGCTGGTCGCCCTGGCCGCCGACCAGGAAGCGGCCATTGCATTCATCGATCCCACCCAGGAGACGCGACTGGAGTATGATCTGACCCGCATCATTGCCCGGGTTCAGACGACGGACCGGATGAAGATCGCCGTGTTCAGCAGCCTGCCGGTATTCGGCACGGCTCCCATGAACATGGGCATGTCCGGACCGCGTCCCGGCTCGGAGCCGTGGTTTTTCATTCAGGAACTGGGCAAAACCTACGATCTCATCAATGTGCCCCCCGATGCCGAACGCATCGATCCGGAAGCGGCGCTGCTGATGCTGTTTCATCCCAGGAATATGTCCGATAGGCTGGCCTTTGCCGTCGATCAGTACATTCTGGGCGGTGGCAACGCGATGGTGTTTGCCGACCCCCTTTCCCTGATGGACGACCCGCGCATGGGACCCGGCGGGTCCATCCCCGCGACGCTGTTCAAGGCCTGGGGCATTACCATGGCGCCGGGCAAGGCCGCTGCCGACTTCAGCTTCGCCACGCGGCTGAGGAACCGCAACAACCAGGTTGAGATCAACCCGCTGTGGCTCTCGGTCCAGACCGGCGCATTCAATCCGGACAACCTGATTACCGCCAACCTGGAATCCATATTGTTGCCGGTTGCCGGTGCCATCGAAACCCTGCCGGACAGTGCCACCACCGTCGAACCCCTGATTCAGACCAGCACCAACAACCAGATGGTTGACGCCTTCGCCCACAGCATGGATGTGGAGGCCTTGCGGCGGGATTTCAAACCGTCTGGAATTGTACATAATCTGGCGGTGCGCATCTCAGGTACGTTTAAAACGGCCTTCCCTGACGGAAAACCGGAAGTTGGCGCCAACGCCGGTGAAGCCGCATCCGGCACCGACATCACGGATCCGCAAGAACCGCTGAAGGAGGCGAAAGCAGCTTCGGTCATCGTGGTGGTAGCAGACAGCGATCTGTTGTATGACGGCTATTATCTGAGCCAGCAGAATCTTCTGGGGTTCACCATTTCCAACATCTTCAACGACAACCTGAACTTCGTGCTCAACAGCTGCGAGATGCTGACCGGCAATCCCGCCCTGATCAGTATCCGCTCCCGGGGTACGTTCGAACGGCCCTTTACGCGGGTGCAGGAATTGGAGCGCATGGCCCAGGACCGCTGGCTGGACCAAGAGCAGGCGTTGGTTCGCCAGGTGGAGGAAACCAACGAAAAGCTGCGTATGCTCGAGCAGCAAAAGGATGCCTCCCAGCGTGCGATCTTGAGCGAGGCCCAGGAGCAAGAGATCGTCCGCTTTCAGGAAGAGAAACTGAAGATCAACAAGGAACTCAAGGTGGTGCGGCGCAACCTGCGTTCCGACATCGAACAGCTGGGTAGGACGGTCAAGTTTGCGAACATCTTTCTTGTTCCGCTGCTTATCGGCATCGGTGGAATTATTTTCGCAATCACCCGAAGAAGAAAGGCATAACCGATGAAGGGGAAGACGTTTCTGATACTGTTGGTGGCGGCAGGCGTTCTGGTGGCCCTCTCGTTTCTGCATTTCGGAGCAAAAAAGCATTCCGGTGAGATCAAAATGGGAGAGAAACTATTTGCCGACCTGCAGGTGAACACGGTGGCCAGCCTAACCATCGCCGATTCCGAAAACAAGGTGACTCTGGTTAAGGGCGACACGGTGTGGCAGGTGGAAGAGCGCAATGGCTATCCGGCCAATTTCGATGAACTCAGGGATATGGTGGTCAACCTCTCGCGATTGAAAATCGGACGCAGCTTTATCGGTTCAACCGAGAGCTTGGCCCGCCTCTCCCTGATGGCCCCCTCCGCATCGGATCCCTCGGCCAGGGGCAAGCAGGTCACCTTGAAGGATCCGTCGGGAAAGATTCTTGCCGATGTTATCCTGGGCCAAATCCGGAAAACCGACGGCGGAGGGGATGGCGGCCAGTACCTGAAAAAGGCAGATGCCGACACGGTGTTTCTCGTGGACGGCAATTTCCGGTTCCTGAAAACAGCGCCGTCCCAGTGGCTGGAAAAGGAGATCCTGGACGTCAAGGCCGACCAGGTGGCCTCGGTGACCTGCTATGCTGGCGATGCACCAACGCCGATCTATGCCCTTGTCCGACCGGAGAAGGGTGAGGCGGCCCGGCTGACTCCCGTGCTGACGGGAAGAACCGCCGATCCGGCAAAAATTGAACAGGTTTTCGACGCGCTGGCGCCCCTGACCCTGGACGATGTGAGGTCTGTTGCCGCAAAACCGCCGTTGGAAAAAACGGACCGCTTTCGATTGGTTTACCACCTTTACGACGGCCGGCAGATTACCATCCTCCCCGACTTTGACGGCAAGGAGAGCTACACCCTGCAGGTGGCTGTAGCGCAATCGAAGGCGCAAACGGATGCCGCCGAGGCGATCGAGCCCGCAACAGAGGGTGGAGAAACACGCGGGGGCGATTCAGCGGAGCAAAAACAAGCCGCGCCCGTTATGAAAACGGCCCAAGAATTAAACGAGCAACTGAACCCGTGGGTATTCTCGGTGAAGAAGTGGCAGTTCGACAGCTTCATCACCCAGCCGGAATCGCTGCTGGAAGAGGTTAAAAAAGAGGGTCAAGGCACCTCCTGATGACTGAGGTCCGAGGAGAGAAGAGCGGGCCGAAGTCGACGATTGGGAATGCTGGGATTAGGGGATTGACCCATTGGCGGCGCCGCCTGCAGCCGCGGGCAATGATTAAACCACCACCAGCCGGGAACCCCCGGCCGGTGGTGGTTTAGCAAAACGACCATCCCACCATCCCCAATCACCCGCCTCAGCCTCCTGACATCAGTCCGCCGACTTCTTTCCCGGTTGAATGATGACGGCCGCCGCACCATCATCGGTCAGATAGGTGGCGGCCAGCGTGGCAAGCTCTTCGACGGTCACCGCTGCATAGTCTCCCAAAAAGCTCCTGGCCCATTCAGTTTGCTGGGGGTGTCGTTCCGATCCGGTCATCACGCTGTTGAGCCAATACCCGTTGGTTTGGCGGTATGCTTTTATCGAGGTGAGAATCGGGTCCACCGCACGCGCCAGCTCATCGGCCGTAATTCCCTTGCGGGCCAGATTGGCGGCAATCTCCTTGACTTCCTTCAACACGGTGTCGGTCTGCTCCGGGGCCACATTGACATAGGCCTGAAAGACACCGTAGCCAGGGTAAGCACGGCTGGCCTGGTTTAAGGCATACGGGGAGTATGATACGCCCAGCTTCTCCCGGATCCGTTCCCTGAGGCGCTCAGAAAAGACGTCCGCAAGGACGGACAACCGTCGGGTCCGGCTGATGTTCCAGAAGTCTTCCGTCTGCCAGGCGGCTACAACCAGGGCCTTTGGAATCTGAGTGTCCACATCGATTCGGTTGACGGTTCCCGTGGGCAGACGGGGCAGGTCGCTACGCAACCTGCCTGCGTCGCCACTTCGATCGGGTAAAGACCCCAAGTAGCGCCGGGCCAGTTCGAGGACCCTGTTTTCCTCAAAGTCGCCAACAATGGACAACTCCAATGGGGCGCTGCCCAACTGGGGCGCAACCCAGTTGCGGATATCATCCAGCCCAATGGCCTGGATCGCTTCCAACGGAGGCATACCGAAGCGGTTGTCTCCTCCGGCCAGGATGCGCAGCCCTTCGATTCTCATCATGCCTTCGATCGATCGGGAGAAGGCATGATAATCCTGGCGCAACCGGTCAAGGGTCAGGGCCAGGGCGTCATCGCGGAATCCGGGATCCGTCAGGTGAGCGTAAATCAATTGGAAAAGCAGGTCCACTTCATCGGAGATGGTTTCGCCAAAGAGACTGAAATGGGTATCCGTGATTTTGAAATCCACATAGGTGCTTTTGCCTGCCAGGGCCCGCTTCAGTTCATTGGTATCCATGGCGCCCAGGCCGCTTTCATTGACCGTCGCTTCAGCCAGCAGGGAGATCCCTGGAAGCGTAACCGGCTCTGCGGCTTTGCCGTTGCCGAAAATCAGGTTAACCAGGACCTCGTTGGCTTTGTAATCGGTACGCTTCAGGTTGAGCCGGATGCCGTTGCCCAACCGAATGTGGGTGATGCCCAGGTCCTCCTCAACTTCCCGAGAAGCGATCGTGCCGGTCTCTTCCGGTTCCGGCAGATAGGGAAATGCGCCAAGGGCCTTGGTTTCGGGACGATGGACCGCGTTGCCTGCCGAAGCCAGGTAGACCTCGCGAACCAGCGATTCCGGGGATTTCGGAGACCATGCTTTCAGATCTGCGTTGCCGGTGACCAGGATCAGTCGATGCGCATCAGGCCAGTTTTCCTTGAAAGCCTGGTGGACCTGGGCCAAGGTAACGTTTTCCGCCGTGGGGAGCAGGTTGTTTTTCTCCTGTTCCGGAGACTGGATCGTCCGGTCCGCGGCAAGGTCCCGGATGATGGCCCTGGCCAGCGTCGTACTGTTGCGGGTGGGTGCTTCTCTGGCCGCGTTGTCCAGCATTTTCAGAGTGTCTTTCTTTACCCGCGCCAGTTCGGCTTCGGTAAACCCATAGCGCCCGGCCCGCCGCAACTCCTGCTCCAAAACGGAAAGGGTCTGCTGCCAGTTTTCAGCGTTGCTGTCGCCCGAAATTTCTGCATAACGGATGCGGTTCAGGTAAATGCCGCTGCCGACGGCAGCAGACGTAAAGGGTGCTCCCGGTGCTTTGAGCCGGGCGTCCAGGCGATTCTGAACGATCCGGTCCGACATGTCCGCCACCAATTGCCGGCGCCGTAAGGCCAGTGAATCCGGCTCATGATCGTAGGAGCGGATGACTTCGATACTGACCGTCGTTCCCCCCGCTTCGGGTTCATAATGGTGAAAAGCCTTCAACCCGCTGTGGTCGATGGTACCCAAAACGGGTGGGGCGGGGAGAGGGGCACGGGGCGCAAAGTCCCTGAACTGGGCGTCAATGAGCCGTTCGGCCAAGGGGATGGAAAAGTTACCCACCATGACCAGTACCATATTGTCCGGCCGGTACCAGGCATCATAAAACCCTTTCAGCAGGCTCCGGTCCGCACTGCTGATTACTGCCGGCTTACCGATGGGCAGCCGTTCGGATACCAGAATGTCAGGAAATTCAAATTTCAGCGTTGCCTTATACGTTCGGTAGGCGGCCGAGTCCCGGGACCGCATTTCCGCGAGAATGACCCCGCTCTCACGTTTGACTTCCTCTTCCAGCAATAACGCGCCCATGGCATAGTCACGCATCACCAGCAGCCCTTTTTTTATATTATCCTCATCTCCTGCGGGCAGGATGATGTCGTATACGGTTTCATCGAATCCCGTGTGGGCATTGGCGTCGTTGCCGAACTGCATGCCGATGCTCTGAAAATAGCGCACCAGTTCACCGGGGGGAAAGTGGGTGGATCCATTGAAAAGCATGTGCTCGAGGAAATGGGCCAGTCCCTGCTGGGCCTCCGTTTCATTCAAACTGCCGGCACGGATGTAAAGGTGAACGCTGACCCGGTCTTCGGGGCGTTTGTTTTCCAGAAGCACATATTGAAACCCGTTGGCCAGCCCTCCGAAGGTAATGGCGGGGTCCGGCGCCAGACCGCTTTTTTCGTGTGGCCACAACGGAGCCGGTAGCTGCATGATTTGCGGTTGCCCGGCCACGGCAGGCGACGGAGACAGCATAGAGGCAGACGGGTCGGGGTTCAGGGAGATGCCAACCCATCCCATGAACACCACGGCCAGGGCTGCGGCGATGCGCAACGCGTGCTTTCTTTTTCCGATCATGCGGAGGAGGATCATTGGTATTCCTTAAATAATAGGGTCACTTCAATTTCAGCGCGTTTGATATACTGACAGCTTCCAGATAGTAATACAGCACCGGAGAAAGGCAATGCACGGGACGATGGCCAAGCAAGAGAAAAGCCTTCCGGCCCCATTTGTCAGGTGGTGCGGCCGGAAGGCTTTGTCTATTCAGAGAAAGGTGATCCTATAGCTCGTAGGGCAATATATGGCGGACTAACTTTTCTTTTTAACGTAGATACCCCGCGAGAGGGTTTCGATTTTTCCTTTTTTGGTCAGCTTGTACAGGGCATTGCTCACCTGGCGGGCCTCCAGACCGGTTCTTTTTTTCAGCCGTTCTACGGTGATACCGTTGCGGCTCTTGCTGATCATTCCCAAGAGGTTGTCCAACATGCTTGGTGCCCCTGCGGCAGCGCCGGGTTTGGCTTCCGCTGTCGCCGGTTGTTTAGCCGCTTTTTTTCTCGGTGCCGCCTTGCCCTTTTTTGCCGTGGCCTTTGCTTTCTTCGTTGCCTTCACCTTTTTCGCCGGTACCGCCTTGCCACTTTCTGCTTCAATGGCCGCGACCATTTTCTCCACCTGTATTACAAGAGAAGACATTTTGGTGGAAATTGCCAATAGTTTTTTTTGAACATCTTTCATCAGCGCGAGCCTCCTTGTTAAAGCGGTTTTGGCTAATAATTTAGCTAGTTATTCTGAGCCCTAATATATTTCTCTTCTATTGTCAACCCCTGTTTTGAGAAATGCTTCATCCATGTTAGAAGCGGCGGGATAATTGTTCGAGGAGTTTTTCGAAAGCTTCTTTGTATGGAAGACAAGCGACGCTTTCCCGCAGTCAGCCAGGGGGATAGCAGGGGATCGTGGGGCGCACGTAGGCAACGATTGCAAGACTATGAAGAAACGCCATGGGGCAGGAGAAGGCTTCCTGTTGCGTCACTGCTCTCTGATAAATGCCCACCAGACATAGAAGGAGAAAAAAAGCCATGCTGCGATGGCCGTCGCATAACCTTTCCAATCCGTTTTGCGGGCCGCCATGCCGTGTTTGTTGACCTTTCCGACGGGGAGTTTGCACGACGGACAAACATCCACCTTCAGGGGCATGTACTCCATGCACTCCGGGCATTTTTTGGAAATATGCTCGGTAGGCTTGCCGGAACCGATTGAGCCGTGCGGTGTTTTCATGTCGACCCCATCTTGTCCTTTCTGACGCCGGAGAATACCTTAAATATGGACCACCCGTTATTCCAGATACGCTTTCTCGATAGTGATCTGGCTGTCGGCTTTTCGTGCATTGATCCAGTCCACGATCTCGGTTCTTTGCTTCTGCCGTAGGAGCATGTTCTTGATGCCGTCCTTTTCGGATTCAAAACCTTCGTCGCCAGGCGCTCTCTTCTCCGTCAGCCGCAGGAGATAAAAACCCGCGATTCCCTGGACCGGCCCATTGCTGGAACTGCCGGCAGAAGCGAGCTGAAAGGCCGCTTCAGTGAATTTTGGGTCTGAGCCGATGTCGGGTATCGCTGCATTGCGTGTGAACAGGCCGGTTTGCGTAATGGCAGCACCACGGCCGCCAGCGCTTTCCTCGAATGTTTTGCCTGCACGCAGGTCGGCCGCCATTGCCTCGGCGTCCTTCCCGGCCTCGTCCGACTGCATTTTCTTGGTCAGATCCATCTCCACCCTTGCTCTGACTGCTTCCAACCCGGGAACGGCGGAATCGATGGCTTCCGTGGGCTGGATGAGGTAGTAGCGGCCGCCGATATCCTGAATGTCGCTGATTTCATCTAGCTTGAGGGCGAATGCGGCATTGGCGAAGGTTCCCTTGTCCTTGCCCAGCATGTCCGGTCCTCTCTGGCGGGTGAACAAACCGGTGTCCAGTACGGCAAGGTCAATGGTTTTTGCATTCTTGACCAAGTCATCCTTTTCAAAACACCCCGCATAGAACTGTTCGGCGTTGTCATAGGCCAGATTGCGTGCTTTTCTGTCGGTCAGGGTGTCGATAATCTGATTTCGGCTTTGTTCAAGGGTTCTCGTGGTCGCTTCTTCCACGGACTCCACCTTAATGACATGCCATCCGAACTGGGTTTTCACCGGTTCGCTGATTTCACCGGCGGCCATGGAAAAGGCCTGGTCGGCAAAAGGTTTGACCATCTGCGATTGCTGGAATTTGCCCAGATAGCCGCCCCCGTCCTTGGTGGGCCCTTCCGAATAGGTTTTGGCCAGTTCGGCAAAGTTCTGGCCGGTTTTGGCCATCTTTGCGATCGCTTCGGCCCTGGTTTTGGCTGCCAGATCGGTTGTTTCGTCGGCGTCCGGATCCAGTTTGATCAGAATATGCCGCGCTTCAACGGTTTTCTCGGTTTTGAATTCGGCGATGCTGGAATCATAATAGTCCGTTATTTCCTCTTCATCTACCGTAACCTGGCCCTTATAAGTTTCGGGGTCGAATACGACGTATCTGGCCTTGACCATGGGCTCGGTTTTGTAGTTTTCTTTTTGGGTGTCAAAGTAGGCGGCAATCTCTTCCGCCGTGGGCTTGATATCACCGTAGCCATTCGGATCGAACAGGACGTAGTCGACGTTTACAGAAGTATTTTGCCAGTCATACCATTGGCGCGCTTCCGCTTCTGACACCTTGGCGGCACCCATGACGATCCGGGTGAGTTTTTCGCCCAGTAAAACGCTTTTCTGTTCAGCCTCAAACTCTTCCGGAGTAAGGTGAACTTGGTCAAGGATGCTGCGATAGCGGCGATTGTCGAAGGTGCCGTTGTTCTGAAAAATGGCAGTGTTCATGATCGATTCGGCCACTTCGGCATCGGATACCCGCAGGTCCAGTTTTTTGGCCTCCTGCAGGAGGAGGGTGCGGTCGATCAGCTGATCCAGCGCCTGTTTTTTAACCTGGAGCATCTCAATCATGCCATCATTGAGGCTGGAACCGAATCGCTGGCGGTACTGATCGAGCAAATTGTTATAGGCGCGGCGGTAATCGGCCACGTTAATGATTTCATCGTTGACGGTAGCGACTTTGGATGCCTCCTGGGAGCGAAAACTGCCCACCCCCCAGAATACGAACACGATTACGATAGCGAACAGAATCACTTTGATCATCCAACTGCCAGCATGTTTGCGCATCACGTTGAGCATTCACGACCTCTTCTTTGTACTCTCTCTGCAGGGATGCTTGCCGAATCCTGCATTTGATGTTGTTTAACGTTCACTCTCTGCCCACGAAACCGATCAAATGCCGCTGCCCATGACAGTCAGTGCCTCCAGTTCGGTTCCCTTCGGTCCAGGACATCAAAATATCCCATCTTTTCAAACGATTGACATTAAATGTTAGCGCACATTTTGTCAACAGTTTACCACTGTGGTGTGACGGTTTCCCTTACCGGGGGCGGCATGAGCCATGCTTTTTCGTATTTGGTCGACCCATCGAGGGATAACTGGGAACGGCCTTCGGGGTGAAAAATTGCATTGACATGGAAAATCGATTTTGTTAGGTTGCGTTTTCGTTTTCGGGGCTGTAGCTCAGCTGGGAGAGCGCATGACTGGCAGTCATGAGGCCAGGGGTTCGATCCCCCTCAGCTCCACCAAATCACAATCCAACTTAGTCCAACTAAGTACGAAAGGCCCTGAAAAATCAGGGCCTTTTTCGTTTCTTGTGTCCAGCCGTGTCCGATAAAATCCGTTGACAGCCCCCACTTTTTGGGGTGTATCTTTTTGAGGTCCCCTGAAAACAGACATTTGTCCCCACCAAAAGTACGCAAAGATACGGTAGACTCGTATGGCTGAACGATTGACAGAATACAAGATTAGAACGCAGAACCAGGGAAAAACAATACAAACTCTATGCATTCCCTTGGACTCTTTCTGCTTATCGTTCCCTCCGGTGGAAAGTGGTGGCGAATCAAATACCGATTCGATCGTAAGGAAAAACCGCTATCGCTGGGAACTTATCCCAAGGTTTTGTTGAAGAAGCACGGGTGTTACGTAACAATATTCGCGAAATGGCTTGGCAAGGAATTGACCCTTCTGCTATCCGCAGGGTTGAAAGGGCCGAACGGAGGCAAGAAAAAATGGAGCAGGATATTCGAAAGGCTGCCGATACGAAAACAGTCCAAAATACGGCGGCAGTATTGTCGGTTCGTTGCACAATGGACGGCCCCATCGAAATATGGAAGGGCGGCAACGTCATGCGTCTTTCTGAGGATGAGGCTACGATTTTTGCGAAGCAACTGTACGCCATAACGGAGGTGTAACCATGCCGTTGACTGACACGACGATCCGGAATGTGAAACCCAGGAAAAGAGTACAAAATCTATGACACTGGCTGGCTTTTCATGATCATTTCGCCTGCCGGCGGGAAATGGTGGCGTTTCAAATATCGGTTCGACGGTAAGGCAAAAGCAACTTTCCCTTGGGGACTTATCCCGAAGTGAGCCTTGCCAAAGCCAGGGAGAGGCGTGACAAGGCCCGTGTTCAAGTTGCCGATGGTATCGACCCAAGCCAGGCGCGAAAGGACAAAAAAGCCGCCGCAACCAAAAGGACAACACTTTCGAAAATGTAGCCCGGGAATGGTTCAATAAGTTTGAGCCAAACTGGGCGCCTGGCCATGCCGTCAAAATCAAGGGCCGGCTGGAAAATGACGTCTATCCCTTTATAGGTCACCGTCCAATCCTGGAAATCACACCACCCGAACTGCTGATGGTATTACGTCGTATTGAATCTCGTGGTGCTCTCGACTCAGCCCATCGTACCAGAAATACCTGCGGCCAGGTTTTTCGATTCGCTTTAGCAACAGGCCGGGCGGAAAGGGATCCAGCTGCGGACCTCCGCGGAGCCTTGCCGCCAGCGAGATCGAAACACCTATCAGCCATAACCGACCCCGAAAAGGTTGCGGGGCTTTTGAGGGCGATTGACGGTTACGAAGGGTCTTTCGTGACCAAATGTGCACTTCGCCTCGCCCCTTTGCTTTTCGTTCGCCCCGGGGAGCTTCGTCACATGGAATGGGTGGAGATCGATCTTGATGCCGCGGAGTGGAATATCCCTGCAGAAAAGATGAAGCTGAGGCTGCCTCACCTTGTCCCCTTGTCCAGCCAGTCTGTTGAAATTCTGAAAGAAATACAGTCCCTGACAGGTGCCGGTAGATACGTTTTCCCAAGCACGAGAACCTCACAACGGCCGATGAGCAATAATACAGTGCTGGCCGCCCTTCGACGCATGGGTTTTGAAAAATCCGAGATGACCGGCCACGGATTTCGGGCGATGGCCCGCACCATGCTCGATGAAGTGTTGAACGTTCGCCCTGATTTCATTGAGCATCAGCTTGCACACGCGGTTCGCGATCCCAATGGGCGGGCCTACAACCGGACGGCATTTTTACCTGAACGGCGGGAGATGATGCAGACTTGGGCTGATTACCTGGATGGCTTGAAAGCTGGAGCCAAGGTGATTTCGTTAAGGCAAAAGGCATAAACAGAAGCTAAATATTGTGTGGCATAGGGTAACTCCCGAACAGCCGTATACACGCATCTTGGCTCATCTTTTCTAAAGCGGAAGCTTGTCGAGCGGAGGGTTGAATGAGTGAAAAGGATAGCAGTCAGCAATTAAAAGACAAAATAGAAGCCTTTGTACGTGATGCAATCGAAAGAGCACATCAAACGGGCTTCATTGAGTTGGAAGAACTCGCAAGGATAATGGCAAGGGATACTTCATATGACGAAACAATTTTTCAATTATCTAAAAAATACCATTGCAAAATACCTGAAAGCCGCGACATTTTTTTTATGTGGATACGCTTGCTCAATAGGTGGGTATCTGGAGCATATGATGGAAATACATTTGCCAGAGCAACCATGGCAAGAATGCCCGCGATTCGGCTGATTCCTTTTTACCAACATGATTATAAAACTGGAGCCTTTTTAAAACGGGATCCAATTTCCTTATATGACGATGTTGATAAACCATATATTAACTTGGAAGAATTCAAAGAATTCCTCACCACTTGTGATAAGATCCCTCCCCCTGCTGCCCTTTTTGCAGAAAAACCCAATTCGCCCATTGCGGAGAGCGAAAAACCAAAAAATCTACGCAACGATCAGAAAGACAAGAAGAAATGTCAGTTGGTTGCCTCTGGTGTTTGGGATAGATACCCATCTCTAAAAATAAAGTATATGAAAGCGCACCCCGCCATTATGAAAATAACTGGTCGCTTATACAAAGATAAAACGGTTCACGAATGGCTTTCTGAAGTTGCGCCCGATGATATTAAAAAACCTGGAAGGATAAGCAATGAAGAATTGAAAAGGCAAAGGCATATATGTGATGAGCTTGGAATTAAGGGCCCTGAATGAGCTACAAAATTGAATTTGCAGAATCGGAAGTGACGATATTAAATGCGTTGAAATAAAACATACCATCACTGCTTTTTAGCATCTACTAAAATTCATACTATGTTGTAGCAGTACCGGTACTGGGCCTGCATTAGCCAGCACAAACATGCAATTTGAAAGCGGCAATTGGAGGTGGGGGCAAACCACATGGTATGGTGGTAGCTTGATTTAACAATAAATTACAATAAA
>CAVPIL010000006.1:0-15465 GCA_963704985.1 uncultured delta proteobacterium | reverse complement strand
AAGGGCAAATGGTGGTGCTATCGGGCGAGGCCGGCACGGTAAGACCCAGACTGGTCCGCGCTCTGGTGGATGCCCTTACCGGAGCGCAATACTTGCGTATTAGCTTCCAGTGTTCCCCTTATCACACTGACTCACCGCTGTACCCAGCGATTCGGCATCTTTACCTGGCGGCCGGTTTTGGTGCGGGGGACACCCCGGAAGAAAAGCTGGACAAGCTCGAGATACTGTTGCACCAGGCGCAGGACGATATTTCCCTCGCGGCACCGCTGCTCGGAGGACTGCTGGGCTGGGGCGAATTGGCCGAGGCACGGTATGGCGCGCTGGATTTATTGCCGGCACAGCGGCGCTCGCGCACCTTGGAGGCCTTGCTGGACCAGCTCACCGGTCTGGCTGACAAAAACCCGGTGTTATTTGTGCTCGAAGACGCCCACTGGATTGACCCGACCACGCTGGAGTTCCTTGAACGGACGCTGGACCATATCGATACACTTCGAATGATGGTGCTGGTGACGGCCCGACCGACCTTTACACACAGTTTTGGAGGACACCCGATAGTTACCCGCTTGACACTGAATCGCTTAGGTCGGGAGCAAGTAGATGGCATTGTGGAGCGAATCACCAGAGGCAAGAAACTGCCGCGCGAATTGCTCGATGAAATTGCGATTCGGACCGACGGCGTGCCGTTATTCGTTGAGGAGTTAACCAAAACCATCCTCGAGTCCTGCCAGCTGCGTGAAACTGGGTCTGCTTATGTGTCGGATGATTGTACGGAGCGGTTGACCATTCCGAGCTCACTGCAAGACTCATTGATGGCGCGGCTGGATCGAATGCAGCTGGCAAAAATCGTTGCGCAAAGTGCGGCCTGTATTGGGCGAGAATTTGCGTACATATTACTAGCGGCTTATTACCCCTGCCGCAACCTGAACTGGCAACTTCCCTGAAACAGCTAATCGATGCCGAGCTGATCTATGGTCGCGGTGTTCCGCCGGAGTCGAGGTATTCTTTCAAGCATGCACTGGTCAGGACGCCGCCTACCAGTCACTTCTCAAAGCCAAACGTCGTGAGCTGCACGCCCGGGTTGCGGAGGCGTTGGTATCGGAATCCCCGCCTGTCGCGCCGAGTTGCTTGCCTATCACTACACCGAGGCAGGTATGGCGGACCAGGCAATCGCCAATTGGCAGCTTGCCGGTCAACGGGCGACGCGCAGTGCAGGCAATACCGAGGCAATCCAGCACTTTCAAAAAGCGCTTGAACTGCTTGCGTCGCAACCCGAGACCAATGAGCGCAAATCCACGGAGCTTAAGGTTCTGACCAATCTGGGGCCGCTGATGATGATGATGAAGGGCGGATCCTCACCAGAAGTTGGCGACATATACGAACGAGCGGAAGAACTGGCCGGTCAGATGGAAAGCTCGGCAGAATTGGTGCTGGCGATTTTTGGCAGATGGGCTTTTCATGCATGGGGTGGCCGGTTCGATCGGTCCGACGAAGTAACCCGTGAGCTTTTCGACGTGGCCAGTGCAACCGGTGACGAGACGTTATTACTTCAGGCTCACCATGCGGCATGGCCGACACGGATGTTGCGCGGTGATTTTGAGGTGTCAAGCAAACATGTCGATAAAGGTCTGGCCATCTACGACTATGAAAAGCACAAACACCATGCGTCCTTGTACCTCGGACACGATCCCGCGGTCTGCGGCCATTCGCTCAAGGCCGGGATAACCTGGGTGCTTGGATTCCCAGACCGTGCCCATGGCCATGCGGTACAGGCCCTGCAGCATGCGCGTCACATGGGTCACGCATCCACATTGGCGTACGGGCTTTTTAATGTTTCCCTATATCACGCAGCACGCGGTGATAAACTTGCTATGCGGTCGACAGCTGACGAGCTGTGGCACCTGAGTAATGAACGGCAATTGGTCTTCACCGGGGCGGGTGCACAAATTTTTGGCGGATGGGCAATCGCGAAGCAGGGGCAGACAGACGCAGGCCTTGACCGAATACGCGAAGGACTCGTGACTTGGGAACGTCTCGGGACGCGCATGTTTCGGCAGGCCATACATTGTCTGTATGCCGAGGCCCTTGCTACCGCACGCGGGATGCGCTTGCTATGGATATTCTAAAGCAGGGGCTTGCCTTGGGTGAGCAGACTGGCGAACGATGGTGGGAATCGCGGGTTCATCGGCTGCATGCGCAGGTGGTCCAGGAGGAAGGCGACTCAGAAGCCGCCGAGGCACTTTTGCATAAATCGATTGAGGTGGCACGCCGGCAAAAGGCCAAGTCCTGGGAGTTGCGGGCCACCATCGACCTATCTCGCCTTTGGGCCGGCAAAGGAAGGCGCGACGATGCCCACAATTTGCTCTCGCCAATCTATGGATGGTTCACTGAGGGCTTCGACACTGCGGATCTGAAGGAAGGCAAAGCCCTGCTGATGAGCTGCGGTAACGAAGTATCGTAGGTAGAATAGCGGATAGGTTGCCGTTAAATCCGCACTTTACGCTTATCAATCCACAAGTTCTAAGAGACATCCAACAGGCGTACAACTCTGATTATTAGTGCTCAATCATGAAAATTAAAAAGGGTGCAAATTACCGGATACAATTCGCTCCTTTTTGCGCTTGGTAGAAAATAAGGCGATAGCCAGAACAAACAACACGAAACATTGAATGTGTGATTTCTGCTCATCAACGGTTTTCTTACCAGTTTTGGATCATTTTTTTCGGTATTTCATTTAATAAGCCGAAAAGATGGAACTTTATTAAGCATATGGTATTATTACATAATCATGAATGAAGTTGAAAATCTAATCGTTGCATAACGAATCGTTTGATAATCGACTCGCAAAAAACGCGCGCGTCTCAACTCAACCGTTCTTATTAATTGGTCTTGACAGGTTGTACGCCTTAGTGTACGTTAAGAAAAAAGTGAGGTGAAACATGCCGACATTATCAGCCACCGAGGCACGATCTAAGCTATATCGTCTTATCGACCAAACCGTTTTATCACATGAACCTATCGTAATTACGAGCAAAAGAGGCAATGCAGTTCTCTTGTCCGAGGATGATTGGCGCTCAATTCAAGAAACAATGTATCTTTTAAATATCCCTGGTATGCGTGAGTCAATTCGCGAGGGTTTAGCAACACCTGTTGAGGATTGCAAAGAGGAACTCGATTGGTAAATTACAAGGTCGTATTTACAAAGCAAGCTCAAAAAGACGCTAAAAAATTATCTGCCTCCGATCTCAAAGCAAAGGCTGAGCAAATAATTGAAATCCTGCGAGACAATCCTTATCAAACGCCTCCTTTCTACGAAAAGCTTGTAGGCGATTTAACCGGCGCTTATTCCCGTCGTATAAACATTCAGCATCGGTTGGTCTATGAAGTGAATAGAGGATGAAAAGATAGTAAAAGTCATCCGTATGTGGACTCATTATGAATAGTTGAGCAGAACAAGCGCGTCTGCTCGGAAGCGAGATAGACTGCCGCGCGCCGGTAACGCAAACGTTACCCCAATAAACTGTCCATATACAATATCTTGCGCCTATCCTAAAATTCTTAAGGCTATGATATGTAAATTTACCTGCAAAGAAATATGTGTGGCGTTAATCGAGGATACCTCCAACGACCATGTAGATATCAGCTTCGGCAATTTTCACCGATGTTTCAAAATATTCACCACGGGCCAAACCTTGCCAAAATGGGGACTGAAGTGGTATCGTGGGGATCACCAAACCCCTATCGTTAATATTTATATAAAATCCAATTACTAAGATCGTCTCAATGAATCTTTATTCTTGGTCACGGGACGATCCCCCTTTTTCGGACGCGCAAACAGCGCGCGTGGCTTATGTCAGCATTGGAATTATAGATGAAAGAAAATAAAGAGATTGATTATACCTTTATCATTCCTGCATATAATGAGGAAGAGTATCTACCCAAAACACTTGCAAGCTTGAAGGACGCTATGAATGCTCTTGGCGAATTTGGCGGTGAGATTGTTGTTACCAACAATAACTCTACTGACCGCACTGCTGCCATTGCTGAAGAGTCTGGTGCGCGGGTTATCTTTGAAAAACACAGACAGATTTCTCGGGCACGTAATGCAGGTGCACAGGAAGCTCTCGGTAAATATCTTATATTTATTGACAGCGACACAACTATGTCTCCGGTTCTCTTAGAAAAGACTTTGACAGCCCTCGGATCCGGAGAGTGTTGCGGAGGAGGCACAATCGCAGAATTTGACGGACAGTTGCCATTTTTGGCAAATGTCGCCCTTAAAGTTTGGGTATTTCTATCAAGGACCTTCAAATGGGCCTGCGGAGCATATGTTTTTTGTACTCATGAGGCATTTATAGAAATCGGTGGGTTTGATGAACGCTATTATGCATCTGAAGAGATCCATTTCTCTCGGGCTTTGCGGCGCTGGGGCCAAAAGAAAGGAAAGAATTTTGTCATTCTGGAAGAGCCCATTATCTCAAGCAGCAGAAAACTGGTATGGTATAGTACATGGGAGATTCTGATTATGACCTTTGGACTGCTGCTCCATTTCAAACCCCTTAGAAACCGAGATGCCTGTTACAAAATATGGTATCGCCACCCAGAAAAACCGGGTTAACTTATTCCAACATCATTTCACCTGACTTTTTTCGATGCATCAAAAAAACAAATGTGTTTAAACTTTACAGGCTTTAACTTATCGGGGAAATTGGTAATATTGGGATGATCATCTCAATATATCTGCAGTTGAACTTTTGTTTTCGGGAAAAGTTCCTTTCCAACAACATTTGTCTCAACAGCCATCAATCTGCAAACTTATCTTAATCAATTTTATTTATTAAGAAAGGTTGACAATACCACAATGTGGTATGACAAGCAGATGATCACGTTAGAAACTGGATCATTGTCGCCCCATCTTCTTTTTAGGCTCTTCAGACCGATTACTTTGCTTGATATGCCTGTATCGTATTGGAATTGTATTTCAGTCCCTGTTTTTTATAAAAGAATCTGGGTCAATGGGAGGTAAGGATGATCGTACAATTGAAATGTTTTACCACCTTGGCCAGCCCCGATAAATGCGACTTTACCGAGAGTACGGCTTATGAGCTTGCAGAAGGTCAAACTGTAGAGAATCTGATCAGCCTTTCCGGAATTAATATTGACGGTGTTAAAATTGCATTTGCTAACAATCGTGTTGTCAGTTTTGATGCGGTCCTAAAAGATGGCGACCCGGTTGGATTGGCACCGACCGTTTTCGCTCTGAAGGATCCCTACTCCTGCATCAATAAAACAAGTGTGAATTGCGGGAGTTGTTGAAATGATAAGATATATCATTCACACATTGAGCCTTTTTTGGAGTTGCTTAAGATTTTCAGCTGAAACATTAAAAACATCCAATGATAAAGCCCCTGCCTGATATCAGTGAATAAAAGCCATTACTCACGTGGGTTGCGTACCTTAAATTATCTTGGTACCAGAGATGATATCTCCAATCATCAACGTTGTAGAGAGAATTGGAGCTGTTTTGATACCATTATGTCAAGCGAGTTTCTGATTTTTTTTCAATTCTGTCAATTCAAGTACAGGTCAGGGGGACACCTCATACGACGATTTTCTTTAGTAACCAGGCCATGTTCTCCCCCAGGGCCTTCATGATTTCAAGGCCCTCGGCGTCCTCCTTGACTTCCCCTTTTTCCCTGCCGAAGCCCATGTTCCAACATCCGGTCCACGCCGTCGTCGAGCATGTCCTTTTTCAACGCACAGTGCCGGTCCTTGTTCTCGAAGCACTTGTAGCAGGCAATGCAGGCCCGGATGGGTTTGCCGCCCACCTGAACCGTTTTCGTCTCGATGCCCTGGCCTTCGATGGACTCCAGCACGTGCCGGATCAACATGGAGGTGTGGCCGTCTTTTCTGGGACTGCCGTTGAATGCGACCACTTTCATCGCGGCTCGCTGTTGCAACTTGCGGAATCGTCTCAATCGCCTTTGGTATCGAGCGGCTGCGTTTTGAACGATTCCGGTGATTCTGCAGTCCAGCCTCCGCCCAGGGACTTGAATAGCGCCACGAGGTTGGTGGACACGGCGGCGGTACTCTGGACCAGGGCGTTTTCCGTGCTGTAAAGGGCCTGTTGGGCCTGCAGGACATTGATAAAATCGGTCAGGCCTTCAGTGTACAGCGTTCCGGCCAGCGAAACGGCTTTGCGGTTCGCGGCCACGGCGGTAATCAGGGCCTCACGATGCGCCTGTTCTTTTTCCGAGGCGACCAGCGCATTCTCAACCTCCTGCAGCCCGTTGAGAATCGTCTGCCGGTAGGCGATGATTTCCTGTTCCTGAAGCGTTTTTTGCACTTCCACGCCAGCCCGGATTCGGCCGCTGTCAAACAGGTGCCACGCAACCGACGGTCCGAAGGACCAAAAATGGTTGGACCAGTCGAGCAGCGAGCCGAAATCGGCACTTTGATAGCCCGCTGAACCGGTGATGGTGAATTTGGGAAACAGGTCGGCCACGGCTATGCCGATGCGGGCGGTGGCGGCATGAATCCGCACTTCAGCCAATCGAATGTCCGGACGGCGGCGCAGCAGATCCGATGGCACGCCCACCGGCACCCGCGGCGGCCCACCGGGAATGGTGCCGGTGGGGGAGAGTTCTGTGTCCAAGGCGGCCGGGACCTCGCCCATCAGGATACCGAGACTGTAGATGGATTGTCTGGCGGCGGATTCCAACAGTGGGATCTGGGCAGCAGTGGTGGCGGATTGCGCCTCGGCGTTGGCCACGTCAAGGCCGCTGACGAAACCGCCTTCGAATCGTTGACGGGTCAACCTGGCACTGTGCTGTTGAGCCGACAGGTTTTGCCGGGTGATGACGGTTTGCTGCTGAAGGGCGCGTAATTGGATGTAGCTTCGGGCCACTTCGGCCGTCAAGCTCACCAACACGTCGCGGTGGGATTCCACGGCCGCCTGCAGGTCTGCTTCGGCCGCCTCCAGGCTGCGCCGCCGGCCGCCGAACAGGTCGATTTCCCAGCCGGCATCAAAGCCGGCCTGGTACTGGTCGCTGGTAACGGAAGCCGTCTGGCCGTTGGCGGCGGTGACAGCGGCGTTACTGCGCCGATATTCGCCCGCCGCGTCCAGGGCGGGGCCAAGGCCGCCCGCAGCGACTGCCCTTGCCGCGCGGGCCTGGCGGATGCGGGAGGCGGCCAATTTCAGATCGAGATTGGCCGCCGCAGCCCGATCCATAAGGGCACTCAGGGTTGGATCGTCGAAGACCACCCACCAACTGGCCAACTCGCCTTCATGGAGAACCAGCCCAACGCTGGCCGGCTGCCAGGCCCCACTCCACCGGTCGGGCAAGGCCGATTCCGGGCGCTGAAAGTCGGGGCCCACGGTGCAGCCGGATAGCAGGGCCGACAGGATCCCAGTCATCAAAACAGTGCCAAAAACACCCGGTTGTGCTAGCCGCACAACGTTTGCACCACTATTGAAGAACTTTGTAATCAAGGCATTTGTCCTCAGATGGATTCCGAGCAGCAATCGCCCTCATTCGTACCGCAGGGCCTCGATAGGGTTGAGACGCGAGGCTTTCCAGGCCGGGTAGAACCCGAAAATCATACCCACGCTGGCCGATACGATCACGGCGGCGGCGATGGCCACTGGAGAAGTTTCCACCGGCCAGTGCAACAGCAGCCGGACCAGCAGTGAGCCGCCATGCCCCAACAGAATGCCCAAAGCCCCACCGACCAGGCAAAGCACCACCGCCTCGACCATGAACTGGCGCAAGATGTCTCCGGCACGCGCGCCCACGGCCATGCGCAGACCGATTTCACGCGTGCGTTCGGTGACCGAAACCAGCATGATGTTCATGATCCCCACACCGCCCACCACCAGGGAGATCATGGCCACCGAAAGCAGCAGATTGGTCATCATGGTCGTGGTGGAGGAGAGAGCCGTCATCATCTGGGTCATGTCGCGGATGCTGAAATCGTCTGCCTCGCCTGCGCGGATGCGATGGCGTTCGCGCAGCACCACGGTGATCTGCCGGATGGCGGCAGCTATATCATCCGTGCTGCGCGCCGCCACCTGGATATTATCGATGTTGGCAAACCGCACCGGCAGGGGATTGTCGGCCGCCTGGACGTCGGATCGGACCGGGTAGAGATCGGCCTGGCCGCCGGGATACAAATTGCTAATGGTGTTGACCGCACTGCCGGATCCACTGCTGGTGCTCTGGTTGGCGTCGGTCATGGCGGCGCCGGTGACCCGGTATTTGATGGTGGTCCAGGGGGCCAGAATAACGTCGTCCTGGTCCATGCCCATCATGTTGGCCCCCTTGCTGCCCAGCACGCCCACCACGCGAAATGAAACATTTTTGATGCGGAGCTCATTGCCGATGGGGTTCTCCCCCTGAAACAACTCGCGCACCAGGGTCTGGCCCAACAGGCAGACTTTGTTGGCATTGGCCACATCCCGGTCGGTGAATAGAGCCCCCCCGGCAACGGTCCAGTTCTGCACGTCCAGGAAGGCCGGGGTGGAACCGTAGATAAAGGTGGGCACCCAGTTGCGGTTGCCGTAGACCACCTGGGTGCGGGTGCGAACCAGCGGGGCCGCGTCCCGAACAGCCGGGCATTCCCTCAGAATCGCTTCACCGTCTTCGGGTGTCAGGGTGGTGGTGCTGCCCGATCCAAAGGTCACACCTCCACTGGAGGCGGCCCCGGGCCGCACATCCAGGACGTTGGCGCCCATGCTGGAGATGCTCTTGCGAATGGCCGCAGAAGATCCCGCACCGATTTCCATCATGGCGATGACGGCGGCCACCCCGATCACGATGCCCAGGGTGGTCAGCATGGCCCGCATGGGGTTGCGCAGCAGCGCCTTGAGGGCCGTACGAAAGGTGCGATAGGCTTTCATGGCGAATTTCATGGCACTTGCCCCACACATGAGTCGACCGGGAAAGCGGCGCGGTCGACGATCCGGCCGTCGTGAATATGGATCACCCGTTGGGCGTAGCGGGCCACATGGGGATCATGGGTCACCATGATGATGGTGATGCCCTCATCGCGATTGAGCGCCTGGAACATATCAAGTACTTCCTCGCTGGTCCGGGAGTCGAGGTTGCCCGTGGGTTCGTCGGCAAACAGCAATGGCGGCCGGTTGATCAACGCCCGCGCGATGGCCACGCGCTGCTGTTGTCCGCCCGACAGCTGGGAAGGCTCATGATCCATGCGTTCCTGCAGTCCCACGCGCCTCAGCATTTCTGCAGCCCGGCGCCGTGCGTCGCGTTCGGACAGGTGGCCGGCCGTATAGGTCAGCGGCATGGCCACATTGTCCAGGGCGCTCGTGCGGGGCAGCAGGTTGAAGCTTTGAAACACAAATCCCAGCTTGCAATTGCGGACCATGGCACGCTGGTCGGCGGACAACTGCGACATCTCTTCGCCATCCAGTCGGTATGCACCGGCATCGGGGCGATCCAGACAACCCAGGATGTGCATCAACGTGCTTTTGCCCGATCCGGAGGTCCCCATCAGGGCCACCAACTCCCCCCGGGCGATCGTCAGCGATACGCCCTTGAGCACCGGCACCGCGATGTCGCCCATGCGGTAGGTTTTGCGGATATCCTGGAGTTCAATGATGGTTTCCATGGATCGGTTCTCTCCAAACTGCTTCGATCAACGCGGTCCCTGGCTGCGGCGCATAAACTGCGGCATGAAGGGGTTGCGGTCATTGCCGGGCTGGCTGTCACCGGTTACCAGGCCCGTCACGACCGGCAGGCCCTCGGTCAGGCCATCGCCCTCCACCGCGGTCATGACCCCGTCGCTTGCACCGGTGCGAACCTTTACCGGGCGCACGTACGCACCGTCCGACGTCCACAGCACGTGGGCGTTGCGAGCATCGGAAGCCTGCCCGGTCTTTTTCTCCGGCTTCGGTCCTTGGGTCGCCCGGGAGCCGGTTTGATCCGTCGGTTGCATGGATTCTCGATAGCGGGGTGCGATTTGATCGCTCTGGGGCGTCCAGCGCAAAGCGGCATTGGGCACCCGCAGCACCTCGTTGAGATGCTGAAGCTCGAATTGCACATTGGCGGTGAGGTAGGGCAGCAGACGCCCGTCCTTGTTGTCGGTAATGAGTTCCACCGTGTAGGTGACCACATTCTGGGTCATGGCGGCGTTTAAACGCACCTTGCCGACCATGCCCCCAAAGGTTTGCCCGGGGAAGGCATCCACGGTGAACGTCACCGGCTGGCCGGGATGGATTTTGCCGATGTCGGCCTCATTGACCGCCACCCAGACCTGCATGCGGGTCAGATCCTTGGCAATCAGAAAGAGACTGGGCGCATTGAGGCTGGCCACCACGGTCTGCCCGATGTTGACCCGGCGATCGATGATGACCCCCTTGACCGGAGAAATGATCGTACAATAGCCCAGATTGCGCTGGGCACGGCTCAGCACGGCCTGGGCCTGGGCCAGACCGGCCCTGGCCTGTAAAATAGACGCCTGACCCACGGCCAGGTTGGCCTTGGCCGTCTCATAGGCCGAACGGTAGGCATCGTAGCTGGCCTGGGCCAGCGCTTCGGAGTCGCCCATTTTTTCGGCCCGCTGCCAGTCGCGCTCGGCCTGGTGCAATTTGGCCTTGAACTGCTCAAGATCGGCTTCGGCCCGTTGCAGACCGGCCTGGGCGGCCTGGACCTGGGCCTGGGCATTGGCGGACTCGGATGCATAGAGCGAGTCGTCGATGCGCGCCAAAACAGTGCCTGCAGCCACCGGTGATCCGTAATCCACCGAATTCCCGTTGATGTCCTGGCCGAACGACAGGATCTGCCCGGCGACCTGGGCGCCCACGTCGATCACCTCTTCCGGTTCCACCGTTCCGGTGGCACTGATCGTGACCAGCAGATCACCGCGGGTCACCGCGGCGGTTTGATAAGCGGTGGTACCTTCATCGCTGCGGTGTCGATACCAGGCCACGGTTGCCCCGATCATCACCATGGACGCTAGCACGACGGCCACCTTTTGGATTGATCGTTTCATATCAAGCTCCTGGCAACCGACCTTCATCATTGCATCTGCCGTTGAACCGCGCGGATGCCAGCCAGGCTGAATTGGGTGACGTGGTCGGCCAGCGTCTCGACATCTTCCATTACCGGGTCCTCGTTCAGGGGCAGCAATCCCGACGCATCCAGCTTGCGGCGACGTTCCCGCATCAGCGGGCCGAAACACTGGGCACGGATGCTCATCAGGCACAGCCGGACCTGTTGTTCACTGGCCTGCGGACCCAGCAATTCGCGGATGATCTGGGTAAAACCGCGGAAGATCGGTTCCAGGGCCTGCTGGATAACACCGGCCAGCAGGCCGGTAGGGTTGGCCGTCTCCTTAAATACGATGTCCAGTTCGTGACTTTGCGGATCGATGATGCGGCGCATGATGGCCAGAATGCGTCCTCCCAGGCGAACTTCCGCCGGCGAATTCTGGGGCACGCCGCCATCCGGCGGGTAGGTCCTCAGGGACCGCGCGAAGGCAAACCGCCAACTTTCGACGTAGAGCGTCTCCTTGCCGCCGAAATGGTAGTTGACCGCGGCACTGTTGGCTTTGGCCTTGCGACAAATTTCAGCGATGGTGGCATTGCGAAAGCCCCGTTCGGCAAACACTTCACCGGCCGACAGCAGCAGCTGACCTCGTGTTGCCTGACCGTCGATGCGTGCTTTTCTCAAGGGCCCTCCCGGTTTAATTCAAATAGATAATTGAATTAAATAGTTGAATTAGTCAACACAATTTTGAAGTCCCTCTTACCAAATCCTTTTCCTGTGTTGACGATCGAATGGAGCCTGATCGGGCGTATCGGTTTCCACCGTCGAATGGGGCGAAAGGCCGTCGCATTTAATGAAAAAGCGGGGTCGCAGGACCCCGCTTTTTCCAATGGTCATTAGTTGAGCTGCCGACGCTATCCGAAAACCCTTGAGGACGGCATCCGCCTGCTTTGCCGGCCGGGAAGACATCGATTCACACGACGATTTTCTTGAGCAACCAGGCCATGTTCTCCCCCAGGGTTTTCATGATTTCAAGGCCCTCGGCGTCCTCCTTGACTTCCCCTTTTTCCCTGCCGAAGCCCATGTTCCAGTACCTGGAACCGGGGATGATCATCTCTCCGATGGTAAAAAAATGGTTGATCGAGTCGAAAGTGTGCACCGACCCGGCCCGCCGAACCGCCACCACAGCGGCGCCGACCTTGCGCCGCAGCATCATTCCATTGGCGATCGACACCATGCCCGCCCGGTCGATCAGCGCCTTGATTTCCGGGCTCATGCAGGCAAAATAAGTCGGCGACCCTAAGATGATGCCGTCGGCCGCCAGCATCCGGTCCACGCAGTCGTTGAGCATGTCCTTTTTCACCGCACAGTGCCGGTCCTTGTTCTCAAAGCACTTGTGGCAGGCGATGCAGCCCCGGATGGGCTTGCCGCCCACCTGAACCGTTTCCGTCTCGATGCCCTGGCCTTCGATGGCCTCCAGCACGTGCCGGATCAAAATGGAGGTGTTGCCGTCTTTTCTGGGACTGCCATTGAATGCGACCACTTTCATCGTTTTTCCTCCCGTTGTCGGTTACGCCTGAGCTCAGCCGTCGATGGTCTTGAATTTCTCTTCGGGGGCACCGCAGACCGGGCACTTCTTAGGGATTTTCTTGTCGGTCACGAAGCCGCACACCTGGCAGACATGGTACTCCTTGACCTCATCCTTGATGACATTCATGATGGCCCGTTCATACAGCTTGGCATGGAAGCCCTCTGCATCCCGAGCGTGGCTGAAGGCCAATGCCGCCAACGTTTCGCCCTCTTCCTCGGCCGTCTTCAAAAAATCCGGGTATGCATTCTCACTGACTGATTTTTCTCTTTGGAAGGATTCCTCCAGGTTCGTATCCGTGTCCTTAACGATCAGATCTTTCAGCAGGTTCATCTGTCGGGTGGCGTGCACCCGCTCCGCCTCGGCGATGGCGCGAAACAGCAGGGCGACTTGCGGCACGTCTTCCTCGTCCGCCTTTTCCGCATAGGCCAGCAGCCGAAAGTAGGCCTTGGCTTCACCGATGAATGCTTTGTAGATGTTGTCCTTGGTCTTGGGTTGCATTACCACCTCCATGGTTTGATAAAGGGTTCGAGGATTCAAGGGGTCGAGGGGTCAAGGATAAGTAAAATTCCGATAGTGGTCGTCATCCTTCTGGCGGTCTCCGCAGTATCTCCCCGGGCCATTTTTGCTTCACGTTCTCTTCGCCCTGGAAGTAGCGCACCCGTGAACGGCTCTCGAACACCTCCAGCATGGGCAAAATGGCCATCTTGCCGGAGTCGGGATATTCGCAGACGTCGATGCCCACCGTGGTTCGAATGTCCAGGTAGACGCAAGGGACGTCGCTGTGATTGTACAGCTGATGGGCACCGGTGTCTCCCTGCTCGAAAAACACCAGATCCCCGGCGGCAAGCGTTTGAAACCCTTCCGGCGCGCGGAGGGTGGCTTCGCCGGAGAGGATCAGGAACAACTCCTCGGCCGCCCGGTGGAAATGATAGGGAAAGGAGAAACGGTCAGGGTCCAGCGAACGGATGTCGAAATCCAGCTGCCGGGCCCCCGCCAACCTGGCCAGCCGAGGGCTGGTCTGCCAGGCAAATTCAGGCAGCTGAGATTTCTTCGCTTCGAATTTGAGATCCGGGGTGTGAAACACCGTTGGCATGAATACCCCCTTTCATTTTGGTTGCCTAATTTTAAGTTCCCGGCGCATGATCTTTCCGGTGGCGGTCATGGGCAGACTGTCGGTGAATTGGATCTCCCGGGGATACTCGTGGGCAGCCAGCCGCTCCTTGACGAACTGCTGGATTTCACGGGCCGTTTCCGCCGATGCGGTGCCGGGTTCACGGAGCACGATGAATGCCTTGACGATCTCGGTGCGCACCGGATCGGGCCGTCCGATAACGGCCACCATGCTCACGGCCGGATGCTTCATGATACACTCCTCGATTTCCGCCGGTCCGATGCGGTAGCCGGAACTGGTGATCAGGTCATCCTTGCGGCCCAGGAACCAGAGGTATCCGTCGCCGTCCATGCGAGCCAGGTCCCCGGTGAGGCTCCAGTCGTTGATGAATTTTTTCCGGGTGGCCTCCGAATTTTTCCAGTACTCGAGAAACATCACCGGGTCGGGACTGCGCACGGCGATTTCGCCCGCACTGCCCGCCGGCACCGGATGCCCGTCCTCATCCACCACCACCACCGTGTGTCCGGGTATCGGCCGGCCCATGGACCCGGGTCGAATGGGCATGACCGCTGAGCAATTGCCAACCACCAGGTTGCATTCGGTCTGACCATAGAACTCGTTGATGGCCACGCCCATAACCCGTCGGCCCCACTCCAGCAGGCCTTCCCCCAGTGTCTCTCCCCCGCTGCCGATGGTTCTGATTTTAAAATCGTGGCGCACGGACGGATCAGGCACCTGGCGCATAAGCTTTAGGGCGGTGGGTGGCATGAAGGTGTTGCGGATGCGGTGTTTGGCCAGCAGGTGGAAGGCCTCCTCCGGGTCGAACTTTCTCGCACGGTGGGCAACGACGGCAATGCCGTGGTGCCAGCTGGGGAAAAGCACATCGATGAGCCCCCCGATCCAGGCCCAGTCTGCCGGTGTCCAAAACCGGTCGCCCTCGCATGGAAAGAAATTGTGCGGAAATTCAACCCCAGGCAGGTGGCCGAGAAGCACGCGGTGCGCGTGCAGCGCCCCCTTGGGCGGGCCCGTGGTCCCCGAGGTGTAGATGATCAGGGCCGGATCGTCGGCCCGGGTCCGGACCGGGGTGAAGGCCTCGCTTCCCGGGACAGCAGATCCTGAAAGACTCCAACGCCTTCAGGCGCATCCCCGTCGGTGACGATGATGACCCGCAGCTGCGGCAGGGTGTCGCGGATGGAGAGAATTTAGGCAGGTTGGCCGCATCGGTAATCACGCCCCTGGCCTGGCTGTTTTCAAGGCGATAGGCCAGCGCATCGGTGCCAAACAGGGTGAACAGCGGGATGGCAATGGCCCCGAGCTTGTAGAGGCCAATATGGCTGATGGCGGTCTCCGGCCGCTGGGGCAAAAGGATGCCCACCCGGTCGCCGATCCGGATGCCCATGGCCTTCAGGCCGTTGGCCAGCCGGTTGGACTGGCGCTTCAAATCAAGGAAGGTGTATCGCTGAGTCCGCCCTGCATCGTCTTCATAGATCAGTGCCAGGCGGTCGGGTTGGTGGGCCCACTTGTCACAAATATCCACACCGATATTGTAGTGAACCGGCACTTCCCATCGGAACGTGTCGCACAGGGTCTGGTAATCCTTGGCCGGTTTGAGCATGGCTTTGCCTCCTTGGTCAACAGCCCGGGGCTGCCTTTACAGAAAGAATTTGGGTTTGAGGCCTCAAGACGCCGCTTGCCGGCGCCGCCAGTCCACCAGCCGGCTCGACAGCCGGGGAAACCCGCTGACCAGGGCCACGAAC
>CAVPIL010000005.1:0-306758 GCA_963704985.1 uncultured delta proteobacterium | reverse complement strand
AAGTGCCATATCGCCGCTTGAACTTCATTTACATCCCATCCACTACCGTAGGAACCATTGTCATAGTATTGCGCATAAATCCATGCTGTTTGTGGGTCTAAAGGATCTGGCCGGGCGCCGCCACCACCACCTGCTTCGGCAGCCGGACCGTATGTAGCGTAGTAATCACCATGGAAGATTGTAAAGATATTCGTTTTTCTCCAAACAAAAGGTCGTCGAACAAAAAGGCGTCGCCATTGGAAATATCCGTATAATCGTAAACAGCAAAGGGTCCGCCACTTCGTTATTCACTAGTGCGTCTTTAAGGTAAACTTGAAACGGGAGTGCAAGAGAGGATTGGACAAAAAGAAAACACAATAAAATTGACAGAAATAGCATTCCAATTTTTTTCATTATATTTTACCTCTCTATTTCAATTCAATATTGCAATCAGCATTTCAGCATCTATTTCTTGAAGAGCTTTTTACGGCTGGCGCCAGCAATACCGATCAGACCAACACCCAGGAGCAGCATGGTAGCTGGTTCGGGTACGGGTTTTAGGTCATGACCTGTAATTCTCATATCATCAAAATCACGATCACCACCTCCCAACTGATCATCAAGTTCAATTAATACATCAACTGAACTTAAAATTGTGGTTCTAACATGTTCAATAGTCGTATCACTGGTACCATTTGCATAACGGTTAAAGGCCTCCACCGTGTACCAGTAGTAATCTACTGCTGTATCGTATAAACCTCCTGTGTAGACACCAAAGTAAAAACCAAAAGTATTATCAAAGCTTGTCCAATCCGATTCATTAAGACTTACTTCCCAACCTGAACCAGTGTTTTTGGAAAAAGACAGACTTAGATGCACCTTGTTCTTCACCTTTAGAAAATACTTGAAACCGATCATTAGGGGATTGGTAGGCAAACAGACCAAAATCAGATTCATAGTCAGCTATTTCAAGATTACTTGAAAAAAAGGATGATGAATGAGCTGGGGTCCAGTAATCAATACTCAAAGCCATTGCACTCCCAGCCACTAAAAATGTGCTTAAAAAAAGAACTGCTAAAATCGTTGTAAATTTTTTCATTCTTCCCTCCATGTTCAATTAATTTAAATGGTAAGTGAATTTTGAATGAATAAATTCATTCGGCCTTTTCCGGATTTGCGGCTTTTTTTGGAATCACCTCCTTTTTTCAATTCAGACTGGGTTAAAGGTTTTGGTCACAAATGTTGGCTTATTCAATCTGCGACAGTGAACTCATTTTCCGCATTCGTACCATTGGGTAAAACATTTCCCTTTGACTTGCACTTCGCATACCCGCAGGGTTTCATGCGGGTCGGCGAACTGAAATCCGCAAGATTCTTAGATTTTTTTATTCTCTTCAGCGTGCTTCAGGCGGGATTCAATCCCTTGTATTGCTTCCGGACGACACGTTGGCCATGAATTAAGCCTATCATTTTGTCGTTGGAGGGGTTTATTTCAAGTAGCGAGCCAAAACGCTGCAAAAAATATGTTTTTATTTTAAAGTATTACAGGATGTTAAGATGTACCACAATGTGATAACCTAAATATGTATCATTTATTGGGTAAACCATGCCACAAACATCCAATTGTTGGGTAACAAATTACATAAATTATGGACTACGGGTGGCGACAAATAGGATCGCTGACCATAGAACGTCTAAAATCGAATTACAAAACAAAATCCAGAGGGACGTTGTTTCCTTGTTGCGTTGTTGGTTTTTTTCCGTTTTCTTGGACCGCCCAACCGCTCGCAGAGCCGCAGAGGCCAAAGAGCGACCAGGGTGTAGTGGGCTTCGCCTGGGAAGCGAAAGCAGCCAGAGCCCTAAAAATGCCTTTTCCCATATTAATCATGTAAACTTAAGGGGGACGTTGTTTCGTTGTTGCATTAGCGGTGGTTTTTTGATTCCCGATTTGACGCTGATTCTTTCGGCCTCTCGCAGCGCCGCAGGGTCCACATGGAAATGAGGAACATAGAAGGCCAGGAGCCAGGAGCATTAGCTTGGAGCTTGGAGCGCAAAGATGAACGTCGAACATCGAACGTCCAACGTCGAACATCGAATGATGCGTTCGCTTGGCTTGGTGAAATTGGACACGGATGTTCACGGAAAACGCGGATTGGGGAGGGGAAATATAGGCTGCAGGCTATGCCACGGATCTAAAATCGGGCAACTTATGGTATCCCTAAAATGTTCTTGACCAACAGGGCTATGTTTTTTGAAGCTTTCTGGGCCATTAAGGTTTCATTTTTATCGTATTCGCTTTGCCAGTGAACTGGATAGCGGGTATCGATATAATATCGATTCAACACCTTGCAGTCATCTATCAGTGGTTCGAAAGCAGGGTCTTTTGCCATGCAAGTCTTTTGAAGGACAAAAAGGTCATGGATCTTCCTGAATTCCAGGTCATGGGCAACAATAAATGCCTTGAAATATTTTTCAGCTGCTTGATGAAAATGAAAACATATTTGTGCATAAAATATGCTCTCATCGATTATTGATGAGGAAAAATTGAAGTCTTCATCCGCCTTTTTGAGCCATTCTTTAACGATTTGTGGATCAGCCATAAAGCACCCGACCTTCTTTGAGGATGCCTAAGATAAACGGGTCGCCCAGTCTGGCGCGTTCTTCGATTTCATCGGGACGATAGGCCAGTAAATCGACAGCCATATTTCGATCGATCAGGCTATCCAATTCACGCAACCTATTAATTCCGATTGAAGGTATATCTTGTTTTACCACCATAAAGTCCAGATCATTGAGCCTGTCGTATTCGCCTCGTGCGGCCGACCCAAACAGGATGATCTTGATTGGGGTATATTTGTTGACAATTTGGTCAACGATATATTTTATTTCGTTTTCAATTTCTTTTCTGTTCATAGAAATTATTTACCATGGGACCTGAACAAACTCAAGCACAGTATAAAAGGGGACGTTGTTTCGTTGTTGCATTATGGGTGGTTTTTTGATTCCCGATTTGACGCTGATTCTTTCGGCCTCTCGCAGCGCCGCAGGGTCCACATGGAAATGAGGAACATAGAAGGCCAGGAGCCAGGAGCATTAGCTTGGAGCTTGGAGCGCAGCGCGGATTTAAAGATGAACGTCGAACATCGAACGTCCAACATCGAACGTCGAATGATTCAAAATAAAAACATGTCTCTCGCAGAGTCGCAGAGATCGCGGAAAGAGCAAAAGTGTTTGTGGGCTTCGCCCAGGAAGGATAGCCGAACACCGAACTATGACCGTTGAACATCAGTCTTTCAACTGATCAACGGATAACCCCATCGCTTTGGCAAGTTTTTCAAGAGTGGCAGTACGATGATCGTTATCGGTTTTTTCCATCTGAGAAAGTGCGGCCTGGGAAATACCTGCTTTCATCGCGACATCTTTCTGGCTCATTTTTAAATGGGTCCGCCACGCTTTCACAAGATTCATATTCTTTTTGATCACAAGGCCTACCACTTCATGGGGGATTGTTTGATCACTTTCTTCTGGCAGAAGGGCAAGATAATCTTCATATGGGATGACGGCAAAGATAGGCTTGCCGTTTTTTTCGATGATTTGTGCCTTAGTAAGTATGCTCATCTCTTTTTTTCACCTCTTCAATACTTATAATTTCCAGCGCGGTCGTAAAAATAATTCGCCACCTGCCAACACGCAGCCGAAAATCGTCACGGTTCGACAGTTTTTTTACATTTGCGCAATTGGGAAACAGTCTCAATTTTTCAATCGCATCATAGATGGCGTCCTGTTCTTTGTGGTTTTTTATCTTACGGAGTTGTCGCAAGGCTTTTGTACGCCATCGGATTTGCTTCATGGGTTGTTTGTAAACTTATAATATAAGTTTGTCAACTGGAGAGCTTGAAGGGGACGTTGTTGCATTGTTGCAGTAGCGGTGGTTTTTTGATTCCCGATTTGACGCTGATCCTTTCGGCCTCTTGCAGAACCACAGGGTCCACAGCGACCTTGGATTCGAAAAGAGCGATAGATCCAAAATAACTTTTCCCCTTTTGGAAATAAAGATGAACATAAAAGGCCAGGAGTCAGGAGCCAGGAGTCCGAATGGAAATAAAGATGAACGTTGAACATCGAACGTCCAACATCGAACGTCGAATGATGCGTTCGCTTGGCTTGGTGAAATTGGACACGGATGTTCACGGAAAACGCGGATTGCACCACAAGCCGGACGTTGTTTCGTTGTTGCGTTAGCGGTGGTTTTTCATTCCCGATTCTTTCGACGGTGATTCCTTTCCTTTTGCACCACCTGGTTATACAAAAAAAGCAGGCAGCCTGTGGGTCTGTATTATCATCCACGGCCTGACCAACCTGGCGGATTGTATTGAACGTGCCCAACATGGCGAACGTCGTGGCATCGAACGTCGAACTGATGCGTTCGCTTCGGCTTGGTGGAGGGGAAATATAGGCTGCAGGATAAGCCACGGATCTGGGGAGGGGAAATATAGGCTGCAGGCTAAGCCACGGATCTAAAATCGGGCAACTTATGGTATCCCTAAAATGTTCTTGACCAACAGTCAGTAAGGGGGACGTTGTTTCCTTGTTGCATTACGACCCCTGCTTTGCTAATTTTTCAGCATGCCCCGCCAAGCCCGAATAGATGCACCAGGTGCGTTGCAGCATATCATCATCCGTGGGATCGAACGGAAGGCGATTTTCAAGGATGACGCCGACCGGCAGGATTTCCTCGATCGGCTCGGCAAACTGCTCCCCGACACCGAAACCGTCTGCTATGCGTGGGCCTTGATGCCCAATCATGTCCATCTGTTGTTGCGCACCGGTCAAACACCCATTTCCACGACCATGCGGCGATTGCTCACCGGTTATGCCGTAAGCTTCAACCGCCGTCATCGGCGCACGGGCACTTGTTTCAAAACCGCTACAAATCAGTGCTCTGCGAGGAAGAGGTATACCTCAAGCAACTGGTCGGCTACATCCATCTCAACCCGTTGCGTGCGCGCATCATTGAAACCACACAGGCCCTGGAAACCTATCCGTTCACCGGGCATTGTGCGCTGATGGGAAAAATGAGAATTCCGTGGCAGGATAGCGTGTATGTGTTGGCCCTGTTCGGAAAAACCGTAAATGGCGCACGAAAAAGCTATGCGGACTATGTTTCCAAATGTGCAAAAGCCGGTAGCCGCCCGGAATTGACCGGGGGTGGATTGATACGCTCGGCAGGGGGATGGCGGGCAATCAAGGCGGCTTTTCAGGAGGGTATCCGGCTGACCAGTGACGAACGCATTCTCGGAAACAGCGACTTTGTCGAGAAGGTCCTGGCCGGCGCCGGCGAAGATTACCATCGGCGGATGAGACTGAAAGCTTCCGGTATCGATCTTGACGTGGTGATAGATGTGGTTGCTAAGCATCTTGGAGTCAGCACGGAAGAACTGTGCGGCCCTTCCCGCGGACAACCAATCATAAAGGCGCGTGCCCTGATAAGCTATTTGGCCGCACAGGAGTTCAGGATTGCAGGCGCCGACGTGGCCAAGCGATTGAACGTGGATCGGTCATCGGTCAGCCGAGCCATAAAAAGGGTGCGGAGCGATCCTGAACTGAAGAACACCAGCAGAGAATTGCTTGGCCGTCTGCTTCGGGCAGATTGAGGGTATCACTGGGAATAATGCAACAACGAAACAACGTCCCCTTGTTTATTCGAGATGAAAACTAAGACCTACCAGTGGGCGATACTCACGTTGATCATGGTGCTGATCGCCCTGTTTTTTGGCCTGCGGCCCAAGGCGTGGTTCATTGCCAACGATGTCCAGTGGTTGCCCGATGGAAAGGCCATCCGGTTTCAGAATTCAGGTATGGCCTATGTGGATGACCTGCGCGCCGTCCGTTTGAACCGGCAACCGAGACCCTTGACCATCGAGATGGTGGTGACACCGGCGAACATTAACAAAAGCGGCTTCAGCCCGCTGCTGGTGCTACATGACGGTGCTGATCGGCGACAATTGGCCGTCTGGCAATATCACACCTCGCTGGTCGTGATGAACGGCGACGACTACGACAACAGCCAAAGAGAACCGAAAGTTGTCGGCAGAAATATCTTCGCGCCCCAGCAAACACGCTATTTGACGGTCACTTCCGATGAGCAGGGAACCCACCTTTTCGTGGATGGGATCCTTGCCGCCGCCAACGGCAATTTGAAATTATCCATTCCGGTTGAAGGGGATCCCCTGCGGCTGGTGCTGGGCAATTCCGTGCACGGAAAGCATGGTTGGACGGGCGACCTGCATGGTCTGGCCCTATCCGGGACGGCTATCTCAGCGGAAACGGTCGGGCTTCATTTTGCCCGGTGGGCGGCGGATAATACTTTTGATTTCCTAAAACAGGAATCGACGAAGCTGCTTTTCACGTTCAGTGAGAAAAATGGTATTGGTTTTGTCGACGAATCCGGAGGCAACCAGACGCTTGAAGTGCCAGTGCACATGACCGCGTTGAAGAAAACTTTTTTGTCGCCGGCATGGCGGCATTTAAAGTGGAACCGAGCGGCCACCGGCGACATTGCGCTCAATATTGTTGGTTTTATGCCCTTGGGAGTCGTGTTTTATGGCTTCCTGCAGTGTTTCTCCGGGCCGCTCTCAAAACATCGCATATTTGCCGCTACGGCTTTGTGCATGCTGCTCAGCCTTGGCATCGAACTCGCCCAGGCGTGGATTCCGATACGGGTATCCAGCCTCACGGATTTGGTGCTGAATACCTTAGGCGCGTGGCTTGGGATTGTATGGTGGCGCCTGATTCGAAGCCTAAAGGAGACACGGATGATTTTGATGGGTTGAATGGGTCGGGTCGGTTGCGAGACAGGTTGCCACCTGTCCTTTGATAAGCCCAGCACAAAGGCCATTGTTTCCCGAATTATCGCCTAAGAACGGAACATGGGGTTTGACATCAGCCACCCGGAATGGTTCTGATACCGGACGCGGGGTTTATCGGACTCCGGTATGATCGTCGTGGACCTTTGTTTTGGGTACCTGCCGACAGTTCAGAAATCTGTTTCTGTATTTCCTGCCCTCTTCTTGCCCGTTGCCGGGTGCTATGATAAGAATGTGATGATGAATGAAACCAAACAACAATTGCAGGCAGCCGCGCCTGGTATTTTTCAGGGGACCCCCGTCCTTTTCGCATATCTTTACGGGAGTTATGCCAAAGCGCAGTCTCACCCGTTCAGCGATTTGGATATCGGTATCTATGTCGCAGATATGGATATCAAAACTTGCCTGGATCTAGAACTTTCACTGGCGCTGCGCTTTGATGAAACGTTGCGTGGTGCCATTCAAGCAGAGGTGCGCGTGCTGAATCAGTTGCCCCTTTCTGTCAAGGGCAGAATCCTGGGCGAAGCCCAGCTGATCTATTCCAGGGCTGAAGAGAAACGGGTGGCGTTTGAAACGCAGGTCCGTAGAGCCTATTTCGACTTCCTGCCCGTGATTCGCCAATACCGGCAAACCTACATGCAAAGAACACTTGCGGATTAGCGCCATGGTATCTCTTGAAAAGATCACTGACAAGTTCGGGCAACTCGATGAGTTCCTGGTCATTCTGGAAGGCGTCAAGCGAACCCCGCTTGAATCGTTTCTAAAAGACAAGCTCCTTATCGGAGGCGCAAAATATTATCTGCAGGTCAGCATCGAATGTTGCCTGGACGTTGCCAATCACATTATTGCGGCACAAGGTTTCAGGGCGCCCAAGGATTATGCCGATTCATTTAAAGTCCTCGAAGAGCACTTGATGCTGAATGAAGGCCTTGGAACGAAACTGAGGCAAATGGCCAAATTTCGAAACCGGCTCGTTCATTTGTATGGCGAGAGCGACGATGCCTACGTCTATGCGTTCATTAAACAGGACCTGCAGGATATTTTGGATTTTAAAAAGGTTGTCGCAGAGCGGTTTTTTGAATGTTGATTGGAGTAAAAGGGGACGTTGTTGCATTGTTGCATTGTGCGTTTTACCCATCAGCGCTGCCATCGACCATTCGGCGGCCGGCCCTCTACCTTGCTCAACGGCTAGGCGGATGGCTTGGCGACTCACCCCCAACCGCTTGCCCACATCAGCGCCATTCCATGGCCTTTATAATTTCCCTACGCCGGGCAATCAATCGCCGGCAAAGGGATCCACCACCGGCATGCGGGTGCGCAGGTCGGCCTGCTCGACGGTGATCGACGCGTTCTCGATGACCACCACCACGGCCTGTTCCCAGCCGATCGTATCGCCGGTATAGACGTCCCTCTGGTTGCCCGTGCTGTCCTGAATCAGCGCCCAGCCCGCTTGTTCATCTGCCTTGATCACCCGAAGCTCGGCAAGATAGGCATCTTCGAAGAAGTCATCGGCCCATGCAGGCATGGCGATCAGTAGGATTGCCATGGCGACGAGTGCTGTTTTGCTTTGCATTTGAATGCTCCTTAAGGAAAAGAGATGGTGGCCGCAACCGGCTGGTCATCGGCTGCGGCAGGCCAGTCACCGATGCCGAGCCCGCTCAAGCTCGGGCAGTAAAACAGATAGCCGCTGAAGTTATGGGTGGTGATTTCCCGAAATGTGGTCACCGCCGTGTTGGTGAAGCCGGCGCCAACCTCCTGGTTGGTCACCGCGGTCAGCGTCAGCCTGGAGGTCTGGTCCAATGCAGGCGCTGAAGTTTGAGTTAGACCGTTGCTGGATGCGCGGTGATGAAAACAACCGGTGGCTCTTAGCAGCCATGGGGCTAACGGTCCAAATGCATCAGCTTCAGGCATTCAAACAGGGCAGATCAACTTGGAATATCAAAGAACTGGTTTTGGGATAAACTCCCCGACCCCTCAACTAAATAACTTAAAAATCGACTTATTATCTTTCCCTGGGCGAAGCCCACGAACCTTTGGTCTCTCTGTGGTCTCTGCGGCTCTGCGAGAGACATGCTGTTATTTTGAATTCGGTTCTGACCTTGGGTTCGATGGTGGACGTTCGATGTTCAGAAATTGGTTTGATTTGCCCATCAGGCGCTGGCGGTTTGGCAAAGGCTGATTTTCAACCAAGGAGTTCAAACAAGATCTTTATATTTCGCGAGGATCATTGTATAAAACCATGGCCTTGCTTAAGGTCTTTCAGCTTTCAGCCTTGAGCCTTGAACCCGCTTCACCTAAAACGATCCAAACGCTCTAAACGATCTCAACGATCCTAACCAAAAAAAAGAGACTCTCGATAATGCTGAAAAAAACGGTTGTCCTGCTAATATCTTTGGCCTGCCTGGTCATGGCAACTTCCTGCGGCACCAAAGAAGAAAAGAAGCTGAAGTTCTTCAACAAGGGCAACGCGCTGTTTGCCAAGGGGGAGACCGTCAAAGCCGCGCTCGAATTCAAGAACGCCCTGCAGATCGACCCCACGTTCGCCGGCGCCTACTACATGCTGGGCAAGGTGGACATGCAGGACAAACAGTTCCAGCGGGCCTTCGGCAATTTCAGCAAAGCGGTCGAGCTCGACCCCGATCACCTGGAGGCCCAGGTTGAACTGGCCCGGATCTTCATGGCCGGGCGGGCGGACGACCGGGCGCGCGAAAAGGTGGAGCTGGTGCTGGACAAAGACCCGCAACACAGCCGCGCCAGGCAGGTCCAGGCGGCCCTGTTGATCAAAGCCAAGGACCTGGAGGGCGCCGGCGTCATCCTGGACGACCTTTACCGGCAGGGCGAAACCGCGCCGGAAATGTTTTTGATGCTGGCCTCCATCCATAACGAAAACGAGGATCCGGCCCAGATCGAGGCCATGCTGGTCGAAGGCGTCCAGAAAAACCCCGAGGCCATGAACCTGCGACTGGTCCTGGCCAACTTTTACATGCAGACGGGCAAGCGGGAGCAGGCCGAAACCATCCTGCGGCAGAATGTGGAGCTGCAGCCGCAGCAAGCGGTCCACCGGCTGGCCCTGGCCGACTTCTACTGGCAAAGCAAACGCTGGGACACGGCCACCGCCGTGCTCGACGAAATGGTCGCCCTGGCCCCCGAAGAGGAGAAAAACACCATCCTCGCGGCCCAGTTTTACATGAAGAAAAACGACCCGGAATCGGCGGCGACCATGCTCAAGAACGGCATTGCCGCCAAGCCCGCCAGCTTTGCGCTCAGGGAGGCGCTGGCCCAGCAGTATGTGGCCGGCAAGGATACCGACCGGGCCCTGGCGGTGCTGCAGGAGAGCCTGGCCCTGTCCAAGGACCCGGCGGACCCGGGAATCCTGACGGCCAAGACCCGCATGGCCGAGATTTACATGCTCAAACGGCAGCCGGACCTGGCCAAGGCGCTGGTGGACGAGGTGCTGGCCCAGAACCCCAAGAGCATCGGGGCCAACCATGTCCTCGGGCTGCTGCACCTGGCCGGCGGCCGCGGCGAGCAGGCGGTGACCGCCTTTCGGATCGTGGTGGCTGAAAAACCGGAGGCGGCCAACGGCTACCTTTACCTGGGGCAGGCCCACCTGATGGCCAACCAGGCGGACCTGGCCATCGACACCCTGAACCAGGGGCTGCAGCAGAACCCCTCGGCCAATGAGATCCGGCGGGCCCTGGCGCGGGTCTACATGGGCCAGAAGGACTATCCCGCCGCCGAGAAGCAGCTGGCCGCCATCGTGGCCCTGAACCCCGACGACCTTCGGGCCATGGGGGACCTCGGCGATTTCAAGCTGTCCCGCAAGCAGTATGCCGAGGCGCGCCAGCAGTATGAACAGATCATCGCCAAGGCGCCCAATGTCGCCGGGGGCTACCTGAAACTGGCCGGCCTGCACAACCTCCAGGAGAACCGGGAGGCGGCGCTGGCCGTGCTGCAGCAAGGCTATGCCGCGGCGCCCGATTCCATGCCCCTGCTGGCGGCGCTGGTCAAGGCCAACCTCGCTGCGGCAAAGATCGAGGCCGCCGAAAGCCTGTGCCGTGCAAAGATCGCCCAGTTCCCGGACAACCCCTTCGCCTACAACCTGCTGGCCCAGGTGCAGCTGGCGGCCAAGGATCCCGATGCGGCCGAGACCTCCCTGAAAAAGGCCATCCAGCTGAATCCCCAGTGGAGCGGGCCGCACAACAACCTGGCGCGGCTCTACCTGTCCCAGGGAAAAACGGCCCAGGCCATCCAGAATCTCGAAACCACCATCGCGACGAATGCCGACAACACCGCCGCCCATATGACCCTGGCGTTCCTGTACGAGCAGAGCGGCCAGCTGCAGCAGGCCATGAGCGTGTATGCCAAAGCCCTGGCGGCCGACCCCTTCCGCTGGGCGGCGGCCAACAACCTGGCCTTTCTGCTGGCCGAGAACGCGCCCACGGCCGCCGACCTGGACCGGGCCCTGGAGCTGGCCCAGCAGGCCGAGAAGCAGCGGCCCGATGATCCGGTGGTGCTGGACACCCTGGGGTGGGTGCACTACAAACGGGGCAACCTGGAAACCGCCCTGGCGCTCCTGACCCAGGCGGTTGAGCAGGCCCCGGACAACGGCGCGCTCAACTACCACCTGGGACGGCTGCTATACGAAAGCAACCGCCTGGAGGAGGCCCGTGAGAAGTTGACCGCCGCCATGGCCGACGACAGGGATTTTGCGGGCAAGGACGAAGCCAAAAAACTGCTGGAACGGTTTTGAAGTCAGCGTTGAGAGCTAGGTGACAGCGTACAAGCTGCCGAGAGGGCGAGAGGGCGTGAGAGCGTGAGGGCGAAACAGCCGAGAGAGCGGGAGAGCGGGAATTTGGAAACTGCCTTACGCCCTACGCCTCACGACTTGCACCTAACGCCTTCCGCCTTGCGACTCACGACTTACGTGTTGTGCCTTCTGCTTTGCAACTCGCGCCTTACAGTAAACCGTCAACCGGTAACCGTAAACGGGCAACCGTCCTTCACCTAACGCATCACTAACCGATTCGTACCGATCACAACGATCCTAACGATCTCAACGATCCCAACGACCCAAACGGAGAGAGACGACGTCACCATGACACCGACACAACAAACTACCTAAACGAATCACGGATGGCCGGATTTGTTGCTTTATCGGCATCGCGTCCTTTCTTACTCGGCCTGGCCGGCGGAGTGCGCCCACCAGGGCGCCGGCCGCACCGCCGGGCTCGTCCGCCGGCGCCCCCGGCCCCCCGGCCGAAACCGACCATCGTCATGAACCGGCCGCCGAAACAGCGGCGGATTATGCCATCGGGCCCGGCGATATCCTGGAGATCAGCGTCTGGAAAGATCAGGCCCTGACCCGCCAGGTGGTGGTGCTGCCCGACGGCACCATCTCCTACCCGCTGGTGGGCCAGTTCATGGCCGGCGGCAAAAGCGTCGCCCAGCTGAGGGCTGCAGATGGAGAAGAAGATCAGCCGGTTCGTGCCGGAACCGGACCTGACCATTATTGTCCAACAGGTCAACAGCATGGTGGTCTACGTCATCGGCAAGGTCAACCGCCCGGGGCATATCCCCCTGAACCGCAACATCAGCGTCCTGCAGGCCCTCGTCCATGGCCGGCGGCCTCAATATCTTCGCCGATCCGCAGGACATTCGCATCGTCAGAAAGGGCGACGCCGGCACCCAGATCATCCCTTTCAACTACAAGGCCGTCACCGAGGACAACCTGATGGAGGGCAACATCATGCTGCAGCGCGGGGACGTGGTTGTGGTGAAGTAAACGAGGGTGGGGGCGTTTACGATCGCGTGAGAACGTGAGAGCGTGAGGGCGTAAACTGCCGGGAGGGCGAGGGATAGAGGATCAGAGGGGAAGAAGGGAAGAGGATCAGAGGGGAAGAGGGGAAGAGGATCAGAGGGGAAGAAGGGAAGAGGATCAGAGGGGAAGAGGATCAGAAGGGAAGAGGGGAAGAGAATCTGACGGTGAGAGAAAAAAAGGAAATACGGCATTTTAGAGATTTGATCGTTTATCAGCGCGCATTTGCCGCGGCCATGAGGATCTTCACTATCACCACATCTTTCCCTGCAGAGGAAAAGTATGTCCTGGTTGACCAAATCCGACGATCGTCCAGATCAGTGTGTTCCAATCTGGCCGAGGGCTGGCGAAAGCGTAAATATCAAGCAGTATTCAAAAATAAAATCACCGATTCCATGCAGGAAGCGTCGGAAAGCCAGTGTTGGGTGGAGTTTGCTTTGGCATGCCAATATATCGATAAAGCGCTTTTTGATGAACTGGATGATGAGTATGAACAGATCATCGCCATGCTCAGTTCAATGGAATTGAATGCGCACAAGTTTTGTTTCTGACGATCTTTTTTTCCAATGATCGTTCCTTCTGATCTTCTTTCCCTCTGATCTTCTGAACAAATAGGGCTCAATTGCTATTTCGGGCCTCTTGGCCATAACTAAGGATAAGGATGGCTCCGATTTTGAAAAAAGTACCGATTAGCCTAGCGTTCTTGCTGATTCTGGCGATTGTTTTGGGCGCCGCCCATGGCGTGATGGCTGCCGACAACCAGCTGATCACCTCGGTGGCCCTGATCCACGATTACAACGACAACATCCGCCTGAATGCCGACAACCCCTTGTCGGACACCATCTACCACCGTGGCGCCCAAGCTGGAGCTGGTGCGGCACGCCGAAAAGTACACCGTCCGGGCCGACGGCAAGGTCGCGTTTTACCGCTACCAGGACTACGATGTGTTCGACGACACGGACCAGTGGTACAACGGCAGCCTGGCGCTACGCCCACCGAGCGCTGGCGCTTGGGCGCCGAGGCCCACTGTCAGCGACGACAACCGGCCGGACCGGGACATCGAAGAGACCGGCCTGGTGCTGAGCAACGTCCGGCGAAAGCGCATCAACGCCGGCACCTCGGCCATTTACACCTTCACCGAAATGCTTGGCGGCGGCCTCTTTCTGGAGTTCAACCGCGAGAACTTCGATGATCCGGAAACCTCGGACCGCAAGGACTACCACGCGCGTGCTGGCCATGACCCGCAGCCTGGATGCCTGGCTGGCGCGCACCACCGGCCGGCTGAACCTGGGCTACAGCCACTACGAATTTGAACGGGAGTTCGAACAATTCGGGGACCCAGGGGCTTCTCGACGTCACCACCCTGCTCGGGGACCGCTCCGAGGTGGACAGCTACTCCCTGACCGCCGGCAGCGAAACCGCCCTGACCGAAACGGTCAACCTCATCGTGGACCTGGGGGGGCGCTATGCCCAATCGCAAAGGGAACTGAAGCTGGCGCGAACCTATTCCCCGCCGCTGATCGTCGAGGCGCCGACCAGCACGCGATGAGACCTACGACAGCTTCGGGTTCGTGGGCAGCGTGACCTTTACCTACCGCGGCGAACGGTCCCTGTCCGACCTGCTCCTGTCCCATGACCTGCAGCCGGTGAGCGGCGCAAACGCACCGCCAACCGGACCACCGTCCGGCTCAGCGGCAGCATGCGGCTGCTGGAGCGGCTCCGTGGCAACCTCTTTTTACAATGGTACCAGAACATCAACGACCCGGACGACCCCACCCAGAAGGACATCGACACCCAGACCTGGAACGCCGGCGGCGGTCTGCGCTGGTCGCTGAACGACTATTTGGACCTGAGCGCCAATTACGTCTATACGATGGTCGACGACCGCGAAGATGAAACCACCGCCTATCGCAACAAGTCCATCGTCCAGTTGGAGGCCCACCACGACTGGCTGGAATAAGGGCAAAAGCCCGCAGGGTGAGGTGGAGGGTGAGAGGGTGAGAGGGTGAGAGGGTGAGAGGGTGAGAGGGTGAGAGGGTGAGAGGGTGAGAGGAGGTGAGAGGGTAAGAGGGTGAGAGGGTGAGAGAGTGAGAGGGTGAGAGGGTGAGAGGGTGAGAGGGTAAGAGGTGAGAGGGTGAGAGGGTGAGAGGGTGAGGAGAGGGTGAGAGGGAGAGGGTGAGAGGGTGAGAGGGTGAGGAGAGAGGGTGAGAGGGTGGAGGGTGAGAGGGGAGAGGGCGAGAGGGTGAGGGGTGAGCGAGTGAGAGCTGAAGGTCGTAAACTGCCGGGAGAGCGTAACATCTGCTTCGGCCTTAGAGCGAGCCTTGCGCTCCCTGCGTCTTGCGCCTCACGCCTCTCTCGTTCTCAATGATCTTAACGATCTCAACGATCTTAACGATCTCATCGATCTCAACGATCCAAACGTTAATAACGATCCCAACGTTCTAAACGCCAAAGAAAGGTAAAACCGCAACCATGGAAGAGCAGAATCTGGAAATCGGTGCCTACGTCGATATCCTCAAACGACGCAAATGGGCCCTGATCTTGCCCGCAGTCCTGGTGATCCTACTCTCGGCGGCGGTGGCGCTATTGCTCCCGTCCGTCTACAAATCCTCCGCCACCATCCTCATCGAAGAACAGGACATCCCGATGGATCTCGTCACGAAGACCGTCACCGGCTACGCGGAGCAGCGCATTCAGTCCATCCAGCAGCGCATCATGAGTTCGTCCAGGCTCATGGAAATCGTCAACCGCTTCAACCTCTATGCCGAATACCAGGACCGGTGGACCACCGAAGAAGTCATCCACAAGATGAGCAACGACATCCACCTGGAACTGATCAGCGCGGACACCATCGACCGGCGGACCGGCCGCCCGACTGCCGCGACCATCGCATTCACCCTCTCCTACGAAGGTCGGCAAGCGGCGACCGTCCAGCGGGTCACCGACACTCTCGTCTCGTTGTTCTTAAATGAAAACCTTCAGGACCGCCAGCGGCAAACGACCGAAACTTCGGCGTTCCTGGAGAAGAGGCCCAGCGGGTGAGAGGGGAGCTGGACGTGCTGGAAAAAAAGATATCCACGTTCAAAAAGGCCACCTCAACCCCCTGCCGGAAATGGTTCAAGGCAACATCCGCCGCTGGACAACTACCAATCTAGCGGCGATCGGATCGACGAACAGGTCCGCATGCTAAAGAACGGGAGGGGTACCTGGAAACCCAGCTGGCCAGCATCCCGGAAACCGAGAATACCGAAAAACAGCGTCTGCGGCAGCTGGAACTGGAGCTGGTCGATCTGCAGACGCGTTTCACGGAAGATTACCCGGATGTAAAAAAAATGAAACGTGAGATCGCCGAGCTAAATAATCGGATGGCGACCAAATCGGTCGATCCCCGACAGCCAGAGGGGGCGCCGGACAATACGGCCTACATCACCCTGGCGTCCCAACTGTCCAGCACGCGGGCGGAAATCAAATCGCTGAGTCAGTCAGAAAGCCGACCTGCAGACAAAGATCGACGATTACCGCCGGCGGATCGAAGATCGCCCAAGGTGGAGCAGGAGTACCGGGCGTTGGTGCTGGACCGCAACCAAACCCAGAGTGAAGTACGAAGAGCTGCTGGGCAAGGTCATGGATGCCAACGTGGCCATGGGATTGGAAAAGGAGCAGAAAGGGGAGCGCTTCACCTTGATCGATCCGGCCCGCCTTCCCGTCAAGCCGTATAAGCCGAACCGTCTGGCGATCGTGCTGATCGGCCTGGTGCTGGGCGTCGGCGCCGGCGTGGGATTCGCCGCCCTGCGCGAGTTCTCCGACCAGACCATCCACGCAGTGCCGAGCATGGCCTCGGTGTCGGACAAGCCGGTCCTGGTTGTCATTCCGGAAATCCTGACGCCCATTCGACCGCCGGCAGAATCGGCGCAGACGCGTGGCCTGGGGCCTGGCCGCGCTGGTGGGGATTGGGGTGAGCGTGCTGGCGTTTCACACGCTGGTGATGGATTTGAACGTATTTTGGTCCAAACTGATGCGGAAGATCCCGCCGATGTAAACATAGGATGTTGACATGAATTTGAGAAAAGCGCTGGACAGAGCCATAAAAGAGCGCGCCGACCGCGGTGAAGGCGCCGCGCCGCACTCCGTCCCCTCCGGGGCCGAAGCGCCGGCCGGCTGTCAGTCACCGGTCTACTCGGAGTGCAAGATGGCCGACATCCACATGCCCACCGCCCTGCGCAACCACTGCGTGGCCATGTCGAACGAATTTGCCGAGGTCAATTACTACAAGGTCCTGCGGACCCAGTTCCGCCAGATCAGCCGTCAGAACAACTGGAGCACCGTCATGGTCACCAGTGCCAATCCCGGCGAGGGCAAGACCGTGACCTCGATCAACCTGGCGGCCACGTTCGCCCGCGAGCACGATCAGACCGTCCTGCTGGTGGATGCGGACATGCGCATGCAGATGGTTCACCGGTACCTCGGCTACGACAGCCCGTTGGGCCTGATAGACTACCTGGAAGGCCGGCGACCATCCCTGACATCATCACCTGGCCGGGAATCGACAAATTGACCATCATTTCCGGCGACCGGGTGGTGGAGGACAGCTCCGAACTGATCGGCTCGGCGCGCATGCAGTCGCTGGTGGAAGAAATCAAGCACCGTTACGAGGACCGCTACCATCATTTTCGATGCCCCGCCCATTCTGGGTGAGGCCGATGCGCTGGCCTTCGCGCCGATGGTGGACGGCATCCTGGTGGTGGTCGGGGAATCGGTGACGCCCCGCAAGGAGATGCGCAAGCCCTGGAGATGCTGCCCCCGGACAAGGTCGCCGGGTTCGTGCTCAACCGGTTCAAGGGCCCGAACAAACTTTACGACAAATATGCCTACCGGTATGGGTATGCGGAAGAGGGTAGGGAGTTAGGAGTTTGTTGGGAGCGTTATGATCGTTTAGGAGCGTTAGGAGCGTTAGGAGCGTTAGGAGCGTTGGGAACGATAAAAACCGTTTAACTGGTTTAACTGGTTTGATTGGTTTGATTGGTTGGATCGATTACCAACAGTTTTAGGTTTTACGTTTTAGGTTTTAAGCGTAAGGCGGCAGGCGCAAGGCGGTAGGCGTGATTCGCAAGGCGGTAGGCGCAAGGCGTGAGGCGTGAGGCGTGAGGCGTGAGGCGTGAGGCGCAAGGCGTAAAGCGCAAGGCGCAAGCAGGAAATTCGCTCTCCCGCTCTCGCGCTCTCCCGCCCTCCCGCCTCCCGGCAGTCAACGCCCTCCCGCCTCTCGCTCTCCCGGCAGTTAACGCTCTCGCGGGCTTACGTTCTCACTGATTTTCTGTTCACGGTTGACGGGTTATAATCTCCTCAGGCAAAAAAGGCAGGGCCCCATCAAGGTCCTGCCTTTTTTTGTGGTGAGGGATGTCGATCTATTTTCTGAATTTTCTGCTTACCCCGACGATGCCGATCAGCCCGGAACCGAGCAGCCAGACGGCGCCGGGAATGGGGACGACACCGGTCGTCACCCGAAGATACGGCCTTAAATCTGCGGTCTCATTTTCTTCCGCTGCTATGAAATCTCAAGCGCTATGATACCCAATTAAACCAGCCACTTTCCACCCACAGCTTTATCCCGTAGGAGACCGTAGTAATCATGGCCTGCTGGCGCAGGGGAGTGAGTCCAAATCACCCAACCGGTAAAGTCATTTTCAACACTGTGATCAAAGACGGTGCCTGGCAAGTATGCGGGAAGGAGGGCGCGTTGTTCCAGGTTATGGCGCTTCTGCCAGGTTTCATCACTGATGGAAGCGCTCGGACAATACGCTGGTCAGGGTTGGCATCAGAACTAAGGCTAAACGATGAAATGCAATACATCGATAGTTCTCTGGCGATTATGTTTTCATTGTCAGGTATGGCATTTCCATATTTGTCGGTGCCGGATAGGTCAAATTTTACAAACGATCTTTGTGTCCTGTCCCAGGTTGGATCGTAGACACCTCCTACATATAAGTCCGAGTTGCCGCCATAGTTAGTATCTGGGGCGAATTCATAGACCCAGGCATCTTCGACGGCAACAACTACAGCGCACCCATGGCGTCTGTCGTGATGGTTCCGAGCACCATCGCCAGAATGGCCAAAGCGCTCCCCCACAGTTTGCAGCAATGCGTGATAGAGTTGGTTTTTCCGGGTTTCATCATTTACAGCCCTCCTTTTGATCACAAAAAGGCTCTTTTATTGATGCCGAAAATGGCTACCCGATGCACTATCGACCGCCGATGACGACCGTCCGTCAGCGCAACAATAACCCATGGTTATGATGAGTTGGTAAATGTTAGTGGCCTAAATAGTACGGAAACCAGTTAACGTGGGCGGCAAAAAAAACCGGGCCGCCAACAAAGGAGTGGATACGGTCATCTTCGGCAGCCCGGCGGTCTTAGGGGAACGAGCAGTCAGGAAAAGAATCAGTGGTGATGGTGAAAAGACCGTGGTTTTCCGTCCCTGTCTCACGGACTGGTTTGGCTTTGTCGGAACCATCCTCGATTAACAGGAAATTTGAGGTTCATACCCATACCTCACTAATTGGCGGGTTGATATAGAGAGCAGGCCTATTGGGTAAATGATCATAATAAGAAGATCAGAAAAAAGCCACGGCGTCAAGAGGAAAAATGGTAGCGGAACCGCCTTTCTTTATGGATTCACTGAAAGAAAGGCTTCCTCTTGCGCCTTCATTTTGCGTGTTTACTTCGTTGAAACGCTGAGAACGATCAGTTGGATTGGTTGTTTCGTTAGGAGCGCTTAGATCGTTTAGAATGGTGGGAACGATTGGATCGTTGATGTCAAGAACAGACCGTTTTATATTGTGCGCGCAAGCAGCGCCTTCGATCCAGTCAAGACATATTTAGCAATGTGATAGGTACCTAGGGACGTTGTTTCCTTGTTGCATTCCATTTCATCGCAAAGGCGAGGCGCAAGGCGCGAGGCGTAGGTCCCGCCCTCCCGGCAGTTAACGCGCTACCGCTCTCACGGCAGTCAACGCCCCCTGGCTTCTACCCCTTTTGTTTTTTAAGGGACGTTGTTTCGTTGTTGCATTCCATTTCATCGCAAGGCGTGAGGCGCAAGGCGCAAGCAGGAAATTCGCTCTCCCGCTCTCACGCTCTCCCGCCCTCTCGCTCTCCCGGCAGTTAACGCTCTCCCGCGTCTACCCCTTTTGGGAGCGGATAAATGCCGTAAGCATTTTATCAACACGCACAAGCAAATCGTCTAATTGCGTTCGCTCGTTTAATGCCAAATATCCCAAGTCCGTCGAAATATCCAATTGTGTGTCAAGTTCACTGAGGGATCCCTGGGCGATATGTAAAAAGTTGATCAATTCCTTTTTTGTCTGTCGTGCTGCACCTTCAGCGATATTTGATGGTATACTAACCGCACATCTACGTATTTGGCTGGTCAAACCATAGCTTTCGCTGCTCGGAAATTTGGATGTTACTCGATAAACAATTTTAACGAGCTCCATGGATAATTTCCATACATCAAGATTTTTATGCGGCTTTTTCATCTTTTTATCGTAAGGCGTGAGGCGTAAGGCGTAAGGCGTAAGGCGTAAGGCGTAAGGCGTAAGGCGTAAGGCGTAAAGCGCAAGGCGCAAGTAGGAAATTCCGCTCTCCGCCCTCTCGCCCTCCCGGCGTCACGCCCTCCCGCCCTCACGCCCTCTCGCCCTCCCGCCCTCTCGCTCTCCCGCCCTCCCGCTCTCCCGCCCTCACGCCGCTCTCCGCCCTCCCGCCCTCCCGCCCTCTCGCCCTCTCGCTCTCCCTGCAGCTCAAACGCCCTCCCGCTCTCACGCTCTCCCGCTCTCACGCTCTCCCGCCCGCCCTCTCGCTCTCCCGCCCTCCCGCTCTCCCGCTCTCTCGCCCTCCCGGCAGTTAACCCTCCCGCTTCACGCTCTCCCGGCAGTTAACGCTCTCCCGCCCTCTCGCTCTCCCGGCTTTTATCCCGCCCGGCCCTCCCCGTCGATCTTTTTCGGCTGCCTGCCAGCGTGTTTGCAACGGGCCCCTTCAATATCCCAAAGACTTTCCGGATGCGACCAGATCGGCAGCTGGCAAAATCTACGCGGACCACATCCATGTCGCTGGATTTTCCTGCCGCGGTGCCGCCGGCCTCGTTTTCCCTGTCCGTGGCCTCTGCGGGTCAATCCGCTGCAGCAGCTGAATGTGTTGCGAACAGCTGGTCGTATTGTTTCTGCCCCGTGACGATCAGATGCTGGTACTTTAAAAGCAGGTCGTTTTGGACCTCCTGGCTGAAGTGGCCAGCTGCTGCTTTAATTCGGCGACGGCTTCTTCCAGGCAGTGAATCCGCTCCATGATACCCGGCCCCGCGCCGCTGGCCACCGAACGTTTGACCGTCCTGCCAGCCGACTTCTCATCGCCGGCGGACATGCAAACCTTGTCGGCGATCACCTTTTCAACCACGGCCCGTCGATGCGTGTCAGGTCGTCCGCAAACCCGTAAACCATTGCCGTGTCGCACATCAGGTTGATGGTGCGCGGGATACCTCCGGAGTGTTTATAGATCATCTCGACGGCTTCCGGTGGAAGAGGTCCGCCGCCCCTCCGCCTTTTGGATGCGATAGCCGATGTACAGGCTGGTCTGTTCGCTCGCCCAGGGGGCTGATGTGATAGCTGACGGCAATCCGCTGGGCCAACTGCCGGAAGTCGGGCATGTTCAGCCGCTCTTTGAGTTCCGGCTGGCCCACCAGCATGATCTGCAGCAGGATCCGGTCGTCCGTCTGGAGGTTGGAGAGCATGCGGATATCCTCCAACGCCGCCATCGGACAGGTTCTGGGCTTCGTCGATGATCAAGAGCACATGCCGTCCCTGGGCATAGCGATCGATCAAAAATTGGTAAAGCAGCTCCAGGTGCCGCTCTTTATCGGTGGTGTCGCAGGGGATTTCGAACTCGCTGAGAATCCTGCGAGACATCTGCTCCGACGAAAAGTTGGTGTTGAAAATCACGGCCGTGTCGATCTGCGACTTCCATCTTGTTGAGCATGTGGCGGATCAGTGTGGTCTTGCCCGCACCGATCTCCCCGGTGAGCAGGATAAAGCCCACTTTCTCGCTGAGCCCGTATTCCAGGTAGGTCAGCGCATTTGCGTGGTTTTTGCTTAAAAACAGCATCTCCGGATTGGGAACGATGCTGAAGGGCTTGGCCGTCAAACCGTAATGAGATTCATACATGGGCGATCCTTTGGGCGAACGATAGGTGCAACCGCCAAATTCGATAACGATTCAAAATTGTTATGGGATTATCACAAACCGGAAAAGATTGCCAGGGGACAATAGCAGGCAGGCCGGTGCCAACAACCGTCGTCGCCGCCGGCCGGTTGGCGCGAAATTGAAACCTTACGACCGGTGTCTGACCCATTGAGCCAGGCCCTAAGGGTTGGGATCCTGCGCCGATCATTGCAGATGCTATGTCCGAGGGAATCGATGTCCAAAAAAGCAACCCCGAACGGATCATCGTTTGGTCCAAATCTGGTACCATAGTACTAGAAACCGCCTACCTGAAAAAATACGAAAAAATTGGTACTTTCGGCGTATTGACATTTTTAAACGTTATTTGAAATAAAGGACACAGGGGCAGTCGATTCCGTTGTTGGTCACATAAAAAACAGCAGACCCATTCCCGTTTACGACCCCTGCATCCATCATCCTGATAATGAGGCCAAGAGACCTTTGAAAATGGGTTTCCCTTTCGACATCAGGGTGTCGGCATAATAACGTTTTGAACCACAACCTATTGTTGATCTGGTTTTCCGATTTTCGGGCCAGAATTAAAACACGCAGTTTAAAAATAACAATCAGGTTCCAAGGCACGGCCTGCAACGGCGAAAACGCGCAGCTATTGTCGTTGCCAAACGCCGCCATGGGCACCTATATGCTTTTCGACATGGATTCTGATTGCAAAATCAAGATCTACGAAAAAGAGACAGGGACGTTGTTTCCTTGTTGCATTGTGCGTTTTACCCTTCAGGGCTGCAAGCGACTATTCGGCTGCCGGCCGCTCCCCATGATCAACGGTTCGGCTGATGGGAGGCAGAAGGGGACGGTGAAATGATGCACTTCTGCGCTTGGATAATGCAATCGACGATTCGGGTTCACCTATTCATCATTTGACCTCCCGCGAATTTTTCTGGTCTCAAGATCTTATTTTCGTATTTCCTTAAGCAGGAGTTTTACTTCTCGTTTGGGATTCCTGAAGGACGGGCGCTCAATCATTTCCGCCTCTGCTCCAATGTTCACCTGTCCAGCATGATGATGGCCTTGGCGCCTTCCCATTTGACGCGTTCCTTTTTATTAACTTTCGGGACGTACTCTCTCTCCGGTTGAGAGAAAGAGGATAGCAAGGAGAAGAAGGCATATGAAATCAGTCTTTTCCCAATTGAGCAGAAAGCATTAAGGGATGGCAGTGGTATGCAAAGGGCAGCAAGGCAAGGCAAAAAGGTATTGGGATTCATCGTGGTTCTGGCGGCTTTGGCGGTCTTGCTGCTGCCCCGTACCACCTTGTCGCAGCCGGGGATAAATACTGGGTGGGCGGCACCAGTTATTGGTCCTACAGCTTCAACTGGTCTCCTTCCGCCCAGCCCGAAGACGGCGATAGAGTCTACCTGACTCAAAACGACGACTTTAGCCGCACAGTCTATTATCGTAACACCGCCTATCCAGACGCGGTGCTGGACCGCTTGAGAATTGACGCCACCGGCTCCGGCACTATGACCCTGTATCAGGGGTATGCGGGATTTGACCATCCCCTGGCTTCCGAGCGTGAATATGTAGGCTATGACGGCCAGGGGATGCACCTCCAGATCGGAGGCAGCAATACGATCAGCGGTATGATGGGTCTTCTCACCCTGGGTTATAACTCCGGCAGCAGCGGCACCTATGACTTGCGCGGCGGCAGCCTCTCTGCCGATGGTCAAACAATCGGCAATTCCGGCACCGGCAGCTTCACCCCGAGCGGGGGCAGCAATACGATCAGCGGTTTCGGATATCTCATCCTGGGTGATAGCTCCGGCAGCAGCGGCAGCTATGCCTTAATCGACGGCAGCCTCTCTGCCTCTGGTCAAACAATCGGCAATTCCGGCACCGGCAGCTTCATCCAGAGCGGGGGCAGCAATACGATCAGCGGTTCAGGAAGTCTAATCCTGGGTTATAGTTCCGGCAGCAGCGGCACCTATGACTTGCGCGACGGCAGCCTTTCCGCCGGTCGTCAAACAATCGGCAATTCCGGCACCGGCAGCTTCACCCAGAGCGGGGGCAGCAATACGATCAGCGGTTTAGGAAGTCTAATCCTGGGTTATAGTTCCGGCAGCAGCGGCACCTATGACTTGCGCGACGGCAGCCTTTCCGCCGGTCGTCAAACAATCGGCAATTCCGGCACCGGCAGCTTCGCCGGAGGGGGCAGCAATACGATCAGCGATGGTCTCACTTTGGGTTCTTCCTCCGGCAGCAGCGGCACCTATGACTTGCGCGACGGCAGCCTCTCTGCCGATGGTCAAACGATCGGCAATTCCGGCACCGGCAGCTTCACCTGGGGGCAGCAATATGATCAGCGGTTCAGGAAGTCTAATCCTGGGTTATAGTTCCGGCAGCAGCGGCACCTATGACTTGCGCGACGGCAGCCTTTCCGCCGGTCGTCAAACAATCGGCGATTCCGGCACCGGCAGCTTCACCCAGAGTGGGGGCAGCAATACGATCAGCGGTTCAGGAAGATCTAATCCTGGGTTATAGTTCCGGCAGCAGCGGCACCTATGACTTGCGCGACGGCAGCCTTTCCGCCGGTCGTCAAACAATCGGCAATTCCGGCACCGGCAGCTTCACCCAGAGAGGGGGCAGCAATACGATCAGCGATGGTCTCACTCTGGGTTCTTCCTCCGACGGCAGCGGCAGCTATGCCTTGATCGACGGCAGCCTCTCTGCCGAAAGTCAAACAATCGGTAAATCCGGCACCGGCAGCTTCACCCAGAGTGGGGGCGCAATACGATCAGCGGTGGTTTTTTCAGCGAAGGTCTCACTCTGGGTTCTTCCTCCGACGGCAGCGGCAGCTATGCCTTGATCGACGGCAGCCTCTCTGCCGAAAGTCAAACAATCGGCAATTCCGGCAGCGGCAGCTTTCTCCAGATCGGGGGCAGCAATACGATCAGCGATGGTCTCACTCTGGGTTCTTCCTCCGACGGCAGCGGCAGCTATGCCTTGATCGACGGCAGCCTTCCCGCCGAAAGTCAAACAATCGGCAATTCCGGCAGCGGCAGCTTTCTCCAGAGTGGGGGCAGCAATACGATCAGCGATGGTCTCACTCTGGGTTCTTCCTCCGACGGCAGCGGCAGCTATACCTTGATCGGCGGCAGCCTCTATACCGATGGTCAACGAAACCGGCTACTCCGGTAGCGGCAACTTCACCCAGAGCTGGGGCAGCAATACAGTGTCCAATGAATTGGTCATTGCCGTCAATGACCTCAGCACCGGCACCTATAACCTTCAGGGAGGCACCCTTGCCGCGGCTACTATTATCCTGAACTCCGGCGGTGAATTCAATCATACCCACGGCGGCGACCTCAACTTTAACCTTTTCAATCAGAACGGCGGGCTCAGTACGATAGACAACCTCTTCCTGGGGAAGGAAAGGGTTCCAGCAGCACCTATCGCTTGAGAAGGGGCGGCCTATCGTCATTAGGCAATACATCGGCGATGCTGGCAGCGGCACTTTTGTCCAGAGCGGGGGCACGAATGAGCTCAGATTTAGTCTCTTCCTGGGTTTTAACCCCAGCGGCAGCACGCCTATCGCTTCGGGCGGTTCCGGCAGCCTCTCGGCCCGAAATCAATACATCGGCTACTATGGTAACGGCAGCTTCACCCAGAATAGAGGCCGCAACACCCTTAGCGAATCCCCCTCCCTGGGTGAAAACTCCGGCAGCAGCGGCACTTATCGTTTAAACGGAGGCAGCCTCTCGTCATATAGACAATACATCGGAAATGCCGGCAGTGGCACTTTTGTCCAGAGCGGAGGCACCAACGCGGTGGCCAATACATTAACCATCGCCGCCAATCCCGGCAGCAGAGGTACCTATAATCTGCATGGCGGCGGCCTGAGCGCGGACACCATCAGAGTGAAAGCCGGCGGCGACTTCAATGTGATCGGTGCAACTACCACAGTAACCGGTGACGTGATTAACTCCGGCACCATAAAAACCGACAACGCCACCGTCATCTGGGGCGGCACCTTCACCAACTCCGGGACCTATATCAGCGACCTGTCCGATAATTACTTCACAGACCTGTTGATTGGACGAACAGGATCTCTTGTGAGCGGCTGGGGAGATAGTTTTCTCATCAGCAATGATTTTATCAACGAGAGTAGCATGTATGCCGCCTGGGACACCCGGTATGCCCAGTCGGTCTTTACCTGGGCACCGACAATGTTCGCGATTTTGTATCTCCCCGGGACAGATTGCGGCGCCTGTTCCTGGACCGGCTACAATAATAACTTCACCTGGGGGACCCTGGACCTGACCGGGCAGATCCCTCTCTCTCTAAGATGGCAATGACGAAGACGGTGGTGCCCTCTACGTGGGGGAGATCCTGGGCCTAACCTTTGGCAGCCCCCTCATCACCAATATATATGGCAACGGCTTCAATATTTATTACGACCCCTCCCTGCCGGGCAACGATTATCTGGGCGGCCTGACCTATGACTTGATGGACGGCGGCAACCTTATGGCTACGGTTCCGCTACCCACACCGTCTTGCTCTTGGGCTTGGGGGTATTGGGACTTATCGGTCTCAGGAGGCCTGGGGACGTTCCTTGTAGGTCGAAGGGGACGTTGTTTCCTTGTTGAATTACGACCCGTGCTTTGCTAATTTTTCAGCATCCCCCGCCAAGCCCGAATCGATGCACCTGGTGCGTTGCAGCACATCATCATCCGCGATCGACGGAAGCCCATTTCAAAAATGACGCCGACCGGCAGGATTTCATCGACCGACTCAACAAATTGCTCCGCGACACGGCAGGGCAGGGCGCAGGGACGTTGTTTCCTTGTTGCATTGTGCATTTTACCCTTCAGGGCTGCAAGCGACCATTCGGCTGCCGGTCGCTCCCCATGATCAACGGTTCGGCTGATGGCTGACCGACCCACCCCCAACCGCTTGCCCAGATCAGCGCCATTCCACGGTCTTCTTAATTTCCCTACGTAATAAAAGGGACGTTGTTTCCTTGTTGCATTACGAACCCTGCTTTCCTAATTTCATGCCACGTCAAGCCCGAATCGATGCACCTGGTGCCCTGCAGCATATTATCATCCGCGGGATCGAACGGAAGGCGATATTCAAAAATCAAACCGACCGGCAGGATTTTATCGACCGGCTCGGCAACTTGCTTCCGGACACGCAAACAGCTTGCTATGCATGGGCATTGATGACCAATCATGTCCATTTACTGTTGCGCACCGGCACAACGACCATCTCCACGCCCATGCGGCGATTGCTTACCGGTTATGCCGTAACCTTCAATCGCCGCCATAAGCGCCACGGGCACCTGTTTCAAAACCGCTACAAATCAATCCTCTGTGAAGAAGATGCATACTTGAAGCAGCTGGTCGGCTATATTCATCTGAATCCGTTGCGTGCGCGCATCGTCGATACCTTCCAGGCACTGGATGCCTATCCCTACAGCGGTCATTGCGCACTAATGGGTAAAAAGACGATTGGGTGGCAGGATACCGGTTATGTGTTGGCGCAATTCGGAAAAACCTTAAACAGAGCGCGAAAAAACTATGCCGATTACGTTTCACAATGTGCCCCACTCGGAAGCCGCCCGGAATTAACCGGGGGCGGTTTGATCCGTTCGGCAGGGGGATGGCGGGAAGTGCGGGCGGCTCACAAGGAGGGTATCCGGCTGACCAGCGACCAACGCATTCTCGGAAGCAGCGACTTTGTGGATAAGGTTCTGGCCAATGCCGGTGAAGATTACGACCGGCGAGTGCAGCTGAAGGCTTCCGGCATCGATCTTGAGTTTGTGGTGAATATGGTGTCGGCACATCTTGAAGTCGGCATGGAAGAAGTGTGCGGCCCTTCCCGCAGACAGCAAGCCTGTCAGGCCCGCGCGTTGATAAGCTATCTGGCCGTACAGGAGTTCGGGATAGCAGGAGCCGACGTGGCCCGCCGGCTGAACGTCGACCGATCATCGGTCAGCCGGGCCATTCAACGGGTGCGCATCGATCCCAAATTGAAGAATGCCGGCGACGCACTCCTCGGCCGTCTGCTTCGGGCAGATTGAGGGTATCACTGGGAATAATGCAACAACGAAACAACGTCCCCTTGTTTATTCGAGATGAAAACTAAGACCTACCAGTGGGCGATACTCACGTTGATCATGGTGCTGATCGCCCTGTTTTTTGGCCTGCGGCCCAAGGCGTGGTTCATTGCCAACGATGTCCAGTGGTTGCCCGATGGAAAGGCCATCCGGTTTCAGAATTCAGGTATGGCCTATGTGGATGACCTGCGCGCCGTCCGTTTGAACCGGCAACCGAGACCCTTGACCATCGAGATGGTGGTGACACCGGCGAACATTAACAAAAGCGGCTTCAGCCCGCTGCTGGTGCTACATGACGGTTCTGATCGGCGACAATTGGCCGTCTGGCAATATCACACCTCGCTGGTCGTGATGAACGGCGACGACTACGACAACAGCCAAAGAGAACCGAAAGTTGTCGGCAGAAATATCTTCGCGCCCCAGCAAGCACGCTATTTGACGGTCACTTCCGATGAGCAGGGAACCCACCTTTTCGTGGATGGGATCCTTGCCGCCGCCAACGGCAATTTGAAATTATCCATTCCGGTTGAAGGGGATCCCCTGCGGCTGGTGCTGGGCAATTCCGTGCACGGAAAGCATGGCTGGACGGGCGACCTGCATGGTCTGGCCCTATCCGGGACGGCCATCTCAGCGGAAACGGTCGGGCTTCATTTTGACCGGTGGGCGGCGGATAATAATTTTGATTTCCTAAAACAGGAATCGACGAAGCTGCTTTTCACGTTCAGTGAGAAAAATGGTATTGGTTTTGTCGACGAATCCGGAGGCAACCAGACGCTTGAAGTGCCAGTGCACATGACCGCGTTGAAGAAAACTTTTTTGTCGCCGGCATGGCGGCATTTAAAGTGGAACCGAGCGGCTACCGGCGACATTGCGCTCAATATTGTTGGTTTTATGCCCTTGGGAGTCGTGTTTTATGGCTTCCTGCAGTGTTTCTCCGGGCCGCTCTCAAAACATCGCATATTTGCCGCTACGGCTTTGTGCATGCTGCTCAGCCTTGGCATTGAACTCGCCCAGGCGTGGATTCCGATACGGGTATCCAGCCTCACGGATTTGGTGCTGAATACCTTAGGCGCGTGGCTTGGGATTGTATGGTGGCGCCTGATTCGAAGCCTAAAGGAGACACGGATGATTTTGATGGGTTGAATGGGTCGGGTCGGTTGCGAGCCAGTCTGCCACCTGTCCTTTGATAAGCCCAGCACAAAGGCCATTGTTTCCCGAATTATCGCCTAAGAACGGAGCATGGGCTTTGACATCAGCCACCCTGAATGGTTCTGATACCGGACGCGGGGTTTATCGGTCTCCGGTATGATCGTCGTGGACCTTTGTTTTGGGTACCTGCCGACAGTTCAGAAATCTGTTTCTGTATTTCCTGCCCTCTTCTTGCCCGTTGCCGGGTGCTATGATAAGAATGTGATGATGAGTGAAACCAAACAACAATTGCAGGCAGCCGCGCCTGGTATTTTTCAGGGGACCCCCGTCCTTTTCGCATATCTTTACGGGAGTTATGCCAAAGCGCAGTCTCACCCGTTCAGCGATTTGGATATCGGTATCTATGTCGCAGATATGGATATCAAAACTTGCCTGGATCTAGAACTTTCACTGGCGCTGCGCTTTGATGAAACGTTGCGTGGTGCCATTCAAGCAGAGGTGCGCGTGCTGAATCAGTTGCCCCTTTCTGTCAAGGGCAGAATCCTGGGCGAAGCCCAGCTGATCTATTCCAGGGCTGAAGAGAAACGGGTGGCGTTTGAAACGCAGGTCCGTAGAGCCTATTTCGACTTCCTGCCCGTGATTCGCCAATACCGGCAAACCTACATGCAAAGAACACTTGCGGATTAGCGCCATGGTATCTCTTGAAAAGATCACTGACAAGTTCGGGCAACTCGATGAGTTCCTGGTCATTCTGGAAGGCGTCAAGCGAACCCCGCTTGAATCGTTTCTAAAAGACAAGCTCCTTATCGGAGGCGCAAAATATTATCTGCAGGTCAGCATCGAATGTTGCCTGGACGTTGCCAATCACATTATTGCGGCACAAGGTTTCAGGGCGCCCAAGGATTATGCCGATTCATTTAAAGTCCTCGAAGAGCACTTGATGCTGAATGAAGGCCTTGGAACGAAACTGAGGCAAATGGCCAAATTTCGAAACCGGCTCGTTCATTTGTATGGCGAGAGCGACGATGCCTACGTCTATGCGTTCATTAAACAGGACCTGAAGGATATTTTGGATTTTAAAAAGGTTGTCGCAGAGCGGTTTTTTGAATGTTGAGCCTTGGATCTTGAATTGAACGCCCCCGGCCAGATTGGTTGGTTGGGTTTGGCCTGAGAAGAGGGATGAAATGATGCGTTTCTGCGCTTGGACAATGCAACCGACGATTCGAGTTTACGAAGGCGACGTACACGAACCCCGTCCAGGTTGCCACGTAGGTCAGATCCGCCACCCATAGCTGGTTGGGACGCTCGGCTGTGAAGTCGCGGTCCACCAGGTCCGCAGGACGGGCTGCAGATTCGTCTGCCATCGTCGTCCTGACCTTTTGCCCCGTACAGCGCCCTGCAGCCCCATTTGCCGCATCAACCGCTCCACCGTACAGCTGGCAACCGGGAACCTCTCTCGATTAAGCTGGCGCCACACCTTGCGAGCGCCATATACCTTCCGGTTCTCTTCCCACACCCGCTCGATCTCCACCACTGAGAGCGGCATCACGTTTTGCACGCGCCGGTAGCCGCGAAGGGTCCGCCTGACGGGCTTTCTGCTTCGTAGTACGTCGACGGGGCGATCGGCAACACTGAGCAGATCGGCTCGACCCCGTACACGTCCCTGTGCTCATCGATGAACGCCGTCATCGCTTCGGTCTGCGGTCGAGCTCCGCCTGGGCGAAAAAAGCCGAGGCCTTGCGTAGTATCTCGTTCGCGCGACGAAGTTCACGGTTCTCCCGCTCAAGTTCTTTGATCCGGGCTCTGCTCATCGCTGGTCAAACCGGCACGCCGACCAGAATCAATTTCAGCCCGCCTGACCCATTTGCGAAGGGTCTCCGGCAGTGCAGCCGATCTTGGTGGCTATCGACACGATCGCTCGCCACCGGGAGGTGTACTCTTTCTCATGATCGAGTACCATCCGTACGGCGCGTTCCCGGACCTCTGGGGAATATCTGTTTGATTTTGACATGACTCCATCCTCTCAAACTATGGAGTCTCCGTCAAACCCGGGGCGGTTCACCTATTCATCATTTGACTTTCCGTGAATTTTTCTGATCTCAAGATTTTCTTTTCGTATTTCCTTAAGCAGGAGTTTTTGCTTCTCGTTGGGTATTCCAGTGATACTCGCATCGAATCTTTTCCGCCTCTGCTCCAATGTCCACCTGTCCAGCATGATGACGGCCTTGGCGCCTTCCCATGTGACGCGTTCCTAGTAGTAATTCGATTTTTTCAGGGATTCCCAGCTGGCGCCTAGATCCTCATATCCTGCCTTGAAGACGACCATGTTCATCTTTTCAAGGCGGGTCATGGCGCGCAGCCCCATGCCTTTTATGGTGAATTCGCCGCGTCTGTCCGTCAGCGTTTCCCGGGTATCATAGTACTCGTGAACGACACCACCCGCACCGTAATAGGCTTTGGACCAAACGGCCAGCACCACGGCACCTTCAATCGGCTCGAGGGTTCCCGCGTCGATGACCTGGCCATGATAGCTGCCTTCGTAATAAACAAGACTCATGCAGCCGCATGCCAGCGAAGAAAACAGAAGCACCAGTACGATAAGTTTCAACACCACGGGAGTGGTAATGGATAGCGCATGATTATGGGATCTTGAATGATTGTGTAATGTCCTCATGCGCTAGCCTTTCATTGTGGGGTCGGGTTGATTAGAACCGCAGAATCTTCCAAATGCCTTTTTCGTCCATTATAAAACAGATGTAATGCGTTATCGAGTGCGTTCCTGTGTTGTGGGTTTCCAATCTGCGGATGCGGTACTTGGCTGCCCTATCCGTAATCGAAATCAATGCAATCGCCTGCATGTCATCTACTATCTGCGGCAGCTTGTCGATTAAAACTGAAAACAACTCAGCATACAGGCTCTGCTTGGAATACTCAAAGTGTTGTGTTGCCCCTTCGACGTTCTGCGCGGAAAGTTTGGTTTTCGTATCCGCCCATTTTTGCTGCAGCAGGGCATCGATTGTTGCCGTGTCAACGACCACGATGGCAACGGTATCCGTGTAGGGCACCCCTTCATGGACGGCGATGCGAATGGCTGCGCCTGTCGATCCGATCAGAAAGACGCTTAACCGGTTGGCGCGCCGCAGTCTGATTTTCTTGGTGAAGGTCGCGGCCGGCCCGGTTAGAAAGCGCGTCAGGTCAGATTCGGGTCCATGGTGATGAAATGCAATCTGCGGATGACAGAGCAAGAAAAATGCCACCTGATCCGCCAACCGCCCGCAAGACCCCGGCCGGCATGAACGCAGGGGCATCCTGTTTGCGGCGCCAAACAAAAACAGCCGCAACCCTCCGACTTGGGCAAAGATAGCGTCAAAGCCTTGATAGTTTATTAAAAAAACAATATAAAGACCGTAAACCGCGATCTTACGGAGCGTTTACAGGGCGTGTTGCGGATGAGGATGTCGGTTGGGAACCCCCTGACCATGAATCGGGACTGCATTTGAAAGGTGCGACCACCATATGAAGGACAAAAAGAAGCGCGATCACAATTATCACGGCGGCAAATATGTCAACCTGCTGGTAGATCCGGAGCGGTCGGCATTGCTGAAGCAGGTCTCCACGGATCTTGCCAGCATCACTTTGGATGACCGCCAGCTCTGCGACTTTGAACTGCTCACCACCGGGGCCTTTTCGCCGTTGACCGGTTTCATGAACCGCAGCAGCTACGAGTCCGTTCTGGACCGGATGAAACTGCAGGACGGAACGCTGTGGCCGGTTCCCATTTGCCTGGACATTTCCGAAACCGCGGCCAGGCCCCTTGAGGCCGGTCAGTCCGTGGCGGTTCGCGACCCTGAAGGCTTTCTTCTGGCCATTATGCATGTGGAAGACATCTGGAAGCCGGAGAAGGAAAAGGAGGCCACGCTGCTTTTCGGGACCACGGACAAAGCCCACCCGGGGGTGGCCAATCTGTTGCGCAATACCGGTGAATACTATATCGGCGGCGCCCTGGAGGTATTGAGCCTGCCGCTGCATTTCGATTTCAAACAGCTGCGCATGACACCGCCCGAGGTTCGCAGCCTTTACAAGAAGTTGGGCTGGAATCGCATCGTCGCCTTTCATACCGTCAACACCATTCACCGGCCTGAATTCGAAATGGCCATCCGCGCCATGCATCAAAGCCGGGCCAATCTGCTGTTGCTTCCCGGCGTGGGCATGACCGGCCCCGGAGATTTCGATTATTATACCCGGGTGCGCTGCTACCGCCATGTCGTCGGGTACTTCCCCCCGGAATCGGCGGTCATGAGCCTGCTGCCCATTTCCATGAGAATGGCGGGGCCGCGGGATGCGCTGCTTCAATGCATCATCGGCAAAAATTATGGCTGCACCCATATTATCATCGGCCGCCAGGATGCCGATCCGGGCCGGCAAAATGGCGCGCTGACGTTTTATGACAGCGCCGCCACCCAGGCCTTTGTCCAGCAACATGCCGAAGCGGTGGGCATCGCCGTTGTACCCTTCGACGAACTGGTCTATCTGCCTTTTGAAGATGAATTTTGTCCCAAGGATGAAGTTCCCGCCGGAACTGAAACCATCTCCCTCTCAAGCCTGGATATTCGTGAACGCATCCGCACCGGCCGGATGATTCCGCGTTGGGCCACCTTTCCGGAAGTGGTGGGTGAACTCAAAAAAGCCTATCCAGCGCCTTCAAGGCAGGGATTCACCGTCTTTTTTACGGGCCTTTCCGGCAGCGGCAAGTCGACCATCGCCCGCGTGCTGTATGCCAAAATGCTGGAAACCGGAAAACGCCCGGTTACGCTGCTGGATGGTGACATTGTGCGGCAGAATCTTTCCAATGAACTCTCCTTTTCCAAGGAACACCGCGATATCAACGTGCGGCGCATCGGTTTCGTGGCCAGCGAGATCACCAAGAACCGCGGTGTTGCGATTTGCGCACCGATTGCGCCCTACGCCACCACCCGGGCCGAAATCCGAGCCAACATCGAAGCGTGCGGCGGTTTCATCGAGGTTCATGTGGCTACCCCCCTGGAGGTGTGCGAGAAGCGTGACCGCAAAGGCATGTACGCCAAGGCCCGGGCCGGGCTGATCAAAGGCTTTACGGGCATCGACGACCCCTATGAAATCCCCGAGACTCCCGAAGTACGGGTGGACACCTCCGGGAAGTCACCCGATGAGGCCGCCCAGGAGATCCTGATATACTTGGGGCAGAAGCGATATATTTAGCGAGTGACCCTCCAGCAATGGCATCTTTCGGCCCAGGCCGGCGTTCTCGCGACCTTGGCCTGAACCACAATCTACCATCGCTGGACGGACCCTGTTTAAGACTTGAGGGCCGTTAACTTTTTGTATCATTGAGTGAACGTATCGGAATTGGTGGAATCCGTGGAACCAGCTAAACCCAATAACACTATGACGATCGGCCATAAAAAAATTCTGGTTGTCGGCGGGGCAGGGTACATCGGCGCGCACATGGTCCGGCAATTGCTCAATGCCGGCTGCGGCGTGGTCATTCTGGACAACCTGTCAACCGGCAGCCGCAAGCTGGTCCAGGGTGGTGAATTTGTCCACGGCAGCCTGGGGGATGCCGACTTGCTGGACAGGCTCTTCACTGCGCATGCCTTCGATGCGGTGATGCATTTTGCCGCCTTTTCCCAGGTGGGTGAATCCATGCACCGGCCCCTGAAGTATTACCGCAACAACCTGGCGGAAACGGTCGCCTTGCTCGAAGCCATGCTGCGCCATGAGATCAAGCGGTTCATTTTTTCATCCACGGCCGCCGTCTACGGGGAACCGGCGGCGGTTCCGATCACCGAAGACCACCCCTGCGCGCCCACCAATCCATATGGGAACACCAAACTGGCCGTGGAGCGCATGCTGGCCGACTGCGATGCGGCTCACGGGTTGAAGTATACGGCCCTGCGTTATTTCAATGCCGCCGGTGCCGATGAATCCGCTGAGATTGGTGAACTGCACGATCCGGAAACACACCTGATTCCCATCGTCCTCAAGGCGGCCGCCGGCCAGATTGCGCGCATCCAGGTATTCGGCACCGATTATCCCACCGCGGATGGAACCTGCATACGGGATTATGTGCACGTCAACGACCTGGCCCAGGCCCACCTGCTGGCCCTGGACGCCTTGCTGGCAGGCGGGGAGAGCGCCATCTACAACCTGGGGAGCAGCCACGGCTATTCGGTCAAAGAGGTGATCGTCAAAGCCGAAGCGGTCACGGGAAAAAAGATACCGGTGGTTGAAGCGCCGCGCCGAATCGGCGACCCGGCGGTCCTGGTTGCCAGTTCAGCATCGATCACGCGTGAGCTGGGATGGACGCCGGCATATGACCAGCTTGAGAAAATCATCCAGACAGCCTGGAACTGGCATTCGAAGCACAAGTGATGGAGCGCATTGGTTTGGGCGTTTACCATATGTTTCATTATATCCAATGAGGGGTTGTTTAATGAAAAGCAGATTGATTCAAGTCTTGGTTTTGCTGATCGCATTGGCACTCATCTTCACCGGGTGTTCCTCTGACGAAGAGAAAAAAACGTCCCATTTTGAGAAAGGGAAAAACTATTTTGAAAAAGGGGAATACAAGAGCGCGGAGCTTGAGTTCCGCAACGCCATACAGATCGATCCGGATTATGTGGATGCCTACGAACAGCTGGGCGAAACATATCTGAAGATTGGAGATCCACGGGGGGCCTTCAGAGAATTCAGTATGGTCGCCAAACTCGAACCGGAAAATATTGATGCAGCCATCAAGCTGGCCACTTTTTACATGCTGGGCAAAAAAACCGCTGAATCGCGTGAAAAAATCGAAGCCGTTCTTGCCAAGGAACCCAACAACATCGAAGCGCTGTTTTTGATGGCCGGCCTTCATGACCTGGAAAAAAACCTCTATGAGGCGGCCGTTGTCTTTGAAAAGATTCTAGAGTTGGACAGCAAGCAAGCCCGCGCCTACATGGGCCTGGCCCGGATATACGCCCGCCAAGGAAAACTCGATGAGGCAGAGTCCCAGTTGATGAGTGCAGTTCAGCTCAACCCTAAGGAAATCACGCCGCGGCTGGAACTGGTTCGCTTCTACAGCGGCCGCAAGGCCTTTGATGAAGCCCAGGCCCAAATTGAAACAACCATCCAGTTGAATCCCGACAATGCGGAACTTTACATCATACTGGGCAACTTCTTCTTCCAGATGAAAAAACCTGCAGAAGCGGCGCAGAGCAATCGGCATCCGGTGTCTCAACCGGACAGGCCGCCGGCTAAAGACATATCGGCAGCAATCTGCTACGGTCAGAGCAACGGAACCCCGCTGGAAGCGCAATCAGAATCCGGCGTTTCAACCGGACAGGCCGCTGGCTAAAGACATATCGGCAGCAATCTGCTACCCGTTGATGTCGAGATTGAGCACAACACCCTGCTGGCCAATTCGATATTGGTTGCTTGCATCAGCATAGCGCTCCTGGTGCTGTATTCGTTTTACCGGCACGGTGTGGCTATGATCCGAAAAGAAGATCTCGCCAAGCAGGCAATGATCGATGCGCTGGCCGATGAAAAGCGGGAAAGCATGGCTCTGCTGGAGCGGCTCAACGCGCAGCGCAACCTCCTTGCAGATAACATCGAGGCCATGAAAGGGGAGTTGGACCAGGAGCGCCGCAAGGCCACCGCCGCTGAAGACGAAATGATTGAGGAACTGGTGTTGCTGGAGGAAAAAATCAGCCAGAACCTTGAGCAGCAGGGCCTGCAATCCGAGGAAATCAATGCGCTCAAGGAAAAGATCCAGCAGTTTGAAAAGGAGAATGAAACCAATAGCCGGCAGCTGTTAAAGGGCATGGATGCAGCCAGAAAACGCTTCGGCACGCTCTATAAAAAAACAGCTGTCCACGACCGGGCCATCGAGGGGTTTGTGGAACTTACGGAAGAGTTGAAGATCAAAGCGGAGGAGGCGATCCACCAACTCAACGATGACCCCAAGATGGTTCAGATCAAGCGGAAGGTTTTTGGTAAAAAAAGCCGCGAAACGGTTTTCGAGGTGATTTTTGCTTACAAAGGCCGGCTCTATTTTAGAAACATCCCGGGCAACCGGGTGGAGATCCTGGTGATCGGAACCAAACTGACCCAGAGCAAGGACCTTGCTTTCCTCAGCAAACTCTAACCTGCCATGCCCTCCGACGCGATGCCTTCAGCCGCTGGCCTGAACACCCGAGCAACCACCATGTTGCCCGCTTGTTAGCGATTGGATTTCCAACCCGTTCAGACGAGTACCGATACCCGGTTCCTCCGGCGCGGCGAAACACACCAGAAGGCGCCGGCGGTTCTGATGCACCGAAGTTGACCGATGACTGTTAGAGTGATAGCTATTCACATGCGGCGATCGGGTTCGGGTTGGATACGCACCCCCGGTCCGGCGCATCCCCTATGTGCCTGTTAACCTATAACCGCTTTTATTTTTCCCCTTCCATGGAGGTGCTTCAATGAAAAAGATTCTCGTTTTTTTGCTCATGACCGCAGTGATGGTTTCACCGGCAACGGCATCGGACGCGGCCAAGGCAGAGGGCAAAGCAACCTTTTACGCCAATATCACAGCCATTGAGCCGATAATGGAGGCCTTTACCAACGACACCGGCGTCAAAGGGGAATACACGCGTATTTCCACTTCCAAATACCTGGCCACCGTGTTGACCGAATTTGAGGCCGGCAAGCTCATGGCCGACGTGCTGCAGGCCCCATTGCCCGTGTTGGAGTTTTTGAAAGCCAAGGGGGTGCTGGCACCCTACCGCTCCCCGTCGGCAGCCGATTATCCGGAATGGACCCGCAAGGATGACCAGATCCAGCTTTTCGGTATCGAATATGTGGCCCTGATCTACAACAAGGAACTGGTCAAGGCGGCGGATGTCCCCAAACGGTATGAAGACCTGACCGATCCCAAATGGAAAGATAAAATCGTGATGGCCAACCCGGCCTCCCATGCCACCACCATCTCCTGGCTTATCGGCCTCAAAGAAACCGTCTTCGCAACCGAAAGCGCCTGGATGGCGTTCGTCAAGGGCCTGGCCGCCAACAAACCCATGTTCGTGGCCTCCTTCGGCCCCACCCCCGCACCGGTGGAAAGCGGCGAAAAGCTGATCGCCATCTCCATGCCCAAGTACATCATCACCAAAGCGCCGGCACCGTTGGACTGGGCGCGGGTTGAGCAGCCGCTGCTGGGTTCGCCCCGGGGGATCGCCCTGGCGGCCAACGCCCCGCATCCCCATGCGGCCAAGTTGTTCATGGATTACTGGCTCTCCAAGGCCGCCATGGGCAAGCTGGCCAATGAGGTCGGCGAATATGTGTTGACCCCGGGGGTTTTCCCGCCCATCGACGGCATCGACCAGGCCAAAGTGATGCCCATTCGGGAGCTCTCCGATGAAGAGATTGAACGCTGGGGGGCCGAGTTCCAAAAGCTTTTCGACGCACCCTGAGGGGATTGAATGGCCAGCTGTCCGGGTTCTGATCCCGCTGCCCGAATCCGGACAGCACGCATCCTTGGCAGAGAGTCCAGCTGGTATCATCATCCGGGCCATGATCCACCCGGGCAGTTGTTTGCGGAAGGCACCCATGGAAATACGAATTACCCACGTCAGCAAACATTATTTTTCCGAGGGCAAAACCATCAAGGCCCTGGACGATGTAAGCCTCACCATTCCGGCCAACCAGATCTTCACCCTTTTGGGTCCCAGCGGGTGCGGTAAAACCACGCTGCTCAGATGCATCGTGGGCCTTGAGGCTCCGGATGCGGGTGAAATCGCCATTGGCGAGGAGATCGTGTGGTCGGCGGACAAAAACATTTTCGTTCCGCCTGAAAAGCGGGCCTTGGGCATGGTCTTTCAGACATACGCCATTTGGCCTCACATGACGGTTTTCGACAACGTGGCCTATCCGCTCCAGGTGCGCAACGTACCCAAGGATGTCATCCGCCAAAAAGTGGCCAATACGCTTCGTTTTGTCCAGCTTGAAGGTTTCGAAAACCGGCCGGCCACCAAACTCTCGGGCGGCCAGCAGCAGCGGGTGGCCCTGGGGCGTGCCCTCGTGGCCGAGCCCAAAGTCATTCTGTTTGATGAACCGTTGAGCAACCTGGACGCCAAGCTTCGGGAAGAGACCCGCAAGGAACTCAAAATTTTCTTGAACGCGTTGAACATCACCGCCGTCTATGTGACCCACGACCGGATCGAGGCCCTGGCCTTGTCCGATACCATTGCGGTGATGCGCCATGGACAGATCATCGAAATCGGAGACCCCAAGAAAATCTATTTCAATGCCGACCATCGTTTCGTCGCCGATTTCATCGGTCGCGCCAATCTCATTCCGGCGCGCATCAAAATGCACCAGGCGGACCATACCATCGTGGAATCGGCCATCGGCACCATGGCCTGCCGAAGACGGGCGGACTATCATCCGGGTTCCGAGATCACCTTGTGCATCCGTCCGGAATTTTTCAGCCTGGTGCCCGACGCCAAGGGCGACAACGTGTTCCAGGGCCGCGTGGAACTGCTGGCGTTCATCGGCGAGGCCTATGAAGGAGATGTCGTAATCAACGACCAGCGGCTCATCGTCAAGATCGATCCCGAAGCCAACATCAGGCAGGGGGATGTGATCCATTTGATGGTGGCACCGGCCCACTGTTTTCTACTGGCGGCCTGATCGGAATACACGCATGTACAAGACGCGACCGACACTCACTTGGTCACTCATCATCATCGTTGGTTTTTTAACGGTCTGCCCGGTGATCATGCTGGTGTTCGGAAGCTTCTCCGAGGGTTTGGGGGCCTTCGGCGTCTTCACCCTTGAAAAATACGTCAAGGCTTACACGGATCCGGCTTTCGCCGATGTGATCATCAACACGGTGATTTTCGTTATGGGCTCGGCCGTTTTGGCCACCCTGCTGGCGCTGTTTCTGGCCTATCTGAACAACCGCACCGATATTCCCTTCAAGTTTCTGTTCAAAATCATTTCGATCATCCCGATGATGATTCCGCACATTTTATTTTCGGTGAGTTGGGTGCTGCTGCTAAATCCATCCAACGGCATGATCAACCTGTTGTTGAAGCAGATCTTTTCCCTGGATGCGGCTCCTTTCAACATCTATTCGCTAGGGGGGATGATTCTGGTGGAAGGGCTCCTGGATCTGCCGATCGCCTACCTGATCGTCGCGCCGGCCATGGCCTCTTTTGACGTGGCCCTGGAGGAATCGTCAAAGGTCAGCGGTGCATCGACCCTTCGCACCATCGCCCGGATCACGCTGCCGGTCTTGCGGCCGGCCATATTGGCCGCTTTCATCCTGAGCATCATCCGCAGCCTGGCTTCCTTTGCCGTGCCATCGGTAATCGGTATGCCCGGCCGGATCACCGTCCTGGCCACCCACATTTACAACAGCATTGCCAAGGGCTTTGCGGCGGATTTCGGTCAAGCCGCCGCCGTGGGTATGAGCGTGCTGGCCACCTCGATCACACTGATTTTTTTATATCGCTACCTGACCTCGGAAAGCGAGAAATTCGTGACCATCTCCAGCCGGGGCTACCGGCCGACGGTCATCGAACTCAAAGGGGCCAGAATCCCCCTGTTTGTGGTGGTGGGCATTCTTTCCCTCGTGCTGATCGTGCTGCCGGTGCTGGTTCTCTTTTACGCTTCCATGGTGCCGTACACCATGGTGCCGAGCATCAAAGCCTTTTCCATGATGAGCTGGAAACACTGGGTCGATGTGCTCAACGATCCCCTGTCGCTGCTATCCCTTAAAAACAGCCTGTTTCTGGGGGTGACGGGCGCCACCCTGGGCGTGCTGCTGTCCATTTTCGTGGCTTACGTGATTGTCAAGGTTCGCACCACGGGCGCGGGTATCCTGGAATCGCTGAGTTTTTTGTCCTTTTCGTTTCCCGGGATCGTCATCGGTGTGGGCTTCATGTGGTTTTTCGTACGAACGCCGCTTTATGCCACCATCTGGGCGCTGCTGATCGGCTACATTGCCACCTACCTGCCCTACGGCATTCGCCCCCTGGCCAGCGCGTTCATTCAGGTCCACAGCCACCTGGAAGAGTCGTCCCTGGTCTGTGGGGCCGGAAATTTCACCACCATGCGCCGCATCGTCATCCCCTTGCTGATGCCCGGCATCGTATCGGGCTGGATTCTTATGGCCACCATGTTCGTGCGGGAGCTGACCCTTTCGGTGGTGCTTTCCCGGCCGGGCACCGAGGTCCTGGCCGTGCAGATCCTTCGCTTTGCCGAGGACGGCCTGTGGGGCAAGCTCTCTGCCCTGGGGATCATCATGATCGGTATTTCAACGGCCCTGGTGGTCTTGGCCACGCTGATCGGCGCCAAGTTCAAACCCATGGCCGAGGCGGGGTAACCTAGACGGGAAGTGGTCTGGGTTGGCTGCTTTCCGTTCATAGCGGCTAGGCCTTCGGCACCGGCGCCCGCGCCAGAAACGCATGGGTGCAACCCCCACCCGCTCTGCTCCGAGGAGTCCGCATGCCGGTAAAAAGCCCCCGAACCATGATCCTGATTGCCTGCGCCGGCGCCATTTTCTGGCCGGGGGCGTTTATCTTCGGTTTCCCCGGCGTCCTGCGCCAGCATTGGCAGCAGGCCTTCGGTGCCGACGGCGGGGCGATTGGCCGGACGGTGTTTTTCCTTCTCACCGGAGCCACCTGCTTCATGTACCTGTGCGGGCGCCTGCAGGAAAGATATGGTCCGGGACGGTTGGCCGCCATCGGGGCCGTGATGGGCGGCGGCAGCGCCATTTGGCTGAGTCAGGCCGCAAACATGACCGAAGTCAACATCTGGGCGTTTTCCGTCGGCGCCTCCTCGGCCTTTGTATACCTCCCGGGACTGACGGTGGTCCAGCGCTGGTATCCCGAAAGGCGCGGCCTGGTTGCGGGTTTTTTCAATATGGCCTTCGGATTGTCGGCGGCGGTCATGTCCCCGGTGTTTTCGATCCTCTTATCGCGATGGGGCTACGACACATTGACCCTGGTCGCAGGCTGTGCCGCCCTTACCATCGGTCTGACCGCTTCCGCCCTGATCCGGTTTCCGCACAAGGATCTGTCGACGCCGGCATCCCTTGTGCCGCCTGCGCCCGACGGGCAATCGGTGCAGGCAGCCCTGAAGAGCCGGGCGTTCTGGTGCCTGTGGCTAACCTGGGTGCTTGCCGGTGCCGCCGGGGCCAGCATGCTGGTGCTGGCCACCGGTTTCGGCCTCTCCCGCGGCCTGAATCTGGCTGATGCCGTCGTCCTGCTCACGGCCTTCAACCTGACCAACGGCTGCGGCAGGTTGATCAGCGGTTATTTTTCGGACAGGATCGGCCGATCCCGCATCATGGCGATGAGTTTTGCCGGCGCAGGCCTGGCCTATCTGACCATGCCCCATCTGGCCGGCCTGTGGCTGTGGGCCGCATTGGCCGCGGTCATCGGTTATGCCTTCGGGACCCTGTTTGCGGTTTCCGGCCCGCTGGCCGGCGACTGCTTCGGTATGACGCACTTCGGGGCCATCTTCGGGCTGATTTTCACCGCCTACGGCTTTGTGTCCGGGCCGCTCGGCCCGTGGCTGAGCGGCCATGTCCTGGATGCGACCGGGGGCAACTACACGGTGGTCTTCTCCTACCTGGGCCTGATGTACCTGGGGGCGGCAGGGCTCATCCTGCTGGTCCAGCCGTGGCGGGAATGCCGGATGTAGCCTTCACCGGCAGATACATGGAGACGATATGGATGCCCATTCAATGCTCGAATCAACGCAACCGTCCCTCTTGATCGTCGAGACGCGCAGGCGGTCGGATATCGTCGTCGGTGCGCCCCACCATGCCCCGGCCGGCGTGCCTTATCTGCCCTGCGCCGAGCACAGCGATTCGGACGAAAATACCGGCTTTGTTGGAAGACACCTTGCCGGCCAGCTGGATTGCTGCAGCGTCATCGCAGGCAACACCACCATCGATGCAAACAAACACCTGCACAGCGGCTACACGATGCAGATTGCCAAATGGCGCCCCAGGGTGTTGGTCGAAATCCACGGGCACGGAAAGGTCAGATCCACCTACGACGTTGAGATCTCCTGCGGTTCAGCGGCATTCAGCGCCTATTCCGAGGCGTTGGCCGCGGCGATCCAGCGTCACGTGGTGGAGGATGCAGCGCTTGCGGATGTGTCCGTTTGCGGCCGTTTCAGCGACATCTATTTCAAGGCGACCAAGACACTGACGATTACCGACACCCGGTGGCTGGCCTACCATATTGAACTGAGTCCAAGACTGAGAAAACCGGAAACGAGGGCGACAGGCAAGCCAACCGCACGCGCTTACCGATTTTGTGATCATCTGGCAGCCGCTTTGCTCGAGAAGCATGGTTAGAGAGAGCCAAGCCCTTTTCGAATCCGCCGAAAATACGATCTTTTTCGATTCCATCAGTGTCAATCCGATAGATTATTTGAACGCAAGGCGTTCCTCCTTCAACGCCGCCATGAATGCAGCCCTTCCTCACCGCCCCCATCTCCCATATCACCGCCCCTCTCTGCTCCGCTATCCCCCTGTCGGGGCAGGTGCCGGCGTGACGTAACTGTTGCAATAATCGATCGCTTTTAATATACCCTACGGCTCAAGCCAATCATCGGAAGCTCAGCATGGTGTCAACTGAAAATGAAATCAAGTATACCATCAGCAATCATAGACACCGTCAGGTGGTCAAATGGTTGACCTGTCGATGCAAATCCGACACGGCTTATTTTACCGAAACCGTATCCAGCATCTATTATGATACATGGGACTGGAAATCGCTCAACGAAAAAATCAACAGCGACTACTTGAAAACGAAGGTCAGATTCAGGTGGTATTCGGATATGGCCTACCAGCTTCACCACCAACCCTCTTTTGCGGAAGTGAAGTTCAGAATTGGGACCAAGAGGAAAAAAATCAGGATTCCAACGCCCTATTCCGGAGAATGGATCGCCAATACCGCCCTGAACCATTCCGCGTTCCTGAGGATACCGGCGTTGTTGGAAACCAATGGGGTCATCCTTGGAGAGCCGTTTTTTCCAGTTTATCAGGTAAGCTATAAACGCGTCCGCTTCATAGAGCCGCTGACCGGCACAAGAGTTTGTTTTGACTACGATATATGGTCACCTCGGGTCAATCCGTCAAGGCTGCCCAACAGCCATCCGTTTGTCCTGCAGACAGCGGTGCTTGAATTGAAAGGGGTGGTGGAAGAGCTTCCGTATTTCTTACATCCGCTCGTGGATATGGGCTGCAAGAAGGAATCGTTTTCAAAGTATCGCGCATGCTTCGAAAAATTAACCGAACGGATCAGCTAAGAAGCGCCAACAACAGAATAGTGGGGTGGGTTGATGAAAGAAATTGAATGGGAACAGTATACGAATATATTACTTCTATCCGCAGTGGTTTCTTTTTTCCTCTCTTATCTTTATTTGACGTTCTATAAAAACCGGGCGACAGGCAGTCAAATCCATCGTTCTTTCCCATTGCTCGGTATATCCATCACCACTATCTTTATCTGTATTCAGTTTTCTCTGCCCCTCTCACTAGGTTTGTTGGGAGCCCTGTCCATCGTCAGGTTTCGTACTCCTATCAAAGAGCCGGAAGAAATCGGATTCCTCATGGTGGTGATTGCGAGCGCCATCTGCTGTGCAACCTTCAACATCACTTTCCTGGGGATCTTAATCGCGTTAACCTATCTGTGCCTGTTGTTCCTCAACAAGGGGCCCCAGCTCATCAAGAGACGACTTAATGACGGATTGATCATGGTTACTCTCCCGACGAACGACTTCAAGAAGACGGGTGAGCAAATCATCGCCTACCTCGAAAAAAACATTGATAAAGGCCGGCTCGACAGCATCACGGAAAATGACACTGAATCGGTGGTTTCGTATTCATTCACCCATTTCAAGAATAAACAGTTGTTGGCCTTGCAGAATGATTTAAGCAACCTGGGAGCGGATGTGAAGTCCAACATTTTTTTCAACCGGGCAGGTCAGATTTAGAACGGTCATCGGCCATCTATGAGGAAGCACCTATTCATCCTTCTCTTCATTGCCGGATTCATTTCCCTGGGGATTTTCATGGAAAAATCCGAGACCTTCCGCACCCTCAAAGGCCAGCTGCAAAAGATCACGGTTCCGTCTCCGCCCATGCAATTCGGCAAGCGGGGCGACATTCTGGAAATGCTTGGGTTCGAACCGGTCTTTCCAAAAGACTACGCAAAATATGTGGATGCGCGCACCGGCCTTTATCGCTTGAAGGATATTATCAGCCTCGATTCACCACGCCCTGAATATTCCAAGGATTGGCGTCCGCACACCGACATTCCCATGGATCAATACCCCAGCAGCTTGATCATGGATCAGCAGGCGGTCGCAAAAAAGCTGCCCATCTTGTCGGTGGTGGTAGACGAAACGGACCTATATGATCCGGCTACCGGCATCATCGCCAACAACCTAAAGAAAGGGAAATCTTGGGAAAGACCCTGTTTTATCTCCTATTATGACAAGGGAAAATTGTTGTTCGCCTCGGGCGCGGGCGTCAGAATCCATGGGATCAACAAATCAAAAATAAAGTCATGGCCGCTTCGATTCTACTTCAGAAGCCTCTACGGGCACGATCAGTTCCCACCCGGGATACTCTTTGCCCCTGAGAGTGTTCCCATCCAACAGATCATTGCCCGGAGAGAGCCGAATTTCAGGAGCATGCTGGCCATGGATCTGGCAAAGCGGATTGGATGTCTGGTACCGGAGTTCCATCCGGCGATCGTCTATCTCAATGGTGCGGAATACGGGCGCAGCTACGTTCTCATCGAACACCTGAACGATAAATGGCTCCGATCCCGGTATGGCCATGATGATTTTATTCTCCTCCGAACCACGGGCCACAAGGAACAAAGAGACAACTCCTCCGAATACCAACAACTGATCACGTGGGCGAATGATAAAGATATTCGGATGACCATGCAAGAGGTGGGCAAACGAGTCGATATCGAGAATATGTGCCGCTGGTTCATGTCGCAGTTCTACACAGCGGGTTATGATGAGTACCAGGGACCCATCGTTTTGGACACCAGCCGACCGGATGCAAAATGGTTCTGGATCAACTGGGATATGGATGGCAGTTTCGCGAACAGTGCCGAGCCGGAAAAGGAGCACATCTGGGAAAAGGAAGTACATATTCACAACGTCATGCTCAACCCTGAAAGGGACAGAAACAATCCCAAGACCGCGCGCTATCAAAATGAAGATCCCCGGGCCATCTTGTTCCGGAGAATGCACCGCGAGGATCCCAACTTCAGGGTATATTTTGAGCGCTTGTACATGGATGTGATGAACCACAAGTTAACGCCCCGATATTTGGAAGCGTGGTTCGACCGCCACTCACGGGACATCCTGTCCATCAACCCTGACGAGCAATCTTTTCTCGAAGAGAAGCTGCGTCCCTTCATCACCCATCGATCCGATTATCTCAGGGAATTAATGCAAAAATATTTCGGTTCGGAGAAAAGTTATGCGTGTACCGTTGAGGGTCTTGAATCGGTGGGCGCCTTGGTTGACGGGTTTCAGCATGAGGGTCCGTATGAAGGCTGGTACTTTAAGGGCTCAACGGTAACCATCACGCTGATGGATACCGGCGACAAGAGCATCGACTACTGGACGATCAATGGAAGAAAGACCGCCTCGAATGGCCCTCGACTGACCCATACCATCGACACCACCACCACCATCAGGCCTGTCTTTAAAAGGCCATAAAAATCCCGTCCGGCCGGATTTGCCTTTCGCTCCCAGCTTGGTTCGTATTCAGGGAATCAGGCACCTGGCCTGGGGACAGGTTCACAGCAGCCAACACACCAATGTCTTTTTGCCCAACCGCTGCGCGGGCGCTTCGTTTCAAGTCCCCGACTTACACCCGTATGCCTGCCGGCTGACCCTCGGACCCGCCTTGAGCCTGAACCACCATCCTATAATAATGAAGATGGCCTTTAATACCGGCCCAAGGGAACCGCCCGGGGGTTCGTTTGCGGGCTTGCGGCAACTGGAGGCTCTCCTGTCTTGATCGGGAGTGTTCCTTTTATTGGTGTTGATGATATCTGTATGTCTGGCGCTATCGACGGCCTTGTCGTTTGAAAAATCTATCCCAAAAGTTGACAGGCAAGCGTTCTGTGGATTAGTCTCAATATTTCTGCACTTTCAAGTTAACGATAGAAATACTTGACTTATACATATTTTTCTCTATAGATAAACAATCTAAGATACGGTTTAATAGGCTCTTTCTTCTCATCTGAAACAGATATATATCTCGCTAATTTCGACTTATCCGTACCTTTCTATTACGTATCAAAATACCTCCAGAAAATGTTTTATAAGGGAATCCAAACTCCTGCCAGAGTTTAAAGAAAGGAGGAGAACATGAGGTTAAAAGCCCTAATTTTATTTATGACAATTTTTGTTATGACTTTTTTAGCAGTCGAAAAAGGACACTGCGAAGAAACTGGCGTTAAATTGAAAGATTTAATCGGAATTTGGAAGCCAGATTTACCCGGAAATAATGTAAGCGAGGTTATTAAATTTAATGACGACGGAACCTATATAATCGCCTATGATGTCGATAAGCTCGCTAAAAGACCGTTAGATAGAGGCCAAATAAAATTGGAGGGGGGACAAATTACTTTTATGCCTTCAGAAAGTCCTGCCTGTAAAACTACTATGGGTAAGTATATAATAATAATGACAGAAAAAGGAAACTTTCAATTCACTCTGCAGGAAGACCCATGCGATAGAAGACGTTGTCTTTTTGGTAGCAAATTAATTCGGATTAAGCCATAATACAGGTTTAAGATTACTCCAACTAACCGCCAAACAACCGATCGTGTTGTTACGGCTGTCTACGTCAAATGGTGCGATTTCAGACAGGTTGCATTTCCATCTATCTGGGAAAACATCCGTCACCATCATCGGCCCAACCAGATCAATTAACGTTATGTCTCCGCCTCCCCATCCCATCCTTCATCCGCAGACACTTTCCCGTGATTCCGTGGTTCCGGGTCGCCCCCGCGAGGTATTCAATCCTATGATCCCGGGTTGAAATTTCAGGTTAAGTCAGGCCGGTGAGGATAATTTTAGGGTGCTGCAGTAAATACGCGCCCCGGTTTGGTTCTATTGCATTTCGAGACCCTCATGGCCAATCAGTGTGAGGAGGGTTTTCTATTCTTGTTAATGATGATATCTGTATGCTTGGTGCGATCGTCTAAGTAGTCTATTTATTATTGATAAATGGATGTTTTATGATCAAAAGTTATCCGACTTCCTCTCAATAAGTCTGAGTGCGGCTGACAAATGCCTTTTAGGCAAGAAACAACACCTCCAGATAAACAGGCGATAGATACTATTTCCCCATAGTCAGCGACCTGTCTGTAATTGGCTATTTATCCAGATGGCGACAAAACGATTCGATAGCTGGCTGATATTGGTTTTTATTTCCCGCATAGCACTATATGCGAACTTCATGGTATACGCTGCCTGTTTGCCGATCCTTCTCAACAAATGGGATATGTCGGCCACCCAGGCCGGTAGCATCTCGTCAGCTTTCATGTTTGGCTATGCCGCATCCTTGTTTGTTTTTGCCTGGTTATCTGATCATTTCGGGGCGAAACGATTATTTCTTTTTTCTGCGGTTCTGAGCGCATTCTCGGCTTTGGGTTTCGGTTTTTTTGCACATTCCTATCTCACAGGTCTAATATTATACGCCCTTGCCGCAACTACACAAGGAGGTCTCTATACACCGGCAATCATACTGTTCTCAGAACGCTATGACGCATCAAAACGTGGTGGGGCAATGGGATATCTAATTGCGAGCACCTCCGTCGGGTATGCTTTTTCACTGGTAGTGTCAGGGCTATGCCTTACGTGGGGAGGGTACCGCGCTGCTTTCATTGTGACCGGGTGTCTACCCTCAGTCGGTCTAATCTTTTCTTGGTTTGCATTAAGAACAACTCCCAATAATATCCATCCGAGTGTCACGCGCCTTCGCGTAACAACCATTTTGCAGCGCAATCGTAACGCGTGTCTTTTAATCGCTGGATATACCTTCCATGCCTGGGAATTGTTGGGCATGTGGTCATGGACCCCGGCTTTCTTTACCGCAATTATAGCCATCTCCGGAAATAGTTTCGGTGAGACGGCCAAGTTCGGTGCATATCTTGTTGCTTCGATGCATCTTATTGGAGCACTGGCATCGGTATCAATGGGTCGATTGGCAGACAAACTGGGCCGGCGAGTCGTACTGATCCAGGTTGCGGCGATCGGCGCTTGCTTATCGTTGGTGATCGGTTGGCTCACCATGTGGCCCGTTATATTCGTAGTGTTCATTGGGCTTGTGTATTATTTTTTCGCTCTCGGCGATTCACCGGTACTGTCTACCGCACTGACTGAGTCAGTGGAGCCGAGCCATCTCGGATCGATTCTCGCGATCAGGGCCCTGCTTGGTTTTAGCGCTGGAGGTATTGCTCCAATAGCGTTCGGTGCTGTTTTGGATCTTACTAACCCACCTGACACCACACCTGAAACCTGGGGTTGGGCATTCATGGTCCTCGGGCTCGGCGGTATAGCTGCCACCCTATGTGCCATCTTTTACCGCGAACATGGGATTATTGATTGGCCCATCGAAAATAAAGGATAAAGATTCTTCATTTGACAGCGAATCGGCTCTGGTGAATCAGCTAAGCCAATTTTATACTTTTTCGTATGCTCTTTATTTTAGTTGCCAAAATAAAGCGTGCCCTGCATAATGCCATCATCCCATCCTGAACAAATGTAACTACAAACAGTTATCAGCTGAACGGACTTTCGGTCTTGGATGCGAGTTCTCGCTTCTACGCAGATTACGGATTATTGCCGACACTGAGTTCATCCCCGTTTCTTAAGCCGCGGTCAAACAGTTAAGTATTTTTTGACGCCTATCAAAACAAAGGGGGACAGCCACATGAAATCTACCGCAGAATGCAACAACTTGTTGGAATGCGCAATTTACTGGGAAACGACCAGCGCCGACCTCATGTGCTTCACCCAGCCGATGGGGGGCGGTGACGCCAACATCAAAACTTGGACGTGGGCGGAAGCTGTTGGTGAAGCCCGGAAAATAGCATCCTATCTGAAAAGCCTTGATCTGCCGGAACGCAGCAGCATTGCCCTGTGTTCAAAAAACTGTTCCTACTGGCTGATGGCTGATCTGGCCATCTGGATGGCAGGACATGTCAGCGTGCCAATCTACCCCATACTTAGCGCGGACATTGTTAAATACACCCTGGAGCATTCCGAATCCAAACTGCTATTTGTGGGCAAACTCGACCCGGTGTGGAAAGACATGAAAAAGGGCGTCCCTGAAGGTATGAAAACTGTGGCGTTTCCGCTGGCGCCGGAAAATGATCACGAACAATGGAACGATATCGTCGCGAAACATTCACCACTGGCAGAAATAGCAACCTGTCCGGCTGATGAAACGGCTACCATTATCTATACGTCGGGAAGCACCGGTAAGCCAAAGGGTGTAATGATTTCATTTGAGGCCATGTATCGCAGCGGTAGAGGACTCAGTGAATATCTGAAATCACATTCGGGTGATCGAATACTCTCCTATCTTCCTTTGGCCCATTCCTACGACCGGTTTGTGGCGCAGTCGCACCATCTGTATGCAGGATTTCCACTGTATTTTGCCGAGACCCTGGAGACGTTCCTGAGCGACTTGCAGCGTGCACGCCCGACAATGTTTTCATCGGTGCCGCGACTGTGGCTCAAATTTCAACTCGGTGTTTTTCAGAAGGTGGCGCCAGAGAAACTGGACCGGTTGCTTAAAATCCCTATTCTTAGTGGTATCGTCAAAAAGAAGATATTGAAACAACTGGGTTTGGATCAGGTGCGGGTTGCCGCTTCCGGATCGGCGCCAATCCCCAAGGAAGTGATCGAGTGGTATCGCCGTCTTGGACTTGAATTGCTTGAAGGATACGGTATGACGGAAAACTTCGCATACTCCCATATCGGCAGACCCGGTGCAGTCCGTCCTGGCTATGTGGGTAATCCCTATCCCGATGTTGAACACAGAATAAGCGCGGACGGTGAAATCTTGGTAAAAAGCCCCGGCACCATGAAAGGGTATTTCAAGCTGCCTGAAGAGAGCGAAAGGGTTTTTACCGAAGACGGGTTTTTGCGGACCGGTGATTTGGGGGAAATCGATGCAATGGGACGCCTGAAGATTACCGGTCGGGCCAAAGAACTGTTTAAAACCTCCAAGGGCAAGTATGTGGCACCGGCGCCCATTGAAAACCTGCTGTCAAACCATCCCTTGGTGGAGGCCTGCTACGTGACCGGCAGTGGATATCACCAGCCCCATAGTGTGGTGATGCTCAGCGAGGAGGCAAGGCAAAAGGCTTCCAAAGGCGACAGGCAGTCTTTGGGAACCCAATTGGCGAAACTGCTCGACAGCGTGAACCAGGCATTAATGCCATTTGAGCAACTGGCGTTTCTGGCAATAACCGAAGATGTGTGGAACGCGGAGAATGGGTTATTGACCCCGACCCTGAAAATCAAGCGAAAAGTTTTGGATGCCACCTATGGGCCACTGGCGGAAAAATGGTACGCAATGAAGCAGCCAGTTATCTGGCAGGCTGTAAGCTGAACCGTTGAACAAAAGACTTTCTTGGCATACGCCATCTTGCATTCGGTTTGTATTGTTCTAACAGAAAAAGGAGAGCCAGGGTATAAAAAAAGGGCTTAGGAAGCATCCTAAGCCTTGGTTCTTATTTGGCGCGCCCGGTTGGGATCGAACCAACGACTCCCAGCTCCGGAGGCTGGTGCTCTATCCACTGAGCTACGGGCGCGATGTGTCGGGGAAAATAGAGTATAGGTGTGAACAAGTCAAGGCCGTTTTAGACTTGAAACAGGGATTGCCCCGATTTTTCCAAGGCCGCTTTGGCTTCACCCACCACGTACAGGGAGCCGGCGACGCAGACGGCATCCTCGGGTCTGGATGTGGCGATGGCATGGCGAACGGCCTCGCCCACATCGGCAACGATCTCGATCTTGGTGATCAGCGGCTTGGCGGCCGCTGCAAGCGTTTCGGGGGGCAGTGACCGGTCGATTTTGGGCCGGGTGATGATCAGGCGCGAGCAAGGGGCCACCAGGTCTTTGAGCATGGCCGCGTAGGGCTTGTCGTCCAGGATGCCGGCCACCATGGTGATGCGCCGTCCGGCAAGGGTGTCCTGCAGAAAACGGCCCAGCCGTCTGGCGGCCATGAGGTTGTGCGCCCCGTCAAGAACCACATAGGGTTTTTGGGATACCACTTCCAGACGTCCCGGCCAGCGGTTTTGGGCCAGGCCGGCTTGGATATGGTTCCTGGAAAGCCGGTCATCTTCACGCATGATCAGTTCACAGGCCGCCAGGGTCAAGGAGGCGTTCTCCACCTGATGGCCGCCCATGAGATTGGTGCGCATGCCGGTCCAGTGGTGATCGACGCCCACGTAGGAAAAGCGGTCATGCCCGCTGCGGCGCACCCGGAAATCCCGGCCTTTCATATAAACCGGGGCTGCCAGACGGGCGGCGGTCTGCTCGATGACGGCTTTGGCGCTAGGCTGGCTCACACCGGTGACCACCGGCACTCCGGGTTTGATGATGCCGGCCTTCTCCCCGGTAATTGCCGCGATCGTGCTGCCGAGGTAGGTTTTGTGTTCCAGCGAGATGTTGGTGATGACGCTGACTACCGGTGACACGACGTTGGTGGCATCCATGCGTCCGCCCATGCCGGTTTCGACCACGGCGTAGTCCACCGCGCCTTGCGCGAACGCATAAAAGGCCATGGCCGTCGAAAATTCGAAAAAGGTGGGTTCCCGATCGCCCTGGTGCACGGCTTTGACCGCCTCCCAGGATGCCACCACCGCATCGTCGGCAATCGGTGTGCCGTTGATGCAGATCCTTTCGTTGAAACGGATCAGATGCGGCGAGGTGTAGAGACCCACGCGATAGCCGGCCTGCTGCAGGATCGCCGCCAGGGCCGAAGCGATCGATCCCTTGCCGTTGGTGCCGGCGATGTGGATGACGGTAAATGTCCGCTGGGGGTTGCCCAGGCCGTCGAGGATGTTGGTGATGGTCGACAGGCCCAGAATAATGCCGAAGCGTCGCATGCGGAACATGCTGGCGAGGCATTCGGCGTAGGCGTTGGTCGGCATGGCGGCGACTCCTAATCCCAAAACAAAAACCCGGCGGGGAGGCTCCCCGGCCGGGTTATGTCGTCAAACGGGTGTCGCTAACGGTATCTCCTGCTTCTTGCGGCGGCAATGCGCTGTCTGCGCAGGGCCTCTCGTTCCTTGCGACGACGATACTCGCTTGGCTTCTCGTAGCTTTTTTTCAGCTTCAAGCGCTTGAACAGGCCGTCATTCTGAATTTTTTTCTTCAGAATCCGCATGGCCTTCTCGAGATCGTTGTCAAAGACTTTGACTTCAATTGCTTTCAAACTGGCTCAACCCCCCTTTTTACCATCGCGCCGACAAGTTGGCGTGGCGATTTCGACCATGATGGTTATTTCATAAATTTACGAAACGCTATATCTATCAGAAAAAAATAATTCTTTCAACACAAAGATCACTTTTTTGAGGTTGTTGAGCGCGGGGCACCATTTTTTCCGGCTTGAATGGATGGCCACCTGGGGTGCTTGAACGGTGAATCCTTCGCGGGAAGGGCTTCACCGTCAGCAGAGAGCACAAGGGTCTATAGTTTAGAGATCAGTTCGGCGGTCACGTCCTTGACGCTGGGGGTGCCGTCGAGGGTGATGTACTTCAAGGCTGCGCCTTTTTTGGCCAGATCTCTGAAATAATAGGCCGAGGCCAGGGTCCCTTCGGTGGCGTCATAGTAAATGCCGTGGCGTTTGCTGATGGCCGCTTCGTCCTGATCGTCGCTTCTGGTCTTGAGATCGCCGCCGCACACCCGGCACTTGTCGCCTTTGGGCTTGATGGCATCGATGTAGATGTTGTTGGGGTGGTTGTTGTCTTTGACACACAGGCGCCGGCCCATGATCCGGTTTTTGGCAATTTCGCGGTCCAGCAGAATCTCGACCACGATGTCCAGGGCCATACCGGCTTTTTTAAGGGCTTCGTCCAGTTTGATGGCCTGGTTTTTATTGCGCGGGAATCCATCCAGCAGCCAGCCTTTTTTGCAATCGGCTTGCTTGAGCCGGTCGAGGATCATGGGAATGGTGATCTCATCGGGAACCAGGTCGCCTTTGTCGATATAGGCTTTGGCTTCGGCACCCAGCTTGGTTCCCTTGCCGATGTTTTCACGGAAGATCGCCCCTGACTCAATGTGCGGGGTGTTGTACTTGTCCTTGAGGATTGCGCCTTGCGTACCCTTACCGCTGCCGTTGGGTCCAAAAAACAAGATGTTCATTCACCTACTCCTTTCTGTTTCCCGTTCATTTCCACAGGATCATTGAAAATACCCATCGCACCGCGTTGCCGGGCCTCACGCCGCCAGATCAGAAAGTGGGATATCCGTGCAATCGTCGTGTGCCGTTCGTTTTCGTATTATGCGGCGGGTGGGCCGCACCGGTGGTATTGAATGTGTTCAGGCGGGCTGGCACCGAAGTATGAATGCTCCAGCTACCCGCGTTAGTACAGAAATGAGGGGTGCTTGTCAAGCGTCGGCATGGGGGGAGTGTGGTTTCGGGTATCGCCTCCCGGGTTCCTTCCTCAGTCCACCGGCCGCAGCCTTGCGATTTCCGAGGTGACCCATTGCAGGGCCTGATCCCGGGTGGCCAGTTCGCCGCACAGCCGCCGTTCATCCACCCGGTTCAAGATGCGTTTGAAGAGCGGGGAGGGGGCGAGGCCGAAAACCGTAATGAGGTCGTGTCCGCTGATCAGGCGCGCAACGGCGGCCTGTCGTTTTTGGGTGTCCATGTATGCCTCGAACAAACCCTGGCCAAAGTCGATGAACCCGTGATCCCTGTCCTGCAGGCGATCGCCCTTGGCCATGATATCGGCCATGGTATGTACGATGATCGGCAGGGTCATGGGGCCGCAGCGTTTAAAAAAGCGGACCATGCCGCTGCGGCCGAGGCTTCCGTTTTGGGATGCAAGGAACAGGAAGAGCGGCCGGAGATGGTGCCGGATAACGGCATCGGCAACTTGAGCTTGCCGCTTGGACAGCCTCAAGCGGCGGCTGATCCCCACGGTGATGTCGGCACTTGCGGCGGCGTGGCCGTGGAAGCTGACCCGTCCGTGCCTGTCGACCCGCCGGGTGGCCGGTTTGCCCACGTCGTGAAGCAGGGCCGCATATTTTAACATGGCCGCATGCCTGGGAAGATCCGCTTGTTCGGCGAGTGCCGCCAGAGCAGAGGAACGGCCGCCAAACCCGACCAGCAGGGTTTCCACGGTTTCATAAACCCGCAGGCTGTGATCGAACACATCGAACTGATGGTAGCGGTTCTGGGTGCATCCGATGGCCGCTTGCAGTTCCGGGAAAATGGCCGAGAGCAGTCCGCTGGCCGCCATGCCCCTGACCACGGGTGCAGACTCGGTGGCGTTGAATATCTTGACCAGTTCCGCCCAGACTCGTTCCCCGGCAGCGCGGCCCACAAGGTGACACTGTCTGCCGATGGCCGCCTGCGTCCCCGCAGATATGGCGTAGTTGAACACAGCCGCCATGCGGTAGGCCCGCACCAGCCTGGCCGGGTCGTTTTCAAAGGCTGCCGGCGAGACCATACGAATCCTTTTCTGCCGTATGTCCGCCAGCCCGCCGGTGCAGTCGATCAGGCGCCGGGCCATGACGTCGTAAGCCATTGCATTGATAGTAAAATCACGCTGCAGCAGATCCGCTTCGATGGATGGATGGGTAAGCGGCGTGATGTCGATGGTCGTCTCCGGCGATGCGACCCGTAGCACCGCAAACCCCTTTTTCCCCAGATTGATAATCCTGCCGCCGGTTTTTCCGGCAATCTGTCTGGCAGCCTGGGTGATATCCCCGGCCACCACGAGGTCGACGTCAGCCGGGGGGCGACCTGCCAGCAGGTCGCGCACGGTTCCGCCAACCAGGTAGATGCCCTCGGGATTGTCGGGCAGAAAATCGAGATTGATCTTTGTTATATCAGCCATTGGTCGTGCAGGTTGGTTGCTGGTATTTGCCGCTGCTGCCGTGCGGCCAGCCGGGCAGGCCAAACAGCGTGTCGGCAGGTTCAAATTCCCTTGACACGGGCGGGTTCATGGTATAACAATTTCGCACAGTCTTATGGGCGGACCCGCCTAATGGGTTAAATTCAAGCGACTTCTATCACAAAAACACGCATATTCCTCCAAAAAAACCAACAGCCCAACCCAATTCATCCGAAAGGCACCGTTGCAGAGACCAATCCGAAATGTTGAATCAGGGTGTTAAACCTTTTCGCCATGCTGGGTAACCGGAAAGCTGGGCCGCTGTTTTTTTTCATATCCAAGTAAACGCCTTTGCCGGGCACTATTGCAGGTGGTATGCGCTAATCAATTCTAACGTGGGGTGTGTTGATGAACATCGTCGAACTTAAAAACAAAAAGATCAATGAACTGACCAAAATGGCCAAGCAGCTCAATATCGACGGCGCTGCCGGCATGCGCAAGCAGGAGCTGATTTTCGCTTTGCTCCAGGCCCAGATCGAAAAAGACGGCCTGATTTTCGGCGAGGGAACCCTGGAAATCCTGCCCGACGGATTCGGTTTTCTGCGTGCACCGAACTACAACTACCTGCCCGGCCCCGACGATATCTATGTCTCACCGTCGCAGATCAGGCGCTTCAACCTGAGAACCGGCGACACCGTCTCCGGCCAGATCCGGCAGCCCAAGGAGTCCGAGCGCTATTTTGCCCTGCTGAAGGTCGAGGCCGTCAACTATGAAGATCCCGAAGTGGCCCGCGAAAAGATCCTCTTTGACAACCTGACGCCCCTGTATCCGGAGAGCAAGGTCAATCTGGAGACCGAACCGGAAAACTATTCCGCGCGCATCATGGACCTGTTGACGCCCATCGGCTTTGGCCAGCGCGGGCTCATCGTATCGCCGCCCCGTTCCGGCAAAACCATGCTGCTGCAGTGCATCGCCAATAGCATTGTAAAAAATCACAAGGATATCGTCCTTTTTGTCCTGCTCATCGACGAGCGTCCCGAAGAGGTCACCGACATGCAGCGCTCGGTGAAAGGGGAGGTCATCAGTTCTACTTTCGATGAACCGGCCGAGCGCCATGTCCAGGTGGCCGAGATGGTCATCGAAAAGGCCAAGCGGCTGGTGGAGCATAAAAAGGATGTGGTGATCCTGCTGGACAGCATTACGCGCCTGGCCCGTGCCTACAACTCGGTCATGCCTCCCAGCGGCAAGATTCTTTCCGGTGGTGTGGATTCCAATGCCCTGCAGCGGCCCAAACGGTTTTTCGGTGCTGCCCGCAACATCGAGGAGGGCGGCAGCCTGACCATTATCGCCACCGCCCTGGTGGATACCGGTTCACGCATGGACGAAGTGATCTTCGAGGAGTTCAAAGGCACCGGCAATATGGAAATTCAGTTGGATCGCCGCCTGGCCGACAAGCGCGTTTTCCCGGCCATTGACATCAAGAAATCCGGCACCCGCAAGGAGGAACTGCTCCTCGAGGCCAGCACCTTGAACCGGGTCTGGATTCTCAGAAAACTGTTTGCCTCCTTGAATCCATCGGACAGCCTTGAATTTTTACTTGAAAAAATGAACGGAACAAAGGATAATACCAGTTTCTTGGATTCAATGAATACTTAAAGAACGCTTAAAAATGCTTACAGGGGGTTGAAATACCAATGAAAACCAACATCCATCCGGATTATTCCACAACCACCATTCAGTGTGCCTGCGGCAACGCCATTGAGGTTGGTTCTACGAAACAGGACATACGCGTGGAGATTTGCTCCAACTGCCACCCGTTTTTTACCGGCAAACAAAAGCTGGTGGATACCGCCGGCCGTATCGAGCGCTTCAGAAAAAAATACGAAAAATTTCAGAATCAGTAGCGATTCTGCCCCTGTTTTCCTTCAGGCTGCGTCCGGTGCCCGGTTTCCAAAGCCGGCACCGGGACCTGCCCGCCGCGACCATTCCAGTACCCGATCTCTGCATTATCCAACGGCCAGGCCGCCCTTGAAGTACCAATGAACGGTGGTGGCTCGCCGTCATGAATGTGGTGGTGTGACATGTATGATAAATTAAAAGGTGTTGAAGACCGTTTCCAGGAGTTGGAGCGGCTTCTGTCCGATCCCAAAGTGGTTCAGGACAGGGAGGCCTATCACAAGTACATTCGCGAACATGCGGAAATTGCTTCCATTGTCAACGCATTCAGGGATTTCAAACGCGTGGACCGGGAACTGGATGACAGCCTTGAACTGCTCCATGATGATGATCCCGAGATGAAGAAGATGGCCGGTGAGGAAGTCGACCGGCTGGAGCGGGAGAAAGATCGCCTGGAGGAGGAACTGAAACTGCTTCTGGTTCCCAAGGACCCGCTGGACGGCAAAAATGTGATCCTGGAGATCCGTGCCGGTACCGGCGGCGATGAGGCCGGTCTTTTTGCCGGTGACCTGTTCAAGATGTACCAACGCTATGCCGATGCCCGGGGATGGAAAGTGGATGTGATCGACCACCATACCACCGGCGTGGGGGGGCTCAAAGAGGTCATTGCCAACGTCAACGGCAAAGGGGCCTACAGCCGCCTCAAATTCGAAAGCGGCACCCACCGGGTTCAACGGGTGCCGACCACCGAGACCCAGGGTCGGATTCATACTTCCGCCGTGACGGTGGCGGTGCTGCCCGAGGCGGAGGAGATCGAGATCACCATCGAGCCCAATGAACTGAAGGTGGATGTGTTTCGATCATCCGGTCCCGGCGGCCAGTCCGTCAATACCACCGATTCGGCGGTCCGTATTACCCACCTGCCGTCCGGCCTGGTGGTGACCTGCCAGGATGAAAAATCCCAGCACAAGAACAAGGCCAAGGCTTTGAAGGTCCTGCGTTCCCGGCTGTTGGACCAGATGATCAGGGAACAGAACGAGCAGCGCTCCCAGAACCGGAAAAGCCAGGTGGGCAGCGGCGACCGCAGCGAACGGATCCGAACCTACAACTTTCCCCAGGGCCGCGTCACCGACCACCGCATCGGGTTGACCCTGTACAGACTGGAATCCATTCTCCAGGGCGATGTGGACGCGGTCATCGATCCGCTGATCACCTATTTCCAGAGTCAGGCACTCCAGCATGCCGAACGCGTCGACGCCTAAACCGTCGCCATGGACCACCCTGGACCTGGTGAAGTGGACGGCCGGTTACTTTAACGACCATCAGGTTGAGAGTGCCCGCAGCGAGGCGGAAATCCTGCTGGCCCACACCTTGGGTGCCCGGCGCATCGATCTCTATCTGAACCACGACCAGCCCTTGTGTGAAGATGAACTGGCGCGCTTCAAATCCGCCATCAAAAGACGGGTCGACGGTGAACCGGTGGCTTACATCACCGGGACCCGTGAGTTCTGGTCCCTGGCCCTGGCGGTGAACCCGTCGGTGCTGATTCCGCGGCCGGAAACCGAATGCCTCGTGGAAGCGGTGCTGCCTTTTCTCGAGGCCACCACCGGATCGCCGCAACGGGTGCTGGACCTGGGCACCGGGTCCGGTGCCATTGTCATTGCCCTGGCCCACGAGCACCCCGAGCATCGCTACGTGGGCATGGACCGATCATTGGCTGCGGTGCAGACGGCCCGGCAAAATGCCCGCAGGCATAAACTGGACGACCGCATCGACTGGTTTTGCGGGAACTGGGAGGCGGCCCTCGTGCCGGACCGGAAGACCTTCGACCTCATCGTTGCCAATCCTCCCTATATCCGCAGCGGCGACCTGCAGGCACTGCAGCCGGAAATTCGCCATCACGAGCCCAGGCTGGCCCTGGATGGCAGCATCGACGGCCTGCATGGCCTCCGGCAAATCATCGAATCGGCCCACCGCTATTTGTGCGCCGGCGGCCATGTCGCGCTGGAGATAGGCTACGACCAGGCTGCCGACATCCAGTCTATCGCCGGGGCGGTGGGGCGATACGGCCCCCCGCGCATCATCAAGGATTACAGCGGCCTCGATCGTGTTGCGCTGATGGCCAAAAAAGGTTGATGGGTTCGACGGGTTATGATCTGGACAATCGGCCCCAGATGGATTCGTCTGCGCGGGTTGGCCTTCCAAAAAAGGCAACCTGCCTGCCGCCCTTAACGGCTTCGACCGTTGGATGATTCGACTGACGTATCCAAAATTCGTCATTTTAGGCTTGCGACCTAAAAATATTTTTGTTAACTAAACACGTTTCTAATCCACACGTCCGTGGACCTGATCCCGGTGCTTTCGATGGAAAGTCGGATTCGGGGGTGAAGCGGGCGAAAGCAAAACCAACTCACAAGGAGAAAACAATGGCTTACGTGACAATGAAAGAACTGCTGGAAGCCGGTGTTCATTTCGGCCACCAGACCAAACGCTGGAACCCCAAGATGAAACCATACATCTTCGGAGCCAGAAACGGTATTTACATCATCGATCTGCAAAAGACCGTGCGCATGTTCCGGGATGCCTACGACTTTATCGTGGATACGGTTGCCGCCGGCAAATCGGTCCTGTTTGTGGGAACCAAGAAGCAGGCTCGCGAATCCATGTACGAAGAAGCCAACCGGGCCGAAATGTACTATGTTCACAACCGCTGGCTGGGCGGCATGCTGACCAACTTTCAAACCATCAAGAAAAGCATCGACCGGCTGAACTACCTCAACACCATTGAAAACGATGGGTCCATCAACCTGTTCCCTAAAAAAGAGGGTTTGAAACTGGGCAAGGAACGCGGGAAGCTGGACAGTACCCTGGGCGGTATTCGCAGCATGACCAAACTGCCCGGCGCCATTTTCATCATCGATCCGAAAAATGAAGCCATCGCCGTGCGTGAGGGCCGCCGTTTGGGCATCCCGATCGTGGCCGTCATCGACACCAACTGCGATCCCGAAGAGATCGATTTCCCCATCCCCGGCAACGACGACGCCATTCGAGCCATCCGGCTGATTACCTCCAAAATGGCCGATGCCTGTATCGAGGGCCGGGACCGCTACAAGGAGCGCCAGCAGGCAGAAACAGACAAGGGTGACGAAGAATCCGAATTTGAGAGCGTTACGGCAGAACTCAAACCCGGTGAACGGAAAGTGATCTCCGATGGGTCCGACGGGCCGGTGGTGGAAATCATTCGCAAAGGCACCACGCCTGCCGAGAATTTAGCAGCTTCAGAAGATGCAGCGTCCTCTGAGGCAGAATCGATGGGAGAATAGTGCATATGTCTGATATCAGTGCAGCAATGGTAAAAGAACTCCGCGAAAAGTCCGGAGCCGGTATCATGGATTGTAAAACAGCCTTGGGCGAGTGTGGCGGCGACCTTGAAAAGGCCATCGATTTTCTGAGAAAAAAAGGCATTGCCACCGCAGCCAAACGGGCCGGCCGCGCCACTTCCGAAGGTACCGTGCAGTCTTATATTCATATGGGCGGCAAGATCGGCGTCATGGTCGAAGTGGACTGCGAAACCGACTTTGTGGCCAAGACGGATGATTTCAACGAATTTGCCAAGAACATTGCCATGCATATCGCAGCCACCAACCCGGTGGGCATCGCTCCCGAAGATGTTCCCCAGGCGGTGGTCGACCGGGAACGAGAAATTTACATGGCGCAGGTTCTGGAGATGGGCAAGCCCGCGCAGATGGTCGAGAAGATCGCCGAGGGCAAGCTGAACAAGTTCTTCAAGGAGAGCTGCCTGATGAATCAGCAGTACGTCAAGGAACCGGATAAGACCATTGCCGACTACCTGAATGAAGTGATTGCCCGGACCGGTGAAAAAATTACCATCAAACGATTCGCCAGATTTCAGATCGGAACCGATTAACCGTGGCGGCCAAATTCAAACGCATCCTGCTCAAACTGAGCGGCGAAGCCCTGATGGGTGATCAGGGGTTCGGCATCTGCCCCACGATGCTCGCCTACGTGGCCGAAGAGGTCCGCTCCATTGTTGAACTGGATGTCCAGCTGGCCATTGTGGTCGGCGGCGGCAATATCTTTCGTGGCGTCGCCGCCGGCTCTTTTGGCATGGAGCGCACCTCGGCCGATCACATGGGCATGCTGGCCACGGTGCTCAACAGCCTGGCCCTTCAGGATGCCCTGGAGAAACGGAATATTCAGACCCGTGTGCAGACGGCCATCTCCATGCACGAGGTGGCTGAACCGTATATCCTTCGCCGTGCGTTGCGGCATCTGGAAAAAGGGCGGGTGGTCATCTTTGCCGCCGGTTCTGGCAACCCCTACTTTACCACCGACACGGCCGCGGTACTGCGGGCCAAGGAAATTCATGCGGAGATCCTGTTGAAAGCCACCAAGGTCAACGGACTGTACGATTCCGATCCGGTGCGCAATGCCGATGCCCGCTTCATCAAGACCGTCAGTTATATGGAAGTGCTCGAAAGGCAACTGAAAGTCATGGACATGACGGCCATTTCCCTGGCCATGGACAACCAGCTGCCGCTGATAGTGTTCAACCTTAAGGAAAAGGGCAACATAAAAAAGGTGGTCAACGGCGAAGCGGTCGGAACGACCATCGGCGGATAAGAAAAGGCCGCGGTGGGAAATCACACCCGTCCGGCTTGTCTTCTGACCCGCCCACCGCGTGTCACCCACCGTCCATGCCATTGGAATTGCACCGGCGGATGGGCCTTGCAGACCAACCGGAATCAGGCGCCATCGATTACCCATGTTGCTGGCCGCGACCCAACATTCCTGTTCGACCGTGCCACCTGCAGAAACTCACTAACCCTGTGTCAGCGAGGTGCCAAGCCATGATCGAAGCCACACTTCAAGAAACCAAAGAACGGATGGGGAAAACCATCGAGGACCTCGAACAGGAACTCAAGCGAGTCAGGACCGGAAGGGCGTCGTTATCCCTTCTGGACGGTATCCGGGTGGATTATTACGGCACACAGACCCCGCTAAACCAGATGGCGTCGCTATCGGTGCCCGAGAGCCGGCTGATCGTCATCCAACCGTGGGATGTATCTGCCATCAAGGAGATCGAAAAGGCCATCCTCAAGTCCGATCTTGGCCTGACCCCGTCAAGCGACGGCAAGCTGATCCGGATTTCCATCCCGCCGCTGACCGAAGAGCGCCGCAAAGAGCTGGTCAAGGTGGTCAGCAAGATGTGCGAGGAACACAAGATCGCCGCCCGCAACATCCGTCGGGATGCCAACGAACTGCTCAAGGGCTTCAAGAAAGACGGCGATATCTCGGAAGACGATGCCTTCAAGGCCCAGGACAGCGTTCAGAAGATCACCGACGAGTGTATCACCAAGATCGACCAAGTATATAAAAACAAAGAGAAAGAGATCCTTGAATTTTAGTTCATCCTCTGAATTGCGGAATGAACTCGACCCCGACCGGATGCCCAAACACGTTGCCATCATCATGGACGGCAACGGCCGCTGGGCAGAAAAACGCCTGCTCAACCGCATTCATGGGCATGAAAAAGGGGCGGAGGCCGTGCGGATCATCGTGCGAACCGCCCGCACGCTCAATATCGCCACGCTTACCCTCTACGCATTCTCCACCGAAAACTGGCAGCGGTCCCAACTTGAAATCTCTGGACTCATGCTGCTTCTGCGGCGGTTTTTGGAATCCGAACGCCAGACGCTGGTCGACAACGGCATCCGGCTCAACGCCATAGGCCAGATCGAGCGGCTGCCCAAAGCGGTCCGCAAAAACCTGAAGGCGGTCATGGCTGCCACCGCCGACAACCAGAAGATGGTCCTCAATCTGGCGCTTAGTTACGGCGCACGAGCGGAAATCGTCGATATGGTCAAACAGATTGCCCATGCCGCCCAGACCGGAACGCTCGATCCGGCGTCAGTGACGCCCGAGACCGTTGCCGATCATTTGTATACCCGCGGAATGCCGGACCCGGATCTGTTGATCCGGACCAGCGGTGATATGCGGATCAGCAATTTCCTCCTCTGGCAGATCGCCTATGCGGAATTCTTTTTTACACCGACCCTCTGGCCCGATTTTGGCGAAGATGAGTTCGTGCAGATCCTCAAAGACTACCAGAATCGGGAACGTCGTTTCGGCGCCATCCCCTCAACCTAATCCGGACGGCAAAGGCCCCAAGGAGGCCCATGCACCTGAAGCGCTGGATCACCGGAATTGTTGCCCTGCCGATCATTTACCTGCTGGTTTCCGCAAGCGGCACGGTCTTTACCCTGCTGATCGCCGCCGTCAGCCTGGTGACCCTGTGGGAGTATTACCTGGCGGTTTTTAAAAGCGCGGCTGACGGTCTGGTGCGGATGATGCCTTGGCTCGGACTCTGCCTGGCCCCGCTCATCAGCGGTACGGTTCACCGCTGGGGGATGGCGCCGGTTCCGTTGATCGTGGCCGTGGACCTTATCGTCGTGGCCGGATTGACCCTGCCGCTTTTCAAGACCGATGCGCAGGCCCCCCATTGGGTTGCCAAGCAGGTCTTGGGGCTGGTTTATATTCCTGTTTTCCTCTCATTTTTAGTCCTGATTCGCCTCGATGCGGGCGGCGTCCAGTGGATATTCTGGCTGCTCTGCATCGTCGCCGCCGGTGATACGGGGGCGTTTTATGCCGGCACCTATCTGGGCCGCCACAAGCTTTGCCCCTGGGTCAGCCCCAAAAAAACCATCGAGGGCAGCATCGGCGGCCTGGCCGCCAACATCATCGTTGCCCTGGCCTTTAAAATGGTGCTGCTACCCTGGCTGGCGGTCCTGCCCTGCGTGGTCTTCGCGCTGGTGATCGGCATCGCCGGGCAAGTGGGGGATCTGTTTGCCTCCGAATTCAAACGAGCAGCCGGCATCAAAGACTCCGGTACCCTGCTTCCCGGCCACGGGGGCTTTCTCGACCGGCTGGACGCGCTTTTGTTTGCCTCACCGCTTGCCTATCTGTTGAAAATCAGTATATTCTGACCGGAATCGCAATTTGGGTGCAAGAGACATAACCACCATGAAATCACTTTCCATATTGGGTTCGACGGGCTCCATTGGCTCCAATGCCCTTGAAATTGTAAGGCAATTTCCGGACCGGTTCAGGGTGATTGCGCTTACGGCCAAGACCAATGTGGCGGCGCTGGCCAGGCAGGTTGTCGAGTTCACCCCCCGGCTGGCGGCGGTGGTTGACGACGGGCACGCCAGGCAATTGCACGCGCTGCTGCCGCCGACCGTGGACGTGGAGATTGTCTTTGGGGACGCGGGGTATGTCGAGGCGGCCACCTGCGCGGATTGCGACATGGTGCTGGGAGCCATGGTGGGCGCGGCCGGCTTGGTGCCGACCCTTGCCGCCATCGAGGCCGGCAAGGACATTGCCCTGGCCAATAAGGAAACCCTGGTCATGGCCGGCGCCATTGTGATGCAGAAAGTCGCCGGCCGCGGCGTCAAACTGATGCCCGTGGACAGTGAGCACAGCGCCATCTTCCAGAGCATGGCGGGCCAAGGGCGCGACGGGATCCGCGAGATTCTGCTGACCGCATCCGGCGGCCCGTTTTTAAATCACTCGTTGGCGCAGTTCAATGCCATCACCCCACGGGCGGCCTTGCGGCACCCCAACTGGTCCATGGGCAGCAAAATTACCATCGATTCGGCCACGATGATGAACAAGGGGCTGGAAGTGATCGAAGCCCGCTGGCTCTTTGATGTAGACTTCCAGCGGATCAAGGTCGTGGTCCATCCCCAGAGCATCATTCATTCGATGGTCGTCTACCAGGACGGTGCGGTGATTGCCCAGATGGGGGTCCCGGACATGAAAGGGGCCATTGCCTACGGCCTTTCCCATCCCGGGCGACTGCCGCTGGAAGTTCCATCGCCTGATTTTGCCCAGATCGGCCAGCTGACCTTCGAAAAACCGGATCTGGAGCGGTTTCCCTGTCTGCCGCTGGCCTATCGGGCCGGAGAAGCGGGGGGAACCCTGCCCGCCGTACTCAATGCCGCCAATGAAATGGCCGTGGCAGCGTTTCTGGACGACCGGCTGCCGTTCACGGGGATTTACCCGATCATCGATCAAACCTTGAACCACCATTCCAGCAAAGATGGCGCAGACCTTGGCCAGATCATCGAGGCGGACCGTTGGGCCAGAGAGACGTCTCAGGCGCTGATCCGCCAGCAGGAGCGTTAACGTATCGCCTATGACTACCAGTATTTTTGCCTTTATTATCGTCCTCGGCATTCTCATCTTTTTCCATGAGTTGGGCCACTTTCTCGTTGCCAGGCTGTTCGGTGTCGGTGTTGAGAAGTTCTCTTTAGGCTTCGGCCCGCGCCTGTTCGGCAAAACCGTCGGCCTGACCGATTATCGAATCTCGGCCATCCCGTTGGGCGGCTACGTCAAGATGGTGGGAGATGAACCCGACGCCCAGCTTGACCCGAAAATGATACCCTTTTCATTCACCCACAAGCATGTCTTCAAGAAAATCATGATTGTGGCCGCCGGACCTTTTTTCAACCTGCTCCTGGCGGTCATCATCTACGCCGGTTTTTTCGCCTTCATCGGTACCGAGGATATTCGACCGGTCGTCAACCATGTGGTCAAGGAAAGCCCGGCGGACCGGGCGGGCCTGCAGGCCCGGGATGTGGTCGCGGCCATCAACGGTAGTTCGGTAGCCTCCTGGGGCGACATCAACCGGCTGATCGCCGACGGCAAAGGTGCTGCCGTAGGCATCACCATCAAGCGGGCGGATACCTTTTTCGATGTTGCTGTCACTCCCCAGACCAAGGTGGCCAAGGATATCCTGGGTGACGACGTTTCTTACTATGACGTCGGGTTTTCGGGCTTGGCCCCCCTCAAGGCGCTGGTGGGTGAAGTCGCCGACGGCTACCCGGCCAAAAAAGCCGGCTTGCAAAAAGGGGATCTGGTCGTCGCCATCAACCAACTTCCGGTCGACAACTGGACCACGATGAAAGAGATCATCTCCCAAAGCAAGGGCGGACCGCTAACGGTCCAGGTGGCCCGCGGGGAGGAAACCCTCACGGTCGAGATCGTGCCGGTCCTGTACAGCGAGGAGAACGTCATCGGGGAAAAGGTGGACAGTTACCGGATCGGTATTTCCACGCCGGGCATCACGATCCCCGAGGCCGATCGCATTACCATCAAACGGGGCCTTCTCCAGGCGATCGGGGAGAGCGTGGATCAGACCTACCAGATCTCCCGGTTGACCCTGTTGAGCATCGGCAAGCTGATCAAGGGGACGGTCTCCACCAAGACCTTGGGCGGCCCGATCATGATTGCCGAGATGGCGGGGCAGCAGGCCAAAGAGGGGTTCACCAACCTGATTTTTTTCATTGCCGTGTTGAGCATCAACCTGGCGGTGCTCAATTTTCTGCCCATTCCGGTATTGGATGGCGGGCATCTGATGTTCTTCTTCATCGAGGCGGTCATGCGGCGCCCCGTCAACACCCGCATGCGCGAGATCGCCCAGCAGGCCGGTATTTTCATCTTGATCATGCTGATGATATTTGTTTTCTATAACGACATTACGCGCCTCTTTGCCAGCTGATGGCAGCTTACCACCTGGAATTTTATTTTTTTAATTGCGGATGAAGGCATTCTATCGTTTGATAACAGACGGAATACGCAAGGCACCCGCGATGGCATCGAAAAACGTCGAAGACCCATCGTTTGGGTCAGCCCCAAGAAGGCGGGGATCGATGGGTTTCAGACGGTTATCGATCGACGCCTGCGCGGGAATGACACCTCCGGCGACCCTTTAGGGCACCGGTAACAGTCAACCCAACCTATTAAAACCTAACTTTCGGACTTGGAATGAAACTGCCTTGAAACCATCTGTAGGAGCGGCATCTCTCTCCGCCACAGGCGGTTTTCGATAGCCTATGGATCGCCCCTGGAAGCCGCGCCTGCATGAAACCTGAATGTTGCCTGAGCAGTCAATTAACAACCTTTTGCTTTGCTGAGGATGGGTAAGCCATGGCGCAACGAATCGAAATCACGTTAAAAGAGGAGCTTCTGGATGCCGAAGGGCAAGCCCTGTGCCTTAAAGCCAAGAACTATTTTGACATCCATCTGCATCGGGTGCGCACCGTTCATGTGGTCACCCTGGATGTGGATTTGACACCCGATCAGGTTGAGCGGGTCCGTACAGAGATCTTCACCAACCCGGTGACCCAGGTGTCGTCCCTTGCGCCGCTGGCTGTCGATTTCGACTGGATCATCTGGGTCGGGTTCCGTCCCGGTGTGCGCGACAATCCCGGCGCCACCGCCGTCGAGGCGCTGGAGGACCTGTTGCGTCTGCCTCTCAGATCCGGCGAGGCGATCTATACGTCAAAACGGTACTGTCTGCAGGGCAATGGCGTCACCCGCCAGGATGCTGAAAAAATTGCCGGCGAACTGCTGGCCAACGACATTATCCAGCAGTGGGCGGTATTTGATAAAACCCAATGGGATCCGGCCACCGGGATCGGATTGATCGTTCCCAAGGTGATTCTCAACCACCAACCCGAGGTGGCCACGCTTTCCATTGACAGTGACGACACCCTGGCCCGGCTCAGCGACGAACGCAGTTTATCCCTCAACCCCAAGGATATTCCGACCATCCGGTCCTATTTTTTAAAGCCGGAGGTACAGCGCCAACGCCGGCAGGTATCCTTGTCAGACCCCACGGATGTGGAACTGGAATATATTTCCCAGGCGCGCAGCGATCACTGCAACCACAATACCTTTGGCGGTCGGTTTCACTATCGCGACCTGGGGTCAGGGACAGCGGAGACGATCGACAGCCTGTTCAAGACCTATATTGAAGCACCCACGCTGGCGCTGAAAGCCGAAAAGCCATGGGTGGTATCCGTGCTGTGGGACAACGCGGGGGTGGGGCGTTTTGACGCGCATCACCACTACGTGATCACCGGAGAAACCCACAACTCGCCCTCCAACATGGAAGCCTATGGCGGCGCCATCACCGGCATTGTCGGCATTTACCGGGATCCCATGGGAACCGGCAAGGGCTCCCGGCTGATCATGGGCAGCTACGGATACTGCGTCGGGCCCCGGGACTACGCCGGAGATCTCAAACCGCGGCTGCACCCCCGACGGCTGCTGGATGGCGTCATCGAAGGGGTGCGCGACGGCGGCAACAAGAGCGGTATTCCCACCCCCTTCGGCCAGGTGATGTTTCATCCGGGATACCTGGGAAAATGCCTGGTGTTCGTAACCGCTCTGGGAATCATGCCGGCCGAGATCGATGGGCAACCGTCGGATCAGAAGACCATTCTGCCCGGCGATCTGGCCGTGATGTGCGGCGGTCGCGTGGGCAAGGACGGCATCCACGGGGTGACCGCCTCTTCGGCCACATTTTCCAAAAATACGCCGGCCGGCCATGTGCAGATCGGCGACCCGTACACCCAGAAAAAGATGCACGATTTTCTGCTGGAAGCCCGCGACGAAGGACTGATCCGCTTTATCACCGACAACGGCGGCGGCGGGCTATCCTCCTCCATCGGCGAGAGCGCCCGGTTTTCCAACGGCTGCGACATCCAGCTGGAGAAGGTGCCCTTGAAATATGACGGTCTGGACCAGTGGGAGATCTGGATCTCCGAATCCCAGGAGCGCATGACCGTGGCCATCGATCCCGATCATCTGGAGCGCTTCATGGCCCTCTCCCGCCGGCATGCCGTCGAAAGCACGATGATCGGCACCTATACCGACACCGGCAAGATCCACATCACATACAACGGTGCCTCTTGCGCCTACGTCGATCTGGATCTGCTGACTTCGGCCTTCCCCCAGTGGGAGTTCGAGGCCGTTTGGCAACCGCCGGCCTTGCGTGGCCTTACCGAACCCGTGCTGGGTGTTCCTGACGACCTCGCAGCGCTCATCCTGGACATGCTGGCGCGCCCGAACATTTGCTCCAAGGCGTGGGTGTGCCGCCAGTACGACCACGAGGTGCAGGGCACCAGCGTGATCAAACCCCTCGTCGGCGCCGGGCGGGATGTGCCCAGCGATGCCGCCGTGATCCGCCCGGTGCTGACATCGGAAAGCGGGTTGGTTTTTTCGCAGGCGTTGATTCCCATGTATTCGGCCATCGACGCCTACCATATGACCGCCTGCACCATTGACGAAGCCGTGCGCCGGGCCATCGCCGTGGGCGCTGACCCCGAGCATCTGGGTGGTGTGGACAATTTCTGCTGGCCCAACATCCAGCATCACCCGCTGAAAAACCCCGATGGCAAACACAAAGCCGCCCAGCTGGTGCGTTCGTGCCAGGCACTCAAGACGATGTGCATGGCCTATGGCATCCCCCTGCTGTCCGGCAAGGATTCCATGTACGTGGACGGCCATCTGCCGGGCCGCTATGGTGAAACCCACAAGGTCTCGGCGCTGGAGACGCTCCAATTCTCGGTAACCGGCGTGATCGAGGACGTGAACCGATGCCTGACCATGGATGCTAAAGTGCCCGGTGATCGCGTTTATGTGGTCGGCATCACCACCAACGAACTGGGCGGATCCGAGTACTATCAGCACCTGGGACAGGTGGGCCTGAATGTTCCCACGGTTGATCCCGAAGGGTTTGCCGCCTGCTACCGCGCCATGGCCCAGGCGGTGCGAACAGGGCTGCTGGCTTCCTGCCATGGCATCTATCGCGGCGGGCTGGCCGTGCACCTGGCCCTGGTGGCCATGGGGGGGGAATTGGGCCTGACGGTGGACCTGGCCAAGGTGCCTGCGGAAGGGGTTGATCGGAACGACACCCTGCTCTTCTCGGAGAGCGCCGGCCGGTTTATCGTTACCGTGGCACCGGAAAACCAGGCTGCCTTCGAAGCGCTGTTTGCCGGGCTGCCGGCAGCCTGCGTGGGACAGGTGACCGAAATGCCGCAATTAACCATCACCGGCATAGAGGGCAAGTGCCTGGCAGCGTTGACTGTTGAACGGATGAAGTCGGCTTGGAAAGGGCCTTTTGGGGATCTGATATGAGCAACAAACCGAACGTACTGGTACTGACGGGTTTCGGCCTCAACTGTGACCATGAAACGGCCTATGCCTTTGAACTGGCCGGGGCCGTGGCCAAGCGGGTTCACATCAACACCCTGATCGCCGGCGACGTCCGTCTGGATGATTTTCAGATCCTGGCCTTCGGCGGCGGCTTCAGTTGGGGCGACGATCATGGCGCCGGGGTGATTCAGGCCCTGCGCCTGAAGACGAACATCGGCGATCGACTGCTCGATTTCGTGGCGGCCCAAAAACTGATCATCGGAATCTGCAACGGTTTCCAAACGCTGGTCAACCTTGGCCTGCTGCCGGGGATCGACGGGGATTACACCCGACGATCCGTGGCCCTGACCTATAACGACTGCGGTAATTTTCGGGACCAATGGGTCCGAGTGAAGAACGACCCCGAGTCTCCCTGCGTCTTCACCCGGGGCATTGAAACCCTGGAAATGCCGATCCGGCACGGTGAAGGGAAATTCTATGCGCCAAGCCAAACCCTGAACGCATTGGCCGACAACCGCCAGGTCGTCCTGCAATATGCCTTGCCGGACGGCAGCCCGGCCGGCGGCGTGTTTCCCGACAATCCCAACGGTTCCTTGGCTGACATTGCCGGCATCTGCGATCCCAGCGGACGCATCTTCGGTCTGATGCCGCACCCGGAAGCCTACAACCATGTGACCAATCATCCGGACTGGACACGGCACAAGGAAAAGGAAAAACGGGCTGGGACCGGCAGCCAAGGCAGGTTGGGAGACGGAATCCGGATCTTCGAGAATGCCGTTGCCTTTTTTCAGCGATAGCCGCTGTCAGCGGCGTGGAGATCAATAGCGGTTTGGAAACCATTGCGCTCATCCGCAGCACCTATTCTCCTTACGGCGGCGTTGAACGGGTGGCTCTGGGGCTTGTCGACGGGCTGCTGAAAAAAGGCTCCCAGGTGACCCTGCTGACCTTTCCCGGCCAAACCTGGCCGGTTCGACACCCTCGCCTGCGCATTGTACCGCTGGGGCTTTTTCGAACCCATCGCCTGATCCAGGCCTGGTCCTTTGAGCAGGCGGTGAAGCGATATCTGCGTCAGCAACCGTTCGACTGCATCTTCTCCCTGGATAAAGTCACTTGCTTTACGCACCTGCATGCCGGCGGCGGCACCCACAAGACCTTCCTGCGCATCAAAGACAGTTACTCGGGCCCTTTTTCACGGTTTTTCCGGCGTTTCAGCCTCTTTCACCGCTATATTCTATTGCTGGAGAAGAAAGGCTTCGACAACCCGCGGTTGCAGCGAGTCCGCTGCAATTCCAGCATGGTAAAAAAAGATATCGAAACGGAATACGGCGTCGCGCAAGACAAACTCAGTGTCATTCACAGCGGCATCCGCTGGCAAGAGATGGCCGAACCCTTTGCCGACCGGGCGGTGATCGGCGAACACCTGCGCCGCCGGCACGGGATCGATCCCCAATGGCAATGCCTGCTTTTTTTAGGCAGCGGCTTTGACCGCAAGGGGTTGGACATCGCCATACAGGGATTGGCATCCATGCCGCCGGCCTATCACCTGGTTGTGGTCGGCAAAGGGTCGCCAACCCCGCACCGGAAACGGATCGCGTACTTCAAGCTTGACGGGCGGGTCCACTTTCTCGGTCCGCAACCTCATGGATGGCGCTACGCCGCCTGCTGCAAGGCCCTGGTCCTGCCATCCCATTACGATCCCTTTGGCGGTGCCGCCGCCGAGGGGCATGCCATGGGGATCCCGGTGCTGGTAAGTGACAAAACCGGATACGCGGATTATGTGTCGCAGGGCCTCAACGGGGTGGTTCTTCCCACCCCCATGCTTCCCCCTCGAATTGATGAGGCCTTTAGGGCCTTGCATGGCCTGATCGAACGGCCCCAATGGTCTCCGGAAAGGCTCAGAGACCACGCTCGTCAGGTGGATGATGCGGTGATCCTGGAGAAATTGCTGAGCGAGTTTATGAGCTGATCATTTTTAATTCCAGCAGCAACAGCTGCCCCGTGTCCTTGTGGTGCCAACGGCCCAGGATTGAGAAATCGTGCATGAAGGGAGAGGTCATGAGATCAAAGGACCGTTTGGGCCATTGATTCTCTTCGTAGAGCAGATAGCGTTGACCGTTGGCCCGCATGGTCTCGATCAGGGCTTGGTATCGCTTGGGGGGCCCCTTGAGAAGGTCCCTTGCACAGAGAGGGCCTGGAAAATCGCGGTGGGCATAGAAGAAAACCCACTCGTACACGGTCGAATGGGCGCCCGCGATGGTTGCCACCTGATCCGGTGATTTCTGCCGTGCGATCATCTCTCCGATCTGGCGATAGACGAGTTTATCTTCGTGGTTGGGCTGCAGGTTTTTTGCCAGTCCGAAGGCCAGGACAAATGAGACGACCGATACGGTGGCCGTCAGCGGTTTGAGTCGGACACGGGTTTTCAAAAAGCCAAGCAAGTGGTCAATTCCATATCCCACGAATAGAAATCCCGGGTAAATGATGATGGCTAGGAAACGGTTGTAGATGAGCCATGTTTGCAGCAGATGAATGTAGAGCACCAGCGTGCTGAAGATCAGGAGGCAGATGAAATAACCGATGCAGCCGTTCTGGGGCCACCGCCTGGACAGGCCGATCCAGCCGATGAAGAAGAGGAACGCATACGGATAAAAGAAACCTTCAAGGGCGGTCGTGAAGATCAGTCCCAGCGGCACCATCCAGGTGACACTCCGGACCCCGCGCAGAAATTCGCCGAAGAAGGTTGGATCTTCCTTGGCCATGCCCTTTAGCTGATCACGCACCGCATCATAGTTGGAAAGAAAATGGGCCAATTCCTTTTGGATTTTCTGGGTGCGAAATATATCTTCAGGGGGCCGGTCAACCAGCAGTGCTGCAGCTGCCAGCGTCACAATCATCAGCAGGATGGGCAGGGAGAAGAGCAAGAGCCGCCGAATTCGTTGATCCGTTTTGCCGATGAGCAGGTAAACTCCTGACGCGAGGATAAACACCAAGCCTTCGAATCGGGTCCAGGCTGCCAGCATGAAGAGGCCGCAGCTCCAGGCCAAGTCAAACGGCCATCCACGCGCCTGCTGAGACTGCAGGTGCCTGACAAAGAGCAGCATGCCGCTGCAGATCAGGAACCAGAAGAGGGGATCCCTCACGATATCTGCGCTGCGGCTGATGAATACCGGAATCAGGGCATAGACCAGCAGGGTAATCGGGGCAACGGTTTCATCGAAAAAGCGCCTCAGGAGAAAATAGAGCGGAAAAAGCGATGCAAAGCTGAATAGCAGCGATACGGCCCGGCCGGCTGCAATCCAATCCCCGAAGAGACCGAATGCGGGTGCTATGAGAAACGGCAGCGGTGATACGAATTTAATGTGGCACGCGGTCAGAGCGTGCCATTCATGGTAGTATATCGATCGTGCCTGGTGAATATAATGGATACCGTCGGGGTTGACGATATGGGTGTTCAGGCAGGCAAATAGGCGTACGCCGAATGCCATTATGAACACCCAGAAGAGAGGTTCCTTCAAACGGAGTAATACGCGTTCCAGGTGATGGTTCATTTTTTCAACCGATAAACGGCGCGCACGCCGCGGTCAGTTGTAAATCCCATGAACTCAATGGTCTTAAAGTTCAAATGGTCCTTGAGGATGCTTCTCAACTTTTCCAGCGACCGGATGCGGCTTGGCGAATTGTCTTCGAAAAAGCAGGTGTTGCCGCAGCAGGTGTTGATGATGTCCCAAAGGGGCTGTTTCTCTACGTGGGACCAGATGGAAAGCGCGAATACGTAGTCAAAGGGCAGCGCGCCGATGCACGATCTCAACGCATCGACCCCTTGGTTGATGTCAAAGGCATGCAAGGTGACGTCGATGCCGTTCTGCGCGAAGTGCCGGTTCATGGCATCCACCACATCCTGGCGGTGATCGACGCCGATGGCCCGGATCGCACCCCGCTTTTTCATGTCGACACAGATCCGGCCGATGTTGCAGCCGATATCCAGCACCGACGCGTTATCGCAACGATCCGGTACGCCCATCACCGCATAGCGGTGGTTCATGTCCCGGCCGCGCGCGTCCGTATCATCCAGCGATTGATAAAACTTGCCGTCCCAGCTGGTTTCGATGGCTTGGCGGAGATCCTTTTCGTTGCCATTGGCCGCGAGGGGTGTGGCTGCCAACTCACGCTTTTGTTCGAGTCGGAAGGCAAGGTCGAGTTTCGTGATCAGGCCGGGCTGCTGCTGTTTGCGTTTCAGGTCGCGCTTCATATGAAGGGTCATAAACGGAGCCTGCAGCTCTTCATCGATCAACCGGAGAACGATATGGCGGATCTGGTAATGGGCCAGCAACAGCTCCAGCACCTGATCGACCCGGTCGACCTGGATGCGATTGAGCACCTGAAGGGTGAATTTTTTAACCTCCCGGGCGGCGGATCTGTCAATATCTTCTGTAAGATGGCCCATTTCAAAATCGATATGCACGACCTTTCCCTGGGAGAGGATCATGTTCCTCAGGTTGGCATCGAAATGGATCAGGCGATGGTTCTGCTCGAAAATAGCCTCACAGTGCCGGCGGTTCATTTCCTGGTAAATCTCCTCGATGGCGGACAGCTTGGTCGTCGCCGGTATTGTCGGGTCGAGCAGAAACCGATCCAGCCGTTCCCCCCTGATGGCGGCAAGGCCGATGGTGGGCGCCGCGGGTTGCAGCGGGGCTGGTATTTCGCGAAGCTCCGGAACGCTGAATCCCCTTGCTCGCCAGAGGGCCAGGCAGTCTACCTCAAAATCTCTCCTTTGCGCAGGCGACCGGTACTCCACCGGCACCTCGCGCCCCAAAGCACCTATTAATTTATACTTGACCATTTTTAAGGTGAGCGGTTTGCGGCGGTAGGTCTTGATGACGATATCACCGGATTGACTGCCGGTCAGACGCGTCACCAGATTAGAATCCTGGATGATTTCCTGACCTGAACGGAATGGCTGCATATCCCCCCTTTGTGATGAAACGGGTGCGCATGTATTTTTTCTGAAAAACCATCTCCCACCGGTGGCGCTGCGACGCCATGAAAACCGTCGCTACTGGACCCGGACCGTCATTGCATGTGCGACCGTGATCGCGGGTGTGCCCTGGTAGGCTTGGGTCTGGCGAAAAACGCGTTCCCCTTTCTGCTCACCATAACGTTGAATCAACCGTTGCCTTCGTATCTCCTCCGGGAGTTCCACTTTCAAGAGAATATCGGCGTGGGTGATGCGCGATTCCGGATTGGACTTGACATAAAACCGGAGGCGCTTGTTTTTGCAAAATCGAAAAAAGGGGCCCAATTCATCAATGCCCCGACAGGGATCCACAAATTTCCGCCGAAAGAAGAAGAGGGTGTCGACGCTCAGGCAATCGTCATCGATCACCGCGATCTCTCCAGGCCTGAAAGGGCCTACTCCCTTCTTGCGGATCAACTTGCCCAGCGTCGTCTTACCCGCTCCCTTGTTGCCGGTGATGCAGATGATCGCCGAATCCTTCTGGTTCAGGACTTTTTGGATGAGGTCGGCCAGGGCCCCGAATTCGTCCTGACGCATGCCAGCATAGGAGATGGTGCGCCCGGTATGATCTTTGATTTTAATTGTTCGCTGCGAGTTAATGGCCGTCTCTCCGAAATTGTCGTACCGCGGTCGTTGATTTTCCTAAACCAGTCCCCGGACGGTCGGGTTCAGGTGCTCCGGGCCGGTGGAACCGTTGGGGGCGATCTGGGCATGGACCACTTTGTGAACCGCGTCGACACTCAACGTTTCCAGGCAGCGTGCGCGGCCGCTGCCGTCGCACCCTTTCTGGCCGCAATGGATACAGGGCATCGGCTGGTGAACGATGCGATTGGCGCTGCCCAGCGGTGCCCAGACACCGGGTTTTCCAGGGCCGAAAATGGTGATGCATGGCGTTGATACGGCAGCGCCGATATGCCCCACGGCGCTGTCCATTCCGATAAGGAGCATACAGTGGCCAAGGATTGCCGCGAGAAGATCCAGTGTCGTTTTGCCGGCAAGGTTGACCGCACGGCCGTCACAACGCGCGGCAATCGTCTGGGCGCGGGCACGCTCCGCGGAAGATCCAAGAATCAGGGCGGTACAACCGTTTCCCGCGGTCAGACGCCGAACCAGTTCCGTGGTCTTTTCCAGCGGCCACTCCTTGTAGCGCCACAGGGCAAACGGATGAATGGCAATGAGGGGGCTCTGCGGGGCAACGCCGTGCCCGGATAAAAAATGCCTGGCCTGCTGCAACTGGACCACGGTCAGGGCAATTTCCGGATGACGCTGGCGCACCGGGATTCCGCATTGCATCAACAGGCTTTGATAGTAGAGGGATTGATGCCGGTTGGGATCGGGCATGAACGGTTTGAGATGGGTAAAGGCCAGATCGCGCCAGAAGGGCTCTTTGGTCGAGTAAAAACCGATGCGGACGGGGGCTCCTGACATACGGGTCAGGACAGCCCCGCGTGTGCCGGCCCTTAAATCGAAAACCAGGTCAAAGCAGAAGGCGCGCAGCCGCCTGAAAAAAGACCAATGATAGCCCACAGCAGCCGTGAAACGCAATGGGGGTTGCTCGATGGAGATGACATCGTCGGCCCACGGGCAGATGTCCATCAGCTCCCTGGCCTTGGCGCGGACGGCGACCACCACCCGTGCATCGGGGAAGTGGTCTTTCAAGGCGCGAACACAGGGCAGGCTCAGCACGACGTCGCCGATGTCTCCGAGTTGGATCAACAGGATGCGCTTGATTGTTTCCCGGTCTAGAATGGGCGGCGTACCCTTTAGCCACACGGCGTCAACCCCTTACCTATGATGCTGAGCACTTTCTGCTACCGTCGAGTAATGTATCATTTCCCAATATTTGGCGTATTTCATAAAAGAACCGCCGGCATTTAACAAGGAGATAATTAGGCCATCGAGGCCACATAGAAAACCCAACTTTAAAAAATAGACCGAAAAAAAGGTCCACCCACCATGCAGCAGCGGCGACCAGCAATTGACTTTCTCCTTGCGGGCCATCATCTCGCGCGCGGCCAGAGAGGAGTAGTGCTGCAATTTGGCCATCATCTCGGCGTAATCGCGAAAGCTGTAGTGGTCGATATAATAGGGGAGCGGTGCGACCGGCCCGTCAGCTATCCAGCGCTCATGAACCGTGGTCTCACTGAAAGCGCCCCGTTGGCGCCTGACCAGGCGCACCACGCTATCGGGCCACCAGCCGCAATGCCGTATCCAGCGGCCATGCAAATAATTGCGCCGCAGAAAGCTGAATGCCGCCACATCGGCACGGGCATCTGCCAATTCACGCCGGATGCCCTCGGCTGCCGGCGGCGGCAGCCGTTCATCGGCATCCAGCAGCAGGACCCAGTCGTGGCGGCACTGATCGACGGCATACTGTTTTTGGCGGGCAAAGCCGCTGAAGGGGTGCTCGAAGACCGCACAGCCAAGTGAGCGCGCGATGTCGCGTGTGCCATCGCTGCTGCCGGAGTCGACCACTACGATGTCATCGGCAAAGTGAACGCTCGCCACACATGCAGTCAGCCTATCGGCCTCGTTCATGGTGATGATCGCCACGGAAAGCGGGAGGAGATCATGCATGTTCGGGTCCTCATTCGTGTTACGTGCAACCGCGCCTTTCTGGCGGTTCATGACTGCCGGTCGAGTGGTTCAATGCCATCCGTGCACAGGTACGTCCCGGCTGCTTGGGCCTGCGCCAGCAGCCGGTCATTAACGGCCAGCTGGGTGCGGTCGTTTTCTGGGTGCCACAGGTGATAACAGACGGCGGCAAACGGGTGCTCTTTGCGCGTGAGACCATATTTATAGAGCCGCACAACCATTTCGGAATCTTCCCGGCCCCAGCCCTGGAAGGCCTGGTTAAATCCATTCACGGAAAATAGATCTTTTTTAAAAATGGCGACATTGCAAAAGCGGGTACCACTGAGACGGGTATTGGTGAGCGGCGGCAGCCAACCGATCCGCAACAAATGGTGGCGATTGCCTAAGTGGCGCGAGAACAGCAGCCGCGCGCGATGTCCGGCTACGGTCTGATGCGTAAAGTGGTCCGACCACGCCTGGTCAACCAGAATCCGCTTGCCCTGTACGAAATAGCCCTCGCCGGCCAGACGTTCGTGGTCGGCGATAAAGTGCGGGTCCGGGATGCAGTCGCCGTCGAGGAAAATAACGTAGTCTCCCTTGCAGATGCGCAGGGCTGCGTTGCGAATCTTGGCCAGCCGGAAGCCTTCATCGGGTTGCCAGACATGGGTCATTTTTATGCCAGCGCGTCGTTGCATCTCTTCGATGCAGGCACGGGTGCTCTCGGTCGAGCCATCGTCGGCGACGATGATTTCATCGGCCGGGCGGATCTGCGCAACCAACCCTGCCAAGACCCGGGCAAGAGCGGATGTCCGGTTATAGGTGCTGACGATCACACTGATGTCTATTTTCGTTGTTACCCGCATTCACCGCTCGCTCGAATAAAAACGCCTGAACCCTGCGACACCAGCCCGTCCACTGTCGCCATGACCTGTTCGGCGGTAATGGTTGCCATGCATGCTTTCGAATGGGGACAGTGGCGTTTGAAGCAGGGGCTGCAGGGCCGGTCGGCCTGAATCACCTGGTGACCCCGGCCATAGGGTCCGGTGCGCCATGGTGCCGTGGGCCCGAACAGCGCCACGGTTGGGGTGCCCACAGCTGCTGCGATATGCATGGGGCCGGTATCGGTCGTGACCACCAGCCGGGCCTGCTGCAAAAGGGCCGCCAGGGTCAGCAGGTCGGTCCTGCCCGCCAAACTTGGCGCCGGGACCGTCATCATCCGGCGGATGTCGTCGATGTAAGACCGGTCGTCGGGTCCGCCGGTGAAGATAGCCGGCAATTGTAACTCCTTTTGCAGATGATCCGCCACCCGGGCAAAGCGTTTGCGGGACCACAGCTTGCTTTCCCATTGCGCCATCGGATTGATGGCTGCAAACGGCGCGCCGGCTGCTTGACCGAATTCGGAACGCAATTGCAGGGCATTGCGGCGATGGCGCTCACCGATGGGAACGTTATATTCGATCTCTCGGCATGGGACACCGATCGCTTGCAGCATCAGCAGATTGCGGTCCAGAGCGTGAAGCTCCATGCTGACGGCCGGTATGCGTTCGTTCAATACCACATAGCTGTGTTCCTGGTGCGCCAGCCCCCGCCCAAAACCGACCTTCCGTCTGGCGCGGGCCAGGGCGATCAGAACTGCGCCCTTCAGCGAGAATTGAAAATCCAATACAAGATCAAACCGCTGCCCTCGCAAGTGGTTGACAAACCCGGTCAGCGCTTGCCAGTGCAGCCGACGCAGGGGCGATTTGAATCCCCGCAGCCAGGTTTTGCGCCGCGAGATCAGCACCGCGTCAAGGTCGGGGTGATCCACTATCAGTCCCGCAGAGGCTTCTTCGACCAGCCAGGTGATATGCGCCCGGGGATAGTGGCGCCGCAGCGCGCTCAACGCCGGCAAGGTATGCACCACATCGCCGATGGCGCTCAGTTTGACTATCAGAATGCGCGGAGCGGACGTCATGACGGCTCTCCCCGGGAGGGTTCCAGCAGCGCCATTGCCTGGGCCATCACCATCCCGACACTGATGGCGGTCATACAGCGGTGATCGATGATGGGGCAATCCGGCTGAAGGCAGGGGCTCAGCCAGCATGCGTCGGGCACCTGCACCAGACGACTGGCATGATTAACGGGACCGGTGGCCACCGGGTCGGTGGGGCCGATAATGGCTGCCTGGGGCACGTCCAGGGCAGCCGCCACATGCATCAAGCCCGAATCGTTGGTGACGAAAAGCTGACATTGGCCGATAAGGCACATGGCCTGCCGCAATGGTGTCCGGCCGCACATATTCACGGCGCCGGGCCCGATCTCGGCGGCGATCCGACTGCCGAGGGGGGCCTCACCGGCGCTGCCAAAAATAAGGATGCGCGCATCCAGCTCACGGATCATGCGCCGTCCCAGTTCAGCAAACCGGTCGGGCAGCCATCGCTTGGCCGTACCATAGGTGGCGCCTGGGTTTAACCCGACCAGGGGCCGATGCCCACCCATCCCCCACTTGTCCAGCAGCCGACGCGCAGCCACACGCTCGGCGTTATTGATGTAAAGGGCCAGGTGCCTGCCGTGCAAGGTCAATCCGGCCCCTGCCAGAAGTCCGAGATAATAGTCGATCAGATGCCCCTGTTTTAATGGGCGCCAGGTTCGAATGCGTTCGGTCAGCAGGGCGGTTCGTCCATCCGTGGTAAAGCCCAGGCGCCGTGGGATCCCGGCCAGAAATGTCAGCAGTGCCGCTTCAAACGCGTTTTGCAGCAGAATGGCCAGGTCGAACCGGTGCCTTCTAATATCACCGGCCAGAACCCCTAAGCCGGTCAATCCGGCATGCCGGCCGCCGGCTGCGTAGATCATCACCGCGTCGATATCCGGACTGTTTTCAAATACCGGCGCCACCCACGGCTTGGCCAACAGGGTGATGCTGGCATGCGGGAAATTGCGGCGCACACTGTGCAAAGCCGGTGTAGACATGATCGCGTCGCCTACCCAATTGGGCGAACGGACCAGAATGCGTTGAACATCTGCCGATCTAAATTGCCTCATGACGCTCGATTCATCATTTTAGACCGCCGGGACACGCGCTGATTCTTTTCCCGCGGCCAGGGTTGGTAGGGCCGCGTTTTCCAACGCTGGTGGACCCAGAACCACTGGTCCGGAAAGCGTCTAACATAGCATTCGATGACCCGGTTGTATTGTTGGGTGTTCAGTTCCACATCTTTGATGCGATCACCGGTTCGAATCAACGGCAGTTCCGGTCCGAACACAGCGTGAAACCCGCTGGGCGTTCGAACCATAAATGCCGGCAACACCGGGGCCTCGCTTCTCAGCGCCAGTAGGGCCATACCGGTATTGGTGCAGGCTCTACGGCCAAAGAAATCGACAAAAACACCTTCATACCAGTCCACATTCTGGTCCATCAGCATGCCCACGGGATACCCCCGCTTCAAATTGACATATATCTGGCGCATGGTGCCGCGATGGGTTGGAACGGGTTGGTGGCCAAAACGGGAGCGGCTCATCTTGAAAAAATGATCCACCCAGGGGGTGTCCAAGGGGCGATAGACAATGCGTACCGGCATGTTGCCCAGATGGGCGGCAATGGGCATCAGTTCCCAGTTGCCAAAATGGGCCACTAGAAAAAGCACGCCTTTGCCTTTGTCCATGGCCCGTTGATACGTCTCCAAACCGCTGACGGTGAAGTGAGCGGACAACTGCGTTTCATCCAGCCGAAGGGACCAGCCGAGTTCAAAAACAATGTGGAAGAGGTTTTCGAAAACGGCGCGGGCGATGGCATCGATCTGCTCTTTTGATTTCTCATTGCCGAACGCCCGGTGGAGATTATCCAAGGTGATCCGGCGGTGTTTGGCATCGGTGGCGAACAGCAGACGCCCCATTTGTTGTGCGATCCGTCTTCGCGCATCCTTGGGCAGGCGGCCGATCAGGCGCATCCAGCCCATCAAGATGAGATATAGCCAATGATCCAATTTACGCATCGGACTGGGTTGCATTCGCTGACGGCACGCCCGCCGGAACCATGCCGCGGTTGTCGGTAAACTGCATGGCGTAAAGCTTGGCGTACTCGCCTTTCATCCCGAGCAGTGTGTCGTGGGTGCCCTGTTCGACGATCCGCCCTTCTATCACGACCACAATGTGGTTGGCGTTGGCTACCGTGGAGAGCCGATGGGCGATGACAAAGGTGGTGCGACCCCGCATCAGATTTTCCAGTGCGCTTTGCACCAGCGCTTCAGACTCCGTGTCCAACGAGGAGGTCGCTTCATCGAGGATGAGTATGGGCGCATTCTTGAGCAAGGCGCGAGCAATGCACAGGCGCTGCCGCTGGCCGCCTGAAAGCTGCCCGCCCAGCTCTCCGATATTCGTATCATACCCCTGGGGCAGCCGACGAATAAAATCATCGGCATAGGCGGCTTTGGCAGCCGAGATAATGGCCTGCTCATCGGCATGGGGATTGCCATAGGCAATATTGTCGCGGACGGTCTCGTTGAACAGAATCGGGTCCTGGGTCACGATGGCGATCTCTCTTCTTAAATCGGCCACCCGGTAGTCTCGGATATCCGTACCGTCGATACAGATGCGCCCCTTGGCCACATCGAAGAATCGGGGGATCAAATTGGCCAGCGTCGTTTTACCGCCACCACTCATCCCCACCAGCGCAATCACTTGGCTGTGGGGGGCAACCAAGTCGATACCCTGGAGGACCGGTTTGTCGCCGTAACTAAAATGCACCTTTTCAAAGCGCACCTCATGGGCGCCGACAGGCATCGGCGTGGGGGCAGGGGGATCTTGGATGTCGGATCGGGTCTCGATGATATCGAAGACCCGGTCGGCCGCGGCCAGGCCTTGCTGGATGGCATTGTTGAGATGGCTCAGCTTTTTAACCGGATCGTATAGGAGCATCACGCACGTTAGAAAGCTCATGAACGTCCCGGGGGTGGTTTTGCCTGCGATAACTTGTGACCCGCCATACCAGATGACGAAGGCGATGCCCAGTCCGCCGAAAACCTCCATGATCGGTGATGAAAGCGAACGAACGATGACCCCTTTGATTTCCAGTTCGAACAGCCGCTGGGTTTTGTCGACGAAGCGATCTTTTTCATGCTGCTCCATGCCGAAGGCCTTGACAATTTTGTTGCCGGCGAAGGTTTCATGCAAAAACGCGTTTAGGTCGGCCATGGATTGCTGGCAGCCGGTACTCACCCGGCGAACCTTCCTGCCCAACTTGAAAACCGGCCAAAAGGCCACCGGCAGAATAAAAAAAGCGATGATGGCCATGCGCCAGTTCTGGTAGAAGATCACGGCAGTTAAACCGACGATGGTCGAAATATCACGCAGGGATCCGGTGACAGCGGTGGAGACCATCGATTTGAGTATATTGACATCATTGGTGATCCTGGACATGAGGGTGCCGGTGCGCTCTTTTTGGAAAAAGGCTATCGGCAGGTCCTGAATCTGTTCGTAAAGCTGGTTGCGCAATCGGCGAATGATGTCCTGACCGACAAAATTCATGAAATATTCCTGGCCGTAGCTACCCAACCCTTTCACCAAGAAAACCACAACGACCACCATGGGGAGGACCAACAGCCCGGTCGTGTCCTTGTTCACGAATATTTCGTCAATGACCGGGCGGATCAGGTAGCCCATGGCGGTCATCGCTCCTGAAATCATCAAACTGCAAGCGCCGGCCAGGATCAGGCGGGTGCTGTTTTCCTTGATCAGGGTGAAGAGGCGTTTGTGTCTTGCTCGAATCTTTATGTTGGATAACAATTTCAGCTGCCTGTCTTTTGCGCCAGTCTGCACGATGGACGATCTGTTCCCCAGCGTTTTTCGTATTTACCCCATGGCACCGAGTTTGTAAATGGCGGCGGTGGATTCCGATGGTGCGCCTTTTTAATGCCTTGGGCAAGATGCAAGCGGTTGATTTGGATATTCATTGCCAACAACCCACTGGCATTGTATAAAAGCCGGACGCAAAAGACCAATCGGCCGTGGGTTGGAGCGGTCCATGATGGCTGGACACAACCTCTGGCCGGCAGAAAACCAATGGAGCCGATACATGCCGTATGATGAGATTGATCTATCTCCTTTGAAAACCTACCAAGCCTCGGATCGCCCGTCGAAGGTGACCACCGCCCTTGAGGGAAAGCCGCTGCGTGCCGGCATGCGACTTGCCGAATTTTTAGACGACTTGCCATCCGTTCTGAAAGCCAAGGAGCTGAAGGCTGTCGCTGCGGCGGTGGCCAGCGCCAGAAAAGCCGGCAAGCCGGTCATCGCCATGTTCGGTGGGCATGTCATCAAGACCGGCTGTGCACCGGTACTGGCCGGTTTGGCCGCCGATGGCTTCATTACCCATCTGGCATCCAACGGCGCTGCGGCCATACACGATACGGAACTGGCCCGCTTCGGCCACACCTCGGAGGATGTGGCCTCGCAGCTGGAAGATGGCAGCTTCGGCATGGCGGCCGATACGGCCCTGCTGGTCAACCATGCGGCCCTAAGGGCTGCCGAAGGCCAGGAAGGGTTCGGGGAGGCGGTGGGGGCGCTGCTGTGCGAAGAGCATGCGCCGCATGTCCAGCGCGCCTTGATCGCCTGCGCCCATCGTATGAAAATTCCCTATACCCTTCACGTGGCCATCGGCACCGACATTGTCCACCAGCACCCGTCGGCCAGCGGTGCCGCCATCGGTGAGGCCTCGCTCAGGGATTTCCGCATTTTTGCAGCCAGCGTCTCCAAGCTGGGTGGCGGCGGTGTGGTGATCAACCTCGGCAGCGCGGTGATCATGCCCGAGGTCTTTTTAAAAGCGCTGGCCGTGGCCCGCAACCTGGGCCATCCGGTCAAGGATTTCACCACGGCCAATTTTGACATGCTTCAGCATTACCGGCCTGGTGTCAATGTGGTCCGGCGTCCGGTGCTCACCGGCGGCAGCGGTTATGCCATTACCGGCCACCACGAAATCATGATTCCCCTGCTTGCCGCCGCGATTTATGAATGCGCGCAAACCGATGCCTGAGTATCCCATAAATGGGGCCTGGGCACCATAAAAGTGCTGCAAATCACGCCTGTGTATGCTATTTAGAAAGCGTCCATTAAGGGCATTTTCTCGTGTAAGGGAGCGCTAACAACCATGCTGAATACCATGATCGACGCGCACGTGCGATGCGTGCAACACCTGAAAACCATCGCGCCGGCCTTGAACATGGCGGGTGATAGCCTTTTGCAGTGCCTGCTCGGCGGCGGTAAGGTCATGGTTTGCGGCAACGGCGGCAGCGCCGCTGACGCCCAGCATTTTGTCGCCGAGATCGTGGGCCGCTTCGAGAAAGAGCGCCGGGCCTATCCGGCCGTGGCGCTCTCTACGGATACTTCCATTCTTACCGCCCTGGGCAACGATTACGGCTACCATGAGGTGTTTGCCCGCCAGGTGGAGGGCCTTGGCCGCCGGGGAGATGTCCTGATCGGCATCTCGACATCCGGCTACTCGGAAAACGTCGTTCGGGCGGTCAACCGGGCCCGTTCCCTGGAGATGAAAACCGTGGGGCTGTTGGGAAAGGACGGCGGCTCCCTCAAGCAGCTGGTGGAGCAGGCCATCGTGGTGGAGAGCGCCAATACGGCCCGCATCCAGGAGGCGCATATCGTTATCCTGCACTATTGGGCGTGGCTGATTGAGAGCGGCCTGCCCCAGAGCGGTGGAGCTCGGGTGTGAGTGCCATGCCCTTGCATAGGCACCTGGCCGAACGGCTGTCCCGTACCAAGGTCCTCGTGGTGGGGGATATGATGCTGGACCGCTATTATTGGGGCGATGTGCGCCGGATATCGCCGGAAGCGCCCGTTCCGGTGGTCAAGGTGAACGAGAAGACCTTTTCTCTGGGGGGGGCGGGCAACGTGGCCGCCAACCTCTCCGGACTGGGATGTCCGGTTGCCGTCGTCGGACTGATCGGTCAGGATAATGCGGCCCAGCGGCTTAAAGAGCTGTTGAGCGCTTTTCACATCGAGGATCGGTGTCTTGACGATAGCGGCCGGCCCACCATCACCAAGACCCGCATCATGGCCAGCAAACAGCAGGTGGTGCGCCTCGACGAAGAGGACGGCAGCCGTATCGACGACCGAACGGCGGATCGTATCCTTGGCTCGGTGGCGGGTATGCTTCCGGCTGTCCAGGCGGTTGTGCTGTCTGATTACGGCAAGGGCATGTTTGCTGCGCTTGAATTCATGCAGGCGATCATCCAAGCTTGCCGGAAAAGCAATGTGCCGGTCTTTATCGACCCCAAGGGCAGGGATTGGGACCGCTATGCCGGAGCCACCTGCATTACTCCCAACACGGCCGAACTGACTCTGGCTACCGGAACCCCGGTCGAAGCGGAAGTCGATTTGACTCCCGTCGCCCAGGATCTTCGTCGACGCCTGGCCCTGGAGTGGCTGCTGGTCACCCGGGGATCCCGGGGGATGGCCCTGTTCGGCGAGGATGCCTCTCCGGTTCTCATTGCAGCCCGGGCCAGGGAGGTGTTCGACGTGTCCGGTGCCGGCGACACGGTGATTGCCGTGCTGGCGGCCTGTGCGGGCGCAGGAATGACATTCAGCGATGCGGCATCCGTGGCCAATACGGCTGCCGGCATCGTGGTGGGCAAGCTGGGCACCCAGCCGGTGCGCTGGCTGGAATTGGAACGGGCCTTGGAGGAAGACTTGCTGCGACGGCCGACCTCTACGCTAGGGAAAGTGGCCGACCTCCAGGAGGCTGCAGACCGGCTCTCCCGGTGGCGGCAGGCGGAGCAGCGGATTGTCTTTACCAACGGCTGTTTTGATTTGTTGCATCCCGGTCATGTGAGTCTGCTCCACCAAGCCCGCCAACTGGGTGAGCGCCTGATTGTAGGTTTGAATACGGATGCATCCATCAGACGGCTCAAGGGCGCCCAGCGGCCCATTCTTCCGGAACAGGACCGGGCCGCCATCCTCAGCGCCCTCGAGGACGTCGACATGGTGATCTTCTTTGATGAAGATACCCCGTTAACCCTTATCGAGCAGCTTAAACCGGACATCCTGGTCAAAGGCGCGGATTACCGGGTTGCGGACGTGGTCGGCAAGGCGATCGTCGAATCCTATGGCGGACAGGTCCGCCTGGTGGATATCCTCCAGGGGCACAGCACCACCGCCATCGCCAGAAAGCTGTCCGGAAAATGAAATACTACCCATAAAGGAGTCATTGATGGCCATCAACCAGGAACTGCTCGACATTCTTGCCTGCCCCCAGTGCAAGGGAGACATCCGCCTCAGCGACAAGGGAGACGGCCTGATCTGCGAGGCCTGCCGGCTGGTATACGAGATCCGGGATGACATCCCCATCATGCTTATCGAAGAGGCCAAACCCTTTTGATTACCAGTCTCCGCTGACTGCCTACGAACATAAGTGGATTATATCTCGAACGGTGCCCAAACGATCCACATTCGACATTTGAGGGTGGACGTTTGATGCGGGACGTCATCTTTTTAGTGGCCATCGAAACATGAGTCTGCCCCAGAACCCCGCGCCCGCCAAACTCATTGCGGGCTTTTTCTTGAAAGACAGGGACCTTGCCGCTGACCTCGTGCAGGATCTGCAGCTGCAACTGGGCCCGGTGGACATGGTCAGTGCCTGGCTTAACTTTGATTTTACGACCTACTATGAACGTGAACTGGGTGCACCGCTGAGTCGCCGGCTGGTGGTTTTTCAAACCCTCGTGGAACAAACGCAACTGGCTGCCATCAAGCGGATGACCAATCGACTGGAGCACAAATACCAGCGGCAGGGTCGGCGCCGGGTGAACATCGATCCGGGATATCTGCTGGCCGAACGCTTCGTCCTGGCCACCGGCAAGAACTTCACCCACCGGATATACATTGGTCAGGGAATTTATGCCGACCTGACGCTGATCTATCAGCAGGGGGCCTTTCGCACCCTGCCATGGACCTACCCCGATTATGCCGACAAGCGCCTGATTGACTTTTTAACCCTGGTCCGGAGAAAATATATGCTGGATTTGAAAAAACAGCCGGACCGGAACCTTCACCCCCAGACCGGTACCGGAGCCATGGATACGGACCGGCAGGAGCAACCATGATTAAAAGCATGACCGCCTATGCCCGGGCGGAAAATCAGACGGCCCCCTTTACCGTTCGGGTGGAAGTGCGTTCTTACAACAGCCGGCATCTGGATGTGGCCTTGAAGCTTACCCACGGTTTCGAATCGCTGGAGGAGCGGATAAAAGGGCTCATCGCCGAAACCGTTGCCCGCGGCCGGGTGGATATCCGAGTGCAGATCCAGGATGAATCGGAGGCGGGTATCGCCTTTGACGTGAACATGCCGCGTGCCCGGGCCTATTACGAGGCGTTGACTGCCTTGAAAAAGTCCCTGGAACTGGTGGCCCCGATCGCTATTGAAACGGTTCTGGCGGGCGGCAATATGGTCCAGGCCCTCGAAGCGGAAAAGGATATGGATGCCGTGTGGCTGCACGTGGAACCGTGCCTGAAAACGGCCGTGGCCGATCTGGATGCCATGCGGCGGGTGGAAGGGGACCATATGGCCCGGGATTTCCGACAGCGCCTGGATGCCGTCGAGACCATGCTGGAGCAGATCGGCGCTCAGGCGGCACAGTTGCCGGAGATGTACCGGCAGCGGTTGAAGGAGCGCATCGACGCACTCACCCACGGAATCGTGGAAATCGATCAGGCGCGCCTCGGCCAGGAGGCGGCACTGTTGGCGGACCGCAGCGACATCTCCGAAGAGATCGTGCGGGCCAACAGCCATATCCAGCAGTTCAGGGCACTGATGGAAGACAACACGCCGGCCGGCAGACCATTGAATTTTCTGCTTCAGGAGTTCAATCGGGAGTTTAACACCATGGGTTCAAAATCGGGTCAGGCCGAGATGTCCCACCTCATCGTGGCCGTGAAATCGGAAATCGAGAAACTGCGTGAGCAGGTGCAGAATGTCGAATAGCCGGTGCCGGTCGCATAGGGTACTGCAACACGGATCCAGGCGGTTTGTTGACCGACCGGATGAATGGGGAAGGGGAGGGAGATGGAAAAAAAACTGCTGAACATCGGCTTCGGCAACACGGTTGTGGCCGAACGGGTGGTGTCCATTGTTTCGCCCAGTTCGTCGCCCATGAAGCGGCTGAAAGACGAAGCCCGCAATGAAAGGCATCTGGTTGACGCCACCCAAGGGCGCCGCACGCGGGCCATTATCATTATGGACAGCAACCACATTGTACTGTCTGCGATCCAGTTCGAAACCATCTCCCAGCGTTTCGAAGACCTGACTACGGAAAAGTGACGGCTGATGGCCAATACGATTCATTCAGAGCGGCCTAAGGAGAGAAGTCAGGGCGGGCGGCTTTTTGTGGTTTCGGCGCCCTCGGGGGCCGGCAAAACCACGCTATGCCAGGCGGTGCGCAGGCACTTGCCGCATCTGGTCTACTCGGTGAGTTCGACCACACGGGCGCCCCGGCAAGGTGAGCAGCAGGGCAGGGACTATTTTTTCGTCACCGAGGCGCAGTTCCGCGAAGGCATCGACACCGGGCAATGGGCGGAATGGGCCAGGGTCCATGATAACTATTACGGCACTTCCGCCGCATTTATCGAAGGGCATCTGGATGCCGGCCGGGATGTGCTGCTGGATATCGACGTCCAGGGCGCCGCGCAGATTTTGCGACGCTACCCGGATGCGGTCACCATCTTCATCATGGCGCCGTCCATGGCAATCCTTCGCCGGCGGATCACCGCCAGAGGGCTGGACAGCGACTCGGTGATAGACAAACGGATGAAGAACGCCGAAACTGAAATTGCCTGCCGGGGGATGTACCGGCACGTGGTCGTCAATGACGATCTGGACGCGGCCATCGTCCGATTGGTGTCCATATTAAAAGGCGAGGTCGGCTGACATGGCCGGAACAGCAAAAAAAAGGCGGTCGGCGCCGGACAGCCGGGAGGTGCTTTACGGATTTCACCCGGTGATGGAGGCATTGACCGCCGGACGGCGAACCATGTATACATTGATGCTGGACCGGACGGCCCTTTCCGACCGTCAGACCCGGGTAGTTGAACTGGGGGAAAAACAGGGGATTTCCTGTCAGACGCTGACGCCTGACCAGATTCGTGCGGCCTGCGGCAGCGACCAGCACCAGGGCGTCGCCGCCGCCGTGTCCCCCCTGCCCACCGATTCCATGGAGTCGATTGTTGCCGATACCAGCCGGAACGATGGCACCTGCCTGCTGGTGCTGCTGGACAGTATTGTGGATCCGAACAATCTGGGCGCCATTGTCCGCACGGCGCACTGTGTGGGCGCCGATGCACTCGTGGTTCCCAAAGATCGCGCGGTCGGGGCGACACCGGCGGTATCCAAGGCCTCCGCCGGGGCTCTGGAACACACGCGGCTGTGCCGGGTGACCAATCTGGCCGGCACCATTCAATGGCTGAAAAAAGAGGGCGTCTGGGTGGCCGGCCTGGCCATGCAAGCGGATCAGACTGTTTTTCAGGCGAACCTGAAGGGCTCCCTGGCCCTGGTTGTAGGGGGAGAGGAGAAGGGCCTCCGTCCGTTGGTCCGGCAGCACTGCGATTTCCTGGTCTCCATTCCGCTGCGAGGCCGCGTGGATTCGCTCAATGCCTCAGTCGCCGCTGCCGTGGTACTCTATGAAGCCTTCCGTCAGCGCCAGCTGGCGGATTCAGGGTTATCATCAAACCGCCAGAATTAACAGTTTAGCATTCATCATTGGTTTTTTTAACCAAGGAGGAGCGCCTCATGGCAGATGCAGAAAAGATTAAAAAAAACAGTGACGGCAGTCTGAACGTTCCAGATCATCCGATCATTCCCTTTATTGAGGGTGACGGCATCGGGCCCGATATCTGGCGGGCGACCCGGTTGGTTATCGACGCGGCGGTTGAAAAAACCTACGCCGGCCGTCGAAACATATCCTGGTTGGAGCTGCCCGTTGGTGAAAAGGGATACGCGAAGACCGGCAACTACCTGCCCCAGGAGGCCTTGGACGCCATTGAAGCCAACGTGGTGGCCATCAAAGGGCCGTTGACCACGCCTATTGGCAAGGGGATACGGAGCCTCAACGTGGCCATCCGGCAGAAGTTGGACCTGTACGCCTGCATTCGTCCGGTGCGTTACATCGAAACCGTTCCCAGCCCCATGAAACACCCGGAGAAGATCAACATGGTGGTGTTTAGGGAAAATACAGAAGATCTATACGCGGGTATCGAATGGGCTTCGGGATCCGATGAGGCCAACACGGTGGCCGATTTCTTCAAAACCAAAATGGGGGTCGACCTGCCGCCCGCGTCAGGCATCGGCATCAAGCCCATCAGCCCGGCCAATACCAAACGCCTTGTGGCCAGCGCCATTGCGTACGCCCTGGAGAACGGTTTTCCCAGTGTCACGCTCATGCATAAGGGCAATATCATGAAATTCACCGAAGGTGCCTTTGCCCAGTGGGGCTACCAGGTGGCCAGGGAGCGGTTTGCCGACCGGACGATCACCGAGGCGGAACTCTATGACCGGTACGACGGCAAGGCACCCGAAGGCAAGGTGGTGATCAAGGACCGGATCGCGGACATGCTGTTTCAGCAGGTGCTTCTGCGACCCGATGAATACGGCGTCATCGCCACGCCCAACCTCAACGGGGACTATATCTCCGATGCCCTGGCCGCCCAGGTGGGCGGACTGGGCATGGCGCCGGGGGCCAATATCGGAGACGTCTGCGCCGTGTTCGAGGCCACCCACGGCACGGCCCCGAAATACACCGGCTTGGACAAGGTGAATCCCGGTTCCCTGATCCTGTCCGGCGCCATGATGCTCGATTACATGGGGTGGAAAGAGGCGGGTACCGCCGTTCGCGATGCGGTTCAGGCGGCCATCAAGCAGCGCCGGGTGACCTACGATCTGGCGCGGCAGATCGAGGGCGCCCAGGAAGTGAAATGCTCCGAGTTTGCTGCCGCTATCGTCGCACAGATGAAATAGGACGGTGGCATGCTGAGCCGAACGAGGATGACGGGTGTGCTTAAGCGGCTGTTGCACGGCGTGGGTGACGCCCTTTTCCCGGCAAAATGCCTGGGTTGCGGCCGGCTTTTTCAGCATGACCCCGCAACCCCGCCTACGGCCTATCCGGCCGCTTTTCCCGCCGCAATGGCCCCTCACTTTTGTTTGCCGTGCCGAAACCGGTGGACAGCGGTGGCATCCCCGTTGTGCTCCCGATGCGGGCTGGTATTCAAGAGTCGTGAGGGGGATGATCACCTTTGCGGCCGATGCCTGGACCGACCCGGTGCCTTCACCCGGGCCCGCGCCGCCGGTATTTATGATGACACCCTGAAAGCGGCGATCCATGCCCTCAAGTTCAAGGGCCAGGTGAGCCTGGCCGGTCCGCTGGGAAGAGTGCTATTCGACGCCTGCCGGCACTATTGGACGGCCGGCGACATCGATGTGGTGGCACCGGTTCCCCTTCACCGGCAACGCTTCCGCCAGCGGGGATTCAACCAGGCCTACCTGATGGTGAGACGGTGGGAACTGCCCGAAGAGACCGTCGTGGTTCGCGACCTGCTGGTGCGCATCCGGGCCACGGCCCCGCAGACCGGGTTGGACCGGCAGCAGCGGCGGATCAACATCCGGAATGCCTTTTCCGTGAGCCGTCGCGGTCAAAGCGCGGGCAAGCGGGTACTGCTGGTGGATGACGTGTTGACCACGGGGGCCACGGCCGATGCCTGCACGGATGCCTTGATCCGGGATGGGGCCGAACGGGTGGATGTGTTGACGTTGGCCAGGGCGCTGCAGTCCCCGTAAGTGTCCATCCAGAAACGGCATCTTTTGGACCAGGCCGGCGCTCTCACGCTGTCGAAATTCTCAACGGGGCGCTGCTATGCCTGCGGTTTCACCGTCGCTGCGGCCTTGGCCTGAATGAAAAGCTACCATTTCTGAAGGGACACTGAAATGCAAATCATCGTTGGTGTGAGATAAGCGGTTGTATTTGGTTAAGGACAAAAATAATTATCTGTTTCAATTCCTGCCGCTCCTGCGTATCCCGGGACTGGTCCATGCCGTGGTGAGCCGAACGGGAGATGGCAGCCGGCCGCCCTTTGACGGCTTGAACATGAGCCATGGGGTGGGTGACGACCCGGCGGCCGTTACGGCCAACCGGAACCGGTTGCGGCAAATGACCGGCGGCGGCATGCACGTATACACCCGACAGAATCACGGCACATCCATCCGGACCATCACCCGGGAAACAGTCCACCGCGGGGAGTCGATTCAAACGGAGCCGGTGCCGGCCGATGCGCTGATTTCCGATATGCCGGGCATTCGGCTGTTGATCCAAACGGCGGACTGCCAGGCGGTGATGCTTGTCGATGCGCAAAAACGGGTCGTGGCCAACATCCACTGCGGCTGGCGGGGCAGTGTGGCCGACATCATCGGCCGCACGGTCTTGCGTATGGTTGCCGAATTCGGTTGCGATCCAGGGCAGATGACCGCTGCCATCGGTCCTTCTTTAGGGCCCTGCTGTGCCGAGTTTGTCAACTTTAAGAACGAGATTCCCCGACAATTATGGCCCTTTCGTGTGGGCGCGCACCATTTTGATTTCTGGCGCATCAGCCGGCATCAGCTGACCACTGCGGGCCTGGCGAACGACAACGTGCACGGCCCCGGCATATGCACCCGGTGCAATCCCCACCTTTTTTTTTCCTACCGGGCGGCGCGGGAAACCGGTCGTTTTGCCGCCCTGATCGGGTTAACCATGGATTCGTAACCGTAGGCTTGCTTTTCAGATGGATTGCTTGGAAACCCGAGATCAAGGCTTGCGAATCCCGAGGAATGAGGTGTACATAACGTACGCCGCAGTGACCAAGGATGAAGCCTAACGCAGAGAACGGGCTTCTCGGGAATCCGCCAGTCGGAGAAGAAATGATCGAACAAGACACCATCGTAGGGTGGAACCAGCCTGCAGCGCCGGGATACTACCGCATGGGACTATCCTGCACCACCGGTTTCGCCGCCGCCAAGCCCGGCCAGTTCATCATGGTCCGCACCGGCACCGAAGCCACGCCACTGTTGCGCCGTCCCTTTTCCCTGTTGGGATTAATCCGCGAAAAAGATCGTGTGACCGGGATCGAAATTCTGTTCAAAGTGGTGGGCAAAGGGACCGAACGGCTGTCCCGCTGCCGGAAAGGCGATCGGTTATCGGTCATCGGACCGCTGGGCAACGCCTTTCTGGTGCCCGATGCCTGCCGCCAGCTGATCCTCGTGGCCGGCGGGGTCGGTGTGCCGCCCATCCGTTTTCTGGCCCAGTCGCTGTTGGAGCGGGAGGGCGGCCTCAACCGGTGTGTGGTGTTCGTCGGGGGCCGCAGCAAGGACGACCTGGTCTGCATCAGCGAATTCGATCTGCCCGGATTTTTACTGGACGTGTCCACCGATGACGGCAGCCAGGGCAATCAGGGGCTGGTGACGCGCAGTTTGGAAAAGGCTCTGGATGCCGGTCCGGCGGATCTGGTCTGCGCCTGCGGCCCGCCGGGGATGCTCAAGGCGGTTGCCGCCCTGGCCATGGAACGTGGTATTCCCTGCCAGGTCTCCATCGAGGCCATGATGGCCTGCGGGATGGGCGCTTGCCTGGGATGTGCCGTGAAAGTGCGGGACGACAACGAACGCTACCGACACGTCTGTGTGGACGGCCCGGTTTTCGATGCGCACCGGCTCGTGTGGTAATGGTTTTTGGTTCGGTGCACCCAATTTGAGATTGACTTGATACCCCGGCTGTGTTAATGGCATACATTCCGATCAAGGCCCGATCTGACGCCACTCTGCGGTCGGAGAAGGGTCGCTTCCCATGAACAAAGAAACGCGAAAGTCGATACGAGAACTGGCCTATTTTTCAAGCCTGGGTTTCTCGGTGTCACTCGCCATTTTCATCGGACTCGGGATCGGGGTGTATCTGGACAGGCGCTTTGACACATCACCATGGTTGACGCTTGTCTTTTTGGGATTCGGCATTGCCGCCGGATACCGGAATATCGGCCTGGCAATTAAAAAAAGCCGCAAACTGTGACCCGTAGCAGCGGAAAATCGTCCACAGTGAATATTCAGCAGCGCTTACTCACATTCGTTACGCGATCCAACTGGGTGCTTCTGATTTCGGTCAGCCTGCTTGGGCTGCTGGCGGCATCCCCGGCATTTGCGCGGGGCATGATTTTCGGCGGGCTCATCGTTACCATCAATTTTCATCTGCTGGCCAAAACGTTGAATAAGGCCCTGCGTCCCCAGCAACTGACTTCCCCCAACGTGGTCCTGATCAAATACTACATCCGATTCATCATCAGCGGTGTGATCATCTTTTTCCTCATCCGCCAGCAGGTGGTGAACCCCATTGGTCTGTTCATCGGTCTTTCCGTCGTGGTGGCCAGCATCACCCTGGGCACCATGGTTGAGCTCAAAAAACTATTTTTCAAGGAGGCGGTCTAAGGATGGAGCATCCCTATCTATTTTTCGTGAAGATTTTTGAAGCGATCGGGCTGGGGCATTTCGCCCACGTTTATCCCCACGTGGTCTACTCCTGGGTGCTCATGGCGATCCTGATTATTTTAGGCGCGCTGGCCACCAAAACCATCTCCATGATACCGGGCAAGGCCCAGAACCTGTTTGAAGTGATCGTCTCGGGCATCGAAGAGTTCATGGTGGAGACGGCCGGTGAGGAGGCGCGATGGCTCTTTCCCCTGGCGGCCACGATTTTTCTCTACATTTTCATCGGCAACCTGATCGGGATCATCCCCGGGTTTTTTCCGCCCACCGCCAACCTCAACACCACGGCGTCCTGCGCCATCGTGGTGGTTGTGTTCACCCACATCATCGGCGTCAAATACCATGGCGTCGCCTACATCAAGCACTTTATGGGGCCGGTCTGGTGGATGGCGCCGCTGATCTTTATCATCGAGATCATCGGACACCTGGCGCGAATCCTGTCGCTCTCTTTCCGTCTGTTCGGCAACATGATGGGCCACGAGATTGTTCTGGCCATTCTTTTCGGACTGGCCGGTGCCTTCTTTGCCCCGCTGCCGATTATGGCCCTGGGTATCTTTGTCTCCTTCGTGCAGGGATTCGTTTTCTTTCTCCTGTCGATCATTTACTTCTCCGGGGCCATGGAACACGCCCACTGATGGGGAAGCGTTTTCGGGAAACCCGTCGATTCGCCGATGCGGATCACGCCTACCGCGACGAGTCGACTTGCGTTCAATTGGTTTGGGGTGACTGGAAGAAGCCCTAATTATCAATCTTTTAAAGGAGGTAGTGTAGGATATGGAAGCTCAAGCATTGCAGTTCTTCATCGCGTGTGTGACAGCAGCTGGTTTTGGTATCGCAGTGGCCGCCTTCGGTTGCGGTATCGGACAGGGCATGGGCCTCAAGTCCGCCGTTGAAGGTATCGCCCGGAATCCCGAATCTTCCGGTAAGGTCACCGTGACCATGCTGATCGGTCTGGCCATGATCGAGTCGCTGTGTATATACGCACTCGTTGTGGCGCTGATCCTGATCTACGCGCATCCCCAGGCAGGCGCCATTGCCGCGCTGTTCGCAAAATAAGACGTTACCTGCCGCAGACAAACATGAAAAGGGCCGCTGCTTGATTGCCGCGGTCCTTTTTCATTGATACGGATTCCATTCTAATTTTTTTCGGCAGCAGCGCTGCGATCCACCTGAACAACGGGAGATAAGGAGCTGTTGAGCGGAAAGGATAAAAGGTCTAATTTTCTTATCAGCGGTGCTGCGCTATAGCACGATAAGCCTTTATCGCGCTTATTGGCGGCGCAGGATTTTTTTCAGATAACGGCCGGTGTGGGATTCGACCGCCCGGCAGACGGTTTCCGGTGTGCCGGCAGCCACTACATACCCGCCCGCATCGCCTCCCTCGGGTCCCAAGTCAATGACATAATCGGCGGTTTTGATCACGTCCAGATTGTGCTCGATTACCACTACCGTGTTGCCCGCATCCACCAGGCGGCTCAGGACCCCCAACAGTTTGCGAATGTCGTCGGGGTGCAGTCCGGTCGTGGGTTCGTCCAAAATATAAAGCGTGCTTCCGGTACCCCGCTTGCTCAGTTCCCTGGCCAACTTGATTCGTTGGGCCTCACCCCCGGACAGGGTGGTGGCCGGTTGGCCGATGGGGACATAGCCGAGACCGACATCCACCAGCGTTTGAAGCTTGGATCGGATAACGTCGATGTTTTGAAACATGGCCAGGCCCTGGTCAGTGGTCATGTCCAACACCTGGGCGATGTTTTTGCCCTTGTAGCGGATCTCCAGTGTTTCACGGTTGTAGCGCCGGCCCTTGCAGATGTCGCAGGGAACGTAGACGTCGGGCAGAAAATGCATCTCGATGCGGATGATGCCGTCCCCTTCGCAAGCCTCGCAGCGTCCCCCGCGAATGTTGAAGCTGAACCGGCCGGGCTTATAACCCCGCATCCGCGCTTCCGGCGTTCGGCTGAACAGATCACGGATCGGTGCAAACAGGCCGGTATAGGTGCCGGGATTGGAACGGGGGGTCTTGCCGATGGGGGATTGGTCGATGTCGATGATCTTGTTGATTTTTTCCAGACCGGTGATCCGTTCGTAGTGGCCGGCGGCCAGGTTGAGCTGTTGCAGGCTGCGGATGGCTGCCCGGTAAAGGGTCTCTATTACCAGGGTGGATTTGCCCGAACCCGAGACACCCGTGACGCAGGTGAAGACACCGATCGGGAATGCGGCCTCGATCTTTTTCAGGTTGTTCTGGCACGCCCCGAAAATGCGGATTTCTCCTTGACAGGCCGGTCTGCGTTTGGCGGGCACTTCGATTTGGAGTCTGCCGGAAAGATATTTGCCGGTCAGGGACCGGTCGTCTTGCAGCATTCTGGACGGTGACCCCTGGAACACAACATGACCGCCATCGATGCCCGCGCCGGGCCCCATATCCACCACATGGTCAGCGGCCAGGATGGTTTCCTCGTCATGCTCCACCACCAGCACCGAATTGCCCATGTCCCGCATTTTCATGAGCGTACCCAGGAGCCGCTCGTTATCCCGTTGATGAAGACCGATGCTGGGCTCGTCCAACACATAGAGAACACCCGTCAATTTCGATCCGATCTGGGTGGCCAGACGGATTCGCTGGCTTTCTCCACCGGACAGGGTGTGGGCCGGCCGGTCTAACGTCAGATAGGCAAGCCCCACATCATTCAGAAATGCCAGGCGCACGGATATTTCCTTGATAATCTTCTCAGAAATCACACCGCGCTTGCCAGCAAGCCGAAAGGTGCTGAATAGTGCCTGCAGGTCGGAGATGGATCGAGAAGTCAGATCGCCAATGGACAACCCGTCAACCTTTATATGGCGGCTCTCCCTACGCAACCGTGAACCATCGCAACAGGGGCAGGCCGATTCAGCCATATAGTCGCCCAGTTTATTTTTCTCAGCGGATGAGGCTGCTTCGGCATACTGCTGCTGCAAATGGGGGATGATCCCTTCAAAGGGGGCCAATTTTTTAATTATCCGGCCGTTCTCATGGGCGGTAAAGGGGATCTGCTGATCTCCCGAGCCGTAAATCAGCACCTTTTTTAACGCTTCAGGAAGGTCCCGGTAGGGGGTATAGATGTCCGCGTCATAAAAGACGGTGAGGTCTTCCAGAAAGTCCCCGAAGGCCACTGAACGGCGATGGGCCCAAACCGAGACCGCCCCTTCCCTTAAAGAGAGGGTGGGGTTCGGAACGATTTTCAGGGAAGAAAAGCTTTTGGTCGTGCCTAAACCATCACAGTGGGGGCAGGCGCCGTGGGGAGAATTGAAAGAAAAACTGGCCGGTGAAAGTTCCGGATAACTGACTCCGCACTTCGTGCAGGCCGCATTTTCACTGAAGTGCAGCGTTTCACCGACATCCTCCATGCGTTTGCCGACGAAGGCCACTTCCACCTGCCCTTCGGATCTGGCAAGGGCCAGTTCCATGGAATCTGCCAACCGATTGCGGATGCCTGGGTTGAGAAGCAACCGGTCAACCACCACATCGATGCGCGGGGAAGGGGAACCTGACAGGTCAATGGCCGTGTCCAACTCCCGAACCTTACCATCGATGCGAATCCGGGCGAACCCTTCCTTTCTTAATCGTTTCAACAAGCCCCCGGGATTCGCGGCTGGATTCCCTGAAAGGGGTGAGAGGATCATCAGCCGGGAGCCTTCGGGACGCTGCATGACCGCTTCGACCATCTCATCGATCGTCTGGGAAAGGATGGGCTGGCCGCATTGGAAACAGTAGGCAATCCCGGTGCGGGCGTATAGCAGTCGGATGAAATCATAGATTTCAGTTACCGTGCCCACCGTTGAGCGGGGGTTGTGGATGGCGGTTTTCTGCTCAATGGCAATGGCCGGCGAGAGGCCTTCGATCAGGTCCACATCGGGTTTTTCCAGTCGTTCCAAAAACTGCCGGGCATAGGTGGACAGGGACTCCACGTAGCGGCGCTGGCCTTCGGCATAGAGGGTGTCGAAGGCCAAAGTCGATTTGCCGGAGCCGGACAGGCCGGTGATCACCACCAGCTGGTAACGTGGCAGGCTCAGGTTGATGTTTTTCAGGTTGTGCTGCCTGGCCCCCTGAATGGTGATGGTGTTTATGGGGGTCATGGATTCCGGGGGTAAAAGGGGTCGGGGTTCATGTTTGCCCAATTCCGCTGGTTATGGGGTGCGTTGGCGGCTCAGCCATCGGGCCTGGTCCGCTGCCAGATGGATGGCCGCTACCATGCTTTCCGATGATGCTTTGCCCGTACCGGCAATGTCGTAGGCTGTACCATGATCCACTGATGTACGGACGATGGGCAGTCCCAAGGTTGTGTTGACGCCGTCAACAAAATGGATCATCTTAAAAGGCCCCAAGCCTTGGTCATGGTACATGGCGACCACCGCATCGTGTGCGCCCTGGGATGCCGTGAAAAAGACGGTATCAGGTGGATGGGGGCCGGTGACGGTTATCCCCTGGGATGCTGCCAGAGCGATGGCCGGGGCAATGATTTTTTCCTCTTCGTTGCCAAAGAGGCCGGATTCTCCGGCATGCGGATTGAGTCCGGCCACGGCAATGCGTGGTGTCGACAGGCCGAAGCGTGTTTTCAGGGCACCATCGGTCAGGGTCACGACGGTCACTATCCCCGCTACGGTCAGGGCCCGGGGAACGTGTTTAAGGGGGATGTGGATGGTAGCCAGGACGACCTTGAGCCGGCCACCGGCCAGCATCATGGCATAATCCTGTGTGCCGGTGCGCTGGGCAAGTATTTCCGTATGCCCGCTGAAATGGATATCGGCCATCCCCAAGGCGCGTTTGTTGATGGGGCCCGTGGCGATGGCTGAAATCCGGCCGGCCATGGCGTCATCAATGGCCGTATTCAGATAGGAGACCATGGCCATGGCGGATTCAGCGGTGGGTTTGCCCCATTCCAGACCCGCAGAATCGATGGCCGCTGGATTGATGACAGGGATACCGTCGGTGGCACGGGTATCGTTGGTTGACTGAACTTCACAGATCTTCAGGCGGCTGCCCGTTGATGCTGCACCTGCCCTGAGGCGGGCCGCATCGCCGTATATGACGGGCCGGCAGCAGCGCAAGACCCGCGGATCGGATAGTGCTTTGGGAATGATCTCCGGGCCGATGCCCACCGGATCTCCCATGGTGATGGCGACTAGTGGTAAATTCGGTTTCATGGTCAGGTTCATCTCGGCGTGTTGAATACAATACCCACGGCATCATACTCAGCCGTTCCGGCTTTGTAAATTCATTTCCATGGATCCCTGAAATCCTGTCCCATGTCCGATTTGCGGCCCAAACTGGGCTAAATCGGTCATGGGCGCCCAAGGCCACCGGTACCCCCCATATCCGCGGTGATACGTGCATCGGCAGGATACTGGAAGAATCCTGCAATCGTGTTAAACCCAAGCAAAATAAATGCACTAAAAAAACGATAATAAGCGTAAATATGAAAAAAACAAAGCAAAACGGAGTTTACCGGTTTGTTGATACATTGTTGATAACTCCCGATCTGCTTAAAATGCTTATGGAAAAATCACGGGTTTGAAAAACCTTGTATTTAGAAGCAGTTGCTTGGTTATATCCTGACAACACACTGTTTATTAAACAATAAAAAATTTTTACGAGAATCGTGTTAGCAATTTGTTTAACCGGCCGTCTTCCGCATTGACTTGGATCAGTCGATTTTGTAAATAACACTCCAGTCGTCGAGTCTTGCGGCAATCTTTCTGAAAACCTCAGATAATTAACCAAAAACTTCATATTTTAAACCAACAGCCGGCTGCTTCAATCAAGCAACCAACAACTGTTAGATGCCGTTGAAGGGGATTTATTTTTTAAATGAATCAAATCTGGACCTCAGTGAAAACCCTGCTCAAGGAAAAAATTCCCGGACATTGCTACCGAATGTGGATTGAACCCATCGCGCTTGGCGAAAACAATGACGGCGCCATGGTGCTGGCTTGCCCCAATCTGTTTTCGAAAAAGCGCATCTCCGACCAATATCGCCAGATGATCGAAGAGGCCGTCTGCATTGCGGCGGGTAGGACAGTCAAGGTCCGTTTGGTCGTCGGGTCAGGGCCAACGGGAGAAAGCAGGGAAATACCCCAGGCCCGGCAGATGAAACTGCCGGACATCGATCCGCCAACCCATGGTGGTCGATTGCTGAGAAAAGATTTCACCTTTGATCAATTTGTCGTCGGTAAAAACAGTGATTTCGCATACTCCGCCGCCCTGTCCTTGGCAGCGCGCAACCAGGGAGAACAGAACGCCCTCTATCTGCTTTCGAATACCGGCCTGGGGAAAAGCCACCTCTCCCAGGCGGTCGGGCACCACATTCTTCAGACCTTTCCCAATGAGCGGGTCTATTATATTACCGCAGAAGATTTCATGAATGAGATGACCGATTCCTATCGGGGCAGCAGCATTCATCGTTTCAAGGAAAAGTACCGTCAGAAATGCGACGTCCTGCTGCTGGAGGACGTTCACTTTCTGAGTGGGAAAAATGGCACGCAGGAGGAGTTGTCCAACACGCTGGAGTCGTTGATGAATGCCAATAAAAAAATTATCTACTCCAGCTCATATCTGCCATCGGATATCCCCAAACTCAATGATAAACTCAAATCACGGCTCTGCTGTGGCTTGATCTCCAAAATCGACGCACCTGACTACAAGACCCGCCTTCGAATTCTCAAACAAACAGCTGTCACCAGTGGGTACACCATCCCCGAAGAGGTCTTCCAATATCTGGCGTCTGAACTCACCGAGGATGTCAGGCAGCTGAAAAGCGGGTTCATCGGCGTTGCGGCCAAAGCCTCGCTGCTTGGATCGGATGTGGATATAACCCTTGCCCGGAGTGTCGTAAAAAACATCGTGGCCTCACGAGAGGGCATCACCCTGGATTCCATTAAGCGGCTGGTCTGTAAATACTATAATGTCACTCTGGTGGATCTGACCTCCCCCTCTCGGCGGCAATCCATCGTACGGCCGCGGCAGGTGGCCATGTACCTATCCCGGCAGTATACCGACCATTCACTTCAGACCATCGGGAAAAGCTTTAACCGCTACCATGCCACAACCTTGCATGCCTTGAAAGCAGTGGAAAAGGGGGTCAAAGAAAACGGCCCCTTTCAGAAACATGTCGCGTTTCTGTCCGAGCGGTTGGAGAAAGGCAAGGTTTGATTCTGCTCTCGATGGGTCTGGATTCAATAGCTATCCACTATCGACAGCGGTAGTTCATTTTCCCACGAACTGCCGAATGCCCATTACCGGATAAGGCCTGATCCCCAATCACTGGCTTGCATCCGGTTTTTTTTGGGAGATCGGCAAGAAAAACAATGAAGATCGATCCCGTTTGTTTGGAAGAACTGGAACGCATTGTCGGCAGACCGAATTTTTCTGCCCGCCGGGAAGATCTGGTCTGCTATGGCTACGATGCCACCGCCGCACTTTTTGTTCCCGACGCCGTGGTGTTTCCGTCATCGGCCCTGCAGGTGTCACAGATCATGAAACTTGCCGTCGCTTTTCGGATCCCCGTGATTCCCAGGGGCGGCGGCTCCGGCATGACCGGTGGTGCCTTGGCCGTCAGGGGTGGCATTGTCGTCGTCTTTACCCGTATGAACCGGATCGTTGAGATCGACCGGGAAAACCTCATTGCCCGCGTTCAACCCGGTGTGATCACCGCCACCTTTCAGGATCACGTGCAACGGCAGGGTCTCTTTTACCCGCCGGATCCCTCCAGTTCCGGTTTTTCAACCATGGGTGGAAACTTGGCCGAGTGCGCTGGTGGCCCTAAAGCTGTAAAATACGGCGTTACCCGGGACTATGTATTAGGACTTGAAGCCGTACTGCCAACAGGAGAAGTTGTCAGGACCGGCGTTCGTACAGCCAAGGGGGTGGTCGGATACGATCTTACCCGGCTCATTGTGGGATCCGAGGGTACCCTGGCCCTGATTACCGAAGCAACCGTGAAACTGCTTCCCCTGCCTGAAGGCGTAAAGACCCTGACGGCAGCCTTCGCCAGTATGAACGCTGCCGCCCGCGCGGTCTCCGAAATTATTCGCAGTCATATCGTCCCCCGTACCATTGAATTCATGGATAATGCCTCCATCCGCCTGGCAGAGGCGTATCTGCATGTGGGGCTGCCAGTGGATGCTGGCGCCCTGTTGATCATGGAGGTGGATGGCAAACGGGATGAGATCAATGGTTTGGCCCGGGCACTGGAAGATTTGAGCCGGCATCTCGGCGCCCTTTCGGTCCGGGTGGCTGAAACCGAAGAAGAAACCCAACGGCTGTGGCAGGCAAGAAAAGCCATTTCACCGGCGCTGTTCAAACTGGCTCCGCACAAGATCAATGAAGATATCGTGGTTCCCAGAAGCCGGGTGCCTGACCTGGTTGCCAAGATCGATGATCTCAGGCGTCAGACCGGCCTGACCATGGTGGCCTTCGGCCATGCGGGTGACGGCAACATCCATTTTAACATCATGCTGGACAAATCCGATCCAAAGGCATTGGAAACGGCCAACCGTGCCGTTGACGCTCTTTTTGACCACACCCTGGCTTTGGGGGGTACGATTTCCGGAGAACATGGTGTCGGTATTACCAAGGCTCCCTATTTGCGTAAAGAGATCAGTGGTGAGGTGATGTTGCTGATGCAGCGCATCAAACAGGCCTTTGACCCGTTGGGTTTGTTGAACCCGGGAAAGATTTTTCCCGAGAAGATCGAATAGGCGGGTGAGAGCAACGGAAGGGTGTCTGGGCGCACCGTGTTTAGTGGGCTTTGACAACCATGCCGCTCCCTGAAACCAATTCTTCAATAATTTCAAACCGTTCATTCTGATCCTGCACGATGGTGCATCGCAGGTTCAGGGCGCACCGTTTGCGGCAAATGGGATCGCTTTTCCGGTATCTGCCGAAGCAGCCCAAGTAGTGATCCAACGAGAATTCCATTTCATGCTCCGATATCATTGACAATTCCTATTGCTCCAGTAAGCTGAGAAGTTCATCATGGATGGCGCCGTTGGTGCTCACGATTTCATCCTTGTCGATGGAATAGGGCCTACCTGAAAAAACCGTGGTCCGTGCACCTGCTTCCGCAGCCACAATAAATCCGGCGGCCGTATCCCAGGGTTTGAGATGCTGCTCCCAGAAGCCGTCAAAGCGGCCGTTGGCCACATAGCATAGATCCAAGGCCGCCGATCCCAGCCGCCGGACCCCCTGGGTGGCCGTCAAACATCGGCCAAAACGCCCCATTAACGAACCCAACATGGTATGGTGATCGTAGGGAAATCCGGTGACCAGCAGGCTGTCGGCAAGCGTTGGCGTGGTGGATACGACAATGGGGGTCCCGTTGAGTTGGGCGCCCTGGTCCTTGACGCCCACGAACAGTTCGCCCAGAAGGGGCGCCAGGACGAATCCGGCTGAAATGCGGCCATCGACCGCGAAAGCGATGGAGACGCAGAACAGCGGCAGGTTGTGGGCAAAGTTGGTTGTGCCGTCCAGTGGATCGATGATCCAGCGGCCGCCACTGCCTGCATGTGCCCCGCTCTCTTCGGCCAGGATGGCGTGGTCGGGAAAGGCTTTGGCGATGGTGTCGATGATGGCAGCTTCCGAACGGATGTCCGCTTCGGTGACCAGATCGATGGCCCCTTTTTTGCGGACCGACCGAAGCCTGCCGAAATGTTCCCGGAGAACCTTGCCGCCGTTACAAGCAGCAGCGATCCCCACGTTTTTGATCCGTTCCATGTCCATAAGCAAGATCGTTTACAAATATTTAACGCTTTCTGTCAACTGAATTGTCCCCAGGGCTCCGAAAAACTAAAATGTAATAATATTTTAAATAGGTTATGCTTGTCCCGCGTTATTTTCCCCAAAGGTGTTCCACCGCGGATTCCATCTTTTTAGACAGGGGTTTCAATGTCGACCGGTTGCGTGCGCTGATCGCCATGCCATCCAGGCGTTGGATCAGACCATCGCGGATGTCCGGATCCACCAGATCGATTTTATTGAGCACTCTGATGGTGGGGATGCCGCTCAGATTGAGTTCGGCGAGGATGGTTTCCACGGCGTGAATCTGATCCGGGTGGCGCGGATTGCTGATGTCAATGACGTGCAGCAGCAGGTCGGCATTTTCCAACTCTTCCAGGGTGGCTTTAAACGCGGCCATGAGTTCTTTGGGTAGATCGCGGATAAAACCGACCGTATCGGTGATGATGACTTCGATGTCTCGGGGGAACCTCAGGCGCCGGCTGGATGGGTCCAGGGTGGCGAACAACTTGTTTTCAGTCAGCACCCGACTCTGGGTCAGTTGGTTGAGCAGTGTCGATTTCCCGGCGTTGGTGTAGCCGATGATGGAAATGATGGGCAGGCCTTTCTTGCTCCGCCGACTGCGTTGCTGGTTGCGGGTTTTCTGAATATTGGCCACGGCCTGCTCCAGGCTTCGGATGCGGTCCCTGGCCCGCCTGCGGTTGATTTCCAGGCGGGTTTCTCCCGGACCGCGTCCGCCGATGCCACCGGTTAGCCGGGACATGGCGGTGTCTTTGGTAACCAGGCGCGGTAGCAGGTATTTCAATTGGGCCAGTTCAACCTGCAGCCTGCCCTCCCGGGTTTGGGCTCGCTGAGCAAAGATGTCCAGAATCAGTTGCGTCCGGTCGATCACTTTAATTTCCGTGCGGTCGGCGATGGACCGGATCTGCGAAGGGTTGAGTTCCTGGTCGAAGATGATCAACGAGGCACCCTGGTGAAGCGCCATGATAGACAGTTCGTCCAGCTTGCCGCTGCCCATGAGAAAACGGGGGTTGGCTTTTTTACGTTGCTGCAGGACAGTGTCGATAACAAAGATATTGGCGGTGCGGGCCAGTTCCTTCAGTTCATCCAGTGAATCGATGGCATCCTTGCGGGGACCGGCAAAGATGCTGACCAGCAAGGCCCGTTCGGCCCCTGCTTTGTCGGCGGTGTCGGCTTTCTTTCTGGCCAATTCCGCTTCTAATGCCTGGATCAGGTCAAGGCAGCCGATTTCCGGCCGGTGCGGCGGTATCGGATCCATGATTTGGCAGGGTATCGATTGGCTTGCGCCCGGAAGAATGTGGGCCCAATGGATGGCAGCCGGTGAACCGCTGGCAGTCATGGTGACGGCTGCCATGAGATCGAGCCGCAAAAGGGCCAGATCGGTCAGGTCGTCCTGGGTGAGAGGGGTGTCGGTCAGATGGGTGTGGATGCACCGGAGTCCTCGCAGTCGGTCGGGAGCCAGCCGGTATTCCCGCAAGTCGGGAATAAGAATGCGGTCCACTTCACCCAGCAGCACATGGACGATCTTTCCATTGCGGTCGATGAGCAGGCCGATCTGACGGCTGGTCTCAGCAGAGAGGGCGCACAGGTCACGGCACAATTCGTGGGAGACGATGGCCTGAGGCGGGATGCGTCGGCGGCTCAGATTCTCCAGACGCTTGACCTGGCTGGCCTTGAGCCCCAGCAGGTTGCCGAAGAGCTCCTTCATTCAGCGGCCAGGTTTTCAAAGCGGGTGTAGGATTTCAGAAAGGCCAGGGAGGCCATGCCGGTGGGGCCGTTGCGCTGTTTCGCCAGAATGATTTCCGCCGTCCCCCGGTGGGGATTGTTTTCGTCCCGGTTGTATACTTCATCCCGATAAATGAAGGCCACCAGATCAGCATCCTGCTCCAGAGCGCCGGACTCCCTCAGGTCTGACAATTGGGGCCGTTTGTCGCTTCTCTCCTCCAGTTTGCGGTTGAGCTGGGACAGCGCGATGACAGGTACGTTCAACTCCTTGGCCATGATTTTCAGGGAACGGGAGATATCCGAGATTTCGAGATCCCGCCGTTCGGTGTTGGGGCTGCCACGCATGAGTTGAAGGTAGTCAATGATGATTAACCCCAGACCCTTATCCATTTTCATGCGCATGGACTTGGTCCGAATGGTCGTGGTAGAAATATCCGGCGAATCATCGATAAATATAGGGGCTTCGGTGAGCCTGCCGGCAGCACCAGTGATTCGGTTCCAGTCTTCCTGATTTAAAAAACCGCTGCGGATCCGGGATGAGTCCACCCGGGCTTCTGCGCACAGCATGCGCAGGGAGAGTTGCTCTTTTGACATTTCCAGGGAGAAGACGGCCACCGGCACGCCGCCTTCGATGGCGGCATTGCGGGCCATATTCAGGGCAAAGGCCGTTTTGCCCATGGCCGGGCGACCGGCGATAATGATCAAATCGGAGTTTTGAAATCCAGAGGTGAGGGCGTCCAGCTTCGAGAAACCGGTCGTGACGCCGGTGACCAAGGCCCGGTTGCCCTGCCGCTCCTCCAGAGCATCAATGTTGGATTCGATAATTTTACTGATGGGGAAAAAGGCCTGCTTGGTTTTTCCTTCGGAAAGCTCGAAAATTGCACTCTGGGCAAACTCGATGACACTTTCAACTTCTCCGCGGTCTTCGAAACACCGATTGGAGATCGTGTTGGAACGTTCGATGAGACGTCTTAAAATGGACTTGTCGTGGATGATCCGGGCATAGTGGTGCGCATTGACAGCCATGGGTATGGCGTCCACCAGGCGGGCCAGGTATGCAGCGCCGCCAATTTTATCCAAAGCGTCCTTTTCCCTGAGAATATTGCTTAAGGTCACCAGATCCACCGGCTCACTTTTGGCATAGAGCGTTTCAATGGCCGAAAAAATGATTTTATGAGCGGTTTTGTAGAAATCCTCGGCCGACAGGATCTCGAGAATATCGATGAGCGTGCTGTTGTCGATGAGGATGGCGCTGAGGATCGATTCCTCCGCTTCGATGCTCTGGGGCGGAAGTTTGTGGAATGCGGGGTCTTTGGGTGCCGGATGCGATGGCTCGGACATGGAAAAGCTACTTTTCGGATAAGAACCGGGAGCTTCGGCCGCGTTGGCTATAGGACTCCCGGCAATCTGTTTCGGATCACGCTTCCTCGGGGACGACTTCCACGGTAATTTCCGGTTTGATGCCTTGGTATACGCGAATGGGAACCTTGAAGGTCCCGATGGTTTTGATTGGCTCGTTGAGCAATACCATCCGTTTTTCCACTTCGACATCCTGTTTTTTCAGGGCGTCGATAATGTCTCTAACGGTCACCGAACCATAAAGTTTGTCCGCTTCGTGAACCTTCGATGCAATGGTTACCGCCACGGCTTGGAGACGGTTGGCCATCTCTTGGGCGAATTCTTTTTCCTTGGCAATCTGCAGTTCGAACTTGGCCTTTTCCTGCTCAAGAATCTTACGCTGCTGCGGGGTGGCCGGAACGGCTTTACCTTGGGGGAGCAGGTAGTTGCGGGCATACCCGTCCGCCACATTGACTTCGCTTCCGATGATGCCTAAAGAACTGATGGTTTCCTTCAGTAGTACTTTCATAGTTAACCTCCCAAAAAGGACCGCTTGGATGTTAAGTCGGCAGGTCCGGTTCGCGCTTATTGGTGTCAATTTTTCGAAAATTGATCCACATGTCAAACAGTCCGATACAGATTATTACCAGCAGGAAGAGTTGTTGGAAAGCGATCATCATGTACAGGACAATCCGGATGGCCCGCGGCAGTTTCTTTTTTTCAAAGTAAAACGAGACAATGGCGATTCCCTGGATAAAATAGACCGTCAGCAACACCAGCAGGCCGTTGACGCCGATCAGCCGGATTTCCTTTGCGGGCAGGAGCAGGATAAGCCCGCAGGCGATGACACCCCAGACTAAAGGCTCGGGAGCCCGCCAGCGGTTGAGGCGGCCGAAATCCGGACAATAGAGGCCACGGCGCTCCATGATCGGTCGCGCGGCAATCAAGTTTGTCCAAGCCACAAACAGGGTGGACGCAGCGGCCAGTGAAGGCAAAATCCGCACCAATACGTATTGAATCTGGTCCAGGGAGCCGGAGATGGTGTCAATGGTCTCCTGCGGAATGCCAATACCTTTGTATAATTCCAGGGACAAGGCCAGGTTGGTCGCCACGTAGGCTGAAACAAGGGTGATTATTCCCCTGTTGGCGACCATACTGTAGAGCAGGATACCGATCAGGCCCGCTCCCAGGACAATGCTGCAGGCGGCCACGACGGTCATCTCTACGGACAACTCTTTTTCGAACATCTCGCTCATGACAAACCCCAGGAGCATCAGCCCTGAAAAGAAGAGAATGTCCATCGTCAAGCCCCCAAAAACAAGGCCCATGGCAACGATGGCCACCAGCGGGACAATCACGCCATGGCGTCGGCCCAGTTTAGCCCGGTAAAAAAGAACGGGTAGGGGAATGAACATGGAGAACAGAAAGCCGACCACCGGCATGAAGACGGATACGGAAAAAATGACAAGGGTAGCCATTACGCCGGTAGCGATATCTTTCGATACTCCATTTTGAAATGGCAGCAGCGCCATCCACTTCTCCTCTAAACAGGCCTTCTTATCCCGCTGGGTGAACGTGACCGACGATTATAGGTCAGAGGTTCCTACATATGGCAGCAGGGCTATGGTCCTTGCACGCTTGATGGCATGGGTCAAAGCCCTCTGGTGTTTGGCGCAGGCACCCGAGATCCGCCGCGGAATGATCTTACCCCGTTCGGTGGTGAAATACTTCAGCGCTTTAGGGTCTTTGTAGTCGATGACAAGGCTCTGGTCCGCGCAGAATCGGCAGACTTTGCGTCGGTGGAAAACTCTTTTTTTCTTTCTTCTGGGGCGGGGTTTTGAGATGGCCATCGGTTACTCCTCTTCCTTTTCTTCGGTGGGTTCACTATTTTCGGTTGATTCTTCAGGTGAAGAGATCTTTTCAGCATCGCCGGCCGCTGCCAGTTCCTTCTTGGCCGCTTTGTCGGCCAATTCGGTTTTGATGGCTTCCAGATCGGCATCCTCATTCACGAGGACCGTCATGAATTTCATGACCTTGTCGTCGATTCTGAAAAAGCGCTCCATTTCCTGAACCAATGCCCCATCACCACAAAAATCCAGTCTCACATAGTGTCCACGGTTTTTTTTCTTGATGTCATAGGCCAGCTTTTTAGTGCCCCAGTCGTCGGTTTCGATCAGGACTCCCTTGTACTGGGGAATCAGGTCGTTTACCCGTTCGAAGAGCGGCGCTTCGGCCTCCTTCGACAGGTCGGGATCAATGATCACGATCGTTTCGTAACGCTTCATAAAACCTCCTTGTGGCTTTAATAGCCCCGGCCACGGGCCGGAGCAAGGATGAGTGATTCCAAAGGAATCGACAAAATTAGTACAAATATCACCAATTGAAAAAAACTGTCAAGCACTTAGTATGCGCCAGGTGCTCTCAGCGGCTGAAAAACGGTATGTTGCCCTCAGCCATAAAAAAAGGGACGGAGTTGCCGTCCCTTAGGATAGTCTTTGGTGGGCCGTATTGGAATCGAACCAATAACCTACTGATTAAGAGTCAGGTGCTCTGCCTAGTTGAGCTAACGGCCCTTGCATGCTCGCGGAACAAAAGCGTCTAATAACAGTCGGACTTCAGGTTGTCAATTCGTTTTTTTTCTGCCCAGGTGTTTAATAATATGGGCTTTCATTCATCAGCCCATTGGCTACCGTTGCTTCTGTTCTTACGCTTACGGGCGCGTTTCCATTCATTCTTGCGTTGACGGGATCCTTTTTTAACAGGATCCTTGGCGCTCGAATCAATCCCCAGGTCTAAAAAATAGCTTCCCGGTGTTTGGGGGAGATCTCGGGGTCGGGGTATCTCCGCCCGCCGCGGGTCAGGACTATTTTTAATTATCGGCGGGCCGCTGAAACTGCCAAGCGGCAAACAATCAGACAGGAACAACTGTTTGCCAAAACGCCATAGCGTGGCGCCGTTTTTTCGGGCATTATCCGAATGCACGGTCAGGATGACCGCTGAAGGGTCGATCCGCCGGCCAAGCCGTTGAGCCAGGGCCATATCCTCTGCCAGAATGATCCGATTTCCAGAGGCGGCGGATCGCAGGCCTTTTTCCGATACGACGGGGTATGCTCGCTGGCGAACCGGGAAAAAAAGCAGTTTGGGACAGGAATCTGCAATCTCCGGCACAAAGAGACGGGACCGATCCACGGCGCGGATCAGATGGTTGTCCATTTCAACCGTTGGTGAATGGGTTGTATAGATGACTTCACGAATCTGATGCAACCGTACATGCCGCCAGCCGGGTTCTTCGGCCAACACTTTCACCAGATCCTTGATTTTTACGTAACCCTTCTCGTCAGGCAGCAGACCGAATTCATCCGGTTGCCTGCCTAGGATGTAAACCAGCAATTTGGCCAGTTTGTCGACGGAATGGCTATGTTTCATGATTCGTAATAGACCTTTGGTGGGTTTGTTGGCTTCAGCGTGTTGATGGGGTTAAAGCAAGGCCTATCGCTCAGGATCGGAAAATTCTTTTGAATTAGAGGAATAAAAGCAATTTCCCCTCAGATGCCTGCTAACCCTTTCCCGATCTTTCGACGGTTGCCTCCTATCCTCGGTGTCACCCCGGCTTGACCTGTCTGCTCGTGTCTGATAGTTTCCCCTTCCATCAATCAAAAAGTCAACCGGTTTCATTCCGTTCATTCAGAAAGGACTTAATACCATGAACAAGGAGAGATCCACTGCGTTGTACCAACGGGCACAGGAACTGATACCCGGCGGTGTGAACAGCCCCGTCAGGGCGTGCCGGTCCGTTGGAGCGGATCCGCTGTTTATCGATCGCGCCGACGGATGCCGGCTGTTTGACGCCGATGGCAACACGTATATCGATTATGTCGGATCCTGGGGCCCGATGATCCTGGGCCACCGGCACCCGCTGGTGATTGCTGCCATCTCCTCCGTCTTGGAACAGGGAACCAGCTTTGGGGCGCCTACCGAACTGGAAATCGAACTGGCGGAACTGATTGTTGATGCCGTTCCTTCCGTAGATATGGTGAGGATGGTCAATTCGGGAACCGAAGCCACCATGAGTGCCATCCGACTGGCTCGGGGCTATACCGGCCGGGACAAGATCATCAAATTTGACGGGTGTTACCACGGACATGCGGATTCTCTGCTGGTGGAGGCGGGATCCGGTGTCGCGACACTGCAGATTCCCGGCAGTTCAGGCGTTCCCGCCGCGTTTGTCGAGCACACCCTGTCGCTGCCCTACAATGACATCGATACGATTAAAAGGGTGATGATGGAAAAGGGGGATCAGGTTGCCTGCATCATCGTTGAGCCGGTGGCCGGGAACATGGGCTTGGTACCACCGCGTGACCAGTTTCTGGAAACCCTTCGCGAAACGACAGAAAAATGCGGTGCGCTGCTGATTTTCGATGAGGTTATGACCGGCTTCAGAGTCGCTTTTGGCGGGGCCCAGGAGCGTTACGGCATTACGCCGGACTTGTCCTGCTTTGGCAAGATTATCGGCGGCGGCCTGCCGGTGGGTGCCTATGGCGGCCGATACGAAATAATGCAACACATCGCTCCCTTGGGGCTTGTTTACCAGGCAGGTACCCTGTCCGGCAACCCTTTGGCTATGGCAGCGGGTATTGCAACGCTGAAGCAATTGAAAACTCCCGGTTTCTATGAACGTTTGGATGCGCTGGCTGAACGGCTGATCACTGGATTGAGATCATTGGCTGAAAAAGCAGCTATTCCTGTTTCATGCGCTCGGGTGGGAGCAATGCTTGGCCTGTTTTTTACCGGTCAACCGGTGACCAGTTTTGCAGACGCCAAAACATCCAATCTTGATCGATTCTCCTCGTATTACAAAGGGATGCGGGATAACGGCATTTACCTGGCGCCGTCTCAGTTTGAAGCGTTTTTTATGTCTTCGGCCCACGATGAAGCGGCCATCGAACAAACCCTGTCGGCTGCTGAAACGGTATTCGCTCGGCTTTAACAACGGGGCATCCAAACTAAAACCCCTTGCCGGTGTTTCGATCCGGCAAGGGGTTTTGCCCTGCTTAGCAAACGGTGGTTCCGGTCAAAAGGAATAATTCACGCGGATCCAGGGATCCATAACGTCATGCTGCGGTTGTTCCGGGTCCAAGGAGGATTCCCCCTGGACATAGTCGAGAATGCATTCAACATCGATGTTCAACGATGATCGGTTGGAAATTGGCAGGCAGAGTCCGCGAACGTTATCGTCATGTAAAGAAGCCGGCTTGTTTGTCCTGGCCAGTGCGCGGCCATCGCCGGTGATTCCCAGCAACCGGTGGTTGGCCCCGGTGCAGCCAGATAATAAGATCACCATCGCTGATAGTATCAAGAAAGCGATCTTTTTCATTGTTAGGCCCCCTTTTCTGCTAAGGCGCAGTGATTCCGGTTTTGGCTGTGCGCTTTTGTATTGCCCACCGATCAAATAATGTCTGCTTTTGTGCAATTACCCATGGGCGTCAATTCAAGAAATAATTCATGGGGTTGACGGCCAGTCCATTCAAACGGATTTCGTAGTGAACGTGCGGGCCGGTACTTCGACCTGTATTGCCGACCAGGGCGATGGTCTCACCCCGTTTAACGCGGTCACCTTTTTTCTTGAGTATCTTCTCGGTATGGCCGAATCGGGTCACCATTCCAAATCCGTGTTCAATGGTCACCATTAGGCCCATCAAGCCTTTGTTGCCGGCAAAGGTGACTATCCCGTCTGCCGGTGAAATGATCGGCGAGCCTGCTTGGGTCGCAATGTCAAGCCCGCGATGAAATTCCCGGCGGCCGGTAAAGGGGGATTCCCGGTATCCGAAACGCGATGATATCCATCCTTTTACCGGGCGGATGGCCGGAGTGGCGGCCAACAAGTTTCGTTTCCCCTCCAACTGGTTGAAGATCGAGGAAAAGGAATTGAACTGGTTATGAGAGGCCTGATCGATTTCATTGATTTCAACGTGCATATCCCTGACGAGTTCCTGATAATCCTGCTCCATTATCGTTGATGGGTCCAGGTCCTCCGGATCAGAGCCTCCCACGCCAAAGAGGCTTGACCCATCATTGCTGTTTTCAAGATTGGCAATGATTCTGATTTTTTTTTCGAAATTGCTAAGGTCGGCCAATTTTAGGTTTAAAGAATTTATTTTACTTGAAAATGCTACAATCTGGCTCTGGTGCTGAACAATCAGTTCTTCCTGCGTCTGCAGGGATGCACGAAGGCTATGAACATCCTTTACTTCGGATTTCAAACGAAGATAGTCAGAAATACCCAAGTACAGGGCTATCGCAGCAGCCATAAAGAGCAGGACGGTCATCGGCAGCATCATTCTGGGAACCGTTGTCTGTCTGACAGGTGTACCCGTGGCGTCAAAAATCAACAGAGTCAGTTTTTTTTTCATCGTCACCATCATTGATCAGGCCTGTTAAGGTATTAATTTTGTAGGGTTGCGTTGTTAACTGGAAGCAAGTCAATGGTACAATGCCCCTCGAAACGCCCCTCCCGTTCACTGGTGATGTGTCCAATACGGGTTTCGATCTGCTTTTTTGGGCACTGGGCGTTGCTACTGTAGTAGGTCATGTTCAGAACACTGCCAGCCTTAAGTTTTGGCAGAACGGCAGAATTTTCCTTGACCACAACGAACATGGCACTGGATTCACTGCGCCATATCTTGAATTGATAGATCGGATGCGGTTCGTCTAAAGCAAACTCCACGCTATAAAACGCCCGAGGTTCTATTGGCATCGTAAGCTTTCTGATGGTGCCCGTTTTCATTTCAATGGCTGTCATGACAATTCCTCCGGGTTTCAGTAGTCTGCTCAGGGCCAATCGCTGAAGAATTTACAAGCAATTGTGATGCCATATCCTCACTCTTATGCCCATGCCATGCATCAGGCTCAAATTGGGTTATCGGTTGTTTCGAGAAGGTCTTGAATTGGAATGAAAAAAAGGTAGGATCAGGAAAGATCCCGGATGTCATAGCGGGTGATCAGTCGTGACAGGTAGGTTCGCTGGATGTCCATAACCTTGGCGGCTTTGCTTCTATTGCCACCGGAGTGTTTCAGGTTGAGCAGGATAAATTCTTTTTTGAATGCATTAAGGGCTTCTTCGAGGGTCAGTCCGACATTCAGTCCGGCGAATTTTGGCAAAGAGGCCGCGATGGGCAGGTCTTCCGGCATGATCGATTTTCCGTCCCCCATAACCACGGCGCGTTCGATGGCGTTCCTCAACTCGCGAATGTTACCGGGCCAGTCATAGTGGGCCATCTTTTCCATGGCCGTTTCAGAGAGGACCAGGCCTGACAGGCCGGTCTCTTTTTTAAACACATCCAAAAAATGCTCGGCCAGGAGAGGGATGTCTTCGAGGCGCTCTCTAAACGGAGGCATCGTGAGTTGAACCACGTTGAGTCGGTAAAACAGATCTTCTCGGAATTTTCCCTCCTCCACCTCTTTCTTCAGATCCTTATTGGTGGCTGATAGCACCCGCACATCTACGGTGATGGGGATGTTGCCGCCGACTCGGTAAAAGACGCCTTCCTGGAGTACACGCAGCAGTTTGGCCTGTATGCCCGGGGCCATTTCTCCGATTTCATCAAGAAAGAGAGTGCCTTCATGGGCGGTTTCGAATTTTCCGATTTTGCGACCTCCCGCGCCGGTAAAAGCGCCCTTCTCGTAACCGAAAAGTTCGGATTCCAAAAGGGTTTCGGGTAGAGCGGCACAATTCAATACCACCAGTGGTTTGTCTTTGCGGGGGCTTTCACGATGGATCAGTCTCGCCAGCAGTTCTTTGCCGGTGCCGCTTTCGCCTAAAATCAGGGCGGTGGTTTTGGAGCGGGAGAGTTTTTGGGCGTCTTCAAGCACTTTTTTTAAGACTATGCTTTTCCCAATAATCTGGTGCTTTTCGCCCAGTTCCTTCTTCAGTTCAAGATTTTCCTGGCGAACCTGTTCAAGGCTCCGAGCGCTGCCGATAGCCAAGGCTGCGAGGCTGGAAAATTCTTCGAGCACATCCATGTCCGCCTGGGTAAACTGGGTATGGTCCCTTTTGTTGATCACCTGGACGACGCCGATGGTGCGGCTGTTGATTGTTAAGGGCACGCATGCCATGGACCGGGTTTCATAATCAATGCTACTGCTGATTTCGCTCATCCACCGTTCGTCTTGCTGGGCATCGGCAATCAGGAGGGGGCGTCCGGTTTTGGCCACGTGGCCGGCAATCCCCTGGCCCAGTTTTAGCCTGAATTCTTTGACCTCCTCGCTTTTTGCGCCGGTGGCCACCTTGAAATAGAGGGTGTTGGTCTTGGGGTCCAACAGGAGTAGTGAGGCGGCATCTGCCTGCACCACACCTGTGGCCGATTCGATGATCAGCTGCAGGAGTTTGTCCAAATCCTGTACGGAGGAAACCCAGGATGAAATGGCCTTCAACTGGTGAATGGGGGCGTTGGCATCACAGGTGTCAGTTTTCATAGCCTAATGATCTTCGTGGCGATTGGGCCGGTGATTGGATAAAGACAGTTGTTGTCCCGGATGAAGCGGTACCGATCGATCTCATATTAGCCCATGCATCCATCAGGTGTCAAATCAAAGAATCGATATCATTAAAGATTAGACCATACCGGCGCGACTGCAAGGGCCATTTCGGTCAGCACGTCATTGCTGGTGCCTCGGATAAAGATCCCTTGCTTGGACTGCATGGCCAAGCTTGCAAAGGGATTATCGGCCACGTTGATGTCAATCATTAGGCCGTCATTGCTTAAGACCAGGTTGACAATATGGTTGGGCAACGTGGTGGCCCCGGCCGTACCCACGGTGATCAGCAGGCGGGTCCGCCTGGCCGTCTCGAGTGCGCTGTTAAATCGGTAATAGCGTTCGTTATAGGTCTCGTCGAACCAGAGCACGTGGGGTCGAATCCAGTTTCCGCAGGACGGGCATTTCAGCCGCCGGCGCTCATTTTCAGTCAACGCGTCCCCTTTTCCCTTTGGCGTCAGGCCTGCGGGCAGGGGGAAAAATCCATCCTTGCAGGCGGCTGCGCAGCGAGCCTGGAAAAGATTGCCATGAATCTGAAGGGTTCGAGCAAGGCTGTTGCCGGCAAGAATGTGCAGGTTGTCCACATTCTGGGTGATCAGTGAAAATTGGTCCTCCAGGTGGGATTCCATGACCGCCAGGGCGCGGTGACCGGCATTGGGTCTGGCCTTAATACACAAGCCCATCCGATACAGGTACCATACCCAAACCGATTCCGGATGTCTGTTGAACATGGCCAGCGTCGCCATCTCCTGAGGATGGTATTCCCGGGAACCGATGGTCCAGAATCCTTCAGGTCCTCTAAAAGTGGGAATGCCGCTTTCGGCTGAGATGCCTGCACCCGTTAGAACGGTTATTTTCCCCTTGCCCTGAATCGTTTCAGTCAGCAGGCGGGTGGCTGGTATTGTGCTCATCTCTGTTCACAAAAAAGGATGTTATGACTATCGGATCAACCGCTCCGATGGGGCGCAACCGCCTTTATTCTTTTAACCCATCATCCTAATCCGCGCATCCCGGTCGGTTTTTTAAGGGGTGCGATCTACACCGTTGGAACTCAGGCAATGAACCGCTTGTGGATCGCAGGCAAATCGTCTACAAACAAAGTCTATTGGGTGCGCATAAAAAAACGAACCAAAATCGATGCAAAGGAATCTGGTGCGATGATTCTGCCTGAAAACAACCGAATCCCGGAAAAAGTGGAAACGGTCCACCTGATTGCCGTCTGTGGAACAGCCATGGGTGCCCTCGCCTGCATGCTCAAGGAGATGGGCTATCAGGTTACTGGTTCAGACAACAACATCTACCCGCCAATGAGCCGCTTTCTTGAAGACAATGGCATTCCCATCATGGCCGGGTTTAGCGGATCCCACCTGTCATACCATCCTGATCTGGTTGTGGTCGGCAACGCCGTGTCGCGTGACAATGCAGAAGTGGTCACCACCGGCGAGATGGGAATCAGCTACTGCTCCATGCCCCAGGCGGTCAATCGGTTTGCCGCAGCCGGTAAGCGTCAGGTGCTGGTGGCAGGAACCCACGGTAAAACAACCACCTCCGCCATGCTCGCCTGGATTCTTTATTCCGCTGGTCGGGATCCTTCATTTATCATCGGCGGCATTTTGCCCAATTTTAAGAGCAACTACCGGACCGGCAGCGGTGAGTGCATCGTCATCGAGGCGGATGAATACGACACCGCATTTTTTGATAAAGGCCCAAAATTCCTTCACTATACCCCGGATGCCGCCATCTTGACCAGCATAGAATTCGACCATGCTGACATTTATCGGGATTTGGAACATGTTCGCGACGCGTTTGGCCGGTTTGTTTCGACAATCAAGCCCACATCGCTTCTGGTCAGCGTGGACGATGATCCCAATGTGACCGGTCTGGTGGGCTTGGCCGCGTGTCAGCGGATGTCCTACGGCATGCACCCGCGCTCTGCCTGGCAGATAGGCAACATCGTTGTTGAACCGCCGGTTACTCGATTTCAGGTTTTAAAAAAGGGTAACGATTACGGCACGTTTAATACCCGGATGATCGGTATGCACAATCTAAAAAACATCCTGGCAACCGTGGCCGTGGCAGACTACCTGGGCGTGGCACCACCTGAAATCGCCGACGCCCTGGACACGTTTGGCGGGGTTAAGCGGAGACAGGAGATCCGTGGCGAAAAACGTGGCATCATCGTCATGGACGATTTCGCTCATCATCCCACCGCTGTAAGGGAGACGCTCAGGGCGGTGAAATCCCATTTCCCAAAATACCGGATCGTTGCTGTTTTCGAGCCGCGGACCAATTCGAGCATGCGCAATGTGTTTCAGCAGGATTACGCAGCCGTGTTCGATCCGGCGGATCGAATTTGCATCCGAAAACCGTCCTTGCTTAATAAAATCCCCGAAGGCCAACGATTTTCGAGCCAACAGCTCGTTGCCGATATCAAAAAAAGGGGCAAGGATGCAGCCCATTTTAATGATACGGAATCCATCATCAACGACCTTGCCCAATCATCCATCCGTGGCGATGTGATTCTTATTATGTCCAACGGTGGATTCGACAATATCCACGAGAGATTGCTGGAGGCATTATAAGACAAACTGAGGCCACCGGTTGTTGGCATGCGGCTGAGTTCGACGATTAAGAACGCATTGCGCTTAAATATTATAAAATTATTTAATACTATGCTGAAAATTTAAAAAAATATTGAAATTTAAAATTAATGAGGCTATACGAATAGTACCTGCAAGCACTTGGAATTCTTATGCAGGCCTTGACCAAGAACCCGCGAATTCATAAATGCCGAAGGTTAGCTTATTGATCGGCGCCCATACAGACGGGAACTATCACGCATGGCAGAGCTTACGAAGCCGGTTCAATTTCCAATGCATGCACCCGCATATGCCATATTAAAGAAACGGGCCAAGCATTTGGGGCTATCTACCGGCCAATTAGTCGAAAATCTATTGGCGTCCTTGGAACTCCGGCTACAACGCGCGTATGCTGCTGCGCAGATCTCTGAATCCCAGGTTTCTGAAAAATCCGACAAGTTAATGATCGAGGCGATCCTGATTGGTGATGGAGAAGGGTGGTCCGACAACTGGGAAAATAAAAAAATGGCCCAGTACCTTTCATTTATCTGCAAAGATATTCTTGATGGCGACTCCCATGATTCGAACTGGACCCCAAGAATCCACATTGCCGATGATGATGCAGAAAAAGAGGATTAACGTGCCGGTTGGATGGATTACGCACCATGGGCAAGGTACGTGTTTGGTCGGTCAAAATAACTAGTTTTTGGTTTGTTAAAGGTAGTAAATTGAGTTAACGGTGTTTACTTCATCGTTGTCGATCAGCTGGCTTGGCTTGTACCGAGGATTGCCTATGGTGTTCTGGGTATGTATGAAGAATTTAATATTACAAGGAATTAGATGTAAAGTCGGCCTTCGCCCCACCGCAACATTCCACCTGATCATTCACATTCCCGTGATAAAAACATTGACAACGGCATTGGTTTAAATTACTTGCATGTTGCCTTTGAAGAAATTGAAAATTATTTAAAAACAAATAATTAATACGATTTGAATCGTCCTTAATTTTGATTTGGTAGACAATTCATATCGGTTCTTTTGTCCATTCTTCTGCATCGAGGTTCAAAGGATCAATGAGATATGCTGCTACGATTATCGGTACAGGCTGCGCATTTCCTGAAAGTCGGGTAACCAATGACGAAATCGTCGATCGGTTGGAAAAGGACCACATTTCCACCAATGACCGTTGGATCCGTGAGCGCACAGGCATTCGGGAACGTCGGTTTTCCAATCTGGATAACCCCGACGAACACAATTCATCCCTTGGTGTGGCTGCTGCCAAAAGGGCGCTTGACATGGCCGGCCGCGTGCCCGGGGACATCGATCAGATTATTTATGCCACCTGTACGCCGGACACCTTGATTCCATCCACGGCATGCTGGCTCCAACACAAAATTGATGCACCCCAGGCTTGGGCCATGGACATCAACGCTGCCTGCTCCGGATTTGTCTATGCACTGGCCACAGCCGATAAATTCATCCAGTCCGGCCAGACCCGAACCGCGCTGGTCGTGGGCGCCGAGGTGCTCAATCCGTTTATCAACTGGCAGGACCGGGGGTCTTGTATCCTGTTCGGTGACGGTGCCGGCGCCGCTGTGGTGGAACGTACCGATCCCGATGCACCGGCGCGCATCCTGTCCAGTGATCTCCTGTCTGACGGCAACTTGTGGGAACTGTTTTATATTCCAGCCGGCGGCTCACGCATGGAAGTCACCCCCGGCCGATTTTCCAAGAACCTGCATAAAATGCGGATGTATGGCAAAGAAATTTTCAAGGTAGCCGTTCGCACCCTTGCCGAATTTGCTACCCGGTCCCTTGAGAATAACGGCTTTACCATTGACGATGTCGACTGGTTTATTCCTCACCAGGCCAACTACCGGATCATCGAGGCCGTGGCCAAACGCCTGAACTGCTCCATGGAGAAAGTCGTGGTGAACGTGGACCGATATGGCAATACATCCGCAGCCACCATTCCCACGGCTTTAGATGAGGCGGTGAGGGATGGCCGAATTCAAAAAGGACAACTGATCCTGCTCGATTCCTTCGGCGCTGGCCTAACCTACGGCGCTATTTTGTTGCGGTGGTAGCCCTCGGCCTTAATAAACTTCAGTTCCTGGACAGCGCTAGCGGTCGCCGCCGCAGGCAACACACAGCTTCCTCCCTATGGCCTTGCCCAAAACCGCATCTTAAGCCCATTATCATCCTTGCATTCAACGGTTCGCCGAAGTGATACGATTCACGTTCTTATGAAACCACCTGAGGAATAAAATGCTTCTTGACCGATTTCTTGAAACAGGCCGGCAGTTTTTAGGTTGCAGGGTTCCCATCATGTGCGGTGCCATGACCTGGGTGAGCGATCCCCGGCTGGTAAACCATATGGGGCGCTGTGGCGGCTTCGGGCTTCTGGCTGGCGGCAATGCGCCGGTTGATGTGCTTCGGGCAGAGATCGAAGAGACCCGGTCCCTTTCCGACAATCCATTTGGCGTAAACCTGATCACCATCGCGCCGGTCTACCAGGCGCAATTGGATATGGTGTGCGAGATGCAGTGTCGCGTGGTGGTCTTTGCCGGTTCGATCCCCAAGGAAAATGAGATCCAGCGGGCCAAGGACAGCGGGGCTCGGGTGATCTGTTTCGCACCGACGGAACAACTGGCCTTAAAGCTGATCAAGATGGGCACCGACGCACTGATCCTGGAGGGGTCCGAGGCCGGTGGGCACATCGGGCCGGTATCGCTGACCGTGCTTATCCAGCAGATCTTGTTTAATGTCGACTCGGTGCCCATCTTCGTTGCCGGAGGTATCGCCACCGGCCGAATGATGGCCCACCTGCTGATGATGGGAGCTGCCGGGATCCAGATGGGCACGCGCTTTGTGATGTCCGAGGAATGTGCCGTGCACCCCAATTTTAAAGAGACTTTCAGGCGGGCCAAAGCCAGGGATGCGGTGGCCACCCCGCAGTTTGACAGCCGTCTTCCCGTCATTCCCGTAAGAGCCCTGAAAAATGTGGGTACGGATGAATTTAGCAAACTGCAGTTGCGCCTTATTAGAGCGCTCGAAGACAGCACCATTGATCGCGTAGAGGCTCAGTACGAGGTGGAACGCTTCTGGATGGGTGCGTTAAAAAATGCCGTGGTTGACGGTGACATGAAAAAAGGATCCCTCATGGCCGGTCAAAGTGTGGGCCTGGCGGATAAAATTCTGCCCCTTCAGGGCATTTTCGATGAACTGGTCAACGACGCCGAGACTGAAATGCAGCTGCTTTCCAAACGTTTTTCCAACTGATGGGCTTTCTTTTCCTTCCCTGGCTGCTCCAGTATGGGCTTGACATCCTACCATGAATCTGGTTAACCACCTATCTTTCGAGAGGTTAACCAAATGGATCCCAAGCAGAAAATTTTCAACATCCTGAATCAAGCTGACGGTGTGGTTTCCGGTGAAACGCTCAGCACCGAATTGGCTGTCAGCAGGGTCTCCATCTGGAAACATATCAAGGGGCTGGTTCAGCGTGGCATTCCGATTGCGTCTTCCGCCAAAGGCTACTGCTTGACCCGTGATCCGGACAGCCTGCTGCCATGGGAATTTGAGACTTGGCAAGACCGCGTCCACCATTTCCAAGAAACGGATTCCACCATGAATGAGGCCATGACGCTGGCACGCAAGGGTTGCCCGGACTTTAGCGTGGTGGTGGCCCAGCGTCAGACCCGCGGCCGGGGGCGCATGCAGCGGACTTGGCAGTCTGCCGATGGCGGACTGTATTTCACCGTAGTCGTTCGACCGGCTATCCCCATGATGCTGGCCGGCCTGGTAAATCTGGCAGCGGCCATCGATATGGCCGATCTCTTGCGGTCATTGTACCAAGTTGATGCGCGTTTGAAGTGGCCCAACGACATCCTGGTGGACAAACGTAAAATTTGCGGCGTTTTGTCCCAGATGGAGGCCGAAGGGGATCAGGTGGTCCACATGAACATCGGTATTGGCCTGAATGTCAACAACGCTCCCCAAACCGAAGAACCCATGGCCATTTCCCTGAAGGCGCTGCTGGGCCGATCCGTGCCGCGACGCGAACTTTTATCCGCCTTTCTAGACATTTTTAAAAAGCGGATCTCAACATTTGATCCCCCTGCCGTAATCGAACAATGGCGGTCACGCAATGTGACCCTTGGCCAGACGGTTCGCATCTTAACCGTCAAGGAGACTGTTGAAGGGACCGCCATCGATGTGGACGCCCATGGCGGCCTGATACTGAAGCGGGCCGATGGGTCCCGTCAAACCGTGGTGCATGGGGACTGCTTTCATCAATAATCGCTATGTTCATCCAGAAATGGCATCTTCCAGCCCAGGCCGCCGTTCTCCCGTCTGCGCGATTCTCGACGCAGCGCTGCTACGCCTGCGGTTGTGAAAACGCTGCGGCCGTGGCCTGAACCGGAATCCACCAATTTTGAATGGACAACGAGGATTCAAACGATTTGCCGGGAGAGAAAAAAAAACGGATAAACGGATAAAAGGAGTCAGTCTTTCATGGATGCATCCGCCCAACAATTGACGCGCATGGTCTATGCGGCCCTCATGGCCGCTCTTACAGCTGCCGGTGCCTACATTGCCATCCCCATCGGTCCCGTGCCCATCGTTCTGCAAAACCTGTTTGTCATGCTTGCCGGACTGCTTTTGGGCGGCCGGTGGGGACTGATCAGCGTCGGGGTATACCTGCTGGCCGGTGCCGTGGGGCTGCCGGTATTTGCCGGCGGTACCGGCGGCGTTGGAAAGTTTGTGGGGCCAACCGGCGGGTACCTGCTGGGCTTTGCGGCAGCCGCCTATCTGATCGGTGTCATTTCCGAAGCCGGCCGGGGGCGTGTGGCCATCGATGTGCTGGCCATGCTTGCCGGCACCCTGATCATATATGCGTTCGGTGTTGCGTGGCTCAAATTGGTCACCGGAATGAGCTTCTCCAAGGCTTTTGCCGTAGGCATGGTGCCTTTTCTAATCGGCGATGCCCTGAAGGTTGCTGCCGCCATTCCCATCGCCAGGGCCCTTCGCCCCATGATGGGTGGCACTTTTACTGCCGCTAGAACAACAGGATAAAACCGTGTCCATTATTCAAACCTCCCACCTATGCCATTGTTTTGCCGATGGCACCCAGGGGCTCAACGATGTCACCCTGTCTTTCAACGAGGGGGAATTTACGGTGGTCACCGGTGCCAACGGTTCGGGAAAAACCACGCTGCTGCGCCACCTCAACGGTCTGCTTTTTCCCGGATCCGGGACGGTGACTGTGGGCGGCCGATCGGTGAAAAAGGATCCTTTGGCCGCTCGCCAACAGGTGGGGATGGTATTTCAGGATGCCGACAGTCAGATCGTCGGTGAGACCGTCTACGATGACGCTGCATTTGGTCCAGAAAACCTGGCCCTTGAGCGTCGCCAGATCAACCAGCGGGTCAAGCAGGCGCTGGCGGCCGTTGATCTTTGTGGATTTGAAAATAAATCGCCCCATCATCTCTCCGGCGGAGAAAAACGTCGCCTGGCCATCGCCGGGGTGCTGGCCATGGCCCCTCGTGTGTTGCTGATGGATGAACCCTTTTCCAACCTTGACTATCCGGCCACCTGCCGGGTGCTGGATCAGATTCTCGACCTTCACCAAAACGGCCACACCATTATCATCACCACCCATGACCTGGAAAAGGTGGTTGCCCATGCCCAGCGGTTGGTGGTCATGGAAAAAGGGCGTGTGGTCAAAGACGGCATTCCGGCTGAAGTGATCGGCGGCATCGAGCGTTACGGAATCCGACCGCCGTGCTCGGTGCAACTGGGCAGGGGAATCCGGCCATGGGTGAGCTGACCGCAATCGGGTTTAAGCCCGGCCAATCGCTGCTCCACCGGCTGGACCCCAGAACCAAGCAGGCCCTGCTCATGGGGCTCAGCCTGATGAGCCTGTGGGGCAACCTAATCTTTTTGACGCTTTTCACCGTCGTGATGATATTTTTCTTCAGCGCGGCCGGATTGCCCATTGGCCGGTTGCTTCGTGAAATGCGTTATTTCCTTATTATGCTCTGCTTGATCTTCGGTGTCCGAGTGGTGACTTTCACTGGCGGTTGGCTCCCCACCTTCTCTGCGGAATTGGCCGGAGATGCTCTGATCGTGTGCTGGCGCCTGATGGTGGTGGTATTCATGGGCGTGCTGTTGATGGCCACCACGCGGACCGCCGATATCCGGGCCGCCCTGGTCTGGTACTTGAAACCCCTACCCGCTGTTGACGAGAAAATGACTGCCACCATGGTGGGGCTGGTGGTGCGGTTTTTACCGGTGATTCTTTTTCAAGCAGGAGAGATTGCGGATGCCCAGCGTGCCCGGTGCATCGAAAAACGCAAAAACCCGCTGGTCCGGTTCATGAAATTCACCATCACCTTGTTTCGGCGTATTTTTTCCAGTGCCGACGAACTGGTTGAGGCCATGCAGGCGCGCTGCTACAACGAGCGCCGAACCCTTCCGGAACTTTCTTTTTCCTGGCGCGATGGCATGGCTATGGGAGTCGGTTTTCTCATCGCTTTGACCGTGCTTCTACCCTGAGCGAATTTTCCCAACTATAAAGCGATCCGTCGGCATCCCATTCACCGAATGGCGTACCTCCTAAAGCTGCGCCGGAAGATCCACCTTCCTTGGTTTGACACGGCATCGACGGTGGTGTAATGCATAACAGCGAAATTTGAGAGTGATTCTTTTTCTTGGGGGCTGAATGGGCGTTCGCTTTCGGACGTTCACCATTGCTCGCTAAAACCGGTGTCGTATCCCCCCTTTTTGAGGCAGAAACCATTTACTATTCGGTAGGAGCATTGCGGTGAAAATCGTTATCGTGGGTGCTGGTGAAGTCGGGTTTCACATTGCCAGCCGCCTGGCCCTGGAAAACAAGGAAGTGGTGGTTATCGATGCTAATTCAGAGGCCCTGAAACGGCTCTCGGAAAGCATCGACGTTCAGGCGATCACCGGTTCTGGGAGCAGTCCCGCCACCCTGGAAGCGGCGGGAATCCGCGAAGCAGAAATCATGCTGGCCGTAACCGACTCCGACGAGGTGAATCTGGTAGCCTGCCTGATGGCCGACATCCTGTCTCCCTCCACCAAAAAGCTGGCCCGGCTGCGGGGCGCCGATTTTGACAGCTACCATGATGCCTTCAAGATCAACGCACCGCATATCGATACGGTCATCAACCCCGACATCGAGGTGGTCCGGACCATCGAACAGCTCATGGGCGTGCCGGGCGCCGCGGACGTTGGCGAATTCGCCGACGGCCGTATCAAGTTTGTCGGTGTTTATCTGGATCCCGGTTCCCGCCTGGCCGGTGTGCGCTTGGCCGATCTGCCGACCGTTCTTAGTGAGGACCGACCCCTTATTGCCGCGGTCGTACGCGACGACCAGCTGATCATCCCCAAGGGACACAACCACCTGCGTGCCGGAGACCTGGTCTACTTTATCAGCGAAGAGAAAAACCTGTTCAAACACCTCTCCGTCTTCGACAAGCACGCCACACCCGTCAAGCGGGTGCTGATCATCGGCGGCGGACGCATCGGCTATCGGTTGGCCAAAGCGCTTGAAGACAAGTCGATCTCCTGCAAGATCATCGAAAAACGCGCCACCCAGTGCGATTTTTTGGCCGAACGCCTTGAGCGCACCGTCGTGCTCCACGGTGACGGGTCGGACCAGAGCCTGTTGGTGGAAGAGAATATCCAGGACACCGATCTGGTGGTGACCCTAACCAGAGACGAAGAAACCAATATCCTGGCTTCTCTATTGGCCAAACGGCTGGGGGCCAAGAAAACCATCACCCAGATCAATAAATTCAGTTACTTTTCCCTCATGTCCACCATCGGCATCGAACAGGTGGTCAGCCCCCGGCTGTCGGCCATCAACTCAATCCTGCAGCATATCCGCAGGGGCAAGGTCCTGTCGGCGATCTCCATTAAAGGAGAAGAGGGGGAGGTGATGGAAGCCTTGGCCCTGCCCACGTCCGACATCGTGTCTAAGCCCTTGAAAAAGATCGCATTCCCGAAGGGATCCATGGTTGCCGGCATCATTCGCCAAGAGACCATCATCATCCCCAGCGGCGACAGTATCATCGAACCGGACGACCGGATCATCATTTTTGCCACCCGGAAGGCCATACCGGGCGTCGAGAAGATCCTGGCCGTAAAACTGGAGTACATTTAAATGCGTTGGCGCTATATTCTCAACACCGTCGGGGTGTTGACCCTGTTTTTCGGCGGGACCATGGTCGTTCCCCTGGCTTTTGACCTTTTCGCCATGGACCGCAGCCTGATGCCACTGACCAAAGCCATGGGAATTACGCTGGTTTGCGGAGCCGCGTTGGTGGCCTTGTTCAGGCACGAAAAAACCGAAACCATGAGCCAGCGCGAGGGCATGGCCATCGTGTCCGTGGGGTGGACAGCCATCGGCCTGTTCGGGGCGCTGCCCTTTTATTTTTCAGACACATCTTTTTTCTTTGTGGATGCGTTCTTTGAATCGGTTTCCGGGTTTACCACCACCGGTTCGTCGATTCTGATCAATATCGAAGGGTTGAGCCCCGGGCTGCTGGTCTGGCGCAGCTTCATCCAGTGGCTGGGTGGCATGGGCATCATCGTCCTGTCCATCGCCATCCTTCCCTTTTTAGGCGTCGGCGGCATGCAGCTATACAAGGCCGAGGTGCCCAGCCCCATCCCGGACAAACTCAAACCCCGCATCCGTGATACCGCCATGATTCTGTGGAAAGTATACGCGCTGTTCACCGTTGCCGAGGTGCTTTTGTTGATGCTGGGCGGCATGAGTTTTTTCGATGCGCTGAATCATGCCTTCACCACCATGCCCACCGGTGGCTTCTCAACGAAAAACGCCTCGGTGGCTCACTTCGACAGTGTATACATCGATGTCGTTATTACTGTTTTCATGCTGCTGGCCGGCATCAACTTCTCACTTCACTATCAGCTTTTAAAGGGCCGTCCGCTGGTTTTCTGGCAAGATTCGGAGTGCCGATTCTATCTATCTATGTGCCTGATCTTGACCATCGTGGTGGGCGTCAACATTTATCGAACGGTTTACCCGGATATGGGGCAGGCCCTGCGTTACGCCGCCTTCCAAGTGGTTTCCATTGTGACGACTACCGGCTATGCAACCGCCGATTATGAATTGTGGCCGGGCATGTCACAGATCATCATCTTCTTGTGCATGTTTGTGGGCGCATCGGCCGGTTCTACGGGCGGCGGTATGAAGTGCCTGCGGATTATGCTTTGCTTCAAGTACTGCTACAAGGAGCTCTTTTCCATGATCCACCCGCGATCGGTCAGCCACATCAAGATCGGTGGGAAAACCGTGCCCGAAGATGTCGTGAGAAGTGTGCTTGGATTCCTGGCGCTTTACATGGTCCTGTTTGCCCTGTCAACCGTCCTGCTGGCCGGTATCGGGGTTGATTTTGTCACCGCCCTTGGGGCCGTGGCCGCTACCATCGGCAATATCGGGCCGGGATTCGGCATGGTGGGTCCGGTCGACAATTTCGCCCAGATTCCCTATTGGGGCAAGTGGCTGCTAGCTTGGTGCATGCTGCTGGGACGCCTAGAAATTTATACCTTAATCATCCTGGTTGTACCTGAATTTTGGCGGAAATAAGGCTCTAATCGGGCAAAATAAGAAACACGAAGCGTGTGAATTTTGATGTTGACAAAAGGGGGTTGGGCGTGTAGAAACGGTTTTTCTCTTCGGGCCGTTAACTCAGTCGGTAGAGTATCTGCCTTTTAAGCAGAGAGTCGTTGGTTCGAGTCCAACACGGCCCACCAGAAGCGAAAAAGCTTGCGTCCCCATCGTCTAGCCTGGCCCAGGACACCGGCCTTTCACGCCGGCGACAGGGGTTCGAATCCCCTTGGGGACGCCACTTATCAAATATATGTAATTCCCTATGTACTGGCCGTTTTCACAGATCTATGCTGTGAAGGCGGCTTTTTTGGTTTAACCGGTTGAAAGGTTGCTGCATTCGGATGCATCCAGCGTATTGACAGATGCCGTCCGTAGGGCCGATCCGATCGCGTTGACAACCTAGAGCGCTTTATATATGACCAGTCAGCACATATTATTTCGGGTCACCCAAAAAGGATTTAGTTGATGCTGAGTAAGAAACGGTCGGTTGCGGAAAACATCCTGATACTCGGTCTGGGCGGCGTTGGTACCTACCTGGCCAAACGGTTGGTTCATGAAGGCTACGCCGTTACCGCCATCGAACCTGACGGCCGACTGATACGTCATATAGATGGACAACTCGACGCTCGGTTTATTCAAGGATCAGCCATGAGCATCGACTGCTGGCGGGAAGCCGGTGCGGCGAATATCGATGTGTTGATCGCCGTCACCGACAACGATGCGGTTAACATGCTGGCGGCGATGATTGCCGATCGATTCGGTATCCAATTGAAGATCGCCCGCGTTCGATCCATGGATTTTGACAGCAAGGATTCGGTGCTCACCGCCGATGATCTGAAAATCGACTTGATTATTCATCCGGAAGAACTGGCTGCCCAGGAAATTGTTCGACTGGTCAAACGAACGGCCGGCAATGAGATCATCGATATCGCTGATGGTCAAACCCAGGTCATGGCCACCCGTGTGCACGATGCGTCGCCCTTGGCCCACCAAAAACTGAAAACCCTTTCCATGACCCACAACACCTTTCCGTTTCGGGTCGTGGCCATTGCCAGAGGGATTACCACCATCCTGCCCGGCGGTGACCATGAAATACTTCCCCAGGATCAGGTACTGATCATGGCCTCAAAGCTGGATCTTCCCAAATTGATGGCCTTGACCGGGGTTGAACAGCAGCGACGACACCGGGTGATGATCCTGGGGGGCGGACTGGTAGGCTCCCGTGTGGCTGAACTGATGGGTAAAGACGTGCAGGTTAAACTCGTTGAGAAGGACGAAACCCGGGCGGCCGAGTTGTGCCAGCGCCTGAATGATGTTGAGGTGCTTCACGGTGACGGTTCCGATGCCGAAGCCCTGGATCTGGCCGGCTTGACAGACATGGACACCTTCATCACTGCGACCGGTGAAAACGAAACCAACATCATGAGTTGTATGTTGGCCAAACACCTGATGACAACCAGCAATGGTGGCACCCGCAGCAGGGATCGCAAAACCATTTCGCTGGTCAGTAAAGAGGAATATCTGGTGCTGGCGGCCACCAGCGGTTCGGATATCGCGCTGAACAAGAAAGTACTGGCGGCCAACGAGATTTTGAAGTTCATACGACGCGGGGAATTGCTATCGGTGGCCCATCTTCATGGGTTCGATGCGGAAGTGGTTGAAATCCGAGTGATGCCGGATTCTCCCATCACCCGAATTCCGCTATCCAAAATAGACCCGGCGTATCATGGAAAAATTCTCATCGGCGGAGTTTACCGGGATGAGCAATGGAAAATTGCCGTGGGCGACACCCGTATACTTGCCGATGAACGGGTGATCGTGATCTGCAAATCGCTGCACCTGAAAGATGTGCGCCAACTGTTTCTAGGCTAGTCTCCGGTCTCCGGGTTGTGGTTTTGGTGACACGGATCGACCAGAAACCATCGAATTATCTTTTCCAGAAAGACGGGTAGAAAATTACCAGCGCAGAGAACATCTCCAGCCGGCCCACAAGCATGTTGTAGGATAGAAACCACTTGCCCGCATCAGAAATGAAGGCATAGTTTTCCGACGGCCCCACCGCACCAAAACCGGGTCCGATGTTCATGAGCGTGGCGATGACCGAACTCATGGCGGTCGTGTAATCCATATCGTCGGTGAGCACCATCACACACCCGCCCACCAGCACCATGAAGATATTCACAATGAAATAGCAGATGGAAAGGTGGATAATGGAATCGTCCACCTGGCGCTGGTTCAGGCGGACGGAGATGACGGACATGGGCTGGAAAAAGATCTTTTTAATGGTGGCCGACATAAATTTGCAAAGGACCACATAGTGGACAATTTTGATGCCACTGGTGGTGGAGCCGGCACAGGCGCCGATAAAGCATACGGCATACAGGAACATCTGGGATGCCTGGGGCCATTGTTCGTAATCGGCGGTAGTAAAGCCGGTGGTGGTCAACAGGCTGGTCACTTGAAAGGTCCCGTAGCGGATGGCGTCCATCGGGCCGTAAGTGTTCTCCTTCCATAATATCCAGGAGACCATGCCGCAGAAAAAGAGCATTAACCCCACGTACCAGCGAAACTCCGTGTTGATCTGCAATGCCCGCCAATCGCCCCTGACCATCTGGTAAAAAAGCACGAATGTCATGCCTCCAAGAAACATGAACAGGATGATAATCCAGTCGAAATAGGCGTTGTTATAATGCCCGATGCTGGCATTGTATGGGGAGTAACCGGAGGTGGATACGGTACCGAAGGAGTGACACAGCGAATCGAACAAGGACATGCCGCCACCGAAGAGCAGCGTGGTCTGGGCGAGGTTCAGCGCCATATAGATGACCCACAGGAGGACCATGGTATCCCGGTTGCGGGCATGAAATTTCTCTTTGGTAATGACTTGGCCCGGTGAGGACTCCGCCCGGAAGATGCGCAGTCCACCCATGCCGTGGGGCAGAAAGATGACCGTCAGGGTTAAAAAACCCATGCCACCCAGCAGATGTGTCTCGCTGCGCCAGAACAACAATCCGTGCGGCACCACCTCGATGTCTGTCAGGATCGTGGCGCCGCTGGTGGTGTAGCCGGACATCATCTCGAAAAAAGCATCGGTGAACGACGGGATGGATCCATGGATCATGAAAGGCAGGGTGCTCAGTGCAGAAACGATGATCCAGCCGAAAGCAGCGACGAAGATGCCGTCTTTGATACCCAGGTCGTGGTGCTTCCTGAACAGCCACCACAAGGGTAACCCCAATAAAAGGATCAACACTGCCGAAACCAGCAATGACAGGAAATCCCCTTCACGATAGATCAACGAACAGATCAGCGGCAACACCATGGCGATGCCCGTGACCATGAACAGGGTACCGAAAACGTGGAGAATAGAAAACGGATGCATGGGCTATCGCCGTCAGACAGCACCCATCCTAAAATGGCGTCTTGAAGCCCGGCGCTGGATGCTTACGGGATTTTGAATCCCTCGACGCAACGCTTCCCCGCCTGCTGTTTCAAAAGCGCTGCGGCCAACAGCCGAACTCCCAAATTCCATTCTTGGATGGCCACCAGATGGTTCTTGAATATCGTTGCTCAACAGCCACTCATATCTCAGGTGTCTTGAAAAAGCAAAACGTGTATTGCTTTCCAGGCAGTGTTGCGTTGACACAACCATACCTCTGCCGCTATTGTCATATACTGGAATGCCTTCATATTATCGATCATCGAAGCAAGCGATTAGGAATGTGAGCCAATGAAAGCGGAGATTTTGGCAACAGGCGATGAGATAAGGTCCGGCGCTTTGGTGGACAGCAACTCGGCGTTTATCGCTGAGCGGCTGGAGGAGAACGGTATCGAGGTTGTGCGCCACACCAGCGTGGGGGATGATTTGCCCATGCTGGTGTCTACGCTTGTTGAGATTGGTGAGCGGGCGGATGTGGCTGTCGTGACCGGCGGACTGGGACCCACCACCGATGATCTCTCCGCCGAAGCGGCGGCCAGCGCGGCTGGTGTGGACCTGGCATTTAGTAAGGCAGCCCTGGAAAACGTCGAGAGTTTTTTCAAAAAGTTCAACCGCCCCATGACCGAATCCAACCGCAAGCAGGCATGCCTGCCAAATGGCTGTAAACTCTTGTATAATCAGGTTGGTACGGCACCCGGATTCTCCTTGATTATTGGACGATGCCGGTTTTTCTTTCTGCCGGGCGTTCCCTACGAGATGAAATGCATGCTGGCCGAGCATGTCATTCCCACGATACTCTCCCTACAGGGCGATGCGGCCATGCACAGCCGGGTGAGGACGATTACCACCTTCGGCCTGCCCGAATCGTTGGCTGGCGAAAAAGTAGCCGGCGTGGAAACCGCCTTTCCAGGCATCAAACTGGGGCTTCGTGCCAATTTCCCCCAGATTCAGGTCAAGCTTTACGGGCGGGACAAGCATGCGGCGCTGCTGGATCAACGGCTGGCCGAGGCCGGGGACTGGGCTATCGAACGGTTGGGACGGAATGTGGTATCTGAATACGGCGAGCGTATCGAAGCCGTGGTGGCCAGGCTGCTGTTGGAACGATTGGCCACCATCGCCCTGGCGGAAAGCTGTACCGGCGGCCTGATGGCCAATTGGCTGACCAATGTGGCCGGCAGTTCGGATTATTTTCTCTTTTCCGGGATCACCTATTCAAACCAAGCCAAGATGGATGTATTGGGCGTAAAGCCCGAGACCCTGGAACAACACGGTGCGGTTCACGAAGAGACCGCCAGAGAGATGGCCGAAGGGGCGCGGCGAGCAACCGGAGCCACCTTCGGGCTTTCCACCAGCGGCATTGCCGGCCCTGACGGCGGTACTAAAGACAAACCGGTGGGCACCGTGTGCATCGGATTTGCCGGACCCGATCGATCCTTTGGGCGTCGGCTGTACTTTCCTTTCGGCAAACGCCTGATGAACAAGAAAATATTCGCCATGGCGGCGTTGGATATCCTCAGGAAAGAACTGTTAAGAACAGGTGAATCGGTTGAAGGCGACGGGGGTTGATTCAATGCCACTGATGTTGTATCGGTCCTAAACTCAGGATCCAGAACCCAGAACCCAAAAAACGGTTGAGGTTGTCGATGATTCTACCGGTAATTCTTGCAGGCGGCAGCGGTACACGGCTCTGGCCGCTCTCCCGCGCCCTTTATCCCAAACAGCTGATCAGTCTGGTTGACCGGCAAACCATGCTTCAGAACACGATCCTTCGGCTGGACGGATTGGCGGGTGCCGGCAAGCCGGTGGTGATCTGCAATGATGAATACCGATTCATGGTGGCCGAGCAGTTGCGTCAAATAGAAATTCAAGCGGATTCCATCATTCTTGAACCGGTGGGAAGAAATACCGCTCCGGCCATGGCCGTGGCGGCGATTCGGGCCATGGAGCAGGGGAACGATCCCGTACTGTTAATCCTGCCTGCCGATCATCACATTCAATCTGCCGAGCGATTTCAACAGGTTTTAACAGAGGGCTATGCTTACGCTCAGGCAGGTCGGTTGATTACATTCGGCATCGTTCCACAAAAGCCCGAAACCGGATATGGCTACATTAAAATTGGCCAGCCGCTGTTTACGGCCGAAGGGGAGGGATCGGCCGTTACCATAGCCGCCTTTGTGGAAAAGCCGGACCTGGAGACGGCCCAACGCTATGTGGCCTCGAAAGCCTATTGCTGGAACAGCGGCATGTTCATGTTCAAGGCATCCAAGGCGCTGGAGGCGCTGGAAACCTTTGTCCCCGCTATCGTGGCTGCCTGTCGCCAGGCCATTCAAAACGGAAGGTCCGATCTGGATTTCTTCCGCCTGGACAGGTCGGCCTTTTCTGCCTGCCCCAGTGACTCCATCGACTATGCCGTGATGGAAAAAACAGACCTCGGCGCCATGCTGCCTATGGCGGCCGGCTGGAACGACCTGGGATCATGGGAAGCCCTCTGGCAGGTGGGCCAAAAAGACGAGGCCGACAATGTGGTCAAGGGAGATGTGGTGCTGCACGACGTGAAGGATTCATACCTGCGTGCCGAAACCCGCTTGATCGCTGCTGTAGGGTTGAAGGATCACATCGTCATCGAGACGTCGGATGCGGTGATGATCTCCCCCCGGGACCGGGTACAGGATGTCAAAGGGCTGGTGGACCGGCTCAAGGCCCAGGATCGGCAAGAGACACGCACGCATCAGCGGCTCTACCGACCATGGGGCACGGTGGATCAATTGGTGGCAGGGACACGATTCCAGGTCAACCGGATTACGGTCAAGCCCGGCGGTGCACTGTCGCTTCAAAAGCATTACAACCGGTCCGAGCATTGGGTCGTCGTCCGGGGGACCGCCCTGGTCACCAAGGCCGACGAACAGTTCGTGCTCAAAGAGGACAGCTCGACCTATATTTCCGCCGGCATTGCCCACCGGCTTGAAAATCCGGGCAAGATACCGCTGGAACTGATCGAAGTGCAGACGGGGGGGTATATCGGAGAGGATGACATCACTCGGTTGGAGGACCGGTACGGCCGTCATCGGGGGGAATAATCGCCACGGGGGCCAATTGATTCCGCCGGCGAGTGGAGATGGATTCTATCCATGGGCCAAATTGGCAAAAGAACATCCCCCATCGGCCGTTGAGCATCGAAAGATGAACTCGCTTCGCTCGACCAGTCGCTTAACATAGTCAGCATCCCTTATCCAGCAAGGCGATGGTCTTTGGTTTGCCCTTTTCAGGCCATCTCCATCTTCAGCACGATCCGCCGCAGTGCTTTGGCAAAGGCACCGTCCGGCGCCTTGGCCACGCTGGGGATCAGATCTTTGGCACTCCTCTGAATCTGCCGTTCAAAAGGCACGCAACCGAAATAGTTGATATCAAGGGAAAGCATTTTTTGGGAGACTTTTTTCAGGCGGGACACCAGCTCGTCCACCTGCTCCTCTGCTTCGAACATGGTGACGACAGTACCCGGGCGGAAGCCGTCCAGCAGTTCTTTGATCAGTCGGTGATGGGTGGGTGCTGACTGCTCGATCTGTTCTACCAGAGTACTCATGTAACGGCCGTTGGTTGAGGTGTTGGCGAAGATGAACTCCTTGATCAATTGCTCCACTTCAAAATCACGGAATCGTCTGTAATTGGATTCGGCGCCGAACAGCCGCGAAAGCTTGCGGTGCAGGGACATCTTGATGAAACCATAGGCATCCAGATACGAAGCGGGTTCACAAGTGGTCAGCACGAACCCCTGGTCGGCCGCCAGGTAAAAATCGAGGATGTTGTAAGTGCTGTCTCCCCCCAGGTCCAGGATCACATAATCCGCATCAATGGTTTTCAGCGCCCGCAGCAGTTTCAGTTTCCGCGAAAAATGAATGTTGGCGGCTCCCAGCTTTCCGCCCCCGCCGCCGATGAGCGTAGGGCCGTATTTGGTGGGCGTCATGATGTCGCTGATGGTCGGCACTTTCAGCGTGAGGAAGTCGTCGATACGGTGGGTCAAGCTCCAAACCCCCATGTAGAGATGAAGGTTGGCACCGCCCAGGTCAAGGTCCACCACCACGGTCTTTTTGCCCAGCTGGGAGAGAAGGACGCCGAGGTTGGCCACGAACAGACTCTTGCCAATGCCGCCCTTGGCGCCACCAACGGCGATCATTTTACCGGGGCCGGCGGCAAGCTGGTTCGTCAGATTGTTATGCTGGGACATGGTTGCGCCCGTCTGATAGTATCCTTCACCCGTTCGGGTGTCGACGAAAATTCCATGGAAATCGGTTGTAGGAGCGGCTTCCAGCCGTGATATGCTCTTTTCCGCGGAACATTATCGAAGCTTGAAGCCGTTCCTGCCTAAAACCCGTAGGCTGAATGATAGCCTGTCCATAAGCAGGCCCTGAATCTATCTGCAAAGCCGCATTGCTTGAAGTATCGGACGAACGGCGGGAAACTTTAAAGGAAGGCCATAAGATTCGTAAAATGGGTCTGTGCAGTGGTGGGACGGTCGGTTATCGGCTGTGAATCAACAAGGTCACCGGCCCGTCATTGACGATGGTCACCTGCATCATGGCTCCGAATCGGCCAGTCTGGACGTCGACCCCCAGCTTTTTTACACGCTCAACGAAATGGCGGTAGAGCCGTTGGGCCGAAACCGGTTCGGCGGCTTTGATGAAAGAGGGGCGTCTGCCTTTGCAGCAGTCTCCCAGCAGGGTGAACTGGGAGACCACGAGCATCTGGCCCCCCATATCCTGCAGCGAGCGGTTCATTTTCCCCAGATCGTCTTCGAAGATGCGCAGGTTCGCCACTTTGCCGGCCAGGTATTCGGCATCGGCGTTCTCGTCACCCGCGGCCACCCCCAGCAGCACATTGAGTCCTGGGCCGATGGCGCCGATCACCGATCCATCAGTGCTGACGCTGCTGCTTATGACGCGCTGGACCACGGCGATCATTGGCGATTCCTTCTACCGTCCGGATGTTTTTCGGAAGGCGTCGGCAAAGGGATTGTTGAAGGGCGAAGGCGTTGCCGGTTTGGGTGCGTTTTGGGGCTTGGGGCGGTTGCCGGGCGGCCGTGCTTGCCGGGTGTGATCGGATTTGGTTTTAGGCTCAGGTCTCTTTCCCGGTTCGCTTTTCATGGACAATGAGATGCGCTTGCGCGGCAGATCCACTTCCAAAACGGTAACGGTGACCTTTTGCTGAACGCCGACCACATCAGACGGCGTTTTGACGAACCGGTCGGAAAGCTCGCTGATATGGACCAAGCCATCCTGGTGCACGCCGATGTCCACGAAGGCACCAAAATTGGTGACGTTGGTGACGATGCCGGGCAGCTTCATGCCCGGCTGCAAATCCTGGATGGTAGCGACGGTCGCATCGAAAGAAAAATGTTCGAAGGGCTCGCGGGGGTCCCGGCCGGGTTTGGCCAACTCATCCATGATGTCCGTGAGGGTCGGTAGGCCGATGGTATCGGTGACGTAGCGGCTCAGTTCGATTTTTTTGCGCAGGCCGGGATCGTTCAACAGGTCGGACACGCTGCAGCCCAGATCGCCGGCCATGGCCTGCACCACCGGGTAGCTTTCCGGGTGGACCGCACTGGCATCCAGAGGGTCTTCACCGCCTTTTATCCTTAAGAAGCCGGCGCACTGCTCGAAGGCTTTGGGTCCCAGGCGTTTGACTTTCTTCAGCGCGGCGCGGCCGCTGAAAGCGCCATGTTCGTCCCGGTGGGCGACTATGTTTCTGGCCAGCTGTGGCCCCAGTCCGGATACATAGGTGAGCAGCTGAACGCTGGCCTGGTTGACTTCCACCCCGATGCCATTGACACAGCTGACCACCACGTCATCCAAGGACCCTTTCAGGGCGAACGGGTCGACGTCGTGCTGGTACTGACCCACGCCGATGGACTTGGGGTCTATTTTAACCAGCTCTGACAGGGGGTCCATCAGCCGGCGGCCGATGGAGACAGCGCCGCGCACGGTGAGGTCGTGGTCGGGAAATTCCTGGCGGGCGATCTCCGATGCTGAGTAGACCGATGCACCACTCTCGTTTACCATAATCACCGGCAAGGATTGCGCATCGATGGCCCCTTCAACGAAGGTCTGGGTCTCCCGGCCGGCGGTGCCGTTGCCCACGGCGATCGCCTCGATTCCAAATTGCCGGCACAGCGCCTTGATGGTTTGCGCGGCGGCTGTGGCCTGCCGCTCCGATGCATGGGGGTAGATGGTGTCATTGTGCAGAAGCTTTCCCTGGCGGTCCAGACAGACCACTTTGCAGCCGGTTCGAAACCCCGGGTCGATTCCCAGGACCCGTTTGGCGCCCAAGGGGGAGGCCAGCAGCAGGTGGCGCAGGTTGTCGGCAAAAACGCGGATGGCTTCTGCATCGGCCCGCTCTTTGATGGCCACCCGAACCTCGGTTTCCATGGAGCGTGACAGCAGGCGTTTGTAGGCATCATGGGATGCAATCCGCACCTGTTCAGTATCGGGGCCGCTGCCGGATAAGAACAGATTCTCCAGGATGGCGATGGCCAGTTCCGGTTGCGGGGCTATGGACAGGCTCAGTATCTCCTCCTTCTCCCCGCGGCGCATGGCCAGGATCCGGTGGGAGGGCACCGTTGATACGGCCTCCTCCCATTCAAAATAGTCCTTGTACTTGGCCCCTTCGCTCTCTTTACCGGCCACCACCTGGCTGCGGATGACCGCCTTTTCGAAGAACAGGTCGCGAACCCGTGACCGGGCACGCTGATCTTCATTGATCGTTTCGGCAATGATGTCACGCGCGCCGGAAAGGGCCTCTTCCACGGATGCCACCGCTTTTTCTAGATCCACGTATCGGGCGGCCAACGCTTCCAGGTCCGCGTTCTCCTGGGCCAGAATGGCCAGGGCCAGCGGTTCCAATCCTTTTTCACGGGCAACGGTGGCCTTGGTTCTCCGTTTGGGCCGGAAGGGCAGGTAGATGTCCTCCAACTGGGTCATCGTCCCAGCAGCCAGTACAGAGGCCTTGAGGTCGTCGGTGAGGTGGCCGTGCTGCTCCAGAGAAGTCAGGATGGTTTCCCGGCGGCTGTCCAGATCCTGCAGCTGGGTCAATCGATCCCGGATGGCGGACACCGCGACTTCGTCGAGGCTGCCGGTGGCCTCTTTGCGGTAGCGAGCGATAAAGGGCACCGTGGCCCCGTCTTCCAGCAGCTGCGCCACGGACTTGATCTGCGGCGCAGCCAGTTTCATTTCATTGCCGATAAGGCTGATATGGGAGAGGTTGGTCACTGTTCACCGTTTTTTCCGGGTTTCGCTCTTAGGCGGGTAATTCTGAAAGGGTTCAAGGTTGCCGAGTCGGTGGGTTTCTGATGTGGGTTGTTGCATTCCCGTAGCCCTTGATCATCCAACCTCCGGCTTCCGTCCTTTGTCTTTGGAATTCAGCTCCGAACTCGATTCGGCGGGCGGCTGGCGGTGCTGGCAGTCGCGGTTGGGGCAGACGTGCAGGGTGCCTTCCCGTTTGGTGGTTTTCTCCAGCAAGTAGGCGTTGGCGCAAGCTGGGCAAGGGATGGCCACCGGGCGGTCCCAGCTGGCAAAACTGCATTGTGGATAGCGGTTGCACCCGTAAAAGATTTTGCCCCGTTTTGAGGCTTTCTCCACCACCACGCCGCCACAGTCTTTCTCGGGGCAGGCTACGCCGGTTGACTTGGCATTGGGACCGCTGTTCAGTGACTGGGTATTTTTGCATTCCGGGTAGCCGGTACAGGCCAGAAAGTCGCCATAGCGTCCCCGTTTGACCACCATGGGTTTGCCGCACAGCTCGCAGACCTTGTCGGTTGCTTCGCTTTGAACAGGCGCCACCGGGGCGATGATTCCTTTTTCATCCCGCTGGTAGTCACTGGAGTAAGTACACTGCGGATAGCCGGAACAGGCCAGGAAATGGCCGTTTTTGCCCATCTTGATGCGAAGTGGATTCTTATTGCACAAGGGGCAGGTCAAGTCTGTGGGCATGCCTACGCCTTTGACGCTGAGCATGCTTTCGCCGGCCTCGGCCAGTTTGCGGCTGAAAGGGCCGTAAAATTGGTGGAGGATGGTCAGTGCTTCCACCTCCGACTGTTCCACCCGGTCCAGGTCACTCTCCAGCCGGGCGGTGAACTCCACGTCAAGGATTTCCGGGAAGCTGGCGATGAGCAGATCGTTGACGATAAATCCCAATTCAGTTGGCTTGAAATAGCCCTTGATCAGTTCCACATACCCCTTGTCCCGAATGGTTGAGAGAATGGCGGCATAGGTGCTGGGCCGGCCGATGCCGTTTTCCTCCAGCTCCTTGACCAGGGAGGCTTCTGAAAATCGCGGCGGTGGCTGGGTGAAATGCTGTTTGGGGTCGATTCCCAGCAACTCCAGCGGCGATTTTTCGGCCAATTCCGGCAGCGGCTGACTTCCCTTGCTGCTTTCGGCCTCGTCATCGGCGCTTTGATACAGGGCCAGAAAGCCGGGGAACTTTACCGAGGAGCCACTGGCGGTGAAGGTATAGTCGCCAGCGGCGATGGAGAGCGTCTTCTGATCGATAAGGGCCTGGGCCATCTGCGAGGCTACGAACCGTTGCCAGATCATGGTGTACAAGGCCAGCTGATCTTTAGACAGGTAACGCTTCACCTTTTCCGGCGTGTGATAGACGGAGGTCGGGCGAATGGCCTCATGGGCGTCTTGGGCTTTGTTCTTATTTTTAAAAAATCGAGGCTGGCCGATGGAATAATCTTTGCCGAACTGCTCATGAATGAAACTCAGCGCTTCCTGTGCCGCCTCATCGGCAATGCGGGTGGAGTCTGTGCGCATGTAGGTGATCAAACCCACGGGTTCTCCGGGGCCCAGGTCGATGCCTTCATAGAGCTGCTGAGCGACCATCATGGTCTTTTTGGCCGAAAAGCGAAGCTTGCGGATGGCCTCCTGCTGAAGCTTACTGGTGATGAAGGGCGGCAAGGGGTTGCGCCGGGAGGTTCGCTTGACGATTTTGTCCACCACATAGCGAGCCGTTTCCAGGTCTTTTAAAATGGCGGCGGCGGCAGCTTCATCCGGGATCTCGGCTTTTTTCCCGTTGTGGCGCACCAGTTTGGCGGCAAATGCCGGTGGTGCAACCCCTCTTAGATTGGCGGTGATGGACCAATACTCCACCGGCGTGAAGGCTTGGATGGCCCGTTCCCGGTCGCAGATAATGCGCACAGTAACCGACTGCACCCGGCCGGCACTGAGGCCGCCTTTGACCTTGCGCCACAGGAGGGGAGAGATCTGATACCCCACCAGCCGGTCCAGGATGCGGCGGGTCTGCTGGGCTTCATACTTGTCCCGGTCCAGTTCCTGGGCCTTTTGCATGGCCTCGAGGATGGCTTTCTTGGTCAGTTCGTGGAACAGAACCCGGTGAAAAGTCCGGCCCTTTTTTTTGAGCACGTCGGCAGTGTGCCAGGCAATGGCTTCTCCCTCACGATCCGGGTCGGGAGCGAGATAGACATCCGTCGCATCGCCTGCCGCTGACCGCAACTGGCTCAGCACTTTTGATTTTCCGGGAATGGTCTGGTACTGCGGGGTAAAGTCATTCTCGATATCGATGCCCAGGTCCTTGCTGGGCAGGTCCTTGATATGACCGACCGTGGCGGCGACGTTGAAGTCGCTGCCGAGATAGTTTTTTATGGTTCTAACCTTTGTGGGTGATTCCACGACCACCAGGGGTTTACTCACTGGATACCTCTTGGTTGATTTTGCGTTGGGCCAAATGCTGACCGCCGATGCCGGGAAGCAGGGAAAAACGCTTGCCCGGGGATTGGGAAACCAGCCCTTTGATTTCCAGCTGGAGCAACACACCGGAGAGTCGGCCCGGCGCAATAGCCAGACGCCTGCACAACTCATCAATGTGAACGGGGTCGGCCTCCAGACAATCGATAACCATGGCTTCCTCATCCGTCAATGGCGGCGTTGGTGCTTCCCGTGGTTTCAATGACCCCTGATCTTGTGCGTGAATATGTTGAAATTCATCCAGAATGTCCCCGGCATGCACCACCAGTTTGGCGCCTTGTTTAATCAGGGTGTGGGTGCCGACACTTTTAAAGGAGTGAATGTTTCCGGGGACGGCAAAGACCTCCCGATTCTGCTCGGCGGCCAGGCGGGCGGTAATCAGCGAACCGCTTCGCCCGGTGGCCTCCACCACCACCGTGCCGTGGCATAGGCCGCTGATGATACGGTTGCGGGCCGGAAAATGGTGCGCGTCAGGACCGGTGTCGAGGGAAAATTCACTGACCACAGCACCCTTTTCCGCGATCTTGTGGAACAAGCGCTGGTTTTCCCGGGGATAGATCCGATCCAGACCGGTGCCCAGAACGGAGACCGTACTCCCACCGGCTGCAATTGCGCCTGAATGGGCTGCGGTATCCACCCCCCTGGCCATGCCGCTGACGATATTCACCTGCTGTCTGACAAGGTCCATGCACAGTTGTCGCGTGGTGGAGATGCCGTAATCGGTGGCATTGCGGGACCCCACAACCGCGATGTTCAGCCCGGTAACCGGCAGCGTGCCATAAACGTATAAAAATGGCGGTGGATCTGGGATCTGGCGCAGGAGTGGTGGGTAGCGCTGGTCCGTCTGGGTAACGATGGTGTATCCTTTTTGCTGGACTGCTTCCAACTCCCGTTCAATCGTATCCGTCGCCCGGTGACGCCTCATGGCTGCGACCAAACGGGAGGTAACCCCTTGGACCATTAACAATGCCGAGTCGTCGGCGGTGAGTACGGCTTCCGGTGATCCGAATCTTTCAATGAGCCTGCGAAACAGCAGATTGCCGACGCCCGGCACGCTCTTCAGGGCGAACCAGGGCCGTAAAGCAGCCATCTATTTTCTCCGGGTCTGCCAGGCCAGCAGGATGGGGCTGGCCACGAAGATTGAAGAGTAGGTACCGACCAAAATGCCCACCAGCAGAGCGAAAGAGAAGTCATGGATAATCCCGCCGCCGAGGATGAACAGGGCGATCACCACGATCAGCGTCGTTCCGGAGGTGAGGATCGTCCGGCTCAAGGTCTCATTGATGCTCTTGTTTAAAATCGTGCTCATGGGCTCTTTATGGTGCTTGCGCAGGTTTTCGCGGATGCGGTCGAAGACGATGATCGTGTCGTTAAGAGAATAGCCGATGATGGTCAGCAGGGCTGCCACGATTGGCAGGGTGAACTCTTTGTCGAAAATTGAGAAAAAGCCCACGGTGATGGTAACATCGTGGATCAGGGCCACAATGGCACCCATGGCGTACTTGAATTCGAAGAACCAGAAGATGATCAGAGAGACGATCAGGGCGGCCAGCATGAGAAACGGAACCGAGACGTTGAACAAGGACAGCAGGTAGACCACCCCCATAATGGCTGCGGCCACGATGCCGCTCTTGGCCCATTTCAGTTCGAATCTTCCCGAGATGTAAACGGTGATCAGCAGCAGTGAATAAAACATGGCGAACAGAGCTTTTTCACGCAGGTCCTGGCCCACTTGGGGGCCCACCATCTCCACCCGACGGACTTCGACCGGCACGGTGGTGGCCTCCTTGAGGCGCTGCTCGACCTTTTCTGCCAGTCCTTCAACGGCTGAGGTGGTCGCATCGGTGCGGATGAGGTATTCATAATCGTCCGCCTGCCCGAATTGCTGAACCGCAGAAGCGGCCATTTCCATTGTCGCCAGGCCGGATTTGATTCGGTCGATGGTGACGGGAGCCTCGAATTTGACCTGGACCAGGGTGCCGCCGGCAAAGTCGATGCCATAGCGGGGGCCCCTGTTCATCAGCAGCACAGCGATGCTGACCAGAATCATCAGCAGCGAAAGCATGTAGGCGATCTTCCGTTTTCCAATAAAGTCGATGTTGATACCCGGTTTGATAAACTGCATGAATCCATTCCTTGGTGGTGGTGTCCCGTTGCCTCCAGGCTGCAATGCCTGCTTGGACAGGGGCATCCGGTTCAGATGCTGATGGTTCGGACTTTTCGACTGATCAGAAAGTAATCGAATATGACGCGTGTGAGCACCAACGCGGTGAAGAGGCTGGCCACCACCCCGAGGCTCAAGGTGACGGCAAAACCCTTGACCGGACCCGTGCCGAACTGAAACAGCACCAGGGCGGCGATCAGTGTCGTGACATTGGCATCCAAAATGGTCAGGGTCGCCCGGTCATAGCCGGCGTCCACGGCGGCCCTGGGGGTTTTCCCCAGGGAGATCTCTTCGCGGATACGCTCGAAGATCAACACGTTGGCATCCACGGCCATACCGATGGTCAGGATGATGCCCGCGATGCCGGGCAGGGTGAGGGTGGCACCGAATCCGGCCAAGCCGCCGGAGATAAGCAGAATGTTGAGCAGCAGGGCGAAATCGGCCAGAAGCCCCGACCCCTTGTAGTATACGGCCATGAACAGGACCACCAGGATGCCGCCCACACACATGGAAAGCAGGCCCATACGGATGGAGTCGGTTCCCAAAGATGGCCCCACGGTTCGTTCTTCCAGGATCTGGACCGGCGCAGGCAGGGCACCGGCACGCAGAACGATGGCCAGGTCGCGGGCCTCCTCGGTGGTGAAGCTGCCGGTGATGCGGGCTTCGCCGCCGGCGATCTTCTCCTGGATGACCGGTGCCGAATAGACGTTGTCGTCCAGCACAATGGCCAGGCGCTTTTTCACGTTTTCCGCGGTGATGCGTTCGAAGAGACGGGCGCCTTTATTGTCGAAGGTGATGGACACGTAAGGCTCATTGTACTGACTGTCGATCTGCACCCGGGCGTCGGTCAGATAGGCACCGGTAAGGGAGGTGCGTTTTTTGACCAGAAAGGGAATCTTCTGGACGCGGCGGGTGGCCGGATCTTCCTTGGTTTCGTAAAGGATCTCGCTGCTGGCGGGGAGGTTGCCGCTCAGGGCGGCCTCAACGTCATGTTCTTCGTCCAGCAGTTTGAACTCCAGCAGGGCGGTCTTGCCGATCAGTTGCTTGGCCCGTTGGGTATCCTTGATACCCGGCAATTGGATCAGGATTCGCTGGTCTCCCTGAATGCGGATGTCCGGTTCGCTGACGCCAAACTGGTCAATACGGTTGCGGATGGTCTCCAAGGCCTGATCCACTGCCAGCTTGCGAATATGGTCGGCCTCCTTGTCGGGAAGGTCCAGGACGATCGCCAGCACACCGTTATTGATAGTCCGGTCCGCAACCCGTAAATCGGGGAATTCTTGGTCCAGCAGGTCATCAAAACGTTGAATGGCGTCTTCCTCCGCCACTCTGACAGCCAGTTTGACGGTTTCCACCCGTTCGATGCTCAGGGTGCGGATGCGCTCTTTTTTTAACAGCTCCCGGAGCTCCTGGCCCACCCGCTCGATGGTGTTTTCAACGGCCTTGTCCGCATCCACCTCCAGCACCAGGTGCATGCCGCCCTGAAGATCGAGGCCCAGGTTGATTTTTTTATGCGGCCAGATGCCGGGTTGAAATGTCGGAATCACATAAATCACTGCGGCCACGATGACCGCTGCAATTACGATGAGTCTCCACGAAAGATTCTTCAACGCTCCGTTCCTTTCATGATCTGCACGCCAAAGCCCCAGCCGCCGTGTCACTCCAGAGCCGAACACAGGAGGGCCTGCGGTCGGAGCGGGAAAATGTGCCGGTGGCAATGGGGCTTTGAAGGAGAAAACGATTCGAATTTAGGCTTTGCCGTTGTCGGCTTGGGTTTACTTTTCTTTTTTGGGTGCGGCCGGGGGAGGGGTCGCCTGCATCAGCGCGGAAACATTGCCCCGGTTCACTTTTACCCGAACTTTTTCAGCTATTTCCACCGTCAGGGCGTTTTCCGAGATGCCGGTGATCCGACCGTGAATGCCGCCGCTGGTGACAATCCGGTCCCCGGTCTTCAGGTTTTCGATCATCTGCCGGTGCTCTTTGGTCTTTTTCTGTTGGGGACGGATCAGTAGAAAATAAAAGATGACGAACATAAGAATCAGCGGAATAAACGACGCGAATCCTCCTGAACCACCTTGGCCTGCGGCCCCTCCCTGTCCCATAGCGTAAGCGATATTCATCGGTCTCAAAACCTCCTGTCAGATATTTGAATCCTCCGCGCGGCAAACCGCGTGGAATCTTCATCATAAAGAAAAAAAGGTATCCATTTCGATCGCTACCCCGCGGCAAGCGGTGGTGATTGTGCTCGTTTGGGCGTTTCAAGTGGGTGTCGGTATGAAATTGAACCCCAATTTTCGGCCCCACCATGGTTTGGCAACCGTAAAAGTGGCGCTGATATACTGCAAATCACCGGCCCCGTCAAATGGTTCTTGCGGGCGGCAATCCATCCCGGCCAGAAAATGGCGCGAAACGCCTATGCGGATGGATTTTCCACGGCTTTGGTTTTTTTGTCATAGGCGACCTCCATCTGGCCGGGAATCAGATCACCCCGGGAAATAATGGTGACCGCCATCGTCCGTTTGCCCTCCAGGTCGCTCAACTCCTTGCGTTTGCGATTCAGCAGATATGAGGCCACCGGTGCAGGCAATTGCGCGGTTACCTGCTGGATATCCTCTTTCAAGGTCTCTAGCTTCAGCTTTCTCAAAAAGCTCAAACCCAGCGATTCCACAGACGGCACGTGGCCTTTGCCGCTGCAGTGCCAACAGGTCTCCATGCTGCCGAAGTCGATGGATGGTCGCAGGCGCTGGCGGGAGAGTTCCAGCAAGCCGAATTTGGAAATCTTGCCGATTTTCACCCGGGCCCGGTCCTGTTTCATGCTGGCGCGAAGGGCTTTTTCGATCTGGTTACGGTGCTTTTGTTCGCGCATATCAATGAAATCCACCACGATAAGCCCCCCCAGATCCCGAATTCGGAGCTGACGGGCGATTTCCGCCGCCGCTTCCAGGTTGGTCATCAAGGCGGTCTCCTCGATGTTTTTTTTATGGGTCCCTTTGCCGGAGTTGACGTCGATGGCGACCAAGGCTTCGGTGCGTTCCAGCACCACCGATCCGCCGGATTTGAGGGTGACCCGGTTGTCGAAAATGGTGGCGATCTGGTCTTCCAATTGAAAGCGGGTGAAAAGGGGTTTGTCCGATTTGTGGAATTTGACGATGCTGGTCTGTTTTGGCGCGATGATGTGGATGAAGCCTTTCACCTCCTGGTGGACCGCCTCATCGTCAATGAGAATTTCCTTGATGTCCGGTGTAAAGTGGTCGCGAATGGAACGAACGGCCAGGTTCCGATCCTTGTAAAGGGCGGATGGCGCCTGGGCTTTCACGGCCTTGGCGGTGATGTTTTCCCACAGGCGCAACAGGTACTGGACGTCCTTGGCCAGCATGGTCTTGGTGCATGCCTGACCGGCGGTGCGGATAATTATACCGAAGCCATCGGGCAGGTCCAGTTTTTCAACAATTTCCTTGAGCCGGTTGCGTTCGGTCTCGTCTTCAATCTTGCGAGAGATGCCGCGGCTGTTGCTTCCCGGCATAAGCACGGCGTAGCGTCCGGGCAGGGAAATGAAGGTGGTGAGCATGGCCCCTTTTTTCATGATGGGGTCTTTGGTCACCTGCACCATCAACTCCTGGCCCCGCTTCACCAGATTCTGGATGGTATTGCCGTTGGCCGGCGGTCCCTGAAAATAGTCGCTGTGGATCTCCTGTTTTTGTAAAAAGCCGTGACGCTCGGCACCAAAATCCACGAACACCGCCTGAAGGCTGGGTTCGACGCGGGTGATTACTCCTTTGTAAATACTGCTGTGAAGAATTTCCCGGGCCGCGCTTTCGATGTGGAATTCTTCTAGACGGTTGTCCTTGACAATCGCGAGTCGAACCTCTTCGGGATCCACAGCATTGATGAGAATTTTGCTGGTCATTCGCTGACGGCTCTGTCCCTATTTATGGTGTTGATATTAAATCTGCATAAATAAAGAATTGTTACCACCAAGTCAACGGAATTTTAGCGGCCGACCAAATAAAAAGGCAGGCCGGCGGAATGAATCAGCGGCTGCCCGGTCCTCGACCCTGCTTTTGCGGCAGCCCCTGCAGGTCACAGCCAATGGGCGTCCTCGCCCCGGTTCCCGTCCAGAACGGCTCTTGATCTTTAACGGGCTTTATGGCATGAGGGTGCACTTGAGCCCAATGAAATCAACAATGTTCGCAAGATGATAGGAAGATTCATGGATTCACGGTACCATCCCCAGGCAATTGAAACCAAATGGCAGAACCGCTGGCATGAGGACAGGTTGTTCAATGTCGTTGAAGTGGCGGACCAGAAAAAATACTACTTGCTTGAAATGTTTCCCTATCCATCAGGCAAGATCCATATGGGCCATGTGAGAAATTACACCATTGGTGACGTGGTGGCCCGCTACAAAAGGATGCGCGGATTCAATGTCCTTCACCCCATGGGCTGGGATGCTTTCGGCATGCCGGCGGAAAACGCGGCCATCGCCAACGCCACCCATCCGGCCACCTGGACCTACGAAAACATTGATGCCATGCGAGCCCAGCTCAAACGACTGGGTTTTTCCTATGACTGGGATCGGGAACTGGCCACCTGCCGTCCCGAATACTATCGTTGGGAGCAGTGGCTGTTCCTCAAGATGGTCGAGCGGGGTATGGCCTACCGCAAAGAGTCCTATGTGAACTGGTGCGAACCCTGCCAGACAGTGTTGGCCAACGAACAGGTTGAGGCTGGCCTGTGCTGGCGCTGCGGCAAATCGGTACGTCAGAAGAAGTTGTGGCAGTGGTTCTTCAAGATTACCGACTTTGCCGACGACCTGCTGGTACACTGCGACCTGCTGCCAGGCTGGCCGGACAAGGTAACCACCATGCAGCGCAACTGGATCGGCAAAAGTGTCGGTGCGGAGATCCGTTTCCCCGTGGAAGGCAGCCAGGCGGTAATCAGCGTATTCACTACCCGTCAGGACACGGTCTATGGGGCCACCTTCATGTGTCTGGCGCCGGAACATCCCTTGGTCCCCGAACTTTCAGCGGGCACGGATCAGGAAACCGCCGTGGCAGAGTTTGTCGAGCGCATCTCCCTTCAGGACCGCTCCAGCAAGGCCATCGAATCCTATGAAAAAGAAGGCGTGTTTACCGGCGCCTATTGCACCAACCCCATGAACGGCCGGAGAATGCCCATCTTCACGGCCAACTTCGCCCTTATGGAGTACGGCACCGGCGCTGTTATGTCCGTTCCGGCCCATGACCAGCGGGATTTTGATTTTGCCCGCAAATACGACTTGCCGATTATCGTGGTGGTTAGCCCCCCGGACCAGTTGTTGGACGGGAGCACCATGGAAACCGCCTATACCGGCGACGGCGCCATGGTCAATTCCGGCGAGTTCAACGGCATGGCCAACCGGGAGGCCATGGAAGCGATCGCCGCATTCATGGATGAAAACGGTATTGGCAAAAAGACGGTCAGCTTCCGTCTGCGCGACTGGGGCATCTCCAGGCAGCGATACTGGGGTGCCCCCATTCCCATGATTCACTGCGACAGTTGCGGCATCATATCCGTACCTGAGGCAGACCTGCCCATCGTACTGCCAGAAGGGGCCGACTTGCTGGAAGGCGGGCGCTCACCGCTATCTGTGCTGGCGGATTTTGCCAAAACCCGCTGCCCCCGATGCGGGCGCGAAGACGCCCGGCGGGAAACCGACACCATGGATACGTTTGTGGAGTCATCCTGGTATTTCGAACGGTACTGTAGCCCGCGGTGCGACAGTGCCATGTTCGACACCCAGGCGGTGGACTACTGGATGCCGGTGGATCAATACATCGGAGGAGTGGAGCACGCCATTTTGCACCTGCTTTATTCACGTTATTTTACTCGGGTGCTCGAGTCACTTGGGATGGTGAGGTTCAAGGAACCCTTTACCCGGCTGCTTACCCAGGGCATGGTGTGCAAAGAGACCCATGCCTGTCCGGAACACGGTTTCCTTTATCCCGAACAGGTGGCCGAAGAGAGCGACAGCCAGCGGACCTGCCGGCAATGCGGCCAGCCGGTGACCGTCGGGCGGGTCGAAAAGATGTCCAAGTCGAAAAAAAATGTGATTGACCCCAACGTATTGCTCGACGAATACGGGGCCGACACCACCCGGCTCTTCTGCCTCTTTGCCGCGCCGCCCGAACGGGATCTGGAGTGGAGCGAACAGGGTGTCGAGGGCAGCTACCGTTTTCTGCAGCGGGTCTGGCGCCTGGGTGAGCGCTGGCTGCCATGGCTGGCGGATTGTGATTGCGGTCCGACCGACATTCAGGAATTGACCACGCCCTTCCGGGAACTGTACCGCAAAACCCACGCAACCATCAAACGGGTCACCCAGGACATCGATGACCGGTTCCATTTCAATACGGTCATCAGTGCGGTCATGGAATTGGTCAACGCCATGCAGGCCATCGACGAAGCCGGCTTGGACAACGCAGGAAAACGAACCATGCGGTTCTCCATGGAGACAACTGTCCTGCTCCTTTCGCCCATCGTGCCCCATTTCTGTGAAGAGTTATGGGAAGCCCTGGGTCACGATAAAAGCGTCTTGCTCCACCAATGGCCGAGCTTTGACGATGCAGCCACGGTTAAAGACGAAGTGGAGGTGGTGGTCCAGGTCAACGGCAAGCTGCGCAGTCGTTTCTCATCCGCTCTGGATGCCGATGAAAAAACGTTGCAGCAAACCGCCTTGGCCGATGAGCGAATCGTGCGTTTTATCGACGGGAAGCCCATTAAAAAGGTGATTACCGTAAAAAACAAACTAGTGAATATCGTCATTTAATCAGATGATTGGCTATTGATCCGATGCGCGGCTGATCCGGCGAGGGGATATACGGGCCGGGCTGCTGCAGAGTTGCCATCGGCTGACCCGCGCAGTGGGTAACCCAGAGGATGGAGCATCAATGACCCTTCGGTGGCGGAGATATTGGTGGGGAATCGGCCTGTTGATCACCCTGCTGACCGGATGCGGCTACCAATTTGCCGGCAGCGGCAGATTCCCGGCCGGTGTGTCCCGGGTGTTCATTACCATCCTGGAAAACCGGTCGGCTGAAACCGGCGTGGAGAGCACCTTTACCAACGATCTGATCGATGAATTCATCAGAAACCGAGAGCAAAGCCTTGCTCAGGAGCGATCTTCGGCCGATGGCATCCTTACCGGGACCATTGTTCGGTTGTCCGTGGACAACATTTCCCGCTCATCCGTTTCCAAAGCACTCGAGCGCCGGGTGACCGGCACGCTCAACCTGCGGCTGGAATCTCCAGCGGGTCGGATTCTCTGGTCGTCGGGCAATATCGTTGAACGCCAGGCCTATGCGGTGGTGGATGGAAATAAAACAGCAACCGATCAGAACAAGTCCGATGCCATCGCTGTGCTTTCCAGAAAGCTGGCGGAATCCGCCTTCAACCGAATGACGGAAGATTTCTGAAAAATGGTTGAGAGCCTACGCGGCCGCAGTCGCAACAAGATCGGCAAGCACCATATGCGGCCGTTTCTTGCGGACTGCGGGCGTCGGGAAGGGTCAGGCCGGCCGTGCGTTGACCAGCCGGTTGAGACGAGAAACTTTACGGGAAGCAGTCTTTTGGTGGAGCACCCCTTTTTTGGCCGCTTTATCGATGGCGGACTTGGCCGCATCAAGTTGTTCAACGGTATTGTCCGCATTCTGAGTCACGGCGAGGCGCACATCCTTGACAACGTTTTTTACCCGAGTCTGAACGGTCTTGTTGCGCAGGCGCCGACGCTCATTCTGGCCGGCCCGCTTCAATGCTGATTTATGGTTTGCCACCTTCTATCACTCCTTTTCGGAAATTAATTGGGAAAACACAAAACTTCCTGATAGCCAAAAACATTGGGCAAGTCAAGGATAATTGTGTCCGCCCATTAAGAACAGGGCCGTATGAATGCGGAGGCCAGACAACAGGTAACACGTGAGACCCGGCTGGTCACCCGGGCCGCCGGTGTGGTTAGTGCCGCGACCCTGCTCAGCCGAATATTCGGCTACGTTCGGGATATGGTATTGGCCTCTTTTTTCGGTGCCGGGATGGCGGCGGATGCGTTTATCGCTGCCTTCCGGATTCCCAACCTGCTGCGCCGGCTCTTCGGTGAGGGGTCGCTGAGCATTGCCTTCGTGCCCGTGTTTACGGAAGCCATGATCAAAGGCGACCGCGAGAACGCCTTGCGCTTGGCCGTGAGTGCGCTGAAACTGCTGTTGGTCTGCCTGTCGGTGATAACGGTCATCGGTGTGGTCGCCGCGCCACTTATCGTCCAGCTGGTTGCACCCGGGTTTTCCCATCTGCCGGAAAAGATGGCCCTGACGGTGACCCTGACGCGCGTCATGTTTCCCTACGTGATCCTTATCGGGTTGGTGGCCCTGTGTATGGGCATTCTGAATGTACTGGGTCATTTTGCAGCTCCGGCCATCGCTCCGGTGCTGTTGAATCTGTCCATGATCGCTGCCGTTTTCACCGTTTCCCGGTTGTCAGAATCGGAAACGGTTCAAGTCATGGGGCTTGCCGCTGGGGTGCTATTGGGCGGTCTGCTTCAGTTGGCCCTGCAACTGCCCTATCTGGTGAAACATGGCGTCCGATTCTGGACGCAATCGGGCCTGTGGCATCCGGGGATGAAAACGATCGGCCTGCTCATGCTGCCCACCATTTTCGGGGCAGCGGTCTACCAGATCAATATCCTGGTGGGGACCCTTCTGGCGTCTCTGCTTCCCGAGGGCAGTGTATCCTATCTCTATTATGCCGACCGTCTGGTTCAATTCCCTTTGGGTATATTCGCCCACGCGGCGGCTACGGCGGTGCTGCCCAGCCTCTCGAGGCAGGCTGCCAAGGGTGATCATTCCGGTATGGGGGACACGTTCGGCCACGCCATGAGCCTGGTGCTGTTCATCACCATTCCGGCCATGGTGGGACTGATCGCCCTCCGTGACCCCATCGTGGCCTTGTTGTTCAAACGCGGGGCCTTCGATATCCAGACCACACGATTGACCTCAGATGCGCTTTTGTATTATGCTTTGGGTCTGTGGGCCTTCTCTGCGGTGCGAATCGTGGTGCCTACGTTTTACGCCATGCAGGATACCCGTACACCGGTCACCACCGCCACCATCTCCATCGCGGCCAACATTCTTTTCGGCATGGCCCTCATGGGCCCGATGAAGCATTGTGGACTGGCCCTGGCCACCTCACTGGCCTCCATGCTGAATCTGGTTCTGCTGGTGTATGTGCTGAGAAAAAAGCTGGGCGTGATCCGGTGGCGGATCATTTTTTCCAGTTGTTTGAAAACACTGGTTGCATCGGGGATCATGGCTCTGGTTGTCATGTTGGCCAGCCGAACACTCATTCCCGATGAAAGTGCAACCGCAGGTTTGGGGCTGCTTCTGGGAATCGGTATTGCCATCGGAGGCGGCATCGCAGTTTTTTCCGTTGCCGCCGGGCTGCTTAAAATTCCGGAAGGGCAGGATGTGATGCGGTTGATAAAAAGGAGTCTGAGCCGATCGTGAATTTGGGTCAAAAATGGATTGTTGCCGTTGCGGCGGTGGTGCTGTTCAACCTGATGCTGCTGATCGTCTTCGGAGACAACGGCCTGGTTGAGCTTTACCGGTTGCAAGCCCAGGAACAGGCCATGGGGGTTGAAAACCAAACCCTGGCCAGGGAGAACGTCAATTTATACCGCACCATCGGGCGGCTGAAGAGCGACCCGGTGTATATTGAGAGTGTCGCCCGCAATGAACTGGGCATGGTCGGCAAGGATGATGTGATTATCATACGCCCCGACGAAAGGGGGCCAAGGAAGTAAAATGGATATTGATGGAGACAAAACATTCTACACAGTAACCATGGCCCGGGTTTATGCCAATCAGGGACGTTATGATGCCGCTGCCCGGATATACCGCTACCTGCTCGATCAGACCCCGGATCGGGGCGATCTGCGGCAGGCATTGACGGCCGTTTTATCCCTGTTGCCGGAAACGCCGGCACAGTGGAAGGACGTTTCTGCTCTGGTGGAACAATGGGTTCGATTGATGATTCAGAGCAATTCGCTTGGGCGGCTTCAGAAAATCCGGATCCCACCGGACCGGGTTGATCGGTAACCGATGCCTGGGCCTGCCGTTTTCTGAACAGAAAAAAGGGTTGCCCCTTCCTGGGAAAAGGGGTTGCTCTGGCTGTTGAGGGAGCATCCCTGAACCGTTTGAAAGAGCCATAAACAGAGCCACCGATCCGGATACCATGAAAAAAACGGTTTTTTTAAATAAATCGATTGTGCTGGGGGTGTGTGGCGGCATCGCGGCCTACAAGAGCGTGGAGTTGCTCAGATGCCTGGTGAAGCTGGGTGCACGGGTAAGGGTCATCATGACCACCAGTGCCACCCGGTTCGTGAGTCCCATGACCTTCGAGGTGCTGTCGGAAAACCAGGTGTGTGTAGGCCTTTTCGATCAGAAAGATGACTCGGCCATCCGGCATATCGCCTGGGCGGAAGCGGCCCATGGCGTGGTCATCGCACCGGCCACGGCCAACATGGTGGCCAAGCTGGCCCACGGAATTGCCGACGATGCCCTGAGCACCTTCATGCTGGCGGTCACCTGCCCGGTGATGATCTGCCCTTCCATGAATTCCAATATGTTCGAACACCCTGCCACGCGACGCAATCTCAACCAGCTCCAAGCGGACGGCTGCCGCATTCTGGCACCTGGTGAAGGCGAGCTGGCCTGCGGCACCACCGGACCGGGACGACTGCCGGAACCCGCAGCCATCGTGGACCGGCTGGCCAGTTTCCTTACACCGGACGACCTGGCCGGAAAAAAGGTACTGGTGACCGCCGGACCGACCCGGGAAGCCATCGATCCGGTGCGGTTCATCAGCAATCCCTCCTCCGGCAAGATGGGCTATGCCATCGCCCGCGCCGCGGAATACCGCGGCGCCCGTGTGACCCTGGTCAGCGGGCCGGTCGGTCTGGATCCGCCGCTTAACGTGGAGGTGGTACCCGTCGTGACCGCAGCCGAAATGGCCGCGGCCGTTTTGGACCGTCTGGAGCAGTCCCACGTGGTCGTGAAGGTGGCGGCGGTTTCCGATTATCGTCCCGTCAACCCCGCGAGCCACAAAATAAAAAAGGGTGAGCGCGGGATACAGCTGGATCTGGAGCGGACCACCGACATCCTGAAAACCGTCGGGAAGCGCAAAAACCATCAGATCGTCGTCGGGTTTGCCGCAGAAACCCAGGATATGGAAACCCATGCCCGTAAAAAGCTTGCCGAAAAGCATCTGGACATGATTGCGGCCAATCTCATCGGCCCATCGGATTCCGGATTTTCATCCGACACCAATCGCGTGACCCTTTTTTTTGCAGATGGCCGCAAAGAAATTCTCGATGTCATGGACAAGGATGCAGTGGCCAACGTGATCCTTGACCGGGTGGCCGAACTGGTCCGGCAGAGAGATGTCCTTTGAGATCGTCCAATGTCTCTTTAACAGGGATACCGCATTCGCAAACCAAGATGACCATCGAAGCGCCACTTGCCCAAATCATCCGGGACATTCGCAACACGCTGTGTTACCTTAAACAAAGCGGATGCATCGGTTTTGATTGTGGTCATGAGAGCCTGAAAGCATTGAATCAATTGGGGTTGCCGCGTTGTGATGCAGCGGCCGGTCTAGAAACGTTGACTGCCATCCGCAGGGACTTGGGCGATTGCGCCCGCTGCCGGTTGTGTGAATCGAGAACCCATATCGTGTTTGGTGAGGGCAGTCCGAACGCGCAGCTGGTATTCGTGGGCGAAGGGCCGGGATTCGATGAAGATCAATGCGGTCAGCCATTTGTGGGAGCTGCCGGACAGTTGCTGACCAAAATCATCGCGGCCATGCAACTGACCCGTGAAACGGTCTATATTTGCAATATCGTTAAATGCCGACCCCCCAACAACCGGAACCCGGAGCATGACGAGATCCGCCAGTGCCTGCCATTTCTCAAAAGACAGTTGGCCGCCATCCGTCCGCGAGTGATCTGTGCCCTGGGCAATGTGGCTGCCCGCAGCCTGCTTGAGACCGAGACGCCCATCTCGCGCTTAAGGGGACAATTGCATGAGTTCATGGGCATACCGGTGATGCCGACTTTTCACCCGGCATTTCTGCTGCGCAACCCGGAAAAGAAACGGGAGGTCTGGGACGATGTCAAGCAGATCATGAAACTGCTGGAATAGCTGCCGCACACGCCCCCCTCCCGTCTTCAATGGGAAGGCTATGAGAATACGATCCATCGCCGTCACCTTGCTTATCGCCCTGCTGTGGCTGCCGTTCGTCCGACCGGTTGCTGCCGGATCTGCGCCGGTCTACCTGGTCCGACTCACCGGCGCCATCTCCCCCGGGAATGCCGATTTTCTGGAATCGGCCATCCATCGGGCCAACACAGAAGGGGCCGGTTGTCTCATCGTGATGCTGGACACCCCGGGTGGTCTGGCCGAATCCATGCGCAAGATGGTCATGGCCATTTACGAGAGCAACATTCCCGTGGTGGTCTACGTGGCGCCGTCGGGTGCCCGGGCGGCCTCCGCAGGTGTGATGATCACCATGGCCGCCGATGTGGCTGCCATGGCGCCGGGCACTCACATCGGCGCCGCCCACCCGGTTAACGCCGGCGGCAAGGAACTGGACAAAACCATGTCCGAGAAGGTGACCAATGACATGGTGGCCTTTGTAAAAAGTATCGCCCAAAAGCGCGGCCGCAACGTCGAGTGGGCCGAGAAGGCGGTTCGTGAAAGCGTGTCGGTGACGGAAACTGAAGCCCTGGAGAAAAAGATCATCGATCTGGTGGCCCGGGATGTGGATGACCTTGTCGGCCAGATCAGCGGTCGCGAATTCGAGGGCATGGGGCGTCTTGACATTGACCCGGCCAAGCGGGTCTGGATCGCTGAATCCATCAAAACCCGGATCTTGAAGACCCTCAGTGATCCGAATATTGCCTACATTCTGATGATGATCGGCCTGGCCGGCCTCTATTTCGAGTTGTCCCATCCGGGTGTCATCCTGCCCGGTGTCATCGGCAGCATCGCCCTCATCCTGGCCTTTTACTCGTTCCAGACCCTGCCGGTGAACACCGCCGGCGTGCTGCTGATCGCGCTGGCCCTGATCTTTTTTATCATGGAGATGAAAATTGCCAGCTACGGCCTGCTCAGTGTGGCCGGGATCATCAGTCTGCTGCTCGGATCGCTGATGCTGTTTGACCGGGTGGACGGGCGCATCGGGATTTCATGGACCGTGTTGGTGCCCACCCTCGTTCTCGTGGGGGGCTTCTTCGCGGCGGTGGCCGGACTGGTCTTTCGTTCCCGAAGCCGTCGGCCCATGACGGGCGATTCGGGGTTGATCGGTGAAACCGGCGTGGTGAAAACACCCTTGACCCCCTCGGGCCGCGTTCAGGTCCACGGTGAACTGTGGTTCGCCCGCTGCCGGACGCCGGTGGGCCTCGGCGAACGGGTTCGCGTAACGGCGGTGAACGGCCTGACCCTTGAGGTGGAACCGGAGGCATCTGCCCCAGGAACGCAGGGCACCGGACAGTAGCCAATCGTACCGGACGGATCGCCCCTTTTTTCGGCGACACCCATTTATCACCATCCTATCCATCATTTGCCCAAGCGGGCCAAAGGAGCACGAACCATGCTGCCATACATCGGCGTCGTTGTCATCGTCATTATCTTTCTTTCAGCCGCCCTGCGGATCCTGAACGAATATGAGCGGGGTGTCATATTCCGCCTCGGACGGGTAATCGACGCCAAAGGGCCGGGCTTGATCATTCTAATTCCCGTCGTGGACAAGATGGTCAAGGTGAGCATGCGGCTGGTGGCCATGGATGTGGACCCCCAGGACGTGATTACCCTGGACAACGTCTCGGTGAAGGTCAATGCGGTAATTTACTTTCGGGTCATTGGTCCCATCAAGGCCATTGTGGAGGTTGAAAACTATACCTATGCCATTTCCCAACTGGCCCAGACCACCCTGCGCAGCATCTGCGGCCAGGCAGAACTGGACGAACTTCTGTCGGCCCGGGAAAAGATCAACGCCAAACTTCAGGAGATCCTGGATACCCACACGGACCCCTGGGGTATCAAGGTGGCCAACGTAGAACTCAAGCACATCGACCTGCCCCAGGAGATGCAGCGGGCCATGGCCAAACAGGCCGAGGCCGAACGGGAGCGGCGGGCCAAGATAATCAACGCGGAGGGCGAATTCCAGGCTGCCGACCGCCTTGCGGCGGCGGCCAAGATTATCGACCAGTATCCCACCGCCCTTCAGCTGCGTTACCTGCAGACCATGCGGGAAATGTCCGCCGAAAACAACACCACTACCGTTTTCCCGCTGCCCATAGATCTCTTCCGACCATTCCTAAGGCTGATGGAAAAAGAGAAGAAGGAGTGACCGCTGAAGCGCGCACAGATCCCATTTCACTTTCCGGCGGCCAGGTCGCAGTCACGGTACAAGGATTCGAGGGTTCAAGGGATCAAGGCTTCATGGCAACGATCCAACGCTTTTGAATGGTTCAACGTCTTGCAGAAGCACGATACCCTGCCAGGAGATTGGAAAAACAAGGCTATATTCCTACGACCCCTCGACCCCGTTGCTTTTCCCAATATCGTATTGACAGGCCAGGCCCAATGGGATTACTTAACCCATTTTTACTGACAATGATGTGCGGATTGGCGTGGTATCTGTGGCCCCATGTGCAGGGGATTGACCGTTACTTCATGAAAGGAGACTGGATCAAATGACCCAAGGTAAAGAAGGCGCAGAAAAACCGTTGGATAAAATGACCGTCAAAGAGCTTCGTGAAATCGCCCATGCCATACCGGACCTCAAAGGCATTCACGGCATGAACAAGCAGGACCTGCTTGACGCCGTCAAGGCCCATCGGGGGGTCAAGGCACGACAACCCAAAAAATCCAACCGCTCGGTGCGCCAGATCAAGCAACATATTCGAGAGCTTAAGGCTAGAAAGCGCGAGATTGCCGCCCAAAAAGACCGCAAACAGGCCGGCATTCTACGCCGCCAGATTTCCCGGTTAAAGAAAAAGACCCGCGACCAGGCCTGAGGGGCCGACGGGTGTGAAAGCAGGAAAGAGCGATGATCGACCCGGCAGCACTTGCTTTTGACATTGACGGCGTGATCGCAGACACCATGCACCTGTTTCTGGATATCCTCAGCCAGCATTACGATATCCATACGGTGCGCTACGCCGACATCACCTGTTACCGGCTGGACCATTGCCTGGACGTGGACCCGGATGTCCTGGAGGGGGCCACGGCGCGGATCCTCAACGGCCGATATCGGGCCGTCCTCAACCCCCTGCCCGGCGCCGGGTCGGTGCTAAGGCGTATCGCCGAGACCACGGGCCGCATCCTGATGGTGACGGCCCGGCCCGAACCGGGCCCCATGGAGAGCTGGATGAACCAACTCCTCGACGGACAGCATCACCGGGCGACAATCGTCGCCACCGGTTCATTCGAAGCCAAAACCGACGTGCTGCTCGAACACGGCGTCAAGTGGTTTGTGGAGGACCGCCTGGAAACCTGTCACCTGCTCAAAACCGCCGGCATCGAACCCGTCGTGTTCCGGCAGCCATGGAACCAGGAGCCCCATGATTACCTCCAGGTGGAATCCTGGCCGGATCTCGAGCAGCGGATCGCTTTCCCATGACACGGCCCCTAATGGCGGAACAGATCGACCTTTTCTTAAAGGCCCTGGATTCGGAGAAAGGCTTCTCCGTGCACACCATCCGGGCCTATGGCCACGATCTAGACGAGTTTGCCGCCTATGCCGCCGGCGGGATGGGATCGCCGGACAAGAGAGAGCGGTCGCCGCTGGCCATCGGCGACATCGACAATCTGACGGTCAGGGGGTACTTAGGGCTCCTGCACCGCAAGAACGAGAAAGCCACCATCGCCCGCAAGCTGTCAGCCCTGCGATCTTTCTTCCGTCATCTGGTGAAACACCGACTGACCGACGAGGATCCCACCGCAAGCATACTGACGCCCAAGCAAAGCCGGCGGATGCCGTCCTACCTATCGGTCGACGACATGTTTCGCCTGCTGGACCAGGCGGCCGACGACAGTGTCCTGGGGTTGCGCAACCAGGCGTTGTTTGAAACCCTCTACGGGTCGGGAATCCGGGTCTCCGAGCTGACCGGGCTGAATGTCTTTGATGTGGACGTTTCCTCAGGGTGCCTGCGGGTAGCTGGAAAAGGCGGGCGTGAACGCATCGTACCGGTGGGCCAAAAAGCGCTGAACCGTATCCAGGCTTACCGGGATCGGCTCTTTGCCCAGTGCGGCGTCGGCATGGCTGAGGATGGTCCGCTGTTTTTAAATAATAACAAGGGCCGCCTGACTCCACGGTCCGTCGCCCGGATACTGGATGCCTTGATTCGCAAATGTAGCTTGGCAGTGCCCATTTCACCCCACGGCATCCGGCACAGTTTTGCCACCCATATGCTGGACGCGGGGGCGGATCTGCGGACGGTTCAGGAGCTGCTGGGCCACAAGAGCCTGTCAACCACCCAGAAATACACCCACGTGAGCATTGACCGGCTTATGGCGGCCTATGACCGGGCCCACCCCAGGCGCTAGAAAGGTACCGGGTTTACCCCATGGTCCATCAACCAACTGAAAACGCACTGCGGTTCCACGGCACCACCATTTTGGCTGTCCGTGGAAAGGACCGGGTGGTTATGGCCGGTGACGGTCAGGTGACCCTGAACAATACGGTCATCAAACACACTGCCCGCAAGGTGCGGCGCATATACAACGATACCATCCTGGTGGGATTTGCCGGTGCCACCGCCGACGCCCTGACCCTGACCGAAAAACTGGAGCAGAAGCTGGAGCGGTACAACGGGAACCTGACACGATCGGCAGTGGAACTGGCCCGGGATTGGCGGGCGGACAAGTACTTGCGTCGCCTGGAGGCCTTGATGATTGCCGCGGACGGCACTGCCATGCTGCTTATATCGGGTAACGGGGATGTCATTGAACCGGACGAGGGCATCGTGGCCATCGGTTCGGGCGGTGTGGCCGCCCAGGCAGCGGCAACGGCACTTTTCCAGCAAACGGAGATGGACGTACGCCAGATTGTCGAGATCTCCATGAAAATCGCCGCCTCCCTGTGCGTATTCACCAACGATCGCATCACCCTTGAAGAGCTCTGATCCATGAATGATCTGAAACCCAGAGACATCGTCGCTGAACTGGACAAATACATCATTGGGCAGCATGCGGCCAAGCGGTCGGTGGCCATTGCCCTGAGAAACCGGTGGCGTCGCCAACAGGTGCCCGATTCACTGAAGGATGAAATCGCACCCAAGAACATTATCCTCATCGGACCCACCGGGGTGGGTAAGACGGAAATCGCCCGGCGCCTCTCCCGGCTCAGCGACTCGCCGTTTTACAAGGTGGAGGCGTCCAAGTTCACCGAGGTGGGTTATGTGGGCCGGGATGTGGAGTCTATGGTGCGGGACCTTCTGGAACTGACCGTCAACGCCGTTCGCGCGGCCCAGCAGGAGGCCGTCAAAGACAAGGCTTGGCGCATTGCCGAAGAGCGCATGCTGGATCTGCTGCTGCCCAAGGCGGATCGCAGCCGGGCGGAAGCGGCCGGAGAAGGCAACCTGGAAGTGGTGACCACACCCGCTGACGCGTCTTCGTCCACCCGTGAGAAGTTGCGCAAGATGCTGCAGGTCGGCAAGATGGACAGCCGCTATGTGGACCTGGATGTGGCCGACCGCAGCATGCCCATGGTCGAGATTTTTTCCAATGTGGGCATGGAGGAGATGGGGTTTAATTTCAAGGATATGTTGGGCTCACTGCTGCCCAAGAATACCCGACGGCGCAAAATAAAGGTGCCCGAGGCCATGAAGATCATGGCTGCGGAAGAGTCCCAGAACTTGGTGGACATGGACAAAGTCGTCCGGGATGCCATTGCCAAGGTGGAGCAGTCGGGCATCATTTTTCTGGATGAGATCGATAAGATCGCAGGCAACAACAAGGGGCACGGTCCGGATATCTCCCGGGAGGGGGTTCAGCGTGATCTATTGCCCATTGTGGAAGGATCCACGGTGAATACCAAGTACGGGCCGGTGAAGACCGACCACATCCTGTTCATCGCCTCCGGGGCCTTCCATACCATCAAGCCCTCAGACCTGATCCCGGAGCTCCAGGGACGCTTTCCCATTCGGGTGACCCTGGATGCCCTGAACCGCAAGGACTTTTTGCGCATTTTGACAGAGCCGAAAAATGCGCTGCTGCTACAGTATATCGCCCTGCTTAAGACCGAAGGGGTTGAACTGGCCTTCTCAGACGATGCGGTTGAAAAGGTTGCAGAGATTGCCGAAGCGGTGAATGTTCGGACGGAGAACATCGGTGCCCGGCGCCTTCATACCCTCATGGAGCGCCTGCTGGAAGATATCCTCTTCGATGCCCCGGATGTTCAGGAAACGCACATGACAGTGGATGCGGCCTACGTGGCGGAGAAGCTTAAAGCGATTATGGACGATGAGGACCTCAGCCGGTATATCCTTTAACCGAGGAGTCAAGGTTTCAAGCCAGCTTCTCAATTACAGGAAACACCATGACATCAGCAAACGTTCCTGCCAATTCGACCGTAGCGGACATCCTCATCGAGGCGCTGCCCTACATCCGCAAGTTTTCCGGTATGACCGTGGTGGTGAAGTACGGCGGCCACGCCATGGTGGACGCGCAGCTGAAAAGTGATTTTGCCCGGGACATCACCCTGCTCAAGTTTATCGGCCTCAACCCGGTGGTGGTGCACGGAGGTGGGCCCCAGATCAACCAGGTCCTGGACCAGATGGGCATCCGGCCCCAGTTTGTGCGCGGTATGCGGCTGACCGACGGCCCAACCATGGATGTGGTTGAGATGGTGCTGGGCGGCAAGGTGAACAAGGGCATCGTGGCCCAGATCAATCAGCAGGGGGGCAAGGCCGTGGGGCTCAGCGGCAAGGACGGCGGGCTCATCGAAGCCAGGAAAATGCACATCGTTCACCAGACCGACGAGGGCAGCCCGCCCGAAATCATCGATCCGGGCATGGTGGGTGAAGTGACCCGGATCAACCCTCAGATCATCCATACGCTCTCCGAAAAGGGGTTCATTCCCATCATTGCCCCGGTGGGCGCAGGAACGGAAGGCGAGACTTACAACATCAATGCCGATCTAGTGGCCAGCCACGTCGCCACGGCCCTGTCCGCCGGCCGGTTGATCCTGCTGACCGATGTTGACGGCGTGATGGATGGCGACGGGGGGCTGATCTCTTCCATCGATGCGGCCACCATCAGCCGCATGATCGCGGACGGCAGCATCAGCGGCGGCATGATCCCCAAGATCGAATATGCTCTGTACGCCATAAAAAACGGGGTGCAAAAGGTGCCCATTATCAACGGCAAACGCCGTCATGCCATTTTGCTGGAACTGTTTACCGATCGGGGGATAGGCACGGAAGTAACGGAATAGAGGTGTCCATTCAGGAAAGGCGTCTTGCGACCCGGCTCGGCGTTGGCGCCCAATTGAAATCCGCGACGCAGCGCTGCTGCGCCGCCGATATCAATCCGCCCGCGGCTTTGTTCCGAACCGCAAGCTGGCTTTTCTGAGATGGACAGCGGGAGAAAAAGGTTGGATCTTGAAGCGAAATTGGCTTGATTCGATGCGACCGACATTGTATCGACCCTAACTCAGAACTCAGAACTCAGAACTCAGAACTCAGAACTCAGAACTCAGAACTCAGAACTCAGAACTCAGACTTTTTTGGAGCCGGCAGATGACAGACACGATCATGCACACGGCCGACCGGGTGATAGCAGCCACCTACAAACGGTTTCCCATTGTCCTGGAGCGCGGCCAGGGCTGCACGGTATGGGATACCCGCGGCCGCAGGTACACCGACTTCGTCTCCGGCATCGCCGTCTGCAACCTGGGCCATGCACACCCGCGCATTGCCGATGCGCTGGCCCGCCAGGCCAAAACGCTGGTGCATGTGTCCAATCTTTACTACACCATTCCCCAGACCGAACTGGCCCGTATGCTGGTGGAACAGAGCTTTGCGGACCGAGTTTTTTTCGGCAACTCCGGTGCCGAGGCCAACGAGGCAGCCATCAAGCTGGCCCGCAAATATTATAAAGACCAGGGGGCTCCCCAGCGGTTCCGAATCGTTTGCATGGAAAAATCCTTTCACGGGCGCACCATGGCCACCTTGTCGGCCACGGGACAGGATAAAATAAAGCAAGGCTTCGACCCGGTGCTGGAGGGCTTTTCGTTTGTGCCCTTCAACGATATCGAGGCCCTGAAATCGGCCGTAAACGACAGCACCTGCGCCGTAATGCTGGAGCCTATCCAGGGGGAGGGGGGCGTCCGCTGCCCGGATCCCCTTTATCTTCAACAGGTTCGACACTTCTGTGACCAGCGGGGTGTGCTGATGATCCTGGATGAAATCCAGACCGGCATGGGCCGCACCGGCAAGCTGTTCGCCCACGAGCATTACGGGGTGACGCCGGACGTCATGACCCTGGCCAAGGCCCTGGCCAACGGGCTGCCCATCGGTGCCATGCTGGCCACGGAAAAGGTGGCAGCGTCTTTTGGAGTCGGCGCCCACGCGTCCACCTTCGGTGGTACGCCCCTGGTGGCGACCGCCGCCCTGGAGACCCTGAAAATCATGGGCGAGGAGGGGATCGTGGCGCGATGCCGCGAAACCGGGCATTATTTCCAGGATGCTCTGGAACAACTCAAGCGGCGGCACCGTTGCATTATAGAGGTGCGCGGCAGGGGCCTTTTGCTGGGCATTCAGCTGGACGGGCCGGCCGATGGACTGGTGCCGGTCTGCATGGAAAAGGGTTTTCTGGTCAATTGTGTTCAGGGCGATACCCTGCGTTTCGTACCGCCCCTGACCATCTCGACAAATGAAATCGAGGCGCTGATCCAGTGCCTGGACGACGTGCTGAAGCGATAATCGACACACTTAATAGGATACTTTTTGAACGATTAAGGGAGAACAACTGTGGCTGATCGGATAAATAAAGTGGTGCTGGCCTACTCGGGCGGCCTGGACACGTCGGTGATTCTGAGGTGGCTCATCGAAACTTACGACTGCGAGGTGGTGACCTTTTCCGCCGACATCGGCCAGACCGATTCCTTGGCCAACGTGGAGGCCAACGCCATGAAAACCGGGGCGGTCAAGGCATATGTGGACGACCTCAAGGAGATCTTTGTTAAGGATTACGTTTTCCCGGCGTTTCGGGCCAACGTGATCTACGAGGGGCAGTATCTGTTGGGAACCTCAATCGCCCGGCCATTGATCGCCAAGCGGCAGATGGAGATTGCCGCTGCCGAAAAGGCCGATGCAGTCAGCCACGGTGCCACCGGCAAGGGCAACGATCAGGTCCGATTTGAACTGGGCTACTATTCCATCGATCCGGACATCAAGATCATCGCGCCCTGGCGCGAATGGGATCTTAACTCGCGCACGGCGCTGATGGCCTTTGCAGAGAAACACGGCATCCGCGTGCCCACCACCCACGCCAAACCTTACAGCACCGATGGCAACCTGCTGCATGTCAGTTACGAGGGCGGCATCCTGGAAGACCCCTGGGCCGGACCGCCGGATGACATCTTCACCCTGACGGTCTCCCCCAAGGACGCCCCGGACACCCCCGAAACCATTGAGGTCACCTTTGCCGACGGCGACCCGGTGGCCATCAACGGTGCCGGCCTTTCACCGGCCCACCTGCTGGCCGAGTTGAACCGGCTGGGTGGCAGGCACGGCATCGGCCGCATCGACATCGTGGAAAACCGGTTCGTAGGCATGAAATCCCGCGGGGTTTATGAAACACCTGGCGGCACCATCCTTCGACTGGCCCACATGGCCATGGAATCCATCACCATGGACCGGGAAGTGATGCATCTGCGCGACTCCCAGATTCCGCGCTACGCCCAGCTGATCTATAACGGCTTCTGGTTCTCCCCCGAGATGGAAGTGCTTCAAGGCATGATCGACAGCACCCAGAAGAACGTGTCCGGTGTGGTGCGCCTGGAATTGTACAAGGGAAACTGCATCGTTCGGGGCCGCAAATCCGACCACTCCCTGTACAGCGAAGCTCACGCCACTTTCGAAGATGATACGGTTTACAGCCAAAAGGACGCCGAAGGCTTTATCCGCCTCAATGCCCTGCGGCTGCGCATCCGAAGACTGATGCAACGGAAAGGGTAGCGTGGATCATGGCTGAGAAACCCTGGGACGGTCGGTTTGCAGAGAAAACGGACAAGAGTGTGGAGGCCTTTACCGCCTCCATTGCCTATGACCGTCGACTTTACCCTTACGACATTGCCGGCAGCATCGCCCACAGCAAGATGCTGGCCAAGGTCGGCGTCATCACCGACGAGGAGGCCGCCCAGCTGGTTGAAGGGCTGGGCACCATCAAACGGGAGCTGGATCGGGGCGAGTTTACCTTCGACGACAGCCTGGAAGACATCCACATGCACATTGAAGCCCGGCTGCTTCAGGTGGCGGGAAAGGTGGCGCAGACGCTGCACACGGCACGCAGCCGCAATGACCAGGTGGCGCTTGACGTGCGCATGTTCCTGCGCGACGAGACCCACCAGACCATCGGCCTGCTGGCAGCGCTGCGCGCGGAGCTGGTGGATCTGGCCGCCGGCCACCAGGATGTGGTCATGCCCGGCTACACCCATACCCAGCGAGCCCAGCCGGTGCTTTTCGCTCACCACATGCTGGCCTATTACGAAATGTTCACCCGGGATCAGGCGCGCTTTAATGACTGCCTGGGCCGCATCAACGTGATGCCCCTGGGCGCGGCGGCCCTGGCCGGCACCACCTATCCCATCGATCGGAACTACACGGCCCAGCTGCTGGATTTTCCCCGGGTCAGCGCAAACAGCATGGATGCGGTGTCAGACCGGGATTTCGCCATGGAGTTTCTGTCGGCAGCCAGCATCTGCATGGTGCATTTAAGCCGGCTGTCCGAGGAGTTTGTGCTCTGGTCCACAACCGAATTCGGCTTTATCACCCTTGCGGATGCATTTGCCACAGGCAGCAGCATCATGCCCCAGAAGAAAAATCCGGACATCCCGGAGATCGTGCGCGGCAAGACCGGTCGGGTGTTCGGCTCCCTGGTCACCCTTCTCACCCTCATGAAGGGCCTGCCCATGGCTTACAACCGGGACATGCAGGAAGACAAGGAGCCGCTGTTCGATGCCGTGGACACGCTCAAGGCCTGCCTGCAGATCAACGTCCAGATGATCCCCCGGATCACCGTGAACCGGGAGGCCATGCGCAAGGCCGCCTCAGCCGGATTTCTTAACGCCACAGACATGGCCGACTATTTGGTTGCCCAGGGCATGGCATTCAGAAAAGCCCATGCCTGCGTGGGCAATGCCGTGGCCTTCGCGCTGGGCCAGGGCAAGGAACTGGACCAGCTGACGCTGGAGGAGCTCAAGCAGTTCTCTCCACTGATCAAAGCCGACATCTTCGACCACCTGACCCTGGAATATATGATCGATCGCCGCCGGAGCCTGGGGGGAACGGCGACGGCAAACGTGGCCCGTGCCATCGAGAAGGCCAGGAAGGTGCTGATCGGTGAGGTGCGGGCGTAAATCGCTGAAACGATACCTGGATGAATTGTCGATGGTGAGAAGAGCCATTTTTCAAGCAGAGAAGCTGATGCAGATCGTGATGCTTGTAATCCTCGCCTTCAGCTTTACCGGGTGCGGTGTCAAAGGCCCTCCAGTGCCGCCCAAGTCGCTGCCGCTGCCCATGGTGGCGGATTTGGCTTACCAGGTGCATGACCGTGCAGTCACACTGACCTGGCGCCTGACCGGGCGCCTGTCCGGCAAGCAGGCCGAGCATGCGTCATTCGGCGTATACCGGTCTCGGACCGCCTTGGCTGAACCGGCTTGCGAGGGCTGCCCCCTGGTGTTCGAAAAAGTGGCCGAGGTCCCCTATGCGCATGCGGATGCCGACCGATTTTCCATTGACGCCCCCCTGGATTCCGGATATCGGCATGTGTTTAAAGTGCGGCTGGAGGCGGCCGGCACTGCCGGACCCGATTCAAAACCGGTGCAGGTGGACCATTGACCCGAATTGCCTGCCGATCCCGCGGAGAGACCATGAAAACCATCCCTTTTGTTAAAATGAGCGGCAGCGGCAATGATTTCATCCTTATCGACAACCGCACGTCGCTGGTGCCCGAATCCCAGCTGAAACGTCTGGTCGTCGGGGCCTGCCGCCGCAAGATGTCGGTTGGGGCCGACGGCATGATCCTCATCGAAAAGTCGGACAGGGTGGCTTTCAAGTGGCGCTTTTTCAACGCCGACGGCAGCCAACCGGACATGTGCGGCAACGGCGCCCGCTGTGCCGCCCGATTTGCCTTCATCCACGGGATCGCCGGCCGGCAGATGGCATTCGAGACACTGGCCGGTATCATTGAGGCCAGTGTGGGTGAACGAAACGTGAAAATCCGCATGACCGATCCCAAGGGAATGAAAACCGGATACGGCCTGGACCTGGACGGAACATCGCTGGCCGTGGGCAGCGTCAACACCGGTGTGCCCCATGTGGTGACGGTCGTGGCGGACATCGACGCTGTCGACGTGGTTGCAACCGGTCGCCGCATCCGGCATCATCCGGATTTCGCACCCGACGGCACCAATGCCAACTTCGTGGCCGAGGGGAAAAACGGAGAGATCTTCATCCGTACCTACGAACGCGGGGTAGAGGATGAGACCCTGGCCTGCGGTACGGGCAATGTGGCCGCAGCACTGATCCTGGCCCATGAACGGGGCCTGGCATCCCCCGTTTCACTGACCACCCGCAGCGGTGGGCGACTGACCGTCCATTTCAAAACACAGGGGGGCCGCTATCAAGAGGTATTTCTCGAAGGTGATGCCCGGGTCATCTACCGCGGCGATCTGTGGGAGGAAGCATGGCGGTCCTAGTCCAGGATCACACCGCGTTCATTTCCGTGGGGTCCAACCTGGGGAACAAACTGGACAACTGCCTGAAAGGCATTGCGGCCCTGACCGAATCGGGCCAATCCGCGATGCTGGGCGCCTCCCGGTTTTACCGGACGTCGCCGGTGGACTACAAGGAGCAGGACTGGTTCGTCAACGCGGCCGTGAAAGTCGGGACACTCCTGGATCCGCTGGAGCTGCTGGATGAACTGATTGCCATCCAGCGGCGCACGGGGCGCAGGGCCGATGCGATCCGGTTCGGTCCGCGGGTGCTGGATCTGGATATCCTGCTCTACGAAGACCGGGTGATCCGGACACCGAGGCTGGAGATTCCCCACCCGCGCATGCATAAAAGGGCCTTTGTCTTGCAACCCATCTGTGATATAGACCCGACGATCATTCATCCTGTGCTGGCACAGACCGTCGCCGACCTGCTGGGCGGCCTTGACGATGACGATCAGCAGATCGTTGCCCTGGAAAGCCAGCCCATACTGCTACAAGGTAGGGTGCCGTGAAACTGCTGCTGCTGATTGTCATCGTTTACCTGGCCTATCGGGCCGGAAAATCGTGGCTGATGCGCAACCTTCAGACGCCCGCCGAAGGCGCAGCACGCCATCCCACCATCGATGACGTGATGGTCAAAGATCCGGAGTGCGGGATCTATTTCCCTCGACGGGAAGGGGTGGTGGTAAAACATGGCGGCAATACCCTCGTGTTCTGCTCCACAGCCTGCCGGGACCGATTTATGGAACAGCAGGAAGGTAGTAACATCGCATAGCTGGCAGAAGGTTGAAGCCGGAGGCCCGAAGGCAGAATGGTGAAGCGGGATGAAAACGGTTTCGTGGTTTGGCACCTTTGGTGCGGTGGCGCTGATTCGCAGTTGCTCAAAACCCGTATCATTCCCGCGTGGCCGGGAATTTATATCGATTCGTTATAAACGGTTTACATTCTAATAAGCCAAACTCAGGAAGGACTTTACCTCATGAAATTCTTTATCGATACCGCCAACGTGGATGAAATTAAAGAAGCCCACAGCATGGGCATGGTTGACGGTGTGACCACCAACCCGTCGCTGATCGCCAAAGAGGGCCGTGTGTTCGAAGACGTCATCAGGGAGATCTGCGAAATCGTGGACGGCCCCATCAGTGCCGAAGTGATCAGCCTGGACGCCACGGGCATGGTCAAAGAGGCGCGGGAACTGGCCAAAATCCACCCGAATATCGTTATCAAGGTACCCATGACCGTGGATGGTCTCAAAGCCACCCGCCAACTCACTGAGGAGAACATCAAGACCAACGTCACCCTCGTTTTTTCACCGCTGCAGGCATTGATGGCGGCCAAGGCCGGGGCGACCTATGTCAGCCCCTTTGTCGGGCGCATTGACGACCTGGCCCAGGACGGCATGCAGCTCATCGAGCAGATCGTTGAGATTTTCGCCAACTACGCCTATGATACGGAAATAATCGTGGCCAGCGTCCGCAACCCGCTGCATGTGCTGGATGCCGCGCTGGCCGGTGCGGACATCGCCACCATTCCCTTTAACGTGCTGAGCAAGCTGGCAGCGCACCCGCTGACCGACAAGGGTATCAAAGCCTTTCTGGCCGACTGGGACAAGGCGAAAAAATAGCTTCCAACCCTGTTTCGACGCGTATCTGCTGCCACTGTCCGCGGGCAATCGGCAACCCCATTCAAGGCGATCGGATCGCCGGACAACGCCAATGAAAAAAGAGCAGATTACCTCATTTCTCACCCATCCCAACACCCTGACGATGTTCAGGATCGTTTCGGTTCCGATCATCGTGGCGCTGCTGATGATGCCCAACCGGTTGACGGCGCTGCTGGCAGGCCTGATTTTCAGCGCTGCCGCCATAACCGACTATTTTGACGGATACCTGGCCCGGCGGTACGGATTGGTCTCCAACCTGGGCAAGGTGATGGACCCGGTGGCCGACAAACTGCTGGTTTCCTGTTCGCTGATCATGCTTGCCGCCTTGGGGTGGATGCCAGCCTGGATCGCCTGCATCATCATCGGCCGCGAACTGGCTGTCACCGGCCTGCGCAACATCATCGCCCAGAACAAACTGGACGTCTCCGCTTCCAGCCTGGGCAAATACAAAACCGGCTTTCAGATCGCGGCAATCATCCCCTTGATGTTTCACTATCCAACCTTAGGATTCGACTTCCAGGCCGTGGGGATGTTCTTCCTCTGGGGGGCTTTGGTGTTCACGATCTGGTCAGGAGCGGATTACTTCCTGCGGTTCAGAAAATTACTCCGCGGCTGAACTTTTCTGTTGACAGAGAGACCAATAATTTATAAAAGTGCCACTTCAACTGAGCGGGAATAACTCAGTGGTAGAGTGCGACCTTGCCAAGGTCGAAGTCGCGGGTTCAAATCCCGTTTCCCGCTCCATTTTTTTTTATAGGGCGGCATAGCCAAGTGGTAAGGCAGAGGTCTGCAAAACCTCCATTCTCCGGTTCAAATCCGGATGCCGCCTCCATCCCCCCCCTTGATATCATTCGAAATTACATTTTCCCGATGGGCATTTTCTGGTTGCGCTTTGGTTGCGGGAACAACATCGGGACTCCTTGTAGCTAAATACCCTGCACGATAAAACCGGGGTGGAATTCGTTCGCTGCGAAATAACATACAGAATTGGTATAAATATTCGCATTTCAAATTCCTTCAAAATGCTGGTTGTCCAAAGTGATCTTCCCTTTTCTATTGAATAATCAATCGGATATGATAATTAATCGATTTAAATAGTGGTCACTCAAAAATAGGGGCTATTCAGGTTATGGCACCCATTTTTGTAGAAAACCGGCTTTTTCTTCGCAGCGAATCAATAACTAAGTTATATGCAAAAGATAAAATAGGGGAACATAAAAATGCAATTGTGCAAATCATTGCTTCCAATATACGAGCTTGAGATTGAACTTGGAAACACAGTTAAGAGTATTGACTCTTCAGCTGGGACTAAGTGCCCTTTGCCTGTGAATTTTAAAAACAGGCTTCACTTCAGTGAAATCAAAAACGTTTAGACCTATCTCCAAGTGTGGAAAAATGGGAAAATAGAGACAAACATTATCCCTTACAAGAAGGCTATTTTTGCAATAAATACAGGCATTCGGTTGCTGGACCATCGTAAATTACCGAATAAAAAGCATATAACATGCGGCTTCTGCAGACCGCGAAAGACAGCCGCGGCTGCAGAGCCGCAGCGTTAGGTCGTCAGGGAAGAACTCATGGAATATGAGATTCATCAGCGTGATGGATTCGTTGAAGTAGTAACCCACGGTGACGGTGAGGTGGAGGTATTTCAAGAATTCCTGAGTGAAGTACTATGGCACCCAGACTGGAAGCCGGACATTCCTATTCTCATCGATCACTCAGACTTGAACGTAGGGCCTCTAACCGTTGACGGGATGATGAAGCTTGCAAATATGATCGATGCTGCCAGGGTTAAATTAGGTTCTTCACGTATAGCCATATTTGTCCCCGGAGACTTAGGGTACGGTCTTGGTCGAATGTGGCAAGTATACATTGAGGGTAAATGGGATGGAGTTAGTGAACTTTTTCGATCAAGAGAGGATGCTGTTTTCTGGCTTACCCATGATTGACAACATTCGTTTAAGGCATGGTTGTCATGAGCCTGTGTGGCTCTGGAAAAAGTTATGCAGTAACTGTCCTAACATCTATGTTCTGTCCGAAAATGGTCCTACCAAGTAGCTCGTCGGAGAACAGGAAACATGATGCGGGGTTTACACAAGGGCCCCGTTTCTTAGGGAGGCCATAACTATTATCATTCCAAGGCGACAGCCAGGGCCGTGGGCGTTTGAATAATAGTTTCAGATTGGAAGCCACCAAATATCTAAACGGTCAGCAAAAGCCCTGTCTGCTCCTGACCGGATCGTTATGGAACAATATGAATAACAACCCATTATATTCAGATGAACTTGTGACAGTAGATGATGAAGGCCTGCATTTAAAAAAATATTATTTTCCCTTGGCGAAAGAAAAGCTAATAAAATTGTCTGACATTATAAGTATTGAAAAGAAAATACCTACCCTGATGAGCGGAAAATATAGATATTGGGGTACAGGAGATTTTGTCACTTGGTTTCCTTGTGATTTTAGTAGATCGAAAAGAGATTTCATATTCTTTATTAAACTTTCCAATCAGAAGGTTAAGATTGGTTTTACTGTTGTAGAAACTAACTCCTTTATTGATGCTATGGCATCAAAAGGTTTAATGATAAAAATTCAATAGTATCAAGTTTTTCCACCGGAATCGCTGAAGCTATCCGGTGAATTTAACGTTCAGCTACCTCAACGGATGTAATCAATATGATGAGATTATCCGCAATTATTTTATTATTATTCTTTTTTCAGATTGAATCTGCATTTTCATGCAAATGTGTTTATCCAGGCCCTGATATTAAAGAGGCCTACAAAAAATACGATTCAATCTTTCTTGGGCAGTGTATTAAAGCTGCGTTTATCGAGCAGAAAATATCCGATCCAGAGCAGAAATATTTTGTTCAATATACTTTCTATGTTCAAAAGGTGTGGAAGGGTAAGCCAAAATCTGAAACTATTATTGTAGAAACTGGGATGGGTTTCGGTGACTGTGGCTGGGAGTTTAGGCCTGGGTTTTCTTACATAATATACGGATCTGTTAAAAAGGATTCAGTACTTACGGATATATGTACAAGAACTTTATTTGTCGGGTTTTATCCGCATCTATTAGAAAATGCGAAAACCGAAATTCAGACACTTGACTCACTTAAACAATAGTTGTGGCAGAACATCGACAATAAAAACGAAAATAACATCAGATAAGTTGCTCGATGCTGTTCATCAGGCAAACAGAACTTCATCGCCATTGCCTACATACAATTTACTTTTTGTTCCGAGCATTCCTGAACCTTCAACCTTTTTTTGGAGCCATTTAACTATTTCATGATGGTAGTTAGTGTAAATATTTAGCAACGATGTTTCTGTATTCTTCTGTCTGTTTAAATGCTTTTAAACTTTTATCGAATTCCTTTGCAAGTGGCATCAAGTCAGGATACTTTGACGCTTTACTGAAGGCGAGATAATAATCCTTTGTGGAAATAGTATAATCAATAAACGTGATACTATCGTAAACACCTGTTGTTTTAGATAAATAAATACAATTTGTAAGATCACAAGGAAAATAGTCGATTCTACCCACAGCTAGTTTTTTTATATTTTGCGTGTCTTCTGTAGCTTCTTGATAGTTCTTATAAGTTTTTAAAGCGTCCCATAGTTCTTGGGTATAGGAATATCCCGCTGTAACGCCAACTTTAAATTGTCTTAAGTCCTCATAAGAACTGAGTCTTAATTTGTTTTGATCCTGTTTTCTAATAAAAAAAACATACCTGGATTGATGAACAGAAGTGGTTGGGAAATATAAAAATCTCTCGCGTTCAGAATTTTTTGATACTCCAAATAGAGCATCAGCCTCACCCTCAACAATCATTTTTACCGCTCTTTTCCAAGGGTAAAATTTAATTTTAAAGTCAATTCCCATTATCTTTAAAACGCTTATTATCGTTTCTGTTGATAATCCTATAGGTTCACCATCATTTAACATATTATAGGGCGGCCATTCTGTTCCTAAAACCTCTAGAGGTCCTGCGTGGATATTTTGTATTCCAATAAAAAATATGAATAAAGGAATAATAATATACCTCATGATTTCCCCTTTAAACTATTTTATTAGTCCAACATTAGGTACTCACCGCAATACGATGAACACCAGTGGTTAAAAAATTGATGACTTTGTAGAAAACATGGAGATCACTTGGAATTTGATCATTTTTTAACAGATTCTCATGATTAATCATGATATTATATTATCGATGCGCTTATTTGCAGAGTGAAAAAATAACGGATTAGCCCCCAATTTGGTTTGCTCACCGTATTTACGGATAATTTTGCGACCGAGTTTTCAAGAATCGAGACTATTCTTCCTTCCACGATCCAGATACGAGCTCTATCAACCCAATGCCCAGGACGAGTACCGCCACAGTCCATAGAACCACGTTACCACGCATCGGCAGATCGAAGGGCTTGAATACGAGCCAAGATAGGAGCACGCCGCCACCGCAAAGGTTGATGGCAATGGCCCCTCCAAGACCCAGCCCCCGAGCGTTCCGACCTCCCCGAAACAACTCAATGAAAAGGGCCAAACCAATCCCGAATATCACTCCTCCAAGTATAGTTGTGTAAAAGTGGTTTTGCACCGGCGGCAAACCGAGGAACTGAAGCATTCCGGTCGGAAACAGGAGCAGTAGTGTCCCAAGCACCAGGTTGACAACGCCATCAATTGTGAGGAGTGTGCGCTTCATTGCGTAACGGACCTATGTCAAACTCTGATGAAAATCGGATTGCGGATACAATTGAGAGTATCCCATGAAAACTGAGTTTTTCAAAACCCGCACTATGTTGGATATTTGAAATTTTGACGTTTAGTTATCCCGTAAACCTTTATCAGTTTACGTTAAGGTCTTGACAAAGGGAAGAACCTGCAGCATTTTGTAGCAGATGGGACCCCGCTTCAACAAGCCATTATAAGCCACGGGATGGTCTTACGACCTCCAACGGTTATGCTTTTAAAAGGAAGTCTGGGGGAACATCTAAAACCCTTCTCGGATGTACGTGCATCTTTTCGACAGAGAATAACGGCATCTTAGGGGGACGTCGGCTGAGCAGGGTCATTAAAAATGATCCTGCTCTATTTTTTGATAAACTATTTTTGTATTTACGCGCAACTGGCTCAGCTGTAAGCACTTAGGTCATTCGCTGCTGCTTCTTTTTCGAAAGTGACTCCCAAAGCGGTCATTCGTTCAGGACGTTTGAGCGGGCGGTGTTATGAGGAACTCGTTCTGAAACGCACTGGTGCTGTTACTACTTGGGTAGGGGATGTCGGGCACCGGCACGCCGAGATGTGCACAAAGTGGTCCCCAACCATCACCCAGCCTGTGGACCAGTAACCGTTCGGCGGGCACATGTTCCTTGACGGCCGCGACATTGGCCTCATAGACAGCTATGCAATGGGCGCGATCATCCGGCCGGTCATGAAAAACGCGCGGGCCGATCAATTCGCTTTTTTTGGGCGTATCCTCGGTTTCGGTGAAGGAAAGTATGCGCGGCAAAAGTGTTCTTTCGAAACTCGCCCACCAACTTTCGGCTGTACGCCATGTCAGTATCACCCGTGCCTGCGGGAAGGCTTCGACCAGTTGCGGCCAGTAATACGCTGAGGGCCAATCTACACAGGAAGCATAACCGCCCAGCAAAAGATCCCAGTCTGGCGTTGCCCCCGCCACAACCGAGCGCCAAAGGCGTTCATGCTCGGGGTCTTTGATAAGTTCGCGCATGTGATGACAGGGGCCAAAACCGAGGATCTCAAGTGCCTCGCGCATCGAGTCCGTGCCTGTGCGTCCAAACCCTGCACCTATAACTTTTAGTGACATCACAATTCCTCCGAAGATAAATTCCGCATAGAATATATTCTGCGGTTCATAATCGGCCGCCCGTTCCATCACCTATCAATCTTCGGGGTTTCAACTCACCTGCCCATAATGCGGAATTGCGTGGCGAATTCAATTGTTGACTCAAGACCGGCAAGCCATTACAAAATCTTTCTGAAAAACGAATAAACAGTCACAACGGCTCGATGTTTGGAAGGCTAGGTAAACCGTTCACGATCGGGGCGCACGAATTCCAATGAAGTTCATCCATACCGCCGACATCCATCTGGACAGCCCCCTGCATCGCCTTGAAGCCTACGAAGGCGCCCCCGTTGAGGAGATTCGCCAGGCGTCGAGACGGGCCTTTGAGAATTTGATTGACCTGGCCATCGATGAGGCGGTGGATTTTGTGCTGATTGTCGGCGACCTGTTCGATGGCGACTGGAAAGACTACAACACGGGTCTTTACTTCATCAGGCAGGTCAGGCGGCTCAGCGAAGCCCGGATCCGGGTGTTCATCATTGCGGGCAACCACGATGCCGCCGGCAAGATGACGCGGACCCTGCCTTATCCTGACCGCGTGCATGTGTTTTCATCCAAAAAACCCGAAACGCAACTCCTCGACGATCTCAACGTGGCGGTCCACGGACAAAGCTTTTCCACGGTTGCCGTTACGGACAACCTCGCCCTTGACTATCCGGATCCGATTCCCGGCTATTTCAACCTCGGCCTGTTGCACACCAGCCTCACCGGCAGGGAAGGGCACGAAAACTATGCCCCGTGCGTGCTCGATGACCTGGTCAACAAAGGCTACGACTACTGGGCCCTGGGGCATGTGCATCAGTTTGAGATGGTTGCCCAGGATCCGCCGGTCGTGTTTCCCGGTTGTATCCAGGGCCGCCATATCAGAGAGTCTGGCGCCAAAGGGTGCGTGCTGGTGACGGCAGAGGAGGGGACGCCCATTGAGACGACCCGTCACGATATTGATGTGATTCGCTGGGAACGGGTGAATGTCGATCTGGAAGGCGTAGCCAGCATCGACGACGTCCTTGAACGGTTTCAAGCGGTCTTCGAAGAGGTCATTGACCGGCACGACCCGAAACCGGTGGTTGCCCGGGTGGTGTTAAGCGGCGAGACAGGCATCCATGCCCAGATTGCTGCGGACCCCGAACACATCAAGGAAGCGGTCAGATCAGCGGCGATCGCCGCTTTTGGTGAGCGGGCCTGGATCGAAAAGGTCATCGTCAGGACCCAACCCCAAGTCAGGTCCATTGCCGACCCGGGGCCACTGCGCGAACTGAGCGCGCTGGTGGACGACCTGATGTCCAATGAGACGGATTTGCTGGCGCTGGGCAAGGAGTTGTCGAACCTTTTTCAGAAACTGCCGCCCGACTACCGCCAAGGGGACTCAAGACTCCAGCCGGACGATCCGGACCGAATGCGAGAACTTGTGGCGCAGGCCCACGCCCTGTTGGTGCAGCGCCTCAAGAAAGAGGTCACGGACCCATGAAAATCAGGAGCATCCGGCTGGCTGCCTATGGCCCTTTTACCGATGTGACCCTTGACCTGCCCGATACGGATCCGGATTTTCACATGGTATTCGGACATAATGAGGCGGGTAAAAGCTCGGCCCTGCGAGCCCTTCGGCATATGCTCTTCGGAATACCGGCCAGAACAGCGGAAAATTTCCTGCATACCTACGCCACGCTTCGTGTCGGCGCCAGACTGGTCAACGGCAACGGTGACGAGATCCAGTTTCTCCGCCGTAAGGGGCAGGCCAAAACGCTGCGCGGCCCCGACGATGAAACCGTGCTGGATGATGATGCCCTGGCCCCGTTCCTGGGCGGTGTCAGCGCGGAAGTGTTCGCGCAGATGTTTGCCATTGGCCACGAGGACCTGATCCATGGCGGTGAGGAGATCATATCCGGCAAAGGCAGCGTCGGTGAAGCCCTGTTTGCTGCCGGTGCGGGCCTGATCCGGCTTCAAGACGTTCACAAGGATCTTGAGCAGGCATGCGGCGCGCTCTTCAAGCCCACCGGATCGACGCCTATGATCAACCAGACGATCAAAGCGATTAAAACCGCACGCCAGGAGCAGAAGGGTGCCCTGCTGCTGCCAAAGACATGGAAGGCGCACGATCTTGAACTCCGAGGCGCCCAAAAACGGATGGATGAGGTAAGAAAAGCACTCGGGGCCAGCAAACAAAGGCAGGCAAAACTCGAGCGTATCCAGGAAGCGTTGCCGCTGATCGCGCGTAAAAAAGAGATCGACACCGACCTGGTTGCTTATCAGGGGGTGCCGGATCTTGCGGATGATTTCGGCGACCAACGACGCGATGCAGAAAAAGATCTGAAAATGGCCACCCGGGATGTGGAGCGTTCCCGGGCAGCCATTGAGAACATCCGCAAAGCGATAGAGGCCCTGCCGGTTCACCAGGCGCTGCTGGAAAACGCCTCCACCATTGAATCCTTGCAGCAAGCGCTGGGCGGCTTTCGCAAAGCTCAAAAAGACAGGCCCGGACTTGAAGGCCGCCTGCGGATGCTGCAACAGCAGGCCGCTGACATGCTTGAGGAAATGGGTGGGGACATCTCGGGCGCGGCCGCCACGGATTTGAAGCTGCCGCCGTCAACCGTGGGTGAGATCCAAGATCTTGGCAAAGCATACGAACGGTTGACCGCCAACCATGAGTCCGCTGGCATGCAGTTGCGCAAGCTGAAAAACCGGTTCAGCCAGCTGAGCGATCAGCGCCAAGCGATGCCGGCCCCCGTAGACGTATCCCAACTTCATATTGCCCTGCAGTCCGCCTTAGAAGCCGGTCCCATTGAAAAACAGCTGGCTGATATGCGCACTTCCAGCGAGAGCCTTGAAAGCGAGTTGAACCGCTCACTGAAGCGACAGGCGCTCTGGGACGGTTCATTGGCGCGTATCGACGACCTGCCCTTGCCATCCAAAGAGACGATCGATCGTTTCGACGTGCGCTGTGACATGTTTCAGCGCACTCTCGAAAAACATCGGGAGATCCAGGCATCCATAGTAAGTGAAATAGCTCACACGCAAGCCGATATTCAGGCCATCGATCTCTCCTTGGAAGTGCCGACCGAATCGGATCTAAAGAACGCCAGAGGCCTGCGGGACAGGGGGTGGGGACTGATTCGGCAGGGTTTGGAAGGCCAGGCACCATCGGCTGAAGCATCCCAGGAACTATTGCGCCATTTTGACGGTGCGCCAGACCTGCCGGATGCATTCGAGAAAAGCATGCATCGTGCGGATCACATCTCGGATCGTCTCAGGCGTGAAGCCGACCAGGTTGGCCGGAAAGGTTTGTTGGAGGCCCAGAAAAAGAAGTTGGAAAATGCGCTTGCCGATGTCGCCGCGGAACTTGACAAGGCGCTGACTCAGGGTCGTGATTTGGAGACCGAGTGGCAAAAAGCTTGGGAAGCGGCAGGCATTACCCCACAAACTCCCAGGGAGATGCGCGGCTGGCTTTCTGAAATTGGATCGCTGCGGGATAAATTGGTCGCGTTGCGATCCAAAAAGAGCCAATCGGCAACGCTGGCTAGACAGCTGGCGGAACTCAAGTCGGACGTGTTGATTGCTCTCGAAGCCGCCGGTGCTCCCCAGGATAAGGACCATCACCTGTCGGCGCTGATAAAGACGGCCCAGACGCACATTAACACCCAAAGCGATCTCGAATCCAAAAATGCCTCTGCTGACAAGGAATTGGCCAGCCTCAAAGCGGAACTGGAAGCGAGTGCTTCAGGTATCGCGGAGTTGGAGGGCAAGCTTTCCCGTTGGAAGACCAGTTGGGAAACCAGCGTCAAAAAAATGGGAATCCGTGCCGATGCAACGCCGACGGCGGCCTTAGCTGTCATTGAAAGCGTCCGTGGAATCAGGAACACAATCAGTGAGGCTGACGTGTTGCGCAAACGCATCGAAGGCATCGACCGGGATTCTGCCCAGTTCATCGCCCGGGTGGATGAACTGGTTGACACCCTCGCACCGGATCTCAACGCGGAATCCCAGGACCGGGCGGCCGAATTGCTCAATGGCCGGTTGACCCATGCCCGCAAAGATGAGTCCAAGAAGTCGGCCCTCATGGAGCGGTTGGAATCGGCAAACAAAGAGCGGGAAGAAGCGGAAAGGCGACTTTTTGAATGCGAGGCCTTGATCGCGTCTTTGTGTAAAGCGTCCCATTGCACGAGCGCCGACGCGCTTGCCGAAACGGAAAAACGGGCTCAGGAACGAAAAGCGTTGACCGGAGAACTGAACGGCATTGAGCAGCAGCTGCGCAAATTGAGTGCCGGAGCAACCGTCGACGCATTGATTGATGACGCCGCATCGATGGATGCCGACAGCATCGCGCCTGAACTTCAGGAGTTGACTGATCAAGCCGAAGGGCTGGAAAAGGAGCGATCCGAGCGTGACCAACAAATGGGTGCGTTGAAGGCCACGCTCGAACAGATGGACGGCAGATCTGAGGCCGCCATGCATGCCGAGAATGCCGAGCGCCTGTTGGCCGGCCTGGAGTCGGCTGTGGAAACGTACGCCCGGTTGAAAATTGCATCCATCATTCTTTCCAGAACCGTCGAACAATACCGTGAAAAACACCAGGGCCCGCTGATTGCTCGGGCCAGCGACCTCTTTGCCCAAATGACTCGGGACGCCTTCAGCCGCCTGCGCGCCGAGTACGATGAAACGGGCAGCCCCATCCTGGTCGGCATCCGTTCCCGGACCGATGCCCAGGTCAGGGTCGAGGGCATGAGCGACGGCACCGCCGCCCAACTCTACCTGGCCCTGCGCCTGGCCAGCCTGGAACAGTATCTGGCAAACCACGAACCGCTGCCCTTTATCGTCGACGACATTCTGCTGCGCTTTGACGACGAGCGCGCCCTGGCCACGCTCAAGGTGCTGGCCGATTTGTCCCAAAAAACCCAGATTCTGTTTTTCACCCACCACAGGCACCTGGTGGCGTTGGCGGAACGCTCCAGGGAGCTGGCCTTGGGGTTCAATGTGCTTAGCTTGGAGGGGTAGACCATCCCGGTGGAGGCAGCATGCGCTTGATTAAAAAATATCTGCTGTTCGAAAAGCATACCTGCCCATGGTGGCTGGCCTATGCATGGGACCATCGACTCCGCAAATTGATTCACAATGGCCGACAGATTCTGAAACCCTATTTGTCGGCAGGTGATCGCGTGGCAGACCTTGGCTGTGGCATGGGCTTTTTTTCAATCGCCATGGCTGAATATGTGGGTCCGGCAGGCCGGGTGTACGCGGTAGATTTGCAGCAAGCGATGCTTGATATCTTGTCCCAACGGTTCCAAAAAAGAAATCCCCGGCTACCTATACAAACCATTCTCGTTGGACGTGAAAATCATATCCCCGTGCCGCTTGATTTTATGCTTTCTTTCTGGATGCTGCATGAAGTCGACAACCAAGCGGCGTTTTTAAGCAACTGGTACTCACGCTTAAAGGAAGGCGGAAAATTCCTGCTGGTCGAGCCGAGAATTCATACCTCCCGGAAGCTTTTCGATGAAGAGGTGAGCCTGTGCGAGCATCTTGGCTTTGAACTGCTTTCCCTTCCCCTCGTCCGAATAAGTCGAGCCGCGCTATTCAGAAAACACATTGAAAACCCAAGGGATGAGGCCTAACGATGCGATCTTCCTATACGCACCCGCCGGGGTGACGGGGGGCAGCCACTGGCCTATCAACACAGGTGTGAAACCACCGATCGCGTCAGCCCATAAAATCAAAATCCGCTACAATCCTCATGCCCCGTGGCTGCGCGAATAGGCTGAGGGTGCGGGGGATACCCAGCCGGCCAGCGCCTGCGGGTCGGGGCGATAGACCTCTATTTTCAACGGGTAGCAGGCCGCCGTATCGCTGGAGTGCTCCGTGCTGCAATCGCCCCCGGGGCAGGTCGACAGCGCGCCCAGCAGGTCGATCTCGGCAAAACATTCGATGTAGTCACCGGCGCGCACCGGGCTGGCCTTCATGAAATACTGGTGCGTGTCCCGGGTGAAGCCCGTGCACATGAAGACGTTGAGCACATCATGCACGTGCGTTTCGGCCTGATGCAGCGGCAGCCCGGTTGCGGCTGCCAAGGCGCGGGTCAGGTTGGAATGGCAGCAATGGTGGTAGTCCCCACCGCTCAGCAGCCGTTGGGTATAGGGATCGCAGCGCGTGCCGATCACGTCATGCACGCCCCCGCCGTCGGCATCGAACCCATACCAGTCGAGCGTGTCATGGGTGATGGTCGCCATGGGCCGCATGTGGGGAAAGCCGCTCCACATCCGGTCGCCGGTACTCAGGTGGGTGCCGTGCAGGGCGCGGGTCTTGCCGCTGTAAAACCGCTCCGAAAGGTCAGCCGACCAAAGATTCAGGTCGCCCACCTGCGGCCCATCCACGCTGACGATCCGGAAAAAATGGCCGGCCGCCACGTGAAAGGTACAGGCATCGCGCGGTGGTACGGTTACCTCACCGGTGAGTGTCATGGTCCTGCGCGCGGCGGCATAGGCGGTCATGTCCGGCAGGGGCAGGGTATCGATCGGGTAGCAGATCACGGGTTTGACGGCCTTGCGGGCGTCGGCATCAGCTGGACTCTGGTTCTGGGGGGTGCGTTTCATCGGTTGCCTTTCGGTTGGGGTCCTGCGGCTGGTGCGGACTGATGGGATTCAATCACGGGTGCCCGCTGGGCGGAAACTCGGGCCGCCGCTCAAATGGGGGATCCGGGACTGAATCAAAAAATTACGCAAATAACGTAAATACAGGTCGATGGCAAGCCGCCTCTTGCAGGAACCCGAAGGATGCTCAGGGGTTCCCGGGGTGACTTCGGCAGGCTTGCGCATAGGGGGCCAGGGCGGATTGCAGGCGGGCCTGGACGATGGCCCCGGGAGTCGGGGGCAGGCTGCCGTCGGCGATGGCCTCGGCCAGGTCCGGGAGAAACTGCCGCACCAGCGGGTGGGGAAGGGGCCGGCTCAGGTTGTGCATCAGCCGTTCGCTGGCCTGGCGGGCTTCGGCACTGGACCAGTAGTAGCGGATGCGGTCACGCAGGCCGTACTGACGCAAGAAGCGCTGTTCCTGCTCGCTGCCGTGATAGTGAGCCTGCCAGTGCTCAGGGCTGGCCTGCATCAGCCGCTCCATGACCGCTATCAGGTTGGATCGATGCTCCAGGTCCGGCAGGGCTTTTTCGATGTGGGCCAGAGCAAAAAGCGCCTCGCGCAGGGCAAAGGTGAGACAGGGTCCGATTTTGAGCAGGATAAAGTGATCCCGCACCATCTGCTGCAGCGCTGACGGGGTTTGGTAATCGGCGGCGTGAATTTCGAAGGTCATGGCGCCCGGCAGCTGGTCGTGGAATACCGAGAGCTCGGCGGCCGTTTGCGGCTGATAAGCGGCCGCATGGTGGTCGCCGAAATCCACACCGGGCTGAACCACCACGGCGATGGCCCGCTCCCAGGCACGATCCACCCCGGCCCTGCGGAAGGCTTGCTCATAATGCACCAATTCAGCCCGTAGAAGCTGTGGATCCGTGACGCTGACGGTTCCGTTTGGTTCCAGTGCCCCGCCCGGTGCGGGTACCTCGGTTCCGATCACATACAACGGCGGCTGCCTTTGAAAATGAAGGGCGGCCGATTCGGCGGCCCGGCACAGTGCCGCTGCGCGCTGCGCCGCTAGTTCGACCGGCAGGCGACCCCGCGGATCATCGGCACACCCCCGGCCAGTGTCCAGATGAAGCTTCTGGTATCCGGCAGCCACAAAGGCCCGGGTCAATGCCTCGGCATGGGCCATGGCTTCCATTGACTGCAGCCGACGCCAAAGATGGGGGCCGAGATGATCCGCTCCCAACAGGACTTGCCCACGCGCCAAGCCACCTTCGGTTGACAGGCGGGTCATATGGCCGGCAAAGTCCGCCGGCGTCATGCCGGTGTAACCGCCGCTCAGGTTGACCTGGTTGGCCGTCGTTTCCACCAGCAGCTGCGTCCCGTCCTTTTTGGCCCCGGCTGCGGCCGTCGCAATGATCTGGGGATGAGCCGAGCAGACGGCCACCTGGCCGCCGATTTGACGTGAAAGATGCCGGTTGCGCAAGTCTTTCAACATGGGATGCTCTGGCCTATTTGTGTTGCGCGCATGGTGTGCACTTTAGCCATCTGCCCAGCGCCGTTTGGTGAACATGGCCGATAGGTGGGCAGCGGTGCGTTTACATTCTGCAGCCCAACTCCGGTTCAATTTATTCAGAAACTTTCGGTTTCACAAGCCTATTATGAAAACGGGGTCGGCTTGACCGACTCATGATTCACGCATGTTCTGCGCTTTGGGGCTTTTTAGCGACTTGACCAGCGATGGTCCCGGTTCTTATGTTACCTGCCATTAGGTCGGCCGTGTCAATGGCCGGTTTGGCCCTGAACCCGCCTCCAAGAAGGAGATTGCCATGAATTTCAGAGTTATTGCACTTTTGCTGCTATTGCCGGCGATGGTCTACGCTGCCAGCCTGGATGACAAATCGGCCCTGGCCGATCTGAAGTCGGTGAAAATCGTTTGTGATGTCAACGTGGGAGAGGCCAAACTGCTCCTGAGGCGCCTCGAGTTGATCGATGAAACTTACAGCCAACTGCTGGACGCCGGGGTTAGGCCGACCATCGTGGTCGCTTTTCGCGGCGGTGCCAGTCACTATGTCACCCTAGGGGATAAGTACGTAGATCCCAAGGACGCAGAGGCCAAAAGGGACATTCAGGGTTGGATCGATCAGTTTCGTCAGCACGGTTTTAGATTAGAGCAGTGCGCCATTGCCGCCAAGGCGCAACAGGTAGATCCGGCGGATATCCTGCCGGCGGTTACCCTGGTTCAAAACGGTTACATTTCCATCGTGGCATACCAGAGCAGGGGCTATGCGTTCCTGCCCATGGATTGACCCGACGGGCGGATACATGGGGGGCATTGTTTTTCAGGCCTCCTCCCGCCGCCTTCAGCCCGCTGGTACGCCCCCATAGCGAAGGGCCAGGTCTGCATAGACCAGGCCGCTGCCACCGAAAATGTCCAGGGCGCTGCCTACGGTAAAGTCGATGTGACCACCTCCCAGGGATTCGATCAGATCGATGTCCCCCTGGCTGGATATGCCCCCGGCATAGGTGACCGGCAGTCCCTGCCAGCGGCCCAGATAGGCTACCAGATCGACTTCGATACCTGCACAGCGACCTTCGACATCCACGGCATGGATCAGAAATTCGTCGCAGTAATCGGAGAGGCGGTCCATGAGCGGATAAGTGACGGATTCGCTGGTGAATGTCTGCCAGCGGTCAGTGGCCACCAGGTAGTCATCGCCGCGTTTGCGGCAGCTCAGGTCCAGCACCAGCCGCGCGTGGCCGATCTTCTGGCTCAGTTGTTTCAGGCGGGCCATATGGATGCGGCCGTCGTGAAACACCCAGGAGGTAACGATGACGTGGCTGGCGCCGGCATCCAGCCATTGCGTGGCATTGTCGACGGTAATCCCCCCGCCCACCTGCATGCCGCCGGGCCAGCAGGCCAGCGCCGAACGGGCCGCCGCCGTATTGCCGCGTCCCAGCTGGATCACGTGACCGCCGGTGAGATTGTCCCGGCGATACCGGTCGGCAAACCAGCCGGCGGGTTTCTGGGCCTGAAAATTGGTCTGCAGGCTGTGGGATCCATGCTCGGACAGCGTGGCGCCGACAATCTGCTTGACCACGCCGGCGTGAAGATCGATGCAGGGGCGAAAGCGCATGATGCCTATCTCCGGGTTCAATTAACAGTTGAATAAAAAGGGTTCAAGGCGCCGAAGATTCCATGCGTCAATGGGTGATGGACACCTGAGACGTCGTTGGATCGTCATTTTGGAGAGATCGACAGTTGCTTCTGGCGATCAAGAAGATCCTTGAATTTGTCTACCGGAACAGGATGGGCAAAGAGGAATCCCTGCATGCTGGTGCATCCGTAGCTGGCCAAAAAATCCTTTTGCTCCTGAGTCTCTACCCCTTCGGCCACGGCATGGATGTTCAGGTTGCGGGCCATGGTGATGATGGTTTTGATGATTTCCTGATCGCCTTTGCTTTTCATCGCATCGGATATGAAAGAGCGGTCGATTTTCAAGGTGTCGATGGGAAATCGTTTCAGGTAGCTCAGCGAGGAATACCCGGTACCGAAATCGTCAATGGAAAAGGTGATTCCCTTGGCCCTGAGGGTATTCATCTTGGCGATGCAGACTTCCGGGTTCTGGACCACGCTGCTCTCGGTGACTTCCAGCTTGAGGCACTCCGGAGGCAGGCCGCTTTGATCGATGATCTCCACGACCATCTGTTCGAAATCGGGCTCCTGAAGCTGCCTGGCGGATAGATTGACCGCCACGAAAAGGTCTGAAAATCCAAGGTCGTGCCAGCGCTTGGCCTGCATACAGGCGGTTTGCAGAACCCATCGCCCCACGGGGACGATGATGCCGGTCTCCTCAGTGATGCGGATAAAATCAGCCGGAAGAATGAGTCCCAGCTCCGGGTGGTTCCACCGGAGCAGGGCTTCCATTCCCATGATGTGGTTGGTTTCGTTGACCAGCGGTTGGTAGTAAAGCACCAGCTCGTTCTGGTCCAGGGCTTTTCTCAAGCTGCTTTCCATCTTCATGCGGTGCAGGGCCTTGCGGTTCATCTCCTCGGTAAAGAACCGGTAGTCGCTTCCACCGCTTTCCTTGGCGGCGTACATGGCCATGTCCGCATTTTTTACCAGACCTTCCACCTCCCAACCGTCATTGGGAAAAACGCTGATGCCGATGCTGGTGGAAGTAAATATCTCGTGACTGTTGAAGCGGAACGGGCGGGTGATGGATTTCAGGATTTTGCGGGCCACGCGGGCCACGTCGATGTCCCTGCTCAGGTTGGTCAAAATTACCGTGAATTCATCTCCACCGAGCCGGAACAGGTTGTCCGTTTCCCGAATACACCCCTTGAGCCTTTCGGCCACGCCTTTCAGCAGCTGGTCCCCGGTGTCGTGGCCCAAGGCGTCGTTGACCTGTTTGAATTTGTCAAGGTCCAGGAACATCAAGGCCCAGGCGCGGTCAGAATTCCTGCGGCTCGACTGTTGCAGCAGATCGTCCAGACACATATAAAACGATTTGCGGTTGGGAAGGCCGGTGAGCATGTCGTGATAGGCGACATAGCGCAGTTCTTCGTCTTTTTTGCGACGTTCGCTGATATCCTGAAGGGTGTTGATGTACCCTTCGGGATTGCCGTCGGTATCGAAGAAGACAGCGCCGCTGATGGAGGTGTCCACCAGCCGCCCGTCTTTGGCAAAGCGTCGGGTTTCCACGCCCGAAAAAGAGGCCCCCTGTTTGATTTTGGCGATGAACTCCCGGGTTTCGGGCAGGTTCTCTTCGGGTACAAAGTCAATGATCCGGTTGCGGCATTCGTCCAGGGTCCACCCGAAAACACGCGTAAAGGCGGGGTTGAGGTAGATGACCTGCCCGGCCATGTTCCTGACGATAACCGGATCCGGGGCGGCTTCCAAAACGGTGCGGTGCCGCTCTTCGCTCTTTTTCAAGGCTTCCTGTGCCTGTTTGCGCTTTGAGATGTCCCGGTAGATAACATAGATGGCCGGTTCGTCGTTCTCGGTTGCGATCGGTTTTGCCAGAACGGATACATCCACCAGGGTTCCGTCTTTTCTCATCCGTCTGGTTTCCACCTCAAAGCAGTCCCCGCCCATTGCCCGTGCAGACAGAGAGAGGCTTTCGGCCTTCAAGTGCTCCGGCACGATCAACCCGTCCATCCGCCGGCCGATGCAGGTTTGTTGTGCATATTGAAAAAGCCGGCAGAACTCTTCATTGACGCGGATCACCCGGTCTTCCAGGTCGAGAATGGCAATTGCCTCGGGGGCGATATCGATCAGCTGTTCGGCGTAGCTCTTCTGGCTGTAAAGCTTTTTTTCCGCCAGCCTGCGTTTGGTGTCGTCACGGATAACACTTTGGTATCCATAGGTGTTACCGTCCGGATCATCCAGGCGCATGGTGGTTACGAGGCTGTGTTTTACCTGGCCGCGGTGGTCCACGAAGATGACCGCGGCATTGTGGACGAGGCCCGTACTATCCACCTGCCTGATCAGACGCGTCCGGTCGATGGTATTGGCATAAAAGTCTGCGATGTTGGATTTGCGGAATGCAAATTGGGAAATGCCGAGGAAGTCCAAAGCCGCCGGGTTGAAATCCAGGATGCTGCCGTCCGGTGCGGTGACGACCACCGCATCGGGAGAGCGCTCGAAAAGGATGCGATAGCGGGCTTGGGCAACCGTTGCATCGTTGGGTGCGGTTTTGGATTCAGTGCGGTTTTGTCCGTTCATTGGCTATTTCCATGACAGCCGTAGGCGATGTCCTGTCGATGGTAAGGACTACCCGTTGGATATAATGTGCCAACCTAACAAAAAAAAACCGGATTTGGCAAGTGGATAAGAATCGTCAATCCACAGCGGCCGGTGTATGGTCATTGACAAGGTGAGAACAATCTCCTACCTATGCACATTAAAGAACATGGTTTTCCTAGCGGGTGGATCCAAACAGATTTGAGAGGAGGGGCATAACATGGACCAACAACCCTGGACCCCGGAACGTATCCTGAAGACCTCAGGTGCCTATTGGGCTACCTGCGCATTGCACGGAGCCGTTGTGCTGGACGTGTTCACCCGGATCGGCGACGGCCGGATGGACGGGCAGACCGTGGCTGAGAAGCTCGATGCGTCGGCCGACGCCGTCGGCCGCCTGCTGGATGCGGTAGCCGCCATGGGGCTGCTGACCAAAGATGCGGCCGGTTATGCCAATACCGAGGCCAGCCGGATATACCTGTGCACCGATTCGGACCGCTATATCGGATATATCATCCGGCATCACCACCATTTGGTGGCTTCCTGGGCCAGGCTGCCGGAGGCGGTGCTCACCGGAGAGCCGATTCGGCTGCCAGTCCGGGAGAAAGGCATGGCAGAGCGGGAGGCCTTCCTCATGGGGATGTTCAACCTGGCCATGCAATTGGCACCGCGTCTGGTGCCTGTTGTTGACCTTTCCGGTTGCCGGACGCTGCTGGATCTGGGGGGCGGCCCCGGTACCTATGCCATTCACTTTTGCCGACACTGTTCGGATCTTACGGCAACGGTAATGGATCTGCCCACCACGCGGCCATTTGCTGAAAAAACCATCCGCCATCTGGGCATGGATGACCGGGTCTCCTTTATTTCCGGTGATTATCTGCACGACGACATCCCCGGCAGCTACGATGCGGTATGGATGTCCCACATCCTCCACGGCGAATCGGCAGCAGACTGCCTTCGCATCATCGAAAAGGTGTTCCAGTGCCTGAATCCCGGCGGTGTGGCGGTGATCCATGAATTCATCCTGAACGACACCCTGGACGGGCCTCTGTTTCCGGCACTCTTTTCCCTGAACATGCTGTTGGGAACCGACGAGGGACGGGCATACAGCCAGGGGCAGCTTGCCGGCATGCTGGAAGCAGCGGGTTTTGTGGATATTCAACGGTTGAATTTTGCGGGGCCCAATGACTCCGGCCTGATCCGGGGCGCCAAGCCTGACTGATGGGACTGCTGCGTGGGGAGCCATTTGGTGAACATCGATTGCGAACAATGGCGGCAAACAGTGATCGAGGGTGCCTGGGCCCTGGGGGTTAAGGTGTCAGCCGACCAGGCCCGAGCCATGGGACGACATGCCCTGGAACTGCTCCAGTGGAACCGGATCACCAACCTGACGGCCATCACCGGCGCACAGGAAATGGCGCTTAAGCATTATGTGGATTCAGCGGCGGCGACTGCCTGGATCGGCGAGGGTGTCCGGGTTCTGGATGCCGGGTCCGGCGGTGGGTTTCCCGGTATTCCGCTTAACATCCTGAGACCTGACCTGCCGCTTACCATGGTCGACAGTGTCCACAAAAAGGTCTCTTTTCTCAAACATGCCATACGCACCCTGGGGTTGCGCCGGATCAATGCGGTTCATGGACGACTGGAGGAATTGTCCCGGTTGCCGGCATTCCGGAACCGATTTGATCTTGTGGTCTGCCGGGCCTTTTCATCATTGGAAACCTTCGCTGTGCTGGCCCTGCCGTTTCTCTCGCCGGGAGGCGCGCTTCTGGCCATGAAGGGTCCACAGGCGGACCACGACCATGAAACCATTAACCTTCAGGATGACGGGACAATCATGTTCAACAACATCTGCTTTGCCATTCACATCCACCGTTACCGGATTCCCCTCCTGGACGCTCAGCGAAGCCTGGTGCGGCTTACGCCTTTGCCGGAGGGCTGAGGCCAGAAGCGCGCATTCAATCCCCCAACAAAAGGCTGGCAGCCTGAAGGCGCATAGGGCGGCATGAATTCGGCCGTTATTACCACCAGCGACAACACCAATCAGATGAAAGCAGGTTGACGCTGCGCCCGCCGGCGGCTATTAATTGCCCTGAACCCTGAACTATTTTAAGGCCCTTACATAGGACTGCAGGGTGCACAGCGTGTCCTGCCCCCGTTTGCGGGCTGCGATTCCCTTGGCCGCCGCCAGCGCCCCGGCCGGCGTGGTGATGTTCGGGATATTGTACCGGATGGCCGTTTTGCGGATATGGGCATCGTCCTGCTGGCTCTGACTGCCGCTGGGTGTGTTGACCACCAGGGCCACCTCACCGGTCTTGATGCCGTCCAGCAGGTCGGGGCGGCCGAATCCGAGCTTCTTTACCAACTGGGCGCCGATGCCGTTTTTTTTCAGAAACGCGTGGGTGCCGCGAGTGGCCTGGATGCCGAACCCCATCTCTTTGAACAGTCGCGCCGGCTCTAAAATACTAGGTTTGTCAGCATCGGTGACCGTGATCAGAACATTCCCGTTCTGGGGCAGTGTGGGACCGGCGGCCTCCTGGGAGTTGAAATAGGCCATGCCGAAAACATCTGCCAGAACCATGGCCTGGCCGGTGGATCGCATGCGGGGGCCCAATAGGGGATCGGTCTCCGTGAACGTATCAAAGGGAAAAACGGATGACCGGATACCGTAGTGGGGCAGCAGCCGGCGGGGCAGGTCCATCTCGTCCAGGGTCATGCCCAGCATGATCTCGACCGCCCGCTCGGCCATGGGAACATTGCAGATCTTGGAGACCAGGGGAAGCGTCCGGCAAGCCCATGGACGGGCCGCTAACAGGTAGACGGTATCATTGTATACAGCGAAGCGGGTGTTGAGCACCCCTTTTACATTGAGCTCCCAGGCGATTTTGTGTACGATCGCGCTGATCGTCTCCACGTGGCGCGGTGGGGTGCTGTAAGGGGGGATCACCATGGCGGAGTCTCCCGAATGCACGCCGGCCAGCTCAATGTGTTCCATGACTGCCGGAACGTATATCAGCCGGCCATCACAAAGTGCGTCGGTTTCCACTTCGATGGCGTATTCCAGGAACTGCTCTATCAGCATCGGTGATTCGGGTGAAACCGAACCATTCATCACATGCTGTTCCAACATACGGGCATCCGTGACAACGGTTCGCCGGTTTCCCTGGCAGTCCGACTTTGGACTGGCCGCCAGGGGGTAGCCGATGGATTCAGCCATATCCATGGCCTTTTCAGGGCTGTCAGCCATACCGATTTGGGGGTGGGGGATGCCCAGATGGGTCAGCAGGCTGCTAAACAGCAGGCGGTCCTGCGAAAGGGCTACGCTTGCATGTGCCGTTCCCAATACCGGGAACCCGGCTTTGTCCAGGTCGTGCGCCAGATCCATGGCGCCGTGCCCCCCGAATTGGAGAATAATGCCTTCGGGACTTTCCGACCGGCAGACGGCCTTGAGATCTGCTGCTGTTAGGGGTTCGACATAGGTGCGGTCAACGTCGTTCAGCCCGCATGCCGAGGCGGGATTGCCGTTGACCATAACCACTTTGCGGCCGGCGGCGCGCAGTGCCTTGGCCCCGTGCACGCAGCAATGGTCCAGTTCGATACTCTGACCGATGCGGCCTGATCCGGGGCCAACCATGAGAATGCTTTTCCCAAGGGGGGCATGCTGAGCAGGGCTGGCGGAGGATGTGTTGAACCATGTGCGGGATTCACCGGTATCGCCCGGCGGGTATGGATGGATCTTGATGCCGGCATCGGCTAGCAGGCGGGTAACCGATTGTTCCGGTACACCCAGCAGGCGGGACAGGCCTGCTGGGCAAAAACCGGCTGCGACCGCTTTGCCGATCAGCCCAGGCTCCGGGTTTTTCTCGGCGCCGTTGGCCAGCTTCATCTCCAGGTCCGCCAAAACTGCCAATTGGTCGATCCATTCAATGTCGATTCCAGTGACACCAGCCACCGTTTTGGGATCAACCCCCTTTTTCAGGGCTTCAAGGATCATATGCAGCCGGTCCGGCGAGGGCGGAACCAGCCCGCGCATCAGGGCTTCGGCAGTGAGCGGGGTGAGCCCAGGCTGATGCCCCAGGATCGTGTTCCGTGGGGATCGGGAGCGGACAGCCTTTTGAAGGGCTTCCAAAAAGCTGCTGCCGAGGCCCATAACCTCGCCTGTCGACTTCATCCGGGCATCCAGGCTGGCCGTTTCCCCGGGAAATCGTTCGAATTCCCAACGGGGCAGGCGAACGGCCACTGTATCTCCGGCCATGGCCTGGGCGATCCGCGACCTCTCACCGGCCAAAGCCGCGTCTATATCCAGACCTAACGCAAGCCGGGCGTGGATGGCGGCAAGATCAATGCCGAAGGCTTTGGAACAAAGTGCGGTCAGGCGGGAAAAACGCGGATTAATGGCCAATACCAGCACCTGATCCGCATCCGGCGCCAGGGCAAATTTCATATGTACCGCACCGATCACGCCGGTACGTTCGGCCAGTTTGCATGCCGCCGACTCAATCTGCTGGCGGGTTTGCGCCTCAATGGTCATCGGGGGAAGGACGATTGCCGAGTCGCCGCTGTGAATGCCCACGGGATCCATATTTTCGGCCATTCCCACCAACTGCATCCGGTTGTCGCCGTCGCGCAGCAATTCCACTTCAATTTCTCGATATCCGGACAATGCCTGCTCGATCCTGATGCTACCCATTGTGCCGGACGGCAGGCGCCCACCGGAAACCAGCAGGCGCAGCTCTTCCACGTTAAAGGCAATCCCGTAGCGCTGTGGCCCGGCGGGTTCGACCGCTCTGACAAAAACGGGATAGCCAATTTTTTCGGCAATGGCTGCCGCATCGGATATGCTGTCAGCGGATTGTCCCTCCGGTGCGGCAAGGCCGAGTTGGCTGACAACGCCGTATAATGCCGACGGGTCGTCGATCAATGCCAGGGTTTTTTCGGATGTCCCCAGCAGTCGGATGCCGTTGTTTTTAAGCAGGCTGGTCTGGACAAACGCTTTGGCCAGGCGCAACGCGGTCGGGCCGCCAACCGTAGGAAAAAGGGAGTCGGGCTTTTCCCTTAAGATGACTTCCACCAGGGATTGAACGGTCAAGGGCACCAAGTAGGTGCGATCCGCAATTCCCACATCGGCAGATAGGGCGGACGGGTCGCAGTGGACCATCACCGTTTGCAGCCCTGCTTTTCTGAACACTTCGCAGGCCCGGCAGGCGGCGTCGTCGAATGCGCCGGTCTGTCCTATTCGGACAGGGCCGGATCCAATGATGAAGACTTTCTCCATGGGGGGGTGGGGCGACATGATTTCTCCTTCAACGGGTTCTATGATTCAAGGGGTCAGGTGTTTTTTTCATGGTCGATACGATGACTGTTTCCCGCGGCCTGCCGCAGGGAGGATCCAGGCATTGACCCCTCGGCCCCTTTATTCCTAGCGCCAAGAGCATCGTTTGGGTTGAGGACCCGCCGCACACCTACAGTGGCATTAGGGGGCCAGATGGCCGTCATCCATCGCTTTCTCGATCAGGCCCCGGGCAAAGGTCCACAGGTCGGGAGCGCCATCGGCAATTTTCCGGTTTCGGCTGATCACCTGGGATTTGACAATGCCGTGTTTCTTCCACATCCGTCCGCTGGTGAACACGTTGTGCATCAGTGGTTGAAGGCGATCCAGCGCGTTGGCGAATTGGGCTTCAGGCGTAGCGGAGGCTTCGAATTCATCCCACAGGGCCCGCATTTCGGCGGCCTGATCCGATGGAAGCAGGTTGAAAATCCGCTGGGCCGCAGCAATTTCCCGCTGGACCTTGTCGGCATGCCCGGCCTCGTCGTAACAATAGGTGTCGCCGGCATCGATCTCCACCAAGTCGTGAACCAGGACCATGCGAACCACATGCAGCAGGTCGATGGATTTGCTTTCGGCATATTCACCCAGAACCAGGGCCATCAGGGCTAAATGCCAGGAGTGTTCGGCATCATTTTCCTGACGTGACGCGTCGACGAGCAGGGTCTGGCGGTCAATGGTTTTGAGCTTGTCCGCCTCCCGCACGAATGCGATCTGCCGTTCCAGTCGATGAAAATCCATTTTCGATGCACCGTTGATCGTCTGATGGCCTGGAATTAAAGTACGTATATTGACCCAAAACCGGCCAGTTTTCAAGGTACAATATCGCTGAAGTCGCCTTTCTATTGGCTTGACATGATCCAGCTTTCAAAGTAGGAATCCCTGTTTACCATTAACAATGTGCTACGGAGGCATTGATGGAATACAAGCAGACCCTGAATCTTCCAAACACGGGCTTTCCCATGAAAGCCAACCTCGCCGCTCGCGAACCCAATCAGCTGGAAAACTGGGAAGCCATGGGCCTGTATGGCCGTATCCGCAAAACATCCAAAGGCCGGCCTGCATTCGTGTTGCATGACGGCCCGCCATATGCCAACGGTCATATTCATATCGGAACGGCGTTGAACAAGATCTTAAAGGACATTATCATTCGTTCCCGACAGATGGCCGGCTTCGACGCCCCTTACGTTCCGGGCTGGGACTGCCATGGCCTGCCCATCGAACACAATGTGGACAAGGAATTGGGGTCAAAAAAAAATGAGATGACCCAGGCCCAAGTCCGCCGCCAGTGCCGGGCCTACGCCGAGAAGTTCATCGATATCCAGCGTGACGAGTTCAAGCGCCTCGGTGTGATGGGCGAGTGGGACAACCCCTACCTGACCATGAACTACCGTTACGAGGCGACCATCGCCCGAGAGTGCTGCAAGTTTGCCCTGGATGGCAGCCTGTTTCGCAGCAAGAAGCCCATCCACTGGTGCTGCAGCTGCAAAACGGCCCTGGCCGAAGCCGAGATCGAATACCACGACGAGACATCGCCTTCAGTTTATGTCAAGTTCCCCCTGAAGGACAACCCAGCAGACATTTCCGCTGCGCTGGCCGGGAGAACGGTTGCTTTGGTGATCTGGACCACCACCCCCTGGACCTTGCCGGCCAACCTGGCAGTGGCCCTGCACCCCGATTTCGATTATGCGGCCGTTGAAACCGGCGACGGGCAGGTCCTCATCCTGGCCCGGGAGCTGGTGGAAGCCTGCATGCGGCTATTCGGCCTCGCCGACTACCGCATTCTGGCCGAATTAAAGGCCCGGGACCTGGAAAACAAGCGCTGCCGCCATCCCTTCTACGACCGGGATTCGTTGATCATCCTGGGTGACCATGTGACCTTGGAGGCGGGCACCGGCTGTGTCCACACGGCGCCGGGCCACGGCCGGGAAGACTACGACGTGGGTCTGCAGTACGGGCTGGACGCCTATTCGCCGGTGAACGACAACGGCGTGTTCACCGATGAGGTGGACCGGTTTGCCGGGCAGTTCGTTTTCAAGGCCAACGACGACATCAATCAGACACTCGCAGACAAGGGGGTCCTGCTGGCCAAAGCAGAGATCAAACACAGTTATCCCCACTGCTGGCGCTGCAAACGACCAGTCATTTTTAGGGCGACGCCCCAGTGGTTCATCTCCATGGAGAAGACGGGGCTGCGTAAAAAATCCCTAGCGGCGATCGACCGGGTTAAATGGATTCCCCACTGGGGCCGGGAGCGCATTTTCGGCATGATTGAAAACCGGCCGGACTGGTGCGTGTCCCGCCAGCGGGCCTGGGGCGTCCCCATCACGGTTTTTATCTGCCAAGGCTGCGACGCCGTCCACATGGACGAAGCGACCATGAATCATGTGTTCGACCAGTTTGCCGCCCACGGGGCCGACGTGTGGTTCGAAAAGGAAGCGGCCGAGCTGCTGCCGGAAGGAACGGTCTGCAAAAACTGCGGCCATTCATCCTTTGCCAAAGAGACCGATATTCTGGATGTTTGGTTCGATTCGGGGGTGAGCCATGCCGCCGTACTCGAAGACCGGGATTACCTGCAGTGGCCGGCGGATCTTTACTTGGAGGGCAGCGATCAGCACCGGGGCTGGTTCCACAGCGCCCTGCTCACCGCCGTGGGCACCCGGGGAGAAGCGCCCTACCGCAGCGTATTGACCCACGGCTTTGTCGTGGATGCCGAGGGCAAGAAGCAGTCCAAATCCCTGGGCAACGTCGTGGCGCCCAAAACGGTCATCGATAAATACGGGGCGGAGATTCTGCGCATGTGGGTGGCCGCGTCAGACTACCGGGACGATGTGAGAATTTCAGACAACATTCTCAAACAGCTCAGCGATGCCTACCGGCGGATTCGCAACACCAGCCGCTTCCTTTTAGGTAATTTGAATGATTTTTCGCCGGAGAGGGACAGCCTGCCGGTCGGTCGGATGCTGGACATCGACCGCTTTGCCCTGCACAACCTCCAGGGGCTGGTGGAGCGGGCGCTCAAGGCTTACGACACCTTCGAGTTCCACGTGATCTACCACCGGCTATACAACTATTGCACCGTTGACCTCTCCTCCTTTTACCTGGACATTTTAAAGGACAGGCTCTACACCAGCCCGCCGGCATCCACGGCGCGGCGCAGCGCCCAGACGGTAATGTATGCTATTTTAGATGCCATGGCACGGATCATGGCGCCCATCATGCCCTTTACGGCAGAAGAGATCTGGAGCCATATGCCGGCGGCAGCGGGAAAGGCGGAAAGCATCCACCTGGTTGCTTTCCCCAGGCCGGACGCCGGCCTGAAGGATGACCTCCTGGCCGGCAAATGGGCAACGCTGATCAACGTGCGGGCCGAAGTGACCAAGGCCCTGGAACAGGCCCGTGCGGACAAGGTGATCGGCCACTCCCTGGATTCATCGGTCACGGTCGGGCTCGCCGACGATCTTTACGCCGTCATGACTGATTTTCAGGATGATCTTCGATCCATTCTCATTGTTTCACGGGCTACCATTGTCAACGGTGAGATCCCCGGGGCCTATGTCGGCCAGGATACCGGGGGCGTATGGGTCAAGGTGGATCCGGCCGGCGGCGAAAAATGCCAGCGGTGCTGGGTCTATGACGACAGCGTGGGCAAGCTTGCCGACCACCCCACCATCTGCAACCGCTGCGGCAGTGCGTTGGCACTGATGGGAGGCATGGATCAGGCGACGTGATACAGGTTATATGAAAGCCACCAACCCGGAAACCGGCCTGCCTGGCAATCGTTCGGACATACCGCAGCAGAAGGCTGCCCGTGGAGCCGTGCCCCCTTGCATGGGGGTCAAGGCGTTTTCACTGATTGTCGGTCTGATTGTGCTGCTGGATCAGATCACCAAGCTGTTGGTCTTGGCCTGGATACCGCTCTACCATTCCATCCCGGTGATCCCGGGTTTTTTCAACCTGACACATATCCGCAATCCCGGAGGGGCTTTCGGCTTCATGGCTGCCGGCAGCCAGGGGATACGCAATTTGCTGTTTATCGGCGTTTCAGCCCTCGCCATGGGACTGATTGTCTATTTTTACCGCAGCACGCCCAAAACCCATCCTTATCTGGCGTCGGCCCTGGCCATGATTTTCGGGGGCGCCGTCGGCAACCTCATCGATCGACTGCGCTTCGGAGAAGTGGTGGATTTTTTGGATGTATACCTGGGCGTGTACCACTGGCCGGCTTTCAATGTGGCGGACAGCGCCATCTCCGTGGGCATCACCCTTTTCATCGCCCACGTGCTGCTGGGTAAGATGCCGCGATAGGGGTTGTTGGATTCGTTTGGTTTGTCAGGCCCAGAGGGTTTGAAGAACAACAACCCGATGCAGATTCTTGAGGTTCGACTATTCTGTCCTGCGACCTCTGATTCCGGTCTTCTGATTTTATGCCAACCATCGTTTACAACACGGTTACCGATTATCTGAGCCGCGCCACTGCCGCCGAGTGGCCGGCCGTCACCTTGATTTACGGTGAAGAGGTGCTCTGTAAAAAGGCATGCGAGGCGGTTCTGGACCTCTTGGTGCCCCAGGCGGCCAGAGCCCTGGGCGTCGAACGTTTCGACGGTGGTGAAGATACCACCGGCGGTTTATTGGCCAGCATGAACACCTATGGCCTGCTTTCCAGTATCAAGGTGGTGGTGCTGCAGGACGCCCGGCTCTTTTATTCGGTCCAGGCCCAGCAGGGGCTTCGCGAGAAGATGGTCCAGGCCGCCCAAAACGGGAACATGAAAAAGGCCTCGCGGCCCTTTTTGGACCTGATGGCGCTTGCCGGGTTGTCCCTTGAGGATCTGGCTGCGCCGACCTTGAGAAACAAGGTGGTCGACGACGGTGACGACGAACCGGCGCCGTGGTTTTCCCAACTGATGGATTATTGTCGCGAGAACGGGCTTCGAATTCCGGATAAGCGCGACGATGCCGGCCTGATCATCGCGGCCATGGAAAACGGCTTCCCGGATAGCCACCACCTGGTGATTACCACTGATTTTGTCGACCGCCGCAAAGTGCTGTTCAAAGCCATCGACGAAACCGGCCTGGTGGTGGATTGCAGTGTCCCCAAAGGAGAGACGCGGGCGGACCGCATGGCCCAGGACGCGGTCGCGCATGCGGTCATGGATGATGCCCTGGCGCAAGCAGGCAAGCGAATGGCCATGGAGGCGCGTCAGCGGCTGATGCAGTGGACCGGGTTCGACCTACGCACGCTTGCCGACAACCTGGAGAAGCTGGTCAGCTTTGCCGGGGATCGCCAGACCATTACCGACGCGGATGTGACGCGTGTCTTGCAGCGCACCCGCCAGGATCCCATCTTCGCGTTTACCAATGCCGTTGCGGATCGCGACCTGTCTGCCAGCCTGTTCTTCCTGAAAAGCTTGCTGGATGACGGCATGCATCCGCTGCAGCTGCTGGCGGCGGCGGCCAATCAGATACGGCGGCTGTTGTTGGCTAAAGACTTTATCGCGAGGGACCGGGGACGGTCGTGGTCTGCCCGCATGACCTTCCCCCAGTTTAAAGCCGGACCGTTCAAGGCGGTGCAGGTGGACGATGGGGCGTTGGCAGCGCTCATGGAATCCTGGGATGCGATCCTGAATCCTGCAACCGAGGAAAAAAGACGGAAACAGGTGACAGCCAGCGACCTGGTGCTGGCCAAGAACGCCAAAAGCCCTTTTCCCGTTTTCCAGACCCTGAAAAAGGCGGACGACTTTTCGCTTGAAGCGCTGGCAGCAGCGACGATTCATCTGAGCGACACCGATGTCCGCCTGAAATCCACGGGCCAGGACCCCCGGATGCTGCTGGAAGCTTTCCTGATTCGCCTGTGTCGAAGAAAGGGTCAATGACGCCTATACCAGAACGCCAATAACGGGGGCAAACATGGGTTTCCTGAAAAAGCAGCAGGTCAAAGCGGCCATTCGCCTGCTGGCCTGGCAGTATGAAAGAAACGGTCAAGCCCTGCCGGAAGGACCATTGCTGGAACAACACGCCCGGCAGCTTGTGGATGATGCCCACCGCATCGCCCGGGATCGGGGGGGCAATGTGCTTGCCATATTAAAGGAAATGGTTGTGGAGATGCGTCGGCGTTAGGGCCGCCGAAAAAATGGATCGACCTGAGATTGCGCAAGGTTGGGGCTGTTTTCGGGCTAATCGCCTGCGGCTTGTTCGCCTAACCCAAAAAACTGAGCCTCGATCGGATATCCTGGTTGTTTCGCCGGTAGGCGTTGCATGGGAAAATGACGTTGAAAAACACGGGTGCCCATGTTAACTAGGCAGGCTATTCACTTCGGGGTATTTATTCCCCAATCAACCCACCCAATCGGCAGCAAAAGGAGGAGTGGCATGAGAAAATTTTCATTTGGACTCGTATTATCTCTGGTTGCGGTTATGGCCTTCACGTTCGCGGCGGCGGATGCCGGCGCAGCGGATACCATCAAGATCGGTTTCAACATCCCCCTGACCGGCGACAACCCCGACGTGGGCGCATCATCTAAAAATGCCGCCGAAATGTTTTTAAAGAAAAATCCTAAGATCAATGTGGGCAGCAAACCCTATGTCTTGAAGTTTGTCTATGAAGATAACGAATACAAGGCCGAATCGGCCGTCAAGGTCAGCACCAAACTGATCACCGAGGAGGGCGTGTTAGGGATCATCGGCCCCCAAGCCTCCAGCCAGGCCGTGCCTGCCGGCGAGGTGGCCAACAATTACGCCACCCCCATGATCAGCCCCTGGTCCACCAATCCCAACACGACGTTGAACCGGCCCTATGTCTTCCGCGGCTGTTTCCTGGATCCTTTCCAGGGCCCGGTGGCCGCCGATTTTGCCACCGAGGAGCTTGGTGCTAAAAAGGCAGCGGTTCTTTACGACATCGCCGCCGACTACCCCAAGGGGTTGGCTGAATTCTTCAAGGAGGCTTTCGAAAAGATTCACGGAGCCGGCTCCGTGGTGGCCTTTGAAAGCTTTACCACCGGCGACAAGGATTTTTCCGCCCAGATGACCAATATCATGATGACCGGCGCCGATATTCTGTTTGTCCCCCAGTACTACAGCGAAGTGCCCCTGATCGTTCGCGCCGCCAAGGAGATGGGCTGGACCAAGCCGATCCTGGGGTCCGACTCCTGGGGCGGCGGTGACCTGATGGGCCTGTGCGGTGACGACTGCAAGGGCTACTACTTCTCCACTCACTATGCCGCAGCCGGTGCCAAGGGTGCAACCAAGATGTTCATTGACGAGTACACCGCCAAATTCGGTAAAACCCCCGACGACGTGGCCGCTTTGACCTGGGACTCGCTGGGGTTGCTGGTTCAGGCCATCAAGAACACCGGCGGTCTTTCCGGTGAGATTAAAGCCGACCGCACCAAGGTCAAAGACGCCCTGGCGGCCATCAAGAACTACCCCGGCATTACCGGCGGCATGACCTTCACCCCCGACGGCGACCCCAAAAAATGCGCCGTGGTTGTCAAGATCAACGCCGAGGGTAAGTTTGAATTCTTCAAATCCGTCTGCCCCAAATAAATCCTTAGACCGACAAGCAGTTGTAGCGATCCACCGGCCGCTTCCCTCCTGGAGGCGGCCGGCCCAACAGAAAAGGGAGCGGGCAGACCTGTTTCCCTTTCCTTTTGACGGGAGCCGTTGCCCATGACCTTTACCTTTTTCATGCAGAATCTGATCAATGCCCTGCAGTGGGGCAGCTTTTACGCCCTGATCGCACTCGGGTACTCCATGGTTTACAGCATCCTTATGCTGTTCAACTTCGCCCACGGGGATATCTTCATGGTTGGCGCCTACATCGGGCTGGGGGTCTCCTTGGGATTGCTGGCCCTGTTCGGTGCCGGTGCCTCGGCCATCCTTCCCGGGTGGGTGCTGCTGGTGCTTACCATATTGATTTCCATGTTTCTGACCGCCTTTGTGGGCATTATCGTGGAGCGGGTGGGATACCGGCCCCTGCGGGAGGCACCACGGGCATCAGCCGCCATAACCGGTCTGATGATCGGCATCATCCTGGAAACCTCAAACATCCTTTTTTTGGGCGGCCAGCGGCTTAAATTTCCCCAACTCATCGAATCGGTCACTTACAACATCGGCGGTGTTTACGTGACCAACATGAAGATCATGATCGTGCTGGTCTCAATCGGTTTGATGCTGGCCCTGCACCAGCTGATCACCCGAACCCGTTGGGGAATGGCCATGCGGGCCATGGCCTACGATTATGTGGTGGTTCCCCTGGTGGGCGTGCCCATGAACACCATTGCCGCCATGACCTTTGCCATCGGTTCGGCCCTGGCCGCTGCCGCCGGCATCCTTTTCGGTCTGGCCTATCCGGTGCTAGATCCTTACATGGGGGTCAGCTTCGGGTGGAAAGCCTTCGTAGCCGCCATTCTCGGCGGACGCGGATCCATCATGGGCGCCTGCATCGCCGGCTTCATGCTGGGCTTTATCGAAATCATGACGGTTCCGGCCATCCAGATCGTGAACCGCTTGTTTTCGCTGAATATCGGGTCCAACCTACGCGATCTCATCGCCTATTCCATCGTCCTGGTGATCCTCATCTTCAGGCCACACGGACTTTTCGGACAGGCATACAGTGCGAAGCTGCGACTCTGATTCCGCACGGCATTCAAGATGATACCCAGGCGGCAAACAGGCGGCGACGCGGGCAACCGCAAGCAGGTTGTTGAGGAGCCGACGATGCAGCCAACCTCGGTGGAAGTTGAATGTAACGTGGAAGCATCCTATTCCTGATTCTATTGGCCGACAAGGAAAGGTTAACATGGACGAAACACAAACACCGAAACCGACCGCGGGCATCATTCAAAGGGTTGGCCTGTTCTTTAAACCGGTGCCTCTGTTGGCATTTATTCTCGGGTTTCTGGCCTGTGTGCTCTGGGAACAACTGGTCGGTGAACGGCTGTCATCCGTGTTGGGTCTGCCCAAGATGCCCATCCTATTCGGTCTGCTCACCATTTTCAAAGTGGTGGCCGGAATGGTCAACCTGCTCATCAAGGGGGATGCATTCAACTGGGCCACACTGGTGCAAATTCCTGCAGCCTTGGTCTACTTGACCGCCATTTACCTGATCCCACTGGCCTTCGTCGCCCGGGCTGTGGTAAGGCCGGCCAATGAGGTGGCCCGCTACCTTCAGACATTTCCCCTGATCGTCACGGCGACGGTTCAGCTGGGACTGATGTATGCGGTGCTGCATGTCTGGGCCGAGATGAGCGACTACCGGTTGATTTTTCTCAAGTTGACCCTGATTGCCATCCTGTTTACCTTGAGCTTGAACATCATCAACGGCTACATGGGCGAATTCTCATGCTCACATCCCGGATTCATGGCCATCGGCGCCTACATGTCCAGCCTGTTTACGGTAGGACTGTTTACCAGTGACAGGGTGCTGGGCGAGGCGGTGTTCACCTTTTCCGCCGCCTACCTTTTTTTCCCCCTGGCGCTGATCTTCGGCGGCGTAGCGGCCGCTTTGGGTGCATTGATCATCGCGATTCCCTCCTTTAAAACCCGGGGGGACTACCTGGCGATCATCAGCCTGGCGTTTTTATTCATCGTGAAGAGTTTTTTTGAAAACATGCAGGCCCTGGGCGGCTCCAGGGGCATATCCGGACAGCCGGATTGGGCGAGCCTGCCGGTTATTTTCATCACCATGGCCTTCGGCATTTGGACCATCAACAACTTCGTCACTTCCACCATGGGCAAAGCCCTCAACGCGGTGCGCGACGACGAAACGGCCGCCGAAGCAATGACGGTCGACACCCGTAAAACCAAAATGGCGGCTTTTTTGTTCGGCGCTTTCTGGGCCGGTGTGGCCGGCGGTTTGCTGGCCCACGTGATGCGCTATGTGAACCCGGCCATGTTCAGCGTCCAGAAACTGGCGGAAGTGCTGGCCATGGTCTATTTCGGCGGCTTGAACTCCGTTTACGGATCCATTGTCGGAGCGGTGTCGATCAGCCTGCTGGGGGAGGCCCTGCGGCCCCTGGAAATCTTCAAGTGGATATTTATCCCGCTATTGCTCATCCTGGTGATGATCTACCGGCCCACCGGGCTCATCGCCTTCAAGGAATTCGATGCCCGGCAGGTGTTCGGCCCCAAGGAGGTGGATTGATATGCCGCTGCTTCACGTTTCTGACATGAGCCACAATTTCGGCGGCCTGCAGGCGGTTTCAGGTTACAATCTCAGCCTGGATCCGGGCCAGATCACTGGCCTCATCGGCCCCAATGGTGCCGGCAAGACCACCATCTTCAACCTGATTACCGGCATTCACCGGCCAACCCGAGGGTCCGTTAAGTTTGACGGAGCTGAACTCGTCGGCAAGAAACCCAACGAAACTGCCGCCATGGGGCTGGCGCGCACCTTTCAGGAGATGAAGCTCTGGCGCCATATGACCGTTTTGGAACACATCAAGCTGGCCCGCTACTCCAAGCTCTCGTACGGCCTCCTGGGGGCCTTTTTGGACACCCCCAAGCGGCGGAAGGAAGAGCGGCAGACCACGGAACTGGCCATGGAGTATCTAAAGATGTTTGCCGTGGACCAGTTTGCCGACCAATTGGTGGTCAATCTGCCCTACGGCGCCCAGCGCCGGGTCGAGATGGCCCGGGCCATGGTCAGCGAACCCAAGGTGTTGCTGTTGGACGAACCCACGGTGGGCATGACGCCGGACGAAATGATGGCCATGATCGAGGTGGTCCGCAAGGCCCATGAGCGCTTCAACCTGGCCATCTTCCTCATCGAACACCGCCTGCGGGTGGTCCATGAACTTTGCCAGCGGGTGCAGGCCTTGGTGTTCGGAAAGGTTTTGGTTGAGGGAACACCCAGTGAGGTTCAGAATCACCCCAAGGTCATCGAGGCCTACATCGGCGAACAGGAGGTGGAGTTCTAATGCTGCTCAAGGTGGAAAACCTCAGGGTATCCTACGGAAATATCAAGGCCCTGCACGGGATCAGCTTCAATATCGATGCCGGCGAAATCGTCACCATCATTGGCGCCAACGGTGCCGGCAAAAGCACAACCCTAAGGGCGGTTTCCCGAATGATACCTGTGGAGACCGGATCGGCCATGACCTGCATGGGAAAGGACCTGCTCAAATTCCCGCCCGACAAAGTGGTCAGCCAGCTGGGCATCACCCATGTTCCTGAAGGCCGCCGCCTGTTCGGCAACCTGACGGTGATGGAAAACCTTCAACTGGCCACCTTTGCCCGCAAGGACCGCGACAATGTGAAAAAGGATATCCGACGGGTATTCGAAATCTTCTCCCGGCTCGAAGAGCGCCGGTCACAGGCGTCGGGGACCTTGAGTGGCGGCGAACAGCAGATGCTGGCCATCGGCCGTGCCTTCATGAGCGGCCGCCGCCTGATGCTGCTGGACGAGCCTTCCATGGGTTTATCGCCGTTGCTCATGATGAATGTGTTCCAGGCACTTAAGGAGATCAACCGACAGGAAGGCACCGCCATCCTGCTGGTGGAGCAAAATGCCCGTCTGGCCTTGAAGTTCTCAAAAAAAGGATATGTCCTGGAAAACGGCAACTTGGTGCTGCAGGGCGATTCCGAGGACCTGATCAATGACCCCGAGGTGAAGAAGGCTTATCTGGGGGGCTGATGGCCCTTGGTTGAGCCCGCATGGGGAAAAGGATAAAAGCAGATTTCGTAAAGGAGTAAGCATGATCCGCGCAGCTGTGGTTGGCGCCACCGGATACGCCGGCGCTGAATTGGTCCGCATTCTTTCCGGCCACCCGGATGTCGCCCTGTCCGTCATTACCTCCCGGCAGCATGACGGAATTCCTTATCATGCCATCTATCCTGCATTGAACGGATTCGTGACTCTGGATTGTACGGGCAGCAGCGACCCGGCTACCATCGCAACCAACGCCGATGTCGTTTTCCTCGCGCTGCCGCACAAGGCGTCCATGGCCATGGTCCCGGACCTTCTGGACGCGGGCAAGCGGGTGGTGGACCTTTCAGCGGACTTCAGATTCAACAACCGAGCTGCCTACGAGGCCCATTACCAGCCCCACACCTGCGCCGACCTGATGGATTTGGCGGTTTACGGGCTCTGTGAAATTTATGGCGCGGATGTGGCCGCTGCGGACCTGATCGGCAACCCGGGCTGTTATCCCACCAGTGTACTGCTGCCGCTGCTGCCGCTGGTCAAAGAAAAACTGGTGGATCCAACCACTGTCATCGCCGATTGCAAATCCGGGGTCAGCGGGGCAGGTCGCGAGGCCACCCCGGTGACCCATTTCTGCCATGTCAACGAATCCTTCAAGGCCTACAAGGTGGGCGGGCACCGGCACACGCCCGAAATTGAGGAGAAACTTTCCCAGTGGGCGGGAAGGTCCGTAAAAATCACCTTCGTGCCCCACCTGGTACCCATGACCCGGGGGATGGAAAGCACCGTCTACGTCAGGCTGGCTGCAGGAATCACCGTCACTCAGGTTCGGCAATGCTTGGAATCGTTCTACCATGACAAGGCCTTCGTTCGCCTGCTGTCCGGCGGTCGCTATCCGGACACCCTGCATGTCAAGGGTACCAATTTCTGCGACATCGGCTGGGTGGTGGATCCCGGCAGCGGCCGGCTGATTCTGATGTCGGCCATCGACAACCTGGTTAAGGGAGCCGCCGGCCAGGCCGTACAGAACATGAACCTGATGTTTGGCTTCGATGAAACCGCCGGCTTAAACGGCGTACCCTATCCGCTGTGACCGCAGCTGACATTCCCCCAAGATCGTTTTGTTGACATCCGGACTGTTTTGGACTAAACAGGGGGCGATTTCGTTATCTGCCTCAACATGGGCAACACCCGCATCCATACCATTTTAAGACTGACCCACAAGCGTTTTTTGAAAACGCCGACGGCCTTTTATTAGGGAACGACGACACCGAAACCATCAATGTGAAAGGAGACTGGAGATGACAGCAACGCTTATCAAGGGAACCGAGATCCGAGAGAAGATCCTCGAAGAAATTACCGCCGAGGTGAAACAGATCAAGGCAAAGCACGGTGTGGTTCCGGGGCTGGTCACCATCCTTGTGGGAGAGAATCCGGCATCCATTTCCTATGTGACCCTGAAAATTCAAACCGCCCATCGCGTCGGCTTCAAAGAGGTTCAGGACAGCCAGCCAGTGGATATCTCCGAAACGGATCTGCTGGCATTGATCAACAAGTACAACAACGATGAGAGCATCAACGGTATCCTGGTCCAGCTCCCTCTACCCAAACACATCGATGAAAAAAAGGTTCTCAATGCCATTGATCCGGATAAGGATGTTGACGGTTTCCATCCGGTCAACGTGGGCCGGCTGATGATCGGCGGCGCCGAAGTCAAGTTTCCCCCGTGTACCCCCGCCGGTATTCAGGAAATGATTGTACGTGCCGGTGTAAAAACCAGTGGTGCCGAGGTGGTGGTGGTCGGTCGCTCCAATATTGTGGGCAAACCCATCGCCAACATGATGCTGCAGAAAGGTCCCGGGGCCAACGCCACCGTCACCGTCGTTCACACCCGAACCAAAGACCTGGCATCCCACTGCAAGCGTGCCGATATCTTGATTGTTGCCGCCGGCGTGCCTGATCTGGTGAAGCCGGAATGGATCAAACCCGGCGCCTGCGTCATCGACGTCGGTGTCAACCGCGTGGGCGAGAAGGTCAGCGAAAAGACCGGTAAAAAGATAGCCATCCTAAAAGGCGACGTGGATTTCGAAGCCGCCAAAGAGATCGCCGGGTCCATTACCCCGGTTCCCGGCGGCGTCGGGCCCATGACCATCACCATGCTCATGCTCAACACCCTGAAGTCGCTCAAGTTCAGACTGGGCATCGCATAATTCGGTTAAAAAGAGGGGCTCCCCTCTGGCCGGGAAGCTTCGTTTCGTAATAAATAAAGTCGGTTATGAAGCCAATGAGCTGCCATGGTATTGACACCTTGTCCATATCATGGTAGCTTTTACGAAATTAGCGGGGGATGCTTTAGTTAACTATTTGAATTTAAAAGATAAAAATATTTTGGCGGTTTTTATCGCTAAGGAAAGATGACCAAAAAGATCTCCTTCATTGTCTTGAGCAGCGCCGGTAATCGGGTCAGACAGTTCGGAGTGCCCATGTCGCTGCTCCTTGTGATGATCCTGGTGACCCTTTCGGGTGTGACCCTCCTCGGCTTCATGCTCTACGATTACTATGGCCTGCGGCACTCCATCGGCGCCCATGGCCAACTGGCCAGCACCATTTCGAGTCAGAACGAGGAAATCGTCCAGCAGCGCCTGCAAATCCAATCCTTTGCACAAGAAATCAACGCCTTAAAGAACAAGCTGGTCCGTTTGGACCAGTTCGAGGAGAAGATCCGCGTCATCGCCAACCTGGAGTCCTTCGCCGGCAACGACAACCTGTTTGGCGTCGGGGGGGCTGCCCCGGAGGATCTTGATCCCCAATTGGAACTGACCCAGCGACACGAAGGCCTGATGCGTGAAATGCACCGGCAGGTCAACGAGCTGGACATGGCCACGCTTCGTCAGGAAGACAGCCTGGCTTCTCTGGTGGACACGCTGGAAGGCCAGCGCAACTTGTTGGCCTCGACGCCCGCCATTCGGCCCACCAGCGGCTGGATGACGTCGCGGTTCGGCCACCGGATATCCCCGTTTACCGGCCGGAAAGAGTTCCACAAAGGTATCGACATCGCCAACCACAAAGGCACCGCCATTCTGTCAACCGCTGACGGCATCGTCTCCTTCGTGGGGAAAAAGGGCTACATGGGAAATGTTTTGGTCATCGACCATGGCCACGGCATGATCACTCGATACGCCCACCTCAGCGAATCCCTGACGAAGCAAGGTGACAAGGTCAGTCGCGGTGACATCATCGCCCAAATGGGCAACAGCGGCCGCACTACCGGTCCCCACCTGCACTATGAAGTTCACCTCAATGGTGTGCCCGTCAATCCGACCAAGTATATCCTGAACTGATCCTGCGGATACTTTCACCCTGTGGACCCCATGCAATTCCCTAATCTCTCAATGCCCATATGAATACCCCTTTACACTTGAGTGACTTGGTAAAATGGTTTAGGATACCGCCGCGTTGTCACCGGGATGGTTGTCGAAGCCATCTGTTTAGGCGGTTTTGACTTATTGCGGCCCGGCGCCGCCCATCCCCTGAGACAGCATCCATCTGAAGAAAGTGGGGGTTTATATTAAGATGATCGGTAAATGGTTAACCCAGATATTCGGCAGCAAAAATGAACGCGAACTGAAAATGCTGCAACCCTTCGTGGAGGCCATCAATGCCTTGGAGCCGGAGATGAAGGCCATGAAGGATGATCAGCTCAGGGGGCAGACGGCACGGTTAAAGGAGCGACTGGCCAACGGAGAAGCCTTGGATGACCTGCTGCCGGTAGCCTTTGCCACCGTTCGTGAGGCCTCGGTGAGAACGCTGGGCTTGCGCCACTATGATGTCCAGCTGATCGGCGGAATGGTGCTCCATGGCGGCAAGATCGCAGAGATGAAAACCGGTGAAGGCAAAACCCTTGTGGCCACTTTGCCCGCCTACCTCAATGCGCTCACCGGGCGCGGGGTGCACGTGATCACCGTCAACGATTACCTGGCCCGGCGCGATACGGAATGGATGGGCAAGATCTACAGCTACCTGGGAATGTCGGTGGGAACGGTCCGCCACGGACTCGACGACCGGCAGCGCAAGGAAGCCTATGGCTCGGACATTACTTATGGAACCAACAATGAGTTCGGTTTCGACTACCTGCGGGACAATATGAAGTTCGATGCCCAGTCGCTGGTCCAGCGGGATCTTCATTATGCCATCGTCGATGAAGTGGACAGCATTCTCATCGACGAGGCCCGCACCCCCCTGATCATTTCCGGTCCGGCGGAGAAATCGACCCAGTTGTATTTCCGGGTCAACGAGATTGTTCCCAAGCTTAAGGCAGAGGTGGACTACAAACTCGACGAAAAGGCCCGCAGTGCTACCCTTACCGAAGCGGGTGTGGCCCACACCGAAGGGATGCTGGGCGTGGAAAACCTTTACGACCCCAACAATATCGAGCTGCTGCACCACACCAACCAGGCCTTGAAAGCCCACACCCTGTTCAAGCGCGATGTGGACTATATTGTCAAAGAGGGGGAAGTAATCATCGTCGACGAGTTCACCGGGCGGCTCATGCCCGGCCGGCGATACAGCGAAGGGCTGCACCAGGCGCTGGAGGCTAAGGAGAACGTCAAGATCGAGAATGAAAACCAGACCCTGGCCACCATCACTTTTCAGAACTACTTCCGGATGTACGATAAACTGGCGGGCATGACCGGTACGGCGGACACGGAGGCGGCGGAATTTAAGAAAATTTACAACCTGGACGTGTCAGTGATACCCACCAACATGCCCATGATCCGAATAGACTTCCCCGATGTGATCTACAAGACCCGCAGGGAAAAGTTCAATGCCGCCATCGAGGAGATCAAAGCGCTTCACCACAAGGGCCAGCCGGTACTGGTAGGCACGGTGTCCATCGACATCTCCGAGCAGCTAGCCGGCAAACTGAAAAAACAAGGCATCCCCCACGAGGTGCTCAATGCCAAGAATCACGAGAAGGAGGCGGAGATCATTTCCATGGCCGGTCAGCAAGGTGCGGTGACCATATCCACCAACATGGCCGGTCGCGGTACCGACATCGTTCTTGGCCAAGGTGTGACCGAACTGGGCGGGCTGCACATCCTGGGTACCGAACGCCACGAGAGCCGACGCATCGACAACCAGCTGCGTGGCCGCTCCGGACGCCAGGGGGACCCGGGCTCCTCCCGTTTTTACCTGGCGCTGGAAGACGACCTGCTGCGCATTTTTGGCGGCGAGCGCATTACCGGAATTATGGAACGTCTGGGCATGGAAGAGGGCGAACCCATCGAGCACAACCTGATCAGCCGTGCCATCGAGAATGCCCAATCCAAGGTGGAGGCGCACAACTTCGACATCCGCAAGCACCTGCTGGAGTACGACGATGTCATGAACCAGCAGCGCGAGGTGATCTATAAACAGCGCCGCGACCTGCTGACCGGCATCGATCTGAAGTCCACCATCGAAGACATCATGATGGAAAGTGCCGAAGCGATTGCCGGAAAATTTGCCGATGAGCGTGCACTTCCCGAGGACTGGCGCTGGGATGCCATTTCAGATGCCGTTTTCCAGCAGTTCAATTTCCGACTGGCCAAAATGGATGAAAACACCCTGGATGGACTCACTGGCGAGGGGCTGGCCCAGGAGATCTACGAACAGGCCCATGCGATTTATGAAGAAAAAGCCGCCCTGCTGGGCGGCGGGGCTGATTTCCGACAACTGGAACGGATGATCATGCTCCAGACCGTGGATAATTTATGGAAGGATCACCTGCTGTCCATGGATCACCTCAAGGAAGGCATCGGGCTGCGCGGTTACGCCCAGCAGAATCCGCTGCTGGTTTACAAAAAAGAAGGCTTCGACATGTTCCAAGAGACCATCGACCGGGTCAAGTCGGAAACCCTGGGTATTCTGTTTCGTATCCAATTGGCCGAACCGGACCGCATCGATGACCTGCAAAAGCCCAAAGAACAAAAGCTGATTTTTTCCGGCGGCGGAGAGGCCTCTGAAGCTAAAAAACCGGTCAAACGGGAATCGGATAAAATCGGGCGCAACGATCCCTGCCCTTGCGGCAGTGGGAAAAAATATAAGAAATGCTGTGGACGATAAAGATACTCAATGAACCCGACATACCCAACAACCATTGGCATCCTTTCCGACACCCACGGCCTGGTGCGCCCGGAGGTGGAAGCGCTTCTATCGGGCTGCAATCAAATCCTGCATGCCGGCGACATCGGCGACCGACACGTGCTGAACCGGTTGGAACGAATCGCTCCGGTGGTGGCTGTCCGCGGCAACATGGACACCGGCTCATGGTCCCATCCATTGCCGGTCAAGGAGATGGTGGCGATCGAAGGCATTTTTTTTTACATTCTCCACGATCTGCAGCATCTGGACGTGGAGCCTCTGGCGGCCGGTATTCAGGTGGTCGTCAGCGGGCATACCCACCAGCCCGAACTTTTTCAAAAGCAGGGCGTCACGTATCTCAATCCGGGAAGCGCCGGCCACCGGCGGTTTAACTATCCCGTATCCGTGGCCATCGTCCGTATCGAGAACGGCACCGTGATTCCGCGCATTATCGAGATCGATCTTTAACCTTCCAGCATTCCCGGCGGTTGGCGGGGTGTCGATGGAAAAGCAAATGACCTGAAACCCTGCCGCCCCCCATTCCTTTCACCCCCAAGAAATGCACTTTACAATCCATTGTAGCGGTGATTATAATCAGTGAAGGTTAGCTCAGGGCCGATAGTCAAAAGAAATTCATAATCACAAGCGGTTATGCAAAGCGGCGATATACATTTCTGTGATGACCCGCTTCCCATGATCGCCCGGCTGTGAGTTGTCAGTTAACTGTGAACCCAAGAACGCAATTGAACATGGCCCGTTACCAGACAGAGGATCAGGTTAGTTCAAAAACCCGGCATGAAACCAGGGAACCGCCCATGTATCGGGTGCTGTTGCACAATGATGACTATACCACCATGGAGTTTGTCGTTGAGATATTGATTTACGTGTTCAACAAGTCCGCCGAATCGGCGGCAAAGATTATGATGAACGTCCATCAGAAAGGCATCGGGGTTTGTGGGAGCTACCCCCATGAAATGGCCGAAACCAAGGTCGATACGGTCCACAACCTTGCCCGTGAAAGCGGCTATCCGCTGCGCTGCAGCATGGAACAGGAATAAAATATGATCAGTAAGGAACTCAGCGCTACGCTAGGCTTTGCCGTTCGTGAGGCCAAAAAACGGCGGCATGAATATGTCAGTGTCGAACACGTGCTCTTTGCTATCCTGCACGACAGTTCAGGGCTGGAGGTCGTCGAAAAGTGCGGCGGCAATGTCGAAAACATCAAAGCCAATTTGGAATTGTTCTTCAATGAAAATATGGAAATAATTCCCGAAGAGAACGAGTACGTTCTACAGCAGACCATCGGCTTTCAACGGGTGATTCAGCGTGCCGTCAACCATGTGCGGTCTGCCGAAAAGAAAGAGGTGGCCGTTAGCGATATCCTGGCCTCGATTTTTATGGAAAAAGACTCCCACGCCGTCTATTTCCTGAACGAAGAGGGTATTTCCCGACTGGATGTACTGCGGGTGGTCTCCCACGAATTTCCAAACGACACGTCCACCCTTGAGTCTGAGGTTGACGAACCTGCCGAACAGAAAACCATCAAGAAGAAGGCCGGCCCCCTTGAAACCTACACGTTGAACCTCATTGACCGGGCGGCCAAAGGGAAGCTGGATCCCTTGATCGGGCGCACGCTGGAGTTGGAGCGTACCATGCAGGTGCTCTGCCGCCGCAGAAAAAACAACCCCATTTTCGTGGGTGATCCGGGTGTTGGCAAGACGGCCATGGCTGAAGGATTGGCCCAGAAGATATGGGACGGCGAAGTGCCGGACCTGCTTAAGGAGGTCCGGATTTATTCGCTGGATTTGGGCGGCATGTTGGCCGGGTCCAAATTCAGGGGCGATTTCGAGCAGCGCCTCAAAGGTGTGGTGGCCGAACTGAAAAAACGCAAAAACGCCATCCTGTTCATCGACGAGATCCACACCATCGTGGGGGCCGGCGCCACCAGCAGCGGGTCCATGGATGCCAGCAACATCCTCAAGCCGTTTCTGTCAACGGGCGAGTTGAGATGCATTGGGTCCACGACCTATGAGGAGTATAAAAATCATTTTGAGAAGGATCGCGCCCTGTCCAGAAGATTTGAAAAAATCGATATCCTGGAACCGCCGGTCAAAGAATCCATTCAGATCCTCAAGGGTTTGCGCTCGCGTTACGAGGAGCACCACGACATCGAATATACCGATGCGGCGCTCAAGGCGGCCTGTGAACTGTCGGCAAAATACATCAATGACCGGTTCCTGCCTGACAAGGCCATCGACGTCATCGATGAAGCCGGCGCCGCCATCCGTCTTGCCGGTGCCTCCAACCGCAAAAAAATTCACCCGTCGGATATCGAAAAAATCGTGGCCAAGATTGCCCGAATTCCTGCGGTCAACGTCTCCACACCGGATAAGGCCAAGCTGGAAAACTTGGGTAATCAACTGCGTCGGGTCGTATTTGGCCAGGACGATGCCATCGATGCACTGGTGACCGCCATCAAACGCTCCCGGGCCGGGCTGGGTGCGCCGGAGAGACCAGTCGGTTCATTCCTGTTCACCGGCCCCACCGGTGTGGGCAAGACCGAAGTGGCCCGGCAGGTTGCCCACCATCTTGATGTGGAATTCATGCGCTACGACATGAGCGAATACATGGAAAAACATGCTGTGGCCAGGCTGATCGGTGCTCCCCCCGGATATATCGGATTCGACCAGGGCGGGTTGCTCACCGACGGCATTCGAAAACATCCTTACTGTGTTCTGCTGCTGGACGAAATCGAAAAAGCCCACGAGGATCTGTTTAATATCTTGCTGCAGGTGTTGGACCATGCCACCCTGACGGATAACAACGGCAAGAAGGCGGATTTTCGCAATGTCATCGTCATGATGACCTCCAATGCCGGTTCGCGGGAGATGAGCAGTGCGACCATCGGTTTCGGCGACCCCAAAAGCGATTCCACCGGCAAGGGTAAAAAGGCCATCGAAAAAATATTCAGTCCGGAATTTAGAAACCGGCTGGACGGCATTATCACGTTTAACGCCCTCGACCGTGAGATCATGGAGATGATCGTAGACAAGTTCATGCAAGAGTTTGCCGACCAGTTGGCGATCAAAAAGGTCACCCTGCAATACTCGGATGAAGTGAGAAAATGGCTTTCAAAAAAAGGACATGACCCGCAATACGGTGCTCGTCCCCTGGCACGCATCATCCAGACTGAGATCAAGGATGTGTTGGCTGAGGAAATTCTCTTCGGCAGCCTGGAGAAGGGGGGCCGGGTCGAGGTGGATATGAAGGGCGATGGGATGGTATTCGCGTATCACAAAAAATAGCGAGTTGGGTTCGTTGCGTTCATTGTGTTTTTACCCCGTAAAAAACCAGATTCATTTGGTCAGACAGACAGCAATGTGTTTATTGTACCTTAACCAACGAACCCAATGAACCCTGTCCGCCCATGCCCGTCTTCACCCTCTCCAAACAACTCTCCTTTCCCCCACCGCATTTGGCCATCAAGGAAGGTTTGCTGGCCATAGGCGGTGATTTAAGCGTCGAGCGGCTGCTCCTGGCCTACCGCAGCGGCATTTTCCCCTGGTATTCCCAAGGGGAACCCATCCTCTGGTGGTCGCCCAACCCCAGGCTGGTTCTGTATCCTCAGGAATTGAGAATCTCGAGGTCGCTTCGCAAGGTCATCAAAAGAAAAATATTTCAGGTTACCTTTGACCAATCTTTTGATGACGTGATTCAGGCATGCGCCGAAGCCAAGCGAACTTATGGCGATGGAACCTGGATCACAGATGAGATGAAAGACGCCTATTGCGACCTCCATCGGCACGGGCATGCCCACTCGGTGGAGGCGTGGCAGGACAATAAAATGGTCGGCGGGCTTTATGGCATATCCATCGGTCGTGCGTTTTTCGGAGAATCCATGTTCAGCAAGGTCAGCAATGCCTCCAAAGTGGCCTTCGTTACGTTTGTTGAAACACTCAAACGCCTGAGATTCGACCTCATCGACTGCCAAGTAAAAACCGATCATCTCATCCGTTTCGGCGCACGAGAAATCCCGAGAAAATCTTTCTTGGAGCAGGTTGAGAAGGCGGTAAGCCGCTCAAATCTCAGAGCTGGCGATTTTTAAAATAGTCGGTAGGATTTGCCTCGGTCTGGCATCTGTTATCTCTGCTCCAGTAGAGCAATCCGGCTCAGTATTGGTGGGTGAGAATAGTTCAAGAAGACATAAAGCGGGTGAGGAGAGAGATTGGAAAGGTTGTGGACGCTGAGTTTCTTAAGGGCAATGATCATGGGGTCGATAAACCCGGTGGTATCAGCGGCAAAGCGGTCGGCCAGATACTCATGCCGGCGGGAAATCATCTGCACGGACAACCCCAGAAAAAAGTCCATTGGCTTATAGAGCAGGCCAAAAAACAACAAACCCGCATGAATCGACGGTTCCCGAACGTAAAATGCGTCAAACAGCACAGGGAATGTGATGACCAGGGACATGAGATAAAACAGAATGCCGGTCTGCAGAATGCCTATGGTCATCATCTTTAAAATGTGGCCCATCTTGTAATGCCCCATTTCATGGGCCAACACAGCCACCACTTCGTCGGTGGTGTGCCGGGCGAGGAGGGTGTCGTAGAGCACGATGCGACGGTGTCGGCCGAATCCAGTGAAAAAGGCATTGGATTTGGAGGAACGTTTGGAGCCATCCATGACATGGATGTTGTCCAGAGAGAACCCGATGGTACGGGCATAGGCCATGATGGCATCTTTCAGTTCACCCCCCTCCAAAGGTTCGAAGCGGTTGAACAGGGGCATGATCCAGGTGGGCGCGATAAACTGGACGACAATCATGAACAGGGTGACCAGCGCCCAGCACCAGATCCAGGCGTTTGTGCCGGCATATTGGAAAAATGCCAAAACACCGGCCAGCAAGGGGATGCCCAAAACCATGGCCACCAGCAAGGCCTTTAATCGGTCCTTGATCCAAGTGCCTAGGGTGGTTTTGTTAAAGCCGAAGCGCTGCTCGATCACAAAGGTGGCATAAAGGCTGAATGGTTGGTCGGCAAGGGACTTCAGTCCGGCGAGCACGCCGATGTAGGCCAGCCCGGTGGCAAGTGGTCCCCAGCCAAACGACCGCGTCCAGCCATCCATAAGGGCGAAACCGCCGCCGAACCAGAAGGCCAGCAGCACCAGCAGATCCACCGCACCGCCAACCTGGCCGAAACGGGTATTGGCGCGCAGGTAGGCTTGGGTTTGTCGATACGTTTCCGGATCGCAGACATCTTGGAAGGGTGTCGGTAATTCATCGGTGGTCGCATTAAGGTTCAACTGGTCGGCCAACAGGTGGAGCAAATAATCGGCAAGCAGAAAAAAAAGAATCGTCCAGGCAATCCAGTTCATTGAATGGGCCATAGCGATTTATCGGTTGAGTGGGTTGACTGATTTGATTGGTTAACTTCCTTGTTTCGTTGGCATTGTCAGGTAACCTGATCTAATGGCTCACGATTTCAATCCAAAGTCGAACGAACCTCAAGGAACTGTTGAAATCAGTTCCTTTCCACTGTGCTCAGTCTTCCATCTTCCTCCGGTTGAGTTTCAACCGGTGGTGCCGCCGGCCGGGGTCGATTTCGAATATGATCCAAAAAATCGCCGATGGCCCGGTATACCCGTTCGGCGCCCTCTCCCAAGAGGATGCCGTGGCGCTGGAAATTGAACAATACCATCTGCTTATCAGTTGAACCCAGCAGCTTGAATATCTTTTCGGCGCCTTTGGGATTGACCACCGGATCCTCCCGCGACTGGATCACCAAGGCCGGTGCCGTGATCAGCGGCAGTCTCGGCTCCAGCGACGACATGAGCCGCTCCAGTTCGCGGACGCCTGAAATGGGGTTCTTGAAATAGTTGATGTGCGGGTTTTCCGGATGGTTGTCCGCAAACGTTTTTTTGGCATCGTCCAGGTGAAACCGTTCCATGAAACGGTTCCAGACGTCCACCGCCGGGACGAAACGGGCTGCCATGTCCTGCAGCCGCAGCGGGGTGGAGACGGCGAAAACGCCTGCCACCTCGGGCACCCGCTGGGCCAGGTCCAGGGCCAGGCCGGCGCCGGTGGAAAACCCGCCGGCGATCACCCGCCGGCACAGGTTGTTGAGGAGGGCATAGCCTGCATCCATGGAATCGATCCAGTCCTGAAAACTGCAGGCCGCCAGATCTTCTGGTGCGGTGCCATGTCCTTTCAAGCGGGGAGCATAGACCCAGAATCCCAGTTTGCCTAAATAGTCCGCCAGACCTCTCACTTCTGCCGGGGCTGCCATGTAGCCGTGGGCCAGAACCACGCCAACCCGGCGGCGGTCGCCTTTGATCAGAAACGGTCGGCCCACATTCCGGGCTTTGGATGTTTCCCGACCAGCAAAGGGTTCATAATCGCGATCGAAATCCTCCAAAGCGCGTTGGATGAGATACCGGGCGACCTTGCGCTTTAGCCAGAACCCAGGCTGCCAGCAAAGGCGGGAGATGCGGCGCTGCAGCCGGGTCAACGGTTCCACTTCGTTGGCGATCACCGCAATGGGGTTGTCGATCCGCGATCGATGAAAGTCGAATATCGTGGCCAGGCGGGCGGTGTTCTTTTCAAGCACGGCACCATCGGCTGCCAGCACGCCTTTTTCCATGGCATAGTCAACGAACTCACTGAATTTGTTGTAGCGGTCGTCGGTAAGCAGGTGCACCTGGTTCTTGTCGAAGCTTTTATGAAAATATACGACACCCGACTCCGCATCAGGGTGTGAGGCAAGAAACACGCGCCGTTTCAGATTCTTTTGATTGATGCGGCTGACCGGCGATTTTTTGAGGCAGGAGGCCAACAGGTGATCATGATTGACCGTGGTCATGCGGTAGATGGCGCTCATGTAGCGCTGCATGATTTTGAGTGCTTCCCGCCGCATGGCTTTGCGCGAGGGGAGCCAATCGTCGAAGCCGATGGGGGATGACGTTTGGATATCGCTTTGTATCTTACGGCAGGAAAGACATTCCGTGATAACAATGGGTTCGCCGAAACGCATGTCGATATCCACGCCGGACAGCAGCATGGCCCCTTCGGTCATAATCTCCTCGGCAACCCGCTCCGGCAGGCCGTCCACCAGGCGCTCGGCCAGTCGGCTCAGGGCGTTGTCCCGTGCGCGCAAGGGGTAATAGGTGAGGTTCACCGGTACGATGCAGGTGGGGTGACGGCTGATGCTGGCCACCGAAGAAAGCTTGAACATGTCTGCCAGCCGTTGGGCCTCTCCAGGGTTGATGCTGGCCATGGCTGCCAGGCGCTGGCGATAGAATTCGGTCCTCAACGCCAGGGTGGCGGCGCCGGTGTGGGGCGGGTGCTTGCCGCCGGCGTAAGAGATCATGAAGCGTCCCTTTTCCATGATCTTTTTGTTTTTGACCATGCGGCCTTCGGGAAATACGATCCAGCAGGCTTCGGCGGTGAGCAGGGTTTTGACCATCAACCGGTCCCGATCCGGCGATCGGGTGGAAACGGCGCCCAACTGCTCAAGGTATTTGCCGAATTTTCCCACAAACAGCTCCGCAGCGGCCAGCGCCCACACCGGTGTTCCGGTGAGCCGGTGCAGGTGGTAGGGCAGTAGAAAGGTCTCGATTCGCGTGAAATGGTTGACCACGAAAATGGTGGGGCCTGTGGGGATTTTCTCCGCATCATGAATATTCAGGCGGGCCCGGGTGAGGCCGGCGATGGTTTTAATGGCCAGGCCGGTGGTGCGGTAGGCGAAACGGTTCATCGATTTTGTGAACTAGCGTGCCGGGAAATGCCGCTGATGGTTGCGTATATCATTAAATTCTAAGCCATTTGTCCTGGCCAAGTTATGGTTGACACTTGATTATCGAACCATTAGATTACATGGCTTGGAATTAAAAGTAAAGCTTTCTGGCTTGTGCCGGAAGTTGGTTTTCCCCATCCATCGCGCTTGGCTCAACGGGCCGGATCCGCAACGGATGCATTTTGGAAATTACGGAGGCGACCGGTGTACTCGAAAATACTCAAACTGCGGTTTCCCGTCACTGAAGTTCAAAAACCGCTGGTCTGCAACCTGGCCAGAGAATACGATCTGGTGTTCAACATCCTCAACGCCGGCATCCTGCCCCGCAAAGAGGGTTTCATGGTGCTGGAAATATCCGGCAGCAGGAAAAATTACAAAGAAGGGGTCAAATACCTTAAACGCCAAGGCGTGGACGTGCAGAGCGCCTCTCAGGAAATCAAACGCAACGAGAAGAAATGCACCCACTGCGGATCCTGCACCGCTGTATGCCCCACCGGCGCACTGGCCGTCAAACGGCCGGCCATGGAGGTGGAATTCGATCAGCAGAAGTGCAGCGTCTGCGAACTTTGCGTTACTGCATGTCCGCCGCGGGCCATGGAAGTTCGTCCCACCAATCAGCTCTTTTTTGAATGACCGGACCTACTGCCATTGCCCTCTCCGGCGGCGTTGATTCTCTGGTTTCCGCCTACCTGCTCAAACAGCAGCAGGAGGATGTCTTCGGAATCCATTTTCTCACCGGTTATGAGACACCAAACCACCCCGGACCGAAGAAGATTGAAGACTTTGGCCGCCAGCTGGATATACCGGTTGTCGTCAGCGATCTGAAGACGCCATTCAAGGCGATGGTCGTGGATTATTTCACCGCCGCCTACCAGAACGGAGAAACACCCAACCCCTGCCTGGTGTGCAATCCGGCAATAAAATTCGGAGCCCTGCTCGAGGAGGCGCGCAAATTGGGTGCCGTGCGCTTGGCCACGGGGCATTACGCCCGGTTGGAGGCGGTTGAGGGGGGGCGATTGCGACTGCGCAAGGGGGTCGACGGCGACAAGGACCAATCCTATTTCTTATCCAGACTCGCTCAGGATCAGCTGGCCCGGGCCTGTTTCCCATTGGGGACATGGACCAAGAGCCAAGTCAGGTCCCTGGCGGCAGCAAAAGGCCTTCATCCGTTGACCGACCAAGAGAGTCAGGATGTATGTTTCATCAGGGACGCCAACTATTCGGCATTCATCATCCGCGAGTACGGTATACGCCCGCAGCCGGGAGACATCATGGACACTTCCGGGCATCGGGTGGGCACGCACAACGGGCTCTACCGGTATACCGTGGGCCAGCGGCGGGGCATCAACTGTCCGGCCAGCCAAGCCTATTATGTCGTCAGGCTCGATCCGCGGCACAACCGCCTGATCGTCGGCTTCAAGGATGAACTGATCGCCAGGAGCTGCAGGGTAACGGACATCAACTGGATTGCCGGTGTCCCTCATGGACCCCTGGCGGCCGATACGCGAATTCGATACCGCCATCGGGCCGTGGCATCGATGGTTTCACCCGTTGGACGTGATTGTGCCGTGGTTACATTTGACCAGCCCCAGGCTGCCGTGACGCCAGGGCAGGGGGCGGTTTTTTACCAGGGCGACGAGGTGATCGGCGGCGGTTGGATTGCCGCTGAATAGCCCTTGGTTTCTCGGGTTGATTGGTTTTTGGGGTTGGAAGCGGATGGACGGTTGATAGAGACAATCACGAGTTGATCGCGTCCCCTAAGCACAGCCGGCAAAACCAACCGACCATATAAAAACCTGCAGAACTGACGCTAATGAAAAAACTGCTCATCCAAACATTGGGCTGCAAGGTCAACCAGTGTGAGTCCGCAGCCATTGGGAAAGCACTGGTTGAATCGGATCAAGGCTTCGATTTCGCTGGCGATGGTGCGGCCGATGTGGTGATCGTCAATACCTGCACCGTGACCCGCAAAGCCGCCATGCAGAGCCGCCAGGCGGTTCGCCAGGCTATCCGGGCCAATCCCGCTGCCCGCATCGTGGTCACCGGCTGCCACGCCCAGACGGCACCGTCGGAATTGGCTGCCATCGATGGCGTGGATCTGATCGTCGGCAATCGTGACAAACACCGCCTTCCCCAACAGATTCTTTCCGATATGCCCGATGACGCAGGTCAGGAAGCGTCGGCTGCATGCCAGCAGATTGCCGGCATCGATCACTCCGCGGGATTGCCAGGCATCGCTCACGGCGGCCGAACCCGTCCGTATTTAAAAATTCAGGATGGCTGCAACGCCTTTTGTACTTACTGCATTGTCCCTTATGCACGGGGAAAGAGCCGTAGTCTGCCCCCTGGCCTGGTATTGAATCAGATCGAAGAGCTGGGACGACTGGGCTACCGGGAGGTGGTGCTTACGGGCATCCATATCGGCTGTTATGGCCGCGACCTGGAACCAACCATCGGTTTGTATGATCTGCTATGCAGAATTCGGGATGTCGGCGCCATCGATCGGCTTCGCATCAGCTCCATCGAACCGGTGGAGTTGACCGATGATATCATCGGCCTGGCGGCTGCAGGTGAAAATTCACCCGGCATGCTCTGCCGGCACTTTCATATTCCCTTGCAGAGCGGTGACGACGGCATTTTAAAGCGGATGCACCGACCGTATGGCAGTGATTATTTCAGGGATCGGGTCCAAAGCATCATCGGCCGGCTGCCCGACGCGGCCATCGGTGTGGACACCCTCATCGGCTTTCCCGGAGAGACGGATCTGGCTTTTGAAAACACTTACGCCTTGATCCAGTCGCTGCCTGTGGCTTACCTTCACGTATTCCCTTTTTCACCGCGTGAAGGCACCCCGGCCTTCTCATTCAAGGATCAGATTCCCGTTTCCGTGATTAAGAGGCGCTGCGCCAAAATGCGACGGCTTGGAGAGAAGAAACGCAAGGCATTCTACGGACGCCATGTCGGCAAAACGGTGAGCGTATTGGTGGAAGGGACCCGTGACCCAATTTCCGGGCGCTTAAAAGGGCTTTCGGACAACTATATCCCGGTGTGTTTCGACGGACCGGAGGAACTGGCCAACACGTTCCAACAGGTAACCATCCAGCGCGTCTCCCCGGAGATAGTCCCCGAGGGGTGTATTCATTCATCGGGCTAAACGGGCCATGGCCTGCTGATCCGTTTCGTTTGATTGGTTCAATGCGTGGGTCAGCCCAACCGTTTCTTCCAATCAAACGACGTTAGCCGATCCGACCTAAACCACCCATGCGACCAACCCCAACAACCCAATGATCCCAACCATGGCAACCAACCCGACAACCGAACAACCCCCCTCCATGGGCGCCGGCCTGCTCGTCTGGAGCTTCGGCGCGCTCTTCTACCTGCTGGGTTTTTTTCACCGGGTGGCACCGGCGGTGATCACCAATGAGCTGATGCGCGATTTTCAGATCAGCGCCGCTGCCCTGGGAAATCTCTCGGCCTTTTATTTTTACAGCTATGTGGCCATGCAAATTCCCACCGGCATTCTTGCGGACCGGTGGGGCCCACGCCGGCTGCTCAGCCTGGGTGCACTGGTTGCCGCCATCGGTGCCGTGATGTTTGCACTGGCTCCGGGCATTGCCTGGGCTGCCGCCGGGCGGTTGCTCATCGGCGGGTCGGTTGCCGTAGCCTTTGTTGGACTGCTCAAGGTGGCGGCCAACTGGTTTCCACCGCAGCGGTTTGCATTGGTATCCGGATTGGCCCTATTTTTCGGAATTGCCGGGGCCGTTTTTGCCGGAACGCCGCTGAGGTTCCTGGTGGATCTTTACGGTTGGCGCAGCGTCGTTTTGCTTTCAGCTGCAGGCAGCCTCGTTATTGGAACCGGCACCTGGATCGTTGTGCGGGATCACCCCCATGAAAAGGGGTTTCGCGACCTATCGACTGCCGGCTCAGTTGTTGCGTCGAAGCGCGAAACGGGTGTCCTAAACGGTATTTTGCAGGTTTTCGCTTACCGCAACACGTGGCTGTTGTTTATCATTCCCGGAGGTGTCGTGGGGTGTGTACTCACCTTTTCCGGGCTGTGGGGCGTGCCTTATCTGACTACCCTGCACGGGCTTTCGACCGCTACCGCTGCAACCCTGACCTCGGCATTGCTGGTGGCATGGGCAGTCGGCGGGCCGTTTTTCGGATGGCTTTCGGATCGGATCGAAAACCGAAAAAAGCTATACCTGATAGGATGCGGAACCGCAGCGAGCGGCTGGGCGGTCATCCTGCTGGCAAACCCGATTTCCCTGACAATGCTGATTCCGGTAATGCTGATCACCGGTTTTTCATCGGGCTGCATGATCATCAGTTTTGCGTTCGTGAAGGAATCGGTGCCGACCCATCTGTCGGGAACGGTATCGGGCGTGATCAACATGGGGGTAATGACCGGGCCCATGGTCCTGCAGCCGGCGGTAGGGCTGGTGCTGGACCGGATGTGGCAGGGGCAGATGGTGGATGGCATCCGGATTTTCAGCGTCAGTGCCTACCACAGCGGTTTCTCCTTGATGTTGGTTTGGATCGCGGTTTCTTTTATTTTGCTTATCTTTACCCGGGAAACCGGCTGCCGTCAGGTGGTTGCATGAAAAATAGCGCCCAATCGCTTGGATGGTGACGCGTTGTTGAGAAGGCGAACGGCTTGGGCCGGAAAGCATAAATATCGGCACCACCCCTTCGGTCCGCGAGGCAGATAGGAATCAAGGTCAATAAGTGACGGTTGAATGGGCTGCACGGGTTGATCAGGCAGAAAAAACGCCGCCCCATTTGTGGGGCGACGCATTTTTCGATTAACGCTTCAGCGAAAAAGCTTGCGCTTAACACCTCCGACGAAGCCGTTCAAAGCAAGCAGGCAGACGAACAGGTCCCAAAACGGTCCAGGCAATCCTGTCTCCAGCTTTTCACGCAGTCGATGAATTCTTTGTCACCGGCTTCAACACAATTCGCCTTTTTTTTCATTATTTTTTTCCAATGTTCAACTGCCATGAAAAAGGATACGATACGAGCTTGAAGAGGATTGGAAACAACCATATGCAATCAAAAGAGGTTAGTATTCTTCTGAACCAGCTGGCTCAATGTGTGCGGGCACGGGAGATCGATCAGGCGTTAGCCCTCTGCCGAACAACCTTCACCAGCCTCCTGAAAACCGTGTATGCACAGGTTCGCGGTCAGGCTGCACCCGGGGCCATGCGTGGATTGCTGGAACTGGAGATTGCGATCGGCGGCGACGATGGTGATTTCAGGGAATTTGACAGCGGCCAAATGATCGACCTTTTCATGCGCGGGGATGTGGCTGGTCATCTGCAAAAGCGGATGGAACACGGTACGAACCTGTCCGCAGCGGTGGATTTTCACGTTGTCGCCCGCTGGTTTGAAGGCGACGCGCCTGAAGATGGGTTGCCCAGCCTGGCACCGATGCGGTTCCTCCACGCCTGGCTACTGCTTTTTGCAGAAGAAGTCGGTATCATCGACCCCGGCGACACCGTTGATACGGCGCCCCGCGGGATTTCGGCAACCCTTCCAAAAACGGCGGCAAGCATTCTGGATGAAGGCAAATCCTTCACCGATCCGATTACCGGAATGACGTTTGTTTTCGTTCCCGGGGGCACATTCTTTATGGGGGATACTTTCAATGAAGGTGTTGAAGACGAAAAGCCGGTTCATGAAGTGACCCTGGCCCCTTTTTTCATGGCGATCTGCCCGGTAACCCAAGCCCAATGGAAGATGTTGATGCCGGAAAATCCCTCAGCTTTTGCCGGCGACGACCATCCGGTGGAACAGGTTACGCTGGCCGATGTTATGGCATTCATTGATAAACTCAACTTGACATCCCCAAGCGGTCTGCGTTTCGATCTGCCGACGGAAGCCCAGTGGGAATATGCCGCCCGCAGTGCTGGTAAAGATGAAATCTATGCCGGCGGGCAGGATCCTGAGCGGGTCGCCTGGTTTGAAGACAACACCAGCGGGAGAACCGCCCCCGTGGCAAAAAAGGCGCCCAATGGCTTGGGGCTCTACGACCTGAGTGGAAACGTGTGGGAGTGGTGCCGGGACGCCTATCAGCCGGAAGCCTATCGGCGCCACGAAAAAAGCGAACCGGTTTGCAGCCGGGGTGGTTCGGACCGGGTGATTCGTGGCGGCAGTTGGAACCTGGATGCCTGGAGCGCCCGCTGCAGTCGACGGTTTCGATTTGACCCCGAACTGTTCGGTCCGGCACTGGGATTTAGGTTGGTTATGAGAAGTGCGCATTAAGGGATCAGGGAATTGATGAATGGGGTTGAGGTCGATTAGGAGACTGCGGAGCAAGGATTCGATGGCCCAAGAAAAAATTACATCCGGGGGTGGGGAACTGGTCCCTATCCCGGTTCTTTGATATTACCGGTTGATTCTCCGCGCATGAATGCTTGCAGATGATTCATCTGGACCGTTTCTCTCCTGGCGGCAATTCGCTAGCGGCTGCTTTCCTCTTGGCGGACCTACCCTATGCTAAACCCACACCAAATCCACCTTGACAATTCCTCATTTATTGAATAGTTTGTAATAGCTTAAAATTTAAAGGCAAAATATCAAAATCGGCAGCTTCAAGAAGTAACCGATAGCCCGCGCGCCTCGAGGGGAACTGTTTCCACATTGCCAACGTTGGCAGATATTCAGCCAGCGTCGTTATTGACAACCCCATGATTTCCCTTGCAGCCAGATCTTGCGCAATTGTTCAACGGGGAGATGGTAACATGGCCGGGATACTACCGTGGATGTAACTGAAAACGATCCCTCTTTGATCGACTGCCTTGGACCAGAAAAAAACGGCCTCTGGCTCGATCTGGCTTCTCCTTCAGGGAGCCCGGGTGATTTTGGCGGAGCGGGTCTTTGTCTCGGTCCGTTTTCCAAAACCATCCCTGCACACATCAAAACCGATGGCCATCATGTCATTCTACCCGTCCACCTGATCCTGCAAAGGGATCAATATGATGCGCCCCATTCGCTGTTGCCGATCAACAACCTTGCTGTGGAAACCGCTTGGAAGAATGCTTTTTCCTTTCACCAGAACTCCGGTGATGCCAAGGCGCCGATCCTATTTAAGCACCAGGTCAGCCCCAAAGGACAATTCCAGCCATTCCAGCCGCTGTTCCATTGCCATGCAACCAGGCGATGGTTTCATCCGCCCTGCCCGCAATGCGGGTTGGTCCTGACGCTTTGCCGGGATGACGCCCTTCTGAGGAACAGAGGGTTGCCGACTTACTCCGATTCACTGGAGCGTTTTTTGTATTGCGCCACCTGTGCTGCACGGTCCGCTGCTTCCCCCTTTTACAGTCGTGGAAAAACGGCCGGGATGCCGGAGGTGGTTCATGATGCAGGCGCCCTGGTCGCCGAATGGAAACATCTGCTGGCCATTTTGCCGGACAACAACGACCTTCCCTGCCAGGGATGCCCCGACATCAATGCGTGTTTTGAGGCTGAATCGCTCGTATCCAAACGCATCGTACCGTTCTCCTTCTTCCCCTTCTACATGATGATGTTTCCAGCACCATCTTGCCGTGCCGCTGATTTCATTGCAATGATTTCAGGCGCCAGCGGGGCTGCACCATGGAGCGCGAACAGCGCTGCCGTTGCCTCCGAGAAAAAACGATTTCTATTTCATGACCAGGGCAGGCAATTCCTCGAAGTCCTATATTTGAAGCTCACCTTTTTAGAACAACTCTGCCGTCAGCTCATGCCGGTCGATGACACGACAGAGGTTCAGGCGTTTGACCTGTCCCTTGAAGGCATCGGCGTCGACCTGAACCCGGCTGGAGCCGAACTGCCCGCCTATTGGAGTTTCAACGTTCGCATTTTTGATGCCGTTGGCGCTTTTCAAGTCAGTCCTTTTGCCCCCAGCCTGCCTGAGGCGCCTCGCCTTCACTTTTTGGGTGCCATTTGGTTTCGCGCGTTGCTGGTCAATTCCCGTCAGGGAGCAGATGCCGTATACGCTGAAGTGGGGCGGCTGATCGATCAATTGACTGGTGATAAAGGGCCGGAGGCCTTAGCGTTAAACCCGACGGATCACGGTGGCGTGTTTGCCGGCGACCAAATTTTTTGGGTACCCGATCCACACCGTCTTCCTGAAAACTGGCAGGTTTATTGGACAAAGGCCATGCGCCTTGGATTTCAACTCGTTCATGCCGGCTTGCGGACCGGTGTTTCCTGGGACAACGGTCAGTTTCGAACAGCGCTTGGCACATTGCGAAAAGAGATTAAAGACGCGTTGTTCTCAGGGCCGGTGATTGGGTCAACCGGGAAAGGAAAACCCGAGCAAGCCGATAAGATCAGGTTGGTGCTTCATGGCATCCTCGAAAAATGGCAGGCGCAGGCGGATACCGACGGCCACCAGTCCATTCCGGAAGTAGAACCGGAAAAACCGAAGCTTGATGACACCGTTATCCTCTCATCCCCAATGGGAGAACCGAATTTACCACCCGCCGGCGGACTGCCGATTGATACCGAGCGGCAGGCAATGGATAGCCCTGGCATACCAGCGCGGCAGCCGAAAGACCCTGACTGGGGTCAGGATATTCAGGAGACGGTGATCTTCTCTACGGCAGATTCAGCGCTATCTTCCGAAGTACCGCAACATGAGTTTGTCGAAACGCCTGTGCAAGAACCTCAGGGAAATGATGCGATTGAAGAGACGGTTGTGTTGCGGACCGAATCCTCATCAACACCTCCTTCAGAGTTGGCGTCGCCCGTGGTCGACGCGGAGCGGACGGTTGCCATTTCAGCGCCATGGAAGGCTCCTCACTCCCCATCTCCGGGTGAGGACGCGGACCAGGAAGCCACGATGATTCAACATCCCTCCGGTCCGTCCCCGTCATCTTCCGGTATCAGAGATTCGGATTTAGAGGCAACGGTGATGATCACCGCCGGCGGATCTTCGGCCCCAACAAGGGAGGTCCCGCAGACCGATGACGATTTGGCTGCCACCATGGTTCAAGGTGCCGGAGGCGGTCAGCCGACACCACCCCCGGGGCCGAGTTTTTCTGGTCCGCCCCGTTCTGATGGCTTAGAGAAGGGAACCGATCCTGAGGCCACGGTGATCATCAACCCGGGCAACCGACCGCCGGCACCGAATCGAGTTCCTGACCCGTCAGCGGTGCCAGCTGATGATGATTTGGCGGCAACACTGGTCGAAACGCCGGGGCGCGCCTACCGATCCGGCGCCGAAAGAGCGCCCATGGAACATGTGCCACCACTACCGCCGGGTCCGCCAAAGCCCCCCCGCGAGGTTCCGATGCCACAGCCTCGGGATGTTTCAGGGCGCGTGGCATCGGAGGGCACAGATGATGATGACATCATGGAGCAGACCATCATCATTCGCTCAGACGTGAAAAAGGAATAGGCCTGAGTATGTCCGATGTGAACCTGATTGACCGAATTTCAACAGGGCTTGCCATCCAGTTCGAAGCCTCAGGCGACCTTTCTGCCGATTCGGTCGAGGCCTTCCTGGACGAACAGATGGCCGGCCTCGACCGCCGGGCGCGCCTCGAAGCCCTGCAAACGGTGGTCGACCGATTGGAGGGCACCTGCCGCCCATTACCGCCCAGCGAGACCGATGAGGAAGTGCTGACGCGGGTCTGTTCATTGCTGCTGGGCCGCAGGGTCTCCATGGACGACCTCTCCTCCAGCGAACTGTTGGAGAAACTGGCCGAGTCCCTCAACACCATCTTCAACACGCTAAATCAGCTGATTAGTGTCATCAACATGACCTTTACCGGGGAGGGGTCCCCTGAGCAGACCATCCGCCAGGTGATCGGGTTCCGCTTGGAAGGCGAGGGGCAGGGGAGTTCGCTTGAAACCTACCTTGGACAGATCAGCAACGCCTTTTTAACCTCCCAGCAGTCTTTTAAAGAAGCTGCCTACGCCAAGATCAAGCAGGTGCTGGGTGTTCTGGATCCGGAACAATTGGCTGCGGAGGTGGGAAAAGGGCTGAAATTTGGTCCGCTGAAAAAGGCTCAGATGTTTGAAATATATGAACAGCGCTACGAACAAATCCAGAAATGGTTCAGTTCAGGGCGTTTTATGGAAGATTTTATACGGGAATTCGAAAAAAACTGCCAGACCAAATTCGGCAACCAAGGAGGCTGATTTGAAACGATTTCTTACACTATTGATCGCCGGGTCGCTGCTGTTTTTAACCGCATGTGCCGCCAAACAGCTGCCACCGCCCCAGTGGACTTACGAAAAGGAAGCGATCCGCTTGCACATCAAGGCGGACAGCAAACTCAACCTGGACGAAGGAGAAGCCCATACCCTGCTGTTGTGTGTCTATCAGTTGTCCGATCCCAATACCTTCAACCAGCTGGCCAATGATCAGGACGGGCTTTACAAGCTGTTGGAATGCAGCCTTTTTGGCGACGGTGCGGCCGCTTCCAAACGCTTGATCCTTCAGCCCGGCCAGGATATCAGCATGACCTTGGACCGCGCTGAGGGTGCCCGCTATGTTGCCATGGTTGCCGGTTACTATCTACTTGAAAAGGAACGCATGGTTAAAATGGTGGATATTCCCGAATATGTGGAAAAAAAAGGGTTCATCAGCCAATCTAAAATCCGCAAGCCCTCGCCATTGAATATCGATCTGATTCTTGGCCCCCAACAGATCACCACCATTTCCACCTCAACGCCGGAAGGAAAGTAGTCGGATGGAAAGACCCCTATACTGGCACCAGGGGTTGTTTTTACAGCCCCAACATTTTCAGCTCCAGGATCGGTTTACCCATGCATTGATCGAACCGTTGCACCGGAAGCTGATACCCCATTTCTGGGGTGTCGGCAGCATGGCGGTGAAATCGGCCGCCTTGGGCAACCGGTCCATCGGCCTGACCAATGGCGCATTTCTTTTCCAGGACATGACGTATGCCGTGATTCCAGACAATGCCGTCATCCAGTCCCGATCTTTTGAAAGTGCCTGGACGGACGGTGGAAAACCATTCATGGTCTATCTGGGATTGAAGAAATTCAGCCCAGCCGGGGAAAATGTCAGCGTGATTCAGGACATGAACCAGGTTGGCGATGTGACCACGCGTTGCGTAGCGACCGAAGATGCCGAAGAGGTCAAGGATTTGCACGGCAGCGGACCCAATGCCCAGGTCCGGCATTTACACCTGGTACTGAAGTTTTTCTGGGAGACTGAAAAGGATCAGTTGGGGGACTACGAGCTGATCCCATTGGCCAAACTGGAGCGGCAGGGGGATGCGATTCGCCTGAGCGAACACTATATCCCACCGTGTTTGGATCTTGCGGCCGTGCCGGCACTGGAGCGTCTGGTCAAGGAGGTCCGGGATCAGATCTCGGCCCGCGGCAGGCAGTTGGAGTCCTACAAAAGAGACCGGGGCATTCACACGGCGGAATTCGGCAGTCGGGACATGGTTTTTCTGCTGGCCCTGCGCAGCCTGAACCGTTACGTGTCCATGCTGGTCCATCTGACCGAAGCAGGCCAGGTTCATCCCTGGACAGTTTACGGCGTCCTGCGTCAGCTCATCGGAGAAATGACCACCTTTTCCGAACGCGTCTCCGTTACCGGGACACTGGATGATGGCACCCTGCTGGTTCCCGTTTACCGGCACCAGGACCTATGGCGCTGCTTTTCTGCTGCCCAGCGCCTGGTCACGCAACTGCTGGACGAGATCACCGCCGGCCCCGAATATATGATCACCTTGCTGTTTGACGGCACCTACTACGCCACCGATCTGCCACCGGCCATTTTTGAGGGCCGCAATCGCTTCTACCTGGCCCTGGAGACGGAATCGGATCCCCAGTCGGTGCTGGCGTCCGTAGAGCAGATCGCCAAATTCAGTTCCCGGGAATACTTGCCGATCCTTATTGCCCGCTCCCTGCCGGGAATCAAGCTTACCCATTTGCAGACACCTCCACAGGAACTGCCGCGGCGGGCAAATACCCTCTACTTTCAGATTGACCATCATGGGGACCCTTGGGCCCAGGTGCAGCAAGGCAACAATTTGGCCCTCTATTGGGATGCCGCGCCGGAAGACCTGAAGGCGGAGCTGATGGCCGTCGGGAGAAGCTAACCATGCGTCTTAGCGATTGCTTCATCGAACTGATCGCCTACACCGCCCTGGTCATCCGGCCGGGAAGCGGTGGGCAGACCGCTATAGAGCAGGTACAGGCGGATATCCGCCGCCTGATCGCCGAGAGTGAAGCCAGTTGTCAAAAAGGCGGTTTTACATCTACCGACTACGATATGGCGCGCTTTGCCGTGTTTGCCTGGATAGACGAGACGATTCTTTCTTCCCATTGGGAAGGGAAGAAACGCTGGCTGGGGGAACAGCTGCAGCGGCGCTACTATAACACCGCTGATGCCGGCAAGCTGTTTTTCGAACGACTGAACACGATCGGCCCCCATCAGTTGGATGTGCGCGAAGTCTATTACCTCTGTCTGGCCATGGGCTTTACCGGCCAGTACTGCAACGAAGGGGACGATTATTTGCTCGAGCAACTGAAAATCTCGAACCTGAAGCTGCTCACCGGCAGTTCAATGGGGCTCCCCGACCTGAATCACACCACGCTGTTTCCGGATGGGTATGCGCCGGACAGCTCGCAACTCCCGGCGGCTGGGCCCAGGATGAAACGCTTTTCTGCTTTCACCTTGATCTGTGCCGGTGCGCCGGTGTTTTTCTTTGGGGTGCTGTTTGTGGTGTACCGCTTCATTCTGGGCAATATCGGACAATCCCTCATCAATATGGGGCCTTAAATGAAATCGTTGATCATGAAAGTACTCAAGGTATTTCTCCTGTTGCTGCTGACCGCACTGGTGCTGCTGCTGATTTTTGGATTGGTGTTGATGATCGGATGGCCCCTGTGGGTGGGGATCTTTTTTGTCATCGGGCTGCTGGGCCTCTTGCTGGGTCTCATCTTCATTAAAAAACTGATGGCCCGCAAAAGCGAACAGAAATTTGTCCAGCAGGTCATCGCCCAGGACGAAACGCGACTCAAAGGACGCTCATCCGGAGAACAGGACGGGTCCCGGGAACTGCAGGCGCGCTGGAAGGAAGCCATTGAGGCCCTGCGAAAATCCCATTTAAAAAAATTCGGCAACCCGCTCTATGTGCTGCCCTGGTATATGATCATCGGTGAAAGCGGCTGCGGCAAAACCACGGCCATCAAAGGCGCCGATCTTTCCTCGCCTTTTGCCGAAATTACCCGCGCCTCAGGTATTTCCGGCACCCGGAACTGTGACTGGTGGTTTTTTGAGCAGGCCATTCTAATTGATACCGCCGGCCGCTATGCCATCCCGGTTGACCAGGGTCGCGACAGCGACGAATGGCAAAAATTTCTGGCTCTGTTGACCAAGTTCAGGAAGCGGGAGCCACTCAATGGCCTTGTGGTAGCCGTTGCAGCGGATCAGCTTCTGGAAAGCGATTCCGGCAAGCTGGAAAGTGCAGGCAAGAACATTCGTCAGCGCGTAGATGAATTGATGCGTGTACTGGGAGCCAAGTTTCCCGTTTACATCATGGTGACCAAGTGCGACCTGATTCAGGGCGCCGTCAAGTTCTGCGATCAACTGAACGATTCGGTCCTGCAGCAGGCCATGGGCCGGCTCAATCATCCCCTGTCCGCCGACATGAACGCCTTTTCCACACAGACGGTCCGGTCCATCGCCGAACGACTGAAGGAACTGCGCCTGCTGATTTTGAACCAGAGCGGCGCCAAGGGTAGAAAAGCCGATCCATCCCTGCTGATGTTTGCGGATGAGTTCGAAAAGCTTGAGCCTGGTCTGAAAGCCTTCATGCACGGTGCATTGCAGGAAAACCCCTACCAGGAGACACCCATTCTGCGGGGGGTCTACTTCTCCAGTGGCCGGCAGGAGGGGACACCGTACTCTCATTTTCTCAGCGCCATGGGACTGATCGGTGAGAAAGAAGTCCTGCCGGGAACCAACCGGGGACTATTCCTGCATGATTTTTTCTCACGCATTCTGCCTGCAGACCGTGGGTTGTTTGCCCCCACCCAGAAAACGCTGGAGTGGAGCCGGCTGACCAAAAGTATTGGGCTGACCGCCTGGGTGGCCGTCATGGTTGCCATCTGCGGCCTGTTGAGTTTCTCTTTCGTGAAGAATTTGAAGACCATGCGGGACGTTTCCGGCCAATTTTCCAAACCGCCGGTGCTTCAGGGGGAACTCACCACCGACGTTTTGACCCTGGACCGCTTCCGCCAGGCGGTGAGCCAGGTAGAGGTGCAAAACGCCAACTGGTGGATCCCCCGCCTGGGGCTTACGGAAAGCAACCGTGTTGAGGCAGGTTTAAAGCAGCGATATTGCGATATTTTCAAAGCCGGTTTTCTAGAAAATTTCGATCAGCGCATGACCGAGCGCATGACCCGGTTCAGTGCTGCTACCCCCCCCGATGTCACCGGACACCATGCCATGAACCTGGTGCGACGGATCAACCTTCTGCGCCTGAGAATGGAAGGTGCAGATTTGGAGGCGCTCAGGGCGATGCCCGCGGCACCTTACCCGTCGCACTTGCTGGAGGTGCAGACCATCGATGAAATCTCGGACAAGCTTTCCGGTCTGTATCTGTATTACCTGTCGTGGCGCACGTCGGATACCTCCCTCAATGACGAATTGAAAGATCTGCAGACCTGGCTCAAACACATTCTGACCCTTGAAGGGGCCCGACTTAACTGGCTGGTGGATTGGGTGAATATCAATGGTGAGGTGGCCAGCGTCAGCGTAGCGGATTTCTGGAGTGGCCTGGATCCGGATTTCGAGGAAGTTGTCGTTGCACCGGCCTTTACCCTAAATGGGCAAACGGCGGTGAATGGATATATCAGCGAAATTGAGCGGGCATTGTTCGAACCGTTGGCTATCGGCTCCCAGAAGCTGGACTTCAAGAAATGGTATGCCCGGGCCTATATTAACGCCTGGAGATCTTTTGCGGTCTATTTTCCAGCTGCTCTCCAGCGCCTGAAAGACCGGGACCAGTGGCGGCAGGCCGGCGCCATCCTGCCGTCGGATAAGGGCCCCTATCTGGCACTGCTGGATAAAATGGCTACCGAACTGGACGTCGTGGCGCAGCATGAAGAACTGCCTGCTTGGATGGATCTGGTCTTCCGCTTCAAGCAGGTTCGCCTTCAGGCCAAAGCCGATGGCAAGACAGGCCAAGCAGCTGCCAATATCTTGAAAAAAGCCACCCAAACGGTGACATCGAAAATCGGCCGTATAGAAAGTGCTACCGGTGTGAAAACCACCGAGGCGTTCAACTTTGAGGACCGCATCGCGGCGGGCAAAGCCTTCAACCAGTATCAGGAGGCCTTAAACGGTCTGATACCCATGACCGAATCGCGCAAAATCGCTTTTAAGATGGCATACGATCTTTACAGTGAAGATCCTGCCGAAGGTGAGTCGCCTTTTTTCAAGGCCCGCCGTAGCGAAAAACAGCTTCAGGCGACCCTTGGCCGCCAGAACAAAGATACGGCCGCATTTTGGGACCTTGTCAATGGCTCCATCCGGTTTTATCATCAGTATGCGGCCCGTGAAGCCCAATGCCATCTGCAGAGCCTTTGGGAAAAGGATGTTTACCTGGAGGTGCAAGATGTGCCGCGCGGCACCAACCTGAACCAGCTACTCATGGGAGCGGATGGGTATGCGAGTAAATTCCTTAAAGGGCCGGCGGAACCGTTTATCGGCAGAAGCCGTGAGAAAGGCTACTTCGCTAAAAAAGTTGACGGCCAAGCGCTCGAGATTGATGCGGGTTTTCTGACTTTTCTGACCCGCGGCGCCAGTGTAACCAAACCGGTGGCGTCGGAATACAGCGTGACCGTCAAGGCCTATCCCACCGACGCTAACAGTGATGCGGCCATTAAACCGCATGCCACGTCGCTGGAACTGCAATGCGGCGACGAGAAAAACAAGCTGCTCAATCTTCATTATCCGGTGAAAAAGACTTTTCGATGGTCTCCCCAAAACTGTGGTGACGTGGTCTTTAAAATAGAAATCGGCAATCTTGTTCTGACCCAAATTTATGCCGGCTATCAGGGCTTTGCAAACTTTTTGAAAGATTTTCAGACCGGCCAGCGGACTTTCAGAGCTGATGATTTCCCCGATTCAGCGGCGGCCCTTAAACGGATGGGCATCGCATTCATCACCCCGCGCTATCAGTTCAGCGGTCATCAGCCAGTGGTTCAACTGCTTCAGGCATCGCCAGGTCGCGTACCTCAGGAAATCACAGCATGCTGGGGAAAATAATGGGTTGGGACCGCTGGTCGTGGGCGGCATTCGGCAAGCATCCGTCGGTTCGGGACTACTTTCAGATCAGCCTGGACAGTCCGCTGGCTAAGGCATTTGCCCAATGGGTGGAAACCGGGTTTGCTAAGGTTCCGGAACCGACTCAACGCAACGGTGTCTGCTCTTGGCGGTTCTGGTCCCGTGGACTCAAACATGGCGTTTTGGTATGCGGGCTAGGCAAAAGCAGCGGTGATGGCGTCGGCCGGCCTTATCCAATGATGTTGCTGGGTGAGGGGATTTTGGAACAATGGGAGCCGAGTTGGAACCTGCTGCCGTTCGCGTTGGCCGCGACATGGGATAAGATGGAGTACATTGCCGCCAGGCGAATGGAACACATCGCCCAGTTGGAGGCGGATCTCCAGCGCATGGAGACACCGGCACCCGGTTGGCAAAAAACACTGACGATGGCCTCCGGTGCGTTGAGCGATCGGGAATCCGAACCGGTTAAGAAATTAATCATGTCTGAAATCAGGGAAAAGGCCAGGCTTCTTCAGGCCGAACAAAAGCTGATCATCCCACTGGATGCCGGGTCTCCCGGAGACCCGCTGCAGATGGCCGGCGCCTGGCACCAGGCCTTGAGATCTCATTTTGACGGTCCGCCGAATACTGTTTTTATGGGAGGCCGGCCGGATAAAGCCTTTTTGGTGCTTTACAGCCGGCCCTTGATGGTCGACGATTTTGTTGAATTATGGTCGCTTTGATCCGATCTATATTAAAAAAAGACTGTCCGAGGCCCAATGAAAATGTTAAATTGACAAGTCGTGCCGGTATAGAGAAGAAATCTCTCACGGTTCTCCAGAGCATTCAGCCGGTCAGTCCGAGCGCAGGCGCTTAATACGGTCTTCCCGTTCCACCCGTTTCGCTGTCGTCAACCCGGCGGCAGATTCTGAATCGCAACAGCCAGGCTACTTGAGATCCGGCTGTTAACGTGAATTGATTGAGGAAACCGCACGCATGAATCCCCAAGCACTCATCCTTGACGGTCAGATCGATGCAGCCAGAGCCATGTTGATCGACCAAGTGAAAAAGTCGCCTGGCGACATCCACGCCCGATCACTGCTGTTCCAGGTCATGCTGCTGTGCGGTGAATGGGATAAGGCCCGGCGGCAACTGGACATCGCCGCCACCCAGCAGGCATCGCCGGACATGAACCAGCCGGTTTATCAAAACCTGATCCAAGCGGAAAAAGAGCGCATTGCGGTATCGAAGCGGGAACTGCGCCCCACGTTCTTCCCGGAAGTTCCCGAATACAGTGAAGACCTCTTCCAAATGCTGGACCTGTTGGCGATGGACAAGATGGATGAGGCCGCCAACGTGTTCGAACGCCTTGATGCCCGACTGCCCCACCTGCAGGGAACCATCAACGGCCAACCGTTTAAGGGTTTCAGAGATACGGATTCGACCTTTACCCACTACATTGAAGCCATCGAATACGAACGCTATTTGTGGGTGCCCATCGCCAGCATCCGTGAACTGGCGGTTTCTCCGCCCAAGACCCTGATTGATCTGATCTGGGCCAAGGGACGAATCACCACCTGGGAAGGACTGACCATGGGTTGTTTCTTACCGGTGCTTTACCCCAACTCTTTTAAAAGCAGTGATGACCAGATTCGGCTGGGACGGTTGACAGACTGGAACCCGATGGGCGGTGGATTAGTAAAAGCAGCGGGGCAGCATGTTTTTCAGGTGGGTGACGTCGACAAAGGCATTTTAGAACTGGGAGAAGTGCTCTTCCGTCTTGCAGACATGCAATCAAGAGGTGAACCGTGATCGATCTGAGTGCCATACTAAGCCCCATCGAAGGTGAGAACCCCGCCGGGGAGAATCTCCGGTACACGCCTATCTATGACGCCATCCAAGAGGCCCGCAAAGAAGACGATCCCTTGGAGCAGGGCGAGTGGGGCACGGAGATCAAGGTGGCCGATTGGGGAAAGGTCGCCGAGCTGGCCGTTGGAGCGCTGGAAAAACAGACCAAGGATCTGCAGATCGCCGTATGGCTGTTGGAAGCGTTGATCAAAACCCGCGGTTACCAGGGATTAAGCGAGGGCCTTCTGGTCCTTGCCGGATTGCTTGAGACTTTCTGGGACCATCTCTACCCGGAAATTGAAGATGACGACCTGGATTACCGCATCGGACCCTTGGAGTTCATGAATGAAAAGCTTTGGCTTTCCGTCAAAGACGTTCCCCTGACCGACCCGAATGCCGGCAGGTGCTTCTCTTGGATCAACTGGCAGGATTCTATCCAGGTGGGCTCAGATGCGGACAGTCTTGACGGCGAGAAGCAGGAAACCCGAGAGGAGATGATTGCCGCAGGCAAACCCACCCTTGAAGAATTTGAACTGGCGGTGACGAAATCATCCAAGGTGTTTTATGAGACGCTTGCCGAACAGCTTGCCGGCTGTGTTGACGCCTTTACCCGTTTCGATAGCATGTTGGATGAAAAGTTTGGCAGCCAAGCCCCCCGGACGGCCGAGTTCAAGAATTCCATAGAAGAGTGTCAACGGTTCGTTGCCAAAACCTTAAAACAGAAACGCGAATTGGAGCCGGACCCGGCAACCCCGGATGAAGCGCTGGACGAAAATGACTCCACCCGGGTGGTTCCATCTTCGAATTCCGATCGAACGCCTTTTGCTCAGCCCGCCGCGGCAGCCACGGTTAGCGGTGTTGCCGGCCAAATTGTCGTGGGAATGATTTCCGATACCGAATCCCACGAATCGGCCCTGTGGGATAACGCCTTGGTGGTGTTAAAGAAAAACGGCATTAAAAAGGCGTTGGATGTCTTGTTCTCGGCATCCTGCAGCGTGTCAAGCATACGCGCCAAAAACAGGTACCGGTTGATGATGGCCAAACTCTGCCTCCAGTCCGGGCGCCCGGATTTGGCGCGACCCATTGCCGAAGAGCTGAATACGATGGTGGAGGAACTGGGCCTTGATCGATGGGAATCTCCCGTGTGGATCGGTGATGTGTTGGGTGCCCTGTACCGTTGTCTCATCCACGATCAGCAGGAAGATGAGGACCGCCGCAAGGCACAGGAAATCTTTAAGAAGATGTGTACCATCGACCTGACCAAGGCCCTGCAGCACAAGCAGAAGCAATCGTGATATCGTTGTAGTGATAAAGATGAAGCGACCGGATCGGGTGACGCGACCCACAGGCCGCTGACATTGTAACCTGAAAGGAGGAACACCATGCCGGAAAGCTTGCAACACACTCTGGACCGCGTGCGGTCGCCGCGGGTTCACATTACCTATGACGTTGAGGTGGGTGATGCCATTGAGATGAAGGAAATTCCATTTGTGGTCGGCGTGCTGGCCGACCTGTCCGGTAAGCCCGACGAACCGTTGCCCAAGGTGAAAGACCGCAAATTCGTCGAAATCGACCGCGATAACTTCAACCAGGTATTGGCTGGCATGAAGCCGAGGCTGGCTTACAAGGTTGACAATACACTTACGGATGAAGACTCGAAAATAGCCGTGGAACTCAGGTTCAAGTCCATGGACGACTTCCATCCCGAAAGGGTGGCTGAACAGGTGACCCCGGTGCGGAAGCTGGTGGAAGCGCGCAAACGGCTTTCCGATTTGCTTTCGAAACTTGATGGCAACGACAAACTTGACGAATTGCTCCAGGATGTGCTGGCCAGCACCGACACCATTGAAAAGCTGAGTCGGGAAGCCGGTGTCGATAAAAAGACAGAATAATGGCCCATTCATCCCGTGTCAGCGCTTGGCAACAACCCTATTATCTAAGGCTGCCGGCCCATTGAAAATAGGCATGCAGGGAGGAAACCATGGCAGAAAAGGAACAACAGGCCCAGCAGGACGCGGCCCAGGACGTACAGGTAGAAAAAGGCCTGCTGGATCAAATTATTGACGAAGGACGACTGGCAAGGGATGAAGGCCAGAAGGCCTACGCCAAGGATTTGATCAGCGAATTCGTCGGTCAGGTCATGGAGGGCACCATGACCATCTCAAAAGACACAGAAACCATGATCAACGCCAGAATTGCCCAGATCGATAAACTCATATCCGATCAACTCAATGAGGTGATGCACCACGAGGACTTCCAGAAGCTGGAAGCCTCCTGGCGGGGACTGCAATATCTGGTCAGCAAGAGCGAAACCGGCGAGCGGATGAAGATCCGCGTGATGAACGTCAACAAGAAAGATCTTCTCAAGGACATGGAAAAGGCCAGTGAATTCGATCAATCCGCCGTGTTCAAAAAGATTTACGAAGAAGAGTTCGGCATGTTCGGCGGGGCTTCCTATGGAGCGCTGATCGGGGACTACGAATTCGGCAACCATCCCCAGGATATCGCCCTGCTTGAGAAAATGTCCCAGGTGGCAGCCGCTGCCCATGCGCCGTTCATCTCAGCCGCAGGAGGCAGCCTGTTCAACCTGGACAGCTTCACGGAACTGGGCAATCCCAGAGATCTGGCAAAAATCTTCCAGAGCGCGGAGTACGCCAAATGGCGGTCTTTCAGGGAATCGGAAGATTCACGCTACGTCGCCCTTTGCGTACCGCATATTCTCATGCGGCAGCCATACGGTAAGGCCAACGTACCGGTGGAGGCATTCGATTTCGAGGAAAAAGTGGACGGCACGGACCACAGCAAATACCTGTGGGGCAATGCCGCCTATGCGCTGGGGGCAAGACTGACCGATGCCTTTGCCAAATATAGTTGGTGTTCGGCTATTCGCGGCGTGGAGGGAGGCGGTTTGGTGGAAGGGTTGCCAGTGCATACCTTTAAAACCGATGAAGGGGATGTGGCCCTGAAATGCCCCACTGAAATAGCCATCACCGACCGGAGGGAGAAGGAACTGGCCGATTTGGGATTCGTTCCACTGGTGCATTGCAAGGGAGCGGACTATGCAGCCTTCTTCAGCGTCCAGACAGCCAACAAGCCCAAAGTGTACGACTCTGACGATGCCACGGCCAATGCCAGGCTTTCATCGCAGCTGCAGTATCTGATGGCCACCTCGCGGTTTGCCCACTATCTCAAATCCATGATGCGTGATAAGGTCGGCAGCTTCATGACCCGGAAAAACGCCGAGGACTTTCTGAATAACTGGATCACCAACTATGTCGTGTTGGATGACAATGCCAGCCAGACCACCAAGGCCAAGTTCCCCTTGCGTGAAGCCCGGGTGGATGTCTCCGAGATCCCCGGGAAACCAGGCGCTTACCGGGCAGTGGCATTTCTTAAACCTCATTTCCAATTGGATGAAATCAATGTGTCGCTGCGTATGGTGGCGAATTTACCGCCGCCGGCCAAGGGTTAAAAACAGGCGGATTGTTTGCCATTTATTTGGTCCGAGGAACGCGCAGATCCAGTGCGCAGTTACTGACCATGAATCTACAACCTGAATGCAGGCAATCTTTATAAAATGTAACCAACTTCCAAAGGAGGATGAAACATGGCCGCTTACATTCAAATTGAAGGCATCAAGGGTGAGTGCACGGAATCGGGACACAAAGACTGGATCGTTGTGGACAGTTGGAGCTGGGGTGTCAGTCGGAGCGTTATGTACGATGGCGGACGCCTGGAAGCCGGAACCACCGATGTCCAGAACCTTTCCATCAGCAAGGCCTACGACCTATCATCGCCGCTATTGGCCAAAGAGTGTGCTGCGGGAACCAAAGGCAAAAAAGCCAAACTGGCCGTCACCCAGGATTCAGGGGAGCACAAGGAGTACCTAACCTGTGAATTGGAAAATGCGATCATCACCTCATACCAGGTCGGAGGGGGTGGAGATAAACCCAATGATAGTTTCACCCTTTCCTATACCAAGGTCACTTTTGAGTACAAAGCGTTGGATGAAAAGGGCGCCCAAAAAGGTACGGCCACCGGCGGCTATGATATAAAGGAGAGAAAAGCAATATAACCGGGAGGCGCTGTTGCACAGTGCCTGAAGAGCCATCGCTCGCGGATATGCTCCCCGTCAGCTTCTCAACAATGGGAAGCCAGGGAAGGGGGTCTGATTTGTCCCCGTCGATGGCTTCCCCATGGATGGTTTCCGGTATGGGCGGGATACCCGGCAGTTGCCGGTGTACCTCCGGGTTCCCGCGTTTTGGTGAGCAACGGGTGACGGGGAGCGGTTTAACAACCGATCCAACCTTTACGGGTGGTCTGAAACATGGATTTAAAGAAAAATGTCCAGGTCTCGTTACTCGACAGGCTTGTGGACTTGGATCCGGAAGCCGGTCACGAGAGCGTTCAATTTCGTCTGGCCGATTTCAATCATATTCAGACCCTGGTAAAAAGGGACCTTGAAAACCTGCTCAACACCCGGTGCGGCCTTGCGGAAAAATCAAAAACATACCCCGAAACGTTTCGATCCGTCCTTTATTACGGATTGAGAGACTATTCGGCTGACACGCCGGGCAGCATTGGTGTCCGAGACAAAATGATCAAAGACGTAGAACGGGCAATCCAGCGTTTTGAACCGAGAATCAAAAATGTGAAAGTGCGGTTGGATATCGATGACGACACCCAAAGGAGCCTCAGTTTCCAGATTTCAGGGCTGCTGGTGGTCGATCCTATTCGGGAACCCGTAACGTTTGACAGCTATTACGACCCAATTAAGAAAGGGTATGTAATATCAGGATGATCATAAGTCCATTTCAGCATTGCCAGGCGGTGGTCACAATATCGCAAGGCCGCGATTTTACGGATTCAGTAGGGTTGTCTTGCCGAAACCGCCGCCACCCATCATCAAACCCTTGTGATCCATGAGAATTCCGCAAACGGATATGCATACGCTGCAAGATTGCCTGGATAGATGACACCCTTCAACGCCCTTTGGGTCGATTAAAGCCTATGGATGACAGATTGCTGGACTACTATGAGCGAGAGTTGACCTTTATTCGTGAGATGGGGGCGGAGTTTGCCCGAAAGTACCCCAAAATTGCCGGCAGGCTGCTTTTAGAAGCAGATAAGTGCGAAGATCCCCACACCGAGCGCCTCATTGAGGCCTTTGCCCTGATCAGTGGCCGAATTCATAAAAAAATCGACGACGACTTTCCCGAGATCACCGAATCGCTGCTAAATATTATATATCCCCACTATATCAATCCGGTACCGTCGATGTCGGTCCTTCGGTTTGAGCCCGTCAAACAGAGTATTTCAGAAGCCGGCTACGAGATTGCGAAGGGAACTGCGGTTTTCTCGAAACCGGTCAAGGGTACTCCCTGCCGGTTTTCAACGACCCAGACGGTCACCCTCTGGCCGGTGCAGGTCAAATCCGCCAGGATTGGTGAATCCAAAAACTTTGTTGCCGGTGCGGTTCAGGTCATCGAGATTGAACTGGAAAGCATCAACAAGATCGGCCTTTCAACGATTCAATGGCAGTCCCTTCGGTTTTTTCTCAACGGCCCCCACCAGCACGTTTATCATCTTTACGAGCTTTTGGTGAATAATCTGAGCCAGGTTGAGTGCGAGTTGTTCGTCAAGGACGGCACCAGTAAAATTATCCATTTCGATACTTCAGACTTGCAGCCCGCAGGGTTTCACGCTGAAGAAGAGATGCTGCCCTATTCCAAGCGATCGTTCCCCGGATTCCTTCTTCTCTACGAGTATTTCTGTTTCCCAGAGAAGTTCCTTTTCATCGATCTTCACGGTTTAGAGCGCATCAGGGGGAAAACGGCCGACGATCGCATCGTTTTTCGATTTTTTTTGAATCGTGCCGGGAAATCTGGTCTGGTTGTCAATGCGGACACATTCTGCCTCAATGCGGCTCCGGTGGTGAACCTATTCTCACGCGTGGCCGAACCGATCCGTGTGGAGCATCGAAAAACAGAATACCGGGTAATCCCGGATATCCGGCGCCAAGACGCCACCGAAGTATACTCGGTCGACAATGTCACGGCCACAGTGCCTGAGGCTTCTGGCGGCCAGGTGGCCTACAAACCCTTTTACTCCATGAGGCACTATCTGGGGGAGGAGGGGTTGAAAGAGGCCCAGACCTTCTGGCACCTTTACCGCCGTTCTTCCGGGAAAAAGGATGACCGCGGAACCGATGTGTTCCTCTCTTTCTCCGATCTGGGGCTTAAACCAACTGACCCGGCAGAAGACATCCTGACGGTGAGAACCACCTGCACCAACCGCGACCTGCCATCACGGCTGCCCTTCGGTGATCCGCAAGGGGATTTCAATATGGAGTCTGCGGCTCCGGTGTCGAAAATCATCTGTCTCATCAAACCGACGCCAACCCGTCACCCCTTTTTGGGAGGAGCGCTCCAGTGGCGACTGATCTCCCACTTGTCTCTCAACTACATGTCACTGGTACAGGGAGGGGAAGAGGCACTCAAGGAGATCCTTAAGCTTTACGATTTTGATAATTCTTTGGCCAACCTCCAGCAGATCAATGGTATCGTTTCCATTGACACCAAACATGTCACCAAAAGAATCAAACGCTCTTTTTGTCGGGGTGTGCAGGTGGCCATTACCTTCGACGAGGATAAGTACGTCGGGACGGGCCTGTTCTTATTTGCAGCGGTGCTGGAGCGTTTTTTGTCCCAGTACGTGTCCGTCAACTCCTTTTGCCAGTTCGAAATGAAGACACTCCAACGGGAGGGAACGGTTAAGCTATGGCCGCCAAGAAGCGGAAAACAAGTGCTGCTCTAAGCGAACAACTGTTCGAGCGATATTACGAATTTCTATTCTACCGGGCCGTCCACCTGTTGGAGCGGTTGAATAAGAATCGGCAGGGATTCGGCCAAACGCTGATGCCGTCCCAGGAACCGGTGAGATTCAAAGCAAAACAAGGCTTCTCGTTCCCACCCAGCGACATCTCCTTCCTGAGGGACAACGGCCCCGACCTGGCACCTACCATGGAGGTCTCCTTCATGGGACTCACCGGACCTTCCGGCGTGTTGCCCCAGTGGTATTCCCAACTGATTCTGGAACGGAAAAAAGAGAAGGACGACACCCTGGCGGATTTTTTAGATCTGTTTCATCACCGCCTGATCACCCTGTTCTACCTGGTCTGGAAAAAACACCGCTTTCCCGAAAATTACCAGTTTGGCGCCGCAGACCGCCTGTCGCGGTATCTTTTGTGCCTGTCCGGTCTGGGTACGCCTGGTTTGACCCAAATGATCGGGCTGCCCGAAGAGTCGCTGACTTTTTACAGCGGGCTTTTTTCACGACCGATCGCTTCCGCGGTGTCAATTGAAGCCGCCGTGGCCTATTTCTCCGATTCTCGCGTAAGCGTTGAGCAGTATGTGGAACGCATCGTTGAACTGGAACCCCAGGATCAGACACAGTTGGGAAAAACCAACGCCAGATTGGGCGATGACGCCATCTGCGGCAATCAGGTCTGGGAGGGCCAGACCAAATTCCGCCTCCACCTTGGCCCGGTGGACAGGCAAAAGTTCGTTCGACTGATGCCCACCGGGGACCTGCTGCTGCCCATCTTCTCCCTAGTGCGGTACATGGTGGGCATCGAATACGAGTTCGAAATTCGCATCTACCTGAAAAAAGAAGATGTCCCCCTTTGCCAATTGGGCCGCACCGGTGCGGATACTCCCATGCTCGGCTGGACTACCTGGGTTTCATCCCCGGGCTATGCATATGAAACGGACATCTTTTTTACTTTCCAGGAATACGATCTGAAACTGGTGAAGTTCTAGCTGAGCAACCTTCAGCTGATTGACCGATCATTTACTGCCTCAACTGTTGGTTATTCAATGCTATCGCCTCGAAATAGGCCATTGTCAAGGCCCCTAAGGCGTAGCTGGAAGCTGCCCCGGCATGCAACCGAAAAGTTGAGATAACACGTCGAATGAGCGGTTTGTCTATCAGCTCATGCATAACAACAGCTCAACCGCCACCAAAGGAGAGAACCATGGCTGTATCCAATCTCAAGTCCTTGATCGGTAAACTCAACGAAACCTGCCGCAGTGCACTGGAATCTGCTGCGGGCCTATGCCTGTCCCAAACCCATTACGAGGTGGACATTGAGCATTTCTTGATCAAACTGCTGGAGATGTCTGATACCGATATTTTAAAGATTTTGAGGCATTTCGAGATCAATGAAGCCCACCTGGTGGCCGATTTAACCCGGGCCATCGAAAAGTTTAAAGCCGGCAACGCCAGAACCCCGGCATTATCGCCGCGGATTCCGCGCATGATCAAGGAGGCCTGGCTGTTGGCTTCGGTGGAGCATCAGTCACCGCAGGTTCGTTCCGGCCAGATTCTCCTATCCCTTGTGGACAGGGAAGATTTTTTCCGGTTGCTGCTTACCAGTTCGGACACGCTGAAAAAAATCTCTGTGGAAACCCTCAAAGAGAGCTTCATGGACATCACTGCTGGATCCGGTGAAGATGTGGGCACTGCAGCGCAATCCGGGGTTGCGGCCAGCGCCCCCGGCAGGACGGCTGGATCGCCCGGCACCAAAGCCTTGGATCAGTATACGGTTAACCTCACCGAGCGGGCCAAGAAGGGCGAAATCGATCCGGTGTTGGGGCGCGACTTCGAAATCCGCCAGATGGTGGACATTCTGATCCGGCGTCGGCAGAACAATCCCATCCTTACGGGTGAGGCCGGTGTAGGCAAGACGGCCGTGGTAGAGGGGTTTGCTCTGCGCATTGCCGAAGGAGACGTGCCGCCGATTTTGCAGAATGTGGCTGTCCATACCCTAGACCTGGGGTTGCTCCAGGCCGGTGCCGGTATCAAGGGCGAATTCGAAAACCGCCTCAAGGGGGTCATCAACGAGGTCAAAGCATCGCCGATTCCCATCATTCTGTTCATTGACGAAGCCCACACCCTCATCGGCGCCGGCGGTCAGGCCGGGTCCGGCGATGCGGCCAACCTGCTTAAGCCGGCCCTGGCCCGTGGTGAACTGCGCACCATCGCCGCAACCACCTGGGCGGAGTACAAAAAATATTTCGAAAAGGATGCGGCCATGGCCCGGCGCTTCCAGGTGGTTAAGGTCGAAGAACCTGACGAAGCAAAAGCCATGGTGATGATGCGGGCCATCGGGCCGTTCCTGGAAAAGCACCACAAGGTGATGATCACCGATGACGCCCTGGCCGATACGGTGCACCTGTCCAGCCGCTATATCTCCGGCCGCCAGCTTCCCGACAAGGCCGTGAGTGTGCTCGATACGGCCTGCGCCCGGGTGGCCATCGGATTGACCACCAGCCCGCCGGCCGTTGAGCAGGCTCAGCGGCGCATCGGTGACATTGACCGGGAAATTAAAATCCTCAAGCGGGAGACGGCCATCGGCAGAGACCATGCGGCCAGGCTGACCGAACTCGACAAAGAACGTCAGGCGACCCAGGCCGAAATGGCCCGACTTACGGACAAATGGCAGCGGGAAATGGAGGTCGCCGGCAAGGTTCGGGATCTTTACGAGGAAATTCATGCCCTGGCCGAAAAAGGCGAGGGGGGCGCGGACGACCTTGCCGCCAAGCAGGCAGAACTCAAGGAGCTGGAAATCGAACTGGAAAAGCGCCAGGCCGGCGAACCGCTGGTTCAGATCGCCGTGGATTCGGAGACCGTATCGGCCGTGGTTTCCGGCTGGACCGGTATTCCCACGGGGCGCATGCTCACCGATGAGATCGATACGGTGCTGCACCTGTCCGATCGGCTCAAGGAGCGCATCATCGGCCAGGACCACGGGCTGGAGGCCATCGAGCAGGTGATTCAGACCGCCCATGCCGGTATCGAAGACCCGGCCAAACCCACCGGTGTGTTCATGCTGGTGGGGCCCAGCGGTGTGGGCAAGACCGAAACGGCCCTGGCCCTGTCCGAGCTGCTTTACGGCGGCGAACAGAACATGATCAGCATCAATATGAGCGAATACCAGGAGGCCCATACGGTCTCCAGCCTGAAGGGATCCCCCCCGGGATACGTGGGCTATGGCGAAGGCGGCGTGCTTACCGAAGCGGTGCGCCGCAAACCCTATTGCGTCCTGCTGCTCGACGAGGTGGAAAAAGCGCATACCGATGTGATGGAGCTGTTCTTCCAGGTCTTCGACAAAGGCATCATGGAAGACGGGGAGGGGCGGCGCATCGATTTTAAGAACTGCCTGATCATTCTCACTTCCAATATAGGCACCGATTTGATCATGAACCTGTGCGCCGATGAAGAGACCATGCCCGACCCGTCAGGCCTGGGTGAGATGGTCAAACCGGAACTGCTCAAACATTTCAAACCCGCTTTTTTGGGGCGCATGAAGATCGTACCCTATTTCCCCATCACGGATGAGAACATGAAGCGGATCATCCGTCTGAAGCTCAACCGCATCGTCAAACGCATGCAGGAAAACCGGAACGTGGATTTCACATACGACGACGCCATTGTGGATGCCATCGCCGCCCGCTGCACCGACGTGGATTCGGGCGCCCGCAATGCGGACCACATCATGACCAATACCCTGCTGCCCGAGATGTCGCGCGAACTGCTCAGCCGCCAGGCCCGGGGCGAGCAGATCAAGCAGGTCAAGGTTTCCATGGACGGGGAGGGGTTTGCCTACGACATTCAATAATCGATAGTCGCGATAAACGGTCTGATAGAGGGGGCCCCATGCCATTTAAAATCGACAATTCGAATCAAATAGTACGAAATATAAAGAATTTGCAGAACCTTGAACAGGATGTTGCCATAAGGCTCTGGTCCTACCTGGATCAACCCAGATTCATGGACGATTTAAGAGATTATGCCACCGCGGCACTATCTGCCATGCAGGACCTCGGCCGGCCGATATGGCAACATGTCGTTACCAGAGTCGAAAAACAGCTGGCAATTTACAGTAAGATGCAAGGAAATGACTATGATGCCTTTTTGGGGGTTGTCCGTAGCCGAAATGTGACTCCTGGAGACATCGCTGATGTCATCAGGGTTTTTGGGGCCTGGGTAGAAGCCGGAGCACCGAAGGCCGGCGGTGACTACTATCGCGAGGTGGAAAAAAAAGAACCGGCATTGGGGCATATGCTGGGGGACGCCAATACGGAATTGCACAACGAGATGTTTGCGGAAAAAAAATCCAAACGAAAGGGGCCGTCCTCCAGAACGGACGCCTTTTCCGACACATATCGTGACCGTGGCCCACGGCAGGGAAAGGAAATGTGGAAATTTTCATCACCGGATAGCGTTCGTCTAAGCGAGCAATTGAAATTTTATCTTGAAAAGGAAAATAGGCAAAAAGTAGGAAAATCCTTTACCTACGTCAACGGCGGTGCGCCCGTTTTAATGAGTCCTGAAGGCAAAGCCGGTGCAGGCAGGTTGGGCAAAGGCCCGGTGGGTCGCAGCACCGTGGGCAGAATGGAACGGGTGTTTGGCCTCATGGATCTCGACGAAAAGAGCGAGGGGGCAGATATATCCGGAACTACCGCAGACCAGATCTATTTCCTGCAATTCTGGGCACGACAATTCGGCAGACCGCTCGATCCGACCTTGTATCTGCTTCCCATCGCTACCCTTGTCACCCCCTATCACCACTCTCTTTTGGAAGTCGCCCTGACACTCTCATACAACAAAATCATAAAATACGTTATCGGGCAATATGATACCCTGATCAGCGGTAGTAACCTAGTGGCCTTGGATCTCCTCTCGCACCTGACAAATGACAAACGCAACACCCGCATGCTGGTTTATTACAGCAACCCCTGGACCCCTGCGGGCAGCTGGATATTTTCACCTGAAAGGGAATTGATCAAATGGCAGCGGCTGGCCAATGCGGGTGACCCTCTTCTTTTCTCCAAGTGCAACCACTTAAAAGGCGGCGGTGGTTGGCCCGATCAAAATGACATTGAGAAATTGATGTTTTGACATGGAAGGGATGGCCTTCCCGAATGAATTTTTTGACCCAGTCCGCCGTAATGGTCGTCTCTTTGCAGACGGAAGGTCTCCGAAAACCTTTTTCGCCAACTGATTTCTTTCAATTCTCTAACATGGGGCATCATGGCAGACTCAATCAAGTTTGAAAGTGTCGCGGTCAGCCTTTCCACCGGAGAAGATTCGGTCAGTGCCAAACCGGCGCCCGACACCCCTTTTAGGATCCTGATCATAGGTGATTTCTCGGGTCGCACCAATTGCGGCCGGGAAACCGGCGGCGCCGATATCGAATCGCGCCAACTCTTTGCAGTCGATCGGGATAACGACGAGATGGTCATGGAAAAGCTGGGCGTGGCGCTGCGTCTTCCCGTTGCCGGCGACCTATCGCCGGAGGTGGTTCTCAAATTCAAGGAACTGGACGACTTTCACCCGGAGCAGATCTTTTTCCGCGCCGAACTGTTCGCCAAACTGAGAGAAACCCGCGGCAAACTGTTCGATCCCGACACCTTCGAGGAGACCGCGGCCAGGCTCCGCGGCCGCCCACCATCAGTGGCCGATCGCTTGGATAAGACCGCGCCCGCCCGTTCCGCGCCGTCAATGCCGGACGTTTCCAGGGAAACCCCATCCGGACTGTTGGAACAGATCCTGGACGAGGCACAGGCAGATGCCGGTGGTGACGACGGCCGCAAACCGGCATCGGACTGGGATCGATTCCTGGGCGGGATTGTCGCCCCGTACCTGGCGGCCGATATCAGCCAGGAGCGGGATGCCCTGGCGGCGGGCATCGATGCCTCCATTGCCGCCCTTATGGACAACATCCTCCACCACCCGGATTTCCAGGCCCTGGAAGCGGCCTGGCGGGCCGTGCGTTTCGTGGTGCGACGGCTGGAAATCGGTGAGCGGCTGCAACTTTGCCTGCTGGATGCATCCAAGGGTGAACTGACCTCCGATCTGACCGGCAACGACGATATCCGGGACACGGCCCTGTATAAAAAACTGGCCGCGGCCTCCCTGCACAGCACCGGAATGGCCCCCTGGGCGGTGCTGGCAGGCATGTACACCTTTGGGAAAACCAAAGCGGATGCCATCGTGCTGGCCAGGCTGGGGGCCATGGGACAGATGCTGGGCGCCCCGTTTGTCGGCGGTGCAGACGGCAGCCTGGTCGGTTGCCGGGTCATTGCCGAAACACCCGATCCGTCGGAATGGAATTCTTCGGCGGCTCCAGAAGATGAAAAGGCGTGGCAAGTGGTTCGCACGCTGCCGGAAGCCGCCTGGACGGGGCTGGCACTGCCCCGGTTTCTGATCCGGCTGCCCTATGGCGAAGACACCGACCCGGTGGAGGCCTTCGAATTCGAAGAGATGCCGGGACTACCGAACCACGGGCACTACCTATGGGCCAACCCCGTGTTTGCCTGTGTACTCGCGCTCGGGGGAACCTTTACCCGCAATGGATGGGACTTTGCCGCCGGCCTGGCCAATGAGGTGAACGAACTGCCGCTTCACCTTTACAAGCAGGCAGGGGAGACCGTCATCAAGCCCTGCGCCGAGGTTCTGCTCTCCGACAGAGCCCTTGGCGCGTTCATTGACAGCGGTATCATGGCGCTGCTCTCATTCAAGGATCAGGATCGGATTCGATTGGCCCGGCTGCAGTCCGTCGCCACTCCCCCTGCAACCCTTTCCGCCCGGTGGTCGTAGTGGCAGGGCATGCTCAACGCGAGTCATCGGTTGTCCTGTTCCTTTTGGATTATAACTGCCTGATGTTTTGGAAAAATAGCGCATCGGATCTGTTGACAAGGATACATTGCGCTGGTAGTGTATGGGCACCTTTTTCATCCATTTCGAACAAAGATACAATGCGGGGAAAATATGGATTATAATCAGGAGAACCGGCTTTTATCCATCGAGACGCCTCTTGGACCCGATGTTCTGGCCGTTATCGGTTTACGGGGAAACGAAGCCCTTTCCGAAGGGTTTTGCTTCCACCTCAACCTATACAGTGAAAACCAGGCGATCGTTTTTAACGAGATCATCGGCGAACGGGTGACGATCGCCATTCAACTGGACAATGACGAAACCCGGTTCGTCAACGGCATCGTATCCCTTTTTGAACAGGGATCTCGTCCAGAAGGGATGGCCGACCTGCCTAACATCAATTACTACTATGCGCAGGTCGTACCATGGTGTTGGCTGCTGACCCAGACGAAAAACTCAAGGATCTTTCAGGAAAAAAACGTTAAGGAGATCGTCGAGCAGGTCTTTGCCGACCGGGGCGCGGTTGATTTTGAGTGGGATCTCGCCGATGCGGACAAATATATCAAGCGTACCTACTGCGTGCAGTATCATGAAACCGATTTTAACTTTGTTTCACGACTGCTCGAGGAGGAGGGTATCTATTATTACTTCCGCCACGAGAAGAAAAAACACACCATGATACTGGCCGATACGACCGATAAGAACATCAAATGTCCCTCCCATGAAACCGTTAAATTCCATGATGGCAGCAGCCACATGCTTAATGAAGATGTCATCGCCAGTTTAAAGAAAACCATTCGGATCACACCCACCCAGTATACCCTCAACGATTACCACTTCATCGCTCCGACGACTTCCTTGCTGGTGGAGACCAAAACGAACCATCAGGATAATGTCGGCAAAGGTCGGCGAGAAATCTATGATTATCCCGGTGGTTACAGTGAACATATGGAGGGTGATCATTTTGGGAAAATCCGTATGGAAGAGCAGGAAGTCAATATCACAACCATTACCGGAACCGGCCGCTGCCGTGGTTTCTATCCAGGCGTCCTGTTTACGCTTGAAAATTACCAATTTAGAGATGATCTGAACGAAAAGGACTATCTGCTGATTTCAGTGGCCCAAGAGGCCCGGCAGTCATTTGAACCGGCAGGAATCGACCAAAAATCGTTTTACCAGAATTCCTTCACCTGCATTCCCCACGAGATTCCCTTCCGACCGGCAAGAAAGAGCGATCGACCGTTCATCCCAGGGGCTCAGACCGCCTTTGTGGTGGGCCAAGCCGGTGAGGAGATCTATCCGGATGAGTATGGGCGGGTGAAAGTCCAGTTCCATTGGGATCGTGAGGGCAAAAAGGATGAAAACAGCTCCTGCTGGATCCGGGTGAGACAATCCCTTTCAGGCGCCGGCTGGGGAGGCATGTTCATCCCGCGGATCGGCCAGGAGGTGATCGTTGAATTCATCGAAGGTGATCCGGATCGGCCCATTATTACCGGTTGCGTCTATCACGGTCACAATATGCCGCCCTATGATCTGCCGGCGGAAAAAACCAAAAGTACCATTAAATCGAATTCATCCAAAGGCGGGGGCGGCGCCAACGAGTTTCGCTTCGAGGACAAAAAGGGTGCCGAGGAGGTCTACCTGCACGGCCAGAAGGACTGGAATATCGCCATCGAGAACGATAAGGGCCAGACGGTTGGCCATGACGAAACTCTGACCGTCGGCAACAACCGCACCAAATCGGTGGGCGTTGACCAGAGCGAAAGCGTCGGTTCCAATAAAAGCATCACGGTGGGCAGCAACCACAGCGAGTCCGTGGGCGCCAACATGACCCAGAATGTCGGTACCAATATGAGCCAGACCGTTGGCGTCAACAAGGCGGAGACCATCGGTGCGGCTAAGGAACTAACCATCGGCGCCGCTTACCAGGTCACGGTGGGTGCGGCCATGAACGAAACCATCGGTGCGGTCAAGGCCGAAGAGATCGGCGCAGCCAAATCCGTGAATGTGGGCGCCAACAGCAGTGAGAATATCGGCGGTGATAAATCGGTCGATGCCGGGAAAAATATTTCCGAAAGTGCAGGCAAGGATGTATCCATTACTTCCGGCAAGAAAATGTCCTTGAGTGCGGGCGATGATTTCAGCGTTTCCGGTAAGAAAAAAGGAGTCATCGAAATTACGGATCAACTGACCATCAAAGTGGGCAAAGCCACGATAACCCTGAAAAAGAACGGTGATATTTCCCTGCAGGGAACAAAAATCAACATCAAGGGCTCCGGCGATATTACCATCAAGGGGTCCAAGATATTGGAGAACTGATATGCAAGGATCGGTAGCAGGAAAAGTCAGTTCCATTGGCCTGGCAGCCAAGGTCAATGGTCTTAAAACAGGTACCATAGCCAGAATCGATGCAGAAGGATCGGTCTGGGTGGATTATCCCGGCAACCTGACTGGGCCGGTGAAAGCCCGGTTGACGGCAACCATAGCGAATCGGCTGCGGTCGGAGGAGTTGCGCTCGCTTCCGCAGATCCTGCTGGCCTTTGAGGAAAACGATCCCTGCCGGCCGGTGGTGGTCGACCTGATCTGCGAGTCCATCGAAGCGTCAGCACTTCCAGTTGCCTTCGACCGCAATGCGGTCAACGATGTCCGCATCGACGGGCAGACGGTGACCTTCGATGCGAAAAAAGAGATCGTGCTGCGCTGTGGCAAGGCGAGCATTACTCTGACCCGCGCCGGCAAGGTGCTGATCCGGGGCGCCTATCTGTTGAACCGGTCGTCGGGTGTCAATCGGATCAAAGGCGGATCAGTCCAGATTAACTGAGTTGCTTCATCGAAATCAGCCTTGAAAATAAATGGACCTTCTTAACGCAACCAAAATGCAGGCCGGTTACACCATGGGGATGCAGCCCGATGGGCGGGAATTCCTCGTGGTTGCCGTAAAGGGCACATTCGCCATCCCTATACATGGAGAAGCAGCGCAGCTGTCAGAGGAACAGGTGCCTCTGGTCGAAGCCGACGTCTCGACCGGGGAGCCCGGTTTTTCCGCCACCTTATATGAAAGCGACTATGCGCTACGGAAACCGCGTTGCGATGTGCTTTTAAACGGCAGCGCGTATGCCCCCAACGGAAAACCGGCGACCAAAGTTCCGGTTTCACTCAAGGTGGGGCCACTTTCCAAATCTTTTTTTGTTATTGGGGACCGGTTTTGGAAAAAAGGGTATCTTTCGATTGGTGCTTCCAGGCCCAAGCCATTCACGGTCATGCCGATATCCTACGACAAGGCCTTTGGAGGGTCGGACAACACGCATGAAAAACCGGTAAATCATAAAGCCCACATGCTCAATCCCATCGGAGTCGGATTCCATGCCAATCTAAAAAAAGAATTCATCCACGGGAAACCGCTGCCGAATACCGAAGCACCCAATAATCCGGTTAAGGAACCGACGGGCAAGTATCGTCCGATGGCCTTCGGCGTGATCGGCCGGGGCTGGGAGTCCCGTTACCCGCTGGCGGGAACTTACGATCAAAACTGGATCGATAATGTGTTTCCCTTTCTCCCGTCCGATTTTAATGACGGCTATTATCAAGCGGCGCCGCTCGATCAGCAAATCGATTATCTTCGGGGTGGGGAAGAGGTCATTATGCAAAACCTTACACCCGATGGCTATACTCGGTTTCACATCCCCCAGGTTCAAGTGCCCGTCGTATTTTTCTTGAAAAAAGGAGAAACCCAAAAAACGGATAGTGTCGCGGACACATTGGTATTGGAGCCGAATGAGGGTCGTTTCACAATCACATGGCGGGCCAGCATTCCGCTTAAAAAGAACATGTTTGAGGTGGTCCAGATCTTGGTGGGTGAGATGTCGCGGGGTTGGTGGCGTGCAAGGGAGTTGGGTAAGACGTACTATCGTTCTTTGAATGAACTCATCGAAGCAAAACGCCAGGAATCCGAAGAGGAACTCGTATGAATGGTCAGGCCTTGGCAATTACGGGATCGGGCATGGTCAGCGGCGTTGGACTGAGTGCCCCAGCCTCCTGTGCGGCCATTCGTTGTGCGATCAGTAATTTTCAGGAAACGCGTTTTATGGATTCGGGCGGCGAATGGATCATGGGCAGCAGCGTGCCGTTGGAGCAGCCATGGTGCGGCATTTCCAAACTTGCCAAGATGCTGGCAAGTGTTTTGCGGGAGTGTATCGCCTGTGAACCGGCTGTGGATATTAAAGCGGTGCCGATCCTCCTTTGCCTTGCTGAGGAGGACCGCCCGGGTCGCCTGCATGATCTTGACAATCAAATCCTACAGGAAGCCCAAAAGGAATTAGAGACCCCCCTTCATGAACAATCAAACCTTATCGCTCATGGAAGGGTGGGCTTGGCCGCTGCGCTGACCCAGGCCCGGAAACTGATTTACGATAACAGATTCGAGCATGTTCTCATCGCCGGGACCGACAGCCTGCTCGTCGGGCCGAGCCTGGGATATTATGAAGACCGGGATCGCCTGTTGACGGCAGAAAACTCCAATGGCTTCATTCCCGGCGAAGCGGCGGCGGCGGTGCTCGTGCAACGGCCAAGACCCGGTGCCGAGACGCAGCTGGTTTGTACGGGGCTTGGCGAGGGGTTGGAAAAAGCCACCGTCGATGCCGAAGAGGTGCCCTTGCGTGCGGATGGCATGGTTCAGGCGATTCGGGGTGCCCTGACGGACGCGCATTGCGATTTAGGCGACCTCGATTTCCGCATTGCCGACGTGTCCGGAGAACAATATGGATTCAAAGAGGCGGCGCTTGCGCTCACGCGCATTCTTCGGCAGCGGAAGGCGATGTTCGATTTCTGGCATCCCGCGGACTGCATTGGGGAGGTCGGCGCTGCCATCGGCCCCGGCATGTTAAGTGTGCTTTATGCCGGAATGCATAAAGGGTATTGCCCCGGTCACAAGGCCATTGCCCATTTGGGCAATGACGACGGCAAACGGGCAGCCATGGTGATGACTTACGGATCCGCAGGGGGCGTTTAGTGGGCAATAAAGTCTTTGCAAACGGCCGGGAAATATCGTGCAAAGCTGCGGCGGGAAAGACCATCTGCGCCATGCCCGATGTCTGCTTTACGCCGCCGGAAAACCCGGCGACCCCGCCCGGTGTGCCCGTACCCTATCCCAATACGGGGATGGCGTCCGATACGACCGGCGGCAGCAAAAATGTCAAGATTTCTAATAAAGAGGTCGGGTTAAAGAACAAATCCTGTTTCAAAAAAAGCACCGGGGACGAAGCGGGAAGTGCGGCGAAAAAAGGGGTGATCACCAGCAAGAACACCGGCAAGGTATTTTTCGAGTCCTGGTCGATGGATGTGAAGATCGAAGGGCAGAATGCCGTCCGGCATCTGGATTTGACGACGAATAATCACGCAAGTACGCCGGGGGATACGCCACCGTGGCCGTATGCTGATAGTGTCACTTTATCTTCGGATCATCCCTGCAAGAATGAGAAAAAAAAGGAAGAGGAAGCCTGCGGCAAAGATAGCACTCCTCCAAAACCGTGCACTCAAAAATGTAAAGCGGCACGAAGGTGCCATCTAACACCATACGGAGGCAAGAGTTCGCCCAATTGCTGTGATCCGGAAGTTGCACATCACATTGTGCCGCTTTCACTTTTGCAGGCTGACCGACCTAAAACGGCGTCGAATGTTTCAGGACTAAGAAAGTCTGGGCCGAAGGCATATACGGAAAATAATGCCCTTTGCGTGTGTACATCCGGAAAAAGGGATAAAGACGGAAACAAAATCAAGACGCCGATCGGTTCCCATAAGAAAATGCATGACAAAACCAAAGCAAAGCTGCAGGCTATCCTGATGGCCGGGAAAGAGCTTACACTAGAGGACAGCATCAAGTCGTCCGCAAAGGCACACAGCGAGACCTTTCGAAAATCTGATGGCTCGCCACAATGCAGACAAAATTGTATCGAATCGCAGTTGAAAAACCAATTCAAGCAATGCGGGACCGGAGCCGAGGTCAAAGTCCGCCAACAAGATGGTGCGACAAGCGCTAAATATGATAAGTATAGAACCGGGAGCGGGGGGATATAATGAATGTACGAAGCGACGTATGGGAACGCCTACGGCTTTACGGAATTGTTCACTGCCATGTGAGATCCGCAAGTGCAATCTCTTTCAGCTGTCAAAAGTGGGAAGTTGACGACGCATTGGAGCCGCGCGAGACGATGCTTTTTTTTCATGATCCAACTATGCCCAAGAACGAGGGGTGGGCAGCACGCGAGTGGGATATGATGACCGGTGTACATGGCTGTCCTTGCTACAAGCCGAAAACAAGATGGGTATTTGTTAGCGACCCGGGTGAAGCCTACATTTTAGGACAAGGGGATGAATCTGAAGAGAAAATTGCGAAAAAAAGAACGTTTATCTCTTATGCAAAGTGCATTGCCGATGGTTATGCATACGCTGTGGGCCATGCACGAAATGTGTACATGCGACAGGCAAAAAACAGGTGGATTGCACTTCACTCAAAAGCGATGGCTCTTAAAAATGGGGAGGATCCTGGAGATATAGGATTTCAGTCTATAGACGGATTCTCAGATACTGACATCTATGCGTGCGGCGGCATCGGCGATCTATGGCACTATGATGGAAAAGTCTGGCATTCCATTGATGTGGGTACAAATGCGAATCTTGAGAATATCTGCTGCGCCCCTGATGGGAAAACGTATATAACGACCAATGCGAATGTGATGGTTATTGGCAGGAATGACCGCTGGGATATTGTCGATCAGGATGTGGGTGACTTCATCTTGGAAGAGATGGTGCATTTCAACGGCAAAATATATGTAAGTTCCCTTGAAAAGATCTTTGAGATAAAGGATAGCCTGCTTGTAGAAACAGATCTTAAGCTTCCGAAGATGGATTCATACGCTCACATCGCCGCGGGAGGTGGAATTCTTGTTGTTGCAGGCATTCATTGTGCGTCCATGTATAATGGTAAATCGTGGAGCAGACTTTTTGACTTTTCGTAGACCTTAATGGTCATCGTGGGGTACTCTTGCATATTAGCGTCATAGTTGAGTAAGTGCAAGGTGTTGGAAGGCAAATGGCGGTTGAAAATCGCGGCTACCGGTGGGGTGCACAAAAACCACCGCGCAGCAAAAAGACCTCAACAGTAAGTCAGTCAAAGAGATCTCATCTGGGGGCAAAGGAGTGTATCGAAACTTGGAGGCAATAGACAGATTTCCGCCGGCGATTATTGGTCGAAGGGATACCCAAACAACAGATTCTACGCGAGAGGTGCATACAAAAAAAGAATTTACTGTTGGACCCAATGACGCTCTTCCACGAGTGAAACTGCCGCCAGCAGCTCCTATACGGTTAGATTGATTGATCGAAAGGAGGATAAAAAAAAGTCACTTCTTAAATATGATGGAACAATTAAAAGTGCTGAAAACGCTGTTCTTGTAACTTCCCTATCAATAATTACAGTAATTTAATAAGCATAAAATTTGAAATTTCGACCCTCTGAAGAGAAGCGTTATAGTAGATTTTCTGAATTTTTGATTTGGCATTTTTTCTCATTATCGATTTCTAAAGTGGCAAAACAAGCAAATATTCAAATGGCCATAATCCCGGTAATGATCGAACAACACGCTGAAAACACCGCCTTCAACTGGCTGCTGCGCGACAAGGCTGTTTCCGACTCGCGCTATGATCTATCCGACTTGGCGCATCTGGACGAGCGTGTCGAAGCCAACATCGACGGGTTGCGGATCGCCGGTGACGAGGGCTGGGAGATCTGCCGGGAAGCCATGGAAATTGGAGAGCCGGGAGAAATCTTCACCGCCGGGGTTCTGGCCTTCGAATCCAAAATCCCTGAACGCATGGATGCTCTGCTGGCTGCCGTTGAAAAGGAAGTCGAACTCCAACGGGCGTTGATTTCTGCATTGGGGTGGGTCGATTTTGATCAGGTTGTGGAACCCGCCCGTAAGCTTTTAGGCGCCCAGATGCCGTTTCTCAGGTTGATCGGGCTTGCGACCTATGCCGTCCATCGCCAGGATCCCGGGACGATGCTGGCGAAACTGATCAGTGATGAAGATCCGTCTGTCCGTGCCAGGGCCTTGAAAGCAGTCGGTGAACTGGGACGTTCCGATCTTTTGACACCCACGCTCAACCACCTTGCCGATGGTGACGACAAAAGCCGATTCTATGCAGCCTGGTCAGCGGCTCTCTTGGGGGTCACTTCAGGTGTGGCAGCGCTTCAAACGATTGCAGAAACAGAAAGCCCCTATTCCGAGAGGGCGTGCACGATTGCCGTTCGAAAGATGGTACCACGCGAGGCAGCCATTTGGCTAGAAAAATTCCGCACGCTTTCTGGGAAGATGCGGTTGTCCATTTTCGGTTTCGGTGCCTTGGGCGATCCGGCGGCCGTCCCCTGGCTGCTTGGGCAGATGCAGGTGCCCGAATCGGCCAGACCGGCCGGTGAGGTGTTCTCCATGATCACCGGGGTGGACCTGGCCTACGCGGATCTGGACGGTGAATGGCCAGAAGGGTTCGAAGCCGGACCCACGGAGAATCCCGACCATGACGATGTGGCCATGGATCCGGATGAGGACCTGCCCTGGCCGGAGCCTGAATTGATTCACAAGTGGTGGGATAAGCACAAAAACAGCTTCAAACCAGGTACCCGGTATCTGCTTGGCAAGCCCATGGACCAGGAAACGCTTCAAGAAGGGCTTAGAAACGGGTTCCAGCGCCAACGGATCGCCGCCGCATTCGAATTGGCCATCCGCAATCCCGCATCCAGACTCTTCGAATGCCGTTCACCGGGTTTGAGGCAGAAAAAAATACTCGGTATCAAGTAGGCAGAACCCGCCGTTGCCTCCAACATTCAGCGTGCCCGGAAATCTCGCTGCAGTTATTTTAAATCTAAAGGTTGCTACCACATATGGTATAGTGACAATTTATTGTGATTATATATGGTATGGGCGGTGTTCGAGAGGTACATGCCGATACCGATACAGTGCGGTTGAGCGAGGCCCATTCTTGATATTTTCCTAACCGACTGAAGAGTGGTCGCCTATCTTATCCGGCGTCGCTCCCTGTGGATCGCAGTCCAAACCGGTATTATCGTATTAGCATGGTTCATGGATGCTTCGTATCGCAACATCATTTCTCCGTGGCATCCGTTTTCCGAAAAGTGACCGACCTGACTGCGGACGGCCATGGCATTTGGCGCCTTGGGCCTCCAGGTACCATCCATGCCGTGGTCGAATTTTTTCTGGGCTGCTTGAATCCAAAAACGAACTTGAAACGCTGGCTTGAGCAAAACATGAAACAGAGTCGCCATGATTGACCAACCTGCTGCCAAAATACGCATTACCCGTGCCGATGGGATGATTTTCAACTTCACGACGAGATTTACCATCGGTCGTCATTCGGACTGTGATATTTGCATTCAGGACGACGTGGTCAGCAGGAGGCATGCCGATGTTTTCTGGGAAAACGGTCAGTGGTGGATCCAGGACCTGCAAAGCGCCAATGGGGTCTTTATCGATGGCCAGCGAATCGATCGGACGGCCCTTTTCGGATTGGGCCGCATTCAGCTGGGGGCAGGGGGGCCTACGGTTTTCTTCGACGTAGAAACCCACACGGCGGTGCCGCCAGTTTATCAACCACCGACCCCTCCACCGCAAGCAGAAACCATTGCACCAAGACCAACTTCGGTTGATCGTCCCAACCTTGACCATTATAAGGACCACTATTTCGGCAAGACCGTGGACGGGACTGCCGGCGAGCATACCATGATGGTTCGCAGGGCTTTCGCCCAGGTCCAGAAAAAACAGAGGGTGACCTATGGCATCATTATCGGCATGGTGGTGGTGCTGTTGATGGTTACCGGCAGCGTGGCCTGGTACAAGCACAGCCAGGTGGTCGAACAGCGCAAACTCGCTGCTGAGGTCTTTTACACCATGCGGGCGCTGGAGATCGACCTGATCAAACTGCGGGTGGAAGCCGCCCAACGCAAATCCGCGGAGGCCAACAAACAGATCGACGCGGTCAAAGACCAGAAGAAACAGCTAGAGCAGAGCTACGACCGGTATGTGGACAGCCTGGGTATTTACAGCAGGGGAATGGATGAGAAAGAAAAGATCATCATGCGCATCGCACACCGGTTCGGCGAATGTGAAATCAATATGCCCGACGGATTTGTGGAAGAGGTCTCGGCGTTCATCGAGAACTGGCAATCCAGCAAGCGGCTTGCGCGGGTCATTCGCCGGGCCCAGCAGCAGGGATATATTCCCAAGATTCTTGAGACATTGACCGATGAGGATCTGCCGGCCCAGTTTTTTTACCTGGCCGTACAGGAAAGCAACCTCGATCATCAGGCCGTCGGGCCGCCTACCCGCTTCGGCATTGCCAAAGGCATGTGGCAATTCATCCCTTCAACCGCCCAAAAATACGGGCTCCGCATCGGCCCCCTTAAGGATGAAGCCGTGGTGGACCTCCTGGACGAGCGCCATGACTTTGAAAAGTCGACCCGGGCGGCCGCCAGCTACCTCCGGGATATCTATACCACGGATGCTCAAGCCTCGGGCCTGCTGGTGATGGCCTCTTACAATTGGGGAGAACGGCGGGTGGTCAAGCTGATCCAGACCATGCCGGAAAACCCCCGGGAACGCAATTTCTGGCAATTGATTACCGCCTACCGTGAAAAGGTTCCGGAAGAAACTTACGATTACGTTTTCTCCATATTCACTGCTGCTGTGATCGGTGAAAATCCCCGCCTGTTCGGTTTCGATTTCGATAATCCGCTGGTGGCTGCAGGCACAGCCAATAAAAGCTGATCTGCGGCAAGGGTAACTTGCGTTTATAAAATCAGGCTGTCCACCAATCCTTGCAGAATAGCTTGATTATACATCATATGGTATATGTATATTATTACTAAGACAACAGATGGTGGTAATAATCGCTATTGCATGGTTGGGAAAGGGTGCTGTGGGGCGTAGAAAATTCGCAAGGATAGTAAAAAGTATGGTGGCGGCGATTCGAACCGGGTTCCTGTTTGATGTAAAGGTGTTACGGGTTAACTGAAGAATCCTTTAAAAAGGGATTTGGCTTTTTTATCCTTTTTATTGACCGCCGGCACACCCACCTCAGAACCCTGAAGGTTGGGGTCAGCATCGGTCTTGTCCAGGGCTTCGGGTGCCACATCTTGTATCTCCGCCAAACGGCCACCACCAAGAAATCTGAATTTGGGCCCCTGATCAGTCAGGGACAGTTCCGCACCCTGGGCCAACACCGCTTGTGCGCCAACCGGCCGGCCATTGATGGTAACCATGCTTCTTCCCGTCAGATCCTTTGCATAATAGTCCTTTTCGTTGAAAAAGATCTGGAGGTGGCGTCCGGCGAGAGACGGATTGGCAAGCATGAAATCACAGGCCGGATCGGTACCAATGGTTACGGGCAGCAGGTTGTAGGACTGCAGGGTCGGACCGAACTGGATCACCAGTGGAGCATTGACGCTGATGACTGGGATTTCCAGATCGGGCCCCACCGTCAGGTCGGGTTCGGTTGCATGGGGGCGCGGCGGGGGCATCGAAGGCCCTTCCGATGGAACGCTTGAGGCGGGCGCTGGATTCTGCGGTTGCACGGGTGCTACCGGCGATGGTGGCGCCGCTTGAAAAGACGGGGCGGGAGGGATGGGTACGTTGCCGGCCTCAATTTTGGTCAGAAAACTGGCTTTGGGACCGTTTTCGGAGAAGGTGATCACATCACCATCCCGCAGGTAAACGTCGGCGATGCGTTTCCCATTGACGTAGGTGCCGTTGGTACTCGCATCGATGATACGAAATCGGTTGCCCTGTCGTTCAATCCGGGCATGCCGTCTAGAAATGGTCGTCAGGTCTTTTTCGAAACGAACCTGGCACGAGGAGTGGCGGCCGATCTGAACGGGAAATTGGTAAAAATCCTGGATTTGCCCTTTTAAGGGGCCCTGGATGTGAACCAGTTGGACGGTGATGTTGGGCATCTGGGGCATGTTGTCCCGCCTGCATGTATATCAGTTCATGGGTTGCGGTTTTGCACGACGCAAGGGCGTTGAAATTGAGCCGACTATAGCCGCAAAGGTGTAACGGATGTCAAGGGCTTTTCAGCCGATTCTGTCTCATTCAGCGGTGCTTTTTTTGATCCTTTCCAGACGGTCGTTCAGTAGGGTTGCCTTTTCCAGGTTCTGCTGAACATCCTTGTAATTGGGATCCACCGCCATGACGTTCTCCCACGACGCGATGGCCTTTTTCAACTCTTCCTGACCAAAAAAGACGATGCCTTGGTTATAGTGGAATTCCTTGTACGCTTCAATGCTGTTGTTGATGTATTGGATACATTCGCTGCAATCCGGTTTAAGGGCCGCCGCTTTGCCAAAGGCGGTTTTGGCTGTCAGGTAATCGTGTTGGTTGAAAAGAATCAGGGCTTTTTGAAAATGGGCCTGAAACAGCAGGTCCGTTGCTGTTGTGTCCTTTGGGTTCAGCGCCACGGCACGTTCGAGTGTTGAGATGGCGTTGTCAAATTGATTATTCTGGTAGTGCGTTTCACCCTCTTTCTTTAAGTTTTCGGCTTCGCTGGTGCGGCAGCGGGCCAACAGATCCCGGCACTCCCGGCAGTTGTCGTCATAATCGAGGGCCGTGGTGAAGGCGGTCTTGGCTTCATTGAACCGATTCGCCGTAAGATGCCCGCGACCCAACTCAACGTATGCCCGGGATATATAGCCGGTGGCAACAGTATCCTCCGGATCGGCACTGAGCACTTTTTGCAGTTCAACGGTTGCCTCTTCGAATTTATTTTCATTGAAAAGGGCAATCCCCGTCTCGCGATACTCAGCCACCTGATCCGCTGGCTCGGCCGCATCCGCGTGGGATGCTCCAACCTGGCTAGGTGATGGTTCAGGTCTTTTGACTGCCGGTTTCAATTTCGCCGGCCCAGGGAGGTAAGGGGTTGCTGTCGCCTGCGCAGGTGCAGCGGTTCTAGACGAGGTCTTTTCGAGTCGCGGCACTTTCACCTGCTGTCCAACCTTGATGCTCGTGGGATCCGAAATGCCGTTGTAGGCGGCAATAACGTGGAACAGCTGGTAATCACCGTAATAGATTTGGGCGACCTTGGACAGGCTTTCTCCCGGCTGGATTTGATGAAGGGTGTATTCCCCTTCCATTTTAGGCGGTTGGGCTTGCGTTCCGCTGCTGATGCGCAGCAGATCATCGATGGTTGTGCCATCGATGACCGGAATCATGATTCGCTGTCCTACCCTGACCTGGGTGGCATCGGACAAGTTGTTGAAGTTAGCAATATGATGATATTTTTTATAGTCTCCATAGTATTTTAGTGCCAGTTTGGAAACGCTGTCACCCGGGGCGATGTCATGGGTGACGTACTTTCTATCTTCATCTGGCTGGCGCTGTTGAAGCATAGCGGCCGCTTTTTGATGTTCCGGGCGGTATCTGAGTGCTTGTAGAAATTCCTTTTTAGCCAGGTCCCATTGACCTTTATCCCTAAAGTTCAGGCCGGCTTGGTAGTGCGTATCAGCCAATTCATCCAACTGCTTGCCTAGACGGTTGATGCCGTCAATGATGACCGGTTCGTTAGGATCAATGGTTTGGGCCAGATTGTACTGCTCCAGCGCCTCCACCAGATTTCCCTGACTTTCATAGGCCTGGGCCTGCTCGATGTAGGCCTTGGCCTGCTGATCCTTTTCCCGGGTTGCCTGGGACGCCTGGCAACCCCAAAGACTTATCAGGAGCAATCCCCAACCGATACATATGTATTTGTTTATCATGGCATTCTCACCTTAACGGATAATGATTAAAGGTTTTCAGACGGGATGCAAAACGGTCCATATCCCGTTTTAAAATCTGGTCCCGATTCAACAGAAAGGGGTCGGCGAAAAACGGGTTGCCTCCACGATCTACGGTGACGGCCACTTTATACCCGGCTTGCTGGGCCATGGATGCGACGGTCTGGTTCTGTCTGCCGAAAGGGTAAGAAAAAATTAACGTGTCCTGACCGAGCTTTTCGTCAATGATCTGCTTGGACCTGAAGATCTCTCTTTTCAGTCGGGCCAGATAGGTCTGATTATCCTCACCTTTCTGTTGGTTGGAAAGGTCGCTGTGGGCAACGGAATGGGAGCCGATGTAAAACCCATCCCGCTTCAATTCCCGCAACTGTTCCCAGGTGATGGCCTGACTGGAAACACCCACGTAGTCAATGTAGATGAATAGTGTGGCTGTGAAGCCATATTTTTTCAAAAGCGGGTAAGCCACGTCATATACCGAACGATATCCATCATCGATGGAGATCATGACCGCGTTTTTGGGTATCGCTTTGCGGTAGTCCAAAAACTCGGCCAGCATTTCCGGGCCGATCACTCGATAGCCGTTTTCCTTAAGATAGCGAAGCTGCTGTTCAAAGATATCTGCGGGCATGCACAGAGGCGAATCGCAGGATCGGGCGAACCGGTGATAACACAATATGGGAACCGTCTGGTATCCTTCCTCAGTGATACCGGCTCGGTTATGGATCACCAGGGGAATCACCACGAACTGGTCTGGCCGAAACGCATCTTTCGGATTGGCATCTTCCACCATCCAAGCCAGCTGCGCTGCCCCAAGATAGTTTTTAGCAAGTATTTCAGGTGTTTCACCGGGTTTGAGGCGGTGAATAATCCGCTCCTCCGAACGGTATACATCGGGTCGGGAAAGCAACGGCCGGAAGCTTGGGCCGGCACATCCCCAACCAGCGGCCAGAAACATTAGAAGCAGGGGCAAAACGACAGCTACATGATTTGGACGTGAGCCAATCAGGACCATGGTGACAACTCCACTCCCACTCGAGAGAAACCGCGAGGACCAGCGCCGTATTCGAAAAGGACTCACGCTGTTCTATCTTTCAAGAAAATCCTTACCTTATCTATCATAGCAGCCTTGATAATTCAATAGCCGCTGCTGGTGGCGAATCTCCGTTCAAAGCCGATCAGAAGGCCGGTTTAACCCGCCCCATGGTGACGCAGCCTGGTTGCAGCCGGCAAGATCATTCCTTGACCTGCCATTGATGGACGGGTTGCTGAAAAGGAGAAGCTGCTTGACAATCCATTGGTATCATAATAATTTTAAGCATCTTGAACAGATCGACCGATGATGGCGTGTTTGCTCTTCAAGACTTTTGGCCATGCAACGGTTACCATTGCTGAAAGGCCGTGTCAGAATCTTGCCCACATGGACCCCAAGCCCAAGGAAAGCTGGCGTGATGCCTGCAAACAAACCCGGACGGATTAAAAAGACCCGTTGGTTTACCTGCCTGTTGATCTGGTGGGTGGTGGCCGTCTTTTTTTACCTGTTCATTGCTGCCAAGGAAACCAACCTGGCGGGTCGCGCGACGACCACAGGTATTGGAATCATCCTGGAAACCGCCAAACAAGCCGGCCTGCCGCTGCTTGATCGGGACGTTCAGGCGTTGACCCGCCTGATGCAGGATGTCGCCAAGGTGATTGGAGTGGTCAATGTTTCCATCATTGACCACAAAAATAAAATTATCGCCTTCACCAATCCTGACCAAATGCTGCCCATGACGTCAAAAGCGGTCCAGCTTAAAGACGGCGTCAGCTACTGGCGCCATACCCTTGATGGGGGCGCCCAGGCGATCTGCTTTTCCTCCGACATCACTTATGCCGGCACCAAGATCGGGGAGGTTTTTCTGGCGATGGACGCCGGCGGTACCGCCGGTCTGACCACGGCATTCTTTCTGACCGCGCTATTCAGTTTTCTGGTAATCGTATTGGTTCTGCTGATTATTGATTTTAATGGACTGCACCCCTTGAAGACGGCCATAGGGGAGCGAATCCGCACCTGGTCCGGCGGCGGTGGCGTTTTACCGGATGGCCGGGAAGTGATATGCCCGGTCTGCGGCAGCCACAAGACGTTGAACCGCTCATTTCTACTGGCGGCCAACCTTGATCGCTACCCGGTTGTCAGGCCGGCGAGAAAGGAAAATGGGGCGACGGCCCAGATGCCTGCCCAAGGCGTCAATCTTCGTGAAATATCTCGCAGTGAAGATCTGGGATGGCTTCGCCGGCAGATGATCCATCGATGTGCAGACATTATTAAGAAACTGGCCGGTGATTGAGATGACCCTTGCAAAGGAATCAACCGGACAGCAAGGAGAGCGAGCATGCCTGTGGGTGAAAAAGCCTCAACAACCATGATGTGGGTGAAGCAGTTGTCAACCACAACCATCCATTCCATCGCCAGCAAGGTCAAGACATTCATGTCCGGATCCCCGGTCAAGCGGCATGTTGCCTTTGGCGTTGCCGCCTGGGCGGTCCTCAATTTGATTTCCTTTTTCACCCTTCAGGGCAAAATTGATACTGCGCAGAACGCTTTTTTCAACAGGGGGGTCGATCTGGCCCTCGGCTTGGCCGACAAGAGCGGTGCGTCCATTCTGGCTGGAGACATACTCTCTTTGAATGTCGCCATTCGCGAGGTGATGGGGAACCCGGAAATCCTGTATGCCGCAATTCTGGATCATCAGGATAAAATCCTTGCCCACTCCAATCCCGCTAAAATCAACCGACAGCTGGAGCCCCTTGGCAAGGAAACCGCTGTCCAAACCATCAATGGCGTTAAAATCGCTTCGGGCAAGAGCGAGGCCCAGACCCCGGTCATGGTCTTTAAAAAAGGCGTCACCTATTCCGGTGTGACCATCGGAAAGGTCGCCCTTGGCTGGGGGGCTGAGAAGCAGTTGTCGGCCGTGAAATCCTACCACCTGTTTATGGTGCTGTTTCTCATGGTCAGTGCTGCAGCTTGTGTCGGTTGCCTTTTTCTGGTGGAACGAACCCTCAGAAAACAAAAAATGGCCAGGGAAAAAGCCATGCAAGGCATGACCCGCATCGGACCCTACCTGCTAACCCAAAAAATTGCCCAGGGCGGCATGGCGGAACTCTATCTGGCCGATTATCTTCGGGAGGACGGATTTCGAAAGACGGTTGCGGTAAAAAAGGTGCTGCCCCATCTGGCTGACAATCGTGATTTTATTGATATGTTTATCCGCGAAGCCCGGCTTGCAGCCCTCCTGCAGCATCCCAATGTGGTCCAAATCGCCGATTTCGGGAAAATCCAGAATGCCTATTTTATTGCCATGGAATATGTCAACGGAAAGAACCTGGCAGAAATTATGGGCTTTTTAAAAAAGGGCCTGCCAGTGGATATGGCGCTGTTTCTGATTCTAAAGATCAGCAGTGGCCTGCAGTACTCCCATTCCCGCAAAGACGACAAGACCGGCAAACCACTGAACATCATTCACCGGGATATTAGCCCCCAAAACATCCTGATCTCCCTGAACGGTGAAGTCAAACTCAGTGATTTCGGCATCTCCAAGGCTACGTCAGAGCCTTCGCTGACCCAGGCTGGCGTCATCAAAGGAAAGCTCTCCTATCTTTCCCCGGAGCAGGCCATGGGGCATGAGGTCAATCATCAGGTCGATATCTATGCCCTCGGCCTGGTCTTTTATGAAATCCTGTCGGGCAGTCGCCTCTATCGATTCTCCAACGACATAGAAGCCATTCGCACCATCCCCCAGATGACCATTCCGCCGATCATTTCCCTCAGACCGGACATCCCCCAAGGGATGAACGATATCGTCATGCGGTGCTTGGAAAAATCAACGGTCAGACGTTACCAGACCGCCAAGGAATTGAACGACGATCTGCAGAAATTAAAGAACCACCTGGGAATTACCTATGATGCGTCGGATCTATCGCTGTTCATGCTGGCCAACTTTGAGAAGCCGGAACCCGAAACCGTTGCCTGATTGCCGTCGCCGATGGCTTAGACTGCATAAGCGCGTGCCGGCAGCGTGATCTTTGCGGACATACTTTCCCGATAACCGCTATTATAATTCGAAAGGTAAAACACAGGTGTCACAGGACTTGCCCATAATTACTTACCATGGTGCCACGGACGTGGGAAATGTCCGCACCAACAATGAGGATGTTTTTTTTATCTGCGAAGCATGCCATTACTGCATCGTTGCCGACGGCATGGGTGGTGCAGCTGCCGGCGAAGTAGCCAGCCAGATATTTGCGGATACGGCGAAAGCGGTGTTTGCCGGCCACGACGGTTTGTCCGAAGAGAACACCATCGCCAGGGTGCAGACCACCTTCAAGCTGGCCAACGATAAAATTCTCAAGCATGTCGGACGCAACCCCCACGATCAGGGAATGGGGTGTACCGCCGAATTATTGGCCTTTTCCCAGCAGAGCTTTATCATCGGCCATGTGGGCGATTCCAGAACCTACCGGCTGAAAAACAACACCCTCAAACAGCTGACCAAAGACCACTCGCTGGTTCAGGAACAGCTTGATCAGGGGCTCATTAGCCAGAAAGAAGCACGGCGGCACGCCATGCGCAACGTGATCCTCAGGGCCGTCGGTGTTAACGACACCGTTGCCCTGGATATTCTAAAAGGCAAGAAGACTCCTGGAGATCTGTTCCTGCTGTGCAGCGACGGGCTTAGCGATATGGTTGAGGAACCCGCTGTGTTCGCAGCGTTATCCGGAGGAGGGACCTTGAGTGAAAAAGCCGATGCCTTGATTACTCTGGCTAAACAGGCCGGCGGAAAAGACAATGTGACCGTCGTTCTATCTGCCGTTGCTGGATGAAAATGAAATATGGACGCTACGAAATTGTTGAAGAACTAGGGCGCGGCACCATGGGCGTGGTTTACAAAGCCCACGACCCGCAGATCGACCGCATGGTGGCCCTGAAGGTTCTCCGACCGGACCGGGTGGTCAGCCAGGACTTCGTACTCCGATTTCTGCGGGAGGCCAAAGCCATCGGGCGAATATCCCATCCCAGCATCGTCACCGTATACGATGTGGGCCAGGACCATGGCACGATCTACATTGCCATGGAATACCTGGAGGGACGTCCGCTGAACGAAGTGATCAAGGGTAGGACCGTGCCGGTGGCGGAAGCGGTTGGGATGTGCACCCAGGTGGCCGAGGCCCTTGGATACGCCCACAGCCGGGGGATCACCCATCGGGACATCAAACCTTCTAATATCATTCTTACCCCGGGCAACCGGATCAAGCTGACCGATTTCGGCATCGCCCGCATCGAAGATCCTGAGGCGGCCCAGCAGACCCAGGCCGGTGATATCCTCGGCACACCGGTTTACATGGCACCTGAACAGGTCATGGGACAAAAGGCCGACGGCAGAACGGACCTGTATGCACTGGGAGTGATCATTTACGAAATGGTGGTGGGAAAGCGCCCTTTCGGCGGCGGGAATATTGCCGCCATTTTCCGGTCCATCACCCACGAACCGCCGGAAGATCCGATGCATGCAGGCAGTTTTGACAACCGGGGACTGGCCGACCTCATTCTGAAGAGTCTCTCCAAAGATCCGGCCCACCGGTTTCAGACCGGGGAAGCGATGGCCGCTGCCCTGCACCGTTGTCTGAACGCCGGGATCCACCCCTTCCCGGAAATTGCCACCCCGCTCCAAAAAGCTGGCCGGTCGAAGAAAATGGGGCTTGCAATTGCCATCTTCTGCATATGCCTGGCAGCAGGTATCGCCGGCTACACCGTAATCCGCAAACCCGCCGACCAATCCACCCTATCCGGTCCAGCAGCCGTGCCGGCGCCTTCGTCCATACTCAACGTCACCAGCACCCCGGTTGGTGCACAGGTATTCGTGGATTCGGCGTTTAAAGGAATAACTCCGGTGGAAATCCCACTATCCCCGGGTAGTTATGAGGTCCGTTTGAACCTGCCGGATTACTATGAATGGGAAGCCCAACTTCAGATCGGCGAGGAAAAGCCATCACCGTTGAACGTGCGATTGGTATCCATCAATTAGTTCTCTATCGGGAGGATTCACCATGAGAGTCAACCCAATACTGGTCGGGCTGCTGACGGTGACCGCAATTGTTGTGGGCGGGTGGTCCGGGATGGGTCATGCTGCCCCTCAGACCGGCAGCCAGGTGCCGGTTTTCACCTTGGAGGATATCAACGGGAAAACCTATCCGCTTTCCGGCCTGAAGCAAATGGCCATGACGATCCTATATTTTTTCGATGCCGATTCCAGGCCCAGCATCGAAGGACTGTTGAGCCTGGACCAGTTGGCCAAGCAATACCGGGACGCCGATCTCACGGTTTGGGCAATCACTCGCTCTTCCAAACAGAAAGTTGCTGTGTTCCATAAGAGCACACCGACGGTGTTCCCCGTCCTGTTGGACACCACCGGCGTCAGCGGTGCATATGATGCGCAGCGGCTTCTACCCACGGTCTGCATCATCGGCCCGGATCTTAGGATGTTGGACCTTTTTCAAGGTGGTGGGAAAACCACTCAAGTGATGCTGATCAGACTTGCCGAGCGCAACCTGCAGCGCAAGAAACCCGAATTTGCACGGGCTATTACCGAGACCGTGGAAAAAAGCGATCCTGGCAATGCCCAGGCAAGAACCGTCAAAGGCTATGCTGCCATTCAGGAGGGCAAGCTGGACGAAGCGGAGCAGACCTTCTACGCCCTCAGCAAGGAAAAGGGAAGTGGCGCCGTGCTGGGAAAAGAGGGCCTTGCCCAGGTATACGAAAAAAAAGGGCAGACGGAAAAATCTCTCCAACTGGCCAAAGAGGTGGCGAACCAAGACGGCGACCGACCCCTGGCTTATGTTATCAATGGAGATCAGCTCTACCAACAGAACAATCTCAGAGGCGCGGAGGCCGCCTACCGGGAGGGTACACAAAAACGCGGTGGGACACCTTTTCAGCGAGCGCTTGCCTACAATCAGCTTGGTCGCCTTTACGCCCAGCGGGGGGACTATGCCAAATCACGGCAGCTATACGACCAAGCGGTCAGTATGGATCCTTATTACATCGAGGCCACCTCCAACAAAGGCTTGACTTACGAGCAGGAAGGTCGATGGGACAAGGCCCTTGAGGCATACCGCCAGGCAGAATCCATCGATAAAAACGATCCGTTTGTCCGGGCACTGGCCGAAAATGCCATGCGCATGCTTATGATCGAAAAGGACCAGATGAAGCAAACGGAGTTGGCGGTGGCGATAAAACAAGTGGTTGAGCGCTTCCAGCAAAACCGCTTTGATCCCTTACCCGTGGACGACTCCTGGACATCCCGGCCGACCCGGGTTGCCTTTTTGGACATTTCGGAATCCGGCGGACTTTCCCCACGGGCCGGTTTTGCCGGACTGATCAAAGACCATTTGGCCAGACAGATGGGCGCATCGGGCCGGGTCATAGTGGTAGACAACCTGATCGTCGATGGCGTCATTGGTGCATTGCGTCTCGACCGCGATGCCTTTGCCGATGATCAACTGATCTCGCGGCTTTGCCTGGCCATGCAGGCTTCTTTGGCCATCAGGGGATCGGTTTTTCAAATGTCCTCCGGCCCCTTGTGCAACCTGAAGGTCTTCACATCGGAAGATGCCCGACCCGTCGAATTGATCGATTATCAGTTTACCGCAGGCATCCATCTACAAAAGGACCTGAACCAGATCAACCGCCGACTGCTCACCCGCATCATGGAAAAATACCCGCTCCAGGCGTTTGTGGTTGAAGTGACCGGCAATCAGGTGCTGCTCAACCTAGGATCCCTTCAGGGGGTGGTGGAAGGCACCCTCTTCGATGTTATCGAGGAAAAGCCGCCAATCACCTACAAAGGCAAACAGTTCAATCCCGAACCCGGTCTGGTGGCCAAGGTGCATGTGGTGCGCACCGATGGTGATTTCAGCTACGGGCACATCAAGGATCAGCGGCGACCGGTTAAACCTGACGACAAGCTCAGGGAGAATCCAAATGTCCTGGCCCCGGAAAATCAGAGCACCCGAATCTGGTAGTCCGCTGCCGGTTCCATTGCATGGGTAACTGGCTGCAAGGCGGTGAGGCACCTCTGGCCATGCCTGGCGGTTTTAATGGATCAACCGCAATCACTTTCTCTTCCCCTGCATCTCCCCCTGTTGAAGTGGCTGTCCGCATCGATCAATATCGTGAATGCAGATTCGAAAGACCCACCTGGCCGCAGGGGTTCAGGCATCAAAAAACCGTCGGTCCGCCAATTTTTTGTTGGAACCGAAAAAGCGGGCCCATAACCGATGGCCTGAGGCGGGATTGGCCAGCGACGCGATAATTGACCGCGCCCATGGGGACCTGCAAGCTGCTGAATCCAGGCAAAACCCTTTGCCTGGGTTGCCCCAGGAGGACTTCATGGAAATACGAGCGTTTATCCGGAGCACCTTAGCGGCGCTCCGACAAACGGCCGCAGAGGCATTCTATATGCATTCAACGGTGGACACATTTGTACATATTCATGGCAAACTCCTTGCATGAGCATAGATATCAGCTTATAGCCATTCGAAGCCAATAAACGATTGCTGTGAGGGGGTAACCATGGTTGAGCGTCGAAAATACGAGCGTTATCGTATGCCTGGCGGCACATTTGTCATTTTAAGAAATGAATTGGACCGGCTGCGCGATCATTCGCAGATGAGCATTGGAGAGATTGCCATGGTTCTTTACAAATCAGAACCGGAAGTTATGGGGCAGGTCACGGATATGAGCTTTGGGGGTCTTGCTTTCACCGGCAACCATGGTGGCGTGTCGGACAGCGATCATGTAGAACTCGATCTGCTGATGACCGAGCAGGGAATATATCTGCACAACATTCCCTATGTAACCGTTCCGATCAAACATTCCGGCCGAGGTAAGCAAAGGACCCCCAAATACAGGACGAATGCCCTTCGTTTTAAAAATCTCAATGCGGAAATTAAGGTTCAACTCAAAGCGTTGTTGGCCCATCACGTTGGTTAGCCATACAAGATAGGTCCTTGGCCTGAAAACCAGCCGAAGAAAGTGAATCCTAATGATGGCCACCTTTGAGTCTATCATTGAAGAGATTGATCATTTGAAGCCCGTATCGGATGTTGCTGGAAAAGTCATATCCCTTTTGGATGATCCGGATTGCGGTATGTCCGATCTGTCCGACATCATCCGCCACGAACCGGCCTTAACGGCAAATGTCCTGAAACTGGCCAACTCGGCCTACTTTGGCCTGCCGGGTAAAATAAATGATGCCAAACAGGCAATTGTCTATCTGGGCATGGCCCAGGTGGTTGACCTGGTTATTTTAGTCAGCTGTTCCGAAGGTTTCACCGGCTCCCATGATGGCTACGGTTTAACCACCGGAGAGTTGTGGAAAAGCGCCGTGTCCGCTGCGATCATGGCCAACGAACTGGCGGAAATAAAAAGACTGAAACAGGGAAGCCTCTGCTTTACGGGTGCTTTACTGCGGGATATCGGCAAGGTGGTGCTCAACCAGCATGTCGAATCGGCCATCGAACAAATCCTGAACCGGGTGAAAACCCAAACCATCACCTTCAAGGAGGCAGAGCGTCAGGTTTTGGGTCTCGACCACACCCAGGTGGGCGCCATGGTGGCAAAAAAATGGCATTTCCCACCTGCGTTGCAATGCATCATCAGGTATTACCATACACCCTTAGAAGCCAAGGGGTGCTTTCTGGAAGCATCCGTCGTCCACCTGGCCGACGGCATGTGCCGGAAAATGGAGATCGGTTTAGGGTCGGATGATCCGTATTATCCTGAAGACCAGCGGATCGCAATGTCTCTGGGGTTGAATGAATCCGAGCTGCAGGTCGTGATTGACGGCTTTGGCAGAAAAATGGAGCGGGTGAATGCTCTTTTTGCAGTAGATTGAGCGGCATAGACCCTGGTCGAAAATACCTCCACTGGGATCGCCGTCGCCAGGCAGTCCGCCTGCGCTTTTTTTTAAGTCGTGGCTAAAGAATCAAACGGTAAAACCGATACTACATATTCGAAAGCTATTGAAACATAAATATAAATATTTCCGGAGGTAAGTGATGGCGTACAAGATCCTTACGGTTGATGACAGTAAAACCATTCGGATGATTGTCAAAAAGGCCTTTAAACCCTATAATTGTGAACTTTATGAGGGAGAAAACGGGGTGGAAGGCTTGGCTATCGCCGCCAAGGAAATGCCGGATCTCATTATCCTCGACATCACCATGCCGGTGATGACGGGCATCGAAATGCTCGGCAAACTCAAGGCGGAAAACGACTTGAAGGGTATCCCGGTGATTATGCTCACCGCCGAATCGGGCAAGGAAAATGTCATGCAAATCGTCAAAATGGGCGTCAAGGACTACATCGTCAAGCCCTTCAAAGGGGAGCAACTGATCGAGCGGGCAAAGAATATCCTGAAACTCAGGCCCGTGGAATAGACCCGCGTCTCCGGGTTTGCTGGTCAAACGGCTCCCCCTTTGAATTGCAGGGGTCCATCTCTTGCCGGCCTTTTGGCACAATGGCCAGATCGCGTGATGTTGAAAAGGTTACCCCACGAGCGGTGGGTAACGGTGCATTGGGCCACCGCGTGCCCTGAATAGAAAAACCAGATCCCCATCGTGCCGGGCAGGTGTCTGTTCGGCATTTCTGTTTTCATGAACGCCTGTGGACCCCGAAAACGAGCGCATTCCCCATCACTTTCGGCGGGCCCGGCGGGCAAGAAAAACTGACTTCGCGCACTTGTCGGTATGGCCCGCCATTTCAAGTGAACTGACCGAAAATCGATGTCCAATAAATGCAAGGAACCCATGCACCCCAATTATCGTTTTTCAAAATGCGATTGAATATGCTATATTGAAAGACTTTGGAAGGGCATGCGGACCATTCTGACCACTCGCAAAAAAAGGAGGCATCGAGGCCTCCTTTATTCAATCAGGGGTGGCGCGCCTGGCAGGACTCGAACCTGCGGCCTACGGATTAGAAGTCCGTTGCTCTATCCAGCTGAGCTACAGGCGCTCAAACAGACGGCATCCGTAACATACCGGCTGGCAATTGTCTACACGAAAAACAGCCCGGCAATGACTGGCAGCCGCCATTGCCAATTGTCTAACATCGCAAAAACCCGGGTAGGGGAATGAAAAAGGAAACGAACAAGTCAACGAATCCATCGGGTAAAGCAACTACCTCGCGCGCCAACGCACGGTCCAATGATAAGTCCCTGGTCAAATATGACCCGCTCCAGCGCTATCTTTCTGAGATCAGCAGGTACAACCTGTTGACCCGGGAGGAAGAGGTTTCATTAGGCAAGCGGGTGCAGGAGGAAGGTGACCAGGAGGCCGCCTACCGATTGGTTACTTCCAACCTGCGTCTGGTAGTTAAAATTGCGCTAGAATTTCAAAGGGTTTGGATGCAAAACCTGCTGGACTTGATTCAAGAGGGCAATATTGGCCTGATGCAGGCGGTGAAAAAATTTGATCCGTACAAGAATGTCAAGTTTTCCTACTATGCATCCTTCTGGATTAAGGCATATATCCTCAAATTTATCATGGACAACTGGCGCCTGGTTAAGATCGGTACCACCCAAGGGCAGCGAAAGCTCTTTTTCAAGCTGAAGAAAGAAAAGCAAAAACTCATCGAAGAGGGTTTTGATCCCAAGCCGAAACTGCTCTCCCAGCGGTTGGGGGTGTCCGAGCGAGAAATCGTGGACATGGACCAGCGGTTAGACGGCTGGGATGTCTCCCTGGATGCACCGCTCAAGGAGGATTCCGACACCGAACGGATCGAATTCATGAGCACGGAATCCGAATCGGCTGAGGATATCGTGGCCAAAAAGGAGATGGAATCCCTGCTCAACGAAAAAATTGCCGAATTCAGGACCCAGATGACCGATCGCGAATTGGAGATATTCGACAAGCGTATCTTTTCGGACAGCCCGGTCACGCTCCAGGAAATCGGGGACAAATACGGCATATCCCGCGAGCGGGTGAGACAGGTCGAAAAGAATGTGGTCAAGAAGATGAGAGACTATTTTAAAAAGGAAATTCCCGACTTTGAAACCTACACAGAGGGTGTCTCCTGATCGCGCTTCCTGATTTCTGGCTTTGCCATTTTTTTAATCGAACCTCATCGGCCAAGCGATTCGGTCAACGGACTGTAGGTTTTTATTGAAAGCATAATAAATGAAAATACAGGGTTTTAAATACTATTTTATAATAACTTGCTTGATATCTCTCGCAGGGTGCGCCCTGGCGGGTTCGGGATCTCGAGGGCCGAGTCGCAGCCCAGTCTCGGAGGCGTGGACTCAGCCGGTCAATGCCTATTATCTGTTTTCTGAGGCTCATCTGAGTCTGAAAAAGGGCAATCTTGATCGCGCCATTGAAATCATGCAGCAGGCCCTATCGCTGGATTCGGACTCGGTCTATTTGAAACGCGAACTCGCCGGCTTATGGCTGATGAAAAAAAATACCAATGCGGCGATTGGGCTTCTGGAAGAAATTGTGGTCCACCATCCGGATGACGTTGAAACGCTGGTCCTGAAAGGACGCGTCCACCAGAATGTCAACGATCCGCAAAAGGCCATTGACGCGTATTCGCGAGCGATCTCCCTGGATCCGTCCCAGCAGAACATCTATTTGCTGCTGGGCGGGATTTACCTGGACCAGGAACGCTGGGACGCGGCGGAAGCCGTCTACAGGCAACTAGTTGATTATTTTCCGGAATCTTATGCCGGGTACTTTTTCCTCGGCCGGATCAATGCCATTACCGGCAACAGCAAGGCGGCTCAGGCGTATTTCGAGAAAACCCTGGTCCTTGAACCCGAGTTGGTGGAGTCGCGCTTTGAATTGGGTGCACTGTACGAAAGCGATAAAAAATACAAAAAGGCCGCTGACATATACAACGATATCCTGCAACAGAATCCCAACAATATCCAGGCGAGCATGGCCTTGGGACATGCCTACGATCAACAGGGGTTGAAGAAAAAGGCTGAAAAGATATTCACCTCTCTGGGGCAGATGAGCCTGGGAGATCAAGAGGTTATCCGGATCCTGGTGAAAAACTTCCTGGATGCCCGGGACTATGAGGCCGCCAACCGCATCATCCAAGGCATGATCAAGGGGGCACCGGATAGTTCAGACCTCAAATACCTGGCTGGTGTGGCCTTAGACGGCATGGGGAAAAAGCATGCAGCCATCGACCAACTGAAACAGGTGGTACCGGAATCGCGGTTTTTCCAGAACGCCGCGGTTCACGCTGCTCTGCTCTACCAGGAGATGGAGCAACTCCAGGCGGCCATTGATTTCCTTTTGGCAACCATCCAAAAAGATCCGCAAAATCCGGAATTCCGCCTTTATCTGGGATCCTTTTACGAGCAGGTTGAGGTTTACGAAAAAGCTGAAAAGGCCTTGAAAGAGGGCCTTGCCCTGGATCCGAAAAATTCCCGTCTCTATTTCCGGTTGGGGGTGGTATACGACAAATGGGGCAAGAAGGAAGACTCGATTGCCACGATGAAAAAGGTTATCCGGTTCGAGCCTGATAACGCCAACGCCCTCAATTATCTGGGGTACACCTATGCCGATATGGGGATCAACCTGGATGAAGCTGAACAGCTGATTCGCAAAGCCCTCGAACACAAGCCCGGTGACGGTTATATCACCGACAGCCTTGCCTGGGTGTACTATAAGCGGGGGCAATACGAAAAGGCACTGCCGCTATTGGAGCAAGCGGCCAGCCTGGTCCCGGACGACCCCATCATCCAAGAGCATCTGGGGGATGTCTACGCCATGCTCGGCAAGGCTGACAAAGCCTTGCAAAGCTACCGTCAGTCCCTTGAAAACGGCAATACGGACAAAGCCGGTGTGGAAAAGAAAATCCGGCAGCTGGCACCATGACTACTGAGTTGACCTATCTGCGCCATCGGTTGTTACCCGATCGCCTGCCATCCTATTTATGGGGATGGTCAGCGCTTGTCATGATTCTGGTCGTATGGCTGCCAACCGCCTGCACGAGATTTTCCCTGCCGGACGCCCAACGGGATTCGGCGGCACAAGAGGCTGTGGCCAGATTGCAGCAAACCAATGCCGGCCTGACCCGTTTTAAATGTGTGGGCAAAATGACCCTGTCCGGCCCAGACCGGCCGGCACAATCCTTTCGAGCAGCCATGGCCGGCCAGTTGGCCAACCAGTTGAGGATCGACATGTTGGCTCCCTTCGGCGGGTCGGCCGGCACCGTTTCCAGCGATGGGAATCATCTCTTCCTTGTCATGCACCCATCCCATGAATACTATAAAAGACGTTTCGGCAGCGGAAGCCTGCGCCGTATCATTCAGATAAATGTGACCGTAGGTGATCTGCTGGAACTGCTGATGGGGAGAATTCCCATGGATGGGGGCTTTTCAGCCAGGCTGATGCCTGATGAAGACGGGGTCCAGAATCATTTGGCCCTGATTGACCAATGGGGCAGGACCCGCCAACTGATCACGGTTGATTCGTCTATGCATCCGCTGCGCGTGGTGTGGTTCGACGGCAGTCAGAATCCGGCCTATACGCTGATGGTTACCGGACAACAGACCATAGATGGGTTTGTCCTACCCAAGCAAATTGACTTGTCCGCTGCAACCGGCGAACGGGTTTGGGTGGCGTTGGACCGGTACGAGGCCAATGTTGTCTTGGATGAAAGCGTGTTTATTCTGGTACCGCCAACATCGTGAGGTCAAGCATGCGTTTTGCAGCGGATGCCTCGCTGGGGAAACTGGGCCGCTATCTGCGTTCGGCCGGATTCGATACGCTGATCCAGCACCAGAGCCGACAGACTGACTTTTTCAACACGATTGGTCCCGATCGCTTGGTTCTCACCCGGACAACGGCTCTGAAAGTGCGGTTCCGTGGCCGTCCCCTGGTGTTTATCCGGGGCAACGACCCTTTGCAGCAGATGGTACAGGTGGTGCGGGAACTGGGGATCCGGCTGAGTGACACCAGGCCTTTCAGCCGCTGCCTTGCGTGTAATGGGGATATCAGCCGGACCGACAGGGAAATGGTCAAAAGCCAGGTGCCTGCCTATGTCTGGCAGCATCACCAGACTTTTCATGCGTGCAGGCAATGCCGTCGGATTTACTGGTCGGGGAGTCATCACGACCGTATGCGCGAGCAGCTGATCGACATTTTTCAACAGAAAGAAGACCAAACCCATGCGTGTTAAGCAATCCAAAAACGGCGGCTGCGGTGGTGGCAGTTGCGGCCACCAAGGGGCCCCGGATCCACAGGATCGTAACATCGGCGCCGCCTTGTCGACAATTAAGCACAAACTCATTGTCATGAGCGGCAAGGGCGGCGTGGGAAAATCCAGCTTCGCTACCAATCTGGCCGTAGCCCTCGCCGGCAAAGGGTATTCCACCGGCCTGCTGGACGTGGATCTGCACGGTCCCAGCATTGCCGGCATGATGGGCATCAAGGGGCTTTTGGATGTCAACCAAGACCAGCAGGTGGTCCCCAAAAGCGTGGGCGACCGGTTGAAGGTGGTTTCCATGCAATCCTTGATGAAGGATCCCGATCAGGCCGTGATCTGGCGTGGGCCGGCCAAGACCGGCATTATCCGGCAGTTCCTCGCCGATGTGCGTTGGGAAGTGTTGGATTTTCTGATCATCGATTCCCCGCCGGGCACCGGCGACGAACCCTTGAGTGTGGCCCAGACCGTCACCGGCGCCAAGGCCCTGATCATCACGACGCCTCAGGATGTGGCCTTGGCCGATGTGCGCAAGTCCATCAATTTTTGCCGGACCGTCAATTTGGATATCCTGGGGCTGGTTGAAAACATGGGGCCCTTTGCCTGTCCCTGCTGCGGCAAAACCGTTGAGCTTTTCAAAAGCCGCGGCGGCCGAACCACTGCAGAAGCCATGGGGGTGTCTTTTCTGGGTACCTTGCCCTTTGACCCCCAGGTGGTCAAGACCTGCGATGAGGGGGCACCCATTGCTGGCGGCGGTCATGGCGGGCCCTTTGTGGAGGCCTTGGACGAGGTTGTTCAGGCCATTGTTGGCAGCCTGTAGCCATGGCGCGGCAGGTCCTGGCGCTGGAGGCACGCTTACGCTTGTGCCGCAATGTCCGCACCATCGGGGTTCGTCCCAACTTCACTGACTACAGCCAACAGGAAGCGCAGTGGATTCAAGACGCCGCGAAAGTCTATTATCCCACTGCCTTTTATGCCGATCTGTTCGATGCCCTGGGCAAACCCACCTTTCCCAGTTACCATACCTACAAATGCGTTCAGGACAAAATCAAGCAGAGCGCCCTGTTTCAGCTGGCCGGCCTGCCGCATCCCAAAACCCGGGTGTTTTACGGCAACCGGCAGAAGGCCAAAATAAGGGATTACTTTTCCTATCCGTGCATAGCCAAAGAACCGCGTGGCTCGGCCATGGGGCGGGGCGTGTTCCTGATCAACAACAATGCCGATCTGGACGCCTACACCCATGACCGCCACGTGGCCTATATCCAGCAGTACCTTCCCATCGACCGGGATATCCGGGCGGTGGTGATCGGTGGCCGGGTGGTCCATGCCTATTGGCGCGTTGCCGGGGAAGGGGAGTTTCGCACCAATGTGGCCAGGGGCGGGCGCATCAGCCTGAATCCCGTTCCCGCAGCGGCCATTGACCTGGCCCTGCGGGCCGCGCAAGTCTGTGGGTGGGATGATGTGGGCATGGACATCTGTTGCCATGACGGGCAGTACACCATCTTGGAAGCCAATATGAAATATGGCCGTGAAGGGTTCCGGGTTGCCGGGATCGACTATTTTCAGATGATGGAGCGAATGATCGATGATGGACAAATTTGACGCCTTCGCCACCCCGCCCGTACTGGACAATCTAAAATCAATCTTGAACCACCGGGAACGGCAGATCTTTTCACCGGCGGCCACCTTCAGCGATGCAGGCGTGCGCCGCCATCCGATTATCGATTCAGCGGCCGGATACCGGCAGGCCTTTTCCCTGGATGCGGATCGGATTCTGCACAGCCGGGCCTACACCCGCTATATCGACAAGACCCAGGTTTTTTACCTGATTCCCAACGACCATATCACTCACCGGGTGCTGCACGTGCAGCTGGTCTCCAAGATCGCCCGCACCATCGGCCGTTTTCTAAGGCTCAACGAAGACCTTATCGAGGCGATTGCACTGGGTCATGATATCGGCCACACGCCATTCGGCCATGAAGGCGAACGCTACCTGTCCGAATTGTGTCAAAAGGCCGGCATCGGCTATTTTCTGCACAATGTCCAGAGCATTCAGTTCCTGGATCGGGTGGAGCGCAAAGGCCAGGGGTGGAACTTGTGTCTGCAGACCCTGGACGGCATTCTCTGTCATGACGGCGAGATTCACAACCGGAAGTTGGCTCCCCAACCCGACAAAGATTTTGCCACCGTCGAAGCAGAGATCAATGCCAAGAAGGCCGATCCGGATCATGCGCTCATCCCCATGACGACCGAAGGGTGTGTCGTACGGATGGCCGACACCATTGCCTACATCGGAAGGGATCTGGAGGACGCCATCCGTCTGGGCATTCTCGATCGCCGCGATATCCCCCAATCCATTGCCAGGATTTTGGGCAACACCAACGGGACCATCGTCTACCGGTTGGTAACCGATGTGATCCAGAACAGCCACGAGAACCATTTTGTGGCCTTCAGTCCCGAGATTTCCGAAGCATTGAAAGCCCTTAAAGCATTCAATCTGGCCCGTATCTACAAGAACCCCAAAAGCAAGGTTCACTCGGCGGCCATCCAACAGCTCTTTTCCATGCTGTTCGAAATGCGGCTGGAGGAGTTGGAGACGAACAAGCGCTCAGCAGATATCTTTTCCGGGTTTCTGGCGGACATGTCAGCGTCCTACATTGCTACCACCAGCAATCCGGAAATCGTCCGGGACTACATTGCCGGCATGACCGACCGATACTTTCTGCACCAGTTTCCGGAACACCTTCGACCCGTGGCCCGATTCTGAGCGATGGACACTGCTTCAATGAATAAACGATCAGGGCGGCAGAAATGCTCTCCGGCCGGCTACCGTGAACGGACCTACCGACAACGGGTTTGCGGTAGCGGCATGCTTTCCTTTCAGGTCGTCTGCCAGGAGACGGACCTGATGGTCCAGGCTGACCGCTTGCTCGAAAATGAAACCCGTGAACGGGTGCTGGTCTGCCGGGGTCACATCGAGGGATTTATCCGGCGCTATCCGGATTTTGCGACCACCCTGGTGCCATGGAAAGAGCAGGCCTTCGCCCCTGAAATAGTTCGGGAAATGATCGCTGCCGGCAGCGCTGCCGGGGTGGGGCCCATGGCAGCCGTAGCCGGCGCCGTGGCACAATCCGTCGGTCGCGACCTGCTCGGTCACAGCCGCCAGGTGGTGGTGGAAAACGGGGGCGATATCTTTTTAAAGACCGATAACCCGGTGGTGGCCGGTATCTTTGCCGGCAATTCTCCGTTGAGCATGAAAATGGGACTCAAGCTGCCGGCCACCGCTGATGGGATAGGACTATGCACCTCCTCGGGGACGGTGGGCCATTCATTGTCCAGCGGAACAGCCGATGCCGTTTGTGTGGTGGCGCTATCCAGCGCCCTGGCCGATGCCGCGGCTACCGCCATCGGCAACCGGATCCGTTCGCCCCGAGACATCAAACCGGCCATCGCCTTGGGCAAACGCATCGCCGGTGTGTTGGGTATCGTCGCGGTGGCTGGCCGTGAAATGGGGGCCTGGGGCCAGGTCGAGCTGGTCCCCCTGCAAGGAAAAAAAGGTTGAGTTTTAGGGTGAAAAAGGATAAAGATGCTTGATAATCAAAGGGTTTCATGGACGTTGACGGTACTTTTACCCAATGTCCAGCAGACCCGGAGAACGGTTTAGCCAAACCCGCAACGGAAACCAGGTGAGGGAGAAATATGCAATGAAAAAGGTGAAAATCGCCTTCTGGATCATCGTCTTCGGCTTTGTCGGGCTGGTCATTTTTCAGAACCGGGTTTTTTTCATGTCCGAAAGCCGGCTGGTGTTCAACCTGGGATTTTACTATTATGAAACCCCGTTTCTGGCCAATGCCATTTTCTTTGTGGCTTTTTTCCTGGTGGGGATCCTGATCTCCTATTTTTCCGGCCTGTTTAGGAATTTCAAGGACGCAAAAACCATCAAGACCCTCAAAGCCAAGGATGCCAGCCTCGTAGACACCGTATCGTCCTTGGAAAAACAACTCTATAGCCAACAGGTGTCCGCTGAGCCTATACCGACCCAAGCTGTCGAAGACAAGCCAGTGGAAGTGGCTGCTGAAGTGAAATGATCCGAAGCGTACCGTCAGTCACGGCAAATATGGACAATTACCCCGTCATCCGCCTCCCCATCCGGTTGGCCGCCTCCGCCACCCGCCGTCGTATTATCAGTAACATATTGAGAATATTAAACAATTAATGGTTTCGGTTAAAGCTACACCCATGCTGCAGCAGTACCTCTCCATCAAGGAGCGATACCCCGACGTTCTTTTGTTTTACCGCATGGGTGACTTCTACGAAATGTTTTTCGAAGACGCTACAGTGGCTTCCCGTGTGCTGGAGATCACCCTGACGTCGCGCAATAAAAAAGATGAATCGCCGGTGCCCATGTGCGGTGTGCCCTATCGGGCCGCCCAGGGTTACATTTCACGGCTGATTGAAAACGGTTTCAAAGTCGCCATTTGCGATCAGGTGGAGGATCCCAGAGCGGCCAAGGGGCTGGTCAAGCGTGAAGTGGTCCGGGTCGTGACCCCCGGAATGATCATCGAGGATGAATTGCTGGATGAGAAAACCAACAATTTCATTCTGGCTGTGTCTCGCCACCAGCAGGCGATCGGAATTGCCTACCTGGATATTTCCACCGGCACCTTTCGCCTTACCGAGACGGCAGATTCGGCTGCCGTGATGGATGAGATCATGCGGGTGACCCCCAGGGAGATTCTGTTGCCCGAATCCCTGAAAGCCGATACGGCCTTCACATCGTTATTAGCGACTGTGCGCGACACTGCTGTCACGGTCATGGAGGACCGGCTATTCGAGGCTGCTGGAAGCCGCCGGCGGCTGCTGGAGCAGTTCGATACCCTTTCGCTGGAAGGGTTCGGGTGCGAGTCCATGAAGGCTGGGGTGGGGGCCGCCGGTGCACTGATCCATTATGTGAGCGAAACCCAGTGCCAGAAGATTGAACACCTTTCTGCTGTCCAGACCTATTTTCTGGGCAAAACACTTATCGTCGACGACCAGAGTTGTCGGAACCTGGAGCTGTTTGGCAACATCCGCACCGGCAGTCGCCAAGGAACGCTGCTGGAGGTTATGGACCAGACCGTCACCGCCATGGGCGGCCGGCTCATGGCCCAGTGGCTGCACTATCCACTGCTGGATCCGGCCCGCATTCAGGCCCGCTATGATGCCGTTGCCGATGCCGTCCAACAGATGCAGACCCGCAAGGAACTGCGGGAATGCCTCAAGCCCGTAAGGGATCTGGAGCGCTTGGGCAGCAAGCTTTCCATGGGGCACGGCAACGCCAGGGATCTAACGGCCCTGCAACGATCCATTGAGGCGTCCAGCGAGGTTTTTAACACGCTCTTGCGTTTTTCCGCCTGCGCTTATGCCTATGACCAGGACACCACCGATCTTGGTGAACTGGCCGGTCTGATCCGCCGTGCCATCCGCGATGATGCTCCGCCGGTGATTACCGAAGGGGGCATGATCCGGGAAGGCTACGATGATGAACTGGATGAATTGATCCGCATCGGCCAGGACGGCAAGGGGTGGCTGGCCGAGTTGGAGGCCAAAGAGCGCAGCGCCACCGGTATCAACTCTCTCAAGGTGCGCTACAACAAGGTTTTCGGCTACTACATCGAGGTTTCCCGCGCGCACAGCGAATCCGTTCCCGAGCACTATGTGCGCAAACAGACCCTGGTCAATGCCGAGCGATACATCACCGACGATCTGAAACATTTCGAATCCCGGGTGCTCAACGCCGAGGACCAGCGTGCCAGCCTTGAACAGGCGATTTTCATCTCCATCCGGGATAGGGTCAAGGACCGTCACGCCGACATCCAGAAGATGGCCCGCTTTATCGCCCGGGTGGATGGTTTGACCACCTTGGCCGAGGTTGCCCAAAACAACGGTTATTGTCGACCGGAGATCAACACCAGCGGCATCCTGGATATCCGGGAGGGTCGCCATCCGGTGGTTGAAAAATTGATTACCGGCGAGCGTTTCGTTCCCAACTCCATCCTCATGGACAATCAACATAATCAGGTGCTGATCATCACCGGCCCCAATATGGCAGGAAAATCCACCGTGCTGCGACAGGTGGCGCTGATAACCATCATGGCCCAGATGGGATCCTTCGTTCCGGCGCAAAAAGCCAACATCCCCATTACCGACCGCATCTTCACCCGGGTGGGTGCGCTGGATAACCTGTCCGCCGGGCAGAGTACCTTTATGGTCGAGATGCAGGAGACGGCCAATATTATCAACAACGCTACGGCCGACAGCCTGGTGATCATGGATGAGATCGGGCGTGGCACGTCAACCTACGACGGCTTAAGCATCGCCTGGGCGGTGGCGGAACACCTTCACGATCTAAACGGTACGGGCGCTCGCACCCTCTTTGCCACCCACTATCACGAACTGACCGAACTGGAGAACCAGTTCGACCGGGTGAAGAACTTCAATATTGCCGTCAAGGAGTGGAATGACGAGATCATTTTCTTGAGAAAACTTGTCGAAGGGGGTACTAATCGCAGCTACGGCATACAAGTCGCCCGGCTGGCCGGAATTCCCGAACCTGTGATCCGACGTTCCAAAAAGATCCTTGCCCAGATCGAAGCCGGGATGCATCCCAAGGCTGATGATACCAAGAAGGGCAAAACAGGGGCAAAAGGAAGCGTGGGGCATGTTCAATTGGGGTTGTTCAGCCCGATGGAGCGCAAGCTGGTCGAAACGCTCCAGATGCTGGACCTCAGCCGGATGACCCCTATTGACGCCCTGAATGCGTTGAACGAATTACAGATCAAGGCACAAGCGATTGTGTATTGAGTCATACTCGCGTGAATATGAAAGAAACTGTCCATAAATCCCTGTGTACAGGCACCTTACGCCTGGTGACCCTCATTTTTATGATCCATACGGCCCTGGTGGGGCCGGCCTGGTGCCTGTCGCCCAAGGATCAATATTATCGGGCCGAAAACGCCTACGCAGCGCTGAAGAAAAATCCCCGCCACCAGAAATACCGGGACAAATGGCTGGCCTGTATCGAAAACTATCAGACCGTATCCCGGCTGGAACCTTCCGGTCCCTGGGCTGCGGCCGGACTGTATAAAGCGGGACTCTTATACCTGGAACTGCATAAGCACTCCTTCCTGGAGGCCGATCTGGAGGAAGCCGCTGATTCCTTTCAGCAGGTTATCCAACGATTTCCCGGCAGCCGTTACACACCGAAATCCCGATCGCAGCTGGCCGATTTGGAAAGAGCAGCCACACCGCCCAGGTCGGCGATAGCGGCCAACCGTCTCCAAAAGGCCCACGCCGCATATAACCAGCTTCAGCAGGATGTCAGCAAACAAAAATATCGGGATCAATGGGAGCAGTGTATCGAAGGTTTCCAGATGGCTTACCGAACAGACACCAGCGGTCCCAGTGCGGCCGAAGCCCTGTATATGACCGGTATGCTCTACAAGGGGTTGGCGGATCAATCTCGCCGGACGGCGGATCTCGATACGGCCATGGATTACTTCAAGCGCGTGCAGCACGAGTTTTCCGGTACTGCCTTGGCCGATAAAGCCAGCGCCGAACTGGGCGACCAGGTGCGCTCCGGAAATCTGGCAAAGATGCAAGATAACGATCCCCTGGTGGACATTATTGCCCAGAACCAATCCAACTCGGCAGCTGGATTTTCGGATGCAGCGGTGCAGCCTGCCGGATTGGTCACTGTGCAGGGGCTGCGGTTCTGGTCGAATCCCAGCTACACGCGAATTGTCATCGATGCCGATCAGGAAACCAGTTTCTCCCACCGTTTGCTGAAAAAAGACCCCGCCATCAAAAAGCCTCAACGGCTCTATATCGACCTGAGCAAGAGCCGGTTGGGCAACGAAATTCAAAAATTTATCCCCATCAACGATGAACTGCTCAGTGATGCCCGGGCCGGGCAGTACACCGGCGAAACGGTAAGAATCGTCGTGGATATCAAGTCCTTCAGAACTTATAAGATCTTTTCACTTAAAAACCCCTTTCGGATCGTGTTGGATGTGTGGGGTGAGGATTCGGACCGGCAGACTGCCAGCCCATCCATTTCGCCAGTGCCGCCTTCCACCGGCAAACTGCCGCCCGGTGCCATCGCCCGCCAACTGGCACTGGGGGTGAGCCGCATCGTCATTGATCCGGGGCATGGCGGCAAGGATTACGGGGCACCGGGCTACCTGAAAGGGGTTCATGAAAAGGACATCGTCCTGCAGATTGCCAAACGACTGGCTCGCAAAGTGGAAACCGAACTCAAATGCGATGCGGTGCTTACCCGAACCACCGATCGATACCTGACGCTGGAAGAGCGTACCGCCATCGCCAACACCCAGAATGCCGATCTGTTCATCTCCATCCACACCAATGCGGTGAGAGACCAGCGGGCCTACGGTATCGAAACCTTTTTCCTGAACCTGGCCACTGACGACGATGCCATCCGGGTGGCGGCCCGTGAAAACGCCACCTCGGCCAAAAATATCAGCGATTTGGAGTCCATTTTAAATGACCTGATGCAAAACGCCAAGATCAGCGAATCCAGCCGACTGGCCTTCATGGTCCAGGAGGGAGTGTGCCTACAGTTAAAGAATAACTTCAGCCACATCCTCAGCAAAGGCGTCAAACAGGCACCCTTTTACGTCCTGCTGGGTGCCCAGATGCCGGCGCTGCTTGTGGAGACGTCCTTTATTTCAAATCCCCGAGAGTGCAAGCGACTGACCAGTGCCAGTTACCAGGAAGACCTGTGCGACGGCATTATTCGCGGGATTCAAAAATATATCAAAGAGACCATTCCCACAGCCTTGATTTACCCATCGGCCGAGTGGGACAGAAAAGGGTAGAGGATTGCGGCAGGGCGAATGCTACAGCCGGCAACCGATTATTCAATCAGAAACCTGCAGGAGGATAGCGTCATGGCTTACGAAAACATCATTTTTGAAGTGGCCGAGGGCATTGCCACCATCACCTTCAATCGCCCCAAAGCACTAAACGCCTTGAACGGCCGACTGCTGGACGAGCTTTCAGCGGCATTGGACCAAATCGAGGCGGATGAGGAGATTCGTGTGCTGGTTCTTACCGGTTCCGGTGAAAAATCATTTGTAGCCGGGGCGGATATTACTGAGCTGGCCACCTTCAACACCCTTCAGGGGAAGCTTTTTTCCCGCAAAGGCCAGCTGATCATCGGACGGCTCCAGGAACTGGCCATTCCAGCGATCGCTGCGGTCAACGGCTTTGCCTTGGGGGGTGGCAGCGAGATGGCCCTGGCTTGCGATTTTATCTATGCTTCGGAAAACGCCATGTTCGGCCTGCCGGAAATTACCCTTGGCATCATCCCCGGATTCGGCGGTACCCAACGTCTGCCCCGCCTCATCGGCAGCAACCGGGCTAAGGAGATGATTTTTACCGGAAAACTGATCCCGGCCGCGGAGGCTGAAAAGATCGGCATGGTCAACCGGGTTTTTCCCCAGGCATCGCTGATCGAAGAAACCTTAAAGACGGCCCGGACCATTGCCACCAAGGGTAAGGTTTCCCTAAGAGCCGCCAAGCAGGCGGTCAACAGCGGCCTGAACGTCGATCTGGCCACCGGCTGCCGGATCGAGGTGGACGCCTTTGCCATCTGTATGGCCAGTCAAGATGGAAAAGAGGGGACCCGTGCGTTTATCGAAAAACGAAAGCCTGAATTCAAAGGATCGATCGCGGGTTAGCACAGTTAAAAAGACAGATTCCAAAAAACCAACTTCCCACGGATAGATGACCGCAGCATTTGGTGTGAAGCATGGCCATGCCCAGGGGGTGCGCCGGCTCGACGATATCGATCCATGCACGAAGTGCTTGATTTCGATTGCGTTTTTGCCTGACCCGCCAGATCATTTTAGTTAACCAGGGGTGACCGGCGACCCTGACGCAGGTATATGGGCTTCTTGAACCCAGGCGGCCAGGTTGACCCCGAACGGATCGGGTGACGGTTTGCGATCGCCGGTGCCATGGGTGCTACAAGCGGCGCATTTCACGGCACAGTGACACCGGTTTAGCCATTCAACGAAACAGGCCATGGGGGGCGGGCGTTCGTCCGATTCCCATGGTGCCGGATTCAACAAAAGGCTGTGGGGGTGATCCCCCCAGCCTTTTGATATTGGACAATGGGCAAGACACAAAACTTAATAGTTGAACCGCAAGGTCTAATCACTCGCACTCCGGTGCGAAGGAGAAACGCAACATGATTCATGACATCGAATACGAAACCATGCCCCGCGAAGCCCTTGAAGCCATACAATTGCGGCGGCTTCAGACCACCCTGGAGAGGGTTTACGCCAATGTTCCCATGTATCGAAAAAAGTTCCAGGAGGCCGGAATTGCCCCGGCGGACATCAAGCGCCTTGGGCGACTTGAGCCGGCTACCGTTTACCACCAAACAAGACCTTCGTGACAACTATCCGTTCAACATGTTTGCCGTACCCATGGATAACGTGGTCCGCATCCACGCCTCGTCCGGCACCACCGGCCAGCCGACGGTCGTTGGGTACACGGCCAGGGATGTGAGCACTTGGTCCAGGCTGATGGCCCGCTCCTTGACCGCCGGAGGTGCCGGTCAGGGCGACATCATTCACAATGCGTACGGATATGTGTTCGAGGATCATTTTATTCCTGAAATTGTCGATCCCAAAACCCTTGAACCACAGCCCTACGGCACTGCTGGCGAGCTGGTATTCACTTCGCTCACCAAAGAGGCATTCCCCGTGATCCGTTACCGCACCAGGGACATCACCTCATTGAACCCTGAACCGTGCATTTGCGGCAGAACCCATGTTCGTATGAACCGGGTGACGGGCCGCAGTGACGACATGCTGATTATTCGCGGTGTTAATGTATTCCCCTCCCAGATTGAAAGCGTGCTCATGGAGATAGAGGATGTGGAGCCGCATTACCAGTTGGTGGTGGACCGCGAGGACAACCTGGATGTGCTCACCGTCAATGTCGAAGTGGGCGAGCGAGGCTTTTCCGACGAGGTGAAAGGGTTGCAACTCCTGGAACGACGCATCACTAAAAACATCAAGGAATTGCTGGGAGTCTCCGCCCGGGTGAAACTGGTTGAGCCCAAGGCCATTGAGAGAAGCCAGGGCAAGGCGGTAAGGGTTCTGGATAATCGTAAAATTTGATAGTAAAAAAAGGTACACCGTCGCTCAAGTAGACATACCTTATGACCGATTGATATGCTGGAGGAACGTATGCAGGTTGAACAGATCTCCGTGTTTCTGGAAAACAAATCCGGGCGGCTTTCAGAAGTGACCGCTATTTTAGCTGAAGCCAACGTAAACATTCGTGCCCTGTCCTTGGCCGACACATCCGATTTCGGCGTCTTGCGGCTGATTGTGGATGATACGGAAAAGGCCCGCCAAACCCTTAAAAAGAGCGGGTTCACCGTGGGCAAAACCACTGTGGTGGCGGTTGAAGTGGCCGATCGGCCCGGAGGGCTTCACGATATTCTGATGTTGCTGCACGACGCCCACCTCAATGTTGAATATATGTACGCCTTCGTTCGATCTTCCGGCGACAACGCGGTGATGATCTTTCGCATTGAGCAGGATCAGGAGGCGATCCGACTGCTCCAGTCAAAAGGCGTTACCATCATCGACGGGCAGCGCCTCTATACCCTATAGTGGCCCTTGCCAGATTGTCTGCGGCGTGTGTTGGCCGAAGCGGCTGATATAACGTGTCGGTTAAAATAAATTGTGGTGATTTTTAGGGCGATGATGTGATATAAACAACCATTCACGACCACTTAGGGGTTGTCGACCAAGCAGCAACACGGGTTGCCGAACCATTTGGTTTTTATCGTGAGCAGGACCGTGCAACCGGGCGAGAGCGGTTTAGCTTGCTATAGCGCAGTAAACAGGCGACATGATTACTATCCGTGCTTTTTTCGTTGACGCCAGCCCCGATGCATTCAGGTTGATCGATGACCGACAAACAGGTTAATCAGGCCCAGCTCATTTGGGCTGTCGTGTTGGTACTGGCTGGTTTAGGGGTTTTTTACCGCATTCCCCAGGTGATGCCCACGATTGAGCAGATCCCGAGATTTGCTGCCGCCTCCGGTTTTATCCGATTCTGTTTTTATTTCATGGGCATCTTCCTTATCGGGGGAGGATGCAAAAAACTGTTCCGCCAGTACCGCAAATAGAACTGTCCTATCCGGGTGCGAAAACGATCATTGATTCATTCGCGCCACGCACGGACAATGACATACACCCCACCAACCGCAGGTAATGATTAAATGGCCAATGCAGAGATATCCTTGACCCTTGACGATCATCCGGACAGTGCATCCATGTCAGAAAGCCAATACAAAGCCAGGATCCAGGCCATCGGCAACCGGCTCAACGAGGCCAACAACCTTGGAGAAGCCCTGATCAACCTGAAAGAGGAAATCTGCGAGCTGTTCGGAGCGGACCGGATTACCGTTTATGTGGTGGATGGCGTCAAGCGTGAGCTGGTGTCACGCTTCAAGTCCGGCAACGAGGTGACCGAGATCCGGATCCCTGTGGCCCAAACCAGCATTGCCGGCTACGCCGCAATGAAACAGACCTTGGTCAATATCAAAGATGTTTATGATCAGAAGGCACTTACCGCCATCGACCCGGACCTGCAGTTCGACTCCAGCTGGGATCGGCGAACCGGCTATCGGACGAAAGAGATCCTGGCCCATCCGATCGTGTATCAGAAGTATCTTATGGGCACCCTGGAGCTGATCAACCGCAAGTCCAATGGCGAATTCGGAGACGCGGAGGAAAAGGCCATTCTGGAGCTGTCCAAGATCATGGGCGTGGCGCTTTACAACCAGAAGCGCATTGCCGCACGGGGCAGCAGAACCAACAAGTACGACCACCTGCTCGAAAACAATCTGTTGACCCAGAAAGAGCTGACCAAGGCCATTGCCGACGCCGCCCAGCGTAAAGAGCCGGTTTCCGCAATTTTGATGAAGGATTTCAAAATTCCCAAAAAGGAGATCGGCAGCGCTCTGGAAAAGTACTTCAAGACCAGCTTCATTGAGTACAACGCCAACTACCCCATCCCCGGAGATCTCATAGCGGGTCTGAAAGTACCCTTCATGAGAAACAACATCTGGGTGCCCCTGAAAAGTGACGGCAACAAGGTCGTCATCGCGGTCGACAACCCCCATGATCTGAAAAAGATCGACGAGATCAAAGCCCTGTTTCCAGGGCGTCCTGTCACTTTTTACGTCAGCCTCAAGCAGGACATTCTCGATTTCATCAAGCTGTTCACCCAAGACGAAAAGGAGCTGGCGGAGATCGACGACATCCTCTCCCAGCTTCAGGTGGAGTCTGAAGAAGTGGACGAGGCGGAGTCCGGCGTTGGCGAAGAGGACAGCGCCGTGGTCCAGTTGGTCAACAAGATCATTCTGGATGCTTACAGCCGAGGTGCGTCGGATATCCATATCGAACCTTACCCGGGAAAGCAGAATACCCAAGTGCGCATCCGGGTGGATGGATCGTGCACCATCTACCAGACCATTCCCTTTTCATACAAGGCAGCCGTGGTCTCCAGAATCAAGATCATGTCCGATCTGGACATCGCCGAACGGCGGCTGCCCCAGGACGGCAAGATCAAGTTTAAAAAATACGGCGGCAAGGACATCGAACTGCGTGTGGCCACCATCCCCACCCAGGGCGGACTAGAAGACGTGGTCATGCGTCTCCTGGCGGCCGGCGAGCCCATTCCGTTGGAAAAGATGGGGTTTTCCAAGACCAACTACAAAAATTTTATCAGCGTGATCACCAAACCCTACGGGCTGATCTTTGTCTGCGGGCCTACCGGTTCCGGTAAAACCACCACTTTGCACTCGGCCTTGAGTTTTATTAACAAGACTGAAACCAAGATCTGGACTGCCGAGGACCCGGTGGAAATCACCCAGCGCGGGCTGCGCCAGGTGCAGGTGAAACCCAAGATCGGGTTCGATTTTGCCGCTGCCATGCGGGCCTTCCTGCGTGCCGACCCGGATGTGATCATGGTCGGTGAAATGCGTGACAAGGAGACGACATCCATCGGCATCGAGGCCTCTCTTACCGGGCATCTGGTCTTCTCAACGTTGCATACCAACAGCGCACCGGAGAGCATTACCCGCCTGTTGGACATGGGCATGGATCCCTTCAACTTTGCCGATGCCATCCTATGCATCCTGGCCCAGCGGCTTGTGCGGACCCTGTGTAAAACCTGTAAGCGCAAATATCGCCCCTCCAAGGAGGAGTACGACGAGTTGGTCCGCGAATACGGCGAAGAGGAGTTCAAAAATAATGTGAATCTTCCCTATTCCGACGAGCTGGAACTTTTCAAGCCGGAAGGGTGCGACCTGTGCAGCGGCACCGGCTACCGCGGCCGCATGGGCATCCATGAACTGCTCATGGGCACCGATGATATGAAAAAGCTTATTCAGACCAAGTCCCCAATGGAACAAATCCGTAAACAGGCCATTTTTGACGGCATGACCACCTTGAAGCAGGATGGTATCGACAAGATTTTTCAGGGTTTCTGCGATCTGATTGAGGTTAGGAAGGTCTGCATCAAATAGTGCCTCTAAATGGCATCTTATGGCCCAGTTCTGCGTGTTCGCCTTTCTACAGCCTTCGACACATAGCCGCTGCTACGCCTGTGGTTCCGAAAAGGCTGAGGCCTTGATCTGAACCACAACCTGCCGTCTAGGCCTGGTCATAAAAGAATCTGTAAAAAAAGGATTAATCTGAAACGGGATTATCGCGGGCAGCCTGGAATTTTTCCAGCTGCCCCTTGTAGTAGGCGCGGTTGTTTTTGGCCAGCGCCAGTGCGGTCGTGGCTGCCTCGGTGGCTTCGGCGATATGACCGTTGACAAAGAGGCTCTCGGCCAGGGTGTCTAAAATATGAGGGGACTGCTCGATGGCGGCGGCCCGGTGTGCCAGTGCCAATGCCTGGACGGGATTGCGGTAGACAGGATCCTCGCATGTGGCCAGCAGCCAGGCGAAATTGTTCAGCACGATGGCGCTATGGGGATCCATCTCAAGGGCGGTCCGATAGGCGGCCGCCGCCTGCCCGAAGCTGTTGCGGCCAAGATAGAGATCTCCCAGCATGCCGTAAAGGCCGGCACTGGTTTCGCCATTGCGGGAAATTTCGTTCAAAATGATCGTCTCAAAGAACTTCTCGTTGAGCCGCTTGCCGGTCTGACCGAAGTTGAGCTGGTAGCCGGCTACCCCCACCACCAGCATGGCCGCCATAAAAACGGCGATACTGGTGTGCATCTTGTTGTCCTGGCGCTGGATCCAGGACCGGTCGGCTTCGCAGCGCTTCAAAAAATCAACCCGCTGCCGGATGCTGAAGTGGTGCCAGTTGGGTTTTTCCGCCGATTGACCGGTAACGGCCACGATCTTTTCAAAGGTGGAAATCAAGGGGATGGCATTAGCGAAGAGGCTGTAGACAAAGGCATCGGCCTGGCGTTCGAAGTTGCGCATGAAATAGCCGAAAATGAAGCGGAAATAGACCAGAAGGTTGAAAATGATGGCCAGGCTGAGTAATCCCGTGGTGACGGTGGTGCGGCTGATGCCGGTGTTGAAAACGAAGCGGTAGGCCGGTTCGGAAAAGATAATCAGGTAGACGATGAGATCAAAGGTGGCATAGGCGATGACCATGTAGCCGATAAAGAAGAAGAGGTAGAACAGCAGATGGTGTTTTTTTACATGGCCGACTTCATGGGCGATGACGGCGTCCACCTCTTCGGGGCTCAGGATGCGCAGCAGGGCGTCGGTGACCAGGATGTAGCGGAATCGACCGACCAGCCCCATTACCCCGGCAGTGATCATCCGGCCGCCGAAGATGGGCCAATAGAGGATATCCGCATATTTCAGGTTGGCCCGTTGACAGACTGCTTCGATACGCATGCGAAAATAACCGGCTTCCAAGGGCCGGCAGCGCCATATTTTCTGGATAAGCAGCGGGCCGAGGATAGCCACGGCAAACAGGAAAAAAAGAAAGTAGGCCGTCTCGCCCTCTGGAGAGGTCAGCACCTGGCGAGGCAAGTCGAAGGGCAGGGCCAGAATCAGATCGGCGATGCCGGAGAGCAGCAGCCAGGGCAGCAGCACGGGTACGCCGAAAGCAATGTTGGAGGCCACATAGGCCTTGCGGGTGAGGTCGGCCCCATATATTCGGCGGTAGGCGTCGTGGGCGTTGGACCAGACAATTGCCAGGTAGCCGGCAAAAAGTGCCAAGAACACCAACGCCTCAAGGGTCGGGATGACTTCGAACAGCCATATGTCCGTTAACAAGGCCGAAAGGTTGAGGCCGTAAATGTCTACGGCAAACAGAACGATGGCTATAATGGATTGGCGGGTTGCCGTCGATGAAAATTGCTGGTCCAGCACATTCTGGCTGTGGGTAGCGGACATGCCGGCGATCCGGGTGAACTGGCGTTTGGAAAAGATGAAGAAGAGCAATATCGACGAAAAAAAGAAAACCAGCGTGTCCAGAGGGGCAAAGTTGGTTTGCTCAGAAGGCTGATAGGTGGAATAGATCAGCAGGGCAACGATGAAATAGATAAAATTACCGAACATGGCCTCAGCGGTCCTGGCGGGATGGCATCAAGGATGCGTTGCTCCCCTTTCGCCACCGGATAGGGGCGCCTTTTTATTGGATTGGTGAAAGTAGCGTTCTTTTTCGCTGTAGATGCAGCCGCAGTAAGGCTGGCGGTACATGCCCAGCCGGCGGGATTCGTCGATGCCCGTTTTCCACCCCTGACGGAAATCCTGATAGTAAAAGGGTACACCCACTAACTGTCCCACGGCATCGCCGACCGATCGGATCAGGTCGTGCTTTTGAAAGCGGCTGTAGAGTAGGGTGGAGGTGAAACCGTCGAATTTGCCTTGCTTGGCGAAGTTGGCCGTGGTGGTCAGGCGGTCGTGGTAACAGTAGGTGCAGCGCTCGGCTTCGCGGAAAGCGACATTGCGGATAAACGCCTCCATTTCGTAATCCTGCTGATAGATCATCTTCAGGGATATGGATTCCGCATAGCCCTTCAGGGTCTCCTCCCGCCGCATGCACTCGGTGAAGGGGTGGATGTTGCTGCGGTAAAAAAAACCCATGACATCGTACCGGTCGTCGCGCAGCACCTGCACCGGATAGATGCTGCAGGGGCCGCAGCAGATGTGTACGAGCAGCTTCACGGGCGGGCTCCAAAAATAGCAGTGCCGATGCGCACCAGGCTGGCGCCTTCCTGGATGGCCACCTCGAAATCGCCGGTCATGCCCATGGAGAGCTCATCCATGCACACCCCGGGGATGTTGCCATCGACCATCCTGTCCCGCAGCCGGGCCAGGCGGCGGAAAAAGGGACGGGCCAGTTCCGGCGCATCGAAATAGGGCGGCATGGTCATCAGGCCCATCACCCGGACGTTTTCAAGTTGACCGATCTGCGCTACCAGTTCGATGGCGTCGGTCTCTTCAATGCCCGATTTGGTCCCCTCCTGGCTGATGTTCACCTGGACGAGGATATCCTGGACCTTGCCGCGTTTGTGCGCCTCTTTGTCCAGCGCACCGGCCAGCTTGAGGGAATCCACCGAATGGATCAGGTCAAACATGCGCACCGCGTATTTGGCTTTGTTGGTCTGCAGGTGGCCGATGAAGTGCCATTGCACGGGTCGGTCAACCAATGCATTGAACTTCTCCCGGGCTTCCTGGATATAGTTTTCTCCCAGGATCTCAACCCCGGCATCGATGGCTTCGGCGACCCGGTCGATATCCACTGTCTTGCTCACCGCCACCAGGCGAATGGATGCAGGCTCCCGGCCGCAGGCGATGGCAGCTGCGGTGATTTGCCCCTTGATCCGCTCCAGGATCTCCTTCACACTGCGGATCCTTTCACGTTTTCCCTATTCATTTGCACCACACCCATTTTGAGCAGGGCTTCGATCACTTCACACACGGGAAGCCCCACCACATTGGTGTACGAGCCGTTGATGCGCCTGACCAGAAAGGTGCCCAGCCCTTGGATGGCATATGCACCGGCCTTGTCGAAGGGTTCGCCGGTTTGGATATACCAGTCGATTTCCTCCTTGGTGAGATCCTTGAACTGTACGTCGGTTTTAATCGCATCGCTGATGCAGACCTGTCTGTTTTTACAGATGATCGCATATCCGGTATATACAAAATGCGATTGCCCGCTCAAGCGTTCCAGCATCCGCCGGGCTTCAGCTGGATCGGCGGGTTTGCCCAGAATGGCGCGATCGATGGTAACGATGGTATCCGCACCGATTACCCAGCTGTCCGGGTATTGCGCGGCAATGTCATCGGCTTTTGCCTCAGCCAGGGTTTTGACATAATCCGCGGGGTCTGCTAACTGGACCGTGTTTTCATCGAAACGGCTGGGGATCACGGAAAATGTCAGCCCGGCCTGCTTGAGCAGGTAGCGACGCCGTGGAGATTGGGATGCCAGAATCAGTTGCGGTGCTGCTGCCGTCATAGTCATTGCGTTAAAACCCGGTTAACCCACCCTGGGACGATGCGTTGAGGTGTTCCAATCCATAGCCGTTTTTACCAAATGCCATGAATAATAACAAGGATCAAAGGGACAATCCTACACGGAGCCACCGCTTCTGGGTCATCGGCGCCGGCCGGTTCGGGCAGCTTGCCCTGAAGCGGATCACCCGGCATATCCCCGGTTCAAGGATTACGGTGGTGGATAAAAAAGGATTCTTTATCGATGCTCCCGGCGTCACAACGATCAGCCAGGAGGGCATCCAATGGTTGACGGACATGCTTGATCAGAATTCGCCGGTGGATGTAATCGTGCCGGCAATCCCTGTGCATGTCGCGGCAGAATGGTTGAGGCTTAAATTAAAAAACGATTTCGATACCATTTCAATACCAATACCAGACCCATGGCTGACCTGTATGCCCAATGCCTTGCGGGGAAGAGAAGGCCAGGCCTTTGTCAGTCACGCCGATTTTATCTGCCCGGACAACTGCCCTGAGCCTGAAAACATATGTACTTACACCGAAAAACCTCGGCCTCGCAGTCTCTTCCGCCTGTTGGGCGATCTTGATTTGGACGATGTCCTACCGATCGTTCTGCGCAGCCGCCAGCTGCTGCCCGGCGTGGGCGGTATTTACCCCGCAGACCTGTTGGTTGCGCTGGATACCGTGATCAAAAACAGCCATCGGCCATTGATGGTCGCAACGGCCTGCCGCTGCCATGGCGTTGTGGATTTTATGCGCCTGACACCTGGGCCGGATTATGCGGACCAGGTCATCGGCGCGCAGTTTCCAGCGATCCTCGGGTGAAGCGCCGTCGTTTTGCTGTTCAATTGATTGTCTTCTGCGAAAAAAAAGAATGCGGTTCTCTATGAACCTCCAGTGAGTTCAGTTGTGACCGGATCTATCACAGGGCAGTGATATAGTGGCTTCAATATCACCAACACAAGGAGGCCACCATGACAGACGTTACCATTACCGAGGATTTCCCAAGATCCGAAATCGAGTTCGATGCCAGGTTCTCAAATCCGGATGCCTGTTACCAGTATCTGTTCCAGCTCAAGTGGCCCGATGGCTTCGTATGTAAACAATGCGGCCACCAGCGGTACTGGCTGAGTTCAAGGAACCTGTATATCTGCACCCGCTGTGAACACCAGCATTCTCTGACAGCCGGCACGATTATGGACAGTTCCCAAAAGCCCGTCACATACTGGTTCAAAGCCATGTGGTGGTTTACCACCCGCAAATCAGGCATCAATGCAATGAACCTGAAGGAACTACTGGGCTTTGGCAGTTACGGCACTGCCTGGACCTGGCTTCAAAAGCTCCGGCGCTGCACTGTACGTCATGAGCGTGAAAAGCTGTCCGGCCGCGTTGAGGTCGACGAGTTCTTCATCGGCGGTCAACGTTCCGGCAAGCGAGGCCGTGGGGCCGAAGGCAAAGCCATTGTAGCGGTGGCCGTTGAACGATGAGACATCGAAAAACGAATGGGTCGCATTCGTCTACATGTCGCTTTGGACTGTTCCGGGTATTCCATGGAAACCTTCATCCTGGACAATATCGAGCCTGGCGCGACCATTGCCACGGATGACTGGCAAAGCTACAACATCATTGATCAAGAGCAGTTCCGACGCGAAATCACCAACCAAAGCAAGAGCAAGGATTATGATAAGCTCTATGGTGCCCACCTGGTGACAACCTTGATCAAACGACTGATCAGGGGAACGTATCAGGGTCGATTCGAACCGAAATACCTCCAGAATTACCTGGACGAGTATGTCTTTCGATTCAATCGTCGCAAATCAAAGAGCATCGGCAAAAAGTTCATGCGCATCGTTCAGCAGGCGCTAAAGACGCCCGGGATAACCTGGCCAGAGATTCCCTGGGATCTGGACCCGTTATCTGAATACTTTGCGACAACTGGAGTTTCATAGAGAACCGCATTGCCTTATTTCATTCATGGCAGACAGAAGCGCCTCGTTCTTCATGGCAAGCATTTTATTTATTTTTCCAGTGTAGCGCTATTGCTGCCATTGTCCCGCTTGCAGAACAACGGCGGACCGAAGCGATCAAAAAGGCAGGACAGATGACCGGCCACCTCCTCGCCGCAGGGCAGGCTTTCAGAGGCAATCGGCGGCAGCTTGTACCGCGAACAAAGGTCCGTCAGGTTGTGCAGGTGAAGCGTTCCCGATACGGCGGTATCGCTTTTGCGGCAATCGTCCACAGCCCAGGCCAGGTTCGGCCGAAGCCAACTGACACAACACCTTTCGGCTTTCCGACGGCGGTTGCTTTCGCTGCGTGCCTGAATAACCAGCGCATTCAACTCCCGGCGGGATATGGACTCGCCGTATGCGCTGTGCAGCCTGCCGGTGCCACGGCTGCGTTTGGGACCATGATCCAGATCCCGGACCTTGGCCTTCCATTCGTTAAGGTTCAACGGCCGAATCTAACCCTGGGATCGATTGACCGGAAACGCCGCCAAATCATGGTCCAGCAAGGAAAAGGCGGTAAGGATCGGGTCGTATACATCAGCGAGGATGCCCTTGAAGCATTAAACGCGTATTTAAAGTTCCGATCTCACTACCGGACTAAGAACGTTTTTTTAGTCGAAAAAGGAACCTATAAAGGCAAGGCGATTTCTGTGCGCGGCATTCAAAAGCGAATAGAGCATTACGCAAAAAAGACTCGGATAAACGTGTCATGCCATCGACTCCGACATACGATGGCCACTCAGTTGTTGAACGCCGAAGCTGAAGTAGAAACAATCCAGGATTTGCTGGGCCATAACTGGATCACGACGACCCAGCGCTATTGCAAGGTCTCGAATCTGAAAGTGCAGCGAGACTACTTCAAAGCGATGCGCACTGTTCTGCAACGCTTTGACCAGCCATCATCAACGCACCTGTTTGACCCTGGATGATGACTACGAATTACTTTTTGCTTGACAATCACGACAGCAAGATGCAGGCTAAAAGCATATAACCAGCCATAATTAATAGATAAATCAGTTTTTGTTACGTCTTATCTCAATGTATCCCCACGCGACCGATCTTTCAGATATATTCATTGACTGGAGTGTAATCACCACCCGGCCCAAATTTCATCTGATCACAAGATGTAGCGGTGCTTGGAATTAGCTCTATATCCAAGCTTTTGGAAAGATACCAGTCGCTATAACTCATTTTCTCGATATACAAAATTTTGTGTTTGATCATCAGATCCATTATGGTCAATTTCCTTGTGACATCACTTGGTTTCTACCCAAACCACCTCTTCCAAAGTCAAAGGAATCTTATCACCTTGTAATTGTAGAGGTTTTCTAAAGTTTGTTGAAAAATAACCGATAATAAAAAGGGTGTACATTGCCATAAAATTTAGGCTTGCCCGCCAGATAAGATAAGATCAGCAGGAGCTCTAATGAAGCTGACCAATAGTATAGTAGGTCATTTCCAACGATTTCAAACATTCGCTATAAACCGGATGGTCCCTTCCTCACTCCAGGAAGAAGATGGCCTGTTTTATTGGCGCGTACGTATTCTATTCGCTGTTGTTTTTACAGGGTTATTGATAGGTTTCTTTACCTTGATACCTGTAGTCGCCCTTGTGATCAAAAGAAAATTGTGGGGCCTGCTGATTTTTGATGGCGCTTTATGGATAATTAGCGTTGGTCTCCTGCTTATGCGGGGTCTGAAATATAATATACGCTCAGGGATAGCTCTACTGATAGTATATTTCATGGGATTGGGCATAATTGTTTCTGTTGGGCTCCTGAGCGGCGGCCCCGTATCGCTTTTTACTTTTGCAGTTCTCGCTGGGGTCCTGCTGGGATCAAAAGCTGCGATAATAGCTTTAATAGTTAACGCAATAACTCTCATTGTTCTTGGCTATCTTATCGACACAGGTCTATTCGGCCAGGCATTTCCATTTTTCAACAACATTGAATCGATGATAGCTGCAGGCGCCACATTCATGCTTTTGAACACGATTGCGGCGATGTCCGTGGCAGTGCTGGTTAAAGGCCTGATCTCAACTCTTCAGAAAGAAATAGATTTGACCAGCATTTTGAAAAGAGAGCAATCACACCTTGTAGAAGTAAGGAATGAACTGGAATCGGAAATTGTGGTACGCAAGCAGGGCGAGGAGAAGCTACGCGAGGCGCAGGAATTTCTTGAAGCGGCCGTGGGGCAATCTCCCTCGGGGATCCTGATTGCTGATGCGCCGAATGTCAACATCAGACTGGCCAACCAGGCAGCCTTCAGCATCCGTGGGGGTGATTCGGGCGTCTTGACGGGCCTCGATGTGGCGCAGCACGCAGCAAAGTGGCAAACATTACATTCAGACGGTTCACTCTATCCGTCTGAACAACTCCCATTGTCTCGTGCAGTGCTGCAGGGTGAGATAACAAAAAATGAGGAACTCATCATCCGCGACCAAGACGGAATCGACCATTGGGTCAGCGCTAATGCCGCTCCCATCCTCGACTCTAAAGGACAAATCATAGCGGGAATCGTCGTATTCCATGACATCACCGAGCACAAGCAGGCGCAGGAGGCTCTAAAGAGGAGTGAGGAAAAATATCGTCTATTGGCAGAAAACCTCAATGACGTGATTTGGACCATGGATATGGATCTGAACTACACTTACATTAGTCCAGCCGTAGAAAAAATTCAGGGCTGGAACGTGGAAGAAGCTGCGTCACTAACTATCAATGACGTTCTTACACCTGAATCCCTTGAAATTACCCTTAAGCGCATGGCGGCCCATATGACCGAGGGCGCTAAAACAGGTAATTACAACATATCCGACAGGTTTGAACTCGAAATGTACTGCAAGGGAGGTTCCACGATTTGGACAGAAATCGTGGCTACCTCTATTCTGGGTGAGGATGGCAAGCCTGTGGGAATTTTAGGTGTTACACGGGATATAACTGAAAGAAAAAAACTTGAAACCCAACTCCAGCGTGCTCAGAAAATGGAAGCCATAGGCACTTTAGCAGGCGGTGTAGCTCACGACCTTAACAACGTTTTGAGTGCCCAGGTAAGTTATCCGGATCTAATATTGATGGATTTACCTGAGGATAGCCCTTTAAGAAATCCCATTTTAACAATTAAAAAATCGGGGGAAAAAGCTGCTGCTATTGTACAGGACTTGTTGACCTTGGCAAGAAGAGGGGTTGTTGCTACAGAAGTTGTGAACTTTAATAATATTATAGATGACTATATTAAATCACCAGAATGTAAAAACCTAATGGCGTTTCATACCGATGTCAAAATTATAACCGACCTTGAACCGTACTTGCTGAATATTATGGGCTCATCTGTTCACCTGTCGACAACCGTAATGAACATGGTTTCCAATGCAGCAGAGGCAATGCCTGGTGGCGGAAACATATTCATATCAACACGAAGCAAATATATTGATAAACCAATAAGAGGTTATGATGATGTAAAAGAAGGGGATTATGTTGTAGTTACGGTATCAGATAGCGGAACAGGCATTTCATCCGGAGATTTAGAGAAAATATTTGAGCCTTTCTATACGAAAAAGGTAATGGGCAGAAGTGGAACAGGGTTAGGCATGGCTGTAGTGTGGGGAACGGTAAAAGACCATAAAGGGTATATTGATGTTCAAAGCACTGAAGGGAAAGGAACAACATTCACTATTTATTTCCCCGTAACCAGGAAGGAAATAGGTAAAAAGGAAGAAGCCTTGCTAATGGAAGCATACATCGGTAAGGGAGAGTCCATTTTAGTGGTGGATGATATTGCTGAACAACGCGAAATTGCATTTAGAATACTTAATAAACTGAATTACTCTGTCACCTCGGTTTCAAGTGGTGAAGAAGCGGTTGATTATCTGAAAAACAATTCAGCAGACCTATTGGTTTTGGATATGATAATGGATCCTGGAATTGATGGGCTTGAGACTTATAAAAAAATCCTGGAAATAACTCCTAAGCAGAAAGCAATCATTGCAAGTGGATTTTCGGAAACAGACTTGGTCAAAAAAGTTCAAAGACTGGGTGCGGGGAAATATATAAAGAAGCCTTATACCTTGGAAAAAATAGGGTTGGCCGTTAAAGAGGAATTGGAAAAATAGCAATCGCAGACCATCATACTAATAATGCCGATTTTTTATGTGGTAGTCCTATTTTACCATTTTTGTGAAACCAACAATACCTGGTGGTTGAACTTTTCCGAAAATATGTTGGGTTTGAATTTGATATCACAAGCGAAAATTGGTGGCGAATTTCTTTGATG
>CAVPIL010000004.1:0-761554 GCA_963704985.1 uncultured delta proteobacterium | reverse complement strand
TGATTCGAATATTATAACTATCGGACAGAGTTCCTATGAACTATAATTGCCAAAAAGTAAGATACGGACGATAGGTCTGTCTGAGTCAAAAATATTTTTCCAATGACCCGGAAACTGAGTTCACTCTAAATTCACAGAACCGATAATTTCGCGATACTTTTCGTGGCTATTGATCGTAATTAAAATTTAATATTGGCCCAAATGTTTTCATATAGTCGTCTCCGACCAGCCCGAGGCGAAGGGCGGCTTTTGGTTGCATAGTCGTAATTGGCCGGTAGCTTCTACACATATGGCTTCATCCGCGTTGAAAATCACCCCCGACATCAAAGCCGACCGCTCGGAGTGCTTCTCCTTGATACAGCCGACGATTGTCAGCTGTTCACCCGCACTGACCGCTTTTTTAAATTCTACCGTGATGGTCTTGGTCATGCCGATTTTCTTGAGAAGATAGATGACACCCCACCCCATGATCTCATCCAGGATCGTTGACAGCACACCTCCGTGAACAGTTTTGTCCCAACCCGTCAATGTCGAGGGTACCTGCATGAACGAATAAACCCGTTCACCATCCGTAGAGAATTTCATTTTCAGGCCATGGGGGTTTTGAGTTCCACAACCAAAACAGGTCTGGTCCTCGCTGTTGGGTATTGTTTTTAAAACCTCGGGATCGATAATCATGACAGCCTACCTCTGGTCAGGTCATATGGAAAAGCCGCCCAGCTTGGTTTCGAGATATTCGCCTATCCCCTCCATCGCCCCTTCACGACCCAGTCCACTCTCCTTCATTCCGCCGAAAGGCGCTGCAGCCGAAGTGGGATTGATATCGTTGATACCGACAATTCCGAAATGGAGTCCTTCAAACAGGGCGAAGGCTTTTTTCAGGTCACGCGTATAAACATAGGACGCCAGGCCATAGTTCGTGTCGTTGGCCATTGCTAACAGTTCATCTTCATTCTGGTATGGGATAATCGGTGCAACAGGCCCGAAAGTCTCTTCCCGGTAGATGGTCATATCGGTGGTCACCTGGTTCAAAATTGTGGGTGCATAAAAGAACCCACGATCGAGACCGTCTTCAGTCAAGCGCCGGCCTCCGGAAACCAACTCAGCTCCCTTCTTAACGGCATCCTGCACCTGCCGATCAACTTTTTCAATAGCGGCATCATTGACCAACGGGCCTATCCGCACCCCGGCCTCAAAACCGGAACCAGCCTTCATTGCTGACACCCTTTTGGATAATTCTTCAATGAAGGCATCCAATTGATCCTCATGCACAAATATCCGGTTGGGGCTGATACAGGCCTGTCCGGTATTCAGAAATTTTACCAGCGAAAGACCTTTGGCCGCATGGACCGGATCCGCATCCTGGCAAACGATAAAGGGAGCATGGCCTCCCAGTTCCAGAGACACCCGTTTCAACTGAGCGGCTGCTTCCCGCGCAAGCATCTTGCCGACTGGAGTGGATCCAGTAAAGGTTATTTTCCGGACCTTAGGGTCAGCCAGAAAAGCCTCTCCAACCGGACCCGGTTTCAAAGCCGTTACCATATTAACCACGCCGGCGGGAATCCCGGCCGCCTCAAACACCTCGAAAACGGCCTTGGCGCATAAAGGGGTGGCTTCGGCGGGTTTGAGAACAACGGTGCAGCCAGCCGCCAGGGCTGGAGCGATCTTGCGGGTGATCATGGAGACGGGGTAATTCCACGGGGTAATCGCGGCGACGACGCCGACCGGCTGGCGATATACGATGAAGCGTTGATCCGCCCGGGCAGACGGGATCGTCTGGCCATAGGTGCGTTTGGCCTCTTCCGCAAACCAAAGCAAAAAATCAGCGCCGTACTTGACCTCATTACGTGCGGCCTGAATGGGTTTGCCCTGTTCCCGGGTCATCAGCCGGGCCAGATCCTCCTGGCGCTCCATCATGATGCGGTATGCATCGTAAAGATAGGCCGAGCGCTGATAGGCGGTGGTTCCGGACCAGACCTTGAACGCTTCGCTTGCGGACTGAATTGCCAGTGCCGCATCCTCGCTGCCGCCGTCGGCCACTTGGCCGATACACTCACCGTCAGCCGGGTTGAAGATGTCAAACGTCCTGTTATTTAGTGCAGATAGCCATTTACCGTTGATATACATGGGCTCTCCTTTTTTTCATTAACGAGCATCGGCAGTTCGGGTGCAGCCATCTTGGAGAAAGTGAACCGTGAAAAACCAGAAACGGCCGTCCATGGCCACCATCGGTTGCTGCATTGTGCAAACCTTCACACGCCCAGAGGCCCGGTGAAATCACCGGGCCTCTCTTTGCGGACATATTTACGTTTAAATTTCTATTGAAAATTGACAGAGAGTCAACAACTAGTCAACCAGAAAACTCTCTATTTCGGCGCCTTCGGGCAAAGGCTGCTGCAATTGCGGCTGGTCCGCCTTGAGATACTTGAGGAAGGACCAGATGGAAATCACGGCAAAGATCAAGATCGGGAAGGCCGCCACCAGGGATGCGGTCTGTACGGCGCCCAGACTGCCGATGTTCATGACCGCCAGCGCTACGGCGGCCAGAACCATTGCCCAGAAGATCCGGGCAAAGATCGAGGGTTCATGGCCCGGTCGCAGATCTTTGCAAGAGACACTGGCCATGGAGTAAGCCGAGGAGTCGATCGTTGTTGCCGAGAAGACGAACCCGGTGAAGATGAAAATGCCAAGAATCAAAGGGAACAAGGGCAGCACCGACAGGGCGCCGATGATCGCCGCGTTGGCACCGGCGGATGAAGTCGTTGCCAGGAAGTCAAAGCCCCCATGCAGCTGCTGGTAAATGGCGTTGTTGCCGAAAATCATGAAGAACATGGCGCAGCCGGCCGAGCCGCCGACCAGGGTCGCAAAGACGGTTTCCTTGAAAGTGCGGCCGCGGGAGACCCGGGCGATGAAGACGCCCATGTAGGGGGCATAGGCCCAGTACCAGGCCCAATAGAAAACGGTCCACCACTGCGGGAACATGCTTCTGCGGATCGGGTCGGTGTAGAAGGACATCCGGAAGAAATTGGTGGCGATGATGCCCATGCTGTCGGTGAACGTGTTGAACATGAATGAGGTTGGGCCGACTATGAAAATTATCGTACAAAGGATAAACACCGCCCAGAGGTTGATGTTGCTGAGGTTCTTGATCCCTTTTTTGAGGCCCAGGGCCACCGACGTCGTAAACAGCACCGACCAGACCGCCAGAACAAAGAAATCGACCATTAAGGTGTGCTCGATGCCCAGTGCCTTGCAGATGGCGGCGGCCAGCATTGGGGTGCCTGAACCCAGCGTGGTGGCGTTGGCGCCGAACAGGCCAAAGATCAGGAGAAAATCGATGAACTTGCCAAGCAGGCCTTTAACATTCTTCTCGCCGATCACGCCAGAACAGGACGTGCTGAACCGCAGACCTCCCTCTCGTCGGTTCCAGTAGGCGTAACCGATGGGAAAGGCGAGAATCGCATAAATCACCCAGCCCAGCGGCCCCCAGTGGTAGATCGGGTAAGCCGCCGCCCACTGGGCCGCTTCGATACTCTTTGGTTCAACACCGAAGGGAGGCGAGGTGTAGTAGAAGTGCCACTCCTTGGATGCCCAGGCCAGCAGGGCGGTGCCGATACCGGAGCAGAAAAACATAGCCACCCAGCTGAGCGTCTTGAATTCGACCTTGGCATCCGGCCCGCCGAATTTGACGTCCTTGTATTTGCCGAAGGCCAGCCACAGCATGATCCCGAAGCAGATCAGCGTGGCCCAGATGTAGCTCCAGCCCAACTGGTCGGTGCAGAAGTTGAAGAGCGTTGAAAGCAGTTTCTTACCGCCTTCCGGGAACAGCAGAAGCAGAACGACGCTCAACCCTGTTATCAGGGCCGATCCATAGAATAACGGTTTATCAATTTTTGATTCACTTGACCGATCATAACTCGAGTCCGACATGAGCATCCCTCCTGTTGATTGTGATTAAGACCTTACTCTTTTGAAAGAAATCAACCACTATTTTTCTGTTTTCAGCATCTCCTGCTGGAATATGGGCTGCCCTGGGGTCAACGCGCCCCCACCGGGCAGGCGAACTCGCATTTCCGGCAGAACCTGGCCAGCTTCCCCGGCTCGTCCTGTCCCTCGATCGCCACCGGTTCATATTCCTTGCAGGCCTTGTCCATGATCCGGCTGCAGCGGGGCCGGCTGTAGACGCCGGTGCGGCCGGGCAGCTGGCCGAAACCGTATTCTTCCGCTCGGTAGAGCGTTTTACTGAACGCATTCATCGGGCAGGCTGTCCGGCAAGGCATGTCGCAATCCCGGCAAGGATCGAAGTCTAAGGGACCGTTGTAGGGCAGTTCCGCATCCACCAGCAGGACCCGCAGTCGCTGACGCGGGCCGTATTCGGGTGTGACCAGGATATTGTTCTTGCCGATGCAGCCCAATCCGGCCAGCACAGCCGTGTCTTTCATGTAGATACCCCCGAGCTCGATGTGATAGGGCAGCCGAAAGCAGGTCATGTCCAGTTCCTGCTCCAGCCAGTCCGCCAGCTTGTTGGCAGCCGCGATGAGCATCTTGTTGCCGGGGGTGTTGCCCGCGGCCGACTTGGTGCCCAGGATCCACCAGTCTAGCTCGGGTTTATCCTCCGGATGTTCGATGGCGATCACGATGGCTGATTTGGCGCCTGCCGGCCAATCCACCTGGCCAGGTCGTCGTCCCTCGATTTCTTTGGCTCCAACATTAGCGAATTCCGGCATGCGTTCGCTGATCAGGTGGGATGGGGAGTTCTTCAAATCCTCCACCCGGGCAATACCCGCTAGGTCCGCCCCAAACTCCTTGGCTTTGGCCAAGATCATTCCCGCCAGTTGTTCAGCTGTTCTTTCAGACATAAACGGTTCCTCATCCTTCCCTGCCGGGATGCTGGATGACAGCATCAGGGAGCGGGAAATGGGGGTTAATTGAAAAAGCGACCACGAAACCCCATGGGGCAATCGCGGAAAATGGTTGCATCCATCTGTTTGACCCTGTCTCCGACCATGGGTTTAAAGGCCATGTGTGCCAAGATGTCTTTCTCCACATCGACGCCCGGGGCTATTTCCACCAATTCAAGCCCATTGGCCGACAGTTCGAACACACAGCGCTCGGTAATGTACAGAACCGGTTGCCTGCGCTCGACAGCATACTGACCGCTGAACGTAACCTGTTCGACATCCTGGATGAACTTCATTGCGCGGCCTTCCCGCTTTATGGTCAGCTTGCCGTCATCGACGGCGACATCCAGGCCCCCGGCAGTAAAGGTTCCGGCGAAGACCACTTTCTTGGCGTTTTGTGTGATATCGATAAATCCACCGGCACCGGACAGTTTTGGCCCGAACTTGCTGACATTGAGATTCCCGAAACGGTCAACCTGCGCCAATCCCAGAAAAGCGACGTCAAGTCCGCCGCCGTGGTAAAAATCAAATTGCGCGGGCTGGGCGATGATGGCCTGGGGGTTGTAGGCAGCGCCAAAATTCAATCCACCGGCCGGCATGCCCCCGATAACTCCGGGCTCGGCCGTCAGGGTGACCATTTCAATAACCTCTTCCTCATTGGCCACATTGGCAATTCCTTCCGGCATGCCGATGCCGAGATTGACCGTGGCGCCGGACGACAGTTCAAAGGCGGCGCGCCGGGCGATAATCTTCCGGGCGCTCATTTTCATAGGCGCCACCATGGCCATGGGAACCTTGGCTTCGCCGCTGAAGGAAGAATTGTATACTTCTGCGAAGGTTTGCCAGTGATGGTTTACGTTTGCCACGACAACGGCATCTACCAGTACGCCGGGAATAATGACGTGTTTGGGGTGAAGTGTTCCACGCTTAACGACCTGCTCCACCTGTACCAGTACGATACCGCCTCCGCTTTTTGCCGCCATGGCCTGTGCCTGGTTTTCCAGGGTAAGGGCTTCTTTCTCCATGGTGATGTTGCCGTCTTCGTCTGCCGTGGTGCCCCGCAAAATGGCCACATCGATTTGAAAGGTCTTGTATGCCAGATACTCCTTCCCATCATAGGATACAATCTCGACCATCGGCTCGGTGGTCATTGCATTAACCTTGCCCCCCTCCAGTCGAGGATCCACAAAGGTCTTCAGGCCTACCGTCGTAATTGTGCGGGGTTTTCTGGCGGCAATATCCCTAAACATCTGGGATAAAACACCCTGGGGCAGGTTATATCCCTGGATTTTGTTTTCGATGACCAACCGGGAAAGATCGGGTGAAGCTCCGAAATAACCGCCGATGATTTTCCCCACCAAGCCTTCGTGTCCCAAGTGGCTCATTCCTCTTGATGAGAAGTCTCCCTGCCCGGCACAGAAAACGAGGGTCAAATTCGTCGGCGATCGGGTTTCAAGATATCTCTTTTCAAGCTCAAGTACGATCGCCTCGGCCACTCCTGCGCCGCAAAACCCGCTGGTAGCAACTGTCGCCCCGTCCTTGATCAATCCCACAGCTTGGGCGGCCGTCATGACTTTATTGTTTTGTTTGGTACTCAAAATATATCTTATCTCTTGGTTTCATTGGTTTAATCAAACATCCACAGTGATGCGAGCCCATGGGTGTTGAAGGAATTGCATCGGCTTCAGTCGTTATTCATTAGGCACAGCTTTCTTGTTCAGAAAGCCTTTACACTACCATTCCGCCGTTGCAGGACAGAATCTGTCCGGTAATGTAAGCCGCCGCATCGGATGCTAAAAAACAAACCGCATGGGCCACATCTTGCGGAGTGCCAGCACGCCTCAATGGAATCTGCCGGATAAGATGGTCTTTGACTTTATCCGGTACTTTCGCCGTCATCGGTGTCTCTATAAATCCGGGAGCAACAGCGTTTACATTGATGTTGAATTGCGCCAGTTCTTTGGCCAGCGTTTTGGTCATGGAGATGACGCCGCCTTTGCTGGCCGCGTAATTGACCTGCCCGATATTGCCCATCTGGGCTGAGGCCGAGGCAATATTGACGATTTTGCCATACCGCTTGTCGGACATCATCCGGGCGGCGCACTGGCAGCAGTTGAAAACGCCCTTCAGGTTCACTTCCATAACCTGGTCCCACTGATCTTCAGTCATTTTCATCAAAAAACCATCGCGGGTAATCCCAGCGTTGTTCACCAGGATATCGATGCCTCCAAACTGTGATTGGATCTGGTCGAACATCGCCTGGACCCCAACTCGATCCGATACACTAGCGGCCACCGCGAGTGATTTCCGGCCCAGAAACTCGATCTCCTGGGTGGATGCATCCGCATCTTTTTGCGAAACATCGTTGACCACTACATTGGCGCCGCATTCGGCCAGCAGCATGGCGATGGAACGTCCGATGCCGCTTCCAGAGCCTGTCACCAAGGCGGTTTTATCGCTGAAATTCATCGTTTTTTCCTCAATTCGAAAAGGGTTGTCAGATCATCTCGACGGCGCAGGCCATGGCTACACCGCCACCGCCGCAAAGCGTGGCCAGCCCAAGCTGTTTGTTCCTGTTTTTAAGGGCATGCAGCAGGGTTACAATGATGCGTGCGCCAGTAGCACCGACCGGGTGGCCCAGACCGATGCCTGAACCGTTAACATTGGTGATGTCCCGGTCCAACCGCAGTTCGCGTTCACAGGCGATATACTGGGCCGCAAATGCTTCGTTGACTTCCACCAATTCGAAGTTCGCAATCGTGAGGCCGGAGGCTTTGAGCATTTTGTTGACGGCCGGCACCGGGGACAAACCCATGACCGAGGGGTGGCAGCCGCCGCTGCCCACGGATCGGATTCGCGCCAGGGGGCGAAGCCCCAGTTCCTTTGCCTTGGCGCCCGACATGATTACCATGGCGGCGGCTCCGTCGTTGATGCCGCTGCTGTTTCCGGCGGTCACCTTGCCGGTCTTGGGCACGAAGGCCGGTGGCAGCTTCTGCAACTGGTCGAGGGTCAAGCCCGGCCGAAAGTGCTCGTCGCGGTCGAAAACCACCGGCGGTTTCTTTCGCTGCGGGATCTCGATCGGAACGATCTCTTCGGCAAAGGCGCCGCTGTGTGTGGCTTTCTCCGCGTTGTTGTTGCTGCGCAGGGCCACCGCGTCCATCTCTTCCCGGCTGATCCCCAGATGCTGGGCGACGAACTCGGCGGTGTGGCCCATGATGTAAGGTTTGCCCACGAAATGCTTCAGGGGAGCCTCGTTCTCATCCACCGGCCCCGCCTCTGGGTGAGGGATGATGTGGGACCCGCAGTGCAGGGAGTGGATCATGGCGTCGGCGAACACCTGATCCTGGAGTCGGCAGCCCCAGCGGGCCTTGGGAACAATGTAGGGTACCCCGGACATATGCTCCACACCGCCGGCCAGAATAACTTCGGCCATGCCGGCCTGGATCATGGCCATGCCGGACAGAACCGCCTCCATACCGGAAATACAGACGCGGTTGATGGTGACGGCTGGTGTGGCTTCCGGTATGCCGGCAAGCAATGCGCTGACCCGGGCCACGTTGCAGGCATCGGCCGGTTCCATGCAGCAGCCGAACCGAACGTCGTCGATGATCTTAGGATCGATGCCCGCCCGCTTGACCGCCTCCTTCATAGCGACGCTGCCAATTTGAGTAGCGTGCGTGTCCCGCAGGGAGCCACCGAAGGCGCCGATGGCCGTCCGGCAGGCCGACACAATCACGACCTCCTTGGCGAGCGTCTCGCCGTCGGCGCTCTCCCAATATTCGGAAAGGGCCTTTTCCACCTTATCTTTCATAGTATTCCTTCTTACGGTAGGAATGTCCCCGGATTTTCCTGTGACATTCCTTGGATCAAATTTATTTTCTTATCTTTACTTCCATCACTGTGGATCGGTCACATCTTCATCGATACCGATAATCGCTTTGGCGTAGTCGGCATACTCTTCCATGGGCGTGGTGAAGCGAACCACCAGCTTGGCTCCGTCCGGTGATCCGCCGCCGTGCATGCAGCCAGGCACACCGGCCCCGATGGTCAGCCACTCGGAGAGACGCGCGGCCTTGAAGCGCGACTCGGCCGAGCAGTCGCCGGCTTTGAGGCATTTTTTCAGGAACGGGCCGTACTCCGGATGAGAAACGTCGGCATAGGAGGGCATGCAGCCGGTCTCCACGATGCCGCCACCGATATCCTGGGTCAGGCGTTTGACCTCGTAAGGCAGGGTGGCCACCTGGACCTTGTTGGTATGGGCGGTCAGTGGATCGGCGAACCAAGAACCCGAGGGATGCTGGTTGCCCAGGGCGATGGCGCCCACGCCAAGGCCGAAGGTGACCTGGTTGTTGATGCTCATATCCACCAGCTTGTTCATGAAGGTTTTGGTCTTTAGGCCGTTGGCGCGGGCCATCAGCATTGAAGCGCCAATCATGACGTCGCCCTGGCCGGTCACGCAGCCGCCGATGCATGAACGGTAGTTGGCGGTAAAATAACCAATCACTTTGGCCGAATATTTAGCCTCGCCGCACATGAAGACGCGCTCGTTGGGCACGAAGACATCGTCGAACAGCAGCCACCCCTGGGTGATGCCCGTGTCCGGTACTTCCACGTCGGCGGTGTCCTCCAACTCGCGCTTGTCACTGGGGTGCCGCGCCTCCACGATAGTCAGTCCCTCGATGTCCCGGGGCACCACGCAGGCCAGGGCGTAGTCCTTGTCCGGCTCCTTGTAGCCGCTGCCGGGCAGCAGGAAAATCTCCTGGGCGGCGGCGGTACCGCAGATCATCACCTTGGCGCCGCGAATGACGATGCCGTCTTCTTTGACTTCCACCACGTGCAGGTTGGCGTCAGGTTCGGCTTGCTGGGAGGGTGTTTTGCTGCGGTCGCCTTTGGCGTCCGTCAGGGCACCCGATACGGTCAGGCATTCCTTTTCGGCGTGCAGGATCCAGTTCTTTAACCGGGCCTTGTATTCGGTTCCGTATTCGGCGTCCATCTCTTCGGTGACCGCCCACATGACGTTCATGGCGTTCCAGCCCACGCACACCGCACCCGTGCAGGTGCCGGTGCGACGGTAGTTCTGGCGTTTGAACTTCATGTTGCTGATCAGGGAACCCTCGTCCTGCATCATGGAGTTCCAACGCATAATTGTTTCGCCGGTAAAAATCGATTTGGCAGTATACATCTTGGCCAGTTCCGGGTCGTTGGCCCCATCAAAACAACGGGCGTGACTCTCCACCGTGCGTTTGGTAGCCGGGTGGGTGGTCACGTCTTCGATCAGTTCACCGAACTTGTATGTATTGGGACGCATGGCTTTAAGGGCGGCCAGGTATTCTTTTCTGGTTTTGTTTGGCATGACGATGCTCCTCGATAGTGGTTGATGTTGTCGTTCTATTCGTCTCCAGCGACCGGGTTGCAGGTCACTTGTTGCTCCCGAAAGGCCTTGATTTTTTCTATCAGCATAGGCAGAAAGGTCCGACCGTCTTCTGCGACGCCCACATCGACCTGCTCGAACACCGGGGACTTGGGATCGCTGTTGATGGCCACCATGAGTTGGGCGCCCTTGATGCCCACCATGTGCTGCAGTTCGCCGGACAGACCAACACCAATGTAAAACTGTGGACTGACCATCTTGCCGCTCTGGCCGATCATGGTCTCCAGTTCAGCCCAGCCCTCGTCCACTGCTGGCCGGGTACAGCCAAGGGCCGCACCGAGGGTTTGAGCCAATTGCTTGATTTGCTGCCATCCGGCCGCATCTCCGGCGCCGGCCCCGCCGGCCACGATGCAGGCAGCGGCGTCCAGGGAGGCATTGCCGGCGGCTTCGCTGACCACCTCCAGGGTCCGCACCCGCATAGATAGATTAACGGGGACGGCAACGGATTCGATTTCACCTTTGCGGGAGTAATCCGGGGATGGGGTGATGAAAACCCCGCCAGCCACCGTAGCCATTTGGGGGTGATGGTCTGGGCAGAGGATGGAAAGCAGTCCGCCATAGGCCGGGATCTGCTGATCCAAAATCTTATTCTCATCCAGGATTAGGTCGATGCAGTGAGCGGTCAGCCCGGTATCCAGCCGGGCAGCCACCATAGGGGCCAGTTCCCGACCCATGAAGGTAGAACCCATCAGCAGGATCTGCGGTTGCCTGGCCCGGACCAGGTCAACGATCACATCGGCATAGGCTTCTGATTGATACATGACAAGCGCCGGAGATTCAGCGATATATACCCGGTCGGCACCGGCGGCGATCAATTCCTGGGCCGGCTCCTTGAGCTGGTCGCCCAGCAGCAGCGTTTCGACCGCAACATCGAGCTGATCCGCCAACAGACAGGCTTTGCCAACGAGCTGTAGCGAAACCGGGCGCAGGCGGCAGTCGTCGACTTCTGCCACCACCCAGACCGCACCGGATGGGTTTGGTGTGCTCATAGCGTTTATCCTATGGCTCCGGCTTCGGCCAATATCTTGACCAACGCATCGGCTTTTTCTTCGGCGGTGCCGGTCAGCATCTGCACGGACCGCCGGTTGTCAATGGTTCCGAAACTGTCCACAATCGTCGGAGAGCCTCTGAGGCCCACAGTTTCTTGTCCGGTGTTCAGATCTACTAACTTCCAGGTGGTAATCTCTTTTTTACGGGCCTTGATGATGCCTGAAAAGCTCAGGGCCTTGGGACGGTTCAGGCCCCGGGTTACCGTGAACACCGCAGGCAGTTGAACAGCAACCCGACGATATCCGTTTTCCCAGTCGGCCCTGACAAGCCAATCCTTCCCAGCTTCATCCATGATCTCGCGCACCATGGTCACCACCGGCAGATTGAGGAAGGTGGCAATCTGGGGGCCAACCCACTCGGTGGCCCCGTCACTGCTGGCCATGCCGCAAAGGATCAGGTCAAAGGAACCGATCTTCTCAATGCCTTTTGCAAGTGTGAAGGCAGTCGCATAGGCATCCGCACCGCCAAAGGCCGGATCGGAGAGCAGGATGCCGTGATCCGCTCCCAGGGCCAGGCACTCCTTCAAGATCTGTGCGGCCGGCGGCGGCCCCATGCTCAGCACGGTGATCTCAGCTCCCCGTGTGCGCTTCAGCTGCAGGGCGGCCTCCATAGCGTTTTTGTCTAAAGGATTGATCACCATGGGAACGTCACACCGCAACAGGGTTTTGGTATCAGGGTCAATCTTGATGTTGCAGGCCTCGTTGGGGTCTGGCACGGCTTTGACGCAAACAACGATGTTAAGCATTCCATCGATCCTGTATGAGCGGTTTGAAGGCAGGCCGGGAACAATTGCCCGACCTGCTTTCGGTTAGATTTAAGACAATGCCCAGCGGGCAATGATCACCTTCATGATGTCCGAGGTGCCGGCAGAGGGACCGACCACAGCCGCGTCGCGGATGTAGCGACTCACGGCATACTCCTCCATGCAGCCGTAGCCACCGTGAATGTCAACGGCCATCTTGGCGGCTTTCTGGGAGGACTCGGTGGTGTAGTATTTGGCCACGGCGAACTCGTTGCTGGATTGCTGGCCTTTGTCCTGGATAGAGGCGGCCCGGTAGCCCAGCAGACGCCCGGCTTCCAGGTCGATGCGCATCTCGGCGATCTTGTTCTGGATCGTCTGCAGCTGGCTGATGGGCTTTCTGTAAAGGATGCGCTCGTTGGCGAACTGAATCGAGGCCTCCAGGCAGGCGGCCTGCAGGCCCAGTGCGCAGCCCACCATGCCACCACGGCCCACGTCACCGATGGCCGCCATGGTCACCCGCAGACCTTTGCCTTCCACACCCAGCAGGTTCTCCTTGGGTATCCTCAGGTTTTCGAAAACCAACTCGCCCGTGTTGCAGCCGCGCATGCCCACCTTGTGCTCTTCATGGGTGGCCTTGAAACCCTCCATACCCTTTTCGACGATCAAGGCGCAAAACTCCTTGGGGTTCTCTTCATTCTTGGCCAGGATGGTCAGCGTATCGGCGATGTGGGAGTTGGTGATGAAGCACTTGCGGCCGTTAACAATGAAATCGTCACCATCCTTGCTATAGGAGGTACGGATACCCGTGGGATCGCTGCCGCCCGTGGCTTCGGTGACGGCTGCCGTCGCCAGGCGTTCACCGGTGGCAAGGCCGGGCAGGTATTTTTTCTTTTGTTCGTCGGTTCCGAACTTGACGATCGGTTCGATGCCCAGGGCGAACACCTGCAGCATCATGGCCGTTGCCACGGAGATGCGACTGATCTCTTCAAGGGCGATCAGGCGGGCAGTGTAGCCTAGGCCCAGGCCTCCGAATTCTTCCGGTATCGTCAAGGCCATCATCTCGGCCTCGCCCAGCGCCTTGACCAGCCCTGCGGGGACCTTTCCGGTCTTTTCCATTTCGGTAACGAAAGAGGCCACCTGGGTCTCGGCGAACTCACGAGCCGCCTTGCGAAACATATCCTGCTCTTCAGTAAATGTGAAATCGATCATGCATTACTCCTTGGTTGTTCTCCGTTAATAAATATTGAATACTAAACCTTCAGCGATTTATGATACTGACTGCGCAATACTTTTTTGTTCAGTTTGCCCACGCTGGTCTTGGCGATGGCGTCTACAATCATCACCCGACTCGGCACACCGTATTTGGGGATGACTCCCTCGATGACGAATTGGCCGTAGAACGCTTTCAAGTTGTCTTCCGTGACTTTATCCTTGAAAGCCGGTTTCACAACCACCAGCAGCATCGGGCGTTCACCCCATTTCTCGTCTGGGATGCCGATGACGGCCGCTTCGCTGACCGCCTCGTGGCGGCTGATGAGATCCTCCAACTCCAATGAGGAGATCCATTCCCCGCCGGTCTTGATGACGTCCTTAATGCGATCGGTGATGTGTAGGTAGCCTTCTTCGTCAACGTAGCCCACATCGCCCGTATGCAGCCACCCGTCTTGCCAAAGCGCTTCGCTTTTTTCAGGCTCCTTGAAATAGGATTGGGTCAGCCAGGGACTGCGGACCACCACTTCTCCGGTATGGCTGCCGTCGCGCGGCAGGGGCTTGCCTTCAGGATCGACAATCTCAAGGTCCACCAATGGAGCGGGCATTCCGGTGCTGCAGCGCATTTCGATCTGCTTCTCCGTGTCCCATTCCAGCATGTAGGGCTTGGCATTTGCGATGGTCAGCAACGGACAGGTTTCCGACATGCCGTAAGCACTGAACAGATTGATGCCGTGTCCCATGGCCTCCCGGCACAACCCCTTGGGCATGGCCGATCCACCGATGACCACTTTCCATCCGGTCAGGTCGACCTTCTCGATGGCCGGGTCGTTCAGGAGCATGTGAATGATGGTCGGCACGCAATGGGAAAACGTCACCTTTTCCGATTCGATCAGATGCAGGATTGCTTCCGGCACATATTTGCCCGGGTAGACCTGCTTGGTTCCCAGCAGCGTGAACAGGTAGGGCATACCCCAGGCGTGTACGTGGAACATGGGCGTCAGAGGCATGTAGACGTCGCCGGAATCCACCGAGGCGTAGCTGCGGAACGCGCACAGGGCGGACATGAAACCGTAGGTGTGCAGGACGATCTGACGGTGGCTGAAACGAACCCCTTTGGGAAGACCGGTCGTTCCCGTGGTGTAGAAAATGGTGGCCACCGCATTCTCGTCGAAGTCCGGGAACACGTAATCGCTGCTCTTTTCTGACAGCAGCGACTCGTATTCACCAACGACTTCTGGCCCTTCGCTTTCCACAGACTGGCCGTCTGCAATCAAAACAACCTTTTTGGCGGTCTCCAATTGATCCCTGACCTCTTCGAACAGCGGTAGGAAGTCGTGATGCAAAAGGATAACGTCATCCTCGGCATGATTGATGGTGTAGGCCAGTTGGTCAGCTGAAAGCCGGATATTAATGGTGTGCAGGATGGCGCCGATCATGGGTACGGCAAAATAGCATTCCAGATAGCGGTGGCTGTCCCAGTCCATCACGGCCACTGTATCCCCCGCTTTGACACCTAAATCGCCGAGTGCGTGAGCCAACTGGGCCACCCGGCCGGCAAACTGCCGGTAGGTGTAACGAAGGTTGCCGCGATAAACGATTTCCTGCTCGGGTGCGTAGCGTAGTGCGGGGGGCAACAGGTTTTTTATCAACAGCGGATACGCATATGCTGATGGGGTCTTTTCGATGAGGCGAACATCCATATCCGAACTCTCCTGACACGCCGTGAACTTTAATGTGAAAATGCGTTGCTATACTCATCCCGGCTGTCTGTTGCTACTATTTAGAAAGTGCCTGCGTAAATGGGGAGCCTCCCCCATAATGCCGGGGGAAGCCCCTACTTATTCACTGGATGTGGGGATTATGAACTTGGGATGGGGTTAAGAGGGATTCAGATTATTGGCCGCTTCAACGATGGTCAGCTTTTGGTCGGCACTCCAACCAAAATTATAAGAATTGCATCCCAACGCAATGCCGACAATGCCGTTGGGCATACTCATCACATAATTGCCCCCTGACCCACTCATGGTCGGTATGTTGAATAGATTGAGTTGTAAATAGGTGGACATCCCTGATTATAAGGGGGGGGAGAGTCCTATTTTTTGGCAATGGATGAGAGGAAGGAAAAATGGAACGAGTTATTAAAGAAAGCCGTTGATTCTATCCATGCTCATAGTCTGGATCTCATGCATTGGCCTGCGTCGATCAAGGCGCGCATCCTGGCGACGTGGGCCGGCCTGGTGCCGCAGCAGCCGCCGACTACTGTGGCGCCTGCCGCCAGCCACTTAACGGCATGGGTGCAATAGCTTTCTGGATCAAGGTCCGAACGCAGCGTTAGCAATCCATCCGTCTCTTTTTCTCCGTCAAGGTTCCAGTCTTCTGGTATGGGGGCAAAGGTATTGGCATATCCACCAATCCATTCGGCTCTTGATGCTTTCAATCGGGGCATCGCCATGGTGATGCTTTCCGGGGCGCAACAGTTCGCCAGGTAGCCGCTGACGGGCAGGTTCTTTAACGCGTCGATGGCCTGCTCAATCGTTTCCCCACTTCTCAACCTGCCTGATTGGTCTTCGTGAAGTGTCCAGGCCACCCAAACGGGTCTGCCAGTCAAAGAGGCAGCCTTTGCCGCCGCATATCCTTCGGCGGCACTGGACATGGTTTCGCAAAGCAGCAGGTCAACATGAGGGGCCAGAAGTTCGGCCTGCTCTATATAAAACGCCTGGATTTCCTCGCTCGGCCCCACCAGATCGGGACGATAGCTCCCACTGAGCGGAGGCAGCGAACCGGCTATGAAAATCTTGCGACTTGACATCTCGCGTGCCTGCAAGGCCAGTTTGCAGGCAATGCGGTTGAGTTCGGCATAGCGGACTTCGATGCCTTCTTTGGCCAGGTCCTGTCGGATCACGCCATAGGTGTTGGTCGTAATGATATCTGCTCCGGCCGCGATATAGTCGAGATGGATTTGGCGTACAACATCAGGATCGGTCATCAGGGCGCCCGCCGACCAGATGGTTTCCGGCACCACTACCCCCCGAAACCGCAGTTCTTTACCCAATCCGCCATCAAGCAGGAGTATTTGGTCCTTAAATTGGGCTAACTGCAATTTGGCCTCTATTTAATCCTTACTGATTGTCAATCGGTCCATAAATCCGGATCAACCACCCCGATCTTGATCGCGTATTTTAGCAACTCGAGACGTCCGTGGACCCCCAGTTTGCCGGTGATACTGCCCCGATGCTTTTCGATGGTTTTGGTACTGACACACAAGATGTCTGCAATATTTTTGGTGGTCTTGCCTTCGACCACCATTCTGAACACTTGCTGCTCTCTTTCGGACAGCAGGTCATAGCCCCGGACGGTGGGTGTGTGCTTTTTGGATTTCAGGTAGGCATCGATCACGCCGGCCCGAATGGTTGAACTCAAAAAGTATTCATCGCGGTGCGCCGCGCGAACGGCATTGAGTATGTCCGAACTTGGCGAGGCTTTGAGTACATAACCCAACGCACCGGCACTCAGGGCCAGGTGAACATAGCTCTCCTTAGCGTGCATGGACAGAATCACGATGCGGGTTTCCGGAGCCGCTTCACGTATCAAGCCGATGGTCTCAAGGCCGTTTAGTCCGGGCATGGCGATATCCAACAAAACCACATCCGGTTTCAACGTCTTTACCAGTTTGAGGGCCGTTACGCCGTCATCGGCTTCACCGACAATATTCATATCGGCCTGGGATTTCAGCAGTTGGCGAACGCCGCTGCGAACGATGGCATGGTCATCTGTAATGAGGATGCTTATGGGGGTCATCATTTATCTTTCTTGCCGATCGGTATTTTGATGCGGAGCGTCGTTCCTTTTCCCGGTGTCGAATGAACATTCATGGAGCCGCCCAGCGAGGTAACCCGCTCCTTCATGCTTAACAAACCGATGCTCTTTCGATGGCCGTCTGCCGGCATGCCGTCTTCATTTATTGAAAACCCGCAGCCGTCGTCCTTGATCATGAAAATGATATTCGGATGGTTGTATGTCAATTGCAGATTTACCTGGCTGGCCCGGGCATGCTTGGAAATATTGTTCATGCCCTCCTGAAACACACGGTATAACGCCAATTCGATTTCAGGAGGCATGCGTTTTTTCAGGCCAATGGATTGAAACCTAATCACCATTTCCGGCCTTCGCCCCTTGATGTCGTTGATATACCACTGCAGGGTGGGCACAAGGCCAAGATGATCGAGCATGTCCGGACGCAAACGCGAAGTGGTATCACGCACAGTTTCGGCGATGTGCTGAATCTGCACCATCACTTTCGTACAGATATCGGCCGATTCCGTTGAAGTGGGCGGCAGGGAGTTCTGCAAGGCTTCAATGTCGAACTGCAGCAACGTAAGCAACTGGCCGAACTCGTCATGGATGTCGTTGGCCAGGGATCGTCGCTCTTCCTCGATGGCCTCGATGAGCCGCCGAGAAAGTTGCCTAACCTGCTCTTCAGCCTTGATTTCACGGGTAATGTCGATAAAATTGCCCACAGCGGCGGGTCGGCCGAGATAGGAGGCGTGAGATGCGCGCATGTCCACCCAGATCTCATCGCCGTTCTTTTTAGTCATGCGGAATTTATATCTTCTTGGGTGGATTTCCTTTGTTTCACGCTCCAGCCCCCGCTGCTTCACTTTTTCCTGATCATAAGGCGAAATAATTTCCCAGAAAGGCCTGCCGAGGATTTCCTCCTCGCTGTCGTAACCCAGCAGGTTGACCATGCGGGGATTGACGTAGCTGAAATGGCCGCCGTCCTGAAACATGTAAATGGCCGCCAGGGAGTTATCTAAAACAGTTTTGTATTTTATCTCCGACTCCGCCAACCGTTTTTCGGTTTCCTTTCTGTCCGTGATATCGATAACGAACCCTTCATAACCTTTGGCTTTGCCAGTGACGGTCATGCGGAGGGCTGCAGAGAACTGAACGTCACGCAAGGTTCCGTCCAAGCGTTTCATTTTGGTGTCGAATTGATGGATGGTCCCGTTTTCCTCCAGTATGCGTCGCGAACGACGAAGATCGTGCCGGTCGACCATAAAGAAGTCATCGAACCGTTTTCCGATTACGTCCGAAACGTATTGAAACCCTAGCATTCGGGCTCCAGCGCCGTTGATGTTGACAAACACACCATGCATGTCGACCACATAGATCATTGTCGGGGATTTTTCGAAAAAATGCCGAAACTTCTGTTCCGATCGTTTCAGATCAGCAATCTGTGTTTCCGCATGGTTCAACTTATCTGAAAGGGCCTGGATTGTTGTTTCAAGTGTGTCTGCAGTTTTTCCAGTCATGGCGATATACTTTTGATAAAAAGTAATGGCAACCTAATCGGGCTGCAAGCAAGGGTTCCCTAATAGATAATTAGATCGCTATCGGGAGGATCGTGTCAAGAGCGAGATTACCTGATTGGCCATGGGATCCCTGCAGTCACTATCCTGTTACTGGACATACAATTGGCAGTTCAATTCAACCCGCAGGCACATGCTCACATATGCATTGGGAACGACGGGGCTGTCCCTCATACTTCTTGAAATGAATGAACCAACAAAAAGGAAGTTTCAGACCAGACGAACTAAGGCCTAATAATTGTAGTATCGTAAAATCTATAACGGAAAAACAATCGAAAAGAAATGGGGAGTGATCCCCATTCTAATGGGTAGGGATACCTAAAATATCGATAGCCCAAGCAAAGATCCTTGGGCTCATCGGTAATGCGCTAGTTGGAGGTAGTCAAAGAATAGATCCTGAAACGTGAATATATTTATCCTTGTTAAAACGTCAGATAGCCAGTAAATGGCGCCACTAGGAACCATCAACCAAAAAACAATAATCATGTAATGACACCTTTGGATTCGGCCAGCGGTCATTCGATCTCGATTCTCAGCCATCCAGCTTCAGCTCTCTGTCGTCTGTTTGCGAGAACTCTGTTTGAGAAAATCGGGCTGATGAAACAGGGGTACCGGGTAGGTGTAAAAACCCGCCCCGCTTTTGATGCCTAGCCTGCCGTCATCGATGAGCGTTTTCAAAAATGCCGCATTGGCCGCCAGCTGGCCGTCACCGGTTGTCCTGGCCCAGTAGTCGTTGATCTTCCACACGGTTTCCAGTCCCACGCTGTCCATCATGCCGAAGGGGCCTACCGGTGCCTGAAGGACCCCCATCCAAGCCCGATCGATGTCTTCCACGGCGGCCACACCGTTGGCCGCCAGGGTCAGGGCGGATTTAAACAGATCGCTGAGCATGGCGTTGAAGACGTAGCCGAAATTCTCCCGTTCCAGCACGATAACGGTCTGGTGCAACCGTTCGGCAAAAGCCCGGACCAAAGCCACCGATTCCGCCGATGTGCCGGGGTGGGGCATCACATCCACCACGTCGGTGAGCAGAACGTCGTGAAAATGCAAGGCCAGAAAACGATCGGGCCGGCCGGTGCTTTCGGCGAACATGGAGGGGATGAGGGTTGAGGTGTTGGTGGTGAAGACGGTGCGTGCCGGGCACAGGCGGTTAAACGCTGAAAAGACCTGGCCTTTTAGCCGGGGGTCTTCAGGCACAGACTCGGTGACGATGTCGATCTCGGTTGCCGCAAGGGTTGCATCGCCGGTGAAGGTGATCCGGTTCAGGACAGCGGCCTTTTCTCCTGCGGGCAGGCGGCCTTTGTTAATGAACCGGTCGGCGAGTTGTTCCACCCGTTGGCCGGCCGTGTCGAGACTATCCGGGTTCACATCATAAACGACGACATCATATCCATGGGTGGCGCAGAGAAACCCGATCTGATGCCCCATGGTGCCGGCACCGATGGCCAGTATGCGTTTTACCTCGTCAATTTTCACGCCGGATCTCCTTTATCGGTTATTTTTGCATATCTTTCCCGTAGCATCGGCAGGAAAGCGGTCACATCTTCGATCACCGCATAATTGGCCACGTTGAAAATGGGGGCCTTCGGGTCGGTGTTTACGGCCAGGATGGTCAGAGATTCCCGCATGCCGGCCAGATGCTGGGGGGCGCCGGATATCCCGCAGGCCAGGTAAAGGGCCGGAGACACCGTCCGCCCCGTTTCACCGATCTGCCGGGAATAGGGCAGCCAACCCAGATCGCAGGCACCGCGGGATCCGCCGATGGCCGCATGTTTAAACATACCGGCCACCGATTCCAGCAGGGCTGTATGCTCAGGTTTCCCAAGACCGCGGCCGCCCGCCACGATCACCCGGGCGTTTTCCAGGCTCTGATTGGTATCGGTCCGTCGAATGATCGCTTGGGGGACGAACCGGGGATCCGAATCCTTGATCGGCCTGGTCTCTACCAAGGGTGAACGGTCGGGCTTTTCAGGCCGGGCTGAATGGGGAGACTGGCCCGGCCTGAGTGTCAGGATCATTGGCAGCTTGTCGGCAGCTACCGTTTGGTAAAGCTTGCCGCCAAAGACCGACCGTTTCAACGCCAATTGGTCTTTTTCCTGGCAAATGGATTCGACGGCGCTGATGCAGGGCGCCTTGATGCGCCATGCCAGGGTGGCGGCGGCCTGGCAGGCGCGCAGGCTGTGAGGAAAACAGACGGCCAGGGGTGCGTATTGATCAACCAAGGCCTCAACCCCCGCAGCGGTCATGGACGGGTTGGGATAGCGACAATGCGTATGCTCCAGATTGATGATGGTGATGCCGGAGATCTCTGACCAAGAGCGTGCCGCCTGATCGTTATTGGACCCGATTATAACGCCAACGGCCCGACCGTTGAACAGACCGGCCAGCTGCCGGGCTTGTTGGCCCAAATCGATGGATCCCTTTGAAAGGCGGCCGTCAATGGTTTCACCTACAATCAGAACGGTGGCTTGGTCGTTAACTTTATGCATGTTGCATCGTCCTATTTCAGCCAGCCATGGTCGTTAAACAGTCGCAGCAGTTGGTCTGCCTTTTCGTGCATGGTTCCTTCGATGATTTGGCAGGTGGGTGCCCGTTGCGCATAAGCCACGCACACGGTTTCGACCAGCGGGGTGTTGTGGTCGAAAGGCTCAGAAGGAACGACCCTTTCGATAGCCTGCCGGCGAGATCTAAGGGTATTTGACAGGGACGGATAGCGGGGAGCGTTCCTGCCGGTCTGCACCGTCACCAGCGCCGGGCCGGACAGCCGGATGATTTCGGCCATCCCACCCTCCATCTCGCAGGTTACGCGAAAGGATCTGCTCGTCAGATTCGGGGTAAAATCAATTGCAGCTGCAGCGCAGGGCAGATCGAGCGCAGCAGCGATCATGGGCCCGGTGATGCCGTTCATTTCGTCCTCGGACATGGCGCCGGTCAGGATCAGATCATAATTTTTACGGCCGGCGTAGCGCGCGATGGCCAGGGCGGTGGTTTGCGGTGCAAGCCGCCCACCAGCATCCATGTCCAGGTGAATGCCCGCGTCGGCGCCCATGGCCATGGCCCGCCGGAGGGTGTCCCGGATCCGGTCAGGTCCCGCCGATATGGCATCCACCCGGACCTCGGCAGTGGCATCCTTAATGGCCAAGGCAGCTTCCAGCGCATGGGCATCGTAAGGATTCATGCACCAGGCCATGGCGGCCTCGTCGATCCAGCGGCCGGCGATGACCAGTTCGCTGCCGGATGCCAGATCGGGTACCGCTTTGATGCAAACCAAAATGGAAAATGACATGGTTTCCTCATCCTGTTTGGTTGACCATTAATCATGAAACAGTTTTCAAGGCAATAAAAAAACGAGCGTTCGATTTATTTTTATTGACACGGTTTCCGAGCCGCCCTATAGGAAATCAAGACGGAACAGAAATGCCAAGTCAAGGCTGTTCACCAGGTTAAAAAACGATCGGATACATCCCTTTGGCCTCCATCATTGATCAAAAGAAAGCCGGTCTGCTGCAATTCTCACTTGGCAGATCCACAGGAACATTCCCATGAGCACCTTGTACCTGATCCGACACGGTCAAGCCTCTTTCGGAACATCCGACTATGATGTGCTCTCGACCCGGGGGCGGAATCAGGCAGGTGTTCTGGGCGCTTTTTTCCTGCAGGCCGGAATCCATTTCGATGCGTGCTGGTCAGGCACCCTGAAGCGGCAGCAACAGACCGCCGCAGAAGTTAAAAGCAGTTACCGGGCAGCGGGGTTGGCCATGCCTTGCCTGAGTGAAACAGCGGATCTTGATGAATACGATGCTGAAATGGTCCTTCGTACGTTGGCGCCGCTCATCGAAAAAGAGGACCCGGCATTCTCCCAGGATGTGCGCCACATGCTGTCGGACCGGCGGACTTTTCAAAAGGTGTTTGGGCGGGTGATGACCCGCTGGGCGTCCGGTCGGGATACCCTGGACCCCTTGCCCAGCTGGTCGGCATTTTCCGCACGAGTGACCACGGGTATGCGCGAAATCATGCATCGCAGTCCCAGCGGCAGTCAGGTGGCCGTCTTTACCTCCGGAGGCCCCATCGCTGCAACTGTGGGCAGCGTGCTGGGGCTGCCCGCAGAAAAAGCCGTTGCCCTTTCCTGGCAGCTGGTCAACGCTTCCGTTTCCCGACTCAAATTCAGCGACGGGCGTATCAGCCTGTCAACTTTTAATGAATATGGCCATCTGGAACAAAACGGCGGTTTGATCACCTATCGATAACCACGTCTACGCAAGCATTGCCAAAGGATGGAAAAGATGGATTTTCAAGTTTCGGAAAAAATGCAGGTGATCCTGGAGATGATGAATGAGTTTGTGAACAAGGAGCTTATCCCCCTGGAGCCGGAATTTCTGAACCGCGAATTTGTGGAGCTTCTGCCCGTGCTGGCCGAAAAGCGCAAGATGGTCAAAAAGATGGAGTTGTGGGCACCCAACCACCCCAAGGAACTGGGGGGCATGGGCCTGGACCTGGTCGAACACGGCCTGGTGTCCGAAGTGTTGGGGCGAACGCCCATCGGGCACTTTGTGTTCAACTGTCAGGCGCCTGATGCGGGCAATATCGAAATCCTGCATAAGTTCGGCAGCGAGGCCCAACAGGATCAATATCTAAGGCCCCTGGTGGACGGCAAAATCCGCAGCTGCTTTTCCATGACCGAGGTGGACATGCCCGGTTCCAATCCGACCATGCTGGAAACCACGGCCGTAAAAGACGGCGGCGACTACGTGATCAACGGCCAAAAATGGTACACCACCTCGGCCGATGGTGCCGCCTTTGCCATCGTCATGGCCGTCACCAATCCCGAGGCGTCGCCCTACATGCAGGCCAGCATGATCATCGTCCCCACCGACACTCCGGGCTTCAACCTGGTGCGCAATATTCCGGTCATGGGGCACCGGGGAACCGATTACGCCTCCCATGGGGAAATTCTCTACCAGAACTGCCGGGTGTCCCAAACCAACCTGCTGGGGCCCGAGGGGCAAGGTTTCGTCATCGCCCAGGAGCGATTGGGACCCGGCCGCATCCACCACTGCATGCGCTGGATCGGCATCGCCCAGCGTGCATTCGACCTTATGTGCCGGCGGGCCAATACCCGCAAGATCTCACCGGACGGGCGAACCCTGGGAACGAAGCAGATCATCAAGGCTTGGATCGCGGAGAGCGCCGCGGAGATCCAGGCCGCCCGGCTGATGACCCTGCATGCGGCTTGGAAGATCGAAAAAGAGGGCGCCAAGGCCGCGCGCCATGAAATCTCCTTCATCAAGTTCGTGGTGGCCAACACCCTGCAACGGGTGGTGGACCGAGCGCTGCAGGTTCACGGCGGCCTTGGAATGACCGACGACACGGTGCTGGCCTATTACTACCGCCACGAACGGGCGGCGAGGATTTACGACGGTGCCGACGAGGTGCATAAGATGTCCGTGGCCAGGCACATTCTGCGAGCCCATGCCCAAAAGGGCCTGAATGCCGCCTTGAACCTGCCGGGGTAGGACCAGGTTCGGGGTTTTGGGGTTTGTAACCGGAAGGAGATTTAAAGCGACGGTGAATTTCAAGGAATTCGAAAAACATGTGGCGGTATCTTCAACGGAAATCTGCCGCGAGATTTTCGAGAGCCGGTCAGGCTCCATCAAAATAAAAAAGGAACAGGTGGCAGTCAGGAACCTGGTGAGAATTTTCAAGGCGACGCTCAAGCTGGCCAACCAGAAGGGATTTCATGCCATGAGCCTGCGGGATCTGTGTGCCGAAAGCGGCATGTCCATGGGCGGTCTGTATGCCTATTTTAAAAACAAGGAAGAACTGCTGACCCTGATCCAGGAGCAGGGCAGGGCCATCGTGGCCCGGGTGATGGGGGATCAGCTGGACGGCATCAAGGATGCGGCTGAAGCGCTGGACAAGGCCATCCGCAGCCACCTCTATCTGTCCGAAGTGCTGCAGCCCTGGTTCTTTTTCTCATACATGGAAACCCGCTTTTTCAATGCCGAGGAAGGCAAACGGGCCATTGCGGGGGAATTGCAGACCGAAGCCATCTTTGCCGGAATCCTCGAACGCGGAATGGCCAGTGATGCATTTTCCATAAGGAGTCCGCTGCTGGTTGCGGCTGCCATCAAAGCCCTGCTTCAGGACTGGTACCTGAAACGCTGGAAATACAGCCGGCGCAAGATTTCCGTCGAAGCCTATGCCGATTTTGTCATTGCCATGATTCGCGCCTATGGCGCCGGCCAGCACAAGAATGGAGTTGAAGATGACCTCTCTTGATCAGGCCAGGGCGGTTCGTCAGGGGGAATCCCTGGAAACTGAGACGATCACGGCCTATCTGAAAACGAAGCTGCCCGGACTCGATGGCCCGGTAACCGTGCGCCAGTTCCACAGCGGCTTTTCAAACCTGACCTACTTGATTACCATCGGCGACACCGAGCTGGTGCTGCGCCGCCCTCCCTTTGGCAAAAAAGCCAGGACGGCCCACGACATGGGCCGGGAATTTCGCATCCTCAGAGCCCTGAAGCCCGTATTTCCCTATGTTCCGGCGCCGCTGGTTTACTGCGATGATCCTGGCGTAATGGACGTACCCTTTTATGTGATGGAGCGCAAGCAGGGCGTCATCCTGAGAAAGGATCTGCCTGACGCACCGACCCTCGATGCACCAGGCGCCGGTCGGCTGTGCCGGCGGTGGGTGACAGTGCTGGGTGAGCTTCACGGCTTGGATTACCGCAGATGCGGCCTGGCGGACCTGGGCAGCCCGGATGGTTATGCGGCCCGGCAAGTCGTTGGTTGGTCGCGGCGCTTTCGCGACGCGCGTACCGGTGACGTGCCGGATTTCGAAGCGGTCATGGCCTGGCTTAAGGATACCATGCCGTCGGACACCGCCACACCCGCCCTGGTGCACAATGACTACAAGTTTGACAACGTGATTCTCGATCCTGCCGCCCCCACCCGGATTACCGGCGTGCTGGACTGGGAAATGGCCACCATCGGTGACCCGCGCATGGACCTGGGTGCCTCGCTGGGATATTGGGTCGAAGCGGCGGACAGCGAGGAGCTGAAGCTGATCCGGACCCTGCCGACGCTCTCTCCCGGTATGCTGACCCGCAGACAGATCGTCGCGCTGTACGAGGAAAAAACCGGTGCGACAATAGAGAACTTCGCCTGGTATTACTGCTTCGGGCTGTTCCGCCTGGCGGTGATCGCCCAGCAGATCTACTACCGGTATTATCATGGACAGACCAGCGATGGGCGGTTCGGCAGGCTGGGGTTCGCCGTTGGAATTTTGGAAAAAGCAGCGGAAAGGGTAATGGAATCCGGAAAATACTGACGACTTCGTAAAAGCCCACTATCTGCGCTGTACTGCATTCCTCGTCACCGCAGCGACCGAACAGTACGCTTCATTCCTCGGAATTGGCGCGCCTTGATCTTGACCTTATTACCAAATCGTCTATATATGGAAACCCAATCGTTGTAAAAAACCGAAGCTGCCGCAATGACGGAATGAATTTAAAACAGCCCCTGAATAAGGATAGAGGAGAGATCATGGTATCGTTTGAATTGACAGGCCGTATCGCCCTGGTCACCGGCGCCAGCCGGGGCATTGGCCGAGCCGTTGCCGAGACGCTGGCCGAGCAGGGTGCCGAGGTGGTTCTGGTGAGCCGCAAGTTGCAGAACCTGGAAGCGGTAGCCGACGGAATCCGCGAAAAAGGCGGAAAAGCGGCCTGTGTGGCCTGCAATATGGGCAGTCTAGCTGACATCGACCTGCTGTACGAGAAGATTGGCCGGGATTATGGACGGCTGGACATCCTGGTCAACAATGCCGCCACCAATCCCTATTTTGGCGAGATGGCCACCATCGATCAAGGCGCTTGGGAGAAGACCCTGGATGTGAACCTGAAAGGCCCCTTTTTCATGATCCAGAAGGCCATTCCCCTGATGCAGGCTGCCGGCAAGGGTGCGGTTGTGAATGTCTCGTCGGTCAACGGCATCCGGCCGGCGCCGTTTCAGGGCGTCTATTCGATCACCAAAGGGGCGCTAATCACCATGACACAGGCCTTTGCCAAGGAGCTGGCGCCCCATCACATCCGCGTCAATGCACTGCTGCCGGGTTTTACGGACACCAAATTCTCCTCGGTGCTCATGCAGAACAAGGAGATCTACGATATGGTGGTCGCCCAGATCCCGCAGAGGCGCCACGCGGAGCCGAAAGAGATGGTCGGTGCGGTGCTCTACCTGGTTTCCGACGCGGCATCCTACACTACCGGTGCCTGCCTGACCTGCGACGGCGGATTGCTGGCCTGACCATCCGGCGGACACCGCTGGCCGGTCAAAAGTCAAAAACCAATTCTCAAATGACCAATGGGTACTGAACACCAAGGATTAAAACTTCAGAAATAACAGGCCCCACCTGCCTGGGTTCGAAGTTGAGGACACCGGGCACCAGCTTTTCTTTTAGATCTTCAATCCCTTCAAATCCACAACCCTTGTTACAATCAAGCATGGCCTTCAAAAGAAGGTCGTCATGTTCGAGAGGAAAATGGTGTATAAATGAGCAACACTGATAGAAGTAAATTTACGGTTTTTGCAAACCGACCGCTTTTCAATTTGTTTTTGATTGCTGCGCCACAAATCGTCCAGGTGGATGTGGCCACAAATGCGTTTAAGAGGATAAAGAACCCGGCGGCGATTCCCAAAAGGTAGCTCAATGTTTTCTTGTAGCCAAGCATCACCCCCATGGAGGCGCAGGAGATATTATTGGGACCTGGCGTAAAGGTCGTTATGATCACCAATGTAATAAGTGGGATCAATTCGATATGCATAAAACACCACTTGAAATAGTGATGAATGTATCGTATGGTTTAACAACTTATTGAGCGCTATATTAACCAAAAAACCATATATTATCAAAGTATTTGTTATATGGAACAGTCAATCGAAGCCATTGCGTCCAACCTACGCACTATAAGGGAAAATCGAAACTTGAGCCTCGATCGGCTTTCTGGGCGTACCGGTGTCAGCAAAAGCATGTTACGCCAGATTGAAACCGGAAGGTCCAGTCCGACCATTGCGACGATTTGGAAGATCGCCAATGGGTTGCGGGTGTCGTTTACCGCCTTGCTCAGAAAACAGACCATTCAGGCCGAAGTGAGGTCGTTTCGTGGAGAAAAACCGCTGACGGCAGAATCCGAGCATTATCGCCTTTTCCCCTTAATTCCTTTCGAACCCCAGCAATCATTTGAAACCTACTATGTTGAAATTGATCCGGACACCGTTTTTTCGAAAGAGCCGCATGAAGGCCATGTTTTCGAATATGTTTTTGTCATCAATGGGAGGCTTCAGGTTTCCGTGGAGCGTGAAAAATTTGAGGTGAATGAAAGCGAATTTCTGAAATTTCAGGCCAATTGTCCTCATGAGTATAAGTGCATTGGGAAAAAAATGGCTTCAGCGATCATGCAAATCAGTTATCTTGCATAACAGAACAAGAGATTAGAATGGAAAAACACGCCCGCATTTCGCATGACTGGATTAAGCGTTTGATTTTAAATTTCATCACGACGTCGCCTTACAACACCATGCAAAATGAAACCGGCGAAGCAGCCTGGGACTCGGTGTTGGTGGGCGTTGCCTCCGGTGCCGATCCGATATGGCAGCAATACAAAGAGTATGTTGGCGCTTTTCACTGGACTCCCTGGGAGGTCTTCAATCAACATCACCCCGAGGAAAATGTTAGCGCAGAGCAGCTGACTGTCGTTTCGTGGATTTTACCTCAACGAGAAATGGTCCGTAACACCAATCGCCGAGCCAAGAGATATCCATCCGAAGAATGGGCACGAATCAGGGTCTACGGAGAGGAGTTCAACGTGGCATTGCGACGACACGTGGTTAACAGTCTATTCCAGGTAGGGCATGCCGCAATCGCTCCGATGCTTGCACCCAACTGGACGATCGTCAAATCGCAGCGGTTTTCCTATGCTTCCTCCTGGTCCGAACGGCATGCCGCGCATGCGGCTGGCCTGGGCACTTTCGGTCTGTGTGACGGGCTAATCACCGCTGCGGGCAAAGCCATGCGAGCGGGATCGGTGGTGGTCAAAATAGCCATTCAACCGACACCCCGGCCATATGCCAACCATCGTGCCTATTGCCTTTTTTTTAATAATGGAACATGTGGCAAGTGTATTGACCGCTGCCCGGCCCGCGCGATCACCGAGGCGGGCCACGACAAGGAAAAATGCAGGCAGCATTTAGTCCGCTCCAGAGAATATGTAAAAAAAACCTATGCCTTCGAGGGATATGGGTGTGGTCTGTGTCAAGTCGGCGTACCTTGCGAGGCAGGCATACCGGTTAAGGCCGCTCGGGAAGCATTGGAAAGCGGAGAATTGCCCCCTCCACCGCCACCTTTAGCCTGATGACACCCGGAATTTTTTAATGGTATCGAATCGGGGAAAACATGTTTGAACGCATTCTGGCCGCTAAAAAAAGATTAACAGGGGTTTCCCATGTAACCCCGATAATGGTTTCACGAACTCTGAACCGGTTGGTTGGTGCCGAGGTCTTTTTTAAATGTGAAAATTTCCAAAGGATCGGAGCATTCAAATTTCGCGGTGCATTCAATAGCATATCTCAACTTTCAGAACCAGAAAAATCACGTGGCGTTATTACTTATTCCTCGGGCAATCATGCCCAAGCTGTGGCTTTAGTAGGCAAATTGCTGAATATTCGAACAACGGTCGTGATGCCAACGAATGCACCTGCAACCAAGTTGGCCGCAACAAAAGAATACGGTGCAACTATTATCGATTACGATCCCGCCAAAGCAAATCGTGAAGATATCGCCAAGGAACTTGAACGAACGCATGGTTATGTCATGATTCCACCATTTGACCACTTGGACGTGGTTGCAGGCCAGGGCACTGCCGCCTTGGAGATGTTTGAAGAGGTTGCTAATCTCGACATGTTACTAGTGCCTTGTGGCGGTGGTGGGCTATTGAGTGGTTGTGCAGTTGCCGCAAAAGGAGCAGCGAAAAATTGCACAACAATCGGTATCGAGCCTGAACTTGCTGATGATGCGACCAAGTCTTTTCATACAAAAAAACTGCACCGGGTAATCAACCCGCCTACTATTGCTGATGGAACCCGGACCCCGTCATTGGGCAAAATCACCTTTCCTCTAGTACTCGAATATGTTGACGATATGAAAACGGTTTCGGAGCAGGCGATTATAGACGCTGTAAGGTTTTTGTTTTACCGGCTGAAACTGGTAATTGAACCATCAGGTGCACTCGGATTGGCGGCCTTGCTCAGTCAGGCGGTTAAACCAAAAGGTAGGATTGGAATCATTTTGAGTGGTGGCAACATTGATTCAGTTACAATGATAAAGGTGTTGGCGTGTTGATGCTTCATCGATACACAGTCGCCACGATAGTAGGATTGACTTGACTGAAGCACGGTTAGGATCAGCTGCCCCAGAGATTGGTATGTAATTAAAAATTTTATCGCTACCACCCTCAACCACAATATGTTGGGTCGCCATTTCGACAGTTCCGGCTCCATTTCATATCAAATCAAACCCGCCTTTACCCATTTCTCACCAGGGTTTTAAAGACTATTCGACCTTTCGTGTGCAAGTGGCTTTACGACCCTATGGACGTAAATTTATTTCCCTGCATGTTGCTGACATTGCAATCATGCATACTCTTGAGGCTATAGATGGTGCCGAGGCTTCCATTATTGTCCTAGTGAATAGTTTGGGCTTCGCATAAACCGATCGACCGTCTATATTTTGTTGGATACATAACCTATTGAGGATTATTTTAATGATACCTATTAATCGCAGAACATTCATAATGGCCGCTGCAATTGCAGTTACACCTACCTTTAGCCACGGGCAGACGTCCGACTCAAAACGGATGGGAACTGGAATTCTTGTCAAGGCTGATCAAGACCGGTTTAGGCGCAGAAAGACTGTGCTCGGTGGTTTCCCGATTGATTCAAAGGTTGCAACGCAAGATACCGACGGTGGTCTTTTCATCATAGAGAATCTCAATGAAAAAAAAGGCGGACCACCGCGTCATCTACATTATGAGCAGGAAGAGTGGTTTTACGCCATAGAAGGTGAGTACCTTTTGGAGATTGGTGAAGAGCGATTCGATTTGGGCCCAGGCGATTCCATCCTTGCTCCGAGAAAGGTTCCCCATGCCTGGGCATTTAAGGGAAAGGACCACGGAAGACTTCTAATCGCATTCCAGCCAGCGGGTCTAATGGAAGCCTTTTTTCAAGAATTGGCGAAAATTCAAGGGGAGCCTGAAAAAACAGAATTAAAGCGACTATTTCACGCGCATGGAATGGAAATAACTGGCCCTCCATTGTTTAAACAAGGGTGATTTTAAAATTGTATGCCTTCTTTAAGACCTGAAAAATATTTGGTCCATCTTTTAACCAAATTAGGTAGTGCCGGAAATTTTGTTCTGAACTGCAAAGATATGATTCGATGTTAGCGGTGATGGCAAGTAGATGTTGGCTTGGCATGACCCTTAATACTGGTATGTAAACCCAAGCTGCCCAGAATCCATCTTGACTACAATATGTTGAGGCGCTCAAGAATTAGCTCTTGATCAAGACACTGCCCTCTGTGCCAATGAAAGTGAGACGCCTACCCATTGAAAAATTAACATAGGGCAGGTACCCTTGACATTTTCTGAACGTTTGACTATGCAACGATTTAAAAGATTAAAAAAAAAGGAATAAAAACCAGCTTGAGACACACCCCCATCACCATGTCCACTACTACCACCAAGACCAAGCGTCTCAGGGCTTGGTGCGGTCATGTTGCGGGAGGTTTGTTCAGAGCCTTCTAAATAAAAACACCACCGACTCACCAAGCCCGGATGCGATAACGCATTCGGGCTTTTTTTATTTTAACATGGAGTCCATCAACTGAAAAGGAGAAGATGATGAAGAAAATCGCAGTTGGCGTGATCGGCGCTACGGGTATGGTCGGACAGAATTACATCCGGCTTTTGGAAGCACACCCCTGGTTTGAGGTAACCTATGTGGCGGCCTCCCCCAGATCAGCCAATCAACAATATCAAAATGCAGTGGCTGGCAGGTGGCTGATGGCCACCCCAATTCCCGAATCCGTGTCACACTTGATCGTCGGTGATGCCAACCAGGTCAGCCAAGCCATGGGACAATGTCGTTTAATCTTTTCGGCCATCGATATGAAGAAAGCTGCAGTCGCTGCCCTGGAATTTGAATATGCAGCCCAGGGCCTGGCCGTGGTCTCCAACAACTCGGCCCATCGCCACACCCCTGACGTGCCCATGATCATCCCGGAAATCAACCCCCATCATCTGGAAATCATTCCCGCCCAGAGAAAAAATAGAGACTGGGACAAGGGACTGATAGCCGTAAAATCCAATTGCAGCATCCAAAGTTTCATGGTCCCAGTATACGCTCTCATCAAAGCTGGTTTTAATGTCAACCGGATTATCCTGACCACCCTTCAAGCCTTGTCCGGAGCAGGTTACCCTGGTCCGGCCGCTATCGACCTGGTGGATAACATCATCCCTTATATTGGCGGAGAGGAAGAAAAGTCTGAGAACGAACCGCTCAAAATCCTTGGACGCGTCGAGGGACACGCTATTGTGAATGCAGCCGGTATAGGCATTTCCGCCCACTGCAACCGGGTCTCGGTAACTGACGGCCATACCGCCTGTGTCAGCCTCGAATTCAAAGGCGCCAAACCGGATCTCAAAGAGATCGCCAACATCTGGCAACATTTTTCAGGCGTCCCTCAAGAGTTGAATTTACCGTCAGCCCCGAAAAGACCCATTATTGTCAAAACAGAACCTGACCGCCCCCAACCTCGCAAAGACCGGGACTTGGATAAGGCTATGGCAGTAACCGTAGGCAGATTGAGAACCTGCAACGTATTTGACATACGCTTCATCGGTCTGCATCATAACACCATCCGTGGCGCTGCCGGTGGAGCCATCTTGACAGCTGAGTTGCTGCAGGCAGGTAACTATATTTAAAAAGGAGTTGGCTATTCTGGGAAAAAAGGTAAATGAATGCACCCACTCTCACGGGTTTAATCCATTTGATTTAACTGGAGAAACAGGTTTCATCAATCACATGGACCGTTAAGACATTCTGCCCTTTAAATCCGCTACACCGGGCGGTGTCCGTCACCATTTGTGATATGACCCACCCCGCTACTGGGTTTGGAACTGGCCGATGGCGTCTTTGCCGGCTTCCTTGATGGCGAACAGGGCGTGGTCGGCTGCGGCAATCAAGCCGTTCAAGTCCGTGGCATGCTGCGGAAAGGTTGCTATCCCGAAGCTGGCCCGCAGCCGGACCTCGATCCCCCGATCCAGCACGTAGACCGTATCTTTCACCCTGGAGCGGATCTCGGAGGCCTTTTTCAGTGCCCGGGCCTGGTCCATCCCGGGTAAAACCACCACAAATTCATCCCCTGCGTAGGCCACCGCGTAAGCCGGTTCTTCAAGACAGGCGTCGATGGACCGCGCGACCTTCTGGATGGCTCGGCTGCCGTTGAGGTGGCCATGGGTGTCAACGATCTTCTTGAAATGGTCCAGGTCCAGAAATATCAGGGAAATCGGGGTGCCCGCAGCATCGGCACGTTCGATCCACTCGGCGAGGGACTGGTAGAGATACCGTTGGTTGTAAAGGCCGGTCAACCCATCCCGCAAGGCTTGATCCCGAAATCGTCGTTCGCTCTCCCGCAACGCCGCTTCAGCCCTTTTGCGCTGAGAGATGTCCACCAGTGCGATGGCCACGCGTGCCAAGGTGTCCTCGTGGCCGGAGACAACCAAGGATTTTCCCAAAACGATTTTGGGTTCTCCAGCGGTCGTCACCAGCGTCTCTTCCCGCTCTTCTTCGGCATTTCCCTCGGCCGCCACCAGGATGATTTCCCTGGCCATCAGTAAAAAACCGTCTGCTTCGGTTGGAATGAATGCGCCGCTGGGCCCTGAGCCGCCGGCAACCCCCATCAGTTCCAAGAAGGCCTGATTATAATCGACCGTTTTTATCAGTGACCAGCAATGGTGCACCTGTTGGGGATTTTGCCCCAGATAGTCTCTGAAATCAGAGACGCCGGATGCGCGCAGTTCTTCCAGATAGACCTTCAATCGGGAGACATCCCATTCGATCAGGGCGATGGGGGCGGACTGAAACAGCTGGCGATAGCGTTTCTCGCTTTCCCTGAGCGACTCCTCCGTCCGTTTCAGATCGGTATGGTCTTCAACCATGGCCATAACCCCGCTGACGGCGCCAGCGTTACCGGGAATAGGGCTGAGATAGTAGCGCAGATGGATATTGGATCCCTGGGGGTCGATGTAGGGGTGTTCGGTGGTGAGCGGTTTCTTTTGAGCCATGCAGCGCCGAATATCAGCAATAATCCCCGATTCAGCCATGGCCTGAAGATCGAACAGGTTGATCGATGTCGGGTCGTGCGTAGAAGGCCAGGCAAACAGTTCCAGCATTTTCCGGTTGATGCCGGTTATATTGCCGTGCGCGTCAATGGTGAAAATTCCAAGCGGGGCGCTGTCGCCCAGAAGCCGGGTCCTCTCTTCAAAGGCTCTGAGTGCCGCCTCGGCCTGCCGGCAGCGCTTTTCAATGCCTTCCAGTCTGGCTACCTGCCGGCGCAAGGCGTCGATTTCAGCAATGGTAAGCGCTGTGTTTTCAGGCTTCTTCGACATGCGTGAATCCTTTGAATGGGCGTGCTTGTGGTATCAATTGATGCAACTGGCGGCTAAGGGAATGGAGATGATTGCAGGCAACCCTATTTTCTCATCTACCGTGATTTTCGGAAATCCAAGGCCATTTGAACACGGGTAATTCGCGTCAGCCTTTAGCCCGCCTATGGAATGCATACAATTGACATGCGGCCGGTTAAAGTCAAACATGCTGGATTTTTATCCTCAGCATCATGTCGCCGCGGGTGCCGTCGGATTTGGTTCTGCCAACGCCTTTTAGGCGCAGCACCTGGTTATCAGCTATGCCCTGGGGTACGAGAACCCGGTACAGGCGATTCTGTAGGCCCCAGGGGACGGTGATCAGCTTGCGTGCACCGACCATGGCTTCGTACTGGGTGATGGTGAGGGTGCCGTAAAGGTTGGCTTCCTCTTCTCCACGGTCGGTTTTAACCACTTGGAAGCGGTTGGAGCGTTTCTTCTCGGTGGCGTGGCGCAGGCGGTCGGTGACGCCGGTGGCCGGTATGCGATCGAACAGCTTGAGAAAGAGGATGCCGAAAACGAATCCGCCGATGTGGGCCCACCAGGCGATCCCTCCGGCATGCCCGGAACTTCCCGCCGCGTTTAAAAACTGCAGGACGAACCAGATTCCCAGAAAAAAGAAAGCCGGTATCTCTACGAACCAGGGGATGAAGATGATCGGGATCAGGGTGAGTATGCGTGAGCGGGGATAGAGGATGAAATAAGCCCCCATGACGCCGGCGATGGCTCCGCTGGCACCGATGGTGGGGATATTGGAATGGGCATTCAGCAGCAGATGGGACCCACCCGATGCCAGGCCGCACAGCAGGTAGAAGGCGATGTAGCGGGCCGATCCCAGCCTGTCTTCCACGTTGTCGCCGAAAATGTAAAGGGACCACATGTTCCCGATCAGGTGCAGGAACCCGCCGTGGAGGAACATGAAGGTGAACAGGGAAATGATCTTCTGGCCGAAGGAGAAGTATTCCGATACCTGGGAGACGGTGAATTTTGCCGGGACCAGCCCGTAAAGGTAGACGAAATGGCCCTCGCCCGGTCCCTGGGCCAGCTGCACCAAGAAAAACACCACATTGATCCCGATAAGGGTATTGGTGGCCACCGGAACGGTTTTTGACGGTGTGGTGTCGCGAATAGGGATCATGGCGCCATGGATTCAGGGATTAGGAAATTAAGGCATTGAGGAATTAAAGGATCCAATAAGAACCAATTATTGGTTGGCAGGCAATTTTTCCGGGTCTGCAATAATTCCTAAGCTCCTCAATTCCAGTATTCTGCCATTCAATTCATATGGATGCGATTATCATGCTCAGGTCAACGGCTACTGCCGAGTGAGTCAGGGCTCCGATGGAGATGAGATCCACGCCGGTTCGGGCCAGGTCTCTGAGTCGTTCACGGGTGACGTTGCCGGACACTTCCACCAGGGCCTGTTGGTTAATCATGCGGACGGCTTGGCGGATCTGAGCCAGCTCCATGTTGTCGAGCATGATGACATCCGCACCGGCGACCAGGGCCTCTTGCACTTCTTCAAAGGTGCCCGCCTCCACCTCCACTTTTTGCAGGTGGGAGATCCGTAGCCGGACGCGCTTGACTGCATTGGCGATGCCGCCGGACACGGCGATATGGTTGTCTTTGATCAGCACACCGTCGTACAGGCCCATGCGGTGATTGTGGGCACCGCCCATGCGGACCGCGTATTTTTCCAGCAACCGCCAACCCGGAGTGGTTTTGCGGGTATCCACCAGCTTGACCGATGTTCCCGCAACCTCCTCGACGAAGGCACGCGTCTGGGTGGCGATGCCGGACATGCGCTGCAGAAAATTCAAAGCGGTGCGTTCGCCCTTCAGCAGGGTGCCCAATGTGCCTTCAATCCTGACCAAGCGGCTGCCGGCAGCTATCTTGTCTCCATCCGCATAAAGGGCCTCGAAATCAATGTGCGGCTCCAGCGCCTTGAAGACCTTCTCGGCCACCTGGAGGCCGGCGACGACCAGATCCTGTTTGGCGACGATCGTGCCCTTTCCGCGGCTGTCCGGCGTCACCAGGTTGTCGGTGGTGATATCACCGGGACCGATGTCTTCATTCAGCGCCAGTTGGATCAGGTCTTCTATGGTGTGCATTGTCTCAACCCATCATGCTCTTGATTCGCACCAGTGTTGCTTCCAGCGCATGCTGCTTTTCCAGCATCGCGGCGTGCTTTTCGCGGACACCGTCCACCACATCGGCCGGCGCTTTTTTAAGAAAATCCTCGTTGCCCAGCTTTTTGTTCATGCCCGACAACTCCTTGGAGAGCTTACCGATTTCCTTCTCCAGACGCATCTGCTCCTGGGCAAAATCGATAATGCCTTCCAGCAGTACGAATAGGGTTGCTCCGTCCACCAGGATCGTGGCTGCCGCCTTGGGTCGCATCAAAGCGGCGTCAACGGAAATGTCATTCAGTCGGGCCAAATTGGCGATCAGGTCCCGGTTTTTCTCGATCAATGCACCGGTTGCGGCCGTTTCGGGATGAACCAAAACGGTCAGGGCCGTGGAGGGCGAAATGTTCATCTCGCCGCGCACGTTGCGGATACCGGTGATGACGGCCATCACTGTTTCCATTTGCCCCTCGGCCTCCGGATCGTCGCCCGGCTGGATGTGGTCCGGCCAGGCGGCCTGCATGATCGAGCCTTCGGTGCCGGGCAGCGAGTGCCATATCTCCTCGGTGACAAAGGGGGCAAAGGGGTGCAGCAGGATCAGCGCCTCTTTGAATACAACCCACAGCACGGAGAGGGTGGCGGTTTTTTCCTGGTCGCCGGTCTTGTCGTACAGGGTGGGCTTGATGGCCTCCAGGTACCAATCGCACAACTCGTGCCAGACGAACTGATAGACGGCGCCGGCGGCTTCGTTGAATTTGTAGGCATCCAGGGCTTCCTCGGTTTGGCGTGCCACCCGGTTCAGCCGCGAGAGGATCCAGCGGTCCTGCAGAGAAATGCTTTTGCCATCGATGGTACCGTAGCCCTTCTCCAGGTGCATGAGGGAAAACCGGGCGGCATTCCACAATTTATTGATGAAATGGCGGTAACCTTCCACCCGCTTTTCACTCATCTTCACATCCCGCCCCTGGGCGGCAAAGGCGGCCAGGGTGAAGCGGAAGGCGTCGGTGCCGTACTGGTCGATGACGTTGAGGGGGTCGATGACATTGCCCTTGGATTTGCTCATCTTTTTCCCCTCCTCGTCGCGCACCAGGGCATGCACGTAGACATCATGGAAGGGAATCTCTTTCATGAAGTGAATACCCATCATCATCATGCGGGCCACCCAGAAAAAGAGGATGTCGAACCCGGTGACCAGTACTGAGGTGGGGTAGTAGGTCTCCAGCAGCCGGGTTTTTTCCGGCCACCCCATGGTGGAAAAGGGCCACAGGGCCGAGCTGAACCAGGTGTCCAGCACGTCGGTTTCCTGGACCAGGTTGGTGCTGCCGCAGTCCGGGCAGACATCGGGAGCATCCATGGCCACGATCATCTTGCGGCAGCTCTGGCAGGTCCAGGCCGGGATTTGATGGCCCCACCAGATCTGGCGGGAAATGCACCAGTCGCGGATGTTGAGCATCCATTCGTAGTAGGTCTTGGTCCACGATTCAGGGATGATGCGGGTCCTGCCCGTCTCCACCGCTTCGATGGCCTTTTCGGCCAGCGGCTTGGCCTTGACAAACCACTGGAGGGAGAGGTTGGGCTCCACCACGGTCTTGCAGCGGTAGCAATGGCCCACGCTGTGCCGGTGAGGTTCCACCCGTTCCAACAGCCCTTGGGCCTCCAGGGCTTCCACCACGGCCTTGCGGCAGGCAAAACGGTCCATGCCTTTAAAGCGGCCGGCTGCTTCGGACATGCTGCCGTCATCGGCAATAACCTTGACGCTGGGCAGGTCGTGGCGCACGCCGATGTCAAAGTCATTGGGGTCGTGGGCCGGGGTTACCTTCAGGGCGCCGGTACCGGTGGACAGGTCCACATAGGCGTCACGGATAATGGGAATCTCCCGGTTCATCAGCGGCAGGATCACGGCTGTTGCCGAAAGATCGGCGTAACGCGGGTCTTCCGGATGCAGGGCTACGGCCGTATCCCCCAGCATGGTTTCCGGACGGGTGGTGGCCACGACCACCGAGCCGGATCCGTCTGCGTAAGGATAGCGGATGTGGTAGAAGTGGCCATCCAGGTCTTCGTGCTCCACTTCCAGGTCGGACAGCGCCGTGTGGCAGCGGCAGCACCAGTTGATGATGTAATCCCCCTGGTAGATCAAGCCTTCATCGTAGAGCTGAACGAAAACTTTTCTCACCGCCCGGGAAAGTCCCTCATCCATGGTGAAGCGCTCGCGGTCCCAGTCGCAGGAAGCGCCTAAACGCTTGAGCTGATTGATGATGGCATTGCCATATTCCTTGCGCCATTCCCAGACGGCGGCGATGAATTTTTCCCTTCCCAACTGGTGGCGGTCGGTGCCTTCGGCCGCCAGCTTCTTCTCCACCACGTTTTGGGTGGCAATGCCGGCATGGTCCGTTCCGGGCATCCAAAGGACGCTGTCCCCCTTCAACCGGCGATAGCGGCACATGATGTCCTGCATGGTGTTGTTCAGCGCGTGGCCCATGTGCAGCACGCCGGTGACGTTGGGTGGCGGGATGACGATGGAATAGGGCTTTTTGGTGGTGTTTTCATCAGCGGCGAACAGCTTCGCCTGCTCCCAATAGGCGTACCATCGTTTTTCAACTTCTTCGGGGGAATAGCCCTTGTCCAGCAAATCACGACTCATGGGGTAACTGCTCCTTGTGCAAAACGGCCCGGTAGGCGAACCCAGGCCGCAAAAAAATGGAAAAGGGGATTAATGCTAATCCCCGTTTATGGTTGTTGAATGCTGATAGAGGATGGTTGGCCGGCTATCCGGCCATGCCGTCATCCTCCTCCAGCAGCGCATTTTTGATTTTCGCGATTTCCCGGGTGACTGTCTTTTCAATGGTCTGGATTAGCAGATGCTCGATCTTTGCGCCGTAAATTTTTTCAATGACCCGTTGCAGCGCATCTTCCACCTGCTGTTCCGTCAGGGGAACCGGTTCATTCGCGGCTGTGGTTTCAATCGAGGTGACCGGCATAAACATCGCTGAACCAACCGATTCCTCGGCCGGCAGCGCTGCGTCAACGGGTGTTTCGGCCTGCTCTGCCCGGGTTGCGGGTTCGGGGATTATCGGTGCCCCGATTATTTCCTCATCGTCTAATACCATGAAGTCATCGTCCGGGCTCGCGGTTTCAGCCGCTTCTTCGGGCGTTTCAAAATCAAAGACCGCCGAAGTGTCCGTCAATATGGCATCCGCCCTGGTTTTCAGATCAGCCAATTCGTTATCCGCGTTAACGGTTGTCTCGGCTTCTGCGGTCTGCGGTTCCAGGGTATCCAGCAGGTCGATAATTGGTTCATCCGCTTCCATGGCCCCCGCTGTTTCTTCAAATGCAGGGGCGGGGGGTTGCGGCTCGTCGATATGGGGTTCGAGGGTCGCGGCCACGTCCAGCAGGTCGATCACGTCATCTGCATCGTCCGACGTCCCGGCCGCTTCTTCAGGCGGCGAGGCAGAGACCGCCACTTCGGCGAGATCGGATTCCAAGGTCGTGGCCACGTCCAGCAGGTCGATCACGTCATCTGCATCGTCCGACATCCCGGCCGTTTCTTCAGACGGCGAGGCAGAGACCGCCACTTCGGCGAGATCGGATTCCAAGGTCGTGGCCACGTCCAGCAGGTCGATCACCGCTTCATCATCACTGGGTGCGGAGGCGGATTCCGCTATGGGTTCGACGGCAGGGGTTTGCAAATGTGTGGTCACCTCCGTCAGATCGATGATGTCATCATCCGCATCTTCCGGCAAGTTGGGTCCTTTTTCTGCGGGAATGGCATCCACGAGGGGCATAATTGCCTCCTCTGGTTCATCCGCGGCATCCAACACCTGAGCCGGTTGATCCAGAATATCGTTAAGATCGATGATGTTGTCGTCATCTCCCCCTTCGACAACCCGGATCAAATCAATGATCTCCTCATCATTCAGGTCGTTATCGTTTTCCGGCTGCGGATCGGGCTTCTGGCGACCATCCATAGTTTTCCCCCGTTAACTAGGTTGATGAATACCCTCAATAATTGGTCACGCCCGGAATCATTCAGGATTTGTATTCAAGACGTTGCTCCTGAAGGCACCCGAAGTGGGTTGATTGACCCTGGGCAAAATAATATCGAGAAAACGCTACCATAAGGTGTCAACCCTGTCAAGTTATTTGGATTCTTGATAAAAATCACAATTTCCAAACTCAAGTATGTGGGATCAATCCATTTAAAACTTCTCATCTACCAGCGGCTCGTTTTCGGTTGTAGCGAACCGTGTCCCAGGAATAGATGGCCAGCGCCGTCCAGATGAGTCCGAAGGTCACGGCCTGGATCCGGGTGAACGGCTCGCCGAACAGGGTGATGCCCAACAATAGCATGCCGGTAGGGGCCGTGTATTGGATAAACCCCAGAGTGGCCAGGGTGATGCGTCTGGCACCCAGATTGAAAAGCAGCAGAGGCGTGGCCGTAAGCATCCCTGTGCCCAAGAGAAGCAGGTTGGTTTCGATTCCGGCATGCAAAAAGGCTCCTGACCCGATTTGATGCAGGTGAACCACCCATATGCCCGCGGGAACGGTCAACAGCAGCGTTTCAACGGCCAGGCCCACCAAAGCCCCGACTGCCGCCACCTTGCGAATCAGGCCGTAACAGCCGAAACTGGCCGCCAGCGCCAGGGAGACCCAGGGAAGAACACCATACCACAAGGCGAGGTTGAGCACACCCAGGCTGGCCAGGGCCACTGCGATTGCCTGAGCCCGACGCAGCCGCTCGCGCAGGAAAATCACGCCCAGGAGGATATTGACCAGCGGGTTGATGTAGTAGCCCAGGCTGGCCTGGAGCACCCGGCCGTTGTTGACCGCCCAGATGTAAATGAGCCAGTTGCTGCCCACCAGAAGGGATGTGACCAAGAGAATTGCCAGCATTTTTGGGCTTTTCAGCGTCTTTTTAAATTCGGGCCACTGCCGGCCAACCCAGACCAGCGGCATGAGAAAAGCAAATGACCAGAGAATGCGATGCAGGATGATCTCGAACGCACCCACCCCGTGAAGGGCCTTCCAGTAGATGGGGCTGAGCCCCCAGATGACAAAGGCCGAAAAGGCAAAAAGGACACCTGCAACCGCCTGTTGGTCATTTATGGATTGGTTCTGATTCATCGGCGTTTCATGGGCTTCGATTGGCATAGTGGAAAGGTCTCTATTACCAGAAACGGGGGGTTGGTCAATAGTGACGGTGTCGTAAAAAGTCCAATATCTGCGTTATGCTTCATCCCTCGTCACTGCGGCGTACCATAAGTACGCCTCATTCCTCGGGATTCGCAAGCCTTGATCTTGAACTGTTTACGACACCGTCTGGAAATCGACTTTTTACGAGTTCATCAATAGTAGATCGATGAATGGCCGATCCATTGTAGCTCAACGGAAGACACGTTCATTATGGAATTGCCGGACTGACAGCTGCCCGCATGCTGCAACGCGCCTTGACGGCTCTTGTATTATATTGTTAAACTCCAACTGCAATCATTAAGGAAAGGCATCCACCGATGATTGGATCGTCCATCATGGTTTTCTGCTGTCTCTTATGGGGCCTGGCCTGGCTGGTGGTTCCGCAACAGGCTGTTTCTGCCGACACGGCCTTGGTCAGCTCGGTGGCGGAAGAGAATAAAGATGGCCCGGACGCGGCAATATTGGAAGCCATTGCGGAAAAGCTGAAGGGGCGATTGACCATTCAGCACGCGCCCTTCAAAAGACGCCTTCAGTTGATGAAGGACGGCATGATTGACTTCATGGCGGGACTGCTCAAGAGTCCTGAACGAGAAGAGTATATCCACTATGTAAAGCCGCCGTATAAAGAGCGGTCGGACACCGTTTTTTTCGTACTAAAAGGAGAGAAATCTCTCATTCAAAAGTATGCAGACTTGTATGGCTTGAAGATTGGAACCAACCTGGGTTCCGGCTATTTTCCAGAATTCGACAATGATTCAAAACTGGACAAAGAGGCCGTTGCCAGTGGCGTTCCTAATTTCAGGAAGCTGCTGATGGGGCGCATTGATGCGGTGATTTACCCGGAAGCGGGAGGAATCGACCTGGTCTATAAAATGGGAGTCGCCCATCAACTTGAGATGGCAGACTATCGCTTTAGTCAACAAAAATCCGTGTATATCGGTATTTCAAAAAAATCCTTTCTGATGGACAACCTGGCGGTAGTAGAATCCCAGATCGGATCGATGATCGAAAACGGAGTGATCCAAAGAATTATCGTCAATTATTACACCAGCCACCACCTGCCCGTACCTGCGATGTGAATGTGGAAAGCCGGATGGTGCTTAAGTTCGGTCCAGCAGCGGATCGAATAACCCGTGAAACACCACCGGCGGATTCACTGGGCGCTTTCCGGATAGATGCTTTCGAACAGCTCCTTGGCCGATTCCGAACCGAGCCCGCTCAGGATTTCGTATTGGTCCAGCGCCAGTTTGCGGCGCCCCTGATCGAGGTAGGTCATGCCCAGGTTGAAGTGGGCGGCAGCCATGCGCGGGTTGGCCCGTAAGGCACGGGTGTAAGCGCGTATGGCCTCTTCGGGCCGGTCCATGCGGTTGTAAGTGACGCCGATGTTATAGTGGATCAATTCGTTATCCGGCTCCAGACTATTGGCCTGACTAAAGCGTGCCATGGCTTCGTCGAAGCGGCCGATTCCTCCCAGTGTGGTTCCCAAATCGAGCAGCGTCGGAATGTGATCCGGCAGGTGGTCCAGGATTTCCTCGAATATGGCGATCTGCTCTGCGGTGCGTTGCATGGCCCCATACGCCCTGCCCAACTCGAGCTGGGCCCGCACATTGACAGGCTCGATGCGAATCACTGCCAACAGGGTGGAAACCGCTTGCTCGTATTGCCCGATGGCCTTGTAATACATGGCCAGGATAAAATGGGCCCTCGCATTTTCCGGGTTCCGTTCGAGGGGTCGCTTGTAGGCGGCGATGGCGTCCTCCGGCTGATCGAGACCGACGTAACAGCTGCCCAGACCGTACCATGCCTCGGGATCATCCGGATTGGTTTCGGCCGCCTTTTTGAAAAAGGTCAAGGCCTCTTCATACTCTCCCTGTATGGTGAGACGGGATCCCTGGCTGCAGAGCGCTGCAGCCAGCGCAGGACCCTGCCGCGAGTTGCGAATGGTCCATTCAGCGATGGACAGTTCTGACGCTTCGTCGGACAGCATTTCAAGCGCATCGACGGAGATGGCAAAATTGAGGTTCTGCCCCATGGCCGCCTGAAAGGTTACTATGCCGACCGCCTCTCCGGCCTGATTGAGCACCGGACCGCCGCTGGATCCGCGGGATATCGGGGCGGTCAACTGCAACACTTTGCCGCCTGCCGGCATGGCACGAACGGCGGATATGATGCCTTCTGAGACGGTCTGTTCCAGTCCCATGGGGCTCCCGACCACAAAAACACGGTCCGCAACGGCAGGCTCCTGCCTGGATAGAACAACAGGCGTCACCAAGCTGTTCGGAATGTCAACCCGGACCTTGATCAGGTCAACCAGCTGATTTTTGGCCTGGATCATTGCCACCGGGTATAGAGTGCCGTCACGTGTCCTGATTTCAGCGCTGTAGGCACCATCCAATACGTGCAGATTGGTAACTATAATCCCGTTTTTCGAAATGAAGAAACCGCTGCCGATGGCGGAGATGTCGCCATCCACGTCATGGTTGATGACCGTCACGACAGCGTTTTGAATCGGTCCCACCCTATCTTTCAGGCTCAACTGCGGTTCATGCGAAGGCGCTGGTCGGGCGGTGCAGGCCCCGCCGGCGAGCGTTGCTGCAACCACCATTATTCTTAGAAACCGATGCCGGATCATGATCACGCCTCATTTCGGAAAACGATTAACCCGCTTGAACGATTGTATTGCTTTCACCAATCACTATACGGATGGTTTCAGACTTTTCAACAGGCACCGTCAGGCGGCTTTTCTCAAATTCAGGACTTGAGCGTTGGAATTCGTTTTATTAGCCATGGTTTTCAAATGGCCGCGCCTCGCCTTCAAAAACAGGTTGTCCAAGTGCAAACGGAAATACGGAAGGGCAGCACTCGTGGCGGGATGAAAAAAAACGCATTGGTTTGTACTGGCGGGCATTTTGGGTTAGGATTGCTCTTGCTGAAGATCTGATCACCCCAGCGGCCTTTCGGCAGGCCGCAAACCCAACCGGAGCAAGACAGCCATGCGTGACGACAGAGTAAACAAGTTCGTGATCGTTCTGCTGGTCGTATTCATTACGGCCGTATTTCTGGCCATGATTCGATCGTTCCTGATGGCCATCTTCATGGCCGGCATCTTTGCGGCGCTTGCCCGACCTTGCTACAAATGGTTCGAGGCTGCGTTGAAAGGACGTCGAAGCCTGGCCGCCGTTTTAACGCTGCTGCTGATCATTTTCCTTGTTCTCCTGCCGCTGGCGATGCTCACCGGGGTTGTAACCGCCCAGGCGATCAAGGTCAGCCAGTCGGCCACACCGTGGGTCAAGGCCCAGATCAGCCAACCTGGCGCCGTCTCTGAATTTCTGGCCGGCATCCCCTACTATGACAAGATCGCGCCCCACAGCGAACTCATCCTGCGCAAGGCCGGGGAGATGGTCGGCAGCATCAGCCAGTTTCTGATCAACAACCTATCGTCGGCGGCCCTGGGGGCCGTCAACTTCCTGTTCATGCTCTTCACGTTTCTGTATACGATGTATTTTTTTTTGATGGACGGGGAAAGATTGCTGGAAAAGATCCTCTACTACCTGCCGCTGCAGGACCATGACGAACAGCAGATGCTGGAAAAGTTCACCTCGGTCACGCGGGCCACGCTGAAGGGTACTGCGGTCATCGGCATCCTCCAAGGCGGGTTGGCTGGCTTGGCCTTCTGGGTGGTGGGCATTCCCAGTGCAGCCTTCTGGGGCGCGATAATGGTGGTGTTGTCGATCATCCCCAGCGTGGGAACCGCCGTCGTCTGGCTGCCGGCGGCGGTGATCCTGGGGTTTGGCGGCGCTATCGGCAAGGCGGTGGGGTTGTTTGTCTTCTGCGCCGTGGTGGTCGGCAGTGTAGACAACCTGTTGCGGCCGGTGCTGGTCGGAAAAGATACGCAGATGCACGAGTTGATGATCTTTTTCGGCACCCTGGGAGGCATTTTCGTCTTCGGCATGGTAGGAGTGATCATCGGCCCCATCATTGCCGCGCTTTTTGTGACCATCTGGGAGATCTACGGGCAGGCGTTCCAGGATATTCTGCCCGATACCGGGGTTGTGTTGAGGAGGAAACATCAGGGGGAAGCACCGCCCGGTGATGGCGCTGAATGAATTAACAGGGTATTATAAAATGATTGCGCGTAGAATTTCGGCAATAAAATCAGGCTGGAAATACGCATTTGTTGCCCAATATCTGGCCGGCATTCTACCTATCCAGATGGATTGCCTAACCGCGACTATTGACATGGCTGGACTTTGCTAAACGAGTGATTTCAGCTTTTTCAGCCGCTTGCCGGTTTCGGCAAGGATCGCCTCTGATCGCGAAAAATGCAGCCGGATCAAATGATTGACCGGCTCGTTGAAAAAGCTGGAGCCGGGTACGGCGGCCACCCCGACCTCTTTGGCCATCCAGCGGCAGAATTTGCCGTCGTCGGTCACGCCGAAGGCGCTGCAGTCCACCATCACGTAGTAGGCCCCCTGGGGTTTGGTATAGGAGAGCCCGGCGGCATCCAGGTAGCCCAGGAACAGATCTCTTTTCCGCGTGTAGTCCGCCGTCAGCTGTTCATAGTAGCTCAATGGCAGCTCCAGCGCGGTGACGGCGGCTTCCTGCAACGGGGCTGCGGCACCCACGGTGAGAAAATCGTGCACCTTGCGCGCACCGGCGACCACCGCTTCCGGCCCGATCACATAGCCCAACCGCCACCCGGTCATGTTGTAGGTCTTGGACAGGGAACTGCAGGAGATGGTCCTGTCGAACATCCCCGGCAGGGCTGCCATGTAATGGTGACGGTGGGGGCGGTAAACGATATGCTCGTAGACTTCGTCGGTGATGACAAAGGCGTCGAACTCCTTGGCAAGGTCGGCGATGGTTTCAAGTTCCTCTAGTGAAAAGACTTTACCGGAAGGGTTCGATGGATTGCACAGGATGATGGCTTTGGGCTGTTGCATGAAGGCGGCCCGGAGTTCAACCGGATCGAAGTTGAATTCCGGAGGGTGCAGGGGAACGTAAATGGGTTCGGCGCCACTGAGGATGGTGTCTGCACCGTAGTTTTCATAATAGGGAGAGAAGATAATGACCTTCTCACCGGGGTTGCAGGCGGTCATCATGGCACTCATCATGGCTTCGGTGCTGCCGCAGGTTACCACCACGTGGACGTCGGGATCCAGATCCAGACCCATCCAGTGGCGCTGCTTGTTCACCAGTGCTTGCCGGAAACGCGGGGCCCCCCAGGTAACCGCATACTGGTGGGGACCTTCGGCCATGGCTTTTTTGCCGGCAGCCAATACTTCAGGCGGCGGGTCGGCATCGGGAAAGCCCTGGGACAGGTTGATGGCTCCGTATTGGTTGGCGACACGGGTCATCTCGCGAATGACCGACTCGGTGAAAAAGGTCAGGCGGTTGGCGGTCGTGGGCATGGTGCCTCCATGTTATCAGCTCAAGCGGTTAGGCCAGTTAAAACCGACGGTGTACGATCCGGCCGTCGAACAGGGTCATGTCGACGGTAACCAGGGGTATTAGGGATGGCGGCGATGTAAATATGTTTTCGCCGATTACTGCCAGATCCGCCTTGCTGCCCGCTGCGATCCGGCCTAGATCAAAGGCTCTGTGGACGGCCGCCGGGGTAGCGGTGTAGGCTTGAACGGCTTGGGCCACGGTTACGCGGTTGTGCGGATGCCAGCCGCCCGCCGGGGTGCCATCGGCCCGTTGCCGCATCACCGCCGCATGAATGCCCGCCAGGGGAGCCGGGTCGCATACCGGGCAGTCGGAGCTGAACATCACCGGTGTACCGGTTTCCATCAGCCGGCGAAAGGCATAGGTCCACTTACCCTTTTCTCCCACCGCACGATCGATGAGATTCATGTCCAGCACCATATTGGCCGGCGTTACGCAAAGGGCCACATTCAGATTGCGCAGCCGGTCGGCATCCTCCGGCCGGATCATCTGTACATGTTCGATTCGATGGGGGATGGCCGGTGCGGGCGAACCGGATTGGGCGCGTTTCGATTCGAGACCCTCAAAGATGGCGACCAATTCGCGATTGGCCCGGTCCCCCACCGCGTGCACCATGGTCGACAGCCCGGCACCGTCCGCCCTGCGAATGTCATCGGCCAGAACATCCATCTCCATCAACGGCATTCCGCAACCTGCATCCAGAAACGGGTCGATCATCCAGGCCGTGCGGGCCCCCATACCGCCGTCGGAAAAAAACTTGACATGACCGACACGCAGCCGGTCGTTGCCGAAACCGGTCTTCAGGCCCAGGCGGATGATGTCGTCCAGGCGATCTCCCGGCAGGGTGACCCATGATCGAAGCGCCAGGCGATCCTCCCGGTCCAGTTGCTGGAAGGTTTGAAATGCGCGGGCACCATCATGGTCGGCCATCAACCGCACGTCGTGAATGCCGGTAACTCCCCGTCGGTGAAGGGCATGGGTTGCATCGTCAAAGGCTTCCATGACCTGGCCTGCATCCGGCGGTGCAACCGTATGGCGAACGAGATTGATGGCCAGTTCCCGAAGGATCCCGGTGGGTTCTCCCGTGGCGTCATGCTCGATCCGGCCTTCGGGCGGGTCCGGGGTGGCGGCGTCGATTCCGGCCAGTTTCAGGGCGGCAGAGTTGGCTGCGGCCAGATGCAGGTCGCAGCGCCACAGCAGCACCGGGTGGTCCGGCGCCGCCCGGTCCAGCGCTGCGCGGTTGGGCATGTGCCGTTCGGTCCAGTCGGTCTCGTTCCATCCCTGGCCCATGATCCACTGGCCCGGCGGCCGGCTGTCGGCTGCCTGGCCAACACGTGCCAGCAGGTCTCCAAGGCATGTGAGATCATCCAGCCTGACCCCCTGACGCTTGAGGGCCCATTCATAAAAGTGGATGTGCGTATCGATAAACCCCGGCACCACCAGACGACCGTCTAGATCGATCTTTTGGGTGGCTGCGCCAGCCAGATTCAAGATGTCATCGTTTGCGCCGACGGCCAGGACGTTGCCCTTTCCGATGGCAACGGCCTGGGCAAGCGGCATTGACGGTGTTTGTGTGGCTACGCTGCCGTTGAAGAGTGCTATTTCGGCAAAGGGGGCTGCTGTTTTCACAATGGGTTCTTCTCCGGGATAAGAGCTAAAAAGGGCTCGATGATCCAAGGGTTCGAGGGTTCACGTGATTGTTCCCAAGCACTTCATTTATCCCTGGCCCTCATAACAAAAATCCTTCGGGAAAGGGGTCGTTGGCATCCACGACGAACTGATGATACCCGGTGATCTGGGCGTTTCCCCGGATCTGACCCACGATGCCGCCAAATTTTCCGATGGACACGGTCTTGAGGATCCGCCCTTCGAACACCGTGCCCAAGGGGCTGGCATTTTTGTAGACCTGGCCGGGGATGAGTTTTCCCTGGTGGTGGAGCAGCGTCATCTTGGCCGTGGTGCCGGTTCCGCACGGTGAGCGGTCCATGTGGGATTCGCCGTATACGACCACGCTTTTTCCGGTCCCCGCAACCGGGTCTTCATCGTAGAATTCGGTAACGTCAACCGTTTTCACCTCTGGCCGGCCGGGATGAAAAACGCTAAATGCCTGATTGGCAGCATCGATGACGGCCATTCCCAAGGGAATCAGACGGTGGCTGTTGGCCGGGATCAGGTCGATGCCGACGGACCGGGCCGATACCATGGCAAAAAACCCGCCCACGCAAACCAGATCCACTGGGATCCTTCCGAATCCGGGGACCTCGATATCACGGGCGGTGTCAAAAACAAATGAGGGCACCATGTCAATGGCCACTGACTCCACGCGGCCGCTACGGATCCGGGTGTGCGCAGCCAGTGGTCCCGACGGGGTGTCGACCGTGATCAGCGTGTCGCCATCTTCGGCGACCAGGGCCCCGGATTCGATCAGGGTGGCCACGGCGCCGATGGTGGCATGGCCGCACAGGAATGGATAGCGTCGGGCGTCCATGTAAAACAGCCCGAATGCACCCTGTGGGGTTACCGGTTCGGTCACCACGGCTGCCATGATGCCCCGGTGCCCCCTGGGTTCGCGGGTCAGCAACTGGCGCACATGGTCATAACGGGATTCGAAGAAATCCCTTTTGGCTTTCATCGTGCTGCCGGGTAGGCTGCCCACCCCGCCGACCAGCAGGCGGGTGGGTTCCCCCTGGGTGTGGGAATCGATGGTGACGATTCGATCTGGATAGCGATGGAGGAATCCATTTTCAATTCGATCCAGTTTGAACATACGCCAACTCCTTCATTTCCCTTTGGTGTTTGGCAACACATCATCCTATCCAGGTCGTTTTTAATCCTTTTAACAAACAAAGCCTGAAAACGATAGGAACTGCTTTCAGGCGTCGGTTCAAAGGATTGCGGCAAAAACGGTCGAACAGATCATTCAAGGGGAATCAGGTGGCAGTGGTGGGGCGATACCTGCACGCTGACCGATTCACCGTTGCTGTAGAGCCGTGTGCGCATCATGCTGATGATGTGAATTTCACGGCCGGTCGCCAGTTCAATGAAGTAGCTGACCTCGCCGCCCATGTAGCTGCGGTCTTTGATGCGGCCCTCAAAGTGGTTCATCCCATCTACCGGTTTGAATTCCTCCTTGGGAAAGGCATCGAACCGCTGGGCGCGGACGATTATCTCCACTGCGTCGCCTGTCGAAAATCCGCCCTTGTTTTTTGCATAAAGGACGTCGCCGGTTTCAATCTTGACGTTTACATGATCGTTATCGACCCCCACGACCTCGCCCTTAATAAAATTGGAGTGGCCCAGAAAATCGGCCACAAAATGGTTGGCCGGCTCATTGTAGACCGTCTCGGGGCCGCCTTCCTGCTGCTTGCGGCCAGCCTTCATGACCAGGATCTTGTCCGACATGCTCAGCGCTTCACGCTGGTCATGGGTGACAAAAATGGTGGTGACGCCGAGCATCCGCTGGAGGTTGTCCACCTCGCGCCGCATCTCCTCTCTCAGGTTTTCATCCAGGGCGGAAAGGGGCTCGTCCATCAACAGCACGTCCGGTTCGATCACGATGGCCCGCGCCATGGCGATGCGCTGCTGCTGTCCGCCGGAAAGTTGACTGGGCATGCGGTTCTCAACACCGGGAAGGCGAACCATTTCCAGGGCCCGGGTCACTTTCTTCTTGATGTCGGCCTTTGACACGTCACGGTACTTCAACCCGAAGGCCACGTTTTCAAATATGTTTTTGTGGGGAAACAGGGCATAGTTCTGAAAAATCATTCCCAGGTTGCGCTTGTGGATTGGCGTATCGTTGATCCGAACCCCTTTGATGAAAATATCACCCTCGGTGGGTTCCTCCAGCCCGGCCACCATGCGCAGCAGGGTGGTCTTGCCGCATCCTGAAGGGCCCAGCAGCGTTACCAGGCTGCCTTCTTCGATGTCAAAATTCATTTTTTCGACAGCGACAACGTCACCGAATCGTTTTAAAATTCCTTTGAACTGTACGATGGGCTGCTTCTTGCCGGTTGCCACGTTATTCTGTCTCCCTGTTTCAGAGGCCATTTCTGCTATGCAAATGGCCTACCATTGATTACGGTCGAGGTCGGGCACACTTATTACAGAGTGTCCGACCCCGGTAGTCGATCTTCACAGTCAGTGTCATTGCAAAAGTCAACCCACCGGTTTTGGTTCATAAATGGTGGGTTGTGGATCAGGCCAAGGCCGCAGCGATGTTGACCCCGCAGGCGTAGCAGCGTTACGTCGAGGAATTCAACATCGCGAGAACGCAGGCCAGGGCCGCAAGATGCCGTTTATGAATCAAAACTAGCTGCCGGCCTTGATTCTATCCCACTTCTCGGTCCACTCCACCTGGTTGGCGTTCCAGTAGGACGGATTGGCAAACAGGTACCCGTCCAGCTTGCCGGTGGGGTCGAAAGCCGGCATCTTCTTGATCTTTTCGGTTAGCGCGATCTTGGTCGGATCCAGGCTGGGCGGATAATTCTGCCCTTCGGCCACGGCGATGGCCGCGGCCGGCTCGAGCATGAAATTGAGTAGCTTCTGGGCGACTTCCAGATCTGTGCCTTTCAGGACAAAGAGATATTCCATCCAGGAATAGGTGCCCTTGGGGGAGAGGTAGCCGATGGGGTTGCCTTCCTGCTGAAGCGCTGCCACCCGTCCGGACCAGGCCACCGTGGCATAGATCTCCTCGTTGGCCAGCAGGCTCATCAGTTCGGCACCGGAGGCCCAGTATTTTTTCATCAGGTCGCGCTGTTCACGCAGTGCCGCCCAGATGGCCGGAAGGTCGGTCATATTGTTGGGGCTCTGGCCGGTGTGCAACGCCGCGTACCACATGTTGGTCCTGAAGTCGCCTTCCCAGCTTCCCAGCTTGCCTTTCAAACTTTTGTCCCACAGCAGGGATGCCCCGAGCTTCTCGGCCTTCTCCTTGCTGATATGTTTCGTGTTATAGGCGATGCCTGTCTGGCCCAGATCGTAGGGGACGGCAGAGAGCGTGCCCTTGGTGATCTCACGCAGCGGCTTGATCATTGATTCCATGACATTTTTGAGATTGGGGATTTTGGTTTCATCCAGCACCGACGCAAAACCCAGTTCGGCATAGCGGGCATAGTCGAACACGGCGCTCAGATGGGCGATGTTAAATTCTCCACCCGGCGGAAAGGAGGCCTTGACGCGCGTCAGGTAAGAGTTCATATCGCCGAATTCACCATCGATAACTTCAATCCCCGTGGCCTTGGTGAATGGCTTGAATGCGTGTTCTTTAAATGCCTCGGAAACCGAACCGCCCCAGCCATCGAAACGAATGGACTTGGCTGCCCAGGCGTCTTTGACGGCGTTCCCGAAGGGTGAGCCGACCAGTCCAATGGATGCGCCGGCAAGACCGAGGTATTTGAGAAAGTGACGCCGGCTGAGCTTGCCGTTTTTATACGCGTCATAAACCCGATCCAGTTTCTCTTTCGTTACGATGGCCATGGGTACTCCTTTCAGGTGATGGTTGTCAGTTGAGAGCCCTAATCCTTTATCTTTGAGAACTTGCGGGATAGATAGCCCGCAAGCAATGGGGTAGTGACGGTCAGTACGATCATGACGGCGCCAAGGGCATTGATTTCCGGGCTGATCGAATTTCTCAGCATGCTGAAAATTTTGACCGGAACGGTCTGGTTCTGGGCGGTAGCCCAGAAAAGCGTTGCCGTGATGTCGTCAAAAGAGATGGTAAAGGCAAACAGGGCCCCTGCCAGGATGGCCGGCAGCAAAAGCGGGAAAGTGACTTCCCTGAAGGTCTGAAAAGCGTTGGCGCCCAATGATTTCGCCGCCTCTTCGTACTCTTTCTTAATGCCCACCAGACGAGCCTGGACGATCAGCAGCACATAGGGCAGGGTCAAAACCACGTGTCCGATCAGCAGCAGTACGAAGCTCTTGGGCTGTTGGAGAAACCGTAAAAACAGCAGCAGGGCCACACCCAGAACCACTTCCGGGATCATGATCGGCGACAGCAGCATGGTGTTCAGGGTGTTTTTCCCGGGAAATTCGAAACGGATGAACGCCAGGGCGGCAAGGATGCCGATGCCGGTGGAGATCACCGCGGTCAGCGATCCCAGGACAAGCGAATTTTTAAACGCGTCGATGATCGATTCATTTTGGGCCAGTTTGATGAACCAGCGAAAACTGACGCCCTCCATGGGAAAAATGCCGAATTGCTTGGGGTTGAATGCCAGTACGATGACCACGACGATGGGGGTGAACATGAACACGTAGACCAGAATCGTGTAGATTCTGATCAATGTCCATCCCGGTGAGAATTGTTTCATCGTCTAGTTTCCCTGAAGGTTTTTAAAGATCTGATTAATTCCCAGGTAGCGGTTGTAGGTCCACACGATCACAAACAACAGGGAAAGCAGGATCACGCTGATGGCCGAGCCGAATGGCCAGTCCAGCGTGCCGATCACCCGCTTGAAAATGAGATTGGCGATCATGTCGTTGCCCGGTCCGCCCAGTATCATGGGCGGTAGATAGGTGCCGGCGGTGAGCACGAAAACCAGCAGACAGCCGGCGCTGACACCGGGAAGGCTCAAAGGGAGCGTTACTTCCCGAAAAGCCTGCCATTCGGTGCAGCCCAGGCAGCGTGCGGCTTCCAGCAGGCTCTTGTCGATGCCTTCCAGGCTGACGTAGATGTTGAGCACCATGAACGGCAGCAGGTACATGATCAGTCCCATGAGCACGGTAAACTCATTGTACAGCATCGATATGGGCGATTCGATCAGTCCGATTTTCAACAGGAAATGGTTGATCAGTCCGGAATCCCCCATGATGTTGATCCAGCTCATGGTGCGGATAATGAAACTGACCCAGAATGGCAGCATAATCAGCAGCAGAAAGACTTTTTTATAACGGCTTTCGCTGCGGTAGAAAAAATAGGCGGGAATATAGCCCATGACCACGCAGAGAATGACGGTCTCAAAGGAGATGCGAATCGTGCGGATGAGAATTTTCGGATAAAAGAAATCTTCGAAGAATTTGGCGTAATTGCCGAACTGGAAAGCAGGAATGTCCGCACCGCTGGGTGCGCGCAGCCAGAAGCTGTAGACAACGATAAAACAGACAGGTATGACCAGAAGCAAAAAAACGGCAGTCATTGAAGGCGCCAGCAGCGCCCACGGTTTCCAGCTGTCAGATTTCATGGGTAGACCGCCTGGTGTGTTGCGGAAAATTGAGGGAAGCCATCTTACACCCCATCGAAAAAAAATGAAACGATCAAGGAACCCGACGGATAATATTTTTTCTCAGAAGAAGCTGAATACTATATTAATGTGCCACAGGATAAAGACAATGGCAACTATTTCGACTACCTGCGGTCTTTGTCCAGCGGCAAGAGTTCAGACAGAGACTTGGCCGTCTCTCTGATCAAGCCTGAAAACTTTGCTTTGATAACATCGGCGGAGTGTTGATGCACCGAAAAATCAAAGGAGACCGCACCAACGCCTTTTCCGCTGATGGGATCATACAGGGGTGCGGCAATGGCAATCAGACCAGGCAGATACTCTTCCTCGGACACCGCTATCTGGAGCGCTTGGGCGTCTCTCAATGCTTTAACCAGTGCCTTTTTGTCCACGATCGTCCGTTCGGTCCTGGCGGCAAGAACCATCTTGGCGATCTTCTCGTCCCTCAAATCATCGGGCAGGCTGGACAGGTACGCTTTCCCCAAGGCCGTGTTGTGCAGGCAGTCTTTGGAAAAGTCTGGCAGTTTGTAGGTAAGGGTTTCCTCCGCCTCCCGATTATAGATACGAATCAACGTGTCATCGAGCGCAAAGACCACATCGATACTGATGTTGTGTTCACGATGGATCCTGTCCACGACCGCCTTGATCATCTTCAGATGATCGGTGGCCCGCATCAAATTGGTACAAAACAGCAGACACAGGATGGACGGCCGGATCTCCTTGGTTTTCGCATCTTTTTCCAGGTAGCCCAGTTCTACCAGCGTGTTGATGTAGCGGTAGGTCGAGGTCATGTTCAGGTCCAGCGTTTTGGCGATTTCGCTCTGGGTCAGCACCGGGACCTGTCTGTTGAAAAGCGACAGGATTTTCAGTCCTTTTTCCAGCGACTTTGAAAAATAGTATTTTCCTTTTGACATTACGTTTGGGGATGATTTAGTATCGTACTATAATAGAAATGATATTACTATTATAGTTAAAATGACAGATTCAGAAACGAATGTCAATCGCTAATTTGCATTCAGCGAATGAAGGAGGAGAGATGCTGCAAGCTGACGCACGATTACGAATCGTTTTCGAAAATTCGGGGGAAGAGAACCAGATCGCTCTCTCGAACCTGGTGGGTGCCTTAACCGGTTTCCTTGATCATTTTGGTGAGCAGACCCTGGTCGGCAAAACGCTTGTTGAGATCATTCAGACCGGTGACGGCCAGGCCAAAATGGCCAGGCTTCTCGACGCCTGCGGCTACAAAAAGGATCCCGAAGGTTTTTTTTCTCAATTGCTCTTGCAGCTAGGGAAGGCACAAGGTACAGAAAAAATAGTTATAAACGGCGTTGCACTGCCTCACCTGCTGCTGATGGCGGTTCTGGAAGTCGTCCTGCCCGGCAATGCTTATATCTCCATCAAGAATACGGCGCAGCTGGAAAAAGCGGCCAACATCAAACTGTCTGAAGCGGAGCGGGCGGACATGCAGAAGGTGATCGACACCTATCCGGTACGGTTGTCCATGCACACCATCCGACAGATGCGGGTGTCCGGCAGCGTCGCTTACCAGTACCTGCCGTTCATCCAGGAACTGGATGGCTCCGGGCATACCAACACCTGGATCGGCCAGTTCCACCAGGGGCTGCTCGAGCAGATGTATCAGAACCGGGTCATTTTCCTGCTCAATATGAGTTGCCCGGTTTACTGCCGTTTCTGCTTCCGCAAACACAAGGAATCCCGCAACGAGGTAAATCCCACCCCGGCGGACATCATAAAGGCGGTCGTGCATATCGAAAAATCACCATCCATCAAAGAGATCGTGATCACCGGCGGGGACCCCTTTATGAACCGAACCAACATGAACTGCGCCATCGATGGCCTCATGGAGATCGGTCATGTCCAGACACTGCGGCTGGCCACCCGTTCGATCGCCTATTATCCCCACCTGTTCCTGTCTGACGATGCCGAACTGCTCGGTTACCTGAAGCGGAAAAACCTCGCCCTGCAGCAACGCGGCAAGCGCCTGGAAGTGGCCACCCATTTCATCCATCCCGATGAAATCTCCCCCCAGAGTCTGATGATCATCTCCGATCTGGTGAAAAGCGGCATCGCGGTTTACGTTCAGACACCGTTTCTAAACAATTGCAACGATCAGGGCCCCGAACTGGTTCGGCTGTTCAGCCTGCTGCGCGGGGCCGGGGCGGAACTGCACTACATTTATATTCCCTGCAGCCCCATCCATGGCAACAACGTCTACTGGGCGCCGATTTCAAAAGGTCTTGCCGTGGGCAACTACCTGCGGGCGCACCTGTCCGACCGCGTGATCCCGAGAATCTGCACCGCCACCCCCATCGGCAAGATGGACTGGCACACCAGCGGATGGGCAGTGGAGCCGGTGGTGGAAAACAATCACTTCATGTGGATCCGAAGTCCCTACACACCTGACTATTTCAAGCAGTTTGCCCCCATTGCCAATGAACTGGAAAATATCCGGGTCAACGAGGAGGGGACCATCGATATTCAGTATATGGCCCAAATCGGCGATGAATCTCTCTATCTGGGGCCGCGGCCGCCTCGGTTTGACGGCGGCGTTACCCGACAGCCGCAAAGTACGGCTATGATTCTGCCGATGATAAAAAATGGTGAAACCATTGCACCATCGATTGTCGCTACCGGCTCGAACACAATTGCGCGCGTCCATGAAACCCGGGTTGAAATCGATGACAACGCCATCGACGAAGATTTCGCATACATCCGTCGCGATGATAGAATTACCGATGTGGTGATTGTTTCCGAAAAGGATGCGGTCGAATCGTTATTTCGAATCGGACGGATCGTTCGCGCACTTCATGAAATCCCGCATGTGAATGCAGTGCGGCTGCGCAGCCTGAAATTCAACTATGAACCGGACAGCTATACTCCGGTGGTGATCGACCGGCTGGCCGGTCTGAACCACCTGACCATGGTTAATCCGCTGCGATTGGAAATTGAGACCCAGTTTTTGGTTGCCGACGAGTTTCAGCCGGTTCATGCCAGGCTGACCCGGCTATTGAACAATCAGGGTATCACGGTTTACTGCAATACACCGCTGCTGGGGAGAATCAACGATGCGCCGGAAGCCATCCACACCCTGGCCTACCGTTGCCGCCAGGCCGGTATTGAATTTCACCACCTCTATGTGGCCGGGCTAACGGTCCAGGACCGCTGGAACAAGGAAAACCCGGTGGCCCTTTACGATGTCATCGACATCGCCACCCGGGTGCGGCGAGAAGGCAGTGGTCGGGAGGTGCCCAGGTACATCATCCGCACCGTGCTGGGAGAGGTTGATTTCGGCTTGTCATCCACAATTGTCGGTCAGAATGGAAATCTTTCCGTCAAACTGCTGCCCTACGAACTGTCCTATTTCAAGTCCATGGCCCCGGATTTCACCTGGCCGGCGGGTGTCGCCGAAGATCTCGACGGCAAACCCATCGTGCCGGTTGCCGGCTTGCTGAAAACCACGGACTTTGCATTGTCTTAAGCGCTGCCATTTCGGTGAGGGGGGGGACCCGCAAAGCAGAGTATTTTCAACGTCCACCATCCAACGCTGAATGTTGAACATCCGATGGTGAGATCGCTTCTCTCCGGCAATTTATAAATCGGTGAATTACCTTATTCAACTTTTGACGTTCGCTGGTCATTTTTTTGGAAGACGGTTCGGTTGAACCTTTCCAACGAACCAAGCCACCAACCCATTGAATGCCTTTGGCGGTGGAACATGAATCAGGAGGTCCCATGTACTACCCGTTTTTACTTTACAGCACCAAGGTGGACCACCGGCCGGTTTTTACCGGGCTGGCGGGTGACCCGTTCATCGCGGATCTTTCGCCCACCAGCCCGTTGCTTAAGGGGATTGACCTGAGGGACCAGGCAAGATTCCAACGGGTCCTGGACAAGAAAATGGGGTCCACATACCGTTGGGGGCTTGCTCCCTATCTGGAGCGGCGGGACACCCTGCTCGGGGATTGCCCCCAGATGGTGGCGGACAAGCGATTCATCCATCTGGGCCTGGATGTGATCGTCCCCCTGGGCACGCCGCTGCATGCACCGCTGGACGCCACCGTCGCCGAGAGCGGCTACGAGAGCGGGGAGGGAAACTACGGCGGTTATGTTCTCTTAAAGCACGCGAGTCCCTATTTTGAGACCTTTTACAGCTTCTATGGGCACCTGTGCAAAGATCGCCTGCCGGAGGCCGGCAACGCGTTCCCGGCCGGTGCGGCCTTCGCCGAGATCGGCAACTTTCACGAAAACGGCAACTGGTTTTTCCATACCCACATCCAGACTATCACCCGCAAGGGCCTGGACCGGGGATACCTCTCTAAGGGGTACTGCGCCGAAACGGATCTGGCGCAGATGAACGACCTGTGCCCGTCGTCCATCCCGCTTTTCAGGCGGGGTTGACGCTCAGATGCCTGTAATTTTTTTTTGAGCAGCACCGAAAACAATCACAGCGACCTTCGGATGCCCAAGCTGGAATCGTGGCGGTTAAAAAAAAGCGTGGCGGGCATCCACCCCTGCAGACAGCAGACCGTTTCGTGAGGCTCACTCGTCCGAACCGAATATCTTTTTCAGCTTCAGGCTTTGCTTTAGGTAGGCTTCCAGCTTCCGCTGCACCCGCCCGTATACGGTTTCAGGCGGATAGTTGCCTTCGGCATCGGGCTTGCCGGCAGCTTTTCCGGTCAGGATGTTGATGCCGTCCTCGATGGTGGCGACCTGCCAGACTTTGAACTGCCCCTGTTTGACCGCTTCAATGACGCTCTTTTTGAGCATCAGATTTTTGACGTTGGCTGCCGGGATCATCACACCTTGGCTGCCGGTCAATCCCTTGCTGTGGCAGACGTCGAAGAAACCCTCGATCTTCTGGTTCACACCGCCGATGGCCTGGACCTGCCCCTTCTGGTTCACCGATCCGGTAACGGCAATTCCCTGCCGAATGGGCAGGCCCGATAGGCTGGAGAGGATGGCGTACAGTTCGGTGGACGAGGCACTGTCGCCGTCGATGCCGCTGTAGCTCTGCTCGAAGGTTATGCTGATTGACAGGCTGAGCGGATATCTCTGGGCAAAGGTACGGCCCAGGTAGCCGGAGAGGATCAGTACGCCCTTGTCGTGGGTCTTACCGGACAGCTTGGATTCGCGTTCGATGTTGATAATACCGGCTTTACCCATGAAGGTTTCGGCAGTGATGCGCGAGGGCCGGCCAAAGGCGATTTCACCGACCTGGTAGACGGCCAGCGCATTGACCTGTCCCACGGCGTCTCCGGCCACATCGATCATGATGGTGTCTTCCACGTAATTTTCGTGGATCTTCTCTTCGTATAAGTTATAGCGAAAGCGATATTCCGTGAACGCCTTAACCACATGGGCGGAGGTGACCCGGTCGGCATTCTCTTTTTTGGCCCAGTAATCGGCCTCCTCGATCACCCCGGTGACGGAACCGAACCGCAGGGAGAGTTTGTTTTTGCTGTCGATGGCTTTTTCAGCATACTCCACCACTGCCGACACCCCCTCGGCGGTAAAGGGCAGCAGCTCTTCGTTGCGGCAGACCCGGGCGATAAACTGGGCATAGAGCCTGACAGTTTCGTCGGTGCGGGCCACTTCATAATCGAAGTCCGCCCGTACCCGGAAGATCTTGTTAAATTTGGGATCGTAGTTCTGGAGAATCTGGAAAGGCTCATACCCCCCCAGCAGAATCACTTTTACGTCCAGTTCCAGCGGCGCCGGCCGCAGGGAGGCTGTACCCAGCCCCATGTCTTGGGTCATGTCCTCAATGCAGAGCATTTTGTTCTGCAGGGCGCGCTTGAGCGATTCCCATACCTGGGGGTGGGCCAGTACCGAATCCACCTCCAAGATGAGAAAACCGCCGTTGGCTTTCAGCAGCGATCCGGACTGAATCATGGTGAAATCGGTGACCAGCGTCCCCATGTAGGCCTTTTTTTCGATGCGGCCAACGATGTTTTGATATGTGGGGTTGGGTTCGAACACCACCGGCGCCCCTTCCATGCCCGACCGGTCCTCCAGCACGTTGACCTTATAGCGGTTCAAGGAGAGCTCCATGGCATCTTCCGGTGTATCGCCATTGTCGTCTGATTCCTGCTGGCGGGGCAGGAAGAGGGCCACATTGTCCACCATGTCTTCCTGAACCTCATCCAGGAACTGAAGAATTCTTTCTTGGTCCTGATAATTCTCACGAATCAGGTCAAAACGGTTTTTAACCACGAAGCGGGTCAATTCACCCGCCAATTGCTGGATTTCTTTCTGCTGTGCGTGGTTGAGTCGGTTCACCTCCCGCATCACCGTTTGGATTTCCTCTTGAAACGCCTGAATTGTCTCTTCAATGCCAACCCGCTGCTGGTCCGTGAGGCTTTCAAATGTCTCCTCGCTGTAGGGTACCTTGCCGTTCATGGGGATGGTTTGAAAGCCTGACGGGGCTTTCTCCACCTTCAAATGCTTTTCCTGAGCCGACTGGTCCAATGCATCGAAGCGGTTTTTCTTCTGTTGGCCGTACCTTTTCTGAATCTCACTGACCTTCTCACGAAACGGGTCTGCCTGAAACTCTTTGGGCAGGCGAATTTTAAGGTCGCTGACCAGCCGGCTGAGGCTTTTGGCAAAGCGCGCGGCTTGGCCAGCTTTTACGGGGACTGCCCGTGGTCGATATTCATCCTTGAAATTGTTGACCATGCACCAATCCGGCGGCGTGGGCAAGTCTTTGGCCGCCTTGCGAATGATCTCCTGCACGATGGTGGTTTTACCGGTGCCTTCGGGTCCGGTGACGAAAATGTGGTACCCGGCGCTTTTCATCTGCAGCCCGAAGGTGATGGCCCGGACTGCCCGCTCCTGGCCGATCACCTGGTCCAGCGGGTCGATGTCAGCGGTGGTTTCAAAATCAAAAAGGGATGGATCGCACAGGCAACGAAGGTCGGTGAGCTTGACTTCGTTTTTATCGGTCATGGTGGCTCCTCAGGCAGCGATAAGTTGTGAACCCAACCTCCGACATTAGTGCGGCTGTGGCCGGCGGGTCGACCATCGATAATTGCCTCAGAAATAGTGGATGGGCGGCCGGGTGTCAAGAATTCTCGCACGATCAAACCAAACGCCCGAAGGTGCCGGGCACCCTCGGGCGTCGGTAATCCATAGGGCTCGAATCATTAACCGTCGCTTTTCTCCTGGGTTTCCGTGACGGTGAGCTTCAGCCGGAGGGACAGTTCATCCAACTGGGCTTTGGCCGCTTCCGACGGGGCATTGGTGAGCAGGCAGGCGGCCCGCTGGGTCTTGGGAAAAGCGATAACGTCACGGATGGACGATTCCCCGCACATCAACATCACCAAACGATCAAATCCGAAAGCGATGCCCCCGTGGGGCGGGGCTCCGGATTCCAGAGCGTCCAGCAGAAAGCCGAACTTCTCCTGGTAGACCGCCGGTTGCATTCCCAGGGCGGAAAAGACCCGCTGCTGCAGTTGCATGTCGTGGATGCGAATGCTGCCGCCGCCCACCTCAAACCCGTTGAGTACCAGATCATAGGCCCGTGAGCGAACGGCCAGTGGATCCTTTTCCAGCAGGTCGTAGTCCTGCTCCAACGGGGCGGTGAAGGGGTGATGCAGGGCCTGGTAGCGTTTTTCCACCTCGTCGTATTCGAACATGGGGAAGTGGGTGACCCACACAAAGTTATACCGGCTGTTGTCGATAAGCCCCAGCCGTTTGCCCAGGTGGTTGCGCAGATGTCCCAGGGCTTCGTTGGTGACCTTGGGCTGGTCGGCCACGAAAAAGACCAAGTCTCCGGGGGCCATGTCGATGCGTTCGGCCAGCCTGGCCTTCTCTTCTTCGGTGAAGAACTTGGCGATGGGCGACTGCCAGGCGTCTTCGCGAACCTTCACCCAGGCCAGGCCCTTGGCCCGGTAAACGGCGACGAATGCAGTCAGATCGTCGATTTCTTTGCGTGAAAAATCGATGCATCCCTTGGCGTTCAAGGCCTTGACGATACCGCCATTTTTCACCACGCTAGAGAAGACTTTGAACCCGGAGCCTTCCACGATGTCGGAGATGTCCTTGAGTTCAAGAGCGAAGCGGGTGTCGGGTTTGTCCAGGCCGTAACGATCCATGGCTTCGGCGTAGGTGAGGCGGGGAAAGGGGCAGGTCAACGGCCGGCCCATAACCTCGTCGAACAGGCTGACAATCATGCCTTCGCTGGCGGACATGAGGTCTTCTTCGCCCACGAAGGACATTTCCATGTCGATCTGGGTGAACTCGGGTTGTCGGTCGGCACGCAGGTCTTCATCCCGGAAGCAGCGCACAATCTGGTAGTAGCGATCGAACCCGGCAACCATGAGCAACTGCTTGAACAGCTGGGGGGATTGGGGCAGGGCATAGAACTGACCGGGATTGACGCGGCTGGGCACCAGGTAGTCCCGGGCACCTTCCGGGGTGCTTTTGGTGAGCACCGGGGTTTCAATGTCCAAAAATCCGTTGTCGTTGAGAAAGCGGCGCACCGATGCGCCGGCCCTGTGCCGGGTGATGATGTTGCGCTGGAGGGGAGGTCGCCGCAGATCCAGATGCCGGTTTTTCAGGCGGATGGGTTCGGAGACATCCACGTTGTCTTCGATCAAAAACGGTGGCGTGGTGGCTGAATTGAGAATTTTCAACTCGCTCACCAGCACCTCGATTTCGCCCGTAGGCAACTTGGGGTTGATCATGCCGTCGGGACGGGGTTCTACCCGGCCGCAGATGCCGAGGACGAATTCACTGCGGATGGCATGGGCTTTGGCATGGACATCCGGATTGATTTCCGGGTTGAAGACCACCTGGGTAATCCCCTCCCTGTCACGAAGATCGATGAAAATGACGCCGCCGTGGTCACGCCGCCGAAGGACCCAGCCCATCAGAACAACTTCCTTGCCCATATCCCTGGCGCTCAGGGCGTTGCAATGATGGGTCCTTCTCATGTCACCGAGGATGTCAGCCAATGGTATGCTCCTTTCAAAAATAAAGACCGCCGCGACGTCCTATCAGACGCCAGGATTGGAAAATACTTCAATCAATGTGTCAACTATCGCGCTTAGGGAGATTTCACGTTGGGTTTTGGCGGCCATGTTCCGAAGAACTACCACTTCGGCTGCCAGTTCACTCTCTCCAACGATGAGCACCCGGTCGGCGCCCAGGCGATTGGCCTGCTTCATCTGTGCCTTCAGGCTTTTGTCCTCGTATTCCATGCTGGCCTCGATGCCCTTGAGCCCCAAGGCGGTGGACCATTCAAAAGCGAGTTTTCTGGCCGGTTCACCCAAGGCGGCGATAAACAAGTCCGGCGTTCGAACAGCAGCCGGGGTCACCAAGGAGACGATTTCCGCCAGGCGGTCGAATCCGATGGCAAAACCGATGGCCGGGATTTGGGGTCCTCCCAGGACCTTGACCAGTCCGTCGTAGCGTCCGCCGCCCGCCACAGCACTCTGGGCACCCAGGGCGCCGGTCTGGATCTCGAAGGCGGTGCGCGTGTAGTAATCCAGTCCGCGCACCAGCTGTGGGTCCACCGTGAAGGGAACGCCCAGCTGGGCGAGCATATCGGTAACCGAAGAGAAATGGTTGCGGCAGTGGTCGCACAGGTAATCGAGAATGGACGGGGCTCCGGCAAGGGCCTCCCTGCAGCCGGGAACCTTGCAGTCCAACACCCGCAAGGGATTGCGGTCTTTTCTGCGTATGCAGTCGCTACATAGGAGTGCTGCCGCATCGGCCAGCAGCGTGGCCAGGGCATCTTTGAACCGCGGCCGGCAGACGGGGCAACCCAGGGAGTTTACGTGGGCCGTGGTGTCAGTTACGTTCAGGCGGTCTAACAGGGTGTGCAGCAGAAAAATCAATTCCACATCCGCGTAAGGCGCCGACACACCGAAAATCTCAGCATCAATCTGGTAGAATTGGCGGTAGCGGCCTTTTTGGGGCCGTTCCCGGCGGAACATGGGGCCGATGGTGTAGAATTTGCGAACCGCGTCCTGGGCGTACATCTTGTGCTGGATGTAGGACCGACAGATGGATGCTGTGGCCTCGGGCCGCAGGGTCAGCTGGTCACCTTTGCGGTCCGCAAAGGTGTACATTTCCTTTTCGACGATGTCCGTGTCCTCACCGATGCTGCGGGCAAACAACTCGGTCTTTTCCATAATGGGAATACGGATCTCCCGGTAGCCGAAATCTTCGAACAGAGCGATGGCGGAGCGTTCGATATGCTGCCACAACTCCGTTTCACCGGGCAGGATGTCCTTGAACCCTCTGATTAGTTGGATGGTGGGCTGGTTCATTGGTTAACAATACCCTTTCGGGCCGCCTACGCCGGTTGAATCAGGGTTGGTGAGGGCTGCCAGCGAATATTTATGCGTAAACTTGCATTTTTATCCCAGGTTTTCCAGGATAGTCAATAGTTTTTGCCTCGGGTGCTGCCGGAAAGAAACTCCGTCGACGAAGTCGTCCGTGCTGCAGACCAGCAGCAGGTTGGACCGCGCTCGGCCGGATTTGAACATCTATCCGCCCGGGCGGTGACTTTTGGCGCAGGTGGATCGAAATCTGATGTCGAAAAGATCGTTGGTGGTTGTTACTCGGCCCAAGCGGTGCGGTTGGAGTGATGGTTCTGCACAACACTCCTGACAGCCCTTGGCGATCTCTCTGTAAATTAGCGGAATTTAATGCGTTGTTGCCTGTTGAGCATTGTTGACATGGGTGTTGATTTTGGATACCGTGGACCACGGAAATCAACGAACCGGAAATCAACTGTTATCCCCAGGCTGGAGATTCTTCGCGGCTCGCCGAGAGGCGTTTTCAATTTTCTCTCCTAACAGTGGCGCTAACCATACCTCAATCAGGATGGCACCATGATCATCGGGCTGGATGTCGGCGGTACGCACACGGACGTGGTCCTCTTGGGGCGGGAGGGCCTGGTGCGGCAGATCAAGGTGCCCACCAACGCGTCGGACCTGTTTTCCACCGTGCTCACGGGTTTGGAAAAGATCACCGAAGGCATTGATCCCGCCCGCATCAGTCGGGCGGTGCTTTCCACCACCCTGGCCACCAACCGGATTGTGCAGAACCGGATTCCCGAAGTGGGGATGATCGTATCCGCCGGGCCGGGGATGGATCCCGAACTGTTTCGAACCGGTCCGCATTACCACATTGTGTGCGGGGCCATCGATCACCGGGGGCGGGAGATCACTGCCATCGATGAGGCCCAGGTCTTGAAGGTGGCAGACGGTCTTGAAAAAAGCGGCATCCACTATGTGGGGGTGGTCTCAAAATTTTCCGTTAGAAACCCTGCTCACGAAGCGGCCATCGGCCGTCTCATCGCTGATCGCTTTGAAAAGGTGTTCCTGGGCCATCGAAGTTCAGGCAGCCTGAATTTCCCGCGCCGTATTGCCACTACCTTTCTCAATGCATCGGTCTACCCCATCCACAAGGATTTTTTCGAGGCCGTGGTCAATTCTTTGGCTAAAAAAGGTCTCAGCGTGCCCATCCGCATCCTCAAACCGGATGGCGGCAACATGCGCTTCGATGCCTCCATCGACCATCCGGCCCAGACCATCCTCTCCGGTCCGGCGGCCAGTGTAATGGGTTCCGTGGCCTTTGCACCCACCGATGAAGCGTGCCTGGTGCTGGACATCGGCGGTACCACCACGGACATGGCCGTGCTGGTCAACGGCGTACCGCTGCTGGACCCCATGGGCATCAACATCGGGGACCACAAGACGTTGATCCGCTCGCTGGATACCGTTTCCATCGGTGTCGGTGGCGACAGCGCCGTACGGGTGGTGGACGGAAAGATTCATATCGGTCCTGATCGGCTGGGCATGGCCATGGCCTACGGAGGCCCGGTGCCCACCCCCACCGATGCCATCTTTCTGCTGGGCATCGGGGATGGGGGCGATCTGGAAAAAGCCCGGGAGGCCATCCAGTCGGTAGCCGATTCCCTGGAAACCGATCTCCAGGATGCGGCCAGGCGGGTTTTTGAACAGGCCTGCCGGACGATCCTGGACGAAGCCGCAGCGATGGTCGATCGCATCAACGCCAAACCGGTATATACGGTTCATGAATTGTGGGAGGGCCATCGCCTGCAGCCCCGGCATATACTGGTGCTGGGCGGGCCGGCACCCTGGTTTGCCAAGGGCCTGGAGCGCTTGAGCAACAATCGGGTGATTGTCGTTCCCCGGTGGAAGGTGGCCAATGCCATTGGCGCCGGCCTGGCCCGCACTACCTGCGAGGTGACCTTCTTTGCCGATACGGAGCGGGGAATCGCCACTGCACCGGAGGAGAATTTCACCACGGTGGTCCCGTCGACCTACACCAAGGAAGACGCCATTGCCGCAGCCCTGGATCTGCTTCGCCGCAAGGCCATCGCCCGGGGAGCCAATCCCGACCACCTGGAGCTGGAAGTCACCGAAGTCATGTCCTTCAATATGGTCCGCGGATTTTACACCACCGGCAGGAACATCAGGGTCATGGCCCAGGTCAAGCCCGGCCTGATCCACGGCTACGATCCCATTGCCGAAAAGATCATGGACAGCAGTTTCGTCTGAAGGTTTCCCATCAACCCGGGCCGTGGAAACCCTTCAAACGGGAACCCAACGCCCAACCTCGGAGCCCATTATGCTGCGCGCCAGAAACAGAACCGGCCTGGTCTTCTTTCCCGCCTTCGACTGGGCCATCAGTCCCACCCACCCCGAACGTGAGGAACGGCTGCTTTACACCCAGGACCAGGTGTTTGAAGAGGGGATCCTCGACATCGAGGGCATCGTCGAATACAAACCCGATCTGGTCACCAAAAAGGATGTCCAGCGGGTCCACTTCTGCGTACCGGACTTGTGGGCCGTGATGACCGAGTCCCATTTTATCAGCGCCGGCGGGGCCAAGACCATCGCCATGGCGGTGATGGACAAACAGGTGGAACGCGGATTCGCCCTGGTGCGACCACCGGGACACCACGCCAACCGTGTGGTTCACGGCGCCAGAGGCTTTTGCAACGTCAATATCGAAGCCATCATGGTCGAATATATCCGCCAGGCCTACAAGGTCAATCGGGTGGCCATCGTGGACACGGACTGTCACCACGGCGACGGCACCCAGGATATTTACTGGCATGATCCCGACACCCTGTTCATCTCCATCCACCAGGACGGCCGCACGCTCTACCCCGGTTCAGGGTTTTTGAGTGAACTGGGCGGGCCCAACGCCGTGGGTTCAACCATCAACATCCCGCTGCCGCCCAACACCTCCGGGGAGGGAATCCTGCATGCCATTCGGGAAGTGGTGCTTCCCATCCTGCAAGAATTCCAGCCGGAGATCATCGTCAACTCCGCCGGACAGGACAACCACTACTCGGACCCCATCACCAACATGAATTTCTCGGCCCAGGGGTATGCGGAGCTGACCACCCTGCTTAAACCCGACATCGCCGTCCTGGAAGGCGGCTATGCCATCGAAGGGGCACTGCCTTACGTGAACGCCGGTATCATCCTGGCCATGGCCGGCATGGACTACAGCCACCTCAAGGAACCCGACTACGATCCCGTCAGGATCCGCCAGACCCCGGAAGTGACCCGCTGGGTGCACAAGACCTGCGACAAGGTGCTGGAGAACTGGCACCAGCGGCGGCACCTGACAGAGTTGGTCCGCGGAGACTGCCGCTTCATGAACCGGGACCGTAATATTTACTACGATACGGACAACATCCACGAACACCAGCAGGAGTCCATCTGCGTCTGTGACAGCTGCGGCGGAGCCCTCAAAATCGACTCCGCCGCCCAGGCCAGAAAGCATATCCTGGCCGTGCATATCCCCATAAACGCCTGCGAAACCTGCCGCAAACAGGGTGCGGCGTGGTATGAAGAAGCCGATACGGCCCGGTACGACAAAATTTATCTCCAGGATCGGTCTGCGGATGTGATCAAGGAAAAAACCGGTCCTTCCTGACTGCTGCCGACCGACGTGATTCCATGCCTTTTTCCCGACAAGCCGCCATCCGATCCAACTTGGAACAACGCGCCCGCATCATCGCCGGCGTGCGTGCCTTTTTCGACGCGGCGGGGTTTCTGGAAGTAGAGACCCCGCTGCGTATTCCTGCACCGGCTCCGGAAGCCCATATCGATGCCCAGGCATCGGGCGACTGGTTTCTGCAGACCTCGCCGGAGCTTTGTATGAAACGGCTGCTGGCCGCCGGCTACGGGAAGATCTTTCAGATCTGCCGGTGCTTCCGCAAGGCAGAGCGTGGCGGTCGACACCTGCCGGAAATGACCCTGCTGGAGTGGTACGCGGCGGGTTTCGATTATCGGGACCTGATGAATCAGTGCGAGGCATTGATCGGCTTTCTGGCGAGCCGAATGGGAATGGGGCGGTGGCTCGTTTACCAGGGGCACTCGGTTGAGCTGACCACACCCTGGGATCGCCTGTCCGTGGCCGAAGCCTTCCAGCGGTTCGGGGGGATGACGGTCCAACAGGCGCTGGATCGGGATTGCTTCGACGAGATCATGGGCACCGGCATCGAACCGAAGCTCGGATTTGAGCGGCCGCTATTTCTCTATGACTACCCGATCCAGTGCGGCGCTCTTGCGCGACGCAAGTCTTCGGACCCGTCGGTGGCCGAGCGTTTCGAACTCTATATCGCCGGCATGGAGCTGTGCAACGCCTTCAGCGAACTCACCGACCCCATGGAGCAACGCGCCCGTTTCGAGATCGAGAACCGCGCTCGCGCGGCCAGGGGCAGGACCGTCTATCCAACCGCCGAAGCGTTTCTCCAGGCCCTGGAAACCATGCCGCCGGCTGCTGGAAATGCCCTGGGCATCGACCGGCTGGTGATGCTTTTTACCGACGCGGCATCTATTGACGATGTGGTTGCCTTTGTACCGGAAGAGCGCTAGTGTTTATTCGGAAACGGTCTTTATCGGCCAGGGCCGGTGTTCTCGCGGATTTGAAAGCTTCGATGGTGCGCTGCTGCACCTGCGGTTTCAAATCTGCCGGGGCCTTGGCCTGAACCACAATCTACCATTTCTGGACCGATACTGAGAGTCTTCAGCCTTTAGCTGTTGCGGCTATTTTAGCCTTAAACCCAAAGATTTACCCGAGGAGAATAACCATGAACGAACTCAAACGCACGGTTTTATATGACTGCCACGTCAGGCTAGGTGCCCAGATGGTGCCGTTCGGCGGCTGGGATATGCCGGTGATTTACGGCAGCGGCATCCTGGCCGAGCACCTGGCCACCCGTAAGGGTGCCGGACTGTTCGATGTCTCCCACATGGGCCGTTTTGTATTTCGCGGCTCAAGGGCCCTTGAATTTCTGCAATATGCGCTGACCAACAACGCCGAGGCCCTGGATACCCCCGATAAGGGGGCCCAATACACCCTAATCCCAACCGCGGCCGGCACTGCGGTGGACGATGCTTATCTCTACCGGTTCGTTGCGGATGAGTACCTGCTGGTGGTCAATGCCGGCAACCGGGACAAGGACTGGCGGCACTTCCAGTCGTTGCTGAACGATTTCGATAATGTCGAACTTGTCGACCGCAGCGACGACCTGGCCATGGTGTCGGTTCAGGGGCCGGCATCCCGTAGGATGGTCTCTGACATCATCCAAGCCGGCCGGCTGCCGGAGCCGGCCAGAAACGCCTTGAACACCGTGACCGTTGCCGATGCCGCCGTTCTGCTGGCCCGCACCGGATACACCGGTGAACCGCTTGGATTCGAGCTGTTCATCCCAACGGGTGCGGCGGCCGCAATCTGGAACCTGCTGGTTGAAAAAGGCGCCACACCCGTTGGCCTGGGGGCCCGGGACACCCTGCGGCTGGAAGCGGCGCTGCCCCTTTACGGCCATGAACTGGGCATGGATCCCGATGGCAGGGAGATTCCCATCTTTGCCTGCCCGCTGGCCAAATTCGGCGTCAGTTTCTCCTCATTGAAGGGCGATTTTATGGGACGCCAAGCCCTGCTGCGCCAGCACGATGCGTTCCAGAAAATCCTGTTCCGGGATTTTTCGTCCATGGCCGATCTGCCCCGGATGATTCGTCCGCTGGTGCTGGCCGGCCGCGGCATCGCCCGCCAGGGCGCCAGGATATTTGACGGCGATCGGCAGGTGGGGACCATCACAAGCGGTACCATGGTGCCCTATTGGGAATTTGAAGGCCAGAACGTGCATGCCGGTCCAAGCGACCGCAACGGGCGGCGTTCTATCTGTCTGGCCTACCTGGACAGCGATATTTTAAACGAGAAACCGCTGACCGTGGAGATCCGCGGCAAGCCTGTGTCTGCCATGGCGGTGCCATTTCACATGCGCAGCGAATCCCCGCCCTACACCCGGCCGATCCTTTACGACCACGGTCGCGAAATCAACCCCGTGGCTTCCGATACCACCCGGACCGATGCCCTGCGCCTGCTGAATATGGCCACGGCCAACCACCGCTGGCGCCAGCAGGCATGCATCAACCTGATTCCCTCGGAGATGACGGCCTCTCCCCTGGTGCGCATGCTTTCCATCACCGATCCGTCCTTCCGCTACGCCGAGCACCGTAAGCTCAAGGCTTACTACGACGCCGAGGTGTTTTACTACCAGGGTTGCGATTTCATCGATGCGGTCGAGGCCATGCTGGTTGAGGAGATGAAGCGCTACTTCGGTTGCAGCGAGGTAGAGAACCGGACCATCAGCGGGCAGATGGCCAACACCGCCGTTTACAGCGCCATGCTGGACTATATCAACCGGGCCGACCGCAAGCGGGAACCCCGGCGCATGCGCAAGGTGATGAACAATCACATCGGCAAAGGCGGTCATCTAAGCGCGCAACCCATGGGTGCCCTCAGGGATTTCGTGGCCCGGGATCCCGTCACCGAAAGGCCGGCGGTGGTCAATTTCCCGGTGGAGGCGCACAATCCCTTTCGCATTGATGTGCCGGCCACGCTGAAACTAATTGACCAGCACCGCCCGGAACTGATCATCTTCGGCAAGAGCATGGTGATCAGCAAGGAGCCGGTCCGTCAGGTGCGGGACTTTCTGGACCAGCAGGGCATCGACACGGTGGTGATGTACGACATGGCCCACGTGCTGGGGTTGGTGGGACCGCATTTTCAAGATCCCTTCGAAGAAGGGGCGGACCTGGTGACCGGCTCGACCCACAAAACTTTTTTCGGCACCCAGCGGGGCGTGGTTGCCAGCCGCTATGAACCGGACGAGGAGCGCTATGCACTGTGGGAAGCCATCGAGCGACGAACGTTTCCCGGATCGGTGTCCAACCACCACCTGGGCACCCTGGTGGGGTTGCTGATGGCAGCTTATGAAATGAACCATTTCAAGGACGCATACCAGTCCGCTGTGATTGCCAATGCCAAAGCCTTTGCCAGGGCATTGAACGATTGTGGGCTTCAGGTGGCCGGCGATCCGGTCGTGGGTTACACAGAAACCCACCAGGTGCTGGTGGATGTCGGTTATGCCAAAGGGCCTGAAATCGCTCGGCGCCTGGAAGCCAACAATATTATCTGCAACTATCAGGCGGGGCCCGAAGACGAGAGTTTTTCCGCCTCGGGCATGCTGCGCATGGGCGTCTCGGAAATGACCCGTTTCGGCATGGGGCCGCAGGGATTTCAACAGCTGGCTCAACTGATGCGGGATGTGGTCATGCACGATCGGCAGGTGAAGAAAGAGGTGTCCCGGCTGCGAGAGCAATTTCTGGCAATCAAGTACTGTTTCAACGCGGATGGTTTTGAAGAACAGATGAAACAGATGGTGGAGATGCTGGCATGAGTTCCCGGACACCCTAATGGTTGAAGAAGCGCTTTAAAACGATAACCAATCCAACACGGATGACAACCCATTCAAGAGAAAAAAGCAGACCGCTTTCGGTCTGCTTTTTTCTTTTCCACCATCAACAAAAAAGCGGCTATTATTTTTGAGCAGCTTTTAGGGATATTCCTGATTTGGTTTTACGAACAATGAACTTATTGCCTTCAGAAAAACCCATTTCATCAATCATTGTTTTTGGGATGACAACACTACCCCTTTTGCTCACCAGAACTTCTTTAGCTGGATTGGTCTTTGCTCTACCGCGCCCGGATTTGATTTCCGGCGCTTTGCCGGTTTTTATCAATGCCTCGAGATAGTGCGCTTTAAATTGAGCAGCGGTATTGAACTTAAACTCTTTCATGATCTCCTGTTGATGCTTACCAGTTTCAACCATCTTAATCAACTTGGCCCCGTCAATCTTCTTTTTTGCTGGCATTTGAAGCTCCTTTTTAAATGAAAACCGGTGAATATTAATAGATTGTTTTTTTGTTACCATGATGAAAATAAATCAAGCAAGTCCAAAGAAACATTATTTCTATTTGACATGAACGCAATTAAATAATCAACCTTTTTTTATAGAAAAGCGTCTTTTGATATTGCTTCGCTGCCTAATGAATGGCTTCGGCCAGGATAATAAAAAAGCTTTCGAAGCGCAGTTCCACGTGTGAGGAAGACTCGATTCGGCCGCCTATTTTTATTGAAAAGAATGCGTTTCATCACCCTGAATGATATCCCTCTTCAGCATACCGGAGATGGGCAATCAAGACGGTATCGATCTGGTGCAGGCTATAGCAGTTTCGTACGCCTCTTTGCCCCGTCTTACGGTGATCGTACAGGGCCTTGATTGCGCCAAGGTTGACTTGCTTCAACGTTTATTGGAAAGAAAATATTGTCTGGTCGCCGGCTTACTTTGTAAGCAGCGTAGGCGTCGACGAAGAATGCATAAGCAGATACGTCGACCATCAAGGCTGCCAGGATTCAGGTCAGCTTCAGCTCAATCTGAAGCGGTAAGCAGTTCAGGAACCCGGGCTTGCCCCCCGGGGATATCTCTGTTGCCTTTAATTTTCCAGGAAGGCTTGGCAGGAGCAGACCGAGGAAGCGGTTCATACCGGCCAGCGTTATTGTTTCGGCGCGCATGCTTATGTTTTCACCGGTTAAACCCTTGGTGGGGCCATCACGGTTATTTGACCGTGAGTTTCGACGCCGCCATTGAAGGAAGAATGATTGATGCCGATTCGAGAGGTGACCCATGAGCCAGTCAAGAAATTCAGATGTCAGCAATTGTGCCGAAAACTGTGAATCCGCCTACAAGGCCTGTATGCGCAGCCGGGAGCACGAATCCGTGTGCCAGATTAAAAACAACCAGTGTGCATGCGGCTGTAAGCTCGCATGAAAAGGGCGTGCCGGCCAACCTGATGACCTCATCAAAACAGCAGAGGGTTCCATTTTTCCGGAACCCTCTGCCATCATTAAGCCGACTATCCTGTTAGAGACCCTCCGCCGGCGTCACCGCCGATATCGGCAAGATGCTTACCGATGGTTGACCACGCATCACTAGAACTGCTCCTCTTCGGTGCTGCCGGACATGGCGCCTACCGAGGATTCACCAGCGCTGATGGTGTCGATCAGCCGGTCGAAATAGCCGGCTCCCACAAATTTCTGGTGGGTGGTGCCCATGTAGCCGTCTTCTTTGCCGAAGCGGAATTCCTCTTCCTGGAAGCGGGAGTAGGCCAGCATGCCGGTTTTGCGGTAGTTCATGGCCAGGTCGAACATGCCCAGGTTCAGGGCATGGAACCCGGCCAGGGTGACGAATTGGAACTTGTAGCCCATGGCCCCCAGTTCCTGCTGAAAGGTGGCGATGGCGGCATCGTCCAGATTGGCTTTCCAGTTGAACGACGGGGAGCAGTTGTAGGCCAGCAGTTTGCCGGGAAATTTTTCATGGATCCCCTCGGCAAACCGTCTGGCTTGATCCATGTCCGGTTTGGATGTCTCGCACCAGACCATGTCCGCATAGGGTGCGTAGGCCAGACCGCGGGCAATGGCGGCGTCCACGCCGTTTTTTACATAGAAGAAGCCTTCGCTGGAGCGGGGCTGGTCGAGAATAAATGGCCGGTCGCGTTCGTCGATGTCACTGGTGACCAGCTTGGCTGCATCCGCATCCGTACGCGCCACCAGGAGGGTGGGTACACCGCAGACGTCGGCGGACAATCGGGCCGCCACGAGCTTGGCCACCGCCTCCTGGGTGGGAACCAGCACTTTGCCGCCCATGTGGCCGCATTTCTTGGCCGAGGAGAGTTGGTCTTCGAAATGCACCCCGGCGGCTCCGGCCTCGATCATCTGCTTCATCAGTTCGAAGGCGTTGAGGGGGCCGCCGAATCCGGCCTCGGCATCGGCCACGATGGGGGCGAACCAGCAGGGTCCGTTTTTGCGGCCGTCCAGGACCTGAATCTGATCGGCCCGTCGCAGGGCGTTGTTGATGCGCTGGACCACCGCCGGTACACTGTTGGACGGGTAGAGGCTCTGGTCCGGGTACATCTCGCCGGCCAGGTTGGCATCAGCGGCCACCTGCCAGCCGCTCAGGTAAATGGCCTTGAGGCCTGCCTCCACCTGTTGAACCGCCTGGTTGCCCGTCAGGGCGCCCAGCGCCGGCACATAGTCGTCGTGGTTGATCAGGTACCACAGGCGTTCGGCACCGACCTTGGCAAATGTATATTCGATGGTCAGGTTGCCTCGCAGCTTGAGCACATCTTCGGCCGAGTAGGGACGCACGATGCCCTTCCAGCGGGGATCGCCGGCCCAATGGGCTTCCAATTCCTCGCGTTCACCGGCCACCACTTCATGGCAGGTCAGTCGTTCGCAGATTTCTTCGGCTTTCTCTTCAATGGTTTTCATCTTGCCTCCCCTGAATTGCGTGAATGGGAACGGTGCGTGTCCCAAGCGGGAATCATCCCTCCAAGTGGTCGTAAGCCGCCAGGGTCAAGAATTCCGCCAGGGTGTCGGCGGCGATAATCTCGTCGAACAGGCTGGCCGCCTGTACATACTTGATCTGGTGAAAAGCGGATTCGCCCACCTCGGATCTGATTTTCTGCATTTCTTCCTTCAAGAGTGCCCGAAACATCTCCAGCGTGACCTTGCGGCCGTCATCTAAGGCGGCACCCGGATGGTTGACCCACTGCCACAGCTGTGAGCGCGAGATTTCAGCGGTGGCTGCGTCTTCCATGAGATCGTAAAGGGGTACGCAGCCCAGGCCCGAAAGCCAGTTGGCCATGTACTGGATCCCCACGCTGATGTTGGTGCGCAGTCCCTGCTCGGTGATGGTGCCGGCAGGCAACTTCAACAGGTCGGCCGCGGTAACGTGAACATCTTTTCGCAGGCGTTCGATTTGGTTCGTTGCTGGCATGGCCTTGTCGAACTCCTCCATGGCGATGGGAACCAGGCCGGGGTGGGCCACCCAGGTGCCGTCATGTCCGTCGGTGGCTTCGCGGGTTTTGTCCGCGCGGACCTTGTCCAGGGCCTGACGGTTTTTTTGCGGATCGCTCTTGATGGGAATCTGCGCGGCCATACCGCCGATGGCATAGGCGCCGCGGCGATGGCAGGTCTTGATGGCCAGCAGGGAGTATGAATGCATGCAGTGGCGGGTCATGGTGATCTGGGCGCGGTCCGGAAACAGGTAGCCGGGGACATGCTTGAATCGTTTGATGAAACTGAAAATGTAATCCCAGCGCCCGCAGTTGAGTCCGGCGCTGTGGTCTTTCAGTTCATAGAGAATCTCGTCCATCTCAAAGGCGGCCAGGATGGTCTCGACCAGTACCGTGGCCTTGATGGTACCCGTCGGTATCTCCAGTGCTTTCTGGGCGGCGATGAAGACATCGTTCCACAGCCGTGCCTCCAGATGACTCTCCATCTTGGGAAGATAGAAATAGGGACCGCTGCCGCGGGCCAGCAGGTTTTTGGCGTTGTGGAAGAAAAAAAGGCCGAAATCGAACAGGCTGCCCGATACCGGCTTTCCGTCCACCTGAACGTGTCTCTCCATTAAATGCCAGCCGCGGGGGCGGACGATGAGGGTGGCGGTCTGATCGTTGAGCTGGTACGTCTTGCCATCCGGGCTGATAAATTCGATGGTCCGGTTGACGGCATCGCGAAGGTTGATCTGGCCGTCGATGGTGTTTGACCAGGTGGGGCTGTGGCTGTCCTCGAAGTCGGCCATGTAAGTCTTGGCGCCGGAATTGAGAGCGTTGATCACCATTTTGCGGTCAACCGGCCCGGTGATCTCCACCCGGCGGTCGGCAAGGTCGGCGGGCACTGGGGCCACCGTCCAGTCGCCATCACGGATATGCTTGGTCTCCGGCAGAAAATCCGGCAGATTGCCTGCGTCGATACCGGCCTGGACCTTATCACGGCGGGCCAGTAGGTCCCGGCGACGGGCTTCGAATCGCCGTGCAAGCGTCCCGACGAAGGCCAGTGCCTTGGGTGTCAGGATACTGCCGTATGCATCGGTGACCGGTGCGGTGATGTTGATGCCGTCTGCAATAGGGGTGATGCTCATCGGATGCCTCCTTTTGTGCCCTGCGATGGGGGCGGCATTCGTCATTGGATGGTGTCCCTCCCCGGCGTCCCGGATTTGGGAATGGTCTGGGCTGAGTCAGGTAGAGAAGAGATTCGACCTGCCGGTTGGAAATGAGCTATTGGGTCGTTTTGGAACCGTATATCCAAGGCGGAACTTGGGTTAAGATAATGCTGCGCGACAAATTGTAAACCCGTTGCGACGCTAATGCTCGCGTTCCAACCGGTATCCGGGGTGATAGGGCCGGATGTGTCGGATATGCCCGGCACGGATTTCATCCTGGGCTTTGATCCAGAACTCCGGCGACAGCAGATCGGTGTGCTGGCTTAAAAACAGATCGCGGTGTTCGGGAGAGAGCCCTAGGAACCGGGAAAACTCCTCGGGGAAGACATCGTTTTCATCAACCCTGTACCAGGGCTCGTCGGACATCTCCTCCAGGTAGGTTCTGGCCTGGGGGATTCGCCTGAAGCGGCAGTCCGTCAGCGGAACGATTTCGTCGTAGTCGTAAAATACCACGCGACCATGGCGGGTGACACCGAAGTTTTTCAGCAGCATGTCGCCGGGAAAGATATTGGCGAAAGCCAGGTCTTTGATGGCCTTGCCGAAATCCACCACGGCGGTTGCGGTTTTTGCTTCGGCTTCCTCCTGCAGGTAGATGTCCAGCGGGGTCACCCGGCGTTCCAGGTAGGCGTGGTCGATGATCACCCGGTCGTTTTCCAGGCGCACCGTCTGCCCGGCTTCGGCGGTGAGATGTTGGAGCAAGTCCTCGGAAAACCAGCAACGGTCGAAAGAGAGGTTCTCGAAGGAATGGGCCTCGATCAGCCGGCCCACACGGTAGTGTTTGAAGACGAAGTCGTACTGCTCCATGACCCTGGTGCGGGTGGTTTTTTTTGGATTGTCAAAGCGGTCGCGGATCAGCTTGACCACCATGTCGTGACCGGTCATATCGAAGACCACCATGACCATGCCCCGCTTGCCCGGTGATATGTGGAACCGGTCGTCGGTGCACTGGGCCGTGTGCCGACAGACATCCCGGTAAAGCACCGTCTTACCATGCTTGAAATATCCGAGGGACGAGTAAATTTCGCCCTCAGGTTTGGCGGGCATAATGGACTTTAGAAAGCCGACCAGCTGGCATGGATTCTCCAGCGGCACGTGAAAGGCCGATCGGGTATAGGAAAAGACGATGCTCACGCCATCGGTGTCCAGCAGAAGGGCGTCCACCACCACACCTGCCAGTGGATGCAGCAGCGCGATGACGAGTGGGGTAAAGCGCTCATCCGCCGCGATGCGTCCAATCAGATAAGCGCCCTGTCCGCGGTAGAAGACGTGGCGAACCATTTCGATACGAACCGACCGGCTGAGGCCGCACTTGTGGTTTAGCCGGTCTTCAATCCTTGCCGCCATCCGGGGCAGGGCTTTTTCCAGGGCCTCGCGGCTGAGCCGGATCTCGCCGTAGTCGCCTAAGATCTGTCGCAACACCGCTTCAATGGAGCCCGCCAACGGGTAAGCGGAAAAAATCGACCCGGTCGGGCAAGGCAGGGATGGCACCATGCCGTCATGGATGAACTCGATTTGATGGTTCACGCCGACGGTGCCGAAAATGCGGCGGGTGACTGAATTGAAAAAGGTTTCGGCCAGCTCGCAGTCATCCCGGCCGGCGATACGGGTAGCATAGTCGGCCTGGGCCGCGGCCCATAGCTCTAGCTCAGCGATCCGGTCTTCCAGCAGGTGGCGGATGCCGGATTCAGTCCGGTCTACGACCGTCGCGTATAGATTCAACATCTTGGTCGTATCGGCCTGGATCTGCGCCCACTGGCGGTTCATAAACCGCGAAGGTGCCAGCAGGGTTATGCGGCGAAATCGATCCTGAAAGTCCTGGAAGTGTTCATGAATGCAGGTGGCGCAGCCCTGCGCCAATGGTTCGATCGCCATCCTGGAACCTCTCTGGAACACGATCTTTCATTCACCTGATGGGTGGGTCGTATAGAGAAATAAGGCGCCCATCGTTTACATCAACGGACGGTTTGTTTATCGTTATAGATTGTTCTGGCTACTTGATGGGCGCCGGCTTGCAAAGATGGGATTCTTCCATGGCCACCCGGCCACAGCCGCCGCAGACATATTTCATCGCCGCCAGCTTGTCCTTACAGACATGTTTGGGCGCCACTTCCGGTGTGCCGCAGAAACTGCATTTTTCTTTATCCCCGCAAGGATTACACAGATGCCCGGGTGATTTGGCAACGGCACCGCAACTCTTACATGTATAGGCCATAGTCGCATTCCTTTCCTTGGATGGGTTGTAATCCTTTCTAATATGAGGCCTGATAAGCTATTGTCAAACCCCCGGCGGATAGATCGAACCGGACGCCTGTTTGCCCATTGAATTAAAAGGTTCGGTCTGATACCAGTCGTGCAAATAATTTTAGGCATGGAGGCGGTATGGGAAAAATAAAACCATTCGGTTCGGCATTCCAAGGCCAGCGGCCGTTGATGAATCGTATCCTGGAGCGTAAAAGAACAGTGTTGATTTGCCTCATCGGAACATTGGCAGTTGTTGCAGGCTTGAAAATATTATTATAAATTAAGGCTTATAAAATGGTAGGCCGGCCTTCCGGCCCACCTGCTGCAATCCCAGAAAAAAGAAAAAGCGAGTACATTGGCAGGCGTATTCGCTTTCTCTGTGCGTATTGCAAGGTTACCCGGTTTAAAGGATCGCTGACCGGTTATTCCGCGACCCGTTTGATGGTGCCATTGGCCAGCATTTCCTGCAGTTCGGCCAGGAGCCGTTTTTCCTGATTGTCCAGAATCCCATCTGCATCGGCAACGGCCATTATCTGATTGTATTCCTTGGTGGACAGCCGTTCGTCTTTCATCGCCTTTTTAATCATTCCCGCTAGTTTTTCAGCAGAATCACTCGGCTTTTTCATGGATATCTCCCTTTGAATGATGGTTGTTAAGTGAGGACTGGGTTGATTGAATACTCGTACCATACCATAAAGCCCAGGACGTCACAAACACTATGCCGTCACGGAGCTTTCGGAACAACCCTTCTGGTTTGATTTTAAGCATTGTTTTCCTTAAACCAGCTGACCAGAGCTCTTTTTTCTTCAGTTGCCGCCCCTGCCGGCCGAATGCTGAGCCAGTTTCAGCGACTGCCGGCAGCCGGCATCAAGTGCATTTGCGTTGACATGTCAGCTGCTTTTCGTATGATGCTCACGGCTCTGTCCAAAGGATCAGCCGGTAATCGTTGATGGCTGGCGTCTTCATCATAAAAACAGGGGAGCGTTCATGATCTATGTCGTCCTGGGGTTGATCGGGGCGGTCATGGGGAATTTTTACCTCCATGGCCGGGGTGACCTTATGCTGGGCGGGGTCATTGGCCTGCTGGTGGCTGCGGTGGTTAACCAGCGTAACGGCCTTCTCTCGCTGGAAAAACGGCTGGCTGCCATGGAGCAACAGGCCAGCGGTTGGCTTTCCGGCAAGAAAGTTGCCGGCCCAAACCAATCCGGGGGTGCATCCGGTCCATCCCAAGCCGCCTATGCCGATACCGGGAGCGAAGGCAAGGCGATGTTGCCGGAAAAAGAACCTGCGGTGGTTGCTGCAGTTGAGACCGCGGCAGTCTCAGCTTCCCCGCAACCCACTGCGGAGATGCCCTCCCTGGAACTGGAACTGTCCGATGCAGCCATGGCAGATCTTGGAACGCCGGCAACACCGCCGGCACCGGAGCATCCGCGACGTGGGGCCAGTGCTATGGGGGAACAGATCAGAGAGTTTCTCTTTGGCGGCAATCTCATGGTGCGGGTGGGCGTGGTGGTGCTGTTGTTCGGTTTCGCCTTTCTGGTGAAATACGCTGCTGCCCGGGACCTGGTGCCACTAGAGATTCGCTTGACGGCTGCCTTTGCCGCCGGCATCGCCCTCCTGCTTTTGGGCTGGCGGCTGCGCAGCAGGCGTTTCGGTTATGCGGTGGCCCTTCAGGGCGGCGGCATTGGTGTCATGTACCTGACCTTGTTTGCCTCGGCGCGGATTTTTCACATGGTTCCCATGAGCGTCACTTTCGGGGTGATGGTTGGCCTGGTGGTGTTTTCCGGCTTCCTGGCGGTACTTCAGGATGCCGCCGCAATGGCCGTTCTGGGGGCCGCCGGCGGCTTCATGGCGCCGGTGCTGCTTTCCACGGGAACGGGCAGCCACGTGACGCTCTTCTCCTATTACGCACTGCTGAATGCCGGCATCTTCGGCATCGCCTGGTTCAAGGCCTGGCGGTGGCTGAACCTGCTGGGCTTTGTCTTCACCTTCGGCATCGGATCGGCCTGGGGCATGCAGTACTATCGACCCCATCATTTTGCTACCACTGAGCCGTTTTTGATTCTCTTCTTTACCTTTTACCTGGTCATTGCCGTTCTTTTCGCCCTGCGGCAGCCGCCCCGGCTGAAAGGCTATGTGGACGGCCCCCTGGTCTTCGGCATGCCTATAGTGGTGTTCAGCTTGCAGGCCGGGTTACTGAGGAATATCGAGTACGGCCTGGCCTTCAGTGCCGTGGCCATGGGGCTGATTTATTGCGGCCTGGCCACCGCCTTATGGCGGCAGCGAGATGAAGGGTTGGGTGCGTTGGTGGAAGCATTGTTGGCCCTGGGGGTGATCTTCGGCAGCCTTGCCATCCCTCTGGCGCTGACCGGCAGCTGGACGGCCGTGGCCTGGAGCCTTGAGGGTGCGGGCCTGGTCTGGGTGGGTGTCCGCCAGAGACGCTGGACAGCCCGGACTTTCGGGCTGCTGCTTCAGGTCGGTTCGGGCGCCCTGTTTTTGCTCGGCAGCCAGGGCGCCGGGAACGATATGGCTCTTTTCAACAGCCGTTTTCTGGGCGGTATGATGGTTGGTACGGCGGGGTTGTTCTCTGCCTTTTTCCTGGAGCGATACCTGGATCGGCTGCATCGGCTGGAGCGGCCCTTGGCCGCTGCCCTTATGGCATGGGGAGTGCTCTGGTGGTTCGGCACGGGCCTGGACGAGATCGACCGCCGGCTGAACCGCCGACATGAATTGACCTGTGCGCTAGCTTATTTCAGTTTGAGCGGTCTGGCCATGGGGATGCTCTATCGCCGGCTGGGCTGGAAGGGGCTGCGTTGGCCGGCCCTTGGCCTGTTGCCTGTTATGCTGCTTGCGGCGGCGGCGCTTTTCGATCAATACGACGTCAACCATCCGTTCCAGGGATGGTGGCTCATCGTTTGGCCGTCAACCGTTGGGGTTCACTTATACCTCCTGCGCTGCATGGAAAGCGCCTGGAATGAGAAAATTTCCACGGTCTGGCATGTTGCGGGGGTCCTTTTGGTTACCCTGCTGTTGGGCTGGGAAGCCGGATGGCAGCTGGATCGGTTGGTCGGCGGTACCCGCGTGTGGGCCTTTATAGCCTGGGGCATTATTCCGGCCCTGGTCGTCATGGCGTTAATTCGGTTTGGCAGCCGGCTCGGCTGGCCCTTCACCCCTTGGGAGAGCGCCTACCGGGGATGGTTGTCATCCCTGCTGGTGCTCTGCCTGCTTGTCTGGACGATTGTGGGCCTGGGCATGCACGGCGATCCCAGGCCATTGCCCTATCTGCCCCTGCTCAACCCGCTGGACCTGGTTCAGGTCTTCGTTTTCCTGGTGACCATCAGCTGGGTGCTATGGATGAGAAGTGAACCGATCTTGCCTGCCGCGGCTCTGCCGCCGGCGGTGTTGTGGGGGGCGCCGGCGGCGGGTGTTTTCCTGTGGCTGACCGCCGTGGTGGCCCGTTCCGTCCACCACCTGGCGAACGTGCGTTACCACGCGGAGGCCATGTTTCGATCCGACCTTTTCCATGCGGCCGTAGCCGTTCTCTGGGGGCTCCTGGCGTTGGGGTGCATGGTCGCATCCAAGCGCCTGAAACGCCGGGAGGTATGGTTCACCGGTGCCGGCCTGTTGGCGGTGGTGGTCGTCAAGCTGTTCATGGTGGACCTGTCGGGGTCGGGTACCGTCTCACGGATTGTTTCGTTCCTGGCGGTGGGCGGCCTGATGTTGGTCGTTGGCTTCTTCACGCCTTTGCCCCCGGTGGAATCGAAAGGAGCGGGATCATGAGAAAATGGCTGTGGCTGGTGCTGCTGGCAGTATGTTCGCCGCCGGTGTGGGCATCTGAATTGACTTTAGATAGCTTTGCATACGGCATGAAGGTTGACGTGCCAGCAGGAACGGCGGTCGGCGCCATGAGCCTACCGGAGCAGGTCTACAGCAGCACCTTCCGCCCGGATCTGGGAGACGTGCGGGTGTTCAATGCCAGCGGGGAACCCGTACCCCACATGATCCGGTATGCACAAACCCAGTCGGCTGAAGCACCCTGGCGCTCGCTGGCCTTCTTCCCGCTTCCGGAAACCGTCCCAACGGGTGCCGGCGGGTATCGGGTCTTTGTGCGCACCGGACCGGACGGGGCCGTGGTACGTATCGATCCCCAACCGGCACAAGGGCCATCGGATCCGGCAAGGACGTTTCTGATCGATTTGAGCCGTGTGGAACGCAGCCTGGCCCAGCTGAGGCTGGAGTGGCAACCGGGAGAGGCAAGCCTCCTGGCCGCACTGGCGGTGGATGCCAGTGACGACCTGGTGAATTGGACAACGATTCAACAGCGCTCCGCGATTTCGGACGTCCGTTACGGCGGCCATCGCTTGCTCAGCAATACCATCGCGCTGGCACCAAGCACAAAGCAATACCTGCGCCTGCGCCAGCTGGACTCAGGTCCGGCCGTTGCCCTGAACCGTGTAGACGGTCGGGTGCAACCAGAGGGCCGGACGCCCATTCGCGTCTTTTTGAAGATCGACGGCCAGCCCGTGCCCGACTCGCCGGGCGTGTTTGAATACCGGACCAGCGGTGCTTTCCCGGTGGATCGGGTCAATCTCTTCTTCGACCAGGCCAACAGTATGGCGGAGGCGCTGCTCGAATCGCGCCAGGATTCCAAGTCATCCTGGACCCGGCGATTCAAGGGACTGTTCTACCGCATCGATGTGGATAAGCCTCCCCTGACCAGCGTCCCCCAGGTTGTGTCCATCTCCATGGACCGTCATTGGCGCCTGACCGTCGACGCCAGCGACAGCACCATCGGCAGCGCCATACCCCGCCTGGAGATCGGCTACCGCCCCCACGACCTCTTCTTTGTGGCCCGGGGCAGCGGCCCCTTCACCCTGGCCTTCGGCAGCGCCATGGCCATGCCGCTGAAAACCAACGTGGCCGCCCTTTTCGACGGCATCAGCCGGCAGCATGAAAAAGGCTTCGAACGCTGGGCAGAACCGCATGGCGCAAGGATCGTTCTGGGTGGTTCCCAGCGACTGATGCCGCCGCCGAAGCCGCTGCCGTTGCGCCGAATCATGCTGTGGTCGGTTCTGGTAGCCGGTGTGCTGGTTGTGGCCGGGATGGCCTGGCGCCTGGCCCGCCGGTTGAAGCGTTGAAGCACCGGAAAGCCAACGAGTTGATGCGTTGTTAAGCTGGTGGGGCGGATCGTGCGTCGTTTTAGGCAGGCAGCTTAACCCTCACCAGCGATTGCGTCAAAAACTCCCAACGCTATAGATGGATAGACTGAAAGCACGTTTTGCTGGTAAGCGGAGAAGCAGTTTTTGCCCATAGGAAGCTGCGGCAGTTAAAGATTGAAACGGCAAGCCGAACCACCATGAGATCAGGTCGGCTTGTGGTCTGTTTTTTCTGATCAGCCTGCCTGCATACCAGCTTGAGTGCTTAGCAGCCATGATGGTCGCTTTTCTATTGACTTTCAGGTCCCGCTCATTAGAAATTGCCTGATTGATTGGAATTTTGAACGGCGAAGCGGGAATACCAACGCGTACCAGGAACGAATAACCAATGAAACAGGTCAATATAGCCATTTTGGGCTGCGGCACGGTGGGAACGGGTGTGGCCCGTCTGCTGCTGGAAAACGGGGATATCATCCGGGATCGCATCGGATGCACGCTCAACCTGAAATACGTGGCCGACATCGACACACAGAAGGACCGGGGAATCACCTTCCAACCCGGGGTGATGATCTCTGATGCCGCCGCGGCCATCGCCGACCCAACAGTGGACATCGTGGTGGAGACCATCGGCGGCGAGGGCATTGCACGGCAGTTGATTTTAAAGGCCATCGGCCAGGGCAAGCACGTGGTTACCGCCAACAAGGCCCTGTTGGCCAAGCACGGCAATGCCATCATCGCCGCCGCGACCGAAAAGGGTGTGGACCTGGCATACGAGGCCAGTGTGGGCGGCTGCATGCCCATCATCAAGACGATACGGGAATCACTGGTGGGCAATCGGATCAGCGCCATGACCGGCATCCTCAACGGCACCTGTAACTACATTCTGTCCAAGATCACCGACGAGGGGGTGGTTTTCGAAACCGCCCTGGCCGAGGCCCAGGCCAAGGGATATGCCGAGGCCGATCCCACCCTGGATGTCGAGGGGCAGGACGCGGCCCACAAGCTGGCCATTCTCTCGGCGCTGGCCTTTGGCATGCGGATCAATTTCGAGGATGTCTATATCGAGGGAATCTCCAAAATCACCCCATTGGACATCGAGTTCGCCGCCCAGTTCGGCTATCGCATCAAACTGCTGGCCATCACCAAGTTCAACGGACGGTCGGTGGAGGCCCGGGTTCACCCCACCATGATTCCCTTCGACAACATGCTCTCCAATGTCAACGGCACCTTGAACGCCATCAGCGTTTCTGCCGATGCGGTGGGAGAGATCCTGCTTTACGGCCACGGAGCGGGCATGATGCCCACGGCCAGCGCCGTGGTCTCGGACATTGCGGACATTGCCAGAAACCTGGCTTCCGAGGGCGCCGGGCGTGTACCGGTGATGGGTTTTCAGGCGGATAAGATCCGGCCCATTGCCGTAACGCCCATGGACGACATCGTGACCCACTATTACTTCCGATTCGATGCCATGGATCGTCCCGGGGTGCTGGCCACCATCGCCGGAATTCTGGGCAAATATGCCATCAGCCTGAAATTCGTTCACCAGAAGGGGAGGAAAACCAACGGCTCGGTGCCGGTGGTCATGCTGACCCACCATGCCCGTGAGGCGGACGTGACCCGGGCGCTCTCCGAAATCAGTGCTCTGGACGTGGTGGCCAGCACACCCATGCTGATTCGCATCGAAGACGATGACGGGCAGGAGTAGGACCACGGTTTCTTTTTTATGCCCCAACCCATGAGAGGTGTCATGCACGTAATCTGTTCAGACCTGGAAGGTGTTTTCGTCCCGGAAATCTGGATCAACGTGGCCGAGCGTACGGGCATCGATGAGCTGCGTCTCACCACCCGGGATATCTCCGATTACGATGTGCTGATGAAGCGTCGCCTGTCCATCCTGGATGCGAACAACCTCAAACTAAAGGACATCACGGACGTCATTGCCAGCATTGAACCGCTGCCGGACGCCCGGGAATTCCTGGACTGGCTGCGGGCCCGGACCCAGGTGATCATCGTTTCCGACACCTTCGTTGAATTTGCCCGGCCGCTGATGGAGAAGCTGGGCTGGCCCACGCTGTTGTGCCATGACCTGACCATCGACAACAGTGGTGCCATCGCCGGCTACAACCTGCGGCAGACCGACGGCAAACGCAAAGTGGTGCAGGCCTTTAAACGGTTGGACTACCAGGTGCTGGCCATGGGCGACTCTTACAATGACGTCAACATGCTCAAAGAGGCTCACCAGGCCATCCTGTTCCGCCCGCCGCAGAATGTAATCGACGAATATCCCCAGTTCCCTGTGGCTACCTCTTATGATGATCTCAGGGAGATTTTAGGAAAGGTCCTGACAGGCGGTTGAGGCATAAAGACATTGACAGGTTAACGGGGATGCATTCTTTTCAAGCTTGAGCGTTGAACCATGAACCATGAACCCAAAACCCTATCCCACCGCACCACCTACCGGGTGATCTACGGCGACACGGATACCATGGGCGTCGTCTACCACGCCAATTATCTGCGCTGGTTTGAGATCGGCCGGACCGAACTGTTCCGCCACATGGGAATGCCCTACCGAGAGATCGAAGCCCGGGGGCTGATGCTGCCCGTCTCCGAGGTCAAATGCAAATATCTCTCCCCGGCGCGCTACGACGACGTACTCGTTATCGAGGCGACCCTGAACGCGGGCTTTCGTGCCGGCATGCAGTTCGACTACGCCATCACCAGCCAGGACGGCGCTGTGGTCCATACCACAGGCTACACCCGCCACGCGTTCGTCAACGGCCAGGGCAAAGTGGTCCGCCCGCCGTCCTTCATCCGCGACCTGATCACGGACAACCTTTAGCAGGGCAGCGGGGGATGTTACAGCCGGCTAGCCGGTAAACGGTTGCGCGGATAAGCGAACCCGGTGGGGGCGTATCATTGAAAACCTATCGGTTTGCCGGCTAACCCGCCTATGAGCCAATCAGCTATGAAGTTCAGCATTCAGGAAAAACCCGACGGGCTGATTTTTAAAATTCGCGTCCAGCCTCGGTCTTTCAGGAACCAGGTTGCAGGCTTGTACGGCGATGCGCTGAAGATCAAGCTTACGGCACCGCCGGTGGACAATGCCGCCAACAGCGCCTGCGGGGTATTTCTGGCGGATCTGCTGTCTGTGGCCAAATCAGCGGTGACGGTCGTGGCCGGTCACACCGGGCGGAATAAAACGATCATGGTGACGTGTCGAGAGGGTGGTACCGAACGGGAATCCATCAAAAAAAGGATCATGTCCTGGGCAAAACCATAGACCCATGATCCGGTATCTGAAAGTGACAGCGTGCCGGGCAGGATTACCGCAAGCGGCCGACGATTTTTTTCTCAACTTTCCGGCTTGATGGTGGAAGGGATTCCAGCCGCGATCAACGGGTTTTTAAAAAGTGTCAGTTCTCGACCGGATACCCATCCTGCACCCGATTGCATGGCGATTTCATCCCTACCCGGAAAAGGATTTTAGTCTTTTCGCTAAATCGCTTATTGACAACCGGGAGGTTTCCTCTTATTGTCAGTTTTTCCAAAATTGATGCGGGGTGGAGCAGTCTGGTAGCTCGTCGGGCTCATAACCCGAAGGTCACAGGTTCGAATCCTGTCCCCGCTACCACTTAATAAAAGAGGGACTTACAGCTAAATGTGAGCCCCTTTTTTTATGCCTAAAATTCGCCATACCCACCACTATAATCTGTTGCCTATTGCTCAGGATAGTTTATTTTACCTTCCGCCAGTAGGTCATTCAGGCTGGGTCCAAAAATAGTACCAAAAGTTTTTCCACAACCAATGGTTAAAACAATGCTCCCGGCAGAAATTTGCCTAAAAAAGGTGTGTCTGTTAATCTTTTGATCCCAGGTAGAACCCATTTTTTTATCCTTCATGAAAAATCTCAGGGAAGTGACCCTCCTTGCAGATCAAGCCAAAAACAGGATTAGTGAAGGTTACCGCAAATCCATCAGAATCTCTGCGTACGACCCTGCCGGGTGCCTGAAGGGTTTTGTCAAAATTTAACAATGGGAATTTAGTTAAGATAGGCTGTCCGACTGCGATATTTCTGTCGGTCCTGATAAATAAGCCGCCTGCACCAATGTTTTTGATTATATCTCGGAAACTCCCTTCTAACACGGAGTATTCGGCAATAATATATGCGGTACGGCGTGGATATTGGCGATTATTTGGAATTGGGTTCATTTTCTATTCACCTTGTCCCGCAGCTAACCGGAACACTTGAACGTCACCACCCGCCGGGCCGATAGGATGCGTGTTTAGGATGGGACTCATTCCTTCTTTTTATAGCATCCACAATAGCGTCAAATGTCCCGAGTGAGAAAATATCACCTATTTCGCCCCAGCCAATTCCAAACCTTTTATTTTCGATCACCCACGGTAAGACTATTTCATGTTTTTTGATAAGCAGCCGCCATACTGTTTTCATAATTTATCCTTTTAGGGATGGTGCTATTGAAATTGGGAAGATGAGCGCTATCGGTTTAAAGGGAACTCGGTTTGCTTCATCCTTCCAATGCTTGGATCAGTGGGTCCTTGTTCATGCGTTGGGCGCTCCTGATTGTGTGTAAGTGTGGGAAATGGAGAGTGGGGATCTTGGGTAGAATATACCTGAAGGGGGAATTATGTGAAGAAATTGATTGGTTATGTATGGTGTGGTGCCCGTTTTACATTGCGGGCTGATTTATAAAATGGGCTGAGATTAAGGTATCAAGCTTTACACATACAACCCAAGACTGCAACCAGGAAAATCACTGAGTAGGATCCGCGGATCTGGATTTTTGACGCGATCTTGCGCTCAGATATTCTTTTCATTTTCAAACCGGTTTTCAAGCCGTCCACCATTTTCCCCGGCTAACCAGGTAAGTACTATAACCGTGAGGCATGTGTCTGGGTTCCCACTTTCCGTACAAAAGCCTGAATCACGGTCATGCCATCTTTATGCCGGGTGATCGGATAGCGATCTGCGGTTTTAGGAGGCGCGACTGATAGTTCTAAATTTTGCGTTCAAAAACGAAAAACGATTTTGCGCAGCTTGCTGCAAACGGTTTTTCCACCCTCTATTTTCTGGTTTTCGATCAACAGCATGTGTTACGCCATTTTCAGTGGCCATCGTTTCCCGTCAACAAACATTGTCCTGTTGAGGGATGAATCTGGGCGCTTGGCGGCATTTTTCTTTGTTTCGCCCATCGCTTCCTGAACAGCCTTGATAATCCATGCTGCACTGGCCGTACTCAGGGGCTCCAGCATATAGACCATTGCCGGTATTTGGGGGGCGATCTGTTTCAGGTAGTTGAAGACCTCCCATCCAGAATCGTTCCTGAAGGCATGGTTGATCAGAACCAGATCCGGGAGGAAACCAGAGGGAGGGTCGGTCACATCTTGAACCAACGCGGTCCGACTGACCCGATGCCGGTGACGCATCAATCTCATTTTCAGAAAAGCTGAATTGGCCCTGCTGTCATCCAGAATTATGATTATTGCCATATCCCCTCCTTTTTGTCTTCTTCCCTACCATGATCCATCACATGGGAGGTAAGGCTGGGCAGCACATTGGTCACATCGTCCGCTGATCCGGGCGGAAATTGTCCGTGACAGTTTATTTAGTCAAGATATTTCAGGCCAATGCCATACCGGATGGCGTTTTCGTCAGCCAGTTCCTGCTGCCATCTAACTTCAGCCAGGCAGATGGATCGCGGCCGTTCATCGTCGGCCATGGATGGCGGCATGGCCGGATAGCCGAGCATCCGCACGATGAGAATGGTTCCAGGGTTAAATCTATGGGGTGTTTCGATATAGGCCCCTCGGTTGGAATAATTGTGCATTTCGCCATCAGAGGCCCGGATGGCATCGCTGCTGGCATATGGCCGGCATGTGACTGTTATCTCGATGGAATTACGTGGTGCAATTCGCGCTATAATTATTTTCTCCGTGGTGCCGATCATTTTTTTCACCATGGGCTCAGGAATCATCATCCGAGATAGAAAAGCAAAATGAGTTTAAACATTTATTGTGGCTAAATGATGCCTGTGCCTGTTTGATAGGATTGATCGATATCTCAACTTATACCGATTCCGTTCAACGTGTCCATGGGTGGGAGGCCTTAATTGGCCTGGGAAAAACTCCTGGATGGGAGTTTCCCCTATCAAGAACAACCTAAAAAGTATCACTGAAGGATAATAGCGCATCTGAGTTGTCGGATGACTCACGTTTGGAGCCGGAGACGGCAGGTCTGTTAGGGGGTATCGTGGTCCGGTTTACTGGATCCAAATAGCTCAGTGGAGCATATCCCTCGGATATCGCCGAGGTCGCCGTCCGCCATCATCTTTTCGATTAGGAAAAGAGTAACGGTTTTGCCCGAATCCATTGTTCGTTTGTCAGTTCCATTCCCTGTCTCTGTGTGTAAGCTATCCGGTTGGGATGTGATGGCTTCCAATTGGGGGTGATAAATTCTTACGTATCGGGAGGTTGTTTACTCTTTCCAGAGATCGATATCGATAAGGCCGATCTTTGCGGCATAGCGGACAAGCGCGACTGTGCTTTTCAAACTCAGCTTTCGCATAATATTGGCACGGTGGTTTTCAGCCGTTTTGGGACTGATGAACAGCTTGTCGGCAACTTGAACCGCGTTCATTCCTTCGGCCAGCATAGCCATGACCTCTTGTTCTCTGGGTGTCAGGGCCTCATAGCCGGGTTTTACCGAAATCGATTTCTTTGCAGGCAGTGTGGCCAGCTTGCCCACCACCTTCTTAGAGATCGAGGTGTCCATATAATAGTCACCATTTATAATGTGCTCTATCGCCTTCAGTAGCGTGTCTGCAGCCGACTCCTTAACAATGTAGCCCATTGCTCCGTATTGAAATGATTTGATAATATAGTCTATTTTGGAATGCATGCTGACGATCAATATCCCGGTTTTAACGGATGATTTTATTATGTCACTGATTAGATCAAGCCCTCGTATGTCGGGCAAGGATAAGTCCAGCAAGACCAAATCCGGTTTGAGGTCTTTAACCATTTGAAGGCCTTCACGCCCGGCGCCTGTTTCCCCGGCGACTTCATAATTGGGCTTTCGATTTAAAATTGTTTTGATACCCTCCCGGAAAAGAGGATGATCATCGATAATTATGATACGTTTTTTCTTAACCCCCATTTCTTTTTCCTTTCTTGAAAGGAATTTTTATAAAAATTTTGGTGCCCTGCTTGGGTCGCGATTTTATCTTTATGATGCCTTGTAGTAGATTAACCCTTTCTGTCATACTTCGAAGGCCCATCCGTTTTGTTCCATCTAATTCAGCTTCCCTGGCCTTGACATCAAAACCTTTTCCATCGTCTTGAATGCGCAGGAGTATGTTTGGATGTGATGCGACCAAAACAACCTTCACACGATGGGCATCGGCATGTTTGCGAATATTGTTGAGCCCTTCCTGGATCAACCGGTAAATGTTTATCTCCAACGACGGATCATGCTTTAAAGCTTCCATGCCAGAGGGAACAAAGTCAACACCAAGCCCTGTAGCATCTGAAAACTCCTCGCAAAGCTGAAAAATCGTTTGTGTGATACCAAGTTGATCAAGGCTCGGGGGGTGTAGGCCGTATGAAAGCTCTCTCACAGCATCAATCGTCTGTGCGATAAGGGTTGACTGTTTGCTCATCCTTTCTATTAACTCAGGAGAAATTTCAGATTTATCATCAAAAATGGTGTCACAACTGATCTTCAAATAGGAAAGGTTCTGGGCAACACTATCATGCAACTCGTAGGATATCATTTTCCGTTCATTTTCCTGGGCTTCTATCAGCATATGCGAAAGACTTCGAACGAGACCTTCAGTTCGTTTGCGTTGCGTAATATCCAACGCTGCAACAATAGTACCTTTCGTGGGATCTGAGGGGTCGAGTCGGCACCCTTGAAGGTAGCAGTCTATTTTCTCACCCTTTTTTGTAACCCACTGTGTTTCTATGTTGCCGACACCACCTTGTTCAACTGCCCTGTAGAACTCACGTCCAATCCGTTCGTACTCTTCAACATTCGAATAGAGCACTCTGGTACTTCGCCCCAACAGCGAACCCATTTCGTACCCCCAGATGCGGTACATGGCCGGGTTGGTCCATTCCAAAATTCGATCGCGAACCAAACAGATCCCAATCGGAGAAGCGGCTAGAATTGCCTTCAAGGTGGACTCACTCTTTCGCAGGGCTTGCTCCGATTGTCTGCGTTCGGTTATGTCAGTGATAACCCCGACCAATCCCACAACCTTTCCAATAGAATCGTTTATGGTGGCCTTGTCAAAAATAACATCTCGAATCACGCCGTCGGTTCTTTTTACTTGCCATTCGTAATGCTGCTTGCCTGGTTTTTCGAAAAGGGCTGAGTCCATCTCATAGTACTTATCAGCGATTTCTTTAGGCCCGAAATCGTAGACGGTTTTACCGACAATATCTGAACGCGATTTGCCGATAAATTCTTCAAAAGCCCTGTTACAGCCCGTATACTTGCCACCTGCATCTTTGTAGAATACCGGATTGGGGATCATCTCAAGCAGTGCATTCAAATAATCCTTTTGTTCTCTCAGTTTCTCCTCAGCTTGTTTACGTTCTCCTATTTCCTGATTCAACTTCGAGTTCGTTTCCAGCAATTCTGCCGTACGTTCCTGGACTCGTTGCTCAAGCTTTTCTTTAGCTTGCAGCAACGCTTCTGCCGTTTTAATTTTTTCAGTCATATCGGTAACAACTGATATAAATCCGGTTACACGACCGTGATCGTCCTTTTTATAATTCCAGTCTACCTGGACATCGAGGACCCTGCCGTCTTTGGTATAATTTTTGCCGATATATGGGGTTGGCTCGGGTTGTTCTTCAACCAACTTGGCAAGATAAGCCCTCAAGTCGGTTTTTGCAGAACCGGAAGCCTGCAGGTCCAAGATTGATTTGCCAATCATTTCTTGATTGCTGTAACCGTAGATTTTATGGTGGGCCGGATTTGCAAAAGTGATGTTTCCCCTAGGGTCAATTTCCTGGATCCCGTGGGGGCTGGTTTCGATAAAGGCTCGGTGGCGCGCTTCGCTCTTTTTGAGTGCATCTTCCATTTTCTTGCGTTCAGAAATGTCCAAGGTGAGCTCTACCATTGCCACCATCTCTCCATTGGTGCCAAATACCGGTGCGCATTTTACATGCCAGTAACGCCCATCGGGAGTCTTCTTTTCCGTAGATTGTGCCAATCCGGTTTCGTACGATAGCTTGACAGGGCAATCGTCGCATGGGTCAGAGCGTTGCGCCCAAATTTTATAACAGTGACAGCCTACCACCTGCTCAAGTTCCAGACTAACCGATTGGCATGCGGCTCGATTGGCCCATAGCACTTTCATTTCCTTGTCATGATAGACAACATGTTCCGCCAGGGCGTCCAAAATAATCTGCGTTTGACGCTCCTCCGGGAAAAACGAATTATCAGCCCTTGCATGCCCGTCTTTATCCGTTTTCAACTTGGCATGTTTTCGTAGCGGTTGCTCTTTGGGTTTGTTCTTCACTGTCTTCTCCCGAGAAAGTACGTTGCGACCCCGCCTGCCTGAAGATTCCCATTTGTGCGAACGATGTTTTCCCAAGTAAATAGATGTATCACTTCCTATTACGGTCCAATTGAAGCCGTTCCAACAAGGCGCACACGGCTGAGGTAAAAAGGATTCAACTTAAGGGACGATTCAACATCATTGCAGGTAACGACCTGATTCAACGATAAAATGAATTCAGTCTTTTGATAGGTCAGATAGTCGATGAACGTGTTGCTGATAAATGACCGAGCAGTCGCGGCAGGTATTCAAAATTTAATATCCACATTGAAACTATAGCACGAAAATGAATCTTGGCACATGATTATGCGTTACGGGACTGTTCTTTGATCTTTGGTTGTCGGCAAGCAATTCGTCAGGCAGCTGTCTGAGAAATCCATTCCGACCCCATTTTCTATCCATGAATAGTCTATATGCTCGCTGTTATGTGTCTTCGGATAATTTTCTTAAGCCCATTTATGTACTTCTTCTGATGACCGTAACCCGGAAACGGCAATACATATAACCCCGTTGCCCGCTTTTGGTTTGGCCCTGCTTTTTTAAGCCTGAAGAGGATGGTGTGGTTTTTAGGCTGATTGGTCGTATACTCGATGGGGTGAGAAGGGGGATGTAACGAGGTATTCCCTGTCTCTATCCGTGACAATCGTCTAATAGGTGCCGTATTTTTTGAGAAAACTCTGAAATATTGAATGGTTTTTGGATAAAGCCATTGCAGCCCCGGTGGATTATTTGCTGTGCCTGACCATCGATTGCATACCCACTGCAAAGTATCACCGGAAGCCCTGGCCGAATCTCACGCAAACGATCGAATGTCTCCCCACCATTCATGTCTGGCATGATCATGTCCAGAACAACCAGGTCAATTTCTGATCTCATCCGCTTAACAACCTCAATCGCCTCTTCACCATTTTTAGCCGTAATGACACGATACCCTAATCTCTTCAGCAATTCCTGGCCGACTTCAAGAATCATATTTTCATCGTCAACCAAAAGGATTGTCTCAGAACCTTTGGCGATCATTGCCGTTGATGGAATATCCTTAAAAACCGTTTTATCAGACAGCGGCAGGTAGATGTTGAAAGTGGCACCGTGTCCTGGTTTACTGCTGGCGGTTATTATCCCTGCATGATTTTTTATGATCCCATAGGCTGAGGCTAAACCCAATCCGGCCCCCCGGCTTTTTCCCTTGGTAGTAAAGAATGGATCGAAGATTCGTGGAAGCGTTTCTTTATCTATGCCTATTCCGGTATCCGTTACCGACACATGAGCAAAACGCCCCGGCACCAGCTGATAGGGTTTACAGAATTCATTGTCTAATACGATAATTCCCGTCCCCAGATAAAGCTCCCCGCCATTGGGCATCGCCTGCCATGCATTGACATACAGGTTCAGCAGCACCTGCTCGATTTGTCTTCGGTCACAGTCTACCACAATATCCGTGGTTTTAGTTTTTGGGTGGATTTTGATTTCTTTTTTTGTTCGACCGAACATATTGGCAGTGCTGAAGACCAGTGCATTAATATCAGTGGGCCTGACCTCATACTTCCCGCCCCGCGCTAAGCCCAGCAGCTGTCTTGTGAGGTCTGTAGCGCTGCGAATGTAATCAACAATGGCATTGAGATGTTCCATATGGGGATGGGAAGCATCCAGATCCATGGACATTAATTCCGATCGGCCTTGAATGCCCATCAGTAGATTATTGAAATCGTGAGCTACCCCCCCGGCGAGTGTGCCCAACGACTCCATCCGTTGCGCATTCTGAAGCTGGGTCTGGAGCCGCTTCCTTTCGCTGATGTCCCGTATAACCCCATGGGTGCCAACGTGCTGCTTCTCTCCATCGCAATTAGAATTTTCGTAAATCCCCATGGACTTAAGTTCAACAGTCATGTAGCGGGCTTCACGGGAATTGCGCGAAGCGTTCCCGGTAAGGTTCAAGCGTAATTCAACCCCTGAAGAGGCACGATCTCTCGATCGCCTTTCGTCGAAAAACCATTGGGCTTTTTCTCGATCTTCCTCACGTACAATTGTGGAATAGTGCTCTCCGATCAACTCGTCGGCCTTGAATCCCAACAGATGTTCCACCGCCTCACTCAAGAAAGTAAATTTTCCATCAGCATCCAGGGTGTAGATTATGTCCGGGCTGTTCTGCACAAGATAGCGGTGTTTTGCTTCAGAAAGGCTCAGTTTTTTGTCGATGGTTTCCTTATCCCGTTTCAACTCCCTTTGGGCAAGGGCATTTTCAATGGTCTTCAGGAGTTCATCAAACTCAAATGGTTTGCGAATGTAGTCATAGGCGCCACATCTAAGCGCCGATATAGCAGGATCAATATCTTCATCACCGGTGATCATAATCACCGGGGTATCCGGGCTTTGGGATTTAATATGGCTAAGAATTTTGTGACCCAGCATATCCTGCAAATGGATATCCAAAATAGCCAGATCAAATGCTTTTTCATTTATGAGCGCCAAAGCCTCTTGACCAGAGTGCGCCGAAGAAACCTCATAGTCTTTGCTTTTAAGCAGATGCGCCAAGCTTTCGCACATGCGCGACTCGTCATCAACAATCAGAATCAATGGAGATCTGAACATTTATGGTACCGTATGGTATTAGAAATACGGTTATTTTTAAAAAGTAAGGGGATCGGGCGTTGCGGTTATGGGTTGCTCTAAGCTCTTTAGCAGGAGTTGCGCGCCGATCCCCAGCGGGAAATTTTGGAGGTGCCAGTTGGCCTATCCCGCATTGATAGAAAAATACCATGGCATCAGTTGCAGTGGCAATACTGAAATTTTCGAAAAGGCTGCTCGGGTCAACCATACATGATGGTTTTGCAGATCCGCAAAGAATATAAAATGGCTTTCCGGATAAAGCATTTAACTGGTCGACAACTCATCCAACTAACGCAAATTTGCGGCCGCGACTATTGTTCGTTTGGGTCCCTGCCAGAAACGGTCGAAAGTTGGGAAAGCGACATCGCATAACTTCGTGAGGGTGTTTTTGGCCTGGTTCTCCTCGATATGCTTAGGCCGCCTGACTTCGACGGTATTCCCACGAGCAGGAGCCTGTCAGCCAAAAAGATCGAGCTAAAACCTTGCTATTCCTGCAAGTGGCTGATATCTTGCCGTTTAGAAAACCATACAAAACAAACAATGCTTCTCGAAAAGATATAAGGTCCCTAAATAATGAACCCCAATGAGCTTGTTCATAAAAAACTGGAACACGAACTGGCACTATACAAGATGATGGTCAATGCTTCCCTCGACTCCATCACCCTCATTGATCGAAACTATAAATATAAAATAGTTACTGATGCTTATACGAGGTCTCGCCAGTTAAAAAAGAAAGAGATCATTAATCATACAGTGGCAGAAGTTTGGGGAGAAAAAATATTCCAAGAGGTTATAAAAGAAAAATTGGACGAATGCTTTAACGGAAAAACAGTATCTCATATAGCCGCATACGAGTTTAAAAAGAATGAGATCAACTATATTGAAACTGTCTATACTCCATGCTTCACTTCTGGCTCGGAAGCTTCCTATGCTGTTGTCATATCGCACAACATAACTGAATTAAAAAAGAGCCAGGAAAAAATCGAGGCCTTGGCTTATTATGATTCTTTAACCAGTCTCCCCAGTAGACCTTTATTCTTAGACCGGCTGTACCACGAAATAACCATAGCCAAAAGAAATGGTAAATCAGTAGGTGTCTTTTTTTTCGACCTGGATGAGTTTAAAAAGACCAATGATACGTTCGGCCATTCCGCCGGTGATAAACTTCTGACCAGTGTTGGTAATCGCCTAAAAAAATATTTGCGAGAAACCGATACGTTAGCAAGGCCAGGTGGAACAATTAACTTGGACGAAAAGAACAATTCTGACTACCTTGCACGTATAGGTGGGGATGAATTTACCTTTATCATTCCTGATATCTCAGACAAGCGGATCACAACAGGAATTGCTGAAAGAATCCTAAACATATTCAAAGAGCCTTTCGAGATATTAGACAGGGAGGTTTTCATATCGACCAGCATTGGGATCGCTTTTTACCCTGATGATGGAGATGACGTTGAAACCGTGCTCAAAAATGCAGACACGGCAATGTATAAGGCCAAAGAGTTGGGGAAAAATACCTTTCAGTATTATTCACCGGATATGAACAGGAGAGCCAAAGCACGAATTATATTAGAGACGAAATTACGGTACGCTATTAAAAATGGTGAGTTACAGCTATACTACCAGCCACAGTATAGCATTGATAATGCTGAGTTGGCAGGAATGGAGGCTCTAATTCGCTGGAATGAAAAGGAAATGGGGCTGATATCTCCCAAAGATTTTATTCCATTGGCAGAAGAAACGGGCATGATTATCGAGATTGGGGATTGGGTAATTCATTCCGCCTGTCGTCAAGGTAAAATTTGGCATGATCGGGGTTTTAAAAACCTTAATTTAGGGGTCAACCTATCAGTACGTCAATTTTTTGATCCCCATCTTTTAAACAAAATAAAATCCGCTCTCGAGACCAGTCAATTCGATCCCACTTGCCTGGAACTTGAGATAACGGAAACTGCGATGATGCACGATACCGATAGAGCAATGCTGATAATGAATGAACTCAAAGAAATGGGGATTAAGATATCTTTGGACGACTTCGGCACAGGATATTCTTCATTGGTCCATTTAAAATTGTTTCATGTTGATACGTTAAAGATCGACCAGGTTTTTATCAGAAACGCAGATTTGAAAGGACGCGATGGTGTTATCATTTCAGCAATGATCGATATGTGTCATAAACTTCAGATCAAGGCTGTCGCCGAAGGTGTGGAAACCTTAGAGAGTCTAACCTTCCTTAAAGACAAAAAATGCCACCTCGCTCAGGGATTTTTCTTCAACCCCCCACTTCCGGTTGAAAAGTTTGAGAATCTACTCTATTGTAAGAACTAAAATATGGCCAAGGATAATATTGCCTACAATGAATCATAACGTCACACACTTCCAATAAAATGAAATCCAACTTGATTATAGGGATTGAATCGCTCGATAGAATGTTTGAGCAAAATAAGAATCCTGAACAATGCACTTATCGAGGAAAATGCCAACATTGTGGATGTTTTATTATAATTGAAATAACAAAAACCTCTACAGGCTACGGACTACTTGGAGGCGTCTTGTACGAACCGAATCCTCAGAATTTTTCAACACTGTGCATCGATTGTTACGAAAAATCTGAAAAATAAAGATCATAGTATTATTTTTACTAACCCTCTCTGAAAATTCGAAGGCTCTCATGCAAACCTCAAATGGTAATAACTATGATCGACGAAGTGGAATGGATAGACGCCAAATCTTTTATACGATTCATGTACCAGAAAGAAGATTCAGGGAAGATAGGAGAGTCGTTGAAGATCGAAGGAATACCATCAGGACAGCAGGTGGGAATAAAAAAACCAAAGTCTGATTCAAATCAAATAGTGAGGTGACCTATGAATCTCAAAGCAAAAAGAAAGGCCAAGCTATCTGAATTCACAATAAAAGAGTATGGGATTAACGGTGGTTTCATTCAAAGCACGGCTAATTAGACAGATGCCCAAAAGCAGCATCAGAAGAACGGATACACCCGACACCGTCCCGCCATTCCCGCCTTGCAACACCATTGCCACCGGGGCCGCAAAAAGAATCACCCCAGCTAAGAAAGCGATCACTTGAAGAAGCGTGTTCTCGTGTTGGCGACGTTTTAGGGTGCGATCCACCCCCAACACAACCCCCAGCCCTCCGAAAGCCAGCAAAAGCCATGGAATAGAGGTCGCAAGCATAGATTGTATCCTTTCTGATGGAACGCTTAAACCCCATGCCTATGATCCGGCTTTTGTATCTACCGGTCGTATGTTTCCCGGCCGATTAACCTTTACTGAATTGATCTGTTCGGACACGGGAACACTTTTGAGTTCAGTATAAATCTCGTCCCGGACCAGCTGTTGGAGGAACCGGATGTCTTGGTTATCCCGGCTGAGCCAAGGGCCAAAGGCCTGCGGTTTCAGTATTACCGGCATCCGGTTGTGTATGGGCAGGACAGATTCGCTGGCTTCTCTGGTAAGGATCGTGCAGGAGCGATAAGGAGTCGGCTCTTGACCCTTGTTATCCCAAATCTCCCACAGGCCCGCAAATGCGAATGGGCGACCATTGGGCAACGTCAGGAACATCGGCTGTTTATGTCCTTTTTCCCCCTTCCATTCGAAAAACCCATCGGCGAGAATCAGGCACCTTCGCCACTTGAATGCCGTGCGAAAGCTGGGTTTGGTGGTCACTGTCTCAGACCGTGCATTAATCATCCTGCTGCCGACGGTGGCATCCTTTGCCCAGAAGGGAACAAGTCCCCAGTGATAGTTGTCCAGGTGATTCTTTTCGTCATGGCGGGCGATAGCAAGTATCTCTTGAGTGGGGGCGATGTTGTAATTGGGCCTAACCTGGATGTTGGCTATATCGATGGGGAAGTGTTTGACCAGTTCTTCAAGCCGTCTGAATCCGACAAATCTGCCGCACATTTCAACTCCCGTGAACCCTTTTACTCAACGTGCCGGATACACTGCAGGATCTTTGTATCAGGTCTATCGATTGATCTCATGGACAATCTCTGGGAATTGACCATCTTTGCCTTCCAAGGCATCAAGAACCTCATCGAAAGCCACGGCGAAACCGTCAGAATCCATGCGAACCACCTTTCCAGATACTCGGACGTTATTGTCAAACCGAAACAACGGGAATTTCAGCACGATGGTTTGCCCTGCGGCAATCTTCCTGGACGTCCTGATGAACAGGCCGCCGGCACCAATGTTCTTGATCACGTCCCGGTAGGTTCCCTCTTTGACGGTGTATTGGGCGATGATATAGGACGTGCGGCGTGAATGTTGGTGTCGATTCGGTTTGGGAATCATTTCCCATTCACTTTCTTTCTCAAATGGCCAGAACACTTGAACGTCACCACACGTCTTGCCGGCAGGATCGCATCCTCGCCGGTGGCCGGATTCCTGCCCTTCCGTTCCTTCTTGTCTTTCACACAGAATTTTCCGAACCGGGAAACAAGGACATCATCGCCGGATGCCAGAGTGGATTTAATCAGCTCAAGGAGGGCTTCAGTGATCTCGGTGGATTGGTTTTGGGGAAATCCCAATTCAGACTGCAACTGTTCAACGATGTCGGATTTGGTCAGCGCCATGCGTGGATCTCCGTTTCAGTAATGATGGCAATGAGAGGAAGGATGATGATACGTTCGCAGAGATTCCTATTCTTGTCAAGGGGTTGGTTGACGATTGCCGATCTGGCCAACTCGTAAATTAATAGATTTGCATCAAGATGGCGGGAATGGTCGTGCGGGAAATCAAAAAATGGTCAACGGTTTATGGGGAGAGGTTCCAGAGGGGGGGCCATGGTTTCTGACCTGGCCATGCTGAAATCAGCATCTTTGACATTGCAATTTTTTGCCATGCCATGCTAACCATTTGACTATCCAATGGTTTGCATGTTCGCCAAATAGCCTCTTTTCACTCTCGATCGATGGTTGCGGGTTCATACGCGTTATTATCCGGATTTTACCGGTCGGTCAGGTTTTTGCGGAGTTCATCATCCTATAATATCAGTTAAACGAGGGAGGGAGTGCCATGAAAATGATTTTTTCGAAGAGATGCATCCGAATCTTGAGTTGGGCGGCGGTCGTTGTTTTTCTTTTTCCCTTGTCAGCTGCAATTGCCAAGCAGGCTGGCCACCATAAAAGCCAAGTAAAGGTCATGACCCGCAATCTCTATCTTGGAGCCGACATCTTCAGGGTAGTAGAGGCTGCCCAGAATCTGATTCCCAATCCCGACGGGTTAGATGTGCCGCGTGCGGTCGCAGAAGTTTTTCAAACAATGCAGGATACCAATTTTTATGATCGTGCCGAAGCCATCGCCGATGAAATTTTAAAGACCAAGCCACACGTGATTGGCCTACAGGAGGCTTCAACCTACTACATACAGACACCGGGTGACTTTCTTGCAGGTAATCCAGTTCAGGCAGATACTGTTTTTATCGATTTCTATTCGGTTCTGGATGATGCATTGAGAGCAAGAGGATTGTATTATGACGCATATGTCGTAACCAATGCAGACATCGAATTGCCAATGGTCGACCCCGAAGCAGGCCCACCCTATTATCTATCTGATGTCAGGTTGGTAGACCATGATATGATTTTGGTCAAAGAGACCATTGGAATCAGAGCTTGTTGCGAAAGGAAATTTCCAGGCTCAACTTGGATTAGACCTTGGTGGAACTCAGGTTGAATTTACACGTGGATACCTTGTAGTTGATGTGAATATTAAAGGAGAGGCTTTTCGTTTTGTGAATACGCACCTTGAAGTTAGAAGTGACCCGGATAGTGTTTTCAGATACTTTCAGAATTTGCAGATGCAGGAGTTATTGTTCCGCGTTGGTGTTCTTGCATCATTTGATCCCGAGCCAGTTGTCATGGTCGGTGACTTCAACAGTTCTCCAGACGATGAGCCTGGTGAATTTTCATAGGTTTAGCCCTATTGTGCCACCATACATGCAGGCTGTGGAAGCCGGCTACCTGGATGCCTGGCTGCTCCAGAAACGGTACGATGATGGGTATACCAGCGGATTTGATGAATTTGTGAATAATCCCAACGCCGAACTGACCACCCGGATCGACCATATCTTTCTGGGACCCAATGGATACAACATCGAGAAGGTAAAAGCTGTCGTGGTTGGTGATGAGGTCAAAGATATGACTCCCAACGGGTTATGGCCATCCGATCATGCGGGTGTGGTAGCAAAGATCAAATTCTCACATAAAAACAAGCGCTGTTCCAATCATAAAAAATAATCTGCCTGGCCTGCCTCCGAGGGTTCTTTCCGGTTTGCCGGCTTAACCCTCGGAGGTATTTGCCTGGTTGGTCGGACCAACCATCTGGATTGCTCGCGACAGGATCAAAAGGTTCGCTGTCGCAACACCGGCAACGAAAATCGCGCTTGTTTTCAAAATGGTGCCTTTGGCAACCGTCCCCGCAGCCCGCCGGAAATGACCTGAGCAGGCTCATCAATGGGCCGCATCCATCTCTGCATTACGCCGATTCACATCCACGCCCACATGCTCCCTACCACAGGAAATCAAGTAGACTGCGAAATAAAAGATGCTATATGTCGATGAAAGCTTAAAGCAATTTGGTCGGGAAGGCATTTCAGGGGGCAATCCGAAGGCAAATATGCTATGCTCCGCCAAAAGGAGAAACCATGCAATCGGAAACCATGCTTAACGGTCAAAAGAAAATTGATACTGCGTCGACCAAACTAAGGCAAATTGAAGCAGCGAAGTTTAAGGTCGCTACGGAAAGGGCAGAAGCCGAGGAGAGGTTGCAGATCCTCAAGGAAAAATTACCTCGGCTGCTCGCTCGAAGAGCCCTGGAGCAGGCCACCAGTGGCGAAATATCGGCCATCAAACGGGATATCATGGACATGGAGGCCCTCTTGACGGACTTCCCTTTAACGCTGCAGGGGCTTGATGAATTGGAGCGGCCCATTCGCAACGGCATGCAGGATCCTCGCAGACCGTTGCCAACGGCGGGTGGGTATGAGCATCTTGGTGAAGGGCTTGAAGCCACGGGATAGCGCTGGTCCAGGAACGACAAGGATAATGGCTAACTCACATTCATCCTGATATGTCTGGTCTTGCATAACGCTTGGGCAGGTCTTATGTTCAGCGTGGCACCCAACTGGACAATTGTGTTCAGTATGGAGCCATGGGTACAATGGTGAAAATCATCTACCCTCCTCCTTGGGCAGGCCTTGCTCAGGCCTGCCCATCTTTATTATCATTTAAGCACGATGCCTGCCGCTTCTAACAGGTATGCCCTGCGCTGGCGTGCCATGAGTGGCTGTGCGATCTGTCATGAGGGGCTGCGGAGGTTCAATGGGTTGTTTGCGGGAATGTATTCCTGCCACTGCCGCTTGCGGAAGCTGGACAATGGGCAACCCTGGGTCACCCTACCTGATGGCAGGTTGGTTAATCACCAACGCCTCATCAGTATGTGCTGATATTGACGGAAAGGAGTCCCCGATGAATCATAAAACTGAGAAAACCCTCGGTCTCATCAGGCCTTTCACCCTTAATCGTCCCGAATACACGATGAATTATAAAACGGAGAAAACCCTCTGCGCCCTCCAGGAAGAGGGCTTTATCGAATCCGACACCAACGCATTTTTAAAACTGATCCGGCCCGCGGCGCACTTTTGCGTCGGTTGCGGAAGAAGCGCGGTGAGTGACAAGAACCTGTGCAACCCGGAAAAGCTGTAAATCAATGCCAACATAGAAAAAGCGCCGTAGGCATCCCCATGCGGCGCTGGTATTTTCCAACAATCGGGCTGATGGGGTCGCAACGCAGCGGATCGATCATTTTCAACTGACCGGCATACCGGCCTGCCACGGCATCTTCAGCCCAATTTCCCAATTCCGCACCACTGATACTCTCCGGGTCCCTCAATTCAAACAGCGGACAGACAAACGATTATCCGCCCTATCCTTGACCTTGACGTATACGGTGGCTGTATCGTCTGCGTTCATGGCGCTTTGCTTTCACGGCTACGCAGACGATCCAACGCACCGATGGATCGCTGATGGCGTCTTTATTAGATGAAAACAGGATTCTTCCGTCGCATTGAAACACAGGCGCCGGGCAAAACATTTCTCTCGGCAACTCCTGGTGGCGGTTGAATAACCGCGCAAAAGACAATATGATGGCGCCATTGAAGTCTAACCGAACATCCGTGTTCACTGCATGCATGGGGGTCAAATGACCTATACTGTCAAGGATATCTTAACGATCCAGGTCGCCCCGGCCTTGGGCTGCACCGAACCGGTGGCCATCGCCTTGGGTGCGGCTGCAGCCGTATCGCTGCTGCCGGAAAAGCGGATCGACGAGATCGAAATCTGGGTGGATCCAAACATCTATAAAAATGGACTGGCCGTTTCCATCCCGGGCACCGGTGGACTCAACGGGTTGGACATGGCCTCGGCGCTGGGGGCCTTTGGCGGCAATCCGGGCCTGAAGCTGGAAGTGCTGGATTCGGTGAATGATACCGCCGTATCGGCCGCCCGAAAGATGGTCCAGTCGGGTCGGGTACGGGTGAATCTGCTCAGGGATCAGGTGGGCCTTTTCATCAAGACCATCGTCAAGGGCAGCGGTCACGAGGCAGAATCCGTCATTACCGACCTGCACGACAACATTGTCTCCCTATCGCTGGACGGTGCGGCGCTTAGCGACCATCTCCTGCTGCCCAAAACCAAATCGGCTGACGGCAAGCGCCGGCTGAGCGATCTGGAAGCATGGCTCAAGGATCTGAGCCTGGACCAGCTGATTGAACTGCTAGACGATTTGGATGACGAGGATCTAACTTTTCTGGAGTCCGGGATCGAGGTCAACATGCGGCTTGCCGACTACGGTCTCAAGCACGGCCCCGGGCTGGGGGTAGGGCGTACCCTGGAGCGCCTGGTGCGCCAGGGCCTGATCAAACGGGACATGATCACCGCCGCCAGGATTCTGGCGTCATCGGCGGCCGATGCGCGCATGGCCGGCGTTAAATTGCCGGCCATGAGCAGCGCCGGATCCGGCAACCACGGCCTGACAGCCATTCTGCCCATTGTGGCCATTGAGCCGTTTATTGCGGTGGACCATCGCACCGTGCTAGAGGCCATCGGCCTGAGCCATATCATCACCGCCTATGTGAAGGCCTTCACCGGACGCCTATCGGCCATCTGCGGCTGTTCAGTAGCTGCCGGTGCCGGGGCCACGGCCGGCGTCACCTACCTGATGGGCGGCACCAAGCTGCACATTGCCGGGGCCATCAAGAACCTGAGTGAAGACCTGGCCGGGGTGATCTGCGACGGGGCCAAGGCTGGATGCGCCCTGAAGCTGGCCACTGCCGCCGGAACGGCCGTTCAGGCTGCCTTGTTCTCACTTCAGGGGGTCAATGTCAGCTTTACCGACGGCATCATCGGCCGATCGCCTGAAGATACCATGAAGAATATCGGTACCCTGACCACCCAGGGAATGATCGAGACCGATCGGACCATCCTGAACATCATGCTGGAGAAGCAGTTCTCCGATGTCTGATCCCGCGGATACGCGGCCTCCCCCGGAAGGCGGCCCTTCCCGGAATGATGATGCCGCCGATTTTTCGGAAGGGCCGCGCGAACCGTCCGGCAGCGGTTTTCCGGCGGGTCCGAAACTGCCGGCAACTAGCGCCCGGGCGTCACGTTGGCGGGAACAGGCTGCTGGGTGGCTCGAAAAAACCCTTGCCCGCAAAAGTGGCGTGGAGGATCCATTCTACCTGAAAACCGTCCTGCCGGTGATGGATCGGTTGGCCGGCATCGGGGCCAGCCTGGCAGCCATGATCATCGTGGATCGCCAATACGGTCCTGCGGGCCTGGGTATTTTCGCATGGTTCTTCTCCCTGCTGGCCATCACCGGTTACCTCGGCCGCTATGGCATCCCCATTTATCTGGCAGTAAACCCATGGAACAAACGCCGGCCCAGCCGGACCAATTGCTTATTTGGAATACAATGGTAATTAAAAAGGAGGGTCGTTATGGCAGAGCAGACCTCGCAAGGGGCGGAACTGTTCAACATGGTCAAGAAAAAGAGGATTTCCATTCCGAAAATTAGATTGCCCGGCGGCGGTAAATTCAAGTATTTGGTCATCGCCGTTGCCGTCGTGGTGTTGGCTTACAACCTGCTGTTCGTCTACGTGGAGCCCAACGAGTTCGGCATCAAGGTGGTGCGCCTGGGCATGAACCGCGGTGTCCAAAAGGAGGTGTACACCGCCGGCCTCAACCTGGTGATTCCCGGTGTGCAGCAGATGTACCGTCTGCCGCGGGATGTTCAGGTGCTGGAACTTACCGACTACCCGGGCACGGCCGCCGACATGGCTCGCAAGGACCGGGTGGCCCACATCCAGACGTCAGACGGGTTTTTCGTAGACGTGGATGTCTCCATTCTCTACCGCATCGAAGACCCCTACCTGGTGTTCACCAAGATCGGTCCCGGCAGCCTGTTCGAAGACAACGGAATTATCCCCAAGGCGGAGCCGGCTTTGAAAGAGACCCTGGGCAAGCTGACTACCGAGGATTTTTACAACAGCTTCATGCGCGTGAAAAAGGCCCAGGAAGCCCGTGACCGGCTCAACGAGGAGTTGAACTCCAAGGGCATCCGGGTGGAGCACGTACTGGTGCGCTACTTCCGCTACAGCCCGGAGATCCAAAAAAACATCGAAGAGAAGAAACTCCAGGATCAGCTGGTCTTCACCAACCAGGCCGCGGCCCGAGCCGCCACAGAGGAGGCCCAGCTGAAGAAGATCGTTCAGGAGGGGCGTGTTGTCGTGGAGGTGGAGATGGAGCAGGGGCGGGCCTACGTGACCCGCAAGATCGCCGAGAAAGATCTGTATGTGCGAACCAAAAATGCCGAGGCGGACCTCTTGGTCAAACTGGCCGAGGCGGAAAAGGTGCGCCTGAAGAACGACGCCCTCAAGGGTGTGGGATCCGAGCGAATGGTGGGTCTGAAAATGGCCGATGTTTACAAGGGGCTGGATCTCATCGTGCTGCCCAGTGACGGGGTTGCCGGCGTCAATCCGCTGGATCTGAACAATGCGCTCAGGCTTTTCGACGTGCGTAAAGGAGGTGCCCAATGAAGCAGATCGTCTGGATCGTTCTGGCCCTGGGTTGGATGTTTACCATTTCGGGCTGCGTCTTTTACACCACCGGTGAAACCGAAGTGGGGGTTCGCACCCGCAAATTTTCCCTTACCGGCAAGGGGGTGGAAGACAAGGCGTACGCGCCGGGCTCCACCTATATTTTTCTGCCCTTTATCAATGACTGGCATACTTTTGACACCAAACTGCAAAACCTGGAGATGGTCTTCGAGCAAGCCCGCGGGGACCGCCGCAGCCGGGACGATCTGCTCTTTAAAACGATTGACGGTAACGACATCAGTTTGGACGTGATCATTGCCTACCGCATCGATGCGGACCGGGCCCCCTTTATTTTGCAAACCGTGGCCGACAACAACCGCACCCTGCGGGACAAGATCGTGCGTACCATTGCCCGCAGCAAGCCCCGGGATATTTTCGGGGAGCTGACCACCGAAGAGTTTTACGTGGCCGACAGCCGCGAAAAGCAGGCTCAACGGGCCAAGGAAGTGCTCCAGGAAATGCTCGGGCCCATGGGCATCGTGGTGGAGAAAGTCCTCACCAAGGACTACCGCTTCAATCAAGAGTACCAGAAGGCCATCGAGGACAAGAAGGTCGCCGACCAGCAGGTGCAGAAGAACAAGTCCGCCCAGCATGCTGCCCTGGAGGAGTATAAACGCAAGCTGGAGGAAGCCAAAGGCGAGGTAAACAAGCTGATTGCCGACGCCGATGGTGTCTTCCGCAAGGCCAAGATCGAAGCCGATGTATACTACGAGAAGCAGAAGTTGCTGGCCGAAGCCATCAAAGCTGAGGGCATTGCCGAGGCCAAGGGTATCCAGGAGATGAACAACGCTCTGGCCGGTTCCGGCGGCGAGGCGCTGGTGAAGCTGCGCATTGCCGAGGCCCTGCAGGGTAAACAGATTGTGCTGCTGCCTGTCTCTGAAGGGGGGATGAATCTGAAAACCACCGACATCAACCAGCTGATCAACACCATGGGGGTCAAGTCGCTGGCAGGAGGGAAGAAATAAGTTGAGAAGCCATTCTACTGAATGCACCGGCCGATGGAGCCGGCCGCGCAGCGTTGGCCGTTGACCCAGATGGCGCCCACCAGATAGGCATCGGTAACGGTCATCCCGTTGATGATGGCGCCCACCAGGTTGGCGCCATCCAGATTGGCGCCGGCAAAATCCGCCTGACTCAGGTCGGCCATTTTCAGGTTGACGCCGGCAAGGTCGGCACCGGCCAGGCGGGCACCGGTCAGACGAGCTCCGTGGAGGACGGCCTGCCTCAGATCCGCCTTGGCCAGAACAGCCTCCTTTAAAATGGCATTGACCATGAGACTATTTCTCAGGTAGGCCTCGGAAAAATCGCTGCCGGTGAGGTCGGCCTCGGTGAAATCCGCTTCAAGGAGAAGACTTTTCTGGAAGTTGGCCTGCCGGGCCACCGTCCGTGTCAGGTTGGCCCGCGTCAGATCGGCACCGCACAGCGTCGTATGGGAAAGTGTCGCCCGGGCCAGGTTTGCACCCTTCAACCATGCGCCGTCCAGATTCAGCGATGCCAGGGTAGCGGCTTTCAGGTCACAGCCGGGGCAATCGCCGGAGGCCATCAGGGCGGCGGTAGCGGATGTAATGCAGCGTCCGGTCGAACCCGGTCCGCACGGTTGGCCGTTGGCCCAGGTGGCCCCGTCCAGCACCGCGCCCTGAATATGGGCGTATCTGACATCGGCGTTGGTCAGATCCGCATCTTTGAGCAGCGCACCGCTCAAGTCCGTATCCTTCAATATGGCGCCGATAAGATCGGCACCGCTCAGGTCGGCCATCCTCAAATCGACGCCGCTCAGATCGCACAGCCGGCAGGTGCGGCTGGCTTCCAGCCGCTCGCGGAAGCTCGTGGGGGTGAGCAACCGGTCGAGCAGGCCAAAGACGGCCAGCAATATTGCCGCTGCACCGATGAACATTAGGGATTGGTTGCTTTTAGGAGACATGGTCGCTGCCTGTGGCCGCCAGTCGCCGAAGCTCCAGGTCGCACGCATGGTCCGCGCCGCGGTCGTCTGGCCCTTCGTGTTGTCGACACCTTCTTCAACCGGTTTCATTGCCATGGGGTCAAGGCGCGTGGCTACCTTGGTTATAAAGGCAGTCTGATCGCGAAGGAAGTTCCCTGGCCGGGGGCGGCGTCTACCGTGATCATGCCGGCGTGGTTTTCGGTGATGATGAAGTAGGCGATGGAAAGGCCCAGGCCGGTGCCCGAACCGGTGGGCTTGGTGGTGTAGAAGGGCTCAAAGATCCGCTTGCGAATTTCCTCTTCCATACCGGGTCCGTTGTCGGTTATGGTGATGCATGCCCAGTCGTCTTGCCTGTCTATGGTCAGGGTGAATTGCGGTGCAGGCTGTTGGTCGCCATGCTCCCACATGGCCTGGGCCCCGTTTTTCAAGATGTTGAATATCACCTGCTGGATCTGGCCGGCATCACAGGAGACCCGGGGCATTTGCGGGGCGTAGTGACGCACGATCTCGATTTGCCGGAAGTCGTGGTGCATTTTAAGCTGGAAGTCATTTTGGGCCAGATCCACCGTTTGGTCCAGCAGGGTCGCCAGGTCGTGATTTGAGAAGGTGGCGTCGCTTTTTCGCGAAAATGAAAGCATGTTGCGAACGATGAGGGCCGCCCGCTGGCACGACTGGTCAATGGCTTCGACCTTGTCGAGGATGCCCCGTTTGCCCATATAGGTCCACAGGTTTTTGAGGTCCACCCCGCTCTCTTGGGCCGCCGTCACATTGACGGGCAAATCGCTGAGCAGGCGCATGCGCATCACCTGGACATTGGCCATGATGCCGGCCAGCGGATTGTTGATCTCGTGGGCCATTCCCGCCGCCAGGCCGCCCAGGGACAACATCTTTTCGCTCTGAATCAGATACTCCTGGGTTTTCTTGCGTTCGGTGATGTCCCGCACGATACCCACCGCATGCCATTGGTCGTTCAGCCGCAGCGGAGACAGGGACAGTTCCGCCGGGAAGGTCTCCCCGTTTTTGCGCAGGCAGGTGATTTCCATGGTCTTGCCCATCATCGCACCGGTGCCGCTGCGCTGGAAGCTGGAAAAAGCCTCCCGAAAGCGGGTGTGAAATGATTCGGGAGCCAGCTGTTCATGAAGATCTTTTCCCAGGATCTCCGCTTCACCGTAGCCGAATATCTCTTCCGCCGCCCGGTTCCAAAAAGAGATGCGGCCTGCCGGGTCGATCATGATGATGCCATCCAAGGCGTTGGCACTGATGCTGCGGAATTTTTCCTCACTCTCCCGAAGCGCCGCTTCGTTGCGCTTTTGTTCGGTGATGTCCTGGAGGATGACCAGCCAGCCGCCGAAGGTTTCGCCGCTATCGTAAAGGGGCGATTGGCGCATGCGCCACCGGCCGGCGGCCTTGCCCATTGCGATTGACATTTCCATGTCGCCACACCCGCTGGCCCGGCTCTGCTCGATTTGCCCAGACAGTTCGGGATATAGGCCCGCCAAGGGTTGGCCGATGATATTTTCCCTCTGTTCAGGGAGCAGTTGTCGTGCGGACGAGTTCAGGTCGATCACCCGGTGCTGAAGATCCAATACAAAAACGGCGTCTTTCATGCTTGCGATCACCGCATCCCGGGCAATGGGGATCAGTTCCAGCATCTGATGGCGGATGGTGCCCCAAAAGAAAGCCATGCCGCTGACGGCAAATGCGGCGGGCGTGAGATCGATATGGCGCAGCGGCGCGATTTCCATGAGGTAGACAATGTTGCTCAACCATGGTGCCAGGACACCGATCAGCATTACCCAGAAGTGCCTGCTTTCGATCTGGTGGGAGAAAAGATAACCGTAGAGCAACTCCACCGTTCCCGCCAGCAACAGGCCGTATGAGTAGGCGACGAACACCCAGAAGCCGACCCCGCGGCTATACGCCAGGGAGGGCACCGGGCCGTCGCCGTCGATCCAGGCCCGGGACCAGAACAGTTGATGATGGTCATTCGTATAGACCGCCAGAAGGGTCAGCACCGGCACAATGAAGAGCGACCACCCCTTGGGGCCTGCCAGCCACGACAGCTTGCCGGTCAGTGACTTGGCGAACCGGAAAAAGAACACGCCCGTCCACACCGCACCGATGTATTCGCTACGGACCCACCAGAGTTTGGTTGCCGGATCACTGCTCTTGAACTCCAGGCCATAGAAAAGGGACCAGAGTGCGACAGCGCTCATCAGCAGCAGCAGGGATCTTGCGCTGGGTTCGCTCCACCGCGGTACCAGATAGGCGGCTAGGGCCGCAGAAATGGCTGCAGCGGCAAAAGCCTGAAAGACATATAGAGTGTGTAGATCGATTCCCAGCACTTCAAGGTTCCCTGAGGGCGATTGTTGTTCGGAGTAAACGGCAGGTATGATACGGATCGTTCATCATCTCTCTTTGACGGTGTCTCTTCTATCCGTCCGTCAGTTGAATCGCTTAATTGAAAAGGGTGACGGATCAAAGGGCGGTCGCCTGCCCAGAATCATGTCCGTGATCAGCCGGCCGGTTCCCGTAGCGGCGGAGAGTCCCAGCATGCCGTGGCCGGTGGCGATATAGAGGTTATCTATATGCGGCAGGCGGTCGATGATGGGCAGGTCGTCGACACACATGGGTCGCAGGCCCGTCCAGCGCTCGGATACCCGCCGGCCCACCGGCGTTTGCAGGTAATGCGCCGCGGATGTCTCCAGATTGCTTAGCCGCTTATCGTTCAAGCGGTCGTTGTAGCCGGAAAATTCCATGGTGCCACCCAGGCGGTAGCCGCTCTGCCACGGGGTGGCGACGACGTTTCTTTCGTAAAAATAGCAGGGTATGGTCGGGCAGACGGCAGGACGGTCCATGGTTATGCTGTATCCCTTGCCCGGCTGGACGGGGATGTGGATGCCCAGCTGGCGGCCAATGGCCGGTGTCCAGGCACCGGTGGCCAGAATGAACTGGTCGGCTGTGAATCGACCTGTGGCTGTTCGGGCGCCGGTGACCAATCCGTTGCCGGTCTCGAACTGTTGCAGTCGGCAGCCCTCATTGATCTGTACGCCGTTTTTCCGGGCAACCTGCGTCCAGGCGGCCATGAGCGATTCCGGTCTCAGGTGGCTGTCCGCTCGGTGGTACCAGCCGCCGCAAACCCGGTCGTTCAACGCCGGCTCGATTCGCCGGACCTCTGTGGGACCGTGGAAAGTCGCAGCCAGGCCGTAGGGCTCCAGCAGGCGGTTGGTTTTTTCATAACCCTGCATGGCTGCCGGATCGGTAAAGGCCATGAGCACTCCGCGCTGTTCGAAATCGCAGGCCAGATGTTCGTCGGTAAACAGATCGTTGAAGAGTTCTCCGGAAAGCCGCAGAATGGCGTCGCGTGCCTTGATGGCGTGGTTTAGGTGGCGCCGGTTGCAGTTGGCGGCAAACCGCAGCAGCCAATAGGCCAGACAAGGGTCCGGCCGCGGTTGGATATACAGGGGCGAGGTCCCCCGGAGGGTGCGGATCAGTTCCTGGCCGATGGCGCCGGGGACGCACAGGGGCGGCAGGTCGCTGACGAAGATCAGGCCGCAGTTACCGTGGGAGGCGCCGGCGCCCATACGTTCCTGTTCGATGATGCGCACCGTTTTTCCTGAACGGGACAGGTAATAGGCGCAAGCCAGGCCGATGACGCCGCCTCCCGCCACCAGGATGTCGCTGTGACTGGATGTGCGTGGATTCATGATGCTGTTATAACCAAACTGGGCCTGAATTGAAACATCGATTCGCATTTTATCAAAGGGTTGCCAAAAGTCCTCCTTTCATCTATATAATATAAATCATTGTCGATATTCATTTTTGGCATACCCCTCTGCGTTGACACTGTTTATTGCTGCCGCTGAATTTGACCCTGCTCCTGCTGGAAGCTTGTTTCACCACGTATTTTTAATCCTCAGATGTTGATAAACAGAACGAGACGCACGATGGTGAATCGAACGGCATTCAATCGTCGGCTGTTGTTCCAGGACGCATGCTTGGTCTACCTGCTTGCCTGCCTTTGCCTGTTGGGTGTCTGGTGCGCCTCAGCCCATGGGTCCGAACCATCCCCCGCGCGGGCAATTCAAATGCACCCTTCCGCCGACCCACACTCCCGGATATCTGCCGATGCCCAGCCAAGTCTCTCCCCCGGCGTGCATCGGGTTTGGTTCTGGACCGCCATGGTTGCCTTGATGGCCATCGGCGGTGTGTGCCTTGGGATGGCCAGGGTCTTGTTGAGCAGAAAAAATAGCCAAGCGGCGCTTAAAAAAAGTGAAACGGCATTCAAACTGGTCGTCGAGACCATAGGTGACGTGTTCTGGCTGGGATCGCTTGATTTGCGCCGCCTGGACTATATCAGCCCCGCTTATGAAACCATCTGGGGTCGGTCTTGCGCAAGCCTGCATAAAGACCCGCTCTCCTGGATGGAGAGCCTGCTCCCCCACGACAGGCAGTCCGTTTTGGATTTCATCGGCAGGGGCCAAAAGATCCCCTTTCAGGATGGTGCGGCCGTTGCCGATTTCAGAATTATCCGGTCCGAAGGGGATATCCGCTGGATCCATGCCCGGGCGTTCACCATCAAGGATGCCAACGGTGGTGCAGAACGGATGGTTGGAATCGGTCAGGATATCACCCGAAGCAAGTGTTTCGAGGCCTCTCGGGTGCGTCTGGAAAAAACCCTGCAGGAGAGCGACGCTTTCCAGCGTATTTTCTTTGATGACGCACCCAGCGGTATGGCCATTCAGGATTTCTCGGCCGTCGATACACGGGTGCAGGAACTGAAGGATGCCGGGGTGAAGGACCTGCGGTCCTATCTGATGTCTCATCCTGATGAGGTATCCCGTCTGGCCGAGCAGGTGTCCGTGGTGCAGGTCAACCAGGCGCTGGTGGACCTATACAAAGCACCCAGCGAACAATCTTTGCTGGGATCCCTGTCCAAGGTATTCAAAGGCAACGAACGACAGCATTTCATCGATCAGGTGGTGGCCTTCACCAGTGGGAATGACCGCTACGAAGGCGAGGCCCGGAATGTGGACCATGCCGGCAAGACCCTTCACCTGGTCCTCCGCAAGGTGGTGGTCCAGCGTTCAGAAAACGGGTTGTCGAAGATTCTCACGTCCCTGATCGACGTTACATCCCTCAAAGCGGCGGAAAAGGAGCGAGAACTGCTGACGCTGCAGTTGCAGCAGGCCCAGAAGATGGAGGCCATCGGCACTCTGGCCGGTGGTGTGGCCCACGACTTCAACAATATTCTCAGCATCATTCTGGGCAATACGGAACTCTGCTTGGCGGACATTCCCGCCCTGAACCCGGTCCGCCTGAACATCCAGGAGATCCACAGCGCCAGCCTCAGGGCAAAGGATATCGTCCGACAGCTGCTGGGCTTCAGCCGGAAAAGCGAACAGACCCTCAAACCCATCCACCTGATTCCGGTGGTGGAGGAGGCCATGAACTTCCTCAGGGCCACCATTCCTGCCGATATCGGCATCCAACGGGACTTGTCAGTTGAAGATGATGTCGTCCGGGTCGATGCCACCCAGGTTCACCAGATCCTGATCAATCTGTTCACCAATGCCAGCCATGCCATGGAAGAGACCGGCGGCAGCCTGTCGGTCCGGGCGGATGATGTCGTACTGGAAAAACCGCTGCCCGGCCCCATTCATTCGATCCCGCCCGGTCGTTACCTTCAATTGACGGTGGCGGATACGGGAACAGGTATCCCCGATGAGATCAAAACCAAGATTTTCGATCCCTATTTCACGACCAAAGCGGTGGGCAAGGGCACGGGCATGGGGTTGTCCATGGTCCATGGAATTATGAAAAACAGTGGCGGAGGGATCGTCCTGAAAACCAAACCCGGGGAGGGCACCGCTTTCGAGCTTTACTTTCCTTTGGTGGCTTTGCCTGCCCAAGCAACCTATTCATCCGAGGAGGATATCCCCACAGGCACGGAGCGGATTCTGTTTGTGGATGATGAAGCCATGATCGTCGAAATTTCCGGCAAGATCCTGCGCCGACTGGGCTACCGGGTGAGCACCTGCATGGACCCGTCACATGCCCTTGTCCTGCTCGAGGCCGATCCTTCCGGTTTCGATATGCTGATCACGGATATGACCATGCCCGGCATGACCGGCCGCCAATTGGTGCAGGAGATCCGCCAGATGCATTCCTCGCTTCCCGTGATCCTTTGCACCGGCTACAGCGAACGGCTTTCCCAGGATAAGGTTGCGGCCCTGTCCATCGGCGCGATCCTTGACAAACCGGTGGCGTTGAAGACCCTGGCCCTTGCCGTCCGGCAGGTGTTTGATCAAGCCAGGGGCGAAAACGGACACTCCAAAGCCTGCGCCATCCGGCCTGCTGTAGACGCGACAAGCACCACCTGAGCTTGCCGTTGACGGTGAAAATCGCCGGGCCAAGAATGCTGCTGTCTATGGTGCGTGCTTCACCGCGCCTTCGATCTTCTTGATCTCCTTTTCCAGTGCTTCTGTATCCAGCGGTTTGTTGAAAAAGGCGCAGGCATCCAGGTCAAAGGCCTGGCGGGCCAGGTCCCGATCACCGTGGCCGGTGATGACGATGACCCGAGTTGCCGGTGCCAGGGATTTGATCTGTCGCAACACGGCAAAGCCGTCCTTTCCCGGCATTTTAATGTCAGTGAGCACGATTGGCGGTCTGTGGGTGGTGAAAACTGCCATCCCCGTGGATTCGTTTTCCGCCGTCAGGACCTCATGGCCGCAGACTTCAAGATAGAGCTTGAGCATCTGCAAGGTCGGCTTTTCGTCATCGATAATGAGGATTTGCGTCATGGTAGCACTCTTGATCAATCTTTGAAAATTCGGGTTTTCTATTCTCCGCTCAAACGCGTTTGAATCGCAGTTCAAACCGTGTCCCCTGGCCCACTTTGCTTTTTACGGTGATGTTGCCGCCATAATCCCGGACAATGCCGTAAGTGATGGCCAGACCCAGTCCCATGCCTTTGCCCACCTCCTTGGTGGTAAAAAAAGGTTCGAATATTTTGTCGCGGTTCTTCTCGGCAATGCCGCTGCCCGAATCTGCCACTGCACACACCACGTCATCGCTGTCCATGTAGGTCTCAATGACAATGTTGCGTGTCTTGATGCCACCCGAATCGTCAGGCAGTTGCCCGATGGCGTCCCGTGCATTGGTTACCAGGTTGAACAGGACCTGCTCCAGGCGGTTGGGATTGGCCAGGATCGTCGGCAAGTTGTCCGCCAGGGCATAGGAGACCTTGATGTTGTTTAGCGACAGCTGCTGACCGATGATTTTCAGCACGTCGGTGATGATGGTGTTTATATTTACCGGCTCTTTCTTGAAATCGGGTTTGCGTCCGAATTCACGGAGCCTGTTGATGATTTCCGAGGCTCGCTGAACCTGGTCGGTGACCGCCGTTGCCACCCGGTTCAGCTCTTTGCTGGTAACCGGCTGGCCTTTTTCGATTTTGCGCTTCAAGTAATCGTTGCCGATTTTGATGGCATTGAGCGGCTGGGTCAGCTCGTGGGCGATGCCGGCGGACATCTCCCCCAAGGTCGTCATCTTGCTGGATTGAAAGAGCTGGGCGTCCTTTTCGATGGATTCAGTGATGTCGGTAGCCGCCAGGATCAGCGCCTCGCGGTCCTGGTATTTAATGGGGCAGGCCTTGACGCGGATGTAAAAAGGCGTGCCGTCCTTTTTGAGATGGCGGGCTTTCTGGTTGATGAAACAGCTGTCAGCCATGCTCGCGGTGGTGTCGGAGAACTGGCCGGCATCGTTGATTTCGAACTCACCCGACTCGCTGAAGGTGCGTCCGATCAATTCATCTTTGGTGTAGCCATAAGCATCCAGGGCTGCCGGGCTGACGTCCAGAATGCGCATATCGGTAGTCTCGAGCACAAAAATCGGATTGGGGCCGCTGTCGAACAGCGATCGGTATTTTTCCTCGGAGTCGTGCAGCGCCGCTTCGGCCTTTTTCCGTTCGGTGATGTCCAGGAAGGCTCCGCTGATGAAGTCAATCTGCCCGTTATCATCGCACAGGATCTGGCTGCTGGCCTGGAGCCAGACGATGTCGCCATTTTTTTTTCGGATCCGGTATTCACGGATGTACTGGCGGTTGGTCTTTAGTGCATCGATGAACAGCTTTTTGGCTTGTGTCCGATCGTCCGGAATGATCAGGTCGGTCCATTTGAGGGTTTTGGACAGGAACCGTTCCTTGGGGTAACCGGTGATGGCCTCGACCTTGTCATCGAAAAAGTCGATGGAGCCGTCCGGATATCCCTTGAAAACGACATTGGGGATGTTGTTGATCAGCAGGCGGTAATTGCGTTCGCTCTCCCGCAGGGCGATCTCGGAGCGCTTTTTCTCCGTGATGTCCGTGGCGATGAACAGGAACCCGTTGACCATGCCGTCCGGGTCCCGCAGAGGATTGATGGAAAGGGTGACCGGAAAGACGCCGCCATCCTTGTGCAGGTAGTTCCACTCCCGCTGCTCCTGATCCGGCTGCATGGCGTAGTGGAAGAAAAGATCGATTCCCTCCACCGGACGCTTTGGGCCGGAGCCTGCCAGCGCAGCCTTCTCCTTGAGGTCCAGAGGGTCGTGAAACACCAGGGGGGTCAGTTTGCCGATCACCTCCCCGGCGGTGTATCCGAGCAGGTTCTCCGCACCTTGGTTGAACACGATGATCAGGCCCAGTTTGTCGGTGGCCACGATCGCCATGTGGGAAGCGGAGTCAAGCACGGCCTTGCGCTGGGCGTTGGCCACCTGGAACCGCTGGAGAATTCGTTCGGTTTCTTCGAACTGTTTGACCACCAGGCTGGCGGTGATTTCCGCCGATTCCCGGGACACCCGGATCTCCTCCTTGAGGATTTCGTTTTCAACCACGAGGTCCTGTACCGGGCAGTTGTCACGATCCTGGCAATGCTTGCAGCGTTCGGGCCATCGATAGGTGGTTTGCGCCGGTATCCATGATTGAATGGATGTGTTTGCGGACGGTTGCATGTACTCAACCCCTTCAGCATGCTTAATATTAAACGGCCAATGATCGGAGCCTCCCCGCGGCTTGTCGCGGGAAATGGTCTGCCTGTAACGGCAGGGCTGCGCGGCAGGGTAAGAATAATTGCCGCTTTCCAGTTTACTCACTGACGTGGTTCAAAAGGCCCGCCTTCAGCGGATCTGTATTGCATGGACGGTGCAGACCAGGCAGGGATCAAAGGACCGGATGACCTGCTCCACTTCCACCGGGTCTTGTGGATCTCGCACTGCTGTCCCCAATATAGCCTGTTCCCAAGGCCCCGGGATTCCGTGTTTATCCCGTGGCGAGCCATTCCAGGCCGTGGGCGTAATGACCTGGTAGTTGGCAATTTTTCCGTTTTTAATGACCACCCAGTGACCCAAAATCCCCCTAGGCGCAGTAACGGTGCCGAAGCTTCTGGCCGAAAGTGGTTTTAACGTGTCCGAGTAAAATTGGGCGTCGGCGTGGGCCATTCCGGCCACGCACTGTTCCACCGCCGGCAGGATCATGGCCGGTCGAACCATGCGGGCCAATTCCCTGATGAACACACTGGCACCATTTGAACGGATCCATGCAACGAACAGTGGTGCGCCGGTCATGAGCAGGTCGGCCAGCGGACCGGTTTCCGCCGGTTTGCCGTCGTATCGGGGCGCTTTGGCCCAAGAGTATTTTCGTTGATCCTCGGTATAGGGGTCGGCAATGGTTCGGCTGTCAAATGGGTGACCAGGGGTTTCCTTGAAAAAGGAGTGGGTCACGTCCTCGGTAATTTTTTCAGGATCCAGGGGGGACGTTCCCTCCGGGGAGAAGATACCGGCCGGGAAAAGGGGGAGACTGCCACCGTGCGGTCCAGGCAGGTCCGGCCCGCCGGCGCTGATGAAGCGGTCGTGTCCCCGGCCCAGGTCATCGAGGCCGCTGGAAAGCGCCATGCGGATGAAAAAGCCCAGTTCGCTGTCCCGATGGGCCGGCTTTTCTGCCAGCCAATGCTGCAGTTCATCCCAGGTGCCGACCGCCTGCCAGCGGTCGAGGGTGCAGCCCAACACCCGATTCTCATACCACCTGCGGAAGCTGGACAGAATGTGGCGGCATTGGGCGATGTCATTCCCGCCCGGTACGGAAACCACCCCACCGGGAACCATAAAGGAAGAGTGGGGCCACTGGCCTCCCAGGATGGCGATGATTTCGATGAGTTTTTTAGTTTCCTGAAGGGTCTGGACGGTGGATTCTCCCTTGAGGGGCCGGTAGCGGGCGACCGCCTCTTCGTAAAGGGGATGGTCGGCATAGTGGGGCCGGGTAAAATCGGGCATGAACAGCAGAAAGAGGTGCCGAAGGTCGTTTTGCAGCTGTTCCACCATAAGGGTCGCGCTTCTCAGCCGATGGGCATCGGCTGGGATGGAGACGTTATAGGCCATGTCCAGCGCCTTGGCAGCGGCGTTGAGGTGGGCCGTGGTGCAGATGCCGCAGATACGAGGCGTGATGACCAGGCTGTCCAGAGGGCCCCGGCCGGTCATCAGGTTCTCGATGCCCCGGTACATGGTGCCCACGCTTTTGGCGGCTGTCACCACGTTATCCCGGTCGAGCTCCAGGTGAATTTCCAGGTCCCCCTCCACGCGATTCAAAGGGATGATTTTTTTAATCGTTGTCATTCGTGCCCGCTGTCACCGTTAATGGTTTGTCTGGGAAATCAGTCTGAAAACTTCCTGCGATGCTGCATCGCAGGCGGTTAAATACTGGTCTTGCGTTCCATCAGGCGCTTCGGGGCTGCCGCCGCGGCCATGCCCTTGTAGGCCATGTAATGGGCACGGCTCACGCCGTCGGGAAGTTCGATGGGGATGCCTTCGATGTTGCGTGTCTCGAAAAAAGGATACTGCTGGGGAAAATCGGGCCGGGTGCAGCCGAAACAGGGCACACCCACGCGGGTCTTCGACGATCGCCGGTTCCACAGGGCCTTGTTGCAGGGGCCGGTGACCAGCGGCCCGTGGCAGCCCATGTAAAAAAAGAGGCATCCCCGTTCGCCGAAGCGTTTTTCTTCCACCCGGTACTCGTGATACTCGTTGCGGGTGCATCCCTGGTGGACCATCACCCCGTACCAGTCATTGGGTGTGTTGTAATGGCCCAGGTTGACGACAACATCTGCGGCCAGGGCCGAGAGGGTTCCCACCACAACATCGCAGTGGCAGGGGCATCCGGGCAGGTTGATCACCGGGTATCCCCCAGCGGACAGGAAGGTCTGCCCCAGGAGCCCGCCCATCTCCCACTTGTTGAATTGAAGTCCCCCGGCCATGGTTTCGCTGTCTGCGCCGATGCCACCGAAGCTGGCGCAGGTGCCCACCGCCAGGACGACTTGGGCCCTCTGGGCCAGGTCATACAGGAAGTCTTTGCGGGGACCATCGGGCAGCATGTCGAAACGGCCGGTGCCGTCAGGTCCGTTGATCACCGAGCCCTCCACACAGAGAAAATCCAGGGGCTGGTCACCTGACAGGATCCGTCGATTCAGTGTCGCCAGCTCGGTTGCAGACGTGGCGCTGAGCGCATGGTGCCAGAGCACCTCGATGTCGAACGCCTCGAAGAGCTCGACGGGGTCCGGCGTGTCGGCATTCATCAGTGACCAGGTGTCGCCGCCGCAGCTGCCGCCCTGGATCCAGTATAAGGTTTTCGGCATGCTTGCCCTCCCGTTAACTGTGAAAGGTAACGCACCCCCTGCTTGGCTTGTCACATGGAGGCGTCAATGACAGATGACCGGTCTGCTTACAGCTATTCTAATTCAGCCCGGGGTCATAAGGCAAGGCCTGGTTCAGCCGGTCTTTTTCAGGGCCGGGAAGGTCAGGCTTACCATCGTTCCGCCTCCGGGTTGGCTGGCGAGGATGATGCGCCCACCGATGTCTCGAACGATCTCATGGCTGATGGACAACCCCAGCCCCTTGCCTTCACCGGCGTTTTTGGTGGTGAAGAAGGGCTCGAATACACGGTCAAGGTAGTGGTCGGGGATACCCGCGCCGGTATCGGTAATGGTGACCACAACCATGCCTTTGTTGATAAATGCGTTGATCGTGATCGCATGATCGCGGTCCTGGTCCTCGGCTTCCCGCTGGCGCAGGATGGCCTCTCTGGCGTTGTCCAAAAGGTTGTAGATCACCTGTACCAGGCGGCCGCGATGACCCATGATCGGCGGCAGGTTCGCTTCGATGCGAACAGTCAGCGCAATGGATTCCAGCTTGAGCTGATTTTCCATAAAGGCCAGGGTGTCCTCGATGGGCTGTTGAATCTTAAGGGGAGCCTTTTCGAACGCCGGTGCCTGGCCCATTTCGCTGAGCCGTTGAATCATCTGTGACGCCCGGGATACCTGGTTGCCGATCTCCCCGGCAACGGCAGCTAATTGCGATGCCTTCAACGGGCCCTTTTGCCGGGCCAGCATCTTGAGAAAATCGCTGCCTACCTTAATGGCGTTCAGCGGCTGGTTCAACTCGTGAACCGTGGCCGGAGAGATGCCGCCTACCGTGGGAATCATCTTGAGCAGATCCCAGGCCGTCACCAGCTCCACGTGCATCATCAGGGCGGGCAGCAGGATGATGTCGCCGATCAAGGCGGAAATCATGGTCACCATCATGAGAAATCCGAAGATGGCGGTGGGTTGAAAATGAGAGAAAATCAACACGGAAAAGCCCAGGCTGATCGTCAGTGAGCTGAAGATGATGGGCCGCCCCACGTTCATCAAGGTGTCGCGCATGGCCCGATCCTTGTCCAGGTCCAGTTTGAATTCGGTGTTGTAGCGCACCAGGTAGTGGATGGTGTCGTCCACTGCCAGGCCGATGGCCACACTGGCGATCAGGCTGGTGGCCACCGACAGCGGGATTCCCAGCAACCCCATGAGCCCGAAATTCACCACGATGGGAAACAGATTGGGCACTACGGCGATCAGGCCGACCTTGCTGGAAACGAACAGCACCACCATTACGGCGAAGATCAGCACCAGGGAAATGATCAGGCTTTTGACCTGCCCCAGGGTGAGAACATGGCTGGACGCGGCGATGACCATGCCCAGGCCGGTAACCTCGAGGGTCACGTCATCGTCGGTGACGGTCGCGGCATGGGCCAGAATCTGGTCACGCGTTTGGATAAAGTCGCGTGAGTTGGCAATATGGGTTAACATAAGAATGTTGACCTTGCTGTAGTCGGCATTGGTGAATCGCTGCAGCAGATCATTGCCCAGGATGATCTTGAAGTTGTTCATCAACATCCTGAGTTCATAGCTGTCTTCGGGCAGACCATAAAACTGCGGGTCGAATCGATTGGTGACATAGTTGACCAGTTTGAGGTAATCGGCCAGGGAGATGGTCTTGTCCACACCGGGCAGCCGGTCCAGAAAGGACTGCAGCCGGGCGATGCCGGCCACATTGGCCGGTGTCTCGAAGAAATCCGCCTCGCCGGCGGCAATGATCACGTTGATGGGAAAGCTTCCGGACATATCCTTGTAAATATTATGGAAATGCATGCTGACGTCGGTGCTGCGTTTGAAAAACGCCACCGGGTTGGTTTCCACGCGCACCCGCAGCATGCCAACCATGCAGACGATCGACACCAGGCCGATAGCGATCAGGCAGGCTTTGCGGTGCTTCAGGTTCAAGGCGATGATACCGGTCAGCACGCCGTCGAAAAAACGATCGATGGCCGACGCGCCGGCAGTGGTGGCACAGGGTACCGGCAGCCAGGCGAGCATGGCCGGGAAAAAAGTGAGCACAATAACCAGCAGGCTGAGCATGCCGAAGCAGGCGAAAATGGCAAACTCCTGGATGCTCGTAATGCGGTTGGCCCCGAGGGATCCGAGCCCGATGAGCGTGGTGGCGACCGCCAGGGTAATGGGAAAGGCCAGACGACCGAAGACGGCCAGACAGGCGGCTCGGTTCGACGGCGATGTTTTTGCCTGCTGAAGGTATTCGGAGCAGATGTGCAGACAGTATGCCGTGCCGACGGCAATCAGGAACACCGGGACGATGATCGTGAGCATGGAGACGGAGATGCCGCTCATGGCCATCAGTCCGAACGTCCAGCAGACGGCGAGCGTTACGCACGAAAGCGGCAGGATCAGGCAGTGCAGATTACGGAACAGTCCCGCCAGGAGCGCGGCGATAACGATCAGGGTAATGGGTGTAAGGTGTAAAAAATCCTGCCGGGTATATTCCGCCAGTGCTTCGGAGACCAGGGGCATGCCGGTCTGATAAAGCCGCAGGTCCTTGCCGATTGTCTCGAAGAGCTGGTCGACCGCTTCAATGGCCGCATCTTTATCCGCCTGGGCGTCGAGGACCAGGGTGATGATGGTGGTTTTGCGGTCGGCCGATATCAGGTTGCGCTGAAAGAGTTCCACGGGCGTCAGCACGGCGGCGAATTGGGTCATGTCCCATTGATTGCTCCGATCGACGCTTTTTCTGACTTCCGGGAGGCTGATGATCCTTATGACCCCGTCGATTTGCGCCGCAGCGTCGGAGAGCTGGGTGATTTTGGCAAAAGTGGCCGGGTCGAGAACATCATCGGCCTTGACCACCAGCCGGATGATCTCATCGGAGCCGAACTGTTTCAGAAATTGATTGTAGCGGGCCGATTCGTCCAGGTCTTCGATAATCAGGTCGTAAACGGTGGTTTTAAAGGAGAGTCCCGGAAGGTGCCAGGCAAAGAAAAGGGTGATGGCGGCGCAGCACAAGAGCACCCATCCAGGCCTGTTGACCACCATGTTCAGATAGGCGTTGAAGGAGAGCCGTTTCATTCCGTCGTCAACCCTGCTTGTCAGTCTAGGCCCGATTTCACTGGAGCGGCCGGTGACGCTTTCCCTGTTAACACCAAACCTGCGCGGGTGCAAGCATCGCAGCCATCATCGGATGCTATGACATCATTTTCCAACGTGTCGTGAGTCGGCAATATTCAACCGGTTTTGGTACACCCACAAGCTGATGAATGAATTCGGGCTGATCACCGTGCAGCGGGTGCCGCTGGATCAGTGACCGGAAAGCGTCGCCATACCGCGCCGGCTTGTTAAATGAGATCTCGATGAGATCCGGGACGTGGCTACGGGCGATCGGTCCGGGAACGCTTTCCATGGCAAAGGTCAGGAAGCGGGTATTGTTGACGTGGCGGTTCAGGTCCAGGTCGTCGCGCCGGACGTGAATCAGCGTCGATGCCTCCGGAGATGAAATATCCGGCAACGGCTCCAGATCATCCGCGAAGACGGTTTCGCAGGCGACCGGATACCCGGGGATGTGATCGGCCGGTGGGACCGGTCGGTTGGTGGCGCGATCGAGCAGGATGAAAATACCCCGGGCCAGGGCGATCGTCCGATTCTCGGCATCCACGATCACGAACTCCCGGGGTGCGGCGTGGCCCTGCTGCGGCGAGCGCCAGGTGGTCACCCGGATGCGTTCCTGCCAATGGGGATAGCGATGCACCTTGACCCGGTAGCGCGATACCACCCAGGTGAGGCCACGTTCGATCAATTCACGGATGGAGAACCCCAGACAGGCGCTCTGTTCGCTGGCCGCATCCTGGAAACAGTCGAAGAGCAGGCCCGGCCGGGCCAGGCCGTTAGGGCCGATGTGGTGCAGGTGAACGGAGAACGCGGTGGTGTGTGTGGGATCCATGGCACGGCTTTGCGATCGTCTCGTATCGGATTTCAACGACAACGGATGTCTCACGCCAGCTGGATGCCGTAAAGGCGCTCCTGCCCGGTTCGGCCCCTTATCTCCTGGTCCCCCAGGTCCGTGAGCTGCAATTCCTGCGTCACCCACGATGCCGTTTCCCGACACAAGACAATCGCTGCGGGCAGTGATTTGTTGGCCATGGAGGAGAGGCGGAATGCCAGATTGATGCAATCGCCGACCAGCGCCATACCGGCGGAGCGGGACCCATAGTGGGAAAGGGTAACCTGGCCGGTGGTCAGCCCCCAGCCCAGCACCAGCGGGGGCATCGAAAACCCCCGGTCGCTCAGTTCCCGGTGGATTTCCGGAACGCTGCGCAACTGGCTGATGGCGGCTTGGCATGCTGCCAGCGCATGGTCGCTGGAAAAACCGTCGGGGTGCTCCCAGAACGCAAAGACCGCATCACCGGCATAGTCTTTGACCGTGCCCTGGTGCTCGTTCACAATGGTGCTGAATCGGGAGAAGATCGCCTTGATGAGGGTGTAGACCAGCGCCGAGTCGGTCTTCTGAGAAAACGCGGAGAATCCCCGAACATCGGCGACCAGGCTGGTGATGCAGACCGCAGCCGGGCGAATGGCGGTCTGTTCCATCCAGAGTTCCTCCTCCCGCTGGGCGGCCAGATCCGGGCAGGAGATGCGGATGGATGTGCCGCCCAGGGAGATGCGATCCCCATCTTTGAGCTGTCGGGATGCACCCGGCGCCATGCGGACCTCGTTGATCCAAGTCCCATTTTTGCTCATGTCGGTGATTTCGACGCCGTGGCGGGTCAGCCGAATCACGGCATGGTCCCGCGAAACCATGGGATTGCGCACGAGGATGCACTTGTCTTTATCAATACCGCGGCAAACGCGGCCGAGGAAAACCTTGTCGGTAAGGGAGAGGCTGTGGGACCCACCGTGTTCATCCTGCCATTGCAGGCTGGGCGTGGGTGTCATGACATCCGGTGGCATCTTGGTCTTCTAAGCCTCATGAACGTTTTCCGGCGTATCAACATCCCCGTCAATGCCGAGTGAACCATTTGTACGGATTGGATCAGCGCCGTTTGGAAAAGTATCCGCAGGCCGCGATGGCCGGGAGCACAGCGGGCTGAATCATGCTGTGGCCGACCGCATCATCATCCGGACCCGCCGCAGATAAGCGCGTTGGAAAAGTTCACTATGCTTAACACATTGACAGGCCTGCGGCAACGGGCAACATGCAGGCGTTGGGTTCAATTCCAGCCAAGCACAAGGCTTGCGTATGACTGAAAAAAAAAGGGCCGAACCATTATCATCCAAAGCAGGCTCCCCGCTTCAGGCGCCATGTCAGGTGTCTGCAGCGGGGTGGCCGGCGACGGTCTCAGGGCAGGGTGGCCGCCATGGCAAAATTGGACAAGGCCTGCTCCATTTTCTGGATGGTTGCCCCCATTTCGGTGATTCCGTGGCGCCGGGTCAGGTAATCCGGTGTGTTGTAGGTGAACCAAACCTGGCCGGCACTATCTTCCCAGATAAGGGCCTTTAAAGGGAGGTCGAGGCCGATGGACCGGCTGCGCTGGATTAGCGGGGTTCCCATGGCCGGGCTGCCAAAGATGATCAGCAAGGTGGGCTTCAATGCCTGGCCGATCTGCTGGGCACCTGCAGCATGGTCAATCCGCGCAAACACGGTGATGCCTTTTTCTTGCAAGGCGCTTTCCAGCCGGTTGGCGGTGGTAAGCACATTGTGGCTGCTTTTGACGCTGACCAGACCGCCCTGGGCGGCAACCGGCCCGGCTATGCAAACGGTTAACATAAAAACGAGGATGGTTTTTTTCATGGGGGAGTCTCCTTTGCTTACCAGTGATGGCGCTTAGGCCATTGGCCTAGCTTCGATACTGTCACGCAGGTTATCATAAAAAGGGCCGCAAGCCGATCTTTCAATCCAGGGCCGGTGGCCGCAAGCTTCAAGCACGATCAGACGGAACCCAGGCAACGCAGATGCAAGCGAGCCGGCCATCCCTGCTACCGGGTGGGGATCCGTATCCCCGTGGATGGCCACCACCGGGCAGCGCACCCGCCTGATCCGGTCCATCAACCGCCCACTGGCTCTCAGTTCAGCGGCTTCGGGCCATACGCGCTGAAAAATCGAAGCGCTGAATTGGATCGGCGCGGCATCGGATACGAGCGGACCATGTGCATCGGCACGCCGAAAAAGATCAGCGAGTCGCTGCAGATCCCGGCTGCCCATTCTGCCGTCCTGCCGCTCGATACGCGCCAGCAGCATGCTTGCCTCACGTTGCCCGCCTCCGTCCAATCGGTTCAGCCGGGCTTGCAGAATGCTGTGGGCCTGATCCGCCACAACGGGTGGGCAGCCGATCAGAATCAGGCGGGCGATGGTTTGCGGATGCCGAGCGGCCACCAGCAGGCTGAGCCAGGCACCCCAGGAAAAGCCGATGAGGGTGGCGGGCAGGCAGGCCGTGTCTTTCAACTGGTGGATCAGTTCGGACACCTGACCGTTGACGCAGCGGGCGGATTGCAGCGGCTCCAGTACGCCCCACTGCCGGGAAAGCCTCCGGGCGACCGGAGCCATTTCACCGGCTGCGCCGGGGCCGCCGTGGATGACCGCCAGCTGATGGGGCGGTTGGCCATATGTGCGGGTGGTGCTCACGCGCGGTCTTCTTTTTGCTCCATCGGTTCTAAGATGACCTGCATGGCCATGGCCGCGGCTTGCACGGTGTACTGCCGGCACTTGACGATCAGGTTGCCGTCCTTGAATCGCTGTTGGCCCTCTGGGGTATCCAGGCGGCAGCCGATCAGTTCGGTGCACGCGGTGCTGCCGAAGCGGGCCTTGAAAAGATCGGTCAATTGGCCTATGGACCGGTAATTTTTCTCTACAGAATCCTGCGGCGTTTCCCTGCCCGAAATCAGGTTCACCGCCATGACGGCACCGGTATAGGCCCCGCACATGCCGCCGGTTCTGGACAATCCACTGCAAAAGCCCGTGGCGATACTCGGAATCCAGCGGGATTGGATGCCGTGGTGGTCGCAGACCGCCAGCAGCACGCTTTCCGCGCAATAGAAGCCTGCATCGAAATAGACGCCGCTTTGGCGGGCAACATCGTCAACTGACATTGGCGCATCCGTCTGTGTGGTGTGAAATTTCATAAAGGACCGCTTTGATGATTGTCCCCAAACACCCTAAGCCTTCAGGCCAAACCGCTAAACCACGCGGCAAGCCAGCCCTTTGAGGTAGCTGCCTTCAGGAAAAGCCAGCGCCGTGGGGTGATCCGGCGACTGGCTCAGCCATTGGAGAATGAGCGCTTGGCGGCCGGCGTCCAGGGCGGCGTCGGCCACGATCTTTTGAAACAGGTCGCGTCCCATCAACCCGGAGCAGGAGAAGGTGAACAGGGTGCCGCCGGGGCCCAGGAGTTCAAAGGCCAGTCGGCTGATGTCCTTATACCCCCGGCTGGCCCGCATGAGATCGCCTTTGGATTTAACGAATTTGGGCGGGTCGAGCACAATCAGGTCAAAGGCCCGGCCGTCGGCGCGGTACCGTCGCAGAAGGCTGAATACATCACCGGTCACGTGATCCACCCGAGTGCTGTCCAGTTCATTGAGCGCCACATTGGTCCTGGCCAGTTCCAGTGCGGGTGCCGAGGCATCGATGTTGACCACCTGCGCCGCGCCGGCCTTGAGGGCGGCCACGGCGAACCCGCCGGTGTAGGCAAAGCAGTTGAGCATGCATGCCCCCCGGGCATAGCCAGCGACGCAGGTCCGGTTATCCCGCTGATCCAGGTAAAACCCGGTTTTGTGCCCCCCTTTGACATCCACCCGATACCGGCATCCGTTCTCTTTGATTTCGATCTGGGCTGGCGGTTCTTCACCAAAGAGGCGGCCGGTGACTAGGGGCAAGCCCTCTTTGGTGCGCACATCCACGTCCGAGCGTTCATAGACGCCCGACAGGCCGGGAATCAGATCTTCGAGGCAGCTGACGATGGTCCGTTTCCAGTGCTCGGCTCCTGCGCTGAGAAATTGACAGACTACCCAGCTGTCGTAGCGGTCGACAATCAATCCGGGTAAGCCATCCGATTCGCCGCATACCAGCCGATAGGCATTGGTGTCCGAGCCATTCAAGATCTGACGGCGAAGGTCTATGGACGCTTGCAGGCGTGTCCGAAAAAACCCAGCATCGATGGTTTCCGTCGGATCGAATGACCAGGCCCGGACGCGGATCTGGGATTGGGGCGAATAAGCCCCCCGGGCCAGCCAGCGCCCGTCAGCGGCGAGAATGTCAATGGTTTCTCCTGCCTGGGGTGTTCCGCCGGTGCGGGCGATGGCGCCGGAGAAGATCCAGGGATGGCGGTTGAGAAGGGATTTCTCACGTTTGGGCTTCAGGATGCTTGACGGCATATGATTCGTTTCCCAATGGTCACACTCAAAAAAGGTTCACGTGCTTAGCGCTCAGCGATCTTAATCTTGGCAGAAGACCTTATTCAAAATTCGACGTTGGCATTTCTTAATTGTTTCCCCTGAATCCTTCAATCATTGCGTGCACTGATCCACCAGGACCATGATGGACCGATAGGGGATGCCGCTGTGCTGGGACAGCCCGATTTCACAGGTCCGGCTGTTGGCGTAGCCGGCCGTGCAGCCGGAAACGGCCGCTTTCAATCCGGCCAGGGCAGCCGCGTTGAGCGCCGGCACCGTGAACCCACGGTCGCCGGCAAATCCACAGCATTCGATGCCATCGGGCACCACCACGGTTTCGGCGCAGGCGTTGGCCACGGTCAGGAAGGTGCTGTCCAGGCCCATTTTGCGCGCACTGCAGGTGATGTGCAGGGCCACCGGATCCTTGGTTTTGGTGACGGTCAGCCGATCCAACAGACGGTTGGCGGTAAATTCCACCGGTTCGAAGAGCGTCAGTTGTGGCCTGAAGGTGCGCCGCATGCGCTCCAGGCATGGGCTGGTGTCGCACAGCACCGGCAGGCGTCCGTTGTCCGAGGCTGCCAGCAGCGCCTTTTCCAAAGCGTCGGATTTGCGGTTGGCCTGGTGGAAATATCCCTTGCTCTCGAAGGGCAGGCCGCAGCACAGGCCATTCATTTTTTCGGGATAGATTACCCGGTATCCGGCCCGGCCCAGCACCCTTTCCGTAACCACGTGCAGCGGGTCGTCCAGCGGATCGTCGGCGGCAGGCCCCATGGTCCTGCTGACACAGGCGGGAAAGTAGACCACCGCCCGGTCTCCCCGATGGGTGGATCGGCCCCGGGGCGGGGCCGCCGCCGTGGGCCATGACGGCATCCAGGCCGGCAGGTGGTTGCCGGACAGCCGTCGCAAGGCGTCGGAAATGCGCTGCATGGTGTCGCTGCCGAGGGTGCGGTGCAGCTTGTCGGCTGCCTTGAAACCGGTGCGGATGCAGGTGGTCAGGGGGCCGAAATGGTCGGCGGCCCGGTCGGCCAGCCACTGGTAGGGCCGGCCGTTGACCATCCGTGAGCGACAGGTTTTGGTGTATCTGCCGGTGTCCACATCGACCGGGCAGGCCAGCCCGCACAGGCCGTCGGCGGCGCAGGTGGCGTCGCCCTGCCAGGCGTAGCCTTTTTTCAACACGGCCAGGCGGGCCGCATCTTCGCCGGAGGCGGCGAGGCGGGCGATTTCCCGCTGGATCACGATGCGCTGGCGGGGGGTCAGGGTCAGGTTGCGTGACGGGCAGTGGCACTCGCAGAAGCCGCATTCCATGCATGCATCGACCAGGGGATCTGCCGGCGGCAGGGGCTTGAGATGCTTCAGGTGAACCGTCGGGTCAGGATTGAGAATCACTCCCGGATTGAGCAGGTTGAGCGGATCGAAAATCTTTTTGATCGTCTGCATGAGACCGTAGGCGTCGCGGCCCCACTCCTTTTCCACGAAGGGGGCCATGTTGCGGCCGGTGCCGTGCTCGGCCTTGAGCGAACCGTCATAGACCGTCACCACCATCTCGGCGATGTCGTCCATAAAGCGGGCGTAGCGGTCAAGTTCGGCCGCATGCCCGAAATTGGGCGCAAAGACGAAATGCAGGTTGCCGGCCAGGGCATGACCGAAAATGATGGCCTCCCGGTAGCCGTGCTTGTCAAACAGGGCCTGAAGGTCGAGCGTGGCCGGGGCCAGGCTGTGGATGGGAAAGGCCACATCCTCGATGAGCACGGTGGTGCCCAAGCGCCTCACGGCGCCCACGGAAGGCAGCAGCCCCTTGCGGACCTTCCACAGGTTGTCGCTCTGGCCGGCGTTGTCCGTGAAGACCGCCGCCGAGGCCCGGTCGGTGCCCGCCAGTTGCCACTCGTGGGTTCGTCCGCCATCGGTTGACCGAACGGTCACCCGCTTTCCCAACCCATCGGCGATGGCTTGGACGTTGGTCGACAGGGTAGCCCAATCACGCGCCTGGGTTTCCACCAGAAGGGCGGTGGCGGTGGGGGAGAGGCCGCCAAGCATGGTCGGCATGCCTGCCTTGCCTGCCACACTCCGCAGGGAAGCGCGGTCCATCAGTTCGGCTGCGGCCACCGGCTGGGCCTGCATGCGTTGGGCCGCCCGGCAGGCCCCCTCGATTTGTGGAAACAGCATCAGCGCCGTGGCTTTGAAGGCCGGCGACGCCACCGTCCGGTAGACGATTTGCGAGATGAAGGCCAAGGTCCCTTCCGATCCGATCATCAAATGGGTGATGATGTCGAAGGGGTCGGTGTAGTCCACCAGGGCATTGAGGCTGTAGCCGGTGGTGTTCTTAATCTTGAACTTATTGCGAATCCGTTCGGCCAGGGGCATGTCGGCCTTGACCCGCCGGCCCAAGTCGTCCAGGCGCTCCAGCATGCGGCCATGGGTGGATTGGAAGGACTTCCGGCTATGGGTATCACCGGTATCCAGCACCGTCCCGTCCGCCAGCACCATGCGCAGGCTGTCCACGGTCTGGTAACTGTTCTGGGCGGTGCCGCAGCACATGCCCGAGGCATTGTTGGCCGCTATGCCGCCGATCATGGCGGCGCTGATGGAAGCCGGGTCCGGGCCGATTTTACGTCCGTAAGGGGCCAGGATCGCATTGGCCCGGGCGCCGATAATGCCCGGCTGAAGGCGAATTTTTCCTCCGTCCTCGAGCACCTCCCACTGCTGCCAGGCCTCTCCGGCCACCAGCAGCACCGAATCGCTGATGGCCTGGCCGGACAGGCTGGTGCCGGCGGCCCGGAAGGTGACCGGAATGTTTCGCCGGCTGGTTTGGATGAGGATTTTTGATACCTCGGTTTCGCTGTCCGCTCGGACCACGATCCGGGGAATCAGCCGATAGAAGCTGGCGTCGGTACCGTAGGCCAGGGTCCGCAAGGGGTCGGTGGCCATGCGGGATTCCGGGATGAAGGCCTTCAGGTCGTTGTAAAACCGGCGGTAATCGGCGTCGGGCATGCGTGCTTGCTCCTGGCGTTGCGGGTAAGGTTGACCATGCTGCATATCGGGGGAGCCGAAACCGCTGGTCAATGCAATCGTCGGCTGGGGTGAGGTTAAAACGTAATTCACTAGAAGCGGTTTGGCAATGATTGAAACGGATGGGCGCATTCAAAACCGAAAGGCGGGGCATGGTTCCTGTCACGGACTGCAATGAGGGGCGCTTAATTTTTTACCGACAGGTTGGGTCGCGCTTATGCTTGGAAACGATGTCAACGCCGGATGTGAAATCTTTTTGTTGCTGTTTCGGGTCGGTTCGTTTTAACTTAGGGCACATAGGCGTGCCACCGGTCGTGTGCCCAATGCCGGAAGGTCTGTATACGCTCAGGCGACTTCCATCAGATGGAGATAAAGAATGAAGGATTGCCGATTCTTATCCGCTGACATCGATCCTGCCAAAGACACCAATGTGGACACCCTGAAGGAACAGGCGCTGCAGCTGATTCATCGGGAGTTGACCGAGGATCAGAAACTGCACGACGATGCGGCAGTTGCCATCCAAAATGACTACGACAACATGGGGGCGGATGCGTTTTTGCAACAGCTGCGCACCTATAGCCTGGTCCTGAATGCCCTGAAAAAGAAGGCTGTCTTCCCGGAGATGCTGGCGCTTCTGACGAACCTCCTGCGGACAGGGATCTACAAGGTTGATGGCGGAGCGCTGGACGCCGTTAACGTGCGGCGTGATGCCATCCAGGTGGAGATCGATGGCAAATCCACCCTTATTGGTACGGTTGATGGTGAATTCCTGACGATCTTGTCTCTGGGCAAGGAGAACCGCGAAACGGAACGGCAGTTGGTCGTGATCGATCAGCTGGTCAAACGCCGCAACGACAAGAACCTTCAGGCGGTCTCGCGCTCCTTCAAGATCCCCCTTCACGATACGGAAAAAATAACGCTGTTGATCCAGCAGCTATTTGATGGTCAGGGAAACTTTATCCGTAAAACCTTCGAGCCCATGCTCGATGAACTGGCCCGGCACGGGAACCACGCCTTCGAATTGTTATGGTGTTATTTCAAGGCGTTGAAAGGCCGTGCCAATCGGGTTGCCTTCCTCAATGCCCTGCAACACCTGATCAGCCGGATCAATCGACCCAAACACGCGCTGCGTTTCCTGTTGGCCGATTTTTGCCGTCATCCCGACAAGGTGGAACCCTCGGACAGAAACGCAATCATGCTGGCCAACATTCTGTTGCGGACATACAACAAGGAACTCGATGTCGATATCGAAATGACGCCGGAGGAGGTCCTTAATGTCCGCAACGGATTAGACAGGGACATGGTGCACTATGCCCAGTTTCGTATCGATTCGGTGGAATACCGCTTCTCCACCAAGGTCCGCACCATTCATGAGAAAATGGTGGCGCTGTTAAACGCAACCACACCCGGAAAACAGACACCATCAGTTCGTCACCTGCTGTTTCTCGAACGTGAGATCTTCATCTTTCTGTCTCTGCTGTCGGGCAAAACCGCACACCTTATTCTGGTCTCGGCATTGACCGAATATGGCGATCCGAAAGCGGGAATCTATCGCAATCTCAGGGCGGCAACCTACCTGCCGGTCTTTCTGCAGCATCTGAAAATCATTGTCCGCGGCGTTGGCCGGGTGGGTTCACGAGATGATGTGAGCCGGCTCAAAAAAATCAGCGAATATGGCTTCCAGCTGTCTGAACTCAGCGGCTCGCCGGAAAATCAGCGCTCTGTGGTTCGAACCATGGAATGGATCGACAATGTAATCCGGAGCATCAGCACTTCCAACTGGAATGCGTTATAAGCGCAGGGGAGTCGTTGCGTGAGCGAGCATCTGTCAGAGAAAAGCCTTCTAACTGCGCTTGAAAAAAAAGGGCTGATATCCTTCCAGCAGGCACGGGACCTTTACGCCAAGCGTTTTGAACTGGTCAAGCTGCTGGAGCGGCGCCGCACCAAACAGGGCGAAGCCGCTTTGAATGCAGACCGAGACAAACCGTTTTTCTTCATCGATGCCATCGTCGCCCTTAACCTGAAGCGCAAAGATGATCCGGCGAAAATACTGGACGAGGATACCATTTTCCAAACCCTTGCGGAAGGCTGGGGAATTCCCTTTGTTAAGATCGATCCCCTGAAGTTGGACCTGAATCTTGTCACCACCACCATTCCCATCTCCTTTGCCAAGAACCACCTGGTGCTGCCCGTGGAGATTTCCCAGGGAAAACTCACCGTAGCCACGCCGAATCCGTTTAACCTCGAAGTGATGGAGGACATCACCCGGGCCTGCCAGATGCAGGTCAACGCCGTGGTGAGTTCCCGGACGGACATCATCAAGCTCATCGAAGAGTTCTTTGGTTTCAAGCGATCCATTGCGGCGGCCGAAGATCAGTTTTCCGGACCTGCCGTGGACCTGGGCAATCTGGAGCGGTTCATTCATCTTAAATCCGCTGACGAACTGCCATCCAACGACCAACACGTGGTCAATGCCGTCAACCACCTGTTCATTTATGCCTTCGACCAAAAGGCCAGTGACATCCATATTGAGCCCAAGCGGGAGGTCAGTCTGGTTAGAATGCGGATTGACGGGGTATTGCACACCGTCTACAAGCTGCCCAAAAATGTTCACTCGGCAATCATCAGCAGGATCAAGAACCTGTCCGGGCTGGACATGTCCGAGAAGCGCAGGCCCCAGGATGGGCGCATCAAGACCGGCAAGAAAGACGTGGAAGTGGAGATTCGCGTCTCCATGGTGCCGGTGGCTTTCGGGGAGAAGGTGGTCATGCGGATCATGGACCCGGATATCTTGTTCCAGGATCTTCGGAATCTGGGGTTTTCATCCATGGACATGCAGAAGTACAACCAGATCGTTTCCCATCCCCACGGGCTGGTTCTGGTTTGCGGCCCCACGGGCAGCGGGAAATCCACCACCTTGTATTCCACGCTCAGAAAAATCAGCAGCCCGGAGGTCAATGTCACCACCATCGAGGACCCCATCGAGATGGTGCATGAGGATTTCAACCAGATCGCGGTGAGGCCTCAGGTGGGAATTACCTTCGGGTCGATCATGCGCAATATCCTCAGGCAGGATCCCGATATCATCATGGTGGGGGAACTCAGGGACCTTGAAACCGCGGAAAACGCCATCCAGGCGGCGCTGACCGGCCACTTGGTGCTATCGACCCTGCATACCAATGATGCACCGGCGTCGATTATCCGGATGATGGAACTGGGCGTTCCCTCTTTTCTAATCCAGGCGACACTCAGAGGCATTCTTTCCCAGCGGCTGGTTCGAAAAATCTGCAATGCCTGTAAGGACCCCATTGAAATAGACGCGGCCCAACTCCAGGCGCTGGGGCTGGAGACCGGCAAATCGGGTGTGCTGTCCCTATTCCATGGCAAAGGGTGCCAGCAATGCAGGGGAACCGGCTATCAGGGAAGAACCACCATCCATGAAGTCCTTCCCTATTCAGATGCCATCAAAGCCTTGACGGTTCCGGATGCCGATCTTGCCGCCCTGGCGGAAGCAGCCCGGGCAGAAGGCATGGCTTCTTTGCGGGAAAGCGCCGTGGAAAAGCTGCTGGAAGGGATCACCACCTACCAGGAAGTTCTCCGCGTTACCTCCAGCAACAACCAGTTGTAACGACCTCATGTAATTTCAAACACTCGGAAGTGCGGGTTCCCTATCCCTGGGTATCTGTAATCTGACCACGCAGGCAATGATTTTAATTACCACTCGTAAAAATTATTGGATATCTAAAGAAACTGGTGTGTAATCATAGCTCGCCCTCAATCAATTTTATTCCCGATCGCACGGTTCTTTTTTCTTTTTGGCCAAACCCTTTGGGGCCATCTTGCCTTCACCTCATCGACCCAATCAGCACAATAGTCAGTCATTTGGAACCATGCCTGTTTGACGTATTCCGATCGATGGCGTTTGACAGGCATTCTCTTTTTTTGGGGAATGCTCGATTTTTTCTGGGGGGATAGAGCCGGCAGTGGTTTTGCATCTGGCAATACAGGCTTAAAGGCTGAGCTGCGGCACCAAAAAGTCGTTCGATCCCATTGGGGAAGAGCACGCAAGGAGTGAAGAAATTCCCTTTTGTTTTGTTGAGGATCGTCAAATTTTCTGGGACCCATGAATAGGATATCGGATTCGATCAATACAGGCCCGCCGAAAATTCGGTTCGTTCCACCGCAGCTCTTCCAAGATATATCGCCGTCGGGCGCAATGGTAATCTGATATTGCCCAAGCCGAAAGGCTCCAAGATTATCACCAATCATGGTCTTGGACCCGGTGCTGGTCATACTGGACAAAGAAACCCTATGCTGTAATCGATCTTCGCGGATGTTTCGCCCTGAAGACACATCCAACAAAGTGGATGCAAAACAAAAATATCGGGTTCTATTCCACAAGGGGAGTTTTTTAAGGGTTCCATTAAACTCCAATTTCAGAAATCCGTTTTCCTCGTTGCACCGGGTTCCAATCAGTAAAATGCTCCCATAAACAAAACACGGTCCGCCAATTTGCGACCCAAATCCGGAATGGGTGTCCCACCATAAGCGGCCATCCGCAAACTCGGATATCCGATACTCATTTAGACGATATAGGTGCTTAGGAATCATTTGTCTCCACTAACAGATCCGACCTTGAAACCAGCAGTGTTAGATTGTTGATGTCCTGGATAACCGTTTCACTTTCAGGAATTATCGGTGAATCACTGGTTGCATTCCACAGTTCGCCCCCCACCGATACCTTACCACGGGTACCTTTCCACTCCTTAACCACACATTTTTTCCCGATCATGCCGGACGGACCGTAGGCTGATTTGCGCTTGCGATATCGAATTGTCCAGAAAAGTGGTAAAATGACGTGCTCGAAAATTTCATAAATGACGACACAGACCAGAAGCGTGATAAAGATTTCTTTCATGGTGATACTTTTCCGGCCTTAGAAAGGTTGTGTTTTTGGGCGTAGGCAATTTGAGAGACGATAGTACACCCATCGTTAATCCAGAATGGATATCGATGCCGGTCTTACATAGGCACTGAATGCCCTCTCTTTTAGCCTCTCAGACTAATCGACAATCAGATGTCCGATGGTCAGCACCATCACCATGGCAAGAAACAACAGAGGCTGGGTGTGGAGTCGATACACACTTTTTCGAAGCTGTTTGGGGCACAGCCTGAATTTCATTATCAGTCCAAAAACCATCAGGGCAATCATTACCGCAAGTCCCCATTCCGGCAGTGCCGTGGACTTGCAGCGGGATGACAGCCAGTGCCAGAGAGCGATTCCAAGAACCAGCGGGTTGATCAAATAATGGAATCGCATGAGATGCATCTTCTGGTAGCGATTGAACCGTGCCAGCGCACCTTTCAATCCGTTCCCCATGGGGACAAACTTATTGGTCCACTTGATCAGAAGACTCAAGACAACGGGCAGGTTGGCTGCCACAAGAAGCCATGCAGCCATTTGGCCTGCCGTTTCGTTGCCTTCGTCATTCCTGCCAAAAAGGGACGAATGATGCTGTTCCTCTCGTTCAAACCTTCTTTTTGGGGGAATGATTGCAGCAACTGAGATTAAATCGAACTGTAATAATTACGGTCTATTGAAATACTTTTTTCAGTAAATCCGTGACGCGGGCCGCGGGATCATTGCGAATTCTGGCTTCTTCCTCAGCCAGCCGGACGAACAAACCGTCGATTGATTTTCCGGTGACATACGTGTCCAGATCGACCGCATAATCACCGGCAAAAGGTAGGGTTTGTATTTTTTCGGATAACGATTGGTAGTACTGGGTCACTCCAACGCCTTGCATGGATTGATCGATGATCGGTTTGAACAGTGCCTGTAATTTATCCGATGTTTTGTTTTTAAAATAAACCGTCGCCTCGTTATCCGCACCTTTCAGAATTGTATTGGCATCGGAAAATGTCATTGCCTTGATGGCATCAACGAACAAGGCTTCAGCCTCGGGTGCTGCTTTTTCCGCCGCCCGATTCATGCTGAGTTCAAAGGCATTGAGTTCCGAATCAAACCCGGTGGCGCGTAAAATTTTTTCAAATTTTTGCAGGGATTGGGGCAGGGGAATTTTCAGTTGCGGATTATTATAGTAGCCATCCAACTGGGAAAGGGCTTTAACCGTGTTGCCGGTGCCGATCTGCAGGGCCTCCTTCAAGCCGTCTACGATTTCACTTTGTGAGGCGGCCGAACTTCCGCCGATGGTTGCCTGTACCTTTTTTAAAATACTCCCAAAATCGGCATATACGGATGAAAATGGGCTTAAGAGCCAAAAAATCAGGCAACCGCCGGCAATAAATCTTTTTTTATTCATCGTTAGCTCCTTATATAAGTGGGATTCGATTCAGGTAAAACGATAAGCATGGATGGTCAAATGACAACCGAAGGCAGCCGCTTGCATGGTCGGTTAACAACGCTTTTGCAGGGCCGCTGCGATGTCTTCTCATGAAATTGGCCAGCCGCTTTTTGCGTGGGCCAGCATACCCGAGCCAGGCGAGCGCCTGATCAACATCCTCATGGAATAGCTTTACCTTCAACTTCTTGGGGCTGATGATCTGAGCGTATATCTGCGCAATCTGATCAATCAAAGGTCGGTTGACGATTCGTGCCACCATGAAAACCGGCAGTCGAGGCAGACCGTGGTGTGTCAGGGTCGATTGGACGCCGCCGCTGCGGCGAGCGAAGCGGTGAATGGCGGGGCCATGAACGCGACCCGTTGACCGGAGGGTTTTCTACTCCGCCCGCAACGCGTCGATGGGATCCATGAGGGCTGCCTGGCGGGCGGGCAGGATGCCTGCCAGCAGGCCGATGACAGCCGCCAGGACTTCTGCAAGCACCACATAGGACATGGGGGTGTGTGTGGGCAGTTTGGGCACCAGGGCTTCCAGCAGCCATGCGCCGCCGGTTCCCCCGATTACGCCCGCGATCCCTCCGATACCGCCCAAAAGGGTGGCCTCGATGGCAAACAGGCCCATGATCCAGCCCTGCCCGGTTCCCAGGGCACGCAGCAGGCCGATTTCAGCCCGGCGCTGGCGCACGGCGATGGTCATGATGGTGGCGATGCCGACACCGCCCACCAGCAGGGAAATTCCACCGATGGCCCCAACGGCCAGGGTCAGCACACCCAACACCGAGCCCAGTACATCGAGCATCTGGGTCTGGGTAACGATGGTGAAATCCTCGCTGCCATGGCGGGCTACCAAAAGGGACTTAATGCGCTCTGAAATTCGATCCGCAGAGCTGCCGGCGGCAAATAGCACATCGACTTCCATGAGGCTTTCGCGGTTGAACATTGCCAGGGCCCGGGGTGCGGGGATATAGACGGCGTCGTCCAGGTCGAATCCCAGCATCTGTCCCTTGGCGGCCATGACGCCGATGGCGCGGTAGCGCTCCCCGCCGATACGAATGCGTTTGCCCAGCGGGTTCGCCCCCCCGAACAGCTCGCGGCTCACCCGGCTGCCCAGAACGGCAAAGGCCCGGGCACCGGCGGCATGGTCGTCGGGAAGGAATCGGCCCTGGGCCACGGCCATCTGCCAGACCTGCGGTACGGCTGCGCCGACACCAAAGATATAGGTCCGCCGGCTGCGTGCGCCAAACTCCACCGCCGCGTTGCCCTGCACCAGCGGCACGGTGGCCAGAATGCGTGGAATCCGGGAGAGGGCCACGGCATCGTCGATGGAGAGGGGTCTGACGTTGCTGATCACCGCGCCGGAAACGCCCGTGGTGGCGGTTTTCCCCGGCGTGATCCCGATGAGGTTGGTGCCGAACTGGGTGAACTCCCCCAAGACGAAACGGTGAACGCCTTCTCCCAGCGACGTGAGCAGAACCACCGCGCCAATGCCCACGGCAATGCCCAGGATTGTGAGAAAGCTGCGCAGGCGCTGTCCGGCGAGCGACTGCAAGGCCCATTTTAAGGCATCACGAAAGATCATCGCATTGATTCCGGTATGGCCGCTTTGTATTCATGCCACCATTCCACAGCGCCTCCAATCGTATCATTTTTCCGCCAGCGCCGCCACGGGGTCCAAACGCGCCGCCCGCCGGGCCGGCAACATGCCGAAGAGGGTGCCGGTGGCCACTGCCATCGCGGCGGCAGCTGCCGGAGACCACCAGGGGACCGCCATGGGGAAAGCGGGGAACAACTGCCGCAAAACCAGCAATCCGGCGCTGGAAAGCAGCAGCCCGGTTGCCGTCCCGAGCAGGGAGAGGAGGGTCGACTCCACCAGAAAAAGGATCAGGACCTGCCGGTGAGTCGCTCCGACGGCCTTGAGCAGGCCGATTTCAGCCGTGCGCTGCGAGATGGCGACCAGCATGACATTCATGATCAGGATGCCGGCCACGGCCAGACTGATGGCGGCAATGCCCGCAACGGCCAGGGTCAAGGTACGCAGGATCCGATCGAAGGTGGCCAACAGGGCATCCTGGGTGACCACCGTGACATCGTCTTCCCCGTCGTGCCGGTCGCGGATGATGTCGAGCAGGTCTCGTTTGGCCCGGGAGATGGCATCCCGGTTTCTGGCCTGCACCAGGATACGGAAGAGGGAATCGGTGTTGAACAGGGCGGTGGCCGAGGCAACGGGGATGATGGCCACATCACTGATGTCAACACCCAGGGACTGGCCCTTGCGGGCCAGTGTGCCGATCACCCGGAATCGGCGTTCGCCGATGCGGACGAAGCGGCCCAGCGGCGAGCGGTTGCCGAAGAGCTCTTTTCTGGCCTGGTGACCCAATACGCAAACCGCTTCCGCCCGGGAGACCTCGCCGGCGGGAATGAATCGCCCGGCAGCCATGCTCAGGTTACGAACCGGCAGGAGTTCGGCCGTTGAGCCGAGGATGGTGATTTCGCGCTGCCGGCCGCCCACGGCGACCGGGGCGGAGCCGACCACGATGGGCGCCACCCGGCCTACGGCGGTGCTGCGCGCCAAGGCCATGGCATCCTGCACGGTCAGGTCCCGGGGGGTCTGTCCCATCATCGGCGGGGGGCCGCCGGTGGTTTCGGAGCGTCCCGGCAGGACGATCAGCAGGTTGGTGCCCAGGGAACTGAACTGGTTGGTCACATATCGACGCGTCCCTTCTCCCAGGGTGGAGAGCAGCACCACCGAAGCCACGCCAATGGCCATGGCCAGAAGCATCAAGGCCGAGCGCAGGGGGTAGCCGGCGACGGCATGCCGGCAGAAGCCGATGACGTCCGCGGGCCTCACGCCGGCTCCCGGCTGTCTGCGACGATCCGCCCGTCCACCATGCGGATGGCGCGGGCCGCGCGGCCCCCGATATGCGGATCGTGGGTGACGATCAGGACGGTCATGCCTTGCTCCCCGAGGGATTCGATGGTGCGGATGATCTCTTCCCCGGAGCTACGGTCCAGGTTGCCGGTGGGTTCGTCGGCAAGGATGATGGCGGGGTTCAAGATGACGGCCCGGGCGATGGCCACCCGTTGGCGCTGGCCGCCGGACAGCTGGTCCGGCCGGTGACCGGTTCGGCTGGAAAGGCCGAATCGGTCCATGGCTTCATCCACCCGCAGGCGCCGCTCCCGGGGGGGCACACCGGCCAGGACCAAGGGCAGGCCCACATTGTCTGCAGCCGTCAACCGGGGCACCAGATGGAAGAACTGGAAGATGAAGCCGATTTTAAAGCGCCGCAGGGTTGCCAGCTGGTCATCGGTCAAGGCGGTGGTGTCCCTGCCGTCCACCCAATAAGTTCCCTGGTCCGGGCGATCCAGCAATCCGAGGATGTTCAGCAGGGTGGATTTGCCTGATCCGGACGGCCCCATAATGGACAGGTAATCGCCCTTTTCCACGACCAGGTTCGCCCGGTCCAGGGCATGCACGGATTCGCCCCCGACCTGAAACACCCGGCTGACGTTTTCCAGGCGAATCACGGATTTTCCTTGATTTGAACGGCCGGGGCCCCGTCTTTCAAGTCCGGCGCATCGATGTTGACCACCACCTGCTCTTCGGGCTTCAATCCGTCGATCACCTCGGTATTGTCCCAGTTGGCCAGGCCGCTGCGGATGCGGCGACGCTCAATTTTACCCGGGGCAGGCGTATACACGTAAACGTGCTGATCCGCCATGACCGCCTCGGTGGGAACCCGCACCACGTCCGTACGAACGTCCAGGATCACCTCGATGTCGGCGCTGTAGCCGGCCAGCAGAAAGGAAAAGTCCTCCGGATCGATGAAGCTGACCTCTACATCGACGGTGCGTGCCTGCTTTTCCACGTCCAATACGTAATCGGCAACCCGGCGCACCTTGCCCGGGAAAATTCGGGTGCCGTAGGCATCCATGGTGATGCGGGCCGGCATGCCCACCCGGATGCCGGCCACATCCACCTCATCGATGGGGGCGATGACGTAAAAACAACCGGATTCGATAATGTCTACCACGGGTGGCGTGGGTACCCCCAGGGGGGAGGGGGTGACATATTCGTAGCGCTCGCCGTTGATTTCACCGATAACACCGTCGAAGGGCGCCAGCAGCCGGGTGCGCTGAAAACCGGCCCTGGCCACGGCCAGTTGGGCCTCACGGACCTCTATCTCGCTGCGGGCGCCGTCACATTCGGCCTTGAGGGCATCGGCCTCGGCAACGGCGTTTTCGGTGCGCTCCTGGGTTCCCACATTGGATTGAAGCAGAATGGAGAGCCGACCCGCATTTTTAGCGGCGACCTCGGCCCGCGAACAGGCGGATTGCGCCCTGGCGCGGGTGGCGGTCACTTCCCGTTGGGCCAGGAGCACCTGCGCGGCCAGATCGTTGTTCCACAGTTCCAGCAGCAGGGCGCCTTCTTTGACGCGGTCGCCCTTCCTGACCGGCAGCAGGGCGATCTGACCGCCGATGCTGGGAGAGAGCTTGGCGCGCCGGCAGGCCTTTACCGTACCTGTCCGGGTGTTGGCCACCGTCCGCTCAACCGTGCCCCGGGTGACGGGCTTCACCGCAACCGCTAAAGGCTCAGGCCGCGTATAATGCCAGAAGGCCCAAACCATCGCCGACGCCACAAGCAGCAGCCCAATCCATTTGGATATTCCCCGGGAGGAAACGCCCCCGTTTTTTCGGTCCGTCACCACAGCACCCACCCTGCCTGGAGAAATGCACTTAACCATCTGCTGATTGAACAGTCGGATGAATAGGGCAGCACCATTGGAATCCAACTCACGCTTGAATTTTTCTGGATGGCACTATCAATTACGCCATACCCGGGTGTGCTGGCAACCCTTATTCGCGGAAGCTGGGGTTCAATTTACGCCAATCTAAGCTACCGGTGCGAAAAATTCCCTGACCCGGGCGGCGATCTGCCGGTGGGTCATCTTGTCGCAGGTTTCCATGTGCACGAGGCTTTCCGACAGCGCTTTGGATTTGTCCATCGCCTTTTTTAACTGGACCTTGGCCTCGCCGGGTCCCATGAGAATGATCTTGTAGGCGCCGGCGACCGCCTCGATGATTTTTTGACAGAAGCGGCCTAATTGCTGCCGGTGCCGCGCTTCCATCTTGCTGTCGGAGGCGACCTGTTGGGGACCCCAGGGCGTTCGTTTGGTTCGCGACCCGCCGGACAAACGCACATGACGCTCTATCTCGGATTGAATTTCATGAATTGATTTCGTGTCTCCCGCTTCATTCAGGGTAACAAGTATCGCTTTTTTGTGGTCCATCCATATTCCCATGTTTTTTTGCATTGGCTGGTCCTCCATACCTTAACCCCAGTAGGCGTTTCCGTTCAATCGCTCAGCCATTTTTTTCTCTCTCTTCAGGTTGGCGGGGTCTTTCAGAGCATTCACCCATTCTGCCGGGGAACCGCCGGAATTGGCGCGCCGTGGTCGTGATCTTCCTGCACAGGGGTCTAATTTTGCACTTTGACAGGCGGTTGAAAAACAGGTATCAGGCGATCAGGCAAGGCGTCCAGTTCGGTTGCGGAACGGAACATGGTCGAGCGCATACCTGAGTTTTTTATGCACCGGTCAACACCGCATGACCGGCCTGTGGGTCAACATCCTTAAGGATAAAGAACTTGTCATTAAAAACGCAGATCTTGATCAACCTTATCGTGCTTGCCATCATCGACACCGTCGTCCCCATTCCAATCACGGCCATGATTCTGATCATGGTGCTGTTCCAGAAGCCGAAATGGTTCAAGGAGTGGGTGGACGGCATTTACCGGCGCTGAATTACCCGACCTGGGCCGGCGGTGGGCGATGGTCACCGGATGGTCGTCAAGCATCGCACCACTGCCCCTGCTAGCGTTGCTCAAGCGCAGTTGCCGATGGCCGTTGCACCTTGACTGAATGCTGTGCCGTTCTTATTATTGACTACACCGGAGCGGCGCTCGGATGTCCCCTATCCGACTGGTCACGTTGCGTGACCAGCCTCCCTTCGCCACCTTCGCTCCGGTTCCGCTTTTCTAACGGTCAGACGATCGCGGTGTTGCCCCCTGTCAAGGGGAACCGGGGCGACTCATGCCGTGGATGAGTTTTTTTGCCTTGTCGGGCGTTACCTCTGCCATCTTCTGGTCGCAACAGCTCAGCTCCCCTTTGCCTCCGGTAATCACGGCGACGATGGCACCGCAGACCTTGCATTTGAATACTTCGGACTTGGTTGTCATGGCCGTTCTCCTTACGTGGGTTTGTTTTCCGGGTTATGTTCCGCTGAACACGCGGATCAACCGGTCTTTGCCTTCCCCATCATCGGGGGTGATGGTAAGGTCCCAGCGGGTCAGTGCCCCGGGGTCGGTGACCACCATCACCGGGCAGTCGGCCCGGTAGGCCACCCGCTCCACTGCGCTGCCCGGGTACCATTTACCGGATGTTTCCTTGGTGTGGGACCCCATGATGATCAAATCAGCGTTTTTTTCCAGGGCACAGGCCAGTATTTCCAGGTGGGGCATGGCGCCGGCCCGGATCAGGAAGTGATGGTCGATACCGTCCAGGTAGGCCTCATAAAACGACTCGAGACGCTTTTTTGCATGGACCGCATCGGCCGTGAAGTCGGCCCGGGTGTATTTGGGCGCCGGGGGCACCGGGATCATATGCAACGCCAACAATCGGCTGCGGTAGTGCGTGGCCAGCTTGGCCGCGAAGCAGACCGCGCATTCACAGGACCGGGAAAAATCGACGGCAACCAGCACCTGTCGGAACAGCAACTGGTCCTTGTCCGCGGGTCGGTTGACGACCATCACCGGGCAGGTCTCGCGGGTGACGACGTTTTCCACCGTCGACCCGACACGGCCGGCAACTCTGACCACGCCTTTCTCAGCGGCGCGGGTCGAATGGGGACCCAGCACGATGAGATCGGTATCGATCGCATTGGCCCAGCGCAAGATCTCCTCCCACGGATAGCCCGCGGTTACCCTTACCTCATGCGGGATTGCTGACAAGGCGTCGCGATGCGCCGTTTCCAAGGCGTGACGAACGGAATGCTCATAGTCTGCGTCGGCGACTCTTTCCACCCCGGTTTCGAAATGACGGATCAGGCGGCGGTTCTCCGTTGAGGCGGACTCCATCACATGCAGCAGGAATAGACGGGCACCCTGCTGCCGGGCCATCCGGGCGGCCGTTATCACCGCTGCATCGCCGGTGGTGAGGATGTCTGTAGCGGCCAGGATTCGATTAACCATCTGTGCCTCCTTTGGGGTTGCCCCCGTTTTCAAGAGCGACGGCCAGCAGGATGTGTCGAAGGCAAACCGCCATGGGGTTTTCGGTGTCCACCAGAATATGAATTTCATTGCCCAGGCGGGCCATGGGGGTGAAGCGCTTTTTAAAGGCTTCCAGGTGGATCAGGCGGGCATCGGACACCGACGGCTCGGTGTCGCGCTGCAGCAGCCGTGCTGCCAGTACCGCTTCGGCGGCCCGGCACTCGACGAAAACCGGCCTTGCCTGCCGATTTTCCGCCATGCGCAGGGCTTGGATCCGCCGCGACGTGCGGCTGAAGGTGGCATCGATGATTGCGCTTGTGCCCTTTTTGAGGTCCTCCTGGGCCAGAGCGAGCATGCGTTCGTAGGTAACCTCGCTGGCATAGGCCGAGTAGATTCCTTTTCCAAAAGCACCTTCAGCAGATGGACCGGTTGCATCGCCAAACAGTCGTTTGCGAATCACATCCGAGCGAATCACACCGAGGTTAAAGACTTTTGCCAGGGCCTTGGCGATGGTGCTTTTGCCCGAGGCAGGCAGGCCGCACACCAGCCACAGAATCGGTCGGCTGAAGGCCGCGGCATAATTCTGGGCCATGGCGAGATAGCCTCCGGCGGCCGCCCGCAGCCGATCCTGGTCCGGGCTGGGGCGAGCAGTTTCCTGCAGGCGCAGACAGCACACCTTGCAGCGCACCATGGCGCGGTAGCAGCGGTAAAAATCGAGCAGCGGCAGGGCTCCGAGATCCTCGGTCTGTTCCACGTACAACCGGATCAGCCGTCTGGCCGTTTGCGGGAAATGGTTGAACTCGAGGTCCATGGCCAGAAAGGCCAGATCGCTGATGACATCCAGGTGGCGCAGGTGTTGGTTGAACTCGATACAGTCGATGATCTGGATTCCGGTTTTGGTAAAGTAAATGTGATCGGTTCTCAGGTCCCCATGGCAATCCTTTATCTTGCCCGCCTGCCTGCGGCGCTGAAAAAGGCTTTTATGCTGTTGATAAAAAGAGCGTGCGGCGGACCGGACGAAGGCGAATGGTCGCCGGTCGATCCACACACCGGCAAACGCCTCGACCCGTTGCAGATTTTCCTCCCAGGCAAGGGCATCGGAGGCGTGCTCTTGGCTGTCCGTCGCGGCCTGCGCATAAAACCCGACCAGCAGGCGGACCAGTGCTTCGAGATGGCTGTCGTCCAGCGTGGCGCGCTTCAACCCGTGAAGCATGGAATCGGTGTCTGCGAGTTGATGCATCTTGACGGCGAACTCCACCGCCGGGCCTGACCCATTCAGGGTGTAGGTGCGGTCACCGCGGGTGATGGGAATCGCGTCGATGTATACGCCACTGGACAGGCGGCGGTTCAGGGCGACCTCCTGCAGGCAGTAGTGCCGCCGCTGCTCAAGGCTCGTAAAATCCAGAAACCCCAGATCCACCGGTTTCTTGATTTTATAGACCAGCGCGCCGGTCAAAAACACCGTCGAGATGTGCGTTTCACGCCGTTCAATGGATGCCACCGGGTGCGGGTAGAAGCCCGGATGCATCATGGACTCGAAAATCTCTGCCTGGTGGCTTTTTTCCATGTGGGCTCATCCCCTTGCGGCAATCCGTGCGTGGGTTCCTGCCAGGTGGTTTTCACCTGGGTAAAGCGACAGGGCCAAGGCATCTTCGACCCGGTCCGCAAGCCGGACGGTCATTTCCCGGACGACCTCCGGCGGCAATTCATCCAAATCACGGTCATTGCGCCGCGGCAGAATCACCGTGCGCAGGCCGGCCCGGTGAGCAGCCAGCACCTTGATTTTGATGCCGCCCACGGGCAGCACGCGTCCCCGCAGGGTTACTTCACCCGTGAGCCCCACATCGCTGCGTACCGGACGGCCCGTATAGATGCTGGCCATGGCCAGCACCATGGCCAGACCGGCGGACGGCCCATCCTTGGGAATGGCGCCGGCCGGCACGTGCAGGTGAATATCGGTATCCTTGAAGCGTTTGGCGTCGATGCCCAGGTCCTGCGCTTTGGCGCGCACATAGCTATGGGCGATGTGGGCGCTCTCTATCATCACATCACCCAGGTGCCCGGTGATGGTCAGTTCCCCCCTGCCGGGCATGCGCGTGGCTTCGATAAACAGGATCTCCCCGCCATAGGCGGTCACGGACAGTCCCGTGGCAATTCCCGGGATATCGATGGCTTCGGACAGTTCGGACTCGAACAAGGGCTTTTTCAGCAGGTGCCGGATCTTATCCGGGGTGATCACCACCGGCCCTGAACATCCAGTGGAGATGCCTACGGCCGTCTTGCGGCAGACCGCGCCGATCTGGCGCTCCAGGTTGCGGACGCCCGCCTCGCGGGTATAGCCGGCAATGATGCTGGCCAGAGCCGGTGTGCTGAAGGTGATTTCCTGCGGCCGCAGCCCATTGGCCGTGATCTGCCGAGGCACCAGGTGATGGCTGGCGATATGCAGCTTTTCGTGCTCCGTATAACCGTCCAGGGTGATGATCTCCATGCGGTCCCGCAAGGGCGGCAGGATGGTTTCCAGCTGGTTGGCGGTGGTGATGAACATCACCTCGCTGAGGTCGAAATCCACGTCCAGATAATGGTCCCGAAAGGCGTGGTTCTGGGCCGGATCCAACACCTCCAGGAGGGCGCTGCTCGGGTCTCCCCGCCAGTCGCTGCCCACCTTGTCGATTTCGTCGAGCATGAATACGGGGTTGCGGGTACCTGCCCGCTTGATGGCTTGGATGATCCGCCCGGGCATGGCGCCGATATAGGTACGCCGGTGACCGCGGATTTCTGCCTCGTCGCGCATGCCCCCCAGGCTCATGCGGGTGAACCGGCGCCCCAGGGCCCTGGCGATGCTAAGGCCCAGGCTGGTCTTGCCCACGCCGGGGGGGCCCACCAAGCAGAGCAGGGTGCCCGCTCCCTGGATATCCTCTTTGGGTGCGTCTGGGCCGGGCGTATCCCCGCGTTCGCGGACGAGTTTCTTGACGGCCAGGTATTCGATGAGCCGGTCTTTGACATCTTCCAGGTCGTAGTGGTCTTGGTCCAGGATGTTCCGGGCATGGGCGATGTCCAGACGGTCGTCGCTGAGGGTATGCCAGGGCAGGTCCAGCAGCCAGTTGACGTAGGTTTTGATCACCGCATGTTCCGCCGAACTGGTATGCATGCCCTTGAGGCGCCGCAGCTCGCGCTGGGCCTCTTCGTGGGCCTCCCCGGGCAGCCTTGCCTGGTTGAGTTTCTGCGTGTATTCGGCAATCTGGTCTTCTGCGTCGCTCTCTTCCCCCAGCTCCTTCTGGATGGCTTTCATCTGCTGGCGCAGGTAGTAGTCGCGCTGGGCCTTGCCCATCTCTTCGTGGGTTTCGGCCTGGATCTTGTGGTCCAGGGAGAGCACTTCCTTTTCCCGGGAGAGCAGGGAAATCAAGGCCCGCAGCTTGTCATTGAGGTCGTCGATTTCCAGAATCTTCTGGCTCGTCGGCGTTTTGATCCTGGAATTGGCGGCCACCAGGTAGGCCAGGTAGCGGGGATCGTCAATGCTCTCCAGATAACTGCCGGCATCTTCGGGGATATTGGGCATCAGGGTAACCACTTCCTGGGCCAGAATCTGCAGGCGTCGTTTCAGGGCATCCAGTTCAACCCCCTCCTGCATACGTTCGGGGCTCAGTTCGATCTGGGCAACCAGGAAGGGCTCGGTACGCCGCCAGAACTTGATTCGAAAACGTTCGATGCCCTGGACGATCACATGCAGGTGGTTGTTGGGTGTTTTGACCGCCCGGTGGATTCGGGCCACTGTGCCGACCTCATAAACCTGCCAGGGCATGGGATTGTCGACGGCGGGTTCCTTGCTGGCGACCAGGCCTACCAGGTGGCTGCCCGCCGTCGCCTCTTCGATCATCTTCATGAGGGGGGGCAAGACCACGGCCAGCGGCAGCACCATGAACGGGTAAGCAACGATGTTGCGCAGGGGCAGGATGCCAATTTCACTGGGAATTTGTTTAAGGTCGTCGCTGCCGCCTTCTGATTTGAACAGACTCAGTGCCATGGGCGTTACCTCTTGACCGCTGAGGCCGGTGCCAGACAGGGATCTGAATTCAATGCTTACCCGCGGCCCGGCTCTGGCGCTGGGGTTAATTTTTCAGCAGGCCTGATTTGTTCAGGTTGGCCTTGATATATGACCAGTGCAGCACCAGGTGGATGGCGATCGCCACCAGAAACAGCATCGCCAACCAGGCATGCACCTCCATCAGCAGGTGGCGGGCTCCGATCAGGAACCCAACCTGCCGGCCGCCGCCGTGGGGCAGCACCAGCCAGTTGATCAGTCCGGTAACGGCCAGCAGCGAAAAGAGCACAAAGGATAAGATGTTCACCGTCCAGAGCTTCAGATGCTTTTGCAGCGCCATTGGTCGACCCTCCCTGGAAAAGAGTTATGCAAACCGGTAACCATAAATTCATTGACCGTCATCTGCCCAGCCACCCGGCTGGTAGGCGGCGCCACTGGACGTCCGTTGGGATGGCCTCCGGCAAGGCGCCGGCAATCTTGACACCCTGTAAAAAGAGCTGACAGGTCCCTGAGCCGCTCCGACAGTGAACCGCGACAGCCAGCGCCTTCCCCGCTGCTTGCGGCGGGGAAGGCCAGCAATCCCGAAAAAGCGGCCTTAATTTAATTCTATTACCTGTCGGACCGGCTGTGAATGGTTAAAAGTACTCATTTATTTATTTTATGAATGGGTAAGTTTGAGGATTGTCCGTCCACCGCGATTCCTGATACAATCAATCATCAATACGTCTATCCACCGTACCTGTCCGCTTCCGCACAACCGTGCAACCCAAGGAGGGAGCTATGCCAAACTATGAATTCTTATGTGAATCCTGCAAGAAACCCTTTGCGCTGCTTCTGCGTCTGGAGGAGTTTGAGAAGAAAAACGTCACCTGTCCTGAATGCAAATCCTCAAAGGTCAAACGGCAGATCTCGACCTTCCAGACCAAGACGTCCAGAAAGAGCTGAGGTCGACACCTTGGCCGGGCCGCAGGCGTGTAGCCACCTGCAATGAAATCCGTTGACTTTGCCGGACGGTTATCGGTACTATTTTTCTCGTCAACACGGGTATCGACCATCCTTAACACCGGTTTTCAACAAATTACAGTCTTCCGGGTCAGAATCGTGCACAATACCTGATTCTCGATCATCGGCCGTCTGCCTGGTTGACGCTCCATGGAGCTATGAGGGTTTTGAATGGCCGGAAAAAGCATCACCCCAAGAAGATCCTCACCGGGCAAACGCAAGGCAGCATGTAGACTCCTATCAAAACTACAGTTAAATGCCCTAAGGATGAATCAATATGGCAGGGCATAAAGTCGAAGACAGCAATTGGACGGATCTGTATTGCAGAGCTGAACTTCTGATGGATCAGCTACCCAAAGGAATCGAACAGCAGGTGGGCGATGCGATCAAACGCCTGATTCACGAGATCCAGCTAAACCAGGCTGAGCTGGAGATGCAAAATGACGCCCTGTCCAAAAGCCGTGATGCCCTTGAGGAGGCCAGCCGCAAATACGAAGGGCTTTATCGCAACTATGCCAGTCTGTTCAATTTTGCTCCCATCGGCTATCTGGTTGTCGACCGGGACGGTGTGATCAATGAAATAAACCTTGCCGCCGCCATTTCACTCAATGCACCCAGGAGCACGCTTACCGGACGCTGCATCACGGACTTCATCTACCCGGACGATCAGGATTGCTTCTACTATCAAAAGCTGAACTGTAAAAAGAGTCTGGAAAACAACACATTTGAACTAAAAATGCAAAAAGCGGATGGTCTATTATTCGATGCCATGTTGCAGATGCAATCTTTTTCCCAACCTCACGGTGGTGAAAAACAATACAATATCGTACTTGAGGATATCAGCGAACGTGTGCAACTTTCCTCCGGCTTTGCATTGCAGAAACGCTGTCTGGATCTTGCCTGCAACGCAACCGACATCGGGCACCTGCTGAGAGAGTCTGTCCAATTGGTCAAATCATATCTGCAATGCGATGCGGTGGGTATCCGCATCCGCGATGACGCCGGCAATATCCCCTACCAGGCCTATGACGGCTTCAGCCAGGCCTTCTACGAATCAGAAAGCCCGTTGTCCCTGCGCACCGACCAATGCATGTGCATTGCCGTGATCAACGGCACCACCGATGCCAAGCGGCCATTTTTCACGAAAAACGGGTCTTTTTACATCAACGGAACCAGCCGGTTCTTGGCCACGGTGTCTGCTGAGGATCTGGGCACCACCCGCAATGCCTGCAACGCCCACGGTTACGAATCTGTCATGTTGATACCGATTAAGATTGACAACACCATCGAAGGGCTGATCCATGTGGCCGATCATCGCGAAAACAGATTTCCCCTGCGGGTGGTCGAAGCATTGGAAAGTGTGGGTTCGCGGCTGGGACTTGCCCTGCACCAGTTTCACCTGCAGGACGAGCTGAATAAATCGATCGGTGAGCTCAATGATCTTTCCAAGCACCTGCTGACGGTTCAAGAAGACGAACAACGGCGCATCGCCTTGGAACTCCACGATGGCTGCGGCCAGGACCTGAATGTGCTCAAACTTCGCTTGAAGCGTCTTCAAAACAAGTTGCCGGCCGAAGCGACCGACCTGATTCACGAGTGCGATGGTTTGCTGACCTATTCCGACAAGATCATCAACGACCTGCGAACCATTGCTCACGGCCTGAAACCGGCGGCATTGGATGCCCTCGGCCTCAGCGCCGCCGCCAAGCAGATGTTTCGTGAATTTTCAACCTACGCCAAGGTTCAGGTGGAGGCAGATATCGATGTGCTTGACCAGATCAAGGATCCCATGACCCAAGTGTGTCTGTTTCGCATCTTCCAGGAAGCGCTGACCAATGTCCACAAGCATGCACAGGCCACGTGGGCATTGGTGATGGCCAGTCGCGAAGGAGAAACGCTCCGCATCCGAATCGAAGACAACGGCATCGGTTTTGATGCCCAAAAGCAATTTTATCACGCCCATGGTGTTATGGGAATGGGGCTGTCGGCGCTGTCGCTGCGCTGCCGGATGATCGGTGCGGAACTTTCCATCGACAGCCAGACGGGTAAAGGCGTCCGGATGACGGTCTGCCTGCCATGCCCACACCCGAAAGGCAAGCCATGAACGATTACCGTATCATTCTTGCCGACGATCATACGATGATGCGGGAAGGCATCCGGAGCATGCTTGATGGGGTGGCCGGTCTTGCGGTGATCGGTGAAGCCGGAGACGGCCTTAAACTGCTCAAGCTGCTGAAGAAAACAGTGCCCGACATGGTGATCCTGGATATCTCCATGCCCGGATTGCGGGGCATCGAAGCGGCCCGTGAAATTAACTCCCTGTACCCCGACCTTCATGTACTCATGCTGAGCATGCACAAAAGCGAAGAATTCCTCTCCATGGCCCTGGCGGCCGGTGCCAAAGGCTACCTGCTGAAAGAGGATTCGGGCGATGAACTGCTCCAGGCCATCGACCAGATCAGAAAAGGCAAAACTTACCTCTCCAGGCGATTGGCCAGTGACTTCTCTTCAACCATCATCTCCATCTGCCGGGGCAATCATAAAACCGTTTCCGATCCGCTCACCGCCCGTGAGCGCCAGGTGCTGCAGATGATCGCGGAAGGCCATACGGACCGGCAGATCAGCGAGCAGCTTTACATCAGCGTTCGCACGGTCCACCGCCACCATGCCAACATCCGGTCAAAACTCAACCTCAAGCGTACCGCCGACCTGGTGCGCTACGCCATCGCTCAGGGATATACCACCAGCCAGCCGTAACCCGCCTGATCCACTGCTGCAGTGGGTAAAATTGCTTATCAATCAGCCGATATTTGGGCAGTTTTGCGAATTGTTACCGCTGCACCTGCTGCTGTACTATATAGGCTAACGAATCACCCCCTGTCTTGACGCTTGATTAACTTCCTCATGCTGTGATTCTTGATAGCCAAAACCGATGGCGGTCGCATGCCATCCACCGCCCGCACCCGGATGCGGCCATGCCATGCCCCTGCCGATGAAAAGGAGGCTGTGTATGCCAAGCAAAATACCGAATCGATCGGAAGCGTTACCGGGCACTCGCTTGCCGACATCGTCCGAAACCTTTCAACCGTCTGCGGACGATCCGCCCGCGCAGCCGGCCGATGGCTTGACGCTGGATTCTGCGGCCAGCCGGATGCTTATCGTTGACGACGATCCGGGCATCCTGAATCTGGTGGCCAAGATGTCGAAACGCCTGGGATATCAAACGACCACCGCCGAGGATGCGGTGGATGCGCTCTTCTACTTGAGCAAAGCCCATTACGATATCGTGATCACCGACTATGACATGCCCTTCATGGACGGCTACCAGCTTGCCGATCGGATTAAGGAGCAGCATTTCGGGACCCGGGTCATCATCATGACCGGCCACAGCGAACGGGATATCGCAGGTGTGTTGGACGGGTCCGGCATTGTGGACGGGTTGCTGTTGAAACCCTTCAACCTGAAAACCATGCAAGAGAAAATTGAAATGGCCAGTCATCCGCGTTCTTTTAAATGGACCTCCTGATCCGGGTTTGCCGGACAAAAGGGGGTCAACCCTGATGGTACTCGTGGCAACGACCCTGGCATGCGCTCTGTCGATCCGTCTGAATAAGGATGCCGGCCCAGTCGGATGCCACCCAATCAACGGAGGAGACCAGATGGCCAAGAACTTTCGCGTCTGTACCAAAGAAAGCAGCCATCAATTCCTGGACTTGCAGCTGTTCGGTGATTTTGATGCGTCCTCGGCGTGCGAACTGATCAACCTGCTTGACGAAAACATTAACAAAACCAGCAAGGTGGCCATCGACACGGACGGCTTGAAAACGATCAACGCCTTCGGACTCGCCGTGTTCCTGCCGCGCATGTCCAGGCTGAACAATACCCGCACGGATATCGAGGTGACCGGTCGGTTCAGCGGGATTTTTCTAGACGAGTGAGATGCGGTGGTCGGCCGGGGTGTCTTTGCCGGCAGCCATACCGATAGCGATCGTCTGACATGGATTAACCCTTTTGGTCGGCTAACCCCGCACCAGCGCAACCAGCCAACGGAGGTGAACAATGGGTATTCGTAAAGCATTTCTAAAAAGTAAACCCGCCTGCAGGGTCACTTTCAAGATTCCCGAACAGATCGGCAATGCAGCCACCCAGGCGCATGTGGTGGGTGAATTCAACGACTGGTCAACTACGGCAACGCCCATGAAACGTTTGAAAAACGGTGCCTTCAGCGCCACTGTGGAGTTGGACAAAGGCCGCTCCTACCAGTTCCGCTACCTGTTGGGACAATCCCACTGGGAAAACGATCCCGATGCCGACGGCTATCTGCCGACCCCTTTTGGAGATTGTCACAATTCGGTGGTCAACCTATAGACCATCTGTCTCGTTGGTTTCGACAACTTTCATAAAAGCAGGAGGAACCGCCATGTTTGATTTGATGCCCCATAGGAGAAGACTTGGCAAGGAGATGGTGAGTTTCAGAGATGAGATGGACAATCTGTTCAACCGATTTTTCGACATGGATTTTCCGATCTCGCGACGACTTTTCAGAGATGGGGAATGGGCGCCCCGGGTTGACGTGATTGAAGGCAAGGGCGACATCACCGTCAAGGCGGAGATTCCGGGGTGCGAAGCCAAGGATATCGATGTGAAGCTGGATGGCCGGACCCTGACCATCAGCGGTGAAAAAAAACAGGAGAAGGAAGAGAAGGATGAAAATTTTCACCGTGTGGAAAGAAGCTATGGCAGCTTCTGCCGCCTGGTCGAACTTCCCGGGGAAGTGAACCCGCAAGAGATCGATGCCACCTATAAAAAGGGGGTGTTGAAACTGGTGTTTAAAAAGACCCGGCAGACCGAGGCCAAAAAAATAGAAATCAAAGCCGGTTAGCCCGCTGGCAAATGTCGGGCGTACAACCAAGCGCGGGGGATGCCGTCGGCACCCGGGTGAAACAATGGAAGCGAAAACGGATAGAGAAACGATCGAGAGAACGACTCCCCGCAACCCCATTGAGGCTGCCATCACATGCCAGCCCTATGCCAGCATTGCTGCCGACTGTGCTTCGGACGGCGTCATGCGCAATTATTCAAGCCAAGGATCTTATATCGAGACGTCCCATAACTTCAAGTCAGGTACCATTCTCATCGTGCGGATGGGACAATATCCGCCCATGACCTCATGCCAGGCCGATGACGCGTGGCCGCGATCCATCGGTCTGGCGGAAGTCAAATGGCGGCAGGAACTGGCCGATGAAACCAGCATGCGCTACGGCATGGGGCTCAAATACATCGACTAACCACCATGGGCACAAGGACCGAATACAGCAAGACCAACCGACACCAAAACCCCCGCATTCTGGTGGTGACCCCGGAAGTTTCCTTTGTGCGGCACGGCGTGGGTCCGGCATCATGGTCCATCTCCACCAAGGCCGGCGGACTCGGGGACATCTGTACGGCCCAGGTCCAGGCGCTCTACGAGCATGGTCTGGATGTACACCTGGCCATGGCCCGCCAAAACCGCATACCCTGGCTGTTTACCCTGTTCCGTCTGGATTCGCCGCGGCTGCTCCTGTCAACCATCGAAGAGCAGGGGATTGACGCGGCATCCTTCTGGCAGCATTGTTTCTATGCCCGCATGCCCGTCGATTACCAGGAAACGAGAAACACCAATCCCCTGGATCTGCTGACCAGCGGGGTGTTTGCCGCTGGTTGGGCGACCACCTTGAGCCAGAGCTTTCAAAACGGATTGACCGATGAATGCAATCACTTTGCCGCACCGGCGCTGAAGGCTGAACTGCAAAACAAACTGCGGGCGGGCAGGCTCTGTGCCGTTGCACCGGCTCCGGATCCATCCTTCAACCCGGCCGTTGACCGGATGCTGTTGCAGTCCTATGGACCGGGCACCCACGACGTCGGCAAACCGTTCAACAAGCTTCAACTTCAGGAAACGCTGAACCTGCGCCTGGACGCCACGGCACCGCTGTGTTTCTGGCCCACGCGACTGGACGGTTCGCGGTCCGGATGCCGTCTGATGGCCGACACCCTGGCAGCCATTCTGGACCGGACCGGCGCACAGCGCCTGCAGGTCGTTTTTATCGCCGACGGTGATTTCCAGGATCATTTGCACGGTTTGATCGGCCGGCTGCTTGCCTCGGACCGTGCTGCCGTGTGTGGTTTCGATGCCCGGCGTTACCGGCTGGCCCATAGCGGGGCAGATTTTGTGCTTATGCCCATGCACCGCGACCCCTGCGCACTGCCCGGCAAGATCGGCCAGCGCTACGGGGCGCTGCCCATTGGCCACGACGCGGGGGCCATTCACGATTGCGTCGAGCACCTGGAACCGGCTGGCAACCGCGGCACGGGATTCCTGTTTAAGCACTTCGATGCCAACGGCCTTCTATGGGCCGTCGATCAGGCCATGGCCTTCTACAACCGACCCCGCGCATTCCGGTCGGCACAGGTGCGGCGCATCATGGCCGACAGCCTGTCGCGATTTGATCCCGGGGATACGGCGCGTCACACCATCGGCCTCTATGCGCGCGCCCTTGGTCGATCCCTGGTGCATCTGAGAACCGAGCCCGGCCTAGCGGCCCCATCTCAAATTGCGGCCTGAGGGAAACGGCATGCTGCCAATTGACCAAGAGGCGGAGCAAAGCGTTCGCATCAGTCGACATTCAACCAACGGTTGGCGCGGCCCCTGACGGCGCCGCCGGTCTGAGATGAGCATGCCCATGGACACCAGACGATCCCTTTTTCCGAATCTGCCGGAAAAGATCTCGGGGCTGGCCGACCTAGCGGAAAACCTGTGGTGGAGCTGGCGTCCGCGCGCGCGGATGCTCTTCAAGATGCTCAACCGGCAGGCCTGGAAGGAGAGCGGCCACAACCCGGACAGGATGCTCCGCGAGCTCTCACCCGACATCCTGGCCGCCGCTGCGGAAAACCCCGACTACCTGCGCCACTACCACGTGGTCATATCGCTTTTCCATAATTATTTGGCCAGGCAAGAATCCTTGGTTTTCAAAGGCAATCTTGAACTCGCGCCGGATACGACTGCCGTGGCCTATTTCTCAGCCGAGTACGGCCTGCACCGGTCGCTGCCGTTTTATGCCGGCGGCCTCGGCTTTCTGGCCGGTGATTTTATCAAGGAGTGCAGCGATCTGAACATTCCGCTGGTGGCCGTGGGGTTCATGTACCCGGAAGGGTACCTCCTGCAGCGAATTCGCGAGGATGGCTGGCAGGATCACATCGATGAACGCTTCGACCGCGAGGCCGCCCCCATTTCACGGGTCATGACCGACAACGGCTGCCAGCTGATCTTCAAGGTTCCCCTGATCGATCCGCCCATCCATGTGGCTGTCTGGAAGATTGACGTCGGCACCAATGCCCTCTACCTGATGGATACCGATATCGACCAGAACGATCCCTGGAACAGGACCATATCCGCCCGGCTCTATTCCGGCGATCTGGAGCAACGGCTGCGTCAAGAGATCGTGCTGGGGATCGGCGGTGCCGAAATGCTCGAAAAGCTGGGACTGCGCTACCGCCTGATCCATCTCAACGAAGGCCACGCCGCCTTTGCCCTGCTGGAACGGATACGGGATTATCGCCTTGAAGGCTTGTCCTTCGATGATGCCTTCCAAACCGTCCGCGAGCACACCGTCTTCACGACCCACACGCCGGTGACGGCCGGCCACGACGTCTTCCCCTTTTACATGATGGAGAAGTACTTCCGGTCCTACTGGCCCGATCTGGGATTGGATCGCAACGATTTCCTGCAGTTGGGGATCCATCCGCAGCATCCCCACCAGGGGTTCAACATGACCGTCCTGGCGCTCAAGGCATCGGCTTACCGCAATGCCGTCAGCCGCAATCATGCAGCGGTCTCCCGGCGGATGTGGCAACCCCTCTGGCCGGATAAGGCGGTGACCGAGGTTCCCATCGACGCCATTACCAACGGTGTTCACGTAGCCACCTGGGTGGAGCCCAAGATCAAGCTGCTTTTCGACCGCTATCTCGGGTCCACCTGGCGGGACAACCATGACAGCCCGTTCGTCTGGGAACTGGTGGAAAAGATCCCGGACCAGGAACTCTGGCAGACCCATTACTGGCTGAAGATCAAACTGATCGATGCCATCCGGGAACGCTGCCGCAAGCGCTGGGTGTCCGAACAGGCCAGCCCGTCCATCCTGCTGGCCGGCGGCGCCATGCTGGATCCGTCCATTCTGACCATCGGGTTTGCCCGCCGCTTTGCCACCTATAAACGGGCCGATCTGATACTGCACGATCTGCCGCGTATCATGCGGCTGCTCAACGACCGCTGGCGGCCCATTCAGATCATTTTCGCCGGCAAGGCCCATCCGGCCGATGACCCCGGCAAGCATATTCTGCAAAAGGTGTTCAACGCCTGCCGTGACCCCCGGATGGCCGGCCGCATCGCCTTTGTGGAAGATTACGGCGAGCAGATCGCCCAGTATCTGCTTCACGGGGTGGACGTGTGGCTCAACAACCCCCTGCCGCCCATGGAGGCCTGCGGCACCAGCGGCATGAAGGCCGCCTTGAACGGCGTACCCCATCTGAGTATTCTGGACGGCTGGTGGATCGAGGGGTACAACGGGAAGAACGGGTGGGCATTCGGGGACGTAGCCGGCGAAAGCGATCGCACTGGCATCGATGCCGCATCGATCTACCAACTGCTCGAAAATGAGGTTATTCCCCTCTACTACGACATGAGTGACGACGGGTTCCCCAAGGGCTGGGTGCGGGTGATGAAAGAGGCCATCCGCAGCAACGCGGCCCGTTTCTCCGCCCGGCGGATGGTCAAGGAATACGTTGATCGCTACTATGTGAAGGCCATTCAGGCACCCTGATCCATTCCCCATGAAGATGCCGGAAAGGAGATCTGCCTTGGTCAAAAAAATCATCGTTCCGCTGGACGGCTCCGTGCGCGCCGAGGCCATTTTGCCGCATGTGGAGAATCTGGCCCTGAACCTTCACGCCAGCGTGGTCCTGCTCTATGTGGAGGAGACGTCCGATTGGCTGCTCGAACGCGACGAGGTGATCGATGTGAATGATTTTCTGGAAAAGCGCCGCCAACGGATCAAAGATATCCAGGCCTACCTTCAGGCCATAATCGATAACTGGCGGTCCATCGATATCGCCGCACAGATGCGAATCAATCGGGGGAGTGTGGTCGCCTGCATCATAGACGCCGCCAAAAAGGAATCGGCGGATTTGGTGGCCATGGCCAGTCATGGCCGCGGCGGCGCAGAAAGAACGTTTTACGGCAGCGTGGCCGTGGGCGTGCTCAACCGCATCGATCGGCCCCTGCTGTTGATCCGCTCGCGGGTGGCAAAGCAGGCAGACCCTGGGACGGCGGCCTCTTAACATGGGCCGCCGCCGTAGCCGTGAATGCCGTGGCAGCCGTCTCCACGGCTATCGTGAACGCTGCCATGGAATTGTGCCGGCTGGGTACAGGTTGGTTCGCAGAGTTGACGCCCAACGAACCGATTCTATCTGAATTGAAGATAAGGACATTGCCAAACCCTGCTGATTATGGGTATACAACCCTTCACCAAAAAGGTCACCGGGGCGACCGATAAGTCGATACATACCGTAAAATTAAGATTTCCCGCGGCGTGTCGCGGGGCGATTGCCATCAATAATCATGGCCAATAAAAAATATTACGCCGTCGCCGTCGGCAGAAAGCCGGGCATCTATACCGAGTGGTTCGGCGATGCCGGTGCCCAGGCGCAGGTGGCCGGTTTCCAGGGCGCCCGGTACAAAGGCTTTGCATCCCTCGAGGAGGCACACGCGTTTATCAGGGAGCCGGGGTCCAGCGAAAAAAAAAGCGCTACGCATTCACGTAAAACCAACCCCCGGTCAACAGCCACGCCAACCGTATTGGCGGAGGATAGCCTTGCGGACCGCATCGTGATCTACACGGATGGCTCCAGTCTGGGAAATCCCGGTCCCGGCGGCTACGGCGTGGTCATTCCGTCGTTCGGGGGGAATCGGGAGCTTTCCGGCGGTTTTCGCAAAACCACCAACAACCGCATGGAACTGCTGGCCTGCATTGTCGGCCTCGAACAGTTCAACACACCTTCGGCCGTTGCCGTTTACTCCGACTCCCGTTACATGGTGGACGGCATCACCAAAGGGTGGGCCAGGCGCTGGCAGCGCAACGGCTGGCGAAAAAGCAGCGGCGGCCAAGCCTTGAACATCGATTTATGGGTACGCCTGCTAGCGCTTTGCGACCGGCATGACGTGCATTTTATCTGGGTGAAAGGGCACGCGGGAAACCCCGGCAACGAACGATGCGACCAGCTCGCCACCCAGGCCGCCAACCAACGGGACCTGCCTTCAGATGACGGTTATGAAGCGGCTTAAGCCTTAGGCCGCCCAATGCCCCGAACAGAAAATAGCGCTGCTGACCGCGCCTTCGATGGGTGGTATCCCGATTCTTTTTCCGCCCATGAGCGTTGACCGGTTAAAGTCTTTCGGCCAACTGACGATACCTGTTGCAAGGATGTCAAACAGATCAGCCACGAGGTGTCGGCGCATGGTTCAGCAAGCAGAAGCCAATCATCTATCTAAACCAAGGGCAGGCCTGCCGACCGAAAAAAAAGAGCACCGGATCTTTCTCAACGATCGGGGGGAAGGCACGTTTATCTGTCCGGCCTGTGACAAAGGCGTCATCAGGGACTTGAGTCCGTTCGTCCAGACCCAGACGGCGGTGCGGCTCAAATGCAAATGCAGCTGCGGGAACAGTTACCCGGTGCTGCTGGAGCGCCGGGGCCATTTTCGAAAAGCGGTAAATCTGGTGGGGTTGTTCTTATTCCGGGGCAGCAACGGCCACCCGCGGAAAGGGCTGATCAAGATTCGGGATATCTCCCGGTCCGGCATGCAGTTTTCGGTGAACAGCATACCTGAATTCGAAGTGGGGGACCACCTGATTATCGAGTTCACCCTGGACGATGAGGAGCACTCCCAAATCCGTGAAGAGGGCACCGTCCGGCGAATCCAGTCCAATATCGTCGGTTTGGATTTTAGTACCACCGACCGCTACGGCAAGCTGGGTCAATATCTATTTCAATAATTGCCAAGGCCTTGGTTATCTCACCACCATTTCTCCGTCGGCATCCATCCAGGCCGGAAATTCCTTGCGATACCCTTCCAATACCGCGGCGGAGAATACATCGGTAACGACGGCTTCCTTGTGGCTAATGGCGGTGACCAGCCGGCCCAGGGGATCGATGATGCAGGTGTCCCCGCCGTAGCGATGGCCGTTGCCGTCCATGCCCACCCGATTCACACCGGCCACATAGGACTGGTTTTCAATGGCCCTGGCCTTCAGCAGGGCGTTCCAGTGCGGGGCGCGCCGTTCGGGCCAGTTGGCCACAAAAATGGCTGCATCATAGGTATTGTCGAGATTGCGGGTCCAGATGGGAAAGCGCAGATCATAGCAGACAAACGGACGGATTCTCCACCCGTGGCACGTCACCAGCAACTGCTTCTCGCCGGGGGTATAGACCTTTTCTTCTCCGGCATAGCGAAACAGGTGTTTTTTGTCGTATCCAAACAACCTGCCGTCGGGTTTGGCCCAGATCAGACGGTTGTAAAAATGACCATCTTCCTCGATGATCAGGCTGCCGGCGATGTCTGCCTGGGTTTCGCGTGCACGCGCTTTCATCCAGGACACCGACGATCCGTCCATCGGCTGGGCCAGGCGTGCGGGGTCCATGGAAAACCCCGTAGAGAACATTTCCGGCAGAACGATGAGGTGCACGCCGGCTTGAATCCGGTCGATCCGTTCATGGAAACGGCTCAGGTTGGCCTCATGATCTTCCCATATCAGTTCCGCTTGAATCAGTGCGACGTTCAGATCCTGCATAATATCTCCGCTGCCTGGTCGAGGGTTGCATCTCTTTTGGCAAAGCAGAAGCGCAACACCCGGTTGTCCTGACCATCATGGTAGAATGCCGATGGCGGGATGGCGGCCACTTTATGGTGACGGGTCATCTGCCGGGCGAAGGCCACGTCGTCCAGGTCCGAGATGGCCGAATAATCCATCATCTGGAAATAGGTGCCGCGGCAGGGCAGGGGGGTGAACCGGGAGTCCTCGAGGAGGGAGAGAAACCGGTCCCGTTTTTTTTGGTAGAATGTCGACAACGAGAGATACAGGGACGGATCTTCCATGATATCGGCGTAGGCCCACTGGATGGGCGTGTTGGAGGCGAAGGTGAGAAATTGGTGAATCCGCTGGAATTCTCGCGTGATTGACGGCGGTGCCACACAGTACCCGATTTTCCAGCCGGTGGTGTGATAGGTTTTGCCGAAGGAGCTGATGATGAAACTTTTAGAATACAGCAGCGGGTCTCTGAGCAGGCTTTGGTGGGCCAGATCGTCAAAGATGATGTGTTCGTAGACTTCATCGGAGACGATAAAGATATCCCGCTGGGACACGATTTGCTTCAACGCTGCAATATCCGTCGGCGAAAGCACGGTGCCCGTGGGATTGTGGGGTGAGTTGAGGATTATCAGCCGGGTTTTATCCCCGATGGCATCGACCACCTCATCCCAGTCAATGCGATAATCGGGATACTTCAGGGTCAGGAACACCGGGCGCCCGCCGTTCAGACGGATGGCTGGAACATAGGAATCGAAAGCCGGCTCAAAGACCACGACTTCATCGTCCGGGCGGACCACTGCGGTGATGGCGGCATAAAGCGCCTCGGTGGCCCCTGAGGTGACGGTGATTTCTGTTTCCGGATCCACGCGGTTGCCGTAAAGATCAGCAACCTTGGCGGCAATCCGCTCCCGGAGCAGGCCGACACCCTGCATGGGTGCATACTGATTGCGGCCGGCACGCATGTGCTCGGCCACCCGATCGATCAGCGCCGGGGGGGTGTCGAAATCAGGAAACCCCTGGGACAGGTTGATGGCGCCATGTTCGGCGGCCAGGGCGGACATGACCGTAAAGATGGTGGTGCCCACATCCGGCAGTTTTGAATTGATGGCCATCGGGTCGCGCTTCCTTTCAATGGCTTGCGCCTGCTTCAACAGCGGCAATCATTCTTGCAGGTTACCATCGGCGGTCAGGTCCTGGTAGTGGGTCACCATCTCCGCCGCATGGCGGATGACGGTCTCGCGAAGCGCCTCCGGGGCCAGCACTTGCGCTCCGGCACCCCAGCGCAGTACCCAATGGCTGATCTCCTCGATGCCGGCAACCGTGGCGGTGAAAATCAGAGAACCGTCGGCCTGGTCCGACAAGTGCTGGCTCTGGTGCCAGATGCGCTCGCGAACGTAGCCGGCCACCGATTTAAGAAAGCGGATCTTCACCGTCACCGCTGGGCCCTGGTAGATGCCGAAACTGTCCTGCAAAAAGGCCTGCAGGTCCAATTCCTCAGGAATATCAAAACCGTCCTCGGTTGCCGCTACGGATTTGATGCGGTCCACGGCAAAGGTCCGGACCCCTTTGCGAAGGGTGCAATAGCCGATCAGATAGAGGGTGTCCTCAACATGGCGCAGCCGGTAGGGATGAACCGTCCGCCGGCTTTCTTTCTGCCGTCCCATGGAGAAGTAGGCCATGCGGATTATTTTTTCTTCAACGATCGCGCGGTTGAGTTCGGCAATGATAGGGCCGAACCGGGTGTAGTCCTTTCTGGGGGCCGGGCCGGCATCCATGCGGCTGTGAACCCGGTCCAGGTAGTCGATGTATGCGGGTGCCAGGGTGGCCTTGATCTTGGACAGCAGGGATTCAATGGCGTCGTAGAAGAAGGTTCCCCGGTAGGTTCTGAGCATATCCCGGCCGAAGTACAGGGCCATCAGCTCAGGGATGCTGAAGGCCGGAGGAACCTGCTGCCGGCCGGCATTCAGTATGCGCCAATAGCTGCGATTTTCCCGGGTTTCGGTGGTAATGGGAAATCCGCCGGCCTGCAGCGCCTCCAAATCCCGGTAAACCGTCCGTGGGGTGCAGTCCAGGTTTTCGGCAAGGTCGGCAACGGTTTTTCCGGTTGTGCTCGCAATCAGGGTATGGATGAGCTTCCACTGCCGGCTCAGCTGGTCGCCTCTGGCCATTGGATATCAGCTTTCCATCTGCCGTTCGGCTTTGCGCTGTAAACGAAACAGGATTATATGTTGCGCGCCCTGGTCGCAGCGAAGGGTCTGCCGCCTGGCGCTGACATCGTAGCGGTGGCGCATGCGTTCCCAGAAGTCAACACCGGTGCGGCGCACCCCTTCGGCCAGAATGATGGCCCCGTCAGGATTCAGGCAGCGGTCGAACAGGGTCTCAAGGCCATCGATATCTTCGGTTTTGTAAACGGTTTCGGATCCCACAATCATGTCGAACCGGCTTTCCAGTTGCGGGGCGTTCCAGTCCAGCCGTTGGATGGCAACTTGCGGACAGCCGTTGGCCAAGGCGTTGGCCCGGGCAAAATTCAGGGCGTCGGGGTTGAGGTCGGTCATGGTGATGTGGTGACCGGCCCTGGCGGCGACGATACCCACCATTCCTAAACCGCATCCGATCTCGAGCATGGTTTTGCGCGGGTCCGGCGTCAGGTTGGCAAGATAGCCGGCCAGGACGCCGGAGGCTTCCCAGAGCTTGGCCCATAATGGAAAATTATCCATCACATCCTGCGGATTGATGAACCGGTCAATGGCTGCGGGTGTAAAAAGCGTCAGGGTGTGTCCGTCGACCGTTACCGGCGTGGTGACCGTGTCGTAGGTTCGGTGAAAGTGATCCAGAGAGAACATGCGCGTTTGGATTTCCGTTGGTTGTGTATCAGACGCGGTCAACGAACCATGGATACCAGACAGGGCACCGGCGGGGATGCGCTTGCCGCCAGAAGCCCCTTCAGGTCGGACCGGACATCTGCGCCCGTGATGATCGTTTCACCGTGCCAGGCGCATGGACACCGGCACGATACCGGCTGGCCAGGAAGGTGGTCCGAAGTTGCCAGCCACCGTCGAAGCCCAGGCGCGGCCCGATTGCTTTCCAAGGGGGGCAACGATCAGCGGAGCATGTTTTCCGGCATAAGGACCGCCACCACTTCGCCTCTGGCGCATATCTCCCCCCCGGCCGAAACCGTTGCCGATACCACCACTTTTCTTTCCTTCAACTCCTTGATAATCCCGCGAATTTCAAGTTCGGCGTCGATAGGCGTCGGACGCAGGTAGTCTACATGCAGGGACGCGGTGACGAACCGGAACGGGGCTTCGGCGGGCCGGTTCCGTCCGGCAGCGGCCGATGCCGAGCCGGTGCCGTGGCAGTCGATTAAGGAGGCCAGCAGACCACCGTAGACATAGCCGGGTATAGCCATATGGCTGGGTCGCGGGCGAAAACGAGCCACCGTCTCATCACCATCCCAGTAGCTTTTCAATTGCAGGCCCTCCGGATTGAGTCGCCCGCAGCCATAACAGTGGCTCAGTTCAGCGGGATAGGCATCCTGAAACGCTCGTTCGCTCATGGTGCTCCTTTTTCGTTAAGCGGTATGGGAAACTCACAGTCTATGGCCAGGTGAAGGTTTCGAACCGTGCCTCCCAGGGGCAATGACGGGCGCAGGGTCGGTTGTAAACCGTTCGGTGCCGGAGAATGCAGGGGCGGCGGGGCTAGGGTTGCGTCAGATAGATGAACACAAACTGTTCGTCATTGATGTCGACGGTCATGTCACAATTGCGGGATTCGGCATAAATGAGCCATCCCGGCTTGCCGGCACTGCCGCATTTGGCTTTGGGATACGATTCACCGGTGGTGGCATTATACCAAGAAACCAGCATGGGGTCCGGGCATAACGATTTCACCTTGTCATCGGCCATGGATTGGGCGGCCATGAAATCCAAGTCAAGCGGGTCGGTTTTGATTTTAACCGGGTTGATCAGGTGGTACTTCAATGGCGCTTTTGCCACACTATCCTCCTTTCGATGAAGCCAACAATCAAAGACGCTTTTGACTTAGTACGTGTCGACCAAAAAATCAATAGCCGGGAAGCAACCGCTTACGCGTTATGGAAAAAAACGGACTCGAGGTCCAATGGTCAGCCGTTGGCAGGCGTGGAATTGCCTGCAACAGGCACCTTCGGCTAAAGTATCCATAGTTGACGGGCGGGATTTGAAAACCGCAGGTGATCAAGGCATGATCATGCAGGTGATCAGCCAGATGAACGCCTGGCGTGATGGCATGCGGTTGACCAGTATACCACCGGACCGATTGGTTTGAAGCGCAGGCAGCGATGTGATAGATTGGTTCCGCATATGCCGATAACAAGGAGGTTTCGGTGAACAAACGCTCCGTTACGGATGGCTGGTTCACGATGGAAACCGTTCAGGCCCGACTGCTGGAGCCTTCCGGTGAACCTGCCGGCCACACCATTCAGATCCGCGGTAATCCCATTTCCGGCCGAACCAGCCGAATTACCTTCAGTCGGGTGAATGAAACAGAGGCCGGCGTGGACGGCCTGCCTTCGCCGCCGCCGGACGCACGGCAAACGGCAGATTGCCCATTTTGCCGCCCGCAGGTGCTGGCACGGACACCCCGGCTGATCCCGCAAATCCACCCGGCCGGCAGGATGACCCGGGGGGAGTCGCTGCTGTTTCCCAATCTTTTCCCCTACGGCGCCTATTCCGCGGTGAGTCTGTTCGGCAACACCCATTTCGTGGAGATCGGTACGGCCACCGCACGCAGCTACACGGACTGCCTGGTCAATTGCGCCGACTATCTTAAACGGGTCAACCAGCACGATCCGTCGGCGAGATACATGGCCATCACCCAGAACCATCTGCCATCGGCGGGGGGATCCATGGTCCATCCCCACCTCCAGGTGCATGCGGACCGAATCGGTTCCAATCACCACCGATTCCTATATGGCCGGGCCCTGGCCCATTGGCAAGCCGCACAGAGAGGGCTTTTCAGTGATTATGCTGCGCACGAAATCAGCGCTCGCGACCGATTTATCGGCAGCACCGGGCCGTGGGAATGGATGGCGGCCTATGCGCCGGAAGGGTTCTTCGAGATCTGGGCCATATACCCTGGCAAAACGTCACTGCTGGCGCTGGACGAAAGCGAGTGGCGCCATCTGGCTGCCGGCATGATCCGGGTGCAAAAATTTTACCGCAGTCTGCATCGCAACGGGTACAACTTCGGCCTGCTCGCGGTGGAAACACCGCCAAGTGCTCTTGAATTGCGGGCCGTGATAGTGGTGCGGTCCAACTACGCCCCCTGGACCCGCAGCGACCACACCGGCTTCGAGGTGATGCTGGGGGATATGGCCACGTTTAGCGCTCCGGAAGAGACTGCGCGGCTGGCCCGTGCCGGCTGGCACTGATGGCGGCGGCAATTCAAGCCGTTGCCACCGCGGAAAAAAAGGGTTTCTCCGGATTATTGAACAAGGAATACTGGGAACGTGACCAGGAAAAAGAATCAGCCGGTTTGAAGGGGAAACTGGCGGCCAAGCAGCGCTTCATTTTCCACCAGGTCGATGCCGCAGCCGGTGATCGATGCCGTGCAGGCGGCATAGGGGTGGCATTCCACGGATGATGAGAGGGAGATGAACCCTTTCCATAATTTGGTCTCGAGCGTTATTATCCGTGGAACAGGCTGGTGAACACCGCCCACAACAGAACCGCCGCCGTTCCGGAGAGGCACAGCACCCCCTGGAGGCGGTGAAGCCGAGTCTCTTTTTTTCGTTCGTGGTATCCCAGGCCCAGCCCCAGCAGGATGCCGGCGGCCATGCCGCCGCCATGGGCCCAGTTGTTGATGCCCGGCACCACCAGTCCGAATAGGACGATGCCCATCGCCCAGCCGCCCACCTGACGGTAGATGGACTGCCCGTAGATGCCGCCGCGGCTCTTGCCGTAGTACAATGCCGCACCGATAAGACCGCATACAGCGGCGGATGCACCGATGGTAAAGCTGACGCCTGCCAGGTAAGAAACCAGAAAGCCGCCCACACCGCTCAGCGTGTAGACCGTGGTCATGCGGTGGGTGCCGTATTCGCGAATCACTAGGGGTGCAATCTGGCGCAGGGCCAGCATGTTGAACAGGATGTGGAGCAGGCCGCCGTGAAGATAGGATGCGGAACCCAATGTCCACCAGTGATGGAAACGGTCGATGGGGAAGGTGCCGGTGGCGCCCAGCAACAGCAGCCCCTGGCTGTCGGGTGAGAGAAAGTGCATTGGGTTTGCCGACAGCTGCAAGCCGCGACCGCTCATCAACAGGGAGAGCAGGTACATGACGCCATTGACGGCAATGATGGTGCGGATGAGTCGTTCCCCGCTGCTGAATCCCCTGGTGAGAACGGTGTTCTTCCAGCGCGACCCCGGTGCGGGCAGGCCGCAGTGCGGGCAATTGGGCTCATCGGCGCTCACCAATTTGCGGCAGCCGGGGCAGAGCAGGCCGCTTTTTCGGGGAGTGTTCCCGTTCCGCATGGATGTCCTTTCCACATAGAATCCAGGAGTCATTGGACGACTGCCGTCTGCGCGCGGCGACCTTTTTTCCTTTTCTCCGCTGATTGCTGGACGCTCAGGATTTTTTCCAATTGGCTACCATTGCCACTGCACCGGATTGTCGTCGATCAGTTCGGTGATCGGACGGCTGATACGGTCCATTTGATCCAGTTCGATCTCGGTCAGGGTGACCTCGGCGGCGTTGGCGTTGTCGACCGACTGCCGGGCATTGCGGGCACCGGCAATGGCGCAGACGCCTGGCTTGGCGATCACCCAGGCCAGCGCCAGCTGGGCCATGGTGATGCCTTTTTTATCGGCCAGGGGGCGCAGGGCATTCAAGGCCTGTTGCACGCGCGCATAAATATCCGGCTTAAACAGGCGGTTGCTGCTGCGGTGGTCTCCTTTTTCAAATTGGTGGCCTGGACCGAATTTGCCGGTCAGCAGTCCCTGGGCCATGGGTGAATAAGCCAGGATGGTCACCCCGTGCTCCAGGCACCAGGTCAGGGTTTCGGTTTCCACGTGCCGCCACAACAGCGAGTAGGGCGGCTGGAGACTCTCGACGGGACCGATCGCACAGATGGCTTTGAGTTGATCGAGGGAGAAGTTGGAAACACCGATGGCGCGGATCTTTCCTTGGTCTTTCAGAGCCGTCAGGGCCTTCATGGTCTCCTCCAATGGCACCGGTTTGGCACCAAAGGCACCAGGCGGCCAGTGTATCTGGTAAAGGTCCAGATAGTCGGTTTTCAGGTTTTTCAGGGAACGTTCGCAGGCTTCGATCACCTGGTCGTATTTCAAATGGTTGGAGAACACCTTGGACAGGATCAATACCTCCTCCCGGTGGCCGCCGATGGCTTGACCCAGCACACGTTCCGAGTGCCCGTTGCCATACACCTCAGCGGTGTCGAAGGTGGTGATGCCGGCATCCATGGCCGCTTGAATGGCCTTTTCGCTTTGGGCGTCATCGATACCGGTCCACATGGATTTGCCGGTCTGCCAGGTGCCCATGATGATCGGAGACAGGCGGATGTCCGTTTTTCCCAGCGCTCTTGATTCCATTACCCCTCCCTTGTTGGACCCACTTGTAATTTGGCCGGCCATTGGAAACACGTGCCTTGATTTGCCGGCTTGACCAAAACGATTTCGACCTTTACAGTAGTGCGCGTTTTGGCCATTGGCAAGCAGAGCCGGCCACAAGGGCCTCAGAAAAAACACTGGCGCCATCCTGCATGCCTGTGGGCCCGGATACGGCTCGGCGACGATGGTCCCCTGCAACCGGTTTGAAACCCCTTTTCATCGAACCGCCATCCGGCGCACGCTTAGTCAATTCATTTTTCCGGGGCCTTGAAGGGACAACACGCTTGAAGGAACGCCATCAAATCGCCGTCAGAACGTTGGTGGACGTGGTGCTTCGTTCCGGCGACCTTGACCTGCGCTTTGCGGCACCCGGGAGGCCCCTTGAGGGTACTCGTGCCCACCAGGCAATCCAGCGCCAGCGGCCGGAGGGGTATCGCGCCGAGGTGCCGGTTGCCATGGAAGTGGAGACCGCGGACCTGATTCTGGTGGTAAGCGGCCGTATCGATGGGGTTCTCGAAACCGACGGTTCAGTCATTGTCGAGGAGATCAAATCCACCACCAAGGAGCTGAAGCTTGTCGAAAAGGCGCCCGATCCCTGCCATTGGGGCCAGGTTAAGGTATATGCGTTCCTGTTGGCCAATGCGCAGCACCTTCCGGCGGTGACCATCCGGCTGACCTACTGCCATCTGGATACCGGCGAGACCCTGGAACTGGTTGAGCAGTTGACCCGGGATCAGCTGGAATCCTTTTTCAAGCAACTGATCGACCGCTATTTGAAGTGGGCCACTACCCTCGTCCGGTGGCGACATCTCCGTGATGCCGCCATTCTTGCCCTCGACTTCCCCTTGATGCCTTATCGGACCGGTCAACGCACCATGGCGGTGGCCGTTTACCGGACCCTCCGTGATGGCGGCCAGGCCCTCATCCAAGCATCCACAGGCATCGGCAAGACCTTGGCAGCGTTGTTTCCGGCAGTCAAGACCCTCGCCGAGGACCATGTCGACCGGATTTTTTTTCTTACCGCTCGGAACACCGGTAAGGCTTCCGCCATCGCGGCCCTGCAGATCCTCCAGGAAAAGGGGCTTCGGCTGAAGCGGGTTTCCCTGACCGCCAAGGACCAGATCTGCTTTTGTCCCGATGCCACCTGCAATCCGGACGTGTGCGCTTATGCCAGCGGGCATTTCGATCGACTGCCGGCAGCCATGGATGAGGCCTTTGTCCGGGACAATCTGGATCGCGATGCCATCGAGGCCGTGGCCACATCCCATCGGGTCTGCCCCTTTGAATTTTCCTTGGAGCTCTCCCGGTGGGCGGATTGTATCATCTGCGACTATAACTACGCCTTCGATCCCCGCGTTTACCTGAGGCGGTTTTTTGATGAGGAAAACGGGGCGTATGCCTTTCTGGTGGACGAGGCCCACAACCTGGTGGACCGATCCAGAGACATGTTTTCCGCCCAGTTAAAAAAAACGGCATTTCTCGAACTTCGCAAGGCGGTGAAATCAGACCTGCCGGGGGTGTATCGGGCGGCGGGAAAGATCAACACCTGGATGCTCAATGCGCGCAGACAGATTCAGGAAGCAGACGGTTTTTATTCGGATGCCCGGCTGCCCGATGGGTTGGAACCCCTATTGCGTGCTTTTTTAAGGGCTGCGGAGGGTTGGCTGGCCAAGAATCAATCGACGCCCTACCGGGAAATCGTTATGGAACGCTATTTCGAGACCAGCGGCTTTTTACGGGTGTTGGATCAGTATGACGGCAGCTATGTGACCTGCCGCCAGGCGACAGGCAAGGATCTGCAACTCAAGCTGTTCTGCCTGGACCCATCCAGCCATCTGAAATCGGCCTTGCGGCGTTCCCGGGCGGCCATTTTTTTTTCCGCCACCATGGCGCCCGCAGACTATTTTCAGGAAATCTCTGGGGTGTGAACCGACCGTGGCCAAACTGGCCATCCCGTCCCCCTTTCCCCGCAAGAATCTGAAGGTGCTCATTGCCAACGGCATATCCACCTACTATGCCCAGCGGGAGCAGAGTGCGGATCGGATTGTGGCACTGGTCCGGACCTTCATCCACGCGAAACGGGGCAACTACCTGTGTTTTTTCCCCTCCTATGAATACATGGCCATGGTGGTCGAGCGATTTGAAGAACCCGAGGGGGATGTCCAGTATCCTGGTGCAGGTTCGCGAAATGGACGACCTTGGACGGGCACGGTTTCTGGACTGCTTTTCGGCGCAAAACCAACAGACGCTGGTCGGGTTTGCCGTTATGGGGGGAATTTTCGGTGAAGGAATCGACCTGGTGGGCGAGCGGCTCAGCGGTGCCGTCATTGTCGGTGTGGGGTTGCCGGCCATCTGCCCCGAAAGGGAACTCATCCGCCGCTATTTCGATGGGCGGGGGGCAGGATTCGATTTTGCTTACCGGTTCCCGGGGATCAACCGGGTGCTGCAGGCCGCCGGTCGGGTGATCCGAACCGACCAGGATCGTGGCGCCTTGCTGCTGGTTGACCAGCGGTTTGGCTATCCCGCCTACCAGGGCCTGCTGCCGGCCCATTGGGCAACCGCGCGGGTGGACTCGGAACAGCAGCTGGAAAACCGGTTGAAACAGTTCTGGTCATACGGCGGTTGACCTTCAACAGCACCCTGCTTCCCCGCTGCGGCCAACGCCGTCGCCGGACAAGCGCCTGGCGACGGTCTATTCTGGTTCGGGTTGCCGGCCGTTTTTTTTCTGATCGGCTGGCTTGCCCAGACAAAAGGTACGCCAATCGCAGTCAAGGATGTCGCAATCCGCGTTGCCCATTCTGAAGCAGTCCGTCGTGCCCGCCGTTCGCTGCAGGCTGCGGACCATGGCGGTAATGTCCACGTGTCCAGCGGGTCGTTTTTTATTTACGCCCCGGTCCCGGGAAGTCTTTTCGGATGGGTTGTTGGAACCATAGGGGTCCTGGTTTTCTGGAAGGGAAGATCGATATTGATCTATCATTGTTGGCTCTTATAGCTGATCCAGCGTTCAGATGGTCTACAGGCGATCACGCCCTGCACGGATCTGCTGCGTGCTTGGTTATGATGATCCCGAATCACCGTTGGATGAATGCGACGGACTACCGGTAGAACCTTAAGGCAACAATTGCCACTCACCCAACCGCACGGGTTTATCCCCTGGTCGACGCTGCAGTGACACACGGTCATGATTAATCCAACCGCCGCCTGCCGAAGCGATGGACAGGGCCAAACCATCCCAATCCGGGTAAAAGACAGTGCTAATATGCGCTCATCATGGTCGCAGACGGTGATTTGATGTGGTAGCGGCTTTCCTCAGTGCAGTCAATGGCACTATAACAGATGTTTTTTACGGTTATCAGATGAAATTCCTGAACGTCGTGCAGGATCTTACAATCTTTCAGACATTCATCCTTCGGGTCGTTCCTTCTTTCGCAGGTTTTGCATGGAGAAGATATCATCTTTTTCTCCTTTCCTGGCCTGAGCCATTCCATCACTGGATATTAAAGAACATGGAACCCGTTAACCCCCTATCTGTTACCCATCGGACGTCAAGCGATATCCGTCGATGTTCATGCTTTTCAGATCATCGACCTTTCACCGCTGTACCTATATTATCGGCAGGAAAAAAAAAGTCTATAGGGCAGGCAACTCATTTTATTAGGTTTTTTTACCGCATCCCGGGAGAAATTCCCGAGTCATGAGAAATGTGGGGGGTGAGAAGGGGATCAGCCACAAGATATTGAGGTGTCAGCAGAAGGGATCCGCGTATTCAGAACCATTTAAAGCAAAAAAATCAGGCGTTCGGCTGGAGAAAAGCGTTGCCTTTTACCCGACGGCAGGCGCTACTCTTTCCACAGGTCGATGTCGATGAGCCCCAACTTGGCGGCGTAACGCACCAGATCCATGGCGCTGTGTAAATCGAGTTTCTTCATGATGTTGGATCGGTGATTTTCGACGGTTTTTATGCTGATGCAAAGCCGCTCGGCGATTTCTGCTTTCGGGCGGCCTTCGGCCAGCATGCGCATAATTTCCTGTTCTCTGGGGGTTAGGCGGCCATAGTCCGTATCACTCACCCGCGCCTCGCGGACCGGAGATTTCATCAGCCGCTCCACCACCTCGTGGGAGATGGAGCTGTCCAGAAAGTACTCTCCTTGGGTGACGGCATGAAGACCTTGTACCAGTCGACCGGCGGCAGACTCCTTGACGACATAGCCGGTTGCACCGGCCTGAAAGGCCTCTACGATGTAGTCGATCTTCGAATGCATGCTGACAATCATCACCCGGGTGTTCGGAAGCGCCTCACGGATTCGCCGGGTCAATTGCATGCCGCTCTCATCAGGCAGGGAAATGTCAACCAGGGCCACGTCCGGTTTGATCTTTATGGCCATGGCAAAGCCAGTGCTTGCGTTTCCGGCTTCCCCTTCAACCACAAAATAACGGTCTCCGGCAATGATGGATTTCAGACCTTCTCTGAACAGCGGGTGATCGTCAATTATCAGAATGCTCTTCCTGGAAGACACGGGCTTTCTCCTTTAAAGGGATTTCAATAAAAATATAGGTGCCTTTGTCGGATCTGGATTGGATGTGTATTTTCCCTTCCAGCAGACGAACCCGCTCCACCATGCTTTGAAGGCCCATCCGTTTCTCCTTCAGAGCTTGCTTGCGCCGATCGTTGACGTCAAAACCTTGACCGTTGTCCTTGATACGGATAACGATATCCGGCGACGAGGCGACCAACCGGATCGTTGCCCGGTTGGCCCCGGCGTGCCGTTTGATGTTATTCAAGGCCTCCTGGATCAATCGGTAGATGTTAATTTCGGTTTCATACTCCAGGTTCAGTTCGTCAACACCGGCTGCGGCGAAATCGACCTCCACAGCGCTTGATTTGGAAAAATCCTCACAGTGCAGGTATAGGGTTTTGACCAAACCCAACTGGTCCAGACCGGGTGGGCGCAGATCGTAGGCCATGTCCCTGACCGAGGCAATGGATCGCTGCAGGGTATCGGAGAGTTGCGCAACCTTTTGCATGATTGCTGCCGGCTGATCTTTGAACAGGGTCTCCAAGCTGATTTTTAGGGTAGACAGGTCCTGGGCGATGTGGTCGTGCAGGTCCCGGGATATCTTCAACCGCTCGTTCTCTTGCGCTTTGATCAACTGGTGGGTGAGAAACTGCACCTGTTCCTGGGCCTGATTCCGCTGGGTGACATCGACGCCGACGCTCAGGATTTCTATGATCCGGCCGGCTTTATCCCGGACAGGCTTGTTGGTCCAGGCGATCCAGGCACGCGATTCATCACGACGGACATTTTCGATTTCATAGGTGGGGAAGCGTTCCGGATGTTTCAAGAAATCCATCATTAGGGAACGATAATCGCGTCCCGAGGATGAGCGCCAGGGAAATATGCTTCCCAGGATATTCCTTCCGATGATCTCCTGATCGGGAAATCCGAAAAATTTGCGCGCGTATTCGTTGAAGAAGGTGATATGGCCGAACGGGTCATAGCGCACAATAATGCTGTTGGTATTTTGCACCAGTTCCCGGTATTTTGCCTCGCTGCGGCGAAGGGCGGCTTCGGATTGTTTGCGGGCGGTGACATCCCTGGCAATGGTGTGGGCGCAGGCTTTGCCGGCGATAACGATCTTGCGGCTGCTGAATTCCGTATAGATCGTGCGGCCATCTTTTCTGGCAATTTTCGCTTCCCCCGAGATGGATTGACCGGCCCAGATGCGCTTGAAGAAGTCACTGTGCCGTTCAGGATCCACCTTGGCGTACAGGTCAAAGATTTTGAGCTTTCTGAGTTCATCCGGTCGGTATCCGGTCAACTGAGATGCACTGCGGTTGAAAACCACGATCGTTCCGTCAGAATTGCTGATGAAAATGGCATCCCGGGAGCCGTCGAAAATAATGCGGTGCCGCTGCTGACTTTCTCGCAGCGTTTTCTCGATTTTTTTGCGGTCCTCGATTTCGTTGAGCAGGTGTTCGTTGATCTGGGTCAGGTCCCGGGTCCGGGTGCGAACCCGTTCTTCTAACTCTTGTTCAGCTGCCTTTCGATGGTGAATGTCGATGATCATGCCGAATTTGGAAATGGTTCCGTCCGGGTGAAAAATGGGAGTGTCGATCACGTAATACCAGCGTTGATCTTTAGGGCTCTTGACTTCCCAGCGAACGGTTTCACCCTTGAAAACACGGTCGTTGCAGCACCAGGGACAAACCTTGTCCAAGTTGTGCAATACCTTGTGGCAAAGCTGTCCGGTGCCATCAAAACCCGTTCGCTGGATCAAGCGCTCGTTCATGAACTCCACGCGATAGTCTTCGGCGCACACATATACGAAACCGTCGAAGGCCTGGATAATGGCCGACAGGTGGAGATCTCTTTCCTTGACTGCCTTTTGGAAAGGCCGGTGGCCGCCGGAAAGGGCTTTAAAGGCGTAACGAAGCATGCCCTCGGATCGAAGTCCCTTGACAGGCAGGGCAAGGTGCTTCAAACGGCTGCGCTCGTTCATCCGGAGGTCTCCAGTCAATCGCATAAGATGGGGGTCAATGGTGTGGCCGATGGTTTCGCTGAAAAGTTATCTCAGAACCCCATTTCTGAAAAGAAAAAACTTTGAAAAAGATGAAATATTCGTTAGAACACATCACCATGGGTACAAAGGCAGGCGCATCGTGACTGATTGTAAACCGCTGGAAACGGGAAAGGATCGCCAGAACGACGTCAAACGGGCGATTTCGGCTTACGCCCAGAGTGAAAAAGTCAAATGCGGCCTGATCTGGATCTGCCAGGTTGCCGAACAGGTGTCGGCACTGGAGGGTCCGGGCAGACAGCAGGGATTGATCCTGCTTAAAACCCTTGCCCATATGGTTGCCGATGAATCCGATTTGGCAGGCAGAATTACCGGTGACCGTCGCTGGCATGAGATCGGAAAAAAGATCGCTATGGCACTGGTCATGATTAATTCCGGCGTGCCACAGGAGACCGCCTTTCACCTGACGCAGGCACTGACCCGTGTCACCCGCATCGGTGGGCAGGCCGCATCGGTACTAAAGGAAAACGGTCTATATTAGGTAGCGTCCCTGCATCAATGGCAGTTACGGCCCAGTTCTGCGTTCTCGCATGATCGACATCTTCGACGCAGCGCTGCTGCGCCTGTGGCATCAATAGCGCTGCGGCCTTGATCTTGGCCACCATCTACCCTTTCTGGAAGAACACGATCCAGGCCTATTTTTGTATGCGGTGCATCCGGCGACCACAGCGCGTTTCGGGAATGGATTGGAGACAGGTGCATCCCTTATCACCGGAGGACAACTAGCGGCATGAAAGACAACGTTGGTATCTACTACTACCCCTACCCTGGGAACAAACGGGTGCGCATGTATGTGCGCGAAAAAAACAAGGAAGTTGAATTCAGAATGAAGAACGAAGATGATCCCAGCATCTGGAATGATCACGGGTGGATCCCTTACGGCGCCATTCAACAGGCCCAGGTGCTCTATGAGCAACGGGGTCGGTTCGATCCCCACCGAGCCTACGACATTCAGATTGCGAAAGTCTTGATCCGGGACGGCGGCTAGATCCAAGCGCCACAACCCTAACGGAAGACAGGGACAGAATCAATGGCTTTACAGGGTTTGGCTGGGCTGGTGGTTTTTCTTTTGCTGGCCTGGATGATGGGCGAAAACCGCAAACAGGTATCGATGAAAACGGTAGCCGTGGGCATCGGCGCTCAGTTGATCGTCGGCCTGATTCTGCTCAAACTGCCCGTTTTCAGGCACTTTTTCATCGCACTGAACGACGGGGTCATGGCTTTGGAGTCGGCCACCACAGCCGGCACGGCATTTGTGTTCGGTTACCTCGGGGGTGCCGATCTGCCCTTTACCGAGGCGTATCCCGGTGCGGCATTTATCCTGGCATTCCGGGCGCTGCCGTTGGTTCTTGTGATCAGCGCCTTATCGGCGCTGCTGTTCCACTGGCGCATCCTGCCCCAGGTGGTCAGGGGCTTTTCCTGGTGCCTTAGAAAAACCATGGGGCTGGGAGGCGCCGAAGGCCTCGGCGTGTCGGCCAACGTGTTTGTGGGCATGGTGGAGTCTCCCCTGTTTGTGCGGCCCTACCTGGAAAAGATGACCCGCAGTGAGTTGTTCACCCTGATGACGGCGGGCATGGCCACCATTGCCGGAACGGTGATGGTATTGTACGCCAGTATCCTGGGTGAGGTCATTCCCGGTGTGATGGGCCACATTCTCACCGCCTCCATCATCAGCGTGCCTGCCGCCGTGACCGTGGCAAAAGTCATGGTACCGGAAACCGGTTCTCCCACCGGCGGCGACCTGGCAGTGGAACACGCGGACTCCGGCAGCATGGATGCCGTCACCCGGGGCACCCTCCAAGGCGTTGAACTGCTGATCAATATCATCGCCATGCTGGTCGTTTTGGTGGCGCTGGTTCACCTGGTCAACACGCTGTTGGGAATTTTACCCGACATAATGGGGCGGCCCCTGACCCTGCAGCGGGTTTTGGGAGGTGTCATGGCGCCGATCGTATGGCTCATGGGGGTTCCATGGCAGGAAGCGCCAGTGGCCGGCGGCCTTATGGGCGTCAAGACCGTATTGAATGAATTTATCGCCTATCTCGAACTCAGCCGGCTCTCTCCGGGCACACTGGGTGAGCGCAGCATGCTCATTATGACCTATGCCATGTGCGGGTTTGCCAACCCCGGAAGTTTGGGGATCATGATCGGGGGCATGGGCACCATGGCCCCGGGCCGGCGCAGTGAAATCGTTGCCCTGGGGCTGCGGTCGGTGGTGGCCGGCACACTGGCCACCTGCATGACGGGCGCAGTGGTGGGACTTCTGACCGGGTAGCTTGATCTCCCGCCGGGGGGTCTCGGTCAGGCGGAAAATTTCTGAAGCACCTGTTTGACGATATTGCCGTCGGCTGCGGAACCAAAGTGGGCCATGATGGTGCCCATGGCCTGCATTTTGTTCTTAAAGGCCGAAAAATCGATGTTGGCGGCGATCCATTGGCCAATTTCATCTTCCGTAGCCATGTGGGGCAGGTAGGATTCGATGATGTCGATAAAGAGCGATCTCGATCCTTGTCCGCTCTTTTCCAGCAGTTCTTTTTCAGATTTAATCAGCTTTTTGATTATTCTGATGATTTCATCGTCTGGAAAAACCTTTTTATCCAAACGGGCCATTTCTCCCATGACCACCCGGAGCGCATCTTTTCTGGCCTCTTGCCGGGCCTTGATGGCAGATTTCAGATCGTCCTTAAGCTTATCTTGAAGCGTCATCGATATGATCCTTTCTAAATAAACGCGGGCGCAGGTAAGTCGTTTCTCCCAGGGTGAATTGGACATCGTCATGCCCATCGTAATCCATGTCGATCAGAATGTAGCCGTAGTCCGGGTAGTGCAGAAAAGAGAGCGTGATCAGCGAGGGGTCAAGGGGTGGTTCAACATCAGCCTCTAGACGCAACACGGCTCCGCGCCGGGTTCCGTGACAGACGGCCCAACCATCATCGTTCAACGGGTCGATGGTTTCAGGGGCGTAATAACTCAGTTGCAGGGCTTCCGGGTCGATGGTTGCCGGTGTGCCGTCAAATTCAACGGTCATCGTTGCCAACTTGGTTTCGATGGCGGATCGGTCTTTAAAGACAAGCCCCATGGCACGATCCAGATCGTCAACGGACCACCAGTTATCCACATTGAAAAGCGATTGCAAAAGGCCTGTGTTGCGGTACCACGAGGATTGGAAATCCCTTTCCAAATCGGTGCAGTGGGCGTCGAGATGGCATTTTTGAGCCTGGGTCAGGCGGCCGATGCACAACTCAATAAAGCTCCCTGCCCATTGAATGATTATCTTTTTTTGCTGCATTGGGCTCCCCGATTCAACGGCCGTCCAGGCAGGCGCCCAATGTTTCAGCGGCCATCGATTTTGTCAAGACAATTGCATTTTGGGTTTAAGATGCCGCCTCAATATCATTCTTGATGGGGTCTGGCTTGCCAACGGGCACCTGCCCGATTATAGTTTCGACTAGGTATGGCCATGATCAATACGATGCAACACCATGTTGACGTGTCCTGACGGCATGCATGACGTGGGGTCCACAAACCTGTTAAACCGGAAGCAAAACGATGCGGCTGTTGCTGGTTGAAGACGACGAAAAAATCGCCTCTTTCGTGAAAAAAGGATTCAAGGCCGAAGGCTTTGCCGTGGATCATGCATCGGATGGCATCACCGGTCTGGACCTGGCCATCACCGAGCCTTACGATGCCGTGGTGTTGGACATCATGCTGCCCGGTATGGATGGTCTGTCACTGGTCGGGCGGATGCGCCGGGAAAAAGTAATGACGCCGGTTATTTTCCTGAGCGCCAAAGGCACCATCGATGACCGGGTCAAGGGCCTTCAGACCGGCGGGGACGATTACCTGAGCAAACCATTTGCCTTCTCGGAACTGCTGGCCCGGGTACAGGCGTTGATACGGCGGGCCAGCGGCGCCAAAGAACCCACCCGATTGTCCCACGGCGATCTGACGATCGATATGCTGACGCGCGAAGTCCGTCGCGGTGGCATTAAGGTCGATCTGCAGCCGCTGGAGTACTCCCTGTTGGAATACCTGATGCGCAACGCCGGCCGGGTGGTGTCCAAGACCATGATCATGGAGCACGTCTGGGATTACCATTTCGATCCGCAGACCAACGTGGTTGAGGCGCGGATCTGCCGACTCCGCGACAAGATTGACAAGGGTTTCGATGAGAAATTGATCCACACGGTCCGTGGGGTGGGGTATGCGCTTCGCCGCAATGATTAAACTGCCCCGAACCCTCTCCTTCAGGCTGACCTTGTGGTACGGGCTGATTTTCTCTTTGTCCTCCTGTCTGGCCTTTCTCTTCTTTTATGTGTTGATCACCACCAGCTTGAGGCAACGTCTGGACAGTCGCCTTGCCGAAAAAATTTCTGAATTCGAAGCCATCTACAACCTCCAGGGTATAGAGGATGTCAGAACCGCGGCGCTGATGGAAGCCCAGGCCGCCGGTGAGAAAAAGGTCTTTTTCCGTCTGCTCTATGCCAGCGGTGTGGCATTTTCTTCGTCGAACATGTCCTACTGGCAGGAGATCGGGATCAACCGGAATGCCGTCGTCCAGTTGGTTGAGGGCCGTACGCGGGTCTATGAAACCTTGACCCTCCCTGGCCGTCCGGATCGGGTTCGCATTGCCTACGGCATCATCGGTAAGGGGGTCGTGGCTCAGTTGGGCTATTCCATGGAAAACGACACGGCCTTTATAGCCATTTTCAAGAAGATCTTTTTCCTGACCATGACCGTTCTGATTCTAACTGCGGTCCTGGTGGGTTGGTTCATGGCCAGACGGGCCCTTTCCGGCGTTGAGGCGGTCACCCATACGGCCCGGAAGATTTCCGAATCCGACCTCAGCCGGCGGGTGCCGATCATGGCGCGGCACGAGGAGATCGACCGGTTGGCGGTGACCTTCAACCAGATGCTGGACCGCATCGAAAAACTGGTTGTCGGAATACGTGAGATGGGTGATAACATCGCCCATGATTTGAAAAGCCCGGTGGCACGGATTCGCGGGATGGCTGAAATAAGCATCTCCGATGCTGCCCATGGCGGGGATGACCTGACCCTGGCAGGCAGCACCATCGAAGAGTGTGATCGGCTGCTGGATATGATCAACACCATGCTGATGATATCCAAAACCGATGCCGGTGTCGGTGACGCTATCATGGAACCGGTGAACTTGGCCGACCTGGTCCGGTCTGCGGTGGCGCTTTTCGCCCCCCTTGCTGAAGACAAGGGGCTTTCCCTGAATTGCGAAACACCGGAGCGCTTGATGGTGCAAGGCGATCTGAAAATGCTTCAGCGGATGATGGCCAATCTGGTGGACAATGCGATCAAATATACCCCGGCACCGGGAAAGATTGACATTCGTGGGTTTCGTGATATGAAAGGTGCTGAAAGGATTAACGTTTCCATCGCAGATAGCGGCGTTGGCATCGATACCGAAAGCCTGCCCAAGCTTTTTAACCGGTTCTTTCGATGTGACCAGAGCCGGTCAGCCGGTGGTTCCGGACTGGGGTTGAGCCTGGCCAAGGCCATTGCCAATGCCCATGGCGGAGAAATCAACGTTGAGAGCACACTCGGAAAAGGAAGCGTTTTCACCTTCAGCATGCCCCCGATGAAAACCAATTGATAAGCTGATCTGAGACGAATACACGCCTTGAACCCGCTTTCTTTCACCCCTCTCCCGATAGGTTTTCCCAAAAATCAACGGTAATCCATGAATATAACGCCCGAAAAAGTCGATGTCACCATTCCCTACAGCAAGCTCCGGGTCAGCCTCAACCCGTTGACCCTGGCCTTTACGGGAAGTCATCAATCCCTGGAACGCCCCTTCCAGAATGCGTATTTTTCAAACTCTCTGGATCATGTGCGGCGTTGCAAGCTATACGCCATTCTTTTTTTCAGCATATTCGGTATTCTTGACGTCTTTGTGTTTCCTGAACAGAAATTTCAATTGTGGGTTATCCGCTATGCGCTGGTATGCCCAATCTTTCTGGTGGGACTGGTTTTTTCCTACACCGGGGCCTACCAACGGTTATGGCAGCCCATCAATGCAGGTTACATCATGGTCACGGGTTTTGCTTATGTGGCCATGGTGGTAATCACCCCGGCACCCGAAGCCTACTTTTACGGGGTAGGAACCATTTTCTGCGTTTTTTTCGGATACACGTTCATTCACGCGCGTTTCATCACCGCCTCCTTTGCCGGACTTTGCGTGATCGGCGGGTATCAGGCGGCCATGATGTGGCTGATGGAAGCCACCGGTGTGACGCAACTGATTTTCGGGGCCCATTTTCTGGGAATCAATTTCTTGGGGATGCTCATTTGTTATTCCATCGAAACCCATGAGCGCAAAAGCTTTTACCTGAATTACCTGTTGGAAAAAGAGAAACAAAAAACGGATGACATCAACCGGAACCTTGAAAAACGAGTGGAAGAACGTACCGCCGCGCTTCAGCGAATCAACCGGGATCTAAACAAAGAGGTTGTGGAGAGAAAGCATGCCGAAGGACGGGTGCGGGCCAGCCGCGAACAGCTGGCATCCATCCTCGACAGCATTGATGCGGATATCCATGTGTCGGATATTGAGACTCGCATCATTTTGCTGGCCAACCGCCACATGAAACAGACTTACGGCGATGATATCGTAGGCCGAATTTGCCATAAGGTGCTGCTTGGCCGGGATACGCCCTGCCGTCAATGCAAGAATCACCTGTTGCTCGACGCCAACGGAAGGCCCGGGGAGAGCTATTCATGGGAAGAGAAAAACCCGCTCAACGGCCGCTGGTACATTATCTACGCCCGTGCCATCGCGTGGGATGACGGCCGTATGGTCCAGCTCAAAGTGGCCACGGACATCACTGCGATGAAGGAGATGGAGGCGCGTCTTCAACGGGCTCAGAAAATGGAAGCCATCGGTGCCCTGGCCGGTGGCGTGGCCCACGATCTGAACAACATCCTTTCGGGTCTGGTGGGCTACCCGGAGCTGCTGCTTATGGATATCCCCGAGGACAGCGAAACGCGCATCATCGTTGAAACCATCAAGAAATCCGGTGAAAAGGCAGCGGCCATCGTTCAAGATATGCTGACCCTGGCGCGGCGGGGAGTGGCCGTAAACGACGTCATCGGTTTGAACCTCATTATTCAGGACTACCTGGGCAGTCCGGAACTGGCCAAGCTTAAATCGATCCATCCTCAAGTGACCATCCGTTCAGATCTTGCGCCGGCGGTGTTTAACATTGTCGGCTCGACGGTACATCTGGGAAAAACCATCATGAACCTGGTCACCAACGCTGCCGAAGCCACGACCCTTGGCGGAGAGATCACCATCAGTACCCAGAACTGCTATTTGGATCGCCCGTTGCAAGGATTCGAAACCGTCCCGGAAGGCGAATATGTGCTGCTGCGGGTGGCCGACACCGGCACAGGGATTGCGGCCCAGGACCTAGAGCGGATTTTCGAACCCTTTTACACCAATAAGAAAATGGGCCGTAGCGGCACCGGGTTAGGCATGGCGGTGGTGTGGGGTACCGTCAAAGATCACAGCGGTTTCATTGACGCCCGCAGCTTCGAAAACCAGGGGACCGTGTTTGACCTGTATTTCCCCATTACCCGGCAGAATGTCGAACAGGAGGCTGAAGAGCTGCCCATCGATCGCTACCGCGGAGCCGGCGAGTCTGTGCTCGTGGTCGATGACATCAAAGAACAACGCGATCTGGCCAGATTCATGCTTAAACGCCTGGGTTACCGGGTGGATACGGTTGCCAGCGGCGAGGAAGCGGTTGAATACATCCGCAGGAACCGGGTGGACATCCTGGTTCTGGATATGATCATGGAGCCCGAAATGGACGGCCTTGAAACCTACCGGCAGATTCTGCTTGTCTCTCCAGGCCAGAAAGCCATCATTGCCAGCGGGTTTTCCGAATCGGAACGGGTGCTGGAAGCCCAGCGACTCGGCGCCGGCCGATATGTGAAAAAACCCTACCGTTTGGAACAGATCGGCATGGCCTTGCGCGAACAACTGGCAGGAAAGCCCGCGGATAAACCGCTTGAGGCCACCACCAGCAACTGATTGTTTTGCTCGATTACCGATCCCTTCCCCGCGCCGGTTGCTTGAAAATTACCATTTAGTAATCTATCTGTCATCTTGCCGTAACCCTGCGGGGTTATTTTTGGCCCAGCTGGACGACCCGTTGGGTGATTCATATACCATCACGTTACTATTATCAGAGCTTTGAGGAGGTCGGTTATGTTCAAGTCTAAAAAGATGGTCCATTCGTTGGTCACCTTTTTTCTGGTTTGCACCGCCGTTGCTTTTTTGAGTGCGGCCACACCATCGGTTAACCGTGTGCACGCATTTTCCGTTCCGGAAAGCTTCAGCGAACTCGCCGAAGCGGCCCGGCCCGGTGTGGTTAACATCCGTACCGTGAAAACAATCAAGGGCGGCAGCCCGGTTTTCCGGCATTTTTTCGGCAACCCCTTTGGCGGCAACCGCAATCCGTTTGACGAATTTTTCGGACCGTTCCAAGGCGATGGCCATCAGCGCGACTTCAAACAGCGCAGCCTGGGCTCCGGGTTTGTCATCAGTGACGACGGTTTCATCGTCACCAACAACCATGTGATCGAGGATGCCGATCAGATCAAGGTGATTCTGGCCGACGACAAGGAGTTTGACGCGGAACTGGTGGGGCGTGATCCCAAGACGGACCTTGCCCTGATCCGCATCCAAGGGGCGAAAAACCTTAAGCCCCTCGAGCTTGGCGATTCCGACATGCTGAAGGTCGGCACCTGGGTGGTGGCCATCGGCAGTCCCTTCGGCCTGGAGCAGACGGTCACCGCCGGCATCGTGAGTGCCAAGGGCCGAATCATCGGTTCCGGGCCTTATGACGATTTTATCCAGACCGATGCCTCCATCAACCCCGGCAACAGCGGCGGTCCTCTGCTCAACATGGATGGAAATGTGGTGGGCATCAACACGGCCATTATCGCCAGCGGCCAGGGCATCGGTTTTGCCATCCCCATCAACCTGGCCAAAGGAATCATCGACCAGCTCAAGAACAAGGGGGAGGTCACCCGTGGTTGGCTGGGGGTGGGGATTCAGGACCTGACCCCGGAACTTGCCGACTATTACGGTCTCAAGGCGGAAAAGGGTGTCTTGGTGACTCAGGTTTTCGAAGGCGATCCGGCGGATAAAGCCGGTATCAAGGTCAATGACGTTCTTTTGTCCGTGGATGGAAAAATGGTGTCAACCGGGCGGGAACTCTCTGCCATGATAGCCAACACCCCGGTGGGGTACACAGACAACGATCGACTTGATTCGAGACGGCAAGAAAAAAACGATTACGGTAACCCTGGCCAAACGGGATGAGACGGAAAAGAGTGTTGCCACCCAGAGCCGGGACACGGACGAGTTGGGTCTCGAAGTGACGGATCTGGATTCAGACATCGCCCGCCGTTTCGGTATTGACGACAAGGAGAACGGTGTTTTGGTCACTGATGTAAAGGATGACAGCTTGGCCCGGGCGGCCGATGTGCGGCCTGGTGATATCATCAAGGAGATCAACCGCACCGTCGTGAAAGACCGCAAAGATTTTGTCCGGCTGATGACAAAGAACGAGAACAACAAAATCGTTCAACTGCTGATCAAACGCCGTAACGCCGGATACCTGGTGGTAAAAATAGAGCGTCCATAGGGATGGCCAGGCCAGTGATACGATCGGCGGATTCGGAGGTGAGCTTCGGGTCCGCCGATTTTGCTTAGATCTTTGCGGCCTTCAACACAGGCACGATCGGGTCTTGACACGATGCGAAAACGGAACTAAGTTGGCACAAAAACGGGCAATTGCGAGCGACCAAACTGTTTGCAGAGGGTGCCTGATTCAGAAAGGACAGACTGATGCCGGTTTACGAATTCCAGTGCAAATGTGGCCATATTACCGAAGAATTGGTGCGGATGGATACCCAAACGGTTGTGTGCCCCAAATGCCACAACACGGCCAAAAAAATTCTTTCCGCGTGCAGCTTTGAACTGAAAGGTGGCGGATGGTATGCCGACGGGTATGCATCGTCAAAAAAATAGTGACCGATCCGCGGTTGTCCTGACGGGAAATCGCGGATCGGCTGGATTGTTTCCCACCTGTCCCGCGCATCATTACCTGATCATTGTCATTTGAAAGCATACCTGTCGCCATGGCAGCGCTGGGTATCGGTAGCATTGCCACCGGCCATTCCTCGCATGCATGTTAACTAATTCGGACCAGATATGGGGAGATCTGCCGGGTTGCTGATCGGTTCTGCCATATCTTTTCACCAGAAAAACCTTCCTTTATATAACCAGGAGGTGACATGACACAGGAGCCAATCCATGGGATTGATGCCTTGACAGGGTTTGCCATCAACGCCATTCGCAGTGCCGGACAAGCGGCTATGGCCAGCTTCGGCAAGGGCAGCGGGCCGGACAAATTCGACCAAGGATTGGTCACCCGGGCAGAGTTGCAGATCAGCCAACGCTTCCAGCAAGCATTGGGCAACCAGTATCCCGACCACCGGATGTTCACCAGCAAAACGCTGGATACGACCTATACCCATGACAGCCGGCGATATCTGTGGATTTTCGACCCCATTGACGGGGTGGACAATTTCCAGGCCGGCATTCCCATATGGGGAATGTCGCTGGCCCTGCTGGAGAATTTCTGGCCGGTCTTCGGGGCCTATTACATGCCGGCCACCGGCGACCTGTTTCATGCCCGGGCTGGGCGGGAGGCCTTCTGGGGTGAGAAGTGCATCCGTATAGCCGACGATCGGACCATCGACGACGAAAGCCTGATGTTCACCTTCTCGAGATTCCACCGGCACTATGTTTCCCGGTTTCCCGGAAAAATCAGGAACCTGGGCTGTACCGGTGCTCATCTGTGCTACGTGGCCATGGGACGGGCGGATGTGGCCGTTACGGCCAATGAATCCTTTCAGGATCTGGCAGCCACCCGGATGATTGTGGAGGCGGCCGGCGGTCGGCTGTATAAAGCCAGCGGCGAAAAGTTCTATCTCAATGACTACCTGAACGGAGAGCGAATCGAAGAACACCTGCTGGTGACCACACCCGGCAATTGTCGGGCGGTACTGGCTTGTCTGGAAAGACGCTCCTGATCAGGAGCAGGCAGGATGGCTGGAGGGCTATTGGGCATCCTCATCGATCGCGATATGGGTGCTTTCCATGCGGTAGATGAGCACGCAAACGCACAGGCCGGCGGCAAAAAGTGCGCAGAACAGGAGGAAGTTGTCTGCGGCCTTTCTCCAGGCTATAAAAAACAAAAACGCGATCATCATCAGCAATTTGGTGTTCATGGGGTGTTTCTGCACCTTCCCTTTGGCAACACAGACATACTATCTTGCATATCGGCTTTTTTTTTCATACCTTAACCCCCATTTCCCACAATTGACATCCCGAACTTCGGAGTTACACGGATTACTATGAACTCAGGATCAAGCACCCAAGGAGATTGATGCATGGACACTGCAACCCGCGCGGTCCTCGATTATTTTGAACAGATCAACCAGGTTCCGCGCTGCTCCAAACAGGAGCAGCGGATATCCCGGTGGCTGCAGCAGTGGGCTATGGATAGGGGCCTGGCGGTAAAATCAGATCCAGCCGGCAACCTGGTCGTTCAAGTACCGGCCACCGACGGATTTGAACAAGCGCCCATCGTCATTCTGCAGGGCCATATGGACATGGTCTGTGAAAAGCACGCCGGCTCCGCCCACGACTTTTCCAAAGACCCCATCCGCATGGTTCAGGATGGCCCATGGCTCACGGCCGGGGAAACCACCCTGGGTGCGGACAACGGGATTGCCCTTGCCATGGTCCTGGCTTTGGTGGATCGTCCAGATGTCGCCCACCCGCCCCTGGAGCTGTTTTTTACGGTCGAAGAAGAGACCGGCCTGACCGGTGTTCTGAAGATGGACCCAGCACTCCTGACTGGCAAAATTCTCGTCAACCTGGATTCGGAGGATGAGGGGGTTTTTGTGGTCGGTTGCGCGGGCGGACGCAGTACCACCATCAATCGGCCATTGGACCTAAGAAGTCTTGACGGCGGGCACGAATTGCTGGGCGTATCCGCCCGGGGCATGCGGGGGGGGCACAGCGGGGTGGACATTGCCAAGCACCGAGCCAATGCCAACCAGGTCATGGCCCGACTGTTGCGTGCCGGGATGAAGGCAGCCCCCCTGCGACTCGTTGAATTGAAGGGAGGCACTGGCAGGAATGTGATTCCCCGTGCCTGTGAGGCTCTGTTGACCTGTCGCCGGGACCAAGTGGATGTTGTCGAAAAGACCATCGGTTCAATTGCCGAGGTGATCAAACAAGAGTATCAGACGGCCGATCCGGGGCTGACCGTCCGCATTGAAAAAAAAGGGTTGGTGACTGCAGGCCGCCGTGGCGTCACCGAAAACGACACGGCCATGGTGGTGAACCTGCTTGCGGCGCTGCCCAGTGGACCGGCTGAAATGGCCGAAGACGATGCGCTTCTGGTGCAGACATCCTCCAACCTGTCCATGGTGGAGATCACTGGGGATGCCTTGGCGGTGGTCTCCAACCAGCGAAGTTCGGTGCCCTCGCGTCTGGATGCCATATGTCTGGTGGTTGAGGCCGTGGGCCATCTCGCCGGGGCTACTGTTCACACCGGCACCGGCTATCCGTCGTGGCCCATGAATCGGGACTCCCCGCTGCTCAAACGCTGCATGGCGGTTTATCGGAAACTGTTTGATGCCGAACCCACGGTGCAGATCATGCACGCGGGCTTGGAATGCGGAGTGATCGGCGACCGCTGCCCGGGCATGGATATGATCTCCCTGGGACCCACCATGGAAAATCCCCACTCGCCGTCGGAACGGCTCTATCTGCCTTCGGTGGAAAAGGTGTGGCGGCTGATGGTGGCCCTGCTTGAATCCCTGGGACGATAACGCGTCGTCATCGGCTTCTGCCGATTCCTCGAACACGACTCACCGGCCTGACCGGCCCCGGGCTTTGCGTGCCACCCACCGCATCCACGGTTCCGCCGCTGCGCCGGTGGCGCTGATAGACGGCAGCGGTGCGGCGCGAGGCGGCATCAGGGTTGTCCGAGGGGTGTTTCTGCTCTGGGGAGATGTTGCCGCCGGCCATTTCATCGAGAACTTGTTCAAAGGTTTTGCGCCGGGTGGCTGCGCTTTCACCAGCCGGTGTGGTCGGCGGCTCGCTGTGGCGTTTCCCCGCAAAGGCGTTCAAGGCTTCAAACAGGTGGTCGACCCAGGAGTGTTTTTTTGATTTGCCGACGGGTTGCGCCTGGCGGCGGTCAGTATCCGGGCTCGGATGGGTTGGGGTGGCGGTTGCTGTTACGGCGGGATCGGGTCGGTGTTTTGCCAGGTGGTCCCTGACCTGGGCGTAGGCGATGTTGATTTGCTTCAACTGCTCTTCGGCCCCGGCCTTGGCGGCCGACCCCTCGGGAAACTGATCCGGATGCCAGCGCCTCACCTGGGCTTTGTAAACGCGTTTGGCCTGGGCTTCGTCCACTTCCGAACTCAGGCCCAGTATTTTGAAGCTCGTGTTTAAATGCATTGCCGTTTTCCGTTTGTCGTGATCTCAAAATAGGTCAAACGCACCCGGGTGTCAATCATGCCCTTGACCCGGCGCGCAAAAGCTTTTATGCAACGATAAGAATCCATTGTTTTTTGGGGAGCGAACATGCAACAAAGACCGCTTAGCGTTTCCTATCTCCTTTTCTACCTGCTTTTCTCTGATGATGCCTGGCGGATTGCCGCCGGATTTGTCTGTGCGGTTTGCATAGGCCCCCTATTGACCCAGGGCCGGAACCTGAGCCGGGGCGGTGAGGTGCTGGTCTGGCTGATGATCATGGCCATCGGCTGGTCGATAACCGCCTGGCCGGCCAAGAAGATTACCGGCGCCCTGCAGCGCGCCGTGAAACGCGCTGCCAAGTAACCTGCCCGGGCACAAACGGACCTCGTTTTACTCCGACGCGTTCGGCTTGAAGCGCAACCCTTTGCTTGACGTAATTGATTCAACGTGCTTGAGCCCCTCAGTTCTCAGTCTTATCACCCGCACCCGATCTACGGTGAGGGTTAGGGCGCCCCAGTTTTCCTCTATCTTTCCGGCCAACAGGTACGGTCGATTCCGGTCAATCATGTGGCAGAAGCGGCGGTAGGTTTCGGGGAAGAAGGTGGTTTCCACGATGCCGGTTTCATCCTCGAAGGTGAGAAATTCCATGGGATCCCCATGACGGGTGTGCACCACCTTGCCGGTGATCAGCCAGGCGGCCACACACACCCGCCGACCCACCATGTTCGCAAGCTGACTGGCCTTCACGGTGTGCATGGTGTTAATGACGTCGTCAAACAGGCTGATGGGGTGTTGGCGGCATAAAAAACCCAGGACGGCGAATTCCCGACGCAGGCGTGTGGTGTGGTTTTCTGCCGGGAATAGAGGCGGCAAAATGGCAGCCATGCCGACCTGCCGGGATGCGAAAAGATCCGCCTGTCCCCGCGACCGCCGCCGATCCGCCTGCCACCGGGACAGGGTCCACAGCAACCGGGTTCGCGAACGCTCGGTGTCCAGTGCGTCCAGGGCGCCGCAGTGGATCAGGGCCCGAACCTCGTCTTCATGTGGCCGCACGCGATCGAGAAAATCGCCCATGTCTTTGAAACCGGCTGCCTGCCGGCAAGCCATGATTTTTTGCATGGTGCATGCGCTCATGCCGCCAACCGCCATCAGGCCAACCTGCAGATGCCGGTCTCGGCCTGTCCAGCGGATCAGACTGGTGTTGATGTCCGGCGGGTCAATGGTCAGTCCCACGCGCCGGGCCTCGGAGACGTAGGCAAAGGTGCTGTAAAAGCCCCCCTGGTTGCTGATGACCCCGGCCATGAATTCTGCCGGGTAGTGGGTCTTGAGAAAGGCCGCCTGGAACGACACCCGGGCGTAGGAGGCGCTGTGGGGTTTACAGAAGGAGTAGCCGCAAAAGCTCATCATCATCTGCCATACGGAACTGGCCTGGTCCGGGGGCACACCCCGGGTTGCGGCACCGGCCATGAAGCGGTCATGGAAATCGGCCAACTGCCGCTGCCGGTCTTTTTTGGCGATAATTTTGCGCAGGCCGTCGGCTTCGGCGTCGGAAAAACCGGCCAGGGCCACAGCTGCCCGGGAGACGTCCTCCTGGTAGACCATGATGCCGAAGGTTTCGTCCAGCACGTCGGCCAGCAGCGGATGGATTGGGTCCCAACTGCCGCCGTGAAGGCGCCGAAGGTACTCCTGGATGTAGGCGTTGGCCGCCGGTCGGATGATCGATGAGTGAACCACCAGGTGGTCGAAGTCACCTCTGCCGGCTTTGCGGTGGAGCAGTCGCATGGCCGGGCTCTCGATGTAAAAACAGCCCATGGTGTGGCCCCGGGCCACGGTGTCCCGGGTGGCCGGATCGTCCTCGGGTTGCCAGGCGCTTTCATCGATCTGAATGCCGTTGCTTCTCGCGTTGGCGAGCGTGTCCCGGATCACCCCCAGGCTGCGGTTGCCCAGGAGATCGATCTTCACCAAGCCGGCGTCCTCGGCGCCGTCTTTGTCCCACTGGATGATGGGCACGCCTTTGGGGGCGTTTTCGATGGGAACATAGCTGTCGATGGGATCCGGGGTCACCACCACGCCGCCGGGGTGCACGGACAGGTGGCGCGGGATGCCGATGATCCGCTGGGCCTGGGCCATGATCTGCGGCCAGGGGTGAATAAAATCCAAGTGGCGTGTTTCCGGGCGCTGGCGCAGGTTTTCCAGCAGTCCCGCATCCAGTTCGCCCCGCTGCCAAAACCAGGGCAGGCGCCGGGTGATCCTGCCGATCTCGGCCTCGGGCATACCGAACACCTTGGCCGTCTCCCGCAGGGCCATGCGGGGTTGGAACAGGATATGACTGGCGACCATGGCTGTGTGGCCGGCAAAGCGTTCCAGTACGCCGTCGATGACCGTGTCACGTTCGTCCCAGGCAAAATCGACGTCGATGTCCGGCGGGTCTGTTCGCCCGGGGTTGAGAAATCGGCCGAAGTAGAGGTTGTGCTTGACCGGGCAGACGTTGGTGATGCCCAGGCAATAGGCCACCAAGGAGGCGGCGGCCGACCCCCGGCCGCAGGTGCGCGGACTCTGGGCCACGATTTCCTGGACCACAAGAAAATAAGCCGAAAACCCCATGCGGGCGATAACGGCCAGTTCGTTTTCCAGCCGCTCCACCACGGTCTCGCCCAGTTCCTGACCGTATCGTTTCCGGGCGCCGGCATAGGCGGTCCGGCGCAGGCAGTCGTCGGCGCTGCGGCCCCGGTTGTCTCTCCACGGCGGCATGACCAGACCGAAGGACGGTCCGGCGAAGGTCAGTTCCTCGGCAAGCGTGCATGTGTTGTCCACAGCCTCCGGGCAAGCGGCGAATCGCCGGCGGTATTCATCGGCCGGTGCCAGCCAGGCCTCTTCCGGGGCCGTGTCGCCGGGAGCGATCCGGGAAAGGGTCGTGTTGCCGGCGATGGCCCGCAACAGGCGGTGGACGGCGACTCCCCCCGGTTCCAGAAAAAAACTGCCCGGCGTGGCCACCAGGGGGGTGCCCAGGCGTCGGGCCGTCTGCACCAAGGAGTGGAACGGGGATGGGGGCCGCCGGGGCAGGGCTGCCGCCGTATGGACCCCGGCCCGGTACCAGGTCCTCAACAGGTCGGCGTGGTTGACCAGCACCAGCAGGCCACCGGCCCGGGGAGGCAGGGCGGTGGACAAATCGAAGGCCGGGTCTCGGTGGCGCCGGGTGATCAATCGGCACAGGTTGGCGTAGCCGGCTCGATCCTTAACCAAGCAGACGACGCGGTGCTTCTGGTGCGGATCGGTGATTTCCGCCCCCACGATGGGCGTGAGCCCCTCCTCATGGCAGGCGTTCACAAATTTCCACAAGCCGCAGAGTGTGTCCGTGTCGGTGAGGGCCAGACGGTCGTATCCCATGCGTCGGGCTGACCGGCAGATCGCTGCCGGTGAATCGGTGCCCCACATGAGCGAGTAGTGGGATCGGACGGTGAGGGGAACCATGATCTGATGTCTGATGTATGAGGTCAGAAGAGAGAGAGCCGATGACTGAAGGCTGAAAACGGAAGACGGAATTCCGAATTAAGGAATTAAGGGATGGGTGGAGCGGCTTCCAGCCGCGATCAGTTTTCTGTCTTCTGACCTCAGTCCTCTGCTTTCCGTCATTTACCGATCCAGGCGGCGCCGATGACGCCGGCGGAATCGCCCAGTTGATGTTTGAAAATGGGGGTTTCAATGCATTCGTGGAAGGCGTAACGGCGCACCTGCTCCAGCCCCAGCGTGTAAAGTTCGTCGATGTTGGACACGCCGCCGCCCAGTACCACGGCATCGGGGTCGAGGATGGAGATCAGGCCGCCCAGGCATCGGCCGAAATCGTCCAGAAACCGCTCGAAGGCGGCGGTGCACGGGTCGTCACCCCGCCGGTACCCGTCGGTGATCTGCTCCAGGGTGAGCCGGCGGCCGGTGTGTTCGAAAAAGGATCGGGCCATACCGCCGCCGCTGATTTTGGTTTCCACGCACCCCCGGTTGCCGCAGTAACAGCGTGCACCCGCAGGGTCCACGGAGAAGTGGCCCCACTCTCCACCGATACGGTGCCGGCCGGTGTGGATCCGTCCGCCGATACTGAGGCCGCCCCCGCAGCCGCTGCCCAGGATGATGCCGAATACCAAGTGAAACCCCTGGGCGGCGCCCTGTCGGGCTTCGGCCAAGGTGAAGCAGTTGGCATCGTTGTCCATGGCGATGGGGCGCCCCAAGAGCCGCTCCAGATCCTGCTGGAAGGGATGACCGATGAGTCCGGTGGTGTTGGCGTTCTGCACCCGGTTGCTGTGATCGTTGATGGTGCCGGGGATGCCCACGCCGATGGTGCAGCCGTGGCCGTCAGGAACCTCTTTCAATGTGCGTCGGATCAGCGCATGGACAGTATCCCGGATTGCCGCGTATTCGGTGGGCCCGTCCGGATCGCGCGGCGTCGCCGTACGTTCCCGCAGCAGGCTGCGGCCATCTGGGGCCAGCAGGATAGCTTCGATTTTGGTGCCCCCCAGGTCGATGCCCAGGCGATACGGGGCGTCTGGTGCCGTCTTGGTTGCGTTCATTGCGTTCCTCGCGTTGGTTGGGTTTGGAATCGGTAAATTCCTCGATTCCTTAATTCGGAATGCCATAATCCGTCTTCGGATTTCTGTCCGATGACCTCCGGCATCTGACTTCAGTCCTCCGTCCTAGGCAGCCAGTGTCCGTCCCATGGCCAAGGCATCGGTGCCGAAGCGCTGGCGGACTTGATCCATGGCCGCCAGCAACCGGTCCTGATTTTCCGCCAGGCGGCGTTCCGGCTCGAACAACAGACGTTGGGCCGGCGGATAGGTCAACCGGTCGCAGACCAGCGTCATGCGCCGCAGCCGGACCCGGCGGGTCCAAGTCAGATCGAGCACCCGCCGGGCATGGACGATCAGGGAAAAATCATTGGCCGTGGCCGGTGTCGCCGCCACTTGACGGATGCGGCGCATGCCGTCGGTGTGCTCCAGAACCAGGCCGATCCGGCGGGCGGCCAGGACCCGGTGCCGCAGCTCTTGGCCGGCCTGTTCCACCAGTCGGTATAGGCTGCGCTCCATTTGGCAACGGTCATTGGTGTCGTCGCCGAATTCCCGATAGTGGATGACCCGCGGCGCCGGCTGATCCACGGGGCGAACGGGCGACGGATCGATGCCGTTGAGCCGATCATGGATAAAGGCCCCCCGCTGGCCGAAGATGGTCTGCAACTGATCGGCGCTGAGCCGGTTGGCCTGAAATACCCGGGTGATGTTGAAATCATTCAATTGTACCAGATCGTCGGATTCGATGCCGGGTACCAGAAAGAGGGGCAGGGGTGCCAGAAAGGCCGCTTCGTCGCCGGGTTCCACGATATATTCGCCCAGGGGTTTGACCAGCCGGGTGGCGGTTTTGGCGACCAGCTTGCTGGTAGCCAGCGACCAGATGGGCGTCAGGCCCAGGTCCCGCCGGATCCAGCGACCCAGCCGCCAGGCCACATCCACCGGCGGCCCCAACAGGCGGCTGCTGCCGGTGACATCCACGAACAGATGACCATCCCCGTCACCGGGTTCGACCAGGGGCGAGCAGGGCAGGGCGGATTTCAGCATGCGGGCCATGGCCTGGCTGTAGCGGTCCGTGCGGGGCGGCAGCACCCGAGCCTCCCGGCACCGGCGCAGGGCCCGGCTCAGGGGCATGTGCTTTCTCACCCCAGCCTGAAAGGCTTCTTCGCTCATGTCGTATACCGCGGCCCGGGCGGCCCCTTCCGGTGCGATGATTACCGGCCGGCCGTCGAGCCGGCGGTCCAGCACCCGCTCCACGGCTGCCGCGAAGTCGGCCACATTGATGTGGATGATCGATCGTTCCATATTTCAGCGGTCAGACGTCGGAAGACCGATGTCAGCGGTCAGAAGCCTGAGATCGAAATTCCGCATTAAGGGGAGGAATTGGGGAATTGTCGGAGTGGCTTGCAGCCGCGATCTGCTTTCCGTCTTCAGACCTCTGTTTTCTGTCATCTGTCCTCAACCTTCAGTTTCCTGCCAGTTGTTCCATCAGCATACGGGCATTTTTGGGTGCCTGGCCGCGGACGTGGTTGTTGAAAAAAATGATACCGGTGTTTGCCTGCCGGGACATTGCGGGAATGCGCACCCGGGACCACTGGGCCAGTTCGTCGTCGCTGTAGTCGTAATCGAATTGTTTTTGCATGTTGCCCGACCGCCAGCCGGCAGCGTTGCGGCCGTGGAAGCGGACGTAGAAGAGGTCCGGGCTGGTGACCATGGCCAGGGGCGGGAACAGGTCCTTCAGGTCCGGGGCGTCCACGCAGGCCAGGGCCACCCGGCGCGCTTCCAGGGCGGCGAACACCCGGTCGGTGGCCCAGGAGGCGTGGCGGAATTCCACTGCAAGGGGCAGGCCCGCAAGGGCATCCAGGAGCCGGGCCAGATAGTGGCGGTTTTCCGGGTTGCGCCGGAAAACGGGCGGTAGCTGTACCAGCACGGCCAGGAGCTGACCCGACTGCACCAGCGGCGCAATGCCCTCCCGGTACAGGGTCGCCTGGGCCGGCCACCCGTTGGCGTCCACCTCGTGGGTCAGGCTGCGGGTGAGTTTGGCGGCAAAGCGGAAGCCCTCCGGAACTTTGCGGCGCATGCGGTCCACCGCCGGCGCCTTGGGCATCTGGTACCAGGTATAATTGATTTCGGCGACCGGGAAGACCCGGGCGTAGTCCGCCAGCATGCGGGCCGAGCCGGTGCCCGGGGGGTAGAAGCCGGCATCCACCCATTCGCTGTAGGCGTACCCGCTGGTTCCCACCAGAATACGGGCCGGGTTGTCCGCGTTGATCTCCATCAGGGTCTCTTTTTGATGAATGTCTAAGAAAATCGACCTTTGGGCAGTTTCGTAAAACGTTCGCGGTCAAGGCGCGCAAGCCGCGAAAGCGAGCGCGTTACCCATCGTTTGCGGCAAGAGGATAGCAGCGAGCAAACCGTAAATCGATCGTCGTCCTGTTGATACGCCGCAGTGGCGAGGGAGGAGGCGTAACGCAGGTATCGGGCCTTTTACGAAACGGTCAGCTTACAAAACCGTCAGCGGATGCCCGCCGCCCCCCGCTGAATGCCGATCACCCGGCCCTGGATCAGCACCGCGTCAAACCCGTAGCGCATGACCGCATAGTCGGGATTTTCCGGCTGCAGCGCCACGTGGTCCCGGTGGAGAAAAAACCGTTTTACCGTGGCTTCCTCACCGTGGATCAGGGCCACGACAATTTCGCCGTTTTCGGCATACTGGCGCGGTTCGCATACCGCCATATCGCCGTCCAGGATGCCTGCCCCTCGCATGGAGTCCCCATGCACCCGCAGGGCGAAAAGATGTCGGCCGCGGTACAGGGTGCTGTCCAGCACCAGGCTGCCCTCCCACTCCTGCTGGGCATACAGGGGCAGGCCAGCGGTAACCCGGCCCACCACCGGCACTTCCCGCCAGCGCTGGGCCGCCGTCTTTTCGCCGGCGGGGTTGAGCAAGTGCAGCGTCCGGCTGTAGCGACCCTGGCGCTTGACCTGCCCTTTCCGCTCGAGCAGCTTCAGGCCCTGGGAGACGGCAGTGTGGCTGACCCCCAGGTCAAGGGCAGCCTGGCGCAGACTGGGTGCGCGGCCGGTGCGCGCGATGATGGTTTTCAGATAATCGAAAAGCCGTCTCTGTCCCGGTGTCAGTCCGGATTCCATTTTTTGCCTCTCCATGTATCCATGTGCATGCTGCGGGTATTATCAAAATCGAAATGTAAATGTCAATGTAAAGTTTTTTATGTTTAAATGGCTTTACAATTAGGATGGGGGCGGGCGTCGGTCCGCGGAAAAAATGACCTTTTCCCTCTCGCAGGTCTTTTGTCCCGGCACCGGTGTTGCGCCAATGGTCCCAGCCAGTCTGAAACCATCGGCGCGCCGGGTATCCCAGCCAACATCCGGCGCAATCTCAGGTCAATTTATTTTTTCCGCAGACCTTGGGGCTTTACCTGAATGGTCGGTCGGTGTATGGATGCACGGTGATGCCGCCTCTCTCTCGTACGGATCCGGAAAGAACCGATTGCCATGACCCAACTGCGCGCTTTTGATATCGACTGCTTTGTGGCCACCATTGCAACCCATTACCGGCAGTGGAACCCGCCCATCATCACCTTCATCGCCAACCGCGGGGCCACCCCCTTCGAGGTGCTGGTCTCCACCCTGCTCTCCCTGCGCACCAAGGACGAAGTGACCAGCGTGGCTGCCCAACGGTTGTTCGCTGCGGCCCGGACCCCGCAGGCGATGCTGAAGCTGTCGCCGCAGGAGATCGAAACGCGCATCTACCCGGTGGGGTTCTATCCCACCAAGGCCCGGCGGTTGCTATCCATCAGCCGCATATTGCTGGACCGCTACGGCGGCAACGTGCCGGACACCCTGGAGGCGCTCACCGCCCTCCCCGGGGTGGGCCGCAAGACCGCCAACCTGGTCCTGGTGGAGGGATTTAACATTCCGGCCATCTGTGTGGACACCCACGTGCACCGGATCAGCAACCGCATCGGCTATGTGAAGACGAAAAACCCGGACAAGACCGAACAGGCCCTGCGCAAGCAGCTGCCCAAACGTCACTGGATTCGCTACAATGAACTGCTGGTGGCCTTCGGCCAGGTCCTGTGCCGGCCCATTTCCCCTTTTTGCAGCCGCTGCCCGGTGGCCGACATGTGCCCGAGAATCGGGGTGGACCGCCACCGCTGACCCTGCCTGTTGAGAGGGTGACCTCCTGGTTAAAAAGCTCATAAAAGACTTTATATTTGGCTATCTAAATATTAGTTTTATTAGATTAATTTAATTAATTGGTTAGAATTTGACCCATGCCCAAACAGACCATCAAGCTGATCTCCTGGAACGTCAACGGCTACCGGGCCGTCCTGAAAAAGGATTTCCTGACATCCATTCGCAGTCTGGATGCGGACATCCTTGGGCTCCAGGAAACCAAACTCCAAGAGGACCAGTTGACCCGGGCCATGAAGGCCATCGACGGCTACGAGCCCGCGTTTTCCTTTTCGACCGTCAAAAAAGGGTACAGTGGGGTGGCCGCCTATTCGCGCCTGATTCCCAAGGCGGTCCACCACGGCATCGGCACCCCCCGGTTCGACGGTGAAGGGCGCATCGTCCAGCTGGAATTTGACGCGTTTACGTTTTTTAACGTCTATTTCCCCAACGGCCAGGCCAGTGATGAACGGCTGCACTACAAACTGGACTTTTACCAGGCCTTTTTCGATTACGCCGAGGGGTTGCGCAAACAGGGAAAAAGCCTGATCATCACCGGCGATTTCAACACGGCCCACAACGAGATCGATCTGAAGCACCCCGGGCCCAATTCCAAGCGATCCGGTTTTTTACCCATTGAACGCCAGTGGCTGGATCGAATCATCGCGATGGGCTACGTGGACACGTTCCGTTACTGCTATCCCGATACGGTGACATACTCATGGTGGTCCTACCGTTTCAACGCCCGCAAAAACAACGCCGGCTGGCGCATCGACTATTGTTTCGTTTCCGACGACATCATCCAGCAGGGATGGGTGAAAGACGCTTTCATCGATAACGGCATTTTCGGCTCGGATCATTGCCCCGTCGGGCTGATTCTGGAGATGTAAATGGACTCGGAGATTCAGGGAAAAGGCGTGAACGCTGGGTTCTTTTTTCCCGACCCCAGCCCTCCGACACCTGACCGCGATCATTACGGAGTCGACCATGACCATTGAAACGGTGCTGGTGGTCGGCGCCGGCCTCATGGGTGGCGGGATCGCCCAGGTGTGCGCCCAAAAGGGTATTGATGTGGTTTTGTGCGACATCCAGCCGGCGGTCCTTGATGTGGCCTTGAAACAGATCCGCTGGTCGGTGGAGAAATTGATCGCCAAGGGGGCGATAGACTGCTCTGCAGACGCGGTCATGTCACGCATTGTCTGCAGTGAGAAAATGGAAGCGGGTAAAAACGCACAGCTGGCTATCGAAGCGGTTCCTGAACGCCTGGATCTCAAATTGGACCTCTTCGCACGACTCGATCGCCTGTGCCACAAAAAAACCCTGATCGCCAGCAACACCTCGTCCCTTTCGATTTCGGCACTGGCAGCCGCAACCCATCGTCCGGAACGGGTGCTGGGACTCCATTTTTTCAATCCGGTACCGCTGATGCAAGCCGTTGAGGTGATCCGGGGGCAACAGACCGGTGATGCCGCCATGACCGGCGGCGAACATTTTACCCGGCAACTGGGCAAAACGCCGATCGTGGTGAACCTGGATATTCCAGGATTCGTGATCAACCGCATCAACCTGCCCTCAGCCGTCGAGGCCATGCGCCTGGTGGAAGCGGGGGTGGTGACTGTCGAAGCGGTGGATGCGGGCTTGAAGCTGGCCACCGGCCGACGCATGGGAATTTTTGAAACCGGCGATCTGGTGGGCCTGGATGTGACCTTGGGTGCATTGGCGTCCATGCATGCCCGCACCGGTGATGCGCGATGGAAGCCTCCGGACATCCTGCGGCAAAAGGTAGCCGCCGGCCACTTAGGTAAAAAGCGAGGGCGAGGATGGTATGTCTATGACACGGATGATGCGAACGCAGACGATGCAAAACCATAAGCGTTTGGGGAATGGCCAATGACGGTGGTGAAGATAGACGGTCTGGATACCTACTACGAAATCCACGGGGAAGGGGAGACCATCGTGCTGCTGCACAACGGCTTCTCCTGTTCCATGATGTGGGATGAGATCTATCCGACGCTGGTGGCATCCGGCTTCCGGGTGCTGTTATATGACCGGCGCGGATTCGGTCGATCGGATGGCGGTGCCGACTTCGCACGGTACTATGTAAATGATGCTTTTCGCGAACAAAGCGTGTCAGCCATGGCCGAATTGATGACTCTGCTGGGGATTGACCGCTTTCACATCGTCGGCCAGTGCGAAGGGGGCGTGGTGGGCGTGGACTATGCCGTTCGCCATCCCGTTCACGTCAAGACCCTGGTCACTGCCAGCACCCTGTGCCACAGCACCATCTCAATGGAAAATTTCAATCGTCAGAAATTGCCGGCCACTTTCGAAGCGCTTGGCCCCGATCTGCAGCGAAAATATATCCGCTGGCACGGGGCCGACGGCGGGAAGCGCTTTTACGATATCTGCGCCAAAGGGGGCGGGTGCTATGGTCGAACCGGCTTTTTCGATCTGCGACCGGCCATTGCCCAGGTGACCTGTCCGAGCCTGGTCATGTATCCGGACCGGGGCTATTTTTTCGATGTGGAACAGGGGGTTGATTTTTACCGCCAGTTGACCAAGGGGGAGCTGCTGATATTTCCCAAATGCGGCCACAACCTTTTCGAACACTACCCGCAGATGTATGCCCGGCAGGTCGTGGACTTCATCCGGCGGTACCATCCGCCTTCAGGGCCGTCTGCAGCTTAGGGACCGTTAACGAAGGCAAAGAAAAATGAGGGCCTGTGCTTTATCGTGGACCATAAAAAGCAGTTGACGGATGGTCGGCTGAAATGTCAGTTATGGGATGGGAACTGGATCACATCGTGGGAATGGCCGGAACCGGGAGGGTGCCAGGATGAAAAACAATTATATCGATGATCTCATCCAGTCAGTGACAAGGGTGGTGACGCCGAACGTCCCGCTGCTGAAAGACGTTCTTGTAATCGGCGGTATGCCTGATAAAACACAAAATCTGCAATACCTGAGCTACAACCGCGATACCACCATCGTCAGGGGCCAGTCCTGTGAATTCTCTGCCGTGGCGGTGATTAACAACCGGCGGGCCGGTGAATGGCAACTCACCGGGTATCCGAAAACCATCAGCCGCTGGGTATTTAGTACCCGATGGGCCCGCAACCCACTGGATCTGTTTTTAAACAACCTTAGGTGCAATCCGGCGGTCATATCCGTTCTATCCGGGGCGACCAGCACTTATACCCTGCTTGGCATCCTGACCGAGACTGAGCTTCAAGGGTCCGGGCTGACGAATCGACGGGCGCAATATATCTGTCCGGTGGTGGCAGTACCCGGCATCGAGGTGACTGCCTTGCAAACCATCCAGGCCTTTGAATCGGCCAACCAAATTAAAAAGTCAGGGATTATCGGGTTACAGTTGTATCGAAAGACCGGGCGCCAGATGGCCGGGACCTGAAAAAAGGATTCAATGATTATAGATAACAAGGGGTCAACGGCGTGTTCGTTTCCGCTTGATTCCCAGTTTAATAGAATCACCGGCCCCTCAACCCCTCTTAACTAGAACAATGCCTCCACGAACTGCTTCGGGTCGAACGCTTGAAGGTCTTCCACGCCTTCTCCCACACCGATATATTTGAGCGGGATGTTCAGGCTGCTGCAGATACTCACCACGATGCCACCCTTTGCCGTACCGTCCAGTTTGGTGAGAGCGATGCCGGTGACACCCAGTGCCTCGTTGAACATCCTGGCCTGTGACAGGGCGTTCTGACCCGTGGTGGCGTCCAGCACCAACAGCACTTCATGGGGGGCGTCGGGTAGCCGTTTGGCCAGGGTGCGCTGTATTTTTTTGATCTCCTCCATCAGGTTCGCCTTGGTGTGCAGGCGACCGGCGGTGTCGACGAAGAGGATGTCGGCTTCTCTGGAGATGGCGGCATCGATACCGTCGTAGGCCACGGCCGCCGGGTCGGCATTGTCCTTGTGGCGGACGATATCCGCTCCGGCCCGTTCGGCCCAGATGGCCATCTGTTCGATGGCGGCCGCCCGGAACGTGTCGGCGGCGGCCACCAGCACGTGCTTTCCTTGGCGGGATTCGTGGGCAGCCAGTTTGCCGATCGTGGTGGTCTTGCCCACCCCGTTGACGCCCACCACCATGACCACGTGGGGTTTGGTGAGAGCCTCGGGTGCCGGCGGGGGCAGGGCGTCGAAATAGGCCAGAATCTCCTCTTTCAAGGCTGTTTTCAAATCCTTGGACCCCAAGATGCGCGACCGCTTCTTTGAGATCTTCTGCATGATGTCCATGGTGGTTTGGACACCCATGTCCGCGGTGATCAACAGCTCTTCCAGATCCTCAAGCATGTCGTCGTCAACCAGTTTTTTTCCGAGGAATAGGTCGTCGATATCTGTGGTGAGAATTTTACGGGTTTTGGCAAGGCCGGATTTCAGGCGCGAGAACAATCCGCGGCCCCTTTTCTCGGTGGGCGCATCATCAGCCTCTGGCGGCATCGTGGGCGCTTTTTCCTCCAAGAATCGCGTCGCGGTTTCCGATCCCGCCGCTGCCATCGGATCTACTTTTTGGTCACCGGCTGCTTGCGGTGCACCATCGACTGCTTCGGTTTTTCCATTATCAGACAGCACCACGGCCGTTTCCGCATCGGGCTTGGCGGATGTGGCGGTGTCCTTCTTTTTTTTAAACCATTTGAATGCCATGGATGTCCTTCAATGATCGTGGGGTGCCGGTTGACGCCATCCCGGGTGTTGCATGCGCTGCATCCTGCTTAACCATGAAATCATTCAATTCTCGGGTTATGCGGCGGTCAGCTCCTTGGTGTTGTTCTCACGATCCAGGTTTACCGATACCACCTTGGACAGCCCCTTTTGTTCCATAGTGATGCCGAACAGGGTATCGGCAAACTCCATGCTGCTCTTGTTATGCGTGATCATGATGATTTGGGATTTCTCACCGATCACCTTCATTAAATTGTTGAACCGCACGATGTTGGCGTCGTCCAGCGGCGCATCGATCTCGTCCATGAGACAAAAAGATGCCGGTCTCAGCAAGAAAATCGAAAAGATGAAACTGATGGCCGCCAGGGCCTTTTCACCGCCGGAAAGCAGGCTCATGCGGGTCAGCTTTTTCCCTGGCGGGTGAACCATGAACTCCACCCCGGTTTCCAGCGGTTCGTTGGGATTGGTCAGCTCCAGGCGGGCGGAGCCTCCTTCGAACAGCCGGGGAAACACTTGCTGGAGTTTTTCATTGATGCGATTGAAGGTGTCGAGAAAGCGCTCCTGGGTGATACGGTTGATTTTGCGAATCACCTTGAGCAGGCCGTCGATCGCTTTGACGAGATCGTCCCGCTGCGCGCACAGGAAATCGTAGCGCTCCTTCTGTTCCTCGAATTCCCGGATCGCCTCAAGGTTGACGTCACCTATATTGATGATCTTCTGGCGGATGGTGGCGAGGATTGTTTCCAGTTCCTCGGGGCTCTGACCGTGGGCTTGATCCGGAGGGTCGTCGGTTATGCATAGCTCGGCGATGGTGCAGTGGTAGTATTCCCGGCAGCGATTTTCCAGGTTCTCCCGTTTGATGCGTTTTTCGGCCAAATCCATTTCCAGCACTCGGATTTTCTGGTGCAGCGCTTCGCGTTGGTTCTGGATCTGGGAGATCTGCGCGCCATTTTCCTTCAATCGGGCATCGATGTCGCCAAACGCCTTTTCCTCCGCGCTCAATTGGTCGTCCAGTTCTTTGAGGGCTTCGTAGTGCGTCGCAAGATCCCGGTTGATGATTTCGTTGCGTTTGCCGGTCCCTGCGATCTTTTCGGTTTTGGCGGCGATGTCGCGGGAGAGCTGATCGAGACGTCGGACCCCGTCGGCCTGGAAATCCTTCAGGCGGCGCAGCGTACCCTCGCAGTTCTCCAAGTTGGCACTGGCGGAGGTGAGTGTGAGCTTCAGGTCCACGATCCGCTGGTTGAAGGCTTCCAGCTGTGAGGCGGTTTCATCGAGTTGGACCGATGTGCGGGCCACCCGTTCCTGGGCGTCGGTGACGTTGCCGGCAATGGTTTCCAGCAGGGCATGGTAACGCGCGATCTCTTCGTCCAGATCCATCTCTTCGCCCATGAGCTGCTCCTGCTCCAGCCGGACAATCTCCAAGTGCCGCCGGGCGTTTTTCAAGTCTTCATCAGCACAGTACAGGGCCTTTTCCGCCTCCATGGCGTCCTGGGCGGCATGGCTTTTTTCGGCGATGGTTTCCTGCAGCTGTTTTTCAAGGCCGCGGACCCTGGTCTCCATTTTCGTCTGGGCGTCGTGGGCCTCCTCCAATTGGGCATCCAGCCGGCCACCGGCTACGGCCAGGGATTTGATTTCCTGCTTTTTAGCCAAAATGCCCGACAGCTTGTCCGGGCTGCCCCCGATCATCACCCCCTGGTGGGACAGCAGGTCGCCGCCACGGGTGACCACCGTCTGTACCCGTCCGTTGCGGTTGAACAGCTCTCGGGCCGCATCAAGGGTGTCGGCGACCGCCACGTGTCCGAGCAGGGTGTGGGCCAGCGGTTGAAAGCCATCCTTGACGCGGATGTGCTTCAACAGGAGACGGTCGGCTTCCGGCTGTTTGTCAGGTCGATCGTCCACGGCCCGCACGCCGCTTACAGGGATGAATCCACACCGTCCGGCCTGGGTCTGCTGCAGATAGCCGATGGCATCGGCGCCGGACGACTGGTCCTGAACCAGGATATATTGGAGCGCTTCACCAAGGGCCGCCTCGACGGCGGTTTCATAGGTGGGGGCCGGATCGAGCACGTCGGCCAGGAGCCCGACGATACCGGTGGGCGGGGTGGCGTCTGCTCGCGGTGTCTCCTGTCTGGCGGCTTTGAGTACGGCCTTGACCCCATCTTTGTACCAGTCCAGGTTGGCTTCCATCTTTTTCAGGGTAGCCAGGCTGCTGCGGGTCTTGTTGCGCTCCATCTCCACGGTCTGGGTGGTTTTGACCTGGACGGAAAGTAAGGCGATGGCGTCGTCCAGCTCCTTTTTCAAGGAGGCGATGGCGCCATCCAGCTCCCGGAGCTCGTTTTTTTTCAGGGCCAATTCGGCATCGGCAGCCTCGCGGCGACTGGTGCCTTCCCGCACGGTTTTTTCAGCCAATGCCGCTTCTTCGTCCGTGCGTTTAAGCCGGCGTTTGAGGTTCTCGCGGTTGTTGGCGACATTCTGGTGGGTATTTTTGACCCGCGCCTCTTCGGCCACCATCTTCATCAGATCGTTCTTGCCGCTTTCCAGTGACCGATTCAAGGTGTCGATGCCTTCACGCAGACTGGATGAGTCGTTATTTTCCCGCGTGATGGTTGCTTTCATCGCGCTGATTTGGGATTGCAGCACCGCATGCTGCCGCTGGACCCCGTCAATCTCCGCAACGATGGTGCTGTTTTTGGCCTCCAGATCCATCCTGGCCGCCTCAAGCTCGGTGACCTCGCGCACCAGCCGATCCCGGTCGGTGTTTAAATGAATCCGGTCGGCCTCCATGCGGTCGATCTTGCGTTGAATGTCAAACCGGCGGGACTTCTGGGAGGCGATGTCCCGGTCTTTTTCAAACCGCCGGAGCTTGATGGCTTCGATGGCCGCATCGATTTTTTTAAGCCGGGTGCTCTGGCCGAGCTCTTCGTCTTGCAGCGATTTGAGCAGGGCACCGGTGTCATCCATCTGTCGGCCCAGATCGGCATCGTGGTAGCGGATGAGGCGGATGTCGATCTGCCTGGCATCTGTCTTGAGGCTCTTAAAACGTTCCGCTTTCTGGGCCTGGCGCTTGAGACCGGACATCTGGCGATCGATCTCGGTGATGATGTCCTTGACCCGCAGCAGGTTCTGGTTGGTGGCGTCCACCTTTCTCAGGGCCTCGGTTTTGCGCATCTTGTAGCGGGTGACGCCGGCCGCTTCCTCGATGAAGACCCGCCGTTCGTCGGGTCCGGCGTCGGTAATGGCGCCGATGTTGCCCTGCTGGATAACTGCGTAGGTGCGCGCACCCACGCCGCTGCCCATGAAGATATTGTGGATGTCCTTGAGCCGGCAGGGTTGTTTGTTGATCAGGTAGGCGGTTTCTCCGCTGCGGAAGAGGCGGCGGGTCACCATCACTTCGCTGAAATCCCGGAACTCTTCGGGCATGCTGCCGTTGTCGTTGACCAGGGTCAGGGAGACTTCGGCCATGTTCAGCGGCGGTTTGCCGTTGGCGCCGGAAAAGATGATGTCTTCCTTGTCCTTGCCCCGCAGCTGTTTGAGGCTCTGTTCACCCATGACCCAGCGAAGGGCGTCCACCACGTTGCTTTTGCCGCAACCGTTGGGGCCGACCACGGCACAGATGCCTGGAGGGAAGGCGATGCTGGCTTTTTCGAAAAAAGATTTAAAGCCGACAATATCCAGTTTTTTAAGTTTCATGGCTTCCTGATCCTGCCTGCCTCTCCAGCGGTCAATGCTGAACGAGGGTTCACAACAGCCGGTGCGCCCGAAGGCGAAATGGTGATGGATTATGAGGATCACCCTTGAAATGAATCGATGTGCTTGCCGGGTGGGGCGATCACTGACTTTTTGATAGCATCATGACCGGTGGTTGTAAAGGGCAAAGCACAATTTGGGGTGTGGATCGACGATTAGTGGTACCATATATGGTATAAATAAATTGGTGCGCGGTTTAACGCGGCGGAGTGATGGGCCGGATAAACGCCCACCATCGAATATCGAACCTCCCGGACCGAAAATACAAACAACCCGTCAATTGGCCTTAGGCCTGTCCGTCCGGAAATGGCAGATAGCGGTCCAAGCATAGGCCGCAGCGGTTTTGAACCGCAGGCGCAGCAGCGCTTCGTCGAGCATTTCGAAACCCTGAAAAAGCCGGTCCGGGCCAACAAACGCCGTTTCTGGACGGGCGCGGGCTAATCTTTTTTCAATAGCAGATAAAGCAGGGCCATGCGGATGTACAGACCGTTCTGAGCCTGCTGAAAATAGCGCGCCCGGGGATCGTCGTCCACCTCCTTGGGGATCTCGTCCACCCGGGGCAGCGGATGCATGATGATGGCGCCTGGTTTCATGGTCTGGACCCGGTCCAGGGTGAGGATATATTTGCCGGCGGCCGCCTGATAGGCGTCGGGGTCATGGAAGCGCTCCTTCTGAATTCGGGTCATATAAATGCAATCCACCTCCGGGGCAATTTTCGCCAGGTCGGCCTCTTCGCGCCAGGGGAGGTTGTTTTTGTCCAGATAGGCTTTGATATCCCCCTCCATCTTGCACACCGGCGGCGACACGAAAATGATCTCCACGTTTTCATACTTGGTGAGCAGGTAAGACAACGATCGTACCGTCCGTCCGTAGCGAAGGTCACCCACCATGGCGATTTTCAGGCTGCTTATCCCCGAGAAGGCATCCACGATGGTATACATGTCCAGCAGGGCTTGGGTGGGGTGCTGGCCAGCGCCGTCGCCGGCATTGATGACCGGGATGCACGAGATCTCCGAAGCCCGCGCTGCGCTGCCTGCCTCATTGTGGCGCATGACGATTACGTCGGCATAGCCGTTCATGATCCGGGTGGAGTCGGAGAGGCTTTCCCCCTTGGCAGCGCTGGAGAACTCGCGGGCGTTTTCCGTGGTGATCACCGATCCGCCCAGTCGCAGCATGGCGCTTTCAAACGAGAAGCGGGTACGGGTGGAGGGTTCGTAAAACAGGGAAGCCATGATCCGGCCTTCCAGGGACTTGGCGAAACGGCGTTCACCATAAAGGTCCGTCTTCATCTGGTCGGCGGTCTGGAAAACGACCTCCAGCAGGTCCCTGTCGAACTGCTGGGACTCGATCACGTGGGTCAAGGGAAAGGCAGCCATGGGATATTCCTCCTTGATAGCATAGATATTAACGGACTGACCTACAACAATAGAGCCTTCGGGCGCTGGAAACCGGAGGACAGCGGTTAAGGGACGGAGGGCCCAAGCTTGATGCCCGTTCGATTGTTGGCCTCGATCCCAGACCTCTGACCACGGTCTTCCAATTCCTTAATTCTTGATGGGTTCATTTTTCAAGTACGAATGCGGTACCGCTCTTTCCTGCCACCGCAGCGGCGATGCGGTCGACCCGCGTAATCACGGCCCGTTTACCTCCTCCGCCGATGAACTGCATGGCCGCTTCCACTTTGGGCAGCATGGCGCCGGCCGAGAAATGGCCGTCGATAATATGTTTGGCCGCCTCCTCGAGACTGACCGAGGTCAGGTAACGCTGGTTGGGCTTGCCGAAATCCAGCGCCACCCCGTCCACATCCGTGGCTACCACGAACAGCTCCACGCCCACCTCTTCGGCCAGGCGGGCACTGGCCAGGTCTTTGTCGATTACTGCATCTACGCCGTCGAAGGTCCTTCCGGCGCGTACGACCGGAATGCCGCCGCCGCCGCAGCAGATCACGATGAAGCCCGCATCGATCAGGGTTCTGATTTCCCGTTTTTCAACAATGGTTACCGGCTTGGGGGACACCACCACCCGCCGATAGCCTTTGGGCGTTTTCACCGTGGGGTAGGGCAGGGTGGCGGCCTTTTCCTTGGTAAAGGCCGGCCCCACCGGTTTGGTGGGCGATTTAAAGGCTTTGTCGGTTTCGTCGACCACCACATAGCTGATCAGGCTCACCAGCGGCTGGTTGTTGATACCCATGGCCATGAGGGCTTCGTCCAGGGTGGATTCGATCATGTAGCCGATCTGTCCCTGGGTCTGGGCCACGAGAATCTCCAGCGGCAGCCTGGGAACCGCGTCGCAGCATTCCTGCTGAAGCAGCAGGTTTCCGACCTGGGGGCCGTTGCCGTGGGTGATGATGATTCGATAATCCCTGGAGAGTCCGGCAATCTGAGCCATCGGAATTTTAAGGTTGTCGAATTGCTCCTCCACGGTGCCGGTCTGACCCTTCTTGATCAGGGCATTGCCGCCCAGGGCCACCAGCAGCACCGGTTTTTGATCGGCTTTTCTCTTCATCAGGCTTTTCCGCAGATTTTCAGCAGGATGGCATTTTGGGCATGCATGCGGTTTTCGGCCTGATCGAAAACGATCGATGCCGTGGATTCGAGCACCGCGTCGGTGGTTTCCGCGCCGCGTTCGGCGGGAAGGCAGTGCATGAACAGGCTGGCTTTGCCGGTGGCGGCCATCAGTTCGGCATCCACCTGAAACCCCTGGAAACGTGCTTTGCGCGTTTCGGCCTCATCCTTTTGCCCCATGGAGGCCCACACGTCCGTATAGACGACGTCGGCATCCTTGACTGCCGCTTTGGGATCGTGGCTGATTTCCACCTGTGAGATGCCGGCTTGACGGGCATCGGCAACGGTCTGACCGTCGGGCTCGTAGTCGTCCGGGCAGGCGCAGACAAAGTGGAAGGGCAGCCGCTGGGCCAGGCGCAGCCAGGAGTGCACGATATTGTTGCCGTCGCCTACGTAGACCACCTTTAGGTCGTTGAGGTGGCCGCGTTGCTCTTGGATGGTGAACATGTCCGCCATGATCTGGCAGGGATGGTTGTAGTCGGTCAGGCCGTTGACCACCGGCACCGATGCGTATTCGGCCAGTTCGAGCACATGCGCGTGAGCGAAGAGCCGGGCCATGATCACGTCGTTGTAGCGGGCAACCACCCTGGCGATGTCTTTGACCGCTTCGCGCTTGCCGATGGAGATGTCCGACGGCCCCAGATACAGGGCGTGGCCGCCCATGCGGTAGAACCCGGTTTCAAAAGAGATGCGTGTGCGGGCCGATGGTTTGGCGAAGATCATGGCCATGGAGTGGTCTTTGAACGGTTGGTAATCTTCCCGCCGCTTGAAGCGCGCCTTGACTTCTGCGGCCAGGGCAAAGGTGGCCTGGATTTCATCGGCGCTGAAATCGGTGATATGCAGGAAATCGCGTTTCACGGGTCTTCCTCCTTAAGGGTGTCAAGTGTCACGGTTTGAGGCTTGAATCAGCCCCCCATCACCGCATCGATCTGTTGCAGCGCCCAGTCCACTTCTTCCTTATTGATGACCAGGGGCGGGGCGAAGCGGATGGTATGCTCATGGGTTTCTTTGCACAGCATGCCTTTATCGACCAGTTTGTAGCAGAACGGACGGGCGCCGCCCGCTTCGGGAAACAGCTCCATGGCGATCATCAGGCCTCGGCCGCGCACCTCTTTGATGTGCGGGCTCCGGATCTTTTTCAGGCCGGCAAGGAAATAATCGCCCATCTGGCTGGCGTTTTCAATCATCTTTTCCTCTTTGAGCACCCGTATGGCGGTGCGGGCGATGGCGCAGGCCAACGGGTTGCCGCCGAAGGTGGAACCGTGCTCGCCGGGTTGCAGCACATCCATGACCTCCTTGTTGGACAGGACGGCGGATACCGGATAAAATCCGCCGGAAAGGGCTTTGCCCACCAGGGTGAGATCCGCCTCGATGCCCTCGTGCTCTTCGGCCAGCAGCCGCCCGGTGCGCCCCAGACCGGTCTGGATCTCGTCAAGGATCAACACCACGTTGTGGCGGTCGCAGATCTCGCGGGCGGCCTTGAGGTAGCCTTTCGGCGGGATGATGACCCCGGCTTCCCCCTGGATGGGTTCGACTAGAAAACCGGCGGTATTGGGGGTTATTGCCGCTTCAAGGGCATCGGCGTCGCCGAAGGGGATGATCTTAAAACCCGGTGTGAACGGTCCGAATCCACTGCGGGCTGTGGGGTCGGTTGAAAAACCCACGATGGTGATGGTGCGGCCATGAAAGTTGTTGGCGCAGACGATGATTTCCGCCCGATTCTCGGGGATGCCCTTGATCTGGTAGCTCCATTTCCGCACCGCCTTGATGACGGTTTCCACCGCTTCGGCACCGCTGTTCATGGGCAACACCTTGTGGGAACGGGTCAGTTGGCAAATCTCCTTATAGAAATGTCCCAGCTGATCGTTGCGAAAGGCCCGGGAGGTGAGGGTCAGGTTCTGGGCTTGGGCGATCATGGTTTTCATGATCTCCGGGTGGCAGTGGCCCTGGTTGACCGCACTGTAGGCAGCTAGGCAGTCAAGGTATTTGTTGCCGTCCACATCCCAGACCCAAACGCCTTTGCCCTTGGTCAGGACGACGTCGAGGGGTTTGTAGTTGTGGGCGCCATATTCGTTTTCGAGATTGAGATAGTCTTGGGTGTTCATGGGTTCCCTCCTGTTCCGAGGCCCTTGGCGGGCGGCTCTTGGTTGTTCATATACCGGTTAAAGCGGCGCACGTGGCTTTGCATCAGCGAGCGCACGGCCGTGGCCTGTTGTTTTTCCAAGGCACTGACAATATCGCACAGGTCCTGATAGTTTTCCTGCATGAACACCTGGTCCTTGAGGGGGTGGGCTTCATAGTACTGCTGAATATTATCGTGGACCATGCGCAGCACAAACTCGTAAACCCGGTTGCCGGCGGCTTTGGCGATGGCCACGTGAATGCGGTTGTCCACCCGGCAAAACGGTTCCCAGGCCTCGACTCCGATCGTCATGTGTTTCTTGGCTTGGTCCAGCAGCTCTTTGAGCTGGCGGATATCCGCCCGGGTGGCTCTCTGAGCGGCGATGGCAGCGACATTGCCCTCCACCCCTTCGCGGAATTCGGAGAGTTCCGCCAGCGTGATTTTGCGGTGGCGCACCAAAAGGCCCAGGCTTTCCGCCACCGGCGCCATGCCCGGCAGTTTGACCATTGCCCCGCCGCGCACCCCGCGCTTGATATCCAGGAGTCCCTTTAGCTCCAATACACGCAATGCCTCGCGAAGGGGTCCCCGGCTGGTCTGGAACATATCGACCAGATGGCGTTGGGCCGGCAGCCGGTCGCCGGCCTTGAGGCGCCCATCGAGAATGGCCCCTTCGATCTGTGCGACCAGGTCTTGGAAAATCCGTTGCTGACTTGTTTTTTTGAACATGGCCATTTTTTTGCGGCCGCCTTAAGAAAATAGGGATAATAGGTTAATGGGTCACCCATTAGACCAGGGCCAGGAAAAAAGCAAGGCCAAATTGAAATACAGCCCAACGCGCAGGTTCTGCCGTGCGACCCGCGGACGGAGGAGGGGGTTGCTGATGGTCAAGCCGTGATCTCAGCAACAGCCCGAGTCACCGCAGCCACATCCATTGCTGGCGGCATGGCAACCGCAGCCGTCGTGCGGCTGAATGGCTGTGGCGCTGATTCCCACCACTTCGATGGTAAAGGTCAGGGATTGGCCGGCAAGGGGGTGGTTCAGGTCGAAAGTCACTTTTTCATCATCGATGCTTTCCACCCGCGCCGGTATTTGCTGGCCCTGGGGCGTATTCAGCATTAAGATTTGGCCCACTTCAGGCGCCATCCCGGCGGGTATATCGGAGGTGGGGAGATCGTGCATTCGGCTGGCGTCCCGATGGCCATAGGCTTCTTCCGCTGAGAGGGTGAAGGTCTTGGTTTCGTTAAGCGACATGCCCATGATGGCTGATTCGAAACCGGGAATCACGCTGCCGGACCCCATCTGCACTTCCAGGGGCCGGCGACCTTCGCTGGAATCGAATACATCGCCATTCTCCAGTGTTCCCGTGTAATCGATGCTTACGAACAACCCACTTTCAACTTTTTCCATTGATAACTCCTTTACGTTTGAATCAATAAGTAACAGAAAATATTGTGATTAATATTTTAAAGTCAAGGAATTGTTTAGCTAACAGCAAGGCGGGTTGCAAGGCCTTGCGATTCAGTCCCTATCTTTTCACTATCCCGAAGTTGCTGCGATCCGGAACGCGATTGTCATCCATAGAGTGGATCCAATTCAGGCGATGCGCCATCGACCGGTTCAATAAAAAGCAGTCGCCGGATCTCCTGGACCAGGCGCTATTGTCTCTGCCTTGCTTGACAGGCCAATGATTTGCTGTAATTTCAAGACTAAATCCAATTAAGTGCCTGGAGGTGAAACATGCGAACCGAAACCGACTCGATGGGGGAAAAGCAGGTTCCCGCAAACGCCTGGTATGGCATTCATACGTCACGCTCCATGGAAAATTTCAAGGTTGCCGGCGAAACCACGCCTCTGGAGATCGTTTACGCCATCGTCCAGCTGAAAGCAGCTTGCGCAACAGCCAACGAAGCGCTCGGGCTCCTCGATCAACCTCGCTCCGAGGCGATTCGCAAGGCCTGCGCGACCCTGCTCACCGGCCGTTACGATGACCAGTTTCCCATTGATATCTTCCAAGCCGGATCGGGTACCTCCACCCAGATGAATGTCAACGAAGTGATCGCCAATCTGGCGGCCGTGGCACTGGGTGGAAAATGCGGGGACCGGGAGACGGTGCACCCCAACGATCATGTGAACAAGGGACAATCCACCAACAATGTATTTCCCTCGGCCATTCGGCTGGCCAGCGTTCAGCTGAGCCAGCGGCTGGACGCGGCACTCGATCAATTGCTGATGACATTTGGCAAAAAGGCCGGACAGTTCGCCAAGGTTGCCAAAAGTGGTCGTACCCACCTTCAGGATGCGGTACCCATCACCCTGGGCCAGGAATTCGGCGCCTACGCCCATGCACTGAAAAAAGCCAAATCGCGGATTGCCGCTGCCGGCGAAAACCTGTTGGAGATCGGCGTCGGGGGGAATGCGGTGGGAACCGGGATCAACACCAAACCGGCCTTTCGATCCCATATTGTCAAGGCGCTTTCGGATGCCACCCGCTTGTCGTTTAAAGTGGCTCAAAACGGCATTGAAATCACCCAATTCATGACCGATATGGGGCAGATGTCCGCGGCGCTCCGGTTGCTGGCTCTGGATCTGCTCAAGATCACCAACGACCTGCGGTTGTTGGCCTCGGGGCCCCATACGGGTATCGGCGAAATCCGACTGCCTGCAGTGGAGCCGGGTTCTTCCATCATGCCGGGCAAGGTCAACCCCAGCATTTGCGAAGCCGTCAACATGGCCTGTATCCAGGTGGTCGGATACGATGCCGCCGTGGCCATGGCCTGCGGACTCGGTCAATTGGAACTCAACACCCATATGCCGCTGATCGGCGCCAATTTGGTCAAGTCGTTAAATCTGTTGATTCGTGCCTGCACGATGCTGGATGAAAAGTGCGTCCAGGGCATTGAAGCGGATGAAGCGAGATGCCGGAGGAATTTCGAGAACAGCGCCGGCCTGGCCACGATCCTGAACCCGGCCTTGGGTTACGACCGGGTGGCTGCGCTGGTCAAGGAAGGGTTTGCCAGCGGAAAAAACCTGAAAACCCTGGTGGTGGAGAAAAACCTCATGGACGAGGCGCAATTGGAGCGGTTGCTGGCCGGCGCCTTCGGGCCAAATCTGTGACCCCGGAGCATGTCAACAAGGCTGGAAGGAGGCGTGGCAATGGAACTGCACGGCGGAGACATGGCTGCCAAGGTGCTGGCGGCCCAAAAGGTGACGGCGGTGTTTACCCTTTGCGGGGGGCATATTTCGCCGATTCTGGTGGGATGCAAGTGGGCGGGCATTCGGGTGATGGACGTGCGCAACGAAGCCACGGCCGTATTTGCCGCCGATGCCGCATCCCGGATCACCGGGGTTCCCGGCGTGGCTGTGGTAACGGCGGGTCCGGGTGTCACCAATACGGTGACGGCGGTGAAGAACGCCCAGATGGCCCAGTCGCCCATCGTGCTTATCGGCGGGGCGGCACCAACGGTACTCAGGGGGCGGGGGGCTCTGCAGGATATGGATCCCGGTTCGCTGATGGCCACGGTAGCCAAGGCGGCCCTCGCCGTGCGGCGCAACTGCGATATCGTTCCGGCCCTGGAAAAGGCATTTTCAATGGCCAGGGAGGGGGTTCCGGGACCGGTTTTCGTGGAACTGCCCGTGGACCTGCTCTACCCCGAATCCATGGTCCGGAATTGGTATGCAGGGGCCACCGGCGCCAAGGCAACCCAACATCTGGGGGATCGCCTCAAGTCCCTTTATCTGCGCCATCACGTCGACCGTATGTTTTCCTGCAGCCTGGAGGAGATGGAGACCCGAACTTCGGACGCGAACCCGCCGCTGCCCGATCCCAGGCTGGTGCAAAAGGCCGCCGGACGATTGGCCCAGGCTCAATCCCCGGTGATGGTGGTGGGCAGCCAGGCCATGCTGTCGCCCGGGCGGGTGGGAGAACTGGCTGCCGCCGTCGACCAACTGGGCATACCGGTCTATCTCACCGGAATGGCCCGGGGACTGCTGGGGGAAGACCACCGGCTGCAGATCCGCCACCGGCGGAAGGCGGCCCTTAAAGGGGCCGATCTGGTGATCATGGCCGGCATGCCCTGCGATTTTCGCTTGGATTACGGCCGGGCCCTGGGCCGGGGGACCTGCCTGGTTGCCGCCAATCGCAGCAAGCACGATCTGTATTTGAACCGCAAACCTAACGTGGCCCTCCATGCCGACCCGTTCTTCTTCCTGTTGGCCCTTGCCCGGGAGACGGGCCAAGGGGACGCGGACCGTTGGCTTGACTGGCGCAAATCCCTGAAAAAGGCCGATGCTCAACGGGAGGCCGCAATCGACGCCCTGGCCGGTAATTCCGGGCAACATGTCAACCCGATTCTTTTCTTTCGCAAACTGGATCGCTTTCTGACCGGTAACGCGATTCTGGTGGCCGACGGCGGCGATTTTGTGGCCACGGCCGCTTATACCCTGTCGCCCAAAAGGCCCCTGCAATGGCTGGACCCAGGTGTTTTCGGCACCCTGGGGGTTGGCGCCGGATTCGCCCTGGGCGCCAGGCAGGGACGGCCGGATGCCGAAGTGTGGATTCTTTACGGCGATGGGTCTGCCGGATACAGCATTACGGAGACGGATACCTTTGTGCGCCACGGGCTACCGGTAATCGCCGTGGTGGGAAACGATGCGGGTTGGACCCAGATCGCCCGGGACCAGCGTGAGGTCTTGGGGGATGACGTGGCCACCGTTCTGGCGCGCACGGATTACCATCTGGTGGCCCGTGGGTTCGGAGCCGAGGGCATTGTGGTCAACGCGGACCATGAGATCGACGCCGCCCTGGACGAGGCCAGGACGGTGGCCGCAACAGGAAAACCGGTCCTGATCAACCTGTGGATCGACCCCACGGACTTCCGCAGGGGCAGCATATCCATGTGACGGTGCCAACGGCGGCAATCTCCACGGGAGAAGCCGCCATGAACGATCAAGGCATTCTGCCATGGCATTTAAAGGCCAGGTCCGTTGGAAGTCGCCAGGGGTCAGGCGGTCAGGCGCTTGTCGAACAACCCCCTGTTTGTTTCCAGCATGCTGCCGGACATGAGGTCGGCCATGGCGGTCTGGTAGTGCTGCCGCTCGATGCCGGGGATCAGCCGGTGATGATGGATTTTGGCCAATACGGCCATGTTCTGCATGCGGATGTCCGGCAGATCGGCCTGGAATACGGAGATGACGTGAATGGCCCGCACACGGCAAAGATCCCGGATGTCCTTCTCGGTGACCTCTGCCGCTTCGTCCAGCCGCACAGAAAGCGGCTGCCAAACGGTGTTGTAGTATATCAGGACGCCCCCCGCTTTGAGAACCGTTCCCGCTGCCCGCAGGGCTTCGTGCCGCTCCAGCGAAACCGCCAGATCCGCCTGCCCGGCGGGAACCAGCGGCGAGAAGACATCATCACCCAGGCGTATCTGGGACACGACGATGCCGCCCCGCTGGGCCAGTCCGTGGGTATCCACGCTTTTTACCGGGAGTCCGCCGTGATCCGCCGCCCGCAGGATGATTTCACTGATCAGGCCGATGCCCTGGCCGCCCACACCGGTCAGATAGATGTTGAAAGCCTTCATGCGGCACCTCCTTTTCCCTTTTTGCCGGCCGGCCGGATGGCCTTGGTCGGGCAGGTCTGGATGCAGGAGCCGTCGCCGATGCACAGGTCGGTGTTGATGGTGACCTTGCCCTCGGTGTTCCGGGTGAAGGTTGGGCAGCCGAAGGTTTCGACGCAGGTGTGAATCCGTTCGCACACCTCCTGGTCGATCTCCACATGCCGTTGCCGATAATCGGGACCACTGCGCTGCTCACGGGTGAACTTGAGCATGCAGGGGTGACGGGCGATCACCACGCTGAATTCGTCGATGGCCGTCGCAGCGATCACCAGTTCGGTCAACTTGGCCTGCTGGTAGGTATCCGCCTCGAAGATGTGCTTGACCCCCAAGCCAGCCAGCACCTGCCGAACGGGAATCTTGTCCGTGACCTCGTTGACATTCCTCCCGCTGGCCGCGTGGTCCTGGTGACCGGTCATGGCGGTCGTGCCGTTTTCCATCAGGATCAGGGTAATGGGGTGCCGGTTGAAAACGGCGTTGATGATTCCGGGCAGGGCGGCGTGAAAAAAGGTCGAATCGCCCACGAAGGCCACCACCTTGCGGTTGGTGGTGAACAAGCGCAGACCGCTGCCGATTGCCGTAGATGCCCCCATGCACATGAGCAGTTGGCCCATCTCGTATGGCGGCAGAAAGCCCAGGGTATGGCAGCCGATGTCCGCCACGGTAATATCGGTGGGGGCGAGGGCCTGCTTGATGGCGTGAAAGGCGCTGCGGTGACCGCATCCCGGGCACATCTGGGGCGGCCGGTGGGGCGCCGGATCGTCGGCTGCCGAACCGGGTGCAGGCGTGATCATGTCCGGCCAGGTGGCCGACAGCATCTGATGAACCTTGTCCGGTGTATACTCGCCGATCCAATCCTCCGGGCATGTTTTGCCGATGATCGTCACTTGCAGTCCCTGGTCAAAGGCCATGGCCTTGATCTGGTTTTCCAGAACATCGTCCAGTTCTTCGAGAATTTTGATCTCCCGGTGGCGTGAGAGAAAGTCAACGATCAAATTGCGGGGCAGGGGATGGACATAGGCCAGCTTCAGGATATCCGGCGTAGCGGTTGCGCCTTTCAGAGTCTCCATCAGCGATAGAAAGGGCAATCCCATGGTGATGACACCCCGCGCGGTGTTGCCGTTATCCACGACACGGTTCAGTCCGGTTTTTTCGGCCTGCTCGCGAACCTGCTCCAGCCTGGCCAGGGCCGCGCGCTTCTGCTCGATGGCCTGGTTGGTGAGGGGAATGTAGGGGCCGTTGGCCGGATCGAAACGGGAGGCGTCGTCCGGTTGCAGCGGATTCCATGAACCGAAGGACACCTTTTCCTTGGCATGGCACACGTGGGTGGTCAGCCGCAGGATCACCGGCATGCGGTACTGTCGTGACAGGCGGGCGGCTTCGAGATAGAAGTGGTAGACTTCAGTCGGATCGGCCGGCTCAAGGACCGGGGTGTAGCTCATTTTGGCATAATGGCGGTTGTCCTGTTCGTTCTGGGAAGAGTTGGCTCCCGGATCGTCCCCCAGCACGACGACCATGCCCCCGATGATATTCATCAGGCTCAGTTGGACAAAGGTATCCGCAGCCACATTGAGGCCGACGCTTTTGAAGAACACCGTGGAGAGATGACCGTTGACCGCCGCTCCATAGGCCAGTTCCGTGGCCACTTTTTCGTTGGTGGAGAATTCGAAGTAAAAGGGCCGGTCGGCGTGGGGAATGGACTGAATGGCCGAGGCGATCTCCGGTGTCGGGGACCCGGGGTAGGAACTGACCACTCGCGTGCCGGCTTCCACCATGGCCCTGACAACAGCCGTGTTGCCCATGACGATTTCTGAAAAGGCTTCGCGCTTGAGCAGCATGTCCCGCATAGGTTTCATTTTGTTTCTCCTCTGTCTGAACATATGGTCGATGGCTTCATCCGCCTGAATGTCTCCAGCAGACGATTCACGAGGATCCACCCGTGATCAACGAAAGCCTACCATTCGACCGGCTTGCGACGGATGGGCATGGTCATGCAACGGGCGCCGCCGCCGCCGCGGGGCAATTCCGAGCCGTCCAGGGTAATGGCGCAGCGTCCCAGATCCGCCAGCTGCCGGCGGCCGGCGATGATGTCGTCGGCAGGAATGATATCAAAGCCGTTGTTGCACATCTCCTCCATGGTATGAACGTTACGGGCATAGCCCACCACCTTGCCCGGGGCCAGGGCAAAAAAATTGGCCCCAGAATGCCACTGCTCCCGCTCCTGGACCCACAGGTCCGCTTTGCCGCCGCAGCATACCGGTATCATGTCCATGCCCAACAATCGCAGGGCATCGATGAGGCTTTTTTCCTCACGGATGCTGGTGACCCGGCCGTTTTCGATGAGAATGTGAATGGTCAGGTATTTGCTGGTCTTGAGCATGAGCGGCTCAAATACCATGCAGTGGCTTCGGTCCAGGAAGGTAAACACCATGTCCAGGTGAATGAACGATTCAGGGCTGTGGGGCAGTTCCTGGACCAGGATGTGACGCTCCCGGTCGTTCTGGGCCTTGAGTCTTTCGATGATGAAATCGATGCCCTGGGAGGAGGTGCGGCTGCCGTTGCCGATGACCAGGATATCGTCCCGGGCCACCAGCACATCCCCCCCCTCGATGGTGGCGGCCGGGTCCGGGTGTCTTCCGGCAAGGGGGTTGACCGTATTGACCGAAAATTGGGGGCAGTGGCTGAACAACGCTTCCATGATGATGGTTTCGCGTGATCTGACCGGCTTGGCCATGCGGCCGACCAGGATTTCGTCCAACATGGCCATGGCCGAATCGCGGGTGAAGAAAAAATTATGCAGCGGAGGCAGGGAGAAGCGTTCTTTGGAGAGAAAACGGGTCAGGTTGTCCCGTGGCAGGACCACGCCTTCGATGAGTTGCCGGGCCAGCGGTTTTGCCGGCAACGCCAGCAGGTCGTCGCATAGTTCGAGACAGCCTTCGGCCTCACAAATGCGCAGTACCAGCGGAGCCTTTACCGCCGGATCCGCCAGAACCGATTCGAGCAGATCACTCACCCGATACGTTCGGGTCACCGCGTTCATCAGGTCCTCCAATTGCGCGTATTCCTTTTGAGCCACGGAGAGATTGAGGATGTCGCTGTAAAGGGCCCGCTCCGCATTCTTGGGGGTCATGTTCTCCACTTCCGGACCGGGCGTGTGCAGGATAACCCCCTCCAGGTGGCCGATTTCAGACCTGATGTCGATATTCATCATCGCTTAGCCCACTTTCCATCGGATACCCTAAAGGTGCTGGTTTGATGGGTCCCAATAGTGCTGCGATCCAGAAAAAGCTCGCTACGGCAAGGCGCGCACGATCCATGCATCGGTTTTTTTCCAGACGGTGCGCCCAACCGGCATTGTAAGAATATTTAATTATAGGAATCGGTTAATTTATGGCAACCGTTTTCTTTAAACCCAAAAATCATGCTTGATAAAAAATGATGATCGGCTCTATAAGACCCCGATAAACAGTCAACCACGGCGATTATGGGGAGTGTGTGAAATGAGTGGGCCACAGCCGGCCTGCGGCCGGCACCGGATAGTCTCCGCCAATCTGGCCGAGTTTGGCGATGCGGCCAATAGGTTGAACTGGATTTCCCCGGCCGGGGCCATTGCGGCGGAAGCGGAGCGCGGCATCCGGCTCAACGCCATCGGTCGACAGCTGGATTTTGCATTTAAAGGAACCAAACCTCATGTCGGTCCCTTGTCTCCTGGGTGCCGCATCTGTGGGGAAGGTGGCTGGTCCTGCCTGTTCATTAATGGCAAATGCAACTGCCGATGCTTTTACTGCCCCAGTCCCCAGAGTGAAATCGGCGTTCCCACCACCAACCGGGTGTCCTTTTCCAAGCCCGCTGATTATGCCGCGTATGTGCACCGTTTCGGTTTCAGCGGGGTAAGCATCAGCGGAGGGGAACCCTTGCTTACACCGGATCTCACCCTGCGCTTTCTTCAGGTGGTGCACCAATCCAAGAACCGCCCGTTGCACCTGTGGATGTACACCAACGGCGTCCTGCTGACAACTGACCTGGTGAAAAGGCTCCAGGATGCAGGCCTGGACGAGATTCGGTTTGACCTCAGCGCCGTGGCTTACGATCTTAAAAAAGTCGAGCTGGCGGTTGGACATATTCCAACGGTCACCGTTGAGATTCCCGCCATTCCCGAAGATTTCCAACGGCTGCGGCAACTGCTGCCCCGATTGAAAACGACCGGCGTCGATCACTTGAACCTTCACCAACTGCGCGTGACCCCCCACAACCAGGGCCAATTGGCCGAGCGCAAATACACCCATTTGCACGGCGAACGCGTCACCGTCTTGGAATCAGAAATGACGGCCCTGGCGCTGATGCAAGCAGCTGTCGAGGAAGGCGTCCACCTGCCGGTCAACTATTGCACCTTCGTTTTTCAACACCGTTTTCAGCGGGCCGCTGTGCGACGCAAAAGCGCCCAGCTAATGGTAAAACGCCATGAAAGCATCACGGAAAGCGGGTATATTCGATCGCTGGCTCTGGCCGGTGATCATGAAAAGCTTGCCCGGCAGGCACACGGCTTGGCCAATCAGGGTGCGGACCCTCAATTATGGACCATGGGTGGTCGCAAGGACCGTTTGTATTTTCACCCGCACCTGTGGGGCCAACTGGCGCCCGACGACCTGAAGCTGACGGTCAACTATGCCGAAGCGTTGCTGTGCCCCCATATTTCCTACCATCGTACGTTCAAAGAGGTTCGTGTTAATGCGCAAAAGCGGCTTTTCATCGAAAAACAGCCCGTCGGTTCCGAAATGCTGCTGGATGATGCCCAGCAAATGCGTTTCATCTCCCTGGTGAACCACCCGAACGGGTCGGCCGTTGAACCATGCACCTCACCCGGCGACAGGTTTAGGGTGTATGAATTGATAGACCCCGGACTGCAGGATTATTTTTGAAGGCGTTGGTGACGAAGATCCGTTGCCCGGCGCCGCCGATCCCATCGCCTTGACATCCTGTGGCCTGCGAAATATTCTATTGGCTACTGCCGATTAAAAACAATCTCAGGAGGATGCCATGGAAGCAAAGGCCAGGGCGCACCTGATCGTCAGCGGGCGTGTTCAGGGGGTCTGTTATCGGGCCGAGACCCAACAGGCGGCGTCGCTTTTTGGTGTTAACGGGTGGGTCCGAAACAAACCCGACGGCACGGTTGAAGCGGTTGTTGAGGGGGCAGCGGGAGATGTGCGGTCCCTGATCAATTGGTGCAAAACCGGTCCCGACATATCCAGGGTGGCCAAGGTGGCTGTCACCTGGCAGGATTATCTGGGTGAGTTTACCGAATTCCGCGTTCGCTATTGATCCGAATTTATTTACCGGAGGAAGCCATGGCCGCGATCACATCCCTTCAAAAAGCTGAAAAGTTCGAAATCGAAAAATACAAGGCACCCAAGGATATCCGTTCCCTTTCCAAGACCCATGTGCCCTATAGTGGATCCCCGCAAAAACATCCCCACGATCCGGACCAGATCATTTTGGTGCCCGACCCATACAACCGCAGCAGCCCCTATCTGGAATTCAGTAAGCCGGATATCAGCTATGTGGAGAAACTGGCCAACATCGTAAATATGGAAGGAGAGACGGTGACTATGGCCAGGATCTGGGTTAAAAAAGGCAGTGTCGCCATCCAGTGCACTCCCTTTGAGGTGTCCGTCGTTCAGCGGTCCCGGGTCTGAGAAATTTATCATCTTCTCTTTCCATCTGAGCCGGTGAGCAACCCATGCATAGAATCCTCTTTGTATGGACCGATCCCTGGTTGGACTTTTGGTTGAAGTATTCCTTGGCATGCGATTCTGGAGGCGCCGGAAACCCCCATCCTGCGCGGCCGGCCATTTGCAAAATCTTGACCGATAGGGCATGCTAACGGCAGTCGTTGCGACAAGCAACCACGGCGTTCCCTTTTTGTCATCGTTTTTTTGCCTTCATTCCGGATGTTTCAAACAGGTTTGACAGTAAAAGGACAGCCGCTAAATAGACACGCTGGTTATTGTTATCTGCGGGATCGTAATCGGCCTTGTCAAGGACAGCCGGCGCATCGGTGGCGCAGCATTCAACGTTGCGTTTCATCCCAAGAAGATGGGACTGCCGGTGCGCTTTATCTCAAGGGGGGGCGAAGACTATCTCGGCCGCGGGATTCTGGAACCGTTGCTGCGCCATGGATTTTGTTCCACGCCCCTCGCAATCGACGGCAGCCATCCTAACGGTGCGGTTCGCGTAGAGTTGGACAATGCCGGCGTTCCCCGGGTTGACATCTGCTGTCCAGAGGACCGATCACGGATTGCACCAGGTTCAGCGGTTTATCTTTCGCAGGGCGCCGAGCACGGACTGTTTTTGCGATATCAACACGCGGGCGCCCAGCGTTAATTTCCGAGCGGTGGCGCAATGCCTGGGAAAAAGCGATATTCACAAACTCAATGATGGCGAATTGGAGACCCTGCAGGAACGGATTTACGTCGCACATCTGCAACATCCGAGGGGCCGTCCCCCAAGGTGAGAAGTTTAAAAAAGATCTTCTCGATCAAATGAAAGGATGCGCCAATGGCCGATAAGGGGCTTTATGTGCAATTGTTCAGCCTCCACGGGTTGATTCGTTCGAAAAACCTGGAAATGGGCCGGGATGCAGACACCGGCGGGCAGGTCAAGTATGTCATGGAGTTGGGCAGGTGCCTGAGCGCCCGGAAGGATATCGGTCGCGTGGATCTTTTTACCCGCCTGGTTACCGACAAACGCGTTTCTTCGGATTACAGCCAACCCGTCGACGTCATCAACGACAAGTTCCGCATCGTTCGCATACAGTGCGGAGGGCGCAAGTATATGCGCAAAGAGCTGCTTTGGCCCCATCTTGAGGAATATGTAGACAGGATGATCAGGTTCATCAAACGCAACCAGTCCATGCCGGACATCGTCCACGGCCACTATCCCGATGCCGGGCATGTGGCCATGCAGCTGGCTCAGATCTTCGGACTGCCCTTCGTATACACCGGCCACTCCCTCGGCCGCGCCAAACAGGCCAGGCTCCTGGAGCAGGGCATGGACGAGGCGGAAATGAACAAAAAATTCAAAATCGATCGGCGTATCGATACGGAAGAGCAGATCCTGGCGCGGGCTGACCTGGTGATCACCAGCACCCAGCATGAAATCAAGGAGCAGTACGGCCTCTACCACCACAAGGATGTCCCCGAGTATCAAGTCGTTCCGCCCGGTATCGACATCGACACCTTCTATCCGTTTTATCATGACATGCTCGATGGCACGGAGCAGTTGGAGAATGCCCGCTATGCCCAGGCTTCCATGCTCAAGGAGTTGAACCGTTTTTTTATCAACCCTGAAAAGCCGTTGATCCTGGCCCTGAGCCGGCCGGATAAGCGCAAGAATATTTCCGGGCTGGTGCGGGCCTATGGCGAAGATCTGGAACTGCAGAGCATGGCCAACCTGGCTGTTTTCGCCGGACTGAGAAAAGACATCGACGCCATGGGGGAGAACGAACGTGAAGTCCTAACCGAAATGCTGATGGCCATGGACAAGTACGACCTGTACGGCAAGATGGCCATCCCCAAAAAACATGATTTCGAATATGAAGTTCCGGCCCTTTACCGGATCGCCGCTGCAGGCAACGGGGTGTTCGTCAATCCGGCCCTCACGGAACCCTTCGGCCTGACGCTTCTCGAGGCCTCCGCCACCGGTTTGCCCATCGTGGCCACCGATGACGGCGGACCCAACGATATCGTCCGCAACTGCCACAACGGTATCCTGGTCAACGTTTCCCGCACGAAGCAGATCTCCTCCGCGGTGCGCAAAATAATCGCCGACCAGGATTTATGGGAACGCTATTCGAAAAACGGCATCATGAATGTGCGCAAGCACTACACCTGGCAACGTCATAGCCGCGATTATGCCAGCGCCCTTCGGAAGATGACCGCCGCCAATCAACGCTCCAACCTGGCCACCATCAGACCGTCGGATCCCATCGGCCGACGACTGGTTCAACTCAGCCATTTTTTGGTCACCGATATCGACAATACGCTGATCGGCACCGACAATTCTCAGTTGGATAAGCTCGTGCGCCTGCTGAAACGGCACCGGGGCCGCATCGGTTTTGGCGTGGCCACCGGCAGGACAGGCGATTCAGCGCGAAAGATACTGGAAAAATACCGGATCCCCCGCCCGGATGTGATTATTTGCTCGGTGGGCAGCGCCATCTATTATGGGCAGAGCCCTCAACCCAGCCCGGGATGGGCCAGTCACATCAGCAGCCGTTGGAACCGGGATAAAATTGTTGAACTGCTCAAGGATTTGGATTTTCTGGAATACCAGGGAGAAGAAACCCAGCGCCGATTCAAGGTCAGCTACTTCATGAAACCGGACAGGGACCGCCTGGCCGCCATCCACAACCGGCTGCTGCACCACCGGTGCCGCTACAACCTGATCTACTCCCACGACCGCTATCTGGACATCCTGCCCTACCGGGCTTCCAAGGGCAAGGCCATCCGCTACCTGGGCTATAAGTGGGAAATCCCGTTGATGAATTTTCTGGTCTGCGGAGACTCGGGAAACGATGAGGAGATGCTGCGCGGAGAGCCTCGCGCCGTGGTGGTGGGCAACTTCAGCCATGAATTGGACGAGCTTAAGGGCAGTCGGAACGTTTATTTCGCAAACCGGTTTTGTGCCGGCGGAATCTTGGAAGGGGTGCAGCACTACCGCTTCATCGATGAGGCGAATGGAGATTAACGATGACGCTAAAAAACGAAGTACAGCTGATTGTCTATCCGGACAGCTTGGGCGGCGACCTTGTTGAACTGCATTACGTGTTGCGCCGTTACTTCAGCCGGGCCATCGGCGGCATCCACCTGCTGCCGTTCTACCCCTCTTCCGCGGACCGTGGATTTGCCCCGTTGACCTATGATGAAGTGGACCCGGTCTTCGGCAGCTGGCGGGACATCGAGCTGATCGGACGGGAATTCGACTTGATCATTGATTTCATGGTCAACCATATTTCCAGGCTATCCCTCTATTTTCAGGACTATTTCGAAAAGGGACCGGATTCCGAGTTCGCCGACATGTTCCTGAGCTTCAACAAACTCAGCCCGACCGGTGAAATCAGTGAAGCGGAGTTGGCCAAGGTATACACCCGTAAACCCCGGCCGCCGTATACCATTATCCAGCGCGCCGACGGCTCCAAGGAGAAGGTCTGGTGCACCTTTGACTACGAGCAGATAGATTTGGACTGGGATTCACCCAAAACCCGCGAAGTGATGCGCCGCTTCCTGATTCAGCTGTCGCGGACCTCGGCTAAAATGATTCGCATGGATGCCTTTGCCTATTCGACCATGAAAATCGGTACCAACTGCTTTTTTCTGGAACCCGAGGTGTGGCAATTGCTGCAGTGGCTTCAGGATTATGTCTCCCCCTTCGGCGTGGAGATTCTGCCCGAGGTCCACGAACACTACCGTTATCATCAGAAGATCGCCGGTCGCGGATATTGGACCTATGATTTCTCACTGCCCATGCTGGTCCTGCACACCTTGTATCATCACACCAGCCGGGTGCTGAAACAATGGCTGGCCATCTGCCCCCGCAAACAAATTACCACTCTGGACACCCACGACGGCATCGGTGTGGTGGATGTTCAGGATCTGTTGACGCCGGCAGAAATAGAGCAGACCCTTCAGGGGCTTGATGAAAAAGGCGCCAACACCCGCAAGATATTTTCCGGTGCCGAGTACCAGAATCTGGACATCTACCAGGTGAACTGCACCTATTACTCGGCCCTGGAATGCAACGACGATTCCTATATTGCCGCACGGGCCATCCAGTTTTTTTCGCCGGGCATTCCCCAGGTATACTATGTGGGCCTGTTGGCCGGCGAAAACGACATCGAGCTGGTGCAGCAGACCAAAAACGGCCGGGACATCAACCGGCACAACTACACCTTAGACGAGATTGCCGTCGATATACAGAAACCGGTGGTGCAGCGCCTGTTGCGGCTCATGGAATTCAGGAACACCTGCCGGGCTTTTGACGGCCGGTTTGCCATCGAAGATGCACCCGACGACCAGATCACGCTTTCCTGGACGCACGGCGTCCACCGGGCGGTCCTGCAGGTCGATTTGACCTGTTATGATACCCGGATCGACTATTTCGACGAACGCCAGCAGGCGACTGTCGAATACATTGTCTGAGGGGACCGCAGCCGGCGATGGCAAGCGCTTTTCCTATTGGAACAGAGGCGCACCGGTAGGAATGCCCCGCGGCGGAGCGTTGGTTCAGATCTCGGCGCGGCGACTATGACGGTGCATCTGAATCCGGCGCGCATATGCACTCGCAGCCGTCCTCGCCCAGTGTCTTGGCCGCCTTTTGCCCGGATGATGCCCTGTCGTTGAAATCCATCAGAATGGTGATGTCGCTGCCTCCGCTGATGGTGGTTTTGGCGTTGGGGTACCGTCTTTTAAATACGCGCAGCATGGCGGAGTTTTCCCGGAGCACCGTGGCGGAAAAGCCCGTAAAGTTGTTCTCCTTGGCGATGCGTTCCATGGTCTCCAGCAGGTGGGATGCGATGCCCATGCCCTGGAAATCCTCGCGAACCACAAAGGCCACTTCGGCCAGGGTTTCACTTTCATCGGCATAGGAGCCGATGGCAACAATTTCCTGGTGGCCGCCTATGCGGACCAAACCGATCAGGGACATGTTCTTTTTATAATCCACGCTGGCCCATTGCTGCTGGACGACTTCGTGGGAAAAAAGCTTCATCTTGTAAAAGAAGCGAAAATAAATGGTCTCTTCGCGCAGGGAGTAGAAAAAATTGCGGTAGGCGAATTCATCGGAGGGCAGCAGGGGGCGGAACTCCACGTTCTTGCCGTTTCTCAGGGTCAGGCGGTTCTTGTAGCCTTCGATGAAGATCAGGTCGTCCTGTGACGGCGGCAGCTGATCGGAGAAGATATAGTGTCTGGTTTTGGCCAGATCGATGAGTTCTTCACGGAATTTAGGGTGGGCGATCTGGGCCAGCTCCATGACCCGTTGGTAGATGCTCTTGCCGCTGAGCTCGGCGATGCCGTACTCGGTCACCACGAAGTTCACATCGCCACGCGTGGTGGCCACACCGGCTCCCTCGCTCAGGTGGGGTACGATTCTCGAGACTCTGCCGTTCTGGGCCGTGGAGGGCAGGGCGATGACCGAAAACCCCCCTTTGGACATGGCGCTGCCCCTCAGAAAATCAACCTGGTCACCGATGCCGCTGTAAAACAGATGGCCCACGGAGTCGGAGCAAACCTGGCCGGTGAGATCCACCTCCAGGGCGGAGCTGATGGAAATCAGGTTGTCGTTTCGGGCGATGACGGTGGGATCGTTGACGAATTCCGACGAGCGGAAGTAGAACATGGGGTTGTTGTCCACATAGCGATAGAGTTTTTCCGATCCCATGCACAGCGAAGCCACCACCCGGCCGGGCAGCAGGGTCTTCTTGCGGTTGGTGATCACCTTTTTCTCGAACAGGGGCAAAAACCCGTCGGTGATCAACTGGGTGTGGATGCCCAGGTCCTTCTTATTGGTCAGGTTTTGCAGGATGGCATAGGGCAGATGGCCGAAGCCGATCTGAAGGGTGGCGCCGTCATCCACCAGCTGATTGACATAAAACCCGATGCGGCTGGCGGTTTCCGAATCCTTGATGCTGGGCAGGGCCTCCACCAGGGGCTCCTCATGCTCCACGATATAATCGATGTCGTCAATGTGAACGAAACTGTCTCCCCAGGTGCGTGGCATGCGTGGATTGACCTGGGCGATGACCAGCTTGGCATTTTGCATGCCGGCGAGGGTGATGTCGATGGAGACGCCGAGGCTGCAGTATCCGTGCTTATCCGGCGGACTGACCTGGATCAGGGCCACATCCAGGCCAATCCGATGGTTGGCAAAGTATCTGGGAATTTGGGACAGGTAGGTGGGAATATAGTCGATCTTGCCTTCGAAGGCCGCTTTTCTCATGGAACTGCTGATAAAGAAAAGTTTTAGAGAGAAGCGTCTTAAAAACCGGGGGTTGTCCACATAGTCCGAAAAGGTCCAGGAGAGCATTTGGTACACCATGATATCCTGCATGCTCGGATCTTCCACCATGGTCCGAATCAGGTGCTGGGGTTCACCGCATCCGGTGCCGATGAACACCCGGCTTCCATTTTTGATTTGGGATATGGCGGTTCCTGCGTCCACCACCTTATCCGGGCATGCCGCCTTCAGATCCATCCCGATGCTCCCCGTCCCAAGATTATCGACGTAACCGGTCAACCGTACCGGCACCCTTTCCCGGCGCTGGCGCTAACCATTGTGCGTGGCCATTCCACCGCAAATTCATCGGATAGTCAAGCAGACAGTTGTGCTGCACCCCAACGATGGCTGAATGCGCTCTTCATCGGTCAGGGCAGGAATACAAAACAGTTGACAGGAGCGAGGCGGGTTCATAGTTTTCAGATACCCATCATGGATCATCCATGCACTTACAGAAAGGCAGGCAAGCAACCATGAAAGTGATTCAATACAGCCAGGCACCGGATACGCGCTTTGAAAATGAGATGGTCAAGGGCGTTTCCGGCCGGGTGGTTATCGGCAAGGCAGACGGCGCCTCCAATTTTTGCATGCGCGTGTTCGAATTGGACAAGGGTGGTTTTACCCCCAGGCATCGGCATGACTGGGAGCATGAGATTTTTTTTCATGCCGGCCAAGGCGAGGTGTGGCAAAACGGCAGTTGGGTGCCGGTGAAAGCCGGCAGCGTGGCCTTTATTCCCAACAATGAAGAACATCAAATCAGAAATGCCGGGGATAAAAAGATGACCTTTGTCTGCCTGATTCCCTCCGGGGCGCCGGAGTTATAACATGACCGGACCATTCAAAAACCCGTTGCCCACCGTGGACATCATCATTGAGACCAACGGGGGTATTGTTCTCATCGAACGCAAGAACCCACCCCATGGGTGGGCCATTCCAGGCGGCTTTTTGGACTGGGGTGAACCGGTAGAAGCATGTGCCGTTCGAGAGGCCGCAGAGGAAACGGGCCTTGCGGTGCGTCTCGAGGAGCTGTTCTACGTCTATTCCCATCCGGATCGGGACCCGAGGCATCACACGGTCACCACGGTGTTCATCGCTTCGGCGGACGGCAGGCCGGTGGCAGCGGACGATGCCGAAAATGCCGGGATTTTCACTTGCCACACCTTGCCCGCGCCCCTGGTCTTTGACCACGGGCAGATCTTGGACGATTATTTCCGGTATCGGCAAGGTGAGGCGCGGGGGACCCTCTTCCGGAAATATTGGCCGCACCGTTGTGGGTCCTGACAGGCGGACTGACCGCATATCTCAATCTGCGCAGCACAATTGCAGGAGGTGCCATGAAACCGCGCCCTGCATCCGTGGAAAACAGACCCTTTGCATGCCTGGATCGACTTCTGGCCCTGAAAGCGATCCGCCTGCCTGAAGTTCGTCTCCCCAGGGAGGCTTCCCGCCCGCTGACCCAGGCAGAAGAACAAGCCATGTTTGAATCAGCCATGGCCGATGTGGTGCCCCTTGACCGAAGAGGAGGGCGCGTTCCTGGTCGGGGGCTGAAAAAAGGTCTGTCCAGTCGGATGAACATCCTGATGCCGAAGCGCTGCGGCAGCTCCACATGCTCGTGGAGACCGGTGAAGGATTCGTGCTCGCCCACACCGCCGAGTACGTGGAAGGGGCCTGCAGGTGGGTGCCGCCCGAGGTTTTCCGGCGGCTCCACGGCGGGTATTTTTCCATCCAGGGGCATGTCGACCTTCATGGAATGGGTGTCGAGACGGCCAGAACGGCCTTTGACCGGTTCATGAAACGCTCGATCTTCTCCGGCAACCGGGCGGTGCTGGTGGTTCATGGTCGGGGGCGCTGCTCACCGGGACCGCCGGTGCTCAAGCGCAACCTGTCCCGGTGGCTGACACGGGGGCCATGGAAAAGCTGGGTCATTGCTTTTACCAGCGCCAGAGCCTGCGATGGAGGAACCGGCGCCACCTATGTGCTGCTGAGACGACGACCGAGATAGTATCCATTCACCAACGGCATCCTTCGTCCCGGACCGGTGTTCTTGCGATGATGAAACCTTATCAATGACCGCGACCCTGTTTAGCCATGGAGTCAAACGATGTATGCCAGCGATGTAATGACCACCCGATTCATGACCTTGAAACCGGAGCATACCATAGCCGAGGCGGTCAACCGTTTTCAGGCCGCCAGTCGGGAGCAAGGAAAAAATGTCTTTGGCTTGATGGTCACGGACGACGCGGACCGGTTGGTGGGCATGCTCTCCATGTACGATATCTTGCTGTTTGTCCAGCCTCGCCACGCCAACATCTGGCATGAGCTGGAAGATGGGGAACAAGCCACCCTATTCAGAGATCTGTTGGGACGGGTAAAATCCATACGGGTGGGCGAACTGATGACCACCGACGTGGTGACTATAACGCCGCAATCCCATCTGCTGGCCATTGTGGATATCATGATCAAACGCCATATCCGGCGGCTGCCCGTGGTGCGCGATCAGGAGGTGATCGGCATCGTATACATCTCAGATCTATTCTACCATTTGCTGCAGCAATATTTAGGGGTGCCGGGGGGAGGGCGATCGTGCCAGTAGCCCGAACCAGGAGTGTGCTGAGTGGGATGCGGGTCAAAGAGGCCATGCGCCGCCAGGTCATTGCGCTGGACGGGAAGGCCTCCATTCTGACCGGCATCGGCCGGTTGATCAAATATAAGGCGGATGCCTTGCTGGTGATGGATCCTCAGGGAAAACCGGCGGGAATCGTTTCCAAGACCGATATGGCGGGAGCCTATTACGCCGGGCTGCCGTCAGAGACACCCCTGGAGTCGATTATGGTAGGACCCCTGCAGGCCTGCTTTATCGATGACGGTTTGGAAGATGCGCTGGAGACCATGCGCAATCGCGGCGTTCATCAGCTTTTCGTGCTGGGGGCCGATGCCGGCCGGTTTGAAGGGACCTTGAATTACGGGGATATCCTGGGGATGGTGTTTCAGATCTGCCGTTCCTGCCGCAAAAGCAGATTGCCTGTCGCAGCAGCCGGCGGCCATGATCCGTTGACCACAGAATCGACCGTTTCCGATGTGATGACAGCGGCGGTGATCACCTGTAAGATTACTGACGATCTCTATCGGGTCATCGAATCCCTGTCGGCTCACCGAATGAGCGCGGTTTTGGTTACCGCTGGAGACGGGCGCCCGGCCGGTGTGATCTCGAAGACCAACCTGATCGTGGCCTGGTACAGAGGGATTGCTCCCGACACCGAAACCGTTGCGGTGATGAGCAAACCGGTGGTTTCCTGCGATCGCAACGAAACCATCAATCACGCAATGGCCCGCATGCTCCTGGGGGACATGGGCCGCATTTTCGTCTACGATGGCAGCCCCGAGACGGTTGTCGGGGTGCTGTCCCTTTCCGATGCAGCCAGCCATCGATCGGGTACGTGCCGGGCCTGTGTTTCCAGCAGGATGGTCAGCTAAACCCAAACCGGTTTTTCGTCTGAAGGTTGAAACCGGTCAAGACTGGATGTATGCTGTCAACGCTTGATTCCGCCAACGATCATTCAAACCCATGGCAAACTGGAAAAATAATAATAGGGGTCAGCTTTCGGATGACGAATGCTATCACCAGCGCACCGGTTGCCGGTGCGGCACCCGGCCGCGATGGGTTGCTTCCACAAGCCTATCTATCGCGACTGGAAGCCGCTGCGCTGAATTCAGAAAGGCGATGGATGATAGTAACTGGGCAGCCTAAAACCCAAGGCAGTGAGGTTCGTGATGGCCACTCCCCCTTTCCCCGCCACGATTGACTCCCTGTGGGTGGACGCTCATTTTGCGACCATGGCAGGACCGACACCCTACGGCACCGTGGAAAAAGGGGCTCTGGCCGTGGACGGCGGACGCATTGTCTGGTTGGGGCCGCAGGCAACCCTTCCCAGGGAGGCGCTGGCGAAAGCCCGCTCGGTGCAGCGCCTTGAAAACGCCTGGGTCACCCCGGGTCTGATCGACTGCCACACCCACCTGGTCTATGCCGGCAACCGTGCCAGGGAATTTGAAATGCGGCTCAGCGGCGCCACCTATGAGGAGATTTCCCGGGCCGGCGGAGGAATCCTCAGCACGGTGATGGCGGTCAGGAACGCCACCGAAACCGAACTTTTCGATCAGTCCGCTGGCCGGCTGACGGCCATGCAGGCCGAAGGGGTAACCGCCGTGGAGATCAAGTCCGGCTATGGTTTGAATACGCCCAACGAGTTGAAGATGCTGCGGGTGGCCCGGCGTTTGGGCCGGGAATTCCCGACAACCGTCGCATCGACATTTCTGGGCGCCCACGCCCTGCCGCCGGAATACACCGGGCGGCCGGACGCATATATTGATCTGGTGATCGATGAAATGCTGCCTGCGGTTGCCGCCGGGGGCTTGGCCCAGGCGGTGGATGTCTTCTGCGAAGGCATCGGCTTCACCCCGGCCCAGACCGAACGGGTCTTTGATGCAGCCCGCAGGCACGGCCTTAACGTCAAGGTGCATGCCGAACAGCTCAGTGACAGCAAAGGGGCCGTCATGGCCGCCCGTTATGGTGCCCTGAGTGCGGATCACCTGGAGCACCTGCAGGCGGACGGTGCCGCGGCCATGGCCGCGGCCGGTACCGTGGCGGTGCTGCTGCCCGGGGCCTTTTATTTTCTCAAGGAGACCCAGAAACCGCCGGTAGCTCTGCTGCGTCGGGAAGGGGTGTCCATGGCCCTGTCCACCGACTGCAATCCCGGTACGAGCCCCACCACATCGCCGCTGCTGATGATGAATATGGCCTGTGTCAATTTCGGGCTCACCCCGGCCGAAGCCCTGGCCGGTTTCACCATCCAGGCTGCCCGTGCACTGGGTATGCAGAACCGCTTGGGCACCCTCGAGGTAGGCCTGCAGGCCGATTTTGCGGTGTGGGACATTGAAGCGCCGGCCGAACTGGCCTACCGCATGGGCGGCAATCCCTGCCGCATGACCGTTAAGGGGGGAGAGATCGTTTACGGATCGTAGGCTTTGGGGCAGCGCGATTGCGCCCATCGCCAAAAGCATGATTATAGGCTATCTGCTCTCAGATATCAGGACAAAACCAACTTGGCCAAGCAACCTATAGGAGCGACGACATGGCAATTCAAGCGCAGCTGACGTGGACCGAAGGACTGCAGTTCGTTGGTCGGACCCCCGGCGGACCGGCGGTGGTGATGGACAGCCCCGAAAGTGGCAGCGGGGCCAGCCCCATGGAACTGTTACTCATGGCGACCGCCGGGTGCACGGCCATGGACGTGATCTCCATTCTCAAGAAAAAGCGCATGGCCGTGACCGGGTTTAAAGTCAACGTATCCGGCACGCGGACCGATAAAAACCCCAGGCGCTACACGGAGGTTCACATCGAGTACGTAATCTATGGCACGGCCATCAAACCTGAGGGCGTCCAGCGGGCCATCGAATTGTCGGCAACCAAATACTGCGGCGCCATGGCTTCTATGAACGCCACGATCACCAACGCATTTCGGATCGAGGCGCCGTAATCGGTTAACGCCTTGCTTGCGGCCGCCAGGCGACCGCCGCTGCATGAAAAAACCGGTTGAGCCATTCGGGACGATGGTGTACGTGTTTGGGATTTTTAGAATCGCAGTTCGAAAAAGGGTGGAACCTAAATGATTACCTTGCTGGATTATGGTGCGGGAAACGTGCGCAGTGTGATCAACGCCATTGAAAAAGTGGGCGAAACGGTCCGCGTGGCCGCATCGGGACAAGAGATCCTGGCCGCTGAAAAGTTGGTTTTCCCAGGGGTGGGCAGCTTCGGCAGCATGATGGGTATTCTGCGGCAAAAAGATTTTGTGGCACCGCTCTTGGGTTATCTCGGCTCCGGGCGTCCGTTTTTCGGGATCTGCCTGGGCATGCAGGCCCTCTTCGAGGGCAGCGAGGAGGCACCTGGGGAAAGGGGGCTGTGTATTCTGCCCGGTCGGGTGCAGCGGTTTAACGTCAACCTGGCCGTACCCCACATCGGCTGGAACGGTATCCGCACCCAACAGCCCACCGACCTGTTTCACGGGCTGGACGGCGACGAAAAATTCTACTTTGTCCATTCTTATCATGTGGTGGCCGATGACCCGGCGGTGGTGCTCGCCACCACCGATTACGGATACCCGTTTGTCAGCGCGGTCCAAAAGGGCTGCATACAGGGCACCCAGTTTCATCCCGAAAAAAGCGGGGCTTCCGGGTTGACCGTGCTGGAGAATTTTATCCGCAAGGACCGCGAACTGACCATCCCGGCCAAAAGCCCGTCGCAGACCCTCCTGGCCAAACGCATTATCGCCTGCCTGGATGTGCGCGCCAACGACCATGGAGACCTGGTGGTGACCAAAGGGGACCAGTACGATGTGAGAGAAGGGGGCCATGTGCGCAATCTGGGCAAACCGGTAGAATTGGCCAGCCGCTACTTTGAGGAAGGTGCCGACGAGGTGACCTTTCTCAACATTACCGGATTTCGTGATTTCCCACTGGAAGACATGCCCATGATCCAGGTGCTCAAGGAAACGTCTAAGAACGTATTCGTGCCGCTGACCATCGGCGGCGGCATCCGTGATTTTACCGACAAGAACGGGCGCGCCTATACGGCCCTGCAAGTGGCGGCCGAGTACTTCCGATCCGGTGCGGACAAGGTCTCCATCGGCAGCGACGCGGTGTACGTCGTCGAGGCCTACCTGAAAACCGGCAGAAAAACCGGTCAAAGCGCCATCGAACAGATCTCCTATGTATACGGCAATCAGGCTGTGGTGATCTCCATCGATCCCCGGCGCGTGTATGTGGATTCTCCGGACCAGACCCCCCATCCCTGCGTTAAAACGGTCATACCCGGGCCACAGGGCCAGCGCTACTGCTGGTACCAGTGCACCGTGAAGGGGGGACGCGAAGGGCGGGAGGTGGATGCCGTGACGCTGGCCCAGACGTGCGAGAAACTTGGCGCCGGAGAAATCCTGCTCAACTGCATCGATCGTGACGGCACCAATCTGGGCTTTGACATCGAACTGATCAATGCCGTGAAGCAGGCCGTCTCCATCCCGGTGATTGCCTCCAGTGGTGCCGGGTGTGTCGCTCACTTCGCCGAGGTCTTCGAAAAGACCGCTGCCGAATCGGCCCTGGCCGCCGGTATTTTTCACCGGCGTGAAGTGCCTATCTCCGCTGTCAAGGCACATCTGAATGGCAGGGTGGAGGTCAGGTTGTAGCAGGGTGTTTGTTGTGTTTACGAGTGGGTTGGGTTTGGAAAAACCCATCCCGCAAGGCATTTTTACCTAGACCCTGAAAAGCACATCAACGCCTTTCGCAACCATCAACCCGCTATACTTTCCCCAGGTAGCACCCCTCGTAGTCCAAGGTGGAAAGGGGTGTCCCTTGCACATTGAAAACCGCGTTGACCACTTCGCCAATGAACAGGGTGTGGTTGCCCGGTGCCAGGCTTTGGGTGATGCGGCACTCCATGCAGCCGATGCAGTCAGACAGGATCGGGCATCCGGTCACGCCATCGCTCCAGGATAGGGATGCAAATTTAGCATCTGGATCCGGCCCCTTGAAACGGATCAGCATCTCTTTTTGCTCCCGGGCGAGGATATGCAGCGCGAAATGCCCGCTTTGTTTCAACAGGTCGTGGGAGTAGCGGTTGGGGTGGACGGCCACGAGAATCAGCGGCGGGTCGTAGGACACCTGGCTTGCCCAGGAGGCGATCATGCCGTTGACGGTCTTTTCAAGCCTGGTGGTGAGAACGAAAATCCCATACGTCATGTGCGCCATATTTCTCAGCAGTTCTTCGTTCATGATGGCTCCTGGATGGGGGGCTCTTGGTTTCGGTTGGCGGAGGGGCATTAGCGCGGCTGCAAGCTTACCTCTCCGTTATGTCTGATACGATCATCGAGGTCCTGCCGAATTTTTTTATAATTGATGATGATTGTCGCTCCTGCCTTTTTTATTTCGTCGAGCGTCTGAACGGACAGGTAGTTTTTAAAGTGAAGCGCTGCCGCCGGTTCATTTTGGCTATCGGGAGTCTTGAGCAGGATAAAGTCATGGGGTTCGCTGCAGATGAATTTGACGATTTCAACGGCATGCCGTTTGGTCAAGCCCATCGCATTGAGTTGATAGAACAACGCGATCCGGTACATGTCCTGCCGGCAAAAGACTGTCCGAAGGGTGTTGCCCCATTCCACCTTGGTGCCGGCCGGCAGGAAACCTTGTTTCATGTCGTTGTTGATGATGCTCCGTTTGACCTTCAGCATATCGGCGGCCTCGAAAGAGCCGAACACTTCCTGACCGGGCAACAGGTGGTTGTAAAATGCTTTTTGTTTGACCATATGACGGGTCCTGATTCTGTAACACGTTTTATAGTTATAAAAACTATAACTATAGTTAAACATATAAACGTTGATGGAATCAAGATATAAATGGTGTAATTACAGAAATATAAAAAATAACCCCTCCACATGACCGCAAAACATACCAGAACTTCACCGACACTGCGCGCTTGATAAAAGAGACCGAGATCCACCCATCCCATTCCGGCGGTTGCTGACTGGCCTCCTGGCAACCCAAAAGGTGTCAAACCCAGAACAACAATCAGCTTGCCTCGGTGGCTGGCCTGGAGCATGGCGGCAGCCATGGAAGGCATGCCGCTCCGCATTGCTCCGCCGATCACCCGGGTCCACTTGGCCCTCAAAGGAAAGCTAGCCCTCTAATCAACGCGCGACATCGGTTTTTCTTGACTTTTGTTTCCGGCAGGCGTTTGAGTAGCCCACTCATTTTGTTTTTTTTCTGCGGCCCTATTTCTGGATGCCATTGCATGGAGAAGCGGCAAAAAAGGGTCTGCATTATTTCTGACAGAAGGAATCCGTGTGCAAGCAACTAAAGCAATTGTCCTTTCGAATAAGATTTATCAGTCTTTAAGGACAAAGCGGTTATGCTTTTCTTCCCAGTTCCTTCTTTCCAAGGACGCTGACATCATTCCTGATGGATGGCGCCGATATGAAAAAGGCCAATGGCACCTCGGTACTTCAGGATTACCGGTTCTGGATATCGTGGATACCGCTGGAAAGGACATCGGATGGTGTCTGGGTTTCCCTATTGAAAACAAAGATCGATGGTCCAGCAAGATAGTCATCGATTGCCGGGATAGTGAAGGCATAGACATGCTGGGCCTAGAAAAATTTTATCTACGCACCGGTGGCAGATATGTTCTGGTGCTGTTAACCCCAAAGGAAGAAAAACTGTTCCTTGATCCGATTGGTTCTTTGGCAGCGGTTTTTTCGACGTCGGAACCAACGGTTGCATCCACGCCAACGCTGTTGGGTGAAAAATATGATTGGGATAAAGAGATAATTTCGTCGTTACAGATGCCCGAAAGTGATCTTTGGTTTCCTTCAGGCCTGACGCCTAAAAAAGGCGTCAGGCGTCTTTTGCCCAATCATTATCTCGCCCTCAATGATTGGCGCGTGGGTAGGCATTGGCCAAGTGCATTTTCGGATTTTACCGTTGAACGGGATATAGATAAAAGCCTTTCCACCATCACCTCCCGCCTGAGGAAGACGATTGGCACACTGGCTGAACATTTTCCGATTCAACTCACCCTCACCGCAGGCAGAGATACCAGAATGGTGCTGGCCTGCGCGCGCGAGTACCTGTCTGATGCGAGTCTGATTACTTTTTCAAGGGATGACGATACAGATGTGCATATTGCTTCCCAGCTGGCCAAAAAGATTGGCGTACCGCATCATTTCCACCCCTTTAGGTCGGCAACAGATGCTGAAATGATCGATTGGCAATACCTGACGGGTCATGCGGTCGGGGGCGCCATCTGGAAGATACATAAGACCCTCGAAAGCTACGACCCGCAGCGGGTGATGATCAATGGGGTTGCAGGAGAGGCTGGACGAGCAATTGGATGGAATGAGCGTGACTTTAACGAGCTGTTGGATACGCAGATATCAGCAACTGAAATCCTAAAGAAATATAATTTGCCCTGCCAAGAGAGGCTTGTGCGTGAAACCGATCAATGGCTTTCTGAATTGTCTGGATATGGCCGGTTGACTATCCTTGACCTGTTTTACTTGGAACAGAAAAAGGGGTGCTGGTCATCACCGATGTTTTATGCGAATACGTTCTCGAAATTTGAAATCTCCCCGTTTAATCATCGCAGCATATTCCAAACCTTGATGAAAATGCCTTTTGAATACCGATTCCGTGAGCAGCTTCCCGAGGATATCTGTCTCAATCAGTGGCCGGAGTTATTGGAACTCCCGTTCAACCGGTTTACGGGAATTAAGCGCTATAAAAATTTAAAGCGACCGGTGGTCAAATATAAAAGGACCGCCGTCAGATTCGCCAAGCGAATCGCCAAGACCATTCTTCTAAGAAAGTCGTAGTCATTTCTTTGTCTTTATTCCAATTACCCTCAATTCCTCTTCGCTTAGTAGCTCTTCAAGGAGGTTTCTTTTACCGTTAGGGCTAAGGCCTTCAATTGATCTTTTAACATATTGCATTTGGTCATCTTTTCTGTGTTTTGTATAAAGAAAAAACATCGCTAACTGATCTTTTGAGATGAGATTGGAAACCTTATTCGAATGAATGTCAAGTTTGATTTCATCTTCAAATAATTCTTGATTTAAAGGCTTAATTTTTGGTTCAGGCGTGATATATAATCCTAATCCATCTTCCGTGTCTTCAATATGAATAAAAAACTTCCCAGATTTTTTATTTCTGCAAATATATATTGGGTCCATTTTATCACCATTCCGGATTAGATTTCTCTGTGGTTCAGACTATTATAATTCATTTAGCATAAAATTCCTATTCGAAAACTAAAATCAGGAGAAGCGTCCAACAGCTTACCCATCGTATCCCTATTAAGTTCAACAATCTTATCTACCCCTTGCGTCTCCCGAACTTTGGCGGCACCTTCCGGTTCCATCCAGGCATACGGGGATCGCATGATCGGTGATGATCGCGTTCTCCCCCCCCTTTTCCGAGTGGCACCTGAACTGGACGTCCGTCCTGGTGGATGAAACGATTCTGCCGCCTATCAGCCACTCATCCTGAAATACAGGCAGCCGCGTCGGGGTGTTCTGCGCAGAGTGGAAGGAGAGTTGATGGGCATTGGGTGGGGTCTCTTTTTTCCGACCTCTGGGGGCCATAGTGTGCCCTGAAGGGTATCGTCCAATCGGATTGATGGCGACAAAATAAAAAACCCGTTGAATAATCAACGGGTTAGGATATTAATGGTGCCGAGGGCGGGACTTGAACCCGCACGACCGTTGGCCACTACCCCCTCAAGATAGCGTGTCTACCAGATTCCACCACCTCGGCATGCATGCAATTAGCTTCTACTCAGATTTCGAACCGGGGTCTGCAGCATTGTTGTCCGTCTGCGATGGCTGTTCAACCGGTGCCTGGGTATCCGTAACCACTGATTTTACCACCTTCCCGCCGGCCATGTAGGCCAGGGTGAGAGAGGTGAGCATGAATACGATGGCGGCTACCGTGGTTGCCTTGCTGAGAAAGGTCGACGCGCCGGTACTCCCGAAAAGGGTCTGGCTGGAGCCGCCGCCGAAGGCAGCGCCCATGTCGGCGCCCTTACCGGTCTGGAGCAGAACGATCATGATCAGGGCGATGCACACAACCACATGAATGATGATTAACAGTATGGACATTGGATATCGTCTTTTTAGGTTCGGTCGATCAATGGTTAAAAAAGACCAGCTTGCTGAACGTTTCGGGGTCCAGGCTGGCCCCGCCGACCAATGCGCCATCCACATCGGGCATCTCCATGAGGGCGCGGACATTGTCCGGTTTAACACTGCCCCCGTAAAGGATGCGAATGGCACTGGCGAACGGATTTCCAAACAACGTGTCGAGCAATGACCGGATAAAGAGATGGGCCTCCTGGGCCTGCTCCCTGGTGGCGGTTTTCCCGGTACCGATGGCCCAGACCGGTTCGTAGGCAACGACCAAGCCTGCAAGGTCATCAAAAGAAAGATCTTTTAGACCATCTCGAACCTGTTTGTCAAGCACTGAAAAGGTCTCGCCTGCCTCCCGCTGCGCCTCTGTTTCACCGACGCAAAACACGGGGATAAGACCCGCCGCAAAGGCGGCCTGAATTTTCCGATTTACGGTTGGATCGGTCTCGCCAAAGAACTGCCGCCTTTCGGAGTGACCGATGATCACGTGGCTGCAGCCACAATCCACCAGCATCTGCGATGATATTTCACCGGTGAAGGCGCCCTGTTTCTCCCAGTGCAGGTTCTGTGCACCCAAGGCGATGGGGCTGTCTTTGAGCACCTGGGCCACCTGGTAGAGGGCGGTGAAGGTGGGGGCGATCATCACCTCCACATCCGTGGTCGCTTTGACCAGGCGTTTCAGCTGACCGGCGGCTTCCACAGCCTGGATGCCGGTTTTGTGCATCTTCCAGTTGCCCGCGATCAGTGGTGTTCGACTGCTCATCGGTTACATTCTCCTTTGCGCTACAGCTGTTTGCCAATCATGGCGGCCAGGTCGACCATGCGGTTGGAATAACCGGTTTCGTTATCGTACCAGGAGAGCACCTTGACCATTTTATCCACGACATAGGTGGTCGGCGCATCCACGATCGATGAGAGCGGGCAGCCATTGAAATCCGTGGAGACCAATGGCAGATCGCTGTATCCCATGATGCCCTTGAGCGTTCCTTCCGCGGCTTCCTTGAGCGCTTCATTGACGTCTGATTTGGTGACACCCGATTTTTCCACGGTGACCACCACATCGACGATAGAGACGTTGGGGGTGGGGACCCGGATGGCCAGGCCGTTGAGTTTGCCCTCCAATTCAGGCAGTACCAGGGCTACGGCTTTGGCCGCACCGGTGGTCGTGGGGATCATGGACAGGGCTGCAGCTCTGGCCCGTCGAAGATCTTTGTGCGGGAAATCCAGCAAACGCTGATCACCCGTGTAGGAGTGGATGGTGGTCATGAGCCCGCTCTTGATCCCGAAATTTTCAAGCAGCACTTTGGCCACCGGGGCCAGGCAGTTGGTCGTACACGATGCATTGGAGATGATGTGGTGCTGCTTGGGATCATACTTGTTGGCGTTGACCCCCATGACGATGGTGATGTCCGGATCTTGGGCAGGAGCGGAGATGATCACCTTGCGGGCGCCGGCGGTCAAGTGCTTGGCCGCGTTGTCGCGGTTCCTGAAAAGGCCGGTACATTCGCAGGCAATGTCTACACCGAAACTTTTCCAGGATAGCTTTTCGGGGTCCTTGATGGCCGTGTAGGCGATGGACTTGCCGTCGACTTCGATGGCGCCGTCTTTGGCTTTGATGTCCATATCCAACTTGGCATGCACAGAATCATATTGCAGCAGGTGGGCCATGGTCGCCGCGTCGGTCAGATCGTTAATGGCCACAACCTCCACATCAGGATGGTTCATGGCGGCCCGAAAGACCACGCGACCGATTCTGCCAAAGCCGTTGATGCCGATTTTGATGCTCATCTTGACCTCCTTAGTTAACGCCAACAATCGATTCTTTTGCTTACACGGTTATCCTCTTTTATTGCCCTTCAATATGCCGCTGGCCAGGGAAATGCTCTTTTTCCCGAACGCTTCAAGATTGGCCGCCAGTTCCGCAAGCGTCTGATTCTTTCGGGCGCTGGCCGCCCGGATCAGGATGGGCAGATTGACCCCGGAGATGACCTCGATGCGTCCCTCTTCGAGGAATGAGTAGCTCAAGTTGGACGGCGTCCCCCCGAACATGTCCGTAAGAATCAGAATCCCATCGTCGCTTTTCAATTTTTTGATGCCGTCGGCAATCTTGTTGCGCAGTTTATCCGCGTTTTCGTTCAGATCGATGGACACGGCGGCCATGGCCTCGGGCCTTTCGCCAAGGATGAAATCCGTCGCCTCCAGCAATGCATCTCCGAGCCGGCAATGCGTAACCACTAAAACACCAATCATATCTGCCTGTCTCTCATCTGGTAAAATCAGGATCACTGAACCGGATATCCCTTTCACGGTATAAGGGATTTGTCAATGTCGCGATGGGTCAGTTTCACTTGGCGACCCGATTTCGTAAGGTGATCACACAATTGACTGGCGATAACCACAGAGCGGTGTCGACCGCCGGTACAGCCGATGGCAATGGTGAGGTATGATTTTCCTTCATGTTCATACTGGGGAATCAACATATCCAGCAGGTCGAAATAATTTTTTAAAAATAAACAGGTTTGATCATTATTCAAGATAAAAGAGCGAACTTTTTCCGTTTCTCCACTCAAGTGGCCGCAGTGACTCCACAAAATAAGGATTCTTTAAAAAGCGGACATCCATGAGCAGATCGGCATGCATCGGAAGTCCGAACTTGAATCCAAAGGAGATCACCTGAACCTTCATTGGTCCGTGTTGGGTGCCCGGGTCGGCCATCTTCCGAACGATGGCCTTGAGATCGTGGACATTCAGCTCCGACGTGTCGATGATGTGATCGGCCTTGCGGCGCAGCGGTGCCATAATCGTCTCCTCTGCAAGGATGGCGTCATGCACGCTTGTGATCTGCAGCCAGCGGGTGCTTTCGTCGGGTCTGGCTGTATCTTCGCAGCAGGGTTTTTTCATCGGCTTCGAGAAAGACGATCCGAAATCGAAATCCCTGGCCTTTCAACGCATCGAGGACGTATTCATACTGACGGATAAAGCTGTTTTCCCGCAGATCCATGCCGAATACCAAACCGGCAAACGCGTCGGCATTGTCCAGGGATAGATCCAGGAACCCGGGCAGCAGGGCAACCGGCATGTTGTCCACGCAGTAGTAGCCCGAGTCCTCAAACGCTGCCAGCGCCGTGCTTTTTCCGGAGCCGGATCTTCCGGTGATGATCGTTATGGGGGAACGTTTCACAAGGCGGTTCTCTCATGAATAGGGGGCATGCAGGCGGTTCCGGATATAATCGGATGGGCTAAAATTCGTCATCATCCTCACCGATCATGGCGATGATCGCATCGGCGTTGGTAGCCTTCATCATCATCGCTTTCAAGGGCTCTTTTTTTAGCAGCCGCGAGACGCGGGCCAGCAGTTTGAGGTGCAGGTCGGTGGAGTGCTCGGGGGTGATAAGCAGAAAAAACAGGTGGGTGGGGCGTCCGTCCATGGATTCAAAATCAACCCCTTTCCGGCTCAAGCCGAAGCCCAAAACCACTTTTTCCAGATTTTTAAGCTTGCCGTGGGGAATGCCGATGCCACCACCGATGCCGGTGCTGCCCAATCTTTCCCGCTCCATCAAGACCCGCACCATATCGTTGTGGTCGATGCCGGTGATGCGGGCTGCAGGAGCTACCAGTTCATTTAAAATACCGATCTTGTCTTTGGATTTCAGATCCACCAGGATCGCTTCTTTGTCGAGCACGTCTAAAATTTTCATTGCTATATCACTCGATCGGGCATCTTGCCGCCGTTGTGGTCTCTGGCTGCCGAGCCGTCTTTGGCACCTGTTGAGAAACGATGGCGCATGGTGATTTAAATACCCTGCTAGGCACGGGGTTGGATCAATCCGTAATTGCCGTCTTTTTGCCGGAAAAGCACGTTGACCGTATCTGTTCGGGCATTGGTGAACACCAGAAAGCTGTCATTAATCAAATCCATCTGCATCACTGCCTCATCCACGTCCATGGGTTTGTATTCGATATGGTGAATCCGTACCCGGGGCTGGTCAATGTCTTCATCAACGGCTTGCGTGGATGTCAGGGGACCGGTTTTTGCCTTGGATCGGAAAGCCCGACTTTTCTGTTTGCTTTTTTTAATCTGGACCTCCAGTTTATCCAGTACCATATCGATGGCGGAATACATCTCTTCGGTCTGTTCCTTGCCGTTGATCGTCAGCCGGTCTCCCGCGATATTGATCTCTGCGCTGTGGCGAAACTTTTCAATGGACAGAACCACATTGGCTTCGGCCGGACCGTTGAAATATTTATCCATGCGGGCCAGTTTCTCGCTGACATAGGACTTGAGGGCATCGGAGGGTTCAAGGTTCTTGAATCTGACGGATGTATTCATTGGGGCGTGCCTCCTTGTTGGAGATTCCTGCCGGCCGGATCCTTCAGCCGGTTTCAGAAATACCACCTGCCGGATGGTGAACAGGGGGGGTGAGAACCAGACGTCCGATTTTGGGGGAAGTCATTAAAACTGCTTTCGCTTGCTGGAGGATAATATGCCCATCATCTCTCTGTATTTGGCCACTGTTCGACGGGCGATGTCAATATTGTCCGCCTTGAGCAATTCGGCCATTTTGGAGTCGCTGCAGGGTTTTTTGGGGTTTTCCGCTTCGATGAGTTTTTTGATTTTAGCCTGTACGCTGGCCGAGGCAATGTCCTCGCCATGCACCCGTTTGATGGAGCTGTTGAAAAAATATTTGAGTTCGAAAATTCCCTGGGGCGTGTGGGTGTATTTATTGGTGGTTACCCGGCTGATGGTGGATTCATGCATGCCGATGTCTTCGGCCACATCCCTGAGCACCATGGGCTTCAGATGGGCGACCCCTTTATCGAAAAAGTCGCGCTGGAATTTCAGGATACTCTCCATCACTTTGTAGATGGTCTTCTGGCGCTGGTGGATGCTGCGGATCAGCCACGCGGCGGAGCGCATTTTTTCCCGGATGTAGTCCTTGGCATTGGCGCTGACTTCGTTCTTGCGGGTAATGGCCCGTTTGTAAAAAGGATTGACCCGAAGCTTGGGCATGCCGTCGTCGTTCAGGACGATGACAAAATCACCTTCACTCTTGTAGACGTAGATGTCCGGGATGATGTAGTGGGGCGTCTCCTCGTTGAACTGTCGTCCGGGTTTGGGCTCCAGCGCCCGGATGATAACGACCGCAGCAACGATATCTTTCAGTTTTGCCTTCAGGGCCTTGCAGATGGCCTTATAATTTTTGTTTTCCAAATTCTTCAGGTGATCGGAGATAATATCTGTCACCAAGCTGTTTTCCAATTTCAGCAAGCGGGCCTGGATCAGAAGGCACTCCCGCAGATCCCGGGCACAAACACCCACCGGATCAAATGACTGCATGGTTTCCAACACATCTTCCACCATCTCGATGGAAACGCCACTCTGCTCTGCATAGATCTTCAACGGACAGTTGCAGATACCCGTCACGGTTGAGGTTGCCGATAATCAGGCTGCCAACCTGTTTCTCGATATCGGTGGGAGACAGCATCAACAGCTGCCACAACAGGTGGTCGCTGAGTGATTCTTTGGAGGAGACAAAGGCTTCATACTGAGGAGCTTCCCGGTTTTCAGTCTCGAAATTGACCTTTCCTGGCGAGTTGTACTCGTCAATGTAATTGCTCCAGTCGATTTCAGCGTTGATTTTCTCGTCGATGGTGACTTCCCGGGCCTCCTCGACCGGCGGGTGCGGGTGCCTCTTCAGGTTCGCCATCCTTGGATTTATCGGGCGTCTCTTGAACTTCTTCTAAAGTGGGATTTTCCTCCAGCTCCTGTCGGATGGTGTCCACCAGCTCAAGCCGGTTCAGCTGCAACAGCTTGATGGCCATTTGGAGCTGGGGCGTCATGATGAGCTGCTGGGTCAGTTTGAGTTGTTGTCTGAGTTCAATTGCCATCTTAGAGCCTGAATTCGTCTCCTAAGTATATTCGTCTGGCGATGGTGCTCGAAGCGATCTGTTCCGGCGTACCGGTTTCAATCACCTTGCCGTCGCTTAAAATGAGTGCCGAATCACAAGCCCCCAGGGTTTCCCGGACGTTGTGATCGGAGATCAGGATGCCGATGTTGCGTTCCTTTAAATGGGCGATGATCTTCTTGATGTCAATCACGGCCAACGGGTCGATGCCGGCAAAGGGCTCATCCAGCAGCATGAATGCCGGGTCGGTTGCCAAGGCCCGGGTAATTTCCAGGCGCCGACGCTCCCCGCCGGAAAGCACCGCCGCTTTTGAATCCGCTACGTGGGCGATGCCCAGTTCCGCCAGCAGGCTGTCGGTACGGTCATGGCGCTGCTGGCGGGTCAGCGGCAACGTCTCCAGTATCACCAGGATGTTCTGGCGGACGGTCAGTTTCCTGAAAACGGAGGCCTCTTGAGGCAGATACCCAACGCCCTTTCTGGCCCGGATGTGCATGGGATATTCCGTGATGTCCATTGCATCCAGAAATATTCTGCCGCTATCCGGCTTGACCAGACCCACAGTCATGAAAAAAGTGGTGGTTTTGCCCGCACCGTTGGGCCCCAGCAGACCAATTACCCGACCGCTGGTTACATCCAGACTGACTTGGTCCACCACCTTGCGACCCCGGTAGACTTTGACCAGTTCTCGAACAGATAAAATGGCCATCAGCTGTTTTCCACCGGGTAAACGTTCACAGGTTACTCCAGCCCTGATGTTTCCGGCAGGATCACCGCCGTAACGCGGCCGTTGGATCCGCCCTCAACGGTGAACCGGCCATCTTCCCGGTAGAAGGTGATGGTTTCACCGGTGATGGTGTTGTCGCCGCTGGTTATTGTGGCCCCCGGGCCGGTCAGGATCAGCAGGCGCTGAGCTGTTATATATACTGCCTGCCGGGCGACGGCAAGCCTATTGTCGAATTTAATTTCCACGTTTCCGGTGGCCACCAGCTTCTCCAGAGACTGGGCGGGGGAAGTCTCGCCGGCTTCTGATTTGCCGGCAAAGAAAATTTTGAGGCTGTCCGCCGTGATCAGGGTTTCTCCCTGGCGGGCCCGTACATTTCCGATAAACTCTGCCTGGTTGTGGGTGGTGTCCGATATGAGGCGCTGGGCAGAAATATGGATCTTTCTCGCCTCTGGGTCGGCCGTTGTCGATGGGGGTGAATCCGAAGCGGTTATGCCCTGGCTGGTCAGGCAAGGCAACAGCATCAGGCAAAAAACCATCGTCAGCGCCAATAGGCCCGGGCCCCTAAAATTGAAAATCTTCACTGATGGTTCCTTCCACACCACCTTCGAAGCGGGTGATGTTGGTTTTCAGGTTCATGGTCATGCTGTCTGCGCGCAAGGTGAACAACTCACCTGAGAGGGTCACCGGTACATCGGCGCGAAGCTCTCTCATGGCCGGGTCGTAGTCGAGTGCTTCGGCGCGGAAGCGGTAACGGCTGGTGTTGGCCGATACCTGTCCCGAAACATGGATGCGGCTGGAGTCCGTGTAAATCGTTCCCTTGTCGGCAGTCAGGCGAACGTTGTCCCCATCGTCCATGAAAAATTCCACATCGGGCTTGGCCAGCAGCATGGTTTTCTGATTTTCCAGCAGGGTGGCCGATTCCGCTTCCATTCGCCACTCACGAATGCCGTTTTTCGTAGCGGTCTGGCGGATCTTGTTGAGTTGCATGTCCGCCTCTTTTTGCACCAAATCCAACAGCGCTTCAGGGTTGCGGGTCACCCGACGGTAGCCGATAAATACGCTAACGGTGGCGGCCAGAGCCAGAATGGCAACGGCCAGCAGCACGCGCTGGATCAGGCGCCGCTTCTTCACGGAAAGAGCCTATGGATCAGCGGCTCCCAGTCGCCCCTGGCTTTCAGGATTCGTTCGCTGATTTCACGGATTGCACCGCAGCCGCCCTTTGCCCGGGTGGTCAGTACAGCCGCCTGTTTCACCAGTTCGTGGGCATCGCCGACAGCAATGGGCACGCCCACCCGGCGCATGATCGGCAGGTCCGGCAGATCATCTCCCACAAAGGCAACGTTTGCCGCCGCCATGCCGGTCTCTTTCAGGATGTTTTCCAGGGCTGCAGCCTTGTCGCGGACGCCTTCTTTGAGCAGATGGATGCCGAGGTTCCTGCATCGGTGCACCAGAGCCATTGAACGGCGGCCGGTGACGATGCCCACCGTAAGGCCGGCTTCCATGAGCATACGGATGCCCAGACCGTCACGCACATGAAACACCTTGGTTTCCTGGCCGGCGTCGTTGTATATCACTTGGCCGGTGGTAAGAACGCCGTCCACATCCAACAGGATCAATGAGATGGATTTCAGGAGGATGTCGGTCATGGAAGATGTCAAGCGGCCAGGGCGGTTTTTATGGCTTTGAGTTGGATCAACAATTCAGGCAACTGGTCCAGGGGGAGCGAATTGGGGCCATCGCAGAGAGCTCTTTCGGGGTCTTCGTGAACTTCCAGGAAAACGCCGTCGGCACCGGCCGCAACGGCTGCTCGGGCTAGTACCGGGGCAAATTCCCGCTGGCCTCCGGAACGGGTTCCCGCGCCGCCGGGCAGTTGAACGCTGTGGGTGGCGTCGAAGACTACCGGGCAACCGGTCTGCTGCATGATGAGGATACCCCTGAAATCCACCACCAAATTGTTGTATCCGAACATGACGCCACGTTCGGTGATCATGGGTTGGACGCTGGAAACCGAACGAATCTTTTCGATGATGTTGACCATGTCCCAGGGGGCCAGAAACTGGCCTTTTTTGATGTTCACCGGTTTGCCGGTTTTTGCCACCGCCAGGATCAGATCGGTCTGGCGACACAGAAACGCCGGGATCTGGATGACGTCAAGGACTTCGGCCGCTGCGGCGACTTCGCTGATCCGGTGCACGTCCGAAAGGACCGGCACGCCAAGGGATTTTTTAACCGCGGCCAGCACCCGCAATCCGTCCACGATTCCAGGCCCACGGAAGGAGGTGATGGCGGTTCGGTTGGCCTTATCATAGGAAGCCTTGAAGGTGAAGGGAATGCCTAAGCTGTCCGTCAGTTCTTTGAGTCGGGTGGCGATGCGCAACGTGACGGCTTCATCTTCGATGACACAGGGCCCGCTTACCAGGAAAAATGGGCGTTTCGGTTTCATTCAATGTCCTCTTTCAGGAGAATGGGGATCATGTTTTCTTTTGTATCCTCAGGCGGTTAAAAAGTCAACCCGCTAAAAACTTTGCCTTGATTACCGGAGGCTTACCTGATAATGTGCGCCCTTTAAAAGGACGGTAAAAGAACCGCGCCGAAAGGAAGAATCCGTTGAATAAAAAAGGAAGTTCGCTCAAACCGATTCTAGTGGTCGCCGTGGTGCTGCTGATCAGTATCCCCACCGTATGGCTGGCAATCATCCGGATGGAGGGAACGCCCCCCGCCCTCGAAATTGAACTCGAAGCCCCCTTTATCGGTGGCTCGCGTTCCATTGGCATGTCCGTTGGCGATGCCGGCAGCGGCATCCGCAAAGTCTGGATGGGCCTGCTGGTTGACGGCCGGGAGGTGGAAATCCTGCAGCGGTCATTCCCTTCAGCCGGTTTTTTTGCCGGCGGCAAGGAGAAGTCGGTGCAGGTGAAGACAACGGTCTCCCCCCAATCCCTGGGACTGGCTGATGGAAAGGGCGTCCTGCGCGTGGTAGCCTGGGATTACTCGCTGCGCAAGTGGGGCAAGGGCAACCAGGCGTACCTGGAAAGGGAAGTCCAGATCGATACCCAGGCGCCTTCCATCGACCTGATCAGCCGCACCCACAATCTCTACCAGGGAGGCAGTGGTGTGGCGATCTACCGGGTTTCGGAAGATTGCCCGGTCAGCGGGGTAACGGCGGGTGACCAGTTCTACCCCGGATTCAGCGGCCACTTCAAAGACCCGTCCGTCCACATGGCCTTTTTTGCCCTGGATTACCAGCAGGGCAAGGAGACGCGACTGGCGGTCACAGCCACGGATTTCGCCGGCAACCGGTCCACGGCCGGCCTGGTGTATCACATCAACGCCCGGTCGTTCAGGAAAGACGCGATCAATCTCTCCGACGCCTTTTTCAATACCAAAATGCCCGAATTCGAGCGCTATTTTCCCGAAGCATCCGGCGGTAGTCGACTCGACCTTTTCCTTAAAGTCAACCAGGATCAGCGTCACAGGGACAGCGAGGCGATCGACCGGATCACCGCCCAGACGGAAAAAAAGATGCTCTGGGAAGGTCCCTTTCTGCGGTTGCCCCGGTCTGCCAACCATGCCCGATTTGCCGATCACCGGACCTATTTCTACGGCGGCAAGGTGATCGACCGTCAAGTGCATCTGGGCATCGATCTGGCATCCACGGCCCATTCCCCGGTGCCCGCGGCCAACCACGGCAAAGTGGTCTTTACCGGTGACCAGGGGATTTATGGCAACACCATCATCCTCGACCACGGATTCGGCCTGTTTACCCTCTACTCGCATCTGAGCCAGATCGATGTGGCCCACGGGCAGATGGTCGAAAAAGGAGCGATCATCGGTAAGACCGGCATGACGGGCCTGGCGGGTGGCGACCACCTGCACTACAGCACCCTGATCCACCAGACCTATGTAAACCCGGTGGAGTGGTGGGACGAAGCGTGGATCAACAACAACGTCACTGCCAAGATCGATGACGCGGGACCCCGATAGGAGCAGACGGCGGCATGGGAAGCTTTAAAGTCCAGAAAACCTACCAGCAGATTAACGATAAAATCAGGTCCGGCGATGTGGTCGTCGTCACTGCCGAAGAGATGATCGACATCGTTTCCGACAACGGCCCCGAAGAGGCCGCCTACCAGGTCGATGTGGTCACCACGGGTACCTTTGCGCCCATGTGCTCGTCAGGCGCCTTCATCAATTTCGGTCACTCGGTACCGGGCACCAAAGCCGCCAAGGTGTGGATCAACAACGTTCCGGCATACGGAGGCATTGCCGCGGTGGACTGCTATATCGGGGCTACCGAGCCTTGTGAAGACGATCCGCTGAACAAGGTCTATCCCGGCGAATTTCTTTACGGCGGCGGCCACGTCATCCAGGATCTGCTGGCAGGCAAGAAGGTCTTTATCAAGGCCACGGCCTATGGTACGGACTGCTATCCAAGCCGGGAATTGGAGAAGGTCGTGACCCTGAAATCATTGCCCCAGGCCACCTTATGCAACCCAAGAAACGCGTACCAGAACTACAACTGCGCGGTCAATCTCACCAATAAAACCGTATATACTTACATGGGGGCGTTAAAACCCAGGGCGGGCAACGCAAACTACTGTTCGGCCGGCCAGTTGAGCCCGTTGTTCAATGATCCGTACTATAGAACCATCGGGTTGGGCACCCGGATTTTTCTGGGCGGCGGAATCGGTTATGTCACCTGGCACGGCACCCAACACCGCCCCGGGGTGAAGCGGTCCGAGAACGGAACCCCGCTGACCCCGGCGGGCACCCTGTGGGTGATGGGAGACATGCAACAGATGAGCCCGGACTGGCTGGTGGGCGTCAGCATCCAGGGCTACGGGTGTTCGCTGGCGGTGGGACTCGGCGTGCCCATACCCATCCTCAATGAAGAGATGGCCAGGTTCACGGCGGTTTCAGACGCGGACCTGTATACCCAGATTGTGGATTACGGCAACGATTACCCCAAGGGTAAAACAAGCCATTTGGGCCAAGTCAGTTATGCGGAGCTGAAAAGCGGCTTCATCAATGTCAAGGGAAGGAAGGTTCCCACGGTTCCGCTTTCCAGTATGGTCAAGGCTCGACAGATCGCCGAGACGCTGAAACAATGGATTTCCGCCGGTAAATTCGAATTGGGCGAGCCCCAGTTTACGCTCCCTTCTGCCTGAGGCCAGTGTCGACGGAAGGCGCCGGGGGGCCAAGGAGCCGCAATGCAAAAGACCCTCCGCACCTTTGTTGCCGTGCCGATCCCTGATGCGGTGGCCGTTTTTTTGCACCAGATTCAGGCGCGGCTTCAATCTTCGGAAATGAACATCCGCTGGGTGGCCACCAAGAACATTCATTTGACGCTGAAGTTTCTTGGAGAGATCGTTCCTTCGCGGGTGGCTGCAATTGCCGATCAGATGGACGCCGTTGCCGAGGCGGTTTCAGCTTTTTCACTGGTGGCCAGGGGCGTGGGTGTTTTCCCGAACCCGCGCAATGCCCGGGTGTTATGGGTTGGGCTGACCGGTGATCTCGACCGGCTGATAGCCATTCAGGCAGCCCTTGAATCCGGCCTGGAACGGATTGGTTTCATCCGAGAGTCCCGGGATTTTCGTGCTCACTTGACTATCGGCCGCGCCAGGCAGCGGATAGATGCGCCAACGATCGGTGCATGGCTGGAGCCCCTTAAAGATGCCGCCTCGGATTCGTTCCAGGTGGATCGACTGACACTGTATCAAAGTATGTTAACACCTGGCGGGGCTGAATACACCCAACTGCATGCATCGTATCTAGCGAATGCGAGAACCCCAGTCGGGGCGTGTTAAACAGCAGCCAACCGACAGATCGAGCAGCGAAAGCGAGCTGACCATCGTTACTTGCACCTCCCTGCAGATTGCCGCGGGGAGGTTTCAACAATGACCGTAGACCCTGTCACCAACATGGGAGGACCGCATGACCATTTCATCGGATAAATCCAAGGCGGTAGACACCGCCATGGGGCAGATCGAGCGCCAGTTCGGCAAGGGCGCCATCATGAAGCTGGGATCACGCCCGGTTGAAAACATTCCAGTCATCTCCAGCGGATCCATCGAGTTGGACCGGGCTTTAGGCATCGGCGGGCTGCCGCGCGGCCGCGTGATCGAAATTTTTGGGCCCGAGTCTTCGGGAAAGACGACCCTGGCCCTTCACGCCGTGGCCAATGCGCAAAAAAAGGGCGGGATCGCTGCATTTATCGATGCCGAACATGCCCTGGATACCAGTTATGCCCGCAAAATGGGAGTCAACTGCGAGGAACTGCTGGTCTCTCAGCCCGACACCGGCGAGCAGGCCTTGGAAATAGCCGACATGCTGGTGCGCAGTGGCGCCATTGACGTGATGGTGATCGACAGTGTGGCGGCCCTGGTCCCGCGGGCGGAAATTGAGGGAGAGATGGGCGATTCCCACATGGGGCTCCAGGCCCGCCTCATGTCCCAGGCGCTGAGAAAACTGACCGGCACCATCGGCAAGACCATGACCTCGGTGATCTTCATCAACCAGATTCGCATGAAGATCGGCGTGATGTTCGGCAACCCGGAGACCACCACCGGCGGCAATGCCCTGAAATTCTATGCCTCCGTCCGCTTGGACATCCGGCGCATCGGTGCCATCAAAGACGGCCAGGACGTGGTGGGGAACCGGACCCGGGTCAAGGTCGTCAAAAACAAGATGGCCCCGCCCTTCAAAGAGGCGGAATTTGACATCATGTACGGGGAGGGCATCTCCCGGTCCGGTGATCTGCTGGATGTGGGGGTCACCGCCGGTATCATCGAAAAAAGCGGTTCCTGGTATTCCTACAATGGCGAGCGTATCGGCCAGGGGCGTGAAAACGTGAAAAAATTCTTCCAGGACAATCCCGATCTTTTTGAAACCGTGGACCTGAAAGTGCGTGAGGCGGTAGGCCTGTTGCTGCCCAAGGCAGAAGCGAAAACGGAAAAGGAAAAAACGGACAAAAAATAGCCGCTGACCCCTCATGGCCAGGCAGGCTGGCCCGGGAATGGCGATTGAGCCTTTAGGAGACCGTTATGACGGGCAACGAGATTCGACAACGATACCTTGACTATTTTCAGAAACACGGCCACCGGGTGGTCCGCAGCTCGTCCTTGGTTCCCCAGGACGATCCGACGCTGCTATTTACCAATGCCGGCATGGTGCAGTTCAAACGCACCTTTCTGGGTGAGGAAAAACGGGAATACCTTCGCGCCACCACCTCCCAGAAATGCGTGCGGGCCGGCGGCAAGCACAACGATCTGGAAAATGTGGGCTATACGGCCCGGCACCATACTTTTTTCGAGATGCTGGGCAACTTCTCCTTTGGCGACTACTTCAAGGAAAAGGCCGTCGACTTTGCCTGGGACCTGCTGACCAACGGGTACGGACTGCCGGCGGACAAGCTCTGGGCGTCGGTCTACCTGGATGACGACGAGGCCTACGACTTGTGGCATCACCGTATCGGCATCCCCGCATCGCGGATGATCCGGCTGGGAGAGGAGGAAAACTTCTGGGCCATGGGCGATACCGGCCCGTGCGGACCCTGCAGTGAGATCCATCTGGACCGGGGTGCGGAGCACGGCTGCGGACGACCGGACTGCGATGTGGCTTGTGACTGCGACCGGTTTCTGGAGATCTGGAACCTGGTTTTCATGCAGTTCAACCGCGATGCATCGGGTACCATGACCCCGCTGCCCAAACCCAGCATCGATACCGGCCTTGGACTGGAGCGCATGGCCTCGGTAATCCAGAAGGTGAAGACCAATTTCGACACCGATCTGATCTACCCCATTATTCAGCGCACCGAAGTGCTTGCCGAGAAACCCTACGGCAGAAACGAGTCTGACGACGTGGCCATGAAAGTGATCGCCGACCACAGCCGGGCCGCGGCCTTCCTGATCGGCGACGGGGTGCTGCCGTCCAATGAAGGCCGGGGATATGTGCTGCGCCGAATCATGCGGCGGGCCATCCGCTATGGCCGCAACATCGGCCTGACCAAACCCTTTCTTCACCAAACCGCCCGGGTGGTGTTTGAGATCATGGCACCGGCCTACCCGGATCTCAAGGCAGCCGCGGCTTTTATCACCAATGTCATCGAGAACGAAGAGGTCCGCTTTTCGGAAACCCTGGACAACGGGTTGCGGGTGCTCAATGAAACCCTGGCCGACATCCGGGCCGAGGGCGTCAACCAGGTTCCCGGAGAGCTGATTTTCAAGCTTTACGATACCTTCGGGTTTCCCGTGGATATTGTGCGCGACGTGGTGCGCGACGAAGGTTTGACGCTGGATACCGACGGGTTCGAACAGCGCATGGATCAGCAGCGCAAGCAGTCGCGCTCCAAAATCGCCTTCACCGGCGTTTCAGATGCCTATCGCCAAATGAGCGCATCGGGCGAGAAACCCGAATTTGTGGGCTACGGCGTACTGGCCTGCGAAGCCCGTGTGCTATTGTTGGTCCATAATAATGATGGCGTCGGTGCTGTCGATGCGGGGGCAACGGTGGAAGTCGTAACCACGGCCACGCCCTTTTACGGCGAAGCGGGCGGCCAGGTGGGCGACCGCGGGACCATTACAGCGCCCGGCATGGAGATGACCGTGACCGATACGGTCAAGGATCCCACCGGCATCATTATCCATAAGGGACAAGTCAAAACCGGCCGCCTGGAAAACGGCCAGACGGTCATGCTCAGTGTAGACGGTGACCACCGTGCCGCCGTGGCCCTCAACCACACGGCCACCCACATTCTTCATACTGCTCTGCGCCATGAACTGGGGGATCATGTCAAACAGGCCGGATCCATGGTGGCGGCGGATCGGCTTCGCTTCGACTTCACCCATTTTTCCCAAATCGATCCTGACAGCCTTGATCGCATCGAAACCTTCGTCAACCAACGCATCCGTCAGAATGTCCCGGTAGGGGTGGAGGAGATGGATATGGAGCAGGCCATGCAATCCGGCGCCACGGCCCTGTTCGAGGAAAAATACGGCGACCGGGTTCGGGTCGTAACTCTGGATACGTTCAGCAGGGAGCTTTGCGGCGGCACCCATACCGGACGTACCGGCAACATCGGCCTGTTTAGAATTCTCTCCGAATCCAGCGTGGCATCCGGTGTGCGCCGGATCGAAGCCCTGACTGGACGCGCCGCCCTGGACCATGTTCAGAAAACCGGCCGGATTCTCCAGCAGTTGAGTCAACTGATAAAAGACAAACCCGACAGTGTGGTAAAACGGGTCGAGTCACTGATGGCTTCGCTGAAGAGCCTGGAAAAAGAGACTGATGGATTGAAAACCAAAATGGCCGAAATGCAGGCCGATGGCAATGACGAGCATGCCGTTGAGATCAATGGGGTGAGTGCGATCATCCAGCAGGTGACGGTAGACAATCCGTCCGCCCTGAGGGAACTGGCCGACCGGTTCAAGGACCGCATCGGGTCGGGCATCGTGGTCCTGGGGTGTGAAGCCGATGACAAGGCCCTGTTAATCGTGGTGGTTACCAAAGACCTTGCCAACCGTTTCCATGCGGGCACAATGATCAAAGAAATTGCCGGCCAGGTGGGCGGCGGCGGCGGCGGCCGACCCGACATGGCCCAGGCCGGGGGCACTCGGCCCCAGAACCTGGACCGCGCGCTGGCAAAGGCCCGTGAGCTGATCCAACAGGGATAGAACCGGAAGGTCGCCGGCCACCTGTTTAGATGGCCAGTGAAGGCATCCTGTCGGTTTGAATAGGGACTGGATCGCCATCCTTCAATTGGCATTAGCGCTTGGGCATCCAGCTTTCTGATGGAGGACTCGGCCAGGTGAGCGGCGATTCATTAGCCTTGACCTAACTGGTGCAGAGGCTCTTACAAGAAAGACACCCGTTGTGGCTCCATGGCCAGGCGGGTGTCTTGTTTTTCAGTTGTCATTCAATCGGATGGCCTTACGCGTTATCGGGATCGCGATCAATGCCATTGCCGGGTTTCTCGTTTTTGATTGCGATATCGTTGGATTCTACCAATATGAGAACTTCTTGGGTTGACGGCATTGAGTTGTGCTTCGTTCCTGCGAAAAGGCTACAGGGCCGGCCCCCGGACTGCGGTTTAGCCGTTTTCCTTGAGCGCCACTTCGATGACCAACTCACCCTTGTCCGTAATGCATGGAATGGCGATGATGGGCAGACCGGACGGATAGGAAACCTTATGTTTGCCGACCACCACGCTAGGCACACTGATGGAGGTGCCCACGGAAGGAAAGTCGGTCTTGGCGTTGCCGGCGATCATGTTGGCAATTTCACCGATGGCATCGGTGCAGTCGTCATCCAGTTCACGCACCTCTTCCCCGATAAGCGCCGATACCAGTTGGAGGGCAATGGCCTTGGATAGGTTGATCACCACAACACCGGTCACGGTTCCGGAGAGGCCGATGATGCCGCTGATCTCGTATTCCGGGAGGCTGCCCTTTTTCAGGTTGGGCTTACCCAACTTGAAGGGTACGTCAATCATGGTGTTGAAGAGATTTTTAACCGCATTGATAAATGGGTTAATGTATTTGACGTCCATTTTTCCCCCAACAAAAAGTTGATACGCGTCTGCGGCCGATCGACCCGGCCGTTGCCGTTCCCCGGTTTGACCGGTATCCGGCGTCGGGTTTAGGCATGCTGCTTGGGCGTACAGAGTTATCATCGGCCACTTTCCCGCCAACTTTATCCCTGATTGTCATAAATCATCAGATTGCTGCGCGATGGCCTCCGTTGCCCGATATCATGCTTTCAGCACATCGATCATGCTAAAGACGTTTCCGCTTGATCCGGCTTTCAGTTTTCGATCCAGATAACAGACTGCATCCATGGTGCCCGCCGCATAAATGTCTCGGCCATTGACGTTATGCTGGAACTCAAAGACCACGGTGTTGTCCGGCGACGTCAGCCGATAGGTGTGCCATCCATGACCGGACAAATAGGCCTCGGGAATGCCCCATTGCTCGCGTTGAACCGTTGGGTCCCGTTCCATGGCGATCGCTTGCGGTGAAAAATCGACGCCCATGCGGTTGAAATAGGCAACCATGGCCTTGGCCGTGCCGCTGGTATCCGCCTTGCCGCTCTGGTGGCTTTCCCGAACGGTCAAGGCATAGCCGCTGAAAAGGCCGGGAAAACTGGTGGCCGCGTATTCCATCATGGCCTGAAAACCAACGATCTGCTTGGCCATATTGGGAGCGATGACGGCACAGACGGTTGAGTCCTCCACCGTTTGAACCAGTTTTTCCCGATCACCGCCGGTGGTTCCCATGACAAACGGCAACCTGCGCCGGCAATAGAATGCGGCATTGTCGTTGACGGCCGAGGGATGGGTGAAATCCACGCTGATGAATTGCCCGTGACGATTGAGGATGGCATCAATTTTTTGATCGCGTTCGGTCGGCCTGATAAGCTCGATGACCTTACCGTCAATGATGCATTGATCGGTTACAATTTCCGGCCCGGTGAGCGAGTGGGGTAAAAGGGTGATCCGGGTGTCTTTTACGGCATGACCGGCGATAATGGAGGTTACTTTTCCTGGAAGACCATTGATCATTATTTTTATCGTATTCATGTTCTTACCTCCAATTATCTGAATTTTTGAATTAACCTTTCGGCAATGGCGGTGATTCTGGGAAAGGCCTGGTGGTCGGCGGCGCGGATATGATCGGCCAGCATGGTTGCCGCAGAGGGAATCCAGCGCTCAAACGCCGGTTTCTGTTTGACCCGGCTCAAAAACCCGAAAGCCCCCAGAATTTGGAGATTACGGGTCACGGTGCAGAAGCGGTAGCCCCGGATGAATCGATCCGGAGGGCATGCCAAACGCCCTGCAGCCTGTTCGGCGGCGTAGGCCAACAGCCGTTGTTGCAGATCATGATTCAGGCCCGCATAGGGGTCGATCAGCAGGGATGCCAAGTCGTACTGGATCGGTCCGGTGCGCGCGCCCTGAAAGTCGATGAGATAGTGCCGGTCATCCTTAACCATGATGTTGCGCGATTGAAAGTCCCTGTGTATCAAACCGCTGATGCCATGGTCGATGGTACATCGGGCCAGGTGTTCGAATTCCGCTGCCAGATCCTCAAAGGCGACCTCCATTTCAAGGTAGCCGTTTAGAAAAGCGTTCACGAAATAGCGGCATTCCTTATCCAGAATGAGCGCCCTATCGTAGGCTGGGCTTTGGCAAGTCCAGCCCGGATCGAAACCGGCCGCTGCCTTGTCTGTCAGGTCCAGCTGAGTGTCGATGATTTTCCGGTATAGTGTTTCGATGTGGCTGCCGTTGGGCGCTTGTCGGACCAACTGCTGCAGATGGCAGTCACCCAGGTCCTCCAGGAATGCCAGACCGGAGAACCCGTCATGGGCGTGGATGCGGGGCACGGGCAGGCCGCGGTTGCAAAGATGGGTTCCGATCCTGACAAAGGCGTTGATCTCACTGCCATGCAGTGTGGTGGTGATGCCATGGTCCGCAAGGATCAACCGTTTGCGGGCTGAGGTCAGGCGGAACCAGCCGCGGTCGGAACCATCGCCGGTCAATCGCCGGCAATGGATGGGAGCGGCCCGATAATCCGGGAATACCGATTGGAATACATCGGGGGCCATGGCATCCACCACCGCATCCCGGTAGCGATCCGGGCTGCCCATGTCCTGCCAGTAATGGTCCCGGATGACATGGGCATGAATGGGCAGGCCTTCATCGAGCATCTGACGGTAAACACTGATGATATCGCTGAAACCGGCGACGGGTATCCGCTGGACAGTGCTGGCATCGATGACGTGGATGCCGGTGAAGGCCATTTTCCGATGGCGGTCATGGTTTGCCGGATCGGAAAAGCGTTCGAATCCGATGATTCGATGTTGATGGTCCAGCCACACCTGGTTGAAGGGGGCGCGGTCATGCATGACCAGGGTCACCTGAGCCCCGCGTTTGCGGTGGTGGTGATACACTTCGGCCAGATTGATGTCAGTGATGATATCCGCATTAACCACCATGAAAGGATCACCGTCCCAATAGTGGGTCAGGTGACGGATGGCGCCGCCGGTGCCTAATATCTCAGGCTCGTGACTCAGGGTTACCGGCAATCCAAAGTCGTTTTCTGCCAGATAGGTCTGGATCTGATGGGCCAGGTGGTGGGCGTTCACGGCAATACCGCTGCAACCGGCCTGTTTAAGGTTGGCTATCATTCGTCCCAGCACCGGGATGCCGGCAACCGGGAAAAGAGCTTTGGGGAGTGACTGTGTGTGGGGTGCCAGCCGGGCCCCAAACCCGGCGGCCAGTATCAGCGCTTTCATTGGCTCAATAGATTCAAGCAGGTCTGGATGAGCGTTTCAAACCGGGCAATGCCGGCTTCGTTTTCATGATTGGTGATGCCATTGGTCGAAAAAAAGCTCAGGCCGTTGGTATAGTTGATCTTGGACACGGATTCGACAAGGTCGAGCTCCTTGTTTTTAACCATCTGAAAACCCAGGCTCTGGATCCTTTTAAGTTTGTCCTTGGTTTCTTGATTTTCCTTGCGGTTGGTTTTTAAAAAATGGAGCACCACACGGTAGGATTCGAAATAGGGTTTTAAAAAGCCAGCAAACAGCCTCAATTTGCGGTAACCCGAAGAGGTGATCTGGTAGCTGTCGGGTATGGTCGGGTGGGGCATGAGCATCGCATCATCGATAAAGGATTTGATGGTTTTTCGCACATAATGTACCGGCGGCCGATCCAGGTCGAAGGCAAACTCGTATTTGAAAAAATCCTGAAACAGCAGGTAATCGTTGTGCAAATTGGCAGCGTTGAATTGGAAGGCGTCCTTTTTCAAGATGGCCAGTGCGGTGAATGCCGCCGGTACGAAATATGAAATGCAGTTGTTCTTATAGAATTCCAGCAGCGAGCGTTTGGCGGAGTTGACCGTATAGTCTGCCTGTTCTTCTTGCAGCTCTTTGTTGCCGGGCGTTTTTTCGATCAGTTTTCGCGCCAGGTAGTGGTCGGTGGCATACTCCATGGCACCCTCCGGGCTGAGAATAATCGTGTCTGCAAGCTTGGCGTTCTGGAAGGTCGCGAATGTCAGGTAGGCATTGGCCGCCTCCAACAGTTCCTCATGGGTAAAGCGGGACCTGGAAATATTCAAGATGGCGGCGGCCACCAGGCCATGGGGGGTTACCACGGTCTGTTTGTCGATGGCATTGATGATGCGCCAGCCTAAGTTTCTGCACAGGGCGTTGATATTTTTTTGGGCCATCTGGTCGAGTGGCACCGAATTGTCGGCCAGCAGATCCCTGGTGGAAATGGGGTCGTGGAAATTGATATAGATTTTCCCGTACCGTTTTTTCAGGAAGCGCCGCGCACGGATCACCTGGCCAAGGTTCTCATTCTGTTTTTTGCCGCCCTCCACTTCATGAACATAGGCATGCTCTTCGATAATCCGGTCATAGCCGATGTAAACGGGAACGAAGATCATATCTTCGCAGGCGCCATTGCGGTAAGCCTCCAGCAGAATGGAGATCAAGCCCAGTTTGGGCATGAGCAGTTTTCCGGTACGGCTCCTGCCGCCCTCGATGAACAGTTCGATATGGAACCCCTCCTCCAAAAGCTTGTGGATATAGGCGGAAAAGACGCGGGAATAGAGCACTGCCCCCCTAAAGGTCCGCCGCAGAAAAAACGCACCGCCACCTCGAAAAATGGGTCCCAGCGGCCAAAAGGAGAGATTCTTACCGGCGGCGATATGGGGGCAGGGCATGTTGTTATTGTAGAGTACGTAAGACAGGATCAGATAGTCGATGTGGCTCTTGTGGCAGGGTATGAGAATCAGCGGCCCTTTCATGGACATGGCTTTAACTTTGGCCAGACCGGCCTTGTCGATGACCGCACCGTCGAACATGGAGTTGATGATCCAGCCGACCACCGAGGCCATGATGCGGATCACGGCCGGGCTGTAACGTGCGGCAATTTCATTCAGATAGCCGTCGGCTTGCCTTCTGATGGTGTAGATCGTTTCCCGCCGGGATTCGGCATGCTTTTTTATAAAGGATCGCATCCGGTCGCTGGTGAGGATGGCTTCTTTTAGCTCTTCGTTGGATTTCAGGATCGGCCCGGTGATGCTCTGCCTGTGTCGGTTATGCTGCAGCAGGAGCTGGTGCCTCAATTGAAGGGCCTGATAGTCGACGGTCTTATCCGTATGCACCGACTGGCTGAGCCACTGCTGCAGGTTCAGCGGCTGGGAAAGTTCAACAAAAATTTTTCCGGGATAGCGGATCAGGGTGACAATTTTTCTCAACCTCCCCGGACGTTGTGAGGTGCCGAAAATGGTATCCACCAGACTGAGAACCGAAGGCAGTGGTTTTTTGCCGAAAAACATCAGTTGCGGTACAAGGTAGATGGGCCGGGGGCACTTTTTTTGCATCTCAATCAGGTAGCCAAGCGGGTCAATTTCGTCCTTGACAAAACGGCGATAAAACCCCTTTTTCTCAACCAGCGAGAGCGTGGCGCAACCCGACGAGAGAAGGGTGCGCTGGTAGTAATCGTTGCGATAGGGGTCCTGGATACGGTGCCGTTGAACGAGTTCATCCAGATAGGCCAGGCAGATGCGGAATATCCGTGACAGCGGCTGCCATAAGTAGCTGTCGGAATCGAAGGCCAGTTGCGGCACCGGCAGACGAAGTTGGCGATAGCGGGTATGGGCAAAGAGAAATTCGAAGCGGCTTTTATACTTGGTCGTATAAACGATGATCGCATCATCGGGTATGTTCTTGACGATATCAGCCTGTTCCCCGCCCATGAAAATTCCTGAGAAAAAGCGGTCCAGAAAGAAAGTGGAAAGGGTGCCAGTGGGTGATGGCAGAAAACAGAAATAGTGGTCGTTTGAATTATTAAGCAGCCGATTCATCCAACGGCGAATGGCCAGTGCAATTGAAGAAACGGGATGTTTTTTTTGATTGTTCATAATTTGAGAATGTTAGCTGCAAAAAGGATGGATGTTGATGATAATCTGGAAAAATAACAGAAGCCTTGGCCCTTTGCAACGCCATATTCACCAGAGAAAAATATGCTTGCGCTGCCCCGGCTTCTATGTTATTGCCTTAACACTTGGTAGCGACACCACAAAATCTGCTATCTAACTGAAATTCCAACTATATCTAAAATATGCGGATCGCCCGGCTGACGCCGGAGAATGTGAAGACGATCGCCAAGCACGTCGAGCCATCGCGGAGGAATTCGCAAGGATGGGTTGATGAAACCATTCTAATCTGTCTAACTCAAAAATGTTCAAGAAGGAGGATGATTCTCTATGAAAACGTTAATTGGTGGAGCAGTGGCGGCAGTTCTTGGTCTGATCGGCCTATCGGTATGGTTTGGTGAATTTCTTCAGCTTCTGGCCGGCGCGATTCCGGTGATGCTGTTGCTCGGTGGCGGACTTGCCCTATATCTGGGATTTGATGAACTCAAAGATACCTGGAAAAAGGATGACAGTGCAGCAGATACTGGCACCGCTGATGACGATGCTGAAAAGTATAAACAAGAGATTGACGACCTAAAAAAAGAGATCGAAACGTTGAAATCGGAAAAATAAACCCGCCTGCCAACCAAACGTGAAATTGCTGCCCCGATCGGCTCGCTGATCGGGGCTTTTGTTTGCATGTGCTTCCGAATGCCCCTATTGGTCTAGTCGTATACCTGTATTTCTGCGACCATTTTCAAATATTCTGACAACGGAGCCTTCCATTCGGAGATGATATCCGTCATCGACCAACCGGATTCGATGTGAGAGCGGATCTGCCGATCGCCTAGAATTAAATCCATGGGCAGGCGTTCGTATTCATACTCGTAGGGTGGTTGCTTGTAGGCAAACTGGCCGGGGTAAGTCTGGTATATGGCCTGGTAAAGGCCTAGTGATAGGGCGTAGGGCGAATAGGTCGCCGGGTTGGTGACATGGATTTGAAACCCCTTGCACGAATGCCCGGCCCATTTATTGGAGGTGGGTTCAAACTCAACCGGTCTGAGTACAACGCCGTTTAAAAGCGCTGGGTCCATTTTTTCCATCAGGCTATCTGGCACTAGAAACGGCGCCCCGAACAGTTCAAAAGGTTGAGTGGTTCCCCGGCCTTCAGAGATGTTGGTGCCTTCCCAAATCACCTGGCCCGGGTAGACCATGGCCGATGCGGGTGTCGGCAAATTCGGAGACGGCGCTACCCAGGGCAGGCCGGTCTGGCTGAAGACCAGCGCTCTGTTCCACCCCTGCATGCAAACCACGTCAAGATCGCAGCCGATGCCAAAGCGGGTGTTGAACAGCAGGGCCAGTTCGCCGATGGTCAGTCCATGGCGCATGGGAATGGGGTAGCGGCCAACAAAGGATGAACAGTCGGGGGCCAGCAGGTTACCTTCCACCCGAAGCCCTCCCAAGGGGTTGGGGCGATCCAGGACGATGATCTTCTTAGCGTATCGTCGGGCTGCTTCCATGCAGTGGGACAGGGTGTAAATGAAGGTGTAAACCCGCGTACCGACGTCCTGAAGGTCCACCAGCATCACGTCGATCACGTCCAGCATGGTACGGGTAGGAATGCGTGTGTCGCCGTAAAGGGAAAACACCGGCAGACGGGTTGCCGGATCCACCCGGTCGGCGGATTCGATCATGTTGTCCTGCTTCTCCGCGTAAAACCCATGCTGCGGAGCAAAAAGCGCCTTGAGCTGGCCGGGTAAATCGCGGATGATCCTTAGGCCTGCATGGACCAGCCGGTGATCCACCGATGCCGGATTGCACAATAGGCCCAGCCGCTGATTCTTTAAGAATGGCGGGGGCGAGCTTAAAAAGACCTCGAGACCTGTTTTGACCATGGCCATTTGGAAAATTCCCTTTCCGGTTGTCCGGTGCCTGTGCGCGGCGATGATGTGGTTAATTTCTTTACCATACTGTTCGGGCCAGTGAAAGGTGGAAGCGTCGAAGAACCGGCAAAATCCCTTGACACAACAGGAATTTGAAAATATGTAATCCATTTTTGTTCTGAGCTTCCGAAAACAGAACGCACCACCCCGACATGTTCAGGCACCTTTCGCCATTGCCGGCCGGCGCGGTTCAACGATCACGCAAAGGACCTTTAGTCAGTTGGAACTGGAACTCAGTGGTATCGTCATCATCGTCGGTGCATACGGTAGTGGGAAAACCGAAGTCGCCATCAACCTGGCCGTCCACATGAATGCGAGGAACACAAGGGTTCGATTGGCGGATTTGGATTTGGTGAATCCCTATTTCCGGACACGTGAAGCGCGGCGCGAACTGAACCGGTTGGGCATTGATGTGGTGCTGCCACCGGCCCAGTATATGCAGGCTGACCTGCCCATCCTTACCCCTGAGGTGTCAGGCATGCTGAGAAATCCTTCGGGCCTGACGCTGCTGGATGTAGGCGGAGATGATGTCGGGGCAACGGTCCTGGGGGCGCTGGCCGATGCGTTGAAGGGCCAGACCATAAAGCTCCTTCAGGTTATCAATCCCAATCGGCCTTACACCGATACGGTAAACGGTTGCCTGAAGATCCGGAGAGCAATTGAGGCCAAGGCCAAGATGGCCATCACCGGCATCGTTGGCAATGCCAACCTCATGGCGGAGACCACCGAACAGGATATCCTGGCCGGATACCATTTTTCCAGACAAGTGGCCGAGGCCGGCGAGGTCCCCTTGGTGTTCATCACCACGCCGGCGGCCTTGTTGACCCGGCTGGACAAAAAGGATATCCAATGTCCGGTGCTGGCGCTCAAATGTCAGCTGGTGCCACCTTGGCAACAGGCGGAATCCTTTGGCCCATTGGCGTAAGGCGGCCCAATCGGCCCGAGCCCGAGTGATGCCGCATGCGTTCCACCACCGGTTTGCTGGCAGATCAGTGGCGCGACAGCGCCGGTTTTTTGCAGTGTAACATGATTTCCTCGCGATAAGGAGCAGCAGCCAATGGCGTATCAACACACGATCGAAAAGGACCGGTGCAAAGGCTGCGGCCTGTGCATCGCCGTATGTCCCAAAAATGTGCTGGAAATTTCTCCCGACGTGAATGCGAAGGGGTATTTCCCCGTTTATCAGGCGCGTCCGGAGGATTGCATTCACTGCACCATGTGCGGCATCATGTGTCCGGATGTGGCCATCACCATTGCTGAAACCGAAGAACCCAGCGCCTGAGGGCGATGAACGGAGGAGCACCATGGCAAAGGTATTGATGAAGGGAAACGAGGCCATCGGCGAAGCGGCTATCCGGGCGGGATGCCTCAACTACTTCGCCTATCCTATTACCCCGCAGTCCGAAGTGGCGGAGTACCTGGTCCGCCGCATGCCGGAGGTGGGGGGGGTATTTTTGCAGGGAGAGAGTGAGGTAGCGGTGGGATATATGCTTTTCGGCGCTGCCGCTGCTGGTGAACGCGTCTTCACCACTTCATCCAGCCCGGGCATCAGTCTCATGAGCGAAGCCATCAGCTATATCGCCGCTGCCCAGTGCCCGGCTGTCTTCGTTAATATTATGCGCGGCGGACCGGGATTGGGCGGCATATTGCCCTCCCAGGCGGACTATCTTCAGGCCACCAAGGGCCTCGGTCATGGAGGCTGCCGCCTGCTGGTGATGGCACCGGCCAGCGTCCAGGAGGCGGTTGAAATGGTGATGAGGGCTTTTCCTTTGGCCGAAAAATATCGCAATCCGGTGATGATTCTGGGTGACGGCCTCACCGGACAGATGATGGAGCCGGTCGAATTCCCCGACCATTTAAAAAGCGAGCCGTCCAACAAGGACGCCTGGGCAACCAACGGCATGAATCACCGCAACAGCAAGCAGCGGAATTTGGTCAAGTCCCTGTTCCTGGACCCGGTGCAGCTCAATGACCACAATCTGGTACTTAAGGCCAAGTATGATCGTATGCGGGCCGAAGAGGTAATGTCCGAATCGTACAATACCGACGGCGAGTACAAGGGGCTCATCGTCAGTTACGGCACCATGAGCCGGGTGTGCCGCACGGCCATCGACATGTTGAAGGCCGAAGGCATCGAAGTGGGCATGATCCGTCCCCAGACCCTTTTCCCATTTCCCGATCAAACCGTGGCCGATGCGGCGTCGATTCCCTCGTGCACGCACGTGTTGAGCATTGAGATGAGCATGGGACAGATGGTGGAGGATGTGGAGCGCTGCGTTAAACGCCAGGTTCCAATCAGCTGGTACGGTAAATGCGGCGGTGACATCCCCACCCCCGAAGAGGTTATCGAGGTGGTCAAGCAACGTATTGCCTGAACGACCGGCAATCCCCAACGGATTCAGGCTCACAAGCAAGGAGTACATGTCAAATGGGAAAGACCTTCAAAAAACCAGAGTCGCTCACGGATACCCATACGCATTACTGTCCGGGATGCACCCACGGCGTGATCCATCGGCTGGTGGCCGAGACCATCGATGAACTGGGCATTCGGGAACGCACGGTGGGCATCGCGCCCGTCGGCTGTGCCGTACTGGCCTACAACTACTTCAATTGCGATTTCCAGGAAGCGGCCCACGGCCGTGCGCCGGCTATGGCTACCGGCATCAAGCGGGTGCGTCCCGACCTGATGGTCTTCACCTACCAGGGAGACGGAGACCTGGCCAGTATCGGCATGGGGGAAATCATCCACGCGGCCAACCGGGGCGAGAAGTTCACCACCATATTTGTCAACAACGCCATTTACGGGATGACCGGCGGCCAGATGGCCCCCACCACAATGCCGGACCAACGTACTTCGACGTCGCCCTTCGGCAGAAAGGTCGAGGAGGTGGGCATGCCCATCAAGATGGCCGAGTTGCTGGCCGCCCTGCAAACACCGGCCTATATCAGCCGCCAGACCGTCATCAAACCCAAATATATAACAAAGGCTAAAAAAGCAATAAAACAGGCATTTACCTATCAAATGGAAAACAAATGCTTCAGCCTCGTCGAGGTGGTCAGCACCTGCCCCACCAACTGGGGCATGACGCCGCTGCAGGCAATCGACTGGACCGAAAAAACCCTGCTGGCCTACTACCAACCGGGGGACTACAAAGTTCCGGCTTGACCTACCGATCCCCAATGCCGGACGTGACTGAAGGAGGCACAATGCAGAGCGAAATCATGTTTGCCGGATTCGGTGGACAGGGTATCTTGTTAATCGGCAAGGTTCTGGCCCATGCCGCCATGGAGGAAGGCTACGAGGTGGCGTGGGTTCCCTCCTACGGGCCTGAAATGAGGGGCGGGACGGCCTATTGCACTGTGGTGATCAGCGATCGGCCCATCGGTTCGCCCATCATCAAAAATCCCCTGCATCTGGTGGCCATGAACGGGCCTTCGCTCGAAAAATTTGCCCCCACGGTTAAAAAAGGGGGCATCATCTTCATCAACAGTTCGCTGATCGCCTTTGGGGCGAACCGGGACGATGTGGACGAACTGCGCGTACCGGTGGTGGACATTGCCAAGGATCTGGGTAGTGTCAAGGTCGCCAATATCGTTGCCCTTTCCGCCTTCGTGGCGCGAAGCGGTGTCGTTCCCATGGAAACCCTGAAGCATTGTATCAAAGAAGAGTTCAGCCTGAAACCCAAACTGATTCCTTTGAACATGGATGCGGTGGCTGCCGGCGAACAGGCCGGCCAAAAATAGTCCACCCCCATGCCGTGGTGACCCTAAGGCGCGCTGATCCTGATGCATTAACGAATGGGCTGGGCACCCGGCTGTTCTATTCAACCGACGGTAACCCATGAAATTGAAGATTCCGGATTATATTCAGGCCATTGAACCCTATGTTCCCGGCAAGCCGCTGGAGGCTCTGGAACGAGAATACGGCATCAGCGACTCGGTCAAGCTGGCTTCCAACGAAAACCCCTTGGGACCTTCTCCTAAGGCCTTGACGGCCATCCAGAAAAGTTTGGCCACCGTGCACCGTTACCCGGACGGAGCCGGTCACCGGCTGATCCGTAAGATTGCCGCCGCCAATGGTGTTTTACCGGCGAATGTGGTGATCGGCAACGGTTCGGATGATATCATCGCCTTGCTGGTTCGAGCCTTGGTCCGCTCCGGCGACCGGGTGATTGTGCCTCGCCCCTCATTTCTCATGTACGACATCACGGCCACGGCCGCGGGTGCCGTGGTAGAATCCGTACCCCTGAAAGCCCTGGCCGTAGATCTTGACGCCATGGCCGAACGGGCGACCGCCGATACCAGCTTGATTTTTGTCTGCAACCCCAACAATCCAACCGGTACGGTGGTGGCCCAGCAGGATTTTGACCGCTTCATGGCCCGGCTGCCGGAGGACGTGGTGGTGGTCGTGGACGAGGCCTATATCGAGTTCGCCAGAAATCTTGATTGCTTGAAAACCGGCCGGCCGGCGGATGTGAACCGCCCGCTGGTGACCCTGCGAACCTTTTCCAAAGTATACGGACTTGCCGGACTGCGGGTGGGATACGGTATCATGCCGGCTGCCCTGGCGGAGGTGCTCAATCGGGTCAGGCAGCCCTTTAACGTCAACGCCATGGCTCAGGCTGCGGCTGCGGCTGCCTTGGATGACCATGAGTTTCTGCATCGCACGCTCGACCTGGTTCATAAGGGGTTGGACGACCTGTATGCCGCGTTGGACGGGCTGGGCCTGACCTACCATAGAACCGAGGCCAACTTTTTTCTCATCGACGTCGGACAGCCGGCGGACATCGTATTTGAAAAGATGCTGCGGCTGGGTGTGATCGTCAGGTCCATGCGGGCCTATGGATTTCCCACCTATATCCGTATTAACGTGGGGCTTGAAGAGGAAAACCGGCGTTTTCTGAAGGCGCTGGAAACGGTCCTAAGGCAGTAGCCGACCCTTGAAGGCTTAAACAGGAATCTCAAAATGACGCCTCCACCACGGCTGCTGATCACTATCGACGGGCCCGCCGGTGCCGGTAAAACCACGGTCAGCAGGATGCTGGCCCAGGAACTGGGTTGCCGTTACCTTGATACCGGGGCCCTATACCGGGCGGTTGCCTACGCGGTTCGTGCAGCCGACATCTCACCGGACGATGACCAGGGACTTGGCGATGTCTGTAGGGCGTTACAGCTTCGTATAGAGGAGAACCGTCTGGTTTTAAACGGTGTAGATATCACCGAACGGATCCGTTCGCCGGAGATCACCATGCTGGCATCGGCGGTGTCGGCCCGCCCCATGGTGAGACAGGCGCTCATGGATCTCCAACGGGAAATAGGGCAGGCCAAGGGGTTGGTGGCCGAAGGCCGCGATATGGGAACGGTGGTTTTTCCCGCTGCGGATCTCAAGTTCTTTCTTGATGCCACGGTTCGACAGCGAGCGCTGCGTCGCTTTGCGCAATATGGCCAAGCCAACGATCAGACCCTCGGGCAGATCGAGCTGGATATTCGTCGCCGGGATGAAAACGACAGCAGCCGCGATATCGCACCGCTAAGGCCAGCCGGCGACGCGATCATCATCGATTCGACGGCCATGACTGCTCGACAGGTAGTCGCGTTGATGATGGTGCGTGTCCGTCAATTGGAGGGTCTGGCAAAATCATAGATTCCGGTCATCCCGGTCGCATGATGACGCAACTCCTACCTGATCATGGCCGCAATGCTAAATAAATCGTTGCATTTTGCCTAACGTTTCTGTATTGTCCCTGGGCTATACTGCATGCGTGGGCATTCGCAGTAAATTAAATGAGGCTAAGGGGGTAATTTTCAGTCAATGGACAACTTTGTAGACAACAACTCAACCGAAGAACCAATTGAGAAAGACAGCGTTACCGGTGAAAGCATGGCCGAGCTCATGGATATGTACGAAGAGAGCTTCAAACGCTTTGCCGAAGGGGAGGTGGTTAACGGAAAAATCATTTCCGTAGACAAAGACCATGTCCTGGTGGACATCGGCTACAAATCGGAAGGCCAGATCCGTATCCGGGAATTCGAAGTGGATGGCGAAGTCACCGCGCAGGTGGGTGATACCGTCGAAGTGATGGTCGAGTGGTGGGACGACGAAAACGAAGTGGTCGTGCTCTCCAAGGAGAAAGCCGAGAAGGTCAAGGTCTGGGACGATATCAAGAACCGCCATGAAGCCGACGAGACCATCACCGGAACCATCACCAACCGCGTCAAAGGGGGCTTCTCGGTGGATATCGGCGTTCAGGCCTTTCTACCCGGATCCCAGGCGGATCTGCGACCGATTCGCAATCTGGATGACATGGTTGGTAAGGAATTCGAATTTAAAGTTCTGAAATACAACCGCAAGCGAAGCAATATCGTCCTTTCCCGGCGGGCGCTGCTGGAGGAAGAACGTGAATCCAAACGGGCCAAGACCCTGGCTTCCATCCACGAAGGCAAGGTGGTTGCCGGTATCGTCAAGAACCTCACCGAGTACGGTGTGTTTGTCGATTTGGGTGGTGTGGACGGATTGCTTCACATTACCGATATCTCCTGGGGCCGGGTCAAACATCCGTCCGAGCTGTTCAGTGTGGGCGATGAGATCAATGTCAAGATTTTGAGCCTGGACCTTGAACGTGAGCGCGTGTCCCTGGGCATGAAGCAGCTTAGCGAAGATCCCTGGGCCAGCGCCATCGAAAAGTATCCCGTGGGTTCGCGTATCAGCGGCAAGGTAGTCAGCCTGACCGATTACGGCGCCTTTGTGGAACTGGAAGAGGGCATCGAAGGCCTGATCCACGTGTCTGAAATGTCCTGGACGCGTAAGGTTCGCCACCCCTCCAAAGTGGTCTCCGTGGGCGAGATCGTGGACGCGCTCGTGTTGGATATCAAGCCTGAAAACAGACGAATTTCACTAGGCATGAAGCAGGCCGCACCCAATCCCTGGGATGTGATCAGCGACAAATACCCGGTGGGCACCACTATCGAAGGAAAGATCAAGAATATAACCGATTTCGGCCTGTTCATCGGAATCGATGAGGGCATCGACGGCCTGGTTCATATTTCCGATATTTCTTGGACCAAACGAATTAAACACCCCTCGGAAATCTACAAAAAGGGGGACCTGATTCAGGCAATCGTTTTAGAAATTGACAAGGCGCAAGAGCGTTTTTCCTTGGGTGTAAAACAGCTGCAGGCCGATCCGTGGGATACGGTCGCCGAGCGCTATGAGGTGGGCAAGGAAATCACCGGCACCGTCACCAATGTGACGGATTTCGGTGTTTTTGTGGAGTTGGAAGAGGGTATCGAGGGATTGGTACATGTTTCCGAGATCAGCAAAGAGAAGATCAAAACCCCAGTGGGCCAGTTTGAGGTAGGACAGATGCTGACCGCCAAAGTCATGAACATCAACAGCGATGAACGGCGCATCGGCCTCTCCATTAAACGGCTCGATATGGAAGACGACCAGGAGCTCCTGACCGAGTACGTCAGCAACATGGGGCCGGCAACCTCCAGCTTCGGCGAGATCCTTCGTGAGAACCTGCAGGAAAAGCTCAACAGCGACGAACAATAGACCCATTGACCCGAGCACCAATGCCGGCGGTTTGCCTGAAAGGCCCGCCGGCATTGGTGTCATTGTGACCCCCAAAGCACCGTTCACACGGCCGCTGCCAGCCGCCACCGCTTTCCCGAAGCCCCTTTCTGACCGATGGCCCATGGTTCCGTGATTGTTTCGACAGGGGAGGGCGGTTCCGGTCAGAGCCGGCTTGCAGCAAAGGAACATGCCATGTTTTCCAGACGCCATCCCTACCTTTTTTTCTTACTGACATCCTTCACCGTTTTTACGGTTCTCATCCTTGGCGCCATGGGTATGGCGATCTTGCTGGGTAAGGCTTCCGGAGATTTCGGCGGTGAAGCGGTCGGGGTCGTCGAGATCGAAGGGGCCATTGCCGACGCGCGGGATACCATCGAGCATATTCGCCGGTTCCGGGAAGATGAGGACATTAAGGCCATTGTCATCCGCATCGATTCCCCCGGCGGCGCCGTGGGTCCTTCACAGGAGATTTACCGTGAGATCCGTAAAACCATCGGCACCAAGAAGGTGGTGGCGTCCATGGGTGCCGTGGCCGCCTCCGGCGGCTATTATGTGGCCTGCGCGGCTGACGGCATTGTTGCCAACCCCGGTACGATTACCGGCAGCATCGGCGTGATCATGGGTTACACCAACTTTCGCCAGTTGCTGGACAAGATCGGCATGGTTCCTGTGGTGATCAAGAGCGGTCCATACAAGGATACCGGTTCGCCCACCCGCGAGATGCGTGAGGACGAACGTGAAATTCTGCAATCCGTCTCCAGCGGCATCCATGAACAATTCGTTTCCGCCATTGCCGAAGGCAGAAAGATGGATCGCGATCTGGTGGCAGCGGTGGCCGACGGACGCATTTTCACCGGTGAGGATGCAAAAGCACGGGGGCTGATTGACCGCCTCGGCAACTTCGAAGATGCCCTCCAATGGGCGGGCGAGCTGGGCGGTATCGACGGCGCGGTGACCCCGATTTATGCCCGTGACCAAAAACTTTCCCTGCTGCGCTATCTGATGTCCTCCTCGCTGTCCGATCTGATCGCCAAGGCCATTCATCCGGGCATCTATGCCGAATACCGGTACCATCCAGACGGACCGTGATCCATAAAGGAGACGCCTATGCGCACCATCGCGGTGGCCATGGCAAAGGGAGGGGTGGGAAAAACCACCACGGCGGTAAACCTGGCCCATGGACTGGCCTTGGCAGGCAAGCGGGTGCTGCTGGTGGATTGCGACACCCAGGCCCAGACCACCACCTTCCTTGGCGTATCTCCACCCCACGGTCTGTATGAGTTCATAACCGGTCACGACGGTAACGGCAGGTTGATCTTAAAGAAAGAGGCCATTCATTCAGCTCGCCAGAATCTATGGGTACTGGCCGGCGGTATCAAGCTGGTGGAGCTAAAAAACTGGTTGGGAGAGCAGCCCCGTGAAGGGCGGCATGCCATATTGGGCCAGAGCCTGACACCAAAAAACAACGGGCTGGATTACTTGATTTTCGACTGTGCTCCCGGGTGGGATGTGCTGAGCGTAAACATCCTCATGGCTGCCAAAGAGGTGCTCTGCCCGGTGGCACTGCAGGGGCCGGCTCTGGAGGGACTAAAGACCTTCTTCGGGTACCTGGTCTCCGTTCAGCAGCTCAATAAACACCTTCGGCTCAAGTATATCCTGCCCACCATGTTCGATCGTCGTACGCGCCAAAGCCATGACATCTACCACCGGCTGCGGCGCCTTTTCCGCAAACAGATTTGCGATCCCATCCACCACAATGTGCGTTTGTGCGAAGCACCGGTGGTCGGGAAGAGTATTTTCGAGTTCGCCGACAGTGCATCGGGTGCACATGATTATCGAAAACTGGCAGAAAGGTTGATCGATGACGGCATCAAACAGAAAGAGCATCCCCGATTTTTTTGACGAAAACCCTATGGATCCGGTTTCCGTGGCCACTGGCCGTCCGGCTCCCAAACCGGCAGTGCCCAAAAAAAAGGCTGGATTCTATTTCTCCGAGAGCCTGCTCGACCGGTTCAACCGCAAATTTCACCAGCTGAAGCTCGACGGCGTGCCCATCGAAAATAAATCCGCCCTAGCCGAAATAGCCCTTCATTTTGCCCTGGACGACCTGGACCGGAAAGCGGCCAGCCTGTTGCTCAAGCGATTCGGCGACCGCTGAATTTTTTCTAAAAAGGGTCAGTATGTCGAGATCGCTTCACGATAATTTTTTCAAGGGGTTTGAACCGCAGAAAAGAGCCGGAGCGGCTATTTGAACAGGCTGACATCACCCAAGCCTTCACGGATGATTTCAGGCACATCCTCTTCCAGGGAGACCACGCTGGAGGGCATGCCCGATACCGGCCCACCATCGATAACCGCCTCCAGTCTTGGCCCGAAGTGATCGTGGATCAGGGAGGCGTCGTGAAAAACCTCACCGTCGGGCGCGGTGGCGCTGGTTGAGATAACGGGATTGCCCAGGGCCTCCACGAGGAAGAGACAGATATTGTTGGCGGGAACCCGAATACCCGCGGTTTTACGTTTGGTAAGCATGATTTTAGGGACCAGCTTGGATCCTGTAAGAATGAAGGTGTAGGGTCCGGGGAGCAACCGCCGCATGGTCTTGTATGCGTAGTTGGAGACTTTGGCATATTGGCTGATGTTCTTAAGATCGGCGCAAATAAAGCTGAAGGGTTGGTTTTTATTGCGTTGCTTGAGTTGGTAGATTCTTTCGATGGCCCGCTTGTTCATGATGTCGCATCCAATACCGTAATAGGTATCGGTGGGATAAGCGATTAGCCCCCCATCTTTCAAAATAGTCGCCACCCGACTGATCAGCCGCTGCTGGGGATTGTCTGGATTGATGGTTATCAGCATGGCGGTGCAACGACTCCTGTTCTCAAAAAAAGGAGGGGCTGATGCTGGCAACCGACGGCGACGCATTCAGTTGCCGTGTGCGCCTGGGGCCGGTGCGCTTCTCCCTAAAACAAAAAAAATTAACTTATTACGGCCTGCCAAGGGTGTCAAGCGGCCAAATAAAGATTGATAAAGCCCCCTTCATTTGTTAATTTCTCCGGAAAATCGGTTTTCGGCCCGACGTTCATCTGATCCTCATTTCCGAGGATTTATCGTCCGCGGGCCGAGACCTCTACGAGCCCCGTTTTATAGGCCATTGCCTGCCCTTTTTCAGACCGGCAGGGCCACTGACGGACGACACCTAAAATCACCACCGCCGACCCGGCCAAATTCCATATGAATGCGGAGGACCCCATGACCCACCTGATCGCAGAGGAAGCCTATTCCTTTGATGATGTCCTGCTGGTTCCCAGCTATTCCGATATCCTGCCCAAGGACGTCGATACGCGAACCCGTCTGACCCGTGAACTGACCCTGAATATTCCCATCGTCAGTGCGGCCATGGATACGGTGACCGAAGCACAGACTGCCATCACCATGGCCCGCGAGGGGGGCATCGGCTTCATCCACCGCAATATGAGCATCAAACATCAAGCCATGGAAGTGGACCAGGTTAAAAAATCGGAAAGCGGCATGATCGTCGATCCGCTGACCATCGCCCCGGACCGACCCATTGAAGAGGTGATGGCGTTGATGGCCCGTTACCGTATCTCCGGGGTTCCGGTGACCCAGGGTGATCGGCTGGTGGGGATTGTCACCAACCGGGATCTGCGCTTCGAAACGGACATGACCAAAAAGGTCAGCGACGTCATGACCAGCGAAAAACTGGTGACGGTTAGCGAGGGCATCAGCCTGGAAGAATCCAAGAAACTGCTCCACGTTCATCGCATCGAAAAACTGCTCGTGGTGGACAAAAACGGGCATTTAACCGGAATGATCACCATCAAGGATATCGAAAAGATAAAAAAATACCCCAATGCCTGCAAGGATGGCATGGGACGCCTACGGGTGGGTGCGGCCATTGGCGTGGGGGAAGACATGATGCCTAGGGCAGAGGCCTTGCTCAAGGCAGGTGCAGACGTCATCGTCATCGATACCTCCCATGGCCATTCGGGCAATGTTATCCGGGCGGTTGAGCGCCTGAAGGGGGATTTCCCCGCCGTGCAGCTCATCGCGGGCAATGTGGGTACCGGTGAAGGCGCCCAGGCGCTGATCGACGCCGGCGTGGATGCCGTCAAGATCGGCATCGGTCCGGGATCCATCTGCACCACGCGCATCGTGGCCGGTATCGGTGTGCCCCAGATTTCAGCCATTCTGAATTGCCGGGAGGTGTCGGAAAAAACTGGCGTCCCCCTGATGGCCGATGGCGGCATCAAGTTTTCAGGTGACATCACCAAGGCCATCGGTGCCGGCGCCCATACCATTATGATCGGCGGCCTGTTCGCCGGCGCTGAGGAAAGTCCCGGGGAAACCATCCTGTTCCAGGGCCGAAGCTACAAGGTCTACCGGGGCATGGGATCCCTGGAAGCCATGAAACAGGGCAGCAAGGACCGCTATTATCAGACCGAACAGGCAACCGACGACAAGCTGGTGCCCGAGGGCATCGTTGGACGGGTGCCCTATCGGGGAACCCTGTCTGCGAATATCTTGCAGCTCATTGGCGGGCTCAAGGCCGGAATGGGCTATGTGGGCTGCCGGACCATCGCTGAGCTTCGCCAAAAGGCGCGTTTTGTGAGGATCAGCGCAGCCGGCATGCGTGAAAGCCATGTCCACGACGTGATCATTACCAAGGAAGCCCCCAATTACCGGGTGGAGAATTGATGGTTGGTGGCCGTCTAAATATCGGATCCTTAAATTCAGCCCGGCGTTTGCACACCATTCCTATCCGCAACCAAGCGCAACTGCGCCAGCGGTTTCAAACCTGCTGCGGCCCTGATCTGAACCGCAACCTTCTCTATCTGGAGGGACAGATTTAAAACCCAGCATCGTTAGATGATAGATTATGACCCAACATACAGCTAATTTCGTGCACTTGCACGTCCATACCCAGTACAGCCTGCTGGACGGGGCCATCCGGCTGGGTGACCTGTTTAAAAAAGTGAAAGCCTTGGGCATGCCGGCGGTGGCCCAGACCGATCACGGCACCATGTTCGGCGCGTTGGATTTTTACCAGCAGGCCACCTCCGCCGGCATTAAGCCCATTATCGGTTGCGAATGCTACGTGGCCCCGCGCACCCTTGCCGACAAGACCCCCCTTGACAAGGAGGGAACCCGACACTTGGTTCTGCTGGCCGAAAACCAACAGGGGTATCGCAACCTTTGCAAACTGGCCAGCATCAGCCAATTGGAAGGCTACTACTATAAGCCACGGATCGACAAGGCGGTGCTCGCCGCCCACGCCAATGGCCTCATCGCTCTGTCCGCCTGCCTAAAAGGGGACGTTCCCCAGTTAATTCTGGCCAATCAGATGGCCAAGGCCGAGGAGGCAGCTCTCTACTACCAGAAGATTTTCGGCGAGGGGTGTTTTTTTCTGGAACTGCAGAACAACGGCATACCGGCCCAGGAAAAGGTCAATCAGGGCCTGGTTGAACTCAGCAGGAAGCTGTCCATCCCGCTGGTGGCCACCAATGACTGCCATTACCTGAATCAGCAGGATGCCAAGGCCCATGAGATCCTCCTGTGCGTCCAGACCCAGAAGACCATGGCCGATGCCGACCGGTTCGTTTTCGACTCCAACCAGCTTTATTTCAAATCATCAGAGGAGATGGTCGGCTATTTCGCCGGTTTTTCCGGCGCCATCGAGAATACAGTGGCCATTGCCGACCGCTGCTACATCGAGTTTGACTTCAAGACCTATCACTTCCCTCAGTTCGGTGTGGAATCAGGGAAGACGGCTGATGAACTCTTCGACCAGCAAGTGCGCGAGGGCTATGAACGGCGAATGGCAATGGTGCGCAAAAAAAAACCGAACCTGGACGAGACGGTTTATCGCGAGCGGCTGGAATACGAGATCAAAACGATTAAAGAGATGGGCTTTCCCAGCTATTTTCTCATCGTGGCCGACTTTATCCGTTACGCCAAAGAAAACCGCATTCCGGTAGGGCCCGGCCGTGGCTCGGCGGCCGGCAGTCTGGTCTCCTTTGCCCTGTTCATCACCGACCTGGATCCCATTGAGCACGGCCTGATCTTCGAGCGGTTTTTGAACCCGTCGCGCATCAGCATGCCTGACATCGATGTCGATTTTTGTATCCACGGACGGGAACGGGTCTACAACTACGTGGTCGAACGCTACGGCGGCGGTGACTACGTGGCCCAGATCATTACCTTCGGCAAGATGAAAGCCAAGTTGGTGATCCGGGATGTGGGACGGGCCCTGGGACTTCCGCTGGCGGAGGTGGATTTCATTGCCAAGCTGATTCCCGACAGCCTGAAGATGACCATCGATAAGGCCTTGAAGGAGGTGCCCAAGCTGGCGGAGATGGTGGAAGCGGACCCGCGCATCGCCGAATTGGTAGATATCAGCCGGTCTCTGGAGGGGCTTTCCCGCCATGCATCAACCCATGCGGCTGGCGTGGTGATCGGCGACAAGCCGCTGGTGGAGTACCTGCCGCTCTACAAGGGCAAAAAAGGGGAGGTGGTAACCCAGTTTGATATGAAACGGGTCGAGGATATCGGCTTGGTTAAATTCGATTTCCTGGGTTTGCGCAACCTGACCGTCATCGACGAAACATTGAAGAGCATTGCCGCCCAGGCAAAAATCGTTCCGGATCTTTCCGACCTGCCCTTTGACGACGAGAAAACGTTTGCCATCCTCCAGGCCGGAGATACTACGGGCGTGTTTCAGCTGGAATCCAGTGGCATGAAAAATCTGCTCGTCCGACTGCACCCGGAATCCTTTGACGATCTTACCGCACTGGTAGCGTTATATCGTCCCGGACCGCTGGACAGCGGCATGGTGGACGATTTTGTGGACCGTAAGCATGGCCGCAAGAAAGTGATCTACCCGGTGGATTGCCTGAAACCGATTCTCAAAGAAACATACGGCGTCATGGTCTACCAGGAGCAGGTCATGCAGGTCGCCGGCACCCTGGCCGGATATTCCATGGCCGATGCGGACAGTCTGCGCAAGGCCATCGGCAAGAAGATTGAAGCCTTGATGGCCAAACACCGGGAGAAGTTCATCAGCGGTTCGGTGAAAAACGGCGTGGACAAGGCCGTTGCAACAGAGTTGTTCGACCTGATCGAAAAATTTGGCGGCTATGGCTTCAACAAGTCCCACAGCGCCGCCTACGCACTGATTGCCTACCAGACGGCTTACCTCAAGGCACACTTTCCCGTTGAGTTCATGGCGGCCCTGCTCACCAGCGAAATTGACACCATCGACGGTGTGGTCAAGTTTATCAATGAATGCCGTACCCACAGCATCAACGTGCTGCCGCCGGACGTCAACGAGAGCAGTACGGTGTTCACCGCCGTCGACGGCCATATTCGCTTTGGTCTGGCGGCGGTCAAGAATGTGGGTGGTGCCGCCGTAGACCTGATTATTAAAGAGCGTGAAGAGAACGGACCCTTCTCATCTATCTTCGACTTCTGTCAACGGGTGGAACTGACCAAAGTGAACAAGCGTGTGCTGGAAAGTCTGATTCGATGCGGGGCAATGGATTCAACCGGTATCTACCGCTCCCGCCTCATGGCGGTGCTGGAAGAGGCGCTGGATTATGGCCAACGTATCCAGCGGGAGAAGAACAGCGCCCAGATGAGCCTGTTTGACAGCGGTGCCGGAGAAGATGTGGCCATCAACCTGCCGGCCATTCCCGCCATCGACGACTGGGACGATCGTGAGAAACTGCAACAGGAAAAAGAGACCCTGGGCTTTTATGTCACCGGACACCCGTTGGATCGTTTCAAGGAGACTTTGGAGAAATTCACCAACGTGGACGCATTGAGTATCCGGGAAGTGGCCGACAAGAGTGCTGTTCGCATCGGTGGCACCATCAGCAGCGCTAAGGTGATCCGTACCCGCAAGGAGGAACTCATGGGCTTCGTCACGGTGGAGGATTTGCACGGGACCGTGGAAGTCGTGGTCTTTCCCTCCCTATACGCAAGCTGCGCCGATCTGCTGACGGCGGACACGGCGTTACTGGTTCAGGGCGCGGCCCAAGTAGAAGAAAACGGGGTCAAAATCCTCGCCGATGCCATTATTCCAATGGATCGGGCTGAAGAAACCTGGAGTGTGGAGGTCCGCCTGATGGTAGATGCCGAAATGGCGGACCGGGATATCCTGGCTCGGGTCCACCGCACGCTGAAGCGATATCCGGGCCCCTGTAAGGGATTCATACATATCTGTCTCAAGGATCAAGCCGAAGCCGTTGTTTCCATGACTGAAGCCCTGAGTATCCGTTGCTGCAAAGCGATGACTCGCGAGATCAACGCCATTTTCGGCTATAATGCGGTGCAGACCCGCTGCAGCGATGCCGCCAGCGCCATGAGAAGCAGCGATCTAAACGGACGCCGTAACAATGGCCGCCAATTTTCCAGGAACTGATGGGAGCGTGCTGACAAACCGTTGCGTAAAAACCCCAACCAAGGAATTCCGACATGAACGTACCGCTGCTGGACCTTAAGGCCCAATACCGAACCATTAAGGACAGGGTCCTTGAAGTTACCCGACAGATTTACGAAAGCCAGCATTTTATTTTAGGCCCCCAGGTGGAGGATCTGGAGAAAAAAATTGCCGCCTACTGCCGGATCGGCCATGCGGTGGGGGTTTCATCGGGAACGGACGCGCTGGTATTATCGCTGATGGCGGCCGGGATCGGACCGGGAGATCGGGTGATCTCCACGCCGTATACCTTTTTCGCCACCACGGGCGCCATCGCCCGGGTTGGAGCCACACCGGTTTTTGTCGACATCGATCCCGAAACGTACAATCTCGCACCAGACAAACTCGAGACGGCGGTTTCGGCCCTGAACGAAGATGCGCTAAAAACGGTCAAGGCTGTTATTCCGGTTCACCTATACGGCCAATGTGCCGATATGGACCCCATCCTGAAGGTGGCGGCTGCCCACGGATGGGTTGTGATTGAAGATGCCGCCCAGGCTATCGGTGCCGAATACAAGGGGCGCCGAGCGGGCAGCATGGGAGATTACGGTTGCTTCTCCTTCTTTCCATCCAAGAACCTGGGGGCTTTCGGCGACGGCGGCTTAGTGACTGCCGGCGATCCGCAGGTTTACGAGCGCTTGAAAATCCTCCGGGTTCACGGCTCAAAACCCAAATATTACCACCGGGTGGTGGGCGGCAACTTCCGCCTCGATGCTTTGCAGGCGGCCATTGTGGCCGTCAAGCTGGACTACCTGGACGGCTGGACGGCGGCGCGCCAGGAAAATGCGGCACGCTACCGGAGGCTGTTTGCCTCAGCCGGGCTGACGGACCGCATTCACCTGCCGGTCGAAAAAGAGAATCGGCACATTTACAACCAGTTCGTCATCCGCGTTGATTCAGGTCGCGACGACCTTCGAACCTATCTCGGGACAGAGGGGATCGGCACTGAAGTGTACTACCCGGTCCCCATGCATCTGCAGGACTGTTTTATCAGCCTGGGCCATCAACCCGGCGATTTTCCAGTTGCCGAACAGGCGGCCGATCAGACACTGGCCCTGCCCATCTACCCTGAACTCATCGAATCCCAGCAGGCTTACGTGGTAGAAAAAATAGGCGCGTTTTTCAACCGATAGGATGATCCCGTGGTCAAGGAACTGACATTGGGTTATTCACCCTGTCCCAACGACACCTTCATGTTCAACGCCCTTGCCCAGGGTGATGTGGGGGTGACCGGATACCGGATGAAGCCGGTGCTTCACGATGTGGAGACCCTCAATCGTCTGGCCATGGATGCGGTGTTGGATGTCACCAAGCTCTCTTTTTACGCCTGGATGGCGGTCAAGAACAGGTATCGCCTGCTTCACAGCGGCTCAGCCATGGGGTTTGGCTGCGGGCCGGTGCTCATCGCCCGGCAGCGCTTGAACCGAACGGATATCCAGCACTGCCGGGTGGTGTTGCCCGGCCAGTGGACCACCGCCCACCTGCTCTTTCGGTTATGGGCCCCGGAGGCGGACCAACGGATTTTCACCCCCTACGATCGGATCTTTGACGCCTTGGCATCGGGGCAGGCCGATTGCGGGGTGATCATCCACGAAAGCCGATTCACCTTCGAGGCTGCCGGGTTCACGCCGGTGGTGGATTTGGGGGCATGGTGGGAGGAACAGACGGGTCTGCCGATTCCGCTGGGGGGGATCGCAGCCAGCCAACGGTTGGGGGATCTGTTGATTGACCGGGTAGACACAGCCGTCCATGCAAGCATTCGTCGAGCCATGGCCCACCCGAATGAAGCGCTGCCCTACATCCGGCAGCACGCCCAGGAGATGGATGACACGGTGCTTCAGGTGCATATCCGCACCTTCGTGAACGATTTCAGCCTGGAGATTACCGAGCGGGGCCGCCGGGCCATTGAGACACTGGAAGCCATGGCTCGTGAAGCCGGTGCCATCTAATGGTGGGCATCGTCTTTGCCACCCGTCGCGAAGCGGACCCATTCCTGGCGCAAACGTCTGCCGAACCGCTGGGCTCCCAGCCGGTGTTAGGGTTCAGGATCGCCGGTGAAGGCTTACGGCCATGCGTCGCGCTCATCAGCGGCATGGGCAAGGTCGCGGCGACCATTGCGGCCATGCACCTGGTGCTGGTCCACCGGTCATCGGCGCTGGTCAGCGCCGGCCTTTGTGGCCGGTTGACTCTGGACGATCGTTGGTCCATCGGCGATCTGCTGCGTATCAGCACTGCGGTCGAGGGTGACTGCGACCGATTCGGCGAAAAAGAAAACGCCGTGGCCTGCGACACCCGATGGTTCAGCCGGTTGCAGCCGGCCCGTCTGGTCACCTGCGACCGACCGGTCTTCGATGCCGCATGGCGCAGCCGATTGGCCGCCATCGCCGATCTGGCGGACATGGAGGGTGCTGCCGTGGCCCGTGTGGGCAAGCTTTACGGCATCCCGTGTGCGATGATCAAGGGCATCAGCGATGCCGCCGATGAAAGTGGACGGCAGGATGTGGCCAGCCATATCGATTGGGTATCGGGGCGCATCGCCGCCGCCTTGGTCGGCGACCTGAGCATTAAGACAACAGACAAACAGCCATGAAACCTGAAAATAGCTTGAAAAACATCTTGAACTTTACCAGGGTCGAACACACCGCTTTCAGCCTGCCGTTGATTTTCACCGGTGCCTGGCTGGGGGCCGGGAATCGTTTTCCATCGGTGAAGGTGATGCTGCTGATCGTATTCGCCGCCGTTGGCGCCCGGGTCTTCGGCATGGCCATGAACCGGGTGTTCGATCGGCGGATCGATCGGTTGAACCCGCGTACCGCCGGTCGAGAGCTGCCTGCGGGCAAAATGACGGTAACGATGGCCCTGGTCATCGCATTCTCCGGGCTGGTGGCCTACCTGCTGGCCTGCTGGTTCCTGGGTGGCTGGTGCCTGATTCTCTCACCGGTCCCTCTGGTGCCGCTGCTGGGCTATTCGCTGCTCAAGCGCTTCACCCCCCTTTGCCATTTCGGCATCGGCCTGTGTCTGGCCCTGGCGCCGCTGGGTGCCTATGTGGCAGCGGCCGGTCACCCAAGGTTTTCAGGGGCGGTGATCCTTTTCGCCGGTTTTGTTTTCTGCTGGTTGAGCGGGGCTGACATCATCTATGCGCTTATGGACGTCGACAGTGACCGGCTGAATGACATCCACAGTCTGCCGGCCTGGCTGGGTGCTGACGGAGCCCTTCACGTGGCGGCAGGGATTCACTTGATGGCATGGGGCATCCTGGTCGCCGTCGTCCAGACGGTGGGCGGGGGCCTGGCAGCTTGGATGGCGCTTGTTACGGCGGCCGTTTTTCTTGTGCTGATGTACGTGCCCGCCATTCCCGTGCCCAAACGGTTTTTCCCCATCTCCACCCTCGCCGGCATTGCCGGCGCCCTGGCTCCGATTGTCTCATGAGCCAGGCAAGCCAACGGAGCACCAACATGGTAAAAACTGCCCCGCCCCATCTGATTCTCGGGATCACCGGTGCCTCCGGCATCCACGGCGCCCGACTGCTGGTGAACAAATCCACTTGGCCGGTGGACTTGGTGGTCAGCCGGTGGGGCAGGGACGTCGCCGGAACTGAATGCGGCGGCATCGATGCCATCGAAGCTCAGGCGACCAGGGTTTTTGCGCCCGATGATCTTTACGCGCCCTTGTCGTCGGGATCCGTGCCAACCGCGGGAATGGTGGTGCTGCCCTGTTCAGCGAACACCTTGGCCCAGATCGCCGCCGGACTGGGCGACAGCCTAATCATCCGGGCGGCCCATTGCCAGCTCAAGGAGCGACGTCCGCTGATTCTGTGCCTGCGTGAAGCGCCGTTAACCCTCATCGATCTTGAAAATGCCCGGCGGGTCGCGGCGGCCGGTGGCGTGATCATGCCCATGAGCCCGCCTTTTTTCATGTTTGCCGGTACCGATCCCAAATCGGTCTCCATGGATGATCTGCTGGCCGCCTTCGTGGATCGTGTGCTCGCCCTGCTGGGCCAGAACCCTGCCCGAACCTGGGAGGATATTCGTTGAGTTTCATCGATCTGCGGGACTTTCTGGCCCATTTGGAAAAAACCGGCGATTTGGCCCGTATCCGGGTTCGCGTGAGTCCCAACCAGGAGATGACCATCATCCAGCACCGCGTGATGGCCGCCAAGGGTCCGGCCTTGCTTTTTGAAAACGTCGAAGGGTCCTGTTACCGCGTGGTCAGTAACCTCTTCGGCACCCGTCGGCGAGCGGATCTGGCCTTCGGTGGCGATCCGGCAGCGCTGGGCCAGCGGATTCATCGCCTGTCTCGAACCCTTATGCCGCCTAGCATCCAGGGCCTCGTCAAGGCCCGCAGCGACCTGCTGGCCCTTTCGGCTGCACGCATGCGCAAGGTGGGCAGCGGGCCCGTGCTTGAAACCGTCACCGATGCCCCGGATTTGAATCGACTGCCGGTGCTCACCTGTTGGCCAGACGACGGAGGACCTTTTTTTACCCTGCCGTTGGTACACACCACCGACCCGGAAAACGGTACCGGGAACCTGGGTATCTACCGGCTGCAGCGTTTCGATGGCCATAGCACGGGCATGCATTGGCAGATCGAAAAGGGCGGCGGATTCCACTTTCACAAGGCAGCCGCCATGCGACGGCCCCTGCCGGTGAGCGTGATTCTGGGCGGGCCGCCGGCAATGATCGCCGCGGCGGTGGCACCCCTGCCTGAAGGTATCGACGAGCGTCTGCTGGCCGCCTACATGATGAACCGGCCGCTGGACGTGATCCACCGCAACACTACCGGTCACCGTATACCCGCCCGTGCCGAATTCGTGCTCGAAGGTTCGGTGACTCCCGGTGACATGCAATGGGAAGGGCCGTTCGGTGATCACTTCGGTCACTACTCCCATGCCGCCGATTATCCGGTGTTCAGGGTTCGGCGGGTGCTGGCGCGCAATGATGCCATTTTCCCGGCCACGGTGGTAGGCAAACCGGTGCAGGAGGATTATCACCTGGGCGAGGCCCTGCAGGCGATGACCCTGCCGCTGCTGAAAATGATCCGGCCGGCGGTGGTCGACCTGTGGGCTTACCCGGAAACGGGGTTTCATGCCCTGGCGGTGATGGCGGTGGCCGAGCGCTATCCCAGAGAAGCCCTCAAGCACACCCTGGGCATGCTGGGAGAGGGACAGGTCTCCCTGACCAAGGTGATGATCACCGTGGACCAGCGGGTGAATGTGCGCGATATGGCGGCGGTGAGCCGGGCCCTGTGGCGGCATCTGGATGCAAGCACCGGCATTCATCTGATCGCCCCTACGGCCCAGGACACCCTGGACTTCACAGGTCCGGCCATGAATACCGGCAGCCGGCTGATTCTAATGGCTACCGATGACGGCGGAAGACCCATCCGCACGGACGCCCCCCGGTACGTTCCCGCACCCGACGATCTGCATCCGGAGGTGTGCGGCACGGCAGCCTTGGGGCCCGCCTTTCTGATGATCCAGGTGAAGGACACCCTCCGGGACATCGAACCCGTCCGCCAGGCGCTGATCCACCATGCGGCGGCCAAGGATTACCTTTTTCACGTCATCGTGTCGGCAGATGTCCCCTTAAACGACCGCACCCTGATGCTCTGGGGCTGGTTCACCCGTTTTGATCCTTTGGCGGACCTTTATCCGGCCGGTCGGACACTCGCCGGCAACCGCCTGATTTTTGATTTCCCCATTGCCATTGACGCCCGCTGGAAAACAGGATATCCCAAGCCCGTCGAATTTGACCCGGTCATTGAGAAACGGGTGGACTGCATGTGGAAGACGCTGGGTCTCCCCGATCGCTAACCAGGAAACACGCGCCAGTTGAAAGGGCGGTTCGATCAACAGGAACCATCTGCCATGGGCATGAATAGTTTTGCGGGGGCGTTGAAAAAAGGGGCCTGCTGTGAACGGCTCTCGCATGAAGAGGCCTATTGCCTGGCCGGAGCGATTACTCCGGACCATCTTCACCGGTTGGGGGCGGCCGCTCTGGCCAACCGTCAGCAGCGGTTTGGCCGGCTGGCCACTTACGTGTTCAATCTTCAAGTCAACCCCACCAACATCTGCGGCAGCGGCTGCACCTTCTGCAACTATGCGGCCTCCAAAAAGGCCCCCCATGCATATGTATTGGAGGAATCGGAGATTCTCGGCCAGGTGCAACGATTGAGGCCCACCGAAGTGCACATTGTCGGCGGACTGAACCAGATCTGGCCCTATCAAAGGAACTTGGAACTGGTCAGGTCCCTGCGGTCCAGGTTTGCGGATTTGCACATCAAAGCCTTTACCGCCGTAGAGATCGATTATTTCTCCCAAACAACCGGTCAGTCTGTATCGACGGTGTTGGACCAGCTCAAGGCGGGAGGAATGGACGCCATGCCCGGTGGTGGCGCGGAGATCTTTTCCGACCGGCTCTACCGGCGGCACTGGAAAAATAAAACCAGTCCTGACGACTGGGTGCGCATTCACCAGTTGGCCCATAGCAAAGGAATCCCCACTAATGCCACCATGCTGTTCGGGTTCGGCGATACCTGGGATGAGCGCATCGAACACCTGCTGATTTTAAGACGTGCCCAGGAACAATCGGGCGGTTTTTCTTGCTTTATCCCGCTGCCCTTCCAGCCGGGGGCCGGGAATTTCATCGAATACGGGCCCACCCCTTTGGAAACTCTTAGCGTGTTGGCCATTTCGCGGCTGGTTTTGGACAACATCCCCCATTTGAAAGCCTATTGGCCCATGACCGGTCTGGAAACCGGGGCTGCCGGTTTGAGTTGGGGTGCTGACGACATGGACGGCACCATCAGCGAGGAGAAGATCGCCCATCTGGCCGGTGCCGCCACACCGGTGGGGCTGGCCCGGGACAAAATGGTGGAAACCATCCACACGGCTGGATTCACACCCGTGGAGCGGGACGGCAAGTTCTCACTCAGGAGAGAACCCGCATGAGTACCCCCGTGGCCATGATTCCATACACCAATATGGCGCCCTACCGTCAATTGGGAGCGCCCCGGGGGTGCCACTTCGTCCCGCTGGTGCCCAAGGCCAGCATCGGGGCCCTGATGTCGGGGAGTGTGGTTGCTGCGGCCGTTCCCGTCGGGGGATTGGCCCGGCTGGGGGATGCGGTTGAAACGGTGGGGTGTTTCGGCATTGCCGCAAAAGGGCCATCCATGAGCGTGCTTTTATTCTCACGGTGCATCTTTGAACGGATGCATGCACCGAAAACCCTTCGGGTTACCCATGAATCTGCCTCCAGTGTTCGGTTGCTCTATCTGCTTCTGGGTCAAACCCTCGGTTTCGATCGGTTGCCGCGACTTGTCAGCGACAGCCGCGAGCCGGATGCTGAGCTGCTGATCGGTGATCGCGCCTTGATCAGAGGTTTGGCGCCGAAGGCCGATGATGCGTACGCCCATGTGACCGATCTTTCAACCGCCTGGTTCACCAGTCATGGCCTGCCTTTTGTTTTCGCCCGATGGGTGGTGAGAAAAGAGGCCCCGGAATCAGTAAAAACGGCCATTGCACAGTGGCTCGATGAATTCAAAGCGCAAGAACCCTTTCTCGTGGCCCAGGCCGTTCCCGAAGCGGCCGGCCGGTTGAACGTCTCTCCCGATCTGATTCAGCGCTATTTTCAGGCGATCCGACGATGCCTGGACGAGAGCGATATCCTGGGACAACAGCTCTTTTTAGAGGAAATCCAGCGCTTGGGCAGGGAACCGCTTTTCCAATTCGCCTGATGACATGACACAGCCCGGTTTGATAACGCCATGACAACACCATCCATATCGGAAAAAAATCAACGCTACGACCGAGGCCAGGCCATGGAAATGCTTGCTGATCTGCCCATGGGGCAGTTAATGAACCTGGCCCACCAGGAGCGGATCCGGCGGTTTCCCGACGGCACGGTCACTTTTGTGGTCGACTCCAACCCCAATTACACCAATGTTTGTGTGACCGCCTGTGCATTTTGCGCCTTTTTTCGCAAGGCCGGCGAAATGGACGCGTATCTCCTCAGTCCGCAGGAGTTGGCGGCGAAAGTAAAGACTGCTGCGGCCAAGGGAGCCACCACGGTACTGCTCCAGGGCGGCCATAATCCCAAAGTTAAACTAAAGGACTGGCTGGCCTTCATTGAGGCCATCGGCAGCGCCTGTCCGCAGGTGCATATCCATCCTTTCAGCCCGGCTGAGATTGCCTTCATGGCCGCCCAGGAGCGGTGTTCGGTCACAGAGGTGTTGCAGACGCTGTGGGATGCGGGTATACGGACCATTCCCGGCGGAGGTGCGGAGATTCTCACCGAACCGGTCCGCAGGATTATCGCTCCCCGAAAAGCCACCACCGACCAGTGGCTCGATGTCTGCGAAAAGGCTCACCGCCTCGGATTCAAAACCACGGCCACCATGATGTTCGGCCATGTGGAAACCGATGCGGACATCATCGACCATCTCCTGCGGCTGCGAGAACTCCAGGATCTTACATCGGGGTTTACCAGCTTTATCCCCTGGTCCTACAAACCGGGCAGAACAGCGCTGGCCCAACAGGTGAAATACCCCGCCCACCCTGCCAGGTACGTGCGGATCGTTGCTGTTGCACGGCTGGTACTGGATAATTTTCCGCACATTCAGTCATCCTGGTTTTCGGAAAACGTTGCTGCCGGGCAACTGGGGCTGCTAGCCGGGGCCGATGATTTTGGCGGGGTGCTGGTGGAAGAACATGTCCACAAAGAGGCCGGCCACGACCGACAGGCCAGCGTGGCGGAGGTGGTCACCATCATCCGCAGAACCGGTTTTATTCCGGCCAGACGGGACAGCTATTACCGGATCCAGGAAACCTTTACCCCACCGATGCCGTTCGGCGTCGGCCGCGCCTCAACATCTGCAGATTGACGATCGCCCGCACAAAAGAGTGTGAAAAACCGGAATCGGGCTGTCAGGTTACTCCACATGACCGCCTTCGATGTCGGTTTTCAACATCCTGAAAAGGCTTTTTCCGCTTCGGCTTCAAGCATTTCAGGGCAATCTGAGTAGCGGGGGGAGTAATGAAACAGACTGTAGCGCTTCACCCGGCAGGCCCGGGCGAGTTCACCGGCCTGGCGGGCCGTGAGGTGGTGTTTTTGCCGGGCGATTTCCCGGTGGCAGTGGGAAAACGCCGCTTCCACAAACAGGTGGTCTGCGCCATCGGCCAAAGCGGTAATTTTTTTTGTGTTTTCAGGTGTGCCGGCGGCATCGGCAACATATGCCAGGCGTTGACCCGGTGAAATGCGTGCGATGGTTTGAGTCAATTCTCCCAAAGGCCGGCTCAGCCGTGACCCCCCTGCTCGGGGTGCCGGGACGTCAAAGATGGATTCGGGATCGGTACCGGCGTAGAGCATGGCCTTGAAGCGATTCAGCCAGGGGCCCGGTAGCACCTTCAGCCGGTCCAGGGCTGCTTTGATGATGCTGATGTGAAACCGTTCATCCAGGGCGAATGCCAGCACAGGGGTCCCGTGGTCGAGATGGACAGCCCTTACGGTCAAGTCCGGCTCGCTCAGGACCACACCGTCGAAAGGCGCTTCCCAAACCCTGTCATCGGCTAAAAAGCCTTTATGACAGGGAAAGCGGCGGTTCAGGGTCTTGAGGGGATGCAGTTCGGTGGCATGCAGCGTGAACCGGTTGTGGTAATTGTCCACCAGGTTCCAGCAGTAGCCTGACAGCTTGCCAGACAGGTTCGCCAGAAAACCCTGGGGCCCGTAAAGGTAAAGATCCTTGTCGCGTCCCAGCAGAAGACGCAACACACGGTCGAATCCCGCAAAGTGGTCCATGTGGGTGTGGCTGACGAAAATGTGGGTGATTTTGAGAATATCGCGGGCGGATAGGGCACTGAGATCACCCAGATCGAAGAGCAGGGCCCGGTTGTCGTGGCGCATGGGAACAAACAGGGCCGGGTCGTCAAAGGGACCGTTGACCAGTCGTGGAAGGAAGCTTGGGCCCATGGTACGGCTCAGGGCAGGAGCTTGGCAACCTGCTTGTGGATGCAAAGATAAATGTCCGTATCCGAGCCAAAGATATCCACCACAGATTTATGGTTGATCAGCTTTTCAATAACGAAGGCGGTGAGGTAGAGGCTGACCACGTTGGGCTGCTGGACCAGGTTCCGAAATGGTGCGATCTGATAGTCCACGTCAAACTCGTCGGCATGGGAAAGGGTATCCAGGCACTTCAAAAGCTGTTCTTCCAGCGCATTCTTATTGGTGGTTTCCACCAGGTGCTCTTCCACCAGCTTCATGGCAATGGGGTTGGCGAACCGGGACGGATCCTCCCTCACAAAGCTGATAGCAGCTCGCCGTGCATGCTCTTTGGAGGACTCTATTCTGGACAGAATGCTGGATTCCCGGTTGCTGGGTCTGAAAACTTTTGCCATGGATGGTCACCTGTTGTTATTGGATTCGTTATACGCCTTCTTTTTGGCTCTATATAAAAAAGATAGTCGGGCCAATGCAAGCAAAAAAAAGTAAGCGGTCGAATTAAAAATTGATGCATAGCGTTTTCGGGCAAAGGATCATACCGAATCACAAGTGGGGTATAGCGCGCATCAGGCTCCCGGGTCGGTTTCTTCGATGATGAGTTGAAGGCGTTTTCTCCCGTTCCAGTAATTCCATTGAGGTCGGTAGGCGATTTTTTCAAACCGCTCAACCACCTGCGGGTCGCCGGTGACGTTGAACTGAATGGCCGGGTGTCTGACTCCGCCACCGGACCCGGATTCCAGAACCATCTGGCGGTGGTGATCGCCGACCGTTCTGCATGTGTGCACCCGAACCCCGGTGTCCATAAACAGCGGGTAAGGATTACCCTGACCAAATGGCCCGAGGCGCTCCAGCCCGTTCATCAGGTCGGGCGTGATATCGTCCAGCCGAACGTGGGCGTCAATGGCCAGTGCCGGTTCAACACCGTGATCAGCCGCCATCTGAGCCACAATTGTTTCCAGGCGAGTTTTAAATGCTGCGATATTGGGAGTGCCGAGAGTTAGTCCTGCGGCCTGGGGATGGCCGCCGAAACGAACCAGAAGGTCTGCGCATTCCTTCAAGGCGGCTGACAGATCAATGCCGTCGATGCTGCGCGCCGATCCTTTGCCCATACCATTGCGGGTGCTGATTACCACTGTGGGTCGGTTAAACCGCCGGGTGAGACGGGCGGCGACAATGCCAATAATCCCCTCATGCCAATGATTGCCGTCAACGACCAGAACCGGGCTGTCCAACTGGCTTGGGGTGTCCACCAATCGGTCCAGAATCGATTCCAGCAGATCGTTTTCCATGGATTGGCGTCGGCTGTTGAGCCGGCAAAGGGCTCTGGCCAGCCGGGTGGCTTTTGGGCGGCTTTCGGTGAGCAGCAGTTCACAGGCCATGCGGGCGTGCACCAAGCGGCCGGCTGCATTGAGCCGGGGCGCCAGCTTGAAGGCGATGGCTTCTGCATCCGTCGGGGTGTCCGGCGAACCGCTCAGGTTCATCAAGGCGGCGATGCCGTGCCGTGCCCCTTGATTGATTTGTTGAAGACCTACGGCTGTCAGTGCCCGGTTTTCAACAATCAGCGGGGCAACATCGGCGATGGTGCCCACCGCCACCAGGTCGCACAGACTTTTCAGGTTGGGCTCCCGGCGGTTTTTCCAGAAGCCTGTCTTTCTCAGATGGGCTCGCAAGGCGATTGTCAGGTAAAAGGCCACACCCACGCCTGCCAGATGGGCAAGGTTCGCATGGCAGTCCGGCCGGGTAGGGTTGATTACGGCGACGGCGTCTTCGGGCAACTGGGTAACCGGATGATGATCGGTGACGATGGTATGGATGCCGGCCTGGCGGGCCAGGGTCACAGCCTCTCCGCTGCCTGAGCCGCAGTCTACGGTAATAATTAGGCCCACACCGGCAGGCAGCGCCCGGTTGTTGATGAAATCGGTCCCCATGCCGTAGCCGTTGGTGATCCGGTGGGGGATATAATAGCTGAGCCGTGCGCCACATCGTCGGAGAAAGGTGACCAGCAGCGCCGTGGCGGTGATGCCGTCGGCATCGTAATCGCCAAATACAAGGATTTTCTCATCGGCCGTCAGTGCCCGGTGAATCCGCTGGACGGCGTCGTGCATGCCCGCCATTTCCAATGGTGGCGTTAGGTTGCGCAGCAAGGGGTTCAGGAATCGGACGGCCTGGACCTTGGATTGAATGCCGCGAATGGCCAGAAGTCTTGCAATCAGGGGACTGCAGCCCACCTGTTGGGATAGGGTCTGAACGGTTTGCGGATTCGGATCGAGGAACTGCCATTGTTTTTGCATAGAAGGGGCATATCTTATTAAGCCGGTGGGAACAAGAACCAAACCCTGCAAATTTAAGTAATGTTTGCCAGTTTCGGGTTGTCAATGGGAAAGGTCAGGTGATAGGTGAGATTGGAAACAACCAGGCGCTGCTATCGCGTGGACCGGCGCCAGATCAGCTTCGTCAAATTCATTCTCGAGGCCTATGACAACGTGGCCGTCATGTCCACCCTGGACCCTCGGCAGGCCATCGTGCTGGTTACCATCGCACCAGGCTGTGGCAGGCTGGTGGACAGCATCATGAACGGCCTTGGCGGTGAATTTGAATTGGTTGCGGTTGATGACGGGTGACCGATACCGGCCTTGCGGCGCTTAACACCAGGCTGGCAGTCATTAGCAACGGGTCGAAGGCAGCCCGACAGAAGGGATCGATAGTTTTCAATGAAGCCAAAACTGCTCCATATCAGCACCATCGGCTGTCAAATGAACGTGTATGACGCCAATCAGATTGCCGGGGTGCTGGCCCCCTTGGGATATACCGGAACCGATGCCATCGAATCGGCGGATATGGTCATTGTCAACACCTGCACCATCCGTGAAAAAGCCGAACAAAAGGCTTTCAGCTTTCTGGGTCGTCTGGCCAAAATAAAAACCGCCAATCCGTCGCTTATCGTTGCCGTAGGAGGTTGCGTGGCGCAGCAGGAAGGTGAGGCGATTTTAAAACGCATGCCCCATGTGGACCTGGTATTCGGGACGCATGCCATCTTGCGCCTGCCGGAGATGGTTCGGCGCATCGAATCCTCTCGATCTCGCATCGTGGATGTGCAGCTGTCGGACAGCATTGAATTCGATGGCCCGGTGGCTGGCCCCTTGACCAACGGGCAGGTGTCGGCATTCGTCACCATCATGCGCGGGTGCGATAACTACTGTACCTATTGCGTGGTTCCCCATGTGCGGGGACGGGAGGCCAGCCGCCATCCGGACCGCATTGTGGAAGAGATCCGCCTGCGCGTGGACCAAGGCGTCCGAGAAGTGACCTTGTTGGGCCAGAATGTCAACAGTTACGGCAAGAAGGAGGGGTTATGCACCTTTGCCGAGTTGTTGGCGCGGGTTGACGGTATCGAGGCGTTGGGTCGGATTCGTTTCACCACCTCCCATCCCAAGGACCTTTCCGAGGATCTGATCGGCACCTTTGGCCGTCTGAAAAAGCTGTGCCACCATATCCATCTGCCGGTGCAATCCGGTGATGATGGGGTATTGAAACGCATGAATCGCAGATATACCCGGGACGCCTACCTGGAAAAGGTGGATCGTCTCAGGGCCGTATGCCCGGACATCGCCATTACCTCGGATTTCATCGTGGGGTTCCCCGGTGAAACGGACCGGCAATTTCAGGCCAGCCTGGCCCTGATCGAAACCGTCCGCTTCGATGGGCTCTTTGCCTTTATGTACTCTGACCGGCCCAATGCACCGGCAGCCGCCTTTGGGGGCAAGATTGCCGAACCGGAGAAAAAAGCGCGCCTTCAGGCCCTGCTGGAGCTTCAGGGGAGAATCACCCGAGAGAAGCATCATGTCATGGTAGGGCGGATTCGCCAAGTCCTGGTGGAGGGTCCCAGTCGGGGAATCGAATCCGGCGGAACGGGCAGCGCATCTCCTCCGATCCGCTGGACCGGCCGTTCCTCGTCCAACCACATCATCCATTTTGGCGTTTCCGACGCCCGTTGGGGGAAGAAAGAACTGTTGACAGGGACCTTTGCGGATATCATGATAGAAGGTGCCCATGCCCACTCCCTTTGGGGACGACTTGTATACGGGCCGATGGACACCACACCGGAAAAAGGAGAGACGAGCGTTGCTGCATAAGGTTAACATTGCGGGTCTGGCCATGGATCCGGCGTCGAATACCCCGATCATCCTTCTTAAAACCGAAGCGGGGGACAAGACCCTTCCCATCTGGATCGGACTTCTGGAGGCAACCTCGATTGCGTCGGCCCTTCAGGATATTCAGTTTGACCGGCCCATGACCCATGATCTATTCAAGAATCTAACCCAATTGCTCAACGTCCAGATCAATCGGATCGACATTTGCGACTTAAAGGACAACACGTTTTACGCCGAGATCCATTTTGCGTCCGAAGAACGCTCCTTTACCATGGATGCACGCCCCAGCGACGCCATTGCTCTGGCCCTGCGTTTTCACGCCCCCATCTTCGTGGATGAGCGGGTCATGGAAAAGTCGCGTGTGAGCAAGGAATCCGGAGAAGTGCTGGACGACAGCGAAGAGGGAAAAAAATGGGCCGAATACCTCGAAAAGCTCTCTCCTGAGGATTTCGGTAAATACAAAGTCTGAAACCAAAACCCGCGACGGCCCTTGTGGAAAGGTAACCATAGGTCTGGCGATGAAACGCCGGGCCTATTTGCTTTGCGTCAGCACCGGCGGATGTGCCTGAATGCCCGGCGGGACATTGCATGCAAAATGATTATCACTAACCATATATTGTGGTTTTGTGTTTAATAAATACCATATGGTGTTGACAATGCCCATCTGCTGGAGTAGATATGGATTGATCGGACCCATTCCGAAAAAATTGAAAGAACCACTTCCCTTCAGGTGTCGCCCATGTGTAAGGTGCTGGTTATTGATGACGAACGGATGATCCTCAAGCTCGTGACCCAGGCCCTTCAACGAATAGACTATTCGGTGGAAACCGCCCAAAACGGAAGGCATGGCATCGATAAGTTCGACACGGGCGATTACGATCTCGTCATCACCGACGTCTGTATGCCGGAAACGGACGGTCACCGGGTTGTCGATCACATCCGCAATTCACCCCGCAACCACACCCCGGTCATTGGAATGTCTGGCACACCGTGGAAACTGGCCAACCACCTATTTGATCGGGTACTGCCCAAACCGTTTACGATCGACGTTCTCATGGAAACGGCCAGATCGCTAGCGCCGATGGCTTCCTGACCAGGCTTTCTGCGGTTGTCCCAACTGTCTCCTAATAGCTGAAACAGCCGTTTTCATAAATGGTTGTTCGGCTGCCATCGGCAAGGTGGGCTACCACGCGCTTTTTTTCGGTGTTGACCAGATCCCAATGAAGTGCCGAATCATTGAACCCCAGGCGGGTTTTTTTCTCTTTGGTGAGCGACGCTGCATCACCGCTGTAGGTGTCGGCATAGCTGGCGCCTAAAGCCACATGGCAGTTTCCCCACCTGCCGCCGAAATTTTCATCGAACAGGGTGTTGGCCATAAACCGATTGATTTTTGAGAACCGTTTATCGGTGAGCGAGAATTCTCCGACCCGGGAGGCACCGCGATCCATCTTCAGCTGTTTTTCCGCAAAGTGGGTACCGGTTTCTGCGGTAACGCCGACGGCCATGCCTTTTCTAAAAATCAGTTGCACCCCGTTGACTAGGTTTCCGTTACGGTATGAGGGTTGATCGGCGTAATACACACCACTGGTACCCCGCCAGTCCGGTGAAAAAAACAGCTCAAAGCTGGGGATATTGTGCCCTGAGATACCGATCCATTTTCGTTGTTCACCCGGAGTGATTGTCAGATCAACCGTGGCTGACTCGATATGGTAGCTTTTTACCGACATGCTGTTCAACCAGCGCTTAATTGTCGCCGCATTCTTACTAACTGTTTTCCATTGACCCACCGGATCCCGACGATTTAAAAAACAGGCTTTGACAATCTGATTGGCGTAGTCTGCTTCAGCGATCCCGGCGTGGCTGGCCAGCTCGGCGGTGGGAAGCATACCTAGGGTCCAACTGAAAAGTCCGGCCTGTTCACGCTCTTCAAGGATGTCCCGCAGAACTTTTTTAGAAAGGGTGAACCGGCTGATTTTTTGGGGGTCGATGGCACTCAAATGGGTAATGGACGCCGGGGCGAGGAGGAAAATGGAACCATTGAGGTTGCGGTAAAGCTCTGCTTCACCAGGAGGGTCAAAGACCAGTTGCCGACGATTGGCCAGATGAAAGAAATTCTTTTCCATAACCGGAGTGGGGTTCATGCGGCGGACCGGATTCAGACCCATTTCCAACAGCCGGTTTTCAAGGATTTCCGCCAGGCGAATGGCATCCAGGTTAAACCGCACCAAGACCACATCCCCTTTTTTAAAGGGCGTGCTGCGCGCGGTATCAAGCCCCCATAGCAATACGTCGGCGTAGCGTTTCAGCTGGGTCTCATTGAGCATGGGGTCTCCATCAGGTCAGTGGTTGTCCTTTAAAAAGTAACGGTGGTATTCGGGCTCCGAGAGGTGTTTTCGCAAAAGGCCCGAAAGCAAATCAAAAATGGTCTGACGATCTTGGTCGGTAAGCCGTTTTCTGAGCAGGGCCATCAATTGGTCATCTGAAAATTTTTGGAGATAATAGATGACCGTATCCATGTCGGATTCCCGGTTGAGGCCGAATCCGATAAATCCCTCGAAATCTTCGATAAAGCGGTGTGAGTGTTCAGCCATGGTTCATTCCTGTCGGTTAAATGAACTGTCAAGTGAACCATAGTTTAAAAGCGTTGTGCGGTCAATACGGACAAGGATCATTGACTGGCCGACCCTATCCATCTTTTCCAGCTTCATGTCCGCACCGGCAATTGCCGATGGCCCGTGCCCTCCCGTGGAGCCTCTTTTCGAGGGATCCGTGCTGGGGTTGCGGTTCCATGAACGAGGGAAGTATTGCTTCTATTCCCGCAAAAACCGTAGAAATGGGGTTGATGTCGATCACCCTTTTGGTTTATAGAGGGGTTAATTCATTGGGCATTTATTAAACCCTCATAATTGGTTCGACGGACGCTGTGGAGGCACGGCTATGAAGTGGAAAGATACCGACAGTGGCGAAGGCGCGCATCCCGAGAAAAGCGACCCCTACTACGAAGATGACGGCTATTCATCCTTCAAGGAAAAAGGCTTGAAGAAGACCGCCATGTTATCTGGCAATCCGGTGCGCTATCTGTACTGGGGGCTTGGTATTGCCGTGGTTGCCGGCGTCGTGCTGCTGGTGATGCTGCTTTTCTCAAATATCAACGAGCCTGCCGATCTGGCGCGCATGCAGGAACTGGAACAGAAAATCGAGCGTTTGGAACAGCGGCTGGAAAAATACGACGGGATGGATGAAAAAGTCACCCGTATCTGGGAACAGGCCAAGGCTTTTGAGACGTTTAAAACCCGTTTTGATCGATCTGAAGCCTCCATGTCCCTGAGAATGGATCACCTGGCCATGAGTCTCGATGCGCTGCAAAAGAAAAACGCCGAAATCCTGCAGAAAGCGGGCAAGCCTGAAAAGACGCCCGTAACGCCGGTTGCTCCGGCCAGTCCGCCGCCGGTCAAGAAGGCAGCGGCGACCAAGACCCACACCGTGGTTGCCGGTGACACCCTCTTTAGCATCAGCCGGCGATACAATCTTTCGTTGGAAGAACTAAAGGCCGCAAACAAATTGACTGAAGGGGCCGTGATTCATATCGGGCAGACGCTTATGGTGAGTCCACCGGGCGAATGAAGAACTGTTGAACAGTGCCCACCCTGCGAGGTTAACCCGATGGAGAAACAGAGCCTTCCATGAATGATTATATTGGCCGTATCAGCGCATCACCCGCCAGTTTCAAAAAAAGTTTTGTCATGCTGGTTGTGGCCTGGGTGTGCCACCCGATTTTTATTTATTCTTTTTTTTTATTTAATCAAGCAGTTGAACAGGCGGAGAATATCATTCTACGAATGGCAGCTGTGGGTGTTTGCCTTTTTTTCCTGCTGTTTCTGATCAAAAAGTGGGCCAGGGCACTGGTGGTGCTAGGTAATTTTTTTATCGTGGTCTACGATCTTTTCGTCCTCGCGGTTTCCCCGCCTAACAAGGTTTTGACTCTGCTCGGCGTCACTGTGGCCTTGTTTACGATCATGGGTACCTACTGGCTTTTCGTTAAAGATTCCCGAGACTATTTCAACGCGGTCAACCCGAAAAACGAACCACCGGAATTGCCTGGTCCGAAAACCGGGCCCCAGCGTCCCCGGTGACTTGGCAGTTCTGAGGCTGCTGACCGCTGCCACCCGTTAAGCGAAAGGCCCTGAACGGTTACCTCTTCCAGACGTTGCTGCAGCAACGATCTAACGGAGTAACGAATTAAAACAGCTGAAGCATTGGATAATCGGCGTGACAATGGCCGGCGGAAAAAATAACCGCTCGTGAATGAGCATATGATTTCTTTGGAGGGTTCATGGGAAGACCTAGAAAAGACCGACTGGTGGCATTTAATCCAACGATCAGCTATTTCAAGCCTAGGGGCATTCCCATGGTTGACCTTGCCGAGGTGTGCATTACTGTGGATGAACGGGAGGCGCTCAGGCTTGCTGATCTGGATGGGTTGTCCCACGAAGAATCCGGGCAATGTATGGGTGTTTCACGTGCTACTTTCGGTCGGATCCTCCACAAGGCGCGGCAGACGGTAGCCGATGCGCTGATTAACGGCAAGGCCATCAAAATCGACGGCGGCAATTACAAAATGGTTGAAGAGACTCGCCAGTTTTCATGCCGGAAATGCCACAATCAGTGGGATGAACCGTTGGGTACCGGTAGGCCGGCAAGCTGCCCCACCTGCGGGCAAGATGACTTCCACCGCTTTCTAAGTGTGTAGACGGTCGAACCCGATTAACACCATGTGCGGTTGTCGGACACCATTGAATTCGATGGCCCGGTGGCTGGACCAGTCTGGAGATGAATATGGTAGAGATTCAAAGCAGCATGGAAGCAGCGAAGCAAAAGGCCAATCCACAGGCCAAGAGAGACCTCGCAATAAAAGGTGCGCTGGGCCGCATCAAACATAAATTTATCATCATGAGCGGGAAGGGCGGTGTCGGTAAAACCAGTACTTCCGTGAATCTCTCGCTGATGCTGGCAAGTCTGGGCTACCAGGTGGGGATCATGGATGTTGACCTCCATGGCCCTGATGTGCCCAGGATGCTGGGGCTTTCCGGAATGCTCGACCTGGGCGCCAACCGGAAGCTCAACCCCATGCGCTATTCGAAGAACCTAGTCGCCGTTTCAATCGAGTCCCTGACCCCAACCAAAGATGAGGCCATCATCTGGCGCGGTCCAGTCAAATACTCTGCTATCCAGCAGTTTATTGGAGACGTGGAATGGGGGGACTTGGATTTTCTTCTGATCGATGCCCCGCCGGGAACCGGCGACGAGCCCCTGACCGTGGCCCAGACCATTGCCGATGCCAAAGCCATCATTGTTACCACCCCTCAGGAAGTGTCTCTGGCGGATGTCAGAAAATCGATCAACTTCTGTAAGATTGTCAAGATGGAAATTTTCGGACTGATTGAAAATATGAGTGGCTTCGCCTGCCCCCACTGCCAATCGGTGATCGATCTCTTCGGTTCCGGAGGTGGGGAAAAAACAGCTATGGCTGCTGGTATTCCTTTCCTGGGGAAAATCCCATTCGACCATAAAATGGTGGACTGCGGCGACGCCGGCGTTTCCTATCCGGAGCACCACAAGGACTCCATAGTCTCAGAAGCTTTCAGGGCCGTGGCCCAGAAAATGGCCCAGCTACTGTAAACCAACGATTCGATTCAACGGGCAATCCTTGCCATCACCATCTGACAAGCGTCATCGGATAGTGCTGGAACAGACCCATTCCCATCTTTGTGCGAGTCAAATCCTACCCCTGGTGCCCCCCATGGGTTGCCCGGAACCATGATTTCCTACCAAACCGGGCTATGCGGGCGGCGGCCTTTTTTTAACCTTGAAAATGGCCGGCGGCCGGGTCTGACGCCGGCGGGTCCCGGACTGTATAACACCCCTGAATAAAATGATATCACGGCTATCCGGACGTTGACATAGATGAATGTTGATGGTTTAATCGTCTTCACCGACGAACCGCGATAAGCGTAGGCTGGGTGCCGACAGTGCCTGGCTTAAGGTTTCCAGAAGCCAATACCTTTTCCAAAAGGGATAACCCCATGAAGTCAGGCATTCTTCAATTTCTCTCTGCCATGCCCCATTTCTCATTTCTCACCAAAAATGAATTGGACCTGGTTGTATCCAAGGCAACCCTCCTTCATCTGCCCAAGGGCCACCCGGTTTCCTTCCAGGGAAAGACGCGAATCGAGAATGCACTGGTGATCATGAAAGGTCAGTTGTCCCTTTATCATGAGGAAAATGGACAAATGGAACTGACCGGATACATAAGAAAGGGGGAAGTGTTCGGCGGTATTTCGGTGATGCTCAACGCCGGCATCTCCCTGCGGACGACCAAGGCGGATACCGACATAGACGCTGTCTCCATCCCCGATACTGTCCTCATAGATGTGTGTGCGAAAAACAAGGCCTTCCATGAATATTTTCTGGTTAATTTTAGCCAGAATATGTTCGACAAATCCCTGGACGCCATGACTAGGGCCGGTCAGGCGCGTCTCTTCCTGACCGGTGTCGATCCTTTCACCTTCCTGCCGGAAGAAGAAATCGCCCGTGCCGCCAAAGCGCTTTCCAGGGTTTCATACCCCAAAGGGACCGTTTTGTTTGTTCAGGGCAAAACCCGTGTCGGTTATTTGTACATTCTTTTTAAAGGCGCGGCACAACGGTACTATGAAGAAAACGGAGAGAAAAAAATGCTGGAAATTCTTTCCGAAGGGGATATCTACGGCGGCATTTCCATGCTCTTAAATGACGGGCTGTCAGTACGTACCATGGAGGTGGTTGAGGATTCAACGTTCTGTGTGCTGCCGAGCCAGGTGTTTTTAGACATCTGCCAAAGGCACAGCGCCTTTTCAGATTTTTTTTCCGATACCTTCGGCAAGCGGATGCTCAGCCGATCCTATGCGGCGATCATTGCCAAAACCCTCCGCCCCCAAGAGGACAGCCTTCAATTTTTCAATCAGCCGTTGTCTCAGATCTATTCGCGCAACCCGGTATTCTGCGATGCCGACGTCTCTATCCGGGAAGCTGCCAGTGACATGCTGCGCCAGAAAAGCAGCTATGCCTTCATCCGTTCGCAAGCCCCGCCGCAGGTGGGTATTGTTACCGAAAAAGATTTTGCGCGCAAGGTGATTGCCCGCGGATATCCCATCGACAAACCGGTGGGCAGCATCATGTCTGCGCCGCTGCGGACAATTTCAGACAAAGCCCTGGTATTCGAGGCCATGATGACCATGATGGAGGAGGATTTCCAGCATGTGGGTGTTGTGGATGCAAACGAAAACATCATTGGCATGCTCTCCAACAAGGATATTCTGGCATATCAGGGGCAGTCTCCCCTGTTTTTGCTTCGCGAGATTCAGATAGCGACCCACATGGATAAGATCATCGAAAAGCATGATCAGTTGGCTGGACTGGTGCGCAGCCTGATTCACAGCGGCGCCACCGCCAAAAATGTAACTCGCTTCATCACGGCCGTTTCCGACACGATTTTAAAAAAAATCATGTCCATGTCATTGGATGAAATGGGCCCGCCCCCGGTGCCATTTGTGTTCATGATCATGGGCAGTGAAGGCCGGCAGGAGCAGACCCTGAAGACCGATCAGGACAATGCCATCATTTTCCAGGATCCGGATTCGAACGTTGCTACCGGAGTGGAGCATTATTTTCGAAAGCTCGCTGATGGTGCCTGCACTTTGTTGAACCAGGCCGGCTATGATTTTTGCAGCGGCGAGGTCATGGCCAGCAATCCGCGATGGTGCCAGCCGCTGACCCGATGGAAGGCCTATTTCAGCGATTGGATTCGCGCTGCTGAAGCCGAAGATCTGCTGCAGGCCAGCATCTTTTTCGATTTTCGTTGCGGGTATGGCGAAGCATCGTTGATTGCCGAATTGAGAAAGCATCTGTTCGCCTCCCTTGACGGATGGTCCGGCTTTTTTCGTCACATGACCGAAAATGCCCTCAATTTCAAACCGCCGCTCGGTTTTTTCCGCAATTTTGTCGTGGAGTCTAAAGGCCGGCACCGCAATGCCTTTGACATCAAGAGCGCCATGACCCCGATTGTCGATTTTGCCAGGGTGTACGCGCTTAAAAACGGTATTGAAGAGACCAATACGCTGGAACGGCTCGATCAACTCAGGATTAAGAAGATCATCTCTCTTCAGGAATATGAAGAGTTGGAAAAAGCCTACAGCTTTCTCATGCAGCTTCGGTTTGTGAGGCAGATCAATGCAGTTATTGATGAACGCATAAAGCCGGACAACTACATCAACCCCAAAAAGCTTACCCACATCGAACAGACCATGCTAAAGGAGATATTCAAACGCGTGGAGAAGTTTCAAGCCAAAATGAATTTTGAATTTATCGGCATCGCCTGAGCAGCGACGGCGCTTCGGCGATTTGCGGCAGACCAGGAATGACATGGCAGCAGGTAAGACGATGAGTAGAGATGAACTGTTTAAGCGGATCGAAATCCTCACCGAGGAAAACCGGCAGCTGGCTGGGTCGCTGGCCAAACGGCAGGCGGATTTCGATGCCTTGACCAAGTTGATCCGGCGCATTGCCGACAATGCACCGGATATGATCTGGGCCAAGGATATGGACAACCGCTTCCTGTTCGCCAACCGTGCCTTGTGCGACCGGCTGCTGATGTGCAAAAGCCCCGAGGCGGTGGTCGGTAAAAACGACCTTTACTTTGCCGAACTCGAACGGGCCAACGGCCAGCGTCATACGTTCGGGGAAGTGTGTGAAAATTCAGATGAGATCGTAAAATCCAAGCAAAAAGCCATGCGCTTTATTGAGGAAGGAATGATTCGCGGGCAATATCTTGTTCTGGACGTCAACAAGGCGCCGCTCTTGGATGAATCAGGCGCAATGATCGGAACTGTCGGCTGCGGTCGGGATATCACCCAGGAGCGGGAAATCCAGAAAGATCTGCAAAAGAGTCTTGCCAGTCAGCAGTTGCTCATGGAGACCGCCTCGGATTTTGCCGTTTTTCGGCTTCAGTTGAACCCGGTCCGTCCCAGGGGCCTGAAGGTGATCTTCGTGAGCCCATCGGCGAAAGATATCGCCGGTATCGTGCGGCCGCAGCAATTGCAGCGATGGTTCCAAGTCCACCCGGATGACCGCAAAGCCCTGCGTTACGCCTTCGCGAAGGGCTACCATGACTTCAGATTCAACCACCGATTCAGGATCTTTCATCCCTTTCTTTCCCAGTGGCGCTGGATGCATGTCATCGCCACCGGCGTCGGCGGGGTGAATGACAGTTATGTCAACGGCATCATTTTCGACATTAGCGACCAAGTGAAAAGCAATGAAGCCCTGGCGGCCAAAGGCCGGGAACTGGAGACCCGAACCGACAACCTTGCTGAAGTGAACACGGCACTTAAGGTGCTGTTGAAAAAGCGCGACGAGGATCGCAAAGCCCTTGAGGAAAAGGTCTTGCATAATGTCAAATCCCTGATCCGCCCCTATTTGAACAAGATGAAACGCAGTGGGCTGGGAGCCAAACAAAGCGCCTACCTCGAGATCCTGGAATCAAATCTCAGCGAGATCATTTCGCCGTTGAGTCGCAAGCTTTCCTATGATTACCTGGGATTTACCCCAACCGAGATCAAGGTGGCCAGCATGGTCAAACAGGGCAAAAAGGCCAGGGAAATCGCACGCCTGCTTGGCATCTCCACCCGTACGGTAGAAGGTTACCGCTACGCCATCCGCGACCGGCTGGGCATTAAAGGGAAAAAAGTGAACCTGAGGACCTACCTGCTCTCCATCCAGCAAACCGGATGACCGAGGCCGAGGGCTGGCGTTTGTCGATCGATGACCGACATCTGACCTCCGGCACCCGGTCTACCTACCTGAGCATATCGGCGTACCAGAAAATAAGGCCTTCTCCGAAAAACAGGTAGATGATTGCGCCTAGGGCCAGAAAGGGACCGAAAGGAATGGCCAGCCGCATGCCTTTACCGGACTTGATCATGGCCAGGATCCCGACCAGAGTGCCGATGGCAGAGGCGGCGAACAGGGTGAAAAGGACACCTTGCCAACCGACCATGGCGCCGATCATAGCCAGCAATTTGATGTCCCCCCCGCCCATGCCCTCCCTGCCGGTCATGGTCTGATATACCCATGCCACGGCGAACAGGCTTCCGCCCCCCGCCACAATGCCGATGGCACTGGCATGCCAGGTGACCGTGGGTACTGCAAAGGTGGCCAGGAAGAAAACCGGGATTCCGGGTAGGGAAATCGTGTCCGGAATGATCCGGTGGTCCAAATCGATAAAGGTCACCACGATCAGGGTGACGATGAAGGCAAAGGACACCAGTCCATGCAGCGTGAGGCCGAATGACATGCCGCAGGCCAGGGCGAAGAACCCGCCCAGCAGTTCCACAAAAGGGTAACGGATGGCGATGGGCGCTTTGCAGTTGCGGCATTTTCCCAAGAGCAGCAGATAGCTGAGGATAGGGATGTTGTCGTAAAAGGGAAGCATCGTTTTGCAGCGGGGGCAGCTCGAACCCGGATGAACGATGGACAAGGCAGCCGGTATGCGGTAAATACAAACGTTTAAAAAGCTGCCGATGCAGGTGCCGAAGATAAACAGCAGCGTGTTTATGAAAATGGGTGTGGTCATGTCAATCCGATCTATTAGTTGGTGCAATGGGAACCGACTATGCTGCTACAGCTTCTTAAAAGAACCCGCGTACCATTGTCAAAGAAAAATTAAGCCTTATTATAGTTGACATTTTTCAGTAAGGTCCCCGCAAGCGGGCCTTGGTTAACACGGGTATTGATATCTTCAGGAGTCATGATGGGCGAAACAGATAAGGATGATCTGATCAGTATAATCGAAGAAGACGATCCGGAAGCAGCGATTCCAACGATTCTCCCCATGATGCCGGTGCGGGATGTGGTGATCTTTACCGATATGCTGCTGCCGCTGTTTGTGGGGCGTGAAAAGTCGGTCAACGCCATTGAAGAGTCGCTCGCCAAGGACCGTTATCTGTTTGTGGCTACCCAGGTTGACCCAAGCATTGAAAATCCCAAACCTGAAGAGATCTATAAGATCGGAACGGTAAGCCGGATCCTGAGAATGCTCAAGCTGCCCGACGGTCGCGTCAAGGCACTGGTCCAGGGAATCGCCAAGGCCAAAATCGCCAAATATGTGCGTAAGCGATCCGTGTTTCGGGTGAAAATCGATCTTGTCGAGGAGCCGGAATATTCTACTGTCGACCTGGAAACCGAAGCGCTGATGCGCAACGTGCGGGACTATTCCGAGAAGATCCTCACGCTGCGGGGCGAGTATACCAACGAGGTGGGGTCCATCCTCACCAGCATCGAGGACCCCGGCCGGCTGGCAGACCTGGTGGCCTCCAACCTCCGGCTGAAGATTGACGAAGCCCAGGCCATCATCGAAATCATTGATCCCTGCCAGCGCCTCAAAAAGGTCAACGACCTGCTCTTTCACGAAGTCGAAGTATCTGCCATGCAGGCCAAGATCCAATCCGAGGTGAAAGACGAAATCTCCAAGAGCCAGAAAGACTATTTTTTAAGGGAACAGGTCCGGGCCATCCACAAGGAACTTGGCGAACTTGACGAGCGCTCCCAGGAAATCGAGGAGTATAAAAACAAGATCAAGCGCGCACGGATGAGCCAGGAAGCCAAGGCGGAGGCCGACAAACAGCTCCGCCGGCTAGAGCAGATGCACCCCGATTCGGCAGAATCATCAGTGGTTCGGACCTATCTGGACTGGATGGTGGAACTGCCCTGGAGCAAGTCCACGACCGATGTTATCGACATTATCAAGGCCAAATCGGTTCTGGATCAGGATCACTATGGCCTGGACAGGATTAAGGACCGCATTCTGGAGTACCTCAGTGTTCGCAAGCTAAACCCCCAGACCAAGGGCCCCATCCTTTGCTTCGTGGGGCCTCCGGGTGTGGGCAAAACCTCACTGGGGCGGGCTATCGCCAATGCCATGAAGCGAAAGTTCGTCCGTATTTCATTGGGAGGAATACGGGACGAAGCGGAAATCCGCGGGCATCGCCGCACCTATATCGGTGCACTGCCCGGGCGAATCATCCAAGGACTGAAACAGGCCGGTTTCAATAATCCCGTGTTCATGATGGACGAAATCGACAAGCTGGGTGCCGACTTTCGTGGCGATCCGTCGTCAGCTCTCCTGGAAGCGCTGGATCCCGAACAGAATTCTGAATTCAGCGACCACTACCTCAATCTCAGCTATGACTTGTCCAAAGTCATGTTTATCCTGACCGCGAACATCTCGGATACCATCCCTTCTGCGTTATTGGACCGCATGGAAGTGATCAATCTGTCCGGCTATACCGAAGAAGAAAAGAAAACCATTGCGAAAACCCATCTGATTCCCCGGCAAGTCAAGGAAAACGGCATCAAACCCCGTCAGATCAGCTTCAGCGACGCAGCTGTGGTCCAGGTCATTAACGAGTATACTTCCGAAGCGGGTTTGCGTAACCTTGAACGCGAGTTGGGAACCCTTTGCCGAAAAGTGGCCCGCCGTCTTGCCCAAGGGGAGAAAGGCCCTTTTCAGATTACCCGCCAGTCCTTGGAAAAATACTTGGGGCCGCCCAAATATTATCCGGAGATGGACAAGGAGCACAGCCAGGTAGGACTTTCTACCGGCCTGGCATGGACCCAGGTGGGCGGAGAAGTGCTGTATGTGGAGGCGTCGTTGATCAATGGCAAGGGGGAAATGATCCTCACCGGCCAGTTGGGTGAGGTCATGCAGGAGTCGGCCCGTGCAGCACTGAGCTACGCCAGAGCCAATATCGAACTGTTCGAAGTCAAGGATGAGATCTTCGACAACCGGGATATCCACATCCATGTGCCGGCCGGCGCCATACCCAAAGACGGGCCTTCCGCGGGCATTGCCATGGCCACGGCGCTGATTTCGGCCCTGACCGAACGGCCTGTCAACAAGGATGTGGCCATGACCGGCGAGATCACCCTGCGTGGGCGCGTGCTGCCCATCGGGGGATTGAAGGAAAAGGCCTTGGGAGCGCTTCGCGCCGGTATCAATACGGTGATCATTCCGGAAAAGAATAAAAGGGATCTGGTGGAGATCCCCAAAAACGTCAAGCGCAAGCTCAAGTTCGTACCCGTGCGGAACATGGACGAGGTGTTGGCGATCGCTTTGGAGCCGGCAGCGGAAAAAAAAGCTCCGAAGGCCAAAAAAAAGCCTGCCGGCAAACGCCGAGCATGAACCTTCTGGCCGTCGATACATCCACCACCAGTTGCAGCGTGGCCCTGTTCAAGGGCGACCGATTGCTTGCCGAAGCGGTCTATACAGAGGGCAAAACCCACGCACGCCACCTTCTGTCGATCATCCACACCATCCTCAAGGGGTGCAGATGGGACCCCGCGGATATCGGTGGCTTTGCCGTTACGCGAGGGCCGGGAACATTTACCGGGTTGCGCATCGGGATCAGTACGATCAAGGGGCTTGCCGCTGCCACCCAGGCTCCGGTGGTTGGGATCAGCAGCCTGGCGGCGCTGGCCCTTCCCTTTGCCGTGCTGGATTGCCCGGTGGTGGCCATGATCGATGCGCGGCGCGGCGAGGTCTACCATGCTCGCTACCGCGGCGGTATCGATGCGCCCAATCCGGAAACACCGGTAGACGTTGGTGCCCCGGAAGCGGCGGCAGCGCAACTGCCTGAAAATGCCATCCTGGTGGGCTCCGGTGCTGTGCTATACCGGGAGGTGTTTGCGGCCCGACGACCGCGCATCCGGTTCGCCCATGCGACCCAGCATGTAATCCGGGCCGCTTCGGTTGGCATGCTGGCCATGCCAAGGTTCAAAGCGCAGGATGTGGATTGCATCGATGACCTGGTTCCGGAATATGTCCGCAAATCCGACGCCCAGGTTCAGATGTCGTGAATCTGTTGACACGGGCGCGGGCATTGGTTATAGATAACCCTCTAAAAGGGTTGTAGAAAGCCTTTAACCGGCCGCCCTTGGCGCCGGGGAGAAAGAAATGACACAATCGAACTGGTCCGATCCGCCCAGTCAGACCGCATTTCCAGTGGCAAAGGCCGGATATCCATATATCTTTGCATCCGCTTTTGCCACAGCTGTTTTCGCACTGCTTGACGTTGGTCTGCTGGCTGTCTTGGGGCTTATCGCAACCGGATTCGTATGTTATTTTTTCAGAGATCCGGACCGACGGGTTCCGACCGGCGCAGGGCTTATCGTTTCGCCGGCCGACGGAAAGGTGATCAAAGTGGAATCGGTGGATCAGACGCCCTTCTTCGATGGCGCCTGCACCCGGATCAGCGTATTCATGTCCGTCTTCAACGTCCATGTGAACCGGGTACCGCACGAGGGAACGATCCGGCAGGTGAACTACCACCCGGGGAAATTTTTTTCCGCCAACCTTGACAAGGCGTCGACGGACAATGAGCATAACGCCCTGCTGTTGGAGAGCCCGGCGGGAAAGCAGGTGGGATTCGTCCAGATTGCCGGGCTGGTGGCCCGTCGGATCATCTGTGCGGTCCAACCCGGCGATGTCCTGGATCGTGGTGCGCGCTTCGGCATGATCTGTTTTGGTTCACGGCTTGACATCTACCTGCCCTGCGAGACCGAGATTCGGGTCACGGTGGGGGATAAGGTCCAAGCCGGCAGCAGCATTTTGGGAAAATGGTAGGGCAATGGGCGACCTGCATAAGGGAAAAAGACCGGCAATGCCACGACACACAGCCGCTGCCTATCTCGCCGTCGTTTCCTTGATGCTTGGCGTCGCTTCCGCATTTCTTGGAGCGCTGATAGCGCTTCAGCGAAACCGCATGCAGGATCTGGACAGGGGCATTGCGTTAGCGCAAAAAGAGCCAGCTAAACCGTTGCTGTAGTTTGAATCCGGAACCAATTGACTCCCCAAGGGCCTGTGCCGTGGGGATCTGTTTTTCTGCCGCCGGGCAAAGAACATGAAACCGAGAATCGTTTAGGAGTAGCCCATTGGAAAGAATACCTATGACCCGAGAAGGGTACCAGGCGCTGAAAAAAGAGCTGGAATACCTTAAGTCGACCGAACGGCCGCGTGTTATCCGTGCCATTGAAGAGGCGCGTTCGCATGGCGACCTCAGTGAAAATGCCGAATATGATGCCGCCAAGGAACGTCAAGGATTCGTTGAAGGCCGGCTCAGCGAACTGGGATACAAACTGGGCAGCGCTGAAATCATCGATGTGGACAACCGGCCCAAGGATCGGGCCGTATTTGCCTGCACGGTGGTGCTTGAAAACGTGGAGACCGGCGAGGACGTGGAATACCAGCTGGTGGGGCCTGAAGAATCCGATATTGGCAAGGGTCGCATTTCCGTCACCTCACCCTTGGGAAAGGCCATCATCGGAAAAAAGCCCGGAGAAGAGATTGTGCTCAACGCACCGGGCGGCAAGCGGGTCTACGAACTGGTGGAAATAATTTAAACAGGAGGAACGTCGTGGCACGAATTACTGTTGAAGATTGTCTGGAAAAAGTATCGAACCGCTTCAAGTTGGTTCATATGACAGCCTCGCGGGTCAGGCAGATTCGTGAAGGTTCCGAATATCTGGTCAGTTCTCCAAAAAACGAGGACATTGTCGTTGCCCTTCGGGAAATTGCCGCCGGCAAGGTTGTGGAAAAGACTGACGCCGAGCAATAACCGGTGGTCCCGGAAGCGTTGACGTTGCCTCGGCACAGTTATTCATACAAAGCGTTGAACAGCCTGGTTGGAAGGGCCATCCACCGCTACGGCATGATCGACGACGGTGACCGCATCGCTGTGGGGTTGTCCGGCGGCAGGGACAGCTTGACATTGCTGTGGACGTTGGCCGAGCGATGCAAGCGGATACCGGTAACCTACGACCTGTTTCCCATTTACGTGGATCCCGGTTTTCCAGGTGGTTTCGGCGAGGCCCTTGCGGATACCTGCAGTCAGCTGGGTTTTCCCCTGACTGTCGACCGCACAGACCATGGCCTTGTCGCCCACAGCGCAGCCAACAGAGAAAATCCGTGTTTTCTGTGTGCCCGGCTGCGACGCAAACGGCTGTTTGAAATGGCCGCTGAACGGGGATGCACCAAGCTGGCCTTGGGGCATAACAAAGACGACGTTATTGAGACACTCTTTTTAAATATTTGTTATGCCGGGCAAATCAGCACCATGGTGCCGCTGCAGAGCTTTTTTAACGGTCGTTTCAGCGTGATCCGTCCGTTGGCGATGGTTGATGGAAAACACATCCGGCATTTTGCCAGGGTGCAGCGGTTTCCCCGGTACACCAACCCGTGTCCGTCGGCCGGAAGTACCAAACGCTCGGAAATTAAATCCCTGCTGGCAAGACTCTACCGAAGCAACGGCAAGATCAAGGGCAATATCTACCGGGCCATGAGTCATGTGAAGATGGCATACCTGTTGAAATAGCCATTGTTGTGTTCAACCCTAACCAGGCGCAGTCCCCACTGTCAGGCAGACCGATCATGAAAGATGTTCAAAATGAACGGGATCATCGGAACATCCCGATCGACAAAGTGGGTATCAAGAACCTGCGTTACCCCATCCGCGTCAAAGATCGCCGCGACGGCTCCCAGAGCACCATTGCCTCCATCAACATGTACGTGGATCTGCCCCAGGAGTACAAGGGAACCCATATGAGCCGGTTTGTTGAAATGCTCCATTTGCTGAAACCGGAGATCTCGTTGAAAAAATTCTCAGCACTGCTGGAGGCCATGAAAAAAAACCTGGATGCCGCTTCAGCCCATATCGAAGTGAGTTTTCCCTATTTTATCGAAAAGCAGGCGCCGGTAAGCCATGCTCCGGGCCTGATGGACTACAACTGCCGAATCACCGGATCCAGCAATTCGCGCAATGAAATCGACCTGGTATCCGAAGTTATCGTGCCCATTACTTCTGTCTGCCCCTGCTCCAAAGAGATTTCAGACCAGGGGGCCCACAACCAGCGCGGCAGCGTTCAGCTCCAGACGCGCTTTAAGAAATTCATCTGGCTGGAAGATATGATCGAACTGGTCGAATCCTGCGCCTCCTGTGATGTTTTTTCGGTACTGAAACGGGTTGACGAGAAGAATGTGACCGAACGGGGCTTTTCCAACCCCAAATTCGTAGAGGATGTGGTCCGGGACATCTCCGAACGTCTCATTGCCGATGACAACATCACCTGGTTTTCGGTCAGTGCCGAGAACTTCGAATCGATTCATAACCACAGTGCCTACGCCCACATCACCAAGGGCGCCTTGCCGGCAAGCTGAGAGCCAATAGTCAGAGGTCGCAAGACGGATGTCTGAGGACGCACTCGGATGACCGTTGCCCTCAGACTACCTATCGGACGCTGGTTTCAATTTTTAGGTCGTATTTGTCAATCTTGGCATGCAGGGTCGGGCGGGACATGCCCAGCAGTTTGGCGGCCTGGGACCGGTTGCCACCGGTCAGGTTCAGCGCTTCCCCCACCAGCATGCTGCCGAAATAATCCATACAGTTATCGAACAGGTTCTCCTGCCCCCGCTTTGCCAGCAGGTTGCGAATCCAGGCACGGATGTTGTCTCCACAAGCATCTGCTTTGAAATCGCTGCTTTTGGAATTACCGCCGGTCGCCTGGGTGATGTCTGCGAGGCTCAAGGGCGCGCCACGGTTGAAGATCAGGGCTTTTTGGAGGGTGTTGGACAACTCCCGGATGTTTCCCGGCCATGGACTGGAAACCAACATGGAAAGGGTCTCCCGGGTGATCCCCGGGTTCTCGATTCCAAGCTCCGCCGCAAAGCGGTTAAGAAAAAAATCGGCCAGCAAAGGGATGTCTCCGGTGCGTTCACGAAGGGGCGGCAGCCAGATGGTGATCACCTTGAGCCGGTAGTAAAGATCCTCCCGGAACAGGCCTTTGGCAATCAGGTGCTCCAGGTCCCGGTTGGTGGCGGCTATAATCCGTACATCCACCGGAATGGTTTCTCGTCCCCCCAGCCGTTCGATGCTTTTTTCCTGCAGCAGCCGCAGCATCTTGGCTTGCAGGTTCAAGGGCATGTCGCCGATTTCATCCAGGAAGACCGTGCCCCCGCTGGCCTGTTCGATTTTACCGACCCGACGGTGGGTGGCTCCGGTGAAGGCTCCTTTTTCATAGCCGAACAACTCGCTTTCCAGCAGGGTGTCAGGGATGGCCACACAGTTGATCACCAGAAAGGGTTTGTTCGAGCGGATGCTGTGCTGGTAAAGCGCCCGGGCTACGAGCTCTTTGCCGGAGCCGGATTCCCCGCGGATCAAGACGGTGGCGTCTGTGGCCGACACGCGGCCGATGGCTTTGTAGACCTCTTGCATGGCTGGACTTTTGCCGACGATGGCTTCTCCCTGAGTCTTGTCTGGGGAGACGTCCAAATCCACTGGCGAGCGCATGAACCGGCCGGCCTCCAGGGCCTGTCGGATGGTGGCCAGCATCTGGGGGATATCAAAGGGTTTGATCACATAATCAAAGGCTCCCATTTTGGTAGCCTCGATGGCCGTTTCCGTGGTGCCGAAGGCGGTCATGATAATGACGGGCAGTTTTTGCTCGATCTGGTGAATCTGCCTGAACGTCTCCAACCCGTTCATTCCCGGAAGGCGCACATCCAGGATGATCAGATCGGGTATGGATTCCCTGAGCAGCCGGATGCCGGCTTCGCCGGAAGCAGCGGTGCGGATATGGTAGCCCTCTTCCTTAAGCAGTCGCTCAAAACTGATACGCAGCTGATCGTCATCATCAATGATTAAAATGGTGCTCATCGTTTTCCTCCTTTAAGCGGAAGGGCGATGGAAAAGGTGGTCCCTCGGCCTTGCTCCGACTTCACGTCTATGCTTCCCCGGTGCTCACGGATGATCCGCGAGACGATGCTCAGGCCCAGTCCCGTGCCGTCCTCCTTGGTGGTGAAAAACGGGTCGAATACTTTCTTGACGGCGGCAGGAGCCATGCCTGTCCCGTTGTCCGTAATACGAATCATGGCGTGTTGAGGCTCCGGTGGTGAACCCACCACGGTTTCATGAATGTCAATGGCGCCGCCACCGGTCATGGCTTCACAGGCGTTGATGATCAGATTTACCAGCACCTCTTTGAGTTGATCCGGGTCGGCGTCAATGGCCGGCAGCATTTTATCACGGTGGACGGTGGCTTTGACATTGTACGACTCCAACCGGTAGCGCAGCAGCCTAACGGTGGTGTCCACTACCGTGGACGGGCTGACCGGCTGCATGATCAACTTGGGGGGGCGGGAAAACTCCAGAAAATTCTGTACGATGGTGTCGACATGGCCGATCTCTTCGGAGATCACGTCAAGGTCCTCCTTCTGAGTGCCGGAAAGATTCAACGAACGGCTCAGGGAAAACAGACGCATCTTGACCGAGGTGAAGGGATTGCGCACGCTGTGGGCCATGCCGGCCGCCAGTTTTCCCACCATGGCCATTTTCTCCGCCTGAAGCAGGGTTTCCCGGCTTTTTTCCAATTCCACCTGGGTTTGGCCCACATCCTCGATAAGTCCGCGAACGCTTTGGCTCAGGGTTTTGACATCATTGCCGGACTTCTCGACAGTCTTGCTGCGGCTGGTTTCCTGTATCAAGACGCGCAACGGGTTCAGGATCTGATAGACCAGCAGGTAGGCGAGCAGCACCACCAGCAGGACATGGATGACGATGACCGCCATGGCCGTGTCTCTCAGCCTTGCCGCTTCGGTCAGGGCGCTCTGCTTGGCCAGCATGATGGCGCGCGTTTGTTCCTGCTTGTAGGCTTCGCACATCTGCAGGATGGAGAAAAAGCGCGTGCGGACATCTTCATGCAGTTTGGAACCAGTTTCCATATCTCCGGAAGTGTAATGGCTGATGACCTTGTCTTTTTCCTGGATGTATCGGTCGTATTCATCGGAAATGCGGGCGATGGTTTGCTGCAGCTCCGGGGATTGGGCGATGGCGCGTGCGTGTCCCAACTGTTCGCTGAACACCCGTCGGTACTCCTTGAGTTGGATGAGCCATTTGGGGTCACCGTCCAGAAAATAGTAAGAGACAAATCCTTTCTGGTTTACCAGGGCCATTTCAAGAGATTCGGCACTTTGAAACGCCACCAGATTTTTTTCGGTGATGGTGGTCAGCACTCCTTCAATGCTGTAAGAGTACCAGACCATCACCGCCGCGCCTGAGAAGGTGACCAGGAAAATGGCGGCCAGATGGATATAAATTCGGTTTTTTAGGCTGATTCGCGTCCACATATGCGCGTCCTTTTCACCCGGCTGGTGCTGAAGAAATGGCCAGGAGGGTGTCGATCTGTTGCAGAATCTGCCCCCGATAGCGTTCCACCATGCCCGGATTGGACATAATCATATCCAACTGCCGGGTGTGGATGGACAGGTATCCCAGAATCTTCAGCTTTTGAACCATGGTCTCGGCATCGTGCTGTTCAATGCGCGCACGCAGGGCGTCCTTGGTCACTTCTGTCCGGAAGCCATGGGTGCAGAGCAGTTCTTCCACAAACCGTACCCGCTTCAACCGCCGATTGAAGTCGGCGGCGCCGCCCTTGAACTGAAAGCTGACGTAGTTTTCCGTGGTTCGATCGCCCACCAGGGCTTCGGTGATACAAAAATGAAACCCCAGCCGGGACTGGAGGCTGCAATAATGCTTCGATACCATAAAATAATTGCGGTTGGCCATGCTGGTTCTTACCGTGGGGAGCAGGGCCTGGTTCTGGGTGGCCTGAAACATGACCGAAACAAATCCTTTGCCGTCGACTGGCGGGGGGCCTTCCCAGGGAAAAGCGGTGATGCCCGCCCACAGGGCCAGCATGGGAATGGAGGCCACATTGTCGATATCCACGAAACGGTCGCCGGCCACATCCATCTTGAAGCCGTCGTCCAGGTTCAGCACCCACCACTGCATGGGAATCTGGGCCCGCAGCTGTTTGGAGCTGCGTTCGGGGAACCGGTGGGCCTTGCCGAAGCGGAACATCTCGTGCACGCTCTTCTCGTGACAGAAGCGGGTGATGTCGTGCAGGGTTTGGCAATTGGACGCCTTGAACGTCGGGCTGTCCGGGTCCAGCAGGGTCAGCGGAGTGATCAGGGCGGCCGCATTCTCGAGGATGGTGAAAACCGGGGTGCCTGCCATCAGGTTTTTGGATGACATCCGTTCCGCCAGGTCCAGCAGCGACTGTACCCGGCCTGGATAGATGCGGCGGGCGTCTGCGTCCACCGTGATCTGCGCTTGACCGGGGAGGCGATCGATAGCTCCCTCGGCGCCGAACAGGGCGGGCACGCGAAACTCTCTGGCCACATTGGCAAGGTGTCCGGTGAGGCTGCCCTTTTCGCTGACGATCGCCGATGCCCGGGGTATCAGTGCCGCCCAGCGCGCCAGGGCGCGGTCGGTGACCAATACCGCTCCGCTGGGAAACTGCAGGGCGTCCACATCTTTCATCACCCGGTGGACCGCTCCGGCCGCAGCGCCGGGAGAAGCGGTGATGCCGCCCTGAAAGAGCGCTTCCGGCAAATTATCCCCTGGACCGGCCGCGGGCAGGCGCATTGTCTCCTCGGCCGTGACCAGCAGGGCGCGGCATTGCAGCAGGATGATATCGCCGGATTGGTCGATGGACCATTCGATGTCCTGGGGCCGGCCGTAGTAGTCCTCGACGGTTACGGCCAGTGCGGCCAAGGAGAGCGCCTGCGGGTCCGTCAGGGAGGCCTGGGTCATCTGCTCTCCGGTATCGTCCAGGCGGCACACGCCTTCTTCAGGATAACAAACATATTTTTTTTCTTTGACGGCGATGTCCCGCTGAATAACGGCAAGGGAAGGGTGTCGGGACACCAGAAAGAGATCCGTTGCCGTGGTTCCCTCCACCACCGCCTTGGGCAACCCCCAGGTGGCGTTGATCACCACCGAGCGGTCACGGATGTTCATGGGGTTGGTCGAATAGAGCACGCCGCCGCAGACGGCATCCACCATCTGGATAACGCCGACGCACATCTCCGTTTCCTCTTCCGAAATCCCGCGGCTGAACCGGTAGGCCATCACCGCTGGGGAATAGGCGGCGGCCACGATCTGCTTGTAGGTGTCGATTAAATGGTCCTTGGACACGTTCAGGGCGCTGTGGTAAAGCCCGGCAAAGGAGGTGCCCTCGCGGTCTTCGTTCAGGGCGCTGCTGCGCACAGCCAGGTGAACCTCCCTGCGCTGACGCGTTGCCAGTTCGCGGTAGGCGTCCATGATGGCGGCCTCGAGATCAGCAGGGAGCGATGCGTTCTGGATCAATTGTCGAATGTCGGCGCTGATGGTGTACAGCGCATGGTGGCCCTCATCCTCGGCGCTCTGAATGCGCCGCTGAATTTCCACTTCCAGGTCGTTGTACTTGAGGAAATGGCGGAATGCGCTGGCGGTGACCACAAAACCGTCCGGAACCTTCAGATTGAGCCGATTGGCCATTTCGCCGAGGTTGGCCATCTTCATACCCGCCTGGTCCGCGTGGGATTTGTCCAGGGCCGCAACAGCGATGATATAATTGTCGTCCAGCACGGTCGTGCGGCCGGGATTCACCAACGACTCCAAGGACAACTGGATCGATTCCAGACGTGATGACAGGGCCTTGTACTTTCCGGGGGCCAGGGCCTCCAGGTGTTTGACGATCTGGTAGACTCGCGTGTAAACGCCCATGGTGCGAGAGCGGATGAATTTCATGCCAAATGGGGAATGACCCTCTAAGGCCTTTTCCACCTCGCTCATGATTTCGAGAGCTTGGTTGTTGGCATTCAACAGCAGCTTGAACTGATGGTAGCGGGACTGGAATTCTAGCCGCAGCGCCCGGGCATCCTTTTGATCAATTTGCGGCCCGTCTGAACTGAACCATTTGAGTATATTAAGAAAACGGCCCATTGTGCCTCGTATGAACCGGAAAAGCAGGCCCACCACTCATGGCTTGCCGGGAAATAATCCATTCCCGGTCGTGTCCATCCACTGGTTAAGCTCGCTGGTGAAAGGAACCGGACTGACGATATGCCGACCATCCTTCGATCCGGTTCCTATGGATTGGAATAGGTGTTTAAGGAGATCAGTGCTCCAACCGCAAGCCCCAGCCTTCGAACAGGTACATGATGCCGAAGCCATACCACAGGGTGTAGATCACGTAAAAGACCAACGAAAAAATAACCACACCGATGCGCTCGGAGATTTTCTGGCTTTCAATGCCATAATAGTTGTATGAGGTCTCTACCGCTTTTTTGTTGACCGTCTCGGCAAGTCTGGCGGAATTGAATTTCTTCTGCTTTTTCAGGTCGAAATCCATGGCCTTGAGGGCACTCCACCAATTATAGAGCACCACCTTTTCCGCATAGCCGTATTTGGCCGCAACGGCGGTGCCGTCGTTGTCATACATGGATTGCGCATCATCGAGGGCATGATTCAGGATCGCGATCATGTTGCCGGTAACGATCAGTTCAGGCCCGTTTTGGCCCACCTGGGCCCCGGTTTTCATGAACAGGGGGATGGTCTGCTGGGCCTGGAGTTCACTTTTCAGGGTCAGCGTGAAGGTTAACTCCGGGGTCTGAATACTTGCCACATCCTTGCGGACCGAGTCTATATAGTAAGCCGATCCCTTGGAAATGGAGTTGTAGAGATTGTCGAGGTATTCGAGTCCATTTTTCCCGCCGAAAAGGGGCATGAAAATGGCAATGAAGACGGCGGCGAACAGAACCATCAATGTCAGGCCGACCATGAATTTGGGTTTATTGGCGATCATGCGTGTTCTCCTTCTCCCTTGAGCTGTCCGATGTTTTTCAAGAATGTGCCGATGACCCATACGCCGAAGCCGCCGATAACGATAAAAAAGAGCCAGATACCGATGGTATCCAAGGCTGATCCCAATCCCTTGGAGATATTGATCACCCCCATTTCACCTAGCTTGGCTGGCAGGGCAAAAAAGCGGTTGACGAACCCGGCCAGCACCGCCATGGCGTAGAATCCGCGGATCGTTATGCCGGGCACCACCTTGGTGACCATGGCGCCGATCTGGATGCCGATCAGGGATCCCAGCAGCATGCCCATGGCCAGGGTGTAGAAGATGAATCCGTAGATGGCATACTGGCTGATCGAGGCGTAGCCGGCGGTGAAGACGATCTGAAAGATGTCGGTGCCCACCGTGGTCATGGACGACACGCCCAGCATGTAGACGAAGATGGGGAAGGTCAAAAACCCGCCGCCCACGCCCATGATGCCGGCCGCCAAGCCCACCAGGGCTCCGGAGAGCACCAGGAATACCCAGGAGATGCTACGGCCGCCGGGAGTGAAGTCGAAGTCGAACTTGACCATGGGAGGAATGTTTACGCCCTGGAGCTTTTTGGGCAGCCCGCCCAACTCGGTGCCTTCCGCTTTGCCGCCATGGCCGCCGTCACCGTGGGCGCCACCGGTGACGTTCGCTTTTCTGGCATGGAGAAAATCGTACATGGCGTAGAAGCCCAGAAACCCCAGCATAAAAGCGTAAATCGTGGTGATGAAGGTGTCCGAAAGCACCGGGTTCAGCTCGTAGAGCACCCGGTTGATCAATCCGCCGGCCGTCGCCCCGACAATGGCGCCGATGAGAAAGACGACGGCCAGGGGCACCGAGACGTTGCCCAGCTTGCGGTGAATGATGCTGCCCATGATGGCCTTGGCGAAGATGTGGAACAGGTCCGTGCCAACGGCCAGGATGCCTTTGATGCCGGCGCTCATCAGGGCCGGGGCGATGATGAACCCGCCGCCGGCGCCGATGCAGCCGGTAATCAGGCCGGCGCCCAGACCGATGAGAATGGAGACGATAAAGATACCCGTGGAATAGAAAGCCGGGCTGTAGGCCTTTTTCCCGCCCAGAATGTCAGGAATGGTGTCCCCCAACTGATCCGCAAACACGATGCCCCCCAGGATGGCCGGCACCAGCAGCAGAAGGAGCAGCAACACCCGTTTGCGGCTGCCGAGGATGTTGCCGGACATCTGGATTTCCCAGCGTGCGTGGGCCTTGGCCCCTTCCATCATGAATGTGCCCCATTGTTTGAAAAAATTCATTTCCCGCCTCACCTTTCTGATTGAAGTTAATGCGATGGTCATGTGGTCGTTGATCGGTCCATTCGCTGCGACGAACGACGGCAGGCGTTCACCCCAAGTCCTGCACCATTTTGTTGATTTTATTTTCGTGGATGGTTTTTTTCTTGAAGGCGTCTTCGGCCTTGTAGAGCAAATCGTCCATGTCCATGGGTTTCATTAAATAATCGAAGGCGCCCATCTCCATGCCTTCGATGGCCACCTCCATGCTGGCGTGGCCGGTCAGCATGATCACTTCGACCAGCGGGTGGCGTTTCTTGATCTCCTGAAGGGTTTCCATGCCGTCCATGCCGGTCATGCGCACATCCAGGATCACCACATCGGTTGCATGGTTGTCCAGCCATACCAGGGCATCCTCACCGCTGCCGACGCCGGCCACATCCACATTGCGTCGCTTCATGCGTTTGAGCAGGGTGTCGAGAAATTCCGTTTCGTCATCCACCAGAAGGAGTTTCATCCTTGTCCTCCGTGCGTTTTCTGCGGCGGACGGCTTCATGGATCTTTTCCACCAGTTCCGCCAGCTCATGGGGTTTGGTCAAATAGTCGAAGGCGCCGTAGTGCATTCCTTCTATGGAGGCTTTCTCCGAACCGTGTCCGGTAAGCATGATCACCGGCATGTCCGGGTCCATTTTTTTGAATATTTTCAGAATCTCGATGCCGTCCATGTCCTCGAGCTTCAGATCCAGCACGGCCACATCAAAATCGGACCGCCTGAGCAGTTGGATGCCTTCGGTGCCGGAGAAAGCCTGAGTGGTGTGAATGTCTCGTTTGGCCAACCGTTTGGCCAGCACCTGGACGAAGCCCTTTTCATCATCCACCATCAACAGCCGTATGGGCGACTTGCCGGGATTGCTTGGTCGGCCTCGGTCTTCCGCTTGCTCAGGCCCTTCTGGATGTGATTTCCTTGATGCGGGCATTGATGATTTTCTCCTCCTGCTGACGTTTCCTGGCGGCGGCCTCCGATACTTTGGCGATCAGGAGGTCCATCTCACAGGGCTTCATCAGGTAGTCAAAGGCGCCGTATTTCATTCCTTCGATGGCCGACTCCACAGTGGCATGACCGGTGAGCATGATCACTTCCACCAGCGGTACCATTTTTCGGATGGCTTGGAGGGTTTCGATGCCGTCCATACCCGGCATCTTGACGTCAAGAATCACCACCTCCGTTTTGCTGCCGGCGGTTAGTTTTTTCAGCGCCTCATCGCCGCTGAAGGCACTTTCCACCTCGAGATCCCTTCGGGTCAGGCGTTTGGTCATCGCCTCCACAAAGGGAACCTCATCGTCCACAAGCATGATCTTCGCTATGGCCATGGGTTGATCTCCTTTCGTTGATTACAATCTAACTGCGGGTATCGTTGACCGATACGATTTCGTTTTCAGCGGACTCATCGGTTTTTACCGGGATGCGGATTTCGAAGGTCGTGCCCACGTCAACCGCACTTTTGACGATAATTTCTCCGCCCATTTTGTGAATGATGCCGTAGCAGATGGAAAGCCCCAGGCCGGTGCCGCTGCCAACCGGTTTGGTGGTAAAAAAGGGGTCAAAAATCCGGGCCAGGTTGGCCTTGGGAATGCCGGGACCCGTGTCCGACACATCGATGACGATTTGACCCGCCGCCTGTTTGGCGCTGATCTCCAGGGTGCCGCCGGTTTTGTCCATGGCATCCAGGGCGTTGTTGATTAGGTTGAGAAACACCTGCTGAAGCTCGGAATGGGAGGCCGAGATGGCCGGCAGTTTGGGTTCCAGCCGGGTGACCAGTTCCACCTTGCTGTATTTGGCCCGCTGGGCCGACAGGGCCACGACCTCTTCGATGAGATGACCGATCTCGAAATCCTCGATGCGTGAATCGGTCTTGCGGGCGAAGCTGAGCAGCTTGTGAGTGATCTCCTTGCAGCGTTTGCCCTGGGTGCGGATCTGGTTCAGGGCCCGTTCGAACTCTTCCATGTCCGCAGGACTTTTGTAGGCGCCGTCTTCCACCAGGTCCTGGAGCCAGCCGGCCTCTTCGACCATGATGGCCACCGGGTTGTTGATCTCATGGGCGATCCCGGCGGCCAGTTCGCCGACCGAGGCCAGCTTGCCGGTCTCGATCACCTGTTCGTTCATGATCTCCTTTTCCTTGTCCGACGTGGCGATGCGGCCGACCATTTTAGCCGACATCCAGATGGCCATGCCGACAATGGCGACACCGCCAAGCAGGAAGAATAGGATGGCAACGGCCTGGGCATCGCGAAGATCCGAAAAGGCATCGGAATAGGCCTGCTTGTAGACCAGCAGCCAGTCTCCGCCCTTCAACAGGGCCGAGACATAGATGCTTTTGACCCCCCGACCATCGAGGCGCTCCTGAATTTCAACCTCTTTGCCCATGCGTTCGAGGGTTGAAAAATAACGGTTGTAGATGTCCAGATCCGGGGTGAAATCGAATAGTGGTTTGGTCTGAAACTGGCCCTCACGGTTCAGGATGTAGGCAAAACCGGTCTCCCCGATGCGCACCTTTTCCACCAGGCGGTTGAATTCCACAAAGTCGATGGTGGCGCGGATGATCCATTTCTGACCCTGGCAGGTCTTTTGGACCGCGATGATAAAGTGGGGCGCCCCCCGCAGGCCTAAAAACACGTCGCTGGTGAAATAGCGGCTGTCGATGGCCCGCTTGAACCAATCGGCATCGGCGTAGCGGGCCTGTTCCAGTTTGAAGGGGCCGGAGTAGGCCACTTGCAGGCCTTGTTCGTTGACCACGCCCAGATCCACAAAGACGGGGCCGTAGGCACGCTGCAGACGGGCCAAGTGCCCTTCAATCATGTTTTGTTGACCACAGTGGTCAACGTCGATGGTGTCGGCCAGAAAGCGGATATTCTGCAGCTTCTCCGACAGGAAACTGTCGATATTCTGCTTGTGCTTGAGGACCAGCTCTCCCAGATGGGCGTGAATTTTCTCGTGATGGGAGGCACTGAACTGATTCAGGATGATCCCGGTGACCAGCAGCATGGGCGTGAACGAAATCACCATGACCAGCAGCACCATGTTGCGCGTGAGGGATCGGTAGTAGGGGCTCAGCGGTGAGGGTTTGCGATTCATCGACTTTCCCGGTGTTGGGTTTCTTTGCAAGCGGTAATACAGACCGCAGACTGGGCGACTACAAGTTCGGTGCCATTATCAAAAAATAATGGTGTGTTGTTAAACTGTTTGAATAGACGGAATATAAATGATTTGACGAAAAAGTGGAAGGCAGGTGTAAAAGAAAATGACTGTCCGAATTCTTTACAAGCCGTTAAGAATTCGGACAGGCAGTGATTGGCATAGGATGCCGGAATCGATTGGAAATCGACCGTGGGAGCGCCTTCCGGCAGCGATACCGTCCATCACGCATGTATCGCTGCTGAAAGCCGCTCCTTGATGGAACCTGAAAAAGGAGTCATTAATCGATGGTGGCGCTAGGTTCAACCATCGCACGAATGGGTGGGATGCATTGCGTCGGCGACAGCCGAAAAAACATCGGTCAGCCTCAAGATGCCGATCACCTTGCTGCCGTCGCGAACCAGCAGGGACTGATGATAGCCGATCACCAGCCGGTGAATGGCGTCACCCAGGCTGTCATCCTTATCGATGAAATCATTCGGTTTGGGGGAGTACATGATTTTGACTATGGATAGCTGTGCCGCTCGTTTACAGGCTTCATCGAAGGGTTCTTTAAACAGATCATACTTATCGACCATTGATTTCAAGAAGAAGTTGCTGAGCCGATGAATGCCCATGTCGCCTTCCAGGCCCAATTCTTCGAAGTATTTGGGCTCCAAGGCCTTTAACACGTTGGTCTGGTTTATTTTGCCCACCACGTCACCTTTCTCATTCACTACCAATACGGCGCGATGGGGATATTTGGACCGGTCGAAACACTTCTGAGCCTTAAAAAGAGCCTCGACGGTTTCACCCAACGTTGCCGACACCGGTACACGTGCATATTCAGATAAGGGTACCATCACTTCCGAAACTTTTATGGTTTTCATCGATAGCTCTCCTAAGTTGAACGGTATTTAATATGGGCCCGACCCGCCTAGACAATTTGCAGCGCTCGGCCGTAAGCGGCTGATGGCCTCTCATCACGTCCCGTGCATCACAGGATCCGGCCCCCGTTGAACCGCGATAGTTAGCGAGCGAACTGGGAATCGCTTTTTTTTCCTTACGGTGAAGATTCCCCGCAGCTTGCCGCGGGGAGGGTTCAACAATCGGGGGAACTTACCCTGAATGCAACATACGGGCGGCGCCACGGGGATTGCCGGTGGCGAGAACCCCAGGGCGGTATGCACAAAGGGCCCTCAAGGGTGTTTCCGGCGTGTGCGGACGTCCGACCACAACCATCCTGCTAATTGTGACCGAGGCGAGCAAGCCGTCCAACACATTCCGTCTGCCATGAGCGTTGACCCATTCCTAATGTCGCCTGAATCAGGAGACGACGTTAATCCTGATCAAACACCCGGCTGGGATAGCGGGTCAACTCATGGATTTTCGCGTCGCGGATCTTCTTGTCATGGGCGGCCTTTTTTTCAAAGGCCTGGGCCATCTTCATAAGCAGGTCGTCGAATTTCATGGGCTTGAGCAGGTAGTCGAAGGCTCCCAGCTTCATCCCCTCGATACTGGTCTCCACCGAGGCGTGGCCCGTGAGCAGCAGCACCTCGGCCAGGGGCTGAATGCGCTTGATTTCCCGCAGGGTCTCGATGCCGTCCATGCCGCCGGGCATTTTTATGTCCAGCAGCACGACGTCGAAGAGTTCCTGTTTTAAAAGATCCACAGCAGCCTCTCCGCTTTCCACCCCCTTGGCGTCCAGCATGCGCTTGTTAAGGCGGTTGACGATAGTCTCTAAAAAATCCGTTTCGTCATCAACAACCAATACTCTGAAATTTTGCATTCTATATTCCCCCTATGCGTGATGGGTTCACCAGTTCAAGTATTTTGACGGTTTTGAAAAACGTTCGAGATCGAGGCTTGCGAGTCCCGAGGCGTGAGACGTACTGATCGTACGTCGCAATAACGAGGGAGGACGCGTCACGCGGATATCGGACGTTTTACGAAACCGTCATTTTTTTTCCGGCACAACCACCGGCAGCGACACGACGAACGTCGACCCTTGCCCCTGACTGCTCTCTACGGTGATGCGTCCGCCCAATTTTTCGATGATGCTGTAGCTGATGCTCAGACCCAATCCGGTCCCCTTGCCGGTGGCCTTGGTGGTAAAGAACGGATCGAAGATTCTCTTTTTGATCGCTTCCGGGATCCCCGGGCCATTGTCCTGAATGCGGATGGTGATATGGTCTTTGTCCAAGGCTGTCTCGATCTCAATTTTACCATCGGAGCCGATGGCGTCAATGGCATTGTTGATCAGGTTCATGAAGACCTGCTGAAGCTGAGATTGATCACTGGCGATGATCGGCAAGGGTTGGGCAAGATGTTTGCGGATATCGATGTCGTTGATACGGGCGTGATTGGATAAAAGATCGATCGTCTGTTCCAGCACCCGGTTGATGTCGACATCGTCCAGGCGGGGTTCCATGCGGCGGGCGAACCCCAGCATGTTGTGGGTGATTTTACGGGCTCGACCCACGTGCTCCTCGATCTTGGCAATCGAGGCGGCAAACTCCTTGTAGTTCTGGCTGGTCTTGAACTCCTCCTCGGCGAGCAGGTCCTCCATCCAGCCGGCTTTCTCGCCGATCACCGCCAAGGGGTTGTTGATTTCGTGGGCGATGCCCGCGGCCATTTTGCCCAGGGCGGCCAGCTTGTCCTGCTGGATGAGTTGGGCGTTGAGTTCGTTCATCTGAAGGTCTGTCTTTTCCAGGTGGCGGACCAGGGCATTGGAGATCAGAACGACGACAATGAAGATAATCATGCAGCCACCTGAAATGATAAGAATTTCAGTGTCCCGCACCCGGCTGAGCCAGCCGGCCTCCTGACCGGCAATCTGGCTGATCACCAGCAGCCACTCACCATCTTTGAGCCACGACCCGCCCACATAGCGCGTATCGCTGCCGGCATGTTTTTTTTCGAGAACCATGGTGCCTTCGCCGAATTGCCGGGGATCGATCTCCGAGGGTCCCAGAATGACCCCTTCAAAGCGGGGGTGGGTTTGGAGGATGCCGTCGCGGTTGACGATATAGGCATCGCCGGCGGTGCCCACCTGGACGTTTCTGACCAGGCGGTTGAAAACGTCCGAGTCGATGGTCGCCCGCAGGATCCAGCAACTCCGAATCGCAGACCCCTTTGACGGCGATGATCACATGGGGCACCTGCCGGAAACCCATGAAGACGTTGCTGATATACTTGCCCCGGCGCAGCACTTCGTCGAACCAGGGCTGCTGGTAGTAGTTGAGCCCTTGCAGGTTGTAGGGACCGGCGTAAGCCAGCTGATTGCCCTGGCTGTCGATGACGCCCAGGTCCACCAGTCCCAGCCCTTCGGCCCGCTGGTTGATCTGTCTGAAGAGACGGTTGAGGTTCTCCTGGTTGATTGAGTTCTTCGAAGGACTGGGTCTCCACAATAATGCCCAGGATGGCGGTGCGCTCCTTTAAGAAGACGTCCACGGCATTGCTCTGGGAGCGGGCCAGGTGGCTGATCTGATCCTTGATGCGCTCCTTGTAAAGACTTGACGAACTGGAAGTAGATGGCGGATCCCAGCAGGATCAGCGGTCCGATGGATACCACCATCGTAATGCTGATCAGCTTCACGCGCAGCTTCTTGTACAGGGCCCGCTTCATCGATCCTCCCGTCAAGCGCCGGGTTGCGGTTGACTACCAGGACATGAGCTTCCAGTAGCCCAGGATCGTCCAGAACCAGAGCACCAGCCAGGCCAGGAGGGTGATGGGCAGGCCGTATTTGACGAAATCCATCACATCCAGCAGGCGTTCGCCGGTTTCCGGGTCCTTGCCCATGCCGAAGCAGATGGCGTTGTTGGGCGTGCCCACCACCAGAAAGTTGGCGAAGGAGCTGGAAAAGGAGGTGATCAGCCCCACCTGCCAGATGTTGACGTTGGCCAGGGTGGCCATGGGCAGGACGATGGGGCCCAGGGCGGCCACGGTGGCGCCGTCGCTCATGAAGTTGGTCATGGTGCCGGTGAGCAGGCTCACGCCGATGACCAGGCCGTCGCCCTTGGTGAGAAATTCGGGCAGTACGTTGACAAACGAACTGGCCAACCACAGGGCGCCGCCGGTGAACTTCAGGGCCACGCCCATGGCGCAGGCGGCGGCGTAAAGGCCCACCACGTCGAAGGCCACGCCGTTCTGGATGTCGTCCCAGCGCAGGATGCGGAACAGGAACATGGCCATCACCGCGTAGAGCGTCGGCCCTCCCAGGCCGGCATGTTCGCCGATGATGATCCACGCCGCGACCAGCAGCACCAGGATGACCGCCATGGCGAGCTCCTGGCCGCCGAACTTGGGCATGTTGCGCACCTCGCGCCGGACCACTTCGCTGGGGTTCACGTCTTTGACCAAGAACTTGGGTTTGAGGCTCAGGTACATGTAACAGGCCGATCACCCAGGACATGACCGGCACGAAGGGCATGCCGTACTTCATCCATTCCAGGAAGGTGATCGGCATGCCGTATTCGGCCAGGTAGCCCACCATGATGGCGTTGCGGCCGCCGGCGGCCGGCGATCCGGGGCCGCCGTGGTTGGCGGCGAAGCAGACGCCCAGCAGCAGGAAGATGGCCAGGGCGCGGTCTTTCTTGACCCCGTGCATCTTGCAGGTGACCTTGTAGACCCCCATGAGCACCGGGATCAGCAGCGCCACCAGGGCGTGCTCGGACAGAAAGCTGGCCGAAACGGCCAGCATGGGCATAAAGATGAAGGCAAAGGACTTGGCGCTCTTGATGCGGCTGAGCAGGATCAGGCCGATGCGCTTGTCCAGGCCGGTCTTGGCCACCCCCACGGCCACGGCCAGGATGCCGAAGATGAAGAAGACCGCGTCGGTCATGTAGGCCTTGGAGATCTCTTCGATGGGCAGGACGGCGAACAGGTAGAGCATCACCCCCACCATAATATCCGTGGCCCCGATGGGAAGCGATTCAGTACCCCACAAAAACGCCGCCAGGAACAGGATGGCCACGGTCAGCTTGGCCATCTGAGCAGCCTGGTATTCCGTGAGCAGGGGTTTTACCTTGTCATGCCCCCCATCCTCGGAAACCTCCTTTTTCTCTACAGCTCCCGCCTTGTCGCCTTTTTCAGCCTTGAAGGCATCAGGCCGAAGCTTTTTGTTGACCGCATCGGTGATCGTTTTGGCTCCCGCGGGCAATTTGTAGCCGGAGGGATTTTCCGTTCTCACCATGTCCAGCATGCCCTGGGTCGGCGGCATCATGACCACGAAAGTGAAGACCAGGGCGGCCAGGATGAACAGGATCGGCTTGTATCCGGGCCTGCTTTTCCATGACCAGGCGCGATCCTCAAGGTCGGCAGCCAGCAGCGGGTCGTAGCCGGGATCGTGAGCAGTGTGGTGCGACATGTAGCCTCCTTAGCAAAGCAAAAATGTGGGGTAAACCCATCGTCAATTTTATTATCGCCGGGTCTGGCCGATGCTCGGCCAGCGAATCACCTATCAACGATTATGCCAATACTATAGTTAAACCATTAATCTGTTAACACTAAGAATCCATTAGTAAAATTATATCTACAAAAACTGTTGATTGTTTTTCCCGCAAGTCCCTGTGTCTGGTTTCTTTACAGGTTGTAAAGAAAACCAGAATCGACCTGAACCATGCGAACACATACATCCATCGTGACCGGCGGAGAGGCCTGAATGCCATGCCATACACCGCTTGCAAGCATCTTCTGATTCGGTAAGCGGCCCATCATGTGAAATCCGGCCCGGTTTATATCTCCATGGGATGTTTCGCACACCACTCCCAAAAGAGGGGGTCGCGGGAGGTGGCCTGGAGACGGTTCCCATGGGGCCAACACCGTCTCCAGGCACAGAAGGAGAGGATGCGCCGGGGCGGATCAGCGCAATACCCGCTCCATTTCAAAAAACAGATCCTGCTCGCGAATGACACCGGCAATCCGGCCGTGCTCCAGAACCACCATTCGGCGGCAATGGCTTCTGACCATCAGGTAGGCCGCTTCCATCAGGTTGGCATCGGCATCGATGGAGGGCGGCGTCGGTGACATCAACTCGCCCACAGGGGTGTTGGCCAATTGCCTCACCTCGCGGGTGAACATGCCGGTCCAGAACATCGGGGAATACTGCAGGCTGTCCGCCGTGGAGGGTTTGGGGGCAGACAGATAACCGGGCATGATGGCTTCCAGCAGATCCATGATGGCCAGAATCCCCTTGAGGTTGCCGCCGGCGTCAAACACCAGCAGGCTGCGGTGGCCGGTTTCCATGATGCTGCTGGTGTGCAATTGCGGCGAGAACGACCGCTGGATTTCCATGATGCCCTCTGCCACGGTCTGATTTTCCTTCAGTTTGGTATAGCTCTCCACCGGTATCATGACGTCCCGCACGCGGTGCTCGGCTTCACCGATTTCCTCCGCAGCAGGCTGTTGGTAGGCATCCAGGATGCGCAAGGCCAGGGTGTCGACGTCGCAGGGTTTGGCCAGAAAATCGAAGGCTCCCTGCGCCAGCGCCTGTTTGGCGGCCTTTCCCTCACCGTGACCGGTGAGCATGATCACCGGGATTTTCGGCTTCTGGCGCTTGATTTCAGCCAGGGTCTGGTTGCCGTCCATGCCCGGCATGCGGATGTCCAGGACGATCACATCCGGACCGTTGGCCAGTTGGGCCAAGGCTTCCTGCCCAGTGGCGGCCATGAGGGTCTCAAACCCTTTTTTGTTAAGTATTTTCTTAGTGGTTTCACGAAACTGCACTTCATCGTCAACCATCAACACTTTTATCTTAGCGTTCATTTTTTTCTCCATTCGGGTCAGCCGTCAGGTCATGACTTTTTTCGGGGTTGCCCGCGATTCGTTACTATGCCGGAAGTAGGGGTGACGACACCAGTCGCAGGATGGACAACACCAGCACGGTCGTCAGCGAACCGGCGATCAGCAGGATCAAAACGGTTCGCAATTTACCCATGCCCAGGCCGTAGATCATTCCCAGGGCAACCAGCAGCCATCTCCAGGGTTCGGTGAAAAAAAAGGTAAAGGGTATCCAGGCCAGCAGCAGGGTGGGACTGGTGCCTATGGCAAAGACCATCCAGATGCTTGCAAAGCGTATGCGCGGCTCGCCGACGACCCTGCTGACGATCCAGGCCATGGCGGCATGCAGCCCGGTCATCCCCAGGGCGTTGACCAACAGGATTCCAGCACGCACGAGGGTGTCTGTGCCCGACATGGGCAGAGAGCCGAGCGCGGCATTAAACAGGCTGGCCAGCAACAGCATGCCGCCCGCCTCGCGCGGGGTGATGCCGGCAAAGGCTTCGGAAAACCAGCGCCTGGGCGACATGGTCAAGCCTGACAGGGCACCCATGAGGCTCATTTTGAAGATGGGTCCGGCTTGGCCGGAAGCGTGAGCCGTCATCTTACCACACCCCTGTTTTGTAGAGGAGTCCGGCAACCAGCATGATCATGGTCATGGTGAAAAAAACCCGCCGCTCGGTCTCCTTGGTGAATGCGATCCTGCTGCGCCGCAAATTTGCCGGGGCAGCGCTTGGACTGGTGATCCGTGTCTATCGGTTTCATGGCGCATGTCTCCTTATGTCAACCGGTTAGAATGCCGGCAGCCCGGAAAATCCCCGGAACACCCAGTACAGCCCCACCAGCGAGAGGAGCAGCACCTGGGAGATGACCCACATGGGCAGTCCCACCCGCAAAAAGTCCTTGGGCCCCAGATAGCCGCTGGCGTAGACGATGGCGTTGGGCGGCGTGCCGATGATCAGGCAGTAGGCGAACGACGAGCTGATGGCCGTCACCATGGCCATGAAGGGCAGAAAGGTGGTCCCGGGATGGGCCAGGCCGGCCATGTTCAGGGTCACGGGACCCACGGCCGCCGCCGCCGGACCGTCGGCCATGAGGTTGGTGATGATCGCCGTCAGGCCGCTGGCGCTGGCCAGCAGCGGCAGCCCGGAATCGATGCCCAGCGGCTGCGAGCAGCTTCCAGGACGCTGCGGGCCAGCCAGTAGGCCGTGCCGGTGCTGTCCAGGGTGCGGCCGAAGATGATGGCCCCGGCATAGAGCCAGACCACGCCCCAGTCCACTCTCTCCTGGTAGTCGCGCCAGTTGATGATGCCGGCAAACAGATAGGCCACGGCGCCGGCCAGGGCGATCACGCCGATGCCCAGGCGCACCGGCAGGATCCCCATGTCGAAAAAGGTCTTTTCGGTGAACCAGCCGAAGACCATCACCAGGAAGATGATCAGGGCCACGATCTGCTTGCGGTTCCAGGGGCCCATCTTGCCGATCTCCTGTTCCAGCTGACGCATGGCCGGCGCCAGGGAGGTGATTTTGGGCTTGAAGCGCCAGTTCACCATAAACCAGGTGATCGGAATCGAGATGAAGACAAAGGGAAAGCAGTAGGTCATCCACTGAAAATAGCCGATGTCCATGCCGAACATGTCGTTCAGATAGGTCATCATGATGACGTTGCGGGCGCCGCCGGACGGGGCGCCGGGCCCGCCGATGTTGCAGGCCATGGCGATGGTGATCATCAGCATCTTGGCCAGTTCCGGGTCCTCGGGGATCTCTTTGGTCAGGCTGTTCTGGTAGAGCAGCATGCCGATGGGCAGGAACATGGCCGCCAGGGCGTGGTCGGAGATGAAGGCCGCCAGGGGAGCGATGATGACGAAGAAGATCAGCGTGATCCAGCGTACGTTGGGCACGGCCAGCTTCTTGAACATCAGCAGGCAGACCCGCTTGTCCACGCCGGTCTTGACAAAGGCGGCGGCGAACATCAGGCTGCCCATGATGAACCACACGGCGTCGTCCCAGTAGAGCATGGCCACCTCCTTGCGCGAGATCGACGCCGGTAAACACCAGAATCAGACCGATGCAAAAGGCCACACCGGGCAGGGGGATGCATTCGGTCAGAAAGCACAGCACCACGAAGACGATCATGGCGATGGCCACCTTGATGTGCCAGGCGCCCGTGTCGGCGTCCTTCTTGTCCTTGTCGGAGAGCGTTTCGTAGGTCAGGCCGTCCTTGCGCAGGGTCAGGGCGTCCTTGCATCAACTGCAGGAAGGCATCATCGGTCACCTGGGTGTCGATGAAGGCCCGCGCCTTGTCGAAATTGGCCTGGTCGGCATTGATCTTGTAGCTCTTGGCACCATTTGAGATCGCGTTTGAGGTAACGCTCCCGGTTGAGTGCGCCCATGCTCATGTTCTGCTCCATGATCTGGGCGGCCAGCAGTTGCCACTGCTGGGCATCGGTACGATCGGTGCCGAACAGCTCCTGGGTGATGTGATTGATCACCGCCTTGGGGCCGATGCGGTATTCGGTGCCCACGTCTTTCATGCCGTAAGGCGTGGGCATGAGCAGTAAGGCAAAAAGCAGCACCACCGGGATGCTGAACATTTTCCAGTCGATATACTTATCGTATCCGGTGACCTTCTTTTCCTGTTTTACCATGGCAACTTTTTCAACCTCAATTGAGTCGTTCCATCTTATGGAACGGTTCGTTTAGGCATTCAGCTCCCCGGATCCGTCGAATGGGGTGATCCAGGGATGAACCATTATCAAGGATCGGATATCAGGTGTTTTTCAGGATTTCGCGAGGGGTTTTCATCAATCCGCGCATGCGGGCCACCCGGATCTTCTCCTCGATGCCGATGCGCCGGTTGAAGGCGTCGTTGGCTTTTTCCAGGATCTGATCCAGGTCCGCCGGCTTCATCAGGTAATCCACCGCACCGGTTTTAAGTCCCTCCACCGCCGATTCAACCGTGGCGTGGCCGGTAAGCATGATCACCTCCACCATGGGGAACTGGCGCTTGATCTCCCTGAGGGTGGCCACACCGTCCATGCCCGGCATCTTCACGTCCAGGATTACCACGTGAACGCTATGTTCCCTCAACTTTTCCAGCGCTTGCGGCCCCGCTGGAGGCGGTCACCACATCGACCCCCTTTTTCTGCAGGAGCTTTTCCGTCGTCGACAGAAAGCGCTCCTCATCATCCACGATCATCAATTTGAGCTTTTCCATGCCCTGTTCTCCTTTTTTCCTAAGTTGGCCCCCGGCCGGTCTATTCGTTCTGTCGGTTCTGTTAGCCTTTATCTTGCGGGTGTTCAGCGCTTCAACGGCGCGGTCGGCAACTCCACGGTGAATTCGGTGCCGACCCCCAGCTTGCTGGATACCATCAATTTGCCTCCCATCTGCTCGATGATGCCGTAGCAGACGGACAACCCCAGACCCGTGCCTTTGCCCACCGGCTTGGTCGTAAAGAAGGGTGCGAAAATTTTTTCCATGTTCTCGGGTGCGATACCGGCGCCGCTGTCGCTCACGTCAACGGCCGCCATGCCGTCGGCGCCCCCGCGCACGCATACTTTGATGATGCCTCCCGTGCTGCCGCTTTTTTCAATGATGGCGTCCATGGCGTTGTTGAACAGGTTCAGCAATACCTGCTGAAGCCGGGCTGGGTCGGACTGGATCGTTATGGGCATTTCTGGCAGGCGGCGTTCGATCCGGATACCGTGAACCTCCGCTTTTTTTTGCACCATGGCGATGATTTCAGGCACGAGCTTGTCCAGATCCAAGGTTTCGACCTGGCCGTCACCCTGCCGGCCGAATTTCAAGATGGCCCGCGTGATCTTGGCGCAGCGTTCGATCTGGACCTTGATCTGGTCCAGGCTGTCGGCAATTTGATCGTAGTTTTCGCCCTTCTGCAGGTGGCCGGCTTCGATCATTTCGGCCTCGAGCACCCGGATCAGGGAGAGTTCCGTATTGATCACCTGCAGGGGATTGTTGATCTCGTGGGCAAAACCGGCAGCCATCTCCCCCAGTTCCGCCAGGCGGGAGGCGCCCACGAGCTGTTGGCTCAACAACGCTTTTTCAGCGTCGGTTTTTTCCATTTTGCGAACGATGGCCCCGGTCAGGGTGAACGCCGCCCACACAATGCAGGCACCGCCGATCAGCGAGATCAATGCCACCGGCAGCCAAGCGGCATGCAGAGCGCGAAAGGCATCCGCTTTTTCTTGGCGCACCACCAGCAGCCATTGCTGATTCTTGAGCCAGGCCGTGGCGTAAAGGAAGGTGTCCTGCCCTTCCTCGCCATGAATCTCGGTATGGATGTCGTCACCCTTGGGGGGAGTCGGAATGGCCTCCGAAGGCTTTTCCATCAATTCACCGCCGCTGCGCCGGTCCGTCTGAAGCACCCCCTGGCTGTTGAGCAGGTAGGCTTCGCCGGTTTTGCCGATGCGCACCTGGCGTACCAGGGTATTGAACCGCTGGGAGTCGATCGTGGCGCGGATAATCCAGGTCCGGCCGCTTTGCGTGCCGGCCACGGCAATGATAAAATGGGGAATCTTACGAAAGCCCAGGAAGACATCGCTGACATACACCCCGTTTTTGAGCGTCTCCTGAAACCAGGGGGCCTCCCGATAAAGTCGGCCGGTAAGGTTGTAAGGGCCGTAGTAAGCGACATGCAGGCCGTTTTCGTCGAAGATGCCGAGGTCCGAAAATGCGCTCGAGGTTTTCTGCAGCTGGGCGAAAATGCTCTCCAGTCGGTCTGCCATGATCAGTTCGTCAAAACTGACCGTGTTGACGATCAATTCCAGGTCATTCTGGCGCTCCTCCAGGAAGGATGAAATCATCTGGCGATGATCGCCCACGATGCGTTTCATGGAGGCGATGGTGCTGCTTTCTATGGAGTTCGAAAAATGGTAATAGTCGAAACCGATCACAAACAGAAACGGGATAAACGGCACCATGATCATGTTGATAAGGACGAATCGCCTGACGGCGCTGTAGGGATTTTTTTCCAAGACGGATTTCTCTCCTGATGGTTGGCAGATGCCGGGACCAAATTTTGCGGAAAAGAAAAGAGCAAGCCGGGTGCCAAATAAAAACCATCGCTGATAAAAACAATAAAACGATAATAATCCAATATATTAAGTTGGTCTTGGCTGAACCTTGACCTTACTGAAACCCGATGTCGCTGTCGGTATCTTTTACACGGTGTAAACTTTCAGCGCGGCCATTGATACGAGTTATGGGTGGTTGTCGGTAAAAACGCCTTTGGGGAGTGGGCATGCACAACCAACGGTGGATGGGGGACGATGGTGCCGTCTTTGAAAGGTTAACACAGCTGCGGACCGTTTCCCTTTTTAGGGCGCCCGATTTTAGTGTCGCTGTTGCGTTGGCCCGGCCCTAAGAGTTGCTGAACAATCTGCAGCAACCCCTCCACGCTGTTACCCTTTTTTTGGACAAAAAAAGAGGGGTCGTTGAGGCGCAGATCGGCTGTATCCGAACGGCTATACGCATGAAAGACCACAGGTAGTTGAGGGATTCGGTTGCGGATTTTGCGCGAGAGCATCGCCAAATCGACATCGGGCAAATCCGGATCCAGAATAACCAGATCCACCGGGTTGCTGCCATAGGTCAGTCTGACCAACTGATCAGCCGTATCTGCCAGGATAACGGCATAGCCTGCCGCGGAGATTTCGCGCTGCAGAAATGCCCGGATGTGGGTGTTGCGGTCGGCAATAATAATGGTGGGTGGTTTTTTCACGGTGCTGCCAATCCTCTTCAGCAGGTCACTGCGCATTCATATTCCTGTCAGAGAGGAAGCGGGGTGGTCGTCGGCCCGTTCGGAATCTCACCGAGGCACAGGCTCAACTCAAACTCGCCGGCCTGCGCAGAACGACGGATGGTAAAGTTCAATTTTTTCCCCAATGCCAGCATGCCTTTGTTTTCCGCCAGCACGGTTCCCCAGATGGTTCTGAAACGGCGTTCGCGTGCGATGTCGAGACAGGAGGCAAGTAAATGCGCGCCAATGCCTTTGCCATGCCAAGGGTCTCCCACCAGCACGGCGAATTCCGCATCTTTCAAATTGGGTTGCAGGATAACGCGTGCGGCACCCAGCATTTTCTCCGCGGGGCCCGATTCCAGAATGGCTACCAGTGCGATCTCCCGATCGTAGTCAATCTGCGTGAAACGGGCCAGCATGGTGGGAGAGAGCTGTTTCATGGGAGCAAAGAACCGGTAGTAAATGCTTTGTGGAGAGAGCTCGCCGAACAGTTCCACCATCAGCTGAGCGTCCTCGGGCCGGACGGGACGAATCAGCAGTTCGCCGACGTCCGCCAATTGGACCCGGGATTCATACTGGGCCGGATAGGGGCTGACCGCCAGATGCATGGGCGCCTGGCAAGTTGACGGCATGAGCGCTGCGCGGGCGTCTACGACGATCGGCTGTCCCTTAATGATCACCAGCGGGTTGATGTCCAGTTCGGTGATCTGCGGAAAATCGGTGGTCAATTGGGAAATGCGAATCAGGATCTCTTCCAAGCGTTCCCGGTCGGCTGGCGGGTGGTTACGGAAGCCTTTGAGCAGCGTGTCGACACGGGTGCCCTCCATGAGTCGCGAAGCCAGCAGGCGATTCAAGGGGGGCAGGGCGATGGCGCAGTCATCGAGCAATTCGGCCAGGATGCCTCCCATGCCGAACAGAATCACCGGACCGAAGTCAGGATCCTTTTTGGCCCCCATGATCAATTCGCATTCCGGTGCATGGATCATGGGCTGTACCGTTACGCCGTCGATTGCTGCCTGGGGGAAGGCGGCTGCAGCCCTGGCGACCAACTCGCCAAAGGCTTGTTTCACATCGTCGCCAGTCTTCAGATTCAGAACAACGCCGCCAGCCTCCGTCTTGTGACTGATTTGGCGTGACAGAATCTTCATCACTACCGGAAAACCATAGCCGGCTGCCAAGGATACCGCTTCATCTGCCGATGCAGCAACAGCCGTCGGGTTGACTGGAATGCCATAGGCCGCAAGCAGGGATTTGGCTTCCGTTTCAGTCAACCGACCGTTGGATGAAGCCAGACCGGTTGCAACCAGACGGCCGGCGCTTTCACGATCCACTTGAATTCGTTTGGACAGACGCGGGGGAATCTGCTGGAGCATTTCGATGCCGCGGGCATGGCGGTGCAGGTTCATGAATGCACGCACGGCGCGTTCCGGCGTTTCGAAAGTGGCGATGCCGGCCTGGTTGAATCGCTCGCGGCCCTTTTCCACATCGGCGCCGCCCAGCCAGGCGGTTAGTACGGGCGTGCTGGTATTGCCCAATCGATCGGTCAGGAGCCGGGCGACTTCACCGGCATCGATCATGGCCTGGGGAGCCAGCATGACCAGCAGTGCCTGAACCTCTTTGGCCTGGATCAGGATGGAAGCGGCGGCGGCGTATCGATCGGGTGTGGCGTCGCCTAGCATATCCACGGGGTTGGCATGGCTCCAATGTTCAGGCAGAGTGGCATTCAGGGACTGAATGGTTTCCGGTGACAGGGTTGCCGGCTCCATACCATAATCGGAGAGTGCATCGGCGGCCATGACACCCGGGCCGCCTGCATTGGTAAGGATGGCCAACCCCGGGCCCTTGAACCGACACCGGCGCGAGAGAATCTCGGCTGCATCGAAAAGCTCTTCGAAGGTCCTGACCCGCACAATGCCGGCCCGCTGGAAGGCGGCATCATAGACCGCATCTTCTCCGGCCATGGCACCCGTATGGGAAGCGGCGGCAATTGCACCGATCCGGGTCCTGCCGGCCTTTAAGGCGATGATGGGTTTTATCCGGCTTACCGCCCGGGCCGCACTCATGAAATTGCGATGGCGGTTCAGGCTCTCCACATACATGACAATGCTGCTGACATTCGGATCGGCTCCCAGATAATCGATGATGTCACCGAAGTCCACGTCCAACATAGAGCCCAGACTGATGAAATGGCTGAAGCCGATGTGCGCTTTCACCGAAAAGTCCAGGATGGCCGCGCAAATGGCCCCGCTTTGGGAAACGAAAGCCAGTTTGCCGTCAAGGGGCATGCGCGCGGCAAAACTGGCATTGAGACGCGAGTGACTGCACATGATGCCCAGACAGTTGGGACCGATGATTCTCAATCCGGTCTCTGCGGCTTCATCCCGGATCTTAGCCTCCAGTAGTTTGCCAGGCGGACCGACTTCTTTTCCGCCCGCAGAGATGATCACCGTACCGGCAGCCTTGATCCGGCCGCTTTCGGCGATGATCTGCGGAACGGTTTCCATGGGCGTGGCCACCACCACCAGATCCACCGGAGCCTCTATCTCGCCCAAGGTGGTGTAGGCCTTTTTGTCCATGATCAATGGATGTTTCGCATTAACCGGATAGACCGGACCCTTGAATCCGGCCTCGATCAGATTACGCATCACGGCTTGTCCCACCGACCCCACACGGGTTGAAGCACCAACAACGGCAATGGATCGGGGTTGAAAGATATGTTCCAGTCGGTCAATGCCCATGGTTACTCCCAGGGTTGGGAACAACAGTCGAAAATCCGATATCGGATGTCGGATGAACGCGAAGGTGTTCGGTCTTAATCAATACTTGGCCGTATCGTTCCAACTGTTGTTTTCCGAACCCAGAACCCCTATGTCACGATCCACACGGTGTCCTTGCGACCCGCGTGAACCACCTTGTTGCTCACCCGGCCCATGAAGAAGTCGCTGACACTGGACAATCCCCGTCTGCCCACAACAATCGTGCCCCAGTCGCCTTTTTCAGCCATCTTGACGATAGCGCCGGCACGGCTTACCACTCCGGAGATGGTTTTGGTGGAGATGTTTTCAGGATCGAACCCGGCTGTCGTCAGAATACGGATGGCCTCTTTAAAAATGGGGCCGACATCGATAATGCCGTTCTCTTTAAGATCTTCTACCTCAGAGGTTGCGCCGCGGACGACGTTGACCAGGCGCACCTGATAGGTTTTAAGTGGGCCGAGCATATCGGCGACAAACTGCACGGCCCGGGTGGCGCAGGGAGAGCCGTCCACGGCCACCAGCACTTTTTTGTTGATCGGTTTGCGGCCGGCAATCAGCACCGGGACGAAAGAAAGCTTTTCCAGCAGTTTGTTGGTGACGCTGCCGATGGTGATGTTTTTCAAGACCGTGAAGCCGCGGCGGCGGATCAGGACTGCATGGTAGCCTTTATGGGCCTCGATGACGATGTCCCGGGCGATCCCCTTTTTGCGGTTTTGGATTTTGACGTCCACGGCGGAATCGGCGTGTCCGGCATCGAGCAGCATCTGCCTGGCATCCTGCATGTATTTTTGAATATTTTTCTTCTGCTGGGCTTCCCAACTGCGTACGTGGCGGACCACCTTGACGCTTTTTGGTTCCTTTTCCAGGTCGTAGTAGGCCTCCGGAATGCTGTTGAATACATGGAACAAAACAATTTTCATGCCTTTGAAGGCATTTTCTGCTCCGGCGTAGCGCACAGTCTGTAGGGCGCGTTCGGAACCGTCAATGGCCAGCAGCAGGCGTTTTTGTCTAGGTGCCATTTTTCTTCTCCTGTTATCGATTTATACAATGAATCAACGGTTGTCGAATACGGTTCGCCGGTTTTCGCGGTGATCCACGATGTAGCGTAATTTTGCCTTGCCTTTGAGAATCTTCAGCATGTCATCGATTCTATCCCGGGAGACATCGTAGAATCGAAGATAGACGTTGCGGTATCCTGTTGGCGCCCGTTCGTAGGTGGAGAGAATACTGGCCATGCGGCCGCCGAATTCCCGCACCACATTAACGATTTCCATGATCGATCCGGGGGTATCCTCCAAGACAAAGGCCAAGTGGAAGCCACGCTTTCTCAAACCGGTAATGTATAGGGTGGCCCTGAACATGTCCGACTGGGTAATGACCCCGCACAGCCCACCGTTATCATCCATCACGGGAGCGCCGGATATTTTGCGGTCCAGCATGAGGTCTGCGGCCTCTTCCATCGTCCAGTCCTGGTGAACCGTGATCACATCGCGGGTCATGACGTCGGCCACCTTGATTTTAGAGATAAGATAGAGCAGCTCATGCACATCCAGGCTGGTGGCGTCTGAAGCCGATGCGCGCTTCAAGTCTCGGTCGCTGAGAACACCGCATAGCTTTCCTTTGTCGACCACAGGAAGCAGTTTGATGTGGTTTTCCTTCATCAGGGTGATGGCCCGCTGCATGGAGTCATTTTTTTCAACGGTAATCACCGGTTTACTCATCCAATATCTGATCAGCATTGTTTTTCTCCTTCTTTTCTCTTCTGTCTCAGGGCAGTTCGCTAAAGCTCGCCGGTATCGTGAGCAGCGGTATGGGCGACCGGCGATACATCTTTTGCGCCGTCGAACCCACTACCACGTCCACAAGGTTGCTGCGCCCCTTTGTGCCCACAACCAACAGGTTCGGCTTCTCACTTTCAATGGCCGTAAGCAGTTCCCGGTAGGGAATGCCGGCCTGGACAAGATAGCTGCATTTGGGCTTGCTTGAGGAAATCCCTTCGAAGAGATCCTTCAGCTTGGATTTGCGGTCCTCTATCTGGTCGGTAAGGTAGTTCGGAAAAGAAAACGCTTCATAACCGGCCATGGCCCGCTGAACCATATCCAGGTCGCGCTGATTGACTACATTGACCATCACCAGCTGTGCATCCAGCTTCATGGATAACCATACACTGTAGCGGACAATCGTTGCTGAGTAGTCGGATAGATCCACTGCGGCCATGATTTTCATCGATTGTGTCATAGGTTGCTCCTTTCTGAGTCCCTATCGAATGTTGAAATGACCCGTTTAAACTTTGCAAATCCATTCAGCAATGGACATGCCATTTCCGTAGATTCAGTATAAAGTCGATAAATAGTATAATAAATCTGTAAGTTGCGAACAGATCTGGCGGATCGAAAACAACGGCCGATGGGATGGGGTGTCGGATCTTTTTTCAGGGTGTAAAGCAGATCACGAATGGGGAATTGAGGAAAAAGCGTGGGTGTTTGACAGCCACCCACGCTTGGAAAAATGTGTCACGCCAGTGTCGGTTGGTTATGGCGATGGGTTCTATTGGTCGCTGGCACAACTCAAGAGGGCTTTTCTAACCACCTCGAACATATCGCCGAATCGCAGGACGCCGGTGACGGTTGAGCCGTTTTTGACGATCAGGGGTTGGTGGACGCCCATGACATAAAGGTTGAGCGCCTTTTCGATGGTGTCGGTCTCCTGGAGATATTCTACGCTTTCCGGTGCATGCATGACCTCGGCAACCGTCTTTTTATTTCCGCGTTTGCAGATACTCTGCTCCGGTTCCAGCCACAGGTTGAATTCCTTGACCGCTTTCATGACGAAATCTTTGGTGAGGGTGCCGGAAGCTGGGCTGTCCATTAACTTGCGATAGTTGGGCTCCAGTATCCGGAAGATATCGATCATGGTGACCTTGCCCAGGAACGCGCCGCCGGCGTCCACCACAATGGCATCCCGATGGGCGTGCGCATTGGCCTGCCGTGCCGATTCAAGGGCCTGCAGGACGTCAACAAGAGTGTCTGTCTTTTTAACGGTCACATAGTCCGAAATGGGAATCATCACTTCTTTTACGGAAACTTTTTTCATTGGTTTTCCTCACCTTAATGTAAAATGCAGATCCGCGGATGATGAACAGGGGGACCGCACCATGGCCAAACGGCCCCTGCGGGAATGCCGGGGGGCCGTTTGCGGACTATTTCAATAAAATGGGCATGCCCATCAAGGGCCACAGCACATATACGGCAAAGGCTGTCACGATCATCAACAGGATGCTGGCCGGGATGCCGTAGAGAAAGAACTCGCCGGTAGTGAACTGCTTGGAGTCGTAGGCGATGGCATTGGGGGCCGCCCCCACCAGCAGCAGGAAGGGCATGCCGGCGGTGACCAGGGAGGCGAAGAGAATGACTTCGCCGGCCACGTTCAGATACGGGGCGATGACCAGGGCCACCGGCAGCGAAATGGCGATGGCGGCCACGTTCATGATGAAATTGGTCATCATCAGCACGAAGAAGGCGATGCCCAGGACGAAGACGAACCAGTTGGCGTTCTGGAACATGACCAGCCAGTTGATGGCCATCCACTCGGCCGCACCGGTGTCCCAGAGGCAGAAGCCGATGCTCATGGCGCCGGCAAAGAGCAGGATGATGTTCCAGGGAATGGCTTCAAGGTCGTTGATGTCCAGGATCCCGGTGATGAAGAACAGGATGGTGGACAACAGGATCAGGGCCGTTTTGTGGGGAGGCACAAACCCCGGAATGTAGGCCTTCATGATGGCTGTCACCGCCAGGGCCAGTATGCACAACCCTACGATGGATGCGGCGGTCACTTCCTTGCGGGTAATGCCGCCCAATTCCGTATAGAGCCGCTTGGCCCGCTCCTTCAGCCCGGGGATGGTTTTCTTTTCGGGTTTGAAAAAGATCATGAAAAAGCCCCACAGCAGGAAGGTCATCAGCCAGCCGATGGGAAACATGTAGTAGCTCAGCTCGAAAAATCCCACGTCCTTGTCCATCACATCCTTGAAAGAAACCGATGGCCACGGCGCCGCGGGCGGCCCCCAGCAGGGTGACGATGCTGCCGGCGCCGGCCACATAGGCCATACCGATGAACAGGCCCTTGCCGAACTTGGTCGGCTTGTCACCTTCGCCGTAGAGGGCGTAGATGGCCACCAGCAGCGGATAGATGGTGGCGGCCACGGCCGTGTGGGCCATGATGTGGGTCAGTGCCGACGGTCACGACAAAACAGCCCAGGTAGATCATGCTGGTTTTTTCTCCCACGATGGCCAGCATCTTGTAGGCCAGGCGGCGGGTCAGACCGGTTTTGGTGAACACCAGGCCGATGACGATGGAGCCGAAGATGAACATGACCGACGGGTCCATGAAATCCTTGAAGGCCACGCTGGCCGGGCGGATCAGGAACAGGGCCTGGAGCACGCCGATGGCCAGGCTGGTCACGCCGATGGGCACCACTTCGAAGACCCACCAGGTGCCGGCCAGCAGGAACACGGCGATGGCGCCCTTGCCGGCCGTTGACAGGGCGAAGGCTTTGCCCGCGGGATCGATGGCATCCGGCCAGGGCGGTGAGTAGTAGGTAATGATAAAAAGGAAAACACCCAGAAACAGCCAGATCAGTTTTTTATAATTATATCCAGGCCCTGTGGAATCGAAATCGACATCGTTAGCCATTCAACAACCTCCTCTATCTTGCTTCGGACCAATATGCCCATTATGCCTGTGACCGTAGAGTACAGGCTTGTTTAATCGCAGGTTTTCAGAACATGGAAGACGGCCGCAAATACATCGGTGAGCCTGAGTATGCCAACGACCCTGCCTTCCATTTTAACCAGCAGGGATTGATGATGTCCCATGACCAGCAGATGGATGGCCTGATTGAGGGATGCACCCAAGTCGATGAACTCGCCTTCTGTCAGTTTGGACATGAAGTCTTCGACTTTCATTTTGGCCGCCTTCTGGCAGATATTTTCCAGGGCGCCGTCCAGCAGGCTGTACTGCTCCTGGAGGTTCTTTAAAAACGGCACACTGAAACCGTAGTGGGCAGCCGATGAACTGGACGCCATTTTCAGATACTGCGGTTCAAGGGCCTTCAGGGCGGCATGTTGGCTGATTTTCCCGACGATCTGTCCGGTTTTGTTCAATACCAATACAGCCCGATGCCGGTATTTGGTTTGATCAAACGCCTCCTGGGCTTTTTCCAATGCCAGGATGGCCTCATGCAGTGTTGCCCCGACAGTGACCGTTGCATACTCAGACAGCGGCACCATCAGGTCTTCAATTTTGAACTTTTTCACACCCCGCCTCCTCTCAGCGTTGCTATTCTATTGGGTTTTCAACCCATTTAAATCGTATTGAAATGTTATTATGGAAGTTAGATTTGAAAAGCCAGCGGTTTTTTTACCATAGCAGGTAGGTAATATCAAGAGAGTGGCGGCGGTTTTGGTACATGGGCAATTCAAGAGGTCTGCTGGATGCAACTGGGAAAATAGCAGCTACATGGCACCGGGGGGGTGCTGCTTTCCGAAGGATTCGACAACCCTATGGGTTTTGATTGATTTGCTTTCATATTCATGGTAGTTACGCTCAATTTATCGATGTTCTTCGTCAGTATTTCCAAGACGGTTAATCGAAAGAAGGTGTTTTTAAAACCCCAAATCGGAGACTCCCTGTGAAGAACTATTGTGTCAAAGATCTAATGGTACCGATCTCGGAGTACGCCACTGTCTCAGACGGTGCGACACTTTATGAATCGGTACTTGCACTGGAAAAGGCGCAGGAAAAGTTTCAGCAAAGCCGCTATTCTCATCGGGCCGTTCTAATATTAGACAAAAACAAGCGGGTCATCGGCAAACTCAGCCAGATGGACTTTCTGTGCGCCCTTGAGCCCCGTGATGCCAATCTGGATCAAATCAGGAAGTTCAAACAGTTCGGGTTCACCCGCAAGGCCGTGGCCCTGCAACAGGAAGAGTACCTGAAACATTCGCCGCCTATTCTTGATGTTTATTCCAAAGCGGCCAAGTTAAATGTGACCGATGTCATGCAGCGCCCAACCGAAGGCGAGTATGTGGATGAAAAGACCTCTCTTGATATGGCCCTTCATCAATTGACCACAGGCTCCAACCTGTCGTTGCTGGTTACCAGGGGCGCGGATATTGTCGGTGTGTTGCGGCTGGCCGATGTTTTCGGCGCAGTCTTTCAGGCCATGAAGGAATCCGAATCACAATTATCAAACGGGGCGACAGGATGAAAGAACTACAGAAACTCTACGATCGGATCATCCAGCGGGTGAACATCAATCTCCGGGAACTGGAGTTCGATGTCCATCCCATGGTCAACAAACTCGTTCCGACCGGGCAGATGACCAAATTCTATGCCTTCTACGGCATCACACCGCACCATCCCTTGAACCTCGTGTTCAAGCATTCCAATCTATCCGGCAGCTACTTTTTGGGAAGATGCCAGGTGACCAACTCCCTGCTTTACAAAAGCGACATCCGCGGCGACGAGTTAAAAAAAAAGGGTGACTTGTTTCGATATCAGGAGTTCAATATCCCGGTGGATCAGGATGAAGAGATCCGCATCGATGACAGCTTTCTGATCAAAACCTTGGTCCACAATTTTTCACATGACCCGGAGACCCTGGAGCGATTTTATATTCGGGACACCATCTCTACCCATTATGCCAACATTCACGGATCACCTTCCGATGGCTGTTACTTAGGGCCATTTTCGACGGTGGATCTGACCACCATGCGGGACTGTGTCATCGGCGCTTACTCGTATGTTCAAGCCGGTGAAATCAGCCATCTGAAGATAGAACCGGGAACCGTCTGGGTCCGCAAGCCGGGTGATTTCAATTTCATGTACCGCTATCCGAGCAATCAACTGAACAACTACATCTATTTTGCCGGCGGCAGCCCGCCCCAAGGCGTGTTCATGGATTTTGTCGAAGATCGCAAGGAGGCCTTTCAGCAGGTGTTTAAGGTGGTCAACATCGAACACCCGGTGGCCGTTCCAACCAGTGCGTCTCTGGACCGCTTCGCCGTGATCAAGCCGAAAACCCACATCGGCGATAATGTCCTGGTGGCTCAGCGCGCGTTCCTTCAGAATTCCTGGCTCGGCAGGGGAGCCAATGCCCAGGAAAACTGCTACATCATCAATTCCAAACTCAAGGGCAACAATGTCACCGCCCATGGTGCTAAAATCATCGAGGCGGATCTCGGGACAAATGTGTTTGTGGGGTTCAACAGTTTCCTCAGAGGGCGGCCCAACGCTAGGCTCAGCATCGGCCAGGACAGCATTATTATGCCGCACACGATCATCGATGCCCGTGATGCGTTAACCATTCCTGCCGGTCATCTGGTGTGGGGGTTGATCAATCAAGACAAGGACCTGGAAACCAACAGCATGTCTCTCAAGGCATTTTCAAAGATTGATACCCGGATATGCAAAGGCAGTATGCTTTTCGAAGGCAGTGGCGGAAGTTTCGTTTCGACATTTCAGGAACGGATCCACCATATTCTGGAGGCCAACGGTGCCTTTTACGATGGGAATTTGAATCGCGGGCACGCCCAGCGCAACCAAAACATTTCCTTTAATACCATTCAACCCTATCCCAAGGGAGATAAGGAAGGGTTGTACCCGACCATTATTATCCAGCCTTAAGAAACTAAATTGGCCCTGTCAGTTGATTTTGACAGGGCCGATTGGGTTTCTTCTGAAATTATTTAAAAAAACTCAACAGTGCGTGCAGGTTGGTCATGGGGTGCGGTGGGCAGCCGGGGATAAACAGATCCACCGCCAGCAGGCTGTCCAGTCCTTCGGTTACTTCGGGGCTGCCCCGGAAAGGGCCGCCTGAGAGCGTGCAGCTGCCCACGGCGATCACCACCCGGGGCTCGGGGGTGGCTTCGTAGGTCTGCAGCAGTGCGGTCTTCATGTTGCGGGAAATGGGGCCGGTGACCACGATGCCGTCGGCGTGGCGCGGGGAGGCCACGAAATTGATGCCGAAGCGGGCCAGATCGAAAAACGGGGTGGCCAGCACGTTCAGGTCGGCTTCACAGGCGTTGCAGCCGGCGGCCGATACCTGGCGAAGCTGTAACGACCGGCCAAAAAGCTTCTTGAAGTGCTGCCGGGAATGTGCGGCCAGGTCGGGGATATCACCCGCGGTAACCAGGTGTTCCTTTTCGGCAACGGAAATGGCAAAATCCTGAGTGAAAGTGACGAACTGGCCTTTGCCAATACGCTCGCAGGTTCCGCAGAAGACGCAGCGTCCCATGTCGATGGTTTTGGCCACCGCGTCGATGGCCTCCTGGGGGCAGGCGGTCGCACATGCGGATGCAACCTCCAAAGACGCATCCGGGTTGATTTCCGGCCGTCCCCGATAGCGGGGCAGCAATTGGACGTTTGCCTTGGGATACTTGGAGGTTTTGCATCCCTGTTCGAATCTGTTTTTCAGGACATTTAACATAGTGAAACCGCTCTGCCGTTATCGATGTTTTTGTAGGAAAAAGTTCTCATTTAAAGATCGAACCCGCAATAGGACAGGTTGTAGCTTTTGTTGTTAAGCGGGAAATCGGAAATACCCGTATCTCTCAAGGACATGGACAGGCCATTCCAATTATGGAACGAAGGGTCCTTAACTTTGTATCGACGGATGTTGCCCTGACTGTCGGTGAGGATACAATGCGACAACTCTCCTCGCCAGGCTTCGTTGAGTGTGACTACAAACGAATCGGGTGCCAGCGTCATTTCAGCTAGGTCGATGATCTCTGTTTCCACCGGTCGGGACAAAAGGATTTCAATGATCCCGATGGACTGCATCACCTCGTCAGCCCTGACTTTGGCCCGGGCATAGACATCTCCCGTGGATTCGGCATTTTCCGGAATGTGCAAGTAGTCATAGCGCTCGTTGGAAAAGCATCGGCGTACGTCGTAGACCAACCCACAAGCGCGACCGGCCGGGCCCACCAGCCCCATTTTTTCCGCATCCGACTGGCTCACCGTGCCGCATCCTTCAAAACGGGAACGGACGCTGGAGGTGGAAAAGAGAAGGTCGATCGTATGCTTGACCTGGGGTTTGAGTTCACTGACGCGGGCGGTCAGATCTCGACGGTTGTCGTCGTCCATGGGGAAACGAACGCCACCGGGTCTCACCAGCCCTTTGCCGAAGCGGTTGCCGCAAAGGAGCAACGTCATGTTGAGAAAATCGCCGCGCATGCGTCCGCAGTAGTTGGCCGGCGGCAGAAAGGCCACGTCGCCGCTCAAGGCGCCCAGGTCGCCCACATGGTTGGCGATACGCTCCAATTCCAGGGCGATGGTGCGGATGATCCTGGAGCCGTCATCGGTATGGATGCCGGCAAGGGCTTCCATGGCCTGGGCGTGGCATAGGCTCTGGCCGATGGAGGTGTCACCGGCAATGTTTTCGGCGATGAAGGGCAGCCGCTTACGATCCGCATTCAGGAGCAGGTCCTCCGCCCCCCGGTGCTGGTAACCCAGTTGGATCTCCAGGTTGAGCACCCGTTCGCCGATGCAGTTGAAGCGGAAATGGCCGGGCTCGATCACCCCGGCATGCACCGGACCTACGGCCACCTCATGGATTTCATCCCCCGCTACCGAATAATAGTCATACTTACCCGGGATATCCTCGCCGTAGTTGTTGCCGAAGACATCCTCGACCCCGCGGCAGTTGGCGTGGTAGCGCACCATTTTCAGCCAGGGATGGCCCTCGGGCCGGATGCCGTATTGCTCGGCGATTTCCCGCTCGAACATGTGAAAAGGGGGACATTGGGCTGTCAAAGCCGGGTAGCTTTCCGGCGAATCACATGAGGCGACCAACAGCGAATCGGTACGCAGGACCGCCACCAATCGGACGGTGCCGTTTGCCTGGAAAGCGAAAAAATGGACCACCTTGCCGCCGCCTGAGACGATTGCTACTGCCTGAGCCGAAAATTCGTCGAAGGCAAGATGGGGAATGCTTTCGATGGGTATGGCATCCCCGTTGGAAATGGTTTTAAAATTCATGGTCATTAAAATCCTCCACCGATGGCGTTTACCGCATGGATAATCGTCTGGTACAAGGTATCCGGCATCCAGAAACAGAGCACCAGGGAGGTTAACAACAAGGCGTATTGAGGCCAGACCAGACTGGGCACTTCCTTGATCCGGATGGCAGCATCCGAGGTGTTAAAAGAGATCTTCATGATGTTGTTGGCAAAACCGGCGAAGATCACGCACAGGCTGAGGATGAACAACCCGGCGCTCACATAGTTGCCGGTTCGAAAGGCACCCATGATAATCAGCAGTTCGCCAATGAAGATGCCAAAGGGCGGGAACCCGGAAATGCCGGCGAAACCGCCAAAAAAAGCCACAAAGGTTTTGGGCATGCGGCCCACCAGGTTGCCAGTCTCATCGATGAGCCGGCTGCCGAATCCCAGCAGAATATTGCCGGAGGTGAGAAAGAGGCTGGACTTGATCAGGCTGTGGTGGATCAGGCAGATCATTGCGCCATAGGCGCCCAGTCCGCCGATGCCGGTGCCGAAGGCGATGATGCCCATGTTCTCGATGCTGGAATAGGCCAGCATGCGCTTGTATTCGGTCTGTTTGAGAATGAAGGTGGCCGCGGCCATGATCGAGACCAGACCGAAGACGATGAGGATGGGCCCGGAAAAATCGGCCAGGCCAGCGGCGTGCATGATCTTGTTGGTTTTAAAGATCCCCAGATAGGCGCAGTTGAGCAGTACGCCGGAGAGCAGGGCCGAGGCCGGGCTGGGCGCCTCGCTGTGGGCGTCGGGCAGCCAGGTGTGCATGGGTGCCAGTCCCATCTTGGTGCCGTAGCCGACCAGGATGAAGACGAAGCCGGCCTTAAGCCACATGGGATCCAATCTTTTGGCCACTTCGGTCATGGCCGAAAACGAGATGGGCGCATCCACTTTGCCCACGTCCATGGCCACCGTAACCAGCACCGAACCCAAAAGGGCCATGGCGATGCCCACCGAACAGATCAGCACATATTTCCAGGTGGCCTCCAGGGAGGCTGCCGAGCGGTGGGTGTAGATCAGCGGCGCACTGGCCAGGGTGGTGGCCTCGATGGCAATCCACATCACCATGATATGGTCGGACAGGGTCACCATGGTCATGGTGGACAAAAACAGCAGCATCGACCCGGTGAAGATGTTTTCCGCATGGATGTCGGATGCCTTGAGATAGGCGATGGTGTAAATGGAAATAAGGAAAAAGAGCAGGGAGATCACCAGCAGGGAAAGCAATCCTTCCGGCGTGACTGCAAAATAGTCGGGAACCATCGGCGCCAGGCGACCGGCCCAGACCATCACGGAGAGGATCAGGTGAACGGCACCGGTGAGCACCAGCACGCTTCGCCCGATTTTGGTGGGCAGGAAGAACGCGGCGGCGCCGGTAACCAACGGTATCAGAAATACGATCTCAAGCATGAAACCACCACCTATTCCTTTAAGGTTCGCAAACGTGCCGTGTCCACGTCATCAAAGGTCTGTTTGATGTTTTGCAGGATGACGGCCATGATCATCACGCCGGCCAGCACATCCAGCAGGATGCCAAATTCCACGATATGGCGGGCGCGCACGGAGAAAGTGGTGCCCACTAGGTAGATGCCGTTTTCCATCATGATGTAGCCCAGCACCATGGCGATGGCGTTGCGACGGGCCATAAGCAGAAACATGCCGGCACCCAGAAGAGAGATGGCCGCGGGCAGCAACAGGGCGCTAACGCTGCTGTAGGGCACATCGATGCGATGGCTGGCAAAGGTGGCACCGACGATCAGCAGCAAACCGGCCAGGATACTGGCGTGGTAGCCGACGATGGGTTCCACTTCACGTCCAATGGCTACTTTTTTGATGGCCAGGTAGATGCACCCGGGAATGATGATGCCGCGGATGGTCAACGTCACGATGGTGAAGATGACGCCGCCGGTGGACATCTCATGGCCGGTCGTCAGGGGCACGATGCTCACCACCACGCCCTGAAAGGCCATTACTTTAATGAGGCCTGGCAGGCGGCTGGAGCCGAAGGAGAAGAGGATCGACAGCAGCGCCAGGGATAGGATGGTATCGACCGGATGAATCATTTTATAAACTCCAGGGTGATAACGGTTGCAAAAAAGGCCAGGGCGAAAGAGGTGAGCACAAACTTGGGCACACGGTCCATGCGGTAGCGTGCCATGACCGATTCCGTGACGCCCACGGCACCATAGACGATCAACAGCCCCAGGGAGAATAGCCCCAGATTCAATGCCGGATGGCCCAGTTCAAAGGGCAATATCATGCGGGAAACGATCGATGCGTAGAAAAACATTTTCAGAAACGCGCCCATTTCGATGAATCCGAAATCCGGACCACTGTGATCCAACACCATGACCTCGTGGATCATGGTCAGTTCCAAGTGGGTAGCCGGATCATCCACCGGAACCCGGGCGTTTTCCGTGAGCAGGATGATGAAAAAGGCGATGACCACGAAAAGCATGGGCGATCCGGCCGTCTGCCAGAAACCGAAGGGCTGGGCGCCGGAAAAGTAGGCGGCCAGATTCAGGTTGCCGGTCAGCCGGTAGAACAATATCAGGATCATGAACATGCTGGCTTCGCAGATGATCGGAAAGTAGGCTTCTCTGGCCGCGCCCATGCCCTCGAACGGTGAAGCGGTATCCATGGCGGCGGCAATGGTGAAAAAGCGGCCAATTCCCAACAGATAAAGGATAAAAATCACATCACCGTTAAAGGTGAGGACTGGCGCATGTCCGGCAATGGGCAATAATAGAAGAACCGTGGCTGCCGATCCCAAAGAAACCAGTGGGCCCAACCGGAAGATGTAGGAGGTGCTTTTGCTGTACACCGATCCTTTTTTAAACAGTTTGATCAGGGTGTAATAGTTGATCAACACCGGCGACCCTTTGCGGCCACCGAAAAATGCTTTCACCTTGAAAATGATACCGGCAAATAGCGGTGCCGTCAGCACGGCCAATACCCACAGTAGGATCGATTCAAGCATAAGTGTTTCCCATTATAATTTCAGTTAATTAAATATTCATCATGCGATGTTGGACGTGCGATGTTCGACGTTCATCGTTTTTAAACGAAAAACAACAGGATGACGATGGCCAGCAGGATATAGCCGATGTACAGATGAATATCTCCGTGCTGAATCCAACGCAGTCTATCGAACAGCCACAGGACAGGGTTGACGATGGCCCGGTTCATGTTCAATTCGATAATGTCGTGCACGCGACTCTGGTAATAGGTCTTTTCCGGAAACAATCCGTTGACCGGTGGATGGGTTTCTTCGAGCGGCGCTGCCGGTTTAAAGAATTCCAGAATCGAAGCGGCATAGGACGTTCCGGTGTATTGCATCCGGGTTGTGGGCTGGGTAAACCCGCAGCCCCACGTGCTGCTGCGTCCGATGGTTTTGCCCTGGTAAAAAAATCGACGAAGGGCCAAAATGATCAGCAACACAGTCAGAAAGAGGGTCGCTCCAAGGGTAATGTTGGCGGACATCTGGGCAAAGGGTTCGATGGGTATGCGGCCATAGCCCAGGTTCAGCGCTGCCACCGCTTTTAGGGCCATGAACATGAACGCACCGGGGTAGATGCCGATGATGATGCAGGCACCTGCCAGGATGACCATGGGCACCAACATTGAGACTCCTTCTTCGTTGACATCCACAGCGACCTGGCTTCGGGGTTCGCCCTGAAAGACCACACCCATCAACCGGGTGAAGCAGGCCAGGGCCAAGCCACCGATGACCGCCAGGCTGACGATGGCGCAAAGGCTGATAACAAACGCCTGGGAGTCGGCGGCCACCCCGCGGAATCCGCCCATATATATGAAAAATTCGCCAACAAAACCGTTAAAGGGTGGAAGGCCCGAAATGGCCAAGGCGCCGATCAGAAATGCGGCGCCGGTGATCTTCATGTTTTTATTCAGACCGCCCAGGGCATTGATGGATTTCGTCCCCGTTTTATGAACCACGACACCGGCGCCCATGAACAGCAAAGACTTGAAGATGGAATGGTTCAACACATGCAGCATTCCCCCGCAAAAACCGAGGACCGCCATGATTGGATTGCCCAGCGCTACGCCGATCATACCAACCCCCAGGCCGATCAATATGATGCCAATGTTTTCAACGCTCGAGTAGGCTAAGAGCCGCTTGATATCATTCTGGCCGAGGGCGTAAACCACACCTGTAATACCGGTCACCATTCCGGCAATTAAGACGATGCCGCCAATTATCGGTGTGTGCAGGTTCAAGATGGTGTACATTTTTAAAATGCCGTAAATACCGGTTTTTATCATCACGCCGGACATCACGGCAGATATGTGCGAGGGCGCCGCCGGGTGGGCATGGGGCAGCCAGACGTGAAAGGGAAACACGCCGGCCTTGGAGCCGAAGCCGATAAAGGCAAGTACAAAAATCAAGATCTTGGTCGAATGGGTAATGTCGGCTGCATCGAATCCGAAGCTGCCCGTATGCCCATAGAGGATCGCGAAGGCAGAAAAAATAAACATGGCCCCCACATGGGAAAAAATGAAATAGATATAGCCGGCTTTTCTGTTTTCCGGGGTTTGGTATTCGTAGATGACCAGGAAAAAAGAGGAGAGGGACATGATTTCCCACGACAGCAGGAATGTGATCATGTTGTCGGCGACTACCACCAAGGCCATGGCGGCAGCCAACAGGCTGAAGAAAAAATAGTTGGTGGCCGTACGAAGGGCTTTTTCCGGGTGGTTCATGTAATGGTAACTATAAATGGCCGCCAGCAGACAAACGGCAAAGATGGCCAAGAGAAAAAATGCGGACAACCCATCAATTTGAAAGGCGAGCGAGAGCGTATTGAGGTAATCAAAAGAGGCGCTGGCGGATCCATCGTGGATAAGCCTGGACAAGGCGTCGAGCATGCCCAGACAGCAGCCGATGCTGATTCCAAGGACGCCCAGGATCTTCATCAAGGTAAATTGCCTGAACGACAAAAGGGGAAGGATGCCGCCTGCAGCAATGATCAATATTGATAGAAAGAACAGATTCATATGCATAATCTCATTCCTTGTGCCGTGATGCCGGACAATGCCTTGGTGCTTGGGGCATCCGGTTTTCGGTCATGAAGGTCATTTTTCGCGGGATATGAATGTGATACGGCAAAGATGAACTTATTAAAATAATCCTGGGCAACTTATTTCAAAACCCTGCTGACGTCAATATAGGAATCAAAGAAATCTGAGGCTCCGCCTATGAATCCAGTAAGGTCAACGGTTTGCCAATATCGTACAGGGGTGTTATGGTTAGGCGTTCCATTGCGCTACCTTTCCATGTTTTAACCAGGGGGAGGCGAAATGCAGGAAACAGAGAGGCTTTTTCTCTCCATCAACCAAGCCCTGGACGCAGTTCGCATTGCTTTCTCACAATATTCCTCCCAGTTGAATTTGCTGACCGTGATATGGCCCATGGTTTTTGGCGACGGGGCATATACTCATCAGGATGGTCGCAATTCAACGGTCTGGGCTAAAATTCCCGGCGATGGCAAACTGATCCTTTCCAGTGAAGATGACCTGAAACAGCGGATCTTAGAGCAGTTTCAGCTGTTTCCGCCGGCCCCGGAACACCTGGCCCGTATCTGTTCTTTGGTGTTCGGGGTGCATGGCTGTGCCGGTACTGGACCAGCTCCGGATTCAGCACCCGGCATCTGGATTGACACCGATATGGCGGGCTTTGTCTGCACCCGATGCGGACACTGTTGCCGGACGTTGAATTACCATGACGGATGCAGCCTGGCCGATTATAACCGCTGGCTGGACCTCGGTAGAACCGATATTCTCGACTGGGTGGGCACCGTCCGGCAAAATGATCGAGTCATTGGCTGCCGCATCTGGATGCTGCCGGGGACCAACCGATTTGCGGAGAGATGCCCCTGGCTGGCAAGGTCATCCGACCGGGAGTGCTATGTCTGCACCATCCATGACGTCAGGCCTGCCATTTGCCGGCACTATCCCGGCAGCCGCAAGCATGCCCGCATGACCGGGTGCAGCGGTGTTTGATTCCATGCTTTAAAGTCGACAGGCTTCACAACGTGGCCTGCATCTCCACCCCTGCAAGCCCACATCGACCAATGCCTGGCCATAAAACCAATTTGCATCCCACAAAAAAATGTCGTAAGTAAATGGCGCAAATTCTGACTTGATACGGAGAGGGTCGAAAATGACCATCAGCGCCGTTCCGACTGTTTCTGATGCCACCACCTTTTAAAGCCTGCAGCAATTGCCGGGAACGCTGGATGAGCCTGGAGGCCTTTATTCAAGACCCGACAATTGAATTGGTCGGATACATGCCCACCTTTGATGAGTTGGTAGATGGCCTTTTTTTGTTCAACCACGGCTGCGGAACCACCCTGGCCTGCCGGGTGGCACTGTTCGAACATCTCTATGACGGGCCTGTCTATCGGGTTAAAAAAATAGGTGATCCTGAATGTCCCCGACATTGTCAGGATCAGGCGGACTTATCTTCCTGCCCGGTAAAATGCAACTGTGCATATGTCCGGGAAACCCTGCAAATTATCAAACAGTGGCCCAAATCCAATGACCATTAATCCGCCAGCCGCCTAATTCCTCGATGATCCAATCGGAGCGTTCAAATGACAGATGGCACTTTTGAGAGGGTCCGGCACTCCGACAGCCGCATGTACGGTCCCCCCAAACTGTTGCTTTGTGGATTTCCAGCTCCGGCCCAACCCAAATTCATGACTGTCCTGCAAATGGCCGGATTACAGGCGGTGCCTATTGTCTGGGCCAATGATGAAAAACAGACGCTTTCCGCCCTGCTTGGATTGCCCGATGGTACCGGAGTGGGCTCTGGGTCGACCCTTCCCCGGGCCATCATCGTTTCCGGCATCACGGAGAACCAGCTCCACGGGTTGATGACCATCTGCCGGAAAACCGGCATGCAGCAGGCCCTGTGGGCAGCCTTGACGCCGACCTCCGAAACTTGGCCGCTGGCGCAGCTGCTTGCCGAATTGCAGGCCGAGCGTAAAGCCCTTTCCGGACGCAGGAAAAAATAGAAGCCATTCCATTCATTCGTTTTGCCTTGAGATCTTGGCACGGCTGCTTATCGTTGTCGTTGAACCGCAACGAAAGGATGAACGATGATCTCCGGATATGCGACCCCTGGCGGTACCCAACGGCTTTCCGACCAATTTTCAGCCTTTTCCTTCAACCCACTGGGCAGCACCGGGCTTGCGGTGAGCAGGGCCGGGTTTGGCTGCTACCGGGTTAACGTCGGCGTGATTGCCCATGATCAAGCACTGAAGAAAGCACTGACCGGCGGCATCAACCTTATCGATACGAGCGCCAATTATGCAGACGGCGGTTCCGAGCAGTTGGTTGGCCAGGTGCTCAAGAATCTGATCGAATTCGGCGTGATTGTCCGGGAGCAGGTAGTGGTGGTTTCCAAGGGCGGGTATCTTCAGGGCAACAATTTTGCCCTGAACCAGCAGCGCAAAAATGACGGCAATCCGTTTGAAGAGGTCGTGGAGGTCGCGGAAGGATTGGAACACTGCATTCACCCGGGTTTTCTCGACGACCAGATCGGGCGGTCATTAGATCGACTGGGGCTGGAGACCCTTGACGGCTACCTGCTCCATAACCCTGAGTATTATTTAGGGTGGGCCCACAAGCACGGGGTGGATCGTGAAAGGGCTACCGAGGAATACTACCGGCGTATCGATAGGGCGTTCAGCCATTTGGAAGGGGAGGTGCAAAGGGGACGCATACGGTTTTACGGCATCAGTTCCAACACCTTGCCCGCATCCACGGATGACCCCGAATTCACTGAGTTGAAGCGTGTATGCGAGATCGCCGAATCCATCGGCCAGGACCATCATTTTCGGGTGATCCAATTTCCCTTCAACCTATTCGAAACCGGAGCAGCAGTGGAGAAAAACCAGCCGGCCGACCAAACGGTTCTGGATGTGGCCCGGGAACATGGACTCGGCGTACTGATCAACCGTCCCCTGAACGCCTTTACCAGCAGGCGGATGATACGCCTGGCCAGCATTGAGACGCGCAACCGGATGGACTACAAGCAGATTATCTATTGCATCAAGGACCTGGCCCAGAGTGAAACCCGGCTGTGGCGCAAGATTCTTCCCGCCATGGAATCCATTCCCGGAGGCTTGCGCGTCCGGATCAAGCAGCAGGGATGCTTCGCTGAAACCCTCAAGCATCACTGGCGAACCTTCGGCTCCTATGAACGCTGGCGGGAGGCCAGGGACGGTATCTTTCTTCCCCGCATCCAGGGGGTGATGGATTTTTTACGCCCCCATGCCGAAAATAATCCTGACTTGGCCGACTGGATTCCCTCCCACGAAAAGACACTCGACCATACCTTCCGTGCGGTGGCGTCTATCTATGCCGATGATGCGGTGGCCCTGGAGAAGAAAATTCTCAATATGATCGCGCAGGCCGACGATGCCTGGGCCCAACCCGGCACCTTGAGTCAGAAAGCCATTCGTGCGCTGGTCTCCACTGCCGGCGTTGCCGTTGTGCTCGTGGGTATGCGCAAGGCAGCTTACGTCTCTGACGTACTGGCCGAACTGAACCATCCGGTAGCACAGACGGATCGAACCGCTGCGTGGGAGCGTTTATGCCAAGGGGCCGAACGCCTGTTCCCCAACTGACACGATTCCATGGGGAAACCCAACGCCGGGGTTAGGCGCCTACGTTTGAAGCGCCTGCCCAATGGTGTCCATCGTGCAGGCCTGTCAGGGTGTCTGCGGCGTATCATCGTGCGACCTTTACCATTTTAAGGCCTGCGCGCGCTAATGCATTTAATCCCGATCGCCTAACCGTTTGCTCTGCGAATCCGTTTTTGGTACACAGCCCGCATTGCCAGTATGTTCGGCCATCCTTTTAACCTGTGCGGTGGAGAGCTTCCCATGGAAACTGAAAAACACACAATCACCATGCTGGTGGAGAACGAACCGGGAGTAACCGCCCGGGTGTCCGGGCTTTTTGCCAGCCGAGGGTACAACATCGAGACCATCTGCGGCGCGCCCACCGCCAATCCGGATATGTCCCGCATCACGATCACCACCAATACGACCCCGGACCAGATGGAGCAGATCATGAAACAGGTACGGCGGCTGATCAACGTGATCAAAGTCAGGGATATGACTGGAGATGAAGCGGTGCGACGGGAAATGGCCCTGATTTGTGTCATGGCAGAGGAGCCGCACCGTTCTGAAATACAGCGTATCGTTGACAACTTCAGGGCGCGCATCGTGGATACGGGGCTGAGCCACTACATCATCGAGGTGACGGGGGGTATGGAGAAAATCGAAGCCATCTTGCGGCTGCTGGCGCCCATGGGCATCAAGAAAGTGGCCCGCTCCGGCATCCTGGCCCTTTACCGGGAACCCGCTTGAACCACAAGACGGTGGGAATTCAGATGCAGGGCATTCCTTTGAAATGGATTCTCAATTCTTGGCTGTTTGGATGGCTTGCGCCCGAGGCCCTTCTGCCATTGACTTTGGCCAAAAAACATAGCAACATCAAACTTATCCAACTTTTCGCGGTGGAGGAATCATTCTCAAACGAGTTGACGACCGATAAGAAGACACACGTGGAACACCAATAGCCACACTACAACGAGCAGCCCTGGTTACAATCGCGAAAGGAAGCGCGTTTTAATGGCGTCCAGCGAATTCAGAAGACGGTATGAACGAAAAAACTACACTAGCGATGTTGTTTTTTCTCTAAAAGGAAAAGCCTTCGCGGGAACGCTGAAGGATATCAGCATCGGCGGCGCTTTCGTGATCACCCTGTCGGTGAATCAAGTTCAAAAGGGCGATGTCGTTACCATCAGCATCCCCTTCACCAATGGCAAGAAAAACATCAAACGACAGGCCGGGGTGCTTTGGACCAGCGGTGATGGGTTCGCCGTTGAGTTTTTCTAAGGTGTGGCCCATTCAGAGATGGCACTATCGGCCCAAGACGGCCTTCTCCCCTATCCGCAATCAACCATTCCTGTGGTGAAACCCTTAACGATGGGGTCGTGAAAGCGACGGCATTGTTCGTGGCTTGCAGCCGGGAGGCTTCAATTTCATGGAGGAGCGGCTTTCAGTTTAGATAAACGGGTCTCGGATGATGGCGCATCGCGGCAGAATGCTGCTTTTAGAGTGGCAGGGGGGGGGCAGTGGGATTGGCAAGCGGTATCAGTCTCTCCAACATCTGATTCAACAGGGCCTGGTTCTTTTTGATGCTATCCAAGGCCCTGTTTACATCGCCGGTGATGGCAGAGTGGGTGATATATGGCTGGTGCAGTTTCAAAAACATCTCGTCGTAGCCAATCTCATCGATGGCCAACGTCAACCCCTTGACGCTTAAGGTCAGATAGTCCCGCATCATTTCAGGACGGATGAAATGAAGCACGGAAAGGCGCTCCCACAGGTGATGGATCCTGACAGAAGCATCCTGGACATAAAGGCCGGCTTTCTGGATATACCCCAATTGCCGGTCATCCGGATCAAATAGAAACGCGCGTTCAAGGAATTTGATGTCATGGTAGATCTGATCCAACTCATGCCAGGAAAGGTACAGCGTTTCGATGTCCGGTCTAAGATCGGTGATGAGTTGCTCCGGATGGATCGCTTGGGAAATGAATCGATCCGTCCGGTCCAGAACCATGCAACTGCTGAGCATCGTTGTCAGCAGAAACAATCCGATCCAACCGATACTGTTGAGGTGTCTGTTCTTCATCTTTTCCAATTCAACCGTCAATGTTGGGCGGTCGATGGTCGATGGTCGATGGCCATCTATTTAGTCGGTGCTTATCGGCTATGCGTACCCAGTGCAGCGGGCGATGAAAAGGCCATTCTGGTTCAGGTGTCGTTGACCACCCGATGCAGCTTTTGGCTGAATTCAATCATTTCGTAGGGTTTTGCCACCACTTCGCAGAACCCGTAGTGTGCATAATTTGCAATCACAGGGCTGTCGGAATAGCCGCTGGAAACGATGGCCTTGACCGTGGGGTCGATCTCCCTGAGTTTGAGGCGGCGGTTGTGTTTGAGGGAGCTTGCCAGTACCAGGTCAGCGAACCCTAAAGAGTTGTGCATCTTTATTGTAGCCCATGTGATCCTCCAACTGATCGAAATTTTCGAAAGATTTGTACCATCAACGGCAAAGAAAAGCAAGCGAAAAATACAACAACATACTGATATATTGAGTTAAATTGAAATTAGAGGCACGGCTGGGGGCGTAGATGGCTTGATTCGAAGTAAAACATTTTCTACGGGTTGGGCAAAGGTCTCCCATGGATGCAGCCAGATAACCATTCACCCGGCGCCACTAGTGAAAAATCACGGGTAACCGGCTGGAGATCCTGGTTATCGGAACCAGACTGACCCAGAATAAGGGCCTTGCTTTCCTGAATGAACTGTAACATGCTGGGCTAACCAACGTGATGCCATCAGCCTTTAATTTGAATACCTGAGAAACCACCATGTATCTTGATTTTTATAATTTGCATTTCAAACCTTTCCAGATCAGCACCGATCCCCGATTTCTTTGGCTTGGCGAAAAGCACCAGGAGGCGCTGGCTGTGCTGAAGTATGGCATCCTGGACAACAAGGGGTTTCTGCTGCTTACCGGAGATGTGGGGACCGGAAAAACAACCCTGTTGAATGCCCTTATCGACAGCCTGGGGGATAATGTGCTTGTGGCAATGGTTGCCGACCCCGGTCTGGCGAAAATGGATTTTTTTAATTTTGTAGCCGACTCTTTTGGAATGCATAAAAGCTTCAGAAGCAAAGGTGAGTTCCTCATTTTTCTTAAGAACTACCTGATCAATCTCAATCAACAGAACAAACAGGCCCTTTTGATCATTGATGAGTGCCAGCACCTCAATCAGAAGCTGTTGGAAGAGGTCCGACTGCTTTCCAACATCGAAAAGGCCAGCACCAAATTGATCAATATTTTTTTTGTGGGCCAGAGTGAATTCAATAACATCATTCTGCGCCCCCACAACCGGGCCATCCGCCAACGGATCACGATCAATTACAACATTTCCGCTCTGTCTGAATCGGAAACCGACGAGTATATTCGGTTCCGTCTGGGTGTTGCCGGCACTGAGGAAAAGATCTTTACCTCCAGTGCCATCAAGGAGGTGCAAAAATTTTCCAATGGTTACCCCCGGTTGATCAATATAATCTGTGACCAGGCACTCTTGACCGGATTTGTCAAGGAGAAGAAACATGTCGATGATGCAATCGTCGCTGAATGTGCCGAGGAACTGAAAATACCTATCGGGACATCTATAGAAGACAGTGACGCAACCCCGGAAGCCCAATCAGAACATAGAGATGTGGCTCCTCAAACAGTAAACCCGATAACCGCCTGGTATCGACAGCTGCAATTAAAAACACCGCTGGTAATGGCGCTTGTGATTGTGCTGATCATTTGGGCTGGCCTGGTGGCTACCTACATCATTAACCAGCAACGTTCAGACGCAACCAATAGCGTTGGCGACAAGCCATCCGCTACCGAAAACACACCAGCTACAGCGGTGGCGGGTGAGAGGTCCGGTAAAGCCGTAGGCCAGCAATCCAGCCAGGGAGAAGCGCCACCTACGGTGACCCCCGACAACCAGGGTCGCGCATATTCCAGGCTTTCCCCGGAGGCTAAAGAACCCGCAGCTCATATGGCTGTGGCCGGCGGGACGCATAACGCCGAAAAAGTTCGTTCATCTCTGCCGCAGGATATCCGACAGGATGCAGAGACTCGCGTTGCACTGGCTGATATCCGTGAAAAGTATGGCATTTATCCAGAAGTTTATTTTGGATTCAACTCCAACAATCTGGATGATGCAGCCTACGAAATGCTTGGCCTGATTTCCCAGTATTGTCTACAGAATCCAGAGGCGATCGTCATTTTACGAGGCTATACCGATCGATCCGGGGTGCGCACTTACAATATCAAGCTTTCCGAGTTTCGAGCGGATATGGTCAAGACCTATCTGGTAGGCAGAGGGGTCAATGAGGATGCCATCACCACAATTGCCGTAGGGCCGGACGAGGAAGGCCCTGGTGGAACCAAAGTCCCTTACGATGGGTCACGGCGAAAAGTGCTGATCGAAATCATATCGCCAAACGGCTGATTATTTTTCCCGATTTTAGTCCTCAAACGCCATTTGAAGACTGTCAACCCCATCTACCCAAGGGATCGGAGGGGATCTCTTCTGAACCGCCCCGGGTTTGACGGAGGCTCCACAGTTTGAGAGGATGGAGTCATGTCAAAATCAACGAGATATTCCCCAGAGGTGCGTGAACGAGCGGTTCGGATGGTTTTCGAACATCAGCGGGAGTACCCTTCCCAGTGGCAAGCGGTGGTTTCGATCGCCAGCAAAATCGGCTGCACTGCCGAGACGCTTCGCATATGGGTCCGCCGCGCTGAAGTCGATTCCGGACGACGCGCAGGAGTGACGAGCGATGAGCGGAACCGGATCAAGGCGCTTGAACGGGAGAACCGTGAACTTCGCCGCGCCAACGAGATTCTGCGCAAGGCGTCCGCATATTTCGCACAGGCGGAGCTCGACCGCCGACCCAAGCGATGACGGCCTTCATCGATGACCACAAGGACGCTTACGGGGTCGAGCCGATCTGCTCAGTCCTGCCGATCGCCCCGTCGACGTACTACGCGCACAAGGCTCGTCAGGCCGATCCTTCGCGACTATCGGAGCGTGCCAAGCGTGATGCCGCTCTCAAGGTGGAGATCGAGCGGGTGTGGCATGAGAACCGTCAGGTCTATGGTGCCCGCAAGGTTTGGCGTGAACTTCATCGAGAGGGGTTCCCGGTGGCCCGCTGCACGGTGGAACGGTTGATGCGTCAAATGGGACTTAAAGGTGTTGTGCGGGGCAAGAAGGTCAGGACGACGATTGCCGATGAGGCTGCGGCCCGGCCGGCAGACTTGGTGGAGCGTGATTTCACCGCCGCACATCCCAACCAGCTGTGGGTCGCCGACTTGACCTACGTGGCAACCTGGGCCGGGTTTGTGTACGTAGCGTTTGTCATCGATGTGTTCTCCCGGATGATTGTGGGTTGGCGGGTGTCGCGATCCCTGTGCAGCGACCTGGCCCTTGATGCGCTCGAGCAGGCCCTGTGGGCTCGCCCCGAGATCGGACAGCTTATTCACCACAGCGATCGTGGTGTCCAGTATGTTTCGATCAGCTATACAAAACGTTTGGCAGAAGCCGGGATCGAACCTTCAGTGGGCAGCGTTGGCGATTCCTATGACAATGCGCTTGCCGAGACAATCATCGGATTGTACAAGGCGGAACTGATACACAAAGAAGGCCCCTGGCGGGGAATCGAGCAGGTGGAGTTTGCGACACTCGATTGGGTGGACTGGTTCAACAATCGTCGGTTGTTTGAGCCGATCGGAAATATCCCTCCGGTCGAGTACGAAACCCTGTACTACCAACAGCAAGAGCCCCGGGCCATGGTGGCCTGACTCAATTAACCGGGTCTCCGGAAAACCCGGGGCGGTTCACTTCGTTGACTTCATCGCCCTGCTGGAATATAAGAGACTTTCCTGCGCTGGCTTTTCCGTTTGAACGGTCAATTCTGGCACCTTTTACCATTTGCTCCAGTTGTGAAATAAGCGGATCGTTACCCTTCTTTTCGAGCCGTGCATCGCAGAAACCGACGGTCTTCTATTCAAGACTCCCTCAGGCTGTCCAGCCGATGGGGTCCACCGCCGACATAACAAGATTACCAATGCCTTTGAAGACAAACGCGTAATCATTCTTAGATTTCCGCTACGCGCAACAGGAAATATGTCATGAAAAAAGATAATATTTTAGAAGATGTGAACCAATTGACCGAACGCTTGATTCAGGCTGTCTCAAAGCTAAGTCCAGAGCGAAAGAAAATGCTGGAAGAATTGTTGCAGGAATGGGAACGGTTGGATTATCGTGAAGATTCTAGGATCCCCTGTTTCCTGCCGGTGGATTACTCGGCGGCGGATCGGGTTTATCAGGATTTTATCAATAATTTGAGCAATGGTGGCGTGTTCATCGAAACGGCGGCGCCGCTTCGCGTCGGCCAATCCATTTCTTTGATCTTTACCTTGCCATCGCTGCAAAAAACATTCAAGATTTCCGGAACCATCGTCAGAACGGAACAGGATGGTATCGGGGTTAAATTTTCCAAAAAACTGACGCCTTATCAGAAGGAACTGATCTACAGCGCGATCAGTCGAAAATAAGGATTGCGCCAGGTTTTTAGCCGAAATCATAAGGCATTGTTCGCAAGGACAGTGCCTTGATTTTTTTAAAGCCGCGTTTCAACAGGTCGATCGGTCTGCCTTTGGCTGGCTAATCCTTATCGGGGGGATCACTTCTGTTAAACTGGTCATGGTAACAATCTGAAAACCATTGCACCGCCTTCACCATAAAGCGCTCCTGATGGAATTCTTGGCTGATCCGGTGATCCCCGTTTTCCAAAATCAACAGCCTTTTCGGATCCCGGGCAAGGCTGTAGATCCTGTGGGCGTTTTCTACGGAAACGGTTTCATCACGACTGCCGTGGACGATCAGGATATGATGAATTGATTCCAAAAGGGTCGTTAAATCAAAGGTCAGCCGAGGGTTTACAATTTCCGCTTTAAGGGATTCGGGTGAATTCACGGGAATTTTTATGGACTGGCCCTCAATGGGTGCCGCTAACGTAACGATGGCAAAGGGTGAGATACTGCATGCAGCGGAGAGACACACCGTTCCCCCGAAGCTACTCCCAAACAGGCCGATTGGCACCCTTTTGCCTAGCGCTTGGAAGACTGCCTGAACAGCAGCCTTCAGATCAGATATGCGGTTTTCCAGAGAGGTGTCCGTTTTGAAAATACCGTCACTTGCTCCACAACCGCGATGGTCGAATCGAAAATAGGCTAGGCCCACGGCCGCGCATCGTCTGGCAAGCGCAATCTGTTTCGGGGAGTTTTTATCGGCCATCAAACCGTGGCAGCCGACGATTGCTGCCAGGGCTTTGCGGTTAGGCAGATGGAGTGACCCAGATAGCTTCAAGCCATCGGCAACAAATGAAATTGAATGCGCTAGGTTCGTCGACATGCGTCCATCTGAAATAAAATCATATGCTTGAATTATAGTCGGCGCTGGAGTATAGAAAGGCGCAATTTGGAGGCGACTGGGAGCAAATTTAAGGTGCCTGATAAAAAATGGCGGAAGTGCATGGGAATCGAACCCACCCGGGACGGTATTAGCGCCCCACACCGGATTTGAAGTCCGGGAGCCTCACCAGTAAGCTGCGCACTTCCGCGTAATTGGGTCTTTTATGAAGGGGATCCCTTGTTTTGTCAATGTTTTTATGTGGATATTGAATGAAGATGCACGCCCATTTTGACTGCTTTTCAGGAATCAGCGGAGACATGGTCCTCGGTGCTTTCGTGGATATGGGGATTCCCACGCAGTGGCTGGAGGACAAAATTTGCGGCCTGTCAATCGGTAATCTTGAAATTGGTGCCCAGGATGTGAAAAAAGGCGGCCTTGGGGCTAAAAAGATTACCGTAACGGAAAGAGGAGCCTCACATGCCAGAAATTATAAGGAGATATTGACCCTTATTGAAGGCGGGGCACTAGAAGACAAGGTTAAAACCATCGCCGTTGATATCTTCAGCCGCATTGCCGATGCGGAGGCACGCGTTCATCGATGTGAAAAAGACCAGGTTCATTTTCATGAAGTCGGGGCGGTGGACAGCATCGTTGATATTGTGGGGACTGCCTTGTGTATCGACTACTTTAAGATCGAATCGGTTACCTCATCACCGCTGCCTCTGGGCAGTGGTTTCGTGGATTGTGAACATGGGAAACTACCGATTCCGGCACCCGCCACCCTTGAGATTGTAAAAGGCATTCCGATTTATGGCGGAACGTCTGACGGGGAACTGGTTACGCCAACCGGAGCGGCAATCATTGCCTCACTGTCACAAGGCTTCGGCCCGATTCCCCAGATGCAGATAGAGCGTATCGGCTATGGCAGCGGCTCCCGGGAACACCGGGGTGTGCCCAATCTATTACGCGTTTTTATTGGAAAAATAGAAGAACCAACCAATGAACAGGGCAAGGACGATGTGTGTGTGGTCGAAACCAACATCGACGATATGAATCCGGAGCTTTTCGGATACCTGATGGAAAAACTGTTCCACGATGGCGCCCTGGATGTCTGTTTTTTTCCGGTAATGATGAAAAAAAACCGGCCGGGAACCAAAGTCGAGGTGCTGTGCGCACCCGAAAAAATGAACTCTATTACTAAATGTTTATTCGCAGAAACCTCCACCATCGGTTTACGGTACCACCGGGTTCACCGATATACGTTAAAGCGATCCCTATCCGCAGTCACGACTGGTTTTGGTGAAATCCAGGTTAAATGTATCACAGACCCGAATGGCCGAACGCGTTGTGCGCCGGAATATGAGGCCTGCAGGAAAATTGCGCTTGAAAAGAGTGTACCGCTAAAAATTGTTTACGACGCGGTTGCCAACGCGATCCAGGATAGATTGCTCAAGTAAAAACAGGCGGCTGGTTATTTTTCGGGTTTTTAAAGGGGTTGTATCCAACAAAAATAAACCAAGCCTATGGCGATGGCAGATCAAAGCTCGAAGCCGCGTGTTGGAACCCAAGAAGGTCCAGATGGCAGGGTGCAGGGTAATGATGCGTTTGAACGATCGATCTCCGGCAGGGAGAGGTTTTCGGGGTGGGGCAACTGGGAACATCCATGGTGGTTTTTAAACAAAAAGCGATAATCTTTTTTGCGACCGGTGGTCTGATCGGTTTTTCCCCAAAGGCGCCGGGTACTTTTGGGTCGCTTGCAGCCTTGCCCCTGTGCCTGATGATTGCTTTGATGAGACATAGCCATGCGCTGCTCTTCATTTTGGCACTCGTCGGACTGTCCACATGGATCGCCCATGCGGCTGAACAACTAATCGGGCAGAAAGATCCCAAACAGGTGGTCGTGGACGAAATCTGCGGTATGTCGGTGACCCTGTTTGCACTGCCCTTTACGCCAGTCTTCATCATTGGAGGCTTTGCATTGTTCAGGGTTTTTGATATATTAAAACCTTTTCCAATCCGATGGGTTGACAAACGCGTGCCCGGCGGAATGGGAATCATGGCCGATGACATTCTCGCGGGAATTTTCGCCAACATGATGTTGCGCTTAGGCGTTTTTCTCTTTCATTAACCTATTTCCGCTTTAGCGATCTTTTGCGCTGCAGAAACAAGAAAGGTCTGATTAGATTTTGGAAAAAATCCAAGACATTGACGCCGCACCTAAGAAAAAAGGGGCCTTGCGTGAAAATATCGAAGCGATTGTTGTCGCTGTTATTCTGGCGCTGTTTATCCGCACATTTGTGGTCCAAGCCTTTAAAATTCCATCCGGATCGATGAAGGATACGTTGCTGATTGGCGATCATATTTTGGTCAACAAATTTATTTATGGGATCAAGGCGCCGTTTTTAAGAAAAACGATTTTCCCTATCAATGATCCACAACGTGAAGATATCATTGTCTTTGAGTTTCCTGAAGACCCCAGCAAAGACTTCATCAAGCGGGTCATCGGGCTTCCGGGAGATGTAATCGAAATCCGTAATAAAAAACTGTTCGTCAACGGCACCGCCGTTAAAAGCAGTCATGGCATCTATCAGGATCCGAAGATTTATGCTGCCCGGGTTCAACCCAGGGATAACCTGGGACCGATCAGCGTCCCGGAAGGCAAGCTCTTTGTGATGGGTGATAACCGGGATTTCTCTTACGACAGCCGTTTCTGGGGGTTTGTCGACCTGGTAGCGGTAAAGGGAAAAGCGTTTATCATCTACTGGTCGTGGGACAAGGAAAATTTTGGTGTGCGCTGGAGCAGACTCGGGCATTTGCTTGAATAACCCTTATGGCCCGGCAGATTAATCCTGCTGAAACAGCCTGTTATACACCTTTAGCCGATACCCGGAGTTATTAAAATGGCCGACAATCCATACAGCATCTTCGTTGTGGACGATGAGCTGAGCATGCGTGAACTCCTTGAGTATATGTTGGAAAAACAGGGGTATCGGGTTATCTGTGCGGCCAATGGCAAAGAGGCTCTTACCCGGATCGAAAAGGATCATTACGATCTGCTGCTTTGTGATATCCGACTTGGCGACATGACGGGTCTGGAAGTGTTGAAGGCGTCGAAAAAGAAGAATCCGCATGCCACGGTGATCATGATCTCTGCATTTGCAACCACGGAGACCGCAGTGGAGGCGATGAATCAAGGGGCCTTTGATTATGTCCCCAAACCATTCGAAAATAAGGAATTACTCCAGACCATCGCCAATGCGTTGGAGCGTAAAACACTGGAGAAAGAAAAACGCGCCATTGACAACGAATTAAAAGAAAGCGTTCATTTCGGCAAGATCGTCGGCAGCAGCCCGCGTATGCTACATATCTATGAAATGATCCGTCAAGTTGCCAAAACGAAGACCAGTGTTTTAATTACCGGCGAAAGCGGCACCGGGAAGGAATTGATTGCCAAGGCCATTCATGAACAGAGCGACCGGGTTGATGAGCCATTTGTGACCATCAACTGTGGGGGCATCCCCGAAACGCTGCTTGAAAGTGAATTTTTCGGGCATCGCAAAGGTTCTTTCACCGGGGCCACCGCAGACAAGCAGGGCTTGATGGAAATTGCCCATAAAGGAACCCTCTTTATGGATGAGGTTGCCGAATTAAGCCTTTCCATGCAGGTCAAACTGTTAAGGGCCGTTCAGGAGCGCGTATTTAGGCCGGTAGGCGGTACCAAGGATGTTGCGGTGGACATTCGGATCACCTGCGCCACCAACAAGAAATTAGAGGATGAGGTCATTGCCGGCAACTTCCGTGAAGACCTGTTCTACCGGCTGAATGTTATCGAAATTAAAATTCCGCCTTTAAGAGAAAGGAAGGGCGACCTTTTGCCCCTGGCCCAGCATTTTCTGGAAAAGTATTCCAAGGAACTGGGCAAGCAAGTAACTAAATTTTCATCCTATGCCATCGATTTGCTGAAAAAGTATGATTTTCCAGGCAACATCCGCGAATTGGAGAACCTGATCGAAAGAAGCGTGGCCCTGTCCAATACCAACATCCTGCTGCCGGACAGCCTGGCCATGTCCATCCATAAAAAAAGATGGATCGAGGGGATTCGCAACCGACGCTTCGACGTCGATGAGGTGGCCCGCGGTGTGTCGCTGGACACCATTCTCGAGGAAATAGAAAGGGCCTATATTGAAAAGGCCATGGAGTGTGCCGACGGCAACAAAAACAAGGCGGCTGACCTGCTTGGCTTGAGTCTGAGGTCCTTCAGATACCGGTTCGACAAACTCAATCCAAATTAGTCGCTCGGGCTGTTCATGTTTCTGTGGCCTCAAGCTGACAAACCGGTCTGTAGCATTGTTTGCCACTAATAACGCCCAAGGCTCGTTCAACAGAGTCCTATCCACTCTCAAGCACCTCTCTTTTTTTTGAACCGCTCAATCAGACCGTCGCCTTCGATGTTGAGGAAAGAAAGATTGCCAATTTAAACAACCTTTGAAACGCTTTTCAAAAAAAACTAAATGTTTCCGGACCTGGTACGATAACAGTGATATGCCACTTCTGAGCGAAATAAGTAATTTCTGAATAGGGTGACAATTTTTGGCATAATCTAACAAAATTCGGTTTCCAGGGACCCGTTATCAGAAACATTATCGGTACAAAAAAGATTATCGATGATAAAATATATTGATAAATTAAATACATATGTCGTTAATTATGAATTTTGGGGAACTGGCATGCTTTCTGCTTTGTTTTAATCGAAAAAAGCAAGAAAAAAAGGAGGGTAATCACATTTTGCAGTTCACGTTTCTGCCGGACTTTTAAACAACACCAATTAACTTTCAGGAGGGTTCAACATGCTTAGCAAAATGAGAAAGACGAACAACCAAGGTTTCACACTGATCGAATTGATGATCGTCATCGCCATCATCGGCATCCTGGCCGCCATCGCCATCCCCAACTTCATCGCCTACCGCAACAAGGCCTACTGCTCGGCTGCCGAAAAAGATGCCAACACCGTTGCCGCAGGTATTGCTGAATATTTCTCGATCCCGGCCAACCGGACCGTTTCAGAGGATGCACTAACGGGAACTAACGCAACAAACACGATTTATGTACCAGCAGAATTGTCCAATCAAAACACATGGGTATTAGATATTCCCGATATCAACAATATTTGGATTATTGTCACTGATGTTTCCGAGCGCTGCCCGGAAGACTACCGGACCGCCCAGAGTCCTACACAAAATCGTACCGGTTATTGGGATGTTGACATGACCGTAACACGAGTACGTCAAGGCCATGGCTAACTAATTAGATAATATCTAAACAGAACAATCTACTGAAAAAAAAGGGGGGGAGAAATTTCCCCCCTTTTTTATTGGAGCTTGCATTTTATATTTTATTGATTAGACCGATATAGTAAAAAGACTTGATCACTATGGTTTGCTCCAAATCTCTGCTGTTTTCCACGGCACAGTAACATAGGTGGAAAATGGCAAACAAAGGATTCTTACTTTTAAAAAATATCCCGAAGGTAAAAAATCAAAGGACAAACCCTTATCAAGTCAGGAATTGGCATGAAAGGCTTTCAAAATAAGGGCCAGATGAGCCGGTTTAACCCCAATGTCTATGCAATAATCCTGATTTGTTTAATTGTGGGTGGACTTTTCAGTTCAGGGTACCTGGTTCTGTCCCACTACCGAAATTTCACCAACATCGGCTATCAGAGTTTTTGCGCGATCAGTCGTTCACTGAACTGCGATACCGTATCCCAAAGCCCGTACGCCGTGTTTGCAGGCGCACCACTGGCGGTCTGGGGGATGGTGGGCTACCTTGTTTTTCTTGCGTTTTTGGTTTATTTCCGGGGTGATGCAAAATTGCAGCGGGGATGGGCGATGCTTTTCCTCCTGGCAGCAGTTTTTTCCTTGGTCAGCGTCGTTTTGGCAATCGTCTCCTCGTTATTCATCCGCAGCTACTGCCTGATGTGCCTGGCGACTTATGGTATTAATCTCATGCTGGTCTATTTCTCGTGGCTGGCATCAAGACGCTTCGGAGATGGACCCTTTTGGGAACAACTGAAAAAGGATGCAGGCCTTGCGAAACAAAAACCCGGCCGGGTCTTGGTCGCCGGGGTTGTTTTAATGGCAGCGATTGCCGTCATTGCTTTTTTTTATCCCAAGTATTGGATGCTCCCGGAACTTACCATTGATGCGAAATTGGATTTTGGGGTGACCGAAGACGACAGCCCCTGGATCGGCGCTCAACAACCCTTGCTGACTATCACTGAATTTAGCGATTACATGTGCTTTCAATGCGGCAAGATGCATAGTTACCTGCGGCAACTGGTCAACCAATACCCGGACCGTATCCGGCTGGTTCACCGGAATTTCCCCCTTGACCACAGGGTCAACCCGATGCTCAAGGAGTCGATTCATCCCAATTCCGGTCTGTTAGCCCTTTTTTCCATCGCTGCCGAAAAGGCTGGCGCCTTTTGGCCGGTCAACGACATGCTGTTCCGGGACGCACGCAAAAAGAGGGCAATCAACTTTGGTCGGATCGCCAAAACGGTAGGCATGGATCTTTCCAATTTCGAGGAAATGATAAACGATAAACAGGTGATCGGCAAACTGGAACGAGACATTCGCGCCGGGTTGAAACTGAAAATTGCCGCGACACCGACCTACGTCATCGACGGTGTGGTCTATGCCGGGACCATCCCCGAGAATGTTATTTCGCGGGCGATCAAGGGGAACTAAATGGTCGGTTTTAATCACCGTGGCCCATCAGGGTTTGACGGTGCACCGAGAGAATCAGCCTACAACTTTCAAAATTTTGTTTTTAGGTTGCTTGTCATCGCGGCGGTCATTCATTGTGGTTGTGTCCTGATACTGGGAAGCGTTCCGCCCATCAGCCGCGATGCCCTGAATCACCATCTGGCCATACCCAAGATGTATCTCCTCCATGGCGGGATGTATGAAATCCCCTCCATGCATTATTCATATTTTCCAATGAACGTGGATCTGCTTTACCTGTTGCCGCTTTATTTCAAAAACGAAATCGCAGCCAAGTACATTCATTTTTGCTTTGCGATGCTGACCGCGGGTTTGCTTTATCGCTATCTGAAGGATACTCTGGGCCGGAATTATGGTTTGGTCGGCGCGCTTTTTTTCCTTACCATTCCGGTAATTGTCAAGCTCTCGGTTACGGTATACGTAGACCTCGGCCTGATCTTTTTTTCATGGGCCTGCCTGTATTACTTGCTTAAATGGTACGATAGCGATTTTAAATCACTCTATCTGGCCCTGTCCGGCGTCTCATGCGGTTTGGCCCTGGGTACGAAATATAATGGTCTGATCCTTTTATTGATAATGGCAGGATTTGTACCCATCGTATATTCGCTAAAAAAGAACACTGGATTGAACAAGAATGAATATGGCCAGCGGTATAAAAACTCGTTAAAAGGACTGCAATGGGGTGCTGCATTTATACTGCTCGCGCTGATTATTTTTTCACCATGGATGATTCGGAATACGATCTGGAAACAAAATCCTGTTTATCCCCTGTTTAAAAATGTTTTCAAGGCTCCAGAAAGCGTTCAAAAAGTTGATTTTCCAAAACAAAAAAGCCCGCCGCGCAACGCATTTTGGACACGACGGTATGTCTACAACGAAACTTTCGCGCAAACCCTATTAATTCCGGTCCGGGCCTTCTTTCAGGGGCAGGATGACAAACCCAAGTATTTCGATGGAAAATTGAACCCCTTTCTGCTGCTGCTGCCGTTGATGGCTTTTCTGCCTGGCAGAGGAACGCGGTTGGCTATATTTGGGGCACACAGGAACATTTTATTAGTCTTCACGGTTTTGTTTATGCTTTTTGTTTTATTTAGAGTCGATTTTCGTATTCGCTATATGGCGCCGGCTATCCCCCCATTGGTGGTATTGAGCGTGCTCGGAATCAGGAATATGATGCAGATTGTATCGTTGCAGACCGGTTTTGCCAAGCAGACGATGCAGGTGGCAACTGTGCTAGTGGTAATGTTTATGTTTGGTTATAACGGATTATATGTTCATGATCAATTCAACTACATTCGACCCTGGGAGTATTTGTCCAATAAAGTTGATCGCGATACCTATGTCAGCCGTTATCGCACGGAACATGCGGTGATTGTGAAAGCCAATCAAATCCTCCCGCAAGATGCCCGGGTACTTTGCATATCAATCGGTGGCAGAAGTTACTATCTCGACAGATCGGTTCATCTGGCTGAGGATATCTATGATAGAAAAAATGGAAAATTCTTAGAAGAAGAAATATTGAAAAAAATAAAAAGATATGGGACAACGCATATCATTATCAATAGAAAAGTCTTTTTTGACTGGCTGCGCACTTTAGATGAAAATGAGCAGTCAGATTTCTTAGGCGTTTTTAAAATGAATACAAAACTAATCTACGAAAAAAATGATGTTTTGTTGCTCGAACTATTTTCTAATGTCCATGTTGAGTGATCATCGCAGTTGAACAGGTTAAAAAATTCGCGATGCACCAACACAGCTAAGCATGTAGCGTATTGGATAGTGATGATTTAGATCGAATGATTTCTTTAAGCCAGCATCGCATTGATTTGTCTATCGGTTTAAATAAACAATGAATTTAAATGGCTTAAAAAATATACCACAGCTGAAGATATTCAACTCGTCGGTTCTCCTATTTATCCTGTTGATAGGCGTAGCCTTAAAATTTAAATATATATTCCAAGATAGCCTGTGGCCTGACGAAGCGCTTTACCTATACATTGCCCGCAATCTAGCGACCGACATTACCAACCTGACAGATATCTCCGGACATGTATTCTACAAAAGCCCTCCGCTGTTGATGTACGTGTTAAGCTTGGCCACAAGCATTGATTTCATTACTTTTGACCAGGCAGCCAGGATTATCCTCGTTCTGATGGGCACCGGAACGCTGCTGGCCACTTTTTTCATCGGCAGAAAACTATATACCCCCCTTGTCGGGATTATCGCCGCTTTATTGTTAGCGGTGTGCCCGTTAACCAACTGGAATAGTATTCGCATTTTAACCGATGCACCGGTGGTGTTTTTAATTTACTTATCCATTTGCATGCTGGTTCATGATAAAAAGGCTGCATTTTATTTTTTCGGGCTGTGCGCACTGTTGACCAAATATACCGCATTCCCGGTTTTGCTGCTTCCTTTGCTCATGAAACTCAAGCCCAGAAACTGGGCATTGTTATATGCAGTAGGTTTTGTTGCGCTATTGTCATTTGTATTGACCAAGAACCTTTACCCCGTTTCTGACGGCTGGATCAGCTATTTTTATAGATTCTTCAAGCTTCCGGACATGATCCAAGTCGGGACGGAAGTAGAATATTTTCTTGGATATATCGTCGTAGGACTGAGCCTTGCGGGCATATTCCTGACCATTAGAGAGAAAAAATTTTCGGCCTTGTTTCACTGGGTTCTTTTTTTTGGACTTTGCAGGGTTTTTCTTCCCTGGGCAGCGTTTCGTGTGTCCCGGTATACGTTACCACTTTATCCTGGTCTTTTTCTTTTTGCAGCCTACGGGTGCTATCGTAGCGTGGAGATGGTGGCTTCAAAATGGCCGGCACATAAACAATGGGCCACATTGCTTATTATTGTTTCAATGACATATGTTGTGTATAACCATTCTACGAAGAGTGTTGATCTTTTGAATATGACCAGTCGGACCTTCATCGGTTATGATAAAGCCGGTGCCTTTCTGATGAGCCAGCAAGGCCGCCGTTCACTTGCCACGGCGTCCCCAAGACAGATGAAATATTATGCACCCGGGTTCGATGTATACGACATCGCAAAGAATGTGACTCCGGAAAAATTGAGAGAAGTTATTAAAACTGAGAAGATCGGATACATTTCCATCGATTTCTGGTCGCTGCACCTGCCTGCATGGTGCAGGAATTATGATTTTCAAAGCAATGGGTATGCTTTGATCTACGGAGAAAAGAACGTGTTTGTCTTTAAGGTGCTATAAAATGAATGCAACCATCTCCATTGTCATTCCTGCTTACAATGAGATGCATAATATCGGTGCGGTCGTTACAGAAATTAAGCGGCTCCATCCTGATGCTGAAGTCATCGTCATCAATGACGGTTCCACCGATGATACTGCCGAAGTGGCCCACAATGCCGGTGCAATCGTTTACAGTCATCCGTATAATATTGGCAACGGCGCTGCTGTAAAAACCGGTATTCGAATGGCAAAAGGGGATATCCTCGTTTTTTTAGACGGAGACGGGCAGCACAGGCCTGAAGACATTGGCAGAATGCTTGAGTTTTTTCCAGCATACGACATGGTTGTTGGCCAAAGAAAAAGGAGCGGGCAGGCATCCTTCGACCGGGCATTCGGTAACCAGGTTTACAACTGGCTGGCCTCCTATGTGACTAAATTTCCAGTAAAGGATCTGACATCGGGATTTAGAGCGGTTAAAGCTGATATTGCCAAAAGTTACATTTACCTGCTTCCCAATACCTATTCTTACCCGACCACGATTACCTTGGGCGTTCTAAGAGATGGACGAAGTGTTAAATATTTCCCCATAGAAGCACACAAGAGGAAATCAGGGAAAAGTAGTATCCGAATCGTAAACGATGGTGTTCGTTTTTTGATGATTATTATCAGGATTTGCACTTTATATTCACCATTGAGAATATTTCTTCCGGTCAGTTTCAGCATGTTTCTACTAGGCCTATTTAGATATTTTTATTCTTTTCTTACTGAAGGAAGATTTACGAATATGAGCGCATTTCTTTTTATTTCAGCAGTTAGTATTTTCATGATGGGTTTGGTATCTGAACAGATTTGCCAGATGCGATTTGAGCGTCGCAGCAGTGATCGACGTATTAATAAATTTGACCAGAACATAGAAGATAACTAGCATTTATTTTTAAGCTTTGGTTGGTTTTCCAGCAATTTTCTTTCAACGTATTCAACCGTTAATGTTTCCTTGAAAATGCTCAAAATAACTGAACTCTGAATTAAATCTCGTCAGCGGAATTCGATATTTGTCAGGAAAAGAACATCATGTTCAAAGATAAAACGATTCTCGTTACCGGTGCGGATGGATTTATCGGCTCTCACCTGACCGAAATACTCGCCACCAAGAGTGCCAAAGTAAAAGCTCTCAGCCAGTATAATTCTTTTAACAATTGGGGTTGGTTGGAAAGCCTTGAATGCCTGAGCGACATCGAGGTGCTCACCGGCGATGTTCGTGATCCGCATTATTGCAAGAACATCACAAGGGGCGTCGATTTTATTTTTCATTTGGCCGCGCTTATAGCCATTCCGTATTCTTATACTGCACCTGACAGTTATGTGGAGACGAATATAAAGGGTACTCTCAATATCTGCCAATCTGCTCTGGAAAACGGATGCCAAAAAGTGATTCACACCTCCACCAGTGAGGTGTATGGAACTGCTCAATATGTGCCTATTGACGAAAGTCATCCACTGCAACCCCAAAGCCCCTACAGTGCCAGCAAGATTGGTGCAGACATGATGGCGATGAGTTTTTATAATGCCTTCAATTTACCGGTGATCATCGCAAGGCCGTTTAACACCTACGGTCCCCGGCAATCCGCCCGTGCAGTTATACCCACGATTATCACTCAGATTCAAAATGGATCTAAGGAAATCAAGTTGGGAGATGTATCTCCCACAAGGGATTTCAATTATGTTGAAGATACCTGTCGCGGGTTTATGGATCTTGCGGAATGTGATGAAGCCATCGGTCAGATCGTCAATATTGGCTCCAATCGGGAGATCAAAATTAAAGATACGCTGAATTTGATCAAAGAACTCATGCGCAGTGATGTGGTGTTCATAACAGAGTCCCAACGTATTCGCCCAGGAAAATCTGAGGTTTTCAGACTGTGCTGCGACAATAGAAAAATTGAAAAACTTACCGGGTTCAAGCCTGCTTTTTCCCTCCGCCAGGGACTGCAAAAGACTATAGAATGGTTTATTGAACCGGAAAATTTAGCCAGATATAAGACCGATATTTTTAATGTTTGAACAAATCATCGCCTTTATTCGCAGCCTGTATGGTCAACAGGGGGAAATCCCGTTGCATGAACCCCGTTTTGTTGGCAATGAAAAAACATATGTAGCTGAATGCATTGACTCAACGTTTGTTTCCAGTGGGGGGCAGTTCGTAGAAAAGGTCGAAAAGAATTTAGCCGCCTATACAGGCGCAACCAATGCCGTAGCGGTGGTAAACGGCACCGAAGCCCTGCATGTGGCGCTGTTAATAGCGGGTGTGAAGCCAGGCGATGAAGTCATCACTCAGCCCTTGACTTTTGTGGCGACCTGTAACGCCATCACCTATTGTGGGGCAAGACCCATATTTGTGGATGTGAATCGTGACACCCTTGGACTTTCACCTCAAAGCTTAGCCGTTTTTTTAAAAAAACATACCATATTAACGGAAAAAGGATGCATTAATAAAACCACAAAGCGCATTATCCGTGCTTGCGTGCCTATGCATACGTTTGGTCATCCCGCGCGTATCGATATGATAGCGGACATTTGTCAAAAACATGGATTAATTCTGATAGAAGATGCAGCGGAAAGTTTGGGCAGTTTTTACAAAGGACGGCACACCGGCACTTTTGGCAAATTGGGGGTGCTAAGTTTCAATGGCAATAAGATCATCACTTGTGGGGGAGGCGGAGCTATCCTGACCAACGATGACGTGCTGGCCCAACAGGCGAAACACCTGACAACAACCGCTAAACAACCTCATGACTATGCATATGTGCATGACCAGGTCGGGTTTAATTATCGCATGCCCAATTTAAACGCAGCTCTTTTAGTCGGTCAAATGGAGCATATTGAAATGTATCTAAAAAACAAGCGAGAGACTGCGCAACGGTATCAATCTTTTTGTGAGCAGTCAGATATAGCATTTATGGTTGAACCGGTCCATTCCCGGTCCAATTACTGGTTAAACGCGCTTATATTCAAAGATAAGAATGAACGCAATGAATTTTTGACAATTTCCAATAACGCTGGAGTAAAGACGAGGCCCTTTTGGCGGCTGATGAGCCGCTTGCCCATGTACGAAAAGTGCCAGGCATCCAACCTTTCAAATGCGGTGTGGCTTGCGGATCGTGTTGTCAATGTACCCAGTAGTGTGCGGATATGAAGGCAGAAATCCTACTCATTGGCGGTGGTGGGCACTGCCGTTCCTGCATGGATGTAATTGAACAAGAGGGTCGTTTTCATATCGCCGGGATTGTGGAAAGATCGGATGTGGAAGAAAAAAATCGGATCCTTGGGTATTCGATCTTAGGTTCGGACGATGACCTCCCGGTTTTGCGTCGAAAGTATGATCACGCTTTGGTTACCGTGGGGCAAATTGATTCCCCCCACACTCGGATTCGATTGTTTGAATATCTGTTGCGCTTAGGTTATGAGTTACCGGTGATCGTATCGCCATTGGCCTATATTTCGCCACATGCGAACATTGGACGCGGTACGATTGTTATGCATAACGCACTGGTTAACGCCGGGGCGTGGGTGGGACAAAATTGCATACTCAATACAAAAGCCTTGATTGAGCATGATGTGCGGATTGACGACCATTGCCATGTTGCACCCGGAGCAGTTTTGGCCGGTGGTTCCTGTTTGGGTAGGGGAGTGTTTTTTGGATGTAATGCCATGAGTAAGGAGTATGTTTCGATCGGTTCGGAAAGCCTGGTCGGCGGAGGGGTGTCTGTCTTAAGAAATCTGCCACAACGGAGCAGGGTTAAAGCACCCGCTCCGCGGTGAAAAAACGCCACACTTTATCCACCGGAGGATAGTCGGCATTCCATTTCAGGGAAATAATAATGAAGAAAATGTGTTACATTATCGCTGAAGCGGGTGTGAACCACAATGGCTCAATTGAATTGGCTAAGCAGCTGGTCGAGGTTGCTGCCCGAGCTGGTGCCGACGCTGTCAAATTCCAAACTTTCACAGCTGAAAATCTTGTCAGCAAGGAGGCAGCGAAGGCTGATTACCAGGTGCAGACGACCCCAAAGGATGAATCCCAGTATGAAATGATCAAGCGGCTGGAGTTGAGTGCTACGACCCACAAGGAACTTATTCGCTATTGCCAATTTCAGAGCATAGATTTTTTATCGACACCGTTTGATCTGAAAAGTATTGAGCTGTTGAACTCTTTAGGCCTCCAAACTTTTAAAATCGGGTCTGGAGAGTTAACCAATCTCCCCTATTTGCGTATGCTTGGAGCTTTAGGAAGAAGAGTCATCCTATCAACAGGAATGGCTGATTTGGGGGAAATCGAAGATGCGCTTGAGGTGCTGGAGTCAGCCGGAACCAAAAGAAAAAATATCGTTGTCTTGCACTGTAATACCGAATATCCGACACCTATATGTGATGTGAATTTGCTGGCGATGAAAACCATCGCTGCGGCTTTTCCAGGGGTTCAGGTTGGGTATTCGGATCATTCACTGGGTATAGAGGTGCCAATTGCCGCCGTAGCCATGGGTGCAGTCGTGATTGAAAAACATTTTACCTTAAATAAAAAAATGGAAGGACCGGATCATCGGGCCAGTTTGGATCCCGATGAACTATACTGTATGGTCAAGGCGATCCGAAATATTGAAATTGCATTAGGAAATGGTGAAAAAAAACCGAGTAGAAGTGAAGCGAACAACAGATCAGCAGTGCGTAAAAGTATTGTAGCGTCAAAATATATAAAGGCTGGCGAATGCTTTTCTGAAATGAATATCGCAGTTAAGCGGCCAGGGACAGGAATATCAGCCATGCGGTGGGATGAAATTGTCGGGCAAGTCGCAAAAAAAGATTTCAAAGCGGATGAAATTATTGAATTATGAACAGTATTTTCATAGGAACGGTCAAGTTTAGCGGATTGATATTGGAAAAGTTAGTAAACCTTGGCCAAGCTCCTCTGGGTGTTGTAACCAAGAAAATGTCTGCTTATAATTCCGATTTTCTGTCGCTAACACCTATATGTGAGAAGTACGACATTCCCTATCGATTGGTAACCAACATCCATGAACCGGATGTGATTGACTGGATTAAGTTAAAAAGACCGGATGTGATTTTCTGTTTTGGCTGGTCGTCGTTGATTAAAAAGAGCATTTTGGAAATACCAAGCATTGGAGTCCTTGGTTTTCATCCTGCCACCCTACCATACAACCGGGGTAGGCATCCACTTATCTGGGCGCTGGCTTTGGGGTTGGAACAAACAGCCGCCACCTTTTTTTTTATGGATGAAGGCGCTGATTCAGGAGATATCCTTAGCCAGAAAACAATACCTATCATCTACGAAGATGATGCCGCATCATTGTATGCCAAGGTGAGTCGGACGGCGTTGACCCAAGTTGAAACGTTTATGCCTACTTTAGTCGCAAGGACTTTTAGTCGCTATCCCCAAGACCATAGCCTATCCAATACATGGCGTAAGCGTGGTATCAAGGACGGTCTGATAGACTTTCGTATGAGCAGTCGATCAATTTATAATCTGGTCCGTGCTTTGACAACGCCCTATGTGGGCGCGCATGTGGCATGGCGTGATCAAGACGTTAAAATTTGGCGGGCGGAGGAGCGACATCTTGATTTGCCCAATATCGAACCAGGCAAGGTACTTTCAGTTTCTCACGAGGGTGTTACGATCAAGTGCGGTGAAGAAGCGATCTGTTTTGTGGAGCACCAATTCAATCCATTACCCCGTGAAGGGGATTATCTGTTATGAAGAGAGTATTAGTGGTTGCAGTTCATCCGGATGATGAAACCTTGGGGTGCGGAGGAACACTTCTGCGTTTAGGAGCAGAAAACAGCACTATTCATTGGCTCATTGTTACTTCAATTTACACCAAACAAGGTGAACAGTATTGGACAATGACAAGCCGGTCTAACAAAGCGTACTGGAACCATAACGGGGTTACGGCTGTTCCTTTTTCTGCTGAAGCTGTTGTGAAACGATCCGAGGAGATAAAACAGGTCGGTGAGACGTATGCATTCGACTCCGTGCATGAACTGGGTTTGCCGACGATGTGCCTCGACCAACTTGCTATTAAATTTATGATAGCTAAAATTTCAGAGGTGTTGGATAAGATTAAACCCGATACGGTCATTTTGCCATTTAAAGGTGATGTGCATTCAGACCATAGGATTATATTTAGGGCTGCCTATAGTTGCACGAAAAGTTACCGTTATCCATATATAAAAAAAGTAATAATGATGGAAACGATTAGTGAAACTGATTTTGCGGCTGGTCTGGTAGAAGAGAGGTTTTGTCCGAATCTTTTTGTGGATATTAGCAAATATATAAACCAGAAACAGAATATCATGAGGTTCTATGAAAGTGAATTGGGTGACCATCCTTTTCCCCGCAGTAAGGAAAATATAAAAGCCCTGGCCATAAATAGGGGCGCCATTGTTGGGTTTCGATATGCAGAGAGTTTCATGGTTTTGAGAGAAAAATGGTAAAGAAAAAAAAACGCAAAATTTGTATCTTTACCGGAACAAGGGCCGAATATGGCCTTTTAAAGCCCATTATGGATGAAATCCAAAAAGATCATGATTTAAGATTGCAGCTAATTGTGACAGGAATGCATTTATCTCCTGAATTCGGGGCGACCTATGAGTTTATAGAGGAAGATGGCTTTTATATTGATGAAAAAGTGGAGATGCTTTTAAGTTCCGATTCGGCCATAGGAATTACCAAATCTATGGGGATAGGGATGATTGGCTACAGCGAAGCATTGCTGAGACTGAAGCCGGATATTGTCATTATTGTAGGTGATCGATTTGAAGGTTTAGCAATGGCGCAGGCTTGTTTGGTTGCAAGGGTTCCAATCGGACATCTGCACGGAGGTGAGGCGACATACGGTCTTATTGATGAGGCAATTCGGCACGCTGTAACGAAGATGAGCCACCTGCATTTCACGAGTTGTGAAGTTTACAGGTCCCGCGTGATACAGCTTGGAGAACAACCAAACCGGGTGTTCAATGTAGGCGCTATTGGGGCTGAAAATATAAAGAAAATAAAACTGTTGAGCAAAATGGAACTGGCCGAAGATTTAAATTTCAATTTGGGTGATCAGTTCCTGCTGGTTACCTTTCACCCGGTTACCTTGGAGGATGCAACAGCCAAAGCTCAGTTTGAGGAGGTTTTGGCAGCTTTAGATCGCGTGATCGAAAATAAGAATGGAAGTACAAAGATTATCTTTACCAAAGCCAATGCAGACACCGAAGGCCGGGTGATTAACAAACTTATCGACGACTATACAGCAAATCGACCGGACAGGGCCCTTGGATTAGTATCCATGGGTCAACGTAGATATTTGAGTGCAATGAAGTATTCAGCTGCTGTGGTAGGCAATTCGTCCAGCGGCATCTTAGAAACGCCTAGTTTCAAGGTGCCGGCGGTAAACATTGGAGACCGGCAGAACGGTCGTGTGCGTGCGAGAAACGTAATCGATTGCAAGTCGAACCGAGAATCGATTCACCAAGCTCTGGATAAGGCCTTGTCGGCCGAATTTGTTGCCTCATTGGAGGGAATGGTCAGTCCTTATGAAAAAAGCGAAACAGCTAAACAGATAAAAACTATCCTAAAAGATATTGATTTGAACAACATCATTAAAAAAACCTTTTATGATGTTGAATTTCCGGTGCAGTAAATTCCAATGGTCACTAACAGTTGGCTCCATGCACCCTTTTTATCCAAGGCTACAGAATTTGATATTAAGGCAGTGATTTTGAAAGATGGGACATAACAAAGTGCTAAATGGATGGTCAACGTTGGCGAAAGAAGCTCAATGAATGATCTATTCCTCATCCCTGCCCGAGGCGGCTCAAAAGGTGTGGCGGGCAAGAACATCGCGCTCCTGAATGGTAAACCGCTGATCTACTATACGCTGGATGCGGCTTTGGAAATTGCGGATCCTTTGAATATTTGCGTTTCAACGGATGCGGACGAAATTATATCCAGGGTGAATGAATACGGGCTTAAGGTCCCCTTCAAACGGCCCGCCGAACTGGCTACAGATACAGCGGAAACCTATAAAGTCGTCTTGCATGCTTTAGATTTTTACGAAAAAAGTGGTTTTCTGTTTGATCGTGTCATCCTTCTTCAACCGACTTCTCCATTTCGTACGGGTACGCACATAAAACAAGCGCTCGCCATTTTTCAGAAACCTATTGACATGGTTGTCTCAGTCAAGGAAACCAAATCAAATCCATATTTCACCTTGTTTGAAGAGGGAAAAGATGGATTTCTCATGCCATCCAAACAAGGCCGTTATACGAGGCGTCAGGATTGCCCTCCTGTATATGAGTATAACGGCGCAATTTATATAATGAATTTAGATAGCTTAAGAAAAAAACCTCCGGCGCAGTTTGAATATGTACGAAAATATCTCATGACTGCCGAAGACTCCTTAGACATCGATACCCAGTTGGATTTTTTAATTGCACAAGCCATAATCGATAATAAACAACACAATCATCAGTAAACCAAACGCAAGAGCTCTTCTCACGCCGAATTTAATAGACGGCACCCTGAAATTCCACCTTTTATCCTCGGAAGGATCATGGAAGTAATGAAAAATTGGAAAGAGGCACTCATAGGGCCTGACACACCAATATTTGAAGCCCTAAAAATTATTGATACGGTAGCTTTGCAGATTGCACTGGTCGTAAACGAGAGCGGCAGACTGCTGGGAACGTTAACCGATGGAGACATACGGCGTGGTATTCTACAAAATATATCTCTCCAGAGCCCCGTGTCTATCGTAATGAACACGTCGGTGACAGTAGCTGATAGTGGCGACGATCGTGATCGAATCCTTTCGTTAATGAAAAATAAAGGCCTCAGACATATTCCTGTGGTTGATGATCAACACCGTGTGAAAGATTTAAAAATACTTGAGCAAATTATTAAAACAAGCACACGTGAAAATGTAGTTGTCATTATGGCTGGGGGGTTGGGGACGCGTTTACGGCCGCTGACTGAAAAAATTCCCAAACCCATGCTAAAAGTCGGTGGAAAACCAGTATTGGAGACGATATTAGAAAACCTCATGGAGCATGGTTTAAAAAACTTCTATTTTGCAGTGAATTATAAAGCCGAAGTGATCGAGAATTATTTCGGTGATGGCCTAAGAAAAGGTGTAAGCATCATTTACCTGCACGAAACCACACGTCTGGGAACGGCTGGCGCCCTGAGTCTCCTACCCAAACGGCCAGACAATACCTTCTTGGTTATCAACGGTGATATTTTGACAAATGTCAATTTCTCTCAATTGCTGCGATTTCATGAAGAACAACAATCCACAGCGACGATGTGCGTCCGAGAATTTCAGTATCAAGTGCCCTACGGCGTGGTTCGAATTGAACAACATCGACTGCGATCAATCGATGAGAAGCCAACCCAGAAATTTTTTGTCAATGCAGGCATCTATGCACTGGAGCCCGAAGTCTTGGATTGTATCCCATACAACAAAGATTACAATATGCCTGTGCTTTTTAAACATTTGATTGAACAAAAAAAGGAAACGACTGCTTTTCCAATCCGTGAATACTGGCTCGATATTGGCCGATTGGAGGACTATCGTCAAGCTGATGGCGATTTTGCCGAGGTATTCAAACAATTATAAACATGACCGTTGGTGTTTTTTATCGAAGGTCAGTGCTTTGCTGAAAAAATGGATGCATTAATTAATCAATTCATATTGATAACATGGTTTTTTCCCTAAGATCGATCGCCAAAGGATCAGCCCTCTACACCTTCGGTCAAGTGCTGACCAAAGCATCTGCTTTTTTATTAATTCCTCTGTATACACGCTATTTGACTCCCGCTGACTACGGCATTGTTGGTTATCTACAATTTGTTCTGCAAATCATAGCTACTGTCCTCATGTTTGGTTTCTACGGAGCTCAAGCCCGATTTTTTTATGAGTATAAAAGTGATTTTAGGGCAATTGGTAAGTTTTTATTAACGATCAATGTGTGGCTTCTGATTACAATGGTTCCGATTGCCTTGCTGGTTGGCTTTTTGGGTAAATATATTTATGAAGTGATTGGCCCGGATGATTTGCCGTTTTCTCCGTATGTCCCACTAATTGTTTGGACAGCGGTATTTCAAGTGATGAATCAAATGGTTCTTTCTTATCATATTGCTAAGAAGGAATATTTTAGAACCACATTACTTCAGATTCTCCAATTCGGCTTGATTTCCGTGGTCACCATAGTTTTAATTGTTGTAATGCAAGTCGGTGCAAAAGGATATTTCAAAGGTATGCTTTATGGTCAAATCATTTTTTTTATTGTAGCATATCCGTCTTATAGTAAAAATTTTATTTATAAGATCGATTGGAAGTATATTTTTTACAGTCTGAGTTTTGGATGGCCTCTTGTCATTCATTTGTTGTCTGGAACACTGCATACATCTATAGATCGTGCTATTTTGGCTGAAATGGTGCCTATGAAAGAACTAGGTCTTTATACTTTGGGTTACCAGGTAGGTATGGCCATGTATATCGTTGCAATATCAGTGAATAACGCCTGGCAACCGAATTATTACGAACTAATGGAGTCAAAAGAAGAAAACAAATGGTACCATGTCGGCAGAACATATAATCTTTGGCTATTTGTGATGTCTTTTATTTGTACAATCGGAATCCTTTGGGGAGGGGATCTGCTTAAATTAATAACGCCGGAACAATACTATGGGGCCGCAAAGATTGTGCCTCTGGTTTTTATGGGATATTTTTTCCATGGATTATATCTTTTTGCCGTATTACCAATCTTTTTTCATAAAAAAACAAAAGTATTGTTCATCTTTACCGGTGCTTCAACCATCGTAAATATAGTTTTTAATTTGTTGTTGATACCATTGATGGGGATCACAGGTGCCGCTCTTGCGACAACTCTGTCTATGTTTTTTCAGGCATCGGCAGTGTACATTTTTAGTAAGCAATTTGACAATCATGGGATTAGGTTGATTGCCACTTCGGTTATTTCTATAGTTTTAGGGTTATCCTTGATTGGGCCTTTCTGTTATGAAAATAATGTTTGGCCGCAATTCATACGAATCGGAATTTTATTGTTTATAATCATCTACAATTCGTTGTTGGTGAAACAGGAAATAAAAAACATTTTCTCAAAAATTCAAAAAAAATGATATGCAAATTTCTAAAAAATAAGAATAAATGGCCATCCGGCCTAATGTTGAGAAAGCGAAGCTACACCCATCTGATTAAAATATTTCGCCAGTCTTCTCATCGAACTGTTTTTTTTATGGTGGGAAAAGAACAAATCACAGCCATGGTAAATTTTTAAATCCGGCCGTATTGACCTCAGGTTGGCCAAAGTGGTGGAGTTTGGGCTAAAAATTTTAGCCCGTATGTCATTGTCGCTAAATAAGAATTCGGCAGGCAAGATATTATCTATTTTGAATGTCTTACTGTTCATGAATATTTCACGCACTCTGGACAGTCGCTTTTGGAATAACTGCTCATTCTCGCGAGGATGAGCTTTAATAGCGATGATCTTGGGGTGAGCTAAAAGTCTACTCAATTTTCTCCACGCATTGAGTTCATCGTTTTCTGACAGAATACGATCCTCAATGAGGGGAGTGGTAAGAATAATTAGATCGGCTGAAATAATTTCTTCTTTCTGTTTATTGAAGGATAGTTTCTGGCTTATTTTTTTAATATATTGAGAATGCTTGTAGTCGAGGATGTGAAGCTTACGATCTGTACCGAACCATGGGAAAGCATTATTTCGAAAAGCAAAAAAATGATCAGCGGAGATACTTGAAATGGCGCCTGTATTGATCAAACGATTTCCAAAAATAATCCTTAATAATAGCCCTCTATAAATTTTTTCCTTTAGTGGATGAGGGTTTTTTATATATGCACCCATTCCATCTTCGATCAAAGAAATATTATCTGGCATTATTCCTGTTAATAAAAGCTGATTTCGCCATCTTTTATCATCATTAATAAAAATCGTTTTCTTACCCGACAGTCGATTCAAACCTGTCATTTTAATCCAATTGTCGATATATTGCTTCGTCTTGTATAATTTTGTCACATTTTGATATGGCAAAAATAAAATTTGTTTCCAGGTTTGTCTATCAACTATTTCTTGGATATCTTTTATTATTGCGGTTTCAGTTAAAATTATGATACGATTTACATCAGTTATATTTTCATGACGAGATAAGCATTCAACTGATAAATGTGCCAACAAAACATGGTAGGGTGTAGAACAGATAAAAATTTGTGACATCATATATTGCACTCTTTAAATACATTTCTTCTCTTGTAAAATTTAATCATGATACGTTGTATTATTCTAATAATCGATACAAAATTAAAAGTAATTTTTATTTTTTTAAATACTTTTTGCTAAATTTTTTTAGCAATTTCAGCCAACCGAATCTAATTGCATTATAATATAAAAATTTAATTGATAGTAATGGATTATTAATGAGTGATTTGAAGTGGATTATTTTTTCTGTTTTCTTTTTAAGATTGTAGAAATCTGTTTCATTGAAATTTGTTAAATTTACCAAAGGGTAACGGTCACCGTGATAACCTGAAGATAGGTTTGACAAATATTTCTCTTCATCTTTAATAATATTATTCTTGAGGCATGAATCATACAATTGTGTGCCTGGAAGAGGCGTTGTAATAAAAAAGTTACCGAAATAAAATGCTTTCGAACGATTAAAAAAGGCTATTGTTTCCTGAAGGGTAGTACTGCTTTCACCAACGTAACCATACATCATCTGAATGATTGGAAACAGACCTGCTCTATAAGTTTCTTTTATTGCATTTTCCGCTTGTTTAACCGTTACTTTTTTATTCATATTGTTGAGGATTTTCTGGCTCCCAGATTCTATCCCATAGCCGATTGAAACGCAACCGGCTGACTTTAACCGCTTAAGCAAATTATAGTCAACAATGTTCACTCTTGCCTGGCATTGCCATTTTAAATTTAAAGGTTCAATTTGTTCGCAAAGATCGTATATTCTTTCTTTATTGACTGCCAAAAGTTCATCATTAAAAAAAATACCATTGATCTTATAGCGATCTACAAGCTCTTTTACCTCAGAGATAATGTTGTCTATGGATCGTAACCTTGTCCCATAAAATGTTTTTGAACAAAAATAGCAATTCCAAGGACATCCTCTGCCACAAACGATATTCATAACCCCAATATTTAAATTGTAGTACGTGCTTATTAAATAAGAATTTTTTATATAAATTTCGGTTGGGAACAAATCCCATGCCGGAAATTTTAACGAATCAAGGTTTTTTATATATGGCTGGTTCGGGTTCTTTATAATTTCACCGTTTTTTTTATAAGTAATTCCATTTATTTTTGAAAAATCATTTAAATTTTCAAGAAGATGAATAAATGTTTGCTCTCCTTCACCGATTACACATATATCAACTGCGGTGTTGGAAAGGACGATTTCTGGTGATAATGTCGCCAATGCCCCACCAAGAACGATTGTAGCGTTTTGATGATATTTACGTATTTGTTCAACCAGCCAAATAACATAGCGATATTGGGAAGATAGTGCACTGATTCCAACAACATCAAATTTAGATTTGGAAATTTTATCGACAACCTCATTTTTAGTTAATTGATGGGCCCAAATATCGAAAATTTCAGTTGGATAGGCATTATCCGTCAAGACCTTGGCGATGTATCCCAACCCTAATGGGAAAAAAGATGGCAATCGTGTTTGACCTCCATAGTAGTGGGGTGGTTGGATCAGAATTACTTTCATAAAGTTACCTTTAAAAAAATTGTTCTACTATCAAAAAACTTGATCCTCGATTATATCGAACACGATTTTTTAAAAAACAGAGTCATTACAGAATTAGTGGGTTATTTTCCCCCAACACATAAAACAAATGGCTCATCGGTAGCTTAAACACACCCTTTCGAAAAAGCATGTCCCATTTCCCAAGCAACCTCATCCAATCCGGATACTTCCCTGTTTTGATATAGTCTAAAATGGGGACTTCCCAATCCGGTTTATCCAGATATTGATTATGACCTGCCGACCCGTATCGCCTGTGCAGGCGAACATCCCGTGGCCCACTGGGATCCGGCCAACCGGGAGTATCGATGGCACCGTATTCAACTATCTTCATGCCAGACTGCCGGAACAATTTCTTTACTCGAGTGATGTGGTTGAGCTCAACTTGCCCATGGGTCCAGGGAAACCCGAAAATAAAGTGCAGAAAGCGGTGCCAGGGATACCCGGGCTGAAAGTTGTTGCAGGTCACGAGCATGACATATTTTGAGGAAATGCGTTTCATCTCATTCAGGTAGCGGATGGGATCAGCCAGTTCCGTCCAGGTGACGAAATCCCAGGCCAGGTCGTAGCTGTTGGATTCAAATCCTGTCCGGTAGACATCGATATTAGATCGTGTCGTTACCTGACCGTCTATACCCAAATTTTTCCACCCATCCATCATTTCAGGTTCCGGGTTTACCAGGGTCACTTTGCAGCCGGAAAGGCCGAAACCGATGGAATAGAGCGAGCCGGCGGCTTTGGCACCATGGCTGGGCATCTCGACCACAGTTTTCAAAGACAGCGTTTGGGCCAGTATCCGATGCAACTGAATCAGGACGTAGCGATCGTAGGTGACCCCGAAAACTTCGGTTTCTTTTTTTTTCATTTATCCTTCCTGATTTCCTATATCCACTTATTCGCTTTATACCAGTGAACGGTTTCCTTTAGGCCGGTTTCAGGATCGACAGTCGGGTTGAACCCCAGTTCGCGCCTGGCCTTCTCGATGGAGAAAACCCGATCGGCAATCGTTGATTCAATATTCTTTCTGGCCACAGGGGGCGTTTTCCCAACCATTGAAAATGATTTTTCAATAACCGAGGCCATCGGCAAAGCCACCCATTCGGGCACATACAACGGCAATCGCCGGACACCCAACGCTTCCTGCAGGATCTTTCTAATGTCATCGAAAGGTTCCGACCGGCTGTTCGTAATCAGATAGGTCTCCCCCTGTTTTCCTTCGGTTGACGCGAGCAGAATCCCCTGAACCGCATCATCAACATGAATCAGGGGCGTCAACTTCGGCCGGCATCCAATTTTGGGGAACAGGCCTTTTTTTGCCAGACGGGTCAGTTTCAGCATGTCCCGCCAGTCGCCCGGGCCGTAAACCATTGAAAAGCGGATAATGCAAGCCGGTATATGAGAAGACTTCACCATGGAACGAACGACTTCTTCAGCTTTGAGTTTGCTTCGGCCATAGGGATGATGGGGAAAGCACTCGCTCTCTTCCGTGGCTGGATTGTCTTTGCAGATTCCCATGGCTGCAACGGAACTGCAATGCACAATGCGCTTTACGCCTGCGGCAATTGCCGCGTTCATAATGTTCATGGTGCCGGTGACATTGACGGCTTCAAAAAGGTGCGGCGGAACTGAAAAATTGCTCATATGGCCCAATGTGGCCAGATGAAGAACGCAGTCCATGTGATCAGCGATTTCTTTGAGGGTTTCAGGCCGGGTGATATCGCCTGGAAAAACCTCGACATTCGCCGATTCACCGATTTGAAATTGCTTCGGGTCCCTTACCAGGCACCGGCAAAAATGGCCTTGGGAGATCAGTTTTCTTACAAGGTGTGGGCCGATGAAACCGGTAGCCCCGGTAATTAGATACCTGACTTGACCTTCCATTCCGCTAAAGCAGCCTTTCTTGCCCAACGAGAAGGGCGTTGATCATGGATTTCATATCCTGATGATGTCCAGCAATACCCGAGCCAGCGAAGGAGGGTGCATCAAAATATTGGAATAGGCCTGGTTGGCTAACGGGCAAGCGCAATTACCTTTATTGATGTACCTACGGATTTTTTTCGCTTGATCACTGGCCCAGAGTTTTTTGAAATCGTAACCGTAGTCACGCAGATCGCCCATGGATTTATCATATCCCAATGTGCAACAGGCCCATATGTCCCCGTAGGGTGTCATATGGGCATTGGAAATGCCTGCATAGCAGGGAATCACCTGCCTGTTCTGTCCCATAATGCGTATGGCCAAGCGGTAGTATACTAGGCGGAATGCGTTGGTGATGCGCTGAAAAAGCTCCCGCTTTTTCATGTCGCTCTTGATCTGGGCCACAAAAAAATCGATCGCTTTTTGATACTCTTCGGGATTGGGTGTGATTGGATCGTCCATGTTAAACATTTCGGAGCGTTGCTCGGCAATTTCATTGCGGTAGCTGTCTGATCCCAGCGTTTTCACAAATTTTGATATCTCTTCGATATCGTTAACGTTCCATCGGGAAATAACAGTACCTAGCTCAACATGGAGGTGGGGATAGTCTGCCTGAAGCACTTTCAGCCGGTTGAACAGCCACATCACTTTTTCGAAATTACCCTTAACTCCGCGGATGTCATCGTGTTTATTGCCGATATGGTCGAGGCTGGGTTTGATCGTGAGGTGCACATGGGGGGCGCTGGACTTCAAAAAATTGAGGATGCGGCCGACCCGTTTGACTGTCAGTCTTGGTGAAATCGCATTGGTGGGGATATGCACGATTCCGGGCGTCAAATATTTACAGGCCAGCTCGATGATCTCCACAATGTCTTTACGCAGAAACGGTTCACCTCCGCTGATATTGAAGACGTAAACGTGTCCCATGGATTTGAAGATCTTTTCAATTTCTTCCAGGGTCAGTTCGCTTTGCAGCCGTTTTGGATCCTCACGATACAACTGCCAGATACTGCAGGTTTTACATCTGGACTGGCACAGGTTGGTTACCGAAAAGGTCAGGTTCAAAGGGGTACCGGGGGTGGCTATACCCAGGCGGGCGAGTCGATATCGCAGCATTTTGGGTAAGATTTCTTTTAGATAGCTCAACGGTCATTTCCTGTTCAGATCGATTCGGGTGTAGTAGTCTTATGGTTCTTTTTTCTGATCAGACTTTCATAAACCGTGATCGTACGTTTGGCAATACCGTTCCAGGAAAGCCTTTGCGCCACAATATCGGCATCATTGGCCATTTCCATTAGCCGTAAGGGTTTTTTAAGGCAGCTGGTAACTGCCTCGGCCAGCGCTGTGGGATCAGCCGGTGGTATAACGGCACGTCGGTCTATCACCAGATCGGGTAGGCCGCCCACTCGCGTCACGATCAACGGCTTGCGAAAAGAAACGGCCGCGCCGCCCACACCCGATTGGCTGTCGAAATGATGGTAAGGCAATATGACCAGATCGGATGCGCAAAAATACCGATGGACCTCATTGGATGGAATATACCCCAAACGCACATCGACCTGATTTTCTATTCCATGCTCTTTGATCAGTGCATCATAGGGTTCCCAGCTTTGCCACAATTTCCCGGCGATTAAGAGTCTCGCCGTGGGTATTTGTTCTATTACTTGGGCAAACGCCGAAATCGCGGTCTCAATACCCTTGTAAGGCCGAATGGCGCCAAAAATCAGAACCACTTTGTGTTCGGGTAGAAAACCCATTTCTGCTCTTATTTTATCCGGGTTTGCCTTTTCATTGACTTGGAAATCGAGGGAACCATGGGGTATCAGGCTGGTATCATCGGGTGAGATCCCATAGAAATCAACCAATTGTTGCCGATTCAATTTAGAGTGGACAATAAAGTGGTCTCCCAAGGAAAATAACAGGCGAGACAGGTAAAAAAACAATGGTGAGAATTCATGGGGCATTACGTTATGAACGGTAAACACAATGGGTTTACGTCGAATTTTAAAAAGCACGCACAGGCAAAGATAAATTGGCGCCAAGGGTAGACTCCACCATTGGGCATGAAGCAACAGCGCCCGGGTTTTCAACCCCTCAATGATCCAGCTCATGGGGTTATACCACACGATATGGCGTTTTACATGTAAGTGGCTGTTGGATGCCTCCGGAAAAGTGCAGTCATCGTCGAGGTCCCTTCCCGGGTATAAAAAAGCGGGATACATCTTTTTAAAAGATATAAAATCTACCTGACAAGCCGTGCAAGCGACGGATGTTGCCAATTCATAGCAATAGCTGCTGATTCCACGAAGCGGCGGGAATGAGCCTAACATAGCGACGTTCATGGTATATCTCTTTTCAGGAAAAACAGCTTTATCATCCTTTCGGTCGAGTCTTTCCAAAACCTGCTTCTGATAGTAATTTATGCAATGGTATCCTTGGATCAGAATTGATATCCTGCTCTAGAGCATTTAGTAAGAACTGTGAGCCAATGATGACGGAGTCGTAAAAAGTTGCAAACAGTGTCGCTCCCGTGAAGGAGGAAGTCTATAACTATCTGAAACTTTTGGATCCCCACCTGCGCGGGGATGATAAAAAAGAGGACATTTCGACTTTTTACGGGTCCATCAACCTTTGGCTGCGACAACAATGAAATGGAGTCGATGTCCGCCTATAAACTATTTATAAATAAGTTGTAAACAGTTCTGTCCGGTTAAAAGTTCTCAAACATGACTTAGTCTATTGATAAAACATTAAATACGATTGGCCAGCACCGATAGTTGGCAAAATCCTTGAAACCGTTTCAACCGGAGTATTTGAAGGCGCTCGGAGTAACCACTGAAGCATTCACCGTTCCTTAAACGCCAGAAAAATAGGCAAACGTTGCTTATCAAGGGTGCTAAATTTACGATCCAGCGGAATGGGTGGTCACTAGGCAGCGGAATACGCAATAAGCGGCCACAATCTCGAGAAAGAAAAGGATTCGTTCAGTTGCTTTAACTGGTTTGATTGGTTGTATTGGAAAGCCGGCTTCTGAGGTGTTATTTCTCCGGTGGAACAATATTCAGGTCGCTGATTTTATAGAGCAGTGTTTTGTAGCTGATTTTTAATATCTTTGAGGCCTTGCTTCGGTTCCAATCCGTTTTCGCAAGCACATGGGAAATGATTTCCCGTTCCACCATTTCCACGGCATTTTTCTTGGCGGTTTTTAGTGAAAAGGATTGCCTATCCGGTGAATTTTTGCCGCTCAAATCGAGGATCTTCGACAAAGAGGCATTGTGGTTCAAATTGTCTTCCGGCTCGCCGCTCGGACCTGCCAGCCGTTCGCTGTTGAAAAGCTCGTCAACGATCTGGTTGCAATCACCCAGCACCATCATGCGCTTCAACACATTTTGAAGTTCACGCACGTTGCCCGGCCAGCTATAGGTGCACATCCGATCGATCACTTTGGCGCTTGGCTTTTCGATGTGGCGGTTGTTGAGCATCGAAGTATATTCTTTGATGTAAAAATCAATCAGTGGCGGGATGTCTTCGGGCCGATCCCGCAGCGGTGAAAGATAGATTTTGATGATGTTGAGCCGATAATAGAGATCTTCACGGAACTTTCCTTCTTCGATATCTTTTTTCAGGTCGTGATTGGTGGCGGCGATCACCCAGGTGTCCGCCTTGACATCTTTTTCTGATCCAAGGGGTGAAAACTCACCCCCGCTTTGAAGCACGTGAAGCAGTTTGGCCTGAAGGGGAAGCGACATGTCGCCGATTTCATCGAGAAGCAGCACACCGCTGTGGGCCAACTGAAACTTGCCCTTCTTTCTCTGTTCCGCACCGGTGAAGGCGCCGCGCTCATAGCCGAAGAGCTCGCTTTCCAGCAAGCCTTCAGGCAGGGCGGCGCAGTTGATCTTGATGAAAGGCTTACCTAGCCGAGGTGATTTCTGGTACAGGTTTTGGGCAACGACCTCCTTGCCCACACCGCTTTCTCCAAAAACAACCGTATTCAGCCCCGTGCTGGCCACATGCTCGATCAGTTCACGAACCCGCTCGATGTTTTTACTCACACCGATTATGGGTGGTCCCATTTTTGATTTTGAAGTGTCACTCATCGTTTCAACAATTTCTTTACCAGCTGTTCCAGTTCAGGCAGTTTAAATGGTTTTTCCAGCACATAGTCTGCATGGGCTTCCTTGGCCAACGACTCCGGGTGTTCTCCCCAGCCGGTGATGGCGATCACCGGTGTAGCTGGAAATTTTTTTTTAACGATTGATATAATGGCCACACCGCTGATGTTCGGCAGCACCAGGTCGGTAATGATCAAGTCAAAATCGGCATCTTTGGCTTCGATATGCTTTAACCCATCGAGACCATTGGCGGCTGAGACGACGTCATATTTTTTCTGGGTGAAAAAATTGGTCAACGCGGTAAGGATCTCTTCGGCATCATCGATGATTAAAAGCTTGAAAGGCTTTTTCATTTCAGCCTCTTAGGTTTTTTGAATAAAGACAGGGTAGGCGGATCCTTAATCTTTGATTCTATATATGAATGTTCATAAAATGGCAAGTTATTACATAATTTTCATCTATAAACGGGTTTTGAACATTATCTCTTCCTGGAGCGTTGCCCCGCCAAGTAGCCTTGCTTTGATTTGGGAAGGCCAAGGCGTTACCAGCCTGTCCGGTGATCGTCCCATATTCTCCGGGGACAGGGGGGGAGGGGAGAATCAAAGGCCTGCTGCGTCCGGCTGTCATGCGGCAGAGGCCAGCCTGGTCGCCTTACCCTCGTGAACGGGACTTGGTCAGACTGTTTAGCGGGTTTGTGATTTCAGGCAGGAATGAAGGGGCGATTTCGTAATCGACAACACCGTTTCCCAGGCTGGAAAACGGTGTTCGAATTTTTAGGGACAGGTTAACAAAGGGAAATGCATTGGGGCGGACGTTTAGTGGCCCCTTAACCCAGCGGCGATATTTTCGTTGATATTGATAATAATGTTTAGTTTTTCAGGAGTTGGCGACGCCATGACTTCGAAAATGCGCTTGTCGATGAAGCTGCTGAGGCGCAGCAGGTCGAGTTTGAGGGGGTCCGGCAAGGGGTTGTCTTCGCGCCCGAGTTCGGCTTGAAATATGGTCCAGATGCGTTGGTTGTATTTCAGGGCTTCGTCCAGCATTACCGCCCGGCTGGCGTCGTCCCATTTTTTTTGGCAAACCCTTAATTTTATGGCGCCTTCCGTCAACACCCGAGCTTCGGTTTCCCTGCCGGAAACGGTTGCTTTTTCGACGGATTTATAAGCATTGAGCGCGTTATTGTACACTGGCGATGACCTCCTCTTCGTAGGCAATCAGTTTTTTGCAGGTTTTGAGTGCCTGGTAGTAACTCCCGTTGACGATCTCTTCGCTGATCCTGTCGATAATGCCCAGTGCACCTGGTGCCGCATTTAAAAACTCCCTCACCCGTTTCCAGTATAATTTATGGTGGGCGGTCAGGTTCTTTTCATCGATGTACATCAACTGGATGGAAAAATAGATTCTTCTGGCAGGCGTTTTGGCGTTTTGGGTGCTTAAAATATCTTTTTCCCTGAGAATCGGAACGGGATTTTCGACGATAAAATTGGTTTTTGCACCCCCGTTGGTGATCACGGCGCCACCGATGATCATGCGTTCCCCGGGTTTCAATGTTATTTTAAGCCCCATAATTGATCGATTCTTTACGGAAACGCGTTCTGGGTTGAAAGTATTGGTCAGGCTGAGGGGGATGAAGAGGCAGCCTGATTGTTATTATGGTGCTTGATCCTGACTACCTTGATTTGGGGAAAATGGGCAAGGGAATAGTAACTCCCTTGCCCATTTTTTTTAGTCCTTAAGGACCGTCATGGCTTAAAACAGTCTCAAGACGGCCTGGGCTGCCTGGGATGCCAGGCTCAAGGATGTCGTGCCCAGGTTCTGACGGGTCTGCAGCATCAGCATGTTGGCGCCTTCCTCGTTCATGTCGGCCAGGGTGAGGTTGTCCGCACCGGTGTTGAGGGTGTTGACCATTTCCGAGGTAAACTCGGAACGGATGGAAATGGTGGACAGGCTCGAAGAGAGCTTCTGCGCTTCGGTTCTCAACTGGGAGATGAAATCATCGATCTGACCAATGGCAGCTTCAATGGTTGTGTTGTTGTCAAAATCGGCTGCACTGATCAATTGGTAGGCAGTAGCGCCGGTGCTGCAAGGTACTGCCAGCCAGTGTGGAGTCAACCGAGATACCGAAGCCGGAGACGGTCAGTTTGTTGTCACCCGTCTTCATTGAATTCCACCGAAAGACGATTGTCGCCGTACGCGGTATCGAACTGAATCAGGTTCTGGCCGCCGTAGTTGGAATCCTGCGGCCATGTTCGCGACCTGGGTCATAATCTTGTCATACTGGGCTTCCAAGTCGGCTTTGTTGGATGATGTTTTTGCGGCTGAAGCCAGCGATTTCATCTGATTCAGCAGTGCTTCGATCTTTTCGATACCGGTGTTGGCGGCCTCGATGATTTTGATGGCTTCGCCCATGCCGTCTTTTTTAGCGGCAAGGTCGGATGCGCGGTTGTAGTTGTCCTGGGCCTTGAAAAAGTTGACCGGATCGTCCAGCGCCGAGTTGACGCGCTTGCCGGTGGACAGACGGTTCTGGGTGGTCTGCATCATTTTGTCGACGCCCTGAAGCGCGATCAGGTTGCTTCTCATTCCTGCGGTTAATGCGATAGCCATGGTGAATCTCCTTTTCTAGGTTTTTCGGTTCGGCATTCTTGCCGTAGTGTTTGGGGTGTAAGGCGCATTTTTTGTGAAGGGACTGTTCATCGCCTCCTTTCGATCTTTATTTGCGCCTTACAGCCCTAATATCGTCCGGTATGGATTTTACTTTAGAAAAAAGTGCCGGGGTTTTTCATTTATCCTCTCTTTAACGAACACCGTCCGGGGCGCCTGAGCCTTAGGGCTGCGCATAGATGGATTAGCTGCTTCTTTCCCTCACGAGTGCAGAGTCACGATCTTGCACGCGGATACCGTCAACCGGCCGCAAAAACCATATTGCAAAATGCAAAAATTTGCAAAATGCACAAAGGCCTGTTGGTCCGATACCAGCTGTCATCTGTTTTTCCCTTATGAATCGGTGTAGATACCAGATAAGATGTTGAAACAGATCGGTTACCACCATCACCGGTAGGGATGACGCTGAAAGATGCCTGAATAGGGGTATTGACGGGTAAGAGGACCTGTTTTGCAAATTGCAAGAAAAGGCCTCGTGCAGATGCCTTAGTTCTGGAAAGTCGGCTAGGCGATTTCGAGAAGTATACTTTTTTAACAAAAAACTTATCAAGTGGCGTTCAATACAACGGATAAGGATTAAGAGAGATAGATGGTCCATATATGGTGTCGACAGCACCTAAATTCCCCCATAAAGGCACCTGCGGAATTGGCCGCCAGGGCCAGAATTTATAAATTCCGGCAACAAAATTGCTATGTCCACTAAGCATCCTTCTATTCCTTTAATATATAAAATGAAACAGCAGGAGGCGATCCGTGCAAAATCCAGCAATGCTCAATGACGATGGGATGGATGTGGCGTTGGAAAATTCAGATCCATCTTCGGTCACCAATGATGCATTTAAAGGAATCGTCGGTCAAAGCAAAGAGATGCAGGCGGTGTTTCGCCTGGTTGAACAGGTGGCCGACAGCGACAGCACCATACTGATCAACGGTGAAACCGGGACCGGTAAGGGGTTGATCGCCCATGCCATCCATAAGCAGTCCTATCGACGGGACCAGCCCTTCGTGTCGATCAATTGCGGCGCCATTCCGGAAAATTTATTGGAAAGCGAACTTTTCGGCCACCTGAAAGGGTCGTTCACCGGTGCCACGGCCAATAAAGTCGGCAAGTTCGAGGCTGCCGACGGCGGGACGATCTTTCTGGACGAAATCGGCGATATGAGTCAGGACCTTCAGGTAAAAATTCTGAAAGTGCTCGAAGAACGCTGCTTCGAACCGGTTGGTGGGTGCAAGACGGTTCAGGTGAATGTACGAATCATTGCCGCCACCCACCGGGATCTGGAAGAGGAAGTGCAGAAGGGCAACTTCCGGGAGGACCTGTTCTACCGTCTTTTTGTGATTCCCATCAAGCTCCCGGCCCTGAGGAGTCGACGGACGGACATTCCCCATTTTGTGGCCCATTTTATGGATCGCCTCAATCAAAGACCAAAAAGACCTGTGTCCAATCGATTTCCGATGAAGCGTTGAACGTGCTGATGCAGCATGCCTGGCCTGGAAATGTCAGGGAACTGGCCAACCTGATGGAACGGATGGTGGTGCTTAAAGGCAACGGGGAGATCGATATCGATGACCTGCCTGAAAAAATGAAAAACGAAGCACCGCAACACTGCATTCATGCACCGGAAATCACCGGCGATGGGCTTTGCCTGAACACAGCGGTCAGCGAATTCGAAAAACGGCTGATCTACCAGTCCCTGGAAAAAACCAAGTGGGTAAAAAACAAAGCCGCCCAGTTGCTTCAGGTCAAGCGGACCACGCTGGTGGAAAAAATCAAGCGCTACGAACTGCAAAAATGTGCCTGATCTGTTGCCCCTCCCAATCAAGGCGGGCTTCTTAGCCCGCCTTCCCCTCATAGTGATGTCAACCTGGTGACGCCGGCAAACCTGGTTGACGGTCGTCACACCCCGATTGCCGTGACCCCCATTTTGCCTTCCTAATTTACTATATATAATATCTGAGCATTATCAGGCAGATAGACCTACTTGTGGAAGAGGGGCATGGTTTTATTGGCCATGGCAACCAAATTGCAAACCCATTATGGAGCGTTTGTCATGGGTGCAGCCATTGGTAGGCGGTGCTTTCATGCAGGCGCGGCTTCCAGCCGCGATCGACAGATTGCGGTAAGATATGGCGCCATCAACTGACGGCAGGCAATGATAATCGGAATGGAACCTATTTCCGCCTTACTGGTAGTCAACGATTCAAGCCTGTGCAGGCATCTGTCCGGCGTGCTAGGAAAAAACAGCGCCCTGCAGATTGAATCCTGCTCATCGGCGCAAAAGGCGCTGGCGATCCTCCACGCCCGGTCCTTTCAGATTCTATACACCGATTTGCACCTGGACGATCTGTCCGGCATTGACCTGACTGGACAAGTCAAGCAGCTTTGGCCTGCCATCCACATCCTGGTCGGCTCATCGCTGGGCACTGCGCAGGACGTGATTGCCGCCATGCAGGCGGGGGTTGACGATTATATCATCGATCCACTGGAAACGGAGCTGATCGAGAATGCCTTCGAGAAGGCAATCCGGGACATTTTGAACAATCAAACGCCCAGCCCAAGCGATCGAACCCACCCAAAAGCATTCATCACCCAGGATAATGCGCTGCTCGGCATTCTTGACATCGCCAGAAAAGTCGCCCCCAGCGCGGCAACCATTCTGGTTACCGGTGAAAGCGGGACCGGCAAAGAACTGCTGGCTGCATTTATCCACGCCAACAGCAGCCGGAAAAATGAACCCTATGTGGCCATCAATTGTGCCGCATTGCCGGAGCAGCTGGCAGAAAGTGAATTGTTCGGCCACGAAAAAGGAGCCTTCACCGGAGCGATAGCCCGAAAAATCGGGAAATTCGAAAGTGCCGGCAAAGGAACCCTGGTGCTTGATGAGATCACTGAAATGGCCTTGCCGCTGCAAGCCAAACTGTTGCGCGCGCTGCAAGAGAGAGAAATCGTGAGGCTGGGAAACAACCGCCCGATTTCAATCGATGCCCGGGTGGTTGCCATCAGCAATCAGAATATGAAAAAGGCGGTCACATCCGGTGCCTTCCGCGAGGACCTTTTTTATCGGCTGAACGTCATTCCTTTGACGATTCCACCGCTGCGTGAACGGAAAAACGACATACCCATGCTGGCCGAATTTTTTTTAAAACGCTTCAGCAGCCAGAATGCGACGGCGATGGTTCGCATCTCCGATCCGGCCATGCAACTGCTGCTCTCCCAGCCCTGGCCGGGAAATGTGCGCGAGCTCGAAAATACCATCGAGCGCGGAGTGTTAATCGGCAGCGGCGAGGAACTCCTGCCGGCGCATCTGATATTGGAAGAAGCGCTTTCCGAGCCTTCCCGGCCGCCTTCCTTTGCGGCGGGGGTCACCGTGCGGGAAATGGAAAAAGAATTGATTTACAATACGTTGGATGCGGTCAACGAAAACCGGACCCATGCGGCCAAAATGTTGGGCATCAGCATCCGCACCCTGCGCAACAAGCTGAATGAGTATCGCGAGGAGATGGGGATGCCCGCAGGATGATGGCCATGTGGTTTCCGGATACATGGTGCGGTTATTTTATGAATGCCTGTTCTTTCCTGACATACCGGTGCTTGGATACACGCTTCCGGAAAGAGCGGCAAAGCGGTTGTGTGTGATGGTACATAACTTGCTGTGCTTTACATAGCATCAAACCAGCGGAGCATAACATGGGAACTCAACCGGTCGATCTATTCAGCGGCACGCTTGCTACCTTATCCAGGTCATTGGACCTGCAGGCACGCAAACATGAGATGATCCTCAACAATGTGGCCAATGCGGACACGCCCAACTACAAACCGTTTGCCATGAACGTTGAAGAAGCGCTTCAACAGGACGAACAGGCGGGTCCTTCAACGCTGCTGCAACGGACCGATGAACAGCATCTGCCCGGCCGGCAGGTGCCCGATGACCCACCTGCCACAACCCAATTGGCCGCCGATGACCGGCTGCTGCTTCGCGGGGACAGAAACGGTGTCGACATTGACGCTGAAATGACGGCCTTGGCCAAAAACAGCCTGCTTTACAAAGCATCTTCCCAGATTGTCGCATCGAAGTTCAGGGGATTGAAGAACGTCATTACAGGAGGATCCAATTAAAATGAATTTTCTCGACAGCCTGGCCATCAGCTCGACCGGATTGAGCGCCCAGCGCCTCAGAATGAATCTCATTTCGAGCAACATGGCCAATGTGAACACGACACGAACGGAGACCGGGGAACCTTACAAACGCAAGGATGCCATATTCGAAGCGGTTCAAGCGGGTGGCTTCAAAGAGGCGCTGGATGAGCGCCTGGGACAATCTGGAGGCGGTGTCAACGTGGCACGGATCATCGAGGACAACAAGCCCTTTGTGGAAAAGTATGATCCCGGCCATCCGGATGCCGACGAAAACGGTTATCTCCGGCTGCCCAATGTAAATATCGTTGAAGAGATGGTGAACATGATCTCGGCCAGCAGAAGCTTCGAGGCCAACGCCACTGCGGTGCGCGCCACGAAGGACATGGCCGCAATTGCATTGGAGATAGGAAAAAGCACATGAACGACATGACGATTTCTAAATTACAGACGATTCTGCCGGCAAGGGATGTTTCTAAAAACGAGATGTCCAACTCGTCGCCGTCACCGTTCAGCGACTATGTCAAAAGCTCGTTGGCGGAGGTCAACCGTCAAATGCTGGATGCGGACCAGGCCATCAACGATCTGGCCACCGGCCGGAATCAGGATATTCATAACACGATGATCTCAATGAAAAAAGCAGAGATCTCCTTCGAACTGGTGATGCAGATTCGCAACAAACTCATGACCGCCTACGATGAGATTCGTAGGATGTCCATCTAGTATAGGATCTGAGGAGTAGCGATGGCTTTTTCCTTGTCCACACTGCCGCAGCAATTGAAACTGGCCCTTAGGGGGCTTTCGACGGGTAAGCTGGTTGCCATGGCCATCTTGGTTGGTGGCACCATTGCGGGGCTTGCCTTTTTGGTGACCTGGTCGGAAACCGGTGACTTGCACCCCTTGTACAGCAATCTGGCACCCGAAGATGCCGCCGAAATCGTGAACAAACTGAAGGAAGACAAAATTCCCTATCAGCTGACCATGGATGGTACGGGGGTGCGCATCCCCTACGAAAAAATTTACGAAACGCGCCTGGAGCTGGCCTCGCAGGGGTTGCCAAGGGGTACCGGCATCGGGTTCGAAGTTTTTGACGACGCTAAACTGGGCATGACCGAATTCGTCCAAAATGTGAACTACCAGCGTGCGCTGCAGGGGGAGTTGAGCCGAACCATCAACACCCTGATGGAAGTGGAAACCTCCCGGGTACATATTGTCATGCCCGCTCGCTCCCTGTTCATCGAAGAAGAGGAGCCGGCTACGGCATCCGTCATTCTCAAACTCAGGCGCGGCAAGCATCTGAGCCAGGACCAGATCCAGGGTATTGTTCACCTGACTTCCTCAAGTGTCTCCCGCTTGAGCCCGGAGGATGTCACCATTATAGATAACAGCGGTAAAATGCTGGCCGGGTTCAAGGAAAAGTCCACTGTCAGCCAGATAACCTCCAACCAACTGGCCTTCCAGGAGAAAAAGGAACGGTTGTTGGAAAACCGTGTCAAAACCATGTTGGAGAGTGTCCTGGGGCAGGATAAGGCCATCGTCCGTGTATCCTGTCTGCTCAGACTTCACCCAGCAGGAAAAAACGGAAGAGCTTTTTCTGCCGGACAATTCGGTGATTCGGAGCGAACAGGCCTCCAGCTCGATGTCTAACGATTCCGCCGGCAACGCATCCGGAATCCCCGGTCTGCAGGCCAACGTGGTTGCCGACAACACCGGGTCGGCAACGATCGGTCGTGCCGGCAACAATCAGAAACAGCAGTATACCAAAAACTACGAAGTGGGAAAACTGACCAATCGCCAAGTCCTGCCCATTGGAAGCACGCAGCGTCTTTCGGTGGCGGTGGTGGTCGACGGTACCTACCAGCAGGCCGAAGAGGGCGCTGAAGGGGAACAGGCGCAATATGTTCCCCGGACAACGGAGGAGATGACCAAGCTTGAGAATATTGTCAAAAGCGCCGTTGATTATGATGCCGCCAGAGGCGATAAAATCGAAGTGGTCAACATCCCCTTTGAAGTGGATATGGCCGCCGAAATGAGTTCTATTCCCGAGCCGGCCGGATGGATGGAGGCCGTCAAAACCCATCAGGCGTTGATCAAATATTCGGTGGCGGCGCTTTTTTTCATGTTTTCCTTCATGATGATCATCAAGCCGCTGGCCCGCTGGCTGACTTCAACACCCATTGAGGAAATTCAAATGCTGGAGCAGCTTCCGCAGACGATCAAGGAGTTGGAAAGAAGGTACGCCGAGTCGGAAAAAGAGAACAGCTACACCCGCAAGATCGAAAATGTGATCAATGAAAACCGTTCCGGTTCCACCCAACTGATGAAAGCATGGCTCAAAGAAACGTGATGTGAACGGGAGAGAAGACAAGGTGGCAAGGGCCAGCGTTGATCGTTGGCAGGCAAGAACGAGACACGCAACCAACCCAGGATCCGGAAACCAGAGACGAACAACCAGAAACCAAGAACCATGGACCCCAGAAATCTTATCGGATCATTGAAAGCAGCCATTCTTGTCCAGGCATTGGGATGGGATGTCATCTCTCCGGTGATCGATCAACTCAGCAAAGCGGAACGAAGTTTGATCTTCAAGCTTCAGTCCAAGCTGGGTGCGATCTCGCCCGTGTTGGTTGAAAGCGTTGCCAGGGAATTTCTTGAAAAAGCAACCCCACCCAAACAAATTGAGAGCAAGGACAAGCACGAAGGAGCCGAATCAGGCGCTGACAGCGCAGATGATCGGCGCGAGAACAATCTTAAAGCCATTCAATCCATTGCGCCGGACTTGCTAATTCAGCTGATTCAGAATGAACATCCGCAGACCATCGCCCTGATAGTCGCTCATCTGAAACCCGCCGTTGCCAGCGAAGTGATGGGTCTTCTGCCCGACGAAATGAAACCCGATGTCGCCTACCGCATAGCCAACCTGGACAAGGTGGCTTTCGGGATGATTGAGGAGATCGATCGGGCTTTTGAAGAAATCCTTGCCAACAAGGAGACCTCCACCACGCAAAAAGCCGGCGGGGTGCCGCGCCTGGCTGAAATATTGAATATGATCGATGCGACTGCGGCGGAGCAGATCATCGAGGAGATCGAGGAGAACGATCCCGATCTGGCTGAAGAGATCCGCCAGAACATGTTCGTGTTCGATGACATCATTCTTGTCGATGACCGCGGTCTGCAGAAGGTGCTGCGTTCGGTGGAGTCTCAGGAACTGGCGGTGGCACTCAAGGCGGCAACCGACGAAGTGAAAGAGAAAATTTTCCGCAACATGTCCGAACGGGCGGCCGAGATACTCAAAGAGGAGATGGAAGTCTCCGGGGCCATCAGGATCAAAGATGTTACGGATGCGCAGCAGAAGATTACCAAGATCGTCCAGGATATGGAAAGAAAGGGAGAGTTGGTCATCAGTGGACGGGGAGGGGAGGAATTTGTTGGCTAACTTACCCAAAGACAATCTATTGGCTTCAGTCGATTCCTGCGCCCTCTACTATTTCCCGGAAATACCCTGCAGCCTTGAAAAGAGCCGTGAGGCTGAATCCACCCAGGGGCACTTTGTCAACGGGGCGCATAACCGCAAGGTAGACCCTTCACCGACAAGGTCGGATTCCGAGCATTCAGAAAAGCTTAACGGCCTGATTGAAAAGGCCTTCAACAAAGGACTGGATCAGGGCCGCGCCGAGACCATTGCCGCACAGCGGAAAAATGTCGAGCAAGCCACGGGTGCCCTCAAGGCTGCAGCGGATGAGATGGCCCTTATCCGACAGCGGGATGTTGAACGGATGGAAACGGAAACGGTACGGCTGGCACTAGCCATCGCCAAAAAGATTATCGGGAACGAAACCGAGCACGGGCAGTTAATCGTCCACGTGGTCAAAGCGGCGCTGAAAAAAGTGGTTGACCCACGTCATCTGACCCTAAGGCTGAATCCCAAAGATATTGATACGGTCAATGGTTTCAAGCAGGAGTGGCTAGTGACGGATGACTTTGCCGCAGTTATGCGACTCGAGACGGATGCCACCATCCAACGGGGCGGCTGCATTATTGAAACCAAACTCGGCGATGTGGATGCCAGAATTGATCAACAGATCAGGATCATCGAAGAACTGTTGACCGACCAGCTCCCCAAACCAATCCTTGAATCCTGAGCCTGACATGACGTTCGCGCCCTTTTTAATCGACAAATACCATGACATTGTCAATTCCGCGGTACCCATTCGCGCCAATGGAAGGGTCAAAAAAGTCGTCGGTCTGGTTATCGAAGCCAGTGGGCCGGCAGCTCAGATTGGATGTGTCTGCGATATTACCACCGAAGGAAGAACCGGCACCGTCAGGGCCGAAGTCTTGGGATTTAGAGAAGACTCGGTATTGCTGATGCCATTGGAAGACATCCGATCCCTTGGACCTGGGTGCAAAGTCGAGGCCCGCAAAGAGAAGGCATTCGTGGGTGTGGGCAAGGCGCTGCTCGGCAGGGTTATCGACGGGCTGGGCAATCCCATTGACGGTAAGGGGCCGATCGATATCGACGATGAATATCCCATATACGCCAATCCCGTGAACCCCCTGCTAAAAAACCGTATTCAGCAACCGCTTGATTTGGGTATCCGTGCCATCAATGGCTTGCTGACGGTGGGCTGCGGCCAGCGTATCGGAATATTTGCCGGTTCGGGCGTAGGGAAAAGCGTCCTGCTGGGAATGATCGCCCGGCGCACCTCAGCGGAGGTGAATGTCATTGCGCTGATCGGCGAGCGGGGCAGGGAGCTTAATGAGTTTATCCAGAAAGATCTCGGGGTTGAAGGGCTCAAGAAATCCGTGGTCGTTGTTGCCACTTCGGATCATCTGCCATTGGTAAGATTGCGCGGGGGATTCATCGCCACCGCAATTGCCGAGTACTTCCGGGACCAGGGCAAGCATGTCAACCTGATGATGGATTCGATTACCCGGCTGGCCATGGCCCAAAGGGAGATCGGCCTCTCTCTGGGCGAGCCCCCCACCACCAAGGGATATACCCCATCGGTGTTCTCATTGTTGCCCAAACTGCTTGAGCGGGCAGGTACCTCATCACATCGGGGAACCATTACCGGGCTCTATACCGTTCTGGTGGAAGGCGATGATATGAACGAACCCATCGCCGATGCGGCCCGTTCCATTCTAGACGGCCACATTGTGCTTACCCGCGATCTGGCCAACCAGAACCACTATCCGGCGATTGATGTTTTAAGAAGCATCAGCCGGGTAATGGAAGATATCACCGACCTGGATCACAAACACCATGCCGGCCGGATCAAGGAAGTTCTGGCCACCTACCGCAAGGCCGAAGATCTCATTAATATCGGTGCCTATGCGGCTGGCAGCAATCCTAAAATCGACTACGCCATTAAAATGATCGATCCCATCAACCGCTATCTCCAACAGGGGATTCAAGAAGCGTCAACCTATGAAGAGAGCATTGATGCCTTGAAGGCCATGATGGGGTGATGGGCTTTCCGTCTGCAGCATCGTTTTTTTCCCGCCATAGCTCACCATACGCAAGGGAAGAGATGACGGTTTGCTTGCATGGTCACCCCGAAGGAGCCTCCCGCCAGCGATCCTGGGAAAAAACCGCCGCTCGCGGAAATTGTTGCCGACCCATAGTTACGGTGCCAAACCGTCCAAACCGCGTAAACCAATATAATTATAGGGTATAACAGATAGATGTGAATTAATTGGAGTCTGGCATAAGGTTTGCTAAAGTAATCATCAAGTTAGACAAACCGCTTGTTCGAGCATTTCAGTTATCGGCACAGGTAGCAGGGTAACCATGTACACATTCAGACTGCAAGCGGTTCTCGATCAACGGCAGGTTATCGAAGACAACCTTAAAAGGGAACTGGCCGAAATCCGCCAACAGATCATGTTGTCCCAAAAGCAATTGGAATCGTTGACAATGAAAGCAATCCACACCGCCACCGCATTGAAAAAGGAACAGGCAGAGGCGTTTTCCAGTGATCAGGTGGTGATCTATCACACTTATCTCAAGCGGCTTGCCGAACGGATCACCAGACAGCAGACGGTGATCAACGAGATCCAAGAAGAGGAATCCGTAAAACAAGGTGAGCTGATCGAAGCCATGAAAAAACGCCAGATCCTTGAGAAGCTGAAGGATCAGGGTCGCGACCGTTTCAATCAGGAGATGCTGAAAAAAGAGATGTCTTTCATTGATGAGATCGCGGTCAACCGATTTGTCAGAAAAACCATTCAAAATAATGGAGACGGCCAATGAACCCATTCAGCGGCTTCATGCAGGCTGTTGGTTCCCTACCCGGGTTTGAGATCAAAACCGCCGGTAGCGGGAAGCACGTTCACGGTCTTGCCACTAGTGACGACGAACCGCTGCCTGTTGGTGATGCCGTCGGTTCCTTCCTGGAGTTGGTGCAGCAACTGATAGGCAGCAATCTGCCTGAGAGCAGTGACGTGGAAAGTGCCATCGATCTTCAGGATCGTGGGCCTGAATCAGACGCGCGCGTCCTTGATCAATTGCAGGCGCTGATTGCCGAAGCAATGGATCAAGTACCGGCCGGACAGCAAATTCCCCAGGTATTGAATGCCGAAACCTTAGAGGATGGGCAATACCAGGTTCTAACCAGGATAATTCAGGCTATCAATGTTCCCCATGATGGCAAACAACCCCTTGACCAGACTTCCCAGCCAGCGATGCCCGGTGATGCTCAAGCGGTGCTTGGCGCAAGGCCAAATGGGGCTGCAGTCATACCAACCCAATCTGCCGCCACAGACCAGACACTTCCAAATAGCGTCCCCGGCATCCCCACCCAGACGGGGGTCGGCAGTGATAATCAGGTAAAAGAAAACCCGTTGGATGGTGATATCAAGGCAAGCGCTCCCAAAGAAGGGCTTGAAAAGGAAATGGTGCGTCCTGGGTTAAATACGGTCCCTTTGGCCAACGATGAGGGAAAAGATAAGCTCCAACCATCCATTCAGGAACGATCGCCTTCCGGATGGGAGTCCCCGAAAAATGCGATCGAACCCGTACCCGCCCGTCAGCACATCCTTGCCGGTCAAACCAAGGCTCCAGAATCCATTGCAATGGCATCGACGGACCAACAATGGGCTGCATCAGATGATGATATGGCCCATTCCCAAGCCAAAAACCAATCCAGTCAAACCGAGCGGGTCGTATTGGCCCAGGCCAATAAAGAGGAATGGCAAAAAGATCAGCCCTCGGATCCGGTGAAAAGCGCTGCTCCGGAACACATCAAATCACAGCCAACTTTTCAGGAAACTGCCAAAACGATGTCAGCGGAGCCATCGACCCACGCGGCTGGCAAGCCAACGGCCGACCAGGCAGCCCGATTGACCCCGTACGAAGCGCCGACGGCAAAAGCCTTCCAGACCACGGTGATGGATCAGATCGTGGACAAAGCCGCCATGCGTTCCATGCATGGCCGTTCCGAGATCCAGATCCGCCTGAAGCCTGAATTTCTCGGCAACGTGCAGATGAATATCGCCAGGGACAAGGAACAACTGATGGTGCGTATCCTAACGGATCAACCTGTGGTTAAGGAAATCATTGAAACCCATCTCCACCACTTGAAAGCGGAACTGCACAACCAAGGATTGACAATCGACAAATTCGAGGTTGTTGTCAACCCGAATGCGGACCAACAAAACAGCCGTGAACAATTTGCCCAGATGTTCAAGAACCATTCATTTCAGAATGGCAGGCGACAGCCGCGTGAACAGAAACCGGAAACGTGGAATCCCGTTGACGGCGATGATTCCGGCGATGATCCTTCCAGGCGAGACGGTGTCAATTATTTCGCCTGACTCAAGAACAAGCCACCCACACGGCTACAATAATGGTTCCGGAGGAAAAAGAAAATGACGGTCATGAGTGTATCCGACGTATACAGCCAAGCCAGTCTGCCAACAACGCAGGATGACAGCGTTATGGGGAAGAATGATTTTCTGAAACTGCTGGTGGCCCAACTGAAGCATCAGGACCCGCTGAACCCTTCGGAAAGTACCGAATTCACTGCCCAGCTTGCCCAGTTCAGTTCCCTTGAGAAGCTTCAGAACATCGAAGCCACCCTGAACGGATTCGAAGTTTATCAATCCACCTTGAACAATATACAATCTTCCGGATTCATAGGTAAGACAGTTACTGCCACCGGCAGCATGTTCAACGTTACCGGCGGCAACCCGGATCCCATCCGGTTTGATCTGGCGAACGACGCGGACAGCGTCTACATCCAGATCTACGATAACTACGGCGGTTTTGTAACTGACCTCCCGGCCGGCGCCCGACCGGCGGGTGAGCAGCAGGTGGCATGGAATGGACGGGATGCCAATGGCACGGCCGTGGCCGATGGTGCTTACACATTTACCGTCATGGCCATGAACGCAGACGGCGCGATAGTCAGCTCCAACAGCTACACCACCGGTGTCGTCACTGGCATCGATTATAAAACCGGCGCCACCAACCTGTTGATAAATGATCGTGAAGTTCCCATCTCCTCGGTGATCCGCATCGAGGAAACCAGGAACCCAGACAATAGTTAATAAACAAAACCGTCAGAAAAGGAGATCGACCATGATCGGTTCACTGTATTCAGGCATTTCAGGATTGAAGGCCAACACCAGCGCCATGGCCGTCATCGGCGACAACATCGCCAATGTGGACACCACCGGGTTCAAAGCTTCCCGCGTATCGTTTGCCAACATCTTCAGCGCATCGTTGAGCCAGACCAGTCTTCAGATCGGACGAGGGGTAACCTTGAACGGCGTAAATCCCCAGTGGCAGTCGGGTTCCCTGGAAAACACCAACAGCGCGACTGACCTTTCCATTAACGGCTCGGGACTTTTTGTGGTCGACGACCCCAGCAACGGTATCTCTTACTACTCGCGGGCCGGTCAGTTCCAGTGGGATAAGGATGGGAATCTGGTCAACCCGGATGGGTTCATCGTCCAAGGCTACTCTCTGGATCCCATCACCGGTGCTCCCGGGGGTATTGGCGATATTGTGCTGCCCAACGGCACCAGTGCGCCCAATCCAACCCAAAATATTGCCTTTGGAATGAACCTGGACAGTGGTGCAGCTGTCGGAAATACGTTTATGAGCTCCATCACTACCTATGATTCACTGGGATCGCAGGCGATTCTCGACGTCGAATTCACGCGAACGGCCGCCGGCTGGGACTGGACGGTGGGTGTGGACCACAATAACCCGGCTGCGTCCAGCCTTTCGACCGGATCCATTGCATTTGACGCATCCGGAAACCTTGATCCTGCCGCTTCTGTACCCGCCGGTGCAAATCCAACCATCGTGTTGGACAACATCGGTCCGGCGGCGACGCCGATGACCATCACCTGGAACTATCTCGATGCCGCCGGTGTTTCCGACGGCAGTGTTACCGGGTACAGCTCCGAATCCAGCAAGACCGCCCAGAGCCAGGACGGCTATCCTTCCGGCAGCCTGCAATCCGTCGCTGTCAACGAAGACGGCTATTTTACAGGGATCTATTCCAACGGCTCCATGATCCCCTTTGCTCAGCTTGTGCTGGCCGATTTTCCCAGCTATTCCGGCTTGGCCAAACAGGGCAGCAACCTTTACGCGGAGTCGCTCTCCTCCGGTCAACCGTTGCTGGGCCCCCCCAACACGGCCAGTCTGGGCTCCATCGCACCCAGCACGCTGGAAATGTCCAACGTGGATCTGGGTACTGAGTTCGTTGAAATGATCACCACCCAGCGGGCGTTTCAGGCCAATTCCAAAGTCATCACCACGAGTGATGAGATCCTTGCCGAGTTGCTGAATATCAAACGGTAACCATTGCATCTGTATCCTAACCGGCTGTGAACAATAGAAATTTAAAAAATTGTTCACAGCCGGCCCCGGTTTTCAGGCCCATCACGGTGTTCTGTCAACGACTTGACTCTTCCCATTGATAATTGACACCCTTCCCCCCGTTTTCGGTCCTTTTTGAATTGCCTGCCATTTATCCAGGCTGGGACGTCGCCTCGGTCTGGATGGTTTTTTTTGACCTACCGACCCATAAACACGGCTGTATGTAGCCAGTTGGGAACGGATTTCCTTCAGGACGCCGATTCCATAAGGATAAAGAATGGAATGGCATGCAACATGCTAACTCCACATTATTAGTAAGCTTTTTTCTGTATTGTCGGGTTTGATAACACCATTCGGCGGAGGGGGACGAATGTCGAAAACAATGTTGATCATCATTATATCGGTTGTTGTTCTCTTTATGGCCATGGTGGGTGCAGGTTTTTTCATCCTTTGGAACAAGATTTCGCAAATGCCCCTGGATCCGTCGAAGGTTGAAACGCTTCCCGTCGAAGAGGAGGAGAATATCATCGGTCCCTTGTATGCTCTGGATACCATGATCGTGAATCTGGCGGATCACGGTGGGAAGCGCTATCTCCGGGTAACCATGGCCCTTGAACTCAGCGATCCGGAGGCGGTTGTCACCATCCAAAACCGCCTGCCCCAGGTTCGGGATGCCATTTTGATGATCCTGCCCACCAAGAATTATGACGATGTCAGCACCTCCGACGGGAAAATCGCCTTGCGCAACCAAGTCATGGAAAAGATCAACAGCCTGATGACCAAGGGGCGTGTAAACAACATCTACTTTACCGAGTTTGTCGTTCAATAGGAATCCACCATGGCTGACCAGATCCTGTCCCAGGAGGAAATTGATGCGCTGCTTTCGGCAATGGACAGCGGAGAAATCGACGTTGCCGAGGAAAAACAGGAAGCGGCCATCGAAGTCCGCGCCTACGATCTCACCGCCCAAAACATCATGCAGCGCGGCCAGTTTGATGCCCTGGAAGAGGTCTACGACAAGTTTGTCAATTTGTTCCAGGGATCCCTGTCCAGCCAGTTTCAACGGACCATTTCGGTAAAAGCAATCTCGCGGGAAACCGTCAAATTCGGTGAATTCATCAAGGCTTTTTCGAACCCCACCGGATTCATCATTTTCGGCATGGAACCGTTGATCGGATCTGCGCTGCTGGCATTTGAACCCAACCTGGTTTTTTCCCTGATCGACTGCATGTTCGGCGGCGAGGGAAAACCAATGGAAAAGGTGCGTGAATTTACCATGATCGAACGGCGGATGCTCCAGCGCTTGGCCATGGCCGTGTTAAAAGATCTGGAAACCGCCTGGGACGCGGCTTATCGTCTTCGTCTGGCCCTGCGAAAAATTGAAACCAAGCCGGAGTTCGTCTATCTGGTCAACCCCAGTGATCAACTGATCATTGTTGTCTTCGCCATCAGTACGGAATCGTTTTCAGGCAATATTCATCTGTGCCTGCCTTATCTCATGTTGGAACCGATCAAGGATCAGTTGAGTTCCAGCTACCTTCGGGAAAAAGACCGGGCCAGCTCATTTGGTGAGGAGATCCGGCAACTGCTGAAACGTACAGAGGTGAATATTGTCGCGGAATTGGGCAGAACCGTCTATTCGGTGCAGGATATTTTAAATTTCGAGGTGGATGACATTCTACGTTTGAACACAGGTCCCCAGAACAATGTGATCGTGAACATCGAACGCGTTCCCAAATACCTGGGGATGCCCGGCGTAGTTAAGGGTAGCAAGGCCGTTCAAATTACCGAAGTGATCGATCAGGACCGGGGAAAGGGATAATCGATGGCAGAAAAAAAGAAACCAGCACCGCCCGAGATTGCCGGCGGTGGAAAGAAAGCGGGGCCGCCATCTGGAACGGCTGGATCTTTTGAAATTTCCAAATCCGGTGCCGGTGGACATGATGGCGTCAGCGAAAATTTGGACCTATTGCTGGACATCCCTCTAGAAATCACCATCGAACTGGGGCGAACGAAAATGTTGATCAATGATTTGCTCAAACTTGGCCAAGGATCAGTCATCGAACTGACCAAGGAGGCCGGTGATACGCTAGAAATTTTAGCCAACAACCGTTTGATCGCCAAGGGCGACGTGGTGGTGGTGAATAAAAAGTACGGCATCCGTCTCACCGAGGTGATCAGCCCCGTTGAGCGTTTGGAGAAACTGGGATGAACGGGGCACCTGATATGATCGCTGCCGGGTTGAAAATGATCGCCTCGCTGGGAGTGGTCCTGGCCATGATCCTTTTCCTTTTATACGGGATTAGGAAGCTGACCAATCAACGCATGGGCGCGGGTGGTGGCAAGCGGATACAAGTGCTGGAAAGCCATTACATGGGCGTTAAAAAGACCATCTCCCTGGTCCGTGTGCCAGGAAAGGTTTTGGTGCTGGGTATTTCCGGAGATCGCATCAACCTGCTGGATACGCTGGACGAGAAAGATGTCCAGCATCAACTGCCAAAAGCTGAATCGAAGTCCTTTGGACCGCTTCTTTCCGATCGATTGAAAAAGATTAGCAACGGGTTCAAGGGAAAGGAAGAGCTGTGAGAAACAGACACCATCCGCGGCAGGTAAAAACGCATGACCGGAGAAGAAAAGCTGCAATCCAGCTGGGTCTGTTGGCCGCCCTGCTGATTGGCTTTGCCTGCATGGCCGGCAGCGCCTGGAGTCAAACCCCGGCGCCGCTGATCAGCATCGGTCTGGATCAAGAGGCCGATCAGGGCAAAGTGGCCGTGGTCATGCAGCTGTTTCTGCTCATGACGGTGCTGTCCTTGGCGCCGTCGATCCTGATCATGCTCACCTCCTTTACGCGCATCGCCATTGTCTTTTCGCTGCTACGGCAGGCCATGGGAACCAATCAGTTGCCTCCCAACCAAGTGGTGATCGGCCTTTCGCTCTTCCTGACCTTTTATGTGATGGCCCCGGTGTGGCAGCAGGTGAATCAGGATGCCCTGCAACCGCTTCTGGCCAAGCAGATCGATCAGCAGGAGGCTCTGGAAAAGGCATTAACTCCCATTCGTGCATTCATGATTTCCCAGACTCGGGAAAAAGATCTGGCGTTGCTGGTTAGCGTGGCCAAGATGCAGCGTCCCGCCAACATCGGCGATGTTCCCACCACCGTGCTGATTCCTTCCTTTATTATCAGTGAATTGAAGACCGCCTTTCAGATCGGCTTTATGCTTTACGTGCCGTTTTTGATCATCGACATGGTGGTGGCCAGCGTCCTGCTCTCCATGGGGATGATGATGCTGCCGCCCATCATGGTCTCTTTGCCCTTTAAACTGATGATTTTTGTGCTGGCCGACGGATGGCACCTGATCGTCGGATCCCTGGTGAAAAGCTTTGCCTGAAGGAGTGTTTTGCCATGACCCCTGAATTTGTAACCGGTTTTTTTCTGCAGGCCATTAAAACGGCAATTTATCTTGCTGCACCCATGCTTGCGGTTGGCCTGATCACCGGCGTTCTGGTCAGCATGTTCCAGGCAGCTACCCAGATTAATGAAATGACCTTGGTGTTCGTACCAAAAATGTTAGGTGTGGCTCTGGCGCTGCTGTTTTTTTTCCCCTGGATGCTGAAAATCATCATCGGATATACCCAGAACCTGTTCATCAACCTGCCCACCTACATTCGATGACCTCGCCGGCAGGAAAGCAAGCATGCCCATGAAGATGGATGGCAACGATGGTTTCGCTTAATATCCCCCTGGACGCATTTTACGGGGTGTTGCTGATTTTCCTCCGGGTTGCCGGTATTGTTTTCAGTGCACCCATTCTGGATACTGAAAGCATTCCGGTCCTTTTTAAAGCAGGCCTTGCCTTTAGTGTTAGCATTCTTCTCCTGCCGGTGGTGGACACGGTGGTCAGCGTGAGGGACCTGAGCCTCTTGGCGTTCTTTATCGGTGTGTTTTCGGAAATCGTTATCGGCGTGACCATTGGGCTTTCAGTAAAGCTGCTGTTTACCGGCATTCAAGTGGCCGGGCAGATCGCCGGTTACCAGATGGGGTTTGCCGTAGCCAATGTCGTGGATCCTTCCACCAGCGACCAAATCCCGATCCTGGCCCAGTTATACAATTTGACGGCCATGCTGGTCTTTCTGGCCATTAATGCCCACCATATGTTTTTTAGGGCGTTGGTCGACAGCTACACCATCCTTCCCCCCTGTCCATGCAGATCAGTTCCCAACTGGTAGGGATGATGATGCAACTGGCCTCCAACATGTTTGTCGTGGCGATTAAAGTGGGTGCGCCGTTGATCGCTGTCATGCTGGTGGTCAGCGTTGGTTTGGGCCTGGTGGCCAGGACCGTGCCCCAGATGCATATTTTCATCGTTGCCATGCCGATGAAAATTCTCATCGGGCTGAGTTTTATGCTCATTGTTGCCCCTTATCTGACAGCTTATCTGATCGAACTGTTCTCAGCCTATCAAATGACAGTGTTCGAACTGATACGCATGATGGCGGTTGCAAGGTGACCTATGGCCGGTGAACAGAGCCAGGATAAAACCGAACAACCGACCGGCAAGAAGCTGGCCGATGCGCGCCAAAAGGGCAATGTGCCCCAGAGCCGGGAAATTCCTTCCGTGCTGATTCTCTCGGGCAGCGTCGGCGTGCTTTTTTTTGCAGGATCCTGGATGTTCGGGCGACTGACAGATATGATGCGCGGCATGTATCAACGGGCCGGCACACTCAATCTGGTGCCCGAAACCATGCATACCCTGTTTTGGGAAGTTTTTCTCAATTGCGTTGTTGTCCTCATCCCCCTCATGCTGGTGGTCATGACAGCGGGTGTCGTTGGCAATGTCGCTCAGTTCGGTTTTCTCATTACCGGCGAAAAATTAACCCCCAATTTAGCCAAGCTGAATCCCATCAGTGGGCTCAAGAAGTTGATTTCCCTCAGATCACTGGTGGAACTGGCAAAATCCATTATTAAGTTGGTCATCATCAGCGGGGTCGCCTTTATCGTCCTTAACCGCTATATGGATCAAATCCCCGGCCTAATGCAGTTGAGCGTCGGCAGTATATTGGGCTTTATCGGTCAGGTGTCATTCCAGATGTGCCTGTATACCTGCATGGTTCTCTTTCTTATGGCCGTTCTTGATTTTGCCTACACCAAATGGCAGCACCAGCAGGACCTGAAAATGACCAAACAGGAAGTCAAGGACGAATACAAGCAGCGTGAAGGTGATCCGGCCGTCAAAGCCAGGATCCGGTCCGTTCAGCGGGAAATGGCCCGGCGACGGATGATGGAGGCGGTGCCTCAGGCCACCGTGGTCATCACCAACCCCACCCACCTGGCCATTGCCCTCAAATACGAAGAGGGGATGGATGCACCCAAAGTGGTTGCCAAGGGGGCCGGTTTTATTGCCCAAACCATCAAAACCCTTGCCGCTGAAAACGACATCCCTTTGGTTGAAAACAAACCGTTGGCCCGGACGCTGTTCAAATCAACGGAGATCGGTGATTTCATACCGGCAGACCTCTACCGCGCCGTCGCGGAGATCCTCGCCTATGTCTATCGTCTTAAAGGCCTCGTCAACGCCTGATCAGACCATCACGAGCTTCATTTAGCAGCACCTCGAGCCACTTCCATCTTCCCTGGACAATAAATTGACGCTCCGCAGATGCGCATGCTGGCTGCGATCTGCAAATTGAAGGCTGAATCGGCGGATCAAAAAGATGAGATTCTTAATATATTCATGATATTCGATCCCGGTTCGTTGTTCTGCTCAGCCGAAAGAATGGATAGGCATGGAATGTGCTATCTACCCGTTTAACCTTTCCGTAATCAAGGAGCCCCAATACGCATCATGGAACTCGCCGAACGCAAACAGTACCTTGACCGGTTCGCCTTCGTTACCAATAACACCGATGTGTTAATGGGATTTGCCGCCATGTCCATACTCATGGTCATGATCATTCCCATTCCGACAGTGCTGCTGGACCTGTTCCTCTCCTTCAATATCACCTTGTCCCTGATCATCCTTTTGGTGGGCATGTACATCCTTAAACCGCTGGATCTGTCTTCCTTCCCTTCGCTGTTGCTGCTCTCCACCCTATTCCGGCTTTCCTTAAACGTGGCCTCCACCCGAATGATCCTCCTGCATGGAAACGAGGGTACCCATGCCGCCGGCAAGGTGATCATGGCCTTCGGCAACTTTGTGGTCGGCGGCAACTACCTGGTCGGATTTATCGTATTTGTCATTCTCGTGGTGATCAACTTTATGGTGATCACCAAAGGCGCCGGCAGAATCGCCGAGGTGGCCGCCCGTTTCACCCTGGACGCCATGCCCGGCAAGCAGATGAGTATTGACGCCGACCTGAACGCCGGGCTCATCGATGAAACCGAAGCCAGGTCGCGCCGTCTGCAGATCAGCCGTGAGGCAGAGTATTACGGAGCCATGGATGGTGCCAACAAGTTTGTGCGTGGCGATGCCATTGCCGGCATTATCATCACCTTTGTCAATATCCTGGCCGGTCTGGCCATTGGTGTCTTCCAAAAAGACATGAATTTTGCCGACGCCGCCCAGACCTACACCCTGCTAACCGTTGGCGACGGGTTGGTCAGCCAGATCCCCGCGCTGATTATCTCCACCGCCGCCGGCATCGTCGTCAGCCGTGCCGGAGCTGAAAAAAACCTTGGGCTGGAAATCGGAAGCCAGCTGCTGGTCCAGCCTCGGGCTTTCGTGGTCGCTTCGGTCATTCTTTTCGGTTTCGGACTGGTTCCCGGGATGCCGACCATCCCTTTCTTTATTCTATCTGCCACCGCTGGGTTGGTGGCCTACCTTGTGTTCCAGACACAACGGGCCAAGCTGGAGGATGCCAGGGAGGTCGCTCTGCACCGGGAGAAAAAAGCTCAAGAGAAACCGCCGGAAGCATTCAAACCCTTGCCCCCCATCGATGTTCTGGCACTTGAGGTCGGTTATGGCCTGATCCCGTTGGTGGATGTGGAGCAGAATGGCGAATTGCTTGAACGCATCAAATCGATCCGGCGGCAGATTGCCCAAGAGGTTGGCATCGTGGTGCCGTCCATTCACATCCAGGACAACATGAAGCTTAAACCAGGTGCCTATTCGATTTTGTTGAAAGGAATCGAAGTGGCCAGCGGCGACCTGATGATCAACCATCTCCTGGCCATGAATCCGGGTACTGCCGATGAAAAAATCAGCGGCATTGCCACACGGGAACCCACCTATGGTCTGGAGGCCTTCTGGATCAAACCCGTGGCCCGTGAAGATGCCAATGCCAAAGGGTATACGGTGGTGGATTTGGAAACGATCATGACCACCCACCTCTCGGATGTGATCCGCCGCCATGCCCACGAACTGGTGGGCCGACAGGAAGTCCAAAAACTGCTTGACACCCTCAAGGCCAGCCACCCCAAGGTGGTGGAAGAACTGGTTCCTAACTTCATGTCCCTAGGCGGCGTTGTCCGGGTAGTCCAGAATCTTCTGCACGAACAAGTGCCGGTTCGGGACCTGCTCACCATCATGGAGACATTGGCCGATTGGGCGCCTACCACCAAGAAGACGGACATATTGACCGAACACGTGAGGCAGGCTCTGGCGCGCACCATCACCAGTTTCTATCAGTCCGGCGATGGCAAACTGCATGTACTCACGCTGGACCAGCGGGTTGAGAAAAAGGTTGCCGAGTCCCTCCAGCAAACCGACCAGGGGACATTTCTGGCCATCGATCCTGCCTATGCCCGATCCATCATGGACGACTTGACAGTTAAGATGGAGGATTACAAATCTTTGGGTGTTCAGCCCATGCTTGTCTGCTCAGCCCAGATCAGGAGCCATTTTAAGAAGCTGACAGAACGGTTTGTCCCTGGGCTGGCGGTGTTGTCCTATGATGAAATTGTAAGCAGCGCCAAAATACAAATAGTTGGCACAGTGGAGGCCTCAGATGCAGATTAAGCGTTTTGAAGCTGCCGATATGACCGAAGCCCTTCGCATGGTTAAACGTGAGCTTGGCGACGATGCGGTGATCCTGTCGGCCAAACAAGTGCGACCGGGTGGATTTTTCAGTGCATTGAGAAAAAAAAGTGTCGAGATCACCGCGGCAGCAGATTATCCGGTGGATGATGTCCGGGACAAACATGCCTTTTCGGGACTGCTGTCGCAACAGCTGAATGTCGAAGCGGAAAACGATCGCGTTTCGCTCTCCACCTCTCTTCGCACCATCGCGCCATTTGTCCGGCAAGCCCGGTCATTTTCTGCGCCCCCGCTGGAATCGCAAACCCCCAAGGCGGCTGATAACCAAGGGGACCATATCCAGGAACCGCAACTGATTTCCGCCAGAGCGAAATTGGTGCTGGAAAATGCAAGCCGCGGGAATGCAGGCCCGATGCCAAGCAAGGGCGAAGCAACACCGAATGGAAAGAATCGAGCCGCGGTAGCAGACGACCTGGTTGCCGCTCCCTTTTATGAAAATGCGCAAGGGCGCATCATTATTGCGCTGGTTGGGCCGCCCGGAGCTGGAAAAAGCACGACCGTGGCCAAACTGGCCAGACATTGTCAGGTGGCCCAAAAAAACCGCATCGCATTGATCAGCCTCGATCGTTTTCGAATCGGAGCCAACGGCATGCTGGAAATAATTGCCCGCATCATCAATCTGCCGCTTACGATCGTCCACGACGCCGATGAACTCCAATCCGTGTTGAACGACCTGGTGGACGTCGACGTGGTGTTGATCGATACGCCGGGCTTGGGCGGCAATCTGGATCAGCCCATACTGGACGATGTCAGCGCACTTCTCCGGTTGGCCGATCCTGACGAAACCCATCTGGTTGTCAATGCGACGGTCCGTGACGAGGTGCTTGCCGCCACCGTCAACACCTTTTTGCCCCTGGGCGTGAACCGTCTGTTGTTCACCCATATGGATGAGTACGGCCGCAGTGCAACCGTTTTGAACTTGCTGAAGCAGACACAGCTGCCGTCATCATTCTATGGTGATGGCCTCGATATTTTTGATGACCTGCACGAAACAACCGTCGATCGCCTGACCGGCTTTGGCGATCACACGGAATCAGCTGGTGGCCAAGTTACGGCTTTTCCCAACCAGAGAGGCAAGATGGATAATGAACCATGCTTTAGCCCTGCAGGAGATAGATCAATCCAATTCGTGGCCAATCGGAATTCAGAACTGTTTCATCACCCGGATTGCAAATCGGTAAAGCGAATCAACGTGGAGAACATTGCTGCGTTCAACAGCCTTGACCAAGCCTTGAACGATGGATTCAAGCCGTGCCGGGCGTGCTGCGACATCAACATGGTCAGGAAATCGATGTCTGAAACCTTGCGTTTTCAGCGTGCGAGTGCCTTATAAAACTGGGAGAACAGATGGCAATGCCAAGCATTGAAAACAGTGGACAGATTATCAGCCTGAACCAGAAAAGAAAGCAGAAGCAGTCGATGCTTACCATGGGGGCAACGCAGCGGGTACAGGCCAGGGTTATCGCCATCACCAGCGGTAAAGGTGGCGTGGGCAAGACCAATATCGTCGCCAATTTGGGATATGCCTTGTGCAAGGCCGGCAACCGGGTGCTTATTTTCGATGCGGACTTGGGCCTCGGGAATCTGGATGTGCTGTTGGGCCTCACCCCCCAATACAATCTTTCCCATGTCATCGAAGGCAAGAAAAAACTGTCGGAAATCATCACCAGCGGGCCTGGAAATTTAAAAATTCTGCCCGCTTCATCGGGAATTCAGGAGCTGACCAAGCTGACGTCCTCCCAGAAATTGGAAATATTCAACGAACTCAATGCCCTGTTGTCGCATTATGACATTGTGTTGATTGACACGGCCGCCGGCATATCGTCCAATGTTCTCTTTTTTAATGCATCGGCCAACGAGATCATGGTGGTGGTCACTCCTGAGCCGACCTCAATCACCGATGCATATGCATTGATGAAAATTCTTTCCGTCAAGTACCAGGAAAAGCATTTCCGCCTGATCGTCAATCTGGCTAAAAATGCAAAAGAGGCCGACGATGTAAGCCGGCAACTCTGCCTGGTGGCCAATCGTTTTCTGGATGTGTCCATCGAACATTTCGGCAACGTGCTGGCTGATGACAATGTGAAAGCCGGGGTCCGCAGACAAAAGATTGTCAGCGAAATGGCACCCATGACCCAGGCGAGCCGAAACTTTGCCGAGCTGGCTCATAAACTGGCCCGGTCTCAGCCCATGATTCCCCGATCGGAAAACCGACCCCTGCTCTGGCAGGATATCGTTTAAACCATATAGGCAACAATGGAGCGACAACCATTGAAAAAAATGTTACTTATTCATGAGCGGGCCAGAACGGCCTGGCGGCAATCGATCCTCCCATGCCATGCAACGGCGTGTGGACCCCATGCATACCGGAAGAAATCCTAAAACGTGGAGCAATAAAATGGATCTGGCACAATCTCGAGAAGAAAGCTTCGGTAAAGACAGCCATCTGCTGCGCAATCAGATTATCAATGAATACCTTCCCTATGTGAAGCGTATCGTTAACCGAATTGCGGTGCATCTGCCGGCCACGATCGATGTGGATGACCTGATCAATGTGGGCGTTATCGGGTTGATCCAAGCCATTGAACGATACGATCCCTCCAGGGACAACAAGTTCATCACCTATGCCGTGTTTCGAATCAAAGGGGCCGTGTTGAGTGAACTGCGATCGCGCGACTTTCTGGGCCGGACCACCCGAAGAAAAATACGGGATCTGGAAAAGGCCTATCTGATGTTGGAACAGAAGCTTGGCCGTGAAGTGGCCGACGAAGAGGTGGCTAAAGAGATGAACATGGACCTGGACCAGTTTTACAAGGTGAAACGGATGTCGAGTATCTCGTTTGTCAGCTTTGAAGAGATCGGCTACCAATCGCGAAATGATGTGGCTGCCATTCCCAGTTCCCTGGCCAATGGTGATGCCGATGACGCCCTCTCCCAGACCACCATGAAAGAGATTAAATCCACCATTGCCAAGAATATCGATCTGCTGCCGGAAAAGGAAAAACTGGTTGTATCTCTATATTATTCCGATGAACTGACCATGAAGGAGATCGGCCAGGTTTTAAATATTACCGAATCCCGTGTGTCGCAGATCCATGCGCAGGCCATCATTCATTTGCGAGGCAAACTGCGCCGGGAAGGATTGCTGGAAGATTGATCAGCCGGAAAAGAGGTGAACATGTTGCATGCCAGTTATGAAATTTGGGTTGCCATCATTGTCGTACTGCTCGCCGGCCTATGGACCATAAGGGGTCTGATTGGCCGAAAAAACGCAAAGCGCGGGTGCGGGTCGAATCGTGCGACCTTCAATTCCCCGCCTGGGGGCCATGATATTGAGCATCGGGCGCTCATGTTCCTGATGACCCAAAAAACGGATGCCTTGCTGGCTGCACTGGCTCGCACCATCGAGCAGGAACGACAAAAACTAGGCATCCTCGTCAGAAATCCGTCGGTTACCGGAACCGTTGACACGTCACCGACAGAAGCCAGGCCAGGTATGGACGATCGTCAATCGTCCTACGCCCGGATTCTGCCTATGGCCCACAACGGGATTGCGGTCGCCACGATTGCACGCCAACTGCAATTGCCCGAAGCGGAAGTATCCTTGGTCATGCGGCTGAATACCGCCTGACGCCGTCACTGCCTGGCTTTTAAAAATTATGGGAAAAAAAGACCGGTGAGGCACTTGTTGCCTACCGGCTTTTTTTTTCAGCGGCTAAGGCGATGGTTCCTGTCTTGTAATTGGCTTAAACCATTGGAGGATCGGAAAAAACTGGTTGTGGCATACAGGTTGCAGAAAAGCTTGCCAGACATGAATGAACCTAACGCAACCCCGCAGGAGTCAACCCAATGAGTGGTGGAATGTACCTTGCCGCAGCCGGCGCACTGGTTCAGCAATTGCGCCTTGAAATGCTCGCCAACAATGTGGCCAATATCAATACCATCGGTTTCAAGGGTGAACGGTCCGTTTTCCGGATTGCCGAAGAACCGTCAACGCAGATCCCGCCTGCGTCACCGGACCTCGTCCAACCGCTGTCACCCTATGCACCGCCTTTTTCCGCCGTGGTTGACTTCAGTCAGGGATCGATTCGCCAAACCGGCAACCCCTTGGATATAGCCATTACCGGCGACGGTTTTTTTTCCGTCCAGACGCCTGATGGGGTCCAGTATACCCGCCAGGGAAGTTTTACGCTGGATGCCGAGGGTGTCCTGGTCACGCCGGACGGTTATCCGGTTCTGGGTGAAAGCGGGGAAATTACCTTGGAGGAAGGGGCAGTTGAAATTGATATGCAAGGGGGTGTCTTTGTGGATGGCGATGAAGTCGGCCGTTTACAGATTACCGATTTTTCCAACCGCGACGCCATGAAAAAGGCGGGCAATGGCCGATTTGTTGCACCGGATACGGCTATTCGGGTCAACCGACCGGAAGACACCGTTGTAAGTCAGGGTTATTTGGAAGCGGCCAATGTCAACCCGGTGCAGGCCATGACCGAGATGATTGAAACATCCCGGGCTTTTGAAGCTTACCAGAAAGTGATCCAAAGCGCTGACGAAGCCACATCCAAAAGCATCAATGATGTGGGCAAAACCTTATAAACAAAGAACTTGCGTCTGTGGCTCTGAGAATTCCATCCACAGGTCCAACGACAGTGCAGCGATGCACAGGAGGAACCCATGATCAGAAGCCTATGGTCCGCGGCCACCGGAATGCAGGCCCAGACACTGAACATCGATGTGATTTCCAACAACCTGGCCAATGTCGGCACCTCCGGATTCAAGAAAAGCCGGGCTGATTTCCAGGATTTGCTATACCAGACACTGCGATCGCCGGGGGTGTCGTCGTCTGCTGAGACCCAGGTGCCTACCGGTATCCAGGTGGGACACGGCGTTCGCCCCGCCGCCACCCAGAAAATGTTCACTCAGGGGGAATTCAATCACACCCAGAACCAATTGGACATGGCCATTGAAGGCGGCGGTTTTTTTCAGGTTATCCAGCCCAACGGAGAAATCGGGTACACTCGGGCGGGCACATTCAAATTAGACAGCGGCGGCCGGGTGGTGACATCGGACGGATTTCCCATGGAGCCGGAACTGACCATCCCGGTTGATTCCATCGCCATATCCATCGGGACCGACGGTACCGTATCGGTGCTGTTGGCCGGAGAAAACCAGCCGTCGGAAATTGGCACGATCGAACTGGCCAATTTCGTGAATCCGGCTGGATTGAGGAGTATCGGCAGGAATCTTTACATCCCGTCGGCTTCATCGGGAGATGCGACAACGGGGACACCGGGTGAGGACAGTTACGGCACCATCGCGCAGGGGTATCTGGAAATGTCAAACGTGAGCGTGGTGGATGAGATGGTCAACATGATCGTGGCCCAGCGGGCTTATGAAACCAACAGCAAGACCATTCAGGCATCCGATGATATGCTTCAGACCGCAACCAACTTGAGAAGATAACACCCATGATAACCCACAGGACCTGCGGAGACGACACGTTGCGGCAACTGCTTGCCGGGTTTTTTTTCCTGCACGTGTTGGTGCTGCTCGCTACGGCCGCGTTTTCCTCAGAACGCATTTTTCTGACGCTCAACGGGGTGGCTACGGTCGACCAGGATTTGGTTCACCTGTCGGATATCGCCACCATGACCGGCGCTTCGGAAATGCAGTTGAAGAGCATGGGCGCAACCGTTGTGGCCCGGTCTCCCCTTCCAGGGCAAACCCGGTTTGTCGACCTTGACTACATCCGCATACGTCTCAAGCAGTCCGGACTCGACATCGATGCAATGACCTTCACAGGATCCCAGGATGTGCGGATCACCCGCGATGCCGCCGTACTCCCCACCCGCCTTATCGAACGTGCCGTTGAAGCGGCGATCCGAAACCAGATGCCCTGGAAAAACGAAGATGTGACCGTCAGCGGCATTGCTTTTGATGAAACCCTCCACTTGCCCACAGGAAGACTTACCTACCGGATCGTGCCTTCCCGCAATGAAGACTACCTTGGACGCACGATGTTGGCTCTGCATCTTTTCGTGGATGGCGAGGCGATGCAAAAAATATGGGTGAATGCAGACGTATCCGTCATGGCGGATGTGGTCACCGTCACCAGGCCCCTGGGAAAGCACCAGCATATCGAACTGGCAGACCTTGCTTTAGAACGACGGGAACTGGCGGATCTTTCGTCGGATACGGTCAGACGCATCGAAGACGCTTTAGGGAATCGGACCACGCGAATGATTTATCCGAACACCGTGCTTCAAGCGAGCATGATTGTCTTGCCGCCCCTGGTCAAACGGGGTGATATCGTCAAGATTGTGGCCAATACCGGATCGATGACCATTACCGCCACCGGTATGGTCAAACAGCAAGGATGTAAAGGGGAAATGGTTCGCGTGATGAATACGGATTCCAATCGCGTGATCACTGCCCGGGTAACCGGCCCGGGTACCGTTGTAGTGGACTTTTAGCGAGGTGCATGATGAAATTTCGATTCAAATCCAAGGTTGCAGCCAGATTCGGCCTTTTGGCGGGCACTTTTTTTTTAGGGATCGGGCTGGTCGCTTGTGGGGGTGGCTTTCCTGGAATGGCCGGACCGGTTCAGTCCAAGGCACCCAATTATGAACCCGCCCCACCGGCAGCCTTGCAGAATACGCCGGCCACAACGCCCGAAACCCAAGCGGAAGGCTCTTTATGGCGGGAAGATGCAGCGTTGATTTCCATGTTTACCGACCAGAAGGCCCGAACCGTAGGGGATATCGTCACCATCAGAATTACGGAATCGTCTGCCGCCACCAACAAGGCCAGTACGGCGACCGACCGCAGCTCTTCCCTGAGCGCCAGTGTGGATGCTTTCTTTAATGCGGAAAAACGCTTTCCGGCCGACCAGCCGTTCTTCAACCCGTTTTCCAAAGTGGCCGGTGGATTGGACAGCGAATTCCAAGGCGCCGGGACCACCAAGCGAAGTGGCGATCTGAATGCCTATATTACGGCCTTGGTCACCCAGGTGCTGCCCAACGGAAATCTGGTGGTCACCGGGTCGCGTGAAGTGCTGATCAACAACGAAAACCAGATCATTCAGCTCACCGGTGTGGTTCGACCCCGTGATATCAATGCAGACAATCAGGTCCTTTCCACCTATGTTGCCGACGCCAGGATTTCCTACAGCGGCACCGGTGTGGTCAATGACCGGCAAAGGCCCGGCTGGCTGACCAGCCTGGCAATGAAAATATGGCCCTTTTAACCAAAGGATTGACGGTACCATGAAAAGAATACGACCCGCTATGATCGGCCTATTCGTAGTCATCGGTTTGGGATGGCATGGCGTTGCCGGCGCGGTCAGGCTCAAGGATATCTCCGAAGTCAACGGGGTTCGCATGAATCAGTTGATCGGCTATGGACTGGTGGTGGGGCTTGACGGATCCGGTGACGGCAAGAAAGCCACGTTTACCGTTCAATCCATGGCTTCCATGTTGGAGAAAATGGGTGTGACCGTCGACCAGAAGGATATTCAGGTCAAAAATGTCGCCGCTGTCATGGTGACCGCCAAGCTGCCGCCATTTGCCAAACGGGGTAATCGTATCGATGTGCTGGTCAGTTCCATCGGCGATGCCGACAATCTTCAGGGTGGAACACTCATGTTGACGCCGTTGAAGGGTGTTGACGGCAAGATTTACGCGGTGGCGCAGGGGCCGGTGAATACCGGCGGTTTCAGTGCCGGTGGTACAGCGGCCAGCGTGGCAAAAAACTTCCCCACCGTGGGACAGGTGCCTTCCGGGGCTATCATCGAACGGGAGGTGGCCAATGATTTTGGCGACCGATCAACCTTGATGTTCAGCCTGCATAATCCTGATTTTACCACGGCCGTGCGGGTTGTCGATACAATCAATGCGCGCTTTGCCGCGCCGGTGGCCCGTGCCGAAGATGCCGGCACCATAGAAATCAGGGTGCCCGATCAATACTTGGGCGATACCGTTCCTTTGTTGGCTTCGCTGGGCGAACTTGAAGTGGCGCCGGACAATGACGCCAAGGTAGTGATCAATGAACGCACCGGCACCGTGGTCATGGGGGACCAGGTGCGCATCTCAACCATCGCCATCGCTCACGGGAACTTGAGTATCGTCGTCAGGGAAAACGTCAATGTATCTCAACCGCTGCCCTTTTCCGATGGGCAGACGGTGGCAGCGCCGAGCACCCAGGTCAGTCTTCAGGAAGATGCCAATCAGTTGATGGTGATTCCCAAAGGGGTCAGTATCGGCGAGGTGGTCAATGCCCTCAATGCTTTAGGGGTCACACCCAGAGATCTGATCGCCATTTTTCAGGCCATCAAGGCGGCCGGCGCCCTGCAGGCCGATCTGGAGGTGATCTGATGTCCGATTTTAATCCGATCCGCCCGGATGCCTCGATTTTTCAACTGCGGACGTCCAACGCCGATCGAAGCCTTGCTGCCGCCACGTCCGGTATGCAGCGCAACAGTGGTTCAGACGCTGATCTGGAGAATGCCAGCCAGCAGTTCGAGTCCCTGCTGCTCAATTTCATGATTCGTGAAATGCGGGCAACTGTCCCTGAATCCGCTCTGTTTCCCCAATCCATGGCTGAAGAGATTTTTGCCGGTATGCTGGATGAACAAATCGCCGGGGAAATGGCACAAAACGGTGGCATCGGCATTTCACGCATGATTTTTAACCAGCTCAAAGCAGAAAAATAAGGACCGAAGTGGGTCGGTACGAAAAGTCGAACCATCGGGAAATTAAAGCTATCGACGCAAAGGGCCGATAAGAAGGGAAAGCGAGCCTTGATCGGTGATCATGGCGAATAAGATCAGTGCTGATCAGGAGATCTTAAATGGAAATTCCCGAAAAAACCCCCTTGCATTCCATGCCCACCCAGAACCGGTCGCATGAAGAGCTGAAAGAACCACCGGCGGAACCGAGCAGAGCACAGCCAAAGACAGTGCCACGGGATACTGTCAGCCTGACGGAAAGAGGCCGTGAATTCCAAACCGCCGTGCACCATGCGCGTTTGCTTCCTGAAATTCGTGAAGATCGGGTAATGCTGTTAAAACGACAGCTTGAGGAAGGAAGCTACTGCGTAAAAGGACATCGGATTGCCTTGAATATGATGGATGAGGCCATACAAAACAACATCGTATTGAACTATTTCGACACCGAAGGCTGACATCAACTCACAGGACACCTTAATGAAAACCAAGATCATGGAGCTGCTGGCCGTATTGGATGAAGAGGCGGCCTGTTACCGGGACATGCAACGTGTCCTCGGCGACGAAAAAGCTTCGATGTCCCTTTCGGACAGGGAACGTTTCGACCAAGTTCAGTTGGAAAAAGAAGCCCTGGTAGTCAACATTCAACATGCTGAAAAAGTGAGGCACCGTTTGATTGATCATCTGGGGAAAGCCTATCAGGTGAATCAATCGGTGCTGACGGTAAGCAAGCTGGGGCCATTTCTTCCTGCGCCCTATAATGAAAAACTGCTGATGCGGGCCAACCGCCTGCGGCCGCTCATCGCCGATGTACAGGTAAAAAACGAACAAAATCAACAGTTGATTCAGCACTACCTGGATCTGATAAACGGATCATTGAAGCTGTTGACCCATCTGATCTATGACCACCCGGTCTATCAAAAACCGGGAAGCGCTCATTCAGCCGGGGGATACGCCCACAGGGTTGGAAGATTCTTTTGTGGAACCGTTTGAACAACGTTAGTCACTATCAAAGGCGCAACCCATGGCAAACATGATCTACGGCATGCTCAACGTTGCAAAAACCGCCTTGATGACCCAGCAAAAGGCACTGGACATTACGGCCAACAACATCGCCAACGTCAACACGGAAGGCTATACCCGCCAGCGGCTCAACATGGAGCAAAACGAACCGGTCCGCTTTGAAGGCGGTACCCTGAGCACCGGCGTACGTGCCAACCGGACCATCCAGCGGATCTACGACCGATTCCTGGCCGCCCAGATTGCCGACTCCGCCTCGCAGAAGGGGCGGTGGGAAGCCCAGCGCGAGACCCTGGAAAAAGCCGAATTGATGTTTGACGATGCCTCCGGTTATGGCTTGAATAGTGCTTTGAGTCAGTTTTGGAATTCATGGCAGGACGTGGCCAACAATCCGTCCGGATACACCGAGCGGGCCATGCTGCTGTCCAATGCCGAGAACCTGACCCTGGTGTTCAATAAATTGTCCAGGGATCTGACCCAGGTTCAGGCCGATAGCGATGTCAGCATCAAGGGCACGGTGGACGACATCAATACCCTGACCAACGAAATTGCCGGTTTGAACCTGAAAATTGCAGAGGTGGAGGCCGGCAATCAGCACAGCGCCAACGAGTTCAGGGACCAGCGGGATATGAAGCTCAAGGAGCTTTCCAGTCTAATCGATGTGAACAGTTTCGAGGATGCCGACGGATATCTGACCATTGTTACCACCAACGGCCACACCCTGGTGGACCGGACCAATTCGTGGAACCTGACCGTCGGCACCAACGTCAATGGATTCAAGGATGTTTTCTGGGAAAGCAGCAGTGGCGTACAGCAAAACATTACCAGTGACATCTCCACCGGCAAACTCAAAGGCTGGCTGGAAGCCAGGGATGTGATTGTCCCGGACTATCTGACCCGGCTAGACGATATGGCCGTGGCCATGGCCAACGCAGTCAACGGTCAACACACCAGTGGGCTTGACCTCAATGGGGCCACCGGGCTTGATTTCTTTTCGCCCTCCACGGGTGCTTCCGATATCACGGTCAACGGCTTAATTGCCAACGATTCCAATCGGATTGCCGCTGCCGCCAATACCGAGAACGTTCCCGGGGGCAACAGCAATGCCATCGCCATGGCCGAGATCCAGAATCAGTTGTTGATGAGCGGCGGCAGTGCCACCGTAGATGATTATCTATAACGGTCTGGTGAGTGACGTGGGCCGGTTGGTCGACCAGGCCAGGGTCAACGGCGACCACCATTCCACGGTGTCAATGCAGTTGGCCACCTACCGGGAGGAGGTATCCGGTGTGTCCATGGATGAAGAGATGGTCAACATGGTTCAATTTCAGAGCGCATACAACGCTGCCGCCAAGCTTGTCTCCACGGTGGATGAAATGCTTGAAGCGCTGATCGCCATGGTATAACCAACGGACAGGAGATTACGATGAGAATCAGTGCAACAATCATGGCTGACCATATCAAGGCCAACTTGGCCAAACAGAGCCAACAACTCATGGCGACACAACTGAAACTGGCTTCAGGCAAACGGATCAATAAGCCTTCAGATGATCCCATCGGGATTGGCAAAGTCCTCGACTATCGGACAACCCTGCAAACCATCGATCAGTATCGTGAAAACATATTAGATGCCAAAACCCGGGTACAGTACACTGAATCGGTGCTGGGACAGGTCAGCGATTTTGTGGAACTGGCAAAAAAAATTGCCTCCAACGCGGGCACTGAAGACAAAACCGCCTTTGCCCAGGAGATTGGGAATATCCGTCAGCAGGTCCTCGGACTGGCCAATTCCAAATACGGCGCCAACTACATTTTTGCCGGTCATCGCAGCGATACGGCCCCATTTGCCTTGACGCCTCCTTATGCCTATAACGGCGATGCCGGTTCTCACCAGGTGGTCGTGGGGGAGGGGATTACCGTGAAGATCGAAGCGGACGGCAGCCAAATGTTCATCGACGGTGTCGACAACCTGTTCCAGGTTCTCGATGATCTCGAAACGGCCTTGACCGCAGTTCCCTATGACCGCGTTGCCGTTCAGAATACAGTGGATCCGCTTTACCGGATCGCCGACCGACTTGAACTGGCCCGCAGCGGCTTAGCCTCTGACTATCTACGACTGGATAGAACGGATGGCTACTGGAAAAATTTCGGCAATGCGGTGGAGACCATGCGCCAAACCGTAGAAGATGCCGATATCACCCAGACGGCGGTAGATATGCAAGTTCAGCAGACCGCCTATGAAGTCCTGTTGGCGACCGCAGCACAGGTCATTCAACCCACCCTGGTGGATTTTCTAAGATAGCTCATTTTGGTGGTTGTGCAGCAGCGGTGCTGTCGTAACCGACCAAGCCCTGCGGCCGGGGCAGCGTGCCGACGATGATCTCTACCCGTCGGTTCTTACGCCGGCCCAGTTCTGCATGATTGTCTGCAATGGGTCGATATTCCCCAAAACCCATGGTGGCAACACGCTTGGGATCCATGGCAGTCCGGTCCAGCAGAAACTGGGCCACGGTGGCTGCCCGGGCGATGGACAGCTTGAGGTTGGATTGAAACGGGCCGCCAGTGACCGGCACATTGTCGGTATGACCGGCAATAATGATATCGCCGGCGGTTTCGTCGGACAGAATGTGGCCGATGCTCAGGATCATCGGCTCAAGTTCAGGCTTGATTTCGGCTTTGCCCGAGTCAAATGTGCTTTCTCCCATCAGCCGTATGACCACCTGGTCTTTACCGGCTTCGATTTCAATATCATCTTTTATCTGCCCATAGAGTTCGTTGAAATTTTCTTCTAGTTCTCGACCGATATTTTCCTTTACCCGTGTGGCAATGGCTTCCTGGTCAAAATCCTTGGCAATCATTTCTAATCCCTGGCGGGGGGATTCGGAGACATTTTGTTTGCGCTGGATACCGAATGCTTTTTCCATGGATCCGGCCACCTGCTTGTATTTCTGGCGATCTATTTCGGAGAAGGAGAGCAGCAGCACGAAAAAACAGAGCAACAGGCTCATCAAATCACCGAAGGTGGTCACCCACAAGGGAGCACCTTTTGCACATGGAGGGCAGTCCTGGATATCGTTACTCATGGTTCACCTGTTATTGGGCCTTGCTTTTTTCAGCTTCAGACTTCTGCCGCTCTTTGGGGGTGAGGAAGATTTTTAAAGATTCTTCCAGAACCATGGGGGAAACGCCCCGGTTGATGGCGATGGCCGCCTCCACGATGATGTTCTTATTCAACCGTTCCTGCTCGCTTCGCAGGGCCAGCTTATCGGCAATTGGCAGGGCGATGAGGTTGGCGATGACAGCACCGTACAAGGTTGTCAGCAGCGCTACGGCCATGGCCGGTCCGATGCTGGATGGGTCGGACATGGAGGCCAGCATCTGAACGAGACCGATGAGCGTCCCGACCATACCGAATGCCGGAGCAGAATCCCCCATCCCTTTAAAGACATTCTGTCCGGTGGTATGCCGTTGCCCCATCAGGCGAATATCCTTGTTGAGCATGTCTGCGATCAGGCCTTCATCATAGCCGTCAGAAAGGTACCGGAGCGCCTTGACGGAAAAGGGGTCGGAAGGGTTCTCCTTTTCCAGGGCAATGAGGCCCTCCTTTTTGGCGATGCGGGTGAAATCCACCATCTCTTTAATAATGCTTTCCGGAGCCTCCATTTTTACCAGAAACGCTTTCATGGCTACGCTGATGGAGCCGATGACATCGGACATCGTGAATTTGATGAAGGTGGCCGCCAGTGTTCCACCGACGACGATCAACAAGCCGGGGATGTTAATGAAAACCAGTGCGCTGCCGCCGATGAGGATTGAAACCAGAATCAATACGCTACCACTGACCAGGCCAATGATGGTTGCAAGATCCATTTAGTTCCTCGCCGAAGATTTACGAATCAGCACCTTGTTGGTAATGGCGCCGATGGTATGGTAATGCTTGAGTTTGTCGATACTGTAGCCGTCCAGTCCGGTGCCGGCAGCCATGACAAAAGCGCCGGTTTTCATGCGTACGTTGTCCGCCAGCACCATACCGGGTTCCAGGTCATCCAACATCCATTCCTCTTCCGATTTTCGGGCCAATTCATACTGCTGGGCCACATTGATTTCCAGCAACAGCTCCACCACATACGCTGACAACTGGTAGCCCCGGATCCGCTGAAGGTTTTCCGCGATGCGGTCGAGGGCGATTTTGCCCTTGTGGATCATGTTGTCATAAATGGAGGCCGCCGATATGAGTTGCGCGCCAATGGGAATATCATCGCCGGCCACTCCGTCGGGGAAACCTTTGCCATTGAATTGTTCGTGGTGCATCCGCACCAGCAGGCCTGCCGGCTTCATGATCTCTATTTCACCGATGATGCGTGCGCCCATGCCGGCGTGGGACTGGTACAACTGCCGTTCGTCCTCGACCATTTCCGTGCGGCGTTTGCTTAAGACGGACTTGGGAATGCCAACCATGCCGATGTCGTGGAGCAGGGCTGCCGTCTCGATGACGGGAATTTCCGCGTCACCCACACCGGGATGCCGACTGGCCAGTTGAACCGCCACATGTGCCGTTCGTCGACAGTGCCCACCCAGATCATCGTCAAAAACCTCCATGATCTGGGAAAACATGCGGATGGTCTGATAGTGGTTGGCGGTGATGATTTCGATTTTTCGATTGAGCGACCGCTCCAGGTTGACGATACGAACACCGATTTCAATTCTGGCGTGCAGGGCATCCAGGTCAATGGGTTTGGTGATGTAGTCGTCGACGCCGCTTTCCAGCCCGCGGACGATATCCGCCTTTGAATCCTGGGCACTGATCAAAATCAGGTACGTGTAACCGGATTGATGGCTTTCTCGGATTCGTTGGCACAATTGAAGACCGTCCAGTCCGGGCATCATCCAGTCGCTGACCACAATATCAATCGGTGTGCTGCGGATGGTTTCCCAGGCGGTGTTGCCATCGGCGGCCTGATGAACCGCATGACCCCACGCCCCAAGGCGGGTTGACAACAGTCTCAAGGTAACGGGGTCGTCGTCTGCAATCAGGATGTTCATGGTTTCGTATGCTTCATTGCATTTTTTCAACACGGGTGATCGATTACGTTCAGCCTCAATCAAGAGCGGGACGCCTTACCCCTGCTTTCGCTGGAGAGGCTGGCCGGCTGATTCCGCTTGCTGATAGTTCATATCGGCAGGCGCCTTTAAAACTTAAATAATGAATTTCAGGGATTTTGATCATGTCTGGACGACGGCCGGGTGATGATGGGAAACCGGATCTCCAACCATAATTGTCTTCTTGACAAGGCTGCTGGTGAACCGGTAGGAACAGGCATTTCTGAACCGGTCTTCCAGCCACCCGATTTTCTCCTTCGCATGCACGGACAGGCGATGAGAGAGCCAACAGGAGACGCCCGCTATGGAAAAAGATTGCCTTTTTTGCAAAATTGCACACGGCCAGATGGGGACTGACTTTCTATACCAGAACGATAAGCTGGTCGTTTTCCGTGACATCAACCCCCACGCCCCGGTGCACCTGCTGATCGTTCCCAAGCAGCATATCCGCAGCATCAATGACCTCACCGAGGCGGACAATGACATTCTGGCCGAAATGATCATGACAGCCAGACAGGCGGCCAAAAAAGAGAAGGTGAACGCTTCCGGGTACAAGCTCCTTTTTAATGTTGAAAAAGGCGGCGGGCAGGTGATTTTTCATCTTCACCTGCACCTGATGGGCGGATGGGACCAATAGAACCGCTTTCAGGAGACCCCCAGCCGGCCAAAATCGGCCTTGGGCTCACCTTGCTGGCCTCGATATAAGCGATGCTTTCCTCAGGCTCAGGTTGAAATGACCGCCCTGATGGTAACCGGAAGGCAACGTTGTGAGACAGGCGCTAACTGAAAAAGGATAGGTACATGCGGGTTGTGGTGATCATCCCATCGCGTTATGGATCCACCCGGTTTGAAGGCAAACCCTTGGCCAAGATTTGCGGCCAACCGATGATCCAGCGGGTCTACCAGCAGGCCCTACAGGCAAAATGCGTCGATACGGTCCACGTGGCCACTGACGACGACCGGGTCAGAGACGCAGTTGAACGTTTTGGCGGTAACGTTCTTATGACCTCGTCGGAATGTCGGTCTGGAACGGACCGGGTGGCCGAAGCCGCCCAGCGACTCGGTCTGGATTTGGAAGACGTGGTGGTCAATATCCAAGGCGACCAACCCCTGGTGGACCCGCGATGCTTTGATGCTGTGGTTCAGCCCTTTCACGATGATCCGACGGTAAAGATGAGCACACTGGCTTTTGCCATTGTGGACGAACGTGAGATCAGCGACCCGAAGGATGTCAAGGTCACCTTCGACAACAACGGCGATGCCCTCTACTTCTCCAGGGCGGCCATACCCCGGGGGCGGGATGGGTCAGAAGGCTACGACACCTATAAACATTTAGGCGTCTACGCGTACACACGTGAATTTTTGGAGTGTTTTAGGTTGCTTGTGCCTGGACGGCTGGAAGAGATCGAAAAACTAGAACAGCTTCGGGCCATGGAGCATGGCCACCGTATCCGGGTGGTGGTTACGCCCTATGATTCACCCGAGGTAGACCTGCCGGTGGACATCCACCGCATTGAGGAAAAATTGACCGCCAGTGGATTATGCTGACAAGTTGCTTGGGTTGCTTCTATTGGCCGTCGATCGAATCCGATACGCCCAGCTCAGGTCTAATTGATCGTCTGTTCCACGATGTTTGGCGAACTGGGGGGGGCGGTGGACGGCAGTGACTGTGGGGCTGAGGGCCTCGGGGCGGTGGTTGCCGGCGACGGCAAGGGTTCTTTCCGCATCCCTGCCTCCAGCCGCTGATTCAAGGCATCCATCTGCTTGCTTACTGCAGCCAGTTTTTTCTCAACTTCCCGGATTCTATCCTTAACCATCTCCTGAAGGCCCAGCCGCTCCAAGCCAAGTGCCAGATCCATGGATTCCTTGCTCAGCTTTTCCGATTCAAGCCGCTGGGCTTTTTTTTCGATCTCGGCCAGCCTGCCCTGGTCTTTTTTCAGGCCATCTGCCATGAGCAGAATCTGAGCGGATAGTTCGTTGTCGAACTTGCTGTACGACGTGTTCAATTCGGCCAGGTCCTTTTGCAGGGCGGCGATGGATGCGGCCGTCTTATTAGACAGCGCAGTTAGTTCAGAACGGTCCGACTTGCCATCGGTGATGCGACTTGTTTCGGCAGCGACTTTTTTCAAGTTCACCTGCAGGGCGGCGGTGGCGGTTTCCAGGGTTTTGGTGTGTTCGATGAGCTGTTCCTCTATTTTGGCCTGCTTGAGGGAGAGGTTGGAGAACCGGGATTCAAGATCCTTGGAAAGGTTCTGCACACCCATGGAACCGGTGTTTTGTGTATTGATGACCCGATGCTTGATATCAAGGTAGGCGACGGCCAAAACAACCACCAACAGACAGGGGATGAGCACGGCGACGAGGGTGACCCGGGTGCCCAGCTTTTCGATACGCAGATTTTCTGCATCCGAAATATAATCGGAGTCCTGCACCGCTTCCCCGTTTCGGATGGTGAATCGGGAGGTATCGTCTTTTTCTTTCATTGTTTTGCTATTCCCATTCTATGGTGCTTGGAGGTTTTGAACTGATATCGTATACGACGCGGTTGACGCCTCGTACTTCGTTGATGATCCGGTTGGACAGTTTGCCCAACAGTTTGTGGGGGAGTTTGGCCCAGTCTGCGGTCATGGCGTCCTTACTGGTAACCGCTCGAATGGCAACGATGTTTTCATAGGTACGGCCGTCTCCCATGATGCCGACGCTTTTGATGGGCAGCAAAACGGCAAAAGACTGCCAGAGTTTGCGGTAGTATCCGGATGCGCGTATCTCCTCTTGGAGCACCGCATCAACTTCTCTGAGCACATCCAGGCGTTTTTTGGTGACCTCTCCAATAACCCGGATGGCCAACCCTGGACCTGGAAACGGTTGGCGCCATACCAGATCGTCGTCCAATCCCAGTGTTTTTCCCAGTTTACGGACTTCATCCTTAAACAGATACTTTAAGGGTTCTACCAGCCTGAGCCTCATTTTTTTTGGCAGCCCACCAACATTGTGGTGAGATTTGATCACCGCCGTTGGGCCGCCAAAAGCCGATTGGGATTCGATGATATCCGGATATAGGGTGCCTTGGCCCAGGAAATCAGCATTTTTGATTTTTCTGGCTTCACGCTCGAATACATCCATGAACTCTTTGCCGATGATTTTGCGTTTGCGCTCCGGATCGGAAATCTTGGCCAGGGCTTTCAGAAAGCGGGACGCGGCATTGACAAAGCGAATGTTGATGTCCAGGTGGCTTTTGAGTTTCTGCTTGAGCTGAGCCGCTTCGTCTTTTCTGAGCAGGCCGTTATCCACAAAGATACAGGTTAGGTTTTTGCCGATGGCATCGTGAATCAACAGGGCCGCAACCGACGAGTCCACGCCACCGGAGAGGCCGAGAATCACTTTTTTGTCACCCACCGTTTGACGAATCTGGTCGATGGTATCCCGGGCAAAGGATTTCATGGTCCACGAAGGTTTACAGCCGCAGACGTCAAAAAGAAAATTTTGGATCATTTTTTTCCCTTTGACGGTATGGGCCACTTCCGGATGAAACTGCAGGCCAAAAAACTGCTTCCGGGGGTTGGCCATGGCGGCAATCTCGGTATTGGCCGTTGAAGCGGTGATGGAGAATCCTGCAGGCAGCGCCTCAATGGAGTCGCCATGGCTCATCCAGGTGACTGTCTCTTTGCCGACGCCGGAAAAAAGCCCTTTTTGCTGCCGGGCGCAGAGGGCGGCAAAACCGTATTCCCGTTTGTCGGCTTGCTTGACTTTTCCACCCAGGGTGTCCACCATAAAATGCATGCCATAACAGATTCCCAGCACCGGAATGCCCAAGTTGAAAATGCCGGCATCCACCCTTGGACTGTTCTTTTCATATATGCTGGAGGGTCCACCGGAAAGGATAATCCCCTCAGGCGCCCAGGACCGAAGCTGGTCTGCAGTGACGGTCGGTGGTTCGATCTGGCAGTACACGCGACATTCGCGCACCCGTCGGGCGATGAGCTGGTTGAACTGGGATCCGAAATCGATGATGACAATCATTGGCTTTCTCCGTGCGATAACGTCGCAAATGCGCTATAATTCAACAAATTGATCAATTTCGGGGGTAATATCACTATCACGTGGAAAAGGCAACCAGACGCTGCAGCGTACTGCTGATCATGAGCTTGGTGATGCATGAAAAGGCATCTTGGCCATCAGAACCGTCTGCCGGATGGTCCGGCGTTGCATTTTGGGATGGTGCGGGTTGATAAATTGGACAGCACCGATTATAGAACACGATGTCACCAACTCACGGGCTGCTGACCTGAGATTGCCGGAGACACGGAGCGTCAAATGCAAACCGCCGGATCCAAACCATGAAACGGCTTGGTTGATTATGCGTGTTGGCAAGTTATTCAAAACGTGGTGCTGTGTGGTTGTGCTGTGTTTGCTCCTGATGATTTCAGGATGCGATTACCCCTTGTCGCAAAATGATCTGGAAGCGCTGCAGTCAAGGGGTGAACTGGTGCTGATCACCCGCAATAATTTTGCCTGTTATTATGAGGGTCCCCACGGACCCGCCGGTTTTGAGTACGATCTGGCAGCAGCCTTTGCCGATTATCTGGGCGTGGACCTCCGCACACAGATCATTGAAGAGGAGGCAGAGATGATTGCCGCCCTAAAGGCCGGCAAGGGTGATATCATCGCCGCAGGATTCCCCTTCGGCAGCCAATCGGCTCGATTGCTTTCCTTGGGCCCGGGTTATCTGGAGGTGGTTCAGCAGGTAGTGGGACGTCGCGGTGGTCCTGAGGTCACCAGCGAGAAATCGCTTGAGGCCTACACCCTCTGGATGACCGGCAGCAGTGCCCGCATTGAACATCTGGAAGAGTTACGCTTGACTTATCCGGGCGTCAGTTGGAAGATCCTGACCGCTTACAATGCCGAAGATCTGCTCCAGATGGTGTGGAATCGTTCTTTGCCGCTGACGGTTGTGGATTCAAATATCATGTCCATGAATCACCACTATTATCCGGAACTTTCCATCCTGTTGACCTTGGGGCAGCCCCGACAGTTGACTTGGGCAACGGATCCACGCAATCGGCAGTTAGCCCAAGCCGTCAACACCTGGTTTGGCCGTAAAGAGATCCGCGAGACCATCAAGGGATTGGTCAACCATTATTACAGCCATTTGGAATCCTTTGATTACGTAGACCTGGCCAGGTACCGTCGGCGGATCAAAGTCAGGCTTCCCCAATACCGGCCCTATTTTGAAGCGGCGGCCAAGAAATACAAGCTGGACTGGAAACTCGTGGCCGCCCAGGCATATCAGGAGTCCCATTGGAATCCTCGGGCAAAGAGCTATACGGGTGTGCGGGGGCTCATGATGCTTACCCGCGAAACAGCGGCGTCAATGGGTCTGGAAGATCGTTTAGATGTGGAGGCGTCGATTACCGCCGGCACCCGTTATCTGGCTCGTCTGCACCGCCGGGTCGGCAAGGCAGTGCCGGAGCCCGATCGCACCCTTATGGCGCTGGCTGCATACAACATCGGCTTCGGCCACCTGCAGGACGCCAGAATGCTTGCCCGCCGGCTGGGCAAGCCCGATAATAGCTGGCATGGTGTCCGATCGGTTTTCCCGCTGCTTCAGCAGAAACAATACTACAGCACCCTCAAGCATCGCTATGCACGGGGAAGTGAAGCGGTCATTTACGTAGACCGCATCCGAACCTATTACCGAATGCTCCAGCCGATCGTAGACGTGATGGCGCCCGATCTGGCTACGGATGACGTTCCTCCTGTATTTCCGGGACTTTAGCAAGGAGATCCAAGGATTTGCCAGTGCGGGCAAGCAAAAACGAACCTCTGTAAAAAAGCGCCGTTAGATGCCGCCATTCGCATGTTGGGCCCAGTCTTCACGCCGCATGGCTTGGCGTGGCTCCTTAAAGCATCCGGTGATACGGTTTGCACAAAGCCCATGGATGTGGTAGAGACGGCCACCGGTGGCCTATGAGCTTGACCGTTAACCCTTCAGGAATGCTCAGAATAATGCCAGGGACCATTGTTCAGATATATGAAATTCAAACCCCTGATGAGGCCCGGGCCATGATCGGGTTGGGGGTGGACCACATTGGCAGCGTAATTACCCGCATCAACGGTCGTCACAATCCGGTCGTCGGTGAAACCATTGCGATGGTTCGAAAAATGGGGGCTGTAAGCAGCCTGATCCCGCTGTATACCGACCCGGGTGCTGTTTTAGATACCCTGGACTATTACCGGCCGCATATCGTCCATTTTTGTGACCGGCTGGATCACAATGGTGGCATTTCGGTTGATGCAGCGCTTCGGTTGCAGGCGGCGGTAAAAAGCCGCTTGCCTGGCATTCGCATCATGCGTTCCATCCCCGTCGGACAAGCCGCGGGGGCCGACAGCGAGGCCATACTGGCGCTGGCCGCCAGGCTGGAACCCCTAAGCGACTATTTTTTAACCGATACGGTGATCACGGACGAGTCGGGTTCAGCCGGTTCTGATCAGCCGGTGACCGGCTTTGTGGGCATCACTGGGTTGACTTGCGACTGGTCGGTGGCCGCCCAGCTCGTGGCTAACAGCCGAATTCCCGTGATTCTGGCCGGAGGCATTTCACCGGAAAATGTCGCCGATGGCATACGGCAGGTTCGACCCTTTGGGGTGGACAGCTGTACTTGCACCAATGCCATGGACGACAACGGCCGGCCCATCCGTTTTAAAAAGGAGCTGGCGCGGGTCAAAAAGCTGGTTTCGGAGGTGCACAGGGCAGACCGGATGACCTTGGATGAAACCCGGCAGCAACGAAGATGATCATCCGCACTTTTAAATGCGAACCGTTTATTCACGAACCCCAATGGAGGTTGAAAACCATATGTACGAAAGCAGTGACTTACGCAAAGGGCTTAAGATTGAGATCGACGGCGATCCCTATGTGATCGTTCAGTTCGAATTTGTCAAACCCGGAAAGGGACAGGCACTCTACAAATGCCGGCTCAAGAACATGATTTCAGGTTCACAGTTCGACAAGACCTACCGATCCGGCGAAAAATTCAAGGAGGCCAATCTGGCTGAGGTGGAGATGGAATATCTCTACTACGACGGCAATACATACTGTTTTATGAATCTGTCGAATTACGAGCAGGATTTCCTTAACGAAGATCAGGTGGGCGACGCCAAGGCGTTTCTCAAGGATAACACCGTTTGCAGTGTCCTCATGTTCGATAAAAAAGCCCTGGGCATTTCGTTGCCCAATTTTGTTGAACTGACCATTACCGAAGCGGAGCCCTGGGCCAAAGGGGATACCGCCGCAGGGTCCACCAAACCAGCTACCCTGGAAACCGGCCATGTGGTTCAAGTGCCGCCCTTTGTCAATCAGGGGGAAAAGATCCGCATCGACACACGCACCGGGCAGTACGTGGAGCGTGTAAAATAGACATCATTCACCGGTCCTGCGACTAAATTCGATATCCCCATACCAAGCGGTGGCCGACTGGCCGGTGTTGTCGGTGTCGGTCATCACCGCGACGCCTGAAATCCGCGGTGGATCGGTGCCGAAAGCGCGCCGAAAGTCGTTGACGACATCCCGTCGGGCCGATCGCCAGTGGTTCAGGTGGGCCGGCCCGCTCTCCACGACAATCATCTGCACCCTGTCGGTATAGGGATTCGGATGGATCGAACCGACTTCCGCCCGATTCCCCCACACATAGGCCAGGGCCGCCGAGGGCGGCGTCTTTCCGTAGAGCATTTTTATTGCAGCCACTTTGGTCCGCTGGAAAAAGGAACCTTGTCCCGGGTCTTCGGCAAAGGTGATATAGATCCGGGCCGCGTAGTCATCTTTCGATTTTTTGGTCACATCCCCATCTGCAAGAATATTGCTGACCTTCCAGTTCCATGTGAGAACGGGGTAGGCAGTGGGGTCGACATCCATTTTTTTGGCCAGGCCGGATGCCGAGGCGCTGCTGTCAGCCCGCAGTACGGTTTGGCGGTGGTCTTCTACCAATGTATACCGGGTATGGGATGCGATCTTGTCGAAGGTCATTGGCTCCCAGCCTGACACAGGGGCGCCCGCCGCCATTTCCGAAAACCGACCCACAATGATCACATCGGAATCTGAAGCATGGGTCAAGCTGGTCGCCAAACCCGCCATAAGCAATAGGAGCCATGGTCTCAAAGCACTTCCAGTCGGGGCCATTGCCCTCGGCGATAAAAATGGCAACGCTGACGATCTAGGTTCACCAGATAATAGCCAACGGCAAGGCAGGGTGGAATGGTTGATTGATTATTTGGCCGGGGCGGAGAGGGTCTGCACCAGGTAGCGTTTTATCCGGTTGCCGTCCATCTCCATGACCACCACTTTGTGCCCGTCGATGGTAAACGCTTCATTCTCTTCCGGGATCCTGCCGATCCTGTCTAAAATAAAGCCGGAGAAGGTGTCGTATTCCCTGGATTCGGCAATGTGCATGCCGGTCTTTTCATTGACCTCGGATATATCCGATTTTCCCAGCACCATCCACTCCTTGGGCTTTTTGCTGATGATGTGCGGCTCCTCTTTGTCGGTCTCGTCACGGATTTCGCCCACCAGTTCTTCCAGTGCGTCTTCCAGGGTGATCAGGCCGGAGACGCCGCCATACTCATCGACGATGATGGCCATGTGGTTTTTGCGGGCCTTGAACTGATGAAGCATGCGGTCCAGCTTCTTGTTTTCCGGAACGAAATAGGGTGGCCGCATGATGGCACGGATATTGACCGGCGTCTCAGATGTGGCCTGATGCATGAAGATATCTTTAATATTTAAAATGCCCACCACGTGGTCAATATCACCGTCGGTTACCGGAATGCGGGTAAAACCGGATTCGGCAATGGCTTTCAGATCAAGCGGGGCATTGGCGTCGATCACGAACATGTCGGCCCGCGGGGTCATGATCTCAGACGTATTGGTGTCGTCCAATTCGAAGACATTGGTAATCATCTCCCGCTCTTCTTCCTTGATTTCACCCTGCTCTTCGACCACTTCGACAAATGTGATCAACTCCTCTTCGGTGGCTGACGGCGTCTTGCTCATCCTGCCGGTAATGCGGGGAATGAAATTGAGGAACAGGATGATCGGGAAAAACAGGATGGACATCCAATAAATGGGGTAAATCGTCAGCTTGGCCATGAGGATGTTGTTGCGGGTGGCAAAGGATTTGGGAATCACTTCGCCGAAAACGAGTATCAGAAAAGTCATGATCCCGGTGGACAGGCCCACGGCGTAATTGGTCGACATGCTGATGGCCAACGAGGTGGCGATTGCCGAGGCGGCCACATTGACCACATTATTGCCGATCAGGATGGTGCTCAACAGCTTGTGGGGATCGTCTTTCATCCGTTTGATCAGTTTGTGAGATCGAATGTTCGCCTTGGCCATGTGCCTGGCGCGGGTTTGGCTGATGGAGAACAGGGATGTCTCCGCCGATGAAAAGAAACCGGAGAGCAACAACAGTATGAATAGGAGAAGGAACTGATTTACGATCATCCGCGGACTCCTGCACTAGTCATGCGATCGAGCGGATGGTGGCTATCCCATTGGTTTAATTTGTAAATCTGAAGAACGTAACCAAGGCTGAAATTGCCAAGGCATCCAGGGCGTGGGCCGGGTAAAAAAGGGTCGTCCAACGTTACTGCCTTTCTCTTGAAATGGGAAATGATGTCATGCGATAGTAGCCCTTCCCGGTAAGGAGCAGGGCTTTTTTTTGGAGAGGTGTTGCCAATCGCTGCCTTAAGATTAACGGATGCGGGCCATGATGGCCGAATAAACCCAAATATAGCGTATTTTTTCAGTTTTTCAAGTCAATATGCTTATTAAATTGCGATCTGAGGGCAGATCGCGGATATAGAACCATGACTGACGGCCGTTCGATCAGTGATTATATCACCGCGCTCAAGGCCGCAAGGGCATTTGATGGGCAAGTGGTCTACCATCGTGAGTTTGCGCCCAGCGAACCCGCTTTCGGTGACCCCCGAATGCCCTGGCCGGGACCGATTGACCACCTGCTCGGGGCCATGGGGATCGATCGGCTGTATGCCCACCAGGCCCAGACCATCGACCGGGTGCGGGCGGGCATCCATACGGTGGCCGCCACCCAGACCGCCTCCGGTAAGACCCTGACCTATGCGCTGCCGGTATTCGAGGCCGTCGTTAAGGATGCCTCGGCCTGCGCTTTGTTTATTTACCCGTTAAAGGCCCTGGCCCAGGACCAACATAAAACCATCAGCAGCATGTCTGCCCACCTGCCCGGTATCAGCCTTGGGTCCGATATCTATGATGGCGACACATCAGCCTACCGGCGCAAGAAAATACGTGACAACCCGCCGCACGTGGTGATGACCAACCCGGAGATGGTCCACCTTTCCATTTTGCCCCATCACGACCGCTGGGCCGGATTGCTCGCCAGACTCCGGTTTGTCGTGGTGGACGAGGTGCACACCTACCGGGGAATCCTGGGCGCCCACATGGCCCAGGTATTCCGTCGCCTGCAACGCATGTGCAGCCATTACGGTGCAACGCCAACCTTTGTGTTCACGTCGGCCACCGTGGCCAATCCGGAAGAGCTGGCCAGGCAGTTGACCGGATTAAGCGTTCAAACCGTTACGCAGAGCACCGCCGGCAGCGGGCGGCGCCACCTGGTCATGGTGGATCCGGCGGACGGACCATTGGCCGCAACCCTGATGCTGCTCAAGGCGGCTTTGAATCGGGGGCTGCGCACCATCGTGTACACCCAATCCCGCAAACTGGCGGAGCTGCTGGCCATCTGGGCCCAGAACCGTTCGGGACCGTTTGCCGATCGCATCAGTGCCTATCGTGCCGGATTCCTGCCGGAAGAGCGCCGCGAAATCGAATCCAAACTTGCTTCCGGAGAACTGCTGGCGGTGATCACCACCAGTGCCCTGGAACTGGGCATCGATATCGGCACTCTGGACCTTTGCATTTTGGTCGGGTACCCGGGATCGATTGTGGCCACCTGGCAGCGTGGGGGCAGGGTGGGGCGCAGCGGGCAGGAATCGGCGGTGGTGCTGGTGGCCGGCGAGGATGCCCTGGACCATTATTTTATCAAAAACCCGGAGCAACTGGTGGTGCGTCCGCCGGAAGCGGCCGTGATCAATCCCCACAACCCGGATGTCATGTCCCGGCATCTGGTTTGCGCCGCGGCGGAATTACCGCTGAAAACCAATGACCCCATGCTGGCGCCGGAACCGATGAAAACCGGGCTCCATCAGCTGATCGCCTCCGGTGAGCTTTTTCTGAGTGCCGACGGGTCCACCTGTTTTTCGCCGATGAAGAACCCGCACCGGCACGTGGACCTGCGCGGCTCGGGGTCCTGGTTTGCCATCATCGACACGGCCAGCAACACCCGGTTAGGGGAAATCGACGGCATCCGCGTTTACCGGGAAACCCATCCCGGCGCCATCTACCTGCATCGGGGCAAGTCCTTTCTGGTGGAATGCCTCGATACGGAAATCCGCAAGGTTCTGGTGGCCTCGTCACAGGTCAATTTCCACACCCGGGTGAGATCCCACAAAGACACGCAGATTCTCGACATTTCCGATCAGAAGCTGGTATACGGAACCTTGATGACTGCCGGCCACCTTCGGGTCACCGAGCAAGTCACCGGCTATGACCGCATTCAAACCCGAACCGGCAACGTCCTGGAGCGGATTCCGCTGGACTTGCCGCCCATGGTGTTTGAAACTCAGGGCATCTGGTTCGCGGTTCCACCGGCAGTGATCGCGACGGCGGAAAAGGCCTGGATTCATGTTATGGGAGGGCTGCATGCATTGGAGCATGCGGCCATCGGCGTCCTCCCCCTTCTGGTGCTGGCGGACCGCAACGATCTGGGTGGCATTTCAACGCCATTTCATCCCCAGCTCGAAAGCGCCGGCATTTTTATCTACGACGGGCTGCCCGGCGGTTCCGGGATCTGCAACCAGGTTTTTATTGACGGGAAGGGCCTTCTGGACGCCACCCTCGCGGCAATTTCCGGGTGTCCCTGTGAAGCCGGATGTCCCAGTTGTGTCCATTCTCCCAAATGCGGTTCGGGGAACCGTCCCATCGATAAGGCGGGGGCGATTTTTTTGCTGAAGACGATGATGGCCTTTAAGGCTTCACCGTCGCCCTTTCCGCTTACCGATTCGATTGAGGCTTCACCCGGGCAAGTCGTGGATGAAACGTCAACGGATAAGACCCCGACGGACGAAATCCGTCGCTACGGCGTGCTGGACCTCGAAACCCAGCTGTCCGCACAAGAAGTGGGTGGCTGGCATCGGGCTGCGCGCATGCGGGTGAGCTGTGCCGTGCTGTACGATTCACAGTCGGACAATTATTATGAGTTTGTCGAAGGGCAGATTCCCATGCTGCTGGAACACCTTAAAAAATTGGACCTGGTGGTCGGGTTCAATATCAAGCGCTTCGACTATCTGGTGCTTTCCGCCTACACCGAGCTCGATTTCCGGCAGATTCCCACCCTGGACCTCCTGGAGAAGGTTAAAGATCGGCTGGGGTATCGGCTGTCGCTGGATCATTTGGCATCGGCAACCCTGGAAGCCGGAAAAATGGCCGACGGACTGGATGCGCTGCGCTGGTGGAAGGAGGGCAAGATGGCCAAGATCCTGGAATACTGTCGGTCGGATGTGACCATTACGCGCGATTTGTTCCGCTTCGGGCGCGACAATCGATATCTGTTGTTTCAAAACAAGGCTAAGCAGACGGTGCGTTTGCCGGTAAGCTGGTGACGCGGGTTCGAATCCCGCTGGGATCACCACTAAATAATACAGCTACTGGTCCGTTGACCTGTTAGGCGTGAGCATGTCATCGCTGGCACGGCAATTGGGACTGTCGATTGTATCTGTCAGCCAATCTGTGGAACGCGACAGGCGAATCGCCGCTTAAGAAAACCTATCGCTTGATCAGCAAAACCTTAAATATTGAGAATGCCCCGTAAACACTCGTTTATCGAACGCATTAAAAACGCCATGGGGGCGATGGCAAAGGGCCGCTCCATTCAACGCACCGAAGGGGCGTTTGAACTGCGGGAAGCACAATGCGCCTATAATTCGATTTTTAACCCCGAAAATCACGATATAGACCCAAAATAGGCCATAAACATCAATGTTTAATGTTTAATTCATGCCACTTAGCTTGGCCCGTCCCCATCTCCTGAGAACAGGAAACATGATGCGGGGTTTACACAACGGCCCCGTTTCTTAGGGAGGCCATAACTAGTATCAACAGCATGAACTCGGACTGTGAAAAACTGCGCCGCTACGCTATGCAGCTTTTCACATCCGGTTATGTTGGGCGTTAGTTGGACTTTGATAACCATTTAGAACTAAGGAGGCGGTAAGAACATTTTTATTGAATATTGTGTTGCTTGAAACTTTCTTCCTCAAGCTTCCCGGATGGAAGCAGAATTGAAGGCAAATTATCCTGATTCAAATGTTAAATTGATCGACGGCGGTGGAGGAATTTTCGATGTAAAGTGTAATGGTAAGTTGATCTACGCCAAACAAAATATTGAAGGACAGCGATTTCCCGATGAGGGGGAAATCACCAAACTGATTGAACAAGCAATGGGGAAATGGGGACGTGACAAGATAACCACTTGTAATTAAATATAAAAGATCGCTAACCATGGCCTATTTTGGGTCTATATCGCAATTTTTGGGGTCAAAAACCGCAATATAGGCAGACTGTGCTTCCCGCAGTTCAAATGCACCTTCGTCGGGGTGGACTGAGCGGCCCCTTGCCATAGCTCCCATGGCGTTTTTAATGCGATCGATAAAAGGACTGCTCCTCACGGCAATACTCTCCGTCCACCGGTTTTCTCTTTTGGAATCAATTTTTTCCAAAGCGGCTTGAACCCATTTCCGGTGGGCCGAAGCGAAAGATTCATAATCCTTGAATTCAGCCAATTTTCGGTTTCCAACGATCGTGATCTCCCACAATTTCCTACAGAAGGATGACCTCTTAGAGAGGAACCCATGCCGCTGAAAAAGCCAGCATGAACTGGGCGGAATAATACAGGGGCAAGCCCGCCGCCCGATTCAACTGAGCACTGACAACAAAGCGCTGCCGGGCAACGAAAATATCCGAAAGGTAAAACAAGATGGCGCCGATCAGGATCGTGGCGCGCGTGATGCATGGGATTGCCGGATTGGCGGCCAGGCCGGCGGCAGCGCAGACCATGATGCTGATGATGACGATGTAGGCCAGCACCGGCGTCTGCATATCGCCCAGATGGGGTTCCAGCCATCGCCAGACAACGACGCCAGCGGCCATAAACAGGATCATGCCCACGGCCATAGCCGGACCCACCTGGCCAAGCGCAAAAAACGCGGCTGCGTACATCACGTGACCCAACAGGAAACTGACCAGCCCCAACAGGAAGGTCTTGTGCGATCCCAGGGCCAGCAGGACGTCTCCGCCCAGGCAAAACACCAAGGCGATGAGAATCATTGCGGCAAAGCCGGGGTTCTGGGCCGGCTGCAGTGTCCAGGCAACGATGAACAGCAGGGAGAGCGGTGTCTTGAATGCCAGGATCCGTTTGGGCTGCTCCGTTTTTTCAGCTCTGATCAATCCCGCCAGAAGTACAAGCGCCAGTCCTACAACCGAACCGATAATCATTTTTGGTGTTCCTTTCGATCTAATAAATTGCGATTGAAGGTGAGTGCTGCCAGCCTGAAGTTAACGCGGTGCATAGAGGGTCGGGTCGACAATGCCGGCATCCGCGAATCCGTTCCTGCGCAGGATGCACGAATCGCAGTTGCCGCAGGCCAATCCTTCAGGCGTTGGATCATAACAGCTGTGCGTCATCCCGTAGTCCACGCCCAGCGCCGTTCCTGCAAGGATGATCTGGGCCTTGGTCATGTCGATCAGCGGCGTGTGGATGCGAAAGCGCCCCTTACCCTCGACAGCCGTTTTGGTAGCCAGGTTGGCCATGGTTTCAAAAGCCTGGATATATTCCGGCCGGCAGTCGGGGTATCCACTGTAATCAATTGCGTTTACGCCGATGAAAATATCCCAGGCGCCCAGCACCTCGGCCCAGGCCAGGGCGTAGGAGAGGAAAATCGTGTTGCGTGCCGGCACATAGGTGACGGGGATCGCTGCGGCCATGAGGGACTCGCTGCGGTTTTTGGGCACGGCGATGTCATCGGTAAGGGCCGATCCACCGATGGGTTTCAAGTCCACCCCAACCACCAGGTGCCGTTTAACAGCCATGGCTGCAGCAACTTTTTCGGCGGCCTGAAGCTCGAAGGCGTGGCGTTGGCCGTAATTAAAGCTGAGGCTGAATAACTCGTATCCCTGGCTTTTGGCCATGGCCAATACCGTGGTCGAATCCAGACCTCCGCTGGACAAAACAACTGCTTTATTTAAAATATTCAATATATTTAACTCAATCAATTTAAAGTATAAAGTCAAACTATCCAGCCACCCATAGAACGGGTCGCTTTCGAGTGATTTGACATCAAACCCCCCGATCTTGTTCAGGCCAGATCAACCGGTGCAATTGTAACTGGAACCGGGCCTTTATTCGGGCGTCTAACATCCATTGGGCCAGTTGGGCCGGGGACAATTGGCCAAAGGCCGTCGAAAAGAGGACGCGATCAGAAGGTAAGGCGGCCGGTAGACGGGACAGCATGCCCATCGCGAAAAGGAAATCGTCGCGGTGGCCAACCACGAATTTTACCTGGTCATTGGCGGTAAGCCGGTTCAGGTTGGCCGGATCGTTCCTGGTGTGCTCCCCGCTGGAGGGGCATTTGATGTCCATGATCCGACTGCATCGCCGGTCAACCAGATCGATGTTTAGGGAGCCATTGGTCTCCATCAGTACCTGATAACCCGCCTCAAGCAATTTTTCCACCAGCGTCGGTGTATTCTGCTGAAGCAGGGGTTCCCCTCCGGTAATCTCAACCAGGCCGCAGCCGAATTGTCGCACCGCTTCGAGGATTTGTGGAACGGCCATGGTCCTCCCCTCGAGATAGGCATATTGAGTGTCGCAATAGCTGCAGCGCAAGTTGCATCCGGTTAGCCGGACGAACACGCAGGGCAAACCAGTATGCACGGATTCGCCTTGAAGACTGCAAAAGATTTCATTTACATTAAGGTTCATGGTAGTATCCGTGGCAACTGATTCCCGTTGCGGTCAACACCTCAGGGAGCCATCTATATCAAGGCGTCACCGGTAAGTAAATCATCCGTTACAAGTAAGCCAAAGGCTATCTATGACCATCTATCGTCTTGAAAACACCATCCAGACATACGCCTGGGGATCGAAAACCGCCATCGCCGATCTATTGGGACACACAAGCCCCGCTACGGAACCCCAGGCTGAGCTGTGGATGGGAACCCACCTCAAAGGCCCGTCCATGGTGGTCGTTGATGATGGGTTGTTCCCGCTCCAAGGGCTGATCGATCGGGAGCCTGTTTACATTCTGGGCCAGTCTGTCGCACAACGGTTCGGCAATGCCTTGCCATATCTGTTCAAGGTGCTGGCCGCCGCCCGGCCGCTTTCCATTCAGGCGCATCCCAGCAAACGCCAGGCGATAGAAGGGTTTTCGAGGGAGAATCGTGAAGGAAAATCCGTGGATGCGCCGGACCGCAACTACCGGGATGACAACCACAAGCCGGAGATTATCTGCGCCCTAACGCCATTTTGGGGGTTGAACGGATTTCGCTCGGCAGCCACTGCCGCAGATTTATTGACGCCGGTATGCCCCCACGTACTCAAACAGGCACTTGGGGACCTGAAGCACCAGCGTGGGGAGGGTATAAAATTTTTTTTTGAGGCCATGATGACGCTTTCCACCGATGACCTGCAGGCGGGGGCCCATGAGGTTCTGGAAAAGGCCAAGCCGTTGGCGGGCGACTCGCCGGTCTACCGGTGGATGGTCGATTTGGCGTGCGCCTACCCGGCGGATATGGGCGTGCTGTCTCCGGCACTGTTGAACCTGCTCTGTCTGGAACCAGGGCAGGCCATGTATCTTCCCGCCGGCCAGCTCCATGCCTACCTCGACGGTGTAGGGATCGAGCTAATGGCCAATTCGGATAACGTACTCCGAGGAGGGCTGACACCCAAGCATGTGGACGTGCCGGAACTGCTCACGGTTGTCCGGTTTGTAGAGACGTCGGTTACGATTCTCAACCCTGAACCGGTTAGGTCGGCTGAAACCGGCTACGTTTGCCCGGCAGAGGAATTTTCACTCAGTGTCATTCAGACCGGGCCAGGGAGGCCTTATTTTTCTCCCTCAAAGAGAAGTGTGGAGATGCTTTTGTGCACCGCCGGTGAAGGCAGTCTCATCGATGGCGGTCAAGGGGAGACCCTGACTATGAAAAAGGGGGACAGTTTCCTGGTGCCTGCCGGGGTCCGGCCATATGCAATTCACGGTAACGTCACCCTCTACAAGGCGGCTGTTCCGCTAGCGCCTTAATCTGATGGCGTGGTAAGCTTTTTTAAGATCAACGACCGCCAGTTCTGAGATCTGGGGGGCTGCTTATCGTCCGTTCCAGTGATCAGGAATGCCGCGCGACTCAGGAATGGGGCTGGTTATGAAGCCAAATCAATAATTATCCACATCCTGGGCGAACTCGTCGAAACCTTTTTCCTGAATGAATTTGGAGATCAGGGATGCCAGCGCGTCGGCCGTATCCACCCGATAGCGACCCCGTCCATCTTTACCGGCCTTCTTTTTTGAGTTGGCGACCACTGCCTGCAGGGATGCTGTGGATAGTTCGATATTGACGTGAACCCGAACCAACGGGCTGCTTTGCGACATGGCTAAACCTCGTTTGTTGCCGACTGATCGGGTCTATGCGTTTCAATCCTTAAGACTCGGGCAATTGAAAGCCTTCCCAGATCCGGTTTCGATTCAATGGCACCGCTTCCCTTGGTCAGATCTGAAAGCCGGGTGAAGAAGTTGCGCAAAAATCTTCCCTGGCGATCAACGCCAAGCACCACCTGATCGATAAGTTTTTTAGGCAGCTGGGCCACGGCAGCTTTCGTGATCCAGGTTTCCCCTTTTCCGGCGACAGCTGACAGGTGGGAAGCGTGGTCATATGCACCGCCGGGAATGGTGAACTCCATGCAGACGGCGGGATCCGACTTAGCCAGATCATCCGTTCCGTGGCTGATACCGATATTCATGCAGATCTCATCCGCCCATCCCTGTTGGACTTTGAGTTTCTCTTCCAGAGCCAGCATCTGGCTGCCCATTCGGGTTGCGCCGCAGATGGCGCTGAAGATGGGGTTTCTGCCGGCGCTTTCATTAAACACATAGTGGATTTGCGCACCATTGCAGCCGGCCCGTATGCCGCCGAGGGCTTTGATAATGCCATCGGACTCATCCCAGATTCGATTCATGAATTTAAAGAAAACTTCGGGGAGCATGGTATCGGCGATGCGGTGAGAGTCGTTTAGCCGAGCTGACAGCACGCAGATCGATTTTTTTTGATCGACAGGCTCATTGTCGTCCGAGGCTGATGCCTTTTGCCCGTTGCTGGGCATCACGGGATGCCATAGATCCTGTCGAAGCAGGAAGAGGGTGCCTGTCTTGAATTTCAAGCCGAAAAGGCGCAAGGAGGGTTCGGTGGCCTCATCCTTGCGCCCGATGCCGCAGCTGTCCACCTGAAACGGGTGGCTATCCGAGACACGGGTGGTCTCGGCGTTAGCCGCGGGAATGTGATCGGTGGAGATAAAGTCCGTTTGCGCATCAAAAGTAGCTGGGGGGGCAGAACGACGCAGCATGATATAGACAAATGAAAAAAAAGCCTGCCAGTCGGACAGTGCCTCCCGGATGGCCGGTCTGAGCAGCAGATGGAAAACGTTGCGTGTGGATGTGGATTTCAATTCCCGGGTCAAGGCTTGGGAAAAGGGGTCGGTGCCGCAGGGGGCATCCCAAACGACGGACAGGTTCTGATCTACGAAAAACGACGGTGCATCGATCTGGTTTGGTGAAAGCGATAAAATATCAAATGTCGTTTCAGCAGATAGAACGGGTTGGTCATCAGCTGCGGCGGTATTCACGGGTTGTGATTGATCAACGGATGAGGAGGCTTTGCCTGCCGGCTGACCCGCCGAGGGTTCGGAAGGCGCCAAGAATTGTTGAGCGATTTTGTTCATGGGATGACCGGCGGGTCCGCTGTTATCTGACATGACAACTCATTTTGTATGGTATTGGCAGTGGGTGCAGCCGTGTCCGGTCTTCCGGGTTTCTGAGGCCGAGAACCGGAGGCGGCATCAGGTCCATGTAAATTCAAGCAGGAGATAGATCAACCGTTGATCTGAGATACGGTTATCCGGGAAATGAGAAAAATCGTCAAGGGAAAAAGATTGCTCTAATTCGCTCATTTTTTGAGCACCCTTGGCATCGCATTGACAATCAACGGGTAATCTCCTAAACCCGTTAGAACCATTGGGTTACCCTTTCGGCGAACCCAAAACCGACCATTAGAAAAATGAACGACTACCAGCAGGAACAACTCCAAGCGCTGAAAATGGTCAGACAGGGACTGCTGCGACTCGATGACCAACAACGTGCGGAATTAATCACAACCATTCAACATTACATACAATTCAGACAGTCGGTGGATGATTTCTTAAATCGATACTTCAGCGACGTGTGTACCCATACCTGTTACGTGAGCCGGACGAGCGCCTGTTGCTCCAAGGACGGCATCATCACTTTTTTCGCCGACACAGTGGTCAACGCCCTGCAAGCCACGCCGGCGCAGCTGGACCGGTTGGAAGTGGTTTTAAACCGAGTCAACGGGGGGCATCGATGCGTCTATCTGGGCAGCGGTGGCTGCATGTGGACGGTTCGGCCGGTGGTTTGCGCCATGTTTCTATGTGACCGGGCCATGGAAGCGGTTTTCAGCCTTGAACCCCACGCGCATCAGGCATGGGCGTCGCTGCGTCGTCAGGAAAGACTATTCAAATGGCCGGACCGGCCGGTTCTGTTTGATCATCTGGAAAACGTATTTCTGGCCCTGGGTTACCGCTCCACGCTCATGCACCTCAACTTGAGCCCTGGCCTGCTGAGAGTTAAAAAAGCCGCCCGGCTCATTTAACGGTCAGGCGGCGCGATCATCGTTGGCCGCCTGACCGGGTTTTCGCGATAACCGGCTGCTATCCGGTTGGGTCGGCCACCATTTTGCGGATCACACAGGGCAAAATGCCACCGTTTTCATAATATTCTACATCCACCTCCGTATCCAGCCGAGAAACGACCGTAAAAACAATCTGGGTGCCGTCCGTCTTGACTGCCTTGACGGTCAACTGCTTGCGGGGCGTCATGCTTTCAATCCCGGCGATGGTCAAGGTTTCCGATCCATCCAGTCCCAGGGTTTGAGCGCTTTCACCATCGCTAAACACCAGGGGCAGCACGCCCATGCCCACCAGGTTGTTGCGGTGGATGCGTTCGTAGGACTGGGCGATGACAGCCTTGATGCCCAACAGCGTCGTGCCCTTGGCGGCCCAGTCCCGTGAAGAGCCGGTGCCGTATTCCTTGCCGCCCAATACGACCAGCGGCGTATCTTCAGCCTTGTAGGCCATGGCTGCATCGTAGTTGAACATTTCTCTCTTTTCGGGAAATTTTAGGGTGAAGCTGCCCTGCTTGGGTTCAACCAGCTGGTTTTTAATACGGATGTTACCGAAGGTGCCGCGCATCATTACCTCATGGTTTCCCCGGCGGGCCCCGTATGAGTTGAACTGGTCCTGGGCAACGCCGTTTTCGATCAAGTACTGGCCCGCCGGATATTCTTCAGGAATGGCGCCGGCGGGTGATATATGGTCGGTCGTAACCGTGTCCCCCAACAGCAGAAAGCAACGCGCGTCGGTGATATCCCTCGGTTGTTGCGCGGTCAGGGAAAACGACTCGAAATAAGGCGGATTTTTGATATAGGTGGATGCATCGTTCCAGGCAAAGGTGGTGCTTTCGGTAACCTCGAGGGATTCCCAGAAGCGATCGCCGTCGAAGATGCGTGCGTATTGCTTTTCGAAAAATTCTTTTTTGACGTGGGTTTTGACCAGGTCGGCGATCTGGACGTGTGATGGCCACAAATCCTCCAGGTAAATTGGCTGGCCGTTGGGATCAATGCCCACCGGCTCAAGGGTCAGGTCGATGTCCACCCGGCCGGCAAGGGCGAAAATAACCACTAGCATGGGTGATGCCAGGAAATTGGATTTGATGTTCTGGTGGATGCGGGCTTCGAAATTGCGGTTTCCGGAAAGCACGGCGGCCACGTTTAAATCGTTTTCCGTGATGACTTTTTCGATGTCAGGATGCAGCGGGCCGCTGTTGCCGATGCAGGTGGTGCAGCCGAAGGCGGCCAGATGAAAGCCCAGGGCGTCGAAGTAGGGCACTAGACCGGCAGCGCTCAGATAGTCCATGACCACTTTGGATCCCGGTGCCAGCGAGGTTTTTACAAAGGGCGGCACCTTGAGACCTTTGGCTACGGCGTTCTTGGCGATAAGACCGGCGCCCATGAGGACGTGGGGGTTGGAAGTGTTGGTGCAGGAGGTGATGGCAGCAATAACAATGTTGCCGTCGCCGATCTTCATCGGCCGGCCATTGAGCTCCATCTCGAACTGGCGCTGGGCTACCGGGCGGCAGCGTTTGGCGCGCACGGTTTTGCAGCCGGACTCATCGTGAAATTCAGATATGTGCTTGACTTCGGTATCCCGGTCATATTCGCAGCCGAGGATGTCGGCAAAGGTTTTTTTGAGCTTGGGCAGTGAGATGCGGTCCTGGGGGCGCGCGGGGCCGGCCAGCGAGGGCTGGACGGTCGCCAGATCGAGCTCCACAACCTGGGTGAACTCCGGGTCCGCCTGGCCGGTGTAGAACATGCCGGTGGCCTTGGTATAAGCCTCAACCAGCCGGGATCGGTCGCCTCTACCGGTCAGTTCGAGGTAGTCAAGGGTCTTCTGATCGACCGGGAAAAATCCCAGGGTTGCTCCGTATTCCGGGGTCATGTTGGCGATGGTGGCACGATCAGTTACCGACAGGCTTTGCATGCCGGGTCCGAAATACTCCACGAACTTTTCAACCACATTTACCTTGCGCAGCATCTCAGTAATGGTGAGAACCAGGTCCGTGGCGGTGACACCCTCTTTCAGGGAGCCGGTGAGCTTGACACCGATCACTTCAGGGATGGACATGTAATAGGGTTGGCCCAGCATGACGGCCTCGGCTTCGATGCCGCCCACGCCCCAACCCATGACGCCGATGCCGTTGATCATCGGGGTGTGGGAATCGGTACCTACGAGGGTGTCCGGATAGGCGATCGTTTGGCCGCGATCATCCTGGGAAATGACCACCCGGCCAAGGTTTTCCAGGTTCACCTGATGGCAGATACCGGAGTTGGGAGGCACGACCTTGAAATTGGCAAAGCTTTTCTGAGCCCACTTGAGCAGTTCGTAGCGTTCGCTGTTGCGGCTGTATTCCAGGGCCACATTTTTCTCCAGGGCGTCGTCGGTGCCGAAGCAGTCCACCTGGATGGAGTGGTCCACGATCAGTTCCGTGGGAACCAGGGGGTTGACCCGTGCCGGGTCCTTGCCCAAGTCTTTCACCGCATCGCGCATGGCGGCCAGATCAACCACCGCCGGTACACCGGTGAAATCCTGCATGAGCACGCGGGCAGGATGGTAAGGGATTTCAACCGGCGCGTCATATGTCTTTTGCCAACGGACGATATTGGCCAGGTCCGTCTCATTGACCACGCGCCCGTCAAACTTGCGCAGCAGGTTTTCCACCAGGATTTTGATGGAAAAGGGCAGTTTTTTTAGGGATACGCCGGTATCGGCGGCAAATTGATTGAAGTCGAAAAAGGTGTAGGTTGTTCCATCGACCTGGAGCGGCTTCGAATAGTCCGTGTTTTTCATGCCAAGGTCCTTTTCTGTGATAATGTCCGTCTGGAAAAGATACGACTATGACGGTGGTCAGACGGCCGATTACTAGTTTTTTAAAAAACGGAGGTTAGCTGCAAATCCTTCAGGTCTTTTTAAGTTAAAGAAAATCGCCTTCCAGGGCAAGCAAAAAAGGAGGCAAGCACCGGCCGGCATGGCCGCCGCACCGCAACCAGGAAAATTCCTGCCGGCGCTTAATCGATAGAAGTGGCTATTGACGCTTGACAAAAACACGACCATGGACCATGAGGATGTCCCGATGGAGAACCGGCAGATTGACTGAAACCGATCGATTAAAACCAGAAAAAGGTTGCGGATGACCGTTAAGAAAAATCAGATCATCGAGTGTGATGTCATCGATGTGGCCTTTGGAGGCAAAGGGCTGGCCAAGATTGACGGTTTTGCCGTTTTTATCGATCAGACCGTTACCGGTGATCGGGTAGTCGCCCGCATCATCAGGAAAAAGCGCAATTACGCCGAAGCGGTAATGCAGGAACTGCTGGTGCCATCACCCATGCGCGTGGATCCGCCGTGTCCCTACAGCGGATTTTGCGGCGGCTGCAAGTGGCAGTTCATCGACTATCAGCACCAGATCGCGTTAAAACGCCGCCACGTTTCCGAGTCAATTGAACATATCGCCCTGATCGGCGGGACCGCGGTTCCTCCGGTGCTGCCGTCAGACGAGATTTTCGGCTACCGCAACAAAATGGAGTTTTCCTGTTCGGACCGTCGCTGGCTGATGCCCCAGGAGATGGGCAGGGATGCGGATGTCAGCTTTGCGCTGGGGCTGCATGTGCCCGGCACTTTCCATAAGGTCCTGGATACCCGGGCCTGTCTGCTGCAGCCGCAAACGGGCAACCACATCCTGGATGCCGTGCGCGGCTACCTGCGTGCTTCGGACCGGCCGGTATACGGGCTTCGTACCCACCAAGGCTTCTGGCGATTTCTCATGCTGCGGCACTCGGTGGCCCGTGACCGGTGGATGGTCAACATCGTCACCGCCAGCGAGGATCGCCAGGCGGTCATGCCCTTGGCCGAGATGCTGCGGTTCAAATTCCCCGAAGTGGTGTCCGTGGTCAACAACATTACCGCCCGACGCTCGGGCGTGGCCATCGGTGAACGGGAAATCCACCTGGCCGGTGATCCGGTGCTGACCGACCGGATCGGCGGCTTTGAATTTGAGATCTCGGCCAACTCATTTTTCCAGACCAACACCCGCGGCGCACAACAACTATACGAAACCGTAGGTCGCTATGCTGCGCTGAAGGGGCACGAGACGGTACTGGATCTCTATTGCGGTACCGGAACCATTGCCATCTGGCTGGCCCAACAGGCCGGTCGGGTGATCGGCCTGGAACTGGTGGAGAGCGCCGTGGACGACGCCCAAAAGAACTGTCGTAGGAATGGCATCGACAACTGCCGTTTTATCCTCGGGGATATCAAGGATACACTGGCAACCATCGATACGGCTCCAGATCTCCTGGTGATCGATCCCCCGCGCACCGGCATGCACAAGGATGTGGTCAAACAGGTGCTCAAACTGGCACCAGAGAAAATTGTCTATGTATCCTGCAACCCGGCCACCATGGCCAGAGATATCCTGGAACTCAAGGCGGTGTTCGCGGTGGAAGAAGTCCAACCGGTGGACATGTTCCCCCACACCTTTCATGTTGAATCGGTAGCCAGGCTGGTAAGAAAAGTGGGTTGAAATGATGAATGGGCGCCTCCATAGGCGATCTTGAATCGACCGATCTTGACCGGCTTACCTGGGCAGCAGGACCGACGCTTACCCGACCCTCCGTATTTATTGAATCTTGTCAAGTAACCGTTGGGCCCAATTGCTAAAGTAAAGTTCACCGGTCTGGACAGCTTGTCCGAGCAACTCTTTGGCCTCGGCTCGATTGCTGTCGCCACCTAACCCGATCAGCAGTTCGGACAAATACACGCGGCCTTCGATGCTGCTCTGGAAATAGTCGGTCTGCTGGAATTCACGGTAATACGCCAGTGCTTTTTTTTTATCATGGATAGGCCAGGGCAGGACAGCCCAGAAGCGGCCCAGGGCCAGAATGGCGCCGGCCGCTTCATAGGTCTTATCCAATTCATACACTGTTTCAAAACTGCTCTGGGTTTTGTTCTTAAGACCCTCTTTCAGCGCAGTGATAATACTTGTCCCATCGGAATAGATACCGGCGTTCAGTCCGTAAAAGTAGTGGCCGGCAGGATGGTTCGGATGAATTGCTCTGGCTTTATCGGCATAATGCATGCCTTTCTTGCCGTATTCGGCACAGATCTGCTCCCATCCGTCAGCATTGCTTTTCTTGGCCTTCTCTCCATATTCTCGACACGCACGCGCACATTTCCAGTTGCCTTCGAAATCTTCCGGGATTGCTCTTAAATAGGCCTCATAAATATTGATGGCGTTGAGTAAGCCTGCCATTTCGCCCTGTTCAACCAATGTGTCGGCATCGGCGATGGACGCCGCCGATACCGGCAATGGGGTGGATAGGGCAATCAGGAGCAATAATGCGTTTCGCAACAATGCGTTGATCATTCAGAGCCTCCAGGATTCATAGCGCAAAAGGGTCGTTGGGATTCGATTCAGGTTAAACCGGCACACCAAAAGCATACTTTACCAGAAATAAACATATTGAAAAAGAGTTGTTAATCCATGTTAACTGCGTTAATTACTTGAACGACAGCAAAGCGATGCCCGTTTGGATAGCACCAGAAAACGGGGTGGCTTTATTCCCATTTGCCCTTCGCCTGAGCCACCGTTTCAACCAGGAGATGAGAACCACTGGCCGATGGGAAAAACCATCGTGTTTCCAGATCAACGATGACCATGGGTGGTCTGGTGCAAACTCAATTCAATGAAAATGTGGCGTTTTTTGGGTCCACTGACTGCCAACCGGGACCCATTGCGATCCGATTTTAAGCATTTTTCTATTTCAGCTGCTGCCTTCGATGCAACAACAAACTGAACCCGCAGGAGCACAACCATGTCGACCTTTCAAAAATTGAGAAAAGAAGAGCGTGAGACACGCAAAAACCTGATCATTGATGCCGCCATGGATCTGTTCAGCCAGAAGGAATTTCATAAGATCGGCATGCGCGACATCGCTAAACGGGCCGGCATATCGGCCGCTGCCATTTACCGTTATTTTCCCAGCCGTGACGATGTTTTCGTAGAAGCCCTGGTGCGCCACATGAAAGTGGTGGAGGAGCTGTTTGAAAAAAGCGTGGCGCAGGAGCGCACTTCATTGGAAGAACTCGCCATGGGGAGCGTGGACTATCTGCTGGAGAATGAATCCGTATTCCAAATGATGGGGCATTTTATGATTACCGGCCAGATCCAGCCAAAGGCGCTGGAAAGGTATAACACCATGCAGCGAAATTTTCTCGACATATTGGAGCGGGTGAACAACCAAACGGATATCGGTATGAACAGTCGTCTGGTGACCCACGCCATTTATGCATCGGTTACCGGCGTGGTCATGTCGTTCAAAAATTATCCCGGACGATCTCCGGAGGAGATCAAACGTCACATTCACCGGCTGGTACGCATCATCAGCAGTGTTTTCACGACAGGCAAAATTCCCGAAAACCTGCGTGAGGTAACCGGACAGGAGGCCTCAAATCCATCCGAAAGCTGATTTTCATAGATTTCCACATGTCGTATCTCATCAGCACGTGGCGGTCGATAACCCAGCACAGGATCGTTTATGACGTTCAAACCGTATTTATGGCTGATGGCGATTGCCCTGCTGGTAGCCGCCTGTTCGCCCAGAACCCTGATCGTTCGGCAGATGGCCGGTCTGGTGGACACCGGCATCACGGCGTTCGAAAACGATGGCGATCTGGATTTGATGGAAAAGGCCATCCCGGCCAATATCAAACTGTTGGAGGCAATGCTGGCCAACAGCCCCGATGATCGACAGTTAATCACGCTACTGTCGCGCCTGTATGGAAGTTACGCCTTCGGTTTTGTGGAAACCCGGCTTGAAAGGACGCTTTATCTTTCCCAGCCATCCGACGCCAAGGAGCAAGAGAGAGATTCATTAAAAGAGCAAGTCAACCGTTACTACGAAAAAGGTCTCGATTATGCCCTGTTGGCATTGGAAAAAAATGTGCCGGGTGCGTCGGACGCATTCAGAAAGGTCGATGCGATCGCGCCTTATCTGAACAAACTGGGCAAAAAAGAGGTGGCCCCGCTTTTCTGGTATGGATTCAACTTGGGGGCTTGGGTCAACCGCAACCTCGATTCCATCCGAGCCGTATCCCGGGCACACGTGGCCCGCGCGGTCATGGAACGGGTGATCGAACTGGATCCCGCCTATAACCATGGTGGTGCCCACCTCTTCCTGGTGGCCTATTTCGGATCCAGGCCGCCCATGATGGGAGGAAGCCAGCAAAAGGCCCGCGATCACTATCAACACGTGAAACAGATTGCCGGCGATGAGTACCTGCTGGCCGACCTTTATTATGCCCGATTCTGCCTGCAGCAACAACAGGACCGTGAGGCATTTGTCAACCTGATCCAGCGGATCATCGATCATCCGGCTGTGGATAACCATGTGGCACTGTACAATGCCATTGCCGGTCGACGGGCAGCCATTTATCTCTCTGCGGTTGATTTTCTGTTTGAATGAGAGATGGGATATGGAATAGGGGATAAAAGAATCAAAGGGGTTATGGGTGTTATCCAAACCCGACAACCTTAACCGAACGACCAACCCAAACAAAATGCAATCAACCCAACGATTCGTTACTGTTCCCGTCCTGCTCACGCTGGCGTTCTTCACCATTTACGGGGAGGCGTTTGCCGGCCCTGCCGATATTAAAATCGCCGTGGTTATGCCCGAAGGAAGTACGTGGACCACCACCATGCATGAATTTGCCGATGCGGTGAAAAAAGAAACCGGCGGCGATGTTGAAATAAAAATCTATGCCGGCGGGGTAAGTGGTGACGAGGTGGATGTGCTGAGAAAGATGCGGGTCAACCGCATCCATGCCGGCGGATTCTCCGGAGTGGGTCTGGGATTGGTCCTGCCGGAGATACGGGTTTTAGAGGCGCCGCTATTGTTCAACAGCTATGCAGAGATCGATTACGTTAAGGAACAGATGTTTGATGTCTTCGCCGCCCGTTTTGAAGAAAAGGGTTTCGTCCTGCTGGGTTTTTCCGAAGCCGGTTTTGTTTACCTGTTTTCTAAACAGCGCATCGACAGTGTGAAGAGCCTGCAGAAAACCAAGATGTGGGTGTGGAAAGGGGATCGGGTGGCCGAAACGTTCCTGGACGCCTTCGGCGTGCAGGCCTACCCTCTCCAACTTGCCGACGTCAATACGGGACTGGAGACAGGTATGATTGATTCATATTATTCTCCATTAGTTGCCTCTATAGCCTTCCAGTGGTACGCGAGGGTGAAATACATGCTTGATTTCCCCATGGTCAACTCTACGGGTGCCCTATTGATGAACAAACAAACCTTCGACGGCCTGAGCCCGAAAAACCAGGCAATTGTCAGCCGGTTGGTCAAACAGTATTCTGCTTTACTGGTTCAATCGACCCGGAAAGACAACGCCGAAGCGGTGCAGGTACTAAGCGAGGCGGGTATTGAACTGATCCCGCCCACCCCTGAACAGATTGCCTCATTCAAGCAGAGCGCCGAAAAGAATTACGAGATGAGCATTCCGTCGCTATACTCGAAGGAATTGTTCGATCAAATCCGTGGATTGATCGCTGAATACAGACAAAAGGCAAAGTGAAAAGGAGCTAAGGGATAAGAAGGGTGGCGCATGTGCGCATTTTTTTTCTCCCATCCTGACGCGCATCTCTTATTCCTGATCCACAACCGGCTGAACCGCTTGGCTTCATGATGAAACTCATCAAACGACTGGACGACGCACTGGCGCTTATTGAAAAAAGCGTGATTATCTGTTGCTTTTCGCTGCTGGTTTTTTTTATCGTCATCGGCATCCTTTCGCGCAACATCTTGCATTGGCCGTCCCATAAACTCTTTGAAGCCGGTCCCCATCTGGTCCTTTGGCTGGCCTTGCTGGGCGCGTCCCTGGCGCTGAAGCAGCAGCGGCACATCAGGCTGGAACTGGTGCTGCGCTACTGCAGCATGCGCACGCGATTGTTGGCCGCCGTGGCGGCCAACCTTTTCGGCGCTGCGGTGATGGGAATCCTTTTGGCCACGTCCCTTGCGTTTGTCAAAAACGAAATGGCCATGTTCGGCGCCTGGGGATGGCTGTCGGTCATCTTTCCCATTTTTTTCAGCGCAACTGCGTTTCGCTACCTGACCGGCCTGCTGTATCGGTTGGCGTCAACGCAACCTGCCGAAACAGACCAGCCGGCCAAGCCGACCCGATGAATCCGCTCTCTTTGGTCATCGTTGCCATTCTGATCCTGGCGTTAATGGAAACCCCGATCTTTACTGTCATTGCCGCACTGTCGATTGCCTGCCTCTTCCTTGTGGATCATGACCTGTTGGCACTGCAAACGATTCTCATCGAGATGAACCGTTTGGGAGCGATGCCCGTGCTGGTGGCGCTTCCGCTGTTCACTTGTGTGGGCTGCCTGCTCACCGAGACCCGGGCTCCCCAGCGAATCATGAATTTCATTGAAGCACTCGTGGGATGGCTGCCCGGTGGATTGGCCATGACTGCCCTTTGTTTATGCGCCTTTTTCACCGCCCTGACCGGGGCCAGCGGTGTGACCATTGTGGCGCTGGGCAGCATCCTCTATCCAGTGATGCGAAGCAAAGGGTACGGAGAAAAATTCACCCTGGGCCTGCTGACCACTTCCGGAAGCCTGGGATTGCTATTCCCGCCGAGTTTGCCCGTCATCCTGTATGGGGTCGTCGCCCAGGTGGATATCGGTAAAATCTTCAAGGCGGCGCTTGTGCCCGGGCTGTTTCTCATCGTGATGCTTTGCACGTACGCCTTTTTCAAACAGCTGGCGTCCGGCCGGCGGGAAGCTCAAGGCGGCATTTCCTTCCAACGGGTGAAATCCGCTTTTTTATGCGGAATATGGGACTGGCCGTTGATTGGCATCATTCTGGCGGGAGTGTATGGCGGGTTCGTCACCATCGTTGAGGTCTCTGCCGTTGTGTTAGTCTACGTGATTGCGGTGGAGTGCTTTATTTTGAAGGAAGTTTCCTTTTTCAAGGGGCTACCGGCCATTATCGTCGAAAGTGCGGTTCTGTCCGGCGCCATTATCGTCATCCTGGGTGTTGCCCTTGGGTTTACCGGATTTCTGGTGGACCAGCAGATTCCCAATCGGATACTTGAACTGCTGGCCGGATTCAGCAACAACAAACTGCTGTTCCTGGCTGGATTGAACCTGTTCTTGCTGGCGGTGGGGTGCATCATGGACATCTTTTCGGCCATCGTCATCGTGGTGCCCATCATCGTTCCCATCGCCATGTCCTACGGGGTGGATCCCATCCACCTGTGCGTCATATTTCTAGTCAACCTGGAGATTGGCTACTCCACACCACCGGTGGGCATCAACCTGTTCATCTCCAGCTTGAAATTCAAAAAACCCGTCACCTTGCTCTATCGGGCATCTTTGCCATACCTGATTCTCCTTTTGGGCGTGCTTATCGTCATTACCTATGTACCCTGGTTGAGTCTGTTTCTGGTAAAATCGTGAACCGTGTATATTCTGCCGGCAGCTTGGTTTGAAAGCCCTTTGGAACGCTCGGCGGTTCATTTTACAGGATTTGATATCCAATCTTTGAAGCCCAAATTGTTTGTCGAAAATCAATTTGACCCAATCGGCGCTTGGGGGCCAAGATGAATGCGTTCCTTACCGCAGCAGGTAATGATTTACATGCTCTTGCTGATGGGGTAACATCCCTGGCGATGGCTGACACGAAAGCGATGACGACCATCCTGTAACCGAACGAGCCAATGACCATGGATATTCACGAGGAATCGGCTAAGAGCCGCACGCGTCTGAAAAAAGAGGCCACGGCCCTTCAGAAACTGGGCGAGAAGCTGGTCACCCTTTCTGATGACCAGCTACGCCGGATGGGATTGCCCGCGGTGCTGATGGCAGCCATCCAGGCTGCCCGGCCGATGAACGCCCATGGGGCCAAACGGCGCCAGATGCAGTATATCGGCACGCTTATGCGCAGCGCGGATGTAGCGCCCATCGAACAGGCGCTTCTGGAAATTGAGCAGGGCAGCTATCGGCAGGCTAAGGATTTTCAGCGTATTGAACGCTGGCGGGATCAGCTGATGGCCGGAGAGGATGCTGTTTTTGAAGAGATACTGGCAAGCTTTCCCGATGCAGATCGCCAGCGCATGGGAAACCTTGTGCGTAGCGCCCGCAAAGAAAAGGAAAAAAACCAACCGCCGAAATCCGCCCGCAATCTGTTCGGCTATCTTCAGGGCCTCAGCAAACAGTAATTGCCCTGCTTGCCAGTCTATTGGCAGGCCACTTGGAAAAGGCAACTAAAACGCTCCCAACTGGCATTTTGAGATCTTGATCTTAATGGCCTCGCAGGCAGACGATACTTCAAGCTTCGTCAGATTCATCTTTTTAGCAACCTCCCAAGCCGCCTGACAGGTGATTCGGTCGCCCTCCATGGCCTTTCGTATGGCGGTTTTGAGGGTTCTGGTCACCATTGCGGCCGGTTTGACCGCTTTTTTCTTTTTCAACCCATAACCGAACAGCCCCAGTTGGCATCTGCGGATTCGATTTTCCAGCAGATCTATGTTCATGCCCACTACCAGCGGGGAACAGGCTTGCTTTTTTGCAATGGCATGGGCAGCCGTGCAGGTGATGCGCCCCTCTTTTGCCTTGCCGGCGATGGCGGCGGCAAGGGTCTTGTCGATCTGACCACCGGGATGTTTGGCCGCGTAATGCCCGGCATCTTCGTGTACCATGCAAAACCTCTCTTCAGTTAGATGTTGATCGATCGGTGACCATGCCCAAGCCTGTCACGGGTTCTGAAAAAAGACAGGGAGGCATGGCCCACGATATTTACATTAGCGCTTGTTTTTCATTCCGGCAAGTACCCACTTGAGACCCCATCCGACCGCCACCGGTCCGATACCTAGGGTGATAAAAGCAATGGCATCCTGCTGCCAGGGCTTAAAATAGAGCGCCCAGGCCACCGACCAAAGCAGGGACAAAATGATAGCCAGGCGCAGCGCCCAGGAAAACCGCAATATAGGGCGGCCCAGCATGACCTTCTGGGGTGGCGGAAGGGGTTTCATCATCCGGGGAAGCAGAAATATTCCCAAAACAATGACCACGATAAGCAGAATTTCCTGCATTCCTGAAAACATGGGTACCTGTAACGGCCACTATTATGGGTTTTCGGTAAGGGTCGTTTCTGTAACATAAACCCAGGGGTTAGGCAAACCCTGGCTAGGGTCCAAAGGCGAGAATTGTTTTGCAGTGCGACATAGAGCGCCTAACCGGAAGATAGGAAAAGAAGGTGCCTTGTGCTATACATTTTCTAATTGGCGATCGCCGCTGGGAAACAGGAAACCCATGGGTGTTGACCATCAGGCCGAAAACTGGCTTCATCCGCTTCTTGAAGTGTCGCGTCATCAGTTCGAGGGTATCGTGAAGGAAAATACCGTTACCATTTGCCGTTGCATGGGAAACAGATCAAGGATTTGAATCATGGACATTCCGTGGACATTGCCAATGCCGCCGCAGAAGAACGAGTCGGGTCAAGACCTGAACGCATCCCTGGCGTTAAGGGACGGGGATCGATTGACGGCATTGGTGTTGGATGTGCAAAAGGATAACGACGCCCTGCTCGCCATCGGTCAGTTCAAAGCCTATGCCCGTCTGCCCCTGCCGGTAGTCACCGGCCAGGATTTCCAGATCCGTGTGGAGAGCGCCGGAGAAGGCCTTCGTATGGTCATGGAGCCAAAAAATGACCCGGTAGCCAACCTGCCGACCAATGGTCGGTTGGAAATTCGCCTGTTTGAAGTGGTCTCTGACAGGCCTTTACTTGCCGCCCATTCGCAATCGTTGGTTGCCGGCGAGTCTCTCCGGGGACGCATTACGGGATTCGAAAAGGATGGGTTGATGCTGGTGGATTTCGGAGAATTTAAAGCCTTCGCCAAAATCGATATCCCGGTTCGCCAGGGTCAGATCATTCCCCTTACCGTCTTGCAAACCGACGGCGGCCTTACGCTTGCGGTTTCGTCACCGGCTGGACCCGGCGGTTCCAGGCGGCTGTCGCCACCCGATGCGGCCAGTTCTTCCCCGAGGGACCCGACCAGTATGGCCCAACAGGCGTTGCCCGCATCACCGGCGAACCATCCGCCGGCAGCAACGGCGCCACTTCCAAACCCAGCGTCAACGGTGGCTGCGGTTGCCCGATCGATGCCGCCCACGACCGCCGACATGGCCATACTGCGGGATCACATCCAACAGATTCTGGTGCTGCACAATCAGTCTGAAAAGGACCCATCATTGCCCTTATCCCTACCGATGAAAGGGGCCCTGATCAACCTGCAGCAGGCTCTGAATCCGGCAACACCAGCAGGCGATATGACGACACTGATGGCCAGAGTAAGGGCATTTGTGGAAAACTCCGGACTCTACTTTGAAAAACGCCTCGAGCAGGCAATCACCAGCCTTCAGACCCGGTCGACGGAAATGACGTCCGCCGAATTGGCCCGGCAGCCGGCAATTCGTGACCTCATGGTTAACGATTTGAAACCCAACCTGTTAATCATTAAACACGTTCTGAATAGGCAACTCCTGGATTCGCCGGGAGTGGACCGGCATCTGCTAGAAACACTGAAAAGTGTGGTTCAGCGAACGGTTGCCCACATCGAACAGCAACAGATCATGGCAACGGAAAAGCCTGTGGACCCGGACCTGTCGCAGGCGTTTTCCCATATGCTGTTTCTGACCGACACGCACCGCAATGCCCGCCTTAAGGTATACTACGCAAAAAAAGGACGGGATGATGCCCACAAGAATCCCCGGGTCTCTCTGCTGCTGGATATGGACCGCATGGGAACGGTGCGTGCCGATTTGTGGATGGTGGGCAAGGATCTGAATGTCACGTTCTTCGTCAGGGAAGCGGCCGTTAAGGCGGCTATTGAAAACGAACAGCATCGTATTGGAGAGGTGCTCAACGATACCTTCAGTACCGTTGCCGTCAGTGTGGTGGTCAACGAGAAAAAAATCACGGAATTCGAAGGCGAAGACCTGACTATCCCAAAACGCCGGCAGGTGGATCTGAGCATATGAACGACAAACAGATTAGAAAGGTGGCCGCCCTAAAATATGACCAAGCAAAAAGCATGGCGCCCCGGGTGGTGGCCAAGGGAAGGGGTTACATTGCCGAGCAGATCATCCAGGTGGCCCGGGAAAACGACGTGCCTCTCATCGAAGACCGCAACCTGGCCAATGTGCTGGAGGCCATGGAACTGGAGTCCGAGATTCCCGCAGAACTTTACCGGGCCGTCGCCGAAGTGCTGGTGTTCATCTACCGGCTCAACGGCAAGCTTTAATCGTCAGTCGAACAGTGGCAGCTGACCGCTTGTTTCAGTATGCTGTTTTTCAGGGAAGGCGGCGGGTTTGCCGGTGGTCGGGGCTTCGGGCAGCTGGTAGGTTACCCTGAACTGATTTGGCGCCGTTTCCAAAACGGCCGTGGGCAGTGGAATCATCAGTTCCGTTTCCTGGCGGGTAACCACCGGGAACCCATATACCTGATTGGTGTACTTGATGGTCTTGCCTGCCGATTGGCGGTCGCGGATGAATTGCAGGTGATCATCCATCCGCTCACCGATTCGTCGGCGACTTTGTTGGATGACCTGCCCGCACCCCTGGAAGATCATTGGCTGAAAGGCGCTATCCAACTCGTAAGCCACGCTGTTGCGGCCTGTTGCGGCTGCGGCCAACAATGTGGTCCCGGTGCCCAGAAACGGATCCAACACCGTGTCACCCATGACCGAAAACATGCATATCAGGCGGTACGCCAACTCATGGGGATAGGCGCCGCTGCGCTGCCTAAGCTGTTTATCTGCGGTTTTCTGCCGGGTCCCCTTCAGATCCATCCAGACATCGGAAAACCATACATTGCGTTCCTCCCAGAAAAAGGTGCTTCGCCGCCGGTTGGTTTTTTCAGCCTGGGCAGCAAACAGCCGCCTGCCGCCTTTGCGAAATATTAGGATATACTCGTGCTCTAAGGTCACATAGGCACCGGGCGGCATCATGCCCGATCCCATAAACTTGTTGGGGGCGTTGGTCTGCTTGCGCCACAGGATGTTGGGCAGGTTGCTAAATCCAAGCGCCAGCATATGGGCAAGAATGCGGCTGTGGTTGGGGTAAAGGGCAAACTCGTCCTTGATGGTCCGGGTGGCGTCACCGATGTTGATGCAGGCGATGCCGCCGGGAATCAGAACCCGCCGGAGTTCATCCCATACAGGGTCCAGTTGCCGGTGCATGAGTTCGAAGGCCTCGATGCCGTTCTGGCTGTTCAGTGCGTTTTTGATGGCCTCCTGCCGGCAGAACAGTTCGTCCCACATCTCGATCATGGGATAGGGGGGAGAGGTCACCACCAGGTGAACGCTTTGTGACGCGACATCGGTCATTTTTCTTGCATCGGCAAACCGGATGCGGTGTTCGGACATCATTGGAATGCGAACTCCTTCCTCGGACGTTATCTCCTCTCATAAAATGGCGCTTTTTTCAATCCTGATAACATGTTAATTAATAATCGAAGGGCGATACGCGGTCTTGAACGCAGCCTGGCAATCGATGGCAGGGCGGACGATGGCAACGGTGGATATTAAAAACAGAAAATGGGTCTCCTTCATGCTGGTGGCCATCGGTATTTTCATGACCACACTGGACAGCAGCATCGTCAACATTGCCCTTCCGGCTATCATGGAGAATCTCAAGGCTCCCTTTGAAACGGTCCAGTGGATCGTTTTGATTTACCTGCTGACGATCACTTCGACGCTGCTTGCTTTCGGCCGACTGTCCGATATCAAGGGACGACGGTGGGTTTACTGCTACGGATTCGTCTGGTTTACCCTGGGATCGGTGCTGTGCGGTACCGCCAGCCAAGCGACGGTTCTGATCATGTCCCGCGCGTTTCAGGGAATTGGTGCGGCCATGATCATGGCCTGTTCGCCGGCGCTGGTGGTGGATGCCTTTGCACCAAAGGAACGGGGCAGAGCCCTGGGGCTGGTTGGAACCGTGGTGGCCACGGGCCTGACTGCCGGACCGGCGCTGGGCGGGTTGATTCTGCAACATGGGTCCTGGCGGGTGATCTTTTTTCTGAATATTCCCATCGGCGTGGCAGCCGTCGTTACTGCCTGGCACATCCTCAAAAGAACGGCTGCGGATTCGTCATCCCATGAACCCTTCGACTGGCTCGGCGCCATCTGTCTGACCGCGACGCTCTTCGGTCTCATGACCTTCGTAATGCAGGTGGATAAATGGCCCATGGCATCTTACCGGATGATCGTCTTGGCTTTGGCGACGGTTGCCGTTTTGGCTCTATTGTTGGTTGTGGAACTGAGAACCGACTATCCGATTGTGGATACACATATTCTGAAAAACCGTTTCTTCATGGTATCGGTCATTTGTGCCGTGGTTTTGTTTGCCGGGCTGTTCACGATTATGTTTCTGATGCCCTTTTACCTGATGCGGCCCGCCGGCGTGAGTGCGCAGACGGCCGGAACCATCATGACGATCCCCTTTGTCTTTCTGTTTTTCTTCAGCCCCCTTTCCGGCTGGATGTCCGACCGGGTCGGTTCACGGGTGCTTTGTTTTGCCGGCATGGGCGCCTTGACCGCGGCCCTGTTTTCGTTTACGACGCTGTATCCTTCCACGGGGCTTTTCCCGGAGATATGGCGCATGGGCCTTGCCGGCGTCGGGGTGGCACTTTTCCTGCCGGCCTACAGCGCATCGGCAATGAGTGCCATCTCCATCCGGAAACGGGGCATTGCATCGGGGACCATTGCCGCTGCGCGCAACTTCGGTATGGTAACCGGGGTGGCCTTGTCTGGATTGATCTTTAGCCGCACCTTCACCCGGCTTAGCGACGGCTTAAACGCCAACGTATATGAGCCTCACCTTCAGCCCCTCTTTCTGAACGCGTTTCACACGGCCATGATGGCCGGGGCCGTTTTGACGGCTTGCGGGTGGATGCTGACCCTTTTCAGAAGGGATGACGCCAACGAGCAATGGGGACGGTCAATGGATGCCGCACCTCCCTCCGAAGGCAATGAAAAGCGGAATTAATGAAAATCCGATGATATGTCTTGCAGCTTGACTTTCCGCTGAAAATCAAAGAAACATACCGATCGTACCTGTCTGAAACGGCATGGGCCTTCAGACGCTGTCCGAAAGACCGACTCCCATAGCTTTTTACAATCAGTCATCCCGGATATCGGTAGCTTAACCGGGTGTAACCGCCGAAATATAAAGCAGCCTGGTGACGCTCTGGACCGCTGCAGCGTACATTGTCTGTTATTATTTGTAGAATCGGATAGGGAAGAAATCTGCCCGAGAAGGAGAAAAGAAAGATGATCAAAGTGCTTGTCAGCGACGTTCTAGGAGACGCTGGAATTCAGCTGTTTCGCGAAACCGCGGGAATCGAAGTGGAGATAAAAACAGGGCTTTCCTCCCAGGAACTGAAGGAGACCATCGGTGCTTACGATGCGCTGGTGATCCGCAGTGCTACGAAGGTGACCGAGGAGATTCTCGAGGCCGGAAAAAAACTGAAAGTGGTCGGGCGCGCCGGCATCGGCCTGGACAATGTGGATATCCCCGCTGCCACGAAACGGGGCGTAGTAGTCATGAATACCCCGACGGGTAACGTGGTGACCACAGCCGAGCATGCCATTGCCATGATGATGTCCCTGACCCGCAATATCCCCCAGGGCACCCTTTCTTTGAAAGCCGGTCGCTGGGACAAAAAAAAACTGCAGGGGCGGGAGGTTTTCAACAAAACCCTGGGTGTCATCGGTTTTGGGAAAATTGGTTCCATCGTGGCCGACCGGGCCAAGGGACTACGGATGCAGGTGGTGGTTTACGATCCCTTTGTGGCGCCCGAACAGATCGGAAAAGCCGGTTTCGAAAGCGTGACCCTGGATGAACTCTATCAACGGTCCGATTACATTTCAGTTCACGTTCCGAAAATCAAGGAAACTACCGGTCTGCTGAACCAAGCGGCCTTCGAAAAGATGAAAAACGGTGTGATGATCATGAATTGTGCCAGGGGCGGCATCGTCAACGAAGACGACCTCCAGGAAGCCGTAAAATCTGGCAAGGTGGCCGGGGCCGCACTGGATGTATTCGAAAGCGAACCGCCTGGCGAGTGTCGCCTGTTCGAACTGGATCGAATAATCTGTACACCCCATCTGGGAGCATCCACCCAGGAAGCCCAGACCAATGTGGCCGTGGCCGTGGCCCAACAGATAGTCGACTACCTGATCAACGGTACCATCGTCAATGCGGTCAATGTCCCGTCAGTGGCCGGGGAAAGTTTAAAAAAAATCGGACCCTATATGGCAGTTGGTGACCGCATGGGGTGTTTGCAGGCCCAATTGGCCGTCGGACCGGTCAAAGCGGTGACCATTGAATATACCGGTGATTTTAAAGGCATGGACATGGCTCCGGTATCCACGGCAATTCTTAAAGGACTGCTCACACCCATGGTCAACCATGCGGTTAACTTCGTCAACGCCCCTCTAGTGGCCAAAGAGATGGGCATTAAAATCATTGAATCCACCACATCGGAAGCCGAAGACTACACCCATCTGATCACGCTGCGGGTAAGCACCGAGACCGGTGAGAACCTTGTGGCCGGCACCCTGATCGGCCGAAGCGACATCAAGGTGGTCAAGATCAACAATTTCCGCCTTGAATTGGTCCCGGAAGGTCACATTCTGCTGATTTTCAATCAGGACCGGCCAGGAGCCATCGGTGGTATCGGAACCACCTTGGGACGGCACAACATCAATATCGGGCGGATGCATGTGGGGCAGGAAAGGGACGGCGACCGAAATATCATTTTTCTCCAGACCGATACGCCGGTCCCCCCCGAAGTGATCGAAGAGCTGCGCTCCGCGGAACTGGTCAACTCCGTAACGCCGTTGGAACTGTGATTTTTATATTTGGCTGTTGCCATTAACGGGTAGGTGGCTGCCAACTGCGATCTCAAATCAAACCGTCTCATCGATCACGGCATTTTTTAAAACCCCGATACCGTCGATCTCCACTTCGACGGTGTCGCCATGGCTCAGGGGTCCCACGCCAGACGGGGTTCCCGTGAGGATGATGTCGCCGGGCATCAGGGTGAAATTTTTTGAGACAAAGGCGATGATCTCAGGAATCTTGAAGATCATTTGCCGGGTGTTGCCTTCCTGAACCGTCGTCCCGTTGAGACGGCAGGTAATGTTCAGCATCTGGGGGTCGGGCAGATCCCCGACCAGCACCACCTGAGGGCCGATGGGGCCGAAGGTATCCAGGGATTTTCCCCGGTACCACCCGGTTCGATCCCCATTCTGGATGTTTCGCTGACTAACGTCGTTCATGCAGGTGTAACCCAAAATGTGATCCATGGCCTCGCCAGCTGGCACATCTTTGCACCGGTCGCTGATAATCAGCGCCAGTTCCGCTTCGTAGTCGGTCCGCAGGGTCTTGAATCCGTATTCCTTTAAAAACTTTGGAATGACGATGGCCTGATCCGGTCCGACCAGCACATTGGGTGTTTTGGGGAACAGCAGGGGTTCGGTTGGCTCCTCATCGGTAAACCCTTTCACTTTGACTGAAACGCTTTCGGCGATGTGGGCCCGGTAGTTCAACCCCAAGGCAATCAGCTTGGTCGGATGGACCGTGTAGGTGTCATGGCTGTTTTTGACGGGTAGTTTAATCATCAGCAATTCTCTGGTAAAACAGATGGTTGTCCGTTATTGTGGAATGCATGGATGAGCGATTCGTCTACAGTGGCTTCATAGCCGTTTAGGGTGGCGACCACCTGACCGCCATCGTCCAAAAAGGTGAAGTCAGCAACCATTTTGCGGTGATTGGCGGAAGTGACCGCCATCACCGCCGTCACGCCGGCTGCCGGGAACGCCGTTCGATACTGGCGGTAAGCGCGGGCATAGCTGGGCAGGCAGACCTTGCCGGTCTGCTCGAAGCACCAGACGATGGCCATCTGAAATGCGCCGTCCAAGACCATGGGGTCGGCCATCCAGCGTCCCTGGATGGGGTCCTGCATCCACGCCTCGGGTTTCGGTGCACTGGTCAGCTGGGCCGTCATGCCGTGGTCGGAGTAGTCGACGATGGCTTGGATTGCCCGCAAGTGGTCGCCGTGAAACAGTATCGGTCCATAAACGGCATCCAACTTCCGCGGGTAGGCGCGACTGCCGTTTTTAGCGCTGCCGGTGAAGACCGGGGCGGCGGGAAATCGGTCAACCAATAGGGCTCGAGCCCGTGTGTGAATCACATCCTTGCCATTTTTTACGCCGTTTCTCAATTCCACATCCACCTGCCACGCGTCGCCGGCTTTTTTGGCTTTTCCGGCCATGAGGCGAACCAGTTTTTTTTCCTGTTCGATGCGGATGCCGCTGAGCAGTCTAAAATCGTCAATGCCGTGCAGGGAAAAGCCTGGGTTTTCCTTCAGCGCACCATGGCCGATCCACTCGGAGATCAAGGCAAAAGGCACCACTGGTTTGCCACCGATGATATGGGAGGCAAGCACCGGGTAACGCTGAAGGTCCACTTCGCGGCGCTCCAACAGCGCCATGGGCGAATCCGGGACCTCTGCCAATCCAGTGCCATCGCTGGTCAGCATGGCACCGATGAGCACTTCAACAGGGCTGGGATTGGCATTTTTCATTTCAGCCACCATCAGGCGGGCACCGGTTTCAATGGGGATCAGTTGGATCCCCTTGCCGTCAAAGGCTTTTTTAAGGGCTGGGGTCACCATGCCACCGTCCCACGGTCCCCAGTTGATGGCGGTAACCCGGCATGCGGGACGGTGCAGGGATTCCACTCGGGCTATCTTGTTGAGCGCTTCGTTGGCCATGGCATAGTCGCATTGGCCGGTGTTTCCCGTACGAGCGCTGACCGATGAGAACAGGACCAGGTGACGGAGGTTGTCCGATTGGGTGGCGGACAGCAGATTTTTTAGCCCGTTTACTTTGGTGGTGTAGACCTGCCGAAACTGTTCGACGGTTTTGTCCACGATCAGGCGATCGTGGAGTACCCCGGCACCGTGGACTATCCCGGTGATGGGACCCAACTGGTTCCTGATGGTGCCGACCATTTCATGCAGGCGCTTTCGATCGGTTACGTCGACGCTGAAATAGCCTGCATGGACCCCCGAGGCCTTGAGCCCGTCGATCGTCTGAGTGATGGTAAGGTTGGCGGCATGTTTTTGATAGGCCGCCTCCAGTGCACGCGGAGTGGGCTTGGAAGCAGTAAACACATTCTCAAGAATGGCTTTTTTCATCGCCGCTTCGCTGTCGACGCCCTGAAGCCAAACAGGAATCTCAAAGGGAGGTGCCGATCGGCCGACCAGTGCGATGGAAACCCCGGAAGCCTGAGCTAGGTAAAGGGCACAAGCGGCCGTTACGCCTCGGGCACCGCCGGTGACGACAACCACCTCGTTTTTATCCAGCTTGATTGGACCATCAGCAACATGGGCAGGAACCGGCTTCAATGTTACCCGGCGATCAGCACCTAAACCGATCTCCACCGGATCCTGGTCACAGACGGTCATCAGCTCTGCAATGACCTGCTGTGCGGCTTCATCCGGATCTGCAAAATCAGGGGAGCAGTCAATGGCCCGGCAAATTAACGCATCCCATTCAAGGGCGGCTGTCTTGACCAGGCCCGACAGAGACCCCTGTTCGGGATGGTCGAAAGCGTTTCCCGTAAAACCGAAGGCGCCATCCATGCAGGTGATTGCGGCCAATAGGGCATCACCGTGGGTTGAAGCGCTCAATAGCTCAGGCGCGGCGCGTTTCGCTGCCAGAAAAGCGGTTTCCGGGTCGGTGAAACCACTTAGAATCAAGCCTGCCGCTCCGGCGAAACTCAGCGCGTTGTCCACCGCATCGTGGGGAATCAAGCGCGCCGCGATATTTTTGTTTGTCAATTCAGTGACCATGGATTGCGCAATGGGGGAATTGTCGTTTAAAACAGCTATCCAGCGACCCGATTCGATACGTAGCGCGCGATCGGGATTTTTCGGGGACTCAATGATATCGATGATCTGGCGGGATAGGGTCTCCGACGGCCCGCCATGCGCCGGCGCCGACTGGATCGCCAAACCAGCGCTGGCTTCGAATGCCGGCTTGTGTTCGCCGGCGGAAAGGAAATCGCAGATCTGACCCAGCGTTTTCAATGTTCCGACCATGTCTGGGGTGACCGGCGGCAGGTGGGGCATGCGTGCTTCCATGGCGGAGAGGATTTCCACCCGCTTGATGGAATCGATGCCCAGATCGGCTTCGATGTCCATGTTCATTCCCAGCATCTCGTCAGGGTAGCCGGTCAGCTCGGAAACCACAGACAATAATGTTTTTTTGACCGTCAGCGAACCTTCGGACGAAGGAATCCCTGGCAGGATCTTATCTGGAGTCCCTGTTACAGCTGGTCTTGCATCGGCGGAAAGGAAATCGCAGATCTGACCCAGCGTTTTCAATGTTCCGACCATGTCCGGGGTGACCGGCGGCAGGTGGGGCATGCGTGCTTCCATGGCGGAGAGGATTTCCACCCGCTTGATGGAATCGATGCCCAGATCGGCTTCGATGTCCATGTTCATTCCCAGCATCTCGTCAGGGTAGCCGGTCAGCTCGGAAACGATTTCGATCAGGGCCATGGATATTGCCTCAGCGGCAATCGTCGGCGCCGCACTCAGCGATGCCGTTCTTGGTGGTGGTTTGGTTGCTGGTGAATAGTCCGGTTCAGTGGCTTCAGGTAGCCTCCCCGGTTCAAGGCCAGTGGCAACCGCTGTTACCGCTGATGAGAGGGTTTCCATTGAGGGTGGCTGGGGTGAAATCGATTCTGGATGAACAACGGGCGCCTGGGTGTCCGCGACCGCATGCATAGACCTACCCAGGGCGGATCCCACAAACATCCGGGTGCTTTGCATCATTTCCTGGAGGGTTCGGCTAGCAAGGGACTGGGTCTCAAGAAATTTCTGGTGAGCCTGGGCCGTTTGCTGCTGAAGTGACAGGATCGATTCCAATCCTTTGCGCACAATGGCCAGCGCCTCGTTTATAGTGGTGCCAGCTTCCGGATTCATTTCCCTGTGTCGGACAACCGGTTGCTCCGGTGGGACTGCCGGTACGGTTTGATTGATTGGTTTGCGGGTATTCATGGTCGTGGGTGAAATAACCTCATTTTTTGTGGACCGGGCTGTAGCTGCGTGTTGGGATTCTTGGGGTTGTGCCGTACCCAGTTGGTTTGGTATCGGTGTTGTATTTTCTTTTCGAGGCGTCCGGTAATTGGTCCCTGAAAGCGGGATGGTCATTTTCTGAGGGCGGCTGAACGGAAGCTCGGTTTCCCATTGATTCAAATCAAGTTCGGTGCCAAGGGCAGCCAGATGACTGATGGCGCAGGCCAGATCCATGATGCCGGACATCCTTCCCGAGGAGCGATCAACGGCAATGACCGTGATGTCCCTGTCCTTGAGCGTGGACCGAACGAGGCCGGAAAGCACCGATTTGGGTCCTACTTCGATGAACGTGCGTACGCCGCTTTCGTAGAGGTGTTCGACCGTTGCTTGAAACTGGACCGGTGAAGTCAGCTGCCGGCACAGTAAATCTGCACACCGTGAAGGGTCGGCCGGGTAGGGCGCAGCGGTCACATTTGCGTATACCGGAATCCGGGTGGGGGAGAATGCTGCCTTTTCGGCAGCCAGGGAAAAGGGCCTTCTGGCTCCTTCCACCAGCGGGCTGTGAAAGCCGGCGGAAACCGGCAGGGAGATGGCCGGGTATCCTTTTTCAGCACATTTGGCCTTAACTGATTCAATGGCTGCGGTTGTCCCGGAGAACACGCCCTGGTCGGGGCTGTTGATGTTTGCCAGCACCACGTCCGGAAACTGACTGGAAAGTGCCTTTAATTGGTCAATCGGTGATTTTACCGCTAGCATGGTTCCCGCATCACCGTTGCTGCCGGCATCGGCCATCAGGCGACCACGCGTGACGCTCAACGTTAGCAGGGTTTCCCGGTTGATCCAACCGGCTGCATAGAGTGCGGGCAGTTCTCCGTAGCTGTGACCGCAGGTAACATCCGGTCGTACTTTAAAGTAGTCCAGAATCGAAAGCATGGCCAGGCTGACCGCTCCGATGGCGGGTTGGGCCACATCGGTCTGCCGAAGGGCTTCCGCTTGCTGGTGCCGCTGGTCGTTGGAAAGGGCGGGGCGCGGGTACAGGATCTCCCACAGGTGCGTGTTCTGATCAAAGCGGTGATCGGCGTCATGGACGGCTTGCATGGCACCGGGAAAGCAGCAGACCAGATCCCTCCCCATATTGGGATACTGACTTCCCTGGCCGGGAAACATGAAGGCGATTTTTCCGGCACTCTGCGGTGCTGCAACATAGTAGATGCCCTGATCGGAGATGATGGCGGGCTGGCTTGCGGTGACCACCTCGATGGCCTTGTGCAATCGCCCTTTCAGGGCCTTGCCGCCGGGGGTGGTATCCACCACCATGACCAACCGTTGTGGATGGCCGGCTGAAAAATTCGTTCGCAGCGCCCTTGCCGTCCGGGACAGCACCGCAGGGTCAAAGGCATCGCCAATAAGTTCATCAACCCGATGAAGACTGCTGTTGATTGCCGCTGCATCCGGACCCGAGAAGGCCAGAATCTCCACCGAACCATCCCAGGCGATCTCCTTTTTGTCACGTTGATACTCTTCAAGCACCACATGAAAATTGCTGCCGCCGAATCCGAAAGAACTGACACCGCTGCGCCGTGGAGTGCCGTTTGCAGAAAACCAGGGTCGCGGGGTGGTATTGAGGTAAAAGGGACTTGATTCGATTCCCAGCTTCGGGTCGGGTTTGTCCGCTTTGAGTGTGGGCGGGAGAACCTTGTTGAAAAGAGCGAGCGCCGATTTGATCAGCCCAGCCGAACCGGCCGCCGCTTTGGTGTGTCCGATCATGGACTTGACCGACCCTAAGGCGCAGCGGTTGCCGTTGGGGTTGACTGCGCCGAAAACATTTTTCAGGGCGGCGAATTCCACCTCGTCCCCCACCCGGGTGCCAGTGCCGTGGGCCTCTACCATGTCCACTGTTTCAGGCGAAATGCCGGCATTTTTATAAGCCTCGACAAGGGCCCGGGCCTGTCCTTCGGGTCGCGGTGCGTAAATGCTCTGGGACTTTCCATCGCTGGAAGACCCGATGCCTCGGATGACTGCATAGATCCGGTCGCCGTCCCGCTCGGCATCCTCGAGGCGCTTTAACACCAGAAGCCCAATGCCTTCACCCAGCACCGTGCCGTCAGCATCCGCGGAAAAGGGACGGGCATCGCCGGTGTGAGAGAGAACACCGGTTTTCGAAAAACACATGTGCATGAAAATATCGTTGATGGTGTCCACGCCGCCGGTGACCACCATGCTGCTCTTGCCGGTAAGCAATTCCATGATCCCCAGATGAACGGCACCCAGACTGCTGGCACAGGCTGCATCCACTACGCAGTTGGTGCCGCCGAGATTCAGGCGATTGCAGATCCGGCCTGCCACGACATTGCCCAAAAGGCCGGGGAAGGAGTTTTCCTGCCAGGGGACATAGCTGTTGGAGATATCTGCGATGATGGACGATTTCTGTTGGTCGCTGAGCCCCTTGTCCTCGAGCGCTTTACGCCACAATGGATGCCCCAGTCGTGATCCCAGGGATATCACCAGTTCCTGAGTGCCTGTAACACCTAATATCACCGAGGTATGCTCACGGTCGAATTCACGATCATCTCCATATCCGGCATCTGCAAGGGCCATTTTGGCGGTCACCAAGCCCAGCAGCTGAGAGGTGTCCGTGGCCTCCAAGGCTGCCGGTGGAATGCCGAATTCGGTGGGATCGAAGGGCATCGTCGGAAGAAATCCGCCTCGGTTGCAGTAAATGTGGTCAGGTTTTTTGGGGTCCGTATCGAAATAGTCGTTCAACCCGCTGTGGGTAACCGGTGGATCGGTAATGCAGTCGACGCCGTTGAGCAGGGTCCGCCAGTACTCCTTGATATTTCTCGATTTGGCGAACATACCGCCCATGCCAATGATGGCAACCGGCTTTTGAACTGCTTGTGTATGGGTTGTCATTTGATTTGTTTTGGTATGGATTTGGTTTAGTTAATCGGATCGGCCGTGCGTGCAAGCGGTCTTGCGATTTCAGCGGCCGCGCATTTGCCTGTAAAAATTAAGCTTTAAATATAATTCATTGAAGCATAAAAAACAAGGGATTGACACAAGACTTATTGATTGTTAGGTTGATATAACAACTAATTAGGCTAACCTACTATGATTCATTATTATTCCAATCGGGAAATCTCAGAAAAGCTTGATATCAATCTCGCCCGCTGGAAACGCTGGTCCAGATCATTTCTGCCGCCGGACCCGCTGGGGGGAATGCAATCGGGTTACGCCAGGCAGTATGTATTCAAAGATCTGTTCAAGGTTTATCTGGGCGGTCATCTGCTGTCCCACCTGAAGCTGTCCGTGCCGGAGAGCCAGCAGGTGCTTAAGGACCTGTCGCCGTGGCTAAAAAAAAATGGTTTTTTAGAATTGAATGGCACCAACGGTAAAGAAACGGCGATAGGTGGGAAAACGAACGGTTTGCGCATCTATTTTTGTCCGTTCAGGACGGCCGGTGCTAAAAACGGCGCTGGTTTTTGCTATCTCATCCGAAAGTCCATCAGGGTTAAATCCGATATAATGGCCTCCGGTATTCAAATCAGCGAAACATTTGAAGAGACCATCATCCACGCCGATGCGGCGGATGGATGTTTTTTCCTCCAGGATCCGGAGGTGCGCATTATCAATCTATCAGCGCTGTTTGCCGGGTTAGTCGAAAAGCTCAACCATCAGCCCCGTTGAAGCCCCGCTGCAAAAAATGGAAGATATTTGGCGTAAAGGCCGACTCGATAGCCTGCTTGACCCCTTCAGCAGCAATAGTCCGCGGGAGAGCTTAAGGGTTTCGCAGCCAACCTGTCGGGCTTGTTCCCCTGTCGATTCAGCTATAGGATAAGGATGATATCTGCGCCTCGGTGATAGGGGCAACCATGCCCGGCGCAACCGATAGATCGATCCCCTGGTTTTTCAAAGCGTTCAATCGCGATATCACGGCGGCCCCGTAAAGCAGATTCATGGCAACGGTCACCGTTTTACGGTTTTGGGGCGGTTCCAGAAAAGAGCCTTTAACCCATTCGTTAAAGGCTCCCATGGCCGGACCGCACCAGATCTGAAAATCAATGGCCCGATCCGGCACGCCGTTTTTGGCCCAGAGCGACGCCCGTCCCAGATAAGAGCGGAATACCAGTGCCATTTTGTGCTTGGGATCCTTTTCGGCCCGATCGACCTGGCTAGGATCCCGCCGGATGAAAAAGGTTCGGGTATTTTCCCATTCCATTTCGAATGAGCATTTCAGGAAAGATCTTTCTACCAGGTTTCGCTGGTCTTCCGGCACATCTTCGAACCGGTCGTAGGTCCGATAGATCTCATAGAGTTTGGCTCCTCGCATGGAGAACATGGTGCCACGCTTGAGCACCTGAACTTTGACGCCCATTTCGAACATGTCCGCTGCCGGTGCCATGATGACGTCCGCCTGGCGGGCCTCGGCCAGCATCTTTTTAACCAATGGGGAGGTGTCGGCCTCCACACAAGATTGATTGACGGAACCGGTGAGAATATATGCTGCCCCCATGGCAAAGGCGGCGGCAGCCGATTCCGGGGTGGCAATACCTCCAGCCAGCCCAACCCGCAAGGGGATGTCGTAACCGTGCTGCATGGCCATCTCGTCCCGCAGGGCCTGCATGGTGGGAAACAGGCACAGAGCAGGGCGGTTGTCGGTGTGGCCGCCTGAGTCAGCCTCGGCGGTCAGGTCCTGTGCCATGGGTATCTGACGGGCCAGCGCAGCCTGTTCCTCGGTGATTTTCCCTTGCTCCTGCAGGCGTTGGAGGTGCTTTTCCGCCGGCGGTGAAAAGAATTTGCGGGCGACCTCTTCGCGCGACACCTTGGCGATCATTCGATTGGGACAGACGATCTTCCCCAGGCCATTTCTATAAATGCCATGAATGCGGTATTGAACCAGGGGCGTGGTCAGGTCCAGGTACGCGGATGCCGAAACCAATTGAATCCCTTTGGCCAGGTACAGATCCACGGTTTTTTGTTCCAGAACCATATCATTGGGACTGTGAATCAAATTGAAGCCGTAGGGTATTTTAGCAGGGCTTTTTTGAAGGGTGTCGATAGCCGATTCAATCTGCTCGATGGACAGCCCGCCGGCACCGAAAAAACCGATCATCCCGGCCCGGCCGGCAGCTTCCACCATGGTTGTTGAGGTGATGCCGTTAGCCATGGCTCCGCAGATGTAAGAAAATTTTAACCCATGGTCCGATTTAAAGCCCTGATCACCGAATGCTTCCAGGGAAAGAGGCGGCGACCATCCCAACAGACGGTAGCTGTCAGATGCCGGTTGCTCGGACGAGCCGAGGGTGGCGATCCCATCCTGCGCCACCCCGATGTGGCCATCCACGGCCAACACATAAAAAGGTTGAGCAAGCTTGCGAAGGGCTTCGGAAAAAGCCTTCTCGCCGGTTTTTGGCAAATGGTGATCCGGTTTCCAGAACCCGAGGGGTTTCAATGTCATATGCGTGTGGGTCAATCTGCCGCTCCCTGTTGGTGAATCGATCCCAAAATGATGTCATCGTTCTCGAGTGGCTTTTCCAAAGCATGCTCCCTTATCCAAGCCGCCGCCTTCTGTCAACCCAATCGAAATCGGAAATTATCCCGCGCTTTTTTTCCCGGTGATCGCAAGCTTGGAAAAACCATCGTCTGAAGGCGGTCGCGGCCACAACTCTTGGTCCAGCCGATCCGAGATGACGGCGATGGCATGATACAAGGCGGGGTCATCAGGAAGTGAGCGGGCAATGGCGGACAGATCGCTTCTTTTTTTGGCTTGCCGAATTGTCTCGGGGAAGTGCAGATCAAATACCCAGCTGAGCTGGAGTAATTTGAAGTCATTCAGGCTTTTCATGTCCTGAAATTTTGCCGTGCGCTTTTCGATGATGGCGTTGACGATCTTCTCCTCCCACACGGGCAGGTCAGGCAGGTGCTGGACGATGGCGGGTTCGACGCGTCGGTGATGCCGGTAACAATCGGCAAATATCTTCCAGATGTCCAGTTTGTCTGCATCACGAATCAAATGCATGAAAACCATGGAGGCCGGCGGTTTGTTTCCGGGCAGCGCTGGGGCATTGTGAAAGCGGATGGCATCGATGAGCATGGCTTTTTCATCTGCAGCAAGTGTGTCCAACACGGCGGTTTCGTTTAACACATCAATGCCCAGCGACGCATGGTTGGCCGAATTCCGGTCGTTGAACGTTCGGTAGCGGTGGTACTGCACAAAACGGCCAAGATCATGACACAGGCCAACGGCCTCGGCAAGGCGCATTTGCCTGTCGGTTAAACCGATTGAACGGCCCAAATGGCTACTATTTTCGCAAACCCGTGCCGTATGTTCTATTTTCAACACCAGTGGGCTGTCGGCTAGGGTGTCACCTGTGAGAAAGGAGCGCGTGTAGGTGCCGAACCACGCTATTAGTTGTGACAAATCATTAATGTTCATGGGCGAATGGATCATCCTCTGGGATGGTATTTTCTGTGGGCCTCCAACAGTTTTTTTTGAGCCACATGAGTGTAGATCTGGGTGGTGGAAATGTCCGCGTGACCCAGCATCATTTGAACGGCACGTAGGTCTGCACCCCCTTCCAGCAAATGCGTGGCAAAGGAGTGCCTTAAACTGTGAGGCGTGATCTTTTTTTTTAACCTTGCCTGTCGGCCATAGCGGCCGATCAGGTTCCAGAAGCCCTGCCTGGTCATGGCGCTTCCCCGGCGGGTGACGAATAGATCGACGCTGGAACGGTTTTTCAAGAGCAGCGGCCGTGAACGTTCCAGATAATGCCGGATGGCCTCCAGAGCCATCCGGCCAACGGGAACCACCCGTTCCTTGGAACCTTTTCCAAAAACCCTCACGAAGCCAGCCTCCAGATTGATCCCGGTCATTTCCAGACGGATGAGTTCCGATACGCGCAAACCGGCTCCGTAAAGAAGCTCTATCATGGCGACGTCGCGCAACCCTTCGGGCTTGTCCCTGTCCGGAGCAGCGATCAGGGCTTCCACATCGGCGACGTTTAAAACATCGGGCAGCTGCAGACCGGTCTTGGGAAGGTCGATCTGTTGCGCCGGGTTTTTTTCGATGAGTTTTTCATGCGCGAGAAATTTGAAAAACCCCCGCAGGGTGATCAAGTGGCGGGCCCGGGATCGTGGGCTCAAACCCTGATCCCTCAAGTGGATCAGGTAGGTCAGGATCATCCCCGTGTCGATGTCTGAGACCGCGATTGGTTTTTTCTTTTCCAAGAACAGGCCGAAGCGCATGAGATCCGTGCTGTAGGCCTCGATGGTCTTTTCACTCAAGCCTTTTTCAACCACCAAAAAGGTCTGGTACTGATCCATGCGGAGGAGGTAGTCCGAGTGGCCGTTCATCGTCTACACCCTGACCCAAGGATCGAACGGTTTGGGATCGTTGAGCACCTGTACGCCGTCTTGGCGGACCACGACCTGGTTTTCCATACGAATGCCCCCCCAACCGGGAAGATAAATGCCCGGCTCTACGGTGACGATCATACCCGCTTCCAGGCGGTCGTCTTTGATCGGGCTCAGACGGGGCGCCTCATGGACCGCCAGGCCGGTGCCGTGGCCCAAACTGTGGCCGAATGAATCCGCAAAGCCGCTTCGATTGATATGGTCCCGGGCAATCTTGTCCACCTGGGTGCCACTGGCGCCTGCCAGGATGGCGCGAGTGGCCATGTCCCGGGCCATGACCACCGTGTCGAACACCTTCATAAAGCGATCATCCGGCTTATCCATTACCACCGTTCGGGTGGTATCCGAGCAGTATTCGTGCAGCCGGGCACCCCAGTCGAAGAGGATGGGTTCACCCCGAGCCAGTTTACGGTCCGTGGGAATGGCGTGGGGCAGCGCGCTGTTAGGGCCGGAGGCCACGATTACGGGAAACGACAGACCTTGAGCGCCGGATTCGCGCAAGGCCTTTTCCATGGTCCAGGCCATTTGCTTTTCGGTCATGCCCGGCCGCATGGAAGCCAGAACCTCTGAAAAGGCCTTTTCAGCCAATCGCAAGGCCTTGACGGTACATTGGATTTCGTCCTCAGATTTGACCTGCCGCATCGTTTCAACCATGTTTTCTGTGGCAACCAACACGACCGGTGGGTTCAGTTTGCCCAGTGCGTCGGCGTAGGACGAATACTTTTTATGGGAAAGGCGCACACTTTCGAAACCGAGTCGATGAATTCCCAAGGTGCTGGTGATGGCGGGCAATTCTTTTTCAAGGCCGTGTTTATGGCAGATGATGTCGAATCCCACTGCCTCGGCCTGCGCCTGCAGTTCATAGCGGCTATCGGTGGCCAATACCAGGTGGCGATCGGATATGATCAGCACGCCGGCGGATTCGTCGAACTGGGTATCTTCTCCGGCAAAGCCGCTCAGGTAATAGCGGTTCTCTTGGACCGATACCATTAGGGCGTCCAGATCTTTTTCAACTAGCGCTTGCCTGATTTTGGTAATACGCTGCTGAATAATCGAATTCAAGGCGACTCCTTCATTTGCAGGGAATGATCATGGTGCTATGGATTGACAGCCTTGCTCCCTTTTTATTATGATTGAGCTCTCTTTTCAAGCCACGCCATCGTCATACAACCGTTTCAATATCTTCGTTTCGAGCAGGCCCGCTGCCCGGAACGACTGGGGAGGTCAGGATGAAAATCGATACGCATTGTCATATCGACCAATCGTTGTGCGGCAAACCGCTGTTTGTTGAAGATGGCAACAGTCAGGTTGAACTCGTGACCACCCCACTGATGGCTGCCGATGAAAAAGGACTGGTCCATGGTGGCTTTATTTTCGGTGCGGCGGATTATGCGGCCATGATTGCGGTGAATCATCCCCATGTGGTCCTCGGTGCATCGGATGTGAAATTTCTCAAACCGGTGCGTGTGGGTGAAACCGTTAGGATAAACGCGTGTGTCCAGGAGATCAAGGGCAGAAAATACCGGGTCTCCGTTAACGTGACCAAAGATGGCGATGAGGTCTTTCAAGGCATGTTCACCTGTTTTGTTCTGGACAAGCATGTATTGGAATAATTTCCGCATAATAACTCGAATTGGCAGGGAAAGGATACCAAATGGCCAAAAAAATTGGTGTGCTCTTATCCGGTTGCGGCGTTTTTGACGGTGCCGAAATCCATGAAGCCGTGCTGACCCTTTTGTTCTTGGATCGTGCGGGGGCATCAATCCTTTGCATGGCTCCGGATGTGGATCAACTGCATGTGATCGATCATTTGACCCAGCAGGTGACGGCTGAAAAGCGCAATGTGCTGGTTGAGTCGGCGCGCATCGCCAGGGGAGAGATTCAGGACCTCAGCACCGTCAGCGCCACCGACATCGATGCCCTGATCATTCCGGGCGGATTCGGTGCGGCCAAAAACCTAAGCGATTTTGCGGTCAAGGGACCCGATGCCCAGGTAAATGCTGAAGTCAGGCGCCTGTTGGTGGAAATGGCGGAAAGCGCCAAGCCCATCGGTGCCGTCTGCATCGCTCCGGCAACTGTTGTCCGCGCACTTTCCAAACGGTCTCCCCAAGTGACCATCGGCAACGATCCAGGTACGGCCTCGGCAATCGAATCCATGGGCGGCGTCCATACCGTCTGTACGGTAACGGATATTTGTATGGATGAAAAAAACCGGATCGTCAGCACACCGGCTTACATGCTCGGCCCGGGTATCAGCGACGTAGCCGCCGGTATTGAAAAACTGGTCGCCAAGGTTCTTTCCCTTTGCTGAAGCACCCCTGGTTGACCGACAAGACCGCAATTGTTGACGGTTAATCAGCGACGAAATTAAATAATTCCAGTGTCTAAGTAAACTGATCTTACCAGTTGCCTGGAGACAACTTTTGATGTACGGTGTCGAATCGGAGTCGAAATGATAATGCTGAGCAAAACCATTTCGATGGATCTTGCGGACCTGGAAAACAGTTAGGACCCTTCAATGAAAACCATCGTAGGAACCAGCAACCGGATTCTTGAAATTAACTTGTCTACGGAACAGGTGACGGACTTTGTCGTGAGTCATGATGACCGCCGGCGCTATCTGGGCGGCAAGGGCCTTGGCCTCAAATTGCTTTATGACCGTATGGATCGGCGAATCAATCCACTCGGTGAAAAAAACTACCTGGCATTCATGATGGGTGTGCTTATGGGTACCGGCGCGCCTTGTACAGGGAGATTCTCCGCCCTTACCAAATCACCGCTGACCGGGATTATGCTGCACTCATCCTGTGGCGGGCCCTTTGGGATGGCTTTCAAGACCGCCGGTTACGACGGGTTGCTGATCACCGGCAAGGCATCGGCACCGGTGGTGATTGAAATCGATGAAAGCGGCGCTCGGATGGTGGACGGTGTCACCTGCTGGGGATTGGACACCCAAGATACCCAGAAACGGTTGAACCCGGATGGCAATGCAGGGGTTCTGACCATCGGACCGGCCGGTGAAAACCTCGTCCTGCTTGCCAACGTGGCTTCAGGCCATCGATTTTTGGGCCGCGGCGGCATGGGGGCGGTGATGGGATCCAAAAACGTGAAGGCCATTGTTGCCCGCGGAAAAGCCTATCAAATCGTTCCCACCAATCAAAAACTGTTCGACAAGACCAAAAAACGGGCGGCCGGCTATATCGAAAAAAATCCGGTTACTTCCGACGACTACCGCAACTACGGCACCAGCAGCCACGTCAACTGGTGCAACGACGGCGGCATCCTGCCGGTGAGAAACTTTAAGGAAGGCAGCCATCCGCTGGCCGATCAGGTGTCCGGCGAGACCATGCGGCAACGATACAATGCCAGACCCAGTACCTGCAAACCCTGTTCGATCATGTGCGGGCATAAGGGCACGCATTCTGACGGCAGCGTTCACCAGATTCCGGAGTACGAAACCGTTGGTCTGCTGGGCCCCAACCTGGGCATCTTTGACCCCGACATCGTCACCGCGTTCAATGACCGCTGCGGCCTTTCAGGATTGGACACCATCTCAGCCGGTTCCGTTCTGGCCTGGTGCATGGAAGCCGGTGAGAAGGGTTTGATTACCACCGATTTGAAGTTCGGTGTGGCTGACGGCATTGCCCAAGCCTTGGATGACATGGCCCATCGCCGCGGATTCGGCGATGAAATGGCCAACGGCACCCGAATGCTGTCCAAACAATATGGCGGTGCGGATTTTGCCATCCAGGTCAAGGGGCTGGAAATGCCCGCCTACGATCCCAGGGGGTCGTGGGGGCAGGGGCTGGCCTATGCCGTTGCCAACCGGGGCGCCTGTCACCTGTCCGCGGCTACCTTTGCCCTGGAAGTGGCCTTCGGTTTTCTCAACCCCTACACCACCCGCGCCAAAGCACAATTCGTAACGTTTTTTGAAAATCTTTACGCGGCGGTCAATTCCCTGCACACCTGCCAGTTTACATCCTACGCCTATGTGCTGGAACCGCCCATCGTCAAATACACCCCCAAATTTTTGCTGCGGCTGATGATGCAATACCTGCCAGCCATCGCCATTATGCTCATGGACATCAGCATCTTTTCAAAGCTATGGCGTTCGGTGACCGGTCTGCGGTTGAACCAGTGGCAGATGCTTAAGGCCGGCGCACGCATCCACCTGCTTGAGCGCTACATGAACACCGGCGAGGGGATTTCTCGCAAAGACGACACCCTGCCCCGACGCTTTTTGACTGAGGGGCGTGGATGTGATCCCAGGCAGCGGACGGTGCCCCTGCAATCCATGCTCGATGCCTATTATCGGACGCGGGGATACGACTCCCACGGCATTCCCACCGCAAAGATGCTGAAACAGATGGGGATAGAACCCAAATGGGAACGGGTAACCGACCAACGCCTGGGACACTTTAAGATGATGTCGCCCGGCGGTAAACCGGTCAAGCGCGCCTATCTGTCCATCATGTTCTGGTTCGTCGGGCGGGCCATTCAGGCCGCCGCCCGGGTGGATCGGGAGGTGCGCAAGGCCTTCGATGCCATTCCCGACGGATTCATTTTCGCTCTGACCGTTGCACCCGACGGCCCGGCCATGGTCGTAGGCAAAGATAAAGCCGGCAAGGTACGATACCTGGGCGCAAACCCCAAACAGCGCTATATCGATCTGAATCTGACCATTAAAAATATCGAGGCGGCGATCCTGCTTTTCACCTTTCAGGAATCCACCGTAACGGCTGTGGCCAGGAACCGGCTGATCGTGGATGGCGATATTCCTGCCGCCTGTATTGTGGTTCGCATTCTGGACATGGTGGAAGTATTCCTCCTACCCAAGCTGCTGGCTTCCCTGGCGGTCCGTCGCTACCCCCAATGGCCACCCTTTCGGAAATATGTGGGCCGTGCGCTGATTTATCTGCGGGCGGTGGTGGGCCTTTAACCCCGTCGCGATTGGAAAGGGGCTCTGCTATATTCATACGAGGAGGGATCGATGCGTTTGCCTGAAGAATTTTCATTTTCCTGCCCTTTGAAAATAAACTGTGGGAACCGTGCACTGGCACACCTGCCAATTGAATTGGCCGCCGTCAATGCCAACGCACCGTTCATTCTGACCAACCGTGAGCAGGTTGGAAAAAAACAGGTCAACACCGTAATCGATGCCTTCAAGACATCAGGACTGACACTGGGGGTATATGACCGCCTGCCGGGTCAGCCGCAACCGGATTTGATGCCTGTGCTGGCACGCATGTATCGGGACGGTGGCTGCGACAGCATCATTGCCGTTGGCAGTGGTTCGGTGGTGGATACGGCCAAATGCCTGAACGTGATGATTTCTGCCGGTGATCGTGGAAAATCGGAAGCATCCAGTAGAGACATGACCGACCCCGGACCGCTGCGGCCGTTGATGCTGGTTGCAACGGCGGGCGGTAACGGTGACGAGGTCACCGGTTATGCCAGCGACGGTGTTCAACGGTTGTGTTCCCCACGGCTGGTTCCCACGGCAGCATTCATCGACCCGACAATGATGGTTGGCCGGGATGACCGCGATGTGGTGAATGGGTCCCTGATCGCCCTGGCTCACGCTGTGGAAGCCTTCCTCGACGATTCCGCCGGGCCCATGCGCCGCGCATATGCCCACACGGCCATCGGCCTGATTATGCAATACTTGCCCCGCGCCCTTCGAAAAACAGACCAGAAAATAAGCCTCTGTGCATTGGTCAACGGCCAGGTGGCTGCCGGCTGCGCCTTTTTTGCCTCCCCACCAGGCATCTGTCACACTCTGGCCGCCCAATTCAAAGAACGGACCGATCTCCCCATCGGTTTTTTAATGGCGCTTCTGCTGCCCCATCGGGTTGGTCAGGCCGGGATGGTCAAGCCGGAGCAGGTGGGTGAACTGCTCTATCCCATGGTTGGGGCGGACATTTTCGCGGTGACTGCTGCCGACCTAAAAATCCCTCGCAGCATCGCGCTTTTATGGGAGTTCTTCGATGCGGTCAACGCGGAACTGGGGTTAAAAATTCCATCCTCTTTGGGTGATGCCGGGCTGACGGATGAACAAATCGAACACGTTCAAGCCCAGGAGGGTAGTGGCTCCCTCGATGATCATGTGGCGTGCATCATCGACGGGGCCAGGCAGGGAGCCACCTTGCTGGCCGGCCGATGGGGGCACTGACCGTAAATACCGATCTTCAAATTGCACTCAGAGGAGCTGATCATGCACTTCCCGGGCTACTACGAATTTTTCTGTCCCGTAAAAACCATCGCCGGCCATCAAGCGTTGGAAAAAATCCCCCAACTGCTGGGCGAACTGGGTGCCCAATGCCCCATGATCATAACGGACAAGGGGGTTGTCGCCGCCGGACTGGTGGATATCGTCACCGCGGCAATTACACCGAGGATTCGAATTGGTGCCGTTGAAGACGACGTACCGCGGGATTCGGACCTGAAGGTGGTCAACCGCCTTGCCGAGGTTTTCCGGCAAAATGAATGCGACAGCATCGTAGCCGTGGGTGGCGGTTCGGTGATGGATACGGCCAAAGGGGTGAATATCGTGGTGTCTGAAAATGCGGATGACCTGATGCAGTTTGCCGGGGCCGGTACGCTGACCAAGCCGCTCAAGCCCCTGGTAGCCATTCCCACGACCGCCGGTACAGGATCCGAGGTGACCGTGGTGGCGGTGATCGCCGACCACGACCGCAACCTGAAAATGCTGTTCACATCCTATTTTCTGCTGCCCGATGTGGCTGTCCTGGACGCGCGCATGACCCTGACCCTGCCACCGGCCCTCACGGCGGCCACCGCCATGGATGCGCTGACCCATGCCGTTGAGGCCTATACCTGCCTGTCCAAAAATCCGCTCAGCGATGCCCATGCACTGCTGGCCATTGAATTGATTGGTCAACATTTGATGAATGTGATCCACGAGCCCGACAACGAAGGCGGCCGTTTGGCGTTAGCCGTGGGAGCCCATCTGGCGGGTGTGGCCTTTTCCAACGCCATGGTGGGCATGGTTCACACCCTTGGCCACTCGGTGGGTGCGGTTTGCGGAGTACCCCATGGTAACTGCATGGCCATCTTGCTGCCCTACGGCCTGGAATACAACATGCACAAAAACGGCCGTCTGACTGCCCAGTTGTTGCTGCCGTTGGCAGGGGCCCGCATTTATACGCAGACGCCGGCCCATCTGCGGGCGCAACAGACGGTTGCCGCCATCCGGCAACTGAACCAGCGCCTGCACCAGGACACCGGCGGCCGCCACCCCAGGTTTTTCAAGGAAATTACGGGGCCGGACGGAAGTGCCCGGGTACCGGTGGAAAAATTGGAAGCCATTGCCGAGAAAGCACTGGGAGACGGTTCCATTTTTTACAATCCCGAGGAGTTGGACCACGATGACCTGGTGATGGTGATGTCCCACGCATGGGCGGGAACGCCACTGGATCAAAGCCTCGTTAAAAAAGGCAGCCTTCAGATTCGATGATCAACGGAGAAAAAAACGCTTACCAACGGACCTATCCCATTTCATGGGAACAATTGCACCGGGATGCCCGGGCCCTCTCCTGGCGCCTGATCGAACTGGGACCGTGGCAGGGGATCATCGCCATTACCCGGGGGGGGCTCGTGCCGGCCGCGATTATTGCGCGGGAATTGGATATTCGACTGGTTGACACGGTCTGCATCGCAAGTTACGCTGGGCGGCATCGGGCGCAGATCCAGGTGCTCAAATCCATTACCGGTGACGGGGATGGCTGGCTGCTGGTTGACGATCTGGTCGATACGGGCAAGACGGCCAAAATAGTCCGCGAAATGGTTCCCAAGGCCCATTTCGCCACCATTTATGCCAAACCGGCCGGCCGTCCTCTGGTAGATGCTTTTATGACTGAGGTCAGCCAGGATACCTGGATCCTGTTTCCCTGGGATTCGGAAATACAGTTCGCACAACCCATTGCTGGACGAAAGCGGCAGGATCAATAGATACGATCCCTGTGTCAAAAAGGAAGGAGATTGATCCGATGAGAATCGGGGTTTTCGTTTGTATCGCAGCCATTATGATGACGGGCTGTACCCACCTGGAAATCAACAAAAATATCAGTGCCCTCAAGCGGGTTCAGCCGGGGGACCCCCAAGAGCTGGTTTTCAGGACCATGGGGCCGCCGGTGCTTCGCAATGACATCAGCGCCCAACGCTTTGTGGCCTACTACCAGACCAAGGCCGGGGCCGCGTCCACGGGCCCGGTAACGACGGCGCTGTGCACACCCATATCCGTTGAAAACGGGCATGTGGTTGCCGTCGGTGAAGATTTGACCGAACGCTGGACCCGGGAGGAAGAAACGCGCCTACGCCAGGCGGAAATTGCCGCACGAGAACGGCAGCAGGCTGAAATGGCTCAAGCTGCCAGACAACAGGCCGAGTTGACGCGTCAGGAAAAAATCAAGGAGCTTGAACGAGAAGTTAAGCCTGTGCCTGTCTCCAATGCCAGCTTGAATCTGAAACTTTACCGTCAATTGCTTGATTTGGACCCCGACAATTTCCGCTATCAAAAAAAGGTAGCCGATTACGAAGAGCGGCTGTCCCGGCAAGCAAAAGCACGTCAGGAACGTGCGGCACGCACCGCTCAAGATAAGCAGCGGCAGGAATGGGAACAGGGTCGTGAGGAGCGAAACATAAGGATCCGGCAATATAGCGGCAACGGCACCGCCGAGATGGCCGTTCACGACATGGGCGCCGGATCCCTTTATGTCTGGGTTAAAAATGTCAGCAACCAGATAATCACCACCCACCCCGACCATTTTACACTTTTGGACAGTCACAATCTCGAGATCGCGTGTGATATCAGCGACAGCCTGGACAGTGTCCTTGAGCCGGGCAGCATATCCCACGGCAAGATCGAATACAGCAGCGAGAGGGTTCCCCAAGAACTGATTTTCCAGAATCGGGAGTCGGGCCGGATTAACAAATCATTTCAGTAAACGGCTTCCTGTTAAAAAGACTGCCGCACGTCGTACTATTCAGACGTGCGGTTTTTTTCAGGTGCGCGGTTCAATTATTTCATCAATCCAGGTAGAAACAACGCGATCTGGGGAAGGGGTATCATCAGCACCACACCGACAACCAGAGCGATGAGCAGGGGGATGACGCCCTTGAAAATGGCCTCCAAGGGAACGGTCCGGACCACTCCACTGACCACATAGCCATTGACGCCCACCGGTGGGGTGATGATCCCGATATAGGTGACCATGCCTGGGGTCGTAACCCATGCATACGATCATCGGGAAGAAGATGGGTACGGTCAGCATCATAAAAGCCAGTGCATCGATCAAGCAGCCACCGACCAGGTAGACGCCAATAATCAACGCCATGATGAGATAGGGTGGCAGGTTGAAGCCGGTCACGCCGATTCAACGGCACACTGAACCCGTTGGGGAAATCACTGAACCAGAAAATCAACGGCTATATGCCCCCGCCGGTTTTCGGAGACTTGGCAATGGAGGCCAGATGACTAGATCCAGATACCCGATCACCCCGGCCATACGGTTCTTACGATCAAAGCAAGTGAATTACAATCCTTTGATCTACACCTATGTGGAGCACGGCGGTGCCTGTCAGGCAGCCAAGCAGTTGCATATTCCCGAGCACCGCGTGGTAAAAACCCTGGTGATGGAAACCGAAGACCAGACACCCCTGCTGGTGCTGATGCATGGCGACCAGGCGGTTTCCACACGACAGTTGGCGCGAATTGCCGGGACGAAAAAGGTGCTTCCCGTCCGGCCCGACAAAGCCTTGAACTGTACCGGGTATCAGGTGGGCGGTATCAGTCCCTTTGGTACCCGGCAGGCGATGCCAGTCTATATCCAGTCCACTATCCTGGACATGGAAACCATTTTTATCAACGGCGGCAAACGTGGGTTTTTAATTGAGATCGATCCGGCTGTGTTGAAGGACACCCTGGCTGCCATACCTGTTGATATAGCCGCTTTTCCGCAATGACCGTCTTGAGCAAACCTGCTTGTTGCTGTCTGCAAACCATAATCGGGAGCCCGTTTCTGCGGCCACCGCTTGCCTGCCTCTTGCCAGAGATATGTCCGTTGTTTTATAGTCAACGGAAATTCCATCCTTGACTGCCCCGCTGCGACTGCTGCACTAAATGCAAGTAGCGCTTTGATATGGCAGCCGTTCGAATAAAATAGAAAAGGATACCCATGCCTCGTTCCGATCTTGACGCCTTGAAGAGCATCTGCCAACGCATCACTCTCAATATTCCTGAAAACTCCCCGTGGCGTTGGGACAAGGAGTTCAACCTTGCACTGACGGTGATTGACCGACAGGATGAAATCATGGTCGAACTCCCGCTGACCCTTGAGTTTTCCAACAAATGGGATTTTTCCACCATCAATGATGCCGATGCAGCCGTGCGCGACTATTTCCAGGCCGGCTTCGGTATCGTTCCGGGCCAGAAGGTTTTTACCATGGATCCCGTTAACGGGGTGGTGCTCTTCGCGGCGTGGTGGCCTTGGGGGGACGATGAAAGGATCTCGCTTCGTTTGGGACTGGTTTCCGTATCCGATAAAAAGCTGACCAACGCCGACGTGAAAATTCTGATTTGCCGTTGGCTGAACCTGTAAGCCTAATTGGTTTACCTATCCTTGAGAGCCAACAGATACTACCGCTTTCGCAAGGTACTGCGGGAGAGGCTCGGACGACCGATGGCCTGGGGGAACCTTTTGGCCCATGTCCGGCGGCAAGTGACAAATGGTTATGACTGATTATGATAGGGTTTCAACCGCCTTGGAACCAATGGGAGTAAATGCAGCCATCCAATGACCTTGAATGCCATCAGGCAAAAAAACCGAAACATCCCAATGACACGACCTACGTGGCATGCCTTTGTTGTTTGCGCAATAGCGGTTCTTAGTTCAGCGCTGTCTCCCTGGGTGGCCCAGGCCCAGGAAACCGCAGACAACCTGTTTTTTGCGCTCAAACTGGACTTGCCGGTTCTGCTTTGCGGTGAAACCGTCCCCGTGGATGATCCCCAGGTGGTGGAACGGTTTGAGAAGGAAATGCTGGTCTCTTTGGGAAACCGAGCCCAGGTGATTCTCTGGTTGAAACGGACCACCCGATATTTCCCTTATATTGAACAGGCCCTCAGGGAAAAAGGCCTTCCCGATGACCTCAAGTATCTGGCCATTGCAGAAAGTGCGCTTAGAATGCACGCCGGGTCACCCAAAGGGGCTATGGGCGTCTGGCAATTGATGCCTCAGACGGCTGTAAAATATGGTTTGGTGGTGGACGGCAATTTCGACGAGCGGCGCAATCTCTATTTGAGCACACCAGCGGCGCTGGCATACCTCAAAGACTTATACGACCGTTTCGGTTCGTGGAGCCTATCCCTGGCGGCCTACAACATGGGAGAAGATGGCTTAGCGACGGAGATCATGGAACAGGGCCTCACCGACTATTACCGACTCTACCTATCCCTGGAAACCCAGCGCTTCGTTTTCCGTATCCTGGCTATTAAACGAATCGTCGAAGCTCCCCACAAACATGGAATTGCCCTGCCTGCGGATGGTTTCTATGCCCCGGAAACCTTTTCAGCGGTTCAGATCAGTGCCTTGGCCGATCTTCCCATCCGACTCATCGCCAAGGCGGCGGGAACCGAATTTAAAACCATCAAAGACCTGAATCCGGAACTGCGGGGGTATTATCTGGCCGCAGGAACGCGCACGGTCAACCTTCCCGGCGATGGTGAAGCGGGATTTCAGGATCGTCTGGCGGCCCTGATTGAAGCGGATGCCAAAATACGCAACCAAAGCGTTTACGTGGTCAAGGAGGGCGACAGCCTTTCGGGCATCGCCCTGAAATTTGATATTCCCCTTACCGCACTGCTCATATGGAACCGCATCGGTGCCAATAAAATGATCCATCCTGGTCAGCGGCTGGTTATTTTTCCCGCGAATGGACAGAAAAAGACCCCGCCAAAAGATTTTGAGGGAGATGTGAACGGATGATTGAGAAGATAATATCGAGCGGGCAGCCTGGCGCTGCCGCTGTCGCTTTGGAGGTCGCCATCAAGCTGGGCCTGTCCTATTGCGGATGGTGCCGAGAGGGAGAACCGGTTGCGGATAAATACCGGCTTGAGCGGCTGCCCGATGCCTCCTACCGTTCGATCACTGAAAAAGCAGTCGGTGCCGGCCAGGGGTCGCTTTTTTTTATTGAAGGAGAAATGGACTCCATTCCGCTTGAAACGACTAAAAAAACCGCTTTGCGCCTGAACAAGCCCTTGCTGATTCTGGACCTTGCCAGTCAGGGCGGGTTCTCCGCCTCCCGGAGGATCGCCATGTGGATCGCCGAAAACCGGATCAAGGTATTACATGTGGACGGAGAGGGTGCCGGGCAAACGTCTCCTTCGGTCGCAGACAAGGTTGAAAAAATTCTCGAAGCGACCTTTTTTCTCGCTATGATGGATACCGGGATTACCTCTCCGCTGCAGTCGGTCGTTGAGCAAGAGCGCAGCTCTGAGCGGGAAAACCCTCCGGAAAGCGTGCAGGCGGCGTTGATCCAACTGGAACGATCGCTGTCGCTCAAAGACAAGGCCACCATTGCCAACATGCTCGCCGACGAACTCGTTTCCCTGCACTTTACGCTGGGAAACTACATCAACAGCCATTTTGATCTGTTCACCACCAATACTGAGCTGCTGACGGACTGCCAGCGTCGGTCCGGCCAGTGGGACCTAGCACCCCAAGACGCAGCTGCCGTCATCATCCGTGCCCTCTGGGACCGGTTGCGTGTCACTTGCCGTATCCGGGTTGTCAAATGATCCCATCAGCAGCAATGCAATCAACCATGCCGGACCTGCCCCAATCCACCCAATCGTTTATTCGTCTTGTACAGGAACGCCTTCACCGCCAGGATCCGGCAACCTTCACATTCACCAGCAATGGCGACCTGAGGCGGATCTCTGCGGTCCTTTTCCTTCTGGGAGCAGGCCCCAACGGGGAGCCGTTGCTGATTCTCAACAAACGTTCCGGACGCGTCCGCCAACCCGGCGATCTGTGTTGCCCGGGTGGCGGCATCTCACCGGCCATCGATTGTCTGCTGGCCAGATGGCTCCGTCTGCCGGTAACGCCATTGTCCCGCTGGCCGCTTGGGGCGTGGTGGCGGCGTCACCGCCGGACCGATTTTCCCAAACTGGCCCTCCTGCTGGCGACCGCTTTGCGGGAAGGATTCGAAGAAATGCGCCTCAATCCGTTTGGAGTGAGGTTTTTAGGACCCATGACCGTCCAACACTTGGTTATGTTCAAACGTGCCATTTACCCGCTGGTAGGGTGGGTGAACCGCCAGCAACGGTTTTTCCCCAACTGGGAGGTGGAGGAGATTGTCCGTATACCAGTGGCGGAATTGTTAGACCCAAACAACTATGCCAGGTATCGCATCTCTTTCAAGAACGACTTTCCCGGTGCAGCTGGCATTCCCAATCGGGACATGCCCTGTTTCGTTCATCGCCACAATGGTCATGATGAACTGTTGTGGGGGGCAACCTACCGGATCACCGAACAGTTTTTGAAAACCGTATTTGGCCATGTCCCACCCTCATTGGAATCTTTGCCGATAATCCACCGTCGGTTGGGCAGGCAGTATCTCGAGGGACCTTCAGCGCAATGATTCGGGTTGCACGGGACCTTCTTGAATGCCCGCATGGTTGATTTTAAGCGGCCGGTGGTGTAGGTGAAGATGTTTGGTTTAAGGTTCTGTTGGCGAGCCATTTGGATGGCAGCTGCATGCAATCGAAAAGCGATGCCAAGCCACAAGTAATCCAGAGGCAGATCAATACAACCACTTCCTGAGGAACCCCAGCGATGCTGACACCTTCATACGCAACCCTTTTTCCCCAGCACGTGCTGGACGAAATCTTTCCTTCGGACCGTGCCGATCGCTTCTTCGAAGCCCTTTTTGGTGACGCTTCAGAGGGTGCCTATGATATTGCCCTTGCCTATACCGGGGAATTGGAAGATCAGATTGATTTCGAATTCCAGCTTAAACAACGCTCCGGCAGGTGTCTGGCCTGTAACCTGACCTACGGCCTGCCCGAGGTTTTCATGCGGCACCCGGTTATCGATGTTGCCGGCGTGGTGCGGCAGATCGATTCGCGGATGACCAATGGCAAACGCTGCGGCAAATGGGCTCTGGGGCGAACCCGGGAAGTTTCCCGCGCCATGCATGTATTGCCCCTGACCGTCACCCTGGTCTCCGGCCAACCGGTGGCTCCCGTGTGACTCTGGTCGGCAAGGGACCGCCTGAGATCTGATTTAGATTGTGCTTCAATTGTCTCGGCCGTGTAATACATCATATAGCAAAGAAGTCAACTGCTCAATATGATAGGGTTTTTGAATAAACCCGTCGCCTGCCGCCGGCTGATCTTTTTCTTCAATTCCGTTGAGGCTGTAACCGCTGGATAGAATTACCTTGATGTCGGGACGACTCTTTTTCAGCTTCGCCAACACCTGCTGGCCGTTCAAATCGGGCATAATCATATCCAGCAGCACTGCGTCAATTCGATCCTTCTCCTTTTCGAACACGGCGATAGCTTGGCGCCCGCTGTTGGCAGGGATGACATGGTATCCCACGTCCTGGAGAATACCCGTCAGGGCATTCAGGATGTACGGCTCGTCATCCACCACCAGCAGGGTGCCTGAACCGCTTGGCGAGAAGTCGGTAGCCGAGGCCGATATTTTTTCGGGAATCCGAGATACTGCCGGCAGATAGATGGTAAAGGTTGTGCCTTGACCCACCTGGCTGCTTACATCGATGATGCCACCGTGGTTTTTAATGATCCCAAACGCCGAGGCCAATCCCAAACCGGTTCCCCGGCCCATTTTTTTGGTGGTGAAAAAAGGCTCAAAAATCCGTTTCATGATATCCGGCTGGATGCCCCTGCCATGGTCTTGGACGCTGACCGACACATACGGTCCCGGTTTGACGCCGAAAGAAGTGGTGTAGGCCTGGTCTAAAATGAGGTTTGCCGTAGAGAGGATCAGGGTCAAATTTTCGGTCATGGCCTGCCAGGCATTCACATACAGGTTAACCAGCACCTGTTCGATCTGGCCCTGATCGGCCTCCACCGGCCAAATGTCTTCCTGGTAGCGGGCCTGAATGTGAATCTCTTTTTTGGTCCGGCCGAACATGTCTGCGGTTCTTTGGACCGTTGTGTTTAAATTGACGGCCGTGACTTGGTACTTGCCGCCGCGGGCATACCCGAGCAGTTGGCGGGTCAGGGTGGCGCCGCTCTCCACGCACTGTTCGATGGCTCGGATGTAATCGAATAAAGGGCCGCCGGCGCCTACTTTAGAAGCAAGCAAGGAAACATTTCCCATGATGCCCATGAGCAAGTTGTTGAAGTCATGGGCGATGCCGCCGGCAAGGGTGCCCACCGCCTCCATCCGCTGGGCATGATCGAGCTGGCTCTGGAGTTTCTCCTTTTCTTTTTGAGCCGCAATCTTCGCGGTTACGTCGCGTGCCAGGCCGCGGAATCCGGTGACGCTGCCGGAAGAATCGCGAATCAAGGCGGCACTAAGGTCCAAGACCTTGTGGTGTCCGTTCTTCGTAATCACCGGGTAGGTCATGACGCGCAGCGGATCACCGGACCGGACCATCTTGCGAAATGCCTGGATGATCTCACGTGTTGATGGATGACCAGAAAAGTGCCTAAAACGCATGCTGGACAATTCATGGCTGTTGAATTCCATGATTCGGCAGGTCGCATCGTTGACAAAAGTGAGAGTGCCGGAACGGTCTATCTCAAAATAGGCCTCTTCGATGGTATCTAATATCGTCCGGTATTTCTCTTCGCTGGTCCGGAGCTGTTTTTCGGTGGCGCGGCGTCGCTCAATCTCTCCCATCAGGCCGTCATTGGCTTTTTGCAATTCCAGCGTCCGCTCCTTGATCAACACTTCCAACTGGTTCTTGTAGCGCAGCAGTTCCTGTTCAGCCATTTTTCGGTCGTTGATGTCACGCAGCGAACCGATGATGCGATAGGGTTTGCCGGACCGGGTCCGCAGGACCATGGAATTCAAGGAGCAGTGTTTTAACCGACCATCCTTGTCCTGAAACACGACCTCATGGTCGTTGAGTCGTCCCTTCTCTTTAAGCGTCTGAACGATGCCAGCTCTCTGACCGGGATCGGCATATATGGTGAGCATGGTTTTGCCGATCAGCTCTTCGCGCCGGTATTGGGATATCTTTTCAATGGACGGACTGATTTCAATTAGCGTGCCCTTGAAAGAGGCTTCGTAGTACACATCCTGGATGTTGTTGAAAATGCCCTTGTATTTATTGCGACTTCGCTCGACGGCGGTCTTCATTTCCGAAAAGGCGTCGGCGGTCTCCTGAATTTCGGTATAGGCGGAGCGGATGTGCCGCATCGGCGTTACCTGGCCCATTTTAATCTGCCTTGAGGAGCTTCCCAGCAACGCAATGGGGCGAATGACGCCTCTCGCCAGGAGAAACCCCCCAAAGGCGGCAAACAGGGAGATGGTCAAGGTGATCAGAATATTGGCGCGCCGGTTGGATTTGATGGCACCGAGGTAATCGTCTTCCGGTAGGTAAACCCCGATGATCCAAGGCCACTCAGGGGTTGAAAAGGGAGTAAACATGGCATGGTAGACCTGGCCCTGGTGCTGAAATCGGGCAAAGCGAGATTCGTCCATGACCAGCATTCCCGAAACGTCGGTGTTGATCTTAGCCGCTTCGAAGGCTTTGCGGCTGTGGGGGTCGTCCAGTTCATGGATTTTCGCCAAGCGTGTGGCGCCGCTATTGGCCGTTGCGTTGATTTTCAATTTTTCCAGATCCCCGAAGGCCACCACATCGCCATTGCGATTGAGCATGAACGCTTTTCCATGCTTACCGATTTTCAAGTTTCCGATGAAAATAGACAACTGGTCGATTTCGATATCAACGCCGACAACCCCCATGAGTTTCCCGGATGGGTCAAAAAAAGGCCCCGCGATGGTGATACCCGGTTTTTGGGATGTGTAAAAGATGTATGGATCCGTCCAGACGATGCGGTTTTCAGCAACTGCTTTCTGGTACCATGGCCGTTTGCGCGGATCATAGGTGTCCGCGTCGCTGGCTTCGGTTGCAATGGGTTGAAAAAGGGAATCCCGATAGACCAGCCGGACCTGCCTTTCCGGGACGGAATTCAGGATTACCTTGGTGCGAAATCCTCCCTTTGCCCTGTCATTGAAATGACGCACATCATAAAAATCCCCTCCAGGGGTGCCCACATAAATGCCGGCAAAATGCGGATTGACCGAGAGTTGGTCGTGGAGATAGCGTTCAAGGAGATTAATTTGGTGAGATTGGCTGCCCACAACGTTGGATGCCAGCAGCCGCCTCGTCAACGCGGCCGCCCCGTGGGCATGCAACAGATGGCGCTGGGACTGCTCCATGGCCAGTTCAGCGATGTTCTTCATGATATCGCGGGCATGCTGACGAAGCACCTCCTGGGAGGTAAGATAAGCGGAGGTGGTGGTAATCAGGTGGGTGCCCCAGATCAAACCCAAAAAACCGGCAATCAACGCCCATCGAATGGATATTTTAAATTGCATGGCGGAAGGGTCGTTTTCCTTATATATGGGTCAAGGCGCTTCGCTCTCATTGAACGACGCACTGTCTTCTATCAAGCGAAGAGAAATTCTCAGCCATTAAGGCCATTGAAGGTCTTGATGTATATGGGCCGGCAACAGCTTTCAAGTGAAAAAATAAAAAGGCACCCTGCGCAGATGACTTACAAAACAAAAAATCATATCTCGAAGACGCTTGCGGGTTGATGAATTTATTCTTAAGCGCTATAACGCTCCCGTTTACCACCCGGTGAGGGTTTTTGGTTTCACTTGCCAGATGACATGTTACGATTTGTGGGGGGACGATGAAAAAATGGTCGCTGTTTATCTTGATGACGATGATCGTGGGGCTGTCGGGTTGTAACGTGCAGCAGATCGGGAGTCCCTCCGGCGTCGGGGTGGTGTTTGATGGTGAACCGCTCATTTTCGATTCGTCTGTGGTTTACATGGAAACCGTTGTGGGACGAATGATTTCCCGTGAAATGGGCAATGGCGTCACGCGGGTGTCCATTGCTCTGGACGACCAATATGCAGGCCTGAAAAAAACCAACCTGGTGGCCGTGGTAATAGACGGCCGGCTGCACTTGGCCGTGCTTGGTGGATACGGCGACCCGCTGCCCCCAGCTGCCTGCATCAGTGGATTCTCAAATACAGCTTCATACCGATGGTTTAAGTTCAAACACCTCATCAATAACATTACTATGGCCGCCGACCGGCGCGCCCAACGCCTGCTGGACCGGTCCGGTCTGGCGGGATAGCCGTCGACTAGCATGTCAGCAAATGCAGCGGCCATAAAAGGACGGGTGCTTTTGGTTTCCGCACCCTGGCCATTATTCAACCGGCCCTCTTTGCCGTTGGGGGCGCTCAAAGCCTATCTGTCAGCGGCTCTGCCGGCCATCCAGACCGACGCCTGCCACCTTTTCCTGGAGGTGGCCAATGCCTTGGGCTACGAACCGTATCAACACATTTCCCATAGGGTTTGGCGGGCCGAAGCCGTCTTTTCGGCGCTGTTGTATCCCGACCATGCCCAACGGGCTGAATCATTATACATCAGCTCACTGAAAAGGGGGGATAACGCGCCCGACGATTTTCAGCAGTTGGTAAGCCAGGTGAAAACCGTCACCGACGACTGGCTCCAACGGATCGATTGGCCATCTCTGGAATTGGTCGGTTTTTCCATTTCGTTTTGCCAGGTGACCGCCTCCCTCTACCTGATTGCGCGCATCAAGGCCATCTGCCCCTCGTTGCCCGTCGTTGTGGGTGGCTCTTCATTTTCAGGGGAGCGATCTGCCAATCTGTTGAAGCTGTTCCCACAGATCGACTTCCTGGTAGTGGGGGAGGGGGAGCGGCCCTTAGCCGGCCTCTTGCGCCATTTGGTCGGTGGCGATGCTCAGCCCTTCGCGGCGTTTCCTCGGGGCGTCTTTTCACCCCATGGCCCACCCGGCGATAGCAACCCTTTTTCCCAGCTCGAGCGCCTGGACCGCCTGCCCGTGCCGGACTACGATGACTATTTTAACATGCTGGCCGGGTTTTCAGCAGGAGAGCGCTTTTTCCCCAGCATTCCCGTGGAGGCCTCCAGGGGCTGCTGGTGGCGCCGGCAGGATGCTGTCGGCCAGTTCAGAGGGTGTGCCTTCTGCAACCTGAACCTTCAGTGGGAGGGATACCGCACCAAGTCAGCCGATCAGGTTGTCCGTGAAGTGGATCACCTCACCCGCCGGCACCAGGTGCTTGCGCTGGCGTTTAGCGACAATGCCTTGCCCATGAAAATGGCAGCGCCCATGTTTGACGGAATAGAGGCCTTGGGCAGGGATCTGTCAATCTTTGCCGAGGTGCGCGCAAACACATCACCGGCCTTGCTTCAGAAAATGAAACAGGCCGGCGTGGATACGGTTCAGGTAGGCATTGAAGCCTTGTGCAGCCAACTGCTGGTCAAAATGAACAAAGGCGTCCGGGGCATCGACAACCTGAGCCTGATGAAGCATTGTGAAGCCGCGGGCATTGTCAACGCATCGAATCTGATGCTCCATTTTCCCGCTAGCGATGACAGCGATGTGATTGAAACCCTTTATACCATGTCTTTTGCCCGCTGGTACCGCCCCCTGAAAACCGTCAGTTTCTGGCTGGGCCTGGAAAGTCCGGTATACCGCTTTGCCAGGCGGTTTCATATCCGGTCCGTCTTCAATCATCCCAACTTGAAAAAACTGTTCCCGGAACCGGTGGCCTCGGGCTTCCGTTTCATGATACAGAGCTATCGCGGCGATCGGCAACGGCAGCAGAAATTGTGGCGACCCGTGGAAACCGAAGCGCGCCGATGGCAACGGGACTACGAAATTATGCAGCGTCAGACCAGGGGTAAACCGGCGCTGGCTTTCCGTGATGGGGGCCGATTTTTAATCATCGACCAGCAGTTACCGGCACAACCCATGGCCAGGCATCGGCTTACGGGAGTCTCGGCAGAGATCTACCGCTATTGCCATACCCCTCGCACCCTCGAACAGGTGAGCGCCGCCTTTGCCGCTCGCAGCCGGGAACAGGTCGGCACCTTTTTGAGATCCATGGTGGAAAAACGGCTGATGTTCGCGGAGGGTGACTGCTACCTGAGCCTGGCTGTACCGCTTGCATGGCGGCAGCGACCATGAGACACCTGATCCTCGCCCCGCTGCGCGGCTTTACCGATGCGGTGTTCAGAAACGCCTACCAGCGCCATTTTCAAGGTCTTTTTGAGGCGGTGGCGCCGTTTGTCACATCGATCCAAGGCCGGCGCATCAAACCCTCCCACCTGCGGGATCTATCGCCCGCAGAGAACCGGGCCTTGCCGGTGGTGCCCCAGATCCTGAGCAACAACCCAGACGAGTTCGTTTGCCTGGCCAATACGCTTTGCGATCAGGGCTACAGCGAGATCAACTGGAACCTGGGTTGCCCCTATCCCATGGTGGCCAAGAAAATGCGTGGTTCCGGCCTGCTGCCCCACCCCGAGACCATCGACCGCATGCTCGAAAAAATATTGCCCGGTTTTCCGGGCTGTCTGTCCATCAAGACCCGCTTGGGGCGTTTTTCAACCGATGAAATGGATCGCCTGATCCCGGTGCTCAACCGCTACCCGCTTGCCCGGGTGATCGTTCATCCGCGCACCGCGGTTCAGATGTATGCGGGGACGGTGGATCTCAAGGCCTTCGAATCCTGCCTGGCACGGATCACCCATCCCGTGGTCTACAACGGAGATATCAACGATCTATCCGTCTTCCAAACGCTGGAATACCGATTCCCTGCGGTATCCGGCTGGATGCTGGGGCGGGGGCTTATCGCCAATCCGTTTCTGCCGGAGATGATCCAAGGGGAAAAGCTGAATACCTGTGATCGACAGGCGCGGTTCGCCAGATTTCACGACGACCTGGTGGATGGATACAGTCGCCAATTTTCCGGACCCAGCCATGTGCTTGACCGGTTGAAGGGATTCTGGCGTTATTTTGCGGTCGGACTATCGGTCGGGCCGCAATCCTTGAAACAGATCCGCAAGGCCGTTTCACTGGACCGGTATCACCATGTTGTTGCGGCAGTGCTGGCAGGGCAGGGCAGGGAAATCGGCCAAAAAGCGTTCGAGCCAGAGGGTCGTTGATCCTCCAAAACACCCGACCCGGCGGCATCCACTTTCCGGTAGTTTTTTTGGCTACGGATTGTGCATCAACCCAAAATCCATTATACTGGTGCCAAATCCGCAGATCGGCACCGTCCGATCATCACCAAACCCTTTGTTTTATCCAGACATGAAGAGCTTGCGGTGCCGGCCATCGGGAGCAATTGAATGCATCGAAAAACGATTCTCATTGTGGATGACGAGTTGAGCATTCTGGTACCGCTGCAATTTCTCATGGAGAAAGAGGGGTACGCGGTGAAACTGGCCCAGAGCGGCAAGGAAGCCATCGAAAAAATAGCCGAGTTAAGACCTGACCTAATTCTGCTGGATATCATGCTTCCCGATCTGGATGGGTATGAGATTTACCAGATGATCCGACAGCGTGCCGAATGGGAAGCCATTCGAATCATCTTTCTCACGGCAAGAAACCGGGATGCAGACATGGCCAAGGGGCTTGCCATGGGGGCCGACGCCTACATCACCAAACCGTTTTCCAATACACAACTGGTTCAAAAAATACGTGGGCTGATCGGACCGGGAAGACTGTGATTCCGGCTTGAGACGCATCGGTCACACCAGGGTCATCAAATAGTCGCGAAGCTGGATGCGCTGATTGGTCAGCCCTAGTTTTTTGCGCAAGCGGTTGCGATGGGCCTCTATGGTTTTGGCTGAGGCATTCAGGATCTGGGCGATCTCCTTGGTGGTTTTATCCTTGCGCACCAAATCGGCAATCTGGATTTCGGTGGGGGTCAGATCGAAGAACTTCATGGGAATTTGGCGCAGGAAGGGGGACACGATGTTGGAAATGTTGGCCTGGATGATGTCTACATAGGTGGTTTGCTTTTCATCCAGCTGGCTCCTAGCGAGCTTTTCCAGAAAGGGCAGCACCAGATCCTTGACATTGGCAACGATGATATCTTCCATGTGGACTTGGTCTTCCTCCCTGTTTTTTAGCAGCACATTCAGCGCCGTGTTAACTTCCCTGAGCGCGACGCTTTTTTCCTTGAGCTCCTTTTCGTTGTCGAGGAGCTTTTTCTCCGCCCGTTTTCGTTCGGCGATTTCAAGATTGGCCCGCTCAAAAAGCTGGGCATTTTCGATGGCGGTTGCGGAGGCGTCGGCCAGTGCCTCAAGCAAGGTCCCGTGGGATTCGGTAAAACGGCCCACTTGCTTGTCCACCACCTGCAACGCACCGATAACAGACCCTTTAACACGCATGGGGACACTGATGATCGAGCGCAGTTCCACTTGCATTTGGTCGGCCACTTTCCTAAAATGCCGTCCGTCCTTCCGGGTGTCCGGCAGAAGGACGCTTTCACCATAGGAGCTGACCCAGCCGGCAATGCCTTCACCGGGTGCCAGGCGCCACCCTTTGACGATATTGCGCTGGAAACCGGCCGCTTGCCGGCAGACTACCTCTCCGGTTTGCTGATCCTTAAGCCAGATGGAACTACCGACGACGCCGAACAGGTTGCGGATCGCCTCTAGAATTGTGGACAGTACCCGATCCAGTTCGAGGCTGGAATTGATGGCAAGAAAGGAATGGCTGATCAACGCCAGTTCGCTGTTCCTGTGTTTCAAGGCTTCATTTTTTTGACGAAGCGCCCGGTTTTCGGATTCCAGTCGTTTGGCATTCAGTGTCTTTTGCTCCGATGGTGGGGAGCCTGGCAATGTTTTGGCTTGGGCCATTGACGGACCTGTGAGTCTACATGGGGGTTTCGAAAACGGCGATCAGCAACGATTCATGGGATGCTGTCGGTGTAAGTAGGACCATCATCTACTCGAAAAGTCAATGAAATTCTGACTGTTACGTTGCTGGATAACCCGTGCCAAGCGGCTGACACCGCTCGTGTTCGAAGAAGCCACAGAGCTGGAAAATGTTTCCCGAAGAATGGCCGACATGGGCCAGAAAGGTCAGGCGGCCATGCTGAAAACGGTAAAATAAATGCTGGATCCTGAAGTCCAAAAAGCCCTGACCGCCCAGGCCGAGGCCATGGCTCGGGCAAGCCAATAGAATGCCCCGCTCCGACAGCCACCTGACAGCCGCAATGGCTGCGGTCACTGACGATCTGGTTGCGCGCCTTCGGCCCCTTACGTTTGCCGCTCCAGTGACTCACACGTACAACCCGTTGATCTATGCGCGCAACGGTTATGACCGCTATGTCGCCCGTTTCGGCGGCACGACCAAACAAGTGGTTCTGGTGGGTATGAACCCAGGCCCCTTCGGCATGGCCCAAAGCGGTGTGCCCTTCGGTGATGTGGAGATGGTAAAAGGCTGGATGGGCATTGAGGCTGACGTGGCCCAACCAGCAGCTGCCCATCCCAAACGGCCCATATCCGGATTCGCCTGTACGCGTGGAGAGGTGAGCGGCCGCCGGTTATGGGGGTGGGCCCAACGGCGCTATGGAACCCCGGGGGCTTTTTTTAGGCAGTTTTTTGTTCTCAACTACTGCCCCCTGGTGTTTATGGAGGCGAGCGGTCGCAACCGAACCCCGGACAAGCTGCCGGCGGTTGAAAAGAAACGCCTGTTCCGGATTTGCAACCAGGCGCTTCGAGAATCCGTCCAGATTCTCCAGCCGCAATGGGTGGTTGGAATTGGAAAATTTGCCGAAAATCGGGCTCAGGATGCATTAACGGGCATGGCACTCAACATCGGCCGGATTACGCATCCCAGTCCGGCCAACCCCAAAGCCAACCGGGGATGGGCGCTGCTGATGGAATCAGAACTGGCCGCCAAGGGGATTAACCTGCCTGATTAAATGCAGCAGGCCCGCATCGAGGGCGGGCCTGCTGCCTAAAAAGGGACCTTTTCCGGACCGGAAAAGCGGGCCTAAATACCTCAGCCGCCTGCAGCGGGTTTGCAGGGTGGGGGTTTAAACCCGCCGGATCCGGTGGGAATGCCATGGGGCCGAACGGCACCGGCAGACATCAGCTTTTCCACATCCGTGCAGTTGCATCCCGGGCAGACCGGCGGTTCGGTGTCCGATGAGAACACCAGCTGCTCGAATTGATGGCAGCAGGCTTTGCATTGGTACTCAAAAATCGGCATCATTACGCTCCTCGGTATTTTGACACTACAATACTAACCGTCCTTCTCAAGTCAAGTCCCTTTTTTCATCTGTTCATAACGGTCTGGGCCGAACACATTGCCGCCGCAACCATCCCTGGAAAAACGGTTGACAATCGCCGTGCGGGATGCCATATGCAAAGCATCGGCTTAGGTGGTAACCATTAGGAAACTCAGAAGAACATGGATCTCTCAACGATGGGGAAGCTTTGGTTTTGGTGGTGGCGCTGGCTAACTGAGTGCGCCTGCCGGATCCCCATTGCATGAGACGTGTTTTGTGTCATTGACAAGCAAACGGACCAACGGGCAAAAAACCGGCGGTCCGTTTCCGATTAAAAGGGGCCGCGGAATCTAACCGGTCCCTTTTTTTATGGGCCAGGGACTGAATCCGGGTCCCATTTACCAAAGGAGGCGCAAGATGCTGGTGGTGATGGATAAAACGGCGACGCCTGAACAGATTGAGCAGGTGGTCAAGGTCATTGAAGGACGGGGTTGCACGGCCAGGCCCATCCCTGGTGGCGATCGCGTCTCCATCGGCGTGCTGAACAACAAGGGCCCCGTGGATGCGGCCCTCTTCATTGGCCTGCCAGGGGTCAAGGACGCAGTGCCCATTACCAAACCCTATAAACTGGTCAGCCGGGAAACAAAAGACGCCGACACCCTGATACAGGTGGGCGAGACCACCATCGGCAACGGCAACCTGACCATCATTGCCGGGCCTTGCGCCATAGAGAGTGAAGTCCAGGCCCTGACCATCGCCGGGCATGTCAAAAAGGCCGGCGCCCATCTGTTCCGTGGCGGAGCCTTCAAACCGCGGACCTCGCCCTATTCCTTTCAGGGGCTTGGGGAGGAGGGGCTAAAGATTCTAGCCAAAGTGAGAGAGGCCACAAACCTGCCGGTCGTCACCGAGGTAATGGATTTTCAGACCTTCGACCTGGTGGAGCATTACGCCGACGTGGTCCAGATCGGTACCCGGAACATGCAGAACTTCAGCCTGCTCAAGCGGGCGGGGGAGTCCTATCGGCCCATTTTGCTCAAGCGCGGCATGGCCGCCACCATTGAAGAGTGGCTCATGGCTGCCGAATACATCATGGCCCAGGGCAACCACCAGGTGATCCTGTGCGAGCGGGGGGTGCGTACCTTTGTCCACCACAGCCGCAACACCCTGGACCTGTCTGCCGTGCCGGTGGTCAAAAAAGAGAGCCACCTGCCCATCGTGGTGGATCCCAGCCATGCCGCCGGCAGACGGGATCAGGTGCTGCCCCTTTCCCGTGCAGCGGTAGCCGCCAATGCACACGGATTAATGGTGGAAGTCCACCACCAACCGGACCAGGCCTTGAGCGATGGCGCCCAGAGCCTCTACCCTGAGCAATTCGAACTGCTTTGCCGGCAGGTCATGGCCATATTCAAGGTTTGCGGCAGAGACGAGTCGTTTTAAATGGATTGCTGAAATTGATATAAATCAAGGGATCGCGCATCCAAGGATTTAAAAGAGAAAACACCTTCGGGAAAACCAGGAGCACAGTCGTGAAAACACTAATCAAAACCCTGGCGGTGGTAGCAGTGCTGATGGCAATGGCCTGCACCCAGGAGTCACAGAATAAAATCGGCCGGTCCATTCAGAACTGGACCGGTACCGACGGGGTGCTGGAAATCTATGCCGGCGAGCAGTTGGTGCGCCGCTTCATCAATGTGGACAAGCTCTCCACGGCCTTCGGCACCTCAGACAACAACCCGCGCCCATACCGTTTCGGGTACGGGTACCTGGATCTCAACTTGAACATGGTCAAAGACCCGGACGAGCGCAAGGTCTACTTCGAGTTTTCCGATTATTCCACCAGCTACGTTTTTTTTGAAAATCCGCGCTGAACGGTCTATTTTTTTGATCCGCGCTGGGTGTAGCGGGCCTTGACACCCAACGTGACCTTGCGCATCCTGACTGACTTGGGTGTCACCTCAACGCGCTCATCGTCACGGATAAAGTTGACGGCCTGCTCCAGGGTCATGGGCCGGATGGGAGACAGAATAACGTTCTCGTCTTTGCCCGACGCCCGCATGTTGGTCAATTTCTTCTCCTTGGTGGGATTGACGTTGATGTCCGTTTCCCGGTTGTGTTCACCAATCACCATACCTTCGTAAACCGGCTCGCCGGGCAGGATGAACAACCGGCCCCGCGGTTCCAGATTATACAAGGCATAGGGCACCGCATGGCCCTGGCGGTCAGATACGATGGACCCGGTAAACCGGCTGGGGAAATCTCCCCGGTAAGGCTCGTAACCCAAGAAGTAGGAGTTCATGATGCCTGTTCCCCGAGTGTCGGTGAGAAATTCGTCCCGATAACCGATCAGGGCCCTGGAAGGAATGGAAAATTCGATGCGCACCCGACCGGTTCCGGTGTTTGAGAGGTTCATCATTTTCCCTTTGCGCACGGAAAGCTTTTCAGTCACCACCCCCATGAAATCCTCGCCGCAGTCTATGAAGAGCCGTTCAATGGGCTCCTTGACGATCCCCGCCTCCTGCTTCAGGATTACTTCCGGGCGGCCCACGCAAAATTCAAACCCTTCCCGGCGCATGGTCTCGATGAGGATGGCCAGTTGGAACTCGCCGCGGCCTTTGACCACCACTGAGTCCCTATCCCCTGTGGTTTCCACCTGGATGGCCACATTGAGCAGGGTTTCTTTGAGCAGGCGCTCACGGATTTTCGCCGATTGCACATAGCGGCCTTCCTTGCCGCCCAACGGACCGTCGTTGATGGTAAACAGCATGGAGACCGTGGGTGGGTCAATGGTGATGCGGGGCAGGGCAAACGGCGCGTCCTCGGTGCAGATGGTGTCGCCGATGCTTACTTCTTCGATGCCGGAAAGGATAGCGATCTCACCGGCACCGACCGAAGATACCGGCGTAATATCCATGCCCTCGTAAATTTGCAGACGGGTGACTTTCAAAGGACGATGGTCTCCATCGGCGTCGATGCGGATGAGCCGGTGCCTCGATTCGGCCTTGCCGCCGACCACCCGTCCCACTGCCAGGCGGCCCAGGTAGTCTGAATAGCCCAGGTCAGACACCAGCATCTGAAAAGGGGCATCGGCGGCGAACTGCGGGGGGGGGATCTCTTTGACAATGGCATCGAAAAGCAGGTGGAGGTCATCGGCCAACTGGTCGGGGGCCGTCCCCGCCGTACCGTCGCGGCCGATGGCGTAAAACAGGGGGAATTCCAGTTGGTCTTCGTTGGCATCCAGATCGATGAGCAGATCGTATACCTGATCCAGCACCGCAGACGACCGGGCATCCTTACGGTCGACCTTGTTGATCACCACAATGATTTTCAGTTTGGACTTCAGCGCTTTTTGCAGCACGAAACGGGTCTGGGGCAGGGGGCCTTCGGAGGCATCCACCAGCAGTAGGGCGCCATCCACCATGGACAAGGCCCGTTCCACTTCGCCGCCGAAATCGGCATGGCCCGGCGTGTCCACAATGTTGATTTTCACGCCCTGGTAAACCACGGAGCAGTTTTTGGCGGAAATGGTGATGCCCCTTTCCCGTTCCAGGTCCATGCGGTCCATGAGGCGCTCGTCCATCTGCTGGCCTTGGCGAAAGAGGCCGCTCTGGCGGAACATGGCATCCACCAAGGTGGTCTTGCCGTGGTCAACGTGGGCGATGATGGCGATGTTGCGAATTTTTTCGTTGGTTAAAAAGGGTGACATACCTGCTCGTTTCATGGGTTTGGGTTTCAACAGCCGGTTGTGAAAACAGATGCCAATATAGCCATCCGGCCGTTCAATACAAGGTGGTCAAGCCGCTTATTATGGAATTGAAGCGCACCAATGAGGTCAATTGTAGCTTTAATGTAGTTAAAAAATAGCCTTGACCAGGGGGCACAAGGGTGAGATAAAAAGAGACGGTCCAACCTGAGCGATCGTCAACTGTTCCGTAACTATCTTCTTTTACAAACCATTTTAAGGAACAACCACCATCATGTCGATGCATTGGGCAGGATCCGCCTCCCAATGCAAAAGGAGGAGAGATGGCCAAAATTCAAACCGTGGGAATCGTGGGCTTCGGCGTTATGGGCGCGGCCATCGGACTGAATGCCGCATCGTCTGGGTACCGCGTCATCTACAAGGAACTGAACGACGAACTGGTCCGCTCCATGTATGACCGCTGGGTCAAAAGCGCTCTTGAAAAACGGGTGGCCAAAGGCAAGATGACCCAGCCGGAGATGGACCAGGTGGCCGGCATGATATCGGGAACCGCCAGCTATCAGGACCTGGCCGCTTGTGACCTCGTCATCGAGGCGGCAGTCGAAAAAATGGATCTGAAAATCCAGATTTTCAAGGATCTGGACGCGGTCTGCCGTCCGGATGCCATAATTGTCAGCAACACCTCCACGTTTCTCATCGAACGGCTGATGGCGTCGGTTTCCAACCCGTCCCGGACCGCCGGGCTGCACTATTTCTTCCCCGCCAACATCAACCGGCTGGTGGAGGTGATCCGGCAGAAAGAGACCAGTGATGAGACCTTTGCAGCCTTGATGACCTTTGCGGAAAAAAACCGCAAAGTGCCCATCGCGGTCAAGGATTTCCCAGGCTTTGCCATCAATCCGGTGTTCATCTCCAGCTACATGATGCTCGACTCTTTTTATGGCGACGCATACAATGTGGCCACCTTGGAGCACATCTCCCAGCTGGCATTGGGGGTGCGGTTCGGCATCATGTGGGTGCAAAACGGATCAGGCTTGGGCACCTGTTACCATGCCGCCGTCTCTATGAACGACTATCTGGCCGATACCGATGTCGGTTATCCTGCAGTACCGGACCAGCTTAAAACCCAGTTCGAGAGCGGCGCACCCTGGGATCTTGGGGACGGCCCCATAGTCAATGACCCGACGGTGCTTGACGTGGTCAAGGACCGGCTGCTGGGATCCATCTTCACCATTTCCACCCACCTTATTGAACAGGGCGTGGTCTCCATCAAAGATCTGGAATTGGGGATCAGCACCTCGCTGGCTTGGCCCAAAGGACCGTTTGCCATGATGAACAGCGTGGGAATGGAGGAATCCGCCCGTTTGGTTAAACTCACGGTGGAGAGCGGTGAGTTTAAAATGCCCACAACCTTTGCCGGCGGGGTTCCAGCGCCCTGGGAATTGTAGCCCAACGAACCTGCTCGGTAGGTACGTCCAAGTCACAGGAGGGGTTCGGATATCATCATCCGAGCCCTTTCCGCCTTATGCGGTCGGCAGAAAGTCCAGCCGCTGCCCTGGGCTGCCTTGCTCCCCGAAATATTACAGGGCCAACTAGGACTGTTTTAACCTGCAGATCCCTTTGGGGGAATGGCTGGGAAGCGATCCGGCTGCCGAGTCCAGCACGGATGGGTTGACCGCCGGTCGTGGGCCATTGCCTTTTTCCAAGGCGATCTGTTCGCGCTGCTCGGCCATTAGTAACGGCGGGTCGATGGTGCAGTGAAGGCGCAGACAGGTGCGTTCCGCCTCCTCGCGGACAACGATGCCATTAATCGGGGCTGTCCGGCCGCTGTCAAAGATGATTTCCCCCTGAACCGTTTGTCCGGCCGCGTATGCGCCCGTACAGCCTAAACTGATGCCGGTTTCCGAGATGTCATATACGGGGCAGGTGAATTCGAGCGTCGCTTGGCGGTCATCGGTTTTCTGGACGAAAATGGGACGCGGTGCTTGATCAAATCGCATGCGGTAGTGTTGGCGGTGTTGCTCTGACGCTTCCCGTCTGACATTGTCAGCTGACATGGGCGTTTGGCGATGAAGCCGGATCAGTCGGAATAGGAGGATCACGGTAAGGATGCCGCTGATCATAATAATTGCTGCCGCATAATAGCGCCCATGGGCCGATGAACCGATAAAAAAGCGTTGTCGGGCCCACAGCCCAGCGACCAACGTTGCCGAACTGATCAAGAGCGCGATAAGGTTACTTTTCATCTTTCAGATCCTGCAAGTTGGTCATCCGGAGCATTGATCCACGATTGATCATGATAACCCAATCATCGGCGTTTTTCATGAATGCTTGAGTGATCCGGCAAAAAAATGGGCCGTTCACCGGTCAGAAACTTTTTTCAGGAAGGCTGATTGTGGGCATCGCCAACCTGTGATTGATGACTATATTACGGGCTGGACCGAGGTGTTAACGCTTCAATAATTTAGGGGAAAAAAGGTCGCATGGCACAGCAGGATTATTATCAGATATTGGGGGTGGACCGCAAAGCGGATGCAAAGAAAATAAAAGAGGCCTATCGGGAGCTGGCCTTTAAGCATCATCCGGACCGCAACGAAAAAAATCCGGCCAGTGGGGAAATGATGAAATTGGTCAACGAAGCCTATGCCGTGCTGTCCAATGCGGAAAAACGCCGCACCTACGATTCCATGCGCAACCGTTTTGGCGATAGCGCTTACGGTGAGTTTCGCAGCGCCTATAGCGAACAGGATATTTTCAACGGCTCCGATGTACATCAGATTTTTGAAGAGATGGCACGGTCGTTTGGCCTGCGGGGCGTGGATTCCATATTCAAAGACGTTTACGGTTCGGGGTACCAGCGCTTTGAGTTCAAACAGCATGGCCTGCACGGTAAAGGGTTCATTTACCGTGGCGGATTCGGTAAGCGTCGGGGAAAAGCCATGGCGGGCAGCGCCCCCCCTGGTGTGGGCAGGCTTGCCAAATATCTCTTCCAGAAGGTGACCGGGCTGAGTTTGCCGCAGCTGGGGGAAGATATGCACGCAACCATCCATCTGACTCCGGAATTTGCCAGATCCGGCGGGCCTTACCCATATCATCACCACCGGCGTTCCAAAAAACTGGTGGTCAACATCCCTGCCGGTACGAAGGAGGGCCAGCAAATCCGACTTTCGCAAATGGGCGCAACAGGCAAGCACGGCGGCCCAACCGGCGATCTCTACCTGAAAGTGAAATTCAAAAAACCATTTTTGGAAAAAGCCAAGGATTTTATTGTCTCAACTTTCGTCCGATGATAAACTCGGTCATGGAGAGGGCGCCCGCAGCGGATGGTTACCATGCGTGTTGAAAGGGGGATTTTACGTTGCCATAATCGATTCAGCGATCCATCCTACTCCCCGTCGGTCCATCATTAACAAGGGGGTTGCATAAACGGTGGTGAAACGGACCGGACAGCCGCGAAAGGAGGATATAATATGCAAATTCTGGTCACTTTTAAAAATGTGGACTCCTCGGATTACCTGAAATCCTACCTCGAAGAAAAGCTCGCGCGTCTTGAAAAAATCATGCCTCATCCCGGAACTGCTGATGTGGTCTTCCAGGAAGAAAAATTAAGAAAAATCGTTGACGTCAACTTGAGCGGCAAGGGTTTTGATGTTCACGCCAGGGAAGAGAGCGGTGCCTGGAATGAAGCCATCGATCTGGTGGTTGACAAGGCCAAAAAACAGCTGATCAAAAACAAGGAGAAAATCCAGTCACACCGTGCAGAACCGTGACCCGTTCGATTCGCCTTGATTACCAACTCACCTGCGTTGCCGGAGTTGGCGGATCATCGCGAGTACACGGAGAATGGATCCTTTTTTTTCCATGAAGCCTCCCCAGCACGTGCATCGGGGAGGCTTCGCTATTTTTATCCCCTCAGCGAACGTATGCCCCGCTGCTTGCCAAGGGAGGCCTCAATCCGGTTTTCTTATCCGGGTTCGAACTATTTTCTGACCAGGTGTCGCAATTCGGAACGGTCAAGGTTGGTGGCATCTACCAGCATCTTACCGCCGGTATCGGTCCTGCCGCTGAGTCGGCCGGTCTTGAGCCACTGGCGAACCCCTTTTTCGGTCAAATAGGTCATTCTGGCAAAGGTTTCGACATCATAGGCTTTGCCCGAATCCGTCGGTGTTTCGAAGATGGGGCCAAGGCGGGTCGATGCATCTCCGCGGTCAATTTTGGTCACGCCCGACTGATTCTGAAGCGCGCTCTCGTAAATAGCCCATTTTCCATTGCGTTTTTCACCGTTGATTTTACCCTGTCTCAACATCTGGGTAACGGTGGATACAGCGATTCCCGTCATTTGTGAAAATTCACTGGTGGTCAGGGTCTTTCCATTGTCGGCCATACAATCAACTCCTTTCAATCTCCAATCGATTGGGCGTCGGGTTGATGGGGTGACGTTAACATAGGCTAGCCGCTTAGGCCATGCTTTGGGTAATTTGGCTGACGGCGTCGATGGTTGCTTGGTTATAACGGGTCAGATCTTCCTCATCCAGAGAGAGAAACGCCAGCGCCCCTGGATCAAGTTCGTAAAGGGCCGCATCCACGCTGCTGCCAATACCGCTTTGCTGGGCGATATGATTGGCGGTGTGGACGATGTAGGCCAGCGGGTTGCCGTTGGATGCGCCGGGATCATGGTGAAAACGCATGGCGCTCACATGGTTTTCCGGAAGCTTCCATTTGCTGCACAGGTCCGAAGCCATCTCCGTATGGTCAAAGCCGAGAACCTGTTTTTCCACCTCCAGAAAAGTGATCCTGTTCTTGATGGCCTGATCCACTTGGGCCTTGCGCTCCAATAGGTATCGATCCAGGGCCAGTTTTCCGGCATCATGGATCAGTCCAACGGAAAAGGCGTCATTTTCCCGTGCCGGTGCCCGGTCTTGGGCGATCATCCGTGAACACAGCGCCACGGCCAGCGAATGCTGCCACAGGGTGCCGGATCCCATGCGGTATCCTTTGAGGTGACTTCCCAGCAGGCTGGTGGCTGAAACCATGGTGATCAGCTGTTCCAACGTTTTATGGCCGAGCACGACGGTTGCCTGGTGGATGGATGAAACCATCCCGGATAATCCATAATAGGCCGAGTTGGCCACTTGAAGGACCTTGGCGGCAATGGCTTGATCAGTTTCGATCACCTCGGCGATTTCTTTAAAACCGGACATGGGGTTGGCCATGACCTCCCGTGCCTTGTAGATAATTTTTGGCATTGGCGGCAGATCCTTGATGCTGTTGAGGATTTTTCGTTTCAGATCGGTGCCGTCCAGGTCCCCGGAAGCTTTTTCGTCAAGGGGCGTAAAAACCACTTTTCCTGTGGATTCATCGGCCGCAGCATCCGGCTGTTCCGTCGCAGGCTCGGGTTTCTCTCTCAGGTCCAACGTGATTTTCGATTTGCAGCCAGGGCAGGGGAAGGAGACTTTTTTCCCGGTGGGAAGGCGGTTATTGGGAAGCTCGAAAGCTTTGCCGCAGTCTGCGCATTCAACTTTCATGGGAACACCTTTCTCAAGGGCATCAGGGGTTCTGTCAAATCAGTTGATCGGTGCCGTATTATAGCGGTTTCGGTTGATTATGACCAGAATCAAATTGTCGTCTTGCCAGCCTATGACCGGGCCTGCGCCGGTCATAGGCTTTCATCGGCCTTGCTTGCGAAAACTTGATGAAAAAACGGATTCGATCCATTTCGGCCGGGCTGATCGGTTGAGTGCCCGTTGCTCCAACGACGCAAGGGCAGCCTTACTATTTTCACGGGCCGCACTTTTGTGATATGAACCGTGTAAAGTAATTACGAATCCCGCCAATGGCTTTTAATACAGGGATGCTACCGCCATGCATGTCATTCTGATGGTCGCCATCACCGTAGACGGAAAGATCGCCAGAGCCTCGAATCACTATCCCGATTGGACCGGCAAGGCCGACAAACAGCTGTACGTCGAAATTACCAAAAAAGCCGGTGTCATGATCATGGGCTCCACGACCTTTGATATTATCGGGCGGGTGCTGCCCGGCCGTAAAACCATCGTCATGACCCGCAACCCGGAGCGTCGATCCGACCGGGAGGATCTGGTGTTTACCCAAGCAGCGCCAGAGCAGATCCTTGCCGATCTGGCAACGCAAGGCTACGCGGAAGCCGTGGTGGTGGGCGGGGCGGAGATCAACCAGCTCTTTGCGGCAAAAGGGTTGATCGACGAGTTGATCCTGACCCTCTCGCCCTATGCCTTCGGCTGCGGGTTGTCCATCTTTTCAGATGTCGTGGACCTGAAGCTGGCCCTGAAAAAAGTTTGGCAGCTGGACGAAAACACCCTGTGCATCCGCTACTGGGTCCTGCGCCCGCAGGTCTGAAATACGCTCATCGACTCGGAAAACTGCCGGGATCATGCCTGCCCGTTCATGGCCGCCAGCACTTTGAATAATCCCTGGGTGCCCAGGTTTTCCCATCCCATGGCCATGGCAGCCAGGTAAAACTGGTTGACCAGGGCCAGTCCGGGCAGCGACAAACGCATGCGCCGGGCTTCTTCCAGGGCGATGCCCATATCCTTGACAAAGTGCTTGATGTAGAACCCGGGGGCGAAGTCGCCGTCGGCAATACGACGGCCCAGGGTATTGATGGACCACGAACTGGCCGCCCCTTTGCCGATCACATCGATGACCTGGTGGGCATCCATGCCGGCCCGCTGGGCGTATAACAGTGATTCAACCACGCCGATCATGGTGCCGGCGATCAGGATCTGGTTGGTCATTTTGGTATGCTGGCCGGAACCGGCAGCGCCCATCAAGGCGATGGCTTTCCCCAGAATCTCAAACAGCGGTTTCACCGCATCGAAGACCGGCCGGTCGCCGCCCACCATGATCGCCAGGGTGGCTTCCCGGGCTCCCACGTCGCCGCCGGAAACCGGTGCATCCAGCGCCTTTACCCCTTTTGCCGCGCATTCACCGTAAATGGTCCGGGCCAGGTTTGGGCTGGATGTGGTCATGTCCACCACCGTGTCTCCGCTTTTGGTTCCGCCCAACACCCCTTGATCACTTAAAAGCACCTCGCGCACGTCATCCGGGAAACCCACCATGGTAAAAACGACGTCGCTGTTTTGAGCCACGGCTTTGGGGGTGTCGGCCCAGACCGCCCCTTTTTCCAGCAGCGTGAGGGCTTTGTCACGGGTCCGGTTGAACACGGTCAACCGGTAACCGGCGTCAAGCAGGTGCCCGCACATGGATGTGCCCATCACGCCCGTTCCGATCCAGCCGATAGATTGATTTTTCATAGGGTTCTCCTCTTTCAGGTCAGGCGAATGCGTATAAAATTGAAAGGGGTTACGATTCGCAGTCGTAACCCCTTCGAATCGAACGACCCCAGCGTTCCGATTTCCGTTACTATCGATAAAAGCTAACTTTTCCGAAATTCAGCGTTCCATGCGCACCTGCCGGGTTCGTGGTGCTATTAACAATGATGGCAACCTGTTCAACATGGCTGGGATGGAAAATTTGATCTCCGGGCGTAAACCCCCTCGCAGTCGCACCTTCTTTTATCCAGGCGCGCCCGATGGCAAAATCCGTGAATGGAATTCTTATTTTCCGCCATTCATTAGTGGCGCGGAACGTGCCAAGCCACGTATCCATTCGCATTACCTCCTTAGGCACGGAAGTTTGTATATTAACAAACCCAGTCCCGGCGCCTTTCACATAAAATTCCACTCCGGCATAGAGCGACAGATCACGCTTTTTGCGGGTGAAAGCCATGCAGCGTGTTTCTCTCCTGGCGCCGCTGAAATCGTAATCCATACGAAGGGACGTCCCGACCGCTTCGGGGCCTTGGGTTGCATCCAAGGAAACCGAACATAAAACTTCTCTGTTTTTCTGGTCACGAGGCCCCAAAACCCATGACGCATCAAGCGTATCTTGCTTGAACGTCTCATCCATCGGTCCAGAATCACGCAATTGTTCGGCGGCCAAAGGCATCCTCATGGTAATCGCCGAAATGGTCTGCCCGTTCCGGACGTTGATCATCCGCAGGTTGACTTCCCAATCGCTCCCCATGTTCGCCAGCGTGCCGCCCACAAGCAGATCAGCCAGCAACAGTCTCCCTTTGAGATCTTCCGGCAGTTCCGCCGCCAGTCCGCTCTCGCTGAGCGCTTCGCTCAATTCCAGTTCGTTGATGACCGCCTTTAGCTTCGCTCGCTCCAGCACATTGAAATAACCGGAATCAATCAGCGCCGAGGTGAGTTCTTCCATGGTTACCCGGCCGGCTGTCGCATCGGCGCCGCGAATCACCGCGAAATCAGTCATGACAATATTTTTCTTCGGGATATGAAGCCTAACCGCCGATCCGGGGGAAAAGGAGGCCGTCTGTTCCGCAAGAACTCGCACGGAGCCCCCCCTGATCTCCTCTACCATCGCCGGAACAGCGGACACCTCAATTTCCAATCCCTCAATGAAAAGCGATTTGGCAACCACCTGATTTGCAAGCGCAGCCATGTAAGATGCCGCCGTTTTTCGGCTTTCCGGAATACGCGGCTCCAATATAAGTTCATTTCCACGGACCGATTGAATGCGCGCAGCTACGAACATCGCGGATGGCTTGCCCGTATCGCTTGATAGATAGGCCGCCGCACAAGACAAAATAAAGAGTGGTGTAATCCAGGGCAGTACAAAGGCAGTGAGTGTGTTTTTCATAGGATTTCTCTGCAAACAACACCTTGGGTTATGTCGTTTCGCCGCGATTGCGGATCGGACCAGGCATTATTGCCATATCCCTACGAACGACAGAATCTAAGCGGCGCCAGCCGCGCAGCGCTTAAGCGTCGGCTTCAGCGACTTGATAGGTGGAGAGCCGTTATCTCCAGACTTGAGGGTCAAGTCCCGGAAATGTTATTGGTTGACCGCTGACATCCCTTCGGGCGAGTATCGATCCCCGAGCACTTGATCTGCCAATTCATTGAGCGTAACTCGGTCTTCTTCTGTAAGGCGGTATTTAAGCGCCTCCAGGTTGGTCTTAAGATTGGCGAGCTTGGTGGTGCCGGGAATGGCCACAATATGATCCCCCTGGCACAACACCCAGGCCAAAGCAACCTGCGCTGCCACGCATCCCCTTCGGGCGGCGATCTCCTTGATTCCCTCCACCAACTTGAGGTTCGACTCGATATTCCCAGGCTGAAATCGAGGCTGCATCTCGGCCCGGAAATCCGTCTCGCTAGTGGGCCGATCGCTGGCCGAGGCGTAGCGGCCGGTCAGCATTCCCCTGCCCAAGGGCGAGTAGGCTACCAAGCTAATGCCAAGCTCCACACAGGTGGGAAGTATGTCCTGCTCAATATCCCGGCTAAAAATCGAGTACTCGGTCTGGAGGGCGGCAATTGGATGAACGCAATTTGCCCGTTTAATCGTCTCGGCCGAAGCCTCCGACAACCCAACAGCCCCGATCTTGCCTTCTTGAACCAGCTTCGCCATCTCGCCCACCGTATCCTCGATCGGGGTGGCTGGATCAACACGATGGAGATAGTACAGATCAATCCTCTCCGTACCCAAACGCTGAAGACTCTTTTCGCAAGAGCTCCGGACATTTGCCGGAGAGCCGTCCATCCCCACAAAGGCGCCCGTGGCCGGATTCCGTTGGGGACCGAACTTGGTGGCCAGCACAATCTGGTCCCAACGCCCGGCAAAAGCCTTACCCAGTAATTGCTCATTGCGCCCTTGGCCGTAGATTTCCGCGGTATCAAAATGAGTAACGCCAAGATCCACCGCTTGGTGGAGCAGACCGATGGCCTCAGCCTCTTGCGCAGGCGGCCCGTAAAACTCCGATAGCCCCATGCAGCCAAGTCCAATGGTTGATACTGGAATTTCTGATTTCCCAAGATTACGTGTGATCATAACGCCCCCTTTACCCTTGACCCTATATGTGTTCAACAAATTCTTCCTATCGGGATTGTCTTGCATTATCCTCTTCAATGGTTGGTATTATTATTCCGCCTACGGAAAAAGAATCCTTGTGTTTAAGCGCTTTTGTTACGCACCCTGATATATCGTAAAATAGTGACAGTCGGTTCATTTTAATTCATCATGATCTAACATGGATTCGGCTGCCCAATAGTCGCATTATTTTACGTCGATTTTGCAGACGAAATTGGTTTATACGTCTAATCAGTCGTATAACACCCCTATGACTGGGATTAGACGACCGTTTAGCAATCTAAAAATTCATTATTCGTAATGGGGAACCCATTTCGAATAAACAGATCCTCCCCGAAACTGTTCCTTGCGATGAGGGTCAATGAAACCTTACAAAATTACACCCCATCCAACACCAACCGCACCGAATCCAACCGATACTGTTGAGGGATCACCGGCAATCCGCCAAAGCTGCCGGCATCGAGCCACCGCTCGATGGTTTTATTGTGGCCGAAACCCACGGCATACAGGGAAACGGTGTAATCCATGTTGGGACCGCCTTCGAAGACGGTGGCCTGGAAGGTCCCGTTGGGCTGGATAATCGGCTTTTGGGGCCGGCAACGGCCGGCGATCAACCAGACGACCGGGGTATCTACGGGGACGTGGGCAGTGTTACCGGTAAGGGTAACGGTGCGATCAGCGATGGAGTAGGGGACCGGGGACGTTATTATTCCGACCGTCAAGATCTGCTGATCCGTGAAGGCGATTTGCCTGAATGTTGCGGCGGACCCGACCGGGGTTTCCCGGGTTATGGTATTTATGGGTTTATTGCCGGTGAATTTCACATGGGCAACAAGCAGGGAGGCCCCGTAAAAAAATACCGCCAGGCTGAAAGCGGCTAAGGCGGTATATAAAAAGATTTGAAGGTGGACACCGATTGGTCCGCCAGGGGGCTCGAAACCGTGGGATTTCTGACCGGCGCCTCTTGGCGTCGCCTGTTTTCTTTTTGCTTGAACCCTTCCCGATATATCGCGATCTGGTTCCATGTTTACCTCCGGAAGCGGATCGAACTATGCGACGAGTTTTAGATAGCTGACGGCTTTCCTCCGATCTGTTCTTTCTCCCGTCTTGGCGCAACAACCCTACAGCCAGGCAACAATCTGGGTCTTGAGTTCCGGTGTGACAGATATACCCTTTGCGAGAACCTTTTTCTTTTCGAATTGGTTTTAATCGATCGACAAACGCCCGCTATCAGGAGGGTTGGTTTTTTGGTTCAAGCCCACACACCTTTAAAGGCCGTTCCGGTTGCGGGGGATTAAATTAATTAATCCACTGTATCTTATATAAATATTATCGAAGCCACCCCAAGGAAAGTTCAACAACAGACATAGCAAAAACGCGGGGACTTAGCAAATCAACAAAACGCAAGGCATCAAAATCGCCGAGAAATTGCGCCACAGGGGCTTCACCCTGAGCGGCTGGGCCGGAGCGAAATGCTACCGGATTCGCACAGTCGACGGTTTTCTGCACGCCGGGTTGGGCGGCCTTTGGGGGCAACCGTCCAAACGCCGGAAATCGTTCTGCGTTCTGGACTCTGAAATCTCAGGAAATCAAAATATACCTGGCCGCTGCTTAGGGGCTGTGATTAGATGACGTCAGGTTTCATCAACGGGTGCAATGCTCCACCGAACGCATCCGTAACCGTTGCGGAACTGAGGGGTTCGTGGCGGAAGAAAGTGAGTGCGCAAGGTTTGGACCAACTTGTTATACCAGGAAACAGACAACAAAGGGGCTACGGAAATTTCCGTAACCCCTTTGATTTTTGTATGGTCGGGACAGCAGGATTTGAACCTGCGACCCCAGCGTCCCGAACGCTGTGCTCTACCAGACTGAGCCATGTCCCGATGGGTGGTGCTTGTACGTTAAGGCATGTAAAATGTCAATAGGTTGACGATTGCATGGGCCGCCTTTTTATCGGGTAAAGGGATTGTCCAGAACGATGGTCTGATCTCTTCCCGGACCGACCGAAACGATCTGGATCGATACGCCGGTCAGGGCTTCGATACGGGCCAGGTATTGCCGGGCCATCTCGGGCAGGTCCGCATAGCGTCGAATAGCGCTAATATCCGTGCGCCAGCCGGGCAGGGTTTCATACACCGGCTGGCAGGCGGCCAGATGGTTGAGGTTGGCTGGCACTTCGTTGATGCGCTGGCCATTGTGCTCATAAGCGGTGCAGATCTTAAGTTCATCCAACTCGCCGAGCACATCGAGTTTGGTGATGGCCAGGCCGGTAAGGCCATTGAGCCTCACCGCATTGTTCAGGATAACCGTATCCAGCCACCCGCAACGCCGCTTGCGGCCGGTGGTGGCGCCAAACTCTGCGCCGGTCCGTTGAATCAGGTCGCCGATATTGTCAAACAGTTCAGACGGGAACGGGCCGGCGCCCACACGGGTGGTATAGGCCTTGACGATGCCGATCACACCGTGGATGTCTTTCGGTCCGACACCGCTGCCGCAGCAGGCATTGCCGGAGGCGGTGTTGGAGGAGGTGACAAAGGGATAGGTGCCGTGATCGATGTCCAGATGGGTTCCCTGGGCACCCTCGAATAGGATCTGCTTGCCGGCTTGGCCGGCCTTGTGCAAAACCACCGAAGCGTTGGTGACATAGGGCCTCAGGCGGTCGGCGAATTCGGTGTACTGACTGCGGATCGCGTCGAGATCCACAACTGCGCTGCCGAGGAATTTTTCCAGGTAAAAATTCTTTTCGGGAACGATGGCGTCCAGACGCTCTTTGAAGGACTCCGGGTCGATCAGGTCCACGAAACGCACACCGCGGCGGGTGGCCTTGTCTTCGTAACTGGGACCAATGCCCCGGCCGGTGGTGCCGATCTTCTTGTCGCCCTTCAGCTTTTCCCGGCCGTGGTCGATCAATTTGTGATACGGCATGATCACGTGGGCCCGATCACTGATCATGAGCACATCAGGGCCGGCGCCAATTCCTTTGGATTCCAGGTAATCAATCTCTTCGATCAAGACTTCCGGGTCCACGACAACACCGTTGCCGATAACGCAGATTTTCTTTTGCAGGATCCCCGACGGAATCAGGTGACTGATGAACTGTTCGCCATCCACCACCATGGTGTGCCCGGCGTTGTTGCCCCCCTGAAACCGCACCACCACGTCGGCGTCGGCGGCCAACAGATCCACGACCTTTCCTTTACCCTCATCGCCCCACTGGGTTCCAACAATTACGATGTTTGCCACATGCAACTCCTTAGGTCTTAATATGAACCGGAAGATCAGCAGGTAATTATTCTTCCAGCCTGCTACCGTTGGCCTTGCGCCGGTTACGAAAAAAAGACTGGATCACAAACCGGCAGCGGTCCTCGCAGATGCCCTGGATAATCTCTATCTGATGATTGAGTCGGGTGTCTTGTCCGAGGTGATAAAGGCTTCCGGCTGCGCCCCATTTCGGATCGAATGCCCCGTAAACGACCGTTTTCACTCGGGCGTGAACCAGGGCTCCCATGCACATGGCGCAAGGTTCGACCGTAACATAGAGTGTGGTGCTTAACAAACGATAATTTTTAAGCCGTCGGGCGGCCGCGCGAAGCACATTCATCTCTGCATGGGCCGACGGATCGCATAGGCTGATGGTTCGATTGTGGTCACGGGCGATCACCTGGCCATGGGCATCCACGATAACCGCACCCACCGGCACCTCATCCATTTGAGCGGCGGCCATGGCTTGATCGATGGCCATTTGCATGAAATATTCGTGTGGCGGATCCATCGGTGGGCAATTAGCTGCTTTTTTGTTATTGATCAATAAATTATTAAAGAAGCCATTGACATGACCGGCGGTTTGGCTTAATTAGCAGACCTACTTTTTCGCGCCCGTAGCTCAGCTGGATAGAGTGCCGGACTACGAATCCGTAGGTCGCAGGTTCGAATCCTGCCGGGCGCGCCAGTAAATATCAAGGGGTTACAGCATTAGCTGTTTCCCCTTTTTTTATCCGTGTGTGAATCCATGTGTGAAAAAGTTTTGAAACCATCATCCAGGATGTCCATTGCATGGCGTTCACCCTCGCCAACGGAGTGTAAGTAGATCTCGGTTGTCGCTCGATTTTCGTGGCCAAGAATTCGCTGAATCGATCCAATCGGAACTTTGGCAGAATCCAACATCGAAGCGCCATAATGCCGCAATGCGTGATAACGGAAATACTTGACGCCAGCTTTTTCGCAGAGCGTCGTCATGATTTTTTTCCGCTCAGCGTATGGCCCCTCGATCCAACGGTCATTTTTCCGGCTCCAATAGCGATGCCAAAAGACCCAGGGTTTCTCTTCATCCCGCTTTTCAAATCGACGGGACAGCACTTCAAAAAGCTTGCCGGTCATCGGAACACTGCGGGGTGTTAAATGCCCGCCCTTTTTCTTCCTTGTGTAAAGGGTCACGCAGCGAGCATCAAAATTGACATCGTGCCAGGTCAGGCGGTTGACCTCCCCCATACGTCCCATGGTCAGCGCGATGGTCCAGAGGTAATCCTGGGTGTCCGGATCGGCAGCCAAAATGACCTGAAGCACATCTTTCTTGGGTGGGACGTATTTGATCCGCTTCTCCACCGGGAAAAACTCGATGCCGCGGGTCGGGTTGAAGTCCATCCAGTCCCTCGTCGGATGCATGGCAAAATTGAACAGGGCACGAATGTAGCGCAGTTCCTTGTTTGCCGTGTATCCTGACGTCTGCCGAAATCGCTTTAACAGGTAGTTCTGGATCATCGTCGGGGTGATTTCACGGCATTTCCGCTTGCCCCATTCCTTTACCCAGCGCTTGGCCAGATAAAGGTGGTCGGTATAGTGCCGTTCTGAATTATACGCTTTGACATAGTCCAGGCGGCAATTAACCAGATCCAAGAATGCCATGTCGGTTGGTGTCTCCGGCACTTTGATGGTCGGTGCCGGGTTCTTTACCGTATCCGTATCTGCGACGGTGTCCCCCCGATGTGCAGGCGATGAACCTGAATCACTGGGTCACGAAGGAGAAAAACGATAAACTCCTGTTCCGGTTTGATGGTCAGGATGTGCGGGCCGTATTCACAACCAAGTATATTCCGGTGGACAATTTCGAAGTCTGCGAGCGCCTGGATTCACTTGGATATGGACTGGACACCGAAGTGCAGTGCCATCTGGACCCTGAGTTCATGTCGTTGAGCATACCGGATGGCGCTAAAGCGTTTGATATTAACGGCGACAAATTCAAACCGGGCATATCCATATCCAATTCCGAAGTAGGACTGGCTTCACTGTCCATCTCGGCATTCGTGTTGAGGTTGATCTGCACCAATGGTCTGGTGGCCAATTCAGATGTATCCGCTTCTTACCGGCATGTTAGCACCAAGATCCTGAGCGAATTTCCGCAAGTCCTGGACAAAATATCCTACGAATTAAGCACCCAGCGATCCCAGTTCAAGTTGTCGATGGAATCACCCGTGGATGATCCTGAAGCGACTATGGCCAGCTTCAATCGTCAGTTTGGGTTGAATGCCCAGGAAAAGGAAGCGGTGGAATGGGCAATACCCCAGGAAATCGGTGATACGATGTTTGCTGTGGTCAATACCTACACCAGGGCGGCGCAGTGGAATGAATTGTCCGCGGAATCCAGTTTCAGGTTGAGCCGGGTTGGCGGAAACATTCTCGGCATGCTGAATTAACGATAAATTTCTAACAATCGATCTAAAAGACCCTCTTGGATTACATTTCAAGGGGGTTTTCCATTTGAAGGGATCAATTATGATAGGACCGGAAACCAAACCAACCGTCAAGCTGATCGGTCGTGATGGCAACGCATTTTCAATTATGGGATGCGTGAAACAAGCATTAAAACGAGCCGGCGCTGACAAGGAATATATTGATCAATATTTGAGCGAAGCGACTTCAGGGGATTATGACCATTTGCTGGTGGTCAGCATGGGGTATGTGAATGTTGAGTAACTGGGAAATTCAATGTGCGAAATTAGTGGTGAAATATTCGGTTCGAAGGTAGTTTGGAAACCCTCCTGGTCGGTGGATTGGGAGGGCTCCATTTTTTTGGTGTCAATGATATCTGTATGTCTGGCGGGATTGGCGGCATGGTCGTTTTGGTAAAAAAACCGAATGTTTTGACATACCAGGTATTTTTGGATATTCTCAATTACAACAATCCAGAATCATATGATATACAAATGGTTCAGGATATAATCACAACTCACACAGCATTTTGCCCGACCACAATGTTGAAGCACCTTGGATTATCCTTGGATCAAAGTACTGGATAATTTTACCATATTGAGAAGTATTTTACTTAAAAAGTATTTCAAAATTTTCTTCTTGCGTCTTTTTTACCAAAGAAGTTAAATCGGTTTAAATATATAATATTTCTAATCGATTAGACAAAGTAGAATCACAGAGTATTTGCATGCTTTTTGCTTCCTAAAAAGAAGACAAATTGGGGCGGTTTGTCGAGTTCGTCGTTCCCGCCATCTTAAGCATAGTCAAGCAACACGCTATACATATCTAAAAACCGTTGGTTTAAATTACAGGCGATTCCTTGCATTTAGGTCGGGCAACTGTTCGATTGGTGTATAGGTAAATCGCCTTTTTTTGTCCTCATTACCGGGTACCTCAACGCTCATGCAATGTTGACTTTATCGATCAAGAGGCGAGTATGTTGTGGGCATATTTTCTAATGGCTATGGAAAAAACTTAAAAACACCATGATGCTATCTTTCTGTATTAATATCAAAAAATTCAATTGCTAAACCAATCGGGGAGGGGGAGATCCAATGAAGACCAAGTTATTCAGCGTCATTTTGGCATTTCTGACGATCGTCGCTTGGAATGTACCTATGGCTAAGGCCGAGGTTGATATAACAGAAATGGTCAGCATCTTGCCCTCAGGACTCGATTTTAACAAGAAAGCTGGGGTCACAACCTACACGTTCAGGCTCAAAAACATGAGCAGGGAACCTTTGGCAGGGCCTTTCAGGGTGGTCATCGAGGATATGGACAACGACAGTGTGTCGATCCTGAATCCGGATGGCATGACACCGGAAGGCAAACCTTTCATCCTTTACAACCAATTGGAATTGGGGGCGAGGAGCAAAACCGAATCGAAAAAATGGCTGTTTCAACATCAATGCAATAGAATTGTGCTGGTGACATTCAAAGAACGATGGTTTCTTAAACTGTTTCCCCAACGTGCCTGCAGCTGGTTTGTCACTGTTTATGTTTCCGTTATTTCAGATTCCGGCAGCAACAATACCCCCATTGCCAATGCCGGGCCGGACCAGAGCGTTTTCGTCGGGGACTCCGTATTCCTGGACGGCAGCGGTTCGGCGGATGTAGATGGAGATCTGTTGACCTTTGATTGGTCGCTGACATCCGTACCTGAGGGCAGTGGGGCAGCGCTTTCCGACAGTTCGGCGGTGGCGCCGACTTTTGAGGCTGATCGTTCGGGGAGTTATGTAGCCCAGCTGATCGTCAGCGACGGCGTTGCCGACAGCGTTCCGGACACGGTGATTGTCTCCACGGCCAACAGCCGCCGGTGGCCGATGCCGGACCGGACCAGACCGTCTTCGTTGGGGATACGGTAACGCTGGACGGCAGCGCCTCGAACGACGTGGATGGAGACCTGTTAACCTTCGACTGGTCGCTAACGTCCGTGCCTTCCGGCAGTTCAGCGGACCTTTCCGATTCCATGGCTGTCAATCCGACCTTTGAGGTCGATCTGCCGGGGGTCTATGTAGTCCGGCTGATCGTCAGTGACGGTGTGGTGGACAGTGCATCCGATACGGTCATCGTCTCAACCGCCAACAGCAGACCGGTGGCCGATGCGGGACCGGACCAGACCGTCTTTGTCGGCGATACGGTAACGCTGGACGGCAGCGGCTTCGAGCGATGTGGATGGAGACGCGTTGACGTTTGATTGGTCGTTGACGTCGGTGCCTTCCGGCAGTACCGCGGATCTTTCCGATCCCACGGCTGTGACGCCGACCTTTGAGGCCGACCGTCCTGGCAGTTATGTGGCACAGTTGATCGTCAATGACGGTGCGATGGACAGTGCCCCGGATACGGTCATCGTCTCAACCGCCAACAGCAGGCCGGTGGCCGATGCCGGACCGGACCAGACCGTCTTCGTTGGGGATACGGTAATGCTGGACGGCAGCGCTTCAAACGACGTGGACGACGATCCCCTCTCATTCTTCTGGTCCTTCACCTCCAAACCTGATGGAAGTGTTGCCGGCCTTGACGTAAGCGACGCCATCCACCCGACGGTTACTCCAGATCTTGAGGGTTTGTATGTCGTCCAACTCATTGTCAATGATGGGATATTGGATAGCGCACCCGCCACGGCAAGCATCACGGCAGGCTTGCGGATGTCGATCGTTCCCGATGTGGTAGGGTTAACACAGGCTGCAGCCGAAACGGCGATCGGTTCGGCCGGGCTGCGGGTTGGGTCAATCACCGAGGTCAATCACGATACCATTGCTGCGGGACAAGTCATCAGCCAAACCCCGGGTGGTGGTGCCGCCGTACCGTCGGGCACGCTCGTTGAACTGGTCGTCTCACTCGGGCCTGCCTTGGTTACCGTGCCCGATGTCGTAGGGATCGCGCAAGCAGCTGCCCAAGCGGCGATTACCGATGCCGGTCTGACGGTTGGATCAAGCACAACCGCGAATAGCGATAGTATTCCCGCAGGCAGTGTGATCAGCCAGAACCCGGCTGCCGGCACATTAGTACCCCGGGCATCCTCGATAGATCTCACGATATCCCTTGGCTCTGCAATCCCAGGCTTACCGCCGGATCCCACCACCGTGGCACCGCCGTTGGATCCAACGGTAGCCACAACGGTCGCGGCGGCCACGGAGTTTCTCTACACCGGATCGGACCCGATTCAGACAGGCGTGGCGCCAGGAACCATCGAGGCGAAAAGGGCGGCGGTATTGCGGGGCAGGGTTCTGGACCGCGCTAACAGCCCGCTATACGGGGTGAGCATATCGATTCTCAACCACCCCGAGTTTGGCCAGACCCTGAGTCGGATCGACGGGGCATTTGATATGGCCGTCAATGGTGGCGGATTGCTAACGGTCAAATATGAAAAAGTTGGCTTTCTTCCAGCCCAGCGGCAGGTGAATGCACCGTGGCAGGATTATGCATGGCTGCCTAACGTCATCTTAATTCAACTGGACAACCAGGTCACCGCTGTGGATCTTAATTCAAGCCAACCGATACAGGTCGCCCGCGGCAGCGTGGTCACAGATGAAGACGGCACGCGACAGGCCACCCTGCTCGTACCCCAGGGCACAACAGCGCAGTTGGTGATGCCGGACGGTAGCACCCAGCCCATTACGAGCCTGAATGTCCGTGCCTCAGAATACACCATTGGTCCCAATGGCCCGAATGCCATGCCCGCCGAACTGCCGCCCACCAGCGGGTACACCTATGCGGTGGAATTGTCCGCAGACGAGGCCATTGCAGCGGGTGCTAAAGAAGTCCGCTTCAATCAGTCCTTGTACTATTACGTGGAAGACTTTATCGGTTTCCCGGTAGGTGGTGCCGTGCCAGCAGGATATTACGACCGTCAGAAAGGCCAGTGGATTGCATCAGACAATGGCCGGGTCATCAGGATTCTCAGCCTAAGCTGGGATCTTGCGGATGTAGATAGTGACGGGGACGCTGTTGCAGACAACGGACTGGCGATGACCGATGCCGAACGCAGGCAGATCGCCTCCCTGTATCCGGTCGGGAAGGAGCTCTGGCGGGTGCCCATCACCCATTTTACTGCCTATGATTATAATTGGCCGTTTGGCCCACCGCCTGGGTCCCAATTCCCTAATCAGGCTTCTCCGCAATCTTCGGGAGATGAGGATGGTGGCTGCGAGTTCCCATCGGCTTCGATGATTGAGTGCCACAACCAGACGCTGGGCGAGGCCATACCGATAGTCGGCACGCCGTTTAGCCTGAACTACCGGAGTGATCGACATCAAGGTCGCGCTTCGTCACGAACCTTGACGATCCCATTAACCGGCGAGGATGTCCCTGTCCCGTTGAGCTCGATACTGCTTGAGATCACTGTTGGCGGCAGGATTTTTTCCCAGACCTTCCTTCCTGCTCCGAATTTGACGACCACATTTATCTGGGATGGTGCGGACGCCTACAGTCGTCGGCCACAGGGCGCTCAACAGATAACTTACCGCATCGGATACGAGTATCCAGCTTACTACTATCCGGTCCCTGAGGACATGGATCGCAGTTTTGCCAGATTCAACTATTCGCCTCAGGTCGTGGCATCAAGGAAAGCAGGAACCTATACGATGTGGCAGACGTGGAAAGGATATATCGGTGCGCCAGATATCGGAGTGTCATCGGTAGGGGGGTGGACTCTGGAACCCCATCATTTCTACAGCGTTTCTGATCAGAAACTCTATTTCGGTGACGGCAGCCGAAGTAGCGCCTTAGGGAGTGCTAATATCATCGATACCATTGCGGGGAATGGTTGGTCAACGGTCTACAGCGGAGATGGCACTCCCGCCGTTTTGTCGGGACTTGATCCGCATGGGATCGCGGTTGCTCCCGATGGAAGCATTTACATCGCTGATCAATATAACAATCGGGTTCTTAAAATGAGACCTGAGGGTATCCTCACCACCTTCGCCGGATTAGGCCCGAACAATAGGGGCTTTAGTGGCGATGGCGGGCCCGCCACAGAGGCGGAACTCTGGAATCCGATCAGCGTCGCTGTGGGCCCTGATGGAAGCGTTTACATTAATGATTACGTCAATAAACGAATTCGGAGAGTGGGCCTTGACGGTATTATTACCACTGTCGCAGGAAATGGATCGGGTGGCTACAGCGGGGATGGCGGTCCGGCAATTGAGGCCAGTTTTGGTTCTTGGTCTTCCGGGGGAGCTACAGACGTTGCTGTAGGTCCCGACGGGAGTTTTTATATAGCCGACGCCCATAACAATCGCATTCGTAAGGTGGGCACGGATGGCATCATCAACACCATAGCAGGCGGTGCCTCATCCCTTAACTTTGGCGACGACATCCCTGCCACAGAGGCGTTCATTCGGCCAAACAAACTTGCCGTCGGTAATGACGGCCGTATCTTTATTGCCGACCAACACAGAATTCGCAAGGTCGGGAACGATGGCATCATCACCACCATCGCCGGGCGATGCATAACGTCATTTTGTGAAGATTATGGTTACAGCGGCGATGGCGGTCCGGCGACACAGGCGTTGTTGTATGCCCCTCAAAGCATAGCAATTGGGTTGGACGGGAGTGTTCTTTTCGTCGATGGGAACAACTACCGAATTCGCAAGATAAGTACCGACGGCATCATAACCACCATTGGTGGCCTTGGATTAGACGGATACAGCGGCGACGGCGGTCCTGCCCTACGAGCACTGATTTCAACTAATGTTGGCGGGCTTGCAGTCGGGCCGGATGGCAGCACTTATCTGTCCGACTCGGGCAACCTCAGGATTCGGAGACTCGGCAACGAGTTGCCCAAATGGCTGGCTTCCGATGAGATAGTCATTGCATCGAATGATGCCCGCAAGTTGTTTGTGTTCGGATCAAATGGCAAGCACAAACGGACATTGCATGCTCTTACAGGAGTGATTATTCACCAGTTCGCTTACAATAGTGCCGGCCGTCTATCAACAATCACTGATCCAGATGGAAATGTGACTACTATAGAGCACGATGCAGATGGCAATCCCACTGCCATAATAGCCCCATTTGGCCAGCGTACCACCTTAAGAGTGAACACCAATGGATATCTGGAGCGTATTACCAACCCTGCAAATGAAGCGTTTGAATTCACCTACACGGATGATGGGCTTCTGACCAGCATAACGAATCCAAGAAACAACACCTCGAATTATCAGCATGACGATTTGGGATATCTGGTACGAACCGAAGATTCGGCGGGCGGATTTCAGACACTGACGAGGACAACTTTCACAAACGGCTACGAAGTGGCCCGCACAACAGCCCTCGGCCGCACCACCAAATACCTTGCAGAGTCCCTAACTACCGGCGAAAAGCGCTTTGTTAACACATTCTCTGACGACACCATGACCGAAGTCATCGTTGGCACGGACGGAAGCCAGACGATCACCTACCCCGACGGCACAGTGCTTTCTATCGCGGAAGGTCCTGATCCACGCTTTGGCATGCAGGCACCGATACAAAAGGAAACAATTATTACGACACCAAATGGTCTGACCTATAATGAAACGCGGGATCGGGCTGTCACATTGATCAATCCATTGGATCCTTTGAGCTTGTCAAGTTTAATCGATACCATCGTGATTAACGGCCGGACTTATTCGAGCATATATGATGCGGCAACGAGAACAGAAACGACCACCAGTCCTGTCGATCGTCAAACGACACTGGTGGCAGACGAAACGGGGAGAGTGAGACAGTTTGGTGTTGCTAAGATTTTGCCATTTACCATCGTTTATGACACCCAAGGTCGGCCTTTGAGTATGGCACAGGGTGCTGGTCACGATGCGCGCACCGCGACCCTTACATACAACACCGAGGGTTTCATGGAGAACCTCACGGATCCGCTTCAGCGAACAGTCACTTTCCGCTACGACCCCGCCGGGCGGGTCACGATCCGGATCCTCCCCGATGGCCGAGAAATCCACACCACCTTCGACGCGAAAGGGAACATCCAGACCTTCACGCCCCCCGGGCGCCCGGATCATGCCTTTGCCTACACCACCGTGGACCTTAGGGCCAGCTACACACCGCCGGACGTTGGGATCGGGCCGATGGCCACGACTTACACGCACAACTTCGATCGACAGCTCACCGGCGTGACCCATCCCGATGGCAAGAGTGTAGAGGTCGGGTACGATACCGCCGGTCGGCTCAGCACCCTAAGCGACGCCCGCGGTCAGACGACCCTTACCTACCACCCCACCACTGGGCGTCTCGCCACCGTCACCACCCCCAGTGGAAGTGAGCTGAGTTACTTGTACGACGGTCGTTTCTTGATCGGTACCATATTGACCGGCCCGATCGTCGGGAGCGTGACACGGACGTACGATTCCGACTCCCGGATAGCAACTGAGAGCGTGAACAGCGGGTATACGGTGAGCTTCCAGTACGACCCCGACAGCTTGCTCATCCAGGCCGGGGCGCTTACCCTCACCCGATCGCCCGACAACGGCCTCCTCACCGGAACCACCTTAGGCGGAGTGGCCGATAGTTACACCTACAGCACCTTCGGCGAGGTTAACACTTATCAGGCAAGTGTCTTTGGGACGCCCATCTGGAATGTGGAGTACAACCGCGATCCCCTCGGGCGGATCATGCAGAAAGTCGACACCATCAATGGGGCGACAACCACGACGGTCTACGACTACGACTCAACGGGTCACCTGACCGGCGTGACCGTCAACGGCACCCCCACCGCTCACTACGAATACGACGCGAACGGCAACCGCCTCTCCGTCACCCGCCCCTTCAGCGGTAAGGTCTCCGGGGCCTACGATGTGCAAGACCGGCTGACCGCTTACGGAACGATCACGTACACGTATGCCGCGAACGGCGACATTCTGACCGCCACGAGCGGGGGGCAGACCACAGCCTACAGTTATGATGCGTTCAAGAACCTGTCATCGGTGCAGTTGCCCGATGGCCGCCAGATCGAGTACATCATCGACGGCCAGAACCGCCGTATTGGCAAAAAAGTGAATGGGGTGCTGACCCAAGGCTTCCTATATAGTACTCAACTCCGCCCTGTCGCCGAATTGGATGGGGCCGGTAACGTTGTCAGTCGATTTGTCTTCGGGACGAATCGGAACATGCCCGAGTACATAGTTAAAGGGGCAGCGATATATCGCATTGTCACGGATCATCTAAACAGCCCTCGCCTGATCGTCGACACAACGACCGGTCAGATTGTCCAGCGCCTTGACTATGACGAGTTCGGCCAGATTACCCAGGACACTAACCCCGGCTTCCAGCCGTTTGGCTTTACTGGAGGACTGTACGATCAACACACCAAACTTACCCGCCTTGGAGCAAGAGACTATGATGCCTTCACCGGGCGGTGGACTGTGAAAGATCCGATCCTTTTCCGGGGGGGCGATTTGAACTTGTACCGTTACGTTTTCACTGACCCGATCAACAGAAGAGATGAGAACGGTCTTCAGGGCGCCTTGGAAAATGCGATTATCGACCAGTTGCTAACCGGTAACACAGATGTGACCCCCGAAGAGATGACTGAAGATTGCAATGAGCGATTGAAGAAATCCTGGGCCGAATACTGTCTGGCGCCGTCAATGTCTGAGATAGGGCAATGCCATCAACTGGTAAACGGTTACCCCGCGCCGAAAGAAATGCAAGATGCGATGAATGCAATAGCGGAGCAACATGCACGAGAATATGCTGAACTGCTGCAATCGTTCCGTGATTTTTTTTACGGTGATGACCAACATGCGCGAGAAAATGCTGAACTGGGACAATCGTTCTATGATTTTTTCGGCGAAAAAATAAGTGATCAATAAATTATTTTTTCGATCCTGACGCGGGGTGCCTTTGCAAAGGTCTCAATTTTTTGTCGAAGCTGGGCAGAAAATGGGGACGTCCGTAAATATGTAAACAACCAATCCTTTATAAGTGTTAATCATGCCTCAATCACCGTCCCGATTTAAGGTGACAATTTGGCATCTCAAATCTTTTAATGATTTATCTATAATTCCTTAATTGGTTGAAAAAAATTGGTAACTTTAAAACCTGGCCGGGCGAAAAAGCGTATCGATTCCATAAAATCGGATTTTGTATTGGGTGTTGTTTTCGAGCACGGTGATCGTATCGCCATCTGCAACGCCAAACACTTTTCCGATGATTATGTCATCTGCGTGGACTATGGCGGAAAGGAAAAGGATAATAAGGACAATGAACAGGCTGGCAGTTTTGGGCATTTGAATTTCCTTAAAAGATCACATCAGAATTTCGATGCTATATCACTGACTGGCACTGTCCTGAAAGGTGGATTCGGTATCATCAAATCGCCACGATCTATTTTCCCATGAATCCGTAAATGCCGGTTCGGTTTCAAATTCCAGGCTCCATCCGTCATTATTAGGTGAAATAGCTGCGGTCATTATGCATTTGGGACTGGGATCAATATTCTGCTTTTCCTGAACAATTTGCTTAACGTGGTTTATGTGGGCCTTGGTCGTCTTTCTCGATGGCACCAGGCGCTCTGCTTCAATCTTTGATAGAATCATTTGAACATCAGTATCGAATAGCACGTGCTGGTCTTTAGATTTGATGTATTTGATCAATCGAGGACCATTGATTACATTTTCAGGCATGTCAGTTTTAAAGGTGCTGCTGCCTACAAATACAACGACCGAGAAAATCTGCTGGTCATTTAATTCCAACATTGATTTCAACGTTTCTACGTGTTTGTAGTTCTGGTGGATCGGGTTTTGAAATTTGTTGGTATACTTGAATATTTTCTGGGTCCACTGTCTCTGATGCGCAGTGCCAAATATCCAACCCTTCATGTTTTTTGTTTCAATTACAAAAACACCGTATTCAGAGACGATGATATGATCAATCTGGGTGGTTCCATCGGCGGTGGGCAGAGTGACGTTTCTTAGGACGTGGTATTTATCTTTGTTCAGGTGGATCTTGGCGGAGATGTGAACCATCATCTCTCCGGCGAAACCCTTGAACCATGGCGATTTCAGAAAGTACAGGACGGCAACGCCGAGCATGAAAATCAATATTACTGGTAAGAATGCGCTGAAAATCACTTCAAATCCCATATCACCCTCCATTGGTTAATTCTTTATCAACTTGGAGAGATGCAACAAACAAACCAATCGGCATGATCTATATATTGTGTGATGTAGGACGGTTAGGAAGGATATTTTGCAAATGGCTGGAAATTGTGACAAAATCTGGCAATGTGGGTTATAAAAAAAAGCACATGCGCGAGTATATAGGCTTGTGGTTAGAAAGCATAGGTGCCTAAAATTATGTTGATTTCTGAATTTCGCGAGAGTAGGCACGGAACCTGGTTTTCTAAATAAACAGCGAAGAGAAACAATACCCCATTGATCTGAGCTGATACTTTGCTGGCTCCTAAACGACCTCCGGGATAACCAGCAAAACACTGAACTGCGCTGCCTCTCGCTTCTCCTTCAAAGGGCAAGACTCTGCCGATCGGGGTCTTGCCCTTTTTTTTATGCCTATCCATCCATAGACTGAAAAGGATATTTGTTCCTTTTACTTTTTCCCAGGAACCATCACTAAACTGCTCATCAACCGGTGATTATCTGGCCGACAACCTCTCGCCACATACTGGCATCATTGTGGAAATCGAAGCTCCTAAAATTGGGATGTAGAATTACTTTTTATAGAAACGGATAATTTCATCACCGTTGCCTCCCCCTGTCCATGATGGTTTCGGTGGTCAGGGAGTTCTGGAATTGACAGTTTGTGAAAATATACAGTTTTCGTGAACTGAACCAGTATTGATTGTGACCGCATCGTTTTCGCTCAAAGCCATCGGGCCAATTTTGTTTGAACAGATATCGAAACAGGCTTTGGGTTTTTAAAACCGGGCTTCAAACTCGATTTCAGATTTCAGGAAATCTTCGGTGATCGTAAATTCAGTCATAACCGCCTCCTTTTTTGGGTTATGGAGTTGTTATAGCACTACCTTGTGACAGATCCTGTCAAAATCGACCGTGACAGAGCTTTATAGAGAAGCGAATTTTGTTATTGATTGCCAAATAGTGTCACTTCTCATAACCGTTAAGCTATAATTAAAAACTAAGTATTTGAATTGATTATTTAATTATTAATTAATTTTTATGGCATTTGCTTTGCGTAACCATGATCAAAACATGGAAGTTATCTTCGTATGTGTACTTAATTCGAAATCGGATAAACAAAGGAGAAAAAAATGAAAAGATTGAAATATGTTGGCTGTTATTATGGCTTTAATGCTGTTAGTTACAGTTTCACCCTGCACCGCATCAAGTTGGAAATATGATTCCATCAAAGACAATCCCGAAATCAAACAAATGATGGAGGCATACAACGAGCATATCAAGAGTAATTTCATTTTGATGAGCTATCTTAATCAGATTGTGAGTTCGCCAAGCAGACTTCTCGAAAGTTTAAAAGAACAGGATTGCGATGAAGATATACTTGATTTCGTCGAAAACAACAAAAGTTTCACCCTGGCACTTACGCATATCCGTATCGTACTTTTGCTTAAGTCAGCACAATCTAATGATCAAGAAATCATGTATGTAACAAACATGGTCCAAACTGGTGAGTTCAGGTATGCTAATGCGTCTGAAATTACGAAAACCAACCATGAGATCAAAAACGAAATCGAAGAGCCCAAACGCGCGCAGATTGAAAAAGACCGACTGATTGTTGAGCTGCAAGATGCAATAGCCGAAGTGAAAACCTTAAACCGGTTGTTGCCCATTTGCTCGCATTGCAAAAATATCCGTGATGACAAGGGGTATTCGCGTTCGAATCCTGCCGGGCGCGCCAATAAAAACAAGGGTTTACAGATTTTTCTGTAAGCCCTTTTTGTTGGTTGCGAGGGACTTTGAGAGAGACTTTTCAGAGGCAGCTTCAAGCGCATTGATATTGGAACCAAATAGAAGCATATATCCACAAACATTCCGGCACCCGATTCAGCCATGGCATATGCCCGGAATGTGCCAAAAAGCATTATCCCGATTATACGCTTTATGATGAATGAGGGAAGCCGTTCGGTCTTGATCCGACAGTTACCGGTTTTTTGGCGGTTGACCACCAATCCGATAGCGGCCACTTAGATGGTAAACACTCGCTGCGAGAAGCGGCCTGCGCCAGGGGTCAGTTCGTGGCTATCGACGGGTCTTCGGGGGAGGGGTCCTGGCAGGCCGGTCGGGGTGGGGCGCCTTCACTTTTCGGTACGGGATTCTTCAGGCGCAACGGCACTGTTATTAAAATCATCCTTGGCTTTTTCAAACCCCTTGCGAAGGTTACCAGGTAGCTCCTGAAATTCTTCTTTGACGGTCCGGCCCGCTTCCGTCCCGGATTGTTTGGCGTTTTTGCCGATCTTTTTCCAGTCCTCCACGACACCCTGCCAGAATCGGTTCCAGCCTGACGGCGGGTCGGCTGGAATTGTATCAGCGGACCCGATTGCGGCTGGAGATGCCGTCAGAACGGCAAGGATGAGAAACATACCAAACATGATCAATTTCATGATTTCCGCTCACGCCGGGGTCATAAAATCAAGGGATGCTCGAATCAGGCTGCTGAAACGACGGCCTCGATTTTTTCCCAGATGAATTGGGCCACTTCTTCGGCCGAGTTGGTTTCGATAACCGCAAGATCTTCGCACAACGCCTCAATTTTTTCTTCGTCGATCTCCGTCATCTTGTTTACCAGGAAAGCGTCCACCTCACCACCGGCCGGCAGCAGGCCGCAGGCACCCACGGCCCCGATGAATTCACCGTCCACGAAAATGGGCACCACGACTTTCATGAGGCCGGCGTCACACGCCTCGATCACCGGTCTCTTTTCGTCCCTGGCCTGATTGGCCAGGTTCATGTGGGCCACGGCGCAAATGAATGCCTGGCCCTTGTCCGTGGCCTTGATGGCCGGGCAAAGGCTGTTGACCCACACCTTGTTGTCGGTGATGCGGATGCCGTCGGTGTTGAAGACGTTGGATTCCAGTCCCGAACGCTCATGGATTTCATTTTCCAGCTGGGCCCATTTTTCCAGGGGCAGAAGATCGGTCAGTTGCACAGCCACACTCCTCGGTTCACGTTCATAGTAATATGCTACAGCTTCTAAATGCAGTCAGCCCTTTTAACATTTTTATAGGGAGTTGGAAAAGCAGATTCCGACAGCCAGGCTTTGAGCCGCTTCAAGCCCTCCTCGATCGAGATGTCGGGCGAGTACCCCAGGTCCCGTTTGGCCGCAGAGATGTCGAACCAATGGGCGGTGGCCAGTTCCCTGGCAAGGAAGCGGGTCATCCGGGGCTCTCCGGATAGGCCCAAGGTGCGGTAAACCCACTCCAGCCCTGCACCAATGCAATAGGCCGTTCTGGGAGAGATGGACCGGGTCAGAGGGGGCTTGCCGCCGGCATCCAGGATACGGTTGACCATCTCCCACAGGCCGATGGGATGGTCATCGCTGATAAAATAGACCCTGCCCGAAAGCGCCGGGTTGTGCTCCAGGGCTTCCATGGCCATGACGTGGCCACGGGCGGCGTTGTCCACGTATATCGTATCCACGCGGTTGCTGCCGTCGCCAACCTGCCGAAGGCTCGCGGCCTGGGCGATGATGCGCGGCACCAGGTGGTTGTCTTCCGGTCCCCAGATCAGATGCGGCCGCAGGACGACGGTTTTTAATTCCCCGTTTGCGGCGGCGATCACGGCCTTTTCGGCCATGGCTTTGGTTAGTGGGTAAGGCGCATGGTAATGGGCCGGGTAAGGGACGGACTCATCCACCCCTTGCATGTCCCCGCCGTCAAACACCACGCTGGGACTGCTGGTGTAGACCAGGATGGGTACTCGGCAGGATCGGCAGGCTGCGATGACATTGTGGGTGCCGGTAACATTGGGCCGATAATAATCTTCGAAAGCGCCCCACACGCCCGGCCTGGCGGCCACATGAAAAACGGCATCCCTGCCGCAAACGGCGTCTTTAACGGCACCGGCATTGGCGATGTCACCGGCATGTTGTTTGACGCCCATGGCGTCCAGCTGCGGGTATCTACCTCTTGAAAAACTGGTTACCTGATGGCCCTTGGCCAGCAAGAGCCGGACGATGGCTTTACCCAGAAATCCGCCGCCGCCGGTAACCAGTATCTTTTTAGGGGTGCCGCCCGTTGGCGGTGGTTTGGTTGGGTTGTTCATAACGGTTACGATCTCATGTTTTAAAGCTTCTTTTCCGCCCAGGTGGCCAGCTTTTCCCTGAAAATCTTTGAGTTATGGCGGATGTCCACGGGAAAGGCCCGGTGGAACAAGATGGTCTGGATCGTTTCGGTGATGGGGCTGGCCTTGGCCATGGCCAGCAGTTCTTTCTCGAGCCCTTTTTTATCCTTGCCGCTGTCGCCGGGTTCCAGTTCGATGCAGACTACCGGCTGCTGCTGCCCCTGGGGCCCGATGCCCACCAGGGCGCTGCGGAAGACGCGGGGATGGTTGTTGAATATGGCCTCGCAGGGAATCGTGAACAGGGTCTTTTTTTCGCTGACCACGCGGTGGCTTTTTCGGCCGCAGAACCAGATGCGGCCCTTTTTGTCCATCCAGCCCAGGTCTCCCATGCGGTGCCAGAAGGTGTCGCCGTCAGCGATCTTTGCCAGAGCGTCTTCCCGGGGCCGCTCGTAGTAGCCGAGGGTTACCTGATCGCCGCGGACACTGATTTCGCCGATTTCGCCGTCAGGTACGGATAGATCATCGCTCCAGCGGGCGATGGGGCTGTCGGTGATGCGGATGATGCGTACATCGATGCCGGCAATGGGCTGGCCCACACACATGCCGTAGCCCTGTTCGCTGAGCTTGCGGGTTTCCCTGAGGATGGCGGCGCTGCCGAAGGAACTGACCGGCATGGCCTCGGTGGCCCCATACCCGGTATGGATCTGGGCATTATCGATGAGCATGGCGCCAAACTGTTCGATATTGGCCGGCGTGGCCGGGGCACCCGCGGAAATCACCCGTTTCAAGGTGGGCAGTTTGATGCCCTTTTCCTTGCCGTAGCGGCCCATGCGATCGAGCAGGGCCGGGGAGGCGAACATGTTGGTGACGCCATGGTTGACGATGGCTTCGATGATCCGTTCGGGATTGACCCGGGCCGGTTGCGTGGGATCCATGTCCGGGATAACGGCTGTCATCCCCAGGGCCGGGTCAAAGAGGGCGAAGAGCGGAAACGTGGGCAGGTCGATCTCATCCGGGGTGATGCCGAACTGGGCGCGGATGTTGCGCACCTGGGCATCGAAAACCCCGTGGGTATAGACCACGCCCTTGGCCGGACCGGTGCTGCCGGTGGTGAAGAGAATGGCGGCGATTTCATCGGCGCGGCTGTCAGCCATGCGGTAGGGCTCCCAGTGCCTGTTGCGCACCTGGCGCAGGGTGAGTCCGCCCCAGAACCAGCGGTTGCCTACGGTGATGAAGGTCTTGATGCTTTTGAAGTAGCCGGGGGCCAGGATACGCAGCACGTGGGCCGGGGGGATGCCGATCAGGGCGCGCGCCCGACTCTCCTTCAGACAGTTCAACATCCGGGAAACACCCATGCCGGGGTCCACCACCACCGGCACGGCCCCCACCTTGAACAGGGCAAAGACGAGGGCGAAGAAATCCAGGCTGGGCTTGACCATGAGGATGGTGCGCACGCCGCGGCTGATGCCAACATCGTCAAGGCCCTGGGCCAGGCAATCTGATTCGATATCCAGTTGGCGAAAGGTGAGGTGGGTGTAGGCCACCCGTCCGTCGCCGTCTCGACCGCAGGGGCAGACCACCGCCCGTTTGTAAGGCTGCCTGCGCGCCATGGTGCGCAGGTGGGTGGCGACATTGACGATGCGGCCGTGGGATGTTACCGAAATTGTATCCATACCTATTCAGTGTCTAACCGGTAATGATGATTAGTTAACAGATCAATCCCTGAATCACCAATGGCTCAATCGTGATTATATCGGATACCTGTCCAGAAACGTTTTGACCAATCCAATGATCCGATCCGGCACATCCTCCAGCAGATAGTGGCCGGCGTCATCGAAGAGGTGGCTTTCGGCCATTGGAAAACGCCGACGCCACTCGTTGTAATAATCCAGGTCAAACACGAAATCGTGCCGCCCCCACAAGATCAGCATGGGGATATGGGTCAAGGTGTCCAGGTGTCGATCCACCCGGGCGACGATGTCGAAACCGGCATCGCCGGGTGCCAGGGGGATGTGCTGGACGAAGCGCAGGGTGGCCAGCCTGTTTTGCGGGCAGTTGTAAGGTGCCAGGAGCCCCCGTTTCACGTTTGGGGCCAACCGTTTTCTGGGTGCCATGTGAAGGGCTGCTCGGGCAAACAGGTTGCCATAAAGGACTGCCGGCGTAGCCACGGCGCTTAGGTTGCGAACAATCCACAGCCGCAGGGGAATTCGTTTGCCCTCCGGCGGGAAAAAGCCCGCCGTGTTGGTGATGATGATCCGTGCCACCCGCTGCGGGTTGGCCACCGCCCAGGCCATGGCGATCATGCCGCCCCAGTCGTGGACCAACAGGGTGACCCGGTCCAGGGCAAGATGATCCATCAGGGCCGAAAAATCATCCAGCCGGCTTTGCAGTCGAAAATCGTAGCGCTTCTCATCGGGCTTGTCCGACAGACCGCATCCCATGTGATCCGGGGCGATGGCACGATGGCCAGACGCAAGAGCGGTGATGATACGCCGGAAGAAAAAAGACCAGGTGGGGTTGCCGTGCACCATGACCACCGGATCGCCCACCCCCTGGTCGACAAAATGATAGCGCAGTCCGTTGCGGTCCAGAAAATGGGAGTGGAACGGATATAGCTCTTGGTAGTCGTCCGGATCGACCGGTTGGCTGAGATGGGTCATGGTCACGCGTTTTCGGCCGCTGGAACCAGGGCCAGTTCAAAGTTTTCCATTTTATAGATGGGCAGGCCGTCCACGCTGAGCAGGCCATCGGCCCGAATGATCGGCAATGGACCATCGATCATATCGGTGATCAGGGCTTCTACGGTAACGGTTTTGTTTTTCGGGATGATCTGCCCGCGATAGGACCAGCTGTGGCGGCTGCCTTCACCCATGCGGAAGCGGTGGGACGCTGCCAGATGCGGCCAGCGTTTCATTGCCACAGTTTTGAGCAGTTGTAAAAAGGATTCTAACCCTAACGAACCGGGGCAGACCGGATCCTGGAAGAAATGGGCCTTGAAGAACCATTCGTCCGGATTCACTTGCTTGACTCCGCGTATGTAGCCCAGCCCCTTAGGTCCGGCATTCGGCAGGTGGGCGTCGATGCCGTCGATCATCAGCAGGACTTTTGCGGGCAGGTGCAGACGATCAACCCAAACGGGCGTGCCGGTGGCCGCAGCCGGCAGGTGGGGCGGATCCATGGAAAACGGCTGCGCCCCGCCGGCGCTTTTTTCCCAGGCAGACATGGCCTTGACCATGGGATCGGCTTGTCCCAGGCCCCTTTGCGCGCTTAGCGCCTCGGCGGAAAAGAAGCCGAAATAGGTGTCGCCGGTATAGATCGGTTCGTCTCCGGCCAGCACCCGGAAATCAAAGTGTTCGATGATCATGTCTGCCGCCTCGCTTACCTTGGTCAAGCGGCAGCGCATGGTCAATGTGCCGGTGGCGGGCATCACCTGGCGGTGCAGGAGGCCGCTACCCCCCAGGTTGCGGAACTTCAGGTCGCGCTGGCTGCGCAGGGCAGATCCGGCATAAGCCGCCAGCCACCCGCAGGGCTGCAGGGCAATTTCCAGCAGCACGCAAAAGGGCATGACACCGGAGCGGTCAGCGGCAAAATACCATTCCTTTTCGGGGATGTCATACTGGGCGGTCACCCATCCATCGGCCTTGAGCGCCCAGGGGGGCGGCTCCACATGAATCACCCGGTCCATGAAGCAATAGGGCGGTCCGGGAAGCCGGGCGATTTTGCGGCCTTTGTCGAAGATGCGGTAAGGCTCCCCGAAGGCCTCGGAGGGGTGCCCCACGGCAAATGCCAGGATAGATGTCCGGTCGTACAGGGGAGCGGCAGGTGCCGCCAGTTCAGCGGATCTCACCCTCCGGACCTCCTGTTGACGCCATAGCGTCTCGATTTCTTCCCGGCTGATTCCCGTCATCTTTATAGACATATCCTTGAAAAAGACGATGGGGCGGCCGTCGGCCGACATGTGGGCGTCGGCAATGGCATAAGGCTCGGGGCCGTATCCGATTGCGCTGATCTGGATTTCGTAGTGCACATGGCGGGTGGCTGGGGTGACCGGTCCGCGGCACTTGAGCCGGGCAGTGTTGCCGATCACCGGTTCGTAGCACACGCCGGGCTTATCCGTCACCCAGCCCATGCGTTGGAGGAACACCCGCAGGGTGTGGGCGCAGCACTCGTACATGAGCGTGCCGGGCATGACCCGGTCGTCCACGAAATGGCAGACGAGGAACCAATCGTCGGGGTGGATGTCGGCTTCGGCCCGGATCAGGCCCAGACCATAACGGCCGCCTGCGGGTTCAATTTTTAGGATACGGTGGATCAAGTGCATGCGGCCGCCGGGCAGGTGCAGGGACTCGGCCAGACGGATGCCGGCAAAGTGTGGGCCAAAGCAGCCGGCCAGGTTGCCGATGCGCAGGGCGTCCACCTGCGCATCGGAATAGGATTCCCTGACCATGGGCACCGGTGGCTGCCAATCCTCCGGATGTTTGCCGGGAAAGGGTGCCCGCTCCTGTTCGGTGAGGATGATGCCGCCGGAGTTGGCCACCTCGGCCTCGGTGAAAAAACCGGCGCATCCGTCGTGCATGCTGATCAGGTGCTCGCCGTCGATATGGCCCTCGAAGCGAAAAAAGAACATCCAGGTGTCACCCTGGCGAACGAAGCGATCGATGGCGATCTCGTAGCGAATGGTCTGGCCGGGCCGGGGCAACCCCCGGTGGAAAACCACGGCTGCATCCAGCAGGCGGTAGGCACGTTCCCCCTTCACCTGGTGGTCGATACCCAGGAATGCGCTTAAAAACAGGTCTGCTTGACCGGCTTCCACGCTGATGCACACCGGGGCGCGGCCGCCGTCCAGATACCAGACGCCTTGCAGGACGTCGTGCTCGGTAACCACCCGGCCCGATCCCATGGAGAGCATCTCACCGTGCACGGAGAGGATGCGGTCCACGAGCATCAATGGTTCGTCGGGCAGGCGCACCCGCACCCGATAGGTATCCACCTCGTCGAAGGCCGGACCCAGCACATGGCCCACCTTGCCGATGGCAAACGCCATGCACATCTCACGGTCAAAGGCCGGAGGGGGTTCCTGTGACAGCGTTTGGACGGCAGCTGCCGGAGGCGTTGGATGCTCCTGGGGGCGATCGGTGGCTACGCGGGAACCCAGCGCCAGCAATTGAGCCTGCAGATCGAAGGTCTCGCCAAAGGTGCGCGTCAGTTCCTGGGAAAAGTCGAGGAACTGCTGGTGGGCACTGGCGGTGGTTTCCGCGTTCTGGCGGGCCGCGGCAATCAGTTGTGTCCAAGAGGCATCGGATGAGGTGTATTTTTCAGATGGCGCTTGCGATCCTTCGGCAGTTTGGAAGGCTTCCTCCAACACAGACGGTGGCATGGCTTTTTCAGGGTCAGGCGCCGGAAAACCGGTCGGTTTTTCCTTGGTCAGCACTTCGGGCAGCGTGGGGCAAAGCATCTGACCGCCCACGGTGACCGCCACGACCGTGCGCCCATCCAATGGAGCCGGTGCGAAGGATGCTTCCAGACCCGCATAAAGGGCCCTTATATCCACAGGCACCCTCTCGGCGACCAATAGGGCTAGGCAGCGCAGCAGGGAACCGATCTCGTCTTCACTACCATGGTTGGCGGCCACGGCCAGGTGGGGCTGATCATTCAAGATCTGATCGATCATGCGGGTGCACGATGCCCGGGGACCGGCCTCGATGAACACGCGGATCCCATCGGCATACGCTCGCTTAATCGTCTGATTGAAGTCAAATCCTTCAACCGCTTGTTTTAAAATGGAATCGGCTGCACGTTCAGAAGTGACCGCATAAGGGGCGGCCCAACTGCAACTATACACATCAAGCCCCGGTTTGGCAGTGGTCGCAAAAACATGCAGCCGTCGGTAGGCATCGGCCGCGGGCCGGGCCGCATCGCAGTGCACCGTGACCACCCCGTCAAGTTCCACCGCCTGACAGCCCATGGAAGCGATCGCCTTCGCAACCGCCGGCTCCAGACCGCCGATGACGCATTCGTGGGGTGAATTGACGATGAGCAGCCGCACCCGGGGAATCTTGGCAAGGGTATCGCGCACGTGATTTGCCGGTCGGTTGACCACGGCCACCCGCCAGGTCGCCGGCTCACTGTCTGGAATCTGCCAGGCCTGGCGCAGGGCCAGACAGGGGCCGGCGAGTTGGGTGGTGAACAGGTCGGTGGCCTGCATGCGCGCCAGCATGTCGCCCCGGTCCGACCATACCCCCTGGGCAAACAGGGCGGCCGATTCGCCAAGGCTGTAACCGATGATGGCATGGGCCTGGATGGAAAACCGGTTTAGCACCCGGGTCATCAGATCACCGAAAACCACCTGCCCGAAAATCATGTTCAAGGGGTCATGCGTGAGTCGTCGTAGGGCATCCGATTCCCATCCGGGTTGCCATGACTGCCGCCAGGGCATCAGGTTCCAGGGACGGAATTGGGTCTTTAATTGGGCGGTGTCGCGGTCCATTTCGCTGACAATAGCGGGAAATCGCAGGGCCAGATGGCGCCCCATGCTGATATAATGGTTGCCAGAACCCGGGTAAACCATGGCGACGCGTGCACTGGCTCCGATGGGACGGCTGCGGAAAAACACCTTCCTGGACAGCGGATCGGAACCACCGGATGCGATGGCGTGCCGGGCTTCAGTCAACACCGAAGCATGACTGCTGCCCGGATTCAGGATCAGGGCGACGGCCAGTCGATGCTCGGACCGTGGCGGGTGGGTTCTCATCCATTGGGCGGCGGCCGATTCAAGCGACGCCTGGCTGAGCGCCTGGTTTAAGATCACATCCAGGTTTGAGAGACCGTCGATCAGAGACGGCGCTGTCTCTCCGCTGACCACGAAAAGGCCGGCACGGGTATCATCGGCCTGAGTCGGGTTGGCGGTTTCGACCTGGAGCGTGTCGTTGTCATGCTCCTGAAGCAGCACATGGCTACAGGTGCCGTCCATGGTGATCGATGCACAGCAGGCGCTTCGGGCGCCGCTTTCCCGATCCCGATACCAGGGTTGTACCTGATTCGGCATATGAAACGAATCTTGCACGGACGCCAAACCAACCGCTGGATCGGGACGTTGCGTATACCCCACCAGGGGCGGCAGGAGGCGGTGGTGCAGACACAGAACGGTTTTGGCCAGGGATGCCAGCCCGTCGGCAGCGCCGGTATAGCCGCTGATGGGCTTGATGGACCCTAGGGCGATGGCCGCTGCCCCATCGGCCGGCCGGTGATTGCAAAAAAAGCCGGTAAGGGCGGCAATTTCCATGTGGTCCCGGTCCGGCACGCCGGCGCCATGGGCCTCCACCAAGGAGACCGAACCGGCAAGGATATCTGCCTGGCTGAAGCATTGGGCCAGAGAGCGGCAATAGGTCGCTTGGCCAAGACCGCCCTTTGACGGATCGTCACCGCCGGCGCTGCCGATACCGCGGATGACGGCATAGATCCGGTCGCCATCCTTTATGGCATTGTCCAAACGCTTGACCACCAAGGCCACGGCCCCGTCGCCGGGAAGTGTTCCATCGGCGGCGGCATCGAAGGGCCGGACCGTATTGGTGCCGGAAAGGGGTAAAAAGCGGTTCAGACATACCACGTTGCGCCCTTCACCGGCCAGGTCGACCGCACCCACCAACATGGCGTCGACGGCGTTTTGCTGCAGCTGGTCCACGGCCACCTGAAGGGCCTTGATCCCTGAAGCGGCATCGGCCGAGACCACGAAACTGGGTCCGCCGAAACGGAACTCCCGGGCCATGCGACTGGCGACAATACCTCCCAGGGCCCCCATGACCCGCGCAGGGGTAAGGGGTGGTCCGATCTGATCGCGCAGGTCTTCCAGCCATTGGTCCATGGTCCTGTCGTCCAGGTTCAGGCCATGCAATGCATTCCAGCGCCTTACCGCCGAAAAGAGCTGCCAGCGCATGTGAAAGTTGGTGGCCTCGAAATCGAATCCGATGCCGAACACTGCGCCCATGCGTTCACGGGGCTCACGTAGGGAGAGTCTGGCATCGGCCAGGGCGCCGGCGCCCACTTTGAGGGCCAGCAGCTGTTGGGGCAGGATAGCGCTGATTTCGTTGGGCGGGATCTGGAATTCGCCGATGCCCACCGGAAGGCTGTCGATATAGGCCCCTTGGGGGTTGACCCCGTCGAGCGCATCAATGAGCGTGGCATCTGCCCCTTTCCAGCGGCTATGGGGCCGGTCAGCGATGGCGCTGTGGCCTTGGAATATGGCTTTTTCAAAGGAGTTCAAATCATTCAACGATCCCAGGGTCACATCCATGCCCACGATGGCCACCGGGGCAGGCGGCTTATCGTTGGGCCTTGCTGCTTGGACGGATAGGGGTTGCGAACCGACGGATGGGGTCGCAGATGACGGCTTCGGCCACTGTTCGAACAGGATATGGGCATTGATACCGCCGAAACCGAAGGCGCTGACCGCTGCCCTCCTGGGGCTGTTGAAAGCTCGGGCTGGCCAAGGCATTGCCTTGGTTTGCACGTTGAATGGACTGCCCTTCAGCCGACTGCTATGCGGGGGATGCTCAAAATTGATCGACGGCGGCAGGGTCTGGTGCCGCATGGCCAGCAGGGTTTTGATCATGCCTGCCGCACCGGCGGCGGTCAGCAGGTGGCCGATCATGGATTTTACGGAACCGATGGCACAGACACCCACCTCTTCAGACAGGCCATCCCAGAGTTGAACCAGGCTCTCGATTTCCGTAGTGTCGCCGGCGCGGGTGCCGGTGCCGTGGCATTCGATGTGGTCCACATCCGATGGTTGCCAGCCGGCCAACCGGTAAGCTTGCTTCATGGCGCGGACCTGGCCGCGGCTTTCCGGGGCCAACAGGTTGCCGCGCATGTCGTTGGACAGCCCGATGCCGTGGATCACACCGTGAATGGTATCGCCGTGTTCAAGAGCATCGGTCAGGCGCTTCAGCACCAGAATGCCCACGCCTTCGCCCACCACCAGGCCGTCTGCCCGCCGATCGAAGGGCGCGCAGCGGCCTGACGATGAAAGTGCCTGGAGTTGGCTGAAGCCGGTCTGGGTGTAGAGGCATTCGGGCCGTGACACCCCGCCGGTAACGACCATGTCCGCCCGGTTCGCAACCAGGGCATCACAAGCCAGTTTGACCGCGTAGATGGAGGAGGCGCAGGCTGCATCCAGGGTGAAACTGTCGCCGCCGAATCCCATTTCCGCGGCCAGGAGCGCCGCCGGCAGCCCGTCCACCCGACTGGCCAGGGCCTGGGTCCGAGTCACAGTCGTCGATGACGTCGAACCATGCGGAAACAGGCGACTCTCAATGGTCTTGCCCAGGATTTGCCGGGAAAAGGCGGAGGCGCTGTCCGTGGGCAGGGCAATGGCTGCCAGAATGGTGGTGACGCGATCGGGATCAACTGCAGCGGTTATGCAGCCGTCGACGGCCCGCTTTCCGGCAGTGAGCGTGAGTTGGTAAACCGGGTCCAGGCTCATTGTTAAATCCGGGTCCAGATCAAAGGCCTGGGGATCAAAGGCGAAATCGCTGATCAGGCAGGCATGCCGGGAGTAAGGTCGATCCGGTACCAGGCGGGTGCTGAGCCGATCCTTCGTTGGCGCTATCCAGCGGCCGTCCGGAACCGGAGCCGACTGATCGATCCCGTTGATGATGTTATGCCAGAATGCATCCAGGTTGGGGGCACCTGGAAAGATGCCATCCATCCCGACGACGGCGATAAGGGGTTGTCTATCCATATCAGGAGAATCTGCAATTTTTCAAAGGGCCGGCAGTGAGCCTCGGAAACAATACTGACACCGATCGTCTTGGACTCTGTCAATGGTCAAAAGCATAAATACATACCCGCTCCATGGATATAACGCAAGAATCAATAGCCGTCCATAGGGATTGGGATTTGCTTTGACAGCGACAGCAGCGGCCGCTATGGTAAAGATAATCACCATTCACCATGCAAATGCGTTATAAAGACTGGGCACCTCACACCGCCCCGCACAATTTTTTTCGAATCCATAACGCGGGCCTCGCCATAAGATCAACCCGGCAATCAACGGAACCCCTCCACCCATGCCGGATGTGATCCGGCATCCGGTTGATTGTCGGGTAGCCCGAATGGTTCACGAGGGGCCCGATTGTTACGGGAAGGTTTACTATCGGTCTAACCATCGCCATACGATTCCGTCAGTCTTCCTAAAACGAAAACCAAGGAGGTGGGCCATGAAAATCCATGTTCAACGCATCTTGTGTGCAACAGACCTTTCGGATTTTTCCAATTCCGCCGTGATTCAGGCCATCGATATGGCCAAAGAGTTCGGATCAACGCTGTATATCTGCCATGTGATCGACCTGCCAATGGTCAGCATGCATGGCGCGGCTTTTGTCTACGCGGAAGATCAGATCGCGGAAATGAAGGTGGGGGCAATGGATCAGATCAAGGCGTTGGTGCTCGACAGTGCCTTGAATTGGGAAGCCGTGGTGGAAACCGGGCCGGTCTCAACCACGCTGTGCCGCTTGGCTGTTGAAAAACAGGCGGACCTGGCCATCGTTTCCACCCATGGACGAACCGGTCTTAAAAGACTGTTCCTCGGCTCGGTTACCGAAAGGCTGCTGCGAACCATCGCCTGTCCGCTGCTGGTGGTTACGCCGCCCGAAAAAACGGGCAGGAGGGAAAAGCAGTTCAAAGGATTCGGCTTCAAACAGATCATGGTGGGATGCGATTTTTCGGCCGATTCTGGCAGGGCGGTGGAATACGGGTTCAGCCTGGCCCAGGAGTTCGAAGCCGTCATCCACCTGGTGCATGTGGTGGAGCCTTTTGTCTACCGAGATGCCATGCTGCCGGAAGCCGTGATAACGGAGGCGCTGACCGAGGTGACCACAGGTTGCCGACAACGTTTGGAAGATCTGGTGCCGGCGGACGCCCACAACTGGTGCAAGGTGAAGATTGCCTGCAAGGCCGGCAAACCGTTTCAGGCATTGAAAACATACGCCGAGACCCACCAGATTGACCTCATCGTACTTGGTGTACGGGGCCATTCTCTGGTCGAGACCATGCTATTGGGCTCCACCACCGATCGGGTAATCCGGAATGTGGCCTGCCCGGTGTTGTCCGTCTGCCCGCCGTAGCCGCTGTCAACGCGGGTGATTCACCTGTCAATCGACCACGTGCGAATGGTTATTGGCAGCTGGGCTACTTGTCGGTGGGCAACCGATAGACAAAGGGCAGGCCGGTGAATCCAAGCAGGGCAAAAATGGCAAAGGCGCTTTTCAAGCCGATCATGTCCCCGGTCATGCCGACGATCACTACCACCGCTGACCGGGCCAAAAATGAAATCATCATGAACAGTCCGTTGGCGGCAGAGGGACTCTCGCCAGCGTTTTCCTGGACCAGTGCCAACATGACCGGGGTGGTGGAGAGCAGCGTGAAACCGGTCAGCACCAGCAGGAGGTATGCTGCCCAGCCGTCCAACCAGACGAACGCCAGCAGCGAGACCGGTGCGCCCAGCAGCGACAGGGTCAACATCCGTCGGCGCCCAAAGCGGTCGCTCAAGGTTCCGGCTACCATGACGCCGGCCACGCCGGCGATTTCAAAGATGGTCAACCCGGCCCCTGCCAGCCACAGGTTCCCCGTATTCATGGTGATGAAGGTGGGCAGAAACGCAGTCATACAGCCATGCATGAAACCCCGGGCTACCAGAATGCCGGTAATGGGTATCAGGATGTGGCGCATGCCGCGCCAGGTTTGGATCAGCGGCACCGGTGCGATGGCGGTTCTGGTCACCGGGAGGTCACGGGTAGCGAAGAAAAGCAGGGCGGAGCAGACGAAACTCACCACCATTACCGGGTAGAACCCGTCCAGCCCCATCAAGGCAACCATACCCACCGCAACCATCGGCCCAACTGCACGGGCTGCCTCCCCGCCAACCATGAAAAATGACATGCCCAAGCCTTTTCTGCCACCGGACATGCGGGCCACGACTACCGGTGCCGGCACATGAAATATGGATACGCTGACGCCGGTAAACAGCATCAAGATCAGCAGCCCGCCATAGGTGGGTGCAACGCCGATCAGGCTCATCGGGACGGCGGTCAACGCCGGTGCCAGAACGAGAAACCAGCGCACGCTGATGCGGTCCGCCAGGGATCCGATCCACGGGTTAACCAACGCAGGCAGCTGCATCACCGTGGAGAGCAGGCCTGCCTGGGTCAGGGTCATGGAGAGTTTTTCGATCAGCAGCGGCAGCAACGGTGCCAAAAAGCTGGAATAGACATCGTGGATGAAATGGCCGATGGAAACGGCCAGGACACCCGGCAGGTTGAACCGGTCGCTCGCAAGGGGTGTTTGGATTGTCCCAGGTTTGCTGCGGAGCTGCATCATGGTCCGTTCTTGTCACCGATGATTGGGTTTACGAAAAGGGCGATGGACAAACCGGTTGAGCCTATACGCGTTTAACGCCTTTCGGTCAACCGAACAACCATCGGCAACCTCTCCGTCCTGTTCAATCTGCGGTTGCCTATTGCCGAAAAACGGTTATCATTATTGCTATAACCAATTAGAAATAGAAGCGGACACAACCGAATGTATATTTCCCGATTGCCAGATAAAAAAAAGGGCTTCCGTTACCTGATCAGGCAATCCTATGCCGCTGACCACTGCTATCGCAGCCGGGACTTGTTCGATCTGGGAGACGACCCGTCGCGTTTTATCGTCTATCCCGGCGGCAATGGATTTTACATAGATACTTCCGTGCAAGACGCCATCGCCGAGCAGGGGGTTTCTGCCTCACAAGATGACCTGGAGCCTCTATTTTTGCCTTTTCTATCCCCACATATACGGCGGGTGATCGATGGATTCGATCGGAAATCACGTTCCGGTTCGCCGTCCGGTGCATGTACACCGGCTGGTCCCGTTCATCGGTTTGACCGCTACCGCCTGCATTATCTCAAACTGGGCCGGGTGGACCACAGGGATATGGGTTGCATCCCGGACCGTTTTTATGCAGGCCTCCACCACAAATCCCGCGATGAGATCGAATGCGATTTTATGGCGGCGGAACAGATCCTCAAATCTGACGAACGGGCTCACTACACGTATCATATTTTTAACCTGCAGCAATGCTTTAGCGAACCTTTTGCGCACAGCCATCCGGAAAGTCTCGATCGGGAACGGATGGACCGTTTTTTCGTCAAGGCACTATGTCAACTCAGCCGGGATGATTCGTTCTGGATGGGAAGCGACGATGAACCCGGCCTGCAGCGACATCTGGTGCGTTACGCGGTCATGTATTTCGACAGCGGTTTTCCCTCCGGAGATCCGTTCCACGATTATTTGCAGGATTTCATGAACCGCCACAGGATCCATCGGCCGCCGGAAAGTGTTCAGGTCAGCCTGGCTGACGCTGCGCGGTTGTTCGGTGTGACCACTGATGCATTAAACAAGATGGACTGCCGGGAACTGACCCGGCAGTACCGCAGGCTGGCCCTCAAGTGCCACCCGGACAAAGGCGGTGATCAGGAGGCCTTTGTAAAGCTCTGTGCGGCCTATGAAAAAATGTTGAGGCGCAAAGAGTTCGGCAATACATCCAGGGACTGATCTGGAATCTGAAAGCGATCGCATTCACTCTGGTTTGCCGGGGGGAAGGCTTGGAGCATGACAACCATCAGAGGCGCCGGCAGGTTTGCCGGCGCCTCTGATGGTTTATATATGACAGTGGGTTATACCTGTAAAGGCGCAGGAGGCGGCAAGGTGCTGGTTTTTTCCTCGTAGGTGGAAAGCAGAAAAAGAGTGGCCAGCGGTTGGGTAAACAGCACGCCCACAAAGACCGTTCCACCGATCATGGTAATGGCCATGAAAATAATCACCACCACCACATGATCGACCAGTTCGCCGCTTCTACCCAGGGCATAGCTCTCCTTGACCGCGTCAATGAGGCCCATGTTCTTGTCGGTCATCAACGGCAGCATGTAAATGCAGCAGAAGGTGACCGCCACAACGATGATAATGCCGGGCAAAAAGAGTAGCATGAAGCCGATGGCGGCGGCAACGAAAACCGCGATGCCGAATCCCAGCAGCGGCAGAAACAGGTTCATGTGGGAAAACAGGTCCTGGACTTTGGGCTCACGGCCGCTGCGGATGAGTTGCAGCAGACTCTGTGTGTAGCCGGCCATGGTTACCGGGGCTAGAATGCCCAGCGTCAGGGAACTCACCGCCACCATGACCAGGGTCATGAGAATCAGTGGGACGACATTGCCGAGGGTCAAATTCCAGGCGGTTTCAATGTGGCGCTTGAAATCCATGGTCTCTCCTGAACTGGAAAAGGTTAATGATGTGGTTGATAAAAAAGTTATTAACCAATTAATTTAAATTTATTATTATTCTATTATGAATGGTAGATCTGCAGTTGAAACAGATGTTGGCATATACCGGTTTCCAGTGGGTGTTGTCAACCATCATCCATGAAAACAAAGGGTCAAACGATCCATGGCCTTGAATGTGTCCGTCTCAGCGGTCCAAATGACCGTCCAGCATCCGTCTTACCACGTCCCGTTCGGTTTTCGCCCGAGCCAGTTCCAACGTCAGCCTATCGTGTAGGACCGATGGGGATTCAGATAGTTCCTTTTGCAGGCGATTCACCTCCTGCTGCAGCCGGTAAAGATCCCTGGCGATGAGTTGCAAAGACATGGCGACCTATTCCTGTTTTTCGGGAAAATGGAGGGCTTTGAGCACTGAAAAGGGGTTGCTGTCTTCCTGGGAAGCGCACTGACAGGACGTTTTGTTAAGATCGACCCCGCAGCGGCTGCACAAGCCTCTGCAGGCATCGAGACACAGAGGCTTGATGGGCAGCGCCATGATGACCTGCTGGGCGATTTCATCACGGAGGTCGATGCTGTCCCCGCTATAAGCAATCACGTCCATATCCTCAACCGTGAGTTCGATGTCATCCTCGGTATCACTTTCGACCTTGGATGGAATGTCCGGTGATCCTGCGACGGAGAAATCGGTCTCAAGATACCAATCAAAGGGTTCGAGGCAGCGGCTGCACAAGAGTCGAACCCTGGCCTCAGCCGTGCCCTTGATCAGAACGGCTTCTCCAACACGGGTGGCCTGAATGCGCACATCAATCGGCCGGGTAAAGGCCGCGACCCTTTCGCGGGAAAGCACGGCCAGTTGGGGTAAGAAGGCCGCATCCACCTGTTCGTTAAGGCTCAGTCCTGCTTCAGTGATACTGCCGATGTGTATCAGTAACATGGGTTATGTGATGTCATTCATTGGAGGGGTGGTTGGAATCTCCCTGGCCGTTCCCCGATGCGGGCAACGGCCAGGGATGTTTGTTGGAATTGAATTTACAACTTTTCTGCATTGGCCGCAAGATAATCGGCAACACCACCGGTGGTGGGCATCATGCCTTCATCACCTTTATTCCAGCCGGCAGGGCAGACTTCACCATGTTGTTCGGTAAACTGCAGTGCGTCGACCATGCGCAGCATCTCGTCCACATTTCGACCTAAGGGCAGGTTGTTGACGACCTGATGTTGAACCGTTCCATCCCGATCTATCAAAAACGATGCCCTCAGCGCCACACCGGCATCGGGGTGTTCGATGCCATAGGCGCGGGTGATCTCGTGTTTCACGTCGGCCACCATGGGGAACCGAACCGTTCCGATGCCACCGGCTTTTACCGGCGTGGTTCGCCATGCAAAATGGGTGAACTGGGAGTCGATGGAAACACCCACCACTTCCACCCCGCGCTGATTGAAGGCTTCCATGCGCCGATCATGGGCCAGGATTTCAGTGGGACAGACAAAGGTAAAATCCAGGGGCCAGAAAAAAAGAACCGTATATTTACCTTTCAGGTGGGAAAGCTTAAAATCTTCAACAATTTCTCCACTGGGTAATACCGCCGCTGCGGTAAAATCCGGTGCTGGTTTTCCTACGAGCACGCTCATGTTGATCTCCTTATTATCTGAGCCGATAACTATTCATCGGAGGTTGAAAAACCGGTATATATGCATCCTGAAGCCTTATGGCGGCAGGCTGCAGGGCCCGTCTTTCCGGACGTGATCCGAAAATGGTATGGGATATTCCAATAATGGCGCCATATGCCGGCATGTCAAGTGCGAGGATGGTCAGGGATTAAAAACGGGGGGATAGACGCTAAGGTGGTGATGGACGACCAATTCTGAGTCAGCCGGCCGGTGGGGTTATCGAATCCGGATCAAGGATGGTTTTGCGTTCCACCGTCGGCTTTTCCTTGAAACAGGTCAATTGCCAGACATCCTTTTGGGGATCGTGACGGATGATGTAAAGACAGCCGTCATCACCGATGATTTTGAAATAGCGGTGATCCGGTGCCAACCACCGGTCCTGGACCGCGACAACGTTGATGAGGCGTGCGCCCATCGTCAGTCTCCGCGGGGTTTCTTCGTCCCGGTAGCCGGCATGGCAATCGACCCGGATCTCCATCTATCTGCCGGGCACGATGATCCGTGATCCATCGCGTTGTTTTTTCTGCTCCTGCTCCTGCATTTTCCTGATCTGCTCCACCATCTGGGCCATCTCTTGCTCCATGGCCTCGGGAAATGCCTGCATGGCTTCGGCCAGGTTGTTGGCCATTAACTTTGCCTGCAAGGGAAGCGGGCCCTGGGGGGTGAGGATTTGTGTGTGACCGAAAAAGAGCGGCGACCGGCTGGGATCGTCCTGGCCGTCTGCGGTGACCGGTACCATCCGTCGAATGGATGCGACCTTAAGATCGGTGATTGAATCCTCCCGGTAAAGATTGGTTGTATCTACCTTGAAATCTATTTGTTCTTGTCCTGCCATTAAAGTTCTCCATTAGTTAAGGAGGTTGACCATCTGAAAAATTGGTTCGCCCAACGTAGCTGATTTTCATCCGACTGTCACGGAGTTTATAAAAAGCCCCGTCGACGTGAATCCGATGGTTCAGGTAGTTGAAGTTTTCTGCCACCCATCATATGATTGTGCGCATATGCAAACCGGAAAACACTCATTCTCCCCAAGCGGGCACCACTTTAATCTCCGCATGACGGCTATCGGCATCTCTCTGTTTGTCTCGGTGGTGTTGATGGCCGCAAAATTCTATACCTTTCACCTGACGCGATCCTCGGCGGTTCTTTCCGACGCGCTGGAGTCCATCATCAACGTGGTGGCTGCCGCATTTGCCGTGGTGAGCATCTGGATGGCCGCGCAGCCCCCTGATTCCGACCATCCGTACGGCCACGGAAAAATCGAATATTTTTCCGCCGGTTTCGAAGGGGCGCTGATCATTTTTGCCGCCATCGGAATATTCAAGACCGGTATCTCGCACCTGCTGATGCCCCAGCCGCTTGCCAACCTTCAGGAAGGTCTGGCCATTTTGGGCGCGGCGACGGTGATCAACCTGCTGCTTGGCATCGGGCTGGTTAGGGTCGGCAAAAAGGTTCAATCCCTGACCGTGCTTGCCGATGGCAAACACGTGCTTACCGATGTATACACATCCGTGGGGGTAATTGCCGGCCTCTTTTTGGTCCAATGGACGGACTGGCTATGGCTGGATGGTGCCATTGCCTGTCTGGTGGGGGTCAATATTTTATTGACCGGCACCCGATTGGTGCGCCAAAGTTTTTCTGCGTTGATGGATGCATCCGACCCGAAACTTCTGGACGAGATCTCCCGCCTGCTTGAACGGCACCGCAAGGAGGTTTGGATCGATATTCATCAGCTGCGGGCCTGGCGATCCGGAAATTTTGTCCACATCGACCTGCACCTCGTACTGCCCAGGGACTATCTGCTCGACCATGCCCACACCCAGGCCAAGGCTGTGGAACAGTTGCTCATCGATCACTTTGAGGGCAGTGCAGGTGTTCTGGTGCACATGGATCCATGCGGGACTATTACATCAGATGATAAGGCGGTGAGTTGCTGGGATAATTGTTCTGAACGTCCAGCGGCAGGGCAGGGAATTAAAAAAAGGCCTGAGGGCTTCGTCAAGTTCGGCATCGATAAATGATCATACCTGAAAATAACCAATTGGCCCGTGAAGTCTGTTATTTTCCCGGATTTGCAGCCATTCGCTTAAAGGGCAGAGAAAAATAAAAAGTAGCGCCTTTTCCGGGTGTGCTCTTGACCTTCAGTTCCCCATGATGGTGTCGGATGATCTGGCGGGAGATAGAGAGCCCCAGGCCGGTGCCCGGCGGGCGGCCGCGGGAAGGGTTCACCACCTGCTGGAACTTGTTAAATATCTGCTGCTGGTCCGCCTCGCTGATGCCGATGCCGTTGTCGGTGACCGATACAGTCAGTCGGTCGGTGCCGTATTCCAGCCGGATCTCAATTCGCCCCCGGTCCGGGTCGCAGAATTTTACGGCATTGGAAATCAAGTTCACCATGGCCTGGATCAGTTGGTCTCGGTCCCCCTCGATGGGCTGTGACCGGTCAGGCAAGAAAACCTGCATCCGTATTTGCTTTTCAGCAACCAACTGACCGGTGGCACTTACCGCATCTTGCACAACGTCCTTCACGTCCAACGATGTCATATTCCAACGCATGCGGTCCGATTCCAGTTTTTGAAAATCGAGCACCTGGGTGATGAGTCGGGTGAGTCGCTGGGTCTCACGGATGATGATGCTGGAAAATTCCCGTTGACGATCAGGGGTCGTTTCCGGGTAGTCGTGGAGGATCTCCGCCAGGGAACGGATGGCGGTCAACGGGGTTCTAAGCTCGTGGGAGACCGTTGAAATGAATTCGTCCTTCAACCGATCCAGTTCCTGCAGGCGCTGGTTGGCCGCCCTCAGTTCCGCCGATGCACGTTCCAGTTCGTGGCTGTAGATGATGGCCTGGCGGGTTTCATCCAGGATGTCCATCACCTCTTCGATACCCAGGGGTTCCTCCTTGACCACCGAGGCGACCATCACCCGCGCCGATGCCGATCCAATGGCCCCGGCCAGCAATTTTTCAACGTGGTTGACCAACCCGGGGTCCCGGGTGAGGGACTGGTCCCGGTTGATCCCATATTCCATGGCGTAATTATCCAGCGCAGCCTCGGTTCGTTCCCGCCCCAGAAATCTTTCCAACATGGAGACCAGGTCGGGCAGGTAGGCTGTCCCCCTCCAGATGGAAGAATCATGAACCCTGCCCACATAGCGATACACATCCACGAACATGGTCGCCTGGGTGTGCTCCATGGCCGATGGCCTGCTGAAAAGGGATCCGGCAACATAACACCCGACGTTGGCCAGCATGCTCCAGAACACCGCATGGGTGATGCGGTCGAACACATCCAGTCCGAACAGCTCGAATGGCTTGAAAAATGTGATGCCAAACGGCCCGTGCTGCAGGAAATTCTGGGACATCAGCCCCGCCCCGGCGAGGGAGGGCAGGAAAAGCGTATAGAACCAAACCGAAAAACCGGCCACGAGACCCATCAAGGCGCCGGTTCGGGTGCCGCCTTTCCAGAAGATCCCGATCAACAGCGCCGGAGCAAACTGGGCCACGGCGGCAAAGGAGACCAAGCCAATGGAGACCAACGTGTAATATTCCCCGGCATAGTGAAAATAGGCGTAGCCCATGAGCAGTACCAGGATAATGCCCAGCCGTCGAATGGATAACAAAATACCGCTCAGATCCTCACGTTGTGCCAACTTCAACGAAGGCATATGCAGCAATAGCGGCATTACCAGATCGTTGCAGATCATGGTGGAAAGGGCCACGGTTTCCACGATGACCATGCCCGTCGCCGCCGACATGCCACCGATAAATACAAGCAGTGTTAGAAAAACCTGTTTATTCGCCATCGGAAGGGTCAGGACGAACATATCTGCGTCAAGACCGCTGGATCCGAATGAGAGCATGCCGGCAAACGCCACGGGCAGGACGAAGAGGTTAATTGCCAGCAGGTAAAGAGGAAACAGCCAGATTGCCTTGTTCAGGTGTGTTTCATTGACATTTTCCACCACCATGACCTGAAACTGACGGGGAAGAAAAACGATGGCCATCATGGATAGGAAAATATGGGCGACCCAACTGGAAAAAGTGCCGGCATCCTTAGGCAGGGTCATTAGCAGGCGAAGTTCAGGTGATGCCAGAGCCTTCTGGCTGATATCGGCAAACCCCTTGTAGATGAAAAAGGTGACAAACGTTCCCACCGCCAAAAACGCCACCAGTTTCACAATGGATTCGAGGGCAATGGCCGCCACCAATCCTTCGTGGCGTTCGGTGGCCTCCAGGTTCCGCGTACCGAAGAGCGTGGCGAACACCGCCAGGAAAAGAGCCACGTAAAAGGTGGTGTCGCTCAAGATCCCAATGCCGGTTGGAAAGGTCAGCGGTTTCAGCGACGGGTATTGATGAATCAGAAGAAAACTGGAGGATATGGCCTTGAGCTGGAGCGATATATAGGGAATGACGCCCAGCACGGCGATGACGGTTACCACGCCCCCCAGTGTCATGCTTTTCCCGTAGCGGGAGCCGATGAAGTCGGCAATGGAGGTAATCCGGTGTATTTTTGAAATGCGGACGATCTTTTTCAATACCAGCCAACCCAATGTGACCATCAGTGTGGGCCCCAGGTAGATGGTGAGAAAGGCCGGTCCCGCCGAGGCGGCTCGTCCAACGCTGCCGTAAAAGGTCCATGCGGTGCAGTATACGGCCAGAGAGAGCGCATAAATGTAAGGGTTGCTGATTATACTTCTGCCGATGTCGGCGCGCTTGTCGCCGTAATAGGCGATGCCGAACAATACGCCGATGTAGCAAAGGGAGGCGAAGATGACGGTTTCCGTTGCCAGCATTGGAATCCTTTACTCGCTATGATCCGGAAACGGTGTGTCCGGCTTGGACCGGCTGACCATCAGTATGAGGAAAATAATCAGCGCCCATACGACGAACAGGTAAAGGTACAACACTGGAATGCCCAAGGCCAACACCGGTCGGTTGAACAGGTTGAGCAAGGGGAAGTTGAACAGCAGCAGGCCCAGCAAAAAAAGTCCCACCAGCCGTCTGCCGTTGATTTTGTCACGGTTCATGGGACAGCTCCTTGCGGCCGGAAGACCGATTCAAGCGTACCATTATTGGGGCAGATACCGTTTTTCACATCCATATCGGGAAAGCGGGCACCATCCTATCACCGGGGAGGGGGAATGTCCAGCCGATGGGCGCAGGCGATTACCACGAAGCTGACCGCTCAAGGAATTGAGGTGGTCCCAAGGCAGACATCTGAACCGTTAACTGGTGCCGTCCGTCGTCATTTATCTTCCAGAATCAAGCCTGCAGGCAAGGCTTCGCCGAAAAGGGTGTTCTTTTCTTTCTGTTTGCGCTGAGATTCTCTGGTGATGCGTGCTACCGGATCGACAAAGTCGCCGGCTGACTGGATCCAACGGACGACCTGATCGCTGGTCTGCGGTGGGATATCGCGTAGCGGGTCGCCGGTTTTCCGGCACAACTGGGAGAGCATTTCCGCTACCGGTTTGGGATTTTTCCAAGTCAGGGAAAGGATGGTCTCGACCCAGCCGACCACCTCCGAAGGCGGGGCAACCCGATCGACGGAGCCGTAGAGCAGGTCGCGGCCACCGATTCGGGATAGGGCCCACAGCAGTTGCGGTTGAGGTTTTTTGACGGTGAACTGGCTGATCAACTGGCGTCCCAGGTTGATTTTGTCCTTGACATGCAAGCGCTCCATGCTGGCCGTGGCCATCCACATTTCGGTGAACTCCTGCCGGGGAATACGCGATCCTTTTTTCAGCGCCAGGGAGGGTGAGATGTCCTGCAAGAACTGGCGCTGCTGGCCGGGGGTGAGTCCGGCGGCCACCCGCCGCCACATGATCCACCATTCAGCGCGAACTTGTGGGGCGTTGGCGTGGATCGGTCCCTTTTTATAAATCTTCCAAAGCTTTTTGATGCGATGGGTATCAAATCCCTCCCCCATGCCTGGCCTCAGGCAAAACCCAAGCAAGTTCATCCAGCGACTTTCATCTTCGGCTGACGCGTTTCTGGCGCTGATGCCGTCGAGCAGGGTGTCTGCCAGATCACGCAGCAGGCTCAGCGGCCAGCTGTTCCGGTGGCAGCCAAGGGCATCTGCAATATCCGACATCAGACTGGGCAGACGCGATGGGTCACGATCGGATGCAAACGCCGATCGAACCACTTTTTGGGCCAGCTCGACCTGGGAGGCTTCGAATATTTCCTCCTCGGCAACCTCATCGGGCAGGTCAGTCCCACGCAGTTGAAAACGCAACTGCCACCGGTGCGGCGTGGTCAAGGCCTGGCACCAGATCTCAAGGGTACCGACCTCGGTGTAACTCGCCTCCAAATGAACGGGGATCTCGGACCGGATGCCCTTGTCACCAAACTGGATGACGGTGTGCAACGACGGCAAGACGCTGAGGGTATCGTCCACTTCAATGAGATCACCGCTGTGGTCGCCGGATCGAAAACTGGAGCTGAACAGATCGATGGCCACTGGCTGGTTGGCCAGAACCCTGAACACGCGATCCGGCAGCGCAATGGTGCTGCCTTCTTCCAGTCCACGCTCCACAAGGCAGACGGCCTGCTTTTGACTGCCGGTGTCATGCGTTGCGTCCGTTGCAACGCCAATGTAATAACTACGCGGGCTTCCGCTGCCGACCCGGACGCCGATGCCGGTCTTGACCATCCCATAGTAGGCTGCCCCCATGGATACGGCAAGGTCCATTTCCAGGTTTTCCAAGCTGTTGGGACCTGCTTGGTTGGAAAACCGATAGCGTATGGCCTCCTGGATGCGATCCCTGAGCACCTGCGCCTTCAATGCGCCGCCGTTGAAAAGGATCAAGTCGGGGCAGGGGACACAGGCACCGATGGCGGTCATAACATCTGCCTGATGCCGATCCAGAAAACGGCCCAAATGGCCGGTGATGGCGGTGTCCGCTTCATACGGCAGGCCCCACGAGGCATTTCCGTCCGCTGTATCCGCTTCGGTACAGCAACCGGAGAGCGGGAAAAATTGCTCCAGAACAATCGATTCAATCTCCTGGCGGTCGATCCGAGCGGTCACGGTGTCGGCAATCAGACTGGAACCGGTACCTGTCAGGGTGATCCGTCCGCTGTCCGCTATCCCGTCCAGTATGTTCTCCTTAGTCCGACGGCACTGGTGGCAAAGCCTTTTCCAGGCATCTCGCCCCATGGCGGCCGGCGATTTTCCCAGCCGGCGGGCAACGCTGCGGGCAATGGAAAAATCCATGTTGTCTCCTCCCAGGATCAGATGATCGCCCACGGCAATGCGCTCGAAACGGGGACTGCCGTCAACCTCTTGTAGGGAAATAAGGGTGAAGTCCGTGGTGCCGCCGCCCACGTCACAGACCAGGATCAGTTGGTTGGGGGCCACATGGTCGGACCAGTCTTTTTCGTGCCTGATCAGCCAGCTATAAAAGGCAGCCAGGGGCTCTTCGAGCAGGATGACGTCAGCCAGGCCGGCCAAGCGGGCGGCTTCCAGCGTCAGGTCCCTGGCTACTTCGTCAAATGAGGCGGGTATGGTGACGACCACCATCTGATTTTCCAGATGGCGCTCTTCATCATCCCCCATGGTTACGTTCCACGCCTTGCGAATATGTTTGAGGAAGGCGGCCGAAGCATGGACCGGCGACACCTTGCACACCTCGTCCCCGGCGCCCCAGGGCAGAATTCTGGCTCGGGTGTCAATCCGTTTATTGCACAGCCAACTTTTGGCTGAACTGACCAGTCGGGCCGGAACCTTGGCGCCATGGTCCCTGGCGAATGCGCCCGTGAAATTCCGATCATCCCGACTGCGCTGATCGATGGACCATGGGGCGGCCATGTCCTGATCGGCGATGTCATATTCACCGGGGATATATAAGAAGGAAGGTAGCATGGAAAGGGGAGCGAACTCACCCGGTCCGGTCAATTGATGGACGGGAAATTTTTGAATGACCGCAGGGCCGTTATCCGCAGACGATAGCTCCACGAAGGACACCGAATTATTGGTAGTCCCTAAATCGATGCCGACGACGAAGCGACTTTCTGAAATCAAGAACAACTCCTTTACTGGATTTCAACTTCTGCAGGTGCGATGATATTCGGGTTTTGCACCTCAGATAGTTTGGGCAATGCTATCGAACGCAATTGCCATCCCTGGTGGCGCAGGATGCCCCTGAAAGGCGGCTGGCCCACCACATTGCCCACCAGTTTGACGGCATGCGGGTCGAACCCGGCGGCGATCTCAACCGTTTCGCCCTCGGCCTGTTTCATGACCGGTTCCAGTGAGAGGTAGCGGTTCACAATTGTAGTGCAGTTTTCATGAATGCTGCGCACTGCTGCCCCGATCTGATCGTCTTCAAAATGGGAAAGGTCCTGCTGCAGAAAATCCATCAGCCGACCCTCACGCTGGAGTACGGAAAAAAGATGCACAAAGAGCCGCTTTTCATTATTTTTGCGTGTCTCCCGGTCGGCTTCAGTTTCCTGGGGCTGCATGGGGGCTTTTTTTTGGGTCTGCGGTACGTCGGGTTGACCCTTTGCCAGTTTGGTCAGACTGTTTTTTTGAAACATCCACTGTAACACCCCGTAAAGGATCAGGAAGATGAATAACGACCCATAATCCGTGATGTTCAGCGCCGTGCCCAAGTCCTGGGATCGCCAATAAAAACAAGCCACGATGGCAAACAGGAGGGTTGAAAAAAAAAGCGCTTGGCAGAAAGCGCGCAATAAAAAAGGCTTTAGCACGACAGAAGGTTCCATCTCTCTTTTTCCTGTCAGTTTCATTTTGGTTGGGTGATTTTTCGGCAGCCTAAATGGTAACCGGCAGCTGTGTCAAGATAATCAAATGCCGGGTTTTGCCTTGTGCGGATCAACCGGTTATGCTAATCATAAAGTATAAAAGATCAAGCCACGCCATCCGGATTGACTGGGGCAACGAGGGCACTGCCGGCAAATGGATTACGGAAACGTATCGTTGACGACCACCATGCCAAACAACTACAGACATCGCTTTGATTTTGATATCGGCTACCTGGTGAAGAGCCCGTGCCGGGAGTGTGCCGACCGCTATCTATTTCCCGATTGCATAGACAATTGCCTTCCGCTGGACAAGATCCGTACGGTCCTGGCCAACAGCGTTTCCTGTTCACGGTCTTACTCGTCCATGGAATCCCGCGCCAGCCTTCAGGAATCCAGAGACGAGAAATAAAAAAGCCTCCGAGTCATCGTTCCCAATTCATAACCACTCAGCGGCACCGGAATCATCGGGTCTGTTGCAAGTCAATCAAAATCCTTAATAATCAAAATGGTTATATATTTTAGGCGCAATCGGAAGGTGCGGCCTTAACCCCGGGAGGTTCCATGGACGACTATCGTTTTCATCATCACCACCTTTATAACCGCCTGGTCGACCATGCCCAAATCATGCATGGCTGATGGCTGTCATCTCAGGCACCTTATCAAGGCCGACAACCGGATAGCCGAGTTCAGCACCGTCGGCGGGGGCATCTTTTTCGACTACTCACGCCAGCGGGTGGACACAACCACCCTGGAACTGCTGCTTGAACTGGCCGTGCCGCCGCTGTCATGGATCGGTTTGCCGACATGGCCGCCGGGAAAAAGGTCAATGTCACTGAAAACAGGGCCGCCCTCCACATGGCGGCCAGGAGTTTTTCGGACGCACCGGTCAGAGGTGGACGGCCGAGACGTCAAACCGGACCTTAAACGCGTGCGGGAACAGATTCGCACCTTTTCGGAAACGGTTCACCGCGGCGATGCCACCGGCAGCACCGGTCGGGCATTCCGGCATGTGGTGGTGGTGGGCATCGGCGGCAGCTACCTGGGCACGGAATTTGTGGCCAGGGCACTCGAGGCCTTCGCCGACAAAGGCATCTCACTTGGATTTTTTGGCCAATGTGGACATCCACAACTTCGGGAGCATCTGGTCGCGCATCAAACCGGAACGGACCTTGTGGATCGTCATTTCCAAGAGTTACACCACCGCCGAAACCATGGCCAACGAAGACCTGATCCGCCGTTATATGCATACCAACGGGTTGGATCCGTCAAAACACCTGGTGACGGTCACCAGCAAGGGCAGTCCTGGTGATCGGGGTGCCGATCAGGGGTTGGCGGCATTTCACATGTTCGATTTCATCGGCGGCCGCTACAGCGTAACCTCGGCCGTGGGCGGGGTTCCGTTGAGCCTGTACCTGGGGTATGAACGGTTCGAACGGTTCCTGAAAGGCGCCGAAGAGATGGACAGGCACGCCCTAGAGGCTGCGCCGAGCGCAGAACCTGCCCCTGATCGCCGCGCTGCTCACCGTGTGGAACACCAGCTTTCTCGGTTATCCGCAAACCGCCATCATCCCTTACGCATCACCGCTGTGCAAACTGGCCCCCCATATCCAGCAGCTGAACATGGAAAGCAACGGAAAATCAGTCGATGCAGCGGGCAGATGGCTTGCCGAACCGGCCGGCACGGTCATCTTCGGTGAACCGGGCACCAATGCCCAGCACTCGTTCTTCCAGCTGGCCCATCAGGGCAAGGCCCTTCCCATCGATTTTATCGGCGTGCTGAATCCGCAATACCAGATGGACGAAGGACCGATCTAAAGGGGTGGGGCACCAACAGGAACTGTGGGCCAACCTGCTGGCCCAGGCCACGGCCCTGGCCATCGGACGGGAAAGTCCGAATCCGGCCAAATCCTTTTCCGGCAACCGACCCTCGTCCACCATCGTTCTGGAAAACCTGGAGCCGGAAAATGTGGGCCGGCTGCTGGCCTTTTACGAAGCCAGGACGATTTACGAGGCCTTTATCTGGGGAATCAATCCCTTCGACCAGTTCGGTGTCGAGCTGGGCAAGGTGACCGCTGGCAACATTCGCAGCGAGATGGCGGCGCGCAACCAAAATGCCGGAGCATGACTTTGCCGGGGTCGATCCCATCAACCGCCACTATCTCCAAATGCTGTTCAACGGCCGACTTCCCGGTTGACGGAAGCCGGATGCCCGGATTCAGTGGGCGTAAATTCGCGCATCTGCCACCGGCCGGCAACCTTGAACAGAAACATTCAATCCATATAATTGGTTGACCTCGATCTTTGGTCGCGGGACTTCTGTTTTAACCGGCAAACCGATACAAGCACCGCTCCCCAGGTGACCCCGGCGCCGAGCCCGAGAAACATGACCGTGCTGCCGGCGCCCACGAGACCTCTTTTCGATGGCCTCGTCCAGGGCCAGCGGGATGCTGGCGGCCGTGGTATTCCCATAACGCTGGATATTGTTGTAGACTTTCGATTCCGGAAGATCCAGGGCTTTGGCGAAGGCCTGGTTGATCCGCAGGTTGGCCTGATGGGGAATAAACAGATCGACCGCTTCCAATGGGTATGCCCGCTTTTTCAAGGACCTCGCCAGCCACTTCGGGTAGCCGCCGCACGGCATTTTTAAAAATAGTCCTGCCGTCCATGGTCGGGAAATGTTTTCCTTCCTGCAGCATTTTTTCATCCAGGCGCGGGTTCTCACGCGAGGCCGGCGCGAAGGTCATCAGGCTTTCGGCCAGCGAACCGTCGGCATGCAGGCAGGATGGCAAGAATGCCGGCCGTCAACATCGGTCTCCATGCGCTCCAGGCAGACTGCCGCTGCTCCGTCTCCGAAAATAACGGCCACATCCCGTCCCCGGGTTGAAATGTCCAGACCGGTGCTGTGCACCTCGGCACCCACCAGAAGCACACGTTTGGCCAGGCTGCTGCGAATGTAGGCATCTGCGGTGGCCATGCCATACAGGAAACCGGTGCACTGCTGACGAATGTCAAGCGCCGGTGTGGACGTGAGGCCAAGCTTGTGGGCCAGCAGGCAGCCGGAACCGGGGAAAAAAAGATCCGGACTCAAGGTGGCAAAAATGATCAGGTCGATATCGTCGGGCTCCCATCCGGCACGGCCCATGGCGATTCTTGAGGCTTCCAAATCCCAGATCGGAGGCACCGACCCCACCCGCTTCGGGAACCCAGTAGCGCTGTTCAATGCCGGTGCGCTGACGAATCCATTCATCGGTTGTGTCCATCCACTGGCATAAATCTTGATTGGTGACCAGCCGGGGGGGCACATAACGACCGGTTCCTTTAATGATGGTTTTTTTCATGGCTGCTCTCTCCTTGGACCACGCCTTCCCAGTATTTCAGATGATTCGCTTGTGGCTCAACACGAAGGGAAAACATAGCCCTGGTTCGTAAAATGATCAAGAAATTTATTTGGTTATGTCTGAGTTTCCCCGTTTCCAACCACTGAACACTCGATTAACGAAACAGGACAAGGAGATACAGGAAAACCCTGATAGGGGTGCACGGTTTTTCAGAAAATTCAGAAAACAGATAAAAACCTTAAGTTTGGTCGGTATTCGTCGATATCTTTACTGAAATTCCATAAACCAAGACCCAAGCGATCGAAAATGGAATAACCCCAGCTGTCATGACAACGGTTGGGTGGGCAAACGATACCATTTCTACGAATTGTGGCGCATGAACTTAAAAGCCAAAGATCCGTCAACAAAACATGACCAACCCAAACCAACCGGTAAAGGTGTTGCAAACAGCGATCCTCCCAAAATTGAACGACCAGACCATTCAGAAGAGCTGAATACCGATGAACTGGCGGCATTTAAAAAGATCATGGGTGAAATAGGCGGTCAGGAAGAAGCGCGTTTGACCGATCCTGACAATGGCGCTGGATCCGGAGAAAAAGACAGGCCGGCCATGACCGAAGCAGAGCAGGCCAAAGGCAAGGAAGGGATGAATCGAGAGGATCACCAAGCGGCTGGTATTCCCGATGGCTCGCTTGCAGATTCTCCCCAACCTGAGGAAGGTGACGATGAGAGTCTAGACGAGGATCAGCAAAAAGCGTTCGAGAGTATCATGGCCCAGATCGAGGGCGCTGGATCGGCCGACCAAGGCAGCGATTCCGATAAAAAAGCCGGGGATGCACCGGAATTGGAACCAGCGGATGATTTTTCTGCCGAACTGGAAAAGGTCGCCCAAGAAGCCGGTGCAGCCGAGACCACTGATGCTGTCGAATCCCAAAACCAAGAAGCAACCGATGGGCTGGATCAGGATCAGCAAAACGCGTTCGAGAGTATCATGGCCCAGATTGAAGGTCCTGAACCGGCCGTTCAAGGCAGCAAATCCGATAAAAAAGCAGGGGATGCACCGGATCTTGAACCGGTGGCGGATTCCTCTGCCGAGTTAGAAAAGACGGTTCAACTATCCGAGGATGCCCTCGATGGCGATCAGCAAAAAGCCTTTGAAAGCATCATGGCCCAAATTGAAGACAGCGACACAAGAGAAATGGAGCCTGATCCTGAAAAACCAGCGCCAACAGATCCGCCAGCGTTGGAGGTGAATAAGGATCAAGAGCCAAATTCCGATGAACGAATTAAAGCTGATGCGGACGACGATCCACAAGATATATCGGATGATCTTGATGATATCTTAAAAGAGATCACATCAAGCGAGCATAAATCCCCATTTACGGATTCAAAACCATCCAACGGCCATGCTCAAGAAAAGGCCATCGTTGACGATGATATCGTTGTCAGCAACACGGAAGCGCGTGATTCGGAACGACAACACAGTCGCCACGTACCAACCTCTGCCGACAACCAGGGGGCACCTCTTGAGCCGCAAGAAAAGCCTTTGGAAAAAGTTCCCTCCGGTGGCCTGCTATCCATTAACAAGCCGGCGCCAGACAGTTTGAAGACTCCGCAAACATTCACCCCCCTGCGCGAAGCTACGAAATCGACAGCAGGCACAAAAGAGAAGGCCATCCTGGCATCGACCGCGGCCATCGTTCTCCTTGCGCTGACAGGCTATTATTATTGGAGCCCAACAATCACGGGTGACTCAAAGGCGCTCTCCAATCATACGGACACCCGTCCTTTGGCTGTTGTGGCCGCAACCCAGCCGCCCACTCCCCAGCTTCAGGAACCGGCGGCTGCCACCCAAGCCCCATCTGATCGATCTCGACTGAAAACAGCTGCTGACAAACTTGATCGGCTGCGCAACAAACTGCTCGAGAAACAGGCCGAAATCGAAGAACTGCGCGTCTATTACCAGGCTGGCATCGATGCGGAAATCCAAGCTGTAATCGATACGGTTCAAAAAACCGGCAAAGGCATCCTTCCCTTGAAAGCCGCGATGGCCGATCCACGACTCAGCCTTGGACTTTCGGCGATTCAGCGACGCGACACATATATAAAAAGGTTGGCAACGCCGCTAAATACCCTGATCAGCAACAGCGAAGAGCTGTTGTATTTCTCTCGCAGGGCAGGATTGCTGGTCCTGATGGCCGACAAGACCAGCGATATCGACGTCGATGGTTTCATTAAACAGGCCGATGAAATGAGCGATCTTTATGTCAACGCACTGGCCCAGTTGAACATCGATACGGTCCCGGCATCCCCGTTGGAACTGGAATCCATCTGGCAGGAAATTGAAAAACGGATATCAGGGATCCCGCCGGTCAAACACAAAAACGATCCTACTGTTGCCGAGACAAACAATGCGGTCATCTGGAATGAGATCTGCAAGGGTGATTTTACACGCAAAGACAAACTGACCGCTTTGTCGCCGGAGGCTTCGCGCTGTCTGGCCACATGGAAAGGCAAGGATTTGTTCCTCAATTCCCTGGACGAACTATCCGCGGATGCGGCTCGCCCGTTGGCCGACTGGGAGGGGGATTGGCTGGGTTTGAACGGCCTCCAGGAATTGTCTCCTGATGCGGCCGGTCATCTGTCTCGATGGAAGGGGAAAAAACTGTCCTTGAATGGGCTTTCCCACCTCTCGCCCCGGGTGGTGGCCATTTTATCCGAATGGCAGGGGGAACAGATCGAACTGATCCATGTGAAACACATGGCCCAATGGGAAAATCCCAAGACCCGGCTGTTTCTTTCCGAAGAGCTGAGCCGTAAACATAACCCCAAAGGGAAATAGACCGTGAACAAACCGACAACCCCGCATCGATCGATGATGTTTGTTATCGTTTTCTTGTTGCTGGCGTTGCCTTCAACCGTTAGGGCCAATGCCAAAGGAGAACAATTGCGACGGACCATGGCAGATATCTCTTTGCTCAACAGCCAGATGGCTCAACGCAAGGCGGATGCCGCCGGAATCCGGGACCTGTTGGCGGCAAGGCTGGAAGAAATCAAAAGAGAAGCCTGGGGTGAATCCCAGGCAAAAGGCATCAAGACCGAAGCAGAAGCGTTTAGGAACCCGCGGCTTTTATATGACATGATGCTCATGGCTGAAATCCAGGCCTACATCGACCGCTACACCCAAAAGATTAGCTACTACCGCGTGGCCTGCGACCGTCTCAGCTACCTGTATCAGCAAGCCGACGATGACCTGAAAATCGTCAACACCCTTTCCGACATAAAAATCGATGCACTTGTTTCACAAGCTGAGAAGGTTCTCGACGGCTACCTTCCCGATGCTCAGACGCTCGTCATCCATCCCAAGACCCTGACCATTGATGCCCCGCAAAACGTCTGGAATGCCTTTAGAAAAAAATAGATCCTTGCCGCAGTCTAATTCCGGTTAGCCGATGGCCGGCATCAGAGCCCAACGGATAACCGGGTTTTTTATTTCCGGGACGCGGTCAAGGCAGAGGATGCCGCTGTTTTGCAGTTTAAACACGGTCTGCTCCGGATTGCTGCAGACTAGCATACCGATCAGCCGCTCCAGAAAAGGCAGATGGCCGACCAGCATGATGTTTTTGTCCAGTTCGAGGCCGTCCGCAAAAGCGCGTACATCGTCCAGGGGGTTGATACCGTCACACGGTTCACTCCCCTCAGTCGGTGATAATCGCAGGGTGAGTATTTGAGCCGTCTCCCTCGCTCGTTTTTTCCCGCTGTGAAGGATGCGCGACACGCGCACCTGGTATCCGCGGGCCACGTTGGCAATTCGTTCCGTTTCCATCTTTCCTTTAGCCGACAGTCCCTTTTCCGGATCTTCGGCTTTGGGCAGACTCTTACCGTGTTGAACCAAGTATAAGGCCATCATGTCACCTCGGATTTTTAATGAACTTCATGCATAACCTGAAAATGGGTTGGATTTATCCACCAACCGATGTTGCTGCCCAACCCTTTACACCAACCAACTGGAACAACCAATCCATCCACCCATTCTAAACCATCAGGTTCATCAGTTTAGCGTGAAGCACCTCATAGGAGAAGAATTTTTCAGCGAGCGTATAGTTATTCTCTACCATTTTTTGGCGAAGCTGTTCGTCCTGGAGCAGTGCACGGGTATGGTTGACCGCTTCATCGGTAACATATCCATCGATCTCAACGGCCGTGAACCCTTTGGGTTTGATATCGAAGGTATAGATCGAGTAGCGGTTGACCAGGATCGGTTTGCGAAAATAGACCGCCTCTAAAAAAGCGTTGCCGAACCCTTCGATGGTTGAGGGATAGGTGATGAAATCGGCGTGGTGGTAGATATCATTAAGGGTGTAGATTTTACGCCCGTCTGCGGTTGTGCCACGGTGGTCGTTGATGATGTCCGAGACGAAACGGGTATTGACCTGCATACGCCGCGAATAGTCGATGATTCGCTGTTCGTAATCGTGGCCCTCGTCTCCGGAGGCATGTGAGATGACCAGGCAGGCTTTCATTCCCAAACGGCAGACCAGCTCGATGGCGTTTTCGATGCCCTTTCGCTTGACCACACGGGTGGGTTGGAGAATCAGGGTTTCATCCGGATCGAGCCCCAGGGTTTGGCGGACATCGCTGGCATATTCATCCGGCGGCGGCGGTGGATTCTTAAAATCCATGACGTTGGGAATGATGGTGGCGGAAATGCCGGTTCTGAGGGAGAGCTGGTTGTCGGCTGATGAACTGATGACCACATGGCGGATGGGCGGCAGGTGGGGAGGGAAGGCCATGTTGAGATAATCCCACACCGAATTGGTCTTGAACTGCTGGCGCTCCCAGAAGAAATCGTGGTGGTGCGCGATGGTCGGCAAGCCGGTTTCCGCGATGAATTCGGTAAGGGCAATGCCTAAGGGAATGTTAAGGGGGATGGTCAATGCATTCTCGGGTACTAAAAGATCGATGTTGAATTTGGCTATGAAATCGTATAGCTGGTCCTTAAGCTGCTCCTTGATTGCATATATCTTCGTGGTCAGCTTGCGATCCCGCACGACGTTGGCGTGGGAGCCGAAGGCGGTATTGAAAATATTGCGGATTTCCGGTTCCATGAAGTGGGCTTGGGGAACCAGAAAGGCCTGTGCCGGATCGCGATCCAGTTCTCCGGCAAAATAGAAACAGTTTAAGCCTTCTTTTTCGAATACCCGGGCCCATTTCCCCGTTTCCAGCGAGACACCGTCGGTTCCGGCGAAACGGGTGGAAATGAATCCGATATTTTGAACGTTGGAAAAAGGGATGTACATAGCATCGCCTGCACGTATCCAAGAGCCTAATCTCTAACCTGTGTAAACGATTCTGTATCGGGTGGTGGTTCTTTAAACAGACATCAAAAAACCGGCGCTGTCAACGGCTTAATCCCAGGTAACACGGAGAAAGCTGTTTAGGGAACAATCCATGAAGTCGATTTTAAAACGGATCTATGGCAGCCAAAAGGGCGAGACCGCCTTTGCCCGCCTCTCGGCCGTGCTGGACACATTCTCTTCCGAGCAATCGGAGACAGACAAAGCGTTTATCAGCGAGGCCGATGCCATCCTCATCACTTACGGCGACACCCTGCTGCGTAGCGGGGAAGGTCCGCTTAAGACCCTGTGTCGCTTTGCCGGCGATCATTTCAAGGGTATCTTTTCCGGTATTCATATCCTGCCTTTTTTCCCCTATTCATCGGATGACGGGTTCAGTGTCACGGATTTTCATGCAGTCAGATCCGACCTGGGCAGTTGGGCGGACATTCGGTCCATAGGCAAAAATTTCCAGTTAATGATCGATCTCGTGGCCAATCACGTATCAGCCGAAAGCAGTTGGTTTCAATCCTACCTGGCCGAGGAAGCGGCGTTCAGGCATCTGGCCATCGAGGTCGATCCGGACGCGGACCTGTCGCGCGTAACCCGTCCACGCTCTCTGCCGCTGCTGACCGCATTCACCAAACGATCGGGCCGCGTGGTGCACGTGTGGACGACCTTCAGTGCCGATCAGATCGACCTCAACTTCGAAAGCCTCGACGTGTTGGAGAAGATGGTTCGGGTACTGCTCGATTATATATCCCAGGGGGCTCGGATCATCCGGCTCGACGCCATCGCCTACCTGTGGAAGCAGATTGGCACGCCCTGCATCCATCTGCCCCAAACTCACGACATGGTCCGGTTGTTAAAAAAAATATTGGAACTCATGGCACCTGGAGTTGTTCTGGTTACCGAAACCAACGTGCCCCACGCTGAAAATATCAGCTATTTCGGCAATGGTGACGACGAGGCCCAGATGGTCTATAATTTCACCCTTCCACCGCTGCTGCTTTATTCGCTGGCAACCGGCAGGGCCCGCCTTTTTTCCGATTGGGCCCAATCCCTGGTTGCGCCCTCCTCCCGCACGGCTTTTTTCAATTTTACCGCCTCCCATGACGGTATCGGGGTGCGTCCACTGGAAGGGCTTCTGCCTGCTTCGGAGATTGAATGGCTGGTCAATCGGATTCGCAATCACGGCGGCCTCATCTCCGAAAAGCGCAATCCAGACGGCTCCCATAGCCCCTATGAACTGAACATCACCTATCTGGATGCACTAACCGATCCTGCGCGCACTGAAGACCCGCTGCACATCCGCCGCTTTCTGGCCTCTCAGGCGGTGGCCCTGGCCCTTGCCGGGGTTCCGGCCGTTTATATCCACAGCATCCTTGGATCCCAAAACTGGACGGAAGGCGTCCGCACGACAGGGCGGGCAAGGTCGATCAACCGGGCAAAACTGCCGGCCGATGCCGTCTATGCGGAACTGGCTGATCCAAGGAGCCTTCGGGCGCGGATTTTTTACCCCTACCTGAACATGATCCGCATCCGCACCCGCCAGCCGGCCTTCCATCCCACCGCCACGATGCAGGTCTTGTACCTGGATGACCGCGTGTTTGCGGCAAAACGTTTCTGTCCGCAGCAGACCATCTTTGCCGCAACCAATTTTTCCGCCGACGACCTTACGGTACACCTACCTCCTGAAACAAAGTCCCATTCCCTGTTTGATCTCCTCAGCGGGAAGCGGTTCAATGCCGGTTCGATTCTTCTGACTGCCTACCAGACGGTGTGGCTGACACGAAAGCCATCTGATCATTGACACCAAAAAAATGGGCCATCAGGTTGTCCAACTGACGCCGCAGCGAGGCGTAGGAGTAATGCCGGGCGGCAACCGTGTAATTATGGGCCGTCATCCGGTTCCGCAAGACCGGATTTTCGAGCACCTCCCTGACTTTTTGGACGTTTTTCTTGGTCAGAAAACCATCCATGACAGTCAGATCGAATCCCTTGGGTTCGATGTCCCTCACGAAAATGGCATAGCGGTTGATGAGCAGGGGTTTCTTGAAATAGACCGCCTCCAGGAAAGCATTGCCGAATCCTTCGTAAAGGCTGGGGTAAGTAATAAAATCTGCGTGCGCATATAATTCCCAAAGGGTAGGCAAACCCGGCGCATCCGCAACGCGGGTGCCAATCAAGCGAAGATCCACACCGCGTTCCCGGGCGTGCTCCGTGAGCCATTCAGCATACTCGAAGCCTTCGTCGCCGGCTTCGTGAGAAATCACCAATTTGAAGCGCTGGTTACCCAGTTCATGGACCAGATCGATGGCGTGCTCGATCCCTTTGCGTTGTACGATGCGCGTGGGTTGCAGGATTAGGAAATCCTCGGCGGCCAAACCGATACTGCGTCTGAAGGCGGCAGTATCTTTCTTGTCAGGCTTCGGAGGATTTTCGAAATCCAGCACATTGGGAATGATCACCGAAGAAATACCCGTTCGCAGGGCCAGTTCCTCCTGGGCGGCGGAGTTGATCACCACGTGCTCGAGGTTCGGTAGGTTCGGCGGAAATGCCATACGCAGATAATCCCCCACGGCGTTGACCGAAAAGCGAGGCCGCTCCCAGTAGAAGTCGTGGTGGTGCGCCACAGTAGGAATCTGGGTTTCGGCGATAACTTCAGTCATTGCTAGGCCTAAGGGCAGGTGCATGGGGATGGTTAGCAGATTCTGCGCCACCAGCATGTCTATCCGGAATCGTTTGATAAATTCATAAAGCCGCTTTTTCAGATGGACTCGCAGTTCATGAATGGCCTGGGTTGTTTCAGGGCTTCGCCGATTTTGGCCGAATATTTGTGTGTCGATGACTTTATTGGTTTCATGCAAAAAAAAAGCTTCCGGCACCTTGAAACTTTTCTCCGGATCCCGGTCAAGGTCACCGGCACACCAGAAACAAGGATGTCCGCTTCTCTCCAAAATGTCCGACCATTTGTTGGCTTCCAGGGACACTCCGTCATTGCCGGCAAATCGAGTGGACACGAAACCGATGTGTTTTCCCATCATGTCTCCATAAAATACGGCCACGCTTGGTTGACAATCCGCCAATATTCCTAAAAGATAACGTTACCAGCCTCGATTGATCCGACCAGCGGATGGTGATCATCGGTTCCGCTGCGGGGGCACCATGAAGATCGCCTTTGTTCACTACCATCTCAAAACCGGGGGTGTCGCCACTGTCCTCAAGAGGCAGATTGCGGCCATTCAGGTGGACTGTGAGCCCCTCCTTCTGACTGGGGAAAGGGCGGCCGCCCAATGGCCCTGCAAGGTCGTGGAGATTCCTGAATTGGGTTACGATCCGCCAGGCGTATCCCCGCCGTCTCCGGAAATGGTTGCCGATCGGGTGCTCAAGGCCCTGTCCAAGTTATGGCCGGGGGGATGTGACGTCCTGCATGTCCACAACCCGACCCTGGCTAAAAACAGGCAATTCCTCAAAATTATTAAACGGCTGCAACAGGCAGGGGTCAACCTTTTTTTACAGATACACGACTTCGCCGAGGACGGACGTCCCGACTTCTATTTCGATGAAGATTATCCGGAGGATTGCCATTATGGGGTCATCAACGGCAGGGATGCGCGGATCCTCATGGCGGCGGGATTGGATGCAGCCGGCCTTCACCAGCTTCCCAACGCGGTTGAGGGATTTAGGGACAGCAAATGCCGGGACACCAGGCCACAAGTGCTTTATCCGATCCGGGCCATTCGACGTAAGAACCTGGGTGAAGCCCTCTTGGTGTCCCTGTTTTTCAAAGATGGCCAGCGGCTGGCCATTACCCAGCCACCGAACAGCCCGGCTGACATCCATAGTTACCGGGATTGGATCCAATGGGTGAGGGCCAGCCGGTTGCCTGTGGATTTCGCGGCCGGCAAGGATGTCGATTTCAACGATCTCCTCCGAAGGTCGGAGTCGGTGCTCACAACAAGCATTACCGAAGGTTTCGGACTAGCCTTTCTCGAACCTTGGACAGCTGGCAAACTGTTGTGGGGACGGCGACTCAAAACCATCTGCGACGATTTCGAAAGCCGGGGGTTATGCCTGGATGCGCTTTATGATCGCCTCGATGTTCCTTTAGCCTGGATCGACGCCGATGCTTTTTCAGGCCATTGGCACACGGCGGTCGCCAGGGCTGCAGCACGCTTCGGCCACACCATTGCTGCCGAGCAGGCCGTGCGCGCCTTCGGTCGAATGACCCACGGCGGAGTATTGGATTTCGGCATGTTGAACGAGTTATTTCAACGGAAAGTTCTCTGGCGCCTGATAGTTGATCCATCGGCCAAGGCGGAATTGGTCTCGCTTAACCCCTGGCTGTCCACCCCCGGAGCATTTCCGGGTTCAGCGGCGATCATTGAAAACAACCGGCGCGTGGTTCTTCAGCACTTTGGTCAAAGCAATTACCGGGTGCGTCTCCTGGAGGTTTACGATAAGGTGGTCAATCATCCGGTGAGCCATCGTATTGACAAGTCCATCGTGCGTGATGCGCTTTTCGATCTCGACCATTTCCCGTTGCTCAAGTGGAGCGCCTATGAAGGCACATGAAGACCTACTCCAGCGACATATCCGCCCGTTGACACCGATCCCCACCGGAGTCACCCCTGATCTGTCGAAAATGCAGCCTTTTTCGGCCATGATCTTCGACGTCTACGGCACGCTGCTGATCAGCGGCGCAGGAGACATCGGGATGGGTCGCCGACCAATCGAGAGGTTCGACGAGTTGCATGGGCTGCTCAAACGTTTTGGTATCGACCGCACACCCCAAAGCCTTTTGGGTGCTTTGGACCTGGCCATAGAAAACGCCCACCACATCAGACAGCAGCAGGGAATCGATTACCCCGAGATCGATATCGTCCGGGTCTGGCAGCGGGTGCTGGGTATCCATGACCTTACCCGGGTGAAAGCTTTCGCCCTGGAGTACGAACTGATTGTCAACCCCGTTTACCTCATGCCCGGGGCTGCAGAACTGCTTTTGGCCAGCAATATCCAAAACCTGCCGACGGGAATCATCTCCAACGCCCAGTTTTCCACCGTATATCTGCTCGAGTGGTTTCTAGGAGGAACCCTTGAGCAGTGTGGGTTTGATCCCCGGCTGCTCTTTTTTTCTTGGCGCGAGGAGCATGCCAAGCCATCGACCGTAATGTTCAGCCGGGCCAAGGCGGTCCTCCTCGGAATGGGAGTTCCCGTTAGGTCGGTGCTGTATGTGGGCAACGACATGCAAAATGACATTCTTCCGGCCAAGTCTGTCGGTTTCAACACGGCTCTTTTTGCCGGGGACCGGCGATCCCTGCGCCAAAGAGAAACCAATTGCTGCTGCAGGGACCTTCAACCGGACTTGATTGTCACCGACCTTCGGCAGTTGATCGCTGCAACTGGCAACCCGTAATTGTGAGGATGATATGGAAAAATATCTGGACGTGCTGCCGATGTTCGTGAATCAAATACGCAAGATTCGTGAAATCATCATCAGCAATATCGTACTCATCGGGCAGATCGCTGCGCCGACCTTCCACGAGCGGCGGCGAGCAGAGTGTCTGGTGGAGCGGTTTGCCGAATTTCAGGTGGATGAATGCAGCATCGATGATTTCGGCAACCCCATCGGCGTGATCCACGGATCGTCGACAGAAAAACAGGCCATCTTCGTCGTGGCCCATCTCGACACTTTTTCCGAGATTGAGGACGACCAGCATTTCGAAGTGACCGATAAAATAATCAGCGGCATCGGCGTTTCCGACAACTCGACGGCCGTGGGTGTGCTGGCCTCCCTGCCGGAGATCTTCAATCGGTTGGCGCTGACCTTTGAATCGGACATCGTTCTAGTTGCGCCTGTCCAAAGCATAGGCAGAGGAAACCTCAGGGGCATCCGCCAGCTTGTCGAGACCTGGCCGGCGCCGATCCGGGGGGCCATCTGCCTGGAGAGCGTGGAGCTGGGCAGACTCAACTTCTCTTCCGACAGCATGATTCGCGCGGAAATTGAATGCAGCATCGCCACTGAAGATCAATGGAACTGGAACCGTCACTTCAATCAGAATGCCATTTTGGTCATCAACGAGGTGATTAATTCCATCCTCGAACTGCGCCTGCCCCAAAAACCCCGGACGCAGATCGTGATCGGTAAGATTGCTGGCGGGTTTGACCACGGAAAGATCGCCTATGATGCAAAGATTGGTTTTGAGATTCGAAGTGACTCGGACGACCTAGTAAAGGGGTTATATGGCGACATCCGGGACATCGTCGAACGGGTCAACAAGACTTTCGCTGTGGAGTTGAAACTGAACCGTATCAGTAATTTGAACGCCACTCAATTGAGATACAATCACCCGTTAATCAAATGCGCCTCACGAATTTTGGACCGATTGGGGATTGAAGCTTACAGCGCGCCTACGGAAACTGCCTTATCCATTTTCCTCCAGCGGAAGATTCCTGCGATCACCCTGGGGTTGACCCACGGGGACAATTTCCATGAGAACAACGCCATGATCGAAATCAAACCGTTATACAAGGGGGTAGCCCAAATTCCAGCGCTGATCATGGCCATGGACAATGGAGTGTGCCATGAATAAAAAATGGGTTGAATCGAATACCTTCCACCATTCTGAATTCGAGGACCTCGATCGCCTGGTTTCGGCAAAACAGCGCAGAAAGCTTTCCATTTCCCTGTGCCTACCCACGCTGAATGAGGAAAAGACCATTGCCAAGGAGATCGTCATCATGAAATCGGAGCTGATGACCCGCTATCCCCTTTTGGATGAGATTGTGGTCATCGATTCCGGGTCGACGGATAATACCCGTCATATCGCCCGATCATACCATGCGACCGTCTACCAGGCAGACGACATCCTGCCCCACCTGGAGAAATTCAAGGGGAAAGGGGAGAACCTGTGGAAGGCGCTGTATGTAACCCGGGGCGATATAATTATTTACATCGACGCGGACATTAAGAACATTCACCATCGTTTTGCCTATGGGCTGCTGGGGCCCTTGCTGCTATCTGACCGCATCCGGTTTACCAAAGCCTTTTACGATCGACCCCTCTCGATAGGAGAGAATAAGTTGCATCCCACCGGCGGCGGACGCGTCACGGAGTTGGTGACACGACCCCTGTTTTCACTGTTCATGCCTGACCTGACCCAGTTTGTGCAGCCGCTTTCCGGAGAGTATGCGGGATTTCGCTGCATCTTTGAAAGCATTCCCTTTCACATCGGCTACGGAGTGGAAACCGGCATGCTGATCGACATCCATGAAAAATGGGGCCTGGATGTCATGGCCCAAGTCGATCTAGACCGACGGGTCCACAAGAATCAGGATACGAAGGCCTTGGGTCGCATGGCCTTCGTAATCATCAAGACATTCTTGAACCGTGTCCAGCAACTGAAACGAGTGGATCTCAAACAGGAACTTTTCGATGAAATGATTCAGTATCGCCTGGTTCGGGACGCACTGCAGGCAGAGATCCATGTTTTGGAACAGCACGAGCGGCCACCAATGATTCAGATCCCCGAATATATGGAAAAACACTCATCCAGAGAGACAAGATAGTTTCCTTTCAATGTATTGCCAACCGATTATCGGCTCTCTTTGATAATCCGGCCACCGTCATCGGCAATTGAAAAAACCACCTTCATAACCGTGGACATGTTGCAACGGACATGCTAATTCGGCACCGGCAATACAAATCATCTTACACGTTTGACTTGCGTGAATAAGACTTGGAAAGGATGGGTATGGGCGAAGAAAAAATGTCCGGATATATCAAATCGGAAAATGTCATCTGGTTTGTGGTGGCCTCCCTTCTGATCGGGTTTATCAGCGGCGTGGCCTTTGGTATCTATAAAAGCGGAACGATAGCTGATCCCCACCAATCGACGGCACCGGCCGCCATGGATGAAAAGCGGCAACAAGAGATCGACGCGCTCAAGGCCCAGACCGGGAAAAACCCTCAGGATGTCAGCGCTTGGATTGCGCTGGGACATCAGTATTTTGATGCCAACCTTCCGGAAGAGGCCATCTCAGCCTATGAAAAAGCGCTTTCCATGGACCCGGAAAACGCCAATGTCTGGACGGACCTGGGCGTTATGTACCGCAGAAGCGGCAACCTGGAAAAAGCGCTGGATGCCTTTGACCGGGCCATGAATATCGATCCCACCCATGAGATTTCGCGATTCAACAAGGGGATCGTCCTTTTCCATGACCTCAAGGATGAGAAGGGCGCCCTGGCGGCTTGGGAATCGCTGCTGGCCATCAACCCGAATGCCAAATCGCCCAGCGGCCAGACATTGCAGGAAATGGTCGACCACATCAAAGACGGTCACCAGGAAAAAAAATGAGCCAAGCGGTCTGCAACCACGCCACCCTGATCAAAAAGGGCAGGGTGTTTGATTTTTATACCGAGAACATCACCCTGCCCAACGGCGTCACCATGGATATGGAGATCATCCGGCATCCCGGTGCGGCTGCCATTGTGCCGGTTATGGATGATCACACGGTGTTGCTCCTCAATCAGTACCGTCATGCACTCGGTGGTTTCATCTGGGAAATACCGGCAGGAACATTGGATCCGGACGAAAATGTCCGCCACTGTGCCGAGCGTGAATTGGTCGAGGAAACCGGATATGCGGCGCGGCATTTTGAGAAACTGGCCGAAATCACCCCACTCCCGGCCTACTCGGACGAACGCATCCACCTGTTTTTAGCCACCGGCCTGACCAAGGCCGCCCAGAACCTGGATGCGGACGAATGGCTCTTTGTTCATCGAATAGACTTGAGCCGGGCCATCAACATGATCACTGAAGGTAAGATTCAGGACGCCAAAACCATTGCCGGGCTTCAGTTGGCCGCAGGCCGCGTGGCCGGATTCGAGAGATGCCGGCGGTAGCATGAGCGTCCTGCTTAGGCGCCGCTCCGATCCCACCCTCGCAGTCCGCGCATCAAACACAGCAGCCCCAGCAATGTCAGAACCCCTGATAGGCAGCCCGTGGCAAGAATGCCACCGGCCTGCCACACCGCGCCGCCCATCAATGCGCCTATCACCCGCCCGATGCCTGCTGTGGCAAAAAAGCCGGACATCATCGTTGCCCGAAAACCCGGCAGCATCTCCGTGCACAAGGAAAGACTAGTGACCATGCTAAATTCAAATGTGAAGAAAAGCATGGCCAGTCCGGCCAGGGCAGCTGTCAGTGAGCTATCCAAAAAAGGCAGTGCTACGTAGCTGAGTACTGTCAGACTCAAACCGGCAAACAAGGCACGTTTCAAACCGAAGCGGTCGGAAAGCGCCGCGGTGAATCCTTCTCCCGCCAGTTCAGCAACACCGATTAGGCTGGTTCCCAATCCCAGGGCCACGATTCCCAGGCCAAAACTTTTTTCCAGCCACGCGCCGTACACCACAAATAAATTGTCGTTGGCCGCACTGACAAAAAACGCGTAACCCAGGGCTCCCAATGCGGGTTTGCTGACCCTCAACTGAGAATAGGCGTCCAGGTATTCAGACGATGACGGTTTGGGAAGGATGATTGCCGGCTCTTTGGGAATAATAAGGAAAAGGGCGAAGGCACCGATGCATCCCAACCCGCCCATCACCAAAAATGGCGATCGCCAACCATACCTGTCCATGAGAATGGCCACCAGCGGGATACCGATCAGGGTGCTGGCAGACCATGAGGTCTCCAACAGACCGATTACCAGTGCCCGCCGACGATAAGGTACCCGGTTGCCGGCCCAGGCCTGCATGGCCGGATCGAAAATGCTTTTGCCTAGCCCGGCCAAAAACAGGGCTACCAAAACGACGGCATAAGTAGGGAAAAACGCGGCAGCCAGCATGCCGATTCCCAGCATGGCCATCCCGGCAACCATCATTTTCCGGTACCCCAGTCGGTCGGACAGAGGGCCGATAAGGGCACCCAACAGGGAGGTCACCTGGTTGATGGCGATCAACGAGGTGATTGAAGACAGGGAGACCTCAAGCCCGCGGCTCAGCACCGGTGCAAAAGGGTAGGCAAACCGTCGGGCGGTATTGAGCACCAGCCGAAAAAAGGTGGTGCCGACAATGGGCACTATGATGTTGGATGGCCGGTTATTGGACATTAAGCGTGGTTTATTGGGTTGGCTGGGCTCATTGCGTTGTCGGGTCTATGGGATTTATCCAATGATCCCTCATGAAAACCGGCTGCATTCCTTTTGTCTCTTTTAATTTTCTGAAAACCTCGCCGCCACGATCCGATCGATGTGCTCCCTGTCGAAGGCATAGCGGGTATTGCAGTGGTGACAGCAAATCTCAACCGGGAAGGGACCTTTCTCTTGTAGGTCCTTCAATTCGTCGACCGGCAGCAGGGTGAGAACGGTGCGGATCTCATCCCGGTTGCAGTGGCAGATGAAGCCCACTTCCCGCTGGTCGATGAACCGGGGAGACTGGTCACCGAAATGGGTTTGAACAAATCCTTCGGGTGCAATTCCTTCAGCCAGAACAGCGCCGATGGAAGGCAGCGCCACCACACGATCTTCGATCTGGCGGACCACCGCATCCTCGGCGTCGGGCATGGCCTGCAGGAACATGCCGCCGGCTGCCGCCACATTTCCCTGGCTGTCGAATTTTACACTGAGGCTGAATGAGGTGGGGATCTGCTCGGAGATGAGATAATAATGGGCCAGATCCTTGGCCAGGCTGCCATGGGCCATCATCACCTTGCCGGTAAAGGGGTGTTTGGCATCGACCAAGGTACGGGTCACCGATATAAACCCGGCACCGAAAAACGGGGACAGGTTGAAGCTTTCCAGAGGTTTTTCAACAGGGATGGGAACATTTTTCAAAAAGCCCCGCACCTCACCGGCAGCGTTGGCTTCGACAACCAGGCCCTTGATGGGGCCGGAACAGTCCACCTGCAGACCCAAGCGATCTTTGCCTTTGAGGCCGGCACTCATCAGGCAAGCCCCCAAATACGCATGGCCGAGAGCCAGCGTCTCCAAGATGCCCAGTTCGTGGTTCCAGCGCATCTGATTGATCATGCGGCTGCCTTTGAGGATGGCCCCTCGAATGGTGTCATTGGACATGAGGAACCTCTGCAGGTAATCTTCACCCTGTTCGAGCTGGCCGTTTTCAGGTTGTTTCTTTTCCATTGGCGTTTGGTTCTGAATCTACAGTTGGAAAACGCGCATCAGTTTATTTTCAGCCGAACCCATCCCGAACGCGGCAAGATACGGCTCCTGCGCCCATATGGAAGGCGTTGCTTATTGCAACCCGATGGCTTTACGAGCACTGTGGATACGGCGTTTTACCTGTTCCGGGTCATGTAGCTTGGACAGGTTGGTGAGCAGTCCCGATGCTTCGGTGGGTGACTCCTGGCGGCTCTCCAACAGGAGGCGATACCAATAGGGGATGTCGGTGCCGTAACAGGAGACCATCTCCATGGCGTGCTTGCGGGCAGTTCTCAGCGTCGTATCGTTAGGCTGCTTTTCCTGGTTATCATCCGGTACCCCGCCTTCAATCCGATGCGCCAGGTATTGGGCAAGTTCTTGATCCAGCCGGCGTTTGGTAATGTTGTAGCGAACGATGGGTTTGATCCACAATCTGGCGATAATATATCCCAGCAGCCCGGCAAGAAAACTGGCGGCGGCGGCTATGAGCAGAGATGAATCCATTGGTTTCCTTACCTTTCGGTGCGGCTGGAACGATACCGCTCATACTCGACCATGCGGGCAGCTGCCTTGACCGCCCGTTCCGGCGTTTCGTAAAACACGCCCTTCAGGCGGTGGCCTTTTACCCGATAGACCGTGGCATCCTTCTCATCGGTGAGCAGGCTGACCCCAAAGACCGGTTTGCCGTATGTTTCCATCAACCGGACAATCTGCTCGATATAGCTGTTTTCGAAATCTGTAAAACCATTGACCGCGGCATCGAGGAATTCACGCGAATATGACGGATCGGCTTGCTCAACCGAGGCAGCCAGACGCTTGAGAAAGATGCGGCGTCCGAGAATACCCAGATTGATCACCGCATCGCAGCCTTGCCATTGAAGCAGCGCTTCCATGACGGTCAAAGGGATGGATGGATCGTTTTCGCCGACAAGGTCAATGGGGTTGGAGCGGCTCCAATAGGGCGGCAGAATCGTGTCGATGCGGGCAATCAGACTGGAAGAGAGTTCCGGCACCTCCAGTCCGAATTGGTTGCACAGATCAGCGGTGACCACACCCCATCCGCCACCCAAGGTCATGATAGCGATACGGTTGCCTTTCGGCAGGGGCAGGGAGGAAAACGCGGCGGACAAGTCCAGCAGTTCCATGGGCTGGTCCACCTTGACAATGCCCGCCTGGCGGCAGACCGCATCGAACAGTCGGGTGTTGGTAGCCATGGCACCGGTATGGCTGGATGCCGCGCGGTTGCCGGCCCGGGTCTGACCACCTTTGAGCAGCACGATGGGTTTTTTGTGACTTACCCGGCGGGCGCTTTCGAAAAAGCGGCGGCCCTGTTTGACGCTTTCGATGTATAGCATCACGGTGCGGGTGAGTTCGTCCACCTCGAAGCCCTCCATGTAATCTTCGATGGTGATCATGGCTTCGTTGCCGGAGCCTGAAAAAGCACGGATGCCAATGCCCTGTGCTTCGGCAAAGGCCAACAACTGGGTGCCCATATTGCCGGACTGGGCCACTACCGCCGTTGAACCCGCCTTGGGCCGGACGGATGTCCCCGTGCAGAAAAACTGGATGTGAGGATTGCAGATGCCCATGGTGTTGGGTCCAAGCACAAGAATGCCGGCATCGCGTGCTTCTTGGACCAGTTGCCGTTCCAGGTTTTTGCCTTCGGAACCGGTTTCACCGAAACCCGATGTAATCAGCAGCACATGTTTTATCCCCTTGGCTTTCAGTTGGGGGATCAGGTTCATAATGCCGGCGGCAGGCACGGTTACCACCGCCAGATCCACCTCTCCTGGAATCTCGGCGATGGTTTTAAAGGCGGATTTTCCGGCGATTACCCCGCCCTTGGGATTGACGGCATAAACCTCACCCTGGTAGCCGCCGCTGATCGTATTGCAAAGCAGCATATGCCCCCACTTGCCCATTTGGGCGGAGGCACCGATAAAGGCCACCGAGCGCGGATAGAACAGTGAACGGATGGCCGGTGGCGGCACCGGGTCGAAATCCGTTGTCCCACGATCGGGTTGGGCCAAGGTGATCAGGGCGTCTACGGCCGTAAGTTCTCCAGTAGCCGCAACAATGATCGGATTGATGTCGATTTCAGCGATTTCAGGAAAATCGGCTGCGATGGCGCTCAGCCCCATCAACGTCTGAATCAACGTTTGCCGGTCAACGGCATGCTCACCGCGGAAAGGTCCGATCAGCGACCGGGACCGGATGGATGCGATCATATCCGCCGCATCCTGACGGGTGAGCGGTGCCAGCCGAAAGACGACATCGGCCAAGGCTTCGGTCAAGATGCCGCCCAATCCGAAAAGAATCGCCGGACCAAAATGGGGGTCACGAAAAAGTCCAGCCACGAATTCACGATTCCCGCGAATTTGCGGCTGGACAAGAATGTGGGCCCCGGGTGCAGCTTGAAGAATCGTCTCCGCTGCATGCGATACGGCTTTTTCATCCGTCAAATTTAGGTGAACCAGGCCCCTTTCGGTTTTGTGCAGCAGGCCTTCGCCAAGTCCCTTGAGCACCACGGGAAAGCCCAGGCCGGTGGCTGCTTCTACGGCGGCGGCGATAGTGGACACAGCTTTTTCTGCGACTACAGGGACCCCGTAGGTACCCAATAGGGATTTCGATTCCGCTTCGGTGAGACTGGTTCTGCCGGATTCGACGGCTTCTTTAACAAACACCTTATGATTCAATCTATTTTCTCCCCCGTACAGCTGGTTTAAGTCCTGAGTACAGCGTCCTGTGGAGCAGGCCCCTATCTACGTGAGGCCTTTGGGCAAGGTCAAGGTTTAGTTGAATTCCTAACCATTGATGGTCGGTCCGTCATCGTTTCAAATGCCTTCAATACTGAATGGGCTGGCTGATGGCCACAGGCTGGTCGACGAAAGACTGATAGCCGAAATCGTCGTAGTAAATGTTCAAGGAACCTTTGCCGAAAGTGTGCAGGCCGAGCGTGGAACCGGTGCCCATGAGCACCGCTTCTGAACTGCGGATGAGGGTGTGCGGTTCATCGATCGAGTCGACCCAATCAACGCTCCCGACGGCAACGTTGACCGCGTCCCACTGGATCAATTGAAAATAGTCCTTGTCTGCCGTCCAGGAATCGCCCTCATCTGGTGGCCAGTTCAATTCCGCCGGGTCAAGCGGGTTGGGTTTTTTTTCACCATCTAACGGGTCGGTGTTCGGAATGCCGCACCCGGATTCGGTGCCCAAATAGACTTTAATGAAATGGTCCTGCGCTCTGAAACCGGTGAGTGTCGCCAGTTCGGATTTGCCGGCGACGGAGAGGCGCTCATTGATCTGGAATGTACCATTGACCTTGTCCAGAAGGAGCGTACCCACGGCGTTGGATGCAGCCCAGCTTCCGAGTTGAATCACCGGCAGGCCGTAAACGGTTGCCGAAGCACCGCTGCTGCTGCCGATGATTCGATCGCCGTGTTCAATGACATCCGGTCCGCCAGAGTTGAAGGTGGCCGAGGCCGACGCTTTGAACCGGGCAAGGAGTGTTGATTTGTCGACGGGATTGTCGCCTACGATACGGATGTTGTCGATGTACCAGCCTTCCCAATCATTATTCTGGTCGTCCCAGGTATCGAAGCGGAAACGAATGACGATCGTCTGGCCGGTATAGGCGGAAAGATCGACCTGAAGGTCCTGCCATAATCGCATGTCTGCTTCAGGATCGCTTATGTCCGCAGTGATTTGATAGGCCGGCGGTGTGTCCCATGATGCCCCGTTATCAGTTGATACATCAACATATTTATAATCGGACGCATTTACCCGTGTGCTATTGGGGTCGGTTGCATGCCAACTGGAAAATCGAAGCTGAGCATCAGTGTAATCGCACAGGTCAATCGGGGGTGAGATGAGCGTGCCGTAGTTCCTGTTGCCGGTATTATAGGTGCGGATGGCACTTGCCCCGTAATACCATGCATGGCTGCCAGCTCCATATCCCGGCGGATGGGAATCGATATGCCAGAGATCATTTCCGCTGGCGTCGCCGACAGTAGTCCACCCGTTGGATCCGATTTCCACATCCTCAGACAGGATCGCGGTATCCGAAATCTGTTTGTAAGCCAACCATTGCTTATCCGTGCCGTTATTGGTGGCCTGCCATAAGACAATGGCGTGCATGTCGTTTACCGGAATCAAGGTGTTCTCAATATTGTCCGGCGGTGAAACGGAAATATTCCCTCGCTGAAATGACAGCCCATATGTATCGGCGTTGCCGAATAGGCGAAAGCACAGCCCGGCCGAGTAATACGTTGGAATGGGAGAGGGGGAGTAGCCATGGGTAGGCGGTGAGGGCGTGGTGGTATAACCGATTTTCACCTGAGTGTCGAAATGATCGGGGTTGAATTGGACGGCACTGGTATTCAGCGCAATCAAACTGGTGCTGGGGGAGTCGACACCGGATTGATAGACGCCAGCGACCCTGAGCACGTTGTTTCCGCCCATACCCTCGACCGCATGCAGGCCAAGAACGGAGGGGTTCCAGCGGTTCAGATCATCGAACCGATCATGAACAACCACCCGTTGCGGATTCAGACGATCGTCCGGGAGCGGGGTGTAATAAACGATCTTGCGGGAAGCCGCCATCTCTCCACTTCCGACATTGCCGGTGGCGGTGAGGATCAAGAATTTTTTTAGGTCCACATCGGTGTTGGCTGAAACGGGAACATTTTCAAAATCATCCCCATCGGGCTTTTGCATACCAATCAGGATATCGTTGTCTCGATCATTCTCCCGGTATGTGTACGTGACGTCGTTGAGGTCGAAAGAACCGTTGTGATCCGGGAACATCTGCCCCGTGCCAGCCGCTAAAGCCAACGTACCACCCCTTGAAAGGCTTTGATCCGAACTTGTCCGGGCAACCGGATAAACGGGCGTATCAACGGGAATTGACGGCAGGACCGGCGGTAAGGTGGTGAATGTAACCAGGGAACCGGTGATCGCAGCCGATGAAAAATCGTAATAGCTGCCATCGATTTTCAAGCGGCCGCCGCCGGATAGGGCATAGCCGTCAGCTAGCGCACCGTATACTCGGGTCTGGAGGTTCTGGGTGCCGACCGGGTCACCGACGACCGAAAAATAGTAGGGGTTGATGGTCAGCGTAAACGCTCCCTGATTGTCCCGAAGGGTGTAGGTAAAATTATGAAGATTATTCATGGCGGCATGGCGTGCGGTTTCGTCGGCTGCATTGAGATATTGGCTGGCGGCATATCGATGTCCCGACTCAGCCAAGAAATAGGCCTGGGTTGATTTGCTCGTGCCGGTGCGATGCAATTGCGAGGTACTGATCATCGGGACGATGGCTGCGCCCAGCGCTGCAAAAACCATGATGGTGATAATTACACCAACCAAGGCGCTGCCGCAGCTGTCTATTGCGGATTGATGCAGGTGTTGTTTAACGCCGATCGATGCAGGCCCGCAGCATGGGTAGACCAGCAAACAACCCATAGCAAGGGCAAATAAAAAGAAGCGTGCAGCCCATTGCACCCCGGGTTTGGACGGGGCCTCGACGGTTGCGGGCAAAATGGTGGATATGAAACAGTATTGACCGCTGGTGGGCGGCGCGGGAGGCGGGGCAGCCGAACTGCCGCCGTAATTGCCATTGTTTCTGGGATGAACCGTGGTGGTGATTTCCAAGGCGCCAGTTGTCGTGTCGGATCGGCTCAGGCGCACCGTGAACCGGATGGCAGACAACTCGCGAATGTTAGACCCGTCCCACGGATTAGTGCCTTGAAAATAATCGATGGAAAAGCCCTCTGCTCGATCTGTGAGGATGTCTCCATTGTTAATCATAAAGGATTCAGAGAGGCTGTTTTGTCCGACGGGCAGATTGTCATAGAGCTTGATGGTCGCCTGGATTCTTGCAATGGCCTGACGCTGGCCGTCAGGCGTAGCATAAATCACATAGGGATAAACAGCGTCCCGACCACCGATATCCGTCAGTTCCAGCAGTTCTCGGCTGATTCGGGTTGCCGTCAGTTGGGATTGTTGAGACAGATGGACATTTTCTTTGACCACGGCGTAGCTGTTGATGGCCGAAACGATTCCCAAACCGGCAATGGCGGCCAAAATCCCTGTGATGACCAATGAGACAACCACCTCGATCAGGGTAAAGCCAACACGGTTGCGGCAATTTGCAGCCGTCAGCGGTAAGGATAAAAGGCTGATAAACATGGACCTCGTTGATGTTAGGCGTCTTTTAAACCTGCTTATCGGGTGAACAGGGCAGTGAAGGCATGCCCACCCTGGGAAATCGAAACCTTCAATGTGTTGCAGTCGACGGTGCAAGGCGCCACAGCTTCGGTTTTGGCATTGTCAAACATAATATATTTGGTTGTCCAGGCATATGTCCCATAATAGGGTGTCCCCGCCGCAGTAGCCGCGACACTGTCATTGCCGTTTTCTACATAGTTTTTGAACGTGGTCAGCGGGGTGTTATCCGTAAGCAGCAACCTTTTGTAGTCCGCATTCATATTTTCGAAAATTCCCTGAAGCACCAACGCTTGCTGCATTGAAACAACGGGTTCCGTGCTTCTGGAAATGCTGGATCCCATAAACTGGACCAGCATGACCGCAAGGATGGCTGCAACGGTAAGGGTCACGATGATTTCGATCAGAGTGAAGCCCGATTGGTCCGGTCGCTTGGGGTTCATGGGACAAAACCCGTGTTTCGAGTAACTGTAATGGTTTTATTCTCACCGTTGATGGTGGAAAGGGTCAGCGTGAGGTCGCTGCCCCTGACCATTGTCCCCTTGTCGTCAGAGCAGGGGCGCCCCCTATCGTCAAAGGAGAGCGTCGTCGGGGTCAGGGTCAACCCATAAGCCGAAAGACTTACCGTATCGGATGCTTGGCCGGGCAGTTTCCGTTTCTGATTGGTAGGCGCGTCCACGATAAAAAGCCAGTAAGACTGCCCAGGGGCATCGCAGCGTATGCCCCAGGTTTGATCAGAATTCATGGCCCGGGACTGGGCATAGCGAATGTGGGATTTTATGACTTCGGTCTGGGCCAGAAGATTGGTTTGACCAATATCGCTTCGGCCGATAATCATCACGCTGATGATGCCGATGATCACCAGAACCACCAGCACTTCGATGGGGGTGAAGCCGCTGATCCGATTTGTTTCGTCACAGTTGGCCATGGCGATTCAATATCAGATCTAACGTCCTAATAAAACCTTAAATAGATCAATTCTCAAAAACCTGCGTCATCCCTGGTGTTGCTTCATTTCTGGGAAATTGCTATGGGTCTTTTCGAAGAGGTGAGAAAAGGGTGTCAAGCGGCTTGCTATCGCCAAACTCACGTGATGAAGTGAACGATACTGTTTAGTAATGAAAACAGAAAATCAAGCTACTGGGGTCTATCTGGAAGCAGCATGGGATCGGGTGGTCCTGGTCAGCCTACTATTTCTGACCGCATTGGCCATCGTTTACTGGCCGAGTTTTACAGGAGAATGGCACTATGATGATTACTTCAACATTCTACACAACCAAAATGTTCAAATTACGTCACTCAATGCCGAGTCGCTTATAAAATCGCTATATTTGGGTGATCCTGAAAAGGGAGCGCGGCTGAGTCGGCCGTTGGCCTATTTAAGTTTTGCGATCAACTATTATTTCGGCCGGGACCACGTGGTTGGGTACCATATCGTCAATTACACCATTCACCTGTCAGCCTCAGTTTTCCTATACCTTTTCATACAGCTTACCTTGACGCTACCGCGACTCCGGCCGAAGTTCGGGAGCCTTGCCCATCCCATTGCCTTGCTGTCCGCATTTAGCTGGGCCATTCACCCCATCCATGTCACTGCAGTCACTTATATCGTCCAACGCATGGCTTCCATGGCGGGGTTGTTTTACATCATTTCGCTCTATAGTTATGCTCGCGGCCGAACCACTGACTCAGCCCATGGGAGATTCGCATGGTTTGTGTCGGCGGCATTGAGTGCTTTGCTGGCCATGGCCAGCAAGCAAAACAGTGCTATGCTTCCGCTATCCATTTGTTTCTATGAATGGATCTTGATTCAGGGTACTGATCGTTTGACGTTGAAAAACACCCTGGCCTTCGGATTGCCTGCCCTGGTGATACTGGCTGCCATGGGATGGTTATTTATCAATCCGGACACGTTTGGGGACAATTACGCGAAAATCAGGCCATATACCCCCATCGAACGTGTACTGACCCAACCGAGGGTGATCTGGCAATATCTCACACTGCTCTTTTATCCGACGCAATCACGTCTGGTGTTGCTGCACGATGTCGATTTTTCAACCTCTTGGTGGTCTCCTTGGACGACTCTGCCAGCCATGATCAGTTTGATGGTCATTTTTATCGGCGCCGTGTTTTGGGGTTCACGCAGGCAGCCGTTGGCGGCTTTTTCGGTAATCTTTTTCCTGATCAACCATGCCATAGAAGGTTCCGTTCTCAACCTTGAACTGATCTATGAGCACCGCAATTATATTCCTTCCATGACGATTTTTATTTTCCCGGCGGTGATTGTGGTTAAGGTTCTGCGCTATTTTTCCTACACCCAGCGCCTTCAACGGTTTCTACTCGTCGGTACGGCGCTTGTCTTTTCGGTAATTGGTCACACAACCTACGGCTATAATACGATTTTCAGCAATGATCGGTTAATGTGGGCGGATAACCTTGCCAAATCGCCACATTTAAGCATCGCACACAACAATTACGGAAGCCGGTTATGGTCGCAGGGGCTTTTTGAAGAGGCGCGTGATTCATTTATCAAGGCAAAAAATCAGGATCGATACGTCAACCTCATGCAAAAAGGAATGGTGCATTATAACATTGGCCTCTACTACGCCCTGGTGGCCAATGACCCTAACACCGCCATGGGTTATTTCGAAACTGCACTGACATCAACCCCCAACAACCGGAAGTTTTGGCTGGAATACGCAAAATCACGGATAATGGCTGGTGATCGGGAAGCCGGGGAGGCGATTCTGCGAAAATGCTTGCAGCGATGGCCGCAGGATCATGACCTGCTCAGGGAACTGAGCGTCGTTTGCCTGAAGAAGGGTGCACTCGAAGAAGCCGCTGAGAGGATCAGACTCGCCAGACGTCAAATGCCGGGAAATTTGTCCTCATTGGCAGTTGATGCCGAAGTTGCACTTTTTTCGGGCCGCCCAAAACGTGCTGAAAAGCTCTGGGAACGGTATGCGGAAAAAAGACCTGACGACGTGCGGGCCATGTTTGCCCTCACCGAAATTTATCATCAAAATCAGAGAATTGGAAAATTAGAACGAATGGTGGTGAGATTGCTCGTCGCGAAAAAGGAGCGTACTTGGGAGGCATTTCTGGAAGCAACTAGGCAAACGACATCTGAATCCGACGTCTATCTCCCCTTAGCAGAAAACCTTTTTCCAGCGATTGACGCGGTTATGGAAAAGTGGTCGGAAAAAAGGCCGGTTGCGACCCAATAGCCTGAAAAGAAAGTCAGCCTAGCGGTTACGGTGAAAACAAGCGAAACCAATATTGCATCCCAAAATAAAAATAGCCTTTGATGAATGCCATTCAACTGGCTGGAAGGTAAATTTTATGGAGTGCCGGGTCGCGGAATGGCCTTGCTTTGTGTTTTGCCGGTCAGGGCGCCTGTTTTTCCCGTTGCGGTTAATGTTATCGTGTTGCCGGCAACCGCCGTTGACAGGGTGAAATCTCCAAGGTTTGTACCGATCGTAGTGTTATTGTAAGTGATTTCACCGGTGGTCGAGCCTGCGAGAATCTGCTTGGCGAATTGCTGGTTGACTCTGCCGATTCCTTCACCGAGGGCAGCATCCAAGGCCTTGACTTGCGCCTCACTTTGAAGATCAAAATACCTGGGAATAGCAACAGCGGCCAAAATACCCAGAATAACAAGAACGGCAATGATTTCCACGAGGGTAAAACCGTTCTGGTTGCGAAGTAGCCTTCTCAATTTGCGATTGTCAGTCATAATACCCCATTTCAGAATAGAGTCAAAGAATAGTACTACCATAATCACCATCACAAATGGTGCCAACCATTTCAACAATTTTGTGTCTTTCATCTAACTACTTATAAACAAACGCTATAATAAAATTATCTTCGGCCATGCAAAAAAAATGATCCCCGTAGATCCGTAAAAAATAAGGACAGGCAACAAATATTGTAGCTAAAAAACACCAACCTTTGTTGGTTTCAAGCACTGGTTACGGTTTGAAGTCGGCGATGTTGATCTGGTATTTTTTTATTCTGTGCCACAAACTTCGCTCCTTGATACCAAGTATCATTGCTGCTTTGATTTGAACACCACCGGATTGCCGAAGGGCATCAACGATGCTACTCCGCTCAAAATTTTTGATTCGCATATCCAAATTAGAATCGTTTCCACTTCCGTGGGTTTCCGATGGGGATTTTTTCGAATGCATTGCTGAGCCGCTGATCCTTCTACCTCGATCAATTGAAACCGGAAGGTTTGCCGGCAAAATTCTATTTTCAGCAAGAACGGCCGCTGATTCCAATGCATTTCTCAACTCCCGCACATTTCCCGGCCAATCGTTGGCCATCAGCAACTGAAGGGCCTCTGATGAAATATGGAGGTCTTTGCCCATTTCGTTCAAAAATTTTTCGGCAAACAGGGGAATGTCCTCCCGCCTCTGCCGCAATGGGGGCAGTAAAATGGAAAAAACGTTGAGCCGATAATATAGGTCTTGGCGAAAAAGACTGCTTTCGACCATTTTTTCAAGATTGCGATTCGTTGCTGCAATAAAGCGGACATTGACTTTTATCGGCTTGATGGCCCCCACCCGTTCAATCGTATTTTCCTCAATGGCCCTAAGCACCTTGGCTTGGGTTTCCAGGGGCATATCGCCGATCTCATCTAAAAAAAGGGTGCCCCTATCGGCCAGTTCGAATTTGCCGGGCTTTTTTGTATTTGCTCCGGTAAAGGCCCCTTTTTCGTGTCCGAACAATTCACTTTCCAGCAGCCCTTCAGGAATAGCCGCACAATTAATGGCCACAAAGGGATAATCCTGTCGCTTGCTGTGTTGGTGAATGCTTCGCGCGATGAGTTCTTTACCGGTTCCGGTTTCCCCGGTAATCAGGACCGTGGAGTCCTTGGGCGCCACTTTGACAATCTGGTTCAACACCCCTCGCATAACCTTGCTCTGGCCAATGATGTCAGGAAAGAGTTGTCGGGCTTCAACCTTGCTCAACAGTTCTGTAACCTGATCGAACACCATGGTGAACCTGCCCATATCATCGTTGGCAACAGATGCATGCGTGGGTGGGTTGACGCGTTTGACAACCGCTAAGATCCTTTGTTTTTATTACAAAATTTTTTACCGGATCGATCATCAATTTTACAATGAGGATACCGCAAATCAATGTAAAGGCAATCAGGAGAGCCCCCCATAACACCACCGGCCATTGAGGATTCATGGCTTTGGAAAGATAATAGGTGGTCGTATTATAGGTGACGATAATGGACAGAATAGCGATTCCGGCAAAAATTACCGGGATAATGATATATAGACTGATATTAAAGTGAATATCTTTCATCATTTAACCATTTTTACCATGTCCCACATAGGCAGGTAAATAGCCAGCGCAAAGAAAAGGACCACTGCAGCAAGGCATACCGTCAATATCGGGCCGATGGAATCGGAAAGCCGTTTCATGGCGAATTCAAGCTCTGCATCATAATGGGCGGCCGCCTCGTGGAGCATTTCATCAAGATTGCCGGATTCTTCACCGATAGCAACCATATTAATGATGATCGGCGTGAAATAGGGTGACGTGGCCAAAGGACCTGCTATTCCTCGGCCTTCTTCCAGGCGGTCCATTATGTTTTCGAATGCTTTGGACAATGCCGCGTTGCCGATGGTTTCAGAAAGAATAGACATGGTCTCCAGCACTGAAATGCCGCTGGCTTGAAGGATGGCGAAGATACTCGCAAACCGTGCCATGGCCGCTTTGCGAATCATCATGCCGATCAACGGCAGGTGAAGGATCAGTTTGTCTCGTCTGAATTTCCCGATCTCGGTTTTGAGGTAAAGATTGATGGTTATACCCACTCCCGCAGCCATGAGGAACACGGCCGGCCAGTAGGACCTTAAAATGGTGTATAATTTCATGCAGATCACTGTTGGCAGGGGTAATTGGAGTCCCGATTGGAGAAAAATTCCGGCAAATTTGGGAATAACCAGGGTCAACAAAATCATAAAGGCCACCAGCAGACAGATGATGACTATCGCCGGGTATTGGAGCGCCGAACGGATATCGGACCGAATTTTATGGTCATGATCAAGGATATAAATCAGGCGGTCCAGGATTTCGGGCAGGGCACCGCTGGTTTCGCCGGCATGGAGCATGCTGGCGTATAAGGGTGAAAAAACGGAAGGGTATTTGCGGAAGCCGTCATATAGGCTGCCACCTTCACGGATATCCTGTGATATGGCGACAACAATCCGCTTCAATTTGATGTTCTCAGTCTGGTTTTCAAGCACCTGAAGGAGTTTGAGCATGGGGACGCCGGCGCGGATCAGGGTCCGGAGCTGTTTGGTGAAAAGAATCAGTTCCGGCAGTTTGACAGGGGTGAGTTTTTCCTGCAGGTCTGTTAGGAAATAACCAAGCCCAGATCTTGAAGCATCGGTTATTTTTTGGGGGATATAGCCCCGGGCCACAAGGGCTCCCGTGGCGCCTTCAGCAGAATCCGCATCGATGGACCCGGATACAGAACTGCCGTTTTCAGTAATTGCCTGGTAATAGTATTTGGCCATGGTCGTCGGTTTACAATCGCTGATGGTTACATCATCACCGCTGAAACGGCTTCGTCAAGGGTCGTTTCTCCTTCGAGCACCTTTCGTGTGGCATCATCTTTCAGTGTCCGCAGGTTGCCGGCTTCTCTGGCGGCCCGCATTATTTCCTGGGAGGACACCCGGCGCAGTATCATCTCCTGGATCATTTCGTCGATGACTAAAATTTCAAATATGCCGGTCCGCCCTTTATAGCCTTTGTCCATGCAGTTGAAGCAGCCTTTTCCCTGAACAAAATTGGCACCCTGGACTTTATCCAGGCCCCAGTAGGAGAGAGCGGCCTGGGGAGGCTTACAGGGTTTTTTACAAAAAGGGCAAACCTTGCGCACCAAGCGTTGGGCAATGGAGACCAGCATCACCGATGAGACCAAAAAAGGTTCGATGCCCATGTCGATAAACCGGGTGATTGCTCCGGCGGCATCGTTGGTGTGAACCGTACTCAGCACACGGTGGCCGGTTAGCGCGCTTTGTACGGCAATACTGGCCGTCTCCGAGTCACGAATCTCTCCCACCATGATCACGTCCGGGTCCTGACGCATGATGGAACGCAGGCCGCTTGCAAAAGTCATCCCCGCCTTACGGTTGAGTTGAATCTGACGGATCTTGTTAACCCGGTATTCAACGGGGTCTTCAATGGTAATGATGTTGATATCCGGCTGGTTGATTTTCTTGAGTATGGAATACAGGGTCGTGCTCTTGCCGCTTCCCGTGGGTCCCGTACTCAAGATCATGCCGTAAGGTTTGACGATGATAGGCTCCAGTTTGCGGATATCGGCATCACTCATGCCCAAGTGCTCCAGCGAATAAACACCGCCGCTGGTGTCCAACAGCCGCAAGACCATGTTTTCCCCGTAAATGGTGGGAATGGTCGACGCCCGGATATTGATCTCCTTGTTGTCCATGCGGATCGTAAAGCGGCCGTCCTGGGGAATCCGGGAAAGGGAGATATCCATGTTGGATAATATTTTAATCCTTGAAATAATTAGAAGTATCAAAGATTTGGGAGGAGCCGGCACTTCATGGAGCTTGCCGTCGACCCGGAAGCGCACCTGGACGAAATCCTTTTCCGGAGAGATGTGGATATCGCTAGCGCCCTCGCGAACGGCCTGGGAGAGAATCGAGTTCACCAGGCGAATAACCGGTGCTTCTTCCGCCATATCGTGCAGGGAACTGACTTCCACATCCTCTGTCATGGCGGCCGCTTCAGCATCATGGGCGCTCTCGATCTGCATCTCGCTCATGCCGTCCAGAACCCCCCCGATTGCGGAATAGGTGCCGTAAAGGCTAGAAATCAAATGGTTGAGTTCCTGATAGGTACAGATTACGGCCTCTACCTCGATATTCGTGTAGACTTCAATGGCATCCAGGGCGGTGATGTCCATGGGATCGGTCATGGCGATCTTCAGCAGATGATTTGTCCGTTCGATGGGAACCAATTGATGCTTCTGGCACATCTCCAGCGGGATGACATTGGACAGCGTGACGTCAATGGGATAAGCATCCGGACGGTATTTTTCGATGGCAAGCTGCTGGGAGACCAGGTTGACGATCTCCGAACTGCTGACAATTCCTTCCCGAACCAGATATTCACCCAGCTTCATATTGCTGCGCTTGTGATCGTTTACAGCCTGTTTGAGCTGCTCTTCGGTCAGCAGGTCGCCATCGATAAGCATTTCACCGAGTTTTTTCTTTTCTTTCACGTTTTCACCAGCATATCATCAATAGCCTTTGCCCAAAAAAGGATCAGCAAAAAAAACCGTTGCGGTCGGCCAGCCGGATATGATTGCGGCGGATCCGGAAAGTTCGATGGGCAATTTCGCCATCATGTTTTCAGCAGCGGACGGATTGAAAAAAAAGCCGGCAACATAGATCCTGTATTTCAGTCCGGTTTGCGGGTTCCAAACTGAAATCACACGCACAAAAGGCGCGTCACGGCTCTCTGATGCTTTGATGGATCGTCGAAAGGCAGCCTCCAGAGATTCGGCTTCGCCGACCGTGAGCCACCACAACGGGTAAGGCCGTTGAACAAAAGGAGTCGGAATGGCAGGAAAGGCAATCGTATCGCCCACACGAAGGTCATCGGCATGCCTGATGTGGGGATTGGCATCCAGCACCGCTTTCATGTAGCGGCTACGGAAATCTCCATAGATGACCTTTAGCATAAGTCCCAGGGTGTCGTTTGGCATCACGGTCAATGCACCGAGCAATGATGGGGGTTTCGGTTGTGCACCATCGTCTTCTGCCGTTTGCCTATCTGAGGTGGCTATTTCATGAACCGGATCAGGGGCAACCTTGTCAATGGCCGCAACCACAGCGGGAATTGCCTGAAGGGGCGCGACAGCCGGAACTGTTGCGGGGTGTGCCTCTTTTTGCGCCGGTTTTTCAAGCAGGGAAGGGGAGGTCGCCTTGAGCGGGGATGGGTGTATTTGCGCCTGCATGGTGGAAAGTGAGTTGCCGCCGACTGGCAGGTAGATGGATTGAAGCAGCCCGGGCGTGACGAAGTAAATCATGCCGATGATCGCGAAAACCGCCAATGTCGAATAGACCAACGCCCGTGAATGTCTATGGGGCCGCGAGCGTTGGGCCAGCGAACGGTCCCTGCAGGACCTGACCAAGCGCCAGTCGACGCGGGTCCGGTTCTGGACAATCAGCGCCAGCATGCATTGGTGGCACAGATTGATGATCTTTCGGGGATATCCGCCAGTAGCGCCGTAAATGGCGCGCAGGGCCATCCAGCTGAACAGCTCGGGCGGGCGGGGCTGGCTGCTGGCCTGTTTGATCCGGAAAATGACCATTTGGCGGGTATCGGCAAAGCTCATCGGACCCAGGAAATGGATCATATTCACCCGGTCGGCCAGGTTGGCGCGATGGTCCAGAATTTCATGGAACTCTTCCTGGGCGAATAGAACGATTTGCAACAGCTTGTGATCGTTGGTCTCATAGTTTAGAAATTCCCTGAGAATTTCTAGGCAGAAGACCGGCAGTTTCTGCCCCTCGTCAATGATCAGCACGACTGTTTTCTTCTCATCCACACCTTTTTGAAACAGATGATGCTTGATTTGCTCTTTGAATCGATGATCATCGTCGGCGGAGATGTCCATGCCCACGATGGTGGAACAGATGGTCTTCAGAAAATTCAACGGCGAGTTGAATGAAGGATCCAGAATCAGGTGGGACTCGATGGTACTGTCCGAAGAAAGGCGTTTCAACAGTGTCCGGCACAGGGTGGTTTTCCCGGATCCTACCGCTCCGATAACGATGTTGAGGCCCCGCTTGAGCCGAAGGGCCAGTTCTAGTTTCTGCAGGCAGTCCACATGCTGCCTGGACTGGAAAAAAAAATCCGGATCCGGGGAGTTGGAGAAGGGCTCCCGATCCAGGTTGAGTATGCTGAAATAATCCATTGAAGTACTCACTGGCAGCGCCGGTGTTTTTATTTCCGGCTGACCTCATCTGTTAACCGCTATTCAACCGGGTCCGACTTGATAATTCCTTTGGGTGCAATGGTATGCGGTGGCCGTCTTTGCAGAATATGGGGCGTGATGAAGATTAACAGCTCCTGCATTTGACGATTTTTCGATTCCCCTTTGAACAGGTAGCCCAAACCGGGGATCTTTCGAAGCCAGGGAAGACCGTAATCCAGATCACGGTCGGTCTGTTTGTTCAAGCCGCCGATGACCGTTGTCTGGCCATCAAAGAGGACCACATTGGTTTGGGCTTTTTTCGTGACCACCGTGGGATTGCCCGCCACGGTGCGGGTAAAATCCAGTTCATCCTTATTGGTGATAATATCCATCTTCAAGGTATCGCCTTCGATGACGTGGGGGGTCACTTCCAGTCGAAGAACGGCTTTTTTATATTCGATCTGGACTTTATTGTCGTCTACGGTCTGAAAGGGTACTTCATCACCACTTTCAATGATGGCCGTCTGGTTGTCCAGCGTGGTAATGGACGGTTTGGATAAAATATTGAGCTTGCCTGCTTCTTCCAAGGCATTAAGTTGGGCCGAAAGCAGCAGATCGCCGGACTGGACAATCATGCCCAGGGCAAAACCGGATCCAGCCACCGCAGCCCCAGACAGATCTGCCGGAAAGTTCGATGCCCAGGCAGATGATGGATTGACGGCATCCGATGCGGTGATGCCGATGGCATTGCCGGCATTGGGTGTAACCCAGTATTCATTGCCGGTATAGAGACCGCCCCAGCGAACCCCGAGTTCTCTGGCCGTTTCACTGGTGGCTTCAATGATGTGGGCTTCAATGAGAACCTGGGCCGCAGGTTGATCCAGTTCGGTAATCAACGCGATCATCCGCTCCAAATCGCTTCGGGTGGCTTGGATAATCAGCGCATTGTTGTGTTCGTCCAGCAAAACCGAGCCTAATAATTTGCCGTTCTCCGCTTCGGTCAAAAACTTCTCCAAATTGGTTTTAAGCTTGCCGGCATCGGCGTAATCGATGTGAATGATCTTGGTCAGCAGCGGTTCAGAAAGTTCCATCTCCCTTCGTTTGGTAAGAATCTTCTGGTCTGCTTCCAACTGCCGGACAATGTTGGATTTGTCTTCAAGGGTGATGATGCGGAGCAGATCGCCTTCCCAGGTGTAGGAAAGGCTGTGGGCGTTCAGGATGCCTTCGAACACCTGATTCCATGGGATTTTATCAACATTGATGCTGGTGACCCCATTCACTGTGCTGTTGACAATGATACTGATGCCCACGGAACGCGCCAGGGCCCGCAGCAATACAGAGAGGTCGGTTTGGTGCATTTTCAGGGTGATCGGCCTTTCGGGCAGCGACTTCTCGCTTCTGCTCCGCGCTATGCCGGATTTATCTGACGGCAGTTGGCGCTTCGGCATATCGATGATCCGATGCTGTTCGGCCGGGGAAAAACCTCTGGATTCAACTGCCCGTGCCTGCCACTGGTCGAAAACGGTTGTTCCATTTTGAGATTTTTGTTGGGCACATCCCCAGGAACAGGTTAACATCCAAATGGTTGCCAATAGAATTGATACCCATGGGTTGTGATGTTTGGATAACATGGCGCTCCCCGGTGGTCTAACCTATTTGCCAGTAATTGCTTCTTACTCCGTCAATTTTAAAACAATCACATCCGGAGCATTTCGTTTGCGAATTTCAACCTGATGCGGTTGGATGCGGCGAACATAGTAGCCTCGGCTATCGATGGCTTCCCCCGCTTCGTATTCCATACCGTTGATAATAGCCAGACGCTGGCTCCCGGCTTCAAGAAATCCTGTGTAAGCAAGATTCAATGGGGTGTCAGCGGTGGCTGGCGCAGCGCCAGGGGTGTTGCGCGTTTGTGTGTCCGACAGCAATGGGCCGGTTTTTAAAAACGGATCCTTGGCCCATTGGCTTTCGGCGCTGCGGATGGTGTATAGATCCCTATCCAGAGAGACGTCTTCTTTTAGCTTTCCAATGATCTGCTGGGCGATATCGAGAGCCGGCGTGTCCGATGGCGATTGAACGCCCTGCCGACCCAGCTTCGTTCCGGGTACAAAATAGAGATATCCGCCCAGCAACACGGCCGCCGCCATCACAGCCACTATCATTTTTTCCCGTCTAGACATCGATACCATGAGTCCCGATTGTGTTCGGATACGCAATCAACGGCGCAGCACCGAAACAGAGAGTTTGATCCATTTGTTTTCTTCTGTGTTACGTATGTGGATTTTTTCAATCCGGTCGACAACAGCGTGTTCGACAATGGTGTTGATCAGCGGTTGAAGGTTGGCAAAGGCACCCCGGAAAACCACTTCAACCAGCAAGCGCCCGTTATCCTGATCAAGGGCCTGTGCATCGGGCACCACACTTTCCAGCGTCATGTCGGAAATTTTGGCAATCTCCTGAAATATCAGGGTCAGCCGACCGGTGTTCTCTATATCCAACATCTTTTTTTCTGGCCTTTTCAACTGGGTCGATGGTGCGATAAGCGCCTTTTCAATCAGTTGCCGGAAAATGGGAGCCAGGGCCTGGCGCAGGGCGATTTCATCCTTGAGGAGTACGATCTGACGATCGTATGCCCTCAGGGAACGATAGTTCGGGTAAATCACCGCAAGCAGAAAGGCCAGCAGGCCTAAAGCGCATAGAATGATGGGAACGGGGCTGCTTTGTTTTGCGGTGTCGGCCATCGCGTTATCCCATCGATCCTTTCTTCCCCGGGTGCCGGTTAGGCGAGTTCGAACTGGATTGAAAACCGTAGAACCTGCCGGTCATCCAGGAACTGAAGCCGCTTGTTTTTGACAATGGGTTTTTTAAACAGGGGAGACGCTTCCATGGCGATCATGTAGCTTGCCAGAACCGTTTCGAACTGAAGCTTGTCTCCGGTGACGATGCCATCGATCACCACTATTTTCTCGGACTTTTTTTTCGATTTCTCCGTCGTTGCAACCATATCAGCATTTAAAGAAAGCAACTGGATATACACCGGGGTGAGTTGGCTGACCTCTGCCATGATTGCGGAGCATTGATAGCCCTGGCTGAGGGTGGTTATTCGCTTTCGCTGCTGTTTCACTTTGGCATAGAGTCCCATGATTAGCTCTGGGGTCAGCGGCACATTGAATGCGTCTCTTTTTTCGGTTAGCCGGGCCACTTCTGTCGCCTTGGCGGCTAGGCGGTTTTCCTGCCATAAAAAGCCGCACAGCAACAAAGCCAGAACGGCGATGCTGGCAGCTGAAATGCCGACTCGAATCTTGCGCGTCCGGTCCCGGCTCTCGCGATGGCGATAAGTGAACAGAAAATTGGGAGTCAGGTCGTTTGAGGCGAGTCCGATCCCGATAGCCGGCACGAAACTCTCTTTTTCGGCCGGAAAGTCCGGAATATTCACCTTGTGGGTAAACGGATGGGGCTGCGGAAACGGGTTCAAAACATTTACGGGCACGCCCAATTGAGATCCGATGTGGGAGATGATGGTGGGACTGCCCGTCACTTTACCGGAGATGAGAATCTCACTGACACCGGAACGCTTGAAATGCATGGAAAAGTGGGCGATGGTACGCTCCACCTGCTTGACCAACCGATCGATGGCAGGAAGAATGGCCTGGAAGATATCGGCCGGTTCCCGGCCTTGAACCAATGCGGGTGCATCGGTGGCGCTGTCGGCAGTTAAAAAACGATAAAAATCGCCTGAGGCGTTGGAATAATGGGTATCCGGCTCATGGAAGGATTCCTCTTCGCGGTCATCCATAACCAACACGGGCGGGGTGTCGTTTTGTGAATGGTGGCGATATTGCTCGGCCAGGGAATCGATCATGCTGTTCATGCCGGCCTTGATCCCCCGTGACAGAATTAGGTTCCCATTGGCGTATATGGTGATGCGCGACCAGTCTCTGCCAATGAACAGGCAGCAGGTGTTTGGCCCTGTTTCCTTAACGATTCCGGTCCTTAGCAGGTTCTGAATGGCAAACGGGACAATCGAAATACCGGCCAGGGGGTAGCCGATCCTGGCAAAAAGCTTTTTCAGAGCTTCAGTTTCGGCAATGGGTATGGTAAAAGTCATCACTTGGGTTTTGGTCAATCCATTTTCATTAACCTCGCCCAATATTCTGAAATCCAGCAGCATCTCTTTGTCGCTAAAAGAAACTTCCTTTGAAAAGGCCCAGAATACGGCATTGGGAATCTGCTTCTTGGGAAGTTTGGGGATGCGGATGCACCGGGTTTCTACTTTTGCCGATGCCACGCAGCACCAGATATCGGTTCGCTTTTGACCAGTGCAAAATCGGGACAATAAGGCAGCCAAAGCCTTGGCCAAGAGGGGCGTGTCGGTGGTTTCAATCTGCTCGACGGCAATGGTATCGTAGTCCAATAGCTCAAAGGATTTGTCCGAGATTCGGTTTATTTTTGCGATTTTGATCTCGCTGCTACCGATCTCAACACCGATTCCGATGGCCTTCTGGAAGCTTAGCACCCTGAACAGACCCGGTTTTTGCGCCGGTTCGCCCGGCCCGGTTTTGTTGACAGTCGAAATTGAGGAGCTCTTATCACGGATCAGGTCTAGCAGTTTTTCAGTGGAAGAGATCTCGTCCTTTGGCACCAATTCACTACTCCGTATCAAATAGGGCGGTTGTCCAATGAAGGTGTGCGGGACTGCCTTCTGTACCCCCGACTTTTAGCGGCGGGGGAGAATCAAGGCCGGTAAACCGTTCAAACAGTTGTGATGTTGAACTATTCCAATGGTATTTGTCAAGACTTAATAGGCGTTGATAGGTGACTTATCGTTTATTGATTATTAGATATTTGCAGAATCGCCATGGGTCGTTCCAACTTGCTCCCGGCATCGTCGGAACCTGTCCCTCCGGCTGTTCAGTCCTGAAAAACCCGCTGTGCAGCGCATTTGGTCTTGAAAAAAAGTCCTGCGCCATTTATTTTCATTGCGTTCGATGGCCATAGGAACACGACCGTGCGCACAGGTGTTTGACAGCGTCATAAGTGCAGTCAGGCCAGGGTTATAAGACGATATCAAGGTGAACCGGAATAAGATTTAAAATCAGGATATTTCCTTGCTGGAGAGTTGCCCATGAATACGCTCAGCCGTTCCGTCCGCTTGACTGACCATATGATGCTGATCGGTTTTACTCTGGCGCTGGTCTTCTGGATCCTCGACTCCATTTTGGCCATTTTTACGAGCTATGGAAACTTATTCGAGCAACTGCTTGGCGTGAATTTAAACGAAGTGTCGGCGAGGATCATTGTGTTGTGCCTTTTTGCCATTTTCGGTTCCCATGCCCAGTACACCATCAATGAAAGGAAAAAAGCAGAGGCCAATCTCGAACGAGATGCCGCCACCCGTGAACGCTTTCAACGGTTGCTCTCACCGGATCTTGCCGAGCGGGTCGTTTCCGGTGAACTGACGGTTGAAAAGGGTGGAAAAGACCGGGTGGCAACGGTTCTTTTTGTTGATATGCGAGGTTTTACCACCATGAGTGAGAACAGCCAGGCCTCTGAAGTATTGCGCCTGCTCAATGAGTATTACGAAGTGCTGGTGGAGGTGGTGTTTCGCCATGAAGGCACGGTTGACAAATTCATCGGCGATGAGATGATGGTGATATGGGGGGCGCCTGTCGTGCATGCTGACGATCCCCACCGAGCCGTTATGGCGGCCCTGGACATGAAAACGGCCCTGGCCGAATTCAATCGTAAACGGCTTGACGCGGGTCGACCGGCAATCAGGGTCGGCATCGGCATCAACACCGGTAATCTGATGGCGGGATATATCGGTTCTTCCCATACCATGAGCTATTCGGTCATTGGCGATACCGTCAATACGGCATCTCGTTTATGTTCCTCGGCCCAGCCCGATCAAATTTTGATCTCCGAAAATACGTGGAACCATGTCAAAGACGGTTTTGACGCCAAACCACTGGGTAAGATTCAAGCCAAAGGCAAATTCAAACCTGTCAGTGCCTTCGCCGTCACCAGGCAAAAACCGTCTGCCGGATGATCGTTTTCAGGTGTGATCCGTTGCCGAGAGCGGCTTTACGGAAAAGTCGAAGTATGCTATGCAGATCGCCTCTACAGCCGCGCAAAACGAGATATTGCTCCTTATGACACGCATCGGATTGGGATATGACATTCATCGCCTGGTACCCGGCAGAAAGTTGGTCCTGGGTGGTGAAACCATTCCATTCGACAAGGGTTTGCTCGGGCATTCAGACGCCGATGTTCTGGTGCACGCCGCCTGCGATGCCCTTTTGGGGGCGGCGGGTTTGGGGGACATCGGCCACCATTTTCCAGATACCGATCCCCAGTACCGCGACAGTTATAGCATCGATCTGTTGAAAGCGGTCTACCGCCGGGTTAACGAAGCTGGATTTGCACTGGTCAATATGGATGCAACCGTGTTTGCCCAGGCGCCCCGAATATCGCCTTACAAAAAACGGATGGCGTTGCGGATGGCGGACAGCTTGTCCGTCAATCCGCAATTGATCAATATCAAGGCCACAACCACCGAAGGCCTCGGGGTAATCGGGCATGGAGACGGCATTGCCGCCATGTGCGTGGTCCTGCTTCAGTCCACAACGCCGGTGACCGGCGACTAACCCATCGCGCGAGGTTCCATACAGATGGCTATGCGTATCTACAATACTCTGACGAAATCCAAAGAGACCTTCGCGCCGGTGGTGCCCGGTCAGGTCAAGATGTATGTATGCGGCCCCACGGTTTATGACTCCTGCCATGTGGGGCACGCCCGTTCGGTAGTGGTGTTCGATGTGGTGGTTCGATATCTGCGGGCCATGGGCTATCAAGTCACCTACGTCCGCAACTTCACGGATGTAGATGACAAGATAATCAACCGGGCCAACCAAGTGGGTATGGATCCAGGCCAATTGGCTGAAAAATATATCAGCGAGTTCCACCGCGACATGGACGCGCTGAATGTGATGCGGGCCGACCGGGAGCCGAGGGTCACCGAACATATCGATGACATTATCGACATCGTCAACATCCTGGTGGAAAAAAAAACCGCCTACCAGGCCGACGGCGATGTGTTTTTCGCGGTGGAGACCTTCAACGAATACGGTAAATTGTCCGGCCGCAAACTGGGCGACATGGTTGCCGGCAGCCGGGTCGAGATCAACGCAAACAAGCGCAATCCGTTTGACTTCGTTCTTTGGAAGGCCGCCAAACCGGGAGAACCGTCATGGCCGAGTCCCTGGGGTGAAGGGCGGCCCGGATGGCATATCGAATGCTCGGCCATGAGCAGCCGCTTTCTCGGAGAGACCTTCGATATCCACGGCGGCGGCAAGGACCTGATTTTTCCCCACCACGAAAACGAGATCGCCCAATCCGAAGCGGCCCACGGAAAAACCTTTGCCCGCTATTGGATGCATAACGGATTTGTGAACATCGACAACCAAAAAATGTCCAAATCCTTGAACAATTTTCTGATGATCAAGGACATTCTACAAGCCTACCATCCCGAAACCGTCAGACTGTTCCTGCTCTCCAGCCATTACCGCAGCCCCATCGATTTTTCGGACCAGAACCTGAAAGAATCGGAAAAGGCGCTGGAAAAAATTTATGGCCTGCTTAAACGACTGGACCAGGAAGCCGGCTTACCAACCATAGACGATGCTTCGCCGGCGGGCGCGAGCTGGCAAGCCTTTTGTGAAGCCATGGACGATGACTTCAACACGGCCAAAGGCGTTGGAATACTGTTTAACCTGCTCAAAGAGGCCAACCGGCTTTTGGACGAAGGTGGACAGGCTCCAGAAGCCAACAAGGCGCTGACGCGCCTGACCGCCGATCTGATGCGCATGGGCAACACTTTAGGTATTCTGCATCATCCCTGGCAGGCTTTTTTCGAGGAACGGACCCACAGCCTGCTCCAGGATATGCACCTATCTGCAGAAACCATCGATGCCCTGGTGGTCGAACGAGCGGCTGCCCGTCAAAACAAGGACTATAAACGGGCCGACCAAATCCGAGACCAGCTTGAAAAAGCCGGTATTGTCCTCGAAGACAAGACCGACGGCACCCACTGGAGAGTGACAGCCTGATCGAAAAGTGAATAACGGCAAGGGGGCAGGCAAAAAAGGCAACCCTCGATGGAACAACAGCCTTGACCGGATTATTGTTTTCGATCATCCATCTTAATTAGGTCTGCATCTACAATCCTAAATCTTGATTTCTGATGTCACATGTCATCGTTTAAGCTCGTATCGGAATATACACCTTGCGGCGACCAGTCCCAGGCCATCCATTCACTCTCGGAACAGATCCTCGGTGGAACAAAAAGCCAGGTCCTGCTGGGCGTTACCGGTTCCGGCAAAACCTTTACCATGGCCAATATCATCGCCACGGTCAACCGTCCGACCCTGGTTCTGGCGCCTAACAAAACGCTGGCGGCCCAGCTCTACAACGAATTTCGTCAGCTGTTCCCGGATAATACCGTCGAGTATTTTGTCAGCTACTACGATTATTATCAGCCAGAAGCCTATATCCCCAGCACGGATACTTACATCCAGAAGGATTCTTCCATCAATGAGCTGATCGATAAAATGCGCCATTCAGCCACCCGCAACGTGCTGTCTCGATCTGATGTGGTGGTGGTGGCCAGTATCTCCTGCATTTTCGGCTTGGGTGCACCGGAGGATTACCTCTCCATGCGCATCGACATCACCGTCGGCATGGATCTGCCCCGCGAACGGCTGCTCTATCAGTTGGTATCCATCCACTACCAGCGTAACGACATGGATTTCCACCGCGGTGTTTTTCGGGTGCGGGGGGATCGGGTGGAAATTTTTCCCGCCTACGAGGAGGACAAGGCGGTCCGCATCGATTTTTTTGGGGATGAGATCGAAAATATCTTCGAGTTCGATCCACTGCAAGGAACCACCCTCAAGCGGCTGGACGAGGTAACCCTGTTTCCCGCCAGCCACTACGTGACGCGTAAATCAACCCTCGAGCGGGCCACCAAGACCATTGCCCGGGAAATGAAGGACCGGGTCGATTTCTTCCGCAGTGAGAACAAGCTCATCGAAGCCCAGCGCATCGAGGAGCGCACCCGTTTCGATCTGGAAATGATCCAGGAGATAGGCTACTGCAACGGCATCGAGAACTATTCCAGACACCTGACCGGACGCCTGGCCGGCCAGCCACCGCCCACGCTGCTGGACTATTTCCCTGATACTTTCCTTCTTTTCGTTGATGAAAGCCATATTGCCGTACCCCAGATTCGAGCCATGTATAAAGGGGATCGCTCCCGCAAGACAACCCTGGTGGACTATGGCTTCCGGTTGCCTTCAGCTCTTGACAACCGACCGCTCACGTTCGAGGAGTGGTCCAAACGCATTCACCAGGTCGTCTATGTGTCGGCAACCCCGGCAGAGTACGAATTAACTGCCTCAATGGGTCAGGTCGTGGAGCAGATCGTACGGCCCACGGGACTCATTGACCCCGTGGTGCATGTGCGGGGGGCCACCAATCAGGTGGATGACCTGTATGGAGAAATTCGGGATCGCCAGCAGCGCGGGGAACGAATTTTGGTGACCACCTTGACCAAACGAATGGCTGAAGACCTCACCGATTATTATACGGATCTGGGGCTGTCTGTGAGATACCTGCATTCTGATATCCCCACCATGGAACGCATGGACGTCATCCGGGATTTGCGGGTAGGCAAGTTCGATGCGCTGATCGGAATCAATCTGCTGCGGGAGGGGTTGGATATCCCTGAGGTGTCATTGGTTGCTATTCTGGATGCGGACAAAGAAGGCTTTTTGCGGTCCAAACGCTCATTGATCCAAACCTTCGGCCGTGCGGCCAGAAACATCAACGGCACCGTGGTTCTTTATGCCGATCGGTTAACCACCTCCATGCAAGAGGCCATCGAAGAAACCAACCGGCGGCGGACCATCCAGCAGCAGTACAATGAAATTCACCACATCACCCCGCGAACCGTACATAAAACCATTACGGATATATTCGACAAGGCCTATCAATCACCGGAAGCCGAACCGATGCAAGTAGCCGAGGCGCCGATTGCCTATGGCCCGGTGGACAACATCGAATCCACCATTCGCGATCTGGAAACCCAAATGCTGACTGCGGCCAAAGACCTGGCCTTTGAAAAGGCCGCCTTGATCCGGGACCGGATCAAGGCCCTTCGAAAACGGCTGTTGTTTGAATTATAATTCCATCTGGATGAAACCATGGAACAACCGCCTGATCGTTCGGATTTGACAAATACCCTTGCCGGGGTCATTCACGCCCTTTCTACCAGTCCCGGCGTCTATCTCATGAAAGACGCCAGCGGGGAAATCATATATGTGGGCAAAGCCATCAATCTGCAAAAACGGGTGGCGTCCTACTTCCAGCGACAGGAAGCCCAAGGCGCGAAAACCGCATTGATGGTCGCTCGGGTGGCTGACATTGAAACCGTAATTACCGCTTCGGAGAAAGCGGCGTTGATCCTCGAATCCAACCTGATCAAGCGACACCGGCCGCGTTTCAATGTGGTGCTCAAGGACGACAAGCGCTATCCTTCCCTGCGCATCGATCACAATGCACCCTATCCGAGAATTGAAATCGTCCGCAAAACACACAAGGACGGCGCCGTTTATTTCGGACCCTATTCCTCCGCCCATGCCGTGCGGCAGACTGTCAAGCTGATCAACAAAACGTTTCCGCTGCGAAAATGCAGCGATCGCACGTTGGGCCACCGGACCCGGCCGTGCATTCACCATCAGATGGGCCAATGCCTGGCACCCTGCTGCCTGCCGATCGACCCGAAGGCGTATCGTGGGATTGTCAAAGAAGTCATCCTTTTTCTTAAGGGGCGCACACCGGAATTGATCAAGCGGGTACGTCGCCACATGCTGAAGGCTTCTGCTGCGCAGGAATTTGAAACGGCGGCGGCACTTAGGGACCGGGTGGCTGCCCTGGAAAAAACGTTGGAGCGCCAGGTAACCGTAACCACCGATTTTATAGATCGTGATGTGATCGGCATCAGCGGTAGCAGTGACTTCAGGTTGGTGACGGTTATGACCCTTCGTCGCGGTTTTCTGCAGGGGGTCCGGCATTTTGAAATAGATCATGCCGCACCCGAGAAGGGTGAACTGGTGGCGCAGTTCCTAACTCAGTATTACCAGCTGACCCACGAAATTCCGGTCGAGGTGCTGGTGCCGCGACTGCCGGAAAATAACGCGCTGCTGGAGGAGACCCTGTCGGAATGGAGGCTGAGGCGGGTGCGGGTTCTTCAACCCAAAAGGGGTGAAAAACGACGGCTTCTTGAAATGGCTGAAAACAATTCAGAAAACATCCTTCGAGAGCGACTCCAAAAAGCGACCCGTGAAATCGCCTTACTCGAGGCATTGAAACGGCGGCTTCGCATGGATCGCATACCGGCGCGCATCGAATGTTTCGACAATTCCAACCTGGCTGGCATGAACCCGGTCTCCGCCATGGTGGTTTTTGTCAACGGTCATCCCCACAAGGCCGGTTACCGCCGCTACACCATCCGCACGGTATCGTCTCCTGACGACTACGCCAGCATGGCCGAAGTGCTAACGCGACGATACGGCAAGATCAACCCGGCCAGCCCCGAACCGGATCTTCTGCTGGTAGACGGCGGAAAAGGTCAGGTGAACATTGCCGTAGCCGTATTGGAACAATTGAATTTGGGAGGGCGGTTTTCCATCGCCGGCATCGCCAAAAAGGATGCGGAAAAGGAAGAGACCGAAGATAAGATCTATCTGCCCAATCGAGCCAATCCCGTCAACCTGGGGACGGATGGCCGATTATTGTTGATGCTTCAGCAGATCCGGGACGAAGCCCATCGTTTTGCCGTGACGTTTCAGCGCCAACAGAGGACCCGATCGATGCTTCAATCATCGCTGGACAAGGTTGCTGGCGTGGGTCCTAAACGCAAAGCCCTGCTGATGAGGCATTTTGGCAGCCTTAAAAACATTCGGGCAGCCACTGTGACAGACCTCAGTGAACTGCCCGGTATTAATTCGTCTTTAGCCAAGGCCATCAAACAGGCGTTAGCTTAATTTGGCCAGATCATCTTTCAAGCCCTGAACGGCGGCAGCTGATTTCATCAGCGCCGCCTTTTCAGATTCGGTCAGGGTAATCTCGATCACCTGCTCCATGCCGTTTTTTCCCAGTTTGACCGGTACGCCGATAAACAGGTCGTTGATTCCGTATTCGCCTTGGAGATAGACGGCGCAGGGCAGTACTTTTTTCTTGTCCTTCAAAATCGATTCCGCCATCTCTACGGCAGCGGATGCCGGGGCATAATAGGCACTGCCGGTCTTCAACAGGCTGACGATTTCAGCCCCGCCATTGGCGGTGCGCTTCACCAGTTCATCGATACGTTCCTTGGGCATCAGTTCGGTAATGGGGATACCGGCTACGGTCGAGTAGCGGGGCAGGGGAACCATGGTGTCGCCATGACCGCCAAGTACGAAGGCGTGGGTGTTTTCCACCGACACATTCAGTTCCATGGCAATGAACGCCCGAAACCGAGCGGAGTCCAGCACGCCGGCCATGCCCAACACCCGGTTCTTGGGGAACCCGGAAGCTTCGAAGGCCACGTGACACATGGCGTCCAGAGGATTGCTGACGATGATCAGGATGGCGTCGGGAGAATACTTGACGATCTGCTGGGTGACGCTCTTGATGATACCCGCATTGGTGCTGATCAAGTCATCCCGGCTCATACCCGGTTTGCGGGGAATGCCGGCCGTGATGATGACGATGTCCGAACCCGCGGTTGCTTCATAACCGTTTGTGCCGGTCAGTTTGGCATCGTGTTTTTCGATGGGTGCGGCCTCTGTTAAATCGAGGGCCTTTCCCTGGGGGACGCCTTCCACAATATCCACGAGAACCACATCGCAAAGCTCTTTTTCAGCCAGCCGCTGGGCGGCAGTGGCGCCCACGTTTCCAGCGCCGACAACCGTAACTTTTTTGTCCATAACTTGCTCCTTTGGGGTTAATGGGTTAATATGCTAATTTTTCAAAATTGGCAGCAGGAGTAAGGGAAAACTTGATAACATACCTTCGGTCAATGTCAATATGTTTGTTTTATAAGAAGTTAGTTCTCAATTGTTGACAATAAAAGGTCAAACAGGATAAAACACCATTTGTGACAAAACATTAGGTTCATTAGGAATCATATCAAGCCGAATGTGAAAAAGCAAAAAAGCGGCAAATAAATCAACCCGTTTTGCAGCAGATTGCCAAACCTATGCAACAGGGTCAGTAAATCATTGCCAGACTGCCAGGAAAAAACAGGATCGTGAATGGATATTAACCTGCGAATCAAATCCCTGCTCAGTGAAGCAGAATTGTACCGCTCCCAAGGATTGTTTTCCGAAGCAAGAGATAAGTACCACGCAGCGTCGGCGATGATCCATAAAATCGACCGGTTGAAAAATAAAGAGAATCTACTGAAAGCCATTTCGGTAAAGATCCAATCCCTTGAAAAAAAGTCCCAGAAGGTGGAGACCGGCCCTGCGTCTCCTGAGTTGTCTGAAAAAGGACAAAACCTGATTAAAAACCTGTTTGGTGAAAACGACTTGCAAAAAGCCGTGGCCTTGGCAAAATTCGGTCAGTTCGAAAGGGCCATCGCCGAATTGGAAGCCTTGCTGCAAGACGATGTCTACCGGGTGGATGCAGCAAAAAATATTATCCGATGCAAGATGGCCAGCGCATCTGTGGACGATGCCATTGCTCAATATCAGCAATGGTATTCCACAGACCTGTTCGCCGGCAACCAACTGGAGTCTATCAGGACCTATCTTCAACCGATCTTAGAAAAAAAAGGCATCCAAAAGTCCCTGCCGGTACCGGTGGGCGGAACGGTCGAAGAAGATGCCAGCGCCGAATCCGGTGGCATTGAATTCAACATGCCGGAGCCCGAAGAGGAGATCTTGGATATCACCTCGATCGGAATTACCTTTACCAGCGGTTCCCAAAAGGGGAAAATGGTCGAGTTTGACGTTAATTTTCAGTCCGGCGGCATGTTGAGTCTAATCATTTCGAAAAATGACAAGGGATTGATCGAGGAGTTGAAAGCGGGTGAAAAATTGGATGACATCCAGTTCTACTCACCCATTGCCATGTTTAAAGGGACTGCCGTCGTTGCCAACAAGACACCGATCAATACCGGACCGAAGCAGGGCGACTTCTGCCTTGATTTGAAAATTACAAGCACTTGATGATTTATGAACGCTGCAGTCAGGTTAGAATGCGGATAGCAAATTGCGGCTGAACAAGGTCTCCAGCGCTTTCATCATTACATCAGCTTAAGGATAATCTTTATGGCCATTTTCAACCTGAAAAAAAGGGAAATCGAGTGTAAGGTCGTATATTATGGGCCCGGTCGGTGTGGCAAAACAACCAATCTCGAATACGTCTTTAAATCCTACAAAAAGCAGGTGACCGGAGAGATGGTTTCCATCAACACCGAGGGGGACAGAACCCTGTTTTTCGATTTTTTACCCATGGGCCTGGGAAAGATCAAAGGTTGTGATATCCGGGTACAGCTATACACCGTCCCCGGGCAGGTTAAATACAGCTCCACGCGCAAGCTGGTTTTGAGGGGCGTGGACGGCATCGTCTTTGTGGCCGATTCCCTGGAAGTGCGGCGCGAGAAAAATATGATCTCACTGAAGGACCTGCAAACCAACCTCAAGGAATATGGTAAAAACATATTTAAGATTCCACTCATCCTACAATACAACAAAAGAGACCTCGCGGATGAAGGGATTCCACTCATGTCCATTGAACAGATGGAACGGGACTTGAACCGGCAGTTGAAAGCGCCTTCTTTTCCCGGCAGTGCCGTGAAAGGCACCGGCGTCGGGGTGACGCTGAAGGCGTGTTTAATGGAAACACTGAAGTCATTGCAAAGAGAATTCAAGTGGGCAAAGTAGGGGCCGGTCCTGCCGATGAATGAAAGCGTGGCGCTATCGGGAAGCCTGGGCTTCCTCTCCTTGGGAGACATTATCCAGCTTCTTGGTTCAAGCGGCAGCACGGGGGTGCTCCGCCTGATCAACCGCTTCGCACCGGATCCTGGTTTTATCTATTTTATCGAAGGAAACCCGGTCAATGCCCAAAACGGAGAGATTGAGGGGCTCGAGGCCCTCTACTCTCTTTTCGGATGGGTCAATGGATCTTTTGAATTCACCCGGGAAGCCATATTGGCCGACAAGCGAATCAATAAAAGCCGAATGGGAATCATCCTGGAAGGCATGAAGCTTTTGGATGACGGTCATATTAAGAAAATCGGTCCGGCTTCCCCTGCCGACCAGGCTGCCGACATGAAACGTTCGCTTTCTAAAACCGCAATCGTCAAGGGCCCGCTCGTGGATTATATGTACGTGGTCGATGAGGAGGACTTTTTCGACGGCGAGCACATCGTGGAAGAGGGGAAGCACGGCAGCTGGATATGGGTGATCCTGGAAGGTGTGGTCGATATTGTCAAAGAGGTGGATTCGGGCACCATTCCCATCATTCGCATAGGCGACGGCTCTTTTATCGGCAGCATGGCATCCTTTCTGTTACAGGGGCATATACGGACGGCCACTGCCGTTGCCGTGGGCAATGTTCAACTGGGGGTTCTGGATTCCCAGCGTCTGGCCCAGGAATATGCCGGCATGTCACTGGAGTTCAGGACTTTTTTGAATAGTCTGGATAAGCGTCTGAAACAGCTGACTGAACGCATCGTGGAGTATCATGGCGGAAAAGTTCAAACCGCCGATATTTTAAAAGATAAAAATGTGCTCATCCGACAGGCAAAAAATGAAGAGCAGCAGCTCTACGTGGTCAAGCAGGGCAGGGCTTCAGTGGTCCGAAATACCGAAAACGGCCCGGTCGTGCTGTGCCATCTTTACAAAGGCGACTTTTTCGGTGATGTACCTTTCCTGCACTTGGGCCAGGAGCCCGAAGGAGCGGCCATTTACGGTTCGGAAAATATCAAAATCGCCAAGATCGAGTCCCTTGCGCTGCAAAAAGAGTACAGCCGGCTTTCGACTACCTTTAAAAACATTGTGGACAATATTGCCACCAGCATGTCCGTGACTGCGGACATGGTGTGCAGTTCCCTGGCTTCCAAAAAAACGGCACCTGCGGTTTCAAACCTTCGGCAGAACGTATGAACGGCCGCCGTATCCATCATCGGCAACCTTTAGCAACGGGACAAAGGTGAATCCCCATGAACGAAAAGAGAAAGCATTCCAGAGTGGACTCCATTTACCTGCTCAACTATGTGAATCTGGATGAAAATGATAAAGAGATGATGCAAGGTATGGGGCGCACGATGAACGTCTCTGAGTCGGGCATCATGCTGGAAACCCACGTGGCATTCCGCGAGAATGATACGGTGGACGTCGTTGTGGGTCTCAAAGAAGACATGGTCACCATTCGCGGAAAAGTGGTCTTCACCCGAACCACAGAAACCGGTCGGTACCAATCCGGCATTCAGTTTCTGGCCATTGAAGATGCATCTTTGGCAACGTTGCGCCGTTACATTGATGCGTTCAACGCCTATTCTGCCAACCCATAGGCTTCCCGGCAGGTCGCAGGCCATCAGCTGTATTAACCACGACCACTCCCCGTTACGATATAGTAAGGAGTTTTACAAATGACCCGTGTTGTTCGAGAAACTGATTTCCCCACCCTGAAACTGCTTCAAAGAGGCAAGGTCCGAGACATGTATGATCTGGGCGAGGTCTACCTGATGGTAGCTACGGACCGTATGTCTGCCTTTGACGTGGTCATGCCCGATCCCATACCAGATAAGGGCATCGTCCTAACCCAGATATCTCTCTTCTGGTTCGACATTATGGCACCGCTGGTCAACAATCACGTCATCACCGCCGACGTCTCTCGATATCCTGAGCCCTGCCATCCTTATGCAGCGGATCTTCAAGGACGCAGCATCATCGTAAAAAAAGCCCGCCCCCTTCCGGTGGAGTGCGTGGTTCGCGGTTACATTACCGGATCCGGTTGGAAATCTTACCAGAAGGAAGGCCACATATGCGGCATTCGCCTGCCTGAAGGGCTGGTCGAGTCCGATCGACTGCCGGAACCAATCTTTACCCCATCGACCAAAGAGGAACTGGGCAAGCACGATATCAACATCGATTACGACGAGATGGTTAGGCGGATCGGCGTACCGTTGGCGGAAAAGGTCAGGGACCTGTCGCTGGCCATCTATAAAAAGGGGGCGCAAATTGCTGCTGAAAAGGGTATTCTGATTGCCGACACCAAATTTGAATTCGGTCTGGTGGACGGTGAGGTGACTCTCATTGATGAAGTCCTGACCCCCGACTCTTCACGCTTCTGGCCCGAAGCCACCTATGCTCCAGGCGGATCACAGAAAAGCTTCGACAAGCAGTACCTGCGCGATTACTTGGTCTCGTTGGATTGGGACAAATCCCCTCCCGGCCCCGGTCTTCCCCAGACGGTAATTGACAATACGCGGTCAAAATATGTGGAGGCATTGACGCTGCTTACCGGCAGCAGCCATGGACTTTGACATTATCCCCGCTTCACTGGATCGGATCGAAACGGCGGACCGGACCTTCCAAATTACCACGCGGAGAGATATTGCCGAACTGGTGCTGTCCATCGGTGCCGTTGGTCTTTTGCATCCTCCGCTGCTCATCGAAAAAGGGCGCGCCTACACGGTGGTTTGTGGCTTCCGTCGGATTGCCGCGTGTAAGGCCCTGAAAATGGAAAGTATCCCGGCCCGTATCCTTCGCCCGATTCCCTCTTGGATGGATTGTGCCCGGATTGCCATTTCAGACAACGCTTTTCAAAGACAATTGAACATTGTTGAACAAGCCCGCGCCTTCGCGCTGATTCATAAGTACGCGGAGAATTCGGCGTCGTGGCTAACCCTGGCCGAGTCGACAGGTCTGCCCGGCAGTCAAACGGCCATGGACCGGATCATGCCAGTCGCCGGCATGTCGTCAGCCCTGCAGGACGCCATTTTAGACGGCAGTGTGGCCCTTCCCATTGCCATGCAAATCGACCGCTTAAACAAAAATGACGCCAGGGCCCTTGGTGGATTTTTGCACAAAATCACCACGGGGCTAAATATTCAACGGGAGATGTTGGCTTTGATTACCGACATTTCCATACGGGATGGCATTTCCATTGCCGAACTGATCGAACAGGATGATATTGCAGCGATCATGGCCAACCAGCGATCTCCAGCACCACAAAAAGTCCAAGCGCTGCGGCTGATCCTGAAAGCGAAACGCTATCCGGAACTGAGCAAGGCCGAAGCGGCCTACAACCGAGTCTTAAAAACCCTTAAATTGGACCCGCGGATTCAATTCCAACCGCCTCGTTTTTTTGAAGGCAACGCCTACCGTTTATCCATGACCATCGGTTCCCTTCGCGAATTGAAAGAATTGACGTCTGAGTTGGAAAAACTGGCTCAGCACCCCAACCTTCTCCCGGAGTAGCGTCCCGTCCGGTATACAAACGGCCTGCCAAGCGCACTTTCATATCAAACCTTGCTTCCGATTTCACGTCTTTCCACCCGCAGCCATTCCCGATATTCGCCTTGCAATTCTCACTAATTGCGTAGCGCGGATACAGCCGTTTAAAAGGATAACTATCTTGTATTTTTACAAATTATAATACAATCAGGCAATGGTTTGTGGATCTGACGCTCTTCATAATGGCAAACCGTGCAAAATATGTTTAAAAATTGATAAAATGAATAAATAAAACTTGACAAATGTTAGGCAAGATATGTATTTCTCTAAAAGAAATAAATGGAATTCATTTATTATGGGGATTCAGGAGAGAAAAGAGAGGGAACGCGAACGACGCAGACAACAGATCATGGTTGCCGCCAAACGGGTTTTTACCGACAAGGGCTTCAGCAAGGCCACCATGGAAGATATCGCCAAAGAAGCTGAATTGAGCCCCGGAACCCTTTACCTTTATTTTAAAAACAAGGATGAACTCTACGCCTCCCTTTCTCTTCGAATTCTCCAATATCTGATGATCCGACTGGAACACGTGAACGCCGAACCGTTTACCGACGCAGGGCAGCGCCTTACCGCGCTGAAAGAAGCCATGTTTGACGTATACGAGTTCGATCCGCTCATTCTGATTAATATGTTTCATATGCAATCCAGTGAAACGTTGAAAAACCTGTCTCCCGACCTGCTCAACCAAATCGAAACATTGAGCCGTAATTCATTGAAAGCCATGGCCAGCATATTCGAAGAGGGCATCCGCAAGAATATGTTTGTCAACCGTCACCCAACGGCGATTGCCGATATTCTTTGGTCTCTTTTTTCAGGTATCATTCTTTGGGAAACCAGCAAAAAAATAATCAATGGCGAAAAGGATTTTTTGAAGGAAACCTTTGATACCGCCTTTGAAATCTTCTCACGCGGAATCATGCGCAATTAGCCGGTCCATTGAACGTTGCTCGCTTGATACCAACGGTTAACCAGATCAGACGAAAGGGGGGGATTAAACAAGGGGAGGGGGGACTTCTTTTCAAGGCTTTGGTTAAGACCGGATAACTTGCCTGGCTTTACAGATACAGGGAAGGTCATCTGATGAAAAAGCAAAGCATAAGGAGTCAGACACACATCGGTCCGACTGAACTTTCAACTTTAATTGGAGGAGAGTGACCCATGGCAGAAAAAGAAGTTGTCGAAACATCAGAGGCTCAAATTGCCGTACACTGGCAGGAAGAAGGCTACTACTATCCGTCGATGGAGTTCATTGCCCAGGCCAATATGACGGACAAAGGCATCTACGACCGGTTCAGCCTGGATAATTTTCCCAACTGCTACAAGGAATATGCCGATCTGCTGACCTGGTATGAGTACTGGGACGAAATTCTGGATACCAGCGATGCGCCCTGTTATAAATGGTTCAAGGGGGGCAAAATCAACGCCAGCTACAACTGCATCGACCGCCACCTGAAAAAAAACAAGAACAAGACCGCCATCCACTTCGTTCCCGAACCGCTGAGCGAAAAATACGAGCACATTACCTACCAGGAACTTTACGTACGGGTCAACGAATTCGCCGCCCTGCTCAAGGATTTTGCCGGCCTGAAACGGGGTGACCGCGTTACCCTGCACATGCCCATGGTGCCGGAACTGCCCATCACCATGCTGGCTCTCGCCCGTCTGGGCGTAATCCACTCCCAGGTATTCGGCGGTTTCAGCGGCACCGCCTGTGCCGACCGCATCGTCGACTCGGGCAGCAACGTGCTCGTCACCATGGATGCGTACTACCGCAGCGGCACCCTGCTGGATCACAAGCAGAATGCGGATGTGGCCGTTCAACGTGCGGAAAAAGACGGCCAGAAGGTGGATAAAGTGCTGGTCTGGCAGCGCTATCCCGGCAAGTATTCCGCCAAGACCCCCATGGTCGACGGACGCGACTTTTTCGTCAATGACCTGTTGAAAAAGTATTATGGGGCCCGGGTTGAACCGGAACGCATGAACTCCGAAGACCCGCTGTTTCTCATGTACACCAGCGGCACCACCGGCAAACCCAAAGGCTGCCAGCACGGCACCGGCGGCTATCTGGCCTATGTTACCGGGACCTCCAAGTTCGTCCAGGATATCCATCCCGAAGACGTCTACTGGTGCATGGCCGACATCGGCTGGATCACCGGCCACTCCTACATCGTATATGGCCCGCTGGCCAACTGCGCCTCTACGGTGATGTATGAAGGCGTTCCCACCTATCCGGATGCCGGGCGCGCCTGGCGCATCGCCCAGGATCTGGACGTGAACATCTTCCACACCGCCCCCACGGCCATTCGCGCTCTGCGAAAAATCGGCCCGGACGAACCGGCCAAATACAACTACCACTTCAAGCACATGACCACCGTGGGCGAACCCATCGAACCGGCCGTCTGGAAGTGGTATCACAAGGAAGTCGGCAAGGGCGAGGCCATCATCGTGGATACCTGGTGGCAGACCGAAACCGGCGGGTTCCTCTGCAGCACCCTGCCGGCCATCACGCCCATGAAGCCGGGCAGTGCCGGTCCGGGCATGCCGGGCATCCATCCCATCATCTATGACGACGACGGCAAGGAGGTCCCCCGAGGCTCGGGTATAGCCGGCAACATCTGCATCCAGAACCCCTGGCCGGGCATGTTCATGACCATCTGGGGCGACCGCCAACGCTTCGTGGACACCTATTTCGCCCGCTATTGCAGGGATCCCAAAAGCACGGATTGGCGCGACTGGCCCTATCTGACCGGTGACGCTGCCGTGGAGGCCGAAGACGGCTACTACCGGATCCTGGGCCGCACCGACGACGTCATCAACGTCTCCGGGCATCGCCTGGGAACCAAGGAGATCGAATCCGCCGCCCTGGTGTGCCCGGAAGTTGCCGAAGCCGCCGTTGTTCCGGTCAACCACGAGATCAAGGGCAAGGAGCCGGATCTCTACATCGCCCTCAAACCCGGGTTTGCCGCCAGCGACGCCATGGCCAAGAAGATATCCGATATAGTCTGTGACCAGATCGGCAAAATCGCCAAACCGCGCAAGGTCTGGATCGTCAAGGATATGCCCAAGACCCGCTCAGGCAAGATCATGCGCCGCGTGCTGGGCGCGCTGTCCAACAACCGCGATGTGGGTGACGTCATGACCCTGGCCAATCCCGAAATTGTGGCCGAGATCAAGGAGATGGTCACTAAAAAATAGATTTTTTAAATAAAAGCGGATTGGACCGGAAAACGGATCCGGCCCAATCCGCAAGGAGTCATGAAAGGAGGTGACGGGACCCCTGAACAATCCGGATAATCAATAACCTTTTTGACGGCCGGTCAACTTTATTGACGATTAAGGCACAGGAGGAAACGTTATGGGCGGAACCACGTGGGTTTATATCATGTTGGGTCTTTACATTATTTACTGTTTTTATTGGGGGCTTAAAGGGTACTTCACGGAAAAGACCTCTTCCGGCTACTCGATCGCCGGACGGTCCATTCCCTTTTTCGCCTTCCTTTTGGCGGCAACCGCAGCGTCGTTTTCAGGATGGACCTTCATCGGCCACCCGGGCCTGATCTTTCGTGACGGTCTGGCTTACGCGTTCGCATCGTTTTACGTGCTGACCATCCCCATCACCGGCACGTTTTTTTCAAAACGTACCTGGCTGCTGGGCAAACGCTACGGATTCGTCACCCCGGGCGACATGTACGCCTACTATTTTAACAGCGAGGCGCTGCGCTGGCTGGTGGTGCTCACCGCCGTCCTCTACTCGGTCTTTTATTCAGCCGTGCAACTGATGGCCTCCGCCTCCCTGTTCCATGTCATCGCCGGCGTGCCAGTGACCTTCGGCGGCATCTTCATGGCCTTCATCGTTTGGTTTTACGTGTGTACCGGCGGTCTCAAGGCCAGCACCTGGGTCGGCGTGATCCAGTTCGTGCTGCTGGTGGGTGGCATCATCATTCTCGGTTTGTACGTCGTCATCGCACCGCAGTTCGGCGGTTGGTCGGGATTCTCGGCAGCAGTGGCCAATCTGGATGCCAAGTTCCTCGAAGTGCCCCGCGTGATCAACTTGGTGGACTACCTGGGCGGTGCTCCGGGCGAAAACGCCTGGACGGCTGTGATGGTCCTGACCTACATGTTCGCCCTCATGGGCATTCAAAGCTCTCCGGCTTTCACCATGTGGACCTTCGGCATCAAATCCCCCAAACCCCTGGCCTGGCAGCAGGCCTTCATGTCCACCTTCGTGGTCGGCTTCGCCCTGTTCTTCTTCACCGCCTTCCAGGGCATGGGCGGAAAAGTGCTTCAACTGGCCGGTCATGCAGCCTTTGCCGATGTTAATCAGGCCACGCTCGTGCCTACCTTGATGAAGGAGTTTTTACCGCCCTTCATGCTGGGTGTGGTCTTCATGGGCGCCATTGCGGCCATCCACTCCACAGCAGCCCCTTACATCGGTACCGGCGGCTCAATCCTGCTGCGGGATGTCTACTGGCGCTATATCCGCAAACAGGAAGCCTCCCACGCCGAGCAAATCTGGATGAACCGCGTCTTCGCCACCCTGCTGACCATCCTGGCGCTGGTGGTGGGCATGACCTCGACGGCGGCCCTGGTCATCCTCGGAGCGCTGGCCACCGCCTTCGGTTTTGTCATGTACGTGTTGCTGCTGGGCGTCATCTGGGGCTTCAAGTTCCCGCGCGTCGGTGCGGTACTCGGTGTGCTCACCGGCATGATCGCCGTGTACGTTACCTACTCTATCTGGCCTAACCCGCTGTCCATGCACTGTGCCTTCTGGGGCACCTTCAGCGGTCTGGTGGTCGCCTACATCTGCAAAGGCCTCGGCATCAAAGATGATGAAGAGACCATGAAGCGGCAGGCCGAAATACGTACCTTCCTAGACGACATCGACGCGCCCAGCGAATCGGGCAAACAGTGGCGCAGTGTCATGAAGATCGCTACGCCCGTCTGGTATTTCTTTGCCATCGGTCCGGCCTGTATCCTGGGCAACAATGCCTTTTCCTTCTCCGGGTTCTCGCCGTTGTGGTCCTGGCAGATCGCTTGGTGGATCCTGGGTATCGTGATGATGTGGGCCCTGTGCTTCAAGGCCGAGATGGCCACCACCAACGCGGTTCAGATCGACCGGGCCGAGAAGGAAACCAACATCGTCATCAAAGAAGCCTAAACGCGCAAACGCTATAGGAGGCAAGACCCATGAAGAAAGAAGACATGTGGATGATCATACTGGTTGTATTCTCCATCCTGTGGACGGCATCATTCGGGTGGGGGTTGTTCGGGTAAATAAACGGAGCCGGCTGCACGGTCAGGTTACGGCGGTCGGCTTCTCCCTTGACAATTGAAAGCAGAGATGTGTATGGATTATCCATTCCCATACACATCTCTACATCTCTTATACCAACAGAGTTTGGAAGGTCTCCATGACACTGACACCTAAAACAGTCACCTGCCGCTGCGGGCATTCGTTTACCTCCAACCTTGACCGCTCCTGGTGCCAAAAGTGCTGCGAGGCGGTGTATTACCACGCGAAAGATAAAAACAAACACCGTGTTAACAGCGTGTATATCGTCGGCATCATCCTGGCCGTGGTCACCTTTTTGACTTACGTTTTTGTGGAACTCATCGCGACGCCGTTATTGTCGGCCTGATCCGTTACTATCGCGCCCCACCGACTCCTTTGGATGTTGGCTGAACGCCGTATGCTTCGCCGTCGTAAACCGACCTTTACGGGACTGATGGTCAAACCGCTGCAATTAACCCTCGCGGCAACCTTTGGGTCCTCGTCTTCAAGTGCACTAAATCCACCCTGATAGTATATGCATCCTTGAAATCCCATAACATCGAGGGTATGGATAAACATGTCAAAAAAAATTCTCATTGTTGATGATGAGCCGAGCATCACCGTGCCATTGAAGTTTTTAATGGAACAGAATCAGTTTGAAGTGATGGTCGTCCACAGCGGGGAGGACGCCCTGACGGCCATGGATGTTTTCGAACCTGATCTGGTCCTGCTGGATGTGATGCTGCCGACGGTCGATGGCTTCCAAGTATGCCAAAATTTAAAGGATAACCCCCGTCGAAAAAATATCAAAGTGGTTTTTCTTTCTGCAATGACGCGTGACCTGGACATCGCCAAAGGCAACACATTGGGTGCCGATGCCTACATCACCAAACCCTTTTCCAACGCCGATGTGGTCAGGCAGGTCAAAGACCTTCTCTGCGGATGAAACTGAATAATAAATTCTTTCTGTTCGCCATCGTCTGCATGGCGTTCACCACGGCGGTTGCCGTAACCTTGGCGGTGCTTTTCTGGCGGCAGATCAGCCCGTCCGACCAGGAGGTGTTGTTTCGCCTGATTAAGGAACAGTTCTGGTATATCTTCAGCACAGGCGTATTCCTATTGGCGACATTCGGATTCACCTTGGACTGGTTTTTCCGCTTTTACATCCTGCCTCTGAATCAACTCATTGAAGAAACCCAGGTGATGAATACCGTCAACCCGGCCCACCGTCTGAAGATCGACGGCAGCCGCGAGGTCAAGAGACTGGCTGAGTTGATCAACATTGGCGGGGACCAGTACGAAGCCGCCCAACACCTCATCGACCAAACCGTGGAATCCGCCAAGGCTAAGCTTGAAGCTGAAAAGAACATGTTGGCCACGATTATGGGCGAATTGACCCAGGGCGTGCTGATATGTGATACGGTCGGCCGTATCTTGTTGTATAACCGGCAAGCGCAACGGGTGCTGAACAAAGTACAACCACCGAACGGTAAGGAGACCATGGGGCAAGGAGACGACTTGGTACCCGATGGTTTCGTCGGTTTGCACCGTTCGGTCTATTCCTTGATCGATAAGAACCTGGTCCAGTACGCCCTCAGAGATATACAACGCAAGCTTGACAAAAAAACAGAGAGCGTGTCATCGCACTTTGTGGTGGTAACCGAAAACAAGCGACAGCTTCGCGTGGAAACCCTTCCTATCCTGGATGAGGACAAACGGTTTGCCGGATTCGTTCTCATCTTTGCGGATATCACCCTCCAGTTGGAGCACGCCGGTCGGTTGAACGAAGATTTAAAAACCATGGCGAAAACGCTTCGGTCGTCAGTCGCCGCCATCCGGTCCACGGTGGATTTGATGATCCAGTTTCCTGGAATGGAGCCTGATCAGGAGAAGAATTTTTTAGGAATCATCGCTGCTGAAACGGAATCGTTGAGCCGGATGCTGAGGACCGAATTCACGGCAACCAACAGGTTTGCCAAGTCCCGTTGGCCGCTCACCCCAATTCTTGTGACTGACTTCATCGCAACCCTGAAAAATGAGGCCATTGGAATTGCCGATCTAACGGTTGAAGTGGCCGAATGCGATACCCGGTGCATGATTCGGGTGGATAACTATTCACTGGTTTTGGCCATCGGTTTTGTCCTCGAGTGCCTCAAAAAGGAGTTTAATACGGCGTGTAAGCGCATTCGATTGACTGCACCGGGCAATCTGGTTCAAATGGACCTGATCTGGCAGGGCAAACCGGTTAAGATCGAGAGCCTGCGCCGTTGGATCAACATGCCACTGACCATTGCCCAGAAAGGTTACCCGCTGACCTTGAAGGAGATCCTCGAACACCACCATGCCGAAATCTGGCCGCATAACCCACACTCGAATGGCAGCGAGACTTGCCTTCGGTTGTTTATCCCGATGGTTCAATCAGAAGCAGCGTCGGAAAACATCAGCCACGTCACGCTGCTGCCAAAAGGCAGGCCGGAATTTTACGACTTTGACCTGTTCAACCAGGCCGGCCAAACCCCGGAAATGGACAATCGGCTACTGGAAGAACTCAACTATACGGTATTTGATACGGAAACCACCGGGCTGGATCCACGTGGCGGCGATGAGATTATTTCCCTTGGCGCCATCCGTTTGGTCAACGGTCGCTTGCTTCACACGGAGACCATCCATCAACTGGTGGATCCTCGTCGACCCGTACCAGCCGACTCAATCAAATATCATGGGCTCGACGATGGGATGCTCAAAGGGATGCCCACCATCGGCAAAGTGCTGCCCTTTTTTCACCGGTTTGCCAAGAACACGGTTCTGGTGGCCCATAATGCCGCCTTTGACATGCTGATGCTGCAGATGAAGGAGAAAGAGACCGGAATCCGCTTTATCAACCCGGTCCTTGATACCATGCACCTGTCTGCCATCCTCCACCCGGCCCATCATGACCACACCCTGGACACCATTGCCCACCGGCTGGGGGTTATCCTCACCAAGCGGCACGACGCCCTTGGAGATGCCGTGGCCACCGGCGAGGTGTTCCTGAGGATGATCCCGCTGCTAAAAGAGAAGCGGATTTATACCCTTAAGGACGCCCTGATCGCCTCACAAGGAACCTACTACGCCAGGCTCAAGTATTGAGCAGTCGAAATAAAACTGAGAAATGAACCCCAGTGATCCTAAAAAGATTGTTCATTGACACCAGCGTTGAATCCCATCCTGAAACCGAACGGATCCGCCGCCAACTGAACCTGCCGACTGAACGCGTGGACGACCCTGTCTCGCTTTACCAATGGATCAACAGTGCTGCAGACCCGGTCAGCCGCGGCAAGCAGGTGCTTTACCTGACGCGCAACAAGGGCGGTTTTTTAAAACCATGTCCGGGCACCCGTGAATATACGTGCTGCAGTTACCAGATCCTGCATGTGGCCTCCTTTTGCACCATGGATTGTTCATACTGCATTCTGCAAAGCTATTTCCATCCGCCCCTGCTGCAGTTTTTCGTTAATCGTGAAGATATGGACCTGGAACTGGATGGGCTTTTTAAAAGAAAGACCATCAGCCGGATCGGAACCGGAGAGTTCACCGACAGCCTTATCTGGGAAAAATGGACCGACCTGGCCGGTTGCCTGGTATCCCGTTTTTCCACCCAGGACAAGGCGGTGATAGAGCTAAAAACCAAGACAGTCAATATTGAAGGGCTCATGGGCCTGGACCACCGGCGAAAAACCATTCTCTCCTGGTCGTTGAACACGCCGGTTGTCATTGGGGAAGAAGAGCGGGGTACGGCTTCGCTGGACGCACGCTTGACGGCAGCGGAACGCTGCCAGGAATGGGGTTATCCACTGGCATTTCATTTTGACCCCATGGTAATTTACCAGGATTGCGCCGCCGATTACCACAAGGTGGTTAAAAAGCTGTTTCAGCACATTCGACCCGAAAATATAGTTTGGATCAGCCTGGGCACGTTTCGTTTTATGCCAACGCTCAAGCCGGTCATCGCCCAGCGATTTCCCGGCTCCAAAATTGCTTACGGCGAATTTATTACCGGTTTGGATAACAAAATGCGCTACTTTAAACCGCTTCGTATCGCACTTTACCGGCAGGTGGTGGATTGGATCCGAGACGCAGCACCGAAGGTTACCATCTATTTCTGCATGGAAGACAATGAGGTGTGGAAAAAAACAATCGGATGGGTTCCGGCACCCGACGGCGGTTTGGGCCGGATGTTGGATGACAGCGCCATTACCACATGTAACTTGAAACCATGAATGCCTTTGTTTTAATGCAAAAAAATAGCGTGCGAAGTTGCCTTGGCCTGATTTTACTGATCCTCGCCGCCTCGGTTGTCGCCTGCGCTGCCAACTCCTGGGTCATGGCCAGCTGGGTCGCTGATGGGGATACCATCATTTTGCAGGACGGCCGCCATGTGCGTTACCTTGGCATCGACACCCCTGAGATCGATCATCACAACCATCGGGCTGAACCGATGGCCTATGAAGCCCAATCCAAAAACCGTCAACTGGTCGAAGGATGGAAGCTGAGGCTCGTTTACGATCGGGTCAAAACCGATCGCTACGGCAGAACCCTGGCTTATGTTTATCGCAGTGACGGCCTTTTCGTGAATGCTGAATTGTTGCAACGGGGGCTCGCCCACGTCTTGTACCAGTTTCCCAATACCGCAAAAGAAAAAATGCTGCTTTCATCCCAGCGAGATGCCATGGAGGGGGGCAGGGGAGTCTGGCAGGTTGTCAAAAAAGATGACCGGCCACCCCAGCCTTATCTGGGAAACCGGAGTTCAAGGCGATTTCATGCCTACGACTGTTCCATGGGTAAAAACATGTCTGAAAAAAACCAGATCTGGCTGAAAAATAGGTGGGCAGCATTTTGGGCCGGCTATGCGCCGGCCAGGGAATGCATTGCCTTCCCGGAAATGCAATAAAAAAAGGAGGGCCAAAAGCCCTCCTTGATGGTTACGCCCCGAACCGTTGATGCGGTTGATAATTATTCTCGTTCGGCCTTGATTTGCTCGATCACTTTAGCCGCAATCTGGGCCGGCACTTCGTCGTAGCGCAGGAATTCCATGGCATACATCCCGCGGCCGCCGGTCATGGATCGCAAGTCCGGTGCATAGGTCTGGAATTCAGCCAGTGGAACTTCCGCGTTGATCACCTGGTTTTTGCCCGCCGTATCCATGCCCAGAACCCGTCCCCGCCGGCTGTTCATATCCCCCATGATGTCGCCCATATATTCGTCCGGGGTGGTCACGGTCACTTTCATGATCGGTTCCAGCAGCACCGGTTTTGCCTCTTCGCAGGCCTTTTTGTAGGCCAGGGAACCGGCGACCTTGAAAGCCATTTCCGAAGAGTCCACCGCATGATAGCTGCCGAAGTCCACGGTGGCGCGAAAGTCAACACAGGGAGACCCGATCAGGGGGCCCTTTTGGCAGGCCTCAACGATACCCTTTTCAACGGCCGGAATGTAATTTTTTGGGATCACCCCTCCCACGATCGCATCCACAAATTCAAAACCGGAACCGCGGGGGAGGGGTTCCATGACGATCCAGCAGTCGCCATACTGACCATGCCCACCGGACTGTTTTTTGTGTTTGCCCTGGACGCGTACTTTCTTCTTGATCGTTTCCCGGTAGGGGATTTTGGGTGTTTTGAGCAGGACCTCGACATTAAATTTACGTTTAAGCTTCTCGATGGTGCTCTCGATGTGGACCTGACCCAAGCCGGAAATCAGAATCTCTTTGGTCTCAGCATTGCGGTCCAGCTTCAGGGCCGTGTCCTCTTCCAGCAGCTTGGTCAGAGAGATGTATATTTTATCTTCATCACCGGTGGTTTTGGATTCAAGAGCAAACGAGATCAGGGTAGGCATGGGTTGGGCACAGGTGTAGCGGATCTTGTTGCTTTCATCGCACAGCGTGTCTCCGGTTTTGGTTTCTTTGAGTTTGGCCACCGCGACGATGGATCCAGGCCCGGCTTCCGTAGCTGGTTTCTGTTCTTTGCCAGCAATGGTCAGCAGTTGGTTGAACCGCTCCCTGGTTTCTTTGGTCGAATTATAGAAATTGCCGTCGCTGCCAAGCTTTCCGGAAACCACTTTAAAAATGGTCAGCCGGCCGGCATAGGGATCCGCCACGGTCTTGAAAACAAAGGCGGAAAAGGGGGCATCCGGATCCGGTGCCCGTTCAATGACCTCATCATTGACTGGGTTGATGCCCTGTTTAGGTGCTTTTTCCAAAGGTGAGGGCAGGCAAGTGGTAAAAAAATCCATCAACAGGTCCACGCCGATATTATAAGTTGCAGAACCGCAGAGTACCGGAGCAAAAGTGCGGGAAAGGATGCCTTTTTTCAATGTGTCGCGGAGCTCCTGGTTGGTGATGGTCTCTCCTTCCAGATACCGCTCGATGAGTGCATCGTCAGCCTCGGCCACATTTTCTATAAGCGTTTCCCGCTCAGTCTCAACCAGGTCCTGCATGTCGGCAGGGATTTCTATTTCCGTGGCGGTGCCGTTATCATCGTAACTGTAGGCTTTCAGGCTGACCAGGTCGACGATGCCGTTGAAATCGGCCTCGGCGCCAATGGGAAGCTGAAGGATAATGGGTTTGGGAGACAGGCACTGAACGGCGTCTTCAAAGGTACGGGTAAAATCGGCACGTTCGCGGTCCAGCTTGTTGATGAAAATAGCACAGGGCAATTCGAATTCGGTTGCAAAATCAACCACCTGTTCGGTTTGTACCTTAACGCCGTCAACGGCATCCACAAGGATGAGGGCGGTATCCGCCGCCTGCATGCAAAGTTTGGCATCGGAGATAAAGTTCTGATCACCGGGCGTGTCAATCAGACTGATGGTATGCTTTTTCCATGGCAGTTGATAAAAACCGCTGGAAAGACTGGCCTGTCGCTTGAGTTCCTCCGGTTCGAAATCCATTACCGTGTTGCCGTCTTCCACGCGTCCGATGCGGGTGGTCATGCCGGCTTTGTTAATCATGATTTCAGCAAGGGAGGTTTTACCCGCACCCCCATGGGCAACCAGTGCAACATTTCTTAAGGTTTCATTCATTTGGCCCACTCAAGCTCCTCTCTCCATTGTATTTTCTGTACGGTTGGTCGATTTCCATTTAAACAGATATTTTTAGATCGGCAGCCAAAAAAAATCAAGTTCAAAAACCCGATTATAGATGGGAATCCGATTGTCGCAGCAGGATGATAAATTCCTGGTTTCCCTTGGGTCCCAGGATGGGTGAGGCGATTACCGGCCCGCATAACAGCGACTGTCCAGAAAAGAAAAGCCGAAGATCGTCGATGATTTCGGCGTGACGTAATGGATCCCTGACCACACCGCCTTTGCCGACCTTGCCTTTACCGGCTTCGAACTGGGGCTTGATCAAGGCCAGGATGATACCACTGGGTTTTAGAAATCGCAGTATCGCTGGAACGACGATTTTAAGCGAAATGAAAGACGCGTCAATGGTCACGAGGTCGACTGGGCGGGTGATCATGGCTGGATTCATCTTGCGGACATTGGTCCGTTCGATGACAACCACGCGATCATCCTTTCTCAGTGACCATGCCAGTTGGCCGTATCCCACATCCACAGCGAATATCAGGGCGGCGCCGTGTTGCAGCAGGCAATCGGTAAAACCACCGGTCGAGGCCCCCACATCCAGGCAGACCCAACCGCTGCAGTCGATGTAATTGGCTTTCAGGGCCGCCTCCAGCTTGAGCCCGCCACGGCTCACATAAGGCAGATCATCACCTCTGACGGTGATCTGGATATCCTCGGGGAATTGGGCGCCAGGTTTGTCGCAGGGCAAATGATTCACCAGCACTCGGCCGGTCATGACCAAGGCTTTGGCCCTTTCCCGGCTTTGACAGAGCTTTTTTTCGACAAGCAGTGTATCGATTCGCTTTTTTTTAAGGGTCATTGCAACCCTTCCGGGTAATTCTGGCAAACCAGTTGGCTTGGTTGGCTGAACACGAATTGGCCATCCGCTTAAAGGTTCGTTAAGTCAAGGGCGGCCCTGATGATAGCCGATGCATCCACTAGATATTTGCTGCGCAGGGCATCCTGGGGACCGTGTTCAACAAAAAGATCGCTAATCCCCAAGCGTTTGACGGTGACGTCCTTGACGCCATGGTCGCTCAGTAATTCGAGGATGGCGCTGCCGAATCCGCCGTGAACGGTATTTTCTTCAACAGTGATGATCTGGCGGATGTTTCGGGCCAGGGGAATGATCAACTCCTGGTCCAAAGGCTTGATAAATCTGGCATTGACCACTGTTGATTGAATACCATGATTTTCCGTCAACAGGGCCGCGGCGCATATCGCTTCGCACACCATGCTGCCCACGGCGAGGATCAGCAGATCGTCGCCGTGGCTCAGGATTTCACCTTTGCCGATGGGGATGGTTGAAAAGGTCCCGTCCAGATCCACACCGGTTCCCCGACCGCGTGGGTATCGCAGGGAGATGGGGCCGTCGTGAACCATGGCAGTGGCCAGCATGTGGCATAGCTCATTTTCGTCCTTGGGAGCCATGACCACCATGTTGGGGATGGATCTTAAAAAGGAGATGTCAAAAAGCCCGTGATGCGTGGGCCCATCCTCTCCGACAATGCCCCCGCGATCCACTGCAAAGACTACCGGCAGTTTTTCGATGCAGACGTCGTGGATGATCTGATCGTAGGCGCGCTGGAGAAAGGTGGAATAGATGGCCACCACCGGACGGAATCCTTCGGTGGCCATGCCGGCGGCAAAGGCGACCCCATGCTGCTCAGCAATGCCCACATCAAAAAAACGGTCCGGATATGCCTTGGAAAAGCCAACCAGTCCTGTGCCTTCGGGCATGGCGGCGGTAACGGCAATGATTTTGTCATTGGTCTTGGCCAGTTCCACCATGGCATTACCGAAAACCTCGGTGTAACTGGGGACATTGGTGGTTTTTTTGCGGCAGATGCCTGTATCGACATCAAAGGAACTGACGCCGTGGAAATAGACGGGATTCTGTTCCGCTTGGCGGTACCCTTTGCCTTTCTTCGTAATCACGTGCAGTAAGACAGGCTCATCCATTGTTTTGATATTTTTGAGGATATTAATCAGATGTTCCAGGTTGTGCCCGTCGATGGGACCGAAATATTCGAAGTTGAACGCCTCGAACAGCATTCCCGGGGTCACGAAGGTTTTAAAGGACTCTTCACTGCGTTTGGCCAGTTTGTAAACATTTTCACCAATCCGGGGCAGCGATTTGAGGAATTCGCCAAACTCCTTACGCATCATCTGCAGCCTGGATGCGGAAAACGTGCGGCTGAGCAGGGAGGAGAGTGCACCGACATTTGGGGAAATGGACATTTCATTGTCGTTCAAAATAACGATCAAATCCTTGTCGTTGTGCGTGTCTCCGGTCTGGTTAAGGCCTTCGTAGGCCAGCCCCGCAGTGAGCGAACCGTCTCCGATGACCGCCACCACCTTGGATGGATCTTTTTTGAGGCGTTTAGCACAGGCAATACCCAGGCCGGCGGAGATGGATGTGCTGCTGTGTCCGGTGGTGAAGGTGTCGTATAGGCTCTCGCTGAGTTTGGTAAATCCGGAAAGCCCACCCTGTCGGCGCAGGGTGGAGAACGTTTCACGACGTCCAGTAAGCAGCTTGTGGGCATATGCCTGATGGCCCACATCCCAAAGGATTTTATCATTCGGTGTATCGAAAACATAGTGAAGGGCAATGGCCAGTTCAACGGCGCCGAGGCTGGAGGCCAGGTGACCACCGGAGGTAGATACTACATCCACGATGGTCTTGCGGATTTCCTTTGCCAGATCGGGAAGTTCTGAACGATTGATTTTTTTCAGATCGTGGGGTGAGTTAATTTTTTCAAGCAGATGTAAGGATTGGCGCAAGGTTCCAACTCCCTGAGTTTAACGGTTCCGTTCGATGATATAGTGTGCGATGGCACGAAGCGGATCGGCGTTGCTATCAAATGCGTCAAGCGCCTTCAAGGCCTTGTTGACCAGTTGGCCAGCAAGCATCTCGGCACCGGCAAGTCCCAGCAGCGACGGGTAGGTGTTTTTCCCACGCACATGGTCGGTACCGGTGGCCTTCCCCAAGCGCTCCGGGTCTCCTTTTACGTTGAGGATATCGTCGGCCACCTGAAAAGCAAGGCCGGCATAGTGGGCATATGTCTGCAATGCGTGCCGCTGGTTCTCGGACGCCCCGGATGCAAAAGCACCTGAATTTACTGAAACTTCAATCATTTTTCCTGTTTTTAAACAATGAAGGGATTCCAGTTCAACTTCCGAGATTACCGTTCCCTCAAAAGCCATATCCCGCATTTGGCCTTCAATCATGCCTTTGAACCCGGCGGCAGATGCTATTTGGGCGATGATCAGCAGCCAGCGGTGTTGATCCTTTGGCGCACACTGGCTGCCGGCGGTGGCAAGAATTTCGAATGCCAGGGTCAACAATGCATCGCCGGCAAGGATGGCCGTCGCTGGATCAAATTGGACATGGCAGGTGGGTTGGCCGCGTCTTTTGTCGTCGTTATCCATTGCCGGCAGGTCATCATGAATCAATGAATAGGTGTGAATCATCTCCAGGGCACAGGCAATCGGAAGCACGGGTTCCCGGTCGGCACCGACTGTTTCTGCGGCGGCGATACAAAGTACGGGCCGCAGTCGCTTTCCGCCGGCCATGACCGAATAGGCCATGGCACGGCATACCTGTGAGGCTGGCGCTGGGCCCTCCAGGTGGTGGCTTAGCATTTCATCAACCCGTCTCCGGGCCTCACCCAGATAGGTCTTCAATTCGAACATGGTATTCCGCTCGCCTACGCTTCCACGTCAAAAGGTTTTTCCACAGGTTTCCCGGTTGCATCGGTCATCAGCAAAGAAACCCGCTGTTCCGCTTCATCCAGCGTTTGGTTACAATACCGGGATAGGGTGATGCCCTCTTCGAATTTTTCCAGTGCCTTTTCCAAAGGCAGGTCACCAGATTCAAGTGCTTTGACAATTTTCTCCAACTCGTTGATCGCCTTTTCGTAACTTCGTTTTGCCTTGGTTCCCATGGGGATAATTGATCCTTATGCTAGTATTGATGGTCCAGCAAAAAGTCGCAGACAGGTTCACTTCCGCCAAGGCGGGAGTCCATAACTATTTGTAACTTATGGATCACCGCCTGCGCGGGGATGACAACAAAGAGGATATTTCGACTTTTTTCGGGTTCACCATTATTGGATTTTATTATGAATGGGTACAATTCTTTCTTCATCACTCCGCCGACTGACGGTTACCGTTAATCGGCCGCGGCCCAGAAGTATTTCAAGCTGTTGATCGATGGTAACCATCGTTGGGTTACGCACAATGGATCGGGCGGGCAGGGTGCGGGTGATACTGTATCCGCGTTGCAATATGGCCATGGGATTCAGCGCATCAAGCATCGCCGCTTGGCTGGAAATGGCCGATTGCCCATCCCGGATGAAGCGGCGCATATGCCTGACCAGTTCGCTTTGGCATGTGTTGACCCATGCTTGCATGCTGGCCACCGCTGTGGCCGGTGACACGTGCATGAGCATCTGGTGGCAAAAGGCTACCCGCTCCTTTCTGCGCGCCACGGAGTCTTTTGCCAAGGCAAGCAAGCGCATCGAAAAATCATCGAGGCGCATGCGCATATCCTGAAGCCGGCGTTGGGGATGGATGATGCGGCTGCTAAGCCCATCTACCTGTTTATTCAATATTTTCAATGTTGAATGGATTGATAAATAAAGTTTTTGATTAATGTCATTTAGCTGTTGGGTGAATTCCTTTTTAGAGGGAACCGCCATTTCGGCAGCGGCGGACGGCGTCGGCGCTCGAAGATCGGCAACGAAATCGGCAATTGTAAAATCAGTTTCATGGCCAATGGCTGAAATGATCGGTATGCCGGAATCGAAGATGGCCCGGGCGACCTGTTCATCGTTGAACGCACAAAGGTCTTCGATGGATCCACCGCCGCGGGTCAGAACAATGATGTCGGTGGCGGCAATTTGGTTGAGCATACGAATGGCGTGGATAATTTCCCCAGGCGCACGATCACCTTGGACGCTGGTCGGGACCACCTCCAGGGGCAGGTTGGGGAAACGCCGCTGGGCCACTTTGATAAAATCTCGAACTGCCGCACCGCTCGGAGATGTTACAATACTGATTTTTTTGGGTAACACAGGCAGCGGCAGCTTATGCTGCACCTCAAACAACCCTTCATCGGACAGCTTTTTTTTCAGTTTTTCAAAGGCTACCTGGAGACCGCCAATGCCTTTGGGTTCGAGGTATTCGAAGATTACCTGGTAGGAGCCCCTTGGTTCGTAGACGCTGATGCGGCCTAGCCCGATGACGGCCTGTCCGTTATCGGGTCTGAACTTGAGGGAATTGGCCTGAGCGCGGAACATGACGGCGCTGATTTGCGAATCTCGATCCTTCAAGGTGAAGTAAAAATGGCCGGATGACGGGATTCTTAAGTTGGATATTTCTCCAGATATCCATATGAAAGGAAGCGCTTCTTCAAGTAAATGCTTAATTACTTGGTTCAGTTCGCTGACCGCATAAACATGCTGTCGTGAGTGCGGGGAGGTTGTGATGTTGGTTACCATATCATCGATGCATTCAATGCGCAGGGGGCGTTTCGAATAGGTTGGTCAATTCAAGGGCGATAACGTCTGATAAGATATATTATGTAAAGTTATATCTATGACCGAGGCCTGCTGGGTGCAGCACTATCCTTGTTCCGGCCGAATTTCTGGATAATGTCGCGAATGGCAGGCACCACGAACATCTTTTCGTGTGGCAGATCAAAAAGCGACTGCGCCAGTATCTTTGTTTTTTTATGCAATGTGATGTTTTTATCGATGATGCAGTGCATTTTCCCTTTGATTAGACAAAATCCGCTCTGAACCGGCATGCCACTGGCGCGAAAATTCTGCTCGGAAACCGTCACACCCAGCTTTTCAGCTAGATCTTTCAGTTCCTGGTAGATTTGCTCAGGTTTCACGGCATGCCACAATCCAATAGATGGAGGTTCCTCTTGATGAACATGAGGGGTGACGCTTCAACCCGCGGACCTTCTGACTTGGCACTTCACTCAAACCAATTACTCATATCAGCTTTAGACTTGAAAATAAAGCCGCCTGTGTTATATTCCACCTGTGTCTGAAGGCCAAGGAATAGCACAAAAAAAAATTAATCTACGGAGGTCGTCAATGCAGTCGATTCCAATGGAAAGAACCCATGCGCAAGTTCAGGTCAATGCCTTTGTTCGCAGCGTGTATAACTGGATGGCAATCGGTCTTGCGCTGACCGGTGCGGTGGCCTGGTTTGTCGCCCACAACGAACCGGTTCTGCGCTTTGTATACCAGGCGCGCTGGATTTTTTTTATCGGAGAACTGGCCCTGGTTTTCATGCTTGCCAGTCGCGTCCATAAAATGCAGGCATCGACCGCCACCGGGATGTTTATGTTCTACGCGGCCCTGAACGGAGCGACCATGTCGTTCATCTTTCTCGCGTACACCATGTCATCCATTGCATCCACATTCTTCATCTGTGCCGGAACCTTTGCGGTTTGCAGCGTTTTTGGCTGGGTAACCAAACGCGATCTCACCAGTCTGGGCAACTTCATGTTCATGGGGTTGATTGGCATCATCATCGCATCTGTGGTCAACTTTTTCCTGAAAAGCCCGGCCATGCAAATGATCATCAGTTATATCGGTGTGCTGGTTTTCACCGGGTTGACTGCTTATGACACGCAGAAACTCAAAGTCATGGCCATTTCCCAGCCGGCCGGCCTGGATGCGGCAGTGGTCAGAAAAGGCTCAATTATCGGTGCCTTGACCCTTTACCTGGATTTTATCCTGATGTTCCAATATATGCTGATGATTTTCGGCGGCAACCGCGATTAATAAAAAACCCTGAATCATGTTGGTGCATGGTTCAGGGTTTTCTTCTGTTTTGAATTTTCTGCAATGCGTATGGCGTCATCCGGCGTTGATCCCGATGCCTCCGACCGCCGTCACCCGGTTTTGATCCTATCCCAATTCCCGTTCGACCACCGTCGCAATCTGCTGGCACAAGGCTTGGGTTTGTTCTTGGGTCGGCCCCTCCACCATTACACGGCACTGCGATTGGGTTCCCGAATAGCGTACCAGCACCCGTCCGGTGTCACCCAATTCTTTTTCAACGCTGGCAATCGCCCGCATGACTTGATCAATCGTTTCGATTTTCGGTTTCGATTTGACATCCACATTGATCAAGCATTGAGGATAGACGGTCATGACCGCTGCCAGTTCTGACAGGAGTTTGCCCGATGACTGCATGGCCTCCAAGAGTTTCAGGGCCGCCAGCAAACCATCTCCGGTTGTATGGTGGTTTAAAAAAATCATGTGGCCGGAATCTTCACCACCGAAAACAGCATCGGCCTTGATCATCTCCTGCATGACATAACGGTCGCCAACATTGGCTTTGATGTGAGCGATGCCCATCTTTTTTAGCGCGACGCCCAAGCCCATATTGCTCATGACCGTGGTGACGATCACCGGGTTGGACAATTGGTCTTTTGCCATCAGGTCTTGGGCGCAAATGGCCATCACCTGATCCCCGGAAAGCACCCATGCCCTTTTCATCAACCGCAATCAATCGATCGGCGTCCCCGTCAAAAGCCAAACCTAAATCAGCGTTTTCTGCCGCGACCACCTTGGCCAGCAACTCCGGATGCTGGGACCCGCAGTTGTCGTTGATATTGAATCCGTCGGGTTCGCAGAAAATGGTTTTCACCGATGCATTACGCCTTTCGAAAACCAGCGCTGCGATTTCACTGGCGGCACCATTGGAACCGTCGATGACGAGTTTCATCCCGGCGAGCGTGGTACCAGCGGAAAAGCAATTCTCCAAGAACTGACCATAGCGCTTCTGGGCACCATCGACATCATGAATCGTACCGATGCTTTTGATTGTTGCGCTTTTTTTGTAAAGTGGCACAGGGTCTTCAATCAGTTGCGCTATGGAACGTTCGGCCTCATCGGAGAGCTTGTATCCGTCGCTATTGAACAACTTGATACCGTTGTCGTAATAGGGATTGTGGGAGGCGGAGATCACTATACCGGCATTAAATCGATCCTTTGCCGTTAGGTACGCGATCCCCGGTGTAGGAATAATCCCTGCCAGATACACCTCTTTCCCCAGGGAACAAATACCGGCCGCAAGTGCGCTGGCGATCATGCTGCCGGAGATTCGTGTATCCCGGCCAATTAAAAAGCGGTCGCCGGCATCTCCCTGGCCTTCGAAAAAAGCGGCAATCGCCCTGCCCGCTTTCAATGCCGTTTCGCAATCCAGCGGGTATCGATTGGCTAAGCCTCTGATGCCGTCGGTTCCAAAAAGTCCGCCCAATGGTGATCCTCCTGCGGGTCTAAATCCGGTGTCATTTCCGTGGGAGCGGGGTTCTATGGCACCCGAAAGGTTTCAGAGCCCGCTGCGTTCGATTGGCATCGCGGCTGGAAGCCGCTCCCAAAAAACGCCGGAATGATCGACTATCGCATCGCCGGAAACAACCCCAGCATCTGCTCGGTAACATCGTCGACAATCTGTTGAAGCCAGTGGGTCCCTATTTCGCGCTCTGTTGCGTCCAGATTTTGGATGACATTGAGATAGTTGGGGCCGAGCTGCCTGATATTTCTATCAATTAGGGTTGAAAAGGCCACGTTCTGGTTCTTATGAAGCCGATCCAGATATCCGCAAATCAAATCACCCGCTTGGTTGCGGTTGGTATAGAGTTCTTCTTTTTGTTGGATAAGGTTGGTAGAAGCGTTGGCGCCCATCTGCTGCAGGTAAAGCGCCTTCGACGCGTTCAACCTTTCACAAAAAACGACAAAGCGTTTGATTCGTTCGGAAATTGCCAGATGCAGAGTATCAACCAACCCTTCATAAAGCGTCTGGGGAAACTGTTCACCGATGAACTGGTGACGCACGTGGGTGTACCAGGCCATCAACGCCACCAGGTTGGCCAAGTAGAGGATGTTATTAACGGTCTGCCGCTTAACGCTGCGATAGATGCCGGTGGAATTAGGAACACGCCCTCCCCTGCCCCCCCCCTCGAAGACCAGCTGATCCGGTTTGAGTTGATCCTTGCGGCAAACCGAACCGGCGGCGATCACCGTACCATAAGCGATGCGGCAGGGTCCCACCAACCCGCCCTGCCCGCCTAGAAAAATAGGCTGTTGGTTCAGCATCACCCCATGGGGAACGTCGCCGATCAGCGATGCAGTGGCTTTGTCCTGATTGGGCGTGAAGTTGAAATGAATATAGGAACTGCCCACTTCGCTGTGGTTTTCTCGGCTGGTACCACCGGCCATGAAACAGTCACAAAAATTGATTAAACTGCCCAGGGTCACAAAGGGGAACAAGATGGTCTGCTTCAACCCTACCGTATGGGCGATGCTGGTCTGCTCTTCGAAGATGGTGCCGGTCCGCACATGGGCGCCGGATCCGGCTTCGGCGCCCGCTAGAAAAACAGCGTTTTCAAAAAAACCGCCCTTGAGTTTTACGTTGGGGCCGATGTAGCAGTCCTTGACAGTGACGGGCGCTTCAAAACCCAGTTCAGCGCCGTCACAGATCAGGGTGTTTCCACCGAATAGCTTGCATCCGGTATGGATAACGGCCTTGTTGGAAATCCGCGATCGACGCACGTGGTCATCGAATGTCACGCCGGCAGGATTTGCTAAGGAATCATGGGAACCCATTGGCCATCTCCAATCATTTCAAAACCACCGGTGCCAGTTGAATTGAAAATTTTCTGAGAAACAATCCATTTTCCCGACAATACTGGATGGCCGCCTGCTGGGCTGTTGCGTTGGCGTTGCCATCAAATGAGAGAAGGATCCCTCGAACCGGATGCTTTTTTCTCAACTCAGATAATTGGCTAAAGCTTCCCAAAATGGGATAGCCTTGAATTTCCTTGCCAATTTTTATCGGGTCGTCATCCAGAAAACCCACCGGATTGATACCCAGCTTCTTGTTGTTCAAAATTTCACGCAACAGCATCTCCCCACCCTGCCCTGCGCCGTAGATGATCACATGATCGCCGGCCAGTGTTTTTCGTTTCATCGTTTCCGTAAAAAGCCGAAACGATCCCCGGGTGGTCAGTAAGAATACGCTGGTCAATAGCCAATCGATAGCGAACACTCCTTTGGAAAAATCTTTAAAACGAAAGAGGATGGTAATTATGGTGATCGATATCAGGGTTGCCACAATAGAACTGCGCACGTATTGGGAGACATCACGGATACTGATATATTGCCAGAAGCCTTTGTAAATCCCGAATAGATAGAAGACAATCAGTTTGGTGGAAATAATGATGGGGAGCGATGCTAGAAAAACGTGAAAATATCGTCTAAAGTCACCACTGTCAAACCTGAGGCGGTAAGACAGATAATAGGAAAAGGCCACCAATCCAAAATCCAAAAGGACCATCATCATCTGACGCTTGTAGGTCAGTTCGATCAATACCGGCGTAAACCGGCGTCCGCGCAGGACGGAAAATTCTTTTTCTGGATAGACCCGCAGTTGGGCCAGATAAATGCCCATGAGGGCAATTGCCAATACAATAGGAATAATCACTGCCGGTGAAGTCATGGTATCGCTGTGGCTGACAAAAATACCGGCGATTCCGGAAACCGCACCAATCCCATAAAGGAAAAGAACCGCACTTTTCTCGCTGAGACCCATCAACACCAGACGATGGGAGGTATGGTCTCTTCCGCCGGTGGATGCTCTTCGACCGCTGAGCAAACGGATGATGGTCACCAAGGTGGTGTCCAATAACGGCACCATCAATATCAAAAGCGGAACGGCGACTGTGGGAAGACGGTTGCCTGCGGCAAATTCACCATGATACAGGCTTAGGACAGCTATGGCAAAACCGATGATCAGGCTACCGCAGTCTCCCATAAAGATGGATGCCGGGTTAAAATTATAGACTAAAAATGCACCACAGGTGCCGGCAAGGATCACAGCGACGGAAAGCGCCGTTGCATCGTAACCGGCAAATAATATGGCCAGGGAGAGTGAGGCCACCATCGCCACGCCGGCACAAAGCCCGTCCATGTTATCCAGCAGGTTAAAGGCGTTGGTGATCCCCACGATCCAGACGAGTGTCACCATGGTGTCTAAAGTCAGCGAGGTAAACCAGTTGAGCCGGAATCCCAGAAAGACCACCATGCTGCCTACAATAATCTGACCGATGAGCTTGTTCTGTGGCTTGAGGTTGAGGAAATCATCCGCCAGGCCCAATAAAAAAAGAAGTGTCGCGCCACAACCAATCACAACGGCGATGGAAGGAAGCGGCCCGCCCCTGCCAGGACTAATTAACCGGGTCCAAAGGGTATGAAAATCCCCAACGACAAACAACGGTATGCTTAGCCCGAAAAAAATGGCAACGCCCCCAAAAAGTGCCGTGGTCTTTTGATGCCAGCGGTCCTCCCTGGGCCTTGCCACCCAACCGTTCCTGATTGCAAAAAGACGCACCACCGGCGTCATTGCCAGAGTGATCAAAAAAGCGATCAGTGCAAGCAGCAATTGGTTTGTTTCAATCATGATTGTCCAGGAGGGTTGCAGTAAAAAAGGCACGTCGATAATGGCGTCGTCTAGGTGGTTTTTATATAGTCGATAACTTTGGTCAAAATAAAATCAAGGCTTTTGTCCGGGGCAAACCCTGTCACTCGCTCCAGTTTTTCCGTGCTGGGCACGCGGCGCTGCATATCCTCGAAATCTTTTCCAAATGCCTTATCATAGGGAATGAGTTGGACGGTGGATGATGATCCCGTCTTATGGATGATTTTTTGGGCAAGGTCCAAGATGGAAATCTCTTCAACGCCCCCCACATTGATCACCTCGCCGGTGGACTGATCGGAGGCCATTAACGTCATCAATGCAGCCACCACATCTTTGACGTAGGTAAAGGTTCGGGTTTGGGTGCCATCACCGAACACGGTGATCGGTTCATTTTTCAGCGCCTGGGCGACGAAACGGGGAATGACCATTCCGTAAGCACCCGTCTGCCTCGGCCCCACGGTGTTGAACAGGCGGGTGATGATCACTTCGAGACCGTTGGTGCGGTGATAGGCCAGCGCCGTAAATTCATCCATCAATTTCGATGCGGCATAACTCCAGCGAAACTTGCTGGAAGGGCCGTAAATGATGTTGTCCGTCTCAACAAGCGGTGCATGCAGGTGTTTGCCGTAAACCTCGGAAGTGGAGGCAATCAAGACCCGTTTCTTGAATTTATTACACATTTCTAGAACTTTTTCAGTGCCTTGAATATTGGTCACGATAGATTCCAACGGCTTGTCCAGAATGGTCTGGACGCCTACGGCTGCAGCCAAATGGTACACGACATCGCAAATGCCGGTGAGTTCCAGCATCAGGTTATGATCTAGAATCGTGTTGATATGGACAAAAAACTTGTTTTTGTAGGTGGGATTGTCCTGAAGGAAGCGGATATTGTCTATCGATCCTGTGGAAAGATCATCGATGATGTAAACGTCATCACCTTTTTCAAGGTGGGCCTCCGCCAGATGAGAACCAATGAATCCGGCGCCGCCGGTGATGAACACTCTCATGGGTCGATTATCTCCTTAACGCTCAATTAATATTGAGCCTTTGATTAATTTCGCTGTTGGAAATTACACTTCAGTCATACGAACGAATGTCCAACTGTTTTTCACTCGCGTTTCAATACTACCCGTTTTACCACTCCCCTGACAAGCTTACCCTCTGCCCCCCAGTAGGAGACTCCCAGCAGCAATGTCAATACTGAAAATAAGAAGGCTTGCAGAACCACCTGGTATTTTAATGCAAAGCTGAGTACTATTTCATGTACAACCAATGATGTCAACATGACCCCGGCAATGATCCACGCCATCCATGCCAGGTGACCCCGCCAGTTAAATTTCAGGGCTAATTTCCCCGCCGCACCGATGCCAACGATCAGCACAACCCAATGGCCGATGGCAGTAGCCAAAGCGATCCCCCAGATTCCCCACCCTAAGATAAAAACAAACACACTGTTGAGGACGATATTGGTTAAAAGGCCGGACAGTGTTCGTAGGACAATCAAGTCAAGTCGGCCTTGAACTTGGAAAATTTGTTCCATCGGCCCCTGCAGCATCACCGGCAGCAATGCCCATGAAAACCCGGAAACCGCCAAGCTGACCAGTTCTGTATCCGTATTGGTGAACATCCCCCGCTCAAGAAAGAGGGCAATGATATCCTTTCCAAACAAGACCAAAAAGATATTCAAGGGCAACGCCAAATATATGGCAAGCGAAATCAGGTCATTATAGACGATGTTTTTTTTGGCGGGTTGTGTGGCTTCGGCAAACACCGTAATGAACGAGCCTCTGATGCTTAACAGACTTTCCAGAAAATAGGAGATGGTCCTGCCGTAGGCCAGCGCCCCCATGCTGCCGGTCCCAAGAAAGGAAACGAAAAAACGATCCGCCAAGATGTAGAGATGTTGCGTTGTCTGGAGGATCAGCAGGTTGGGAGCAGTTTTCAGAATGTGGAGGATTTCCTTCGAAAAAGGAGGCCCCCAGATTTTAAAACCATGCCTGAAAAAATAAAAGAGGAAGGCGAAAGCGAAAGCAAAACTGACTGAATACGACCAATACAACACGTTGGGTTGATCTTTGTACAAAATTAATAAAACAAGGGTGACTGCCCCGATGATGAAATGCGCCTGGTAGAAAATGGAGAATTTTCTAACCGACCGGAATACGGAGCCAATGAAATGAAACGGAATGTAAAACAACAGAACTGGCAGCAGCCATATAAAAGATTCAGTTAATAGAAGGTATCGCTCCGAATCGAAACCCCAGGCTGCCTTGGCAATAAAGCCCCTGCAGGTGAACATGAGAAGGCAAATAAGCACCGAAAATCCAAAACACAGCACAAACAGTCCGCTGGTAAGCGACAGGAACTCGTCCTTCTTGTCGCTATTAAAGAGTTCGACGAGTCTGGGGACGGCGATGACCTCTAACACCTGCGCCCAGGAAAAAACGAATACGCCCAACAGCGCCATGGCCATGTAAAATACATCGAGTTGGGCCGTCAGACCGATGGTGGCCGCCACAATGATATGCTTCAGCACACCGGTAAGGCGTCCGAAAGACTTCCACATGACTGAGGATTGCAGGGAGGATAGAAAAGATTCGCGTTTATGGGGAGGCATTGGCAGAGAATGATATGTTTAGGGCCGCGACACGGCTCTATCGAAAAGCTTTTTGGCAACACGCCCAACCGATTATGGGTTCAGCAGCGTTTCATAAAGCCGTTCAACCTTGTCGACCAATTGTCGGGTGGAAAAATTGTCCATTACAAATGTTTTTGCATTGGCAGTCATCGTAGACGGTTGGTTTTCAATCAGTCTGGCAAATCCATCGGCAAAGCCAATCGGATCGTTGTCGGCGCATAATAGCCCGTGCGCACAGGTTTCGAATCGGTCGGATGCATGCGTTTCGCTTTCAATCGGCCCCAGCAAATCATCGATGCCGCCGACCCCGGTGGTAATGACCGGTACCGAAGCAGCCATAGCTTCGATAATTGATACCGGAGTCCCTTCATTGATGGATGTCAGGGCTAAAATATCCAGGTCGGCATATACCGAGGTGATTTCCTTGACCCACCCACAAAAAATGACGTGATCGATGATTGCGGCTTTGCGGGCGTATTCTTCGAGCCGGCTTCTCAACTCGCCGTCCCCGACGATGATAAATTTGACGGGTACATCGATTGGGTTGTTTAAAAACGCTTTGGCGGCATCCAAAAAAAGGGTGTGATTTTTTATGGGTACCAGCCGCCCGACAATTCCGATCAGAATGGTATCAGACCCCACTCCGAGCTTCTGCCTGAATTTGCCTTTCAGGCGCCATGCATCCTCAAATGGCGTCAAATCGAAGCCAAGATTGATAATGGCTATTTTATCTGAACGGTCTATTTTGTAATGATCGACCAGTTCTTTTTTTTGGGATTGGCTGATTGCGATTATCCGGTCGGTGACTTTGGCCAGCGATTTTTCAATCATTAAAAAAATGAAGGATTTTACTTTACTGAAATAACCGTCAAGAACATTTCCATGAAAAGTATGAACAGTAATGATTTTTCGTCTTCGACATGTATTACCCATACATGCGGCAATACGGGATAGGACGCCTGCTTTGGATGTATGGGAGTGTATGATATGCGGATTAAAAGAAAGAATTATTTTTAGCACCTTCAGCAAGGCGATGGCATCTTTTCCGGGTGACAGTTCCCGTTGAAGTTCCGGAATAAAAACTACTGCACGCTTATCGGCATTGAGGATGTATTCCATATCCCCTTCCTCGGGGGATACGCTTCCGAAAACCAGTTGGGTGCAAAAGCGTTCAGCGTTCAGACCTTCCGCAAGATTCTTCACATGAATGGCCGGTCCACCGATGTTCATCCGGGAAATGATTCTTAATATCCTGATTTTCTCCCGGGATTCTCGCCTGGACGTCGCTATAAACAGTTTGTAATTGTTAGGCTTTGGCATAGTGCTGAATGTTGTCCTGCATCAACTGGCGCGGTTGGTTTTACCACAAGCATGATAAACCCGTAAAAAGTCGAAATGTCCTCTTTTTTGTCTTCCCCGCGCGGGGATCCATAAGTTTCAAATAGTCATAGGTTCCCGCCTTCGCATGAGTGACCCTGTTGGCGACTTTTTACTGGATCATCAAGTATAGCCTCGATAAACAGAAGCCTGTCACCAAGGTATCAATCGTGGAAAGCGATATAGGACCGAATCGAATAAATATGGCATTGATGAAGGAAATATTTGGTTAGTGGTTGTCAACGATGATTCGGTCAAGGATGCCGGCCAGTTTTTCAGCTTGGTATTCGCGAGTGAATGGTTTTAACAATTCCGCGTCATCAGTTTTTGGGGTATGTCCCTCTACCAAGGTCCCGGTCTGAATAAATTTTTCCAGAATGTTGGCCAGTGCGGCAGGATCGTTTTCAGTGAGGCCAAGTCCCATTGATGTTAACGTGTGATCAATGACGCTCCCTTTGGGACCGACTGATAGGATCGGTTTCCCAGTGCCGATGTACTCGAAAAACTTGGAACTGTAGACGCCTTCAGCCCAATCGAAAACGACCAACAGGTCAGCATTCATCTGATAGGTGAGTGCCTGGTTCCTCGGCAGGTTTTCGCCTGCAACGACATAGTCTTCCATCTTTTTTGAAGGATACAGGGTTTTAACGACATCGACATTTGGACCAAAAAAACGAAAAACCAAATCGCCTTTTCGAATCCTTTTTTGATCACTTAATAGTTGTAATGCGTTGAGCAAGTTCTCTGGGCCGCCCTGATTGGGATAAATCATGCCGGTATATACCGCATTTTTCCTGGCGCTTCCCCACTCCGAGGATGGAACTCCTGTTCTTGTTGCGCTTCCCCACTCCGAGGATGAACTCCTGTTCTTGTTGCGAAATCGTATGGATCGTACCCGTTGGTTATCACATGAACGGGTTTGGCAAACGCTTCATGCAGTTTGGAAGCTAGGGGCGGCGAAACGGTGGTCAGCACATCTGCTTTTTGCAGCAACTTTTTTTCAATAATTAACTCAAGCGCATTGAAGACGGCGTTTCTTTTCCAGATGTTGTTTTGGCTATAGAGGTCCCGGTAATCGGCTACCCATGGTATGTGAAGTTTGTGTTTTATGCCTTGAGCTAATAAATGCGATGAAATTGGCAATGCACTGGAAAGCAAGACATCAGGCCTGATGGATTGGGCAACTCGAACGGCCTCTTTTATGCCCAGCGGGTACCATGGCCATTCCGGTTCTGGAAAAGTGAGTATGTTATCATAAAAAAAACTGAGAAAATTTTTAAGCTTTCCTGCTTTTTTAGAGTGAAATTCAGATCTCGTTTTTCCATGCCCTGAAAATCGCCCTTTAAAGAGCATTTTTGAAACCTCACCGATATGTACAGCATTGGTACGAAAAATAGTGGCATTGTAATCATCCGAGACATCAATGGCCCCGTTCCATGTTCCTCGATTGATTCGAACAGTTAGAATGTACACCTTGTAGCCGAATCGAGGCAGAAATTTGGCCAATGAAACCATCCGGTAGGCGCCGGCAGTTTGCATTGGCGGATAACGAAAGGTTATTATCAATATTTTTTTCTTAAAATGTTCCATGCAAAATCTCGAAGTTGGTTTTAACCGGACAAGATCAGTGGGAATCAACGCAGCCCTAATAGGCTATTTTCGAAAGTACGCTTCAGAAAAAGGCATTGGGTGTTTGCCATCGACAGAGAGTTCTCCATGACTGAAAAGCTTTGTCTGAAGAGATAAGTTCTTTTTATTTGGAAATGGAAAGTTTTCTAACAATTTTGCTTATTTTATCCAGCAGCGGTGAAGCCTCCGCCAACGATGAACGAGAAGGGCCAATCGTAGGAGATCCTTGCCAAGAGAGCTTCCTGGGGAGACCAGGCAGAAGTTGAATGGTTTGGCACGCTTTGGTCGATCCATCCATTCTTGTCTCAACCTGCAAATCAGCGATGTGGTTTTCACTGGCTAAGTAAAATTCATCACCGTTGCAATCACCGGCAAACCAAACCGATCCATAAGTCATGACCAACCTGCAACGATCAGTTACCATTTTAACGTTGGCTTTCCATATAGTTGTAAAATCTTCGCGGCCAAGAAGTTGCTTTAGCAAACTCAAGTCGAGGTCAGGATGGCTCCCAATGATGGCATGTCCGCCACAAGCCAACCGTTCCCTGAATTGATCCAATAGTTGGTCAAAATAGACAAGTTCCTTATCCAGAGTGCTGCCTTCCAGGGGGAAATGCAGGGGGGTAAAATACATTTCAGCGCATTGCCGCTGGTCTTCAAAATCAATCCAGGCTGGTCTGGGTGTGTTAATCGCGCTTGATAGAAATTCTCCATAGTCTGCATTCTGTTGAAATAAGGAACCGACGGTTTGCATTCCTTTCCAGTAATCAGACATGGGCGATGAGTGATGGGTTATTCCAATGCCACTTGAGTGCTCTGAATCATTTGAATGATGCCGGCCGCGTTCTTGCCAGTGGCGTTCCAATATAGGCGTTAGCGTTGTTTCGTATTTATCATCTCCCAAAAAATACCAGGATGCACAAGGAGCATTCAATTCTCTTGCCTGAAACCGAACCAATTCGGTAACCCGTCCAGCAGAGACTGGTCTATCCACGTCATAGCGGATAGATAACGCAGCGGTAAAAGGAGCGGGCCAAGGGATGAGTCGAACAAGATGTCGTCTTTTTAGTGACTGAATATGATCAAAAAGAGATAACCAGACCAGCTCCAATTGTCGTATTGCTTGAATATAGTTATTACTTGCGAGTTTAAAGTGATGACCCTTTTTCTGAGGAGCAGTATGAAGCAAAAGCCAATTATCAACAAGTGATGGAGACAGTAATTTTTCAGTGGTATTGATTAAGGAAGAGTCTTCAAAAAGTAGCCAATTGATCGGAATGTCAAGTTCCACTTCATCAAATATGCCTTCTTCCAACCTAAGTTCTGCTTGGCAACAAACAACCTGGAAGGCCAGAATCAGTGGGGACAGACATAATGATTTTCCGGATGCCACGCTATAGGGGAATGAACCATGCTCTGGCCAGAAATCAATGCTCAGCAGTTTTTCTTCCTTGGCCTTTGCGATTTCTGGCATCTGGCAGATTTTGGCTGCTAAAAAGACAGTCACCATTTGACGGGTCGTAATCACCAAACCAGACAAATCTTTAATATTGATGCGTAGTTGTTCTAGTTTAGGTGAACCTTGCCATTCCATTGCCAACCAAACTGCCAGCGCAGGTGTCTCGAGAAAAATTTTTTTTGAGGGTTTTGTAGCGGCGGATGAATTTTTCATCAAAGTGTCAACCCACCCCCTTAGGAGAGCACTGCTTTCAGAGAGTGTTTTTATCTCATCAGGGCTTTTTAGAAGAAAACCTTCGGGTGATCTCTTCCAAAGCTGTTCAAGCAGGTTTTCCAAGGCGCGATCACTTCTGCCAGGTTCAAAATTTAAGAAACGAATGGCACAGCACCATTCCAAGAATTCTTGCAAATTAAGTGCACCGCCTCCTTTGAACAAACGCTCTTTTAACCAGAATGCGGTGTTTCGCAAGACTTGGGTTGGTTCGTTAGAATCTCGTTTAGGCAGGGGCACCCATTTTGTGGTTAGTTTTGTAGGTAACAGAACATCATTTAAGAAACTGCCATGATTGCACGGGTGGCAATAAGGCAATTTCACCTTAACCTCCTTTTGTTCCGTATTGAAAAATATGGAACTAAGATCGGCGAATCGCCATACGCTTATGTCTACTGGGATTCTTGAAAAATCTATATCGTCGAAGAGGATTAGAGTGTGCACACTGGCTGGAAGCAATTCTTTTTCTTCCATAATTGCCACTTGCGGCAGGCCAAGAACACTCATAAGGTGTTTTGCCGCCAGCTGCCAATGTCCGGAAGCAGGAACGCGAATGACTATTTCCGGTTGGAGCTGATCACTTTTATGCATACGGTTGAGGTTTGCAGTTGTCATCAATGGTCCAGCTGGAATACCAGATAAGTAGGATTGCGATGGATAATGCTTTCCTGGAAGCACCGCTCCGCATGCGATAAAACTGCCTGAACCTAGATCAACTCCAGGCAGGATCGAGACATTAGCAGAAATCAAACAATTGTCCCCTATACGGGTAGCAATGTAAGAATAACCACGCTCAAAAAAGGCATGAGGATCATCATTAGAAATATTATGGTTGGCTGAATGAATAAAACAGTTTGGTCCAAAACGTGCGTGGCGGCCAATCCAAACACCCCCACTGCCATAAACCAGGCAACCCGAGTTCAATCGGGCATCGTCGTCGATAACGATACGATCTGGTTTTACGAATCTACACGATTCTGAAATAAATACATTCAGGCCAAGACGAAGAAAAAAAGGAGCATAATGCTTGCGACGCAGATCTGCACCTCTATCTCCGGGAATATCTGCATAACGCTCTTGAACCTTCTCCCATTCATTTTCTACCGATTTTTTGATCATCCAAGGTATCCGTATTTAGTCATCACATCACCAGCAATATCAATATATTTCTATACATTTTGACCAGTCATCTTGTTTTCTATTTTTAATGAAGCCGTAAAAAGTCCAGAAAAGGTCGTTTTCGCAATTTGCCAATCAATAAAAACAGTAACTTGCGAAGCTGAAAATCATGAAATTCAACTTTTTACGGGGCCATCATTTTTGGTTTGGCGGTTAATTTGATTATTAAAATTATCGTGGAACTAACAATGTGGGATTTGGAAAGTGATAAAAACCTATTTACAAAAATCGGGCCTTTTGAGTCTAAACTTCGTACCCAGAAACCTCGAGCCACTTTACGGCATCAGGGTTGGAATAGAATCTATCTATTCTTTTAACATGTTCGTGCTGCTGCCATCGTCCAACCCATTTGGATGTAATCTTACCCTTGACTTTAGGCTGCTTGCAAGGTCCTGTCACCTTGGGATATTTGACCAACATCTCATCGGAAAATGGCACACCAATAAATTTCATTATCTTGCGTAAAATTAAATCAGGAGTATCTACAAGCTCTTCATACTTAACAAGGATATGGCGTTCGTTTTGAAATGAATATATTGCATTCATTGTTTCAACATATCTTTCGATACTGCAATAATAATCATTTTGCCCTGGAAAAACCGAGGTTATAACATCCCTTCCATCTCTTATATTAGAAATAAAAAACAACTTTGGATCTTCATCAAATAATTGCTTATAACGAAGGCAATTTCTTGGTGTTTTTTCGACCCAAACATCTATGTCGTTACGCCCAATAAATCTCAAATACTCTGTCATGATCTTGTCAACGCAGTTTATTGCGCCCGTGCTCTTAAATACGTGTTCGAGGCTGTATGGAATTCCAAATTTTTCGCATATTTTATTGGACAACCTTTCCTTTCGTGCAATTTGTTCCTCAAAGGGACGTATGAAAATCGAAGTTTCGGGAGGCGCTACTATAGCGCAGTGAGCATTTAAGATTGAACGCAGAAGTGTTGAACCAGAGCGCGGCAATCCACCCATTATAACGCGTTTAGCAAACATTTATGTCCTTGCTCGAAGTATTTTTGTTCGATATGCAGTGCATTGCATCAGCAAAACGCTTGCCTAAGGCGAGCTGGCTTTTAGTGCACAAATGTAATCCATCCATCAACTCCAAATCGTCGGTTTTTATCATTTGAATGTTTTTACTTGCTATCATTGCCTGATGCGCTTTAAGGATGTCCCATCCGACATAGGCATGCTTTCTTTTTCGCTTGCGCTCATCACTGACTCTTGCCAGTTGAGCAAAAACAACAGGAAGGGCGGGAGAGCACAAATCACTACGAATGTTTTCAATAAGGTTTAGGAATTTCTCAGGCCATTGCCGAGCAAGTTCTATGCTCTTGGTGTCACTCTCTCCATGGTATGCAATAATCCCATCTATCCTTCCCCCCAATTTGCTTTGCGCACAAAGCTCTTCGCACAAGGGATCCGTATAAGGATTTCGGATTTGGATCTTTTAACCATTCTTTGATTTCAGATCCACCCTTTGCACAAAGTATGATGCCAATAGTTTCATTTATAGTGTCATCCAAGGTATCTGCAAAAGATAGGCTTGGTCCTACCCCGCCTTTTTTTTATCCGCATTGACTGCAAACACAATGTCATTCGGATATTGCATTGGTTCTATCGCCAGATCCCAACCTTCTTTAAAAGGATTGAACCTGAACAGTCTTTTTCTATTCATAGGAAACCATGAAGGTAGCTCTGCAATTTTTCCTCTACCCGACATATTGGACTGGCCAAACGCAATGAAAACTTTCATTTTTTTAGCGGTGTATTGCATGTAGATTCGCGTCGAGATAAGAAAAGGAGCGATGGATGTCATAATTTCCGCAATGTGTATTTAAGATGATCACTTGCCCTGGTTGTAGAATTGTTGCAAAATCGATCCACTCTTTGCGAATTGGCCCACCAGAGTCTGAGGTATAGGTGATGATTTGGCCTTCCTGAAGCAAGGGATTTTTTGATCGGAACCCAAAATGCGGGATGCGCTTGCCAATCCCGCCGTCTTCTATTACGAAAAGATCCAGCATGCTCACTCCTCTTGCTATAAGGGCGTCGTACATCGAAAAATTGGAGGCAATGTCTTTGTGACGGGGGATACCATGCGCCGTTGCTACACGTACAGGCTCCCCTAATGTATCAGCAAACCATTCTAAATCCTCATCGAGACGTTTAAGCGGGTCTTTCACTAGCGCGTAAGTTCCAGGTTGCTCCCAAGCGTTTACATGATAGCCGATCTCAAAACCATCAGCCTTCAAGTTGCGGATGTATTTTCTAATCTTTGCTGGTTCAGTTCCCAAGTACCGTTTGTCTTTTGGAGGCAGAAAAAACCATGAACTGGAAATACCCTCCTCCATTTCCAGTTCTCTGCAACAATCTCACAGGGGCACATCAAATAAATCAATATCGTGCCGCATAATTGCTCTCAAGTCTTGGCTCGGTCTCAGCAGATCAATGTAACGGGTGAAATGTGCTTGCAGTGATTGTAGTATTTTTATCCAGCCAAGGTAATTAACTGGTTCAGTGATCATATCAGATACCTCATTGAGTGAGGTGACAACCAGTATTTTTCGATAATTTTTCGTATTCTTACACAATCTAAAGAATTCTTTTCGGTTTCGTGATCATTTTTTTCACCAAAAATATGATCACCAGTTTCTGGATCTCTTGGCGCAAGAATATCGTCCAACATTAATCCGTAGTCGAAAAACACGAGTCACATCGTTTCTTGTCAAATCGGTGGCTCCAAGCCATTCCAACAAATTGAGTGTGAGATTCACATCAGCGCGCAAATCAGAAAAATGATATACTTTGGCATATTTCAGGTCTCCGAAGGCCGTCTCGATAATTGTGTTAATCTCACACCACTGCCATGCTATCATTTGTTCCTGAGACATGCCCTGCATCCAGCGAGACCCTTGGACATCACGGTATTCGTCCCAAATACCACCGGCCCCAGTGTACCACTTTCGCGAAAGGCCTGAGTTCACATACTCAAACGGGTCTCGGATGACCCAAAAGAAAAACGTGCATCGAACCTTTTGCCGAGCTCCCCCTGGCAAAAGGATAAAGCTGTATTATTTGTCTCGGCGTATATTTTTCCTTGATAACCATTCATCAAATCATTGATCGCGATATCTTTGATTCAATAATTTTATGTGGTAGGTCCAAAGCTTGTTGAGCGTTGAATGCCTCTTGGAGCAATTCCGGTTTTGGCACGTGAAATGCGCGATAATACCTTGATTGCTGCAATAAATGAGCAAACGTTCCAGTCCCAGTACGCCCTGTAGATAGCATAAACACAGCTCTCATTTTCATGGCTTCTCCAAGACACGATAACAAGTTTTGCCGCCTATGGCTTTGGTGGAAAGAACTCGTCCGGTTAGTGGGTGCCGGTAATGAATTTTCCCTCCAAGAGCTTCAATAATATTGTTCAGTTCGGTCTCATCGAACATAAAGAAATAGATAATCCCTGGTGTAGGTTTTAGATTTAATGTTTTCGCAAATTATTAAAAATCCTCCGGAGCAGAGTGCTTCCCATGCAGTGCGAAGCACCAACTGCCTTTGGCCTCTCGGGACATAACAGAGTGTAGTGAGCATTGTTACCGCATCAAGGTTCTCTGGTAATTTTACTGCTTCAAGTCGCGCAGTGATCATTCGCGAGCGACTGATTATCGGCTCTCCTATGTCAGCAGAGCGTCTATCCCAACTCGAATGCTTGCGCAAGCGACTTATCAATACAGTTAAAGTCAACAAGATTCTGAGCAGGACTAGTTCCATCCCTAGAAAACCAGAACCACTGCCAGAGGTCAGCCCAGCGAAGTGGTACGCCTGCGCCAAACAATTCTCGGAAAATTGTCTGCAGCACATAAGATTTTGTGTTTATTCCTTGTACCGAAAACACAAGATAACGCACTGGTCGTCGTAGGTCTCGGAGAGAAAATCTGCGGTTAAGTTTTCAGTAGCCACTTCGCCGTCAATACGCCATTCAATTTCATCACAACCTTTCTTCCAAGCCGACTCCAAGAGGTCTTTTCGTTGCTCCGCCGCTCGGTACTCGGCCAATCGAGCAATTGCTGTATTCGGATGAACCCATGAACCATTTTATAACACTCTGTGGTGCATCAATATGCGCTACCAGGTCTGAATATTGCGTAACTCTCGCCGACGTCTACAGGAGTTCCGAAGAGAGTATGCAAGCTATCAATGGGAATTCCGCATGGCTCTGCAGCAAGTTTATCGTCCCGATAGGGTAATACGATCTGGCCTTCTTCCGATAGTGCTGAAGCGGCAGCTGTGAGCCAAGCCCGAGTCCAAGACGTATCAAGCAAACGCGTTCCAGGTAAAAAAACAATGTAATCATATCGTATCTTTCCATACGGGCGGCACCACGAGTATGCTCCATCTTTGTTTGGGAAAACACCCAATGCGTTAGAAGTGGGATGATAGCGATCAATATTTTCAGCTTGTACGCCATGCAATCGTCCTAATGTTTCCTCCCATGCTTGCACTGGAAAAGCACCCATTGGCTCGAAGCGCGCGATTTTCATATCCGAATCATCTCCGAATAAGTTTATTGAGTAGATAGGATCATGTTGTAAATAAAAAAAGGTAATCCAGTATCTCCAAGTGATTCATTTGCATATTCTAAATAAAATAGTTACATTCGACTACGGCATTCCGTAGATAAGTCCCGGTCAGGTGTTCTTTCAAACTCATCTTCCTTTGCACAAGGAATGCATTTTAGATGTCCTCCTTCGGAAAATTAAAAGAACTTATTCTGTACAATTCGCATCTATACAAACCCAATCACAAACATTGCCGCAGGGAAAACCATTTTAAACAATGGTTGTCAGGCTGTCTAAGCCAGAATAGCGATTGTTGCAAGTAAATCTTAAAATCCATCATTTTAATAACTGGAATCAAATCATCTTAATTCCTGAAGCGTTATCTGGTATTTTTTAGTAATATTATATCCAATCCGTGCCCAAAGCATCACGCGTTTCTTATTCAGACTCGCAGCGCCTAACTCAAGTTTGACAGTCGATTTTTAAATATCGTTTTATTTCAATGTACTACAACACCCAAAAATGTTCTTGGCACTACCTTTTGAGATTTCGGGCGCAGCTTACGCGTCCTGTATCGTAGACGGCATTGCGACGCCAACTGCCTGGAAGATCTTGCCGCATACGCCCTTGCTTTGGCTCCTGATCGATAAGCGCCTGCCGTCCTCTTCGATGGTTACCCGTTGCAGGGCTTTCAAGTCCTGCTTGATCTCGGCCCACTCAAAACGGTGGCCCGCTTTCGACAGACGCCGGTCAAGCTCCTTTCGAAGCACCAGCGCCAGAAAGCTGCAAAAGACATGGCCTCGGATCGTCCGGTCTTTCTGGTGGAAGATCGGACGGGTCGTCAGTAACGACTTGACGTCCCGGAAGACCCTCTCTACTCGCCACAGTTCTTTGTACTTCAGCGCCACCTGATCGGCAGAAAGATCCGTGTTGGTTTTAAGCACCCATTTGCCATCAAAGCGCGATTCATACTTGATTCGGTTTTCGTCGATGCTGGTGCTGCCTTTTTCGATCTTTACGTACTTTCGAAAGCCCTTGTTGCCGACAAGGCTTTTGGGGCCCTTTTTGAGTTGCTCGGTCAGTGCCAGAACAATGGCCTCTCGGTCGGCGGCATCTTTGCGCTGCTGACGGGGATTGACGCAAACGATGTATCGACACCCGTCTATCTCGACCTGTTTGACCTTCAGCGGTGCCGGTTTGTTCCGGTCACTGCTTTCAGGGCAAACCTGCCTGTACCGGCCCGGCTGGGACAGGACGCGATCCCGGATCTGCTTGACCTTGCGCATACGGGCACCCAGGATGTAGGCAATCGGGCTGTCTTGAGATTCGAGCTGCTCCAGCGTGTCTTTGCTGATCATGCCCCGATCGGCAACAATGCACACTCGCGCGATCGCAAATCGTGTTTTGAGCCGGTCAACGATGGGCAACAGGGTTGTGACATCGGCCGTATTGCCGGGCCACATCTCACAGCAGATGGGCTGGCCCTTATCGTCGATAACGGCCCCGACCACCATCTGGACAAGATCGGGCCGGTGGTCCTTGCTAAAACCTCTTTGACCGATACTTTCACCGCCGCGGCCCTCGAAGTAGATCGAGGTGGTGTCGAAAAAGACCAGATCCAGATTCGAGAACAAATCCCGGCGATGAGAAAAGATAAACTCCTCGACAAGGTCCTTGTTGCAGCGGGGTGAAAAAGGGGTGGCCCCATCCTGGTCCTGGAGTTCTTCACCCAGAAAGCCCATGGCCCGGTAGAGGTGGTGAAGATCCAACCCTTCGATACCGTCAATGGTGTAGTCCCGGCACCAGCGGTGACAGAAACGATCGGAACCCGATACCATCAAGCGGTGAAGCACCGTGAGAAAAATCGCACGCTCCACATCGAACTCGAACTTACGCCCATCCAGCACCCGGGCAATAGCGGCCTTGATCCCGGTTTCTTTCCACAGCCGCTCGAAAATCAGCGCCGGCCCGATCTTTTTGGCATCGGCGGCCACATCGCTTTTGCCCGAAATAATCAGCAGCGCCTGTTCGGAGAACCTGGACAGCGACCGGATGAGCGTTTCCACACGGCCCTTTGACTGCAGTTGGTCCATGCGGCCGACCGTGGCGATGACGCGCTGCTTGACTTTGCCCTTTTCCTTTCTGTTTTCAACAATTTGCAGATACTGATACTTGCCGGACTTTTTAACACGAGCGAACATGGGGGCCTCCTCGATGAAAGACACCCCAAATTTATCGGTTAAAGCATTGTCAGTCAATAAATAAACCGTATTCTGTGGCACTACCTTTTGGCGACCATTTTAAACGCGGTATAGTAATTTCAATAAGTTACGTTCGAAGAAACGCCAAATATCGGCCCTAACTGTCAAACTTCAGCCTGAATAATCAAACTTGAAAATTAGTACGATTTGCCCATTTGGTTAACATTATTGATATAAATATTGTCAACAATATCATTTTCATGACTAATTGACTGAATAACAACGTTTATCAAATATCGTCTTCAATATCATCTTCAAACATGCTTATATCAGAACGATCGTCATGTGACTTTTCTTGGGTTAAAAAACGTTTAATATTTGATAGATTATTATTATACCATTCCAAATTTCCTGTTCCAATTATTGAATCATTTTCTGCAATAAATATTTTACTATTATATAGCAAGTCAGAACTGGAGATTTTATCAACATTCAAAAGGCGATCTGTAACAAAGAAAATATGTTTATTATTTAATTTTGACGTAAAACTTTTTTGAAATTCTTCAGACAAGCAGAAAATAACTTTTAGCATTTAATACTACTATTTGCTTATCAGCCATCAAACAAAATATATTGGCAATACTAAAATTCGCTTCTGCGCTTAATGACGAAGTCGATTGTATATTGCATAAAGTTTCTAGACCAAATGGCAGTTGCTTTATTTCATGACTTACACCTAGATCTTCGAAAATATAGCCTATTTTTTGAACAAGCTCTTCATTTGTGTAAATTCCTAAAATGTTTTCGCGAACTTTTAATTCTGCAATCGGATTATCGTTAATATTGTATGTAGCGTTTAACAGAACGCTATTAAAATCAAAGGAAAAAGATTTGTTTAATAATTTATCTATTTTTACTATTGAAAGTGGTGGCGCTATAAATATAATAGAGGTTTCACCAGTATTTATCTCCTCATTAATTTTGCTTCCATCAATCTTCGGACCAGTAATTGAAACATGTTTCTTTATATTATTAACGGTTTTTGTATTTTGGATTTTTTTATTTCCAAGTAAATAAAATGTTGCAAACTTTCTATAAGCATCTACAGCAGGATAAAACCTGCTAATATTAATAAATTTAGCAACTACTTGCTGCAAACTGGATCCTGTAAATCGCAATGCAATAATAAAAGTCAGAATTGAAAGCCATGACCGTTCATCCTTTACAACTTGAATTCCAAAAATAAAAAAAAGCCAAACCATGCAAATAACAAGAAATAGTCTGCTAAGGAAATCGGTGCTAAATGTCAATAGTATTCTATTATATAAAGATGATGTTAGATTCTCCAATTCGTTGGACTTGAAAAACAATTGTGAAATATTATTTTTTATATTTTGATTCCCACATCCATTCAAATTATGATTGATACGACGTATCCATGGAACGAAATCACCTATGTATCTTAAATAGAGACCTTGTGTTTTGGCAGAAAAGCGATTTAATTTATAAATAGGAAAGAAGTAAACGATAGAAAAAGGTAAAAGACTTAAAGCAACTACATAATCAAGAAAAATCAACGCGCATAAAGAAAATGTTAATGTAATTAAAGGCAATGTTACTTCTAAGAAAAATCTATAAGTGAATGCAACATATCTGCAGTAAATTGTCGGAATATGATGCAATCCATGTTTCGGTAAAATAAAGGGTATTGTTTCTTTTGGCGGGGAATTGTTTTTCGACATTATCTCGATAAATTTCAATATGCATATTTTATGATAACTTTTGCAAATTCTTAAGGTGCCCCATTTTGAAATATATATAAGTGAGGCACTAATAAGCCCAATTAATAGCGCAATGCCACCGACGACCAATAAACCTTCAATACCAGGAGGTGGTTCTGGGAGTTTAATCCCTTTAAATGAGATTACCTTTTTCTCTATACGATATTTTATAAAACTGACAATCAATGAAAATGCAGCAACACCGGTGCTTACTCCGATGAAGTTTGATATAATTACACCAAAAGATGATAGTCTATGATCTTTAATAGCATCTTTGACCAGCCATGATAAGGAAGTAAAATATTTCGTTCCTGTTTTCAGAATAGAAAAAACAGGTAAAAATATTTTAGAAAGATTCAATTGATATTTTCCCTGTATCCCAAACACAAAGAGCGCTGTATATCATAGTTACCAGGATGAGTGAGAAATCTAATCAATGAACCGGTAGGGAATTTTCGATAGGTTTCTGCTGAATCTATAGAACCTCTATTATGCATTTTTTTTAATATCAATGGCCCTCCAACATCATTGAAAACTGAGGTTGTTATTGCCGCGCTATCAAGGTAAGGTCTGATCATAGTATCAAAAAGAATAATATTGCGACTTTTTAATTCTTTCGCAAATGCCTTTGAATCACGGTTGTTTGGTTGTTTTTTTTTGCGACCATAACCGTGTGCAGTAGCCATCGTGAAAAAGATTCCTTGACTCTCATAGGCATCGATTTGTTCATGAAGATACCTAACAGCATTTTTCATTAATGGGTGATTATCGTCGGAATCTTCCATTTCTTTGGGAAAATATTTCTCGGCGGCATTCAAATGCAATGAAATTGTTGCTTTAGGAGAAAGGGTACAAATTTTTTTTATCGTATCAAATATCTTTTCTTGCGTTACAGCTTGATATCTTAGGTCATCCAAAGGAAGAAAATTGTAAAAAGCAGAATAACCAAGTTTGCTTTCAATTTTAGCGGTTTCAAGAATACTATTAATGGTTATATCATTGTCTATAATATCGATGTCGTGCATCAAAAGAAGATTGACTTTAAAATCATTCAAGCGTTTATTTAAAAGCTGCTCTTCATTTATCGAAATTACACCAGCTTCGAACATTGCGTTGAGAATGTTTGAATATGTTGGTGGATTCCAATTGTATCCTTGCTGTTTCATAAATTCGGACCAATATCGATTTCCTTTGTACCATTTTTCTTCTTTGGGGGTTAGAAAGTTCACCCAGTCATACAAAACCCCTTTTCTAGCTGCAGCATCCCGTTTTTCTTTATGTCCACCTGAGACGGATAAAAAATTTGTTTGTTTGAAGCATTCTTTAATAAGTTGATCATCATATTTAAAACCTAAAAAATTATATATCTTTTTAATTGTATTATGAAAATCCTGATGCAAGTCTTCATATTTCACAAGAAATATATTTGGACATTCTGCGCTATCTAAATATCCTTGGAAATATTGTTGTGTTTTTTTCATGCACCCTTTTACTGTACTGTTGGAACCTCCCATCCATTTCTTTGTACCGCGTTTGTGTGAAATAAAAACATCTCTAGGGTCCCTAATAATAAAAATAAACTTGGACTCAGGAAACATACGACAAGCCTTACCAACATAAGGAGAATTTGCGGGTGCTTTGTTGACGATATACGTTTTTGACAATTGATTTTCGTTAACCGCTTTTTCAACTGCCGATTCAATCTCCTCTTTTGATTTCAAATCCCGGAATATAGTCATTTCGTGGGGAATTTTTTGAACATCAGGGTGAAAGGCGATACAGTTTCTCAACCAACTGGTTCCTCCACGTGCAAAACCGGTAATAAAAATCATCTTGCTCATATCCATAATAATACTTTACCTTTTTTCAATTTTCCCTTGAAGAGAGACTCGTAGAGTCTGAAAATATTGTTTGATAAAGCTGTAAAAGTCTTTTTTCATATATTGACCAATTATCGCGGGCTACATAGTTTCTAGATTCATTGGTTTTAACTGATAAATCATTTTCTGTGATGTTATTTACCACAGCAGCAATCCCTTCCGGGGATAATTCATCATCGAGCAACCAACCGAAATTGTTTTCAACTACAGCTTTTTCCATCTCAGGAAAGGGACTCACGATGGCGGGTACCCCCGCATTCGGATACTCCCAAAGTTTATTGGGCGTACAGAACCAGTGATTTAGACAGATATTTTCGTAAGGTATGATACCCGCGGATGCGCCCTGGGTCCAATACACCAGTTCATGTTGAGGCGCAGCAGGTATGAAACGAATTTTCTGTTGATCGGGATCGATACTGTCAGCAAGATTTTTCAATTCGTTTTCTATGGTCCCCCATCCCATCATTATTAATCCCCATCCTTCTTTCAATAGAGGTGCGGAACGCACAAGCATTTCTAAACCTCTGTGTCGTGAAAAGCCGCCCTGATATAGAAGGATTCGCTTTTCTTTTTCAAAACCCGCGGCTCGATGCAAGCGGCCATCATAGTCAGGGAGTTTTTGGCAGTATGGTGTTGCATTTTTGATAACAATACCGAGTGGTAATTTTGGATATGATTGGTTTAAGTATTTTTGTATGCTTTCGTTAATGGTGATAAAATAATCTACATGCCTACTGCATTTTTTTTGTATGGATCGATAGTATAACCTATATAGCTTGCTTAACTGTGAAACGTGTTCAAAAATCTCATGACTATCATATACTAACTTGCAGTTGGTTCTTTTTTTAATTAAGCAACCAATGGGAAGGGTTGGCAAGTCGTTGCAATGAACGACGTCCGGGTTTATTTTTAGAATCTCATCTATAATCATTTTTCTAATAACTAAGCGCCAAAAAAAACGCTTTATGAATGTTTCGAACATAAAAATATAATTATATAAATTGTTTATTATCGTTTTAATACATAACCCAAAAGTTATCGCCACACTATTGTGAATTAATTTGTTTATAATTTTACCAGTTTTAGGTGTTTCTATTCTACGATCTAAATGCGGCCAAAAATCAATGAGTCTATGATATGTTTTTATAAGAAAATATAAAACAATTATGAAAATAACAGATAATAATAAATAATTAAAATAATATGTTTTATTTAAATCAATCTTTATTACGAAAAAATTTAGATAAAACGTAATTAGGATCATAATAAAAAATAATGCCGATAAAAACCACTTTAAAAAGCTAATAAAAGATACATATAAAGCCTTTGTTTTTTTAATATTAACCCGAATTACATTTGAACCGTCTGGTAATTTATTTGATGGACGGCTATCACGATTATCTTGGACTCCAAAAATAAAGACTTTGTAGTCCATCCTGGAGAGACTCTCAGCCATTTTTTTAACACGCGCATCATGGCTTACTGAATTGAGAACAATCATCGCAACTGTTTTAGATTGCATTCATATCCTTTTTAATAATCGAAAAAGTAATACGAATCAGTATTATAATTTTTGACTGATTATATATATTATTTTGTCAGATGCCTTGGCGCAATCGAATGGTTTTTTTTGAACAGATGGCCAATTCCTTTTGGAAAGCTTTATAATCTTTTCTTTATCAGCGCCTGCAAGAACATTCCAGCCTTCATCAATGGTCTCAATCCATTCAGTTTCGTCTCTAAGCGTCACACAGGGAATTTTCATCCAGTATGCTTCTTTTTGCACGCCACCGGAATCTGTAAAAACCAGGCTGGCATGTTTTTCCAACATCAACATATCGAGATAGGGTACTGGATCTATGATGCGCAGAAAATTTTGCCTGAATTTTGAACTGTTTAGGACCTTTCTGGTTCTAGGATGCAACGGCAGAATGACCGGCAAGCCTTCTCCTGCGATTTCTTCAAGAGCTGTGAAAATACCGTTTAATCGATCGATATTATCGGTGTTTTCGGCACGATGCAATGTGGCAAGGGCATACTTCTTATGATCTAACTGTAACTCTTCTACAATCTTTGATTTTTTTCCTGCCAACGCAACATTGTACATGACCGAATCGTACATCACATCGCCAACCAAATGGACGCCACTGGTAATACCTTCTTTTAATAAATTTTCGACAGCCGTTTGCGTTGGACAAAATAGCAAATTAGAACAATGATCCGTGAGGACACGATTATGCTCTTCAGGCATCATCCGGTTGAAAGATCGCAAACCTGCTTCGACATGCGCAATGGGGATATGCAACTTGACTGCAGCCAAGGCACCGGCAAGCGTGGAGTTGGTGTCCCCGTATACAATTATTAAATCTGGTTTTTTCGATCGAAGTAGTTCTTCTAACCGGATAAGCATCTGTCCCGTTTGTAAACCATGGGAGCCTGAGCCAATTTCTAAATTGTAATCCGGGGTGGGAATTTCAAGCTCTTTGAAAAATATCTGGGACATGTTGTGATCATAATGTTGTCCCGTATGGATGATGGTTTCATCTATTTTCAAAAGATTGCCGGCATGGCTTCTGTTATGTTTGAAAATGGCCCTTGACACAGAAGCCGCTTTGATAAATTGCGGTCTTGCACCAACTATTGTAAATATTTTCATTAGAAAACCACCCGATTTGTTTTCTCGGATTGTTGACCGCCAGTGTTGGCAATCATTCGGAAATAGCACTTCTGATGAAATGATGCATGGAATTCTACGGTGATGATGATCGGTTTTTCTTTTTAACTGTTTGAAACCCGGCGCCTGCTAAGTGAGCAATACGTTTTCTGACGCATTCAGTACGATCCCATCCGTTGATTTATGGTAGCGCCGCTCACAAGAAAGGCATTCAAGATTGTCCGAAAGCCGTTCCCCGCATACACAGGCCCATCCGATCTGCTTGGCCGGATTGCCCACCACCAGCGCATGATCCGGTATGTTTTTGTTTACTACAGCCCCTGCCCCGACAAAGGCATATCTTCCGATGGTTACACCGCAGACAATCGTGGAATTGGCGCCGAATGTCGCTCCCTGTTTTGCCAAGGTCGGTCGCACTTGGTCCATTTTTCGAATTTCTGCGCGTGGATTGTAAATATTGGTAAACACCATGCTTGGGCCGCAGAAAACACCATCTTCCAAGGTAACCCCTTTGAACACCGAGACGTTGTTTTGGATTTTACATGCGTCGCCTATCGAGACATCCGGCCCGACCACAACGTTCTGGCCGATATTGCAGTCCCCGCCAATTCTGGACCCCTTTAACACATGCGAAAAATGCCAGATTTTTGTCCCCTTCCCTATCGATACGTTTGCGTCGATAATCGCAGATTCATGCGCAAAGAAGCCATCGTTTTTAATGGTGGGCTTTTGAAGCTCAGCGGAAAGCGCTACACGTTTCAACGCAACAGGAACACCTTGCATATCCAGCGATCGCTGGCCTGCCTTCAACACCCTCAGCACCCGCAGCCCTTCATTTCCATCGGTAAGCGGTTGCTCGCCAGTGGCGATGCAGCGAAGAAAGTGCTCACACTCCTGTCGAAGCGGTTCCTGTTGAACCACGGAAACCTTTTCCGGTTCAGCCATAGCGGGGATGGGGATATTATGTTCCCATTTGATTTTATGGGGATATAACCACAGTTTGTCTTCCCATGCCTTGGTGTCGTTGAACACAGCCATTTTGCGGTCACCGACCACAACCAGCTTCTGTTCCTTGAACGGGTGCAGCCAGGATACGAAGATGTGAGCCTGCAGGCCGGATTTAAACTCCAGGTGGGTGGTGGTGACGTCGGCAATCTTTTTATGCAGGTAATACCCACCGGTGGCAAAGACCGATTCCGGCTCATCCTCGGCTAAAGCGAGAATCATTGAGATGTCGTGCGGTGCAAATGACCAGAGGATATTCTCTTCACGACGTATTTTACCAAGGTTGAGCCGGTTTGAGTAAATGTAATTGATCCGGCCCAAATCCCCGTTCAATGTCAATTCTTTCAGTTTCAAAAAAATGGGATGATATTGTAGAAGATGTCCGACCATCAAGATGAGATGCTGTTCTTTTGCGATTTTAATGAGATCCTGGGCCTCTTTTTCATCAAGCACCAAGGGCTTTTCAACATAGACATGTTTGCCAGCCAGCAAAGCCTCTCGGGCCAAGTTATAATGGGTTTCTGCAGGTGTTGCGATCACAATGCCATCGATATCCGGATTGCCATATACATCGTTGGCCGCCAGGCAGGTTTCCAGGCCGGGGTATTGGGCTTCGAATGATTTTAGCAGGGCCTCATTTTTATCGCAGATCATTTTCAGAGAACCGATTTCATGATGATTTCTGATCAGGTTCTTACCCCAGTAACCCGAGCCAATTGCCGCAATAGCAGGTCCATCGTATGCCATTGAGATTCTCCTTTGGAATTAAAAAAATCGAACTTTATCCGACGGTACGCCTACACCCTGAATATCTTTCAAAACCGTTGCATGGTTGTCGACGGTGGTGATTAATAGGATATCAAAATCTGCTTTTTGGAGTCGCGAAGTCGCCTTGACGATAAAATGAGCGAAATTCTCACCTTTCCGTTTCGGATCTACCACGTCAACCATGTGGACATCTGTCCCCGTCATGGAAAGCAATGCAATGTCAGCCAGTTCACCTGCGCCATAGAAAACAACCCGAGTTTTTCCCTGAGCTTGAAGATCGTTATAGAGATTTCGCAGTCGGTTTTTAACTGTTTTGAAGAATTGGTAAGAGCTTTCAATATATTCATAGGTCAGGCGCGTTTTTTCAACCGCACCAGACGGCGTGAGGACATATTTGACGCGGTTTTTTGGTATTGTGGTAACCTTGCAGTACCCTTTTTTTACCAGGCGTTTAATGAACGCATTCACCAAACCCAAGGATATTTGTAGGGAATCCGACAATTCGCGCTGGGATTGTGGCTTATCCTCAGCAATCGCTTCCAGCAACCGAAGTGTTTTAAGGCTTCTTGATTCCATTTTTTAAGGCAATCATATGGCTCCGCCGGGTGGGGTACATCGGTCGATGCGCCTGGGTGGCAGAAGATGCAACGAATTATAATCGGCAAGATCGTAGGAGCGTTCATCTATTGAACATAAAAGCAGGCAGGAGTCAATCTTAAAGATAACGAAATAAAAAAAGCGGTTGGGAATAATGGTGAAGGCGGACCGGGTCAGCTGTTCCGTAGTCAGAGGCGATGGTGGTTCCCGGTTTTTATAGCATCTTTTGAGGTCGGCCTGTTTGCCCGGCTATCAACGGCAAGGCAAACAGGCCGTGACTGCGACATAAGATTCAACACTTGTGATCCAGAAATTCAATTGAAACAGAAATTACGCGGGCATTGACTCAGACGACAATCCGATCTTTATTCGCCTCCCAGGTTTTCTTGCCGATGCCCTTAACCTTCATAATGTCCTCGGGCTTGTCGAACGGCCCGTTCGTTTCGCGGTAGGCCACAATCCGCTCGGCATAACTGGCGCCCACACGGTCAAGTGTCATCAACTGTTCAACCGAAGCGGTGTTGATATTGACCTTCTCCATGGCGATGGCGCAACATGTCCCAGTCAAGATAACGGCAACGGAAATCAAAACGGCAAACAAAAGGTTCCTACGCAAACGTGGCATAAACACCTCCCTGAAAATAAGGTTGTTGGGTTTTGCCATGCCATTCATGGCAAATTCGTTATAACGACGTAAATGGTGCATCCGGCTAAGAAGATCAGTTCAGATCAGAAGGGGGTGAGCAACTCAATTCAAGGGCTATGCAGGTTGATTAAAATAACAAGCTTGATGTAGGTTAAAGCACGATCAATACCAAAAAGCTTTCTTTGGTTTTTGAGGGTGCTTGACTTTCTTTTCGTGTTCGTGACATATAAAAAGGGACTGAGTTTCTCTTTTAATAATAGTGTGTTGGATGGGCTTGCAGTTTGGGTGGTTGTTTAATGCCAGCGGTGTTGATTTGAATGTGCTGTCTACAATTTTGACCATTCCACAAAAAATATGATAAAAAAGTATAAAATTCTCTTTGTCGACGATGATCAACAGATTCTTTCGATCGTTGAACAGTTTCTGACCCGCTGCGGTTTCGATGTCACCACAGAACCGAGCGGCCTGAAGGCCATCGAAATGATCAAGCAACACCATTTCAGTGTTGTCTTTTCAGACTTGATCATGCCTGAAATCAGCGGCATGGAATTGCTAAAACGGATCAAACGGATCTCCCCTGAAACGGAAGTCATCATCGTTTCCGGCTATGGCACCATCGAATCAGCCATCGAAGCGATGAAATCGGGAAGTTACGATTTTCTGCAAAAACCGATTAATTTCGACCGCTTTAAAATCCTGATCGACCGGGTCATTGAAAAACAGAATCTCAAGGAGGAGAATCAACTGATTCGCAGTCGATTGAAGGAACGCTACAAATATGATGAATTGGTCGGCATGTCCCCAAAAATGCAAAAGATATATGAGATTATCGATAAAATCAGCTTCGGCAGTCCAACGGTCCTGATCGAAGGTGAAAGCGGTACCGGCAAGGAGTTGACCGCCAACGTCATTCACAACAACAGTGACCGGAGAAAAGGCCCTTTTATCCCCGTTAACTGTGGGGCCATCGCGGAAAGCCTGTTGGAAAGAGAACTTTTCGGGCATATCAAGGGCGCTTTTACGGGGGCATCGAAAGATTCCATCGGCCTTTTCAAAGCGGCCGATGGCGGCACCCTCTTTTTAGACGAAATCGGGGAGGTCTCGTCGGCAGTGCAAATCAGCTTGCTGCGCGTGCTGCAAGAAAAAAAGATCCGTCCTGTTGGAGACACACAGGAAACCGACGTCGATGTGCGTGTGATTGCCGCAACCAACCGAAAATTGGATGACGCGGTAGAGAACCATTCCTTTAGAAAGGACCTATATTACCGGCTCAATGTCATTTCCATTACCATGCCGCCCTTACGTGAAATCCGGGAAGATATCCCGCTGTTGGTTAACCACCTAATCACCAAACACAAACGACCCGATTCCGCAAGAGTGCCGGAGGTCAGCCCGGAAGCGATGGGGAAGCTGATGGGATATCACTGGCCAGGAAATGTCAGACAACTCGAAAACGTTATTCAAAGAGCCTTCGCGCTGGGCGTCAAAGACGTCATCCATACCAATGACCTCACAAATGAAATCGCTCAGCAATCGGGGAAAAAAGTGATGGCGGACGCAGATTTTAATCTGCAAGCGATTGAAATAAAAACCATCCGCCAGGCTCTGCAAAAAACAGGGGGGAATAAGGCAGAAGCGGCCAAAATATTGGGTGTCAATACAACAACCGTCTACCGGAAAATGGCTAAATATAACATCCAGGAATCGCAATAACGGTTAAATTTTTCCGCCGAAGCCTGTGGCGGTTGTGTTACAATTGAATGTGATGTTCATGATCGCTACAAACGGGAAGGATAAGAACTATGCCTGAAGGATTGGATGTAATCATCGTTGATGACGATCCGGACGTATGTGAACTCGTGTCAACAACCATAAAACGCTTCTATACGTGGGGAAAAGTTGTGTCGTTCACGGATTCCGAAGAGGCCACCGTCTACTGCCTGGGAAGAGACATCGGGGTAGCCATTTTTGTGGTGGATGTCTTTTTAGGCGGCGCCAGTGGCTTTTTTTTTCTTGACGCCATCGAGAAAAAATTCCCCACCGCCCATTCAGATTCGATTATTATTACAGGCAACGCCAGCGACGACATCGTGAACATGTGTGTGGCATCCGATGTCAATCATTTGCTTGAAAAACCCATTAAACCGTATGCGCTTCAACTGGCCGTTCGGGCCATTGCCGAAAAATATTTGAAATTTGCCAAAAGGCTGTTCAAAGACCCGGAGTTTGCAAAAAGTATCCTCAACTTCTGATTTCTTGTATTCCCAACCGGTCAGGCGCGCCAAAATTGCGCATATCAACGATCATTATAATAACCGCTGTTGTATTTGGCGATCTCCATCGATGAAAGCATCAGCGACTGATTGACGATTGTTTTCAAATTCTCCTCTTTGCCCACGGCTTCTGATATGGTGGAGAGCGATTCACTTTGAGATGTCATCGTCCGTACCAGCGCCTGAAGGCCTTTTAACGGCGTGCCCTTTTCCGTCAACTTGTGTTGGTAGGCCGCCATCGTATCGACCAACTGCTGAACCCGGTCAACGACCATGTTGGTTGACGGCAGCGCCTCAGTTGTAAATTGGGCCGGACGTATTTCTGGAATAAACGCTGTCGATTCCCTCTTGGCACCGCTGATTACCGTCGAATCAACTGCCTTTCTGAAAATAGCATCAAACTCGCCTTTTGGTGGATTGGCTCGGCCTGCCGTTTTTTTAGGATCGGTGATGTTCAGGACTGGTTTGTCAGGGTCAATGGTTACCATAGGACTCTCCTGATTAAAAATTATTAGAAGCGATCTCAATCATGAATGTTGGCTTTATCTCATGATCACGATGTGTAGCAACGATCATGCAAGCTTTTTAAAAAAAACCACCCCACCCAATAATTGATGAGCTTATATGCGTATACTTATGTCTATCGACCTGTGCGGTTTTAATACGTCCTTTTTTAATTAGATTTTAACAATCTGTAATAACTAAATTATTTTACAGTTCAGGCAACTTGGAGATTCAAATTAACCGCCAGCGGTATTTTTTATCGGCCTTTAAAAGACCGCTGGCAAAAAGACGATTAAAGGTGAATCAGCATTGCAAAGTCCATCCCAGAGCCGCTTTCCGGCATGTTTTAACAGGCCCATAGGCAGGTTTTGCCATCCATAACAGCCATCCTTGCATTCTTGTTTATGAAGACAATCGCATTATCCCAGCCTAGCGGCCGATCGTGCCATTCTCTATCATCACCCGCCTTAAGATTGAGTTAACAATTTCCATAACTAATTGTTATGTTAAGATTTAATAAAATTGTCAGTTCCAGGCACTGTCTTTGCTATCTTAACCTACCAATGAATGACAATTGGGATGACCCTGGGGACCATACATGATTTCACCATTTGATTCGGGCAGTTCGGCAATATCGGCATTTTCAGTCAAAATGAATGTCACTGCCAACAACCTAGCCAATGTGAATTCAGACGGCTTTAAAAAAAACCGAACAACCTTCAAAGAAGGATTCTTTGGCGGTGTCGAACCGAACGTTGATCAAGTCAATACGCCGGGCTTCACCAAGCCAATTGCTGATAATGGTGAGCTACAAACGATTGAAGCCTCGAATGTCGATATCGCCGAAGAAATATCCGAGTCGATCTCGACACTATCCGGATACAAGGCCAACCTAAAAAGCATTCAGGTGTATGATGAAATGCTGGGCACCCTGCTGGATACCCTAGGATAGCAGGTAATACTAAAAAAGCGCTCCCCGGCTTCATCTCATCCCAATAATGCCGATAATCAAATCATGAACCCTAACGTTTTCTCCGGAGCGCCGCAAGGCATTCGCTCTTCAAGGAACAATGGAGCTGAGAAAGGAGAATTTGTCAGTTGACCTACACCTCCCGCCCATACCTCATAGCCACATTGACCGTTGCGGTCTTCTTTTTGGTTACCGCAGCATTCGGCAGTTTTTCAGTTGCTGGAACAAGCAGCGATCGGTTTCACGCATTATACATTCCACCCCATAAATTAACCCAGCGAACTTTTGATGAAATCGTGCATTACGCCACACTGACACCGGTCAATGCAGTCGTATTGCATGTTAAAAGCCCCAAAGGCCAACTGTTGTGGCCATCTGAAAATGCCATAGCCGTTCAATTGGGCATCGGAGCCAAACACTCAGGATTAGAGAAGCACGTGGCACGGCTGAAAAAAGATAACCTTCGCACCATTGCCAAACTGGATGTCTTTGCCGATCATCAACTGGCTGCCGCCATGCCGGAGCTAAGTGTCATGGATGGTTCCACGGATAGGCCGTGGTCGGATGCCAATGGCCTTCACTGGTCCAATCCCAACGACAGCCGCGTATGGGACTACAACATCGCCCTGTCTAAGGAACTGGCCCGCATGGGATTCGATGAAATCCAGTTCGATTATGTTCGTTTTCCCAGCGACGGCGATCTTTCAATCATCCGCTACCCCAACACCATACCCGGATTTTCCAAATCCGACTGCATAAAATCCTTTCTTGAAAGGGCTTATGATGAATTAAAACCTTTGGGGGTTTGCATCTCCGCGGATATCTTCGGATTGACGGCGTGGAAAGCCGATGACTTTGGTGTCGGGCAGATTTTGGAGAAGATGGCGCCTTACCTGGACGTCATCTGCCCGATGTTTTACCCGTCCCATTTTCCACCCGGTTTTCTTGGCAAGCAATCGCCAGGGGAATTCCCGGAAATGATCATGGAAGCCAGCATGCGTAGCATGATGCGCCGCACAGACAAGCCGATTCGACCATGGATTCAGGGGTTCTGGTACCAGCCGCAACAAATCGCCGCTCAGATCGATGGCATAGCGAAAGCATCGGGCAGCAGTTGGTCGATCTGGAGCCCAACAGGGCGTTACGGGCTCTCTTACCAAGCCCTGGCGGATCGATCCGGTGTATGTTTGTCCCGACCAAAGTTTTATCCAATCGTGACGGATCTTATGTCGAAAATCGATCAAGCAACACGCGGGCAAAGCGCCGTTGTCAACTACACCAGCTTTTCATTGGGTTATTCCATTCTCTCCCTCGAGCCCTCCGGAAACGGAAACCGGTCACCCTATTCCACCCCGGCCGCGATACTGTCGACCTTCGAAGAAGGCATCATTGACCATATCCTGAAAAAAAGAGACATCCCCTTTAATCCCGATGCCGAGCCCTACATCAAACGCAAGCTGCTCAGCGATTTGCTTTGCAGCGATTTAGAAAAAGATGCCCACCGGATGCAACCGGAACCCATTTATATCGACTGGGCGCAGGATTGCACCTTTATAACCAAAAGGATACCGAAGCCACGTTTGGATCAATATGCCCGTTCAGCCCAGCAAACGGTTGATGGAGAATTCTCCCGTGTTTCAACGTTTGAGGCCATGAAGATCGCATCCATCTCCGAAAGTGTTTTCGGGGTTGCCATCCTCCCGACCATCCATCCACCGGTTTCGTTGCTCTCCCGGTAAAGCACACCGCCATACCTGATCTCTTCTTGACCGGTGAACCCTTTCCGTTGTAAATACTTTCCCTTAACGTTAAGGTTAAAAATCTAATAGCCAGGAAATATGAAAAAAGAGACCTATTCCATATCGGATCTCTCTTCGGAATTGGGCATTACCAGCCGATCCATACGTTTTTACGAAGAAAAAGGGTTGATTCAACCCAATCGCACGACCGGCAATCAGCGCAGGTACACCAACGGAGACCGCATCCGCTTAAAGCTGATCCTCCGGGGTAAGCGTTTTGGCTACACGCTCGACGAAATCGCTAAAATGATCGGCCTGGCTGATGTGGACATCCATGAGATCGATCAAATTAGAAGCGCGTTGATCTATGGCGATAAAAAGCTGGCAGAGATCCGGCATCGAATGGAGGAACTGAAAAATATGGAGCAGGAGATGACTAAGGTATGGCAAAGGCTGGTTGACCGGCTTGGGGAACTCGAAAAGGAGAAGAACGATGTTTGAGCATCTTTTATCCGACAAGGCCAAGCGTTTTCGAGAGGAAGTCAGAGATCTGGTAAAATGGGTGCCCCGGCAGATGATTTTAGACATGGATCAGGACCGCATTCAATTCCCCAAGGCATTTTTAAAGGAAGCCGGCAGGCGAAACCTCATGGGATGCCGATATCCCAAGCAGTGGGGTGGCCGCGATATGGATTGGGTCACCACGGCCATGGCCATGGAAGAAGTGGGAACGCTGGGGTATATTTTTGCCTGTGTATTTGGTGTCGGTGCTGAATTGGTGTGCGATGCCATCATCCGCCATGGCAGCCATGATCAAAAACAAAGATATGTCCAGCCATTGCTTAAAGGAGAGCTGTTTGCCGCTGAATGCCTCACCGAACCGCGTGGCGGGTCCGATTTTTTTGGCACCACGACCACGGCCGTGGAAGATGGCGACCATTATATTATCAATGGCCAGAAACGCTTTATTGTGGGGGCGGAAGGGGCCGATTTCTTTTTGGTTTATGCCAAGACGGCGCCTGACGCCAAACCCCATCAAGCCCTGACCTGCTTTATCGTGGACCGCAGTTCAGGTGTGCAGACCAAGTATTTATATGGCCTCATGGGCTGCCGCGGCGGCGGCGCCGGCCGGATCGTGTTCAAGGATGTGCGGGTTCCCAAGACCAATGTGGTGGGAACCATCAACGGCGCCTATGCGGTCTTCAATACGATGATGATCCCCGAAAGACTGGGGACGGCTGCCATGACCATCGGTGCAGCCAGGCCTGCATTGGACGTGGCCACCAGCTACTCCAGCCGAAGAAAAGCCTTTGGCCAAACCATCAACGCCTTTCAGGGGGTCAGTTTTCAAATTGCCGAGGCTGCGATGTTGTTGGACGCCTCACGCGCGATGGTTTACGCCGCCTGCACGGCAGTTGACCGTGACGAACCTGCTGCAACAATCCGGCGGATGGTCTCCGAAACCAAAAAGTTCGTTACCCAATCGTGTCAGCAAGTGGGCCACAATGCCATGCAGGTCATGGGCGGCATTGGCTACACCAATGTTTTTCCGGTGGAACGCATCGTCCGTGATCTCCGACTGGCTTCGATCTGGACCGGCACCAATGAAGTGATGTCCATGATCATTGCCAATGAATGGTACCGAACCCATGCCCGGAAAAAACCGGAAGCCGATTTTCGAAACTGTGAACTGGACGCGGCCCAGGCGGATGCGCTGGACGAAAAAATTTATGAATAGGCTTGGCCTGCCATGCCTGAGGACAGGCACCAGACATGAATATAGAAAAATTGCACCACTTCAATACCCAGGTAACTGCGCTGGAATTGGGATACGGAATCATCGGCCGGCCGCTGATGAATGTCTATTGCTATCTGGTGGGCAGCACGCTCATCGATTGCGGGCAGACCAGGATGGCCGCTGCAATTAAACCATTCGTACTGGGCCATCGAATCAAGCGGCTCCTGCTGACCCACCACCACGAAGATCACAGCGGCAATGCCGCCATGATTGCCAACGTTTGCGGCGCACCGGTGATGGGGCATCCCATCACCGCCTATAAAATGAGTCGCATCCGACCCATTTTACCCTATCAGCATCTTGTGTGGGGGCAATCCCAGGAGGTGGCTGTCTCACCGCTGCCCGCGGTGGTGGAATCCGGTGGGTTTCGCTTTGTGCCCATTCATACGCCTGGGCACAGCAAAGATCATACCGTCTATTTGGAACCACAGCATGGGTGGCTTTTTTCCGGGGACCTCTATCTGGGAGACCGGATCAAGTTTTTCAGGTCCGATGAAAAAATGGATCAACAGATCCAGTCTCTTCAAACGGTGCTGCAATACGATTTTTCAACGCTCTTTTGCGCCCACAACCCCGCATTGAAAAACGGCAGGGATCGACTGCGCCGCAAACTGGCCTATCTTCAGGATATCACCGGCACCGTTCGCTTGTTGGTAACCAGAGGGCTGCCTGAAAGGGAGATTATCCGGCGGTTGGATCAACGGCAGGACCGGTGGGTCAGATTGGTGACCATGGGCAATGCCAGCTTTGCCAATATGGTTCGATCGGTCATCCGGGCAGCGTAGCACGCAGACTTGGTGGATAGATGCTACTTGATTCCCCGAGCCGCTTTAATTCCTTCCCACGCTTCCTGAATTTCACGAAATTTATCCTGAGCAAAACGGGTGAACTCATCGGGCAGCCCCTTGGCAGCGATCTTGTCCGGATGATACTCCTGTACCCGTTGGCGATAGCTCCGCTTCACCTCTTCGTCAGAATCTTCAGGGTTGCAGCCCAGCACTGCGTATGCTCTATCCGTCGTCGGGACATACTGAGACTTCAGCTGCTCGTAACGGCCGGTACTGAAATTGAATGTGTTCACGGCCGCATGGATCAGCAACTCTTCCCCCCGGGACAAGCTGCCGTCAGATACCGCCACCCGCAGCAGGATGTCGATCATGAGTTCCAGCATTTGTGGCTGATTGTGGAACTGGCCGTAAAACTGGCCGGCAAAATCAGCGAAGGACCCAGGGGCGTTCAAGGCCGTTCTAAAAATAGATACAGCCGCATTCCGGCTTTGGGCGTTTAAACGCAGGTCCGTATCCATGAAACCTTCTATGGAATCGATCTCCGCTTTAGTCACCCGTCCGTCCGCCTGAGCCATTTTGGCCAGCATGGAAAAAGCCGCCACAAAAAAGGTCAGCTGATGCTGTTCGACCGTTGAGAGCCGTTGCTGGTTGCCGGCCGTATCAAGTTCGGTTCCCGTATCAAAGGCATGCCCGAAAGCCGCGCCGAATATGGCCCCCAGGGGTCCGCCAAGTGCAAATCCGATGGTCCCGCCAACCAGTTTTCCCATCCATCCCATGGAGATTGTCTCCCAATTGAGTTCGATTTCAAATCCCAAATAGGTCATCGTTGATCATGGCGTTTCTCCCGTAGCACAAAACGCCAAGGTTGCCAACTGTCGGGTGCGTTGATTCGAAAGCCGTGGAAGGGTCAGAAATTGCTTGAATTATCTTCATTTCCTTTGTAAAGTTCAATGATCGCTGATCTTCCTGCACTTTCCCAGAAACCGCCCCACGAAAGGTAATCGCGTATGTTGTCATGGTGGACCAACTTGGAATCCGTTGCAGCGCTGAACGGCTGGATGCTGGCGGCGACGCTGATTTTTGCAGTGCTGACGGGCATCATGGTTTTTTTGTCCGTCGGAAAATCAAGAAACCTCGTTAATGGGCTCAGCGAAGACCTCGATTCCTCGCGCAAACGGATCAAATCCCTTGAGAAAGCCGCTGAAGAAATCCGCAAAGAGTTGCTTCAAACCCAGCAGCACCAGGATATCAACCAGCTTCAATTAAAAAGCAGCAAATCATCCGCCGAGGAGCAGCGCCAGGCGCTGCTGACTGCCAGGAAACGACTGGAAGTTGCCGAAGCTGCGATTAAAGCGCATCAGGAGCAGGCCGGAAAAAATGGGGACGAGAAGGAGACCTTTGAAACCCTTGATCTGGAGCTTGAACCAGAGGGCGGCCTTTCGGAAAGCCAGCGGGAACAGCTTATCGACCTGCTCGATCCTGGCCCCAAAGGAAATGTGGATATCTTCTGCATAATGGATGACGCGATTTCTGAATTGACGGCCAAACAGTTGGAAGAAATAATGACTGCCGATGGCTGGAAGACCAACGGAGTGGCCCAAAGCGCATTTACCAACCCGCCGAAAGGCCTCGTAATAGCCGTGAACAGCAAAGAGACCGCACCTTCATATGCCTCCTTTTTGCAGCGGGTCTTTTCAACCATCGGCATGGAGGTGTCCGCAAAGATCGACAACAAATACAGGGAATGGTCCTTGACGTTAATCGTGGGCAGCATTGACGGTTGAACCATCGCATCATCTCGCCACCCACGAATAAACCCACGTCAAGTTTACCTTCAACTTATGTTTCGGGAAAGCGCCAATGACCTCTGAAATCGCCACCCAAAAGAAAAGTACCGGTCCCAGCACCATGTTGCATACCCTCGCCCTGGCTTTTGCCGCGTTGACACTGTGCTTTGCATTGCTTGCAATGATCCTTGGTAGCCGGCTTTCAACTCTCCAATCCAGATACCTGAAGGCAGAAAAAGAAACCGCCACCACAGAAGCGGCCTCGATCCAGGAAATGGAAACCGCAATCAAGACTGCCGCAGTTAAGCTTGAAAGCACGCAACAGGCGTTGGAGGAAGAGAAGGCGGCGACCGAACGGCTACGTCGACAGCTTGCTGCAATCATGAAGGACCTTGAGAACACCAAGGCCGATCTGGCCGGCGCCAACCAGGCCATCGCCAAATTCAAATCAGCTGTTCCACCTCAGCCGACACCTTCCGTTGAAACGCGCATTCCGGCCCCCTCCCCCCTTCAGGCTCCTTCCGCGGAAACTGTCTTGCCGCAGGCCACCCCGCTTCAATCCGCGCCGCAGCCAACCAATCCAACCGTTCCGTTGCCCGCGGCAGTTCCATTGCCCACAGACACACCAGCCGCAACCGAGCCAAAACCGTCGGCAGCGCAAGCACCACAACCAAGCGTCGTGAAACCCCAAAAACTGGTTGAAACCCCGGCTCCGCCTGCAACTGCGCCGCCGCCTTCCGATAGTGGCCCACCGGCCACCGAAGAGACAGTTACGGATTCAACTCAGCCACGGCCAACAACCGTTCCAGCCTCCGATTGAAGCAAAACGGCAACCTATATACTGCCGAGGCATGGGACGCAAACAGCCTTCCGACAGGGGCGAACCATAACCGATAGAAGCACGTCAACCACCGCAACCCTTAGCCATTTTGGGAATTTCTAACCGATAAAGGAGCATCGGCCAATGAAAGCTGATAACCGGGTCTTTTTAGAGAATTTAGAGTGGTTTGATGAAAGCGGCCAGGAGTTGGTCCATCGCCTGCCGGAAAAAGGCTCGGGCGAAATCAAATGGGGGGCACAACTAACTGTCCGAGAGAGCCAGGTCGGTGTATTTTTTTACAAAGGCAAGGCCGTCGAGGCTTTCGGTCCAGGACGCCACACCCTGCAAACCGGCAACATTCCCATCCTCACCAAGATCGTCAGTCTTCCCTGGGGCATGACCAGCCCGCTGCGGGCGGAGATGTATTTCGTCAACATGAAAGTATTCACTAACCTGAAATGGGGGACCCGGGACCCGGTCGCCTTCAAAGATGACCAACTGGGCCTGATCCGTCTAAGGGCTTTTGGTGTCTTCAACCTGCGGGTGGTCCAGCCGGTGCTGTTCATCAACACCATGGTGGGCACCCAGGGCATGTTCACCACCGAATCGGTTGAGGAATACCTGAATCGGGTCATCGTTTCGCGCTTCAACGATTTCATGGGCGAAACGATTGACTCCATCCTCAATCTGCCGGCCAAATACGATGAGCTTTCCGAAGGTCTGTCCAAGCGGCTCGAGGAGGATTTCAAGCATTTCGGTCTGGGCCTGACCCATCTGTACATGAACGCCATCACCCCGCCGCCGGAAGTGCAGAAGGCCATCGATGACCGCAGCCGCATGGGGGTCTTCGACGACATGAACAAGCTCATGCAGATGAAGTCGGCCATGGCCATGGAAAAAGCATCGGAAGCCGACGGCGATGGCAGTCTGGGCATGGGCACGAGTTTGGGACTAATGATGCCGGCCATGTTTGCCCAGTATTTCAATCCAGCCGGCAAGGTCCCGCAGGGCAGCGCCCCGTCGCGGCCGGAACTGGCCACCTGCCAGGAGTGCCAATGCAGCATCCCACTTACGGCCAAATTCTGCCCCATGTGCGGTCATCAGCAGCTGGTTTTCACCCAATGCGGCAATTGCGGGAAAAATTTAGCCCCGAATGCGAATTTCTGCTCCCGCTGTGGCCATCCTGCCGAGGAAAAACCCAAGCCCGTCTTTTGTGCGAAATGTGGATCTGAAAACCTGGCCGGGTCCACATTCTGTATCCAGTGCGGAGAAAAATATTAATTTTCTCATTGATCATCAATGCCCCCAGTGCGGTGCGCCGGCAACGCTTAACGAAACGGACCGTCTGGTTCAGTGTACCTTTTGCAAGGTAAGTTCCTATCTCACGGAGCGGCACTATTTTCGCTATCTGCTGCCCCACAATGCCCCCGACGGTCAGAGACTGGTGTACTTCCCCTACTGGCGATTCAAGGGCATGCTTTTTTCCTGCCTGCCTTCCGGCATTCAGGCCCGCTTCCTGGATATCAGCCAGCAAGCTGTGCAATCGACGCTTTTCCCGGTTTCCGTCGGTCTGCGCAGTCAAGCCATGAAGCTTCGCTTTGTCAGTCCTGAGATCAAAGGGTGGTTCATCAAACCCGCACTGCCCATTGCTCAGGTCATGGAATCGGTTCTCGACCATGTTAATCTGAAGATCCCTCGTCCGATTCTTCACCAAGCCCACATCGGAGAATCCCTGAGCGTGATTTACGCGCCCTTCTATATTGGCAAAAGAATAATAGATGCGGTGCTTAATCAACCCGTGTCCGGAGAACTGGATGAGTCATTCGAATTGGACCGTTTTCCCGGTGGACCGGCGGACTGGCGCATACGGTTCATCCCCGCCCTCTGCCCGAACTGCGGTTGGGACATGCAGGGGCGACGGGATACCCTGGTCCTTCACTGCAAGAACTGCCAGTCCATGTGGCAGGCCTTAAAACAGGGCATGACCCGGGTCAATGTGGCCCACTTACCGGGATTTGAAGATAAGCATACCATTTACCTGCCCTTCTGGCGCATCAGGGCTGATGTGTTGGGCATCGATCTAAACAGCTATGCCGACCTGGTCAAGGTGGCCAATCTTCCCAAAGTGATCCAACCCGGGTGGGACCGTGTCCCCTACCACTTCTGGGGCCCGGCCTTCAAGGTCCGGCCACAAATCTTCCTGCGCTTAACCCACCATATCACCATTTGCCAACCCAGGAACCACCTGGAGGCGGAAGTGCCCAAAGGGGCCATGCATCCGGTTAACCTGCCCGTGTCTGAATCGGTTGAAAGCCTGAAACTCAACCTGGCCGGTTTCATTCGGCCGATTAAGGTGGTTCAGGAACGTATCGCTCAAATTCAGGTCAAGCCGAGGCGCTACCGGTTAATCTATCTTCCTTTTGAAGTTCGCCACCATGACCTGGTCCAGACGACCTTAAACATCGCCATTAACCGGAAACAGCTGGAATTGGCGGGCAATCTTTAATTTCGACGCTGCTGACCCAACCACCGTTTCAGTATGGTTTTCCCCTTGAAACAGGATCTTTTTCATGGTTGAATTAATTCAACCATCAACCAGAATCACGCAAATCGTGGCCGGTAGATCCATGCAGTAATACCATGGGAACCAAAGACCCGTGCCGTCGTTTTCGCACTTTCCCCATGGCCAAAGTCGGCCATATGTTAGCCGCTATCGGTTTGCCGATGACGCGGGGCATCTGCACCATCGCCCGTGGCCTTTTTTACATCCCTGCGTTGGTGATTTAACCATTTTTCCCCAACTTCGGGGAACCTACATTCCATAGGGCGGGCAACGGCGGCAACGATCAGGCAACGCCTGCCGGAATGTGCCCCAAGGAAACGGATACCACCCGTCGGCAATTTTGCTGCATTCAAAGGAGCAACTATGGTCACATCGCAACCCACTCAATTGCTGCGGCGGTCTTTTATTAAAACCGTCCTGCGCCGCCTGATTGCCCTGATCACGGTGGTTGGATTGGTCTACAGCCTGATTGCTGTCGTCTATGCCACCAAAACCATCTTCAAGGTCAAGATGAACTATGCGGTCGTATTGGAGCGATTCGGTGGCGTTCGCCAAGCGGTCACAGAGGTAGGATGGCATGCCCGCCTGCCCTATTTCACGCGTATCGAGCAAGAGGTATCGTTGATGAACCAGACGCTGCAGTTGGGGGGCACACCGGAACCCATGCGAATCATCTCAAAAGGCAACGTTGCGCTGTGGACCTCTGGGGTTCTCACCTATCGGATCCGTGACCTGCACACCTGGGCTATAGAGAATTTGCACCCCTTGGATCTGCTGCAGGGAGACTATGACGGCATCGCCAAGGATATCCTGCAAGCCCAGGTGGTGGATCGGCTGATCAGCGATCGCGAAACCATTAAGGAAGCGATCTTTACAGCCCTCAAATCCCGCCCCATAAACATCGGCGGGCCAACCATCGAAAAAAAATACGGCGTCGAAATCGTCAGCTTTGTACTCAAGGAGACCCGGTTCGGAGACAACCTTGTTGAAGCATCCGAAGAGAAAAAGCGACGGGAACTGATTGCCGAAGCCGACAATTACGCGGCAGACCAAGAAGCCAGCCAAATCCGAAAACTGTATGCCGCCTATCTGGACGGCATAAAAGACCTGCAGAACGCACTGGGACGGAAGGATGGCTCTACCGACACCGCCCTGCTGCAGTTCCTCACCCAGCAGAAATGGGCCACCGCATATGAGAAGCACCAACTGGGACAGAACACCGTGGTAATCCAGAATACCCAGGCAAACACACCGGCAATCGCCCTGCCTGCATTCAATGCTTCCGAACGGTCAAAGGGAGGCAAAGATGGCCAGACGGCTGACTAGAGAGATCACCTTCGTACGACTGCCCGAAAACCGGATCCGTGAGATCAACGACCTGGTGGCCTCATGGCCCCAGGAGACCAAAGCCTTCATGCGTGCCCGCCTCAATCAGTATCGGCCGCCCATGGACATGATCAACAACGTCCTGGAAACGTTCCTATCCATTTTCATCGATGCGCCTGAAAAAAATTTCAACGTCCTTAAAGATCCGAACATCCTCACGGACTGGCAAAAACGGTTTGAAATTTCCGGCCACACCAACCCTCAGGATTCTTGGAACAAGATACTGGAAAAGGAGGTGTCTGCCAAAGACTACCGCTATCTGCTCTCTCTATTGGATAAGGAACTGGTGGATGTGCACATCCCCGTTGAGCTCCACGATATGTTTGAAAAAGTTTACCGCGCCCACCTGCGCAAAGAGTACATCTCGGACGCCAGCGTTCCCAAAGCGTCCCTGCTCCTTTTTGTCGGCCCGTCCGGAAGCGGCAAGACCTCCACCGTGATCCAGGCCGTCGAACGGATCATCTTTGGCAACGACGTGCTGCCCGAAGTGGATCTTCACCAGAAGAAAGAAGAGGTGCTGGCCGGAGAACCGTTTTGGAAAACCATCGAAGAGATCGATCCCTCGCTGGCCATGGAAATCACCCGGCGAAAAAAGGTGAAGTTTTACAAGTGGCTCTCCAGAATCCCATTGGTGCGGCGGGTCCTGAAAAAAAGGATCGGCCAGAGTCTCTCCAAACTGCAAGAACAGGGTATCTGGGTCGATTATGCCATGGTCACGCCCAATGATTTTCAGACCGCCCTGGCCGGAGAACCTGGAAACTATTTCAAAAAAGCCTTGGGCGATCCGCGCAAGACCTCCATCCGGCATATTGAAGAGGCCCACAGCGCCTTCGGTAAAGCCACCGGCCGTGACTCCGGTGTGGCCCGTCAGCAACGGACCCTGGTGGACACTTCCAATATTGTTCTGGATGAGATCATCAGCGGCAAGCGGGATTGCCTGCTCATCGCCACGACGGATCAACCCGAGCGCTTCGATGCCGCCGTTTACCGTCGGTTTGTGGAGAAAGGCAGCATCATCAACATCTCCGATTACTGGACCAATCCTGAGAACCTGAAGGAAGTCGTGCGCCTGGAGATGCTGCGCAACGACATTCTGGTGTTGTCCGAACAGAACGAACATGTTTGCGCGACCGTCAAATGCCTGTCACCGGAGGATGTGTCGGCAACAGTAGATAAACTCTATTCGATTTTTAAAGAACGCACCCTGAAGGTAATACCCTCCTACGTACGCAAACTGATCCACTCCATCATCCAGATCAAGAAGGATTTTTTTCCCACCTATCTGGATGACTCTCTGTTGGTAAGAAAGGCCTTCGAACTGGTGGCCCAGAATTCCTATGGAGATCTGTATAAGAAGGTGGTCGACCGTATGGACCGGGGTATCAAATGGGAGGCTTACGTGGGGAGCATCAAGGATATCTTTTCGGAGATGACCAATAACTGCCTCTACTATAACGTGAGCGAGGAGAAGGGCGTGGTGCTCAACGGACCGCCGGGAAGCGGTAAAACCTTCCTGGTGCGCACCTGGCTCAGCGAAAACAACGAGGTTCACGACATCGCCACCAGTGCCAGTGCCCTGCAGGACCCTTCCAATCCCGTCGACGGCGCCGTGGACAACCTGGAAAAGGTCTACGACATCGCCAAGATGATCGCCCCGGCAGTGGTTTTCTTCGATGAAGGGGATGCTCTGGCGCCCAAACGCAGCGGCACCGGAGGCAATCCGTCGGACAAACTGACCAACAAACTTTTAAACCTTATCGACGGTGAAACGCCGCTGCACAAGGTTTTCACCGTGCTCACCACCAACCGCCTGGACATTCTTGACCCGGCCCTGATCCGCTCCAAACGCCTCAAAGTGCTGGAGATCAAGGGCATGCTCAAAAAAGCAGATATCGTTCAGATTGTGGATAACGCCCTGACGGACGTTCCCCTGGCTGCGGATCTGACCACCGACAGCATCGTGGAGGCAGCCAAGGGTGTCTGCAATACGCCGGCGGATTATGCCGCCTTTGTTGAAAAGGCCCGATCGCTGAGAAACACCGAATATGAAGTGATCATGCGCCTCCGCCAGATCCGCCATGACCCGGAGAAAACACAGGAAAATTTCGTCAAATTCAACTTCAAGACCCTCATGGGAATCCTCGACGCATCCGACGGCCAGAACCCGTTGATTTTAGCCGAACGCGGTACACCCGAAAGTTTCATGGAACATTTCGAAGCAATCCTAACGATGCTAAAACCGATCCAGAAGCCAGACGACTATCCCATGGTGTCCAGCCACCTCAAGTCGGCCCGTCATGAAATCTCGGAAAGTCCGACCAAAAAAGGCAAGGTGGTGCTGGACGAGTTCCTGGAAGCGGAGCTGAGCCAGGAACCCCAGGTGGGATTCATCATCGGCGTGGGGGCCAACGAGGTCACCGGTGTCCTCCTACCGATCGCCACCAGCCTTACCTACAGCCTATCGTCGGAAAAGGTGATGGTGACCGGTGCGGTGTCATCATCTTCATCGGCCGGCGCCCAGATGGAAATGGCAGTCCAGATGACCCAACAGAGCGCCCACGAGGCGCTGACCATGGTTAAAAACTACCTGCAGGACATGGACGCCAAGGTCAGTGCCGCGCGCCTGCTGGGGGAATTTCTGGACAAGTACACCATTCATCACCAACTGCTTTCCGCTTCATACAGCGTGGGCGGCCCATCGGCCGGCTATGCCCTGGCCATCAACACCCTGTCGGCGTTGATGCACCTTCCGGTGTACAATGATTTCGGCATTACCGGCGCGCCGTGGACCAAAGGTGTCAAGCGCGGAGAGGTCGGCGGCTCAGTCATCATCGGCGGCCAACGCAAAAAAACGGAAAAGGTTCTCATGTACCTGAGGCGGATGTATATGCCGTTGAAAAATTACCTGGACCTCGAGCAGGAGTTCTTGGTCAATTACTGGACCCAGGACAAGGACATCTTAGGGGTGACCCATTTCGGGGATTTGGTTCCGGAAGTGATCTGCCTGGATCCGGAGTATGAGCAGGTACTTCAGGATCTCATTTCCATCCGCATCCGATATAAGCTCGATAAATACCAGGGGCAACGACCCGATGAGGCGATTAAAGAGGAAATTCTGAGGAAAAAAGAGATTCTGAGGATCCGTGCAGAAAAAGAGATTAAGAACCGGATGGTAGCCCTGCGCCGCTACCTGAGAAGCCCGGCAAAGGACCCCCACCTTTCCCTAGAGGAAATTTTCCGACGGCGGGAATCCACCCTGACACGGATCACCGATCCGGTCAAGCGCCTGATTCAGAAAGTGCGCTACCGCCATAATAAATTCAGGAATCGATCGCCCGTGTAAACCAAAGATCACTTGGAGGCATCTCAGAAGGGTACGTCCACCTGGATTGAGCGCCCTTGGACAATCCGGTGCGCAATCCGATGGAGTTCATCCAAAACTTGCTCCGGAGGGGTTTTAACAGCCATAAAATCCGCCTGCATCCCCGGAGCGATTTCACCTCTGTCAGAGAGTCCCATGAGCAGAGCGCCGTTTCGGCTGGCGCATCGAATGGCTCCCTCCACGCTGAATCCCGCAGCGACGAAAAGCTGAAGCTCCGCCTTGACCGACAGCCCGTGATGAACCCCCGGACTGCCGGCATCGGTACCCAAGGCAAGGGTTACTCCCATCATCCTGGCAGTGTTGATCTGCTCCAGTTGGTGTTCCAAATTTTTCCGGGACACGTCCGCAAAAGACGGATCGCTGCGATGCCCCTGAATTTTCAAGTAATCTGTGTATGCTTGCATGGTCACCGCCGTGGGGACCCAGACCACGCCATGATCGGCCATGCGGCGCATGTTTTCCTTGCCCATGAAAAAACCATGTTCGATACTGGCGCATCCTGCATTAACGGCCAGTTTAACCGGCAAGTAACCATTGGCGTGGACCATGGTGGGCTGGCCGAGTTCTCGGGCAGCCGCCACCGCCTTACCCAGTTCGTGTTCGTCAAACTGGGGGGGGGATTCCACACCGAATTGGGTGAGGCTGTTGAGGCCGGAATTGACCAGCTTCAAGTGATCCCTTTGAGTATCCCTTTCCAAGGCACTCTGGGCTAACGTCAAGCCCTCGTTCACCGGGATTCCGATGAGTTTGCCATAACGGCCCGGTGCATGACGGGCACGGCCCGGCGAAGCGATGGTCACCAGCGGTTGGGGACGAACGGCTGGGTCTAATTTGTACCGTAGGGTGTCACCATGGTGATCGCCGCCGTCGCGAACAGCCAGCACACCGCAGGCCAGATGCTGGACAAGGTGGTCGGCAATGATTTTCCGGCGATCCATATAGGTGCTGTTGAGTTGGGTCTGGCGGATGGAGGATTCCGTGGCCCCGGACATCACCAGATGAACATGGCTGTCGATCAATGCGGGAAACACCGTACAGTCTGACAGATCCACAACCGCAACCCCTGGCGGTAGCAGTGTACCGGCATCCAGTATGTGCTGGATCCGGCCCGCGGCGATGGTAACCATCCGGTTGGCCACAGCCGGTTGGCCGGTCCCATCGATCAGCCATCCGACACGATAAACAATAGTCGTTGATGTCATAGCGTTTACGGGTTGTAAGGCTCGACGCGCCATATCTACGTTGAACCAATCATACCTCTTTTGGCCCTACAAATCTACAAGGACCAAGTTTCAAAGACTGAAGCACCCCTGGACCTCAGCTATTGCCGAAGCGCACCAGCGGTCAGTCCAGGTCGATTTGTCCGCTGACCAATCCCTGGACAAAGGGTAGATCCGCAGGGGTGAACGAAAAATCAACCATCCGGTCAGGTCTTACCCATCGGCAGGCTTGGTGGGAAACCAACCGGAAGGCCTTGCCGTTCCAGTATGCCCGATAGGCCATCAGCTGGATGGAAATATGCCGGTAATGATGAATGATGGATCCGAGAGGCTTGCCGATGACGGCATCCATCTGCAGTTCTTCCCAGAGTTCCCTTTTCAGGCATTGCTCAGGCGTTTCACCGGCTTCGATCTTGCCGCCGGGAAATTCCCATAACCCAGCCAGCCGATCGCTCGGGTGACGTTGGGCAATCAGGATATTGCCGTTCCTGACAATGATTGCAGCCGTGACTTGAACGATGGTTTTCATGGCGGCGATGCACCAGCCATCAGATGCCAGGCGAGCAGGGAATACCAATTGAAGTATTGCAGCGGCGACCGAACTACCGGATGGTGTGGCCGGGGTATGCTCGTAAGGGTTCTATGTATTGATCGGGCCATACCAGATAGGGTTACGCATATGGTCGGGAACCACCGGTTATCGTGGATGTCACGGTTATCCCGCGGGTACTTGGACAAAACCGCTTTCGAAGCGTGGCGCCCATTTTCCTTTTGTCCCCGGTTTCATCCAACAGCAATGCTCATTTCGGCCCGGTCGGTGAATTCATTTCAATTAGGCCGCGGGTATATGATCCACACCTTTGCCGATCTCCATCCAAAGGGATGGCGTTTCATTGGGTCCCTGCATCAGGTTGTCACAGCGACACTCTATTTGTCCAGGTAAATGTAGCCGTCTTCATCACGCTCCACTTTGGTTATGCCGGGGTGCTTGATCTCCAGTTCTTTCAAGATGGCATCACGGTTTTTGACCTTCCGCAGCAGCTTATCCCTTTCAGAAGCCAGATCAATGGATTCCAACGCCCTTAGGATGGTGAATTTAAGGTCACGGTCTTCCCAGGGCTTCTGGATAAACTTGTACACACCAGCTTCATTGATTGCTTTGACCGCGATTTCAATTTCCGCCTGCCCGGTGAGCATGATGCCCAAGATGTGCGGATAGTCCGCTTTTACGTTCTTGAGAAATTCAAGACCGTTCATCTGGGGCATGTTATAGTCGCTGATGATCAGGCTCACATCCCGGGCCTCCAACAGCTTAAGTCCTTCGGCGCCGCTGGCGGCCGTGAACAACGTGAAAGGCTCTTTTCTCAGCGCCCGTTGAAATGCCTTGAGCACATTGGGCTCGTCGTCAACCATGAGTATCGCGTGTCGGGACATGTCCATTCCTTTCAATTGACTATTAACTGTTTGGATATCCAGCTATAGGTCCATTTTTTGTAGAACCATTGGGTGTATCGGGTTCCAGGATTCACTCAATTCTAACAGCACGCCCTTTTCCCCCCGGTCATGCGCTATCCAACCTTCAATTCAACGCCACTGCCGCACTGGGGACAGTACTGCCAGTCCTTGACCAGTATTTGGTCGCACTTTTTACACAATTGGATCAGTTCCACCCCGCAATAGGGACAAAAATGGTGGCGCTGCTCCATGAATGCGCTGCAGTGCACGCAGGATATTTCTGATGTGTTCTGTGGACCAAACACCCGCAGCACCTCTTCACAGGTGGTCATTCCTTGCTGGATTTTTTTTACGGCATCATCCAGCAGCGTTGTCATGCCGGTTATTTTGGCCGCGTGGAGCAACTCCGGTTCGGTGGCATCCTGGTGGATCATGCGCTTGATCTCCCCGTCCACCTGGAATACCTCGTAGACACCAATCCGTCCTTTATATCCGCTGTGGTTGCATCGATCGCATCCGGCGCCTTTGAAGGTCTTAATTTCAAGGTTCTTGATCTTGATGGAGCGCAGCATGTCTGAATCGGGTTTTTCTTCGATACGGCAGTGCGTACAGATTTTACGAACCAGTCGCTGGGCGATCACGCCGGAAAGGGCGTCGGAGATGATATAGGGCGCGATGCCCATATCCCGCAGGCGGGTGATGGCCGCAATGCTGGAATTGGTGTGTAAGGTGGATAGCACCAGGTGGCCGGTGAGGGCTGCATGGAAAGCCACTTCGGCTGTCTCACGGTCGCGGATCTCGCCCAGCATGATCACGTTGGGATCCTGGCGCAGGATGCTGCGCAGCACATTGGAAAAGGAGAGGCCGATCTTGTCCCGCACATTCACCTGCTCGGCCATGTTCATGTAATATTCCACCGGGTCTTCGATGGTGGTAAAATTCTTAGTGATCTTTGCTCCCTTGCGCAGCAAACCATACAAAGTGGTGGTCTTGCCGCTGCCGGTGGGGCCGGTGGCGAGGATGATGCCCTGCGGGCGTTCAATGAAGTGACTCACCACGGTCAAATCCTTGCCCGCAAACCCCAATTCTTCGATATCTTTGCTGGCGGCATTTTTATCCAGAATCCGCAGCACCACCTTCTCGCCATTGATGGTGGGCAACGTGGAAATGCGCATATCCACCATGCGTGTGGAAGATTTCACAGTAATTCTGCCGTCCTGGGGTCGCCGGCGCTCAGCAATATCCAAATCACTCATGACCTTGATCCGCGAAACAATAGCCAGCTGCATATTCAACGGCACGTGGAGTTTATCGATCAGCAGGTCATCGATGCGGTAGCGAACCATTACAAATTTTGTTTTGGGCTCGATGTGTACGTCGGAGGCACCGTGCCGCAGCGCGTCGGAGATGATGGCGTTGACGATGCGGATGGCCGGTGGTTTATCCTTGGCTCGCAGCAGTTCTTCTATATCCGACCCCTCGTCCGTCTCCTCCAGAACGATCTCGATCTGCTCAGTGGGGTCGTTCATGTCCATCTCGGACAGCGCCGTTTCGAGATCTTCGTCCTCCCCGTAGATCTCTCTTATTTTTCCTATGATCTCTTGGCTGTGAGCGATCACCGGCTGGACGGGCATGCCGGTGATAAAGGCAAGATCATCGATTTTGGCATAATCCGTTGGATCGGCCATGGCCACGATTAGTTTCTGTCCATGTTTTTTCAGGGGCAACAGAATGTTCTTCTCGCAAATCTCTTTGGGAACCAACGAAGCCAGCGCTTGGGAAACACTGAATTCTGACGGGGAAACCCGGTTGACATCAGTGGCTTTTTCGATGGCGGCGATGATTGCCTTTTCGTCAATGGCACCGATGTTGACCAGAATCCTGGTCAGGACAGTGTTGGTTTTGACCTGGATCGAGAGTGCTTTATCCAAAACCGCCTGATCGATGAGGCCATCGGCAAGCAGGATATTGCCCAGTTGGCTTCGATGGGCATTGACGAAGCGGCTCATCCGCTTGAGCTCTTTATTCTGGCTCTCGGCCTGTTTTTTAAGCGATGTGTTTTCCCGAATCAAGTCGTATTGTTCGAGCGCCAGGCTGACCGTCAGGCGCAGGTCATCATCGTTCCAGGGCTTGGTAATAAATTTGTATACTGCGCCTTCGTTGACCGCACCCATTACCGCGTCAGTATCTGCGTAACCGGTCAGCATGATCCGGATGGTCCGGGGAAATTTGGCTTTGACCTGTTTGAGCAGGTCTGTACCGGTCATGCCGGGCATACGGTGATCGGTCAGCACCACATGCACCGGCTGCTCTTTTTGGAGAACCATCATGGCTTGCGGTCCTGATTCGGCGGTGAAAAGCTGATAATTTTCCTGCCTGAAAATCCGACGCATGGCCTTGAGCACGTTGGTTTCGTCGTCCACGAAAAGGATTTTATAGCTTTCCGCTTTTCCCTCCTCCGGCGAAGTGGCTTGGGCTTCCCTTCTGGTGGGCTCGGCGTTTAGAAAAAGGGATGCAAATCTGGACATTGAATTCCCGTTGGCCAATCAGGGTATGGGTTAATGGTTAGTCGCATTGATTGGGATCACCGCTCCGGCATCTCCCATACTAAAAAAACTGTCTCTGCCTACTTTTCAATTGCATCTATCGGAATCGTTATCGTAAAGGTGCTGCCCTTGCCCGGTGTGCTTTCAGCAGCAATGGTTCCACCGTGGGATTTGAGCGTGTTGTGGGCTTGGGTCAGCCCCAACCCCGTGCCGCTGCCAACTTCACGAGTGGTGAAAAATGGGTCGAATATCCGGCCAAGACTGGTTGCATCGATGCCTGGACCGCTGTCGGTGATGACCACCGTCACGACATGGTGGTCGTGGCGGGTGCAAATGCGGATTTCCCCCCCGTCGCCAACTGCCTGAAGCGCATTTTTGAGGATATTGAAAAACGCCTGGTTCATTTCCCGCAGGTGACAATGCACATGGGGTATGTCGCCGTAATCACGCTTGATAACGATGTCGTCGGACAGGTAGCTGGACAACACCGCCAAGGTAATTTCCAGGCATTTGTTGATATCCGTGCTTTCTGCAGTATCGATGCTTGGATGGGTGAAATCCCGCATGTTCTGAACGATAATTTTGACCCGTTGGGCACCGTCCAGGGATTCGTCGATGAGGCTGTCGGCATCCTTAATGACATAATCGATATCGATCTCATTGCAAAGGTCGTCGAGCGCAGTCAGTTGTTCTTTGATCCGGTTGGCCGTTTCTGGACCGGATGGTTTCCCCGACAGCAGTTGCGTCAGCCGGTTGTAATGCCCGATCAGGTGGCCCATATCCCGGATGTTCGCCCTTAAGGTATTCAGGTTGCTGATCACAAATCCGACCGGGTTGTTGATTTCATGGGCCATGCCAGAGGCCAGCTGGCCGATGGCAGCCATTTTTTCCTGCTGTAGCAGCAGCAGCTGGTTCGCTTTGATTTCCCTGGTTTTTCGCTCCACCTCGACTTCAAGGTTCTCTGCCAGCAGGCGGTACTTTTCTTCGGACTGCGCCAACCGCGCAGTCTTTTGCTTGAGGCGGTTATAGGAATCGGTGACCACCTGCCCGTGAAGGCCGGCGGTCATGCGTTTCTGGTAGTTGAGGTAAATCATGCGGTTGATGGCACGTGCAGCCAACCGGCTCAGTGATACGAAGCGGGTGTCGACAGCAAGGTCCTCATCAAAATCCAAGGCCAGGAACCCCATGGTTTCCACTTCGTGAACCAGGGGGAACAACAGGATATGATGGTCTCCTTCGGTCAGGAATATCGGCTCTGATGAATTGTTTCGCGCCAGGCCGTTGAAATGAGATTGATTATCCAACGGGGTTGGTTTTTGTCCGACGTAAACCCGCCCGTCCGGCAAGAGAACGGACGCATTGGGACAGCCATCCATTTCACCCAATAACGCTTGCGCCATGGGGATAGGCAGGAGGTCCTCCAGGCTGTATTCCCGATCAAACTCTTCGATTTCAAGGACTTCGCTGATTGGGTTCATGGGGTGTACGACTCCGGCATCACGTCCGAGAAATGTCCCGCCGTAAGGCCATACCGTTGATTCAAAGCGAATGTCTCGTCCAGATAGCCATAGGTTTCCTCCAGCAGCCGTCTGAAGGTTTCCAGGACACCCTTCCCCTTAAATGCTGAGCTGAAGGTAATGGGCAGACCGGTAGGCGACCAGCGCTTGAGCACCTCCGTCTCGTCGACGATGTCGGCCAGATCGCGCTTGTTAAACTGCACCACCAGGGGAAGACGCTCAAAATCCAGTCCAACCCGGCCGGCGTTTTTTTCCAGGTTGTCAAAGCTTTCAAAGTTGCCTACCGCCTGGTTGTTCTGGGAATCGGCAACAAATACTACCCCGTCTGCCCGGGAGAGCACGGCTTTTCGCGTAGCATCGTGGGCCACCTGCCCGGGCACGGTAAAGAGCTTGAGTTTAACGGAAAAACCGCTTTCGCACCGCACGACCAGAGGCAGCAGATCAAAGAAAAGGGTTCGATCTCCCTTGGTCTCAAATGTCATCAGTTCCCCGCATTTTCCCGAGGCCATTAGATCATGCAGGCGCAGGAGGTTGGTGGTCTTACCGCTGAGCGCCGGTCCGTAGTAGACTATCTTGACAATCAGTTTTTTGCTTTCCTGTATCAGTTCGGCCATGCTGTCGATTCCTTATGTCTTACCTGTCCCCCTCTACCAAGGTCATGATAATCCCCTGCCCCTTGTATCTGCCGGTCAGGGGGATCATCTCCATTTGAAAAACACGGCCGTCGATGCTTCTGCCGGAGAGGGTGCATTTTTCAAGGGAGGATAAGCATTGGGCCAGCCGGTCAGCGACGCCGGGTTCGAAAAACTCGTTCACGTTGCCGCCCAGTTGTATGGACCGATCGCCCACCCAGCGCCGGTGAAGGGCCTTGTTGGCCATCACCACCATCATCTCCGAACTGATGCCCAGGATGGGAACCGGCAGATCCTCAAGAATGGCATGCGAGATCTGAAGGGCTTTGTTCTGGACTTCCAGGCTCTGGGTCCGTTCCAGGATAATGTCTTCTAGATTTTCATTGACTTTTTTTAGCGCTTCATTCTGTTGGAACACCTGGTCGTGAAGGCGGTTGTTATCCTGCATCAGGTCGTATTGCTCCATGGCCTGACGGATCTCAAGCTTCAGGTTCTGGTCATTCCAGGGTTTCAAAAAGAATTTATAGATATGGCCCTCGTTAATGGCCTCGCTGATGCTGTCTACATCCGTATAGCCGGTCAGAATAATCCGGATAATGTCCGGATAGGTGGCTTTAACCTCCCGTAAAAATTCGGTCCCATTCATCTCCGGCATGCGCTGGTCCGACACCACGACATGAACGTCATTTCCAGCCAGGAGTTGCATGCCCTCCTTGCCGCTATTACCGGTCAACAACCGGTACTCTTCCTTGCGCAGCAAGCGTTTGAGCGCATTAAGAATATTTTGCTCATCATCGATGCACAGCAGTGTATGTTCCATTTTTTCCATGATGCTACCTTTTGTTGAAAAATTCACAGGCCGTTGCCATTGCCTGTTTAACCTCGGGAAGCCAGCTGGCGCTCGTCTTCAAGCTCTCGGTAACCGGCTCGCGCATGGTTTCCGGCAGCATGTCCGGTACGATGTGATGTCCCGGCAGGTTGTCCATCGCGTTGACCAGAGTATCTGCTATGGCCACCAGCCCCGCAAGCCTGCTGTCGATGCTCTGGGCATTGCCGCCATGATGGTACCGGACGGCCAACTCCAGGGATTCGGGCAGCATCCACCGCCGGGCCAGGTTGCTTCCGATGAGGTTATGCGGATAAGTATCTTCGGCTTTTTCTGCTGCATAAAAAGCAATCTTCCCGGCCGCCGCGGCTTCGGCCAGCGTTACGAACACCTCCGGAAAATGGTTGATCAACACCACCTTGCCAATGTCGTGAATCAGGCCGGCGGTGAAGGCTTCGTCGGGAACGGCCAGCTTGGTCTGGACCGCCAGATGACGGCTCATTACGGCCACACGGATGGAATGGGTCCAGAACATGGCAATATCAATGCCCTTGAGCATGTTCTGGGTTTTCAGACAGTCGATGACCGAAACCGTCACTACCGCATTTTGAACGGTACTGTACCCCATGAGCGTGACAGCATGGCGAAGGCTGGTGATCCTGCTCTTGAATCCGTAAAAGGAGGAATTGACCAGCCGCAACATTTTGATCACCATGGACTGGTCCTTCTCCAGCAAAGCCACCAGCTTTTCAATGGGCGTATCCACATCCTGGAGCATGCGATTGACCTCCATAACCACAACGGGCAGCGTGGGCAGTTCGGTGATGCTATCGAGCTTCTTTTGCATCTGGTGGCGGTTCATGGGGTGCCCCCTTTTTCGGCTTGGCTGGAGGAAGGCATCGCAATATCGATAAGACCTTCAATCATGCCCCGGTTTCCGATGGTCTGAATGCTTTGCAAAGCGCCGCCGTTTAGCGTGGTGCCCCGGGTGAGAAGCAGCCGTCCGTCCTTCAGGCGCAAGTCTTCCATCAGCACCATGCCTTTTTTCAACAGGTTAAAGGCCAGTTTGTTGATTGTTTTCTTCACCGGGTCGCTGCCGATACTTTTCAAGAAATGGCGCACGATCACCCCGTCGTAGCGCTTTCCGGCGCCTTCAATGATCACTTTTTCAGCGATTTCTTTGCGGACCCCCATCTCTTCTCTAATCTCGACTGCGGACAGGATGGCGTGACTCAAATAGCGGCGCGCCACGTAAAGCACCCGTTTCACCCCTTTGGGCCATAAGTACAGCACGGTGCAGTAGTCGGCCGCCACAGCCAGAATCCTTGTCCCTGTTGAAAGATCTTCCCCGATGGCTTTTTGGGGAAATCCAGAACCATCCAAGTTCTCATGGTGTGATCGGACAATTTCACTGATCTCCTTGAGCCCCTCCACCGAGGAGAGAGAAAGCGCGGCAATCTCCGTGTGCTGGGTGTAGGCCTCCAACTCTTCGCTCGACATGGAGCGTTCATCTTTTTCCAGAATGGTTTCAGGCATACCCAGCAGGCCGATATCGTGGACCAAACCGGCCATTTCGACCCGGTTCTGCATGTTTTCATCACACCCTGCCGCAACTGCAATTTGGCGGGCCAGTTGACCCACCGCTTTCATGTAGCCCCCCAGCCGGGGGTTGCTGGACTCCACCAGGGACTGCAGCAGACGGATGGTCTCCATGAGGCTTTTTTCAAGGCCGTTGTTCATGCTCTCGAGCAGTTTATTCTGGTATTTCAGGGCCCAGGTCCGTTCATTGACCTTTTCCTCGAGGTTTTTGTTGAGGTCTGCCAATTCCTGATTCTGCCGCTGGGTCAATTCCGTCAGGCGGATGTTCTCCAGCTTCAGTTCCACCTGGCTCAAGGCTTCACGAACCAGTATAAGGATTTCCCCATCGTTCCAGGGTTTGGCCAGGTATTTGTTGATTTTGCCCTTGTTGACCGCATTCACCACCGCATCCATGTCCGAATAGCCGGTCAGCAGAAACCGCATGGCATCGGGGAAGATCGCCATGGAGTGCTCCAGGAAGGTGGCACCATTCATTCCCGGCATGCGCTGGTCCGAAATGATCAGTGACACCGGTTTTTCTGACTGTTTAAGCAGATCCAGGGCTTGCTGCCCGCCCTCTGCAGTCAGAATCTGGTAGCCTTCCCTCCGAAACAGCCGTTTCAATGCTTTGAGGATCGAAGCTTCGTCGTCAACCAGCAAGAGTGTATGTTCGTATTTCAATTCCATCGCTATTCTCCGAAAGGACATTAGGCTGAGACGCTCTGCGACTCTAATGCAGTATCAGCCGTTTCCGGCAGGGAACAAACCGGCAGTTGAATGATAAAGGTGGTGCCCTCACCCACCTTGCTTTCCACGCGGATGTCGCCATGGTGTTTGTTGATGATGTTGTAGGCGATATTCATCCCCAGCCCCGTGCCCTTGCCCACATCCTTGGTGGTAAAAAACGGATCGAATATTTTGTTAATGTTCTCTTCGGAAATACCGCAACCCGTATCGCTGATCCGGATTTCCGCTTTACCATCCACCGTGGCGGTGACGATCTTAATTTCACCTGATTTTTCGATGGCCTGGGCGGCATTCACCAGGATGTTCATAAATACCTGGTTGAGCTGCTGAGGGTACGCATGGATAATCGGCACGTCGCCGAGTTCTTTGACGATGGTGGCTTTGTATTTGAGTTCGTTGTAAACCACGTTCAAGGTCGATTCTATACCGTTGTTGATGTCGGTCTCCTTCATCTTGTCCTCACCCGGGTGGGCGAAATGCTTCAGGTCGTCGACAATTTTTTTGATCCTGTCCATCCCCTCCCGGCAATCGCCGATCAATTCACCGACGTCCGCCTGGATGTATTCGATATCGACTTCCTCTTCGGTGGCATCCGCCTGTGAGATCAGTTCGACAATTGGCTCGATCAGCTGCCCTTCGGGCAACGCTTTCAGGGTGGCTTTCAACTTCTGATAGTCGCCGATCAGCCGGCTCATGTCATTCTGGTAATCTTCCAGGGTTTTCAGGTTGCTGCTGACGAAACCGGTGGGGTTGTTGATCTCGTGGGCCACGCCGGCAGCCAGTTGTCCGATGGAAGCCATTTTCTCCGACTGCAGCATCTGGGCCTGGGTATGCTCCAGGCGCTGCAGCGCAGTTTCAAGGGACTGGTTTTTTTTCAGTATCTCCTGGGAAACCTTGGTGAGCTTTTGGTTCAGCTGATTGATTTCTTCATTGTGCTGGTGCGCTTCGGTGATATCCCTGGATACGAAGGTAATCTGGCGAACCTGGCCGGCTTCATCCTTGACGGGAAGGGCGATTCGCTCCTTGATGACTTCTTGCCCGTCCGCCCCATTGAAACGGTCCAGATAAAACTGCTGCTCGCCGCTTTCCAGACAGGAACGCGCCAAGGATTCCACCTGCCGAGTATAAAAATCGGAATCGCCGTTCTCGGCCAGACTGCTGCATCGTGTTTCTACGTGATCGTCGAAGTCACCTTTTATGCTTTTCAGGACTGACTTGTTCAGCGAAACCACATTGAAATTCAGATCTACCGAGATAATCTCTTCCGGCAGGGCATCGAAAACGGTCCGTATCTTGTTGCGGCTGCTGATCAGGGTTTCCTGGAGCGTCTTGTGCGTATCCTCCAACTGGATCAAGCGCTTGCCGCTATTGATGCGGGCCTGAAGCTCCCGGATGTCGTAGGGCTTGGCCACATAGTCGTCAGCGCCGGCGGCAAATGTTTCCAAAATATCCTCCTTGCGATCTTTTGCGGTCATGATGATCACATAGGTGTAGGTATCGCCGGGAAATGTACGGATGCGCTGGCACAGCTCCAACCCGGTGAGTTCCGGCATCATCCAGTCGCTGATGACGATTCGCGGATGTTCTTTTTCAAACCGTTTCCAGGCTTCAGCGCCGGTGGAGGCCGTGATCACGGTTTCTTCCATTCTCGTCAGAGCATTTTTTAACAATGTCATGGAAACGGAATCATCCTCGACAATCATGATTTTCATTGGTAACCTCCGACAATAACGCTCACGGCTGTTGGGTCTGCGGGCTTATTGCGTTCACAAGTCATATTTACCTCACTCCCTCATTACGAAATGATGCGTTGCTTCCTCAGAATTTGAAGCTTAGCGATCCATTTCCAGCGCCAGGTCGATCCAACTGTCCAGATGGTCGGTGAGTCCGAACCGTTCCAGGTACTCCATGGACAACCGGTTTCCATGGACATCACCACCGGCCTGCGAACTCACATGGGCCAGGGCATCGGCTACGTGGACCGCACCCAAAGGATCAAATGCGATGGCCGGGCATTGTTCAGGGTGATGGTGGAAGGCAACCGCCTCCACAATGGAGTCGGGAAGCCCCCATAGTCCAATCAGGTAAGCGCCGATCTGATCATGCGTGGCGCCAAAAATCTGCATTTCCGCATCCTGGATGGGTAATTTTTTTTCGAGGGTGGCCCCAAGCAGCTTCCCATAATGATCGGGCATATTATGCACCATGACCAACTTGCCCAAATCGTGAAGCAGGCCGGCCATGAAGGCCTCTTCCACCTGATCTTTTGTCAGACCTTCCAGGGTTGCGATCGCTTTGGCCAGGGCGCCGGTTTTTAGGCTGTGACCATAAATGTCCTCAACCATTTTTTTGGGGATGCCGCTTTCTTCGAAACCCGAAAAGAGCCCCAGGGTCAACACCAGCGCCCGGATGGTATCCAGTCCGAGAAAAACAGCCGCCTCTGCAGGATTCTTGAGCTGTCGTGCGACTCCGTAGAAAGCCGAGTTGACCAGTTGAAGTATCTTGACGGTCATCCCCAGATCTTCGCCGATCACGTTTCCGACCTCCTGAATAGAGGTTTCCGGATCGCGGAGCAATCCCGTAATCCGCGCGAAGGTAGCTGGCAGTCCTGGAAAGTCCTCCATTTTGGCGATCAGCCGTCTGAGGTTTTCGTCATGCAGGCGGTTTTTAAGGGCGAATACCCGTTCAATGGTGGATTTGAGGATTTCCGCATCGCAGGGTTTGGAAACATATTGGTGGGCCAGGCGAACAGTGCGCATAATCGCTTTGTGGTCGGCAAAGGCGGACAGGACCATGCGCACCATCTCAGGATATTTCTCACGGACCTGGGTGAGCAATTCCGTGCCGTCCATCCCGGGCATGCGCATGTCCGACACAATGACATCGAAATCTGATGCTTCCATCAGGCGCAACGCTTCTGGTCCGTTGTCGGTAAAATGCATATCCCAATCCTTGCGCATTCCACGCAGCATCCGTTGCAGGCCCTGGAGAATATTTTTTTCATCATCGACGAAAAGGATTTTACGCATCAGCGGACTCTCCTTTTTCGCTGGAATCGGTTAACGGCAGTACAATGATAAAGGTGGTGCCTTTGCCGCTTTGGGTGTTAAAGTGAAGGGTCCCGCCGTGCTTATCCGTGACCACCCCGCGGGCGATAGCCAGGCCTTGTCCGGTGCCCTTTCCCACTGCCTTGGTCGTGAAAAAGGGATCGAATATGCGCGTCTGGATGGCTTCGGGTATGCCGCTGCCGCTATCGCTGATGCGGATGGTCACGGCATCTTTGTCGGCCCGGGTGGAGATGCTGATTTTTCCCTTCCCTAGTCTGCCGCCGTCGGTCACGTCGCTGATGGCATGGGAGGCATTGACGATCAGGTTCAAGAACACCTGGTTCATCTCGCCGGGGAAGCAGGGAACCGCCGGCATGCTGGCCTCGAAGTCGGTTTCCATCTCAGCCACGTATTTCCACTCGTTGCGGGCCACCGTGATGGTGTTCTCCAAAGCCTGGTTAAGGTCCACCTCCACCTTCTGCTCGGTTCCGGGGTGGGAGAATTCCCGCATGGCACGGACGATTTTGCTGACCCGCTGCACCCCTTCAAGGCTCTGTTCAATGGCATTGGGGATCTCTTCGGCCAGGTAGGGTAGATCGGCTTCGGCAACCCGCGCTTTCACATCCATGATGATCTCGTCGGACGGGCTCTGGCGTTCAACCGCTTCCTGAAGTTGGCCGTAGGCCTTCAGGGCAGCGGATATATCCTCGAAGGCCTCCTGCAGGAACCGGATGTTGTCGCCCACGTACTGGATGGGCGTGTTGATTTCATGGGCGATGCCTGCAGCCAACTGCCCGATCGCTTCCAGTTTTTGGGCCTGGCGCAGTTCCCGCTCCAAGGCCAGTTTATCGGTGACATCCTCAACCAATTCGATGGCAGCAGTGACCCCTCCGTTGCGATCATGGATGGGCGAAGCGATGATGCGGAAGCACCGTTGGCCTGCTTTTTCGGGTGCACCGATAACCGCTTCACACACCTTGCCCGTGGCCAGAGCATCCATGGTGGGACAACCTTCACACGGTTGATCGCTGGGGGTGTGGTTGAAGAGATGATAGCAGGGGGTTGGTTCCCCGGGTTCGGTGCTGGGAAACCAGCTGCGCATCTGACGGTTCATCTCCAGCACCTGGGCCTGTGGACTGATCATGGCCACGCCGATGCCGATGTTGTCTACGATCTGACGGTATTTCTCTTCGGACGTGCGCAACTCCGATTCCATCTCCTTGCGTTCAGTGATATCCACAATCACGCCCACCACGCCGGCGACATGGCCGTTGTTGTCCCCATAGGCGGCCTTGTTGACAATCACTTCATGGACCGTTCCGTCTGCCGAGATTGCCGTGGCTTCATATACCTGCCGCCCGCCGTCTTCGAGTATCTTTTTATCCGTCCGGTAAGAAATGTCGGCAAGGTGATTATCCATCACGCCATGCGCCTGACTACCGATGATGGCCTCGCTCGCTTTGCCGTAAAAGACCTCGAATGCTTGGTTGCATCCCAGGTAGAAACCTTGCGTATTTTTATAATAGATCGGATTGGGAATGGCATTGATAAGTGTCTGCATGAAAGCAAGCTGATCGAAAAGCTCCGTCGATCGTGCTTTAACGGCCTCCTCGAGCTTTTGTTGATATTTTTTTTCCTGGCGTTCCAAGCGATGTCTGCGTAGCGCATTGTCCACGGTGATGAGCACGAGATTGCGGGTGAACGGTTTGACGATGTAGCCGTAAACACCCAATTCCAGAACGGCTTTGGCCTCTTCAGGGTTATCGATGACGGAGACCACGACGACGGCCGTATCGGTAGCGGTCTGCTTGACGTGCTGGATCAGATCGATGCCCGATTCACCGGGCATGTTGATATCGCTGATTATCAGCTCGAACGGTTCGGCCGCCAGAATATCTTTGGCCATCGCCACATGCTCTGCCGTTCGGCACCGATAACCGGCCGACTCCAGGCATTTTTGAAGAAGATGCCGGATCTGGGCTTCATCATCGACGACGAGTATGTTATCCATTTGTGTCGTCACCTAAAAATATTCGCCTTAATTGTTTTAGATTGCTGTTTTTTTGCGTCTATTGCCTTTATAATCAGCTGTCGCTTCAAGACCCGTTCACCCGCCATCCCGATCGGACATGGATCCCTCTAAGGTCATATTTACCGCGGAGAGCAGTGATCTTTTCTCGACGGGTTTGGGAATCAGCATCAGGGGGCCGAAATGATAGGCCTCCAGCATCAAGTTGCTGTCCGGTTTGCCGGTAACGATGATAATGGGAAGACGGGGATGCGTCCGGCGCAGTTCACGGATAAACGCGGGCCCGTTCATCAACGGCATGTTCAGATCAAGCAAAACCAGATCGAAGGTTTCCTGCTGGATGAGTGACAATCCCTCCCGGGCTCGCGCCACGCTGGTCACCCGGTATCCGGCGAGCTCCAAATGACGACTGATCAGCTTGCGAACGCTGGCGTCGTCGTCAATTACCATGATTCTGGCTGTTTTTCGAAGCCCGGGACTGGATTCAGCCCAGAGCAGAAGGGCTTCTTTGCGAAATCGCCAGTCCTTGCCGATCTTGTATGCCGGCAGGGACCCCTTGCGGGCCATTCGCCGGATGGTCTCCACATGGGCACCCAGCAACTGGGCTGCTTCCTGTGCATTTAAGACATCACCGTTTCCTGTCATCGTATTCTCCCTGCCGGTAGGGCTATTTGAAGACAAAGGGCCCAAACCCCACCATGGCTATTGGGACGTTGTCCATATCGATAAGCGATTGCGCATCGTCAAGATAATCCGTTCAGTCGCCATGTTTGCTCAACCACGAGCGTTCTGAATATGATATCGGTGTTGGGATACGTTACTTTAGTTTTTTGTGGTTTATTCCAGTTGCGTCCAGTTGAGGTGTCAGCAGGCAGATGGGATCCAAGGAACCGAAGGGTTTTCAAATTGGATAAAATGGGGCTTCAGGATGGTGACCTCACTGATAAGAAATTCAGCGTCGGTTGCCGGTCGCATTTAGCTTCATCGGATTTCCTGGTTGTGAAATAGGGTTTAAAAGCATGAGCCACGGAACGAGCATAAGAAAATAGTCTTCCACGAGACGCCCCAAAAAAATTGTGCATTCTTTTTTCGCGCCATTTTTCTGGATACCCCGCCAACATACTTTCTTAGGCCGCCGTTAACCCGTTCTCCGCCGCTTGGCAATCCGGTTCAGGGGGTATTTGCTTTCACGCTTGGAATGAATTAATGTTTGACCATCACCCATGAAAGCCTCCGGTCTATCTGGAGCTGGCAGCGGTCCACGAGGCGGGAGGCTTTCTTACCTCGGAAATGTCAAACGTTGGGAGTCCCCCGGCAGAGCCGGGACTGACCTATTATGAGGATCAGGCTAAAGCAATGAACGTCTTGGCGCGTCTTGAGAAACTCAATAAGGTCTGGGTTGTGTTGGTCGGATTTGCCCTCATCGGTGCGATCGGCCTCATTGATTACCTGATTGGTTATGAGGTCGGCTTTTCAATATTCTATGTGTTTCCTATTTCTATGGTTACATGGCTGACGAGGAGACGATTCGGTCTTGTGGCTTCGCTTGCCAGTGCCTTGGTCTGGCTTGCTGCTGATATAGCCACAAGGGATTCCTACTTGCATCCGCTTATCCCGGTTTGGAATACGATCATTAGACTCACTTTTTTTATTATTATCACCTTGCTTTTATCGGCATTAAGAAAGGCAACCGAGCGCGAAAGAGATTCAGCCCGCATAGACTATTTGACCGGGGCGGTTAACCTGCGCTTCTTTTATGACCTGATGCAAATGGAAATCGACCGTTTTCAAAGATACGGCCACCCATTCACCATCGCCTATATTGACCTTGACCACTTCAAGGCCGTGAATGACCAGTTCGGACATTCGGTAGGTGACCAGGCGCTCCAGACGGTGGCGCGTTCTGCTGGAAAACAGTTGCGCAAAACAGATGTGGTTGCGCGGCTTGGTGGTGATGAATTTGCATTGCTGTTGCCTAATACCGACCAAGAATCGGCCCGCGTGGTCCTATCCAAAACCAAAGCTGGTCTTTTAGATGAGATGCGAAAGAACAAATGGCCGATAACATTCAGTATCGGTGCATTGACCTGCAGTGCCGTGCCACCCATCCCCGATGAATTATTGAAAATGGCTGACGAATTGATGTACTCGGTCAAACGTGACAGCAAGAATGCGATTAAATACGCCTCCTACGCGGGATAGAAGGGGACATGAATATCCTGCTGATCAAAGCCAACCCGAGGCTTTATGCTTCCAAAGGCAGGCTCAACGAAGCCCTGTTTCGGATCTCCCAGAACCACCTGGGTGTGCGCCACGACATCCAGGTTACCGATACCGCAACAGGCCTAGGGGATGTCGATGAGGAGATCGCCAAACTGAAACGGGCCGACACCATTGTTTATCACTTTCCTCTGTGGTGGTTCGGTCTGCCGCACCTGCTGAAAAAATACTTCGACGTGGTCCTGGTATACGGCAAAACCTACCGCATTACCGATGGTTACGGTGAGGGTGGACGGTTGACCGAAAAAGCATTCATGACCGCAGTCACGACCAATGTGAAGAAAAGTGATTTCGGCACTGTCCCCAGGCTCCAGCGGGTTCGATCTGTCGATAGCCCGTTGACCCCGCTGATCCTGATCAACTGCTAGGTGGGCATCAAAAACCAGCTTCCCATCTTTCACACCGATGACGTGGTGCGGGGGGACACCTCCAATGTGCTGAATAACATCGAGTCACACCTGAAGTCCATCAACTGGCAGCCCGTAAGACCACAAAAGGCAACCCAGGGATCTGCCAACGGGTGATGCCAAACGAAGGCGGCACTGCTGACAGCGATGGCGTCAGGCATGGGTTCTCGCCTGAAACTGGGAGGTTGGGGTCACGATGTTCAACGAGAGGCCGCGAAAAATCCTGCATGTGCTCAGCCAGCGCCCCGACGCCACCGGCAGCGGCATTTATATCCAGGCCATGCTGCGCGAGGCGTCCAAAAACGGCCACTCCAATTTTCTGGTGGCCGGCGTCCAGTCCGACGGCTTGGTGAAAATGGACTGCATCGATATGGATCGATGCCGCTTCGTCAGGTTTACCGGTGGCGATATCGCTTTTCCCATCGTCGGCATGAGCGATGTCATGCCTTACGCCAGCATACGTTTCCGCGACCTTTCCCAGGATGACCTGGGCCATTACGAGGCCGCGTTTGCCAGCCACCTCCAAGGGGTAGTGGAATCCTTTGAGCCGGACATCATCCACAGCCACCACCTGTGGATCGTCACCGCCCTGACCCGGCGCCTGTTTCCGCAGATCCCCCTTGTGACCACCTGCCACGGCACCGACCTGCGGCAATTCCAACACTGCCCACATTTGCGGCAGCGTGTGCTGGCCGATTGCCGCAACCTGGATGCGGTGATGGCCTTAAGCCAGGCCCAAAAGGCAGAGATCGTTCAACGATATGATCTGCTGGCGCAAAAGGTGTTTGTCGTCGGTGCGGGATATAATGAAGCGCTGTTTGCGCAGAAACCCAAACCGAACCCCGAACCGGTCCAGATCGTCTATGCCGGTAAGCTGTGCAACGCCAAAGGCGTGCCCTGGATGCTGCGGGCCCTGTCGACGATTGAAAGCCCGGACTGGCACCTGAACCTGGTAGGCGGTGGCAGCGGTGAAGAAAAGGCCCGCTGTTTGAGGCTGGCCGCGAAGTTGGGCGCTCGGGTAACGGTCCATGGCGCCGTTTCCCAAACGCGCTTGGCCGACATCATGGCAACGGCGCATCTTTTCGTTCTGTCCTCTTTTTTCGAGGGTTTGCCGCTGGTGGTCCTGGAGGCCCTGGCCAGTGGTTGCAGAATCATCGCCACCGACCTGCCCGGCGTAACGGCAATTCTGGATGGTGTCCAGGCAGACTTCATCGCCCTGGTGAGAACGCCCCGTCTGGTTGGTGTGGACAAACCGATGAAGGCGGATGAAGGTCCATTCGAGCAGAATCTGGCCCTGGCCTTCCAACGGCAGATCTGCGCAGCCAAACAGCAACCCGATGTTGACCTGTCCTGCCTGGCAGGCATGATCGATTCATTTAAATGGACCGGTATCTTTAAGAAAATTCAGCAGATCTATTTGACGCTGATCAAGTAGCCCATCCGGGCACCAATGCACCGGCTCTGCAAGGCGCCATATCGGAGTAAGTGGTCTGGGTGGACGGGGAAATACGGCGCGCGAAGGCAGAATCTCGCTACACCATCCAAATGGTTCAGACGCTCTCCATATCGAACTCTTCAAACCCATACCAGAAGCCGGTATTGCTTAGATGATCCAGTTCGAACTGAACCGCTTCGACATGGTTGTCCTCAATTTCCAGAAAGCGCGCGAACATGGCCCGGTGGTCGCCTGACACCTGTTCGACCATTTCCTTGTAAAACCGGCTGGTTTCGATTTCCATCTCCAGCGCTCGTGCAAGCATCTGCTGCTTCAGGCCGCGGGCATCTTCACGGATTTTCGATTGCAGGGCGGCGGCTTCTTTCCGGATCGCCGTTTTGTCAGGAACGATTGAATCCAGTGTTGCGGCAGTCACCTCGCCGCGCCGTAACCACTCATCGAGCCGGCTTTCCAGATAATCCACATGGCGCTGTTCGTCGTCAGCCAGGGTCCGGAATATTTTTTTGCCCGCGGCGTCATCGGTGCGGGTCACCGCCTCGAGGTACAGGTCTCTGATTCGGTTTTCAAATTCCAAGGCGGATCTAATGGCCGCTTCAAGCTTCATGGGCTCCTCCTTAATTGAGAAGGTGGAAAAGGATTGGCATGCGTACACCTAACTATAGGGCTGACTGCCATGAAACACAATGGTGCATCCCCAAAAGGGTCGGCTTTTAAATCCCGCACCAATCAAGCGGTGAATGTCGGGTGTGTATTAGCGGGTGGTTATGCCGTTGCGGGAAATACGCAGCGGCAGGGTCTCCAAGTCATGCCGTCGCAGATCCGGGTTGTCGCTGGCCCATCCGAAAGTCATGATCCCCCACACATAGGTGGCGATGACCGCCGTAAAATAATGCCAATCCCGGAACAGGGGTTCAACATGCCTGGCCGACGAACGAACCTGGTTCCGTTGTAAGAAGGCCATGCCGCTCTGGGTCGCCCACACACCGTCGGTAGCCAGGCATATACCGTTTTTCAGCCGCTGTGTGCTTGAGATCGACTACTCGGGCGTCAGCAATAACCTATTTCAGCTTCAATCGGGAGGGAATGGTGCAGACCGGAATCGGCAGGACCTTATGTCGGTTGATATGATTGAATTTCCTGAAAATGGCGAGCACTTCCCGTTGTCTCGGATCAAGGGCCGTTTCATCGCCGGGTCCGCTCTCGAATGCCATGGCCCACTCCAGTTCATCATAACTGGCGCCGATCTGGCTCTCATCGGAGCGGTTGTCGCGCCACAATCCGTCCGTGGGCTGAGCCTGGATGATCGCTTCGATGATGCCCATGGCTCTAGCCAGGAGATATACCTCGGATTTCATCAGGTCGGCAATGGGCGACACATCCACCCCACCGTCACCGTACTTGGTGAAGAACCCTACGCCAAAATCCTCTACCTTGTTGCCGGTACCGGCTACCAGCATGCGGTGGTGGGTCGAAAAGGCATAGAGGGTAAGCATGCGCAGTCGGCTTCTGGTGTTGGCCATGCTCAAATCGTCCTGGATAGCCCTGGGAAGCACGCTTTGCAGGGATTCAAAAACCGGTGTAAGGTCCACGGTCACACCTTCCGCGTTGGTGTAGCGCCCTTGCAGCCACCGGATGTGACTGGCCGACCGGTTTACCTGATCGGGTGCCTGGCATATCGGCATATTCAGCGCTTTGAGCGGATAGCCGGTCAGGGCGCACAGGGTTGAGGTCACCGCCGAATCAATGCCGCCGGAAACACCCACTACAAAGCCCTTCATGCCCGATTGCTCCAGATACCGGGTGAGCCATTTAACAAGATGGTCGATAACAGGTTGGGTTTGCATGGACCGATCCCTTCGTGGCAACGTTGCCGCTAGCAGGCGGGTTCAAAACCGAAATCCCAAAGCAGCCTTAATTATACGAGGAAATGTAAGGGGTCAAGCAAAAGTTGATCCTAAGGAAATAACTTGCAATATTATGAAATGATTTGACAATCTACTTCTCAATTTATTTGGGATCGAGATCAATCCGGATCCATCACCAGGGTATCGGCAACCAGTTCCCACAGATATTTCACAATCAGTTTTTCCATGCCGTAGGCCGCTTTGATGTTGTTGATCTGACCGTGGCAACTGTGACAGGGCAGAACAAGCATTTGTGCCCCCGCCGCGCGGATCTGCTCCATTTTTCGGCGGCCGTAGAAAATGCGTTCATCGTTGTAACCGGTGGTCAGGGCGCCGCCGCCGCCGCCGCAGCAGGTCTGATACAGGCGGTTGGGATGGAGATCGACCCAATCATCCAGGCACTGGTCCATGATCCAGCGGGGCTCTTCGAAAAAGCCATACCCAAAGCGTTTCTGGGCCCGCCGCCCGTAATTGCATGGATCGTGATAGGTGGCGCGTAAGTCGAACCGCCGGCGATCCAGCCGGATGCGCCCGCTTTGAATGTACTCGATCAACAGGTCAAATACCGTAACCGTATTAAATTGTTCCAGGGCTTCGGGAAACCATTTTTGCAGACCATACCTGGTCGCCAGATAGGCGTGCCCTCATTCCGGCCACAGCAGCGTATCGATTTCCAGGCGGCGCATGTTTTCCACAATGCGGCAGGCCATGGTTTTGATGGCTTCGTCATCGCCGGTAAAATATCCCCAGCTGGTGCCTTCCCAGTTGTCCGAGGCCACCGTCCAATCTTCTCCGGCGGCATGAAATATTTTCCACCACGGTTTGAGATCTTCGGTGTGGGTGTTCACCAGCTTGTTGTGGACGGTCGTGAGCAACCGGGCGCCCTTCTTGTCGATAGGCACCTTAAAGCCCTCGAAGCCGGACTCTTCGGCAATCTCTTCCGCCACGTCTTCCAAAATGAAGATAAAGTCTTCCTTGGGGAGGGAGAGATTATTGCCGGTTTCAAGGGCGGCCGCGAGGCCTTTGGCCAGGATCCCCGGAACCTCCTTGGCGTCGCGAAGCGAGCGGACGCGCCGGGTGATGTCGGCGATATCGATTCCCATGGGACAGACCTGTTCGCATTTTCCGCACATGGTACAAATCCAGGGCCATCGGGACTGAACGGCCTGATCCACCATACCCAGTGAAACCAATCGAACCAATTTGCGGGGATCGAAATCGTCTACTCCTGCCACAGGGCAGGTGCTGGCACACATGGCACAGGTCAGGCAGACATCTTGTTGGTAAGGCCACTGATTGCAGCAGCCGGGATTCAGATCTTCAAGGCGTACCGGTTGATTCCGGGACATGATGGTTTCCCTTCGATGGACGTGTCCGATAGTCAGTTGAACGCGTCGCACACGATCCGATGCAATGGGCGGAGCGCGGGAGACGCGTGGGGGTCACAGCCCGTTGAGCGAGTCGATTTCCCTGACGAAGGCCTCGATCCTATTGGCAAACTCGGTGCCCATGTTGGCCGCTATCGAAACAATTTGCAGCCGGTCGCCGTCCAATCCAGCCGCCGTCAATAGATCCCGAACCACCGCCCCTCGCCTGCGGGCCAACCGGTTGCCGATTTCCGATTGGCAGTTGTCGGAGTGGCAGGTGAAGAGCATCACCCCATCGGCGCCGGACTCAAACACCGCCAACAGGTGGCGGTCGGCAATGGTGCCGCCGCAGGGCACCTCGACAAACCTCACCCCCGCGGGCAGCGGTTGCCCAGCCATACGGGTCAACCCATGCGCATGACCGGCCGAGCGGGCGCAGCCGAAAACCATGATTTGCGGGATCGTGAGCGGGGTATTCGCCGTTGCCGCCGGCTGCTTGAACTGCCTCCGGATATGGTCGGCGAGGCTCACCCCTTCCATTTCAATGGCTCGAGCCGGGCATCCCGCCAGACAGATGCCGCAGCTCTGGCAGGCTTCGGTTACTACGGAAATGCTGGGGCCGAGGGCTATCGCCATATGGGGGCAGAGCCGGTAACAGGTCAAACACCGGGCGCAGCGGCCGCGCTGGATCGTCGCTTTCGGCAGGCTTTCCATATCGGGAGCATGCAAATAGGTCAACACACGCAAGGTAACCTGATCGGCATCCGCCAACTGTTCGGCCGCCGACAGAATCCCCCGGGAACCGCCGGCCACAAAGACGCCGCGACGGTTGGTCGCGTTGCTCATGCGGCGGACATTGTCGCGCTGAGCAAAACCGGCTCCATCCTGATCGAGCCGGAGTTTCCGTGCCAGCGCCGCTAGGCTGGGAGCCGGCCCGTGGGTTTCATCCACCACAATCCAGTCAGCCTCGAATCGAAAGCGCGTGCCGGTCAGTTCGTCCAGGTAGTCAAGGACAAAACGGTTGTCCGCCTGCGGTGTAACGCTCGGAAAAGCATCGGTGAATTTGAGGAAAACCGTACCGGACCGTTTGGCCTCCTGAACCTGCACTTCGGCGCCGTCTGCAGCCACTTTGAGATTCCCGGTCATAAAAAAGGTTTTGACGCCGTTGCATTGCTGCACCTGGAGGCAGCTGTCCAGCATTCGCTTGGCGACTGACGGATGGCTGTCTTCCTGCCAGCCGCAGAGAAACGCGATACGGTTGCTGCCGTTGAAAAAAGTTTCCGCCATACGCTGGCGCAGCGTTGCTTCCAGGGCGGCGATTTCAATTACCCGTGATCCCGGCGCCAACCCGTAGGCTGCATAATTGGGGGAAGGCCTGTCATCCTCCGCCACGACAATAGCCGGCACCGATTTTTTGATCAGCCTGTGTGGCTGTTGCAGTTGCAGTTCAAAGTTCCCGGCGAATTCGCTGCACCGGATCAGTGTGGCCCCCGCCAGCCAATTCAATGCGCGATGGTTTCCCGTTTCCGGGGGTGCTTCATCCCTGGCCGCCAACCAGGCATCAATGCCGCGATCGATAAGATTGGCGGCAATTTTACGTGCGCAGGCGCCGCTGCCGAAGATCATCACCTCAGGCGGCGCGGATGCGTGTTTCCGAATGGGGCTGCTGGTTGGTTCGTCCATGTCGATTATCCCACACCCAAATACCGCAGAATGTCAGAAGCGGCTTTCTCGGCACTGCTCACGCTTTCGGCAATGGTCATGGGCCCCATGGCCGCGCCGGCCGTATGGATACCCGGAAGCACTGGAAGGGGACCATCGCCGCAGGGTGGCATGAATCCGCTCTCGTTCAACACCAGGCCGAGCATCCGGGCCAATCGCTCGTTGTCTGCAGACGGCAGCAGCCCCACGGAGAGCACCACGACGTCGAACAACGCCTCTGTGGATCTTCTGGCTGCCGGATCGAAATAGATCACCTCCAGTTCATCGGTAGCGGTCCTGATGATATCGCCGGGAATCGTCCGGATCATCTCGATGTTTTCACGAGCGTTCTGGTAAAAGCACTGAAAATCTTTTCCGAAGGTCTGCATATCGATATAAAAGCAGGTGATCTGTGCATCTTTCTGACGGGAATGAATCAGCCGTGCCATTCTCAAGGAAGACCCGCAGCATATCTTCGAGCACCATAAGTGGCCCAAGCGTGCATCGCGGCTGCCCACGCACTGAATAAAGGCGATTCGTCCCGCTGGACGACCATCCGACGGCCGTATCATCCGTATATTTTCGCGCAGCAACCGCTCCGCATCCAGGCTGGTGATGACATTTTGAAATTGGCGGTATCCATAGGGCTTGCCGCTGGGATTGTATGGCCTGAAACCGGTTGCCACCAGTATGGCGTCTGCATTGACCGAAACCGACTGGCTTCCACCTGACAACTGGATGGCCCCTAGCGGGCAGGCATCCTGGCACCGGCTGCAGGAGGCATCGTCGAAATAACGGCACAGATCCCGCCGAATGGCTACGTAATGACCGACATGCGGAGCCCACATCCGGAGAATGGCGTCGGTGACCGGGCACTGCTGAAGGCAGATACCGCACCCGTTGCACTGGTCGGCATCGACCAGTTCCGAAAACGAACCATAGTGGATTTGCCAAGGGCCTTGCCCGGAAATCGCTTCGATCTCCACTCCGGCCAGAATCGTTACATTGGAATGGTCGGTGGCTCGCCGCCGTTTGTCCTCAGCCACGCAGGCACCGCATTTGACGCAGGCATCGGTGGCTTTGCAGCTCAGTTGAATGGCGTGACCGCCGAGAAAGGGTGTTTTCTCGAATAAGGTTACTTGCACCCCCCAGCGAGCCAATAGGTCAGCGGCCGTCAGTCCCGCCACACCGGCACCGACAACGGCGACGTGTTTAATAGCAGTATTCAAGAAATTTCTCCATCGTATACAAATTATCTGAACACGGCGACGGAAAAACCGGCACGCAGGCACATGTCCCATCCAGAAAAATCACCGTGCATCCCGCGGGTAACGATCCCACGCAGGTTGTGCGCCGGTCATCCTTTGGCTTCTGATGCGGTGGTCGAACCAGTTTTAAGCAAATACACACAAAAAAAAGCCAGGTCAAGGCCGATACGAATTTATTCAGTCCGGCAGCAGATCGTAAAAATAGACCATCGCATCGGAGCGAGTGATGATCCCAATGATCCGGCCATCCTCCACGACGGGAAGGCGACCGACATCGTGACGCACCATGACCCGGGCGGCCTGAATGGGGCTTTTTCCGGGTTCAATGGTGATCACCTGGCTGCTCATGAAGGCTTTGACCGGCGCCTGAAGCTGCTCTTGCCGGCGGATTTTTTTAAAGTCGCGCCGGGAAACGATGCCCACCAACCGTCCTTCATCCACCACCGGCAGGCCGGTGCAGCCATGCTGGCGCAGCAATTTGGCAACCGCTTGCATGGAGGTATCCGATGGAACTGAAAAGACCGGAAAAGACATGAGGTCGCTGATCTGAACCGACGACTGCTGGTTGCCCTGGATGAGATCGACGATCATCGCTTCGACCGCCTCAGGATTGACGTGTTTTAGCATGGCGCTGCCGGCACCGGGGTGTCCTCCGCCACCCATGCCTTTCATGAGGCTGCCCACGTCCAGGCCTTCGTTGTCGCTGCGGCCGATGATCATACATTTGCATTTGCCGTCTTTCTCGTCACTCGTGAACAGGCCGAAAGCAGCATCGACGTTGACGATGTCCCGGTACATGCGTACCACCAGAGCCAGGTTGCCCACGTGACCGTCGATATGGATCCGACTGATGCTCACCGAATAGCCGTTTATCTTCAACCGGGTGGCATTTTTCAGCATTTCGAAGAGCACATCTTTTTGTTTCTCACCGTAGGCGGGCCGCAGGAATTTGGCCACCACGGCCAGGTCCGCTTTGCGATCCAGCAGCCAGCCGGCGGCATAGGCGTCTTCGGCCGTGCAGCAGGAAAACGTCAGGTTGCCGGTATCTTCGTAAAGGCCGGCCAGGAAAAGCGTCGCCTGGATGGGAGTGATCAACTTATGCATGGCTTTGAGCTGGCGAACCATCAGGGTGATGGTTGCTCCTACGGATTCCTGGCATTTCCAGGTTGCATCGATGTCCCCTCCGCCATGGTGGTCCCACACCAACACTTCCAGATCCGTGCGGGTTTTCAATTTGGCCATGGGGCCCAGTCGGACCCAATCGGCCGTGTCCACTACGATGAGGCGGCTCACCTTGCCGGTTTCGATGCTCCAGCGGTCGACATAGTCGAAGATGTCCTTGTGAATGGACATGAAGGCCCGCACATTGGGATTGACCGTTTTAGGGATGGCGGCGACGGCCTCCGGGTAAATCAGTGTGGCGGCAACCATGGAGGCAAAGGCATCGAAATCGCTATTCTTGTGGGTGGTGATGATTTGGGTCATGGATCCGTCGAAGGTTGCTTTTTTTCGGATTGATCCCAATCCTGGGAAGCACGTTGGCCGCGATCCCCTGACGGTGCATTCAATTGCAGTGGCAGATCGTGTTGGGCTTTATATTCCAGAACCAACCGATGCTTTTCTATTTCCGTACGGCTCTCGATGCTTTTTTTGGCCAGCAGGAAGCGCAGGTAGACAATCCAGACACCCATGCCGGTCACCACCGCTCCCAAAGCGATGAACACCCACTTGAAACGGACGATGGCCTCGATGCCGGTGCGACCAAGATAGGTGATCATGTTGGGAATGATCCAGTAGGAAATCACCCCGACGAAAATCAAAAATCCGATGATAAAAATATTCATCCGGCTGATGCGGATCAGGATCGACTCCAGCCGGGATTCATACCCCGGTTCGCAGACCGGTTTGGCGACATCCCCCTGCAGCTCGCTCCCGTGGAAAATGGCCACGTAAGCCTTCACCACGAAGCCGAAGAGCAGCATGGCGCCCACCGGGATACCGATGGCCGCCACGAACCAGGCCCTAAACGGGAAAGGGTTTTCCCGGGTTTCCAGCCGCACCTGGTAGTTCTCGAAAGGGCCGAAGGTCTTTTCGAAATAATACTTATTGAATTCGCTCAGGTTCCTGCCGCTGGTTTCATGGATGACATTGCCGTTGACATCGATCACCTGCAGCCACGATTTCCGGCCCGATTTCATGGCGGCCAGGGCGAAAATCTCTAGTTCCAGCAGAAACAGCCCCACAATGATGATGATCAAAAGGGTCTTGTTTTCCTGGATCAAATTGCTTATGCGGATCGTTTTCACACCTGGGTTCCTTGCAACCCATCCACCGGCACCGCCAGCGGCACGGTTGGTCAATCGCTTGTTTTTCCCGAAGGCCGACAAAGCCGGCGGAACCAATGGGGCCTGTGTTCAATCGGAAGCGGCAATTTACCACAGCGGCGCTTTGGTGCACAATCTTTTTTCAATTTCACGCGGTGGTGGTGTGCATTGTCCATGTATTGACAGTCATCCCCAATTGTTCCATAAAGATGCTTCATTGCCATCCGTCAACCCCTGTGGAGCCTGTTGCATGAAGAAAATGATCATATCCGTCCTGGGCAAGGACCGGCCCGGAATCATCGCGGCGGTCACCCGCATTTTGTTCGAACAGGACTGCAATATCGAAAACGTCAGTCAGACCATCCTGCAAAATGAATTCTCCGGCATTTTTATTGTCGGTGTCCCAAAGGCTCTGTCGGAAGAAGACCTGCACCGGCATTTGGAGACCGGGCTTTCCCCCATGGGACTGCATGTATATGAAAAACGGCTTTCGGAAGCCGATGAATCCCAAAACGCCGTTGCCAGTGAGCCTTTTGTGGTCACGACCAAGGGACCCGATCGTAAAGGGCTGGTGGCGGCAATCACCGCCATCATGGCAGCTCATCAGGTAAATGTGACCAACCTGCAGGCAGTCTTCAAAGGCGGCGACGATCCCAACGCCAACATCATGATCTACGAGGTCGACATCCCCAACGACGCCAACCACCAAGCCCTTCGAAGGGACCTGCGCGAAAAAGCCCTGGAGTTGTCCCTGGATATATCCATCCAGCACAAACTTATTTTTGAAGCGATCAATCGCATATAAGGACGGTTGCCATGTTCAGTGAACGAGAAATCCTCTCCGTGGTGGAGATGTTGAAAAATGAGAATCTGGATGTCCGTACCGTTACCTTGGGCATTAACCTGTTGGACTGCGCCAGCGACGACCTCAGCCGATTCACGGACAACATCTACACCCGCATCACCGGTGCCGCCAGAGATCTGGTAAAAGTATGCGACGAGGTGGGAGACAAGTATGGGATCCCGGTGGTGAACAAGCGCATTTCAGTGAGCCCGATTGCCGTGGCCGCCGCCCCATTCGATGCCCAAGGGATGCTTCGCGTCGCCAAGACGCTGAATGACGCGGCCACCGCCGCCCGCGTGGATTTTATCGGTGGTTTTTCAGCCCTGGTTGAAAAGGGCATCGCCCGGGGTGATCGGGCGCTGATCGAGGCCATGCCCCAGGCATTGAGCGACACCCAGCGGGTCTGCGCGTCAGTGAATGTGGCCTCCACCCGCGCGGGCATCAACATCGATGCAGTGTTGCTCATGGGCAAAACCATCAAAGAGGCGGCCCGGCTCACTGCCGACCGGGACGGTCTGGCCTGTGCCAAGCTGTGCGTATTTGCCAACATTCCCCAGGATATTCCATTTATGGCCGGCGCCTACCTGGGTGTGGGCGAGGCCGATGCGGTAATCAACGTAGGGGTCAGCGGCCCAGGAGTGGTAAAAAGAGCCATCGACCGAGCAGTGGGATCCAACCCGGACCTCAACCTGGGGCAGATCAGCGAAATCATCAAGCATACCGCCTATAAAGTCACCCGCATCGGCGAACTCATCGGTCGCGAAGTGGCCCAGCACCTGGGCATCAAGTTCGGCGTGGTGGATCTTTCCCTGGCCCCCACTCCCAATGTGGGCGACAGCGTGGGAGAAATTTTCCAGAGCCTGGGCCTGGTCAGCATCGGCGTACCCGGCAGCACGGTAGCCCTAGCCCTGTTAAACGATGCCGTCAAAAAAGGGGGTGCCTTTGCAAGCTCTAAGGTCGGCGGCCTGAGCGGCGCGTTTATACCGGTCAGCGAGGACCTGAACATCTCCCAGGCGGCTTCCCAGGGCTACCTGTCCATCGAAAAACTCGAGGCCATGACCTGTGTATGCAGTGTGGGTTTAGACATGGTCGCCATCCCCGGCGACACCAGCCAAGAAACCCTGGCAGCCATTATTGCCGATGAAATGGCCATCGGCGTCATCAATAAAAAAACCACCGCCACCCGCCTGATACCCGTTCCCGGCAAAAAGGCCGGTGACCACGCCTTTTTCGGCGGACTGCTGGGTGAATCGATCATCATGCCGGTGAACAACGCCAGCGGTGAAAACCGATTTTTGCGGCGCGGCGGATTGATTCCATCACCGATCCACAGTCTAGTGAATTGAAGACGTAGAGGATTGCGAATGTGAGGGAATAACCCTTCCAGCATCCCCTGATTCCACAATCCCTCAATTCGGTCTTATTTATTCCATGAAAACAAGGCCGCGCCGGCCAACAGAAACGCCAGGGTCATGGCACACAGAATGGTGATCTCAGGCATCACCGATAACAGCCCCTCCCCTTCGTTCATCACTTTGCGTGCAGCCTTCAACAGGTGGGTCAGAGGCAAGATCTTCGCCGACGCCTGGAGCCAGGCCGGCGATCCTTCGATGGAGAACCACACTTCGGATAGAAACATCATTGGCCAGGAGATAAAATTGAGCAGGCCATTGGTAAACTCCTCGCTGGTCCCGCGGGAAGCGATGACCAGACCCAGCGACGTCATGCAGGTGCTGCCTGCCAGAAAGACAACCAACAGATCCGTCAAGCGTCCATAAATAGTAAAATTGAGGATCCAATCGCAACCGACCCAGACGATGACCAGCGTGAACATAAGCAGGAAAATCCGGGAAACCAGTTGGGCAGCGAGGTACTCAAAGGCGGTCAACGGGGTCGCTTTAAGCCGTTTGAGCACCCCGTTTTTGCGGTAGCGCACCACCACCCAGCCGACCCCATAGAGGGCGCTGAACATCATGTTCATACCCAGCACCCCGGGAAACAGCCAGTCGATGTAGCGGATCTGTATTCCCTGAATGTCCTTTTTTTCGTATCGGCTGCCGGTATCCGATGGTGCCAGGGCTCCCTTCAACAGTTTTTCCACCACCGCTCCGGCAGGGGACGAATCGCTGACCCAGTATCGGACGGGTTGGGTTCTGGCCTCAATCAACAGATCGATTTTATGATGCTTGAGCTTCTCCATTCCCTGGTCCCGGGTTGCAAACCCCACCAGGGAGATGGCCTTGAATGCGGCAAAGGAATCGGGAAGGTTATCAATGGACTGCTGGTCGCCAATGCCATTGGGCATGGGGAACACCCCCACCTTGAACTGGGATTGGTAGTCACCTTTGAAGATGACACCAAAACCGATGATGATCAGAAAGGGGAAAAGGAAGTTCCAGCCGAATGCCGCGCGGTCCCTGAAAAATTCACGGTTTCTGGCAATAAACATGGCCCATATTCGGTTAACACGCATGGGTTCTCCAAATTATTCCCGCAGGCTTCGCCCGGTCAGTTTTAAAAAGACATCCTCCAGGGTGGGTGTTTTCACATTGACACCCCGCATATCCACTCCGTTGGCCAATAGCTGTCCAACGACCACGTTGACATTTTCGGTTCGTATTTGAACCTTGTCTCCCAGCAGCCTGCTGGTTCCCTGCAGGTCGGCGATATTTTTAGGAAACCGCTCTTTGGGAACCGACAGGGTCGCTCGTCTGCAATGGGTATGAATCAATTCCTGGGGTGCACCACGTGCAATGATCTTCCCATTGTCCATGATGGCGATGTCGTCGCAGAGTTTTTCAGCCTCTTCCATGTAGTGGGTGGTGAGCACAATGGTGCGTCCTTGGGATTTTACAGCCTTGATGATGTCCCACAAGTTGCGCCGGGCCTGGGGGTCCAGGCCAGTCGAGGGTTCGTCCAAAAACACCAATTCAGGCCGGTTGAGAAGGGCCAGGGCCAACAGCAACCTCTGTTTCTGTCCGCCGGAAATTTTATCGTTCAGTTGATCTTTAGCCTCCTCGAGGTGGCATAGCTGAATCAAGTGGTCGATGCTGTCGGTGTGGTCGTACAATTGGCTGAAGGTTTCCAAGGTTTCGGCCACGGTTAAAAACGATAGCAGGGCGGTCTGTTGGAACATGATGCCGACCTCCTGGCGAAACGCTGCTGCCCTGGCTTTGCCTTTATAAAGGATTGTTCCGGTGGTTGGGGCAATGATGTCCTCGATAATCTCGATCAAGGTGGTCTTACCGGCGCCGTTGGGTCCCAACAGGCCGAAACAGCATCCCTGCCCGATGGTAATGCTGACGCCATCTACGGCACGAAGCCCTTTGTAGCGCTTTTCAATGTCGATGGCTTCGATGAGTGGAGCAGCGGTGTTGGTCACGTTCATGTGCGGGTTCCTGGACGATAAAGGTGCCGGAATCTTATTTAAAAAAAGGGAGTTGCATGTTTTTGTCGGTTGACACCACCCGAAGGGTTTTTTATAGTCACAAAGCGCAATCAAATCAAGTCGGATTGACCCAAACAGATAGACGACATCAACTGAGCTACCATTTCAGCCTTGGCGGGACCGCCGGTTGGTATACTGAAAGACGATGGAACGACGCGTTCATCTTACCCTTTCGATCCTGTTGACGGTGGTGCTGGTTTTTTCCGGTTCCGCCGGTTACATGATCATCGAAGGCTGGGGCTTGAGCGATGCCCTGTATATGACCGTGATCACGCTGGCCACGGTGGGATACGGCGAGGTTCACCAAGTCAGCCCCACCGGTCGCATTTTCACCGTTATCCTGATTGTGCTGGGTGTGGGCTATTTTATGTATGTGGGCGGCAATATTGTACAGTTTTTGGTAGAAGACCGGATCAGAGCCATCCTCGGGAGACGAAAATTGGACAAACAGATCGCCAAGCTGCGGGGCCACTACATCATCTGCGGATACGGCCGGATAGGCAGGGTGCTCACGCGCTACCTTACCGAACGATATCTGGATGTGGTGATCATCGAAAAAAATTCGGGCCGCCAAGCAACCATGGATGAAGACGGGGTGCTCTACCTGGTAGGCGAAGCCACCGATGAGAACCTGTTGCTCAGGGCCGGAATCAAAGAGGCCAAAGGGCTGATCACCGCCGTGGCCACCGATGCAGACAACGTGTTTCTGACCCTTATCGCCAAACAGCTCAATCCGAACCTGTTCATCGTTGCCCGGGCAATCCAGAACACAGCTAAAAGGACCATTGAGGCCGCCGGGGCCAACAAGGTCATCTCTCCCTATGACCTGGGTGCACGGCGTATGGCCCATGCCATCTTGCGTCCCACGGTGATCCGATTTCTTGAACTGGCCTTCACCGACGATAGCACCGACATCCAGGTGGAAGAGATTCATGTGAAATCCGCCTCCCGGCTGCTAAACGTGGAACTCAAGGATTCGGGTATCCGCCAGCAGTTGGATCTGATCATCCTCACCATAAAAAAGGCCGACGACACCATGATCTTCAACCCCAAGGCAGACACCCGCATTGAGTTGGACGACACCCTGGTGGTGGTGGGCCGGGCAAAAAGCCTAAAGCAGTTGGAACATATGTTGAAGAGCTGATCATCGGGAGAAACCGCCATGGCATTGACTGAACCTTCCTATCTCAACGCACTGAAGACCGGAACGCTTGAGAAGCGGGTGCAACAGAGCCTTAGGATGCTGAAACAATGCACCTTGTGTCCGCGCCGCTGCGGTGTAGACCGGACTGCCGACGAAACCGGAACCTGTCAGACCGGACGCCTGGCTGTCGTGGCTTCCTATAATGCTCATTTTGGCGAAGAGGCGCCTTTGGTGGGACGCAACGGATCGGGAACCATCTTTTTCAGCCATTGCAACCTGCTGTGCAATTTCTGCCAGAATTACGACATCAGCCACGGAGGAGAAGGCAACCAATTGGATGACGACCAACTGGCGGAAATCATGCTGGACCTCCAGCAAGCCGGGTGTCACAATATAAATTTCGTCACCCCGAGCCACGTGGTGCCCCAGATCCTCTCGTCCGTCTATCTGGCGGCCCAGAGGGGCCTGACGGTGCCGCTGGTGTATAATTGCGGCGGCTATGATCGGGTGGAAACGTTGAGAATGCTGCAGGGCATCGTAGACATCTTCATGCCGGACTTTAAATTCTGGTATTCCAAAGTGGCCCGGGATACCTGCAATGCCCCGAATTATCCTGAGGTGGCCAAGCAGGCCCTGATCGAGATGCATCGCCAGGTGGGAGACTTATCTATCGATCAAGCCACCGGACTGGCTTACAAAGGCGTGCTGGTGCGTCATCTGGTGCTGCCCGGCGGCCTGGCAGGGACGGCAGAGATCATGCATTTTCTGGCTGATTCATTGTCCCGTACCACCTATGTCAATGTCATGTCTCAATATCGCCCCTGTGGCCGGGCGCGGGACATGCAGACGCTGGCCGTTGCCCTGTCCCCTGCAGAATACGATCAGGCCATCCAGGAAACCAAAGCGGCAGGCATCACCCGCCTGGATACACCTCGGCGGGTGTTTCGATTGTGGTAACCCCAAAGCGTTCAGGAGAGGTAGATATGAGAATAAAGGTTGTGATGATGGTTCTGGTCCTGTTAGCTGGCATGGGCTCGTCATTTGCGTCCGATCCCATGCCCCGAGTGAAACTGACCACCAGCCAGGGGGATATCCTCGTGGAACTGGACCACGCAGCGGCACCCAATACCGTGGACAATTTTCTGGCCTACGTCAAAGACGGCTTTTACGACGGTACTGTTTTTCACCGGGTGATCGCCGGATTCATGATTCAGGGAGGCGGGTTTGACGCGGACATGCAGCGCAAGGCCACGCGGCAGCCGATTGCCAACGAAGCCGACAACGGGTTGTCCAACCGGATCGGCACCATTGCCATGGCCCGGACTTCTGAGCCCCATTCGGCCGGTGCCCAGTTCTTCATCAATGTGAAAGACAACGGTTTTCTGGATCACCGGGGCAAGACACCCCAGGGTTGGGGGTATTGTGTGTTCGGCAAGGTGGTGGGTGGAATGGAGGTGGTGCGGGCCATTGAAAAGGTGCCCACCACATCCCGAGCAGGCATGCGGGACGTACCCGAAGGTCCAGTGGTCATCAAGCAGGCTACGTTGGTTACGGACCAGTAGATTTAGACTTGACAAGTAAAGGGGCCTATTTTAGCCTGAAGGTGCGCCTTCATGCTTGGGACTGTACCGTTCTTGCTGACCGGCGTGATGACATCTCGCCGATTTTTCCCGTACACCTTGCATGCGCCTTTATAATGGACAGGGGTTAACCCATTCCCTTTAGCAAACGGGCGTGGGATTGCAGAGCGTAATACCGATCACCAAGCGCCCCTTCTCCCTGAGCGGAAACCGGTTCGGCCTTTGGTAACAACCGGGGACCGACAGCGGGAATCTTTCCTCCATTAGCGGGGTCCGCGGAGGAAATGTTTTGCCATCATCGCTGTGGAATCCGACGGTTTCTGCATCCCACGCTTGTTTCACCGGCATATACCCGTTGCCGGGCCTTGGCCGCAGCCACCAGCGGTGCCACCCGTTCGTCCACGTAATCATAAACCCGGGCCCGGGCCTTTCCCCGGGCAGGCCGTAAGATCCGCCCGAGGTACTGCATCACCCGGCCGCTGAATCGAATGGGGGTGGCCATGAACAAGGTGGACAGTTCCGGGCAGTCAAAGCCCTCACCGATCAACTGGCCGGTGGCAACCAGCACCTTGACGTGTCCCTGGTTGAGACGCGCCAGTACGGCTCTGCGCGCATCATCGTTCAGATCGCCGGTGAGTAGTTCCGCATGAACGTTTAACTTGTAGCGCAGGATTCCCTGGAGGGTTTCACAGTGTTTTTTGCGGTCGGAAAGCACCAGGCAGACACCTTTTCCGGACCGCGCCTCTTTTTCCACATCTGCTGCGATAAGTCGGTTGCGCGCATCATCGGCGGTCAGTTCGGACAGCATGCGCGAGTAGTCGTTGACCGGGTCGAAGTAGGGTTCGAATGCGGTGGTTCGAAGTATCACGTCCGCCTTTAGAATATGGCCTTTTTCCTCCAGTTTGGCCTTGTCCACCTCATGGTGAACATCCCCCAAATGCCAGAATATGAGCGTGGATAGGTTGTCCCGCCGCCACGGAGTGGCGGAAAGGCCCAGCATGTAGTGGCAATCGAAGGCCGTAACCGCCTCGGTGAAGGTTCGGCTGGGCGCCCGGTGGCACTCGTCTACGATGATATGGCCCGTGTGGGGTGCGATTGCATCACTGCAGCGGTACAGAGTTTGAACCAGAGCCACGCTAATCCGGTCACCGAGTCTTTGCTTGCCCGCACCGATCAAACCCACCTGATCCGAAGGGATACCGAGAAACTGCTCGATGCGCTGGATCCATTGAAAGGCCAGATCCTTGGTGTGCACCACCACCACGGTCGGCTGACGCCGTTGGGCGATCAGATAGAGCCCCATAACGGTTTTGCCGCTTCCCGTAGGCGCATTCAATGTGCCGAAATCCCTTTTCACCATTTCCGCCACTGCAGCGGATTGGAAGGATTTAAGGGTGCCGTTAAATGCAAAGTCCACTTCCGGCATCAAGCGGCGCCGATCTGTGATGCCATAGGAAAGGTTCTCCCGTTTGAGCAATAGAACCAGCTGGCGGGCATATCCGCGGGGGATAATGATCCCGTTTTTCCCGAACCGCCGGTAAAAACGCAGGATTTTTCTAGTTCCCCGGTTCCAGCGCCCCATGCGCTCATTCTCCAGCCATTTGGGATTGACCATCTGGAAACGCTCGGCAAGCATATCCAGCAGCATGGCAGGCGCGTGATTGAGTTTCAGGGAGTGATCGATGGTGATTTGCACATCACCATTGTCAATTTTTGCAGCACCCAAAGCAGGCTCGCACCGGACTAGTGAAAATATTTAAGATAAACGGGAATCATGAAGACGATGATGATCAAAATACCTGGAATGGTAAGGTAAGGTGCATACCAGGGCTTTCCGGCTGCTTTGGCCTTTCGGGCTTCGGCCAGGAACCAGTTGCCCAGAAAAAACGCAGCCACTAGAATCGGGATTGCTTTGATGAGCGACATAACCGAAAAATTTCTCCTGTTGACCTAAGTGGTCGTGCTCATAAATACGGTGACGCACCGAGATGGCCGAGGCGCCTGGGCCGCAAGGCGCGAGAATACCTGTCGTATTTAAGCGACGCGCAACGCAGACGGACCGGGATGCGTCGGACAACGAATGCCATCGTATTTATGAACACGACCACTAAGTCGAGCCACTTGGAAGCAGGGCCATTCTCAGGGTGATATGGTGGCCGTCCTTCCACGGCCAGAATTTGGCGATAATCACGCCCTCTTCAAAACTTTTATCGAAAAGGGTCTGTTCGATACGGATACTGCCGGACCTCTCGGTGACTTTCAGATCCTTGGGCGTCGGCGCTGTGCCGCTGGGCTTTACCGGTGGGCCAAGGAAAGCGGACAGAATGCGCCCCCACTCCGCCACATCCTTTTGAAAAAAAACCAGTTCAAAAAGGTCCTCTCGCTCACACCGTTTTTCATGCACATCCAGATGCCCACAGCAGTCCGTAATGTCGCGGAGCTTCATCGCCAAGGTCCTCCCGTCTACTGGAATATTCAGGATTTTTCTTTCTGGTAGACCCTAAAAAATGCAGCTGTAGTATAGTGAAACGGCTGTGGTCTGTCAAAAGCATAAATGGCATTCAGATTTTATTTGATCATAAGCTAATGATATTTTTAATCAAACGTTTCACGTGAAAACACACTGGGTGGTGGTAAAAGCATTATACGGACACAATTTATGGCCTATTTGTCGTTGACAATCAGTCGACTGGTTATCAACCCATGAAAGCAGTGACCATCCGGAGCCGAAAAGCGCCATCCAAGGTGAATATGGCAATTGGCACAAACAGCAATGCGCCACACGTAACCGGTAAACCACGTGAATTCTGGCGAGGCAGGCCCCACATAACCGCACCCCCAGGCTTCCTGGTAACAGGCGATTTCAAAAATGATGCCCTCCGGATTGGCAAAGGTATGCGCGTGTGCACCATGGATCGCCTTGCGTTGGGCGGGAGAAGTGATCACATGCAGGCATTGGCGGCAGACAATTGTATCCGCGGTAGTCGCCGATGTTTTGTCCTGAGACGCAACCATGGGATCAACCGGCGCCTTTCCCGGCTTGGGGACCGGCCGGAAGAGATACAGAAAGCGGTTGTGTGTCAAAGCATGGGGCCAGCGGCAGCCATGCATGGTCAGTGCGATGTTCATGCTCACCTGCCGTTCTTTAATCGGGTAGGCAGAATAAACCCGCAGCCGGTGGGATGGACGGCTCTGCCTCTTACAGACTTCCACAGGCAGGCCCGTGACGTGTTGGATACATGTTGGCGTGTCTTGACAATCAAAGCCACGACAAGGAGGTGACAACCGGGTGCAGACGATCAGTTGTTAAAATTGTCCACCCGCTCTTTCAATTCTTTTCCGCATCTGAAGAAAGGCAGCCGCTTGGACTTAACCATTACCGATTCACCGGTCTTTGGGTTGCGCCCTTTATAAGTCCCATACTGTTTCACAAAGATGCTGCCAAAGCCCCTGATCTCAACGCGGTCGCCCTGGACGAGCGCGTTGGTCATTTCTCCGAAAAAGAGGTCTATCACTCGCTCAGCTTTTTCTCGGGTAAAGCCGTTTTTTCTTTTCAATGCTTCGATCAGATCCCCCTTGTTCATGTGCACCCCCTTGGTATCGTGAATTATATCAGCATCGTAAAAGTTAATCGTCGGCTTGTCAACGGTCGTATGATCCCCTTGCCGGTTTTGATGACGTCCGTCGGCAGAATACGGGTTAGGGATCGAACTTTACCCCAACGCCGTCCGAACCGGTCCACGCGATCACGCCGGTTAACTCCACCGGAGGATCGAGATAGTGCAGTGGAAATTTCAGCCGCACCACTTCGCCGACACGAAATCGTTGCCGGGTTTCAACAAAGGCTCCGGAGCTGTTAAGATTCTTGATCAATGCCGAATCCACGTTGCCGAAATAGCCGAACTCTGAAGCGATCAGACATTGGTTGCGGATGTCTGATCGGTCATAGCTGGTGGCCGAATCCGATCTCAAACCCAAGTGCCTGCCCAAATTCACCAACCATCGTTCGATTTTCATGACCTGCCTTTCTTCAATTGCGCTGGAACAGCAATTAGCTCAGCAAATCATGGGCCAGTTTTTTAAATAATATAATTAATATTTAAATCCGATAGGTTAGACATATTTTTATTTTATATGATGGTTTTATTAACACCTGCCTACCCCAGAAAAAGGAATTTATTTTCCTAGAATTGGGAGGCTTTTCCCAGCGATCTCATTTTTTTCAGCCTCAGCGATACCGGCAAAAACAAGTTGTCAACCAGCCATCATTCATCCTGGCGGTTAAGCCATCAACCCGGATTGCCGCATCATTTTTCTTTTCAGGGCCGTTTGAAAGGCAACCGTTGTTCCATAAACAATCAGTGACCGGGAAGCACGCGTGGCAGCCGTATAGATGATTTCACGGGTCAATAGCCGATGCCCTGGATCTTCGGGCAGAAACAGCAGCGTGTCTTCAAATTCCGAACCCTGGCTTTTGTGAACGGTCATGGCAAAAGCCAATTCCCAATCGGGCAGCCCGGAAGCAGGGAAAGCGACCACGCCACCGGATCGTTTAAAATAAACCTGATACATACCGTCGGGGTGATGCATCAAGACCAGTCCCACATCACCGTTGAACAGGTCTCGAGTATAATCGTTGCGGGTGATCATGATCAAGGCCCCATTGAACAGACGCTTGTCCGGGTTGCTGCCGGGATCAAGGATCTGCCGCAAACCGGCGGCGATCCGATCGTTGACCCATCGCGCGCCGGTGCGGCCATGGCGCAGGATGGTCAAGATTCGAGCTCGGGAGGCAAAAGCCAAAAGCTGGTTGAGCGGCACAGTGCGTTGCTCCCCTTGTATGGATTCAGGGGGGCCTGCCAACCGGTTCAGCTGATGCACCAGATCCGTGTAGCTTTGGGAGTCTCCTTTTTTGGGCTGAACATACTGGTGTTTCAGCCATCGGTCGATATGCTGTTCCAGCGCGGTCCCATTTTCGGCCGCCACAAAAGCCCACCGCCCCTCTCCCAGGGAGAGGGCCATGTCGAAAGCCATTGGCTTCAAAGGCACCGGATGGCCGGTGTTGATGGCCTGTCCCAGTTCCAGCAATTGCCCGGCGGAACGGTAGACATTGCCCAGCTCAACAAAATGGTTGGCGAATGCGCTGCCTGCAGCCGGACTCATATCTGCCAGTACCGATCCAGCCTCTACCGAGGGCAGCTGATCCTTGTCCCCGATCAGAATCACCCGTGTTCGGCCCGAATCGATGGCCTGGAAGAGCCGGTCCATCATCACCACATCAACCATGGAAACCTCGTCTACGGCGATCACATCGGCCGGTATGCAACGCCCTTCGCCGTATAAAAACCCGCCGGTGCGGCTGCGGTAAACCAGAAGCTTGTGCAAGGTGGATCCGCTCAAACGCCCCAGGCGCAGCTCACCGTTTTCCGGTTGGGCGATAGTGGCCAGATTGGCTATCAAGGCTTCACTCATCCGTTGGGCGGCACGACCCGTGGGCGCGGCCAGCATGATCCGGGAGGGATCGGTGCCGGTCCTTACCATGGCCCTTAGAATATTCACCAACAAGGACGTCTTCCCGGTTCCAGGCCCGCCGGAGATGATCAGCAGGGGGACGGTCAGCGCCGCCCGGATGGCATCGATCTGAAACGGGTCCCGGACGATCGGCGTTCCGTCAGCACCCTTGCGGATCACTGCCTCTTCGCGGTATAAGTCATCAATCACCGTCTGTATGGTTTCGTCGGACAGTCTGCGATCCCCGTGCAGCGCCAAAAAGGCTTTTAATCGCAGCTTCAACCGCTGTTCGTGATAATGAAATTTCTGAAAATAGAGCAGCCTGCGGCCGGTGGTGTCGTCCAGCACCAAGGGTTTGAAGTCTCCGCACCCGGTCCGACCGATCAATCGGTCGTAGCAGCCTTCATCCAGGCGGCGCATAAACCCGCCCACGGCTTCAAGGGCAGCAGGATCGGCATTTTGCAGCACGGTTCGCTTTAGATGATCCGTATCCAGGTTAAGACACAGGCTGCCTTCACCAAGGGCTGAAAACATCAATCCCAGCATCCCGGTAAGACAGCCATCGGTAGGTTCAGGGCTGTAACCTGCCAGATCCCGAATGGTCATCAGGTCAAGGTCAGAGAGTTCCAAGCCCTCGAACAGGCTCGCCAGACCGTTCGTTCCCGTATGTCCCGCATCAATGCTGTAGCGTCGGAGTCTGTCGAGTTGGGTTTCCTTATGACGGCCTACCATGGAAAACCTGCGATCTGTTGTTGAATGCTTTCCTGAAGGGCTTCCAGGGGTAGCAGCTGTTCCGGGGGCACGTGAAAAACCCCGTCCTGCCCGTCGATGCCCATGCCCCGGATGAAAAGGTAGAATACACCCCCGAAATGGTGATGCGGGTTAAAACGATCCCCCAGTTGCCGTTTCAGCCATCTCAAGGTGGCAATGGTGTAAAGCTGGTACTGGAGTTCGTAACCGGCCGATGCCATTTCCCGGGCCATGGCGGATTGATCGTATCCTTCTTCCAGCCGATTGGATTTCCAGTCAGCGACATAATAGCGTCCCTGCCACCGGAATACCAAGTCGATGAACCCACGAATAACCATTTCACCGCAGGGATTGCCTGACAGGGTGCACCCTGGCACCCGTATCGGTGTCGCCACCGGTTCCACCAGCGGAAAGAAAAATTCCATTTCATGTCGCCGCTGGTCCGGATCAAGCCGCCCCAGGACCAGCGACGGGTCATTGGCATCAATAGGCATGCTTAAGGCGCCAGCAACTATCCGGGCAATTTGCGGTACCCATCGCGGCTCGATCCGGTAAAGCGTGACGGCCGATTCAATGACCCGGCGCGCGCCACCATCGGCCAAGATGTCCCTCGGGCCGTCAATCACCGTCTGAAAATCGATGTTCTCGAAAATATGGTGAAACATCGATCCCATACGGGTACCGCCGGGAAGCCAATCAGAAGGGTCCGGATCCCTCGAGTCGGTGGATATGACCGCAGAAGGCTCATCATCGTCACGCCGAACCGCATCCACCAGGCGAAACGCGGCCGGCCGGTCAAAGCCGTCGCGTGATTGAACCATCCGGTGGCCGATGCTGGAAAAGGATTCCAGGGATATTTTTCGATGCCTGAAATCAGTTTGTGCCGGCAGCAGGTGTCCGTCCGCCAAGCGCATTGGCGCCTCCCCGTTGTCTTCCCGGATGGGATGGGTGTCAGGATCTCCCGCTGCATTGATGGCAACTTCATGCCATCCGCCGAAGGGTCCCGGCGGATACCCGGCATTCAGAAACACCTGGCCGATGCTGTGGGAGACGAACCCGCAGATGGGGCCGCGCCAGTTGTAGTTCCTGCTGTCGGGAAAATAGGGAATGTAAAGCTTGAAACGAGATCGTGTAAATGCCACATAATATAAGCGTTTATTTTCGTCTTCGATTTCTTTCGCCGCCAGCGCTTTCCCGGTGCTGGCCGTCAGGTCAATCACCTTCCGACAACCTACCTCAGGATCGTCTGGATCCGCCGTGTGATAGACGTGCAGGCCGCCATCATTGCGGACCGTCAGGCCGCCGGCGATGAAAACAACCGGAAACTCCAACCCCTTGCTGACATGCATGGTCAGGATCTGAACCTTGTCTCCCTCGTCCTCGATCTGGTGAATGTCGTCGTCGGATCCGGCGCCGCTTTCGGCAAGGCGCAGACTGTCCAGCAGGGCAACCAACCCACCCATATCCAGGTTCCTGGTGTAGGCCGAGGCCTCCAGGTAATCGAAGAGCTGCTGAAAATTGGTTTCGGTGCGTTCCCACCCGGGGTCCATGCAGTGACGGAACGCCAGACCTGAGTCTTCCATCAACGACTGAAACAACGGCCCCCAGCGCCGTCTGAGGGCGTGGGCGTGCCAGCGCGCCAGTATAAGTTGGCTGGCATGGTCCCATGGCAATTCCCGCCTTGATTCCAACTCTGCCGGACGAATGTCGAAAAAGGGGGTCAACAGCGCCAACCGGACGGTGGTGGCCTGTTCCGGGTTACGGACCGCACGCAGCATCATGCTCAGCCAATGGGCTTCCCGGCATTGAAACAGGCCGGGTTTGCGATAATAGGTATAGGGAATGGACGCTTCGATCAGCAGGGGTTCGATAAAGGCGAACTCCGACTGGCTTCTCACCAGAACGGCAATATCGCCAAATTGAAGTGCCCGATCCCGACCGTCGTGAACGGCCATACGAACGTTCCCCGGCCCCACCAAATAGCGGATCTCCCGACAAATAAAACCAGCCAGCAGCGCTTTGGCGCCTGCATGGCTCGTGGCGGCGGTCAGGTCCATGATATTGAGCGGCGGCCGCTGCGAGCGGTCGCTGCCGATCATGGCAGGCAGTTGATCCGCATCCGGTGAAGCTGATGGTGGGTAACCGATCTCGAAGGGCCCTTTGTCTTCACGGGCACCGAACCAGGCCTCTTGGGAAAAAATTCGGTTGAAGCACTCCACCAGTTGCGGTGTGCTGCGCCAGTTCACCGTCAGGTCATACAGATTGGCCAACCCTTGCCCGGCAAGGGTTTTCATCTGTTGCCGGGCATCCAGGTAGGTGAACACATCGGCCCCGCGAAAGGCATAAATGGCCTGTTTGGGGTCGCCGATCAGAAAAAGCCGGTTGGTCGGAGGGTCATCGCACCCCTGGAGGAAAAGGGTGTTGAAAATCTGCCATTGAACCTCATCGGTGTCCTGAAATTCATCCACAAAGGCCACCCGATAGCGCTGGCGGATTTTATGGATGCCTGGCTCGGCGCCCTCCCCTGCCAGAAATACAGCCACCCGGGTGAGCATATCCTGGTAACTGATCCACCCGTTGCGCACCTTCAGGGCACGAGCATCTTCACGCAATTGGCCCACGGAGTTCAGCAACAGCACATGGGAAAGACGCGCAAACAAACTGGCTAACTCGCCGAGCCAGTGCGTGATCGCCGCCAGGTTGGGGCATTCATGCAGGTTTTCTCCGGTCTTCAGCCATTTCTGGGGAACCAGCCGGTCGATATTCCGTTCGCCGGACGAATGCTGCGCACCCAGGGTTGCAACAATCGCTATAAAATCGGAGAGACGGCAGACATGCACATCCGTCTGTTCCAAGGCCCGTTCAAGAGGGGCCACCATATCCCGGATGATGGCGGCTTTGGTCCGCGCGTTGATGTTGAGCCGGCCATAGTCAGCCGACAGTGTCGGCTGCGGTCCCACCAGCGACTTGAGCGCAAACACCGCCTGCTCGGCCGCCGGCCACAGGTCGTCAACATCCAGCTCCGCAGGATCCGGGATCAGCATCCAACGGGCCGGTCCATCGGCAAGCTGCCGGGCCAGGTTGACGGCAGTTTGAACAAATTCATCTGGGTTGGCCGAAAAGCTGGAGAGGGTCAGCAGCGTTGTCAGGCGTTCGCCGTATCGGCGTGGCCAGTCCGAACGCATCTGCACCCGCAACAGTTTTTCCAACAAGGGGCCGTCATCAATCACCTCCTGCTGAAACAGGTTACCCGTTTCAAAGGGAAACTCTTTCAGCAGGGTATGGCAGAATCCGTGGATGGTATAGATGGCGGCATTGTCAAAACCATCCAGGCTTTGCTCCAATTTTTGGCGGACGAAAGCGCTCAAACGCGGATCGCCGACCAGCGCCGCTTCGATTTTCTGGCGGATGCGCAACTTGAGTTCGCTGGTGGCCTTTTCGGTAAAGGTCACCAGCAGGATGTTCTCCAGGTTGAGATCGACTGATTCTTTTAGAAGACGGACCACCAGGTTCTCGATGGTATAGGTCTTTCCCGTACCGGCAGAGGCTTCCACCAGGGCGTGACGGGAAAGGTCCACGGCGTCGATGTTGCCTATGGGATGAAACGCCCTGGGTGAGGTAACGCTCATGGTAAAAACACCTTGAAACGCCGCCTGGCCCGGTCCAAAATGCCCGGCGTCACCACCGCCCCGGTCATTTGGGCCCGAATATCGGCCGTGGCGTGCATGCTTTCTGCCATCGCTTCGCAAAACACCTTGCGGTCGACGTCATTCACGCTGTCCTGATCGAGAAATGCCCGCAGGCCGGCCTGGGAAAAAAGCGCCTCGAAAGGCAGCCATTCCAACGGCGACGGGGTTAAAAAGTCCTGCACCAGTCCGGTCAGGTAGTCCGTGGATCGCATCGGGTCCAACGTGTAATCGAGAGTCATCACGTGTTCCCGGTAGATGACATGCACGGCCATGCGGTCGACATCGGACCATGGGTAGGGTTCGCCGCCGGTGGCTATGGCCATGAGGGTCAGCAGAGGGCCGATCACATATTTGTCCGGGAATCTGGATCTTCGATTGGAACCGGTGACCACCAGGCAGTGCCAGGCACCATCGGCATCCTGCCAGACCCACGGCATGCCGCCGCTGATCTGGACGGTCTGCGGATATACCTGGGTATTCAAACCAGGCAGATCGATCGAAACCGGATTGAAATTGAGGTGAACCCCGCCGGTCTCTACAAATTCGTCCATGGCCGACCCCACCACCACGGCGGAAAAGAGCCGGCGGGCTGAACGCATCTGGTTGACGAAAGGATTGAGTCGCTCTCCGACGGCCAACACCTGCTGTTTTAATTTGGCTTTGTCGTGAACGCCGAAAGCGCCGGCCGGGACCTTGCTTTTGCGGGTCAGATCCGCATACACCGATTCGAATTCGCTCTCCAATCGAGCGCTCGAGGGCTGGCTGCTTGAATTGCTCGATTGGGCCACCATCCAGTTTTGCACCGGCACGGTGCGGATTTCAAAATCGATGGGGAATGGGGACGCCAGGGGCTCGTCCTCCATTTCGGCCAGTTCAGCCGTCGGATCAGTCTGTTCTAGAATCCGCAGATGATAGCGCCCGACAACTTCAACAGGGTCCAGTAAAAAGCGTCGCAACAGGCCGACGGTCAGGGAAACCGGCTCGACAGGGTCGTTGTCCGGTGTATGCGTCGGCAATGAAAAATCCGGGCGATACCGGGCTGCCCGCTTCATATCCGCGGATGTCGCCTGTTCCACAAACGCCCGCCACCGTCCGCTGCGGCGATAGCAACTGAGCCGGTGGAGGTCGCTGCCGGTAACCAAAACGTCAGACCAGTCGTTAATGGCATCCTGTGCGATGTAAGTCGGGCTGTCCCCTTTGATGGGGACCTGTCTGACCTTGAACGACTGCCCGCCCAGAATCTGCTGTTCCACGTAGCGCTGCAGTTGGTGGACCACTGAACAGGGCGCCAGGTCGCGATCCTTCTGCAGGTCCCGGGACACATAACTCAGGTAAAGCTTTTGGCGCACGGATATCAGGATTTCCAGGAACAGGTAGCGATTGCGCTCGGCAGGGGTAACGTCGCCGATGCGGCGTTTTCTGCCCCGCAGATCCAACATGCTTTCGGGCATCCGCCCGGGAAAACGCCCCTCTTCCAGCCCCAGCACATAGACCACTTTAAAGGGAATGGGCCGCATGGGCATCAGGGCGGAAACGGTCACGCCACCGGTGAGATAGTCACCCTGGCCGCCGGTTATCCCCTCCAGATGGGACCGAATAAAGGCCCACAAGGCCTCGGCCGTCAGCGGCCGGCCGGGCTGCACCTGCCCCAGGGCATCGTAGCGCACAAAATGGTCAAAGGCCTCAACAAGGGATTGATAGACGGTCTCCTCGCCGCGCATGTCCGCAGAAATCTCGATAAACTGGTCGACCACGGCAAAGAAGGCTTCCCGCCAGGCCTGCGCCGAGGCCGATGCCATGCTGAGGGTTTCCAATGCCCGGTGCAGGGATTCCACCAGCCCACAGAAGGTTTCCAGCAGTCGTTCGTCTCCCGTGTTGATGTCGGCAAATGGCACGATACCGTTGAAATGAAATCGGGGAGAAGCGGCGCTAACAACCGGCGAGGTCATGATGCGGGAGAACCGCAGCCGCTCCAGCCCCTGTCGCCAGGAAAACAGCCCCCCTGCCGGTGCAGTCTCAGCTCGGGCAGTCGGATTGTCATAACTGTGAAAGATGCCCAAGGCGTCGGCCCAGCCGATCCAGACGGACAGCGCTTCGGGCCCGTAGCTCCAGCGCTGCATGACACATGGGTTTCGCAATAGGGCGAACACCTGCCGTCTGGAAAAGGTTCCGCGGGACAGTTCCATCACAGCCAGTACCGCCTGAGCGAAAACACTTTCCATCCGGGCATTCGAATCCACCAGGTTATAGGCGATCCTGGCAGGTTGTCGGCTGAACACTGAGTCCACAACGGGTTTGTAGCGCGACATGTCCGACACCATCACGGCGATATCGGTCATGCACAGATCAGGATCCCTTTCCAGGTTAAAAAGGATGCTGTTGTAAACGGTTTCCACTTCCCGTCGAATCCCCGGGCAGGCCATGGTCTGAAGCGACCTGTCCTGGGCCAACGTCAAGGGGCTGTCACCCCACCCTTCAAGGGTGAGCAGCCCATGCCCGATGGCGGCAAGCACGGTGTCCGGTTGCGGGGTTTTTGAAAAGCCAGCGTGAAAATCATAATCGGTGAGCTGGCAAAGCAGGCGGATGCTCTCCCGGCCGGGTTTCCCCCAGGCGGACAGCAGGGCATGGTCGACGTCCGTAAACAGGTCGCCGGCCGACCATTCATCTTGGCTCAACGCCAGGCTGCTGACCCGCTTCCGTTGGATCCATTTTTTTTCTAAGGGCGTCTTGATCTCTTCCCAATATTCACGGGATGGATTGAGGCTGTATATGTGGATGTTGAAATAGGATTTGAGCCGGGACAGCAGCCGCAAATGAAAGGACGATATCTGGGACAAGCCGAAAAAATGAACCCGCGAAGGGTTTTGGCGGCCAGGGGGGGGTCCTGCAACCTCGGTGTCGAAGATCTCCCGGGCGTATTCGGCCATGGAGCGAAGCGGGCGCCCGGTGGTCCTTCCCAGTTGGTCCTTAAGGGAGCGCATCTTCCGGTAAATCCATCGCTGGCAGCCTTCCATGGCATCCACAGCCGGGATGTCGGCCAGCCACCGTTCGATCATGTCCATCCGGTGGTATTCATATTCCTGGAACAGTCGGGTCAGTTCCCTGGAAAGTTGCCAGCAACGGAGTTCACTGTCGCTGCGGGACTCGCCACCGGCGGCCATACCAAGATATTGGTTGACGGGCGTCAGATCCGGTGCCTCCCGGTCCTGGGCCATGAGGATGAAAAACAGCAGGATGGTCAAACTCTCCTTGTTCAGCATTTCCGGGCCGGGGTCCGGCTTGGGGTCCAGGGATCGAAGCATCTGCCACAGCCCGCCTTCAAGGTATTGAAATTCCACATTCATGAAAATCGCGGCTTGGCGTGCCAGGGTCAGCTTGATCCACTTGGAAAGGTTCATGTTGGGAACGATCACCACCGATGGCTTTAGGATATTGGTTTCCCTTCCGTCCGGCATCAGGTTTTCGTGAAGCTTATGCGCCAGCGGCATCAGCTGATTGCTGAAATAGAGATCAACACCCATGGGTCAGTGGCTCCCAACATCCAAGCAACAGGGTTAGGCAATGATTGTTGGCATTCTGAATGGTAGGGATTGGCGGGTTTTCAAGCGCAATTCGAAAGCATACCTTTTTATGGTACTGGCTTTATCAGGCTTCCTGTTCGAATACCGAGCGACACCCGTACAGTGAAGCCAACCATCCACCTGACCACCCGATGCTGACGGCAAAATATCAGTCCGAACCATTTTTTGCAATTTTCATTTATGCTGAAGGACGACGGAAAAGGCTGAAAGGGGGGCAGTCTTGTTCACCTGGTTTGAGGGTGTGGGCGTTAGCCCATCCGGCATCGACAGCCGGCACACCGCCTGCTGCGCGTCTGGCAGGCGGATCAAGCATCCAACATATCCGTGACCACCGCGGTTACGATATCCTTGCAGTACGCGTCGCCGATAATAGCCACCTGACCTCGTTCCTTGCTGAATTTGAAGCGACAGCCGTATTCCTGAACCATGCTGTCCGTTATTTTGGCCGCTATTTAATGAAGACCAACCATTGAGAAATTATTGAGCCTCCATTATGGTATGAATTTCTTATTTCTTCAGGGAAAGCCATTTCCGGATCAAACCAGCCCCCCGCGGGGAGTGCCACCCTTCGGGGGATCGTGGCTATCATCACGACTATCCGGCCTGGGTTAATGGGGGTCGCGGTTATAGGCGATCCATACCCGTTCCTGAGTCCAGTAGCCGGATTGGGTTTCCAGTTCCATCCAATGTCCCGGCACCCAATGGCCCCTTGGATCATAGTGGCCCGGATTCCAGACTCTTTCGTAGGTTGGGGCTACCCAGGTTTTCTGCCACTCCCAATGACCGCGACGATAATTCGGGCCATGCTGGTGTCGGTAGGCCGGTTCCGGCTCCACATAAACCACCTGTGGCGGCGGTTCAGCCCTGTGGGCCTGAAAGATGGCATGGCCCAGGATGGCTGCCCCCACGCCAATGGCCACCCCTTCCCAGCGATGTTTCTGTCGGCTACCTGCCAGCGCTGATGGAGAAAGCAGTCCAATTCCGATAACGGCAATCAACAGACTGATGAGCAGCTTATTCGTTTTCATGGTACATCTCCTTGTGCGTTGTCTTTACACCCTTAGACACCGCCGATTCAAGAAAGTTCATGCGCAGCCATTTTTTTGGTCACATGTGATCCGAGGCCAAATACAACCATTTGCAGCCTGTGGCATGTATTTGTATGCTTGCGGATCGGTCGGGGAGGGTCGCTTCTTAATAGGCGCTGGAAATCTTGAAGATGAGATTGCCGTTTTGGTATTTCGGGCCGCCGACGAACAGGCTTCCCCGGTTAAGCAGTTGGATCTGGGTCTGGAAAACGGTCCGCTCCTGTTTCATCATCTGCAGGGCGATGTCGGCCCGGGCCCCGCGGATTTTATGGGGCGTGATCTTCAAACGGCGATCGCCGGGCAGAGACACCGTGCCTGACTGGCCCACACCCAAGTTGAGGCTTTCACTGCTGAGCAAGCGGTAGGAGGTGTAATTGAACATGGATTGCAGTTCGCCGATGTGCCGTTTCAATTGCGGGTCGACCACGGCGTCATTGCGCGCGGCAAGGATGGTATCCACACTGATCCGACAGCTTTCCTGGGCCAAGAGGTATTCAGGGGCGCCATACCAAGAGACGATCAACACCGCAAATAATAGCAAACAGGCAGATCTAACCCGCATGTTGTTCACTTTCCACGTTCGTATCTTCAGTGTACCAGAGGATGGTTTGTCGCGTTTCGGGGGTTTCAAAAATCATAACAGAAGACATCGATCCTGTAAAAGAATTAATGATTGCGCTGGGTAGTGGCGCCGGTTTAACCCTGAAATGGGAATAGGCGAAAAAGATCAGCAGGCCGGCGGTCATGGCGACCGGGACGGCATATTTCAGAGAGGCGACGAACCTGGAGAAACCGCTCCGGGAGCGATGCTGTCGGAGGGCTTTCGTCAAAACCTGTTTTTCAAGGGCCACATAATTGACCGATTCGGCGGCATGTTGAACCCGATCGCGAAAATCCTGCGAAAAGGTGGCCATGGCGGCTGCCTGTCGGCGGCATGGCTGGCACGCCTCAAAGTGGGCTTCCATGCGCGCCTTTTCTCCAGCCGCCAACTCTCCTTCAAGATATCTGTCCAACCGGGTTTCATCGCAGTCGTTGGGATATGAGCGGGTCATTTTTCTGCCTCCACCAGCGGTTGAAGGATCTCTTTGAGTCGCTTGCGTGCATGGAACAGCCGGGATCGTACGGTTCCCAGCTTGACTCCGGTGGCATCTGCGATCTCTTCGTAGGTGAGATCCTCAAGTTCCCTGAGCACGAAGACCGTCCTGGCCTGATCCGGCAGCATCTTCAAGGCATTGTCGATCTGCCGGCGCGTCTGAGCACTGGCCATTCGGCTTTCCGGTGAGGGTAGATCGCTTTCGGCCTCTATAACCGGCTCATTGTCCGCGTTGTCGGTGGATACGTGCAGCCACTTGAACCGCCGGGACCATCGCCGTTTCCAGTTGAGACAACGATTCACCGTGATGCGATGCAGCCAGGTGGACAGTGATGCGTCTGCCCTGAAATTCCCAATGCTTCGATAGACCTGCAAGAAAACCTCCTGCACGATGTCCTGGCTCTCTTCTGTGTCAAGGGTGATCCCAAAGGCGATGGAAAAAATCTTTTTGCGAAAACGGCGAACCAGCAACTGAAACGCCCATTCATCGCCCCGTTGCAGCAGACCGATCAACTCCTCGTCGTGGACAATTCGATTTTGTATGGTTTTAGACACCATTCAGAAGAAAAAGTTCAATCGTTTTGGATTTATCGGTGGCGGCTGAAACCGGCGATATATCAGTCGTCTTCGCAATGACGCTTCGGCAAGGGCGTGACCACCGTCGCAGGCGCCTTTCAATAAGAGTCATCTGGCGCTGGACCGTAGATTCTTTCCCGAACAGGGTCAAATGACTACTTCACGTTCCGCTAAAAAAAGTAAGCACGGGTTTCCAATCATCACCCGTGCTTGCTCCGGCCGATACGTGGATCGCCAATCGATCATCCCTGGGCATTGGGATTGATGCGGATTTCCACCCGGCGATTCATCTGCCGCCCTTCCGGTGTGCCGTTGGTGGCCACCGGTCGGTTTTTTCCGTAACCGACTGTATTGACACGGTATTCATGAACCCCTCGCTGCACCAAAAGATTCTTCACGCTGTTGGCGCGACGTTCGGAAAGCTGCTGGTTGTATGTTTCTGAACCGGTGCTGTCCGTGTGGCCTTCCACCAGGATCGAGGTCTGGGGATATTTGATCATGATCTGGGCGATCCGGTCCAATTCATTATAAAGGCCCGGCCGGACAACATCGGAATTCAGATCAAAGCTGACATCCCCTTTCAGGGTAACAGCCAGCAGGTCCCCTTCCCGTCTTACCGCTGCCGCATCGGACGCAGCCAGGGCATCGCGCATTTCCGCTTCCTGCTTGTCCATCATTTTGCCGATACCGGCTCCGGCGGCAGCCCCCACAGCAGCTCCGGCCGCCGCGCCGATAACCGTCCCTTTTGTATCACGGCCAATGGCCTGGCCCAAAACGGCACCGGCCACCGCGCCGCCGGCGGCACCGTAGGCGGCCCCTTTGCCGGTTTTGGTCTGGGGTGCAGCACAGCCGCTCAAGGCGAACAGCCCGATAACACCGATCAGAATCAATTTCTTCATTGTTGTATTATCCTCCCAAGCAAAAAGAGTACCTGTTTTCGTTACCCATGCCAGACTAACCCACTTGTGCATCCTGCCGGCTTTACTGGTGGGCGTGGAGATGAATGTGTGGCGCATGAAGTCGTTCTCTCCAGCAAAGCACCCTGAATCAAGCCTGCCTGTACCTGCAATGCGGCGCTAATATAAAGCAGGAATTCATGGATGTCTAAGATTTTTTAATGAGCCAACCGGAGCATCAATCCTGTGGATGCCACGTTTGGCTCATTTTTCAACCCTATTCATGCAGATTGTCGGCAGACACCTGCCTAACGTCTCCTTGGGTTGTGGCCGGGGCCATGATCTCCCTGACCGCCACGATGTCTCCGGTCATTTGATCTCCAGTCTCCCTGGTGCCGGTTGCCGTTGGCGTGTCCATTCTGGCGGTGACCTTGATAATGCGCTCCCCGATGATGGTCGCGCCAACCATCATGGTGATCACCATGATGGGCGTAGCGGTGGCCGGGTTGTCTGGCGTGAGAATGATGCTGTTCCCGGTAGGTGTAGGAAAACACCACCGGTGGTCCGCCAGGATAGCCGCGGACCTGGTGGTTGATTAAGGCGCTGCCGATGATGGCCGAACCCACACCGATGGCTACGCCTTCCCATCGGTATTGTTGTTTGGATCCTGCCCAGACCGGGGTGGATATCATACAAAAACTCAAGACTGCCGTAATCGCTATCATCGACCATTTAAACATTTTCATGTTGAGCCTCCTTTGCGATGGTTGAAGCAATAGACACCGGCGGCTGGGAAAAGTTCATTTTGAATAATTTGCGGGGATGGAAAAGTCCTTCGGTGGGTGGAACGATGCTTTGCGGCAGGAGTTCACATGATTCGATTTTGCTTTAGGGTGTCATGCTGCGGGCTGTCGATCATGGTAATCAAAACCCCAACACGCGCCCGGCCGCATTCAACCAGGTCGGAATGGATAACCTCAGCAATGGCCAAGCGGCCCATCAGAAAATCGGGGCACCGTTCCGACCGGCGCAGTGATTTTCCGCTTTCCTTGATCAGCGCATCGCTGTCCCCCGTCTCCATTGCCTGCCTCCGGTTGATGATATCCAGCCGACACGGCCGTTCCAACATGCCGGCATGGACTCGATGATTCCCGTTATGGGCAGCCAACAGGGCCTTCGGGAACCTAACAGGTCCCCATCCCTCCCCCTAAACCGGGCTGCCTGATGGCAGACTGGTTTTTCTTGATCACGGGCTCACCGGTGCCGATAACCATCATATACACAGCCGGAAACACGACAAGGGTCAACAGGGTCGAGGCCAGCAGACCGGAAATCATGGCCCAGGCCAGCGGCGGCCACAGGGTGGAAGAAGAAAACGCCAGCGGAAGCAGACCGGCCACCGTGGTGGCTGTGGTCAGCATAATAGGCCGTATTCGACGCCGAACGGCGTCTGTGACGGCCCGGGCCGCATCGGCGCCCTGACGGCGTCGCGCTTCGATGACTTCCAGCAGGACGATGGCATTGTTGACCACGATGCCGACCAGAGCAAACCCACCCAAAAGAGACATGAAGCCGAAAGGCTGGTTGCCGAACAGCAGGCCGGGCACAACGCCGGCAGCACTCAGTGGCACGGTCATCAACACCATGGTTACCCGGCGAAACGAGTTGAATTCCGCCAGCAGCACACCGATCAGCAACAGCAATCCCACGGGCAGGCTGGTCATCAACGCGCTGTTGGCCTCTCCCGATCCTTCGGCCTCGCCGCCATAGCCGAGATCAATCCCCTGCGGAAGCGTCTGTGCAGTCAGTTTGGGGGTCAGGGCGGAAAGGACTTGGCTGAACGTGAAGCCGTCCATGAGCTGGCTGGAAACGGTAACCACCCGACGGCCGTCACGGTGTTTGATTGCGGCCGGGCTCCAGGCAGCCTCCAGCCGGGCCACCTGGGACAACGGGATGAGGCGTCCGTCAGGGACGGGCAGATCGATGAATTCCAGGGATTCGGGGTCCAGCCGCTCACCCGCCGAAGCGCGCACCACTATCGGAATTGGATCTTCACCGGCATAAAGTTCGCCGACCGGAAGTCCACGGGTCCGCCCATATATCGCCTGGGCCAGCACGGTACGGGTTATCCCGTAACGGGCAGCAGCCGCATCGTCTACCTTAAATCGAATGGTCGGCACCCCGGGGCCAAGGTCGTGCCGGACATTCCGTGTACCGGGGATCTGTGTGAGCAGATCGGTCACCTGTACGGCCGCCGCGTGCAGGTCAGTAAACCGATCGCCGAAAAGACGGATTTCGACCGGAGCCTGCACCGGCGGCCCCTGCTCCAGTTTCCGGATCACCACCTCCGTTCCCGGCATCCGGTCGCTGGCTATCCGGTCCACCGCCTCCGCAACGCGATCGATGTCGTCCCGACTGCGCGTCTCCACAACCAGTTGGGCGAAATGGGGACTGTAAGGTACGTGGTTGATGTTGTAGTAAAACTGCGATGCGCCGCGTCCCATAAAGCTGGCTACCGAGGTCACATCCCCCCTCGCCAGCAGGGCATCCTCAAGCTGGCGTGACATTCGGTCGGTGGCGTCCAGGTGGGCACCTTCAGCCATTTTGAGATCGACCACCATCTGGTTGCGGTCCGCCGAAGGGAAAAACTGCTGCTCCACCCTGCCGGCTGCCAGAAACGATCCCATGACCAGCATGGCTGCGGCAACGACAACCAGCTTAGCATGCCTGATGGCCACACCGGCCAACCAGGCACCCCACCGGATGACGGTTGACTCGCGGGATATGGCTGGACCGCAGGACCATGCGCGCCAGTACGGGCGTCACCAGCATGGCGTACACGTAGCTGACTGTCAGCGTTAATATCATGATTACCGGAATGCTGCGCGTAAATGCCGCCGTGGGCCCCTTGGAGATGAGCATGGGAACGAAAGCCGCCAGGGTGGTTGCCGTGGCACCGGCCAGCGGTATGGCCAATTCACCTACGGCGCCGACCATGGCTGCGCGCCCGATTTCCCTTTGGTCCAGGCGCCATTGAACATTTTCGGCCATCACAATGGCATTGTCCACCAGCATTCCCAGGGCCAGCACAAAGGCGGCAATGGATATTTGGTGGAGCATCCCACCACCCCAGGCAAACACGGCCAAGGACGACAGGGTCACCAGCGGAACCACGGCGGCCACGATCAGCCCCAGGCGCAGTCCCATGACCGTTACCAACACACCGGCCACGATCAGCATGCCCATGACCAGGGAGCGGCTGAGATCGGCAAGCTGATCAGCTGTCCGCGCCGGCTGGAAGGTCACGGTCCTGACCGTCAGCGGCACCAGTGACGGCGCTTCGTCGGTCACCACGGCGCGCACCGATTCGCCGAAGGTTACCAGGTTGACGGCCTTTTGGGGAACGATGGCCAGGCCAATGCTGTTCTGTGCGTTGACCCGCATGCGGGACGCATCGGGTTCTACCGGACTCCGGTGGACATTGGCCACCGACTTTAACGCAATGGCCTTTCCATCGGCAAGCTGGATCGGTGTGGTGGCAATTTCATCGACGGCGCCGAACTCCGAAAGGGGGCGCAGGCGGACGGCTTTGCCCCCCAGTGCGATGGACCCGCCAGGAATGATCCGGTTGCGCGACGCCAGCTGCGCGGCCAGTGCAGCGGGGCTCAGCCCCACACGACGCGCCGCCGCATCGTCGAGTTTGATGGTCACCTGCTCGCCGGGATCGGCAAGCAGGTGGATCTTCGAAACAGCGGAAATCTTCAACAGGGACTGCTTGAGGCGGCGTGCCCCGTCAAGCAGCCGCGAGGGCATCGGCCATGGTTGACACGCGTTCGAAATCCTTGACCGAAACCACCTTGTCTGCCACCAGCGTGGCCAAGCGCCGGCGATCCCGTTCCGCCTGGACCAGTTCAATTTCGAGTTCCCTTTTGCGAGCCTGGGTGCTTGCCACCGCATGATCGTACTGGCGAACGTCGAGGATGGCCAGGGTCATGCCTTCGGTAACACGGTCCCCAACGTCCACCATGCGCGCTTCCATCCGTCCCGGAACGGTAAACGAGAGCACCGCTCGCCGACTGGCCTGGGTGATACCGGACAGGCGGATCTGCCGGAGGACGGCTGATCGGATCACCGGTTCCACCTGAACGACGTTTTCCGGCATTGCGGACCTCTCCGGCTTTGGATCTGCCGGCCAGAAACCGAATGCCAGCGCCACCCCGAGCAGCAACATACCGATCAGTGTCGAGATCATTCTGCGTGCCTGCATTGCCATCTATCCTTCTATTAGATTGTAGATTGCCTATTTATTAACTGGCCGACCAGTTTATGAATAATAAAAAAAATCAACCGGCCGGTTGATCCGCTGCCAACACCCCTCTAAGAAAAATTTCAAGCATGTCCGACAGGTACGCTTCGTCAAGGTCGGCGGGCAGTCCGGAAGTACCGAAATCTTGTATGAAATGCTCCTTGTCCTGGAACCAGTGCTGGGCCAATCCGAGAAAAGTAAACAGCAGAAATCTGGGATCGAGATCACTTCTCAGGATCCCCGCGGCCTGTCCGGCGCGGATCTGTTCGATACCAGCGGTGATCAGGGCATCGTGTTTCACGGGACAGATATCGGTATCGCGTTCCAGGAACATCCAGGCCAGGATGCGAACAATTTCCGGATTGGCCTTCAAGAACCTGAAATAGAGTGTCATGGAACTTCGCAGCAGACTGCCAGTCGGTTCGGCGGCCTGCAACATGGCCATCTGGTCGTCGGCGTACGTGTCGATGCGCCGCTGCTTGACCTCCTGCCACAGGTTTTCCTTGGATCCGAAATAATGATGGATCAGGCTCTTGGTGATCCCGGCCCGCCGGGCAATTTCACTAAGCGCCGTATTGCCGAAACCCTTTTCCAGAAATATGGATTCAGCTGCTTCCAGCAAGGCTTGGCGGGTGGCTTCGGGGTTACGTTTGTGGACCATTTTGTTGGCTCCTTGAGAGGTTGTTATTTAATTGACTGTTCGACCAGTTAATTTTATTGCCAAGTTCAATGCCATTGTCAATGGTTTTTTCCGCAAGCCTGCATTTTCCTTTCACGGAAGGCATTCTTTCAACCCAGCGATTGCCTCTCCGTATTGATGTTTCCGATGCCGGATTGTCAGGGCGTGTCAGTTTACCAAATGGATTGTAAGGTGAGATTACATCAATGATCGGCAGCGCCTCAAAGCCCTTCACTCCATGAGGTCCAAAAAAAAATTAAAGCTTATTCAGTAAGTGGCGATACTCATAATCGTCAATAAAGCCTTGCATTCTTGATTAACCGCAATACAGGTTCGACCGGCTCTGTCTGTTCTAATGGTGAACCAACCGATCGGATCAAGGCTCCAGATGCGGACTGGAATTTGACCATCACAACCGGCCATGGGGGATCTTTCATGAAGATTACAATCGGGAAAAAATTGATCGGTGGGTTCACGATCATCGCTCTGCTGGTAGTCACATCCGGTGCAGTGGGATTCGTGGTACTGGGCAAGCTGTCCCGTTCCACGGACGTCATGGCCCGGGAAAAGTCACCGGTTCAGTACGCAGTGATGAGTTCGGCGCTCTCTCTGGAAAAGGCGCGGGCCAAAATGGAGAGCTTCATCAACCGCAATACCTACGCCGAGGCTCTGGAAAAGGAGTTTCAGCAAAGCATCGACGATTTCGGTATGTGGATTGCCATGGTCGAAAACGGCAGCACTTCGGAAGCCTTTGTCCAGAGTCGCGCCGGCCAGCGCTACAAGACGCTGGGAATGGACATCCAGGTCCCGAGGGGCTCGCAAACCATCAAGCCTCTGGTCGGCGACATTTTGAAAGAAGGCGATCTGCTCAACCGCCTGTTGAAAGACCTGATCACCTCCCAAAAAACTTACAGCCATTACACTGTCCAAGATGAGGGCAAGTTCTACGACCTGGACATCTTCTTGAATATGATCCAGCGCTACCATCTGGAATGGATCAAGGAACTGAAGGATGCCGTCAATATCGAGACAACGTTCACGGGAGAAATCGAACCATCCAAAGAACCCATGGGCCGTTGGCTGGAGTCCTATCGAATCGCCGACACCGAGTTCATGGAACTGCTCGAGAAACAGAAGAAACAATTTCTCAAGTTGCGCGAAGTGGCCCAAAAAATAAACGAGCAGGCCAAATACAAAGACAAACTCAGCATCCTGAACCGAGGCATAGGGGCGGTGGCCAAAATGGACGGCTATTTCCAGAAAATGCACGATTATGCCGCCGGTCTCTATACCCAGCTCAATGCCAAACGGCAGGCCGATCTCCAGGCGTTGAATGCCTCGGTAGATAAAATTAACAATGTAACCAAACAATTGATGGAAAAAACGGCCGACGAGATGCAACAGTCCCTGCAGGAGTCAGCCGGTGTTTACAAAACCGGGAATTCCCTATTGATCGGCATCACGGTCATCGCGGCCGTCTTTGCAATGGTCCTGGGATTTCTGATCAGCCGGGTGATTACCCGCAACGTGCAACGCCTGGCACAGGCCACGCGGAAAATCGCCCAGGGCGATCTGAAAGAGAAAGTGGACATCACGTCTGGGGATGAAATAGGCGATCTGGCACAGGACACCAACCGCATGATCGATGATCTGCGCAAGATCATCAGCCAGATCCGGGACTTCGCTGGCTCGCTTACGACCTCTTCCAAAAACCTGGCCCATGTTTCCCAGGAACTGGACAGTAACACCGGCAAAATGAGCGGCCTGTGCGGCACCGCGGTTCAAGCCACCGACAAAATGAATACCACCATGGACAACATCACCACCACATCCAGCGACTCGATGGCCAATGTAAACAATGTGGTCGTGGCCATCGAACAGATGACCGCCACAATCGCCGAGATCTCGTCCCAGGCAGATAAAGGGCGTGCAACCACCGAGAGTGCCGTGGCAACGGTCCACAGCACATCGGACCGCATGAGCCAGTTGGGTGATGCGGCCCAGGCGATCAGCAACGTCGTGGAAATGATCATGAACATTTCCGACCAGACCAACTTGTTGGCCCTGAACGCCACGATCGAAGCAGCCCGGGCCGGAGATGCCGGCAAGGGGTTTGCTGTGGTGGCCAGTGAAGTTAAGGAATTGGCTCGCCAGGCCAGCCTTGCCTCGGAGGACATCCGCGGCAAAACGGAAGCCATTCAGGCTTCGAGCAAGAGCACCATCGATGAGATCAAAACCATTGCCAAGGTGGTCGAGGATGTGAACCTGATCGTGTCAATGATTGCCACCGCGGTGGAAGAACAGGCGGCGACCACCCGCCAGATTTCCGAAAACGTGACCCATGTCGCTTCCGGCATCGAAGGCGTAACCAGCGACGTCGGATCGGCTACCCAAATGACCAAAACCGTTACTGAAAACATCGTCGAGGTGAGCCAGGCCAGCACGGACGTTGAAAACAAAAGTTCGGTCATCCGGACCAGTGCCGAAGAGTTATCTCAACTGGCCAATAAACTTCAAACCATCGTAGAGCAATTCAACGTGTAAAAAGGAGAACCGTGATGCAAAAAAAAATGTTCGTCGGAATGGTAGCAGCTCTATTTCTGATCTGCAGCGCCGCTTTGGCAAGTGCTGAGCAGTTGACACCGGAACTATGCAAACAAAAGGCCCAGGAGGCGGCGGCTCTCCTTAAAGCCGAAGGTGATGGCGCCTTGGCCGCGATCAAGGACCCCGCAGGTCAATTCCGGTTTGCCAACGGTGAAGGCTATGTCTGGATCCACAACCTGGACGGGGTCATGGTGATGCATCCAATCAAGCCGGCCCTGGATGGCCAAGGACTGCTCGACATGCGCGACGTCAATGGCGTATACCTTTTCGTGGCGATGAACGAATTGTGCGAGGAAAAGGGTCAGGGTTGGGTGCCTTATGCCTGGCCCAAGCCCGGTGAAGAAAAAAGTTCGCCCAAGGTGTCCTATGTCGTTCTGGTGAAGCATGGTGGCAAGAGTTATGTTGCCGGCGCGGGCATGTATGATGTGACCGAAGCCGATATCAAAGCCAAGTTCCCCGGTGACGCCATTTACGAGGAATAGCCCCACCCCAAGCATGACTTTCGATAGCATGGTCGCGCCGCAGGCACACCCTTTTATTGCCGCGACGCGACCTTTTTCGTTGGGGGATCTTCCGGCCATTACCGTCAGTAAACCCGTCGCTCTTGATTGACGACTTGCTTTTGTAGATCGACCACCCCCCCGTCCAACCCGCAACAAGCTGCCCAAACATCCTCATTTCAGTGCCATTGATTACATGATCAAATGGATACGTTGATCTTTTTATCATTTCCTACCGCCATTTGACGGGAGAACAGAATTTATACATAGTGCAATTGGGTTAACGGATCTGAAAGGGAGCCATGTTGGACGTTCTGACTGGGCATACACCCACCACATTAGATGCCTCCTTAAAAGCAGGCTATCGGCTCACGGTCAGGGCGGGTCGTGTGACGACCGTCGGTCCTTCGCGAGAATGCCGAGGAGTTGAAACGACGGCCCCTCACAGGTCCTGGTCACCATGCAGTGCCTTGGGCCAAAAGGCATTTTTTAGACATCTCCGCCCAACCTGGTTTACAGTAGTGCTGATGGCCTGCCAGGTGTGGCTATCCGCGCCCGACGCAACACCGGCCGGGCAGGAGATACCGCAAAACAGCCGGGTATGGATAGAACGGATTGCGCCGGAAAGCATCGGCGGACAAGGTTACAAGCTGGTCTACCGAGTCGACGTAACCATTGCCGTATACTGGAAGTTCAAAACCGATTTCGACAACACCTTTCTAACCGACAACCGATTTATTCGTGATCACCGTTTCATTTCCCAAAACGGCAATATCGCCATTACCGAGGCCCAATACACCTACGCGCCGGATGTCTTTTTCCGATGGCAGACAACCCTTTCTCCTGAGGTTTTCCGTTTGGATTTTAAGCTTTTAAACCCGCAACAGTGCGATCAGAAGTACCACCATGGCTACATTCAGCTCGAGCCTGAGGACGGTGGAACCCGCGTGACCCAGATCGCCTATTTCGATTTTTGGGGAGCTGCGTTTTGGGCTTACAATCCATGGAAAGGTGGCATGCGAGATTTTTTGTCCTACACGGCCAATTGGGAACAGGCAACCGTACTGCGTTTAAAGGATCGATACCATGAGAAAAATGACCATAACAAATGATTCCACTGGCTGCGGGTCCCGGTGTGCATCCATGCGCTTCATCTGCCTAATGATGGTGTGGCTTCTGTCGACCACCGGTTGTGCCATGTGGCCTCAGCCCACCCGGTCGGTGCATGTCGGCACCACCGGCCCAACGGGCGGCTGCGCCGATTTTTTTGCAGCGCTGGACCGACAGATATCAGCTTCCGATGCGTTTGAGTCCGGCAATGCCCGGGTGGCACAATATCCCTACCTAAGGACGAATCGATTCATCGCTTCCTTTCAAGATGACCTTGGCGACGTCCTTGCCCATGCCGCCTGGATCGATCACATGCAGGCCCTGGATCAATCGGCACGCCAATTCGAAATCGCCAATCTCTCCGACTCTTCTGTGGCTGCCCTGGAAGCGATGACAAATAGGGCCGAAATATACCGCAAGGTCACCGCCTGCGGAAATCTGCTTAAGGAGGCCGATTTTTTAAGCGCAGGTAAAAAAGTGCGGCTTGGCCGAGATGCCACCGCGCAGGCGGATTACCTTCCTCTGAGGAGGATACTGGGCCTTTATCCCATCACGAAAATCTTTGTGTCTCTAGGGGTTAAAAAATGGCATGTTGAGGCGCGCGGAGGCTTCTCCCTTGAACCGCCAGATGACTGGCAATCGATCCGTTATGTTCCCGCCGTTACAGTGGACATGCTCGCGGCCCATCAGATCACCCGGCGGGCCGAGCGCGATGCGCTGGGCATTCCCGCCTACTCCGATGAGGATCGCAGAACGCTTTTCCAGACGTTCGCCCCGATTTGGGAAGTACAAACCCGAGGCGATGACGACCGCATCGGATCTCCGGCCTGGAGGGGAGATGGCCGCATCGCGGTGGACACAGCCAGGCCGAAGACTTACGCCCATCTCTCTTTCACACGATTCGGCCAATCCATTCTAACCCAGCTCAACTACATTGTCTGGTTTCCCGCCCGCCCCAAAGAGGGTGTGTTGGACATCTACGGCGGTTTGCTCGATGGGCTCAATTATCGCGTCACCCTGGATACGGCTGGGGATCCGATCCTTTACGAAACCATCCATAACTGCGGGTGCTACTACAAGGCTTACCCCTCCGGTCGTTTACAGGTTCGCGAACAGATCGCCTATGCCGAGCCGCCGCTGATCTTAAGGGCACCAGAGATTAACCCCGCAAGGGAACTGATGGTCGTGAGCATGGAGCACCGAACGCATTATGTCCGTCACCTGTATCCCCTGCCCCGGGACCTTCAATCAACGGCCACGGCCTACGCCCTTGCCGATTATGATGAACTGAAAAGTCTTCCCCATCTCAATGGCGCTCGGCAGAGCATGTTCAACCGCTATGGACTCGTTACCGGCAGCGAACGGCTGGAGCGCTTCATCCTCTGGCCCACAGGTGTACTCTCCCCAGGAGCCATGCGCCAGTGGGGCAGACATGCCGTGGCCTTTGTCGGCCAGCGCCACTTTGACGATCCCTTTTACCTTGATGAAATGTTTATCGCAATTGACGCTCGCTAATGTCCCCCGATACAAGGCAGACCGGTTGGTTTCAATGCGACGTGGGGGTAAACCGCAGAGACCGTTTGGACCGGTCAACCTTCCTTGTGTACCCAAGCAAAACAGGTACCCGAAAGACGGACAACTGATGGACTAAATTTACAAACCGGGGCCCTGCTTTTTTTAATCCAATGCCCAGCGAAGTCGACCTTTGTTGCTGGTCGCGTGGATGCTCTGCCATCAAAACGCGCAGATTGGGCAATTACGCCAAATTAAACCGGACATGGTAAGGGATGGTATGGATCGCCCGATCCGCCAGACGCCTGAATGTATCATGCCCCACCAGCCACATACATACACGGTACAGCCATCGGTAATAGAACATCGGCATCACACACACCTTGTGTAGCTCATACAATTCTTCGTCCGCCCAATAATACGTCTTCAGCCGGTTCCAGCGATAAGCCATGCTTCTAACCGGCAAAAGCACGGCTTTCTTCATGCGTCTGACTGAACTTAGGTTCGAGAGGTATCCAAGCGTCAAGAGCATCAGCGCTATGCTTATCATCGGGCACCGTCCTTTCAGTGTTGCCATCTTATCGATTTCCAGCCACATCCCAATTGGTTTTTTGATCAATGGGTCGCTAAAATCGACTATTATTTACTAAAAAATATGTCCTCCAATGGCAGGTGCAATGTGAGCCGGTTAATCGCAAGGTGATAGTTGAAAACTATCAATCTACCGGAGATAGCAGGTTGTTTGGCAGGGAATGTCATCAATCGGTTGCGGCGACAATTGAATCATCGCGCTCCCACCGGCAGTGAAATCGTAATTAAGTCCATGGAAATAGGCCTGGTCGCATAAGCATTCCTGGCTTGAATGTCCCTGAAAGAAACAACCGCAATCGCTAATCCGGACGAACCAGAAATTCCTATTCATGGGCAGGACTTGACTGCTGTGCAATGCGCCTTTGTGACCGGTGCCGAGAACTCGGCAAATGGATCTAAAATTAAGTTTTTCGTTCTGATGGGAAGCGGTGCACAAAACAGGTTGGTTATATAACCGAAATCTGGAACATGTCAGTTGTCAACCATGAACCAAACCCTTGACATGAAAACTAATTTTTGCGAACGTGTATGTGTTCCCACGCGCACTTTCCACCATCACTAAAACGGAGATCCACCCATGGCATTGACAAAACACGACATCGTAGAAAAGATCCAAACCGAACTCGGTCTTCTCAGAAACAAATCGGTTGAGGTCACTGAATCCCTTCTTGAGATCATCAAGGGTACCCTGGAGTCTGGCGATGATGTCCTGGTCTCCGGTTTCGGAAAATTCTGCGTCAAGGAAAAGAAAGCGCGAAAAGGTCGGAATCCGGCTACTGGCGGGGATCTGATGCTTAAACCAAGGCGGGTGGTAACGTTCAAGTGGTCTGGCAAGTTGAGGGAAAAGGTGAACAACAAATGAAAAATGAAGCCAATCGACGTCAATACCCTCGCCACACAGCCTTGTTCAGTGCCAAATATACCGTCAAAGAGGGAACGTTTCGGGATTTAGTCAATAACATTGGTGCCGGAGGGGTTTTTGTCAACACCAGGCGGAAGATCAATCCAGGCCGGTCCATCAATCTCCAATTTCCGATTTTTGCTTTCAAAAAAAGGCTCAGCTTGATGGGAACAGTGATATGGTGCAACTCCAATGGTTTTGCTGTAATGTTTGATAAATCGATTGAAGAGAAGTTATCTAATGAAGGTCAGTTCCCCGGGATTATCATTGGGCGCAATCGATCAGCCTAAAATTCAGTTGCTGGATAAGATCAACAGTTCCGGATACACGCTGCGGATTCGCCGGATTCATAAGACTTGAGGAATTGATTAGGCCCTTGCCCTCGATGTGCCCAGCGGCGCCCCTTGCTAACAACCGCAATCTGACTCTCGGTTTAACAACGCGTAAACGGGCCTGCGGTAATAATGCTCACATCCAAAAAAGAGAACGCCGGTTTTAAGAAGAATTATTTAAAAAACCGCGTTAGGATGAGGAGTAAGGAAATAAAAACATCCCAATTCCATTTTCCATTTTTCAGATTTGCTCTGTTTTCATTGAAAAAAAACGTTTTATGCGTAAATGCCGAGTTATGCGTTCACTTGCGTTGATTTTACGATGTATTTCGTTAAGTATAAATGCATCCTTGGGTATTCTCATTTCCGTCTGCTTGGTTTCCAATGCATATTCTCAATCCGACGCCGAAATAAAAAGCATTCATATCGTCACCCCCGCATGGCAAAATGTTACCAATGAAGATGGCACCGGGCTCTATTTCGATATTTTAAGAAACATCTATGAGCCATATGGAATAACGGTTGAGTATCAAATCGTTCCCTGGAAACGGGCAATGTTGTTGATCAGTTACCATGAAGCGGATGCGTTGCCGGGAGGATATTATGTGCCGCATGATCAGGCAGACGATCTTTTCCCGAAATACCCGATTGGCATCGAAACACTGGCTGCGGTGTCAAAAAAAGGGAAAGTAAACCAATGGGAAGGGCAGAAAAGCATCTCTGGAAAGAGCGTCGCCTGGATTAGAAATTACAATTATCATAAATATTTAGATGTTAAGGTCACGTGGTTTGAAATCGACTATGACGATCAGGGATGGAAAATGGTGGACTGCGATAGAGTCGATTTCTATATGGATAATTTAAATATGGTGCATAAGTACATTAAATCGGTAAAAGTCGACAGCAATCAATACGACGTCGATGTCGTCGCTTCCAATCCCCTGTTTTTGAGGTTCGCGAATACACCCAAATCCAGGAAACTGATTGAAATATATGATGTCAGAATGCCTGTATTGATCGAAGGAGGGCAAGTGCAGCGCCTGTTTGAAAAATGGAACTTTCCCTACCCTTCCTTTGCACCGCGGTCCGATGAATGATTTTTCCCCTTTAGGAAATCTGACCGCAACCAGCTAATTGCATGTGGAACATGTCGTAACGCTTGCCTAATCGTCGACATCCGGCCAGGAATCATCTTTGATCGTTTTCTGGCGATGTGAACGTTTACTGGAACGCTTGTCCCGTTTCGCAGTTGTATCGTCTTTATCGTCGAACTCCCTGAATTTGGTCCGCTGAGAGCGCCTGGGTTGACTGTTTTCCAAATTTTCATAGCTCTCGTCGTCTTCATGGCTATTCATTGAAACACCATTTCCTTTTCCAGTTAGGATGAACCATATGCGGTTTTCAGCAATTATGAGTGTAATGACGTTTTTAACCGTATGTCAAATTGAAGATAACATGAAACGGCCATCACTTTAAAAACAGCATTTTGGAAATACAGATCCATTGGGAGCCCACCAATCCGAAGCTGTCAAAACCTCTGCGTACCAAGTGCATATCAATGAGAATCCTTTTTAAAAAGTAAAGAAAATTAATGAGTTGCCGATCTTTGTCTTTTGCCGGTAGCGGGGGCGAACGTTATTACGAAATTTTATCGGATCGTGTCACGCCCCTTCCTATCCGGAAAGTACTAATTTTTTATAGTCTCTTTTCCTATCATAAACCAAATATCAATAAGAACATATCTCAAAAATAGGGATCCGGGTTCAGGGCAAGGCATGCAACTGCGAAAAAGCGCAGCAACCATGCGGTGAAGCGGTTATGCCGGGAGCGTATTGCCAGGACCGGTTGGCAACGGCCAGCGGTTCCTTTTCAGCCCAAGCTGCTTGGAAATATTTCTATTGCCAGTTTGGATTCAGCACGGTATCAAAAACACCTTTTTACGTTTATTAGTATTTTTTTCCAATTATTACATTTAGTTAAAATATAATAACCGGTCATCAAGCAATATGAATTCCTTCAACACAGTTGCAGCTAAAATCTTGGCTTCCCTACGCGCTCAGTTTCCCGAGCCATCTGACATAATGATGCCTGAAATTATTGAAAACCTTGGTGATAAGGACCAGTACGACGCCTTCATAGGTGCTATGGATTTTTTGGCAACAAAAGGCTATTTGACATATCAGGACCATACTTTTGGAAGGCAGCTCTACTCGATGGTCATCTTAACCCCAAAAGGTCTTTCGGCCATAGAAGGCACCCCCGAGTAAACAAAAAACCATCATAATGATTCTCAGGCTAGATGGTTCAGCTTAACGTTTTTTAATGGTTGTTACATGGACTCCAAGGGGAAAACCCTATTCATCAACAAGAACCACATCGTTTGGATTGAACCCGAGGAGGACTAAGCTGGTTTTGACCATTTGAGCATGATTGCCTTCTTCCGAAAAACCTGATAGCTACTCTCAGGCTCTGAAAAATGGCGATATATGCCTCAAGACTATACATCTTACAACCATCACATCAAAAACCCGCATGCCTTCCTTGATGCGCTTGACTCGCCTAGTCTCCTTATTCAAGCCAACCAGAAAAAAGTCCTAACCGCCAACCAACAGGCGTGTAAACTGTTCGGTAAAGATCTTTCCCAGATTGAAGGGCGCAGAGGAGGCCAGGTGATCGACTGCCTCCATGCGCATAAAGACGATGGTGTTTGCAAAGATACAAACTGCCAAAACTGCAAGCTGAGAGATACAATAGAAAAAACCTTTGCAACTGCGCAATCACACGACGGTGTGCAGACACTCCTGGACGTAAAAAAGAAAAATAAAATCCAGCCTTATTTCATGCAGGTATCGACGGAGAAAATTGGAGATTTGGTTCTTGTGATTGTCGATAAATACAAGAAGATAGGTTGACCACGTTCAGGAGCCGCGGTCAGGCTCCCGTCCTGTCGCGTTTTAGCCTGGGCGATGGTTCCAACCCAAATTGTCAAAGAGCTATTTGGCGGAACCGCTTGGACGCCGCCCTTTTCAGTAATACAGTTGCCAAACCCTTATGGGTTGAATCAGCTCCTCGTGTGGCGCCCATGCCGTTGGGCATCGAACATCAGCGCGGCTACGATTTTGTGCAGCTGAAACGCCTCCCACCACTGCACCCGCTCGATCGAAAACATTTGCCTGGCCATGCCGTGGTCGTAGATCCAGGGCCTTCCGGCTTCGGCCAGCCGGACTTCTCATCCTGGCAAGGCATGTCAATAGCGCTCATCGCCCTGTGGATGGTCTGGTTCTGGCGCTGGTAAAGCCGTGCAACCCTGATCTTTTGTGCCATCGCATTGGGTTCTTAAGCATCGCGGTTACGGGGCGCTGTCGACGGCAGAAGACAAATTATGCTTGTTATTTTAACGATCCTATGAAAAAAGTAATCAACAACTAAAATTACATAGGTTGTCGTCATGGCCCCGTTCGAGATAAGAACCGAAAAGGACCAGGATCTCACCTTCATTGATTTTTCCGGGAAGGTCAGCCCTGCCGATGTAATCGATGCGCTTAAAACCTTCTACCAGTCCGAAATCACCGCCAATACTTTATGGAATTTTTCGAATTGTGATGTAGCACCTTTATCGGGAAACGATTTTCCTTCATTCATCGATGCTGCCAAAGTCTATGCGCACCTGCGCCTGAATGGCAAATCGGCTATCGTCGGACCCGGCGACCTTGCTTTCGGCCTCGGCCGAATGTTTACGATACGGGCTGAGTTGGAAGGCTATCCTATCCTCAATGGAATTTTCCGATCCACAAACCAAGCGTTGCACTGGCTCTCTTCCTGATGCAATGCCCATCCTCACCTCCTTGGCCCCTCGGTTCTTTGTCGGTTCAGCAGGTCGCGCTACACAGCGGGAACCAGAGGCATGACCATAAATTAGAACATGTTCTCCAAAATAAGGATCGAGGTTCAAAGCGAGGCATGCGACGGCGAGAAAGCGGAGCATACAGGTAGTATGTGCGCATAGTGAGCCGTTTCATAACACTGCCATGGACGTTTAGACTATTTTTAAGATCAGGTGCAATAAAATACGTGGCCTGTTTCTATGAGGTTAACTGTGGGCAGGTGCAGATTTCATACCGAATCTGCCGAGATGACGATCGTTGCTATCCCTATTTCGCATTCCAACCGGCTGATAGATGATTTCCTATCAAACACATAATTTACAGCTTAAAGACACGCTTATTGCCCTCGATCTCGGGTACTCAAGGAATAAGCCCACCTGTGGAATGATGCATACTGATATTGACCAACCGGTTGAATTAACCTTTGGCGATGCCATACGTGCTGTCAGGAACAGGATTGAACAAATCGGGTCGTGCATTCTTATAATTGAAGCAGTTCTATCAACTTTTCATAATAGTGAAGGCAATCCGGACATCCGCGGTGTTTTCGAGAAAGGCCGCGGCTGGTACTATGGCCCTGGAGCCGTCACCCTTGCTGCTGCAATGCGATTTCTCAGTGTTTTGCGCAAGGTGGTTTCAATCGATGCAACGGTTAAACTGGCCGAAGCGTTCCTTTCCTTCAAGATGAAGCGGTCCAGTCATTCCAAGGATGCGTTGATAATCTACAGCCGGTTCTGGGACACCAAGCCAGAAGAAATAAGAGCTGGAACCAATCCAATTTTAGAATTCATTTCAGGGGTTCCAAGTGTCAGGGTGTTTGTTTAATAGCCTATTTTCTAAAAAAGAACCTGTTTCAGGAGAATCAAACGTATGACCAAGATCGAGCTTGTCCAGGCGCTGAGCAACTCAGACGGCCACCTTTCCAAATTAAAGGCTGAAAAGGTCATAAACCTCTTTTTCAACGAAATGGCCAATGCGCTGGCAAACGGTGAACGAGTTGAAATCCGTGGTTTCTGCTCCTTTTCCGTAAAAGAGTACCGGTCTTACACCGGCCGCAACCCCAAAACCGGTGAGCGGGTAAAGATCCCACCGAAGAAACTTCCGTTTTTCAAGGCGGGTAAAGAATTAAGAGATAGAGTGAATTATTGAGGTTCTGGAAGCACAAACATCCCGATTTCGTTTCGCATTTTCTTATGGCCGGTGAGCATCGCAAGCAGGCCGTAAAACCCACGTTGATCATCAATTATCAAGCCTCCACGACGATTTAAGCACCCATTAACCGACCTTCAACCGGCATTAGAACCGACCCCAAACAGCCTAACATCCAGTTTTGATTTCAAATTGTCGCACCGCTGACACTCGCCACGTCATCTCGTCCAACCCAATGACATCACAGCGCATCCCTCGCAATCCCGCCTGGTTTCAAACCGAGTGTCAAGTCACATAAACCGAGGGCCAACACATATCAAGTCATCTAAAAATAGAAAGGATTTGCAGTTTTGTTTTTCTGCAAATCCTAATTTTGGTGCCTAGGGCCGGAATCGAACCGGCACGAAACTACGTTTCGAGGGATTTTAAGTCCCTTGCGTCTACCAATTCCGCCACCCAGGCACTAGGTGTATGAAAAGTCGGAAGGTGCGAATTGATCAATATATGTTTGTGAGGCAGCTATTAACGGGTATCCCGGAAAATGTCAAGAACTTGTAATCTTTTGTATTAGTTGTGTAATTGTAATCTGGAACTGTCAATGATCGCCTTAATGAGGTGTAATGTAATCTGACACCTGGTTTGAAACCATTTTACACCCGGTTTGAAACCACGTAAACGAACCTTTAAATCTTTCATCTACCGAATTGTGGGCTGGCACCCGTCATCATGTGGGATTGACAATTCAATAGAAATCAGACCTTGAACCTGAACATTAAACGATTTACGGATTTTGAAATGCGAATATTTGTACCGAATCGGTATGTTATTTCGCATCGAACTAATTCCACCATGTTTTTATCGAACAGGGTGTTTAACTACAGGGATTACGTTGATTATGGATCGAGGCTTGATCTGGTGATACATTGGGATCATCATTGTCTTTCAAAACCTGCCAAATATGGTGATCAGTTGGAGC
>CAVPIL010000003.1:0-137160 GCA_963704985.1 uncultured delta proteobacterium | reverse complement strand
GCTAAATCGGTACCCCTGCTCAAACACCGCTTTTCCCGCAGGAGCCTTATTGGACTCGGCATCGTCACCTGGGCTGTTTTCTTTCTCGCGCGGATCCTTGGGCACCAGGGAACCAGTATCATAGCCGGTGTAATCGAATTTGCCGGGATGACACTGCTGGGATCAGTACTGCTCATCGCTACCGTACTTTTCGTTGTCGATCTTTTAACGCTCTTCGGGCACGCGTTTTCAAGATGGGCACCGCTTTTGTACGGCTGGGCAATGGTCGCAGGGGTCATTCTGTCCGGCATCGCATTGGTTCAAGGATTTCGAGCACCGGCGGTGGTTTCCTATGCGGTGACGCTTCCCAGCCTGCCGGCTGAGCTGGACGGCAAAGCAATCGTCGCCGTCTCCGATACTCACCTCGGTGCTATTCTTGGAGAACGGTGGTTCGCGAAGCGGGTGAATGAGATCAAGGTGCTTCACCCGGATCTTCTTGTTTTTCTCGGAGACATATTCGAGGGCCACGGCGGTGCGCCGACCGACCTTCCGGCCTTGCGTCAACTCGCTGTGCCTCTGGGCAAGTGGTTCGTCGAAGGCAACCACGAGTCTCATCAAACTGATGCAGCCATCGACCTCTTGGAACTGGCTGGACTTCGCCGTCTCGATAATCAATGGGCTGAAGTGGTGCCGGGACTCGTCCTATCCGGTGTGAACGACCTCACCACCCACAAAGCGTCGCCATCTCGAACGAAGACCCGCTCGGTCGTGCCCTTGCCCAACCCGGCCGAAAGGGGCTACGGTGCTGTTGTCGCACACACCGTGGCAGGCAAATCGCGCCGCTGCAGCCGGTGTTGAGCTGATGCTTGCGGGTCACACCCATGGTGGGCAGATCTGGCCGTTTGGCTATCTGGTTCAGACGGTTTACCCACTGCTCGCCGGCCGATACGACATTGACGGCATGCCGGTGCTCGTGAGCCGGGGGGTCGGGACCTGGGGACCGCGCATGCGGCTGTGGAACCGTGGTGAGATCCTTAAAATTACGCTTCATGCACCGCAACTGTCAAAACGGACATAAGCAAAAAAATCCTTTATTTTTTCGGCCAGCCAAATAGTCAGCCATGCAAATTTTATTGACTTAGGGAAACGGATTGTTCTAAAGATCAGGCCATCATCGTAGGCAAGAAGCTTACGAACACGTTTAGAAAAATTTATAATTAATCAACCACGAAGGTTTGTGTAAATTCTTACACTTGCTTTGCGTGGTTTTTTTTTGCTGAGTTTCATTATTGTTCAGCTGAATGAAAGGAGGAGAAAACGTTATGCATATGGCGGATGCGTTAATTTCACCTGCTGTAGGCGCAACCATGTGGGCAGCGACGGCAGGGCTTATCGGGTACAGCTCAAAGAAGGTCAAGGAACAACTTGACGATCGCAAAATACCACTCATGGGGGTGGTGGGAGCATTTATTTTTGCAGCCCAGATGATCAACTTTACCATCCCGGCCACCGGATCCAGCGGTCATTTGGGCGGCGGAATGATCCTGGCGATCCTTCTCGGACCTTACGCCGCTTTTCTTGCGATGGCATCGGTATTGACTGTTCAGGCGCTGATTTTCGCCGATGGCGGTTTACTGGCCCTTGGGTGTAATATTTTCAACCTTGGTTTTTTCCCATGTTTTGTCGCCTATCCCTTGATTTACAAAAAAATAACCGGTGACCATACATCACAGAGGCGAATTATGGCCGGCGCCATCATTGCCGCCGTTGTCGGGCTGCAATTAGGTGCTTTTTGTGTCGTCCTGCAAACCTATTTTTCGGGTATATCTGAACTGCCTTTCGGCACCTTCCTGCTGCTGATGCAACCGATTCACCTGGCCATTGGCGTGGTGGAGGGGTTTGTCACGGCGGCGGTTATCATTTTTGTCTGGAAATCCCGACCGGAAATCTTGATTACAGCGGCCAAGTCCGTCCCTATCGGTGCGCTTTCCATTCGCAAGGTACTTTCAGGTTTTCTGATCATCGCCATCATCACCGGGGGCGTATTGAGCTGGTTTGCTTCAAGTCATCCGGACGGATTGGAGTGGTCCATGTTCAAAACGGCAGGCGTCGAAGAGTTAGAAAACCCGGAAAAGGGAGCTCACGTGCCTTTGGCCGATCTCCAGGCAAAAACGGCCTTTCTACCGGATTATGGTTTTAAGACGAACCCAGGCGGACACGAAACCGAGACATCACCATCCTGGCCGGCCGTCGATCCGGGAACGTCGGTAGCCGGCTTAGTTGGCGGCAGTTTAACCCTCTTGCTTGTTTTTCTGGTCGGAATCGCGCTGAGGCGCCGTGCAGTAAAGATCTGAATGGGTTGCAGGCAATACCTGCAGCCAGAGGAAAGAGAGTATTCAATGGGCAGGGGGTATTCGTCCACTGCCCACTGGCATTGCTGACATGAATAAAATTGACAGCCATTTAATCGATATCGGGTACATGGATACACTGGCCAGCGGCGACAGCGTATTGCATCGTCTGGACCCGCGGGCCAAATTGATCACGACACTGGCGTTTATTGTTACGGTCGTCTCCTTCGACAAATACACGCTTTCGGCACTGATCCCGTTTTTAATCTATCCGATGTTTCTTGTCACCGCCGGTGCATTGCCGTTTACCTACCTGATCAAAAAAGTATTTTTAGTTGCCCCATTTGCCATGTTGATCGGCGTTTTCAATCCATTGATGGATCGGGAGATCCTTTTACAGATAGGCGCACTCCATATTTCCGGCGGATGGATCTCCTTTCTCTCCATCATGTTGCGATCTGTGCTGACGGTATCGGCCGCCTTGACATTAATCGCACTGACCGGTTTTAACTCCGTCTGCATGGCCATGGAAAAGCTCCGCATCCCTAAGCCTTTTGTTATTCAGCTCATGTTTTTATATCGTTACTTGTTTGTCCTGATCGATGAAGCTGCACGCATGGTTAGGGCCAGATCGCTCAGATCGTTCAATTCAAACACGATGGCTGTGGGGCTATTCGTGCCACTGGTTGGGCAATTGTTATTTCGCGCCCTCGACCGTGCCCAGCGGATCCATCTATGCATGTGTTGCCGTGGGTTTGATGGACATTTTCATACCATCAGACCGATGAAGATCGGTTTTAACGAGATTGGATTTGTTGTCGGCTGGTCAAGTTTGTTTGTGCTTCTGAGATATCAGAATTTGTCTGTTAAGTTTGGTGAAATCATTACGGGTTTTATTCAATGAGCCATCACATTGTTCAAGCAGAAAAGCTGAAGTTCGCTTATCCGGACGGCACTGTCGGGATAAGTGACATCACCTTTCGCATTACTCATGGTGAGTCTGTCGCACTCGTCGGGGCAAACGGTGCCGGCAAAACGACGTTGCTGCTTCATTTGAACGGTTGTCTGACTGCTGATGAGGGAGTCCTGAGAATTGGAGACTACCCGCTGACCAAAAAGAATCTGAAGGCGGTGCGTCGTTCGGTGGGTATGGTGTTCCAGGACCCGGACGACCAGCTGTTCATGCCCACCGTTTTTGATGATGTCGCCTTTGGCCTGCTGAACCTGGGGGTGCCCGAGAGTGATGTGAAACGCCAGGTTATGCGTGCGCTCGAGACAGTCGGGGCACTGCATTTAAGCAGCCGTCCACCCTACAAACTTTCCGGCGGCGAAAAACGGGCCGTCGCCATTGCGACGGTTCTCGCCATGTCACCGGATATTCTGGTCATGGATGAGCCCAGCTCCAATCTGGACGCCATGTCTCGTCGTCGTTTGATTAAACTGCTAAAAACCTTTGATCACACAAAAATCATCGCTACCCATGACCTGGATATGGCCCTGGAACTGTGTGAAAGGGCCATTTTTCTCCACAACGGGCGGATTGAGGCTGATGGTCCGACGCTAACGCTTTTTCAAGACGAAAAACTCCTTGCTCACACGAATCTTGAAAAACCACTCAGAATGCAGGGATGTCCATTATGTGGGACGATGGAGAATATACCGAATCAACCGGCCAGAACCGGAACCTATCAAGCGTAAGCAGATCGAAACGGCATGAATATTTTTTACTAACATTTGAGAAAAGATTAGAGATCCAAACCTTTTTTGGGAACAGACTTGGACCTCCAATCCATGTTGCGGATTCCAAATCAGAATCCGTTGTCTGACATGGCCTCTTTAAGATGACGTACATACAGGTCAGCCCAGTCGTCCAGTTCTCCAAGACCACGCAAAACCGGTATCACCTCGATGCCTGCCTTTTCAAAAATGTTTTTCCATGAATCCGGTTCATCGCCGGCCATGTCGTTGGCGGCGTGATCCCCAGCAACGACCATCAGGGGAAATAAAGTGACCCGCTTAATGTTGGCGTGCTGCAGTCCCTTCAATACGCGTTGCGGTTCGGGAAAGCCTTCCACGTTGCCAATGAAAATCGGCAGATTTGGATTGGCATCGCGCAGCACGGCCTCAAACTCCACATAAGCACCGGTTGAGAAAATCTCATTCCCATGCCCCATGTAGACGAGAGCAGATTGGTTGTTCCGGGCTTCCGCCGCATCGTGCTTGACGATTTCGGCAGCCGCCACAAGATCCGCCCTGTAGGGACGGACATCCCCGGATGCTCCCAAAGCCGGCCGCCCCAAAATGATTTTCTTAAAGGGCTTATCCCGATCCCTTAAGGTTTCGATCGAATTCAAGGCTTCAATTTCGGATTTGAGATTTTCATATTCCTCGCCGGCAAATATGTGCGTGGACTGTACGGCGATATGCCGATAGCCTTCATCCTGAAGGATGGCGATCGTAGCAAGCGGGTTTCGAATGCTATAAAGAAATTCAGGCACTTCGGGATGTTCGGCACGCCATTGATCATCCTTCGCCCTTTTCGCCCACTTAGCTCGGATGATTTCCGAGGTAAAGGCCATCCTGATCGGTATACCGGGAAAGGCGCGTTGCATCTTCTCTTGCAGGTTCAGTATGGATTGAAGCGCCTTGGGATAAGTCGTTCCGAATACAGCCAGCACGATGGCTTTTTTCTCTACTCGTTGCTTCTCCATAGAAGAAAATGCCGTTGTCGAACCGGAAAGCACCATCATCAGCGTCAAATAAAAAACAATTATTCGTTTCACGGGGTTTCCTTTCTTACCACCATTGCGTTATCATGAAAAAATATTACCGATAGACCTGCCAACTGGATAAAGAAACGCTAACCAAGTATAGATCTTCAGCAACCATCCCCCTATTAGATCAACCGCTCGTTTTTTTGGTCACACCCCCTTTCATGGTAGTCTGCAACCCCGCCGCGAATGATTCCCAATACAAAAAGCCCTTCAGACATTCCATGCCTGAAGGGCTGCACCCAGTTTTCTTGGCCCTTTGATTGTGTCACCACGCCACTCTATTTCCGCGCAGAGGGATGGTTGTCTGTTAAAGGCAGGTCTTCTGACTCTCGGATCTTCCTACTCTCCACACCTTCCCACATGTCGATAACATGCAGTGGCAACAGCGGATTTCGTACCCGATTACAGCGGCGGGACCGCTCCCGACTTCCACGGGATTTCCTATTAAGCGCTTCGGCACCTTTTCGAATAGAATTACTATCAAAAATGATTACATAGATCAAATGCTAAATGCGCCGGTTCAGACTGTATGATTGGTGCACTTGATAGCTATATCATATCGATTAAATAGGAATATTTGCAGTAGCTGTTATTAAAACAAAACGCCGGAGAAAAAAGGCCAACTACAAGATCTGGTAGTCGGCCTATTGATGTTGAAGTCCATCTCAATAGCAGATACGTGCGGTCTTCATCTGGTCCAATTACCTTTGGAGGGATCGAATCTAGCGCCACCATCATCAAGAAATACGTTCTGCCTGCAGTACGCGGTTTTCAGCCTCCCAGCACGCCGATAATGGCCCGCATAAACGCCGGCAGGTCGTCGGGGGTGCGGCTGGTGACCAGGCTGCCGTCCACCACGGCCTCCTTGTCCACCCAGTTGCCGCCGGCGTTGACTAAGTCGTCCTTGATGGAGAAGTAGGAGGTGATGGACCGTCCGCGGATGATGTCCGCCGACACCAGCATCCAGCCGGCATGGCAGATGGCGGCCACCAGTTTGCCGGCCTGGGCGAACCCCTTCACCAGACCGACCATGGCCGGGTAGCGGCGCATGTGATCCGGGGCATACCCGCCGGGAATGACCACGCCGTCATAGTCGGCCACCACAACCTTGTCCGCCGTGGTGTCGACCTTGACGGGCAACCCGGCCTTGCTCGTATAGGTATCGGCACTGCCTGAACCGACTACGGTCACCTGGGCGCCGGCCTCTTTGAGCCGGTAGTAGGGGTACCAGAACTCGAATTCGTTGTATAGGGTCTCCACCAGGATAACGATTTTCTTGCCCTTGAGTTCCATCGTCTCACCTCGTTTTTTGAATCAATTTGATGGACCGCACCATCTTGAACGGATAATAGGACTTTTTGGCCTTGGCCAGCCCGGGGATGCCCATATCACTCTCTTTGTTCAGATAGGAAAAACCGTTAAAGAGCATGCGGGCACAGGCGTTATCGAAATATTGGTACAGTCCTTTGATGCTGCCAAAAGCCTTCTCGTATTGTAAGGTCGCCATGTCTCCAGTCAAGGGAGCTGAGATGCCGAAAGCGCTCACCGTGCCGTTGATGCGCAGCAGGATGCCTTTCAGGTCGAAGGCGTCGAAGTGGTTCAGCGTATTGATTGCCGCCTCCTTCTCGCAGGATAGGTCCACCTGGTCATCGGCGTCGCAGTCACGCTCCCGGCACCATTCTTCCAGGAAAAACAGGCATTCCTCAGCATTGTCCGGGTTAATGGGATCGATGGTCACCTTTCCCGGATCCACGTAATCCCGCACGAACTGATTGATCAGGTTGCGTTTTTTGGAATAGCGGTTGCCTTTGAGGCCGGCCAGGTCGTTGACCCGGTAGACGTAGTCATCATAGGCGCCCTGGTGCACGATCGTGAAATGGCGCCCGACGGCTTCTTCGCCAAAATGGTCGACATAGTCTTGGGGTACGAACCAGTATTCCGTGTGACCGGCAAGGTCGGCCACAGCGGCCAGTTCCTCGGGGGCAAACATCCGCTGCGGCGAAATCGGCAGCAACAGATGCCGGTTCTTTTTAAGGGTTTCGAATTCGGCGGCCACGATAAACGCGTCGGCATATTCGGCACCGAAGGGTTTGTATTCCGGGTTGGTCCAGGAAATGATCGAAGAGAGGGAGTACGCGCAGAGCTGATAGCGCTGGTTTGCAAAATAGTGCCGATACTTGATGTAGTCCGGGGGATTGAGTTGGGCAAAATTCATCATGATGTCTTGAGCATGGGCACAGAATCGGCCATGGGCGCGAATCCCAGGGGTCGATAGAATGGATGCGTCTTCCTTTCTGCGATCAGTCCGATCCAACCGATACCGTCGGCTTCCAGGCGGGCCACCAGTCGTGCGACCATCTGTGATCCGATGCCCTGCCGCCGGAATGCTGGGCCCACCGTCACATCCTGGATGTAGGCATCGCTGATCCGGTCGCTGATGGCCCGTCCCATGCCAACGATGGTGCCTGCCTGCCTGGCCACCAGAAAGCAGTGGCTGCCGGCGACGATTCCGGCAACCAGCGACGGGTTGTCAGACGCGTCTTTCCACCAACCGGCCAGCCGGTAAAGCTGGATCAGGCATGCAATTTCACTGTCGGTCGGGGTCTCAATAAAGGTAAAGTCGATCATAACCAAAACAGGTGGATGGGTTCAAGGTTGAAGGTATTAACCGTGCTCAATCGCGCATCATCCCTGACTCCTCTTCACCTTGGACGATTGGTGGCGTTGATAATAAATCAGTCCGCTTGTTCGTCGAAATTGCAGGAGACCATGTTGCGGCCTGCCTGTTTGGATTGGTACATGGCCTGGTCGGCACGCTGGACAAAGCTGGAAATGGCCTCTTCCTGGCGGTACTGGGTCACACCGATACTGATGGTGATTATCAGGTCTGGGTTCCTGCCGTCGGTGAAGTCCTCGGTGGCCACAGCGGTCCGAAGCCGCTCGGCAACCGTCCTGGCCTCCTCACCATGGGTGCCCGGCAGGATAATGGTGAACTCCTCACCTCCGTATCGGTAGGCGGTGTCCATCTTGCGCAAGCAGGATTTGATGATCCGGCCGATGCGTACGAGGATTTTGTCGCCTTCCAGATGACCGTAGGTGTCATTGTATTCCTTGAATTTATCGATGTCCAGCAGCAGCAGGCTCAGCTTGTGGCCGTAACGGTTGAAGCGCTCGATCTCACCCTTAAGCTGGGTGTAGAAATAGCGGGAGTTGTAGAGTTGGGTCAGACCGTCGGTAATGGAGAGCTTTTTCAGTTCATCCAGCATCTGGACCCGCTCTTGGTTAAGACGCCGCTCGTTGAGCACCCGTTTGAGACGCAGCAACAGCTCTTCGAAACGCACCGGCTTGAAAACGAAGTCGCTGGCACCCTTGCGGATGGCCTCCTCATAGGAGTAGTCGGTGCTGTAACCGGTCATGACGATCACATCGATATCCCGGGACCGTTTGATCCTATCGGTCAGCGCCAGTCCATCCATTCCGGGCAACAGGATATCCGTGATCACCACCTCAATGGTGTTGGCTGACAGCACATCCAAGGCCTCCTCGGCACTGGAGGCCACCGACGCCTCGTAACCGGACATTTCGATAAACTCATGCATCGCATCCCGAATGGAGAGATCATCGTCGACAATAAGTATGTGTAGTGCCATTGAGTCCGTTTTTCATTAACGGCAGACCGCTCACGGATACCGGTTGACATGCCCGAAAACGATCTGATATTAATAAAAGTTTTTAAAAAAAAGAAATTATAACCACCTTAAAATCCCGTGTCAACCGGCAGATAAAGCCCTATCGATCTGAACCTACAATAAAATGAAAAACATACGCAACTTCAGCATCATCGCTCATATCGACCATGGCAAATCCACCCTCTGCGACCGGCTGATCCAGTCCAGTAAAATCATCGCCGACCGAGATTTCAAGGACCAGATTCTGGATACCATGGATATCGAACGTGAGCGCGGCATCACCATCAAGAGCCAAACCGTGTGTTTGCCATATAAAGCCAAGGATGGCAAGACCTACCATTTGAACCTAATCGATACGCCGGGGCACGTCGACTTCACCTACGAGGTCTCGCGGGCGCTGGCTTCCTGCGAGGGAGCGCTCCTCCTGGTCGACGCCAGCCAGGGGGTGGAGGCCCAGACCCTGGCCAACCTTTACCTGGCCCTGGAACACAACCTGGAAATCATTCCGGTGATCAACAAGATCGACCTGCCTTCGGCGGACATCGACCGGGTCAAGGATCAGATTGAAGAGGATCTGGGGCTGGACCCGGAAGCGATCATCCTCGCCTCGGCCAAAGAGGGTCTGGGCATCGACGACATCATGGAAGCCGTGGTCAAGAAGCTGCCGCCGCCCGTAGGCGATGTCGATGCGCCGCTGCAGGCCCTGATCTTCGACTCCCACTACGATCCGTTCAGAGGCACCGTTGTCCATCTCCGCATCAAGGCAGGAACCATCCGCACCGGGGACCGCATCCGCTTCATGTCCAACAACGCCACCTACAAGGTCGAAGAGGTGGGAATCTTTCAGATTGTCCGGGTTCCCCAAAAAGAGCTTGGCGCCGGGGAGGTGGGATACATGATCGCCGGCATCAAAACGGTGAGCGATACCCGCTGCGGCGACACGGTCACCCACCACCGCCAGCCATGTGATAAGCCGTTGCCCGGTTTCAAGGAGGCCAAGCCGGTGGTATTTTCCTCCATCTACCCGGTTGCCTCGGACGCTTACGAAGATCTGGCGGTGGCCATCGAAAAACTCAAACTCAACGATGCATCGCTGATCTACGAAAAAGATAGCAGTGCCGCCCTTGGATTCGGGTTCCGCTGCGGGTTCCTGGGTTTGTTGCACCTTGAGGTGGTCCAGGAGCGCCTGGAGCGCGAGTACGACCTCTCCCTGATCCTCACGGCCCCGTCGGTGCGCTACCGGCTGATGATGAACGACGGCGAGGAACTGATCATCGACAACCCGGCCCTCTACCCTGATCCGACCGAACATCGAATACGCCATGGAGCCTTACATCAAGGCGGCCATCATCATTCCGGACCGCTACATGGGAGCCGTCATGAAGCTGTGCCTGGGACGCCGGGGCATCAACAAGAACTACCAGTACCTGACCAACAACCGCCTGGAAATGATCTTCGAACTGCCCCTGGGGGAGGTAATCTACGACTTTTACGACAAGCTCAAATCCATCACCCAGGGCTACGGGTCCTTCGACTACGAACTGATCGAGTACCGCCGGACCGACCTGGTGAAGCTGGATTTTCTGATCAACGGAGAACGGGTGGACGCACTGTCCATGCTGATTCACCGGGACAACGCCGTAGGCCGGGGCAGGATCGCCTGCGACAAGCTCAAAGATGAAATCCCGCGCCAGATGTTCAAGATCGCCATCCAAGGCGCCATCGGCGGCAATATCATCTCCCGCTCCACCGTATCGGCATTTCGCAAGGATGTAACGGCCAAGTGCTACGGCGGAGACATCTCCCGCAAACGCAAACTTCTGGAAAAACAGAAAAAAGGCAAAAAGCGCATGAAAATGGTCGGTCAGGTGATGCTGCCCCAGTCCGCCTTTCTCGCCGTGCTTAAAACCGACACGGACTAACTGGAGGAACCATGGGACGTACCATTGCACAGAAAATCTTCGACGATCACCGTGTCGCTACCCCGGACACGGACGTTCACGTGATCCGCCTGGATGCCGTTTTCTGCCATGAGATCACCACGCCGCCGGCCATCGTGGATCTCGAACAGCGCGGCAAAGACCGGGTGTTTGACCCGGAACGAATCAAGGTGGTCATCGATCATGTCTCCCCGGCCAAGGACTCCAAGACCGCCCTGCAGGGTAAGATCCTGCGAGCCTGGGCCCGGCGCCACGGCATCGTCGATTTCTTCGATATCGGTGCCAACGGCGTCTGCCATGCCCTTTTCCCGGAAAAGGGATTCGTCCGGCCCGGCTACACGGTGATCATGGGCGACTCGCACACCTGCACCCACGGCGCCTTCGGCGCCTTTGCCGCCGGCGTCGGCACGACCGACCTGGAAGTGGGCATCCTCAAAGGCGTCTGCGCCTTCAAGACGCCCGAAACCATGCGCATCAACATCACCGGGAACCTGCCCCGACGGCGTCTTCGCCAAAGACGTGATCCTGTCGATCATCGGCCGCATCGGCGTCAACGGTGCCACCAACAAAGTAATCGAGTTTGCCGGCCCGGTGGTGGCGGCCATGGACATGGAGTCGCGCATGACCCTGTGCAACATGGCCGTCGAAGCCGGCGGCACCTGCGGCATCTGCGCGCCGGACCGGGTCACGGTGGATTACCTGTGGCCGTTTATCGAGGAGGACTACGTCAGCCCGGACGCTGCCCTGGCGGCCTTTGAACGCTACCTGCCGGACCCCGATGCCGCCTACGACCAGACCATCGACCACGATGTGTCCGGCACTCGCGCCCATGGTCACCTTCGGCTACCGGCCGGACAACGTCAAGCCGGTATCGGAAATGACGGGCACCCCGGTGGATCAGGTATACATCGGGTCCTGCACCAACGGCCGCATCAGCGACCTGCGCATTGCCGCCCGGGTGTTGGACGGCAGGCGGATCAGCGACTCGCTCCGGGCCATCGTCTCGCCGGCCACGCCTGCGGTTTACGACCAGGCCCTGGAAGAAGGGCTCATCAAAACTTTCATGGACGCTGGCTTTTGCGTCACCAACCCCACCTGCGGGGCCTGCCTGGGTATGAGCAACGGGGTGCTGGCCGACGGCGAAGTCTGCGCAGCCACCACCAACCGCAATTTCAACGGCCGCATGGGCAAGGGCGGCATGGTCCACCTGATGAGCCCGGCCACCGCAGCAGCCACTGCCATTGCCGGCGTCATCGCCAACTCCCCGCTATTCAGGTAGGAGACGACCATGAAACCATTCAACGGCGCGGTCCTGTTTCTGGACCGGTCAGACATCAACACCGATGAAATCATCCCGGCCAAATACCTCACGGAAATCTCCCGCGACGCCCTGGCGCCCTATCCTGCTGGAGGACCTCAAACTCGACGGATTCGAGCGGGCCAGGGATATCGCCGGCAAGCGCGTCATCGTCACCCGGGCCAACTTCGGCTGCGGCTCCTCCCGGGAGCATGCCCCTTGGGCCCTGGAGGTCAACGGTATCAACCTGGTGGTGGGTGAAAGCTTTGCCCGTATTTTTCGCCAGAACATGTTCAACTGCGGCATGATGGCGCTGGAGCTGCCGGCGGACACCATCGCCCAGTTGTTTGCCACCTTTGCCGGCCATGCGACGAATGTGGAGACAGATTTTGACGGTCGCACGATCACCTTTTCAGCCGACGCTGCAGCGCAAACCATCCCCTTCTCCATCTCTGGCTTCGATGCAGCTCTGGTGACCGCCGGCGGGTGGGTCGAGTATGCGGATGCAAATTTCTGAAATCGGAAGACGGAAGGCTGAGGTCTGAGGACCGAATTCAGCGTTCTGAGTTCGAGGTTATTGGTTTCTGGTTATTGATTCCGGGTTTAGCGTTTTGGGTTTAACGTCTGAGAATTGTCGGAGCGTATTCCCGCCGAGGTCGGCTCTCGGATACCCGACTTTCGAAAGATGACGGGTGGATTTGAAATGACGATTGCCGCCTACCTGACACTTGCCCTGCTGCTGGTACTGTTCGTCCTTTTGGTTAAAACGAAGATCCCGGCACCGGCAGTCTTTGTCGGGGCGTTGACCATCGCCTTAACCCTGAAGCTGGCCCCTGCCCATGAGCTGTTGAAGGGATTCAGCAACCAGGGCATGCTCACCGTGGCCGTCCTGTTCATGGTAGCGGCAGGCATGTATGCCACCGGCGCCATCACCATGATCATGGATAAGCTCATTGGCCTGCCCAGATCCATTGCCGGTGCCCAGGTTAAAATTCTGCCGCCCATCGCCTTGGGGAGCGCATTTCTCAACAACACCCCCCTGGTAGCCATGATGATACCGGTGATCCGGGACCTTTCCCGCGCAAGCCGGCTGCCCGCAAAACAGTTGTACCTGCCCTTGAGCTTTGCCTCCATTCTGGGAGGCATGTGCACGATCATCGGTACGTCCACCAATCTGGTCATTGCCGGCCTGGTAATTGATGCCATCGCCGAAGGTAGTCCTGCCCTGCCCGATATCCGCGCGCTGAAAATGTTCGATCCGGCCTTGGTGGGAATGCCCATTGCCGTCGCCGGCATCGCCTTCATGATCCTGGTGGGGCGCTTTTTCCTGAACAGCCAAAAAGACGACAAGGCGGTCGACGCCGTCATGCGGCGATACACGGCGGAATTCGAGGTCCGTGAGGGGTCGTGGATCGTCGATCGCACCCTGGAGGACACTGGGATTGCCAGCGGCGATAACGTTGAAGTGCTCTACATTCGACGGGCGGACACGATTCTGACCAATGACCTGATGCACGAACGGCTGGAAGCGGGAGATCTGTTGTCGTTTTCTGCCGATGTCAACGCCATGACCGAGCTGTGGCGGACCAATGCATTGGTGCCGCATCTCACGCTGAACCCCATGGAAACCGAGCGGCACACCCATCATCTGGTAAAAGCCGTGGTCTCCCGACAAAGCACGGCGGTGGGCAAAAAGATCCCCGACCTCCCCCGGGACGTCAACGCCTGCCAGTACAAGTTTGTGGCCCTTTCCCGGGACGGGCAACCCCTTGCAGGACCTCTTGAAGAGGTAACCATCGAAGCCGGCGACAATGCGGTCCTGGAAGTCAACGACGACTTTTTCTATGCCTGCCAGATCGACCACGACTTTGCGCTGACCAAGGCTTTGGAAGGCTTTCACCTCCAGCGCACGGACCGGGCGGTGGAGGCCAGTTTGATCACCCTGGCGATGATCGGTGTGGTGGCCATGGGCTGGATGAGCATGCTCAATGCCAGCCTGCTGGCCAGCGGGGCCATGATTTTGACCGGCTGCCTGAACCTACGCACGGCCGCGCGCAGCATCGACTGGGGGACCCTGGTGGTGATTGCCTGCGCCATCGGCCTGGAGTCGGCGGTCACCCGCAGCGGACTGGCCGAGCAGATTGCCGGTCTGCTCACCACCATGGGCGGCGACAATCCGCACCTGGCCCTGGCGGTGATCTTCGTCGGCAGCTCGTTTATGACCAACGTGATTACCAACAATGCGGCAGCGGCCTTCATGTTCCCCATCGCCCTGTCCACCGCGGGTCAACTGGGAGTGAGTTTCATGCCCTTTGCCATCACCCTGATGGTATCGGCCTCCTGCGCCTTCATCACTCCCACTGGCTATCAGACCAACCTCATGGTCTGGGGACCGGGCGAGTATAAATTCACCGATTTCGTTAAAATCGGAACGGTCATGACCCTCATCGTGGCTGCCCTGACGATCTTTCTTACACCGCTGATCTACCGGTTTTAGGACACGATTTTCTCAAGCTGTATGAACGGCCATGGGCACGGTGATAGCAACTTGACAGTTGACAATTTAGGACAAAAAAGCCCTTGACTTATCTTTGGGAAAGGGTTTATATGCGGACTTTCTTGAAATGGCTGCCCGCCGTTTCAGGAGCCCCGCCGAGGTAGCTCAGTCGGTAGAGCAGGGGACTGAAAATCCCCGTGTCGGCAGTTCGATTCTGTCCCTCGGCACTTGAAATAATAAGGGTTTAGCTGATCCGGCTAAGCCCTTTTTATTTTTCGGCAGACTTTTTCGCTTGTCTGTTATATAGATATGCATCCAACCGCGCATAAAGGCCAGTAGCTCGAATTGGTAGAGCGCCGGACTCCAAATCCGGGTGTTGGGGGTTCGAGTCCCTCCTGGCCTGCCAATCTTAAAGGAGGGGATCTCGCCGGAACGGCGAGATCCCCTCCTTTTCTTTCGTGCACCCAATACCGTGGTCAACCATTTTGGCATCATCAGGGCGTCAGTCTGCCGGTTGTGGGAAATCAAATGGGCTGCTGGCCGATCGCTAAGGCCAATTGCGGTGGACGTAAAAAACCCGGTATCGGCTTGAGTATAGCCTTTACCGGGTTAATTAAAAGACAAGTAATCAACCAATCAAATCATGGAGTGGATGATACCTATTGGCCAGGAACGTAGGGAACGTCAATACCCCACCATTGTTGATCGGTAGATTTCTCCAGATCCTGAGCCGTGGAACTTTCTTGGCCGGACCAACTGAATTTCAGATGGTCCCAGTTTTTGTACATGGTGTCGTGTTGATAAAATTCTGACCTGATCGCAGTTTGGCCGCAACTGGCCAGGAAAATAGCCATTACGAATATCACTACCAACCTTTTCATACGCTCCTCCTCCTTTGGTTCATGTTGTCCTAACACTCGGTTATTCAGAATTACTACGAATAATACGCACTTGCGGATAATTGTCAAGATTGACATTTTTTTGTCATCCGAGGTGACCAGAAGTGGCAAACGCGCCTTCCCCTTGGCATCGTAAATCCATAACATCAAGAATATATTATATATTTAATTATTTTCGGCTTGGTCTGTGGTTTGCATACTCCAGGATTGCAATGTCCTCAAAAAGGAGTGAAACCGCAAGCCGCCGATGCAATACCTTTTAAAAAATACAATTTTCAACCGGTCCATATTGATCCTGATCGTTCTTTTCCTATCCGGCTGCGCCTATACCTCTGAGCGGCTTCACCCTCAATTCCCCAGCTATCAGCGGACCATGCGTGTCATGCTGGTGTTGGTGCCCGAAATCGGCCTCTTTGAGCAAATACCCGACGGCAGCCGGCTCTTTCAGGACATCCAGAGCCAGGAAGCGCAACGCAGCGCACAACAGTCCATTGTCCGGCAACTGCAAAGCCGCCACTTCACGGTCCAAACGGCCGATGCCGAGATGATGCAGTCAAATGAATTAGTAGGCGTTATCAAACTATTCAGAACGGTGAACCGATCCATCCAATTGCACACATTCGGCCCGCAACCCTTTCCGACCAAGATAAGTGCTTTTGAATACAATCTGGGACCAGTGACCGAAATCCTGAAGGCCTACAAGGCCGACGGTCTGGTTCTGGCTCTCGGCCATCAAACCGGCTCAGACCAGCCGACCAAAAACTGGCTAAGCATCGCGGTTGTCGAGCCCGAAGGTCGCATCATCTGGTACGGCTTGCAGGGAGACCATCGGCGATTCAATTTCCAGCAACCGGAGAGCACGACCGCTCTGGTGGCATACACAATGGCCAACTTCTGGGAACAAGGCCCATGAAGGTTCAGCGGTGTTTGGTGATAGGGATGGTTTTTCTTTGGACTTGGGCCACGCCGGTTTACGCGGCAGGTGCGGCGGCTTCCAGCCAGATCCCTCGTTTGTGGAGGCTTGCAGCACAGGAACAAGCAGTGCTTGAACAGCGCGGCGTTGTCCTGCACGATACCTCCTTGTCGAGCTATCTGCAGGCAGTGGCCGAACGCCTGTGGGATCAAGTGCACACCGATTTAAACGCCCCGACCATTAAGGTTATCATGGATACCCGCATGGAAGCCTATGCCTATCCCAATGGGTATTGTTTTCTAACCACCGGCATCCTCAACCAGCTGAAAAACGAAGACCAGCTGGCCATGATCCTCGCCCATGAGATGGTTCATTACGTCCGCCAACACACCGCGGCGTTTTACGATCATTTTCAAAAGCCCGTCTCCAATACCGGTCTAATGTATGCCGATCGCAGCCAGGTGGCCAACAATCAGGCCATGGAACAGAAAATCGATGCCGCAGAACGTCAGGCCGATCATGAAGGATTGTCCATCCTCAAGCGCGCCGGATATTGCCAAGCAGAAGTACTGTCCCTCATGTCCAACCTTATGCGGCACATGCAAGACCAGGGGCACCCAAAATCCTTGGAACAGCTGGAAAACCGCATCGCAACGGTTAAGGCTCTTTTGGACCCGGCACCTAGCCAAGGTTCCTGCAGGTCGGCAGCCGACAACGACGATCGCCGCTTCCTCAACCGCATTGCGCCAGCGTTGATGGCCAATGGGCAGGTCGCCCTCCAGCGCGGCGACTGGAACCAGGCTGACTGGAGCGTCTCCAAATTATTGGTTTTGAATCCGGATGATGCCCGCGCCTATTATCTTAAAGGAGAGATCCAACGTCGAAGAAACGATGCCGAAGGAAAAAAACAGTGTATCGGGTCTTATGAAAAAGCTCTCAAAATCGATCCAACCTTCCCATTGGCCCATCGAGCCTTGGGGGAACTGCATTTTAAAGCCGGCCGGTATCAGACGGCGAAGCCTTATTTCGAAGCTTTTCTCAGCCTGGCGCCCCAGCACGATGCCAGGGAATTTATCAAAGGGTATTTGCGTCAATGTCAGGATTAAAAATCGAACCCTTCTCCCCGCAAACCGGGCGGAATCTTCATCCGATCGATGACCATGGCATTCCGGTTCGCTCGCTGACCCCGGCGCCCGCGACCGCGAAAACCATCGTTGGCGCAGTTCACAGACCCGTGATGGGCGTCTGGATTGCAGTGATACTGATGCTGGCCGCCTGCGCCGGACCTTGGAAAACGGCCCCGAATCAGCTCAGCACACCGCAATGGTCGATCACAACACCTGAGGGATGGATGCACCTGAGAACCCAGGAATCGGAGATGCTTTCCAAGGATGGTCCCTATCTTGAGTACATTCTCATTCAATCAAGATCCCTGGCACAGGGGTTTCGATTTACGGATCAGAAACTGAACCCCGGCATGCTGCCCCATGAGGCGGCCCAGTTAATCATCGATAATATGCGTTCCGATCCACTGATCCGGCAATTCCGGTTGCAGGCCAGCGAACCGGCAATGGTAGGCGGCCGTGCTGGTTTCAGATTGACCTACAGCTATCAGGATCAATTTGGTGTGGAACTTAAAACGTATTACTATGGTGTGGTGCTGCCTGACCGGTTCTTCAATTTGCGCTACACCGCGACCCAGCGCCACTATTTTGAACAAGAACTGCCCGCTTTCAATAAGGTCGTTGACAGCCTTCGTTTGGTTGCCGATTAATGGATGGTCTCCACAACCGATGCTATGCACACGCGTTGACAAGGGCGGAGATATCTGCCACATAGGTTGTTAATAAAGATCCCCTTTTTCACGGACTGAGCATTCCCCCAGAACCGGCAACGAAACCATGGCAACCGCTTTGCCCCGGCCCCTGCTTCCGATTTTCGTTTTGTTTCCCGACATTTTTTGATAGGGGAGACGCCGTGTCGATCACTTGCGGGTTCAACAATGCCCAACCCGTCGGTTGACCCGGTATATCATGCTGGGATATTAAGCTTCATCAGAAATCTCAACACCGTGCCCGCAGCTTCCGCGTCAAAGGCTCCCGAGATCGTGCCGGACATGCGCGAGGGCTGATTTCGAGTTTGTGGTGACGTTGAAGCGGGCAAATTAGGATCTACGACCCATCCCGATCTTCCGGGATGCCAATGAACGCAGAACAAGGAGATGTCATGGACAACCAGTTCAACGACCCTGGACCCATTTCAAAAGGCGCCTATATCATCAACAAGGCCCAGAGCGTGAAACTCAACCCCAGCATCCTGTACGAAGCGGTGGTTGACCTGTCCTCGGAGGGACTCCTGACCGCCAACTGTATCAACATGGCGGCGGGGATCCTGCTGGAGGACCTGGGACTTCCGACCTATTTTTTCGAAAACATCAAGAAGGACTCCCTGAAGCATATCCTGGCTTCCATTGCCACCAGCATAACCGTCAAGGACGGCAAGGTCCTTCTGGTGGGGCGGGTGGCCCATATCGATTTCGACCTAGAACAGGAAAACAATGTTCAGCGGGTCCGCATCGCCACCCTGGAAACCCGTGACAATATGGAAAAGATACTGGAAAGCATGATCTCCGGCCACCGGCGCGAGTATTACTACAGCCCGGAGAGTCAATACTACACCTACATCATCCGGCCCGAAACGGTTCGGGAGTATTCCCGGGAGGAGTTCAAGGATTCCCGCTTCCTGTTCACCCTGGCCGGGGACTACATGACCACCCCCGCGCCCACGCGGCAGCGCTACGAAAAATTCCTAACGGGTACCGAGAGCGCCGTCACCCCTCTGATCGAGGTGTTCAACCTGCCCGAAACCGGGGAGACGCGCCTGATGTTCAACAGCGATTTTGCATCGCCCCAACTGCCCGTACTCCGCAAACTGTTTGAAGACCACAGCCTGGTGCTGAAGCGAGCCTACTGGGAGCCCTACTGGGGCAAATCCCCCGTGCACTCATCCATCTGCTCCCTGTACATCCGAGGGGAATTGTCACGCAAAAAAGAGGCGGAAGTGGTGCGTGACCTGTGCGCCTACCTCTCCTTCAGCGTCAACCGCATCACGGATCTGTATGTAAGCGGACAGCTGACCTTTAACGAGATGCTCTTTGCCGGCAACGCCGTAGATTTCACCCACATGTTCATTTTCAAGGAGCGCGACAACGCCATGGACCGCGAGATCCTGAAAAGCCTGACCAGCAAGGACCACAAGGACGCCTTTGCCGGAAGGATCCACGGTTCCAACAAGTCCACCTATGTCTACAAGGCCATTCTGGAGGCCGCCACCGAGAACCCGGACCTGGTCAAATTCCTTTATGACCTTTTCGAACGGCGCTTCAACCCGGCGGTCAAGGGCCGGATCAGCGATGCGCGGCTGGAGGAAAAGCTACGGGAGTTCAACAAGATCATCTCGGTCCGCTTCATCGACAACTGGCTCCACTGCGACATCTTGCGCTTCATGTTCAAGCTGGTTTCCTGTACCCTCAAGACCAACTTTTACAAGCCCGAGAAACGCTCCTTCGCCTTCCGCTTCGACAACACCATCCTGGACCCCCTGGTATTTGACCAGTTCGTCTTCGGCATCTTCTTCGTCAACGGCCATTACGCCTGCGGGACCCACCTGCGGGCAGGAGACATCGCCAGGGGAGGGCTGCGTCTGATCCGCGTCTCCCCGGCCAATTACCCCACCGAACTCGACAACGCCGTACTGCTCAACTACGCACTGGGTCCCAAAGCCCAGCGGCTCAAACACAAGGATATCTGCGAAAGCGGGTCCAAGGGCGTCGTTGTGCCCCACGCCATTTACTCCAGCCACGGCATGGATGCCCTGTATGACTACACGGAGGGCATCATCGACCTGGTTCTCGGTGACGACAGCATCGTCGATTATTACGGCAAGCCGGAAATGGTCTTCTTCGGCCCCGACGAAGGCACCGCACCCCTGATGGATGCGGTATCCAACCGTTCACGGGAGAGAGGGTACCGCTACTGGAGAACCCTCACCACGGGCAAGAGCATCGGCATCCCCCACGACACTTACGGCTTGCTGGAAAACGGCGACCTGTTCGGCCTCATCGATCGCAAAGCAAAAGGAACCGACCTGCAAGTCAACGGCACATCCGTTGCCGTCACCACGGACATGGACACCATCTTCGAGCGGATCGGCGGCAAGATCGAGACCAGCGGCATGACCACCACTGGGGTCATGGGCGCCTTCAGGACCCTGATCTCGCACCATGGAGCCAGGGAAGAAGACCTTAACCTGATGATGACCGGCGGCCCGGACGGCGACCTGGGGGCCAACCAGATCCAGTGCTACAAAGGCAAAATCTGCCTGATCATCGACGGCGGTTCCATCCTGTTCGATCCCCAGGGTCTTGACCGGGAGGCGCTGATGAAAATCGCCTTCATGCGCCATACCGCCCCCCGGGCCAATACCCGGCATTTCCCCGTTGAGAAGCTGAGCACCCAGGGCTTCATGGTTCCCCTCGACGCCAAACAGGTACCGCTGCCCGACGGCACCATCGTGGAAGACGGCGCCATGTTCCACCGCACCTTCCTATCCGATCCGGACAACCGGCGGTTCGTCAGCCAGGCGGCGATCCATGCCTTCATCCCCTGCGGCGGGTTCAAGGACACCGTGAACCGCGGCAACGTCAAGAATTTTCTCTCCGTATTCAAGGAACTGCGTTTCATCGTCGACGGTGCCAACGTCTTCTTTGATGACGCCGCCAGGCGGACCATCGCCACCACCACCGGCATCAAGCATATCAAAGACACCACGGCCAACAAGGGGGGTGTCTTCTCCAGCTCCATAGCCGAAGTACTCACCGCCTTTCTGCTCGGAGACGACTATGAGGCCAAGTTGCTGGGTGACACCCAAACACGCTGGGCCCTCATACGGGATATTATGATGCTGGTGGACAAGTATGCCCGGTCGGAGACGGAGATGCTCATCCGGATCCATGACGCCGATCCTTCGGTTCCCCTCTTCGACCTTTCGGAAAAAACCAGTGAGCAGATCTTTGCCCTGCAGCGGATCTGCGAGCAGAACATTCCCGTCATCCTGAAGGATAAGACACTGGCCTGGCAAGTGTTGGAAAACTACATCCCGGCCATCCTGATCAAACGGCTGGGCCAAGAAGCAATCATGAACACGTTAAACTCCGAAGAATTGCAGCCGTACCGAGATGCCATCCTTACCAAGAAGCTATCATCCATGGCCTTCTATAGATTCGGCACCGACTGGCATGCCTTTCTGGGAAAAGTAAACGCCGACTTCACCGAAGGCATCCAAACCATCGCCTCGGCAATGGGCTGAACGCTTGTAGCGGATGGGGTTTGATTGTCTAATGGTGTTCGAGGGCCCTAGACCCGGCCAGGCCAAAAAACCGTGCAAGTGGCATCCTTGATCCGAATCCCGGCCCGTCTCCTGCTTGACCATCAGGTGCCTGCAGCAGGGTCCCGATCCATGTATCAGGCACAGAGACGAAGGCGTTCCTGATCGAGAATATGGTTGCCGATGCGGGTCACCAGCCTCAATCCTAAACCGTCTCCATCCTTGCGGATGGCCTTGCCGGTAACCTTGACCGGCGGATGGCCGGCAAATGTGATGACGCCCCGGACGATGCGCACGCCTGCCATGGCATCGTCCGGTTTAAGGCGCATGCCGGTGGTGCTCAAGTCAAGAATGGGAATCGTAAGGCCGTCAACGGAAAGCAACGGGCGCCGGTCAAGCGGATAGACGATGCGATGATGCTCGCGCCTTTCGGCAACTCGCCCGGCAGATTCCGGCAGGGCAACCCCCTTTGCGTGTGCCGGACTCGGTTCCCGCTTTCGGGCGTCGAGAGAGGCCTCGATCTCCAGCAGGTCGGAAAGGATCTGCTGCCGGGAAACCGCTTCCCTGTCAAGTGGGTGTGGGGTGGCAACACGTTCGTTGGTCCCCGAGGCCGGGAAATGGATGCGCGCTTCAGGATCTTGCGTTTCCACCCTGGCGCCTTGGAACATCTTCATCCGACTGCGGGTCTGCAGCAGGGTGTGGGTCAATGCTTTCAGCCGAGCCTTGGCCTTATCCAGCTGGTCTTCGGCACAGACCACGCCGGCGGCTGCGGTCTCCTCTGAGCGGCCGACGCGGCAGGCCTGCTCCCGGGCCTTGTCTGCTTCAACACCGGCGTCCCGGGCCGCCTGCCTGATTGCAACAACCCGATCACGGGCCTTTTCCGCTACGGCGATGGCATCGGTCATGGCGCGCTTGGCTTCGATTTCCAGCAACAGCGCCCGGGTCTTGGCGGATTTGGCTGCAACAACGGCATTTAGTCTGACTTGTTTTTCCCGTTCAAGCCGCCGGTTGGCCGCCTCCACCGCGGCCGTGGCCGAATCAACAGCCTGTTGGGCAACCGGCAGGGCTGATTCTGTTTGATGCAGCCGCCGGGAGGTAATCGAGATGGCATCTTCTACGGCTTGGTCATTCGGCTCGGTTAATTGCGGGCCTGCAGCAGGCAGCGCACCTTTTTCGGCATCGTCTGAAAAATTGATCGTAAAATGAAGGTCTGTCGGTTTAAGCGCACCAACGGCTGGTGATCGAAGCGGTATTGCCGCTGCTGCCGCGGGTCGGGAATCCCGATCGGAAAGATAGGCAACCGCTTTTTCATAGGCACAAGTAAGCAGGTCCAGGTCCTCCTGCCGGTCTCCGGTCCCGGTATCCTGGTGAAACAGGTCAATCATCCGGTGGAGATAGGTATACGCCTGGTTGGCGTCATCGATGGTGGCGTCTGGCGGCAAATCCATCAGTTTAAGGCTCGCTTCAAGTCCCATGTCTTCCTTTCCTTTGAAAAACAGCATCGCGGCTCCCAGTGGGGCAAGGCTTCGATTGCACGATAAGGTGCATCGGCAACCAAAGCTTCAAGTTCCGTGCCACTGGAATGGATTGGTTCGATGGAGGGAAGGACCGCTTCTTTCAACATGCAGAGCAGGCCGCCGGCATGTCTGGAAGCTGCCCGGTGTCAAATCGATGGCAAGCCAGTCAAAAAACAGGCCCACCCCTGACAGGCAATCCGGACCGGGGAACTGGCCAATCCAGGCCATGATTGCGCCTGCAGCCGATTGCATCGGCAGGTTTTCAGCTTGTCGGAGAAAGCCCCATGCAACAGGCGGGGCTCCGTCGCTAGGGGATACGCTGGTAGCTTTCGACGACCGCATCTCCGGGAAAGATCAGGGTCATTTGGTCTCCTGCCCGGACAACCCGGGCATCGATGACCTCATTCTCCTGTCCGCCGTGCTGGACTTCAAACTGGATGCCGTCGGTACCCATAAGCCGGTATTTTCCGGCAACGGCCATGCCCTCGTTGTCAATGGCCTGGAAAACCCCATCGGCGGCGAACGTCACGCTGGCGGTTCCTTCCACCGCTTGCCAGCTACCCACGATAGTAGGTCCGGAAGCACAGCCAAATACGGCCAGAAGCAATACGATTAGCGTGGTCAACCGCCCGCAGCGGCAAGTCCGGTGACGGCAGATGATTTTCATGGCCAGTTCCTTTCCTTTAGATCAGGTGTTGAATCGTTTCCTTGGCGGTGCGCAATGCCAAAGGCCCTCATCCACCTATCAGATGACCGGGTTCTTTTTTCCTCCGTAGTATTTCATGAACTGCACCCGTTCGTATACGGATGGATCCGTGCTTTTTTCCTGGCTCATGCGGCCTTTGAAGCTGCTTAAGCGCTTGAATCCTTTTCGCGACATCCAACTTTCCAGGCGTTGCAGCATTTCTCCTAAATAAGAAACGCCGTTTTTATATAGGCACGAGGCCACCTGGACGGCATCTGCGCCGGCCAGCAAAAGCTTGATGACCGCATCTCCATCATGCACACCAGTGGAGGCAGCCAGGTCGCAGTCAACCTTTTCCGCCATGATGGCGATCCATCGCAAAGATATGGCCAGATCCGAAGGGGTGCTGAAAACAAATGTGTTGGTCACCTCAAAACTATCGATATCGATGTCCGGACTGAAATAGCGGTTGAACAACACCAGGCCGCCGATGCCGGTTTTGGACAGACGCTGGATCATCGGTCCGAGATCCGAAAAATAATAGCTGATTTTCAAGGCAATCGGAATGGATAGCTTTTGGGTGACTTCCTCGGTGACTTTGAAATAAATGCGCTCCTTGTCAGCGCGGTCCCGAGAAAAATCCGTAGGGGGAAAAAACATGTTCAGTTCGAGGGCGTCGGCCCCGGCCGCTTCCAGTTGCTGCGCATAGGAGATCCATTCAACCGATTGCAGAAAACAGTTGATGCTGGCTATCACCGGAATGGAAACCGCCTTTTTGCTCTCCTCAATCAACCGGATGTATTTTTTCAGGTTTTCTTCCCGGATAACGTAGTCATAGTATTCAATGGAATGTTTGTGCCCATCGTAATCAAAATATTGGCTGTCGCTGGAAAATGTTTTGGCCGTCTTCATGAAATCCGCATACGCCAGGGCCACTTCCTCTTCGAACATGGACTTGAGCACGACTGCAGCGGCGCCACATTTTTCAGCTTGTTTGATTTTTTCGACCGAACCGGTTAACCCTGAACTACCCACGATAATTGGATTTTTTAACTCCAGGCCTAAATATTGCGTCGATAGATCCATTTTCCCTCCTCAAGCATTGGTCTTGCTGAATAGTGAACGGAACCGTTTCATGGTGCTTGCTGAGCTGCTTAAACTTGCATAGGTGGATAATAAACCCGAATTGCGCCAAAGTCGAGGCTGATTGATGTCCCCCAGCGCCAAACCATAAGGAAATTTAAACCGTTAGGAGGATCATCGATTTCAGGTTTGCTCGCTAACCCCGCCGCATGCAACATGTCGTCGTATACTTTTCTTTTTCGTATTCTTGTTGAAAAAGCGCATCAATACCATGCCACCCATTAAATGGAACATGCGACCAGCCTGGGCCGCCTGCCATATTCCCTTGACACCGTTTCAGGTCGCTGATAAATGTTGCCCTATCTGTAGCAACACCTTGGCAGCGCATTGTTATTGCCCGTATGGGATGAATCCGTTCGTTGTCTTCCTGCCTGCCGACCCGGGACAAACAGGACCGCATAGGAGATCCGATCATGCAGCAGATATTGATATTGGGCGCCGGCCTAGTGGCTCGGCCCGCGGTTCGTTACCTGCTTGAAAAAGGCGGGTTGCGGGTTGTTCTGGCCGATCAGGCCCTGGAAAAAGCCCAGGCTGCGCTCGGGGGACACACCAACGGCCGGGCCATTTCTCTGGATGTCCGGGATGCAGAGACGCTGGGGCGGCATATTTCGAAGGCGGACATTGTGGTCAGCCTGCTGCCGTGGACCCTGCATCCATCCATTGCCCGCCTCTGCCTGGCCCACGGCAAGCACATGATCACCGCCTCCTACGTCAAGGAAGAGATGCAGGCCATGGACCGGGAAGCCCGCCAAAAGGGCTTGTGCCTGATCAACGAGGTGGGTGTGGACCCGGGCCTGGACCACATGTCGGCCATGCAGATCATCGACGCGGTTCGACGTGACGGCGGCCGCATCGACAGCTTTTTCTCATACTGCGGCGGCTTGCCGGCCCTGGAGAGCAACAACAACCCATTGGGTTATAAGTTTTCCTGGAGTCCCGAGGGCGCCATGCTGGCTGCCACCAACGACGGGCGCTACATGGAGCACGGCAAGGTGATCGAAGTGCCCGGGGACGAACTGTTTAAACACTACTGGCTGAAAAGCGTTCCCGGTGCGGGCGTCTTCGAGGCGTACGTCAACCGCGACGCCCTCCCCTACCTGCATATTTACGGTATCGAGAGTGCCTCCGGCATGTATCGCGGCACCTTGCGCAACGTCGGCTACTGTGAAACCTGGGATTTCATCAAACAGCTGGGACTGCTCAACCAAAAGATGAAATTCGATTTCGATGAAGTCACTCCCCGCGAGGTGTTGGCCAACATCATCAACAGCCGGGGCAAGGACCTCCGGGCCGGTGTGGCCGCCTATCTCAAGATTCCGCCCCACTCCCTGACCCTCAAGAAGCTGGAGTGGCTGGGGCTGCTCTCCGATCGCAAGTTGAAACTGGGCACGGCGTCGGTCTTCGAGATGTTCGCCCATACGCTTAAAAACCGCTTGGTCTACGACGAAGGCGAAATGGACCTGCTGGTGATGCATCACGAATTCGAAGCCATCTATCCCGGCCTGCCCCGCCAGCGCATCCAGTCCACTCTCATCGACTGTGGCATACCCGGGGGAGACAGCTCCATGTCGCGAACCGTGGGATATCCGGTGGGCATCGCCGCCAGTCTTGTGGCTGAAGGCAAAATCACCCTGACCGGGGTGCTGAGGCCGGTTCATCCGCAGATTTATGATCCCATTCTGGCCGAATGTCAGCGCTTGGGAATTTGCTTCAAGGAACGGCGATCCGCGTTGAATGCCGACGAACGCAGTTATTGGGGGGATTGAAATAGATGAAACGTCTGTTGATTCGTGCCGAAGATAAAAACCGCTGGGAGCGTCGCGCACCGATCGTGCCGGCGGACCTTGCGGGTATTCTCAAGGAAACCGGCGCACAGGCATTTGTGGAGCGGTCGGACAAGCGCTTTTTCAGCGAGGACCGCTACAGGGCGGCCGGTGGCGCCAGTTGCTCGGGCATGGCCGAGGGGGATGTCATCTTGGGGGTCAAGGAGATTCCCGTCCAAAAGATCCTGTCGGGCAAAACCTATCTCTTTTTCTCCCACACCATCAAAGGACAGAAAGACAACATGCCCCTGCTGCAGCGAATCATCGACAGCGGGTCCACCCTCATCGACTATGAGAAAATCACCGATCAACAGGGTCGCCGCCTGATCTATTTCGGCCCCTTTGCCGGGGATGCCGGGGCCATCGACATTCTCTCGCTCATTGGCGAGCACTGGGCCGACAAGGGCATGGACACACCTTTGGCCCAGATCAAGCGGGCGCACCAGTACGACTCGGTCGAAGCAGCCAGGCAGCACCTCACCGAAATCGGCCGGAAAATTAGCCGGGAAGGCTTTCCTCCGGCATTGAGCCCTTTCACCATCGGCATCCTGGGCTACGGCAACGTCTCCACCGGCGCCCAGCAGATCGTCGACTGCCTGCCCACCGAGCGCATCGAACCCGATACGATCAACGCCTTTGTCAGCGACGGCCGCGGCGATCGCCGTACCGTCTACGTGACGGTCTTCAAAGAGCGGGACTTGGTCAGGCCCGTCGACGCCGGTGCGGTCTTCGACCTCCAAGAGTACTACCAGCACCCGGAGCGCTACGAGAGCCGCTTTGAAGCCTTTCTGCCCACCTTCACTCTGCTGGTCAACGCGGTCTATTGGGAAAAGCGCTATCCCCGATTCGTCACCTGGGCAGGGTTGAAGCGCCTGGCCGAGGCCACACCAGTGCCCAAACTCAGCGCCATTGCCGACATCACCTGCGACACCCATGGATCGATCGAGTGCAACGTCAAGACCACCGACAGCGACATGCCGGCCTACCGGGTCGATCCCGTAACGGGAACCACCCACGACGGTCACCTGGGCGAGGGAATCGTGCTGCTGGCCGTGGACAACCTTCCCTGCGAGCTGCCCAGCGACGCTTCGACCTTTTTCAGCAACCAATTGAAACCCTTCGTGCCTGGACTGCTATCAGCCGATTACGGCAGCAGCCTTGAAACGTCTGGGCTGCCATCGGAAATTCAAAAAGCGGTAATCGTCTACAACGGCCGGCTGACCAAGGATTTCGAATACCTTGCCGTCCATCTCAAATAAGCGCGCTTGCCCGGACAACCGGTTTATTTTATTGACGGCCACCGGTTTTTTGGGCAGGCTGGCGACTGCTCAACCCACAGACACAGGCAACTGAGCCAGGAGAAGATACATGCCCGCACCTTTGTTCAATAACCGCCACGCGCCGCTCCGACACGACCGTTCCACCGGCGTGGCTGTCGATTGCAACCCGCGCTTTGCCGTCGCCCATCTCAACCGCTTCAGCGGCTTATGATGCCCCTTTTCCGCGACTGACCCCATTGTCGACCATATGAACCCACAAGGCCCTGACCCAAGCCGTTTTTCAGGCACCCGGGCTGAGTTCCAATGAGCCTTAGCCTCAACCAACCAAAGGAGAATTAGATGAACATAGTGGTTCTCGGCGCCGGACTCGTAGGCGCCCCCATGGCAATAGATCTGGCCGGTGACACCGATGCACACGTAACGGTAGCCGACATCAGCGCCAAGGCCCTGTCCCGGCTGGCCGCAATGAATCGTATAAAGACCGTCCAAGCCGATCTGGCCGACAAAGCGGCCCTGACCCGGATCCTGGATCAGGCGGACATGGTGGTCAATGCCGTTCCCGGATTCATGGGCTTTGCAACCCTGCAAAGCATCATCGAAGCGGGAAAGGACGTGGTCGACATTGCCTTTTTCCCCCAAGATCCATTTTCGCTGGATGCCCTGGCCAAGGAGAAAGGGGTCACGGCGGTGGTGGACTGCGGGGTGGCGCCGGGCATGAGCAACATGCTGGTGGGCCGATGCCATCGGCGCCTGGACCGGACCGATAACGCCCTTATCTATGTGGGCGGGCTGCCTGAAATCCGCCAGTGGCCCTATGAGTACAAGGCGGTGTTTTCACCCTCCGATGTCATCGAAGAGTACGTGCGGCCCGCATTTTTCGTGGAGAACGGGGCCCTGGTGCAGCGGCCGGCCCTGAGCGATCCGGAGTACATCGATTTTCCGGGCATCGGCACCCTCGAAGCCTTCAATACGGACGGCCTGCGCTCACTTTATAAAACCCTGGCAATTCCCAACATGAAGGAAAAGACCCTGCGCTACCCCGGCCACATCGAGAAAATGGCCGTTCTGCGCGCCTCGGGTTTTTTCAGCACGGAACCCATCGAGGTGAATGGGGTCACGATCCGCCCCCTGGACGTCACCGCCAAACTGCTCTTTCCCATGTGGCAGCTCAAGGAGGGCGAAGTGGATATCACCGTCATGAAGGTCGTGGTCGAAGGAGAAAAAAGCGGCCAACGGGTTCGCACCACCTGGGACCTGCTTGACCGCTACGACCCACAAAGCAAAATTCACTCCATGGCCCGCACCACCGGCTTCACCGCCACTGTGGTCACCCGGCTGATCAGGCAGGGACACTTCAGTCAAAAGGGAGTAATTCCGCCTGAACGGATCGGCAGGGAAGCGGCCTGTATGGAATTCATCCTCAAAGGCCTGGCCGAGCGGGGAGTGGTTTACCGGGAAACGGTTGAAAACTTCTGATGCTGCCGCCCTGGTGTTAGGCGGTCATGCGCCTACGTAAAACGCCCGGAGCCTTTGGTTTCCGGGCGTTTTATTCAAGATATCTATATCTTATGGCAGGTACATCACGCAAAGCTGAACGCTAAACCATCCAAACCGACCAACCATCTCAACTCATTTTAGAGGATCTGGCTTAAAAACAGCTTGGTGCGATCGTGGGTGGGGTTGACGAAGAAATGCTCCGGCGTCCCCTCCTCCACAATGGCGCCGGCATCCATGAAGATGACGCGGTCGGCCACTTCCCTGGCAAATCCCATTTCGTGGGTTACCACCACCATGGTCATGCCCTCCTTGGCCAGGGTTTTCATGACATCGAGCACTTCGCCGATCATCTCCGGATCCAGGGCCGATGTGGGCTCGTCAAACAGCATCACCTTGGGATCCATGGCCAGGGCCCGGGCGATGGCCACCCGCTGCTGCTGGCCGCCGGAGAGTTGGTCGGGATAGACGTCTTTTTTGTCCACGATGCCCACCTTTTCGAGCAGGGCCATGGCTTTCTTCTCGCTGTCGTCCCCCGAACGCTTGCGCACCACCCGCTGGGCCAGGGTCACGTTCTCCAGCACCGTCTTGTGGGGAAATAGGTTGAAGGACTGAAAGACCATCCCCACTTCAGCCCGGATTTTGTTGATGTCGGTCTTTTGGGCCAGGATATCGATGCCGTCGATAAAGATATGGCCGCTGGTGGCCTGCTCCAATCGGTTGAGGCATCTTAAAAAAGTACTCTTGCCGGAACCCGAGGGGCCGATCACCACCACCACCTCACCGGCCTTGATGCTGGCCGTAACATTCACCAGTGCAGGGATTTCATGGGGCGCATAAAAGGTTTTGTATACATTTTTAGCCTGTATCACGATATCGCCATCCTCCTCTCAAGGTATTGCACGTACATGGAAAGCGTAAAGGTAAGCACCAGGTACAACAGCCCTAATAGGATGTAAACTTCGAAGGGTTGCAGCGTGGCTGTAACCGCTTCCCGGGCCGCTTTGGTCAACTCGCGGATGGCGATGATCCCCAACAGAGAGGAATCCTTGATCAGGCTGATAAACTGTCCCGCAAGGGGCGGGAGAATTCGGCGCAGCGCCTGGGGGAGGATAATGTGGCGCATGGATTGGGCATAGCTCATGCCCAGGGAGCGGGCGGCTTCGGTCTGTCCGCGGTGGATGGACTGGATGCCGGCCCGCACGATTTCCGACACATAGGCGCCGGCAAAGAATGCCAGGGAGGCGACACCGTACCAGAAGGCCGGAATTTGCCCCCACCCATAGGCCGAGAGCAGGTCGTTGATCAGCGTCCCCAGAACGAAATACCAGATCAGGATCTGCACCATCAGCGGCGAGCCCCGGATCAGTTCCACATAGAAAATGGACGTCCAGCGCAAGGCCGGGTTGTCGGAAATGCGCATCAGACCGCTGATGATGCCGATGATCACGCCGAAAAGGGTGGACATCACGCTGATCTTGAGGGTAATCCACAGACCGATCACCAACAGGCCCGGTTTCCATTGCTTGTAGCTGGCCAGCATATCTCCCGGTGAGATGAATTCGCCTTCGGACACGCGCACGCCCTTGGCCGGTGCCGTGTAGTCTGCCTCTTCACCGACGCCTTTAACCGTGATGACGGCCCGCTTGCCTTCCGTCCGGATCGACGACACTTCTCCGTCAATGGTGGCATACACATGGATGTCATCGTGATAGGCAAAATAGATCGGCGTGCGGTTCCATCGCCAGTTATATTGGATCTTCTGGGTGGCGTAGTAGAACAATCCCAGAAAAACCAGTACACCTAAGCAGAAAATGATGACCCATGTGTTGTAATTGGCGGGTCGTCCTGTAATCCGCTGACTGTTTTCATCGCTCATGATCGCATCTTCTTCCTGCTGGGGTGAAAGCTGTGAGGGCAAGGGGTTCAGGGAAATCCGGCGCCATGACGTCACAGGCCGGCCGAGAAAGGTCCGGCCGGCCTGTGTGTGGATCATGAACACCCGTCTTTATAAGGTCACATGGTTACTCGAGTTCTTTCTTCCAGTCCGAACCCAGAATCCATTTGTTGTACACTTTTTCGTAGAACCCGTCGCCCTTGCTCTGCCTGAGGAAGTTGTTCAGAAAATTCAGAAAGTCCGGGTCGCCCTGGTTGATGGCCCAGGCCAGGGGTTCGTAGGTGAAGGGCTGATCCAGGAACACGGTCTTGCCCTGACCCTGGCTGGAATAAAGCACGCCGATAAAGGGCAGGTCGTAGACCAGCGCATCGGCTTTGCCGTTGATCACTTCCATGCCGCCTTCGGCTTCGGATTCGAACCCTTTGTAGGTGGCCTTGGGGATCATGCGCTTGATGGCCTGCTCACCGGTGGTGCCCATGCGGGAAGTGAGGATGTATTTGGGATCGTTGAGGTCCTTGTAGGATTTGACGGTGCCTTCGTGTTTCTTGTTCAGCAGAATGGCCTGGCCAACGATGATGTAGGGATCGGCAAAGGATACCTTGAGGTTTCTCTCCTGGGTGATGGTCATGCCGCCCATGATGATGTCGAACTTGTCGGTGACCAGGGCCGGAATGATGCCGTCCCAGGCGGTGTTGACGGGAACGAACTTGACGCCCATGGCCTTGGCCATCTGCCGTCCGAAATCCATATCGAAACCGATGAACTCGCCTTTTTTGTTGGTCATCTCAAAGGGCATGTAGCCGGATTCGAAACCCACGCGCAGTTCACCCCGCTCCAGAATTTTGGTGATGTGGGATTTTCTGGCCAGTTCGATGTCCGCGCCGAAGGCCGTTCCCAGGCAAAAGGTCACTGCGGCAACCATCGCCAGTGCGGTAAATATACCTCTTTTCATACGTGCTCCTCCTCCTTGATAGATTAGAACATAGTGAAGCCGCAAAACTGCGGCTGGATCCACGGTATAACTGAAGAATAAGCCGTTCCGGGAGAGCCTTGAAGCGTCAACCGATATCGGGATAAATGCCGTTCAATAGAAAAGGTGAACCAAAAAGACAACTAATATTTATTATAAGATGCAAACAAAGTAAAGCCCTGATTGGCAGTCCTGGAGACGCTGCGGCGCGATTCAGGCGCACAAGGACTGGAATCGGTGCAGCAGCGCATTGCTTTGGGGCGTTTCCTTAACGTCCGCTAGCAACCGCGCCACATCACGACCTTGGGCATGGAGATCATCGGCAAATCGCTGGATGTAAATCCGCAGGATCTGTCCGTTGAATTCGGGGTGAAACTGAACGCCCCAGGCCCGCCTTCCGATGGCAAATGCATGGTGGGGATCCATATCCGACGCGGCCAGCAGTGTCGCGCCGGCCGGCAGTTGCAGCACGCTTTGGCTGTGACAGGCCTGGGCGGTAAACGTCTCAGGGGTCCCATCAAACAGCCGGTCCTGCCGTCCCTGTGGGTTGAGCCGGACCGACACCGTACCGAACTCTTTTCCCTTGGGGTTGTCACCCACCACGCCGCCCATGGCGTGGGCCAGGAGCTGATGGCCGTAACAGACCCCCAGGACAGGGATCTCTGCTTCCACGGCCTGTTTGATCCAACCGGCGGTCCGCTCGCTCCAGGGGTGTTTTTCGGTCACCATGTCGTGGGACCCGGTGATGATGATTCCACCGTAAGATGCCGTCTGCGGCAGACGCTGTCCTGAAAAGGGGCTGACGGTTTGGATCGGGGCCGCCGACCGGTCCATGCGCGCAAGGAACCAGTCCTCGAAGTCACCGTACCGGGCCGCCATATCCGGGTAGGTGCCCCCGGCCTTGACGATTAAGATGGGTTTCATGGGTGATACCGAACCTTTTGGAGTTGCGGGTAAACAGCGCCATCCTCAGTAGCGGCTCGCGCCGGTGTTGTCAAGATTCTCCTTGCGACCCTACCCGCCGCCGCCCTTTCCATTCAGTTTCATTGCTCGCGCTTGTGCTTTTCTCTCAAGGGGTTATGCCGGACGGAATACCCCGCATAGAGGTACAATTACCTTGACTTGAACCGCAGCCCGGGGATAAAAGAATTGATCTAACAGACCAATCGGTTCCCGTCAGGGGAAGCGCAATCCATCAACCCGATCAACACCTATTCAGGAGGGCTGAATGCCGGAACCATCCACCATCCGACTCGACAAACTGCTCGACCATCCAGCGGTTACAGACGCCGTTGCCGATGTGAATCTGGAGCTGAAAGAGAGAATCGCCTACCAGCCTCCCGTGTGCGACGTGTTTCAACGCCCTTTCACCACGCTGGTGACCGATACGCAGTACCATTTCGAGATCGACAAGATGGCCCACCGGCAGCTGTCGCACATCATCGCCAACACCGTCCAGCGGGTTGAGGGCAGCGATGATGCGGCTGATGATGTGAAGGAGCGGTATAAAAAAGCGCGTAACATCGGCATCGTCTTCTCCGGCGGACCTGCCCCCGGCGGTCACAACGTCATTGCCGGACTGTTCGACGCCGCCAAAGGAGTCAATCCCCAGACGCGGATCTTCGGATTTCTCATGGGCCCCGACGGCATCATCGAAGGCGACTACCTGGAGCTGACCGGAGAAATGGTGGACCAGTACAGGAATGTGGGCGGGTTCACCATGATCAAGACCGGACGCACCAAAATCGACAACCAGAAGAAGATGGACCTGTCCCGGGAAACCTGCCAACAGCTGGGGCTGGATGCCCTGGTGGTGGTGGGGGGCGACGACTCCAACACCAACGCCGCCTTTCTGGCCCAGGCCATGTTCGAAGACGGCGTCCAGGTCGTTGGTGTCCCCAAAACCATCGACGGCGACATCCAGGTCCGCGACTCCCAGGGCAAGGTGCTGTGCGCCATGTCCTTCGGCTTTCACACCGCTGCCCGCGCCTTCTCCCAGGCCATAGCCAACCTGTGCACCGACTCAAGCTCCGACGTGAAATACTGGCACGTGTGCAAGGTCATGGGCCGCGTGGCCAGCCATCTGGCCCTGGAAGTGGCCCTTCAGACCCACGCCAACATGACCCTGATCGGTGAAGACCTGGCCGACTACGTGGACCATGCCCGACTCGCAACAGCTCAAAAAAAGGGTGTGGTGGACTACACCGCTTACGGCATGACCCTACGGCACCTCTCCCGCGTGATCTGTGATGCGGTTCTCGATCGGGCCGCCGTGGGCAAGAACTACGGGGTACTGGTGATCCCCGAAGGCGTGCTGGAGTTCATCAACGAAATCCAGGTGTTCATCATCAAACTCAACACGATCATCGGCAACTACAACAAAATGCACGATCGGGATTTTCACACCGCCTTACCCACCCTTGACGACAAGCTGGAGTACCTGCGCCGGCTGGTGCGAGGCATCCGCCAGGACGTCTCCTACAACGTATGGAATGCCCGGGACGACGAACTGTTCAACGACATTCCCGCCTTCTTCCAGGAAGGGCTGCTCACCGAACGGGACAGCCATGGCAATTTCCAGTTCTCCCAGGTCGAAACGGAAAAAGTGCTCCTCGACCTGGTGAAAGACTACCTGGGCATTTTAAAGGAAAAGGGTCACTACAAGATCGGCATCCAGGATGCGCATTTCGTCAAGACGATGCAAAAGGGCGGGCTGGACCCGGAACTCTACGGGCCCATTCTTTTCGAGCACTGGAAGCAGGCCCAATACCTGATGATCAAGAAAACCATCTTCTCCAAAAAAACCCTCAGGGCGGCTCTGGTCAAGGCCGGGTTCCTGGACGAGGAAGACCCCATTCCGGCGCCCATCATGAAAATTTTCGAACAGTCCGTCCCCAAATTCAAAACCCAGACCCACTTTTACGGATACGACGGCCGGGGCAGTGACCCCACCCGTTTCGACTGCATTTACACCTATAACCTGGGCCGGACCGTATTCAGCCTGATCGCCAACGGCGCCACCGGGCAGATGGCCGCTATCTTGAACCTGGAGCAGGATTTTTCCCACTGGTACCCCATCGGCATTCCCATCGCTCCGCTCATGCACCTGGAGGAGCGCAAAGGCAAGCTGGAACTGGTGCTGGAGAAAAGCATCGTGGATGTCAACGCACCGGCATTCAGGGTCGTTAAAACATTCCGCGACAAGTGGCTGGCAGCCACACCGGGAGAAGACCACTACCGCCACCCCGGCCCCATCCGGTTTACCGGCAACAGCGAGGAAAACCGACCCATCACCCTGCTGCTCAATGCGCTGGGAGGCCACCTTTCCACGTCCGAGGAGAAGGCTGCCGAATAAGATCTGTTTTCAGCAAACGGCACGCTTGGCTTGCCGGGAAAGATCGGACGGTGAAGCATGTGTGACACCTTCGTGGCCCTGAAAACCGCAACGGCGGACGGATCGGTGATCTTCGGCAAAAACAGCGACCGGGAGCCCAACGAGGCCATGGCCCTGGAATTCGTTGGCGCTGGAGCCCATGGCCACGGCCAGCAGGTGCGCTGCACCCACGTGGCGATCCCCCAGGTTCGGCAAACATTCGACGTGCTGCTCTGCCGACCCTTCTGGATGTGGGGAGCCGAGATGGGCGCCAACGCCAAGGGCCTCGTCATCGGCAACGAAGCAGTTTTCACCCGCATGCCGGTGAACCATGGGGGTGCACTCACCGGCATGGATCTGTTGCGCCTGGCCCTGGAGCGTGCCGACCGCGCCGAGCAGGCTGTGGAGGTCATGGTCGGCCTGCTGGCCGACCACGGCCAGGGCGGCGTCTGCGGCTACACGGACCGGCGCATGGCCTACCACAACAGTTTTCTGTGTGCGGACCCTTCCGACGCGTGGGTGCTTGAAACCGCCGGTGACCTGTGGGCGGCAAAACGCATCACCCATGCCTGGGCCATCTCCAACCGCCTGACCCTGGACGCCGACTTCGACCGCAGCCACCCGCGACTCATCGACACGGCCAGAGACAAGGGCTGGCTGAAGCCCGGCCGTACCTTCAGCTTTAAAGGGTGCTATTCTGACTGGTTCAACACCACCTTCTCCTTCTCGTCAACCCGGCAGGGCCGATGCCTGCAGCAGATCGACACCCCGCATGACAAACTGAACCTGGCCGGTGCCCTGAGCTGCCTGCGGGACCACGATACGCCCGACTACCTGCCCGCCACCCATCTGTTCATGGACCGCATCTGCATGCACGCCGCCAACCCGCTCTCCCGCGGATTTCAGACCACCGGATCGCTTGCGGCCCATTTGACAGCGCAATCGCGCACATACTGGGCCACGGGCACCTCGGCGCCGTGTACGGGCATCTTCAAACCGCTGCGCTTCGACACGCATGGCATGCCCGACGTGGGCCCACCCCCCGGAGCCGCATACGACGCCCGTTGCCTGTGGTGGCGGCACGAACGCCTGCATCGCAGCATCCTGATGGACTATCAGAAACGGTCGGCTGCATTGGCCGGCGACAGGGACGCCCTGGAACGCACTTTGGTGGAAGAATCAGCACAAACCGCGAACGAGAATAACCTGATGTTTTGCAGGGAGGCCTTCAGACAAGCCGAAGCGCTGACCCGATCATGGATGGCGCGCATCGAAACGATGCCGGTAGAAAAGACGCCCGGCTGGGCGTATCGCCAATACTGGCAGGCGCTCAACAAGAAGGCGGGAGTACCGGTTTAACGGTTAACCGTCGTCGGGCCAGCCAGCCGCAGTTATGCCTGTTTGTACCCCTTGCGGAGAATTCACTGCGGCCCGGTTGGCGGAAACTGCAGTAAGATCTTGTCCACCGTTTTCTGGGCTGCCGCGGCAGCTTCTTGCGGTGTTTTATAGGTTTTCAGCCGGTAGGTGCCAACTCCCCGCCACAGCAGGTCGCCCGTATCGGCGGCATGGATGTCGATGGTCAGACGACTTTCGTCGTACTGATGGATGCGCGTTTCGCTGCCCATGCCGCCGTACCATGGGTGATAATAGCTGCCCACACCCATGGTCGAATAATAGGTGTCGCTCTGGATTTTCTGCTCAATGGCCAGATGGTAGGTCAGGAAGAGATCCGGTTGCCCCTGGACAAGGCTGATGTTGCGATGGGCCAGATGATTCTCGATCGCATGGCGAATGCGTTTGTCCAGCAAGGGATTGTCTGCGCGGATGTCCCCGGTCGAAGCCTGAACCGGATCGCGCCACTGCCAGGTGCCGTAACGCGGCAGATTCGCCTGGGGGTCATAATCCTGGCTCACCTGCACGGTGGTACAGCCGGCCAGGGTCATGACGGCAACCAGCAGAATCTTTTGGGTAAATGATCGCATAGATTCCTCCAAGGCGTGTATCATCGGTTGCAGATGGTAAGGCTGCTTCGACCCCAACGCAAGGCCAAGGCCGCAGCTATGACCATTGGCCGATTGACAGCCCCATTGGCAGCGGGTAATCTTTTATCAGCCTGTCCTGACGGGAAGGCGAAGGGAAACAATGAATGCCATCACGATCATCCGTCTGCCATTGGGGCCCTTTCTGGTCAACACCTACATCGTGGCCTGCCGGAAAACCGGGCTTTCCGCCATCATTGATCCGGCCTGCGAACCGCAAACGATCATCGACACGCTGGAACGGGAAAAAGCCACCGCCTGCCTGATTCTTAACACCCATGGCCACCCGGACCACTTACTGGCCAACGCGGCGTTGAAAGCAGCCCTTAACGTGCCGGTTTGTATGCACGTCGAAGACAGCGGATTATTCGCCGATTCACCGGAAATCGGCGATCTAGAACGGCAGACTGGACTGACGGCGAACACCGTTGCGGATCGGCTGCTCATCGACGATGAGCAGGTTCAACTGGGGGCGGCAACCATCCGGGTGCTCCACACGCCGGGGCATACGCCGGGCTCCTGCTGTTTTCTGGTGGACGGGCAACTCTTTACCGGCGACACCCTGTTCGTGGGCGACGCCGGTCGCACCGACCTGAAAGGCGGATCGCTGGACCGTCTGATCCGCAGCATCTTGACCAAACTCATCGTCCTGGCGGATGACACGCGCATCTGGCCGGGCCACGATTACGGCGAACAGCCCAGCAGCACCATCGGTCGTGAAAAGAAGCAAAACCCATATATCACGGATTTTATCCTCGATCCTTGATGGGGGGTAGAATCCCTTTTGGAATGATGAACGATGACGGAGGCGCCATGCAATCACTTCACGTCAACTTCAATGAAGCGACCCAAACCGTCGAAACCATCGAGAACGCATCCCCGGAGCCCTGGGATGCGGTTTGCGAGCGATTCGGCAACGATGTCCGGCGGATCATGGTCGTGTCCGACCCAAAGGGCTACGACGCCCTATATGCCTGTTATGATGAAGACAATCAACCGGTTTACTATGTAGTGGAAGAAGGAGAGGCGTTGTTGAGATTGCGGCAAAAAACCTTTTTCAGGAAGCTGGGGCAGCCGCAGAGGTAAGCGACAAATGAATTCAGGCAGGAAGCAACATGCGTCCTGACATCCGGCGGCAGTGGATGGCACCCTTGGTAAAAGAGCCGGCGTTGTTGCCCCTATCGGCCGGGTCTTCCCCGGTGGTTGGACTCAGCCGCCGTTGATCTTACTGCGCAGTTTTCCCGAACATTTAAATGTGACCACCTTGCGTTCCCGCAAGGTCAGATCGGAACCGGTGGCCGGATTTCTCCCCCGTCGCTTCTTTTTTTCTTTCACACAGAACTTTCCGAAACCGGAGACGAGAACATCGTCTCCACCCTCGAGGGTTCCTTTAATGATCTCGAGCAGGGATTCGACGGTTTCAATGGCCTTTTTTTTCGTAAAGCCCAGGTCGTTCACCTTCGCGACGATTTCGTTCTTGGTCAATGCCATAGCGCCTCCTGAAAAAAATGGTTGCCGGTTGCCTGATAACGCTGTTCAAGCAGAATCGGATCATGGAACATCACGCGGTCACCCCTGACCGTCTGCCTCTTGCTTGTCTTCAGGAATGACCCGGGCCACCTTGTCCATAATCGTATCCACCATGCTCATTATCTCGTCTATCTCAGCTTTCAGCACTTCGTCATCTGTTTCGGTCATTTGAAGATTTCCTTTTCGGGCGGTTTAACGTTGAGAAAAACCTGTTTTTCAGCAGACGGTTAAAATTCGGATGGTTGCCTTGGCAGTCACTTTTGATCAGCGCGGGTAGTTGCCGTGGGCAAAAACATAGTCGTAACAGTATGCCTGGTATTCTATATCCGGCTTGGCCCCCTCCCCCTGATCGGGATCGACGGTTTTTTCCATACGTGTCAGCCACTGCGCTTTGGCAAAATCATAGAGCACACCTCCAATGAGCTCCGGCGTCTCACTGACCTCCGGGTTGTTTTTGACGAAGAGCGCCACCGCGTCGATCACCGCCTTCACATTGCAGATATACTCGCTGGCGTCCATCCGCCCCTCGGTGGAGATTTCCAGAAACTTGCCCAGCAGCGCCTTTGCCGTGCCCTCTATGGCATCGATACAGTTCATTTAATCCTGATCCTGTGCCCCTGACCCGAGTCCAGGGGTCCAAAGTACGGTTATCAACCTGAACCACCGCTTTGTTCAATAAAATCATACAGCTATTAAAAATATACGGAAGACTGGATGATGTCAAGTTCATAAGCTGCAATCGACAGGGTAATCGCAGGAACCGGTTGCCCGGATGGCATTGACGTGCCGATGGGGCTGAAAATGCGATCAGCCTGAAGCGTTAGACGGGGAATCCGCTATCCCCAGGCCGCCAGCCAGATTCCGATGACGCTGGCCATGTTCGGCAGCCGGCGGTAAGCAAAGAAGGCGCGTTACCGGTCGGTCAACACCGTGTCGATCTCATCCAGGAAGCGGCTGCGGGGGTTGAACTGGCCCTTGCGGTAACTGGCGGAGGTGATAAAAAGGCAGCGCTCCGCCCGGGTCACCGCCACGTACATGAGCCGCCGCTCCTCCTCCAGGTCTTCGGTACGGTCCATGGATCGCCAGTGGGGGAACAGCTGTTCCTCGCAGCCGATCACGAACACCGTATGAAACTCCAGCCCCTTGGCCCCATGTACGGTGGAAAGATTGACGCCGGCGGATTCCTCCTCATCCTCCTTATCCTCGCGCACCAGGGCCGCTTCTTCCAGGTAATCCACGATCGTCTCTTTCTGGGCGGCGGCGTGGATCAGCTGATCGATGTTTTCCTGACGGGCGGTGAGATCCATGGAGTTGCTTCGGGTGTAGCTTTCCAGATGATCCATATACCCGGTGCGGGCAATCGTGCGGCGGATGGCTTCGTCGGGCCGCAGGTCCCGAATATCGTCCAGCAGTGCCAGCAGCTCTTTCAGGGCCTTGTAGAGCCTGGGGGTGAGCACCCGTTCGGCCACGGCCTGCCGGGCGGCCTCTTTCAGGCTCATGGATCCGCTGCGCATTTGCGAAATTTTTTTCACCGTACCCGGCCCGATGCCCCGTTTGGGTGTATTGAGGATTCGTTCGAAAGCCGTGTCATCCTTGTCGAACACCGCGGCGGTGATGTAGCAGTTCAGATCCAGAATCTCCAACCGATCGAAAAAGCCCTTGCCCCCCATCATGTGGTAGGGGATGTGCGCCCGGCGAAAGGCCTGCTCGAATGGCAGGGAGCAGAACTTGGTGCGGTAAAGCACCGCTATCCTTTCATGGGGAATGCTCATCCGGACCAGGCTGCGAATCTTGTCCGCCACCCAGCGGGCCTCCTCCTGGTCGGTATAGAACTCATGGGTCTCCACCACCCCGCCTTCCCTGTCAGAAAAGCAGTTTTTTTCCATACGGCTTTCATTATAGCCGATGACCCGGTTACCCAGCTGCACGATTTCGTCGGCGCTGCGGTAGTTCTGCTCCAGCCGGAATATCCGTGCGCCCCTGTATTTCTTTTTAAAGGACAGGAAATGACTGACATTGCTCATCCTGAACGAGTAGATGGATTGCCAGTCGTCGCCCACGGCAAACAGGTTGCCGTCTTTAAGCAGCAGGGCGGTGATCTCCTCGTTCAGGTCGTTGGTGTCCTGGTATTCGTCGCACAGAATATATTGAAACATGATCCGGTACCGCTGGCGGAGGTCCGCGTGGTCGCGCAGCAGGTTGCGGACAAGGAGCAGGATGTTGTCAAAGTCCACTGCATTGGCCGCCTTGAGCATGCTTTCGTAGCGCTCGTACACATCAATCAGGCGGATGTTGCCTTGGCGGGGGTGGCTGTCGAAATAGGCACCGGGATGCCCGCTGTTCTTGGCGTTGGAAATCTGACTCAGTACGGACAGGGCATGTTTTTTATCGTAATTGCGTGCCAGCAACACCTCCTTGACCGTCTTTTGCTGGTGGTATGTCGTAAAGACCTGAATGGGCTGGTGGTAACCCAGCAGATGGCTGTGTTCCTTCAGGATCTGGAAGCAGGCGGAGTGGTAGGTCCGCACCCAAGGAAAACGGTGCCGACCCATGCCGGTCATACGGATCAGGCGACCCTTCATTTCGTCGGCCGCCTTGTTGGTGAAGGTAATGGCCAGAATCCGTTCCGGCGGAATACCGGCTTGCACCAGGTGGGCGAATTTGGCGGTCAGGGTGCGGGTCTTGCCTGATCCGGCACCGGCCACCACCAGCGCCGGCGAGCCGGTATGTTCGACAGCGGCTTGCTGCTGGGGTGAAAGCTGCATGGAAGATCTCTCCTGTTACGGCTGGGACTGCTGGTCAATCGGTGCCGTGATGATAGCAAAAAGGGTGGCTGATCACAAACGGCGGTTGCAAAATCAATGTGGGTTGCGCTAATAAGGCGGCCCATCGGCGGACATCCGCTGCAACGGCTCCCAACCCGTGCCGGAATTGAAAAAAAACGGGTTCCCGCAAGGCAGATGAGGGAACCCGGAACTGGCCATGGAGCCGGCGCGCGGACTTGAACCGCGGACCTGCTGATTACGAATCAGCTGCTCTACCAGCTGAGCTACGCCGGCTGAAAACAGGAAAACCAACTATAGTGTTTATGGACCAAAAGCAAGCAAAAAGAACATCGGAGCAACTGATCCGGGCCATTGCCGAACGCACCGGTTCCCTGGTGATTTCAGGAATCAGCGGCAGTGCTGCTGCTCGTCTGGCTGCCGCTGTCAGACAGCAGCTCAAGTCTCCCGTGATGGTGGTGGTCGCATCAACCAAAACCGCCGAGCAGCGGCAGTCGGAAATCGATTGCTTTGTCGGGGAAAGGGGTTCACCCGCCGTTCACTTCCCCGCGTATAATATTTCACCGTTCAAATTCATGTCCTACCACAACGAAACAGCGGCCCGGCGTATCCGTGCGCTTTACGCCATGATCGAAGGCCACCTGCCGCAGACCACGGTGACCACGGCAGCAGCCTTGCGCCAGCGGCTGATTCCCAAGTCCGTGCTGGCCGATTTTGCAGAACTGATCATTGCCGAAGAGGAGATCGAACCGGACCGACTGGTGGCCAAACTGGTTGCCGGCGGGTACACCCGCAGCGTCGTGGTGGAGGAACCGGGGGATTTTTGCGTCCGCGGCGGCATCATTGATATCTTTTCACCCCTGTATGACACCCCCCTGCGTATTGAATTGTTCGGCGACTTTGCCGAAACCATCCGCTTTTTTTCCCCTGCCAGCCAGCGCAGCCTGGATCATGTGCGCGAAGCAGTGATCCTGCCGGCCAGGGAGGTAACCCTGGAGAAAGCCGGGCTGGACGCCATCGTCGGCCGGTTCCGGGCGCGGGCCCTGGAACAGGAGCTGCCGCGCACCACCGTCCGCGACATCGTGCAGCGCATCAAGCAGCAGGGGGTATTTCCCGGCATCGAAAGCCTCTCCCCGCTGATCTACGACCACATGGACACGCTGTTCGACTACCTGCCGGGCAACACGGTCATCATCGCCGAAAACCCCGCCGAACTGGCCCAGGCCGCTGAAAAAAGCGCGCAGACCGCCCAGGTTAACCATGACACAGCCTGCAGCGAAAAACGCCTGTGCGTGGATCCCACGGACCTGTTTTTAAGCTGGCAAGAGGTCAGCGCTGAACTGGCCCGCCGGGAGTCCGTCTCCCTGGCGCCGCTGGCGCTGGCCGGTGCTGGCGACCGATTGGCGCTGGAGGCCGAGGTTGCCGACAACGACGATCTGGTGCTGGCCATGGAACAGGCCAGGAAGACCGACCAGCCCGCGGCTCCGCTGCTGCAGTGGATTGCAACGCAACGGGATGCCGCCCGTGCCATGGTCATGGTCTGTGAAACCGACCGTCAGGCCGGCCGCCTGTCCGCCATCCTGGCACCCCATGGTGTGCAGGCCGTCATCGGTCAACCGTTTCCGCAGCAGCCCCGGCCGGGACAGGTGTTCATCTGTCGGGGCCGCCTTTCAGCGGGGTTTGTCTGGCCGGCCGATGGCCTTGCCGTGGCCACGGAAGCCGAGGTGTTCGGCCCTCGGACCAAACGCCCCAGACGCAGCGCAAAGACCGTGCACACCGAGCTGTTAGCCTTTTCCGATCTTAAGCAGGCCGATCTGGTGGTTCACGACGAGCACGGCATCGGCCAGTACGAAGGGCTGGTCAAGCTGAGTCTTGAGGGCACCGTCAACGACTATCCTGCTGATCGTCTACCGCGATGACGACCGGCTCTACCTGCCGGTGGACCGCATGGGCCTGATCCAGAAGTACATGGGTGTGGAAGGCATGCTGCCGGCCCTTGACAAAATGGGCGGCCGGTCATGGGAGCGGGCCAAGGAAAAAGTTCGCAAGTCAGCCGAGAAGATCGCCGGTGAACTGCTCAAGATCTACGCCCAGCGCAGGGTCAACGCCGGCCACGGCTATGGCGCGGCCGACAGCCACTTTGCCGACTTCGAGGCGGACTTTCCCTACGAGGAGACTCCAGACCAGCTCAAAGCCATCGAAGACGTACTCGAGGACATGCGCGCCCCCAGCCCCATGGACCGCCTGGTATGCGGGGACGTGGGCTACGGCAAAACTGAAGTCGCCCTGCGGGCCTCGTTTCTGGCCGTCAGCGAAGCCAAACAGGTGGCCTTGCTGGTGCCCACCACGGTGCTGGCCGAACAGCACTATGCCACCTTCGTCCAGCGCTTTGCCGCCTATCCGGTGAAAGTGGCCTGCCTGAGCCGCTTCCGGTCCCGGGCCGACCAGCGACGAATCGTGGAAGAGATTAAAAAGGGCACCGTAGACATCGTCATCGGCACCCACCGGCTGCTCCAAAAGGATGTGGTCTTTGCCGATCTGGGGCTGTTCATCATCGATGAAGAGCAGCGCTTCGGGGTCCGGCACAAGGAAAAACTCAAGCGCCTGCGAACCACCGTGGATGTGCTGGCCCTAACGGCAACGCCCATTCCCAGAACCCTGCATCTCTCCATGATGGGCATCCGGGACATCAGCGTCATCTCCACGCCGCCGGAGCAGCGCCATGCCATCATTACCTACATATGCGAGTTCGACGACAACGTGGTCAGCGAGGCCATCCGCAGCGAACTGGCCCGGGGCGGCCAGATCTTTTTCGTGCACAACCACGTTCAGGCCATCGACCGCATGGCCGACCACCTCCAGAAGCTGGTTCCCGAGGTGCGCCTGGCCGTGGCCCACGGGCAGATGGCCGAGGATGATCTGGAGGCGGTGATGATGCGCTTCATGGCGCGGGAGATCGACTTGCTGGTGTGCACCACCATCATCGAGTCGGGCATCGATGTGGCCACGGCCAACACCATCCTGGTGAACCGGGCGGATCGTTTCGGTCTTTCCCAGATCTACCAGCTGCGCGGCCGGGTGGGCCGGTCCGACGAACAGGCCTACGCCTATCTGTTCATCCCCGAAGAGAGCCGCCTGGGAATGGATGCCCAAAAGCGTCTCAAGGTGCTCATGGAGCACAGCGATCTGGGGTCCGGTTTCCAGATCGCCCTGAACGACCTTAAAATCCGTGGCGGCGGGGCCATTCTGGGGGCGTCTCAATCGGGCCACATTGCCGCCGTGGGGTACGATATGTTCCTTAAACTCATGGAGGAGGCTGTGGCCCAGATGAAGGGGGAACCCAGGGTCGATGGCCTGGAGCCGGAGATCAACCTGCCCATGTCCGCCTTCATCGCCGAAGACTATGTGGCCGATATCGACCAGCGGCTGTCCATCTACCGCCGCCTGGCCAAGATGAGTGACCTTAAGGAGATCGCCGCCATGAAAGTGGAGTTGGCGGATCGTTTCGGACCGCTGCCCGAAGAGACGGAAAATCTGCTGCTCAAGATCATGCTGCGGGTATTGTCGGTCCGCGCCGGCGTCAAACGCCTGGACCTGTTCGGTGGCCAGCTGTGCCTGGCCTTCAGCGAAGTCCACCAGCATCGGCCGTTGGGGATTATTCCGATGATCACCGCCGGCAAAGCGCTCTACCAATTCACCCCGGATCATCTGTTCAAGGCCAATCTGGTCAAAGGGCCACCCCGGGCCATGCTGTCTCAGGCGAAAAACATCTTGATCGAAATAGCACAACATGTTAACTCCTGAGCGCCCATGAGAACCATATTTGGAAAGGTTGCAATAAGTTATACACATGCTCAACCATCGGTACGGCAGCGCTGGCCGCTGGCCTCGGCACATGTGCGGCGGGCCGTCTGCTGCGCGTTGATGGTTGCATTGGCAGGCTGTTCCGGGCCTGAAGGCCCGTCGCAGCAAGAAGCCGTGCTGATCCGCACCGATCAGCAGACCATTACCCGGGCCCAGTTCGAACGCGCCTTTGAGGCCGCCCGGATTGCCTACAGTGACGACCGCTCCGTAGATCCCCGGGTAATTCAGGATGCCCGGCTGCGCCTGTTGAACCAGATGGCCGAAGAGGTGATTGTCGACCGCCGGGCCAACGAACTGGGCATCGTACTGGATGACTCGGAGCTGGAGGCGGCCATCCAGGAGATAAAAAAGGATTACCCTGAGGACGAGTTCGAGCAGATGCTGCTGGAAAGCGCCATCCCGTATTCCCTGTGGAAGGACCGGCTGAAGGTGCGGCTGCTCATGGAAAAGGTCGTCGACCGGGACCTGGTTCAGGCCCTGAATATAACCGCGCAGGACATCGAAACATACTATAAGGCCCACGAAGAGGACTTCGCCGTTCAGGATGAAGACGCGCCGGAAATGGATTTGAAGCGCCGCATCGTAGAACAGCTCCAGCGCCAAAAAGTGGAAGCGGCCTACCCGCAATGGATGGACGGGCTGCGCAAGCGTTACGGAGTTGAGATCAACTGGGAGCTATGGGAGCAGTCCCAAGGCCCTGAAGCCCGATCCAACAGTCAGGGAAAGGAATAATTGCCGTGAAGCGAATTTTGTCTTTGGGAGTGCTGATCGGGATGTTGATGCTGGTTTCCACCACCAGGGCAACGGCGGCGGCGGCGGCAGAGGTGCTGGACCGGATCGTGGCGGTGGTCAATGAAGAGATCATTTTGCTGTCTGATCTCAATGAGCGCATGGAACCCTATGCCCAGCGCATCCGTCAACAGGGATTCGACCTGGAAAAGGAGCGGCAGATGCTCTTCAAAGTGCGCGAGGAAATTCTCAACCGCCTGGTGGATGAAAAGCTCACCGACCAGGAGATCAAGCGCAATGACATCCAGGTGGGTGAAGCGGAGATCGACAGCACCATTGAACGCATCAAAGCCGCCAATTACTTTACCGATGAGGATCTACGCCGCTTTTTGGAACAGGACCAAATGACCATGGAGCAATATCGGGCCAAGATCAAGGAGCAAGTCCTGCGCACCCGCCTGGTCAACTACCAGGTCAAGTCAAAAATAGTCATCACCGAGGAGGAGATCCAGGCCTACTACGACAACCACCCCGAGGTTTACGGCGGTAAGCTCCACTACCAGTTGAGCAACATCCTGATGCGGGCATCGGATCTTGCTGCAGACGACGAAAAGCAGGCCATAAAGCAACGGATGCAACAGCTCCGATCACAAATTGAAACCGGAGAATCCTTTGCCGAGTTGGCACGAAGGTTCAGCCAGAGCCCGTCCGCTTTAGATGGCGGCAAACTCGGTGAATTCATGAAGGAGACGCTCTCTCCCCAGATCCAGGAGGCAATCGAAGGCTTGAAGCCAGGCCAGGCCACTGCGGTTCTGGATACGGATCAAGGGTTCCAGCTCTTTTATGTGGACGCGATCAACCGAGTCGAAGGGAAATCCCTGGCAAGCGTACGCGCAGAGATCCACCAGAAGCTGTTTGCAGAGGTGGTCGATAAAAAATTCCTCTCATGGCTGGAGGATCTGCGCAGTCAGTCACACATCAAAATCATCAATTAGGATCGGGAACGAATGAATCGGGTTCGCGATCCTTAGGGTATAGCAGTTCTATTTATATGGAATCGGAAACGAAACAGGATACCTTCGGAAGCTATCTCAAAGGCTTCCGGGTGCAGCAGGATTTAGCGATCGAAGCGATTGCTGAAAAAACAAGGATCACCACCCACTGCCTCAAGGCCATCGAGGAAGATGCCCATGACCGGCTTCCTCCGCGGGCCTATGTCAAGAGCTTCATCCGGATTTATGCCGATTACGTCGGTGCCAACGCGGACGTGGCCGTCGATCTTTACCTGTCGGATCTAAAACGACAGGACAATGCCAAGCAGCAGACGCTCAGACGCCGGGCAAAACTGGGGGTGGTCCGTCGGACGATGATTGCCGTGGGCGCAATCATCAGCATCCTGCTAATGCTGGAGTATATCGATGTTTTTCTGGATCCGTCGCCGCCGCAAAGCACTGCTGCGCCGGAACGTGCAGTCTTGCCTCAACCGTCAGCCGCGGGGACGGACACGGCCGGCAGCGGACGGTCCGCGGCAAAGACGCAGGAAAAGCTCAAACTTCAGGTCATCACCGTGGAGCAGACCTGGTTGAAGGTGCTTGTGGATGGACAGAGTGCCCGATCCTATAACCTGAAGCCCGAAGACCGCCTGGAACTGGAAGGAACCCACAGCTTCAATCTGATGATTGGCAATGCCACCGGGCTGCAGATTTTCCTGGATGAGCGACCGGTGAAGATCTACGGCAGCAGCGGTCAGGTGGTGAGCCTGAAGATCCCCTGACCCGCATTGAAAGCCGAATGGCCGACGCTGTGGAGTAGTGTTGCGTTTCGAAATCCATTGTGATCCCCATTTTTAACAAGAAGTGAGCCATGCCGCAGGATCGACAAAAAATTTTGACCGTCAGCGTCAAGCGGCTGTTGCGCCGGGGAGCCAGCAGCCGGCTGCGCAAAATCGTCAACAAGACCCATGGTGCTGATCTTTCCATCCTCTTCCGGAGCCTGACGCTGCCGGACCAGCGGCTGCTGTTCGACATGCTCGACGATGTGGAAAAAAAAGGAACCCTCTTCAGCGAACTGGACGAGGACCTCTTCGTTGAACTCATCGACGGCATGGATCCGGACGAGGTCGCGACCATATTGGAAGACATGCCCAACGACGACGTGGCCGACCTGCTGAATCAACTCCCTGATGAGACCGCCAGCAGCCTGCTCAAGCGCATGAATAAAGAGGGATCCGACGAAGTCGAGGACCTCATGCGCTTCGAAGACGATACTGCCGGCGGCATCATGAACCCCGACTTCATCGCCTTGAACCAGGAGATCACTGCCAAAGAGGCCATCGAACGCATCCAAAAGGAGTTTGCCGATGTCGAAATGCCCTTCTATCTCTACGCGGTGGACGAATACGGCAACCTGGTGGGGGTGTGCTCCCTGCGGCAGCTGGTGGTGGTCAAACCGCAGACCCCCCTGAAAGCCTTCATGACCACCGATGTCCTGTCCGTGCAGACCCACATGGACCAGGAGGAAGTGGCCAAGCTGGTGGCCCGCTACGATATTCTGGCGGTACCGGTGGTGGACGACAACAACCGGCTGATGGGTATCGTCACCGTTGATGACGTCATCGATATTTTCCGCGAGGAGGCCACTGAGGACATCCTTAAAATGGCCGGTGTGGGCGAAGAGTTCATCGAGACCCAAAGCATCCTTAAAAGCACCCGCATCCGCCTCCCATGGCTATTTGCCAGTTGCCTGGGCGGCATATTCGCCTTTTACGTGATCGGCCAATTCGAAGACAGTTTGAGCAGGGTCACCTACCTGGCCGCCTTCATCCCGGTGATCATGGGCATGGGCGGCAATATCGGCACCCAGTCATCCACCATCGTGGTCCGCGGTCTGGCCACCGGACGGCTCAATATCCGTGATATAGGGTCGGTGGTGGGCAAGGAACTGACCGTCGGATTGGTCCTCGGCCTGGTTTACGGCCTGCTGATCGGATCGGTGGCCCAACTGCAATACAGCACCCACATGCTGGCGCTGGCGGTCTGCCTGGCGGTCGTCTGTTCCATGTCCGTGGCAGCCCTGGTGGGATCATGCGTGCCCATGCTGCTGGCCCGGATCAATATCGATCCGGCCGTTGCCACCGGGCCCTTTGTGACCACCGCCGTCGACATCATCAGCGTGTACTTTTACTTTACCATCGCCACCCGTTTCCTCGGTGTCTGAAACCATGGCCAGTCTCAGCACCCCAGCCATCCTGCTGCGTCGGATCGAATTTGGCGACTACGATCTGATCGTCACCCTGTTCACACAGGCTCAAGGGAAAACCAGCGCCATTGCCAAATCGGCAAAAAAAAGCACCAAGCGCTTTCCCGGTGTGCTGGAGCCCTTTTCCCGGCTCAGCGTGGTGTTGTCACAAGGCAGGGGTAAAGGCCTGCCGGTGCTCCAGGAAGCGTCGCTTGAGGATCCTTTTTTCAAAATCCGTGAAGATATCATCAAAACCGCCTACGCCAGTTACTGGGCGGAGTTGATCTATCTGTGGATGGCCGATGGAGAGCCCCAGGAGCTGCTTTACCGGCTGACATCCCACGTGCTGGCCGAACTCAACCGTGGAGAGACGCCCGTTGAGGTGCTCAGCATCCTGTTTCAGATGCGCTTTTTATCATTGGCGGGATTTCGTCCCAATTTCGACCACTGCCATGCCTGCAAGACCTGCCTGGACCAAATCCGGCATGCATCGGTGGTCTCGGATCCGTCCAAAGGCGGCATTGCCTGCCCGAGTTGCGGAATCCCCACCCACGGCCAGCTGAAAATCTCCAAAGGCACGCTGAAACAACTCATGTGGACCGACACCGGAGACCTTGAGCGGGCCGCACGCATCCGCTTTGCGCCAACGGCCATCTCCGAAGGGCTGACATTTCTGGAAACCTTTGTGCCCTTTCACATGGGCAAATCCCCGAAAAGCCTGAAGGTGCTGGAAGCCGTCAGGCAATCGATCAATGGCAGAAAAATCCATGACAACCGATGCAAATAATCCAGGTCTGGGCAATATCGGGCCGCTGCTGGACAACCATCCCATCGAAGCCTCGGCACCTTGCCGCATAGACTTCGGGGGAACCTTGGACATCAGCAGCTTTCACTACCCCTTGAGAGGCCTGGGGCCATTAACGGTGAACATCGCCTTAAACCGGCGTACCACCGTCAGTCTGCACCCGACCACGGGCGATCGCATAGTGGTCTCGTCCGCGGGCTTCGCCGATGCAGCCTTCCACCCATCAGCCGCCCCCTACGATCATCCTCTGGGACTCATGTTCGCCGTGGCCGACTATTTCGGCGCCACGGGGGTTCACGTTCAGATCCACTCCACGTCACCTCCCAGGAGCGGGTTGGGAGGATCGTCAGTGGCGGCAGTTGCCCTGATCGCCGCTTTTTCCAAGGTGCTGGATTGCTTGGGCCAACAGGAATTCTCCCGGGACCAGATGGTTCTTCTGGCCCACGCGATCGAGCAGGGCGTGGCCGGTGTACCCTGCGGCTTGCAGGACCAGCTGGCAGCTGCTTTCGGCGGGGTCAACGCCTGGGCCTGGCCTGCGGATCCGCAACTGGCGCCCTTTTCCAGGCACCCCCTGATACAGGGGAAAGCATTGCAGCGCTTGGACCGTTCCCTCCTGGTGGCCTACCTTGGCGTCACCCACATCTCCAAGGACGTCAACAGCACCTGGGTCAAACAATTCATCAGCGGGAACCACCGTGATAACTGGCACGAGATCGTCCGTCTGACCCAGGATTTTGCAGCGGACCTCGCCCGCTGGGACCTTCAGGCGGCCGCTGCTGCCATGAACCGCGAAACGGCCATTCGCAAGGCCATGACCCCCCAGGTGCTCGACGACATGGGCGACCGTCTGGCAGGGGCCGCCGCCGACGTCGGGTGCGGCGCCCGGTTCACCGGCGCTGGTGGGGGCGGCTGCCTGTGGGCCATCGGTGAGGAGGATGCCATCACAGCCCTGAAGCCGGCATGGGCAAAGATGCTTGCAGGGCGCCCCACGGCCAAGCTGCTCGATTGCCGGGTGGATCCAAACGGCGTGTTGTCAACGGTCAACTAAACAATGTCGATTGGCGTTGGAGCTTCGAGCAGTGGCATCTTTCCAGAAGCGCAGCGCCGATAATTGAATCACCGGTTCTATAGACCATGGGCCATGGGCCAAAAAATGTGGGTCTTGTTAAACCCTATCGATAATGGTACGTAGAGCGCTTATCGGACTTGGCGTCTGGTCCGAAAATCCCAATCGAATATAAACCTTTCAACCGTTGGACGATTGATACGGACCGTCGAGGAAACGCGCATGAATTTTCAGGATGTGATTCTCACGTTGGACAGGTTTTGGGCCCGGAAGGGCTGCGTGGTGGCTCAGCCCTATGATCTGGAAGTGGGCGCCGGCACATTTCACCACCACACCACCTTGAAGGCATTGGGGCCCGAGCCGTGGGATGTGGCTTACGTGCAGCCCTCCCGGCGGCCCACCGATGGCCGGTACGGGGATAACCCCAACCGTCTCCAGCACTACTATCAGTACCAGGTGCTGCTCAAGCCCTCCCCCACCAACATTCAGCAACTCTATCTGCAGAGCATGAAGGCCCTGGGCGTGGACCCGCTGGAGCACGACATCCGCTTCGTGGAAGATGACTGGGAATCGCCCACCCTGGGCGCCTCCGGCCTGGGATGGGAGGTGTGGCTGGACGGCATGGAGTGCACTCAGTTCACCTATTTTCAGCAGGCCTGCAGCATGGAGCTGTCGCCTATTGCCGTAGAACTGACCTACGGTCTGGAACGCATCGCCATGTACCTCCAGGGCATCGACAACGTCTATGACCTGAAGTGGAACGACACGGTCACCTATGGTCAGGTCCACCACCAGCAGGAGGTGGAACAATCCACCTATAACTTTGAAAAGGCCGACGTGAGCATGCTGCTGGACCTGTTCAACCGCTATGAGGCTGAAGCTCAACGGATTATTGATCAAGGGTTGGTGCTTCCGGCTTATGAGTTCACCCTCAAGTGCAGCCACACCTTCAACCTGCTCGACGCCCGGGGCGCCATCAGCGTCACCGAACGGACCGGGTACATCGCCCGCATCCGCAACCTGGCCCGAGCCTGCGGCATGGGCTACCTGAAGCAGCGTGAGGCCATGGGGTTTCCACTGCTCAAGCAGCAGGGATGATCGGCGGCCGGCTGGACGTATTTGAATCAACATCCAACGTGACATCGTGATCGAGGTGAATATGGATACCCTACTTCTTGAAATCGGCGCCGAAGAGATCCCGGCAGGATACATCCGGCCGGCGCTGGACGCCCTGGCCCAGAACCTCTTGAAACGGCTGGAGGGGGCCAGTATCGGCCACGGCCAGGCCCGCACCTGTGGCACACCCCGGCGACTGACGGTGATCGTGGACCAGGTGGCACCCAAGCAGGCAACCGTTAGCGAGGAGATCATGGGGCCGCCCGAAAAAATCGCCTTTGACCCCACGGGCAAGCCCAGCATGGCGGCGCTGAAATTTGCTGAAAAGGCCGGGGTTCCAGTCAAGCGCCTGAAGGTGGTCCAGACCGACAAGGGCCGCTACCTCAGCGCCCGCATAACCAGGCGCGGACAGTCTACCGCCAAACTGCTTAAAACCATCCTGCCTGAGGTGATCCTGGCCACCCCTTTTCCCAAAAGCATGCGCTGGGCCGACCTCACCATTCAATTCGCCCGCCCCATCCAGAGCATCGTGGCGCTGTATGGCACCAAAGTGGTATCGTTTACCCTGGGCGGCCGGATCAAAAGCGGGCGACAGTCGCTGGGCCACATGTTCATGAATCCGGGCAAGGTGACCATCCCCTCCCCGGAAGCCTACGTGCAGACGATGGCCGCGGTCAACGTGGTGGTGAATATCGCCGAGCGCCGGCAAATGACATCGGCGGTCGTGGCGGAGGCGGCGGCGGCCATGGGCGGCCGGGTGCTGCCTGACGAAGAACTTCTGGACATCGTCACCAATCTGGTGGAGATCCCCATCGCAACGGCAGGTCGCTTTGACGACATCTTCCTTGAGGTCCCCAAGGAGATTCTCATCACGGCCATGCGCGAGCACCAGAAATACTTCGCTGTGATCGACATGGCCAACAGACTTTTGCCCGGTTTTATCGCCGTGAACAATACCCGCACCCGGGACATGGACCTGGTGGCCACCGGGCACCAACGTGTGCTGCGGGCCCGGCTCTCCGATGCCCGCTATTTCTACACCGCCGACGTCAAGGTGCCTATGGAACGCTGGGTGGAGAAGCTCAAAGGCGTGCTTTTCCAGGCCAAACTGGGCAGCATGTTCGACAAGGTGCTGCGCGTGCAAGCGCTGGCCGGGTGGCTGGCCGATGCGGTCAATCCGGACGGGAAGGAAAATGTCACCCGCGCGGCATATCTGTGCAAGGCCGACCTGGTGAGCCAGGTGGTGGGCGAATTTGCCAAACTTCAGGGCGTCATGGGACGAATTTACGCCCAGGCGGCCGGTGAGGCGCCGGATGTGGCCGTGGCCATCGAGGAGCACTACCGGCCCACCCACAGCGGTGGGCAGTTGCCCGAGACGGAAACCGGCGCCCTGCTTTCCATTGCCGAAAAAATCGACTCCATCTGCGGATGCTTCTCCGTCGGTCTGATTCCCACCGGTGCCGCGGATCCCTATGCCCTCCGGCGTCAGGGCATCGGCATCCTGCAGATCATGCGCAGCCGCAAAATCAACATCGCCCTTACCGAACTGGTGGAAAAGGGTGTTTCCCTGTTTGCCGACAAGAGCACCGAACCGCCGACCCAAACCGCAGCCGCCGTGCTGACGTTCCTTAAAAACCGCCTCTCCCGCTTGCTGGCCGACGAGGGATTGTCCAAGGACATCATCGCCGCGGTAACCAGCGTTTCGGCGGATCGTATCCCCGATGTGGAACGTCGGGTGGGTGCCCTTGAAAAACTCAAGGGCCAACCGGGCTTCGAACCCCTGGCCGCAGCCTTCAAGCGGGTGGAGAACATCCTCAAAAAAACCACGGAAACCAAAGCTGCCATTGTGAATCCGGCCATTTTCGCGCACGCTTCAGAAGGTGCCCTGCATGAGGCCTGCCGGACGGTAACCGCACAGGTGGACCGCCTGATGGATCGGGGAGACCTGGACAGCGCCCTGGGCGCCATCGCCACCCTGCGTGATCCGGTGGACACCTTTTTCAACGATGTCATGGTCATGGCCGAAGACGACGCCGTTCGGCGCAACCGGCTGGCCCTGCTGGCAGCCATATCAGCCGTTTTCGGACAGATCGCCGATTTTTCACAGATATCTACCTGACCCGGACAAGCCCGGTCAAATTGAGGAATCCGGAATTTGGGAATTGGGGGATTGAAAAAGGATTGGACTGTTTTTAACCCCTCAATTCCAGCATCCCTCAATCCTACAATCCTTTCTTTTGGAGGAACCGATGCCCTTTGATGCGAGTAAAGACAAGGTGCTAAAACAATGGAAGTGTCCGGAAACCGGGCTGCTGGTGACCATCAACCGCTATGACCAGGGTGAAGCCAAGGTGCAGATCGGACCCCGCATTCTTAAAAAGCAGGACGGCAGTGATCGAGCCCCGGCAAAGGCCGGCCGCCTGACCACTGAAGACATCCTCTGGTTGTATGACATCATGGATGAAATCAAGGACGAACTGACCGACCTGCAGCGGCCGACCTGATCCGCTGACCTGCCACGAAAAAAATCATCGGGCGGCCGGCCGGTATCCTGGATGCCGCCGTCCGATCCTTGGCCTGCACTGAAAGCCGATGCCCGACCGCCGCGCCATCGTTAACCCCGTCAAAGGGAAAAAGCCGCCCGAAACCGGTCCCTTGGCCATCGTTGTGGCCACGGAAAGCGACCTGCGGCTGCTCTCACGCCTGGCGGACACGCCGGTGGTGGAACAGCGCAAGCTCTACATGAGCAACCTTCAGATACATGCGGACAACCAGCGGCGGTTCACGCTGGCCGGGCCGCTCATCGGTGCCCCCTATGCGGCCATGATCGTGGAATCGTTGGGCGTCTGGGGGGTTGAGAAGATTCTCTTTGTCGGCTGGTGCGGTTCAGTATCCCGCCGCATCAAGGCTGGCGATATCATCGTACCGGACAGCGCCATGGTGGACGAGGGTACTTCGGGGCACTATTGCGACCCCGCATGCCGGGTGGCCCTGCCCGCCCGGCCATTGGTGCAGCAGGTTCGACTGGCTCTGCAGCACCATGGGGCCATGTTTCACGAGGGTGCCGTCTGGACCACCGACGCCATTTTTCGGGAAACCGTTGAGAAGGTGCAACACTATCAGTCAAAAGGCGCTCTGGCTGTGGAGATGGAGCTCTCCGCAATTTTCACGGTGGCCGGGTTTCGAGAAATGGAGGCGGCAGGCATCCTGGTGGTTTCCGATGATCTCTCCGATTACCAGTGGCGCCCCGGTTTCAAAACCCCCGCATTCAAGGCGTCCCGGGAGACGGCCTGCCGGGCGGCGCTGACCATGGCCAGTCATCTAATGGCAGAATCGACCGTCAGAAAATGAGCCCAGAAACCATCGACCAACTGGCCGACCTGCTGAAAGCCTATAATCAGGCGTATCGTCAGGGCGCTCCCATCGTCAGTGATGCCGAATATGACGCGCTGGTTGAACAGTTGCGCACAGCCGCGCCGGACCACCTGTATTTGCAGGCCGTGGAGCCGGAGCAGTTCAGCGGCCGACTTGAGGTAAGGCATCCCGTACCCATGCTCTCCATCGAAAAGGCCTACACCCGGGAGCAGTTGGAACGCTTCGTGGCACGGGTTCAAAAGGAAGCCGAGACCATAGGGATCAATACCGTCACCTTCCGATTGACGCCCAAACTGGATGGGCTGGCCGGCCGGGATGACGGCAGCGTGTTCACCACCCGGGGCAACGGAGAAGTGGGTTACGAGATCTCCAGCGCCTTTGCCAAGGGAGTCATTCCCATCGGCGGCCGCGGGCATGGCATGGGAGAGATCGTGGTGGTCAAAACCTATTTCGATGAACGCATGGCCGATTTTTTCGAGCACCCGCGCAACATGGTGGTGGGCATTATCTCCTCGGACACGCTTAATGAAAACGCCAAAACCGCCTTGGATGACGGGATGGTCCGCTTCGTTCCCTACTGTCTGGTCACCGCGACAACGGTCGATGGACACCGGCTCGTGCATGACACCCCGCGTCTGGTCAACGACCTGCTGGCAAAGGTGGACTATCCCACCGACGGCGTGGTGGCCGAAGTCACTGACGATCGGCTAAAGCAACGGATGGGAGCCACCGCCCACCACTACCGCTGGCAGATCGCCATCAAGACCAAAGGCGAGACGGCACAGACCGTGGTGACCGGCATCCAGTGGCAGGTGGGCCGCACCGGCAACGTCACGCCGGTTTTGGAGGTGGATCCGGTATCGCTGTCGGGCGCCACCATCCGACGGGTCAGCGCCCACCATGCCGGCAATATCCGCAATTCCAGCATCGGCATCGGTACCCGCATCGAAATCATCCGCAGCGGCGAAGTCATTCCCAAGCTGGAAACGGTTCTGGAAGTCAGGGGTGAGGTCGCACGACCCGAGGTTTGCCCCTCCTGCAGCACACCCCTGACTTGGCAGAACGACTTTCTCAAGTGCACCAACAGCGACTGCAAGGCTCAAATCGAACAGCGCATCAGACATTGGTTCAAGGTTCTGGGAAATGCCGACTGGTTCGGCATCCAAACCATCCGCAAGCTTGTCGAAAATGGCCACGACTGCCTCGAGGCGGTCTACCGGCTCCGCGAAGCGGATTTCGCCGCCATGGGATTCGGCCCGGTTCAGTCAAAAAATCTGGCCGAAGCCATCACCATCAGTCGCACCAAGCCGGTCGAGGACTGGCGTTTCCTGGCGGCCTTCGGCATTTCGGACCTGGGCACCGGCGACAGCCGCAAACTGCTGGCCCACGTTACCATCGACGCCGTGCCTTCCTTGACGGCGGAGCGGATCGAGGTCATTAAGGGCTTCGGCAAGATCACCAGCAACAACATTGCCGACGACCTGCGACGACTTCGGCCGCTCTTTAGCCACATGCTCGACTTGGGGTTCAATCTCCAGCCCACCCCCCTGGCATCGGAACAGATCGCCGTAGAAAGTCCCATAGCGGGAAAAGGCATCGTTTTTACCGGCAAGATGCTCCACGGCTCGCGGGAAAAGATGCAGGCCGAAGCCCGTTCGCTGGGCGCCATGGTTCAGACGGCCGTCAGCGGCAACACCGACTATCTGGTTTGCGGCCAGAACGTCGGCGCTTCGAAGATCAACAAGGCCAACCGGCTCGGAGTGACCATCCTCACCGAAAGCCGGTACCTGGACCTGTTGGCCGGCAAATGAGCGCTGCCCGGGAAGGCTTGTGGCCATGACCCCCCAGCGGAAACCAACCGCCATCATCCTGGCTGCGGGTTATTCCAGGCGCATGGGGGAATTCAAGCCCCTGATGAAGCTGGGCGCACAGACGGTGCTGGAACGCGCGGTCTCCCTTTACCGCGCTGCTGGCGTGGCCGACATCCGGGTGGTGACCGGCTTCCGTTCGGAAACCATTCGATCTGCACTTTCCTCCCAGCCCGCGGGTGTGATTCACAACCCGGCCTATGATTCGGGGATGTTCTCGTCCGTGCAGGCCGCGGTTAACGCCCTTCCAGCCAATGTCCGATCCTTTTTCGTTCACCCGGTGGACATTCCCCTGGTTCGTCCGCACACCCTGACCATGCTGATGGATGCCTTCGATCGATGCCCGTCACCGGTAGTCTATCCGGTATTTGACGGATTGCGGGGACACCCGCCGCTGGTTCATGGAAAGCTGAAAGATCCCATTCTTTCCCATGACGGCAGGGGCGGACTGCGGGACCTGCTGATCCGTTTCGATTCAGGAGCCCTGGAAGTCCAGGTGGCCGATGAAGGGGTGCTGCTGGACTTGGATGCGCCGGACGATTTTCAGCGGCTTTCCAGGCGGCTGATTGCATCCACCCGGCTCACGGAAGACGAGTGCCGGGTGCTCATGGAAAAGGTTCAGCGGTTGCCCGGCCCGGTAATCGACCACTGCCGGCAAGTGGCCTGCGTGGCCGAATCCCTGGCCCGCGCCATCTGTGGGAGCGGCGGCGCCATTGACGTCCCCCTGGTTCGATCCGCAGCCCTGGTCCACGATGTGGCCCGGTTGAAGAAGAACCACGCTGCCGCCGGGGCCGACCTCTTGAATGCAATGGGCTTTCCTGCCATGGCCGCCATCGTCGCCGTGCACATGCATATCGACGTCGCGACGGATGCCCTCCTGGATCCTGCGCAGATCGTTCACCTAGCGGACAAGCTGGTCGATGGAAGCAAGCTCGTAAGCCTGCCGCAGCGCTTCAACGCCAAACTGAAAAAGTTTGCTCACGACCCGACCGTTTCTGAGAAAATCAACAGACGGAGATGTGCTGCCTTGACGATCCAGGACAACGTGGAGCGGGTGTGCGGCAGCACGATCCAGCGAATGCTGACCGAGGCCGGGATGGTCCGCGGAGATCAGGCGTGAAAAACCTCCTGAAGCTTTGGCTCGCAACGGGCAATGGGAAGAAGATTCTGCTGCTTCGCCACGGTGAGGTTCGGACCGCAAGCGATGAGAAGCGTTTCATCGGGCAAATCGATCCGCCGCTGAGCGCCAAGGGCCGCCGGCAGGCGCAATACTGGCGGGAATGGCTGGACGGCGTTGCACTGGGGCACATTTTTTCCAGCGATCTGTGCCGCTGCATGGAAACCGCGCGCATCATTGGCGCGGAACGGTCCTGGAACATCACACCCATTGCCGGATTGAGAGAAATCCATCTGGGCGACTGGGACGGGATGGCCTTCGGCCAGGTCAAGCACCGCTGGCCGGAGGAGTTCCGACGGCGCGGTGAGGAGATCGCCCGCTTCCGGCCGCCGGAGGGAGAAAGCTTCCTGGACCTGCAGCAGCGGGTGGTCCCGGTCTTTGAAAAGTCAGTCGATCAGGCCGGTCCCAACATCTTGGTTGTGGCCCACGCCGGCGTCAACCGGATGATCCTTTGCCATCTATTGGGCATGCCGCCGGACAACCTCTTTCGAATCGCCCAGGGCTACGGAGCCATGAATCTGATCGACCGGCGGGTCGACGGGTATCGGGTTCATTCGCTAAACCTGCCTCCGGCTTAGGGTGATATGGAGCGCCGTAGGCCGAACCGGTTTCAGCGCTTTCCCACCGGTTTGACCGCTTCCCCTTCGTGCCTTACATTGAATCTCACGCCGACTTGATTGCGGTCAACCGCCTGGGACCAGGCGACCAGGCAAGTGACTGACGCACGTACCGTTCACCCCTGCAAGTGAGGTGCGATGAAATCCTTCGAATTGATCAAGCCTTACCTGGTGGCCAACCGCGGCAGCATCCTGTTCGGACTGCTGTGCCTGATCGTGGTGGACCTGCTCCAGCTTTTTATCCCCCGGGTCATCAAGCGGGTGGTGGACGATCTGGCCCTTATGCAGGTGGATCGCAGCGGCCTGCTAAATGACGCCTTGATCATCCTGGCCCTGGGTCTGTGCATCGGTTTTTTCCGGTTTTTCTGGCGCCGCTGTCTTCTAGGCACCGCCCGCAAGACCGAAGAAGCCCTGCGCAACCGGCTTTTCGCCCACGTTCAGACCCTCTCCCCGGCCTACTTCGACCGGGTGCGCACCGGTGACCTCATGGCCCACGCCACCAATGATATCCAACAGGTACGCATGGCATCGGGTATGGGACTGGTGGCACTGAATGACGCCCTGTTTTTAGGTTCGGCGGCCATCGGTTTCATGATCTATATCAACCTTGAATTGACCCTTTATGTACTTATTCCCATGCCCCTGATCGTTTTGGGCACCCGTTTTTTCAGCCGGCGGATGCACCGCCGCTACAAGCAGGTTCAGGCCGCCTTCAGTGAACTCACCGAGGCGGTGCGGGAACGCTTTGCCGGTATCCGCGTCGTCATGGCCTATAACGCCCAGGCCGCCGAGACCCTCGAGATCGCGCGGATCTCCAACACCTATGTGCGCGAGAACATCGACCTGGTGAAAATCACCGGGGCGTTTTTCCCGCTAATGATGCTGCTCACCAACCTGAGCCTGGCCATCGTCCTGTTTCAGGGCGGCCGCCAGACCATTTTCGCCCACATCACCCCCGGCGATTTCGTTGCTTTCATCAGTTATCTGGGTCTGCTCACCTGGCCCATGATGGCGCTGGGTTGGGTGACCAATCTCATCCAGCGCGGCCGGGCCTCACTGGACCGCTTGGACGGCATCTTCAGCACGCAACCGGAACTGGCTGAAGCCGACGACGCCCAACCGATCTCCGGCTTTGATCATGGCCTGGCATTTGAGAACGTCAGTTTTGCCTATGACCCGGATCGGGGGGCAGTGCTCCGGCAGATCACCCTGACCCTTGAAAAAGGGCAGACCCTGGGAATCGTGGGGCCGCCGGGTTCAGGGAAAACCACGATCCTTCAGCTGCTCATGCGACTTTACGATGTGGACTCAGGGGCCATTCGCATTGATGGGACCGACGTCCGCTGCCTGAAGAGCGCCGATTTGCGTTCACTCATGTCCATTGCGCCCCAGGAGCCGTTCCTGTTTGCCGGCACCGTAAGGGAAAACATCACCTTCGGAAGCGGGAGCGTCACCGATACGGAACTTGACCGGGTTACCCACCTGGCGGCCTTGGACAGCACCATCGCTGAACTGCCCCACGGGTTCGACACCGTGGTGGGGGAAAAGGGAGTCATTCTTTCCGGCGGGCAGAAGCAGCGGGTGGCCCTGGCCCGGGCCCTGCGCAACGATGCACCCATCCTGATCCTCGACGACCCGGTGAGCCAGGTGGATACGCGAACCGCCGCCCGCATCGTCGACACATTGAAGGCCATGGCAGGATACAAAACCCTGCTGATTGTCTCCCATCGCCTCTCGGCGGTGCGCCATGCGGATCCGATCCTGGTAATGGAGGCCGGCCGCATCGTCGCCACCGGCAATCATGACCAGCTGTTAGCGGCCGAAGGCTACTACGCGAAAGCCTACCGTCTCCAGGAACTCGAAGATGAAATTTGACTATGGTTACGACGAAGAGCAGCGCATAGGCAAACCCTATGACCTGAAACTGTTGCGCCGCATCCTGCCTTACACGGCACCCCACCGTGTCAGGCTATTTCTATCTGTGGCCCTAGTGGTGGCCATCACCCTGCTGGAGCTCTCCGTCCCCTATATCACCAAAGAGATCATCGACCGCCATATTGTTCCCCGGGATCGCATCGTTCACCCCACGGAAGGCGCGGATTCGGCAGGCGGGCAGTGGCTGGCCGTTGATCTGAACGATCCCGTCGTCGCTTCGGCGGTCGACCGGCGGAAGCACTTGTTTCAAATCCGCAACGATCAGGCGGCCATCCGGCTGGAAGACTTCCAGCGCTTGGACCGGTCCACTTTGAGCCAGCTGCGGCGCACCGATCTGGACGGCCTGCTTCGCCTTGTCAGCCTGTTCATGGCCGTGGTCGCAGCCATTTTCATTTTCACCTTTGCCCAGAACCTGATTATGGAAATTGCCGGCCACCGGATCATGCACGACCTGCGCGTTGGCCTGTACAGCCACCTTCAGGGTATGCCGCTGCGCTTTTTCACCCGTAATCCCGTGGCCCGGCTGGTGACCCGCACCACCAACGACATCCAGAACATGCACGACCTGTTCACATCCATAATCTCCATGGTGTTCAAGGACATGTTTTTGCTGGCAGGCATCGCCATTGTGTTGCTTAGCATGGACTGGGGCCTGGCATTGTTGACTTTTTTGGTATTGCCGCTGGTGGCGGCAACGGCGTTCGGTTTTTCCCGCAAAGTCCGCGACGTGTTCCGCGAACTGCGCATCAAGGTGGCTGAAATCAACACCCGTTTTTCCGAAACCATCGCCGGCATCAAAGTGATCCAGACCTTTCGCCGCGAGCGGGAGAACTTCGATGCCTTCGCCCGGCTCAATCACGACAACTACCTGGCAGGTATGCGCCAGATCAACATCTTTGCCGTGTTCATGCCCATCATCGAAATGCTGGGCGTCACCGCCATCGCTATTGTGGTCTACGTTGGCGGCGGCCATGTGCTCGGCCAATCGGTAAGTATCGGCGTGCTGGCTGCCTTTATCGCCTATTTAAAGATGTTTTTTCGTCCCATCCGCGACCTGGCGGAAAAGTACACCATCTTGCAGAATGCCATGGCTTCCGCCGAACGGATTTTCCTGCTCATGGACACCCGGACCGCTTCCGGGTCCGAGCCCGGTAACGTTCGAATTCCCGGCCCGCTTGAAAAGATCCGCTTCGATCGCGTATCCCTTGCCTACGACAACGGTGAACCGGTCCTTAAAAACATTGATCTGACCATCCATGCCGGTGAAACCATCGCCATCGTTGGCGCCACCGGTTCTGGAAAAACATCCCTGGTGAATTTGCTGGTGCGTTTTTACGACCCCAGCACCGGTTCCGTCCGTTTCAACGGCATCGATTGCAGGCAGATTTCGCCGCATGTGCTGCGACAACGGATCGCTCTGGTCATGCAGGACCCGTTTCTATTTACCGGCACGTTAAAAACGAACATCTTCTTTGCCGCCAACGGCCTTTCGCCTCAGCAGCAGGCCAACATCCTCGAGGCCTCCCGCTGTCGTGAGCTGGTCGACCGGTTTCCGGCAGGGCTTGACACGCCTGTCTCGGAAGGAGGCGCCTCCCTCTCCTCCGGCGAACGCCAGTTGATCTCTGTGGCACGCGCCTTTTCAGCGGATCCGGAAGTGATCATTCTCGATGAGGCCACCTCCTATGTGGACTCCCAGACCGAAATGCACCTGCAGCAGGCCATCGCTAACCTGATGCGCGGGCGAACCTGCCTGGTGGTGGCCCACCGCCTGACCACCGCCCGCACCGCCGACCGGATTGCGGTGCTCAACAACGGCGCAATGGTGGAAACCGGCAATCATGCCACGCTCATGGCCAGGCAGGGGTTTTATCACCGGCTCTATCAACTGCAAGGCAACGAATCCTAGCCGACGGAATTCTGAAAACTGCCGCCTGAAGACAAAGGACCGATCTTTCACCTCCCTCCGATCAAAGGCAGATCCGGGACACGGTCGGCAGACGGTTTTCAGGCGTTGGCCGATATCATGAATTCTTGATTTTTTCAGTATTTTATCATCCTTTTCCAGGCGGTCGCCGGCCTCCATATAAGTCTTGCCAAAAGTGGCAAGGCATGTTAGATTAACCCCGTTTTTCTGGTTCCCGGAAAAATAATTTCGAGCATTCTAATCTTGCATCAATCCGATTACGATTTTTCATAGACCCAACAGTGCAGCGGCACCTGGTGATTGACCATCAGGGGGCCCATGGTTAATCATTAACTTAAAGGAGGATTGGATACATGGCTTACGATGCGACAAAAATGGCCGACTGGCAGATTTCCGAAGAGGCCGAAAAGAACATGCCCACTCCCGATGAGTGGCGCGAAAAACTCGGCTTGCAAGCAGACGAAATGCTCCCCATGGGGCGTTTGTCCAAAATCGACTTCCTCAAGGTGATCAACCGTCTCAAAAACAAACCCGACGGCAAGTACATCGAAGTCACCGCCATCACCCCCACCCCGCTGGGAGAAGGCAAAAGCACCACCTCCTGCGGCCTGATGGAAGGTCTCGGCAAACGGGGCGTCAATGTCGGCGGTGCCCTGCGTCAGCCCTCCGGCGGCCCCACCATGAACGTCAAGGGCACGGCTGCCGGCGGCGGCAATTCCCTGCTGATACCCATGACCGAGTTTTCCCTGGGCCTGACCGGCGACATCAATGACATCATGAACGCCCACAACCTGGCCATGGTAGCCATGACCGCCCGCATGCAGCATGAGCGCAACTACAACGACGAGCAGCTGGCCCGCCTGACCGGCATGCGCCGCCTGGACATCGACCCTACCCGCGTAGAGATGGGCTGGATCATCGACTTCTGCGCCCAGGCCCTGCGCAACATCATTATCGGCATTGGCGGCCGCACCGACGGTTTTACCATGCAAAGCAAGTTCGGCATCGCTGTCGGCTCAGAGCTGATGGCGATCCTGGCCGTGGCCACCGACCTGGCCGATCTGAAAGAACGCATCAACAACATCACCGTGGCCTTCGACAAGAGTGGCAAACCGGTCACCTGCCGCGACCTGGAAGTGGGCAACGCCATGGCCGCCTTCATGCGCAACACGATCAACCCCACCTTGATGTGCACCGCCGAGTACAACCCTTGCTTCGTGCACGCCGGCCCCTTCGCCAACATCGCCGTGGGCCAGAGCTCCATCATTGCCGACCGCGTTGGCTTGAAGTGTTTCGATTACCACGTCACCGAGTCAGGTTTCGCCGCCGACATCGGCTTCGAGAAGTTCTGGAACGTGAAATGCCGCTTCTCCGGCCTCAAACCCCATGTCTCCGTCCTTACCGCAACCGTCCGCGCCCTGAAGATGCATGGCGGCGGACCCAAGGTTGTTGCCGGAAAAGCCATGGATGAAGCCTACACCAAGGAGAACCTGAGCCTGGTTGAAAAGGGCTGCGAAAACATGGTCCACATGATCGGCGTCATCCGCAAGGCCGGCATCAACCCGGTCGTCTGCGTCAACCGGTTCTACACCGATACCGATGCCGAAGTGGCCATCGTCAAGAAAGCCGCCGAAGCCGCCGGCGCCCGCTGCGCCGAGTCCAAACACTGGGAAAAGGGCGGCGACGGCGCCCTGGAATTTGCCGATGCCGTTATTGACGCCTGCAATGAAAAGAACAATTTTAAATTCCTCTACCCGCTGGAAATGAAACTGCGCGACCGCGTAGCCACAATCGCCAAGGAAGTTTACGGCGCCGATGGCGTGGACTGGTCGCCGGAGGCCAACGCCAAGGCCGAGATGCTGGAAAACGATCCCAAGTACGCCGATTTTGCCACCATGATGGTCAAGTCCCACCTCTCCCTGAGCCACGACCCGGTCAAAAAGGGTGTGCCCAAGGGCTGGCGTCTGCCCATCCGCGACGTGCTGATCTATTCCGGCGCCAAGTTCCTCTGCCCGTGTGCCGGCACCATCAGCCTGATGCCGGGAACCAGCTCCAACCCGGCTTTCCGCCGCATCGACGTCGATCCGGCCACCGGTAAGGTAAGCGGTCTCTTCTAAGCCGACCTTCAATGACCCATCAACACAAGGCCCGGGCGCCCCGCCCGGGCCTTTTTTGTCGCAAATCATTGACAAAAATAGAAAAACACCCTTAAGATAAGGCAAATTGACAACCGCCATAGCCTCGGGGAATCGATGGAAAAAATCACCGACGACGCCATTCGCAAGACCATTGAGACCACCCTCATTGAGACTTTCGATGCCATGATGTCCATGGCACTGGAGATCGTGGATGACAGTATGCCCACCGGCATCGACGAAAACCGGATGGTGGGGACGATCCACTTCGGCGGAGAAGTGGTGGGTGTGATGAGTTTCAACCTGGCCGAGTCGTTTGCTCGAGCGGTCACCGCCGCCATGCTGGGCATTGAGGAAGTTGAAATCAAGGGGCTGGAGGAAGTCAAGGATGTGATCGGTGAGTTGGCCAACATTGTGGCCGGAAATTTGAAAACAGACTTTCTTGACGCCGGACTCACCTGCGTTATTTCAACGCCATCCATCACCTCGGGTAGCCATTTCAAAATCGATCCGGTGGACATCGCACCGCCCATCCCATTCAAATTCCGGCACCAGGAAAATTATGTGCTGGTCGAATTGTGCGCCAAGGAGGAAATCGGCGCCAAAGAAGATATCATGAGCGATCTGTCCAGCGATGTCATCATGGAGCGGATCGCCGGGGTGGACATTAAGACGGCCATCGTCAATTCCGTGATCGACGTCTTCTACACCATGCTTGACATGGAAGTAGAGGCCATCCAGCAGGTCCCCGATTCCTTTACCGAAGAGCTGCGGACCGTAGGGTCAGTCACCTTCGCCGGTCAGGTTGACGGCATGCTCAATATCCAGGTCAATGACGTTTTTGGCAAGCAGATGACCGCAGCGATGCTGGGCATGGAAGTCGAGGAGGTCGAAAGTGAGGAAGAAGTCTATGATGTTATCCGCGAAGTTAGCAACATCATCGGTGGCAACCTCAAATCCAAATTTGTGGATGTTGGGCTTTCCTGCGTCTTGTCCACCCCCGCCATTACCAACGGGCGGAGCTTCAGAGTAAGTCCCACCAACGTCATCAAACCCGCCCGATTTCTCTTTGCTCATAAAGACAGCGTCATCATTGTTGAAGCCGGCGTCAGGCGGGACACCTCTTCTGCCGTCGAGGCAACTGACGAGACCGCAGACGAAAACGTACCGCCGGAAACGATCCAACAGGTGTTCAGGGCAACCAGCGGCAGCGAAGGCGATCAGTTTAAAAACCTCGGTCTCGTGATGGACATTCCCCTGCAGGTGACCGTTGAGTTGGGACGCTCCAGGAAACGAATCAATGATGTGCTCAAAATGGGGCCGGGGTCGGTAGTCGAACTGGAACAGATGGAAGGAGAGCCGGTTGACATTCTGATCAATCAGACATTGATCGCCAAGGGATTTGTCGTGGTGGAAAAAGAGAAATACGGCATTCGAATCAGCGAGATTGTCAGCCGCAAGGAACGGATGAAGAGCATCCGCTGATTCATGGCCAGCCAGAACGGCCGGCGCTTGATCATTGCATCTTGTTGTAGGACATCGCCTCCTCGTAAATCACCAGATCCATCAACCCCATCTCTTCATCAGGCAGCCTTGCCGCCAGACGTTCAAGCGTGCAACGCTGTCTGATTTCAAAATCGGGCATCAGCGCTACCCCGTCGGGCGTCAAATCAACAGTGGAATAGTTTCCCAGGGGGTGCTGCCTGTGCTTCAGCATGCTGATGGCCGAATCCCAGTCGTTTAGGCGTAGCGCCGTCTTCACCACTTCCTGAAGTTCTTTCAGGTTGTCCGGCCACAAGTGTGTGCGCAACTTGGCCAAGTGCGCAACCGACGGACGGGGCAATCCGCCAAGGCCTTCACGCGGGATGAACCGGTTGAGAAAATAGTCCACCAGCGGTGGAATTCGCTCCGGGCTGTTGCGCAGCGCCGGTATATGAATGGACAGCCCGCTGAGCAATTCACCAAGGGCCGGGTTAAAGGTCCCGGCCGCCACACAGGCGTCCAAAGACCGCGTGGATGTGGCGAAAACCAGTATGCCTCGTGTGGGAGCACCCGCTGGGGGAAAAGGGGACGGCAATTTGCGCTTAATCAAGGATAGCAGACGTCCTTGCAGTCTCATGTCCAGCTCATCGACGGCATGAAGGTACAGCACCCCCCGGTGAAAAAGCCTGAACAAGTTGAAGCTGCTCTTGTCCGGATGAGCGACGATATCTCTGTGGCAGGGCGTTGTGTCGGTTTCATCATCCGCGCCAAGCACCGGGCAATTCACTTTGATGAAGGGAAACCCGCGGTGGGGGGAGCTGGCATACAGCAGCCTGACAATGGCCTCCTTGCCTAACCCTTTCTCCCCGCACAACTGAAGCCCCAGGCTGGCGTTTCCCATGGTTTCGACAATCTTGTAAAAGACGTTGGCATTGACGTTGTTCAGCAAAGGTGTTGTCACCGTTGATCCACTTTCCATGTATGAACGTTGTACTTGGACGGCAATACCGTGCGACTATTTTCGGACACCGGCCTGCAGCACATTCCCAGCCCGGTCGCCAAACAACCGGTATTGCGCTGAAGCTGCGATCTGCCATCGGATTCTGCCGCCTGACCGGTATCAATGACGGGATTCCAAGAAAAAAGCAACCCTCGTTTTACATGTAAAATATACGTTTACCAGACACGTATAAAGCGCAAAAAGAGTAAGAAATTATTCACTTAATCATAAACCGGCCATCACCACCGGACCCCTTCTCTGCCAAGGAAACGGCAGGCAGCCACCGCGGAAAATTCGAAAAGCGGAAATGGCCTCGGAAGGATGCGGGTAGGGATGGCTCAGTGCATCAGACAAAAGGACTGTTGTCTTGACAGAAGCCTTCAAACGTGTTTGTACAAGTTCGCAAGAAAACGCCTTGGCGCCAGCTCCGGTCTCACGATGCCGGTTTATTATGGCGCCTGCCAATGCCATTATTTCGGCGCGCTGCCCTGCGGCGCATGGGGCCGATACAAAAGAGAAGGAGAGATGAATGAAAATCCTGGTCGGTTATGACGGGTCCAATTCGGCCAAGGATGCCTTGGCCCTGGCAAAAAAACACGCTGCGGCGTTCGATGCAAAAGTGATCATCGTTTCGTCGCTGGCCGGCGGGAGTGTCACCCACGCCGTGGAAGTGACGCATGCAACCGAAGATCTTGAATTTGCTAAAAAAATGTTCGATGGTGACGGCATCGAGTGCGAAACCAAACTGCTGGTGCGGGGCATGACACCGGGTGAGGATATCGTCGAATATGCCAAGGAAAAAGCAATTGATGAAATCATCATCGGCATCAAACGTCGCTCCAAGGTTGGCAAACTGCTTTTCGGATCCAACGCCCAGTATGTCATCATTAAGGCTCCCTGCCCTGTCGTGACGGTTAAATAACCACCATCGGGACGAGGCCCACCGACGCCCCTATCCAAAAAGCGGCACTGCCTGTTTGCGTTCAACTCTCAGTCAGGATGATATTGCCGCCGCAAAGAGGGGGCGATACGGACCTTTGGAAGGATATCGTCGTTAAGAAACCGACCATGCAAAGCGAACCTGCGGCAGATGGTGGACAACAACATCCCAGGTCCCGGTCCATCGGCACCGGAAAGTGTCTGTCAAACCGACCCAAGGAGACCCCGTGATCATCGCCGGTCTCACCGGAGGCATCGCCAGCGGCAAGTCAACGATATCCGGATTTCTGGCCGATGCCGGCGCCCGGATCATCGACGCCGACAAAATCGCCAGGGATGTGGTCAGGCATGGGACGCCCGCCTACAATGACATCCTATCCTTTTTTGGTGGGACGATTCTTCTGCCGAACGGTGAAATTGACCGCGAGCGCTTGGGTGACATCATCTTCAACGACCCGTTAAAAAAAGCCCGCCTGGATGCCATCGTCCATCCGCGGGTCATTGAACAGTCAGCGGCAATGATCGCCCAAATCGCCCGCCAGGCGCCCGATGCAGTGGTGATCCTGGACATTCCGCTGCTTCTCGAGGCGGGCATGGAAAAAGATCTGGCAGCCGTGATTGTTGTTTATGTGCCCGAGCCCCTTCAATTGGAACGACTCATGAAGCGGGAGGGAATCGATCAGCAAGCGGCCATGGCCCGCATCCGGTCCCAGATGCCCATTGAGGAGAAACGCCAGCGGGCCACCGTTGTCATCGACAACAGTGGGACCACGACGGAGAGCCGGCGACAGGCGCTGATAGTTTTTAACCGTCTGAAACAACAGTCCATGAACCATACGGGGTGAGAACGCCTGGCCGTCACCGCCCTTGCCCTTGGGTTCAGCACCGTCGTGGCATGGCCACACCTCTCCCGGGTTGGTTTAACCTTCCGTTTTCGTTTGACACTTATTCTGCCCTGGCTTATATTGTGGGCCGCTTGAAGGCTACTTTAGATTGAGACCTGAACACGATCCTGTCTGAGGCGAGACGACGCGTTTAAAACCGCCCCATCGTCGTTCCAACTTGCCAATCTAGATGAATCCTCGTTTCGGCAAATTGGAAGCTATGCCCAAGGCTTAAACAAAAATCGGGTTTGTACCGGCACGCATACTGGAAAACACGGAGGCTGTCTGGCATCCATGCGACACAATTCAACGAGCCGCCAACGGCTTTGTGAGCAGCACCTGCAGACATTGAGTGAAATAGTCATCGCCCTTGGGGCTAAGGACCGCTACACCCAGGCACACGGCCATCGGGTGGCCTTATATGCCGGTCGACTGGCCCGGCGCTTGGGATTTCTCCAACAGGATATCGTCAACGTGGGCATTGGGGGCTTGTTTCACGATGTGGGCAAGCTGGCCATGAGTGATCGTATTTTCACCAATCGGGAGGCCCACCTGCCCAGCGACCTTCAGCAGGAGGTGCGTTGCCACCCGCTGATCGGTGCTGCCCTGCTAAAAAATATCGATTTTCTGAAACCGGCCGTGGATTTTGTGCTGTTTCACCACGAGCGGGAGGACGGCAACGGTTATCCCTTCGGCCTGAAGGACAGGGAGATTCCACCGGGCGCCAAAATTGTCAGCATTGCGGATTGCTTTGATGCAGTTACCACGGACCGGCCCTACCAGAAAGGGCAGACGATTGCCTCGGCTTACGCAATCCTTCGTCAAGGGTGCCGCCGCTATTTTCATGAAACCTACGTAGAAACATTTATCCAAGAGATCGAAGAGAACGGAATCATTCAAGACACCGACCCGGATCCGCTGTTCGTGGATGAATGGGTTCGGTCGGCCGCCGGATGCAGCGCCATGTAGCAATCCGGCATAAACCCATCACCAAGTTTAAGGATAGCGGTAACGGGCCGGATTCGGCCTGTTTTTTTTGGCTAATCGAAAAAAGACGCAACACTTATGGATCGACATTTTTTGGAAGAACTCAGAAAACGCCGGACGTTTGGCATCATCAGCCACCCGGACGCCGGGAAAACCACCCTGACGGAAAAGCTGCTCATGTTCGGCGGCGCCATCCAGATGGCCGGGGCCGTGAAAGCCAAACGCGCAGGACGGTATGCCACCAGCGATTGGATGGCCATCGAAAAAGAGCGCGGTATTTCAGTGACCACATCGGTCATGAAATTCAGTTACGGCGGTTTTGAAGTGAACCTGTTGGACACACCCGGTCACCAGGATTTTTCCGAGGATACATACCGAGTGCTCACTGCCGTGGACAGCGCCCTCATGGTTATCGACAGTGCCAAGGGTGTGGAGCCCCAGACCGAAAAACTCATGGAGGTTTGCCGTATGCGCAACACCCCTATCATGACCTTCATCAACAAGCTGGACCGTGACGGGTTGTCTCCCCTGGAAATCCTGTCGGATATCGAAGAAAAACTCCAAGTCGAATGCGCGCCCCTCTCCTGGCCCATCGGCATGGGCAAGCGCTTTCGCGGGGTCTACAATCTGTACCACCGGCAACTTCATCTGATCAGCCCCGGTAGTCAGACCCGCCATCAGGAGGGGATGGTCATCACCGATCTGGCCGACCCCCGCCTGGACGCGATGCTGGGCAGCCAGGCCAGGGAGTTGCGCGACGATGTTGCACTGCTGGAGGGTGCCGCCAACCCCTTCGAACTGGACCAGTACCTCAAAGGCAGTCAGACGCCGGTTTTCTTCGGCAGCGCCATCAACAATTTCGGCGTGCGCGAGATGTTTGATGCCTTTGTTGAAATGGCGCCATCTCCCCGGGCTCGGCCCACCACCACCCGCCAGGTCTTGCCCGAAGAGGAGACCTTCTCCGGCTTCGCATTTAAAATCCAAGCTAACATGGACCCGGCCCATCGGGACCGAATCGCCTTTGTGCGCATCTGTTCGGGCAAGTTCATCCGTGGGATGAAGGTGTTCCAGACCCGTCTGGACAAGCAAGTCACCTTGTCCAATGCCACCATCTTCATGGCCCAGGACCGCACCCATGTTGATGTGGCCTACCCCGGGGACATCATCGGCATCCACAACCACGGTACCATCAGCATCGGGGACTCCTTTTGCGAAAAGGAGCCGCTCAGCTTTACCGGGATTCCCAATTTTGCGCCGGACCATTTCCGCCGGGTTCGCCTGAAGAACCCCCTCAAAACCAAGCAGCTGTTTAAAGGTCTTACCCAGCTGGCCGAAGAGGGGGCTGTCCAATTTTTCCGCCCGTTATCAGGCAACACGTATATCCTTGGCGCCGTCGGCATGCTTCAGTTCGACGTGACCATGGCACGTCTTAAAGCCGAATACGGGGTGGACGCCGATTATGAAGCGGTAACCTTTGCCGCCGCCCGGTGGGTGACCAGCGACGATAAGAAACAGCTGGCCGCCTTTGAGAAGGAGAAGTACGTCAGCCTGGCCCATGATTCCCAGGGCAAACTGACCTACCTGGCCTCAAGTTTGTGGCGCCTTGAAAATGCCATGGAAGAGTGGCCGGCGGTCAGCTTTCACAAGACCCGCGACCTGGCCGCTTGAACCCCGCCAACAAACTGAAAATTGCTTCTAATGAGCCGGAAGCTGCCGCTGAGCACGGCATGGCCGGCTAAGGCGTCCGGTAGCCGCCGCCGGGAAGGGTGTCTGAACCTTCAATGGAAACCAGGTATGACCTGAGATTGGACCGTTTCTTCTTGAGTCCCAGTTTTCTTCGAATGGTATAGCGGACGGCCTCGATGGTTCGGGTGGACAGCCCCAATATCAGGGCGATGTCCTTAGTGGTCTTGCCCTCTTTGACCAAATTGGCCACTTGGATTTCCAGCGGCGTGAAATGCAGATAGTGCCTGGACATGCGGTGGGACAAGGGCGAGATGATTTCGTTGAGATTGGACTCCACCAGGTTGAGATAAACCCGCTGACGGTCATCCAGCCGGCTGGCCTTGAGCTTTTCCAGGTAGGGCAGAATCAGGCTCTGGGCGTTGGTCAGCATCTTCTCTTCCACCTCCATGCGATCCGCTTCTCGTTTGCGCAAGAGCACTTCAAGGGCCGTGTTGACTTCGGACAGGCTCTCGGTTCGCTCCTTAAGCTCACTTTCCCTGGTTTTCAGCACTGCAGCGGCATCCACTTCCTTGGTGATATCCAGAATAATCCCATTGAAAAACATGCTGTTGTCGGTTTCATCGGGTACTGCAACAGAAATGATGTGCAGCCATCGCCATCCGCTGCCCGAGCGGTCGAGAATCCGGACCCGCTCATCCAGCTTGTGGGTATTGAGCATCTCCCTTCCGGCAGCCAGCAGAAGATCCCTGTCGCTGGGGTGGATCACTTTGAGCCAGGATTGGAAATCGACCACATGCGCCTGGTCGACGATTTCAACCATGGAAGGACTGATGAAAATCCGCTGGGGCTGGCAGGGGTTGTCCGGGCAATGACGCAAGCGGAAAAGAACGAAGTTGGAGGCGCTTTCCATGAGTGAGCGCAGCTGGCGCTCGCTCTCTTTGAGCGCCGCTTGCGCCGTCACCTGGGCATCGATATCCCGCAACACCGTCACCCGAACCTCCCTGCCACCGATCCGGACCATCTTTCCCTGGATCATCACATGGAACCGGGTACCGTCACTTTTCATGGCCACGGCATGATAGGGTTCTTCGTAGCCGGAAAGCATGTTTTGCCTGACCCGTGACTTGTGCTCCGGCGCAATGACATCGGTGCTAAAAATGCCGATCAGCTGTTCGCGAGGCACATCGAACATAATGGATGCGGTGCGATTGGCGTCGATGCAGATCCCCTGGCTGGAAATGAAAACCGCCTCAAAGGTGGCATCGGCCAGCGCCCGGTAGCACTGCCGGGTCTCTTCCAATTCGGCTTCGGTGCGGATCAGGTCGCTGATGTCCTGAATCTGGACAATGAGATAGTGCTCAGCGCCCGCCTGGTCATCGACCAGGGATAGATTCAGCAGTCCCCGGACTGCGTTGCCACCCCGATGGCGGCATTCGATGGCTGTTGGGACAGGGTTTGGTTTGCCGGCCAAAATGTCCCGGGACAATTCCGCCAGCCGATGCCGCTGGCCGGGGGCCAGAATGTTTTGCAGGCGAAGGTTCAGCAGGGTTTTTTCCGCATAGCCAAGCATGGCGCACAAGGCAGGGTTGACCTTGACGAAGCGCCCATCGGGATAAGTGACGGCCAATCCGGCGCCCGCATGATCAAAACAGGCATGAAACAGCGCCTGCCCGTCCTGAAACGGGTCCCTCTGAAAAAGCGCTGGTGGGTGGGGTCGGGAGGATCTGTTCTCAGCCCCCGGCTTGCTCGGATCGGGCTTCGAAGAGGTTGTCGTGGGTGAACGCATGGGACTCACGGCGCTGGGGCGCACGGCCCACCTTTGCGGGATAGCCCAGCGGAATCAGGGTAATCAGTTCATATTCATCCGGAACGTTGATCACCGCCCGGGCACGATCATGGTCGAACAGGCCGACGATAACCGTACCCAGGCCCAGATTATGGGCCATGAGGCAAAGGTTCTGCGTGGCCAGACCGAGATCATACATCATCCAGTCACCAAACTTGGTGGTCTTCAGTCCCTTGTAATAGCCCGAGGTTCCGGTCCTGGCACACAGGGCCAGCAGCACCGGCGCCTCAACAATGGCGTTAACGGCCGGATTGCCCTGCGGAGGCAGGGTGGCCTGGAGCTTCTTCTTGATCGCTGGATCCCGGACCACCACCACTTCCCAGCACTGGCAGTTGGTCCAAGACGGTGCCCATCGAATGGCTTCCAGAACCTGATCCACCATCGCCCCGGGCACATCCCGAGTTTCGTATTTCCGGATGCTGCGCCTGCTATTTATGATCGCCATCAAATCTGTCACGCGAGTCACTCCTTGGTTGAGCGTTCCGTTTAAACCGCTGCATCAACCGCTGCGGGAAACCGATCAGGCGATATTGAACTGACCCGATTCGATATAGGCAACGTCTTCGACATCGATGGCATGGACGATGGCTTGATTGAGCCGCTTTTTCATCTCAGCCACCACCGGGCGCCGCTTGTTGATGGCCATAGCAAAAGCCAGGGTTTCCTCCATGAGCGTATCGACGGAACAGGCCTTGTGAACGATATGATGGTCCACGCACTGGTCGGCGGTGAGCCGGACACCGGTGTATTCCATGTACTCCACCATGTACATGGGCATGGCCTTTTTAAGCAGCGCATTCATACCCGGCAGAAAGGGGATGCCCAAGTCCACTTCAGGGAAGCAGAAAAATCCGCGGTCCGATCGCATGAACCGGAAATCAAAGGCACAGCACATGATGGCGCCGCCGGCAAAGGCGTGACCGGAGATGCCGGCCACGGTCACCAGGGGATAGGTGGCAATGCGTTTGAACATGCGATTAAGCAGGTAAAAGAAATCCTTGGCCTGGGGGAGGTCGTTTTGTTGAATGACCGGGACCAGCCACTCCAGATCGATACCGTTGGAGAATATCTTTTCATGGGACGAAGTCACCACCAGGGTGGTCGCATCGGTAGCGCGTTCGATTTCATCGAGGACCCTCAAATAGGCCTCCAGAAAAACCGGATTGAACCGGTTCTCTCCGTCATTCAGGGTAATCGTGGCCACATGCCCATTCACAGCGTACACCACCGGTGTCATGGTCTGCTCCTTGGAACGCGTCGATCGGTTGTCATGGCTTGGAATCAAATTCCCGTAACCGCAGCACCGCATGGCAGCGGATGTGTCGATGGCCTGCTGTTAGGTATGTGCCTTATAGCAAGGCAGCGCCGTTGCTGCAAGAAAAAGAACGCAGCCGACAGGTATTGGCACAAAGCGGTTCGACGCGACCGGATACGCGTCCATGGCAGCGCACCAATAGAAAAGGCGGCCTGCAGCAGGCCGCCTTTCAGTAAAATCGGTCAGGGTCGATCAGGCGCAGCAGGAACCCTTGGTGCCGCAACTGGTGCAGCCGGCGCCGAAGTCGATACCACAGTCCAGCTTGAAGCCGTACTGATGAAAATCCACCTTGATGGGTTGGGCTTTTTCCAGAAATTCGGTGTTGACGATGAATTTGAAACCGTCAACGTCAAACGCCTTGTCCGTATCGGCAAGCTCATCCAGAGCCATGGCCAGGCCGGGGCCCCCTCAGCCGCCCTCGTTGAGGAAAATCCGGATGGGTTTGACCTCTTTTCCCTTGAAATATTCGGCAATCTGCTGGACTGCCGGTTGTGTGACTTCGAGCATGATACCCTCCTTGGAGATGAAGAAATCGGTCTGAAAATGTCCAAGACCGGAAACCCTCAATTGGTTTCAGCCCTCGAACTTAACCATGTCCATCGGGTTTGTCAATCCCAATTCCGGAGCGTATTGACGATGGATATTACAGTTCCGGTTTGACTTTGCTCCGGCAACGTTCAATTCCCCTGAAATCCATCAGCCAGTGCGGATCGACAGCAGAAACCCTACCCCACCCTGGAGGACAGGCAGCGGGTGTAGACCTCAAGATCCGTGGCCGAGAACAGCACGAAGACCACCTTTTCGGGCAACGCATGGGTGTTTAAGAAAGCGGCGCAGGTGTCTACGGCAATGTTGCAGGCATCGGCAATGGGGTAGCCATAGACCCCGCAGCTGATGGCGGGAAAGGCCAGGCTGCGGATCGCGTGGTCCAGCGCCAACGTCAGGCTGTGGGTGTAACAGCCGGCCAGCAGTCGGCTGTCCGCCGGCCGGCCCCGGTAAACCGGCCCCACGGTGTGAATCACATATCGGGCAGGCAGCCGGTAACCCTTGGTTAAACGGGCTTCGCCGGTGGGACACCCGCCGATGGTCCGGCATTCGGCCAGCAGGTCGGGACCGGCGGCCCGGTGAATGGCCCCGTCCACCCCGCCGCCGCCCAGCAGCGAGGTATTGGCCGCATTGACGATGGCATCCACCGCCAATCGGGTGATGTCGCCCTGCCGGGCTTCCAGTCGTTCTTTCAGGGTCATCGGTTGGCCTCCCTTTACTAATAGATGGTAAAATATTTAGTCGGGCAGCGCTATCCGGTGAAACCCGTATGGTAACGCTTCAACGACCGGTCCTGAAGTCCAACCGAATTATCTTTGAACCTACAGATCGTAAAGGGTCTCGTCCCGCAGAGGGGCCCGTCTGGCGCCTGCGCCACCCTTGCCCTTCTTTTCAGGGAACAGAAACGGGTCTTCACCTTCCAGCAGATCACCCATCTCCGCTTCGACCTGTTCCGGATCCTCACCGCGTTCCATGCGCCGCAGGGCTTCTTCCATGCCTGCGCCGAGTTCCATTCCGGTCATATCGGTGAGCTTGCGCATGAGATTGGCGGCCTGGCGCGGATCGTCCTCGTTGATCCGGTCCGCTTCGCCGGCCAGCATCTGCATGGCCCGCTCCATCTTCTGTTCGTCAAAGGGAAGGTCTTCACCGTCTGCGGACTCCTTGGCCTTGCCGGTAAAGGCAAAGGCTGACATCTGCCGCTCCAGGGTGGCCGTCCCGCATTTGGGACATTGGGGTGTCTTGGATGTGTTGATGGTTCTGGAAAAGAAGTTGAACAGGGTATTGCAGTCTGAACAGTAAAACTCGTAGATCGGCATGTTCTCTCCACCATCGGTTGCTGTTGGTTGCTAACAGGGTGTTTACGTTGTTAAAGGGCGACCATTGCGTGATCCGAATAATAGGACTGCCCCCCTAGCCTGTCAACTGCTGGAAGCAGGGTTACCACTATGCTGTGTCATATGATAAAATTTGAAATATCAGCTTGTTGAATCGTCACGAAACCAGCATTTAAAGCCCGTGGGAAGCGGTTGACTTGGCAACAGCCTTCTGTTATGGCAGCGTCGAACGATAAGCCATCTCAACAATGCCCCTTGGCCCAATCACTTGATTGGTTCGGTGTTTCACATCCCCGGCATGCTGGCGTATGCCTGCGGGGAGAAATACAAAAAGGTTTGCCATTGTGAGCACAACTCCGATATTGGGGACGGCTTCCCAATCCGATGAAAGGAATTCAAGCATGCAGAGAACATTGTCAATCGTCAAGCCCGACGGCGTCTCCCGGGGCATCATCGGCGACGTGGTCAAACGCCTGGAAGCCAGCGGCCTGAAAATCATCGCCATGAAAATGATCCACATGACCCAAGCCCAGGCCGAGGGGTTTTATGCCGTGCATCGCGAGCGGCCCTTTTTCGGCAGTCTCACCGCATTCATGTCTTCCGGCCCGGCGGTGGTCATGGTGCTGGAGGGAGAAAACGCCATTGCCCGTTATCGCGAACTCATGGGCGCCACCGATTACAAGCAAGCAGCCCAAGGTACCATTCGGCGCGATTTTGCCACCGATATAGAAAAAAACGTGGTCCATGGCTCCGATGCGCCGGAAACCGCTGCATTTGAAATCAGCTACTTTTTCAATGCCTTCGAAATCAACGCCCGATGACCGTCGGCATCACCCGCGACAACATCGCCATCGTCCTACAGCGGCCCCGGTATCCGGAAAATATCGGGGCCGCTGCCCGGGCCATGTGCAACATGGGATTTGCCCGGCTGATCGTGGTGGCCCCCGGCATCTGGGATGAAGAACGGATCCGGCGGCTGGCCACCCACGTGGCCGGCTCCGTGGTGGACAACATCCAGCGCTTCGATCTGCTGGATGAGGCGTTGGCGCCATTCGGCCATGTGATCGGCACCACCGCCCGGCTGGGGGGCCAGCGCCCGGTGATCAAGTCCCCTGAATCCCTGGCCCAGAGCCTGATCCCTCTTTCCAAAAACAATCCGGTGGCCATTCTCTTCGGTCCCGAAGACCGCGGGCTGACCAACGACGATTTGAAGCGCTGCCACCAGTTGGTTACCATCCCCACGGCGGAGTTTACCTCGCTGAACCTGGCTCAGGCGGTCATGGTGGTCTGCTACTGCCTCGCCACCGCCGCCCAGGCCGCCCCCCCCACATTCTCCCCTCGCCTGGCCAAACGCATCGAGCTGGACCAGATGTACGACGAACTGACAGCGGCCCTGGTTCAAATCGGATACCTGAACCCGGAAAATCCCGACTATTGGATGACCCGCATCCGCCGCTTTTTCGCCCGCCTGTCCCTGCGGGCCGCTGAGACCAGCATCATCCGCGGCATCTGCCGTCAAATTCTCGGGTATGGGGACAAGCGCTATGCCGACGGGTTAAAAGACCGCCGCCACGGCCAGGAGTGACGGCTATGCGTCCTCGATGGCCCCGCTGCGGACGGCGATGCCATGATCCAAGGACAATCGGTGGGTGATACAGTCAGGAATTTCATTTTCGTGGTGGGAGACAAAGATCAGCCCGGTGGCGCCACTGCGGCCGATGCGCGCCACCATTCCCAGGACCGTGAGCCGGTTTTCCGGATCGAGACCGGCGCAGGGTTCATCTAGAAGCAACAGCCTCGGCGATTTTACCATGGCCCGGGCGATAAGGACCATCTGTCGCTGTCCCTGGGAGAGCTGATTGAACGGGGCGTGGGCAAGCGCTGAAATTCCCATCTTCGCCAGCCACATGCTGGCGGTCTCAATCTGCCCGGCATCGCAGTGGCGATACAGGCCCACCGAGTCAAAAAACCCGGAGCAGACCACCTCCAGACCGGACGTCTGCTTCTGGTAGGCAGTGGCAAGATCGTGACTGACCACCCCCAGCCGTTGGCGAATCTCTCCCAGGGATTGTCCCGTGCCGCGATTCTTGCCGAAGAGGCGAATCCGGTTGGCATGCACCTGCAGGCATTCCCCGGTGATCAATTTGAGGATGGTGGATTTCCCGGCACCGTTGGGTCCGGTGACGGCCCAGTGCTGCCCCTGCCCTACTGCCCAAGTCAAGCGATCCAGCACGATCGTGGCGCCATAACGAACCGTTACGGCCTGCATATCGATCAGTGGTTCGGACGCCATCCGCCTGCCGGTTTCGCGATAGGCCGGGCGCTGTTTCGGATGGCGCGGCTTCCTTTGCTGGGATGCGACCCCCTTCGCGCCAAAAAAAGAATCGACGGAGCGGTCCACAGCACCGGCACTGAGGATCCGTCCCCGATCGATGGCCAGAACATGGGTGGTGGTGGAGAGCATCTCCCCAGGGCGGTGGACGATCAGCAGGATGGGCAGCCCCGAGCCCGCCAACCTTTCGAATATCCCTATCAATTTCCGCCGTCCCGAACGGTCGAGGCCTTCAAAGGGTTCATCCAGGATCAGCATCTTCGGTCGGCGCATCAGTTCACGGGCAACCAGCACCCGGCTCATCTCACCGGTGGAGAGGGCCATGACCGGTTTGTCCAGCAGGGCTTCCAGATCGAAGCGCTCCACGACGTCGATCGAATCGGCATCCATGTCGCACGGCAGCTGGGAGCCGGCCTGTTGACGGCCAATCAACCCACGGACGGAGGTGGCGTCATTGAACCGGCCGGCAAAGCCTCGCCCATGATCCAGGATTCTTTCCCGGCGCCAAAGATCCCGGCGGGCATCGCTGGCCACGTAGGCAATGGCGTCCATGGGAGAGACGCCGTCAAAGGCATGGTAATGGATTTTTCCCTGAACGACAGGCAGAAGACCGGCGAGGGCCTTGGCCAGCGTGGTTTTGCCCGCCCCGTTGGGGCCGATCATGGCCCATTGGTCGCCGGTGTTGATCCGCCACGACGATCCGTTGAGCAGCCAGCGGTCCCGAAGCCTTACGGAGATGCCATCGACGGTAATCAAAGGTGTGGTCATATCCCAAAACGCCGCTTATTGGCCGTCGCGAAGTTGACTGGCCACGGCATCACCCATCGCCCGGGTGCTCACCGAGCTGCCACCGGCGGCGATGTCCGGCGTCCGCACACCCGCGGCCAGGACGCGCGCCACGGTGCTTTCCACGGCGTCGGCCGCATCGGCCCGGTTCAGGCTGTAACGCAGCATCATGGCGGCGGACAGAATCTGGGCAATGGGATTGGCAATGCCCTGGCCGGCGATGTCCGGTGCGCTGCCGCCGGCCGGTTCGTAAAGACCGAATCCGCTTTCGCTGATGCTGGCCGATGGCAGCAGTCCCATAGAACCGGTGATCATGGCGCATTCATCGGAAATGATATCCCCGAACATATTGCCGCAGAGCAGCACGTCGAACTGGTGAGGGTCTTTGATCAGCTGCATGGTGGCGTTGTCCACATAGATGTGGCTCAGGGCCACATCCGGATACGCCTTGGCGGTCTCGCTGACCACTTCCCGCCACAGCACCATGGTGGTCAGCACGTTGGCTTTGTCGACCGAGGCCACCCGCTTGCTTCTCAGCCGGGCCGCATCGAAGGCGGCCCGGGCAATGCGCGCGATCTCCCGGCGAGTGTAGACCATGGTATCGAAGGCGCGCTCGTCGGGCCCGCTGCCCTCCCGGCCCTTGGGCTGGCCAAAATAGATGTCACCGGTCAGTTCCCGCACACACAGAATGTCGAAACCGTCACGGACAATTTTTGGATGCAGGGGGCTGGCGCCGACCAGGGCGGGAAATACCTTGGCCGGGCGAAGGTTGCAAAACAGATTGAAGTGCTTGCGCAGGGGCAGCAGGGCGCCCCGTTCGGGCTGCTCCGCCGGGGGCAGGTTTTCCCACTTGGGCCCACCCACGGATCCGAAAAGAATGGCGTCGCTGGTCTCGCACAGATGCAGCGTATCTTCGGGCAGCGCCCGACCGTGCCGGTCGATGGCGATACCACCAACATCGGCAAGGGTGTACGCCAGTTGAAAGGCGAACTTCTCCTGAGCCGCGTCAAGCACCTTGAGGGCTTCTTCTATCACTTCGGGACCGATGCCGTCTCCCGGCAACACAGCAATCTTGAACATTTGCAACCATCCAGATGCATATTAAAAGGTTGAGGTCGGCGGCGATCAAAAATGGGTAGGCAACCTGACCAACCCAATCAACACAACCAACCCAATCGACTCAGCCCTATTGCCTGTTTTCCTGCCTGCGTTTTTTTAACAACCAGTCGATGGCACCGGCCGGATCGGGCTGTTCCGGCGCAGCGGTCCTCACGGCGGCAGGCGGCACTGAGGTGGGTGCTAGTTGCGCGGCTGGTGCAGATCCGGGCAGCGAATCAGCAGTTTTCGGGAAGCTGACCTCCGGGGGCTGTTGGGGTATTCGCAACGGCAATTCAGCAGGCATGGCAGTTTTCGACGCCTGCGGAGCAGCGTCGGGGGTGACCGTTTCAAGGTCGGCCTTGGCTGATTTGGGGACATCGACCGCCGGCGGTGCCGTTCCGGTCGGCTCGCCGGAGGCAGGAAAATAGGTCTGGTAAGTTTGACGGACCCACTGCCTGGCTCGGTCCTTTACGTCAGCCGGCGTAAAATACATGCCTGCACCGACCACTAGCAATGCCGCAACCAGGCCAACTGCACGCGCTGCGCCAAACCGCGTCCAGCGCCTTTTGGGGAGTGGCCGATAGCGGGTCGTAGGCGCCGGTGCGCGGATATGGCTTGCCGTTTCCGCCGGCGGTTCATCCACCGCAAACGATATCCTTTCACGGCACTGGCTGACAATCTTGCGGCTGATGGTCCGCCGAGCCACCTGGGAGGAGAAAAACATGGCCAGGTCGCAGATGATGTTGATCTGCCGGGGAAACCCGCTGGAAAATTCGTAGACCTCTTCCATGGCCGCACTGGAGAAAATCTCGTAGCCGGCGCCGGCGGTTTTAAGGCGGTGGCGGATATACTCACAGGTTTCGGCCTGATCCAGCGGATCGATGTTGTAGGTGATCGTGATCCTGCGCATCAGAGCCCGGTTTTCCGGCTGGAGCAGGATGCTGTTGAATTCGTTCTGGCCCACGAAAAAGATATTGAGCAGCTTGACGTCCTGGCGTTCAAGATTGGACAGCAGGCGAATCTCCTCCATCAGATCGTGTTTGAGCCGCTGGGCTTCGTCGATGAGCAGCAGGACCGATTTTCGTTCTTCGTGGGCATCGCTGAGGAAGCGGCTGAAAGGCTCTAAAAAGTCGCTTTTGGTTCGCACTTCAATGGGCAGTCCGAAGTATCGGGAGACCATGCGGTAAAAATCGTACTTGCTGAGTCCCGGATCAGGAATTTTTGCGGTATAGGCCTTGCCTTGAATATCTTCCACCAGCCGATTGATCAAGGTCGTCTTGCCGGTGCCCACATCGCCGGTCAACAGCAAAAAGCCCTTGTTGTCCATCACCCCGTACTTGAGGGTGGAAAGGGCTTCGCGGTGCTTTTTCCCCATCCACAGAAAACTTGGATCCGTGGTGATCTGAAAGGGTTTTTTGTTTAACCCATAAAAGGATTCATACATGGTATTTTCCGTTTCGGTGGATCATGGGCGAAACACCGCCTCGATGGCATCGGCCACCGGGTTGGGTTTGCGGTCAGGCGAGGGTTCGATTTCTGCCTCAATGGCCGTTGGGGTGAAATTTTTCACGCATGGATACGGCTCCCACCCTTCCAGCGTTTCGTTTAGATCCACCGTTTTCCATTTGGGGTGGCCATTGAATCGAAGCCAGTCCATATTTTCCGTCATCAGCCGGGCAAAATTCCCGATGGCGTTGCAGTGGTGGTTGCGAAAATCGTAGGCCACCAGGACCGCCTTAACCGATACCGTATCCACGTCGGCAGTCTGCCAGGGATAGGTGCCGGCGGGAATTCGGGATGCCGGATAGAAGCTGCGGATACTGTCGTCGGTGATGGGAACCAGATGCAGCCCGTCTGCCGGGGAAACGCCCAGCATAAACCGTTCCACAGGAAATCCGTCTACGCTGACCATGGCATCGATGCTGCCCGCTTTGAGCGCCGCCAGCGCCTGAGCGCTGCCGATGGCTATCATCTGGCGGGGCAGAACACCCGCAATCTCAAACAGCAAACGGCTGGTCAGATAGGCGCCGCTCTCCACATGGCCGATGGCCACGCGCTTGCCGTCAAGATCGCTAAAATTACGGATCTCCCCCCTGCCGAGGATGTGAATCTCCTGGTTGTATAAAGGGAAAACCCATTTGATTTTATCGGCTATCAGCTTGAGCCGCGGGTCGCTTTTAACTTTGGCCACAAAAGCCAGCACATCGGACTGCACCAGGCCTAAATGGTTGCCGGGGCGCTGATAAACGGCGTAAATGTTTTCGACGGATCCACTTGAGTTGAATACGGCCAGGTGAATGTTGTGCCGCTTGACCAGGGCTTTTAAATCCATGCCGATCTGGTGTGCGGTGCTTTTCACGTCACCGGTGATGATGCCGAGAAAGCCCTGCTCGTCCTCGGCGGCCAAGGCGGGCGAGAGACCAACCAGCACCATCATCATCCACGCCATCACGATTACGCGTTTGCTCATCGGCTTGGCCTCTTTGCCGGGTTCGTTATACAGGCGCACGGATCGTTCGCCGTTTCAGATTACTCGCCCGGCGGCACAGCCGCCACCGGGATTTCTTTTTTGAGGGCTATTGAAGCGTTGATGATAGAAGAGTCACTATCCCGAGTCAATATTAAAACCGGGGTTCCGGTTGCCTATCACGGCAACGCAAGCGGCAGCCGGTTTTAGCGCTCTTCCTGGGCCGGGGAGGCCTTGCCGTCATTTCCGGCAGCCGGCTGGCTGCATGAATCGGAGATACTGCAGCAGGTACAGCCGCAGGCACAACCGTCCGTTTGTTTGAATCCCTTATAGAAAATCCGCCCCACGGTGACGGCTGCGACGGCGACAATCAAGCTGACAATCAAGGTTTCCATATTTCAGCACCTTTTCGTTGGGATGGGCCTCGCCTCGGGAAAAATAGTGCCATGGGGGATTCAGTATCCGAGGGCAACGCCAGCCTGGTAAACCATCACAGCCAGGAAAAAAGCCAGGGATGTGTTGAACACCATGGAAAATAGCCCCCACTTCCACGAAGATTCCCGGGCGATACAGACCACCGTGACAAAACAGGGTGCGTAGAACATGATAAAGATGATCACACTCCAGGCGGTAAGGGTTCGCCATCCCGGTTCGGCGGCCAGCCTGACGGCCAGGGAGTCGCTATCTTCAGCGTCAACCGTACCCAGCGAATAGGCGGTTCCCAGGGTGGAAACGATCACCTCCTTGGCAGCAAACCCGCCCAGCAGGGCAATATTGGTACGCCAGTCAAAGCCGGCCCAGCGGGAGACGGATTCTAAGCCAGTACCGATACGACCGGCCAGTGAGTGGCGCAGGGCGGCCCCGGCCTGCTGGGCGTCCACGACCAGCAGATCGGCCTTCAGTTGAGCAGCGGCGGCGGAGAAGGGCTGTGCTCCGGTTGCCGTCTCACGCTCTTCAACCACCTGTGCCGCCGCCGATAGCTTGCTACTGCGCAGGGTGTCATAGAGGTCAATCTGCGTATCCGGCAGGCGCGGAAAAGTCATGGCCGCCCAAAGCAGCACGGAGATGCCCAGAATCACGGTCCCGGCCTTTTTCGCATACTGCCAGGTCCGTTCCCAGGTATGGATCATCAGCCCCCGGATGGTCGGCAGGCGGTAGGGTGGCAGTTCCATCACAAAGGGCGTTGAAGCGCCCCTAACCACGGTCATCCGCAGCAACTTAGCCGCCAGCAAGGCCCCCGCCCAGGAGATCAGGGTGAGAACGAACATCATTTGGGCCCGGCTGTGGGGAAAAAAGGCGGCGATGAGCAGGGCGAATACGGGCAGTTTGGCCCCGCAGTTCATGAACGGCGCCGTAAGCAGGGTGGCGATGCGCTCTTTGGGGGAGCGGAGAGTCCGGGTGGCCATCACGCCGGGCACGGCACACCCGCCGGCGATGCCTCCGGAAACAATGTAGGCCATTACCGAACTGCCATGCAGCCCGAAAATCTGAAACACACGATCCAGCATGAAAGCCACCCGTGCCAGGTATCCTGAATCTTCCAGCACGGCGATGCCCAAGAACATGAACATAATCAACGGCACAAAACCAAGCACGCCGCCCACCCCGTCAATAACGCCGGAAACGACAAGGGACTTGAGCAATCCGTCGGAAAGGCTGGCGGACACAATGTCCGCAAGCCTTTCAAAAAACCTCTCGCACCAGGCAACCGGCATTTCGCTGTAGGTGAACACAAATTGATAGAGCCCCATGAGTACCAGTAGCATGATGATGGGGCCGGCGAACCGGTTCACCAAGACCTTGTCGATGTGATCGGATAGAAAGAGCCGGTTCCTGTCGTGGCGCTCCTTGATCACCCCCTGCCTGAGCAGGGAACTGATAAACCCGTATCGATGGTCGGCGATCATGGCTTCCGGATAGGTTTCCAGGGTCTCTTCAATGTGCGCACCCACCTTCAGCACGATAGCCTCCAACCCATCGGCGATCAGCGGGTCGGTTTCCCTGCCCTTTTTAAGGACCTGCTCATCATTCTCCAGATACTTGATGGCGATCCAGCGCGACGGGTACAGGTCGGTGAGAAATGCCCTGCCGATGATTATTTTTTCCATCTCCTGGATGGCGGTCTCCAGGTCCCGGCCGTAGGAAATTCGCAGGGGCCTGGGAAGCGGCGCCTCGGCAACCCTTTCCACGGCATCCATCAGGTTTTTTTTGCCAAACCCGGTACGGGCCACGATGGGAATGACCGGCACGCCGAGCAGGTGGGAGAGTTTATTGGCGTCGACCTCGATACCCCGTCCTCTGGCCACGTCGATCATGTTGAGGGCCACGCAGGTGGGAATCCCCAGTTCCAGGAATTGGGTGGTCAGGTATAGGTTGCGCTCAAGGCTGGATGCATCGACGATGTTGACCGTCACCCGCGGACGCTCATTGACCAGAAAATCCCGGGCCACAACCTCTTCCACGCTGTAAGCGGTGAGGGAATAGGTTCCGGGAAGATCGACGATATGCATATCGTGGCCGTTTTGCACATAGCGGCCCTCTTTGCGGTCCACCGTTACACCGGGATAGTTGCCCACGTGCTGCCGGGATCCGGTCAGGACATTAAAAAGGGTGGTCTTCCCGGCGTTGGGATTACCACCCAGTGCAACGCAATAATTCATAGCTATCCGTTAACCTCGACTTCGATGTGATCGGCTTCGTTGTTGCGCAGGGTCAGGGTAAATCCCTTGACCCTCAGGGCCACCGGATCATAAAGCGGTGCGCGTCCCTGGATCTTGATGGCGGTTCCCGGAACCAGCCCCATATCACGGAGTCTACGCCCAAGTTCACCGCCAATCTTGACGCTGGTAATGGTTCCTTCCTGATTGACCTGCATGCTGCGAATACTGATGGTTGCCATTGGAACGCGACTCCCTGTGAATACATTTCACTTCTCTTAAAAAGTTAGGTAATCCAAACTTTCCAAGGAGTCAATAAAAAAATACGGGATTATGATATCAACCGTTCGCAACGCGCGCAGCCGGGAGCCGCTCAGCGGCATCATCCCATTCCAGCGCCGCTCCCCGATCCCAGTCCTCGGTCCTGAGTCCCTACTCCTCCGACCCCACGGGTCAGTGGCTGCACCCTCACGTGCTGCCGACACGGGGTTCGGGAGCGTTTGCGGTCGTGGCATCCGTCATCAGCGATTCACCAGTCAGTCCTGGTTTGAAAAAACGGCTGCGCATGAACCGCCACACCGGTTTAACCGACAGGGCCAGAATCAAGATGGCACCGGTCAGTTGAACGGCGTGCGGTATGGCTTCTCCGGCCTGTCCCACCACGGCCTTGGCAGAGATTCCCATGGCGGTATAGATCCAGTCCACGAGCAGGCCGAAGCCCACCGCAAAAAGCGCAATTGCCGCCAGATAGATGCCAGTGGCCCGCCTTCCCAACACACGGACCAGCACGGTCAGCGAGGTGACATTGGTGGCCGGTCCGGCCATCAGGAACACCAGGGCCGCACCGGGGCTGACACCTTGCAGGATCAAGGTGGCGGCAATGGGTGTGGAAGCCGTGGCGCAAATATAGATGGGAATGCCCACGGCCAGCATGATCAGCATGGCGCCAAGGCCGCCGCCCATGTATCGGCTGAAGACCGATTCGGGTATCATCACCGTGATGACGCCCGACAGCAGCAGGCCGAACAGGAACCACACCGCCAGATCCCCCCAGACATCGGTGAAGGCGAATCGGAACCCGGCCGATATTTTTTCCCTGAAACTGTGGTGATTGCGGTGGACCTCGGGTGAACAGTTTTCACCGTCACAACAACCGTCCACCGGGCAGGAGAGATCCGGAACGATGGGGCGAGCCGTATCCGGTTTACCCAGCAGGTTTTCTGCAATTCCGGCCGCCAATGCGGTGACAAAGGCAGCCACCGGCCGCATTACGGTCATGATGGGATCCATCAGGGCGTAGGTGATGGCGATCGAATCCACTCCGGATTCCGGCGTTGAGATAAGAAAGGATGTGACGGCCCCGTTGTTGGCCCCCTGCTTTTTCAGCGCAGCAGCAGCCGGCAGCACGCCACAGGAACACAAAGGAATGGGGATGCCCATAAGCGAAGCCTTGAGTACCGACTTGAAGCGTCCTTGTCCCAGATGCCGCGAGACTGACCCGGGGTTGAGGAATACCCGCAGCAGTCCGCTGACGATCAACCCCAGCAGGATGAAAGCCGATGATTCGAGCAGGATGTTCCACGACTGCAGCAAGACGTTGAGCACCAGATTCATAGAAGCCACTCCTTATTCAATAGGGGTTGCTCAGGGTTTCTGTCAGGCATCATGCTTGTTCACCGGCCTCAGTCCTCCTCGATGTGGTCAAGCCCAAGGGTGACCAGATCCAGCACATGGTTGTCGTCCAGCGAGTAGTAGAGTATCTGCCCGTCACGGCGTGAGCTGACCAGCGACAACTCACGCAGGCGTCTGAGCTGATGGGAGACAGCCGATTCGCTCAGGCCCACGAAGGCGGCGATATCACAGACACACATCTCTCCCCCCCGCAGAGCCAGGATGATTTTAAGCCGCGTGGGGTCGCCCATGATCTTGAAGGTCAGGGCCAGTTGTTCCAGCTCTTTGGTCGCAATGGCCTCTGCATTGGCCCGGGCGACACGATCCAGATGAACCACCCGGACATCGCAGGTTTCCGGTGTACATGGCGCAAGGGTATTTTTTCTTAACACATCGACCTCCTGCGGGGTATATATGCATGTATGCTCAAATATAAAATCTTAAGCCTGATTGTCAACCCGTCGATCGCTTTTTTGGATTCTTTTTTTAAAATCGATACCTGCTCCTGGGCTGCAGATGCCATCGCATCAGAAGGGAACTGCAATCAGATTGATTAACTGACGGTTCGCCTGGGTTTAGCCGGGTCGTTAAATTAAGGCCATGGGCGAATAAAAGACAAGGCGGACTGCGGATAAAAGGGGCCGAATTCGAAGGGAGTGATCTCATCGGGTTGTCCGGACCAACCCAGGGGTGGGCGCCTGGCTGGTGATGCTATTTGCGAAGCTCCCTAACCCGTTGAAGGGTCTCAACAGGCAGGGTCGTCACCGGCCTGCCGGTGGTCAGGGAATGGTAGTAGGCCTGGGCCGTCTTCTCCAGCAGTTCGGCATTCTGCCACGCTTTTTCCAGGGTCCGGCCCAGGTTCAGCGCACCATGATTTTGCATAACAAAGCAGTTGCAGCGGTTGCACACGGTCCGCTTTACATTCTCGACCAACGCCGGTGTTCCGGAAAAGGCATAGGGCACCACGTCAACGGTTTCACCGATGGCCAAGGCCACCTCGTCGAAAAGGGCTGGAATGGCCTGGTTGATCAAGGCGAATATGCTGGCATAGGCTTGGTGGGTATGGACCACGGCGCCCACATCCGCCCGGATGTCGTAGATGCCCACATGCATGGCCGTTTCGATGGAGGGCGCCAGGTCGCCGTCGATGGGTTGTAGGTCGAAATCCACCACGCAGATGTCCTTCGGTACCAGTTCCATGTAAGGTTTGCCCGAGGGGGTGATCACCAGGGCCGATTGTTGGGGGATACGCACGGATACGTTGCCTCCGGCGCTGAGCAGGGATCCGAAATAGCCGTGTTGGCAAAGCCACTGGCAGCAAGCGATGACGTCCTGGCGGTAGCGAAGGTAGGGGTCCATCGTTTCTCCTTTTCCACGGCTGGTGGTTTTCATCTGCACGCGGCTTCCAGCCGCGCGCAAAGGGTGCGTCTGGTGTTCAAACGCCATGGTCAATCAAACCGGCAATTGCATCCAATGCCCAATCAGGGCTCCGCAGGCTGTTCTGCCCCTTCATCACCTTTTGGTGCCCGCCTGTCAAGCAGATGGTAAAATCCCTTGGGGCAGAATATACGGTTGAAAAAACAATGCTAAGAAAGCTACTATCCGTCCAGCCGATGTTCCAGATCGCGATCCCGAAAGCGATAGCGCTGCGTACCCCGAAAGGGCCGTTTTTCGATCACCGAAGGCTTCCCTTAATGGCGTTGTTTTAATACCAGGAGATAAGGGGCAGACAAATGATACCATCAAAGATAAATTTCATGGAAAAATTTTCCAAGCTTCCGGATGGAGATTATTCGGTTCGAATCATAGCGATGATGAATAATTATGAATTTAAAATTGTTAAATTCAAAGGTGAGTTTATTTGGCACAGCCATCCGGATACTGATGAAACCTTTATCATCTTGGAGGGGAAAATGCAGCTGCACTTCATAGGCAAAGTGATTGAATTAAGCCCCGGAGAGATGATTGTAATCCCCAAAGGGGTGGCGCACAAACCAGCATCCGAAAAGGGCTACCAAGCCCTTTTAATTGAGCCTGAAGGCGTTGCCAACACGGGTGACGTTGATAATGAAATCACAATCAATAAAGTGGAATGGATCTGACCGTACAAGTCATTTTATTCATCTGACGGATGGTCCGTTGCCGGTCCACGGACGCTGACCCGGTGGTGCTTGACATGATCATGGCGCCGGGAATGAACGGGCTGGAAGCCGTCGAGCAGATACTATCCTTTCGCCCCGGCCAGAAAGCCGTCATCGCCAGCGGGTTTTCAGAAACGGCGAGCGTCACAACGGCCCTGGTACACGGTGCGGGACAGTACCTGAAAAAAACCATAGGCCCTCGAAGCGCTCGGCATGGCCGTCCGCCCTCACCTGGACAACGGCAGGTAAGGCGCCTCGACTCTCGGTTGGAAACCGCGCAAAAGGGCCACGCAACCTGGAGCGTTATTAACGCTCTCAGAAAACGCAGCGCTTAACCGCATCGATAAAATCCTTCATCATTGAAAAGTCTTTGACGCCTTTTTTTTCGACGCCACTTGAGACATCAACGCCAAAAGGACGAATTTCACGAATCACATCACACACATTGTATATCGTGAGGCCACCCGCGACCAACAGATTGCCGGATCTGTTTTTTATCCATGCCGGGAAACCTTTAAAAACGCCGCTGCCGATACTGGCATCATAAACGAAATAGTCATAGGTGAGGTCAACGGGGGGCATCTCTTTGGATGCAAAAACAAGGTTGGGTACCTGCCTGGGTTCATATATTTGCGTGTAATCAAAAGCCGGGGCGGCCGATGCCACATCGCTAAATGCAAGTCCAACAACAAAACTTTTAATTTTGCCTCGCGCGTATTCAGCTAATTCAATCGCCTTTTGATGAGAGCAATAGCGTTTGCTTTTAGCATACGTCACAATTCCGATGGCATCATAGCCATACTCGATGGCTTTGTCTATTTGCGCGTTGGTTGTCAAGCCACAGACTTTGGTGAACATCTGCTCCTCTTTGGTTTATATCGCCTGATGGGTTCTTTGATAACACGCCCGCCCATCTCACGGCTTGGGCTGCATCGCTAATTCCCATGGCAACTTTCCACGAAAAAATCGGCTGCTGCAGTTGCCGGTCGCCAGATCACGATCAGCCTGTAATCTTCCAGCCCGGTTCTGTTCGAGATCAAACTGGCGGTCCGAGCTTCATATTGCCTGCCGCACGTTAGTGGACCGTTTGAGTCAGGGGAAGGCAATCATACCTCAAAATCCGCTGCCAGTGTTACTCTTTTCGCCTGATCCAGCACGTTTCTGACCGTTTTTGCCAGATCCGCCTTGAGGATGGGCTTGTATGCAAAGGCCTTGATGCCTATGTCGAGAGCGCTTTCATCGGATATCTTGTTGCTGAAACCCGTACAGAGGATCACGGGGATATCAGGCCGGATGGTCATCAACTTCCCAGCCAGCCTGTCGCCGGTCATTTGGGCAAGGCCATGATCATCGTTCTTCCATACGTTCCTGGGCCGATGCAAGCACCTGCAGCACAAATTCGCTGTCACCTAGTATCCGCTCATCGCCTTTAAGATGCTCCTTCATGCGGCGCATCGATTTAAGCCCCCCCAACCGCCAACGCTGCGGATGAGACCGCCGCCGGTCGCCTACCAGTCAGCGGATATGCCGCCGACCAAACGACGGTGACCGCAATATGGATAATCATCTAAGCCGTTCAAATCATGGACCATACCGGCGCGCAGGGGATTCAAATGAACATAGCGGACCAGTTCCAAAAGATAGGGTTCCGCCTGGCATAATATGGATTTATACCGGTTTTGAAACAAACGCCCATGACGCCGATGCCGACGGTTGAACCTAACGGCGTATCCGGTCAACAATCGGCACATAACCCTGGCAATTGGCGTATTTCCGGTTTTTAAAAGCTGATGAAAATGATTCGGTATCAGCGCCCAGGCGTAACACAGGGTTTCGCTTTCACATACAATACGGGACAACCGATCCACAAAATCATCGCGATCGATGTCATTCAGGAAAATCTTCCGCCGTTCAATCCCTCGGCAGATGATATGGAGCAACGCGCCGGGCGCATCGATGCGGGCTTTTCTTGGCATGCGGTTACCATATCATACACAATCTTGAATGGAATCGCATAATTTCATCACCGTTCCCTTCTTCCCCTGCCTTGTTGTCGGATCGATAGGTTACGCTGCGCTCAATCCACTACCGATAAGGATTGGGATCAGCTATTGATCATCCAGTACCGCCCTGACTTTGATAGCCAGATCCTTAATGGAGAATGGTTTCTGAATGAAATTCAAGCCCTCTTCCAAAATGCCGCGGTGGGCGATCACGTTAGCGGTGTAGCCGGACATGAACAGGCATTTAAGGTTGGGATAAAGCGTTCTGAGCTGTTCGGCCATTTCACGGCCGTTCATTTCGGGCATGACCACATCGGTAATCAGCAGGGAGATTTCACCGGTGTGCGCGTCGGCCAGCTGCAGCGCCACTTCCGGAGCTTTGGCCAGCAGGACCTTGTAGCCAAGCCTGCTTAGAATCTTCTCAGACAGGTTCAAGATCAAGGCTTCGTCTTCAACCACCAGCACCACTTCACCGCGGCCCTTTGGGATTTCCTCGATGCTCTCTTTTTGATCCTGGACAACCTCACCGCCATACCTGGGCAGGTAGACCTTGAATGTGGTTCCTTGGCCCGGCTCGCTGTATACGTTGATAAAACCTTCGTTCTGCTTGACGATGCCGTACACCGTGGCCAGCCCCAAACCGGTGCCCTGCCCCACCGCTTTGGTGGTGAAAAACGGCTCAAAAATATTGTCCAGCGTCTGCCGGTCCATGCCGCAGCCGTCGTCACTGACCGCCAACATCACAAAATCGCCCCGGACAAAACCGTTGTGGTCGGCACAGTAATTGTCGTCAAAAGCCGTCGTAGAAGTTTCTATGGTAACCTTGCCGATATTGGCGATGGCATCCCGGGCGTTGACGCAAAGATTGGCCAGGATCTGGTCGAGTTGGGAAGGATCCATGTTGACCGGCCATAAACCCGCCCCGGGCTTCCAGGCAAGGTCGATGTTTTCTCCGATCAGCCGTCGGAGCATCTTAAGCATGCTCTCCACGGTTTCGTTCAGATCGAGCACCTTGGGGGCGATGGTCTGCCTACGGGCAAAAGCCAGCAATTGCCGAGTGATGGCCGTTGAACGATTCGCAGCCGCCAGGATCTCCAGCAGGTCTGCATGCAGTGGCTCCCCCGGGTTCATCTTCTGTAGGCCCAGCTCCGCATAACCGATGATTACGCTGAGCATGTTGTTGAAATCGTGGGCCACGCCCCCTGCCAGGCGACCAACGGATTCCATCTTTTGTGCCTGAAGCAGTTGTTTTTCCAATGAAGCACTTTTTCGCTCGGACTTTTTATGGGCATCCTCCATTTGTAGAACGTTGAGCGCGTGGGCCAGATCTGCGGCCATTTCGGCAAAAAGACTTAATTCTTCATCGTCTACCTTCAGGTCATGATTCAATGCGGCCACAAGATAGCCGAAGGCCGCACCTTCATGGACCAGCCGCGCGCACAGCATTTGTGTCTCCGCGAATCTTCCCGTTTCCACGGTAGGGCATTTGCTGCAAAGGCTGTGTCTCTCCTCGGTCGACACAACTACCAGGCTGGAACGGGTGCGGTCGCAGCACGGCGGCAGCTCGCCGCGTTCAAGCATGCTGTTCAGCGACTCCGAGGACACGGCCAAGCCTGACCTGGCCCAAGAGACGGGTCGGTCGTTTTCGTCGGTGAGGACGATCAGGGCAGATGCATACCCTCGACTGTCCACCAACAGGCGGCAACCCTCGCCTATCAGCTTGTCGGGATCCCGCTCGCGCACGATCAGTTGGTTCACATCGCGGATCGCCCGCAAAACCCGGTTCAAGTGTTCAATGCTTTGTTTGGCGAGTTTACGCTCTGTAATATCCTGGAAAGAACCCCGAACCTGAACAACTTTCCCTTTTACTGTTTTTGGTTGTCCAATGGTCCGGACCCATTTCCTTACCCCCTTGGCAGAAACCAACTCCAGTTCCAGGTCGTAGGGTTGCCCGAATTCAATCGCTTCCTTGACCGCATTTTCAATTTTCGTGCGGAAATCACCTTGATAAAAACTCAAGCCCTGTTCCAAATTGGTTTCATCATCCGGATCGAGATCGTGAATGCGGGCAACCTCCTCGGTCCACGTGCCTTTACCGGTGGCGGGATCGAACTCCCAGCCGCCAATTTTGGCGATACGCCCCATTTCTCGGAGCAATCGGTCCTGATATCCCAGAGCTGCTTCGGCTTGCCTGCGTTGGGAAATATCTCGGGCGGTCCCCTGGACTCGAATAGGTTGGCCATTAGTGTCACAAACCACTTTGGCATGAACTTCAACCGGAATGGGTTCACGATTCTTCTTGAGTATCTCAGCTTCAAAAATGACACCCGGGTCCTCTGAACCTTTAGCCACGCCATCGGCGATTAAGTCGGCCATTTTTGCATAGTTTTCTTCATCACAATGCTCCGCCAAACGGGTTCCGATCCACTCGTCTGGCGTGTGGCCGGTTAGGTCAACACACGCCGGATTGACGTAGGTGAATTCGAGGTCGAGATTCATGTCCCAAATCACGTCGAGCGTATTGTCGGCCAGTAACCGGTATTGTGATTCGCTTTTCCGAAGCTCTGCCGTGCGCCGGCCTACTTGCTTTCGCAAGGACCACGACCACAGGAAAAACGCCAAAAGCAGCAGCAACAGGGGGATGGCGACCATGGCGACATGCTGGAGAATGGTAAGGAAGCCATCAGAAGATGCCTCGTAGCCCCCCATCCATTTCTGGTAGATGCGCCGGTACTCACCGTTTTCATCTAAAACCTTCAGTCCTTCGTTAAACTGCGATAGCAGGGCTTTATGGTTTTGGGGAACCGCATAGCAGTATCCAGCGGCAAGCAACGGACGCCGGCCAACTGTCAGATTGTCCCAGCCGTTTTTTTTGATCCAGTACAGTGCGGTGAGGCGGGAAACCAGCGCGCAATCATGTTGTCCCCGGGCCAATTCCCCCAGAGCGTCCTCCTGGGCGTCGACAGTTGAAAGCTGATCGCCAAGCCCGTTTTCCAGGGCATAGTCATGCATGATGTCGCCCTTTTGCACCACGATGCGCTTGCCGGCCAATTCCTTGAGCGTGGCCGGCGGGGGAGCATCTCCTTTGCGTACAACACTGACGCTATGATTGACCGCATGAGGTGGTGAAAAATCGAATGTTAAATCGCGTTCGGGTGAGTAAAACATGCCTTGAAGAGCGTCGATCTCGCCTCGTGCCAATGCATCCCGGATTTTTGCCCAAGGCTCGAGGCGAATCTCGATGTCGAGATCCAGTTCATTGGCTAAGGCTCGCGTGAGGTCGACATTGTATCCGGCCGGGCGTCCGTTTTCATCCAGGTATTCAAAGGGCGGATAGTTGTGGTCCCCGCCGATTACAATGCGCCGGTTAGAAGGCAGTTCCAGGGCTGCGAACCACTTGGCGCGGAGATGTTCATAGGTTCCGTCCGCCATGATCAGGGCCAGCCCTTCGTTCAACAACGCCAGCGTCTCCCGGTCCCCTTTCCTGACGGAATCCTTCGATGGGACGGTTTACGATCTGAAGGTTGAGAATGTTTGTCTGCTGGATGAGCCTCAATGCCACAAGCCGCTGAATGACGACGGCATCATAACGGCCATTGGAAAGCTCCTGTAACGCCTCCTGGAAAGAAGCTGTCGTGTGGATCTCAAAGCCGCGATCTTCCCGCCGCAGGAACTCCTCAGCGTTGTCCCCTTGCATGACAGCAACCCGCCGTCCTATCAAATCGCTCAAGCTCTGGATGTCAGTCGACCTGTCTCGAACAACAATGGCACCGTGAAGGGACATGTAGGGGAAGGTAAAATCAAAAATGGCTTCCCGTTCCGGGGTACGGCCAACCAAGGGCAGAGCTTGAATCTGACCCTCCTCCAGCCAGCCTCTTACCTCAGCCCAGGTGCCGGTGCGGAAGGTAACCTCACGCCCCATGGCCGCTAGCGCCGCACGCAGCAGTTCAACCGAAAAGCCGTTTGCTCGTCCATCGTCTTCAACTATACCAAAGGGCGGATAGTCGATTTCTGAGCCGGAACTAACAGGCGATCTTGCTGTTGAGCTACCTTCGATCGCGAAGGCGGGAGCCCCGGGAAAAAGTATCGTCACCAGGCTGGAAAACACAGCAATCAGCGATACAAAATAAAAAGACTGGGATTTACGCTTGATCTTCATATTGGCAATTCCATATATAGGGGATAGAGGAACCACGTAACGCTGGGAGCGATGCGCGTTTCGCCTATATTCGATTTCAATTATTTCCAGTATACGTGAATCTATTCTTTTTTAACAATACAGGATGGCGCTTGACAAATTTTAAGGCTTTTAGACAGCGCGTGGTGAAAAGACAGTGATTCTCAACGCGTATCCGTATCGCCAGCAACCACCATGCAAAAAACGACTTAACCTACAGATTCGGTGACTTGCAGGTATCAGGGCAAATCACTGCCCTCCAGCGTCAATGATTTCTAACCGGCAATCACTGGCCGTCGTCTGCTTCACCCTGGACGCCGCGAATTCCAGGCTCACCGGCCGGATCGAAAACCTTTCGACCACCTCCCCGAATTAGGAATGGTCAGTGATGTTCGATACTGGCGCCAACCTGCCGCAAGTGGACCACAGAGAGTTCCTTCTCCATACGGATAAAATGTCTGCGGGAGTTGGACACGGGCGCAGTGCCAAACATCCTGCCCCGCGAATTGCCCCTAAAACAGAGATGTGGCATGTATTCGTATCACACCGCCCGCTTGACGTCGGTCACCCCGTCGGCAACCTGCCGGCCATTCACCTCCTCCAAACCCTTTCCGGGGCAACAAGAGCCATGTAAACGGCCTTGTCTACTGCGGATAGCAATCTATCTATTTTGGGGCTTGATCAAGTTTATGGTTGAAATGGGGCAGGTGATCTGTTAGTAGAAATCGTTTACTATGGTGGGTGTAGCTCAGTTGGCAGAGCATCAGGTTGTGGCCCTGAGGGTCGTGGGTTCAAGTCCCATCACTCACCCCATAACAAATAAAAGGCCGTTGCACCAAACAAATGCGCAATGGCCTTTATCGCTTATGCGCCCGTAGCTCAGCTGGATAGAGCGCCGGACTTCGAATCCGTAGGCCGCCCGTTCGAATCGGGCCGGGCGCGCCATAAAATCAAGGGGTTACAACTAAAAAGGTTGTAGGCCTTTCTGATTTTTTACCTCATGTAAGCATCATGTAAGCACTATTGATCAATAAAAAGGGCCTCCGGTTTCCCAGGAGCCCATTTTTGATGATTTAACTGTCCTGACCTATACCTGAAAGGGAGTGTGGGCCTTATTTGGGCAATAATTGACAGCGCTCTTTTTCTTGGATCTCAATACATCACAGGTTGATGCCAATATGAAGTGCTATCAAATTTGTTGAGATTCAAATTTTTCATGTAGTCTTAATTAACAGGAACAAGACAACTCCATAAATTAACCATATACCGATAGAAACAGGCTTATTTATGAATACAATAAATAGAACATTGCTGATTGTGATACCAAAAACCTTTTCTGGATTGGGCTAAAAGCTTTGAAAATGGGGAAGACAAATTTTATTTTGATGGAGGCTATTATTCAGCTTATCTTATCTCAGAAAATTATGATGAATTTAATTATAAAAATTACTTGAAAAATCATCATTTGGATATTTTTGAAGAAGAACTTTACGCTACTATAAGAGACACAGATTTGTGGCCGCAGAAAATGGATTTTAAAACATATAATGAATGGTTTAATACCCAAGCCTGTGATACTGTATTTGATCTCAGTAATGAACCGATTGAAATCGAGGACTTTTAGACAGCCATTTTTAAGTTATACACCAAATCAGAAAGTCATTAAATATCAAAGGTACATTATGGAAAAATTATTAAAGTATCCTGAATCAGGAATTTTTAAAGAAATTGAAAAAGATGGATTCAAGGTCAAAATTGAAGTTCATAAAGCTGACAAGGATGGATGGATATTAGAAATTGTAGATGAACAATGGAACTCTGCTGTTTGGGATGAAATATTCCCAAGCGCAAAAGAAGCATTGGATGCAGGAATCAAGGCTATTGAGGAAGAAGGGATACAGTCCTTTATCGGCAATTCAAAGGCATAGATTGCATCTGGTGGATGATTTTGAACGGAAATCGGCTGATATTGGTTCTCAGAAAACAGAAACCAATTTTCTTAGACCTTGATTTTTTGCAGATATTGTAAACCTCATTGGACAATCATCTGGATAAGTATCGACAAAAATGACCTAAATAAAGCACTCCATCAACCTGTAGATACCCTCAAACTCATCAACGGATGAAATGGCTTCTGAAAAGTGATGATACCATACTGTCAAGTGAAGTCTTAATCCGCGTCACAGTATCGCCAAGACATCCTCCATCACCTCCACCGTATACCATTCGCACCCTCACCCGCCATCTTCCTCCTGATGACCAATTTTCCGCCTCTTGACCGGCACCCCCTTGAAATCGATTTGTGAATAGCTTCCCAGCGCCTTGGTCACAACCACTTCATTGCAGCTTGGACAATATTTCATTCACCTTGCTATTTTTTGTGATTAAATTTACGTTTTATAAACTGGTATAAACATATCAATGAGTCTGTTGACTCAAATTTCCCCTTGATTTTTTTAAGGGAATGATGATGATAGAAAAAACGTTTTCAATTTATACCTCAAGAAAGGAAATGTCCGATGCCAGCGAAAAAGAAAGTCGATTCCAAGAAACTGATTGCCGCAGTCGAAGGTGGGAAAACTCAGCCTGAAATCATGAAAGAGTTCAAATTTAAAACCGCCGCTCAATTTAAAACCCACTATCTTGATGCTCTGATGAAAGCTGGTAAAGCGCCGGAAATCACTACAAGACGTGCTTCTTCGAAATCAGCACCTGCTAAGGAGGCTTCCGTCAGCAAACGTGGCAGTGTGGTTATTTCTAAGGGATTAATCGAGGAGATGGGGTTTGCTGTAGGTACAACGTTTACTGTCAGAAAAACCAAATCCGGTATATCGCTTAAAACGATGTCCTGATTGTCCTGATCAGCATTTGATTGGATTAAAAGGCAGAAAGTTATTGGTCTGCCTTTTCGTTTTAAAATTAACTATCCAACGATCTCATACTCACCTCGGTCGTCAATTTCGAGTACAGTCTTACACGATGGGCAGATTGTCTGCAGAAGGGGCAGATTATACGAACCGGGCTTTTTTTTATATCAGCTACTCGGTTTGGATTGGAACGACTCAATGCATTCCTCAATAGCCTTACGCACTGGTGTATAGGAAATACCTAATTCTCTTTCTGCCTTGCTGCCATCAGCCTTGTATGCAGTTAGGGCATTGTTGACAAAATCGGATGACAATCCCCAGGTGGGAGGTCGTTTTGTCAGATTTGCCACCGCTGTCAGGAAAAATGCATTAAGCTTCACCATGAAATTAGGAATGGAAATAAACGGGAGCGCTACGCCTGAAATTTCACTTATCCATTGGTTCAACTCCCCAATTGAAAGGTATTCTTTGCCGATAATGTAACCCTCGCCGATGTTGTCATCTTTTTCCAATGCCCGCACAATGGATTCTGCAACGTCATTTACATGTACAAAGGTTATGGCAGATGATTCCAGCCCTCTTATGGGCATTTTCCTATTGATTAATAGTTTGATATGATTTCCTGTTGATTTTGGGTCATCCGCTCCCAGTACGCCACAAGGATAAACCATCACCAATGGAAGATCCTTATTTTTGTGAAGGTTCCAAGCTACCTGATCCCCTTCATATTTCGTTCGCGCATATTCATTTGTATGTTCACCGACAGGGCTCTTTTCATTAAAAGGAACTTCTGGCGATCGGCCCCAGGTGACGATCGAGCTGACATGAACTACTTTCTTGATGTCGGTTTCTAAAGATGCCTCCATTACGTTGCGGGTGCCCTCAACGTTTATTTTCTTGAACAAGCTCATATCCGGCTCCCAAAATGAATACAGGTTCGCCAGATTTATAACTGCATCACATCCCTGCATCCCTTGAATTAAGGATTTTTTATCGGTGATATCTCCTGAGATGAGTTGACATCCAATGCTTTTCAACACCTCTTTCTTGCTTGTACTGCGAACCAGACAAATGCATTCATGCCCAGACTCGATAAGACGTTTGACGGTATTTTCCCCTATGAAGCCAGTTGCCCCGGTAACGAAAACTTTCATGGTAAACCCCCTTGTTGGAATCAACGATAAAGGTTCATGATGATGCGGTCGCCATTGGGACTCTGATGACATTGGAACAACAATTCAATCTCGGAACAAAAGGAGAATGGAGCTTAAATCAGGATGGTATTTGAGATTAATCCTTTATTAAGACAGTTGTCAAGAATAACCAACCCCTTGACAAGAATATGAATCTTTGCGAACGTGTTTTTGATCCCACCCTTCATTTCCACCAACACATTTACGGAGTTTCTATATGGCTTTAACGAAACACGACATCGTTGAGCAGATCCAAAACGGCCTTGGCTTTTTCAGAAGCAAATCCGTCGAGATCACCGAATCCCTTCTTGAACTCATCAAAGCCACATTAGCCTCCGGTGATGATGTCCTGGTTTCCGGTTTCGGCAAGTTCTGCGTGAAGGAAAAGAAGGAACGGAAAGGCAGGAATCCGGCTACTGGTGAGGACGCTATCTTGTCGGCCCGGCGGGTGGTGACGTTTAAGTACTCCGGCAAGTTACGGGATAAGGTGAATGGAAAATGAACCTAATTCCAAATAATCGCCAATATCCTCGCCGTACCGCATATATTATTGCCGAATATTCCGTGTTAGAAGGGAGTTTCCGAGATATTATCAAAAACATTGGTGCAGGAGGTTTATTTATCAGGACCGACAGAAATATTGCCGTCGGCCAGCCTATTTTAACAAAGTTTCCATTGTTTAATTTTGACAAAACCCTTCAGGCACCCGGTAGGGTCGTACGCAGAGATCCTGATGGGTTTGCGGTAACCTTCACTAATCCTGTTTCTGGTTTGATCTGCAAGGAGGGTCACTTCCCTGAAATTTTCCATGACGGTGACAGATAGTCCAAGAGAGGCCTTACAATCCAGCATGTTCATCTTCCTTGATACAGAAACCACCGGCAACGGTCCCGATGATAGACTCTGCCAGATCGCCTTCTAACCAGAGAATGGTCCGGCCGTAAGCGGACTATTCAATCCAGAATTTCCAGAATTTCGGGGACGTTGTTTACTAATTGTACTTATTGATTGCGCAACAGGATCTGGACGAGACCCGACGTGGAGGGTTTGTACAATTTGTAAACAACGTCCCCGAATCCTCCAATTTGTAAACAACGTCCCCGAATCCTCTCTCATCACTTTCATTGAAATACCAACGTGTTCCCCATAGGTATTGACCGCAATGGCCTTCTACTATAGTATTCGTCAACTTGCTCAACCATCCGATTCGAACGAGGTAAAATCGTGACCCAATTTCACGTTTTCATCATCCGGGCAATCCTTGGCGCTGGTTTCGCCGTCATCCTGTCGCGCATGTTCTACCCCGACGCCAATTTGATCTACGTGGCCGGATTGGGCATCATTCTCGTGGGGCTGGCCTACTTTGCCGAATACCTGAGAACCCGGAAAAAACGGCACTCCTGACAACCTGCTGGAGCACATCGATTGTGAAACAGATTATACTCGGCACTGCCGGACACATTGACCATGGCAAGACCAGCCTCATCAAGGCCATCACCGGCACCAATACCGACCGGCTCAAGGAAGAACAGCAGCGTGGCATCACCATCGAACTGGGTTTTGCCGCGCTGGATCTTCCCAGCAGCCGCCATTTAGGTATCGTCGACGTGCCCGGCCACGAGAAGTTCGTCAAGAACATGGTTGCAGGCGCCACGGGCATCGACATCGTCTCCATGGTGATTGCCGCTGACGAGGGGGTCATGCCCCAGACCCGCGAGCACATGGAAATCTGCGCACTTCTGGGCGTCAGACACGGCATGGTGGTGCTCACCAAAACCGATATGGTGGATGAAGAGTGGCTGGAACTGGTCACCGAGGACATCCGGGAGTTTACCGTTGGCACCTTTCTCGATGGAGCACCGATCGTTCCGGTCTCCTCCCTTACCGGGAACGGCATCCCCCGGTTCATCGAGGAACTGGACCGCTTGTGCGCGCAGGTGCCCGAGCGTTCCACCTCCGGGCTTTTCAGACTGCCCGTGGACCGTGTCTTCTCCATGAAGGGCTTCGGCACCGTGATCACCGGCACCCTGATTTCTGGCAGGATCAACGTCGGTGACAGCATCATGATCTATCCCGGCAAAATTACCTCCAAAGTCAGGGGCATCCAGGTTCACAATCAGAGCCGGGAGACGGCCGAAGCCGGCATGCGCACGGCCATCAATTTCCAGGGCCTGGAAAAAACCGCTATCAATCGGGGAGATATTCTGGCCCGCGAAAACACGCTGAGACCCAGCTACATGGTAGACCTGGAACTCCACTTTCTTTCCAGCAACAAAAAACCCATCAAAAGCCGGACCCAGGTACGCTTCCACACCGGTACCAGCGAGACCATGGGCAATCTGATCCTACTGGACCGGGAAGAACTGACCCCCGGTGAAACCTGCGCGGTACAGATCCGTCTGGACGAACCGGTCAGCCTGATCCGCGACGATCGCTTCGTGATCCGCAGCTACTCCCCGGTGCGCACCATCGGCGGCGGCAAGGTGCTCAACCCCATTCCGGTCAAACACAAACGCTTTGACCCGGAGATCATCGCCGGACTGAAGGGCCAGATCGAGGCCGCGCCTGAAGGCATCATCGACTATCAGACCCGCATGGCCGGCCCGGCGGGTATTACCTTTGCCGAACTGCTGCTGATGACCGACCTGCCTGAAAAAGCCCTGGAGACGACCGTCGCCGGACTGCTCAACAGCCAGACCATCCTGCTGGTCGATAAGGAGAACCGCACCTACCTCCATCTGGCCGTCTTTGAACGACTTAAGCTATTGAGCCACGACGTCCTGGAGCGCTACCACGGCAACAATCCACTGAAAACCGGCATCTCCAAAGAGGAATTGAAGTCTAAATTCCCGCGCCAGGCCAGCGGCAAACTCTTCACCCTGATCCTTAACCGCATGATCAAGGACCAGCAACTGGTCCTCGAGGACGATACGGTTCGGCTGGCGTCTCACACGGTTTCCCTTCAGGTGGACCAGAAGGCCTTAAAGCAGCAGATCATAGACACCTACCGCCACAACGGCCTGACCCCCCCCTATTTCAGGGAAGTCGTCAAGGATCTGGGTGTGGATCCCAAAACGGCCAAAGGCGTCTTGGAACTATTGGTCGGTGAAGGGGTGCTGGTCAAGGTCAAAGAAGATCTCTATTACGACGGGGAGGCCCTTGAAAAATTGAAGGACGGGCTGGTGGCCCATATCCTCGAAAAGGGTGAAATATCCACCCCCGAGTTCAAGGATATGACTGGAGCTTCACGCAAATATGTGATACCTTTGATCGAACATTTCGACGCCACCAATGTGACCATCCGGGTGGGAGATATCCGAAAACTCAGAAAACGGCAATAATACCGACACCGGCAGGACACTGCCGGCGGCCGGAACGGTTTCGCAAACGGAGCAGTCATGGTAAAAAACGCCAAGGGATTCGAATTCAAGAAGTTTGCCACGCCGCGCATCGTCGGCGGCATCGCCATAGCGCTAATTGTCCTATGGGCTCTTTCCATCATCTTCAGTTCACCGCCAGGCCCAATATCGAGAAGCGGCGATGGCCGCCAGGACGGTTCGATGGCCGCAGCCGCCCACTCCGGCAGCGACGCGCAAAGCCAAACAACCCTGGCGGCTTCCCCTTCAACGGCAGCCGGTTCCGCCAAAGGCAGCACAGCCCCCACCAATCGAGGCGCCAGCGCCCATGATACTGCGGGAGCAACGGGACATGCCGCCGCCACCCAAGGGACGACACGCTTTCAGGAAACGGCCGGACAAACCGCCGCCCCTGGTTCGTCGGCAACGGCGGCCAAGCCGGCGCCCGCTCAACAGCCGGCAATGCACCAGCAGCCGATGGCTGCCACTGACGCTGCTGCGCAGGCAGGCGGTCAGGTTGCCGCCACCCGGTCCACGACGCAACACGGCACCACCGGACATCCCCTTGCGGCTGCTCCTGCCGGTGCAGCAGTGCATAAACCCACGCCAAAAGGCGTTGCCTTTGTCGAGGCAGCCATCCAACCCATGAGCTATGAACTGGAAGAGCGCTGGTGGGGATGGAGAGGCAATGACATCCTCAATGTCACCGACAACGTGAACAATTTCCAGTTGGGCGTCTTGGAAGTGACCCGGCGGACCACCGTGGCCCTGGCCGAGCGCATTTCTAGAACCGGCACCACCGACGCGTTTGACGAGAACCTGGAGCAGGCCATGAACTGGTTCATGGTCAAATCCACCAGCTATTGGTTTCCCTCGGCGGAATCCAAATACAGCGAAGGTCTTGAAGAACTGCAAGCCTACCTCGGAAAGCTTAAAGCGGGCAAGGCGAACTTTTTTACCCGCACCGACAACCTGATTCCGCTGCTGGCCTCCTTCGAAGATCTTCTGGGCAGCTGCGACGAAAATCTGGTAAAGCTGACCAACACGGACGGCACCGAAATAAGTTTTTTCTCAGTGGACGACTACTTCTTCTACACCCAGGGTGTGGCCAGTTCCATGGCGACGGTGTTGGAGGCCGTGCACCATGATTTTCTCCCGACCCTGGAGTCGCGCCACGCCACCGAACTGCTGCATCACGCCATCCTATCCTGCCAGCAGGCCTCAAAGATCGATCCGTGGATCATTCTGGACCCCAGCTTGAGCAGCATCTTTGCCAACCATCGGGCCAATATGGCGGCCCCCATCAGTCATGCCCGGTTTTTTCTGGGGCAGTTGATCAAAACATTGTCCACCTGAAAAGCCGCAGCCCGCTCAACGCGGTTAGCCGGTTAACCCAGGATACTGTGGGCTGATAACAGACGACTGCGGAGCAAAACCGGAAGAAACGGCTCAGCCGTTTGCGCCCCGGGCGATTCATGCCCACCCATCCGACACCCCGCGATACCGATACCGCAAGGCCGGTATGGGATTTACACCCTCAAGAGTTGCGCCCTTCCCGGAAAGCGAAAGAGGCGGAGACCGATAATTCGGCATCCGCCTCTTGTTTAAGCAAAAAAGGTAGCGGGAATCTCCCTATTTCTCGATCTTTCTCCTGCTTACTCCCGCCAGACCAATAAGGCCGGTACTCAACAGCAACAAGGTGGTAGGTTTGAAAACCGGGGCGCGCAGCAGAAATTCCGGAGTCCCCGCATTCGTTGCCAGAAGCCCATTGCTGACATCAACCGTGGAACCTTGCGAGGCAGCATTAACCATTCCGCCGGCAATGGCCCCTTTTCCCGAATTAAACGCTACCGGGACCAGCGCTTCAACACTGCCATCGGCAGCGATTTCTGATGGTGCAGCAACCGTTAGGTTGATGCTATCGAAAGAAGGTCCAGCGGTGGCGATGGGGGTAGATGCCACCACTATCGGAATCAACAAAAACAACAATACTGAAACTGTATTTCTCACTAACTTAATCATTACCACTTCTCCATCTTCACATCTTGTTATGCGTGGATCCATGCTTGTTTCTCACAAGCTTGCATAAGCAAAAGACAGGCCACGCCATATAAACAGCCGGCCGTCTGCTGAAGGCATTTAATATATATAATGTTTACTTAGTGTTAAAGTAATGTGAGATTTGTGTGATGCGTATAGCGACCCTGTCACCGACGCTAACCGCCTTGAGGGTTGGGTAACCCGGACCACAATTAATGGGTTGTTGTGGCATTCATTTCACAGCACAGACCCGTAACCCGCATGGTCCAGGAGGAGATCGTACCGCCTTACATGAATAGGAGCCTCTCGACCCGTCTTTTGCTCACTGCGCCAAAACGGCCTTGTCTCGCTTTCCAAGTGCGTCATGCCGGAATGGACCGGATATACGACGGGTTCACATCGGCAAGATTCTGGCTGCCGGATCATGTCCGGCCTGAAGGGGGCAGGTGGATAAGCAAAGGGCAGGAACGACTATGGTCGCCCCGCCCTTAACGCTTTATTGGGTAAAACCTTTGGAATGGTAATATGGTAATAATGATCGGGGACAGCTGCTGCGATTGAGGCACGAAGGATCAGGAAACGCCTACCGTCGAACGGCCATTCAGATTCTTTTAACTGACCACCAAGAGGCTTTTCCCACCTGCCCTTATAATCCCAACAACCCCTCGCGGATTTGCTTGTCGGCCTTTTCCCCTACATTATAGCGATAGTACATTTGCGCGAAGGTGTTTCCGGGAATGGTCCCGCGGATCTCTCCTTGGTATTCATAGATGACGCCTGTACCGGGGACGTAGGTAGAAATTGCGGTTAGCCCGGGAGCCATGTCCTTGTCCATCCATGAGGCATATTTCTCTATATCCGCCCGATTGGCATCCACCAGTTCCTTTGGGTTGCCCTCCTCCATTAATTCAATGAACCCTTCACTGATTTTTTTTGCCGTAGCCCTGTCGGTCAGGTAGTGGGTAACCATTTGCTTAACCTGTTCGGATTCGATAACTTCCTTGGGGTCCTTGGTGGGGTGTTCCAGATACAAACCGACCGCGTAGACTTTCACGAAACCGAGCTTTTTCAGGTAGGAGACCCCGTTCAGCTTGAGGGTTTTGCCCTCGACGGTCTTTTCCGTGGGAAATTTCACCCCCAGAATCTCCACTTCGCCGGCGTACCCCATGCCGGTCGCCACGAAAACGAACACCACTGCCATGGCCCATACAAACACGCGTCTGCTCATGCTTTTCTCCTTTGGTTGTCGGCGCCCATCCGATAGCGCTTCGATCGGACGGCCTGTTGGGAAACAAACCGGATCACGGTTTTGTTGACGTTGCTAACATCCTGGGCAATTTATCCCAATTCGGGTAAAATGCAAATGAAATCGCCATGTGATCGATTAGGGAAGCGGCATCTGCCGCGATTCCGACCTCCGTCCACGGTCACCCGTCCTCCGTCAGGGCGTCACCAGCGTCCCAATCAGCTGCTTAATATCATCGAGGCCCTCCTTCCGCAGCCACGTTTCCAAGCCGTCGATGATGGCCATGGTGCTGCCGGGATTGATGAAATTGGCCGTTCCCACCTGGACAGCCGTGGCGCCGACCATGAGGAATTCCAAGGCATCCGTGGCATTCATGATGCCGCCCACACCGACGATGGGAATCCTGACCGCCTGGGCCGCTTGCCAGACCATGCGCAGGGCAACCGGCTTGATGGCCGGCCCCGAAAGGCCGCCGGTGACGTTGGCCAGCTTGGGGCGGCGGGTGGACAAGTCCACGGCCATGCCGGTGATGGTGTTGATCAGCGACAGGGCGTCTGCCCCGGCATCTTCGGCCACTCGGGCCATCAGGGCGATGTCGGTGACATTGGGAGAGAGCTTGACCATCAGGTGCTTGGTGGTCTTCTCGCGGACGGCCGTAACCACCTCCCGGGCAAGCGTCGGATCGGAACCGAAGGCCACCCCGCCCTCTTTTACATTGGGACAGGAGATGTTCAGCTCCAGCCCCTTCACGGCCTGATGGGGCTCCAAGCGTTCGGCCAAAAGGGCATACTCAGCAACGGATTTGCCGTAAATGTTGGCAATGGTGGGCGGGCAAAGGGCCTCTAAAAAAGGCAGCTTGTCTTTGATAAAGGCGTCGATGCCCACGTTTTCCAGCCCGATGGCATTGAGCATGCCGCAGTCGGTCTCAACGATGCGAGGGGGCGGGTTGCCCATGGACGGTTCTAAAGAAAGGCCTTTGACGATGATACCGCCCAGGCGGTTCAGGTCGATATAGTGGTCGAACTCCCGGGCGTAGCCGAAGGTGCCCGAGGCGGTTATCACCGGATTCTGGAGCTTCAGGCCGCCGATGTCGACGGTCAGGTCAGGTGTGGTCATGTCACCCTCTCCGTTTTTATAGCAAGGCTATGGGTGTCCGATTTCCTATCAAGTATTTTGCTGGATTTAATAATGGGCCCAGCGCAACGCGTTCAAGGCTCGGTGATGGCCTAACCGCGTCAAGATTCGTTGGATCCCTGCGCGGCCTGCCATTTTCGCACAACGGTATTGATGCGGGCTTCCAGGTTGAGCACATAAGCCGGTTCGGGCTGCCGAAGCCCGGGCTTGCCGTCCCACTCATAGGCTTTGACCCGCTGCATCACGGCAGGAATATTCCCGTTTTCCTGAACCAGCAACTGCTCCACCATCCTTCGGAACCGGCGGCTCTGCACCAGGGATTGGGCCACATGGCGGCGAGCATCGCTGCCGGTGCAGGAGTAAATATGGCCCAGACACAGGGTTTCCACATCCAGGGCCTCCAGCCGTTGCATGGATTGGTAGTGCACATCATAATCCACGAGGCAGTCGGTCACAATATAGCCGGTCTCATCCGGCGTACCCAGGGCCTCGGAAGAAACCAGCAGCTTACGCTGGGGGATGTAGTAGGAGAGAAAATCCCAGGTATGTCCGGGCGTTTCCATCGTCCGCACGGTAAGACCCGCTGACATCTCAAAACAGTCCCCCTCCCCTGCCCTGACATCCACCGTGAACGGTTCGAATCGGGCGTTCCCGAGATCGACACCAAAATCAGGGGCCATTCCGGCAGCAAATCGGTTGAGATCGGCAATCAGCGCAATGGCATTGGGCCGGCCAAATACATCGGCGGCCTTTTTCGAGCAGACCACTTTCATCATCGGGAACTGCGCCTTGAGATAGGCCACGGCGCCACAGTGGTCAAAATGGGAGTGGGTGAGAAAGAGCCACGCCGGTTGGCGCTGGTCCAACACCTGCCGAATCTGTCGGGCATAAACCGGACCGAGAAAAGCCAGTCCGGCATCGAACAGGGCCGGTCGATCGCCGTCAACCAGAAAGACGGGCACGGCGCGGTGCCCCAGCATATGAATCCCGTCGGCGATTTCCCCGATCCGGTCAACGACCACATTGCCTCCATTGCCACCGCTTCATGGGTAATGATTGTCCGCAGACGGGAATGCTTCAAGCGAAACCAACCGTGTGACAATATAGACGAGTCGGGGTCATTGATCAACCTGGAGTTTTGGCCTGCGGTTTTAGGCCACGTTTACCTCACGCCTGTCGCGGTGCGGCTTCCACCGGTTGAGGATTTGTGCTAAGAGTACGATTAGGGCCTGGGCGTTTGATTAGGGACGAATTCCCTATTGTCCAAGGCAAAACGGCCGATATCTGGTAGAGACGAAAAACAAGCGCTTCGCACTGGCCATGAATGCATCAAATCAAACCCCGGCGGGTACATCGTCGGGTGATTACCTAACCATCAACCCCTTGCAGGCAACGACATGCACGTCACCCTTCAATACTGGCACTGGCTTGTGTTTGGCATGCTCTTAATCATGGCCGAACTCTTCGTTCCCAGTTTCACCATCTTCTGGTTCGGCCTGGGAGGTCTGGTGGTGGCCGGTCTGATGCTGCTGTTTCCCGGCATTAGCTTCACCTGGCAACTGTTCATCTGGGCCATCGCCTCGTGCGTGTTCACCTTTCTGTGGTTCAAATTCATCCGTCCGATGATGACCGATCGGACCCGGGCGGGACTTGCCCGCGAGGCGGCCATCGGCGAAACCGGCCAGGTGATCCGAGCCCCTGAAAATGGACGGCGCGGCATGGTGCGATTCGCTACCCCCCTGCTGGGATCGGAGGAATGGCCGTTCATTTGTGATTCGGCTGTCTCCGCTGGCGACCGGGTGACCATCGCTGATTTTTCCGGCAATGCCCTGGTGGTCAAAAAAGCCTAGCGGCCTTCCAGCACATGGTTGGAAACCACTTGGCTGGTTTCTTGTGGGAAAGCCCTCCAGCCGCGCCGAAACAAATTCATATTGAGCCTTCCGCGACAAGTTGCCGCGCTTACGAGACCAAGAGAAAGTATCGCAAAATAACTGTCGGAGCACCCAAAATAACCGACAAAAAGGAGACGCACATGGAAGGATTGATTGTTGTCGCAGTATTTGTGATGCTGGTGATCGTCACGATTGTTCTGGGCGTGCGTATCGTCCCTCAGGGCAGCAAGCACGTGGTTCAGCGCCTGGGCAAATACCAAAAAACTCTCGGCCCGGGCCTCAATATCATCATCCCTTACATCGACTCGGTGGCCCACAAAGTGACCACCAAAGACATCGTGCTGGACATCCCCTCCCAGGAGGTCATCACCCGGGACAATGCCGTAATCATCGCCAACGCCGTGGCCTATATGAATATCATCTCCCCGGAAAAGGCGGTGTATGGTGTGGAAAACTACCAGTTCGCCATCCAGAATCTGGTGCAGACCTCCCTGCGTGCCATCGTGGGCGAAATGGATCTGGACGATGCCCTCTCCTCCCGCGACCAGATCAAGGCCAAACTCAAGACGGCCATTTCCGACGACATTTCGGACTGGGGCATCATCATGAAGACCGTCGAGATCCAGGATATCAACCCCTCTAAGACCATGCAGGCCGCCATGGAAGAGCAGGCCGCCGCCGAGCGTCAGCGCCGGGCGGCGGTGACCCGGGCCGAGGGAGAGAAGGCTGCGGCCATTCTGGAGGCCGAGGGCCGGTTGGAGGCTTCCAAACGCGATGCCCAGGCCAAGGTCGTCCTTGCCGAAGCCAGCCAGCGGGCCATCCAGAAAGTCACCGAGGCCATCGGCGACAATGAGATCCCCGTGATGTACCTGATCGGTGAAAAATACGTGGAGGCCCTGAAAAGCCTGTCCATGTCGCCCAACGCCAAGGTGGTACTGATGCCGGCGGAAATTCCGACGGCCATAAGGGGCATTTTGGGGGGTACCAAATAGACGATCGGCCGGTATTGCGGTAGAAAGCGAGCAGGGTCACCGCTACCCTACTTTTTCCCGGGAAAAGGCATTCGATGAAACACATTCTGGGCATTGTCAGTTCGGCGCGGCGCTTGGGCAATTGCGAAATCATGGTCAAGGAGGTGTTCCGCAACCTTGCCGAACCCTGCAAACTGAGCCTGCTGCGGCTGACTGAATTCAAGATCGACCCGTGTCGGGGGTGTTACCGCTGCCTCTTCAAGGACGGGCAGTGTGTGATCGACGATGATTGTGCCACTGTGCTGGAAGCCATCGGTTCGGCAGATGCCGTCATCCTTGCCGCGCCGGCTTATTTTCTGGGGGCCCACAGCGCGCTGAAACGGTTCCTGGACCGCGGGCTTTCCTTTTGCGGCGCGATTGACCGGCTGTGGGGCAAGCCGGCCGTGGGCGTGGCGCTGGCCGGCATCCCCGGCATGGAGGGCAGCACGCTGCTGGGCATCGAAAGTTTCCTCAAACTGATCCTGGCCGACATCCGGCAGACACAAGTGGTGTATGGCGCCCTGCCCGGCGAAGTCTTTTTGGATGACGGCAACCGAAAAACCGCCCGAAGGTTGGCCCACAGCCTGTTCGGCCCCAAAGTCCCGAAAACCGGTCCCTGCTGCTCCTTGTGCGGTGGCGACACCTTCCGTTTCATGGGACCCGACACGCTTCGCTGCATGCTTTGCAGCAACTCCGGAACCCTTGGCATGGCTAACGGCACTGCCGTTGTTGAGATGGAAACGGCCGATCACCAGTTGTTTCTGACCCGCCAGGCGGTGGTGGACCACAGGGCCTGGCTCATGGGCATGAAGGAACGCTTTTTAACCCTGCGCAAGACCCTGAAACCGATCACCGCCGGCTATCTCAAGGATGGGCAGTGGATCACCCCCCGCAGCAAGACGATAGCTGCTAACGTTGACGAGGATGATGAAGCATGAAACTGTTTGGCAAATCCAATTCCAGCGACGCCGATCCGGCCACGCTGACCAAAGCGTTCGGAGAAGCCCGCGAGCGGTTGGACATCTATTTGGAAAGCATCCGGACCTTGTTCCTTTTCGTGCGCGAATACACGCTGGACATCAGCGAAATCGATGCCGAAGGGTTTAAAAAACAGCTGGATACCCTGCGGGAAAAATTTCAGGCGGCTGAGACATCCAAAACCATCGCCGCCCAATTCGACCGCCAGAAGAGCGCCATCTTAAGCCACATCCAGCGACAGAAAGCCTACATCGGCGAACGCGAAACCGAATTCAGGGAAATCATCGATCTGATGACGGCGGCCATGAGCGGGCTGGATAACGAGAACCGAGATTTTTACAGCAGCATTCGCTCCCAGGGAGAACGGTTCGAGCAAATCACCCTGCTCGACGACATCAAACGCATCAAAAGTGAACTGGTTCGAGAGGTGGACAAAATGCGGGCCATGGTCCGGGACAAGGAAACCCTTGACCAGAAAGCCCTCGATTCGCTCTCCAACCAGGTGGATGTCCTGAAAAAAGAACTGGACAAGGCCCGGCATTCAGCCAATACCGACGGTCTGACCGGGGTCAACAACCGCAAGGCCCTGGACAATCACCTGCGCAGCCTGATTGACCGGAACATGGTCACCCGCGCCCCCTTTTCCCTGCTGATGATGGACCTCGACGATTTCAAGCAGCTCAACGATACTTACGGACACACGGTGGGGGACCGGATGCTGTTGGCCTTTGCCGAAAAATGCCGCAGCGCAGTGCGCAGCGACGATTTTCTGGCCCGATACGGCGGTGAGGAGTTCACGCTGATCCTGCCCGGCGCATCCCTTCGCAATGCCACCAAAAAAGCCAAGCAGCTGTGCCGCTCGGTGGCCGCCGCCCGTTATGCAGCCGACGATTCGCCCAAATCGGATGTGTTGACCGTCACGGTAAGCATCGGTGTCAGCACCTACCGCAATGGCGACACGGTAAAAACGCTGGTGGATCGGGCCGATCAAAGCCTGTACAAAGCAAAAGCGGCCGGTAAAAACAGGGTGGTTGCGGAAAATATGCTGTAACAAGATGTTGAAAAACCCCATGAACGCCGGCAAGACAACCAGCGGCGGTTAGGGATGATAAATGGGCGTGTTGCGCCGACAGTTAAGGCTGTATGGCCAAGCGCAACCGTTTTTCAACAGTCTGGAATACCCAAACGCTGTTGAGAACTCCGCTATTTACATCGCTTGATTGCCGCTTATCTTAACCGCAGTGAAACCGACTCCACGAAAGGATAAGGAGAAGTGTGCTGCATGCCCGCAACCCATCGACATCTCGATCACCTCTCAACAATCTTGACAGAAAACAGCCATCTCGTGCAGGACCCGACCCTGTCCGAACCGACACTTCAAGCATTCTTCGACGCCATGGCCCTGGATCGGATCCGCATCAGCCGGATGGACTGGCAGGGTCATGCCGTGCACAGCATGATGTGGCATCTGCCAGATTTAAAACCTGCTGCAAAAGCGTCGCTAACCCGGTTTATCGTGGATAAGTGGGGTGCTCATGCGGACGGTAAAACGGCCCCGCAGCCGGCATATCAGACCGAGCTTTCGGTGCCGACGGTGCAGCATGCTGTGGATGCGCAGCCGGAACCGGCAGTTGTCGAAAAAAACAGCCCTTCGGCCTTGCCGGCACCCCGCCGCGACTGGTTCGACCGGACGACCGACTGGGTTGCCGCCCTTGTTTCCTTGTGGAAGTAACCATTGGAGGTATCCATGACCGAACAATCCCGGACCATCGAAAACCTGATGAAAGTCACCCTGAAGATACAGGCCGCTGACCCATCGGCTGCTGGCGACAGGGGAGCCCCCTTTGAATTTATTTACGGTATCGGGCCATCAGGCATCACCCCGTTTGAAAAAGCGCTGTTCGGAAAGGGTGTCGGCGACCGGATTCAACTGGATGTGATCCCCGGCGCGTTTTGTGAAACCTTTGGCCATCTTGAGCTTCCCTTGGGTGACCCATCCGCCAGCATGGGTCCGGTAGCGCTCCTGGTCACGGTGGTCGATTTAAAAAGAGCGCAGGACCGCGAAGTGGTCAAGGCGATGGCCACCGGTGGAAGCTGCAACGACTGCGATTGCGGCTGCGGCGGCCATTAACCCACGCCCGCGACGCCAAGCAGGTGACAGCCGGTCGGTGTCGTTATAAGCTTGATTTGTTTTCGGGAAACCCTTATAACTACTAACGTTTCTTAGGCAAATCGCTTATACACCCAAACGTACCAGTCTACCGGCCGGAGACGTTCATGTACCGTGACAACTACATCACCGCCCTTCGCACCGAACTGCTGGAGATGGTATCCGAACAGTTGACACCAGTGGCCATGCGCTACGGCTACAGCGAGGTGCCCCTTGAGACCAACATCAAATGGCGCCCTCAGGTACTGGTGCTGGGAAACTATTCTTCGGGCAAATCGACCCTGATCAATGAATTTTTGGGAACGGACGTTCAGGGCACCGGACAGGCGCCCACCGATGATTCTTTCACCGTTATCACCTACGACGAGAATCAACCCGACGGGGCTCCGATCCGGGTTACCGATCAGCGGGACGGCAAGTTTCTGCTCAACGATCCCGAATATCCCTTTGACACCCTGAAAAAACATGGTCAGCGCTTCGCCTCCCATTTCAAGCTCAAGAAAGTCAATTCACCGTTTTTAAAAAACCTAGCCATCATCGACACGCCCGGCATGCTAGACAGCATCACCGAACGGGACCGGGGCTATAACTACCAGGACGTCATCGGCGATCTGGCGCAGATTGCCGACCTGGTGCTGGTGATGTTCGACCCTCACAAGGCAGGCACCGTGCGCGAGGCGCATACCAGCTTGCGGGATACCCTGCCGGCCAAGACATTCGAAGACCGGGTGTTATACGTACTCAACCGTATCGATGAATGTGCCTCCATGACCGACCTGCTGCGTGTTTATGGCACCTTGTGCTGGAATCTGTCCCAGATTACCGGCCGCAAGGACATCCCCATGATCCGCCTGACTTACTCTACCGCAGCCGCAAAGAAAACCGGCCGGACGGAAGACCCCCAGGCCGCCTACCTGCACTATCTGGAAAACCAGCGCGAAGAGCTTAAAAAGGCGGTGCTTCAGGCCCCCTGCCATCGGCTGGACAACTTGGCATCCTTTGTCGAGACCCACGGTGAACGGCTTTGCCATTTCCTTGAAGGCATGATCAGCTACCGCAGGAAGGCACGCATGTTCAGGGTGAAATCGTTTTTCGCCGGGCTGGGGCTTTCTCTGGTGGGCGGGGCTGTCGGCTGGCTGGGCCTCATGGGCCTGCCGCCGGTTGCCGGCCTGGACCCGATGCTTCAGATCGCCGGTGTTGGCCTGCTGAGCACCATCATTTTCATCGTCTGGCTCGCCCTGGTGCAAAAATACCTTTACTCGCGGTTTTTAAAAAAATGGCTCCGCCAGCTGGACAACCTGACGCCGCTGCCCAACCAGACCCGCCGTGACAGCTGGGCCTCCATCCGCGACCTGCTCTATGTCAATCTGAAAAACGGCCACGGACGCTATTCACTGGCGCAGGTATTGGGGGAACATGCCACGGTAAAACAGATCCACGACAGGGGATCGCGGGAAATTCGCGAAGCCTTGAAGGAACTGGCCGGAATCGCCTCGGAAGATGACGCATGGGCCGGTAAAGGCACCGGACCCGTTCCCTACTGGGCCAACGCGGAGGCACCCGCTGACGGTCGTTAGTCCTGAATGCACCCAATGGGGTGCGCGCTTTTTTTGATCGATGGATGCACGCATCGCCTTCTTGATGATTGAAATCGTCGGCCCACCTTTGCAATATGCCAACCCAACGTCTCGAGGGGGTCTCCATGGCTGAACCAGTCGGCCTTCCGATCATTCCAGACCCGCGGTGCGACGACCTTCACCACCTTGATCAGCTTGGAAAAAGCCAGCTGAATCTGTTCATGGCCGGCAACCAGTTCATGGTCATGGATGAGCTGGTTGCCGTATTCAAGCAGCAGCACCCGAAGATCCAGCCCATTTATTACCAGACGCTGCCGCCGGGGCTTCAGCTGAAACAGATTTTGGCCGGTGGCGCCAGCTTCCGCGGTCAGGTCCTCGATGCAGCAGCGGATATCTACACCTCGGTTAACGAAAAGGCCATGCAGCGGCTGACCGAAGCCCGCCGGATTGCACCGGGAAGCCATCGCCTCTACCTGCACAACCGCCTGGCGCTCCTTGTACCGGCCGACAACCCGGCGGCCATTGCCAGGGTCTCTGACCTGGGCGGCGGCCCTGTGCGCATTTCTCAGCCGGACCCGGCCAACGAAGACATCGCCTTTCACATCATGGATATGTACCGGGATGCCGGCGGGGATGCCCTGGTTCACCGCATTATGGAAGAGAAGCGCGCCGAAGGCACGACGATAATGACCGTGGTGCATCATCGCGAAACACCGCTGCGGTTACAGAACGGAACCGTTGACGTCGGTCCGGTTTGGGCCACGGAAGCCCTGCACGCCCGTGTCCGCAAACTGTCTGTCAAGAGTGTCGATCCCGGACCTGACCTGGACCAACGGCACAGGATCAATTACTATATCTGTAAACTGACCCGGTCGCCCCATCCGCAAAACGCGGCGCGCTTTTTAGAATTCATGGATTCCGATGGTGCACGCACCATCTATGCAAAACACGGGTTCATCACGCCCGATCGATAAAACCGACAACCGTTTCCAGGAGGTCTGAATGAAAAAAACCCGTCTGGGCCCCGAGGCCCTGCTATTTCCCACACCGTCGGTGCTGGTCGGCGCCATGGTCGACGGCCGCGCCAACTTCATGACCGCCGCCTGGTGCGGCATCGCCTCTTCCAAACCGCCGGCCGTTTCAGTGGCCATCCGCGGCGAGCGCCACACCCTGAAAGGCATCCTCGCCCATGGTGAATTTTCCGTCAATGTGCCCTCTGCAGACATGGTTGCGCAGGTCGATTTCTGCGGCATCTATTCAGGGCGCAAGGTAGACAAGTCGGGGGTTTTCGACCTGTTCAGCGGTGACCTGAAACATGCCCCCCTGGTGGTGGCCTGCCCGGTGAATCTGGAGTGCCGGCTGCGCCACACGCTGGATTTGGGGGCCCATATCCTGGTCGTGGGAGAGGTGGTCCAGACCCATGTCAAAACAAGCTGCCTGATCGACGGTAAAGCCGAGGCATCCATAATAGACCCGCTGGTCTACTCTCCGGGAACCGGAAATTATCAGCGCTTGGGCGAAGTCGTGGGCAAGGCATTTTCCATTGGCAAGCAAAGAAAGGCGGATACCTGATGCAAGACTTCAATCCGGAACAGTCCTTGTGTGAAACCCGCAGGGAGTTTGGCGAGCACGGTGGTGTGACCCCGTCCATTTCACGATCATCCACCTTCACCGTGATGGACCCGGAAACCATGCCGGAGATTTTCGGCGGCATCCGCGGGCCGGAACAAGGGGGCTGCTTCCTCTATAGCAGGCATTTCAATCCCACGGTGGACATCCTGGCCCGTTATCTGTCCGCCATGGAGGGCACCGAATTTGCCGTATGCACCGCCAGCGGCATGTCGGCGATCTCCTGCACCCTGCTCCAGCTTTGTCGCAGCGGCGATCACATCGTATCCGGCGATACCATCTATGGCGGCACCCATGCATTGCTCAACGAGCTGCTGCCGCAATTCGGCATCACCACCACCTTCGTGAACCCTACCGATCCGGCGGCTTTTGAAAAAGCCATCACCCCGCAAACCCGGGTGCTCTATGCTGAAACCGTCGGCAATCCCACCTTGAAGATAACGGATATCCGTGCGCTGTCAAAACTTGCCCAAGCGAAACATTTGTCTCTGGTCGTCGACAACACCTTCACGCCCATGATGATCTCTCCGGCACGCATGGGGGCGGATGTGGTGGTCTACTCCATGACCAAATACATCAACGGAGCCAGCGACCTGGTGGCCGGCGCCATCTGCACCACCAAGTCGATGGTCCACCAGCTCATGGACCTGCATACGGGGCGGGTCATGCTGCTGGGACCCACCATGGATACACGCATGGCCTTCGACATCATCCAGCGCCTGCCCCATCTGGCCATACGTATGCGCGAGCATTCCCGTCGGGCCCTGGCCGTCTGCAGCCGCCTGGAGGAGCTGGGCGTACCGGTCGTCTATCCGGGGCTGGCGTCCTTTGCCCAACACCGCCTGGCCACCGAACTGATCAACAAGGGCTATGGCTACGGCGGCATGTTTACCGTCGACTGCGGGACCCGCGAGCGGGCTGATGATCTGCTGGACGAACTCCAGAACAAGGAGGATTTCGGCTACATCGCCGTCTCACTGGGATACTTCGATACCCTGATGTCTTGCTCCGGTGCAAGCACCTCATCGGAGATCAACCAGGAAGACCAGCGGAAAATGGGGCTTTCTCCTGGATTGATCCGCCTGTCCATCGGCTACACGGGTAGTCTGGAAAAGCGCATCGAGCAGATGGAGCGGGCCGTCAGGGCAGTCGGGCTGGTCAAGGGATAACAGGATCGGGGAGGTGCCTTGACGACAGGCGGGAAATCAATAGCCCAAGAGGGGCCGAGAGCGGCGCTGGCCTTAATCCACGGCGAAACAACCCTGACCCTGGCTACAACCGGTGACGCGGGTCCATGGTCGGCGCCGGTCTATTATATCTTCTCCGACGGCGGTTTCTATTTCTTCTCCTCACCGCAAAGCCGCCATATTCAACAGGCCATAGCGTCAGGGCAGGCCGCCGCGTCGCTGTTTTACCAGGCGGATTCATGGCAGACCATTCGCGGCATACAGATGACCGGAACCGTGGAACGGATTCAATCCGCGGCCATGTCTCTGAAGGTGATTGCCATCTACCTGCAACGATTTCCCTTTACACGGGAGTTTTTTGCGGACGACGCGTCACCGGATCAGGAGGCCTTTTTTTCACGCTTCAAGGCACGGCTCTACGCGTTCACGCCGACGGAGGTGTTTTACTCCGATAACCGCTTCGGGTTTGCAACCCGTCAGCGCATTAACTGGTAGATATTATTTTGATAGCAGCCGGTGACGATTCGTAGGAGCGGCAGGTTGCCGTGATGGACAATCACCCTGCGTGTATATATAACGGCAGGAAGCCGCTCCCGGTTAGGCCCGGGAGGTCATCATAGAGTTCCTTCAGAAAGGCGTCCGCATCGCCCAAGCGCCTTTTCCGGTTCGTCCGGCAGGATGGCCCGGCAACCGCGAGGCAAGCGGACTGCCTGACGGATCCCCCCTCGGGTGGAATGAGAACCCGCGCCTCCCGATGGAGGCGCCCTGGCGCAGGCACCAAAAAAAGGGGCACGCCCGGTTAAGCGTGCCCCTTTGGTCTTTATTGGTGGAGCTGAGGTCTATCAAATCTTATTTCTAAATAGCTGATATTACAATAAATTAAACTATATTGATTAGGCGGCTACCCCCATAGTTACCCCTAAAAAATTCCTCCTACTTTCCGGTCAACCTGGCCTCCGGATTGTCAAAAATCGACTAACAAAATTCCCTTCGCTTTAATCAAAAAAGTCAGGCCTTCTGCCCTCCTCACCTGCTTTTCCGTCTTTATGGCCTGTTTTTATCCACGGATCGACCAACTGATCATACACTCCAACAGACCTCGGTCTAGTTCCTGACTACCGTTACCATCTTGACCGGGCCTCATACAGACTGATAGCCTGAATGCGAGCAACTGTTAATAAGTTTAATGGAGAGAGCATGAACCTAACAGACTACCAGGAAAAATATTTTTTTATTTACAAAGCATTTGCTGAAACGATTCGCTTCATTTTGAAGAAGGCCCTGTTAGCTACCGATAGCTTGCCTCGACCTCAGTCAATTCAGTGCCGCGCTAAAGGACTTGGTAGCCTGCGGCGGCGCCTATCCGAGAAGGATAGACTGGACATACAAAACCTGGAGCTTGAACGGAGAGATCTTGCTGGTGTCCGGCTCATCTTTTACACGAACAATGACGTTGATCGCTTTATATCATCGCCCCTGAACCGACGCAAATACGGTCATCACAAACCCGGAAAGGGTGGTTTAAGGGAGCATTGCGAACCAAGGAGGGTAAGGAATTTTTGGATGACACCTTACCTGCGATCCCAGGAAGGCAACAAAGATCTCCTATCCCCTAATGCTTCAGGACTTCTCCTTAAAACTTCGGTTGATCAAATGATAAATGAACCCAGATCTTGCATTTGAGACTTGAAAGTCGGTTAAAAGACGCGTTTTAGGTTCAACAATAGGTTCCGGTTATGGTGATTGAGGTTTATCTATCCCGGATCAGAAAGAAATGATCGCTTAGTAGTAAAAACAAAGCATATTCCGACAAATTGAACGCACCTCACCATCAGTTTTTCAGATCTGCCGGTGTTCTTTCCTATTGCAGAGCGGCCATTGCCCGGTAAAAGATCAATCGCATGGGATGATCGCGTCTGATCTTGATCCACAACTGACGGCTGCGCCAGATCGCATTGGCCGGCAGATGCAACAGTAATAACCCGATCCTTTTTATCCGGGCGGTCTTTAATCCCTTGGGCAGCGTCAGGCGGCGGATGCAGTTGAGCAGGTTATAGGCGATCAGGCCGGTCAGAAACAAGCGCATCGTTGGCCCAGAAGCGGTTGGTGCGAATGCCCGTGGCCGCAAAATCGTTTTTCAGTTCCTCGATGACCTGTTCCACCACGGTGCCGCGGTTGTAAAGCCGCCAGATGTTCTCGGCATTGAGATGCAGGTTGGTCACCACGACTTCGTAGCGGCCTTCCATCATCTCGAACAGGGGCAGCTGAGCCGGTTGCTCTTTGGCAGGCAAGTTTCTCTCAATCACCGCCATGCGGCGGGGATGTTTCCATCCGTCGAGCTGGCAGTAGATGTTGGCGGCAAAGTGACCTTTGCCAAAGGCCCGCCAATCCTTGATCTTTGAAATCTGGCCGACCACGTTGGCGGTGAGTTTGACCTTGGCCACATAACCGGCCTTGAATGCTTCGATGGTGTCCAGCACCGATCCTGCGGTCAACCCTTTGTCCAGCCGGAAGACCGTCTGATCCACCGGATGGCGGCTTTCGGCGATCAGCTTGCGGATGAAGTCGTCCAGGCCATGACCGGAAGCACACGATCCGGGCCGCAGGTAGCCGTCCACAACGGATCGGGTAGCGACATCCACCGCCAGAATCGGATGATACGAATCGCGGCCCGGCTTGTGGGGATTGTAACCGCGCTCGGCACCCTCGAGTTGTTCACCGAACACGGTCGATACCGTGGAATCGATCGCCACCAGGCGTTGGCCGGTCTTTACCACACGGTCACTCAAGCCGGTGACGATGCGTTCAAGACCCAGATTATGAACCCAGCGCATCTGTCCCAGGCGACGCCCGAAGGTGGACGGATGGGCGATCTTATCCCAGTCAAACAATGCACCCAGGGCGGGATCGTTGAGCAGTGCGGTATCGCTGACGGCATCACCGCCGAGCATTCGCAACGTGATCAATTGTTCCAGCAGACGATTCATTTTGTGATGTTTGTCAATGTCCAGATCGCTGGTGTGCTTTTTAAGATCGTTACGAACATGAAAATAATCGAGTGCACGGGAAACGAGGGCCATGCCTGCATGGGAAGTGACAGCTTTACCGGTGAAAGAAAGGTTGGCTTTTCCTTGTCGAATGACTTTACGCGGACGGCCTTTCTTGCTATTTTGTTTTCGCACCCTTTTGATGATTCCTTTCTCGTGGATTGGCCACGCTTAAGATTCCAGAATCATTCTTAAAGGGTGCACTTTTTTAGGTCAACACTTTTCTCAGATGCAATATCTGGGATGAAACAGTCATAATTCAAAGGCATGCGATAAGATTTGCCACCGTCGATTTAGGGGCTGAGGCAGAAGATATCCGAAATCAATTATTTCGCGCTATTGATTTTTCGGTTGGGGTTTATGGTAGCGGAATAAAACCCTCATATATTCAAATTTAATTTGTAAATTTTTATTTTTATAGATCAGTACAAGGTGACCAAATGGCATTAAAATAATTGTGGGTATGCGGTCGGACCAAATTTACAAACTGAAACAAAACGTAATAGGTTATAAGAGGCCAAAATAAGGCCTTCGCATTGTAACCACGGGCGGGTGGGACGTCCATCAATATATTAATAAACAACCTCTTTTATAGAAAATCTGGAAGCAAAAATACAAAATTTCACTTCCCACTTTCTGTTTCCTTGTATCACGCTTGTGCATTGATTTAATTATAAATAATGAAAAACAGCCTATTTGAAACCCACTTCCCCACACTTCCGGGCTTTTTTCGAATCGGTGACCATCGCAAGCAGGCCTTTAAAACCGTTTTAAGCCCTAATTATCAGTGCTTCACAGCTATTTAAGGCCCATCATGCGATCTTCAATCGGCCTTTAAACCAGCCCCAAAACACCCCAAAAACCGGTTTTGGTTTCATTTCTTTGATCCGCGCCACCACGCCGTGCCATCTCACGCAACAACCCAACATCACGACATTTCCCACGCTTTCCCGTCATTTCCCACTGATTCCCGCCTGGTTTCAAACCCGGTGAAAGATCACACATTTTACACCCGGTTTTGTAATCTTTCACCCGGTTTGAAACCACGTAAACGAACCTTTAAATCGCTAAATTGAAGTGCCCCTATTTTTCAAAAAAATTCAAGAAATTCGAGATCGGACTCCTAACAATTATAAAATTGTTTTCCAGAATCTTCAATAGTTCCTTATTCCTTGCTTCGTTAAATCGAACTACTCCTTCATTAAAAGTGAACTTAACATAAAAACCCACATTAACAATTTTAATATCCTTGAAGTTAACCTCAACTATTTTATCCCTCAGGTATATATGGAAGAATAATTTTTTCTCATGAGTGTTAACATCCAAGCGCTGTATAAATTTAGTTAAAGATATGTGTGCTCCAACAACAGCCGCAATAAAAATAACTACAAACGGCCAACTATCAAAATTTCTTATAATCGAATCGTCAGTAAGAATTAGAACCAGGACGCAGCCAATTCCTATGTAACCATACTTGAATAGAAAGCGAATGAATTTAACTTCACTTTGTGGCCTCCCAAATGACAGGATGCTATCTGTTTGACTATACATATATGCACCCTATGGTATTAAGTGAGAACCAGTCAGAACGGTTGGGATTACAATCGATTCAGATGCAACACTGACTGCTGTTGCATTTACCCAAGATGCATATCCAGATCCAGTTACCCCTAAACTTCCCAAGTATGTGATTGGAGCTGCTAAAGCACCCGATAACGCACCTATGATCGATCCAGTGGTAGCACTCTCTAATTTGTTGGAACATGGATTAGGATCTACTGCGGCACTTGTATAGCCTCCTACTGCCCCACCCACAAATCCTGCAGCAATGTTACCGGCCAGAATCCCAATGGCTGAAGACCCAAAAGGATTGTAGGTTCCGACAACTGCTCCTGCAATCCCACCAAATATGCCTCCAGCTATAGCTGCCTTAATGCTGCCTGTCTTATACCCAGTGTATAATCCGGATAATGCTCCAGAAGCACCCCCGATTATACTTGTTGCTATAATTGGTATTTTACCATCAGGATCGATGAAGTTAACCGGATTATTTTGGACATTTATCCGGTCGAGACTTTCCGCCAAACAGAGCGCATCGCCATATATTTCAAAGATCTACACGGAATTTGCCAACCTATAATTAGGCATAATTTCTACAAAAATTCGAAGAATCGTAACAGTAAAGCCAAAGAGAAACGGCTGAGGTATAATAGCCTCAGCCACTTTTATTGTAGGTATTTAAAATTGAAGATCGCACCATATTCTTCAGAATCATAAGATTCTCTAATTGTCATCAATCATATCTCGAATAGATTTTTCTGGCCCCAAGATATCACACATTTTTCCCCATGTGATTTTTTTTACATTATGCAATGTCTTTAGGATCTCTTTGTATTGATTTGTTGAATAATAATACTTTTTTTTATCAACAAAAAAAACGATAGGTCCACTAACTCGAATCTGATCAATGTCACTAAACCCTATCACTATTGGAGAAGATTCCCTGCATAAGTTAAAGGATATTATCTCTTTGTTAAAATCAACATCAACCCGCCAAATAACCTTTGCTACAAACTTTCCAATAATAAATAATAAAATAAAAAGCCCGCTTATCAAAATAGTCACATCGAATAGGAATTGCCCTTTAAGATCTTCGTATGTAAATATAATTCCTATTATAACAAGCAAATAAAAAAATTTTTCTCCATGATTTGCAATAAGCTTGAAGGAGCTATGTTGCGAATATGAATATGTTTTGTTGGTAGTGTCCATTCTGATTTTAATCTTAATAGCTAAGCAGTTTCGAAGTTGCCACATCTGCAGCCAACCCAACTGGCATTGTAATTAAAGAAGCGGCTGTTTCAACAGCGACACCAGTAGCACCTACCACTGTCGCAGATGATACAATGCCTCCACCAATCGCACCTAGCGCCGCGCCTTGGAATCCACCAAAAACAACCCCATTAGCATACTGTCTGAATTCAGCACATGGTCCCTCTGACAGCCTCACGTTTACTGCACCCGCTGTAGCTCCACCAACCAAACCACCGATCATACCGCCTATTACAGGCGATGCGTTTGGAGCAAAGAAGCCAACAGCTCCACCTGCAACACCACCAGCAACAGCTCCAGCGATGCCAGACCAAAGGCCTGCGGAGGGACTTCCGCCTGCAATTCCAGAGGTAAAACCAGCTGATGCTCCAAGTACAACCCCCATTACTGCCCCGGGGATTCCAACTTCTCCTGTGGGGTCAATCAGATTGATAGGATTATTTTGGACATTTATCCGGTCGAGACTTTCCGCCAAACAGAGCGCATCGCCATATATTTCAAAGATCTACACGGACCTTGTCCAACCTATAATTAGGCATAATTTCGACAAAAAATCGAAGAATCGTAACCATAAAGCCGACCACGGGTTCGGGTTCGACACACCTTCTCCTTGTATCGTCCATGAGACGGATAATCAAATGATTTTTAGCGGTTAAAAGAAAAAGCGATTCCCTTTTTTCTTTAACCGCAAAAATCGAATCGATAGGATTCCTTTGGGAGCTCCTGGGGGCGGACGGGCACAATTGCACGGAAGCTTATGCGGAGTGCGGACCAGGGAGCGGAAGGCTTGGGGCAAGGAGACATAATGTCTGTTATGTCTAGCGGAGAGAGGGAAGGTTTTTGGCAGGCGGGGTGCCGCATCTCGCAGCCCGCATGACAAAAAACCATGTACGATAAGGCGCCTTATCGGACGTGCCGAACGAAAGCGTCTTGCCCCGAGCCTGGAGCGACCGGCCATACTCCTGCGAAAGACCGTTGGAACCGAGGAGCCGGCGGGCGGGGGATCAAATTCAGACGCAGGCCGCCCCCGCAGGCAGCGGAGGACCCCGACGCTCCATCAGGGGGCCGCAGCCCGAGGAGGCGGACGCACCGCTTTATTTTCGGTTGTAGGTGCGCCGGATACCATCAAACAAGGCCTGCATATTGTCCGGGTCCAGGGTCTGCAAGGCCTCGCCCAGGTTGAACCGGTCATGGATGGACGGATTGCACAGGTTGAGCAGAGCCTCCAGGATCAAAAACTCACCGTGGGAGAGCAGGCCACCGCCGCCCTTGTATAGCCAGGAAGAAAGGTCCAGGTCGTAAAAGTCGGTGGGCGTGATGCCCGGGATGTTGCCCTTTGCAACGCCTTTATGGCGTAGCGCCGGGAACGAACAGGCGATCCGGTACAGTCTTTCGTCGGTGGATGACATGGGGGCCTCCTTTCATATCTTTTCCCGCTCCCTGGGATGACAGCGACGGTGGACGTCTTTCAGGTCGGTGATCGACAGGTGGGTGTAAACCTGGGTGGCGGTGAGCGATGCGTGACCGAGTAGCTTCTGGATGGTGCGGATATCGGCCTTGTTCTTGAGCATGGACGTGGCGCACGAGTGCCGGAACGTGTGCGGATGCACGTTCTTTTTCAGCTTGGCTTTCTTCGTATATTTTTTGACCAGCTCCCAGACCACGTTTTTGGAGAACGTTTTTCCCCGCATGGTGAGGAACAGATGGGTGTTGTAGGGATCTTTGATCAGTTCGCCGCGTACGGATTTGATGTAGTTTTCCAGGTACCGGCAGGCGATCCGGCCGATGGGCACGATGCGGTCCTTTTTGCCCTTGCCCTCGATAATGCGCAAAAAGCCGTCATGGTAGTCCACGTCGGCCAGGGTCAACTTGTTGAGTTCGTCCTTGCGGATGGCCGAAGAGTAGAGCACTTCCAGGATGGTACGGTCCCGGTAGCCGATGGCGGTCTTTACATCCGGGGCATGGATGATCCGGCGGGCCTCGGACGGTGTTAAAACGCCCCGGGGCAAGCGTTGGGGCTGCTTGGCATAGGCCACGGCCCGGCCGGGATCGGAGACGATCACATCGTTTTCCTTCAAGAACCGGACAAAACTTTTGGCTGTGGACAACAGGCCGTTTTGATAGCCGACAGTGTTGGGTTGTCCCCGGCGGTTCAGACACTGATAAAGCGACAACTGGTAATCGGCAATGGTCCGGGCCGTGATTTGCTCCACCCCGTGGATGTCACAGGACTTGAGGAAGGCAAAAAACTTATCCAGCTTCCAGGCGGCGGCCCGGATCGTCCCCTTTGATAAGTTACGCACCTTCAGTCGGCGCAGGTAGGATCGCTCATGGCGTGTCAGATCATTTTCTCGCGTAGGCATGTTTGATCCTCTCGATCCGGGGCTTTGCAGTACGGGACGTAACCTTGTCCCTTTCTCTCGGATGGGCCTTTCGATGCGCGGCCTTGACGGAAAGACCCAACGAGCGGATGTATTGCTCGGTGGTCTTTAAATCCACATGACCGAGCATCTTTTGTACAGCCACGATATCCGCCCCGTTTTTCACCAGGGCCGTGGCAAAGGTGTGCCGGAACGTATGGGCCGTTACTTTGGTTTTTAAACCGGCTTGCCGGGCATGGGTGCGGATCGTCAGGCTTACCACCTGGGAGCTGACCGGATTGCCGTAGCGGTTGACGAACAGGCGCCGGATCTTGCGGTTCTTCTTTGTCAACCGGGGTCTGGCCTTGGCGATATACTCACGCAGACACTTTACGGCATGCCTGCCCATGGGCACCACGCGGTCCTTTTGCCCCTTGCCCTTGTTGATCCGCAGCAGGCCGCCTTGAAGGTCGGCATCGAACACGGTAAGCCGACACAACTCCTCAAGCCGGATACCCGTCGAGTAAAACACCTCCAGGATGGCCCGGTCCCGGATGCCGGTCATCAGGGCCAGGTTGGGCTGGTCTATGATTTTCTCCATCTCCTTGCGGGTCAGCACGCTTTTGGAAAGGCTTTTTTCTTTTTTTGGCTCGCGGATCGATTCTGCCGGGTTGATGAAGACGATGTTGGCGCTTTCCAGGTACTCGAACAGGCGTTTTACGGCCCGCACCTTCACGCACAGGGTGCCGTTGCTGTAAGGCTTGCCCTCGGTGTTCCGATGGTCATAAAGGGTCTCTATGTAAATCTCGATATGGCTTTTGCTCACCTGCCGGATGTCGTCGGCGGTAACCTTTTGCAAAAAAAGCCCGGCCTGCTCGGTGTACAATGAGACGGTGGCCGGGCTACGGCCCCGGGCCTGTAAATGCTGCTTGAACGAGAACAACAGATCGTTCACATTATCCATATGATCCTCTTTTAAACTATGCTTATGACGGCTGTTTGGATGGCCTTGCCTATCTTACTTTTGCCGGGATCGGTACCAGGTTGGATCTAAAACCGCTGTAAACCATTGGCAGTTAAAGGATAAGAAGAATCAACGACAACCCGACAACCGCCCTCCAAGGGGGCTCCAAGTACCCTCCAAGTCAGGTTTTCGGCCCTCCAACTTCATCCTCGATCCCGGCCGCCGTGGCTTTTTTCTTTAACCGCCCGGTATCGATCAGGCCGATCAGAAAGGACTGGTCTTCATCCATGGGACCGGTGGCCAAGAGCTCGTATACATAGGTTTTGCCTTTCTTGCCGCACGCCGGGTAGATGTACTCCAAATCCTCAAGCTGACGGATATGGGTCTTGACTTGAAAATCCGACCAGCCGCTAAAATGGCGGATATCCCGGCGGGTGAACTGATATTGTTCGGGCGTGAGCTTGTTTTGCTCGCAGTGGGCCAAGACCATTTTGCGGATCAGATGAAGCAGCGCCCGGGAGGAGGGCGAGAGCTCGTCCAGGCTGCGGCCCAGCACCTCGTTGGCAATGGTGTTGGCCCGCTCGATGTCGGTAAGCGTCACGTTGATGTACGCGATGGTCTTCTCCTCGTGCTCAATGGTGCGGTGCTTGCGCTGGTACTGGAACAGGTAGGCCACCGCCGCTATCAGGTTCAGATACTTGGTGTGGTCCCGCCTGGCCCGCAGGGACTTGGAGGTGAACGTGAGCAGTTCGGCATAGGGGTTGACCACCTTCACGGGCTTTAACAATCGGTTTGCGCACCGGTGCTTTTTGGTGACCGTATGGGACTTTAATCGGTTGAGCATCCCCTCCATGGTGTGGCGCTGCCTTTGGGCGGTGAATATCCTTTCGGTCATCTCCGTGGACTCGTCGATGGAGATAAAGACAAACCGGCTGGCCGTCTCGCCGTCGATCTCGACCGCCGTGGTGGTGATAAAGACCATCAGCGGGCCTTCCACCGTGTTCTCCTCGGTCTTGAGCTTGCCGGTGACCGCATCCTTGCCCGTGTAGGCGATGGTGATCTTCTTGGATGACTGGATAGAGCGGATGGAGTAGATGGCCCCGCTGGTGCCGTCCAGCTCCTCGATGGCCAGGATCTTGTGCTTGAGGCTGTCCGATTCCTTGTAAAACAGGGCCTGGTCGGTCAACCGGGTGTATTTGATGACCTCGTCCCCGGGGATCAACGATAAAACGGTGTCCTGAAGAAAGGACTTGCCGGCGGCGCTTCTGGATTGGATCATCACCGACAGCGGTTCGTCCATCTTGCGCGAGACCGCCGCGATATAGCACAAAAGCTTGTTCATGGCCTCGCCGGTGTAGCCGACGGTCTCAAAATCGGCCAGGATCTCGTCGAACATGGCCGGATTCTTGAGAAAGGCCAGGGCCTTTTGTTTGTCGCCGGCGGTCATCTGCGTTTGGCCTGATTTGGCCTCTTTGGGCGGCTGGTAACGCTCGGCATGCTGCATCAGCCGTTGCAGGTCGTCGGCAACGGTCTTCTCGTCGACTCCGAACAGGTCGCACAAGCCCTTGAGCAAAAAGCCCCTGGACCTGGCCGAGTAAAAGTCCACCGTATCCACGTGGAAGCGGTCTTTGCCCTTGTCCGTGACCATGCCCTTGATCGTGGCCTTGAGCTTGGTATCCCGCCGGGTGATCCCCCTGGCCTCGTAGTGTCGGCCGTCGATCACGGCCGTGAAGCCGAAGTCGGTGGCGGTGTAGCGGTCCTTTTTTTCTTTAACCGCATTTTCGGCTTTCGGATCGGCGGCACCAATCAGGTTCTTGAACGCGGCGGCAGGTTCGGCGGTTAAAAGAAAAAAGTCGTTGATGTCCTGACCATCGGGCAGGTCGATGCGATGGGTTGCAAACCCTGCGGATGCCAGTCGAGCGGTTACTTTTTCCGCCGCCTTTCGCCCGGTGTCTTCGGCGTCGAAGCAGACGTGAACGGTGGTAACGCCGCACGGTTTGAGCCATTGCAGGTGCTCGTCGGTAAGGCCGTTGGTTCCGTAGGCCGGGATGGTGTTGTGGATGCCGGCATCGATCAGGGTCAGGCTGTCGATCACCGATTCGGTCAGGACGATCTCCTTGTGTGCCCTGGCCGCCTGCCGGTTGAACAGGCCCGACCTTTGGCCGGGGAGATATAAGTGCTTCGCACTTGTCCCGGCGTAGCCTTCAGGCGAAGCCGGATCGATCCGGCGGCCGTAGATCCCGGCCAGATCGCCGCTGTCATCGTACAAGGGGAAGGTCACGCAGCCGTAAAAATGTTCCTTGCCCCGGTCGTTCAGGATGCCGATTCGTTTGAGCTGATCCTTCAAGTCTCCATCATCGGGCAGCACGTTCAACAGCGTACCGTTGGCAAAACCGGCCTTGTGGGCTGACAATGCCGACTTGTCCGTGATCCCCCGCGTTTCCAGATACTCGCGGGCGCGCGGGTCCTCGGCAAAAGCCGTATGGTAAAAGGCGACCACCCGGGCCAGCAGTTTCTTCAGCTTGGCGGACAGCGGCGGTTCGGGTTTGGCTGCCCGCTTGGGTTTTGATGCCTGGACCTTCAAACCGTTGCCGGACAGGCGGTTGACCGCTTCCGGGAAGTCCACCTGGTCGAACAGCTCCACGAACCGGATCGCGTCACCGGCCGCGCCGCAGCCGAAGCACTGCCACAGATTTTCATCGGGATTAACGGATAAGGATGGGTTTTTGTCGTCGTGGAAGGGGCAAAGGCCGAACCAGCCCTTACCGTTTTTCTTTACATCGATACCCCGGGACCGCACCAGGGCCACCAGATCAACGCCACGCTTGACGGTCTCGATCCGCTCCTTTGCTATAGCCATATCTCGTTCTCCTCTCGCTCTCGCGCAGTTTTTCGAACATCGCATCGCGCAGGTGGTTTAACGATTCTCTAAGCTGCACCGGGTTGACCCGTGCCCGGCCACAGCGGTAATCCCGGTCAAGGCGATCCAACTCCTTGCCGGTGATCAAAAACGTGGCAATGCGCTTGCCGTTTTTGTCAACGCGGATCTTGATCAGATCCCCGCCGCAGCACAGCAAAAACGCTCCCTTGAAGATGTCCGTGGTTTCAAGATTGATCAAAAAATCACCCCCTTTAAAAATATTTTACCGTCACCAATACGTGACCTTGATAACGGATCGGTGACGGCATGTCAAGCACCTATGGGGATTGACTATCACTTTTTAATGCTAAATAATGGCTTTGATTTAACAAAAAACTTGATAATTGATATTTTTAGGTGATCATATGGCTATCGGTGACAAAATACAGACGCTAAGAAAGCAGCACGGTTGGAGCCAACAACAATTGGCTAAAAAGATCGGCACCAGCGGGCCGATTGTAGGGCGCTACGAACGCGGCGAGATGACGCCCTCGGTGGACGTGGCCAAAAAGCTGGCCGACACGTTCGACGTCACCTTGGACTTTTTGGTAGACGACACGGGAAGAACGGCTGAGATCAAAGACAAGGCCATGCTCCAACGCATAATGGAGATCCAGGCCCTGGACACAGAGGATCAAAAAACCATTGTGCACGTCCTCGACAGCCTGTTAAGAGACGCCAAAGCTAAAAAAGCCTACGTATCGCAATAAGGGATGCTTGAGCCAAGGCCCATAGGAGAGATGAGCATGCAAACCGAAAGCATAAAAGCACAGGCCCACCAGCTGTTGGATAATTTGCCCGACAGTGCCACCTGGGAAGATGTGATGTACCGGATCTACGTCCGTCAGGCGATTGATGCCGGGATGAAAGACAGTGATGAGGGGCACACCATTGACATCAAAGAAGTGCGCAAAAGATTTGGTCTACCGGCGTGAGAATTCACTGGACCAACAATGCCGTTGATCACCTGGTCAACATTTACGAGTACATCTCGCTAAACTCACCCACCTATGCCAAACGAATGGTGGACCGGATCACCCGTCGTACGGTGCAAATCGGCGACCAGCCTTTTTCGGGTCGTAAGGTCCCCGAGTATCAAACCGAGGATGTCCGCGAGTTGATCGAAAAACCCTACCGCATCATTTACCGCATCAAAGCCGATCAGATCGACGTGCTGGCCGTTATCCACGGCGCTCGGTTAATGCCTGACGAGCTGTAACAAAAAAAGGTTGCCGCCGCTCAAAAACTTCATGAGCAAGGGCCTGTCATGCGCCTTGGCGTCTTCTGACATAATCCAAACTAACTTATCGGACAGCGCAACTATTTTTATCTTTACCGGCGGCACCATCCGATAAGCCGGATTATGTCATCAGCAGCAAGGCCAACGCCAGTCGAGCACCTTAGTGTACAGGATCAGATGCGAGATCCCGCGTTTCTCGGCGGGAGCCCCACAACGCATTGTGCAAGGCGGCGGCGTCTGATTGGATATCTGTTCCCGCCCGCCACCCAAAAGGATTGAATCTTATTTGATAAAAACAAACGGCGGTTAAAAGAGAAGTGAATTCTCCTAAACCGCCGTCAGTCAACTATTAATAATTAAGATGCGACCCCGTTGTTCCTAATCACCCGTTGCTTTTCCTTTTGCTTTTTTTTCGGAAAAATTTATCAGCCAAAAACAAGGCCAATACAAACGCAATGATTATGAAGAACTGAGATGTCCCGCTTAAGTATTTAATAATAAATTGATTTTCTGGATAAATATGTTTGAGCAAAAGCAGGCAAGCGACAGCAATAAAACAAATAATTGCCAGTAAGCTATCAATTAAGGAAATTTTCATTCTTGTCAATTCCTATTTACAAGGATCATTATCAATTCGGTTGTGTAACCAATTTCGAATTAATTGTTCCCAATCATAAATATCCGCGCCTAATGGTTGGCCACTTATCCTCTCATAAAAATTGTTAAACCCTAACCCAATCAATACTCCACCCCCACCAGTTAAAACTGCAGGAATAAGAGGAGAAACTGTTCCTTGAGCAGCTATCGCACTTCCGAGAACTATCAGCCGTGATCCACCTTGCATCTGAACGCCATCTGCGACATAACCCAAGGGACCAGTGATATTAGGTGCAGCACCAGATGCTTCAACAGCAAGTGCCACTGTTCCATCTGCCATCATGCCAGCAACAGCTCTTTCACCAGCTGTTCTTCCAGCGGCACGTCCGACTACTTCTGTTATAGCACGACCTATTATAAGGCCAGTCGGGTCAACAAAGTTGATCGGATTATTTTGGACAATTATCCGGTTGAGCACCCGTGCTCAAGAACGCAAATCCGCCTTTAAAGCAGCCGGTTACACCCCTTCAGCCGGTTTTGTAAAAGAGCGGTTTTCAACCTACAAACGCCATTGTCATAGGCATAAAGTCCAGCAGGTACAATCGGTAGGATCTAACCACTAAAAGGCCAGATATCTTACTCTTTAGGTTTATTTTTAAGCACTCTGTATGCTGTAAAAAGACACAGAAAATATAATGGAACAAAGCTAAACGCAACAAGTAGGATAGCTCGATTGTCAACTTTATAGTTGAGAATACCTCCAATTTTTATGCTGATGAAAAAACCTATTAAAAACAAAATTGGCAAGACTACAAAGGAGATAATATAGAATCTGTTTTTTTGTTGATGCGGTAGTTTGATGCTCATATTCTTGACCTCTATAGTAATTGAATTGCTCAGCTCAAATTATTTACACGGGTCACTATGGTCGATGTCCCACCCTTGGTATATTGTTAGGACGCCGCTGCCCCATATCACTATTCCAGTAGATGTAACTATTGGTCCGCCTATCCATCCAATAGGCCCACCAACTGCCATTATACCAACGCCAGCTTGAGTTACTGCTGCACCAGTAATAATTAATGTTGCTCCAGAAGTGTAGAACATCTCAGTTCCGGTGGTTGGGCCAGCGCTTGCCTTCAAATCTGAAGGGTTTACCTGCCCCCATGATGGGCTATGGCCTTTGAAAACATTTGCTGAAGGATTGTATTTTGGTGGCGGGGACGCCCAGCCTCCTCCTGTTGCTTCATGGTAGGCTTCAGTTAAGAGTCCATATGGATCAACAGAATTAACCGGATTATTTTGGACATTTATCCGGTCGAGACTTTCCGCCAAACAGAGCGCATCGCCATATATTTCAAAGATCTACACGGACCTTGTCCAACCTATAATTAGGCATAATTTCGACAAAAAATCGAAGAATCGTAACCATAAAGCCGACCACGGGTTCGGGTTCGACACACCTTCTCCTTGTATCGTCCATGAGACGGATAATCAAATGATTTTTAGCGGTTAAAAGAAAAAGCGATTCCCTTTTTTCTTTAACCGCAAAAATCGAATCGATAGGATTCCTTTGGGAGCTCCTGGGGGCGGACGGGCACAATTGCACGGAAGCTTATGCGGAGTGCGGACCAGGGAGCGGAAGGCTTGGGGCAAGGAGACATAATGTCTGTTATGTCTAGCGGAGAGAGGGAAGGTTTTTGGCAGGCGGGGTGCCGCATCTCGCAGCCCGCATGACAAAAAACCATGTACGATAAGGCGCCTTATCGGACGTGCCGAACGAAAGCGTCTTGCCCCGAGCCTGGAGCGACCGGCCATACTCCTGCGAAAGACCGTTGGAACCGAGGAGCCGGCGGGCGGGGGATCAAATTCAGACGCAGGCCGCCCCCGCAGGCAGCGGAGGACCCCGACGCTCCATCAGGGGGCCGCAGCCCGAGGAGGCGGACGCACCGCTTTATTTTCGGTTGTAGGTGCGCCGGATACCATCAAACAAGGCCTGCATATTGTCCGGGTCCAGGGTCTGCAAGGCCTCGCCCAGGTTGAACCGGTCATGGATGGACGGATTGCACAGGTTGAGCAGAGCCTCCAGGATCAAAAACTCACCGTGGGAGAGCAGGCCACCGCCGCCCTTGTATAGCCAGGAAGAAAGGTCCAGGTCGTAAAAGTCGGTGGGCGTGATGCCCGGGATGTTGCCCTTTGCAACGCCTTTATGGCGTAGCGCCGGGAACGAACAGGCGATCCGGTACAGTCTTTCGTCGGTGGATGACATGGGGGCCTCCTTTCATATCTTTTCCCGCTCCCTGGGATGACAGCGACGGTGGACGTCTTTCAGGTCGGTGATCGACAGGTGGGTGTAAACCTGGGTGGCGGTGAGCGATGCGTGACCGAGTAGCTTCTGGATGGTGCGGATATCGGCCTTGTTCTTGAGCATGGACGTGGCGCACGAGTGCCGGAACGTGTGCGGATGCACGTTCTTTTTCAGCTTGGCTTTCTTCGTATATTTTTTGACCAGCTCCCAGACCACGTTTTTGGAGAACGTTTTTCCCCGCATGGTGAGGAACAGATGGGTGTTGTAGGGATCTTTGATCAGTTCGCCGCGTACGGATTTGATGTAGTTTTCCAGGTACCGGCAGGCGATCCGGCCGATGGGCACGATGCGGTCCTTTTTGCCCTTGCCCTCGATAATGCGCAAAAAGCCGTCATGGTAGTCCACGTCGGCCAGGGTCAACTTGTTGAGTTCGTCCTTGCGGATGGCCGAAGAGTAGAGCACTTCCAGGATGGTACGGTCCCGGTAGCCGATGGCGGTCTTTACATCCGGGGCATGGATGATCCGGCGGGCCTCGGACGGTGTTAAAACGCCCCGGGGCAAGCGTTGGGGCTGCTTGGCATAGGCCACGGCCCGGCCGGGATCGGAGACGATCACATCGTTTTCCTTCAAGAACCGGACAAAACTTTTGGCTGTGGACAACAGGCCGTTTTGATAGCCGACAGTGTTGGGTTGTCCCCGGCGGTTCAGACACTGATAAAGCGACAACTGGTAATCGGCAATGGTCCGGGCCGTGATTTGCTCCACCCCGTGGATGTCACAGGACTTGAGGAAGGCAAAAAACTTATCCAGCTTCCAGGCGGCGGCCCGGATCGTCCCCTTTGATAAGTTACGCACCTTCAGTCGGCGCAGGTAGGATCGCTCATGGCGTGTCAGATCATTTTCTCGCGTAGGCATGTTTGATCCTCTCGATCCGGGGCTTTGCAGTACGGGACGTAACCTTGTCCCTTTCTCTCGGATGGGCCTTTCGATGCGCGGCCTTGACGGAAAGACCCAACGAGCGGATGTATTGCTCGGTGGTCTTTAAATCCACATGACCGAGCATCTTTTGTACAGCCACGATATCCGCCCCGTTTTTCACCAGGGCCGTGGCAAAGGTGTGCCGGAACGTATGGGCCGTTACTTTGGTTTTTAAACC
>CAVPIL010000002.1:0-1218175 GCA_963704985.1 uncultured delta proteobacterium | reverse complement strand
GTTGAAAAACTCTTTGGTTTTGGCGCGTCTGATGCGGGTTATCGCGTTGATTTCTTTTGGATGTCGTAGGTCTGACCACCTTTCATCCGGCGGCGGGCACCATCGGCTTGAGTTTTGCCAGTTTCCGGAGGTTTTGGGCGGTGGCTGCGAGGGTAAATTCGTCTTGAACGCCGCATGGGCCTCGTAATCGGAGCCGTCCCAGGCCGAGGATGCGTTTGAGATGGGCAAAGAGCATCTCGACCTTCTTTCGTCGCGCCTGAGCCTTGGGATTGAACTCTGAGGCGGTGCATTGGCGGGCAAAGTCTCTGACGATCTCATATTTATCGCGATGGACCGAACGCGTTTCAGCGTTGGGGCAGCACTTTGCCTTCAACGCGCATCCTGTGCAGTCTGATTTCAGTGCCCGATAGTTTCTGGATTTCCAAACTGGCGCATTCCGTTTGGGATCAGAATAGGTCCGCCATGTATGCCGCATCTCTTTGCCGCCCGGGCAGATGTACCGGTCGTTCTCATCATCCCATGTGAAGTCGGATCGCGAGAAGGTTCCGTCGGTCCGTTCGCCTTTGTCAAAGACGGGGATGAAGGGGAGGATTTGGCGCTTTAATGTCAGCCAGACCAGAGTGTCGGAAGACCCGTAGGCCGTATCTGCCGCGATCCAATCGGGCTTCACGCCAAAGCGCTCTTCGGTCCGGTCGAGCATCTTGCGCATCGCACCGACCTCAGCGGTCTTGTTCGACCGGCTGGCATCCACATCCACGATGATGCCGTGGTCCGTATCGATCAGATAATTGTCGGAATAGGCAAAGAAAGCAGGGCCTTTGCGCGCCGCAGTCCATTGGCTGGCGGGATCAGCATGGGCGGTGAACTTGGGCTTGGCCGTGGTCGCCGCACCAAAGGCCTCGTCGTCCAGCGTGTCGAGATACTCGCGCACCGCGCGCGGCGCATCATTCGGATCAATCTCGCGAGCTGCCCAATCCTCGGGATTGCTGGAGTTCTGCTTCTGAACATCAGCGCTGATCAAGCTGGCATCGACCGCAAAGCCCTGGCCACCGACCAAGCCCTTCTTCCATGCAGCGCGCAACCGTCGTCTCGAACACATGGCGCAACAGATCGCTCTCGCGGAAGCGACCATGACGGTTCTTGGAAAAGCTCGAATGATCCGGGATGCGGTCCGTCAGATCGAGGCGGCAAAACCAGCGATAAGCCAGGTTCAGATGCACCTCTTCGCAAAGCCGCCGCTCGGACCGGATGCCGAAGCAATATCCGACCAAAAGCATCCGGATCAGCAGCTCTGGATCAATCGAAGGGCGACCAGTGTGGCTGTAGAAATCCGCCAGATGCGCGCGGATGCTGCTCAGATCAACGAACCGATCAATCGACCGCAGCAGGTGATCTTGTGGGACATGATCCTCCAGCGAGAACTCGTAGAACAACGCCGCCTGCGCTTCCTGCCTTGGTCCCATCATCGCCAATCCCCCCGTCCGATGAGGAATTGAATCAGCAGATGACCCTCGATCAAGCAAGAGTTTTTCAACAAAATCAGCCCGGAGCGGACCTGTCGCCTTTGATCAGATAAAGGAAGATAGATAGAGTTTATCCGACAGTCTGGACAGTCGGGCCATCGTTATCTCCCCGTCCAGTTGCCTTCTCATGTCCAGTTTGGGGGACGACGGTTGAGGAAGGCTTCTATCCCTTCCCGAAAATTTGGGTGCTCTGCGAGTACGCACGCCTCATGCGCCTCCATCGCCATTCCCTCCGCGAATGTCGTATCACCGCCATCAGCAAGGCAGCGACGGATTGCAGCAAGCGCGTTCGGGGGTTTGGTGGCTAGTTGCTCACAGAATACTTGGACCGTGGCCTCAATCTCTCCCGCATCATGGATCTCATCCACGAGACCGATTTTAAGCGCCTCTTCGGCGTCAATCAATTCGCCCGAATACAGAACCTTGAGTGCCGTGCTGCGCCCCACCAAGCGAACCAAAGCCTGGGTACCGGCAACAGGTGGGACGAAGGCAATATTGACTTCAGGTTGTCCCAGCCGAGCGTCGCGCGCCGAGAAGCGCCGGTCGGCGTGGAGAGACATCTCAAGGCCGCCTCCAACCGCAACACCTCGGATACATGCAATCACTGGCTTTGGTCCGCTGCGGATTTTTCTGGCCAACCGGTGGCACGTAGTGACCCAGTCATCGATAGCTTCCGACGAAATGTTCCGGAATGTTTCGAGGTCAGCTCCAGCGCTGAAATACTTTGGGTTGGTCGATCCGAGCACAATTACACGGGCTGTTCCGTCGGCGAGAAGCAAATCAAATGCCGCCTCGGTTTCATCAAGCATTTGGCGATCGAAGGCATTGACCCGTGGCCGATCGAAACGAAGCCAACCGACCCCTGAAGCGACATCGATTGCGACATGCTCAAACATAGACTGATCCAACTACAAACATATCCTGAAACCGTAACGTACATTTTAGCCCGTCTGGCTGACTAAAACTACATAAATCAGGGACTGAATGTCGAGGGGCCCGGTCGCCAGCTCAGTAAGTGACCCGGCTCTCGACGACGGCTTTGTCCCGCATGTGAGACATACGTCGCAGCCGCAGCGAACGTCTGGTGCCGGTGAAAGCAGTCGTTCAGAACCAAAACTTCGAATTTCCAGTCGTGAACGGCTGCTTAACGCGACGAACCGGTCATCAGAGAAAAACAGTCGAATGACTGCATCGAGCCCAATGTATGTACCGGCTGCTGTTCGCAAGTGAGATATTGGCGTGGCTAGCGGTAGTCGCTGATATGTATCCGGCCTGTTTATCGGCTCGCGGGCCGTGGCCATTTTGGGTTACGCACGCGCCTTGGTCTCATTACTGTCCAGACCGATGACGATCATTTGGGCTCTCAGACTCTGGGGGCGTAGTGTCTCCGTTCCATGCTTTTCTCCTTCGCGAACTTCTTTGTGACTTCGCGCGCTTCAGATCGCGCCCAAAGTCTCATCTCCGACGACCGTGTATGTCTTTCCATGGCGTAGAACGCTCCAGGCAGTGCGCGCCAGTTTGTTGGCCAGCGCGACTGCGGCCTTGTTGTGCGGCATTCGGCTCACAACGCCGCGTCAACCACGGGCCAAGCCCGAGTCGCATCCCAGCGGTGTGGGCGCATCAAAATGACATTGGCGGCCTGCACCAAAAGCATCCTGAGATAGCTGTTGCCACGCTTGCTGATCCGACCAAGGATTGTCCGCCCACCCGGTGCTGAACTGACGCGGAACGAGGCCGAGCCAGGCAGCAAAGTCACGACCTCGTCAAACACCTCGCCCTTGCCAATAGCGGCGACAATGGCCGTTGAGATCAACGGACCGATCCCGGGAATGGTCATGACGTTGGCGCTGTTTTCTTCGGTTTTACTGATCTCTTCAATCTCTGACGAGATTGCTTTGATCCGTTCATCGACCCAGAGCCAATCGCCATAAAGCCCCAGGAGCGTGCTGCGCATCCGTGGGGAGATTTCATCGCGCCGGTTTTCCAGGATGGCCTCAAACGAGCTCTGCAACCTATGCCGTCCTGCCCGAACGGTGATGCCTTGCTCAATCAGGAACGCCCGGATCTGATTGATCGTAGCGGTGCGGCGTGCCACCAGCCTGGACCGAACACGGTGCATTGCCTGCAGGTCCAACTGGTCCTGGCTTTTCTCCGTGACCGTCCGCAGGTTTGGTCGCATGGCGGCCTCAGCGATAGCCTCCGCATCGTTGTAATCGTTCTTTTGCCCCTTGTTGAACGGCTTCACATAGATCGCCGGGATGATCCGAGGCTCAAAACCGAGCTCTCGCAGCATGCGACTGACAAAATGCGCGCTCATGCAGGCCTCCATGCCAACGACACAGCGTGGCAACGTCTCAAACGTCGCCTTCAACGCCAACCGTTTGATCTTCTTGCGCAAAACCCGATGACCCGCGTCATCAAAGCCGACCAGGTGAAACGTGTCTTTGCCGATATCGACGCCAATGACTGCAACCTCACCGAGGTCTTCTGGGTTCTTCGATTTCATAGCTACTTCTCCTGTTTGCAGAAATAGGCAAAGCCTAACCTGCTGGGTGAAGCAGCCGGTACATCCCATTACTACCCGCTTTCTGCGGTGTCGCTAATGTCTGCTATGTTACCTTGGGCACGTCTTCAATGCGGAATGGCTCGGTGCTGCCATCCTCGCCACCCCGATTGACACAAGTCAAAGACGTTGTTCTTGACTGACAAAAAAGCAGCCTGTTGGTGGAGTGTCATTTTTTTAGGCTTCGGTATGGGATCTCGTCTTGTTTTTCATTAAATATGCTCAAAACCGAAACTGCTAAGCTCATCATAACAAAAGGCCCAAAAATGCTTCAGCCAAAATCCAAATGGATACCAATCAAGGCAAGTTTGTTTTTTATTTCGATGTTTACGGCCTTTGTGCTCCTACTGTCCGCGAGTTTTGTTCAAGCTCAACAAACCGCTCAGGAAGAAGAGGCCGGACGTATTGCCGAAGCAGTGACTTCTGCCGCTGTGAATGAGTTCCGTGCGTGATGGCGAAACCGGATTGACCCAAGAGATTCTGAATAGCGGCATTGACGCCAAAGAGCTTGAGCTTCGGTTGATTCCGTTGACGAAACCGGAACTGGAAATTCTTGCTGAGAGATGGCTGGAGATCGTGCGTGCGAAAACAGAAGAGGTCATGTCCGCACAGATTGCGATCAATCGAACAGATGGTGCCGTTGAGGACGCTGCGCGAGAAAACCTCGCAGAACTTGCCCTCGAAAGGGGGCTTTTGTTCGACAAGTATTCTAAGGTAGTTTCGTCGTTTGAAAAGAAGGGTGGCGATCCTGCGCTGATTTCCGACTACCGGGCATATCGTTCTTCAGTGATCGTTGAAGAAACGCGTACGTCAGATTACGAAACGCTCTATGCTGAGGCATTTCGTTGGCTGACAGATCGCGAAGGTGGTGTTCAGGTGGCAATCCAGACGGGTGTAATCATCAGTTCGATGGTCGGCCTGTTGATATTTGCAAAGCTTGTACGGCGGTTTGCGCGCAGATGGATCGGTCATGTGCCGAACCTGTCAAAATTGCTTCAGGCCTTCCTTGTAACATTGGTTTACTGGGTGGTTCTGGCAATTGGATTGATGGTGGTTTTGTCAGCCCTTGGTATAGATATTTCCCCAGTTTTTGCTCTTATTGGCGGAGCGTCATTTATCATGGCTTTTGCCTTCCAAGACACTCTTGGCAACCTCGCAAGCGGCTTGATGATCATGATCAACCGACCCTTTGACGAAGGCCACTATGTCGACGTTGGCGGTGTTGCCGGAACTGTAAAATCGGTCAGTATCGTGGCCACAACGGTTGTGACGCCAGACAATCAGGTTATTGTCATTCCTAACAAAAATGTCTGGGGCAATGTCATAACCAACGTCACCGCTAGCCTGACCCGGCGTGTAGATCTGGTGTTTGGAATTTCATATGAGGATTCAATTCCGGACGCGCTGCGCGTGATTGAGGAGACAACAAAGGCGCACCCATTGGTGCTGGACGAGCCTAAACCAGTAATCCGCGTACATGAACTCGCCGACAGTTCGGTGAATTTCATCTGCCGCCCGTGGACGAAGACTACGGATTACTGGGACGTTTATTGGGATCTCACTCAGCAGATAAAAGAAAACTTCGACGATGCCGGGATTTCCATTCCCTATCCACAGCAGGATTTGCATATTAAACCAACAGCATCCAACGAACGGCTAACATCAGCAGCGGAATGATCGCGGCTTCCGGGTTTCTCATTTTAAACAACCGTGGACCTTTGCCCTGTATTGCATTCGGACAAAGTAGGGTCGTACGAGGACGCTTCGCTGCGCGACTGCATCGCCTGAGACGACCTGTCCGATTAGGCGCGGCAGACTTCTCAGGTTGCCCTACAAAAGCGTAATTGCGCGGCAGGGAACCGCCAGCTTTGCTTTGGCTGCACGCGCGGCAATGAAGAGATTGTCGAGGAGGAACCGGCAGGGAGCGATTTTCTGGGCCAACTTGCGTCCGAGTGGGAGGCTTCCACGGCCCCGGCGGAAGACATGGGCGTGCGACGCGTAATCATACGCAGCGGTGTAGTGCTCAGCACCGAGGGTGGGGCTTTACCACCGATGTTGCTGCAATCTCGGCTCTTCATAGGCGGACCTTTGGGCAGTGGGCGGCAGTGGCTGCCCTGGATCCACATCGCCGACGAGGTACGCGCCATACGTTTTTTGATCGAGCATGAGTGCGCCCAAGGTCCCTTTAATCTTGTAGCCCCTTATCCACTGAGCAACGTCGAGTCCAACCGTGCGCTGGGGCGAGTGATGAGGCGACCGGCCTTTGTGCCTGTGCCTGCTTTCGCCCTGCGGTTGCTCATCGGTGAAATGAGCACCATCTTACTGGACGGCCAACGAGCCGCCGCCACACGTTTGCTGGACTTGGGATTCACGTTCCGCTTTCCATATGCGGAAGAAGCATTGCGGGATCTTTTGGCGTGATGGCGAAGGCGAATCATGGGACCGGGATAATGATGTGAGCAAATTTCGCGAACTCGCCGAAGAATTCCGCACGGTGTTCGCCGGACGCGGTACACTGGCCGACTCGGTAATACCGCCCGTGGTCTTTGTGATCGTCAACGCGGTGCTGGGTTTCGAGTACGCCGTGTGGAGCGCGTTGGTCCTGGCGATGCTGATCACCGTGATGCGGCTGAGTCAGGAAACAACCAGTGGCCTATGCTTTGGGGGGCCTTGGGAGCGTCGTCGTCGCTATCCTGATCGCCAGACTGCTCGACCGTGCAGAGGGATACTTTTTGCCCTCCATTGTCACCGGGAGCTTGACCATCGTGCTGTGCGCCGTGAGCCTTGTCGTGAAGCGGCCGTTGGTGGCGTGGACAAGTTACATCACGCGCCGCTGGCCGTTGGCTTGGTACTGGCATCCAAGGGTCCGCCCTGCGTACACCGAGGTGACCATCGCCTGGACGATTTTCTTTGCCGTCAGGCTGGCGGTTCAGTTTCTGTTCTTCCGAGAGGCGCACAGCCGGCGCGTTGGCAATCGTCAACGTGCTGACGGGGTGGCCTGCCACGGTCGTGTTTTTGGCGCTGAGTTACCTGTATGGGCTGTGGCGGTTACAGAACTTGCAAGGTCCAAGCGTGGCAGAATTTGAGGCAGGCGCCAGACCGCCGTGGACCGGGCAGCGTCGAGGATTTTAGCGAGGAGGTGTTTATGATTCCCAACCAATGGTACGTTGTAATGGACTCCAGCCAGGTCAAAGACAAACCCGTGGGCGTCACGCGTATGGGGGAAAAGCTGGTCTTTTGGCGAGACAGCACGGGCACGGTCAGTTGCCTGCGCGACAAGTGCGTCCACCGGGGCGTCCAGCTCAGCGCGGGCAAGGTGATGGACAACGGGCATATCCAATGCCCCTTCCACGGCTTTGAATACGACGCGTCGGGGCGGGTGCGGGTGATTCCGGCCAACGGGAAGAACACGCCTGTCCCCGAACGTTTCGGGTCCACAGCTATCCCGCCCACGAGGCCCACGGCTTTATCTGGATCTGGTGGGGCGAGCGACCGCCGGAGGATCTCAAGCCGCCCCGTTTCTTTGACGACATTGACGAGCAGCTTTTCCTACGGCAAGGTCTACGATCCCTGGGACGCCCACTATTCCCGCGTGATCGAGAACCAGCTCGACGTGGTTCACCTGCCCTTTGTCCACCACAACACCATCGGGCGCGGCAATCGTACGCTGGTGGACGGCCCGGTCGTCGAGTGGGTCGACGACGACCAGTTTATCTTTTACGTCTACAATCGGGTGGACGACGGCACACCGCCGCGCAAGCCCGAGGAGATCACGCCCGACCCGGCGCGAGACTTTCGGCTGGCGTTTATCTTTCCCAACCTGTGGCAGAATTACATCGGAGAGAACGCTCCGCGTCCTGGCGGCCTTTGTGCCGGTGGACGAGACGCACACGATGCTCTACCTTCGTTTCTACCAGAACTTTGTGCGGACGCCGCTGCTGCGTGACGTGGTGAATTGGCTTGTCGATGCCCTTCAATCTGCGGATCGCCCACCAGGACCGGCGCGTGGTGGTGACCCAGCAGCCCAAGCCATCCAGCCTCAAGATCGGCGAGCAACTGATCCAGGGCGACCGGCCCATCATCGAGTATCGCCGGCGGCGACAACAATTGATCGAGGAGAATGTCCAGATGAAAAAATCACTGATTCTTATTTTCGTCTTTGTTTTTATAGACGTGCTTGGCTTTAGCCTGATTCTGCCGCTGCTGCCATACTATGCCGAGACCTTTGACGCCACGCCCACGGTCGTCGGTATGCTGCTGGGTGCCAACGCCCTGGCCCAGTTCATTGGCGCGCCCATCATCGGGCGGCTCTCGGACCGGTATGGACGGCGACCCTTGCTGATCTTGAGTATCGGCGGCACGGCGGTTAGCTTTTTGATGCTGGGTTTTGCAGACTCGTTGTGGATGCTGTTCGCCAGTCGCGTCCTGGACGGCCTCCTGGGCGGCAACGTCTCGCTGGCGCAGGCGTACATCACCGACGTGACCGACGAGGAAAAACGCGCCAGGGGGTTGGGCCTCATCGGGGCCTCCTTTGGGCTGGGGTTTATCTTTGGCCCGGCCCTGGGGGGCGCGCTCAGCGTCGGGGGTAACTATAGCCTGCCCGCCTTTGCGGCTACCGTTATGGCGACCCTCAATCTACTGGGGGTGCTCCTGTGGCTGCCCGAGTCGCTGCCGCCGGAAAAGCGCAGTCGACGAGCGCAGAGTCCTCGGGCCGAGTTTTCGGCCCGCGCGCTGTGGGAGGCTCTGCATCGGCCCTGTGTCGGCCCATTGCTGAACGTGCAGCTCCTGTACGCCCTGGCCTTTACCATCTTTGAGACGATGTTCTCCCTCTTTGCCCTGAAACGATTGGGACTGGATGCCCGGAGCACAAGCTTCGTGCTGACCTACGTGGGGCTGCTGGTCGTGGCCGTTCAGGGCGGAGGAATGGGGTTTCTGACAAGGCGGTTCAGCGAAAAGCAGTTGATCTTTGGGGGCAGCATCCTCCTGGCGCTGACACTCTTGGGGTGGGCGCTGACCCCGGCGCTGTGGTGGCTGCTGGTGGTCCTGGCACCCCTGGCCCTGGCCTCGGGCGCGATGCGCGTCTCTGTCAACAGCGCCCTGACCAAGTCGGTATTCCCGGAGGAGGTGGGTGGCGCGCTGGGGTTTTCAGCGGCGCTGGGCAGTCTGGCGCGGATCGTGTCCCCCGTCGTCGGCGCCTTCCTGCTCGAAAACGTGAGCACGGCAGCCCCTGGCATCCTGGCGTCCATATTGATGCTCTTTTTGATCCCCTTTGTGTGGCGGCAGGTGCTCTTTGTGCCCGATCTCGACTGCCCGGTGGAGGTGTAATGTGGTTACGTTCAAAGAGTTCCTTAGCCGATTTGTGATCGGCGTCGGCGTCACGGCCGTTGGCATCACTATGATACTGGCGATCCTGGCGCGCGTCGTCGAGTCCCGCCAATCTCGGCGTCAGGGATGGCAAACTGGCTCCCTGCCCCAACTCTCCGAACTGCGTCTCCGACCCAGAGCCAGGACCCCAGGCACCAGATAGACCCTATCCCGTATACGACGTCGCCAGCGGAGGCCAGGGCCGCCGTCTTGCGCATCGTCGGCTCGATGGAGCGATCCAAGATCATCACGGACGCCCCGACCTACGTCCACGCCGAGTCTCGCATCCAGGGCATCGGGTACGTGGACGATGTCGAGCTTTATTTCGACCAAGAGGCCCAGGTCATTTTGGATTGAGCGCGAGACTGCCCTACTTTGATTGGGGTGTCAACCGCAAACGGATGGAAGAGATCCGCGCCGCGTTTGAAGCAGAGAAAAAACAAGGAGCATAGAAATGAGAAAAGACATCATCAGACAATGGGTAAATTTACTGGCATTCGGCGCGACGTTCGCGCTCAACGGGTTGGCGAACGCGCTGCCCCTCAACGGACAGTCGACAGGCGAGATATCGGACCGGTTCCAGGTCTACTTTGTGCCGGCCGGTTACGTGTTCTCCATCTGGGGACTGATCTATTTGGGTCTGGGCGCCTTTGCGGTCTATCAGGCGCTGCCCGCCCAGCGGGAAGCCCCGCGTCTGCGCCGCATTGGCTACCTGTTCGCCCTCAGTTGCCTGGCAAACATCGCCTGGCTCTTTCTGTGGCACTATGAACAGTTTCCGCTCACCCTGGTGGCGATGCTGTCGCTTCTTGCTATCGCTGATCGCCATCTATCTGCGCCTCGAAATCGGCCGCGTCCGGCGTTCCCGCCGTCGAGGAGTGGCTGGTGCGCGTCCCGTTCCGCATCTACCTGGGCTGGATCACGGTCGCAACCATCGCCAACGTGACGTCGTTCCTGGACTACGTGAACTGGAGCGGCTGGGGCATCAGCCCGGAGGTGTGGGCGGTCATCATGCTGGTTGTCGGGGCAGTCGATCGCTTCGGCGGTAGGCCTCACCCGGGGCGACGCCGCCTACATGCTGGTGATCGTGTGGGCCTTTGTGGGCATCGCCGTCAAGCACGTCGCCACGCCGTTGGTCGCGACGGCTGCCTGGGTGATGACGGCCGTCGTCGTGCTGATGCTGATGGCGAGCGTGGTTCTCAAACGACGATCCAGGTGAGGTAGGTGCGCGGCGGACATGCTTGACGAAGCGGAGACGATGGTGTAGAGTATGCATATAGATGCAATAGCGGCCATAGATAGCCGTTATCCAATAGCCCTGTGTGTTAACATAAGTGACACAAGTCAACTTGTGTCAACGCCCAATGAAATCTACTGCGACGGAAGCAAACACAGAACCCCCATGTGACCATTTCTCTTCTGCAACGCACCCCGACAACGTGAGAATACCCCCGAATGCGAATCATCGGCGGCAGCGGTTGCCTGGACGAGTTACATCGCCCGCCGCTGGCCGCTGGGTTGGTACTGGCATCCGAGGGTCCGCCCCGCGTACACCGAGGTGACCATTGCCTGGACGGGTTTCTTTGCGGTCAAGCTGGCGGTGTCAGATCATGTTCTTCCAGGAGGCGCAAGCTGGCGCTTTGGCGGTCGTCAACGTGATTATGGGCTGGCCTGCTACGGTCGTGTTGTTGGCGCTGAGCTATGTGTACGGGCTTTGGAGACTTGGGCATTTGCAGGGTCCAAGCGTCGAGGAATTCAAAGCCGGCGCAGACCCGCCATGGATGGGGCAACGTCGAGGATTTTGATAAAGATGGAGGTAAAGAGATGAGCAATCAAATTGCGCTCAACGTGCAAGCGCCCGATTTCGCCCTGAAAGATTTTCGCGGGCAGACGGTGCGATTGGCGGACTATCGGGGGCGGAAACACGTGGCGCTGGTCTTTAACCGGGGCTTTACCTGACCGTTCTGCCGCCGGCACATGGCGCAGTTGCGCCAGGACTATGAGGCATTTGTGGAAAGGAATACCGAGGTGATAGTCATCGGCCCAGAGGATAAGGCGGCGTTTGCCAGGTACTGGGAAAAGGGAAGCCTGCCCTTCGTCGGGTTGCCCGACCCTCGGCATACGGTGCTCAAACTGTATGGTCAGGAGATCAACCTGTTCAAGCTGGGGCGCATGCCGGCGCAAGTGATTGTGGATCGGACGGGCCAGGCGCGCTATGTTCACTACGGTCACTCGATGAGCGATATTCCGCCCAACGAGGAGCTCCTGACCCTGCTCGATGAGTTGAATCGAGGAGGATGAAATGATACCCAACGGCCCCTTCAACAGATCTATGGGGGTCGGGCGTGAGGGTAGGTTCCGCAGCCTCTGTGTGGGCCGGTTCTTCAACGGTGACTGTCTCTACCGTTGCCTGCGGTCTGCACGCCCCCAGGACGAGCGGCAACGTTAGGAACAGTGTCACTACAACCCGCAAGCACGGAGGCGGATTCATCTTGCTCCCCCAGGATATCCGTTTCCTCATTTTCCCCTCCCGTTCAGGAATTTCCTCGGCTCTTTGGCACTTTTCGTAGTAAGATCTGATTTGAAGATCGATCAAGCCTTTCAAACATAGCGCCGCTCAACAGGGCGCGAGATGAGCGCGCCACCAATCGCCGTCAGTCACGCGCCCGCTTGCGCGGTTGGGATGGGTGGGGTAGAATTAGCCAGCACAAAGGAGAGCCAGTACGACAATTTGGGTAAGCCAGTCCAAAAAAGGACGCAGGTATGCTATACTCGTCCTGTGCGTGTTGACGCGGAGAGCGCGTAAATTAAACGTGGAGGGTGTTACAATGCCAGAAGGCGAAACCAAGAGAATCCTGGTAACCGGTGCTTGCGGCCAGATCGGTTCCGAGTTGGTCCCGGCGCTGCGGGAGCGATACGGCGCTGGGAACGTCGTCGCCACCGACATTGAGGAGACCAATCCAGAGTTACGGAAAGATGGACCGTTCGAGTTTATGGACGTCACCCAGCGCGGGGCCATCGGCGCGGTGGTGGATCGGTACCGTGTTGACACCATCTATCACCTGGCGGCCATCCTCTCCGCCACTGGGGAAAAAAAGCCGCAACTGGCCTGGGACGTCAATGCCAACGGCCTGTACAAGATTCTAGAGATCGCCAGAGAACGCCAGGTCACCCGCGTCTTTTGTCCCAGTTCCATCGCCGCCTTTGGGCCGGAAACCCCCAGGGATAACACCCCCCAGGAGACGATCCTGCGCCCGACGACGATTTACGGCGTCACCAAGGTGGCCGGGGAATTGCTGGGCGATTATTACTTTCAGCGATTTGGCCTGGACGTGCGCGGCGTGCGTTATCCGGGCATCATCAGCAGCCAAGCCCCTCCCGGTGGCGGCACCACCGACTATGCCGTAGAGATCTTTTACGAAGCGATAAAACACAAACGGTACACCTGCTTCTTGAAAGAGGAGACCGTCCTGCCGATGATGTACATGCCCGACTGCATCAAGGCCACCCTGGACGTGATGGAGGCGGATCTCTCACAGCTCGAACACCACACCGACTTTAACCTGGCGGCGATGAGCTTTAGCCCCGCCGAACTGGTGGCCGAGATCCAAAAGCACATCCCCACATTCACCTGCGATTACAACCCCGATTTTCGGCAGGCAATCGCCAACTCCTGGCCGCGCACCATTGACGACAGCGCCGCCAGGCGGGAGTGGGGCTGGGAGCCGCAGTACGATCTGGCAACGATGGTGGAGGATATGCTGGAAAAGTTGGGAAAGAGATACGCCGAGGGAAAGTTATAGGTTGGGATAGTCCCCCTCTTGAGTGTTGGTGACGAGCATTGTTCAGAATCTCACCGCAAAGACGCTAAGGACGCGAAGAAAACTAGAAAAACTTGGCGCTCTTTGCGTCTTTGCGGTGAAAAATTCCCTGGTTTCGCTCAACAACACTCAATGGGGAGACTATATAGGTTTGGGAATAAGGAGAATAATGACCCGTACACTATGGCCTCGCCTGATCCAAGTTTTGCTCGTGCTGGCCTTGCCTATCGTTTTGCTCGTGGTTGACGTGCGCATCGTGACCGGTAACTGGTTCGTGCGCTGGGAATACGGAAAAGCGGATTTCCCGCCCGACCCCTACGGTCTCTCCACGGCAGAGCGTATCCCTCTGGCCCAGGTCTGTGTGGACTATTTGGCGACGGATGCCGATATCTCGCTCCTGGGAGACCTGAGGCTTCCCGACGGCGAACCGGCCTTCAACCAGCGCGAGTTGCGCCACATGTTCGACGTGCAGGTGGTGTACGGCTACCTGATGACGGCCTGTATCATCGCCGCATTGCTGTTGGCGGGAGGGATCGCTGCCCTGCTGGTTTCAGGCCGCACCCGCCGGCGTATCCCGACCGCACTTGTGCTCGGCTCTGCTCTCACCCTGGGATTGCTGGGGGCGGTTGGCGCGTACATGGCGCTGAGTTGGGGGGAATTCTTTACAACGTTCCATCGCATCTTTTTCGAGGGCGGAACCTGGATGTTTGAATATTCTGACACCCTGATCAGATTGTTCCCCATGCGCTTTTGGATGGACGTGCTCCCGGCCTCCGGCAAGCCTCAGACCTGTCGTTGGCGGCTGGCATGGTTAGAAGCGATAGCGCAGGCCGGCACACAGAGCATTTGAGCCGCCGTCATCGGCCATGGTTTAGCATTTCACCGCTTGCCGATCGAGTCGGCCTCGGGGCCGGCCAGGCCGTTGAAGGCAACCTTGCCGAGCATGGTGCAGCGCTTTCCTGTGGATCCCGCTGGGCCAACCGCGCCGCCATTGGCGCTGGGGACTATTTCAACAGCTTGGTTGTGGGGTGTTCTTCCGCCCATTTGGACCACTGGGTATCTCGCGCGGCCAACATGGGCAGATCCTGAGATAGGTGCCGGATGGTGAAATTCGTGGGGAAAAGGATATGGCGAGACTTGGATAATGCTCAAAAAACCATGTTTTTCTCAATTTTTAACAGGGCCCGCTTGAGCGAGGTTGGGATCTCCTATTTTTTTTATTCTTCAGCGGGGTGTGAATCACCCTCCACTCCAGACCGATTGTATTCTCGGGACAGCTCTTCTTTCACAGCCATGCCAATCTTATCTATCGTATAAGGTTTTTTAACGTATCTGCCGGCCCCTAGCGCTCGGGCTTGTCTGACAAAATGGGTCTCCGAATAGCCGCTGGTTATGATTGCCTTTTGACCTGGTTTTAATTCGAGCGTCCTTCGATAGGTTTCAAGGCCGTTTATCCCAGGAGCCATGATCATGTCCAGAACCAATAGATCGGCTGAATTGTCTTTTAAATATTCTAATGCTTCTTCTCCGCTGGCGACCGAACTCACTGTATATCCTAATTGTGTCAGAATAGAAGCAGCTATCGTTCTTTGAACGTCAACATCATCAACCACCAATATTGATTCCTTGTTTCCGTATAGCTCCTTAATGTTAAAAACCTCATTATTCTTTTGCACCGTTTTTCTTGTAGCTGGAAAATATATGTTAAAGGTTGTTCCTGAACCGATCGTGCTTTTCAGGTCGATAAAACCTTTATGGTCCTTGACGGTTCCCCATACAACAGACATGCCTAGTCCGGTTCCACTGTGACCCATTTTCTTCTTTGTAAAAAACGGCTCGAAAATACGGTCTAAATCATCAGGTTCAATCCCCAAACCTTCATCAATAATGGTTAAAACAACATAATCACCCTCAAAGATGTCTTCATGGCCTTCTATCTTGGTGTCAACATATCTGTTTTCAGTCAACATGTGTATATTCCCACCATCCGGCATGGCCTCAGCGGCGTTTGACACCAGGTTCATGATTACCTTCGAAAGATGAACAGCTGAACCCTCTATATGTAACAGGTCAGCTGCAAGATTAACCGTTACATTGACATCGGGATGATAAGATTTCAGCTTGTTGAACTCTGGGCTATTCAAATACTCATTTACTATCGTATTAAGATTTGCAACTTCAAATGTTTCTGCTCCTCTCCTGGCCAGAGTTAATAAATCCTGGACGATAGCGGTAGCTTTTTTCCCCGATTGAAAAATAGTCTCCAACGGCTTAACCAAAGGACTATCCTTCGGTAATTGCATTAAAAGGAGTTCGGGATAGCTTACAATCCCTGATAATATGTTGTTGAGGTCATGGGCTACACCACCGGCAAGCGTTCCAATTGCCTCCATTTTGTGAGCTTTCTGCAATTTTTCTTCTAACCGGTGCTTTTCCTTGCTCGCTTCCAACCGTGAGGTAATATCCCTGCCTACTAAAACAGCCCCAACCACAATGTTTTTATCATCGGTTAAAGAATTACAGAATACTTCAAAAACCTGATTTCCTTTAATGCTGATATTAAAGGATTTGTTATTCCCTGCAGGTGTTTCACATGCCGAAAGTATATTTGATGGGGTAATGTCTAAAAACTCACATATAGATTGACCGATTAATTCTTGATAAGGTCGATCAAGAAGAATCTTGGCAGAATGATTGAGCCGAACAATTTTATTCTGTCCATCTATCAAAAAAATGACATCCAAAACAGAATTAAAAGTGTTCTCCCATTCTCCTATCAAATTATGGAGCGACCTCATGGTGAAAATCAAATTTTCAGACATGGTTTGAAAGGCGCGCTTAAGGCTTCCTATCTCTCCACTTTCTTTTATTGCTTCTAATTCCTTTGTAAAACTACCATTTAAAAAAAAACTGTTATCTTTTCCTCCAATTTTTCCTATATTTTGAATTGCCGCCTGAAGCTTGTTCAGAGGTTTGGTAACTCTTTTCATTAAAAGTGCTCCAATCATCACCGAAATTGCGGCCATACAAAATATTCCCCAGAATATTTTTATCTTTGCGGATCTGATTGGTGCAAAGGCTTCGTTCTTGGGCTGTTGCGCCCCAATAATCCAATCAGAACCAGGTATATGTTTCATGCTGATTAACATCGGAACACCGCGAGAATTAACCGTTTCTCCAGTTCCTTCAAATCCTTCGATAGCTGCATCGAATAATTTATTAACACCTACGGAAACATCTTTTACCAGAATGCGGTCTTCTTGTGGATGAAGAATAAGTAATCTGTCTTTGTTGTATACATAGATATATCCGGACTGTCCTATTTGGGTTAGACGAATTCCCTCAAGGGCATTCGGCGATGTTAGTTTTACCGAGCAGCCCAACATGCCTGTAATGCGACCGGCGTTATCCCTTAAAGGAGCCGTAAAGGTTGCCACAGGGTTGCCGGTTCTGGCCGATCGATAAGGTTCACCGACAATCCCTTTTTGTGCCGCCATTGTTTGCTGGAAGTACTGTCGGAATGCGAATGATTTGCCGCGGACTTCCGGATGTTTAGGGTAGTCTGACCATAATATTCCCTTTTCATCCAGAACGAACATCCCGTTTTCAAATTTCGGAAAGATAGTAAAATAGGATTTCAATATATCATCAATGCGCTGAGCATCCTTGTGTGCGATTGCGGTTTCGGGAAGCGCCTGGGCTACGGCTTGTACTTCTTTTAGGCTGTCTAACAGGAAACGCGAAATTTCAATTGACGATGTGTTGCTGACACTATTAAGGCCGTTAAGGATAGAATCGCGCAGGGAAGATTCTAAAAAACTCAAGTAAAAATAGCCGCTTATGCTAAGAGAGACAGTTACGAGGATCCCCAGAAGAACTGATGCTTTTATTCTTAATGTCATGGCAGCCTTTTGAAACACATATGCAGTTAGCGGAAAAGAGCGTCAGAGGGAATTGCAATAACAGATCCAATGATACGTTTTGATTATCCTAAATGAAATGACAACTATCATGACCTTCCGCGGTCATGTCAAATAGAATCAGCTGCCAACAGGTTACAACCGCTTTGCGGTAAAAATGGTTCAGGGATTCAAGGGCTATTTAGCGCTCAGAACGGCCATTCAATTTTCCGCCCTTAATAATTTGAAATCAGCAGTTCCCGTAAAATTGCACGTAAAATCAGAATTTTTAAAGCGCCCCATCTCATGGACGCCAAGCACCTGTTCGAATGGTATACCACAATTCGTCAGGTTAAATGTAATCTGGCACCCGGTTTGAAACCTCGGAAAAGAGCCATCTTATCTATTTTTATTCAGAGGTAGCAACAGCTATCGGGACCGGGTCTCCCTCGCATGCAAGTGAGCGCTCGTCTCTGATCCCACCCCCGATCATGAGCTATCATTCAGAGAGTCAAGCAGAAGCCTTTCTCCATAAATGGCCGGGCAACCCCTGTTAAGCAGACGAAAGTTATGATATATTTAAATTTAAAGAAAGCCTCATCGTAAGATAAATAGGAGTGCTAAATGGCATCCATTCTGATCGCAGATGATGATGAGCAAATTCGAGAGCTCATGCGCCTTATCCTTGAAAAGGCTGGCTATGATACAATGGCTGCCACAAATGGCAACCAGGCTGTCAGAGACTACAAAGCCAAGCGTCCTGATCTGGTGATTCTCGACATCATTATGCCTGAAAAAGAAGGCATCGAGACTATCATGGAGCTTAAAGGCATCGATCCTGAAGTGAAAATCATCGCCATATCCGGCGGTGGGAAATCGGGTCCGGAAAACTATTTAAGCATGGCCAAAAAGCTGGGTGCCAAGGCAACCTTGGAAAAGCCGATAGATAAAAATGAATTGCTTCGAGTGGTTAATGATATCCTGGCTGACCAGTAGTATGCCCTTGCGTTGAGCAACACAGCCAATCACGAGTCTCCCTTTTCTTTGGACCCCCGGTCATCCAGCACTTTGCGGACCGTATGCGCCAGGTCGCTTAACCTGACCGGCTTCATCAGCAACGCGTTGACGCCAAATACCGTTAGTTTGTCAGGACTGATCTTCGTACTGAACCCGGTGCAGAGAATAATGGGAATATCGGGCCGGAATTTTTTTATTTCCTTGGCCAACCGTTCACCCGTCATTCTCGGCATGGTCATATCACTGATGACCAGGTCGTACTTGGTGGGGTCTGTTCGGAAAGCTTCCAACGCGTCAATGGAACTCGCCCTGGTTTCAACCTGATACCCCAAGCCTTTCAGCATTTCCCTGCCGATTTCGAGGATCAACTCTTCGTCGTCAACCAAAAGGATGCGTTCCTTTCCGATTGGCAAGGGGCTTGCTGCAATATCTGAACACACAGGCGCGGTTTCGGCGATCGGGAAAAAGACATCGAACGTTGTCCCCTCACCTGGTTCGCTGGTGACTTTTATACCACCACCGTGGTCCTTGACGATTCCATGAACCGTCGAAAGCCCCAAGCCAGTGCCGCCACTGGATTTCTTGGTCGTGAAATACGGTTCGAAAATTCTGGTCATTGTGCCGGCATCCATACCCTGGCCGGTGTCGGCAACGATGAGTTTAAGGTACTTTCCCGGGCTTATATCCAGGTAGCTTGATGAATCACCAGTGCTGACGGTGAAAGGAACCAGAGTCACTTCAAGCAAGCCGCCTTCTTCTTGCATGGCCTGAAATGCATTGGCGCAAAGGTTCATCATTACCTGATGGATTTGGGTTTCGTCAGCCAACACGGCACCCAGGTTCGATTGGATATTTTTCTTGATTTCAATGGTTGCGGGAAACGTTGCCCGGATCAGCTTCAAGGTTTCAGCAATCACTCTGCTGATGTCTGTGGGTTTTTTTTCCGATTGGCTCTGTCTGCTGAAGGCAAGTATCTGCTGAACAAGATCCTTGGCGCGATCGCTCCCGGCACAGATTTGATCGATATATTGCCGCAACTTGGAATCCTCTGCACACCGAATGAGCGCCAGTTCGGCGTAGCCATGGATGGCCGCAAGGATATTGTTAAAATCGTGTGCGATACCGCCGGATAGGGTTCCAATCGCTTCCATTTTCTGCGCCTGGACAAGATGGGCTTCCAACTTTCTTTTTTGCTCCTCGTCCCTCTTTTGTTCGGTGATGTCCCGGACAAAGGTGATGGAATACTTTTGCCCTTCATATTCGAGCAGGTTGGCTGTGATATGGACCGGAAACGTCGAGCCGTCTTTACGACGATGGGCACTTTCAAAAGTGATGATGCCTTTCTCGCACATTTGCTGCCACAGGTCGGCCCGTCCCTCGATGGATATGGCCAGATCGATATCGTGAATGGTCATTTTACACAGTTCTTCAGCGCTGTAACCGAGGCTTTTGCAAGCGTGCTGGTTGACGTCTAAGATCCGTGCATCCGCTCCCGATCGGAAAATACCCATTGAGGCATTGCGATAGGCAAACTGAGTTAGGCGCAGCGTCTCTTCGGTTCGTTTTCGTTGGGTGATCTCCTGTACAAAGGAGGTGGCAAACCGGCGACTCTCAAATTCGAGTAGATTGGCTGTGATCTCGACCGGGAAGGTTGTTCCGTCCTTGCGTCGATGGATCGCCTCGAAAGTAATGGAGCCGGCAGCGCACATCTTTTGCCACAGATCCGGCCAATTCTCGGCAGACAAGGTCGGATCGATGTCAAATACGGACAAGCTCAAGAGCTCGTCCAAGGTGTAGCCGAGGCTTTCGCAGGCCTTGCGGTTGGCAGATAGAAATCGACCATCCGAACCGTGCCGAAAAAAAGCAAACGAGGCTTGATCCAAACAGAATGTTGCCAATCGGGCCTCTTGATCGTCGATCTCCTTGGGGGGCTCCATACCTGCTCCTAATCATCAGTTCTGGTTTTAAGCAAGCTTGAAAGCAGCGGGAGTAAATCAAGCCCTGTTCCTGCTGTTTGTATGGCCAAATCCCACGCACAAACAGGTTTTGGCTGCGGTGGCGGCGGAACTGTGTTTTCTCTGAAAAGCAAACAAATTCAGAAAGATTAGGGAAACGACATCCATACCCGACACTCAGCATTTTTTGACAATAGAACAATGAAGACTTAAACTTCAAAAATGCAAACCAAACTACCAAAAATGGCTGCGCGAGAATCAATCTTCCAACGCCTTGTTTTCATTTCACGAAAAATCGTCGCCGATTGTAACAAAGATGGGAAAGTATCACCAGATTTAATATCGGACCTCCAATCGCTGATAGCCGAAGCTGATCAAGTGGGCGTTCACGGGGCATTTTCCCTGAAAAAAGAATGAAAAAGTCAGTTTTTTGGCCATAATCAATCCATCTTTGTTTGCTGACATTTAAGAATCTCTAATCAACAACTCCCTGCCGACGGTCTGCTTTCCTTTAGAGACGGTGTATTCCGAACTCACCGACCTTATCGTAAACCCTTTGTGTAAAATTAAAACGGAAAACCAGAATTTTGGAGGAACCATGCCCCCAGTATTGAACATAGTTGATGCAGGCAACGGGAGAATGGTTTTCTGACACATATGACGCACGCGCACGCGCGCACATTGGAGAGGCTCGGATCTGGCAATGGCGATCACCTCAAATTAACATCCACACTCAAGACTGATGGGGGTGGGGTGGTTCATCAGAATCCGGGTTAATAACGTAAATCCGTGTCCGACATTTTCAATAATTTTTTCTGAAGCTGTTCTTTGAAAATAATAAATCCTTATGGGTAGCTGCGATAACAACCGGGCGGAAGCGGTTTTAAATGTGGACAGTCGGATCGCAAGTAAAGGTGTCCAGTCACTCGGTCAAGCTGGTGCCTAGCTGTTCCGAAAAACAGTACCCTCTTTGGAATGGGCGGTGTTGCAATGTAATCGAGAAACTGGGACTGGCTGTAAAGAAAGCAACTCTGATCCGGGTCACATGAACACAGAGTGGGAAGAAAAAATGACAGATTTGTTTTTCTAACAACCGATTTCACGTGAAAGCCGAACAAACTCGCCTCCAGTGAGCCGGGCGTTGCTGATAACTCCGAATCACCAATCAGCCTTAATTGCAGATAACAACATTCCGTTTATCAGATTTCAATTAAGGCGTGGTTGCAGATATCAATACCACATCTTGGTTTTAGTCGGATTTCAGATGTATTGAGATAAGACGTAAACAAAAACTGATTTATCTATTAATTATGGTTGGTTATATGCTTTTAGCCTGCATCTTGCTGTCGTGATTGTCAAGCAAAAAGTAATTCGTAGTTATCATCCAGGGTCAAACAGGTGCGTTGATGATAGGCTGGTCAAAGCGTTGTTCGTAATCATCGATATACAGTATTCTGATTTTAGCGTTCATGTCTTTATGCTTCCTTTTTAGAATCAATCGAGGGGCGGATCGCTTTGAACGTGAGCCAGTAATCGGACACCTGCTTGACGACCTTCAGGACTCATCAAAGAGACCGGCTTGACCAGATAGCGCTGGGTCCGCTGTCGTAGCTCATGGCACGATCGCCCTCGTCATTTGAAGAAGTGAGAATGATGACCGGCAGGCGTTTAAGTTTATCGGTGCTTTTAATTCGTCTCAGGACTTCATGGCCGTCAATTCCCGGCATCTTCAGATCCAGCAGAACAATATCCGGCAACGGAAAAAGGTTGCGGTCTGAATATTTCCCATCTCCAAACAGGTATTCAAGCGCCTCTTTCCCGTTCCTTGCGACCTGAATTTTGTTGCCTAAGCGAGCTTCTTTGAATGCATCGATAATCAGTTCAACGTCCATGGGGTTATCTTCAACCAGTAGGATTGAAGCGGGTCTTGTCATTTTATTCCTCCTAATTATGCTGTCATTGCGCTTAAAAGTTTTATCTTAAAAACACTTCCTTTACCCGATTCTGATTCAACCCGGACATCGCCACCCATCATTTGAACAGCCTTTTTTACAGCGGCCAGCCCGATGCCGGTTCCCGGGTATTCTGCCTGGCTGTGCAGCCTCTGAAACATCTTGAATATTTTTTCGTGGTATTCAGGTTCAATTCCAATTCCATTATCGGATATGGAAACAACAGCATATTGATCTTCAATTTCAATACCAATGTCAATCACTGGAGGCTCAGCCGGTTTATGGTATTTTAGAGCATTTTCGAGAAGGTTAATTAAAACATGGATAACCAGTGTTAAGTCACCTTGAATAACCGGCATCTGTTCGGGAAAATTTACCTGAGCACCGGTCCTTTCTATTTGGTCTGAAAAAGTTTCTACTGCTGCCTTTAAAGCATCATCAAGCGATACATCTCCAATTATTATGGATTTTCGCCCTAAACGGGAAAACTTAAGCAGGTCATCAATCAATTCTCCCATTTGTTTGCTTGCCTTGCCACAGCCGCGGCGAAGGATCAATCCCACCCCTGCGCAGCCGAGGATTGTCCCAAGACCGGCCCACACGCCAGCACCGCCTATCTGCGCCCGGTAAACGCCCGCCAGAACCGTTGACACCACAGCGGTCGTTCCTCCGCCAAACAGCCCCGCCATTGCCAGTATGATGGACCGACCGTCATAAAAGACCCCCGGGGCGTAATGAAATGGCAACTGCATGCCGACCATGGCTACGCCACCGAAAAGAAGCCCTAAAAGGATTTTGCCCCACGTTTCTCCGTACCCTTTCAGCCGGGAAAGTAGGCTATATAGAGTCGTCAGCGCCACTATCAGTGAGGTGTTTTGAATAAGATCAACATACATCGTCATCCCTCGTTATGCTTTTTCGGTCTTTCGATCGATGGTTATTCATTTGCGCCCCTACCCGTTGATATCCGTTGAGGCTTTCCATTCCGATTCTTATGGGAAGGTTCCTTAGAAATGATGTCTCCCTGTTTCCTATCCATCATTTCGAGTTGTGCTTACATGGGACGAACTTGAACCCACTGGATACCTAAACCTGCCAAGTATAGAGGCACCCACCCCGGGGGATAACCGTGAATGGTTCCGGCCTGCCCCGTTGCTGTTCTTTCAGTTATACATGCAGACCGTTGGAGCGCTAATTACGAGAGCAATACGCACGCACGTGCGGATAGCAGGAACATAAAGAGTTTTCGGACGCATTAAAAAGGGCAATACGCGCGCGCGGATAGCAGGCAACTTTGCTGATACCTAAAAAAATGGACCCAAGTAACATCCATACCGGCGGAACAGGGGGGTGGGGCGCTTCATCAGATTTAATACTCAGTTCTTAATGTGGCCTAAACTACTTTTAGAATTTTTTAGATCTGGTGTGCAAGGGAAATCTTCTCTTTTTTAAGGCATCGCCGTCAATCACTCTGCACCCAGACAATCATTTATTCCAATAATAAATATTGAAAATACGGTATGTTAAAACCAATCGGGCTGTATCCACAAAGCCATATGATCCGACAAGGTTGACAATGCTGAAACAGGGCGGCGCCGTCAAGGTCGTCAGGTTTTCGCCTTTTGTATTTTTCGTACAGAAACAGGGAAATATGGGCCGAGACAATGAGGCTCTTTTTTTGCCACCCACCCTCCTCACAATTCGGGCAAGAGACTCCTTATCGCCCATTGATTATTTCAGGCAGGCTTCTTTTTTCTTCATACCTTTTGAGGGAATCATCCAGCAACCGGCGAATGGCTTCTGAACGGGTGTTGATGCGGTTCTCGAACCGGAAATCATCAAGACGCTGCATCAGTTTATCATCAACGGCAAAAGATACCATGGGCATTTTGGTAGGCATGTCCGCTCAATACACGATTTTATCCATGCAAGCAATGATTTCATTGACTTCTAAACGTATTTGAATTATCAAGTAAATAGGTTATCAACCTGTCAATTTAACACCCGCAATCGCAACATCACAAACCGAATTCACATAATGCCCGGAGACATTTGCAGTGGTGACGTTGCAGGACCGTTGTTGCGACGGTGGGACGTCTTCGGGCTTTTTAGAGTATTGGATACCAGGGGGATGTTGAGCAGAGGGGGGAGAGATTCAGTTCAAGGCATTCACTTCCAGTATAGTACTGTGGGGCTTCCCTCTGCTGTGATTTATATCGGCAATACCTGATAAATCTTTAGACCCGTGATAGGCAACCGGAGCCGAAAACCGGATTCCCTGTCCGGCTTCACGGGCTAATCAACAGGGAGAGAGTGAGGGGCTTACATGGCAACGGTGGCAAAAAGAAGGAACCGGTATGTTTTGGACTATTACGACAACCAAAATAAACGGGTGCGGAAGACATTGCCGGTGGGCACAACTCTGAAAAAGGCAAAAGACAAGCTGCGGGAAATCGAAGACCAGCTTGCAAAGGGGTTGTATATCCCTGATGAAAAAATTCCGAATTTTCAAAGGTGGCTGAAGAATGGCTGAAAAAGAAAAAGCCGGAACTCAGGGATTCGACTTGGTCAGTATACGAGGGGCACACCAAGAACCATTTCGGTGCGTTTGACGATGTCCGGATTGACCGGATCACCATTGCCATGATCGAGGAATGGATTACCGAACGGCAAAACCGAGGACATGCCCATTGCCACAATCAGAAAGATACTGGTTTCAATGGGTCAGATCTTCAAGTATGCCGTCAGGCACAAGTATATCTCTTACAATCCATTCCCCGATGCTCGAACGGCCAAGGGGCCGAGTCAAATCGGATAGCGTCATGATCCTGAAACCTGAACAGCTGACCGCTTTCCTCGATGCGGTGAAAGACCAGAAATATAAAACCCTGTTCATGCTGGCGGTGTTCAGTGGGGCAAGGCAGGGGGAACTGTTGGGACTCAAATGGTCGGATCTGGATTACCAAAAACAACCAAATTCACATCCAGCGGACGTTCAACCACCAAACCTTTTACGATACCAAAACCGAAACATCGACCCGCAGGGTTGACCTGGGGCCGAAAATGATGGCCGAATTGAAGAAATGGAAGCTTGCCTGCCTTCCGAACAATTTGAACCTGATGTTCCCCAATGAGGAAGGGCAGCCGATCAATTACAGCAACATGGTGCAGCGTCATTACATGCCCGTACTCAAGAAAGCCAAGATCAAGCGGATCAAATTTCATTGCCTGCGGCACACGTTTGCGTCCCTGCTGATCCACCAGGGTGAAAACATCAAGTACATTCAATCGCAGCTTGGGCACTCATCGCCAACAGTCACGTTGAACGTTTATTCTCACCTGATGAACCCGGTCAATCAGGAGTCGGCTTGTCGGCTGGAAAAGACCATTTTTCAAGGCACTGGTCACAAAATGGTCACAAACGGTTAAAAAAAGAAAATGACCATCCCCGTTAAACCTTATCAGACAGTCATTCACAAATATCATGCCTTGCGAACGGCTAAAAAAAAGGGCTTGCAAGCTTTTGTGCTTGTAAACCCTTATCATTTCTGGTGGGCGATACTGGATTTGAACCAGTGACTTCCACCGTGTGAAGGTGGCACTCTCCCGCTGAGTTAATCGCCCCAAAAGTGAACCTACATATAGAAGGGGAGAACGCGTGAAGTCAAGCGTTTTTTCAGGTGAACGCCATGCTTCAGGTGCCTTATTAAGGCTGGTTCACGGTCGTTTGACAATAAACCAGGGATTGAGCAGGTTCTCTTTGTTGTAAGCCAGGGGGCGGCCGTTATCGTGGCGGACCACCTGCGCGCCGCTGGCCACGGCGATAGCCTGGCCGGCGGCCGTATCCCATTCCATGGTGGGTCCCAGGCGCGGGTAAATGTCGGCCCGGCCTTCGGCCACCAGACAGATTTTCAGGGAACTGCCCGATGAAATGAAATCCACTTTGCCATGCTGCCGCCTCATGGTTTCCACATATGCTTCCAACTCCGGCGTGGCGTGGGAGCGGCTGCCCATGATCGTGAAGGTACGGTTTTTTTCCTGCTGCAGAGGCATGCGAATCGCTTTTTCCATCAGCGAAGCCAGATTGTCGATGCTGCCGGGTTTCTTCTCACCTATACGAACCTTTCGACAGTCAGCGAGTTTGAAGGCGCCCAGCGCAAGATCGGCAAAATAAAGGGTGTCTGTCACCGGAACGTAAATAACGCCCATGGTGGGCGCACCGCCTTCAGCAAGGGCGGTATTCACCGTAAATTCGCCGTTGCGTTTGATAAATTCCTTGGTGCCGTCTAGCGGATCGACGATCCACATGCGCGGCCATTGTTTGCGCTCGGCAAAAGGGATATTCCGCCCCTCCTCGCTGAGCACGGGGATGCCGAAGCCGCCGATGGCTGCCTTGATGATTGCATGGGAGCGGCGATCGGCAAGGGTGAGCGGCGAGTCGTCCGCCTTCTTCTCAACGTCGATGTCCGCTGACTCATACACCTCAAGGATGGCCCTGCCGGCCGTCAAGGCACTCGTTATGGCGGTATACAGCCAGTTCGATCGATTCTCCATGGGCATTGTTTCCTGTAAAAAAAACCGTGAATGAATTATCCAACCCAAAACCATCACTACTGCACTTTAACCATATGGCGGGGATAGGTCAAACCGTAATTCCGATTTTCAAGCTATGAATCCCATGGACAGCAACTATTTACAAGAAAGTGCAGTGGGCCTATGATAGCTTATCACGCAACTTTTGGGGTTCACGTAGGAGCTGCTTGCAGCCGCGATAAACGGGCCTTGGATAATCGCCATTCGCGGCAAGATGCCGCTCCTGCAGCTGATTTCGAGGCAATTCCATTTTCAGCCCGAAAGCTGAGTTATCAGTTATCAATGACGAGGGTGGGCAAATCAAAACTTGACCGTATCGAGGGAATGAAATCCAAAGAAAATGTCACTTTCTGGCGGGACCTGGAACTCGACGGCATTGAGATCTGCCAGGTTAACGAGAGCCGGCACGTTTTTCCGGACCATGCCCATGACGGCATCTATGCCATCGGCTTAATGGAGTCCGGGGGCAGTTATTGTCTGGAACCGGAGAAGGAATACTCCCTGGTATCGCCGGGGCAGATCGCCCTGATCAATCCCAACCAGGTTCATTCGGGCGTGCCGGTACCCGGCAAACAGATCTCATACCGCATGATCTATTTTGATATGCGGTTGATGACCACCGCCGTCGCTGAGATTACCCGGCAGTCGAATGCCATTCCTGAATTTACGTGTATGGTGGTGGGAAGTGCGCTCCTGTGGGGCCGTTTGCAGCGGTTTTGCCGGGTCGTTCAGGGCACGGGCGACCGACTGGAAAAGGAGTCGGCCATTATGGACGCCATGGCGCAGCTGGTTCCTTTTTTCGGAAATGAAAAGACCAAACCAACACCCCTGCGGAGTTCCGGCAACGCCATTCGGCATGCCAAAGCGTTTCTGGCAGAAAACCTGGATTGCAAGATCTCCCTCGCCGAGGCCGCCCGGGCGGCGGGGTCGAGCCGCTACCATTTTTTAAGGGTATTCAAGCAGGCAACCGGTCTGCCGCCGCACCTGTTTCGCACCCTGCGGCGGATCGACCGGGCCAAACAACTGCTGCGCCACGGCCGGCCGCTGGCCCAGACCGCATTGACCGTGGGATTTTCGGATCAAAGCCATTTCACCAATACCTTCCGCAAGTACACCGGCGCGACCCTGGGCCAGTACCTGTCCGAATCCTCGCATGGATCCAGCGCAATTTACTGCAATCAAGCCGATCTCTAAACTGATAGCTTGACTTTCAGGCAGCAAGCGGGAGCGGCTTCCAGCAGCCCAAAGGGTGTCTGCAATGTTCGTCTGTTGCGGCAAGATGCCGCTCTCGAGATTGATTCCAAGGTGATTGCACCAGCAATCAGACAGTCGATTCCGATGGATGGTTCACAGTGACAGCGATACTGCTATGAAAAGTGTGCCCATCACCCGAGCTCCTGCCCGATCCGGCGGGCGCATTGCGATCGCTTCAGGCGGGCTTTTACCGGTTACTGCCCTGTTTACGGCGGTGCTTTTATGGGGAGGATCATTCGCCGCTATGCGACTGTTCGTGCAGGCCATGAGCCCCTGGTCGGTCATGTGGCTGCGCATGGCCATCGCCTTGGCAGTGATTCTGCCTTTTGCCGGCCGGTTGAAAGTTGACGGTTACCGCAAGGGGGACTGGCAGCTTATCGGGCCGATGGTCCTTTTCCAGCCCTGCCTGTACTTTCTGCTTGAATCCAATGCCCTGCGTTATACCACCTCCTCCCAGACCGTCGTCATCAGCGCGTCCGTGCCGGTGATGGTGGCCGTCGGTGCATGGATGATGCTTGCCGAACCACTGAGGAAAAGAACCCTTATCGGCCTGGTGTTGTCGGTGGCCGGCGTCGCAGCGCTGAGCCTTGGGGGCAGTTCGGATGATGCGGCGGCCAATCCGCTGCTGGGCAATCTGCTCGAACTGTGTGCCATGGCCTGCGCTGCCGTGAACATGATCATGGTCAAACGCCTGTGTGAACGCTATAATCCTTGGTTGCTCACGGCGCTGCAAGTGTTTGCCGGGACCCTTTTCTTTTCCCCGGGTTTGGTGTTGCTGTTTCGGGAACCGGGAGTCATATGGACAATGCCGCTGTTTTTAGCTATTGTTTTCCTGGGTGCACTGGTGACGCTGGGTGCCTTCGGCCTTTATAACTGGGGCATGAGCCACATTCCGGCATCCAAGGCATCGGTGTTCATCAATCTGGTGCCGGTGACGGCGGTGGCCATTGGCTGGATGGTCATGGGGGAGTCCTTGAGCGGGTTGCAATGCCTGACGGCCGCCACCGTCATCATCGGTGTCGGGATCAGCCAGTCACCTGCGCCAGCAGCGGTCAGACCTTTGCCGTCCAGGGTTGTCAGCCGGCCAATTTCCAAAGGTGAATAAAACCATGGGTTGAGCCATGCCGGTATTCCGTGTGCTCTGCCCAAAGGGGCGAGGGGGGCCGGTCAACCTCCGTTCACCATGTGACATCGCCAGTCGTGCCGGGTTGCTGAAACGCCATGCAAAATCTTGCTTATTTAATTGCGGCCGACAGCACCATCCGCAATATCTGCCATGTACGCCATTCATCTGACAGGGGTTCATATCGAACCCCCATGCCGGAAAGCAGATATGATTGAAATTCTACCAGCCACAACCCCATCCCAGATCCTGGCCATTCGAGACTTGTTTCGCGAATACGAAGCATTTCTCCAGGTGGACCTTTGCTTTCAACGCTTCGAGGAGGAACTGGCCAGCCTGCCCGGCCGTTATGCACCCCCGCAGGGCGCCCTATTGCTGGCATCCGAGGGCCAACAGGCGGCAGGGTGTGTGGCCACCCGGCCTTTGGGTGGGGATGTTTGTGAGATGAAGCGGCTCTATGTCCGGCCGGCCTATTTGGGCCAAGGCTTGGGCAAAAAACTGGCCCTGAGCGTGATTGAACGGGCCAGGGCCGCCGGTTACGCGCGTATGCGTTTGGACACCCTGGAGAAGTTGCGGCCGGCCCTAAAGCTCTATACGCGACTGGGTTTTCAACCCTGTCCGGCGTATTACGACAACCCCCTGCCGGGCGTTATTTATCTGGAACGGATCCTGGGTCATGCAGAAAACGAAGTCGGTTAGCAACCACGTATTTTTCACAATCGGTTAACGAAATTACGTAAATGCCCGAAAATTGAACGGCTAAACGATCCGGCCGCAGTGACCGAAACCGACGCTGGAAGGGCTCGGTGCGGCCCGGGGTGAAGGTGTCTTCGAAGGCCAGTTCGCCGCGGATAAAGTCCTCCACGCCCTACTCTACGCACGTAACGGGGGTATAGGTGGTGCGCTGGATAGGAAAGGCCGGGTGGCCGGCCGGCGCTTGAATAATGGACGCGCTTCGGGCGTCGAGGGTCTCGGCGGTGATGCGCTGCCACACCCGGGTCAACGGCAGGTCCAGACGGTCCACCAGCAGCTCGTGGATGGAGGCGGTCTCCAGGTTCTCGAACAGAATACTGCCGCACAGGTCCCCGCGCAGGTGGCGGATCCCGCAGCGCACCGGCTTTCCGTCGAAGCAATGCAGTCGCCGGGCCAGAATGGCCATCCCGTAATAGGCTAATCGTTGGGCAATGGCCGGCGGGGGTGATGGTTTTTGGGGTGGCACTGTTGTATAGTGAACTGGCTTTGAGTTTTAATCTTTGGGTTGAGACAGAAAAATTGCACTTGACCCATTTTATGGCTCATCCGATAGATGTATATACAAGTTTCCTGACCATCAAAAGGAGGCCGGCGTGCTGACCAATACCGATATTGCCGGGGCCATGAACATCCATCTGGATGGTCCCTTGCCGCAGATGCCTGCTTTTCGTACCGGTATCCGCCGAGCCCCGGACCGGGGCTTCCGGCTCAGCCGCAGCCAGACCGCGGTGGCCCTGAAAAACGCCCTGCGCTACCTGCCTGGGCAGCATCATGCCGCCCTGATCCCCGAGTTTCTGGAAGAGCTGAAAACCCGGGGGCGCATCTATGGATACCGCTTTCGTCCCCACGGCGAGATCCGCGCCCTGCCCATCGACCAGTATCGGGGCAGCTGCCTGGCCGGTCGGGCTTTTCAGCTGATGATGGATAACAACCTGGATGTCGACGTCGCCCTTTACCCATACGAACTGGTTACTTACGGCGAAACCGGCAGCGTCTGCCAGAATTGGATGCAGTTCCGGCTGATTAAAAAATATCTCCGCGCGCTCACCGACGACCAGACCCTGGTGGTCCAGTCCGGGCATCCCCTGGGCCTTTTTTGCTCCGGACCCAACGCGCCACGGGTCATCATCACCAACGGGCTGATGGTGGGGCTCTTTGACAATCCGGATGACTGGGAGATCGCCGCCCAGATGGGAGTTTCCTCCTACGGCCAGATGACCGCCGGCGGCTGGATGTACATCGGTCCCCAGGGTATCGTCCACGGCACCTACAATACCTTGCTGGGGGCCGGCCGCAAGATGTGCGGCGTCCCGGCTGACGGCAACCTGGCCGGCCTGCTATTCGTCTCCTCGGGCCTGGGGGGCATGAGCGGCGCCCAGCCCAAGGCCGCCGAGATCGCCGGGACCGTATCCATCATTGCCGAGGTGGACCGTTCACGCATCGAGACCCGCCACCGCCAGGGGTGGGTGAACCTGGTTTCTGCCGACCTTGCCGAGATTGTTAATGCGGCCCTTGAGGCCAAGGTTGAAAAACACGCCCTCTCCATTGCCTACCACGGCAACGTGGTGGACCTGCTGCAATATTTGGTTGAAAAAAATATTCCCGTGGATCTCCTTTCGGACCAGACCTCCTGCCACGTGGTCTACGACGGCGGTTATTGCCCCCAGGGCGTCAGCTTCGAGGAGCGCACCCGGATGCTGGCCGAGGATCGTAAAACGCTCCGCGGGATGGTGGACGTCAGCCTCAAAACACACATCGGCCTCATCCGGACGCTGGTCCAGCGGGGCACCTATTTTTTCGACTACGGCAACGCCTTCCTGAAGGCCGTTTTCGACGCCGGGGTCACGGATGTGGCCCGCAACGGCAAGGATGTAAAGGATGGTTTTGTATTTCCCTCCTATTTCGAGGACATCATGGGGCCCATCTTCGACTACGGCTACGGGCCCTTCCGCTGGGTATGCCTCAGCGGTGATCCGGAGGACCTGGAAAAAACCGATCGGGCGGCCATGGCCTGCATCGATCCCGACCGTCGTCCCGAGGACCGCGACAACTACCTATGGATCCGGGATGCCGGCAAGAACCGGCTGGTGGTGGGCAGCCAAGCCAGAATCCTCTACCAGGATGCGCAAGGACGCATGCGCATCGCCCTGGCCCTCAATGCCATGGTGAGAAATAAGGCGGTGGGCCCCATCATGCTGGGCCGGGACCACCACGATCCCGGCGGCACTGACTCGCCGTTCCGGGAAACCGCCAACATCACCGACGGCAGCAATGTGACCGCGGATATGGCCACGCACTGCTTTGCCGGCAACGCCGCCCGCGGTATGTCCCTGGTGGCCTTGCACAACGGGGGCGGCACCGGCATCGGCAAGGCCGTCAACGGCGGTTTCGGCCTGCTTCTGGATGGCAGCCGGCGGGTGGACGGCATCATCCGTTCGGCCATGAATTGGGATGTCATGGGCGGGGTGGCCCGGCGCAACTGGGCCAGAAACCCCAACGCCATCCGCGTGGCCGCCGCATACAATCGGGAGAATGACAACGGCGATCAGATTACCCTGCCTTTTCTGGCCGACGGCAGTGCCGTGGACGCGGCGGTGGCTGGGCTGTTTTCGAAAATCAAAAGGTAGGATGGAGCGCTTTCTGTAGGAGCGGCTTCCAGCCGCGAAAAGGTACTTTTAAGTCTATCCCATCGCGGCTGGAAGCCGCTCCTACGATGGGAAAAGAACTTTGACCATTGCAGACAAGACCCTTAACTTTTCACCGGAGAAGATCAGCCACCATGCAGCCATTGCTTTTAGATAAAGAGAAAATCACGATCGACGATCTGGTGACGGTTGCCCGGTCAGGCCGCCAGGTCGATGTGTCCGCTGCCGGTCAAGGTCGGGTGGCCAGAACCAGTGCCCTGATCGACCGCTGGGTGAAGGAAAAACGGGTCATCTACGGTATTACCACCGGGTTCGGCGCCCTGTGCAACGTGACCATTTCCGAGAAGGACGCGCGGCGGCTGCAGGAGAATATTCTCATGAGTCATGCCGCCGGCGTTGGCGACCCACTGCCCGAGGCCGAGGTCCGGGCCATCATGGCCCTGCGGATTCACGACCTGTGTCTGGGTTATTCCGGCTGCCGGATGGAGACCATCCGGTATCTGCTGGCATTTCTCAATCACGGGGTAACGCCGGTGGTACCGGAGAAGGGATCGGTGGGGGCCAGCGGCGACCTGGCGCCCACGGCGCATCTGGGTCTGGTGCTGATCGGCAAAGGCGAGGCCTTTTATCGGGGCCAACGCATTTCCGGCGCTGCGGCGCTGGATCGGATCGGACTTGCGCCGCTGGTCCTGGCGGCGGGAGAGGGGCTGGCCCTGATCAATGGTACCCAGGTGATGACCGCTATCGGCGCCCTGGTGGTGCACGATGCGGTGCGCCTGTCCAAGATGGCCGACATTGCCTGCGCCATGACCCTGGAAGTGCTCATGGGCTCCAGCAGCGAGTTTGACCCGCGCATCCACCAGGTCCGACCCCACCCTGGCCAGCTGGTTACGGCGGACAACATGCTGCGCCTGACCGAGGCCAGCGAGATCATCGCATCCCACGAAGGCTGCGCCCGGGTCCAGGACGCCTACACCCTGCGCTGCGCCCCCCAGATCCACGGGGCCAGCAAGGATGCCGTGGCGCATGCCCGCCGGGTCATCGACATCGAAATCAATTCCACCACCACCAACCCGCTGATTTTCCCGGATACCGAGGAGGTGCGGCTGGGCGGCAATTTCCACGGCCAGCCCGTGGCCATGGCCGCCGACTACCTCTCCATGGGGCTGGCGGAACTGGGCAGCGTTTCAGAGAGGCGCATCGAGCGGCTGGTCAATCCCCAGCTCAGCGAACTGCCCGCCTTTCTGGTCAAAGAAGGAGGGCTCAATTCCGGTTTCATGATCGGCCAGTACGCCGCCGCCGCCCTGGTGTCGGAAAACAAGGTGCTGGCCCACCCGGCCTGCGTGGATTCCATCCCCACCTCCGCCAATAAGGAGGACCACGTGAGTATGGGTACCATTGCCATGCGCCAGAGCCGCGAAATCCTCACCAACGTGGAGAACGTCATCGCCATCGAACTGCTCTGCGCCGCCCAGGCCTATGACCTGCTCACCGAAACGCGCAAGTTGGTGGCCGGCAGGGGTACCCGTGAGGCCTACCGGGTGATCCGCCGTCATGTGCCCTACCTGGAACGGGACCGGGAGCTGTACAAGGATATAGAAGCCATGGTAAAGGTATTGCGATCCGGAGATGTTCTCGATGCGGTGGAGGCGGCCGTGGGCCGGATCAAGGTGGTTGGATGAGGGATAGGCGGTCAGGGGTTGAAGTTGAAGGCCGATCAACGCCAAACCCAGAACTCAGAACCGATCGATGGTGGTGACCATGTCCGGTGACCTTCTCCCCATATTTTCCGCGCTTAAGGCAAGATCGGAAACCGATCCCCTGCCGGTGCTCTTCGTAGGCCACGGCAACCCCATGAATGCCATCCAAGACACGGTCTTCAGTACCGCCTGGGATGCGCTGGGGCCACGACTGCCGCAACCGCATGCCATTCTGTGCGTCTCGGCCCACTGGCTGACGTCGGGGGAGACCCGGGTGAGTGCGGCATCTCACCCGAAAACCATCCACGACTTTAACGGGTTCCCTGACCAACTCTTCGAGCAGCAATACCCTGCACCGGGCGCCCCTGACGTGGCCCGGCAGGTCCTGGATATGGTGGATGGCCGCCGGATCATTGCCGACCACGAATGGGGTCTGGACCATGGTGCATGGTCGGTGCTAATCCGCATGTTTCCCGCAGCCGACATCCCCGTCTTTCAGCTGAGTCTGGATTACCGGATGGCGCTCCAGGAGCACTACCGGTTGGCCTGCCAGCTGAAGCCGCTGAGAGAAAGGGGCGTTCTGATCATGGGCAGCGGCAATCTGGTGCACAATTTAAGGGCCATGCGCAGGGATGGACCGCCCTATGACTGGGCCGTGGCCTTTGACGGGAGGATGACCGAATTCATGGACCGGGGAGACGATGCGGCCGTGATCAATTTTCAAGATTTGGGCGAACTGGCCAAAAATGCACACCCCACCTGGGATCATTTTTTACCGCTAGTCTATACCCTGGCCCAGCGTGACGAAGCCGACCACCTGCTCTATTTCAATGAAGGCTTCGACCTATCGTCCATCTCCATGCGCTCGCTGCTGCTGACCCATTAGCCGGGCCGATTGGCCAACGGACGGGAAAGCCCCGGGAGGCGATCATGCACGCACCCTTTTATATCAAGCTCTACCTGTTGACGGTCCCCGTCTTTTTTCTCGTCGATATCCTCTGGCTGGGCTGGCTGGGCCGTGCGTTCTATAAAAAGCAGATCGGCTTTATCCTCAGCGATCAGGTCAACTGGCCGGCGGCGATCATCTTCTATCTGATCTACATTGCCGGCATCCTGATTTTTGCAGTCGTGCCTGCCCTGGAAAAGGGGATGGTCGTCAGGGCAGCCCTGTGGGGCGCCATGTTCGGATTTTTCACCTACGCCACCTATGACCTCACCAACATGGCCACCATCAGGGGCTGGCCCCTGGCCATGGTGATCGTGGACATCCTGTGGGGCACCCTTTTATGCACCCTTGTGGCTGTCGGCAGTTTTTACGCGGGGCGCTGGCTGGTGGACTGAACGGCCATCCATCTGAACCAAGCAGCGGCCAATCCCGTTGACAGCACCCGCATCGACAGGCTATATGAAGGCGAATTGCCAGTGCCCCACCCCTCGTATCGTAACAGCTTCCATGGTCATGCGGATCGAAATCCCAACGTACATCATCCCGTGACATGGCTAAGTTCCAGCATTCGACAACCATAAAGGAGCAGTTGAGATGAGAAACCAACGGTTGTGCGCGCTCATGGGCGGGTTCTTGATTGGCCTGCTGGCGATTTCCTCAGCATGGGCAGGCCAGGTGGTCACCGAAGGAGAGAGAAACTGGGCCCGGCAGGCGCTGGCGCAGGAAACGGCACTCGCTGCCGCCCAGATGCCCGGCAATACAATCTCCGTGCTCTATTTTTCAAACGCCACGGGGCAACCCGCCCTTGACGCCCTGCGTAAAGGCCTTGCCTTTATGATCATGACCGACCTGTCTGCCATCAAAGACCTGGTGCTGGTGGAGCGGGTGAAGCTGCAGGCCTTGATGGAGGAGATGGGCCTGGGCGTGTCCGGCTTGGTTGAGCCGGGGTCGGCACCCCGGGTGGGCCGTCTGCTGGGCGCCCGCTTTCTGGTGAGCGGTGAGATATCCGGCGACGCCGGAACAGGCGCTTCGAATGGACAGGTGGACGAAGGTGCCATTTCCCGGGCGCTGCAGAGCCGCATCCGGATCGACCCGGGTTTGCTGGATGTGCCGGGCGGTCAGGAGTCGGATCTGCCAGGCGTGGATGGGCTGGTCAGCGCGCTTTTCCAGATCGAAAAGGAGGTTCTTTTTGCCATTGTCGAGCAGCTTAAGATTTCTCTGAGCGAGAATCAAAAGTCGGCCCTGCGCATCCCCATGACCACCAACGGCCGTGCCCTGTTCTACTTTTTCATGGGGCTCAATTACAGTGATATGGGCAACTATGACCGGGCCGGCAGTTACTATGATCAAGCCAACCAGGCCGATCCCGGCCTGAAACCGGCAGCAGAGGCGTTGAAGGAGCTTCGGCAGCTGGGCCTGTATGGTGCTCCCAAAAAGCCCATGACCCTGCTCAAGTCCTTGCGCGACCGGACGTCGCTCACCGACAGCCTGGCGCCTTCCGATGCGGTCAAACGGGTCAGGACACCCGCGGATGTCCAACAGAGGCACCAGCGCAATATCCAACCGGCTGACGGCGATAACGACGATGACGGATACACGGTTGCCGGGGGAGATTGCAACGATGACGATCCCGCCATCAATCCGGGGGCGGTTGAGGACTGCACTCCCGTGGATAGGAACTGCAACGGAGACCTCTACGACGCTCCTGATGGGTGTTGAAATGATATCGTCTGCGTTCGCTGCTGTGCAGTCGTCGTGAATGCTGCAAACAGAAGATTGAATAAAATTCTACGGTGAAAGGACCCCTATCATGAAACCTTTCAGATGGCTCCTGTTAACGGTTTTGATACTAAGCGCTGGCGGCGCGGCCCAGGCCATGGACATCAGCGTGCAGACCGGCGTGAACACCAACTGGTGGGACAGCGATACCAACGACCGGGGCAGCCAGACCTACGTGCCGGTGACCATCGATGCCGCCCACGGGGATGTTTTCGTTCGCGTGCTCACCGCCTTTGTCAGCACCCGCATCGATCCGTCGGATGCCTCCCCCAACTCCCTGACCACGGCCGTCGACACCAAGCTGAATGTTTCTTATGCCATGGTGGAAAAATTGCCCGTTGATATTCTCTTCGGCCTCGACGTCAACCTGCCCACCGGCAGGACCGACCTCGACAGCGAAGAGCGCCGGATGCTGCTGGACCCTGACCTGGTGGCCATCTCCCGCTACGGTGAGGGCTTTAACGTCAACCCCACCATCACCATGGCCAAACAGGGTGATCGATGGGGTGTCGGTGTCGGGTTCGGCTATCTGTGGCGGGGCGAGTACGACTTCAGCGACACCGCCAGGGATTACGATCCGGGGGACATCTTCAACATCACCGCCGAGGGCATTTACGCCTTTACCAATGCCTGGCAGGGGAGGCTGTTCGGGGAAGTTGCCTGGTACGGAACCGATGAAGTGGGCAGCCAGGACTACTACCAGGAGGGGGACTTCATTTTAGCGGGTGCCGGGGTGGATTATTTCCGGAAGCGATGGGAAGCCTCTCTCAGTGTTCAGAGCATTTTCAGGGGCAAAAGCGAGTTTCCAGCCGACAACCAGCAGTTGGCCACGGAAGACCGTGCCGGGTATGGCGACGAATACCTGGCCGATCTGACGGTACGCTTCCTGATGAACCCGGCAACCACCCTCAGCTCCCGACTGTACTATCTGACCGTGCTGAAAAACGATTACGACGCGGATGACCCAGCCTTCATCGACGAAAAGGAGAAGTTCTCACTGGGTGTCGCGCTGCTGCACCAGTTTTCACCCCAGACAACAGGCCGCGTCGGCCTGGAGGGTTACCTGCTGGATGAGGGACGCACCTGGTACCACGAGGAGGACCGCGACTACCGCGGTTTCGTGGTGGATGTATCGCTGACCAGGGTGTTTTAAGCTGAAGGGGCAAGGGGTTGCAGCGTCGCGTATGCAAGGGGGGAGGGGGAACGGTTGCGATTCTCTCTCGCCCCCTTTTTTTTCACAGCGGAAAAAAAGGGGGCCAACGCTCACTATCTTAACCACTTGTATGTGTGGCCGTTGGGACGTTTAGGAAAGTGGCATGCCACGCTTAGCCCGTGTAGACGCCCCTGATACCTGCACCATGTGAATGTCCGGGGTGATCGAGCACGATAGTTAGATATTTAAGGCTGTCCCAGTACAACACGGGTGGCCGCTGCGGCGCCCTGGAGCCAGCCGGCGAGGTCTCCTGCGGGAACCGTCTGCTGGGCGGCCTTGAGGACCCTGCCCGTCTCCACTTCCACCAGCCGCAGATCCAGGCGCATCTGCGACGCCACGACCTGATAGGCGCCGAACAGCATCAGCCGGGCGCCCACCAGCCGGCCGATGCGCAGGCTGGTGGTCTCATCGGCCAGCGCGCTGGACCCCAGGTTGAGCTCCTGCAGGACGGCCAGCAGGCGTTCCCGTTCCACCAGGGTATAGGCGCCCGCCGCCTCGACGGTTTCCATGACCCTGGCTGTGAGCAGGTCCGCCAGATCGGCCTGGGCGGTTCCGGGCAGGCTGAGGTCTTCCAGGGTCCAGACCGCCAACGCCGGCGGCCCTGCCGGACCGGAGACCGGTGCCGCGGCGCACCCGGCCATTGTCAACCCCAGCACAAAGACAGAAGCCCATCTCCCGACCATCGTGCCGACCGATTGCAGGGTTACCTTAAATCGCTGACCCATTTTCCCTGACCTTGTCATCTGCTTTAAGAGCCCGCTCTTTTTTTACGATCCGGGCGTGGCACAGGTCGGTTTCCACGCTGACCACCTCCAGCTGGGCCACGACCTTGGGCAGTCCCTGCAATTTCCGGCCTTTGTACTCGATGGGTTTGGTCTCTTCCACCACATCCAGCCGGGTGCCCTGAACCATACCCTGGGCGGCGCCCAGGTTGATCAGGGCCTGATCCCCGGAAACCTGCACCACGAATCCCTGCAGGGGGTAGCCGGCAACGATGGCGGCCAGGATCTCCCGGTTCAGACGGTGCAGTTCCTTGTTCCAGCCCGATTCTGGGCCCAGCTGGCGGGTAAGCGTCTTGGCGATGGCCGATGTCTCGGTGTCGACCAGACGCAGGTTCACCAGCGTGTCACCGGGCAGGGTGAACAGGCTGCCGGTGCCCATGATCCGGGCAGCCATGACGCGGCCCAGCCGCAGGGCGGTGTCCGGATCCGCCAGATCCGAAGACCCGAGATTGAGTTCCGACAGCAGCCGGTCCAACACCACCCGGTCCACCACCTTGACCCGGCCCGAGGCGTTGAGGTGATCGGCCAGCTGGGAGGTCAGAATGGTGGCCATGCCGTCGCGGTCGGCCAGCCCGCCCTTCTCTTGAACATCCACAAAGGCAAAGACCAGCGGCCGCGAGGTCCACTGGTCCGCGTCAGCGGTCGGGGCGGCCTGCTGGTTGCGATAGCGCTCGGCCAGGTCCTTGACGAGCGCATCGATCTGTTTGCGTTTGTCAGCATCTTTCTGCAGCTCGATCATCTCCTGGGCCTTGCGCGCCAGCACTCCTGCAAAGGAATCGGTTGTGTCGATGCCGGAGGCTTTGCGGTAGGCGGCAAACGCCTGGTCCCAATCGCCTTCGCGCTGATAGGACATGCCTTTGTTGGAGGTGGCCTCAACGAGGTAGGGATCGACCGCCACGGCCTGGTCGTACAACGCGCGGGCCTTTTCATGCTGGCCCACGCTGGCGTAAAACCGGCCGAACTTGTTCAGGGCGATGGCCTGCTGCTGGGGAGTGGATTCCGGTTTGTCGACGGCCTTTATAAATTCGGCCTCAGCCGCCTCCTTTTTGTTCTGGCGATAGAGCACGTTGGCTTTGACCACATGGGCGAAGCCCCGTTTAGGCGCCTTGCGCGTCACCTGGTCAGCCAGGGCCATGGCTTTGTCATCTTCCCCCTTGGCGGCGTAAACCGCGCTCAAGCCTTCCTGGCCCAGCACCTCACCTGTACCCGAGTTGGCGGCAACATCCTGAAAAATGGTTTCGGCATCTTTCAGGTTGCCTGATTTCATTTCCGCATAGCCTTTGACCGCCTTGGCCTCGACGCTGTCCGGGTTTTTGGCGATAACCGCGTCGCTGATCGCTTTGGCCAGGGCCGTTTCTTTGCGGCTCAGGGTCCGTTCGGCCAACCGGACCAGCAGGATCTCCGTGGTTTTGCCACCCCCTTGAAACACATCCAGCACCTTTTGGTCCGGGCCCATGACACAGACGGTGGGCAGGATCGCCTTGGCACCATATTGATCGCTCACTTCGCCGGGATCGATCAGGACGGGAAACGCCGGTGCAGCCTGCTCGATGTACCGGGCCACGGCATCTGTGGGACTCATGGTAATGGCCCACACCACCAGGTTGTTATCGGGAAACCTTTTTTTCAGGCTGTCCAGGTAGGCCAGCCCCTCCTGGCTCGGCCGGGAGGCGGCATCGAAAAAATAGAGCACCGCCATCTGGTGATCCTTCAATGCTGACAACACATAGGGGTTGCCCTTGGCATCGTTCAGTGAAAAATCGGAGCCCGGTCGGCCGGCTAACGGCTGCGCGCCGGCCAACGTGACCGTTGACCAGAAAAGGACGATGGCCAAACCGGCCACCCGCAACAGGATGTTCGTATAGCGCATGATTCTCCTCCCATTCGTGACGTTTGGAGTCCGGTGTTACCACACCAGTTGATCAGTCGATTTCGTCGAGCAAAAAGGTAATGATGGTTTCCAGCGGCGTTAAAAAACCCACCGTCGAGGTTCCCCGGTAACGCCCTTTGACCATGGCCACCAACTGGCCCTGGCCGTCGAACACCGGGCTGCCGCTGCTGCCGGGATAGATGTTCATTTCCACCTGCCACAGGGGCTGCTCGTTCACCAGCCTGGGCGGTCCGTTGATGGTGCCGGGTGCCAGCGTGCCCCGCAGGTTGTTGGGGCAACCAATGGAAAACACGCTTTCACCCATTCCCAGCAGATTCCGTCCAGTGGATAAGGACACAAATGCCCGATCGCCGGCCGAACACGCGATCAGTGCCATGTCCCGGCGATGGTCCAGTCGGGCAACGGTCCCCGGTACGCTTACTGCATCGTAAAAGGTCACCGTAACCTGTTGGTGGTCGGTCAGATCGTGGGCGGTGCAGAGCACCAGGCCGCCTGAATCGACGATGAATCCGCTAAACTGGACTTCCCGTCCCCTCGACAGGGCCCGGATACAGACCACCGTTTCGATTCTGTCCAGCACCACGGTGGGAACGGTCTGCCTGCGGCGCTGGGCCCGTGGCGAGGGGGTCGGTGCTGTTCCAAGCAGATACCCCTCAACATGGTCCTGCAGGCTGCGGCAGGCTTGAATGGAATTCGCGGTGCCTGCATGGACCACCGTGGCCACCGAAGCCAAGGCGGACTGGGGCCTGACGGTGACCTCCCATTCATCCTGTGAATTCCATGCCGCCAGATGGACGTATCCGGGACGCGGAAAATCCCGACGTACCGAATATCCCTGAGCGGTAAACCATCCGGAAATGATTTCCACCACTTCACTGGCCGGGGCTGGAAACCGGTTTTCCATATCCGGGCACAAGGTCCCACCCCAAGCGGCGCCGACCCCTGATATCAGAACGGCCAGTTGGCATACAAGGATCAGGCGGTGCATGATCTTCCGGTGGTTGCCATGTTGCCGGTCTCCGGTTCTCCTTGCGGGTATCGGTCGCTGCGGGCTGGCTCGCGGCGTTCGCCGGGTGGCACAGATCCGGCCAGAACCGCTCCAGTGCACCCATATCGTCACTTGTCTACCTGCAATTATGCCGAAAATCAAATAAAAAGAGACGTTTTAAGAGAAATGCCGATAGGACCGCCTGGTGAAATCGACGGCATTTGCCCGGTAGGCGAGCAAATTGTTCTTCTCAAATCTCCTAAAAGCTGATATGCGTTAGCGCCCGATTTTTCTATAACGCCGGGTCGGTATCACCCTGATTGAAGCGAGCCCAAGAACATGATTAATCTGGTATCTTTCGATCCGTTGCGCACCATGAACCTGCCGGGGGTTTCGGTTATCAAACCCGAGCATTTTTTCAAGAAGATCGACCGCCTCAGGGCTGCGGACTGGATTCTTTTTCCCGAGTACTGGCAGGTCAACGCCCTGGTGTTTGGGCTCAAGCGGCGGATTTTCCCCAGTCTGGCGTCCTATCTGCTGGGGCACGACAAGGTGGAGATGACCCGCGGTTTTCTATCCGTGGCGCCGGCCCATGTACCCGAAACGCTGATCTTGTCCGTATCTCCGGACAATGCCGATGCCGTCTGGGATCAAATGACGACCCCGTTTGTGGCCAAAATCCCCAAGAGCAGCATGGGCAGCGGGGTTTTTCTCATCCATACCCGCGAGGATTGGAACCGTTACCTGGAACAGACCCCGGTCATTTATGCGCAGGAATACCTGCCCATTGACCGGGATCTTCGCATCGTGACCGTGGGATATCGTATCATGGGCGGATTCTGGCGGCTCCAATCGGACCGGGGATTTTACAACAACCTTTCCCAGGGGGGGCAGATCGACTTCAGCCCGATTCCCGATGCGGCCATAGAATTGGTGACCCGGTTGGCCAGGGAACTGGGGATCGACCACGGCGGATTCGACATCGCCATGGTGGGCGGGTATCCGTACGTACTGGAATTCAACCGCCTGTTCGGCAGCAACAGCCTGAAACTGAATCGCCTACAGATCGGCCGAGCCATCATGGAGATGCTGATGGCGGAAACGGACGCCCGTGGACCCGATACGCCCGTCACCCCGACACCGGTTCTGCCCAAGGCGGCCTGATGAAATCGATCGTGTTGCCGGTCTGAAAACCCTTCCTGCACCCGGCTTTCATTTTTTGGATTAGCATCGTCGCCAGAACGCCGCAGCCAAGCATCAGCATGACCGGGGTGCCTACCCATGGCGCCCCGGGTCCGGCGGGGATCATGTCGGTCATGCTTCTTGCGGTGGGCGAAAAAATGGCGTTGGGTCTGGAATTCGATGCCCATGACCGGGTGCTTAACCGCCGCATGGGCGAAAGGGTGCCGTGGGGCGCGGTCCAAGGGACGATATTGGTTGATATTTCAGATAGAACGCTTGGTTCTGCCAGAGCTGTCTGCCCTAGTGGCAGACCATTAATCTGTTGACCCTCCCCGCGGCGATTGTTATGGATGAATAGCACCGAGTTCGTTCGCACCCGTTGGCCTTATCTCTTGCTCAGGATTATGCTTCGGATATGGAAGATAACGACCATCTGCCCTTTGTGCTGCAAACCGGAACCCTTGAGCCGGATGCGACCGGAGGTTTTCCTGATCGTTATTCGATCAAAACGGCGGGAACCGATCGGTCGCTGACCTGCCTTGAAGCCCCCAATCTGCAGGTCATCATCAAGGCCGGTCTGACCATATCCGCCTCCGCTGCACGCAAAGCCCCTCCGGGAACCATTTTCCTGGACGGGGTTGCCCAGACCGAACCCTTCCTGGACCACGAAAAGAAAGTTTACAACCTGGACCACCACGAGGGATGCGTCCGAACCTTCACCCTGGCGACTTGCGAACAGGCCCTGATCATGTGTGTAAAGGGTTTGGACCTGCGGGACCGTGAATGGAAGATCTTTGCCAATGAGCCGGATCTGGACACCATCCTGTCCATCTGGATCATTCTCAATCACCAGCGGATCAACAACCGGGATGCGATCCATCGGCGCTCCCTTTTCGCATTGGTCAGGCTGGAAGGCATCATCGACGCTCTTGGTCTGGAACTGCGAGAACTCAGCGGATTGCCGGCAGATCTGCTCCAGAAGCTGATGCGGGTCATCGATCGCCTGCGCTCCGAGGAGTTGGAGCTGAAGAAAGCCGGCGAGTGGACCAAGACCGATTTCCTAGCCTATACCAACGGCATTTTGCGAAAATTGGACCAGTTCCTGATCAAATTGGGCGAACTGGGTGATTTCAAGGGTGTCGAGGAGCTGGGTCGAATCGAGCTGACTAACAATCGCATTGCCCTGGTGGTAGCCTCGGATCTGGGTATCTATGAACTGGAGCCCCATCTGACCAAACTCTACGGCAACCGGTTGGGGTGGGTGGCCCTGCGCAGGGGAGAAAACGACTACACCTTGAGACAGATGGACCTGTTTATGCCGGTGAACCTGGAGGATGTGTACCAGCGGTTGAATTTCATGGACCCGGCAGTCAAGGGGCGCATGGGCGTCAACCGCTGGGGTGGATCCGGAGACATCGGGGGCTCGCCCAGGGATGGCGGCACCGGACTTTCTCCAGGGGAGATTGTCTCGGCCTGCCGTGATGTCATCGAAAAACGCAGCGATATTCGCCATGTGAAGCGGTTTTTAACCAGTGCCGCATTTTCAATGCTTATCTTCATCGCCGCCATCGCTACCGGGCAGAACTGGCAGCCGACCCGTTGGCTGGGGCAGGCAACCCTCGGTGAGTATGCCCAGAGTCCGGTTTTCGGATTTCACACGGCGCTTTTGGTTATCACCATGATCATGCTTATCGTCGTGGCCTTTCGTAGACCCTGGCAGTTTGGCATCATGAGCCCTGCCGGCAAGGACTGGTGGCGAATACTGCCCATCGCCATCCTCTGCGGATTTACCGGTGACATGCTGGTGCCCGAAAAAATGATGTTTGCCGCAGACCCCGCGGCTGCCTGGACAATTGCCCTGGTCCTGATTCCGCTTTCCCTGGAACTGTTGTTCAGGGGCCTGGTGCACGGCATGATGGCGCAGCTGGCCACGATCCAGGATTGTGAAAGCAAGTGGTTCTTCTCCGGGCCCACGATTGGATCATCCTTGTTGTATGCGGCCATCATCGGTTTGCAGATGACCATGATGTCAGGCGATCCCCTGGCAACCCTGACCAGCGGCATTCTGGTTAAGTACGTTGTCGTGGCCGCCATATTTGGTATCGCTGCCGGCATGATCCGGGAGCGGTCGCACAGCATTCTGCCGGCCTGGCTGTTTCACGCGTTAGCCGTGGCGACGTCGCTTTTTGCCTTTGGACTGATTTGATTGTGGCCGATGCATTAAGCCACCCTGTCACCATCAGGGGATGATGCGGCTCCTGTATGGTTGCCGGCCTGCAACACTTTCCTTTCTCAATACGAATCCACCAGCAATGGCTTGAGGTGATTTGACTACCGCTTGCCGATTTGCGTATGAATGCATGAGCATTCTTATTGCCCGCGGCATACGGGATTACCGTTTTTATTAAGCAGGAGTTGTGCCCATGAAGCTGAAAAACGCCCCCGTTTCCCTCAACGGCGATAGCGGCCTGATCCAAATTCTGAGAAATGATCACGGTATTCCGGAAATCACTGCAGCTACGATAGCCGACCTGATGCAAGGTTTAGGGTGGATTCACGCCAACGACCGCCAGCTGCAGACCCTGCTCACACGCATTCTTCTCCAGGGCCGCGCCGCCGAATTGCTCAAGGCTGATGACGCCCTGATTGCGATAGATACCTATATGCGGCGGATGAATTTTCTCCCGGACCCGAAAGCGCAGCTCGCCCAGCTGGAGCCGGACACGCGAAGGGCGATGGATGCCTATGTGAGAGGATTCAACGACTGGATGGAAGACAACGGACCGGTATTTGAATTCAAGCTGCTGGGATATCGCCACCCGGAAGCATACACGGTGACCGATTGTCTGCGGTTGGGCAAGGTATTCGGTTTTCTGGGATTGGCCGACATCCAGGCCAGTATGGAAAAATTTCTGGTGGAGATGATCCAGAAAGGGCTGTCGGAAGAAAAATTAAAGGAACTGTTCCCGTACCTTACGGATCGCATTGATACGACCTTGATCTGCCCGGTTACGCTCTCCCCACCCATGGTTCCTGAGGCGGTCGAATGGCTCAACCGGCTCCCCCGGTTCAATGCCTCAAACAACTGGGCCGTATCCGGGCGCCACACCGGTTCTGGCTTTCCAATTCTGTGCGGGGATCCTCACCTGGAGGTTAACCGCTTGCCCAATGTCTGGCAGGAGGTCGTCCTCCGGTTGCCCGGTAACACCCTAATGGGTGCCAGTGTCCCCGGTGTTCCCGGACTGATCATCGGTCGAAGCAGCCACCTGGCATGGAGCGCAACTTATGCCTATATGGATATGCTGGATTACCGCATCGAACGATGTCAGGATGGCAAATACTATCGCAATGACGGATGGAAGCCTTTTACGGTTCGAGAAGAGGAGATTAAGATAAAGAAAAGGGATTCTATAAGGATCACGGTCCATGAGAATGAGAACGGACTGTTGGAAGGCGATCCCCAAAAGGAGGGCCACTACCTGGTGCTGGGATGGTCTGGCGCCAAAGGATGCGGTGCCAAGGATTTTGAGGCGCTGATCAAGATGATAGACGCCCGACATGTGGAAACGGCCATGGAGCTGTTTCGTCAGATGGAAGCCGTTGCCATGAACTGGGTCTTTGCCGACACCCAGGGAAACATCGGCTATCAGATGAGTGGCCGCCATGTCAGGCGACCGGAAGGGGTCAGTGGCCTCCTGCCCCTGCCTGGATGGGAGGCAACGTATAATTCATTGGGGTTTAACGATCCCGAGGATTTGCCCAATGTGTTCAATCCCCCGGAGGGCATCATTGCCACCGCCAATCATGATCTCAATTATCTGGGCCGCTCGAATCCAATCAACTTGTGTATGGGGCCATACCGGGCGGACCGTATAGTTCAACTGCTGGAATCCGGCAATGAGCTTGATGTGGCCTATATGAAGGACATGCATTACGACCTCTATTCCCTGCAGGCCGAACGGCTGATGAAAATCATCGGTCCATTGCTGCCGGATACGCATAACGGCCGCATCTTAAAAGCATGGGATCTGCGCTATCACGCCGGTTCAACAGGGGCCATGCTTTTCGAGTCCGTTTACCGGGCCATCATTGATGTGGTGTTCGGCGACCATGGGGTTGGGCGCGACGTCATCGCGCATATTTTTTCGGAAACCAGTCTGTTCAATGACTACTACGCCAACCTGGACCGCATTCTGGCCATGCAAGCATCCGCCTGGTTCGACGGTCAAATGCGAGATGCGCTATTCAAGCAGGGCATCGAAGAAGGCCTTCGTGTTGAGCCGCTGCCATATGGACGGACCCGATCCATCACTCTGGCCCACCTGCTCTTCGGCGGTCAGTTGCCGAAATTTATGGGGTTCGACCATGGTCCCATCGTGCTTCCAGGGAGCCGGGCCACCATCCCCCAGGGGCAGATATTTAAAAATGCCGGGCGATTGACCACCTTCAGCCCCACTTATCGCTTTATCACCGATCTGGCTACCGATGAAATCCACACCAACCTGGCCGGCGGCCCGTCGGACCGGCGCTTTTCCAAATGGTATGCCAGTGACCTGAAAAACTGGTATGAGGGCAATTACAAGGTGTTGAGATGATTGAAACCGCTCCGCCGCTTGGCATGGGGAACCTTAAGTTGACCCCATCGGAACACCCATGAAGGATTGACGCCCGATGGTCAAGAAACAGAATCTGATCCTCATCGGCATGCCCGGGGCCGGCAAAAGCACCATCGGGGTGCTCCTGGCCAAACGTCTGGGAGTATCGTTTTTGGATACAGATATCCTGATGCAAACAGGGGAGGGCTGCTACCTGCAGGAAATCATTGTTGAACATGGCTTGGATGGGTTCCGCGGCATCGAGGAGCGCTACCTGCTCACTGTGCCGCCGGACTGCGGGGTTGTGGCTACTGGTGGCAGTGCAGTATACAGCCGGAAAGCCATGTCCTACCTCAGATCCCTGGGTCCGGCGGTCTATCTGCAGATCGGTCTGACGGCGCTGATCAGCCGGTTGCGCAACCTGGACGAACGGGGGGTCTTGAGAATGCCCGGCCAGACCATCGACATGCTTTATGAGGAGCGGCGTCCCCTTTACGAAGGTTACGCTGACATCACCGTCTCCACCGCCGGGGTGACTCCGGAGCAGGTGGTCATCGGTATCCTTGGCCAGTTGACTGCCAGAGGCCTGTCCGTTGAGGTCTCCCTATGAATATGCGAATTGTGGCCGCTCCCAACGCCTTTAAGGGCAGTCTCAATGCCGTGCAAGCGGCTGAAGCGATGAAAAAAGGTATTTTGGCGGCCATCCCCCGGTGCCATGTCGTCTGCGTGCCGGTGGCCGATGGCGGTGACGGGCTTACGGAAGTAATGCTGCATGGCATGGGTGGGCAACGGATCGAGAAGCGGGTGTCGGGTCCCCGGATGGAAGTGCTGTCGGCACCGTTTTGCCTGGTTCCGTCCCGCAATCTGGCCGTGGTGGAAATGGCCAAGGCCTCCGGTCTGGCACTGCTGCCAAAATCACTTCAGGACCCGATGAGAACGACCACCTTCGGCACCGGCGAGCTGATCCGTGCGGCAATGGATTGCGGGGCGACGCGGATCATCGTGGGACTCGGCGGCAGTGCAACGTGTGACGGTGGAATCGGCATGGCTGCAGCCCTGGGCTACCGGTTCCTCGATCGAACCGGAACGCCAGTCGAACCGGTGGGCGGCAGGTTGCACGCAATCGCCTCCATTGACCGGTGCAGGATTGACCCGAGGCTTCAAAGCCTGTCGATATCGGCAGCCTGCGATGTGACCAATCCGCTGACCGGCGCCGACGGCGCTGCGGTGGTCTACGCTCCCCAGAAAGGTGCCGCGCCGGATCAGGTTGCCCAGCTTGACGCCGGACTGGCCAATCTGGCCCGGGTCATCAAAGCAGATCTGGGGATTGACATCGCAAAGATGCCCGGATCCGGTGCCGCAGGCGGTCTCGGCGGTGGGCTGCATGCCTTTCTCGGTGCCGCGTTGCAGCCGGGCATCGATCTGGTGCTCGATATCGTGGGGCTCAACAGGCACCTTGCAGGGGCTGACCTCGTTTTAACGGCCGAGGGGCATATCGATGATCAGACCCGGTTCAACAAAGCGCCGGCCGGTGTGGCACGGATGGCAAGGGCTGCCGGTGTGCCCTGTATCGCCATTTGCGGCGGGGTCGGTAAAGGCATTGCATCGCTGCATGATTTAGGCATTGCCGCTGTGTTCTCGATTTGCAGCGGCCCACAGTCGCTGACGGAGGCCATGCAGGAGGCCGATGATCTTCTTGCCCGGTGTACCGAACAGGTCGTCAGAACGTTTCTGGCCGGACGATGGGGGCGGCAGACGGGTCAGTAGTCATAAAACAGCTGCTGAATCTCATCCAGGCTGCGTTTTTTCAAAAGCGCCAACATCAGCAGGATCCTGGCCTTGGCCGGGTTGAATTCATCCGAAGCGATAAACCGCAGGTGGTCATCATCGATCTCCACGTTCCGCCCCACTTTCCCGGTGGGTACACGGGAACTGCGCACGATAACTATTCCCTTTGCCGCCGCGCGGGCAGCCCGCTGGATGGTTGCCGCATTCATGTTGCCGTTGCCATCGCCGGCAATCACAATTCCTTGGGCGCCTTTTTCCATCGAACAGTCGATCAGGTCAGCCGGCATATCCGCACAGGCGTAAAGGATGTCCACACGGGGCAGCGAGGTCACCCCTTCCAAAGAAAATTCGCTTTTAATCGTGTGCCTGCGAAACGGTCCGCGGAAATACTCGGTCTTGCCATAATTGACCGTTCCGATCAGTCCATTGATGGGAGAAATGAAGGTCTCCACCGAGGTGGTGTTGGTTTTGGTCAGCGAGTGGGCGCCATGAATCCGGTCGTTCATCACCACGAGGACGCCTCGACCGGCCGCTTGCGGGTCGGCGGCAACGGCGACGGCATTAAACAGATTCAAGGGTCCATCTGCACTCACCGCTGTATAAGGGCGCATGGCCCCCGTCATGACAACCGGTTTTCGGCTTTTCACGGTGAGGTTCAGAAATTGGGCTGTCTCTTCCATGGTGTCGGTGCCGTGGGTGACCACCACGCCGTCAACATCGGCCTGGCCCAATAACGCGTTGATCCGGTTGGCCAGGGCGATCATGATGGCGAAGGTCATATCCTGAGAGCCCACATTGGCCACTTGCTCTCCGTGGATGCGGGCGATTTCGGCAAGCCCTGGCACCGCACCGATCATGGCGTCGACGGTTACCCGACCGGACATGTACCCTGGCTGCGTCGCGGAATTGGCTGAACCGGCAATGGTACCGCCCGTGGCCAGAATTTTCACACTCGATTTTTTGTCCGGAAGGTGCTGGTTTTTTTTGGCCTGCATCGGTATACCCCGCCGTGTGCCGGTGGCAAGCCGGCTTGATTATGCAACGGAGCTTTGCCGGAGCGCTGCTGCTTATTAGCCGGGCCCAGTTTAATTCAATGATTGGTAACGCCAATGGGTTTGTTTATGCAAACAGTATAGGCTATCCATCAAAAGACTCAAGGGGAAAAGCCTTATTCATTTTCTCAAAGGAAAGATCATTTGGAAGGTGGATCCCACGCCCTTTTCGGACACTACCGACAATTTCCCACCCGAGGACTCGATGAACTTGTTGACCATGGGCAGACCTAAACCGCTGCCGCTGGTGCCCTTGGTCGTGTAAAAGAGATCGAAAATCTTGTGTTGCTTGTCCGGATCGATCCCGCTGCCATTGTCCTGGACAGCGACCACCAACCGCCGGCCCTCTTCAACGGCGGTGGTAATGCAAATTTTCCCATCCGGTTTGTTCCCGACGGCGTCAATGGCATTGACGATGATATTGAGCAACGCCCGCTGAAATTGTTTTGCGTCGATCATCCAACGTGGATTCTCCGGCGACAATTCGAAGGTGAATGTCAGGCCCTTTTTTTCAAGGCCTTGGCTCAAATGATCGGTGTGGGCCAAAATCGTCCGGTTGATGTCTGTGGACGTTGGCGATAACTCCTGCTCACTGACGTACTCGAGCATCTCCACAGACAAGTTGTTGATCTGTGTCAGGCTATTACGAATGATCTTCCAACACGTGTCTGTTTTCTCATCGCCAATCCGGTTTAAATGGATCTGCATCAAGTCGACGGCATTCTGATTGATCATGGCCAGGTTTTTGATATTGTGGGCCAGGTTGGACACGGTCAGACCGATGGCCGCCATGCGTTCATTGTGGATGGCTGATTTTTGCAGTTGGATGTTGACGATGGTCAGGGCCAGTTCATTGGCCACCGCTGCCGTGAACGCCACATCCTCCTGAGTCATCTGCTCGAATAGGTTCACCGAATCCACGTACAGGATGCCGATGACTTTGCCCGTGACGATGACCGGAACGCAGATCACCGCGTTTAAATGGTCCACCTTGATGCTTTCAGAATCTTTCAAGCGAATGTCGTCCGCAACGTTCTGGGTCATCAGCGCCATTTTTTCCGTGAGCACCCAATCCAGCAGCGTTCGGCTGACCTGGATGCCTGTGCCACAATCCTCCTTGGATCGATTTCGACTGGCAGCCACTTCCAAAGTGCCGCTTCGGCCGGAACGCAGCATGATGGCGGCGCGTTCGGCCGGTGGAACGGCTTCTAATATCAGGTCCAGGCCATCCCTCAGGATTTCCCTGGGGTTTTGGGTGGTCCTTAGTCGTTCGCTGAATCGATAGATCAGGGACAGCCGATGGTGGGCCTGCTTAAGGGTCTTGATTTCCTGTTCTTCCGGCTGCGTGGCGCTCTCTTTTTGGGGGAACAGGCTGAATCGAGCACATTCTGGTGCGTAAGCCAAAAAACCGCTGGGCTCGATATCCTCCCGACTCAGGACGATGGTGCTGTTCGCGTCAATGATGTGGTCCGTTGCCTGCCGCCCCCTTTCGCCTGACTTTTTTAGAAACAGAAAGGTCTGATTTCCAAAGGTAATGCGGTCATGGTGATCGACCCGACTGATGGTAACCTTTTCTCCGTTGATGAAGGTGCCGTTGCGTGAATCCATGTCCTTGACATAATAATTGCCTTCACGGGAGATCATGACGGCATGCCTGCGGGACACGCTGTCCGACGTGAGGATGATGGCGCTTTGCAACGAACGGCCGATGGTGGCCCGGTTGGGGGATACCGGTATGGGCTTTGAAAGAGATTCGATGGGATGGGGAAGCAGATAGGCATTTGGCGACTGATCTTTCTGGAACCCCGAATGGTCGTCTTTATTGCTCATGTGCTTCCCGATGTTGTATGACATAATCCTTGGTCATTGGAACCGGTTTAATCATCGGCATTTTTTTCAGAAACATTATTATTGAATGGCGATTACCGCTAAATAGATGGGCGACATGGGGATCGGGCTTTCAAGTTGTGAACTCCTCCTTGGGGCAGCAGCGCCAGACAAGCGAAGGCAGCCCCGCAGCCATGGCCGTTGCAGCCATCAACCAGGGGGGCTCCATTTCCTGGCGGATTGGGTTGAACAGGCTGTCCTTGTTTTGGGCGAGCCCCAAAATGGACCCTCTCGGCCAAGGACCCTTCCGGTGATCTTGCCTTTGACAAGATTCATTTCCATCTGCTATAGATCATTAGAAAAAATCAACCCGGCGGGGCGCCAGTGTTTCTTTTCATTCTGATCCGTGATCGTTGGCTACCATCGTTTCGACAGACAGCGGACGGGTAGACGCAATTCGTTGGCACCTGACCATTGGCAGGGCACCTTTATTACGATTGAGGATGAGATAACTCATGGGTGTGGCGCTGATCGAGGAGTTTTTGACAGGCGACAGCAAGGAGATCCGGGACCTTGCCAGAAACGAGGCGGCGTTGGTCGGGTTTCTGACACTGGCGAAGGGCATTGATGACCTGCCAAATATTAGCACCCGTTTCTATGAGGAATCGCGCAGCCTATACCAGGTTACCTCGTCGGGGCATTCCATCGAATCGCTGGCGGCGATTCTAGTCGAGTTTTTCGGCCCACCGGCCAAAGCGCCCGGCAAAAACCTTCCCGTCACTTTGCGCTTCGATCCGACGGTGAAATGTCTGGGGGGCCTTCGCAAGGACCAGGCCCTTTTCCTGAAAAAACTGAAAACCGGGGCGTTCTATGGCGCTCTGTGGCCCTGGCAGCGGGACGCTGATAAGATCGAAATCCTCCTGGGGTTCTGTTCAGCCAGCATAAGCGATGCGGATTACGGCCTGCTGGGAAGCCTGTTCCAAAAATTTTTAAGCAAAAAAAAGATTGAAACCGTTTCCGAAGTGGGCGGGCAGATCCACGGCATCAGCCTGCCTTCGTTTCTTCAGATGTCGGAAATGGAGGGCGCCACTTATACACTGAAAGTGTCCAGTGGCAACCGCTCCGGCCATCTCTACCTTGACGGCGGCAGCCTCGTCGCAGCGCAGTGTGAAGGAGAGACAGGCAACACGGCCGCCTATCGGATCATCAGCTGGGATAACGTCGCCATCCAGATAGAAGCAGCCGATCCCGACCGGGTTAGAGAAATTCGCGACCCCCTCATGCACGTAATGATGGAGAGCCTGAAAATCAAGGATGAGGCGGATGCTCAACCGGCACCACCGTCGCCCGCGTTCCAGGCGCCCGAGCCACCTCCGAAAGCCAAGATCGACCCGTTGCCGGTGGATCGGCCGGCAGCGGGAAAAGGATCTCAACCGGCCAAAAAGCCAGCCAATAAAGATTCGAAGCCGGTTAAGCAGAAACGCTCTGAAAAGATAGCCGGCGAGCCCTCTCCGCCGGAACCCCTGGTAGCCGTCCCTTTTGAAAAAGCCACCGATCGTTCGGCAGGCAAGCAGAACCAGATCGGCAGAACCAGCAAACTGCTCATCGTTTTAGGTTTGGTGATCATTTTTGCCATCGTCGTTGGCGGCGGCGGAAAGCTGCTTAAACAGAGCCAGATGAATCGCAGGTACGACCATCTGATAAATGACCTAGCGGTCACCAAGGAGCTTGACGCTCAGATTGTAATGTTGATGCAATACCTCCAGGCACACCCCGAGGATAGCCACCGGTCGGAACTGGAAACCCGGCTGAGCGACACCAATGCCGAAATCGAAAGACGGGATTATGAAAAGACCATTCTGGATGTCAATCGCCTGCCGATCGACGAAAAATACGAGAAAAAGGCGCTTTCTCTATATGCTGCATTTTTAGCCAAATACCCTCAAAGCGCTCATGCCAAACATGTCAATGAAGCCATTGACGGGATTCGCCAGTTGCTGGGAACTGCCTATTTTGAGGACCTGCAGAAGGTTTCCAGCGTCGATTTTCTCGAGCGCCGGGCCGCCTATGCCGAATACCTTGAGCAGTTCCCACAAGGAACGGAGAGGGCGGCCGTGGAACGGATGATCGCCGACCTGGCACAAGATTATTACGGTGTCCTGGTGAAGCAGTCCTCTGCTTGTGATGCTCAAGAAAATTGGGACGATTGCATCGCCCAATGCGACCGGTTCCTGTCGGCCTTCACCAACGACGCCTGGGTGGAAAAGGTCAAGGTATTGCGATCCGAACTTCAAGACAAGAAGGATGTGGTGGTACTGGCCGCCACGGCGGCCCTTGAGTCCGATGACTATGCCAAAGCCAAAAGGGTGTATAGCGACTATCTTGAAAAACGGCCGGACACCACCCAAAAAGAGAAGATTGCCCAGCGTATCGTTGCATTGAATGCCGACCTTGCCAGACAGGCTGAATGGAAAAAAACAGCGGCCTATGCCTCCAATCCGGCCAATGACATTTTCACCCGGGTCCAACGCTTGGACATGTATGTGGAGAGCCATGGGTCAGGGCCCTACGCCACGCTTGCCAAAAATCTGCGCGCGCAGCTGGAGAGGGAATTTCAAGATGCCCTTCGTGCCCAGCGCGCGGAAGCGGAAAGACGCCAGATACTGGCCCGTCAACAGGCTGAACAGGCCCGCCTGGCCAAGGAATCGCAGCGGATCCAGCAGCTTCGGAACCAGGTGGCCAGGCAGCTTAACCTCGTGGCGCATCGGTTCGTCGACAACAAAGACGGTACGGTCACCGATCGGGTTACCGGCCTTAGGTGGTGCCTGCTGGATTCCTACCTGGATCTCGGAACGTGCATCCCCTATAAAACAGCCAAAGATTATGTTCATGGGTTGAACACCGGGGGCCTTTCGGACTGGCGCCTGCCCACCGCCGGCGAGCTGGCCACTCTCTATAAAAACAGCCCCTTTTTTCCCGGCACCGGCACCGCCTGGTACTGGACGTCGGAATCGTTTGTAAGGGGGTATCACCGGGTGGTGGATGTTGTCACAGCAGTGCCTGAAACCGTGTTTACGAGGACTTCGAAAACCGAGGACAGTTGCGGCGCTGTTCGTGCAGTGCGCTGATGACGGAACCTATCGCCGATCGTTGCACGCAGCCTGCAACCCCGCCCACCGGAAAGGCCGGGCGACCCGGTGGGCGGAGCGGCATTTATTCATTGAAAAAAAATCTATTTGGGTTTATATCTGCTTCGTTTTTCAATGACCAAAGCCCAAGACCAGAATTGAGGAGGGGGGAAGCGTATGCGTAGCCTATCGTTTGTGGGTGTGGCGTTGCTCATCGGTATTGTTGCCTGTGCCTCGCTAGGGATTGCCGTTGCCGGAGACGAAGAGATGTGTGTTCCCATGGGGGTCATCACCCTGGAACCACCGGATGCGGTTGATGCCAAGCGGGCAGCCGTGGAGTTTCAGCATGGCCGCCACTTCGTCCTTGCCTGCAGCAACTGTCACCACACCTGGAAAGGAGCGGAGCCAATCACCGGCTGCATGACCGCGGGTTGCCATGATCTTGATACCCTGCCCAGAAAAGAAGATTCCAAGGCCATCGACAAGGATCAGGCCTTCCGTTATTATAAAAACGCCTATCATGGTCAGTGCATCGGATGTCACAAGTCCATGAAGAAGGAAATCCAGCAGATGGCCAACACCCTTGCCGGCATGGATGGCAAACTGCCGACCACCGGTCCTACCGGCTGTATCGAGTGCCATCCGAAAGATTAGGACCTCGGTCGCGGCCTGACTCCGTTTAATACCACACAAGAGAAACCCTCGTCTGATGGCGGGGGTTTTTTATTTACGGGCAAATAAATGTGCCCGGATTAAAAAAGCTGAGCTACCATGAAATAGACCAGCGGAAGGAATATGGCAGGGAGCATGTTGCCGACCTTGATATGAATCACTTGTAGCATGTTGATACCGATGGCGGCAATCAGCAGTCCGCCCACCCCCGACATTTGGGCGATCACGTTGGCGGTGAGAAATGGCTTGAGCAAAGATGCCCCCACCGTGATGGCGCCCTGATAGATCAGCACCGGAACGGCGGAGAGGATCACCCCACTCCCAAAGGTGGATGCGAAGACTACCGATGTGATGCCGTCCAGCAGCGACTTGGCAAACAGCGTATCATGGTTGCCTGCCAATCCGCTCTCCAGTGACCCCACAATTGCCATGGATCCCACACAAAAAACCAAGCTGGCCGTTACGAATCCTTTTGAAAAACCACTGTTGGCTGACCGGCTGAAACGCTTCTCAGCATAGATGCCCAACGCTTCGAGGCGGTCTTCGATCTTCATGGCTTCCCCAAACAGGCTTCCTACTGCCATGCAGACGATGACACCGAGAAGGTTTGTGGCATTTAATGCCGACCGGACGCCGATGAGCATGACTGAAAGGCTGACAGCCTGCATGATGGTTGTTTTATAACGATCGTTGATCCCTTTTTTAAAGAGTTGGCCAACCACCCCGCCCGCAATAATTGCCGCTGCATTCACCAAGGTGCCGATCATGACGGTCTCGCTTGTTTTTTAGTTGAAAAAATTGGGGTCCTAAAGCAGACCGGCCGGCAACAGGTGCCGGCTTACCGTGGAATCCAAACAGTGATCGATCGAAGGGATAAAAAGCGCGGTTGGCTACTTCTGTTCGTCGGTTTTACGGATCCCCCGTTCAAATAGTTCAAATGCTGTGGCCAGGGTGGATTTAAGGTAGTCTTTGTCCGAACTGAGGATCTTCTTGCTGGCTTCCCACAACACCACTCCCGAGAACATGGACCAGAAAATGTCAGCCAGGGCCACGGGGTGACGTTCGGTGAAAATGCCTTTGTCCATGCCCTCTTCAAAAATCTTGGCGATGGCTCCGATGGATTTCTTGGACAGCTCCTTGATTTCTTCCAGCAGGGATTCAGACAGATTCTTCAAGGTTTCACTGGATTGGAGATGGAACATGTTGATGATAATCAGCGGGTCGAAGTCATAGACGTCGTACATGGCTTCCATGAGCGCAGCCAACTTCTTATCCGGGGTCAGGTCCTTTTCCTTGTTGACATGGGTGACGCGGATGTGGAGGTATTGGAGAATTCGCAGTGACAGCGACGCGTAAAGCTCCTCTTTGTTTTTAAAGTAGAGATAGAGGGTGCCTGGGCTCAACTCCGCCTCTTTGGCAATGTCCTCCATGGTTGCCTTGTTAAAACCTTTTCCTGAAAACACCCGTTTGGCTGCAATTATAATTTGCTGGCGCCGTCTTTCTTTTTCTCTTTCCTTGCGTTCCTGAATACCCATGATTCAATTGATTCCTGAATGTGATTTATTTTGAAAACGACTCTATAGTGAATAATCTTCTGAGGGTCAAGGGAAAACTCCCCAATTCTTCTTGAGCGTTGCTGCTGGAATGCGATGACCGGCAGAGAAGGGGATAACCGTTAACCCCATGAGCAACAGCCAATTTAAAACGTGGCAAGCAAGCGGTGTGAAAGGCACTTGGTCGGCTGAAAGGGGGGGCGTGGGGTGAACGGGCGGCGATTGGGGGTCTGGAGCGGGAAACCAAGGCCCGTTGTCGTGTGCCTGGGGGCTTGCAGCCCCATTTCGGGGCTAGCCCATGAACACGGACAGGGTGTTGTTGCGAGCGTTAACATGTTGGATGGTGATCTGTACCAGATCTTCGGGCTTTAGGTCGATGCCGCTGGATTGGGGCAGGGAACACTCGATCATGTAAGACTTGAGCAGGATATTGTACATATTCCGCCACCGTTGCAGTACGATGGCCTCTTCCTTTTCACCGATTCGCCCTTCCAGGTGTTTGAGCAGCCAGTAGCGGTTTCTGCGAAACTGAATCCGCCCCACATCGGCCATGGGTTGGGCCAGCTGCCCGATGATTTCCTCGATTTCCTTTTCGGTGTATGCCGTTTCAAGGCCCAGTACCGCTCGGAGCTGGCGCTGGGTGACCAGATCGAAGTATTTTCTGATGGGCGAAGTGGCCGTTACGTAGGCGTCGAGTCCCAATCCGCAGTGATGATCCGGCCTGGATCGCAGAACAAACCGGTTGAGCAGTTTGCGCTGCATCCAGTTCTGAAACAGGGTGCCCGTGCCGTTTTTAAGAATACGGTCTTTGGGCTTGGGCTGCGATCTGAAAATGGCTGGGGTATTGTTCTCAACCAGGAAACGGGCCGACAGCCAGTTGGACAGGATCATCATTTCAGCGATCAGCATCCGACCCGGACTCTCACGGTTCACCCGATTGACCACGGCGGCTCCGGATTCATCCAGCCAGATGTTGATTTCCGGAATGGTGATCTGGATGGCGCCCTGGCTCAGACGCTTTTCCCTGAACCGGGTGGCGATATCATGGAGAGCGGCGATGGCCTGACCCTCTTCGGCGCTGATGTTGGCTTCGTAATAACTGAGCTGGTGCTGGACACGGATGATGGAAGCAAAAATATCGTAGCTGATGATGTCACCGGCCAGGCTGATCTTGACCATGGTGCTGATGGCCGGTCGGATGTGGTCCTTTTTCAGGCTCAACCGGTTTTCGGCCAGCAGCGTCGGCGCCATGGAGATTCGGTTGTCCGGCATATAGATGGAACTGCCTCGCGACCGTGCCTCCCGGTCCAGCAGATCTTCCTTTTTGATATAATGGGCCACATCGGAGATGTGGATCCCTACGAGCAAGTGATCATCCCGGGTCTCGATGCTCAAGGCATCATCAAAATCCAGGGTCGACTGACCATCGATAGTGATGGTCTTCAGGTGGGTCAGATCCACCCGCCCGCTCTCCTTGAACGTGTCCGCCGTCGAGGATGGCACAGATTCGGCCAGTTCGAGGACAGCCTGCGGAAAATCAGTGGGGATTTTATACCGCAGCAGATCCACATTTTCGTCCGCTGTCCACACGCCTGCGGCCACCAGATGACTAAAGATGGCCTCGGATGATGTAAGACCGGCCTTTTTGATTATTGCCTTGGCCCTATCGCTGTGGGGACTTTCTTTATCAAACAGGTAAAAGGATTTTAATATTTCCGTCAGCTCCGGGTGGCATGTCGGAGGACCGGCGGTCGATCCTGACTGGGTAGATCGGATCCATGCTGCACCGGAATCAATGAGCCGTTCCTGACAAGCGGCCTTTTGTTCAAGCGCCATGATGGCTGCCACCTGTTCTTCGGTATGGGGGAGGAATCGGTCAGGCTGGAATTTAAAGTAGCGCCGGTTTTTAAACAGGGCGCGGATCACTCCCGATTTGCTATCATCGTCCGCCGCCTTTGGGAAGCATAGGCCGGTAATGGTTTCCAGGTCGATCCAGGTCCGTTCCTGATTGAGGATTTCCCAGAGCGCTTCGATTTCAATTTCATCGGCGATGGCGCTTCGCTTGAGAGACAGCTCCCGAAGCAATTCAACCAGCCGGTTCCTGCCCGAGGAGAGATCCAGCCGCATGCGTCCCCGATGAGACAGCCGCTGGGCGGCCACTTTCACCTCCCGGTTATGTTCGGTCAACAGCCGGAGCCTCTGGTTGCCGCTTTCCATCACCACCGCGCAGATGATCTTTTGATCGTCAATATATTCTACAATTTCACCTGATTCCATGGCTATTTGTATTAGCAACCCACTTGGTGAAAGTCAATGTGCGGACGCGCCGCGGCGCTCGTTGATTGGCGGCCTGAAAAAAAAAGGCAGGGCCGCGGGCCCTGCCTTTTTGCTGTGACGGATCGACGGAAATGATTATTTTACAACATCTTTCAGCGCTTTTCCCGGTACGAACTTGGGAACCATTCTGGCTTCAATCTTGATCTCGGCACCGGTCTGGGGATTGCGGCCGGTGCGGGCTTCACGCTTGGCTGTCTTGAAACTGCCAAAACCGGCGATTTGAACGGGCTCATTCTTTTTCAGGGCCTTGGTGATAGTGGAAAATACACTGTCCACAACTTCCTGAGCCTGTTTTTTGGTAGAGACAATCTGGGCTACTTCGTTGATTAAATCACCTTTATTCATCGTTCATTTCCCTCCATATTAAGTGTAAACATAAGATAAGGACTGTTAAGGTGGCCACCTATATCTACAATTGCCTGGCCCGTCAAGTGATTAAACGCTTTCGGGCGTACCCCCGAAAAACCTTGGTCGTCCGTCGACGCACGGGCACGAGCGGTCAACTTTTCAGAAAGGGGAGCCCCTCGGGAGGATTGGATCCGGTCAGCGGTCGCTCAGCATATCCAAATAGGGACCAGTCAGTTTTATTGATATAAATATTAGTAAGTTGAAAGTATGATCAGCCTGATGGCCATGGCGGATTGATAACCGCTGCATCTTTGAAAAGAGGGCGTCGGAATGAAAAACTGCCTTGATGTGGCCTTTGATGGCGCCGGGAATGATTTTCCCAGAAGAATGAATGAGGGCCTATCGAAAGGGATTTAGCTCAAATCGCCAGCGTTTGACCCCCTCATGGTCCGGTTTGTCCGTTTCGGCGATGGACAGCCGCTTGAGATCCTCCTTAAGAACCAGCGCACAGTGTGGGCCGGTGACCTTCGTTCCCGAAAAGACGTTCCCTCCGATTTTGACCACTGCCACACCCTTGTCCGTCTTCTGGGCTTCGGTAATCAAATCCAGTCTTTCGTTCATTGCCTGAATGGTCTCTGCATGCTCGGCGATCGATTTTTCGGTTGCGGAGACTTCCAGGCTAAGGGATTCATCCTCTTCCATGAGCCGGCCCACATCCTGATCGTACGAATCCTGTTGAGCTTTCAATTCAGCCAACGTCAATTGGAGCTTTTCCGCGGCCGGGTCGCCCGGTTTCAGGAGACCGGCATCGATTTTCTCCTGAAGACGCCGGTGTTGAACCATGCATTTGTCCTGTTTCTGGGCTACTTCTCCCAAGCGGGTATTGACTATGTCTGACCGCTTTTTAAGGTTAAGGAGCAGTTTGGTCTGGTTCTCGTACTCTGCTTTGATGGCCTGAAGTTTCCCTTTGATGGCAGCAACCTCTCTTTCCATCTGCTGGTCAACACCCACGATCATTGCACTGGATTTGGAGGCTTCCGTGCCGACGTCCATGGCGGTGATTCCCATCTTGGCAGAGACGGTGGACGAGATGATAATCCCATCGTTGATCAGGCAGCGGCCATTGGCTTCAATTTTGGATTCGATGATCTCTTTTTCCACTGCCATATCACCGGCCAGGATGATATCGGCATTATGAATATGTCCGGCTTTCAGATTGCCGCCGGATCGGATCGTGGTCCCAAAAATGCCGTTGGTGGCGGTGATGTCTCCTTCGATATCGATCTGGGCATCTCGAATTTCATTGGCCCGCAGGCTTCCCCCTTTTACCCGATATCCTTTCTCGACGGCGCCGGCGACCTCGATATGACCGTCAAAGGTCACATGTCCGGTTTCCAGGGAAATGTCGCCTTGGATATGAAGGGTCGGCATCACCGAAATTTCTCCGGTAACGGAAAGCGTGGGGATGCCGGCCAGCGAGGCGTGCACCTGCAGGCCATCCTCTGACCGTCGGGCGCCTTTCCCGCATTTAAATCGTTGCTCCCGCGCTTTGGGAATGGGAATTATTTTACCGTATACGTCCATGCCCTCCTTGCCTTGGGGTCCCGGGATTTTCTCTGCCAGCAGGACTCCCTCCCTGACCTGGGGCAATTGTCCCCGTTCTTTCCAATCCATCAGACCGTCTTCGGTCAACGTGCCGATTTTCAGCGGGTCCGTATCAAAATGGTATTTAATCTGAGGGGGGGTGTCCGGGACCGGATCGGTGCCGGTTGCGATGATCCAGCGCTCTCCGACACTGAATTCACCGTTTAAAAATGCCTTGATCAGCGCATCGTCCGCGATGCCGTGAAGGATGCCCTCTGAATGGAGCATGATCTTGACGTCGCCGACATCGAACTCCGTTACCGGAACCTGGCCATCGATATAGGCCGTGGCCGTCAGCTTGTCTTTGGCAACGCTGATGTCCAGGGCGCTGCCCTCTTTTTTATTGGCCGAATGTGCGGGACGGGTCTTTTGGGGAGCTTCATCCAGGGCATTTGCGGAGCCTGTTTTTCCGTCAATTTCCCGCTGTATCTGAAGGATTTCGTCGCGCTCATGGGAGGTGATGGCACCCATTTCGACCAAAATCTCACCGATGGGCATGCTTACCCGGGTCTTTTCGAAGATGCGCGCCTGGACCACCAAGGCCTTGTCCACTTTTTTTTGGTCGACGACATTCATCTCCACAGCAATGACGCCAAACCTGCTTTCTTTTCCCTTTTCAGTCATGACAACCATTCCCAGTGTTACCGATGAATTCACCCGGAGTCTCATTGACCAAGATCGGCCTCATGACATAAGGCCTCAACTGGGGCTATCATCGGATTGTTCGCCGAAAACTTTAGCATAGACTGCCATCATGGCATCGGTAAACGTTGGAGGGATTCTGCCGTATGACATGATTTTCATGGGCATTGGGTATAATATTACATAATGATAACTGCGCTAATCGCGTAAAGTTAAGGATGTGGATTTATAACTGTCTTATATAAATGGAATAAAGTAGTCAAGAGGATGGGAAATGATCAAGATGGCATCATCATTGCTCTCAGGTTGCGTGTGAAGCGGCATCCTGAATAGGGTTGGTGTGCCAGTGGAAATTGCTTTGTTGATGGTTGCGGATCTGAGATTGGCCTGTCTGCGTTGAGCTTCCCGCCGCTTCACTTTTTCCGGTGTGACGCGTCTGCCGTCCATCGCTGGAAACCATTTCTGGCAAACGGATGATACCACCGCCCGGCGGTAGAAAGGAAGGCAACCGATGGCCATGAATTTTAAGATTTTCCAGCTTAAAAGCAAAAACAGTGTCCACCTCAGCCTTGACGGGGATTTCGACGGTTCCTCCGCCCATGAACTGATCAATGCCTTGAAATCCTATGGACCGGATGTGCAACAGGTGTTTATCAACACCAACGGATTGAGATCCGTTCATCCCTTTGGTCAGGTCGTCCTTGATCGCAACCTGTCCGGTCTATGCGGCCATTGCAGCAACCTGGTGTTCATCGGCGACCATGGTCAGCGGCTATCCAGGCCGTGGGTTCGGTAAGCAACAGGGGCATTGTTCATGGGGGTCTCCTGCCCGGTTTCCATCCCAAAGTGATCAGCAAGCCGGAATCAACGCCGGGGCGCGGTCTGATGTCGAGAGGTCGATGCAGACCTGCTTCCCGAAGCCCATTGCTTTTCATCCTTATTTGATAATGGAGCATACAACCTGGGCGGAGGTTTCCGCCGCCACCGCCTCGTCCGGGCTCTTCTGGGTTGATCTGACAACGCGGCGCTGCGCCACGATGCGGTGATCACCCTCGTGCCGGCCAGTCAGGATGCTTCAGAAGGTTCGGGCAATCCCGGCCGGACTTTAAAAATCCGTTCTTTGCGAATCTGCACCGTACCGGGTTTGGCGCCATGGGGTTTGGTGACGTGGCGGGCAAGGGTCCCGGAAACCGCCACGACCCCGCCACCCCGGGCTTTGCTGTGATAGGCGGCAACGGCGGCGGCCTGGTTGAGGATGCTGCGGTCCGGTGTCTGGCCTTCGGCAGCCATCAGGACCACGTGACTGCCGGGCATGCCGCGCACGTGGAACCACCAGTCGTTGGGCCCGGCAACCTTCAGGCTGAGGCGGTCGTTGTCGGCGTCGGTTTTGCCCGCCATCACCCGGTGGCCGCCGGGCAGCGTGTACACCCATACGCTGGGTGGGTCGGGCCGATGCCTGCTGTTTTCAGGTATTGCCGTCAAGCCAGCCTCCCTTACATAAGCTTTCAGGACCACAGGTTATGCCATCGTTATGAGAAATTCAAAGTATTTTCCTTGAGAATTGACATGCTGCATCGGTACGGATAGACTAAAATTTTGACGGTGGACATGGGAAAGGGCCTACTGCTTTCACTAACCGATTGAAGTTTAAGGGTATGCATAAAAACGCCGTTGCAGTTTTTATCGCAATCGTTCTGGTGGCTGGCATTCGTGCACTTAATGCCGATATGGTCATCCTCAAGACCGGCGAGATGTTTGAGACCCAACGGGCCTGGAAGGAAAACGGTGTCGTCAAGTATTACGAGAATGGCCGAGTGGTCCGAGTCGATGAGCATGAGGTGGAGCGGCTGATTCTCTCCCCGGCGCCGTCTGAAGACCTTCCGCCGCCATCACCGGGCGATGATGACATCGGCTACCGTGATCTGAAATGGGGCCAGTCCTTGTCACAGGTTGAAGGGTTGACACCCGTCGGAACGGATCCGGCCTATGGCGGGGTGCAGCAGTACATCAACCCACAGCGCACCAATCGCTTCGGAAGAGCCAGTGTGGACAATATTGTCTATGGATTCTGGCAGGGCGAGCTCTATACGATCATGGTTCAGATTAGCAATTTTCTGGATTTCAGGGATTTGAAAGAGGAAGCCTTCCGACGGTTCGATAAGGGCATCCAGAACCGGGGCGATGTGGAAAAGTATTTCTGGATAGACAAGGAGTCCGAGCGCCTGCTTTCCTATGACTACGATTCGGACACTGGGTTTTTATGGATGCGCTCGCGGGCAGTGCATGAGAAGGTCCGGGCGCATTATCCGGATTAACTGTAACGCAATCGCCGCACCACCTGTCACAGGCGTTCGTGATGCGATCACCAGTCATTCATGGCGGTGTCGAGCGTTGCACACCGCCGTGCTGATTTGATCAGGGTGCCGGTTGAGGCCTGAGCCGGTCAACGACGTTCACCGGTATCGGGATCAGCTCCTGCCGGATCATGATCTGCTCGGTCTGCTGCCATGCCGCTGTGTCGATATGGCCCAATGGAACATCAGGGTCGGGTTGGATCATCTGACGGGTGACGGCCAGTTGGCGGCGCATGACCGTTGGCGATGTGTCCCGATCGTGTTGGGACACAGCCTGGATAACCGCTGTTTCGTTGGCCGACGCCAATGCCGCCTGCCATCCGTCCAGCAGTGCCCGGGTGAAGCGTTGTACGGCTTGCGGATGGAGATCGATCATTTTTTGCGAAGTAACCACGCTGTTGGCCACGAACCGGACGCCATGTGCGGTGGGGTCGAAAAACGCCGCCCGCTCGCCCCCGGCGGTAAGCTTGTCTGATAAAAAGATGCCCTGGGTATTGCGATAGACCGGCCAAACCGGCACCTGGTTTTGGAAAAAGGGCGTGTAGTCGTAGCGGACGCTGGCCAGGCGAACCTGGTTTTCATCCATGCCGGCGCTGGCCAGCAGGGCCCGCAGGATGGTTTCGTCATTGCCGCCGTAAGTGACGCCCACCGTCCGTCCGGCCAGATCCTGGATCCGCGCCAGGCTGAAGTCGTCCGCCCGGTAGATCCACTGGAGCGGGTTGACCTGAAACAGCTGTGCCAGCACCACCACCGATGCCCCTTTGGCCAGTGCACGAATCACCTGGTCGGCCGAGGCTACGCCGAACTGGGCGTACCCCAGTTCCAACTCCCGGATGGCATCCCGCTCCGGGCCCCCGGCTTTGACCGCCACTTCCAACCCTTGCCTTGAAAAGAAACCTTGATCCAGCGCAAATACGTCTCCGGCGGTGCTGGCGTTTATGAGCCATTTCAGGCGGTAGGACAGCTTTTCCTGGGCGTTGGCCTGGCCGGCTGCCTCCAGCTGGACTGCGAGGAGCAGCAGTAGAACCAAAGCGGAAAGCCGGCTGAATGTCATGCGTGGTTTCATGGTGAGACCTCCCGTAGGTGTAGGGAATTATCCGGCGGCCCAGGCTTTTTTCACACCGGCGCCCAGCAGTTCCAGAATGCCCTGGTAAAGGGAAAGGGTGATACCGATGATAAAGAGGGCCACCAGAATCTTGGACAGATCACTCTGGTACAGGGCGATGCGGATGCTGTAGCCGATGCCTGCATTGGCTGCGATGAACTCGGCGACGATCGTGCCTGCCATGGCCAGGGTGGCGCTGCCCGAGACGACGGTGGTCAGCTTGTGCAGGTTCTCAAAGGCCCTTATTTTGACTTCGAGCTGCCAGCGCAGCCGTCCGGTGACCCGGTAAAAATGTTCGATGTCGGCCACCGGCTCGCTCATGATGCCGATGACGGACAAAAGCAGCGGGAAATAGCAGATCATGGCGGCGATGAACAGGCGGGTCAGGAAACCGTCTCCCAGCAGGATGAACAGGATGGGAGCAATGGCCACGATGGGGTAGGCCTGGACATTGTAGGCGGCCACCTTGATGAATGAGCCCAACCAGGTTGCCCGGCGTCCAGCCACCCCCACGGCTACGGCCATCATGATGGACATTGCCTGGCCGATGACGGCCACGATAAAGGTGTCCAGCACATCACCGGTATAGCGGTAAAACTCCGCCTGCCCCGTCTGCCAGACGCTGATGGGCCCCGGGATTACGTAATCGGAAAGATTCAGCACCAGTTTGAGTCCGAACAAAAGGCCGACACCCAATAGATAGACGATGAAAAACTGTAAGATTCGTCTATGCAGCATTGATGACCTCCAGCATGGACCGCTCCAGGGCCCCTTTGTCCAGCGGCTGATTCTCACGGTGATCCCGGCCGGTGACCCGCAGCGTTTGGGGCGATTTGTGGGCCCCACGGAAGACGACGATCTGGTCGCAGAATCGGGACACTTCCATCACGTTGTGGGAGATATAGAGAAATCCGGCCTCCGGAAAGGTCGATTTGATCTTGTACAGGATGGTTTGCCGGGTGGGTTCATCGACATTGGCCAAGCTTTCGTCCATGATGAGGATACTGAAATCCTGCAGAAGATAGCGCAGCAGGTTGACCCGGTTGCACTGCCCCATGGAGAGCTGGGAAAAGCGCATGCCCATGAGTTCGGACAGGCCAAAATGCCCGACCAATTCGTCTCGCAGCGGTTGTCGGCCCGGGGGGGTTGTCTTTTCCAGGTGCCTGCCCACGGGAGACCATCCGGGCAGCCGCTCCCGGTTGTGCGTATACAGGCAGGGTTTTGCGCCGACAGCCTCCATCCGGCCTGAGAAGCTGTCAATGTCGCCGGAGATAATTTTTGCAAGGGTGGTTTTACCGATGCCGGATGGTCCGAAAAGGGCGTGAAAGCCCGTCGCGTCGATGGTCACATCGAGCCCGTCGAACAGCGGAGTTTCCGTACCTGGATAGCGAAACGTGATATCATGGCAGGCAATCATCTTCTCACCCAATAGCAATTCGTCATTCAGTTGGGAGGATCGCGGGTCTTTTTGTTTGACACAAATATATCTATTCAATATCATTTAGAATAAAATTTTTCCAGTGGTATCCGTAACAAAACCGGAGACACCGCCAGGGCCATCGGCCTCTTCAAACAGGCTGCCGGCCTGGGCCAAAACGGACCAGGAAACTGCTTTCCTCCCAGAACATCGAACAGTAGATGAACGAGCCTACTCCACCCAAACGACGCTATTGGCCGACCATGGCGCTATTTGCCTTGACGGCCGTTGCCCTGTCAGCCTGCCTGTTATTGGCGGGCTACCTTTATCTGCCGAAGCTCGTGACGGACCGGCTGCCCGTAACCCAGATCCAGCGCCTGGGATTTGCCGATTTCACGGGGCGGATCTCGAGGATCGGCCTTTTCCGGATGGCGGCAGGGCCATTGGTCTTCGGCCTTGCTGAGCATCCGGCCCTTTCCATTGGTTCCATCGAGGTGGACTATACGCCGGGGGAACTGCGACGAAAAAAAATTCGCCTTATCCGCATCAACGATGTTGTTATTAACAGTGTCCTCGGACCTGGCGGCATCACTTTTCCGGGTCTTGACCTGAGCGTTTTGGCGAGAGACCAGAAGGTTGACGCACCACCATCCGGCGGATCCTCACCCCTGGCAGCCGTTGCGCTGGATAAACTCGAACTCCGCAGCGGCATGCTCAATCTGACCCGGGGTGCATCCACCTACAGGATTCCCTTTGAAGCAGACCTGATGCCCACCGAACCCGGAGCTGCGAAACTCGCCTCCCATGTGCGCCTGTTTCCCCGAGACCAGCTTATCGCGCTATTCGCGGAGGTGGACGTGGAACATCAGAAGGCCAGGGTCAGCCTCGACGGCCCTGCCATGGCTCTGGAGCGTTTCGCCGACCTGATTCACCTCATTCCCGGACTGGATGCCACCGGGAAGGTGGCTGTTCAGGCAAACGCGATGGTGACGCTGGCTCCTTTCAGAATCTTCGGTGCGAAGGTGGATCTGACCTGGCGCAGCGGTCGGCTGTCATTCGCGTCAACTGTCATCGAACCGGGTCCGGATGATGAGCCGGCAATCCTGTCCGCCGTCTCCGAGAACCTTGAGACCTGGCAGATCAAGGCCGGCGGCGTGCGGCTTCAAAAGCCGGCATCCATGGCCATGACCATGCTGGCAGCGACGGTGAATCTTGGCGGAAGGATGCGGGCCGTGGACGGCAGGGCGGATTTTTCGATCCTGCCCTTTGCCATTGAACAACCGGTGGCGGGTGCTTTGAAAGAGAGCCTGTCCCTGCCGTTGAGGTTCGAAGCTGCCCGCAAGGCTTCCGGCGATTGGACGGCTGGAATTCACACCACCGACCCAGCGACCAAGGCCGAACCGGAACCGCTGACGGTGGCTGTCGCCGGGGTTCGCATCCATGCTGGCCCGCCGCGCTTCAACCTGACGGCGCAAGGTGATGGACAGGCGGGCAGCGCCGATTGGCAGCTGGACCTGAAAACGATCCGGGCGACTGCCGACGGAACCATCGTCAGCCTGCCATCGACCGAGACCAAGGGCCAGCTGCAGTTTACCTTTTCGCCCCATGGACCCCTTTGGGTTGGCGAGGCCCGGATCCAGGTTGCCGCTCCGACATTCGAAGGCCATGGCCTGACCGGCAAACTTGACGCACTGACGCTCTCTACCCGGCTCCAACAGCAGGCGGGCAGTGCCCCGGTGGTCGATGCCCGGCTGCGCGTGTCCAACGGCCGGCTTCGTCACCCGGACAGCGGCCTGCACTTGGAGGGAGTGCAGCTGGACCTTCCCTTGCGTTCGGACCAGAAGGCCGGGGGCAGTCAGGGTACCTTTTCAGTCGACCGGATCGTGCACCATCAACGCAGCCTGGGGATGATTCAAGGGCGGATCACCCAGACCAAGAATGGCTTCGACCTTAGCGCCGCCCACGGCAGCGATCTGTTCCCAGGAATGCGCGCAGCCTTCAGCGGAACCGTTTATACCGGTGCATCACGCATGGGGGAGGCGGACTTCAGCTTTCAGATCCCTTCCTATCATCTACCGGCTGAAAACGACCTGGGGCGGTTTTTCCGGGAGGCCAAGGGGGTGATCCTTGGCGGAACGGTTTCGGCCCAGGCGAAGGGGTCACTGTCCCGCAATGGTTTGGAGGGCACACTGGACCTGGGCATGGCGGACGGTGAGCTGACGATGGCAGATAAGAAAATCACGGTTGAGGGTATTGAGACGACCCTTCGTTTCCCGGATTTGCCCCGCATCCGCAGCGGCCCCGCCCAGCAGATCCGGTTTGTCCGGGCCGCCATGGGCGGAATCGTGGTGGATGGAGGGACGTTCGACCTGCAGCTGGAGTCGGAAAAGACCCTGCTCATTGAAAAAGGGCGTCTGAACTGGTGCGGCGGCCTAGTGGACCTTCAGGCGTTGCGTATTACGACCGGCAAGCAGGACTACCAGGTGGGCCTATACTGTCAGCGTTTGGGCCTCTCCCGGATTCTCGAACAGCTGGGTTCGGTGAATGCCAGGGGCAGCGGCACGGTAAACGGCAGGATTCCCATCGTGTACAGCAACGGCAACATCCGCTTCGATGACGGGTTCCTCTTTTCCACCCCCGGGGAAACCGGTCAGATTCAGCTTAGCGGCACCGACCTGCTCACCCGGGGAATTCCGGCGGGAACACCCCAGTTTGCCCAGGTGGCGCTGGCCCAGGCGGCGCTGAAGGATTACACCTATACCTGGGTCAAGCTTGGGTTGGTTTCCGAGGGTGAGGATTTTATCATGCGCCTCCAATTCGACGGCAAGCCGGCCAACCCGTTGCCTTTTATATACAAAAGAGAGATCGGCAGTTTCGTTCGTGTCGAGGCCGGCGCGCAAGGATCGGTTTTCCAGGGCATCGGCCTGGACGTGAACCTGAGGCTTCCCCTGAACCAGCTTTTGCAGTATAAGGATATCGTCAACATGATCCAGTAGCTAAGGAGACGCGTTATGCTAAGCAAGGTGTTGCTGCCGGCGGCGGCAATCGTCTGGGCCCTATGGGGCCTTTCATCCTGTGCCACCCGCCACGAGGTGGAGGTCAAGCCGGTGGAAATCAAACCCATCCATATCACCATTGACGTCAATGTGAAGGTGGACCGGGCCCTGGACAATTTCTTCGGCGACATCGACGAAACCGCCCAAGAGATCAAGAAAACAGAATAAAACCGGTAATGGACGTTATTGTGTTGGAAATGAAAGGACGCCTACAATGAACCAGACACGATACCTTTGGGTTGTGGCAACAGTTGTTGCCGGTGTTTTTCTCTTGTCGACCGCCGCATTTTGCGATGATATTAAAGCGCGCATGAAAGAGCGGCTGCCGAGAATCATCGAACTCAAGGCTGCCGGCATTATCGGGGAGACCAATCAGGGTTTGCTTGCCTTCGTTGGTGGCAACACGCAGGAAGAGGCGCTGGTGGCGGCAGAGAACAAGGATCGGCAGCTGGTATATGGCGCCATTGCCAAGCAGCAGGGCGTCACTGCCGACGTGGTCGGCCAGCGCCGGGCGCTGCAGATTGCTGAAAAAGCCCAGCCAGGGGAATGGCTCCAGGATGCAGGCGGCAAGTGGGTTCAGAAATAACCCGCCAGACGAGATTCGACATCGATTTAAGCGTCGGCGGGGGCCGGCTGGAGGCCGCATGGATCGGCCCCGAGCCGGATAAAGCGCCGACCCTGGTCTTGCTTCACGAAGGGCTGGGCTGCGTGGCCTTGTGGCGGGATTTCCCAGCCCGGCTGGCCGCCATCACAGGCTGCGGGGTGTTGGTTTACAGCCGACTGGGATACGGCGGTTCAGACCCCTGCCCGCTACCGCGCAGGATTGACTTCATGCACCACGAGGGTCTGACGGTGCTGCCCGAGGTTATTCGGCGAACCGGCATTCACGACCACCTGCTTGTGGGCCACTCCGACGGCGGCTCCATCGCCCTGATCCATGCCGGCGGCAACCCTTGCCCGGGCTTGAAGGGGGTGGTCACCCTGGCTGCCCATGTTTATTGCGAGGATCTCACCCGCCGATCCATCGAAGCCGCACGCGACCGCTACCTCGGCGGCGACCTCAAGACGCGTTTGTCTGAATACCATGGGGCCAATACCCATTGCGCCTTCTGGGGCTGGAACGATGTCTGGCTTGATGCGGCGTTCAAGCAGTGGACCATCGCAGCCTTCCTGCCTGCCATTGGCGTACCGGTGCTGGCCATCCAAGGGGAAAATGACCCCTACGGGTCACGGGGGCAGATTGATCTCATCCAGGCCAAAGCCGGCGGCGCGGTGGCCGTTGAGGTAATCCCCGGCTGCGGTCACGCGCCCCATCTGGAAAAGACTGCAGCCGTTATGCCGGCCATGGCCACGTTTATCGCCGACCAAATCAATATGATCAGGTGATCATTTTCATCGGCTGACCCATTAAACATGGCGGGATCAGGAATATGATCCATTTAAGGAATGGATGAAAAAGCCTGTTTTAGACAGATTTACGGCGTGGCCGGCAATCGCTCCAACACCGTTCCCTCTTCATCCAGGACGAAAACCAGAAATCCGTTTTCGGCGGCGTGGCGGGCAAGATCTTCATAGATGATGGCCTGAACTTCGTGCTGCTTTTTTTTCTCCAGGTGCAGATGAAACATGGCCTGCTGGGCGGCTTCCTTGCTCAAAAAGGCGGGGATGAAAGAGATGTCATGCTCGGTGTCGGTCTGGCCAACGATTTGCTCGTTGGGACCGGTTTTCTGGATGGCTACATACAGCCAGGTGGTCGCTTCGATGGTCATGTTCCTCGCTCCTCGATCGGGTCGGTTCTATAAGGCATCCTCGATGCTCTCCACAGTTTTCCGACAATCATTGCCACAACGGTTTCAAAAACCCATGTCGTCATTGATCAGAACGACCTTGACCCGGTGTTTGGGGAAGCTCTTCTCGGTGATTGTCCAGGTATTGCATATGCGATCCGGGCTGCTGCAATTCTCACAGTGGCCGGTTTTGGCGCAGGGATTTTTTTTGTCCAGCCGCAGGACGTTCACCGGGGCCGCGTAGTTTTTGATCCGGGCGACGGCGGCCTGGCGATCCGGCACGATCTTATTGCGGCCGATGAGGACCAACACCTGTCTGGGGCCGAAAGCCAGGGCGGCAACCCGGTTGCCGATCATGTCCAGGTTAACCAAGTGGCCGCTTTCGGTGACGGCGTTGGCGCCGGTGATGAAAAGATCCACCAGCAGCGATTCCCGCCGCCGCTGCAAGCTCTGCTCCGGTGAGAGGCTCTTGTCGTAGGTATCCAGCACGGTGTAGCGGGGGTCATTTTTCAGCGCTTCGTAAAGGCGCGTGCCGACAAAGGTCATGGAGCCGCCCCAGGAGATGGTTTGCGGGGCAACGGCCGGAATAATTGTGTCGTAGGCTATTTTTTTGGCCAGATCCTTGTTGTCGGCGATATAGACATCGAAGCTGTTGGCCTCCAGCGCCTTTTTCACTTTTTGCAGCCGAATTTCCCAGTAAAGTGGGATGGGATTGTCCATTATGCTCTCCTTTGACTCGGTCGCGCATGGTTGCTCCACCGTATGGCATCTACGATGCCGGTTTTATCTCCCCTGTGCGGCCGTGTCAAGGCGCACCGGACCAAGCTGTCCGGAGGGATTGAACATAGACGTTGCCAAAGGCTGAACGGGAAAGCTAAACTGGTAAAATGATGTATAGGCGCCTCATCATGCCACCATGGTCCAAAGGGACATGACCGTGGACTGGTTTTTTCTCTCCCTGTTGTCCGCTTTTTGCCTGGCCACGGTAGACGCATTGACCAAACACCATTAGCATGCGCTTCCACCCTACGGCATGCTTTGGTTTAAGGAAGAGGGCGCCGGCCAGAGGCTCACCGGTGCCGTCATCATGCTGGCCGGTGTCATGTTTGTGGGGTCGGCCGCCTAGACCCCAGGGTGTGTGGCTCCCGGCTACCATCGAGGCCTGCTGCCGTGAAGGTGCCGTGGCAGAGGGAATTGACTGCCTTTATTCCAGCTGGCGGAAAGGACCTCCGGCGGCAGCACCAGACCGGCATCGACCCGATGGTCCGGCCAAAGGTGGTCTAGCGCATGCTTGCAGGCGATGGCGTTCCCCCAGGCCTGCTTAAGGCCGGGCCGTTTGCCATTAAACCGCTACGATCCGGTGATCTGCCGCTGCATCCGATCCAGGTAGTCATCCAGTTCTCCCATATTGGAAAAGACCTGTTGGGATGGCAGGGCTTTGATGATGTCAAATACTTTTTGAATTTGGGGCTGCAGGTTCAACAGTACCACTCTGCCGTTATAAGCCTTCATGGCCTTTTGGGCTTTGGCGATCACCCGGACTCCCATGCTGGAGATGTAGTCGAGCCGTTCCATGTCGAAAACCAGCGTATGGGGCTTTTCCCTGAGGACCACATCCACCCGCTCCTCCAATATGGGGTAGCTGCTCGTATCCAGCCGGCCTGAAGGCGACAGCATATACACCCCATCCATTTTCTGTTTAGACGTCACCGCTAGATTCATTCGTTTCTCCTTGTCGGGCTACCGATATCGCTTTTTCATCCGCAGGATATTTTTTCCCCGCTCACGACGGTATTCCATCTGGTCCATTAGATTTTTCGCCAGGATAATTCCCATTCCCCCCTTGTCCCGCTCTTCCAGGGGCTTGTCCCGGCGGCCAACTTGAACATTCAGGGGGTTGAAGGGAATGCCTTCATCCTGGAGCGTCAGGATCAGGGCGTTCTCTTCGATAACGATTTGCAGGGTGATGTGGTGATCCAGATCATCGCCGAACCCGTAAAAGACGATATTGGAGAATATCTCCTCCATGGCCAGGGTGATGTCGTGAACCACCACCGGCGGGCAGGCAACCGAATCGGCGCTCTGGGTTATCGCGTCAATAATTCGGTTCAGCTCACGGATATCATTTTTAAGAATAATTGTTTTATGGGTGTCAGCGATCTGGTTGGGAGAGAAGTAGGTCAGCGCCAGCAAGGTCATGTCATCCTCCAGCGGGCGATTTCCGGTGAATTCCCGGATTTGTGACAAAATGGCCATTACCCGTTCTTTGGGCGCCACATTGGCGGTTAAGGAGACGGTGTTCATGAGGGATTCCTGCGTAAAGAGACGGTGCTTGTCATCCTGGGCCTCGGTAACGCCGTCGGTAAACAGAAGCAGGCCCTCCCTGTGCCGCAGCTGCAGGGTAGCCTGTCGGTACTGGAAGGTATCGTCCAGACCGATGGCCGGACACTGCGCCTCGCCAAGAAGCACCGAATTCCCCTTTTGGCCGATAAACAGCGGTGGATTGTGGCCCGCACAGGTGTAGGTCAGATTGCCGGTGTTCAGGTCCAATACACCCAAAAAAACCGTTACGAAAGTAAGGGACGGATTGTTTCTGGCGATTTCCCGGTTGACATCGGCCAGGATGTATTCCGGCTCCACGAGTAGCCGTGCGGCGGCTTTGATCATGGTTTTGGTCATGGCCATGAACAGGGCCGCGGGCACCCCTTTACCGGATACATCGCCGATGACCAGGCACAAGGAGTTGCGGTCAATGAAAAAATAGTCGTAAAAATCGCCTCCCACCTCTCTGGCCGGTTCCAAGCTGGCGTAGATGTCGAACTCTTTCCTGTTGGGGACAGCCGGAAAATTACTTGGAACCAGCTGCAGCTGGATTGCCCGGGCCACCGCAAGTTCACTTTCAATCTTCTCCTTTTCTGCGATGGCGGTTTTCAACGCTTCGGTGCGTAGTTTGACCTGCTTTCTTAGAAATACATTCCCCACAATAATCAACCCCATGATGCCGGCGGTGATGCCCAGGACCCACAAGGGGCGCAGCCACAATGGAAGGGTTACTTTCCTAACCCCTTGGGTCCACCGGTCCAGCGATTCATAGAAGATCGAATTGGGATTTTCCTTCAGTTGCTTCAAATGGCGATCAAGGGCGGCGATAACGGACGCGTGGCGGCCTTTGGCCACTGCAAAGCGCAGTTCCGTAGGCCGGAAACTGATGGGGCTTTTGCTTACCCGGAACCGTTTTTCATAATAAGCGCCGTAAAGCCGGGGAACGATGCCGGCAGCCACTTTTTTTTGGTGGACCAGGGACAGTACCTTGCCATAGTCGTCTACCTGAATAAATCGGGGGCGAATCTCAAATTTCTCCAGGATGGTTTCAAAGAATTGGAAATAGATGTCCGCCTCTACCACCGCCACATCCTTTTGGTGAAAATCCAGGATGTCTGAAAATGAGGCATCCGAACTGATATAGAGCTGCCCCCAATTTTCAACGATGGTTTCCTCGCCAAAGGTAAATTTGCCCTCCAACTGCGGGGACATGGCCATGCCCGGAAACAGATCGATGGCGCCACTTTCCAGACGCTGGGTGCATTGGGCATAGGAACCAGACAGGTATTGGATCTCCCAATCCTCTTTCCGGGCGATATGGCTGAGAATATCCACGGCGATGCCCTTCACCTGGCTGTCCGAACCGGTGAAGATCAGGGGTGTGTTTTCATGAATACCCACGATGATCCGCAGGTCAGCGGCAGACGCAACCGTGGCCAAAAACAGGTAAAGACTATAGAGAAGAAAGAAAGATCGGATGCGCATGTCCACGGGATAGTAGTTTGTTTTTACATCGAAAAGCGTTTGCGTCCAAGCCGGTGATACCCGTGGCGGACGGATAAGCATTTTTAAGTTATTATATCTAAACGGGTGTCAAGGTCAACCAGGGCTTGCCTGGGACAGCCGGAAAGGTTGGGGACAGGCTTTGGCATGCCCAATAGTGTTGTCAACGGCGACAATTCGTTGGATCGCCACAGCAGATCGTCAAATCATGCTGATGAGTATTAAAAGCACCGGTAGGACGACGATCAAGGCCGACGTGGTGAAAAACCAGCAGGCGTTGGCCAGGTCAAGATCCAGATCATAGATGGATGGGGGGATCAACGCGTTGAAAGCCACCGGCATGGATGAAAGGATCATTACAACCTTCAGCGGCAATCCGTTGTCTATTTTCCCGTAGCCGATGGCCCAGGCGGCAGATGTGGCGCATAAGGGAACGATGGCGAACTTGATCAGGGACACGACGGCGCACACTTTCAGGTGGCGGTGGACGCTTGCAAAGCGCATGGCCAGACCAATGGAAACGAGCAGCAGGCTGGTGCCAAGGGGGATGAATATGGCGTTGATGTGACCAAAGAGGTCGGGTCTGGGAAGACCGGTAAGATTGAAAACTGCACCCAGGACGATGCTGGACAGGGCCACCAGGATGAACGGATCGCCGATTAATGCCTTCAGCCGATCTGCAGTGGAATTGCGTTGGGCATCCATGGTACTGAAATACTTGGCGATGGGAAACCCCACCGAATAATAGGTCAACTCTTCGAACAGTTTGTAAATGGGGACCAGGGCAAAGCCTTTTTCTCCCAGGTAGACATAGCAAATCAAGGCACCGATGGATCCGATGTTGGTGAATGAGCCGCAGGGGATGAAGGCGCCGGTTTGGCGCGGTTCGAGCGTGAGCATTCTGGCGGCGCCCATAGCCAGAATGCCTCCCAAGGTAATGGCCCCCAAGCCAATCAGTGGCATCGCGGCAATGGATATGGAGCGGGCATCAACGATCCAGATGGCGCCTAATACGGTCACCGGCAGGACGAAAAGCAGGGCAGTCTGCTGGAGCCGTTTGCGTAAGTCGTTAAGCGAAATGGGCAGACGAATGATATTCGAGGTGGACAGCCGTTGGATGGCATACCCCAGTGAAAGCCCGACGACAATGATGCTCAGGGAGATGATCAGCCGGTTCAATTCAAAGCTTCCTCGTCCAACAGCTAGCGGCCGGTTGCCAGGCTGGGGGCTAGGATGGCCTCAAGCCGGACACGTTGCCGTTCAAAGGCTTCCGGGTCGCTCGTGGGTGTAAAGCGAATCGGATCGCCGAATTTCAATGTGACCCGGGAAAATGGCAGGGGCAGCATAAAACGATCCCAGCTGTTAAAATACAGGGCCCGATGGGCAGATACGGAAAAAGGGACGATCGTGGCCCGAGCGGCATGAGCCAGGCGGATGGCCCCTGCTTTGACTACCCCCATGGGTCCGGTGGGGCCATCAAGAATATGAGCGGCCAGCTTGAAGCACTCCAGGTGGTGAATCATTGATCGAAGGGCTGATTTGCCACCCCTGGATGAAGAGCCTCTGATCGTTTTCCAACCCGTTTGACGGGCTACGGCGGCGATGATAGCCCCGTCCCGGCTTCGACTGATCATCAGGGCCGGCTGGTATTTCGCGTAGCGCTTAAAATGACGGATGGCCGTAAAAAACTGCTGGTGCCACGTACACAGCAATACCGGTGTGCCCTGGTCGATCAACTGCTGCCACCGGGATTCATTTTCGATCCTCAACCGTAATGTTCGACTGTAAATGTGGATAAAACGGTACAACCATCGCTGAAAGGACGGGGTGGCCATTATGGATTGGACGATGGGGCGCATGGGTGCTTTCTCTGTTGGGAGGGCAGATGAACCATGCAATCCAGCGGACACCCGTTGTTGGAAGTCCGCCGGACAGGGCAGGCATTCAAGGACTGCCATACTAACTGATTGCTCCAGTATCGCTGCGGAAAGGTGCTTCAAACCTTAGAAGTTGACTGCCGCACTGGATTCGTGGCCAAACGATTTCATCTCTTTTCCGCATTTGGGGCAAAAGATGGCGGCCATGTTGTTTTTATCCATGATCGCTTCACCCGGCAGGTCGATGAAAAAGAGGTCGTTGCCTTGCCTGCCGCAGGCTTCGCTGTGGCAGTAAAACCGATGATGGCCCGCACCTCTTTGCGGATTGGATGGCACCAGTTTCATCGGCTTTCCGCAGCGAGGGCAAAAGATGGTGGCCATATTGTTCCCGTCCAGCACCGCTTCCTGAGCCAGTTCGAGAACGAAGGGCCCTTTGTCTGCATGGGTGCAGATTTCGCTGTTACAATAGAATTTTGTCGACATGAACAATGCTCCTTGGTTGGCGCTTTGAAAACCCAATTAGATTGTTTTGCATTCAACATGCAAGCCAATGTTTGGCCGGCTGACCATCTTTCGGGGCGACGTTCTTCAAGTGAATTCCCTTGGCCAATCAACGGATTTGTGGTTGGCAATAAATCAACCGGCCGCAGTTTTATTGTTCTTCTATTATGCGACCGATATTGACAGATGTCAAAAGGGTGCCCGGAAAACATCATCCACATAATGACCAATCTGCCCCAATAAAACTGGGTAAGCAATTCCTGGTGTGATATGCAGGAAGGCAACCCCCCTAATAAATAAGGATGGTTGGCAAATGGCCTATTTCCGAACCCAGGACGGATGCAGCCTGTATTATGAAACCATTGGTTTTGAACTGGCGCGGCCGGTGGTGATCTTCTTGAACGGAACGCTGCAAACCACCATGTACTGGAAGGTGATTGCGGCGTCATTAAAACCCGAGTTCCGCTCGCTGCTTTACGATGCCAGGGGGCAAGGGGAGAGCGAGCTGGGCGAGTTGCCCCTTGCCCTTGACCGGCATATGGAAGATCTTTGCGCGCTGATTCGTCACCTTGCACTGGGGCCGGTTTGCCTGGTGGGCTTGAGTCACGGCGCGTTGTTGGCCTATGCCATGGCCAGGCGCAAACCCACACCGGTCAGTCGGCTGGTTTTGTGTTCCATCGGTGTTCGGGCGCCCATGCGCGCTCGGCTCATTGTCCGATCATGGCTGAAAATCATCGAAAGCGGAGGGATGGAAGCCTTGGTCAACGCGGTCATACCTCACGTTTTTGGTGAGGGGTATCTGATTCAGAACAGCAAGAACCTGGACCGTGTTGCCAAAACCATCATTCGACGCAACCGGACGCCATCTCTGGTGGCGCACTTGTCGGCCCTGGCCGGTTACCCGAGTCTGAGATCCATGCTGATCCAACTGGATATGCCCGTGCTGGTGATGTGCGGTTCGGATGATCCGCTGGTAAGCGTTAACGGGGCGGTGGAGGTGGCCGAAAAAAGTGGCGGCCGACATTTGGTGGTCAAGGGGGTCGGCCATTCGATTCCGGTAGAAGCACCGGAGCTGTTCCTGAAAACCATCTCGCAATTTCTGTCGGGCCGCTGGACGGATATGCCCGAAGCCATCTGATCCGGGCGGATGCGTTTTACAGGTTGCGCTGGATAGCGGTAGGGCCTGAACCGTTGCTGCGGGCCGAGTGACCATGGATAGGGACAACCCAGCGCCACGGGGCGATGCTTCAGGCAGACTTTTATAGTGGCTTGCCGCGGGCAAACTTCCAGCAGGAACCACCGGCGTTGCCTGTCTGCCGGTGGCTCACAATATCCCTTGACAACCGGATAGTGTGGATCTTATTGGAATACAACACGTATCATCGGTGGATGCAGGGGCAGGCCGCCATGCCATTTCCCCGACGGGGAGGGGTACGGATAGACAAAGGAGTCGTTAACAAATGGTCAGTGTAGGCATCGTTGGTTGGCGCGGGATGGTGGGATCGGTTCTCATGGATCGGATGACGGCTGAAAACGATTTTGCCGGTTTTGATCCGGTCTTTTTTTCAACTTCCCAGGCTGGAAAAACCGGTCCGGATATCGGCGCCGGTCCTCAGCCGGTTCTGGATGCAAATGATCTGGGCAAGCTCGCCGACATGGCGGTGATTGTGTCGTGCCAGGGCGGCAGCTTTACGCAACAGACACATCCTGCGCTGCGGCATATGGGGTGGGACGGCTACTGGATCGATGCCGCATCCACACTGCGAATGAAAGACAACAGCGTCATCGTCCTGGACCCGGTCAACCGCAACGTGATCGACCAGGCCCTTGAAGCCGGTATCAAAGACTATATCGGCGGCAACTGCACGGTCTCTTTGATGCTCATGGGGCTTGGCGGGCTATTTAAAAAAAACTGGGTCGCGTGGATGACCACCATGACCTACCAGAGTGCCTCAGGAGCCGGGGCCAACAATATGCGTGAACTGGTGATGCAGATGGGGCTGCTGGGCGACGCTGCCAAGACACTGTTGCGCGACCCGGCATCGTCCATCCTGGAAATCGATCGCCAGATTAACCAGACGCTGGCCGGGTCTGATTTTCCGACCCAATATTTTGGTGCGCCGCTGGCGGCCAGCCTTATCCCCTGGATCGACCGGGCCATGGAAAACGGACAGACCCGGGAAGAGTGGAAGGGACTGGTGGAGACGAACAAGATTCTCGGGCGTTCAGACAAGCCCATTGCCATTGACGGACAGTGTGTCCGTGTGGGTGCCATGCGCTGCCATAGTCAGGCCCTGACCATCAAGCTGACCGAAGAGATCCCCCTGGATGCCGTTGAAAATGCCATTGCATCGGCCAACGACTGGGTATCGGTGGTTCCCAATAACAAATCCGCCACCCTGGCGCAACTCAGCCCGGCTGCGGTTTCCGGAACCCTTTCCGTCCGTGTGGGGCGCATTCGCAAATTGAACATGGGGCCGCGCTATCTGACCGCTTTTACCGTAGGGGACCAACTGCTTTGGGGGGCGGCCGAGCCCCTGCGTCGGGCGCTCAACATTATCCTTCGCCGTTAGTGCGTGGTTGCCTGACCCCTTAACGACGGGCAGTCAGAGCGCGATGGCATCCGGTGCAACGGCATCAGGTGGGTGATTTTGATTACGTGTATTGACCACGTAATTTATACCGATTTTTTGAGTGTTGTTTTTTATCACTTTAGATGGTCTAGATGGACCAAATGGGTGTGCGCTTGTGGCTTTGGCTCCTCCAATCCAATGGGTTCGGGGAGCTTTTTTTACGGAGAGTATGATGATACCCGCCATCCTGACATTTTCCAATGCGCTGTTATTTAAAAAGGACCTTCTGCCGAAGCCGGTCATAACTGTGGCGATTCACCGTGGGTTGCCACGGGGAGTCTTCGCACCAGAATGCATACGGAAGGGATCCTGGCTTCCAGGATTGCTGCGGTCAACTGCTCAGAATACGATCAGAATTGATAGGATACGCCGGCCTCAAAGGTGAACGATCGCCATCGGACCTCGTTGAGGCGCGTGTCGACGGTGGTGCCGTCGGCTTTGTAGATGCGGTCCATTCCGGCATCGGTGGTCATCTCTTTCGTGTTGAATCCCACATTGATACCCCAGCGGTTTTTTACTTCGAATAGGATCGTTGCCCCGGCTGCCAGGCCGCTGCCCTCGGCGTTTTGGGAAAAGCTCACGGGGTGCTCGAAATCGGTTCGCAAATTCCAGTTGGCCTCGGCATCATAATCCACCCAGTGGTACTCGCCGGTAAACATGACTCCGATTTTTGTAAAGGGACCGTCGGAGCAGGGGATCGAAAGAAAGAGATCCACCCCGAGCCAGGGACCTTTCCAGCGGGTCTGATAGCGGCTGTCCAGACCGGTGATCGGTCCTATGGGTGTCATGGCGGGAGGCTTCGTTATCGCCTGATAGCCGTCGACAATGTTCAGATCCTGCTCGGAAATGGCGTAGCCAAGCATGGGACAGACAACCAGGGTGGACTCGAAAAAGGAAAAGCGGGGGCCGATACCGACCGATCCATCCCAAACATCGTTGCCGTCAACGCCGTTCACCGAACGGGAGAATTCCAGGGTCCGGTTGTCGCCACTATAGTCAGAATCCCGGTTGCTGCCGGAGATAACCGTCCCATAATCGAGATGGCCCCTTATGTAGACGCGGTTGTAGATGACGGTACGATTGGCCACTTTGAGCTGATAGATTTTAATGTCGGACCAGGTGAGTTCGGAACGGACGTCGGGATTGTTGCCCTGCAGGTTGCCGGCGATGTGCCAGTTCATTTTGTCCGTGCGGTAGCCGGCGGACAGGTCAACGGTGACGGTCCCCCAACTGAAGTAAGAATCACGGGTATTGGCTTTTTCGACAGGGGCTTGATCTTCGGGCGTAAGGGTTTGTGAAAAAACCTGGGAAATCGGAACAGAAAGAAACAGGAGAAGAACCAGCGCCGTAACGAAGTGTCGCATGAGCAGTCTCTTTTTCTCGTGATTGCAGCAGTTGTCAATGGATGAAAAGTGGCCTGGCTGGACCGCCAGAGGTTGGCGACTTTCCCAGGCAACACTGCCGTCATCTCATGAAACCACATGAAATTCAAGACTTCATCATGGTCGCAGCCGGCTTGACTTGCAGTGGCCGGTGATTTAAGGTGGTGCCGCTTTAACGTTCGGCCCAATACACCGGCGCCAAGGGATAAGGTTTGATTTGCAGTGCAGTTAATAAAGACGCGACGGATTGTCCTGAACCCGTCTGGTGCCGGCAGGAAGGCCGGCAACGATCAACCCCGGCGGAAGGCCCCATGACCGAAATTGAAAAAACTGATCATTCCATTGCGCGCACCGGTGAGCAGCTCTTTCAATTCGCCATCGATCGTGGCGATATGAACACCATTTTAGATACCCTGCCGCTTGATGTACCCGAAAAACGGGTGGCCCTGGAATACGAGATTCAGCTGCTGAAAATCATCTCGGTGGGGTGGGCAATCGCATTCTCCCTAGCGGACAGCGGCCTGAAAACCTCTCTTGGCCAGCACTTTTGGGAAAAAATCCGAGCCTTTTCCAACACCCTCTCTGCCTCCGCATCCCTGACCGTGGGATCGGACATCGACTATTTCGATACCCTCAAGCAACGCCTTGATCTTTACGTTGGTGCGCTGGATGCCGCAGGACGGGTTTCCCAACCGACCATGTGCATTGGCCCGGCCTTTGCCGGTATCTGTGGCGACAAAGACGATGCCTGTGCCATACTGGCCGGCAGCAAGATGTTTGCCCACACCATCCATGCCGTCCGGGAATACCTGGATAGGGCCGCTACCCAACAGGATTGAAGTGACCATCGCGTTAAAATCGAAATGGCTGCCTGTCATCATCAGCGGACTGTTGCTGACTGCGGCATTTCCAAAAGTGGGGCTTGCCGGCCTGGCTTGGTTCGCCTTGGTGCCTCTGCTTATCGCGCTGCGTGCGTTGAACCCCAAAGAAGCCTTTAGAACCGGTATGATCGCCGGCTTGGTCCACTACTTGACCCTGTTGTACTGGGTGGTCTTTACCATGCGTACATACGGATACCTGCCATGGTGGCAATGCGTATCCCTGCTGGTGCTGCTCGCCGCATACCTGGCCCTCTTTCCGGGGCTCTTTGCGCTGACCTTGGTCCGTCTTTGCCAAAAGCCCGGTCACCTGATCCTTCTCGCTCCAGTTTTTTGGGTGGCACTGGAATATATGCGCAGTTTTCTGCTGACGGGGTTTCCTTGGGGCCTGGTTGGTTATTCCCAGTTTAATCGGTTGCATATCATCCAGATCTCCGATATGTTCGGAGTGTACGGGGTCTCTTTTCTGGTGGTACTTTTCAACGCGGCTGTTTATGTGCTGCTGCTGTTCGCTGCCCAGAAAAATTGGCGCGGGTATCTGGTCGACAGGCGACAGGCCTTGCAGGCCATCCTGCTGCCTCTGGTCCTGATCAGTATTGGGCTGGTTTACGGGAACACTCGGATCAAAACCATGGATGCTGCTATGGCCGAGGCCCCATCACCCAGCGTGGCGGTGATCCAGGGCAATATCGACCAGGCCCGTAAATGGGACCCGGCATTTCAGATCGGTACTACGAAAAAATACGTGGATCTGACGCTGTCGGCAGCTGCCCGCCAGCCGGACCTGGTCGTATGGCCGGAGACGGCGCTGCCGTTTTACTTCGAGGCCAGCCCAAAGCTTACTCGACTAGTGACCGACGCCGTCCGTCAGACAGGCGTCCATCTGTTGGTGGGCAGCCCCAGCGTCCAGGGGGAGCGGGGCAGCCAGGCTTATTACAACAGCGCCTATATGGTGGCGCCGGACGGCAGCACCACCGGGCGGTACGACAAGGTTCACCTGGTACCGTTCGGCGAGTATGTGCCGCTCAAGCGTATGCTGTCGTTCGTGGGCAAGATGGTGGCCCAGGTGGGAGACTTCTCAGCCGGCGAGAAAGGCCGAACCCTTGCCTGGGGCGATCAGGACCCTTCTATCGGCGTACAGATCTGTTTTGAGATTATTTTCCCCGAGCTTTCCCGATCCCTGGTGAAAAATGGTGCCGGGGTGTTGATCAACCTGACCAATGATGCCTGGTTCGGCAAAAGCAGCGCGGCCTACCAGCATTTTTCCATGGTGGTCTTTAGGGCTGTCGAGAACCGCCGCAGCGTGGTGCGCAGCGCCAATACGGGGATCAGCGGGTTCGTGGATCCCGTCGGTCGGATTGTGGCGCACACTGACTTGTTCGAGGATGCAGTGGTCATACAAACAGTCCCCATGCTGGTCGAAAGGACCGTCTATACCCGTATCGGTGACGTATTGCCCATGGTCTGCCTGATCGTGTCGGTTTTGCTGATGGGGTGGCCGATGATGCGGGGTCGACAGGCGAGATCCGTCGCCATGCTGAGTAAAAGGTCCGATTGGATCAAACAATTGGTCAGCCGCATGGTTGACAGGAGGAGATAAACAATGAGTGCCGAAGCCAAACAGACCTTAAAAGAGCACAGACAGAAGCTTGACCAGCTCAAGGAGTATCTTTGACCTGGTTAGTCAGGAAAAGCGACTCCAGGAAATCGAGGCTGAAATCGCCCGGGATGGCTTCTGGAACAACCCGGAGACCACCACTGTCATTTTAAAGGAGCGCACCCTTCTCAGCCAACGGATCAATGCCTTCCATGGCTTGGAAAGAGACTTGGAGGATGCGGGTATTATGCTGGAGTTGGCCACCGAAGAAGTGGATGCCGACACCCTGCAGGAGGTGGCCGGCCAAATCAGTGAACTGGGCCGACGGTTGCACCAATTCTCGCTGGATATGATGCTGGACGGCAATGACGATCAGAACAATGCCATCATTTCCATCAACGCCGGTGCCGGAGGCACCGAGGCGCAGGATTGGGCGGAGATGCTGTTCCGCATGTACCTGCGGTGGGTGGAGGGCAAGGGCTTTAAAGCCAGCGTGGTCGATTTTCAGCCCGGCGATGAAGCAGGCATTAAAAGCGTCACCTTTACCGCCGCCGGTCAATATGCTTATGGCTATCTCAAATCGGAGAGCGGCGTCCACCGGCTGGTGAGAATCTCTCCCTTCAACGCCAGCGGTAAGCGCCACACGTCATTTGCCTCTGTTTTCGTTATTCCGGAATTGGACAATGAGATCGAGATCGATGTGGAGGAAAAGGATCTTCGCATCGACGTGTTCCGTGCCAGTGGTGCCGGTGGTCAGCACGTGAACAAGACCAGCAGTGCAGTGCGAATCACCCACCTACCCAGTGGTATCGTGGCTCAGTGTCAGCAGGAAAAATCCCAGCACCGTAACAAGGATATGGCCATGAAGGTGCTTAAGGCGAGGCTTTACGAGGCGGAAAAGCGCAAACAGGACCAACGAATGCAGGAGATCCACGACGGCAAGGACGAGATTGCCTGGGGCAGTCAGATCCGCTCCTATGTGCTGCAGCCCTACCAGATGGTCAAGGACCACCGCATCGGCCTGGATGTGGGTAATGTGAACGCCGTGCTCGACGGAGATATCGACGTTTTCATCGAAGGGGTGCTGCTGTCGGGAAAGGCATAGGGTCGTGGTGAACACATCGAACCCGGACATCAACCCGGAGACCATCATCACCTGCTTCTATCCCGCTGGCAGCCCAACCCGGGAGCTGCTCTTGCGTCACGGCGAACTGGTAGGCTGCAAGGCGCTTGAAATTCTCGACCGGGCTTCCTGGCTGGACGCAGACCGTGAATTTGTGGTCCAGGCGGCCATGCTCCACGATATCGGCATCGGCCGAACCCGATGTCCTGAATTGGGATGCACGGGAACACTGCCCTATGTGTGTCATGGCGTCGAGGGTCGAGCGATTCTCGCCAACCTGGGCTTGGAACGGCATGGGTTGGTCTGTGAGCGTCATGTGGGCGCGGGGATCAGCGCGGTTCAGGCCATGCGGCGTAAACTTCCCTTGCCGAACCGGGATATGTTGCCGCTTTCCGTGGAAGAGCGCCTGATCTGCTACGCAGACAAGTTCTTTTCCAAGACAGACAACGGCCGGCATGAAAAGACCATCCCTGAAATCACCGCCGGCCTGGCCCGCTATGAAGCGGAATACACCGATCGTTTCCTCGCGCTGCATGGTCTATTTACCCAGCAGCCGATCAACCCGGCCAAGGCAAACGGTCCTGTTTCAATTCAAGGAAAGACCCAGTCATGAAGCCTGACGACATTCGAGACGCGCTTCGATTCTATTTCATCACCGATGACGGAGTTGACGACTTTTGCGCACTGGATCAGGTGCGCGTGGCCATTGACGCCGGTGCCACCATGATCCAGTACCGTAACAAGTCTTTTCTTCTGGAGGCCTTTGAGGAGGTCGAGGCCATCGGCCGGCTTTGCCGGGAAAACCGGGTGCCCTTGGTGGTGAACGACAACGTGCTGCTGGCCAGGGCCGTGAGGGCCGACGGCGTTCACGTGGGGCAGGATGATGCGCTGCCTAGACTTGCCCGTCGGATCATGGGACCCCGGGCCATCGTCGGCGTGTCGGTCTCGAGCATGGCTGAACTGGAACATACCGAGCTGGCCTTTTGTGATTACATCGGCACCGGCCCCACCTTTCCAACCGCCACCAAGGCGGATGCCAAGGCGGCTCACGGGCTTGCCGGGCTCCGTGACATTGTCAACCGGTCCCCTGTTCCGGCGGTGGCCATCGGTGGCATCGGTCCGGTCAATGCCCTGGACTGTTTTGCCCACGGCGCTGCCGGAGTCGCCGTTATCAGCAGCATTACCCGCGCCACTAACCCCGCTGAAGCTGCTGCGGCGATGGCCAGCGCGTGCGGGGTCTCGGCCAGGGGAGGATGGTGATGGATGTATGGTTGGCCAACGAGATGCCTTCATGATTGACATTCATGGCTTGGCCCAGGTTGCGGCCAAGCGGATCCGGCCCCACATCCGCCACACGCCCCTGGAGCCGTCCCCAGACCTGGGCCGTGAGAACGACGGCTTGGTATTCCTCAAGCTTGAGAACATCCAGCATACGGGTTCCTTCAAGGTTCGCGGTGCCATCAACCGCCTGATGGCCCTGGACCGTGACCAGAGAAAGGCCGGCATTGTTACCGCATCCTCCGGCAACCATGGCCTGGCTATGGCTTATGGCCTCAACCGGCTGGGAATAAAGGGCGTCATCTACCTCCCCGAGAGTGCTTCTCCATTGAAGGTTCAGATGCTCGAGAACCTGGGGGCCGCGATCCGGTTTCACGGATCGTCCTGTGAGGTGACGGAAACCCATGCCCGCCGGCAGGCTGAGCAAGCCGGACAGGTCTATATCTCCCCTTACAACGATCCGTTCATCGTGGGCGGACAGGGAACAGTGGGGCTGGAGATCCTGAAACGGCTGGCCCATGTGGACTGTATCATGGTGTCGGTGGGCGGCGGTGGGCTGATCGCCGGCGTCGCCGGGGTGGTGAAGGCACTGCGCCAAGGGACCCGTATCGTGGGATGCCTGCCTGCCCACTCACCGGTCATGGCCGCATCTGTTCAGGCAGGCCGGATTTTGGACGTTCAAACCCGGGAGACCCTTTCCGATGGCACCGCCGGCGGCATCGAAGCGGGCGCCATTACCTTTGAACCCTGCCGATCCCTGGTCGATGACTGGGTACTGGTGAGCGAGGACGAAATCCGCAGCGCCATGGTTCGCGTATTCGAAAGCCACCGGCTGGTGATCGAAGGCGCGGCAGCAGTAACCGTGGCCGGTTTTCTAAAAAGGGCCTCCCGACTAACCGGAAAGACGGTTGCCCTGGTGATTTGCGGTGGAAACATCGAGGTGGGCCTGTTCAAAACCCTTATGTGCCCGTCAGGGTAAGCGCCTCGACGACCTCATACCAGCGTTCAACGTGCCGGGGTTACCGCGGGCTTGATCCGGAATCCGGACGATCGCCATCCATGGATTTTCAGGATTCCGGCTTATGCCGGATTGAGTGCGACACCTATTCCAATGGGTCAAGTGATTGGTAAGCAATATGGGAATCAGAAGACGGCTATACTTTGCAGCGGCCATTCTCGTCGGAACCATACTGATGGGAAGCATGGGCTACTATATCCTTTTTGAAGGCCGTTCCAGCTACATCGATTGCCTCTACATGACCGTCATCTCCCTCACCACCGTCGGTTACGGCGAGGTATTGGGGATTACCGGAAACGTGCGCGCCCAGATCTTCACCATGCTGCTGATCACCTTCGGCATGGGCATTATCCTTTACAGCATCAGTACGGTGACGGCAATGCTGATCGAGGGTGAGTTGACCGGCATGCTCAGGAGAAGAAAAATGGAAAACAAGATCAAGGGCCTGTCCGGCCACTATGTCGTCTGCGGCGGTGGAGAGACCGGCTTCCCTCTGGCGGTTGAACTGGTGACCAGCAAAGCCAGCGTGGTGCTGGTCGAAATGGACAAGGTCGTCATCGAGAGATGCCGCCAGTACAAGGGCCTTTACCATGTATATGGTGATGCCACCGACGACAAGAACCTGATCGCCGCCGGGATAGAACGGGCCACCGGCATTACCATCTGCCTGCCGTCGGACAATGATAACTTGTACATCACCATGACCGCCCGAATGCTCAACCCCTCGGCGCGCATCATCAGCCGTATGACCAATAGCCAGCTTAAACCCAAACTGCTCAAGGCCGGTGCCACCTCTGTTGTGTCGCCCAACGCCATCGGCGCGTTGCGCATGGCTTCAGAGATGATCCGGCCTGCTGCCGTCGAGTTTCTCGACAACATGCTCAGAAGCGAGCGCGGAGAAATGCGTATCCACCCGATCGCCGTCCACAGCAATTCCACGCTGGCTGGCAAAACGATCATGAAATCCGGCCTCAGGGACCAGTTCAACCTGCTGTTGTTGGGCGTGCGGCGCAAGGACGACGAATTTGAATTCCGACCCCCCAGTTCCTTTCTTCTGGAAGCGGGGATGACCCTGATCGTCATGGGGGATATCGACAATATCAACCGGGCCCGGGAAGCGCTGTAATCCCTGTTTCATCCAAACCCCGGGTCAGGGTTGGCAACCGTTGTCACTTGGCCTCCTTCTCCTGGGACGCAAATCGGCCGGCCATGCACACCGCGGCCATGGCTGCCACGCATTCGATGAGTTCGGGCAGGGAGATCTGGCGGTTGAAGCCGCCCAGGTGAGGGCCGCTGGAGATGAGAAGATCCTTCTCTCCCCGCATAAGTCCTTCTGTATGATCATCCGCATGCCCCCGCTGCCTCAAGAAAGCCAAAAAAGCAGCCTCCGACATATGGGTTTGATCCACACGGCGCAGCAGTTCGGTCATATGGCGGTCAACCCCCATCTCCTCGATCATGCGGTCGGTGAGGCGATCAAGATCCGCCGGCAGGGCCGGAGCTGGCGAGGTTCCGGCAAACCCGGTGAAGTAGCCGGCAAATATTTCCAGGATCATCGTCTTCAACAGCCGCCGGTCGAACAGAGCCCTGGCGTCCACCGGTTGCCCGTTCGCATCCTGTCCCACTTTGGTTTTATCCCGGCAGCGGAAATGACTGCCGGCGATCAGCAGCAGGCTTAGCAGGTGGCTGCCGATATGCCGGTACAGGAGGCGGCTGTTACCGTTAAAGGATTCCAGATGTTCGAAGTCCCGCAGCCCCGACAACCCCAGGTTGGGAAAGGCGCAGGAATCCAGCCACTGGTCCAGCCGTCCGGAACGAAACCACTCATAGCGTCCCTGGTCATCCCGCCGCAACCGTTGGGTGCGGTTGTGAAACAGCGGGATGGGCGCCTCGTGGATCACCCCTTTGGCGGCCAGCCGGCCCAGCAGGAATGCGTTGCGCGCCAGAATCTCCCGTGCGGAGGTGCTGTCGACCTGGTTGTGGTTGGGGTAGACAAAATAATCCCGATGGGCCACAAAGGCGATGGCCAATTCATCGGGATGTCTGTTGACGATGGCAGGCGATGCCAGCGGCATACGGTTGATTCGAAAGACCCGCTGGTTTTCAACGCACAGGGGCATGGGGATGTGGAATCGGCAGCCAACGGCATAGTCCGGCTGCTTCAGCGTTTCCATCCAGCGGATCTCTTTCTGCATACCCGCCGCCGTGTCACCGCTTCTAGCCAGTTTGACCACCAGCAGATGGTCTTTTTCAGATGTCTCCACCACCAGGCTTCGGCCGATATACCTCGGGGTGCCGGTTAACGACAGCTGTTTGGCTGCCAGCAGGTGCGCCCAGGTTAGTGTCGGCGGAGATGGGCCCTTGCCATCAATCAACCGAGGACCGACAATGTTCACCGGCAGGCTGCCCAAGGCTTCGGCGGCCCCCCGGTGGGCGCTGCCGTTCGTTGTTAGAAGCAGGCCGCTCAGGGAAGCCAATGCTTTTAATCCTAATCGGTTATGGCCTGGCACGGTTGCCATGTCGGTCATGACCGACGCGGCTTCGCGGAAGAGGAAATAGGCCTGCCGGACGCCGTGGAAGGCCTTGGATTGCAGGAGCTGCTCCAGGGCGACAAGAGTCAGCCCGTCGAGGACCCCCGGGTGATTGCGCGCCAGGCGGCGAAGGTCGGCTACGGCATGGTACTTGGCGATGAAATCAAAGCGAGGATCAACCAGGGCGGCTTCGGCCTGACCTTTCAGGGTAATCGTAAAGGTGGGCATAGGGACAGAATTATTATACGAATGTCCAACATCGACCATCGCGCGTCCAACGTCGGGTGGAAAAATAGATCTTCATGCTGTGTGGTTTCAAAAAAAGCAACCGTTGCATTCCTCCAGATTGCCTACAAGCCCAGCAGATCCGCCATCTCGGCCAGGTGCCGGATGTGGTGGTCTGCCGTCAGCTCTGGATTGCGGTAAGCCACAAAGGAAATCCCGGCGGCTTTGGCTGCCATTTCATCCACCCGGGAGTCGCCCACATAGACCACCTCATCGGGCGAAACCGAAAAGTGGTTGACCACTTTGACCAGCGCTTCTGGGTGGGGTTTGGGAAACTGAACATCCAACGCGCAGACCACCAAGTCGAAGAGGTGGTCGATATGCGTTTCCGCCAGGACGCGGGCCATGCTGTCGGTGCGGTTGGTGGCCACCGCCGTTCTAAAGCGCGGTCGCAGCGCTTCCAGCAACGGCACCAACCCTGGTTCAATGCGCATGAATTTCAAGAAGGGCAGGTACTCCAGCTGCCTGCGATAAGCTTGGGCGGCGTCGCGGGCGGCCCCGTCCTTGATCAGGTACGCCAGGGATTCATCGACGGTGTGCATGTGGACGAAGGCCAGCTGTTCCGGGGTCATGGCCGGCAGGTCGAGATGGTCCAGCACCTGGTTGTAGTAAGCCCGGTTGGCCTCCTGGGAATCGAACATGACGCCGTCGCAGTCAAAGGCGACGACTTTTGGGGGGCGTGTCACTGGAAAACTCCTCGCAGGATAATAAAGCGCACCGACGGACTCATGTCGATGCGCTTTGCATTCCGATCAGATGGTTCGCTGAGCGCGCTTAACCGCCACTGGCGCTCTTATTCGGCGGTGGGCTCTCGGGTTGAGGGGCCGCCGAAATGATCTGGCCGTAAACCGGCACACTGAGCGTGGGTTTTATTTTACTGTCGGTGGTCAGAATTACGGTATCGGCGTACCGACCGGCGGCCGTTTTTTTGTTTTCAATGGTCAGGATATAACCGTCTTCATCGGCTTTGCTGAACTCCTGGACATTAATGGCAATATCGTTGCCATTTCTTGCTTTGGCGTCGAGAATTTTAAACGGATAGGCCTTTTCGCGGGTGATGGTGATCGCTTCTTTTATGTCGGTTCCCGCCGGGCCAACCAGACGGGCATAGGCTGGCTCCATTCGGGCAAAGTGCAGTACCGTGCCTGTGATGTTCAGTGTGATCCGGGTATTGGCCGGGTCGTTGGTGAAGACGTCGATATTCTTCTTCAGGGTCCTGCCGCCGTAACCGCTGGTGTTGACCTTGATACTGATGGTTCCCTCGCCGCCGGCGGGGATCTGCCTCGGGTAGGAGGCGACTGAGCACCCTCAGCCGGTTTTAACCTGGGTTATGGCAAGAGGCTCCTTGCCGGCATTTTGGATCGCAAAGTCATGGGTGACCTCGGTGCCGTCCACGACTGGGTCGAATTCAAATTTCAGTTCGGGCAACACCGCATCGGGCGTTGCGGTGGCCGCCACCGCAGGTGGTGTCTGGCCGGTTGCTTCCTTGCCGGTGGCCTGGTCCGATGCACCGGCGGTGGCCGCTGCGGTCCACAGCACCACCAGCGCGGCTGTCAGCGCAAGCATACGGAATTTCATGGGATATTCTCCTTGTTGAAAAATACGCATCTCAACGGCGCTTTTTCGTGTGATCGAACAAAACATTATGTTTAAGCTTCACCATCGATCCTGTCAAGTTACATCAGCGAAAATGGGTCAACGTCGACTGCAACCTTGACGTGTCGGCCGCCTGGGACGGCGCGACGGCCCAGGGTCAGTTCATGGATAAAGCGATGCAGCTTAGCGGTGTCCTGGCCTTTTACCAGGAGCTGCCAGCGGTGTTGGCTGGCAATGCGTGTCAGTGGCGCTTCGATCGGCCCCATCACCTGAACCTGTCCATGAAAGGGTCCGTTCGCAGCCAGCATTTCCCGGCACCTATCCCCCAACGCCCTGGCAAGATCGGCGGTTTTCATGGGATTTTTGCCGGATATGCGTACGGCGATCATGCGCGTGAAGGGGGGATAGCCCAGGGTCTTTCGAAAGCCAATTTCCTGATTGAAAAATGCTTTGAAATCCTGGTCTTTCGCCGCGAGGATGCTGAAATGCTGGGGGTTGTAAGTCTGGAGAATCACCCGGCCGGGCTGATCACCGCGCCCCGCTCGTCCAGCCACCTGGGCCAACAGCTGGAAAGTCCGCTCTCCGGCACGGAAGTCAGGGAAGTTCAGGGTCAGGTCGGCACATACCACGCCCACCAGGGTGATGCCCGGGAAATCGTGGCCCTTGGCCACCATCTGGGTGCCCACCAGAATGTCGATCCGGCGGTTCTTCAGATCTTTCAGCAGGCTGACAATCGAACCTTTGCGGGTCATGGTATCCCGGTCCATGCGAGCCACCCGTGCGTCGGGAAACAATTGGTGCATGGCCTCCTGGATCTTTTCGGTTCCCACGCCCAGCAGCCTGATCTTATCGGAGGCGCAGGACGGGCAGGTGGAGGCGGCGGCTTTGGAAAACCCACAGTAGTGGCAGCGGAAGGCATTGGCCCGTTTGTGCAGGGTCAGGGAGATATCGCAGTTTTTGCATCGGATGGGCTGGCCGCAGCCACCACAGATGGGAAAGGCGGCAAAGCCCCGCCGGTTGAGAAAGACCAGGGCTTGGTTGCCGCCGTCAAGGGTGGTCTGGATTGCCTGCTGAAGCTGCGGGGTGATGTAGCGGCGGATGCCCCGGTCATCACGGCTTTGGGAAAGATCCACCGTCTGGATGGCCGGCAGCGGCTGGCGGTTGACCCGCCGGGTGAGGCCGGTGGTTGCATATTTTCCGATGATGACATTGTGCCAGGACTGGACCGACGGCGTTGCCGATCCCAAAATGGCCAGGGCGTTGTGATGGCGAGCCCGGACCACGGCCAAGTCTCTGGCATTGTAGGTCAGACCGCCTTCCTGTTTGTAGGAAGCGTCGTGCTCTTCGTCCACGATGATCAATCCGATATCCTCAAAGGGGGCGAATATGCATGACCGGGCGCCGATGGCAATGGCGGCCTCCCTGTTGGCAATGCGGAGCCACTGGTCATAGCGTTCGCCCTGGGAGAGGCCGCTGTGGAGTACCGCCACCGTTTCTCCGAAGCGGGCGCGGAACCGGCGTTCGGTTTGTGAGATGATGGCGATCTCCGGTACCAGCACCAGCACGCGAAGCCCCTTGTCCAGGGCGGCTTGCGTCAGCCGAAGATAGACCTCGGTTTTCCCGCTGCCGGTGACGCCGGCCAGCAGAACGGTTTTAAATCCTTGTCCCAGCAGCGGCGTCATGGCGTTCACCGCCTCGCTCTGCTCGACTGTGAGCGTGGGCGGGGTGTCCGGCTCAATGGGGTCGCCGAACGGGTCCCGGTAGGCCGTCCGCTCATAGATGGCGACCTGGCCGTCACGCGCCATCGCCCGAATCAGTGTCGGGGCGGTACGGATGTGTGTTCTCAGGGCCGCAACGCTCAGGTCGCCCTCGCTTTCCAATTGATTACGGATGGCGTGGCGCTGCGGGGAGAGCCGATCGCCAACAGCTGCGATCCCCTTCACGGTCACCATGCGCACGGTTTTCGGTCGGATCTGCCGGGATTTGATCTGGCGATCCACATGGAGCCAGCCCCGCTGGCGCATCTGATGGATCAACGCCCATGATACGGGTTGGCCGATCTCCTTTTGCAATTGCTTGACGCCAGCCGGGCCATTCGCCAATGCAGACAAGACGACCTTTTCCAGGGGTGCAAGAGGCGAGGATGTCGTGGCCTGCAGGCCGGCCTCGCTGATGGCCAGGATGGCAATGTCGTAAAGGTTCAGCCCAGCCGGCAAGGCGGTATTGATCACCTGACCCAACGGGTGCAAGTAATAGACGGCGATCCATTGGAAAAACGGGATCATGGTTGCCGGAAATAGGGGCGTGTCGTCGAGTACATCCAGGATATGCTTGATTTCAAGCGGATCATTCTCCCGAGCCGGGCCGATGAGGTATCCGGTGACCGTGCGCCTGCCAAAGGGCACCAGCACCCGCATCCCCGGACAGGCATGCGCGGCGAGGTGCGTCGGGATGCTGTAGCTGAAGGTATCATGGACCGGCAGCACCACGGCTACCGAAACGATTTGCCGGTTATGGCTGGCTTTATTTTTCTTGACAGTGGTCACGGCATCTTTTAGTTTGAATTTCATAGTGTTGCGAGCAGTCGCCCCGACGGGTATCTGCAGATTCGACGCATTATAGCCCTGTGCAGAACCGGTTACAACCCTATCATGCGTTGCAAGCGTTCCCAATACCTGCTAATTTTGTTAAATTAGAAAGATTATCCGCCTACCGCAACTATGCGGAGGCATCCATACACCCACAAAGGAGGAAACGGTATGAACGGGATCCTGAAACGCGTGATCGTCCTGCTGACCGCGCTTGCGCTGGTTGCGGTTCCCTGCATGACCTGCTTGGCCCAGGGGCTTGAGCAGGATGACGATGTGATTGCCGGGAAAATGGCCGGAGATGCACTTATTGTCAGACCCTTGGGACTTTGCGCCACGGTGATCGGCGGCGCGATTTTTATCGTTTCGCTGCCGTTCTCCGCTCTGGGCGGCAACACCAAGCCTGCCTACGACTACCTGCTGGCGGACCCTTTCAAGTTCACCTTCAGCAGACCGCTGGGTGATTTCTAACCACCCTTCAATTAAACAAAATCCCTGCCCCAGGAGGCCCGGTGAGCCTTTACCGGGCCTGAACAGGAGGATGTGTGCCCGTCCATCTCGTCGAACACCCACTGATTAGACACAAAATCGGCCTCATGCGTGGTCATGATGTTTCCACCAAAAATTTCAGAGAGTTGGCCAATGAACTGGCCACCCTGCTTACCTACGAGGCCACCAAGGATCTGGAGACTGAAACCCTTACTATCAAGGGGTGGGCGGGCGATGTGGTTGTTGAAAATATAAAGGGTAAAAAGATCACCGTGGTTCCGATCCTCCGTGCGGGTCTGGGGATGATGGACGGTGTGCTGAACCTGATTCCGTCGGCCAGGGTCAGCGTGGTGGGGTTGTATCGCAACGAAGAGACCTTGGAACCGGTGCGCTACTATGTCAAGATGACCAGCAACATGGAAGAGCGGATCGCCCTGATACTTGATCCCATGCTGGCCACGGGCGGCACCCTGGTTGCCACCATCGACCTGTTAAAAGAATCCGGCTGCCGGCAGATCCGGGGGCTATTTCTGGTTGCTGCGCCCGAAGGGCTGAAGCGGCTGCAAAAGGCCCATCCTGATGTGGATATATATGTGGCCGCCATTGATGAAAAACTAAATGATATCGGTTATATAATTCCTGGTCTGGGTGATGCCGGCGACAAAATTTTCGGAACGAAGTAATCCGGAGACATTCATAAACGGTTTTACTATTCAGCGCCCGGCGGCCACCTGGGCGCTTTTTTTGTATCGGCGACGATAAAAAAGGACCAGCTTTCTTGACCACACTGCGTGTATTCATTCCCTTTGCCGCCGGCTATTTCCTCTCTTACCTGTACCGGGTGGTCAATGCGGTCATTGCACCGGACCTGGTGGGTGACCTGGGCATTGGCCCGTCGGCGCTGGGTCTGCTGACAGCTACCTATTTCATTTCTTTTGCCTCATTCCAATTGCCGCTGGGGGTGCTGCTGGACCGCTTTGGCCCCCGGCGGGTGGAGGCCTTCCTGTTGCTTTTCGCCGGGCTGGGGGCCTATCTTTTTTCCCGCGCCGGTACCTTGGCCGGTCTGGTGGTTGCCCGGGCTTTTATCGGCTTTGGTGTGTCGGCTTGCTTAATGGCGGCCTTTAAAGCCTATACCCTCTGGTTTTCCAAAGAGAAGTGGCCGCTGGTGAACGGTTTTCAAATGGCTGCCGGTGGTCTAGGCGCACTGGCGGCGACCGCACCGGTGGAGGCTGCCCTGCATGTGACCGATTGGCGCGGCGTTTTCATGGTGCTGGCCGTACTCACCTTGCTGGTGGCCGTGGCCGTATATCTTGTGGTTCCTGAAAAGCCGTCTAGCAGCACGGGTGAACGCTTGGAACACCAGATGAAGGGTGTCAGGACGGTCTTTACCAGCCTTGAATTCTGGCGCGCAGCGCCGCTGACTACCATGTCTCAGGCATCGTTCCTATCCATACAAGGTCTCTGGGCAGGACCATGGCTTAAGGATGTGGCCGGGTTGGAGCGAACGGCCGTGGCCCATGTGCTGCTGTGGATTGCCGTGGCCATGATCGCAGGATTCATTCTGCTGGGTTCATTGGCCGAGCGATTGAGCCGTTCAGGGATCAGCGTTCTCACGACCGCTGTGACGGGGATGGGTGTGTTCATAGGCGTCCAGGTGCTGGTTCTGGTGGGTCCTGCGTGCTGGACGCTGCCCACGTGGATGTTGTTCGGCTTTTTCGGCACATCGGGCATCATCGCGTACGCTGCGCTTTCTCAGCGGTTTCCTTCGCAATTGTCCGGCCGGGTCACCACCGCCGTCAATCTGCTGGTGTTCATTGCCGCCTTCGTGGGCCAGTGGCTTATCGGGGCCGTCATCGGTATCTGGCCGGTCGGTTCAGACGGGAATTACGCCCTGGCAGGCTATCGCACCGGTTTTTTCGTCATGCTGGCCATTCAGGCAATGACCTTGCTGTGGTACTTCATGGCCAGCCGGATGCTCAACCATCGCGAAAAGGAATAGTGGCGGCTATCCGCCGTCGGCAACGCAAGGGGAGACATGCATGAAAATATATACCGGTACGGGAGATCGGGGCAAAACCAGCCTCTTCAGCGGAGAACGGGTCTCTAAAAGCAGCCCTCGCCTGGAGGCCTACGGCGACCTGGACGAACTCAATTCCGTGATCGGAGCCGTTGCGGCTGCCATTGACCGGGGGCCACAAGCGTTAAAGGATGAAATCCAGTTCATTCAGGCGCTGCTGCTGGAGGCCGGCGCCTGGCTGGCAACGACTCCCGGCGCCGGTTCCGCTCGTTTGCTAAAACCGTTTACGCATGACCCCGCTGAAATGCTGGAAGCAGCCATCGACCGGATGAACGAATCCCTGCCCGAACTGAAGCATTTTATCCTGCCCGGCGGGCACCTGTCCGCATCCCTGGCCCATATGGCCCGAACCGTGTGCCGGCGAACGGAACGGCGTGTCATCGAACTGGTCGAGCTTGAAGCCGGCGAACGGGGTGTCACCGACGCCACGACGCATATCCTGGTCTTTCTCAACCGGCTTTCGGATTATCTCTTCGTCGTCGCCCGCACGTGCAACATCGTGCACGGGCAGGGGGAGGTGATGTGGAACGCCTAGACGGGAAAAATTGGGTCAGGATGGACCTGTTATCCCGGCGCTGGCTGGTCCCTGGCATCCTCGAGGTGCGCTTTAGCCGTCCGGCGGAGTTGACCTTTTTTCCGGGCCAGTTTATGCGCTTTGCCATGGATGGTTACGAGCGGGATTACTCCATAATCTCCGCCCCGGATGCCGAGACGATCGATTTTTGCGTCGCCATGCTGGACCAGGGGCGTTTCTCCGGTGACATCCTGAAGGCCGAGCTGGGATCTTCATTCCGCTTATCCGGACCCCACGGCCATTTCTTATTCCAGGGGCCGGCGAGTCCGGCGGTGTTCGTGGCTACGGGAACCGGCGTGGCCCCATTTGTGGCCTTTTGTCGCGGTGGGGTGGGCGAGGCCCTTCTGCTGCACGGTGTCGGCACACCTGGCCGGCTGATCTACCGGGATATCCTGCAGGCGGCGCTGCGTGGATATATACCCTGCATCAGCCGACTGACTGAAAATCATGCGCGCATGGAAAACGCATACCCGGGCCGGGTCACCCATTACCTTGCACAACAGCTGAAACCGGGTACCTATGACTTCTACCTGTGCGGCCGGCGGGCCATGATCCGGGAGGCCACTGCATTAATCGATGAACAGTTCAGCCGTTCACGCCTATTTATTGAAACCTACGATTGACGGCTTCGAAAACCAGTCCAATAGCTGCGCAGTGCGGTAATCCTCCTTACTGCGACGGTCAATCAGAATGCTTCATTCAATGGGATAGGCAAGCTTTGATCTTAAACGCTTACGAATGGGCAATCGGCAAACCAAGACGTTCGCCCAGGAATTCTCAAGCTGCGCCTGCCGCACCTAAACCGGCTGGAAAAGCATCCGTTTTTCACTGTTGTCATAGCGAACCATTTTGGCTTTGAGCGTCCGTTCTTCGCCAAAAATATTGACCAGCCGCATGCCGCCGGCCACCTCCTCGATCCGATCTACATTCTCCAGCACTTTTTCTTCGATCCCGTTCCTTACGACAAAGACAGTTACGTCGCACATGACCCTTCTCCTTGACAAACCGCGTGTGGTATTGTTTTTCCCGTCAGGCTCCAGACGCTGACCGATCAGCATTGTGGACAATTCGATGGCCAAATGCAATACTTGTGTCTGTTTCCGTTGGGCCGAGACCGGCGGGTTGATTGGTATCGTATAATGGATACCTTGGGCTGGTAAAGGTCATACACCCGAACAGAAAGAATACAGGCAAGGAATCCAAACAGCCGATGGTCAAACAGGCAGTCAAAGAAGCATTTTTCCTGATCCTTGCAGCCGTTGGGATTGCCCTGGCTGTCCATGCGGTCAGAGCCGATAGGATCGGGATCATGTCTGCAGCGCTAAACCAAGATGCTGTCCGGCAGACACCAACCCAAAGCGGTTTCTCTGAAATTTCCATCGCGGATGCGCGGCGGCTTTATGAGGAAACAGGCGCCATTTTTGCCGACTCCCGGCACGCGGCCGATTTCGCAGCGGGGCACATCAAGGGCGCCGTTCACCTTTACGCAGCGGATCAGGACATCTGGCTGCCCGGGTTTCTGGCGGCCACTGACCGTGCTGCCGTGATCATCACCTATTGCGACGGGCAAGACTGCCATCTGGCCACGGAGCTTGCCGAACTTCTGTTTTTCAATGGTTTCGACAATGTCCGCTATCTTAAAAACGGCTGGACCCGCTGGCGCGAAGGCGGCTTCCCTTCGGAATAGACCTGCGCCTCCGCCCCATCACCCAACAGGCCTGTCCGGCGTGGAGAAAGACCATCCGGCCATCGATGTCAACAGCCGGGGGCTTCCCGTCAAGGGTGCGTGTTCATCCGCCAAAGCGGTCAAGGAAGGCATCCCCACCCAGCCTTCATTTTGCTTTCAGGCCTATGGCCGATAGGGACCCGCCGTGATGCCATAGCGGCGCATGATCTGCTGCAAGGCCTGGCGCTCCAGGCCGCAGGCCCGGGCCGCCTGGGTAACATTGCCTTTGCTCAGGGTAAGCATGTGGCCAATGTAGGCGGTATTAAAGGCGCTCAGGTTGCTTGCTTTGGCCTCCTTGTACGGCAGATCCAGCAACGGAATGATCTCAGCCATGGTCCCGGAAGCGCCATTGCGTCCGATGCCCACGTCTTTGGGGGTGATTTCATCGGTGAGGGAAAAGAGAATGCCCTGCATGATCATGTTTTCCATCTCACGCACGTTGCCCTCCCAGCGACGGCTGACAAAGGCATCCATCAAGGCCGCAGAGAAGCGCTTCAGGGGTTTGTCGAGCTTGGCGCAGTGCTTTTCCAACAGATGGCTGGCGATCAGGGGGATGTCCTCCACGCGTTCGCGAAGCGGTGGCAGCCGGATGGGCAGGACGTTGAGGCGGTAGAAAAAATCCTCGCGGAAATTGCCCGCCTTGATTTTTTCAGCCAGGGGCTGGTTGGTGGAGGCGATGATCCTTACATCCACCAGGATGGGTCGGGCATCGCCCAGAGGTTTGATCTCCTTTTCCTGAAGTACCCGCAGCAGCTTGGTTTGGATGGTGGGGGTGATGTCTCCGATTTCATCCAGGAAGATCGTGCCGGTGTGGGCTTCCTGGAAGAGACCCTTCTTGTCCCGCGTGGCATGGGTAAAGGCCCCTTTTTTATAGCCGAACAGCTCGCTTTCCAGAATCGGTTCCGGAACGGTTGGACAGTTCACGGCGATAAAGGGGCGGTTGCTGCGGTTGCTCAAGGCGTGCACCGCCCGGGCGGTCAGATCCTTGCCCGTCCCCGATTCACCGGTGATCAGCACCGTGAGATCGTTTTTGGCGACCATTTGGATGGTCTCGTAAACCCGCTGCATCTGAGGGCTTTTTCCAACCAGCTCCTGGAACATATCCGTTGAGCGGCACTCGTGGTGCAGTCTCAGGTTCTCTTTGAGCAGGCGGCTGCGCTCGAAGGCCTTTTCCAGCCGCATCACCAGCGTATCGTGATCGAAGGGTTTGGTGATAAAATCATAGGCACCATGCTTCATGGCCTCCACGGCCATCTCGATGTGCCCATAAGCGGTCATCATTACGATCGTAATATCTTCGCCCCGGTCGGCCTTAATCTGCTCCAGGACTTCAAGGCCGCTGATACCGGGCATTTTGATGTCCGCCAGCACCAGATCGTAATCGCCGGCGCGAACCATCTCCAAGGCGGCTTCACCTGAGGATGCGGTATCCACCCGGCATCCCAGTTCAGGCTCCAGGCTCCTTTTCAGCAGGGTGAGCATGTCCGGTTCGTCGTCGATGATCAGAAGGTTGCTTGCCATGGTTTATCTCCCCGAGCGCTGGGCTGTGATGGGCAGTGAGAGGGTAAACGCAGCCCCCTGGTCCGGCTTGCTTTTGACTGTAATGTTGCCGCCATGGCCCTTGATGATGCCGTAGCTCACCGAAAGCCCGAGACCGGTGCCTTCACTGGTCGGTTTGGTGGTGAAAAAGGGGTCGAAGATCCGCAGTAGGTTCTCTTTTTCGATGCCGTGGCCGGTGTCGGCCACTTCAACGGTGACCCGGCTGGCGATGTCGTTGAGTCCGGTGGTGATGGTAATGGTCCCCTTGCGATCTACCGCATGGATGGCGTTCATCAGCAGGTTGATAAGCACCTGTTTGATTTTTTTCTCATCCATGAGCACCGGGGGCACACGATGGTCGAACAGGGTCTCAATGCGGATGTTCTCAAGGTTGCTGTGGTGGCGCACGAAACCGATCACCGCTTCGATGATGGTATGGATATTCAGAATTTCCTTCTGGGGGCTGGACGTCCGGGCAAAGTTGAGCAGGTCTTCCACGATGGTTTTACATGACTGGACGTGCTTTTCAATGGTTTTCAGGTCATTGTAACGGCCGGACCCGGGGGGTTCAGCGCGCAGCAGCAGCTGGGTGTAGCCCAGGATGATTCCCAGGGGGTTGTTGATCTCGTGGGCGATGCCAGAGGAAAGCTCGCCGATGGAGGCCAGCTTGTCTGCCTGGGCCAACTGTTTTTGCATGAGGCGGCGTTGCTCGATATCTTTGATCAGAAAGTGAATGGTTTCCCCCTCCTCGGATGGGCTCTTGGCCAGGCTGCCGGAAAGCAGCACCCGGCGCCGGGTACCGTCCATTCGGACCAGATCGAACTCCTCACTGGAAATAAAGCCGCGGTCTTCAATGTGTCGACTGATCGCCGTCCAGTCGCTGCTACCGGATAAAAAATCCTGGAACGTTTTTCGGTTAATCGTAAAATCGTCATCAGCGTCATTGAAGCCGAACATGCTTCGGCCTGCCGGATTGAGGTTGACGATCCGCCCATCTTTGCGTGTTACCAGGATCATGTCTTTGGAAACCTCGAAGATGCGCCTGTATTTCTGCTCAGAAATGACTAAGGCCTCGGTGCGTTTTTCAACCAGATGCTCCAGATTCTGGTTGAGGTAGAGCAGCTCCTCATGGGCGGTCTGCAGGGCCTGGCGGTCTTTCAGAATCGTGCCGTAGATGGCCCAGGTGCGCTCGAAAAATAGGGTGACCGAGGCTACGACGATGAAGGTGAAGGTGTTGACCGCGCCGGAAAAGGGTTGCAGCGTTGCCCACAGATCCCGGCGATCGGTTAGCAGAAAAATCTGTTTGAGCAGGTGGCCGACTGATCGGGAGATCGCAAAGACGAACAGGGCCAGGCAGACCCACAAGAGGTAGGTGACGATGATGTTGTGGGGGTCTTTGCGCTTTAGGCGCAAGCTCAATCCGAAACTAAGGAAGGCGAAGACGATCATCAGGATAGACCCGACGACGTCAACCGACCAGATGGGAATCAGGGATACGTTCATTATCGGACACCTTCACCAGATTCATCCGGGTTGACCTCTGCGAGCATGTGGCGCAAACCCAGCAACAGAAAAACCATGGCCGGCACACACAGCAGGTGATCAAGCTTGACCAGGTAATAAAGGGCCGACAACCATTCCCGACCGCCGATAGCAGTGACACGTATCCGCCATTCGCCGAGGCTTTCCACCGTGACGGCTTGAATCTGTTCGTCCAAAAAGTGCACCAGGATGGTGTCCACGTTCCAGAAGATGAAAAATAGAGCGGAATATTGGATGTAACGCCATCCAGGCGCTTTGACCAGGCCAGCCTGCCTGAGCCAGAAGATCAAAAGCATCATGGAAAAGAGGAAAAACAGGTGGGCGAACTGGTGAACCCAGACTCCTTCAATGCCGGCATGCCCCTGGGTGGCCAGTGCCGGTGCGCTTGACAGCAACGAGAAACAGCAACACCCTGCCGCTGCTGCATATGGTGATACTCTGTCCGTCATGTTTCGGATCCTGTTAGCCGTTGATGGCCACAACCCTCTTTTGGACCGGTCGAGAGATGACTTCCACCTTAACGTCGCCTTAGGGGGTCAATGGCCGTTGGATGCTTATCGGGACGGTTAGTTATGACTGGATTTATCCGCGGCATCCAGCATTTTCTGCACCCCTTTGAAATAGGGCAGATAGGGCCGCATATATTTGAACAGAATCCGGCTGAGGATGTACATCGGAATGAAGGTGAACATGTAACCCACACCCTGGTCGAACAGGAGGGAAAACGGCGGAGCCACCAGGAAATCCACATCGGCGAAGCGTGACCCCAGCCATCCCATGGCAAAGGGGAGCGGCCATAAAATACCTGCACTGTGGGCCACCATGGTGAAAAAACTCTTCCCCCAGACGTCGGTGGCCTCTTTGTTCAACGCCTTGTAGCTTACCTTGTCGCCCGCCCGGTAGGCCACCATGGATAAGCGCTCTTTTTCCTTCATTTCAGCCGTCATTTCATCCACGTAGCGCTTGTTGAATTTCAGTGCCAGGGAAACCGAAAGCTCACCGATGATGACACATATGAAGGAGAGACTGAACGTCCCAATCAGGAAGTTGAGGATAGGGATATCCGTCATCCTGTAGAAATAGATCAGGAAGAGATCCGCGGTGACATAAATGCTGTGAAGCATGTTTTCCATGAATGGTAAGCAGAATAGCAACAATCGCTCTGCAAAGAAGTCCCCACCGGGAGATTCAATGCCAAGACCGGCGCCGGCGTCTCAGGCAGGCACCGGTCTTGGCATCGTATACCAATAACCAGCCGATTAGCGTTTCTTAGAGCATCTGGATACCGAAAAAGCCTCTCATTGTATAGCGCAATCCGATGTAAAGCGCCAGCACGATGAATATTCCCTTGAGGACCTTCTCGGGGATGTACTTGCCGGTTCGCGGGCCGATCATGGAGCCGATGAAAATACCGATCAGTTCGACACCGATCAGCGGCCAGTGGACCATGACGCCTTTCAAGACCATGAAATTGAAAATGGCGAAAATCATGCCGATCAACACGGAGAGGGCGGAGGTGCCCGCCACGACGAACATGGGCAGGCCCACCACGCTGGTGAGGAACGGCACATAAAGGAACCCGCCGCCGATGCCCAGAAATGAAGCCAGGGCTGAAATGAAGAAACCGCCTGCCAGCGCCCAGAGCGGGCTGAAGGAGAAGGTCTGACCGAAAAAGGAGATTTCTGTTTTGGCCAGGCTCCATTTTACGGTTTTAACGCCCTTATCTTCGATGGCGACCTTTGATTTGGCCGCATCCTCAAAGGCTTTGGCGGCGGCTTTGGCCGCTTTTTTCGAGGCCTGGCCTTTGGGTGACATCTCATAGACCATGAACCCGCCGATGATGAAGACCACCAGGCCGAAGTACCCCTGGTACTGGGAGAAGCTGACTTTGCCCGCGCTGGTGTAAACAACGAGCAGGGTGGCCAGCAGGGCGCCGATGCCCAGGAAGAAGCCCAGGGAGGCAACCAGTCGTTTCTGTTTCCAGTAGTTGAAGCTGGAAACCAGGGCGGACAGTCCCACCAACCACTGGTTGGAGACCCGGATACTGTCGGTAATGGTCTTGTTCAAGCCGGGGGCAGTCTCTTTAAACGTTTTGGCGTAGGCCCCCAGACCATAAATGGTGATGTGGCCGACCCCGGCCATGATGCCACCGAAGGCGCCGACCGTCGAAAAGATCCAGCCCACCCAGATGGCCCATAAAAAACCAACCATCGGATTAAGTTGGGGGGCGCCGGGAATGCCCAGATAGCCGGGTTTGGCGTTGGGGTCGATCTGGCCTTTTTCCGTTCCTTGGGGTGCCTTGGCAATGGCCTCTTCTATGCTGGCACTATGGGCCGTGCCGGTTAGCATGAGCGGTACGGCGGCCAAGCAGAAAATCAAAAACAACGCGGATACACATTTAAAGTTGGTGTTCATATGACTCCTCCACAAAGTTTGGTAATCAAGACCGAAACCCTTATCGGCCAGCGTGCATTTTCAGGATGAACCGTATTCATCCCCCATAATAAACAGTTTCCTACTGCGGACCTCACCTCCAGTCATTAAAATAGATGGTAGAGAGGTGTCGAGCAAGTTGCATGCCATTGAGTGCTCGCTGATGGAAGGGGGACGGCTTGTCTGAAATAGTTGGTAAAACCGCATATTAACAGCGTGTTGAAATCATTTTGACACTTCCTCTGCAAAACCGGATAAACAATCGATCCCTCAATGCGATCTGTGCGGCGCAGTAAATATGCTGCTGTTGTTTTTATCTGCCTGAATATATGCCATTATATGACCAGCCCGAAGTGCAATAAAAAAAATTCAGTGCAGCTAAATAGGTGCGCTTGAAGCTGGAACAATCACGCAAAGTTACCAGAAGCAACAGCAGCCATTAGCGTTTTTTATTGTAACGTGCTGAAAAATAGGTAACTTTGTTATTGGTCGGTTTTTGGGGTAGGGTCTCGAAAATGAGATTTTTGGTATGCTTGTTGCTTTTGTTACTGGCGTCCGTACCGAATAGAAGGGTTAATAGAACCGCCTAGCGGTTCACTGTGCTGGAGGAGACTCATGGAAAAAGAAGTTTACAGCCTTTGTTTTATGTGTTCGATTCGTTGTCCCATCAAGGTCAAGGTTAAAGACGGCCAGGTGGTCTGGATCGAAGGCAATCCCCATGTGGCCGGAATGGAGGGAAGCTTGTGCCCCCGTGGTGCCGCGGGGACGTCACTGCTATACGACCGCCAGCGGGTACAGAGCCCCATGATCCGTGTGGGCGACCGCGGCTCGGGAAACTGGCGCAAGGCCAGTTGGGACGAGGCCCTGGATTACGTGGGCGACAAGCTCAAAGCGATCATCGACCAGCACGGCGGCCACAGCGTCGTTCTGGGTGAGCGGACGCAACTGGCCACCCATGTTAGCAAGACCTTTTTAAAGGCCATCGGCTCACCCAACCATTTTACCCATGACGCCCTGTGCAAGGGATCGGTCAATACGGCCTGCCGCTCGCTTTTTGGGTACACCGACGGGCAGATCGGCATCGATTACCGCAACACGCGGCACATCGTGCTCTATGGCCGCAATATATTCGAGGCCATCTCGGTCAAGGAGGTCAACAACCTCATGGCCGCCATGGAAGAGGGGGCCAAGATGACCTACATCGACCCCCGCGTCTCGGTCACCGCCACCAAGGCGCACCGCTACTGGATGATCCGCCCGGGTACCGACCTGGCCCTCAATTACGCCCTGATGCATGTGATTCTGGACGAACGGCTTTACGATGCCGCCTTTGTGGACCGATGGGTGCATGGGTTGGCCGAGCTTCAGGATTTCGTCGCACCCTATTCTCCCCAGTGGGCGGAAACGGAGACCGGAATTCCTGCGGCGGAGATCGTGGCGCTGGCCCGGGAACTGGCCAAGGACCGGCCGGCGGTGGCTTTTCACTACGGTTATCGTGGCGCCAGCCACACCAATGAAATCTACCTCAGGCGATCCATCCTCATGCTCAACGCCCTCATGGGTTCCATTGAGACCAAAGGCGGGATCTTTTTTAAAAAAGGTCCCGGCGAAGCGGGCGGCAAGGCGGCGCGCAAGCTGGTGGAACAGGAGTTCCCCAAAATCGATGTGCCGCGTTTCGACAAGGCGGGCACACCTGACTTCCCGCTGCCAGATCCGGCCCATGGGGTTCCCCATCGGTTGCCCCATGCCATCCTGAACGCCGATCCCTATCCGATCAAGGCCCTGTTCAACTTCCGCTTCGAGCCGCTCATGTCCATTGCCGACACCGAGTTGACCCGCAAGGCCTTGGATCAGCTGGATCTCATCGTCACCATCGACATCAACTACAGCGACATCGCCTGGTACAGCGATGTGATCCTGCCCGAATCCACCTACCTGGAGCGCACCGACTGCATCCAGCAGGCCAACGGCCTCAAACCCCAGATGTTCCTGCGCCGCCAGGCGGTGACCCCGCGATACGACACGCGGGACGGGGCCATGATTCTCAAGCAGATTGCCGACCGCATCGGCACCGGCAACTATTTCCCCTATGAGAACATGGATGAACTGGTCCGCTGGCAACTGGAGGGCACCGGCTTCACCATGGAAGACTTTGACGCCAAGGGATTCGTGGCCTACGGGAAAAAGCAGATTTTCTGGGATCGCATGGATGGCCTTAAACTCAAGACGCCGTCCAAGAAGATCGAGTTCAAGTCTGCACTCCTGGAGAATGCGGGATTTGAATCCTTCCCGGCCTACGAAGCCATGCCCACACCCGAGCCGGGCAAGTTCCGGCTGGTCACCGGCCGGGCCGCCCTGCATACCCACGTGTCTACCCAGAATGTGGAATACCTCAACGAATTGTGCGGCGAAAACCTGTTGTGGATCAATAACCGCAAGGCCGCTGAACTGGGCATCGCCGATCGGGCCATGGTGGAGATCGCCTCCAGCCGCCACAGCGGCAAAATGCGCGCCTATGTTACCGACCTGATCCATCCGGAATGTGTCTTCCTGCTGCATGGGTTTGGGCACCAGGCCAAGCGGGCGGAGCGGTCCTATAACAAGGGGGTGAGCGATGCCGCACTCCAGGAAAATGTTTTTGATAAGGTGGGCGGAAGCCCCGCCTATCACGATACGTTTGTCAATGTGAAGGCCGCCTGACAGGCCGATTTACCAACCGGGGATCGCTGTCGGAGCGACTCTCGCGGGTTATTCATAGGATGCGAGGATTATGAGCCAATACTATCTGTTTCAGGATACCAAAAAGTGCATCGGATGCCATGCCTGTGAAGTGCAGTGCAAGGCCAATAAAAATTTACCGGTGGGTCCCCGGTTGTGCCAGATCATTCAGGTGGGGCCGAAGATGATCGGCGGGCTTCCGCGGGCCGCCTATATTTTCATGCCCTGCTTTCACTGTGAGAACCCCTGGTGTGTGGCCGCCTGCCCCACCGGTGCCATGCAGCAGCGCAGCGGTGACGGTATCGTTTTTGTGGACCACAGCTTGTGCGTGGGCTGCAAGACCTGCATTTCCGCCTGCCCCTGGGGGGCTCCCCAGTGGAATCCGGAAACCGGCAAGGTGGTCAAGTGCGATTACTGCAAGGATCGGGTGGACCAGGGGCTCAATCCCGCCTGCGTGACCACCTGCACCACCCACTGCCTGAAGTTCGGCAAGGTGGAAGAGATGACTCAAATCCGTAGGGAACGCCATGCCCAAACCGTCGCATCGCTGGAGCACAGCGCATTCTGATGCAACGACCCGCTGGCTCCGCAATGGGCCCCTGTTTTCAAGCCCATTCAAGCGATCGTGACCATCGGCCGGGGAAATAGATCCGATGGTGAAGGGTCGATCGTAAGCAAATTCATTTATACCGATGTTCCTAGCACCCATACCCCTCCCTCCAGGTCCCCCCGGGATTCTTCCCGGGGGGCCACCCCTTGTATGGTCAGGGCTTAAATTCCCAGCTGTTTAACCCCGGCCATGGCAAAAGCGGCAGCGGCAAGGAGCTTATGGGTGAGCAAGAGGTCATGCATGTCTATCAGCCAATGTCCGGTCACGGAAAGCATTCACTTTATCGATGATGTCATCGGCAAGGGCGGTTTGAAGCAACCCAAAAGCCGGCGTATCGCCGAAGAAATTCATAGCCTGCTGGATGACGTTGCCTGGGGACGGGCCGGCGGCGAACATCTGCCGGCTGTCCGCGAGTTGATCCAGGAGTTGCTCAACGCTGCCGAAGAGCCTGAAGGACACCAGCTTGGACAGCACCTTCACCAGACTATGGAAGCGCACGGTGAAGTGTTCGAAAGCCATGTGAAAACCCACAACTGCCCCACCGAAACCTGCGAGTGGTTGACACCGGCACCTTGCCAGATGGCTTGCCCGGCGGGCATTGATGTTCCCACCTATGTAACCCTCATCGGCCAGGGGCGGGACGCCGAGGCCATTGATGTGATCAGGCAGGACAACCCCTTCCCCTGGGTCTGTGGTCTGGTGTGCACCCGGCCCTGTGAATTCATGTGTGTGCGCGGCCGTATCGACACCCCGGTTTCCATCAAATTTCTCAAGGCCTTTGCCGCCGAACGGGCCATGTCCGAAGGTACCTACCGCAATCCCCAAAAAGGGCCCGATCAGGGCAAACGGGTTGGCGTGATCGGGGCGGGACCCGGTGGTCTGAGTGCAGCCTACTACCTGGCCTTGAAAGGCTACGGGGTCCATGTCATCGAGGCGCTGCCCATGGCCGGCGGCATGATCATGGTGGGTATTCCCCGCTACCGGTTGCCCCGCGAGGTCATCGACCGGGAAGTGGCCATGCTGGAAGAACTCGGCGTCACCTTTGCGTTCAACACCCGTTTTGGCCAGGATGTGACCCTGGAGGACCTGAAGTCCCAGGGTTATGAGGCCTTTTTCTTTGCCATTGGTGCCCATAAGGCCTATACACTAGGAATTCCGGGGGAAACGGATTTCACGCAGACAGTGGAAGCCATTGATCTGCTGCGGCGGGTGGCCCTGGGTGAGCGGCGCATGCCTGGAAAACGGGTGGTGGTGGTCGGCGGCGGCAACGTGGCCATCGATGCCGCGCGAACCTGCCTGCGCCTGGGCTGTCCGGAGGTGACCATTGCCTATCGCCGCACCCGACACGAAATGCCGGCAGACGAGGAAGAAGTGGAGCAGGCCGAGGAGGAGGGCGTGCACTTTTCTTTCCTGACCATTCCAGCTAAAATCGTAGGCAGAGACAACCGGATTACCGGGATGAGCTGTGTGCGTGCCAAATTGGTCAAGCGCGAGGGCAGCAATCGCATGTCTCCCGTCCCGGTCCTGGACAGCGAGTATGTCATGGATGCCGACGTGGTGATCAGCGCCATTGGCCAGAAAGTCGATCAGCTGTGCATGGGTGAACTGGAAACCATGGGCTGGACCCGGCGGGGTACCATCGATGTGAACATGGTCACCATGGAAACATCCATGGCGGGAATATTCGCCGCCGGTGATGCGGTCACAGGCCCGGCCACGGTGATCGAAGCCATTGGCGGGGGTAAGCGGGCCGCCGAAGCCATTGACCGATACCTGTTGGGGCTTCCCCAACCCCAGATGCCGCCGGTCCCGGTTCGACGACGGCGTGAGCCCTGTATCGAGGTGCCGGCCAGCACCAAAACGGTCATCAAGCGGCCGACCATGGACATGTTGAACCTGGACCGCCGCCGGACCACCTTCCAGCAGGTGGAATTGGGGTATACGGAAAACATGGTCCGCGAGGAGGCCCGCCGCTGCCTGCGCTGCGACATCTGCCGCCGCTGCGGACGCTGTGTCGAGATCTGCCGGGACAAGATGGGCATCAGCGCCCTGGAAATGGGCTACCTTGATTTCGACGATCCCGGTCATACCGACCTGCGGGTCACCGAGGAGCGCTGCATTGCCTGTGGGGCCTGTGCGGCCAACTGTCCCAACGATGCCATGAAAATTGAGGACCGGGGAGACGAGCGGCTGCTGATTCTCTGCGGTACCATTCTGAACCGGCAGAAGCTGGTTTTCTGCAGCGCCTGCGGCAAGGCCATGGGGCCCATGAAGTATCTCGATTATATCCGCAAGCGGACGAGATCGGTCAAACAGGCTCCCGAAGATGCGCTGATCTGCGACAGCTGCGCCCGGACGAAAACAGCCAGATTTAACGTCAATACGCTGCCGGTATAATGGCTTCTTGAAAAAAAGGGACGATACGTATAGGGCTGAAGACGATAGAGGGAGGATCAACATGGTTTTCCGAAAGGGGCAGAAGGTGGAAGTTTTCCAAAGCAGTCAGGATGAGAGTTGGGAGGCTTATATGGACCGCTTTATCGGCCTTCACGGCATCATCACCGATCCGGATACGGCGATCAACGACCCGGATGCGTTGGTGGAGGTAAGCCTGGACGGCAAAGGCACGCACCGACTTCCCCAGGACTGCCTGAGGCCCATCAGCAGTTGAAGCCGGGCGATTTATCCTTTCCCAAAGAATCAGGGGCAGCATGCGTGTTCAGGATGTGTTGAAAAAAAAGCACCGTGTGGTCCACACCATTGCGGCACAGCGGTCTGCAGAGGACGCCATCGTCCAGATGACCAAGCACCGGACCTCGGCACTGATCGTCATGGACGGTGAGTCACCGGTGGGTATTTTTACCGAACGGGATGTCCTGCGCTGCCATGTGGCCTGGCGCCAGCGTCTGTTCCGGGAAATGCCCCTGACCGAAGCCATGACTGATAACCTGATCGTGGCCCGACCCGATGACCTGGTAAGCAGCGCCATGGCCATGATGATTCAAGCGGATATCAGGCACCTGCCGGTTGTTGAACACCAGCAGATTACCGGCATGCTCACCATCTCCGACCTGGTGAAGCACCATGTGGGCGAACTGACTGCCGAACTGCACTACCTTCAAGAGTACATCACCGATCTACAGGACGCCGTACAGGATTGAGCAGATGATCACGATAATTATCGACGGTACATCCTACCCGGCACAGGAGGGCCAGACCGCCCTCCAGGTGGCCGCTGAAAACGGCATCACTATTCCGACCCTGTGTTACCACCCGGCGCTGAAACCCTCCGGGTCGTGCAAGCTTTGTGCGGTTGAGGTGACCGGACGAACCGGCGGCCGGCAGATCGCCATGCTGTCGTGCATTCTCAAAGTCACCGATGGGTTAGACATTAAGACCACGGGACCCCTTGTGGACGCCTACCGCAAAAAAGCCTTCAAGAATCTGCTGCGCATGGCGCCCCAATCGACACGGCTGAGCCAGATGGCCACAGACCATGGGGTCGAACTCGGGCCGCCTCCTGATGGCTGCGTGCGCTGCCGCCTGTGCATCCGGGTGTGCAAGGAGATCGTGGGTGCCGGTGCCCTAAAGATGCACAAAATTGGCGGGATCGGTTTTGTGGTTCCCGAACCGGACCGTTGCATCGGCTGCGGTACCTGCGCCAATATCTGTCCCACCGGCGCGATCCGGGTGGAAGATCGCCAGAACGTCCGCACGGTGACCATCCGGGATGAGACGATCGGCAAACATCCCCTGGAGCGCTGCGAAGGGTGCGGCCGCTGGTTCGCCACCACCCGGTTTATCGACTATATCGAGCGCCGCACCGCCCCCCACCCCCATGTCAAGGAGGCCCACAAATACTGCCCCACCTGTGCCAAACTGTTTTCGGACAGGACGCGGGCGGTAGCCGATCATACCGTAAAAACGCGCATGCCCGGACACTGAACGTGCGAATAGATGTCCAATGGCAACTTCCAAATGACCAATGGTGGAATGCTGTCGATTTAGACCAAAGATCGGACAAAGTTCCTTAATTGGCATTGGTCATTTCTCAATCTGCTACTCAGAAATAAAAAGCCCCTTCCGGATGTTGGAAGGGGCTTCGTGTTTTCTGACGTTGCTGGAAGTTAGATCTCCAGCCAGGAGTCGGAGTACAGGGTCTTGCCCAGGATGACGTCCACGGTCTTGGCGTAGTCCAGCATCTCTTTGGAGAGGCTGGCGCGGTTGGGCTCGGTGCCGTCGAGCATGCCGTAGATCAGGTCCACGATATCCTGGCGTTCGCCCTTGCAGATGGCGGTTTGCTGCTCGTCGCGCGGATCGGTGATGATCGATTGCATGCCGCACTTCATCAGCATCACCGTGTAGGTCTGGTTCAGGATGGGGCGCAGGTGATCGGGCGGTCCGTTGGAGATGTTGGAGAGGCCGCAGGTGCTTTTGGCGCCCGGGGCCATATCCGGGATCATCTTCTGGAACTCCATCAGGCTGATGGCCTGGGGCTGCTGGATGTTGACCGGGGTCACGATGCCGTCCACCCAGATCTTTTCGTTGGGGATGCCGGCTTCGTTGGCGAAGTAAAGCAGTTCCACGCACAGGGCGGCGCGCTCGTTCTCATCGCGGGGCAACCCTTCGGGCCCCCACATCAGAGCCACGAAATCAGCGTTGTACTCAGCCGTCATGGGCACCATGCGCTCGTAGCGCTCGGGACGGCACATGATGGAGTTGACGATGTGCGGGGTGCCGCTGGGGACCTGCTTGATCACCTTCAGGGCCGCTTCGATGGCGTCGATGTTGGAGGTGTCCAGGGCCAGGGGCAGATCCGGCACCACGTCCTGAACCACCTGGACCACCCAGGGCATCAGCTCGTGCCCGTCCTTTTTGGCAGGGCCCAGGTTGATGTCGATGTAGTCCATTCGTTTCTCTTTTTGGAAAAGGGCCTCTTCCTGGATCGGCTTGGGATCACGCTCCTTGAAAGCGCGGCCGATCTTCGTTGAAATGACATTCAAACTTTCGCCGATAAGTAGCATACGACCTTCCTTTCTTTTTCTCGGCATCATGCTCCGGCCAGTGCTCCGGCCACGGATGACGCTATAGCCAACATGATGGCCGGCGTGCCGGCCAGGAAACGACGGTCAGGGCGGACCAAATTCCCGCCCGTCCTGACCGTTAGATCACACAGCGGTTACGCTCTGAGGAAACCGGGGATATGGGCTGCTTCCCGGGGACCGACGGTGATGGTCCAACCGGGCAGTTCCTCTTCCACGTCGCCTACGATGGAGGCTGCATAGCCGGGAATGACCAGTTCCTGATGCTTGATCTTGTCGGTGATGCCGCTTTTTTTGACGAACATGCCCACGTCATCGCCGGCGAACTTTCCGGCCGCCCAGGCGGTCAGTACGGACAGTCCTTCGGAGTCTTTGATGAGCAGCCAGGTGGGCACCTTGCTGGCCTCGATCTCACCGGATACGATGAAGTAAGTCAGGGCAAAGTTGGTGGTTACCAGCACCCGTGCATTCTCGTCGGGGTTGTTGATGGGATAGATGCCTTCGGTAACGGTCATGGGCCGCTGCGGGTCGGTGAAAATGTTGAGGCGTTCCAACAGCAGCGGGAAGAGGGACTCGCCGGCAAAGTCGGACAGCACCACGATACCGCCGTATTTGGCTACGTACATGGCGCCCAGCATGGTCTCCGTGTCCAGATTGGAGGCCATTTCACAGGGGAAGGCGATGGTGGGGAAGCCCACGGCACGGTTGCTGTTCTTCAGGGCGGCGCGGCGGATGGCGATCATGTCTTGGTGGGACTGTTTGGGTTCCCGTGAACCAGGGTCGAGCACCAGGTCTTTGAGTCCCATGCCGGTCAGTTTTTCCGACAGGGGTACCAGGGCTTCCACGGAATCGGCCTTGATGGCCAGGGGCAGGTCGTTCTCCTTGGCGATGGCGCCGAAGGCCTCCGCATTGGCTGCGGTGGCTGCGTACATCAAGGGGCGTTTGAAGGCGCAAGCAGCCACGCCGGCTTTCATCACGGCAGCGTCTTCGGTCATCAGGATCAGGTTGAATTCTGAGGTCTCGGCGACCTGTTTGGCCACGGCGGCAAAGGCATCGGCCTTGCCGTTGACATCTTTGATGGCCACCAACTCCGGCCGCAGGTTCAGGCCCACGCGCTCGAACTGCAGGGCGTTCCACCCTTTGAGTTTGGCTTTCAGGTCGGCCGCGGCGATGTCGGAACCCACTTGAGCCGCCAGCAGGGTGGGGTTGTAAAAGGTTTTTTCATGGCGGTACTGCACCGTTTCGCCGCCGGTGGTGGCCTTGCGTACGCCCTTGCCGACCACGACAGGACGGATGGGCGGTGCGGAGGCTTCGGAGAGCTTTTCCCGCGCTTCGTCGGAGACGTAGGGGCAGCTGTCCAGCTCGGCCTTGCCCGATGCCAGGTTCATGGCAAAGGCAAGACAGGTGGGGACCCCGCATTCCTTGCAGTTGGTCTTGGGCAGGAGTTTGAATATCTGAATACCGGTTAATGCCATACTATTCTCCTTGTCTGTATGGGCAATTCTCCCGATCGAAAGACCGGGGAATCGGTTCGTCTGGTGTGACGGGGCGGGCGCTGCCGTCCGCCCCGTCGGCTATCCTCTTATCCGATCAGCGGATCCATGGAGAGGGCCGGGTGGCCTTTTTCCTGGAGGAAGGGCAGAATCTCCTCCTCGGTGATACCGACGGTTTCATCGGCGATCTTGTCGTACAGATCCGGGACTCCCAGGGCGGCGCCCCGTTTTTCGATGCGCTCCTTGAGTTCTTCCTTCAGCATCTTGGGCATCCAGACCATCCGCAGAAGGCCGCCGTCACCGAGGATAAACTTGCCCTGGGTGATGTTGAACTTGGAGTGGCCCACGAAGCCCGGCGAGGAAGCGCCACCGCCCATGACACCGGCCAGGGTGGTGAATTTCATGCCGCAGGGGGTTTCCCCGGCGTAGTCGCGGCCCACGGTCATCACGCCGTTGCAGGACGGCAGCATGGCGGCGATGCACTCGCAGCAGCCGCAGGTGGTCATGGGATCGGTGACCATGGAGTAGAAGTTGTAGTGGGTGACGGCCCCGCGGGAGGCCTTGTAGACGAAGTCGTTGATACCCTTCCACTGGCCCAGCTTCGGGTCGATGCACTCGCCCTTTTCGATGGGCTGGTTGGGGCCGGTGGGGTTGATCTCGAAAGAGGCCTTGCAGTCCATCCAGTTGTAGGCGCCGCACAGTCCGGTGCGCTCCGGGCTCACCGTGCACACGTGGCTGGGAGCAAAAGACTGGCACAGGGTGCATGAGTAGTAGGTCTCCACATCCTCGTCGGTCATCTTCTCCACCCGCTCGTCGCGTGTCCTGTATTCGGCGCGGGCCCGCTCGGTAAGTTTGGCCACGTCATCCTTCTTGGTCATCAAGGTCACCTGGACCTTGTCGAGGATTTTGCCGAAGTCCTGGTGGAACTTGGCATGCAGGACCACACCGATGTCTTTGAGGGTAAAACCCTTGTCGATGGCGGCCTTGCTGATGCGCACCCAGGAGATATCGCGCTGACCGATGTGCATGACGCCCTGGATATAGTTGATCAAATGGTGGATCTGGCGCTCCAGGATTGGCTCGAAGTCGGTCTGAAATTCCCGGCCGGCCACCTGGATGTAGATGCCCAGGGAGAAGGTGCCGCCTTCCTTTATTTTGTCCACGTCCGGACCGTCGACGATGACCTTGCCGTCTTCGATGGCGTTCATGTCGGCCATCTTGACCAGCTCGGTGCACTGGGTCTTGCCGCCGCCGCACTGGGCGAACAGGTCGGCGCCGCGCACGCGTTCACCCTCGTAGGCCGGACCGAAGGCGCAGGGGATGTCGATGTCGGAAATGATGGTCTTCAGGCCGCGAACCTCGACGCTGCGCTGGCACATTTCGCTATGGGGCACATTGGCCACCACGTGTTCGTAGGTACAGATACCCGTGGGCAGGATTTCGGGGATGTCGGTGTCCGCCAGGGTCGGGAAACCCCAGTTGACGCACCCGGCGGCGGCCACGCCCCACTCGGTGCCGATATCGCCCAATGCGTTGACGAAGGCGAACACGCGGTCCTTGTTGTACATGAGGATCTTTTTGTGATCACCGGGTTTGACACCGCCGAAGGCCATGGCCGCGCGGTTGGCGAACCCGAGGGCAAACACGGCCGAAGAGATGTCCGGCCCGAAGGGAACGATACGGGTGTTCCAGCCGATCTGGACGCCGGCTTCCAAGAGCTGCTCGATGACCGTGGTGCCATTGTGGTTGGCAGCGCAGAAGATGTAGAGGCTTCTTCTCTGGTACTCTTCGACGATAGCCTTGGCGATCTCCGGATTGGGTGCGGCGCCGACCACGGCGGCAAAGCCTGGGGCCGAGCCGTCCACGAACTCCACGCCGCGCTTTCTCAGGATGGTGTCGTCGGCCGGACCGACCCAGATTTTGCCGGCCTCGATGTCGGGGTCTTCCTCGGGGTGGTAGAAGTCCGGGTTGTCCAGGATCCGCAGGGCTTCAATGATCTCGTAGGAGAAGATGGCGGCCATGCCGGCGTCCAGCAGGGGCCCCAGGTAGGGCAGGTGGTTTTTACCCTTGACATGCGGGGGCAGCAGGCCCCGGGCAAATTCAAGAGGTTTTTTAAGGTCTTCGAGGGTTTCCACCTTCATGCCGGTCAGCGAGTAGATCACCGGCAGGAAGTAAGCGGTGTTGGGAAACCCGATTTTTGTGTCGGCGTTATACGTATCAAGTGCCTTTCTGAAGCGGCCTTCAGCGGTGGAAACCACTTTGTACCCACCCTGAATAGCGGCAAATGCGACTAATTTAGACATATCGTATTCCTCCTTCGTTGAGGATGTGGTTGAAAATCAGTTACCCTTCCAGGGCCTGGCGGTCGGCCATATCCATCAGGACACGCTCTCTGGACTTGTCGATGCCCAGTTCTTTGCGCTTCCTGTCGATGTGGGCGATCATCAGGCGGGCGTGCTTGATGGGATCGGCTTCCAGGTCCCACTTGCCGCCGTAAAGCTTTTCCATCTCCTTGGACAGGTAATCGTGGAACACCGGGGCACCGGAGGTGGGCAGGTGCAGTCCGAAGACCGTGTAGACGCCCGAGGAGACGAAGTAGTGGCCGATGGAGATGGCTTTTTCGCTCATCCATTCCGGGGCGCTGCCGGCCAAGGGCAGGTCACAGATGTCCTTGCCCAAGCCCCCGGCCTTGACCACTTCGGTGGCGGCCAGCAGAAGGCGGCTGTTGTCCACGCAGGAGCCCATGTGAAGGACCGGCGGGATACCCACGGTCTCGCAAATTTCGGCTAAGCCCGGACCGCAGTGCACGGCGGCGGATTCCGGTGTCAGCAGCCCTTCCATGGCGCAGGCAATGCCGTTGCAGCCGGTGGTCAGGACGATGACGTCGTTCTTGATCAGCTCCTTGACGACCTGGATGTGGGCCTCATTGTGACGGGTGCGGGCGTTGTTGCAGCCCACCACGCCGGCCACGCCGCGGATGCGGCCGTTGATGATGTTGTCGTTCAAGGTGTAGTAGGTGCCGCGGAAGGTGCCGCCCAGGTGGTACTGGACGGACTCGACGCTGAAGCCGCCGATGGCCGAGGCCTTGTACTGGGGAATCATTACTTCGCTGCCGCGGTTCTGGAAGTTGTCGATGGCCATCTTGACGATCTTTTCGGCATCCTGCAGGGCGTAGTGCTCGTCGAACTCGATGTGGATCACATTGTCCTGCTCCATCTTGGCGATGGGATGGGTGGTGATCAGCTTGGTGTGGAAGCACTTGGCCACGTTGGCCAGGTTCTGGAACACGCACTGGATGTCCACCACCATGGCATCGCAGGCGCCGGTGATGATGGCCAGCTCCTGCTGCAGGTAGGTGCCGGCCTGGGGTACGCCGTGGCGCTGGAAAATCTCGTTGGCCGTACAGCAGATGCCGCCCAACTGGATGCCCTTGGCGCCCTTGGACTTGGCGTATTCGATGATTTCCTTTTTCTGGCTCATGGCCACGATCATCTCGGAGAGCACCGGTTCATGGCCGTGGACGATGATGTTGACATGGTCTTCCTTCATGACGCCCAGGTTGGCTTCGGACTGCAGGGGGTAGGGGGTGCCGAAAAGCACGTCCTGCAGGTCCGTGGCGATCATGGAGCCGCCCCAGCCGTCGGCCAGGGATGCGCGGGTGCACTGTTTGACGATGTTCTTGTAGTCCTGGTCCACCCCCATGTGGGTGCGGTGCATGATCTCGACGATCTCGCGGTCGATGTTGCGCGGCTTCACGCCGGTTTTGGTCCATTTTTCATACAGGGGGGCCGGTGCGCGCTTGAGGTAGTCGAGCTCACCTTCGGCCTTGCCCCATTCGTTGAGGGCCTTTTCAGCCACTTCCAGGGCGATTTCATCAACGTTGCGATCCTGTACCGCCCCATCCACTTCCACGGTGGTGGCCACGCCAAAATGCGGCGCGACAGCCAGCAGCTTGTTGACGTCTTTGATCTTGTAGGCCTCGGATTCTTTACGGGCCGCGCTCAGGAACACCTCGGCGACACAACGGCCGTGGTCGGAGTGGGCGGCTGCGCCCGCGGCCACCATGCGGGCAAAGTTTCGGGCGGCGATGGTGTTGGCCGTGGCGCCGCACAGTCCCTTGCGGGTGTCTTCGCCTTCGATGCCGCCCTTGGGTAGGGGCAGCCGGCAGGGGCCCATGGCACAGTTTTTACAGCAGATGCCCTGGAGACCGATATTGCAAGGTTTCATCTGGACGGCACGGTCGAATACGGTGTCGATACCCAACCGCTGGGCCCGGGCGATCAGTTCCTGGGTTGCAGGGTCAATCGAAGCTGCGACCGGATCGGCCAGTTTGGCTTCCTTTTCTTTGGTTAATTCTGCCATCAGAGGTTCCTCCTCGTATTGCTTTCGGCAAGGGTTAACGAATCATAATTAGTACAGTGAGACGCGTCGGTGGACCCAGTTGAGCCGGGCGAGAATCTTTTCAGGTTCGCTTTTCTGCTCGGCGGCAGGGGTCATGGGAATCACATTGTCGGCAGCGCCGGTGCCGCGTCCGGCAGCCAGCTTGGCGCGTTCGGCGGCGCGTTTCTGGCGCAGGGCCTCTTCGGCAGCCTCCCTTTCAGAGGTGGCCTTGGCGGCAGCGTCCTTCTCCGCCTTGGCCTTGGCGGCCGCTTCGGCTTTGGCCTTGGCTTCGGCATCCGCCTTGGCCTTGGCTTCCGCCTCGACCTTGGCCTTGGCGGCCGCTTCGGCTTTGGCCTTGGCCTCGGCCTCGGCCGTGGCTTGGGCTTTAGCCTGGGCTTGGGCGTCTACCGCAGGCGCTGCCGGGGCAGCGGCCGGGGCGGGTTCGGCCTTCTTGGCAGCTGCCGGTGCAGCTGCCGGTTTGGCGGCGGGTTTGGCCGCAGCTTTGGGTGCAGGCTTGGCGGCGGCGGGCTTGGCCGGTGCGGCTTTTTTCTCCTCCTCGATGGTCAGGTCCGGAGCGGGAGCCAGGGCGGCCAGATCCACGGAGACGCCTGCCAGCCGTTTGGCGATGGGGGCGATGTCGGCGGCGCTGCCGCCGTCCATGGCGATATCGATGAAGGCCTTGACCAGCCGGATGGCTTCGGGGTGGCGCATGATCAGGATGTCGGAACCGGCCATGAGGTAGGTTACGGCTCCCACGGCCTCCATGAGGATGCCGCGTTTTTCGGGGTCACCCAGGGTCGGGGCTTCGTCCACGCCCTGCTTGGCTTCCTTGCACTTCCAGATCTCATTGGCCAGGTTGTTGATGAGGGGCATCTGGAGCTTGTCGTCGCCTTGGGCCATGGCAGCCATTCTGAGGCGCTCCATGACCGAGTAACTGTATTCCAGACCGTAACCCAGACCACCGGTGGTGGGGTCGATGATCACCCGATCCATGGGCATGCCCAGGTTCTCCAGCAGGATGTTGACCTGCTTGGCCAGGTTAACGTCGATGGGGGATGAACTGATGATGGCGTGGCCGTAACCCATGGCGGCGGCGCCGATGCCCTTATGGTTCTTGTCCTCCACCGGACCGAGGGTGAGCTGCACATTCTGGCAATCTTCGGCGATTTTCTTGAAGACCGCCTCGTCTTTTTCGTGGTTGGCGACGCCCCAGACAATCAGGGGAACCTTGATGGCGCCCAGTACTTTTTTCACCGTGGCTGATGCCTCCGCCGGGCTGGCGTTGGTGCCGTTGGGGTCGGTACTCTTGAGCTGGAGCACGATCATTTCGGCGCCGTATTCCTTAACGCATTTTTTTGCCCATGCGGCCGGATCCGAAACCACGTCTTTAAAGGGTTCCAATGCTGCTACCGGCCACTCATCGGGCGCCATGTCCCAGATCTCCATGGCAACTTTCGGTTTGTGGGGCATTTCCCCCTCAAACTGATAGAGTGGGTAGCAGGTTTCTCCTCCGACGGTAACGGCTTTGTCGCCTTTACCGATGGAGATCGCCTTTATCGCACCTGCATACGATTCCTTGTAGAATTCGAAACTCAAAGTTACCTCCTTATCAGCTACCGGTTAATGATTGAGGTGTGTTACAGCAATGCGGTGGTTCAGCATGCGTGTGGCAGGGCGCAAACGCCCGGCCACGAATTGAAGCAGTTAGGCCCCCTTTCGTAAAAGTATTTTTTATATCTAATATCTACAGCGGTAGATAAAAATCCGGGGAAGAATCTAGGCGGGTATAGGATTTCGTTGCGGTCATCGGGATGGTTATTTTTCGTGTTCAGGTAACGCATCATCGGCAAAATAATCCTCGGGCATGCAAATAATAGCTTATTTGTAATTCGGATGAACAACTTGTAATTGATTGCGAAAGGGCCACTGGGGCCAAGATGGCTTCCCGCTTCCCAAAGGCGAAAATCCAGGAGATATTCTTATATGTTGGACGGTTTATTTGTCAATAGATGAGTGCGATTAATTCCCGATTGTTACTAGATTGCCTTAAGCATGCAATGGACCTTCACGGCCTTTAAAACACCTACACGCAGAACTGCTGTTATCCCATATGGTTATGGCCATATGCGCGTTCAGCCAGTCCCTGTCAGGACATTTGCCGCCGCTGGGTCATGCGCTCATTGAGCCGGGGAAACTGGGCCAAATCCGTGTGCGGCAGAAACAGGGCCGCCACATAATTGTCCATATAGGATGGGGTTTCCGACAGCTCGAAATTGGTCATGCTGCGGGTAACCTCCACCACATCCTTGCGAATCCGGTTGGTCAGGCTGCTCATCTTGGCCCCTAAAAGGGAGCTGTTGCCGATAAAGGTCACCTTTTCGGCGTCGATCTCCGGCAGCAGCCCGATGGTGATGGCCTTCTCCAGGTCCACGTAGCTGCCGAAACCGCCGGCCAGGATGATGCGGTCGATGTCCTGCATGCCCATGCCCACTTCGGTGAGCAGGGTCATGCAGCCGCTGAAGATGGCCCCCTTGGCCCGGATCAGGTTTTCGATGTCGATTTCGGTAAGGGCGATGTCCCGGTCGATCTGGGTTTCGGCGGCCCAGGCCAGCACGTATTCCCATACCCCGTTGTCTTCCCGGATGCGTTTGGTGGCCAGATCCCGGTTGAACTTGCCCAGGTTGTTGATCAGGCCCAGTTCGAACATGACGGCGGTCATGATGATCAGTCCGGACCCGCAGATGCCCTTGGGGCGCAGGTTGCCGATGGTCATGAGCATGGGCTCCCAGGTGGCGGGGTCCAGGGAAAAATCCTCGATGGCGCCCTTGGCCGCCCGCATGCCGAATTTGATGCCGCCGCCCTCGAAGGCCGGTCCGGCGCTGCAGGCGGCGCAGGCCAGCCAGTCCCGGTTGCCGACGACGATCTCCGCGTTGGTGCCGATGTCCATGAACAGGGTCAGCCGGTCATCCAGGTACATCCCCGATCCCATCACACCGGCCACGATGTCGCCGCCGACGTAGCTGGAAACGGCCGGATAGACCAGGGCCGTGACGTGATCGCGCAGGTCCAGGCCGATATCCACCGCCCGAATGGGCGGGTAGAGGGTCGAGGCCGGTACGTAAGGCGAGCGTCGGATATAGCGGGGATTGACCTGAAGCAGCAGCTGGGTCATGGTGGTGTTGCCGGCCAGGGTGATGGCGGCGATATCGTCCGGGTCAACCTTGGCCCGACGGATGATCTTGCCGATGATGGTATTGATGGTTTTGGCAACCACCTTGTGGAGGCGCTCCAGCCCGCCCTCTTTTTCGGCAAACACGATCCGGCTGATCACATCCTCGCCATAGCTGATCTGGCCGTTGAACTCGCCATGTTCGGACAGGACCTGCCCGCTTTTCAGGTCGATGAGCTGGCCGTAAACCGTGGTGGTGCCGATGTCCATGGCGATGGCGAAGTTGCGCTCGGTGGTGTCTCCCGACTGGACGTTGATGATCTCGGTCTTGCCGCTCTCCATCACCGGCCGGGCCAGGGTGGCGGTTACCCGGAATCCGTCCTTTCTCAGTACGTCGGGAAGCTTGCGGATCACCGGCAGACTCACCGTCAGGCGGTGTTCGTCATGGTGGAGCTTCAGGTGGCTCACCAGCCGGGTGACGTCGGGCAGGTGGTCCTGGTTGTCGGGTTCAGGAAGCTCGATGTATATTTTTTCCACCGGCGGCAGGAACAGCCCCTGTTCCTTCAAATCGTTGAGATCCATCTGCCGGATGCGGGCCGTGTGTCGCGGGACGTAGCCTTGGCCTAGGACGCTGGCGTCGATGGTCGACTCCACCGGCACACGCACGACCACATCCTGGGTGATCGTCGACCGGCAGGCCAGGCGGACGCCCTTGGCCCGGTCCGCCGGGCTCAGCTGTTGGCTGAATCCTCCCGCCACCTCGCCGCTTTCCACGATGACCCGGCACTTTCCGCAGACACCCTCGCCGCCACAGGATGCATTGATATGAACACCGGCTTCCATGGCCGCCCGGATCAGGCTTGCGCCCTCCTGAACAGCGATGTCCCGGTTATGGGGGAGGAACTTAATTTTATGTTCATTACGCATGGATCGATTCCTTGTGTATGGATTGTCGTTTGAGCGAATATCCATAACGGTTCGATCAGGCTTTATCAAGCAAAAGTCCTGGCGGGATCACCCGCAACTGGCGGCCGGCCGCTTTTGGCAGACGCTGAAGCGGATTCACTTTCTATACATGTTGACATCGTGACCCATATATTGTAACGAGTTGAAGCTCTTAGCTATTTGTGGACAAGGCCATCAAAAACGGCGTCCACAAAGGTAACTGAACGAGAACTCACTATCTTGCTGACTCTTCTTTTCAGGCGGTATTCATGCTCAACGTGTTGAAGTTTTTCTGCGGAGCCGTCGACAGCACCAACGAGGCGGTGGGTCGCATGGTCTCCTGGGTCACCCTGCTGCTGGTTGTGGTGGTTTTTGTCGATGTGGTCATGCGCTATCTGTTTAAAACCAGCTTTGTTTTTACCCAGGAGCTGGAGTGGCACCTCTTCGCCTTCATTTTCCTGATCGGTGCCGGCTACACCCTGCTGCACGACGGCCATGTGCGGGTGGATATCATCTACCAGCGACTGGGGGTCAAGGGGCGGGCATGGATCAACCTCATCGGCGTGATCTTTTTCCTCATTCCCGGGTGCTACCTGGTGATCAGCACCTCATGGCATTTTGTCGGCAACTCCTTTTCCATGTTGGAAGGCTCTCCGGATCCGGGGGGCATCCCCTACCGTTTCATCGTCAAAGGAACCATGACCGTGGGGTATGTTCTCTTGATGCTCCAGGGCCTATCCATGGGGCTTCATGCGCTGCTGCAGATTCTTGGTCTTGAAACGACTGAAGAGGAGAAGGCGTGATGGCGTACTTGCCCGCATGGATGTTTCTGGCCCTGACGATCCTGCTGATGGCCGGCTTTCCGGTTACCTTCACCTTGATGGGAACCGCCCTGTGTTTCGGCCTGGTCGGATTCGGCTGGTCCTTTTTTAATCTGCTGCCCCTGCGCATCTGGGGGGTGATGACCAACGTCACCTTGATCGCCGTACCCCTGTTCGTTTTCATGGGGGTCATGCTGGAGCGCTCCGGCCTTGCAGAAGAGTTGCTCGACACCATGGGGCTCCTGTTCGGTCGCCTGCGCGGCGGACTGGCCGTCTCAGTGGTGGTGGTTGGCGCCCTACTGGGAGCGTCCACCGGCATCGTGGGTGCTACGGTGGTCACCATGGGCCTTCTGGCCGTGCCCACGATGATGCGCCGCGGGTATAAGAAGGAACTGGCCACAGGCACTGTCGCCGCTTCCGGCACACTGGGCCAGATCATTCCGCCCAGCATCGTTTTGGTGCTCATCGGCGATATCGTCGGTGTTTCCGTAGGCGACCTTTTTATGGGTGCTGTCTTTCCAGGGTTCCTGCTGGTTGGCCTGTTTATTCTCTATATCCTGCTTGTCTCCTGGTTGCGCCCCAAATGGGCACCGGCTATTCCCAAGGCCGAACTGGCTGCCATTTCCCCGCGCCAGCTGGCGGCCCGGATGGGCAAGGCCCTGTTTCCCCCCCTGTTTCTCATGGTGGCGGTGCTGGGTTCCATTTTCGCCGGAATCGCCTCTCCCACGGAAGCGGCCGCCGTGGGTGCCGTGGGCTCCACCCTGCTGACCATGGCCAACCGCAAATTTTCCGTGAAGATCCTCCAGGAGGTGATGCAGACCACGGTCCGCCTGACCTGCATGGTGTTTATCATCCTTTGCGGGGCCGCTGTCTTCGGTTTGGTTTTTCGCGGGCTGGGCGGCGACGGGCTGGTAAGGGAGTTTTTGGGAGCCCTGGCCCACAAATACAGCCACAACATGGTGCTGGGCATCGTCATGCTGCTGATTTTCGTAATCGGCTTCTTTCTGGATTTTATCGAGATTACGTTCATCCATGTACCGGTGCTGGCGCCGATCATGATCGAATTCGGCTTCGATCCGGTGTGGTTCTGCATCCTGATCGCGGTCAATCTGCAGACCTCTTTCATGACGCCGCCCTTCGGGTTCTCCCTGTTTTACCTGAAGGCGGTGACGCCGCCGGAAATTTCCACCGGGCACATTTACCGGGGAATCATCCCCTTTGTTATCGTGCAGATTATCGGTTTGGCCATCGTGGTCCTCTTTCCCCAGCTGGCCACCTGGCTGCCGAAAGCGGTCTTCGGTCCCTGATAAAATATTGATTTGATGCGCCACCCGTTTTTACGATAAAGGAGGATTCAAGGCTGTCGATCTGGAGTGGATCAATTAGGCATTCGGGACGTCGGTATTCATTGCAAAAGGTTTTCATTAACAACGCGGACAAGGAGGAGATGATGAAAAGACGTGATTTTCTGAGAAAGGCCGGTTTGGGAGCAGCCGCGGCTGCTGCAGCGACAGCAGGTGTCATCGGCTGTACAAAAAAGGAAGAAGAGAAAAAACCGGAAGCCGCGGCCGTTGTAACCAAAAAAACCTATGAATGGCGTATGGTCACCACCTGGCCGCCTAAACTGCCGGTACTTCAGGACGGCTGTGAACGGCTGGCCAAACGCATTGGAGAACTTTCCGACGGGCGCATCAATATCCAGGTGTTCGCCGCCGGTGAACTGGTCCCGGCTCTGGAGAGCTTCCAGGCGGCCTCCGACGGCACCGTGGAAGTGGGCAGCGGGGCCTCCTATTACTGGGCTGGCAAAGAACCGGCAACCCAGTGGTTTGCCGCCGTGCCCTTCGGCTTGAACGGCCAGGGCATGAGCGCCTGGTTTTATGGTGGCAATGGATTGAAATTATGGGAGGAGACCTACGCCCCCTTCAACCTGATTCCCCGTCCGGGTGGTTCCACCGGCGTACAGATGGGAGGGTGGTTCAATAAGAAAATCGAATCCATCGACGATTTCAAGGGCCTGAAGATGAGAATCCCGGGTTTGGGCGGCAAGGTGCTGGCCAAGGCCGGCGGCACGGTCGTGCTGCTGCCCGGCGGTGAGATTTTTACTTCCCTGGAGCGCGGTGTGATTGACGCCACCGAATGGGTGGGTCCCCTGCATGACCTGAGACTGGGTCTCTATCAGGCGGCCAAGTACTACTACTATCCCGGATGGCACGAGCCGGGCACCTACCTGGAGTATTTCTTCAACAAGACGGCTTACGAGAGCCTGCCCAAGGATCTGCAGCACATCATTGATGCCGCCTGTACCGAGACCGAGCACTGGGTTCTGGCCCAGTTCGATTCCCTCAACGGCCAGGCCCTGCAAACCCTGATCAACGAAAAGAAGTCACAGTTGATCCAGTTCCCCGAACAGGTCATGACCGACCTGAAAAAGATGTCCGACGAAGTGGTGGCCGAAGAGGCTGCCAAGACGGCTATCGCCACCAAAGTCAACGAGGACTTTAGAAATTTCCAGAAAATTGTCGGCACGTGGGGCAGTGTTTCCGAAGCGGCCTACTACAATACCATTCAACCCAAGTTTCCCCTAGTGGGATAGTCGGCCATTGCGCGGCCCCGTGCTTGGGGCCGCCAGCACATCACCCGACCATCGGTTCCGGCCTGCTGCCGGAACCGATGGTTTTTTAATTCCGGAGAGGCCGTGGCCATGACGACCGATTTCACGGTGGGTCAACGCTGGACCAGTGAAATGGAGCCCGAACTGGGCATCGGCATCGTCGATGCGGTCGACGGCCGTCGAATTCACCTGAGATACCCGGAAAGCGGCCTGATTCGTATTTATGCGGCCCAAAGCGCCCCCCTGCGCCGCATTGTCTTTCATCCCGGTGACCGTGTGGTCAGCGAAACCGGGGCGTCCCTGACCATTGCTTCCGTTGCAACGGAAGACGGATTGAAGGTGTATTGTGGTGATGGGCTGCGCCTGCGCGAGGATCGGCTGGCCGGAACCCTGGTAATAAATCGGCCCAAGTCCCGAATCATGGCCGGCCAGCGGGATGCAGCCCGTCTGTTTGATCTGCGGGTCCGCCTTCTCGAGCACCGCCACCGGGCGGCCCGGTCACCTGCCTACGGATTCGTGGGCGGTCGGGTGGCGCTGATTCCTCACCAGTTGGCCATTGCCGCCGAGGTCAGTGCCCGCCGGTTTCCCCGGGTGTTGCTGGCCGACGAAACCGGTCTGGGCAAAACCATCGAAGCGGGCCTGATTCTTCACCGGCTGGCCACCACCGGCCAGGTCGGCCGGGTGCTGGCCATCGTCCCTGATGCCCTGGTGGTGCAGTGGTATGTGGAACTGCTCCGGCGGTTCAACCTGCGGTTTCGCATCCTGGATGAGACCTTCGGACCCGCGCAATCAACGGCTTTCTCCGGCCACAATCCTTTTGATGACGAACCCTTGGGCCTGTGCGGTTTCACTTATTTGACGGCGGCCTCTCCGGCAATGCAGGCCCAATTGATCGCCGGCGGCTGGGACATGCTGGTGGTGGACGAAGCCCATCGCATGCGACCGGGGGATGCGCTGTTCCAACAGGTACAACGGCTGGCGCAGACGGTTCCACGCTTGATACTGATCACGGCCACCCCTGGTCAGTTATCGTCGCGCAGCCATTTTGCCCGACTCCGGCTGCTGGATCCGGACCGCTACCCAGACTACCAGCGATTCAAAAGCGAAAACCGGGCCTTTGGACAGATTGCCGCTCTGGCACAGATGGTGGCGGACGGGGACCTTGCCGACCCGATCGAATCCACCGTGCTCGCCCGCATGCTCGGGATCTCCGGCGGGATGGTCCAGCGGACGATGGCCCAATCTGGAATCGACGGCGCCGCCGCGCGAAGGCGCCTGATGCAAACCCTGATTGACCGTTGCGGCACCGGCCAGGCCATGTTCAGGACCAGCCGCATGGCCGTCTCCGGGTTTCCCGGCCGAACGGTGCACCTGGTACCGCTCGAGGTGGAGGGGGACGGGGACCCCCTCCGTGAGCAGTTGAACAGCGAGTTCCTTCAGGATTGCGGGTCGGCGCGGCAAGGGGAGGATGGCTGTCTAGACGACGATCCCCGGGTATCCTGGTTAACGACCTTCATTCGGGAGCATCGCCAAGAGAAGACGCTGCTCATCTGCCGATCCCTGCAAACGGTCAATGCCCTGATGCGAGCCTTGGAAAAACAGACCCATATCAAAATTGGCCGCTTCCACGAAGGAATGACTCTGGTGCAGCGCGACCGCAATGCCGCCTGGTTCGCCGAACCGGATGGCGCGCTCCTGCTGGTCTGTTCGGAGATCGGCAGCGAGGGCCGCAACTTCCAGTTTGCCCGCCGCCTGGTGCTTTTCGACCTGCCCGCAGACCCGGAGCTGCTGGAGCAGCGCATCGGCCGTCTGGACCGCATCGGTCAGACCCGTGTTGTCCGGGTGATGGTGCCCTTTGTCCGTGGGACCGCCGGCGAGGTGATGGCCCGATGGTACCACGAGGCGCTGAACGCCTTCGAGAGGCATGCACCAGCCGCCGCTTGGGTTACCCAGCGCTTCTTCGGTCGATTGGCGGCACTGATAGAAGATCCAGGAGGTGATCCGACCGGCCAACAGCTGGAGCGGCTGATCCGCGGCGGCCGGATTTCCGCCGACCGCCAGCAGCGCCGCATCGAATCGGGGAGGGATAGACTCATGGAGCTGGATGCGGCATCACTGGAAAAGGGGGCGCATCTGATCGACGCCATCCGACGGGCCGATGGTGATTCCGGCTTTCAGGAGATGGTGGAAGCACTGCTTGACGGTTGGGGTATTGGCATGGAGCCGATTGCCCCAAGCATTTTTCGGCTGGCGCCCGACCACCGCTATGCCGAGGCGCTGCCGGGTTTCCGGCCCTCGGGCCTGACGGTGACCACCGATCGGGCCATTGCTCTGACCCGTGAAGACCTTGATTTCCTCACCTGGGACCATCCGCTGGTGGCGGGCGCCATGGAGGGTTTTTTGGGCAGCGGGCAGGGAAATGCCGCATTTTCCCACTGGGACGCACCCGGAACGCCGGCATTTCTATTGGAGATGATCTTCCTGCTGGAGGCCGCCGCTCCGCCGAATCTATACGTGGAGCGATTCCTGCCGCCCACCCCCATACGGGTGGTTGTGGACCACGACTTGCAAAATGGCGCAAATCGCCGGCCCGATCCTCTGTCGGACCAACTCACCGATGGATCAGCAGCCCTATTTTCCAGAATCCTACCCGCCATTTCCCACCGGATCCCGGAGATGGTTGAGGCCGGGCGGGTGATGGCCCAGGCCAGGTCCTTGCCACTCATAGAGGCGGCTTATCATTCGGCCGGCCAGGCAATGCAAGGAGTCGTCAACCGCCTTGAGGCGCTTGGTCAGGTAAATGCCGCCATCAGCGATCTGGAAGTCAATGCGGCAAAGCAGGAGAGGGACGCCGTGCTGTCGGCAGTCTCAAAGGCCCGGCTGAGAATAGATGCCCTGCGTCTGATTGTGAAAGGCGGGGGGATTTGACGCACGGCGCCGTCTGATCCCATTCCAGCCACCGGGTGGATTAAAACCGTGCCAAGCGGATAACCACGGTTTTCAGGTTGGTGCTTGGAATTATCAACCTGAAATGCTAAAAGCGTCTACATTTATACAGGATCAAAGCGCACACCCAATGAATGAGCTTTCGAATCAGAACCAGCGCCGATTTCCCCGTCGGGCGGCCTTTATTATCGCGGAATACACTGTCAAGGAAGGGTCGTACCGGGATATCATCAAGAATATCGGTGCCACCGGGATTTTTATCGGCACCTGGCGGCGAATTGCCGAGGGGCAGGCCATTGACCTAAAATTCCCGGTTTTCGAATTCGAAAATCTGCTTCAGGTCTCGGGGGTGGTTGCGCGCAGCGATTCCAAGGGATTTTCTGTGGTGTTTGATCAGCCCATTGAAGGGTTAATCTGTAAGGTGGGGCATTTCCCTGAAATTGTTCATGAAAGCGATCGCTGAACCAATCGGAGCCTGAAGGCATCGGGGCTCTCGCGCCTGATTCCTTCTGCTGCCGGCGCAGGCCTCAATAGTGGATAACGGCCGTGGCTTTTTTCAACGTGATCCGCTTGATTCCTTTGGGCAATTCATACCAGTCGTTGATGCCGGACGATTCCGTTCGGTAGACCAACGCAGCGGTGTGGACAACGAAGTCCAGCACCTGCGGATCAACGGGTTGGCCGTTGAGCTGCAGGGAGATTAGATCGATACGGGCCGCTCCGTCACGGGTCAGAAAAACGCCCTTGAAATCAAATACCAGATTCTCACCCAGCAGGGTGTCCAGGCTAAGCCGCTTTGCATCAAACCAGATTTTACCCTGAACGTGATTATCGTCCAGCAGGCTTACCATGAGGTTGTCGCAAACGGGTTCCTTCTCTTGCGCCAGGCGATGGGCAATGTAGGCGTTGAGTTCTCTCTCGGTCACTTCGGCGCTAAGCGCTTGTGCATCGGACCGGGGGGGCAGCTCGGCAATTGTTCTGAGGATGTGCCTGACCTTGAGCGCATCCTTGGTGGTCTGATCGATGGCCCCGATCAGAAGCACGGCACAGCAGAACATGGCGATCAATCCACGACCCTTCATATAGCCTTTGATCATAATTTCGAATCTCAACTCCGTTCGCATTGTTGGGTAATCTTCGGATTTCAGATTGGGAGCGCCTTCCAGCTGCGATATATGTGCTTCGGGCAAGCGCATGTCGCTGCAAGAGGCCTCTCCTTGATCCGTTTTACCGGCGGTTTCAACTTCCCTTGCGCATCGAGTTTAGCAGATCGTACCGATCGGCACAATCCGGAACTGCATGGACGGACCCATTCTCGGACAAGCGCCGGTGAAAAGGGTTGAATTCCTTATTGGTCATGGTAGAAGCCGATGTCAACAATGGCTTTTGGCCCATTATCGTTGCTGGACCGGTGTCTCACGTCCTCGATGGTCGCCCTTCGCTTGCGGGGTGAACCGCCGTCGTGCGTTTGACCCCAAATCCGATTCTTGAGATAGCTTCTCTGCAAAAACGCCATGAGTCCGGTGATTGCAGACCAACAGGACCATCCGTGACCGACACCCACAAATCAACTGACCACATCCGGACGTTGCTGAAGAAGGTCATGCATGGTGACGCCATTGCCCTGCGCCATGAACTGGACCGGCTGGTACGGTCCCGGAAAAATCTGCCCGAAGCGGAGGTCAGCCGACGCCTGGATAACCTGGCAAGGCGCAGCCTCGACGCCGTTGCCAGAAGGCAACGTCGCTTCGAAAGGGTTCCGTGCTTTCAGGATCTGCCCCACCTGCCCATAACCCATGCCAAATCCGCGATCGTCGACGCTATTCGCAACCATCCGGTAATCATCATTTCCGGTGAGACCGGGTCGGGCAAAACCACTCAGATTCCCAAATTCTGCCTGGCCGCCGGGCGAGGCATTGACGGCAAGATCGCCTGCACGCAACCCCGGCGCATTGCCGCCACCACGGTGGCCGCCCGCATCGCCGAGGAGTTGGGGGAGGATCTGGGTCGATCGGTGGGCTACAAGATCCGCTTCCAGGACCGGACCGATCCCGGCGCGTATATCAAAGTGGTCACCGACGGCATTCTGCTGGCTGAAACCCAGGGCGATCCCTGGCTCAACGAATACGACACCATCATCGTGGACGAGGCCCACGAGCGCAGCCTGAACATCGACTTTGCGTTGGGCATCCTGAAACAGCTGGTATACAAACGAAGCAATCTGAAACTGATCATCACCTCGGCCACCATCGACACCGAGAAATTTTCCAAGGCCTTTGACGATGCACCGGTGATCGAGATCTCCGGACGGCTTTTCCCGGTGGAGACCCGCTATTTCTTCGCCGAGACCGACGAAGCAGACCAAGAAGACCGTACCCCCGTCGAATCGGCCGCCCTGGCCGTAGATCAGCTGGCGGCGCGCCGAACCCGGGGGGACATCCTGATTTTCATGCCCACCGAGCAGGATATCCGTGAGACCTGCGAGACCCTGGAAGGGCGCCGTTTTCCGCGCACCGTCATTCTGCCCCTGTTTGCCCGGCTCAGTGCCGCAGAGCAGCACAAGGTCTTCGCCGCAACGGCGCAGCGCAAGATTATCGTGGCCACCAATGTGGCCGAAACATCCATCACCATTCCTGGAATCAGGTACGTGGTGGACACGGGCCTGGCGCGCATTTCCCAGTATGTTCCCCGCTCCCGGACCACCTCGTTGCCGGTGGTGCCGATTTCCCGCAGCAGCGCCGACCAGCGTCAAGGGCGCTGCGGGCGTGTGGCCAACGGGGTGTGCATTCGCCTATATACCGAAGCGGACTACCTCAACCGGCCCCTGTTCACGCAGCCGGAAATCCTGCGCTCCAATCTGGCCGAGGTCATCCTGCGCATGATCGCCCTGAAGCTTGGGGAGATCGCTGACTTTCCGTTTGTCGATCGCCCGGCCGAAAAGAGCATTCGGGACGGGTTCGATCTGCTGCTCGAACTGGGGGCCATCGTGCACCGGGAAGGCGGCCGCCAAGATGCGGCCGGATACCGTTTGACCGAAAATGGCCATACCATGGCGCGGCTGCCCATCGACCCGCGCCTCTCCCGCATGCTCATCGAAGCCCGCAAGGAAGGTTGCCTCGGCCCGATCATCATCATTGCCGCCGCCCTGAGCATCCAGGATGTGCGCGAGCGTCCCTTGGAAAAAGAGGCCCAGGCCGACCAAGCCCACCGGCAGTTTGTGGATCCGCTCTCCGACTTTGCCACCCTGCTCAATATCTGGCAGGCGATTCATGACAGGGCCAACCGGCCCGGCAGCATGAACGAACTGAAAACCTTCTGCCGCCGCAACTTTCTCTCGTTCCGGCGCATCCGCGAATGGCGGGACATCCATGGCCAGATCACGGGCGTGCTGAAGGAGCAGGGCTTTGGGGTTATTCCGGCCAACGGCCCGGCCCTGGGGGAGCTTCCGACGTCGGGCCAGGCTGACGACGGAACGTTCCATCCCCTGTATGCCGCCATGCACCGAGCCATCCTGAGCGGGTTTTTGTCCAACATCGCCATGCAAAAAGAAAAGATGTTTTTCAGGGCGACCAAGGACCGCGAGGTGATGCTTTTCCCCGGGTCGGGCCTGTTCAAGAATCCGGGCAGCTGGATCGTGGCGGCGGAAATGGTGGAGACCTCCCGGTTGTTTGCCCGCAAGGCGGCGACCATTGACGTGGCCTGGCTGGAGCCGCTGGGGGGTGACCTATGCCGTTACAGCTGGTCCGATCCTCACTGGGAGCGCAGCCGCGGCGAGGTGGTGGCCCGGGAGCAGGCGACCCTCTTCGGCCTGCCCATTGTTCAGGACCGGCGCGTGGCCTTCGGCCGCATCGACCCGCAACAAGCCTCGGAGATCTTCATCCGCAGCGCCCTGGTGGAAGGGGACGTGAAGCAGCCGCTGGGATTCATACGCCACAACGCCGACCTGGTGGAGGAGGTGCGCAATATGGAGGACCGCATCCGGCGGCGGGATATCCTGGTGGACGACGAGGTGCTGGTGGCCTTTTACAAGCAGCGGCTCGAAGGTGTCTCCGACATCCGGACACTCAAGCACCGCATCCGTAAACAGGGCGGTGACGGATTCCTGCGCCTGGACCGGGAGATGCTGATCCGCTATGCACCGGATCCCGAAGTCCTGGAGCAGTTTCCCCGCCGCCTGGACCTGGGTCACCGGGTCATGGACTGTGACTATGCCTTCGAGCCGGGAACGGAGGTCGACGGCGTTACCGTCACCATCCCGGCCGAGGCTGCCGGCGATCTGCCCCGGCAGCAGCTGGACTGGCTGGTACCGGGGCTGCTGGCCGAGAAAATCACCGCCATGATCAAGGGGCTGCCCAAGGCATACCGGGTCAAGCTGGTGCCGGTGGCCGATACGGTTCAAGTGATTCTCAGCGAGATGCCCCGGGGCCGGGAAAGCCTGCCCTCCGCCCTGAGCCGCTTTCTCTTCCAGCGCCTGGCGGTGGATATTCCGGCGGCGGCCTGGCCGGTGGACGGGCTGCCGGACCATTTGAAGCTGCGCCTGGCCATCACCGATGCCAGCGGTCGGGTGGTGGCCAGCGGACGGGACGAATCCCTGCTGGACCAGCAGGTGTCGCATCCGGCCATGCCGGCCGGCATGGCCGCCCTGGCGCGGCAATGGGAACGCCAGGGAATCATCGCCTGGGACTTCGGGGACCTGCCGGAAGCGCTTGCCGTCGAAGACCGACGAGGCAGGCCGTGGCGACTTTACCCCAGGCTGGAGGCTGATGAAGGCGGGATCCGGATCCGGCTGTTCTCTGATTCGAAGGCGGCGGACTCGGCCCACCCAAAAGGGGTGGCGGCCATGCTGGCGCGCCACTTTGCCGAAGACCTGAAATTTTTGAAGAAGAACCTCAAGCTGCCGGCGCTGTTGAAACGCCAGACCGTATTTTTCGGAGGCATGGCGGCCGTCGAAAGGCAGCTGTTCGCGTGTGTCACCCGGGAGCTGTTTTCGCTGAACCTGCTCACTGCGGCGGCGTACCACGCGCGCATTGACGAACTGGCTGCGCTGCGCGTGCACCAGGCCGGCCAGGAGCTGCGCGATGCGGTGATCGCCGTGGTCGAGGCCCACCACGAGGTCCAGTGCCGCATCATGGACGTGGAGAAAAAGCGCATCGCCGCACCGGTGGTGGGACAGTTTCTGCAGACCCTGAAGGAGGAACTGGCCCGCCTGGTCCCCGATACCTTTGTCCTCTTATATGACCGGCAGCGCCTGATGCACCTGGTGCGCTACCTGAGGGCATTGTCCATCCGGGCCCAGCGGGGCTACACCGACCTGGAGAAGGACCGCTCCCGCGAATCCCTGGTCGCGCCGTTCGTCGATCACCTGAATCGCATGCTGCAGTCCATGGAACCGTCGACATCCGCTGAAAAACGTGCCGCCGTGGAAGCGTTTTTCTGGACCATCGAAGAGTACAAGGTGTCGGTCTTTGCCCAGGAGGTGGGCACCGACGGCCCGGTGTCGGTCAAGCGGCTGAACATGCTCATCGGCGAGATCGAGCGGATGGTATGAGATAGGGGGGGCAAGGATTCGAGGATTCGAGTGGTCAAGGGTTCGATGGCCTTGCACCGCGGGTTACCAACTTCCCATGGCGAACCGCCGAACAATGGACTGCATCCAGGGTGGCCCTCCATAAGCAATTCAATCTATTAGCTAAAAATACGATAAAACAACGCGGCCTGTTGACTGGACAGACTCGCATGTAGTATCATCTGCTTATCTTTCTGGTGCTGGCTAACGCTTTTTGTCATGATTAAACCATGACTCGCAAAAAGAGTATTTTCAAGTGCTCATTGAACGACTTCCCTTGAAAACCGATTTTGGACAAGGGTGATCAAAACCTGTTTTTAAAAGAGCGAAATCCAAGTGGTATCGAACACATTTCAAGGCTGACCGAAGGGTTGTGCCATGTCCATACCCATCTTGCGGACAAAACTGCATCGGCCGCAGATTGACAAATCCCATCTGCACCGCGGGCATTTGCTGGACAAGCTCGAGAAGGGCCGGAACCGGCCGCTGGTCCTGGTTTCTGCGCCGGCCGGCTACGGCAAGAGCACCCTGGTGAGCTGCTGGTTGGATGTCTGCGATATTCCCAGCGCCTGGATATCCCTGGATGAGCACGACAGCGACCTCGGGGTGTTCCTCTCTTATTTTTTAACAGCGATCCAAAGCATCTTCCCTGCCGTCGGCCATAAAACCCTTTCCATGCTTGAGGCGGCCCAGTTGCCCCCGATACCTGTATTGGCCGCAAGCCTGACCAGGGAACTGGATCGGATCGAAAAATCGTTTATCCTGGTGCTGGACGACTATCATCATATCCGGCAAAAAAGCGTCCACGAACTGGTCGCCGCACTCATGCGCCATCCTTCCGCCTACATGCACCTTGTCCTGATCGGGAGGCGCGATCCGCCCCTGCCCCTGACGTCTCTGCGCGCCAAGGATCAAGTGGTCGAAGTCCGGACTTGGGGTCTTCGTTTTTCCTTGGAGGAAACCAAAGCGTTCCTGGCCCAGATAACCGGTGGGGCAGTGGACAGCGACGTCGCCGTCATGCTCAATGAAAAAACCGAGGGTTGGGTGACCGGCCTGCGCCTGGCCGTCCTATTCATGCGGGAGGAGTCGGACCTAAAGCGCAAGCTGGCAGATCTGCCGCTGGAAAACCAGTATGTCATGGATTACGTCGTCACCGAGATCCTCTGCCGACAACCGCCGGCCGTGCAGATGAACATGTTGAAAACCTCTGTACTGCCTCGCCTCAACGCGTCTCTCTGCGATGCGGTATGCCGCTCCGATACGGACCCGGGGCATGGCAGCCCCAATAGCCGCAACTTTTTGAAGTTGCTGGAAAATGCCAACCTATTTGTCATCCCCTTGGACAATGAGCACCAGTGGTTCCGTTATCACCATCTGTTTCAGTCGCTGCTGAAACGCCAACTTCAGAAAAGGCTGAAAGCCGAAGTCGTCCTCGACCTCCACAGACGGGCCAGCACGTGGTTTGCCGAAAACGGGTATTTCGAAGAGGCCATTGCCCATGCCCACGAAAGCCAAGACAAAGAGGCCGCCGCATGGCTGGTCAAACAACATCGGCACGGCATAATGAACCAAGAGCAATGGCACCGGCTGGACCTCTGGGTGAAGCAATTTCCAGCCGATTTCATTCAGGAACATCCCGATTTGTTGTTGGCCAAGGCCTGGCTGTATGAGCGGCAGGGACGGTATTCCGGGTTCTTCGCCGTGCTGGAAAGCCTCGAACAGACGGCATCTTCTCATGGTCCCGATTCCCCCGGCGACACCACTTTCCAGGGGGAGATGCAGGTCTTGAAAAGCTTTTCGTATTATCTCGCCGCCCAGGGCAAGCTGTCCGAAACTGCAGCCCGGAAGGCCTTGAACTGTCTTCCGGCCGATTATCACTGCGTCCGCGGATTCGCCTTATTGTTGCTGTCAGCGGCGATTCAAATGCAGGGAGACATCAAGCAATCCCATCAGGTGGTGCTGGAAGCCATGCGGAAGGATGACGAGTCGATCAACACTTTTAAAACAGCGCTGCTAATCGCTCCGTGTTTTATTAGCTGGATCGAGGGCGATTTACACAGCCTGAAGCATTCAGCAGGCCGGTTGTTGAAATACGGACGGGAAAACGACCTGATGGAAACCATCGCCAACGGCCTTTTTTTCAATGGCGTCCTGCATTATCAGCGCAACGAAATGGATTTGGCCGAGCGCATGCTGGCGCCGGCTGCCGAAGGCTTCGTCACCGGCGATCAGGCGATCCCGGCTATCGTGGCTTGCTATCAAAGTTCGTTTGCCCTGTCATTGACATACCAGGCCATGGGCCGCGCCGAAGAGGCCCGCCGGCTGATCGAATCGACCGCCGATTACATGCTGGAAATCGGAAATGAAAATCTGATGGAGCTCTGCCAGGCGTTTGGAGCCGATCTGGCGTTGCGGCAGGGTCGTGTTGCCGAGGCGGATTCCTGGGCCCGGACGAAACCTCCCCCACCGCTTAAGCCGGTCTATCGTATTTATATTCCCCAGTTGACCCTGCCCAAATTGCTCCTGGCCAGGCGAACGGCAGAAAGCTTGAACAAGGCCGAATCGCTGCTTTCGGAAATTCACGCCTATTATGCATCGATCCACAGTACCCGCGTACTGATCGATATCTTGGTTTTGCAGGCCCTGATTGATGCGGCGCAAGGCAGAGGATCGCACGCCATCGAAAAGCTGGCGGATGCGCTCGTCCTGGCCGAACCGGGCAGATTCGTCCGCCCCTTCCTGGATCAGGGGGCGGAGGTGAAAAATCTTTTGGGCTGTATGTTGCAGCAAAATCCCACGCAATCCTATGCCAGGCAAATTCTTGAAGCCTTCGGCAGCGAAACAACCGCGTCGTCCAGCAATCGATCGGAGGATCACAGCCGATCACGGTCATCTTCGCAAGGTGATCCCCTTATCCAACCGATGTCAAACCGTGAAATCGAAGTGTTGAAAATGCTCGACAAAGGCGTGAGCAACAAAGAGGTCGCCGACGCCCTGTTCATCTCGCCGGAGACCGTCAAACGGCATCTTTCCACCATTTACCGCAAACTGGACGTGAAAAACCGCCACCAGGCGGTTGTCGGCGCCAAATCCCTCGGTATTTTGTAAGTCAACGTCCCCGTCGCCCTGATTCTGAACCGCGGTAGCGAGCGCATTCCCCGCCGCTTGCGGTGGGGAGGGTCAAACCCGCCGCGCCAGGCCTGAACCTGATTGAAACTACAACTTTTTTTACAACTTTCGGGGGATGACGACTCGCGCCCGAATATCCTATGCTTGAAAAATCGGCCTCCTGCCGTCAGGCCGCCCCGTCCCCCGCATGCAGCCCAGCTGCCTGCGCGGCCGCTGCCCAGGCCGGCGCCATAAAGAAGATAAGTATGCCTCAGGGGTCGCTTGCCATCAATTTCATCCAGGGGAGACCTATCGTGAAAACAGTTTTGCTGGCCGCAGCATCCGTGCTGCTTGTCGGATGCATGGAAATGCCGGCATCGGTTGCTCCAGTCAAGGGGTTCGAGATCGAAAGGTATCTCGGCAAATGGTACGAGATCGCCCGCCTGGATCATCGATTTGAAAGCGGTCTGGAACAGGTCACGGCCGAGTACACGATGCGGGAAGCCGGGGGCGTCCACGTGAAAAACCGGGGTTTTTCCAGGAAGCAAAACCAATGGAAAGAAGTGCGAGGGAAGGCCTTCTTCGTCGGGCCTTCCGACCAGGGGTATCTGAAGGTGTCTTTCTTCGGCCCATTTTACGGATCCTATGTCGTGTTTGAATTGGACCGGGATGCCTATCAGTATGCGTTCGTCTGCGGGCCGAACACCTCCTATCTGTGGCTGCTGGCGCGGACCCCAACGGTGGCGCCGGAGGTGATGTCCCATTTTATCGACAGGGCCGGCCGGCTCGGCTTTGATACCGAAGCGATAGTCCATGTAAATCACCAATGAAGCCGCCACCACCGATGGTGCCACCGTCGACTTTTGGAGGCATCGTCGATCAATTGACCGCTTCCTGTTTCCGACATTTATCCATCGGCATGCTGGCTGCGGCTTGTCTGTTGTTTCCGGCGCACACTCCGGGTGATACCGGGGGTTCTCCGCCGAAAAGGATCATCCGCGTGGGCGGCAACAACAATTTTTCCCCTTTTGAGTTCGCCAGCAGCGATGGACGCCCCGCAGGGTTCACTGTGGAATTGATGCAGGCTGCGGCGGACCAGGTCGGCCTCCACGCCGATATCACACTGGGATCCTGGCAGGAGTACCGATCATCTTCGGCGAACCGCCCCCATTGTTGCGAAAGCTGCTGGATTGGAAGGGTAAGGTGGTAATTACAACTTTTTTTACAACTTTCGGGGGATGACGAGATCTTCTGCCGAGTTCTATGATCACTCCATAACCTCCAATGGAAATGCGCCCGGCAGGAACAAACCATCTACGTCCGGCGAACGAACTGCAAAAAATGTGAACCTAACAACAGCAAAGGAGATTATGCATGAAAAGAATAATTCTTACCTTCATTTCGATTGCCTGTCTGGCATCCTCCTGGACGATTGCCGATGCCGATGCATTCGAGATCATCACCCGTGACATGGTGGAAAAAGAGATGGTGACGAAAACCGATCTGATCCGCACAGTGGATAACTTTATCGTGCTTTTCGACACCTCCAGTTCGACCAATGAATTGGTTCCTGGTAGAAACGTCAGCAGGATTGAGGCCACCAAAAAAATGTTGAAAGAACGCAATGCCTGGTTTCCGGAACTGGGCTACAAAGCAGGTATATACGTTTACACAAATTACTTTAAAAAACTGGATCCGGTGATCGCCATGCAGGAATATGATCGGGACGATTTCGCCGCCGCCCTTGATCGTTTGCCGGATGAGGGCTCCGGGCCGACCCTGATGCAATGGGCGCTTACCGGGTTAGACGAGATACTGTCCAAACTGAGCGGGAAGACAGCCATCATCATGTTCACCGATGGTATGTTTACCGAATCCAATATCAGCAAACTGCCCTACCAGATCGCCCAGGAGATCGCCAGGAACCATGATGTTTGTTTCTTCCTGGTCAGCAGCGCATCCGAAGATCGGAATGTAAAGATGGTCGAAGCGGTTTCAAAAATCAATGCCTGTTCAAGGATGGTCCCCATCCAGGCCTTCCTGGACAACCCGCACTACCTTTCCGGCGCGCTGTTCACGGTCAAGACCACCTCCTATGAGCGTCTGAAACCGGTATCCCAGGTGGTGGGCGTGGTGACCGATCCGGTCCTGTTCGATTATGACAGCGCTATCATCCGCGCCGAAGACAACATCGGTCTGGACAAGCTGGGCGACTACCTGCGCGGTAACCCGGATGCCTATGTGGTGGCCGGCGGGTACACCGACAGCACCGGTGACGAGGAGTACAACCTGGCCTTGTCCGAACGGCGGGCGAACAGTGTCAAGGACTATCTGGTGAACACCGCCGGCATCAGGGACGACCGGATCGTGACCCTGTGGTTCGGCGAGATCAACCCGGCCGCGGACAATGCGACCGAAGAGGGGCGGCAGCGCAACCGACGGGTCGAGATCGCCGTGGGCGGCGTTCAGTAGACCCTCGTGCGCAGCTGAACGGAAAAACGGCATTCCCACTGACTGTAAAACCTTCCCCCAGCCAACCTGGGGGAAGGTTTGAAACCGGCCAATTCACCTATGATGTGTTGCTCTGGAGGAGTTATCATGAAAAAAATTCGCTGGATTATCTTGGCATTCGTTCTGGTCCTGGCCGCCGCCGGCTTCAACACGGCCCTTGCCGATGAGTATTCGGATACGGTGGATATTTTCGCCCAATCAGATGCGGTTAAGCCTTTTTTGAAGAATTCCTACGGGTATGCGGTCTTTCCGCTATAGGCAAGGGAGGGTTCGTCGTCGGAGGCTCCTACGGCACGGGACAGGTGGTGGTCCAGGGCAAGGTCACCGGCACGGCCAAGCTGGTCAAGGCCACCATCGGTCTTCAGGCCGGCGGACAGGCTTTCAGTCAGATGCTTTTTTTCCAGGACAAGCGCGCCTATGACGAGTTCATCAGCGGAAGCTTCGAGTTGGGCGCCGATGCGACTGCGGTGGCCATTACCGCCGGCGCGCAGGCCATCGCCGGTACCGGCGGCGCCAGCGCCGGCGTCAGCGCCGGTCCGGCTACTGCCAAGCAGGCGCCAACCAATTACCACAAGGGTATGGCCGTGTTCATTCACGCCAAGGGCGGGTTGATGTACGAAGCCGCCGTGGGCGGGCAGAAGTTCAGCTTTGAGCCGAGCAAGTAACCTGTTCGCGGGGTCGGTGTTTGCCCCAGGCGCAGTAGGCAACGGTCGCTTCGCGGTTAAACTATCAATCAGGAGGGATTATCCATGAAAATGTTAACCGTGTTGTCCATCGTCGCGATGGTGGCCATGGTGTTCTGCCTGCCGTTGTCGGCGGCGGAAACCCCCAGCGTGGGTTCAGCCGGTCCGGACGAAGCGGTGATCAAGGCTTATCTGGAAAAAAAGGAGCCGGGTGATACCGGTTCATGTCTGGTCGAAAACATGAAAATGCAGATCGTCGGCATCAGTGATGTGTTCCCCGGTCATCAGGCGGAAGTGTTCTATAAATTCGAATACAAGCTGCGCTGCAATCGAGGCTCCGAATCCAAAAACGGTCAGGGGGTTCTGAGTGCCTCCCGGTTGCGCGACGGCAATTGGATCGATCGGGAAACCTTCGCGTTGATAGCCAGATAAAAAGGAAGGCACATTGTCAAATGAAACCTCTGGGAAATATTTAAAATTTGAAAAACCAGCCGTCTATCGGATTCGGGTCAACGGCCACATCGACGACAGCCTGATGGATCATTTTGGCGGAATGGTGATTACCCGTGCGTTCACGGCGGACAGCCAACCAATTACCATTCTGGTCGGCCTCCTGAGTGATCAGGCGTCCCTGTCCGGTGTACTCGACGAACTCTATGAGCTGCACTTGCCGTTGCTGACCGTGGAGGCGCTATCATGAAGGTCAGCTCCCGCTGCAAGGAAGCCATGAAGCAAGTTGGGCTAAAGTAAACCAATTTGCGGGTCGAACAGGCCGGAAGGGATCAGAAGCGATGCAAGTCTCCATGAAACGTTACGGATGGACGCTTTTTATGGCGATGGCGGCTTGGGTGGTGGTGACGCCGGCCCGGGCACAGGACGATCAAGCGGCGGAACTGGCCAAGAAGCTGGCCAATCCGGTTGCATCGCTGATCAGTGTGCCGGTGCAGTACAACTACGACGAATACGGCGGCGCGAACGACGGCGCCGCGGCTCACGTCCTGAACATCCAGCCGGTCATCCCGTTCTCGTTCAGCCAAGACTGGAACCTGATCACGCGAACCATCGTGCCGCTCATCGACCGACAGGATTTTCCCCTTGCAGCGATGAACGAGTCGGGTCTCGGCGACATCGTGGCCAGCCAGTTCTTTTCGCCGAAGTCACCGACTGCCGGCGGCTGGATCTGGGGCGCGGGACCGGTCGAACTACTGCCGACGGCTACCGAGGACGTGCTCGGCGGCGAAAAGTGGGGACTCGGGCCGACGGCAGTGGCGCTGAAGCAAACAGGGCCGTGGACAGTCGGCCTTCTGGCCAACCATATCTGGTCCGTGGCCGGCGACGACGACCGGGACGATATCAACGCCACCTTCCTGCAGCCCTTTTTGAGCTATACCACCAAAACGCATACGACCATCGGTCTGCTCACGGAATCCACCTACGACTGGGAAAACGACCAGTGGTCGGTGCCGATGATTGCCCAGGTGGCGCAAATGCTCAAGATCGGCCCGCAGATTCTCCAACTCGCCCTGGGCGCGAAATACTGGGTCGATGCGCCGGATAACGGCCCCGAAGGCTGGGGCTTCAGGGCACAACTGACATTTCTGTTTCCCAAATAGGGCGGACGCCTTGGTCTTTTGTTCCGCCGGTCCATGCTTATGTCCGCCAAGTTGGCGACCGGAATGGGTGGACAGATTCAAGGAACTTTAAAGGAGCGATGCTATGGAAAAAAGATTGATTCGGTTCAACAGGCAGCCCGGCAACAGCCTGATGCATATGTCTTTGGCTTGCCTGGCGGCCACCACAATGTTTGCCATGTACCTTGTGCCTGCCGCTGCCCTGGCGGCGGAAACGCCACGCCGGCCGAACATCGTCATCATCCTCGGCGACGACCTGGGCTTCGCCGACATGGGCTCGTTCGGCAGCGAGATCAAGACGCCGAACCTCGACTCGCTGGCCAACGAACGGCGTGCGCTTCACCAACTTCTACACCCACGCGAGTTGCTCGCCCACGCGCTCGATGCTGCTGAGCGGCGTCGACACGCACCTGAACGGCCTGGGCAACATGGACGAGTGGACCGCGCCCAACCAGCGGGGCGTGGCCGGCTACGAGGGCTACCTCAACGACCGCGTGGCCACGCTGCCGCAACTGCTCAAGGATGCCGGCTATCACACCTACATGGTCGGCAAGTGGCACCTGGGCAAGGCGCCCGACCAGATCCCGGCGGCGCGCGGCTTCGAGCGCGACTTCTCGCTGCTCGACGGCGCGGGCAGCTACTGGGACATGACGAACTTCACCGCCGCCACGCCGAAGTCGGTCTTCACCGAGGACGGCCGCTACCTGACGAAGCTGCCCGAGGACTACTACGCGACGAAGACCTACACCGACAAGCTGATCGGCTTCATCGACGCCAACCGCGGCGACGGCAAGCCCTTCTTCGCCTACGTCTCGCACCAGGCGCCGCACGACCCGTACCACCTGCCGAAGGACTGGCGCAACCGGCACGTCGGCGAATACGACAAGGGCTGGGACGCGGTGCGCCAGGAGCGGCTGAAGCGGCAGATCGAGCTCGGCATCATGCCGGCGGGCACCGAGCTTGCCGAACGGATGTGGTTCGTGCCCGATCCGATCGTGCTTGCGCCGGCGAGCCGCGGCCATCCTCGGCAAGAAGATGGAACTCTACGCCGGCATGGTGGAGAACATGGACTTCCACGTCGGCCGGCTCATCGACCACCTGAAGAAGATCGGCGAGTACGACAACACGATCTTCATCGTGTTCGGCGACAACGGCGCCGAGGGCACCGACCTTTTCGAGATGATCGCGGGCATCGCCGGGCACGCGCGACTTCCTCTTCGCGGCGATCAACTGGTCGCAGACCCATCCCAATGCGTGGGGCGACCCGGGCTCCTACGTCGGCTACGGCCCGATGTGGGCGCAGGTGTCGATGACGCCGTTCAGCCAGTACAAGGGCTGGCTGGCCGAAGGCGGCATCCGCAACGCGCTCATCGTCAGCGGTCCGGCGCGTCAAGCGGCCCAAGGGGAGCATCAACCACGGGCTGCATGCACGTGGCCGACATCATGCCGACGCTGCTCGAAGTCGCCGGCGCCAGCTATCCCAAGACCAGCCAAGGGCGCGAGCTGCCGCCGCTGATCGGCAAGTCCTGGGGCCCGATGCTGGCCGGCGAGGCGGAGTCGCCGCGGACCGACCAGGACTATCTGGCCTGGGAAGTCTTCGGCAACCGCGCGGTGCGGCAGGGCGACTGGAAGCTGCGCTGGCAGTACAAGCCGCTACGGCAAGGGCGACTGGGAGCTGTTCAACCTCGCGACGGATCCCGCCGAGCGCAAGGATCTCGCCGCGGAGCATCCCGACAAGGTGAAGGCGCTGCTGGCGCTCTGGGACGACTACGTCAAGGCCAACAACGTGATCCTGCCGAGCCGCTGGTCGTTCGAGACCCTGGAAGACCAGCTGCCGCAGCGGGTCCCGGTCGATCCGGGCTTCCCGCCGCTGATCTACAAGCGGCAGTTCGTGCCGCCGAAGGACATGATGGCTGATCCCAAACCTTGAGCGTTGCCGATCCATGAGTCAATGCGTCGAATCAAGAAGAAGGAGATCTCATGAAAATCGACGGAGATCCGATGAAACCGCTTGCCTGGTTGCGGTTGGTCGTCGCAACGATGCTCGCCATGGGCGCGCTCTGCCCGCCGCAGGCCCTGGCCCAGGTGCCGGCGCGCTTCTACTGGAAGACGCTGTCGGGTGCGAATGCGGTGCCGCTGATCGTCGAGTCGATGAGCGGCAACACGAATCCGTTCGATCCGGCCCATACCGTGACGCCGGGAGCGGACTTCGACGCCACACTGGCCCTGGCGGGTTACGCGCGCACCTTTTCCCTGTTCGATCGCGCGGCCATGGCGGCGATCCTCGCTGCCCATGGGGCGAATCTCGGGCGACGTCACGGTGGCCGGCAAGACGTTCAACCAGTCGGCCAGCGGCTTCGGCGACCCGATGCTCGAGTTCAACATCAATCTCATCGGCCCGCCGGCGCAGAAGAACATCCCCGACGTCCTGCGCTACGAGCCGGGATTCTCGCTCGACCTGCTCGCCGACCTGGCGCTGCCGATCGGCGAGTACGACAGCGACCAGTCGCTGAACATCGGCCAGAACCGCTGGTATGGGCGCCTGGGCGTGCCCATCGTCTGGCAGCTCGGCGCCTGGGTGCCGGGCCGGCGCACGACCCTGGAATTCCTGCCCGCCGTGTGGTTCTTCGGCGACAACAACGACTATGTCGGGCAGACGATGGAGACCGATCCGCATGTTCCAGCTGGACGCGCACCTGACGCGCGACTTCACCGAGCACTTCTGGGGGTCGCTCGACGCCGCCTGGTACAACGGCGGCGAGGCGACCATCGACGGCGTCGCGGGGGAGAAGCTCGACAACCTCGGCCTCGGACTCACGCTCGGCTACAGCATCAACGACAACCTGAACCTCACCTTCGGCTACAAGTCGACCGTCAACGACAGCGCTCCCGACGACCTGCGCATGGACGTGTTCATGGTCTCGCTCGTGTTCGGCTGGCACCCGATCATCGAAGGCTCGAAACGGCTGAAGAGCGAATAATTCGGACAAAGGACCCATAGGTGAAAAAATGATGAGCCGCCGCACGATGCGCTTCCGACAAAAAACGCGAAACAGGGTCATGAGGTTGAGAGGTCCTGCCCTGTTGATTGCCGCCCTTGGCGCCGGACTGTTCCTTGCTGGATTCTGGAATGCCGCCTGCGCCTCGGCAGACAAGACCCGAGATCTGCCCCTGCTGGAAAGGTGGAGCGGTGATTATCCTGTGGTTCGACTCGACTGCCTGCCGGAGAACCAGCGCGCACGGTCCACCGGTTTTTTGAGTAATGCCGAGGCGTTCTCCGCTGTCTGGCAGGCTTTCAAACCCGGCGTCGAAACCCCTGCCATCGATTTCAAGACCTTTGTGGTCGTGTTTTCCCGCAATGTGGATTTCTATAACCGAAAGTCCATCGTGAAGGTTTCCTTTGAAGACGGTGTGATCGAAGTCTTTGCGATAGAAACCATGAGTGCCATGCCCGTTGAAGACAAGGTGGCCATGGCGATGGCGGTGATTCCCTGGGAGGGAGTCAAATTCCTCAAGGCAGGCAGTCAAAGAATCCCGCTGGCAGCGGCGGGATCGGCTGTCGGCCCACTGAACACCACTTATGAAATTGGCGCAGAATCGGTTGCGCTGGTGGATGGCCGGGCAGAAACGGCAACCGCCCCGGGCTCGGCCTCAAGGATGGAAACAAGGGTTTTCGGGCAGTTGGTGTACGGCGATCTGGATGGCGACGGAGACGAGGACGCGGCGTTACTGCTCGTGCAGGATTTCGGGGCCAGCGGAACCTTCTACTACGTTGCCGCAGCGCACAAGGTGAGCGGTGCTTATGCCGGAACCAATGCGGTGCTTCTTGGAGACAGGATCGCCCCGCAGAATGTGCTGATCGCCGACGGTGTCGTTGTCGCCAACTACGCGGTCCGCGAACCTCAAGAACCGATGACGGCCCGACCTTCCCTGCATGTGTCCAAATATCTGACCCTTGAAAAAGATGCGCTGGTTGAAAAGGTATGGCCAAAGGGAACGTTCACGCCATATCGCTGATCGCCGACCCTTGGGTGGAAACACAAAAACCGAGACCGCCAACCCCAAAGAAAAGCCAAAATGCTCTGGAACCGCCGCTATCTGATCAAAAGTTACATCCAAGCCTCGCTGTGGCTCATGCCGTTTTTCGCCTTGCTGGCCTACTGGGTGATCGGCCGTATCTCATACGCCGTCGGTGCCTGGCTTGTGCGGACCGGACGAATCGATGAAACGACCGCGTTTTTCGGCGCGACGATCGTTGGCGCGCGGTCCATGCTCGACACGGTTGTCACGGCAAACCTTTCCTTTCTCGTTTTCACCTTCGGTTCATTGCTTGTCGCGATCCAAGTCGCAGGCGGACAGTTAACGCCGCGGATCATTGCGACGACGCTGCTGCGGGACAACACGATTCGGTTTACGGTCAGTTATTTCATCTTCACCTTTTTGTTCGCCATGAGGGTTTTGGGCAAGATGGGCGGCGAGACCGTCCACCAGCTCAACACCTTCATTGCAGCCGTGTTGGGGTTGGGCTCGGTGGTAATGTTTCTTTACCTGATCGACTACGCGGCGCGATTTCTGCGGCCCGTCAGCATGGTTCAGCGGGTGGGAGAGTCCGGGATTTCAGTCCTTGAAAGCGTATATCCGGAGCCAAGCGGGCACCCGAGCCCCGCCGAACCGGCACGCAGGCCAGCATCCCCGGAACGGACCGTCGTCAATGCGGGCGCCTCGGGGGTCGTGCTGGCCGTGGATCTGGAAGGACTTGTGGCCCAGGCGTGCAAGGCCGGCGGGATGATTGAGCTCGTCCCCCAGGTGGGCGATTTTGTGGCCGTGGACGAACCGCTGTTCCGCTTGTATGGCGGCGCCGGCGCCATCGAGGACCGTCTCCTGCGGGGTGCGGTGGCGCTCGGGTCTGAACGGACGATCGAGCAGGACCCGACCTTTGCCTTCCGCATCCTGGTCGATATCGCGATCAAAGCCTTGTCACCGGCCATCAATGATCCAACCACAGCCGTGCTGGCCATCGACCAGCTTCACCGCCTGCTGCGGCGGGTCGGTCTGAGAAAAGTCCGAGGAGAGGAAGTTTTCGATGCCGAGGGTGAACTTCGGCTCATCTTCCGGACACCGAACTGGGAGGACTTCGTGCACCTTACCTGTATTGAAATCCGTCATTTCGGCGCGGGAAGCATCCAGATCATGCGGCGGATGCGCTCGATGCTGGAAAATCTCATGCAAACGCTGCCGCCGCAGCGGCATGCCGAGTTGCGCCGGCAACTGGAACTTTTGGATCGCACCATCGAGGGGCACTACGCTTTTGCCGAGGATATCGAGATTGCCGGTATCCCGGATTCGCAGGGGTTAGGAGGATCATTGGGTATTCAAGCCGCAATGCATCTCCATGGATAAAGGGGCGCGTTTCTGAACATGAGCATACAACATCAAAACAGCCTGACGGACAACATCCCCCGGGGCATCCACGTTGTAGGCAAGCCCATCGGGCCGGTGTGCAATCTCAACTGCGAGTACTGTGTGGGCAAGGTGTTTGTCATGAACTTCGAGTGGGCGCTCAATGCAATGGCGAGCCGGGTCTTCATCACCTGTGTGCCGGATATTAAAAGTATTTCCATCACATCCGCAAATATCTGCATGCAATGACCCAATTGCTCGAAAACGGTAACCAAACAGATCGGAGACAAAAAATGAACAGAAAAAGCAAAATGGCGCTCATTCTCATCGCTCTGGCAGTGGCATTGCCGGCCCTGGCCCTATAAAGGAGATCCCATGAGGCCAACTGCCCCCGGAGCATTCTTCCGCCGGTGCCAGCGCCAAGGTTTCATTTCGGCGTTGCTGCTGCTCGTTCTCACCGGTTGCAGCTCGGTCGGGCCGAATTCCGTCGCCCGCGATCGTTTCGACTACACCACGTCCGTGGCCGATTCCTGGAAGCGGCAGATGCTGCTGAACATCGTCAAGATCCGCTACGGCGACGCGCCGATCTTCCTCGACGTCGCCTCGATCACCAACCAGTACTCCCTTGAGACCGAACTCACGGGCACGTTGGGCTGGTCCGCCCCACCCAGCATCAACAGCCAAGGACTCAGCGGTACCGGCCGCTATACCGACCGGCCGACGATCACCTACACCCCGCTGGAATTTTTCGCGTCTGGATTCGCGATGGCCTTGCTGGCAGTGGTATTCGGTTGCGCCGGGAGCCAGCCTCAGCAGAAGTTTTCCGGTTTTCTGGATGATTATCCAACGATGACCAAAGGCGCCGGTGATGTCGATTTGCGCTTCCTCGATCCGGCGGTTGACTGGAAAAAATACGATAAGATTATGATGGACGAGGTCGTGTTCTTCTTCAAAACCGATACGGAATACCATCGATGCGTCCAGCGAAATCAATGAGTTGGGTGACGCGTTCCACAAGACCTACGTGAAAAAGCTCGCCGGTTATCTGACCGACCAACCCGGACCGGGCGTGGCCCGCATGCGCCTGGCCGTTGTCGATCTAATACCCAGCAGATCCGGCATATTCAGACCATCGCCACCATCATTACCTGGGCTGGCTGCCCAGCCTGGTGAAGAAAGGGGCTACCGGTGAGTACATCGGGATCGGCAGTGCCTCCGCGGAGGTCGAATTCGTCAACTGCATCACCAATGAGCAGCTTTATCATGGCCGTCGACAAGCATCCGGGCGGCAAGTTGGATATCGGCAAACTGTCGCCGGCCAACGACATCGATTACTGGTCGGACATGTTGCTCAAATTTGTCACGAAAGATTTTAAAGGAGTGGCTATTGCCGCCGATGCGCTTGGAAGGGCGTACAAACTTTTTGTGTTTGGACAATTTGAAACGTTCGGTCAGGCGCCTGTACTTAAAGGTGTCGACCCCGTGGAACAACCTTGATTGGGGGCGCTGATGGCGGATGGGACCAAAAGGTTTCATGACCTCGGCCGGGACGTGTAGCCGCTTCATGACTGACATGGGCATCGTTGGCCCGAACCAAGGCAAAGGAGGCAAATACCTGGTCCTGCCGCCAGGCTGCAAGGGCGAGGTGCCGGCCGGAGCGTTTGCATTTGAATCAAGGAAAAATGGTATAAAAACTAAAAGCGGGACTATTCGCGATGCCACTGATTTTAAGTCAGCCCTTGCAGTGGCCTCAGCCGGAGCACAGCCGCAGGGAAGCGATGCAAAGTCCATCCTCAAGAAGATGTCGGCGTATGTGCGCAGTCAGGAAACGATTGAACTCACACTTGATAGCGGCAGCGAGGTCATCTTCCCGCAACCGGGAAAAATGGCAGTTGCCAGGCCCAGGGACCTACAAGATGGGTCTGAAAATTTAAAAGTCTCCGGTTTAACAAGCCATTACCCAAGCCAACTTAAAGGATACGCGAAATGAACATGTTCAAAATTTTGGGTGTCCTTTCTGATTGTTGAGGTCATCATGGTTTTCGGGTCTGAAATCGGAGAGCGTATTTCTCTTTCGGTCGGCGCACATTATGGTGCCGACGGCCGAAGCCATCGTCGGACGACCGCTGACCCCGGTCAGCTATGCCGGTGTGGCCCGCCGAACAACGCGGCGCGTTATCCGGCGATCGACGATATCGTCACGACGTTGCCAAAGGGTTGCACAACCGTGGTCATCGAGGGAACTACGCTGCAACAATGCGTGGTGAGTTGTTATGAGCCATGTAACAACCAGTACGTGACGGTAGTATATGTCGATTGACGCTGTGGATCGGTTTGTCGGTGGGTGGAGTGGGAAGAAGCAACGGGGCTCAAAACCTGAATGAAAGAGGGAATCGCATGAAAACAAGAGGTGTTATTTTGCAATGCTGGCATTACTTTTAGTGGCGCCCATAGCGTTAGCGTTGAGACGGAGCGCAGCCGCAGGGAAGCGAGGCAAAGACAGGTCTCAAAAAGATATTCTGAGTATGCGTTGAAAAACGATCGAGTTTACATTCGACAGCGATATCGGAGTCGTCGCACCAGCGGGTCGAAAAAGTGCAGACCCCGCTTTCCAGCAGGGCGCTGTTCCAGCAGCAGACCCGGACAACCTGCGCGCGTACCGTGTCGGCGGCTATGCGGATGTGGCGCTCACCTTCAACGGCAAGACCGTCAGCATTTTCGCCAAGCACATCAACGGCTACGCGCAGTTCGATGCGCCGGGCACCCTGGACCAGTTGATCGAGGCCCTGCAGGATCATGGTGTCGCCTTGCCGGGCGCAGACCTTCTGCTGCTGAATGCCTATATGAAGTTCTGGTTCCGGGTGCGAAGAAAACCAAACATATCGGCCTGGGCGTCGTCGATGGCCGGGAATGCGAGCGTATTACCTTTCGCAACTTCGACACGGACTGGCAGATCTGGGTGGAAGTAGGTGAAAGGCCCATCCCGCGCAAGCTTGTGATCACTAGCAAAACCCTAAACAACGCACCCCGCAGTACACACTTCGTCAAGACCTGGAAAACAGAGGTACAGCTGGAGGCGAATGCCTTCACATTCGTCCCCCCTGCCGGGGCAAAGGTTTCGGTTCGGATGCTTTGATCGAACTGGACGAATTGCCGCCGGGTGCAGGGGAAGGAGGAACTCGATGAACCACAGCGTTTTGGCAGGTACACACTCATTTTTGGCCTGGCCGTTGCCGTTGTTGGGCTGGAATGGTGATATCCGACCGACGATGGCCTGGCGATCTGCTCGAACACCGCCGAAGACGATGATGGTGCGCCGGCGACCCCGGTCAGCTATGCCGGCGTGGCCCGACGCACAACGGTTCGGGCGATAACGCCGGACGTCGGTGATGCGGCCGGAGTCGGCTACAGCGGAGGTGTGGGGGTGAACCTCGGTGGGCCTGTGAACAAGAGTCGGGGTGGGCTGAACAAGATCATGGTTCACCGTATCAAGATAAAAGTCCCTCGGCACGCTGATTTTTTTTGACAATCGTGCCAGGCGCTACCTTCAGGTCGCAGCGCATCAACGGCTTGTCAAATGGAAAGATGAGAATCGCGGGCAGCTGCGACGAGGCATTCATGAAGGTGATCTAATCGTTTTGGCGAATTCAGGTACCATGACTTTTCAATGGGCCTGACGAAATTCCGTGTCACGCGTACGGTGGATTTGCGATATGGATATCCCGATTAGGTTGAAGCGACGATTAAATCCTATCTGGAAAAGAAAGTGACCGCGAATACCGGACCGTGCCTGGTGAAAAACACAAAACTGAACATCATCGGCGTCGCCGATCTGGTCCCAGGACAGACGAACAGAATAATATAGAAGATTGAGGATGAACTTGATAACTATTTGTGATGACCGAATAAATTTATTAACCGGTCCAAAGTATCAGCCGCGCCGCAATCCAAAACGGGGAAACTTCAGTTCTTGAATGGGAACCATGATCCGAATATTCGGTTTGGCAGCGGCCTTTTTGTGCCTTGTGGTGATGGCCTGCCTGGGTACACTGGCCATCTATTTTCCAGTCTCCCCAGCGCCTTGCTACCGATCGCCAACGGGGGCTTCGCCCTCGTGGCGCGGTCCGATCCCGCCGGGCTCAGGAGAAGGCAAACGCCCTGCCTTGGGAGGCTTGGTGCTGTTCGCGCTGGTCCCTGGCGGCCTGGTGGCTGCTGATCCGCCCGTCCAACGATCGCAACTGGCAGCCGGACGTGGCGGTGCTTCCCTGGGCCGAGGATCAGGAGCACCCGGTCACGGTCCACCATATCCGCAACGTCGTCCGCACTGAAACCGACTACACGGTGCGCCGTTGTGACCAGCAGTTTCGACCTGCGCGAGTTGCGGATCTCGATTTTGTTCCTGGTCTACTGGGGTTCCGCCCAGGAATTATCGCCCACACCATGTTGAGCTTCGGCTTCGCAGATGGCAAGCTTTCTTCTCCTTCTCCATCGAAACCCGCAAGGAGAGGAAGTAGGGAAGGAATATTCGGCAATCAAGGGCTTTTTCAAGCAGTTCGAACTGACTTACGTGGTAGCCGACGAGCGGGATGTCGTAAGGCTGCGCACCAACTACCGCATCGGCGAGGATGTCTATCTCTACCGGCTCAAGGCACCGATCGCATTACCGCGATATATCGATTACCTGCGCGAGGTGAACATCCTGAGGGAGCACCCCGAGTGGTACCGTGCCATGCTTACCAATTGCACCACCAGCATCCTGCGTCACACCACCCCGTTCAATCCCGGTGCCCAGCTCGACTGGCGATTGATTGCTAACGGCTACCTCGACGAAATGCTGCTACGAGCGGGGTCAAATCGACCGGACGCTCCCCTTTGCCGAACTTAAGCAACGCAGCCTCGTCAACCCGCCACCAAGCTGCCGACCAGGCCAGTGACTTCTCACGCCTGATCCCGGCCGGGATTGCCCGGAATGGAGCCCTGATCATGCTACTGCCAAAGACGCCCGCTATAGCTGGCTGCTGCCAAGGCGCTGCGCGACGACCGGCGCGACCTCCTCTACGCGCTGGCGGAACTCTGCTATCTCTACGGTGAGAAACTGGAGAAGCGGTTAGAACCGGACGCCCGGGCGCCGGGGTATTTTCTCGCGGCAGCGACCTACGCCTACCTTTTTCTCCTCGGGGATCGGATCGACCCCCCGCCCAATGCTTTCGACGTGCGGGCCCGCACGGCCGCCGACCTATACAATTTCGCCCTCTGGCGGGGCCTGGCGAACGGTGACGACGGCGGGCTGAAGGTTGTTGGGGGAGTACGCACGTTGCCGGTTGGCGCGCTTGACCTCAAGGTGGACGCGAGCAGACTCCCCTGGTCGCTCGATGACTTCGAGCGTTTCGAGCCAACCGACAAGTATGTGGTCCGTGGGGTTTCCTCCGCAATCGGATCAACGGGGTCGGCAGCGCCCTGATCGGCGTCAAGCGGACGACTCGGGACACACCCTTTATACAGGCCGTGCCGATCACCGTGTTTATGCGCATCAGCGGCAACCTGACCGCGTTGACGCAGGGGACGGCGACTGCTTCGCTGGAGTTTTTCTCAGCTTACGATGAAAACCGCTGACGTCCAGGGGCGGCATCCCCCTCTCGAAACCGATACCACAACCCCGACTGCCTAGATGCCCGAGACCTCGAAAATCTGGGATTTCGGGCTGGAGGCGTTTCTTGGCAGGGAGTTCCAGTCCATCCCCAATGGCCTGTACCTGAGCCAGCCCTACCAGGCGGGGCGCATTCCGGTGATCTTCGTGCATGGCACCTTCAGCAACCCGGCCTGGTGGCTGGAGATGCTCAACACCCTCCGTGCCGATTCCATCCTGCGGCAGAAATTCCAGTTCTGGTACTTCCTTTACAACAGCAACGCGCCAATCGTGATTTCGGCCGCGGATTTGCGCGAGGCGCTGCGTGAAAAAATTACCCAGCTCGATCCGCAAGGGAAGGATCCGGCGCTGCGTGCGGTAGATGGTTGTTGTCGGTCACAGCCAGGGGGGACTGCTGACCAAGATCAGCGTCGTGAACAGCGGGGACAGCCTGGTGCGTGCATTGACCGGGAAAGCGTTCGATGCCCTGGATTTGACGGCGGAGAAGAAGGCGCAAGTTCGCCGATTGATGGTCATCGAGCCCGTGTCATCGGTCAAGCGGGTGGTTTTTATTTCCACCCCGCATCGCGGCAGTATTCTCAGCAAACAGTGGGTACGCAATCTGATCCGGAAGATCGTGACCCTGCCGGAAAAGATTGCCAAGACGACGCTAAGCTTGAATGCGTATTCGACTGATGATGTGAAAAGAATGATTGGCAGTGGTCAGGTTCCGACCAGTATCGACGGTATGTCGTCGGACAATCCGATGCTGAAAGCTCTGGCGGAGATTCCACTGGCCACCGGGGTGACCGGCCATTCGATCATTGCCATCAAAGGAGATGATGAGCCCCCGGCTGGTGACGATGGCGTGGTCACCTACACCAGCGCCCATCTGGACGGCATGCAGTCGGAGTTCATCGTTCGTTCCGGGCATTCCTGCCAGGAAAATCCCTTTACCATCGAAGAAGTGCGCACGCATTCTCCTCGAACATCTTGGGATGCAGGCCCGGGAGTCGGAAAAACTGACCATTATCGAATCCTGGCAAGGGGATTTTCCGGTGGCGGCGTCCATCAATTGCCGGTCGGCCAGCAGCAGAACCGGGTTGGCTGCATCATTGACGGCGAGAGCTTTGCCAGGGTCTGGAAGCGTTTCATGCCCGACGAAACCGTCCCCCCGGTCGACTTTTCCAGTCACCTGGTGCTCTTCAACCGCAATGTCACCTACTACAACCGCACCAATATTGTTAGGGTGACGCGTACTCAGGGAGTCGTCGACATCCTCGCCACGGAAACCAGGTCGGCGATTCCGGTCGACACAAAGGTGGCCATGGCCATGGTGGTCGATCCTCGGCCTGGTATAAAAGGCATCCGTCTGGATGAATCCACGACCTTGCCGGTCGATTGAGCGGAGCGTGCGGGGGGATTTCCCTTCGATTGAAGAAACAAAGCGTAGGCATAAAGGTAATGAATCGAGGAAAAAGGAGAATAGTATGCAAAGACGAGGATGGGTAGAAATGTTGATTGGATTGCTGCTGATCATGGGGATCGCTGCTTGTGCGTCGCAGCAGTTGTCGCCGCCTCCCCAATTTACCGCGCAACCGATTGAAAAGGAGATATGGACGCAAAAGGCGGATCATCTGGTGTTTGTGCTGGATGCTTCCTCATCGATGCTGGAGGGCTACAACGGGGTTGAGAAATTCGCCTTGGCGCGCAGCGTAGTGGCCAATTTCAACCAGACCATGCCGGGTCTGAAGGTGAACACGGCAGTGCGTTCTTTCGGTCACGATCCGGGTGTGTCGCCGGCCTCCACCATGGCGCTTTTCGGACCGGCCGATATCCGCGCGACGGTGTGGCCGCGGCGTTGGGCCTAGTGAAAGAAGGCGGGCGGTCCCAGTTCGATGCACAAGGCGTTGCAGCAGGTGGGCGCCGATTTCAAGTCCGCCCGGGGTAATGTGGCGCTGGTGGTGGTGAGCGATGGCAAGGACATGGGAGATGCACCCCTGGCTGTAGCCAATGGGCTGAAGGCGCAGTTCAAGGAGCGTCTGTGCATCTACACAGTGCTGGTGGGCGATGATCCGGCCGGCGCGGCGCTGATGGGCAAACTGGCTGCAGTGACCGGCTGCGGCCGGACGTTGAAAGCCGGTGATGTGGCATCCGGAGCCCAGATGACTGGTTTTGTGAAAGCGGTGTTGCTGGGCGAGATCAAGGACAGCGACGGCGACGGCGTGCCCGATGCGAGCGATCGCTGTCCGGGTACATCCCGAAACGTGCCCGTCGATGACAAGGGATGCCCGCTGGATTCGGATGGGGACGGCGTGTACGACAACCTGGATCGCTGTCCGGGTACATCCCGAAACGTGCCCGTCGATGACAAGGGATGCCCGCTGGATTCGGATGGAGACGGCGTGTATGACAACCTGGATCGCTGTCCGGACACGGGAACGGGCGTGAAGGTTGATCAGTTCGGCTGCCCGGTGCCCACGGCCACCAAGAGCGCCATCGTGACGGCCGAGGGGACTTGGATTTATAAGGGGATCCATTTTGACAACAACAGCGCGGTGCTCAAGGCTTCTTCCTACCCGGTGCTGGATGAGATCATAGAGGGCATGAAGCAGCAGCCCGAGTTACAGGTGGAGATCCAGGGCCACACGGACATCTCGGGGACGCATGCGTACAACATGGATCTTTCCCAACGCCGGGCGGATGCGGTCAAGACCTACCTGGTCTCCAAGGGCATTGCAGCGAAGCGTATGACTACCAAGGGCTACGGCCCGGATCGGCCGGTTGCCACCAACACGACGGGTAAGGGCCGCGCCGACAACCGGCGCGTGGAGTTCAAGCCGGTGTATTAAAAGTACACATGTTAATGGAAAACAGTGGGGCGGGGTAGCCCGCCCCACTGAGTTTGTCGATGGCTTTGCTCATGGTGTGTGTACCCGAATCTGGATACGCTCCAGCGCTGTGGTATTGATATTGGGGCCGATGAAAGTCGATCAATATGAAAATAACTGCAATTTTTTCCGGGGTGTGCTTGCTTATTGCATTCCCGATGTTCGCTGATGCGGGCAAGGAATCCTCATACGCCGGTTCCGCAAGCTGCCGTGAGTGCCATGAACGGTTCTATCAGCTTTGGTCCACGTCAATGCATGGACTGGCGATGCAGCCCTATTCAGCCAGCTTCGCAATGGAAAAACTCACGCCTCATCAGCAAGACATCACAATAGGAAAAGCGAAGTATCGCGCCGAAATCAATGAAGGGGTCGTGATCGAGAGGAACCGGACAGAGACGAGGAAATTCAAGATCGCGCATGTTCTTGGGGGGAAAAACGTTTACTACTTCCTCACGCTTTTCAGCAGGGGAAGGATCCAGACCCTTCCTCTGGCGTATGATGTCAACAAGAAGGAGTGGTTCGACACCGCTGCCAGCGGCATACGACACTTTCCGGGCGGAGAACAGGGCGAGGCGGTGGATTGGCGGGAATACCCCTATACGTTCAATACCGCCTGCTACAGCTGCCATGTAAGCCAACTCTCGACCAACTACGAGCCGGAAACCGACACGTACCACACGACCTGGAAAGAGCCTGGCATCAACTGCGAGACCTGCCACGGCCCCTCGGCCGAGCACAACGATATCGCCAGGGCGACACCCAAGGGCCAACCGCTGCCGGAGGCGCGGATCATCAGCACCAAGACGATGACGACGGCACAGCGCAACGATTCCTGCTCCGGCTGTCATGCAAAGGCCAGTCCGCTGACACCCGAATACCGGCCCGGGGAAAGATTCTATGACCATTACGATCTCTCGACCCTGGAGGACTGCGACTTTTACCCCGATGGTCGCGACCTGGGAGAAAACTACACGTTGACCTCATGGAATATGAGCCCTTGCGCCAAGTCAGGGCAGCTTGATTGCATGCACTGCCATACCTCAAGCGGCCGCTACCGTTTCAAAAAGGAAAAGTTCAACAACGCCTGCCTGCCCTGCCATGAAGACAAGGTGCAGGATCCGACTTCACACACGCACCATTCGGCACAGAATGAGGGGAGCAAGTGCATCTCCTGCCACATGCCCATGACCGCCTTCGCGCGGATGAACCGCAGCGACCATTCGATGCTGCCGCCGACACCGGCGGCGACAGTGGTCTATCAGTCTCCCAACGCCTGCAACATCTGCCACGAGGACAAGGATGCATCCTGGGCCGATTCCCTCGTGCGCCAGTGGCGTCCCCGGGACTATCAGGCGCCGATCCTCGAACGCGCCGCCCTGGTCGACGCGGCCCGCAAGCGGGACTGGACGAAGCTGTCCGAGATGCTGGTCTATATCACCGATGCCAAGCGTGACGAGGTATTCGCCGCTTCTCTCATCAGGCTCATTCCCCCGTCTCAAGACCCAAGGGTCATGGCCACCCTGCTCGCCTCCGCCAAGGACCCGTCGCCGCTGGTGCGCGGTGCCGCCGTCCAGACCCTGGGCCTTATCCCCGCCGCGGAAAGCGTCCAGGCCCTGGTCGAGGCAGCGGGAGACGATTATCGATTGGTGCGGGTACGCGCCGCCGCGGCGATCGCGGCCCTTCCGCCCATGAGTGTGCCGCCCGCCTATCAGGCGCGGCTCACCAAAGCCAATGACGAGTACCTGGCATACTTGATCGCGCGCCCGGACCAGTGGACATCGCATTACAACATGGGCAACTACCGCCTCGGCCGGGGAGAGACAACGATGGCCGTTGCTTCGTACCAGGTGGCGCTGAATCTCGATCCCAAGGCCATCATGCCGATGGTGAACACCGCCATCGCCTATGCCCGGATGGGCGAGAACGACAAGGCCGAAAGGTCTCTGCGCAAGGCGCTCGATCAGTCTCCGGACGATGCCGCGGCGAATTTCAACATGGGCCTTCTGAAGGCGGGGCAGAACGAACGGGAAGCGGCAGAAACGTATCTGAAGACGGCATTTGCGGCCGACCCACAGATGGCCCAGGCCGCCTACAATCTGTGCATCATCACCGCCAAGGACCGCCTTGACGAAGCGGTGGTCTGGTGCCGGAAAGCGTCCGACCTCAGGCCGCAGGAGCCCAAGTATGCCTATACCCTGGCCTTCTATCTGAACCAGCAGGGGGACAAGGATGCGGCGATCAAGACCTTGGAAGCGCTCCTGGTGAAGGTCCCGCAACACAAGGATGCCGAGAGACTTCTCAAAGAGATATCACGGTTGAAGAGCGAAGATCAGGACAAAGGACCCATAGGTAAAGAATGATGAGCCGCCGCACGATGAGATTCCGACAAAAAACGGGAAACGGGGTCAAGGGGTTGAGGGGTGATAGTCTTTGCGATGGAGACCATGAGTACCATGCCCGTTGAAGATAAGGTGGCCATGGCGATGGCGGTGATTCCCCGGGAGGGAGTTAAATTCATCAAGGCAGGCACCCAAAGAATCCCGACTCGCATCAGGACAACCGGCTCTTCATGGTTCTTGCCGGGCAGCATGCGCCGAGACCAACGCAAGGCTTTGGTGCCGAGTACGAGTCGGCTTTTTACGCAACTTGTCTCGTAAAGGTCTGGCCAAAGGGAACGTGCATGCCGGATCGCTGATCGACGACCCCGGGTGGAAACGAAAAACCGAAACCGCTGAGCCAGAGGAAAGCTCAACATGCTGAGGAAAAAAGGATTTCGCAAAATTTTTTCGACAGTCAACAACAACCAAACAGATCGGAGGCAAAAAATGAACAGAAAAACCAAAATGGCGCTCATTCTCATCACTTTGGCAGTGGCATTGCCGGCCCTGGCCCTGGCGCAGGAAAAGCCGGCAGACACCATGCAGCTTGTGGTGGAAAAAATCCGTGCCGACAAGAAGCTTTTGGTCGCCGAGAATATGGGGCTTTCCGAAGCCGAGGCAAAGGGGTTCTGGCCCGTCTATGACCGGTATCAAGATGAACTTTTTCTTCTGCGGCAGCGCACGGCCAGACTGATCGGCGACTATGCGGCGGCATATGCGAATATGACCGAAGAAACGGCAAAAACCCTTCTTGATGAATATCTGACCATCGAGGCCCTGGGGGTCAAACTTCGCCAGACGTATCTTCCCAAACTGCTCAAATTGCTCCCCGCTGTGAAAGTGGTACGCTATATCCAGATCGAGAACAAAATCAATGCGGCCCTGATGTACGAACTCGGGGGCCAAATACCTCTTATCAAGGACGCCTCGAAGTAATCATTCTTGCAAAACTTCGATCGAGAAAAGGAGTATATCATGCACAAAAAAAATCGATGGTTCGGATTCATTGCGGCAATCGTGATCACCCTGGCGCTATCCGTTTCGTCAACTCCGGCGCTTGCCGGCTCGAAGGCCGAAATCGACAGCAGCGTGGATGCCGCGCTGCAGAACCTGATGGCCACCACGCCGACGGCCAAAGAGCTATCAAAAATCGCCAAGGGCATCCTGGTATTTCCCCGTATCGTGAAGGCCGGCTTCATCGTTGGCGGTCAGGCCGGTGAAGGGGCCCTTGTCAAAAACGGCAAAATCGAGAGTTATTACAACACGGTCGCCTTGTCCTACGGTATGCAGGCCGGCGCCCAGGCCTTCGGCTATGCTCTGTTTTTTACAACCGACGCCACAATGACCTACCTGGACAGCAGTTCGGGGTGGGAGATCGGCGTGGGACCCGGCATCACCATCGTGGATGAAGGCGTGGCCCGGTCGTTGAGTACAACCACCGCCAAGGAAGGTATTTATGCGTTTTTTTTCGACCAGAAAGGATTGATGGCCGGAGCGGGGCTCCAAGGGTCCAAGATCACCCGAATCTATCCGTAAAAACCACAGGGTTTCAAGGCTTGCCAGGTTGTCCGAGAGCCGGCAAGACGGAGAGAATGAACTGCCTCGGGGCAAGCCCCGAGGCAGCGGCCTTAATCTGAAACGGTGCAAGCTGCCGACGGTCATGAGTCTGGTCGAGGGGGGATATCCCTTCGACCTGGTTTTCCGGTTTCTCGTCCACTCGGTCAACGGCATCCAGAACCAGTTTGGCAGCTCTGCCCGAATGTACCGGGCCGATCAGGACTTTTATCGCCTGCTGGAGAAATTGCGGGTGATCCAGTCAACCGGTGCTGTTGCCCTGCGGGTGAAACAGAGGGAGATCTGGAAGCGGGGTTGCCGACCGAGTGGCAGAAGCGCCTGGCCAACGAAAGGCAGGCCGCCTATGAGCAACGTTTTGGTTTTCTGACCAATAATCTTGCTGAAATCGACGAACTGGTTCAACTCGCGAACCGTTTTCAGGAATCCATTGCCGATCGTCGCCAGGGAATGCCCACAAAGGAGCGCCTGCGTGCTTTTTTAAAAACCGGCCTCGCGTTTGTCCGGGGTGTCTGGGACTTCGAAATTTTTACCATCGATGAAACCGTGATGTCCAATGGTCAGGCGGTCACCGAACAACGGTCGGTGACCGTGAGCAAGATAGACCGTGCGCCGGTGATCCTGATCGTCGGGTTGTGGCTGATCTTCCGTCTGGAAAATCGAATAACCAGGGGGTTTCCCGGTTGTTCAAGCTGGAGGCTGGAGCGGCCTTGATGGTTCATCAGGTTTTCAAGGCCCTGATGATTTTCGGCCAGCTGGTGCAGCCGCGGTACTGAAACAACGAACAAAAAAGAAATTCATAGACCGCTATATTCCAAATAAGACATTCTACCTCCAACTATGAGGAAGCGATTCAGTATGTCGTGGAAAATCCTTCTGCCATCAAAATCAGCCGGCCGGACCTGTTCAACATCCACGCTTTGCCCGTAGACGGCCTTCTGGCCGATCTCCCATGGCCGGACGGTATCGGCGCATGTTTGTAAGTATTGCCCATTCAAGTTTCAAATCCCCTGGCGGTCGGTTTGAGATTGAGGAAGAATTCGATATACTAATCGAAAAGGCAACGGCCATTGACGATCCGTTTGAACAGTCTTTCTTCTCGTTCATACCCCTTATTTGCAGGCTTTCGGCGATATCAAAAAAATGATATCGCGGATTGCCTCTTTCCCCCCAGCTGCTCATAATGCGCCGCTTCCTCCATCCGCCCCCGTTTTCGGCAACCCTGGGCGTAGATGGTGCATTTGTTTTTCAACATGGTGATAGCCGCCTCACTCTGTTCAGGGGAAAGGACATCGCGGTCCAGCAGGCGGGCGATGGATTGAATCCGGTACCGGTCCAGCTCGGGCATGCGCGACAACTGGTCTGCATGTCCCCCACGCTTGACGATCAGCGGTTGGTCGATGAGATGGATGGGGTGCTTCCAGGCGATGCGCAGCCACAGGTCGTAATCCTCGCAGGCGGGCAGGGATTCGTCGAAGAGGCCCACCTCGTCCAGCAGCGATTTTCTCATCATCACCGCCGACGGGCTCACCAGGCACAGGGCCAGGCTTCTTTCGAAGATCATGCCGTCTTCCTTGCGATGGCGTTTTCCGGGGTTGACGCGCACGCCGTTGCGAATCCAGATCTCTTCGGTCTGGCAGATCAGGGCGGCGGGATGGACCTTGAAAAACGCCACCTGGGCGGTCACTTTTCCCGGCAGCCAGGTGTCGTCCGAGTCCAGCAGTGCGATCAGGTCTCCGCCGGCCGCCCGGATGCCGGCGTTTCTGGCCGCGCTGACCCCCCGGTTTTCCTGACTGATCACGGTGATACGGTCCGCATAGCCGGACAACAGGCGGGACGTTCCGTCGGTGGAGCCGTCATCGACCACGATCAGTTCGAGGTTGGCATAATCCTGACCGAGAACCGATTCGACAGCCTGCTCGAGGATCCATGCGCGGTTGTAGGTGGGCAGGACCACGCTGACCCGCAGTCCAGTTGGTGTCTCGGCCGGTATTTCCGTCATCATTCGTCGCCAGGTATGGTATGGTTCTCCAGCGTGACCCGATCAGCGGGACTCGACGATGGGGTCACGCCTTGACCGCCCCTGCCATCGACCTTGACCTCGATGAAACGGCGGCAAACATTTCAAGGTTGATGATTCGATCATTTTCCTTTATATTATAAGCATTCCTTGATCAAGCGATGTCAGCTTGGGTTTTCTTATTACCTACCCCTAAGAATGGCATTACTCAACGCTCCGGCGTCTGCGACCCATTTGCCGGCCTGCAGCGGGCAAATGGCACCGAGATGGTTGACATGCAGGTGCAGAAAAACGCATTTCATATCCGTGCCGAAGCGTTTCCGGTGCGCCGCTCGATGCAATCATGCAAAGAGGCACCGCTCTTTTTCCACCATGGATGGATAGGGTAGCGGGAGACATCCGCAGCAAGTGAAACCCATCGACACAAAGGAGGCAAAACCACAACAGGACGCTTAAGGACCATTTGATCAATAACCGGTCATTATCATTGACCCAACCAGAGGAGGTTCGGATGAAAAGATCATTTCTCGTAGTCACTGCACTGTTTTTTGGCCTGTCGCTGCTGATCGGCTTCGGCCCCGCACCAGTGCAGGCGGAAGGCACTTTCGTTACCATCGGCACCGGCGGCGTTACCGGCGTTTACTATCCCACCGGCGGTGCTATCTGCCGCCTGGTGAACAAGGCCCGGAAAGAGCACGGCATCCGCTGCTCGGTTGAGAGCACGGGCGGCTCGGTTTACAATCTTAACGCCATCCGGGCCGGCGAACTCGACATGGGCGTGGCCCAGTCCGACTGGCAGTACCATGCCTACCACGGCACCAGTCAATTCAAAGATGCCGGCCCCAACAAGGATCTGCGGGCGGTCTTCTCGGTTCACCCGGAACCCTTTACCGTCGTGGCCCGGGCGGACGCCGGGATTAAAACCTTCGCCGATCTGAAGGGCAAGCGCGTCAACATCGGCAACCCCGGCTCGGGACAGCGCGGCACCATGGAGGAGTTGATGGCCGCCATGGGATGGACCAAGGACGACTTCAAGCTGGCCTCCGAGCTGAAACCCGACGAACACTCCAAGGCCCTGTGCGACAACAAGATCGATGCCTTTGTCTACACCGTGGGGCATCCGGCCGGCAACATCCAGGAGGCCGCTTCCTCCTGCGACGTGGTGCTGGTGGACGTGTCCGGTCCGGTGGTCGACAAACTGGTCAAGGAAAATCCCTACTATCGGTATGCAACCCTGCCCGGCGGCATGTACCGTGGCACGGACAAGGACATTAACACCTTCGGCGTGGGTGCCACCTTCGTCTCCTCGGCCAAGGTACCCGAAGAGATCATCTACAACGTGGTCAAGGCGGTTTTCGACAACTTCGACGAATTCAAAAAGCTCCATCCGGCCTTCGAGATTCTCAAGCAAGATGAGATGACCAAGGACGGCCTCTCCGCTCCCCTGCATGACGGAGCACTCAGATACTTCAAGGAAGCCGGCCTGGTTAAATAGGACGTTCGGCCGCGCGCACAGCGCATCGCCGTGTGCGCGCGGCCCTTCGCCTTCTCCATCAGCCTGTTTCATTTCCATCCGTTGTGCTGCGTGCGATGCCCGGGCTATCCCCGCGACCGGGTCATTCTGTTAAGTTCCGCCGGAAGCAGCGTCAGCCCATTGCACCATAAGGAGGGTTCGTCACCATGGTCAAAGTGAAAAGCAAGATGGCCTCAGAAATCGATCCCAATGCGATTGTTGCCGAAACGGAGTCCGGTGCCCGCAATCCCACAGGCACTATCCCCAAGGCGGTCCTGTTTTACGTACCGCTGGCCTGGACCCTGTTTCAGCTCTGGTACGCCTCGCCCCTGCCGTTTCTTTTCAATTTCGGGATTTTCAACTCGACCGAGGCCCGTTCCATCCACCTGGCCTTTGCGATGTTCCTGGCCTATACCGCCTATCCCACGTTCAAAAAGTCCTCGCCCCGGAATTACATACCGATGCAGGATTGGATCGTTGGCCTGATCGCGGCCTTCTGCGCGGCCTATCTGTTCATCTTCTACGCGGCGCTTTCCGGGCGGCCGGGCAACCCGACCCAAGTCGACCTGGCGGTCGGGGTCGTCGGCCTGATCCTTCTGCTGGAAGCGACGCGCCGCGCCCTGGGGCCGCCGTTGATGGTCGTTGCCGCCGTCTTCATGATCTACACCTTCTTCGGCCAATACATGCCGGCCGTCATCGCCCACAAGGGCGCCAGCTTGGCCAAGGGAATGAGCCACTACTGGCTCTCCACCGAGGGGGTTTTCGGGGTGGCCGTGGGTGTCTCCACCGAAATGGTCTTCATGTTCGTCCTTTTCGGCGCCCTGTTGGAATCAGCCGGAGCGGGCAATTATTTCATCCGGGCGGCTTTCGCCGGATTGGGGCACCTGCGCGGCGGGCCGGCCAAGGCCGCGGTGGTCGCTTCGGGATTGACAGGCCTCGTATCCGGCTCATCCATCGCCAACGTGGTGACCACCGGAACGTTTACCATCCCGCTGATGAAAAAGGTGGGGTTCTCACCGGAAAAGGCCGGGGCGGTGGAGGTGGCCTGTTCGACCAACGGCCAGCTGATGCCCCCGGTCATGGGCGCCGCGGCCTTTTTGATGGTCGAATACGTGGGTATTTCCTACATCGAGGTGATCAAGCACGCCTTTTTGCCGGCCATCATTTCTTACATCGCCCTATTTTACATTGTGCACCTGGAAGCCTGCAAGATGGGGCTCAAGGCCCTGAAGAAACCGAGCTCCGGGGCTACGCTGCTCCAGAAAATGACGGCCTTTGTCGGCGGTTTCCTGCTGATGGTCGTACTGACCGGCGTCACCTACTATGGGATCGGCTGGATCAAGACCGTCGCCGGTGATGCCGCCTTTTATATCGTCGGCGTGATCCTGATGGCGGCCTACCTCTTCCTGCTGCGCCTGTCCTGCAAAGTGCCTGAACTGGAAACCAGCCTCGAAATGGAAAAGCTGCCATTTCTCCTGCCGACCCTGCTGACCGGCTACTACTTTCTGCTGCCCCTGGTGGTGCTGATTTGGTGCCTGGTGGTCGAGCGGCTTTCCCCTTCCCTGTCCGCCTATTGGGCCACGATGCTGATGATGGTGATCGTCGTCACCCAGCGACCGCTCAAGGGATACTTCCGCAAAACGAAGGCCCCTGAGTTTTCGGTTAAGCGTGGACTGCAGGATCTGGTGACGGCCATGATTGGCGGCGGCCGCAACATGATCGGCATTGGCGTGGCCACCGCGGCGGCCGGTGTTGTGGTGGGCACGGTGACCCTGACCGGCATCGGTTTGGTGATGACCGAATTCGTCGAGTTCATCTCCGGCGGCAACCTGATTCTCATTCTGGTCTTTACTGCCGTCATCAGCCTGCTGCTGGGTATGGGGCTGCCCACTACGGCCAACTACATCGTGGTGTCGACCCTCATGGCGCCCGTGATCGTCAACCTCGGAGCCAGGTCCGGCTTGCTCGTGCCCCTGATCGCGGCCCACCTGTTCGTATTTTTCTTCGGTATCCTGGCCGACGACACGCCCCCCGTGGGATTGGCGGCTTTCGCCGCGGCCGGCATCTCCGGCGGCGACCCGATCCGCACCGGAATCCAGGGTTTCGGCTACGACATCCGTACCGCGGTCCTGCCGTTCATCTTCATCTTCAACACCGAACTGCTGATGATCGGCATCGGGACCTGGTATCATTTTCTGACCGTGGTTACCGGGGCCGTGGTGGCCATGCTGATTTTCGCCGCCGCCACCCAGCGTTATTTTCTGACCACCAACCGTATCTGGGAAACCGTAGCCCTCCTGCTGGTGGCCTTCACCCTGCTGCGTCCGGGGTTCTGGTGGGACATGATCTACCCGCCGCTCCATGAGGTCAAGGCCACCCGGCTCGAACAGGTCATCGAGCAGACCGACTCGGGAGCCCATCTGATGCTCGAGGTGGCCGGCGAAGACTTCCGGGGCCGGCCGTTCACCAAAAGCCTGATGCTGCAGGTGGGCGACCAACCGACACCCGCTGAACGACTGACGGCCATCGGCATCGAAACCCGGGTGGAAGACGGCCGGGTGTTCGTGGACAATGTAGGCTTTAGGAGTCCGGCGGAAAAGGCCGGCATCGATTTCGACCAGGAGATCCTGCACATCTATGTGCCAGCTAAAATTCCGCCCAAGCACATGATGTTCATACCGGCCTTTTTGCTGCTGGGCTGTGTGTGGCTGGTCCAGCGGAGGCGCAGCCATCGCCTGGCGGCGGCCTGAGGCGACCGCCGTCGACAGGAGAATCCTCACCGGAGCGGATGGCGGCATTGAAAAGGACCCGATTGCGCCAGCACGTGCCGGTGATGCGTTGCATCCCCCGTCAGTGCAACCTACGGTTGGTTGGGCTGCCTGCGGCAATGGCTTCCTGGGAACGAATTGCCCCTTGCGGCCAAGCGCGCGGGGAAGATTCACCGTGAGCGTGCCGATCGATCTTAAATTCGCTTGCCGACGCCGTCGAAAGCGACGGGTGAATAGCTTGCCACAGCTGGATCATCATTCGATTCGAGCCTGAAAAGGTGGCCGTGGTCAGTCCTGCCGGCACGGACAGCGATCCGTTTCTGATGCACCGAGGGGGCCTCGGCCCGGGCTGCGGGCTGCGGCCCTGATCCGGCCTCTCAGCTCGGTTGTCCGCGCTCTGCTTCCGGCGTGCTGCGCGGATCCAGAATCATGACCACCGGAGACGTGCTTTTCATGGGCACGAAGGCCACCTGATCCGCAACAGGCACAACCTGCAATTTCTCCTGCTTTCTCAAATACAGGGTGACCACGGCGAAGGCGCCGTTGACCAGAAACCAGAACGCGAAAAGGCCAAAAGGGGAGTCCAGCAGGGTCATCACCGCGGAGGCAAGCAAGGGGCTGACGCTGGCACCGATGCTGTATGCGAACAGCAGGCCGGCGCTGACGGCCACCGCCTCCTGACCGCCGAATATATCATGCGCCCGGGCCACCGAGACCGGGTAGACGGCAAACATCAGTGCGCCGAAAAAACCCATCTCTACAGCCAGCCCCCAAAAGGAGGTCTCCCCGTTGATGAACATGAATCCGCTGACCGCGGCGATGGCGATGGCTACCACCATGAGGACCCTGGTGCGGTCAAACCGGTCCGACAAGGTGCCCACCATCCATTGGGCGGCCAGCCCGCAGAATACCGTGATGGTCATGATCCAGGACAACTGGCTGACAGACAGGCCGATATCGGTGCAGGCCACCGGCATCATGGCATAAAAGGCACTGTTGGTCACACCCGCGGCCATGCTCCCGAGCATGCCCAGCGGCGCCCGGCGGAAAATGGATAGGAAATGGTAGGGCTTGGTTTCGGGCAGGCTAGGGTGGACAGCCTCGGTGGCCGACACCGGCACCAGGCAGAGGGCGAAAATGACGCCGGCAATGATGAACAGCGTTTGCCCCTGAACGTCTCCGACGTTGAGCAACTGCTGGCCGATGCCGATACCCAGATAGGTCAGGGTCATGTAAATGGAAAACACCCTCCCCCGGTAGCGCGATTCGGTGCACTCGTTGAGCCAGCTTTCGATGACCATAAACAGGCCGAAGGTGGTGATGCCGCACGAAAACCGCAGCGCCCCCCAGAACCAGGGTGCCAGGTAGAGTCCGTGCAGCAGGGCGGCAGCCGTCGTCGTGGCGGCAAATACGGTGAAGGCGCGGATATGTCCCACCCGTTGGATAAGTCGATGGCACACGAATGATCCGGTCAACAGGCCGATGAAATAACAGGACAGAACGATCCCTGTCGTGGTCGTCGAAAAGGCTTCGACGGCCATGCGGGTGCTCAGCAGGGTGTTGAGCAGACCGTTGCCGGTCAAAAAGATAAAGGCGGCAACAAACAATGCTCCGAATGCACCCAGGGCCTTGACCATGTTATTTCCTCACATCGTTGGCCTGATGGTTCCATGCAACCCATCAGCTAAAAAAGAGACGCCCGACAAAAACAAATCCATGCAAAATATGCAATCCATTTTTAGGGGCAGGTCCACATTGGAGGCGTCAGGCCGGTTTGCATTTGCCAGGATGATGAATACTCTATCTGATAAAGCGAACCGACTGAAACGAAAGGAAAAGACAATGAATGGCATCAATGCGTGCAACCCCAAAATCATCATGGACCTTGAAGCCCTCAACGCCACCAATGCCCAGGGATGCGTGGCCTGCGGCCGCAAGTTCAATCTCGGCGACACCGCTGTGCTGGCTTGCGGTGCCTGGGGGAGCGGCTCGCGCTACATTCACGAAAATGAAGCCGTGCAGGACAACCGGACATCCCAGTATTTCGAACGCGGGTATTACATGAGCCTGAAGGCCGGTGCCTGACCGGCCGTTTAATTGGTCAAGGGTGCCGGCAAGCGAACCCTATCTTGAACATCGTGTGGCCATGGTTGCCCGAAGGTGTTGCGGGGCGGTTTTGCTGGCAACGCGAGAAAGCGGACGTGAGGGTTTGCGCTTCAGATCTTGAAGCGCTTGCGTTTGAATAGGGGCAGGGGATCGATGAGATGTTTCTTGAACCAGGCGGGCAAGTTCGATGATCCCAGGCCATAGGCCAGCAGCTCCACGACTGAAAATACCGGTAACCGCCTGTCGGCAGGGCTTCTGAGCTCCAGGTTGAGCTGGCACATGGCGCAGGCCGTGATCACGCATTCGGCTCCCGCCGATATGGCCTTGTCCATGATGTCCGTGACCATGGGCGCCACGATGTCCGGTCTGGCCACCGATAAAAAAGCCCCGCAGCATTTTGCCTGATATGCCCATTGGCGCGCCTCGGCGCCCAGCCAGCCCATGACCGCTTCCATGCTGCCATGCAGTTTGGGGTAGTTTTTCAACTCCGGCGGCGCGGCCAGCAGGCAGCCGTAATAGGGCACATAACGCAAACCCGCCAAGGGCTGTTGCAGGGCATTGCGGTAGGGCATTTCCTTCAATCGCCGGGGCAGCAGATCCATCAGATGGTGAACGTGAAGATCCCGGTCGAGGGTGCGACCCAGGATTTCTTGGTTGACCCGGCGGCTTGTCGGATCGCTGCGCAGCTGGTTGGATGCCACCCTCAGACGGTTGGCGCAGCCGGCGCACATGACCATCAGGTCGCTGCCCATGGACTGGGCCTGAAACAGGTTGCGGGCGGCCAGGGACACCGCCAGCTGAGGCCTGACGGCGTGGACGGAGGACGATCCGCAGCAGTTCCAGTCCGGCAGTTCCGAAAGGTTGATGTCCAGCCGGTTGCAGACCTGATGCAGCGCCGCGTCGGTTTCGCGGGCCGTGGAGCTGAGGGTACATCCCGGGTAGTAGGCCAGTTCAATACTGCTCATGGGTGTCGAAGCTCCTTCTGCGCTGGTCGTAATGGGAAAAAATCCGATCTACTTCATCACGGCCGGACACCTTCTGGGAAATGAGTTCAAGCTTTCCGCGGGTGATCATTTTCAGGCCCGCCTGCAGGTCCGAGAAAAGCCTGCCCGACCCCACCTTGAACTGAACCATGGCCTCCAGTTTGTTCAGCCGCCCATGTCGTTCAATGGAGCCATAGATGTAGCGGTGGAACCGGTAGATGTCAGTTTCCGGGGCCACGATGCCCTCACGGATGGCCAGTTGGCGAAGGGCATCCATGACCGCCGCCACATCGATGCTGTTGGGACACTGGCCGGAGCAGGTGTGGCAGCCCACGCAGAGCCAGATGGTATTGCACCTCAGCGCATCTTCTCCCTTGCCCATCTGGATCAGGCGAATGACCTGGTTGGGCAAAAAGTCCATGTGCTCGGAGAAGGGGCATCCCCCGCCGCAGGACCAGCAATGCCAGCACTTGCTGATGTTCTGGCGGGAGACATGGTTGATGATTTTCAAGAATCGATCCGCATGCGCATCGGCATGGACATCCGGTTCAAGGAGGCGGCCGTCGTCTGCCATGTCATATCCTTTCAGCCTATTCATTTCATCCTGGGATTGACTTGGCACATCGTCAACCCGGTTGCTTTGACCTATATCAATTGTTTTGGTTTTCAAACCGGTTATGTTCATAATGCTGCCGGAGATGATCGATGCAGCGTTCCAATGATGACACTCGCGGTTGTTGCTAAAATAACCTAGAGTCAGTGACCGAGTCGGAACAGACTCATGCAAGGGAGTTCAACGATGAAAAAAGAATCGGCAGCAAAAAAAGACAAAAGCGTCACCACCCGGTCATCCATTGCCGTATCCGCGGAAACCGTCTGCGAAGATGAGGCCTGCATCGGAAAAATGGTAACCGCTTCGTCGGCCTCAACTCAGGAACCGGTCAAGGCAGCCGAAAAACCGACCAGACAACCGGGTTCCGCCATGTCCTTTGGCGGGCAGGAAGGGTGTACCGATGAGGCCTGCATCGGAAAAACGTGAGCCGGCCTCACCCCGTCAACCTTAAAGAAAAGGTGAATTCATGCCCCTTCCCGGAAACCTGGTGACCACCGCCATGGCAGTGATGCCCCACACCGACGTTGCAAGGGCCCTTGAAATGGCCCTGTCGCTGGATGTGCCTTTTTGGCCCCAGTTGCCCAACGTCAGCTACTATGAAGACATGTATGTTCAGGCGGCGGAGCATTTTCCCGGCATCATACTGGACGTCGGCAAGCGGACGCTGCGGTTTTCGATAGACCGCTTTGCCGAGGAGCTCGAAGAGGCGCTTGCCCGGTTTGACGACGCTGACTATTTCGACGTCAGCCAAACCTATTCCGCCGTATACCATCGTTTTCTTTCCCTCGACCTGGCCGACCGACCGGCTATCCGGGGACAGCTGGAAGGTCCCGTCAGTTTTGGATTCAACATTCTCGATCAGGACGAGCGGCCCATTCTTTTCGACGATACGGTGCGGCCCTTTATGCTGGAGTTCATGGCCCGACGGTTGAACGTCCAGCTGCGTCGACTGAAAAGCAGGAACGCCAACGCGTTCATGTTTGTAGACGAGCCGGGGCTTCAGTTCCTGTTTTCCGCATTGGCGGGGTACAGTGACATCAAGGCCAAGGGCGACCTCGACCGGTTCTTCGCCCAGGTGGATCGGCCCCGGGGGATTCACTTGTGCGGCAATCCGGATTGGGACTTCCTGCTGAACCTCGACCTGGAGGTGCTGTCCATGGACATTTACACCAATGCGGAGATTTTTTCAGCCTACGCCGCATCCATCCGGCGATTCCTGGATAGGGGCGGAATTATCGTCTGGGGGATCGTTCCCACCGGAATGGAGACGTTTTCCCAGGAGGATCTGCCGTCGTTGATGGGGCGTTTGGAAGCGGTATGGCAAGCTTTATGGAAAAAGGGGGTGGACCGGGATCGATTGCTCGCCCACAGCATGCTGTCGCCCGCCACCTGCTGCCTGGTCAACCCGGACAAGGAAAAAACCGTGGAGCGTGCTTTCGCGACGGTGAAGCGGATGTCGCTGGCACTGAGAGAAACCTACCTGCTGGATTGACTGCGGTCTACTCAGCGAAATTCCAATAGCCTTCCTGTTTGACGTATTCCACCTGGGAATCGGGTACCCAGGTCTTGTCCGCAACATCCTGTTCGTAACGCCAGTGGTCGCCCATCCACATTTTCCTTACTCCGTAATCCCAATAACCAGGCTCGGTGCGCGTGTCCATGATCGGCGGCACCCACACTTTCTGTGGTTCGGGGGCCGCGGCCGGCTCTGCCGGCAGGGGAAGGTTGACGATAATGATGGGTTGGATCTCCTTAACCACGGTCGTTACCGCGGGCCCCCAGTAGACGGGACGACCGTGGCCCGGTCTGACTGGCTTGTTATCCGCATTGATCGGGTGAAACGGTTTCCCGGAGGATACCGGATCTACCGTCAGCCGGACCGGCATCTTGAGCCGGTTACGCAGTTCCCGTGAAAGCGGATAGATGGGGGCTCCGCTGCCGAGTGGTTCGACGGCCGGCCGATGGTCGCGGAAAGCCGGCAGTTCCATGGGGCCGACAAAAAGAAACAGGATTGAAAGCAGGGCTATTTTATTCATCGTCCATCTCCCTGGGGTCTCGCCCTTGTCAGAAGAAGTGGGTCTGACCGTGGTCAAGGTTGATCCACCGTTTTAACAGGCCTTTTTCACCTAGCGCGTTTCTTAAATCTTCAGGGGGAAAATGAACCGGTTCATCGCCCAGTTGGAAGGTTCCCCAGTGGGCGATCATCAGCTGCCGGGCTTTGATCTCCTGAAATGCCCGGACCGTTTCCGTAGGGTTCATGTGGCTGGGCGCCATAAACCATCGCGGAGCATAGGCGCCCATGTTGAAGACGGCCAGGTCGATGGCGTAATCGTCGGCCAGCTGTTCGAATCCATCGAAGTAGGCGCTGTCGCCTGAAATATAGATCACCGGCCCGCCTGCGGTTTTAATCAGATAGCCGCCCCACAGGGAGCGGTTGGGGCCGATGATGGGGTTGCGCATGGTCCAGTGGTTGGCGGGCAGAAAGGTGATCTCCCGGGCGCCGTCGCCATAGCGCTGGTACCAGTCCAGTTGGGTGCGACGGGTCAGGCCCACTGCCTTGAATTCGCTGTCGTATCCCAAGGGGCTGATCACATGGGTGCCCGGATCCAGGGCTGCCAGGGACTGGTGATCCAGGTGGTCGTAATGACCGTGGGTGATCAGCACGTGGTCCGGCCGCGGCATGTCATCCAGATTGAATGCCAGGGGCGTAAAATCCTTGATGAACCAGAAGATGTCGTTGAATACCGGATCGACCAGTAGGACCCGATCCATATCCTTGATCAACAAGGTCGAATGTTTAATGAAGGTAACCGACACGCCCGGGTGCGCCTTGACCGGCTCCCAGTCGATGGTGACGGGTGCAAGCGGCTGATCGTCAAGGTAATCAACGTAGGCATTGTTGTGAAACAGCTTCCAGGAGAGCACCTGCCAGAAGCGGCCGTCGCGGGGGACACCCATGGGATTAAAAAAGATCTCCGGACCATGGTGCATCTTGCGGCGGGCCATCTCCCGCAGGTTGTCGCCGTTCAGCGGTCGATAGTGAAGGGCTGTTGACGGGCCTCCAGCATCTGCGGCAGCCTTTGCCAGTCGCGGCAAAAAGGGGGTCGCCAGGGCGAGCTTGAGTGCCGTCGAGAGTTTGCCCATGAACCGTCTCCTGGACATGCGCTGGTGCGGATCAATCATTTTTGCGTTGGTGTTGAAGGCGACCTGCTCCTTGGTTTTCAAATCCCTTGTCAATGGTAACCATGATCACCCGGGGATGCAACCGCATACCGGTGACAGTGCCTGGAAATGGCCATCCATGAATGTGGAACGGCCCTGCCGGAGAGGGCAGCCGGCGTCGAAACGATCGGCTTTCCAGCGGCTACCGTATCTGGATATAGACATACCCGCCGCTGCCATACCCGAATGCGTCGAACACATGATGGTAATCACAAGACAACCCTTTGTAGAAGGTTCCGAAATCCACCTGATAGGGTCTTTCCTGCTCGGGATCCACATCGAGGAGGGTGACCCGGTCGGTCTCTGCATCGTAGGCGCCCACAGGCGATATGTGGGGGATATTCAAGGTGGGGACAAGGGTTCCCTGATCGAAATGGGTAATGATCAGGCCGTTGCCAAGGCTATCGAAATCCCGCAGTCGCTTTTTTAACGTGGTCCGGATGGGTGATCCCGGGGGGACCTTTTTAGGTGTCTGGACCACATCCACGCTGTGAACCCCCAGTCCGTAGGCAGCGATACTGTCCCTGACCACCTGGCCCAATAGCGGCAGCGGCAGCCCGCGGCGTCCGCGGTAGCCGCCCTCGCTCATGCGTGCTTTCCAATGGCCGGTGGTCACCCGATCGAGGATGTCGGATTGACTGATGGGTTGGGTGTCCCCGTTTTGGGTGGACTTGATGGCATTGATACACGCGACCACGCTGGCCACGGAGCACGAGGATTCGTGAAATTGCTTGACATGGAATTTCCAGATGGCCTGTTTAAGCGGATTCCATTGGGATTGCGCGGAGAGGTGGATGTACCTTGCCCGGTCCTTGCGAAACGCACCACTGCCGGTCATTCGATGAAAGCCGAAGCGGGTGTAAAGGTAGGGGCGGATCAGGATTCGCAGCAGGTTCATTTCAATCCCTCAATCGTAACGCATTAAATCAGAATATGGTCATTGATCGGATTCATTCAAGCCTTTTTCACAGAGCGCTGAAAGATCAGCAGGTGTATCGAAGGCATCGTTATAGCTGACGGTTTTTGTCAATTATTTGTCGTTTTTTGGCCGATTTACCTGGTCTGGCGATGCCTGCGGCAAGGGCCGCGGACAGTAAATGCATGGCCGGCAACGGTTGAACATTATTTGCAGGCCCATGGTATCGATATTGCTTGTATCCTTCCGCAGTTATCGACCCCATCGGACAAGCAAAAGGAAATGCCGGCATGCATCACTTACGTGCAATGATATGGATCCTGATTGTTTCAGCCCTGTTCATCCCTTTCCATTCATCAGGTTCTGCCGCCGAAGAACCGTTTCCCCAATACCCGGTCATCAATGCCAATGTCTCTTTTTGGATAAAAATCTATGGCCACTATTCAACCTCTCAGGCCGTCGTTCACGACAGTGTCGATCTGGATATCGTTTACGAGGTGATCGACCTCGAACCCGCCGAGCTTCCGGGTGCCCGGAAAATGAACCGCCAGCGGATGGCACAGGCCAGTGAGAGGGTTGAGCAGGTATTAAAGCGCCTGGCCACCAACCCGCTGTCAGAAGACGCGGATTGCCGGCGGGTGGCGGCGCTGTTTGGATCTCAGGCGGATGCACGTGCATTTGGTCTTGCCTGTCATCGGGTTCGCTGTCAGATCGGTCAGCGGGACCGCTTCCAGGCAGGCCTGGTGCGTTCAGGGGCTTATATCGATGGGATGCGAGCCATTTTAAAAGCCCAGGGCGTACCCGAAGACCTGGCCTATCTGCCCCATGTGGAGTCCTCTTTTGATATCAACGCCTACAGCAAGTTTGGCGCTGCCGGGATGTGGCAGTTTACCCGATCCACAGGCAAGCGATTCATGACCGTGGATTATGTGCTGGACGAACGGCGTGATCCCATTGCCGCCACCCATGCGGCAGCACGGCTGCTAAAGGAAAACCATGACAAGCTGGGCAACTGGCCGCTGGCCATCACAGCATACAACCACGGTGCTGCCGGCGTACAACGAGCCAAGGCTGCTCACGGTGATTACCCTGAAATATTCACATCCTATATGGGCCGCAGTTTTAAGTTCGCCTCGAGAAATTTTTATTCCGAGTTTCTGGCCGCCCGTCAGGTGGCATCCGATTACCAGAGCTATTTCGGGCAGCTGTCCTTGAAGGCCCCCCTCCGATCAAGATCCGTGCGCCTGGATGGTTTTGCTGCTTTCACGGATCTTTGTCGCCATTTTGAAGTGTCTCCGGAAGTGATCCGGGCCATGAATCCGGCCCTGCGGTCGCCGGTGTTCAGTGGACAGAAGCATGTCCCCAAGGGCTATGTGTTGAACCTTCCCGCCCACGTTGAACCCGCCGGCGTGTCGTTGGCGCAAATTCCCTCGGAACTGTTCAAAACGGCTCAGAAGCCCAGCCTTTTCTATACTGTTCAGCCGGGGGATACGGCCGGCAGGATTGCCCGCCTGCACCATGTGAGACTGGACGACCTGATTCTGGCCAATAACCTGGATCGTCGGGCGACCGTTTTTTCCCGGCAGACCCTTCGCATCCCCCAGCATGGGGAGTCGGTCCGCATCGACAACATCGCGCAACCGGCTATGCCGGGCGACCCTGGCGTACGTCTGGCGGCTGTGGATAGCGGTGACATATCTTCCGTCATCGTTGAGACCATTCCCGTTCAACGTCCGGTTGACCGATCCCGACCACCGGATCCGTCGGCTGACGACCTGCTGGCGACGGCGGATGATGAACCCGGAGAAGCAGCTCACGATGCGGCTGGCCATGAGGTGGAGACAAAACCAGGCATTTTCACCGCTGATGTCGGTTTTTCCCGGATCGTCAAGGTCAAGCAGCAGCCGGTTGGGATCCTGCAGGTCGAGGTGGAGGAAACCCTCGGCCACTATGCCGAGTGGGCCGGTGTCCGTGCTTCCAGGATCCGTCAGCTCAACAACCTGACTTTCGACCAGCCACTGGAATTGCACCGGCAGATTAAAATACCGCTGGATGCTGTGGCGGCCACGGATTTCGAAGCGCGACGCTACGAGTTTCACAAACGGTTGCAGGAGGATTTTTTTGCGGCCTATCGCGTCGGTGTGCTCCAGCGCTACCGGGTCCAGGCGGGGGACAGCTACTGGACCCTGTGCCGGGAAAAATTCGACCTTCCGCTCTGGCTGCTCAGGAATTACAACATGGGGGTGAACCTGGCGGCGTTAAGAATTCACCAGCCCCTCACGATTCCCGCCATTGAAAGCCTGCTGGAAAACAGTCCGGATGCGGTTGACGCGGGAGCCATGCCGGACGCCTGAACCGCAGGCGCGCACCCGCCACCGCGGCCTGCTGTGGTGAACGCTCAACGTCGCGGCGGCCCCATTGTGTTATCCATAAACGACCTTCCCATAGGTAAGATGTGCTTGCCCGGCCGCTCGCGGCTTGACTCGAATGGGCAATCCCTTTATGATGCCTTTGCGTTGATGGTTTACGCGCATGATCAACACTTTTAAGGATCTACAGGCATCGCTTCCATGACCGACAAAGTCCCCCTGCCGGCCAGGCTGGCCGCCATTTTCGTTTACAGTCGCCCGGGTCTGATTTTTGGCGGTATGATCTGCGCGTTAGCGGTCATGTGGGGCAAAAACCCGGTGGTTTATACCGTCGGGGTTTCGTTTCTGGTCCTCTCCATGATTTTTGACCTGGTGGATGGCTGGTTCTCGGCCCGCTTCAGGCCCAACGCCCCGCTCGCGCCCCTGGCGGACCGGCTCATGGACAAGCTGGTTTACTCCATCATTTTCCCGGTTATCACCGCCGGCATGATGTGGCGTCTGCTGGTGTCAGAGACCGATCCCACCCAGGGCCAGCTGATGCATGCGATTTTTGTGTTGGTGCTCTGCGTGACGGTGCTGGTGAGGGACAGCTTTGCTTCATTTATGCGCGGATTCGCCATTCGCCAGGGTGTGGAGCCCGAAAGCAGCGAGTACAACCGCATGCGAACCATCGTGGCCGCACCGGTCAGCGCGCTGCTTTATGCGTATGCCTTCTATATCCCCGAAGGTCCGGAATCATGGATCTATTTCCGCATCTCCTATCTGGGGAACGTCTCCCTGCAAATCATGTTTTTCGTGGAGATCCTTTTTTTCATCATCAACCTGGGCTCCATTGCCGGCTATTGCCGCAAATACGGAACCGCCTGCCTGGATGAACTGTGTTTCGGGGACCAGGTGCTGCGGCGAAAAATCCTGTCGGTATTTCCCAACGCCCTGACGGTGATGAATGCCCTGATGGGGCTTATCGCTGTGTTTTTCGCCTATCAGGGCCGGATGCGCGAATCCTACCTCATGATGATCGGGGCCGCCACATTCGACAAGCTGGACGGAGCCCTGGCCCGCCGGTTGGGCCTGACGGAACCCCTCCCCGATGAGCTGCCCAAAAAGAAAATCAACATGGGCAGCATCCTGGACGATCTGGCCGATGCCATCAGCTTCTGCATGGTACCGGCCTGGATTTTCTATATCACCATGAGCCAGTTTGGCGAAGGCCGCTTCGATCATCTGCCATTAGCGTGGATCGCCGTTTTCTATGCGCTGATGGGCATAGGCCGGCTGGTCTACTTCACCCTGGACAAGACGCCGATCCCAGGTTTTTTCAAAGGCATGCCCACTCCGGCGGCGGCCATGCTGGTCATGTCTCCACTGGTGATCTTCAATCATGCCCTGGCGCTTCCGTCAGAACAGATCGTTTTCTGGGGTCTATTTGCCACGGGCACCATGGTGTTTGCCGGCATTGTCATGAACCTGTATCCCATCCGGTATCTCCACCTGGGTCGGACGATGAGCCGCCATCCCTGGTTCGGCCGCGCGAACCTGCTCCTGCTGACGGTCAGCATGTTTACTCCGATTTTCGGGCAGATCTGCCTGGCGTACATGATCCTCTATCTCCTTTCGCCCCTGATCACCTGGCGCATCCACCCGGATGATGCCGCCCGGGAGAGCCGTTCCAAGACCATGGCCGAAAGCTGATGGAGGTCCGGTTTTGCTTGACAAGATAAGGGCTTACCACGTATAGGCATTTGCCGGCACGGTATTGATGCACGGGTCCCTTTGGCCCGGTTCACCTTGCCCCGTAATTGAACAACCAACCACCAGGAGCCACCCATGGAACTTTGCCCCTGCGGAAGCGAAAAAGCGTACGCCGCTTGCTGTAAGCCCCTGATCAACGGTGATCGCGTCGCCGATACCGCCGAAGCGTTGATGCGGGCACGCTACAGCGCCCATGCCAAAAAGGCCTTCGACTATATTTTTGAGACCACCCACCCGGCCAATCGCCAGGATGCCGATCGGAAGGGAACGGCTGCCTGGTCACGCAAGCTGGACTGGCAGCGGCTGGTGGTTCGTAATATAGAAAATGGCGGCCCGGATGACGCGGTGGGAAAGGTGGAATTTGTGGCGCGCTACCGCAAAGACAGCCAGGCGTTCGATCACCATGAAATTGCAGAATTTGTCCGCGAAGACGGCCGCTGGTATTTTAAAGACGGCCAGGCGCCGCAGCCCGTGCAATCCGTTCGCCAGGGCCCGAAAATCGGAAGAAACGACCCGTGCCCCTGTGCCAGCGGCAAAAAGTATAAGAAATGCTGCGGGATCTGATGGATGAGCAAATGCAGCAGTCGGATGGCGGATGTCTGATGACTGAAATCCACAGAGCGCGTGGCGGGTATCGAAGAGGGTACCCTTACCACCCAGCCGCACCATTTTTCTGGAGGGGCTATGTTTATTGATCTGCTGCGTGGGCGACGAAGCATTCGTAAATTTCAAAAGAGAGCGGTAGAGCAGGAAAAGGTAGATCTGCTCGTGGAGGCTGTCTTGCGTTCACCCTCTTCCCGCGGGTTCAATCCCTGGGAATTTGTGGTGGTGACCGATCCAGCGACCATCAATCGCCTCGCCAGGGCCAAACCACACGGCGCCTCGTTTCTGGCCAACGCGCCCCTGGCCATCGTGGTTTGCGCAGATCCGGGCAAGTCGGATGTCTGGGTCGAGGATGTCTCCATTGCCACGATGTTGCTGCATCTGGCCGCCACGGACCTTGGATTGGGAAGCTGCTGGATTCAGCTGCGCAAACGGGACCATGATGATACGCAAACTGCCGGTGAATACGCGGCCCGGGTTCTGGGTCTGCCGACCGGGTTGGTGGCGTCCGCCATCATGGCCATCGGGTATCCCGCCCAGGAATTGGCACCCCACCCGCTGGCATCCCTTCAACGCGACAAGGTGAGTGTCGATCGCTACGGCAATAGAGCTTAAATCGTCGCTTTCCAACGGCAACGGCTGCCGGAGATCCGGTAGCCGCCCGCAAGCGCACTTAAGCGCCGCAGGTCAGGCCGGCCCGAAGGCGCTTTCGAAGAGACTCCGGATGGCTTTTTTTCCGTCGTCAGTGAGATTTCGGGTGCCGGTACCCACAAAGGTGTTCTTTTCGATCGCCGGCACCTTCTCCACCCACGCGTTGCCGTCCCAGGCGAACCAGCCCTTGCGATCCTGATCATAGACATGCACCGGCCGATTGAAGAGTTTGGCCAGTTCCACACCCCAGCCGGTTCCGCCCTTGACCGTGCCGTCCGGCTGAATCCAGCCCACAGTAATCACGTGGTAGCCGTGGTTGACCATGTGGAAGATGGTCTGGATCACCTTGCGGATCTTGTTGGCCTGGGCAAATTTTCGGCCCATGCGTGCCGAGACGATCTCCATACTCACATTGCCCTTGTCCAGTTCTTCAGGTCCCAACTCACGGACCCCACGAGAGCGTTCAATGGTGTGCCCCTCAAATGAGAAGTTGACCTCCTGGATGCCCCAGGCTTCAGCCAGGCGACCGAATTCGGATTCAGCGCCTTTATGGCCACCGCTGTAGAGGGTAATATGGGAACGATCCTTCATCATATTCTCCTTTTGAAAATAGTTGGTGTTAAGAAAAAAATACCCGTGTGAAACGGTCTGATAGGTGATTAGAAAACGCCATCCGTAAAAATATCGCACCCCGCCGTTGCCCGGCGGGGTGCGACGGACATAATAAGTGCGGAATCGAGGAATGCAACCACAGGCAACCGGTTTATTTTAATTTTAGGGGTTTTCCAAAACCTGCCCATCCTCACCCAAGGCGCAAATCGCCATTGCATGACGCCATTCGATCATAGTATCATTATTGTGTTTGATTCGCTTACAGCCATCGCCCTTGCCAATTGGGGCTTTTGTCACTTTAGCGTCGTATCGGAGGTGTAGCATGTCGAAATCACGAGACACAAAAAAAGATACCAAGAAAAAGCCCGCCCAGACGCCCAAGGAAAAGAAAAAAAACAAACAGGAAAAAAAACAGCCCCGCAGCGTTTTTCAACCGGAATAACCGGTGGACGTCCCTGCATGCGGTCGGGAAGGCGAGCGCAGCGAAAAAACGCAGCCCTTACGGCATCGACAGGACCGCCTTGACCCGTCCCACCTGCCCGTCGGCCAAGCGCACCTTGATGCCGTGGGGATGATGGGAGGAGCGGGTGAGGATCGCGTCGACCGTACCCCTGGTGAGGCGGCCGCTGCGCTGGTCCGCCTTGAGAACGATGTCGACTTCGACGCCGGGTTGGATGTTTTTGCGGTACTGGCCGTCCATTTGCCCACATCTTTTTTAGCGTTATCCACCCCAAGCAGCGGGGAAGGCGTTCGCTTTCTTGGCTCAGCCTAACACTCAAGCCCTAACGATGGTGGCTGGCCCGTCCCCTCTTCCCTGACCACCTGAGTATCATTTTGAATGCAAAATGAAATTAATTGCGACTGTGACGGTCCAGATATTCCAGCAGGTTCACCATGGCTTCGGTGGTGTCTTTCTGAGACAGGGTCCGCCGGATGTCCACGATCTTCTTGAGTTCATCCTTGTCCAACAGCAGTTCCTCTTTGCGGGTGCCGCTTTGGCGGATGTCGATGGCCGGAAAGATGCGGTGCTCGGCACAATCGCGGCTAAGCACCAAGTCCATATTGCCAGTTCCCTTGAACTCCTGGTAGATGATGTCATCCATCCGGCTGCCGGTCTCCACCAGAATGGTGGCGATGATTGTCAGCGAGCCGCCGTCTTCGATGTTCCTGGCTGCGCCGAAAATCTTGCGGGGCACCTCCATGGCGTTGGCGCCGAGTCCGCCCGAGAGGGTCCGTCCGTAACTTTCCGTTTCGGCGTTGAAGGCCCGGGCCATGCGGGTGAGCGAATCGATGAAGACGACGGTGTCACGGCCGGTTTCCGCGCAGCGCATGGCCGTGTGCACTGCCAAGCGAGTCATGCGCATATGTTGGGCGATGCTCTGATCTGCGGAAGAGTAGAGCACGTGGGCACTGGTTAGCCCCCGCTTGAAGTCGGTCACTTCCTCCGGCCGTTCATTAACCAGCAATACGAAGACGTCCATCTCCGGATCGTTGACTGTCACCGAGTTGGCCATGTGCCGCAAAAGAGTGGTTTTTCCGGTTTTGGGCGGAGAGATGATCAGGCCCCGCTGTCCCCGGCCCATGGGGACGATCAGGTCCAGGGCTCGGCCGGTAAGGTCTTTTGGTCCCTGGCTCATGCGCAGGCGCTGGTCGGGGTTGATGCTGGTCATGGTGTGCATGGTTTCGGTCTGTGCATACCGCTCCAGACTCAAGCCGTTGACCCTTTCCACTGCCGCCAGTTTCAGGTTCTGGTTGCCTGGATTGCCGGGCTCACCCCGGCCTTCGACGAATGTTCCTTCCCGCAGTCCACATTTGGTGATCATGAAGGCCGGAACAAAGGTGTCCGTCGGACCGGCCTGGTAGTTGTTATCGATATTTCGGAGAAAACCGAAGCCTTTATCCAGTATTTCAAGGTGTCCGCTGACCGGTTCCACTGGCTGACCCCCAGGTTTATGGTTGTTCATGATTTTCTCTGAAAGGCATGATCTCGATCCAGTACCCGTCCGGGTCTGCGATGAAATATAGGCTCTTGTCGAGGTCCAGAACAGTGATGTTGTTGTGGGCAAAGGTGAATTTCATTAACACAAACAGCCTTTCTTCTTGGCTGGAAGGCACCACAGGTGCGGATTCATCAAGTTAGCGGGGCCGGAATGGGGTTGGCTTTGAATCGTGATAGTTAGCGCATTCCCCGCTGCTTGCGGCGGGGACGCTTCAAAAGTAATACCCTTGCGATAGTTGTCAAACCGGCGGGATTCTCGCTACAGTGGCGCTGGTGATGTACAGTCCTTGAAAATGCCAACTGAACGGCCACTATAGTAGAACAGTTCAACGGCTATGACAACCTTAATCCGCTGCCAGGGATCGATTGATTCTTCATGTAAGCACGGGTCTGAAATGACAGGAGCCGACAATGACCCGTTGTCTGTGACCCCGGCCGTGACCACAGCCATTGACATGGCCCGATTCCGGTAACCGCCACAATTACCAACAGGAGCCCGACATGATCGAAATTGAGCGCTTTGACCCCTTCAACAACCGGTTGTGCCGCAATGTGCGCAACGCGCTGTCGGAAAGGTTTAAAAAGGTGCTGGAACAAAAGGCGATGCAGCCGGTGCGGCGAATGGCCGAATTGTTGCTGAACGACCCGCTGCCGAGATGCGTCACGGCGTATATCGACCAGCGCCTGGCCGCATACGAACAGGTGCTGGCGGATGTGTGCTCCCGGCATCTTGACGATCCGCTGGCGGTTGCTTTGGCCATCTGGGACCGCCGCCTCTTTTTCGAAACCCATGAATTTCTGGAACCATACTGGATGACGGCCGACGGGAACGACAAACCGTTTTTTCAGGCCATTATCCGAGCGGCCGGTGCCTACGTGCACCTGGAGCAGGGGAATCTCACCGGGGCCAAACGCATTGCCGCCAAGGCGGTGGCGGTGTTGGAGGTGCATCAGGACCGGTTGTCTCCCTATGCCGATCCCCAATTGCTGCTGGCCAAGCTCAAGGTGCTGGATCCCGTGCCGCCGACCCTTGCCGGGACTGCCGGAAAGAAAAACCGGCCAATGCCGTAATTAGATGGCCCATGACCTTTTCACCGTCACAACAATCCCAGTTCAACCAGTAACCCGTAGACTCCGGAATGGCGCAGGCGGATCCGGATAAACTCTGCGATGGTGGGTTGCCATGGGCGATGGCGCAGGGCCATCCGGGCTTCCCGGGGCAAAAGGGCGCCTTTTTTATGGTTGCAGGCCTGACAGCAGGCCACGCAGTTGTCGAAATCGGTTTTTCCCCCCCGCGACCGGGGGACCACATGGTCCATGGTGATGGGCTTGGTCCGTGATCCGCAATAGGCACAGGCAAACCGGTCCCGGATCAGGACGTTGCGGCGCGAAAAGGGTACGCGGCCCCGGTAGACGCTTCTCACCACCTTGACCAGCACGGCTACAGCCGGAGCCCGGAAAGTACGGCCAACCCCATTGATCACGCGGTCCGAAAACTTCAGGATCCTGATCTTTTCTGCAAACATAAGGCCCATGGCCTTTTTCCAGTCCACCAGGCCGAGAAAGGTATAGTCCCCGTTGAGCAGAATGCAATTCCCGTTCATGGCGCCGATTCCTTTTTGTAGGTGAGTCGTTGCCGGGTGGGAAGAACCCGTTACCATCACGACTTCAGGGTCTGGCCAGGGCCTCGGAAAATTTTCAGTACCGCCACCCCATGACGCCCATGCCGAAGATGTTGGCGGTGATGGCGATGGCGTAAAGGCTCGATACGGTAATGACTTTGGCCCGGATGGTCTGCATGCCGATCACCAGCAGCGCCGCCACGAAAAAATGAAAATAGCCGAAGAGGAAGATTAGCCAGACACCCTTGAAGGACCGCTGCCAAAAGGAGTACTCCCACACCAGGTGGCCGCCCATGTTGAGCAGCACTTCAACGAACACGCAGAAGACCGAATACCCGATGGCCCAGAACCACCAGTTGGGGAGCCCCAGGATCTTGGCATTCCGGTCCTCAAAGATGGTGTTGGCGTAAATGATGCCGGCGATGGCGAACATGAACATGATTTCGATGTTCCAGCCCACCATGGTGCGAAGGGCCGTTTCGCCGGGGGCGGTCCAGAACGCCGAACGCTGGGTAAACACCAGGACCCAGCCGTTCCAGGTTTCATTGATGAAATCCATACCGAAAACCGTCAGGCCGGCAAACACCACGTCCCAGTTGCCGGAGGACCGGGCTTTTTTCATTTCCAGGGTGTAGATGTAAAAGGTGTAGGCAATCATCGGGATCACATACCACTTCAGCATGGACAGATCGCGCAGGCCTTCCAGAGCCTGCCGGGAAGCCGGTGTCATGAAATCCTCCTTAATCACCTTGTCGTTTTGAAACAGGCTAGAATGAAACAGACCGAGAATGAATGAATAAATCGGTTTTGAACGGCGTTGTCAATACGCAATCATTGCTGATTGACAGCTGTGGTGGAACTTTCTACAGTGGCCCTTCACCGCTTTGGAACCGCCGCCGCCAAACCGATCCGACCGTGGAGAAGAAATATGCAACAGTTTACCCAGAGCCAGATGGAGACCCTGGCCAGTTTCGTGGCCCCGGATTGCTTTTCCACCGGCCAGTCCAACCGCGAGCTTCACACCAAGGACATCTCCCCGCACCGGGGCAAGCTGCCCGCCGGCATCATCTGGCCCGTGACCACCGAGGAGGTGTCCGCTGTCCTTGCCTACGCCTATGGTGCGGACATCCCCGTCACCCCCTGGGGGGCCGGCACCAGCACCGAAGGCAATCCGCTGCCGATGCGCGGCGGCCTGGTGATGGACATGACCCGGATGGACCGGATCATCGCCATCCGGCCCCAGGACCTTCAGGCCGATGTCCAGCCCGGGGTGTTTCGTAAGACCCTCAACCAGCGCACCGGACGGTCGGGGCTGTTTTTTCCGCCGGACCCCGGTGCCGACGCCACCATCGGCGGAATGATCGCCAACAACGCCTCCGGTGTGCAGACCATCAAATACGGAGCCACCAAGGACTATGTGATGCGCCTGGTGGTGGTGCTGCCCGACGGCCGGGTGATCCACACCGGCGGCAAGGCCCATAAATCCTCCTCGGGCTATGACTTGACCCGGCTTTTCGTGGGATCCGAGGGAACCCTGGGCGTGGTGACCGAAGCGACCTTGAAACTGGCAGGCATTCCCGTCGCCCATCTGGCGGCGACGGTCGTCTTTGAGACGCTGGAGGCAGCTTCGCAGACGGTGGCGGTGCTCATGGGGTCGGGATTGGCACCGGCAGCCCTGGAACTGCTCACCCCGGAACTCATCGGCCTGATGAACCGTGAGAAGGGCCTGGGGCTTGCCGAAAAGCCATCCTTGTTCTGCGAATTCCACGGCGTCAGCGAAGCGGCCTTGCATGAAACCGCTGTGTTGGCAGACGCCTTGTGCCGGGATGGCGGTGCACTTGCCTTTAAGACCGGTGTCACGGAACGCGAGCGCAAGGAGCTGTGGCGGGCCCGCCACGAGGCCTGGGAGACCATCCATCGAGCCTTTCCGGGGCGGGAGACCCTGATCGTGGACGCGGCGGTGCCCATCTCCAGCTATCCGCAGATGGTCGTTTTTTCCCAGCAGCAATTGAACGAAAACAACGCTGTGGGTTTTGTTTTCGGCCATGCCGGGGACGGCAACCTGCACGTGGTTATGGTGGGTGATCCGGCTGATGATGGGCAGTGGGGATCCCTGGAAGCGATCAACGACGCCATCGTTCACCGGGCGGTTGCCCTGGGCGGCACCTGTACCGGTGAGCACGGTATCGGCATCGGAAAACGCAAGTTTATGCAGTTGGAACACGGCGGGGGCTATGAACTGATGAAGCAGATCAAGGAGATGATCGATCCCAAGGGGCTGATGAATCCGGGCAAGATCTTTCTGTAGCGGGTTTAATTGCTGCGGGCGATGGTCAAGGCATTTTTCACGGCTTTTGCCAAGCTGTCGATCATGTAGGGTTTTTTCAGGTACTCTCCGGCACCCAGGCGCTGGGCGGTTTTAACCTTGTCGGTTTCCGCATAGCCGCTGGCGATGATCGCCCGCTGCCTCGGGTGATGGGTGATGATCTGGCGCCAGGTTTCAAGGCCATCCATGCCAGGTTCCATGATCATGTCCAAAATCACCAGGTCTACCGTGTGGTCTTTCAGGTACGCCACGGCGGCTTCACCGCTATTCACCGCATGCACTGTGTAGTTCAGCCGCTGGAGCAGGTGGGCGGCGATTTTGCGCTGGGACGCCATGTCGTCCACCACCAGGACGGTCTCGCCGCCGCCCTGGAGCCCTGCCAGGTTCAGCCGAGGGTCTTTTTCTTCCACGGCGTCCCGGGAGAGCGGAAAGTACAGATCGAAAGTGGTGCCCTGGCCCTGCCGGCTGTGCACGTCGATGTATCCCCCGTGATCCTGGACGGTTCCCCAGACCACGGCAAGCCCGAGTCCGGTGCCGCTGCGCCCCATTTTTTTCTTGGTGTAGAAGGGCTCGAAAATGTGATTCAGGTCAGTTGCGCTGATACCTTCGCCCTTATCCATGACCCGCAGGCGGACATACTCACCTGCTTTGACCCTATCGTATCCCCGGATGGGCCGATCCATATAAAGGCTTTGGGTGCTGACGACGATCTCACCGCCGTTGGGCTGGGCTTCGGCGGCATTGGATATCAGGTTCATAATGGTCTTGTTCAGATGGACGGCAGAACCTTTGATATTGGGAAGGTCGGCTGCCAGTTCGAATGAAAAGCGGATATCCGGGAAAAAGGAGAGCAGCTTCAGGTATTCGGCAGAGCGCTGCTGCGTTTTGACAAGGCGGTTGAGATTGAGGGCTTCGCTGGTACTGACGCCCCGGCGGGCCAGGGTCAGCAGATCCTGAACGATGGTGGCCGCCTTTTGCCCTGAATCTTTGATGGTTTCGATAGGGGCACGCAGGGGGCTGTCGTCGGCAAGATCCATCAGCAGCAGGTCCGGATAACTGACGATGCCTGACAACACATTGTTCAAGTCATGGGCCACACCGCCGGCCAGCAGGCCTAGTGATTCCATCTTTTTGGAGCGCTCCAGTTGATGCTGCAATTCGGTTTTTTCTTTTTCCGCATGGCGGCGTTCGGTAATGTCCCGGGCAACGCCCAAAATGCCAGTCGGCCGGCCGGCTTCGTCCACGACAAATGAAGCGGTCAACTCACTGATAACGATGGATTGATCCTTGCGGACCACTTCCAGATCGGTGGTAACGGTCCGGCTGAAGTTGCCGGTCCGCTCGCCGAGGGCGATCTCTTCTGCCAACAGCCGGGAGGCCTTGCGCAAGGAGGCCGGCGTCATCGCTTTTTCCGCAGTGAGCGTGGCGATGTAGGGCGTATCCCAGCCGTACACTTTGACTGCCGCCGGGCTGATATGGGTGTAGTTCAGTTGCATATCCATGGCCCAGATCACATCGTTGATGTTCTCCGACAGCAGGCGATGCTTCTGTTCGCTGGTGCGCAGGGCCTCTTCGGCGCGGGCCCGCTCCTCGATCTCCTGCTTCAATTCCAGGTTTGAGGCCGTCAGTTCGGCGGTGCGCGCCTTGACGCGCTCTTCGAGCCGCGTGTTGGCTTTCAGCAGCCGCAGGTAGAGTTGCATGATGACAAAGGCCATCACCAGCGCTGAGAATACATAGGTATGCATATAGATGGTATCGGGGATCCAGACGGCTTCCATCCAGCCGATGATACTGCCCTGGTGCTGCACCCGGGCTTTCAGTTGAACCCGCGGCATCAGGTATGCGGCAATCAGCAGCCTGTCGAGAACCGTGGCCGGTTCCCGATGAACTTCCTGAAACAGCTCGCCGTTGTGGTGGGTGACCAGCAGGGATAGGTAGCCGTCTGAAAACGCGGCCAGATTCAAATATTGATTGACGCCCTGGTGGTTGTAGTTCCACATGGCGTCCTCGATGATGCGGGCGTGGGTGTCGATGCGCGACTGCGCCGTGGCCAGGGCACGTTTTTCATAGACCATGATGAAGGTGCAAAAGCAGACGGTCAACATGACAGCGGTGATCAGAGAAACCGACCGATAGGTCATCTGGTGGTGCTCCCGTCGTGCGGCTCGTCAATGCCGTAGTGTCGAATGACCCGGTCCAGCCGCTCGATGGTTGAGTTTTCAACCTGTCGGCTGAACAGAACATACCTGAGGTTGCCCGCTGGCATATCCGAAAAGACGATCTTTTTGAAATCCATCGCTGGAAGGTCTGCCCGTGACAACAGGTCCTCGGCCTCCTCTTGAGCAATAAAAAAATAATCGGCCCTGTGGGTGTGGATCATCTTGAGCATCCCGATGTTGTCCGCCGTGGTGACCGTCTGCTTGGGCTGGAACCGGTCGAGCAGCCCATCGATGAAACTTCCGTATGAGTAGCTGTCTTTTCTCAGCAGATGCAGCCGGGCGTCGGCAAGGGTGCCGGCAAGGGTGCCGCCCGTTTGGATCAATTCCCGGTCGGCCCTGGCCAGGGCAATGGTGGGCCTGTCCTGGTAGATGGGCCGGCTGAATTTGGCAAAGGCTTCGCGCTCCGGTGTCTTGAACCATCCCGCCGCCCCTTCGCGGCCGCCATTCTTTTTGATGATACGCAGCTGCCGTTTGGCTGGAGATATTTGCCACGTCAAAGGAATTCCCGCCTGTTCGAAAACAAAATTGATGCGATCGCCGATGATACCGCCAACGCCGCTTCCCTGGCGGATGTAATAAGGCGGCCTTTCGTGGTAGTGGATGATGATGCTGCCTTGGCTGGGCTCGCCTCCTTCCGTTTCCTGGACCATCTGGCCTGAACGGTGCAGCCCTGTGGGGTATATGACGGTTCTGGCACCCAGAGCCATGGCAATGGCGGTTAGACACACCACATAGACAAGCATGGTTGTTTTGTCAGGCCTCACAAATTTCCCCTGATTGCAGCGGATTATGGGTCGCGTTCGTTCGGGACGCGCTTTTAAGGGTGTCAAGCAACAAGATTCAGGCGGAGCAGGAGGGCGCAGAATTTGAAAGAACAGAGCGCATTCAAGTCCTTGAGACTACTCGAAAACGCCGGGCAATACCCCAGGGCCATCTCTGGCACCGTCTTTCAACATCCCTACTGGCCCCTATCGGCAGAATCAAGCCTGCCTTTAATTATCCGGCATCGATTTGGCCGGCAGGGCCGATATCCGTTGGGCGATGACTGCGATCTGCCGCTGGTCGGCGGCAATCGGAATCAATTGAGAATCTTGTTGCGCCCTGGCCGGGTTGGTATCCGCTTGAATGCAAAATGGAATTACTTCCTGGCCTTGCCGACGAGCTGCTCGATGGAGACCTCAACCACCGCCGTTTGGTCCATCAGTTTGTCGATATAATCATCCCCTGCAGCAATGTGGTCCGGCGCATATTTGGCCACCAGGGCACGGAGGGCGGTTTTTTTCTTCTCCTTGTCTTCGATAAGTTCGGCATTGCCTGACACCACCACGCTTTCGTAGCGGGTGGAGAATTTTTCGGGAATCAGCTCGGTCTTGCCCACCACGCAGAAGGAGACCCCGTTGTTGGCGGTGATGTTTTCCAGCTTCTGGCCTTCGGTGGCGCAGTGGAAAAAAATACTATCGTCCATCAGCACGTAGTTCACCGGTATGCCGTAAGGCCGGTTGTTGCGGTCCGAGGTAGAAAGGATGCCATACTCTCCTCGTTTAAGCAGGGCCATGGCGGCAATGTCATCCAGACGACGGTCTTCCCGTCGCAATGGTTTGGTCATGAGTCACCTCTTCATTCAGCGATTGTTGCCTGCCGACAGGTTGCCAAACAATCCAGCCAACCGGTAATGATTAAATTGGCTTGGCGGTTTTTCCGTCACTTTTTGATAACTTCTTTTGGTTCGGATTGCAAATTAAAGCCGCAGCGCCATGAAGGGTATTGGGGGAGATTAGGCAGATGGCCGGTGTGTCACGGCTGCCGTCAGCCTTCCAGGTTGACTGTCTCCACCATGACCCGGGCCGTCCCCTGTTCATAGAAGCCCAGCTTTTTTGCAGCCCCGGCGCTCAAGTCGATCATCCGTCCTTCGATGAAGGGGCCGCGGTCGTTGACGCGAACGACGATGCTGCGCCGGTTGGACAGGTTGGTCACCCGCACGAAGACGGGCAGGGGCAGGTGTTTGTGGGCGGCGCTGAGCCCATCCGGGTTGAAGGCTTCGCCGTTGGCCGTCATGTGCCCGCCGCGCTGCCGGTAGGTTTCGTCCCCGTACCAGGAGGCGATACCTTTTTCGCGGTAGGTTTGCGCCTGCTCGACCGTCATGGGCACATAGCGCTTGCCCCGGACCACATAGGGTGCGGCCTTGACGCGGCCCTGGGCGATGGCCTCCTTGGGCGACAAACCGTCGATGGTTTCGATGTCGTCGTGGATCAACGGCCAGGAGAGCGGTGCGGTAATCACGTCAAAAGTGAACCCGCCTACGGTGTACACGGTGCTGCCGGCGAATTTGGTCACCTTGTAGGCCATGACGACCGTCCCTTTGGTTAGGCGGTAGGTGGTCCGCACAACCCCGCAGGCGGAAAAGAGGAGCACGAGCGTCGCCGTCAGGGTCAGGCAAAGGCACAATGGTGGTTTGTTGTTGCGGATACGCATGCTTCCAATGAAGGTAGTCGCCGTTTTTTTAAATGCGGAACATCGAGCGTCCACCGTCGAAGGGTAACCGATGATGAGCCTTCAATGTTCATCTTTATCATTATCTCTTTCTCACCACCAGGCTGCCGATGGAATAGCCTGCACCGAAGGAGCAGATCACACCGACATCGCCTGGTTCAAGGTCCTGATGGTAGAGGTGAAAGGCGATCAGTGAGCCGGCCGAGGCGGTGTTGGCGTAGCGGTCCAACACGATGGGTGCTTCATCGATAGTGGCCTCGCGTCCCAGCAGTTTGCCGCCGATCAGCAGGTTCATGTTGATATTGGCCTGGTGAAGCCACCAGCGTTTGATATCGGGCACCTGCAATCCATGCTTGGAGATGTGCTCGGTCAGGTGCTGGACTGCCAGGGGACAGACCTCTTTGAACACGCGCCGGCCATTCTGGTGAAACAGCTTGTCGGTGCCGAAAGGGTCCACATCGTTGGAGCGGCTGACGTAGCCGAAGTTGGAGCGTACATGGCTGGAAAATTTGGTTTGGGCCCGGGTGCCGAGGATCTCGTAGCTGTGGGCTGCCGTGCAGGTATCGGCACGCTCCACGATGGTGGCCGTGGCCACGTCGCCGAAGATGAAGTGGCTATCCCGGTCGCAGTAGTTGACCTGGGGCGAGGTCAACTCCGGGTTGACCGTCAGCACGCAGCGGGCCGTGCCAGCAGCGATCATTTCATAGGCGCGGTGCAGGGCAAAGGTGGCCGCCGAGCAGGCCACCAGCATATCGAAGCCGAAACCCTCGATGCCCAGGGCATCCTGCACCTCGATGGCGATGGCGGGGTAGGCGCGCTGGGTGTAGGCGCAGGAGACGATGACTGCATCGATGTCTTGGCCTGTCTTGCCGGCGGCGTCTATGGCCTGGCGGGCGGCGTGGACGGCCATTTCGGCCTGGTCGGAAAGGGCGTCCTCCGGCCGCTCCGGAATGGCCGGGCGCATGCGGTCCACATCCAGAATCCCATCCTTGACGTAGGCATACCGCTGTTTGACGCCGGACGCCTTTTCGATGAATTCCACGGAACTCAGCGGTTGGGGATCCAATTCACCTGCAGCGATGGCGGCGGCGTGCAGAACATTATAGCGGTTGGCCCATTGGTTGTAAGAGGCAACCAGCTCGTCGTTGGTGATGATGTGTTCGGGGGTCCACAGGCCGCTGCCGCTTACCACCACCGAAGGTCGTTCTGATGATGACATGTCGATCCTTTGCCGGCTTCACTCATACGGTTGTTGGCGCGGCATTTTGCCGTGCTACCGTTTTTTCAGCACGCCTTCCTCGCGGTTGGAAGCCGTTCCAAAATGAAAACTGAAGGTTGCGTTGCTGCCCTCCCATTACACCAGGATACGCATAAACGCCACATCAAAGGGCAAGTGGGGGAAGTTTTTGGTCTCCCCTTCAACAAATCCCAGCGTCCTATAGAAATGCTTCAGGCCGGTGTCGGCGGCGATGATTCCGATACCCACGCTGGCAGCGCCCATTTCTTTGGCTTGATTCATGGCAAAACGGGCCAGGCGGGTGCCGTATCCCCTCCCGCGGTGTTCTGGTAGCACAGCCAGTCGCTCCATATAACAGATGGCTTGGGAGGCCTGCTCCACGCCCACACAGCCGATGGCAGCGCCATCGGTTGTCAGGATAAAGTAGCCCACCCCCCGTTCCAGGTCCCTTGCGACCCATTCGCCGGTATAATTGGACGGGTGCTTGGGGCAGTTTTCCGGCGTCAGTTGGAACCTTTCGGCCACATCGGCAAAGCTGCGTCGGATCAGCCCGGCCACCAGATCGGTATCCCTTGGCATCGCTTGAACAATCGACTGCTTTTCAGATGAAGCCATGGGATCAACCGATCAAGGCGTTTTCAAGATCGTCGATTAGATCCTGAGTGTCTTCAATACCCACGGAGAGGCGGACCAGGGAGTCGGTAATGCCCGCCGCCTGCCGTTCCTCGGCACTCATGCCGGCATGGGAGGTGGTGGCCGGACGGGTGACCAGGGTCTCCACACCGCCCAGGCTGGGGGCTACGATGGGAATCGTTACCCGCTGCATGAAGCGTTCGGCGGCTGCGAGGCCGCCTTGCAGTTCAAAACTGACCATGCCGCCGAAGCCCTCCAGCACTCCCCGGTCACGATGATAACCGGGCCGGTCGGGCAGGCCGGGATAATTGACCCGCTCGACGGCCGGATGGCCCGCAAGGGTTTCGGCGATGGCCAGGGCGCTGCGGTTCTGGTGACGAACACGCAGGGCCAGGGTTTTCATCCCCCGGTGCAGCAGAAAGCAGGCGTGGGGATCCAGGCTGCCGCCCAGGTGAATCAGCTTGTGGGCGACTTTTTTCAACAGTGCGCCCTTGCCGATTACCGCCCCGGCCACGATGTCCGAATGGCCGTTGAGGTATTTGGTGCAGCTGTGCAGGGAGATGTCGTAGCCCCATTCGGCCGGCCGGAAATTGACCGGGGTGGCGAAGGTGTTGTCGATCATGGAGACCAGGCCGTTGGCCTTGGCAAACTCGGCCAGGGCCTTGAGATCGCCCACCTGCAGCAGCGGGTTGGTGATGGTTTCCACATACAGGCCGCGGGTGTTGGGCTTGATCTTGGCCGCCCAGGATGTGGGGTGATCGGCGTCGATGAAATCGAATTGAAAACCCAGGGGGACGAGATCCGAGACGATGAAATCCTGGGTGCCGCCGTAGAGGCAGTCCTGCACCAGGATGTGGTCGCCGGGTGAGAAGAGGGCCAGCAGGGTGGTGGAGATGGCCGCCATGCCGCTGGCCGTGACCAGTGCGGCCTCGGCGTTTTCGAGGGACGCCAGCTTGCGGTGAAGCACTTCGTGGTTGGGGGTGTTGTTCATGCGGATGTACTTCAACTCGCCGTAGCTGGACTGGCCGGCGTACTCGAAGGTGGACGACTGGAACACCGGCAGGCTGACGGCTCCGCAGATGCGCGTTTCGGGTTCGCCGGCATGGATCAGCCGGGTGTCGATGCGATGGGTGTTGCTGGCCATGGCGACTCCTTGGATGGTCGGACGGGTTGAAAAATACTATTTGGTCGTTATTTTATTGCCATCGGGAGGACACTTTTAGCATGTTTTCAGCAAAGAGACCATGATCCAATCCAGTTCATTCGGCGCCATGACCATCGACGGCCGGACCTATTCCTCCGATCTGTTCATCTTTGTCGACGGACGGGTGCAAGACGGATGGTGGCGGCAGAGCGGCCACGTGCTGGGTGTGGACGACATCCTTGCGCTTGTAGAGGATGCGCCTGAGCTGATCGTGGCTGGCACGGGCACCAGCGGACGCATGCACCCGCAAGCAGATGTCCAGCCCTTTCTCAAGGAAAGGGGCATCGCCTTCATTGCTGAACCCACTATACGGGCCGTGGAAATCTACAATCAAAAGCGTTCGACAGCATTGAAGGTCGGCGCCTGCTTTCACTTGACTTGCTGATGCTTATGCCGACACCGTCGGTTTAACAGCGAATGAAGCGCCAACGCTTATCAGGACGGAGCGCAGCGATATCCAGTTTGATGTTGGAGCGGCTTCCAGCCGCGACAAGCTGGTTTTTTTTCAATGCCGAGGGATCACATGTCGAAAACAAATAACGCAAGCGGTTTTAAAATGGTAATGGAGGTTCACAATGCCGGCGACCGTGTATTTCTCAGGTCCATCCTGGATGCCGAGGGAATCGACTATTTCATCCAGGGAGAGACAGTGGCGCCATACATCTTTCACTCCGTGCCCATGCGCCTCACGGTCAGAAGGGATCAGGTGGCCGCCGTGCGCGGACTGATGGAAACTTTCGTGCAGTCGCCGGCATACGGCGGCCTGAAGCGGATGATCGACCAAGCCCGAATCCGGAACGGTCGTGGAGGGTCCGGCATCTGACCTGCCAGCTTTTCAGACGACACCCGCTATCGTACCACCCTGCCGAAGCGCCTATTCCTGTTTGATCTATTCCTGTGCACCCATACGCGTGGCGATACGCGGCGGTTTTCCCTATTTCTTCGGTTCGGCCGGCGGTTTGCCTTCAGGAGGAGCTGCCTCAGGGCCGGAGGGGGGCTGGTGATGGATTACCCAGGAGCTGGTCAATTTCGGGGCGAGCGAGGACAAGGCGCCGTCGAACTTCCCGAACGCCCAGCCGAGCACCAGCAGGGTTACAATCAGGATCAGCAAATACCAGCGCCATGGCCGCTTCTTTTCGGCATACGGGTCGGTGATGTTGCGCTGGACACCGGGCGGCAGCACGGCCATGCGGGTGAGCGAGGCCCCGAACGGCAAGTTGATCATGGCTTTTGCATTCACCGCCCATCCGTTGGCGTCAAGGATGGGGCCGAGGTTGCGTTTGCGGAGCTTGAGCCAGGCCAGAAGCATGGCGGGGCCGGAGATGAGCAGGATAATGGCCAGGATGCCGAGCGGCATCAAGCCCTTGAGGTTCATAAACCCGGTCAGGAGCCCGCCGACGATGCCGCCTACGCCGGCGGCGCCGACGCCTAAGGCAGCGATCATCCCCGGGTCGATTTTTTTCGGGGGCTGTGGTTCCGGGGCCGACCCCTTGGCGGCGGCCTGTTCCATCTTGACCAATTTCGCGGTTACGGCCTGGTCTGCAGTAGCGGCGCGTTTGGCGATCTGCTCCTGAATCATGCGTGCCGCTTTCTTGTAGGGGGACCAGAACGCCTGGCGGATGCTGATGGGATTTTCGATGAGCTTGCAGATCGTGGCATCCCAGTCCCGCCCCTTGCGGTCATAGAAGATGCCGTTGCGGCCGACCATCAGATTGTCCGAATCGCCGTCTGTGAATGCGGCCACGATTTGCATTTTCTCGCCGGAGCCCTTTCGCGTCAAATCGCAATACGCCAGATAGGCTCCCGACAGACCGGCCATGAGTCCATGCTTGCCCGCGTCTACCACGCTGAAACACAGTTCGCAGCTTCGCTGATCGAGATAGAGTGTACCGGCCTGGAAAATGGCTTTGTCCTTACGGAGATAAAAATCGCGGAACGATACGAAATTGTTTGCGAGCTTGTAAAGATCACGGTGGTAGCGAAGCAGCCGTTCCACTTCGGAAATGGCGCTGAATTCGGGTTCCAGCGCTTTATCCCGGGCGATGAGCGCAGTGATGGTCTCCTTGAAGGTTCCATCGAGAAGTTCCCGCGCGCGCGCGAGGCCGAGCGTTTCGACGATCCGCCCCTGCTTGGCGGCCATCCAGGCCAGGTAAGGCGCGAACGTCGCGGTTACGGCTGCCCAGTCGGCTTCAGTCAGGAAAGCCTTGTCCTGGAACAGCGGCCCGGCGATCTCGGTCTCCAATCTGGCCATGGCCTCGGCCCAGGCGGGATTAAGGCCCTCTCTGAGCGGCAGCGGTTTTCCGGCGCCGACCTGGGCCAGCGGGAAAAGGGCGATTTCGGTCGAGTCCGCCCTCAGTTCCTTGGCGGTGAAGGGGAGGTAATCCTTCTCTTCGGGGTTCAGGGAAGTTGCCGCGCGGGGGTCGAAAGCCGCCAGCCGGCAGCGGGTGAAATAGTCGTCCACCTTGGCCTTGAGGGCATTGAAGGCGGCGACGGCGGATTCGGTTGCCGCACCCAGCGGCAGGATTGCCGGATCGGTTTCGGCCTGCATCCACCAAGTGGAATAGGCCTCGGCCTCGGCAAAAAACTGATCGACCTTCTCCTGCGTCACCCCGGGCTTGCCGCTTTTGTCCATCTCCGGGCCCAGGCAGCCGATCAGGTCATCGATCGCTTTCCGGGTGGCTGGATCTTCGGCCGAATCGGCCGGAAGGATGCCGTCGCCGTTGAAATGGGTGTTGACGAAAATCTTTTCCGTGTCGCCGGTGTCCTCCAGGGATATGGCTGCCACGTCCTCCTTGCCCAGATTGGCGAGGATCTGCCGCACAGAAGCCAGCAATTGCCTGCCTTCAGGCGTAGCTTCATTGAAGGCGCTCAACGGCACCTCGGCGGTCCCCTTGAGCAGGTCATCCGGGTTTTTTAGGCAGGCGCCCGCCCACGTCACCGCCGAAATCAACTCGGGTGCTCGGATTCGGCCGTCTTTGTCCGAATCGATCAGGGCCAGCGTCTTGGGGTCAAACTCCAGGCCGGTCGTAGGGCAGGCCAGCGCGACCCACAGCTTCTGATCAAGCTCAGCGAGCGCCATCAAGTCGGCGCCGGAGTTGAGGTGGACCTGGTCAAAACCGCCGGCGCGGAAGAATTTCCATGTATGATTTGAAGCCATGAGTCATCTCTCCTCAATGTGTGAGGACCGTTTTTACGCAAAACCCTTGTTGAATGAACGGATTATTCAGGAATGGTCGAACGCTTACCTATACAGAAACCTGTCGGCCAAAATCAAGCAGATTCTGCCGTGGAGCGGGCGTGCCGGATTCATCGCCAGTTGAACCGCAATGCGGAGCGTTTCACCAACGGGGCGAGTATCTTGACATCAAGATAAATGCCCTTATTTTTGCTCCATGGAAACGGGAGCGCACATCCGCCTGATCTTGGGACGGGCCGCCAAAGCCATTGAACGGGTCGACCGGGCCAGTATTGCCGGCACGGGCCTGAATGCCAGCGACTTCAGCATTCTGGAGGCGCTGCTGCACAAGGGGCCGCTGCCGATCAACACCATCGGCCGGAAGGTCCTGCTGACCAGCGGGTCGATGACCGCGGCAGCCAACCGACTGGCGGAAAAAGGCCTCATCGAACGGTTGCAGGATTCTGTGGATGGCCGGTCCTTCCATCTGCACCTCACCGAATCCGGGCTCAAGTTGATCACCGGCGCCTACGAAAAGCACGCCCGCAACCTTGAAACCATCGCCGAAGCCCTGACCCCGAAAGAGCGCCGCGAACTGGTCAGGCTGCTGAAAAAGATCGGACTGCATGCCGACGGCGTCGCGGTCGACGGAAAGGGTGCTGGTGCAAGGTAAGGGACGCATAACCGGGGAAACCAGAAAGGATCATCCATGAAGAGATCGAGAAAGGTCCGTACGCTAATGAGAGGCAAGCCGGTCATCGAAGGCGCGGGCGTTCACCTGCGGCGTGTGTTCGGTTTCAGCGAGTCCCCCATGCTCGATCCATTCCTGTTGCTTGACGACTTCCGCTCCGAGAACCCGGCACATTACTTAAAGGGGTTTCCCTGGCATCCGCACCGGGGCATCGAGACGATCACCTATATCCTCAAGGGAGATGTGGAACATGGTGACAGCCTGGGCAATACCGGAATTATCGCCGCCGGCGACGTTCAGTGGATGACCGCCGGCAGCGGCATTGTTCATCAGGAAATGCCCAAAGGGGATGCCGGGGGCACCATGCACGGCTTCCAACTGTGGGCCAACCTGCCGGCTTCCCAGAAGATGGTGCCGCCGCGCTACCGCGGCATCCCGGCCGACCGGATACCGGAGATCGAGTTGGAAGGCGGCGGGCGCTTAAAAGTGATTGCCGGAGCCAAAGATGGCGCCAAGGGGCCGATGGACGCAATCGCCATTGACCCAGAGTACTTTGATTGCAGCCTTCCCTCCGGCGCAACGTTCATTCATGCGACGGATACCGATCGTACAGCCTTTATCTATGTCATCGGCGGTCGCGGAAAGGCTGGTGACCATGCCATCGACAACGGCACCTTGGTGCTTTTCACCGAAGGCGACCACCTGCAGGTGGATGCTGCCGACCAGACGCTGCGGTTTCTGCTGATAACCGGCAAGCCCCTGAATGAGCCGGTTGCCTGGCAAGGTCCCATTGTCATGAATACGCAGGCTGAATTGGCAACGGCGTTTCAAGAATACCGGGACGGAACATTCATCAAATAAACCCAATGGGCGGGTTGCACGATTAACCCACCGAGACGAAGGAGAACCTTATCATGAGAGCACTGATCGTTTACTACTCCACCTATGGACACATCCACAACATGGCCGAGGCGATTGCCGAGGGCGTCCGGGAGGTCAACGGCGCCGAGGCGGTAATGCGACGCGTTCCCGAAACACTTCCGCAGGCGGTGCTCGAAAAAATGGGTGCCGTCGAGGCCCAGAAGGCCTTGGCGCATGTGCCGGTCTGTACCGTCGACGAGCTGGCGTCGGCCGATGCCGTGATCTTCGGCACACCGACGCGATTCGGCAACATGTGCGGGCAGATGCGTCAGTTCCTGGATGCCACCGGCCAGCTATGGGCCCAGGGCGCACTGGTAGGTAAGGTCGGCAGTGTCTTCACCAGCACGGCGACGCAGCACGGGGGGCAGGAATCCACCATTCTCTCTTTTCACACCACGCTCCTGCACCATGGATTTGTGATTGTCGGGCTGCCCTACGCCTTCCAGGGCCAAATGCGCATCGATGAGATAACCGGTGGATCGCCTTACGGTGCCTCGACGATCGCCGGCGGGTCGGGGGAACGCATGCCCAGCGAAAATGAACTGGCCGGGGCGCGCTTCCAAGGCAAACATGTCGCCGCCATTGCAACCAAGTTGACGTCTTAGGGGGCATGCCGAGGGACGGTGACCGAATCGCCTGGAGATCAAAACGGTAACCCCCGGCACGACGGATGATACCTCACTGCCGTGGCTGAACCCCGAAGCCTGTGGTCGCTTTCGTAACGCCGGGGGTTGCCGTTGGTTCGCAGACGCGCATCGCCACCGACCCGCACCACCATTGGGAGCAGATGCGCTTCATCTTTCGGATTGCCGCCAGGTTTGATTTTCAGGGGCATGACATGGTTAAATCCCCCCCCGCCCGAAACGTTATCCACCCTGGAATACGAATCTGCAGGGAGACGGGCTGATGGTAGAGATCGCCGCCGTTTACGGCAGCCCCCGCCGGTTGGGCAACACGTCCACACTGCTCAAGCAAGCGGTCTCCGGCGCCCGTGATGCGGGGGCCGGAGTCACCGAAATCGTCCTGCGCGACCTGAAGATATCGCCCTGCCTTGAAATCTACGGGTGCCGAGATGCAGGAAGATGTGTGATCGATGACGATTATAGAAATGTCGAGACGCTGCTGCAGCGTATCGATGGGCTGATGCTGGCCTCACCGATTTTTTTTTACACCGTCAGCGCCCATACGAAGATCCTCATGGATCGCTGCAACTCACTCTGGGTCAAAAAATACTGGATCGAAAAGAAACCCTTTGGTCAAAAAAACTATCCCCGCAAAGGCCTGTTCATTTCAGTCGGGTCCACCAAGGGCAAACGGCTGTTTGAAGGGGCGCTTTTGAGCGTCACCTATTTCATGGATGCCTTGGATATGGAGCTATGGAAATCCCTGGTTTACCGGGAGATCGAAGCCGAGGGGCAGATTTTAAACGATCCAGCCCTTTTGGATGAGGCCTATGATGCTGGGAAGGCCCTGGTACAGGCGTTGTCGGTTCACCATTGATGGCCCCCTTGCTTTTTCAACAACATGCCGAGGATGGTCTAAGGATTTGAAAATCAATAATCAAGCAGTCGAATCATGAAGAAAGGAGTGTGCGGATGAATTTAAAATCGGTTCAAACCGACAAGGCCCCGGCGGCCATCGGCCCCTATTCCCAGGCGGTGGTTGCGCCGCCCTTCGTTTTTGTCAGCGGGCAGCTGGGCATGGATCCGGCCACCGGCAACCTGGTGGGAAATGATTTGGAAAGCCAGGCCCGCCAGGCGCTGGAGAACCTCAAGCAGATTCTGGTTGCCGCCGGCAGCAGTCTGGAACAGACGACCGCCGTGGAGGTGTTTCTTACGGACATGGGCAAGTTCATGGCGTTCAACGCCATTTACAGCGACTATTTTTCGACCCACAAACCGGCCCGTGCGGCCATCGAGGTCAGTGCCCTGCCCAAGGGCGGGCTCGTGGAGATCAAGTGCACGGCGGTGGTGGGGTAACAGAACGCCACCGCGAAACCAGAATTGGGGATACTGGATACGCCCTCGGCTCAGTCGTTGGCCAACCCGCGGTGGAATTCAATCCGGCCCAAACCGCCAGCCTTCGGTTCAGTCTGCCATGGGCGGAAAGGATGTGGCCCGGGCAAAGGCCAGGGCAAAGCCTGGTTCGGAGGCCAGTTCCAGGTAGCGGATGCGACGGCACAAGTCGCGTGCTTCCGACCTTAGTTTTTTATCTAAAAGGGCCATCACCACACCCACGCCGGCCAAGTTCTCCTTGGGAAAGACCGCTGTCTGGGCAACGGCGGGCGGCAGCATGCCGATGGCCAGGGCGTTCTTACAGTTGAAGCGCGCCCCGAAAGCACCGGTCAGGATCGTCCGGTCGATCTTCCCGATACCGGCCTTGCGCATGAGACATTCGACGCCCGTGAAAAGGGCTGCTTTGGCCAGCTGAATCTGGCGAACGTCCTTAAGGGTGATGGAAATATCGCTGCCGGTGGCGCTTTGATCCTTGCCTGCCAACGTGTAGTAGCGCCCGATGCCTTCCGAATCGCAAACCACCCCGTCGATCGATTCATCCAGCCGGCCGTTGGGCAGAATGACCCCGATCTGCCGCAGGGCGGCGATGGCGTCGATGATGCCCGAGCCGCAGATGCCCATGGGACGGTGCTTGCCTGCGTTGCCCAGCACCTCATAGCCGATGCGACGGTTGCCGGCGTCCGGCCATGCGCGGTGGATGGCGCCGGATACAGCACGCATGCCACAGGAGATCTGGGCGCCTTCCAGGGCCGGGCCGGTGGCGCAGCTGGTGACCCACAAGCCATCCCGGTTGCCCAGTACCACCTCACCGTTGGTGCCGATATCCACGATGAGGGATATTTCGTCACGTTCATGGGGCCGGTCGGCTAGGATGACGGACAGGGCGTCTCCCCCCACAAAACCCGATACGACCGGCATGAGAAATACGGGCACAGCCGGGTCGGCAGCCAGTCCCAACTCCCCGGCGCTGAGGAGCGGCGGCGTCAGCGTCAGGGGAAAATAGGGAGCTACCCCCAGCCCATATGGGTCAAGCCCGGCGACGATCTGTTCCATGGTGGTGTTGCCGCAGACGGCCACCTCATCGATGTCTGCGGGTGCGGCGCCGACGCGCTCCAGACAGCGGGTCATGAGAAAATTGATGCCTTCGGCGGCCAGACGCTGGAGCTGGGCGAGGTGCTGGTCCTTTTCGTTGATGCGGCTGATGCGGCTGATCACATCCTCGCCGAAGCGCCGCTGGGGGTTGACGCAGGTGTCGGCAGCCAGCAGCGCTCCGGTTTTCAGGTCGCACAGGTAACCGGCCACCGATGTGGTGCCCAGGTCCACGGCAAACCCGAGGCTGGTGGATTGCATGCCTTCCATGATGCGGCGGATGCCGGTCTCCTCGTGGACCACCAGGGTAGCTGTTTTCAGGCTGTCGCGATATCTGCCCAGTTGGCGCAGCGAGGCGGTATCGGCAACTGCTGCGGCGGGCTCGCCGACCTGCGCAGCCAACCAGTCCACCAGGCTTTCCGGGGTGTTGTCCCTTTTCTGCTCCGGCGAGCGGCCGTCGATGGTCAGGCGCCGGACCATGGAATCCACCGCATAGCTGCCGGCAAGATCTGTTTTGCCGGGGGGTTCGGAGCTATCCGCCACGGTTTCGGGAATGGTGACCGTTCCCGTTCCGGCGGCCCGGGCCTGGCAGGCCAGTCGGGAGCCGTCGGCCATCTGATCCGGCGTGAGCACCTCCAATTCAGCGTCGGTAGGTGACGTGAAGCTCCTTGCCGGATGAACACGGACGCGGCACTTACCGCAGGCACCCATGCCGCCGCAGTCGGATCGGATGTCGATGCCATGGTCGGCACCGGTCTCCTGAAGGGTTTTGGTTACATCAGAGGGCACTTTCAGCCCGTTCGGTTCGAACAGGATCATCGGGGTTGCGGTGATCTTCTCGATGGCGCGGCGATCGATTTTTCCAGTGGCGGCCATGGGGATTTGTTGGACCTTACGGATCCGGCGGGGTCTTTCATGGGGTTCCAAAGCGTTGTCCAGGGCCGCCTTGATTGCGGTGTCAGAACCGCTGCCCACCACCAGGGCCATGATCTCCCGGTCCCGGCCGCTGTCTACGGGGTTGGCCAGCACCAGGGCGTCGCCAACGCCGTCGACAGCCAGGATGACCTGGCGTACTTTTTCCAGATCCACCCGGTTACCGCCCACCTTGACGATATGGTCCGCGCGTCCGGTGACCACAAACCCGTTATCGCCATGGGCCTTCACGCGGTCGGCTGTTGTAAACCAACCACTGCTGCGCACGGCCAGTTCTGCGGAGAGAAAGGCCGAGCGGACATCCAGGCTGTCGCCGGTCACGCGCCACGGGATGCAGCTGTACGGTGTGAAGCCTTCTTCCCCTTTGGCCCTGCAGCGGGTGGCGATGCCGCCGGTCTCGCTGGAGCCATAAACCTCCACCAGGTCAACGCCCGTTGCCTTGGAAAAGGCCAGACCATCCGCTTCTGCCAGGGGGCCGGCCGAGGAGAAGGCCAAGCGCAAGGCGCCTTTGTCCGGCGGGTTATCCTTTAGCGCCCGGTAGTGTACCGGCACGCTGACGAAGATGGTGGGTGAGGTGTTGGCCATCTGCTGCTTGATTTCCTCGGGAAAAGAGGGTGTTTCCGCTACCACCCGGGCCGATGCGGCCAGAGGTGCCAGCAGCGCATAGAGCAGCCCGTAAATATGCAGGGCAGGGACGGTGGCCAGAATGCGGTCGTCGCTGCCGATCTTAAAACGGTTGACCAGATAGTCCACTTCACCCAGCAGGTTGCGGGGTGTTTTCGACCAGAGGCGCGGGGAGCCGGTGGACCCGCCGCTGAACAGATGCACCCAGGGGCGGTCAGGCTTCGGTTTTTCAGTGGAAGTCAAGGTTTCGACTTCATCCACCAGTGACTCCGGATCGACCATCGTTACGCCTGTTGGCATTAGATCGCCGGGCTTTCCGATTGCCCTGGTGAAGCGGGTCAACTGCTGCATTTCAAGCAGGGCTGTTGCCGACAGGGCATGGGGCATCAGCAGTTGCGGCCCACCGGCCAGTGAGGCGAGGAGGGCGGCAGCCATCACGGCGCGGTCATCGGAACAGAGGCAGACCGGCGCGGTGTCATCCTTGACCCGGTCAAAATAATAGTTGATCCGTCGGGCCATCCGATACAGTTGGCCGTAGTTGCAGCCGGGCATGGTGAACGCCTGACCCGGGCGGGCCGGGCTTGAAAGCAGCCGCTTGATTAACAGGGAAACGGAGTCTTGTGTTTCGTATGGTTGGGTCATCGGCGGTGTGATTCCTTTGGATGCCATTTCGTTATGGACACCAGTTAGTACAGAGCATGGATAGGGTCAAGGCCTTCCATCAGGTGTTGGCTTGACACGGGCGAAAAATTTGCATACCAATTAATGTTTCATTTGCCGCTGTATCGGGTCCAACGATAAAAGGAACCATGCATGGAAAGCTGCACCAGCCGGTTGTGCGATTTTGAATTCGACAGGGCGACCATTGCCCGTACGGCCGCTGAAAACCGTCTGCTGACCATGGAGATCGAATTCAGCCTGCGCTGCAATTTTCGCTGCTCTTACTGCTATGTCCCCGAGGAAAGCTACTTTAACGGGGAATTGACCACCGCCGAAATCCGGGATGTGCTGGTCCAGGCCAGAGATCTGGGGGCGCAGCGGATCATCGTCCTGGGCGGTGAACCCAGCATCTACCCGCACATCCGCGAGATGATCGGTTTTATTCTGGATCAGGGCATGGGTGCGGAGATGTTCACCAACGGCAGTGGTATTTCAGCCGATTTCGCCTGCTGGCTGTTCGAGCGTCGGGTGCGGGTGGTGATGAAGATGAACACTTTCGACGCCGGCCTTCAGGATCGACTGGCGGGAAAACCAGGCGCCGCAGGGATCATCGCCAAGGCCCTCGACCATCTCAAGCAGGCGGGCTATCCGTCCGAGGAGGCCTTTCTGGCTGTCAGCACGATCATCTGCCGCCAGAACCTGGAGGAGCTTCCCCGGCTGTGGTGCTGGCTGCGGGACCAGGGCATCGCTCCCTATTTCGAGATCATCACTCCCCAGGCCAACGCACTGGAAAACCCCTGGCTGGACGTGGATCCCCACACCCTGCAGCGGCTGTTCGAGGAACTGGCGGCCATCGACTTGGAACGATACGGCCGGACCTGGGACATCCAGCCGCCGTTGGTGGGCAACCGCTGCCTGCGCCATCAGTTTTCCTGCCTGGTAACATCCAAGGGGGACGTGATGCCCTGCGTGGGTGTGACCCTCTCGCTGGGCAACCTTCGGGAGCAGCCGCTGAAGACGATCATTGAAAACAGCCCGGTGCTCAAGGACTTGAAAAACCACCGCAACACCATCAAGGGGCCCTGCAACAACTGCGAGCAAGCCGATGGCTGCTACGGCTGCCGGGGTGCCGCCTTCCAGATCACCGGTGACTACCTGGCATCGGATCCCTTGTGCTGGCGCAATTGCCGGAACCAGCCCTGACGGGCTATCCATGACCGAGCCGTCCCCTCCAACCCCGCCAAACAAGCCAACGGCACGCTTCGGCCTTCTCGGATGCCTGGCCGTTTTTTCGTCGGCCTTCTGCTTCTACTTCTCCACGGTGGTGATCCGCTGGGGCCAGGATGTGGTGACCATCGACTCCGCCTTCTATGCGTTTTTCCGTTTTCTTTCTGGGTTCCTGGTGGTTTGCACGATCATGGCCCTCAAGCGGCAGGGCCCTGCCCCCAAGCGCTACCATCTGCTGGTCGGAAGAACCCTGGGCAACTGCATCGCCGTATATTGCTTTTATCAGGCGGTGCGCTACACCTCGGTGGCCGAGGCCAATATCCTGAACATGACCTATCCCATCTTCGTGACGATCCTCTCCTGGATCGTGCTTCGCCACCAGCGCGATCTGGTGGCCCTGGCCATGGTGGCCGTGGCCGTTGTCGGGGTGTGGCTGATCTTGCAGCCGGGCAGCATGGGTTTTGGTCTAAAGAGCCTCTGGGGAATTGCCTCCGGTGTCAGTGCAGCGTTGGCCATCCTCTACTTGAATCTCAGCCGGCAGCTCCACGACGCCAACACCGTGCTGTTTTACATGTTCGGCCTGGGATCGGTGCTGATGTTTCTTTTCTTCCGCCAACACATCTTCTGGCCCAATGGCCGTGAGCTTTACTACCTGACTCTGTGCGGCGGGGCCGGCATCGCCGGCCAGTTTCTCATCACCCTGGGGTTCCGCTATGTGACTGCCGTGGAGGGAGGCGTCATTTCGTCGACACGGATTCTGCTGGCGGCACTGCTGGGGCCATGGCTGGCGGCGGAGCCAGCACTGGACACGGGCGGATGGGTCGGCGCGGTGCTGATATTCGGCGTCAACGTGGCGCTGACCCTGCGAAAGGGGCGCGCCGCCCCTGCGTATCCCCGTCAGCCCGCTTAGTTGGGTAAAAAGCCGCTTATGGGCGGACACTACTTGGGCTTGGCCACATGCCAGACCATATCCCCCCTTTTACCGGAGGGTCGGCACGCAAGGATTTCAAATGCGCATTGGTCGAGGATTGTCGTGAGGGCGGCGGCGTCCCGGTAGCAAGTCCTGGCCGCGCTGAGTTTAAGCTTGAGCCGATCCAGGTACCAGGTCCAGGGCGGGCTCGCCGACGGAGGCATTACCGAGCGCATGATCAGGATGCCTCCGGGCAGCAGGCGTTCGTGGATGCCCTGCAGGGTTTTTTCCAGTTCCCAGTCCTGCAGGAAGTGGTTCATGTCCAGCATCGTCACCAGATCCAACAGCACATCCGCGGGTGGCAGATCCGGGGCCGTGCCGGCGACCAGGTGTCCCCGGTCGCCCAGCGCCAGGGCGGCCACCCTTACCCGCTCGGAGTCCGGATCCATGCCGCGGATGGTGGCGCCAGGATAACGGTCGGCCATCCAGCAGGCCGGCACCCCATAACCGCAGCCCACATCCAGGATGTTGGCAAGGTCCCTCCTTTTCGGCACCAGCCATGCCAGTTCACCGAACAGCGGGTCCAGGCGCAGCTTGAAGCGCGCAAACAGACGCGGGTAGGGTTCCATGTTGCGGTAGCGCCGATCGATCGCACCGGTGTCGGCAGGTATGCTTTCGAAGCGCCGCTTCAGCAAGGGGGGCAGGATCAACAGGGCCCCGGCCAGGCAGTAGCCGATGCCGAAAAAAGAAATCAATCCGGCGCTTTGCAACAGGTTGTGGTCGGCGCCCAGCAGCACGGCGAATCCTACCAGGGTGGACGCGGCGGCCATGAACACCGCCATTCGGACCACAGCAAAATGGGGATGGTCAAAACGCTGATAGCGCTGGTACCCGCGGACCATGAACAGGGTGTAGTCCACACCCATGCCCAGGATGATCACCGACAGCATCAAGGCCGGTATGTCCAGGGGGCGGCCCATGACTCCCAGCGTGCCCAGGGTGCAGACAAAGGCGAAGGCCAGTGGCAGCAGGGCGGTGAACAGCAATCCCGCGTCGGCGAAGAAGAGCATCAGCAGGAGAATAAGGCATACGCCGATGATCAACAGCATTTTCATGAACGTGCCGAAAAGGAGCTGTCCCATGCGTTGGGAGAAAAGCGCCGGGTCGAATACGGTTGATATGGCCGACGTCCGGTTGTAAAAGCGCTGGTTGTCGAAACGCTCACGGGGAGAAATGCGGGTCATCTGGCGCCAGGAGCCGTCGGCTTCATCCTTTGAAATGCCCAACAGCGGCTGGACGCTCAGCGGGATGGCGGGCTTGTCCGGGGAATCGACGTCCAGCATGGTTATAAAAGGGTCAAACGCACGGTCGGCAAATCCAAGGGCGGCGCCTTCCCGGTTCAGCGTCATGGAAACGCTCTGAATGCGTTCATCAGTCCAGAAGCGGTTCCAGGCCTCGGCATTGTCCGCACTGCGATTGCGGCCGGGGAAAAACAGGGAGGGGGTTATCGCTTTGGCGATGCTACCGGCATGGGTTTCGGTTTCGAGGAGATCCAACAGCCGGTCATTCTTCTCCTGTAGCGAATCCAGATTGTCCGCCTCGGTCATCAGGTAGACGCTGGAGAAGATGTCTCCCCAGACGGCGGCCATCCCTTCATCGGCTGCATGTGTCTCTCGGCTGACGCTGTTCATGGCTTTCAAGTCGGTGTTGAAATGGGGCCGTATGAAAACGGCCAGTGTCGTCGCTGTCACCACAGCCAGGGCCAATCCTGGCCAGCCGGTCGATGCCAGGCGATCCACAACCCTGGAAAACCGACGCCGGGGGGGCGTTGCGCCGTGATGTACGGCCGCCAGGAGGCGGGGGAACACGGTGTGGACGAACAGAAAGGAAAATCCGATACCCATGGCGGTAAACAGCCCCAGCTGTTCGAAGACGGCAAACCCGCTGAAGGCCAGCACGCCGAAAGCACCGATGGAAGTCAGCACCGCCAGCAACCCCACAGCCCGGATTTCCCGGGAAGCCTGCTGCCCGGCGTGAGTTTTTCCGCTGTCCACGAAGAGCATGTAGGCGATGCCGTGGTCCACGGTGATGGAGATGATCGCTCCGCCAAATCCCAGCACCATGATGGAGATGCTGTCATGGATCCATGAGAAAACGAAAAAGGCCATGACTGTTCCAGCCAGGGCCGGCAGCAGGGCCATGAGACCCACCAGGGGACTGGAAAAGGAGACCAGCAGCAGCACACCGATGCCCACCGTGGCCCACAGGATGGCACGATGGACGTCCCTTTTGATAATGGTCTCGTTGTCCAGGGCCGCCCTGAAAGCGCCGGTGGGTGTCAGGGTCAGGTCCCCGCCCAATCTCTCCTGCAGGTCCATTTGCAGCCCCTGGAAAAATTGGGTCAGGGAGCGGGCCACGCTCGTGTCCGTGCCGGAGCCGGCCGGGGTGGCCAGGACCAGCAGATGGTGCTGGTCGGCGGAGAGTATACGTCCATGGTGGATGGTTGCCCCGGGAGCGGGGTTCAGGGCGGCCAGCCGGGCCAGGATAAGGTGGCGCAGCGCCAGCGGGTCGGCGGCCATGGCCGATGCCTGCCCGATGCCGGCCATTTGGTAGAGGTCATCGCGAACCCTGACGAGGGCCTGCCGGATTGACTCGTCGGTCAACAGGGGGACCACTTGCCGTTGTAACTCGCCTGCGGTGAACAGCACCGGCAGGTGCCGGATGACTTGGTCGGCCAGATCGGTCAGGCCCTGCTGAATGGTCTGGTTGCCCACCTGCGCGAACAGACCGCTTTGTTTCAGGCGGGATTCCACCATTTCCGCAGCAGCCACCAACCGGGCCACATCCATTGCGGCAGAGCCGATATCGATGGCGATCTGATCCTTAATGGGGTTTTTTTCGAAGAGGTGAATGCCGTCGGCGATGACCGGGTCGCCCGTGGGCAGGGAGCGTACGATGTCCTTATCGATGGCGATCCGATTGAAGGCAATCAGGAACAGGGCCGTGCCGACAAGGATTACCGCCAGCAGTGCAAAAATGTTGATGGGTGCTTTCAGCCGCATGGCGATGGTCCGTGTGCTTGTGGTTGGTCGAACAATGTCGTTGAACGCCATATTAAAAAATCGATATGCGATGGTCGATGGTCACTGTTTGGCGATCCAATACCCCCTCGATCCGGCGGCAGCCAATGGTTATGCCCCGGTGTCGATAAACCCTTGCAATCGGGAGATGTGGGTCTATGTGAGATGGGTTGCCCCCTGCTGAAAAAATGGTCTGGCACCTGTCGGTCCGCTTTATGGGCGGGTAGAGGCTACCCCTGCCCGCCCCATCGCTGCCGGATGTTGCGATGGTGGCAGGCCACGATGAACAGGGCCGTCGCCACGGCACCGATCCCTCCCCGCCAATCCCCTCCATCCGCGATCACTGTTCCGGCGGCCAAAAAAAACAGCATGGCAAAGGATGAGAGAAAGGGCGTGCGCCAGACCAGGTGTGCCGCGCCCCAGGCCAGGGCGCCAAGGGCGGCCCATACCGGTGCGACAGCCAGGGTGAATCCCAGGTAGTTGGCCACTCCCTTACCCCCCTTGAACCCGTGAAAGCAGGGAAACCGGTTACCCAGGATCAGCCCGAGCCCCACCCAGGGCACCTGCCAAAAGGGCAGCAGCATTTTGGCCGCCAGGGCTAGGGCGACTGCCCGTCCCACGTCCAGCAACAGGACCGCCACCGCCCAGCCGATGCCTGCCTGCCGATAGACGTTGGTGGCCCCGGGGTTGCCGCTGCCGTGATGCCGCGGATCTTCGCGACCGGTGAATCGAAATGCCAGTATGGAGAAATTCACCGAACCCGCCCCATAAGCGATGGCAACCAGGAAGATGAATGCCGCCGGCCCGGTCATGACAGGCCATCCATGGTCAGCAAGGTGAACAGGTGACCCTCTATCTCCACATGGATCGCGGTCAGCTGTTTACCTCCGGCAGCCTTCAGCAGGCTGCATTGCGAAGCCAGATCGATCACACGGATACACTCCCAGGATTCAGCCAGTTCGATTCCCAAAGCCTTGGCGGCGGCTTCCTTGGCACTCCAGACCCGCAGGGCGCCGTCCGCTTTCATCATGGACGATCGCTTCAGCAGGTCCCGTTCATCGGGAGCCATAAACAGGTGTGTGGCCCTTAGCGGCTTTTGCGACAGCGGCTCCACGTCCACCCCCACCGGCCGGTCGGCGGCCACGGCAACGGTGAAGCGCCGGTCGTGGGAGACGGCGCAGAAAGGCTTGGAGCCGTCAGCCAAGAGGCATTGGGGGGACTGGCTGTTGCCGGCTACGGTTTCAATATGCCGGGAGTGTCGGCGGTCGCCGTCACCTGAAAGCATTCGGCTGAGCCGCTTGAGGGCCAGCCGGGCGGACAGATACCCCCGGGCCCGGTTTGGGACCATCGGTGCCAGGCGCAGCTTTTCGTTTTCCGAAAGGGCGGTTATGGCAAAAGCGGCCACAGCCCCACGCTCCACCAGAATCATTCCTGAAAGGCGGCTGAGAAACGGGGCCAATGGGTTATCGTAAAGTGGCTGCCAGAATTCTTGCGGCGGCTTGCTGCGGCCGCCGCTGATGTCCCGCATGTGGACGCCGCTGGCGGCTTCACGCAATTTACCGTTGTCGTCATAGATGAATATATCGAAGACGAAAGGCGCATGGCCGGTCTGAACCGGCATCACGCGCGCCGTGTAGACCTCGTCCAGCCGGGTGGGGTTGGTGATTGTGCGCCGGTCGATGGACACCGGAAAGGCCACGATGCCATGAAACCGCTGACACCAGACGCAGGCGGCATGAAAGGCTGCATCCAGCACATAAGGAGATCCCAGGAAAAGATCGTGGCGGGGATCTGCCGGCCGGGGTGAACGCACTCGGGCCAGGGCGCCGTCCGCTGAAATCAACAGCGGTTCGCAGATGTTGCGGTAGGCCGGGCCAAATGGCACCATTTCCCCATAGATCCGGACCGGGTCCACGGCGGTGCAGACACCGGCAAGGGATGCGATGGCTTCCAGGGACGGTTCGACTGCTGCCGGCAATTCCCCCCCAAGAACCAGTGAGGCGTGCTTCAAGATGCGGGTGATCGCCGCCCCGGGGGATTGGAACCGGGTGGACAGGATGGTGCGCATGGATCCGTCGTCATGATCCTCCACCTGATTGAACGCCGGGAGTGGGTGCGGTGAGTCCAGGCCGAGAAATTTATCGAAGCGAATATCCGTAAGCCGCCGGCCGTCAACCCCCGGGAAACGGCTGCAGGTATCCGCAACGAGACGTTCCATGGCCTCTACGGCAGCAAACACCGGCCGGTTCTGTACATGATGGTCCCGGAAAAATGGCGGTGGCCGCACGGTTATGGGAAAGGCTTCTGTCTTCACGGTTTCGGGAAGATGTCCCACAGATGGACGGTTTTTGGATCGACCTCCACCGGCGTGCCCGATACGTTCACCGCGCAGTGGCGGGTGAATCCCTTGCAGACGATGTCACCGGATTCCTGGTGGGTGATCACATAGTCGAACTGAAGCCGGACGCGCTCCAGCACCGATGGTCGGGTATAGACCCACATGGCGTCGTCGTAGTACAGGGGTCGAAAATAGTCGATGTCCACCTTGATGATGGGGTAGACGTAGCCGCTCTCTTCCACCTCTTTGTAGGGGTAGGCGGCATCGCGCATGAGCGAGGCCCGGCCGAATTCGAAATAGCGCAGGTAGTTGGCATGGTAGACCACCTGGGAGCGGTCCGTGTCCGCATAGAGGGTGCGGGTTTCGCAGCGGTGCCAGACGATATCGCTGGTACGATCCTTGACATACTGCCGGTAGCCGTTCAGCAGGACCGGGACAAATGGTTTGGGTTTCATTTCACACCCCCCGGAAGACGATGCAGCAGTTGGTCCCGCCGAAGCCGAAGGCGTTGGACAGGAACGTGTCGTGGGCATGGCGCCGAACTGCGTTGGGCACCACATCCACGTCGGCAAACGCGGGGTCGGGGATGTGGTTGACCGTCGGCAGGATGATGCCCTGCTGCATGCCCTCGATGGCCAGGGATGCCTCGATGGCCGCCGCGGCTCCCAGCGTGTGGCCGATCTGGGATTTGTTGGACGACACCGGAATGGTTGCCAGCGAATCGCCGAACACCTTGCGCAGACTCTGGATTTCCACGGCATCGCCTTTCGGGGTGGAGGTGCCGTGGGCGTTGACATAGCCGATGTCCGAGGGTTCAATCTGCGCATCGTCGATGGCCTGAGCGATGGCTCGCACGATGGTCGCCTGGTTGGGCAGGGTGAAATGGTGGGCGTCGGAGGTCCAGCCGACGCCCAGCACTTCTGCTCTGGGCGTGAGGTGGTGTCTCTTCAATGCCTCCTCGGCGGCCAAAACCAGCACACCGCCCCCCTCGGCCAGGACGATGCCGCGGCGGTCCACGGAAAAGGGCCGCGATGCCTGGGTGGGGTCGTAAAAGGCCCGGTCGTTGGGGCCTACCTTGATGGTGGCCCACATGTTGGCAAACCCTTGGACGATCTCCGGGGTCAGGCAGGTTTCCACCCCTCCGGCCAGCACGAATTCGCACTCACCGTCCCGGATCATGCGGGCGCCGATGCCGATGGCGTGGTTGCCCGAAGCGCAGGCCCCCTGGGGCGAGAAGATTGGGCCGGTGAAGCCCAACATCATGCCGGCCTTGCCCGCGGGCAGATTGGCACACAGGTTGGGCAGCAGATAGGGGCTGATCTTGGTGGGGCCGTGCTTGATGTAGTTGTCCATGGCAATGCGGTAGGCGTCGGCGCCGTTCAGTGCCGAGCCCATCAGGCAGGCGGTTCTGGGGCCTGTCAGCGCATCGATTTCCAGGCCGGCATGGTCCAGTGCCCGTTTGCACAGCACCATGGTCAGCAGCACGAAGTCCGCGTTCCAGTTGCGGCCGTCCATCTTGTCGATGAAAGGCAGGTCCCGGGGATTCCAATCCGGGATCTCCCCCACCACGTTGCTGCGCGAAGTGGTCTCGCAGCGGGTGATGCGGTGGAAACCGGCCTCGCCGCGCACGACCCGCTGCCAGGTCGCCTCAAAGGTATTTCCCAGGCAGGTGGCGGCGTCGTAGCCCACCACGAATACCCGTCTATTCAGAGGTGCTTTCATATAAATACCAGTGTTACGCGTTAAGTTTTAAGCGGCTAAGGATAGGAATAATCCGTTCTCTTAACACTTAAGACCTAACAGTTGGCAGATACTCTTTTTTTACCAACCATCATGAAAAAAAAGTTCCATTTGGTTTTAAAGCATTCAGTTATCGCAACGTTTAAATATCACACACGCATTGCACCCGCCAAACCCGAATGCATTTTTAAGCACGTATTCCTGGTCCACCTGCCGGCCGGTGTCGACCACGCTGTCCAGATCGATGGTCGGATCCGGCGTGTAATTGATGGTCGGGGTCAGCCATCCTTCCCGCATCCCGTTGACGGCCAGAATCGATTCGATGGCGCTGGCGGCGCCCATGGCATGACCGATCATGGATTTGTTGGCCGTGACCGGCGGCACGCGGTTGCCGAATACCTGCCGCAGGGCGTCGGCCTCCACCTGGTCGCCCACGCGGGTGGCGGCGGCGTGGGCGTTGACGGCACTGATCCGGTCCGGTGTGATGCCGGCGTTGGCGATGCTTTCGGCTATGCAGCGGCGCACGGTTGCAAGGTTCGGGGCCACAGGGTGATGGGCATCCGAAGTCATGGCCCAGCCGGCGATTTCTGCAGTATGGCTCAGGCCGTGGGCTTCGGCGAAGGAGCGTTTGGCAATGATGATGCAGCCTGACCCTTCGGAGACCACGAATCCCCGGCGGTTGAGGGAGAAGGGACGGCTGGCCTGTTGGGGCGCTTCCACGGGTTCGCCTTCCTTGGGCATGAACGCGCCGCCCATGGTGCCGAAGCCGGCCACGATGGGTTCGGTCAGGGGAAAATCCACGGCCCCGCAGATGGCTGCATCCGCCCGCCCGCCGTCGATCAGCATGGTGCCCACGATCAAGGAGGTTACGCCGGTGGCGCAGGCCGTAATGGTGGCACTGATGGGGCCCGTGGCGCCGGTGTGCATGGAGACCTTGCCGCCCACCATGTTGATGCAGGCATTGGGGTTGACGAAGGGCGGCGGCAGCTTGCCACGGCCCATGAGGTTGCGGTCCGCATCGAGTACGGCATCCAGCCCGCCGATGGCGCTGCTGAAGGTGACGGCCATACGCGGGGCAAGATCCGGGGTGATGTCGATCCCGCTATTGGTCAGCGCCCGGGTTACGGTGAGCAGGGCGTATTTGAAAATGGGGGAAGGCCAGCGGGCCTGTTCGCGGGGCTTCAAAAAATCGTAGGGCAGATGGTCGATATCCGGTGCCTGGCCGGCGATGCGCACGGGAAAGTCGTTGGTCAGGTGGAAGCGGGTCAGCGGGCCGATGCCGCTGGTGCCGGACAGGGCCTTTTGCCACTGGTCCTCTAAATCGATTCCCAGGGGGGAGACCGCATCATAACCGAGAATGACCACGGGATCGTCAGGCATAAGACAAGATATCCAGGGCCGCATCAAGCGATGCGGCATCGATGAGCCTATTTGACAACTGACCAATCACCAGGGGATGAACTGGTAGAGCTTGGCGAACATCTCGTAGATTTCGATCCAGTTTTGAAGATCCCGGGTGCTCTGCATGTGCGCACGCTTGTTGACCATCACCCAGCTCATGTGGGCCGCCCCGTCCTTGCAGGTGCTGCAGTCCCGCGTTTCAGACGTACAGCAGCGGTGCATGGTCTTAAGATCCGACGCCCAGCGGATGAAATTGGTCAGCCGACGGGGCTTGGGATCACGCCGGTCCAATGGATCGGTCACCGAGGGGCACTCCATCCAACCGAAGGGCCGGCCCAGCATCTGACCCGTGGTGATGATTTCATGATAGTACTTGGAGGAGATGACCGTATCGGGGTAGCCGTCGAGCACCGCGTCCATTTCGCGGCGGATCTGGGCCAGTTCTTCGACCTGCCAGTGAAACCCGTCCACCCCTTCGTCGTTGGAGAGCAGCTGCATGTGCACCTTGAGCCCCGCGTCACGGATTTTTTTGATGATCCGTTCGGTCTTGCCCAGCTGTTTGGGGGTGATGGTGTACAGGTAGTAGGCGTGCGGATCGCCTGCATAGTTTTTGCTGGAGATCGAAAAGGCGTCCTTGCCGCGCAGCACTTTTTCATCCGCTTCGTCCCCCCACAGGCTGATGCCCAGCATCATGTCGGGGAAACGGTCCCTGGGCACCTTGATGATCCCGTTGGTGGCGCAGAAGGTGGGCAACCGCCTGTAGAAGGCCTCCACCCGGTCCAGGCAGAGGGTCGGTTCGCCGCCGATGAGGATGGCCAGGTTCACCCCGCGGGCCATCTCCTTGTCAACGAAGGCTTCCCATCGGGTGATGTCCATCTCTTCCGCGGCCGCTTCGTGTTCGCCGGAGGAGAAGAAGAAGCATCCTTTACAGCGCAGGTTGCAGCGGTTGGTCACATCGTAGATGGAGCTGCGGATGTTGAGCTTGGAAATATGCGTATACCGGCCGTACCAGTGTTCGTCCAGCAGCGAGCTGACCGTTTTCATTCAAAGCATCCCTTTAATTGGCTGTCAGTTCCACGCCGGGCGGAGGAACGGTCTTATTAGATAAGTTTTTTTCTTTGCCATATCCTTTCACCCATACGGCCAGGTAGGTGTCCACAAAGTCCAGCCAGGAGCGGAAGGTGTCGGGATCCGTGGCGTGGCGGAACAGCCGGGCAGTCACCACGGCGCTGGCCGCGGCGTAGTGCCGGCAATCCGGGCAATCCGTATCCGGCACGCAGCAGGCCGCATCGCGGTCCCAGGTCAGGTCGGTGCGGTACTGGCGAAAGGATCGGCCCAGACCCACATCCATGCGGGGGTTCTGCCGGGGATAGGTGCAGCCGAACAGGTCGTGGAGGCCCTTTTCATGGGTGTGGGCCATGGCGCTGTACCAGGAAAACAGGACCGTATCCGGATAGTTTTCCAGCAGATTGATCATGGTCCGCCGGGTGTCGGTCAGGGAGAGAGGCGTGTGGCGAAGATCGCCGCTGTAACCCACCGGCGCACTGAACATGTTGAAGGTGACCGTGGCGCCGTAATCGGACAGAACCCGGACCACCGCTTCGGCCTGGTCGATGTTGTGCCGGGTGAAGGTGTAGACGAAGGCCGCCCGCGGATCGCCGGCGTAGTTTTCCAACTGGCGGACCAGCATATGCTTGGCGTTGCGGGTCTGCAGGCTGGTAGGGTCATCGCCCCACACGGAAACATGAATGCGGTAACCCACATCATCCGGGATGCGCCTCAGGCCGTTGGTGGCGATGCAACCCAACGGTATCTCTTCGTAGCAGACCCGGCACAGGTCCGGCACCAGCGAGGGTTCGGCTCCGGCCAGCACCACGAAAGTGACGCCCCGTGCCTTTTCCGCGCGCATCAACTGCCGCCAGTCGCCAGGATCCGTGTTGTCCCGGGTGTTCTGCTTTTCCCCTTTGTAATAATAGCAGCCGTTGCAGCGGATGTTGCAGCGCCGGGTCATGTCGTAGGTGGATTCGCGCAGGAAGAAATAGTGGCGCACTTTTTCCCAGCGATCCCTGACTTCAGGATCAGCGAGCAGGTCTGAAAACTTCCAGGTTGGTTTCACGTCCATGGCAGAGCTACCATTTTATCCTATTTGGATCGACACATTCGATCACAGTTAGGCGGCCAGTTTATTCTGGATATATTGGCCGATCAGCCGCACCGTGGTGAGCTTGGGGTAATCGTCTTCATCGATCCTCACCGCGTATTCATCGCGCAGCACCAGGGCCACGGTGGCCAGGTCCATGCTGTCGATGCCCACTTCGTCCACCAGGTCGATATCCGGGTCGAAGGTTTCGGGGGTGACATCCTCCAACTTGAGTTCGTTGATCATGATCTCCGCGATGCGAATGATGATTTCATTCGTTTCCACTGACATGTTAATCTGTCTCCTTTGAAACACTTTCAAGACCCACCCTTTTGGCCAACCCGCCCCAGGCGGATCAGGCCGCTGCAAATCAGCCCCTCATCACCGGTGATGCGGAAACTGTGGCTGCCGTCGGCAGCGCCGGTCTTGACCGTCAGGACCAGGGCCTGGTCGGGACGGATGACCTGCTTGAAACGCACCCGACTCACCTGCGTGACCGGCAACCGCTGATCGAATACCCGGCACAGCAGGTCGTGGACCATGCCCAGTTGGGCAACCCCGGGGAGCATGGGCATCGCCGGAAAATGGCCGTCGAACCAAGGCGATTCCGCCGGAACCCGGAGATGAGCTTTACATTCACCATCCGTCACCTGATTGTCAAACGATACTTCATACCACATTGTCATGGGTTTTTCTAACCTGCTTTTGACGGTTTCGTAAATCTGATTTTTTACGGCTCCATCTGCGTTTGCTATCCTAAAAAACAGTATCCCGGCCGGAATCGGCTCAGCGGATCAGATACTCCCACAACGGGCCTGAAAACCCTTTTTCATACATCCGCTCGAGTGTGGCGGCGGTCCCATCGCCGCCGGCGCCAACCACCCAGTTGGTGCGGCCGGCGGCCTTTTCAGCGACTTGCCGCTGGATGGCATTGTCATCGATTTCCCCGGCATGGTAAAAAACCGGTTCGAGCAGATCGATTCCCGATTCGAGATGTCCATGTTCGGCACACTGATGAAACAGCGCCGTATGAGGATAAATGCGCATGCCGCAAAAGAGAAATAAAACGGTTTTCCGAAGCCTCTCAATGTGGGTCAGGGTCTCGGCCAGCGTCTGCACGGTCTCGTTGGGTCCGCCCAGCAGGAAATAATGGGCCACGTGGCGGCCGGCGGCCAGCGCCCCCTTGTGGGCCGCAAAGACCTGCTCCACCGTGAAGGGTTTGCCGTAGGACCGGAGTACCGCATCGGACAGGGAATCGGTGCCGAACTCCACATGCTTCAAACCCGCTTCGGCCAACCTTTCGAAATATCCGTCCGGCAGGTGTAACGGGGTGAAAAAGGCCCCCCAGGGAATGGTCAGGCCGGCTTTCTTGAACGCCCGGGCCACTTCCAGTGAATGATTGATGTCGGCATTGAAGGAGGAGTCCGTGATATACAAGTACCGGGCGCCGGCGGCTTCCAGCGCCAGGGCCGTCTGCGCCGCAGCGAGGGGCTCAACCAGGCGCAGGTTGCGGCCCTCAATCAGCGGGTAGGTGCAGTAGATGCACCGAAACGGGCACCCCCGTTTGGTCTGCAGGTTCAGCATGGCGCCGTGCTTCAGATACCATGCCTGATGCGCCGCAGGTTTTTCCGGGCGTGGTTTGCGGTCACCGGTCCATGGTGCCGGGAAAGGGGCCTCCGCGGTTTCGGGCGTGATGACGCCGGGAAGGCTTTTGGGATCCTGATCGGTTTCCAGCGCTTCGATCAGCAAATTCAAACGCTCGCCTTCGCCCACGATGCCGAAATCGGCCCCCAGTTCAGCCAGAACCCGTTGGGGGAAAAGGGTGAAGCCGCTGCCGCCCAGCACCACCGGTGCGTGCGAGACCTGACGGACGGTTGCCACCACCTTCCGGTAGCTGCCGATGAACCCGACGGGGTCGGTGGTGTCGGTGTTATCGATATTGCGCAAGGAGATGCCGATCAGGTCCGGCGCGAATTCGCGGACGCTTTCGGCCAGCCCATCCAGACCGTCCAGCACGTTGAGGTCTTCGATACGCACACGGTGCCGGCCGTGGATGGAAGCAGCCACGTGATCAAGGCCGAGGGGATAAACCGGATAGGGCGCTTTTAGTGTGTTTGCGGAGACCAGCAGAATATTCATTGCATATCGTCTCAAGGATCAAAGCAACAGACGGAATGGCGGTTAATTGGGTGTTTGGGAAGACGGATCGCTGATGAAGCCGGCCAGCGCCCGCACCGAAGCAAAGACCCGGGCGCCCAGTTCGCGGTTGTCGATGGTCAACCCATAATCTTTTTCCACCAGCATCACCATCTCGAGCACGTCGATGGAGTCGATGCCCAGGCGGCCACCCACCAGCTGCTCGTCAGGATCGATCGTATTAGGATCAACCTCCTGAAGATTCAGGGCGGCAACGATTTTTTCACGCAGTTCATTGATCAACGCATCCATAGGGCATTTCCTTTACAGGCCTGTTCAATTCGTGTAATATCCAGCTCTTTGAAAAACGATATACTATATAACCATCAAGAATCTTTTCAAGTCTTTTTGCAGGCCATGCACTTAAACACCACCTATTCAGGTTCCTTAACTGCCGAAGCCCTGCTGCCCCACCGCGGTCGGATGTTGTTGGTGGGCGAGATCCTTGCCCTCGATGACCAACAGGCCACCACGTTGTCCGTTGCCCATCGAGACTGGCCGCTCTTCAATGACGGGATGGTTAACCCGCTGATCCTGGTTGAACTGGTGGCCCAGACCGCAGGCGTTCACAATGGTTTGAAGCGCATGAAAACGCGGGGCGAGGGCTCGCAAGCCAGGGGGTGGCTGGTGGGCGTTAAAAAAGCGCTTTTCCATGTGGATGCCATTGCAGAAGGGGAACCGGTCACGACCACGACCAGAAATGCCTTTGTGTTCGAAAACCTCCGGGAAATCACTGGAACTGCGTCCATCAACGGCAGGCTGGCTGCCGAGGTGACCCTTCAGGTGGTGGAGGCGGATGAAACAGCTGGTCGCTCATGGCCGATGGCTGCTGATAAGGAGAAATAATGCAAGCTGGTCTACAACGTCCCGTAGCCTTGGTTACCGGGGGCTCCAAAGGCATCGGCCGGGCCATTTGCGTGGAACTGGGCCGCTGCGGGTATGACGTGGTGGTCAACTATCATTCCGACGAAAAGGGTGCCGCCGACACCTTGATACAAGTGACGCGCCAGGGCGGGAAGGGCCGGATCCTGGGTTTCGATGTGCGGGACGAACAGGCTTCGCAGCAGGCCATCGAAACCCTGCTGGCCGATGTGGAAACCCTGGATGTGCTGGTTAACAATGCTGGTGTCACCGCCGACGGGTTGTTTCTGATGATGTCCCGCGAGAATTGGAAAAAGGTGGTTGAAACGACACTGGACGGTTTTTACAATGTCACCCGGCCGATCATCGAGAAAATGATCCGCCAGCGCAGGGGCAGCGTGATTTCCATCGCCTCGGTCTCAGGCTTGGTGGGCAACCGGGGGCAGACCAACTACAGTGCAGCCAAAGCGGGCCTTATCGGTGCCAGCCGCAGTCTGGCTGCCGAAGTCGCCCGACTGGGCATCCGGGTGAACGTGGTCGCACCGGGACTTATCGAGACGGACATGATCAAGGATCTGCCGCTGACCAACATCAAGGCCATGATTCCCATGGCCCGGGTGGGAAAGCCCGAAGAGGTGGCCCGGGTGGTGCGATTTCTCTGTTCAGACGACGCCTCCTATATCAGCGGGCAGACCATCGGCGTGAATGGCGGCATGTGTTAAGTGGCCGACCAGAAAAGGCATCTTGCGGCCTTGGCCTGAACCACAATCGACCGTTTCTGGGCGACCACTATCCATTATTAATTCCGTAAAACGACCAATATCTGCGTTAGGCCTCATTTCTCGGCACTCGCAAGCCTCGATCTCGACCGTTTTACGACACCGCCTGTCAGATGGCGCTTAATCGGTACATAAAGGTTGAAACGAATCGATATCATCAATAACCGAGTGGCTGACCATCTTTTCCCGTCGCGGGTGAAGCGCTTTGGCGGACGTTGCCTGTGTGCAGTGTTGGTGATGACCGCTTGCCTGTGCCTGGGATGGGCGGACACCTGGGAAGGCATCCGTGCAGCGGCTGGGAAGGTGGATGCCATCAGCGCCGATTTCTTACAGGAAAAGCATTTGCCGATTCTGGCCAAGCCGCTGGTATCCGAAGGCCGGCTCCATTACCGTCGCCCCGACTCGCTGCGCTGGGAATACACCTCGCCGGTGAAAAGCATTCTGTTCATGCATGACGGTGATGCCAGGCGCTTCGTCCAGTCCGACCGGGAAATGGTGGAAGACGCCGGTGTCCGGCTACAGGCCATGCAGTTCGTGTTGCCGGAGATCAGCGGCTGGCTCGGCGGGCGGTTTCAAGACAACCCCATGTTTGAAGCCAGCCTGCAAGGGGCAAAAAAGATCCTGCTGGTGCCCAAGGATGCCGGCATGGCCCGGTTCATCCAGCGCATCGAACTGCTTTTGTCGGACCAGCCGGGGGTGATCGAGGAGGTGTTGATTTTCGAAAGCGACGATGCCTATACGCGCATGGTCTTCAGCCATACCCAGGTCAATCCAGCCCTGGACGAGCGTCTTTTTATGGAAGTTCAATGAAGCGAATTACACTGGTTATCGTTCTTCTGCTCGCTGCCTGCGCCCACATGCCGCAGATTCAGGCGGAGGATCCGGACCGTCAACCCCGGATCAAAACCGACTGCCAGTCTCATTTTCTGCAGGGCCGCTGGCAGCTGGTGCACACCATCTTCGCCCACCTTGATGGCGGCCGGCAGGCCACCTTTACCGGGGTGATCGTTTTGTCACCAGCGGACGCATCGATCCAATGCGTGCTGATGACCCTGGAGGGGTTTGTGCTTTTTGAAGCGGTGGACCATGGTGGGTTATCGGTGCTGCGGGCTTTCGGTCCCTTCGCCAACGACCATTTCGCCAGGGGCATCATGGATGATATCCGTTTCCTCTTTTTTGAGCCCGATGGCGGCCTCGTGACCGCAGGCAGGTTTGAAGACGGCGCCTATGGCTGCCGCTACCAGGCGGCCCGCAACCGAACCGTGGATCTGGCCCAACTGGCCGATGGCGACTGGCGGATGCAACAGTATAATCAATTCGGTTATCCCCTACGGGCCGCGACAGCTGAATCTCCGGATGCCAAAGGTCTTTCTCATCGGTTGACTCTGGAAGCCCGCGGCCGACATGCTTACCGACTGTCGATGAGACTGGTGGAAGCCGTCCCGATTCCATGATCCGCCTTAACCCGCCAAGGGAGTGGAGGCTTACGAGGAACCCTTTTAAAATTTGGCCGCTGACATGATCAGGTAACCATGAATCTCCCGCCAGGTTGCTTCAGAACCCGGCGTTCCAAGGTGATTTTTTATGAAATTTCTGTTGATCTATCCCCGCTGGCCCAAACTGATGCGCCAGACCGAGTTCCACCTGCCTCCCCACGGCCCGGTGGTCTTTGCCGCCACCCTGCCACCCGAGATGGAGGTGGTCTTTGTCGACGAAAATCTTGAAGCCCTTGACTTTGACGAACCGGCCGACGTGGTGGGCATCTCCATGATGCTCACCGCCCAGGTGACGCGGGGGTGGGCGATCGCGGATGCCTATCGGGCCAAAGGGGTGCCGGTAATCTTCGGCGGCATCGCCACCATGCTGCATGCCGAGGAGACCCAATCCCATGCCGATGCCGTATTTCTGGGCGAGGCCGAAGGGCGCATGGAACAGTTGCTCGCCGACCTGAAGGCCGGCCGGCTGAAAAAAACCTACGACTTCCTGGCCGACCCGCCTTCGATAGCGTTGGTGGGACCGGCCCGACGGGATATCCTGAAAAGAAACCTATACAATTACCGCGGCATCCAGATGGTCGACCTGGTACACGCTTCCCGGGGGTGCCGGTATAACTGCTACCCGTGCTGCGTGGCTTATCTGGGGGGCAGACAGTTCCGACCGCGCCCCATCGACAAGGCAGTGGCCGAGATGGCGGCCATCGACAACAACCGCTTGTTTATCGTGGACAACTCACTGGCCCAGGATACCCGCTGGGAGATGGATCTGTTCAGGGAGATGATCCCGTTGAAAAAGAAATGGTGCTGCCATCCCATCGAAGACGACCCCAAGGTGCTGGATCTGGCGGCCCGGGCCGGTGCCTGGTACGTCTACCAGGCGGTTTTCGACACCTCGGATATCATCCGGGATCGGATCGCGCGCTACCACGACCACGGCATCGCTGTGGAAGGGACCATCCTGCTGGGACTGGACAGCCACACCGAAGACAGCATCCTGCGGCTGATCGATTTTCTGCTGGAAATCGACCTGGATCTGGCCGAGTTCACCGTGCTCACGCCTTTTCCGCACACCAAAGCTTACGAGGATTTGAAACAACAGGGCCGCATCCTCTCATTTGACTGGAACGACTACACGGCGGACAAGGTGGTGTTTCAGCCCAGAAACATGAGTGCCGATAGGCTCCAGGAGCTCTTGACCCATGCCTGGGACGCCTTTTACCGGACTGAATCCCAGGGCATGAAGATGTCCACCCTGTTCCAGCAGGCCATGCGTAAAGAGAAGGCCGACGGTACCTATCGCCCCCGAGACCGGGCGCTGGCGCAGCGTGCCTTCGGCAGGCCGGTCTGATGCGGATGCGTGACAATGGATCGATGAAGGATCGGTTGGCTTGTTGGGGGGTGCGGGACTCAAGCCATCGCGGGAGCGACAATTCAAGGACAACGACCCAATCACGGGGCAGGTAACCATGGGACTAAAGGAACACGAATACATCAGGCAGACGCTGGAGCGCTACACCAACTGCAAGCTGGAAGAGTTCTGCAGCCACCTGTTAATTACCAATTTCCGCCAGTATATCAAGGCCTTCTCCGAGCGCACCGGTTGCGAGATTCATGAGGGCAATTTCCGGATCGTCAATTCAGCGGAGTTGGACTGCACCATGATCGATTTCGGCATCGGCTCGCCCCAGGCGGCCCTCGTGATCAACGGCCTGGCCTACCTGGACAACCTCAAATCGGTGGTCATGCTCGGGATGTGCGGCGGCATAGACGACATCCTGCAGGTGGGCGACTTCGTGGTGCCCACGGCCGCCATCCGGGGAGAAGGGACCAGTCGCCACTACCTGCCCATGGAATTCCCCGCCCTGCCGGCCATGTCTGTCAACCTGCTGTGCATCGGCGCCGTCAAGGCCCGCAAGATTACCCCCCGCTGCGGCATTGTCTACACGACGGACCGCCGATTGTGGGAATTCGACGAGTCTTTCGTGGAACACCTGCGCTGCCAGCGAATCCTGGCCATCGAAATGGAACTGGCCACACTTTTCTCCGTGGCCTACCGGTATGAAGTCCCCATCGGTTCGATCATGCTGGTGTCGGATATGCCTTTGCAGCGGCGCGGTATCAAAGACAAGAAGCTGCATGAGGAGGTATACAAGAATCACATGAACACCCACCTGGACATTGCACTGGATGCCATCGCCAACCTCAAGGCACGATGGCCGGATGTGGAACGTCAGCTGCACAGCGAATGGTAGGCGGGGTCGTTTTCCGGTTGGCCCCGTAGGCTGGCAAGTCATCGGCCAACCCGTGAAAAATCCGTGCGACCGGTTCGCGCAGGTATTGCCTTTCAAGTTTCTCACTGCCAGCTACTTCGCGGCCAGCCCCTTATGCGCGCTAGGGGTTTTATAGGTGCGATTTGGGGTATTGCCGGCAGCCTCTTCTCATTGTATTTTAAACCCATTTGGCGGTTGAGGCAAAAGCACCAATAATGGGTGCCCCAGGTATCATGCCGGTCCGGATGGATCTTGTGAAAGGGATATATGGCACTGACTAAAGCGGATATTGTCGAGCTGCTCTATATTAATTTGGGGTTTCCCAAAGCCCAATCCGTCCAGATCATCGAATCATTGCTGGAGCGCATTAAACACTCGCTGGAAACAGGGGATGACGTTTTGGTCAGCGGATTCGGGAAATTTTGCGTCAAGGAAAAAAAGGCGCGTCAGGGCCGCAACCCGGCTACCGGCGAAAGTGCTATCCTGCCGGCAAGGCGCGTGGTGACCTTCAAGTGCTCGGCCTGTTTGCGGAAGCGGATGAATGGGAAATAGCCGGTGGGGGCGTGAACGCTGGTTTCGTTTGCCCCGTTTGCATCGGTCACACCTCTGGATGGGGCGGCGAGATCACTTCCAGCTCGATTTTTGAGAAATCGTCTTTGCGCAGGGACAAGTGGTAGCCGCGCACCTTGATGTTGATCCTGTCGTCGGCGGCATCCCCCGTCTCCAATTCGATGATGCTGCCCGGGGTGATGTCCAACGCCTTCAGCTTATCGACAACGGTGCCTTTGCCTTTGACGCGAATCAGCCGGGCGACCTGACCGGACTCGAGGCTTTCCAGGGTGATCGTTTCGCGCTTGGCTTCTTGAAACTGCCGTTGACGTTTTTTTAAATCATCCAGGCATTTGGAGATGGCGTTCTCGCACCCGGAAAGGGCGTCGTCTTTCTCGCAAAATTGGCGGAACCCCCCGATCCACTCCTCCCCCCCCCGGGGGCAGATCTGGATAAACTCCACAAAGCGCACCAGACGGTCGATGATGACCGGCGAAACGGCATGCTCCATTTTGCAGGCGTTATCTTCCGCTTCCTGCTCATCCACATCCAGCACCTTAGTGAAAAAATCCTTAAGAATTTCGTGGCGGCGCACGATGTCCCGGGCGAGGGTCTCGCCTCTAAGTGTCAGGGTGATTACATCATAAGGGGCGTAGTTGATGTGGCCTTTTTCCGCCAGCAGCCGCAGGGCGCCGGTGACCGATGCGCTGTTGACCGCCATGCGTACGGCAATATCCTTTGCCCGGGCGGCCTTTTTTTCGGAGACGATGTGGTAGATGGTCTCCAGATAATCTTCCATGTTGGCGCTCAGTCGCTTGCTTTTGGGCATGGTATTACTTATCTTCGCTAAAGACCTGTTTACGAGAAACAGCGGGTTCCGCTAACATCGTTGTGGCCGCCAGAGGGGACACCGAAGGCATCCCCTGATTGACGGATAGTACACGGACCATCGAAAAGGTGTCAAGGCGATTTTGGAGCACCTAAAAAAACAAGGCATGTCAATTTTTCTGTGCGCCAAACGGCGGCGCTGGACGGCGTGAGCAATCCCCAGGCGGACGCTTTTAAAAGGTTGCGGATCGAGGCTCGCCGATTCCAAGAAATGCCGCACCGCGCCGATCCGAGACAAATTATCAACTTGCCTATGGCCGCCTGAGCCCTTTAACCCTACAAGGAGGAGCCGATGACGGAAAACAGTGCGCTGGATATTCTAAAAAATGCCATCCTGCTGGAAAAGCGGGGCAAAGCCTTTTATCGGACGGCGGCCAATCAATCTACGAACAGTGACGTGAAGGCCTTTTTTGAAACCATGGCCTCAGAGGAAGTCCAGCATGTAAAGATCCTATCCGATCAGTTCAAGGCCTTCAGGGAAACCGGTAAATTTAAGGCGCCGGACACCTCGGCAAGGGGTAGCATCTCGCAGCAGGTATTGACGCCGGAGGTCAGGGCGCGCATTGCCGCTGCAGATTTTGAGGCGGCGGCCATCTCGGCGGCCATGCTCATGGAAGAGCGGGCCATTTCCCTGTATGCCGGCCGGGGCAAAGAGACCCGGGATCCGGAAGAGAAGAAACTCTACCAATGGCTGGCCGACTGGGAAAAAGAACATCTTGAGTTCCTGGCCGATATCGATGCGGAGTTGAAGGAGCGAATCTGGAATGACAGCGGTTTCTGGCCTTTCTGAGGTCGGGCATCGTCCCCGGTTTACCATTAACCGCACTTACTGAATGCTTCCCTGTAGACGGCCGCCGTCTGAAGGGAAGCAGTATCCTGCCAGCCCGTTTCCGGTCCATCGGCTACCATTGGTGGCCTCTGCCGGCTGTTGAAAAAAAAACCTGAGGCATTATCTTGAATAGCAGTTAAATGATAACCAGCAGGCGTATTGGATTTACATGAGTCTAGCGCATTGACTGCATTTTCGCCGTGGCTGTTGGATCGCCTGTGCATCCACAGCCTCTGAAACGGTTGCCAACAAACCAACCATCACCGCGCGTGATGTGGAAATAAGGGAGACAACGCACATGACAGAAACCAGTGGTGCCAAAGAACTGTTTGAAGCGGGAATGGTGGCGTTCGTCCACACCCGTTATGATAAAAGCATCGAGCTGTTTACCCGGGCCTTCGAAAAAGACGCCGCCAATGTGTTGGCGGTTGTCAGCCGCGGGGCAGCTCACCTTAAACTGGACAGGCTGGATCAGGCGCGGGATGATTTTGACCGCGCGGTCAAAATTGATCCCGGCCATGCCCGCGCCTATCACATGCGGGGCCTGGTCAGCGAAAAGCGTGGCGACGACCACACCGCCTTGGCTGATTTCGACCGAGCCATTCAGCTGGACCCGGGCTATGGCGCCGCCTACTACAGCCGGGCCACCTTGCACGCCAAGATGGCCAACACGGAAAAGGCCCAGGACGACATTGAAATGGTGGCCTATCTGGGCAGCCGCAACATGGAGTCCTTCATGAATGAAAACAACGTCTGGCAGACCCAGCACATGCGGGTGGAGAACTATTTAGAGACAGAGTTGGAAAGGTAACAGCTAACAATGTGGTGGAAGGGTGGTTGCGACATCACGCCGCCCTCACTTTCCGTTCCCTCGCCCGCTTCTCGTCAATACGCTTCCTTGACTCTGCCACCTGTTCGGGGGTGGGGTCAAGGAAGGTCAAGCTGCCGGTTTTCAACCGGTCAGCACAATAGCGGATCTTCGATGTCACATCCACGCGCTTTACGCCTTCCAACTCGGCGATGTCGGCAGGCATCAGCCCAAGACATTTATTCATCAAAAACCACCTCTGATAATTCGGCAGCTTGCCGGTGGCTTCTTCATTCACCTTCAAGGCGTGCTTAGCCATATCGAGTATGTTCAAGTGCTGGTCAGAAAGTTCCAGGGCCTTCAAAATGCGGGTGTGAGCCTTGTTATAGAGCTTCTGGACGTGGTCGGTGTCGGTTTCGTATGCTGGGCAATGGTCTGCCAATCCTTGCCGAAGATCACCTTCTGAATGAAAACGCTTGTCTGCTTCAGTTCGGCGTCAAACTCAGTCCATGCCTTGTCGTTGTCGCTGCTGAAAATGCCGTCAACCTTATGCTGACCGGCCTTGTCGATTGTGCCTGCCCTTACATTGGACTCCCTGATTTCACGCATGTTCGGTGGGTAAACCATAGTCATGTTTTCGGCATGGCTGGTGCGTTCAACCGATGCGGGGTTGTCTTGCTTCAGGATTTCATCCACGAAAGCGCACGGCACCTTGCAGTCTTTGCGCTTGCGGCATTTCTGGCATTTGCCTTGATCGTTCATAGTATCCATTTCTGTTTCCTTAGTGGTCGGATTCTTAAATACAGTGACGTATTATTGACATAATATCAGTTCCGATATACACTTCCTTAAAAGAGCAAATGAGGTGTACTATTCCAAGAAAAAGCCCATATCTAATAGAGCTTGAAAAGAGTGAAAAAGAACAATTGAATTCTTTGGCTCGAAAATATACGTCACCGTATTTTGAGGTTATAAGGGCCAAGGCCATTCTGCTCGCCGCCGAGGGACTCGAAAACAAACAGATCGGCGAACAACTGCAAATGCCACGACAAATCATCAGTAAGTGGCGAAAGCGTTTTTTCGAACAGCGCCTGGCCGGTCTCCAAGATCGACCACGGCGCGGGAGACCGAGCCGCTTTTCCCCCCAAAGTAGTCATGGAGGTTAAGGCTTTGGCTTGCCAACTACCCTGCGAGCGAAATATGCCATTGTCACGCATCAGCAACGCAGATATTGCCAGAGGAGTCGTTGAAAATGGCATCGTTGCTTCCATAACAGTTAAAAAACTATGCGGTTTGCTTCCTATTTGCGCGTCATGTAAAAAATCAGGGATGACAAAGGATGTTGGAATCAGATTGAGTCATATATAAGAGATCATTGGGAAGCTGTGTTCAGTCATGGTATCTGCCCTGACTGTGCAAAACAACTTTACCCAGAACTTGATCTGTAATATGACAACAATACACTCGTATAGGAGATGATTTGTGTGATTGCTTTTGTGGGGGTGTGCCTTTGGATGCAGGTACTGCTTAAACAGCCTACAACAGCTATATATGAGAAAAATGGTGAATGAGCGAGGCGATGCTGCGCGTTTTTTGGGCGGTCATCGCAAAGCTGGAGCCGAGAATATTGAAATGAAACTGGCCGAATACCTCAAGGCGGTCGCCCAGGCCTTCTGCACTGTCTGATCAGTCAGCGTACCTTCGGAACCTGGAAACTTAACAGGCCGATTGAGCATCAGAGGATAACTCACCTATTAGAACCCACCTTCCTTAGAGTATTCATTTGCCGCATATTCGTGTAAACATCGGCATTGACAATCATCCGTTCATTTTTTTCCGATGCACGCATCCTCTGAGCAGGCTTCCTTCCCACTGACGGATATACTCGTCCCCGACGGTTTTTTGCCGCGCTTACCCGGTTGTGCCGCTTCTGCGGGCGTCTCGGTCGTGGGGTTCACATTTTTGCCGATGCAGGCCTCATCCTCGCAGACCTCTTTATTGGATACAGATATAGATGATCGGAAATTGCGATCGTTTGCGTCTGCGCCTTTGGGCGTATCTTTCATGGCTGGCCTCCTTCGGGTAGATTGTCGATGAGCGATCCGTCGTTCATGCAATGGCCAAACACGGTATTTCAGCTGAAATACTTCATAAACTGAACCCGTTCGTAGGCGGCAGGATTACTCGCCGCCTCTTGACTCATCTTGCCTCTGAAATCCGAGAGGCTGTTATGGCCGTGGTTTTTCATCCACTTGGTCAACGTATCGTTCATGACGTGAATGTGTTCCGGGCCGTTTTTATACAGGCTGGACACCACCTGGACTGCCTTGGCGCCGGCCAAAATCTGTTTGACTACCGCATTGCCGTCATGAACGCCGGTCGAGGCCGCCAGGTCGCAGCCCACCTTGTTGGCCATGATGGCGATCCAGCGCAGCGAAATGGCCAAATCCCCCGGTGAACTGAGGACAAAGGACGGCTTGACCGCCAACTTGTCGATGTCGATGTCCGGGCTGAAGAAGCGGTTGAAAAGAACCAGGCCCGCAACGCCCGAATTGGATAGCCGTTGGATTATCTGGCCAAGGTTTGAAAAATAATAACTGATCTTAAGCGCGATCGGGACAGTGACCGTTTCCAATAGTTTTTCGATTATTTTGAAGTACATGCTTTCCTGTTCCTGGCCGGACCGGCTGAAGTCGGACGGCAGGAAAAACATGTTCAACTCGATGGCGTCGGCACCGGCATCTTCGAGCTGTTGGGCAAACGATATCCATTCGTGGGAATAGACGCAATTGATGCTGGCGATGATCGGAACGGACACTTCATTTTTGGACCCCTTGATCAGATCTATGTACTTTTTTACTTTTTCACCTTTTAAATGAAAATCGTAGTAATCGAACTGATCCAGATTGACGCCGGCGGCTTCCGCTTCTTTCAATATATCTTCATGCTCGAAAACAATCTCTTCTTCGAAAATGGATTTTAAAACAATCGCACCGGCACCACTCTGCTCAAGTTTTTTTACTTTCTCGACAGAAGCGGACAATCCGGAACTGCCGGCAATGATGGGATTATTAAGTTTCAGACCCAGATAGGAAGTGGTTAAATTCATGCGCGTCTCCTTTCGCTGATGCATAAGCGATCCAAATCGCTGGCCCTTATTTTTTGATGAGTGATGGTTTAGTTGTTTCACTTACCGGCGCTTGGCGGGTCAATAGAACAATAAAACCGATTGCCAGCAGCGACAACACCAGGAATACGCTGAAGCCCTGGGCGAATCCTGCCGGACCATTGAACTTCACAAACATCCCCATCACTGGAGGCAGAACAAATCCGCCGAACGCACCCAAGCCTCCGACAATTCCGGCTGCACCGCCAACTGCGGCCGGGCTGTATTTTGGCACCAGTTTAAAGACGGCGGCATTGGCAAACCCCATACCCAGCGCCAGAAGGAGTACACCTACCACCGCTCCCCCGATGGATCGGCTTGATAGGGTCATCAACAACGCGCCGGCCGCCACGATAACAAATGAGAGAAGGGTGACCTTTTCTCCCCCGATGCGATCGGCGGCGTAACCGCCCAGCACACGCAGGAGGCTGGCAGAAAGCGAGTACAGGGCGGTCAGCAGTCCGGCCTGAACCAGCCCGGCGGCATACAGCTCGGACCAATAGGTCGGAAACCAGACCGTCAGGGCGATAAACCCGCCAAAGGTGATAAAATAGAAATAGGTCAGCACCCACGTGCGCCAGTCGGATCCGGCCTTGCGTATCGAATCCATGGCTTTGCCTGAAGGGAGCAACTCTTCCCCGCAGGCCAACAACAGGGCTTCCGGGTCGATCTCGATTCCCATTTCCCGGTATTGAAAATAGGGTGCATCCTGCATGTACCTATACACCAACCCGACGAGCAGCACGAGGATCCCCAGCCAAAGCACATAGGAGATGGTGAATCCAAGCCAGACGACCAAGGACGGCAGAATTAGGGCGAACAGACCCGGAGCCAGGTTTCCCAGGCCGGCATAGATGGCCAGTGCCGACCCTTGGGCCCGCTGCGGATACCAATAGGAGACCGAGGGGATGCCCACGGAAAACGTGGCGATGCCGCAGCCGCTTAAAATACCGAACAGCAGAAAAAACGGGTAGTGGGCCGGACGCGGTTCGGGAAACAGACCGAACATCAGGGTGATGCCGGCAACGCCGAGGATGGCCATGGTGAGAAGAACCAGGATCGGTTTCTTTCCGCCTGTTCGATCCACCATGGCACCGAAAGGAATTCTCAGCAACGATCCGGTCAACGCCGGACTGGCTGCCAGCAGCCCCATCAGCAGCGGGCTCAGCGACAGCGTTTGCTTCAGAATGGGTACGATGGGGCCAAAGGCGGAAACACCCGCAAACCCACCGAAAAATGCGATGGTTGACCAGGTCAAGGCTTCCCGCGGGCTGGATTTGGCGTAGCAGACATTGTCATTCATCAGGTTCACCTCACACGTTGCACCCAAACATTACCACCGACCGGTAACCCGTTCAGCGGATAGACGTTGGCAGTCCGGGAGTCGGTATCCGACGACGAAACAGGATATGGCTTCTGAAAAAATAGGTCAGCGGCAGGCTCCAGATGTGGACCAGGCGGCTGAAGGGTGAAAAGCCGAGCAGGGTCCATGCCGCGATCACATGGATTTTATAGCTCATGGGGACCGCTTTCATCAGCATGGCATCCGGCGTGAAGGTCACGATCCCGCGGATCCAGGGTGCGACGGTTTCCAGCACGTTGAAATGCCCGAATATCACGTTGAAAAGCCCGGCGCCGACCACGACCACCAACGCGCCGATGGTGATGGTGTCGTTGAGTCGATTCACCGCCTGGACGCGCGGGTGGGTCAGGCGTCGCCGCAGCAGGAGCAGCACCCCGGCAAAGGCGGCCAGTCCGACCGCCAGGCCGCTCCAGTAAGCGATGGTCAGATGCGCCTGACTGTCGATGCCGAACCCATCAAAGACACGTTGCGGAATCAGCAGGCCGCCGGCATGGCCCAGGAAGGTGAACACGATGCCCCAGTGAAACAGCACCGATCCGGGGAAGAGGGTTTTCTTTTCCAGGAACTCGCTGGAGCGGGCGTTCCACCCATAGCGGTCGGTGACGTAGCGATAGCCGTGTCCGACCACGAAGGTGGTGAGGCAGAGGTAAGGAAAAACGGTAAACACGAGCGTATATAAAAGGTCCATGGGCATTCCTCCTACGGGCTACGCATTTTCTGGTGGCGGATGGTCGCCGTTGTCGACCGCTGCGCCGCGTTCGGCGGCTATACGCACGATCGGCTGCAACAGGGCCGCATAGACCGGTGCCTTTTTTTCCAGACGGGTCACCAGCGCCTGCATTCCCTGCAGACATTGCCAGACCGGTTCGGTGTGCACCAGATCGGGACAGATCGAGAGAAACTCCAGCATCATGGGTAGATAATCGGGCAGTTCGCCGGTGATGCGCACCCAGCCGGCCTGCTCGTAATGGTGCTGCAGGTTTGCCAGGGCAGCGGCCCGCTTTTCATTGTCGCCATGCGCGTGGTAGGTCATGTTCATTGTCGTCGCCGGATCGATGTCGAAGGCGGCCGTGTACCTCTCCTGAACGTGGATGAGGCTATGGGTGTCAAACTCGCTGACAAACCCCTGGATGGCCGACTTGACGTCCGCCGAGCCCAATTGGTCAGCCGCAGACGCAATTTCATCCCGGCGGTTGAACAGCTCCTCGTCGGGATAGTGCAGCAGCACGGAAAGCACCTGCAGCCAATCGGTCCAATGATCGTTCATCTTGCGGTCTCCCTTTGCCTGCCCGGTCAAACGGCGCCGCCAAAACCACAGCATCCCTGCCGGGCGTAAGTATCGTCATCCTGTACGGGCCTGGTCGGCAGAACGAAACGGTCCTCCAGTCGCCCCAACGCCAGCAGGCGATACATCTTTTGGATCGTGTCTTCGTCAAGCCCCACCGCATCGAGCAACTGTTTATCGGACCGCTTTTCCACCCGTTGGGTCCGCATGTATTGACGGACGGCAGAGAGGCGTTTGAGTGCCGTCCTGACCGGCGCCTCGTCACCGGCCGTGAGCAGGTTGGCCAGGTAGACGATGGGAATGCGCATGCGGTCGATGGCCTCCGATTCCTGGGAAGGGTTCACCTGGCTGCTGACCGGACTCAGCGGCGGCACATACCACACCATGGGCAGGGTGCGAAATTCGGGGTGCAGCGGCAGGGCCAGGCGCCATTCTTTGATCAGCGCATAGGTCGGTGATCGCCTGGCGGCCGCCAGCATATTCGGCGCAATCCCCTGGTCGGCGGCGTTGCGCGCGACATCGGGATCGTTGGGATCCAAAAGGACGTCCAGGTGGGCCGGGTAGACGGCCTGGTCGGGAGATGCGGCCGCTGTCTCGGCTATTCGATCCGCATCATAGAGCAGCACACCCACGTAGCGGATACGGCCGACGCAGCTGTGGGCGCACAGCGTGGTCAGGCCTGCCTCGACGCGCGGATAACAGAAGATGCACTTTTCCGCCCGCCCGGTCTTCCAGTTGAAATAGACCTTTTTGTAAGGGCAGCCCGATACGCAGTAGCGCCAACCCCTACAGCGCTCCTGGTCCACCAGGACGATGCCGTCCTCATCGCGCTTGTACAGGGCCCCGGATGGACAGGATGCCACGCAGGCCGGGTTGAGACAGTGCTCGCACAAGCGCGGCAGCCAGAACATGAACACGTTGCGAAACTGCAGGTAGGTCGCCATCTCCAAATTTTTAAAATTGGCGTCTCCGGCGCCGGTTTCCCCCAGGCCGGCCAGATCGTCCTCCCAGTTGGGACCCCACTTGAGTTTAATCGGTTTGCCGGTCAAGCGGGAATGGGGACGCACGGATGGCTGGTGCTTGCGTTTGGGACTTTCGATCAGCCGTGCATAGTCGTAATTCCACGGTTCGTAATAGTCGTCGATGACCGGCAGGTCGGGATTGTGAAAGATGTTGAGGCCTTTGTGCAGACGGCCGCCGGCTTTCAGTTTCAGCGTGTCGCCATTGAGTTGCCAGCCGCCTTTATAGAGATCTTGATTTTCCCATTTTTTTGGATAGCCGATGCCGGGTTTGCATTCGACATTGTTAAACCACATGTATTCGGCACCGTCGCGATTGGTCCAGACGTTCTTGCACGGGATGCTGCAGGTATGGCAGCCGATGCATTTGTCTAGGTTCAAGACCATGGCGTATTGGGCTTTAATCTTCATACCAGTCCACCTCCCCGGCTTTGCGCACGATAATCGTCTCGTCGCGCTGGGACCCGATGGGGCCGTAATAGTTGAACCCATAGCTGAGCTGCGCATAACCGCCGATCATATGGGTGGGCTTGACAATGATGCGGGTCACGCTGTTGTGGGTGCCGCCGCGTCGGCCGGACAGCTTCGATCCCGGCGTGTTGATCAGGCGTTCCTGGGCATGGTACATGAACGCCTTGCCCGGCGGGATGCGCGGGCTGACCACCGCCTTGGCCATGACCACCCCGTTGGCGTTGAAGCATTCCAGCCAGTCGTTGTCCCTGATCGCTATTTTCAAGGCATCCTCATCGTTGATCCAGATCGCCTCGCCGCCGCGAAACAGGGTCAGCATGGTCAGGGTGTCCGAATAGGTGCTGTGAATCGACCATTTGGAGTGCGGCGTCAGGTAGCCCAGCTCGATCTCCCGCTCCGGCTCGCGGCGAACCTGAATGGATTCGGGGTTCAACATATCCAGCGGCGGCCGGTAAAGCGGCAGGTGTTCGCCAAAATCCAGCATCCATGGGTGGTCCTGATAAAACTGGGCCCGGCCCGTGAGCGTCCGGAAAGGGATCTTCTCCTCGATGTTGATCACGAAGGGTGAATAGCGCCGCTCATCGGATTCGATGCCGCTCCAGACGGGCGAGGTGATGATCTTGCGCGGCTGGGCGGTCAGGTCATCGAAGCGGAAGCGCTCGCCCTGGCGGCGCAGGCTCAGGTGCTGCAGCGACAGGCCGGTGCGTTTTTCCAACCCGAGCCAGGCTTTAACCGCCGTCTCGCCATTGGTCTCCGGCGCCAGCATCAGGATAGTTTCTGCCGCCTGTTTTGCGGTCTGCATCACCGGCTGTCCTTGACTGACGCCCGCTTCGGTGACCGTGCCCAATTCGGCTTTCAGGGCCTCGACCTCCTCTTGCGCCTTCCACATGACCCCCTTGGAACCCACGCCCACCGAAGCGGCCAAAGGCCCCAGGGCGGTCATTTTGCGGTAGACCTCCGGATAATCGCGGGTCACCACCGCCAGGCTGGGCATGGTCCGGCCGGGCTGCGGTTCGCATTCGCCCTTGCGCCAGTCCCTGACGTCCGGCTGGGCGATTTCGCCGGGGCTGTCGTGCATCAGAGGCGTGGCCACCAGGTCTTTAACCGGCCCCAGGTGATCGACCGCCATCTGCGAGAATTTCTCGGCGATGGTTTTAAACTGCTCCCAGTTGGTGCGGGTCTCCCAGGGCGGGTCGATGGCCGGGTTGAACGGGTGGATAAACGGGTGCATGTCGGTGGTGTTCAGGTCGTGCATCTCGTACCAGCCGGCCGCCGGCAGGGCGATGTCGGCGTACATGGCGCTGGTGGACATGCGCAGTTCTAAAGTGACCAGCAGGTCCAGCTTGCCTTCCGGGGCCGGATCGCGCCATTTAATCTCTTCGGGGCGCAGGTCGCTGTCCGTGCCCAGCACGGCGTTGTCCACGCCCAGCAAGTGCTTGAGGAAATATTCATGACCCTTGCCGCTGGCACCCAGCAGGTTGGCCCGCCACAGGAACAGCACCCGCGGAAAATTGGCCGGGTTGTCCGGATCCTCCACCGCAAAGTGCAGTTCGCCTTTTTTAAGTTTGTCGACTGCATAGGCCACGATCTGCTCATCGGATTCGGCACCATGGGCCACGGCCTCACGCACCAGTTCGATGGGATTCCGATCGAACTGCGGATAGGAGGGCAGCCATCCCAGGCGGGCGGCGATCGCGTTGTAGTCGGCCATGTGCTGCAGGGGCTTGTGTCCGGCAAGCGGCGAAAGGACGGATTCAGGCCGTAGGCTGTCGTAGCGCCACTGGTCGCTGGCGAAATAGTAAAACGAGGTGCCGTTTTGCAGCCGCGGCGGCCGTTGCCAGTCAAGGCCGAAGGCCACCTGGGACCAAGCCGCCTGGGGACGCACCTTTTCCTGGCCGACATAGTGCGCCCAACCCCCGCCGTTGACTCCCTGGCAGCCGCACAGGGTGGTCAGGTTGATGATGGTGCGGTAGATCATGTCGCTGTGGTACCAGTGGTTGGTGCCGGCGCCTAAAAAGATCATGGATTTGCCGCGGGTCCGTTCGGCGTTGTCGGCGAACTCGCGCGCCACCCGGATGACATCGGCCGCCGGTACACCGGTGATGGCTTCCTGCCAGGCGGGCGTGTAGGGTTTGGGATCGGTGTAATCGGTTGGATAGTCTGGTGGATAGTCTGAAGGGTCAGACCGTGCGTGCTTGGGCAACACGCCCAATTGGGCGGTCATCAAATCGAGGACCGTGACCACGCGCCGTTCACCCGAGGCGGTGGCAATGGTCTTGAAGGGCACCAGGCCTTTTTGGGTGCCGACGCCGGCGGCTTCGAATAACGGGAAGGAGACCGTTTGCCACCCATCGGGCTGGTCTGCGAAACTGAGCAGAGGGTCGATGCGCCGGCCGTCTTCCTCCAGCTTCAGATTCCAGCGACCCTCTTCGTTCCAGCGAAACCCGATGCTGCCGTTGGGAACCTGGAAATCGCCAGTGGTCGTGTCAACCACCACGGTTTTCCAACCGGCGTTATTCGTCTCCACACCCAGGTCCGCGGCGCGCAGGAACCGGCCGGGCGCATGGGTGTCGCCACGCTCGTCGAGCACCACCATAAAGGGCAGATCGGTATACTGCTTGGCGTAGTCGATAAAATAGGGCACCTGACGGTCGACGTAGAACTCCTTGACGATGACGTGGGTCATGGCCATGGCCAGGGCCGCGTCCGTCCCCGCTTTTGCCGGCAGCCAGGTGTCGGCGAACTTGACATACTCGGCGTAATCGGGCGCTACCGCCGCTACCCGGGCGCCACGGTAGCGCGCCTCAGTGTAAAAATGGGCATCGGGGGTGCGCGTCATGGGCAGGTTGGCGCCCCAGACGATAAAATAGCTTGATTCGTACCAGTCGGCGCTTTCGGGCACATCGGTCTGCTCACCCCAGATTTGCGGTGAGGCCGGCGGCAGGTCGCAATACCAGTCGTAGAAGCTGATCATGGACGCGCCGATCAGCGACAGGAATCGTGAACCCGAGGCGTAGCACACCATGGACATGGCCGGGATCGGGGAGAACCCGAAGATGCGGTCCGGGCCGTACCGTTTAATCGTGTGGATCAGCCCGGCGGCGACGATCGTGGCGGCCTGGTCCCAAGTGGCCCGGACAAATCCGCCCTTGCCGCGATCCCGGTGAAACCGGCGGCGTTTTTCCTCGTCACCGACGATGCTCTCCCAGGCAGCCACCGGATCGTTGGTCCTCCCCATCGCCTCTCGCCACATTTCCAGCAGGCTGGATCGGATCAGCGGGTACTTCAATCTCACCGGACTGTAGGTGTACCACGAGTAGGTGGCCCCTCGCGGGCACCCGCGCGGTTCGTGGTTGGGGTATCCTTCACCGCAGGCCGGATAGTCCGTCGCCTGGGTTTCCCACACCAGGATGCCGTCCTTGACGTAGACATCCCAGGAGCAGGACCCGGTGCAGTTGACCCCGTGGGTGGAGCGCACCTTTTTGTCGTACTGCCAGCGGCGGCGATACAGATCTTCCCACTCCCGCTGACCGCAGCGGGTCTCGGTCCAGCCATCACCGGTTTTCTCTTCACGGCAAGCGAAAGGGTCCCCTTTGGGTCGGAAAAAGCGCAATGCGGATAGGAAAGAACCATCGGACATGGACACCTCCTGAAATTTAGGATGAGGCCTTAACGCAGCGACGCTTGACGGGGGATCCGATGCCAGGTCGCTTTTCGTTCAAAAAAGGGGGGGTATCACCATTTGCACTTGATGCTGACGCTGTTATGTTTGGGGCCGTCCAAACAATCAGGGCAACACTTACCTTAATATTACCAATCAGCATAATCGTACAAATGACTTAGGTCAATTATCATTAATCCTTATCGATCCGGGCCAGCCCATTTCGAAGCCAGCGCGTCACGCCGGACGGGGCAATCAAAAAAATCAATACAGCCGGACATCGGCATAGAGATTAACATTTTGACTTAATGGTTCCACCCATTTAATCAATCGAACCGGGCAGGGGACATCGGCGCCGCGGGCACCTTGTGTGGGCTAAGGGAAGGGGTTTTTGCTTGCCGGTGATCGACAGGGCCGCCGCCCTCGTCTGAAAGCCGGGTAGGGGCTCGGTGCCCTTGCGCTAATAATCCCACAACACTCCAAAGACGGTTCGGTCGTTTATTTTCGGGAAACCAATCATGCATGCGGCCCACTGGACCTATCGACTCCTGCGCTGGAGCCTAGGTGTGATCTTCATCTATTCCGGTGCGACCAAGCTCCTGGCACCCCAACTCTTTGCCGTGCTGATCGAGGCCTATGGGATTGTTCCTGAAGGCCTGCTCATGCCTGTGGCCGTGATCCTGCCGGCACTGGAGGTGCTTGCCGGCGTCGGGCTGCTTTTCGACATCCACGGCAGTCTTGCCGTGATTACCGGTTTGCTGCTGCTGTTTGTCGCTATCCTGGGATACGGCATCTGGATGGGTCTGGATGTGGATTGCGGTTGTTTCGGCCCTGGAGATATGGAAGCCGAGGCATTCCACGGACTCAGGCCGGCCCTCTACCGGGATATGGTCATGCTGACGGCGGTCGTTTTTTTATATGGATGGCGTCGATACCGTCGTATGCAAACCACAAAAATATCCCTGTTGATGGAAAAATGGTTAACTCGTTTCGATCGACACATTATAGATGAACATTAAACAATGAGGAGAACGGATGATGCTTACGGGTAAATTGATGCTGAAACTGACGATGATTGGTGTTCTGGTGTTTGGCCTGGCCGGTCCGGCAATGGCCTTTTTGGACAATAAATTCGAAAAGGAAGTCGAAATTGAGGCCGGTGCGGTGAAGCTCGTACGGGAAGTCCAGCGCGGCGGTTACGATCTGGTCTCAACCGGAGAACTCAAAAATTGGATAGACAGCGGCAAGGATATGGTGATCGTGGACACCATGCCCTATGAGGATAGTTACAAGAAAATGCATGTGCCGGGAGCGGTTCAGTTTTTGTTCCCCATTCCGGACATGGGCGCATGGGACACCAAGGAGACCGACGGCAAATCCCAGGATGAGTTTATGCAGCTGCTCGGCAGCGACAAGGAGAAACCCATCGTGATCTACTGCGGTTTCGTCAAATGCACGCGCAGCCACAACGGCGCTGCCTGGGCCGTCAAGCTGGGCTACAGGAACGTCTACCGCTATTCGGGCGGCGTTTTTGCCTGGAAAGGGGCCAAGTATCCGCTGGAAAAGGTCGAGTAGCGTCCATCCGGAAACGGCATCCTGCGGCCCGGATTTGGACCACCATCTGCCATTCATAGACAGACGCGTCATCATCAAAATTATAATCGGAACATCAATTGGAGAATCAAATAGAAAAAACGAAGACCTCAACCGAGGCGCTGGTTGCCCGCATCAAGGATCGCGCCCGCAACCTCTATGAGACCCGGCAGCTGCTGTGTACGGAAGCGGTGGTGATGGCTCTGAACCATGGGCTAGACGGAGGGTTGACCGACGCGCAGGCGACGGCCGTGGCCGCCCCGTTCTCCGTGGCACTGGGAGAGAGCGGCTGCCTGTGCGGTGCGCTCAGCGGCGCGGTGCTGGCGTGCGGGGTGCTGCTGGGGCAGAGGCATCCCCATCGGCATCGCCGGGACATGCGCGACAGTGCCCGCCGGTTGCACGATGCTTTCAAAGCAGCCAACGGGGCCACCTGCTGCCGGGCGCTGTCCAAAAAGGTCAGGCACGACAAAAAGGCCCATTTCCAACAGTGTGCCGACCTCACCGCCCAGGCGGCTGAGATGGCGGCCCGGCTTGTGTTGGAGAGACGGCCCGAACTGATCAGCCGGGCTGACAACCGGTTTCTCGACCGGCGCCAGTCGGCCATGGGGGGCGCCCTGTTGCGCCTGGCGCAGCTTTTTTCGCGCTGATTGGGGCGCATTGCCGGCCTGCATCGCGCTGCCGTCGTGGGCCTGCCCGGAGAGGCGCCACCGACAGTGGAACAACTAAATGTAAACACAAGGAATACAGATGATGCGAGAAATCGATGCCCGCGGTCTTTCCTGTCCGGCGCCGGTACTTCAGGCAAAGGCCGCGCTTGAAGAGAAGCTGCCCGGCGACCTGAAGGTGATCGTGGACAATGCCGCCGCCCAGCAGAACGTGCAGCGGTTCCTGGAGTCTCAGGGATTCCAGACCGCGCTGGAGCAGTTCGACGGGGATTACCTGGTAATCGGAAAAGTCGGTCCGGCGCCCGGCGCGAATCATTGCGCCGTCCCAGGGCCCCGGGCCGATGGCGGCAATATTATGGTCATGTGCGCCACCGACCGCATGGGATTCGGCGACGACGCCCTGGGCCGCAAGCTGATGGTCAATTTCGTGCGTACGCTCAAGGAGATGGGCGAGGCGCTGTGGCGGCTGGTCTTGGTCAACAACGGCGTTAAATTGACGATCGACGACTCCGAGGCGCTCGCGGACTTGAGAGCGCTCGAACGGTCAGGAGTCACGATCCTGGTGTGCGGTACTTGCCTGACCCATTTCGATCTGTTAGAGAAAAAGCAGGTCGGTACGACGACCAACATGCTTGACATCGTCACGGCCATGCAACTGGCCGACAAGGTGATCAGTCTTTAGTGCCCCTTATTTTTCCAGGGGACGTCAATCGATGACATACGGCGCACGCAACCGGATCAAGGCCAAAGCGAAGCGCGTTAATGCGATCTACGTATGGCCGGTGAAAGATTAACGGCCCCCGGATTTGATTCCGTGCGGCCGCAGGGTAGTTTTCAGCGGCAGGCTGGATGACGGGGTCATGGCGGCGCACCGAATTGTGTGGGTTCGTGGCCCGGGCGGTTCCGATGGCTCCGGGAGGCGGATGGATCCGTATGATCTCCCGGCGTGGCAAGGCCGGGTTGGCCGGATCGACGGCCACCCGGTTGATTCTGTCCGCTTCGACCCGGGGCAGAGCGTGGGCGCCCAACCGGATGAAGCGGGAAAGCAGCGGACGAGACCCATTTTGAGTTTGGCGGAGCGCATTGATTTTAAAAAGGGACAATCCGCCCACACCACAGAGTCATGAAGGCTACGCATCGCAGCTAGGGCGTTGGCCTTCATGACTCTGTTCTTTTTAAGAAAAACCAATCGTAATATGATCATGGAGAGACCAATCCACCAAAGGGGATATAGATGAATGCACAACAGATCATGGAGAGTGGCGATTTCAAACGCTGCGAGGCTTTTCACGGGCACGTATGCGGCGGCCTGGCCATCGGCTACGTGGCGGCGACGGCCGGCTTGGCCTGGCTCGAGGAAAAGCGCGCCCTGGATGAGGAGTTGGTGGCCATCGTGGAAACCGACGCCTGCTGTGTGGATGCCATTCAGGTCCTGACTGGCTGCACGTTGGGCAAGGGCAACCTGATCTATCGGGACTACGGCAAGATGGGTTTTACCTTCTTCAACCGCCGTACCGGCCAGGGGATGCGCCTGGCGATGAAACCGGATGCTTTTCGGGTCAGCGAACGCCAGATCCAACTGTTCAAAAAAACGCGCGACGGCAGCATCACGGATGTGGAGAGGGCGGAACTCCAGGCCCTCGCTATGCAGCGCACCGTCGAGGTGTTGGACACCCGGGCCGAGGATCTGTTCAGCATGTCTCCGGTCATGGCCGGGTTGCCGGATAAGGCCCGTATCGAACCTTCCCAACCCTGCTCCCGCTGCGGGGAACCCACCATGGCCTCCAAACTGGAATCAGTGGACGGCGAGGCGGTCTGTCGGGGATGCTTGGCATAAAAGAGGCTTTGTTTTTTCCGTTTTGGGAAGAGGGTTGAGCTTGCTTCAATGGTTGTTATTCGACGATGGTTTTGGTAAGTGTAGACCTTATGAAATGGTTGACTATTCAGGGTGGACACTATAGTACGCGCGAACACCCCTTTCCCGGATAAGGCACACTGATGGAAAACAACCGTGAACCCTACCCCATTCTCCTGGCTGAAGACGATCCCATCTCGCGGCGGCTGTTTGAAAAAATTCTGGTCAAAGAGGGGTTCGCGGTAACCGCCGTGGAAAACGGCCGCAAGGCGCTGGACCTTACGCGCCAGAAGTTTTTCCCCATTGTGCTGACCGACTGGCAGATGCCGGAAATGGAAGGGCCGGAATTGTGCCGCGCCATCCGGGAGGAGAACCCGGACCGCTATGTTTTTATCATCCTGCTCACGTCCAAAGGCTCCAAGGACGACATCATCTCCGGCCTCGGTGCCGGGGCGGACGACTACCTCACCAAGCCGGCCCACTATGCGGAGCTGGTGGCCCGCATCATGACCGGAATCCGCATTCTGGAATTGGAGAAGTCTTTGAAAGCGGCGGTGGATGAGATCCATCTCATGTCCATCACCGATCCGCTCACCGGCATCTACAATCGCGGGCACATCAATGAACGACTGCCCCAGGAGATCCGCCGGGCTATCCGTTACGGCCGCGACCTGACTGTCATCCTATGTGACATCGATCACTTCAAAAAGGTCAACGATACATACGGTCATCTTGCCGGAGATGAGGTGCTCAAGGAGTTTGCCCGCTGCCTCATGAGCACCATCCGTCAGCAGGTGGATTGGGCGGGGCGCTATGGCGGAGAAGAATTTCTGATCGTCATGCCGGAAACCGATCAGGCCGGGGCCATGATACTGGCCGAACGGCTCAGGGAAACCGTCCAGCAATGCGAGACGCATTTCGATGACTGTACCATCCCAGTCACCGCAAGCTTCGGCGTTACCGGGTTTTCTCCACCAGACTGGAAACAATCGGTCAAACCGGAAGCGCTGCTTCAGCAGGCTGACGTCCTGCTCTATGAGGCAAAAAAGGCAGGCCGCAACCAGGTGAAGGGGCGCCTGCTGACCCCATGATCAACCTTCTCCGTCCACTTGCAGCAGCGCCGTAAAGCCCTCCATCGCTGCCGTAAACCAGCCTAATAAAAACAGCCCATCCCATCCTTACCGATTGCAGGGCGGTCGCGGTCAGCTTGGCTGCCGGCTCGGTCCCGGCTCTAAAAAGGTGTTGAAAAGCCATCGCGCTTGGCCATACGGCGTTAACAATAGGCTTAAAATGCTCCTTCATTGCACATAAACGCCGCTTTTTCGCCGGATGTTGCCTTGTCCTGCCTGCGCCCATGACGCTTTCCAACACCGAGTCAGGGTTATCTGGCAGCGGTATAGATGTCGTTGACCCGGACCCAGTTGACCACATTGAAGAAGGCGCCGATGTAATCCGGCCGGCGGTTCTGGTACTTCAGGTAGTAGGCATGTTCCCAGACGTCAATGCCCATGACCGGCGTCTTTCCCTGGCTGACGGGGTTGTCCTGGTTGGGCGTCGCCACGATCTCCAACTTGCCCTGATCCAGCACCAGCCAGGTCCACCCGCTGCCGAAAAGCAGGGCGGCGGTGTTGGAGAAGGCCTCCTTGAATTGCTCATAGCTGCCGAATCGTTGTGTGACGGCATCAGCAATTGGCCCGGTGAAAGCGACCTCTTTTTTCAACAGCGGCCACCAGAACGCGTGGTTGGCATGTCCGCCGCCGTGATTGCGCACGGCCGGACGGATATTTTCGGGAACCGCATCCAGATTCTTCAAAAGGTCGTCGGCCTGCTTATCCTGAAGCGCTGCCTGTCCCTTGAGGGCCGCATTCAGCTTGTCCACATAGGTCTGGTGGTGTTTGGTGTGATGAATTTCCATGGTTCTGGCGTCAAAATAGGGTTCAAGGGCGTCGTATGCATAGGGCAGTTGAGGCAGTGTATGGCTCATCGTTGATCCTCCAGATGGTTGTTTGCCAGTCGTATCGGGGGTCTCCCGGTGTTGACAAACAATGGCGACGCCTATAACATAAATCAAATCGATAATAATTATATTAATATCACCAATATCTATATTAAATGATTACCCACACCCAATTGGAGTATCTGGTGGCGGTGGACCGCCATGGGAGCTTTTCGGAGGCGGCGGTACGGTGTTTCGTCACGCAGCCCACCCTGAGCATGCAGATTCAAAAAATGGAGGCGGAACTGGGTGTGTCCCTGTTCGATCGCCGCAGGAAACCGGTGCAGGCCACACCCATCGGCAAGGCCGTCATTGACCGGGCCTACCGGACCCTGCGGGAACTCAAGGGAATCCTCGAGATGGTCCGTGAGCAGCAGGAAACCGCGTCAGGAGAGCTGCGTGTGGGCATCATTCCTACGTTGGGACCCTATTTGCTGCCACGGTTCATCCCGGACCTGCTTGCGAAGCATCCTCAGGTTCGGTTGACCATCCAGGAACTGCTAACCGCAGATATGGTCGAGAGCCTGCGCCGGGACCAGCTGGATGTGGGCCTCGCCGCAACACCATTGGAGGAGAAGGGGCTACGGGAAATCCCGCTGTTCTACGAGCCCTTTTACGGCTATGTGTCGGCCGGTCACCGGTTGGCTGACAGAAAGCACCTGGCCACCGAGGATCTTGCGCCGGATGAGATGCTTCTGCTGGACAGCGGCCACTGCCTGCACGGGCAGGTCTATCAGTTGTGCACCGGCAGGTTGGATGGCAGCGATAAAGGGTCGGCAAGGCTGAAATTTGTGGGCGGCAGCCTGGAAGGACTGATGCGTATCGTGGAGTCGGGACACGGGGTCACCCTGCTTCCCGAACTGGCGGCCATGTCCCTGCCGCCTTTGTGCAGGGGGTTGCTGCGCCCTCTTGAATCGCCGGTGCCGGTGCGGGAGGTGAGCCTTATCACCCACGGTAACGGTGTGAAGACCCGGCTGCTGGAAATACTCAGGCAATCGATCCTGAAAGGTGTCCCCCATGGGATGAAAGAAAAAGGAAGCCACTGGCGTATCATTGGTGCGAAACCGGACGGATCGGCGCCAGCAGGATGATCACACCGATCACCACCACGAGGGCACCGACGATCTCGGCCTGGGCAAGGGTTTCCCCCAGAAAGAGGCGGGCATAGGCAACTGCAAAAGCGATTTCGGACATCACCAGGATAGTGGCGATGCCTGCCGGGAGCTTCCCCAGGGCGTAGGTGAAAGCGAAAAAGCCGCCGGCCGTGGAGATGCAGATCAGGCAGGCAAACCACACCAAGGTGATGGCAGGAACCTTGGCGGGAAGGAGATCCCCTGTAATAAGCAGGCAGGGCAGCAGGATCAGGGCCGCGATGCCGAATGCCCAGGCAAGCGTGGCGACGGCGCTGTATCCTGATCGCAGCGCTTTGCCGAAGAGGCTCCAGCCGGCATACAAACTCGGTACGAGAAAACCCACCAGAATGCTGCCGGCCGTGACCTCCGGTGCGCCGGTCTCTAACAGGCCGGATACCAATATCGTGCCCACGCCGATGAGAACCAGAGAGAAGATTTTGAGCCGGGTCAGCGGCTCTTGCCAAATGAATCGAGCGACGACCAGCACAATGGCCGGCATGGCTGCCTGCTGTATCGTGGTGATGGCGGCGCCGTTGAGCTGGTAGCCCAGATTCAGCGCCACGTGGAAAATGCCCAGGCTGATGCCCATCCCAGCCAGCCAGGGCCAGTCTTTGCGCCGGATCAGCAGTTGGCGATGGCCGATGCACAGGGCGAGGGTAAAAAAAACCAGGAATGCCGCCGCATCCCGCCAGAACGCCAGAAAGAGGGAGGAAAAGGGACCGGCCACCATGATCAGCTTGATGAAAATGCCCGATGACCCCCAGCAGGCGGCGGCCAGCAATATCGCCACGATGCCGGATGCGGTTGCGTGAAGGGAACTGGATACGGTTGGCGGCATGTAATCCCTATGTGATCGAAACCGCAGAAAAAAACCAGGCGACACCGGTCCTCCAACGGAAAGTCAATTCCAGGGAAGTCATCGAAAAACAGAGTTTCCTGGGAGTATTAAACGGTTCATGGTTGACGGTGCCCTGAATGTGATTGTTCGTGCTATTGCCAGCCGCTTTGCATTTCATCCAACGCCTTGATGGTATCCGCCGGCAACGGTTCGGGCCGATGGGCCATCTTTTTCAAGGTCACTGCCTGGAGCCGCTGTTCGAAGGTTTTGGCGCCGGCGTTTTTCCATTGGTCGTAGACCATGCGTTCAAAAATCTCGGAGTATTTGACTTTTTTAAAGTTCTTGAGGGTATGGGGGTCCTGCAGGTAGTGACCGCCCGGACCCACCCTGTGGATCACATCCAGGGCCAGGGTCTCTTCGGTGACGGGGATGCCCTGCATGTAGTGCTTTACCGAATCGACGATGTCGTGGACCAGTACCATAAACTCCGGTGAGGCCATGGAACCATGGTCCATCCAACTGCTGCAGTCGTGCACGAGACCCGATCCGGCGGTGGCGGCGGAAAGAATCTGGAGCGCCGCCTCGGCGCCAGCCTGGGCGTCGCAGAATTTGGCATCCGTGGCACCGGCGGTGCCGAAGAAGGGCAGCCGGTAATTTTGGGCCATCTGGGCCATGGCTGCGGTCATCAGACTCATCTCCACAGCGCCGTAGGAGAAGATGGTGGAGCGCATATCCATGATGGTGGTGAAGGCGCCGTAGATGAACGGTGCTCCGGGAGCCACCAGTTGGTGGACCACCAGGCCGCTGAGGGATTCTGCGCTGGCCTGGACCAAGGCCCCGGCAAAGGTGGACGGTGAACTGCCGCAGCACTGGGGGGCCGGGAAGTTGATCAGCGGGATGCGGTTCTCGGCGCAAAACATGAGCTTGTCCATGGCCGGGTCGAAATAGACCAGGGGCGAAATGGGCTCCGAGTAGTGAACGATGGTAGGGGCTTCGTTGAACTTCTCCTTGCCGCCGCAGAGCAGCAGGGCCATTTCATAGGTATCCTTGACGCTGTTGCTGTCTTTGCAGCAAAAAACCAGGGGCTTGGCGCAGTTTTCGAACACGTTGCGGGCGATAATCCGGTCAGCGATGTCGGCGGGTACGTCATCGGCCATGCCGATGGTCATGCACCATTGGAAGTTGGGCAGGGCGTCGCACAGGGCTGCTGTGGCTTTAACGTTGTCGCTGATGAAGCGCTTACGCTGGTGGGTTGCCGGATCCATGTAGTCGACACAGTCCAGGCTGGGGCCGAAAAAACTCTTGTCTCGCTCCAGGAAAACCGTCCGTTGACCGGTTCGCGTTCCTAGCACGATGCGTGAGGGTGCCCTGCGGATTGCCTCCTCAACCATCCAGCCGGGCATCTTAACCCGGTCGCCATTGACCATGGCCCCGGCTCCGGCCAGGATTTCCAGTGCTTTAGCATGGGTGATCTTGACTCCGGTGCGCTCCAACACATCCAGCGTGGCTTCATGAAGCTGGGCGATCTGCGCTGCATTGATGACCTGAAGGCGGGGTTTAAAGTAGAGTTCATCCGTTGTCATGCCCATATTGGCTTCCTCCATTTAGATGTGTACCGGTTGACATCATGCAGTCTTCACGTGCCATTGCATTCGAAAGGATCAGAAAGGTGCAGGATCAGAAGTAATTTTTATACTATTAAACCGCGTTGGAAATTAGGGAAAGTGAAAAATAATTTTCTTGGGTCGGCATGGTCTTGATTTTGGAGATTGAAGCGCCATGGTCCCTATGGAACGGCCGGCCACCCGCCTGATGCCGGCAGCGTCAAGACCGCTAAATTCCAGAACCTGATCAGGATTTGACAGCCATTGAAACATCTTGACCGGTCTGAACAAAATCGTTAGGGTTCCATGGTATTGTTTGTTTTCCTTGACCCGCTGTCCACAACAACCTTCAGGAGATGACGCGATGACAACAGCCCACTGGCCCACCAAAAACTGGCCCGAAGGTGTCCCCCACGAGATCGATGATTATGACCTGCCCCTGTTTCAACTGCTGGACGATGCGGCTCGGGACTATCCGAATCAGACCTACACCCTATTCAACGATGCGCCCCGCACGTTCGTCCAGGTCAAGGAGACGGCCGACAGGATCGCCAATTTCCTGCACACCAAGGGCATCAAGAAGGGTGACCGGGTGGCCATTTTCCTGCCCAACCTGCCGCACTACCCGGCCATCTTCTTCGGCATCCTCAAGGCGGGAGCAGTATGCGTGACCTGCAACCCGATGTATACATCCGGCGAACTTAACTATCAGCTCAAGGATGCCGGAGCCAGGGCGCTGTTCTGCATGGACCATCCCCAGTTTTACGCCACCACGGAAAAGGCCATCCAGGGCACCGACGTGGAGACGGTGGTGGTCTGCAACGTCAAATCCTATCTGCCCTGGCTGAAGGGGTTTTTAGGCGGCCTGCTGGGGAAAATCCCCCATGCCGAGCGGCACGCTCCCGGTCATCTGATGTTCGACGATGCGGTGGCCGGCGCCCAGCCCACTCGGCCGGCAGTGGATATCGACCCGTCCAGCGACCTGGCGCTGATTATTTACACCGGCGGCACCACCGGCGTGCCCAAGGGCGCAGCCCTGACCCATTCCAATTTCGTTTACGACCTGAAAGCGCTGGATGTCTGGGCGCGCCTGGACTACGGCGACGGCGGCCCGATAGAGGGAATCCGCCGGGGCGGCCATCACTGCTACCTGGGGGTATTGCCCTGGTACCACAGCTTCGGCATGACCTGCGCCATGCTGTCCGCCTGCGCGTCGGGCAGCCGCCTGATCTGCGTGCCGGACCCGCGCGCCGGCGACCCGCCGTTTACCGAGGTGCTCAAACTGGTGCAGAAGCATCGTCCCACCCTGATGCCGGCGGTACCGACGATTTTCGTGGCCTTTACCAACCATTCCCTGCTGGACCAGTTCGACCTGACTTCCCTGATGGGCTGCTTTTCCGGCGGGGCGCCGTTGCCCCCGGAAGTGTGCAAGCAGTTCGAGGAGAAGACCGGCGCGGTGATTTTCGAAGGCTATGGACTGAGCGAGACGGCCCCGGTGGCTACGGCCAACCCCACCTTTGCCGACAAGCGTAAAATCGGATCTATCGGCTTTCCCATGCCCGGAACCGACATCAAAATCCTGGATGCCGAGACCAGCCTGACCGAATTGCCGCAGGGCCAGGATGGCGAGGTGGCCATCTGCGGTCCCCAGGTCATGCAGGGCTACTGGAACAAGCCGGATGAAACGGCGGCGGTGTTCCGCGAGATCGACGGCCGCCGCTTTTTTCTCACCGGCGACATCGGCCACGTGGACGAGGACGGCTACGTGGTGATCACGGACAGAAAAAAAGACATGATCCTGGTGGGGGGCTTCAACGTCTATCCCCGCGAAGTGGAGGACATACTCTTCACCCATCCCAAGGTGGCCTTAGCGGCGGTGGTGGGTGTGCCGGATGCCAAGAGCGGTGAGGCGGTCAAGGCGTTTATCCAGACCAAGCCCGGCGAGTCGTGCACCGCAGAAGAGCTTCGCGAATTCTGCAAGGCCAACATGGCCGGCTACAAACGGCCCAAGACCATCGAATTCCGCGACACGATTCCGGTTTCCAACGTGGGCAAGGTTCTGCGCCGGGTGTTGCGGGATGAAGAACGGGGCAAGGCGTAAATGCCGCCGCTCCCCATTCCATCAAGCATTATAAGGGGATATCCCCCGTTGGGGTGAGGACAACGGCCGGTAGTTGAAAACCCATTCTAAAGCGCCTGCTGCGGGAAGCGCAAAAAAAGGAGGGGCCCTTTGGGAGGCCCCTCCTTTTTTCTATCTGCGGCAATCGGAATCAATGCTCGATTCAGCGACCGCCATCATCGCGATACCGCCAGCTATTAATAACGGCCGCCATCATTGATAATATCCTCAAAGATTTGGTATTCGTGGACTTCTACGGTCCGCTGACCACCTTCATCCATCACGGTCCCTTTGATTTCGACCCTCTGGCCGATCAATGACTGGACTTCCAGCCCCGTATCCGTATCGGACACTTTAAGGGTGTCACCGCGGTAATCAACGAAATGGCTGTTGGGATCGATCGTGCCCGAGAGCGTTACCCGATCGCCGGAAGACATGGCGTCCTTAGCGTTAGACGAAGATACGAAAACGCCGGTGTTGGATCTGGCCTCGTTCGACAATGAACCCCAATCCGCATAGCCGGTTCCAAAGAGGACCAAGGTTGCCATCACGCCAAACACCAAGACAAAACTAATATGTTTAATAGTCGTATTCATAGATCACTTCCTTATGTTGTGACGCTGCTCTGGGTTGTCAGGGCAGGTCAATTTACATCCACGGCGGCCAAACAGGCCTTTTCGTAAGACTGCAAGCCGTATTGGGGCTTGCGAGACCGGCTGGCCGGATATCGGCCTTTGTAAGATGGTAAAAGCATTAAACAGGCCAGATTGGAAAAATATTTTTAAAGGTTGTTTTAACAGATGGTTAGGCAAAACTGGCGGTACCATTTGTGGTTCATGTGCAGGCCAAACCATACATAATCCGGCCGGCGGACCCTGGGGTTGCCTGCAACTTTCTAATTTTATTTGGAAAAGACTGAATGTTTTTTCCTTCACCCCCCTTGTTGCCATCGGACCGAAGGCTGTCCAGCCGGACGTATCCAGTTGCATATACCATGATCTATCTTACTTTTTCCTAAAGGAACCGATTTGCCAAGGGGTTATGAAATGCTGGCTATCCATCTATCCGCTTCACCGGCTGGCGCTGGAAAAGACGCCTGAATTCCAATTTCCCCGCCCGCTTCTTGTTGCCGATTTGGACCGTTGGCACCGGAGATGCCCCAAAAAATTGAAGGGTATTTCCTGCACCGATAGCATGGCTGCCCTGGCACCGCCACCGTATCGACCTTATATTAAAGACCGGGCCGATATGCGCGGTATCGGCAAAACACGACAATTAGCCGGCTTGTCGGCCATCCCAGAGCATGGCTCAGGGCTGGTCATTCATCTGTTGCAGGATGGGTGCTGCAACAGATGAATGACCAGCCAGGGATCCATCGCGCGATTTGAGGGACTTCACCGGGTGCCTGTATAAACAGAGCTGGATGGGAATGGGGCCACCATGCAATTGACAATTTTCAAACGCCTCACGGCGGGTTATCTGGCCATTATGGTTATGGTGTTTATCTTTGGGGGCTACGTCGCGTTTCAACTCAACCGGCTGAACCGCATCACCCATCTTGCAGCCGGTGTGGACAGCAAAGTGATCGAGACCGCCGAGTCCCTGTCGACCAGACTCCAGATTCTGGTCAGCCTTGAAAAAAAGTACCGGAGTTCCTTGGATGAGACTTTCTATCTGCTTTTCCAGAAACGCTGCAATGAATTTACGGACCTATTGAAAACCTTGCCGCCGATGATTGCCGAGGCCCCATTCGGGACCCTGGTTCAAGAAGCCCTGGCTTTGAGCCACTCCTATATCAAGGGCGTCGAGCGCATGGAGGTCCAGGCTGGTGGCGAGCCCTCCATGGCCCCTAAAAATGGAAGAGACGAACTCATCGGCGAACTTTACATGCATCTGAGACGGATCCATCAGGCCGCTAACCAGGCAAGGGATGAACGCATCCGTAAATCTGAATCGATCAGCGCTGACGTTCTGCGGATGACCATCGGCCTGGCTGCCGCCTGTATCCTAGTGGGCCTTGCGGTTTCTTTTGTGACCACGAAACGGATTGTCCATCCGATCCGGCTGCTTCAACAGAAAACGCGGGATATCGCTGCCGGCAGTTTTGTTAAAATCGAAGATATTCAGGCTCCTCCGGAGATCCGCCAGCTGGCCGAGGGATTCAACACCATGAGTGCAAAGCTCAAGGAACTCGATGCGCTCAAAGAAGATTTCGTCAGTCATGTGTCCCACAACCTGCGGACGCCGCTTACCGCCATCTGGGAAGCCTCGGATATGTTGATCAGAGGGACCTTTGACGACGATCCCGAAAACCGGGCACAGTTGCTGGTGATCGTTCGGGACGAATGCACGCGGCTGATTGGGTCGGTCAACCGCATCCTTGATCTGAGTCGCATGGAAGGTGGCATGATGGATTATCGGTTCTCGGAAATGGATCTGAATGAACTGATCCATTCCGCGATCTCCAAGCTTAGCCCAATCGCCCGGTCAAAAATGATCCGGCTGCATGTCGATACCCAGCCGGACTTGCCGCCGATTCTGGCCGATTCGGATCAACTGCACCAACTGCTTGAAAACCTGATCGGCAACGCGTTGAAGTTTACCGATCCGGATGGACAGGTAACCCTTAAAACAGTGCCCCCGGAAGCAGCCGGAGGCACCATTCAGGTTTCCATCACGGATACCGGCTGTGGTATCGAACACGAACACCTGCAAGGCATCTTCAACAAATTCCGCAGAATTGAAAAAGGAAAAAATACGGCCAGGGGTACCGGTCTGGGGCTGGCGATCGCCAAACACATTGTGACGGCCCATCGAGGTAACATATGGGTGGCAAGCCAAAAAGGCAGCGGCAGCACATTTTACTTTTCCCTGCCGCCGGCGTGACATCACTGATCAACAGAGGTCGCACGAGATGATCAGCCGGCCAGGAACGCCTATTGGAATACGCCTAACCCCCTCCTGTGAACAAAGGGTCGGATCCAGGCGTCGGAAGGCCAGATTGAACAGCTAACGGTTTTTTCCGGGAGGAACAACACCCGGATCGGACGGGAACTTGCCATGGACCACGCAAACAGAGAGCCATATGCGGCTACCCTGCTGACAATTGATGATGACCCGAGCATTCTGCGGGTGATGGGAATGCGTCTGGGTTCCCAAGGCTATCGTGTGCTGTCGGCCTCAGATGGCCGTAAAGCGCTGGAATTGGCACAACAGACCGAGGTGGATCTGGCGGTCATCGATCACAAGCTCAACGATGAAGACGGTGTGTCGCTGATGGAAAAGCTGCGTGAGCTTCATCCGGACCTGCCGGTCATCATTCTCACGGCTTATGGAACCATTGGCAATGCAGTGGATGCCATGAAGCGTGGGGCCTGCCATTACATCACCAAACCATTCAACGGCGTGGAACTGATCCAGCAGATCGAAGGCTGTCTGGGAAAACGGTACCCAGTTGACCAGACATTCCCATCCGAGGCCCGCTTGGAACAAATGGGCGCTTTCGGTCAGCTTATCGCCAAGAGCAGCGTCATGAAATCGGTGCTGGTCAAGGTGGGCCAGGTTGCCAATACCGATTCCAACGTATATATAGAAGGAGAAAGCGGAACCGGCAAGGAGTTGATCGCCCGCAGCCTGCATGCGGCCAGCCCGCGAAAGGATGGCCCTTTTGTGGCGATCAACTGTGCCGCCATTCCCGAAAATCTGTTGGAGAGCGAACTCTTTGGCCATGAAAAAGGGGCTTTTACAAGCGCGGATCGGCAGCGCGACGGTTTGTTTGTTCGCGCCCACGGCGGCAGCTTTTTTTTGGATGAGCTTTCCGAACTGCCAATGTCCATGCAGGTCAAACTGCTGCGTGTATTGGAAGAACGTGAATTTTATCCGTTGGGCAGCAGCCGTAAAGTGACCGTTGATGTCAGAATAATTGCCGCCTCCAATCGCAATCTGGAGCAACAGATGAGCGCAGGGCGTTTTCGCGAAGATCTTTATTATCGCATCCACGTGATTCCGATATTGCTGCCGCCGCTTCGTAAGCGCAAGGCGGATATTCTTCCGTTGGCAAAGAAATTTCTGGCTGAGTTCAGCAAAACGAGTGGTAAAACAGTCAAATCGATCTCCCCGGGTGCGGTTCAAAAACTATTGACAGCCGACTGGCCGGGCAACGTCCGGGAACTGAAAAACGCCATGGAGTATGCGGTGGCGATGGCCACGGGTGAAATGGTGACACCTGACCTGATCACTGGCGCCATGTCGCCTGAAGTGGATGAGCCTCCGCCCCTCCGTGACGCCAGAGATACCTTTGAAAAGGAATATCTGATTGAGCTGCTTGAGCTCAATGGCGGCAATGTTAGCCAGGCCGCTAAAATGGCGGGCAAGTACCGCGCCGATTTTTACGTATTGCTGCGCAAGCACGGACTGAATCCCATGGATTTCCGGGGCAAAAAAGGCCCTGCGCGTGAAAATTGATCAGGGTGTCAACAATGAGGTTTTGGCTTGAAGCTTCAGATCGCCTCACGGTGAAATGGCAGGAGGCTTAACCCGATGGCTGATTCCAAAATGGTTTCCAAATCGGTGGCCGTGATCGTCGCCACCATGTTGATCGGCTGCCTGGCCTTTGCAGCCGAGACGGAGGAATGCGGGGAATTAAAGTATCAGGACCTGGCCGATCTGCTGGGCCCTTCGGACCCTGCTACGGCGTTTGTGGCCCTGACAGACTTTGAAGACGATTACGAGGAAACCCTCCATTGCGCCAGTGTCGATTATCTGAACGCCAATCCGCAACTGGTTCGACGTATTCGGGAAGACTTGGGCTGCCAAGAGCTTCAATGGCGTCTGGTGGGGCTTTCCCACCGGCTCCTTTATGCACCTGAACAGCGCAAGGAGGTCGCCGGACTGTTCACCGACTACTGCCTGGATGCCATCGCGGATATGCTGGGCCGCACCGGCTTGGCCAATCCATACCGGTCCATCTCCACCGTGATGGAGGAAACGCCAAGCGATACGCATGACCGTGGCGTCAGGGCCATTATCGTCAACGATCTCGCCCGCGAGTATGAGGCCCGCTACCAATTCAGCGGGTCATCCAAAAAACGAATTGACATCGATCTCTCCGGACGGATTCCGCTGAACGAAGTCGGGTCCTACACCAGCTACCTGCACTATTCGGAAAAAACCCGCAGCTGGCAGTTCACCCGGGACCGGCGGACGGTGTGGAAATGTGCGTCGGCCAACCCCTATACGGTGTTGATGACCCCGCTGGAAGAGACCCTGCATATCGCCCTGCGAAAACATACCGAGCATGCGATCCTGGAAACGGTTGATGGGCAAGAGGGCATTCCAACCCTTGAGCAAGTTGAAGCCATCGTGGAGCAATGGCTCGCCGTTGAAGAGGCCGTTGTGGGCGGGTTGGTTTACAAACTGGCTCCTGATGTGGTGGTCAAGCGAATCCCTGGTCTGCCCATGCAATGGATCCGGGATGACCTTGCAACCAAGGCGCGTTTTCAGAAGTATCGTCTCCTGTCTGAAGGGATCGCATGGGTGGAAAACCACGGTCTCAAGAATAGCATTTGTCTTTATGCGCAAGATCCGATGGCGGTCGGCGCCCACTTAAGCAAAAAACCGGGATGACCACCAGCAGGTCGCGTATTTACCGCCACGGTTATTTTGCTTGGCGCGGATTCGGCCCCCTTCGCACTGCCTTTGCCCCTGTGATCCTCCTCGACCCGCAGTATCCGCATCGGTGTTGGGTTCAATCACCCGACGGCGCCGACCGTCTGTACCCTTGCCCTGGCCTGCAAGCTATGGGACCCAATGGTGATCGCAGGCGTCGCTTGATCTCCTTTTGTCCAACACACAGGGGCAAGGCGGGTTGCGTTGGGAACCTGTTTGTCCTGCCTGCACGGGTTCACTATTACGAACGCCTTAGATCGTAAATTTTGGTAGTACCACCAAGGGCAAATGGTCGCATTCCTGTTGTCCAATCACCCTGCTTCCGTCGGTTTTGTATCTCGGACTATAATTATATAAATGGCTATTATAGCAAGCCATTGGTTTAATCCGAACGCCTTCTCCGATGTATTGGAAAATCGGTTGACAAGGCCTATTTATTGAAATAGTGGTACTACCATCAAGCGTGGATTCAACTTGTCTATTACCTTGTGACCCATGAACGCGCCCTTCACCAAGGGCTTTTGGTGCATCCGTGACGGCACTGATTAGGGGCGGAACGGTCCTTCTGCGCACTCTTGACCAGCATTCAGCTAAGAATCGGTTGAACGATGTTTAATCCAGTCAACGGCAAAGGCATGACCGGCAATGTGGCGCTTCAGATCGAGGCGGCCATTATGGAAGGACGGCTGACTCCCGGGGAGAAAATTCCCAGTGAACGCGATCTTCAGAATCTTTTTAAAACCGGCCGCGGCGTGGTTCGGGAAGCCCTGAGGGAACTGAAGCAAAAAGGTCTGGTTGAAACGCGAAGGGGCGGTCAGGGCGGAACCTACGTCAAGCGGGTTGGCGCCTACGACGCCAGCCAGCCCCTGGCACTGATGATCAAGCAGCGCGAGATCGACATCGCCAACCTCATCGAGTTCCGCGAGTCCATCGACAGAACCGTCACCATTCTGGCCATTTCAAGGGGAGACGAGGCCGAGGCGGAAGCGCTTTTAAAGGGTGTCGCGGAATTGGAAGCCGTCGGATTATGCCCGGTGCCTTCCATGGCGCGCATCGGCAAGGTGGACCGGGAATTGAACCTGCTGCTGGTGAAGATGACCAAAAACCCCATCTTCGATTGGATCATGCAGACCATCCAGATCAGTTTCGGCTCTTACGACTACGTATTGTACGAAGATGCCTATTACCGGGAAAAGACGATCAACAACTGGCGGGAAACGGCCATGGCCATTGCCGATCGGGAACCATTGAAGGCCCTTTCGTTTATCGGCTACCACTATGTCATGCTGAATCGTTGCATCCGCGAGAGCAAGCGCCAACAGAGAACAGACAGTCCAAAGGACGGGCAAGAATGATGACCTTCGCAACGGATGCCGACCACCTTGGAAATTCCATCTTGAAAGCCATTCATGTCACCAAGAAGTTTGGTGAATTGATCGCTGTCAATGATTTGAGCTTCACGGTCGAAAAGGGGCAGATCTTCGGTATTGCCGGCCCCAACGGCGCGGGTAAGTCCACGATCTATAACCTGATTACCGGGTTGTACCCCTTCGAGGGCCGCATCGATTTTAACGGTCGCAACATCACGGGTCTGCCCCCCCATCGCATCTGCCAGCTGGGCATCGCGCGCACCTTCCAGATCCCTCAGACCTTTCCCAGTCTGACGGTGGAAAAAAGCATCAGCGTGGGCAACCGCTTCGGTGCCGAGGGACGGTTTGACCCGGCCTATGTGGAGGCGATCATCCGCTTGCTGGAGATGCAGGCCATTCGTCACCAGCCCACCGGGCAACTCAATCTGCTGGGCAAGAAAAAACTGATGGTGGGCGCCGCCCTGGCCACGCGGCCGAAAATCCTCATGCTCGATGAACCCATGGCCGGATCCAATGCCAGCGAGATCAAGGACCTCATGGCGTTTATCCGCAGGATCAACCAAGAGATGGGGGTTACCATCATCATCATCGAGCATTTCATGAAGGTGCTCACCGAGTTGACCGAGACCCTGTTGATCATCGAGACGGGCAGCGCAATCTGTTGCGGGGATCCCGTGACGGTGACCAGCGACCCGCGTGTGATCGAAAGCTATCTGGGGGATGCGTATGCTGAAGGTAACCGACCTTAACGCCTATTACGGCGAATTTCACGTGCTCAAGGGGGTCACCATCGAGGTGGAAAAAGGGACGGTGGCGGTGATGCTGGGACCCAACGGCCACGGCAAGAGTACCCTGCTGAAAGCCATCTGCGGATTGGCCGAGCGTGTGGCGGGGAACATCTCCTATGGCGGCCGTGAGATCGTCGGGCAGCCGGCGGAGAAGTCGGTGAACCAGGGTTTGGTCTATATTGCCGAAAGCCGTGAGCTTTTTCCGCACATGACGGTATTGGAAAACCTGAAGCTGGGCGCCTATTCAAAAAACGCCCGGCCCCACGAAAAGCGCAACCTGCAGAAGGTCTTCGATCTTTTCCCTCGGCTGGCCGAGCGCCACCACCAGCGGGCCTCAACGATGAGCGGCGGAGAAGCCAGGATGCTGGCCATCGCCCGGGGCCTGATGTCCAACGCCGACTTTCTCTGTGTGGACGAGCCCTCCCTGGGCCTGCAGCCCAACCTGCGCCTGGAGGTGTTCAACATCATCCGGCAGATCAACCGGCAGGGCATGACCATCCTGCTGGTCGAGCAGAACATTCCCCAGATTGCCGAGATGGCCGACCGGATCTATGTTCTCGAAGAGGGCCGCATCTCCTTCTCCGGCAGCCGGGACGATGCCCTGGGCAACGAGCACCTCAAAGAAATCTTTCTGGGCATGTAAGCCAACCGGCTTGCATGGTGCTGCAGCATCGGCACCTTGTCGGCCAGCGGAGCGAAACCAAGATGACCATCAACGAGGACACCCTTTTTTTAATCTATGAAATCATTGACGTGATCATCAGCGGACTGACCAACGGTTCGGTCTATGCCCTCATGGCCGTGGGACTGACCCTGGTCTACGGTGTCACCAAGGCCTTCAACTTCGCCTATGGCTCCTTTTTCAACCTGGGCGGCTATTTTGCCTGGATTCTGATCAATTTCGTCGGTCTGGTGGGTGGCTACTTCTCGATCTTCCTGGCGGTGATTCCCCTGATGTTCGCCGTGGGCTACGGCCTGGAAAAAACCATGGTGGCCCCGCTGAGAAAACGCGATGAATGGGAAATGAAAGTCATGATGCTGACCCTGGGGCTGGCATTGTTCATGGACAACCTCTACGCCGTTGTCTTCGGCGGCCGCGTAAAATCCCTGCCGGCCATCCTGGAAGGAACCCTGGAAGCCGGCAACCTGGTCTTTTCCTACCAGGACATCATGATCTTTTTCCTGTCCATCAGCGGCATTTTGCTCTTCGGCTGGATTCTGAACAACACCCGCATGGGCATGGCCGTGCAGGCGGTTGCCCAGAACCCGCAAGGGGCCAAAATCGTCGGCATTCCCAAAAACCGCATTTTTGCAGCCACCTTTGCCATCTCAACGGCCATGGTGGGATTCGGCGGCATCCTGCTGAGCCAGAAGTACTTCATTTCGCCCATGTCCGGTGGCGCCATCATGATCAAATCATGGGTGATCACCGCCTTCGGCGGCATGGGCTCCATTCGGGGCGGTCTGTATGCCGCATTCATTATTGGCATGCTCGAAGCGTTTGTGGGGTGGATGTTCGGCATGAGCTACGGCATGATCGCGCTCTTCGTTTTACTGCTGACCACCCTGGTGTTTCGTCCGCAAGGGCTGATGGGAAAAGGGTAAAGACCGATGAGTATGAAACGCATGCTGACAATGATGGGGGCGGTCTATGGCGCCGCAGCGCTGTTGCCTCTGTTTGTGGGTGACGTCCGTTTTATCATGCACATCCTGATCATGTGCCTCATCTGGGCCGTGGTGGCCTCCTGCTGGGACGTCATCATGGGGTTTGCCGGCATCTTCTCCTTTGGGCAGGTGGCCTTTTTCGTGATTGGCGCGTATTCCTCGGCCATCTTCTCGGTCAGTTTCGGTGTCCCGTCGATTCTGTCCATTCTGCTGGCGGGCCTGTTCACAGCCGCCATGGGTATTCTCGTCGGCCTGCCCTGTCTCAAACTGGCCGGACCCTATGTGGCCCTGGTGACCTTCGGCGTTCACATGACCCTGATGCCGCTGCTGCGTGGCGACATCGGCGTCGCGATCGGATCGGGCGGCTCGGTCGGGATCCTGACCGTACCGCCCATCACTATCTTTGGTTATACGTTCAGTTCCGCCAACCTGGTGTCCACCTTCTACTTGACCCTGCTGCTGACCATCATCTGCTCAGCGGTCATCATGTTGGTGATCCAATCCCACTGGGGCACGGCTTTTCTGGCACTCAAGGATTCCCAGGAGTTTGCCATGAGCCTGGGGGTCAGCGCCTTTAAATACAAGCTGATGGTGTTTGCCCTGACCTCTTTTCTCACCGGTATCGTCGGGGCATTTTACGGCCATTACATCGGCATGATATCCACACGCATGCTTGAACTGGATCTGTTCTGCACCCTGATGGTCATGCTGGTGGTGGGTGGTATCGGTCATTTCCCGGGGGCCATTTTAGGCGCCTTTATCACCGTCACGGCCAACGAGCTGCTGGCACCGCTGGGCTCCTACCGGGCCGTCACCATGGGCGCCCTGGTGGTGATCCTGGTGCTGGCACTGCCCAACGGTGTCATGGGTTTCTGGACCAAGCCATCAACGAGAAGGTAATCGCTTCTCGTAGTGCACAGGTGTTTTCAACCAACCCAATGTAATGAAAGGAACGGTGCAACATGAAACGAATGGTTAGACTGTCAACGATGATAGCCTTTTTTATCCTTTTCGGGTCCCTGGCCATGGCCGCAGATACTCTGCCCATCGGTGTTCCCCTGGCCATGACCGGCGCCTATACCGGTTCCGGCGACGATTATTTCAAGGGCATCAAGATGGCCGTCGACGAGATCAACGAGGCCGGCGGCCTGCTGGGCAGGCAGATCGAGATGATCCGCTACGATTCAAAAGAATTTGCGCCCGAGGTGGTCATGCAGGGCGCCGATTATCTGTGCGGCCAGAAGCAGGTGACATCCGTGCATGCCGGCTGGGCTGGATGGGGCCAGGATGTCCGCGCCTACGGCAAGTACGAGGTGCCTTTTTTCGCTGACGACGGTTCCCAGGCCGCGGTGGACGTTTATAAAGAAAATCCCGAACAATATGCCAACATCTTTCAGTTGACCGATGTGGGCATCGAGCAGGCCAAAAGCATGTTCCGGGTGCTGATGGCGCTGCCTTATGACTATCCCAACCAAAACGTGGTGATCATCAATACCGATGATTCATGGGGTGTCGAAGTGGGCGACACCCTGGCGTCAAGCTTCAAGGAAAAGGGGTGGAAGGTCGCCAAGCGTGAAACCGTACCGTACGGCACCAACGAATGGGGCGCCATCCTGACCCGTATTCGCCGAATCGATCCGGCCGTGATCCACATCGAGATCCCCAGCGCACAGGAAAACATCACTTTTTTCCGTCAGTTCATTCAAAAGCCGACCAACTCGATCCTGAGCCTGGGCTGGGGCATTACCCCCCGTGAAGTGGTGGAGAACCTGGGCAACGACGCCGACGGCATCGTGGGTGAAATGCCCACCGGCCTGCCCGGACCGGTGGCGCCCAATGCTGCAGGTCAAGCCTGGGTCGATAAGTTCGTCAAACTATACAACCATCAGATCCCGGCCGGTTCCTGGGCGACCTATACCGGCGTCATGGCCTGGGCCAATGCGGTAACGGCCGTGGGTGATGCTTACAACTTCAAGGCGGTAAACGCATACCTGCGGGAGAAGGGCTATGAGGGACACCAGGGCCTGATCAAATGGGACCAAGACAACGTTCTACGTGCCCAGGAAGCCGCACCGGTGGTGCACTACCAGGTGCAGAACGGCGAGTTGATGGCCATATACACCGATCCGCCCACCAAACCTTACCGGGATTCCAAATTCATCGTTCCGCGCTGGATAAAGAAGTAACCATGCCTACCCCGGGGGCCGCCTTGGGCTTGGCGGCTCCCCGGCGGTCTTGCATGGTGTAACCGTAAGCAGCGGGTTTGACAGCGGCTCCAGACCGAAGGCACCCAGTATGGCCGACCCTTTTTTCATCAAAACCAATTTTGACCTGTGCACCGGCTGCAGTCTCTGCCAGCTGGCCTGCAGCATGCGTCTGCTGGGCGGCTACAATCCCCGCCGGGCGTTGCTCCAGATCGCCCACCTGCGTGAGAACCTCTATCATTTTCCCACGGTATGCAACCAGTGCGCCAATCCCTACTGCGCCAATGTTTGCCCGGTTCAGGCGATTCAGAGAGATCCCGACACCGGGGCCATGGTGGTCGATCACTCGATGTGTGTGGCCTGCGATCTGTGCCGGCGCTATTGTCCCGCCGGTGTGGTGGGGGTGGACCCGGATTTGAAAAAGTCGGTCAAGTGCGACCTGTGCCAAGGCGATCCCCGCTGCGTGGCTGCCTGCCCGACGGGCGCTCTGGAACTGGCTTCCAGGAGGGAGGTGCACGATGGCTGACGGCAGCATGGGAAAATTCCTGGTCGCGGACCTGACCCGCCAACACGCCTGGACCGTCCCGCTGCCCCGATGGCTCAAGGATGATTTCGTCGGCGGCAAGGGATTCGGTGCCAAGCTGCTCTATGATCTGACACCGACCGGAGTGGATCCCCTGGGGCCTGAAAACGTGCTCATGTTCATGACCGGGCCGCTCACGGCTACAGCGGCACCCAGCATGCGGGCCTGCGTGATTACCAAATCCCCACTGACCGGCATTTACCTGGATTCGTTCTTTGGCGGCCGCTTCGGCCCGGAGATCAAATATGCCGGTTACGACGGCTTGATCATCCTGGGACGGGCGGCCCAGCCTGTGTATTTGTGGATCCAGGACGATCAGGTTGACTTTCGTTCGGCCGCCGGCATTTGGGGCACCGATGCCCTGACTGCCAACGGTCGCGTCAAAAAAGAGATCGACGGGTCGGGGGTTCAGGTGGTGACTATCGGCCAGGCCGGAGAGAACTTGGTCAAAATGGCCCTGATCAGCTGTGAGTTCAATCGCCAGGCCGGCCGTGGCGGTGCCGGGGCGGTGATGGGGTCCAAAAACCTCAAAGCCATCGCCATTTCAGGCAGCCGACTGGTGGCCGTAAACCAACCGTCGGCGTTTGGTGAGGCCTGCGATGCGGCCAATGCCGATATCCGGACCAGCGAAACCTGTGCGGCGCTCACCGACAGCGGCACGAGCAACGCCGTGCCCTGGTCCAATTCGGTCGGGACCCTGCCCTTCCGCAATTACTTGGACCAGGTGGATGACAAGGCGGACCGTCTCGGCGATGAAGGTCAGAAAAAGCACCTTTTTCTGGGAAAAGCGGCCTGCCTGGGCTGCCCCATCCGCTGCAGCCAGATGGGTGCCGTGCGGTCCGGCAAATATGCCCATACGATCAGCGACATCGTGGAGTATGAATCCGCCGCCCTGATGGGCAGCAACCTGGACATTCATGACATTCGGGCCGTGGCCCACCTGGTCAAACTGTGCGATGCGCTACGGCCTGGACAGCATGTCCACCGGCGGAGTGATCGGATTTGCCTTCGAAGCAGTTGAAAAGGGGATCATCGCCCCCCCGGATGACGCGAAGCTCTGCTTTGGCAGCGTGGCCGGCGCCGAATACCTGATCCGCGCCATTGCCCTTCAGGACAATGATCTGGGCCGCCTGCTGGGTCTTGGCGTCAAGCAGGCCGCAGCGCTGCTGGGCGGCAGCGCGGAAGCGTTCGCCCTTCACGTCAAGGGTCTGGAATTGCCCGGCTGGGCGCCACGCGGCACCCCCGGCATGGGGCTGGCCTACATGACCGCCGATCGCGGTGCCTGCCACCAGCGCGGCTTCATGGTGGCCTACGAGGTGGGCGGCAAGCCTTACCGGGGAAGACCCGTGGATACCTATGGATTGGCGCAGAAGGCGGAAATCCTCAAAGGCGAACAGGATTACCTGGCTGGTTTGGACAGCCTGGTGAAATGTGATTTCGGTGCCTTCGGTGTGGCTGCACAAAGCTATGCCCGCATGTTCAACGCCGCCACCGGACGAAGGGTCGAACCCGCATTCTTCAGCACCCTGGGGGAGCGGATCTGGAACCAGACCCGACTTTTCAACCTGCGCGAAGGGCTCACTGCCAAGCAGGACCGCCTGCCCAGACGCATCGTGGAAGAGCCTCTGCCCGGGGGTCCGCACAAGGGCCGGCGAATCAACGAAGCAGATATGACCGCCATGCTGGGCGATTACTACCGACAGCGTGGTTGGGACAAAGACGGGCACCCGACGGCAGGCAAACTGCGAACCTTGAAATTGAATCGGCGCGTTCGCGTTACCATTGCCCCCACGTCCGTACCCGATGAGAAGGTGGATTAACGGTATCTGCATCGCCAACCTGGGTGTCCACAGCCATACCGGATGGGTGGAAACGTCCGGCGGGAGCCTGTTGCCAAGCGCCGTAAACGGGGCTGCTTGGTGTGTGTGGGGAGAGGGTGATCAACGCATCCGTTGCTCCAAGAATAAAAACTGCCAATCGCAGTCACCATAATCAGTGAGGACAAAGAATTGGGTAACAAACGCTACGATTTCATCATCGTGGGAGGCGGTTCCGCCGGGTGTGCGCTGGCCAACCGCCTCAGCACCAACCCCTCCAACCGGGTGCTGGTGCTGGAGGCCGGGCGCCCTGATTATATCTGGGATATCTTCATCCACATGCCAGCTGGACTGACCGTCCCGCTGGGCAACCCATTTTACGACTGGTGCTACGAAAGTGAACCCGAGCCCTGCATGAAGAACCGGCGTATTTTTCACGGGCGCGGGAAGGTGCTGGGCGGTTCGAGCAGCATCAACGGCATGATCTACATCCGCGGCAATGCCATGGACTATGAGCGTTGGGCCAAAGACGAGGGCATGCAGAACTGGGACTACGCCCACAACCTGCCCTACTTTCAACGGGCGGAAACCCGGCTCATCGGCGCCGATGAATACCATGGCGTCAACGGCCCCCTGCTGCTCGAAACGGGTCCCTGCAAAAACCCGCTCTTCGGCGCTTTTCTGAAGGCGGTTCAGGAGGCGGGGTACCCCCTGACCGAAGATGTCAACGGCTACCGTCAGGAAGGGTTCGGGGCCTTCGACCGCAATATCTACCGCGGCCGTCGTCTGAGCGCAGCCCGGGCCTACCTGCACCCGGTAAAACACCGCCCCAATCTTACGGTCATCTGCCGGGCGTTCACCCATCGGATCCTCTTCGACGGGAAAAGGGCCGTAGGCGTCGCGTATGTCAAGGGCACGGGTGCGACCCGCAAGGCATACGGCGGAGAAGTGATCTGCTGCGGCGGCGCCATCAATTCCCCCCAACTGCTGCAGCTTTCCGGGGTAGGCAAGGCCGCCGACCTGGAACGCCTGGGCATTCGTCCGGTGCATGATCTTCCCGGCGTTGGCGAGAACCTTCAGGATCACCTGGAAGTCTATGTCCAGTATGCCTGCAGGCAGCCCGTCTCCATGTACCCGGCGATGCAGTGGTACAACAAACCCCTGGTGGGCTATCAGTGGCTCTTCCAGCGCAAGGGCGCGGCGGCCACCAACCACTTTGAGGCCGGGGGGTTCATTCGCAGCAACGAGGAGGTGGCCTATCCCAACATCCAGTTTCACTTCCTGCCGGTGGCCGTGCGTTACGACGGCTCGTCACCCGCCGGCGGCCACGGCTACCAGGTCCATGTGGGCCCCATGTACTCCGACGCCAGGGGGTCGGTGAAGATCACGTCCGCCGACCCCCGGCAATACCCGGCCCTCAGGTTCAACTACCTCTCCACCGACCAGGATCGCCGCGAATGGGTGGAGGCCATCCGGTGTGCGCGCACAATCATGAATCAGCCGGCCTTTGAACCGTTCAACGGCGGAGAGGTATCTCCCGGCCCGTCCGTTGAAAGCGACCAGGAGATCCTGGACTGGGTGGCCGCGGACGGCGAGACCGCCCTGCATCCGTCGTGCACCTGCAAGATGGGCCAAGACCCTTTGTCCGTGGTGGATCCGGGCAGCATGACGGTTCACGGCATGCAGCACCTGCGGGTGGTCGATGCCTCGGTGATGCCCTATGTGACCAACGGCAATATCTACGCTCCGGTCATGATGGTCGCCGAAAAGGCGGCCGACCTGATCCTGGGCAACACCGTTCTTGCACCCTCAACGGCACCCTTTTACCGGCATCAACCGAAGACCCATGAGGGATGATTCTTTTGCACCGATCATGGTTCAAAACGCTGCCTTCCACTGCGGTCAGGTCCAGATAACGATATCTAAACTAGTTCGATGCACGGGTCACATTCACCGCCCTCTGAGGCGGGGGACATTCTTTGAAAACCTTTCAAATAGGAGGCCAGGCAAATGAGAAAACCAATCCGCCAGTTTGTTGTCCTGTCATTGGTTCTTGTCGTGGTGGCTACCGGCTGTTCCTGCATACAGGCTCGCGGGATCGCTCCGGATGCGGGTCAAACCAAGAATGTGATTATGATTATCGGCGACGGCATGGGGCCGGAGCAGGTCGGGCTGCTGCTCTCCTACGCCAGGCAGGCACCCCATACGGTGATCAAGGAGAGAAGAACGGCGTTTGACCGAATCATGGGTGATGGTGGCGTTATGGGGCTCTCGCTGACCTACCCCAGCGGTGTTCTGGTTACGGATTCCGCCGCGTCCGGCACACAGCTGGCCACCGGCCAGTTTGCCGGGTCGGAAATGATCGGGGCCGATACGGACGGCAATGCGGTGGAAACGATTCTTGAGAAGGCGATCAAAACCGGCAAGTCGACCGGGCTGGTCTCCGATACGCGTCTCACCCATGCGACGCCGGCCGCCTTTGCCGCTCATCAGCCCCATCGGAGCCTGGAAAACGAAATCGCCGTTGACATGCTGAACGCCGGTCCGGATGTCATGCTCTCGGGTGGGTTGCGGTACTGGATTCCCCAGGAGGCCAATGATAAGGAGTCCGCGGTATACCAAGCGCTGGAGGCGTTGACCCAGGGTGCCGTCTCAATCAAATCCAAACGCAAGGACAGCCGCAATTTGCTATTAGAGGCCCGGGAAAAGGGCTATGCGCTGGCCTTCAACCGCTCCCAGATGGAAACGGCGCAGGGCAAGCTGCTGGGCCTTTTCGCCAATTCGGCCCTGCCGGACGGCATCCGGGTGACCCAAAGCCTGGACGATCCCGATCGAGCCGTTCCCACATTGAAGGAGATGTCTGCCAAGGCGCTGCAGGTCTTGTCGAAAAACGACAAGGGCTTTTTTCTGATGATCGAGGCCGGAATGATCGACTGGGCCGCTCATTATAACGATACCGGCTTGATGCTCCACGAGATGATACGGTTCAACGAGACGGTTGACTATGTCCTGGACTGGGCCGACAATCGTCAGGACACGCTGGTTATCGTGACGGCCGACCATACCACCGGCGGCTTTGGGATCAGCTACAGTGCCAGCGATCTTCCCCAGGGTAGGCGTTTGCCCGGTTCCCTGTTTCAGGGAAGAGAATTCAAACCCGGGTTTAACTTTGGCAATCCTGAGGTTCTGGATAAAATCTACAACCAGCAATTGAGCTACGCTGATATCTTTTTCGGGAAATTTGACAGTTTGCCCAAGGAAGTTCAGACGCCGGCCAAACTGGCGGAACTGGTCAACCAATATACAGAGTTTGCTATCAGTGAAGGCCAGGCAGCCACCATCCTGGCCACCGAAGACAATCCCTTTTTCGTAGAAGGGCACAGCTACCTGGGGTCAAAGGTGGTACCCAAGATGGGTTCAACCGGCGCCTTTTTTGTTTATCAGACCGATGACAACCGGTTGAACCTGTTGGCCAGGGAGGTGGCGGCCGCCCAGATGGTCGTCTGGAATACCGGTACACACACCGCTACGCCCGTGCTCGTGTTCGCCAAGGGGTCGCCGGATGCCGTGGCGCCGTTTGGCGATGTGCTGCACCACACGCAACTGGGCCGGTACGCAATAGAGGCCGTCATGAAGCCATGATTCTCTGCCGGGTTTTAACGACCCTTAGATTGGAGGCTTAAAACGCTTACAACAACCGCCAACGCAAACAAGGCACAGGCAACGCAGCCTTCGGATTTTGAATGCCATTGCCTTGAAATGGGCAGTGGGAGTAACATCTTGCCGCGAAATGGCATTCTCAACGGTTATTTTTCGCTGCCGGAAGCCGCTCCCACCCGAAGCCCGGAAGTTGAGCAGGACCTTGAAAAAGGGCTTCTGTTGCACCCGGACTTCTGCTGCCACGCGCCTTGAGGTCAGGAGGCGTTCCCAGAGCGATCGGCCTGATCGCATCGGGTCAGCGGACGCGGAGGAACGAAGAACCAACTCACCACGACCAGCAAGCCGAATGTCGTGTAGCCGATCGCAAAAACCCAAAGCGGGGCTTCATAGTATAGCAGGGTTTCCATCCAGTGGGCGATGAAGCTGCCGCTGTAGACCACATCTCCTGCTCGGCTCCTGAGCGCCACCTCAAGAGTTGTCAGGGGACAGAGTACCCCGAACCAGGCCTGAGCGGCAACGGTACCGACAGAGATCAAATGACCCAGGCGGAACCATGGGTTGCGGATCCACGGCCAACCGCGAGCGCCTCCGACCAGTATGAATACAAAGCCGAGGATCACCAAGAGGACGAACAGGGTGTGAACTGCGAGTATGATGTCGGCAGCTATTCGGTAGTACACCGGACCCACCATCCTGTTCAGCCCTCCCACGCCGTTCCGTAATCCCAGGTGTTTTTGATGATTTCCACGATCAGAGAGGTCTCCGCCGAGTTGACGCCATCGATCTGGCTGATCCTCTCGTAAACCAGGGTCTTGAATTCCGACAAGGAGCCGGCAATGAAGTCGATGTCGATGTCGTTGCCGCCGGTTGTCAGGGCCACATAGTTCAGGGCTTCAATATTTTTCAGGGCCTGGAGAATGGCATCTTTTTTCTTTAGGTTGATGCTGAGCTTAATGTTCCCGATAATTTCAAACCCAAGTCGGATCGGATTGCTGACAGCCACAACCTTGATGACCTCTTCGGTGATCAAGCGTTTCAACCGGCTTCTGGCGGTGGTTTCGGATATGCCGAGTTCCTTGGCGAGGGTGACGATGGGCATGCGGCCGTCTTTTTGCAGGAGTGAAACCATTTTGCGATCGACAAGGTCAAGCTGTTGGGTTCCGGAATGGGCTGCTCGCATGTCTGACACCCTCCCCATGAATAGTTTTTAGGGCGATAAAAAGCGGAATCAACTAAAATAATGTTTATTTTTATCGATAAACATTAAAAATGTCAAAATAATTGTTGCAAAAATTATTTTGATGATCTATGGGGAAACTAGGAGCAGTGTTTGTCCCGGTCGACAGCGGCGCTTTAGCGCCCGGCACGCAACGCAATCCGATGGTAATCACAAGCATTTTGAAAGGATAAGCTGTCTGGCGGGACCTGCACCCGGCTGTCGGAGTGCGTTGACGTTTAATTCAGTCCAATTAAGGAGATTTATGAAACGGATCATTGTGATCGGGGTAGGCGCCCAGGGAAGCACCATTGCCAAACGGCTGAACGACCATCCCGGAGTGTCGGAAATCATTTGTGCGGATTATGACCGCAAAGCCGCAGAGGCACTGAGCGGTTCACTGAGCAAGGCCACGGCCCTGCAATTGGACGCCAGCAAGGTCAACAACGTCATCGGTGCGGCCAAGGGGTGCGATCTGATCGTCAACGGCCTGCCGCTGGATTTCAACCTGCAGGTCATGGAGGCGGCTCTGGCGGTGAACGCCTCCTACTTTGACATGGCAGGCCCCATGGAAGACATCGGTTTTGTGGAAACCTACAAACTGCTTTTTTCCGAATGGCATGAAAAATTCAAGGCCAAAGGCCTGACCGCCCTGGTCGGTGCCGGTTCATCGCCCGGGTTGGCCAACATCATGGCCCGGGAAGCCGTCGACAAAATGGATCGCTGTGAAAGCATCAGCATCTATGTATTCGAAAATGTGATGACCCGGCGGTTTACCCCCTTCTGGTGGTCGCCGGAAATTGCGTTCTGGGATATGGCCTACAAGACCTTTCGTTTTGAAAATGGCAAGCATGTCATGGACAAACCCTTCAGCCGCCCCATCAGAATGAAACTGAGGGGCATCGATCGGGAAGTCCGCATGGTGGACCATGAACACGACGAGCCGGTGACCATGGGCTTGCTGGCCGACAAGGTGCTCAAGGGTGTTAAAAATGTGGATTTCAAATATGGCGGCTTTGGTGTGAAGCTTTCCGAACTGCTCTACAGCATGGGCCTGCTCTCCGACCAGCCGGTGGATCTCAACGGCGTCAAAGTCGTGCCCATGGACCTGATCCTCAAACTATGCCCGCCGGCACCCAAATATCCGGATGAACTCAAAGCCATCATCAATGACGGGGTTATGGCCGAAGAGGGGGCGTTCCTGGTGCGGGTGGACGGGTACAAGGATGACAATCCCATCCAGATAAACAGCTATGCCGTCGGCCCGGGGTTGGTGGAAGCCTTTGAAACTTCAGGCCTCAGCCATGAAGCCTATCTGACCGGCCAGTGTGCGTCGGTCTTCGTGAAAATGATGGTGGATGATGCCTTTGCCGAAAAAGGGCTCTTCGTTCCCGAGCAACTCGAGGCGGATGCACGGGGATACTGTTTTCAGAACCTGGCCGAACTGGGGGTTTCGATCGATGAAACCCTGCAGCAAAAAAGCACCTACTCCCGCAATGGCATTAAAAAAGGAGCCAAACGTCCCTTGAGCGCCGTGGACCGGACCAAGAAAGAGACCCGGACGCCATCTTTTGCGTGAAGGCGAGTCGCAAAAGCTTTGCGGTGGTGTTGAAAACCCTTAGCATCAATTGGAAAAGGGGGTCTGATGAAGCTTATTCGCGTCGATATGTCGGCAAAAACGGTGCGGGTTGAAAAGGTGCCGGAAGCCTACCAGGGGATCGGGGGCCGGGCCTTGACCTCAACTTACATCAACGACCATGTGCCGGCCAGCTGTGATCCGTTGGGGCCTGACAACGTCCTGGTTTTTGCACCGGGCTATTTCAGCGGTACGCCGCTGGTCAATACCAGCCGTCTCTCGGTTGGTGCCAAAAGCCCCCTGACCGGCGGTATCAAGGAAAGCAATGTGGGTGGAACCGTCGCGGCGGCCTTCGCCCATCTCGGTATCACCGCCGTTATCGTCGAGGGGCGGGCTGCGGCAGACGAATGCTGGATTCTCAACATCGATGCGGACGGCCAGGCAACGCTTCTGGACGCCATGGATAGCAAGGGGTTGAGAACTTACGCTCTGGTGGAAAAACTTAAAATGATCCACGGTGAGCACAGCAGCATCAGCTGTATCGGTCCGGCCGGCGAATTGCTGCTGGCTGCCGCCTCCATTCAAACCACCGATCTGGACGGCCGCCCCTGCCGGGCTGCGGGCCGAGGCGGGTTGGGTGCGGTCATGGGCGCCAAAGGACTGAAGGCGGTGGTTGTCAGCCGTGCCGGCAAGTCGGCCGAACCGCTTGCCGATCCTGAAGCGTTCAAGTCGGCAGCACGGGAATATGCCAAAGCGGTCAAGGCCGATGAATTCAGCGGTGAGATTCTGCCGGCCTTAGGATCGGCCTGCCTGGTGGCTCCCATCAACGAAGCCGGCGCCCTGCCCACGCGCAATGCACGTCAAGGTCAGTTCGAGTCCGCCGACAAAATCAGCGGAGAGACCATGGCCCGGGTCATTCGTGAACGCGGGGGCAAGAACGCCCACAAGGGATGCGCCGGCTGCATCATCGATTGTTCCAACGAGTATGTGGACACGGATGGCCGTTACGTCACCTCTTCCCTGGAATACGAGACCATTTGGTCCATGGGGGCGATGATCGGGAACAGCGATCTGGATGCCATCGCCCGACTTGATTTTCTTTGTGACGACATCGGCCTGGATACCATCAGCACCGGTGTGGCCGTGGCGGTGGCCATGGATGCCGGATACAAACCCTTTGGAGATGCCGCGGCCGCTATTGAAATGGTCGAGGCAGTGGCCACGGGGAGCACCTTCGGCAAAATTATCGGCAGCGGTCCGGCCGCTGTGGGCAAGCATTTCAACCACAACCGCGTGCCGGTCATGAAGGGTCAGAGCATGGCCGCCTATGATCCGCGCGCCATTCAGGGCATGGCGGTGACCTATGCCACGTCACCCATGGGGGGCGATCATACCGCGGGATGGGTGGTGGACCAGAACCTGGAAGCCTTTGGGGGGAAACTGGACCGCTTCTCGGCCAAGGGTCAGGTGGAGGCCTCGCGCAACACACAAATTCACATGGCCGCCGTGGATTCGGTGGGCATCTGCGATTTTGCCCAGACCGGGCTGGCCTCCCCGGAAGGCATCGCCAATGTTTACCGCATGGTGGCCGCAAAATCGGGCCACCCGTTCACCGAAAAAGCATGGCAGGAACTGGGGTTGCGCGTTCTCAAGGCCGAGCGGGATTTCAACCGGCGGGCCGGCTTTACCCCCGCGGACGATCATCTGCCCCGCATGTTCTACGAGGAGCCGTTGCCGCCGCACAACAAGGTGGTGATCATCAGCGACGAGGCCATGGAAAAGACCTTTGACTTTTAATGCCAATGTGCGTAGAGCTTATCGTCAAACTATACGGAACACTGGATCAGTGGGTTCCGGGATACGACCCTGAGACGGGTTGCGCCGTTCAAATGGCGGAGCAGGCAACGGTTGCCGATCTGATCACCCGTCTGGGCATCCCCCCCCGGTCGGTCGGTATGGTTTCGGTGAACGGCCAGTTGGCCAAAAAAGCCGATGTTTTGCAGGATCGGGCCATCGTCAAGGTGTTTCACCCCATTTTTGGCGGATGACCCGCGGGTTGACCGTTTGGCTGCGACCGCTTGCGGATGCAGTGCCGGAGGTGACTTTGCCCGATTGATAGGTTCAACCAGTCCATCTATTCTCACTAGTCGACCAGCACCAATACCTGTTGCAGGCCTGTTATCAACATGCTAGTTGGATAGCCCATCCGGATCTACGAGGATATGAACCAGAACCAGAATTTGACGACTGAACAAGGCCTCACTGCTAAAAACGTCTGCAAAAATTTCGGCGATGTCAAAGCCCTCGACGACGTCACCTTGTGTGTTAAGCCAGGGGAATTTTTTACGTTGCTGGGTCCGTCGGGATGCGGCAAAACAACCCTATTACGGATTATTGCCGGGCTCGAACTGGCAGATTCGGGCCAGATCTTCAGCGGCGGCAAGGATATCACCAACCTGCCGGCCATCAAACGCCAGGTGAACACGGTATTCCAGAGTTATGCCCTGTTTCCCCACCTGACCATCTATGAAAACATCGCCTTCGGGCTGCGTTCGCGCAAGTTTCCCGACGCCGAAATCAAAAAGCGGGTCAACCGCCGGCTGGAGATGTTGGACTTGGGCTCCATGGCCCAACGCCATCCCCATCAACTCTCCGGCGGCCAGAAGCAGCGCGTGGCGCTGGCGCGGGCCCTGGTGAACGAACCCGACGTGCTGCTGCTGGACGAGCCCATGAGCGCTCTGGATGCGCGCTTGCGCGCCCAGGTGCAGGAAGATCTGCGGCGCCTGCAGCGCAAGCTGGGGCGAACCTTCATCCTGGTCACCCACGATCAAACTGAAGCCCTCGTCTGCAGTGACCGCTTGGCGGTTATGCGCCGGGGCCGAGTCGTTCAATGCGGTACGCCTGAAGAGGTCTACGACAACCCCAAGGACAGCTTCGTCGCCAAATTTTTAGGGGCTGCCAACCTGATCCCCTGTACCAAGGCTCCCGGCGGTGTTCAGACGGCTTTTGGTTTTTTGGCCCTGTTGAAAGAGCCCTCCTGGAAGGAGGGTACCGTGGCCATTCGTCCTGAGTGGATCGGTATCGGCGACAAGCAGCCCGAACGCAACGGCATCCGCGCACGGGTGACCGAAATCGTTTACCGGGGTACCAATTTCGACCTGTGGCTGGAGCCGGGTCCGTTGCGCGTGCGCACCAGTTCCTACCGGCGGATCGATCCGGGCCGGGAGGTTTGGCTGGAACTGGCTCCCAAGGAACTGGTGGTGCTTGAAAATGAAGCTCGCTGATTCGGTGATCACCTGGTACGGGGAGCTGACCACCCGGGGGCGGCTGCTCAAGCGCGGGTCGCTGCTCCTGATGCCCGGCATGCTCTGGCTGATGCTCTTTCTGGTGCTGCCCGGCCTGGTGCTGGTGGTGGTGAGCTTCGCCACCCGGGGGGCCTATGGCCAGTTGGAGTGGATCTTTACCCTGGAAAATTACAAGCGGCTGGCCGGTTTCACCCTTTTCGGCTGGACCGCGGATTACCTGATGATTCTCTGGCGGTCGGTGGTGGTGGCTTTTTTCACCACGCTGGTATCCGTCCTCCTCTCCTATCCGCTGTGTTTTTTCATCGCCGGCCGCCCCGAGCGCAGCCGTTATATGTGGCTGACCCTGGTCATCATCCCATTTTGGACCAATATGGTTATCCGGGCTTACGCCTGGTTTCTGATCCTGTCACCGGAGATGCCCTTTGCCCGTTTGGCCGCGGTTTTGGGCTTTATCCCGGACGGCGCCCCGTTGTACCCCAACGCGTTCGCGGTCTATTTGGGAATGGTGTCCATGTTTCTGCCCTTTGTCACCCTGCCGCTTTACGCCAGCGTCGAACGGCTGGATTGGGCATTGGTGGAAGCGGCCCAGGATCTGTATGCCTCTCGGATCCGGGTATTTACCCAGGCCGTTCTGCCCCAGACCATGCCGGGCCTGTCGGTGGGGATCATTTTGACCTTCGTTCCCGCCATGGGCATGTTCGTTGTTCCCGACCTGCTCGGCGGGGCCAAATACATGCTGGTGGGCAATCTCATTCAGCAGCAGTTCGGCACCAGCCGGGACTGGCCGTTCGGGGCGGCCATCAGCATGGGGTTGATGGTGTTGACCATGATCGGGCTTCAGATTTACCGCCGTAAAGGCAAGGAGATCGAGTACGTATGAGACGCCAGCATCCGCTGATCATCGCGATTTCCTATCTGACCATGGCCTTTCTCTACCTGCCGCTGGCAGGCGTGGCGGTATTCTCGGTCAATTCGGCCCGTCGGGGCCTGGTGTGGAAAGAGTTCACCCTGAAATGGTATCTCAAGCTGTTCGAAAACGAGTGGATTCTCGAGGCCGCCTGGAATACCCTGCTGCTGGCGGTGATATCCACCGTCATCGCCACGATCCTCGGCACGATCCTGGCCATCGCCATGGATCGTTTTCCCTGGCGTTCCCGCACCAGCAATTTCCTGGACATCATCCTGCACATTCCCGTGGTCATCCCGGATATCATTCTTGCGGCAGCGCTGGTGGTGGCCTTCGGCCTGCTGCGCCTGGCCTCATCCATTTTCGAGCCCGGACTCCTGAACATGATCATCGGTCACATCACCTTTCAGATCGCCTTCGTGGCCCTGGTGGTCCGCAGCCGCCTGGTGGCCATTGGCCGGGAGGTGGAGGAAGCGGCCCGGGATCTTTTTGCCACCAACTGGTACCTGGCCAGAACGGTGATGCTGCCGCTGCTGATGCCGGGTATCATCGCAGGCGCCATGCTGGCCTTCACCCTCTCCCTGGATGATTTCGTGATCAGTTTTTTCACGGCCGGTCCCGAGTCGCAAACGCTGCCGCTGTTCATTTTTGCAGCCGTTCGCAGGGGGGTGACGCCGCAGATTCATGCCCTGTCGACCCTGATCATGCTGGTCACGGTTGTGCTGGTCGTTTTGACGGAACGGTTCACACGCCAGCAGGAAAAAAAATAATCCGTGGCGCCAAAGAATGATAACCACCAACATTACTGAAAAGGAGAAAACGATGCGTACAATCAGTCTGCTCGTGTTGGTATTGGTGCTGTTGGGCGGGATGCCCGCCAGTGCTGAGGATTTGAGGGTCTACACATGGTCGGAGTATATGGATGAGGAGAAGATGCCGGCCGATTTCGAGGCCAAGTTCGGCATCAAGGTCCGGCTCGATATTTACGAGAACAACGAGGAGATGGTGGCCAAGCTGCAGGCCGGCGGCGCCAGCCAGTATGACATCATCGTGCCCTCCGATTACATCATGCCGGTGTTGATCAACCAGAAACTGATCCAGGCGCTGGACCACGCCAAGCTCCCCAACCTGAAAAACCTCAAACCCCTTTTCCGGGAAGCCAGCTATGACCCGGGCAATAAGTATTCCGTTGCCTACCAGTGGGGTACGGTGGGGTTGATGTATCGCAAGGACAAGATCAGTGATGCGGCGGCCCAATCCTGGTCGGTGCTTTTCGATGCCAACAAACAGACCGGCGCATTCTGGCTGATCGATTCCGTACGGGAGATGATGGGCATCGCCCTGGTCTACCAGGGCAAGGATTTCAACAGCACCAACCCCGCGGATCTCAAAGCCGCCGCCGATCTGCTGGTGGCTACCAAGCGGACGAAAAACTGCATGGGATTCAAACCGGGCGTGGGCGGCAAGAACGATGTGGTCGCCGGTACGGCGGTCGCCGCCATCGTCTATAACGGCGACGCCATTCAGTCGGTGACCGAAGAACCGGACAAGCTGGGTTTCATCATCCCCAACGAGGGCAGCGAGATCTGGTATGACTCCATGTGCATCCCCAGCCAAGCGCCCAACGCGGAGGCCGCACACAAGTGGATCAACTGGATTCTGGAGCCCGAAGTCGGCGCCGAACTGTCCAACTACAACCAGTTTGCAACCCCCAATGCGGCCGCCGAGCCTTTCATCACCCCCGAAGACCTTAACAATCCGGGCATCTACCCGACGCCCGCGATCATGAAAAAGCTTCATTTCACCAAGGATCTGGGCAAGGAGAACCGGATCATGGACGAGGCCTGGACGCGCGCCAAGTCCCACTGATCCGTGCACACCTAAAGGGTAGGGCACATTGCGCCCTGCTGGATTTAATCGCGAGCCAAACCGCCTGACTGGCCGGCTCCATTGGGCCTGGCCGGTCAGGCGGTTTTATTACTGGCCCCGCTTCCGGCTTTGAAGCCGCTCCCACAGATAGTTCGCTCATTTTTTTATTGCGCATCGAAACCGGACTGCTTGCCGGTCATGGATTCGATCGCCACCTTGAACACCGCCGTAACACTGATCTTTTTCGCGGGTATGTCAGCCGGTGCCTTGGCATACTGCCGGGCGATTATTTCCAGGGCCATACGCTTCTCCTCGAGCGTTTCAACCACGGATGCCTGCCCGAAGCCCACCACGCTCCGGTAACGCATGTTCCATTTGCACGGATCCGGCGCCGGCATGGGTTCGGTCAGGATGTCGAACTCGAAGCAGACCTGCGGATTCGCACGGATCAGGTCGAGCTTGCGGCTTTTCGGCGAGCCGTGAAAATAGAGGGTGCCGTCGCGGTAGCCGAAACACAGCGGTACGATATAGGGACGGTGCCCGTCAAGCACGCCCAGGCGGCAGACGCTGGCCTGGCGGATGATGGCTTCGATAGGTTCCTTTTTCACGGTTGTGTTGCGCTCCTTTTTTCAATAGGTCCGGGTCGGTGGTCTGGATAGCCATGAGCGTTTGAGCCTATAGACCGGTGGGGTTTTATAGCGCCAATCGATCTAAAATTGTATTCACCGCCTGACGAATGTCATTGATTTTGAACGGCGTGGCTATGAAAACCAGGTTTTCATTGTTCATATACTGCATGGTTTCATGATCCACCGCACCTGAGATAAAAATAAATCTTTTGTTTATCTCCGGGTAGTTTTGTTTCATTTTTTTATAGAACACAAGGCCGTCCATAATCGGCATGTCGATATCAGAAATGATTACCGCATAATAATCATGGGATGCTTTTTTATAGGCTTCTTCTCCATTCTTGGCCGTTTGAACGCGTGCCTCTTTCATAAAAAACCGATTCTAAAAAATCGGCTATCGGTTCGGAGTCATCCACAACCAATAGTTTTTCTTCCCAGACGGGGGCTATGGATTTCATTTGCGAAAGATAACCCGCGCCATCCGGTATCTCGCTCAGAAAATTTTCAATTACCCGGATATGATTCTGAAGGTTCGGCCCCACGATCTTGAAACGCGGTCAGTTTTTCATAATCGAGTTGATCACATAGAGAAAAATATCGTTCCATTCAGAATGTTCACTCTCTATCATTGACTCTAAAACAAGAGCCGTTGAAAGGCTTCCTGACCGTATCGACGCTTCAATACGTTTCAACGGTTTTTCGACATGATCGATTGTCCGCTGATCGAGGCGTATCGTGGAGCATAAATTCGGATGGTCGTTCAAGCAGACAAGGGCGCTGTTCATAAAATGGAAGTGCATGGCCTCGTCCACAGCCAATCGATCCAGCAACCGGTGAACATCCGCGTTTTCTGAAAATACCGATGCGGCTTCCTCATAGATCCTGCTGGCCCAGTCCTCGATATGGATCAGCCACGCAACGATTTCCTTCATGCTTAATTAGCCTGTTTTCCGGACCATTGTGTATGAAAGGGTCCTTTCCGGCCAGTGGATTTTTTCGGCCATCAATCGGCCTATGGTTGTCTTGCCGCATCCCATAGGCCCCATGAGGATGATTACCATCGCATGCTTGTCTACGGTGACGTTCATTTTACTGCCAAAGTCAACGGCGATTTTGCGGTTTGGTTATCCAAAGGCATTGTTTTTCAGTCGGTCAAGGGTTTCACCGGAATTTTCCATGGTCTTTGTGTTAATGTCGATGGAAACCACTTGCCTTCCTTGTAGGGCTCAATCTTTCAAAGCCCCCATGGTCAGCCCCTGGACAATGCTTTTGCGCACAAAAAAGGCGAATACGGAGACCGGCAGGACGATAATGGTGGCGGCTGCGCCGATGCCGGCCCAGTCGATCTTGCCATAGGAGATGAAATTATAAACGGCTACCGGTACGGTTTTGGTTTTGGGGCCGGAAAGGATCAGCGAAAACAGAAACTGGTTCCAGGAAAAAATAAAGGAGATGATGGCGGATGTGGAAATGCCGTTGCGTACAAGGGGCAGCACGATGATCAAAAAGCTTTGCAGACCCGTGCACCCGTCGATCATGGCCGCGTCTTCCAGTTCTGCCGGAACGCTCTCGAAAAATGAGATCATCAGCCAGATGACCATGGGCAGAGTTATGATCAGATGGGTGATGGTCAAGGCCGTATAGGTGTCGATGAGGTTCAGGTAACGGAAAATGATGTACCATGGCAGCAGGTAGCTCACAAACGGCGTCATGCGCGCAATCAGAATGAGGATCCCGATTCGGCCCTGACGGTATTTGGCGATCGAATAGGCCGCCGGCAGGCCCAGCAAAAGGGAAATCCCGGTGGCCAGGCCGGCAACGATCAGGCTGTTCATCAGGTATTTGAAAAAGTTGTATTGCTGGAAAACCGCGCGGAAGTTTTCCAGTGTGGGCGAAAAAATGAACTGGGGTGGATAGGAGATGTTTTGCACACCGGTTTTCAAGCCGGTCAGGATCATCCAGACAAACACAAATACCGGCGGTAAACACAAGGCGACGGCACCCGTATAGAACAGTAGTGCTTTGAGGTGTTTTGTCATCCGTCTGCCGTTTTGCATATTAACAGTTCCCGATGCCGATTCAGGTCCAGTGCCTGTCAGATATCCTGCGCGCTAATGCGCATGCGGTTCATGGCCACATTGAACACCAAAACGATTAGAAAGACCACGACCATCAGGGCCGATCCGTAGCCGGCCTTGAAGAAGCTGAAGCCCACATTGTAAGAGTAGAGGTACAAGGTTTCGGATGCAATCCCCGGTCCGCCCTGGGTGATGGTGTAAATAATATCGAACTCCTTGAGATTGTCCAGCGATCTCAGCATCAGTGCCGCGATCAACACCGGCCGGATCAGGGGCAGGGTGATATACCAGAAGATCTGCAGCGTGTTGGCCCCGTCGATCCGGGCCGCCTCATAGGGATCGTGGGGCAGCGACTTGAGGCCGGCCAGAACGATCAGGGTGATCATCGGGGTCCATTTCCACACGTCCACCATCACCAGTGCCGGAATCACCGTCCGGGCGCTGCTGACCCAGAGGCTGCCGGGAAGGCCGACACTCTCGAGCAGATAGTTCATGACCCCGATTTCGGGATTCAACATGATGCGCCAGATTAACGCAACGGCCACCGGCGTGGCCGCAAACGGGAAAATGTAAATGGCCTGAACGATTTCGCTGCCTTTGAACTGGCGGTGGAAATAAAGCGCGATGAGAAGCCCCAGGATCAACTCGATGGAAAGGCTCAGACCGCTGAAATAGATCATCACCTTGATGCCGTTAAGAACGCGGGCATCCCGAAAGAGCTCGATGAAATTGTCGATGCCGATAAAGCGGGGGTCTCCCAGGCCGATGGTCCATTTGGTAAATGCCAGATAGAGATTGTACCCGATGGGAAGGGCCACGATCAGAAGCAGGGTGATAACGGCCGGAGCCGGGTAGACCAAGGCCTGACGGCGATCGATGAAATCGGAAACGGTGCCGGCGATCGTTTTCATGCACAACCTTGCGGCCCGAAGCCGTCCGCGGTGCAAATGCGGGCGACTCCGGGCCCTTGGGGGGTTAGAGTTCCATTTTCTTGTTCATCTCTTCGGCGGCTTTCTTGGCCGACGCCGCCACATCCTTGCCTTCGATGGCGTCCACGATCACCAGTCCGGTGATATCCCTGATTTCGGGGACGTTCAGTACGGGCGGGTTCCACTGGGGCTGGCCGATTTCAAAGGACTTCAACGAGCCGGCCGTCCAGTCCGGGTTCGCGTCCTTGGACTTGTAATCCGCCGAGTTCCATGCGGAGGCGCGCCCGGCCGGTACACCGGCAAGGAGCGCACCCAGTACGTTTTCCTTGTTGGTGGCCCACTGGACGAACAACCAGGCCGCTTTCTGGCGCTCGGGCGTGCTGGTACCGCTGATGGCCAGGCTCCAGTTGGACACATGCGGCAATTTGCCGGCCGGCCCGGCAGGTATGGTGGTATAGCCGACCTTGCCGGCCACCTTGGACTCCTTCGGGTTCTCGTACAAGGATTTGAACACGTTGGCGTCGAAGATCATGGCCGCTTTGCCCTCCATGAAGATGGAAGTGCTCTCGGCCCAGTGCAGCATGGTGCCGCCTTGGGGGCCGTAGTTTCTCAGCAGGTCGCCATAGAATTTGAAGGCCGCGATGCTTTCAGGCGAGGCCAGGTTCGATTTGCCCTGGGCATCCGTCCAGGACCCGCCGAAGCTGTACAGGAAGTCAACCCATTGGGAAGTGGCTGCAGCGCCCTTGCCGCGCAGGGTGATGCCGACCATTTTTTTTCCGTCCACCTCCTTGCCGGTGAAGAATTTGGCCGCCTGCTCCAGTTCCTGCATGCTGTCGGGAACCTTGACCTTGAATTGCTCGAACAGATCCTTGCGATACGAAAGCAGGGACGCTTCGGCGTTGATCACGATGCCGATCTGCTTGCCGTCTATGGATGATCCCTTCATGGGCCCGGCGAAAAAGTCTTTGACATCCCAGTCGGCCTCGGTCAGGGCTGGATCGGCGATGTAGGCGTCCAGCGGCTTGAGCCATCCCGCCTTCCAGTAGTGCAGCTTGGCCTGGCCCGGCATGATCATGTAACCGTCCACCGTGCCACCGGCATTGAGCTCGATCATGCGTTTGTTGCGGAACTGGTCCTCCGGAAAGACTTCGAAGATCACCTTGATGCCGGTCATCTTCTCAAAGTCAGCCACCTTGGGCTCGATAAAGGAAGTGAACGGGTGTTTGTTCATCAGAAAACGAATTTCCGTACCCTTGGACTGCATCCAGTCGACGCTGCCGGCAATCGCAGTCGAGACCACTCCCACACACAAGAGAACCCCAATTAGAACGGTTGTCATTTTTTTAGGCATGTGCTTCCTCCTCGTGTTGATGATTAAAAATCTGTGGTTGCTGCCTATCGTTGCCCGCTGAACAGCGGGGCGGTTCCCGCAGGTAAGAAGGCAAACGGCTCCAGGACGCGGCCCGGTTTGTCTTACAGTTTGATCTCCAGCTTGAAGTCGCCCTTGTGTTGGCGTTCATCACACGATTGTCTGAGACGTCTCTTGGTCAAATAGATGTGTGTTGGCCATTTTAAGGTCTACCGCCAACTCCTGCCCGACGGTTAACGGGTGATCCGGAATCGTCACGCGGGCCACCATGGCATCAGTTCCGCACGTCAGGTGGACGAAGGTTTCGGCGCCAAGCGTCTCCACCACCTCGACGCGCGTTGCAATCGTGTTGGCCAGGGTTTCGGACAAGGCCTGCTGATGCTCGACCATATCCTCGGGACGCACGCCGAAAATGACCGGTCGTCCGGCATACGCTTGCACGTTCGGGTAGAACGCACTGGGCAATTTGATTTTAAAATGATCGGTACGGATCCAACAGACCCCCTGGTCCTCGATCAGCGTAACCGGGATAAAATTCATGGCCGGCGAGCCGATAAAGCCGGCAACGAATCGGTTGGTCGGCTGTTTGTAAACGTCCAGAGGAACCCCGGATTGCTGCAATGTACCGTTTTGCATGATAAAAATGCGGCTGGCCATGGTCATGGCCTCCACCTGATCGTGAGTGACATAAATAATGGTCGCCCCAAGACGCCTGTGGAGCTTGCTGATCTCGGCCCGCATGGCCACGCGCAGTTTGGCGTCCAGGTTGGAAAGTGGTTCATCAAACAGGAACACTTTGGGCTTGCGAACAATGGCCCTTCCCACCGCTACGCGCTGCCGCTGCCCTCCCGAGAGTTGCTTGGGCTTACGGTCCAGCAGTTCATGAATGCCAAGAATGTCGGCAGCTTCTTCTACGCGCCGGTCGATTTCTGTTTTAGGAAACTTGCGCATTTTCAAGCCGAAGCCCAGGTTGTCGCGGACATTCATGTGCGGATAGAGGGCATAATTCTGGAAAACCATGGCAATGTCCCGATCTTTGGGCGCGACGTCGTTTACCAGGCGGTCACCGATGGTGATCTCTCCGGATGTCACCGACTCGAGGCCGGCGATCATCCGCAGTGCCGTGGTCTTGCCGCACCCGGAGGGCCCCACCAGTACCGCGAATTCTCGGTCTTGGATTTCGATGCACAGGTTATCGACGGCCGTGACCGCCTTGAAGCGCTTAACGATGTTTTTCAGGATTACCTTGGCCACGCCACCTGCCTCGCTTGTTGTTTTGACGATATTCCGTCGCCGTAGCAGCTCAAATCGAATAGGAAGAAAACCCGCCATCGATCGGAATGACCGCACCGGTCACAAAGCCGGACGCGTCTGACAGCAGCCAGACAAGCGGGCCGATCAGGTCATCGGGCTGGCCATAACGGCCCATGGGGGTGTGGGCGATCACTTTTCGAGCGCGCGGCAACAGTTCGCCGGTCTTCTGGTCGATATGCAGGAATTTGAGCTGTTCGGTCATAAAAAATCCGGGCGCCAACGCGTTGACCCGGACACCGGTGTGGGCCAAGTGGACCGCCAGCCATCGCGTGAAGTTGCTGACCGCCGCCTTGGCTGCGGAATAGGCGGCCACTTTGGTAAGGGGGGTGAACGCGCTCATGGAAGAGATGTTGACGATTGATCCCTTGCCTTTGGCAACCATGCCTGTGGAAAAAACCTGCGTTGCCAGAAAGGTTCCCATGAAATTGAGGTCGAACACACGGCTGAAACCGGCTGCATCCAGGTCGAAAAAAGAGCCGCTGGCCGGTTCTGAAGATCCGGCGCTGCCGTGGAACTCTTCCGCTGTGCTGCCTCGGGGATCGTTGCCGCCGGCGCCATTGATCAACAAATCAGGCGGACCCCATAAGCCGCAAACCGCCTTGCAGCAATCCCTGAGCTTGGCGCCATCGACCACATCGCATCGAAACGGGCTTGCCTCCCCACCGGAATCGATGATCGCCTGTGCCCGGGCTTCGGCTTTATGCGCATCGATATCAATGACGGCCACTTTCACGCCCGCCGCACCCAACGCATCGGCCATGGCACCGCATAATGCCCCGCCTGCGCCTGTGACCGCGGCCACTTTTCCGGATAGATCGAAACGGTTTGATAGGTTGCTATGCATCTTGCCTGCATCATGCGCAAAGGAAATTTTGGTTTTCAAACAACCATCCTTGGTTAAATCAAGGGTCGGGAGTCAAAGCCCGCCTTGTTGATCGGCAAAAGAGATCACCTCGGTCAAATAGGGCATGGAAATCGAGCACCCGTGCCGGGCCACCACCATCGCCCCGCAAGCGTTTCCCAGCCGCGCAGCCTTCGGTAGATCCCAACCCTTAACGTATCCGTAAAGAAACCCTGCACCGAAGGCGTCACCGGCACCGAGGATATTCTGGACGCTAACCCTGAATCCCGGGACTTCGTCGACAGGCTTGTCCTGGTAATGGATGCGGCAGCCCTGCCCTCCGCGCTTTTCCAACACCATGCGGGGGCCGTGATCCAGAAGGGCGCGGACATGACGGGCTGTATTTCCGGTCACCCGGGCATCGGTTACCTGAGCGTGGGTCAACCGGACAGCGTGTGGGTCGGTCAGCATGGCGGCGTTGATTTCGTCTTCAGTGCCAAGAACGATATCCACATACGCAAGCGTGGACCGTATCGCAACACCATAGGCACGCGGGTCGTGCCATTGATCAGGCCTGAAATCGAGATCGAGAACCACATCCGAGCCTGCCTTGCGGGCCAACTCTGCTGCGAACAGAGTGGCGCTGCGGCTCGGCTCCCTGCTCAGATTGGTTCCGGCGAACTGGAACACGCGGCTGTCGGCGATGGGAGCCGCCAATACATCATCGATTTCCAAAGCAATGTCGGCGCAGTTGTCCCTGTAAAAGACCAAGGGGAATCTGTCCGGCGGTTCGATGCCCAGTATGGCCAGGCTGGTGTGGCGGTCTTTTTTGCGGGGGCTGGAGCGGATGTCCACCCCCTCCGCAGTTAAAAAATGGACGACGAAGTCACCGACCGGGTCTTTTCCGAAAGCGGTCAGCAGGGCCACGTCCAGTCCCAGCCGGCGGCAGCCGACACTCATGTTCGTGGGCGATCCGCCGACGTAGGCGGCAAAGCTTTTTATGCGGGCAAACTCAACTCCCACGTCGTTGCTGTAAATGTCCATACAGGATCGACCCATATGAAAGGTATCATACACATGCCGGTTGCTATCATGAGCCTTGGGCGCCATGCGAAATCCCCTGGTGTGACCGATGGTGCGGTGATCGGGTTTATCCCTGTTCGATCATACAGGAACCGTCGTCAGCCGCTATATGGGTAAGTGAGATAGGACAAATCAGCCTGTTTTGTTATTCGACCACTAAACACCGGCGGTGATGCTTTTCGGCAGACAGAGCACTCCTTAATTTGTTTTCGCAATCTCTGTGCCACCAGTGGTTCAATGCTCAAACGCAAGTAAGTTATTATAAATAAAACGAATTCATTGAATCGCGCTATTATAGCGAAAGCAAAGCTAAAGCAGTTGCTGTCAGTATATTTGTCAATCTGTTAATTAGTTGGTTCCAAAAGACAAATACGACGGCAGGCCGCAACCCTCAAAAAACAAAGATGGAACGGACGTTAAAGGGATGTCGGATACCCTGGTGTTGACTGAGCCTCCCGGTGCCGTCCTTCAGGCTGTGGATCTAATATAGCCCAGCTAAAGAAGATTGCAAGGAAACATTGACGGCCAAGGGAGGCATCCTTGGTTGTGCACGCGTCCTCCGCTACGGCCACCAAGGCATTCAGATCCTGCTGGCCCAGTTCTCAATAACTGTCGACCATTCAACCATAGCCTTCAGGCTGTATCGCCTGCTTCAATCATCGTCGTTAAATAGGAAGTTCGATAGTCCTGGTCCGGGAAACACCAGTCATGAGGATAGACGCGTGTAATCGACAGGAATGTGCGTCGGACTACTCATCACGCGCATGCTTATCCAAACTGATTCCCGTAACGGACAAATGAACATTGGTCAACAATTCAACGGCGTCGTGGACTTGATCGCTTCTGATCATGAGTCTGGCAGGGTCGGCCAGGGGCCTGACATACATGAAGTTCTCGCCTTTGAAAAAGTACTGGATGCCCTCGCTTTCAAGCAGGGACTTGATGAAAGCCACGTCCGCAGGATTGTAGGTTGCCAGCACCTCCTTGAAATCGAGGAATTCCGGCTCCGGTTCGATGGGAAGGGTCTCAATCAAATCCACATGGCAATCCGCGCAGACGGTGAAACCGTCGCGGTATTCAGCTTTACAGTCAGGACAGAACATTAACACTCCAAATTTACCCTAGTATGGGTTAACTATAGCCGGCCTGAGGAAGATTGCAAGGAAACATTGCCGGTTTGGATTCCGGACTGCCTTATCATTCGTGTAAGTCAACCACCGAGCTACACAAGGTAAGTCAGTTGGCAGTTCTGGCCTGGGATTTCCCGATACCTAAGCGCCGGATTCAGGCCAACCCTGCCTGTGAGGCTCCCGGAGCATTTGACAGTCGGTTGCAGGATAGTCACGGCTAACGGTTCGGAGGCTGCTCTTTGTAATCATCTTGCAGCCGGGTGTCCACCCCCGCACGGGCCATGGCGGAGGCCGCTGGCCGCCAGATACCGGGCGTCGGTGGCGCTGATTCCGTTATGCGTGTCCGACGGTCATGGCAAGGCGTCACCATCGACGGTCAATATTCGTCCATAGGACTCTGGACGCCGATCCCGGAACAGTCCCCAGGCGGCACGCTCCGTGGCATAGGCCGTCAGGTCCAGTTCGGCTACAATGACCCCCGGGGTGTTTCGGTCGCCTTGCGCCAGACAGGCACCCTTATTGTCCGTAATAAAAGACGAGCCATAGAAGGTGATGGCTGAGCCGTCGATGGTTTCCGTGCCGATGCGGTTGGAGGCCACCACCGGCAGCATATTGGCGGCGGCATGGCCCTGCATGCAGGTCTGCCAGTGGGGTTGGCTGTCATAGGCTGGATTCAGAGGCTCCGACCCGATGGCTGTGGGGTAGAGCAGCATGTCGGCGCCCATCAGCGCCATGACCCGGGCGGCTTCGGGAAACCACTGGTCCCAGCAGATGCCCACGCCGATGGCCGCATAGCGGGTTTTCCAGACCTTGAAGCCGGTGTCGCCGGGGCTGAAATAGTATTTCTCTTCATATCCCGGGCCATCGGGGATGTGGGTTTTGCGGTAGACCCCTAGCACGGAGCCGTCGGCATCGATGGCTGCCAGGCTGTTGAAAAAGGCTTGGCCGCGCTTCTCGAAAAAACTGATCGGCAGCACGACCTTCAATTCCGCCGCAATCCCGGCAAAGCGTTTGACCGCCGGGTTTTCCTCGAGGGTTGTGGCCAACGAGAAGAAATCCGGATGCTCCACCTGACAGAAGTAGAGAGAGTCGAAGAGCTCCTGGAGCAGAACGATTTGGGCGCCCCTCGCCGCTGCCGACCGCACCAGCATCTCTGCGGCCGCAAGATTCGCTTGCCTGTTGGAGCTGCACGGCATCTGGGTGGCCGCTACCTTGACGGTCGCCATGGTTGGTTCACCTTTCTTTAGGTGCAAGACCCGGGATGGTTTGACAGTTAGGTAGCAAAGCACCAATTGCGTCATCCCCAGTATAACATCCAAACATGCCCCCCAGCTCATCCGGTGTCAGCGCCCGGCTGTCGCCAACGGGATCTGCTGGGTGATGCAGTGGATGTTGCCTCCGCCCAGGAGGATTTCACGGCTGCGGATGCCCACGACCTGACGCTCCGCAAAGAGCCGGGCCAGCAGGTCAACGGCGGCCCGGTCATGGGAATCATCGAAAAGCGGCATGACGACAGCGCCGTTGGCGATATAAAAATTGACATAGGAGCCGGCCAGGCGATCACCGGCCCTGCGGGGTTTGGCCGTCTCGCTGGCATCCAGGCCTTGGCATTCCGTTGGCGTGATGATCATCGGGTCGGGCTGATGGATCTTGTGTACGGTAAACGGCCGCCCGCGGGCATCCGTTTCGGCGGCAAGCATCTCAAAGGCGTTGGTGGATATCTCGTACTGGGGATCGTCGGGATCATCGGTCCAGGTCAGCAGCACTTCGCCCGGCTTGACGAAGCAGCACAGATTGTCCACGTGACCATTGGTTTCATCCCGGTAGACACCTTTTTCCAGCCAGAGCACCTTGGACACATTCAGATAGTTCTTCAGGCAGGTTTCGATCTGAGCCTGGGTCATCTGGGGGTTGCGATTGCGGTGCAGCAGGCATTCTGCGGTGGTGATCAGCGTGCCTTGACCGTCAACATGAAAGGAACCACCCTCAAGGACCAGGGGGGCGCGATAGCGGTCGGCCCGTTCGATCTCCAGGATTTTCCTGGCTACCTGGCTGTCCCGAAACCAGGGAAAGTAAAGCCCACCGTCCAGTCCGCCCCAGGCGTTGAACTTCCAGTCGATGCCGCGGATGGCGCCATGGTCGCTGGTTACGAAGGTCGGGCCCACATCGCGCATCCAGGCATCGCTGGCGGAGATCTCCACCACGCGGATCGGTTCGGCCAGGCAGGCGCGGGCATTTTCCCATTGGCGGTGGTTGACGCCGACCGTGACCGGTTCGAAGGCCGAGATGGCCTCGGCCACCTGCACGAAGCTGGCCTGGGCCGGTTTGGCGCCCATGCGCCAGGTGTCTCCCCGCTCGGGCCAGAGCATCCAGCACCCCCAGTGGGGCTCAAACTCGGCGGGCATGCGGTAGCCGTCTTCAAGGGGCGTGCTGTTGCGTGTTCTCGACATGTTACCTGGAATTGGGTCTTAGGGTGGTGATCGGGGCACGGCCGAGCCACCCGAACGGTTGCCGGATCGCTCGTCCGGGTCCGCAAGGTTGTTAGACGATTAGCAATCGCTCACCGATACCGTCGCACTGACGGTGGGATCCGTTGCGCCTCTTTTGAACCCGCCCATCCAGTTGGTCATGGGCAGGCAGATGAAATAGACGGCGAACCAGACGGCCAATCCACCCCAGAATGCGGCGGTGGTGCCGCAGTTGTTGGCCTTCTTCCAGAAATAGGCCGCTGCATAGGGCACGAAGCGACTGACCAGCAGCAGTGACCAGGCGATGACCATCAGTTTGTAGATCACCTGGAAGGTCAGGGCCAGGATGTGCGCGCTGACGGTGACCACGGGCGATGGTCAGCCCATGTACCCGGGGGAGCGGGGCACGCGTTCGGCCCCCTTCATAATGGCTACGGCCAGGGCCCGGCGCTTTTCTTCCGGATCGTCCGATTCACTGCGCTGCTTCATCTGGGCCTTGCGGCATTTGAGGGATGTCTTGTCGGCTTCTTTGAAAACCAGTGCACCATAGTGGCACTCGGACACGCAGGCCGGCGCACCGCCGCACAGGTCGCATTTATAGGCTTTGCCGGACGCGTACTGTTCGATCATGCCATAGGGGCAGGCGGCCACACAGTTGCCGCAGCCGTCGCACTTTTTGGCATCCACCACCACTACCCCGCGTTCGCTTTTGAAGATCGCATTGGTGGGGCAGGCCTCCATGCAGGAGGCCTTGGGGCATTGAAAACAGACGTTGGGTACCGAGTAGCCCTCGTGGGCGAAGTTGCTGACGTGAATGCGCGCCTTGGACGGCATGAACATTCCCTCCTTGACCGCCGAGCAGGCATACGCGCATCGGTTGCATCCGGTACAGCGGTTGGGAATGGCCATCAGGTGTTTTTCCATGGGTTTCCTCCATTATGCCGGTATTCCGCCGTCCAATTTATGGACAGCTCCGGTTTGTTACATTGCAAATTTCGGTTCACGCCTGTCCAACAGAATCGGTCAACCCCAACTCACGCAGCTTGGTCGCTTTCGGCCGGCCGGCTTCATCCCACCCCCGCTGGCGGTAGTAGAATCCCTTGAGTTCCTCCAGGATTTCAGGACTGAGGGTGCGTCCCTCGTGGGGACCGTTTTCAAGGGCCCGGCGGGTGATTTTTTCGGAAAGGGTGTCATCGGCCGCGGTGAAACCCGCCGCCAGATTGAACATACGCACCAGATTCCATACCCGCTCGCCGACTCTGTCCAGATCCTTGGCCGACACCTGGCGTCCCAGGCCGGCGGTCAGCAGATCGGCCATGATGGTTGTGTTCACCGATCCCCAGAAGTCGCAGAAACACATGGACCATTTGGCTCCGTTGGCGTTCTGCATGGCCACGACATCCTTGGCCAGGTCCTTCAACTTGAAGGGATCAGCGGCAAACAGGGGAAAGGCCCTCAAATGGCAGGCGCCCCGTTCACTGGTGGCATAGGCCAAGCCCATGCCGTAATTGCCGCGGGGGTCATAGGCCGGCATTTCCATGCCCTTGGAATGGGCTGCCTGGTCGGGTTGGCCGTATTTTTCGGCCAGACGGGCGGAACCCATGGCCAGATCGCGGCCGCGCGGTGTGGCTTGGGTGGCGATTTCATCCAGAACCCGCAGGTAGGCCGCCGCATCGCCGAAGGTCAGTCCCAGGTCGGCGGCGCCGGATTCGTTCAGCGCCATGGCCAGGCCGATCACGTTGCCGGTGGACATGGTGTCCAGCCCCAGGTCATCGCAACTGCGGTTGAAGCGCATTACCTGCTCGAGGTCGTTGATCTCGCAGTTGGAGCCGCCCAGGCAGAGGGTCTCATACTCGGGGCCTTCAACCTGGACGCCGTTGATCGAGGTGAAGTTGCCGCATCCCAGCGGACAGGTGGCGCAGGCCCGGTCGCCGATACGGATATCCGCCACGGCGTCCGAATCGAGTTTGCGGTGGCTGGGGTTGACGCCCTTGGTGAAGTTGCGGGTGGGGTGGATGCCCATTTCGTTGGTCACCTCCACCAGCATGGGCGTGCCCTGGTCCTTGGCCCACTGGTTGTCGATGGTCAACAGGTTGCCTGCCAGATGGTCGGACACCTTGCCCCAGAACACGCCGATTTCGGCCACCTGAACACCCCCGCTACCCTTGACGGCGATGGCCTTGAGGTTTTTGGCGCCGAAGAGTGCGCCGACGCCGCCCCGGCCCATCTGCCGGTAGGATTCCGAACCGACGCAGGCAAAGGGGACCCGGTTCTCACCGGCCGGCCCGATGGACAGGCTTTTCATGCCGTAGCCCAATTTTTTTTCCAAGGCCTGCTCGGTTGCAAAAATGCCTGTACCCCACAGGGAATCCGCATCCTCGAGGGAGAACGCATCGTCTTCGATTTTCAGCCATACCGGCCGGTCGGCCTTGCCGCTGATGACAATGCCGTCAAAACCGGCAAATTTGAGCTCGGGACCGAATGCACCGCCGACATTGGATTCAAAGATCGTCCCGGTGTGGGGCGATTTGGAAATCACGCAGGTTCGGGATCCGGTCGGTGCCAGGGTTCCTGCCATGGGGCCGGTCATGACAACGATGGTGTTGTCGGCTGACAGCGGATCGACCCTGGGATCAACGGATTCGATGTAGTATTTGGCGCCCAGCCCCCAGCCGCCGATATAATCCTTGGCCCATTCGTCTTTCAGCGGTTCGGCCGTTAGCCTACCTGCCGAAAGGTCCACATGCAGCATGCGCCCGGCGTAGAGGTTGGCTACCTTTTTCCGTTTGGGCAGATCGATGGATTTAAACACATCCTCCAGGCGGGTGAGAACGTCGTCCAGTGTCGCCTGGGGGATGTTCAGGGCCGGTTCGAAACGAATGTTTTTTGAGTTGGTGAGCGTCCCGGCGGTCAACACGCCCCGTGAGAAGAGTCCGGAGGCCACCTTGTAGCCGATACCGTCCGTCGGAAACTCCATGCCCAGCAGCAGGCCCAACCCGCGTGCCTTGGCCAGCACGCCGGGATAGCGGGCTTTGAGGATTTCCAGCTGGTTGAGGACATACTCACCTTTCAGCTTGGCCTGTCCGGCCAGGTCCTCCTCGATCAGCACGGTGATTGCAGCCAAGGCAGACGCGCAGGCCAGCGGGTTGCCGCCGGTGGTGGTGGTGTGCATGAAGGGGTTGGGTTCCAGGCACGACCAGATCTCGGGCGTCGAGAAAAAGGCGCTCAAGGGCACAACCCCACCGCCCAGGGCCTTGCCGAAGCACATGATGTCCGGGGCCACATGCCAGTGATCGACGCCGAATATTTTTCCGGTACGGCCGAAGCCGGTCTGAACTTCATCGGCGATCAGCAGCACGCCGTAATGGTTGCACACCTCACGCAAGCGCGGCCAGAAAGCATCCGGCGGCACGATGGCGCCGGCTTCGCCCTGGATCGGCTCGGCCACCACGGCGGCGATGTCCTGGCCCACGGCCTTGGCCGAAGCCAGCAATCGTTCCACGGCATCGGCATCGCCGAAGGGTACATGCTGTACCCCGTCCAGCAGCGGCAGCAACGGTTTGCGGAAAACCTTTTTGCCGATGAGCGACAGGCTGCCCAGGGTTTTGCCGTGGAAGCCCTTGAGCATGGCGATGAATCCCTTTTTGCCGGTATACAGCTTGGCCAGTTTCATGGCCCCTTCCACCGCCTCGGTGCCGGAGTTGGCGAAAAACCCGTATTGAATCTTCCCCGGCGTCAGCAAGGCCAGCACATGGCCCAACTCGGCCCTGAGCGGATCCAGCAGTTCCTGGCTGTACTGGGGCGAGCGGTCCAGCTGGGCCTTGACCGCGGCAACGATTCTGGGGTGCCGGATGCCGTAGGAGTAGAGGCCGAACCCGCCCAGGATATCCAGAAACTCGCGTCCCAGGGCGTCCACCAGCACCGATCCCTGGCCGGTCCACTCGGTGTAGGCGAAGTTTCCGGCCTCGGTAACCGACTTGCGGTATTCCAGAAATCCCTTGTTGATGTGATCCCGGAAATTGCGCACGGTTTTTCGGGCAATTTCCTGCCGGACCTCGAGGGGCGTCTGGTCCGGAGGGGTCAAGATGGTGTCCACCATCTTGCGCGCCTCGGCATAAGCCGACTGAATGTCTCTGCCTTGGTAGTCGCTTTTGAAATGCTCGTCGTAATCACGCATTCGATGCTCCTTACGTTGGAATGGGTCAACCGCGGGCACGGGCGGCAGCCGGTGGGAAGCGGTCGAATTCCCTTTACAAAACCGATCGGCGGATTCCGCCAAGCGGGTTAATCCTGGTGGCGTCCATCGATCCAAATTCAATAAGCGGGATCGATGGTGAATGATGGTTACCTGTCACCGGACCTGCGTGCTGCAAAGTCCAATTGACAATATCGCAATTTATATACCAGAGACGCAGTCCGCCTGATTATCCGTCCATATCCGAGGCCGCATTGTCGGATTGTCGATCCCCATGGTGCTATTGACCGGCCCATTTAATGCCAAACAGCATATTTAAATGCAACAATGCATAAATAATGGGGGTTGCGGTCATCCGAGAGGCAAGCCGTTAACCGGCCAAAAGCCTTATTCAAATGGGGGGCGCTTCAATTTCCTGGCGATGGTTGATTGATTGATGCCAAGGGCTTGGGCCGCTTTGGTCTGGGTGCCATATTTTTCCAGGGCCTGGGTTAAGATACGCCGTTCGACCACGGCCATGGCTTGGGGCAGGGTTCCGCCTTTTCCGATCATATCGATGCCGCAGGCCATTTGGGGCGGCAGCTGGGATGTGATCGCGACCGGCAGATCCGCAACATCGATGCGCTGCGATTCGGACATGACCACCAGCCGTTCGCAGATGTTCATCAGCTCGCGCACGTTGCCCGGGTAGTGGTAGGCCAGGAGAGCATCCACGGCCCGGCGGCTGAGCCGCGGGGGTTTGGCGCCTTTCAATTTAATGCTGAAATGGTTGATGTAATGCTGAATCAAGGAGAGTTTGCATGCCTCGCGCTCCCGCAGGGGAGGGATGGATATGGGGATAACGTTCAGCCGATAAAACAGGTCCAGCCGAAATTGACCCTGCTCGACCATTTTAGCAAGGTCCCGATGGGTTGCGCAGACGATGCGCACATCCAGCCGCTTGGTCGTGGTGCCGCCGACCCGTGTCACCTGGCCGCTTTCCAGAAACCGCAGCAGTTTGACTTGTGACGCAATGGGCAGCTCCGCGACTTCGTCCAGAAAGAGGATTCCCCCGTCGGCCAGTTCAAAATAGCCGGGTTTGCCTTTTTGTGCCGCTCCGGTAAACGCGCCCTTGGCGTAGCCGAACAATTCGCTTTCCACCAGGGTTTCGGGGATTGCGCCGCAATTGACCTGGATCATGGGCTTTTTTGCACGCGCCGAGTAAGCGTGGATCAGGTTGGCAACCACCCCCTTGCCGGTTCCCGATTCCCCTAGAATCAAGACGGTCGAGTCGACCTGGCTGACCTTGCGCGCCTGACGCAGAGCCTGGACCAGATTGGCGCTGCGGGCAATAATCTGACCCGATTCCAACTCGGCGATCTGCATCTCCTGCATCCGGCGCTGAATCTGGTCGTTCTTGGCCAACTGGGCCTCGAGCTCTTCGCGCAGGGCATCGATTTCGGTGATGTCCCGCTCATTGACCACCACCCGGATCAGCTCCCCGGCCGGATTGAAGACCGGATTGCCGGTCAGCATCAGCTTGCGGCCCGAGCGCGTCTGCTGCAGGAGGTTTTCCCGCTGGCGGCTTTTCATCACCTTGAGCGTTACCGATGTGTCAATATACCCTTCATCGACGAGCTCATTGATGTTGCGCCCGATAACATCCGTGGGGCGCAGCATGTTGAGCCGCTCGGAAGCGGCATTGATGCGCAGGATGGTGCCGTGGCCGTCACAGATCCACAGGCCGTCGTCGCTTGAAGAGATGATGGCGTCCAGCTCCTGGCTCAGCTCCTGGTAGGAGAGCATCTTACGGGTGGTTTTTTCCAGTTCCGTGCGGTCTTCCAGCATACAAAGCACGCCGATGACGGTGTTCTTGAAATTCATGGGTGCCAGGCGTGCCAGATAAGAAATTTCGCCGGCCTGGACAGGCAACCCGCGCAAATGATGCCGATCGTGGAGCACCTGGCTTACATGCGGCCAAAAATCCGGCAGGGTGTTGGGCAGCAGGCTGCCGGGAAACAGCCCCAGGGTCTTTTGGACCAGGTGGTTGGAGATGACTACGGTTCCCGATGGGTCCAGTACAAAGATGGCGTTGCCGGAAGCGTTGAGCAAGGCTTTGGCGAACAGGCGCCAGTTGCGGGCGATCCGGTCCTCGCCGCGGCCCGGAAAGAGCAGCGCGCCCAGTTCGGATGACGGTAGGACCATTTTGGGAGCAACGGGTGTCATGATCCAGGCCTAACCATAAATTTCAGATTTATGCAATACTGCATTTTTTTAAAGCGTCAACCGCCAAGGCCCTTGGGCCGGGTCTGACCCTGCAACCGGTTAGCCCTCAGCTTTCGGGTTTCATGGGGCAGCGGCTTCCAGCCGCGATAAGCAGGCTATAGATGACCGCCTATCGCCGCAGGATGCCGCTCCTACTGTTGCTTTCAAGGCAATTTTATTCGAAGCCCGAGGGCTGGCTTAAGCCCCCATGTGACAGGCCGGTATCCATGGATCTGGGGGGTAACCCTCCCGCTGGCAGAGAACCCGGACCCTCCCTGAAATGCAGTGGTATGGCATTTGCTTTGTTGTGCATACACGATTCCAAGCGTCGATACCGCGGCAAAACAACGCCGCTTATCCATCATTCAACAAAGGAGTTGCCGATATGCCAGGCCGAAATCAGGAACTGCTCGAAAAACGCAATCAGCATGTCCCCCAGGGACCGTTTAACACCACCAGCGCCTTTATCCAGGAAGCCCGCGGGGCCATCATGGTGGATGTCGACGGCCGGGAGTTGATCGATTTTGCCGGCGGCATCGGCGTGAACAATGTGGGACACTGCCATCCCAAGGTGGTAGCGGCCATCCAGGATCAGGCGGGAAAATGCATCCACACCTGTTTTCATGTGGCCATGTACGAAGCTTACGTGGAGCTGGCCGCACGGCTCAATCGCCTGGCACCCGGGGATTTCGCCAAAATGACCATGTTTGCCAACAGCGGTGCCGAAGCAGTTGAAAACGCGGTCAAGGTGGCCCGCTACGCCAGCAAACGACCGGCAATCATTTGTTTTGAAAATGGCTTTCACGGGCGCACCCTATTGGGCATGACCCTGACCAGCAAGGTGAAGCCTTATAAGTTCGGCTTCGGGCCCTTCGCCCCGGAAGTCTATCGCATGCCCTTTGCCTACTGCTACCGATGCCCCTTCGGCTTAACCTATCCGGCCTGCGGCACCGCCTGTGCCGACTACTTAGAGGAGTTCTTCATCAGTTATGTGGCTGCGGAACAGACCGCCGCCGTGATCGCGGAACCCATCCAGGGGGAAGGTGGTTTCGTTACGCCGCCGCCCGAATACTTCCCCAAACTGAAAGCCATCTGCGAAAAATACGGCATTGCGCTGATCGTCGACGAGGTGCAAAGCGGCGCCGGCAGAACCGGGAAATTCTTGGCCATCGAGCATTGGGGCGTGACACCCGACCTGATCACCCTGGCCAAAAGCTTTGCCGGCGGTATGCCCCTGTCGGCGGTAATCGGTCGCGCCGACATGATGAATACGCCCCACGTGGGCGGATTGGGCGGTACCTACAGCGGCAACCCCCTCTCCTGCCGGGCGGCGCTGGCTGTTTTGGAGATCCTGTTTGAGGATCGATTGCTCGAACAGGCGGTCCGGTTGGGTGAGACCCTGCTGGCACGTTTTACCGCCATGCAGGAGCGCTACGAGATGGTCGGTGATGTGCGCGGCAAAGGCCCCATGCTGGCCATGGAGCTGGTGGCGGATCGCGAAACCAAAAAACCGGCCACTGACAAAGCCAAGGCCTTGGTCAGCCGCTGCTTTGAAAAGGGACTGGTATTGCTCTCCTGCGGGAATTTCGGCAATGTCATCCGCACCCTGATGCCCCTGGTCATCACCGACGCGCAGCTGGACAAGGGGCTGGCCATCCTGGAAGAGAGTCTTGAAGAGATCGCCTAGCATCCTTCAATTGGAATGTGGGCGTTAGCATGGGGTTTTTTTTCGCGGCGATGGGCTATCGCCAAAGATCTACAGACGGGCACCCTTTTTACTACGTACCAGAGGACATAGACCATGTTTGGGTTTTTCAATCAGGCGCTGACAATCGACGTGGGCAATCGCTCCCACCAGGTGGAAACGCTGACCGACGCGTTTCTGCGCGACGGCATGGGCGGCAAGGGATTGGGAACCCGGCTGCTGCTGGATCGCAACCCCGCCGGCGTTGACCCCTTTTCTCCCGACAACCACCTGGTGTTGGCCCTTGGACCGGCCTCGGACAGCCCCCTCCACGGATCGTGCCGCCACGGTATGTATGCCAAGTCCCCGCTGACCGGCCTTTACAGCGAATCCTATGCCGGCGGCAGTGCGGCCATCGCCATGAGCCGGGTCGGTTTCGATGCCTTTATCATCAGCGGGGCGTCGGATCGCCCGCTGTGGCTGGAGATAACCGATCAGGGGGTTTTTTTCCATGCGGCGGACGACCTGTGGGGGCTGGATACCTTCGAGACCGAAGCCGCCGTGCGCAAACGGGTGGCCGCGACGTCGCCGGGAATTCTGGTGATCGGCCCGGCCGGCGAAAACTGTGTGCGCTTCGCCATCGTCAAAAATGACGGCTGGCGGGTGTGCGGCCGCACAGGCATGGGTGCTATCCTCGGTTCCAAAAAGATCAAGGCCGTCGTCTTTCACGGCAGCCGCAGACGGCCCTTTGCCGATCCGCAAGGCCTTAAGGCCTATGCCAAGGAGAAATTGGCACTCTATAAGGATCACCCCGTCACCCAGGCCTACCGCAATCACGGTACGCCCATGATGGTGGATATCCTCAACAAGGCCGGGGGATTTCCCAGCCGCTATTGGTCCCAGGGTTCGGTACAGCAAGCGGCAAACATCAACGCCCAGAGTATCAAGGATCGCTGCCAGCCCAAACCCAAGGCCTGCCGGACCTGTTTTCTGGCCTGTGGTAAATCGATACGGGTCCAGCAGGGACGTCACCAGGGATTGACCCTGGAGGGACCTGAGTATGAAACCATCTATGCCTTCGGCGGGCTGTGCATGGTCGACCAGATCGAGGAGATCGTCTACCTCAACGACCTGTGCGACCGCATGGGGCTGGATACCATGAGTGCGGGCAACCTGGCTGCTTTTGCCATCGAAGCCCGACGAAGGGGCAAAATCGATCTGGAGATCGACTACAACCAGCCCGATCAGATCGCCGCCCTGCTGAAGAAAATCGTGCTGCGGCAGGATGTGGGCGGACTGCTGGCCGAAGGGATCCGGCCGGCCAGCGAGGAACTGGGGCTGGAGGAGATGGCGGTTCATGTCAAGGGACTGGAGCCCTCCGGCTACGACCCCCGGGTGCTCAAAGGCATGGGCTTGGCTTACGCCGTTGCCGACAGGGGCGCCTGCCACCTGCGCACCACCTTTTACAAACCCGAGTTGAGCGGCCTCATCGATCCGGATCAGATTGAAGACAAGGCTGCCATGTTCATCGACTTTGAGGATCGCTGCACGCTTTTCGATACCCTGATCGTCTGTCGCTTCTACCGGGATCTGTATCCCTGGGAGGAGATCGGCAACATGATCGCCCTGACTACCGGAGAGACCCTGCAGAAACCGGACCTCCAGAGGCTGGCGGCGCGTGTCACCGACAGTGCCCGTCGGTTCAATCTGAGAGAAGGTTTGCGGGCAACCGACGACTGGCTGCCCAAGCGGCTGTTGAACGAAGCCCTGCCTGACGGGCGCCGGATCGCATCGGCGGATTTGAGGCGGCTGATTGACGACTACTACCGTCTGAGAGGATGGCTCGACACGGGGCAGTTGCCGGATGCGACCACTAAGGAAGAAACCCACGCATGAATCTAAATAAAGACAAACGGATGTCCCTGAAGGAGGCCGTTGCCCGATTCGTTCCCGACGGCGCCCATCTCTCCATCGGTGGGTTCACGATCAACCGCAATCCCATGGCGGCGGTGTATGAAATCATCCGCCAGCAAAAACGCAACCTGCACCTTTTCGCCCATTCCAACGGCCAAGGGGTCGATGAACTGATCGGCGCCGGTTGCGTCGGAAAAATCGAGATCGCCTATGCCGGCAGCGGGCGCTTTGCTTCCACCTGCATCCGTTTCCGCAAGGCGATCGAATCCGGGCAGCTTGCGGTCGAAGACTACACCAACTACCAGATGACCCTGCGGTTCATGGCCGGTGCCATGGGCGTGCCCTTTCTGCCGACGCGCTCCTCGCTGGGTTCGGACATCGCCAACCGGTGGGGTTTTTCGGCTGCGGCGCGCCAGGCGGAACCTCGCCTGCCCAACCGCAAACTGGTCGTCATGGAGAACCCATTTGACGGCTGGTGCGATACCGACCGGGTGGTGCTGGTGCCGGCCATCAATCCGGACGTCAGCATCATCCACGTGCAGGCCGCCGACCGCCAGGGAACCGCCAGGATCAATGGTTTGCCCTTTGCCGATGTAGAGCAGGCCAAGGCTGCCAGGCACCTGATCGTCACTTGTGAGACGCTGGCCGCCGACGACCTTCTGCGCGGGGCGCCGGAACGGAACCAGATCCCTTTCTTCTGCGTGGATGCCGTGGTGCATCTCCCCATGGGGGCCTGGCCCACCGCCTGCTACCGGCATTACGACTACGATCCGACCCGCCTGCATCAATATGGGCACGCGGCCCTGGATGACCAGCGCTATCAGGCCTATCTGGACCAGGAGATCCTGGCAACGCTGGATCACCAGGAGATGATGGCGCGCATCGATCCGCGTCAGTTGGAGAAGATTAAGGCCGATCCGCGTACGGGGTATGCGGTAGGGCTGGATCGCCGCTGAAGGGTTCATCCAGAATGAGCATCCTTCGGCCCAGGTCTTCGTTCTCGCTCCCTGGAAATCCTCAACGGTGCGCCACACTGCCCGCGGTTTCCAAGTCGCTGCGGCCTCGGCCTAAACCAAAATCTGCCCATCCTGAACGAGCAATGAAGGATAAACCGACAATCCGACAACCTGCCTCCCTAAAATAAGGGGAAGGGTAAAGAAGAAGGACTCCATGTCGACTGAAACCGAGTATACCAGCCGAGAGATGATGGCCATTGCCGCCGCCAGGGAGATCCGTGACGGCGATATTGTGTTTTGCGGCACGGGGATCTCCATGCTGGCCGCCATGGCAGCCAAGCATATCAGCGCGCCCAACAGCGTCATCTTCTTTGAAACCGGCGCCATCGATTCCCAACTGGAAGAGGTGCCCCTGGCCGTGGGCGATTCGCGGGTGATGTTTGCCACCTCCGTCAACGGCAGCCTGGCGGATGCCTTCGCCACCATGCAGAATCGCTATACCGGCCGGCAGGTGGTGGGCATCATGGGTGCTGCCCAGATCGACATTTACGGCAACCTGAATTCCACCGTCATCGGTGATTACCACCATCCCACGGTGCGCTTTTCCGGCAGCGGCGGCGCCTGCGACGTGGCCTCCTTCGTCAGCCGGACGATCATCTTCATGCAGCATGCCAAGCGAAAATTTGTTCCCCGGCTGGATTACCTGACCAGTCCCGGATGGCTTGACGGGCCCGACGGCCGTAAAAAGGCCGGCCTGCCGGACGGGGGGCCGGCCTGTGTGATCACCAACATGGCCATCATGGGCTTCGATCCGGATAGCAGGCAGATGAATCTTAGAGGCTGTTTCCGAGGCGTGAGCAAAGAAGATGTTCTCGAGAACATGGGTTTTGCCGTGGACACGTCGCAGGCCAAACAGATCCCGCCGCCATCTGCCGAAGAACTATCCATTTTAAGAGACAAGTGCGATCCCCAGCGCCTAATACTGGGGTAACGTTCGATCATGGGTTGTGTCACCTTGCCAGTCCTTTTTTGACGCCGTCCTCATTAACGAAGGGGAGAATCCCTTGTCCATCAACGAAAGACCTTTCGGCAACCGGGTGGCCCTGGTGACCGGGTGCGGCAGCGAGCACGGCATCGGGTTTGCTACGGCGGCGCTTTTCATTAAAAGCGGTGCCGAAGTCGCCATCACCTCAACAACCGACCGTATTTTTAAACGGCAGGCAACCCTGGAGGCATCGGGGGGCAGGGCTGTTGCCCGCACGGCCGACCTGACCCGCATGGATCAGACCCGTGCCCTGGTGGAGGATGTGATCGGCCGATTCGGCCGCATCGACATCCTGGTCAACAACGCCGGCATGTCCCAGGTGGGCGATCCCGAGGCCATCGTTCATCTGGCGCAGCTTGCGCCCCGGGAGTGGCACAAATCCATCGACCGCAACCTGACCACCTGTTTCAATGTCACCCATGCGGTGCTGCCCCACATGCTCAAAAACAGGTACGGCCGCATCGTCAACGTCGCTTCGGTCACCGGCCCGCTGGTGAGCAACCCGGGCGAGGCGGCCTACAGCGCGGCCAAGGCAGCCATGGTCGGCATGGGCCGCAGCCTGGCCATGGAGGTGGCCCGCGACGGCATTACCGTCAACAGTGTGGCTCCGGGTTGGATCGAGACGGACTCATCCACCGCGGAAGAGCGGACCGCCGGCGAACACACCCCCATGGGACGGTCCGGGACCCCGCAGGAAGTCGCCGACCTGATCGTTTTTCTGGCCTCCGACGAAGCCGCCTATATCACCGGGCAAATGATTGTCATCGACGGCGGCAACTCGGTTCAGGACTATAAAGGGCCGGGGGAGGGGTATTATTGATCATTTGCCAAGCCTGACCGCTCATCGTCAAAAACAGTTCTATATCAGTAACAAGTAGGATGAAAGCGAGGTTGGGTGCAGGTTCGGTGACAATTGCATGCCACCCGGATGGATGGAAACCTATCGTGCTATTGCGACGAAGGCCTGCTTTCTAGTTGGTCGATGGTGTCGCGAACGATAGTAGCCAACTTTTCGTAAGTGAAAGGTTTCATAATATAATTCTTGAAGATGCCTTCGCCATTTTGCTTATCATGGGTGAGTTCCATGTATCCCGTGATGCAGATGATCGGAATGCCAGGTTTTGCTTTTAACATTTCTGCAGATAGTTCACTGCCCATCATTTTTGGCATCGCCATGTCCGTGATGACAAGGTCATATCTATCTGGTTTTGATATAAATTCGTTCAATGCTTCCAAAGGGAGGTTCTTGCTGGTCACCGTATACCCCAGATCCGTCAACATCGTTTCGCAGATGCTGGTGACATTTGATTCATCGTCTACAACCAGTATGGTTTCACAGCCAGTCGGCAAATGCGCTGGGGTTTCAACAGGTGGTGCTGCATTCATTTCCGTAATAGAAAGAAAAATAGTAAATGTTGTGCCTTTGTCTGGCACGCTATGGACATTGATGATCCCTCCGTGATTTTTTATTATACCGTGAACCACGGCCAACCCGAGCCCCGTGCCCTTACCTTCTTCTTTGGTGGTAAAATAGGGATCAAAGATCCGATTAACGGTCTCTGAATCCATGCCACATCCACTGTCTGATATTGAAAGCTTAAGGCAGGAAGAAGGTGTCCGTCGGGCTGGCTTGTTCCCTTCCGGAGACAAAAGACCGTCAGGAGGTTCATGTTCAAGCACCAACTCAACATTGATCGATCCTGATCCCTGCTGCAAAACAGCATGATAGGCATTTGTGCACAAGTTCATAATAACTTGGTGAATTTGGTTGGGATCGGCCAGCACCAAGGCAGATCCTGCTGAGATATTTTGTGTGATTTCAATGTTCGGCGGTATTGTTGCCCGCAGCAATTTGACGGCTTCCTCGATTACCGAACTTAGCTTCACAGGCCTTGTTTCCGATACCCCACGCCGACTGAACGTTAGAATCTGCTTAACCAACGCAGTCGCCCGTTCCGAAGCCTGGAGAATCTTATTCAGGTGAGACTGCAGTTTCTCATCTTCGGGGACGTCCATCATCGCTAGTTGGGTGTACCCAAATATCCCTGAAAGAATGTTGTTAAAGTCATGAGCGATTCCGCCGGCAAGCGTACCGATGGCTTCCATTTTTTGGGATTGCTGCAACTGAGCTTCAAGAATCTTTTTTTCTTTCTGGGCTTCTTTTTGGGCCGAGAGGTCCTGTACAAGACTAATGAAATATAATGGATTGCCGTATTGGTCGCGCAACAACGAAATGCTTTCGAAGCCCCACACCGCCTTCCCACTTTTGTGCAGATATCTGGTTTCATGCGATTCGGCGCTGATGTTGCCACTTTTCATCCGGGTCAATGAGGATAGGCTTTCTGCCAAATGTTTGGAATGAATGATTTCGCTATAGGATTTAGACAACAGATCTTCTTCGGAATATCCCAGCATGTCACAAAAAAACGAATTAAACCTCAGGAGCGCCCCATCGGGATCAATGAACAGGATACCACCTGCCGAATAGTCGAATGCTGCTCTGAACTTTTGTTCACTTTCCTGGATTTTTCGGAAAGCATCGATATTGGTAAGACTGACCGCAGTTTGGGCTGCTATACCGGTCAACACTTCAATATCACTCGCCTGAATAAATTCGTCGTTGGAGGTGGTCTTGACCAGAAGCAGAACGCCTAATGGCATACCCTCGTAAACGATGGGAATACAGACGATAGCCTTTGCTCCGGATTTCTTCAAAAGGTCATCAGTGCTACAGTTTTGATAATTATTAATCACAACCGGTTGTTGTGATGCATATGCCTTTTGAATGGGGTTCAGATTGGGAACCGTATTCTGCAGAAGGTCCACATTGCGGATCCGTTCAACCTCCATGCGGCTAAAACCAAAGCTCTTGTCAAAGAAGACCTTTTTTGTGTGGTTTTCCATCAGAAGAAGCGAGCCGCAGTTGAAATCAAGGCTCTGCTCGATTAGATTGATTATGGTTTGGGTAAGCTCGTCAGTTTCAAAAACGGTGGTGATTTTGGTGCCAAGCCCGGCGATCAAATTCAATTCATTAAACTTTTTCCTTAGCTGGTCTGACATCAGGTTAAAGGCGTCAGCCAACTCTTCCAATTCATCACCACTGGTAATGGCCACCTTGTGCGCGAAATCTTTATTGATGATACGGTAGACCCCGGATTTCAATGCGTCGATTGGCACCAGATGCCTGCGGATATTCACAATGCTCAACCAGAGCACAACGATAAACGCTAAAAGCAATACCAGTGGAAACACCTTCTTAAAATCGGCAACGGGCGCAAAGACATCCGATTTGGACTTAAACAGAACAACATCCCAATAAGGCAGCTTGAAGCTGGGTTTGAGAAACAACTGGGTATGGCTGGCAAGATACGGGCCACCGTCTGCACTTATTTCAAAGTGTCCTGAGATGGCCGAATGCATTTCCAACCGAATTGTATCAATGAGTCTATCTGAGTGAGGATTCGAGCTGAAAAGCAGGTTGCCGGAAAAACCGAAAACACAGAAATCCGTGTCTATCGGCAGATTATCAAGAATATCAGAACCCCAGAAAGCCTCCAATTTTAGTTCGCCAATATAGTAAGCCAGCCCAGCCGCGTTGCCATTTGCGGGGCGTACCATGAGAATTGAAGGCGCCGATGGTCCAAGTCTGTGCTCGATCAGCAGGGTGTATCCAGCGGCAAGGTGATGGATATCATCAGGTGCAAGCTGCAAAAAATGGATCGGCATGTTGCCTAGCAGGGGTTGTGGTTGGCTTTTTCTGCTATGATAGCTAACGCTGTTGAATGTCTTTGAGAGCCTATTGCGCAGATGATCAGGCAACCGTTGAATTTTTTCCTGAGCATCTTTTTCAACTGGTTCGCCGATAAGTTCGAATTCTTTCTCGAAGAAAAGCAGTCGATCCGTCAGGATTTTGGCTTGTGATTTTGCCGCATGACGAAGGTTTCTATCGGTCTGGGTTTGAATGTGTTGCGTGACTTGCAGGTAAACCAGCAGAGCGAGACATGCAACCGGTACCAATGCACAAAGTATAAACGTTGTGAATATGCGTTTCGATATCCTGCTTTTTAAAAAATTCATTTGATAATGCATTTTCACCCGCAGCGTTAATGTTCCTCGGCCAGGCCCCAATAGGCGCCATCATTGGCGCGTACAATGTCATCGCGGGCTTTTTTGGCCATAAATTGAGCTGCGGTTTTTCCGTCTCTGCCCATGCTGTACAAATCAAAGTCCGAGTTGACCGGATTGGCATTTTTGTCTCTGCGTCGTTTGCCGTTGATTCCTGGTGAGGTGCCGCCATCGAGCCTTAAGTATTGATATGGATTGCCCCACGGATCAAGCCACCCGCCAATGCCCAGATCCGCTAAGCTGTCTGGCAGTGCTCCATTATCAGCCAGGTAGTTGACAATTTCCAGCTCGATCGTTTTCATTTCAGAAACTGTTGCGACAACTTTGGCTCTATCCCGATACCTAATGAAATTGGGGGTCGCAATGGCGAACAGAATCCCGATTATGGAAACCGTGAACATGAGTTCGATCAAGGTAAAGCCACTTGAAGTTTTTTTCTTCAAAGGATTATTATTCAGGCATGGTTTTATTAGACTTGCCATTTTTCACCACCACAAGACAGCCGTCGTCAACGTCAGTGGTTTTATATATCGGTTGATCGCCTTGGAACTTAAGGCGCTTCAGTTACCCATGATCATTGTAACCTGTGGAAATCTCATGGCTCAGCTTTCGGGCTTCCGTTGAAATTTCCGTGTACCCATCCGTAGGAGCGGTACTGCTGACCCTCCTGACGGACACAGATTCTGCGCCTGCCGGCCCTTCGTGCATGCAATTTTTTGCCATTTCTCGCTATGCTGAAGATCCTGATCATTTGAACCCACATGCAGCCGCCTCCCGCTTCCTTAGCGACGCGGACTACTGAATCCACAGCAGGTCAAGGGCGATACCTGCAGATGGGTTAAGCGAGCCGAAAGCCGACCTCAGTCAACCGGTAGGTGCCGTGACCAGGGATGAAGAAAAATGGCAGCCTGCCCATCTGACCGACCGCCGCCCGGCATCCCTTCAGGCGATTGCCTTGCCGGACACGCCTAAGGAACCGGCCTTTGACCGGCTGACGCGCCTGGCGGCCCGTTTCACCGGGGTGCCGGTGGCCCTGGCTTCCCTCGTCGATGCCGAGCGTCAATTCTTCAAGGACTGCAATCGGTCTGTCCGATCCGGGGTGCAACGTCCGCGAGCTGGCCGAACGGCTGCAAATCCTTTTTCCGAAACTGAAATGCCTGCTCATGTCCGGTTGTACCGGCGATGGGATCGCCCATCATGGCGCGCTGCAGAAAGGGGACAACTATTTGCAGAAACCGTTCTCCAAAAATGAATTGGCTGTCAAGGCCGGGTCGTGATGGACAGCCGATAGCACCTGCAATCTATTTTGAGAAGCCACGGATAATCCGGAAATGGAGGTCGAGCCAAGCCACCCGGTCTTGTGAAACGATTCTTTCACCCACTGAACATGCAGGCTACAGAAAGCGACGGCCCATGATTTCCCGCCGCCATTCAAGCCGACAAGGTTTTAGGTTGCCCAAGATCCCAACCGGTTTGCTCGTTTTGGCCCTGCTGGTTGCCGTTGCCGCGGTCGCCTCAGCGTCGACCGACGGCGCGACGCAAACAAAACTCCTTGTCGAGCGTACCGCGTCGGAGCGCGCCTGGCTGGCCGAGCGCCCGCTGCCGCGCATGGGCGTCTGGGCGGACGTTCCGCCCTACACGTTTTTGGACGACACCGGAAACCCGCAAGGCCTTTTCGTTGATAATATCGGCGAACTCGAGCGCAGGCTGGGTTCGAAAATCGACATCGTGGCGGAGGCCAGCTTCGCCGATGCCTGGCAAATGGCCACCCGCAAGGATCTGGACATGCTGGTGGGCGTTACGCCCAGCGCCAGGAACCTCGCGCAGATGAATCTGTCTGAAACCTACCACGTGGATCCGATCGTTCTGGTAACCCGAACCGATTTCCCCTTCGTGTCGTCGATCAAAGAATTCAACGGCAAGAGGCTGGTCGTCAGCAAGGGGCATGTCACCGAGCAGCGGATACGGAAGGACTTCCCGCAAATTCAACTGGTACCCATAGATGATATCGAAAAGGACCTGTGTCTGGTTTCGAAAGAGCAGGCCGACGCCCTGGCCGTCATTACCTGGCAAATCAGAAAATTCCGCATCACCAACTTGAAGATAGCCGCCAAAATCCAATACGAATACCGGTTGTTTGTCGGCGTCCGCAAAGACTGGCCCGAAAGAATCCCCATCTTGAACAAGGCGCTCGCCGCCATCGAGACCGACAAGAAAGAAGCGCTGTATGACCAATGGATTGCCATTCGTTTTGAACAGGGCATCGATTGGGGGGTGGTCTGGAAAATCGTCGTCTTCCTGTCGGCTGCGATTTTATCTGTTTTCCTCGTCTGGAACCGGCGGCTTCGGCATGAAATTCAGGAAAAGGAAAAAGCGGAAAGGGCGTTGAAAGAGAGCGAGAGTCTTTTTAGGACCGCCATTGAGAGATCTCCCATCGCCATGCTGGTGTGCGTCGGGAGGGATGAGGCGGTGGCGGCGGCCAATCGCAAATTCAGCGAGCTTTTCGGGTACGAAATGGTCGACCTGCCAACCGTTTCCGCCTGGTGGCCGCTGGCTTTCCCGACACCGCCTACCGGGAGAAGTTGCGCGCCCGCTGGGCCAGGGAAACCGAAAGCGCGCTGAGCGGGCAATCCGAATTCAATCCCGTCGAGGCCACCGTGGCATGCAAGACGGGGGCAGACCGGGAGGTTCTGATTCAGGCCGCGTCCATCGGCGGCACCCGCCTGGTCGCATTCATCGATCTGACGGAGCAGAAAACCGCCCAGAGAGAGCGCGAGAAATTGATCGCCGAGCTTCAGGAGGCGCTGGCCAGGGTGAAAACTTTGAGCGGGCTCCTTCCGATTTGCTCCATGTGCAAAAAGATCCGGGACGACAAGGGCTATTGGAATCAGATCGAAGCTTACATCGCGGATCGCTCCGATGCCGAATTCAGTCACAGCATCTGCCGGGAGTGTGCTCAAAATCAATACCCCGATCTGAACCTGTATGGAGATTGAGGTGGCCTGGGATTTCTGGTGTTGCGCCCGTTTCGGCCAGGGCGGTGCGGGAAATGAGCAATCGGTGGATGCTGATTAGGCTTCCTCCTTGGGCGTGGTTTTTTTCCGTGGGTGAGCGGAATCAACAACCGTACCGGTGCTATCGGGTTCAGGGTCTGCGGCAGTTTGGACCGGACCATCCGGTGATGCTCGACGGTCGGTCCTTTCAACCCGTTCGCAAGGGACCCGTCAATCGGTGTTCCCCCCTCTGCAACGCGGCCACCAAGCTTTGCATCAGCGGCAGCATCTGTGCAGGCGGACGGCCAAGAGGCCGGCGGAACTCACACCCCCAGATAACGGGCCTTCAACTTTTCATCCCCGGCCAGGTCGGCCGTGCTGCCACGCCACACCACCCGGCCGTTTTCCATGATGCAGTGGCGGTCGGCGATCTTCATCAGGGCATCCAGGTTTTTATCGATCAGCAGGATGGCGTGGCCGTTGGTTTTGAGCAGGGCCAGCGCCTGCCAGATCTCACGGCGGACCAGGGGGGCCAGGCCTTCGGTGGCCTCATCCAGGATGAGCAGCCGGGGATTGGTCATCAGGGCGCGAACCACGGCGAGCATCTGCTGCTCGCCGCCGGACAGCTGGTTGCCGTAGTGCTTCAGACGGTCGGCCAGCCGGGGGAAGATGGCCAGAACACCATCGAGGGTATAGGCCACCTTTGTGCCAAGGCGGTTGGCGGCGGTGGCCAACAGGTTCTCGCGGACTGTCAGGTTGGGAAAAATCTGACGTCCTTCCGGCACTATCCCGATGCCCAGCCGGGCGATGGCATAACTGGGAAGCCGGTGGATGTCGATGCCGTCGAAGGCGATGCGGCCTGAGCGGATCGGCGTCAAGCCCATGATCGATCGCACCGTGGTGCTTTTGCCCATGCCGTTTCTGCCCAGGAGGGTAACCACCTCGCCTTCCCGTACCTTCAGGCTGACGCCGAAGAGGGTCTGGCTGGAGCCGTAATAGGTTTCGATTTTATCTACATCGAGCATCCGGCATTCTCGTGTCTGACAAAGATGTGGTTGGTTGTGGATCAGGCCGATGCCGCAGTGACCATCAGGATACGGTTCATGGGTGGACGCACGCCTCATCACCCAGGTAGGCTTGGCGTACCGCCTGATTCGCACGAATTGCTTCCGGGGTGCCGCTGGCGATGGCTTGGCCGTAGACCAGCACCGTGATGCGGTCGGCCAGTGAGAAGACCGCCCCCATGTCGTGTTCCACCAGCAGGATGGTGACCTCGCTTTTCAATTGCCGTATCAATTTGGTCAACTCCACGGCCCCGCCAGGCCCCATGCCGGCATAGGGTTCATCCAACAGCAACATTTTGGGTTGGCCGGCCAGGGCCATGCCCGCCTCCAGCTGCCGTTTCTCGCCATGGGAAAGGTTGGCCGCCTGAACGTTGGCGCGTGTTTCCAGACCCACGCGCACCATGGCCGGGGCGACCTGCCGGCGAATGGCCGGATCATCGACGGCCTTATGCCAGAAACGGAAGCTGTGGCCACTGTGGGCCTGGATGGCCAGGGAGAGGTTTTCCCTGACCGTAAGCTGCTCGAACACGGAGGTTATCTGGTAAGACCGTGCCAAGCCCAGCTGTGCCCGCCGGTGGACCGGCATGCGTGTTATCCGTCGGCCGTCGAAAAAGATCTGGCCGCTGTCCGGCATGGTTTCACCGGATAACTGGTCCAGAGCGGTGGTTTTTCCGGCACCGTTGGGGCCGATCAGGGCGTGCAGTTCGCCGCGGGCGACGTCCATGGAAAAGTCGCTGCTGGCCTGAACGGCCCCAAAGCGTTTATTGAGCGCCCGCACGGAAAGCAGCGGTTCAGCCATGGTTTTCGTTTCCTCCTGCGACCATGCCATAGATGCCCCGTTTGGCGAAAAGTACCACCAGCACCAGAAACGGGCCCAGATAGACCATCCAGTGCTCCGTGTAGATGGAGAGGAACTCCTCCATCAGCAGCAGCGTTGCGGCACCCAGCACCGGACCGAAAAGTGTTCCCATGCCCCCGAGCAGCACCATGACCAGGATTTCACCGGATTGGGTCCAATGCATCAGTCCGGGACTGACGTATTCGGTCTGGTTGGCGATCAGGGCGCCGGCGAGACCGGCACCGGCGCCGGCAACCATGAAACAGACCAGGCGGTAGCCGAATGTCGGAAAACCGAGGGAACGCATGCGGCGCTCATTTTGTCTGCAACCCCGGATGACCATGCCGAAGCGGGAGTGAACCAGACGGTGCGAGAAGAAGAGGAATGCAGCCAGCGCGGCCAGACAAAGGTAGTAGAATTGCGTATCGCTCGCCAAATCAAGGCCCGGAAGAGTGTTGCGGGAAAAGAGGCTGATGCCGTCGTCGCCGCCATAGGCCTCTAATGAGACGAAAAAGTAGTAGAGCATCTGAGCAAAGGCCAGGGTGATCATGATAAAATGCATGCCGCTGGTGCGGAGGCTGAGGGCGCCGATAGCGGCTGCGGCCGCGGCGGACAAGACAACAGCGGCCGGCCACACCACCAAGCCGCTTTGATTGCCGGCAATCTGAACGGGCCAGAGCATGATCGGCGTTCCCTCGAAACCATGCACGGATAGGATGCAGACCACATAGGCCCCGATGCCGAAGAAGGCGGCATGCCCCAGGCTGACCATGCCCCCGAAACCCAGTATCAGATCGAGGCTCACGGCGGCCAGGGAATAGATCAGGATGCGGCTGAAGAGCGTGACCAGATAAGGATCCCCGGTCATGCCGGCAACGACGGGCAGTGCCAGCAGCAGCACGGCGCCCGCGCTGACGGACAGGGACTTGCGGTTCAGGGGCAATTTATCCATGAGCCGGTAGCAGTCCTCGGGGGCGGCACACCAGAACCGCCGCCATGAGAATGTAGACCGACATGGATGCCAGGGGGGGGGCGACACCGTCGGCATAGGCCGCCGAGAGAAACAGGCGCAGCAGGGCGGGCAGGAAGGCCCGGCCGAGGGTGTCCACCAGACCCACGAGCAGGGCCCCCGCCAGGGCACCGCGGACGGAACCGATGCCGCCGATGACGATGACCACGAAAGTAAGGATCAAAATGCTCTCTCCCATACCGGCTTCCACCGCCAGGATGGGTCCGGCCATCACACCGGCCAGGCCGGCCAGCAGGGTTCCCAGACCGAAAATCAGGGTGTACAGGAGCCGGATGTTGACGCCTAATGCGCCGGCCATCTGCCGGTTGCTGGCCCCGGCGCGAATCTGCATGCCGATGCGGGTGCGGGTAAACAGCAGGTAGAGAAACAGCCCTACCATGACGCCCACACCGATCACGGCAATGCGGTAGCTGGGGTAGGGAACGCCGGGAATGAGTTCGACGCTGCCGGCCAGCCATGACGGCACATCCATGAACAGGGGCTGGCGTCCCCATATGATTCGCGTCAGTTCATTGAAAAACATGATCAGGCCGAAGGTGGCCAACACCTGATCCAAATGGTCTTTTTTATAAAGGCGCTGCAGGACCATTACTTCCACCAGCATGCCGGCCAGCGCGGCCGCCGGCAGCGCCGCCAGAACGCCCAGGGTGAACGATCCGGTCCGGGCGGTGACCGTGGCGCCCACGTAGGCGCCGATCATGTAAAAGGAACCGTGGGCCAGGTTGATGACCTGCATGATGCCGAAAACCAGGGTCAGGCCGGCCGACATCAGAAAGAGCGTCATGCCCAGCTGGAGGCCGTTGAGCAGTTGTTCGACGAATAACAGCATGAGCGGACGCTAATCCAATTTGCACTGTTCGACATACACATTGCTGTGGTCGGTGAAGACCGCCTTGACGGTCCTGTTGGTGTAATTGCCGTCTGCGTCCACTACCACTTCGCGGATGTAGAGGTCCTGGACCGGGTGCTGATTGGCCGAAAATGAGAATTTCCCCCTGACGGTGGGGAAGTCCGCCTTGCGGATGGCCGCGCGCAGGGCATTCGTTTTCGAGACGTCCCCGTCCACCTGCCGCAGGGCGCTGCCCAGCAACCTTGCGGCATCGTAGCCCTGGCTGGCATACAGGGTGGGGGTGCGGCCGTAGGTTTTTTTAAAGGCCTCGACAAACTGCCGGTTGGCTGGATTGTCCAGGTCGTGGGTCCATTGCGATCCGTTTTTTACCCCAAGAGCCGCATCCTTGACCGCCTGCAGCAGTCGTTCATCAAAGGAGAATGCCGGTCCGAACAGCGGGATGGTCTGATTCAGGCCCGCCTGGGCGTATTGTTTGAGAAAATTGATGCCCATGCCTCCGGGCAGGAAAAAGAAGACGGCGTCCGGTGCGGCCGCGCGCAGGGCGGCAATCTCTGCCGCGTAGTCCGATTGATCCAGCTTGGTGTATACCTCGCCGGCGACAGCACCCTGGTAATAACGCTTGAATCCGGCCAGGTGGTCCTTGCCGGCCGGATAGTTCGGCGCCAGCAGGTAGACGTTTTTAAAGCCGGCCTCGGTGACATACTTGCCAACGACCTCATCGAGGTTGTCGTTCTGGTAGGCCACATTAAAATAATTTTTGTGGCACCCTTCACCGGCCAGCAGCGAGGGTCCCGCGTTGGCGCTCACATAGATCACATTCTGCTGGACCACCTTGGGCACGACGGCAATGGCCACATTGGAAAAAACGATACCGGTCAGAATCTTTGCCCCGTCGCGCTGGATGAAGCGGTCGGCGATCTGTTTGGCTTTTTCCGGTTTGGCGCCATCGTCATCCACAAGCAGTTCCACCGGGATGCCGCCCAGCCGGCCTTCCTCCTGGTCGATGGCCAGTTGGAACCCGTCGCGGATCTCCTCGCCAAGATAGCCGGCCTTGGTGGACAGCGTCGTAATCATACCGATTTTAACCGGTTCCAGAGCCTGGACCGGACCTGCCAGCAGCACGGCAACCATCATCAGACCCATCAGCAATCGTTTCATCTCGCTCCCTTCACTTTTTTAAATCGGTTGGGGTTGAAACCCATTCTATTTTCCGACCGTTGCTTTAACACCCGGCGTTACTATTTATAGAAACAATACCAAATATGCAAGCGCTATTTTTCATTCAGTTCGATCGAAGTGCCGCCGAACTTGCAAATGCGGGAAAACTGTCAGATATTGGCTGGGACAAGAGAGACGGACAGCTGTTCAGCCTTCAACGGTTCAGGGAAATGCTCGCGATAACCAGCCATTTGTCCTTGGCGGACAATGAGATTGAAATGACCGCCATTCGCGCCCAGGGGGCCGGCGGTCAACACGTGAACAAGGTGGCTTCGGCGGTGCATCTGCGCTTTGATATCCACGCATCGTCCTTGCCGGAAGCAGCCAAAGCGCGCTTGTTGTGCTGCAACGACCAGCGCATCACCAAAAGCGGCGTCATCGTCATCAAGGCCCAGGAATATCGCACCCAGGAGAAAAACCGGGCTTCGGCGCGCATGCGTCTGGTGCTCCTGATCCGCAGCGTCCTGGCGCCGGTCAGGCAACGGAAGCCGACCCGCTCCACGCGCGGCTCCCAGCAGCGGCGCATGGACCGTAAAACCCGGCGGGGAAAGCAAAAGACGTTAAGACAGAAGGTCACTTTCTGAATCCCTTGCGATATCCACCGAAAGGATTGACATGGCGCGATTCGAAGACAGAAACACCCGCCTGGTATACTCCACGGAGCACGGCCGAATCTGCCCTTCATGTAACCAGACGCAGGACCATTGCAGTTGCGGGAAGAAGACGGCAGGGCCTGTGGGCGACGGCATCGTCAGGGTTGGGCGGGCCACCAAAGGCCGCAAAGGCAAAGGCGTGACCGTGATCAGCGGTCTTCCCTTGGATGACGGCGAGCTGAAGCAGGTGGCCAAAACACTCAAGCGGAAATGCGGCAGCGGCGGTACGGTCAAGGCCGGAACCATTGAAATCCAGGGCGATCACCGCGACGTATTGATGGCCGAACTGAATGGCATGGGGTACACGGTCAGGCGGTCGGGGGGGTGATCGATGGCGGACCACTGGCACCGATCCACGCTGGCAGCCACCAAGGAAGGCGCTGCGGCCGTTCCGGCTGAACGCAGGCAAGTGAAGCGACCATCACTCTACGAGTGATCTGGATGAGCGGCTGCGATCATATATTCGATCACAGCCAACCATTTGTAAGCCGGCAATAGAAAGGAAACTTGGGCACGCTTCCTTTGCCCGCAGTCTTTCGCCTTCTGTCTGGTGGCCCGCCGCTAGATTATCCACACCGCCAGCTGATCGGCCAGCTTGAGCACCCGGTCGCTGACCCGACCGATGAAATACTCATCGATAAAGGTGATCAGTCCCCGGCGGCCCAATACGACACCGCCGAAATGGCTCTGCATGGCTTCCTGGACGATGTGGGTGGCGCGGTCGCGGTCCACGGCGTGAATTTTGATGGATATGCGGTCCGGAGCCATCCCCTCTGCCAGCAGTCTGCTGCGGGCCTCCTCCAAGTGGGGGCCGATTCGATGCTTGCCGGTAGCGATGAGGCCTCGGGCATTTTCAGGAATGAAGACCGCCTCGTCCCCCACCCAGAACTTTCCCGCGTGGCTGATCATGCTGTAAAGCTGAAGGTGGTGATCCGAGGTGCCCACCAGGGCCCCAACACACGCCACCCCCTTCATCGCTCCGTGGGTGCCGTCGAAGGCCACCAGCAGGTGCTTCGCATCGGGGTTGCCGCCTACCACCACCACCGGAATATGCTTAATCTTGGCCACCAGCTTCATGGCCGTACTCTTGATCAGCCAGTCCTTGAACCGGCTCCAGCCGGTGCGTCCCACGACGATGGCATGGTAGCCGTCGTATGACTCCCTGATGATGTCCTGGGTGATCCCTTCCTTCTTGGCCGGGGTCTTGACAGTGATGGCCGATTCGGGGAAGCCCTTTTGCCTGAAGTAGACCATGGCGCTGTCCATGGTGTTCGAGATGTCCATTTTCTGTTCGGTGGCCCAGCGCTTCAGGCCGGTGACCCGTCGCTTGTAATGGGGGTAGGCGTCGAGGTCGGAAAAAAGCTCGAGCAATTGGACCTGTATATGCAAGAGTACGATGTGGGTGCGGCCCGGCGGAAAAACGCTGGCCGCATAACGGATGGCCCTCAGCGACTGTTCGCTGCCGTCAACGGCGACCAGAACTTTATGGGGGGGAGCGCATTCCTGCAAACAGCACCTCCTGGAACCAGTTATCGAGATTGTTGTAATGACAAGACGGCGGCCATGCGGTAATCAAAATAGTATCGCTTCAGCAGGCACCCGTCAACATTGGAAACCATCTGATCCAACCCCACTCTATAGACCAAAGGATCGATGAAAAAGGTCCATACAGGGATGACAGATCCTTTTGGCCAACGAATTGACTAAGGTCAAAGGAATTCCTTGTGCGACCCGATATACAAGAATCCACCTGATTTTGGGCCTGCGGATGGTAACGGTTGTCGAAATTTTTTGGGTTTGTGGTGCTTCGAAATGGCGGTCAACGAACAATTGAATAGCGCGGTGCAGCCATGGGGCTGAAGCTGAAAGGCTACGCCGGCAGCGGCACGTTTGCCCATGGCATTCACCCGCCGGGCCATAAAAACCTGTCCGAAGATGCGCCCATCCGGGTAATGCCTGCGCCGGATACGGTGGTACTGTCCCTGCACCAGAACATCGGCGGCCCATGTGAACCCCTGGTCAAACCCCGCCAGACCGTCCAGTGGGGCGAGACCATCGGCAGGGGCAGTTCTTTTGTCTCCACGACCCTGCATGCGTCGGTCCCCGGCATTGTTCAGCGCCCGGTGAGAATGACCCTGGCCAATGGCCGTCACATGGACACCCTGCCCATCAAGACCGAAGGGGAGATACCTTCGGGCCAGGACCTGTGGGAGGAGATCTTCGGCGGCAGCTGGCCCACCACCGGGCTGGACGCCTATGAACCGGATCAAATCAGCCGTGATATCAGCGACGGCGGACTGGTGGGCTTGGGGGGAGCGGCGTTTCCCACCCATGTCAAAATCATTCCCAGCGACAAGAAACCGATCCACACCCTGATCGTCAACGGCTGCGAGTGTGAGCCCTATCTTACCTCCGACTACCGGCTCATGGTGGAGGCACCGATGCCTATTATAACCGGCGCTTTGCTGGCTGGCCGCAGTGTGGGGGCCAAGCGGATCGTCATCGGTGTCGAGGACAATAAAATGCCGGCGGTGGCGGCGCTCAAAAAGGCGGCGGCGGGCACCGGTATTCAGCTGGCCGTCGTCAAGACCAAATACCCCCAAGGCAGCGAAAAGCATTTAATCCAGGCGGTAATCAAACGCCAGGTGCCCCTGGGCGGCCTGCCGTCGGATGTGGGCGTGGCCATGAGCAATGTGGGAACCATGGCGGCCGTCGCCCGGGCTGTGATCTATAAAAAACCCCTGACCCACCGGGTGATCAGCGTTACCGGCGGCGGCATCGTCAACCCGTCCAACGTGCTGGCGCCCATCGGCGTTTCATTCGGTGCGTTGGTTGATTTCTGCGGCGGCCTGACGCCCGAGGCCGTCCGTTTGGTGGCCGGCGGCCCCATGATGGGATTCGCCTTCTCCAATCTCAATACCCCGGTTACCAAAGGCACCGGCGGACTTACCGTGATGACCCGTGCCGAAGTCAGTTCCGGCGAGGAGACCGCCTGTGTCCGCTGTGGAAAGTGCGTGGATGTGTGCCCCATGAACCTGGTCCCCACAAAAATTGCCCTGGCATCCAGGCACCAGGACATCGCCTTGTCCCGGCGGTACAATATGATGGCCTGCTTCGAGTGCGGTTCCTGTGCTTACACATGTCCGGCCCACATCCCGCTGGTCCAGCTGATCCGGGCTGGAAAGGCCCGTTTGGCGGCCGCGGACCGGAGTTGACGACGGGGTCATGAAGATCAAACCAACATGCAGGAAAATCACGTGATGTCCAGAGATGAAACCGACGCGACGGCGCCGGTAATTCATGTATCGCCGTCCCCCCATCTGGTTCAAACGGCGTCCAGCACCCGACGGATGATGATTGATGTAATCATCGCCCTGGCGCCGGTGGTGGCCATGTCCGTGTTTGTCTTCCGCGGCTACGCCCTGTTCCAACTGGCCGTCTGCCTGGGCGGGTGCCTGCTGGCGGAACTGCTCTTCGTGAAGATGCGCGGTCGGCCGTCGACCCTGAAAGACGGTTCGGCCGTTGTTACCGGGATCATCCTGGCGATGTCACTGCCTGGAACGGCACCATGGTATGTGGGGGCCATCGCCGCCTTCGTGGCTATCGGTATCGGCAAGATCATTTTCGGCGGGGTGGGCATGAATCTGTTCAATCCGGCCATGGTGGGCCGCGCCTTCGTCATGATCTCCTTTGCCGGAGCCCTGGCTGCGTCGGGATTTGAGGACGCCCGCAGCGCCGTGGACGCCATTTCCCAGGCCACCCCCATGAACGCTTATCAGATGAACGGCGTGGTCGCACCCTTGACCGACCTTTTCTGGGGAACCACCAACGGCAGCCTGGGCGAAACCAGTGCCCTGGCCTGCCTGATGGGTGGATTTTATCTGCTTATCCGGCGCACCGCCGCCTGGGAGATTCCCGCAGGGCTGCTCGTTGCCGTCCTGGTAATCGGCGGCGTGGCCGATGTTGCCGGCCCTGCGGACGGGTGGACCGTGCTGCACCATATTTTGGGCGGAGCTTTGCTTTTCGGGGCCTTTTTTATCGCCACGGACCCGGTATCCAGCCCGCTGACCCCCAAAGGCAAGTTTGTTTTCGGTCTGGGTACCGGCATGTTGATTATGCTGCTGCGGCTTTTCTCCGGTTACCCGGAAGGGGTGATGTTTGCAATTCTGTTAATGAACGCCCTGACGCCGCTGATCAACCGGTGGACGATACCGACGCCCTTTGGTGGAAAATAATTGGAAGCGGCATCCTGCGGCCCAGGCCGGCGGTCTCGCTGTATTGAAATCCTCGACGTAGCGCCGTATGCCTGCGGTTTCAATTTCGCTGCGGCCTTGGCCCGAACCACAAGCTACCGCTTCCAGGGTAATAGTATATCAATAAAGCAACTTATCTTCTCCTGCGCATCCGGATGAAGGAATTTTAATGCGATGAATGTCAACAATGAAAAAAATAAGTCTGCCGGTGGCCTGAAATCGAGCCATCTCGTGCAGGCCTGGCTGGTGCTGGTGCTGGCCGTGGGGTTCGGCGTATCCCTGGCGGGCGTGCAATTGCTGTTGGGCCCGGTAATCGAGAGCAACAAACTCAATGAAACCCTGGAGAAGGTGCCCGAACTCGTGCTGGGCAAATTTCTGGCCGCCAAGATGGCCGGTGAAGATCAGACATTGGAGATTGTTTCCCGTCAGGTGACCGTAAGCAAGCCGGATCGGACCAAGTTCTACAGCGTTTACGAGGCGCGTTACCAGGGCGATCTGAAAGGGTGGGTGGTGAAAACCGAGGGTAAGGGCTATGCGGACACCATTGAACTGCTGCTGGGGCTTTCGCCGGATTTTCGCAGCATTACCGGCCTGTTTGTGCTGGAGCAGAAGGAGACGCCCGGTCTGGGCAACACGATCATTACCGAGGCATGGCGGAGCCAGTTTGTCGATGCGCCGGCGGACCGGCCCCTGGTCGTCACCAAGACCGGAGCCTCCCGACCCGGTGAAATCGATGCCGTGACCGGTGCCACCATCTCATCCAACAGAGTGACCGCCATGGTCAACACGGCCATCGGCGACCTGCGAATACCGCTGACCACCGCGCCGTCTTCGGCCGGTAAAGGAGGCAATACCAATGGCTGATCTGCCCACCGCAACAGAACGGTTCATCAACGGTATGTTACCCGAAAATCCGGTCTACCGCCAACTGCTGGGACTGTGCCCCACCCTGGCGGTGACCAACAGCCTCAAGGCGGCCATCACCATGGCCGGGGCCGTCGGGTTTGTGCTGCTGTGCGCCAACGTCATCACCAGCCTGATCCGCAACCTGCTAAAGCCGCACCTGCGCATCGTGGTTTTCACACTGACCATCGCCACCTTCGTGACCATCGCGGATCGCTTTCTGGCCGCCTACCTTTACCAGATGAGCAAGACCTTAGGGCCCTACATCCCACTGATTATCGTCAACTGCATCATCATCTGCCGGTGTGAGGTGTGTGCCTCCAAACAGTCGCCCTTCGTTGCTGCGACCGACGCCCTGGGCCAGAGTCTGGGATTCGGACTGGCCCTGTCCAGCATTGCCGCCATAAGAGAGATTCTGGGCGCCGGATCCCTGCTGGGACTGCGGGTCATGCCGGCAGCCTGGCCGGACTGGACCATCATGGTCCTTCCTCCCGGCGCCTTTCTCACCTTTGGCCTGCTGCTGGGAACCGTCAACTGGATTGTCGCCCGGAAGGGCGGCAAAAAGCGCGTTTAGGGAGCGACCAAACCCATGAATTATCTCATCGATATCCTGCTGATCGCCCTGGGCGCGGCCCTGATCAACAACTTCGTCCTATACTATTTCGTGGGCATCTGTCCCTTTATCGGTGTGTCCCGGCACGTGGGCATGGCTGTGGGAATGGGGGCCGCGGTGACCTTCGTCATCACCATTGCCGCCTTCATCTCATGGACCATCACCACTTTCGTGCTCATGCCCGGGGCCCCGCTCACCCGTTTGGCGGCGGGTCTGTTCATGCCGGCCGAGACAGCGGTCCGGGTGGACCTGACCATTTTGAGCTACATCGTCTACATCTTCGCCATCAGCGCGTCGGTGCAGTTTGTGGAAATGTACGTGCGGCGGTTTTTTCCCCTGCTTTACAAGGCCTTCGGCGTGTTTTTGCCATTGATCACCACCAACTGCGCCATCCTTTTTGCCTGTCTGACCATCATGAGCCACGTGGTGGGCGCGGAGAATCCGGCGGACCGGTGGGACCTTGGTCGGTCACTGACCCTGGCCCTTTTTGGCGGGGTGGGTTTTACCCTGGCCATCGTCATCATGGCCGGCATCCGGGAGGAGTTGGAGCTGTGCGATGTGCCCAAACCGTTTCGGGGAGCCGCCATCACCCTGGTGGTGGGAGGAATTCTGGCCATGGCCTTCATGGGATTCACCGGAGTGGATTCGGGCCTCCGGGAAGCCATGACCGCCCATCCGGCGAAGACGGAAACATCCACAGCCGGGTCATCTCCTGCATCGCCCCTGGAGAAGACTCTTTCACAGGCGGTCGATCTTCACCCGGCTTCAAGACCGGATGAAGGTCCGGCACATGTCATTCTGGGGGAAGCATGTCCTGGGTAATTGTCGGACTGGCCGCTACCACCATGCTCGTTATGGGGCTGGTGCTGTCTTTTGTCTTGGGTTGGGCCAACCGGGCATTTCATGTGGAAGTGGATCCGCGGGTGGATGCCGCCATCGATGCGCTTCCCGGCGCCAACTGCGGCGGCTGTGGCTACGTGGGCTGCGGTGAATACGCCGAGGCTGTCGTGCTGGATGATGAAGCGGTGAATCTTTGCACCTTGGGCGGCAAAAGCTGTGCGGAAGCACTGGCAGCGGTCATGGGGGTGGCGGCCGCCGTGGGCTATCCCTGGCGGCCGGTGATCCACTGCGGCGCCCGATACAGTGACCGGCTGGGGCGCAGCCCTTACATCGGTGAGCAACGGTGCGGTCCGGCCAACTTGGTGACCGATGTCCAGGGGTGCACCTACGGATGCCTGGGGTTCGGCGACTGCACCCGGGCCTGTGATTTTGACGCCATCCATATTGAAGGCGGGCTGGCCCGGGTGGAGTATGGGGCCTGCGTGGGCTGCGGCGCCTGCGCCAAGGTCTGCCCCCGCAACATCATTACCATGGCGCCCTTCAAAAGCGAGCGCATGCTGGTGGTGGCGTGCTCCAACCACGATGCCGGCAAGGAGGTCAAATCAGTCTGCAAGGTGGGCTGTCTGGGCTGTCGGGCCTGTGAGCGGACATCGGGCATGTTTACCGTGGTAAACAACCTGTCTACCATCAACTACGACAACTACACCCTGGAAAATCTGACGTCCGGCTTGGTGGCAGCCAAGAAATGCCCCCGCAACCGGCTGGTATTCGTGGGTATTCCGTCCGACGAAGACATGCTTGCCGTTGCCGGGGAGGAACTGCCCGATGTGATCGAACCGGATTTCAAGACAACGGTTGACGATACGGAGTGGCGCGGGTAAGCATTGGATGTGTGTTGAAAACGTCAACGGTAAAATGCAAAATGTCAAATGAAGGCACGGTATAAGCAATAAAGCTCTTTGGTGCGCGCCTTAAATTCATAATCGTGTTTGATATCAACGCTGCGTTGAGAATTGGGTGTATTTTATGTCCATTTTCATGTCCGGATTCCTGATGTCACTTAAATCACCCGTTGATCGCAAAGACGAAATTAATATCTTCGCGGAGGCTTTTGCATCCCCCAGCATCATGATGGCCTTGCTGTTATCGTAGAGTGGGTTCAAGACACCCGAATATCCCGGTTTTTTATCAAAATTGCACACAATTATTTTTTTGGCCTCATGGGCCATCAGGATCGGCATGCCGGAAATTGGTGTTCCTTCGCTTTGTATGGCCGCCGGATTTACGACGTCGCAGGCACCAAAGACCATGGCCACGTCCGTATCGGCGAACTGGGGATTCACTTCCTCCATTTCAAGCAGATTGTCGTAATCAACTTCGGCTTCGGCCAGCAGTACATTCATGTGGCCAGGCATCCTTCCCGCAACCGGATGGATGGCATATTTTACGCTTGCACCTCTTTTTTCTAAGACTGAAGCCAGTTCCACCACATCGAATTGAGCTTTTGCCAGCGCCATGCCGTACCCGGGAATGATGACTACTTTTTTGGCCGCAGCCAGCGTATTGACTGCATCAGCGGTGTTTTCGGAAGCAGGTTTTTCACCGACCGCCGCTTGAGGTTGTTTGTCCGTCAGGGCTGCCAATAGCTGATGGACTGTCTTTTTTGCATCCCCCGGTAACATGATGGTATTGCTTTTCTCGTACAACGGGTTTTCAACGCCCGAATAACCGGGTTTTTCATCAAAGTTGCAACACACCACATTTTCAGCTTGATGGGCCATCAGGATCGGCATGCCTGATATTGGTGTTCCCCCGACATCGATGGCCGCGGGATTGACCACATCACAAGCACCGATGACCAGAACCAGGTCGGTCCTCAGAAATTCGGGGTTGATGGCCTCCATCTCCACCAGCATGTCGTAATCCACACCGGCTTCGGCCAGCAGCACATTCATATGACCGGGCATCCTTCCTGCTACCGGATGGATGGCGTACTTGACATCTTTGCCCATGGCGATCATTCGTTGCGCAAGCTCGGCAACCTCCATTTGGGCTTTGGCCAATGCCATCCCATAGCCGGGAACGATGATAACTGTTTTGGCCTTTAAAATGACGGCAGTCGCTTTATTCAGACCCTGCGCCGCGTCCGTCACCTTGGGATCTGCATCCACGCATTGGACGGATAAAGCCGTCGAAGGTGCTTTTTCCTCCAATGCGCCTTTTGGTTTTTTTTGTTCGGGGAAGAACACCCTGAAAAGATTTCGGTTCATGGCCTTGCACATCACATGGGTGAGAATAGAACCCGACGCCGCCACCGTTGCGCCGAAGGCAATCAACAGCTGGTTGCCGATCACCATTCCACAAAATGATGCGGCCAAACCGGCTGTGGCATTCAGAAATGAAATCAGTACCGGCATATCGGCGCCGCCAATGCGAATCGAAAACAAGATGCCAAAGAGAACGGACAGCAGGATCTGGGCAAGGTACAGAACCAATACCGAATCGCTTGTGAAATAAAAGGATGCCGCGCCAACAATAAACAGGCCGCCAATATTCATCAGCATGAGTAAATTATGGGCAGGCAGGATTTGCGGTGTCTGCCTGATTCTGTTGGCTAATTTGGCGCTGGCAACCATGCTGGCGCTGAAAGTCAATGCACCGATCGTCAATCCTAAAACGCCCGAAATTTCGCTCACCGTATCTACTGTGTGGGCCCCGCGCGTCAGTTCAACCAGCGATACAAGGAATGCAGCCACACCGCCTGCACCGTGTTGGAAGGCCACCATGGCCGGGATCTGAATCATGCCGACGGCGCGTGCCACCACATAGCCAGCAATTACCCCCCCCAGCAGCGATAGGACAACGACACCCGTATCCATGATCCCATTTCGGTATAGGACCAGAAAGAAAGCACAGATCAGCGCAAATGCAGCTGTCAGGTTGCCAAACTTTGCCCTGCGGGGATCCCGGAACTGCCATATTCCCGCTATCAGAATCAAGATAACCGAAAAGTCGATTAAAAGTGTCATCGCATGGTGGATTTCGTTTATGGGTTATTCAGCGTAGTGCGCTTTTCTTTGAAAAGCCTCAACATTCTGTCCGTAATGGCAAAACCGCCGACGACATTAAAGGTTGCTGTAATCATGGCCAGTGCACCCAACACTTTTTCTAAAACCGAAGACGGCACTGAAAATAGAATCAACGCCCCTAGTATGGTAACTGCGGAAATGGCGTTGGTCATAGACATCAAGGGCGTGTGCAGCAAAGACGGTACCTTGGATATCAGCAGGTAACCGATAATGAAGGATGCCAGGAAAACGCCAGCCATCAATAGTAAGTTTCCCATCTGTCCTCCTCATTCTGCTCAATTGGATAAACCACCCCGCATTGCTTTGAGGGTACCCTGGTGATGGATGGTTGAACGATGGGTGACGAGAGAGCTTTTGACAATCTCGTCCTCCAGATCGAGTTCTGCCACACCGTTTTTGAAAAGATTTTCCACATAGTAGTAAATGTTGTTGGCATACAGCCAGCTGGCATGGACTGCCATCCTGCCGGGGATATTCTGGATTCCGCAGATGTTTACGCCCAGGCGTTGACTAAAACGACCCGCTTCGGTAACCTCGCAATTACCCCCTTGATCGATGGATATATCCATAATCACCGAACCCGGTTTCATCTTGGCAACCATTTTTTCGGTTACCAGGATGGGTGCGACTTCACCCGGAACCAGCGCGCTGAGAATGACCACATCCGCCTCTTCCAGGTGAGGACCGATTAGGTGCTGTTCAATTTCGATCCACTCGTCTTCCAAGGCTTTTGCATAACCGCCCTTGCCGACGGCCAGCTCCTGGGGAATGTCGAATTCTACCACTTTAGCCCCCAGGCTTCCGGCTTCCGTGCATGCGTCGTTGCGAATATCAATGGCCTTGACAACGCCGCCGAGACGTTTGGCCGTGGCAATGGCTTGCAATCCCACAACACCTGCACCGACAACAAGAAACTTTGCCGGTTTGATTGTGCCGATGGCAGTGCCGATCATGGGGATGAACGTTGGCAGCTGGTTGGCGGCCATAATTACGGATTTATAACCGGTCACCGTGCTCATTGAGGACAAGGCATCCATCCGTTGCGCGCGGGAGATGCGCGGGATGCCGTCCATCGTAAGGGCGGTAATGTTTTTATCCCTAAGCCGTTTGACAATATCGTGGCTTTCCGGTGCTGCTGGGTGGAGAAAGGTGATCAGGATGCTGCCATCGCGAAGCAGGTTAACTTCATGCTTGTCCAGTCTTTGGTTGAATACAGGCTGTTTGACTTTTAAAACCATATCGGATTCGGCCAACAGACGTTCAACATCGGTGGCGATGGTAGCTCCTGCCAGGCTGTAGTCGTCATCACTGATGGCAATTCCTTCTCCGGCCGATGATTCGACGGCCACCTCAAAACCCAGGTCAATGTACTTCCTGACTGTTTCCGGTGTGGCTGCGACTCTTTTTTCTTCAGACAAGATTTCTTTTGGGATTCCGATCAGCATATTTTACCTCACTGCATACGGTTATATTGGTATCTATTTGTACCCTTGCATGGATATGTCACAATGAAAGAAGGCTTTTTATATCCATGCATGGCGTGGAAGCAAAAGTGTTGGCTGGCCGACGATTTTTATACTCATCAGGATCATCAAACTCCTCACAAAAAAAAACCATTCTGCCTAGTTTTGAGCTATTGTTAAAAGGCCGGCACCCTGATCTGGCGGTACATGTGCAGCATATCCCCTGAACTTCCTGTTTTTGGATCATTGACAATCTCCTGGTACTTATAGTGTTGACTTGTGGAATTAATTTTCCAGCATGCTTGGAACAGCAACCGCAGAATAGAGCCTGTCTACTGCCTCATTGAAAAATGGCGGCTGTGGCGTACTCTTTAACTTCTCAATAACTTTTCTTGCCGACATGGTTAACTCGCCATAAGAACCGGCAGGAACGTTTTTCAACAGTTCCATCAGGGTGTCGCCTGCAATGATCCTGGCTTCGTAGTATGTGTTATCGTCCGCCAGTATGGCCAAGACTTGGCTAATTAGAGCTTCTGAGGGAATCTGAATCTTTCCAACACGTTTGAGCACCTCCTCACGGAGCCGCCAGTTACCCTTGAATCGCAATATTCGAATCAGACCCGGTTGACATTCTGATAGTTGGCCGTTGTCTGCCAACTCTGTAAAAATATCCAGAACCAGCCCCCAATCGGTGAGATTTCCAAAAGGATCTTGTTGCATTGAATTACTCCTTTTCTGTAGATTGGTTTTCCGACATGCGCCATTTGGCCAAAATGAACCCTGGCCGTACCCTGTATTTTTGCTTTTTTATTCATCTGTCATCAGGGACGATGAAGGTTTTTTCGAAAGCTTTGTTTTGAACCAACTCCATAGAAAATGACTCAGTATTTATATCTTCCGGGAACCATTGCTGAAACCCATCCCGGCATGTGCGATACACTGAGGTCCTGTTACAGCAAAGGGAATGCCAACACGTATAAGTCAACGTAACATTCTAATATGATGGGAAAATAAAACAACTGGTGGGGAAGTGAAAAAACGATTATGGGAATTAAGCGCCCGCTTTAAGTAGCGGCAACCAGGCTAACCGACTGTTATTATATTGTTTAAAAAATACGGGCGAATTCGCCCCATGTGGGCGATTTTGGCACCTACGAAGTGGGCATCTTACGAAAAAGTGCTCGACGTGATAGGCCAAGCAGGGTGGCCGCTTGGGTACGATTGCCACCTGTTTGGTGCAGTGCTTTTGAGATAAGTGATTGTTCCAATTGTTGGGTTGCTGAGCGAAGATCTAATTCGGATGCAATTGATGCCTTGCTATGGGCGGAATCCGGGGAAAGAAATTCGAGGTGTCCAAGGGTTACATAGCGCTGTAAGACATTGCGCAATTCGCGGACGTTACCGGGCCAATCATACTCGATAAGCGTATCAATAATATGGCCGGGAACCCTTGGCGCTCCCGACTGGGATTTCATTTGGCGTAAAAAGTGCTCTGCCAGCAATGGGATATCCTGTTTACGATGACGCAATGGTGGCAACTGAATCTGGATCACTTGGATACGATAGAAAAAATCATTGCGCATGCGGCCACTGGCAACCTTATCGTCCAAAGGCGTATTGGATGCCGATACTATTCGAAAATCAGTAAATTTGGTTTCAGTGCAGCCGATTGGCCGATATCCTCGTCCCTCGATAGCCCTTAATAGCTTGGCTTGCATATTGATGGTCAACTCGCTGACCTCATCGAGAAACAAGGTTCCCCCATCAGCCATATCCAAATACCCCGGGGCATCTTCGTGGGCACTGGAAAAGGCACCCTTTCGGTGACCAAAAAATTCCCGTTCGAACAGGGATTCTTGGATGGCGCCACAATTCACCGCGATAAAACGTTTGTTCTTTCTATCCCCATGATTATGGATAGCGCTTGCCGCCAGTTCCTTACCGGAACCGGATTCGCCAAATATGGCAACATTGGCATCCGTAGCCGCCGCTTTTAGAATCAATTCGTAAACCGCCTGCATGGCCGGTGAGCGACCGAGTATATCTCCCAGCCGATACCGTTCCTTTAAGGACGATCGCAATATTCTGTTCTCGCTGTCCAGCAGGTCCGCCATTTGCTGGGCGGCCATCTGCTGTTCTTTTATTTCAGTGATATCCTTGAACGTTGACAGCCATGCCGGCCGTCCTTTGAACGTAATTGGACTGTGACAAACCTGGACCCAATAGTTTTTTTCGGGTCGGAGAAGCTGATAGACGCCCTCTACCTTAAGCTCGGTGACACAATCACCTATTGATCTATATAATTTTGCAATCTCACCAGTATCACCCGCTGGTGAACTTTGCACATGCCTATCACGCATAGCTTCATCCGAAGGTGCGTTAAACATTTTGCAAAATGCTGGATTAACATAACAAAAGCGGGAGTCCTGTACCAATGCGACACCTTCGGCAACCTGTTCGGTAAGCACTCGATAGCGCTCCTCACTCTCTTTAAGCGCGTCTTCGGACCGTTTTAACCATAAAACCTTGCATAAACGTTCACCAATCGCTCTCAATAGGTGGGCTTCCTCCTCCAGAAACGGTTCATTTCCACAAGCCGGAGGTGGTTGTAGATAATAGACATCCACATCGCCAACATGTTTACCATTAAGAACGATATTTGTATTCTGGTGCCAGGGTGTCACCTTGAAATGTTTGGTGGTGTACTCCTGACCGTCCAACCTGATACGCGCGCAAGCGTATTCAGGATACTGCCACGCTGCCGGGATGAGCTCAACGGCGCGTTGCATAATCCAGGGTAAGGTTACATCCTGGTTTTCAAAAAGGTTGGAAATGCCATAAAGGCAGTTCAATTCTTTGATGCGTTCGGCAAGGGCATTCGGTGCGGAAGAGACTGACAAAGGTTTGCAAGACCCTTTATCCATCGAGCGTTCCTGATGCTTAGGACCGCAACGTGAATTGTCTTTGATGCGTTTGGATTTCATTTTACGTATGTTAAATAGTGGCCATTCAAAGCATAATGGGGTGACAAGCACTCATTATAAATTCAATGTTGCCAAAATTTATGAGCCATGGCTGCCTGTTGTATAACCCAATAACATAACAGCTCTCAGTAAGAACGGCTTGGCACCATATTGAATGATTTTACAAGGTACTGAAACGATAATCAATAAAAAGGTTTTTGATGGCGCTCGTCTTGTAAAAGGTAGTCAAAGCGTTGCCTATCAGGCTATCCGGTGAAGGTGGCTGCCTGGAATTCCAATAGGAGAGACCTTTCATAATCATCAGTAAGGCCTCTCCCAAATAGAATTTTCTCGCCGCATTCCGCTATTTGCATCAATGAATCAACCGATATGGGTATTTGGTTTGGTTCTCTTTATACAAGCCCCTGATCGAGCATCGCATTGACCACCTTGATGAAGCCCGCAATATTGGCGCCGATGAAATAGTTGCCGGCTTCTCCATATTCCGCCGACGCATCCAGACAGGTCCGGTGGATGCTGCGCATGATGATCCGCAGGCGCTCATCCACCTCTTCACGCGGCCAGTTGAGGCGCATGCTGTTCTGGGCCATTTCTAGACCGGAGACGGCGACGCCGCCGGCGTTGGCCGCTTTTCCCGGCGCGTAAAGCAGTTTTTTGTCCAGGAAGCTGTCGATGGCACCGGGGGTGCATGGCATGTTGGCCCCTTCGCACACCAGGGCCACCCCGTTGCGAATCAGGTTGCCGGCATCCTTTGCGTTGATCTCGTTCTGGGTGGCGCTGGGAAAGGCACAGTCGGCTTTATGGTCCCACAACGGGTTGTGGTCCAGGGTCGAATCCGCCTCGGTGTAGACCGCGGCCGAGTATTTGTCGACGTATTCACTGATTCGGCCCCGTCTCAGGTTTTTAAGGCGCTTGACGAAGTCCAGCTTGTCCCTGTCGATCCCCTCTTCATCGAAGATGAAGCCGGAAGAGTCGGAAAGGGTGACCACCTTGCCGCCCATGTCGAGGATTTTTTCAACCGTGTATTGGGCCACGTTGCCGGATCCCGAAACCAGACAGGTCTTGCCTTCCAAGGTGTCGTTGTGCGTGGCCAGCATTTCCGCCGCAAAATAGACGGCGCCATAGCCGGTGGCTTCCGGTCGGATCAGGCTTCCGCCCCAGCCCAGGCTCTTGCCGGTGAGGACGCCGGTGAACTCGTTGCGCAGTTTTTTGTACATGCCGAAAAGGTAGCCGATCTCCCTGGCGCCTACGCCGATATCGCCCGCCGGAACATCCGTGTTGGGGCCGATGTGGCGGAACAGCTCCGCCATGAAACTTTGACAAAAGCGCATCACCTCATTGTCCGATTTGCCCTTGGGGTCGAAATCGGAACCCCCTTTGCCGCCGCCCATGGACAAGGTCGTCAAGGCGTTCTTGAAGACCTGTTCGAAGGCTAGAAACTTTAGAATGCTCAAATTGACGGAGGGATGGAAGCGAAGCCCGCCTTTGTAAGGGCCGATGGCGCTGTTCATTTCGATTCTGAATCCCCGATTGACGTGGACCTTGCCTTGGTCGTCCATCCAGGGGACGCGGAACAGGATCACCCGCTCGGGCTCCGTGATTCTTTCGAGAACTGCGTTATAGCGGTATTCAGGGTTTCGATCCAGAACGGGCTTTACCGATTCGATCACCTCGTGTACGGCTTGCTGAAATTCCTTTTCAGCGGGGTCTCTGGCTTCGATCGCTTTCAGGATGTCTGACATAAATGCCTCCTTTGAAATGTTGATGGATGGTAAGAAATCCGGTTTTTCTTTAGCTGCGTGATGATGTTGCGTGTGACCCGACACGATGACGGCCACCGGCTTCGACCGCCGTTGGCGCTAGCGCCCGCGGGAGCGGAAGTTCGGGTGCTGCCCGGCGATCGTCGCCGGCGATCGTGTTTCAGCGAGGTTTGAGCATGACGCATCGGGATGCTCTCCCATCGATTTTGACGGTGATGGGCCTTTCCGGACCAACGTGTCGCATGAAAACCGTTTCACGGATCACCGTAAGCGTGCTTAGCCAGCCCCAATCCAGGAAATCTTCGGTACCTTCGGTAATGGTGACGTAAAAAATGCCTTGCGACGTGATATTTTGAAAAAAATGGGATCCCTGGGAGGGGTCCGCCTTCAGCAGGTCGTTGCGCAGTTCGATGATCGCCCCCGCTCCCGAGATGTGCTGCCATTGAACGGGGATGCCCAGCCAGCGGTCGGAGGATCCCCATCTTCCGGGGCCGACCAGCAGGTATCGGCGATTCGATTGAAGCAGCCGCGTGTTCAGTTGGCCGATCTCGGCGGCCATCTGGATCGTCGAGTCGGTTCTGAAGGCATCCGGCTTGACGTAGATGATATCGGCAATATCCTCCCTTTTCCCGTTGCCCAAGGCTTGGCCCGAACTGCAGAAGGCCCTCGGGGGAGAATCCTCTGAACCGATCTGAACCTCAAACCGGTCCCCTCCGGCAACCACGGGCCTGATCTGCAGGAAGTTGAACTCGGCCTTTTTCCGCTTCGGCGAGCCCAGGTTGACGGAAAACTCGATTTCCACCGGGCACCCCATCCCCTTTTTGCCCAGCTCCAGCATGTCCGTCAGCACCTCGGCCAGCGGAAAGGACCCGAATTTGAGCACCTGGGCGAATGTCAGCACTTTGGTTCCGCTGACGGTAATCGTGTCGCGGATGCGGTGCTCTTCGGGAACATAGGTGCTGGCCAGGCAAACCACGGGATAGTCCTTGTGCGCCTGTTCCACATCCCGCTGCTCCAGATTGCCGTGTCGGTCGAAGTTAAGCGCCTCCTCGTAGTTCCTGATCCGAAGGGCATAAAAATTACGCTGGGAATTTTTCAGGATGTCATCGACCAGTGAGAATTGAGGCAGGACGGTCGGATATCTCGGTGAAAAACGGAGGGTTTTTTCTCCTTCCACCACGGTCTTGCCCAGCCCGAGAGCGATGTGGACAATCCCCTCTTCGGGTTTCATCGGAGCAATCGGATAGAAATTGTGGGACTGCGCAACGCCGGAGATGGCCGGGTAAAAGAAATCTCCGTAAGCGTCGCCGGCAAGCTCTTGGACGATCACCGCCATCGCCTCTTCCTGGGGATTGTTGGCCGTCGATCTGGCGAAAGCCCGGGGTCCCTCGTAATAGGTGGATGCATACACCAGCTTCACTGCCGTCACCAGGTGATCGAGTCGTCTGCGGAAGGAGGCGTGGTTGTTGGGGATCATATAGGTTTTGTACAAACCGGCATAGGGCTGGAACTGGGCGTCCTCAAGGAGGCTGGATGAACGGATCGAAAGTGGATAGCTGACCTGGGATAGGTAGCGCTCCAGGGCTCTGACGAGCCAGTCCGGCAGGTCTGCGCAAAGGAACCGTTGCCTGATTGTTTCATCGGGCAGGGACTGGCCGGACAGGCCTTGCAGATGGTTCTGTTGAATGAAGGTCTCAAACCCGTCGGTACTGATAACGACAGTCTGGGGGATCCTTATCGTGATGTGAGGATATTTTTCATAAATACACATCTCCTGCCGCAGGAGGGCGGCCATGAACGCCAATCCCCGGGCTTTGCCGCCTAAGGATCCGTGGCCGATTTTGACGAAATCCATGATCTCCGCATCGAAGGAGCTGTCGTTGAATTTGGCGACGACGCCCTTTTGCTGCCATTTGCGCATCTCGCTGATGCCTGAGATGATGTAACTGCGCAGGGCGTCGGCGTCAGCGAAGTCGCTGGATCTGGCTTCCCTGAATTTCGATGCCAGCGCAATTTCCGACCGGCTCATGATCCAGTTGGAGAAATGGTTGCGCTGGGCATGATACCACAAGGATTCGTCGGGTATCTGGGGAATCTGTGCCTGGAGCGAGCGAAGATCCGCGGCTCTGCCGATTTCCGTGCCATCGCTCAATCGAAACACGAAATCGCCGAAACCCAGATGGTTCATAAAAAAGTCGTGAAGCTCGGAGAGCAGATGGGGTGCGTTTTTATCCAGGAAGACGGCCGGGATCTGCGCCGCCAGTGCTTGGTTGCCCGGTTCGGAACTGAGCAGCAGCATGGGCAGGTCGGGAATGTCCGCCTTGATGCTGGACAACAGCAGAAAGCCTGCATTGCCGGTAAGCTGGCCGTTTTTCGGGATGCGTGTGTCGGAGATGATGCCAAGCAGATAGGACCGGTAGGTGTCATAGAGCTTCAAGGCATCCTCGTAAGAGGTGGCCAGCAGTATCTTGGGCCGGGATCGCATCCTGAGCAAGCGATGCTCTTCGTTCAGACCGACACCGAGAACGGCCTGCGTCTGTTTGACGATCTCCTTGTATATGAGGGGCAGAAACGACGAATAGTACACCGGCGAATCTTCCACCAGGATCAAGACGCGAACTTGGGCATTCCGGGTGTCGCTGGCCGCATTCAGATGATCTTCGGTGTTTTTGACCAGGGCCAGGAGCAGATCAGAATTGCCTGACCAGATGAAGACCTGGTCGATGCCGCTGCAGTCTCTGTTTTCCGGCAGCGGATAAACCCCCCGTGGCGTATGACTGAGAAGGATGACGGGCAGGTCCGGTTTAACCGCCTTGATTTTCAGGGACAGGGAAAAAGCGTCCATCTCCTCCAACTGAGGCGTGGTGATGACCAGGTCAAGCGCCTTTTGGCCGAGAATCGATAGCGCCTCCCGTGCCGAAGCGGTTTGGGTCACCCGGGGGGGGTGACTTAAATTCAACCCACTGTATTCATTTATTATACGTGATGCGAGGCTGCCATCTTCCTCCATGATGAACGCGTCGTATGGGCTCGACACCAAGAGTATTTCCCGCACCTTCGTGGACATCATCTCGTGAAACATTTTGAAATGGGAGTAGCATTCGCGGGGGATGGCGGTGTTTGCTGCGGTCATGCCGGCCTCGTTCGATGATTGACCAGATGCGGTTCTTCGCCCACAAAAACCCGTTACCGGACGCAGGTTGTCTGTATAACGTATACTAAAAAAATATGCAAAAGATGAGTGGCGGTGACGATAGAAAAAGGGGCGGTAAAATACCGCCCCTCGGCAACCGTGAGGCCGTTTGCCCGTTACGCCTGTCACGCATCGATGATCTGGAGGGCTTCCTCCCGGTAGGCATCCATCACGTAGGGAATCCCGGTCACCTTGGTGCACTCTTCGGTCAGCGAGAAGATGTCGTTGCGCGAAATGTATTCCACCTTCCAGTTCCGGGAACCGGCCATGATCTGCTGCAGGCCGACCTTGATCTTGTCCACCGCACTGAAGATTCCCACCGCCCCCAGCGGAAGCTTGCCTGCCTCGGAACCGTATTTTTCCTTGATCACTTCGTAATTCATGAAAATCTCTTCCTTGGTCGAGCCAAAGGCGGAGACGGTTGACGGAAGCCCGCCTTGCTCGCCCCTGAGCCATTTTTCGGTATTTTTGCCGACCATTCCCGGAATCATGAGGGCCCGCCCCATGCAGACGGCTTTGCAATAGGGGGCTCCCAAGGCCAGGGCTTTGAATACATGATCCTCGGATGAAAAGCCGCCCGCAAAGGCGATATCCGGCGCCGGTTTTCCCCTTTTGACCAGTCGGTCGCACAACTCGTAGGCCATGGCGTGCAGGTAGATGGAGGGGACGCCCCATTCACACATCATTCTCCAGGGGCTCATGCCCGTTCCTCCAGGCGCGCCGTCGATTGTCAGCAGGTCGATTTTGGCGTCGCTGGACCAGCGAATGGCCATGGCCAGTTCCCGCATGGGATAGGCCCCCGTCTTGAGCGTGATCCGCTTGGCCCCGAGCTTCCGTATCCGTTCCACCTCGCTCATGAACCCTTCCTGATCGATGAACCCCAGCCGCGAGTGCCGTTCGAACTGCTTCAGCGGGCCGGCTTTGAAGGCTGCCTGGAAAGCGGGACTCTCCGGATCCGGGGTGACGATATAGCCGCGTTTTTTCAGTTGGATGGCGCGCTCCAACGAGTTGACCTTGATTTCGCCGCCGATGCATTTGGCACCTTGGCCCCATTTCAACTCGATGGTTTCCACCCCCAGCTTGTCGATGACATATTCGGCCACGCCGTTGCGCGTGTCCTCGACGTTCATTTGGACCAGGATGTCGCCGTATCCCTCATGATAGCGGCGATATTCCTTGACGCGCCGATCCATTTCCGGCGACTTGGCCACTTTTCCCTGAGCGTTGAATTCGAGTCCCGGGTCGATGCCACACACATTTTCCCCGCATACCAGGGTTATGCCGCTGATGGCCGCGCCGATGGCAAAATGCTCCCAGTTTTTGCGCGCAATATCCGTGCTGCCCAAGGCACCCGTGAAGATCGGCACTTTCATTTTTACCTTGCTGTCGACCCCAAAGGCGGTTTCCGTGTCCACATTGGGAAAGGTGGCCATATCCGGATTCGCCTCGATTCCCTTGGCACCCAATGCATAACCATGGATGTTGAGGTGCGAGTAGTCCACCGGATAGTCTTTGTCCGCGCCGGCGGTGATGCTTCCGAACGGCTGAGGGTAAAGCAGCTCCCGGCCTCTGAACGTAGCGCGGAAGAGGTCGCAATTGCCTTTGCAGCCATCGATGCACCGGCTGCATATTCCCGACTGGGGAGCGACATCGCGTGAACGGTTTTTGGTTTCAAGAGCCTCGTTTGCATTGGGTCTTTGTAGATTCATGGTTTCACTCCTCTGATGATTGGTGGTAAACCGTGCTTCCAGGGCTGGAATCCGATCGTTGATGCGTTTCGAGCAACAAAAAAAGGCGACCGCATCCTCTCAGGGGAACGTCGCCTCGCCAAAAAACGTAAAAAGGCATCTTCCCTCTGGTGCGGGTCAACAGACGCCTTTGTCGGTTGGTGGCTCGCTTCACACGCCATTGTGCAAAACGAGATATTCTGAATCGCCAACCGATATCAGTGGCCGAATTTAATGTCAACCATCAAGTTAAGTGTAACTTATGTGCTCTCCTTCTTCAGCGCGTGGGGGATGCTTGAGTAGTATCCTAGATCCTCGGACAACAAAATGGCTTCGGCCACCTCCCGCATGGATTTGCGGCTGTCCATGCTTCGCTTTTGAATCCATCGAAATGCGCCGTCGACATCCATGCTCCGCCGGCGGACCAGGATCTCCTTGGCCCGTTCGATGAGCTTGCGGGTTTCCAATTCCTCCTGGATGACCTTGGCCTTGAGCATCAACTCCGTATTCATGATCGCCACCGCGGCCTGGTTGGCCACCGCCGTCAGGAGGTTGATCTCTGTTTTGGAGAAGGCATGGGGGGCTGCCGTAAAACAGTTGAGTACGCCGATGATTTTTTCATTTTTAAGTTGGAGGGGAACCCCGACCATGGAAACCAGCTTGAGTTTGCGGGCCATCTCCTTTTCTTTGAAGCGCTTGCTGCGCAGCACGTTGTTGATGGCGATGGGGCGTTTGCGGGTGACCACCCAGCCCACCACCCCCTCATCGAGGTTCAGGGCCCGGTCCTTGACATATTCCGGGTCGATGGACTGGGTGGCTTTAAGCCTGATTCTGGGGGGCTTTACGCTTTCATCGATCAGCCACAGAGAGCATATCTCCACGCCGGTGACCTTGGCGGTGACCATCACGATGAGTTTGAGCAGATCTTCCAGAAACAGGTCCGACGCGATGGCCCGGCTGATGTCGGTCAGGGCCTTGATATAGCCGTCGTAGGTGGTCTGGTCGCTCTTTTCCATGCGCGAAGGGTACAATGGCGACGATGAATTTTCAATGGTTTGTTTGGACGGCGGCGCGGGCGCCTGCCGGTCGGCATTCAGTATGGCTGAAAAGTGTCAGCGATGTTCATTCTCGCCACCTTTGGCCGGCGGCATGCCCAGGGAGGGACTCCGTGTGCCGCCCGCCGCGCATGAATCGCGTCCGTCTGACCGAAGCCCCGCCGGCCAACCCACCCGGTGCCCGTCGGCAGAGGAGGTCTGTTGGTCCAGGCTGGTGTTCTCATCCGGTCGCAATTCTCCATCTCCGACGCTTACGGCAGCATGCCGAGTTCTCTGGCATTGATGACGCTGGGAACCGCCCGCGGCGGATCGTCGCCGAGAAAGGGCAGGATGTCCGGCCGCCGCCAGAGGGGATAGCCGGCGAGGATGCCGGCCACGTTGCAGGCGGCCAGCGTGGCCATGCCTTCCCGGGTCCAGCGGGTGGCCGAGGCGATGTGGGGGACGATGACCACATTGTCCAGTTCGGCCAGGCCGGGGGCCATGGCCGGTTCGCGTTCGAAGACGTCCAGTCCGGCACGAAAATCAGGATGGCGCCGACAGTGGCCTACCAGGGCCGCTTCGTCAACCACCGGGCCGCGGCTGGTGTTGATCAGGATGGCATCGGACTTCATCAGGGCCAATCGTCGGGCATCGATGAGGTGGCGGGTGGAGTCGTCCAGCACCGTATGGATGCTGACGCAGTCCGCTGTTTCCAAAAGCGCTTCGATGGATTCAGCGCGACGGCAGACGACCGGTGACTGGTGATGCAAAACCCGAAAACGACTGCAGTCGGCGACAAATGACTCCAGATCGGTATTGGCCACAGGGTCGTGGTAGATCAGCTGCATGCCGTGGCCCTGGACCATCATGCGGGCGTAAGCGGCACCGATTCTGCCGGCGCCGATGATGCCCAGGGTGTTGCCGTGCAGCAGGGCGCCTAAAAACAGATCGGGGAGCCAGCCGGTGTATCGGCCGGCCCGAAGGAACCGCTCCGCCTCCCCCACGCGGCGGGCGGTTGCGAAGGTGAGGGCAACGGCCATTTCGGCCGTGGTTTCGGTGAGCACGCCCGGTGTGTTGCCCACCGGAATGCCCGCCCGGCTGGCCGCATCCAGATCCACGTTGTTATAGCCCACGGCATAATTGCTGTAGGCCCTCCCGCCAGCGGCCTTCAGCGCACGAAAAAGGACATCTCCCCACGATTCGGTGAGCTGCCCGATGGCTCCGTCACACCGGCTGCCGATGGCCGCCTTGATGGTTGCGGTATCCAGCAGCGCCGTGCTTTGACAGATTTCGAGGCGGCAATCGGTGGTGATGAGCCTGTCGAGCCACTGACGGCCGGGAAGCGCCTTGGTGACGATGATGCGGAAGGTCCCTTCAGGGTTGTGAATCTGCCATGGATGCCGGCTCATCGAATCTCCTGTAACAGGTCAAGTCGTGGATCCCATGTCGCCGAAGCGATACTGCACCAGGGTGCAGGCGGCCAGGGTGGCGGTCTCCGCCCTCAGGATACGGGGGCCCATACCGGCGGTGAAAAATCCCTGCGCGTGCGCTCGTTGAATTTCAGCAGGGTCGAACCCGCCTTCAGGGCCCACCACGACCATTATTCGTGTGGGTTTTTGGGGGGCTGTCTCTGGGATTCCAAACGCCTGCGGCGCGCCTTCCCAGAAAATGATTTTTAGGTCGCAAGCTGCCGCCGCCTGCAGCATGGCCTCGAAATCGGCTGCGGGTGTAATTTGGGGAACACGTCCGCGCCGGCACTGCTTGACTGCTTCCAGGGCGATCTTCTCCCATCGGTCCAATCGCGACCCCAAGCCTCGCCTGCCCGGAACCGGCACCGATCGGGCCGCATAAAATGGCATCCAACGATCGATTCCCAGCTCCGTCAACTGGCGGATCAGGTCGTCCATTTTACGGTCTTTGAGAATTCCCTGGGCCAGGGTGATGTGAACGGACGATTCGGACAGCTGCTGAAATGTTTCTTGGACAGCCAACAGAACCCGTTTGGGTGACGCCGACACAATCCGGGCCCGATAGCCGTTGCCGTTGCCGTCGAAAAGTTCCACGTCATCACCGGGGGAGAGTCGCAGTACGCGGCAGATGTGGCCGGCATCCGATCCGGTAATTTCCGGCTGCGGCCGGCCGACCATCTCCGGTGCCATATAAAATCGTCTCAAGGCCATGGGGTTGCTTACCGGATTACCAGTGAAAGGAACATCAACGCTTCACCCTGATTTCATCAAACCGGTTTACCTGTCAAGGCAATTGTTATAGATTTAGCCGGCGACCATTGCATGCAGGGGGTGGCCCGCGGGAGATAAGGAAAGGAAAATCGGACCATGCTGATCTACGCGGCAGCTGATATCCATGGCAATGCGCAACGGATGCGGAGCCTTGACCGTCAGATCGCTGATCACCGGCCGGACATTCTCGTGCTGGCCGGGGATATTTCAAGACGCTGGCAGCCGGAAGTCATGCTTGCAGGATTGAACCGGTTGGACCTGCCGGTGCTGCTGGTTCGGGGCAACAGTGACAGCCGGAAGCTGGCGCACCTGCTCCAGCCATTTTCGCGCCTGCGATCCATCCACCTGTCAATGGCCCGTATCGGCAGCGTAGAGATTGTCGGTATCGGCGGCACCCTGCCGTTGCCCTTTCATTCCCGCATAGGCTTCCAAGAGACCGACGTCGTGACCCGGGTCTCCGGCATGTTGCAGTCCCATAGCGTGCTGGTGGTCCATCCACCACCATACGGCGTCAGGGACCGGGTGCTGGGAAAATTTCACGCCGGCAGCCGGGCTGTCAGGCGGCTGGTGGATCGGTGTTCGCCCGCGCTGGTGGTTTGTGGCCACATTCACGAACAGTCCGGTGTAGAGACCATTGGCAAGACGACCGTGGTCAACTGTGCCATGGGGCGTTCCTGCGACGGTGCATTGATCCGCTATGACGGCCGATCGGCGCCTGTCTGCAGGCTGCTGCTGCGGGATCGATGACCGCAACCTGTCCTCTCCGTCTTTCACCATTCGGATTCCGAATCCATTTGCTCTGCAATCGTCTACGGGAGCTGCAGCCGGCCGTTAATGGTCTTGGCCCACAGACTTTTTCTTGCTTAAAGAAACCCGAAGGGTGGTGAATAATAAGTGTGGGTGCGGTTTCAGGGTAAGGCAGCTATAACCTTGAGAAACGCCTGGCCAAACGCTTTCACCTGCCAATTGTGGATGCCATCGACCGTATGCAGTCCTTGAATGTCCGAAGGTTTGTCAACGGCAATGGCGGTCATCAGCGCCTTGTTGAACAGCAGGGACGGATCGAGCCCCAATCGCTCGGCCAGCTGATCGCGCCAAACCTTGATAGCCTTGACCCGTTCGGGTACTTTGGTCGAAACGGACGGCCGCCGCTTGCGCGGATAGGTGGGCAGATCCGTTGCGGCCAGAGCGCTGGCTTTTTTTACAATATTTGCCAGGGACTTGCCGTAAATGCGAATCTGCTTGGCGCTCAGGCAGCGCGCCGCCTCCATGGCCTGAGGGGTATCGGTCATTTCAGTTGCGATTTTCAGCAGTGCCGTATTGGAAAAGACCTTGAACAGGGGGCGGTCCTTTTTGATGGCCAGGTCCCGGCGAAATTGCAACAGCCCCTCCAGCACCGCCAGGTTGCGCCGCGGCAGGCGGCCGGCACCGCGGAACCTTAGGAACAGCGGTTCGCTGCCGTTTTCCATCGGTCTAACTTCGGACAGGTAATCGCATTCCTCCTTGACCCAGGCAAGCCGCCCCTTGGCTTCCAATTCATCCATGAGCAGGCGGGCCAGCGGGATCAGGTGGAACACATCCGAGGCGGCGTATTCGATCATGCCGTCCGGCAAGGGACGTTGAGACCAATCTTTTTTCTGGTAGCGCTTATCCAACTGGACACCGAATCGGTTGTTGACCACAGCCCCCAGGCTGGTCTCCTGTTCGCCCAGAAACATGCTGGCCAGCTGGGTATCGAACAGGTTGTTGATCTCGATGGAAAAATCACGGTAGAGAGAGCGTACATCATAATCCGAACCGTGAAACACCTTGCAGATCGCCGGGTCCTTGAATATGGGAACCAGGGGTGAAAGGTCGTTGACTTCGAGGGGATCGATGACCACATTTTCACCGTTGCCAGCCATCTGAACCAGACAGACTTTTTCCTGGTAGTGAAACATGGAGTCCGCCTCCAGATCCACGGCAAGGATCTTCTCCCGGCTGATCCGGTCGACAAATGCTTGCAGTTCGGCAGGGGTTCGGATGAGATGGTAAGACGGCTCGGCGCCAGGGGCCCTATTTTTTGCTTGACCCGGAGAGGGATTTTCCCTACGTTCCATAAGTTCTTTTTTTATCAGTGAATTGTTAGATATCCGCTATCGGCGCAATGCGCAACCTCATTTACGGAAGGCAGTTAAAAAAATGATACATATCACACTTCCCGATGGAAGTCGAAAACCCTTTGACGATTATCCCACAGGGTTGGCTGTGGCCAGGAGCATCTCCGAGGGACTGGCCCGGGATTGCGTGGCCATGGAAATTGATGGCAGCCTTGCAGATCTGAACCGACAGATTAAAAAGGATGCCGCCGTCCGGCTGATCACCACCCGCGACCCGGAGGCACTGGAAATCATGCGCCACAGCGCGGCCCACGTTATGGCCCAGGCGGTGTTGAACCTGTATCCCCATGCCAAGCTTACCATCGGGCCGGTGGTGGAGGACGGGTTTTACTACGACATCGATATGGAACCGCTCTCAGAAGAAGCCTTCCCCAAGATCGAAGCGGAGATGAACCGCATCATCAAGGAAAAAATCCCCATCGAACGCCATGAGGTTTCCAAGGCCGATGCCCTGGATTTTTATAAGGCAGAACCATACAAGACCGAGATGATTACCGACCTGGCCGACGGTACCATTTCCTTATACAAACAGGGATCGTTTACCGACTTGTGTCGGGGGCCGCACGTGCCGCACACCGGTTTTGTTCGGGCGGCCAAACTGATGCGGGTGTCCGGCGCTTATTGGCGCGCCGACCAGTCCAAGGCCCAGCTTCAGCGGATTTACGGGACCGCCTTTTTCGATAAAAAGCAGCTCAAGGCGTATCTCAATTATCTCGAAGAGGCCAAAAAGCGCAACCACCGAAAGATCGGGGCGGCCATGGATCTGTTCAGCTTCCATGACGATGCGCCGGGCATGCCCTTTTTCCATCCCCGGGGTATGGTCGTCTGGAATGCCCTGCTGGACTTCTGGCGCGAGACCCACCGGAAAGCCGGATATGTGGAAACCAAGACGCCCATCATCCTCCAGCGTACGTTGTGGGAGAAAAGCGGCCACTGGGAGAACTACCGGGAGAACATGTACACCACCGAGGTGGATGAACAGGCCTATGCCATCAAGCCCATGAACTGTCCCGGCGGCATGCTGCTCTACGGCACCCGTCCGCATTCGTACCGGGAGCTGCCCATCCGGGCCGCGGAGATCGGCCTGGTGCACCGTCACGAATTGTCCGGCGTATTGAACGGCCTGTTCCGGGTCCGGGCCTTTCATCAGGACGATGCCCATCTTTTCATGATGCCGGAACAGATCCAGGCTGAGATTCTCGACCTGCTGAGGCTCGAGGAGCGCATCTACGCTAAATTTGGCCTCGGTTTTCACCTGGAGCTCTCCACCCGGCCGGAAAAATCCATCGGCACCGATCAGCAGTGGGACCAGGCCACCAACGGCCTGCGTTCGGCGCTGGATGCCTATGGCAAGGAATACCGTATCAACGAGGGTGACGGCGCCTTCTACGGCCCCAAGATCGACCTGCACATCAAGGATGCCCTGGGGCGGACCTGGCAATGCGGCACCATTCAACTGGACATGAGCCTGCCCGAGCGTTTCGACCTGACCTATGTGGGCAAGGACAATGAGAAACACCGTCCCATCATGCTGCACCGGACGGTGTTCGGTTCCATCGAGCGTTTTCTGGGAATTCTTATCGAGCACTTCGAAGGTAAGTTCCCCCTCTGGCTGGCTCCGGTCCAAGCCGTTCTGCTGCCGATCAACGATGACCTGATTCCCTTTGCCGAGGCGATGGCGACAACCATGACCGAAGCGGGCCTGCGGGTGGAGGTGGATGACCGGACGGAAAGTCTCAACCGTAAAATTCGCGAAGCCCAGCTGGCCAAAACGCCGCTGATTCTCACTTGCGGCGCCAAGGAGCGGGAGGCCGATACCGTATCTGCCCGCACGTTGGACGGCACGGTTCGCTATGGCTTACCCATGGCGCAGTTTATGGAGCGGGTCACGGCGCACCTGGCCGACAGACGCCTGCACCTGGACCTGTTCGACGAGTAGCCCCTTGTTTACACTGCTGCAGCCTGAATCGGATGCCGGGAAAGGCTGCAGCCCTAAGGCCTTCTTGCCATTTTGAATCCCGCCCAGAAAAAAACCGTGTTGTCCTGGCTGCCGGTCATGGCGCTGTGCGTGGCAATCTTTGTTCAATCCGGTTTGCCGTCACCCGATTTAGGGCCCTCCTTTCCACTGAAAGACAAAGTGTTGCACATGGCCGCCTATGGCGTCCTGGCAGCTCTCTGTTTCCGTGCCTGCCGGGTGACCTGGGCTGACCGACTCTCCCCGGTCCAATTGCTGTTGGTCAGTGTCTTTTTTGCCACCCTCTATGGTCTGAGTGATGAGCTGCACCAGGCCTTCATCCCGACCCGACAGGCCGATGGCTATGATTTGCTTGCAGATGTTGCCGGCAGTATTTTAGGTGCCATGGCCTGCTTGCAGGCGACGTTGCGGCAGGGGCTGACCGGGCCGAAGAGAAGGCCTTGAGCCAGGCAATTGATGAGAGCACATCCCCTCGTTTCACCTCTCGAAGGGGGCCAGTTCGCCACAGGCCACCCTTTATACCGATGACGGTCAGAAAATGAGTTTGCGGTCGAATTCTTGTTTTGAATTGATGCGTAACTTTCGGATTGCGATCCGGAAGCGATGGCGCGGATGCGGGGCGAGGGAGGCGGGTTAGCTTCTTGCGCTACCAATGGTAATCGTACCATCCGTAAAACGATTCGCTCAAGGATAATTGCCTTTGAACGCCCCTGGATTGGGATCCCTGCCGTTCATCCGATTGTCAAGAAAGCCGTTTATCGGAGATGCCAACTGTTAATGGCTCCTGGTCAAGCGGCCGGGGTTCTTCGTGGATTTCATAAATGGTGCCGCCAAAACCATCGGAGACCTCCTTGATGCTCCAGTATTTCTCCCTCACCGAAGCCATCGGTGCGACAATTTTCCAGTAGGCTTTTTCCATCTCTTCCAGCAACTGTGAATGCGTGGCGGCATCGCCTATGTCGGACTGCAACGAATCGCGAAGCATCTTCATGTTCATGGCAAGGGTCATCAGCGGCGTGTTAATACGGTCACTCAATCCGCCGGCCATTTTTTTAATGGTTTCCACCTTTTTCAATTCAAGCGTTTGGGATACGTTATGAACGATGCCCTGGTAGGTCAGGATGCCGGTATCGGCGTTTCTTTCGGGGACGACATTGATGACCACATCGATTTGGGCGTTGTCCGAGACCTTCCATTTCACCAGTTGCTGGGCATGCCCCTTCGCCTCCACCTGATGCAGCAGCCGGTCACGCTGGTGGCGTTCAACGTAGAAATCCAGGATGTTGTGGCGGCTTACGTCGTCGGTGATGCCCAACAGTTTTTTGCCGGCAGGGTTCAAGTCAAGAAAATTTCCCTCCTTGTCGACCCGATAGATCATATCGGTGCTGTTCTTCAGGATGCTTGCAAGCTTCCGCCGCTCCTGCTCCAGGGCCAGTTCCTTATTTTTCTGTTCGGTGATATCCACCAGGATATGGTCGATCTGCTGGGGCATGCCGCCACCGCGTTCGACAAACCGGGTGTTGCCCATGTCCCGTACCCACCTGGTTTTCCGGTCCTTGCCGATGATCATGTATTCGATTTCGGCAGTTTCATGGTTGTCGGGGAACGCATTGAAAAAGTCCATGACCTGCGGCAGATAGTCCGGATGGACGAAATCGAACAGGTGGCGTTTTCCGCTCATGATGTCTTTCTTGGCACAGCCCAGCAGGGCCTCCACGTGCCGGTTGACCATGAGAATGTCATCACAGTCATACGGCGCAAATGCCATCAGCACAATTTCAGTTTCATCCAGGTGGCTGTGCAACAGTCTGTTTTCGCGCCGCAATTCAGCAATCTGGTCCTGAAAGGCGATCCCGTCCGTGAGACAGCAGCAGATGCTTGGGGCATCGGCATACCTACCGTGAAGGTCGATCGATGAGGCCTTCAGGCGAACCTGACGAACGACGCCTGCCGCGGATTGCAGCCCGAAACGGATCGTGCCATGCCCGGTCGAATCAATCTGTCGCAGATAGTCCGACACCATGGAACGGTCGGCATCGATCACCAAGCTCAGAAAAGAGCAACCAATGAGCGCTGCACGGTTTTTAGCGGACATATCGCAAAACGCCGGATTGGCGTAAATCACCTTGCCCCCGGTTATCACCGCCACGCCGTCGGTCAGCAGGGATAGGACATTTAGATAGGGTTTCGGATTGGCGAATGAAAAGATATCGTCGGGGAGGGTGTGCATGACTGATGCATCATGCGAAAAAGCCCTGCGGAAGTCAAGCACATCCCTTTCCGAAAAGGGAGATCCGTCATTTTGTTTAGCCTACATTCCCGGATTGACAAAACAACCGATTTTCTATAGGAAAAATAGGCTGATCATTGACGATTGCATCAACGCTCAACCGTTCACGACAGACCCTCCCCAAAGGAGCACCTGCTTATGGAATCGACAAACCTGATAGTGATCAACGGCAACGAGCTTCCCTTCGAACCGGGGGAAACCATCCTTGACGCGGCCCGGCGGGGTCATATCGATATTCCGACCCTTTGCCACCTCAAAGGAACAACGCCCACCGGTGCCTGCCGGATCTGTGTGGTTGAGGTCAAGGGGGCCCGGACGCTGCTGCCGGCCTGCTCCACCCCGGCCGCACCCAGCATGGTGGTGCGGACCGAGTCTCCTGAGGTGGTCGCATCGCGCAAGGAGATCCTGCGCCTGATGCTCTCTTCGGGCAATCACAACTGTGCCGTCCGCGGCCGGGACGACGGCGATTGGACCCGGTTTCAGCTGGGCGTCGAAAAAGATGACGGCAGCGACGCGCTTTGCCCGGTGTGGGGAGACTGCCGCCTTCAGGATCTGGCCTACCGGTATCAGGTGACCGGTGAGGGCTTCCAGGGAACCCCGGCACGCTACCCCATGGAGACAGCCAACCCCTTCATCGTCAGGGATTTTTCGCGTTGCATCCTTTGCGGCCGCTGCGTTCAGGCCTGCAACGAGGTGCAGGTGAACAATGCCATCAGCTTCGGCTACCGGGGGGCGGAAACCAAGATCATTGCCGCCGGCGACCGACCGTTGAAGGATTCCGACTGCGTCTTCTGCGGCGAGTGCGTGCAGGCCTGCCCGGTTGGGGCGCTGGTGGAAAAGGATGTTCGCTACCATGTCCGCCCCTGGGAGACCCAGAAGGTCCGAACCACCTGCAGCTACTGCGGTGTGGGTTGTCAGATGTTTCTTCATGTTAGGGACAACCGGGTGGTCAAGGTCAGCGGCGTCGAGGACGAAGCCCCCAACTACGGCAGCCTGTGCGTCAAGGGTCGCTTCGGCTTCGATTTCATCGCCAGCGACCAGCGCCTCACCGACCCCCTGATCAAAGAGAACGGCACTTTTCGCAAAGCCACCTGGGAAGAAGCCATTGACTTGGTGGCCGCCAAGTTCAAAGAAATCCGCGACACCCACGGCGGCGACAGCATGGGCGTGCTCACCTCGGCCCGCATCACCAACGAGGAGAACTATATCGCCCACAAGTTCACCCGGGCGGTGCTCAAGACCAACAACATCGATCATTGCGCCCGGCTCTGACATAGCTCCACCGTGGCCGGTCTGGCCGCAGCATTCGGAAGTGGTGCCATGACAAACACCATTGCCGATATCGAGGAAGCCGATGTCATCCTGATCACCGGTTCCAACACCACGGAAAACCATCCCGTGCTTTCATCATTCGTCAAGCGGGCGGTCACCCAACGCGGAGCTACGCTTATCGTCGTCGACCCGCGCCGGATCAAGATCACGGAGTTTTCCGAGCATTGGCTGAGACCCAACCTGGGTACCGACGTGGCCTGGATCAACGGCATGATGCACGTCATCATTAAAGAGGATCTTCACGACAAAACCTTCATCGATGAACGTACGGAAAACTTCGCTGCGCTCAAGGCGACGGTCGAACGCTACACCCCGGAGCACGTGGAGACCATTACCGGCATACCGGCCCAGCGGCTGATCGATGCGGCGCGGCTTTACGCCAATGCACCGGCTGGCAGCATTCTATACTGCATGGGCATCACCCAGCACACCACGGGGACCGACAACGTCAAATCCCTGGCCAACCTGGCTATGCTCTGCGGCAACCTGGGCATTCGGGGCGGCGGTGTCAACCCTTTGCGCGGGCAGAACAACGTCCAGGGGGCCTGCGACATGGGCGGACTGCCCAACGTGCTTACCGGTTACCAGGCAGTGGACAACCTGGATGCCATCAAAAAGATGGAACGGGCCTGGAACGTCACCGGCCTGCCCACCAAGCCAGGCCTGAAGGTTACGGAGATGATCCCCAGGGCACACAGTGGTGAGCTCAAGGCCCTGTACATCATCGGCGAAAACCCCCTCGTGTCGGATGCCGATCTCAACCATGCCGAAAAGAGCTTGAGCAACCTGGAGTTATTGGTGGTTCAAGATATTTTTCTTACCGAAACCGCCCGGATTGCCGACGTCGTGTTGCCCTCCAAATGCTTTGCCGAAAAGGACGGCACCTTCTCCAATACGGAGCGGCGGGTGCAGCGGGTGAGAAAAGCGGTGGATCCGCCTGGGCTGGTCAAGGACGACTGGAAGATTACCTGCGACATCGCCACACGCATGGGTTACGCCATGGCCTACAAGGACAGCGAGACTATTTTCAACGAGCTGGCTGGCGTCACGCCCTCCTATGCCGGAATCAGCTACCCGCGCATCGAACACGAGGGGCTCCACTGGCCCTGTCCCACCCCCGAGCATCCCGGAACCCCCATTTTACACGGGTCCCAGTTTACCCGCGGCAAAGGCAAGTTCCATGCTATCGAATGGATCGCTCCGGCGGAAGTGACTGATGACGAGTATCCCATGTTCCTCACCACCGGCAGGGTGCTCTACCACTACCATACCGGCACCATGACCATGAAGACCGAAGGCTTGAACGAACGGGCGCCGGAATCTTTTGTGGAGATCACACACGGCGACGCTCAGGGTATGGGCATCCAGGATGGCGATCGGATCACCATTGCCTCCCGGCGGGGAGAGATCCAGGCCCGGGTGAGCATATCCCGCATGGCTGTGGACGGGACCGTCTTCATTCCCTTTCACTTTGCCCAAGGGGCGGCCAACAAACTAACCAATGCAGCCTTAGATCCCGTTTCCGGTATTCCGGAGTTCAAGGTGTGTGCCGTAAAATTGTTAAAGGAGGCTTGACGCAAGAGAGGCAGGACCTTGTCTCGTTCGTGCACTGACGCGGACAGGACGCCTTGCTTGGATCGATCGCATCGGAACGGTAAACAACAAAAAAAGGCCGGCCCCCTTTGGGTGCCGGCCTTTTTCAGTCACTGAAAACAGTTACATATTCGACGACTCGGGGTGAAATACATCCACATCCTTGAGGTCGTCACCCAGGTATTCGCGCTCATTGGGGCCGAGAATGCCCAGGGAGAGGCAGATCAGGGTCCACAGGTGGACGGTTTGCCAGGGGTGTCCCAGTTGGTCGCTCAGATCGTGGACCTGGGCGTGGCAGTTGTGGCAGGGGGTGATGGCGTAAGCCGCCTTGGTGGCCAGAATCTGGTCGGCTTTGAGCTTGCCGTAAGCCCGGCGTTCATCCGGGTATCCGGACTGCAGGAACCCGCCGCCGCCGCCGCAGCAGAAATTGTTGGAGCGGTTGGGGTACATGTCGATGAAATTTTCCTCGCCGACCACCGCCTTGACCACGAAGCGCAGATCCTCGGCCACCGGGTCGCCGAAGGTCTTGCGTACCAGCTGACAGGGGTCCTGGACGGTGAACTTGATCTTGCGCTCCTTGTTCCAGTCGGAATTAACCTTCAGTTTGCCCTCGCGGACCCACTGGGCATAGTATTGGATGATGCTTTTGATTTCGAAGTTGTAGTCGAGCTTGAATTTGCTCAGTCCGAACCGGACTGCGAAGAGTTCGTGCCCTCACTCCGTGTTGAGCCAGACCTTGCAGCCCAGATCCTCCACGGCTTTCTTTTTTACCTCGACAATATGCTTCCAGGCGTCGTTGTCCCCCAGGAACATGCAGTAATTCTCAGCGGCCCAGCCTTTGGTGCCGTAAGTCCAGTCCGCACCCACCAGGTGCAGGATCTTCCACAGGGGAACCATTTCATCAGGTTCGGTTACCGGCTCCCTGGAGTTCTGGTTCAGGAAGAACTCGGCGCCCTTTTTATTGACCGGCGCCTGCATTTCCGCGAATTCGGGTTGGGCTGCCTGGTATTCCTCCAGGACATCCTCGACCACAAACTGGAAATCCTCCTCCGTGGCACCCATGGCGCTACAGGTGTCGTTGCGCAGGGCCACATCGCATGAGCCCAGGATGCCCTTGGGACGCTGGTCACGGGGCCATTGAGCGCGTGCATTGAAGACCAGCTGAGGGATATTGATTTTCATGGGGCAGACATACATGCAGCGGGTGCACATGCTGCACATCCAGACCCATTTGGTGCTCAGGACCTCTTCGTCCATTCCCAGGGCCGCCATTCTCAAAAACTTTCGGGGATCCATTCCCTCCAGACCCGTTGCCGGACAACCCGATGAACAGGCGCCGCAGGTCAGGCACAGGTTCAGGTTTCCCCCTTCGGGGAGGATCTCCTTCACCTTGTCGATGAAAACGGATCGCTTCTTTCCGCCGAGCTTGATCGCTTCATCAGCCATACTGTTAATTCCTCCATAATTGGTTTGCCACCGACGATTCAAAGATAAATAAAAATTTAAGCACCCATTTATTATCGAGTCATCCATAAAATACAAGGAAAAAATTGAAGGCCGCTGCCCCTCCATGGTCATGAATAGGTCCCTGGCATGCACGCTGGTGTCCCCAAACGATGATCGTCACAGCCTTGCAAGGCTGTCAGCCCGTTGTGGGCAGAGGATGCAAAGTCGGGTTGGATTCGGTTTAAAGTCCATTTCTTTTTGACGTCTCTTCGATCTTCATGTGGATGGTGGAAGAATCGGTGCACCTAAAGTTAACGCGGAGGCGGCAAAGCAGATGCAGCCTTTGCGATCCCCATGCCCTCCAATAGGCTCTGGGCGTTGGCAATCCGCCAACTGACGCAAAGGGTTCGCGTCTTAAGGATGCGTTCGGTTGCCCGCGGCCCAACCCGTTATTGCCTATCGCGGCACCTTCAACTTGAAATGAATGTTGACTCATTCTTAAAACGGGCCGAGATAACGGACTGTCATCCGGCCTCCTCTGGACGGAAATGTCAAACAGCCGAATTAAAATTAAGGTAAATAAAGTGTAACCATTCGATGCAAGGTTTTTCTGGTTTTTTGATGTTAAGGCTTGACAGGGGGTTTTCTCCTTTGATAAATGAATGAATACTCATTCATTAAAGTTGTTTCCGGGAGGTGCGCCATCGGCACGAAAAAGAAAAATATGGATAAATACCAGCGCATTCTCGAGGCGGCCATAACGGTATTTGCCGAGCAGGGTTTTTTCCAGTCGACGATTGCCCAGATTGCTAAAGAGGCAGGGGTGGCGGACGGGACCATCTACCTTTATTTCAAGAACAAGGATGACATCCTGGTTCAGTTCTACCAGTACAAGACCCGCCAGATCTTCGAGCGATTTCGGGACGCAGTCAGCCAGCCGACAACTGCGGAGGAAAAATTGAGGTGTCTGATTCGGGTCCACCTCCAGGAGTTTCAAAATGACCGCAATATGGCCATCGTTTACCAGGCCGAAACCCACCAGAACCGTCGGTTGGGGCACGAGCAGATCAAAGAGATGTCCAAAATGTATCGGGATATCATCTCAGAGGTGGTGGAATTGGGCCAGGAAGAGGGAACCATTCGGAAGGATCTATACATGGGCCTGGTCAAGCGGTTCATCAATGGTGCCGTGGATGAGGTTATCAATTCTTGGATTCATTCAGGCGGACAATATGACCTATTGACCATGGTCGACCCGTTGGTGGATCTTTTCATCAAGGGCATCGGCGGCACCCGTGAAACGAAATTAACCAATTAAACCAACGGATAGCGCCGTGCAGGCGCCATACGACGGCGGGTCAATCAGTCAACAAGGAGAAAATAGACCATGGCACAGGTAATCGCTGACAGGAGAGATGTTGATTTCGTGCTGCATGAACAGCTGAACGTCGGTGCGTTGAGCGAGCATGAAAAGTACGCCGAATTCAACAAGAAAACGGTAGATTTGATCATCACGGAAGCCCGCAACCTGGCGATAAAAGAGATTCTTCCCACCTTCAAGCAAGGGGATGAGCAAGGGTGCCGCCTTGAAAATGGCCAGGTGTTCGTGCCGGAAAGCTTCAAGCGCGCTTACGATTTGTACGTCGAAGGCGAATGGTTGGCCATGACCGAGGATCCCGAATATGGCGGACAGGGCATGCCGCGAACCGTGGCGCTCGCCGCCGGCGATTATTTCAACGGTGCCAATTACGGCTTCATGATGTATCCGGGGCTCACTCACGGGGCGGCGTTGTTGGTGGAAGCATTCGGTACGGAACGTCAAAAGAAGCTGTTTTTAAAAAACATGTTTACCGGTAAATGGACCGGCACCATGCTGCTTACCGAACCTGAAGCCGGTTCTGATGTTGGCAACCTGTCCACCACTGCCGTTAAAAAGGAAGATGGCACTTACGCCATCAGCGGCAATAAGATTTTTATTTCTGCCGGTGAGCATGACCTGGTGGAGAATATCGTCCATCCGGTGCTGGCCCGAATCGAAGGGGCGCCTGCAGGCACCAAGGGCATTTCCCTGTTTCTGGTTCCCAAGCATAGGGTCAACCAGGATGGCAGTCTCGGGGAGTTCAACGATGTGGTTTGCACGGGCATTGAACACAAGATGGGCATCAACGGCAACGCCACCTGCTCTCTGACCCTGGGGGGCAAGGGGCAGTGTGTGGGTGAACTGCTGGGTGAGGAGAACAAGGGCATGCGGGCCATGTTTCTGATGATGAACGAGGCGCGTCTGCTGGTGGGAATGCAGGGTTTTTGTTGTGCCAGCGCCTCCTACATGAATGCGGTCAATTATGCCAGGGAACGGGTACAGGGCAAGAACCTTCTGCAGATGATGGATCCCAATGCACCGTCCGTGCCCATCATCCAACACCCGGATGTGCGTCGGATGCTCATCTCCATGAAATCATACATCGAGGGTATGCGTAGCCTGCTCTATTACGCCGGTAATCTCTCCGATCAGATGGCGGTTGTTGATGATGAGGCGGAAAAAGGCCGCCTGCAAGGCATGCTGGACCTGCTTATCCCCATCTGCAAAGGGTACGTCACGGACAAAGCGTTTGAGGTGTGCAGCACAGGCGTGCAGGTTTACGGCGGATACGGGTTTATCCGAGAGTACCCCCAGGAGCAGCTGCTGCGGGACTGCCGCATCACCATGATCTACGAAGGCACCAACGGCATCCAGGCCATGGACCTGCTGGGCCGCAAGTTGGGCATGAACAAGGGCAAGCCCATCATGGACCTGATGGTTGAGATCCAGAAGACCATCGCTCAGGCCAAGGCAACCGCCAACCTGAAGGATTACGCCGCCAAGGTGGAAAAAGCCTTGAACCGCTTGGGCGAAGTGGCCATGCACCTGGGCGCCACCGCCATGTCACCCAAGGTGATGAGCGCCTTTTCCTTCGCTCATCCATTCATGGAGGCTTCCGGTGACGTGGTGATGGCCTGGATGCTGCTTTGGCGAGCGGTCATTGCGGCTACCCAGCTGGAAAAGGGCGCCAAGAAAAAAGATCAGGCTTTTTACGAGGGTCAGGTGAAAAGTGCACAGTACTTCACGCAGGCAGTTCTTCCCATCACCATGGGAAAAATGGATGCCATCATGACCACCAGTGAGGCGGCCGTTGAGATCACCGAAGATGCGTTCGGCGGCAAGTAGTTCTAAGCATCCAGGACATTTAAAAAACCGGGGGTCGCATGACGGTGCGACCCCCGGTTTTTAGTTTGCGACCCATCGTGCCCAAACCGGCACGGCGGGCCGTGGCTTATTTCCCTTTTTGCTGTTCCAAGGCCCTGAGATCTTTTTTGAGAACCTTACCCACATTGGTTTTGGGCAGATCTTTGCGGAATTCGATTTCTGTGGGCCATTTATATTTGGCCAGTTTGTCTTCACAGTATTTGAGCAGTTCTTCTGCAGTGGCCGTCTGGCCTTCCTTCAATACGACAAACACCTTGACCGCTTCACCGCGTTTGGGGTGGGGAATGCCGATGACCGTGGCCTCCATCACCTTGGGATGTTCGAAAAACACCTCTTCGATATCCCTGGGGTAAACGTTGAAGCCGCCGGAGATGATCATATCTTTCTTGCGGTCAACGATGTAAAAATACCCGTCTTGATCCATTTTGGCGATATCGCCGGTGTGAAGCCACCCGTCGGTGAGGGTTTCAGCCGTGGCGTCGGGGCGGTTCCAGTAGCCTTTCATGACCTGGGGGCCTTTGACCAGAAGCTCTCCGGTTTCACCCACGGGAACGTCGGTAACCCCGTCGCTGAGATCCACGATGCGGCTCTCGGTGTCTGAAATCGGAATACCCACGCTGCCTATTTTGCGCTTGCCGTTAAAGGGGTTGATATGGGTTACCGGGCAGGATTCGGTCATGCCGAAACCCTCGACGATGACCGCCCCGGTTTTCTTTTCGAACTGGCTGATCACCTCCACCGGCAGCGGGGCGCTGCCGGAAAAACAGCCCTTGATGGAGGTGAGGTCGGTTTTTGCGATATCGGGGTGATCGAGCATGCCGATGTACATGGTAGGAACCAGTGGCGCAAAGGTGGGTTTGAATTTACCGATGGCCTCTAACAGTTGAGGCGGCTGGGGTTTGGGTACCAGGATGTTTCCCCATCCCTTGAAAATGGCCAGGTTCATGGCAGTGGAGAGGCCGAAGACGTGGAAGAAGGGCAGGGCGCCAAGCATGATTTCATCGCTGCCGAAGGTCGGGAACCAGGCCGACACATGCTGGGTCTGTTTGCTCAGGTTGCCGTGGGTGAGCATGACCCCTTTGGAAACACCGGTGGTGCCTCCGGTATACTGATACATGGCCACATCCTCAAAGGCCAGCGTTACCTGCGGCGGGTTGGGCGCATACTGCGCCATGAGGGCCTTCCATTTAAAAAGGTTGTCCGCCGGTTTGACATCGGCGGCCAGCCCCTTCTTTTTGCCCACCAGCGGGAAAAGAATGTTTTTGGGAAAGGGGAGGTAGTCGCCGATACTGGTGTAAACAATCTGTTTGATGCTGGTTTTTGGTCTCAGGTTGATCATTCGATTGCCCAGGAGGTCCAACGTGATCAGCACTTTTGACCCGGAATCGTTGAACTGGTGCTCCAGTTCCCGGTCTGAATATAAGGGGTTGTTCATGACGGTGATGGCGCCAATGCGCAGAATGGCATAGTAGGCCGCCACACAAGGGATGACATTGGGTAGCAGGATGGCTACGCTGTCCCCTTTCTTCACCCCGAAATCGGTCAGGCAAGCGGCAAACCGATCGACCATGTCATCGAGTTTGGCAAAGCTGATCTGGTATCCTTGAAACGTCAAGGCCATTTTGTTCGGGAACGCCTTGGCCGATCGCCTCAGGCAGTCCGGCAGGCAGATGCTTTCATGGTCGACATATTCGGGTACGCCTGCCTCGTAGTGTTTCAACCACGGTTTTGCCAGGTAGGGATTGTCTGTGGTCACGTGAACCTCCTTTTTCCTTGTTTTTCATGGGCGATCGTAATAAATGAGGCGTTCTTACCGCGTGGGTGGGGAACTAACTATCGAATTGCATAACAATCTATTTTGAAAATCGGCTTTTGTCAAGAAAACCTTATGGTTAATTGAATTGCCAGCCTGGCTGGGGTCGGTTTTTCATCATCCGAGAGAAGATGCTCACCGACAGATCCTACTCCCTGCCATGAACGTGGCGTTTGGGGCGTATTGGCCAAAATTTTTTCTTGACAGGATTAAAATCAGCCGCTAAAAACTGAATGAATCCTCATTCATTTTGCTGCATCTTAATACGAAACCGAAGGGAGAACAAGGGTAAAATATGGAAAATGCGTTGATCGCTCCGGCCAAGTATTTTTTTCTTTTTATACCCACGGTGGTTTTTTCGATCCTGATTCCCCTGGTGGGAGCAGCGGTGTTTACCTATATCATGGCCATCCGCATGGCGCCCTTGGTCAAGGCAGCACCGGACAGCCGATTCGACCGGGTTCCTCAGCGACTCTATCACGTCTTCAAGATCTGGCTGGGCCAGTATCGCCAGCCGCGATACATGCTGGCAGGCGTGGTCCATATTATCATCTTCGCCGGGTTTCTGATCCTGAGCATCCGCTCGTGTTCGCTGGTGATCATCGGTATTTCCGAAAGCTTCGTCATGCCGGGATTCGATGGGCTGGCTGGCCGCGTCTACAATTTTCTCAAGGATTACGCCGCCACTGCGGTTTTGGTCGCCTGCGGCATCGCCGCCTACCGGCGGGCCGTGGTCAAACCGGCACGCTACGCCGTGCCGGCCAAATACGGCAAGGATCACACGGCCGAAGCCCTGTTCGTTTTGGGGCTGATCTCGACGCTGATGATCTCCGAGAGCCTGTTTGAAGCCAGTTCGGTGGCCGCCAATGTCCAGCAAGGGCTGCATGCCGAATTCCTGGCACCGGCCGGCTTGGCCTGGTTTTTAAAAAACGCCCTGCAGTCAACCCCGCTGGAGACGCTCCAGGCCATTCATATTCTGGCCTATTACATCCACGATCTGACATTTTTTTTCTTCCTCTGTTTTCTGCCGCTGGGCAAACACTTTCACGTCATCACGTCACTGTTCAATGTGTTTTTCATGCGCATCGACCGCGGCAACATCAAACCGGTCGTATACGGCATCAAGGATGAAGATCTGGATGACCTGGAGTCCTTCGGCGTCAAACGGCTGGAAGACTTTTCCTGGAAACACATCCTGGATTTTTACTCGTGCGCCGACTGCGGTCGATGTTCGGACAACTGCCCGGCCAACGCGGTGGGCCGCCCGCTGTCGCCGCGCTTCATCTCCATCAAGGGCCGCGATCTGACCTTCGCCAACTACCCCATCTACCCCTATGGCAGCCCCTTCAAAAAGAGCGAGAACCTAATCGGCACCACCTACGAAGAGGATGAGATCTGGTCCTGCACCACCTGCGGGGCATGCGAGCAGGAATGCCCCATCGGTATCGAATACATCGACAAGATCGTCGACCTGCGCCGCGGCATGGTGGATGATGGGCTCGTACCCCAGAGTCTGCAAAAACCGTTGAGCGCCCTGGAAAAGCGCGGCAACCCCTGGGGCAAGATGGAGAAAAAACGGGCCGACTGGACCAAGGACCTGCCCGAAGGGGTGACGGTCAAGGACCTGGCCAAGGAGACGGCCGACGCCCTTTACTTCGTGGACAGCATCACCTCTTTCGATGACCGCATGCAGGCGATCGGCCGGGCCACGGCCGCCATACTTTCCAGAGCCGGAGCGGATTTCGGCATCCTGGGCAAGGATGAAAAAGACAGCGGCAACGAGATCCGCCGTTTTGGTGAAGAGATGCTGTTTCAAACCATGAAGGAACACAACACCGAAGCCATCCGGGGCAGCGGCGTCAAACATATCATCACCGCTGACCCGCACGCTTACAACGCCCTTAAAAACGACTATGAGGGGCTGCCGCCGGTGGAGCACATCAGCCAATTCATCGCCCGTAACGTCAAGTCCGGTGCTCTCCGCCTGACTAACGCCAACGGCGACGGCAAGGTGTACACCTATCACGATCCCTGTTACCTGGGCCGCCACAACGACCTGTACGATGACCCGCGAGCAGCCCTGGACGCCATCGGTGGCTTGAAACGGGTGGAGATGGAGCGCTGCCGGGACCGGTCATTTTGCTGCGGCGGTGGTGGATTGATGCTTTTTTACGAACCTGAGGAAGAGCAGCGCATGGGTGTGGTGCGGGTGGAGATGGCTGCCAAGGCCGGGGCCAACGTCATCGTAACCGCCTGCCCCTTCTGTCTGGTCAACATGGAAGATGCCATCAAGGTGGCCGGCATGGAAGGCAAAATGGCGGCTATTGATCTGTCGGAACTGATCGCCTCACATATGGAATAGGAAAAATATAAACAGGAGGGAAAACATGGAAATTTTGGTTTGTGTGAAACGGGTTCCCGATACCGCTGAGAACGAGATCGAGGTAAACGGGTCCGGCAGCGATATCGAGCGCGACGATCTTGTCTACTCGGTCAACGAGTGGGACAACTATGCGGTGGAGGAGGCCATTTTAATACGTGACAAGGTGGGTGGCAGCGTCACGGTGGTCACCGTGGGTGACGACGAATCCGAAGAGGTGCTGCGACGGGAGATGGCCATGGGTGCCGACAACGGACTGTTGCTCTGCGACGATGCTTTCGAAGGTTCCGACGGCAAAGGCATCGCCACCCTGCTCAAAGCCGCTGTCGAAAAGGGGAAATACGACCTGATTCTCAGCGGGGCCCAGGCCGACGACGGGGCGGCCCAGGTGGGCGGCATGCTGGCGGCCATGCTGGACTACCCTTATGCCTCACTGGTGAACAAGATCGAGGTGCTGGACGGTAAACTCAAGGTGGGCCGTGAAATCGAAGGCGGCAACCAGGAGATGAGCGAAATTGAACTGCCCTGTGTCCTGTCGATCCAGACCGGCATCAATGAACCCCGTTACGTGGGCATCCGCGGCATCCGCAAGGTAGCTTCGGTGGCGATTCCCAAGCACGGCGCCGCCGATCTGGGGGTTGACGCCGCCGCGGTGGGGGCTGCCGGCGCCCGTGTCAAACGGGTGGATTACTTCGTGCCTGAAGTGGGTGACGGTGCCGACATGCTTGAAGGCAGCACCGAAGAGATCATTGCCAAGCTGATTGAACTCTTGAAAGCCAAAGGAGGGTTGAAATAATGGCTGATATCTATGCATACATCACGCACAAAGGTGGCCTGGCCGACGATTCGGCCCTGGAACTGGTCGCTGCGGCCAAGAAAATCGACGCCGGCGCAGCGGTTACCGCCATTGTTGCCGGTTCGGGCGCCGACCTTGACAAGGTGGCCGATGCCGTGGCCGCCTCCTACCGCCGAGTGCTCAAGTTCAACCATGGCGCCCTGGCATACCCCAATGCCGAAGTGGTGCGCAGACTGCTGGTCAACGTCCTGCCCGCCGATGCCGTCGTTCTGGTGCCCAATGACACGTTCGGCATGGATTTGGGCCCTGGCTTGTCCATCAAGCTGGATTCGACCTTCATCGCGGACGTCGTGGATATCGAAGGACTGGACGGAACTAGCCTAAAGGTCATCCGCCAGGAATACAGCGGTATGGTCAGCACCCATGTGACCGCCGACATTTCCAGCGGCGCGGTCGTCAACCTGCGCCCCGGTGCCTTCGCCCCAGATGAAAGCCAATCGGCCGCGGGTGTTGTGGAAGACCGGTCCGCCGATGCCGGCGACCTGACCGCCAAGCGGACCTTCCTGGAAGTCGTGGAAGCCGAAGTGGGCGATGTGGACATCACCAAGTCCGACGTGCTGGTTTCCGTGGGCCGCGGTATTGAGGACCAAGAGAACATCGAAATTGCCCAGGAACTGGCCCAGGCCATGGGCGCCGTGGTTTCGTGTTCCCGGCCGATCGTGGATGCCAAGTGGCTGGAGAAATCCCGCCAGGTGGGTACCTCCGGGCAGACGGTCAAGCCCAAGGTATACATGGCCTGCGGCATCAGCGGCAGCTTCCAGCACATGGGCGGCATCAAAGGTTCGCCGTTCATCGTGGCCATCAATAAAAATGTCAAGGCCCCCATCTTTCAGGTTGCCGATGTGGGCATTGAAGCCGACATCCTCGAATTTCTGCCCGAGTTGACCGCGGCCATCAAAGAGTTGTAACAGCAAGAATGGTTCATCAATCCCGGCGGGTTCCCGGTCATTGGACCGGGGATCCGCCGGTCTATGCTTTCATCAGCTCTCCTCGGCCATCTCGAAAAGGCCCCTCCTCCTTCCCGTTCGATACCCTGGCGCCGCTTTGGTCTAAATCCTCTAAAAGAAACGGTAATAGTATAAGCGTACAATGTTCGCAAGCGCTTGACTTGTTCTGATTTACAGGTTAGAAAAAGCCTGAATTGAACAATATAGGGGAGTTAGGGAGCGATGGCGCAAAAGAAAACAGCTTTTATGGTGGATTCAGGATGTGAGCCTACACTGGCGTTCATGCAGAAGTACAACCTTGAATTTGTGGGCATCAACATTTTTCTGGACGGCAAGCGCTATATTGATGGGGAGGAACTGCTTCACGAGCAGTTCTACGCCACCGTCGACGGCGTGAAGGATTTTGCCACGGCACCTCCCACCCAGTCGGATATGATCAAAAAATACAAGGCCATCAAGGCCAAAGGATACGAGCGCGTTATCGATATCCACATGTCATCCAAGCTTTCCCAGGTGTTTGAGAACAGCAAGGTAGCCAAAGGTTTCGTTCCGGGGTTGGAAATTCATGTGTTTGACTCGCAGACGGTGTCCGCCGGGGGATATTTCGTGGCCGCCAAGATTATCGAAATGGTCACCGAAGGGCGGTCGATCAAGGAGGTCGAAGCGGCGTTGCCTGAAATTACGCGATCCACGCAAGTGCTGATTTCCGCATCGACATTGAAATACTTTGTCAAGAACGGCAGAATCGGCAGAGCCAAGGGGCTGGTGGGCAGCCTGTTACGCATGAAGCCTGTTTTAATCATCGACGATGGACTGGTTACGCCCTTTTCAACGGAGAAAGGGATGGATAACGCCATTCAAAGAATGGCCGATGCTTCGTTGGAATTCCTCTCTTCACATCCCCATAATGTTAAAATTTACAAGGCCTTTGGTTCGGACAACAACAAACCCTATATGGATCAGGCCTTCGAACGGCTCATGGCCAAACTGCCGGCGATTCCAATCCAAGACTATCAGGTGATCAGCGGCAGGGGCTGGCCCACGGTAACCTGCCACAGCGGGCCCGAAGTGTTCGCCCTTTCGGTATACGGTGAGCGGAACCCCATCTGACCGAGCACCCGAATCCTTTGGTATTCCGTATCAGCCATAAAAACAAAGCACTGGTTTCCGTATTCGGCAGATGGCGACCGCATCCAGCGGGTGCAACTCATGCGCGGCCGTGTTGTTCTTGACATGTCCGGGCCCTTGGCATACATCAGATCTTCCGCCGTAGCATGGCAACGTACCGTATCCATGGCGCTTGGCCGGAGGCGACAAGAAAACACCCATGAACGTACATCAAACCGGCGTATCCTTTTTTTGGCGTTGTATCGGTTGGTTGCTTATTGCCGGCCTTGGGTTTCATGTGGGTGTGATGGTTCCGGATGGTGGTGCCGTTGAAGGCGAACAGCAGGTGGTGCATCTCTATTTTGCCGATGTGAAGCGACCCTTTCTGGTTGCCGAAGCGCGAGTGATGGTCAACCCTGGCGATCCGATGGCATTCGGCAGACAACTGGTGGCGGAATTGATCAACGGTCCCGCCGGGGGAAATCTGGCTACCCTGCCGGCCGGGACGCAATTGAGGTCTTTTTTTATACTTGGTGATGGGACGGCGGTAGTCGATTTTTCGACCCATCTTCGGGAAAATCATTCCGGGAGTTGCCGACTGGAACAACTGACCCTATTTTCTGTGGTCAATTCCCTGACCCTCAACGTTTCAGAAATTAACCGGGTGAAGATTCTCATTGACGGAGCGGAGACCCAGACGTTGACCGGCCATATGCCGCTTGAATTTCCTTTAACCGCAGACATGCTGCTGACACGATGAAGAAAACAGACAAAATTAATAATATTCGGAATATCGGTATCATTGCCCACATCGATGCCGGCAAGACAACGGTTACCGAGCGAATCCTTTACTATACGGGGCGATCCCACAAAATCGGCGAGGTCCATGATGGCGAAGCGGTAATGGACTGGATGGTCGACGAGCAGGAGCGGGGCATCACCATCACCTCCGCGGTCACCACCTGCCAGTGGAACGGCCGGGATATCCAGATCATCGACACACCGGGTCATGTGGACTTTACCATCGAGGTGGAGCGCTCCTTGCGCGTTCTGGACGGGGCCGTGGGTGTCTTTTGCGCCGTGGGTGGTGTGGAACCCCAGTCGGAGACAGTCTGGCGCCAGGCCGACCGCTACAAGGTGCCCAAGATCGCCTTCATCAACAAACTGGATCGCATCGGCGCCGATTTTTTCGGCACCGTCCAAATGATGCGCGACCGTCTCAAGGCCAGCCCCTTGATTCTTCAGATTCCGGTGGGCACCGAAGACAGCTTTTCGGGCGTTGTCGATCTGGTCCGTATGCAGCAGATCCAATGGGACGACGACACGCTGGGCGCCAGCTACACGGTCGGGGATATCCAAGCGGATCTCAGAGAGGATGCCGAACTTTACCGGGACCAGTTGCTGGAGACCCTCGCTGAAGTGGACGACGGGATCATGGAGGCTTACCTGGCCGAAGCACCCATCGAGACGGAGGCGATTCTGGCCGCTATCCGCCAGGCTGCGGTCGCCTTGAAACTGGTGCCGGTGCTTTGCGGCAGCGCACTCAAAAACAAAGGCATCCAGCCGCTTTTAGACGCCATTGTCCAGTTCCTGCCCAGCCCGGTCGATGTCGCGGCCATCAAGGGCGTTCATCCGGAGACCGGAGAAACCATTTTGTGCCTCCCGGAAGAAAAAGCCTCTCTGGCGGCCTTGATTTTCAAGGTCTCCATGATGGAAGGGCGGAAGCTTTCCTATGTTCGCATTTACAGCGGCAAACTCTCGGCCGGCACCGAGGTCTACAATCCCAGCCGCAACAAAAAAGAGAAGCTCTCCCGCATTCTCATGATGCATGCCAATAAACGCGAGCGGGTGGACATGGTCGGCCCGGGAGCCATTGTTGGGGTCGTGGGGCTCAAGGATTCCTCCACCGGAGAGACCCTGTGCCAGCAGGAGCATCCGGTGCTGCTGGAAAAAATGGACTTTTACGAGCCGGTGATATCCGTGGCCGTGGAGCCTAAAACCCACAGCGACCAGGAAAAACTTCAGCAGGTGCTGGAAAAGTTCATGGCCGAAGACCCCACCCTGCGGGTCCGGGAAGATGAAGACACCGGTCAGACAATTCTCTCCGGCATGGGAGAGCTGCATCTTGAAATCATCACCAGCCGCATGCAGCGAGAATTTAATACGCGGGTTAACGTGGGTAAGCCCCAGGTGGTCTATCGCGAAACCATCGAATCCGCGGCTACCGGAACTGCGGTGTTCGACAAAGAGGTCGCTGGTAACCGCCATTACGGCGAAGTGACCCTGCAGCTCGAGCCCCTGATGCGCGGTGTCGGCAACCGTTTCGAATCTCAGCTGTCGGAGGAGGAACTGGCTTCCGGACTGGTGAAAGCGGTGGCCAAAGGGGTGATGGAATCCCTGGAGAGCGGCATTCTCATGGGATATCCGGTCGTCGATGTGAAGGCCGTGCTGGCTGGAGCCGCCACCCGGGAGTCCAACGGCACGGAATTGGCCTTTACCGTGGCTGCCTCCATGGCGGTGCGGGAGGCCCTTGCCCGTGGAAATTCATTTCTGCTGGATCCCATCATGGCCGTGGAAGTTATCGTTCCCGAGGATTTCATGGGGGACGTGATCGGAGATCTGAACGCCCGGGGGGGCAAGATCGAATCGATTCAGCCCAAACTGGGGGTCCAGACCATCAAGGCCACCGTTCCACTGGCCAAGATGTTCGGCTACTCGACCAGCCTGCGCTCCGCTACCCAGGGCCGGGGGACCTTTTCAATGCAGTTCTCCCGGTTTGATCGAAGCTGACCGGGCCACCTCCCACCCGAGATGTGAATCGTTGCAGCGCCTGGCCCGCCGTGGTCGACCGAGGGGAACTCCCAACGCAAGCAAAGCCGTCCCGCTCAACGGGACGGCTTTGCTTGGTTTAGCGTGTGGCGACCGCTATTGGGTCTTGCCGAAGATCTTAGGTGGCTTGGTGGTATCCCCGGTGGCGTTGGGGAAATCCTTGGCCACATAGGCCTTCTGGCCGGTTTCGATCAGGTGGTTGGCCTCTTCCATGAAGTTGTTGAAGCGCAGTTTGCACTCGTAGAAACCGTGCCACCAGGCGTAGTCCGGAGCCATCATCATGGTGCCCATGCGCGCCCGGCGTCCCTCGTGGTGCCACAGCTCGTAGTACTCCACCTCCAGGCGTTCGTCGAAGATACTTGGTCTTATCCAGCAGGCCCTTTTCGTAGAGCTCATCGAGTTTGGCCTTGGCCGGTTTGAAATAGACCTCGTTGTACTCTTCCACCGCCTTGTCGAAGCCCTGGTAGAAATCGTCGATCCAGGAATCGCCGTGACAGGAGCGGCAGACGTTTTTCATCTTCTCGCGTTCCACCTGCCAGTCGGTGCCTGACGGGAAGGGCTTGAAGTCGGCCGGCCGGACCGTCAGCGGGGCCTGGGTTTCCCAGGAGATGCGTTCGGTGACATCGTGGGTGCCCATGACCTTGCCGGATCCGCTCATGTGGCAGGCCGCGCAGGTGGGCGCCCGGTAGTCGGTTCCCGGCGTCCAGGTGCCGGCGGCGGCCTTGAAATTGAACTCATCCTTGAAGGCATTGTAGATCGTGCCGTGTTTGGACTCCTCGTAGATCTCGATCTGGGGATGATCCGGGCCCAGGTGGCAGGAGTCGCAGGCTTCGGGTTTTCTGGCTTCGGACACCGCAAAGCGGTGACGGGTGTGGCAGGAGGTGCACGATCCCTTGCTGCCGTCCAGGTTGAGCCGCCCCACACCCACGTTGGGCCAGGTGGTCGGGATCCAACCTGCCCTTGTCGTCGATGGCCACCACGGTGCCGTGACAGTGCAGGCAGCCGGTCTTGCGCTCGTTGTCCGAGTTCATGCCCTTGTTCAGCCAGGGATCCAGCTTCCACATGATCTCGATGGTATTGGCGTGTTTGCTCTTGCTGTACTGGGTCACCTCGTCCGGATGGCAGCGCGAGCAGTCCTTGGGGGTGACGATGGCGGCGATGGGCACCTTGTATTTTTCCTGACCATAGGGCAGGTCGCTGCGGCCGTAATACTTATCGTGCCCTTTGGCCACATCCTGGATCGCCGGGCTGGGCCAGATGGCAGTCCAGGCAGGTGATGTTGGCATTGGCGTGGCGGCTGTTGGCCCAATCGCCGAACAGGCCGGGGTTGGTCTGCTTGTGGCATTCGATGCAGGCCACGGCCTCGGGCGGAATGCTGCGCTCGATGCGGTACTCCTTGACCTTGGCATAGTTGGGCTGGGCCCAGACTGGGGACATGGCGCCGGCCACCAACAGGCCCGCGATCAGCACCGCTGATAGGATGAACCAGTTGCGTCGCCTCATGGTTGTTGCTCCTTTCGGTTGTAAGACCTGAAACGGTTGTTAAAACCGGATCAATTACAGATTCCTCAGCCCTTTGGCCTGGTAGGGCAGCTTGCCGGTACTGCTTGTACATGATGGTCACCTGTCGTTGTGAACCAGGTCCCAGTGGCAGTCCACGCATTTTTTCTCATATCCCGGCCGGGGGTAGAGCACGGTGCGGTGGGCCAGCATGGCCCCGCGCTTGTCGGGCATGGCCAGCAGATTGCGGTGGCATTTCTGGCACTGGGCGTTGTCGAAGGACGCGTAGGCCGCCTCCCGGTTTTTCTGACGGTCGTATTCGTCGATGGTGAAATGCTTAATCACGTCCTTGAGGCCGTGAACGGTCTTGGCGAAGAAGAAGTCGAAGGTTTTGTGGGGAGCGGGCAGATGGCAGTCCATGCAGTCGGCCACGAAACCCTGGGGGTTGTTCACATGGGTGGAGGCGCGCCAGGCGGCCACCGCCGGCTTGATTTCATGGCAGGAGGCGCAGAATTCGGGCGTGGATGTTCTCACCATGGTGTAGTAGGTCATGCTGAACAGGGGGAAGGCGATCACGACGCCGACACCGACCAGAACGGCTGCGAGTACAACTTTTTTCATGCCCCTTCCTTTGCGTTGAGTGGATGTCGCGCTTGTGACCGCTGGCCGAAGAAATTCATTGCAGGGATGGCCAGCTGCCGGTACTCCCATATCACAAATGCTCAACGGGTAATGAGCGCAGAAACAAGCCGACGGTCGTTGAGTGACTGGAAAAAAGACAAGAAGATCAGGTTCGCTTAATTGGTAATATGAATGCTGAGGCCTGTCAATCCTTTTTCAGCTGCCTTGTGGCACCGCCAGCGCCGGTGAATGGCGCCGGGATGGAGGGAATCGCTTGAACCGGAACCCGCGATCAGGGGTCACTCGGCATCGGCCTTTTTATTTTTTTTGGGATCAAGGGCCTTGAGCTGGCGCTCGGCCATATGTTTCTGGGAATCGTCGGCGGCCAGCTTCAGGGCCCGGTTGAGATGGAAATCGGCGTTTTTCCTGTCTCCCTTCTGCTGGTAGAAGCGGCCCAGGTTGTAGTGGGCGCCGAACATGTCCCCCAGCCGGCCGCTGCTTTCCCCTAAGAAATAGTAGGCCTGGGTAAAGTTCTCATGGTAGCGCACCAGATTCTCGAAAGTATCCCTGGCCTCGGCAATCCGGCCCAGTTCCAGCTGGGTTCGACCCAGATACATCTGCCCCTCGGGGTTTTTTCCGGTGCTGCCGGCGGAGAGCGCCTGCAGGGCTTTTTCATACTGGCCGTCATGATAATAGATCCTGCCCAGATCCTGGAGCATGTGGGTGGCCATGGCATTGCCCTCGATGGCCCGTTTCATATGTTCGGCTGCTTCTGGCCATCTGTCCATCCGGGTCAATGCCAGTGCATAGCCGTAGTGGGCAAGCGGGCTGTCCGGCGATGCCTCAAGGTTCGACTTGAAACGGTTCAGGGCCACTTTTTCATTGGTGTAGAGGGCCGCCACCCGGGTGTGTATGAGCTCGAATCCGCCGATTGCACCACGCTTCGGGACGCTTACCGATCGATTCTGGTGCAGCCAGTTGTCAATGTAGCTCATGCGCGCCTCGGAGGCCGGGTGGGTGGTCAGGTAGGTGGGGATCTGTTCGGACCCGAACCACTGTTTGCCGCGGATTTTCTTCAACGATGTCAGCAAGCCTTCTCCGCTGTAGCCGGCCAGGGCCAGGTATTCCAGACCCAGCTGATCGGCCTGCATTTCATTTTCACGACTGTAGGCCAGGGCTGCCGTCTGACCGGCGGCCACCGAACCCACGGTTACGGCGCTGGCCGCCGCGGATGCGCCGCCGGAGCCCAGCAGCACGCCCGCCACCATGCCGGCCAGGGTGGCCATGCCGATCTTTTTGGAGCTCTCGATGCGATCAGAGATGTGACGGCAGACCACATGGGCAATTTCATGGCCGATGATGCCGGCCAGCTCCTCTTCGGACTCCAGGGCGGCGAACAGGCCGCTGTTGAAGAAGATGTGCCCGGCCGGGGTGGCAAAGGCGTTATAAACGTCATCCTGGATGACATGGAACTGGTAGGTGAACGGCTGGGGGGGCATGACGGATAAAATCCGGTTGCCTACCCGGTTGACATAATCCACGATGACGGGATCCTCGATCATGGTATATTTGGCCTTAACCACCGCCATGAATTCTTTGGCCAGTTCGCGCTCTTCCTGAATGGTGATGCATCCGCCTTCAGGAACCACGACCAGACCGGTGGAAAAAAGAAACGCGGTAAGGGTAAGGATGGCAACTATTCTTTTTTTTATCGGCATCTTAATTTTATCTCCAAGAACGCCCGAAAAGAGCGCCCAGGGTCGTTGTTAAGGGTAGAATGACACATTCTATTCCACTTTTCAAACAGCATGTTTTGTGTTACAGCTGGGCGCCATGGCACAGATCATATGCATCGCCAACCAGAAAGGCGGCGTGGGGAAGACGACGACGGCAGTCAACCTATCCGCGGCGCTGGCCGTTTCCGAAAAACGAACCCTGCTGGTGGACTGTGACCCGCAGGCCAATGCCACCACCGGTGTGGGGCTGGACAAGTCCCGGCTGGTGAAAACCCTTTATCACGGATTGATTGGCGATGCCGGGGCAGGCGCTGTTATCGTTGACAGTCAGATCGAGTCTCTGAAGGTCATGCCCTCACGGGTAGAACTGATCGGCTTCGACGTAGAGATGATGGACAGGCCCCATCGCGAGCATGCCCTGCGACGCCTGTTAGCCACGGTCGCAGAAGATTTCGATTACATGGTTATCGACTGCCCGCCGTCATTAAGCCTGCTCACCGTAAACGCCATGACGGCTGCCGATGTTTTGCTTATCCCCCTCCAGTGCGAGTTTTATGCCCTGGAGGGACTCAGCCAACTGGTGCAGACCTATCAGCGGATCAAGAACGGATTGAACCCCAGACTCAAAATCGCGGGTATCCTGCTAACCATGTTCGATTGCCGCACCAATTTGAGCCACCAGGTGGCCGAGGATGCGGCCAGCCATTTCAAGGAATTGATGTTCAAGACGACGATTCCCCGTAATGTCCGGCTGGGCGAGGCACCCAGTTTCGGGCAGCCCATTTTGCTATACGATGCCATGTCTCCCGGGGCGGTCAGTTATTTTTCCCTTGCCAAGGAGATCATGACTGCCAATCATGCCGGCCACGCCTGACAGGCTTTCCGGTAATGCTGCGTTGCCGGGACCGTCCATCGTGTCCCGGGCCAGCCACCACAATTCAGGACACCGCATGCCAGATAAAAGTAAGGATAGCAGCATCGTTCCCGGCGCAAGGAAAAAACGCAAAATGGCCTTGGGTAGAGGGCTCGATGCGCTGATTCCGGATCTGGGGGCCATGGAAGGACTTTCCGGATCATCCACACCGACGCGAAAAGATTACTTTCTATGTGAAATCGACATGATCCGGCCGAACCGCTACCAGCCGCGACGCCATTTTCCAGCGGACGAGCTGGAGGAGCTGGCCGAATCCATCCGCAGCCAAGGCATTATCCAGCCCTTGTTGGTGCGTGCTGACGATGTGGGCTACGAACTCGTGGCCGGCGAACGGCGTCTGCGGGCGGCAACCCTGGCTGGTTTGGACCGGGTGCCTGTGGTGGTCAAGGATGTCTCCGATGGCAAGATGCTGGAGATTTCCATTGTGGAAAACATCCAGCGGGAAAACCTCAACCCAATGGAGGAGTCCGAGGCCTACCATCGTCTGATTTCCGAATTCGATCTGACCCAGGATCAGGCTGCCGAGCGGGTGGGCAAGAGCCGCAGTGCCGTGGCCAACTTTCTGCGGTTGCGCCAGCTTCCCGACCCGATCAAGGCCAGCATCCTGGAGGGCGCCTTGAGTATGGGCCATGCCCGGGCCCTGTTGGGGGCTGACACCCCGACCAAGCAGCAGGCCGCTTGGCGGGAGGTGGTGGCCAAAAAACTGTCGGTTCGCGACACAGAGGCCTTGATCAAACGGATCAATGCGGAAAAAAAGCCGGGCCGTGTGCCGGAGCTGACCCCCGATCAGCGCTATTTCAAGGATATTTCCGAAGATCTTTCCCGCCATTTCGGCACCCGGGTTCGCATTCGGCGCAAGGGCAAGAAGGGACGGGTGGAAATCGATTTTTTCAGCGACGACGACCTGGACCGGCTGCTGGGGTTGCTCCGGGAAGGTTAAACGCGTCGGCCACTGGTCACCCGCGCCGCGTACCCACCTTCGGGCATTGAACCCACGCCTCGGCGTGGATTCGTGTTTAGGGGGGCGGGCGTGTCACATGGGGGTGGCGACTTAACAAACGGTGGCAGATACACCCGTAAATGCATCATGGCCATTCACATCATCATCGACGGATACAACTTGATCCGCCAGTCCCCTGAACTGGCCGGGCTGGACAGGCAGGACTTGCAGCTGGGCCGTGAGGCCCTGGTTGACATCCTGGCGGCCTATAATAAGCTCAAGCCGCACAAAATTACGGTGGTCTTCGACGGGACCGCCGAGCCATGCCTTTACGGCTCCCGGGATCGCGCCAAGGGCATTGCCATCCGCTATTCCCAGGGGGGAGAAAGCGCCGATGACCTGATTCGGCGAATGGCGCGTCGGGACAAGGTTCAGGCCCTGGTGGTCAGCAGCGACCGGGAAGTCATGGCCGCTGCCGAGTCGGCCGGGGCGACGGTGATGGATTCTGCAGCCTTCGAGGATAGGATCAGCATGGCCCGCTACCTGGCGGCCACGGGTGGCGGGGAAGCGGTCGACTCCACGGGGTGGGTGCCCACCACACGCAAGAAGGGGCCCAGCCGGCGTCTGCCCAAACGCAAACGCCAGGCACGGGCGCGGGTGGAAAAACTATAGGCGTTAAGATAATGCTTCTGGGCTGTGTTATCGGTTGTCGCCGTATTGGCATACGGCTTCCACCCTCTGGTTTTGCCAGGCGCATTATCTTGGCGCTTAAATGAATTTCGTTCGGGATGCATTGCGAATCAAAGGCTTAAGGAAGGGTTATGGGTCAACAACCGTCAACATTGAAAACCGTATGCGTCATCGACGGTCAGGGCGGCGGCATCGGCAGCACCATCATCAAGAAAATTAAAGAGCACTTCGGTGAGACGGTGGAGATCCTCGCCCTGGGAACCAACGCCATCGCCACCGCCCAGATGCTCAAGGCCAGGGCCAACCGGGGGGCATCGGGGGAAAACGCCATTGTTCGGACGGTCGCCCGGGCGGATGTGGTGGTCGGCACCCTGGGTATCATGCTGGCCCATGCCATGATGGGCGAGGTGACTCCTAAAATGGCCGAAGCCGTGTGCGGCTGTGCGGCCACCAAGCTCATCCTGCCCATTTCCCAGGAGAATGTCGATGTCATCGGTGTGTCGGACGACCCGCTGCCCCACTTGGTGGAGATCCTGGTGATCGATCACCTGAAACCGCTATTACGCGTTCATTCATAAAGGACGACGAACATGTGTGAAGCCAATGCCTACCTGCTCACCGAGGCGGGTGAAACCCTGGTCATGGAATCGGTGGACGATGTCTCTCCGGAAGCGGATGGACTCAAGCTGGTCAATATTTTCGGCGAGCAGAAATTCCTCCGGGCCGCCATCCACTCCCTCTCCCTGGTCGACCACAAGGTCTATCTCAAGGCCCTGGACCGCTGACGGTGACGCCGGAGATCACTGATGAAGATCGAGATCGCCAAGACCGCCGGTTTCTGCATGGGGGTGAGACGGGCCGTGGAACTGGCCCTGGACGCTCCGGGTAAACACGCCGAACCCATTTACACCTACGGTCCCCTGATCCACAATCCTCAAGTGCTCTCCCTGTTCGCGGCAAAGGGCATCACTGTCCTGAAAGCCATTCCGGAACGCGGGGCCGGCACCGTTTTGGTGCGCGCCCACGGCGTTCCCCCCGAGGACAAGCAACAGCTCAAAGACGCGGGGTTTCAGGTCGTGGATGCCACCTGCCCGCGTGTCATCCGGGTGCAGACCATCATTCGGGTTCATGCCCGCAAAGGCTTTGCCACCATCATCGTCGGTGACCGGGATCACCCCGAAGTGGTCGGGCTGATGGGCTATGCCGGACCTTCCGGATATGTGGTCAGCACCATGGCGGAACTCCAAACCCTGCCGGCCTTCGACCAGGCCATTATCGTGGCCCAGACCACCCAGAACCTCCGGTTCTATGACCAGGTCAAAGCCTGGGCTGGCCGGACATTCCCCCATTACCAAACTTTTGATACCATCTGTGATTCGACGGCCAAGCGGCAGGCGGAGGTCAAGCAGCTGGCCGATCGCGTGGATGCCGTCATTGTTGTGGGGGGCAGGCAGAGCGGCAACACCCGGCGACTGGCAGAAATTGCCGCCGAGACCGGCAGGCCGGCCTTCCACGTGGAAACCGAAGCCGAACTGGAATCCTGCTGCCTGGATCGTGTCGACCGGGTGGGCATTACCGCCGGGGCGTCCACACCCAACTGGATCATCAAACGGGTCTACCGGCAATTGGAGAAGCTGCCGGCCAGGCGGCATGCAGGTGCCGTCAGAACCCTGTACGGCGTCATGCAAACCTTGCTGCTGACCAATGTCTACGTGGCCGTGGGTGCCGGCTGCCTCTGCTTTGCCTGTTCCCGCCTGCTGGGGATCATGCCTGCCGTTGCCCCGGCAGCCGTGGCCATGCTTTACGTGCTTTCCATGCACCTGCTGAATCACCTTACCGGCACGGCTGAAGATGAATACAACGATCCTGAGCGGGCCCGGTTTTACCAGCAGCACCGGCTCTTGTTGTCGGTCATGGCCATTGCAGCCGGCGGCCTGGGCATCCTGTGTGCAACCGCCATGGGGGCGGCCGCCTTTGCGATCCTGCTGGTCATGAGCCTGCTGGGCCTTTCCTACAACCTGTATTTGATACCCGACGGCTTGGGGTTCAAGTTGCGGCGGATCAAGGATATTCCCGGCTCAAAAACGTATCTCATCGCCGTGGCTTGGGGGGTGGTGGTGGTGCTACTGCCCGGCATCACCGGCAAGGGGACCCTGACCGCGGCCGTCGGGGTGGTGTTTGTCTGGGCCACGGCCCTGGTGTTTGCCCGGACCGCGTTTTTCGACTTGCTGGATGTACAAGGCGACCGCATCATGGGCAAGGAAACCCTGCCCATTCTGCTGGGCAACCGTAGAACCGTTGTGCTGCTGAAAGGAATGTTGGTCGGCTGTATGATTCTGGTATCGGCCGGGTCAGCCATGGGCTTGATTTCCGGGCTCGGTTTTCTGCTGACCCTCTGTCCGGGGGCCATGCTGATTCTGGTCAATGCCTATGAAAAGGGCCTCATGCTGCCCAGCATGCGGCTGGAATTCATGGTCGAAAACCTGTTTTTGCTGTCCGGTATCATCACCCTGCTGTGGATGGCCGCGGATATCCCGTGAACCATTCAAAAAAGGATCCGGTGGGTATCTTGCGGTGCTGACCGCCGCCTCGATTTCCGCCACAAGGAGAAGACCATGACCTTGATGTCACCCGGGCAATATGAGCAAAGCCTGAGAGACCTAAAACTGGTGGTTTACATGTTCGGTGAACGCATCACGAATGTGGTCGACCATCCGATGATCCGCCCCTCAATGAACGCGGTGGCCAAAACCTATGAATTGGCGTCCAGGCCGGAATATGCGGACCTGATGACTGCAACCTCCCATCTGACCGGTGAGACAATCAACCGTTTCACCCATATTCACCAATGTGTTGAAGACTTGGTGAAGAAGAGCAAAATGGGTCGGTTGCTGGGCCGCCACACCGGCTGCTGTTTTCAGCGATGTGTCGGCATGGACGCCCTGAATGCCCTGTCCATAGTCACCCATGACATGGATGAGCAATTGGGTACCTGCTACAACCGGCGCTTTCTTACCTTCCTCGGCTATGTCCAGCAGAACGATCTGATCTGTGACGGTGCGATGACCGATCCCAAGGGCGATCGATCCCTGCCACCGCATCAACAGCCGGATCCGGATATGTACCTGCGCGTGGTCGAAGAGAAAACGGACGGTATCGTCGTGCGGGGTGCCAAGGCTCACCAGACCGGGGCGGTCAATTCCCACGAAGTGATCGTCATGCCGACCATGACCATGCGGGAGGCGGACAGGGATTACGCCGTCTCCTTCGCCGTGCCCAGCGACACGACGGGCATCACCTACATCATGGGGCGCCAGTCCTGCGACACCCGGACGCTCGAAAAAGGAACCATTGACCAGGGAAACCCGCTATTCGGCGGACACGAGGCCCTGGTGGTGTTTGACGACGTTTTTGTTCCCTGGGACCGGGTTTTCATGTACAAAGAGCACGCCTATTCCGGACCGCTCGTTGAAACGTTCGCCTCCTATCATCGCCAGAGCTACGCCTGCAAGGTCGGGGTGGGAGATGTCCTGATCGGTGCCGTGCAAACCATTGCCGAGTATAACGGCGTCGAACGGGCCTCGCACATCAAGGACAAGATCATCGAGATGAATCTGCTCAATGAGACCCTTTACTGTGGGTGTATCGCCTGCGCATCCGAAGGGCACCGGGAATCCAGCGGCACCTATGCGGTGGATACCCTGCTGGCCAACGTGCACAAGCAGAATATAACCCGGTTTCCCTATGAGATATCGAGACTCGCTCAGGACGTCGCCGGCGGCCTGATGGTAACCCTTCCCTCGGAGGCCGACATGCGGTCACCGGCGACGGGCCGATGGGTGGAGAAGTACGTCAAGACCAGGGACGGCATCCTTCCGGAACACCGCATGCGCATGCTTCGGCTGATCGAGAACCTGACCCTGGGAAGAGCAGCGGTCGGCTACCTCACCGAATCGATGCACGGGGCCGGCTCCCCCCAGGCCCAGCGGATCATGATTGCCAGGCAGGTCGACAGCGCGGATAAAAAACAGGCGGCCAGGATCTTGAGTGGGATAGAGCGCGCCGGCGGCGAGGGTTAGGGCTGGAGATGCGTTGCCTTTAGGCTGGATCCGTATCGGCCGGGCCCGGATCATCAACGCCTTCCACCACCGGTTCTTTCATGATCAGGTCGATGGCTTCGCGGGCCGTGGCGGCGGCTTCGGGAAACACGTCCACCAAGTGGGCGGCGTGGCGCAGGTTGTCGGCGGTGCGCATCATCAACATGGCCAGGTTGCCTTCGGCCATGCCGTATTCTTTGATGATATTTTCCCACGGATACCCCGATGCCCAGGCATGGGTCATGGCGGCGGGCCTTAGGAAGAACTGGCGCACCAGGAATCCCCGGGACTGCATATGGCGGGCGAACCCGCTCAATTTTTTCTGGATACGGGTGACTGTTTTCTTGAGCCGGTTGGGCACCAGGCGTCCCTCCATGCGGTCATCGGTTTCCCTTTCATTGACCATGCAGGCGAACACTCCGGCCATCTGGGCCGCGTCCCCGTCGGGCAGCAGACCCTGGCGCAGGCATTCGGCCACGATCAGGGGTTGGTCCACGCGCAATTGTGATGCCCAGATGCCGTCCCCGGTGAGCCGGTTGTCACTGCCCACAAAACCCGTCTCCTTGAGAAAATCCAGGTGCCGCACGAAATCTTCCCACAGGACCTCGTGAATATTGGCCATGCGGCTTTTCTGGCGGCTGTCCTCGGCCTTGGCGATCAGAAGCCAGGTGGCAAAGGATCGCTTGAGCAGTTCCTCCACCTGGGCCGGGGTATGGGAGAGCAGCAGATTGAGGACCATGGAGAAGTTGATGCGGATACGGCTGACCACCTTGCCCGGCCGGGACGCGAGCAGCCGGGCGACCAATCGCAGGTCCATGTAGCGGCCGGGTACGGCCAGGGCAAAGCCGATCTTGTCCATGCCCCGGCGACCGGCGCGGCCGGTCATCTGGTGGAGCTGAGTGGCGTCCAGAGGGATGAATTCGGTGCCGTTGAAGCGGTCGGAGTTGAAAAACACCATGGTTCGAGCCGGAAAATTGACGCCGGCGGCCACGGTGGAGGTGGCGAAGACCGCGGTCAGCAGGCCTTCGCTCATCAGGTTCTCGACCACCAGCTTCCACCCGGGAAGATGACCGCTGTGGTGGGCCCCTACGCCGGCCTGTTCCAGATGCAGGCGCTGGCGGTGCTGGGCCAGGTGCGGTGAACTCTCGGTAAGCGTTCGAACCCGTTCGACAATGTGGGCTTTTTTTTCGTCGGTCAGGGGTACGGCCCCGTGGCACAGGCTCAGGGCGGCGTCGCAGTCGCTGCGGGATTTTAAAAAGAAGATGGCCGGCAGCAGGTCATAGGCCTTGAGCACCCTGAGAATGTCGCCAAAGGGGGGAAGGCCGCGGCGTCGGGGCAGTTCCTGCTGCTTTTTTCCTCCGACGAGACCTTCAACCTTTTTGTGAAGCGCGTTGGCCCCCCGTGCGCCCTTGACGGTCAGGGGCAGCAGGGTTCCCGCTGGGTGCAACACCATGGGATAGAGCGGCACGGGCCGCTGGGTTTCGGCAACCACCCGGCAGACGCGGCCACGAATGGTCGTCAGCCAGTCGGCGATGGCGCTCGCATTGCCCACCGTTGCAGACAGCATCAGCAGCGGGATGCGCGGCGGCAGGTAGATCATGGTCTCTTCCCATACTACGCCGCGCTCCTCGTCTCCCAGAAAGTGGGCCTCGTCCAGCACCACCAGATCGGTGTTCAGCGAGATGCCCTGATGCATGGCATCGTAGAGCTGATTTCTCAGGATCTCCGTGGTGCCGACGATGATGGGCGCATCGGGACTCTCCTTGCGGTCGCCGGTGAGGATACCCACATTTTCGGGGCCGAAGATTTCGGAAAATTCGATCAGTTTTGAGTTGGTCAGGGCTTTGAGCGGCGAGGCGTACCACGCCCGGCCGCCCCGTTCAAAAGTGCGCCGGATGGTCTGGACCGCGATCCAGGTCTTGCCGGCGCCGGTGGGGGCGGTCACCAGGCAGTCGGAGGCGGCCATGACCGCCACGGCCTCAGTCTGAAACCGGTCCGGGATGAACGGTTTGTCCCTTGGAACGCCGATGCCGGAAAAGACGGCCTTGAGCTGGGGGTCGGCGCCGGGGGAGATCCGCATGTGGCGGTCCGGTCGTTTGCCCTGGGGTTTTCGTCGCGACGGATATCGGCGGCGCCCCTGGGGAGCGCCTTTGGCAGGTATACTCATCGGTCTGCGCTACAGCTTGTCGATGATGCCGGCCACGACCTGCTTGGCCGTGGTGGCTGTGTCATAGGGCGAGGCACCCGAAAGATCGGCCTCGATGAGTGTTTCGTCGTAGGGCAGAAACCCCAGAAAATCGAAGTCGGGCATATGCTTGCGTAGAAACGCTTCATCCTTGGGGCTGCGAATCTTGTTTCCCACCACGGCGATGTGGTCCAGCCGGATCTCGGCGGCCAGACGTCGGATATGCTCGGCCGTGTCGATGCTGCGACGGCCCGGCTCCACCACCACGATCAGCTTGTCCACGGCCTGGGCGGTGGCGCGTCCCAGGTGTTCGATGCCCGCTTCCATGTCCATGACCACCACTTCGTCGCGTCCCAGGACCACATGGGTCACCAGGGCCTTGAGCAGGGTTGATTCCGGGCACAGGCAGCCGGCGCCGCCCTTTTTGACGCTGCCCAGGCGCATGAGCTTGATGTTGTCCAGCCGGACGGAAAGGGTGTCGGGGATGTCGTCCACCTTGGGGTTGAGCTTGAAAAACCCGCCGATGGTGCCGGGTTGGGCGCCGGTGCGTTCGAAGATCAGCGCTTTCATCTCAGCGATGGGGGTGACCTTGTCGGCGTCGGTGATGCCCAGGGCCGCCGCCAGGTTGGCGTCCGGGTCTGCATCGATGGCCAGGACCTTGATGCCCCGATCGCTCAATGTCCGCGCCAAAAGGGCAGAAAATGTCGTTTTGCCCACGCCGCCTTTGCCGCTGACTGCCAGTTTCATGTGCCTATCCTTTCCCGCACCCGCAGGCGCTTTCTCGATTGTCGAACATGGCGGTTAATATAAGACAGGTTCGCGGATCATCAAGGGGCGGCCGTGTCAGACCAAAATTTGGTTGTGGCCAATACCGACGGCTGGTGTTCGCCGGTTGATTGTCACCATTCTTCGATCCCGGATGCATCGATCTGGCCTGGGCCTTGGCCCTTTTCCAGGCGGATTCCCGTTCTAGCGCCTTGACCGGCTTAAGTATTGAGGATATATCATGATGGATATTTTTTCGAGGCCACTTTTTGTTTAGCCGATGCCTTGGACCCAATGCAGGTTCTCCATTTCACGGAGAGGATGGATATGATCCCAACGAAAACCCAGCGACTGTTGATCCTTCTGCTGGCCGCGGCCATTGCCCTGCCGCTGGCGGTGCGTGCCCAGGATAGTTCCGGGGCGGCAAAAAAAAGGCCTCCCTCGCCGGTGACCGTGCAGCCGGTGGTGGAAAAGACCGTATCCCGGCAGGTGACCTTGGTGGGCAGCGTCCACGCCGTGGCGACCAGCGTGGTGGCGGCCGAAGTGGGCGGTGTGGTCGAGGCCTTCCCGGCTATGGAAGGCCGGCGGGTCAAAAAGGGCGAGCTGCTGGTGCGCCTGAAAACGCGGGAGCAGGAACTGGAACTCAAGGGGCGGGTTGCCGAACGGGAACGGATCAAGGCCAACCTGGAAAATGCGCAGAAGGAGCTGGATCGGGTGGGGCGACTGCGGGAGAACAACAGTCTTCCCCAACGCACCTACGACGATGCCCTTTATGCCCACCGCGCCATGTCCCAGGCGCTGCTGGTTGCCGAATCCCAGATCGAGACGTTAAGCTATCGCATCGAGCAGAAACGGGTGAGCGCACCGTTTGACGGTTTCGTGGCCGCCGAGCACACCCAGGTCGGCCAGTGGATCCAGCCGGGTGGTCCGGTAGTCACCCTGGTGGATATCTCCCGGGTCCGGATAACCGTGGATGTTCCCGAACGGGTTGCGGTTCAGCTGGTTCCCGATTCACGGGTGCAGGTTACGGTCACCAGTCTGTCCGACGCCGTACGCGAAGGAAAAATAGAGACCATTCTGCCCCAGGGAGACGCCATGACCCGGACCATCCCGGTGCGGGTGCTGCTGGACAACCCCGGCATTGCCATCAGGGCCGGCATGGAGGCGGTGGCCACCTTCGACCTGGCCGAGCGTTTCAACGCCCTGATGGTTCCCAAGGATGCGGTGGTGACGGCCGGCGACCGATCCCTGGTCTACCGGGTCAACGAGGGCAAAGCGTTTCCCGTATCCGTGACGGTCGAAGGATACCATGACGGTTTGGCTGCCGTAGGCGGAGCGCTCAAGGCCGGGGAGATGGTGGTGATCCGGGGCAACGAGCGGCTGATGCCGGGTCAGGACGTGGCCACTGCCGAAGACAAGGGGCAGAAGGCCGAGAACTGAATTTGGAATTAAGGGATCGAAGAATTATGGAAGCGTGGGGGCGGCTTCCAGCCGTGATCGGTTTTCTGGCTTCCACCCTCTGACCTCTGTCATCCGACATCGGACATCCGAAAATGAAGCTTGTCGACATATCGATTAAAAAGCCGGTTACGGTCTCGGTAGGCGCAATCCTGCTGCTGCTCTTCGGTTTCCTGGCCTTGCTGCGGATTCCCATCCAGCTGACGCCCAACGTGGACCTGCCGGAAGTCTCCATCCAGACCACCTGGACCGGCGCCAGCCCGGAGGAGATTGAGCGCGAGGTCACCGACGTCCAGGAAAAGGAGCTGAAAAGCTTAAACGGGCTCACCGAGATCAAGAGCGAAAGCCAGGACGGGCTCAGCTATATCAGCCTTGAGTTCGAGATCGGCACCGATATCGACCAAGCCCTGCTGCGGGTCTCCAACAAGATGGAGCAGGTCAAAAGCTATCCGGACAACGTCGACCGTCCCATCATCAAGTCCGGCGGCCGTTTCGAAAAGGCCATCGCCTGGATGGTGCTCATGGCCGAAGATGGCTATCAGGGCAACCTGGAAGAGGAATACGATTTTCTCGACGAAGAGGTCCAACCCTGGCTGGAGCGGCTTTCGGGCATCTCTTCGGTCAACATCCACGGCGGCAAAAAGCGCGAACTGCAGGTGGTGGTGGATGCGGAGGCCATGGCTGCCCGGGGGATCACGGTGCCGGACCTGATCCGCGCCCTGGGGGTGGAGAACAAGACCATCAGCGCCGGCGATTTTGACGAGGGCAAACGCCGCTATATCGCCCGTACCGTGGGGGAGTTTCAGCATCCCGAAGCCGTGGCCGATGTGATCATCCGGCGGGTGGATGGCATCCCCGTGGCGGTCAAGGATGTGGCGTCGGTCCGGCTGGACCATGAAACACCCGCCGTGGTGGTGCGTCATGACGGCGTGACCACCATCGTCATGAGCGCCGTCCGGGAGCCGGGCACCAACGTGCTGCTGGTCATGGACCGCCTGAAAACCGCCCTGGCCGAGCTTAACGCCGGCATCCTCAAAGACCGGCACCTGTCCATCGAACAGGTCTACGACGAAACCTCCTACATTTACGACGCCATCAACCTGGTCAAGAAAAACCTGATGGTGGGATCGATCCTGGCGGTAATCGTGCTGCTGCTGTTTTTGCGCAACATCGCCGGCACGGTGGTGGTCTCCGCCGCCATTCCCGTCAGCGTGGTGGGCACCTTTCTCTTCATGACCCTGGCCGGTCGCAACATCAATGTGGTCAGCCTGGCGGGCCTGAGTTTTGCCGTGGGCATGGTGGTGGACAACTCCATCGTGGTGTTCGAGAATATATTCCGCCACCGGGAGATGGGCAAGGGCCGCGTCCAGGCCGCCTACGAAGGAACCACCGAGGTGTGGGGGGCCGTGCTGGCCAGCACCCTGACCACCGTCGCGGTGTTTCTGCCCATCGTCTTCGTGGAAGAAGAGGCCGGCCAGCTGTTCCGCGACATCGCCATTGCCATCTCCAGCGCCGTGGCTCTGAGTCTGCTGATTTCCATTACCGGCATTCCCACCCTGTGCGCCCTCATCCTGGGCCGGGTGGAGAAAAAATCCCTGCAAAAACGCAAACAGATGTTCTCGGCCACCCGGGTGGCCGGCGGGTTTATCTCCGCCCTGGCCGGTTTTGTGGACTGGATGTGCGGCCGGGTGTGGGCGCGCGTCGGCGTCGCCGTCGCGCTGGTGGCCCTTGCCGTGGTGCTGATCGTCACCCTGATCCCCAAAACCGAATACCTGCCCACGGGCAACCGGGAGTTGCTCTTCGGCATTCTGATCCCCCCGCCGGGGTACAATACCGATGAATTCGCCGCCATTGCCCGGGCCGTGGAGGCGGACATCCTGCCTCTGGTAAGCCGGGACGGTACCAGCGAGGCAGCCGAGAAATTAAATCTGCCCACGGTGAAGAATTTCTTCTACGTGGCCTTTCGCCAGCAGATCTTCATGGGCGTGGTCTCCCGGGAAGCCGCCCGCACGGCCGAACTGATCCCCTACGTCTACCGGTCGCTGGGCAAAGTTCCCGGCATGATACCCATCGTCTACCAGGCCGGGCTGTTCACCCGGGGACTGGGCAGCGGCCGTTCCATCGATGTGGACATCAAAGGGCCGGACCTGCCGCGCCTGATCGCTCTGGGTCGGCAGGTCTACGGCATGACGGCGGCCGCCATACCCGGGGCGCAGATCCGGCCCATTCCGGGATTGGACCTGGGCAACCCGGAACTGCGCATCACGCCCAACCGGGACCGGCTCACCCGGCTGGGCATCAGCACGACCGACCTGGGAACGACGGTGGATGCGCTGGTCGGCGGGGCCAAGGCCGGCACCTATCGCCTGCATGGCGACGAGATCGACCTGGTGGTCAAAAGCCGCGAAGACCGCCTGAAGCGCATCCAGGATGTGGAAGCCTTTCCCGTGGTTTCGCCGCTGGGCGGCAAGGTGCTGCTGGGCTCGGTGGCCGACATCCAGCTGACCGAGGGCCCCACCCAGATCAACCACATCGACACCCAGCGGGCCATCACCATCCAGGTGAACCCGCCGGCCGACATCTCCCTGGAGGCGGCCATGGACATCATGGCCCAACAGGTCATCGCCCCGGTCAAGGAGCAGGCGCAGCTGGGCAGCCTCTACCGCATCGATCTGGGCGGTACGGCGGACCAGCTCACACGCACGCGCGAGGCCCTCGTCTGGAACCTGGTCCTGGCCGTGGCCATCTGCTACCTGCTCATGAGCGCCCTGTTCGAGAACTTTCTTTATCCCGTGATCATCCTGTTCAGCGTGCCCCTGGCCGCTGCCGGCGGGTTCCTGGGCATATTCCTGGTCAACCGCTTCGTGGCCCCCCAGCCGCTGGATATCCTCACCATGCTGGGTTTTGTCATCCTGGTGGGCATCGTGGTCAACAACGCCATCCTGATCGTTCACCAGAGTCTCAACAACATCCGGGAGCAGGCCATGGCACCGCGCCAGGCCATCACCGAATCGGTGCGATCGCGCATCCGGCCGATCTACATGAGCAGCATCACCACGGTTTTCGGCATGCTGCCCCTGGTGCTCTTTCCCGGTGCCGGCTCCGAGTTCTACCGGGGCCTGGGCGGCGTGGTTGTCGGCGGCCTGCTGATCTCCACCATATTCACCATTTTTCTCATTCCCGCCATTCTCAGCCTGACCATGGACGCCGCGGCGGCGATGAAGCGATGGTTCAAACAGACGGAAACCCGGTAAATGAATGCCCCCGCTTCGCATCCACCGGACATTCTCGCCCCGGCGGGAAACCGGGCCGCTTTCCTGGCGGCCCTGGCTGCCGGTGCCGATGCCATTTACTGCGGCCTCAAAAGCCTGTCGGCGCGCATGGAGGCCAAGAATTTTTCCCTCGAGGAGCTGGCCCAACTGGTCCGGCTGGCCCACGACCGGGGCGCCAAGGTTTACGTCACCGTCAACGCCCTGCTCAAGCCTGACGAACTGGAGCAGGCCGGCCAGCTGATCGACAGCCTTGGCCGTCATGTTCACCCGGATGCCCTGATCGTCCAGGACCTGGGTGTGGTCGCGCTGGCCCGCCAGGCGGGGTTTGACGGCGAAATCCATCTTTCCACCCTGGCCAATGTCAGCTTTCCCAAGGCCCTGGGGTTTATCGACCGAACCCTGGCGGTCGATCGTGTGGTGGTTCCCAGGGAGCTCTCCATCGATGAGATCAAGGCCATGGCCGATGCCAGCCCCAACGCCATGGGACTGGAGGCTTTCATCCACGGGGCACTTTGCTACGGGGTGTCCGGCCGCTGTTACTGGAGCAGCTATATGGGGGGCAAGAGCGGACTGAGGGGGCGCTGCGTGCAACCCTGCCGCCGTCACTACCGCCAGGAGGGGCAGCGTGCGAGGACCTTCTCCTGCCAGGATTTCTCCGTGGACGTGCTGGTCAAGATCCTGAGCCAGGTGAAAAAAGTGCTGGCCTGGAAGATCGAGGGCCGCAAAAAAGGGCCGCACTATGTCTATTACACCGTGACCGCCTACCGGATGCTGCGGGACCAGGGCCATGACGCCCGGATCAAGCGCGATGCACTGGACCTGCTGGCCCAGAGCCTGGGACGGGAGGGCAGCCACTACCGGTTCTTGCCCCAGCGGCCGCAAAAACCGATCGATACCAGGCGGCAGACCGCTTCGGGACTGTTCATGGGCAAGGTGCAGGGGCCGCCCAAAAACCCCTGGGTAGTGGTCCGCCAGGCGCTGCTGCCCGGGGACGTGTTGCGGGTGGGCTACGAGGACGAGGCCGGCCACACCATCTGCCGGGTGACCCGCGTGGTTCCCAAAAAGGGGCGCTACCCGCTGAACCTGGGAGGGAAAAAAGCACCCACACCCGGCGCACCGGTATTTCTCACCGACCGCCGCGAAAAGGCCCTGGAAGAGATGATGGCCGACGTGGAGGCGGCAGCCGGACCGTTGGAACCCATGGCATCCTCGCGCTTTAAGGCGCTGCTGCCCCGGCCCCTGGATACAACCCATCGACCCGTGGAGGTGCGGGTAAGCCGGACCCCGTCGAAAGCCTCGGGCCGCAACGCCGTGGGCATCTGGATGTCGGAAACGGCAGCGGCCAACATCGGCCGGTCGGCCGGCGGCAACCTGTGGGTCTGGCTGCCGCCGGTCGTCTGGCCGGATGATGAAGCACGGGTGGCCGGCCTGCTGAGGCAGTGCCTTGAAAACGGGGCACGCCAGTTCGTGCTCAACGCCCCCTGGCAGATGGCCCTGTTCAACCGCCCCGAGGGGCTGAGTCTCTGGGCCGGACCTTTTTGCAACGCGGCCAATGCCCTCTGCCTGGAGACGCTCAAGACCCTGGGGTTTGGCGGGGCCTTCGTCAGCCCGGAACTGGGCGAGGCGGACATCCTGACCCTGTGCCGCCAGAGCCCGCTGCCGCTGGGGATCGTGCTTTCCGGCCACTGGCCCCTGTGCATCTCCCGAACCCTGGCCGACGACCTGCGGCTGCGCGTGCCCTTCGACAGCCCCCGGGGCGAGCAGGCCTGGGCCGACCAGCACGGTCCGGACTACTGGATCTTCCCCAACTGGCGGCTGGACATCACCGAAAAGCAAGCCATCCTCCAGCAGGCCGGCATCCGCATGTTCGCCCACCTGGACGAGCCGGTGCCGCCGGCGGTGACCCTCAAAAACCGTCCCGGACTCTGGAACTGGAAGATCGGGCTGCAATGAACAGAGGGCAGATGACGGACTATTGAGGACAACATTCCGAAATCAGGGATTGGGGAATTGGGAACATGCAGGAGCGGCTTCCAGCCGCGATCGGTCTTCTCCCCCGCTCCGACTTCTGACTTCAGGAGGCTCCCTGCCGCCGGTCAGATTTCATTTTGCGGCCAGCGGCGCAGCGCTTGACGTCGGTCCAGACATCCAGGGCCTCGCCACTCGGGATGGTTGACTGGTTCAGGAACTTCAATTGTTGGGCGTTGGATTAATAGGAACCGTTGGCCTCATCCAGTACCTTTCGGACCGTTTTGGCCAGTTCCGCCTTATCAACAGGTTTGTACGCAAACGCCTTGATCCCGATTCTCGCAGCCAATTCTTCTGATAGTTTTTGCTGTAACCCGTACAAATAATGACCGGAATGTCGGGCCTGATTTTTATCAGCTCAGCAGCCAGCTTGTCGCCGGTCATGTTCGGCATGGTCATGTCGGTAATGACCAGGTCAAACGAACCAGGCGCAACACGAAAAGCTTCCAGCGCCTCAAGGCTGCTGGTGCTCGTGGTAACCTTATAGCCAAGTCTCTCGAGTGTCATTTTGTTCAGTTTTACAATGGGCATTTCGTCGTCAATGAAAAAAATATGCTCTTTGCCCCCCGGCAACGCCTCCTGCGACATGCTGCCGGGCGTAAGTTCACACTTCTCAAGCATCGGTAAAAATACGGTAAAGGTCGCTCCCTTTTGCGGTTGAGACATCACCACGATGTGTCCTTTGTGTGCCTTTACGATCCCTTCAACCACTGACAAGCCCCATTCCGGTTCCCCGGTCCGTTCTTTGGTCGAAAAATAGGGCTCAAAGATGCGTTCGATATTTTCAGGGGCAATGCCAGGACCCGTATCACTGACACTGAGTTTGACGTATTTCCCAGGCGGAAGGTTTGAGACGTTCCCTGCTTTTCCATCGCCAAGGGTAACGGCGTCTATGCGATGGTCATCTTTCCGCCTTCGGCTTCCATGGCATGGGCGGCGTTGGTGCACAAATTCAGGATGATCTGGTGAATTTGCGTTTCATCTCCCATCACGCATGGGTCCGCCGTCGAGCTTGTATCTACATCTATCTCAATATTGGCGGGTATCGTTGACCTTAACAGCCTGCTCGGTTTCCTTGACCAATGCATCCAGCCGTCAATGGCACTAATTTTTGGGGAGCCTTACGGCTGAAAGTCAAAATCTGTTGGACCAGAAGCTTTGCTCTTTTGCCCCCGATCAGAACTTCTTCCAAATTATCTGCTAAATTGGCTTCCTTTTTCCGCGTCATCGAGTGCAAGCTCGGTAAAACCGATAACCGCCGCAAGAATATTATTAAAATCGTGCGCAATTCCGCCGGCAAGTGTGCCGATGGCCTCCAGTTTCTGTGCCTGCCGAAGCTGGTTTTCGAGATCCTTCTGTTCGGTGATATCGCTGACCACCGTTCTGATCTGCTTTAGATTCGTCATCTTTGTTGTTCAATGAACATACATTCCAAACGGGCATAAAACTCATGGCCGTCCTTTTTCACCAAGTCGCAGTTCGCAGGATCTGGGGCTGCTTCCGTTTCCATAAGCCGCTGTCGATGTTTATAGAAAATATCCTGGTCCTCTTTCAGGATAAAGTGAGCTGAAAGGCTTTCCGATCAGGGCAGCTCCGCTCTATTCCCAACATTGTGGCAGGCCGTGAGATTGGCCTCCGTGATGATCCCCTTTTCACTGATCCCTGTAAAATAGCCCACCGGTGCAAAGTCATACAGATGCGAATAGCGATCCCGTGTCTTTTCAAGCTCCCCTTGAATGCGTCGGAGCTCTTCGTTTTGCATCTTCAGCTCGATCTGGTGTACGCGAAGCTCATGGATCAGGGTCGTCATGTCTTCAGGAGACATCCCTGAAAGATCGTCATGTCCATGCGGGTGCTGCTTCCAGTGCCTTTTCGGCAAGCTGCCTGAGTTTCGCGCCGTCCGTTAGTATTTTCCTCTTTCTCCATTTTCGGCTCCGCTATGTTTCGGGCAACCAGGCCAGATCCCGCTCCGTGATCGCCATCTCAATCAGGCTGACCGCTTTCATCGGTCAATGCGGTGGCGGTCAGCCAGACATCCAGAATTTTACCGTCTTTTGTCATTCGTTGGGTCTTAAATGATTTGATTGCCTTCGCTGTTATCAGTTTATCGATGAGTTCTCTGAACTCATCGGGCGATCCTCCGGAACAAGGTCCGCAAAATTCATTTGCAGCGCCTCGGATTCGGTATAGCCGTACATCTGCTTCGCCCCTTTGTTCCAGGCCAGAATCCGCCCCTTCAAATCCAGCACCATTATGGCATCATTGGCATCTTCCAAAACAGTGGCCAATCGCCTGACTTTATCCGCCTGCTTGACCTTGTGCACATCGACAAAGGTCATCACCACCCCGTCAATGACATTTTCGGTGGTCCGGTACGGCATGATCTTCAGGGCATACCAGGTCTGATCCTTTGACAGGATCTCCATCTCCACGGTATTGAGGTCTTTGAGGACCTTTTCGCCCAGGCCGACCAGATCGACATCCGGAAAACGGGTTTTAAGGTCATTGAGCGGCCTGCCGATATCGGTCTGAATCAAACTGATGATCCTGGCTGCCGCCGGGGTGTACCGTTTGATGCAAAGGTCGGTATCCAGAAATATGGAGGCGATTTCAGTTGCGGCCAGCAGGTTGTTCATGTCGTCATTGGCCTTGGAAAATTCATCCACCTTGTTTTGAAGCTCCGCATTCACCGTGGCCAGTTCCTCATTGGTGGATTGAAGCTCTTCCTTGGACGTCTCCAGCTCTTCGTTGGTGCTTTGCAGTTCTTCGTTGACCGACTGCAGCTCTTCATTGGTGGATTTGAGCTCCTCATTGGAGGTTTCCAACTCCTCGATGGTGGCCTGAAGATATTCCCGGGTCGATTGCAGTTCCTGTTCAAGGCTGTTGCAAATCCGTAGCCTGTTCGGTTGTTTTCAGGTGCCGGACCCTTTTTCGTCCGCCGCCGGTTCCGGTGTTTTATCCTCAAATATGACCAGCATGAACCCGGGGCGATCTGCTTAACGGATCATGTCGACCAGGTAAAACGACCCGTTATGATTCGACGCGACACGTCTTGCAGGAAGCGTTCTTTTTTCCCGGACCGCTTTGTGAAGCGCTGTGGTCAATTGATGTTTGAGATCCTTGCGGGCCATGTTCAAGATATTAAAACTGGGTTTGCCCGTGGGCGGCACCAGATATCTTTCCGTTTTACCCACAAAATGAAGAATTTCATAGTTGTCATTGATCAGGACACCGGCCGGTGCATATTCCTCGAGAATCGCCTTTTCAGCCATGGCCTGGATCGCACCGGCTTCCGGCAGCGTTGTCTTTCGCATCGGGTTCGGTTCCCTGCCGGGGCCGTATCGATTCCGGTGGAATACGCAGAGCCTGTCCGCAGGCCCTTTTATGCGTTCAAAGATTTTCCATTTGGAATTGATGGGCTTGAAAAAATCCGTGTGCTCGCCGATAGTCTCGGATGTGCCCAGAAACAAGATCCCGCCGGGGTTTAAGGTATAGTGAAACAACGGGATGATCTTTTTCTGCAGGACAGTGTCCATGTAGATCATCAGGTTTCTGCAGCTGACCAGGTCCAGGCGGGAAAAGGGCGGATCCTTGATGATATTTTGCAGGGAAAAAACGACCATGTCCCGGAGCTGTTTTTTGATCTTAAAAAAACCCGTTTCTTTGGTGAAAAACCGGCTCAATCGTTCCTGGGAAACATCCGCGGCGATACTGTCCGGATAGACTCCCTTGCGGGCAACCTCAAGGGCCGTTGCATCGATATCCGTGGCAAAAATCTGAACATTGACGTGTTTTTTGAGCCTATCCATCGCCTCGCAAAGGAGGATGGCCAGGGAGTAGGCTTCTTCTCCGGTGGAACAACCGGCAACCCAGAAGCGGATCATCCCCGGGCTCTTTTTGACGCAACACGCTGGCAGCACTTGTTCCGCAAGCACGTCATAGGCTTCCGGATCCCTGAAAAAGCTGGTTACCCCGATGACCAGGTTCTTGAAAAGCATTTCAATTTCAGCAGGGTTTTTCTGAAGAAAAAGAATGTAATCCGACAGCGCCTTGATCTGGTGAACCGCCAGGCGGCGTTCGATCCGGCGGGCAATGGTGCTCTGCTTGTAATGGGAAAAATCGTGGCCGGTTTCGCTGCGAATCAGCGCGAATATTTTCTGGATCTGGTTTCTAATCGGGGGTTCTTTGAGTTTGATCGTGTCCAGAGACTCAAGAAAGGGGTGCTTGGCATAATGGATCAGGGTTGTCCGGCATCTTTTCCACCGGAAGAATGAAATCGACCAGTCCGGTCTGGATGGCGCTTTTGGGCATGCCGTCGTATTTGGCGGTATCCGGCTCCTGGACCATGACCATGCCGCCTTCGCCCTTGATCGCCCGAATCCCCAGGGTCCCGTCCGATGCCGTTCCCGAAAAAATGATGCCGATGGCGTTTTCTCCCTGGTCCTCGGAAAGGGATCTGAAAAAAAAATCAATCGGCATGTTGATGGCGCTGCTGTTGATCGGTTCCATCAGATGAAGGCGGCCGTTGAAAACGGCCACATTCTTGCCCGGCGGATTCAGATAGACCTGGTTGGGCTCAAGGGTGGTGCCGTCTTCTATCTGCGCGACGGCCATCCGGGTGTGTTTTTCCACCAGGGATGCCATGATGCTTTTGTGTTTCGGACTCAGGTGCTGGATGACCACAAACGCCATGTTGCTGTCGGGCGGCATGATGGAAAAAAAAGCGTTGAGGGTTTCCAACCCGCCGGCGGAGGCGCCGATACCGACGATGGGAAAGCTGAATCGATTGGGCGGATTATTTTCTGGTTTGAGCGGTTGCAAAGCAGTCGCTTTGACGGGTGGCTCTTTTTTCCTGCGGGTCGGCATGGTCGTGGCCTTTACCAGGGATTGGGTGAAAGCATGTCAAACGATGGATCTGATGATGACTTTATGAACGCATGCCCGCTTGCAGTTTACGTATTTCCTGCCGCTGAATACCAGATAGGAGGGTCTAACCAACGGGAAAGGGGTGGTGCCGTCTTGTACGCTAATATATACCATTTCTCGGATGTTGGGTCAAGGCATGCTTTCCGCTTTTCCGGTGTGGACCTTTCGATCTTCCCTTGAATCGAAGCATGCGTTGGCCTATACTCGTTATACCGTCGAAGTCTGAGGCGCCATTCCGTCGTATGGCCGCAGACAGCAGGAGAAACCATGCCATCCGTGATATTTCATTTTGCGACCATCGAGGTGGATCTTAATACCGGTCCGGATATTCATGACATCACCGACCATCTGAACCGCATCATTGGCCGGTCAGGCATCCACAATGGCCAAGCCACGGCCTGCATGGTTGGCTCTACCGGGTCGCTGACCACCATAGAGTATGAGCCCGGTGTGGTCCAGGACCTCAAAGACGCCATCAGCCGGCTGGCACCTCAAGACCTGACCTACGCCCACGAACTGGCTTGGCACGACGGCAACGGTCACAGCCATGTCCAGGCGGCGCTTGTGGGTCCCTCCATCGCCCTGCCCATCCGCCGTGGTGAATTGCGGCTGGGCAGCTGGCAGCAGGTGGTGGCCGTCAACCACGACAACCGCTCCCGTCGCCGAACCATCGAAGTGACCCTGTCCGGGGTGTAGCCAAACCGTGTCCCCAACCAATAACCGTTTTGAGGCTGCATACTATCGTCCGGTCATCCCCGCCACCCTGTCGCTGATGGCCGGAATCATCATCGGTGAAGGGCTGCCCGGTTGGGTTGTTCCGGCGCTTCTTATCGTGCTTGCGGCTGCCGTTCATATGGTCCTCCGCCTGCGGCGGGACCACCCGGCGCGATGGTCTCCGCTGCTGGCAATGATGGCCGCAGGCTACCTGGCCATGGTGCCGTGGGTCTCTCCCGCGCATGGGCCCGACCACGTCGTTCATTATCTGGACACCGGGTATTGGCGAATCCACGGCACCGTGGCGGATTCACCCATGGTTCGCTACGGCCGGACCCATTTCCTCCTGGATGTCGACACCCTTTCCCGCGAGGATGCCGACCATTCGGTCCGAGGTCGCCTTCGGGTAACCGTCTTGGGAGAACCCAAGCTGGGTGTGGGCGATCAATTGCTTTTCCCGGCCAAGATCCGACCGTTTACCAATTTCAAGAACCCGGGAGGATTTGACTACCGCCGGCACATGGCCTTTGACAGCGTGCATGGGAGTTCATGGACGCAGGCCGAGAAACTCCAGCACAGCGGCAGCCCCAGCCCGTCTCCGGCAATCCGGCTGATCCATGGCGCCCGCCAGCGGCTGGCGGATTGGATCGATGCGGCCGGCAGTCAAGCCGAGGCGGACGAAAAGGCGGTGCTCAAGGCTCTGGTTTTCGGGGAGCGGTCGGGCATCGACGATGGGCTGCGCGAACGCTTCAACCGAAGCGGTGTGGGTCATCTGCTGGCCATCTCCGGGCTGCATGTGGGCATCGTGGCCTCGGTGGCCTTCGGGTTTTTTGGCTGGGTGTTCTCTTTTTTTCCGGCCCTGCTGTGGCGGGGGTGGAGCCGGCAATGGGCTGCTGCGGTGACCCTGCTGCCCGTGCTGGCCTACGGGGTGCTGGCCGGCATGTCCCCGTCCACCCAGCGGGCCGAGGTCATGGTGGCGGTGTTTCTGGCCGCCCTGATCGTGGGACGGTCGCACGACCTGCTCAACACCCTTGCCGTGGCCGCCCTGGTGATCCTGGTGCTTTGCCCGCCGGCCCTGTTCACCATCTCTTTCCAGCTCTCCTTTGCCGCGGTGCTGGCCATCCTGTACGGCCTCGAAAAGATTGGCACCGCCCAGGAGCCTGCCCTTTCGGCGGTCAAGCGGGTTGGCAGGCGCCTGACGGGCTTTGTCCTGGTCTCCGCCCTGGCGATTGCCGGAACCACCCCCGTGGTTCTATTCCATTTCAACCAGACCTCCCTGGTGGGGATCGCGGCCAACCTCCTTCTCGTGCCGCTGGTGGGCTTTGTGGCGGTGCCCTTAGGCCTGGTGTCGGCGGTGGGTTTAATTTTCAGCGAACCCGCGGCCGTTCTGGGATTCCGGCTGAGCATCCAGATCCTCCACCTGGCCTTGATGGGGGTGGACTTTTTTGCGGGGATCCCGTTGGCAGCCGTCAAAACGGTTACCCCGTCGCTGCTGGAGATCATTCTCTACTACCTGGCAGGCTGGGCATTGCTCAACCTGCGCAAAACGGCCGTTGCCCCGTGGGTGCTGTCGGCCGCGCTGGTCGTGGCCGCCGGCGACGGACTCTTCTGGTCATATCACCGTTGCTGGCATCGGGATGTCAGGCTCACGGCCATCGATGTGGGACAGGGCGCCAGCACACTTCTGGAGCTGCCCGGGGGCGGTGTGCTGCTCTATGACGGGGGCGGATTTGCCGACAACCGCCTGTTCGATATGGGCCAGCGGGTGGTGGCACCGCTGTTGTGGCGCAAGAAGATCGCCACCGTGGACATCCTCGTGCTTTCCCATCCCAACGCCGATCACCTCAACGGCCTGATCTTCATCGCTAAACACTTCAACGTCCGGGAACTGTGGACCAACGGGGATGTCAATACCACCATGGGATATAAGGAATTGATGGCGGTCTGCCGGGCGCAGAACATTATCGTGCGCAGGCTGGATGCCGGCACTGAACCCACCGTTGTCGGAGGGGTGCGGCTGGCGATCCTCAGCCCGCCGGCAGGCTATCTCGGCCACCTGGATAAAATTGATCAGGATTATCGGAATGACGCCTCGCTGGTGCTCAAGGCGACCTTCGGGGGGACCGCTTTCCTGCTCACCGGAGACATTACCGCCCGGGCGGAAAGCGCATTGGTGCAGCAGGCAGGCAGGGATCTGGCCAGCACGGTTCTGTTCGCCCCCCATCACGGTTCGCGGACATCCAGTTCGGCGGACCTGGTCGCCGCGGTGAGGCCGGCGCTGGTGGTGATCAGCGCCGGCGCCGGCAACCCTTTCGGGTTTCCCCATGCCGAGGTGACGGAGCGCTACCGGACCGCCGGCTGCCGCATCCTCTGCACCGGCAGCCACGGTGCCGTCTCCATACGCTCAGACGGCCAAACGGTTCAGGTCACACCCGTTGCGCATATCGACGGGTAAGCTTCCCGCCAGCTCCCCAGGGCCACAATCCCGCAAGCTTCTATTCAGGTTTTAATTTGACAGCCTGTTTTTGCGCATACTATACATTGACCGGGTCATGGGCATGGCCCCTGTTTCAAACACCTGTCCCGGGCTCTGGGGGCGGTTGATCCAGGCATACCAACAGATGGCTGATAACGACTTGGGAGGAAACCATGGCAGATCCTGAGATCCAGTCCGCCTTGCAATCGTGCGGGTTCCTGAAGAACATCTCCGCGGCGCACCTTGCCACCATCGCTGATTTTTGCAGCGTCGACCATTACCATGCCGGGGCTTATGTTTTCCGGCAGGGCGACTTCGGTGAGGATCTGTTTATCATCATCGACGGATACATTTTCCTGGAGCGCGCCATGGATATCGGCAGCCACAAGGGATCGGTGGTGATCGATGCCCTGGGCAAGGGACGGACCCTGGGGTGCTGGTCCGCCCTGCTGGGCGAGCCCCATGTGCTCATGTCTTCGGCCAGCTGCCAGAAGGACTCCACCGTAATTCGGATCAACGGGCGCCAGCTGAGAAAATGCATGGAAGAGGACACCCCCTTTGGCTTCTTCATGCTCGAACGCCTCTGCTTTTTGCTGCGCGAACGCATCCAGGCGGCCTATGGGGCCATGGACAAAATTTGACGGGTTGGCAACCCGTCTCCGGTTGTGCCACTGCCGCCGTGGCGGCTGTCCATCACAATATGAAACGGCTGGATAGCGGTTATGCTTCACGATGTGCCGCGCCTGCGCGGTAATGACAGAAAAATGGAACCCACGACGCTTTACGACGCCATCGAATCTGATTTTAACGTGTACACCCAACGATCAACCCCAGCGCCGAAACGTGACCATGGAGCATTTACTCACCGCTGAAGACCGTGCGCATCTGGAGGTTCTCCAAACGCAGATCAATGGCGCTCCCAAGGGCCGGGGCCAGCTGATTCCGCTGCTCCAGATGGCCCAGAAAGCCTTGGGCTACCTGCCCGACCAGGCCCTTGCCATAGTGGCCGACCATCTGTCGATTACCCGTTCCGAAGCTTACGGCGTGGCCTCCTTCTATAACCAGTTCCGGTTCAATCCGCCGGGAAGGAACCCGGTGAAGGTCTGCATGGGAACGGCCTGCCATGTGCGGGGCGGTGAGATCATCCTGGAGAATTTCGAGCGCAAACTGGAGATCCGGGAAGGTGAAACCACTGCAGACCGTGAGTTCAGCATCGAGCGGGTGGCCTGTGTGGGGTGCTGCGCCCTGGCGCCGGTGGCCCTGATGGGCGAGACCCTTCACGGTCACATGGCTCCTAGCAAGGTGGAGGGGTTGGTCCTGCGGGTGCGCCTGGACAAGGAAAAAGCCCAACGGGAGGCGGCCCAATCATGAGCGGAGATGCTGAAAACCGGATCCTAGCGGCCTTCCAGGCCATTGCCGACGAGGCCCGGGCTCGGCAGGAGCAGTTCGACCAGAGTCCGCTGCCCAAGATTCATATCGGCATGGCCACTTGCGGCATTGCTTCCGGCGCCCTGGAGACCCAGGCGGCCTTCGAAGCGACCTTGGCCGAGCGGGGCATCGCTGCCCATGTGCATGCGGTGGGCTGCGTGGGCCACTGTTACGCCGAACCCGTGGTGATCATCGACTATCCCGATTCGGGTTTTCCGCCCATTCTATATCCTGGGGTGACCCCGGGCAAGGCCAGGATGCTGGTCAAGCTTTTTCTGGAAGAGGGTGACCCCCGCTTCGAGCACGTCATGGGCGCCACCGTTGAAAACGAGATGATCCCGTCGGTAATGGAGTTCGCGCGCTTCAACCGTGAGAAGCGGGTAATCATGGATCGCTGCGGACGGATCGATCCTGAGCAGATCCATGAGTATATCGCCGACGGCGGTTACGGCGCCCTGGCTGCCGCCCTGTGCCGGAAGCCGGCAATGCTGATCGATGAGATCGAGGCGGCCGGGTTGCGCGGGCGCGGCGGGGCGGGATTTCCCACCGCCAGGAAATGGCGGGCGGCCCGGGCGGCCCCGGGCAAGGAAAAATTGATCATTTGCAACGCCGACGAAGGTGATCCGGGAGCCTATATGGACCGCACCCTGCTGGAGAGCAACCCCCATCAGGTGATCGAAGGCATGATCATCGCCGCCTTGGCCGTGGGGGCTGCCAGCGGACTGGTTTACGTAAGGGCCGAATACCCGCTGGCGGTGCGGATCCTCACCACCGCCGTGGAGCAGGCCCGCGATCTTGGCTTGCTGGGTTCGGATATCCTGGGCAGCGGACTGGCTTTCGACATCGACCTGTTCCAGGGATCCGGCGCATTTGTCTGCGGTGAAGAGACGGCCCTGATCCGCTCGGTGGAAGGCTACCGCGGCATGCCCCGGCAGCGCCCGCCCTATCCGGTAGAGCGGGGGTTGGACGGCCGGCCCACGGTGATCAACAATGTCAAGACCCTGGCCACGGTTCCGCCTATCGTTGCAAAGGGCGCCGACTGGTTCCGGGGCATCGGCACGGCCGACAGCCCGGGTACGGCGGTTTTTTCCGTGGTGGGCAATGTGACCCATCCTGGACTGGTGGAGATCCCCATGGGGGTGACCCTGCGCGAGTTGATCTTCGAGGTCTGCGGCGGTATTCCCAACAAAAAAAAATTCAAGGCGGTACAGATCGGCGGGCCGTCGGGGGGCTGCCTCTCCGCCGACTTTCTCGACACGCCGGTGGATTTCGACGCCCTGACCCGGGCCGGCGCCATGATGGGCTCCGGCGGCATGGTGGTGATGGACGAAGATGCCTGCATGGTGGATGTCTCGCGCTATTTTCTGGATTTCACCCAGAAGGAGTCCTGCGGCAAATGCACCTTCTGCCGCATCGGCACCCGCCACCTGCTGGACATCCTGCGCCGGCTGACCCGGGGCGAGGGCCGCGAGGGAGACTTGGAGCAGTTGGAAACCCTGAGCCGGGCCGTCAAGCAGGGATCGCTGTGCGGGCTGGGCAAAACCGCCCCCAACCCGGTGCTCACCTCCCTGGCCTATTTTAGGGATGAATACGAGGCGCATATCAGGGAGGGTCGCTGCCCGGGTCGTACCTGCCGGACCTTGACCGCCTTTTACATCGACCTGGACAAGTGCGCCCGGGGCTGCGATGCCTGCGTGGGGTGCTGCCCGGTGGAGGCGGTCTTCACGACCAGCAACCGCAAGAAAGGCATTGACCAGCAGTTGTGCGTCAAATGCGGCGAGTGCATGGTGGCCTGTCCGCCGGACTACGATGCGGTGGTTAAAATTTCCCCGGCCCACCTCGTCCCCATTATCGAGCGGCCGCCAGAAAAGCAATAGCGAGCCAACGCCCGTCAGCTTCCGGCGTTGCCACCGGCGGCCTCTCCTGGCGGACCGGAAGGAAAGGAAAGAACGTACCGATGGTTACCCTGACCGTGGATGAGCGGGCGATCCAGGCGCCGGAGGGCAGCAGCGTGCTGTCGGCCTGCCTGTCGGCCGGTGTCTACATTCCCCACCTGTGCTGGTTGGAGGCGGATACCCCAGACAGCGCCCCGGCCTCGTGCCGCCTCTGCTTCATCGAGGTCGGCGGCTTGCGCGATCCCGTAGCCGCCTGCACGCTGACCGTGGAAAACGGCATGACGGTCCATACCGGCACCGATGCGGTCCGCCGCCTCCAAAAGACAGCCCTCAAATTGCTGCTTTCGGTTCACCGGGTGGACTGCAAGCGCTGTCCGGCCAACAAGACCTGCGCGCTCCAGAACATCGCCACGTTCCTGGGCGCCGGTTTGAACTGCAAACCTTTCGAGCGGGTACTCAAACTGCCGGAGGTGGACTCCCGCCATCCGGTTTTCGACTACTATGCCAACCGGTGTGTGCTCTGCGGCATTTGCGTAAGGGGCTGCGGTCAGCGCAACGGGAACTCCCAGTTGAGTTTTGCCGGCCGGGGCTTCGATACGGTGGTGGGCTATTTCGATGCGGACCCGGACGCTGCGGCGACGTGCGTGTCCTGCCGGGCATGCATCCAGGCCTGCCCCACGGCGGCGCTGGTGGAACGGACGGCTGTAAAAGGATAACCCATGGCCAGGATTCTCGTGATCGATGATGATAATGCCGTACGCCTGTCCGTGAGACTGGCACTTGAAGACGCCGATTACGATGTCGAGGAAGCCGCCAACGGACAGGAGGGCATGGCCCGGTTCCGGGCGAATCCGGCCGACCTGGTGGTCACCGATATCTTTATGCCCGAGAAAGAGGGCCTGGAGACCATTGACGAAATCAAGCGGACTGCTCCGCAAACGAAAATTATTGCCATTTCCGGGGGCGGGCGCATGGATCCGGAGGATTACCTGGAGATCGCCAGGCGGGTGGGCGCGGATCGCTCCCTTTGCAAGCCTTTCGATATCCATCTGCTGGTGGCCACGGTAGATGACCTGCTAGGCCAGGGGAGAAAATGAATGGGCTTGCGCTGGCCTGGGATTTCGGTTCGGCTGCAAGGCTCGTCGATGGGGTCATGCGAGTTGTATGGGGCCATTGACGCAGTGCCGCGGCCCGGCCAAAGAAGAAGCACACCGGGTCTGCTCAATGCTTCCGCGGGAGCTGATGCCGGATGGGAGTGTAAAATAGAACCGCGGTTATCGGTCTTTTTGCCGGTTTTTCTTTTTGCCGGTTTTTTCCAGATGGTTGAAAAACTGATCGGCATCCAGAAACCCCTCCGGTGAGATGGGAAACGACGCCATGGTTTCGATCATGGCATTGCGGATTTTGGTGAAATCGCCTTCCAGTTGGACGTAGGGCTTTGCCCGATCATCTTCAAGCAGCCGCATCAGAGCGCCGATGCGGGTCATCAGCGAGAAAAACTTGGAGCCCATATTGTCGAACTCCCGGGCGATGGCCACACCGAAGCGGTCCACCGCGTGGTCGGCAAAATGGACCGTCTGAACCTGTCCGGTCTCCTCGTCCACAATCTCCAGCCCCTGGCCCGGTGTATGCTTCAGCGGCATTTGATTCAGCGCCGCCGCATTGCCCACTTTGAGGGCATAGAGCAGTTCATCGGGTTCGACGGGCATGTTCCATTGGGCCATGATCACAGACTCCGGTTCCCGGGGTGTTCGCGCGCCGGAACAGGTTGACCGGCTCATCACCATCATAGCCGCTTGCACCCTGCTTGGCAACAGCCAATCGGCGCATCCCTTGTTGCCATGGGTTGAACCCCTGAGGCGCGAGCTTTTATCGCCGCCTTCGGCCAAGCCGACAAGCGAGCCCATGGCCCCAGGGATTGGTTGCCGGCTTTTACCGGTTGGAAGATAAGCTGACAACCCCTTGCCGGTTGCACCGCGAGGTGCCTGCCTGCGGATCGGTGCGGCTATTGCCGATTGACTTTGGCCTGACAATCGATCAGGTTATCCGAAGAGATGGCGAGCGGACTGTTTTGTGTTTCCCCTTTTCGAGAGAAAGGAACCCGTCGGTCATGAAAAAAATGCTGATCTGCTTTGCGGCCGGTTGCCTGGGGGCCCTGGCCAACAGTCTCGTGGTGTGGCAGGTCGGAGAGCTGGGCATCGCGCGCTGGGCCGGCGTATCCATCACTCCGACCCTGAGCGCCGGGTGGCTCTACCCGAGGATCGTTTGGGGCGGTATCTGGGGGCTGCTGTTCGTGCTGCCCTTTTTAAAATCCCGGTTCCTGCTCAAGGGTTCATTATTGAGCCTGCTTCCGACCGCGGTGCAGCTGTTTTTCATTTTCCCCTACAAGACAGACACCGGGCTGGCCGGATTGCGCCTGGGCATGTGGGCCCCGGCCTTCGTCCTGGTTTACAACTGGGTGTGGGGCGTCGTGACGGCGGCAACCATTAAGTTTTCGAAATAACCCAGGCTGTGCGGCTGAAGGCTGAACACCGCCTCCGCCGCAACCCAACTACCGTCCATGCAATCTGGCGTGGGCAGGTGACAACCGCATGACCATCGTTGACCTGAGCCATTTTATAGAAGCCGGCATGCCCGTGTACCCGGGCACCGAGCCGCCCGTATTGGCGGAGGCCAACACCATCGATGGTGACGGGTTCCGGGAAAAGAAGCTCAGCCTCTATTCGCACACCGGCACCCATATGGACGCACCGGCCCACATCCTTGCCGGAACGAAGACCCTGGACCAGTTGCCGGTGGAGACTTTTTGCGGGGAGGCCATGCTGCTGAATTGTACCGCGGCCGGCAGGGCAAGCATCGATCTCCATGACCTGGTCCGCCATGCGGATGCCATTCACAAATGCAGATTCCTCATTCTTCACACCGGCTGGAGCCGTTACTGGGGAGATGAACGCTATTTTTCCGATTATCCGGTGCTCACCCCGGACGCGGCCTGCTGGCTGGCGGGTGCGGGCTTAAGGGGTGTGGGCCTGGATACCATTTCCGCCGATGCGGCCGATGCTGCGGATCTGCCTATCCACACGATCCTGCTGGGCGCCGGGATGGTCATCGTGGAGAATCTCACCAACCTGGCGGCCTTGGCGCATCCGTTCTTTCTGTTTGCCTGCTTCCCGCTGAAAATCAGGGATGCCGACGGTTCGCCGGTGCGCGCCGTGGCGATGGTGTCATGAACCTGGCAGCCAGGCTTCGATCCATGGCCGCTGGTGTTTCCAGCACGAGCTTGGTGCTTGCGTTCATATGCTTGCCGCAGGCCTTTGCCGAGCCGGAAGTAATCGTTCAGCAAACCCACTACCCGGTGGTCGGAACGACTACCGCACAGATCCGGCAGAGCCTGGATCGGAACACCCCCGTGCGACAGAATGGCAAACCCTTTGATGCCTACACCAAATGGGACGTTGACTGGCGGTTGCAGTGGGCCCATGATGGCAAGGGCACCTGCCGGGTTACTGAGGTTACCACCGTGGTCCGTATCCGGCAGACCTTTCCACGCCTGGAAACAGCAGGTGATGTGGCGCCGCAATTGGCAGAGCGATGGGAACGGTACATGCGCGCCCTGGTTGAGCATGAAGCGGGGCATGCGGCGGTGGGGCTGGAGGCGGCCCGAGAAATAGAGCAGCAGCTTGCCCAATTGGGCGATCGACCCTCCTGTGACCGGTTGGAGACCGGCGCCAATGTCCTGGCCCGGGAGATCATCGCCCGGCATGCCCTTCTTGAAGCCCAGTACGATGCGGCGTCCAACTACGGTGAACGTGATGGCGCCCGGTTTCCTTGAGCGTTCGAAGCTGATGCCGGACTGCGAAAGAATAAAATGATCTATGATAAAGAGCACATAGAAATAAAAATGATCGAACGGGTTCTTGGTTCAACCGATCGAAAAATACTGGAAGTCGGTTGCGGTGATGGACGCATTTCAGCCGTGCTGGCTCCCAAAGCGCGAGAATATGTCGCGATTGATCCGGACAGGCAGCGTATTCGAAAGGCAGCCGCCACGTTTGCCAACGTGGACTTTAGAATTGGCAATGGAGAATCTTTGGCTTTTGAGGATGCCTCTTTTGATGTCGTCCTTTTCACGCTTTCCCTACACCACCAAGATTGCCGCTCAGCCCTGCAAGAAGCCCACCGAGTGCTTACCGAAAACGGGCAGGCGGTCATTCTGGAACCTGCAAGCGATGGTGAATTGCAGCAATTTTTTCATCTCTTTGACGATGAAACCGATCAGCTAACACATGCCGTGAACATGATCGAGAGCAGTGATTTTATAGTAGAACAACAACAGACGTTTGATGCCGTAATGGGCTTTGAAGATCTGGAAGCGCTCTGCAGTTATCCATTCGACCGCGATGTCATCCGCCCTGAGGATCGCAATCGAATCCTTGAAAAACTAATCCAATTGCAGGGGCCCCCTACTGATAGGCAGCCCATTGGTTTGCATGATACCATCCATATTTTTTCGTTACGGAAACGCGCCGGCCGCGCATGACGAATCGCGGGTGGCGGTTGCGATATCTCAGCCGCACCCCACCAACCAGGCAACCTGTTGTTCGCGCAATAGGGCAGCCTGCCGGCCCAGCGAACGCGCACGACGCACCGTTGAATGCTTCCGGGGCCATTTTATCTGGCGGTTCGCTTGATTGGGGGCTTTTCTGGTGAGATAACCGCACCGTTCAACCGGCCGCCGAGCGCGCCGGCCCTACCGAATCAGCGGGCGTATTCCCGGTGGGTTGCCGCAGGGAGGTGTGAATTGATAAAAGAACAGCATGGTGGGTCGTCACAATGAAATCAGAAGCGTCCATCGACTATCAACAACTTTTTGCGGAAATGGCCATCGAATTGCGGGCCATGGATGATATCGGCACCATTGCGACATATATACCGGAATTGCGCAATGTCGATCCAGATAAATTCGGTATTCATCTTACCACCATCGATAATCAGAACTATTGCCTGGGCGACTCCAACGATAAATTTTCCATTCAAAGCATTGCCAAGGTGCTGTCTCTCTCGTTGGCCTTTGAATTAGAGGATGAAAAATTGTGGGATCGCGTCGGGGTAGAACCCTCAGGCACACCTTTCAATTCATTGGTTCAATTGGAATATGAAAAGGGTATCCCGCGCAACCCGCTAATCAATGCCGGCGCACTGGTCATTTGTGATGTTCTGGTCAGCCGCCTGCAAAACCCCAAACGGGAGTTTATCGAATTCGCCCGGAAAATTTCAGGGAATCCAAACATCGCCTACTGTACCAGAATTGCCGAATCAGAAAAAATGACGGGCTATAAAAACGCCGCGCTGATTAACCTAATGAAGTCCTATGGCAACATAAACAATGATATTGAGATCGTTTTAGACTTTTATTTCAATCTATGCTCCATTGAGATGACCTGTAAAGAGTTGGCCGGAGCGTTTCTATTTCTGGCCGCCAATGGTGTTCACCCCATAACCCAGGTAAGGGTGGTTAGCGCCAGCAAATCAAAGCGTATTAATGCAATCATGCAACTATGCGGTTTTTATGACGAAGCAGGAGAATTCTCCTTCAAGGTCGGATTGCCGGGAAAAAGCGGCGTCGGCGGTGGCATCTTGGCGATTCACCCCGGGAAATACAGCATTGCCGTTTGGGGGCCCAAATTGAACAGAAAAGGAAACTCTTACAAAGGCATGCGAATTCTTGAATTTTTAACCACCAGGACCAAGTCATCCATCTTCTAATGCCGCTCGCGGCAGCGCCTTACTCCTGTGGCTGCCGCGAACAGGTAAAGGCATTGGCCATGCAACCCATTTTTGAAGAACTCGATTTCCAGCCAACCCACCTGGGCGAGTTGGTCCTTCGGCGCCGGCGCATGCTGGCCTTAGATGGCCGCGAGGTCTACGAGGTCAAGCTCGGCGAAGCCTATCTCATGTCGAGCCTGTTCCATGAATCCGAAGTGGCCCTTGCGGATATCGGCTTAGGTGCGTTGGACGGGACAGGGTGGGACGTCGTGGTCGGCGGCCTCGGGTTGGGGTATACGGCAGCGGCGGCTTTAACATTCAAGCAACTGAGCCGTCTGGTCGTTGTCGAAGCGCTTGCACCGGTTATCGAATGGCACCGTCGTGGCCTGGTGCCCAACGGAAAAGCACTCAGCCTGGATGGCCGCTGTGTTTACCACCTGGCAGACTTTTTTAAGCTGGTTTGCGGTGGCGGTTTTGACCCGGAGGCCCACGGTACGCGCTTTGACGCCATTTTGTTGGATATCGATCACACCCCGCGATCCTGGCTGCACAGCAGTCACGGGGAGCTGTACTCAGAGGACGGCATGCACCGGCTTAAATCGTTTTTAAAGCCCCATGGCGTCTTTGCCCTCTGGTCAAACGATCCACCGGAAGATGCGTTTCTTGACCTTCTGGCGACTGTTTTTACCCGAGCCGAGGGTCACGCGGTTCAATTTGACAACCCTCTGCTTCAGGCCGTGGCCACCAATGGCATATACGTGGCACGGTGCGGCTAACCGGTTAAAGGGATGGGTGTCGTTGGATCGCCCGTCAAAAACCGCTGTTCCTATCCAAAGCAAGCCCCCGATACACCATCGTCGTGTCGGATTACCTGATCCAATCTGCAGCCCTGATTAAAAATGACGTCAATCAACGCCAGGATCAAGGCGTCACTTAACCCCACCGGGCAGCCACATTGAATTCCCGGGAGCCGAACACCTGTCCCGCCTTTTACGCATCGGCCTGTTCAGCAGCTATCTTTTTCTCTTTTTTAGCTTTTTTCTTTACGGGGTCCGGGGCAACCTGTTTTTTAGGTGGGCTCGTTTTTGGGGCCGCCAGTTTTTCGGCTTTAATTTCAGCCTTCCGGGCGATCAGCTTCTCCAATTCGGCAATGCCGGCCAATTGGTTCCTGGCTTGACGGAGCTTGCCCTTAAAATGCCTGACCCGCGCATCCCGCTGAATTTGCGCCTCGGTCATGCCTTCTGATTTAAGCGATTCCACGCGTGCCGCCAATTGATTGGCAGCCGCGGCTTGGTGGTCCTCAACGTATGGTTTTCTTTTCAGCATCATTCGGTTTCCTTCATAAACGGGTTCATGTATCGATCTGATTTCGGGAGCTGGATAACAACCAGCGAAAATCGTGCCAGGGAATTTTTTTTCGCGTTTCGCAGAAGGTCACGGGCGCCAGTCCGGGGTTGAATGCACGACAGAGGTTGAATTAATTCCGAAATCATGGTCCGGGCCTGAGCCAAAGGGGCGCCTGATGAATGGCAGCATCTTGTGGATGTTGCCCAACCGGCTTGAGAACCGGAAGTTCCGCATCTGCGTTTCGTGTCGGCCAGACCCACTGCGCTTTACCGGCCTTGATTGATAACTATCCGAACATGCAATATAAAGTTATTTCCCGGGGTGATGCATCCGAATTTCTGCCGCAAGGACAGCATCGTTCTGATTTTAGGAACTACCGATTCCGATTAGGCCTGATTCGGTATTGGCAGGCCCGGAGGAAAATGGCTTGCCGGTGGTATCAGCGGCCGCCCAATACAAGCAGACAACAGTGAGACATGACTAATTATATTGATTTATCAGTGGGATATGGTAGAAAAAAGAAGTGGCACGGCGAATAGGCAGGGTTTTTCAAACGGACACGCGTATGCTTGATCTCACGCATTCGACAGATACGTCCATGATCTTCATTCCTTGCATACCCATGCGGAGGGTCGCCTTGGAAATAAGAGAGTCTACGGCAACCGATTTAATGGACGTCCTGCATGTCGAAAAAGAAGCTTTCGGCAATGAAAAAGGCTCCGAGATTGCAGATCTGGTTATGGGCTTGTTGAGTGACCCAAGTGCCATGCCACGGTTGTCGCTATTGGCGGTTGATCAAAAAAGAGCAATCGGGCACATCCTGTTCACCACGGCGCGTATTTCTGGATCCAAAGATCACCCGTCAGCCGTAATACTTGCCCCGCTGGCGGTGATTCCTGAGGCGCAATCCCAAGGTGTCGGTGGCCGGCTCATTAAAGAGGGCTTGCGGCTGTTGTCGGAATCAGGGGTTCAACTGGTATTTGTCCTTGGGCATCCTGAATACTACCCACGCCATGGGTTCAGGCCGGCAGGTGTTCTTGGTCTTGAAGCGCCTTACCCGATCCCGGCAAAACACGCCAACGCATGGATGGTGCAGGAACTTCGCCCCGGCATCATCGGCAGGCTAAGGGGCAAGGTTATGTGTGCCGATGCGCTGGATCAACCCGAACATTGGCGCGAATAAAAGAATTCGCAGTCAAGGGGCCTTTGGCAACCGAACATGCCCGGCGTTGAAACCATGGCCGGGATATCAGGGATCGCGCCCATGCAAAAGCAGTATGAAGAGATCAGACGCTGGTTCAAACCGCTATTGCTCGTTCTGGCCTTTGCGGTTGTTCTTCTGATCGGGTGGATTCGCTTTTTGACAGGTCCTGAATTTGCCTTTTCCCTGTTATACCTGCTGCCGATTGTCGCCGTTACCTGGCTGGTCGGTGTTCACTGGGGTATAGGGATATCTTTTTTAAGCGCCTTTTCGTGGCTGCTGGCAGATCTGTCCATGCTTGAACGGTTTTCGTACTCCTTCATTCCCCTGGTCAATCAACTATTCAGGCTGGCGGTCTTTCTGTTTGTGGTCTTGGTGATCGCCAGACACAAAAAAATCCTGGAGACCCAGAAGGAACTGGCTATGATGGATCCTTTGACCGGAGTTGCCAACCGGCGGGCGTTTCTCCAATTGGCCCGCACGGAAATCGATCGATCGCGCAGGTACAGCTACCCCTTTTCGGTGATGTACATCGACATCGACGATTTCAAACAGATAAACGACACTTGCGGGCATCAAACGGGCGATCGGTTGTTGACGACGGTGGTTGAAACCATCAAACACCGTGTGCGTGCCATCGATGTCGTCGCCCGCTTCGGCGGAGACGAATTTGTTGTCCTGCTGGTTAAAACAGAAGAGAAGTCTGCCGCCCTGGTTGCCCAGAAGCTTCGAAAACAGCTCCTGGGCGTCATGCAGAACAACCAGTGGGATGTGACATTCAGCATCGGTCTGGCTACCTACCACTCGGTTCCGGACAGCGTCGATGAAACCATCAAGGCCGCCGACGAATTGATGTATCAGGTCAAGCACGATGGTAAAAACAATATCAGACATGCGGTCTTAAAAACCTAAACACGGAAACCCGGTTGGATGAAACGATTTGCACATGGCGCCCACGGCCCCGGATGGTTTTTGCTTGTGCTCGGTATGGCCCTTTTCTTTTGTGCGTCACAGGCAGGCAAGGCCCGGGCCGAAGAGACCCCGCTTAAAATCGGCGTGCTGGCCATCCGAGGCCCGCAGCAGTGTTTAACCAGTTGGTCGCCTACGGCCGAATACCTCACCCGACAGGTTGCCGACCGGCGCTTTGTCATCGTACCGCTGGCCCATGACCAGATCTATCCCGGTGTGCAAAAGGGCGAAGTTGATTTTATTCTTGTCAACTCGGCACTTTATGTTGGGCTGGAAAATTGGTTTCAAGCCAATCGCATCGTAACCTTGAAAGAACGGCGCGCCAGCGGTGTATACACCAGTTACGGCGGCGTCATTTTTTGCCGCAACGATCGAAAAGATATCCGCAGGCTGAGCGATCTCAAAGGCGGTTCCTTTATGGCGGTTTCCGAATCCTCACTGGGCGGGTGGCTCATGGCCTGGCGGGAACTCAAAGAAAACGGCGTCGATCCCTACCGTGACTTTAACGAACTGCGTTTCGACGAAACCCACGACCGGGTTGTGTATGCGGTGCGCGATCGGTTGATCGATGCAGGCACGGTGCGAACCAATATTCTGGAAGAGCTCAGCGCTGAAGGGAAAATCGACCTGGCCGACTATTACGTGCTCCCGCGGCTTCATGATGCGGGCGCCCCCACCCCTTATCTCTGCACCACGCGCGAATACCCCAATTGGCCCATGGTCAAGGTCAGGCACACCCCTGACGGGTTGGCGGAAAAGGTTGCCGTGGCCCTGCTGCAAATGCCACCGGATTCGCCTGCGGCCAAAGCGGCCGGTTGCGCGGGCTGGACCATCCCGTTGAATTACCAACCGGTGCACGACTGTTTAAAGGCCTTGAAGATCGGCCCGTATAAGGATCTGGGCAAAATTTCCGTCACGGACGTGTTGCGCAGCTACGGGCACTGGGTCATTTTTGCCAGTGCGGCCTTTTGCATCCTGGCGGCCTTCACCGGCGTGGTCCTGAAGCTCAACGGCAAGATCAAGGCTTCGCACCTGCGCTTGCAGGTGGAAATGGACCTGCACCGGCAAAAGGACCGGGAACTGAAACAGGCCAAAGAACTGGCCGAAACGGCCACCCGGGCCAAGAGTGAATTCCTGGCCAATATGAGCCACGAAATCCGTACCCCCATGAACGGGGTCATCGCCGCAGCGGACCTGGCCCTTGGCGAAGCGGTGCCGCCGAGGATCGAGCACTACCTGAAAATCATCCACAGTTCGGCCTATTCGTTGTTGGGGATCATCAACGATATTTTGGATTTTTCCAAAATCGAAGCCGGCAAGTTCGAACTGAAGGAACGGGATTTCCGGCTCAACGAGGTCTTTGACCGGGTCATGGAGCTGTTCGTCAACAAGGCGGGCGAAAAGGGCATCGAAATGCTGGTCGATATCGACCCGGATACGCCCAGAGTCATCACGGGTGACCCTTTGCGCCTGCAGCAGATTCTGACCAATCTGGTCAGCAACGCCATTAAATTCACCGAATCGGGCGGCGTGATCCTGCTGGGTGTCAAGGTGGTCACGGAACCGGAGGCGGATCCGGCGGCCGACGGGGTAACCTTGGCTTTTTCCGTTAAAGACACGGGTACCGGCATCGCTCCGGAATTCATCAATCTGCTTTTCGATCCCTTCAGCCAGGCCGATACCTCTTCGACCCGCAAATACGAAGGCACCGGCCTGGGGTTGAGCATCTGCAAACAGCTGGTAACGATGATGGACGGCAACATCGGGGTGGAAACCGAGTTGGGCAGGGGCAGCACCTTCTTCTTTACGGTGCGGTTGCGCCGGCCGTCAGTCAAACCGGGCGCCAAACTGGTGGTTCCCCCGGATATTATGGGCTTGAACGTACTGGTGGTCGACGACCTGGCCGACAGCCGGACCATCATGCGCAAGATTCTGGAGTCGCTGGGCTTCAGGGTCGAGGCCCTGGCTTCCGGACCGGAAGCCCTGAGCCGGCTGCAGGACAATTCGCTGCGCAACAATCCTATCGAACTGATCATGATGGACTGGAAGATGCCGGTAATGGACGGCATCGAGGTGTCCAGAAAGATCCGGCAGGAGTTAAGGCAGACCATGCCCATCATCATGATGACCGCATTCGGCAAGGAAGCGCAGCGCGTCGAGGCCGAACAAGCGGGCATCAACGGTTTTCTGATCAAGCCCATTTTCCCATCCACGCTGTTCGACGCCATCATGGACGGTTTCGGCAAAGCGGAACGAAAGGGCGCCGGCCGGGAAAAACAGTTTACGACCCGAGCCTCCATTTACCGAAAACCGCTGAAAGGCATCCGAATTCTGGTTGCCGAAGACAATCTCACCAACCAACAGGTGGCCCAAGCCATCTTGGAAGGGGCCGGAATTGCGGTCACGATCGTCGGCAACGGTGAAGAGGCCGTGCAAGCCATTGGCAACACCCCGTTCGACGCCGTGCTGATGGATATCCAAATGCCCAGGATGAACGGCTACGAAGCGACCCGGCTGATTCGTGAACTGCCCCAGGGCGCGGTCATCCCCATCGTTGCCATGACGGCCCATGCCATGAAGGGCGACGAGGAGAAGTGCTTGGAGGCGGGAATGGATGGGTACCTGACCAAGCCGGTCAACCAGGATCGCCTGTTTCACACGCTCTGGCGCCTGCTGCGGACCCGTGGGTCTTTGTCGAAACCCATTGCGCAGGAAGAAGATGAGGCGCCCGTCGATCCGGGAAGCGAAGGTGGAGACATTCCGGAAGATGAAGCGCTGCAGGTATCCGGAAAATCCATTCAAAATGGGACAATCCTTCCGGTCAGACTCCCGGGGATCGATATCGGGGGGACTCTGGCGGCTCTGAATATCGATGACCCCACGTTTGCGCGCATCCTGATCGGGTTTCGGGCCGACAACCGGGACAGCGTTAAACAATTAAGGCAGGCATTCAGCGGCAATGATCCGGAGCAGATGCTCCAACTGGCCCACGCGCTGAAGGGAAGTGCCGCCAACATCGGTGCCGCTGAACTGCATCGGGCCGCCCATGCGCTTGAAGCCGTCTGCCGCGAGGATGGTGCGACGGATGTCGAATCGTCCGGCATTGAAAAACTGATCGCCAACGTGGCGGCCGCCTTGAACCAGGTTCTCGAATCGATTCGATTGCTGGAGGAAAGCGGGCCCAGCGATGCCGCCGTACCGATGTCCGTCGACGCCGGCCTGACGTTAGACGCGCTGCTGACGCAGCTGGCCGAAGCCATCGACCGGGCGGACCCGGAACAAATTATGAAAACCATGCCCGCCGTCAGGCAGCTGGCTGCCCGCTGCAAGCAGATGGACCTTTCCAGCCTTCATGCGTTGGAAGACCAGGTCAATCGCTACGACTATGACCTGGCTTTGGAAACGATCGGCAAGATTAGGATCGGGGCCGGCATAAAAAGTTAACTACCCTTAGCAACAGGTGACCGGGAGACCCATGAATTCATTACGACCGTTGGTTCTGATTGTGGATGACAACGCCACCAACATCGACCTGCTGGTGAACACCTTGAAAGCGGATTACCGTTTGGGCATTGCTAAGAACGGTCCCAAAGCCCTGGAATATGCGGTTAAACATAAACCGGACCTTGTGCTGCTGGATATTATGATGCCGGAGATGGATGGCTACGAAGTGTGCACCCGGTTGAAAGCCGACTCCGAGACCGCAGCCATTCCGATCATTTTTATTACCGCCATGAGTGAAACCCTAAACAAAACCAGGGGGTTTGAGTTGGGCGCGGTAGATTACATCACCAAACCCTTTCACGCGGCGGAGGTCAAAGCGAGGATTCGAACCCATTTGTCACTCGCGGAGATGAGACTGCAGCTGACATCCCAAAACGTGCTTCTTGAGCAAAAAGTCGAGCAGAAAACCGCCGAAATCCGCGACATGCTTTATGCCAGCATCCGCAGCATGGCCCTTATGGTTGAGATCAGGGATCCCTATACGGCCGGTCACCAGCAACGCGTTGCGCAACTGGCCTGCGCCATCGCAGAGAAAATGGGGCTTGCACCGACGAGGATCGACGGTATCCGTATGGCCGGAATCCTGCATGATGTGGGCAAGATCCGCATACCCGTTTCCATCCTCAGTCGGTCGGGCAGGCTGTTGGCGGCTGAGTTTGAAATGCTCAAGATTCATCCCCAAATCAGTTTTGACATCCTGAAAGACATTCCCTTCCCATGGCCCGTCGCCCAGATGGTGCTCCAGCATCATGAGCGTCTGGACGGTTCGGGCTACCCGCAGGGACTTTCCGGCGAGGAGATGCTGCTGGAGGCGAGAATTTTGGCGGTTGCCGACGTCACCGAAGCCAACAGCTCGTTTCGACCCTATCGTCCCGCCCACGGGATCGAGGCGGCTCTGGCAAAAATCGAGCAAAAAAAGGGCCAGCAGTACGATGCCGACGCGGTTTCTGCCTGCCTGGATCTGTTTGCCGGGAAAAGCTTCGCTTTCGACTACAGCGACGAGGATGCCGGCCGCCTGCTTTAAGCCCCCCATTTTGTAAAACTTTTGTCAACCGCTGCCGTGCTTCTTGTCACCACACGGCCTTTTCATTAAAAATACCTTCCAACGATGAACTTGCCTGCCAGGGATGCAGGTTTGCGGAAGGATGGATATGTTAAAAGCGTTGATTCATGGGATACGTGGTGTATTTTCGATCCTTTTGTATGCAATCAATACGGTGGCCTGCTGCATCCCCATTTTTATTGTGGCACTGATCAAGCTGCTGCTCCCCATCAAACCGATCCAGACCGGCTGCCGCAAGATCCTGACTGCCATTGCCAACGGCTGGATCGCCGGGAACAATCTGAACCAGAAGCTGTTTAACGGCACCCGCTGGGATGTGCGCGGCTTGGATGACCTCAATCCCAAAGGCTGGTACATGGTGGTGGCCAACCACCAGTCCTGGGTGGATATTCTGGTGCTCCAGACTATCTTTTACCGCAAGATTCCGTTTCTGAAGTTTTTTCTGAAAAAAGAGCTCTTCTGGTTCCCGTTCTTGGGACAGGCATGGTGGGCGCTGGATTTTCCCTTCATGAAGCGCTACTCCAGGCAGTTTCTCAAAAAGCACCCCCACCTGATCGGCAAGGACCTGGAGATCACCAAGCGGGCCTGCGATAAATTCAGGAACATTCCCGTGTCGGTGATGAATTTTGTGGAGGGGACCCGCTTCACCCGGGAAAAACACTCCCGCCAGCGGTCGCCCTACACCCATCTGCTGCGCACCCGGGCCGGTGGCATGGCTTTCGTCTTGGCGGCCATGGGTGACAAGCTTCAGCACATCGTGGATGTGACCATCGCCTATCCCCAGGGGGTGGCCAGCTTCTGGGATTTTGTCTGCGGGCGGGTCAAGGAGATCAAGGTTCGGGTGAAAACCCTGCCCATCGACAGCCAAATGATGGGGGACTACCTTCAGGACCCGCAGTTTAAAAGGGAGTTCCAGAACTGGCTCAACGCCTTGTGGCAGGAAAAGGACAGCGACCTGGCCCGTATGCTGGTCCGCTGAGTCCGGTTTTTAAGCCTTCCATCCTCCAGTCGTACCCCAGCAGGGCAAAGGCCTCCCTCGGTCCCGGCAGCCAGAATGCTTCGCCTTACGGCTGGGAACGCTGGTTTTTCAACGCCCTTTTAAACGCCTTGACAATATCCAAGCCCACCCATTAAATTGACTTCCTCGTGCTTTCCAGTGCGGCAGGGATGCCGTCGCCCCTATCCCCTCATCGGACAAGGAGATGAAACATGGTCGAATTCAAGTATGCAGAACTGCTGCCCCTGGGCAAAGACGATACCCCCTACCGGCTGCTCACCGCCGATCACGTCTCCACGGCCCTGTTCGAGGGCCGAACCGTGCTCAAAGTCGCACCCGAAGGACTGGAACTGCTGGCTGAGACGGCCTTTAAGGATGTCTCCCACCTGCTGCGGCCGGCCCACCTGGCTCAGTTGGAAAAGATCCACAAGGATCCGCAAAGCTCCGACAACGACCGCTATGTGGCCCTGGAAATGCTCAAAAACGCGGTCATCTCCGCCGAGATGGCGTTTCCTATGTGCCAGGACACCGGCACCGCCATCGTCATGGGCAAGAAGGGGCAGCAGGTGTGGACGGGGTTCAGCGATGAACGCGCGCTTTCCAAAGGCGTGTTCAAGGCCTATACCCAAACCAACCTGCGCTATTCCCAGAATGCACCGCTGAGCATGTACGAAGAGCAGAACACCGGGTGCAACCTGCCGGCCCAGGTTGAAATCTATGCCACCGGAGGCGATGCCTACACCTTCCTCTTTATCGCCAAGGGCGGGGGATCGGCCAACAAGACCTACCTGTTCCAGGAGACCAAGGCCGTACTCAACCCGGGCACCCTGGTGGATTTTCTGACGGCCAAGATGAAGACCCTGGGAACCGCCGCCTGCCCGCCTTACCACCTGGCTTTCGTGGTGGGGGGAACGTCGGCGGAGTTCACCCTCAAGACGGTCAAGCTGGCCTCGGCCGGCTACCTGGATGGTCTGCCCACGACCGGCAGCGAGACCGGCCATGGCTTCCGGGACCAGGACCTGGAAAAGGAACTGCTGGTGCGGGCCCGGGATTTGGGCATCGGCGCCCAGTTCGGCGGCAAGTACTTCTGCCATGACATTCGCGTGGTGCGCCTGCCGCGCCATGGCGCCTCCTGCCCCATCGGCATGGGCGTCAGTTGCAGCGCGGACCGCAATATCAAGGCCAAGATCACCGCCGAGGGCATCTTTCTAGAGCAGTTGGAGGCCGATCCCGCACGCTTTCTTCCCAATTACCCGGAGTCCGGCGAGGACGCCGTGGCCATCGACTTGAATCAGCCCATGGACAAGATCCGGGCCATTCTCACCCAGTATCCGGTGGCCACCCGTCTGAAACTGTCCGGCAAGATCATCGTGGGCCGGGACATTGCCCACGCCAAGCTCAAGGCGCGGCTGGACAGCGGCCAGGGCCTGCCCCAGTATCTGAAGGATCACATCATCTACTACGCCGGTCCGGCCAAGACGCCTGAAGGCCATGCTTCCGGCTCTTTCGGTCCCACCACAGCCGGCCGCATGGATTCCTACGTACCCGTTTTTCAGGCCCAGGGCGCATCCATGGTCATGCTGGCCAAGGGTAACCGCTCCAAGGAAGTGACGGCGTCATGCAAGCAATACGGCGGTTTTTACCTGGGCTCCATCGGTGGTCCGGCTGCCCGGCTGGGCAAGGAGTGCATCACTTCGGTGGCGGTGCTGGAATACCCCGAATTGGGTATGGAGGCGATTTACATGATTACGGTCAAGGATTTTCCGGCCTTTATCCTGGTGGATGATAAGGGGAACGACTTTTTCGAAAAGCTGCTCTAAACGCATGGGCCGGGGCAGGTAAACCAATCAAGGGGCATGCTTGCAAACAGCCCCTTTTTTTCCCAACAACAATCGCCGAGGCTGTGCTCGCCAGAACAAGCCAATCGTTTTCAACCTTCAACCTTATTTCCCTTGGCTTTCGAAGAACCCGTATACGAAATCGATGTGCCGTTTCATGGCCCGGTTGGCCGCTTCCGGATTGTGCTCCCGGATGGCCTGGTAGATGGCGCGGTGCTGGTCCAAAATGGTGTCGATGTTGCCCGGTACCTGGTAAAGGCCTTCCAGGTTGACCTTGATGCCCGTAAACAGAAAATCGTAGAAGTTCTTCATGATGAAGACCTGGAGGGGGTTTTTGGTGGCGTAGGCGATGGCCATATGGAAAGAGACATCCGCCTCCGTGCCCAACCGCCCGGATTTGACCTCCTTTTGCATCTCCTCGATGCTTTTCTCCATGAACTGAAGATCCTTTTCCACGGCTTTGCTGGCCGCCATGGCCGCGGCGTTGCATTCCAGCCCCATGCGGACTTCCAACAGGTCGGTGATTGAGGCGTCCTGGCTTTCCACCATGGTGGCCAGGATGCTGTTTTCCCTGGATTCCGGCGACCGGACAAAGGTCCCCTGGCCCTGCCTCTGTTCCAGCAGGCCCATGACCACCAATTTGTTGATGGCGTCTCTCACCGAGGTTCGGCTGACACCAAAGGCCTCGGCCAGTTCCCGCTCGGTGAGGATTTTTTCGCCGGCCTTGAATTCACCGCGGAAGATCAGTTCGCGCAGCTGATCAAACACCTGGTCGGAAATGCGTTTGGGTTTGATGGGTTTGAGTTTGTGTGGCATGATCGACTTATAGCTCCGCTTGAATTGCATAATGGAGTGATAATGGTCTTACCAAAAGAGTCTTTTGGCGGTGTAGCCCGTCCTCCCGCCGGAGGCCACCGTTTTCAGAAGGATTGAATACCACGCAGGCAATAGGATTTCAAGGGGTTTCATTCTTTGTCCTTGACAGTGGTTGTCAGCCTTAGTTAATAATGGTATAACCAATTTGCAGAATGGTTTATGGTCTACCAAAAACCGGCTGGATCGTCTCGTTGGCCCTGTTCCTGATGCTTGCGCCGGCAGATGGTGGATGGAAAGAAAAACCGTACTGGTTTCGGTGAAGAGTCGCCCGCGGCTTATCGTGGGAGGGATTCCAAACCCTTGATTGAATTGGGATGAGCGGGCGGTCTTCAACCGACGCGATCCCTTTTTTAATTTTTACCTCGGCTGAAGAACCAGCCCAACCCACGAAAGCAGGTTTTTACCCATGGAAGGTCTTGACGCATTGTTCAACCCGACATCGGTGGCGGTGGTCGGCGCCTCCAGCAGCCCGGGGAAAGTCGGGCACGATATCTTCGTCAACATTCTCAAAGGGGGCTTTACCGGCACCCTTTATCCGGTCAACCCCAAGGCCAAGTCCATCGCCAGCGTGCGTGCCTATCCGGACATCCTGGATATTCCGGACCCCATCGACCTGGCCATTATCATTCTTCCACCGGCCCATGCGGAGACGGCCATTGAGCATGCCATCGGCAAGGGCGTCAAGGCCGTGGTCATTGTTTCCGCAGGATTCAAGGAAGTGGGCGGCGAAGGCCTTGAGATCGAACGGCGAATCGTGGCCATGTGCCGTGAAGCCGGTGTCCGGTTGGTCGGCCCCAACTGCCTGGGGGTGATCAACCCCAGGGCCGATGTGCGTCTCAACGCCAGCTTTTCGGCACGCATGCCGGCGGCCGGCAATATCTCCTTCATCTCCCAGAGCGGCGCGCTGTGCACAGCGGTACTGGATTTCGCTGCGGACAAGGATTTCGGGTTTTCCAAGTTCGTCTCCATCGGCAACAAGGCGGATGTGGATGAGCTGGATCTGCTGCGGTACTTTCACGCCGACCCGCAAACCGAGGTCATCATGCTTTACATCGAAGAATTGCAGCGGGGGCCTGAGTTCATCGAGGCGGTCAAGGAGATCACCGGCGGAGACCGGCCCACGCCGGTGCTGGCCATCAAATCCGGTCGAACCAGTGCCGGGGCACAGGCAGCCGCCTCCCACACCGGATCGCTGGCGGGCAGCGAAGCGGTCTATGACGCCATCTTTGCCCAGAGCGGCATCATCCGGGTGGACTCGATCAACGAATTGTTCGATTTCGGCATTGCCTTTGCCTATAAAAATGAGAGCGCCCTGGGCAAGATGCGGCGCAAGGTACCCCTGGGCAACCGGGTGGCCATCGTCACCAACGCCGGCGGACCGGGCATCGTGGCCACGGACATGACGGTCTCGTCCGGTCTGGAACTGGCCAAGTTCAGCCAAGACACCATCGAGGTGCTCAAAAGCCACCTGCCCCTTACCGCCAACGTGAACAATCCCGTGGACGTTATCGGCGACGCGGCCCAGGACCGCTATGAAAACGCCCTTTCGGCCGTCATCAAAGACGAGGGCGTGGACGGGGCGCTGGTGATCCTCACCCCCCAGAGCATGACCAACGCCATCGGCACCGCCGAAGCCATCGTGCGTATTGCCCGGCGTTCTCACAAACCGATTTTATGCTGTTTCATGGGCATCATCGACGTGTCTGCCGGGGTGAAACACCTTCAGGCAAGCGGCATTCCCGTGTATCGCTTCCCCGAAAGTGCAGCCAAGAGTTTCGGTGCCCTGTACCGTTATTCGCGCTGGCTCAACCGCCAGCAGCTGGCACCCTTTCCCGTCAAGCACGATAAAACGCGCGCAGCGCAGATCATTGCCGAGGCGTTGGACCAGGGCGACACCTACATCGGCGAGATCGGTGGTACGGAGCTGCTCAAATGTTACGGGTTTAACGTCCTGCCCACGGTGCTGGCCGCCAGCGAGACCGAGGCCGGGGATGCCGCCGACCAGATGGGATATCCCGGTGGTGATGAAGATTGTATCGCCGCAGATCATCCACAAAACCGACGCCGGCGGTGTCGTCGTGGGTCCGGACAGCCGCGAGGCGGTGACCGGTGCCTTTGCCACCATCGTGGACAATGCCAGACGGTTCAACCCGGATGCCCAAATCACCGGGGTGCTGATTCAGCGGCTGGCACCCAAAGGCCACGAGGTGATCCTGGGCATGACCCGCTACCCCATATTCGGCCCTCTGATAATGTTCGGCATCGGGGGTGTCTTCGTGGAAGTCTTTCAGGACGTCGCCTTCCGCTTGGCCCCGCTGACGCGGAACGGCGCCCGCAACATGGTGCGCAGCATCAAGGGACATAAACTGCTTGCCGGATTCCGCGGCGCACCCAAGACCGATATCGGCACCATCGAGCGCATGCTGGTGGGATTGTCCGATCTGGTGACGGATCACCCCGAAATCAAGGAGCTGGATATCAATCCGCTGTTGGTTCATCCTGAAGGTAAGGGCGTTACCGTGGCGGACTGCCGGTTCATTCTCGAAAATAGGAGGTAGGCGATGAAACGGTCAATTTACTGGGCCGACACGTATGTGGAGAAACAGCGCACGGCAGAGGCGGCCATCGCCATGATCCGCCCCGGTAAACGGGTGTTCATCGGCAGCGCCAGCGGCGAACCCCAGGTGCTGGTTCGGGCGCTGTCGGACGCGGCCGTCAAGATTAGCGGACTGGAGGTCGTCCGGCTCATGAGCCGGGAGACCACCTCCTTGTCTGAAATCGCCAACAAGACCCGTGATCACAGCCTCAACATCCGCACGATCTACCTGGGCTCGGCGGATACGGAGGCCATTGCCCGTTACATGCGCTTTATCACGCCCATCAACATGTCCGAAGTGCCCGGATTGTTTCTCTCCCGGAAACTGCCCATCCACGTGGCCCTGATCCAAGTGTCGCCGCCCGACGATTTCGGCTGGATGAGCCTGGGTGTTTCCGTGGATGTGACCCTGGCGGCCGCCCAGAGCGCCGACCTGGTGATTGCCCAAGTGAACCCGAGAATGCCCCGCACCATGGGGCAGAGCTTCCTTCACGTCAACAACGTGCATGTGCTGGTGGAGCACGAAGAGCCCATTTTGTCCATCAACCTGCGTAAGCGATCCGGGCCGGCCGAATGGATCGGTAAGCACATCGCCCGCTTCGTGGATGACGGTTCCACGCTCCAGATCGGTCTGGACGCCGCGTCCCAGGCCACGGTCAAGGCCCTGGCCGACAAGAACGATCTGGGGTTTCACTCCCAGTACATCACCGATGATGTGATGCACCTGTATGCTTCGGGCGTGATTACCAATCGTAAGAAGGGGCTCAATGACGGTAAGCTGGTGGCTTCCTGCGCCATCGGCAGCCAGAACCTGTACGAGTTTCTTCATGATAACCCGGGGGTCGATTTCCGGCCGTCGGACTATGTCAACGACCCCTTCATCATCGGCCAGCACAACCGCATGATCTCCATGAACGTGGCCCACACCATCGACCTCACGGGACAGGTGGCGGCCGAAGCCTCGGAGCATACCTTTTTCGCCGGCGTTTCCGGCATCCCCGATTTTGTCAGGGGGGCCAAGCGGTCCAAAGGAGGCAAATCCATCCTCATGCTCTACTCCACCTCCCAGAATGGCGAGCGCAGCAATATCGTTCCGGCCTTGAACAGCACTGCGGTGGTGGTTCCCCGGGGAGACGTTCACTACGTGGTCACCGAATACGGCGCGGTGAACCTTTTCGGTAAAAGCTTACAGGAGCGGGTGCTGGCATTGATCGGCATCGCTCATCCCGACCACCGCGACCAGCTGTTCGCCGCCGCCAAGGAGATGCGACTCATCGGCAGCGAACGCCATCTGGGGGAGGCTACCAAGGGTATTTATCCCATCCACCTGGAAGAGACCATCGTGCGGGACGGTGAAGAGATCACCATCCGGCCGTCAAAGCCGGTGGACGAGCGCCGGATTCAGGAGCACTATTACAGCCTGGACAAAAAAGATGTGCAGCTGCGCTTTTTCCATGAAAAGATCAGTTTTGACCGCAGCGATGTGGAAACCCGATCACAGATCGATTACATCAAGGACCTCACCCTGGTGGCCGTGGTGGGCGAGTTCGGCTTCGGCAAGGTGGTGGGGGTCGGTGAATACCTGCTGCTGCTTGAAAGCAACCTCGCCGAGGTGGCCTTTTCCATCTCCAAGGATTACCAAGGCAAGGGGCTGGGCAGGCTGTTTATCCGCAAGCTGGCCCGCGCCGCCCGGGAAAACGGCATCTCCGGGCTGGTGGCCTACACCTCGCCCCAGAACAAAGCCATGATCGGTCTGTTTAATACGCTGCCTTACAAAGTGAAAACCTCTTTTGATGGGGAATCCCTGCTGCTCAAGTGCCGATTCGATGAACTGGCGGAACCGGCCGGTTGATCGTGTAAGGTAGCCAGATCTGCGGGTGGCTGTTTTCAGCCAATATTCCGGCAGCGGTTTCACCCATCGTTGCCGGTGTGGTCTTCGATCGCCTGGGAAGCTTTGCGCCGGTCCTATGGGCGATCGGCGGCCCGATGGTCTGCTTTGTCCTTGCTTTGGGCCTGGAGGGCGCCTGAAAGGCCCGCATTTTAAAAATTACAAATCAAACCAGAGTGTTGGAGATTCTCCGACAGTGGATAATTAATTCTTGTCAAGTTTGTTTCAATGTGTTTTAAATAATCTCTTTACCATCGGAAAAGGCGAAAAAACAGCTACGAATCCGGATCTCGCACGTCCTCTCTTTGCCGGCAAGCACTGGTTTTCTGCGGCAGCTCGCCTGAGACCGGCTGCTGCAGAGTCGAATATCCATTTTAAACCCGTTACAAGGAGCAGTTATGGCAAAACAAATGCAAACCATCGACGGCAACACCGCAGCCGCCCACGTGGCTTATGCCATGAGCGAGGTGGCTGCCATCTATCCCATCACCCCGTCGTCCCCCATCGGTGAAATTTGTGATGAATGGGCGGCAAACGGCCGCAAGAACGTCTTCGGCCAGACCCTGCTGGTGCGCCAACTGCAAAGTGAGGCCGGTGCGGCGGCAGCCGTCCACGGTTCCCTGGCTGCAGGTGCCTTGACCTCCACCTATACCGCTTCGCAGGGCCTTTTGCTGATGATCCCCAACATGTACAAGATGTCAGGAGAACTGCTGCCAGGCGTCCTGCATGTCACCGCCCGTGCCATCGCCGCCCATGCCCTGTCCATTTTCGGCGATCACCAGGATGTCATGGCCGTTCGCCAGACCGGCTTTGCCTTGCTGGCCTCAGCCTCGGTCCAGGAGGTAATGGATCTGGGCCTGGTGTCCCACCTGGCGGCCATCGAGGCCAGCATTCCCTTTCTGCACTTCTTCGACGGCTTCCGGACTTCACACGAGATCCAGAAGATCGAGATCATCGACTACGCTGACATGGCCAAGCTGATCAACATGGAGGCTTTGGATAACTTCCGCGCCCGTGCGGTGAACCCTGAAGCCCCTGAACTGCGTGGTACCGCCCAGAATCCGGATATTTATTTCCAGGGCCGCGAAGCAGCCAATGTCTACTACCAGGAGCTGCCGGACATCGTTGCCGATTACATGAAAAAAGTCTCCGCGCTCACCGGTCGCAAGTACAACCTTTTCGATTACGTGGGCGATCCCAACGCCGATCGCGTCATCATATCCATGGGGTCTTCGTGTGAGACCATCGAGGAGGTGGTCGACCACCTCAACGGCCGCGGCGAATCCGTGGGCCTGGTCAAGGTACGCCTGTTCCGCCCCTTTTCCGCCAGACACCTGCTGTCGGTCATTCCGGCCACCACCGCCCGGATCACCGTTCTCGACCGCACCAAAGAGCCCGGTGCCCTTGGGGATCCGTTGTACCAGGATGTGTGTACGGCCTTCATGGAGCAGGGGGAAATGCCTTCCATCGTCAATGGGCGCTATGGCTTGGGCTCCAAGGAGTTCACCCCCTCCATGGTCAAGGCCGTTTTTGACAACATGAACGGCATGGCACCCAAAAACCACTTCACCGTTGGCATCACCGACGACGTCACCCATACCAGCCTGGACGTGGAAACCGGATTCGACGTCGCACCCGAAGGAACGGTTCAGTGCAAGTTCTGGGGCCTTGGGGCCGATGGCACCGTCGGCGCCAACAAGAGCGCCATCAAGATTATCGGCGACAATACCGGCATGTACGCCCAGGCGTACTTCGCCTACGATTCCAAAAAATCCGGCGGGGTCACCATCTCCCACCTGCGCTTCGGCAAGAAGCCCATCAAGTCCACTTATCTGATCGACAGTGCCGATTACATCGCCTGCCACAATCCGGCCTACGTCACCATTTATGATGTGCTGGAAGGCGTCAAGGCCGGCGGAACCTTCATGCTCAACAGCCCATGGAGCCTTGAAGAGATGGAAGAACGGCTGCCGGTGGCCATGCGCCGGACCATCGCCCGCAAAAAACTGAAGTTCTACAACATCGATGCGGTAGAGATCGCCGGCCAGGTTGGCCTGGGCGGGCGCATCAACATGATCATGCAGACTGCCTTCTTCAAGGCCGCCAATGTGATCCCCGTGGACGACGCCATCGCCTACCTGAAAGACCAGATCAAGAAGATGTTCGCCATGAAAGGCGACAAGATCATCAAGATGAACCATGCCGCCGTGGACAAAACCCTGGATCACCTGGTGCAGGTAAAGTATCCGGCAAGCTGGGCCGATGCCGGTGTGGCGGCCGCGGCGGCCGTTGACGAGCCTGCCTGGGTGACCGAAGTGATGCGGCCCATGCTGGCCCAGCAGGGCGACAAGCTGCCGGTGAGTGCCTTCTCCCCGGACGGAATTTTCCCTGTGGGCACCACCCAGTATGAAAAGCGCGGGGTGGCCATCAACGTGCCCGAATGGGTCATGGATAACTGCATCCAATGCAACCAGTGCGCCATGGTCTGCCCGCACGCGGCCATACGTCCGATGTTGATTACCGACGAAGAGTTGCAGGCCGCCCCCAAAGGCTTCGAGGCCAAAAAAGCCCTGGGCAAGGAGCTCAAGAAGTATGCCTTCCGCATGCAGGTGTACACCGAGGACTGCATGGGTTGCGGCAACTGCGCGGACATCTGTCCGGCCAAGAAGCCGGCCCTGGTCATGAAGCCCCTCGATACCCAGACCGCAACGCAGGTGCCCAACCAGCGCTTCGCCTCCAGCCTGCCGGTTCGCGAAGGCTTGGTGGCTCGTAACTCGGTCAAGGGCAGCCAGTTTTACCAGCCTTTGCTGGAGTTTTCCGGTGCATGCGCCGGCTGCGGCGAGACCCCTTACGCCAAACTGCTGACACAGCTGTTCGGCGACCGCATGGTCATCGGCAATGCCACCGGATGTTCCTCCATTTGGGGCGGCAGCGCGCCGTCCATTCCATACTGCGTCAACGAAGACGGCTGCGGGCCGACCTGGGGAAACTCCCTGTTTGAAGACCCGGCCGAGTTCACCTATGGCATGTTCCTCGGCCAATTGCAGCAGCGCAGGTTGCTGGCCGACCTGGTCAGCGAGGCCATGGATACGGACATCGAGGACAACCTGAAGGAAGCCATGAAGGGCTGGCTGGAGAACATGAAGGACGCCGAAGGCTCCAGGCGCTTCGGCGACCAGATCCGGGAGATGCTCTTCGCCTACGAGGGCAGCCCCCTGCTGGATAGGATCGAGAGGCTTGCATCGTACTTCACCAAACGTTCCTACTGGATCTTCGTGGGCGACGGTTCAGCCTACGATATCTCCTTCGGCGGCATTGACCATGTGCTGGCTACCGGTGAAGACATCAACGTGATTGTCTACGATACTGAAGTTTACTCCAACACCGGCGGACAGAGCTCCAAGGCAACGCCCACGGGGTCCATCGCCAAGTTTGCCGCCTCCGGAAAAAAGACTGCCAAGAAGGACCTGGGCGGCATGGCCATGACTTACGGCTACGTCTACGTGGCCAGCGTCGGCATGGGTGCCAATAAGCAGCAGCTGATCAAGGCCTTCACGGAAGCGGAGGGCTACGACGGGCCATCGCTGATCATGGCCTACTCCCCGTGCATCAACCACGGCATCAAAAAGGGCATGGGCAAGACCCAGGAAGAGACCGATTTGGCCGTCAAATGCGGTTACTGGCCGCTGTATCGTTACAACCCCCTGCTCAAGGCCGAGGGCAAGAATCCCTTTGTGCTTGATTCCAAGGAGCCGGAAGGCAGTCTGCAGGAATTTCTCGCCGGTGAGGTTCGTTACGCCGCCCTGCAGAAGATGTTTCCGGACGAGGCCAAAAGACTGCACACCCGGCTGGAGGCGGAGTTCGTTGATCGCTATGCCGCCCTGAAGCGCAAGGCGGAGACCGCTTACGTACCTGCCCAGCCGGCGGGAGAATTGGCCGCCCCGGTCGAGGGGGGTGGAGACGCCTGCACCCTGGCCGGCACCGCTGAACACGCGAGCCGTGCCGGTGCCGATGAGGCCTGTGACGATGGCAGAGCCGGAAAATAGCCCATAACCCGCTAACCCTGTAAATTTAAAGGGCCGCGTCACCCGCCGGGTGGCCGGCCCTTTTTTCATGTTTGAGCAACCCGGCGATCAGATGACCCCACCCCGACATGCCGGACGCGATCCGGCATCCAGCGCCTTTCCCAATTCTGGCTTGCGCTGGAATGACAACGTCGACAGGCTAAATGCGGCTTCATCCGCGGGGGGGCCTGACCGGACACCGTCGTTGACAGGTAACCGTCAAGGGCAGCAGATGGAGAAACCAGCCTTGGTTAACCAGGAACCGCAAAATGATGGAGGAAGGCGTCTTGTTTTTAGGTCAAAAAAGCATAAGGGCGTGATTCATGCCCTGGACAGTTGCTATTTTACTGCTCACGATTTATTATTCCGGATGGCCAATAGGAAACGTTGATGAATGCAGATGGTTTAAAAGAACTGCTGGAACAGGTTAAAGCCGGTGAAATACAGGTGGGCCAGGCCTTGGACACGCTCACGGACCTCCCCTATGCGGACCTGGGCTATGCCATGGTGGACCATCACCGGGCCCTGCGCAGCGGCCACCCGGAAACCATATTCAGCCAGGGCAAGACAGTGGCGCAGATCGTCGGCATCGCCAGGCGGCTGCTGCAAAAAGACGCCAACATCATGGCCACTCGGGCCGACCGCCAGGTCCATGATGCGCTGAAAACCATCTGCGACCGGGTGGAATACCACGAGGCGGCCCGCATCGTGGTGATGAACCGCAAACCGGTTGCACCCACCCGAACGACGATTCTGGTCATGTGTGCCGGCACCTCGGACATCCCGGTGGCCGAAGAGGCGGCCGTCACTGCCGAGACCATGGGCAACCGCGTGGAGCGGCTTGCCGATGTGGGCGTGGCGGGCATTCACCGCCTGCTCTCCCAACGCGGGAAAATCCAGGCCGCCAGTGTGGTGGTGGTGGTGGCCGGCATGGACGGTGCTCTGCCCAGTGTGGTGGCGGGCCTCACCGATAAGCCGGTGATCGCCGTGCCCACCAGCATTGGCTACGGTGCCAGTTTCGGGGGGCTGGCGGCCCTGCTTACCATGCTCAACTCCTGTGCCAACGGCATTACCGTGGTCAATATCGATAATGGCTACGGCGCCGGCTACGCGGCATCCACCATCAACCGCATCGCCGATCGGGCTGCCGATGATCGTTAAGCGGTTGGGGGGAAACCGATGGAGCGTCACCGATGACCTACAACTTCGACCCGGACCGCTGGCTGGACAACCAACTGGCGGCTCTCGAGTTTGAATTCAAAGCAGGCCGGCTGGACCAACCGGATTACGACAAGTGCACAGACACGCTCATGGATCGGTATGACGACATGGTGGCCCGCTTGGATGGCACCTATCGGATTTCAAAAGAATAATCTGCCGAACAGAACAGATCTCAAATATGATGGCCTCCTAAAAAGTCGATTTCCGGACGTTGTCGTAAAAAACTCAAGATCAAGGCTTGCGATTCCCGAGGAACGAGGCGTACTTATGGTACGCCGCAGTGACGAGGGATGAAGCGTAGCGCAGATATTGGACTTTTTACGACGCCGTCAAATATGGTCTGAGCCCCCGTGGGGCAGCCTTAGGCAACGACTCAACATTGCTCACCGACTTAAACGAAGTTGCTGCGCTTTTTCGCCCTTGCATGCCTTGCCCTGAGCCTTATTTTTGAGATACGTTCGATTGATGCGGTTGTTTCGACAATCGAACGATCGCCGGCCGTGCACCACCAGTAATACAGGAACGTGCATCCCCGCACCAACCTTTTATGGTCAATGATGACTGCATCCGGTTAGCCTTTAAAATCACATCAACAACCCGAAGGAGAAAAAATGATGATCAATAATCGGCAACTTATTTATCTGGGGATTGTTTTTATCTTGATGAGCGCTTGCGCGACACCGCAATCCGGAACCATTGCCACAGGCAACCCTGAAAAGGTGGTCAACCAGCTGGAAGCGGATTTGGCCGCCGCGCGGGCCAATCAGTTGGACGTGCTGGCGCCGAATTGGTTTACCAAGGCCCAATCCTCATATGCCAAGGCAAAAACGGCCTTGAAAGAGGGGGCCAAACTGTCAGACATCGGTGAATACGTTGCCGAAGCGAATGTCAGCCTGAAGAAAGCCGAGGAGATGGCCCAAGTTTCACGGACGATACTCGGCAGCACCAACGAGGCCAGGCAGAAGGCCCTCGCCGTGGGTGCCGACAGGCTGGGTGAACCCTTCATGGCGGTTGAAAAACAGTATCTCAAGCTTACCCAGGCCATCGAGAGCGACAATATGAGCTATGCCCAAAAAAATGCCGCAACGGTTCAGGCCGCGTTCCGGGATGTTGAAATCATGGCTATCAAGCACAACGCCTTAAAGGATGTTCGCAAGATGATGGACGAAGCGGAAAGCGCCAAAATCCAAAAGAGTGCGCCGATGGCATATGCTGCCGCGCAACAATCCTTAAATGAAGCGGATGCCTATATCGCTCGGAATCCCTATGCGGCAGAAGCGATCAAACAAAAAGCGGATGCGGCCACGTTTATGGCCCTGCGGTTGATGTCAATCACCGGCAGCAGCAACCGGTTCAGGGGGATGACACCTGAAGCTTCGGCGATTTACCTCGAGGGAATGCTGGCGCGCTTGGCAACAACCATGGGGGCCGGAGATCTCAGGGATAAAACCGTGGAAGGTCAAGTTGATGCAATGATCGATGTGGCCAATAGCATGAACCGCACCCACCAATCGCTGGAATCACAGAAACAGAGCTACCAGGCCCAGGTCGCTGACCTTGAAGGGCGCCTCGCCGGGCTGCAGGGTTTTTCACGCCAGCAGGAGGAGGCCAAGCAGAAACTGACAGCCGAACGGGACTTCAATGAGCGGTTCAACAAAGTCCAGCGATACTTCCGGCCCGACGAAGCCGAGGTATACAAGCAGGGCAGTCAACTGGTTATTCGGCTGCGCGGAATCAACTTTCCAGTGGGTCAGGCAACCCTGACTCCGGAGAACTATACCCTGCTCAGCAAGGTGCAACAGGCCATCCGGACGTTTGAACAGCCAACGGTGACCATCGAAGGCCATACCGATAGCTCCGGTTCCGCACAAACGAACCAGGATCTTTCCCAAAAGCGTGCCGAAGCGGTTAAGACCTACCTGGTTGCCAACAACACGCTGCCATCGAACCGGATCCGGGCGACCGGGTACGGTCCGGATAGACCCCTGGCGCCCAACACGACCGCTGAAGGCCGTGCCATCAACCGGCGGATCGACGTGTTGGTCACGCCGGTCAATACCCAATAAGCGGGGAAGGGTAGAGGAATCGCCGTCTGGAGTTAAAACCCAGATCAAGCCCCCGCTCGGGTCACCGTCACCGGCCCGATCGGGGGCTTTCTTTTTGATATCCTGGGTGGCGGCGGCGGTCTGACGGGCCAGTTCTTTGATCTCGTTGGCAGCCACGACAAAAAAATTATAAATTTCGGACTGTTAAACGTTCCGTTAGCACTGTGTTTGAAGCCATGGTCCGGCCCTTGAAAGTCGCGGGCGGTTCTTGACGGTGCGGGTGTTGGCAAAACCAGGCGACGCCCAAAATGAAATCTGCGTTGGGTCCCCGTTTCAAATCCTCGACATAGGCTGATATGCCTGCGGGTTGAAGCGCGGTCGCGGTTTGACCTTGAACCATCACCCAATTTTTACAGGCATCGATGGGCGTCTATTTGCAAAACCCTATCCGGGCCTGCCGGTGACGGCTTCTGCGGGAAGATCCCGCCCACCGATCGAACCACCGGGCACCGGGCGGGTCCATTCGCGGCTGGCACCAAGCGGACCGTAACGGGGATACCTGCCAGCTTATTCTGTTACAACTTACTGTTTTGACAATGGTATTGACACGCCTGCACCTTCTTGACATACTCGCCAGTATTGAAAGCAAGCTGCTTTCTTTCATGCACCGCCATTGTTGTGGTCCTCCTCCCTGCGGGAGAGTAGCGTGCAGCAGCGGTGCAACATGCCAATCGCCGGGCCGCAAGCTTTGGAAAGCCAGACCCGGGTATCGCGTTTACGGCCGACCTGGAACGGGCCACTGGGATGCGAAGCCGGATAACGCACATCAGGCAAGAAGCGCGACAGCGCTGACAGATGCCCCGGATTTTGTTTGGCTCCAATGACCTCGGGATCCTGTTGAGGTCAATCGATCAGCAGTCAGGGAGACGGTTGTTATGAAATTCCTTATGGGCCAGGTCCTTTATATCTTTACCAAAAGAAAAGAGCGCAACGTCAGGATGCTGATGAAGTTTCTGCTCATCCTGATGACGATGATCACCATCTACAGTGTTCTGTTTCACTTTCTGATGATTCTGGAAGACCAACAATACAGCTGGATTACGGGCTTTTATTGGGCGCTTACGGTAATGTCCACCCTAGGCTTCGGTGATATCACCTTCACCACGGACCTGGGAAAACTGTTCTCCGTCATTGTGCTCCTGTCCGGTCTAATATTCCTGCTCATCATGCTGCCCTTCACCTTCATCCAGTTCTTTTATGCACCCTGGCTTGAGGCCCAGACCAAAGCCAGGGCTCCCCGGGAATTGCCCGAGGAGACCCAGGGGCATGTCATCCTGACCAGCGACGATCCGATCACCATGAATCTTATCCAGCGGCTGAAACAGTACCAGTATGACTATGTCATCGTCACCGAGGATATTCAGCACGCACTGGAGCTGTACGATCTGAACTATAAAGTGGTCGTGGGTGAGCTGAGCGACCCGGAAACATACAGGCGCCTTCGGGTAAGCAGGGCTGCTCTGGTGGTTGCCAATATTGACGACATGATGAATACCAACATCGCCTTCACCGTGCGGGAGATTTCCAAAGAGGTGCCGATTGCCGCCAATGCCGACCTGGATGATTCGGTGGATATTCTACAATTGGCTGGTAGCACCTACGTACTGCAATTCATGAAGCTGCTGGGCCAGTCATTGTCAAGAAGAGTCCTCAGGACGAGCACACGGTCAAATGTCATTGGAAACATCGACGCGCTTCTCATCGCTGAGGCGCCGGCCATGCGGACGCCTCTGGTCGGCAGAACGCTCCAACAAAGCAAGCTGCGCGAGACAACGGGAATTACGGTGGTGGGGGTTTGGGAAAGGGGCCGGTTTGAAATACCCACTGCCGCCACACACATCAATTCTACGACTGTGCTTCTATTGGCCGGTTCAGCGGAACAGCTCAAGAACTACGATGAACATATTGGCGGGTATCGAAAATTCCAGGCGCCTGTTCTTGTCCTGGGAGGCGGCCGGGTCGGCCGTGCCGCTGCAGAGGCCCTGGAGCACGCGGGAATCGATTATCGAATCATTGAAAAAAATAAGAAACTGGCCGTAAATGAAAAATATATCTATGGAAGCGCTGCGGACATCCACACACTGACACGGGCGGGGATCAATGAGGCACCCTCGATTATCATCACTACCCATGACGATCCCACCAATATCTACCTGACCATTTACTGCCGGCGGCTGCGGCCCGACATCCAAATCATCTGCCGGGCCAACCTGGACCGAAATATCTCAAAACTGCACACCGCCGGGGCCGACCTGGTAATGTCATACGCTTCCCTGGCCGCCAATACGATCCTCAATCTTCTCAAGCCCGATGACGTGTTGATGCTTGCCGAGGGGTTGAATGTATTCCGTGCCGGCGTGCACGCCTCGCTGGTGGGCAAATCGCTGGCCGAGAGTCAGATCCGCCTGCAAACAGGCTGCAGCGTCATCGCCATCAGCCAGGACGGCAAGATGGTCAGCAACCCTGATCCCACGGTCTGCTTCCAAGAAAAGGATGAGCTGATCATGATTGGAACCGATGATGCGGAAAAACGGTTTTTAAAGATCTATCCGGAACTGATCAAGCTCAAGTCAACCTAACCTGACCCATCCTTGATCCAGGAAGCCCATCCCTTTTTGTTTCCCTTATTGACGGGCGATTGGCGCGGTGATAACTATCGCTGATCCGTGCACATCTCTCGGTAAACTTCCATCCCACATACAAATTGTTAAAGCAGGCGGAGGCTCCTCGATGAAAAGATCGGTCTTTTTCTGGGCGTGCGTTCTCATTCTGTTGGGTGTTGGCAGTGTCTTGGCCGCAGGCGATCCGAACGACATGGAAGGCAGCAGCGATCCTCCGCTGGTCAACCGGATGCCCGGTTTTCATATCCGCCAGTATGAAGCGATCGAATTCGACGCATATGCGTTTCCGGTCAGTCCCGATCAAACCCAAACCGTGGAGGGTCGGCGTTATTCGGTGATGTATTACGCCAATGATGGGATCAAGCAGCCCAGCGGCCTTCAGGTTGTGCGCAACTATGCCAACGCCATCAAGGCCATCGGCGGCCAGCAGGTCTATGGCTATGAAGATGGCGGCTACCAGATTGTCACACTGAAGATCGCCAAAGACGGGCTGGAAAGCTGGGCCTACGTCTCCGCGGCCTCGAACGGGATGTATCAGGTCCAAATCATCGAAAAACAGGCCATGGCCCAGGCGGTTGTGGCTGACGCGGCAAGCATGGTTAAGGATATCAAAGAGTTGGGAAGCGTTTCAGTTTATGGCATTTACTTCGATTCCGGCACGTCCGTGATCAAGCCGGAATCCGAACCGGCCCTGATGGAAATCGCCAAGATGATGCAGGCCGATTGGCAATTGAAGCTCTATGTCGTCGGTCATACCGATAACGTCGGCGCGTTGGACTACAATATCACCTTGTCCAGAGCGCGTGCGGATGCGGTGGTCAAGATGCTGGTCGGCAAACATGCCATCGCGCCGGTTCGGTTGGCTGCTTTCGGGGCAGGACCGGTTGTTCCGATCGCCTCGAATGAAATCGAGGCAGGCCGGGCCAAGAACCGCCGGGTAGGATTGGCGGTGCAGTAGCCGGCGCACTTTTTATGCGACGAGTGGAAAGATGGGGGCACCGTTTGCGTTTGAATGCGCTTTTCTAAACGCCCCACCGCGAAAACAAGATTTCCTAAAGGCTATATATAAGCTACGGGCGTCCCTAACGCCCCGGACACCTTCGGCAATGTGGTGCTATAGGCCCAAGCTTCGGGCCTTCCGGTTATCGTCGCCGATCAGGCGGGCCCGCCGAAGATATCGATTCGCAAAAGACTGGCACCTTAGGGAAGACGGACAGTGTCCAATCGCTTTTCAACGCCATGGCGTCCCTTTTAACCGATCCTTGAAAACGGATGCAGATGGCGCAGGCTGCCGGGTGCTATTTTGAAGAGCGCTTCTTCGAGGCCCCTTTCCATGAAACATGGGAAATGTTTGGCAGCGTAAATGCCGGGAAGCAGTCTTTCGCCGGAAAAGTTCGATTTTCTTCATCTGTTTGGTTCCCGTCCGCATTAAAAAATGATCCTCATCTCCGGTCTTTTTTTGGGAATAATTAACAATTAAGGTGTGACCAATTAATGGGCCGTCCCTCTTGCTGTTCAGCTGCATTCCTTTTTCAATTTTGTTCGCAACAACATTGATCCTGACCCGTAAAACCCAAGCGATCGGGCCATCGATAGCGCTTAGGACGCAATCCATTAATCGAGAAATTATTGTGGAGATTTATTTCAAATAAAATAATAATATTCGTTGACATTTTGTAAAAGAATAAAATAAATAATAATTATTTCTTTTATTAAATTTTAGAGGGAGGACTTTTTTGGATAAAACAGTTCTTGACGCATTGGATAACAAGATCATTCACCTGCTAACAGAGGATGGGCGCATGTCGATTGGTGAGATGGCAAAAAAGCTCAGTGTTACAGCGCCGACCATTCGAAGCAGGATAAAAATTCTCGAGGAAAAAGGGTTATTCAAAGTATCAGGCCTTGTTGATCCCAGCCGACACCAAGACATGACAACCGCATTAGTCGCCATGAGCATCCAGTCAAACGGGCAGATGGATCAAATCATGGACAAAATATCCCGACTCCCAAATGTCGCATGGGCAGGGGTGGTTGCTGGACGTTACGATATCGTTGCAGAGGTTGTTTGTATGGGAGGAAAGGACGAATTATATCAATTTACCACTGAGACGATTCTTAAAATTGGCAATGTCGTCAGAAGTGAAACATTTATCATTATGAAATCCAGACAAAACTGGTTACGCCTGCCTGAAGGTGTGGGAAAAATATAAGCGAGAAATCGCGAGGATATTTTTCAGTTTCAATTTGCTGAAATGCGAATTGGCCATTAATAATTTTGACCAGAAGGGATATGAGATGAGAAGATTAATTATCCCCATTCAATTGGCCGTGGTTATTTTGAGCCTTGCTTTAAATGGTTATGCCGAACAGGCCGTGGAGTCGTTTAAAAACAGCGTAGGAATGGAATTTGTTCTGATCAAGCCCGGTAAATTCCAAATGGGAAGCCCTGAAGACGAACCTGGCCGGTCTATCGGCGAAAGATCACACCCAGTCAAATCTGACCCACCCTTTCCACATGCAAACCACCGAGGTGACTCAGGAACAATGGATGTCGTTAATGAAAAACAATCCCTCCAGCCAAAAAGGATGTGGCGCCAACTGTCCTGTGGAACAGGTTTCATGGGATGATGTTCAGGAATTCATTTCAACACTCAATCAAAAGGAAGGGACGGACACATTACAGGCTCCCGACGGAAGCCGAATGGGAATATGCCTGCCGGGGAGGAAGCACGTCCGCCTTTCCCCAATGGAAACATCACGAGTCTCCAATGTGAACGCGATCCCAATCTCGATGTCATAGGCTGGTATTGCTGGAATTCAAAAAATTCGATCCAACCCGTGGCTCAAAAAAACCCCAATGCCTGGGGGCTCTATGATATGCCCGGGAATGTACAGGAGTGGTGCCAGGATTGGTTTGGGCCCTATCCTTTCGATGAAGTGACCAATCCGAAAGGGCCGCCTTCTGGTTCGTATCGAGTCATGAGAGGCGGCACCTGGTACAGTCCTGCCCGTGACTGCCGTTGTGCAAGCCGTTTCGGGAGTCCGCCGCACTACCGTTTCCGGCATATCGGGTTTCGTCTTTGTAAGTCACCTTAAATCAGAGCATTAACCAAACAAAAAAGGGGGTGGTGTTTCTTTTTTCGGCAAGGACTAACTGCGACGTTTGAAACACTGGTAACACCAGAGAAAAGAGAGGAAAAGAATGAAAAGGACTAAATTATTTTCGGCTATTCTGTCTTTGGTTTTTCTATTCGGTATTATGGGAATCGCCACAGCGGGAACGTTGGACGAAATTGCACAACGAGGAGAACTCCGTATCGCCTGTCAGACCCAGGGCGCGCCTTTCAGTTTTGTGGATAGGAATGGCGAGAGGACGGGCAGTTCAGTAGACCTTTGCAACCTGATCGCCAAGGAGATGGGCGTGAAGGCCGTGTTCCTGAATTACGACTGGGACGGCCTTATTCCGGCCCTGCTCTCGAAAAAAGCCGATATGCTGGCGGCCGATATGACGCCGACGTTGGCAAGGGCCATGAAAATAGCTTTTACCAACCCCTATATGTATACGGGAAGCGTTGTATTCGTAAAGCAGGACAGCCCTATTAAAACCCTCGAAGACGTTAAGAAAAAAGGGACCAAGTTGGCCGTACTTTTGGGATCGACCGGTGAAAACGACGCAAAAAAAGCATTCCCGGAGGCGGAATTGAAGACATACAAAGGCGGCGGACCGCTTCTAATCAATGCGGTGATGGCAGGACATACGGACGCCGGTGTGAATGACGGATCGGCCGTGGTTGGCCAGTCGGCGAGTTTCCCCCCGAACAGCATTCGAATTTTAGAAGGACAGTTGTCAAAGTCACCGTTAGCCTTTGCTGTGCGCTATGATTCACCGGATCTGCTCAGTTGGCTCAACCTGTTCTTCCTGCACACCAGCTTGGATGGACGTCTTGATGAAAACCTGAACTACTGGGTCAATTCTCTGGATTGGAAGAAAGATCATTAGTTCATTGTAGGATCTATCGGGCAGATCACGTTTTTATGGTGTGAGCCGGTCAAAGCGGCTCACACCCGTTTGCAGCGCATCCATCATGTAAAACATACGGATAAACGATATGTTAGAATCCTTCAACTTTAGGGTTATCCTGGAATACATGCCCCTATACCTGCAATGCTTCCTGGCCACCCTCTGGCTATCTGCCTTGTCCCTGCTTGGGGCCATTCTGGTGGGAACCATCGCCTGCGCCATGCGACTCAGTCAATCACGGACGATCTCCCGCATTGCCGGTGTTTACATTGAAAGTATCCGGTCTACACCGTTGCTGGCGCAACTCTATTTTTTCTATTTCGGTCTTCCGTCTCTCGGCCTCATGATTCCTGAGTGGGTTACCGGTGTAATCGCGCTTACCTTGAACAGTGGCGCCTATTATGCCGAGATAATCAGGGCGGGCATAAAGGCCATTTCATACGGACAGATCGAAGCGGGTATTGCCTCCGGCTTGAGCTATTTCCAGCGCATGCGCTATATCATTCTACCCCAGGCGCTCGGTATGACGATTCGGCCCATGCTGGGACAGGCCATTGTTCTGGTCAAGGATTCCTCGCTCCTTTCATTGATTTCGATCATGGAACTGACACGGGCCGGCCAGTTGTTGACATCGAATCGATTTATGCCTGCAGAAGGGTTCCTGACCACAGCCGCTTTTTATCTGGTTATTTATTATATGCTCAAAGCCTTCTCAGCTTGGTCTGAAAAACGACTGATCTTCCGGGAAGCACATTGAGACACGAGGGATAAACTATGTGGGGTTTCTATTTTGACGAGCTACTGCACAGCCTGCCATTCTTCCTCAAGGGACTTTGGATGACCGTAGCTGTTTCCGGATTGAGTTTGATCGCGGGAACCGTTATCGGCTTCATTTGCGGAATCATCAGGGCTAGCAGGAACAAGATCCTGCGATTCATCATCGGCGCGTGGGTGGATCTCATCCGTGGAACACCCTTTCTGGTTCAGGTCTTTATTATATTTTTTATTCTACCGGGTCTCGGCATAGAATTAGAGGCATTTCCGGCCGCAGTAATCGCCCTCAGCAACCTTGCTGCCAGTTTTATTTGTGAGATCGTCGCCGGCGGCATCCTGTCCGTTCCATCCGGACAAAGAGAAGCAGCAACAGCCTCAGGCCTTTCAGCCTATCAACAACTTCGATACATTGTTTTACCTCAGGCGATGCGAACCATCTTGCCTCCTTTGGTGGGACAGTATGTTCTCTTAGTTAAGGATTCATCCGTTGTCTCTGCAATCGGCGTAGTCGATATAACCCGAGTCGGTTGGCTGACCGTTCAGCGAATTCCTGAAGGCCTGATGGTCTTCGGCCTTGTGGGCCTTTTATATTTCGTCATTTGTTATCCGTTAATAAATTTGTCAAGTTTTCTGGAAAGACGGATGACAATCGGAAGTACAAGGCTCTAAAAAGGAAAAATAGCTGAATAAAGTTTTGTACACAAAAGGAAAAGCGTCCATGATCTCTTTTAAAAATGTAAATAAATGGTTCGGCGATCTTCATGTCCTCAAAGATATCAACATAGAGGTCTCTTATGGCGAAGTGGTGGTGGTTTGCGGTCCGAGTGGATCAGGGAAGAGCACGCTGATTCGATGTGTCAACCGGTTAGAGCCTATCCAGAAAGGAGAGCTCGTTGTCGACAATATGAATGTTCATGACACGAAGATCAATATGACCAAGATACGAGCCGAGATTGGGTTTATTTTCCAATCATTCAATCTATATCCCCACATGACAGCATTGGAAAATGTGACGATTGCTCCCATCAGGGTCCGAAAAATGCCGAAAAAAGAAGCAGAAGAACTCGGTAGAAAGACACTCACACGGGTGGGATTGGGGGAGAGAATCAATAGCTATCCTGTACAACTATCCGGTGGCCAACAGCAGCGCGTAGCTATTGCCAGAGGCTTATGTATGCAACCTAAGATCATGCTGTTCGACGAACCCACATCGGCCCTTGACCCGGAAATGATCAATGAGGTCCTTGATGTCATGCGAGATCTGGCCAAGGAGGGAATGACCATGATGGTCGTGACCCACGAAATGGGATTTGCCCGGGAGGTGGCGAGCCGGGTCGTCTTTATGGATGACGGGCAGATCATCGAGGTGGCTCCGCCAAACGATTTTTTCAAAAATCCACAAACAGATCGAGGAAAACACTTTTTAAGCTCAATCCTAAAACATTGATTGATTCTTCATCTTGTTGTTTCGCCGATCAACATAACTTAACATTTTGAGGAATCAGGAGGATAAGAATATGAACATCGCTGTATTGGGGTCGGGAAACGGGGGCTGTGCCGTTGCCTTCGACTGTGCGGCCCACGGGCATCAGGTCAGCCTGTTTGATTTTGAACAATTCCCGCAGAGTATCAAGGCGGTCCAAAACAACGGCGGCATCCACTGCGAGGGCGAACTCGAAGGATTTCAGCCGGTGGCCTATGCCGGACACGAGATTGAAAAAGCGCTGGATGGGGCCGACATCATCTACGCCGTCGGCCCGGCGTACAGCACCAGACCCTTTGCCGAAGTCTGTAAGCCATACCTCAAGCAAGGGCAGATCGTGATTGTTAACCCGAGTTCGTGCGGGGGGGCCATCGAATTCAAAAACGGCGCGGGGCTGGAACTTCGAGATGAAGAGATTCTCGTGGCCGAAACCTCGACGCTGCCATACGCCGTTCGATTGCTTGAGCCGGGAAAAGTCCGGATTTTCAACAAGCTCAAAGGCGGGTTGTTGCTGGCGGCGGTTCCGGCGCGACATACCGTTGATGTGTTGGAGCAGGTGCGCGATGTCTATCCGGCGATGAGCGCGGCAAAGAATATACTCCAGACCAGCCTGCAGAACGGCAACCCGGTCATCCATCCTGCGATTACGCTGATGAATGTCGCGCTGATCGAACGCACCAAGGGTGATTTCGAATTTTACCATCAGGGCGTCACGCCTGCGGTCGGCAGGCTGGTCGAAGCGGTGGATAGAGAACGGATCGCCATCGGGAAAAAATTGGGCGTGGAGGTCATTCCCGATCCGGAACTGGGCGTCATCCAAGGCTATATGACAGAAGCCACGTATGACAACGGATTTAACACCGCACCGGGATTCGCGGGGGTCAAAGCCCAGCCCAGCCTGGATTACCGGTATTTCAATGAGGATGTGGGATATGGTCTGGTGTTCCTCCAGAAACTGGGGGAACAGGTCGGGGTAGAGACGCCGGTGATGTCGGCTGTGATCACACTGGTTTCACTGTTGATGGAACGAGATTATGTGGGTGAAGCCCGGCGCACGATGGAAACGTTGGGGCTTTCAGGGCACACAGCGAAAGAATTGGAGAACCTGTTGGCGTAAACAAATATGCAGACGGTGCTCAACAAATATCGATGAAAGATTATATCCCCAATTTGGTTCGGATTAATACTTTCATAATTTTTGTATTTTGCATGGGTGCATGTGCTGGAGAAAACAGACCGCAATCGGAACCTCCAGATGATGATGTAATTGCTGCGATAGTGAATCCCTTTAATTCAACCTGTTATGACTGGAGAGGGAAGAACATTCCATGCGACTTTAAGCGACAATATACAGAACTCCTGTTGGATAGAACCATCCCTGACTCCCGCTTTATTGACAACAAAGACGGCACGGTGACCGACAGCTTGACGGAGCTTATCTGGCTGAAAAATACGAACTGCTTTGGGATGATGGATTGGGAAAGTGCTCGGCTGGCGGTGAATAGTCTTAAGGACGGAGACTGTGGCCCTGATTCCGCACTTATTCTTTCGGATGGCTCGTCAGCCGGCGACTGGCGATTGCCCACAATGAGCGAACTATGCACACTTATCGATTTCAGCAGGAGAGATCCTGCCTTATCAAGCGGCCATATGTTTTCGACTTTTCCACCAGGTTACCATTGGTCGGCGACAACGCTTGATTATTATTCCGGAATCGCTTGGATTGTATACTTCCAATCAGGTACCACTTGTTATGAAGATGTCACAAATCAAGCAGGCCATATTTTTCCAGTCCGCACACCTTTGGAATAATCCGTAGGTTTATTAAATGGCCCAATCCTCTTTTTAGTTAGTATAGAGAAACAATATGGAGCCAATAATTAAAAACCGCTTCTTTATTGGATCAGTGTTTCATGTCTCTGTATACTCGAGCACACCTGCTGGGTGAGACGCTCGTCCGTCAGGATCCTGAATCCAAATCCCATTTTTCAGAAGGTTTCTATGTAAATTAATCACGCTGCCAAAGGTCGTATTCAAGGCAACACGATCTCCTCTTCTTCAACGATTATACCACGGTTGCGCAACGCATCGATGAAAGCGGGGTAGGGAATATGCTTCATCGGCGATAGAACTCCTTTTTCGGCGATGTCTCCCTTGGCGATCATCTGGGCGGCGATACTGGCCGGATAGCCCACCCCCTGGGCCATTGCCAGGAGTCCCGTTTTCAGATCCCGTTCGATGAGCAGTCGGCTGACCAGACGAACCTGTCGACCATCCTTCTTGCCCTCGAATACGTTGAGCATGGCCACCAGATCTTTTTCGTTTCGCTGGTACTGGATCTGGGGGCCCACGAGCTTGTCGATCATCTGGTAGGGCGACACTGGGCAGGGGAGGCCGGATACGGGCGCTTCGCTCAAGAAACCGAGCTGTTTCAACGGGCGCCAGAAGGCGCTCCATCCGGGCCAGCGCAGCGAGTAGCGGCCGGTTTCGCGGATGGTTGCAGTCACCCCCAGGGCATTGGTGAAGAAGACGGCATCGCCGTTGGGAATGGCTTCCAATGTTCCCAGGCCCGGGAAATCCACCTCGTGAACATATTCCTCATCGTGCTGATGATCTCCGGGGATATCGATGACGGCACCGTCGCGAATGATCCGCCCGTCCCTTTTGGTCGAGGCGAGTACGCCTTCGAAAACCCACGATACCTTGTAGTTCAGGGGGTTGTCGCAGGCGGCCCGCTCCGGGAATCCGCCGCAGTATGAGTTGATCACATTGAGTTCGTCGAAGCGCCGCCGGGCTTCGCCATACACGACCAGGTCGATTCCCGGGTCCAGTCCGCATTCGGGCAGGATGGCCACGCCCGCTGTCCGGGCCTTTTCGTTCAGGTGCGCAATAGGGTAAGCGTAGTTGGTGTTCACCACGCTGATACCGGCGCGGATGGCTGCCTGGCAGACATTCTCCAGGAACTGCCGGGGGAGCAGATCAATTACCACATCCGCTTGCCGCATAAGGCGGTCCAGGCTCTCCGAATCGCCGGCGTCAAGGACTTCGGTGGTGACCTTCGACATGTCGGTGAAACCCGATATCTCCTTGATTCTCTCAAGGTTGACGTCGGCACAGATCACGCGCTCAACGGCCGTGGCTCGGGCCAGATCATAAACGGCGGTTTTCCCTTGGGTCCCGCAGCCACCTAATACCAGTACCCTCAATTTTTTTCACTCCTGTTTTATTCGTTAGTTGATGAATGCCTTCATCCTCGCGATAACGATTTCCGGTCGATCCGTCCTTGGGGTATGGCATGGGGAGAGTGCAAAAGGTCCGGCATCCAGCAAGGGCCTTCATTGTGGTATTGCTTCAACCCTTACAAGCACATGTCGTCGATTGGATTGGTGGACGGTTCCGCTATGAATGAGCCCGGTTTCCGTCTGGTCCGTTCTGGAAAAAATTCCACCGATTTCGATCCATTCGTTAAGTCTTCCGTGGATCTGGGTTTGAATCTGCTGGGTGTCGATCGACCCGGAGCCGTCACCTGAAGGCCGGTCGCGCCGGGTTTCGATTTCCAGCGTGACCTGGTCTCCTGCGATGCGCGGGGTAACCTGAATGCCGGTAAGCATTTCCCGGTATTCGTAAACCTGGTGGTGTTGCATGCCCTGGTAACGCGGGCCGCCCATGGCCACCGGTGCACTCAGGCCCACGTAAATCGTGGCCGCAGCACCGTCCTGGACGACCACCCGCTGGAGGTCGCTGCTGCGCAGCTTGCCGCGGATGCCTTGGGCATCAAGCCGGATCGATTCGTTCGGCTGCCCCCGGTGATTTCCGACACCGGCGGTGATCCCGTCACCGAGGGCGGCGCTGCCCGAAACTGCCAAGGATGCCAGGGTTTCCAGGGCATTTTCGCCCTGGACCACCGTGATGGCCAGTTGCTGTGAAGCCCGGTCCAGGCGGTCGATGATCGCTTGAATCCGAACCAAGTTCTCCGGTGTGGTGCTTAAAAACAGCAGGTAGGCCTGACCGCTGAGCTTGTCCTGCGGTCCCAGAAAGGGCGAGAGGACTGGGATGATTTCGTCCGCCGGGCGATGCCGGAGTTCGATGACCGTCAGCGGTGCGCCCCCGGCCGGGGCAGACAGGATCAGGAGTGGCATAAAAATGGCGGCAGCAGCCCAAAGGAAACGCTTTACGCAGCCCCTGGTGATTCCTTCAACCTTCCATCCGAAAACCTGTAAACGGCTAGCCATACAGATGCCCCAGAAAATAGTTCATCTGCCTGTACCACCAGGGCCAGTCGTGGTTGACATCGCTGCCCCAGTAATCGATCCAGGCACCAATCCCTTTGTCCCTGAAAATATGGTCCAGGGCGCGGGTATCCTCGATGGCTTCCGCTTCCCAGGCGCCCTGGCCCACGCAGATGATAATGGTGCTTTCACGATAGCGATTCAGGAACCAGAGATCAGATAGGCCCGGCAGGTAGCTGACCGGCGAGTTGCAGTAGACGGCCGCCATGTCATCGGCAGCGTTACCGAATTCCGGCCGATCCAGCCGGTACAGGCCGCTCAGCGCGATGGTGCCGGCAAACAGGTCCGGATGCCTGAGAAAGCAATTGACGGCGTGAAAGGCGCCCATACTGCAGCCGTTGGTCATGATCCGCAGGCCGTCATCCCTGCAGTGGCTGCGCACAAAAGGAACCACCTCGGCGGTGATGTATTGATCGAACTGCTCATGGCGGGCATTGCGTTCGGCCGGCGCAACGCTGAAATCGTACCAGGAATGCGCGTCGATGCTGTCCACGCAGAACAGCTTGATCTTGCCGTCGTCGATGAACGGGGCGATGGCCGCCACCATGCCCATGCCTTCATAGTCAAAAAAACGACCCCGGGAGCAGGGGAAGACCATCAACGGCTGTCCCCAGTGGCCATATACCTTGACGGCCATATCCCGCTCAAGGCGGGGGCTGTACCAGTGGTGTTCTTCGATATGCATGCGGATTCCTTATCGGGTTGCGTGGATGAATCGGACCAGCTCTTCAATTTGTTGCATATGCGTGGAACGGAAGATATAGCCGACGTCTCCCAGCGCGCTGCTGAAGACCCCCGGCACGCTGACCACCTGAACCATGAACATGCCGTAGCGGGAGATCACTTCGTCATGGCTGTGCCGATAGTCGTAGCGATTTTTGCGGCTGGCGTAGCAGCAGTGGTATTTGCGTGCAAATTTCTGCCGGGCGGTCCCATTCACCATCACCTGGGCCCACAGGTGGTATACATCGATGTCGCAGGCAAAGTTGAACATATCGGTGGTGAATCCGCCGGGCGGGCGCATGTTCACTTCTAGGGCCACCACCTTGCCCGGTGCGGTTTCGAAGAACTCGATATGGAAGAAGCGTTCGCGCACATTGAATGCACGCACGCACTGGCGTCCGGCCTTCTCCAGGGCCGGCGGGATATCGCGCAGGGAGGTGTAGTGGATGTGCCGGTCCTGATTCACGGTTTCCATGATCCCCTGGCTGAAGCGGTGGGCGGTATGAAACACCAGATCGCCGTCGGCGTCGGCCAGACCGTCGAAGGAGACGATGGTGCCTTCGACGAATTCTTCCATGATGTAGTCCATCTCGGGCTTGCTGGAAAAAAAGGCCTCCAGGTCTGCTGCATTGTCCAGGCGGAAGGTGTCCAAGGCGCCCACACCGGCATCGGGTTTGGCCACCACCGGATATCCGGTGATCTTGATCAGCCCCCGGGCTTCCTCCACGGTGGAGACCAACCGGCCGGCAGCCACGGGGATTCCGGCGGACTGGAAGCGTCCTTTCATGAGGGATTTGCGTTTGATGACGTCGATATCGCGGCCTCGCACGCCGGCGATGTTGAAATCGTCGCGGATGCGTGCTTCGGTGGCCAGCCAGTATTCATTGAGGGATTCGAAACGGTCGATTTTGCCGTACCGGTGGGTGTAGTAGCCGCAGGCCCGAACCAGCTGGTCGTAATCGTGCAGGTCCGGCAGCCGGTAGTATTCGGTCAAGGCGTCTTGCACCGCGCGGTTCAGGTCGTTGTAGGGTGCATCGCCGATACCCAGCACGTTGGCGCCCAGCTGCTTCAGATTTTTGCAGAAGTGATGGTAGTGGTGGGGAAAGTGCGGAGAGAGGTAAACCAGATTCATGGCGATTCCTTAAATCGATCATCATTGACGCAATTTGCGAGGGTCATGCTGGCGCTGGCATCCATGGGGTGCCAGCCGGCATTCCGATGGCGGTCGCGAGCTGTTTTCAAAAGCGCATCCGTTGGACATCACCGGCCATCTCCAGCAACCGGTCCAGACTCTTCGAGCGGATGATGTAGCGAAAACGGCTCATGGCTGGTTGAAAGATTTCCGGATTTTCACCGAATTCAACCAATGCATCTCCCAGGCGATGTACCAGCCGGTCGTGGGAGAACACATAGTCCCGATCCCGCCGGCCAACATAGGCACAGTAATACTTTTTTTTCGAGGCCACGTCGGCCGGCCCCCGCCCGGTGATCATGCGGGCATAGGCGGCATACAGATCATCATCGATACTGTAGTTCATCATGTCAAGGATGGCCCCGCCGGGCGGCCGGCAGTTGATTTCCATGGGCATGGTTGCGTCGCCCACGCAAAAAAATTCGAAGTGGAAAAATTTCCGGCGGATGTCGAACGCTGTGATCAATTGCCGGCCGATATCGCCCAGGGGCGGTGGAACATGGCGTTCCACATAGAAAAAGGTGTCCTTGCCATGGACATAGTCCAGCACGCCGGCCCCATAGGTCAGGGAGTTTTCGAACAACAACCTTCCCTCATGATCCACCAGCCCGTCGTAGCTGACGATGGGGGCATCAATAAATGCCTCCATGAAGAAGTCGCCACCCAGCCTGGGCAGCAACCGTTCAAGCTGCGCCTGACCGGTCACCTTATGGACGCTGCCAGCGCCAACTCCCTCGTCGGGCTTCAAGATCAACGGAAATCCGATTTCTGCGGCCAGTTCGAGGCCGTGGCTCCGATCGACCAGAAGCTCCCCGCGGGCGGTGGGTAGGCCGCAGGCCGTGAACTGCCGCTTCATGGCCGACTTTTTTTTCAGCCGGTTCAGTTCGGCCGGACGAAGGCCCGGAATATTCAGAATCTCGTTGATGTGGGCCTCGAGGCCCAGCCAGATTTCGTTGTGGGACTCCACCAGGTCGAACTGCTTGGGCGTTCCCATCGCCACCTTGGCGTAGAGAAGCTCTTCCAGGGCCTTGTCCACCGCAGCCGTTGAATTGAGATCGGTTCGAACGTAATAGCGGATGGCATTCCTTAAGGGGACCGGCATGTCGTAGAAATCGGCTTCGCCCATTGCCCATACACGGGCACCATGCTTTTCCAGCTGAAGGATGAAATTGGCGAAGTTGGGCGGAAACTCCGGGGAAAGATACAAGAACTCCATGGGATGCCTCGCGTCGGCAGATGGCATGCTACCGCCATTGGGGGTCCGGCTATTCTCATCCATAATGGGCATAACCATTATGGAGATGAAGGATGGCGTTTGCAAGCACTATCCGCCATGCCAAGCGACGGGGGCGGCTTCAGGCGGCATCACCGCGCCGAGTCCTTTGCCCACCCCCCTTTGCCCCTGCCCGGTTGGGCCGGGAGCGCGCCGCGACCGGTCTTACAAGGAAATGGCCGTGGCCTTCCGGGTGCGGGGCTATTTAACCCGCATGTCCCCCGTCTCCAGGAACCGCTGGTGGAACCCCAGGGCCTCTTTGAGCAGGTGGGGTTCATGGCCGCCGATCTCTTGTTTGGCCCGCTGGTAATAGTCCCACAACAGGTCGCGGTAATCCGGGTGGGCGCACTTGCGGATCACCTGTTCGGCCACCTGGCGCGGCGTCAGGGGACGGGTGTCCACCAACCCGTACTCGGTGACCACCAAATCTACCGAGTGTTCACTGTGGTCCACGTGGGAGACCATGGGAACGATGGCCGAGATTCTCCCGTCCTTGGCCGTGCTGGGGGTGACCATGAAAGAGACGGCACCGTTGCGCATGAAGTCGCCGGAGCCCCCGATGCCGTTCATCATCTGGGAGCCCATGACGTGGGTTGAGTTGACCTGCCCGTAGATGTCAACCTCGATGGCGGTGTTGATGGCGATCACACCCAGGCGCCGGATCACTTCCGGCGAGTTGGAAATCTCCACCGGCCGAAGGACCAGTTTCTCCTTGTAGCGGTAGAGCTCGTTATAGAAACGGGCGCGGGCTTTTTCGGACAGGGTCAAGGACGAACCCGAGGCGGCCCGGGCCTTGCCCAGGTCGATGAGATCCAGCACGCTGTCCTGGAGCACTTCCGAATAGATGTCCAGGCTGTGGAAAAAGTCGTCCTCCACAAATCCTCCCAGGACGGCGTTGGCCACATCCCCCACGCCCGACTGCCAGGGAAGGTTGGCCGGCTGGCGCCCCTTTCTAATTTCGTGCCGGATGAAGTCGAGGATTTGGGACGCGATCCGTCCGGCCGTTTCATCAGGAGGGGTGAACACCGGGCAGGTGTCCTGCTCGTGGCTGTAGACGATGCCTACCACGCGACTGGGGTCCATCTCGATGAAGGGCTTGCCGATGCGGTCGGCCGTGCGGTAGATGGGAATCGGCATGCGGTAGGGCGGATCTTCGGGGATGAAGATGTCGTGGATACCCTCCAGATCCTCGCCGTGGGCGGAGATTTCGATGATGATCTTTTGCGCCTCGCGCACATAGGTGGGGGTGTTGCCCACGGAGGTGGTCGGGATCAGGTGACCCTTTTCGGTAATGCACAGGGCTTCGACCACGGCCACGTCCACGTTGCCCCAGGCCCCCGAGCGCACCAGGCTCGAAAGCTGGGAGAGATGGTCATCCTTGAAGAAGATCTCCTCGTTGTTGATTTTCTGCCGCATGAAACGGTCGCTCATATAGGGGCGGCGCGATGCCACCAGATCGGCCCGGGCCAGCAGTCCGTCAACCAGTTCGCTGGTGGAGGCACCGGCAAACAGGTTGATCTTGAAGCGCTCCCCGGCCTCGGTCCTTCTGACAAGGGCCTGGGGGATGAGTTTGGGATATCCGGCGGTGAATCCGGAAATAAACAGGTTGGTGCCGTCCTGGATGCAGCGGCAGGCCTCGTCGGCGCTGGTGACCTTGTCCAGCAGGGGTTGATAGCGGATGCGTTCCTTGATCATCGTTGCCTCTTAAAGATTGGATGCGCCCAAAAAATAATCGGGAAGGTCGTATATAAGCCTGTCGCCGGCAAAACTCAAGTGAATCCGTCGCCCAGCATAGCGACCGGCGTTTCGTGCGGCAAGGTTTTATTATTCAATGGCATCTGCCCGCAGCAGCTGCAGGAGGGTGTTTTTTCGTTCGTCGGCAGCACCGGAAATAGTGGGGTCTGCCCGCGATCCACCGATTCGCTGAAACGGTATGCGGCCGATCGATAAAAACCATTCAGCGTCGGGCGTTTCCAAAATATCGGTGCCGCGCAAGGCATCGTGCCTTGTGGATCGGAGCGGCTTGTTCTATATTACCAAAGTAATCATTCACACCACGGGGGGGGCATGCCCAATTCGATTATCATATCCAGCGGATGCTGCATTCCAACCGAAATCGTTCCCAATACCTATTTTTTAGGTTGTGAATTCTATGGGCCTGACGGTGCGCGGCTGCAGAAGCCCAATCCGGAAATCATTGAAAAATTATACAACATTACTGGGATCCAGGAGCGACGATATGTCAGCAAGGAGCTGACCACTACCGACATCGCCTATGAGGCGGCCGTTCAGGCGCTGCAAGGCATCGACAGGGAGAGCCTGGACTACATTATCGTGGCCCAGAACTTCGGGGACACCCGGGACGACAACATCCGCGTGGACATGGTGCCCACCATCGCCTCGCGGGTGAAACACCGGCTGCAGATTGAAAATCCCTATACGGTGGCTTACGACATTCCCTTCGGCTGTCCCGGCTGGCTCCAGGGCATGATCATGGCCGACTATTACATCCGTTCGGGAGATGCCCGGCGGGTGCTGGTCATCGGTGCCGAAATTCTCTCGCGGGTGGCGGATCCCCACGATATCGACCGCATGATTTTTGCCGATGGTGCGGGAGCCACCGTTTTGGAGGCCTCGGGTCAACATGGGGGCATCCTGTCCCACATCACACGAACGGACACCTATGACAAGGCATGGTTGCTGCGGATGGGTAAATCCTATCACCCGGATCGATCGGGCAACGACCTGTTCATCAAGATGGCCGGCCACGACATTTACAAATATGCCCTGAAAACCGTTCCCATCGTGGTGAAGCAGGCCCTGGACAAGGCCGGGCTGGTGCTGGGGGATGTCAAAAAGATCCTGATGCATCAGGCCAACGCTAAAATGGATGGCGCCATCCTGACACGCCTTTTCCAACTCTACGGTATCGAGACCATTCCCGCTGAGATCATGCCCATGATCATCCACTGGGCCGGCAACAGTTCCGTGGCCACCATCCCCACCATGCTGGACCTGCTGTTGAAAAAACAGCTGGAGGGCCACCGGATATCCTCCGGTGATGTCATCGTGTTCGCTTCCGTTGGAGCGGGGATGAACATCAACGCCATGGTTTACCGCTTGCCTTAGTGGTCGTCATCGCTGCTTTCCGACCTTGGATCCAACCCACTTACACCCCCGTCAGATGGTCGGGCACGACATCCCGTAGGAACACCTCCGCCTGGGTTTCCGCCCTGCGGATTACCGTGGCATGATCATCGGTCACCAGCAGCGTCGCCGGTCGGGGAATGGCGTTGAAATTGCTCATGGAAACTTCCTGGTAGGCCCCGGTGTCCAACATGGCCAGGATGTCTCCGACCGCCACCTCCGGGACCGGCACGGAAGGCATGAGCCGGTCCCCATAGCAACTGCGGCCGATGATGTCGGCCTTGCCGGTCATGGGTGCGTCGGTTTTGTTGGCAAACCGGTAGTCGTGCAGGTGGTGCTCGTAGCGACCGCCGGTGAACCAGAATTCGGTGGTGTCCACCACTACGATGCGCCATTGGATGGGGGTGGTCATCCGCTTGAGGCCCTTCACGCGGGTCAGGTGGATGCCGGTATTGCCGTGCAGGGAACGGCCCGGTTCCAATTGGAGCATGAGCCCCTTGAGGTCGATGCCGTTTTTGGGCAGTTCGGACCGCAATGTTCGGGTGCAGACTTCTCCGTAGGCATCGATGGAAGGGGCCATCTTCTGGTTCGGATGGGAAACCAACAAGGCCTCCACCAGCCGTGACAAGGTCTTGTAGCGTTTTTCCGGGCCCAGGAGGGCCAATCCTTTGGAAAGCACATGCAGCGCGGCGAACTGCAGGGGATCCGAGTAATGGGTGGCTGCGTTGAAGGGGTCCCTTGGAATGGCGAACCCGCCGCCGATGTCGATCTCCGTGGGCTGAAACCCGCCCAGGGCCCGACATACCCGGCCCATCTCATCGGCAAAGGCCTTCATCTGGGCCTGCCAGTAGGCCAGGGATGGATGGTGGCGGCCGTGGTGCTGGTGGAACCCGACCAGCTCGACGTTTTTCATCCCGAGCAGCCGGGGCCCCACGGCCATTATCTGCTCAAACACCAACCCGCCCTTGTAGGCCAGGGCTGCCAGGTCCGTGGGCACCAGACCCTCGGCCACGAAGTCGCTGTGGCGGATGAAGGTCTCCAGGGCCGGCTTGAGCCTCAGGCGAACGTAAGCGGTCTGCTTCAGTTCGGCGACGGCCGCTTCGATCAGCGCCACTTCTTCCAGGCTGTCGATGGTGATCCGCGCCCCAGCTTGGATGGCATTCAGAATGTGGTCTTTTTCTTTGGGCACGCCATTGACCGATATATACCGCGGATCGAAACCGGCGTTGAGCGCTACGGCCAGTTCGCCGGGGGAATAAATATCGCATCCGCACCCCTCATCGGCCAGAATCATCTGCACCGCGGTGATCCAGTTGGCCTTGGCCGCCGGCATCACCTTCACCGGGCCGTCAGGCCAACCCTGCTGAAAGGCGGTCTGGAAGCTTCGGACATTGCGTCGAATCTGGTTTTCGGACAGTACGAAGATCGGTGATCCGTAGCGGCCCACCAGCGCCACCGTGTCGCATCCTTCCATGAAAAGATGGCCGTTGCGGGTGGAGAGGCAGCTGTCGATGGTCTCTGGCATGTTCATCGGTTCTTCTCCTTGTCTCCGTGGGGGATTGCAGTCCTTGAACTTTTCGGATGGGTTCATGACGCACATTGCGCATGTGTCCCCCTGTGGCCCATGCAGGGGATGGGGTGCATTTGGGAATGAGGGGTGCAGGCTTGATCACCCCAGGGCCGGCTGCTGGTTGCTGCGGCGGATGATCTCATCCTTCATGTCCGGTGACAAATCGTTGAAATAGGCCGAATAACCCGACACCCGCACCAGCAGGTGGGGGTAGAGATCCGGGTTGTCCCGGGCCTGCTTCAAGACAGCCGGATCCAGGACGTTGACCTGCACCTGCATGCCGCCGCGGCGGAAATAGGTCTTCACCAGGCTTCCCAGGGCAGTGACGCCGGTCCTGCCGCGCAGGGTGTGGGGGTCGAATTTCAGGTTGAAGTTGATGCCGTTGGCGCTACGGGTGACGTCCAGGCGGTTCACGGAGTTGAGCAGGGCCGTCGGGCCGTTGCGGTCCATGCCGTTGAGCGGGGCGATGCCCGAGGCGAACGCCTGGCCCCTGCGCCGGCCGTGGGGCAGGGCTCCGGTGACTCCGCCGAAGAACGTGTGGGCGGTGACCGAATAGAGCCCCGCCGTGTAAGGACCGCCCCGGGTGTTGTTGCCGAAGGTGCCCAGGCAATCCACGAAGGCGTCCACCACAAACCCGGTCCAGCGGTCGGCAGCCGTGCAGTCGTTGCCGAACTTTTCGATGTTCCGCAGATAGTCGTAGGCCAGGGGATCATCGATGTCACGCTTGAGCAGCGCCACCAGTTGTGCCAGCGTATAGCGCCGGTCAATGAAAACCGCTCGTTCGATGGCATATAGTGCGTCGCCGGTGTCCACCGGACCGACACACTGGATCCCGGAAAAGTTGTAGGCGGCCCCCCCGGCGGTGGAACAGCGACCCGACGCCAGGCACCCATCCAACAGCATGCTGGTGAGCGGCGTAGGATGATGGCGGTTGGCCATCTCTACCGCCTGGAGGTCCCGGATCATCTTCCCCAGCATGGTCCTGAGCTGAATTTCGAACGCACGGGTTACCTCCGCCATGGACCGCATGCGGGCAATTGATTCGGTGGCGGCACCGGTGCGGATCGGTGACCCGAACCGCCGGCCACGGTTCAAAGCCAGCTCCAGCACCAGGGGGGTGTTGAATAAGGCCGCATCCGTAGAGGCGAAGCTCTTGCCCTGGCATACCGGCTCCACGCACCCCACGGCGGTATAATCCCGGGCGTCCGTCAACGAGTATCCGTTGCGGCGCATGGTTTCGACGATGATCTCGTCATTGTATAGGGCCGGCGAGTTGGCACCGCCGGTGAGCACCGTGTAGATGGCCTGGCGGTAGTCGTCCGGCGATCCATCGTGCAGCCGGGCGTGAAAATTGGGTTGGCGCATGCGCAGCGCATCAAGCACCTCCAGAAAAAGATGGCTCAGTTCATTGGTGGCATCCTTGCCCGTCCGGTCCATGCCTCCCACCGTCACCACCTGGCCGTTGAACAGGCCCCCGTGAAAGTCGGTCAGGTGTTTGGAAAAGACGGGGATGATTTCGCACATCTTGATGCAGAAGGCGGCAATCAGCTCCCGGGCTGCCTCGCGGGTCAGCCTGCCCTGTTGTCTGTCCTGCTGGTAGAAGGGCCACAGATACTGGTCCATGCGACCCGGGCAGATGGCGTTATCCAGGCTTTCCAGGTTGATGGCGATCTGGGCCAAGAATACCGCCTGAAGGGCCCCGTGGAAGGAATCGACGCCCTTGCGAAGGCAGGTCCCGCAGACCTGGGCAAGGATCTCCAGCTCCCGTTTTCGCGCCTGGTCTTGGCACCGCCCGGCCAGCTCCCGGGCCAGGGCAGCGTAGCGGTCTCCGAAACGCGCCAGGGCTTCGGCCACGATGATCACCGCTTCGTAAAACTGCCGGGCCTGGTCATCCGCCAAGGTTTGTGACAGGTGCCCCCTGGCTTGGGCGACGAGCCCCTCAGTGCCCACCGTGATGAGCTTTGCGTAGTCCGGGGCCAAGTGGGCGATACCCCCGCTTTCGTTGATCAGGTAGAAGTGGGCCCGCAGTTGGTTGACCACAAAACGGGCCTTGCGCCACGGAGAGGCAAAGGCCTTCAAGGCCATGAATCGCAGGCTCCAGAAGGGCATGATCGCCAATAGCCGGCGCCGGCTCCTCGCCGAAATATCCAGCGGGTTGGTCTTGCGCCGTGAGAACCGGAACAGGTCGAGCATCACCGGCACGCCGTGCAGCTCGGGATAGATCGATCCCCCTACACGCTTGGAGGTGTAGTTGCCCACGATCAGTTCGTCGGGATGGATGGTGACGGTCTTTTGGTCGAGCACCCGGGCCAGGGCCTCGGCCATCCGGATGTGGGGCGACTTGAACCGGTTGGCCACCCGGCGGTGGTAGTCGGTCCAAATCAGGGCCCGTTCGGCGCATACCGCCGGTCTGGCCGACTGTACGGCCCGCTTCAGGCGGGCAATGCGTCCTTCAGTCATAGATGACGGCATTGATTCCCTTTTCTGCGAACATTCGGCCGACGACTGCGCAGGTTCCGGCGTCCATGGCTGCCGGCTGCCGCGTCTGCAGCGGGCTGCCGATCCAGCGGTGCTTGCCCGCTCCCAGACCGTGGTAGGGCAGGCAGTGGATGGTGTCGTATCCGTGGTGCAGCAGGAACCGCGCCGTGTCGGCGATGTTTGTTTCGGTGTTGTTGATCCCCGGTACGATGGGCATGCGCGGCACCAGGGCGCCGGCCTGCCTGGCCAGCCCGGCGAAGTTGATGAGAATTAGTGCGTTGTCCCTACCGGTATGATCGCGGTGGCGCTTGGGGTCCATGTGCTTCAGGTCGAAGAAGATCAAATCCAGGAACTGCAGCAGCGGCGCCATGCGCTCCCAGTCGAAAAAGCCGCAGGTTTCCATGGTCACATGGAGGCCGTGCCTCTTCACCACCGGTAAAAATGGTTCCAAGAATCGCCAATGAAGCATCGGCTCGCCGCCGGAAAGGGTCAGACCGCCGCCGGAATCGACAAAGAAATCTTGATCCTTGAGCACTTCCGCCGCCAGATCGGTCACTGTCCAGCGCCGGCCCACCCGGGTCAGGGCACCCGAAGGGCAGACCTCGGCGCATCGGCCGCAGACGGTGCAGCGCGAAGCATCGATGCGTTGATCTTGGGAACGGACGATGGCGTCGGCTTCGCATGCATCGGCGCATTGAAAACAGCCCCTGCAGCGCTCGGCCATAAAGGCCATCTGCGGTCTGGGGTCAATGGACTCGGGGTTCTGACACCAGTCGCAGCGCAAGGGACAGCCTTTGAAGAACAGCGTTGTGCGGATGCCAGGCCCGTCGTGCAGGCAGAACCGCTGGATGTTGAAGAGCAGGGCCTCTTGCATGGGGGTCTCATTGCCGAGTCGGAAGGGAATCATCTCCCTCTTTACCCTACACCTGCTGCGGGGATCAATGGGAAATTGCAGATACCACCCCCGGTCGGCCTTCTTGGCCATGCTCCGTCAATAACCCTCGTGCGGGGAGCACAGGACCGTGCGCAGGGCATTTGGTCGAATCACCGCCGCCCATGCCAGACTGCTCTTTCAGTGATTACACGGTGAAAGGCTATTTTTTGAGTTGAGACATCACTTGCGGGATAATTTTGTCCAGCAGGTCGTTGTACCTGTCGGTCCCCAGCCTGGCCACGACGGCCGTTTTGATTTGCTTGACCCGGTCGGCGGTGGCGGCAGCGGTGGTTGCCTGGGGCAGGGAAGGTGATGTCGGTGACGAGAGGGGGCGTTTAGGAAGCGCACCGACGGCGGCAGAGGGGGTTTTATTCTTTGAAACCACGGCCATGCGGGGCATTCCCGGTCCCTGGCGGCGATCCTCGGCCTGTTCCACCGATATCAGGTGCATGCCCAGCGCAATGGCTTTTTCACGGGCCACGTCGGTCAACACCACATCATCATGGGTCTGTATGTCGACCACGCCGGCCGCGTGCATATCTTCGATATCTCGCACCGTGTAGAATGTTTTCATGCTCTGCCCCCTATGCAACAGCTGGCGGATTGGGTATCCTGCGGCTAAATGCCACCGGTCTAGTCCCGGCGACCTTGAATGCTCTCGATGGCTGCGATGGCCGCCATTTTGGCGGTGACCATTTCGGATTCGGTACCGCACATCCACATGCGGCCGAAACGGCCGACCGATGAGATGTGGATCAACTTAATATTGGCCCGCTTCTCCGCCTCGTTGGCGGCGATATTGATATAGGCCGCCGGGGCCACCTCGAGCACCAGCAGGGTTTCGCCGGCCACGAGCATGCTGCCCCGTCGAAAACGGTTGAGCAACTGTGCCTGGTAGGGATCCACATTGGTAATGAGCTGAACCGAAGCCACAAACGGTTTTACCCGGCCGGTTTCTTCCAGACCCAGCCGGTTTAACACCATGGCGCCGGCCTCGATCACCGCTTGTTGGGAGTGGGAATGGATTTCGAACATGCCGAACTCCCGTTCCACCACCTGGGCACCGGGACGGGCTTCGGTAGCCTTGACGGCAATGTCCACCAGGCGAAAGACTTCGTTGCCGGGGGCCACTTCGATATATAAGGAGGCCATGCCTTCGACCATCAGGTCGCCCTGGGTGACGGTGCCCACAAAGGACGCGTATTGGGGTTGCGTTCGGTCCAGGTAGCAATAAACGCGCAATTGAAATTCATCGGACATAGTTAACCTCGCCTTCTGCTGGAATATTATACATTGCCGTGCCGAGCGGCGTCACAAACAGCGGGTAACCCGGAATGACCGTCCGGATGCCGGTTACCTGCTGCACCACGCCGTCAATGCCCGGAAAACAGGCCGTACCGCCAACCAGATAAATGGCCTCCACCGCATGCGCCGCCACGTGCCGGGCCACAATGGTTCCGACTTTCTCCATCACCGGACGCACGATCGGAAAGAGCCGTCGGTAATTGGCCTTATTTTTTTTAATGATCTCAGCCTCTTCCAATTCAATTCCCAGGGCTCCGGCAACCACCAGTGAGAAATGCGTGCCGCCGGTCGGCTCGTCGGCGGTGTAAATGACTTCCCCTTGCCGGAAGATGGCTATGCCCGTGGTCCCCCCGCCGACATCAACCACTGCACCGTTGCGCACCTGCAGCACCGCGTTGGCCGCTGTGGGCTCGTCAACGGTCTGCTCGCATTCAAAACCGGCCGCCCTGACAACATGCTGGGTCGCCCTGACCTCGTTGGGTGAAACCCCCGGCGGAAAGGTGGTGGCCGCCGAGGTCAATTTAAAGCCCAGCCGTTTTTCGACACCTTGCTTTAATTCCTGCAGCAGGCTGATTGCGCCATGGTAATCGACCACCAATCCATCGCGAACAACTTGAGCAAAGCGATACTCACCCGCCAGCGGCTGCATGTGCTCATCGAGCACGACCAGCACCGTATAGGCCGTGCCCAAGTCAACGCCGACATGGACCCGGGGTGGCGGCCCACCCCTGAGAAGGGCATCCTCCCCCCCATCCGAATGCGGCGGCGACGCCTGATCCTCCGGAAGGAGACCCCTCAGTCCAGCGGGGCGGCCCCGCTGGCGATCACCCGCCGGTTGCATGAGGTCGCCTTGCATGACCGCATCGGCTTTGGCTAAAAATTCAGCGAGTTTTGGATTCAAACCAGTTGCTCCAATGGACCCGTTTGCGTGTCGTCGGCGTTATCCGCGGCGCACGGGTTATCGTGCCTCCCAGTCTGCCGGGAAGGTGACGTAAAAGACCCTGGCAAAGCTGGGTGATCCGAAAAAGATGTCGCTGCCCCTGGGAATATGAAGGACATCGCCCGCATTGCCGACCACCAGCTGGCTGCCCCTCCGGATTTCCAGTTGCCCGTCAATCACAAAGTCAATCTCGTCATAATCGAGCCTCCACGGAAAGGAACCCTTTTTCCAGGTCATGAACCCGGCAGCCATGGGAGATCCGTGGGCGCCGGTAATCACGTCCGCGAGCTGGATGTTCATCTCCGGCCTTCCGACGTCGACGGCAAACGGCTGCAGGCGGACGGAATCCGCTTTGACAAGCGTGACGGGGCTTCCCGCATGGGTGTGCCTGTTGAGCAGCGGCGGCAGCGACTGGCCGCCCAGCAGGTCGCCTTCTCGGTGTATCTGCATCCCCATGCTCCGGGCGAGGTCCATGGCTTCGGATGTGATTCTGTCGTCCGGAGCCAGCAGCAGATACCGGCAACCTTGCTCTTTGGCTAGGCGTCGGATATCAGCCCCCGTGAAAAATTGCCCCATATTGGTTTCCCCGCTGCCTGTTCTTCTCCGCATGCGCATTCAGGCGCCAACCTGCGTTGGCTGCTTCGACGGCTCCCCGCGAATGCAAAATGGAATCTCAGGCGGGCTAAGCCTTTCTGCCGAATCCGCCCTTGGTCTCCTTGGGCAGGATGATCTCCACATCGTTGTGAGGCCGCGGAATCACGTGGACCGAAACCAGTTCGCCCACGCGTTTGGCCGCTGCAGCACCGGCATCGGTGGCCGCTTTCACCGCCCCTACATCGCCGCGCACCATGACGGTGACATATCCGCCGCCGATATACTCGCTGCCGATCAGATGAACATTGGCAGCTTTGACCATGGCGTCGGCTGCCTCAATGGCGCCGATCAGTCCCTTGCTTTCGACCATTCCCAGAGCAATCATTTGAATGTCAACCATCGTGAACGTCTCCTTTTGTTTGGTGGCTTTGGTAATGTTTATAATAGGTTTTTTCTCAGCAGCGCGAGTGCTTGTCGCCGCCGTTGGCTTTTGGGGTCTTTTTTGGCGGTCCGGCGGGTCAGGTGTCGTGCTGCCGGACGGGGAAACCCTCCTTTCCTTTTGAGCGGGCCTTTTTTCAAGTCTCTTCTTAACCGGTGGTGTCATGGGCCTGGCTCCCTTGCTGTCATTTCGGTTTTATGCGGACTCGGATACCGGTTATTCCCCATGGCGGACCAATTCTTCAATCACCGTCCGGACAATGGCCTTTAATTCAGTCGGATCCAGATCTTTTGCGGCGGGTTGAGGCGCCGCCGTGTCGACCATTGCCTGGGCTGGCGGGGGTGTAATATGGTAGGCCAGCCGTTTGATGTTGAGCAGGTGGGTGGTGGTGATGTTATCACCACTGATGGCGCCGCCAATGCCGCCTGATCCCAGGGTCAGGGCAGGCATCAGCCCGGTGGTCATTCCCACCGCCCCCAAGGTCCCCATGGTGTTGACCAGCAGGCGGAACACCGGCTTTTTAAGACCGAACTCCATAATCACCCCTTCGTCGGCGGCATGGATCACCAGGCTGTGTCCCCGTCCCCCGAAGCGAATCATCTCGATGCAGCGTTCACAGCCCGACTGCCAGCCATCGGCTTCGTACCAGCCCAGCACGGTAGTCAGTTTTTCACCGGAGAGCGGCTCCTCGGGACCCACCCGGCTCAGGGGGGCAACCAGGATCCGGGCACCTTCGGGGATGCGGATGTCGGCCATGCGGGCCAAGGTTTGAGGCGTCTGGCCGACGCTGCGCGGATTGATGGCGCCGCCGGCAAGAAATAGCACCCGGCTCAACGCCCCCGCCTGGTCCGGATTGACGAAATGGGCGCCCAGCCGCTCCATCTCGGCGCGCAATGCCGCTGCAATGGGCCGGTCTGCCACCACGGCCTGCTCCGTGGCGCAGATCACTGAATTGTCGAAGGCCTTGCTGGACACGATCAGGGAAGCCGCTGTTTTGATGTCGGCGCTGCGATCGACGTAGCAGGGGACATTTCCGGGTCCGACCCCGTAGGCCGGTTTGCCCATGCTGTGGGCCGCCCGAACCATGTCCGAACCGCCTGTGGCCAGGATGAGGGCGGTTTTATTGTGCCGCATCAACTCCTGGGTGCCGGGCAGGGAAATGGTCGACATGCAGCCCACCAGGCCCGAGGGCATGCCCGCCGCCTCGCCGGCATCCACGATCACCCGCGTGGCCTCCAGGCAGCATCGCCAGGAGGACGGATGCGGGGCGTTAACAATGCCGTTGCGGGCTTTGACCGCTATCAGGGTGTTGTGAATGAGGGTGGACGTGGGGTTGGTGCTGGGGCTCAGCGCCGCCACCACGCCCATGGGCCAGCCGATTTCGACGATGCCCTTGGCCTTGTCCTCCCGGATCACGCCGACGGTTTTGACCGCTTTGATGGATTCCCATACGCCCCGGCTGGCCAGCTGATTTTTCAGGGTCTTGTGTCGGGGGACGCCGAAGCTGGTCTCTTCGGTCGCCATACGCCCCAACCGCTCCGCCGCCTGATAGGCCGCGTCGGCCATGGCCTTGCAGATTCGATCGACCTGCTCCTGGCTGAAATCAAGAAATTTCTCCTGCGCCAGGTAACAGCTTTCGATCAACCGTCGCGCTTCCTGGATGGATGTGAGGTCTTTATCGAAACCCTGGGTCATGCCATCTCCTTCTTCAAATAGACGTTCAGAAAAAGATTTTGGACTGCGTTATCGCTCATCGAAGTATTTTTATTACGTCTTCCTCGCTCCGCCTTGCCAATATCATTTTCTGAACATCTATAGGATGATCGGGTTATTGGCGACGTCTATCACCGCATCGCGGAATGCTTCGCAGGCGGCCTTGCAGGCGCTCTGGCTGCCGGTCAGCAATCCACCGGAGAAGTTGGTTTCCGATGGCGGCTCGAACCACACCTTCATCTTCACATCGGCGGCTTTCAGGGCCGCGTCAAGGCCGAAGGTGGCCTCCAGGGGGCAGGCAATCAGGTAGGCCAACGGCTCGCCCCCGGTGATGCCGGCCAGGCCGGACAAATAGGATCCGGTGCGGGAGATCGTGTGGGCGAAAAAGGCATTGGACCCCGATTCATCGGCGGCGTAAAACCAGGCTTCATTTTCAGCATAGGTCCGGGTTGCGGTCAAGGCCGCACGCACCTCGGCCGGATCCGGTCCGGCGAAAATGGCGATAATCTCACCGGACAGCGGCCCGGAGGCATGGGCTGCGCCGGCATAGAACGACTTGGCATAGACGACTTCCACATCGGCCATTTTGGTTCCTTCGTCGATGGAAACGTACAGCGCATCGTCGATGGTGCAGGAGATCAGTCCCAGACTGCGCTGGTGTGGACGCAGCTTCAATTTCTGCGCCAACCCACGGTCAACATTAGGAATAACTCTGACCGACAATATCTGCGGTTTTATCGGATCCAGTATCGCCATACAGTTTCCACGCCGGCCAAGGGTTGATAATTTGGTAATATAATTACTCTACGTCAGCTTCAATTCAACGCCGCTGGCCTTGTCCGTGATCATTCTCTGAATGAGTTGGACGGCATGGGCGCCGGCCTCCAGTGGGTTGAGTCCGCCTTCATAGATATTGCAGATCGCGTCCCGGTTGGCGTCCGTCGATTCCGGCCGGGGGCGGTATCCCAAGTAGATGCTCATGCTCTGAGCCCGTGCAAGACCCGGTCGCTCACCGATCAGAATGGCGCAAACTTTTGCGTCGACAATGCCGTTCACGTCGTTGAGCAGTCCGACCCGGGCGTTTTTAACAAAAAAGGGTGTGCCCATCGTCAGCCCGGCGCTGTTCAGGCCCTGTTGGAGGACGGGCATGATCTGCCGCAGGTTATGATCGATGGCCGCTCCGCTCAGACCATCGCCGACAAAGATCTGCACGTCGGGGTTTTTGGTGCATCGATCGCGCAGAACGGCCTTGGCCGCTTCGGTCAGCTTGCGCCCCAGATCAGGGCGTTTTAAATAGGTCTGGCGGTCCGCGGCCTGGCTCTCGACGGAAAAGAGCCCCAGTTCCTCCAAAAGATTGGCGTCGACCTCGTGCATCAGGGCGTCCTGGGTGACGCCATGGTCGGCCAGAAAAAGGAGGCTGGCCGCCGTTCGCGGTCGCGGTCCACTCCGCCCCACCCCGATGCGGGCAGGGGTGGCTGCCATCAGGGCGCGCAGGCCATCCGGGTTGATCGGCTTCTCAATTCCGGGCCGTTGGCGTGCCGCCGGAAGGGTGGGGTCCTCCAGGTCGATCTGCAACCCGTCTGAACCGGCGGCGCCGGCGGGCTGTGCGCTGTCATCCGTTGCCCCTGCGGATTGTTGAATTTCCGCCAGTACGGCCTTTACGATGGCTTGAATGTCCACATCTTGCATGGCTAAAAACCCTCTATTCTGGCTAGCGGCTCAGAAAAAATGACGGATCACCGGCTTTGTCGGTGAGCACGCCATCCTTCATCAGGCCCAGATCCTCCAGCCACGCTTCAAACTCCGGCAACGGACGCAAGCCCAATGTCTGGCGCAGCGAGGGGGCATCATGAAAGCTGGTGCACTGGTAGGCCAGCATGGCATCATCGCCCATGGGCACCCCCATGAAATAGTTGCAGCCGGCCGCAGCCAGCAACACGGCCAGATTTTCAATGTCGTTCTGGGTTGCCCGGGCGTGGTTGGTGTAGCAGGCGTCGCAACCCATGGGAATGCCGGTCAGCTTGCCCATGAAGTGGTCCTCCAGGCCGGCCCGGGTGATCTGGATGGCGTCGTACAGGTATTCCGGGCCGATGAACCCGACTACGGTGTTGACCTGATACGGCTTCCAGCGTTTGGCCAAGCTGTAAATCCGGGCTTCCAGGGTGAGTTGATCCCAGCCGTTGTGGGCATCGGCCGAAAGCGCGGACCCCTGTCCCGACTCAAAGTACATGTAGTTGGGGCCCGCCGGCCAGCAATATTTCTGAGCCAGCGCATAGGCTTCGTCCAGCATGCCCACATCAACCCCGAAGCTTTGATTGCCCATTTGCGAACCGGAGAGACTCTGAAACACCAGGCCTACCGGCGCCCCCTGTTGCATGGCCTTCATCTGGGTGGTGACATGGGACAACAGGCAGTTCTGGGTGGGGATCTGCCAGGTCCGGATGATGTCGTGGGTCATATCGAGCAGCCGCATGACACTGCTCAGGCTGTCATCCACCGGGTTGATGCCGATGACACTGTCACCCGAACCGTAGGACAGGCCTTCATAGATGGCGGCGCGAATGCCTTCGGGACTGTCAACCGGGTGGTTGGGCTGGCAGCGGCTGGCCAGGGTGCCGGGCAAACCGGCGGTATTAACGCAGTGGGAGGTGACGCGGATTTTTTTGGCGGCGTAAATCAGGTCGAGATTGGACATCAGCTTGGTCACCGCGGCCACCATTTCACCGGTCAGGGCATTGCTCACCCGGCGGATCATGTCTGCCGTGGTGCGGTCCGAGAGCAGCCACTCCCTGAAGTCGCCCACCCGCCAGCCCTTGATCTCATTGTAAATGGTTTCGTTGACGGCGTCGTCGATCACCCGCGTGACGTCGTCCTGTTCATAAGGCACCGCCGGATTGGCCCGCAGCGCCTCCAGGGTCACCTCGGCCAGCACGTACTTGGCGGCCGCACGTTCGGCGATCGACGTGGCGGCCAAGCCGGCCAGCTCATCACCGGATTTGGGTTCGTTGGCCTTGCCCATCAGTTCACGAATACTTCGGAATTCGATGGTCTGGCCAAATAGTTTGGTCCGCAGCAGCATGAACGCTTTCCCCACGATCAGGCAGGTCGTTGTTGTCGGCAGTTCGGCCGGACGGCATCCCGCCTGATGATGAACAGGTATGTGTTAAAGAGGCACCATATAAACCCAATACCCCCAACCCATCAATGGTAAAAGATCAGCGTCTTTACACTTAACGGAACGGCCCGGCCGTCCAGTACCGGGCGCCCGATGTCAATATAATCACCTTCCCTGAGGCCCACCTGGTCGATGACGAGCAACGGGCGATCCGGTATGCGGTCTTTCAACGTCTGCCCCAGGACGCGGGCATAGTCGTGCTCGATGATGATGATCAGCGGTTGGCCGGCGGCCAGGTGGGCAGCGGTAAAATCAGCCAGGCCACCGGCCAACGCGGTCAAACACGCATAATCGAGCTTCCATGACAACTCCAGAGCGATGGCAAACTGGGTGCCGGTCGGTTCGACGTCCCATCGGACCACCGCCTCGCGGGCGGCCGCCAACACCTGTTGGCGCGTTGGCGGGATCTGCGGCCATTGCGGGTGAACCACAGGCACATTTCTGATGGGCAGAATATCCTCTTCGGCCCAGATGGTGCTGCCGCTTAGGGTCACGGTCTGAGAACTGGCCCCCATCACCGTGGCCTGCAACGTCTCCGGTGGTCTGCGAATGTCGTAAGCGCTCAGACCGGGATGCAGGCGGATCGATTGCGCCAACAGGGGCCCGATATCCCCATGCACGGTCACATCTTCAGGAGAACGGATGGGAATGGGTGCATAGATATAGTGCCCGATGCCGCCAGAAAAAAACAGGGTGGTGGTTTTTCCCGATTCCGGCGACGGATCGGTCAGCATCAAGCGCTGGGCCAATGGGCTGCAACGCCCTTCGATCAATTCGACGGTCAGGTCGGCCATGCAATCCGTAAGCGCACACAACTGCTCCAGGCTCGGTTTGAATCCGATGGCGAAGGGCAGCCCCAGATGATCGACCATGATCCGGGCCGGTTCGGCCATGTGCCGGATCTGGCCGCTGGCCGGGTCCATTTCCAGAATGCGTCCGCCATAATTCATTGCCGCAGCGGCGATCATCCGGCCCTGGCGAAAAATGGCGCTGTTGGCGGAGCCACCGCCGATATCCACGTTGGTGACCGTGGTGAAATGTTCCCGGGAGAAGGTCTCAGCCCCGGAGCCTTTGCCGGAAATCATCGATTCCAGGTGCGGGCCGGCCACGGTGACCACAAAGTCCCCGGCCAGGGCGGAGAGCGCATCCAGGATTACATCGGCGTTGCGTTTTTTGGCGGTTTCGCCGGTGATGATCACCGCGCCGGTTTCGACCTGCTCAGGGGAAATGCCGGCCTGCCGGTATTCCTGGCGAACGATCTGTTCCAGGGCGGATGCGTCGATCACCTCCGGACCTGCCAAGGGTGTAAAATGCATGCCGCTGCGGTAGACAACTTCCTTGTCCACGATGCCGGTCATGCGGTGCAGGTTGATCGGTGACCTGGCCAAGGGCATCGAACCACCCATGGTCCCTCCGGCCAGGGTCAATCTGGAAAAGACAACCTGGGTGGTCGTGGTGCCCACGTCAATTCCAACGCTGAGCATGTGGTGGTTGTCTCTGTTCATCAGCGACCCTTGCGAAAGGTCACCTCTCCGTTCGACTGCAAGGTATCGACAATGGCCATGATGGTGTTGTCCACCGGCCGGTCGAGGGTGATATCCGTCTGGCGGGCTCCTGAGCCCTGAGTCACCAGCACCAGGTCCCCTTCTCCGGCATCCACCGCGTCGACGGCGACCATGGGTTGGCCCACCGGTTTGCCGGCCACATCGGTTTCCTGCACAATCAGAAGTTTGCTGCCGACCAGTGAATCGTGCTTCATGGTTGCGACGACCAGTCCTGTTACCCGTGCGATGAGCATGGCGTCAATCCTTTATGTCGTTGAGAAATAAGCCCGATGGGTTTTGAAACCAACGCTGCCGGTTAATGCGGCGCCGCTGATCAGGCGGGCATGCTTGCAGGTTAGCGTCCCTATTTTCCAAAATACAGATCAGGCAGCCACAGGGCGATCTGCGGAAATAGGATGACAATGGCCAATCCGAGGATCATCACCAGCACAAAGGGCACGATGGAGTTGTAAATATCCATCAGGCTTACCTCCGGCGGGGCCATGGCTTTCATGAGAAATAGGTTATAGCCGAAGGGCGGCGTCATGTAAGCGATCTGGCAGGTGATCGTATAGAGAACGCCATACCAGATGGGGTCGAAGCCCAGGTTGATCACCAGGGGTACATAAAGGGGCGCCACAATGATGAGCATGGCCGTATCGTCCAGAAACATGCCCATCAGGATGTAGGAAAGCTGCATCATGACCAGCACGCCCCAGGGGCTGAGTCCCCACCGGTCAAGAAACAAAGACTTTATGGCATGCACGGCACCCAGGCCGTCGAAGACGGCGCCAAAGCAAAGGGCCGCCAGGATAACCCACATGAACATGCAGCTCACACTCAGCGTGTTGCGCAGGGTGTTTTCCAGCACCTTGCGGTTGAACCGGCCCCTGACCACGGCAGCCAGGGTCGTTGCGGCCGCACCCGCCGCGGAACACTCGACGAGGCTGGTGATCCCCATCAGAAACAGTCCCGTCATGGAAAAGATGATCACCAGGGGAATGACGCCTGCCCTGAGCAGCCGGAACTTCTCTCCCCAGCTGATCAGCCTACGTTCCTCCAGGGGCAGCGCCGGCCCCAGCTGCGGGTTCATTTTGCATCGAATCGTGATGTAGGCGATAAACAGACCTGCCAGAAGCAGGCCGGGGAGAACACCGGCCAGCCACAAGCGGCCGACATTTTGCCTGGCGATCATGCCATAGAGGACCAGAACCACGCTGGGCGGGACCATGATCCCCAGGGAGCTGCCCGCCTGGATGACGCCGGTGACCATGACCTTGTCGTACTTGCGCTTGAGCATTTCGGGCATGGCAATGCTGGCGCCGATGGCCATGCCGGCCACGCTTAACCCGTTCATGGCCGCCACGGCGGTCATCAGGCCGATCGTTCCGATGGCCAACCCCCCGTTGAGGGGGCCCATCCAGACATGGAACATACGGTAAAGGTCGCTGGCGATGCCGGACTCTGAAAACATATATCCCATATAGATGAACAGCGGCAACGTCAGGAGCGGATACCAATTCAACAAAACGAAGCTCGCGTTGAAGGGCATCTCGATACCGCCTTCGCCCCACAGGACCAGGGCGAAAAGGGCGGCGACGCCGCCGATCGCGGCGAAAACGCGCTGGCCGGTGAGCAGCATGAGCAGCATGGAGCTGAATATCAGCAGGGCGATCAGTTCATGACTCATTGAATCGGCTCCCCCCTGGCCGTTGCCAGGTCCTTGAAGAATATGGCCAGCGCCTGCAACAGCATCAGTACGATTCCGATGGTCATGATGATCTTGATGGGCGCCAGGGGCGGTGCCCATGAGGTGTAGTTCACCTGCCCGTAGCGCAGGGCATATTCAAGGCTGGAAATCGCGCCGTAGAGCAGAATCACCAGGTAGAACATCAGGACGATGGCGGTAATCGCGTCGACGACGGCGCGGGTCTTCAACGACCAGCGTCCATAGAGGAGATCCATTCTGACATGTCCGTCGAGAATCATGGAGTAACCGCCGCCAAGCAGGTAATAGGCGGCCATCGTAAACTGGGCGATTTCCACCACCCATATGTGGGGCTGGTTGAAGAGCGTCCTGGAGAAGGACTCGAACAGCAAGACGCCCATCATGGCGAAGACCAGGTACTGGGAGAATTTCCCGACCGCCTTGTTGGTCGCGTCAACACAGCGCACGAAGCGGATTATGGCTTTGGGCATAGTGACCCCTCTGCTTGGGTATGCTGTCTGTTGTCACCGGATCGCGTTGGGGAGACACGGTGGGCGATGATGAAAAAACGGCGCATACACGATCAGTCTGTGGTTTTTTGTTTCGGAGCGGAAAGGATCTGCAGGGCGTTAAACGGGGTTTGAAGCAGCCTATCGTTCCTTTAAGTCCGATTTATGGCAGGATGTTAAAAACGCTTACACCTGGCCAGCCGGCACCAACCTTCGATTCAGTATGGTTATTTATCACACTTACACGCCGATTTCACACAAAATTTCGCCTTGCCTGGCTTTGCTCAACATCTTTTAGCGGTCTGCCTTCCCTATCCGGACCCGCGTCGAAGACAGGGAAGGCGAAACCCGCTATGCGATACTAACGGCCTATCCCCATGTTGATCAATACCGGTAGGGGGGGCCGGCTGCTTCCATGGTTTTGACGTATTCCTTGAGGATGCTGACCACTTTGGCATTCCTGGGGCTCTTGGCGGCAATCTCGTCCCAGTATTTCAGGGCGGCATCTTCCACGACCTTCCACTCCTCTTTGGGAATCGAGGTGAGCTCCAGCTTGCCTCCCTTGGTGCGGTAGTGCGCTTCTCCCCACCAGTACCAATGCTGCCTGTAGTAATGCGAGCTGTCCATTGACAGTCGGAACAGGGCCTTGAGGTGTTCGGGCAGGGCTTCCCATTTCTTGGTGTTGGCAAAGTAAGAGCCCGCCCAGGCGCCGGATATGGGATTGGTCAGGTAGTACTTGGTGACATCCGCCCATCCGACCGTATAATCCTCGGTGATTCCGGACCAGGCCACCCCGTCCAGTTCGCCCGTTTGCAGGGCCATCTGAACGTCTTCATAGGGAAGCGACATGGGCACGACGCCGAATTGCTGCATGAATTTGCCACCCGTGGGGAACATATACATTCTGAGCCCCTTGAAGTCTTCCATATGCTTGATGGGCTTGCGGGTGGCGAAATTGCACGGGTCCCAGGCCCCGGCGCTCAGCCAGGTGACTTCGGGCACCTCGGCGTAGGCTTCCTCCCAAATTTTATCCAGCCCGTACCAGTTCCACAGCACGGGAACATCCAGTGAGTAGCGTGAGGCAAAGGGAAAGTAGGCGGCAAAGACGGACACATCCACGGGTGCTGCGATCGAGTCGTCGTCACTCTGGGCGGCATCAATCGTTCCCTTGGACACGGCTCGGAACAGTTCGCCGTGGGGCACCAGCTGATCGGCATTGTACAGCTCGATGACCATATCTCCATTGGCCGCCTTGTTAAACGCGTCGATGGATGGTTTGATCACATGCTCGGCCAGGGCAGGACCGGCATAGGTTTGCATGCGCCACTTGATGGTCGTTTTTTTCTGCGCATGCACAAAGGGGGCGTTGATGGCGGTGGCCGCCACGGCCGCGGTGCCAACTCCTGCTTTTTTAATAAACTCGCGTCTTTTCATTCGACCGGACTCCTTTCATGGGGTTTGGGTTATCATCCAACCGTATTCTTCAAACAAGAACCGCAGGTCCACATTCGAGCATAATCAACTGCGCATCCTTTGGATTTACCCGTCGGAACCGGATAAGAGCAACCGTTATGCCATTGATCCCAAATCCATTAAAACATAATCGTATCAAATCGATAAACGAAAAAGCCTTGCGTAAGGGTACTCGTTTTTTAAGCAAATTTGTAATTTAAACTTATTGAAATTAAACTGTTGGGGTTTTGACAATGCATCCCGATTGAACTAAACCGACACCGGCCTGCCCGTTAATGGATTGGAAATGGTTGCCGAATTATCGCGGACATCTCAACAATCACCCTGCACGGCGGCAGGCAGAGGTACCAGGTGAACCCGAAAAAACGAAAAGCCGATCTAAGTGAATGATTGGGGGAGTACTTGACACCACGCGTTTGTCGTCGGCGTGTCTCTGTGAATATAAGTTTAGCGGCGTTTCAAGTCAATGTCTTTTTAGCAATGCACCCAGTCCCACCTGAAGATCGCTGGGCCTGTGCCGTGAAACCAGCCAATCCTGGCTGCTGTCGGAATGGCCCGCGGCCACCGCCGGCAACTCGCTGCGGCAAGCCTTTAAAAAACACTTGCTTTGCCGTTGGAAGGTGGGCCGACGTGAAATCGCGCCACTTCGGGCGGGCGCTATCACAGGCCCACGGCCGCCAGGAACCCGCCGTGGATGGCATGGTTGAGCTTGCCGGGCCGGATGGCGTCACCCACCACCGTATGGGCGATGCCGGCATCGGTCATGGCTTTTGCCAGGCGCCCTTCGGACCGGGAACCGGAGGCCAGGATGATGCTGTCGAACCGGTCGGACCGCTTTTGTCCGTCCTGCTCCCAGGTCAGTTCTCCTTCACGGATGCGCAGCACTCTGGCGCCGGTGTTGACCTTAACGCCGTAGCGGCTGAGCCGGTCCATGAGGATCCAGCGGGTGGACCGGCCCACATCCTTGCCGGCCTTGTCCAGCATTTCGAATACGAAGACCGATGCGCTGCCGGCGAACATCAACGCCTTGAGGCGATCGGGGGGCATGGCGTCGTAAGCCATGAGAAAGTGGAGCACCTGGGGGGTGAGGGTGCCCCTGGCGGCCACGAACAGGGCGGTTTCCAGGCCCACGGCGCCGCCGCCGATGACGGCCACCCGTTTCCCCAGCATGGGGTTCTCCTTGAGCACCTGCCATGCGTTGAGAACATCCGGGTCCTCGGCGCCGGGAATGGGAGGAATCAGGGGCCGGGCGCCTTCGGCCACGATCACGTGGTCGGGGGCTCGCTCGCGGATCAGGTCGAGGTCAACGGTGGTGTTGAGGTGCAAGGGGATGCGGCAGCGGTTGAGCATGGCCCGGTAATAGCGGATGAACTCCAGCAGTTCTTGCTTGTGGGGCGGGGCACCGGCGATCCACAATTGGCCGCCCAGGTCGCTGTCCCGATCATAAATCTCCACCCGGTGGCCTTTTTCCGCAGCGGTGACGGCCGCCTCCAGGCCGGCGGCGCCGGCGCCCACCACCATGATCGTTTTGGGTGAGTCGGTGGCAAGAATCTGCCGTTGGGCTTCAAACCCGGCCCGCGGATTGCCCACGCAGTAAACCGGCCGGCCGCTGAAGATCTCATCCGTACAGCCCTGGGAACAGGCCACGCAGGGACGGATTTCGTTGGCCCGGCCCTCTAAAGCCTTGACCGGCCACTGGGGATCGGCGATGAGCACCCGGCCCAGGTTGACCATGTCCGCGTAACCATCCCGCAGGATCCGCTCCGCATCATCCGGAGAGGCGATGCGGTTGGAAGCCATCACCGGCACGCCCACGGCGTTCTTGATGTTGCGGGCCAGAAAGGCGTAGGCGGTGCGGGGAAGCTCCATGGGCAGTTGGGGTACCCGGGATTCGTGCCAGCCGCCGGTGACGTTGATGGCGTCGACCCCCGATGCCTGGTAGGCGGCGGCGATCATGGGCGTTTCGGCGTCCGTGTTGCTGCCCGGCACGAAGTCGTTGCCGGCCATGCGGATGGTCAGCGGCACATGCGGGCCGACGGCATGTCTCACCCTGGCGATGAGCTCCGTGGGAAAGCGCAGCCGGTTTTCGAAGCTGCCGCCGTATGGGTCCGTGCGCCGGTTGGTCAACGGTGAGAGAAACTGGGTGATCAGGTAGCCGGCGCTGCCGATGATTTCCACCCCGTCGAACCCGGCCGCCACGGCCCGCCGGGCGGCGGCGGCAAAGGCATCCTGAACCTGGTCGATATCCGCGAGGGTCATCTCCCGCGGGGTGGCTTTGGAATATTTGGAGTATACAGCCGACGGGGCGATGGGATCCTTGCCGTCGATGAGAAAAGGGTGGGAATAGGCCCCGGCATGAAAAAGCTGGATCCAGGCCCGGGCGCCTTCCTCTTTGATGATGCGGGTGACCGTGGTGAAGTCGGGGACGGCCTCGTCCCCGGCGATGGACAGGGCCAGGATGCCCGAACCCAGAAAATCGACGCCCACGGGTCCTACGGTGACGATGCCGGCGCCGCCCCGGGCCCGCTCCCGGAAGAAATGATAGTAGCGGTCGTTGAGTTTGCTGTCATAGGAGAAGAGCAGTCCTAAAGAAGGGTAGGCGATGCGGTTTTTGATTTCGAGCCGGTTGATGCGGATGGGGCTGAAGAGATAGCGGTACATCCTGCCTCCTGACGGTATGGTTCATGTGAACGCGTATGTGTCCAATCTCAACGCTTAACTGCCCAATCAAGGATGGTGATCGGTTCTGGTCGAAAAGGTGCGGCATTCCAGCCGGTCCTTTCCAGGTTCCCAGACCATTACAAAGCCTGAAGTCAGGGCGCCGCAGGTGATGATGCAGGGCCGGTGCCCGGACAGTTCGATGGTCTGGCCCTCAGCCAGAGACGAGAACCGAGCTTCATTATTTCTGCCGCTGATCATTTCCGGCCGATGGCCGTGCCCGCGAAACAAAAGCCCCTTGGGGTTTTCCCTGAAAAAATCCCCGGCTTCGCGTTGGCCCATCACCCCGATCATGGCCGACAGGCCCAGGCGCCGCACAAAGGGGCGCGAGTGGACCAGCTCGGCGCCGCCGACGGAAAGGCATAAGGGAAGGTTTTCCAGGAAGGCAAGGGTAGCGCGCCGGATGCCGGCGTCCGGACGCCCTCTAGCATCGGCGGCCAGGGCATGGTCGTTGTTGCCTTTGACGGCGATGATGCCATGCTTTTTCACACGTGCCACACAGGCATCGGCGGTTTGCCACAGGGTGGCGTCGCAGATGTCCCCCAAGTGGTAAAGGGCGGTGCAGTTCCGCTGCTTCAGGTAAGCGGCGCCGTTGTCGATGGCTTCGGGATCACCGTGGCTGTCGGCCAGGATGCCAATTATCTCAGGTGTTTTCTCTGGCATATGCGGATCGGGCCTCTTGGGGCGCCCTTTGCCACGGCCATCTCCACTCGAGGGGCGAGGGCGACCAAGGGAGGGGTTCAAACCACGCCTTCTTCTCTCAGCGTCTTGATTTCCATCTGGCTGTAACCCAGCTCCCCGAGAATTTGATCCGTGTTCTCCCCGAAAGCCGGCGGCGCCGTGCGCACCGACCCCGGCGTTGCACCCAGCTTTACCGGAACACCTAGTGCGGCAGCCGCCGGATCCGTTGGCGACACCATTTCCCGTGCCCTGAACAGCGGATCGTGCAAGGCTTCGGCAACGGTTCTGACCGGTGTCACGCAGACATCCAGGCCCTGCAGTTCTTGTTCCCATGCATCGAGCGGTTTTTGCCTGAATGTCTCTCTCAGGAAGGTGACCAGCGTCTGCCGATGGCTTTCATCGTATTGCAGCGGCCCGTATTCGGGTTTGCCCAGGTGGCGGCACAGGTTCTGCCAGAAATGGTTTTCAACCGCACCCACACAGAGGTAGCGGCCGTCTGCCGTTGCATAGGTGTTGTAGCAGGCGTAGCGGTGGGCAAGGAAGGTATCCCCGCGCGTCTGCTCGGCGCCGAACAGGGCCTGGAAGAACTGCACCGTGGGCAGCAGGGCCAGCATGCCGTCGGTCATGGAGATGTCGATATGCTGGCCCTCGCCGGAGCGTTGCCGGTGGAACAGGGCCATGACGATGCCCAGGGCGCCGTTCATGCCGCCGCCCACCAGGTCCGCCACCTGGACGCCGGCAATGGCCGGCGCCCGTCCCTTTTCGCCCATCAGGTCCAGCAGGCCCGCGCGGCTCAGGTAGTTGACGTCGTGGCCGGCGGTATCGCGCAGGGGGCCGGTCTGGCCGTAGCCGGTGATGGAGCAGTAGACGATCTTCGGGTTCACCCGGCAAACGGCGGCGTAGTCCACCCCCAGTCGGGTTACCACGCCCGGCCGAAATCCCTCCACCACCACGTCCGCATCCCCGACCATCCGCAAGAAAATCTCACGCCCGGCATCGGACTTCAGATCCAGGGTCATGTGGGATTTGTTGCGATAGACGGGGGCAACGTATTCACCGCGATCGCGATAACGCGGATCCTCCACGGCGATGACCCGGGCGCCATGGTCGGCCAGGATCATGGTGCAGTAGGGCCCCGGCAGCAGCCGGGACAGGTCGATGACGGTGATGCCGGACAGAGCGCCATGTGGATTCATGGTATTCTCTCGTGGTAGCGGAACGGCCAATAAAAGACTCCCCCCGTCCATGTTCGTGGAAAAAGGATGGTGTAGGAGCGGCTTCCAGCTGCGATAATGCCCATGGAATAGCGGCTGGAAGCCGCTCCACCGAAAAACGGGCACGGTGGTTTTATAAAACCGTTTATAACCCCATGAACTTGGCGGCGATGCCTTTCATGATCTCATTGGTGCCGGCGAAGATTGACATCACCCGCACGTCCCGCCAGGCGCGCACCAACGGGCAGGACTCGACGGTGCCGGCATCGCCCAGGATGCTCAAGGCGCGGTCCGCCGTGCGGTTGGCCAGGTCCGTAGTCCAGAACTTGGCCATGGATGTCTCCACCACGATGTTCTTCTTCTCCAAATGGTCGGCCACCAGCTTGTCCACGAAGGTGCGGCCGACTTTCACGTCGGCGGCCATCTCCACCAGTTCGAACTGCACGGCCTGGGACTTGGACAGGGGCCGGCCGCCGCGGTTGGTCCGGCGGCAAAAGTCCACGGTCCACTCTAACATGCGCTCGGCCCCGCACACCGCTCCCACGGCACAGGTCAGGCGCTCTTGTTGGAGCTTTTCCATGAGCATGAGAAACCCCATGCCTTTTTCCCCCAGCCGGTTGTCGGCGGGGATGCGGCAGTTGCTGAAAAACAGCTCGGCGGTGTCCTGGCTGTGCCAGCCCATCTTGTCCAGTTTCCGTCCGCGGGTAAAGCCCGGGGTGCCGTCTTCGATCACGTAGAGGGAAACCGCTTCATACTTGTTTTCCACAGCTGGATCCCTGGCGGCGATCACCAGCAGATCGCAGTTGATGCCGTTGGAGATGAAGGTCTTGGAGCCGTTGATGGTCACGGTGCCGCCCGCTTCGACCGCCGAGGTCTTCATGCCGGCAAGGTCGCTGCCGGCATCCGGTTCGGTCATGCCAACGGCGGTGATGCAGTCGCCGGAAACGCAGCCGGGAAGGTAACGCTGTTTCAGGGTCTCGCTGCCGTAGGCCTCGATGTAGGGAACCACCACGTCGCTGTGCAGGCCAGCGGCCAGGCCGGTGTGGGCGGTGCGGGAAAGCTCCTCGGCCACGATCACCGAATAGCGGAAGTCGCCGCCCAGGCCGCCGTACTTCGGTTCCACGGCCGGACACAGGAAACCTTCCTGGCCCATCTTTTTCCAGACGGACTTGGGTACGATGCGTTCCGCCTCCCAGCGGTCGACATGGGGGATGACGTCGGATTCACAAAACGCCCTCAACCGCTGCCTGAAATCTTCCTGCTCCGGAGTATAGGTCAGAATGTGCATGATGGGTCCTTAATCGGTGTCGTGGTGAAGGTCGAACGCATGCCTATGTCCGTCGGTGTCCATTACGGTCATCGTCCGATAACCGGTCCACCGCTGCGGGTCCATGGTGCCGTAAAAGGATGCCCCCTCGCCGGGTGCGAGCGTTCTCACCCCCTGGGGGTAGAGGTTGAGCGGCTCGGTCTTTTCCACGCCTGCCAGCCAGAAGCGGCCGGCAACCGAGATGGGACAAGCGCCACTGTTGGTGAGAATAATCTCCAGATTGGCGTCGGAGATCGCGCAGCACTTGGCCGCGAAGATCGCTTCCACGCTGGAGTTGATTATGGCCTTGAGCCTGAGCATGCAGGCTGCCATGTATGCCACCATTCCCGACTCTCATCAGGCCGCAAGGGGTCAATCCCCATACCTGCCGATAATGGAGATGCTGCAAATATTCTGGAAGGGGAATCCTCCCAGGTTGTGGGTGAGCCCGAAGCGCGGGTTCTTGAGCTGCCGCTCGCCGGCCCTGCCCAGCAGCTGCAGGTACATTTCGTAGAGCATGCGCAGGCCCGAAGCGCCGATGGGGTGGCCGAAGCACTTGAGGCCGCCATCCACCTGGCAGGGCACCCCGCCGTCCAGGTCGTAGAAGCCGTCCATCACGTCGCGCACGGCCTTGCCCCGGGCCGAGATGTGCAGGTCCTCGTAAGTGACCAGTTCGGTGATGGAAAAGCAGTCGTGGACCTCCATCATGCTGATCTCTTCCCGGGGGATGGCGATGCCCGCTTCCTCGTAGGCTTTGCGGCTGCATTTGGTGGTGGTCATGAAATGGTCACCATCCCATTCGTTGTAGCCCATCTCCTCACCGGAGCTCAGGGCCAGCTGCAGGGCCTTGACCGAAACGATGTCCGACTTGCCCAGGCTCCTGGCGATTTCCGGCGTGGTGACGATGGCGCAGGCCGATCCGTCGCTGACCCCGCAGCAGTCGAAGAGCCCCAGGGGGTGGGCGATGATGGGGGCGGCCATAACCTGCTCTTCAGTGACTTTTTTCCTCAGGTGGGCCTTGGGGTTGAGCAGGCCGTTGTCGTGGCTTTTGACGGACACGTGGGCCATGGCCCGCTTGAGGTCCTGGTCCTTGACCCGGTACTTGGCTGCATAGGCGCTGGCCAGCTGGGCAAAGGATCCCGGGGCCGTCAGGTTGGGCCACCACTGCCAGACCAGCGTGCCGGCGCTGGAACCGAAGTTGGGCAGGCCGCCGTAGCCGGTGTCCTTGAGCTTTTCCACGCCCTGGGCCAGGCAGATGTCATAGGCCCCGGACGCCACGCCGTAAACCGCACCCCGGAACGCCTCGGAGCCGGTCGCGCAGTAGTTCTCCACGCGGGTCACCGGGATCATGGGCAACCGCAGGGTGGTAGACAAGGGCATGGCGGTCTTGCCCACATTAATTTCCTCCAAGCACGAACCGAACCAGGCGGCATCGATCTGTTTTTTCTCGATGCCCGCATCGGCCAGGCACTCTTCAAAGGCTTCCACCATCAGTTCCTCGGCCCCCAAGTCCCAACGCTCGCCGAACCGGGTGCAGCCCATACCGATGATCGCTACTTTGTCCTTGATTCCCGTTGCCATGGTTCCTCCTTATGGGGTCGAGGCCCGCATGGCCCCGTTGGCTTTGGCTTTATGCGAGTTTAAACAGCCGCTCGATGAGCTGGGATTTTAAGATGTCGCCCGAAATCTTCAGCGTTCCCGACGTATAGGCCTGCATGGCGGGCAACTCGCCGGAAATGAGTTTGATGAAATCCGTGTCTGCGATCTCCAGGGTACAGGTGACCCGGTCCGCACGCCCCGGCGCCACCGTGCATGTCTGGTCTTTGACGGCCACGGACCAGTCGCCGCCGCCGGGACCGGTTATGCGGTACTGAAAGACCACGTCGATGCCGACCGCTGCATCTTTCAAAAAAGCGCCGGGCATCCGTTCAAACACCGTCGCTACGCCTAGTTCCGACTCATCTGCCGGTTGGCCTTTTTTCTCGACAGCCATGGACGGCGATGGCGGGTTTATCAGGTCCATGAGCGCGGAAGTCAAGTCCGGAAGCGCTTTGGCATCCTCCATGGCGTTGATCCGGTCCCAGTTCTCGTGGATCTGTTCGGGGGTGGGTGGGTGTTCCAGGTCGCCGATCACGGCCCCCGGTCCGGTCATGACGGCCGTCCGGTTGATGTATCCCATGCCGGTGTTGAAGATAGCCCCGGTCTCGGTGCAGCGATCACTGCACAGGTAGACCACCAGGGGCGCCACCAACTCCGGCTTCATTTTCTGGAACATGTCCGGCGGCAGGATGTCTTCGGTGAGCCGGGAGGCTGCCAGGGGTGCAACGGTATTGACTTTGATATCGGTTTTGGCGCCCTCGAGCTTCAAGGTGTTCATCATGCCTACCAGGGCCATCTTGGCCGCCGAGTAGTTGGTCTGGCCGAAGTTACCGTAAAGTCCGGCCGCCGAAGTGGTCATGACGATCCGTCCATACCCCTTCTCTTTCATGGCGGCAAAGGCCGGCCGGGTGACGTTGTAGGCGCCGTTGAGGTGGACGGCCATGACGGCGTCCCAGTTCTCAGGCTCCATCTTGGTGAAGCTTTTGTCCCGCAGGATGCCGGCGTTGTTAACCAGGATGTCCACGGTGCCGAAGGCCTCCAGGGCGGTCCTGATGATGTTTTCGCCCCCCTCGACGGTGGCTACGTTATCGTAGTTGGCCACGGCCTGGCCGCCGGCAGCCAGGATTTCCTCCACCACCCGGTCCGCCGGTGAACGGTCACCGCTGCCCGCACCGTCGCGGGCGCCGCCGAAGTCGTTGACCACCACACGGGCTCCCCGACCGGCCAACTCCAGGGCGTATGCCCGGCCCAGCCCGCCGCCGGCACCGGTGATTACGGCGGTCTGACCGTTGAATCGGATCCGGTCGATCAGTTCCCTGGCACCGGGAACCGGTGCGGCCTTCCAGAAGTAGTTGACGAATCCGCGCTCCCTGTCCTCGCTGCGCTTGCGAAAGACCATGCGCATGGGCAGGCCCACTTTCAGGTCATCCATCTGGCAGTCGGTGAAATCGGCCATGAACCGGCCGCCGCCGTCGAACTGGATCATGCCGTAGCAGTGGGGCGGGTCCACGGAGACGGCCAGCAGGTCGGCGGTGAAGGTCTTGATTGTGGCCGGAACGTCGGCGAATTCGTAATCCTGCTGCGTCCGCAGGGCCCCGCACCCCGGGTTGACGCAGATGTCCATTTTGGGAAACTGGGCTGTGCCGCAAGCCTGGCAGCGTCCGCCCACCAGCCCCAACAGCATCTGCCGTTTGCGCCACAGGGCGGTCATGGCCGTCTGGGTAGGCGCTTCGGCGCGGATGCCCATTTCAGTCTGGATCAGATCCCGGAACTTGAGAAATTTCGGGTAATTGTCGATGGTCTTCTTGTTCTTCAGACACCCCTTGACCCCATTGCGGCCCTTCAGGTCGAGAATTTTTTCGGTAACCTTGAAGCAGAGGGCGTTGCATCCCTGGCCGAAACCGGCCACCAGGATCCGGTCACCGGGACTGGCCGTTTCCAGCGCAGCGGACAACATGAGCAGGCTGTGGGCCGTGCCGGTCTCCCCGCAGACCTCGTGCAGGTTGTCCGCCACCTTATTTTTATCGGCCCCCAACAGTGCGGCAATTTTGCGGTGCTCGGCCTTAAAGAAGCAGGGAAACACCAGTTGATCCACGTCGGCCATGGTGATGCCCAGCTTGTGCATCAGCCCGTTCACGGCTTCCGGGATGATCTTGGCATAGCCTTCGTCGCGGGCCCAGCGCTCTTCCCACATGTAGTCATATTTTTTCCCGGAGCCGCGGTAATGGTCCACGAAGTCGTAGGAAACCGAGTGGCTGCCCAGAAATTCGGCGATGACATTCTCGTCACCCACGCCGATGGCTGCCGCACCATCGCCGAACCACATTTCGTAAAAATAGGCCGCCCTGGTTTCACGGCGGTCGGCGGCGGCCACTAGGACCCGATGCCGGTCGCCGGCTTTGACCGCATCCAGGGCGGTGATCAGGGCGCCGGACCCCGCCTTCTGCGAGGCGGTGAAATCCGCAGTGATGATGTCGTTTCTCAGATTCAGGGCCGTAGCCACGATGCCGGCATTCTGACGATCAGCAAAGGGCAGGGTGGTGGAAGCCAGGTAGAGGCCGTCGACCTGTGATTTGTCCATGCCTGTCAGGCAGTCCCGGGCTGCGGCCACGGCCATGGTGAGACTGTCTTCGTCCCAGTTGCACATGGACCGCTCACCCTGGGCCACCATGACGACAGCCGGGGCGAACCAGCCCATGCTCTGGAAAATGGACATCCGGTCCAGGCGGAGTCGGGGGATGTAGGCACCGTAAGCAGTGATACCAACCATATCTTCTCCTATAAGGCGGCTTCACCTAACGGCCAATACCTGTGTTGCGCCGCATCGGCAAATCGCTGTGACGACCCATCCGGTCGCCTCACGATTGTCGATGTGCCCCTTGATCGTGGCCGCTACATAAAGCCTTGTCTATGGTTCATCATCGCGTTTCAATTTAATTTGAACAACTTTTCGATCAGCTGGGATTTCATGATATCCCCTTCGATCTTCAGCTTGCCCGAGGTGTAAGCCTGCATAGGTGGCAACTGGCCGTTCATCATCTTCAGAAAGTCTCGGTCGGCCATCTTCAGGGTGCAGGTGGGGCTGTTGTGAAGGCCGGCGGCCACCGTGCAGGAACCCTCCTTGATGGTACAATACCATTCTCCGGCACCGGCAACTGCGTACTGGAACACCACATTCACATCAGCGGCCGCCTCGGCCACGAAGGCGGCGGGCATGGCCTCGAAGACTGCCGGCACCGACGAAAACCCCTGCGGTTCGCTGACCAGGGATTTTTCCACCGGTGCCTGGAAGGCCATCAGGGCATCACCCACCTGGGCGTTGAGGTCGTGGAAGATCTTGCCGCCGGTCAGGTCCGAGATGGCATTCATGTTGGCCATGACCGCTTCGGGAGTGGGGATCTGGTCGTCTTTGGCCAGCACCTTGCCCGGGCCGGTGATCACCGCCGCCCGGTTGAAAAAGCCCATGCCGGCATTGTATATATTGCCGTTTACCGGGCATCGGTCCGAGCACAGGTAGAGCACCAGGGGGGCGACGAATTCTGGTTTGGACCGGGCAAACATTTCCGGCGGCATCACGTCTTCGGTGAGCCGGGAGGCGGCGATGGGCGCCACTGTGTTCACCTTGATGCCGTATTTTTCCCCCTCCAGCTTCAGGGTGTTCATCAATCCCACCAGGCCCATTTTGGCCGCTGCGTAGTTGGTCTGGCCGAAGTTGCCGTAGAGCCCGGCTGCGGAGGTGGTCATGATAATGCGCCCGTATCCCCTTGCCTTCATCACGGCAAAGGCAGGCCGGGTAACATTGTAGGCACCCTTAAGGTGTACATCCAGCACCGCCTGCCAGGTCTCCGGCGCCATCTTTACGAAGCTCTTGTCGCGCAGGATCCCAGCGTTGTTGACCAGAATGTCCACGGTGTCGAAGGCGTCCTGGGCGGCTTTGACGATGCTGGCACCCCCCTCGGCAGTGGATACGGTGTCATAATTGGCCACGGCCTCTCCGCCGGCGGCCCGAATCTCTGCCACTACCCGGTCCGCCGGTGAGGATGAACCACCGCCGGCTCCGTCCCGGCTGCCGCCCAGATCGTTCACCACCACCCTGGCGCCCCGCCGGGCCAGCGCTAAGGCGTAGACCCGCCCCAGGCCCGCGCCGGCGCCGGTGACCACCGCCACCCGGCCGTCAAAGCGGATCTCATCTTTGGGGGTATCGCCGTATTCGAATTCGCCGTTGTCGATGACCACCTGGCCGTTTTCGGCATTGACGGTGCGCCAGACCGCTCTGCCGTCGGCGATCTTCCAGACGAGGGTCCGGATGGGAACGCCCGGGTAGAGGGGTTTTGAAAAACGGCAGGCGAACCGGCGAACCTGTTCAGGCCGACCCGGTACCAGGGAGGCGATCAGGGCCCTGCAGGCAAAGCCGTGGGTGCACAGACCATGCATGATGGGAGTGTCGAAACCGGCCATCCTGGCGAATTGCGGATCCACGTGCAGGTGAAAGATATCCCCGGAGAGTCGGTAAAGCAGGGGCTGGTCCGCCGAGGGGCTTGCGCCCACCACGAAATCGGGCTCCCTGTCGGGAAATTCAACGGGGGCCTTTTGGCGGTCCTTACCGCCGAAGCCACCATCCAGGCGCCCGAAAATGGTGATGATGTTGGTGAACAGTTTTTGGCCGCCGGAGTGGACCGTTTGGCTTTCGGCCACAATCAGGGCGCCTTTGTCTTTTCCCTTGTCATAATAATCCACGATCCTGCCCGTAGTGGTCAGGCTTCCTTGGGGAGGGATGGGATTGTGAAAAATCAGTTCCTGCTCACCATGGAGGATGCCTGCCAGGTTCACGCCTGAGGCGATGGCGGCCTGTGACAGAAAATCGAAGATCATCGCAATCGAAAAGCTGGGGATGACCTTCAGGTCCTTTTCATAGCAGTAGTCCAGTTCGGAAAACCCCGCACCGACTCCCAGCGCATATAGGACGGCATCCTTCCAGGTGTAATCCCGTTGCATGGGGCCGATGGGTTTACCGATGGCATCCATGTTCAGTGCCATGCTGGTCCCTCCTTGTGTTATATGGTGAGTGCAACCGGCGGTGGCCGCCGGAACCGGCAGCCGGCCGGCTTAACGTGTCCCCCCAACGTAGGGATAAAACGATCTGAAAGCCGTTCAGTTAAAAACCGGCCACGAGGCCATCGGCACCCCCGGTTGGTTGCTACCGGGTTTCGGCAGTCCGGGACCTTCCGTCTGAAGCGCTGCCTGTAAAGGCTGGAATCAGCAGGAACTTCAGGGTTTCCTTGACCACATCGAGGTAAGCGCTTTCATCCACCCCCAGAATGGGGCGGAAGAAGCTCTCGCCTGAAATAAAGTTGAGCACGGAATTCCACAGGGTCATGATGCGTGCCTTGGCCTGGGGGGTTACGTGCTGCTTATCGATGGCCATACCCATGGCGATGGCAATGTTGGCGATGTGGCCGGCCACCTTTTCGTCCAGGCTCACTTCGGTTTTTGATTTGCTGAAATAACCCAGCAACAGCAGGTTGGACACCTCGGGGGTCGCGTGAAGGTAGTCGCACATGACGTCGATGGCAATGTCCAGGCGGTCGGCCAGACTTCTGCCCCTGGCCTGCCTTTCGATGATCTTGAACTGTGCCTCGATCCCTTCGTTGAGATCGGTGACCACGGCTTCGTAAAGGTCGGCCTTCTCTCCCCAATGATAATACAGGGTGGAGATGTCGATGCCCACCGCCTTGGCGATCATGCGGGTGGTGGTGCCCTGGAACCCGTATTCACCGAACAGCCGCCGGGCGGCAGTCAGTATCCGGGCCTTGTTGGAGTCCGGGTTTTTTCTGGCTTTTTCGAGGGGGGATGGCATGGGGCTGTCGGGCTCCCGGGCGTCTTGACAATTCCCAATTAATGTTTCCAACATTTGATGGAATCATTAATCAAGGCATCGACGGATGTCAACGATTTTTTCGTTTGGACCGCGAGTGCCAGCGAGTTGGGGATCCTTTACCGGAAAAAATGAAACTTGTTGGCGAAGTGCTTTACTTTTTTATCAAGGGACTTATAATGCGGCCACCGGAAATCGATGCAAGGAGATATAGATGATCGATAAATTCGAAGTCCCCAAAGAGCTGATGGGCCCTTTTAAGCGTGTTGCGCGGCGGATTCCTGTGGATCTGAAAAAGGATGAAGAGCTGATTAAAACAGTTGTCGATTACCTGCAGCTGGGGGGCGAGAAACTGGCCCGCCAGGCGGTTGAAGCTGCCAAACAGACCCTGGAACTGGAAGTGGCCCAGAGAAAGAAAAAAGCCCGGGAGGAGGCGCTTATCCGAGCTGCCGAGGCGCGATTGGCCGAAACGGATGAAGCCTCCGGACAAAACGGGGATGAATTCGACGACGATGGAAAAGATGATGATGAAGATGATGATGACGAAGATGTTGATATGAAAGCATATTGATCCCTAAGACGGCAAGCGGCGTGCATTCACGCACTAAGCCGTCCCCCCATCCCCCGCGGCTTCATTTTCGAAATTGCCTACCCGACGTTGCTATGATACGCGCCTGAAGCGACGGGTCTTTCCCTACTGCCGATGCCGGGCAGTTATCCCATAGGGCAATAGCTCTATCAGGTTTCCGATGGTTACCCTATATAATGACCTCACCCCGGAACAGGCGCATACCTTCAGCTTGGTCTTGCATTCGTCCGGTATTGGCAATCGGGTGATCGGTTCAAAGGCTGGGTTTCGCATCGATGTGCCGCAACCCGAAGCTGATGTCGCCCGTGCTGCCATCGATCGCTATCAGGCGGAAAATCCGATCACGGAAGACGATCCACCTGTCGGCCGCCGCCATTCGACACCCACCACCCTTTCCGGTATCGCCGTCGCACTTCTGCTGCTATGCATTCACCTGGCCGTATTCGCCAGTGCCGCCCCGGATGATTATTCAGCTGTTTTCGGCGCCAATGCACGCCGCATTCTGGGCGGCGAGGTATACCGTTGTGCCACCGCTCTCGTTCTGCATGCCGATGCGGCCCACCTTGCCGGAAACATGGCTGGAATGGCCCTTTTCGGCGGTGCCGTGTGCGCGGTCACCGGTTCCGGTGTCGGATGGCTGATGATACTGGGCTGCGGTATTTTAGGCAACCTGTCCAATGCGTTGGCATATGAAACCGGGCATCTGTCCGTTGGGGCATCCACAGCGGTTTTCGGTGCAATTGGAAGCCTGTGCGCGCTTCAGGCGGTGAACGCCGCAAGGACCGGCAAGGGTTGGAAAAAAATGGTCCTGGTCTTCGGGGCGGGTATGGCGCTGCTGGCTTTTCTGGGAACCAGCGCCCGAAGCGATGTGGGCGCCCACCTGTTCGGATTTTTCAGCGGCCTGCTGATGGGGGGTGTCTATCGGCTGTGGATGAAGGTCCCGATGAAAAAGAGCGGCCAGGTCTTCTGTGGTGCATTGGCCGCAGGCGTGCTGCTGTTTTCCTGGATCCAAGGCGCAGTGAAATAATCATCACCGATTCCGACTCCGGAAGGCCAGGATTCAGCTCAGATCATGGTTCACACCCATTATCACCATCCAGTCGCAGACCGCTGCTTCAGGAAAACAGGCTCTGCCCTCCGGTCAGGTTGACGGTGATAAAGGGCTAAAGCGGGTAAGGCGTGAGGCTTTCAACGCCGGTTTCGGTGACCAGGAGCGTTTGTTCAAACTGGGCCGATAGGGAGCCGTCCCTGGTGACCGCCGTCCATCCGTCGTCGAGGACGTTCAACTCTTTATTGCCCAAGTTGATCATGGGCTCGATGGTGAACACCATGCCCGGCACCAGCCGTACACCTGTCCCGGGTTTGCCGTAGTGGGGGATCTGGGGCGCTTCGTGAAAATCCACCCCAACGCCATGGCCGACAAACTCGCGTACCACCGAACAGCCTTGCCCCTCAGCGTAAGACTGAATCGCATATCCGATATCACCGACGGTATTTTTCGGCTTTACCGCCGCCATGCCTGCAGCCAGGCATCGCCGGGATACGGCGACTATCTTTTGGGCGGCGGCACCAGGGGTGCCCGCGAAAAAGGTCTTGCTGGCATCGGCATAATAACCCTTCAGGATGGATGTGACATCCACATTGACGATGTCGCCATCCTTGAGCGCACGATCTCCTGGGATGCCATGGCAGATCACTTCGTTGATACTCACACACACGCTTTTGGGAAAGCCCCGGTAATTCAACGGCGCTGGGATTGCACCCTGTTGGATGGTAAATTCGTGAACCAGGGTGTTGATTTCATCGGTGGTCGTGCCCGGCCGGATGTGGGGTGCCACCAGATCCAGGGTTTCAATGATCAGCTGGCCGGCCCGACGTATGCCTTCGATTTGCTCGGGGGTTTTGATTTGGATGCGGTGTTTTTTTGCATATTGCAGATCCGAGACTTGCGCCGAGGCAGGCTTGTTGAGGCAGCAACGCTTGTATTTTTCACCGCTGCCACAGGGGCAAAGGGCGTTGCGGTTGATTTTTACAGTATGGATTCTCTTTTTCACGACTGGGCTCCTCTTTTTCACCGCCGGTTACTGGAATTTGAGTATTGGCGCATTGCATTTTACCATGTATCGGAATCGGTTCACGGCTGTCAAACCATAATGTCGCTAACCCTCCATGGTGGGGTGAACCCGCACAGGCAAGATTCGATCAGCAGAGCCATTTTCAGGCAGACACGTGATTACAATTAGGTCGACCGTTTTGCGTGTCAAGAAAAAAGGCGGCCGATTGGGCCGCCTTTTTTCAAGGAAGAGGAGAGGAGTCGGGCGCACCTGGTTATTTGCGCTTGATTATCCTATCGGCGGTTGCGATGAATACTTTAATTATTTTTATATGGGCGGTCGTGTTTGCCTGTTTGAGAACCGCGGATGCTTATGGTATGAAGCGCTGGAGCGGTGGGGTGCCCTGCTTTTTGCGGCAGGGGACCATGGGCCAGCCGACAATCATAAAAACCGGTACGGTAACAATCTTCCCGAGACATACCTTGGGAGTCGTTAATCGCCGTCCCATAATTTTAAGCATAACAGGAGGCGGATGGGATGATGGCTAAATCGGACAACGGATGGGATCAGCGCATGTTGTGCCCGGATGGCAATTGCATCGGTATTATCGGAGCCGACGGTCGTTGCAAGGAGTGTGGTACACCCTACGATGGCGAACGGCCTTCACCTGAAGCCGACTCCGACACGGCCGATGATGGCGTGGATGATCCCTCTAAGGATCCGCAGACAACAGGGGAAGACGATGTTGATGCCGAGGTTACGCCGGTCGAACCACAAGCCGCCGACCAAGACGATGCCTGGGAGGACCGAACCCTGTGTATCGATGAGAGCTGTATCGGTATCGTGGGGCCTGATGGTCGCTGCAACACGTGCGGAAAACCCTATCCCGGATAACCCAGAGCCATGGCACCTCATCAGGCGATCGACCCCATCCTCAGCGAGGCACTGGGAAAAGTAGCGGATTTCATCCGGCAGGTGACCGGCCTTGAACCGACTCAGGCAGAACTTGCCGATGCCCTGACTCGCTATTTCGTGCTGAACGAGATCAAGGATCACATCCTGATGCTGCGGGAAGGTTCCGATTGATACCCAAAGAAACTACTCCCAGCGGTTGCCCCCCTTATGCTTCAGATCGATGTATTGCACGGTTCCCCGTTCGCTGATAAACGAGGTGAGCAGCCAACTGACGGCGCTAATGAAAAGTGCACCCAGCAGGGCAGAGCCGAAGCTGTCCACCTCGAACCCCCGAATGAGACCGGATGCCATCATCAACAGGATCGCATTGATGGCAAAGGTGAACAGCCCTAAGGTTAAAATGTTGAGGGGAAGGGTCAGGAGCAGCAGGATGGGACGGAAAAAGGCGTTCAGGACGCCCAGCACAGCGGCGGCCAGAACCGCTGAGGGAAATCCGGCAACACGAATGCCATCGATCATGTACGCTGCCATGAAGATGGCAAAGGTCAAAAACAGCCACCTGACGATGATGCCTTTCATGGGGTTGCTTTCACACAGGGGATTGGCATGCAGAATGCGGCTGGTATCAGTTGATCTTGTCCCGCAATTTCCCTGAACATTTAAAGGTGACCACCCGGCGCTCGTCCAGCATCATCTCATTGCCCGTTGCGGGGTTTCTGCCCTTACGCTGTTTTTTTTCCTTGATGCAGAATTTCCCGAAACCACTGACCAGAACGTTTTCCCCGGTTGACAGGGATGATTTGATGATCTCAAGCAGGGTTTCAACTGTCTCGGTCGCTTTGATTTTGGTGAGTCCGGTCTGATCCTGAATGTTTTCTACAATTTGAGCTTTTGTCAGGCTCATGCTGCTTGCTCCCTCTGTCTTTTTGTAACGCCATTCCATTGCGAGTCGATGGATGCTGCCCCCGGCACCGTCCGTGGGTCGATCCCCAATGTCTGTTGATTGCTAACCACTTAAATTGTAAATGATAATTACTGCCTTGGAGCTTAACTTGATGTCAGGAGTTCACCCATTTGTCAAGAAAATATAGAAAATTAAGTACTTGTGGTGAAATTGGCCCAGGAGGCGATTCTGCGAAAAACAATTTAAGCATATGATAAAACAAGAAAAAGTATTCGTGCAAGAAAAAGCTGGCGGGCTATGCGCAGCGGGGGTTCGTGGGGACCCAAACCCGGTGACGGACCATGGCGGGCATCGCCTTGAAAATGTAATGAATTTTGCGTGATACACCCTTGGGGACGCTAATGTGGCTTTTAAGCGGCCCAAGGGGTCCGGAAGCCTGGCGGGAGGGGGCCGAAGGGTCAAGGTCATGGTCCGGGAAACGTTGGGCTCTGATGCGGGAAAAGTGCAACATGGGGTTACCGGTTAAACGACCACTTCGACCCCCAGCGGGTATTGGGACATGGCTTCGCATCCGCCTGGGGTGAGAACAATGGGGTTTTCATAACGAAAGCCGATCGCTTCTTCCGGGCAGGCATACTGCATGGCGCAGATCAGCACTTCATTCTCCCGGTATACATGGTCCGGGTTGGTCCAATAGGGAAAGGGGCCGTCGTTAAGGCCGATGCGCCATTCGTCTCCCAGCATGCCGATGCCGTGTTCGAAGCCGGGAACCATGTAGTCGGCAAACTCCCGGGATTCGGCAAAATCCATCATTTTTTCGGCAATTTGCGAGGGTGTGAGTCCCGGACGATAGGTCTGGAGTGTCAGCTTGACGATAGCGATAAAATTGCTGGCGTGCCACCATTGGCGGTCTGTCGCAGTGCCAATGAAGTAGTTGTGGGCGTGATCCCCGAGGCCCAGCTTGAACATGGCGTGGATGTCCACCATCAGCGGTTCGCCGATTGCGATCGCTTTGCGCGTTGCCGGCGTGCAAGCCCCGCCCATGTACCCGGTACGATAGCCGCTGGCAATCTCATTGCCGCCGGTAAAGGACCATTCCCACTCGCTGCCGGCCTTGCGCATGGCATGGGCCGCCAGTCCGGCGATCTCCGTTTCGGTCATATCCTTATACCCGCCATTGGAGAGCGCCCTGAAGACCGCCTGGTGCCCCAGATCCACGATACGCGATGCTTCCCGAAACCGGTTAATGGTGCCCTGGTCTTTGATCATGGCCAGTCGGTCCACGATGGTGTGGGCGTTGACCAGTTCGGCATCGGGGAGGGCCGCCTGAAACTGCTGGTATTCGTAGTGGGTGAGATTGCCCTCGGGCAGGTAGTTGGACATGCCGCTTTCGATACCCACGCGCCCGTCGCCGCCTTTCAACTGGCTGCGGATACAATCGGAAATCTGTTCGATCTGGTCTTGCCCCCCCATGGGCGCAAAGCCCAGCACATGGTCCGGGTCCAGCCATGAATCATCGGCCACCCGGGCCGCGTCGATGACGAAGGTAAAGGCCGTCGGCAGTCCCTGGGCAGGGATGACCACGAAGCTCCGCCAGGGGCAGAAGGCATCCAGGGTCCAGGAGAGCGTCCTGAGACGGGACCCCAGATAGACGTCGATGTTCAGACCGGCCATGGCTTGCTGGATGGCCTGGATGCGGCCGGGAAAATCAATATAATAGGGATCGCTGCTCGGGTTCATGTCGGATCTCCTTGATCAATAGGATGCGGGAATGGTGGACAACACCTTGTTGAGCCGGTCGGCAATGGACGCCAGTTTGAGGGCTTTGACCATGTTGCCTTTCAGCTTGAGTTTGCCAGTCATCAGCGCCCGCTGGGATCCCAGCTCCGCCCGTGAGATTCGGGCAAAGGTGTCATAGCTGCCGGTAATTCGAAACTCGGCCCCGGGCGGCTCCCCTGCGCCGATGGAAAGGGTTTCCAGGCGGCCATCGCGGAAGCCGAAAAAGAGGTAGCGGTCCTTGCCGTCGGGACAGCCGGTGTAGATGTTGGACATGGATGAGGTGATGAATTTCATCTTTTCCGGTTCGAGTTCGGCCGTGAGCCGCTTGTGGGCTTCATCGCGCCACTCGCGGCTGAGATATTGGAGTCTATCGGTCATTAGCGCCTCCTGGGTGATGGGGGATTGGATTGTCGCTGGCTAGTCTATTTCGACCGCTGTCAGGGATCAGCAAGCCGTTGGTCATCAGTTCCAGCGCCTGTTCGAACATCCGCGCCAACTGCTGTTCCTCGCTGCGGATGTAGGCGCGGATAATCAGCATCTTGTAGATCCCAAAAATGGTCTCGGCGGTGGCATCCACATCCACCGATCGAAAGCGCTTCTGCCGGATGCCCCGATTCAAGATGGCTTTGATCATCTCCACTGAGGCGCGGTTAATGGCCGCATGGGGGTCGTTGCCGGCAAACATGGGAAAAAGAGCCGGGTCTGCCGCAAGCACCTGCCTCAAGTCCGGGTCCGTGGAAAGGTAGGCAACCGCACTGCGGCACATGACCAGAAACTGGTCCACCACATCGGACTGGCCGGTCATGGCGCGGCGGACGTTGTCCTGCCAGCGGACCAGCGCCCAGGATACCGTCTTTTCGTAAAGATCCCGTTTGTTGTGGGCATAGCGGTAAAGGTTGCCCTTGGTCATGCCCAACTGGTCGGCGATATCCTGTACGGTTGCCTTTTTGAATCCACGGCGGGCAAACACGGTGAGCGCGGCCTGACAGATGATGTCAATGTCGATTTTCTGTTTCATGGACAGATAATAAATGAACAAAATTACTATTTGTTCATTTATATACCAGGGCCAGGGTTGTCAAGCTCCTTTTGATTGAAAAGGCGCCATTTCCATCATACTATCGTGTAACTTTTGTCCGCCACATTCGTTATGGATTTGAAGTGGACGCATACAGTCTGTTCTATACGGAGAATAAGGATCGGCTATACGCCTATCTGTTGCGCATGACCGGTGAGGCACAATTGGCTGCCGACCTGGTTCAGGAGAGCTTTGCCCGGTATCTGGGGCGATATGGCAGCTCTGACGGCAACAGGCCCCTGCTCTACACCATTGCCCGCAACGCGGCCCTGGATGCGCTTCGCCAACCGCGGGTGGATGGGGTATACTTGGACAACCACGAAGATCCGCGCATCAATCCGGAACAGCAGGTGATTGACCGCCAGGCGTTCGATCGCATGCTGGCGGCGATCAAGCAGTTGGCCTTGCCAGATCGGGAGCTGATCTCACTGGTGTGCACCGCCGACCTCTCCTACCGGGAGATCGGGAATGTATTGAACATCAGCGAGGCCAACGTAAAGGTCAGGGTGCACCGGGCTCGTACGAAGCTGAGAGAAATACTGGGTTCAGGAGGTGAATGATGGACTATCTGGCAAGTTTGTATATTGATAACGAACTGGATCTCGCTGAAAAGGTGAGTTTTGTTGACAAGATTCATTCGGAGCCGCCTTTTTACCAGGATACGCGCGCGCTCCTGCTGCAGGAAAAACTGCTCCGGGTGTCGCCGGACACGCCGATGCTTCCCCCACGGCCACCCGGGGCTGTCCAGGAGGACCGTTGGTTCAGGAAAATGCTGCAGCCGATGATCTATGCCGCTGCCGGTTTTGCTGCCGCCGGACTGCTGCTGTTCAGTCTGCCTACAACCCCCTCCGCATCGCTGTGTTCAAGACGATTCGTCATCTATGAACCGGCCGCCCTTCAGGTGGAATTGGCCGGGTCATTTACCGGTTGGCAGCCAACCCCGATGCAACCCATCGGCGACAGCGGGTACTGGGAAATCAATCTTCACGTGCCTTCCGGCGAGCACCGCTTTGCATACATTCTCGATGGGTCGCGTCAGATGGCCGACCCCACGCGGCCCGTGCGCGAAAAGGATGATTTCGGTGGGGAGAATTCAATCTTGAACGTGGAGGAGCGGGTGTGACGCGCCGAATAGTAGTCAGCGTATTTTTAGGAATGCTTTTAACGGGTTGCGGAACCCATTACTATCGGATCGATGGGAACGACATGATCCTGATCCTCAGAAAGCCGGAAGCGCAACGCGTCGAGCTGGTTTGTTCCCTGGATGGATTCCGTCCGCGATCGGCCAACAACATCTCCGGCCGCTGGGAGGTGACGCTGCCTGCGGGCGAGGCCTTTACATACGTTTACCGGGTGGACGGTGTCCCCTTCCTGCCCGATTGTCCGATGAAGGAAAATGATGATTTCGGCTCCGAAAACTGCATTTATGATCCGCACCTGTAACGTTTCCCGTTTGTGAGCGTTATGAGAATAAACACGTTACACAAACAGGAGGAATAATCATGAAGATCGTTTATCTGATAGTTGCCGCCCTTTTCATCCTCGCCCCTTTGGGCCATGCCGCAGAAGACACCGTTCTACCCGCACAGGTCCGGGATCAGATCGAAACTCAGACCCGAGAAATGAGCGCGATGGGTGTGCCGACCGCTGCCGCCCGTAACCTGTTGACCATGATGCACCAACGCCGCTTCAGGGCGGAAACCATCGTCCAGGCCCAGCAGGTGGTAATGAGCTGCGCCAGGGAGGGACTCCCGACGGAACCGGTGATGAATAAAGCCATGGAAGGGATGGCCAAACAGGCTCAGGCCCAGAGCGTGGTGTCAGCCATGCAGGCGGTGCACAGCCGCCAGGCATTCGGTTTCCAGAGGGCCAGAACCCTCTCCGTTGATCCGAAAACAGTTGACCGCATGGCCGGGGCGATAGCCGACAGTATGGCTGCGGGCATGACACCCCGGGATATGGATCAAATCATGGCTCAGCTTCAGGAACAGACTCGCCAGCAGACCCGCAATCAGGCCGAGGCGCTGGCCATACAGACCCTGCAGACCGTCCGTACCATGGCAAGATTGGGCGTGCAGTCACCCGATGTATCCGCTGCCCTCTGCCAGGCGTTGCAGAACCGTTTCACCCACCAGGAAATGCAGCAGTTGCGTCACCAAGTGGCCGCACAGGCCCATCAGGCGTCCCCCCAGCAGGTTGCCAGTCAATATGCCGGTTCCATCGGCAAGGGCGGCAATACCGGCCAGCGCGGCAGGTCAGGCAGCGGGGCCGGCGGATCAGACAGCGGCAGCGGTGAATCAGGCAGCGGGGCCGGCGGATCAAACAGCAGCGGCGGCGGATCAGGCAGCGGTGGCGGCGGGTCGGGCAGCGGCGGTGGCGGGTCGGGCAGCGGCGGTGGCGGGTCGGGCAGCGGCGGCGGATCGGGCAGCGGCGGCACCTCCAATTAGGACTTGGCCTCCTGCGCCTATTCAGACCGCTGCCGATATGACAGCGCCCTGAGGCTGAAACAGACAACCAGTCCTCTGCGGGCCTGTTCCTTTGTCCCGCAGAGGCCCTGATAAGGCCGGCCACCACCAGTTTCCCGCCTCGAAGGCCAGCGGGTGAAGGCGATGTCTGCATGGACTTGCCATGCAGACATCGCTTTATTGATAGCATCTCCAGGCGGAAGCGAGTCTCATCGCCCTCGCCCTGTCGGCAATGTTTAGAATGGGCATGTCGCGTTGCCACATGTTCAGGATCTCCGGGGCCACCTGCTGCCACAGGGGGGACAGGTCGGTGATCAGTTTTCCCAGGTGGCGGAACAGTCCGTCCAGGGCAATGTGACTGTGAGGCGCCGCAAGGTCCTGCCGGGCCAAGCTGGTTACCAGTGCGATGAGCGCGAGGGTCTGCGCCGACACCATTTCAGGCCACCTGAATTGTCTGCACACCCCTAACAGATAACCCAGAATAGCCCCGGAAACATGGAGGTCTTCAATGGTGCGAAAGGGCTTGATGGTGCCGGAATATCCGTCCCCCGGCAGCAGCCGGTCCACCGGGATGAACACGTTTTCAAAGACCGCCACGCTGTGCCGGACCTCAGGAATAAAGGGCAGGGGCGGCATGGGGGAGAGGGCCAGCCTGGGTCACAGCACCAGATCCTTGACGAAGGCGGAGAGTTGCCTCAGGTTGCGGCAGGGGCGCACTTCGTTGCAGAGGGCCTGGTAGGTCCGCATCTCGCTGTCGCCCGAGTACCAGAACTGTTCCGTTTCCGGGTTGAGCCAGACCAGGCGGCGGCACCGGTCACGAATCTCCTCAATTATCCGAGCCTCGGGGTTGGCATAGTTGGAACGGCCATCGCCGAAAACGATGAAGGTGGTTTTCTTGTTGACGGCGTCCATGTGATGCCGGCGAAACTGGCGCAGGGTCAATCCATAATCCGTGGATGCGCCATAGTTGATGCCGGCTTCGGTGAGCACTTTTTCAATGGCCCGATCCACCGCGTGGTTTTCGAAAAAGCGGGTCACCTCGGCCACTTCGGCAACGAAGACGAAGCTTCTTACCCGGTCGAAGCATTCCTGCAGCGAATAGAGCATGTTGAGCATGAACCGGGCTGACGACCAGACCGAACCGGATATGTCACACAGCACCACGATCCGGGCTTTGCGCGGTGGTTTTTTCCTGAAGACGATTTCCACGGGGAGCCCCTGATATCGGGCAGCCCGGCGCAGGGTTTTTTTTACATCCAGCACACCCCGGCTTCTGGCGGCATAACGCAGGCCCGCCGTATCCTTGAGTTTTCTCACCAGTTGACCGATGGCCTCGCGCATGCGCATGCGTTCGGACGGGGAGAGGGCGTTGAAGGCAAGCTCGCCCAGGTCTTTTTTGCGGTGGTCACCGGCCGCATCCGTGCGGATGGCGGCCGCCCCCGGGGTCTCCTCACGGGTGAGCAGACCCCGGGCGACCGTGAGGCGCCGTTGCAGATGGCGCTGGACCTGCTGCCGGGTTTCCCAGTCAATTTCCTCCCGATGGTCGGCTAAAAAGCGGTCGATCAACTCGGCTGTACGATTCAAGGCGCGCAGTACGGGAAACCGGCGTACCAGTCCGCCCAGGTTGCTTCCGGGGCCCTGCCGCCGGCTGTCGCCTTCGGTTTGGATTGCCTGCAGCAGGTGCAGGTAGGCTGCCGGCTCGCCGGCTATGAAATCGGAGATGGCCGCCAGTTCGCGATGATCACCGGCAGACGCCCTGAGGCTTTCGCGAATGACGCGGGTGGGGGTTGCCATGGAACCGGCGTCGGCCACATCTTCATGGACCTGCAGTTCATGGAAAAAGAGATGGTAAAGGTGGTCGAAACGATTCTGCTCCCGGCGGCTTTTGGCAAAGTTGGCCCTCAGGACGGTTCGGAACTGCCGTTCATCGAGCAGGTCAACCAGGCGCATTTGGTCCAGGCAATCCATCACTTCGGCGGTGGAAATACGCAGGTCCGCGGCGCGGGCTCCGGCAGCGAATTGTAAAATCAGGTTGACCATTCAGCTGAAGTTGACGACTTGCTTGGCCTGCCCGCTGACCTGGCGGGCATCCTCCCGGTGCTTGCAGATGACATTAAGCGTGTCGGCCAACACCTGGGGAGATAGGGTTTCCACCTGAAGCGCGATTAGGGCATGGGCCCAGTCCAGGGTTTCGGAAATGCTCGGCGTTTTCTTCAGATCCAGCCGGCGGATCTGGGTCAAGGCATCCACCATCTGGCGCGCCAGGCCGCTGGCAAGATCCGGCACTTTTTTACGGACAATGGCCAGTTCGGTCGCCATATCGGGATAGTCGATATACAGGTGAATGCAACGGCGCTTGAGGGCGTCGCTCATGTCCCGGTAGCTGTTGGAGGTCAGCACCACGAAAGGAATGTGGAAGGCCTTCATGGTGCCCAGTTCGGGGATGGTGACCTGGTAATCGCTGAGCACTTCCAGCAGGAAGGCCTCGAACTCCGGATCGGACTTGTCCACTTCATCCACCAGGAGAACCACCGGTGCCTCGGACCGAATGGCTTTCAGCAGCGGGCGCGGCAGCATAAAGCGCTCGGAAAAAAAGGCGTCCTCCTGGGCGGCAATACGCGCCACCGCGTCGGTCAGGCTGCCGGCACCGCAGACCACATCGCTGATCCGATCCTTGATGATCTGGGTGTAGAGCAGCTGCTTGGCGTATTCCCATTCGTAAAGGGCCTTGGCCTCGTCCAGCCCCTCGTAGCACTGCAGGCGGATCATCTCCCGATTCAGGCTTCGTGAAACGGCCTTGGCCAATTCGGTTTTACCCACACCGGCAGGCCCCTCCACCAAGACAGGCTTGCGGGTGGAGGCGGCCAGGAAGATGACCGTAGCAATTTCCCGGGTGCAGATGTAACCGGCCGCCTCCAGCGCTGCGCGGGTCTGCTCGACACTGTGAAAAGACATGCTTGCTGGCTCCTTGCGCGAAGGTGTCGAAAAAGCGGTTCAGGACGAACCGGCCGGTCGCCGTTTGACTTTGTAGATTACGTCAATACGGTTGCGGGCCCCGTCTTCCAGCTTCAAGGATGAGGGCTGCAGCACGAGGCCGACCGATACGGTGCCTCCGGTGGTGATATTCTCCAGCGGGATTTTTTCCGTATAGATGGTCTGAATTTCCCTGAGCATCAGGCTGCCGCCCACGACCCTGACCGTGTCCGGGACCATGCGTGCATCTTCCAGGATCAGCCCCCCGGCCAGCTTGCCGGTCCAATCCGGCTGGATGGGCAGGGTTTTTTGAACCGGCACGTCAAGGGTCACTTCGAGTGCCTGCGGGTCCACCTGTTTGAGCTGGATTCCCGGCGGCAGGACGATGCTTTCCCGGGCGATGGGCACCTGATTGCTTCCGGCAACTGCATTGGCCAGGTTGAGCTTCAGTTTCACCTGGTCGGGACGCACGGATTTGATCAGCGTCCCCGAGCCGCTGAGCTGAAGCCTGACACTGCTGGCCGATGCGGCAAAAATTTCCATCCTGGGATCCCGGTTCATGAATTCCACGGGGACTTCCAGCGTGACGAGGGTTTCGAGACCCCGGGCGAAGCTGAACCAGATGCCCGTGATGCAGGCCAGGCAGACGGCGGCGGCGATACCCAGCTCCAGCTTCTGTCGTTTCAGGCCGCTGGTGTCGGTTACCTCGCCCGTGTATTCGCGCAGCACCCGGACCAGTTCAATATTGTCGTTGATATGGATGATCGATTCATCCTTGAACACCGTGACCCGTCCACGCTCTTCGGAAACCACGATCACAATTGCATCGGTCTGTTCGGCCAGTCCGACGGCGGCGCGATGCCGGGTGCCGAAGTAGGAGGGCAGGTCGTTTCTTTTGGAGAGGGGCAGAATGGCGGCGGTTTCCACGATCTGATCGCCCTGGATGACCGTGGCGCCGTCGTGCACCGGTGAGCCGTGCCAGAAAATGCTCAGCAGCATCTCCCTCGAGAGCTTGCCCTGCCAGGGAATGCCGCTTTGGACCGCCACTTCGATGCCATTTTTCAGCGGCAGGACGATCAGGGCGCCCAGCTTGCGGCGGGCCAACTCGTAGACGCTTTCCACGATGATGTCCACCGGGGTCTGGATCTGACGTTGAGGAATACCCCAGAAGAAAGACTTGAAATTACGGGTCTGCAACACGCTGGCAATTTCGTTGCGAAACACGATAATGACGATCAGGGCGGCGGCGGCGATAATGCCCTGCATGGCCCAGCTGGTAACGATCAGGCCCATGTTGACCGCCGTCCGCTCCAGCATCCAGAGCATGACAATGGCCATGATCATCCGGATTACATTGGTGCCCCTAAAGAGCACATAGAGCCTGAACAAAATATAGCTGTTGAGCAGGATGTCGACGACGTCCTGCCAGCGCAATCCGGTGTAGATTTGAATCGACGGGTCCATGGGGGTTAATCCGTAATGCTGAATCGCAGGGTGCGCATGAGGTTGTCGTTTTCATCGGTAACCTCAACCCGCCAGGGGCCCTTGTCTGCATCCCTGAGCTGCACGCTGGTGAAGGAAGACCAGCGGGGGGGATTGATGGTGAGCCGTTTTTCTGTAATCAGGCTGTCCTTGCGATACCATTTGTGTTGAATGAAGGTTTGTTTGGGCACCGGGTCGAATTCGGTGAAGCACGACACCCGGCCCAGGTCGATGGAAAAAACGACGGCCGGGTGAGCCGGTGCGTATTCCACGATGGTCTCGCACATGACCGCCCTGACCAGCGCCAGCTTATTGGCAGCCGGAGCGTCCTGGCCCCATGCCGCCCATGGAGAGGCAAGCAAGACGGCCATGCTAAAGGCCCAGCACATTTTTCGGATTGTCTCTTTCATGGATTCCACAGTAGCGCAACCACTTTTTTTTTCAAGTGGAAATCAGGATCAGGCGTGGATTGTACGAAATACCGCATCCGCCTCGGCATGCAGATGCGGGCCGCTTCGCAACCGCGGGCCGTCGGTGAACGATGTTCAACGCGCAGCCAAAAGACTCAAATCCCGGTGACGGGTGCCTGCGGATGGCCGGCAGGCATGAATCGGCCATCCAGGTGTTGCCATGCGTAGGAATAGGGGTCCGGGAGTAGACTGGCGCGTGGGTGCTACAAGGGCTTTCTTTTTCGAAACAGTTCAGCCAGGGACCGCTGTACCAGTACCTGTTCGATGGCGTCCTTTTCCCGGAGTTTCCGGAGCATATCTGCATCCAGCAGCCACCCGAAACCCAGGGTGTCGAAAAAGACGATTTCCATTTTGTTGGCCATGTCAGGTACTCCTTCGCCTGGTGACGGTAAGCGGTTTTTTCGTAGCAGCACCCGGTTGTACCGAGCGATTTGGTCCGTTGGTTCTGATATCGACGGTTTTCAACTTTCCTTTAGCAAAGAAGCATTTCAGGGGCGGCAATGGGGAAAGGCGGCGGCCGGATGGACGATTATTTCCGGCTTGCCGTGCAGGGGCGTCATCATCGGTGTGACCATCGATTCCCGTTGGCTTGCTAACCCCGCCACCGCGATTTTCGAGATCTTTGCTTCACACCGACGAAGCGATGGGATTCGCGCGGGCTTTCGGGGTTCAGGAAACCGGATCCAATGCGGATGCGGTCAGCGCCGGCATGACGGCATTGACGATGGTTTCGATCTCGTCGTCGATTTGTTGGTACTGGATATCAGCGGCATCCAGATAGATCCGTTTTTCGTGGGGATAGATATCGTTCTCAAGGTCGATGTGCATGGCGCGGTAGACATTTTTCCCTAACAGAATCACCGTGAAATCTGCTTTCGGACACACGCTTTCTATGACCCGCCCGGCATTACCCGGATGAACCACCATTGGCCTCTCCGGCGTGAAAAACACAGGCAGTCGCTTGACACGATCGATCCGGCCGGCAGCCAATTCTTTGCGGGCCAGCCCGTCCAATATGGCCTGTTTGAGATAATCCTGTACGATTTGATAGTCCCGGCCCGGGGTTACTTCCCCGGCCGGCCCGTCCAACGCCTCGAACATGGGATTCATTGAGGGCAAAATGGCGATGGTTACTGGCGATGGTTGCAGCGGCCTGGGGGATGGGCATGCCCATCGGCGGTAATTGGCGGACTGATCGGCCGACAGGGTGACGGCGTCTTGCTCAGCGGCACCCATTTTCCGCAAGGTGCTGACTATAAACGGATGTTGCATATAACGCACAAAGGCGGGTTCCGACTGGAAGACCGCTTTGAGAAACCGGAATTCCGTGTCGGTGAGGTTCATGGCAGCCAGTTCCTCTTTGCGGGCCTCGCGGCCGCCCTGGGCAAACAACCCTTGGAAGCGGATCATGGCCACCAGGCTGACCTTTTCCCCTCGGCTGAGTTTATGGACCAGAAATAGGCGGATGGCCATGAGTTCCGCGCAGGGGTAGAGGCTGTCGTGTTGCCTGGTTCCCTTGAAGAGATTCAGGCGTCGGTCGTAGTGATACAGCACCTCGGAAAGGCCCAATATGTTGGTGTCCAGCACCATCAGCTCCGCGCGCAGGGGGACCGGGCCGAACATGCGTTTGGAAACCAGGTCGAAGTCCAGGGGAAGATTAAGCCCCCGGGTGGCCCAGGCCGAACGTCCGGCGGGATCCCCCTCCCGGCCCAGAACCACTTCGATGAGATAGGCCATGATTTCTCCGGCAATCTGCTCGGCGTCGGTCAATCGCTCCGTCTGGATCAGCTGGGGTGCGATGCGGTGGGGGGGCAACGGACTGCAGGCGGAGGCGATCAGGGCGCATACGGCCAGCATGATCACCGGCAACTTGAAAAAAAGGGATTTCATCCGGCAGTGCGCTCCTCTATCAGGACAACCGCCCGAGAATGCTTGCCGTCACACTTGAGCAGCACCGGGCGTTGAAGCCGCACATGCATCAGATGAGGGTCGGCATGCACCTGGGGCAGGGCAAGGAGCGACTCCCACCGAATGATGTCGCTGCCGCCTTCGGTGACCGTCAGGTAGGGAATGCCGTTGGCAGTGATGTTATGAAAAAAATGGGACCCGTGCGAGGGGTCGGCCGTGAGCGATTGGTTGCGAACCTCCACCATGGCGGCCACCCCGCTGATGTCCCGCCATTTCACCGGAATGCCCAGCCAGCGGTCAAAGGATCCCCACCGCCCGGGGCCTATGAGCAGGTAGGGTCGTTTTTCCCCGAGCAGGGTCTGGTTGACAGCCGCGATGGACCTGGCGATGGCCATGGTGTATTTGGGGTCGAAGGTGTCGGGCCGGACAAAGACGATGTCGGCAATGGTCTGCAGGCGGCCATGGCCCATGGCTTGGGTGGAGTAGCACAGGGCATGGGCGGCATCATCATCCGCCACCTCCACCTCACGCCGGTCTTCTCCAGCGGACATGGGCCGCATTTGGAGAATGTTGAATGTTCCCTTATGCTCCGCTTGGCCGGTCAGATCAATGGAGAACTCGAATTCCACCGCGCATCCCATGCCGTCACGGCCCATGGCCAGCAGGTCTTTGAGCAGTCCTGGCAGCGGGAAGCTGTTGTACTTGAGCACCGGCGCAAAGGTGAGCACCCGGCTGCCGGGGATATGCACGGTGTCCCGGATGCGGTTTTCGGCAGGCACATACGTCCCTGCCAAACGTTCTAGCGGTCCCTCGGCCTCCGCATCGTCCACGTGGCGTTTTTCCACATTGATGCCGCGCTCAAAATAAAGCTCGTCCGGAACCCCCTCCATGCCCAAGGCCCAGAACTGGCGCTGCGCGTTGGCCAGAATGTCTTCGACTTTGGAAAACTGGGGCAGCACCTGGGGGTAGGCCGGTGAAAACCGCAGGGAAGGTTCCCCTTCGAGGATACCCCGGCCAAACCCCATGACTATGCGGGCCACCCCGTCTTCGGTTTTCAAGGGCCCCACCGGATAGAAATTGTGGGATTGGGCGATGCCGGAGATGTCCGGATAGAAAAACGCTCCGTGCCGGCTGCCAACCAGCGGCTGGACGATCACGGCCATTTGGTCCCTGCGGATCCGGTAGGCGGTGCTGCTTAGAAACATCCGTGGATCACGGAACCAGGTGGAGGCGTACACCAGCTTCACGGCGGTGATCAGCTGGTTGCAGCGGATGGAAAAATCCGCATGGTTGTTGGGCACCATGTAGGTTTTGTAAAGGCCGGTAAACGGGTGGTTGTGAACATCTTCCAGCAGGCCCGAACTCCTGATTGACAGGGGTTGGTGAACGGCCTCCAGGTATCTGCACAACTGATCCGCCAGCCAGGGGGGCATTGCCCCTTTGAGAAACGCACTGGCAATCTGATCGTCCGAATGTTGGGCCATGACTGACGGATCCAGGGCATTGTGAGAAACAAAGGCGTCGAACCCTTCGGTGGTGATGGCCAGGGTTTTCGGTATCTGGATGGTGACGTCCGGGTAGCGTTCCTGAAAATGGGGCGATCGGCGCAGCAGATTGGCCACGAAGGCAAGCCCCCTGGCCTTTCCGCCCAGGGACCCGTTGCCGATCTTTACGAAATCGGATATTTCAGGGTCGTAGTCCTTGGAATTGAAATGCACCACCACACCTTTTTGGCGCCATTTGCGCAAGGCGTGAATGTGGGCGATGATGTATCGACGGATTTCTTCTGCGCCGGAAAAATCGTCAGCCCTGGCTTTGCGCAGGCGCGTGGCCATGGCGATTTCACCGCGGGCCATGATCCAGTTGGAGAAACGGTTGCGGGTGGCATGATAGAGCAGGGACTCATCGGGAACGCTCGGCAGGATCTCCTCGAGGGCTTTGAGATTGGCGGCCCGGGCGATTTCGCTGCCGTTGGGCCGCCTGAATACGAAATCGCCGAATCCAAGGGCATTCAAAAAGAACTGGTGGATTTCGGCCAGCAGGTCGTCACTGTTCTTGTCCAGAAAGGCGGCCGGTATCCGTGCGGCCAGATCCCTGTTCTGGGGCTCGTTGCTGATGAGCAGAAGCGGCAGGTCGGGAATCGCCTGGCGGACTTCGCACAGAAACGTATAGCCGGCATCGGCCGTGATCCTGCCGCCTTTGGGGTAGCGGGTGTCGGAGATAATGCCGAACAGGTAGTCACCGTATTGCCGATAAAGGGAGATGGCCTGTTCGTAGCTCTCGGCCAGCAGGATTTTCGGCCGGGCGCGCATCTTGAGCAGGCGGTGTTCCTGGTTCAAGCTCTCTTCAAGCACCTCCTGGGTCTGATTGACAACCTCTTTGTAGATCAGCGGCAGAAAATAGGAGGTATACAGGGGCGAGTCCTCTACCAGAATCAACACCCGCACCATGGCTTTTTGGGTGTCGGCGGCGACATTGAGCCGGTCTTCCATGCTTTTGACGATGGCCAGCAGCAGGTCCGAATCGCCGGACCAGATGAAGACCTGGTCGATGCCCGAGAGATACTTGCCCTCCGGCGGCGGGTAGATCCCTTTGACGCTGTGGGCCAGGAGCACCACCGGCAGGTCGGCATGGGACCGCTTGATCTGCTGCCCCAGGTCGAAGACATCCATGTCATCCAGATGGGGCATGGCCAGCACCAGGTGGAACGGCTTTTGGGCCAGCATATCCATGGCCTGGGCGGCGGTGGCCGCCTGGGTGATCCGTGGCGGTCGGCTGAGGTTCAGCCCACGGTACTCATTGATGATCTTGGATGCCAGGCTGCCGTCTTCCTCCAGGATATAGGCGTCGTAAGGGCTGGCCACCAACAGGATCTCAAACACCTTGTTTGACATCAGCTCGTGGAATACCTTAAAGTGAGTGTCAAAATCCTCATTCTGAAAGAATGGCGGCAGGTTTGAAACGTTGCTGTTCATGTCCATCCACAAGCGTTGGTTGAAGATTTGGTTCGGGGCTTCTAGCCGCCCAGCAAGGATACGGTTGGCAGCCCCTTTTTACAAGTAAAAATGAGCGCTGTCATTCCAAGGAGCACCACTGAATGAAACCACGAAGGAAGGCCGTCTGGGGCTGGGCCATGTACGACTGGGCCAATTCCGCCTTTGCCACCACGGTGATGTCCGGCTTTTTCCCGGTCTTTTTCAAGCAGTACTGGAGTGCCGGTGTCGACGTCAATCTGAGCACGGCCCGCCTGGGGCTGGGCAATGCCGCTGCCGGCCTGCTGGTGGCGCTGGCCGCACCGATCTTGGGTGCCGTGGCCGATCAGGGCTCCGCCCGCAAACGGTTTCTGGCCCTGTTTGCCTACCTGGGGGTGCTGACCACTGCCGCGCTCTTCTTTGTGGGCCAGGGGCAGTGGGCGTTTGCCCTGGTGGTTTATGCCATGGGGGTCGTCGGCTTTTCCGGTGCCAATATCTTTTACGATGCCCTGCTGCCGGAAGTGGCCGGAGAAAAGGACGTGGACTTCGTGTCGGGCTTCGGTTATTCAATGGGCTACCTGGGCGGGGGGCTGCTCTTTCTAGTGAACGTGCTGATGGTGACCATGCCCCAGCGCTTCGGGCTGGCCGATGCAGGCCAGGCGGTGCGGATCGGCTTCCTCACGGTGGCCTTGTGGTGGGGGTTTTTTACCTTGTTCGTCCTGTTCTGGGTTCCCGAGGAACGAACGGCCGGGACGCGGGTCACCGCCGCCGGCGTCTGGTCCGCCGGTTTTGCGCAACTCAAGCACACCTTCGGCCGCATCCGGCACATGAAAACCGTCCTGCTGTTTTTATGCGCCTACTGGCTGTACATCGACGGCGTGGATACCATCATTCGCATGGCGGTGGATTACGGCATGAGCCTGGGTTTTGCTGCCCAGGATCTGCTGCTGGCCCTTCTGGTTACCCAGTTTGTGGGCTTTCCGGCGGCCCTGGTATTCGGCCGGCTGGGCCAGCGCATGGGACCGCGTAAAGGCATCTACATCGCCATCGGCGTTTACGTGGCGGCCACCTTCTGGGGGATTACCATGACCCGCAAGGAGGAATTTTACGTGCTGGCGGTGGTCATCGGCCTGGTGCAGGGAGGCATCCAGGCCCTCTCGCGGTCCTATTACTCCCGCCTGATCCCCAAAGACAAACCGGCGGAGTTTTACGGTTTTTATAATATGCTGGGCAAATTCGCCACCATCATCGGCCCGGTGCTGGTGGGCGGGGTGGGACTGCTGATGCGCCGGGTGCTCATGCCGCCGGACCCCACAGCCGCGGAGCTGGTCCAGGTGGGGGCCCTGGCCGCCCGCTGGAGCATTGCTTCGGTGTTGATCCTGTTTGCCGCCGGCGCCATTCTGCTCTATTTTGTTGATGAGGAGAAGGGGCGGGCGCAGGCTGCGCTGCTATAGCAGGTAAATCACAATCGCCAAAAACCAAATGACAAATAAATCACAATATCCCCATCCTTACACCTCCCTGCAAATGGCCTGCATCTTGGCCGCCCGGTTGGAAAAAACCCAATCCACCCCGCGGGCGACCTCCCGAAACAGGCAGCGCCGGGAATCGGCGAAGCCGGTACCGATGCCCTGACCCAGCCCATGATGGCGGGCCAACACACCCTGGGTGGTCATCAGGTAGTGGCCGGCAAGGCCGCCCCAGTGACGGGCCGCAGCCATGCGGCTGAAGCGGTCGATGCGCAGTCGGGCGATGGGCACAAAGGCCTTGGCCGGCAGAAAGCCGAAATAGCCGAACATGTCAGGATTAAGGCCTATCAGGTGGAAATCTTTTCCAGGGGCCAGATCCTTGAGCTGGTTTTGCAGGCGGCGGGACTGCAGGGCAGGTTTTGGGTAGGGTTCGGTTTTGATCTCCATCATCAGGTGCAGCCGGCCGCCGTAGCGGTCGATCACTTCAAGCAGGGTGGGGATCGAGGGAAATTTTCTGCGGAGGGTGTCCAGTGCCATGAGATTGATCCCGGCGTCTTGGTTGAACAGGCGGCGGGTATCCGGGTCGTGAGACACCACCGGAACCAGGTCACGGGTCCAGCGCAGATCCAACTCAATGCCCCAGACGCCTGCATCGATGGCAGCGTCAAAAGCCGGCAGGCTGTTTTCAAACCGGTGGTGGTTATCGTGCTCACCGCGGTGTGAGATGATGCGACAGGCTTTGAGAAGATGGGGCGGGGGCACCGGGCGGGGCCATCGACGGTAGACCGCGTCCACCAGCCGGTGAAAAACCCCTTCGGCCTGTTCCTGCAGCCTGATTTTGCGATTGCGGTCGTGATCCATGACGGGATCAAAAAAGCTTTGCCTATAAACGGGTTTGGGTTATACAACGGGTTGCTGCCCATTACAGCTGTCCAGGGCAGACTACCATATCCGGTACCAAAAAAACAGCTGGCCGGTTCCGGAAAACAAGCGACGGTACTAATTAAAGATGGCGAAGGCCGATTGCCTGAAAGCAGGCAACGCCGGTCGGTGCATCCGCACGTTCATGGCCAAACAGGAGCGCTCTTTTGAACGCTTTACTCAAAAACAGACCGGTTGCACCCATGGAGGCTGCGCCTTACCGTATCGATGCAGTTCTCTTTGACTTCGACGGTACCCTGACCCGGCCCGGAGCCCTTGATTTTTCGGTGATCAAGCGAGCCATCGGCTGCCCTGACGGCATCCCCGTGCTGGAGTTCATGGCCGGCGTCAACGACCATGCGCAGCGGCTTGACATGGCCCGACAGTTGGACTGCTTCGAACTGGACGGGGCGGCGGCATCGCAACCCAATGTCGGTGCCGAGCGGATCGTGGCCCTGATTAAAGATGCCGGTCTGCCGGTGGGCATTCTCACCCGCAACAGCCGGGCTTCAGTAACCAGGGCCCTGGAAAACTTTTCCACCCTTGGGATTGCGGACATTGACGTCATGGTCACCCGGGAAGATCCGGTGAAGATCAAACCATCGGGGGAGGGCGTGCTGCTGGCGGCCAGGAAAATGGGCGTGGAACCCGCCCACGTGCTGGTGGTGGGCGATTTCAGGTTCGACATGCTGGCGGGGTGCGATGCCGGGGCTTTGACGGCCTACCTCGCCAACGGCCGGCCGGCACCCGCCGATCTCGATTGCCGGTTTGTCGTCGACACGCTCATGGATCTGGAACCGATCATGGCCAATGGCCTTGCGCTTCCGGCCGGCAAGCTGCCCAACTCGTTTCTCGGAGAACTCCTGGACCATTTCCGTGTGGCAGATCCGTCGGTGATCGTGGGGCCGTCCGTGGGTGAGGACACCGCGGCCGTTGACATTGATGGGGCAGCGGTGCTGGTGCTAAAGACCGACCCGATCACCTTTGCCACCGAAGCCATCGGACACTATGCCGTCTCGATCAACGCCAACGACATGGCCACCGCCGGTGCCGATGCCCGCTGGATGCTGGCCACGCTCCTGCTGCCCTGCGGATTCTCCAGATCCCAGGTGAGGCAGATCTTTGCCGACCTCAACGCAGCTTGCACGGCATGGGGCATCACCCTGTGCGGGGGGCACACGGAGATTACCGATGCCGTCTGCCGGCCGGTGGTGACCGGCATGATGGCCGGAACGATCGCCCGCGATAGTCTGATCCGCAAGGGCCGGATGGCACCGGGCGACAGGGTGCTGGTGACCAAAGGCGTGGCCGTGGAAGGCACCGCCGTCATCGCCGCGGAGTTCCGGAGCCTGCTGCTGGAACAGGGCATGACCGCAGCGGAGATCGATGCCTGCAGGGATTTTCAATCCATGATCAGCATCCTGCCGGAAGCCCGGATTGCCTGGAAGATCGGCGGGGTGTCCGCCCTGCACGATGTGACCGAGGGGGGGATCGCCACGGCCCTGGAGGAGCTGAGCCTGGCCGGTGGCAGGGGGCTTCGCATTCGGCGCGACGCGTTGCCGGTTTACCCCCAGACCCGTCGAATGGGAGAGATTCTGGGCATCGATCCCCTGGGGCTGATCGGATCCGGCAGCCTGCTGATCTGCTGCCGGCCGGATCGTAGGGATGAGCTGTTGTTCGAGATGGAGAAAGCCGGTATCATGGCTACGGATATCGGGGTCGTGACCGACGCCGGGTCCGGTATCGATGCCGTGGAAAAAGGCGCGCCGGCGGCCTGGCCGCACTTTGACGTGGACGAGATTACGAGATTGTTCGGTTAGCGGGTGCTGTGCGGCCGTTGGTTTGATTGGACAACCATGGGGCGCCTCACGCCCCTCCGTATCCGTCCCCATACCTGCAGGCATGCAAGCAACAGCAGCGCTCCAAGATCGAAGCGCCGATGCCATCCTCCAGCACGCAGCTCCGGATTGCCGACGGCCGCAGAAATAAAGCACCCCCCGCCGCCGCCTCCTCCCGAACCGGAGCTAGCCGCACCGACTGATCTGGGTGTGGTGGCTGCCGCTTCATTGGAGTAGCCGGTACGGTAGCCGCCGCTCAAGGTGAGCACCCGATACACATAGGTGGTGCCGTCGGAGAGGCCGCGGTCGGCATATTCAAGATCATCGGTTCCCACGATGGCGATCGTGGTGTAATCGTCACCCGAGGCGGCACGGCGCTGAATTTCAAAGCCGGAATCCACCGGCTCCAAGGCGGTCCAATCCAAATCGATCCTGTCGGTGCCTGCCGCCCGGCTTTGCAGATCCACTGTCGCTATCGACACCAGGGCTTTGTAGGCATTGATCCGGCCGGCGGTGGCCACGTACCCTTCCAGCTGAGGTTTCCGGTCCACCGTCGACTCGATGACCAGTTTGACCTCGGTCGGCGTCAGAGAGGGCCTTTGGGCCAGTGATCAGGGCTGCGGTGCCGGATGCATAGGCGGCGGACATGGAGGTTCCCTGGTAGAATTGGTAGGCGTTGTTGCCGTAGTCGGAATCGGCGCAGGTGATGGCCAGGTTGTCAATCAGATAGCCGTCGGCCGTACCGGAAGCGTCGCTGACGAACCGGAAGCGGACCTGCAGGGAGGCAGCTCCGTCATAAGTTTTCAGGTCGGCGATGGCCAGCTGATAGGCAGGGATGAGTCCGGTGATGGCTTGCGTCGGGCCGTCATCCAGGCCCACCCATAGCCGGGTCCAGACCGTCCCATTGGTGGAGGCTTCCACATAAAGGCTGTCGCCGTTGCCGTGGGTCGTGCCGATAATGATGAACTCCAGTCGCGCGCCGACGAGGCCGGACAGATCCAACGGCGCCAGGCGGGCCCAGCTATTCATGTTGTTGGTATAATTGGCGTTGGGGCTTTCGGTGAGCACCTGATTCGTAAATACTGTTTGTCGGTCCCAAGCATTGCCGGTACCGCCGAAACTCCAGTTTGACAGGTCCGAAAAATTATCCAGCAGCAGCGTCCGTCGGACGGGAACCGTGCTGAGAATGTTGGCGCCCGGTGCCGCCACGTCAGCCAGGCTGTCGCTGAAATTGGTGAACCATGCCGGATGATCATCGGCATCCGATGCGGCCACCGAGAGGATGTTGGCGCTGTCGTAACTGGCCGGGTAGAGCGGCGCGACGTCAAGGTTGCTGGCCTCGTTGCCGGCGGCGCAGACCACCAGCGCATCCACGGCGTTGATGGCATCTTCAAGCGCCTGGCTGGGGTAAGGCCCGCCCCAGCTCAGGTTGATCACGTCGGCACCGTTCGCGGCCGCATACTCGATGGCCGCGATGGCATCTTCGGTGGTGCCATAGTCTGCCGCGGAAATGAAGCGCAGGGGCATAATGCTGACCCGCCAGCAGACGCCGGTTACGCCCATGCGGTTGTCGCCCACGGCCCCGATGATGCCGGCCACGTGGGTGCCGTGTCCGTGGGTATCGACCGGATCGTTGGGATGGTTGTCGTCATCGCCAAAGTCCCAGCCGTGAACATCGTCGACATACCCGTTGCCGTCATCGTCGATCCCGTTGCCCGGAATCTCTGCCGGATTGGTCCAGATGTTGGCCGCCAAATCCGGGTGATTCATGTCCACGCCGCTGTCCACCACGGCCACCACAATGTCCCGGCTGCCGGTTTCCAGGTCCCATGCCTGCGCGGCATCCATATCCGCATCGGGGGTTCCGGTGGTGCCGTTGACGGGTTGCCCGGAATTGTGCAGCCCCCACAGATTGTCTATCTCGGTGTCACGGGGAAGGGCCTGGAGCCGATAGCGATAGTTGGGTTCCGCATAAAGAACATCCGGATCGTCCTGATAGAGCGCCACGGCCTGGTCCACCGTCATGTCCGCCGGCAGTTGCACCTTGCGGATGCCGCTCTCCTTAAAGGCCCGCACGGTGGCTATCCGCCACATGGCGTGGTAATGGACCGCCCGTTCAGATGCCCGGTTCTTTCGGTATTTGACCAGCACTTCGCCGTCCACATAGGGGTGATGGGCCGATTCGCCGGCATATCCCCACTGGCCGAAACCCAGCAAGAGCATTGCTGTAATGAATCCCGTCAACATCCGATTGATCTGCATGTTCCGTCTCCGCAGCGGTAAAGGGCGCCAGGCGAGCCGATATTCAGCTTGACCATCAATTGGTTGGGGTGATGGACCCGCCCCTTTTCAAAAGCGGTATCGGCAGTTGGCCCAAGGACTTGAGGAGGCGAAAGGGTGAATCCTGCAAACGCTATATGTTGGGGTGGAAGGGTGGTTGACACACAACTCTTTTTCCTATAACAATATGTAGTTAATAAACAAAATGTTGAGGCCGACTGTACGCGAACGCATTCTGAACTTCACATGGGATGGAAAAGGAATCTTATGGGTAACGTACTGGTCATCGACGATGATGCGGCGGTCTGTGACGCCCTTTCCGAACTGCTAACCCATATGGGGCAGGCCGTTGATACCGCCATGCGCGGCGATACGGGCCTGGAGCAGGCTACAACGCAGGCCTATGATGTCATTCTGCTGGATGTAAAAATGCCCGGCGGCAGCGGTTTGGATCTGCTTCCCCAGCTGAAAGCGCTTCCCAACGACCCCGAGGTGATCATCGTCACCGGCTATGGCACGGCCAAGGGGGCCGAGTACGCTCTGAAAAACGGTGCCTGGGATTACCTGGAAAAAAAAGCCTCGGTGGAGGAAATTCTGCTGTCCATTAACCGGGCACTTCAATATCAGAAGGACAAGCAAGGCAACCAGCCCCTGGCACCTGTCAAACGGGAACGGATCATCGGCAGCAGCCCCAATATGCGTCCCTGCTTCGACCTGCTGGCCCAGGCCGCTGCCAGCGAGGTGAACGTACTGATCATCGGGGAGACCGGAACCGGTAAAGAGCTTTTCGCCAGAGCCATCCACACCAACAGCCCCCGGGCTGCCCATGGCACGGTGGCCGAAGTGCCGTTGAAGCGCAATCCCCGAGCGGAAAAGAACTTCGTGGTGGTGGACTGCGCCGCCCTGCCCGAAACCCTCGTGGAGAGTGTGCTGTTCGGCCATGAAAAAGGGTCCTTCACCGGTGCCGACCAAGCCCAGGAAGGGCTGGTGGCCCAGGCCGACGGGGGGACCTTGTTTCTGGATGAGGTGGGTGAACTGCCCCTTCCCGTTCAAAAAAATTTTCTGCGTGTACTCCAGGAGAAGCGCTTCCGCCCCGTGGGATCGAAGCACGAAAAAAAAAGCGATTTCCGGTTGGTGGCCGCTACCCACCGGGATCTCGACCAACTACAGCGCGAGGGCAAGTTTCGCCAGGACCTACTTTTCCGGCTGCGGGCCCTGAGCATCGAATTGCCGCCCTTGCGTGAACGCAAGGAAGACATCAAGGAACTGGTCCGGCACCACACGGCGCGCTTGTGCCGCAGTTACAAGATGGGATCCAAGGAGTTCGCACCGGATCTGCTCGACGCTCTGATATTCTACTCCTGGCCCGGAAATGTGCGCGAGCTGGTGAACACCATCGACAGCATGCTGGCCGTTGCCGGTCAGGACACCACCCTTTTCCCCAAGCATCTGCCCCTGCATATCCGGGTAAAAATCGTCTGCAATACCTTCAAGGAAAAAGCGTCTGCGCCTGAAACAGAACCGGCCAGAACGGAAACCGCTTCAACGGATCCCGAATCGCTGGTCAGTTTCAAGGAATACCGCATGGAGGCGGAAAAGCGCTACCTGGAAAATCTCATGGCCGGGACCTGCCGCAATATTGCCAATGCGTGCAAGATTTCCGGGATTTCGCGCTCCCGCCTTTACGAGCTGCTCACCAAGCATCAGATCGGAGACGCCCTCGAGGAGATCGAAAACCAGCAGACCGGCTGACACCCCCCGGCTGCCGAGCGTTCCCGATCGCCCCCCCCGTTCCGATTTCCCGGAACTTGTCCGGAAAATCGGACAATCCCGCCTGCTCCATCGACCCCACATTGCATTCAGTTTTGCCGCACTGATCATTTAAACAACTGTAATATTTAAGGATTTTAGATTTTTTAGGATCAGGCACGGTTGTTGCCATCCTCCTTCTTGTTGAGCATACCAATGGAATCCGGGGAAGGAGAGCAACACGATGCTGCTGTTATATGCAAAAGCCACCAACGGTGTTTCCCAGCAACTGAAACAGATCCTGAATGGCGACGCGTCCGACGCGGGCCTGAACGTCTATTCGAATATGGATGACCTTTTTCAGCGGCTTCGCCAGCCGCGGCTGAATCTCAAGATCGGCGTTTTTTGCATCGGCAGCGAGGTGGAACTGGACCGGCTGCTTACCATCAGGGAACTGCTCTCGGACATGCGCCTGGTGCTTGTCCTCTTCGACAAGGACCCGCAAACGCTTTCCAAGGCCCATGCACTCGCACCGCGCTTTATCACCTTCGACGACGCCGGTATCGAACCCCTGATGTCGGTCGTCGAGAAGATGATGGGGTGCCAGACCGGCCATCCGATCTCGCCGCCAGAGGCGCTGAAAGCGATTCATCCCTGATATGAGATCGGAACCGCGGATATACCCAGCCTGCCTGCCCTGGGTGGCTGGCCTGCTCATCGCCCTGATGGCCATGGCTCCCATGCCATGCCAGGCCGATCTCCGAGCCGCACCCGCCTGGTTTGACACCAATGGGCCGGGCGCTGCGCCGGACTGGCATTACCGGGCGCCAATCGCCATCCCCTCCACCGCTGCGGTTAACAGCACCATCCGCATTGACGTCGATTTCAGCGCCCTGCTCTCCGCCATGGGCATATCCGGCACCTTCGATGCCGCCTCTCCCCGGATCGTCAGAAGCAACGGTGCGCTCGCCGCGGCCCAGCAGTTCACCGATGCCGTCTACCTGGGCGGCACAGACGCCGTGGGCAACGCGCGGGGGGAAGTACGCTTCATCCTGGAAGACAGCGGGTCCGCGGTCGTCTATCACCTTTATTTTGATATCACCCAGAACGGTCTAAAACCCGCCTGGTCGGCGGCCAATACCATCAACGGCAACTTCGAGTTCGGCACCACCGGCCAGACCGTTCCGGCCGGCTGGTCGGCCAGCGCCAATGCGGGTTTCGACGCCCAGGTCAGGCCCAGCGAAAACCCCAGCATCAATTCCAACACCACCGGCGGAAACACACCCTTCGTCACCACGGACGGCACGCCGCATACCGGGCGGTTTTCTTACCTGTTGGGCGCGCGCACGCAGAATGAACCGGGAGATGCGAATCCTGCCGTGACCCTGTCCCGGACCATTGCCGTTCCCTCGGCCAATCCGGAGAACCTCAGCCTGCGCTACCGCGTGGAAGGGTGGGACAGTTCAGCCGACTTTGCCGGCCAGTACGATTTCATCCGCATCCGCCTGGTGGGGAGCACCACCGTGGAACTGGTGGGGCCGGCCGCCGGCAACTACGGTACGCTGCCTTTTTCTCCCAATTACGGCATCGCTGCGGCGGCCTGGAACCAGTCCGGGTATGGCCAGTACAACGGCTGGGATATGGACACGGTCGGCAACCATCACTACTCACCGGCCATGACCCTGACTCGGGGCAGCCAGCCCTGGTTCACGGTGTCGGCCAGCCTGGCCGCCTTTGCCGGCCAGACCGTCACCCTGGAGATTACCAGCAGACATATCAACCTGTACCGAAGCTGGTGCCATGTGGACGATGTGGCCTGGAGCGTGGTGGACCTCGGGCTGGGCGACCCCCAGGCCTTCGGCACGGATGTGAGCAGTCCGTTGAGCGCCTTTCCCGGGTCGCGGCTGGCCATCGGCGCCGCTGTAGACGCCCGGCCCGGCACTGTCCAGGCGTATCTTTTCGATGAAACCGACGCCCAGGTCGCCGGCGGCATCGTGCTTTACGACGACGGCACCCATGGGGATGCGGCCGCCAATGACGGCCTATGGTTCAACGACGGATCCGATTCCGCCAGTCCGACGTATACCATCCCGGCGGCAACAGCCATCGGCGTCGACTGGAAGACAGTGGTATTTGCCCTGGATGGATCCAGCAGCACCATCGCGGCCACCAACGGCCTGGTGCACATCCCCGGGCAGCCGGCGGCCCCCGAGTCGCCGGCCAACTTCTTCAATATCGACACCCAGCCCTTCACCATCATGCAACCGGCCGGCGATCTCTCCACATCAACGAAAACGGCGGTGGACCTGAATGGCGGCAACCTCTATCCCGGCGATACCCTGCGTTATACCATCACTCTGGTCGAGTCGGCCGGTATTCCCGCACCAGGCATCCGGGTAACCGACGTCATCCCCGCCCACCTTTTCGGATTCAGCCTGGTGAGTTTTCCCGTGGGGGCGGTGAATGCGTCCACGCCCCACGGCACCGGCCCCAATGGCACCGGCTTTCTGGATCTGTCCGGCATCACGCTGGCGGCCAACGGCACGGACACGATCGTTTTCGATGTGACCGTGGCCGCCTCCGCCCCTACGGGCATGGTCATCCTCAACACGGCCGTGGTCGCGGTGGCGGGCGGTACGGGCGCCAACCCGTCGGTCGTCTCGCCGCCGGTGGCTGCATTTCCTGCGGCCGGCAACAAGGCGCTTTACCTGAGAACAACCAGCGACCTCTCCAGAATGCCGCCGGCAGCATCCGATTTTCAAGCCTTGCCGCAATGGGCTTCCTGGAACTGGACCTTGACCCCTGCGCTGCAGCAGCAGCTGCGGTTCAGCACCCCGCCGGCCGGCATTCCCCTGGTGCTGATGCTCAGAAGGGACAGCGGCGGCAGCGGCTTTATCAGCCTGGATATCGCGCTGGCTTCGGTCGGCGCCACGGTGCAGGCCATCGGCAGCCTGTCCGGCCAGACCGTGTGGGTCAACAATACGGTCCAGGCGTATCTCTTCACCCTGCCGGTAAGCGGAAGCCTGCCCCTGGATCCCGGTTCGGCGCTGGTCCTGACCGTTCGAAATGTCAGCGGTGTCAACCGGGGCGTGCGGGTCTACACGACCTCGGGCGGCAACCATTCCCAGTTTTCCATTGCCGTCGATACGGTGGTCAACGTCGATACGGTCGAATTCTACGACGCGGCCTATCCCGGCGGAGCCCTGCGCACCGCGGCCGTGCCCGGCGAAACCGCATACCTCCGCGCCTGGGTCAGCGACCCGTTCGGCAGTTTCGACATCACCGGTGCCAGCGTCACCATCAGCGGCCCCCTGGGCAGCAGCAGCAGTCCCATGCTCCAGGTGATGGACAGCGGGGCGGCAGTCAAGATTTACGAGTATTCCCTGGCGCTGCCGCCCGTCGGCAGCGATGGCACCTGGACGGCCGTGGTCACCGCCGCCGAGGGCACCGAGGGCACCATCACCCACCAGGGGCCGGCCGCGCTGAGCGTGGGCGTGCCGCTGCTCACGGTCGTCAAATCCGCCAACAGCGCCACCGCCAATCCGGGGGACCTGATCACTTACACCGTCCAGGTGGTCAACACCGGGACAAGCTCCGCCATCAACGTCGAGCTGGAGGACGCCATGAGTCCCTACACGGCGCTGCGGATTGCCTATGACGGCATCGACGCGCTGCCGTTCAGGCTGGTGGCTGCGCCCGTAGGCCTGACCCTGGGCGCACCGGTTTATTCAAACAACGGCGGTTCGACTTACAGCTACGCACCGCTGGTCTCAGGCGGCGGCGGGGCACCGGCCGGAACCGACGGCAACGTGACCCACTGGCGACTGCCAATGAATGGAACGCTGGGCGGCAATATGACTGGATTCACCCTGCGCTACCAGGTGATCGTGAAATGAGAATAGCAGCTATTTACTTCAATCATAGAGGGAGGAAAATGAGATGAGAATGAGAACTTTTTTGAAACTGGCCGCGGTTCTACTGATGCTCTACCCCATGAACGCCTGGGCCAAACCGGATGTAAAAGTGGAAATGACCGCGGAGAAAGAGATCAGCGTGGTGGAGAACGGCCAGACCCAGGTCAAACGCGTGGCAGCAGAGGCAGTGGCGCCGAAACAGACCATTTTCTACACGCTGACGGTAACCAATGAAGGCGACGAGAAGGCCGCCAACGTGGTGCTCAACAACCCGCTGCCCGACGGCACGGCCTACATCGGCAGCAGCGCCTTCGGCAGCGGCAGCACGATCCTGTTTTCAGTGGACGGCGGCAAGCACTTCGACACGCCCTCGCGCCTGACGGTGGATGTCAAACAGGCCGACGGTTCCATCGAAAAGCAGACTGCCGGTCCGGAACAATACACGGACATTCGCTGGACTGTTGCCGAGGTGCCGACCGGCAAAAGCCTGACATTAGGATATGAAGCTACGGTCAAATAGCAGTTTTCTATACCGACAAATAATGGAAAGGAAATGAAGACAATGAGGAAAGAGAAAAGAAGGTGGGCCCGGGCCGGACCTATCCGACAGTAGATGCTCAAAAAGGATCCTCCTTACGTTCCACAGCTTCAACCAGTACGTCAGTGAAAAATGATTTAGGAAAAGGAGATGTCATGAAAACCAAGTTTGCCCAAAAAAGAAGGAAAAGTTCGTTAATGATCTTTTGTCTCACAGCCATGATGGTCATAGTTTTGTCTGCAACCCCATATGCATTGGCAAGTACTGCGGAAAACACTACGATCACCAATACGGTCACCGTTACATACGATGACGCTAGCAATAACTCTCAAGATGCGATTACCGCCCAAGCAACAGTGACCGTCGCCTTGTTGCCGTCCGCACCGACCATCGATTCTCCCCCCAACGTCGATGATGCCACCGAAGGCCAGGCCATTACGCTTACCTATACGGTCATCGGCAATGCCAATGGTGATGACACCTACACGATCTCGACCGGCATCGTTGAGGATTTGAACTTGGGTGAAGAAGTTTCTGTTGACATTAATGGTGGAACACCAACCATCACCCTTGGCGGTACCACGCTGGTGGCGGATACGGATGGCACTACTGCGATCACCGTTCCTTTTGATGGAAATGATGCTGATAATGCAGTCAATAGCATTGAAGAAGGTGATTGGGTCGTTATCAACGGTGTTGCCTACCAGGTCGACACGGGCGGAATTGACGAAAGCTCCGGCGCTACTACCAATACCGCCACTATCACATTTACAGCTGCACCGCCTATTGGTTCCGGCTCCGCTGGTGATGTCGTGGGTGAACAAATGCAGATCGATGTTGTGGTAACAACGGGAGATCTGAATGGCACTGCAACCAGCAGCACACACACAGTTACCGCTACTATTGCCTCCGGGACGCATAGCGTTGATCAGACTACGTCCACTGTCATAACAGTCCTTCGGCCGCTGCTAACGGTTGTCAAATATGTACAAGTTGTTAATGGCCCTCAAGTTGGCGGCAGTGGAAGTTCATATGGCCCGATTGATACGGGCAGCGGTGCTGGCAGTATTACTTATTGGCAGGCTATTGATGCGTCACCTACAGCCATTCTTGAGTATATTATTGTCGTGGAGAATCCCGATCCCCTTGGCGGTCAAGCTACAAATGTAGTGATTGAAGACAGCATCCCTCAGTTTACCTCATATGTACTCAACTCCATGAGATTAGATCCTGGCACCGGCGTTTTTTCACCATTACTCGATGCCGCAGCTAATCCTGACGAGGGGGAGTACGACAGTGGTTCCGAAGCCATTTGGATTTATGCCGGATCTGGTGGGGATGATGGGGGTGCTGGATACGGAGACGGAACCGGTGGAACGCTTAATGCCGGGGACACAACCATCGGTGTGTTCCGGGTAACCATCGACTGATGCACCTAATCTGATCCGAAAACCATAATTTGCGGGCGCCGGGAAAAGTCCCGGCGTCCATCGGATTCAACCTTAACGACAGGTGCATCATGAAAAAACTATTTTCGATAATTGCCTTGTTCTTTCTGTTCTCACTGTGCGTGCACGTCGGCCGCGCCCTGGCCGACGTGGCGGCCAACGCCCAGATCGTCAACCAGGCGACCCTGACCTTTGACGACGGCTCGGGCATCCAGACGATCAATTCCTCCGTCACCGTCACCGTGGCGCACGTCCCCGGCATCCCCACCCTCAATGCGCCGGCCGACGGCACCGTCGCCTATGCCGGCGTGGATACGCCGCTGGATTTCACCTACACCATCACCGCCGGCGGCAACGGGCCGGACAGCTATACGATCAACAGCGTCGTATTCAGCCAGACCAACAACGGCAACGATGCGGGAACCACCGTTCCCTCACCCGTCACGCTGGGCGCCACCATCACCACCGGCGGCAGTACTCTCAGCGTGCTGCAGGTTCCTTCCGATGGGAACGACGGCGACAGCGCGGTCAACGGCATCGCCATCGGCGACACCGTGGTGGTCAACACCGAAGTCCGGCAGGTTACCAACATCAGCGACCCGGCGACGGGGACGGCCACCATCAGCCTGTCTGCTGATCTGAGCGCATTGCCGGGCGCCGGTGTTGCGGTTTTGGAGCAGCAGAATTTCACGCTCACCGTCGCTTCAGGAACCATCGTTGCTGCAGGCACGAATATCGTGGTGACGGTGGACACCAGCGCTGCCAGCGCCGCCGGCGCATCGCCGGCCGACCAGGTCATCGCCACCTACACCAGCGGCAGCGCCACCCTGACCAAATACGTGAGAAATGTGGACAGCGCCAACGGCACCACCGGCGCCACCAGCTTCACCGTCAACAGTTCGAGCAACACCTACTACACCGGCGGCGTCGCCGGCGCACCGGGTGAAACATTGGAATACCTGCTGCTGGTGGACAATTCAGGCGCCGGTAACGTTAATGACTGCACCATTGCCGATGTGCTGCCCACCGAGTTTGTGACCTTCGTTTCCGATGCCTATGGCGCGGATGAGGTGATCTATGTGGATGTCGCCGGCGGCACGGAAACCCCTCTGACCGAAGGATCCGGCGATGATGCGGCCACATTGGCCGGGGTCAACCTGACGGTCCATGTGGGCTCGGGCGCCACGGCTGCCGCCGGAGGTACGGTAGCGGCCGGGACCAGTGTTTTCATCGTTTACCGGGTAACCATCAACAGCTAACCGGAGTTCAGATCGTCAACCCATGACAGCATGCCTGCCACATTGCGGAACCCAAACCCCTGAAAAGGGAGCGGACCGCCATCATTGCCCGCCTGCTTTGCCCGGCAGACCGGCAGTGCTGCGTGACAGGCGAAAAAGCACCGTCAGCCGCATCGCGCTCCTCCTCCCCGCGGTGCTGCTGGCGGTGCTTCTCTTTTGCGGACCGGCCCTGGCCGTTACCCCTTTCACCAACGCGGCCGATCTCTCCAGCGCCGGCAGCGTGATCGCTTCCGCTGCGGTAACGGCCTGGCGGGATGCCCCCACCGTCTCGGGCATCGTCTTCTACCAGTATGCGCCCACCGCCCCCGGTGCCGTGCCGACGCTGGTTCCCACCACCTCGAGCAGCAACGACGGCACCACCTCCGGCGGGACCCAGACGCTCACCCAGATATTCGCCGTTGGCAGCAGCACGCCCATCGACCTGAGCGTTCCGGTGCCCCTGGTGGCGGCTGCCGTTTATCATCAGAACGAGCCCATTTTCATCCAGGTGGCCGACGGCGACCAGAACCGGGATCCTTCGGCTGCCGAATCCGTATGGGTGCTCATCTCCGTGGCCGCAACCGGGGACAGCGAATTGCTGCTGCTCACGGAAAGCGGCCCCAGCACCGGAATCTTTCTGGGCTACATCCAGAGTTCGGGCAGCGGTACGGCCGCGACTTTCGACGGGGTGCTTCACGTGAGCGATGCTGCGGCCCTGGTGGGCGACTATGTGGACAGCGGCGATGCAACTGACCGGACGACAGCGTCGGTGATGGTCGACCCATACGGCATCGTTTTCGACAGCGGCACCGGCGATCCCCTGGACGGCGTGGGCCTCACCCTGGTCAATGCCGGCACCGGCCTGCCGGCAGCCGTGTTCGGCGATGACGGCATCAGCTCGTTTCCGGCCACCCTTACTTCCGGCGGAACGGCCACCGACAGCTCCGGCCGGAGCTACGCCTTTCCCACCGGCGGGTTTCGCTTTCCCTTCGTTGCGCCGGGCGACTACCGTATCGCTATCACCCCGCCAGCCGGCTACGGCACCCCCTCCCAGGTTTCCACGGCCGACCTCCAGGCCTTGCCGGGCGGCCCCTTTGCCATCCGTGAGCCCGGTTCGCGCGGTGAGGCCTTTACCATCAACCCGGGTCCTTCGGTGCAGCTGGACATCCCCGTCGATCCACTTGCCGGTGCACTGTGGTTGAGAAAAACCGCTTCCAAGGAAACCGTCGCCGTGGGTGATTTTCTCCAGTATACCCTGGATCTGGAAAACACCGACACAGACACCGCCGGCGGTGTGGTCATCGTCGACCGGCTGCCGCTGGGGTTCCGTTACCAGAAGGGTTCGGCCAAGCTGGACGGCCACCGGATGGCCGACCCTAAGGTATCTGCCGCCGGCCGCCGCCTTTCTTTCCCTGCCGGCAGCCTGGCACCCGGCACCTCTGTCCAGGTGCGCTATGTGGTCGAAGTGGCCGCCGGTGCCCGCTTGGGTGATGCCGTCAATACGGCGGCGGCTGCCGATGATGCCGGCAACGCTTCCAACACGGCATCGGCCACGGTGCGGGTCAAAGAGGACCTGTTTCGCAGCAAAACCATCATCGTGGGCCGCGTGATCGCCGACAACTGTGATGACCTCCCGACCGAGGGTGCGGACGGGGTTGAGGGCGTTCGGATCTATATGGAGGACGGCCGGTTTGTAATCACCGACAAGAACGGCATGTACCACTTCGAAGGGCTTTCCCAAGGCGTTCATGTGGTCCAGTTGGACCTCGACAGCCTGCCTGACACGGTGGAGACGGTTGCCTGTGAAAAGAATACCCGCTACGCCGGCACCCCCTGGTCGCAGTTCGTCGACCTGCAGGGCGGCACGCTGTGGCGGGCCGATTTTCATGTGACGCGCAAACCCGGCGTGGACCCGACCCTGCCGGCCGTGGGCAGGGATCACAACCCAGGTTGCGTCAGTCCGGGCGGCGCCGGTGAAGCCGCCTCAGCCGGTTCGACGGCCAGCGACGACGTTCCGGGCATCGTGGCCCCGGCCGACGGCAGCCGGTTGGCCAACCCGATCAACGCGGTTCGCGTACGCCTGGATTCCGGACTCAAACCCCGGTTGCTGCTGGATGGCCAGGAGGTCTCAGCCAAACGGATCGGCTTCACGCTCAAGGATCCGGCAAGCAAAACCACGCTTTACTCATATATCGGCGTGGATTTCGGCGGCGCGGGACGGCATACGCTGGAGATCCAGGGTATCGGCCCCTTTGGCAACGCCCGCTTCAAACAAACCGGCACCGTCGTCCGCACCGGCCAGATTGCCGCCATTCGCCTGCTGTCTGCGCAAGGGAATGTGGCCGACGGCAAAACCCCGGTCAGCCTGACCCTCCAGCTGCTGGACGGCGACGGCCAACCGATCAAGGCACCGGCGGAACTGGAAATCCGGGGCGGCAACCTGAAGCCTTGCCGGGCCGGCGCTGACAGCCTCAATCGAGAGGCACCGGCCAAGACGGTGCATGTCGGGGCTGACGGCCGGGTCAGCTTGGCCCCGGTAACCGCCAGCGGACGCTACCAGGTATCCCTGGGCTACAACGATGCCCAGGTCGACGCCGACATCTACGTCCAGCCCTTCATGCGCGAGTGGATCATCGTCGGCCTGGCCGAAGGTACCGCCGGGTACAACACGATTTCAGGCAATATGGAAAGCCTCTCCGATGCCGACGAAGAAGAGGAATTTTACAAAGACGGCCGGGTTGCTTTTTTCGCCAAGGGCAAGGTCCGCGGCAAGTGGCTGCTGACCCTGGCCTACGATTCGGAGAAAGACAAGCAGGATCCTGACAACCCGTTGTTTCAGACCATCGATCCGGACACCTACTACACCTTGTACGGCGACGCCACCACCCCGCAGCACGATGCGGCCAGCATCCGCAAACTCTATGTCAAGCTGGAGCGCGAGCAGTTCTACCTGCTGTTCGGTGATTATGACACCGGCCTGACCATTACCGAGCTGAGCAAATACAGCCGCACGCTCAACGGCCTGAAAACCGAATATGCCGGAGAGACATTCAGCTTCAACGGATTCGCCAGCGATACGCGCCATGCCTTTGCCAGGGATGAGATCCGTGGTGACGGGACCTCGGGCCTTTACCGGCTGACCCGCAAGAGCATCCTGATCAACTCTGAAAAAATCAGCATAGAAACCCGCGACCGCTTCAAAAGTGAGGTTATCCTCTCCAGCCGGTCGCTGACCCGCCATGTGGACTACACCATCGACTACGATGCCGGAACCCTGTTTTTCAAAGCGCCGGTGTACAGCCGGGACGAGGGGTTCAATCCCGTCTATATCGTCGTGGAGTACGAATCGGACGACCGGACGGATGAGTCCTACACCTACGGTGGCCGGGGAGCGCTGCGGATGCTGGACAACCGGGTGGAAGTGGGCGGCACCTACATCCACGAAGGACCGGTAAATGCCGACGGCGACCTGGGCGGCGCCGACCTGACCGTGAAGCTGGGTGAGCAAACCACCGTCAAGGCTGAATATGCCGCCACCCGCCGCGAGGAAACCGGCGATACCCTGCGGGACGACGCCTGGCTGGCCGAAGTGACCCATGCGACCAAGAACCTGGATGCCAGGATCTATGCCCGCGAGCAGGGCGAGGACTTTGGCCTCGGTCAGCAGAACGGCAGCGAATCCGGCAGCCGCAAGATCGGGGTCGAGGCGGACTACCGCATGACCCGGCAGGTTACCCTGAGCAGCGATCTCTACCGGCAGTATGACCTTGGCAGCGACGCCGAGCGGGATATGGGCGAGGGCCGGGCCACCTATGACAACAACCGATATCGGGTATACAGCGGCTTTCGTGTGGCCGAGGACCGCCTGGGCGACGGATCGACGGACCGCTCAAACATGCTGCTGGCCGGCGCGGCCCGGTCCTATTACGAAGACCGCCTGCGGTTGAGAATGGATCACGAGCAGTTGCTGGGCAGTGCAGACAACAGCAGCGCCTATCCCACCCGAACCCTGGCCGGAGCCGATTTTCGCCTTACCGACGCGGTGTCCTTGTTCGGCGAGCAGGAACTGACCTGGGGCAGCGACGAAAACACCCAGGCGACCCGTGCAGGGGTCAAAGCCTTCCCCTGGCGCGGCGGCCAGCTGGGCACATCCGTCGGCAGGGAAACCACCGAAGCCTCCGAGCGGGTTTTTACCAGCCTGGGACTCAACCAGACCTGGCAGATCACTGACCGATGGAGCATGGATGGCGGGTTCGAACGCAGCCACACCATCGAAGCCTCCGGCGAGCCCAGGTTGGGTGGCTTGGCCGATAACGATTTCACCGCCCTGAGCTTGGGGGCAGGCTACCGGGCCGACCTCTGGTCCTGGACGTCCCGGGTGGAGACGCGTTTTGCGGACGACCGGGAAAAATGGAACCTGCTTTCCGGGGTTATCGTCGAGCCGGCCCATGGGCTGGGGCTTTCCGCCGGCGTAAAGCTCATCGCCACCGATTCGGATCAGGGGCAGGATGACACCACCGGCAACATTCGGTTGAGCCTGGCCTGGCGGCCCACGAACACCCGCTGGATCGTGCTGGACCGGCTGGAATACAAATTCGACAGCACCGACGGCATCGGGCTGGATACCGACAGCCGCCGCATCGTCAACAACCTCAACCTCAACTACAAACCCGATCACCGCCTGCAGCTGGCCATGCAATACGGCGCCAAGTATGTCCTGGAAACCTTCGACGGCGACAGCTACACGGGTTTTACCGATCTGATGGGCCTCGAGGCCCGCTACGACATCACCCGCAATTGGGACGTGGGCGTTCGCGGCAGCGTGCTGCACTCCTGGAACGCCGGCCAGGTGGACTACAGCAGCGGCGTCTCCGTGGGCTACGCCATCGTCAAAAATGCCTGGCTCAGCGTGGGATACAATTTCGCCGGTTTCGAGGATGAGGATTTTTCGGTCGGCAGCTATACGGCCAAGGGCCCCTATGTGCAGTTCCGCCTCAAGTTCGACCAGCAGACCGTGCGCGAAATGGTGGACTGGTTCGGAGGCAAGACGCGCTGATGCGGGCCTTGACAGGCGGCGGTGGATGGGGTTAGCTGTTTTTAGCAAGCAACCCTACCAGTCAGCTCAAGGGGCCTTCCATGGATCGCGACGTCGAAAAAATCGATATGCAGGACGAGTTCAGAGTATGCCCGGCGTGCGGGTACCGGGACGGGTTTCATTCCATGTTCCGCAAACAGGGGGAGGTCACCCGCTGGTTGTTCATCTGCCCCTCCTGCCACAAGCTGTTTGACATCGGCATGACCGTCCCAACGTGATGAAATCTTAAATAGTCGATTTACAGACGGTGTCGTAAAAAGTTCAAGATCAAGGCTTGCGGGCCGCGATAGCGAGTACCAGCGCGAGCGAACAGCAAATCGATCATCTTCCTTACGGCGAACATTTATGTTCCATCCCGAGGATTATGGTACGCCGCAGTGACGAGGGATGAAGCATAACGCAGATATTGGACTTTTTACGACGCCGTCAATTGTTGAAAGTACTGACCAATTGTTCAACCTTATTGGAAATTAGTTTGGAATAAATTGAGGCACCTTCTTTATTAAGATGGTTGGCATCGGAAAAAAAGTTGGCTGAAATGTCAACATTCAGATAATTCAGATGTGGTAATTCAGCGTTTTTTTTCAAAACATCAATTAAATTATCAAAATGAATCTTAGGTATGTTACTCTTATAATATTTGTGTATCGGTGTGGACACAGCCAATATCTTAACGTTGTGTTTGTCACACAATCGAATTATTTTCTCTAAATAGTATTGTTGTTTAGAGGAATCCATCTCGGTATCTTTTTTATAGTGTATCTCTAAAATCTTATCCATATCCTCCTTGTCGGGATTCTTATTTAAACTTTCTTTAAAGCCATTCCAATCTGGACTTTTCAACAAACCGCCATAAAAATCTTTATGGAAGATGATATTCTTAAAATTAAATTCTCCGTCATCAAAATAATTAAGAAAATAGAGATATCGTTCCAGACTCTTCTTCCCTTCTTTGCAACTTAAATTGTCCATTCTCTGATAGACAGGCGCAAAGTTATGCACAGAAACGCCCAGGACAATGATTTTGATATTACCCTCTTTGATTGAAAGCAGCTTTTTTAATTTTGCATAGGTGAAATAATAGTGTTCTCCTGAGCTTCCAAAATTAAAGGTTTTTGACTTAAAAAAGTCAGGGTTTATTCTTTGTACTTGAGAGTCTCCCATTATTAGACAATTGTAGTTTCTTGCGATATCATCCAATCGCCGATTCACGTTGCCTGAAATTACAAAAAAGACCGCTAAAAGAACCACAACGGGAAGGGCGATAAACAAGGTAGCTTTTTGTAAAAATAATTTCAAAATTCCCTCTAAAATTGGAAATAAATAAACTCTTGTTGACTGCCACCAAATTTTATTATCAAAAATATAATCCCATAATATATTCCCCAGCGGATACCTTTTGGCAAGGATACTTCGTCAAATTGCAAAGCGTGTTCTTTTTCTCGTTGCAACCATTCCATTAAAATAGACAATGTGATTATGGCAACAATCTCGCCTGGGAAAACTTCCGGCCGCACAAAAAGCGACATCGAAAATAGATTGCCAATATATTGAACCGCATCAGATACTGATTCAGCTCTGAAAAAGATCCATGCAATCAATGTGATAAAAAAGGTTGATCCAATTTGATAGATTTCCTTAACATTGGGTAACACTCGCCCTCGTGCGACGGTGTCTTTATGGGCTCGATTTTTGTTCAGCAGCATTAAAGGCAGAAAATATGCCGCATTCAAAGCGCCCCAGACTATAAATGTCCAATTGGCGCCATGCCAAAACCCACACAAGATAAAAATAATGCACGTATTGCGGATTTTCATCCAGGTTCCGCCACGGCTGCCGCCAAGCGGGATATAAACATAATCTCTAAACCAGGATGATAGTGAAATGTGCCATCTGCGCCAAAATTCAGCAATGTCTCTTGAGAAATATGGGAAGGCGAAGTTTCTCATCAAGTTGAAACCAAATAGACGCGCTGTTCCAATGGCAATATCAGAATAGCCTGAAAAGTCGCCGTAGATTTGGAAGGCGAAAAGAATAGCACCCAACAGTAACGTACTTCCGGAATAATTGGAATAGTTACCGAAAATGTCATTTACGTATATTGCGCAATTGTCAGCAATTATGATTTTCTTCAATAATCCCCAGAGCATCTGTCGCATGCCGTCGACAGCTCTGTCGTATGCGAACACTCTCTGCATATAGAATTGAGGCAGCAGGTTGGCAGCCCTTTCGATGGGGCCGGCGACCAATTGGGGAAAGAAACTGACAAATGCAAAAAATGCAATTAGGTTCTTTGTGGGTTCGATCGTTCGTTTATATACATCAATCGAGTAGCTAAGCGTTTGGAATGTATAAAAACTGATTCCAACCGGCAAGATAATGGTCAATCCCTGAGGCGTTATGGATTGTCCAAAAAAACTAAATGAGGCCACAAAGTTATCGAGGAAAAAATTGTAATATTTAAAGAATCCCAACAATCCAAGGTTTACAAAAATGCTTGCCGATAAAAGTAATTTTCTTTTTCGTTTTACATCTGTTTTCGATAACCCAATGCCAACGAAATAGTCAACGCTGGAACTAAAAAATATCAATGAAAGGAAGCGCCAATCCCACCAGCCATAGAAGATATAGCTGGCGATAAGAAGCAAACCATTCTGTACTTGCAGTTTTTTATCAGCGACAAACCAGTAGAGTATAAAAACGATGGGCAAGAATACAGCAAAGTCAATGGAGTTAAACAGCATAAATCAAATTACCATCTTTCACTATTTGAAATCAGCCGGTCAGTCCGCAAATAAAAAGAAGCAAGAGCCATCCAACAAGCAGCCCGATGCTGCATTATTCAATTCCGGATTGAATTTGTAAACCGTAAGTGGCAACGGCACGCATGGTCGGTTGCCGGAACACGTGAGTGGAGGTAATCCGAACCATGCTATTATCAAGTCCTGTTATTATGTTCTCTGGTTATCACCACTTTTCCTTTGACATGTCCTGTTCCATAATAGCGGAAAGCTGCAGCGGTCTCGCTTAATGGGAAGCATTTATCGATAACCGGCTTTACTTTTCCGGACTCAAACAGTTGGTTAAGTATGTTTAAATCCTTGTTTGGTTTATGCATGATTAAAGTCATTTGCTTGCTTCCGGTCATGGAAATCAATGATCCGAGGAACACGATCTGCAGGATTCGAGCGGATCTGCCTCCAACCGTAACATAAATCCCATTTGGACTTAATACACGCCGATAATCAAAAATTGAACGGTCTGTCTTAACATCAAGGATCAGATCGTACCACTTCCCGTTGGTGGTAAAATCTTCCCTTGTAAAATCAATAACATGATCTGAGCCAAGAGCGCTCATCAAATCCGCTTTACCCGTGCTGTCCACGCCGGTCACCTCAGCACCAAATGATTTTGCCAGCTGAATTGCAAATGTGCCCACACCGCCGCCGGCGCCATTAATCAAAATTCTTTGTCCCGGCTTTATCTCTCTTTTTTCGCAAAGTCCCTGAAGGGCGAGGAGTCCCGCCTGGGGTGTTGCCGCTGCTTCTTCGTATGTCATGCCGGCCGGTTTCAGCGTTAATTCGTTTTCCCGGGCACATACATAATCGGCAAAACCTCCCCAAGAGCCCTCGCATAGGTCACCGAATACATCGTCACCTGGATGAAACTGTTTTATGTTTCTTCCAACCGCTTCGATTCGTCCTGCAATGTCACTTCCAAGTATGTTGGTTTTGCTTGGTTTCAGAAGCCCGCTTAGGAGTCGGTACTCGAACGGCCTACCGGTCAGCATATCCCAGTCCCATGAATTTATGGAGGCCGCATGCACTTTTATCAAGACCTCATTGTCTTTGGGAGCAGGTTTTTCTACCTCCTTTAATTCAAGAACATCCGGTGATCCGTATCGGGTGTAGACCATCGCTTTCATTGCTTTGGCGATCCTCCTACGGCGATTACGACAGGACCCAATCTTTGTTCGGACTCTACCCTTCGATGCGCTTCGGCAGCCTGCTCAAGCGGATAGATTCTATCGACCATTGCCTTTATTTTGCCTTCCTCAATCATTTCCTTGAGGACCAACAACTCCTCCTCCTTTTCCCCGGCAAAAACAAAAATGGCTCTCTTATCAGTGAACATGGTCGTCAGGACAGACCTCAGCATGTCGGACAAACGCGGATTGGCCATGAGATAGCGACCCTTGGGATTGAGCGCGTTAACGCATCCGGAATAGGAACTGTGGGCAACCATGTTAACAATCACGTCATAGGTCTGGCCGCTTTTGGTGAAGTCTGCCTTAGTATAGTCGAAAAAATGGTCAGCTCCGATACGGCGCAGCATTTCCTCCTTGATGGCGCTGTCCACTGCCGTCACCTCGGCCCCCATAGCCTTGGCAATCTGCACGCCAAAAGTACCGATGCTTCCGCCTGCGCCGTTGACCAAGACTTTTTCCCCTTTTCTGAGAGTCGCTTTTCTCAAAAAGTGAAGTGCATTCAGCCCGCCCAGAGGCACCGATGCAGCCTCCTCAAAGCTCACATTGTCCGGTTTCGGTACCAGCGTGTAACTGGCAGGCAGGCAAACGTATTCGCCATAGGCGCCCATCCGAAGTCTGGCAGTCCCGAAAACCTGGTCTCCCTTCCTAAACTTTGAAACCGTTTTGCCCACGGATTCGACTTCTCCTGCAAAATATCCTCCCAATATTCGCTTCCTGGGCTTTATGACCCCCATCGCCAGTCGCAAAGGCAGCCAAAACCACTTCACCGGAAAGGTGAAGCGTCGCAGCTCACAGTCAGCCTTGGTTGCCTCCGCCGCGTGGACCTTTATCAGGACCTCATCGTCCTTGGGAACCGGTTTATCTACCTCTTTCAATTCAAGAACATCCGGTGATCCGTAGCGGGTGTAGACAATCGCCTTCATGCGTTTCCTTCAGGTTTGCTTTGGTCCGGGCCCTTTTCAGGACAGTTCGCCACCATCCATCCGGCGAGTTCGGAAACCGAAGGCCCAGCTTCAGATGGGGTGATCGGATCGAACGTGTTCGATTTACGTTGTATTTTAATTGGTTGTCCTGGCACGACCCCATTTTGCAGGAGTGGTTGGTTCAGAGCCTCCCAATCAATCAGGCTGGATTGGATAATCGCAACGCGTTCAAGCGCCTTCAGTCAACTTTGCAAAATCTAAATACGAGTATGTTGGTCAAGGCAAAGACACTAGCCAGATCAAGGTGAAAATGCGCCCTGTCATCTATTCCGATGACCGCTCGGGCAGGGATCTCCCGATCTCCGCGCCAAAATAAAATGGTTAGCGGGACATACGGCAACCCCGGCAATCGAATGGCAATGTCAGCGCCTTCAATCCTTTCACCGCCGATACCAAGGGCGCGATCGATCAATTGAGCCGGATCTTTTTCCAAGTAGCTGGCCAACGGTCCAGTGGCCACAGCGTGGGCTCCAGTAAAAAACATCCGTCCACCGGGAAGTTCCTGCGGTACAGCCATCCGGCCACTGGGTGGCACCCCCTTAGAGATGGTCAGGGTGGATAGCAGTACAATTCCAGCCTGATAGCCCACCGGATGATCGGCATGGTTTGCCATTTTGATTCGCTGATTGGCGGCATCAATCGTATATTCGACGCCTAACAGAGGCACTGTGAAGGTTTTACCATCCCATGCCGCACCGACAGCTTCCGCTGCTTGTTGTGGGGGACGATTACGCAGATCGCTCCATGATGCCGCCGGAATCTGGTCTGCCCACCTGAACAATTCATTTTGAGGTGACTTCATTTGGTTTCCGCTCCGGGTGTGTTTTTTCTTTATCCACGATGCCGCCTCCCGCCAACGGGTGAGGTGCCGGCTTGGTCTGAATCCCTTCACCGAATCCCTCGGCCACGCTCCTAATCTGATGCCATCGGGATATCAACGGCGCTGAAACGACGCCACCACTGTCCTGAAAATGTCTAGACTGTTTTCGTAATGTTGCTCATGGGCGACCAATAGCAAAGTACTCCCATTACACATGCCAAGACTGCTTTTATACAGGATGTTATGCGCCAGGATTTTAATGCTGCCATACTGGAATTCAATTTTCGTGACAACACAATCTCCGGCACAATTTTCAATTTGGTCTGGGAAAATCTCATAGCGATAATATCTGCAATCTTTGTTCTTTTCGTTTTTGATCTTTTCCTTTGCAAGGATTGAGGCCATCTCCGAAGCGAACTTATCGGAATACATATTAAAACTTACCCAATCCAATTTCGTTTTTTCAGCGGCTACCAGAATGAAACGCTTGTTAGCGGGATCAGAAAAGGTATTTTTAAAATTCTGTTGCTCGGAATACGACATGCCCATTTTCGCTATTTCAGGAATTTCCTGGGAGGTTTCCCATCCGTTTGGCACGCGAAGGGAAAATTGATAGGCTGAATTTACATAGAGACCATTTTCTACCCTTGCCGGTTCAATAGCGGCGCAGCCGGCAATCAGCAACAACGCTCCCCACATCACCAGCCATGTCTTTTTCATTGTCGCCCTCCACGGATTTAAGATTAACGATTCGTAACTGTGTAAAGTGTCAGGTATCACATCTTGCAGTGGAGAAAAACCGGGTTGTGTTTTTTTGAAAAGGGTTTGGAAAGGGGTCGGGCCTCAGTAACAAGCTGGAATCAGCGTTAAAGAGGTTCAAAAAGTGCCGTAAAGATGACCTTAATCGACCTTTTTTCAGTTAAAAAACGGCTGCTTAATGTGGGTGATCATGGATCCCGTAAAAACGTGTCTGAATAGATCTGGGGATGACATCTTCTTTTCAATCATACACCAGCAAGTGGATATGATTAGAAGTGATGGTGTAGTTCAGAATGCAGAGCCCAAAACGTTTCTTGGCTTCAAACAGCCAATCCCGCCACTGCTTTTTATCCTTGTCGAATTTCAAAAGGAATTCTCTCTTATGGCATCGATGGGTGATGTGCCAGACATACCCTGGAATGTGATGTCGATTCGCACGGGCCATTTTTGATAAAGAGTTAGTAGGTTGCAGGTTGGATCGAACAGGAACCGGTTGCTTAGATGTGCCTTTTTGACGCCCAAAAGGTGCTCCTAAGCGACATTTAAGCTCCTTTTTAGCATTTATTATACAACATTACAATGGGTTAACTTGGTCCGACAAGAATTCGAAGAATTCCACAAGACAAGAATTCCTACAAGAATTCCATCAAAATTGGCCCGTCCCCAAAACGTCAAAACGCCCTCCCAAAACGTACCTATTCCTCCCCGAACAGGCAGAGCTTAACCTTATCCCAGCTTTGAGCCTCTACCCACTGGTACTTTTCCCAGAAAAGATTGTCGCTTAAGTAGTACTTCCCTTTTGAGTGCCGCGTAAGGAATTTTGTAAACTCGCCAGGGCCGCCGTTATACATGGCATAGAGGACCCTTGAAACCAGATCAGGGTCCAGTTTGCCATCCTGGAGAAGCTTATCCTTCTTCTTAAGGATATACTTGGTCAGATAAAGGTTCATGATGTCGCACCCGGCCAAGGCATTGTAATGGATGTTCCACCGAAGGGCATCAAGCTTATATAGACCGCGCCAGACCCTCTCGTTGATCTGCATGAGTCCCACCGAGGTGCTGTTGTAGGAGCGAACATAGGTGAACTGCCCCTTCTTGACATGGAACTGCCTCCAGCAGCTCTCCTGCCAGCCCGTGGCCAGGACCGCTTTCCGGATGAGCCTTTGATGTTCTTCGGAATCAGCTCCCTGGAACTTTTTTTGGGCGGCCTCTTCCAGTATCTTAAGGACGGCCGGGATATAAGTATCTGCGTTTTCTCTCGAGACAAGCCACTGCTTGAGAGATTCTTCGGAAGGTTTGGAATCGGCCGCCCAGCAAAGGGAGACAGCTCCGGGCAAAATACGCTTCAGGAAACGCTCGAGCCGGGATGTGTTCTGACCGTCCTCTAGGAATTCTCTCTCCGCGGGTTCGGTAGGAATCTCCAAGGCATTCCCGAAATCGAAGGTCTTTCTCAGGTCCGCATCAATATCGACACCATAGACCCACTCGAAAGCGCGCTCGTCGGCCATGAACCCTGCCAGCCGGACCAGTCCGTTTCGACTGACATCCATTCCCATGGAGGGACCTATCTCCAGCAGGCTTTTCAGGGCGTCCGTGGCGGTGAAAAACGAGAGATAACCGAGTAGCTTGCCGGAGGAGTTATTACGTCCGAGCTGGCTCCTGAAGACGGGCGAGATCGCCGACCAGGTGGAGATGAATTGATCCTGAACGAGTTTGTCGGTGAGGGTACCGGAAACCAGCCCTTGGACGAAACCATACCGCGCCTCTAAAAGGGCAGTGAACAAGGTATCTCTTTCATCTGCCGAAAGCGGTGCGCCTCGCAGTGAAGTCACAAGATAGACCAGGAAGATATCCCAATCCTCCCACTTGTGGGTAAGGCGGGCAAACGCCTCTTCATTCAGGACCTCGGGTACAGCGGCCTCGATCGGTGGAGCCTCCTCCATCTCGGAAAGGATGGGGATGAAGATGGCGTCCTGATCCACCCTGACCGCGCCCGGATGCATGGCATCAACAAAGCGCCTGACCTTCTCCTCTGTTTGCTTCGGAAACATCTCGGGCAGCAATGCCTTTAATTCCTGGACCGGAGGGACCAGATCGACTGTGATTCCGCCCAGGTAGTCGAAGACGACCCCCTGTATCATTTTCCAGATCGACCCGACGATCCATGCGGGTTTGTGCTCGCCGTCATAGACCTTGGAGTCGACCACGCGGAACCCGAGGCGCCAGAGATCTGGATCGATCTGCGGATCCAGGACCAGGCTGACAAAGCCATCCCAGTGAATTTTGAATCGGCATTTTTCGCCCAAGAGCGCTCCCATCCGGATGCTGACTTTTGTTTCCAAGCGGACAAAAGAGCCTTCCCTGGAGAATTGCGGTTCCGAGATCGTCACTCTTCGGCATCCCTTGGCCTTATCCACGACCAGCGCGGTATTCAGCTGGTCGGTAAACGCCGTGGAAATAACCAAGGATCGGAGGAAAGAATAATCAATGGTAATCGGCATCTCAATCTGCCGGCAATACCCTATGCCGGGCAGGAGAACCGGGAGGAGAATGCCTAAGGTCAAGATGTAGAAATACTTATTGCTATCATTCATAACCTACACCCCGATCGGCTAAACGTCCGAATGGCTCTCTTTAAAGCAGGGACGTCTTGCAACTCAGTGTCAATTCCTGTCAATTCCTGAATTCCCCTGAATTCCTGGTCGGACCAAGCTATGCTATTGTATTCATACGGTTATAATCCCAAACATAGCTGTTATTTTGCTTTAAAACACTCTTTTCAGCATTAAAAACGCTATTGTAAGGCTCGCAGGTTTCTCTGAGTTGATAATCATCGTGCTCACCGGAAACCTTCCGCCCCACAGCCCTCCATCCCAACTCAGACTTGGTTGCCTGCACAAAAGCCTTGTCTCCAATGGCGATGCTTTCAGACCATTTTTGTTCACGGCAGGTGGAACCGCTTGCCAGCACATTTTCAACCCATTGGTGATGGTAACGAGAAAGTTTTCCATCATCTGGCATGCCCAGAAGGCAGGACAGCCTTTCGGGGTCTAGAATGGCGTAACGCTGTTTTGGATGCTGGAGTTCATTATACCCGCTGAATGCCCATTCACTTGGGTGGCTGACAACACCAGCACGAACCATATTCAGATCAATATAAACCAGACACTGGATCAGATGCGATCCCGTTTGAACGGCAGTGGCATGGTATCGGTCTTCCCAGAAAGCGCCTTTTCGTTTTTTGCGCCGGTTAAATTCCCTTGCTGTCCTTCCGGCAATGAGCTGAATGGATCTGGGGATGACATCTTCTTTTCGATCATACACCAGCAAGTGGATATGATTAGAAGTGATGGTGTAGTTCAGAATGCAGAGCCCAAAACGTTTCTTGGCTTCAAACAGCCAATCCCGCCACTGCTTTTTATCCTTGTCGAATTTCAAAAGGAATTCTCTCTTATGGCATCGATGGGTGATGTGCCAGACATACCCTGGAATGTGATGTCGATTCGCACGGGCCATTTTTGATAAAGAGTTAGTAGGTTGCAGGTTGGATCGAACAGGAACCGGTTGCTTAGATGTGCCTTTTTGACGCCCAAAAGGTGCTCCTAAGCGACATTTAAGCTCCTTTTTAGCATTTATTATACAACATTACAATGGGTTAACTTGGTCCGACAAGAAGTCCACAGAAGTCCAGAAGTCCGAAGTCCTCAAGAATTCCTTAAAGAGCGTCCATTAAAGGGCGACCCCTTTCCCAAAGCTGGTGTTATACCTTTTAAAATCAAGGGTAATCCTGGCATGTGGGGCGAACGACAATGTCACTTATATGTACGTGGGGCGGCTGAGAGACAATATGAATTATCGCATCTGCAATATCAGCACCTATTAGCAATGGGCCAAACTTTTCTTGAAGGGAATTCACCATCTCGTCACTGTAACCAGCTACGGCCTGAAACCCACTAAGTACAAGCCCAGGCTCAACCAACGAGACACGAACGCCATTGGGTCCGACTTCTCGCCTTAGGCTTTCAGCTATGGCGTGTACGGCAAACTTCGAAGCACTGTATACAGCGCTGAATGGCGATATCTGTCGTCCAGCAACCGATCCGATGATGACGATATCGGCCGCTGATTGGGGAAAAGCCTTTTTTTGAATATCCACCATCTTCTGTGCCGCTTTTTGAATAAGAGCAACCGCACCGATCACGTTGATTTTTAAAACATCCTCAAATTGCGTCAGATCGGCATCTTTTACTGAACCACCCAAGCCTCTTCCCGCATTGGCAACGACTATGTCGGCCTCTCTGCCAAAACGATCTTTAGCCATGGCAAAAAGCTTTTCCAATACAGCATTGTCGGCAGCATTCCCTGCGACACTGCAAAAACCAGGGCCAATTTCATTTTCAAGCGCAATGAGCTTTTCGGTGTTTCGACCGTTGCCGACTACACCAAAGCCATCCGCAATGAACCTCCGCATCGTGGCTTCACCAATACCAGAAGTTGTGCCAGTGACGATGGCAATACGTTTATATTTATTAGGCATAATGTTTTTTCTCCTTGAATAATTTTCTGCAATAAAAAGATTTAACGTTATGCATCACTTGGGAGCAGGGCGCCAGCCCTGCGAATCAAGTGCATGCGATGGTTCGGTGGCTCTATACACCAACCTTAAAACCCAAATCCACTTCCGAAGCGGGAATACCTCCACGGATGCCCCAATTCTCCAAGGGGACTTCATGAAGCACAATGAAAACATCACTGGCGAGTACTCCCAACTTGCCCAAGTTGGTTACGATACCTTGATACAACTCTTTCTTTGCTTGCAGTGAACGACCAATAAACATGGATATTTCAACTAAGATATAGTTTTCTGTCTTATCAGGGGAAACCTGGAAATCGTCCGGGTGATGCTCGTGGAATCTAATATCGCGATCATTTTCCGGTATCTTGAGTGCCTCTCGCATAGATGAATGGATGGCTTCCATAATTTCCTTCTTCTGAGATGCATTCCAAGATTTTCTCGTCTCTATTTTAACAAGGGGCATACTCTCTTCCGAATAAGCTTATTATACACACCGAACATATAATAGACGACCGAACAGTCCTCTTATAATACGACATTATTGTTTACGAAACGGATCTAGACGACGGATTCGTCGTCCAGTAACCGGATTCCACCCTACTAGACGGCTAATTTGTCGAATAAAAAATTGACATTTCGTAAATATCCCGGTACACGTGAACAAATGTTTACATCGACCTTTTCCATCAGGGATTGCCTTGCGAATGCAAACATAATTATCGTTCATGTAAGGTTATGTCAATGTAACTGATTGGTATCATAGACCTATATACTCATTCGGAGGCAATATGGCCCATCGACACCCCAATCGCGTTAACGATTGTTTGGATTCCTTACCGACATCCATGGGTGACGGTGCCGCCAAACCGCGCCTGTTGGATCAGGTCCGAAATTGCATCCGCCGCAGGCACTACAGCATCCGTACGGAACAATCCTATATCGACTGGATTCGGCGATACATCTTTTTCCATAACAAACAACATCCTGACGATATGAATGAGAACCATATCACTGAATTCCTGAATTTTCTGGCCGTTCGGAAAAAAGTTGCCAGTTCCACTCAGAACCAGGCCCTGTGCGCCCTGGTGTTTCTATACCGCCATGTATTGAAAAGGGATCTCTCCCGGTTCGAGAACCTGGTGCATGCAAAGCGCAGTTGGAACTGGCAATATGTTTTTCCCGCATCCCGACGCTCCATCGATCCACGGTCGGGTGTCGAACAGAGGCATCACCTGTCCGAGGCGGTGTTACAGCGCGCCATCAAGAAAGCCATCAAGGCCGGCAACATTGCAAAACCGGGAAGCTGCCACTCCCTGCGCCACAGTTTCGCCACGCATCTGCTGGAATCCGGCTATGATATCCGCACCGTGCAGGAACTGCTGGGTCACAAGGACGTTTCGACGACCATGATCTACACCCATGTGTCGAATAAGGGCGGCAAAGGGGTGCAGAGCCCAGGGGATACGCTGTTCGCTTCGAACCGGGAGGGGAGCGCGCGACCATGACGGCGGATCTCACCGAGCGGCAGAAGAGCGTGCTGGCATACGTCATCGAACACCAGCGCCTGCATCGCATGGCGCCGACCGTACGGGAGATCGGGGACCATCTGGGGCTGCGGTCGCCGGCCGGCGTGCACCGCCTGCTCTCGGTGCTCAAGGACAAGGGTTACCTTCTGGCCGAACCGGGGAAGAAACGATCCTGGCGGTTCAACGGCCTGGCGGCGGGAGAGAGCATTCCGCTGATCGGCGATATTGCCGCCGGCAAACCCATTGAAGCGCTCGAAGCGGCCGCCGATGCGCTGCCCGTTGCACCTTCCCTGTTCGGCTGCGACTCCTGCTTCGGGCTGCGTGTGCGCGGCGACTCCATGATCGAGGCCCACATCCTGGACGGGGACCTGGCCATCATCCGGCCGCAGCCGCGCGTGGAAAACGGCGACATCGCGGCGGTGACGGTGGCGGGCATCCTGCCCGAGGCCACTTTGAAAATCGTGCGCCGGGATCGATACACCCTGACCCTGGTGCCGGCCAACAGCGCCCATGCACCGCTGGTGTTCAAGGGGCCCCAGCGCCAGCGGGTGACCGTCATCGGCAAGCTTGTTGGCCTGGTGCGCCGGCGCTGACCGGCGCCTGCTTCAATCGTCAGCGCCTGGCGTGATCGTTGGGGTGGAGGCGTCGAACTCGGCTTTGACGGCCATGCCGATGCTCTGCAGCGTGTAGGGCTTTTTCACATACTGGCGGGCTCCGAGCCGCTGGGCTTCCCGGACCCGGTCGTTTTCGGAAAAACCGCTGGCGATGATGGCTTTCTGGTTCGGGTGGCGTTTGAGAATTTCCCGGTAGGTGTCCAGACCGTCCATGCCCGGGTCCATGATCATGTCCAGGACCAGCAGGTCCGCCCGTCCCGTCCGCAGGTAGTCGACGGCGGCCTCGCCGCTCGGGACCGATGTAACATGGTAGCCCAGACGGGTAAGGATGCGGGTGGCGATCTCCCGCTGGTCGGCAATGTCGTCCACCACCAGGATCGTTTCGCCGCTGCCCGTGAAATCCTGCACCAGCCGGGTTTCGGTATCGGCGGCCCTTGCTTCCCGGGTTACCGGGAAAAAAATTTCAAATGTGCTGCCCTGGTTTGTGTTGCTGGCCACATCAATATAACCGTTGTGGTCCTTGACCGTTCCCCACACCACTGCCATGCCCAGTCCCGTACCGCTTCTGCCCATGATCTTTTTCGAGTAAAAGGGCTCGAAGATCCGTTTCAGGTCTTCAGGGGCTATGCCGACACCGTCATCGGTCACCGTCAGCACGGCATAGTCGCCTTCCTTGACCTCGTCGTAGCCCCGGATGGGTCGGTCCACATACTGGTTGCGGGTGGACAGGGTGATGGATCCTTTTTTGGGGTCCGTCGCCTCGACGGCATTCGAGACCAGGTTCATCACGGTTTTGGAAAGGTGGACGGGAGAGCCTTTAACATCCATCAGGCCATCGGCCAGATCTACATCGACGGTGACATTGGGGTGGAATGTCTTCAGCTTCCCATGCTCGGGGGATTGCAAATAGTCAGTGACGATGCGGTTGAGGTTGGTCACCTGGGAGACGGCCACCCCGCGCCGGGCCAGGGTCAGCAGATCCTGGACGATGGCCGCCGCCCGCTTGCCCGATTTTTCGATGGTTTTGATGGGTCCGCATAAAGGGCTGTCGTCGGGCAGGTCCAACAGCAGAAGCTCCGGGTAGCTGACCAGTCCGCTGAGAATGTTGTTCAGGTCATGGGCCACGCCGCCGGCCAGCAGGCCGAGGGCTTCCATTTTCTCCGAGCGGTGGAGCCGGTTCTCCAGCTCCCTGCGGTCTGCCGCAGCGGCCCGGCGGGCGGTGACATCCGTGAAGAACCCCAGATTACAGCTGACCCCGTCGAAAGTGACCGGGGTGGCCTTGATATCCATAAAGATGACCGAACCATCGCCGCGCCTGCAGGGGATGTCCGATAACATCGACTTGCCGGTATCCAGGGCCTGTTCCTCGAAATGGGTCAATGCCCGGGCCAGATCTTCTTGGGGGTGAATGTCCATAACGGAGAGCGAGGTGAGCGCCGCTTCCGAATAGCCCAGCATGCGGCAGATGGCGGGGTTGGCGTAGCGGAACCGTTTCGTGGCGATCTCGGCCACCAGGATGCCCTCGGAAGCGCCGTTGAACAGGTCGCGATAGCGTTTTTCGGACTCTTTCAAGGCTTCGATCAGTTCCGCGACCTCGCTGTTTTTTCGCTCCATGCCAACGACCATGGTGTTGAAGGTCTCCACCACCTGGCCGATTTCATCCCTGCGTGCATTGGGCAGCGGCGCCAGATCTCCTTCGGCCACCTTGCGGGTGGCGTTGGCCAGACGCCTGAGCGGCGAACTGATCAGTCTGTTGACAACCACCAGCAGAACCACCCAGATGACGACCAGCACCCCGAACGTTCCGGCTTGGATGATGCGCCTGGCCATGGTCAGGGGGGCCTGGTAGTCCCGTTCGTGAATATAGCCGACCACGTACCAGTCCCAGAAGGGGAAGTATAAATAGTCCGTCCGGACCGGGTTGCCCCAGAAGGCGAGGTTGCGTATGGCGTTGCTTTTTTGCCTGACCAAAGCGAGTTGACGATCGTTTCCCTCCAGTGGTTCAGATGCCTCTATGATACGGCCACCTTCCCCCACCACCAGCATGTGAATATCCTTAAAACGGCCGGCGATCCCTTTGATCTCTCCGGCGGCCTCCTTTTTCAGGGCGCTGTTCATCTCCCGGTCATCTTCCAGGCGGAGTTCCAACAGATAATTGAGATGGTTTTCACAGATCTGGAGGGCCATGCGCGAGGCCAGGGTCAGCTCCGAATCGATGCGCGACTGGATATAATTGAGGATGGGAGAGGTGATCAGGCTGGTGGAAACCATGCCGATGACGACGCCCACAGCCAGGACAGGAAACAGGATGGAGATCAGAATTTTTTTTTGAAATGGGCCGGCGGCGTCTTTTTTCACGGCACATGCTCCCAAGGCGGTTAAAAGCGCGGGGGTGCGGTCTGCATTTTGGTGGGATAGACGATTTCTTTCCGGCCGTCCTGCCATTGCACCAACATGGAGTTGTGCCCCACCTGCCGGCCCTGATGATCCACCTTGAAGCGGCCGATAACGGTGACCGTATCCAGGGAACTGATGTAATCCCGGATGCGTTCATGGTTGATTTCATGCAGATCCGTTATGGCGCGTTCGAGGATCTGGCAGCTGGCGTAGGCCGAACCGGCGTGGTAGGAGGGCAGCCGGTGATAGGCCGCCTGGAAATCGTGGATAAATTTGGTGGTTCCCGGAAAGGGGATGCGCTCATCGGGTTCCCATTGGGAGGGGCCGAAGACACCCTCGGCAATGGGGCCGGCCTGGCGGTAAAAGTCCGGATGGATGGGGGCGATGGTTATGCCCAGCGCCTTGGGGCGCCAGTCGGCCGCTTGCATCAGTTCCAGCAGGCGGTACCCTTCGGGCGGGTAGACGGACAGGATCAGTCCAGCGGCGTTTTGCTCGGCGGCAGCCTGGAGCAGCGAGCTCAGCTGCCCCTCAGCAGGTGCGGCGGAGAAGGGCTTTTTCAGAGCCACGGCGACGCCGAAGCGCTTGGCCCATGTTTCCACGCCAGCGGCCGCATCGATGTTAAAGGGGCTGTCTTCATAAATGATGGCTACCGTATCGAGTCCCTGCCTGGCCATCAGATCCAGCAGGCCGATAAAGTAGCGGTCGGCCAGGGCATACATGCCGAAGACAAACCGGTAGCCGCGATTCCAGACGGCATTGCCGGAGGCTGCGCAGGCCAGCATGACCATTTGCCGGGCTTCGCTGATTTGAGATGCCAGCAGGGTCAAGGGGGTCCCGTAGGGCGAGAGAACCAGATCGACGCGGTCCTGGTGGATCAGCTGCTGGTAGCGGCTGTAGGCGGTTTCGGGGTCGCTGCAGTCGTCGTAAATCACCAGTTCCACCGGGCGGTCCAGCAGGCCGCCGCGCTGGTTGACCTGCTTTTCCCACAGCCGGTAACCGTCGCGCACCATGGCGGAGGGTTCACTGTACTTGCCGGATAAGGAGACCGTGGCGCCGATCCGGACCGGTTGCAGCGCCTCGCCGTAAGCGGCCAGGGGCAGGATCAGGATCAACATCGTCAAGACCAGTGACGTTCCTACCGATGGATGCGTTTTCATGACGCTCCTTTGCGCTTACGGGCCAGGCCCAATTCATCACTTATGCCGGCTGGTATTGACGATACCCGGTAACTGCAAGTGTTTCATCGATTGTGGAAGCCGTCAAGACTCAGGTGCGTGTCAGGGCCGAAGACCGCTACGCCGGTTAGAGGGATTCTTGTCCGTATTTCATCAGCCCTTTGATGCTCTGGGCGATCAGCTCCAGCCGGCGGATGGTTTCCAGCCGGGTCTTGTTTTTCGGGAGGCTGTCGTCGGCGATCTGTTTTTGGTACTGTCTGGCCACAGTTGAGAGCAGGTCGGCGATGGCGTGGTCATCTTGCATGTCAATTCTCCATGATCAACGATTTCCATCTTTACCAAAGGCAGCGATGCCGGCTTTTACCATCCACCGGCGGTGTTTGAAAGGGATTCGGTTGGGTGGTTTTTGATCTGCGCCGATCGGATCAATCACCAGTCAAGAATCGCGATTTGCGGCAACCGGTTGCCGAATCAGCAGGCCACGCTGTTTTTCCGGGGCTAGGCGACGCGGCGTCCTGCCGTGATACATTCGCAATGGGGCGGATGCTATATCGCGGCAAGATGGCGCCGGTGCAGTCTGATTGGGCGATTTTATCGCAAACCCGACCTTGCGGCACGGTTGGATCGGACCGATTACTCGACGGTGACCGTCAGCCATACCCGTTGTGGCGCAAGGGTTGAGAAAAAAGCCGTGTCCGGTGTTATTTGGCGGCCGTCCATTTGTGCGTTGCGGATACCGCGGCCCAGCTCAACGGGGAAGCGATCCGCAATGCGCTGGATATCGCTGCCAGCCACCTCGACACCCGCCTCCAGCAGGCGTCCGCCGATCTCCTTGGCCACCATGTTGAACAGCTTGAGGGTCACCTGTCCCGATGTTTCGCAGATGCCGCACGCATCGGCGTGTTGAGATATGTCCTCTCGAAAGGCGGCGTAGCGTCCGCCCTTGCGCATGGTGGCCCCCAGCAGGCCGGGCATGGCCGCGCTCAGGGCCAGGGTCGACCCGTCCCTGACCACCGCCGTATCCACGTTGTCCACGGGCCGGGCATCCAGGAACAGGGTCTGGACGCGCTGGTCCAGGTAATCGTCGGAAAGACCCAATTGCCCGCACAAAAAATCACGGAGGGTGCAGCCTGTTTGGGCGGACAGGACGACGCCTTTTTCAAACAGGGAAACCAACAGGGATGCGCAGGACTTGTCTACATGCAGGTCGACTCGGATCATGGCTGTCTCTTCGGATGGGGCTTGGGGATGGTCGCCAAGCAAACGGGGAGATCCTGGCGGATCTCCCCGTGCATGGGTGTTACTATCTCTTCAAGAATCCGTCTTACCAGTTGAAGACCGTGTCCAGATCCTCGTCCTTGACGGCAAAGGTGATGTTGTGGGGCGCCAGGGGCTCCTGCTTGAAGTAGTCGGGCAGCCGGTCATCCTTGGCGGTAAAGCCGGCTGCTTTATTGAATGCCAGCTCATTGTCGAGAACCGATTTACCCAGAGCGCCCCAATCGTCTGCTGTAAACGGCTTTCCGAGAAAACCACTCATAAGATCCATCAATGCGCCGAACGTATCAGCCTGATCGAGGATGGCAAAGGCGATGAACAGGCACATGCCGGATGAGTCGATGGCCGCGGTGGCGATCTGCAGGTTCCGGGAGAGCTCCACCTGGCCCTCGGGCTTGAGGGCGTTGACGCTGCCGCCCACGCCCAGCAGGTTGGCGGTCACGGCGTAGCCGGCGGTGTGGTCGGCGCCCATGGTGGTGGTGGCGTAGGTCACGCCGATGCCCTGGACCGTGCGGGGGTCATAGGCGGGCATGGACTGGCGCTTGACCACGGGCACCCGCTCCACGCCGAACACCTGCCCGGTCACGGCGGCGCCGTTGCCCAGTATCCTTCCCAGCGGCGTTCCGTCGCCCACTTCCTGGAGGAGTTTGATGGCTGCCTGGCCGTCGCCGAACTTGGCCAGACCGGCATCCATGGCCACGCCGATGGTGGCGCCCATCTCGATGGTGTCCAGGCCGAAATCGTCATCCATGCGGTCCAGCCGGGCGATCACATCGATATCGTCGATGCCGCAGTTGCCGCCGTGAGCCCAGACGGTCTCGTACTCGGGCTGCTTGGTGACGTAGTTGCCGTTCTTGTCGTAGAAGGTGCCGGAGCAGCGGATCACGCACCCCCGGTGGCAGCCGTGGGTGGCCGACCCTTCTCCGCCGCGCTTGTTTTCCAAGGCGGCCTGGGTTTCACCGGAGATGTTGGCCGCGCCCGCAAACTGGCCTTTTCTAAAATTGTTGGTGGGGTAGGCCCCGGCCTCGTTGACCACGTTGGTGAGCACGTTGGTGCCGAATGCGGGCAGCCCCTCGCCGGTGACCGGATGTTTGCGCAGCCCTGCGGCAAAGGCTTTGTTGGCGGCCTTGAACTTCTCGGGATCCGCCGGGGACCGCATTTTCATGCCCTCGTCATCCACGATGATGGCCTTGACACCCTTGGATCCCATGACGGCGCCGACGCCGCCGCGCCCGGCGTGGCGGGTGGGGCGCTGCTCCATGTCGGTCACAGCCACGGATGCGGCACTCATCTTCATCTCGCCGGCCTGGCCGATGGTGATGCAGGCGACCTTTTGGCCGTACTGGGCGGCGAGCTTGTCCACCGTGGCATAATTGCCGAGCCCTTTGAGGTCGGCGGCGGATTCGACCTTGACGCCGTCCTTATTGATAAAAATCTTGTAGAGGCTGTCACCCGGTGCTTTGCCCTCGAGGATAATGGCCGCGTAGCCCAATCGTCCCAGCACCTGGGCCGCCTGCCCGCCGGAATTGGCCTCCTTGATGCCGCCGGTGAGGGGACTCTTGCAGCCCACGGAAAGCCGACCGGAGATGGCCGCCGCCGATCCGCTGAGCAGGCCCGGTGCGATGACCAGTTTGTTGGCTTCGCCCAACGGGTGGCAGGTGGGGGGCACTTCCTTGGCCACGACTGCCGAGGTCATTGCCCGGCCGCCCAAGCCGGCATAGGTTCCCAGGGCTTCGGTTTTGACTGCCGGTTTCCCCGGAGCACTCATGTTGATTCTCAAGATTTTTTCCATAGCGTCCCTCCTGTCCATATGCGGCTGGTGTTAAAAAAGTGATCCGTGATCTGATGGTCATGAATACGAAAGATGGGAGCAAACGGTAAACTGTTACTGTAATTATGAGTGTTCGCCGGTAATGTCAAGCAAAACCAAAAATGACAGCCCGGGTCCGGCCAAGCGGCATGCCGGTAATTTCAGGTCGTTATCGTCAGTTCTTCCCGCCGAGGGGAAAGGAAGGGGGAAACAGCGGTCAGTCCAACCGTTAACGGCAGGCGCCATGCAATAAAAAGCCCGAAACCCTTGTTCAGTCCATGGGTGAAAAAGGGTATTCGGGCCGGTAATTGGGAACGACGGGCCGCGCCGGCAGGCGCTTAGCCGTGATGGCGTTCAAATGTTTGCATGAAACCCACCAGCGCTTCCACGGCGGCCAAAGGCGTCGGATTATAGATGGAGGCCCGGCATCCGCCCACACTGCGGTGGCCTTTGAGTCCGCCCAGACCGCTTTTCTGGGCCTCGGTCACGAAGGTTTTCTCCAACTCCTCGCTGGGCAGTCGGAAGGTGACGTTCATAAGCGACCGGCTCTCCTTTTGCGCCGTTCCCCGGTAAAAACCGCCCTGATCGATGCAGTCATAAAGCAGCCCGGCTTTCTTGCGGTTCAGTTGCGCCATCCTGTCCAGCCCCCCGATGGTTTCTTCCAGCCACTTGAGCACCAGCTGCACCGTGTAGATGGCGAAACAGGGCGGTGTGTTGTACATGGAGTTCTTCTCCGCATGGGTGGTGTAGCGCAGCATGGTGGGGATATCCCCGGGGGTGCGGGCCAACAGATCGTCGCGGATGACCACCAGGCAGACGCCGGCCGGTCCCATGTTTTTCTGGGCGCCGGCATAGATCAGCCCGAACTTTTCCATCTCCAGCGGCCGGGAGAAGATGTCCGAACTCATATCCGCAACGATGGGGACGCCGCCGGTCTCCGGAAACCGGTCCCACTGGGTACCCTTGATGGTGTTGTTGGAGGTGATATGGGCGTAGACGGCATCGGCACTGAACGGGATCGACCCGGGAATATAGGCAAAGTTGCCCTCCTCGGAGGAGGCTACCACCTTGATGGACTTGCCTAACAGCTTGGCCTCTTTGATGGCTTTGGTCGACCATGTGCCGGTGTTGACGTAGTCGGCCGTATCGCCGGCGCCCAGCAGGTTCATGGGAACCATACAGAACTGCATGCTGGCACCGCCCTGGAGAAAGAGCACGTGAAAGCGGTCGTCAAGCTTCAGGATCCGCTTGATCCGCGTCACGGCGTCATTGATCACATCGTCGAACCATTTCGACCGGTGACTGATTTCAGTGACCGACATGCCGGAACCGGCAAAATTGAGAAAGGATGCCTGAATCTCTTCCAATACCGGCAGGGGAAGGGCTGCCGGCCCGGCGTTGAAATTATGGATTCTGTCCGCTTGCATGGTTAATGACCTCCGTGTGGAATGTGTCGGGGAGTGCTGGTGCCGAGATGATAGCCACATCGACACCGGCCAATCAACCCGGTATTTCTACAGATAGAAACCGATATGTCAACTCGTAACATCAATTATATAATGATTGCAGTTCATCAATTGACAAATTCGGTGGATCCACCATAAAGGAAGACAGCTTCGACAGAAAGGAGACGCTTGCATGAAAATTCTGCGCTACCCGTCCGCCGCAGCGGAAAAAAAGGTGAAATCCATCGTTGGCCGGGATATCGATTTCAGAAAAACCGACGTCCAGGCCGTCACCCGGATCCTCAACGATGTCAAGCGCAACGGGGACCAGGCCCTGATCCGCTACAGCCAGCAGTTCGATGCACCCCAAATGACCATCGAGGCCCTGGCGGTAACACCCCAAGAGATGGCGGCGGCCGGCAAGCAGGTGGACCGGGCGTTTATGCGTGCGCTGAACCGCGCCGCCATGCAGATCCAAGCTTTTCACCGTCAGCAGCTGCCCAAATCCTGGATCGACACCCGACGGCCCGGCACCCTTCTGGGACAGATGGTTCATCCCGTTGATGCTGCCGGCGTATATGTGCCCGGCGGCAAGAGCGGCAGCACCCCACTGGTCTCTTCGGTGCTCATGGGGGCCATTCCGGCCAAGATTGCCGGTGTGCCCAGGGTCGTGATGGTCACCCCGCCCAGGCCTTCGGGGGAGGTGGCTCCCCATCTTCTCGTGGCCGCCAAAAAGGTGGGCGTGGATGCCGTCTACAAGGTGGGCAGCGCCTGGGCCATCGGCGCCCTGGCCTACGGCACGGAGACCGTACCCAAGGTCAACGTCATCGTGGGTCCCGGCAACATTTACGTCACCCTGGCCAAGAAAATCGTCGCCGGGACGGTGGGCATCGATATGATCGCCGGCCCCAGCGAAATCCTGGTGATCGCCGATGGCACGGCGGACCCGGAGTTCACCGCCGCGGATCTTCTCAGCCAGGCGGAGCACGACCCCCTGGCGTCGGCCATCCTGGTCACCGATTCCGCGGAGCTGGCCCAGTCGGTCAAGGCGGCGGTGGACGCTCAGCTGGCGTCCCTGGCCCGCGCCGACATCGCCAGGCAGAGCCTGGCCGCTTTCGGCGTCATCATGGTTGTTGAGAATTTGGACGCCGCCATCGATCTGGCCAATCACATCGCCCCCGAGCACCTGGAGCTTCAGGTGGCGGAGCCCATGGATGTGGTACCGAGGCTGCGCAATGCCGGCGCCATTTTTCTGGGACACTATACGCCTGAACCGGTGGGCGACTATATGGCCGGCCCCAACCATGTGCTGCCGACGGCCGGCACGGCGCGTTTTTCATCCGCTCTGTCGGTGGATCATTTCATGAAAAAGACCAGCCTGATCCGCTATTCACCGGCGGCATTCAGGCAGGAGGCCCGCGATATCATTTGCCTGGCCACCGTCGAAGGGCTCGGGGCCCATGCCAATGCGATTCAGGTGCGCCTTTCGAAGAAGCCAGCGATAACCAAAGGATAACTATACGCATGGACGTCATCGATCTGAGATCGGACACCATCACCCGGCCCACGTCGGCCATGAGAAAAGCCATGGCCGAGGCCGAGGTGGGAGACGATGTATTCAAGGAAGACCCCACCGTCAACCGCCTGGAGGAACTGGCGGCGCGCCGGATGGGCAAGCCTGCCGCACTGCTGGTGGGGTCGGGCACCATGGGCAACCTGGTGTCCCAACTGGCCCACTGCGGCCGGGGAGACGAGACCATTTTAGGGGACCAGTCGCACGTGTTCTTTTACGAACAGGGCGGGGCGTCCGCCCTGGGCGGCATCCACCCGCGCACGCTGGCCAACGAAATGGACGGCACCCTTGCCCTAGAGAAGATCACGGCGGCCATCCGCCCCGATGACGTGCATTTTCCGCGTTCGCGGCTGGTCATTCTGGAGAACACCCACAACCGTTGCAGCGGCACCCCCCTGACCCCCGCTTATACGACCGCGGTGGGCCGGCTGGTCCACCAGCATGGATTGAAGCTTCATATCGACGGTGCCCGCATCTTCAATGCGGCCGTGGCCCTGGGCGTGGATGTGAACCAGCTGGCCGCGCCGGCTGATTCGGTGACCTTTTGCCTGAGCAAGGGGTTGGCCGCACCGGTGGGATCGGTCGTCTGCGGCGACGAGAATTTCATCGCCCGGGCGAGAAGAGCACGCAAATCCGTGGGTGGGGGCATGCGCCAGGCAGGCATCATTGCCGCCGCCGGAATCGTGGCCCTGACCGAGATGGTGGACCGGTTGGCCGAAGACCACGCCAACGCCAGGGCGCTGGCCATGGGATTGGCTCAAATCTCGGGCCTGCGCATCGACCCTGACGCCATTGCGACCAATATCGTTTACTTTCGCGTGGCCCAAAAGGGACTGGATGCGCCGACCATGGCGGCCCAGCTGGGCGCTCAAGGTGTCCGCGTGCTGCCTACAGCCAAGGATCAGATTCGGGCGGTGCTCAACTACCATGTGACGGCGGCCGATGTTCAGCGGGCCCTAGAGGCATTCAGCCGGGTCATGAAGCAGTAGTGCCACCGCATGGATAGACGGCTCTAAACCTTGGATCGCCGTTCTTCGACTTCGTTCAGCAGGCAAAAAAAAGGCGGCCTGCCGGATCAGATGAATCCGGCAGGCCGCCTTATAAGAAGCGGTCCTACGAATAATTAAACGGCGTCTCTCAATTTCTTGCCCGGTTTGAACTTCACTACGTTGGCGGCCTTGATCTTGATCACTTCGCCGGTCTGAGGATTGCGTCCCTTGCGGGCTTTGCGGCGCACCTTCATGAAGGTTCCAAAACCCACCAGGGTCACCTTGCCATCTTTTTTCTTCAGGGCTTTGGCGACGTTGGCGGTGAATGAATCCAGCGCGGCAGCAGCGGCGACTTTGGTGATGCCAGACTCTTCTGCCATTTTCTCAACTAATTCAGCCTTTGTCATCGTTTCCTCCTTTGGGTGGGTGTAAAATAGGAACCTAATACCGACGCTTATTTTGTGGCATTACAGCAAATTTTAGACAGTGTCAACAGCGAAACCGCATGAAACAAGGGTTTGGGGGAAGAAAATGGTTTTCAGTGCTTGAAACTGCGCTGTCCGGTATAGACCATAGCCACACCCGCCTCGTTGCAGGCCTCGATGGACTGATAGTCGTTGTTCGATCCGCCGGGTTGAACCACGGCGCTGATACCTTCACGGATCCCCACATCGACGCCATCCCGGAAGGGAAAAAACGCGTCGCTGACCATGGTGGCACCCATCAACCCGCCCTTTTCGGCTGACACGCGGGCGTCGATTTCGGCCTTGCGATCCGGGTCTTTCAGGTCATTGTAGGGCGTCTGCCAGGCTTCGAAACAGTAGCGGTCGGCCAGTTTGCGGTAGGCCTTGTCCCGGGCGATCTCGGCCACGCCGACCCGGTCCTGCTCACCGGTGCCGATTCCCACCGTAACCCGGTCTTTGACGTAAAGCACCGAATTGGAGGTGACGCCGGACTCCACCAGCCAGCCGAACAGCAGGTCCTCGTACTCGCTGTCGGTGGGCGTCCGGTTGATCTGGTAGACCTTGCCGTTGTCCTCGCAGCGGGCCGGTTTCAGGTCTGACCGGGTGCGTGCCTGGGGCACAAAGGACCACTGGGCGATGATGCCGCCGTCGATGAGGCTCTTGAACTCCACGCAGCGTCGGCCGACGAAGTCGTGAAGCCGCCGGATGTTGCCGATGCGGATTACCCGCAGGTTTTTCTTGTGCGAGAAGATATCCATGACCCCCTGCTCGAAATCGGGTGCCACCACCACTTCCGCGTACTGGCTGCAAATGGCCTCGGCGGCGGCCATGTCCACGCTGCGGTTTACGGCGATGCAGCCGCCGAAGGCAGCCACGCGGTCGGCGAGATTGGCCTTGACATAGGCTTGTTCCAGGGTCTCGGCCTGGGCCACGCCGCAGGGGTTGTTGTGCTTGACGATCACAGCCGTGGGCCTGTCGGTGAAGTATCTCAGGATATTGAGAGAATTGTCCGCATCGGTGAGGTTGGTCTTGCCCGGGTGCTTGCCGGACTGGAGCAGTTCGATGTCCGATGCCAGGTACTGGCCGGGCTGGATGGTCTCGGTCTCTCCGAGCACCAGGTTGCCGTTGACCATGCGGTAGAGGGCCGCTTCCTGACCGGGGTTCTCGCCATAGCGCAGCCCTTTTTGGACCCTGTCGATGGTCCAGGTGACCTTTTCGTAGAACAAGGTCTGCCGCCGGTCCTGGTCCACGAAGCTGATTTCCATTTTCGGGGGAAAGTGGTCGTCCATGATGGTACGGTACATTTTTTTCAGGTCTTCAGCCATGGTGATGCTCCTTGGGTGGTTAATGAATAGAAGGGTTCAGGGATTCAAGGGGCCAAGGGGTCGAGGATTCAGGGGATCAAGAGAACGCAACCAACCCGTCCAACCCACAATCCACTCAGCGGTTCTGCAACCGGTATCCGCTTTGGACGGTGTCGAAGCCGGTGTCAGCCAGATAGCCGGCAATGGCAGTGTCGTAAGCGGCGGTGTGGGCGAAGGCCTTGCGGGCCAGCCGGTAGCGCAGGGCCAGAGAAAGGCGTCCCTTGCCGGCCGCCATTTCGGCGGTGATCTGGCCGTAGTCCCCGGGATCCACCACCGATGCCACCCGGATGAAGTTTTTGGCTGAGGCCCGGATCATGCACGGACCGCCAATGTCGATGTTGCCGCGGGCCTGTTCCGGGGTGACGCCGGTTTTGGCGATGGTCTCCCTGAACGGGTAGAGGTTGACCACCACCATGTCGATGGGTACGCCGCCGGTGCGCTTCAGATCGGACTGGTGGGCGTCGTTGTAAGTCTCGGTGAGAAGTCCCAGATAAATTTTGAAATCCAGGGTTTTCACCAGCCCCCCCTGGGTTTCCGGCTGCCCGGTATACTCGGATACCTGGGTGAGGCAGCCTTCGGCCCGCTCTGCCAGGATTTCCCGCAGCCGGGCGAAGGTGCCGCCGGTGGAAAAGATGCGCATCTGGGGATTGATCGCCAGCATCCGCGGCACGAAGGACTCCAGCCCGTGCTTGTCTGAAACGCTGATCAGCACGTGGTTCACCCTTACCTGGTCGTCAATTTTATCTACTCTGTTGATTGCCATGTCGCTTCACCTTTCTCCTTCGTATTCTTCCAGAAAGCGGTCGAAAAAACCGGCCATGAACCGGTGCCGTTCGTCGGCCAGGCGCCGGCCGGTGGCGGTGAGTATCCGCTCCCGGATCTTGGCCAGCTTGACCACATATTCGCGGTAGCCCGTGTCATCGATGGAATAGGCCGGCGCCCGGGTGACGTCCACCTTCGGGCTGTGCAGCCTGGCTCCCAGTTCGCCGGCAAACAGGAAGGCCCGGGCAACGCCCACGGCACCGATGGCATCCAACTTGTCCGCATCGAACAGCACACGGGCCTCTAAGGTTCGGGGGGTGTCTCCCCGGCGAAACCGGTGGGAGGCGATGCAGTGGATGATATTCTCCCTGCGGTCGTCGGCCAGGGGGTAATCCGCCAGCATCTTCCGGGCCATGGCGGCGCCTTTCTCCGCATGGCAGAGTTTGCCGACGGCCCGGTCCTGGTGGGCGCGTCCGATGTCGTGAAGGAAGGCGGCCGCCTCGGTCACCAGCCGGTCCGCTCCTTCGGCGGCGCCGATGCGCAGACAGAGCCGATGCACCCGCAGGGTGTGGTCCCAGTCGTGGCTCCCCTTGGCCTGGGAGAAGTGTGTCTGGGCCTGTTGGCGGATGCGGGTCAGGACGGCTTCCTCGACCGCGGTCAAGGCCGGCGTATGGCCGGCAAGGGTGTGCTGGGCAGCGCTGTGGGTCATGGATACCCAGCCGTCATGGGCGTGTCGATTGGTTTCATCCGATGGACATGATTCCTTCCCACCGCTGGTATTCGGTACCTGTGGGCAACCCTTTCGATTGCAGCAGGGCGATGATCGCCGGGTCGTTGAACCGCAGGTAGGGATTGACGGCCCGTTCATCGTCCAGGGTGGAGACCACATGGCTCTGGTCATAGCGGGCGGCGTAGGCATCAATGGCGCGATGCTCCGGGGTCAAGTGCCGGGCAAAGGCCAGTGATGCCGCTAGGTAATCGTGGCCGGCATAAATCCGGGTGGTTCCGGGGTAGCTCATGAGCAGACGGATGGACCGGTAAAAGGCTTTTAAATCTCCCGAGAAGCAATTGCCCACCGTGCCGTTGAACAGCGTGTCGCCGGTGACCAGAAAACCGTCGGCGGCAAAGGTCACTGAATCCGCGGTGTGGCCCGGAGTCAGGCGGACCGTCAGCGGTTGACCGTCCAGGTCGATGGTGTGGCCGTCGGTGAAGCGGTGATGATCAAGGAGATGGGCGCCCGATGCATCGGCCAGTTGCCGGGTACCGGCGGTATGGTCGCCATGGCCATGGGTGTTGGTGACCTGTGCCAGGGTCAGGCCGTTTTCCCGGACAAAGGACAAAATTTCATCCACGGCACCGCCGTCGATGGCCAGCGCACGGGTTTCCGTGTGCAGGAGGTATCCCAGATTATCACTGCCGTAAAAAAACTGTTTGATCTTCATGGGTCTCTATTCCGCGATGGGTCCATGCCGGGGTGATCTCGGATCCTGCATGGGTATGGATATATAAAACAGCGGATTCAGGCAACAAAAAAAGCGTTTTCGGACGGGTGCGGCCCCATGCTCGGACGACCGCCGTCTCAATCGGTCACGATCAAATAATGTCTCCACTTTGCTCCACCTGCTTGACGATCCAGGTTTTTTGTGCTTAACTTTCAAAAATTATTAATAAAAATTTATTATCTAAATATACTTTTCGCTTGACACCTTATGAAAATTATACTTTTATCCAAACATAGTGGATTAAAGTGGATAAAATTGGTGAAATATGTTCCGGGGAAGCTCCTTTCATACCATCGACCCAAAAGGGCGGATTATTGTTCCTGCTCGGTTTCGTGACGTGATCAAGGCCAGTGGGGGCGACGGCGTCATGATCACCCGCATGGACAGGTGCCTTTTTGCATACACCCCCGACCAATGGGCCAAGCTGGAACAGAAAATACTTCATCTTCCCCAAAAAAGCGAGGCCATGCGTCGCTTTCAGCGCGTTTTTATCGGCGGGGCCCACGACTGCAAGTGTGACGTTCAGGGGCGCGTGTTGATTCCACCCTTTCTGAAGCAGTATTCCGGGCTGGAAAAGGATATCGTCCTGGTGGGCGTGTTGGACCGTTTTGAGATCTGGTCGCGGGAAAACTGGGACCAGGAAAATGGGCTGATGGAGAAGGATATGGGTGACGATCAGGTACGGCACGAGATCGCCCTGCTGGGGCTTTAGCCCATGCCCGGTTATCATGTCACCGCCATGCTTGAAGAAGCGGTGGCCATGCTGGCATGCCGACCGGGCAGGATCATCGTGGACGGTACACTGGGCGGATCCGGGCATGCCCTGCGCATCTGCCAGCACATCGCCCCCGGCGGCGTCTTCATCGGTATCGATCAGGACCGGGATGCCATTGATCAGGCCCGCAGAATCCTTGCCGTCGACGAACCTCGGATTCATATTGTCCACGGCAACTTCGTGGATCTGCCGTTGTTTCTTTCTCAATTGGGCATCGCTGCCGTGGACGGCATTCTGATAGACATCGGACTCTCTCTTCATCAGATCGAGGCCAGCGGCCGAGGATTCAGCTTTAGCCGGGATGAGCCCCTGGACATGCGCATGGACGTCCGCTCGGCCGTCACGGCTGCCGATCTGGTGGCATCCATGAGCGAACGGGACCTGGCGCAGACGTTCAGCCGATACGGCGAAGAGCGCTGGGCGGTGCGAATCGCCCGGCATCTGGTGGCGCAGCGCAAGATGCAACCGGTGGCCACCAGCGCTCAGTTGGCCCGGCTGGTGGCGGAAGCGGTTCCTGCAGCCGCAGCGCGGACGCAGAAGATCCATCCCGCCACACGGGTGTTTATGGCGCTGCGCATCGCCGTGAACCGCGAACTGGAGGTGCTGGACCAATTCCTGGCAACGGCCGTGGATCTGCTCAATCCGGGCGGACGCCTGTGTGTGCTTGCTTTTCACTCCCTGGAGGACCGCATCGTCAAACAGCGCTTCCGGGCCTTGGAGAGCCCATGCACATGCCCGCCGTCGCTTCCCCGATGCGCCTGCGGCCGCCAGGCAACGGTGCGGCTGCTGACGCGCAAGGTGATGCGGCCCGGGGAAGCGGAGATTCGCAAAAATCCCATGGCCCGCAGTACGCGCTTGAGAGCCGTGGAGAAGATATGATGGCCGGGCTGGGCAGAGCCGTACCTTACGGGACGGTAAAGAGGGCGGAAAATGGGCAGGACAGCACCAGGAACCGCAGGTTGCGGCCGCCAAGGCAACTCATGACCAGCCTCTGGATCGTTCTGATGGTGCTCTTTTTCGTGGAAGCCCTGTTTTATGCGTGGTGCAGGGTTCAGTGCGTCAATGCCGGCTACGGCATCGACCGGCAAACGCAACGACACCAGTCGCTGCTCAAAGAGCGCAACACCCTGAAAATTGAATTGGCCCGGCTCAAATCGCCGGAGCGGATCGAAACCATTGCCAAAACCCGGCTGGGGTTGGTCATGCCGGATTCTCAACGGACGGTGGCGCTGCCATGACAGCAACGGCAACAGTACGGACACGGATGCGGGCCGGAATCGTCGGGGCGCTGTTTCTGATGGCCTTTGGCGCCATCAGCGTGCAGGCGGTCCGGCTGCATGTGTTCAAGGGTGCCTGGCTTTCCGAGCGGGCCTCCCGGGAGTACGAGCGTGCCATGGTGGTTCAGGGCAAACGCGGTGCCATCACCGATCGCAACGGCAACCCGCTGGCCTTGAGCATTGACAGCCCGTCCATTGCCGCCTATCCCCGCCAGCTATCCGATCGCAAGGCAGTGGCCAGGCAGCTGGCCAAGCCCCTGAACCTGACGCAGCGGGACCTGTACGAGCGGCTGGATCCCAAGCGGCCTTTCGTGTGGCTCAAGCGCCAAGCCACTCCCAGACAGGCCGAGGCGGTGCAGGCGCTGGGGATCAAGGGGCTTGATTTTATCACTGAACACAGCCGCTACTACCCCAATAAAACCTTGGCGGCGCAGCTGGTGGGGTTTTCCGGCGTCGACGGCCACGGCCTTGAAGGGATGGAATTCTATTTCGAGGCCTACCTGAAGGGAGGGGAGCAGGAGATCACCGTCCTCAAGGATGCCCTGGGACGTCGGTTTGAGGGCGCCGGGATGCCAGTCGACCTGGCTGGGGGGAACCAGGTGGTCCTGACCATCGATCGCACCATCCAGCACATCGCCCAGAAAGCCCTGGAGGCAACCGCGACCCAGTACGAGGCCAAATCGGGCATCGCCATCGTCATGGCCCCGGCTACCGGGGAGGTGCTGGCCCTGGCGCACTATCCGTTTTTCAACCCCAACAACTACAAGGATTTCGGGCGGGAGTTGTGGCGCAACCGGGCGATCACCGATCCCTTCGAACCCGGCTCCACCATGAAGATATTCAGCGTGGCGGCGGCCATCGACAGCGGCGTCTGTTCCCCGTCCACCATCTTTTACTGCGAAAACGGCGAATACCGCATCGGCCGGAACACCATCCATGACACCAAGTCCCACGGATGGCTGTCATTGCAGCAGATCGTCAAGTACTCGAGCAACATCGGTTCGGTAAAAATGGCCGAAAAGCTGGGTCCTCGCCAGCTTCACGATTATCTGCTGTCCTTCGGCTTCAGCCAGCGTTCCGGCATCGCCTGCCCCGGTGAAACTGCCGGCAGTTTGAGCCCGTTCAAGTCATGGTCCGCCATCGATGCGGGGGCCATCTCCTTTGGGCAGGGCATATCCGTATCGGCCATCCAGTTGATATCGGCCACATCGGCCATCGCCAACGGTGGGCTGCTCATGAAACCCATGCTGGTCAAGGAGATTACGGACCGCAACGGAGGAACGGTTCAACGGTTTTCCCCTGAGGCGGTTCGGCGGGTGGTCTCCTCACATACGGCCGCCACCGTGCGGCGAATCCTGAAGACGGTGATCACCGAAGGCGGAACCGGGGTGAATGCGGCTCTGGAGGGGTACTCCGTGTGCGGAAAGACCGGCACTGCCCAGAAGATCGATGGCAGCGGCGGCTACGCCAAGGGACGGTATATCTCTTCTTTTGTGGGCTTTGCCCCGGCGGATCATCCGGAGCTGGCCATTCTGGTCCTCGTGGACGAGCCCAAGGCCCAGAGTTACGGCGGCATCGTGGCGGCGCCCGCCTTCCGCCAGATCGCACTGGAAACATTGAACTATCTCAATATCCCGCCGGGACCCGATGCGGATCGACTGCGGGTATCCCGAGAAAACAGGGCCGACGGATGAAGCTCTCATCGCTCACGGAGCGGCTGAACATCGAAGCGACAACCCATCTCCAGGGTTTTGCGGATCCGGAGGTCAGCGCCATTTGCTACGACTCGCGCAAGGTGACCCCGGGGGCCGTGTTCGTGGCCATCGAGGGGTATACGGCAGACGGCCACCGCTTTATCCCCGACGCCGTCAACCAGGGTGCGGTGGCCGTGGTCTGCCGCAAGCCGGTGGCGGCCGACACGGTTCTCATCCGTGTGGCGGATACCCGGGCGGCGCTGGCCCATATGGCCAGCCGGTTCTACGGCCAGCCGGCCGGCCGGATGATCCTGGTGGGGGTGACGGGCACCAACGGCAAGACCACCGTCACCTACCTGCTCGAGCAGATCCTGATGAAGGCCGGGCTGCGGCCCGGTGTCGTGGGGACCATTAACTACCGCTTTGCCGGCAAGGCCTTCAACAATCCGGTGACCACACCGGAATCCCTGGAACTGCAGGCCATCCTGAGACAGATGGCCGATGCGGGCGTCACCCATGCGGTCATGGAGGTCTCTTCGCACGCCCTGGACCTGCACCGGGTGGACGGGTGCAGCTACGATGTGGCCGTTTTCACCAATCTGACCCAGGATCACCTGGATCATCACGGCGATATGGAGCGCTACTGGATCTGCAAAAAAAGGCTCTTTGTCGATTACCTCAAGCCTGCCGATGCAGGCAATACCATCCGGGCGGTGGTCAACGGGGACGACCCCAAAGGGCGGGAACTGGGACATCTCCTAGGCGCCGCAGCCCTGCGCACGGCTACCTACGGCGACGGGGAAATACTCCCGCTGGGGGTGATCCGGGATCTGGCAGGCATTCGCGGCAGCATCGCCACACCGCAGGGCGAAATCCCTTTCTGCTCGCCGCTGGTGGGAGATTTTAATTTGGAGAATATTCTCAGTGCCGCAGGTGCGGCACTGGCCCTGGGCATACCTCCGGCGGCCATCGCCGCGGGAATCGATGCCACCCCCTGCGTGCCCGGTCGGCTGGAGCGCATTGCCGAGGGCGGTGAGCGGACCATTTTCGTGGATTACGCCCATACCCCCGATGCGCTGAAAAATGCCATTGCCGCCCTGCGAACCCTGACGCCTGGCAGGCTGATCACCGTATTCGGCTGCGGAGGAGACCGGGACAACAGCAAGCGCCCCATCATGGGGGAGATTGCCGCCCGGCTCAGCGATCTGGCGGTGATAACCTCGGACAACCCGCGCTCCGAGGATCCGCTGGCGATCATCGCTCAGGTGGAGGCGGGGATCCGGCAGGCCTGTACGCAGCGTCTGGCCACCCATGCCCTTAACAACGGCTGGCAGGGCAAGGCATATGTGGTGGAGCCGGACCGGAAGGCGGCCATCGGGGCGGCCCTGGGGGCCGCCAGCCCAAGAGACGCCCTGTTGATCGCCGGCAAGGGGCATGAAACCTATCAGATCCTGGCCGGCGAAACGATCCATTTCGATGACCGGGAAGTGGCCCGCCACCTGCTGGCGGCCATGAACGATGCGGGAGCATGAGACCATGACACCCTATGCCTGGACTACGGCGGAGATCCTGGCGGCGACCGGCGGATCCCTGATATCGGGAACGGCGGAGACGGATTTTGCCGGCATCGGCATCGATTCACGGTCGATCGGTCCGGAACATCTGTTTGTGGCCATCCGCGGTGAATCCCACGACGGACATCGTTTTGTGACCGACGTACTGGATCGCGGCGTCAAGGGGATCATGGCGGCCGACGGACGGGTTGCCGATCTGCCCATGGACCGAATGGCTGCCGGCAGCGTGGTCGGTGTGGCGGTGGCCGACACTGCGCGGGCCCTGGGCGCCCTGGCCCGATTCAACCGCAACCGGCGCAGCCTCACGGTGCTGGCCGTCACCGGATCCAACGGAAAAACGTCCACCCGCATGCTCATGGAACAGGTACTCGCCCGGAAGGTTGCCATCCTGTGCACCACCGGCAACCTGAACAATCATATCGGTTTGCCCCTGACGCTGTTGCGGCTGACACCGGCCCACCAGGCCGCCGTGCTGGAGCTGGGTATGAACCATGCCGGTGAAATTGAATATTTGGGCGGTATCTGCGAGCCGGACGTGGGCATCATCACCAACGTTGGCCCGGCTCACCTGGAGGGCCTGGGCAGCATCGAAAACGTAGCCCGGGCCAAGGGGGAACTGCTGCATGCCATTCGCTCCGGCGGCACGGCCATTCTTAACGCTGACGATCCGCGGGTCGCAGCCCTGGCCGCCAGCGTGGATCACAGGGTGATTTATTTCGGCTGCCACCAGCGGGCCCAAGTGCGGGCCGACGATATCCGCCTGAGCGAAGCGGGCATGACCTTCACCCTGACCACCCCATCGGGCAGCCTGCCGGTGGCCTTGGCCACCCCGGCGCGGGTGATGGTCTCCAACGCGTTGGCTGCAGCGGCCGCCGGCGAGGTCATGGGGGTGCCCCTGGAGCATATCAAGGCCGGGCTGGAAGCCTTTTCTCCACGGGCCGGGCGTATGGGCATCCGCACATTGGGCCGCGACATCCGCCTGTTGGACGATACCTACAACGCCAACCCCAGCTCCATGGTTGCGGCCATCGAGACGCTCTACCGGGTGCACGGCAACCGCCGCACGATTGCCGTGCTGGGGGACATGCTGGAACTGGGGCCTCAAGCGGAAGCCCTGCACCGGGAAATCGGCAGGGCTGTGGGCGATGCCCGCATCGATCGGCTGTATGTCGCCGGCAGTTTCGCCGCGGCCGTGGCCGACGGTGCCATGGACCGCAAGATGACGGCCGACCGGATCTTAACCGGAACCAAAGAATCGATCATCGCCGGGTTGAAGCATCAGCTTCAGCCCGGCGACCTGATCCTGGTGAAAGGGTCCCGGGGAATGGCCATGGAACAGGTGGTCGACGCAATCTCCCGCTGGGCGGATGACCGATGACGAAGCGCGCGAGCAGGCCAACCGAAGAACAAAGGCGCGGTACCGACAGATGATCTATCACCTGCTATACCCGTTGCATACGACCTTTGCGGCTTTTAACGTGTTCCGGTACATCACCTTCCGGACCATCTATGCCAGCCTGACCGCCTTTCTGATCTGTTTTCTGCTGGGGCCCTGGGTGATCCGGCGCCTTGCGATGATGCAGGTGGGACAGTACATCCGCGAAGACGGACCCAAGGACCACTTAAAAAAGGCCGGCACCCCCACCATGGGCGGTGTGCTGATCATTTTTGCGGCGGCCGGCTCGACCCTGCTGTGGGCCGATCTGACCAACCGCTATGTGTGGATTGCTCTGCTGGCCACCCTGGGATTCGGCGCCATCGGTTTTGCCGACGACTACCTGATGCAGGTGAAAAAGCGCAACCTGGGCCTGACCGCCCGTCAGAAACTTGCCCTCCAGGTGGTGCTGGCGCTGCTGGTGGGACTGCTGGCCTACCTGGTTCCCGATTTCTCCACCAAGCTCAGCGTACCGTTTTTCAAGCGGCTGACCCCGGACCCGGGCTGGGGATACATCTTTTTCGCGGCCCTGGTTATCGTGGGTGCCTCCAATGCCGTGAACCTGACCGACGGTCTGGACGGTCTGGCCATCGGACCGGTGATCATCGCTGCCGTCACCTATATGATTTTTGCCTATGTGGCCGGCCACGCGCGCATCGCCGATTACCTGCAGATCGCACCGGTGGCCGGCTGCGGAGAGATCACCGTCTTTTGCGGGGCCTTGGCCGGCGCCGGTCTGGGTTTTTTATGGTTCAACGCCTACCCGGCCCAGGTGTTCATGGGAGATGTGGGCTCCCTCTCCATGGGGGCCTCTTTGGGCACCGTGGCCGTGATCACCAAGCAGGAGATTCTGCTGGTGTTGGTGGGCGGTCTGTTCGTCATCGAAGCCCTTTCCGTGATTTTTCAGGTGGGCTTTTTCAAGATGACCAAGGGTCGGCGGATTTTCCGCATGGCACCCCTGCACCACCATTTTGAATTGAAGGGCTGGCCGGAACCAAAGGTGATCGTGCGGTTCTGGATCATCGCCATCGCCCTGGCGTTGATCTCCATGAGTACTCTGAAATTGCGGTAGCGGCGGAGATTGGTCAAGCCATGGAACTTCGAAACAAGCGTATCGTGGTGGTGGGATTGGGGCGATCCGGGGTGGCGACGGCCCGGTTTCTGGTCAACCGGGGCGCCCGGGTGACGGTGACCGACCGCGCCCCGGCCGAAACGTTGAAGGATTCAGCCGGCATGCTCGAGGGAATGGGGGTAGCGCTGAAGCTGGGCGGGCATGATGCCAGGGATTTTGAATCCGCCGATCTGGTGGTGCTCAGTCCCGGCGTGCCCCATACCCTGCCGATGCTGGAGCCGGCCTGGGCCAAGGGAACCGCGGTGATCGGTGAAATGGAACTGGCAGCCGCCTATGTTACCGAACCGATCCTGGCGGTAACCGGCACCAATGGCAAAACCACAACCACGGAACTGGTGGGCAACATGCTAAAATACAGCGGCAAGAAGGTGTTTGTGGGCGGCAATATCGGCACTCCGCTTATCGCTTACGCGGATGGCCGCCATGAACGGGCCGATGTGGTCGTGGCCGAGATCAGCAGCTTCCAGCTGGACACCACCATCGTTTTTCGGCCGGACACCGCGGTGATGCTCAATATCACCGACGACCACCTGGACCGCTATCCCACCTTTGAGGCCTATGCCGACGCCAAGTGGCGGATTTTCGAAAACCAGCGCCCGGCCGATACGGCGGTCCTCAACGCCATGGATGCCACCGTGGCCGCCATGCTGAAGAAACGTCCCCCCAGGTCCCGCCTGCGGCTCTTTTCGGATCAGGCGGTCGTCAATGGCGCCCAAATACTAAAAGACAAGATCCTGTTGTTTGACGAGGGGCGGCGGACCGGCAGCTTCGCGCTGGACAAGACCGGCCTGATCGGCCCCCACAACCGCGAGAACACGGCTGCGGCCTGCCTGGCCGCCCGGGAACAGGGGGCGACCGACGCGGGCATCCAGCAGGCCATCGACGAATTCAGAGGACTCGCCCATCGGCTGGAAACGGTGGGAATCGTGCGCGGGGTAAGCTTTGTCAATGACTCCAAAGCCACCAATGTCGACGCGGTGAAGCGGGCGTTGGACTGTTTCGACAAGCCGGTGGTTCTGATCATGGGCGGTCAGAACAAGAAGGGCGATTTCACATATCTCAAAGCCCATGTGCGCCGACGTGTAAAAACCCTGGTGGTCATGGGCGAGGCACGGGATGAGATCGTCACGGCCCTGGCCGGGGATCCGGAAAAGGGCATACTTGAGGCCAGGTCCATGCAAGAAGCGGTGGAAAAGGCATTCGGTGCGGCGGTGGCCGGGGAGACCGTGCTGCTCTCACCGGCCTGCGCCAGCTTCGACATGTTTGACAACTACGCCCATCGGGGCAAGCGGTTCCGGGAAATCGTGGAAAGGCTGGTATGAGCACGGCGGCAAAAGGCAACGGAGGCCAACCGGTGGTCTATGACCTGGGACTGCTGTTTCCCGTTCTGCTGCTCGTGGGCATGGGCATCGTCATGGTGTACAGCGCCAGTTCGGCCCTGGCGTTCAAAAAGTTCGGCAGCGACTACTACTTTTTAAAGAAGCAGGCCCTGTTTTCCCTGATCGGCATCGTGGTGCTGGTGGCCTTCAGCTACATCCCGTTCCGCCTCTACCGGCTGCTCGTCTATCCGGCGCTGGTGGCGGCCATCGTGATGCTGGTGGCGGTCTCATTTACCAGTTTGGGTGTGACTGCCGGCGGGTCTTCACGCTGGCTGCAGCTCGGACCGGTCCGGTTCCAGCCGTCGGAGCTGGCCCGGCTGGCCCTGGTCGTCTACATGGCCTATTCCATGAGCAAGAAGGAGGAACTGCTGCGGGATTTTTACGTGGGATTTTTGCCCCATCTCCTTGTTTTGGGCCTTTTTACGGCGCTGCTGCTGGCTCAGCCCGACTTCGGGTCGGTGGTGATCTTCGCCACCCTGACCTGGATCATGCTGTTTGTAGGCGGGTGCCGCATCACCCATCTGTTGTCGGTGGTCGTGGTGCTCGCGCCCATGACCTGGCTGTTCATGACCCAGGCGGAGTACCGGGTCAAGCGCCTGATGAGCTTTCTGGATCCCTGGCAGTATCGGGCGGACGAGGGCTACCAGATCGTCCATTCGCTGATGGCCTTCGGCACCGGGGGGATCACCGGTGCGGGTCTCGGCAAGGGCTACCAGAAACTGTTTTACCTTCCCGAGCCCCACACGGATTTTATTCTTTCGGTGGTGGGGGAAGAGCTCGGGCTCATCGGCGTCATGACCGTGATCCTGCTGTACGGCATTATGCTCATGCGGGGCATCCGCATCGCCCGCCATGCCCAGGACCGCTTCGGCGCTTTTCTGGCCATGGGCATTACGGTGACCCTCGGGCTGCAGGTGTGCATCAACATGGGAGTGGCCCTGGGGCTGCTGCCGACCAAGGGGTTGACCCTGCCGTTTCTCAGCTACGGCGGTACGAGCCTGCTGATCAACATGGCGGCGGTGGGGATTATGATGAATATCGGAGCGCGGGATGCACGTTGCTGAATCCGAAATAACCTGGCGGCCGCTCACGGTGGTCGTTGCCGGCGGCGGTACCGGCGGGCACCTGTTTCCCGGCATCGCCGTGGCTGGGGAGTTTGCCGCGAGGAACCCGAAGAGCCGGATCCTCTTTGTGGGCGCCGGCCGGCCCTTTGAGCGGGAAGCCTTGGCCAGGGCCGGTTACCCCCAGCGAACCATCGCCATCGAGGGCATCAAGGGACGGGGGTTGTGGGCCAAGACCCGGGCGGCCATGAAGATTCCAGGCGCCCTGTTCCGCTCCGCCGGCATTCTGGCTGACGCGCAGGCGGACCTGGTGGTCGGGGTGGGCGGCTACGCCGCCGGGCCGGTGGCCCTGGCCGCCTGGCTCAAGGGCATTCCGGTGGTTCTGTGTGAGCAGAACACCGTGCCCGGCATCACCAACCGGATGCTTTTCCCCCTGGCAAAACGGATCTTTGTCAGCTTTGAGAATACCCGGGGGAAGATCAATCCCTCAAAGAAACGCATCACCGGCAACCCGGTGCGCGGCCAGGTGCTGGCGGTTTCGACCGCTGAAACTGGCCCGGAAAACGGGTTTACGATCATGGTCGTCGGCGGCAGCCAGGGGGCCCATGCCATCAACCTGGCGGTGGTGGACGCCCTGCCGCACCTTCGACAGCGCGGTCGGTTGCGCATCGTCCACCAGACCGGTGCCGAGGACCAGGACAGTGTGGCGGCCGCCTATGCCAAAGCCGGGATCGAGGCGGAGGTGAAGGCTTTTTTCCATGACATGGCATCACGCTACAGCCGGGCGGATCTGGTTGTCTGCCGGGCCGGCGCCACCACGGTGGCCGAGCTGACCGCCCTGGGCAAGGCGGCGCTGTTCATCCCCTATCCCTATGCGGCGGACAATCACCAGGAACTCAACGCCCGGGCCCTGGTTGACCAGGGGGCGGCCCAGATGATGCTCGAACGGGACCTGACCGGTGCGGCGCTGGCCGGGTGTCTGGACGCCTTGGCCGGCGATCCGGAGCTGCTGGCGGGCATGGCGGCCCGCTCCCGAACCATGGGGAAACCCGATGCGGCCCGCACGATTGTGGATGACTGCTATCAACTGGTAGGAAATAACCCATGTACCTGAAAAAATACCATATCCATTTCGTCGGCATTGGCGGCATCGGCATGAGCGGCATCGCCGAGCTGCTCCTGAACCTGGGCTACCGGGTCTCCGGTTCCGACGTGAAAGCCTCGGATATTACGACCAATTTGGCACGGCTGGGCGGTACCATTCATGTCGGCCACCGGGCCGAGCAGATCTCCGGTGCCGATGTGGTGGTGGTCTCGTCGGCCATCGACGCGAAAAACCCGGAAGTGGCCGCCGCCCGGCAGGCGGCGATTCCGGTAATCCCCCGCGCCGAGATGCTGGCCGAGCTCATGCGGCTCAAATACAGCGTGGCGGTTGCCGGCGCCCACGGCAAGACATCCACCACCTCCCTGGTGGCCAACGTGCTGGCCGGCGGGGGGTTGGACCCCACCGTGGTTATCGGCGGCAAACTCAAGAGCCTCGGCCGCAACGCGGTGCTGGGACAGGGTGACTTCATCGTGGCCGAGGCCGACGAAAGCGACGGTTCATTTCTCAAGTTCTCCCCGGCCATTGCCGTGGTCACCAACATCGACCGGGAGCACATGGATTTTTATGAAGATCTGGATGCCATAAAAAACGCTTTTCTTAGCTTTATCGACCGGATCCCATTTTACGGCCTGGCCGTGCTCTGCCTGGACAACGAGCCGCTCCAGGGCCTCCTCCCCCGTATCAAGAAACGGCTGATCACGTACGGGCAGAGCAGCCAGGCCGATTACCAGGCGCGCGACATCAGCTTCGCCGAGATGAAAAGCCGGTTCACCGTCGTTCATCGGGGCCACAACCTGGGACAATTTCATTTGGCCATGCCGGGCATGCACAACGTAACCAACGCCCTGGCAGCCATTGCCGTGGGCCTGGAACTGGCCATTCCGCTCTCCTCGATCAAGCGTTCCCTGGAGACCGCCGAAGGGGTGCAGCGCCGCTTGGAGATCAAGGGCGACATCAACGGCGTTACCGTGGTGGATGATTACGGCCACCATCCCACGGAGATCCAGGTAACCCTCGAGGCGGTCAAGGAAAACTGGCCGGACCACCGAAAAGTGGTGGTCTTTCAACCGCATCGGTACACCCGCACGCAGGCCTTGCTGGAGGATTTTACCCGCTCCTTCAACAACAGTGATGTGTTGGTGGTGCTGCCCATCTATGCCGCCAGCGAAGCGCCTATCGCCGGCGTGAGCGGCGAGGCGCTGGGCGATTGCATCCGGGCCCACGGCCACCGCAACGTGACCTGCCTGAACAGTCTCGAGGCCTGCGTCGATCATCTTGAGAAAACCCTGGCTCCTGGAGATCTGCTGCTGACCTTGGGTGCCGGCGATGTTTATCGCGTTGGGGAACTGGTGTTGGAAAGGCTGAGCGAATAGAAGCCGTCGGCGTTAAATTTGAAAATCCGTTTCACAATGACAAGCGGTGTTAAGGGTAATGCTTTAAGGCAGGAAAAGTAAATCAGGGCCTAACCCATAAGGCCTAAAAACCGAAAACGATCGTTATCGATTTGAAAACCAAACCGACCCGCAAAAATCGATTCAAGGAAAACAGGCAACTCCGCCGGACCCTGTTCCGGGATCGGGCCGTTTTCACGGCCAAGGTGCTTTTGGGTTCAGTGGCGCTGGTGGCGGCCAGCGGCGCGTTTATCTTGACCCACGACTATTTCACCCAAACGAACCATTTCCTGGCCCGGCAGATTGTGGTTTCCGGGATGGAGCGGCTCAACCGCCAGCAGGTCCTGGAGCTTGCCGGAATCGGGCCGCAGACCAATATCCTGTCCGTGAACCTGGCCACCACCCGCAAGCGACTGCTGGCCGATCCATGGATCGCCGAGGTGACTGTCAGCCGCGAGATCCCGTCGGGATTGCACGTGCACATCCGGGAAGAGGTGCCCCTGGCTCTGTTGGACATGGGCGCCGGAGAGGGCTATTTGATCAACGTTGCCGGCGAGGTATTCAAACGCAAGAGTGGGTCGGACAGCAACGACTTGCTCCAGGTGCAGGGGTTGGGCCATGCGGATCTGCCCGTTGCCGGCCAGCCGGCCAGCGAGGCATTCCGGGCCGTGATGACCTTGTTGCGGCTGGCCGGGGAAAAAAACAGTGCGCTGCCCCTGGCCGGAATCCGCCTAATTCAGATGGATCGCGAGATCGGGGCCACGGTATTCTCCGGCCAAGAGAACCGGACCGTGAAGCTGGGATTCGGTCGCTATGCTGAAAAGTGTGCGGCGCTGGGACAACTGATGGCCCGTTTGAGGGGCGACAGCCGGCTGTCCCGGTATCAGGTCATCGATCTTTTCGATGTCAATCGAATCGTGATCACGCTGACATCGGCCGATCCGTCCGCTTCGGACGCTAAGGAGGTGTAAGTTGCAGGGAGCCAGAGAAGGCAATATCGTCGTCGGCCTGGATATCGGAACCACCAAGATCTGCGCCGTGGTCGGCGAGGTGAGGGGCCGTGAAATCAACATCATCGGCATCGGCACCCATCCATCCATCGGCCTGCGCAAGGGCGTGGTGGTCAACATCGAATCCACGGTGGAGTCCATCAAAAAGGCGGTGGAAGAGGCCGAATTGATGGCTGGCTGTGAGATTTCGTCGGTCTACGCAGGGATTGCCGGCGGGCACATCACCGGTTTCAACAGCCGGGGCATCGTGGCCATCAAAGGGCAGGAAATCACCCAGCAGGATGTGGATCGGGTCATCGATGCGGCCCGGGCCGTGGCCATTCCCATGGACAGGGAGGTGATCCACGTGCTGCCCCAGGAGTACATCGTTGACGATCAGATCGGCATCCAGAACCCGGTGGGCATGGCCGGCGTCCGCCTTGAGGCAAAAATCCACATCGTTACCGGTGCGGTCACGTCGGCTCACAACATTGTCAAATGCGCCAACCGGGCCGGTTTGGACGTATGCGACATCGTCCTAGAGAGCCTGGCTTCGGGTGAAGCGGTGCTGACCGAAGAGGAGAAACAGCTGGGCACCGGTTTGATTGATCTGGGGGGCGGCACCAGCGATCTGGCCATCTTCTCAGGCAAGAACATCAAGCACACCTTCGTGCTGGCGCTAGGGGGCGACAACCTGACCAATGATATCGCCATTGGCGTGCGGGCTCCGCTGAACGAGGCGGAGCGGATCAAACGCAAATTCGGCACCTGCGATGGGTCGGCGATCAGCCCGGACGAGACCATCGAAGTGCCGGGGATGGGCGGCCGCCAGCCCCGCAAGCTTCCGCGCCAGATTTTAGGGGAAATCCTGGAGCCGCGCATGGAGGAGATCTTCACGCTGCTTCAGCGGGAGATCTTCCGGGCCGGCATGGAAAACATGATCGCCTCGGGAATTGTCCTTTGCGGGGGTACGGCCCTTTTGGACGGCACCACCGATATTGCCGAAGCCATATTCGGCGTACCCACGCGCCTGGGCAAGCCGCGGGGCATCGGCGGCCTCACCGACGTGGTCAACAATCCCATGTATGCCACCGGTGTGGGCCTGGTCATTTACGGCGCCAAAATGGAGCCGGAGAAAAAATTCCGTATTCGGGACAGGAACATCTTCAACAGCCTCATCGCCCGGATGAGAAAATGGTTCAAGGACGTCATCTGATCCCGCGGGAAAGAGCTGGCGTCCATCGGAAAAGTGACAATCATGAACAAAATGGAAACCAAGGCGTACAGGCAAGCGCCGTTATGGGCAACACAAGCAAAGGGGGAGACTATGACTGGTATGTTTACGTACGTGGAGAGGGAAGCTTCGGCAAAAATCAAAGTGATTGGTGTCGGCGGGGCGGGCGGCAATGCGATCAACAACATGATCTCGAGCAACCTGAATGGCGTTAAGTTTATTTCCGCCAACACGGATGCCCAGGCCCTGGACGTTTCCAAGGCGGAGATGCGCATTCAGCTGGGAACGAAGATTACCGAAGGCCTGGGCGCAGGCGCCAACCCCCAGGTGGGACGGGATGCGGCCCTGGAAAATGCGGAGATGCTCAAGGAAGCGTTGGCCGACTCCCACATGGTCTTTATCACTGCCGGTTTCGGCGGCGGTACGGGTACCGGTGCCGCGCCGGTGATTGCGCGGCTGTGCAAGGAGATGGGCATTCTTACCGTAGCCGTGGTGACCCGGCCCTTCTCCTTTGAGGGCCGGAAACGGGCCAAACAGGCCGATGAAGGCATTCTCGAGTTGAAAAAAGCGGCCGATACCGTGATCACCATTCCCAATGACCGGCTGCGGGGACTGGCTTCCAAGAACGCCAAGATGGTGGATATGTTCAAAAGGGCTGACGAGATCCTGCTCCATTCGGTCAAGGGCATCACCGACCTGATCATGATGCCGGGACTGGTGAACCTGGATTTTGCGGACGTCAAGACCACCATGTCCCGTGCCGGCATGGCCATCATGGGCATCGGCATCTCCAGCGGTGAAAACCGAGCCCTGGAAGCCGCTGAACGGGCCATCTCGCATCCGCTGCTGGAAGATATCAATATCTCCGGTGCCAAGGGAGTGCTGATGAACATCACCTCCAACAGCAACCTTACCATGGAGGAGATGACCGAAGCCTCCGAACGTATTTACAACGAGGTGGGCGAAGATGCGGAAATCATCTGGGGCGCGGTCATCGACGACAGCGTGGGCGATGAATTGAGCGTTACCGTCATCGCCACCGGTATCGGCGAGAAGGACAAGGAGAAGGAGGCGCGCTCGAAAATGGTGGACCCTACCTACGGCGGTAAGGTGCGTGATATCACCCCGGCGGATCTGGCCCGTTCCACGGAGCTGGACCAGCCCACCTTCATCCGCCGCCGGCAGGCTGCCAGCGAAAGGCCGGCCAGTGAGCTTTACCGGGAGTACAAGGGGATTGTCATCGATAACGACGACCTGGATGTTCCCACGTTTTTAAGAAGAAAGGCGGATTAATCTCGTGTCCGGAGGAACCGGAATAACGGGGACCGGCTGCGATAACGTTGAACAAGAGGACGGATCATGCAGCATTCTCAATGCAGCGACCACCTGAGCGGTGGCCGCAGGATGGGTGGCGATCGGAGGGGATACGCATATGCCTGCTGTATCCCCGAACGCCGCAGCGGCAGGGAGCGCCGCAGTGGATTCGATCGCCGCCAGCAAAGCCGTATGGCCGCGATGATGGTGGCGGTCGATGAGACCGAAACCAATGCACCGAGAAAGTCCATCAGCACCAAGGGTTGACGGCTGATACGGATAAAGGTCTGCGGGAAACATGGCCACAGAATTTCAACAGGTGCCCAATGCCGCAGCACCGGCTGAGCGCGGTGTTATTCGAAAGCCTGCTGCCGGACGGTTTCGCGTGGCCCTGGTCTACCCCAACCGTTACCATGTTGGGATGTCCAACCTGGGGTTCCAGACCGTCTACCGGCTGATCAACGATATCGATCATGTGGTTTGTGAACGTGCTTTTTTACCGGAACAGGATGGCGGTAAAATTCGTCGGGTGTTGACGGTCGAGTCCCAGACGCCCATCGAAGACTTCGACATTATTGCCTTTTCGATCTCATACGAGAACGATGCACCCGCCGTGCTTACCATCCTGGAAACAGCAAGACTCCCCCTGCCTGCCGCCCAGCGTGGCGCCACTCTCCCCCTTGTGTTGGCAGGGGGAGTCTTCTGTTTTCTCAATCCTGAACCGCTGGCCCCCTTCATCGATGCCTTCCTGATCGGGGAGGCCGAAGCCCTGATAACGCAATTTTTTGGGATATTCGATCCATCGGTCGAGAGGCGGGAAAACCTGCTGGACCTGGCCCGCCGCGTCCCAGGCGTCTACGTTCCCGCCTTTTACCGCCCCCGCTATCATCAAGACGGCAGCTTGGCTGAGATTGAACCGCTGGCGGATGTGCCTGCCACCGTCAGACGGCTGATGGTTCCGGACTTATCCAACCTGCCGACAGCCAGCACCATTTTGACCCCCGACACCACCTTTGACGACACCTACCTCATCGAGGTCTCCCGGGGATGCCCCCATGGGTGTCGCTTCTGCGGCGCCGGGTATGTCTACCGGCCACCGCGCTTCCGACCCGTTGGCTTGCTCGACCGCCAGGTGGACGACGGGTGCGCGCTGACCGATCGCATCGGCCTGGTAGGGGCGGCTGTCTCCGACCTGCCGGACATCGGCGTGCTGTGCAGCAAAGATCGGGGCCGCGAAATCCGGTTCTCATTCAGCAGCCTGCGGGCCGATGCCCTGGACGGTGCGCTGGTCGATGCGCTGAAAAAGAGCCGGGTGAAGACCGCCACCATTGCTCCGGACGCCGGCTCGGAACGCATGCGCCGGGTGGTAAACAAGGGAATCACCGAAGACCACGTGGTCGCCGCCGCCGAAACCCTGGTGGCTGCCGGTATTCCCAACCTGAAGGTCTATTTCATGATCGGTCTGCCCACCGAGACCGAGGCCGATGTGGCGGCCATCGTGGGTCTGGTCAAGCAGATCAAACACCGCTTTCTCAAAACCAGCCGGGGCAAGGGGCATATCGGCGAGATCACCGTGAGCCTCAGTTCATTCGTACCCAAACCGTTTACGCCCTTTCAGTGGGCCTCCATGGATGAGGTCAAGCGCCTGAAGACCAAGATCAAGGTGGTGAAGACGGGATTGAAAAAAACCGCCAATGTGCGCGTTCACGCCGACGTGCCGCGGTGGGCCTACCTGCAGGGGTTGATCGCCCGGGGGGACCGGCGCGTGGCCGACATCCTGCTGTTGGCTCATAAAAACCAGGGCAATTGGCCCCAAACTTTTAAGGCGTCCCCGATCAACCCCCACTTTTACGTTCACCGGGAACGGAATCCCGATGAGCGTTTCCCCTGGGATTTCATCGACCACGGCCTCGACAAAGCCTACCTGTTGAAGGAGTACCGACGGGCGCTGGCCGGCCGCACCTCCGCTCCCTGCCCAGCCGATCCCACCCGATGCAGCATCTGCGGGGTATGTGAAGGAAAACCCGCTGTCTGACGGCGGAAGACAGAGAACGGAAGGCGGGGCGCATTTACACATGGCCCAACACTTAAACGAATTTTCCCAAAAATTATGCTATCGTGATCCAATTATCTTCTTTTTAAAGCAAACGTTCGGGTTGTCGGCGCCCCTTTTTCTACCAATACCCTTTTAAGCACTATTTCATTGCCATCTTCGCTGATTGTTGCTTCGCTGGGTGCCCAATGCAGAGTCATTGTCGCAAAATCTTTTACGTCATTAAAGTAAACCTCATCAATCACATTGGCCTTTATTTTCCCTTTAATCTTTTCTTTATTTTTTCCAACAAGCCTGTCTCCATTTAATAGATAAATACCAACAAATTGATTACCCTTCTGGGTAATCTTTACCCTGTCTTCCAACGTTCCCCAACCACCCGTATCATAGATTGAACGCCACTCTCCGTTCAGATCGTAAACCACTTCCCCGTTTTCCAATTTTACCGTATTTGGCATTCCTTCCTTGAGTGGATTGTCCATTTGGGCTTGCACGGTCGATGACAGAATGCAAAAGACCAAAACCATAATTTTCTTTGGCATAACACCCCTTCTCTTTCCTTCATTTCTGCGTGTGGTGCGTGATTTGAACTTGACCTGAACAGCATCCCATTCGCCGTTTATTTTATTGGAGCGGTGCTTTCGTCATGGGCAGAGCTGATGCCAACTCTCCCCATGACTATCAATCTTAACGTTGCTCCAATTGCCGATAGGTATTTTATTGCCCTGGTGGACGATAGCTGACATTTATCTTAGTAGCCTCATCGATCTGTTCAGGAGTCAAGAGAACAACGGTTTTAACCTTGGCTGCGCCACTGGCATTAATTTTAAGTGCGATGGTGGCGGCGCTCACATGGTCGGGGACATCGACAATGCTGTAAACATCATTGTCGCCAAAGGCGAAATAGAGCGTTTCCAGTTTACCATTCAATTCTTTTAGCGCTGCTCTCAGGTCCTCCCTTCGCTTTGAGCCGCCATCTTTGAAAAGACCCTTCAAACCTTCAGGGGTGTATGAAGCGAGATATAGATATTTGGCCATAAGTGACCTCCTTGATTGTCTTCAATTAGGGTTCTTCCGGATAGAAGGGATGCTCCTAATGAGGCATGAGCGCTCCATTAGGAGCAAACGTTGGGCAATTTGAGCTGCTTTTTCATCGGACGAGTTCCAGCAGGATTAATTGCAGCTGACAGATATTGAACCGATCATCGACGATCTGAATTTATTGGGCGAACGATCCTGAGCTAAAAGCGACTGCCACGGATGTATGGCGATACCTTTTCAAGACGGGACACCTATCCGGGTCGGTTAACGTGTCAGCCTTTGACCTCAGATGCAGGTTTTTGTGAAATCGCTTCGAGATACAAGCAGGAGGGAACGGTGAGCTAGATCGAATACACTTCCATAAAATGGGGTTGATCTTCATGTCAAGGCCAATTATTCCGTCGACCCTATATTTTATCAACGTCCCTGAAAAGTCGATGACAGGCATGCAGATTTCCAATTGCGATAACTGTGGTCGCCGAAGAGGAATGGATCGACGCCAGTTCTTTTATTCGGTTCATGTGCCCGAAAGAAGGTCCGGGAACGGCAGGAGAGTCGTCAACGATCGAAGCAAACGCATCAGAACGAGCGTCGTGAATAAAAGAGAGACCAGAGGCTGATTTACGCTCGCTTTTAAGGCAATACGTCGCTTTGGTATTCAATTTTCCCATCTACCATCGTCATTAATACTTCTATTGAATTGATTTCCTCTGGCAGCACCTCAAACGGATCATCCGAGAGTACCACAAGATCGGCCCGCTTGCCCTTCTTGATACTACCAAGCTGTTTTTCTACACGCATGGCATACGCCGATTCGATCGTCATCATTTTGAGCCCTTGCAGGATGCTAATGGTTTGATCTGAAATGGAAGGCAGGCAGGGTTCGTCAGGTTGATAGGTGTCGAATCCGTTTTTTCCAGTCACCACGGCGTATAGCTTACGCATCGGATTGAGTCCGTTGAGGCCGAAATAGGGCCAATCGCTGTTTAATCCGATATGGATGCCCGTGTCGGCGAGGTCCCGCCAGCGTTTGAATAACCGTCTATTGGGTTCTCCAACACGATTCACATAACTGTTGGCATGGCACGGAGAGGTGGGTTCGACCAAAGCCACAATATTATCTTGCGCATAGCGCCCAAGCATGTCGTCACGGATAAAATAGTTATGCAGAATCATGTGCCGGTTCTTATTCTTCGACCCGCTGGTGGCCAAGTGGATGGCCGACAAACTGGTCTCAACCCCGAGATCTCCGATAGCGTGGATGGCCACTTGATATCCACTATTGTCCGCATGCCGGACAACGTCGGTCAACTCATCAAGCGACAAATGGAGCTGGCTGTTTGCATAGCGGTCCAGGCCTTCCGGCGTAAAATCGTTCATCAACTCGGCACTGAATACGGGTTGGGGTCCGAGCCCATCACACACCGACATTTCCGACATAATCTTGACGCCGTTAACCCAAATATGAGGTGCATGCTCGACCCTTGGCGCATAGGCTTCATACCAGGTCCCGAATACCTCGCCGCAGCTGTGGTTGTAGTTTAGGTAAAGATACAGCCGTACACGCATGTTACCTTCCCAGGCATACTGCGTGAAATAATCGAACCACTCCTGATCAGTGTACATATTGGCTACCGATGTGATGCCATTTTCCAGGGCTAGCTGCTGGGCTTCGTCAAGGGTGAGGTTCTGTAACAAAGATTCGTTGAAAAGATGCGTATGAGGATCAATAAACCCTGGAAATACCGTGCGTCCACCCAAATCAATAAGGACTGTGTCTTTCCCTGCCTTGGCCAATATGTTCCTGTTGCTCCCGACTGATCTTATTTTATCGGCCTTTATATGGAGCGCTTCTGCCTTAAAGGGTTCGTTTTCCATTGTGTAAATAACTGCGTTATACAGAATAATACCCGATCGGTTTGCAGCACATTTCTGGTGGGCGCTTTTTTCATTACCATTGATGATACCCGCTTGATTCAATTTACTGGAAGCACCGGCACTGCCGGCAACAAAAAAGAGGCCTAGTCCCAAGCAGAATAATGAAAAGATCAATCGTTTCATGATTCCCTCCAATCCCAATATGTTGACGGTGGTCCAGGTTTTTTTATCGGAAAACCGGCTTATGTAACAAGCGGCATAATATACCTGCTGCGCATGGGAAAGTCGCTGGTGACGCTGAGTGCTTTCAATTCCCATCTGAAACCGGAACCGGTGGAAACGAAACGCACCATCGTGTTGACAGGCAGGATGATAGCCGGAGGGTGAGAAAGTCCCCGGTTCTATAGGTATTGTATCATTCTTTTGAGTTACGGTGCGTTGAAGCACCCAGCAGCCCTGTACCAATACGGATACCGATTGCGGGTGTTAACGATCCACTCTTTCCTTCAATTCCTTGCCCGCCTTGAAAAAGGGCAGTTTTTTCGGTTTGATCTTAACCTTCTCGCCGGTTTTGGGATTGCGTCCGGTATAGGATCGGTACTGCTTGACAAAAAAGGAGCAGAAGCCACGAATTTCAACGCGGTCCCCTTTTGCCAGGGCGGCGGCCATTTCATTGAAAAACAGGTTGACGGCGTTCTCAGCTTCCGGTTTGGAAAGACCATTGGAATCTTTCAGCGCCTGGATCAGCTCAAGCTTGTTCATGGGTTTAACTTTCTTGAAATTGGGTCTGCCAGGGAGTTAACGGATGGGCCTTTGTGTGAAGGATAGCCCGGCAATCGGATTTGTGTCAAGAAATTAATTGGTTATGATACAGACAAATATCAGCTGATATCGGATTTATAAAACAACCCAGCCTCTGTTTGAGTTCTTCCATCTTTTCGCCGGTCAGCTCAACATCCGAGGTAATTGTTACAGCGCCGGCATTGGGCCCAAGGAAAGGGTACCGAGTCCGTCGGCATTTGATACGGCAGCGACAAGATCGGCGCCGCTAACCCAGTTCATGGGTGCCTGAACGATAGGGTACTTGATGCCCAGAAGTTTACATATGCGGTTGCGGCCCACCTTGCTTCTCCTTTCATAAAATGGAACATCTGGTACGACAGTTGGGTCAAATAAGAACGCAACCCATTCGATTCGTAAAGTCATTTTTAGCCGATGGCACGTATCGAGGCCCTGCTGGGCGGCCTGCGCGGTGATTTGCCGGCCGGTGGTCCACGGCGGTTGCTGCAAATCATCCGGCCATGGTTGATGGAACCTGGGCAACGACCCGGTCGGGTGGGCCAGCCAGCCGCGCCTTGAGGATCCGGCCGATAAAGATCGGGTGGCCGCCGGCATCCATGGGGAGCTGATCCTCGGTTTCGATGGTGACGGTTCGGGTGCTGGTGCCGGCTTCCCGGGCCAGCCTTCTCACCATGCCGGCCAGTTCGTTTTTGGCAAATGTATCCGCCTCCTCAAAGACGGTGAAGCGCCTGGCGCCGGAGAGGCCTTCGATGAGAAACCCGCTGCCGCCTCCGGGAATGATACGCAGATGGCGTTCGATGACGACGTTGCTGGTGATGGCCCCGATGGCGTTGGCCACGTCGGCATGCTCCGGCAGCACGACCTGGGCACCGATCAGGGCGGCGGCCCGGGGCAGAAAAAAGGCGATGGGGGCGCCGATGCCGATCACCGGCCGTTTGAAATCGATGCGCATGCGATAGTGGCTGTTGCCGCCGGAAAAGACGTTGTTGATCAGGGCCTGGCAGACCGGGCAGCTGTGCAGGGCTTCGGGATTGACCTCATCGTCCAGCTGGCGCTTCAAAATCTCCAGGGCCAGCTTGCGTGACACGCTTTCCAGCAGCTCCTGCCGCAGAACGGCGTCATCTCTTTTGCTCAGGGCGGCGAACAGGCTGAAATACTGTCCGGCCGCCGCCGTATTCCAGCGTTGAAAGTCGCCGGTCAGATGTAGCAGGTCCGTCGGGGTCAGTCCGCAGCGCTGGACGACAAAGCGCTCTTCCAGGCGTTCCAGGGGCAGGTGACGGTCGATGAGAACACCGGTTTCGCGGGCCAGTTCGTCGATGGAACGGGGCCTTTTGCGCAGCAGGGACAGCACGCGCAGTTCCATTTCTGTGAGTTGGCGGTCGTCCACGGATCCGGTGACGGCCAGAATCTGCATATTGCGGGTGGACGTTGCAAAGCTGCGCAGGCGGGTGCTCAGGTAGCCGATGGCTTCATCGGCCCCGGCCCAATTGGATCCCAGCCAGGCGATGGGCGCCACGCGGCGGGGGCCGATGGAAAAGAGGCCCTTCTCGCGGTTGATCAGGCTGTCGCCCCCCAGACCGGCGGTGCGGATGTCCAATGCCCGGACATGGGTCTTGCGGCCGGCAACGGTGGAGCCGCTGCTGCAGACGCGCACGCTGCCGTGCTCTACGGCCGCCGTGTCCGTGGTGGTGCCACCCATGTCCACCACCAGGGCATCTGCACGGCCGGTGAGATGTCTGGCACCGGCCACGCTGGCCGCCGGTCCGGAGAAGATGGTTTCCACCGGCCGATCCTTGGCCATTGCCGCACGCATCAGGGTGCCGTCTCCCTTGACCACCACGATGGGCGCGACAATGGCCATCTCTCTTAGCGCTTCTTCCAGATTGGCGATCAGTTTGCCCAGACGGGGGATGATGCGGGCATTCAGCACGGCCGTGGTCGCCCGAATCTTGAAGTCGAGAATGGTGGACAATTCATGGCCGCAGGATACGAAAAGGCCGGCTTCCGAACGGATGATACGTTTGACGGTCATCTCGTGGTCCGGATTGATGGCGCCGGCAAAACCGGACACGGCAAATGCCTTGACCTGGTCCTGCTCGATCATGCGCCGGACGATCTGCCGCACCTGGCTTTCATCGACGGGTTCGATCTCCTCACCGGTGATGGACAGGCGGCCGGGAATCCGCGCCTTGGGTTCATGGGGGTAATCCGCCGGATCGTATATGCCGTAAGGGGGCATGAGCAGCAGGCCCACCTTCTGGCCGTCGCCCTCCACGATGGCGTTGGTGGCCAGGGTCGTGGAGAGGGCGACCATCTCCACCTGCTTCAGCTGATCCGGATCCAGTTGCTCCAGGGCCTGGCCGATGCCGATGGTGAAATCCCAGCGGGTGGTGAGGGCCTTGCCCTTGCAGCATGTCGCTCCGGCTTTGAAATCGTAGATGACCGCATCCGTATAGGTGCCGCCGGCGTCGATGCCCAATCCAATGCCGGCTGTTTGCGGCGGGGCTGCCTGCCCATCGGTAAAAACGGTGATGCTTTCGCCGGTTCGGGATCCCTCCGCCCACAAGGGGTGTGCCGACAGCGTGCCGGTTAGGGCATCGAATTCGACGGCGTGGCGGGGTTCGACCAACAGGATGTCGTCGGTGGTTGCGGTTCCGATCAGCATTTTTTCGATCAGGGCCAGGCTGCCGGGAATTTTTTCATAGCGCCAGCCATAGGCATCGGCCATCTCCCTGGCGTGGTCCTCGTAGCTGGATCCACTCCTGGCGCCGGTGTCGATATAGGCCGCGCGCTGATAATTTTTCTGCCATGAGTTGAGAAAACGGATCGTTTGATCGGCCGCCGCAACGCCGTATTGGCGGGCGATATCGTCATGGTGCACCCGCTTGTCACCGAACCAGGCCTGCAGGTTGCGCTGGGATACCGGTACGGCCTTCTCTTCGTACCAGCCGGCGGTGATATAGTATGTGCCGGGAAACTTTTTAAATTCTCTGCGGTAGGCCTCTGATCCGCCTAAGAACATGGCGATGCAGTCGTGCACCTTGGGGATGACCAGGGGGATTTCGCGGGACCGGATGCCGATGGTGCCCCTGCCGCAGACGCCATAGCCGATGACGATGCGGTCCGCCTTGCCGGCAGCGGACACCGTATCGATGGCCGCCTGAAGCTTTTGCTTCAGCAGGTCCGGCCGTTCATGGAGCCCGGCCTGAAGGAATTGGAAATCGACAGCCAGCCCCAGCTGCCTGGCGGCGTGTCGCATGTCCACACCCATGACCGCACATCCCAGGACGACGATTGTTTTCGGTTTCACTGCGCCTCCTTTATGGCGACGGGGAGGACAACGTGTCCCTTGTTTTGCCTTGACGCCACTGCCTGCCGTAAATATGGGTCCGGGGGCTTTTTGGCAACCCTTTAAACACCGTCGCCCAGATGGAACCTTTTTCGTGATCAAGCTTTCAGTGAATGGGTTCAGCGTCCTGAAAAGCGCATCGGGCAACTTTTTAACTTTCGCTGAACCGGCCAGGTAGTGTATCGTGCTCACCAATGCTGAAATGTCAACCGCTTAAACAGGCTGTAAAACGCAATCAGGACGGGTGCGGCATCCATGTTTAAAAAGAAAATACGCGTCTCCTCGGGGGTCAGCCAGCTTGACCGGCAGCTGGGAGGGCTGTTTATCGGCGACAACGTGGTCTGGTACGACGATGCCGGCAGCCTCGCATCGACCTTCAGCCTCAATTTTATCGAGGAATCCCAACGTCAGCACAAACCGCTGATCTATATCACCTTTGACCGGTCCCCCAAAACCCTGCTGGAGGATCTCGGGCCGCTGGCGGAAAATCAGCATCTGACCATCCTGGACTGCTTTACCCACGGCAAAGGGGACGGCAGCGAGGTGTTCAGCAAATTCTATGAGAAAGACGGCGCCCAATGGCCGCACCAGATTGTGCGGATCAATGCGCCCGAAGACCCGGAAGTGGTGTCCGAGGCCTTTTACAGCCTCCACGGCACCATGCAGGGAGACGTCCGGTTTGTCTTCGATTCGCTCACCGGCATGCAGGAGCTGTGGGGCGGGGAGGAGGCGATCCTGAAATTTTACTCCCACGCCTGCCCGCGCCTGTATGAACTGGATACCATTGCCTACTGGATCATGGCCAAGGGCGCGCACTCGGAACGCCTGAGGGCCAACATCAACCATATTGCCCAAGTGGCCATCGATCTGTCCGTTAGCCGCGGAAAGTCCGCCCTGACCATCCTCAAGGCAGACAAACGCAAACCTGACGCGTTGAACAGCCCCCTGGTGTACTGGAACGATGGGCTGGCAGTGGCCTTTGAAACGGAAACGGGCCGGGGCGGAACTATCGATCTGGGCGGCCGGGTGAAGCAGATTCGAAACCGTCAGGCCATGCCCCAGAAGGAATTGGCGGCCCTGGTGGGCGTGACCCCCAGCACCATATCCCAGATTGAAAGCGGCACCATCTACCCCTCTTTGCCGGCGCTGTTTAAAATCGCCCAGGTGTTGAACGTGCCGGTGGCGGCCTTCTTCCAGGATAGATCCGACGCTGCCGGCCAAGTGGTATTTAGCGGCGGCGGGACCCCGGTTGGTTTTTCCGAGCTGCCGAAACGGGACGTGGCGGGCTACCGCCTGTCACCGGCCGACTTCGATGCCGACGCCGAACCCTACTTGATAGAGATCCCTGCCGGTAAAAAGCTCGCGGCCCATTTTTTTATCCATAAAGGCCAGGAGATGGGATACCTCCTGGAAGGCAGCCTGGAACTGAAAATCGGCAATCGATCATACCCGACCGGGCCGGGTGATGTGATCTACCTTACCAGTGAATTGCCCTCCCAATGGAAAAACACCGGCAAGGGGACGGCGCGGCTGTTATGGGTGAAGATCAGGAAATGACGGTGCTATGGGAGGGTGATTGTTTAGAAGCATCCTCGCCCCCGGATCCTAAGGAGACTATTCATGAATGACATCCGCCGCCGAACGGTTGCCGGCCTGAATGCCGGAGACAGCTTCACCCTCATTCGGACCTTCACCGAAAAGGATGTCGATGCCTTTACCGAAGTGACCCGGGACCATAACCCCATCCACTCGAGCACGCGGTTCGTGAAACTCAAGGGGTTTGAGGACCGGATCTGCCACGGTCTCCTGGTGGGCGGCATGATCACCGAAATGGGCGGCCAGATGGGATGGCTGGCCTCGGGCATGAATTTCCGCTTTAAGAAACCGGTCTATTTCAATGATACCATCACCTGCCGCTGCACGCTGACCACCGTGGATGAGAAGAACCGGGCGGAGGCAGAAGCCGTTTTCACCAACCAGCACGGAGAGAACGTTCTGGAGGCCAGCCTTTTCGGTGTCCTGCCCAATGCCGAAGAGCGTCGGGTGCTCGAGGAGTTGTTGGATGTCGAGCAGGTCAACCGCCTGGGTTGACACGTCATGCCAGCCCTCAATGCGGAATTCTGCCAACCGCCCTTAAAAACCAGTTGTCATGCCTCCGTCTATTTTGATACCAATGGCATGACGTTCCAGCCGAGCTCTGTGTTCCGCTTGATCCATTCGGTTTTCACCTGCTTATAAAAAGGCCCATGGGGGTGCTGCCTCCCCTGCGGTTGGCCTTGCCACGACGACCCGTTGGTGAGAGGAGTTGACCAGTGGCAACTTGCGAGGACGTGAGGGAACAACTGGACACCGGTGACATCGAGCTGTTTTCAGGCAACGGCCTGATCAGCATGGGGCTGAAGATCGGAGCCCCGTGCTCCTGGTCCCATGTGGCCATGGTGGTACGGGCGAAAGAACCGGGTACCGAATACACACCGAAAGATTTTTCCAATCCAATCCATGGAGGAACTCATGAGAACGCACATTTCGACCGCCCTGGCTATCCTATCAATTCTGAGTTCAGCGACCGCGTGCCTCTCCAGTGGGCCATGCCCGGAAGGTCGCGAAGTTTCAACGCAGCAGGAGCAATATTGCCTCGTCGAGAAAGGCGGCCAAGAGGTGAAGCACGGGGTTTACAGAGCGTTTCACCCCAATGGCTTTAAAAAAAGCCTTGGCGAATACTCCTATGGAGGAAAAACCGGTACCTGGACAGCGTGGAACGAAAGCGGCCAGAAAGTTCTCGAAGAAGGCTATCTAAACGGCCTTAAACAGGGCGCCACTAAAAAATGGTATGCCAACGGCCAGATCGCTTTCGAAGGTCACTATGCGAACGACCAGCCGACAGGCGAGCGATTGGAATGGCACATGGACGGCAGCAAAATGGCCAGGAACGTCTATACCCGCAAGGGAGACGACACCCATGCCGTTCGTACAACCTGGTACGGTAACGGTCAGCAAGCGTCATCGGCGACCTATATCAACGGCAAACTGGACGGTGTAGAGACACAGTGGCACCCCAACGGCCAGAAAAGAAGCCAATCGGCCTACACCGGCGGACAGAAAAACGGCCCATGCCGGGAATGGTATCCCGAGGGGAAAGAGAAATCATTAGATCACTATACAATGGGCAAGAAAGAGGGGACCTCCATCGAATGGTATGATACAGGCCAGAAAAAAGCCGAGGGTGCCTGGAAAAACGGTAGAGACGGTAGATGGACCCTCTGGGAAAAAGATGGAACGATCAGCGATCAGGTGACGTATAAAGGGGGGAAACGGGTCGACTAAGCCAGGTGGCGGGGGATGACGAACCTTGGGTTCTCTGTTTCGGGTGAAGGCCGTGATCCTGGGCCGTGCCTTGGGGCGTGGGTCCAAAAAGACCTGACTGGGGTGATCCTTGCCGCGTGGTTGGGCGATGCAGCTATAAAATCAAAGGGTTTCAATCCGACGCGTTGTCTACTTCAACTCCTTATCTTGCACCGATGTCAACTGGTCCGCCCATTCCACAGCACCCTTGAATGCCGCGGTCACCTTCTCCCGGTTCAGGTTGAGCTTCTGCATCATGACTTCGGCGTCCTCCCAGCGGGCTTCCTCGACAGACTGGGCCAGTTGGACCAGCGGCAGATACTCGTTGTTGGCATCCCTGCGCAGGGCGCCTTTTAAGTTGCTCTCGATGGGCAGAAAAGTGACGATTTCGTCCATGGAGGTGCCCAGCATGGTGTCCAGCAGGGAAAACAGTCCCAGCAAGTGCAGGCTTTCGGGATCGAAGCCCCAAAAGTCATGGCTCTGTGCGACCAGTTCCAGAAATTTGCCCCGTTGGGCGGAGAGCTGAAGCAGGTCCGGCGTATCCGCTGCCTGGCTCATGTCGCTGAGCAGGACCACTCGCAGCCAGTTCTTCAGCTTCAGCCACCCCATCAGCCGGATGGCGTGTTGGATGGATTTGATCTTCTGAGAAAAACCGAAGGCCGCCGAGTTCAGGTAGGTGAGCAGGCGAAAGCTGATGGCGGCATCGGATTGAATGGTTTCCGCCAGACCCTCGATGTCCGGGTCCTGCTGCTCGATACTCTGAAGCAGTTTGAGGCGCGACACCTCGTTGGAGGTCATTTTGCGGACCGTGATGGTGTCCGGCTGCTTGAAAAAGGCCCCTTCAAACAGGGTCACGCCGGCTTGCCGGCACATCTCGAACCCGGCGGCATCGTCCACCCGCCGAGCCAACAGCCGGGCATCCACATCGTGGATGGTCGCCAGGAGTGTCGATACGTCCTCTTTTTGTCGGCCGACCACCGGTACCGCAATGATGTCCGCCAGCTCATAAAGAGAATCGAATTGGCGGTCTCCACTGAACCCGCGAACGGCGATGAGATAACCATCCGACTTAAGGCGCGTCAGCATCTCAGGCATGGCCGGGCGCAAGAACACCTGCTCGTCCACCTGAACGACGGCAAGCACTGGAGGCAGCACATAGGGCATGTCGTCCAGGATGCCCATCTCATCGAAATTGAGCACGATTTTTTGGCCCTGCTTCAGGATCTGCTGAAGCCACATATATGCGCTTGCCGCAACACTGATGGCAGCGCCTTCCTGCTTGCACCCCTCAGGCCGGCCCTCACCCACACAAAACAACTCATATCCCCACAATCGACGGTCTTGGTCAAATATGGGCTGCCGGGCGATGGATACCGACGCTGAAGGCGTCGTGGGTTGCTGATCTTCGGTCATGGGGTAGATCTCCTGATTTAAGATGCAGTGGGCCAGCTGAAGGTGGAAGGCCTTTAGCGGGAGTGCGCAATTGCTGCGATGCCTTTCGGCCTTCAGTCTTAAAGGCTATTTTGCTTTTTTGATCGGCGGCAGGGGTTTCAATCCCCAAATGTTATCGGCGTAATCCATCACCGACCGGTCGCTGGAGAATTTGCCCATACGGGCGGTGTTGAGGATCGATTTTCTGGCCCAGGCCTCCTTGTCCAGAAAGAGTTTGCTGACGGCCTCCTGGGCGGTCACGTAGGCCCGGTAGTCGGCCAGCAGCATGTAGAAATCACCGCGGTGCAGCAACGACTCCACGATGGGTGAAAAGAGGTAGGGATCTTCCGGTGAAAAGTCACCCCGGCTGATGCTGTCCAGCGTCTGCCGCAGTTCGGCATCGCTGTCATAGTAGGTCCGCGGATTGTACCCGCTGTTGCGCAGGGAGGTCACCTGGTCAGCCGTCAGGCCGAAGATGAAGATGTTTTCCTCTCCGACCTCCTCCATAATTTCGACGTTGGCTCCGTCCAGGGTGCCGATGGTCAATGCCCCGTTGAGAGACATTTTCATGTTGCCGGTTCCCGAGGCTTCCATGCCCGCGGTTGAAATCTGCTCGGACAGGTCCGCCGCCGGGATGATCTTCTCGGCCTGGGAGACGCAGTAATTGGGTAGAAAAAGCACCCGCAGTTTTCCCTGAACCTCCGGATCGCTGTTGGTTTTGGCGGCCACTGCATTGATCAATTTAATGATGCGTTTGGCCTGGTGGTAAGCTGGAGCGGCTTTGCCGGCAAAGATGACGGTGCGTGGCACCATCGAGGTCCCGGGGTTGGCCCGGAGGCGGTGGTACAGCGTGATCACGTGGAGGATGTTGAGCAGCTGGCGCTTGTACTCATGGATGCGTTTGACCTGTACCGAAAACAGGGTGTTTGGATCCACGCCCACCCCAATTTTTCTCAGGATATAGCGGGCCAGGCGTTTTTTGTTGTCCCGTTTGGTTTTGATCCAGCGTCGACGAAAATCGGCATCCTCGGCCAGGGGTTCCAGCTGCCGCAGCCGCTCAAGATCGGTGATCCACTCGGGGCCGATGGTCTCGTTGATCAACTGCGCCAAAGGAGGATTGGCTTGTGCCAGCCATCGACGAGGGGTGATGCCGTTGGTGACATTGGCGAGGCGGCCGGGGAAAACCGTATCAAAATCCTTGAACAGTTCTTCCTTGAGAATTTTGCTGTGGAGTTCAGCCACGCCATTGACGGTGTGGCTGCCGACGATGGCCAGGTGGGCCATGCGGACGCGCTGCTGATCGCCTTCTGCGATCAAGGAAACGCGTTTCAACAGGCCTTCATCGTTTTTCTGGCGGGGCCGCACATCGTCCAGAAAACGGCGGTTGATTTCCAAGATGATTTCCATGTGCCGGGGCAGAAGCCGCCGGATGCGGTCTACAGGCCAGGTTTCCAGGGCTTCGGGCAGTACCGTGTGGTTGGTGTAGGCAAACGTCTTCTCGCAGATGGACCAGGCGTTGTCCCATGCCAGCCCTTCCTCGTCCATGAGCAGGCGCATGAGTTCGGGAATGGCAATGGCCGGGTGGGTGTCGTTGAGCTGGATGGCCACGAATTCGGGCAGCTCTAAAAAATTCCGATTCATTTTTTTGAATCGCCGAAGGATATCGGCCAGCGTGGCCGCCACGAAAAAGTACTGTTGCTTCAGACGCAGTTCCCGGCCCTGCTCCATCTCATCGCTGGGATAGAGCACGCCGGTGATATTTTCGCTGAGCACCTTGGCTTCGACGGCACCGATGTAGTCCCCCTGGTTGAACTCATCCAGGTTGAACTCCCTGCTCGACTGCGCCCGCCACAACCGCATGTTGGTGACGAAATCATCACCGTAGCCGGGGACGAGAATGTCGCAGGCCATGGCCATGACCACTTCGCCATCAACCCAGCGGTGGCATTGGCGGCCGGCCGCATCGGTGTAGACTTCGGTGCGGCCGTAAAAGCGCACCGGCGTCATGTATTCTCCCCGGCGGATTTCCCAGGGGGTTCCCTTGCGAGCCCAGTTGTCGCACTGTTCCCGCTGCCAGCCGTTTTCGATCGTCTGGTGGAAGATGCCGAAATTGTAGCGGATGCCGTAGCCATAGCCGGGAAGATCCAGGCAGGCCAGGGAGTCCATATAGCAGGAGGCCAGGCGTCCCAGGCCGCCGTTTCCCAGGCCCGCGTCCCACTCCTCCTCTTCCAGTTCGTCAAGGTCAAAGCCCATCTCCGCCACTGTTTGGCGGGCTTCATCAACCATCATAAGGCTAATCAGATAGTTCATGAGAAAGCGGCCGGGTAGAAATTCGAGGGAGAGAAAGTAAACCCGTTTGGCCAGGGTGTCGTATTGGGACCGTTGCGTAAGGATCCACTTGTCGATGAGGCGGTCGCGTACGCTGTATGCCAATCCCATGAAACAGGCATGCAGGTTGGGCTTGGCCGGATCCCTGCCCATGGTGAAGCGAATGTGGCGCTGGATTTCGGCTTTTAGCGTGGTTGCCGAATCCGAGGCACTGCTGCCACCGAGGCTGTCTTGCTGGCGCTTTTTAGGCATGTGACATATCTCCTGGGGTGCTTATTTTTCGTTGAAGCCGAAAGGGATTGATCGCAGCACCTCTTTCCAATGGGTTGTCCTGGCTTCGACATAATCCTTGCTCACATTCAGGTCGCAGATCTCAAGAACCGCAAACTGGAAGTTGAACTGGTAGTCGCCCAGCTCACGGCTCAGCAACTGGCGCAAGGGTTTGACGTCTGCGTGGCCGTTGATGGCAAAGGAGACCCACTGATGCCAGATCGTGTCTCCGCTATGGGCGCAGCCGACGAAATGTTTGCCGGTATGGTTGTCTGTGACCAGGTAAACCCCGCTCACATTGCTCAAGGCCGCTTTCCACTGCGGCAGGTTTTTCCTGACGATGGCCCGCAGCAAGCGATAGGGCAGGTTGACTGCATTGTAGCCGGGAAAGTCTGAAACCTGCATCCGTTTTTCACGAATTTCAGACACCAGCAGCTTGTCTATATATTTGGTTCCAATCAGGTGGGATGCGATAAAGCGTTTGCGGAACTGGACCACCACCCGACCGGTGAGATGCTCGACGCCGCCCATCTCTTTGGTACCGTATTCGAACCAGCTTTTCTCCTCTTGTTTGCGGTGCTTGACGCCCAGTACATGATAGATGCCGGCAAAAAGCCATTTGTCTTCCTGCAGATGAATCAGGGAGATGATCTCATCGCATCGGAAATTCTGCTGGCTTTGATGTTCCTGCCACTCCTTGAACCGGCCTTCGAAGAAGGCTTCCAGCGGTGAATCGTCCTTGCCTGCCGCGCAGTGGATTTTGTAACTGTTCAAATACACGCCGGCAATTTTGAGCAGGTCGATGAGTTTGATCATGTCGGGGCTCCCATCCTTTAATATGTGGGCAGTGCTGAACCAAGACCCAAGCGCCAGGCTGATGCGTGCATGCCAGCAGTGGTCAGCCCTTTAGGCAGCCTTCGGCGTCCGTGCTCGTATCGTCAATGGATCGCCACTGCCGGATGAAAAAATGACAAATCAATGGCCGCCAGGCTCGCTTGGCCGTCTGCACACGCCGCCAAGATAGAGAGAGCGTCGCGGCGAAGTGCCCATCAGCGTTGCACCGTTTTGCCGATGCACTTAGCATGCCTTTTTTATCGAAAAGACGCAATCACAAATCAATGCTTTGATGCGGGCACTGGCCCAGTTGACACCACCCGCTGTCTGGCATAGGCTACGCGACGGTAGCTATGGGTTGCAAACCGATGGACCGTCTTGTCAAGAATCCTTATTTTTATAACCACCAATGAGAATCAACCGTGCCAATACGATAATATACTGCGACCGGTGGGAAGAAACCGTCCGGTTTTATCGTGATGGCATCCGGCTTACGGTGCTGTTGGAAAAAGGGTGGTTCGTGGAATTCCAGCTGGCCGGGAGCGCCTGCCTGAGTGTGGCCGATGCCGCACACGCTTCCGTACCGAGCGCCAGTGGTGCCGGCATCACGCTGTCATGGCAGGTGGAAAACATCGATGCCGTATACGACCGATTGGTCGCAGCCGGTATCCACGTGACGCCCATCAAGGCGACCTGGGGTTCTCGGACCTGCTTTTTGTTTGACCCTGAAGGCAATCGCATCGAGTTGTGGTCGTGACGGCAGCGGTGGTGCCGCGGCCCTAGCGCTCAAAATGGACCTTAATCTGGTTGAGATCCTCGGAATCAAAATCTTCAATGCTCCGGGTTCGCTCCAAAAAGGCTCCGATGGCCTTTGCCGCACCGGCATAGGTCTCCATCACCGTAGCCAGCCGGTCGACGACCGGATCATCGGCTCCCATCTGGTCGATCATATTATCGAGCAGTTGCCTGCCTTTATCGAGATGCTGTTGAATGCCGGCAAATGCCGTTTTGCGCATGGCATATTTTTTCTGCTCATTGTCGATCACCGGTAGCAGCCGTCGCACCGAATATTCCACCAGCGCGTCACGGGGCGCATTGAACGCCCGTGAAATTTCATCCAGCAAGGAGAGGGAGCTTCGGCTGATGACATAGGTTTTCTGGACCCGGTTTTCGGCACTGACCCGGGCATTCCGGACCTCCATGGCGATGGTGTTGAGGGAGTCGCTGTCCTGGGCCAAATGGTCGAAGAGGGACTTTTGTTTAATCCCCAACTGCGCGGCGACAATGCTGATGGCTTCGATACAGCCCGAGGAGAGCTTGAAGGTGGCACGCACCGATTGCCTGCCCCGAAGGCCCGAACTGGTGATGAAGGTTAACGAATCGCTTCCATCTTTAGTGTTTTTCCGGGCCATTTCAGATCTCCACATGTGACGTTATTAAAGAATTACCTTATTTTAATCTATATAAAAGATAATGCAATAAAATAATTATGCCATAATATTGACAACGTCAAAACCGTAAGTATTGTTTGATCAAAACAGAAGGGTGGTCAAGACCCATAACACAAGGAGGTTTGGCAATGATCTACAGAACACTTTTCGGTACCCCCAGTCGGCGCTTTGGTGCTCCCTTTGCAGACCTGGAGGGAATGCGGCGTCAGATGGAACGCCTTTTTGAGACCTATGGTGATCGGCCCCTCGCTCGTGCCGGAGCCGGTGTGTTCCCGGCGGTTAATATCACGGAAGATGCGGATGCCTTTTACGTCAGTGCGGAATTGCCCGGCGTGAATTCAGCGGATCTTGATCTCAGTGTAACCGCCAACCAAGTGACCCTGGCCGGGGAACGCAAGATTCCTGAAGAGGCGGCAGATGCCCGATATCACCGTCGGGAGCGGGAAGCTGGACGGTTTTCACGGGCCGTTGCCTTGCCCGGCGAAATCGATTCGGATAATGTCAAGGCCAGGATGGTGGACGGTGTGCTGACCGTGACCATCTCCAAGGCGGAAAAGGCCAAACCCAGGCCGATTGCGGTTCAATAACGCGGACGATGAATGGAGGTACCGATCATGTCAGACACCAAAGAAATGAAAGTCATGGAAAAACAAGCAGTGGCCATACCTGCAGAGCAGACCAAGCCGGGCCTGGTGTTCACGCCCAACGTGGATATCTTCGAAACAGAACAGGCCATCACCTTGCTGGTGGACATGCCCGGCGTGAAGGCGGATGAACTGAATGTGGATCTTCGGGACGATACCCTGACGCTGACGGGAGATGTGCTCCCGGAGGTAGGAACACCCGGCGAGAAGATATACGTGGAATATGAAACCGGACGCTACTATCGTCAGTTCTCCCTCTCCGAGGTGATCCTTCAGGAAAAGATCGATGCCAAGCTCAGCGACGGGGTGTTGCGGCTGACCCTGCCCAAGGTGGCCAAGGCCACGCCAAGGCGCATCGCGGTTCAAGCCGGTTAATCGGCAAGTCCGCCGTCAAAATCCCCAGGCAGTAGATGGCAGGAATGCGGCATGCCTGTCTAGGCGCGGTGTGAAACCGCCACATGCCGAGGCGAAGCAATTTCACAGGACGGATTAAACGGCTCTTCTGCGAGGATGAAATGGCAGAAGGGCCGTTTTGTTTTCCCCTGGGGCACGGCATGTCGGTCGGCCAATGATCGATTATCAGATCAATTGTGGGCGGACCCAATTGTTTTGATCGTCCGGGCATGGTAATAGGCATAGAACCAATCCGTTAAGATCAGCGGGGAAGATCCATTCTGCGGATGCGCAGGCCCGTAAAGGCGACAGACCATGCATGACCCACGGGTACCGGACAAGCTGAAAGCACGGCTATATCCAGTTGTTCTGGACCTGTTTTCCAGCCAGGACTTCCACAAAATCAACCTTCGTGAGATCAGCCGCCGCAGCGGGTTGAGCACCAGCACCCTCTACCGCTACTACCCATCCAAGGAGGAGATGGTCTTTGCCATCCTCGACGATAAAATATCCGAGATCGGCGCCAGCCTCCGACGTCATCTGGAAGGGCTGGAAAGCGCCCGGGAAATGGCGCGCAAAAGCTTCTGGGTAACCTTCGACTTCTACGACCGCAACCCGGGCGTGGCCATCACCGCCTTTATCACCGTACCCATGCGCACCTGGATGCAGACCGCCACCTACCGCAACGAAGCCACCCACCAGCTCATCGCCGAGATTGTCCAGCAAGGCAAAGCCCAGGAGGAAATCGCCTCCTCCGTTACCGTTAGCCAGGTCGCCGATCTTTACTACATGTATTGTTACCGTCAGATCCACCGCTGGTATTACCACGGCTGCCGGTGGCACCTGGTGGACACGATCCCACGCTTTTTCGACCTTTTCTGGAAAGCCGTGAGTGCCTGAAAAAATCGGCGGTCAGAAGAGCGCCGCCGTTGACACGGAAACAATGTTTCGATAAATTGGCCAATTATCGAAACATTGTTTTCTTTAATGGAGGTGGCCGTGATTTTGGATTGCGCCTTTGTCGGGACGAGGCTTCTGCACCACCAGGCTGTCGTAACGGCGAGACAGACAACCAACTACGCAGCCGCCATAGGCGAACGCGCCGCCTGTTTTTTTGACGACACCCTCCCGGAAGGGATCGTTGCCCATCCGGTCTTTCCCGTATGCGTGACCTGGCCGGTCACACGGCACCTGGACCAATACATTCTGGACAGCCGTTTTCCCCTTGAATTGATGGCCATGCAGGTCCATCACACCGAACATATTGCCCTGCATCGTGCAGTCCGGCCGGGCCAGGCCCTGACGGTGGCAGGCACCGTGGCCGCCATTCTGCCCCACCGGGCCGGTACCCGCGTGGTGATGCGCTATGCGGCCAAGGGCGACGATGGACAGCCGGTATTTACCGAACACATCGGCGCCCTGCTGCGGGGTGTGCGGTGCACCGAAGCGGGCCGAAGCCTTCCTGGGCTCCCCGCTGATCCCCCTCCGGACCCGACCGATGATCCGATATGGCAGCAGGAGCTATCCATAGATCCGGCCCTGCCCTATGTCTACGATGGGTGCAGCGACATCGTCTTTCCGATCCACACCTCGCCGGCGTTTGCCCGCAACGTGGGGCTGACCGGCATCATCCTCCAGGGCACCGCCACCCTTGCCCTGGCGGTTCGGGAACTGCTCTTCCGGGAATCCGGCGTCCACCCATCAGCTGTCAGCGAGGTGGCCTGTCGCTTCACCGGCATGGTTTTCCCCGGCAGCAGTATCACCGTGCGTCTGCGCCATCGATCAGCGATGGATGACCGAGTGACCCTGACATTCGATGTTGCCGATTCAAAGGAACGGCCCGTGCTGCGCAAGGGCCGCCTCGTTTACCGCCAGTCCACATGAAACTGAAGGGGAAAAACCATGAGTGAGCCTTTCATCCACCTTCCGCGCCTGGGAGATTATGTTGATCACTGGGCTGCGAAGTTGCCAGACCGCCGGGCCATGATCCAGCATGAAGATGGCAAAACCGTTACCTACGCCCGGTTCCGGACCCTCATCGACTTTTTTGCCCTGCGCCTGCTTGGCATGGGCATTCGGCCGGGAGACCGCGTGGCCAGCCTGCTGGTGCTGGTCCCCGAACACATGGCGCTGATGTACGCCTGTTTCCGCCTGGGCGCCATTTTCGCCCCCCTGGACGTCCGCCTCAAGGACGAGGAGGTGGTCCGGGACATCAACAAGATCGAACCGCGGGCCTTCTTTTTTCTGGGCGCCACGCCGGTCCGGGATTTTCGCACGGCGGCGGCGGCCGTAAGGGAAGGCTGCCCGAGGGTGGCGCATCTGGTGCAGTTCACCCCCGATCCCCGGCCCGGCGACATCCTCGAGGGCGCCGTGGGCATCACCCGGCTCATGGATAAAAAAGGCCTGCTGGCCCTGAAAATCAGGGACCTGTTCACCCGGCGTCTGCGGAACGTCTACGCCACGGTTGCCGCCGACACGCCAGCCCTGATCATCTTCACCACCGGCACCACCGGTGCGCCCAAGCCCGCGTTGCTGACCCACCGCACCATCATCGTTCAAAACGAAGTCCTGGCCCGGGGGCTCGGCGTTGTACCCGGCGGGGACATGCGCATCCTGGTGAACCTGCCGCCCAGCCATGTGGGCTGCGTTACCGAGTGCTTCATGACCTGCATGGCCGTTGGCGGCACCGCGGTGATGCTGCGCATCTTCAACGCCAACGCTTCCCTGGAAGCCATCCAGGCCCACCGGGTGACCGCCTTGGGCATGATCCCCACCCAGTACCGCATGCTCTGGAGCCTGCCCGGCTACGACACCTACGACTTGTCCAGCATCCGGCAGGCCGTTTATGCGGGGTCTGCGGCGGACCTCTCTTTTATCCGGCGGCTGCAAGCGATGGCGCCTCAGATTTTTACCGGCATCGGCATGACCGAAAATGCCGGTTTTGCGACCTTTACGCCCCCGGCCATCACGCCCGAGGAGATGGTGGGCCAGGTGGGCCGGGCTTTCCCCGACCTGGCCCCAGTGACCATCCGGGAGCCCATGCAGCCGGACGGCAGCGCCGGGGCTGAGCTGCCGCCCGGAGAAATCGGCGAGATCTGTTACCATCCCCCCATCGTCTTCGCCGGCTATTTCAACATGCCCGAGGAAACCGCCCACGCCGTATCACGGGAAGGCATCCTGTACACCGGCGACCTGGGCCGGTTCGAAGATAAAGGCACGTATCGGGCCTTGTATTTAAGCGGCCGCAGAAAATTCATGATCAAACAGAAGGGCTACAACGTCTTCCCCGATGAAGTCGAGGATCATATCGCACGGATGGAAGGCGTGGCCTGGGCCGAAGTGGTGGGGATGCCGCATGACATCTTTGATGAGGGCATTATCGCCTTTGTCCAGCCGTTGGTCGGCGCAACCATCACTGCCGAACAGGTCATGACCCATTGCAAGCAGATTGCCGCCTACAAGCGCCCGCAATACGTGGCCATCTGGCCGGCCGACCAGGCCTTTCCCCTTACCCGCACGGCCAAGGTGGATAAGCTGGCTCTCAAGGAGCGGGCCGCGGCTATCATCGCAGCCTTGCGCCGCGACGGCGGGTGGGATCGCCCTGGGGGATAAAGGCGAGCTATACCTACTGCCGGCAGCTTAAAATAAAAACGGCGCACCGAAAGGTGCGCCGTTTGAGGCATATGGGTGCCTGTTCGGTCGAACTGTAATCTTTCACCCGGTTTGAAACCGCGTATATGGATTATCGCAGCGATTTCTACTCGAATTCCGCAGGCAGTGCTTTTGGAATCATCTATCCTAATGGCTGGTTCCAAAGTCCGAATCGGTTGTTTTACGCTTCGAAAGCCTTTTTTCATATGTCGCCGTTCCCGCACCTACTTTTTTATTCGGACCCCGACGACTTGCAAGCACCCATACAGTTGCCATCTTCCAGGTGCAAAACAGGTTCGACGCCCTCCAACAGATACAAGGGATTCCGAAACGCCTCGGGGTCCGTCGGATGATGATACAAACCGTGTTCATGATTGATCTTTTTCCAGAAAATATTGAGAGGTTTGGTGTGGGCTGGTCTGAAGTGGTTGATTTGATATTAGAAAAGCACTTAATCTTTTGCTCCACCGGATTCGGGCCAAAGAGTGGCCCTCTCCGGTGAGCAATACGTTATAACCCTGAAATGATCAGAAGCTATCTATGATAGATTTCGGTAAATATCTTTTCGGTGACCGATTTTGACAATCAGGATAACAAGGACATCATCTTGTATTTCGTAAACAATGCGATAATCTCCGACTCTAACTCTATGAAAGGGATTGTTCCCCTTCATTTTTGTCAATTCCGTGTTGAGAAGATTTTCGGCAAAACTATCAATCTTTTCAACTATTCGAACTCTATCTGCTTTTGGGATCTTTTTAAGCGATTTTGCAGCGGCTCTTTTGATTTGAATTTGGTAGCTCAAAGTTCGAGCTCCTTTTTAAACTCCTCCCAAGGGATTGGATCACCAGGTTCATTTTTGGCTTTCCAAGCATCTTCAATATCAATCTGTTCTTCTAACTCTTGTAATAATTTGAGCTCTTTTATTGACACTATTGCCGCCAAGGGCTCTCCACGGCGTGTCAAAACAAAGGATTCATTCCCAAAGGCTACTCGATTCAAAATAGTTGATAATTTTTTTCTGGCATCTGCGGTCGTTATTTTGTTAAGCATGATTTTTGCTCCAATTGTTTATTTTGTACTATTTGTACCAATTGTACCACGTTTCATTGGCATGTCAACACATTCTATTGAATATAATAACAAGTGGTTATAACATCACCATTCACTGGATTCGCAGGGGTGGGCCGCCTTGGTTTTGGCCTATTTTGGTGTTGAACTACCATTTGCGAAGCCTGCATTCCCTGCTCACCTGTGATGGTGGGCGTTATGTAGCAATTATCATGCACCTTTCACACGAAGAATATATCGAAAAACAACGACGAAAAGTTTTCGAACTCTGGACTCAATTAACAGTCGGTTCACTCGATGAAATATCAAATACCATCTATATGGCCTATCTTTGTCAAGAGAGATAACATTTCATAAACTGAACCAAAAAAGAATAGGGGCAATCATCAGATACAAACTATGCAGCGCAACGGCGGCTTTCACTCTTGCCTTCATGGTAATCATGAATGTTTCGGGATATGCCTGCACCACTTTCATTGTCGGTGAGCGTGTCAGCTCTTCGGGAGGAACTTTGATTGGGGTTTTGGTGACGGATATGTCATTGTCAACAAGCGCGGGGTTCACAAAACCGCCTTCAAATCATGGCTGGATGGCGAAAACGGCCAGCCTATCGCCTGGACTTCAAAATTTGGCAGCGTGACTTTCAACCAGTATGGACAGGAATTTCCTCAGGGGGGCATGAACGAAGCTGGATTGGTTGTCGAATCCCTGGCCCTGAGGAGCACCAGGTTCCCCGCGCCCGATTCGAGACCTTACTTTCCCAGTGCCCAGCTTTATAGGCAGTATCTGCTTGACACCTGTTCGTCTGCGTGAATCGGGGACGTTGTTTACAAATTGTACAAAACGAACGGGATTTACCCCTTCGGGTGTTGTCCAAGTCCTTCAGCCCAATCAATAAGTACAATTAGTAAACAACGTCCCCCAACGTCCGTAAACAACGTCCCCCAACGTCCGAAGGTTTTTTTGATTCAAAGGATTCCGAACTTGCAAAGAAATTTTATAATGATATTTGTATCCCTTTGCATCATGGTCTTCCAAGACGATTTGTTTCTAAACACGATGGCATTTCAAAAATTTTTGAAGAGGCATCTGGTGGAGTATATCAGACGTCTATGCATGATTTTGAAAGGGTTATTGAGGAAGATGCTCTGCGTTTAATTGAAATGGCTGTTGGAATAATAGAGAGAAATCAAAAATAAAAATTGTACAACCAGAAAATACACCGGCCCCGAAAAGCCGGGCCGGTGATTAAGCTGTTAGGGGCGAATAACTATTATGACTCCAAGACAATGCGAAATTGCAGCAGAAGCGTGGACTGCCTCATTACTTGCACAAAACAATGCCTGGCCAGAAATCAAAATGGACAGGCATTATAATTACGATTAGATGACGATTTAAAGGCTCGTTTACCCGGTTTCAAACCGGGTGTAAAATGGTTTCAAACCGGGTGAAAGATTACATGAACCGTCAGACTTTGAAGCTTCCCACAATGGTGCTCAGTTCTAGAGCCATACGTTTAAGATCGTTGGCGCTGACCCGCACCTGGTCACTGCTGTTGGCGATCTCGCCGGAACTCTGATTGACCACGGTGATGTCCTTGGTGATCTCCGCAGCCACGGTTGAGCTCTGGCTGACATTTTCGTTGACTTCCTGGATACCCTGGGATGCCTGGGCGATGTTGTTGGCGATCTCCTGGGTGGCGGCGGACTGCTCTTCCACGGCCGTGGCGATGGTTCCCACAATTGCGTTGATGTTGTTGATGACCTCGGTGATCTCATTGATCCCTTTGACCGTGCCGTCGGTGCTGCCTTGAATGTTCCCAATTTTTTCCTTGATTTCGAGGGTGGCCGCCGAGGTTTGTTTGGCCAGCTCCTTGATCTCGTTGGCCACGACGGCAAAACCTTTGCCCGCTTCACCGGCCCGGGCGGCCTCGATGGTGGCGTTGAGGGCCAGCAGGTTGACCTGCTCGGAAATTTCGGTAATGGTCTCCACCACCTTGCCGATGCCCATAGCTGCCTGACCAAGCCCGTCCATCTGGCTGGAGGCCTCGCCGGCTTTTTGGACGGCCTGGTCGGAAATGGACCTGGCTTTTTCCGCATTGCGGGCGATTTCGTTGATCGTGGCGGTCATCTCCTCGGCGGCCGTGGCCACCATGGAGGTATTGGTTGAAGACTCTTCCATGGCCGCGGCCACGCTGTTGAGATTGGCACTCATCTCTTCGGCGGCGGTGGAGACGTTGTTGGCCCGACCGGAGGTTTCGCCGGCGCCGCTGGACATCAACTCGGCGATTTCAGAGAGCTCCGTCGACGAGCGGTCCACATGGATGGCGTTGTCGGCGATTTTTTTGATCATGGTCTGGAGTTTTTCCAGGAAGGTGTTGAACCAGCCGGCCAGTTCGGCGATTTCATCCCTGGAAGCGATCTTGATGCGCTTGGTCAGATCCCCCTCGCCCTCGGCGATATCCTGGAAGCTGACGATCATCTCCTTGAGCGCCCGGACGATGCCGAAGGCGATGAACAGGCACAGGGCGATGATGGCGGCGAAGATGACGCCCGACACAACGACCATGGTGGTGATCCGTTTGGAGACCACGGCGCCGATCTCTTCGGCCAACTTGGCCTGGTATGCATTGATGTTGTCCAGGTAGACACCGGTGCCGATCCACATCTGCGTTCCAGGGATCATTTCCGCATAGGAGAGTTTGGGCTGGTCGCCGGCACCGGGTTTGGGCCAGATGTACTGGACGAAGCCGCCGCCGGCTTCTGCTTTGTCGCGCAATTCCTGGATCACTTTTACGCCATTTTTGTCCGTAACCCCGCCAAGATCTTTGCCCACACTCTCCTTTTTTACCGGAAAGGCCACGGCAACGGTTCCCTCATAGACAAAAAAGTAACCGGAGTGATCGGGTTCATAGATGATTTTGTCGACCAGATTCCGGATGGTGGTTTTGACCTGTTCCTTGTCGTTGTTGCCCTTGATTGCCGTTTCGGCCATCATTGCGGCAGTGTGGCTGGCCAATTGGATTCTGGCTTTTTGATCTTCCAGCATCACCTCGCCGGTTTTCTGAATGCCCAGATCCTTGACCCCGGTGCTGGTTTGTGCGGAAAACATGACCATGGTAACGAACAGCACCAGGATGGAGACGTTGATGATATACATTCTGCCTTTAACCGACAGCCGCTTGAGCATGGTAACCCTCCTTGGAACGGGAAAGAATTATGACACGCAGTAATATCTTTTTTTGTTGTTATTGGTCGTTCGGCCGAAATCTTTAGGCGTTCCGACACGATTATCAAAAAAATGGCGTTCGAAAGGCGGCCGGGGCTATCGATCAAACAAAAGCAGCACTAATCCTTTCGGCCAATCCGCTTGCCAATCTCCTGCTAACCGGATACGCTCGGCGGACATATTGTCGGGACGAGGCCGGCCTGATTGTATTGAGCCGTGAAATCGTCCTGCAGAAAGGCTATTTTAATCGTGGAGGCCCCAATGACAAACATCTCCTACGGGATGCAAGGAAAAGTGGTGGTGGTAACCGGCGCCAGCCGGGGCGTCGGCCTGGATCTGGCGAAGGCGCTGCTTGGGCAACAGGCCAAGGTGGTGATTTGCGGCAGAAAGCAGGGTGGACTGGATGCGGCGGTTGCCGAACTGAACGGCGGTGGGGATGTGCTGGCCGTATCGGCGCACATCGCCAAGGAGCCCGATGTGGACCGGCTCTTCGATCAGGCAGTGGCCCGGTTCGGCCGCGTCGATGCGCTGGTGAACAACGTGGGCATGAATCTGATCACCGGGGTGGTTGACGCCGAGCCGGCACTGTTCCATAAGATTGTCGAATCCAACCTTACCGGCACCTGGCTCTGTTCGCGCACGGCGGCCCGGCTCATGCGGGAGCAGAGGGCGGGCAGGATCGTCAGCATCACTTCGATTGCTGCACGTCGGGCTGCCCCGTTCATGGGCATTTACGGGATCGCCAAAGCGGCCATCGAGATGATGACCAAGACCCTGGCCCAGGAGCTGGCGCCATTCAACATTCAGGTCAATGCGGTGGCGCCGTGCATGGTGCGCACCGGTTTCTCCCAGCCCTTCTGGTCCAACGCCGAACTGCTCAAGGAGATCGTCAAGGGCATTCCCATGGGCAGAATCGCCGAGACCGCCGATGTGGTTCACCCGGTGCTGTTCCTGTGCTCCGACGGGGCCGGATTCATTACCGGCCAGACGCTGCTGGTGGATGGCGGGGCCAGCGCTGTATAAAAACCGAGGCGATGAGATTCCAGCGACTATTGAAGGTCAAACAAGGACTGATGGTGACGCGTTAAAAAAAATAGCTTAATGCAGATAGGATGATTATAATATTAATTACGCAAGATCCTGCCGGTGTATTTATTAAATTTCAAAACAAATTGAGTTTTTACAAAAGGTTAGGACTAAGCATGTCAGGTTCAGGAACGATCCACCCAGATGAAAAATCCAAACCGCAATTGGCCTGTTTCAGGGCATCAGCGGAGTTCATTCAACTACCGCACATCACCGACGGGCCGGATGACTATCGTCTGGTGCATGGGAATGTGGCCACCTTGCGGCAAGATGCGGCGGTAAACCATGCATGGATTGAAGAGATAGACTTTGTCTACGAATTGGGTGAGGGGCATAAAAGTTTGTTTTCGAAGGACGAATACTATAAGAAAAACAACATTATCAATGTTCGCACCTATACGGCACAGGAAGCGATCACCCTGATTGGCGTATATGGTCACTGGGGGCCATGGAACTGACGTGCAGGCAGTCCTTTCAAACCCGAAGCGTGTTCAGTCGCAGGGCGAAGAAATCGCCAACAGCATCAGCCACGGCACCGGGCTTGTAGGCGCGCTGGTCGGAACGCCATTTCTGGTCATGCATGCAGTAAGGCACGGGGATGCCGGATTCATTGTCGGTACGAGTGTTTTCTCCGCGTCCATGATTCTTCTTTATCTTGCCTCAGCGCTTTACCATGCATGGCCAATAGGCAAAGCCAAACGCTGTTTTCGGATCATCGAGCATTGCGCGATCTTTATCCTTATCGCCGGCACGTACACGCCGTTAACCCTTGGCATACTGCGCGGTGCATTGGGCTGGACGCTCTTCGGGGTTATTTGGGGTCTTGCCACAGCCGGGGTAGTGCTGAAGGCTTTCTATAAAACCGCCCATCCCATTCTTTCCACCTGCCTTTACTTACTGATGGGGTGGTTGCTCGTGATTGCGGTGAAGCCTTTATTTGCCAGCATGCCCTCAACGGGCCTGTTCTTATTGATTGCGGGAGGCTTGTCCTACACTGGCGGTGTCGCCTTTTTCGCAACCGATTCGCGGGTACCCTATGGCCACCTGATCTGGCATCTATTCGTGATCGCCGGCACCACATGCCATTATTTCTTAATCCTTTGGTATGCGGCCTGACGATCAATAAATTTCCATCCTAATTTCAAACCTCCCGGATCCTCCAACACCTAATTCCGGCCATCAAGAAAGGGTTATATGCGACCATTGGTCAAATAAGACCGATCGCAATTTTCATTTAATGATTCCCAGAGAACGCCAAGTAATTAATTATACAAAACAAATCAATAGGATGGGTGATCGCGCACTGATTTTTGATTCATGGCACAAAGATTGTAACCACACGAAGCAGTGAAATAGGAGCATCAGGGTTCCCGTATCAAGGCGACAGAAGATTTCAGGTAAAGGATATACGAAAAAGAACTTTACCTGAAAGCCGAACTTGTCAAGAAAGCGCCGGATACCGCCATCTCCTTAAATTTCCAGAATACTATCTCTGAAGCCAGGGGCAAATTCGAGCAACAGATGATAGAACATCTCATCCGGATGAAAAAAATTAATCTGGAAGCCGAAGGGAAATAGGGCGCTACCGTATAATCCTGCTACCATCGTTGCTGTCTTAAATGCCTTGTGCGACATTTCATCCTCCTACACGCCATGGGAGGAAATGCGATCGCTATCACGGCTCAATTTGGGACATCTTGCCCCCGATCCAATTGATTTTATAGAAAATCAAGATCTTGAGAAAAGTCTTGCCCTGTCTGTTTCAAAAGAGATGATCGCCGGGAAAAATAATTCCGGAAACTATTAATCTTCTATCCAAAAGGGAAGGAAGTCCCATGAAAAACAGAATGGTTCGTCTGTCATTGGCAGTAATCGTAACCGCTTATTGTTTCATCAGTGTGCCCCTGTTTGCATCCGACACGGATGACCGCATCGAATCATCCGCCAAGGCGTCCTATGTGTTCAAGACCTACCTCAAGGACCATGACGTTAACGTCCGGTCCAAGGATGGCATTGTTACCCTGACCGGGACAGTTGCCGAAGAATCCGACAAAGCATTGGCCCGGGAGACGGTGGCGAGCCTTCCAGGCGTTCAAAGTGTGGACAACAAGCTGAAATTAAAAGGTGAAGTCCATGCCATGTACTCGAATGCATGGCTGATTGCCAAAGTGAAAACCACCTTTTTATTTCATCGGAACGTGAGCTCCACAGGAACTGAGGTGCTGGCGGAAAAGGGGGTCGTCACCCTGCGCGGCGAAGCCAACAGCGAGGCCCAAAAAGATCTGTCGACAGAATTCGCCAAGGATGTGGAAGGCGTCAAAGCGGTTAAAAACGAGATGACCGTTTCAACGGCCAGCATGGCATCAGGCGAAACGACGATGGGCAAAAAAATGGATGACATTGGCGAATCGATCGATGACGCATCCATCACCGCCCTGGTCAAGACGACGCTGCTGTATCATCGTTCGACCCGCGCCCTCAATACCTCGGTCGAAACGAAAGAAGGCGTGGTCAATTTGGGAGGCAAGGCCAAAAATGCTGCTGAAAAGGACCTGGCCACCAAACTCGTGAGCGACGTTCACGGCGTAAAGCAGGTGGTCAACAACATGACCGTCGGGTAAACCGGGTCATAGGTCGCATGCGGCAGCAGGCTCCCCGCCGGCTGCCGCTGCCGAGGTGCGTTCCGCCAACTTTCATATTGGAGAGAAGAGGGTCTCGGAAACAAAGCATGTTATCAACCATTTTCAACGGGAGAACGGAAAATGTCACTCGGAGCAATCTTAGTCGTATTTCTGATACTGGTACTGATGGGAATAATCCCCATTTGGCCGCATAGCCGGTCGTGGGGGTATGCACCCAGCGGCGGGGTTGGACTTGTCGTGGTCATCTTTGCGGTGTTGCTCGTATTGGGCAGAATTTAGTCCGCCGCGAATCCACAAACATCATCATTCTGCCCGGACCTGTGTTCTCGCTCCTTTGAAATCCTCAACGCAGCGCTTCTGCACCCGCGATTTAAAATTGCTACGCCCTTGGCCTTGATTCCGCAGCGAGCGGCGGGGATTACCCTCGCTCGCACGTTAAGCAAAACAACTCGAAAAAAAACCAAACAGGGTAAATGCCATGAAACCGAGAACAAGAGACAACGCCATAGGCCACATGCAACAGATGACGGGCAAGCTTGAAGAGGCTGACGAAAAAATGATCCTCGACAGCAATTTGGAAGCCGAAGGAAAATACGGCCAGTTAAACGGGAAGGCTCGAGAAAAGATCGACCAGGTCAAAAAAGTGGTCGACAAGTGGCGAGCCTTGTTTGCAACCGCGAAGCCGAGCACATGCGACGAGAGCAATAAAATCGGCCGGGGGCAGACAGCACAATACTGAAGGCCATTCCGGTCGATCGCAGCGGCCAGGCTCCCAAGGCCCCTGCTGACTGCAGCACCGTTGCAGCTGCCGGAACCGGACCTGAATCAAATTGAAAGGTAACGCTGATGAGAACAACCATGCTTTTTGGCATTGTGCTTATTGCAATAGGGATCGCGGCCTTTGGCTACCAAGGCATCAGCTATACGACGAGAGAAAATATCGTCAATCTCGGTCCACTCAAAGTCACGGCCGACAAAACCAGGACGATTCCGCTGCCGCCGATCGTTGGCGGTGTTGCCCTCGTGGGCGGTATCGTTTTGCTGGTCATGGGAAGAAAAAATGCCTGACGAAAATCAAACCAGTTTAACCACAAGGAGTCGGCGATGATGGACACACGAAAAACTTACGAAGCGAAGCTCGATGCGCAACTCGACAAATGGAACGCTCAGATTGCACTGCTCAAGGCTAAAGCGGAAAAGGCCCAGGCAGAGGGGCGGATCGAATACTACCAAACCATCGAGGCATTGCAGCACAAGCAGGACGTGGCCGGGACAAAGCTGCACCAGCTGAAGACCGCCGGAGATGAGGCATGGGAAGATCTTAAAACAGGCGCGGAAAATGCCTGGGATGAAGTCAGGGCAGCTTTTCGCAGCGCAGCATCTAAATTCTAATAAGCAAAGCTGATTCGATAGACAGGGCCGTACCGCCCAGGCCATGCGGACCCTTATCGCAGCCGTCGCGGCAAAAATCAAAAAGCGCACGGTGCTGGAAATCGTCGAATAGGGAACACCTGAACTGCACCAGCACGGAAAGAAATGCAAGCTATGGCAAGCAGCGACGAAGACAAGCATAAAAAGCGAATGAGGTCCGGGACGAAGGCTGATTTTATCAGACGAATCGGCATCGAGCCGGACCTCGCCACGTTTTTGAACGAGTTCACCGCAAGGCCCGAGATCTTCTTTTCCCTGTCTTTGGACAGGTGCCGTGAAATTGAATCTCAGATGGACGCGGTTTTATCTTCCTTAGGGAAAGGTTAAGGCGGTGGGCACGATAGAGGAGGCCAAGGGAGTTAAGACCCTTACGGCGACCCAGTTCGAGGAAATCAAGTAGCCTCCAGCCAATCGGGCGGGCGCTATCGGGCAGGATGGAGGGCGCGTGCCCACCATCCTGCCCCCCCACCGTTGTAACCAACCATTTTTCCAGCCGGTGCTGTCCATCCCCCTGGTGGGCGGCACCGGCTGTTTCTTTTCCGGGATCAACGCGGTGACTCCCGAACAGGTCATATGTGACCACCGGTTGAATATGACCCTTTTTCGATGGCGATCAACGGTGGCTCCCAGAATGTTTGCTTAGCAAATTACATTTAAATATCAGAAAGATGGGTATCGTTGCCGTACGTGTATGGTACCTGGCACAAAGATTGAAGATCCAGCAGTTAGAAGATAAGGGCACGACGGTTTCCGTTTTCGAAAAGATGCTGGTCCGGTCTTTTGCACGGGAACATCAATACAACCGTTATTCAACAGGAGGTCTACCATGAAATCAAGCATCCAGGACAAGGCAGAGGGCAAGTGGCACAAAGTGAAGGGCAAGATCAAGCAGGTCGCCGGAAAAGCAGTCGGGAACCGCGACCTGGAAGCCGACGGCCAGGCCGAACATGTTGACGGCAAAGTACAAGAAAAGATTGCCGAGATTAAAGCGGTCGTCGGGAAGTAAACACGGACGCCTGTCAGAAGCATCTGATGGCGTTAAAAAAGGAGGTCACCATGCTTTGGACCATATTTGTGATTCTACTGGTTTTGTGGGCGCTTGGATTACTAACCGGCACCACGTTGGGCGGTGTCATTCATGCCCTGCTGGTCATCGCTATCGTTGTGATGCTGATCCAGGTGCTTCAAGGACGAAGACGGGTGTAACCCGTCGGGCATTCGCCAGACAAGGTGTACTATTTAAAATAAAGGAGTGATTGCCATGAAAAAAAGAAGTGGGGTTATTGGTTATCTGGTTCTGATCATATTTGTCGCCACCTTGGTGGCCTGCGCATCGACCGCCAAACAGTCAAGCACCGGCGAATACGTGGACGACTCGGTCATCACGACCAAGGTCAAATCCATGCTGGCAGCCGATGATTTTCTAAAGTCGTTCCAGATCGGCGTTGAAACCTACAAGGGCGTCGTTCAACTGAGCGGTTTCGTGAATTCGCAAAAGGCCGTCGATAAAGCGGTCGAAATCGCACGCAGCGTCAAGGGGGTCAAATCCGTCAAGAATGATCTGATCGTGAAATAGGCGGGCGATGAAAGGAGAAATACGATGCCGTTGATTCAGTTGGTCATTATTCTGGTTGTCGTTGGGGTGATTCTGTGGGTTATCAACAGCTACATACCGATGCAGACCACCATAAAGAAAATTCTCAATGCCGTCGTGGTCATAGCCGTGATCCTCTGGCTACTGAATGTTTTCGGGATAATAGGCTCCCTCCAAGGGATTCATATCGGGAAGTGAAAGACCTGAAAAAATTATTGAAGCACCTCGCAGCAAGCTGCGAGCAATCTTCGACCGTAGGGAAGTCTGTCTATTTTTTTGATTGGCTCGCTAACCCCGCCGCAAGCGACGGGGAATGCGCTCGCTGTTGCGGTTCAAATACCAAAATTGACAAAGGATTGGAGAAGCCATGATTCTTAAAAAATTACTGACAATTATGATCTTAATTCTATCCATAGTTGCATTTACCGCCTGTGAATCAAAAGGGCCTGCAGAAAAAGCCGGTGAAAAAATCGACCGGGCCGTGGAAAAAACCACTGATAAAGCCAAGGAGGCAACCGAAGCCGTAAAGGATAAAGCCGAAGAAGTCGGGAAAGCAGTCAAAAAGACAACGCAGTAAACCTCAAAAAAAGTTCTTGGGTGAGAAACCAAGAAAGTGTTGGACGAAAAGCGGATAGCGGTTCTGCAGGCGATCCTGTCCATGTCGGGGCCAGGTTGCTGCCGTTGGCGGTTACCTTTGCCATCTACGGCTATCGCTACCGCAAAATTTGCGAATTATACATTCTATAAAGACAACCTTTCGAAGAAGGATGAAAATATGGGATCCAGTACAAACCGGGTTGAAACAACAGAGCGCGAAGAGACTTCGAATCCTGCGGATGAGGCCCTGAGCATTTCCGAGGCACGCTATCGACGGCTGTTTGAAACCGCCCAGGACGGCATTCTGATCATCGACGCCGAAAACGGACACATCACCGACGTCAATCCTTTTCTGGTGGACCTGCTGGGTTATGAGCGCGAGGATTTTATGGGCATGGCGCTTTGGAATTTCGGCCCTTTCAAAGATATCCGGGCAAGCCAATCGGCTTTTCAGGAACTGATGAATCAAGGCTACATCCGTTACGAGCATTTGCCGTTGGAGACAAAAGATGGGCAACGCATCGAAGTCGAATTCATCAGCAATGCCTATCAGGTCGGCCGGCAACGAACGATCCAGTGCAACATCCGCGACAATTCACAGCGCAAAAAAGCCGAAGAAGATCGTCTAAAATTGGAATCCCAGCTCAAGCAGGCGCAGAAAATGGCCGCCGTCGCCTCTCTGGCGGGTGGGATTGCCCATCAATTCAATAATGCCCTGACCGTCATTACAGGCGGTTTGGACCTGCTCGAGGCGGATGGCTTAGATGAGGCCATCAATGAGCATGTCCAGCCCATGAAAATGGCGGCCGACCAGATGGCCCGGTTGACCCGGCAGCTGTTGGCCTACGCCAGGGGCGGAAAATATAACACGGAAAGCATATTCCTGGACGAGTTGGTGGAAGATAGCCTGCCGTTGGTCAAGTCATTTATGAATCCGTCCATCACCATCGAAACCGATCTGCCTTCCGATCTACCGCCGATAACCGCCGACAGGGATCAGATGCAAATGGCCTTGCTGGCGATCTTGGCCAACGCCATCAGAGGCCATCGGTAAACAGGGGGTTGTTCGAATCGTCTGCCGCAGGGAACTGATGACCCATGAACGCGCAGCCGCCTTTGCCGGGTTGGCTCCCGGCAGCTACGTCAGTTTGACCGTCGCGGATAATGGAAAGGGGATGAATGAGGAAACGTGCCGCCGGGTGTTTGAACCCTTTTTTACAACCCATTTCCCAGGACGCGGGCTTGGCATGGCTGCGGTATATGGAACCGTGAAAAACCATGCCGGATGGGTCTCAATTGAATCCCAAGTCGATCAGGGAACCGTGGTGTGTATCTATTTGCCGGCAGTTGATTCGATGGAGAATGCCACAATGGTTTTGAACCGCGATAGCGAGCGCGAACCTCGTCGCTTGCGGCGAGGAGGGTTCAATAGAATCGACGCTGCTGAAAACCTGTCGACCTGATGATCGATAGAATCGTCTTTTAAAGGGAGTGCGCCACCATGACCAAAGACCTGTTGGAAAAAATTTTATCCCACATTGACGGTTATGCGGAAAAGCTGAAAACACTCAGGCTGACGCTTGGATTAAAGATCCTGGTGGTCATCGCCGTGCTGCTGGCTGTCGGCTATCAACTTTTTTTCGTTTACGTGCAGCCCGATCAGTATGGGATCAAGGTCGTCCGGGTAGGCCTGAACCGCGGTGTTCAAAAAGAGGTTTATCATGCCGGCCTGACGTTCATTCTGCCCTTCGGATTGCAGCAGATGTATCGCTTGCCCAAGGGCATTCAGGTGCTGGAGCTGACCAATTTCCCCGACACCGCCGCCGCGGCGGCCCGCAAAGACCGGGCCGCGCACATCCAGACCTCGGACGGCTTTTTCGTGGACGTGGACGTCTCCATGCTTTACCACATCAAGGACCCCTACCTGGTTTTTACCACCATCGGTCCCGGCACCCTCTTTGAAGACAACGGCATCATCCCCAAGGCCGAGCCGGCCTTGAAGGAGACCTTGGGGAAGCTGACCACCGAAGAATTTTACAACAGTCCCATGAGAGTGAAGAAGGCCGAAGAGGCCAAGGCGCAGCTGAACACCGAATTGAATCTGAAAGGCATCGAAGTCGACCAGGTACTGGTGCGTTATTTCAAATACAGCCCGGAGATCCAGAAAAACATCGAGGAGAAAAAGCTCCAGGATCAGATGGTCTTCACCAACCAGTCGGCTGCCCGGGCGGCCAAGGAGGAGGCGGAGCTGAAGAAGATCGTTCAGGAAGGCATGGTTATCGCCGCCGTTGAGATGGAAAAGGGCAAGGCCTACGTCACCCGCAAAATCGCCGAAAAAGATCTGTATGTCCGCAAGATAAAAGCCGAGGCCGACCTGCTGGTTCAGCTGGCCGAGGCGGAGCGGGTGCGCCTGAAAAATGAATCCCTGAAAGGCATCGGCTCCGAGCGCATGGTGGGATTGAAAATGGCGGATGTCTACAAGGGGCTCGACCTGATCATCCTGCCCAGCGACGGTTCCAGCGGGGTCAACCCCTTGAACCTCGGCAACACCCTTCAGTTGTTCGACGTTCGCAAAGGAGGTGCCCAATGAGACGCATTCGTATGCCTGGTTGCAGCGATATCGGCGCTGGCTGTTATGGCGGGCTGTATGCCGCATACCACCGGAGAAACACAGGTCGGTGTCAGGACCCGCAAATTGGGACTGATCAGTCCAAAGGGTGTTGAGGAGCAGGTTTACGCGCCCGGCGCCACCTATTTTTTTCTGCCGTTTATCAATGACTGGCATGTTTTCGACACCAAGCTGCAGAACCTGGAGATGACATTTTCGAAAATCAGGGGCGACCGCAGAAGTCAGGACGATCTGGTGTTCAAGACCATCGACGGCAACGACATCAGCCTGGACGTGATCATCGCCTATCGCATCGATGCGAGCAAGGCGCCCTATATTCTCCAGTACGTGGCCCGCGACGACGTCACCCTGCGCGATACCATCGTCCGCACCGTCGCCCGGAGCAAACCGCGCGATATTTTCGGCGAACTCAAGACCGAGGCGTTCTATGTGGCCGAGGCCCGCGAGGACCAGTCCACCAAAGCCAAGGATGCGCTTCAGCAAATTCTGGGACCCATGGGTATCGTCATCGAAAAAGTGCTGACCAACGACTATCGCTTCAACCCTGAATATACCAAGGCTATCGAGGACAAGAAAGTGGCCGATCAGCAGGTTGAGAAAAACAAGTCGGCCCAACATGCGGCCACCGAGGAATACAAGCGCAAACTGGAAGAAGCCAAAGGTGAAGTCAACAAGATGGTCGCCGATGCCGACGGCCAGTACCTCAAGGACAAAATCGAGGCCGATGTTTACCAGGAGCAGCAGCAGCTTTTGGCCAAGGCAATCCAGGCCGAAGGCATTGCCGAGGCCAAGGGCATCCAGGAAATGAACAACGCCCTTGCCGGTGCAGGCGGCGAGGCGATCGTAAAACTGAAAATCGCCGAGGCGCTCCAGGGCAAGCGCATCATCCTGCTGCCGGTTTCCGAGGGCGGCATGAACCTCAAGACCACCGACATCAACCGGCTGATCGAAACATTAGGTGTCAAATCGCTTGCCGGCGGAAAATGACGCCGGTGATTGCGCTGAAACGCCGAAAGGCCAAGGAAAGGAAATGTCATGTCAGAAAACCGAACATCCAAGAGTATCGACGAATTGCTGGCTGAGGCCGATAAACTGGTCCAACGGATTAATGCCGATGCCCTCAAAGACCTGAAAGAAGAGCATCGCCTGCAGGCTGAAAAACATGCCCAACACTTGAAAAATATCAAAGCAGAAGTTCGGGGCAAGATCGAGAAGAAAGGAACCTCCAACATCGACCACGGGGCCGAAGGCATGCATGAGGCATTCCAGGAGATTTCGAAGGCCATGGCAGAGTTGAAAAAATATATCTCCGGAGATTGAGCAGGCGTCGTTAAATAAAAGACGGGAAAATGAAAATGGCATCCAATGCAGACAAAGATCCCTTCGGCATTCTGACGGACAAGCTGCGTTCCCTCTTCGGTTCCAGTGACCATCCGAAAAATAAGAACGCCCTGCCGCCGAAGACGCGATTCAACATCTGGTATTTCCTGTTGGCCGCGCTCTTTTTTTCCTATCTGCAGCCTTTCTTATTTTCTGAAAAAGTGGAGACGATCCAGTACAGTCAGTTCAAACAAGCCATCGCCGACGGCACCGCGGGTAAATTGATCATTGGACCGGAGAACATCACCGGAACGCTGGCAGGATCTTCAAATCAGGCGTTCAAGACCATTCGGGTGGACGATCCGGGGCTGGTGAAGGAACTGGATGAACGCAACATCAGTTATTCAGGACGATACGAAAATAAATTTCTGGGCAGTCTTCTCTCCTGGGTTATCCCCTTGGCCTTTTTTTTCCTGATCTGGCGATTTGCCATGAAAAAGATGGGGCCGGGCATGGGGGTGATGTCTTTCAGCAAAAGCAAGGCCAAGATTTTCGCCGAGAGCGAAACCAAGGTCACGTTTGATGATGCCGCCGGCATCGACGAAGCCAAGGAAGAGCTCCAGGAAGTGGTCGAATTTTTAAGCACCCCGGAAAAATCCCAGAAACTGGGCGGAAGAATACCCAAGGGGGTGCTTCTGGTTGGTCCGCCGGGAACCGGCAAGACCCTTCTGGCCCGGGCGGTGGCCGGGGAAGCCCAAGTGCCTTTTTTCAGCATCAGCGGGTCCGAGTTTGTGGAGATGTTTGTCGGCGTGGGAGCGGCCCGCGTTCGCGATCTTTTTTCTCAGGCCGCGGCGCAAGCACCCTGTATCATTTTCATTGATGAGTTGGACGCCCTGGGCAAGGCGCGGGGCATGAATGTGATGGGCGGCCATGACGAACGCGAGCAAACACTTAACCAGCTGCTGGTGGAGATGGACGGTTTCGAAACGAATAAAGGAGTCATCATCATGGCCGCGACCAACCGGCCGGAAATCCTGGATCCGGCGTTGCTGCGGCCGGGCCGGTTCGATCGGCAGGTGCTGGTGGATCGGCCGGACATCAATGGACGCGAAGCCATCTTGAAAATCCATTCCAAAAATGTGGTCTTGGGTTCCGAAGTCGACCTGCGCATGATCGCCGGCCGCACCCCGGGCTTTGTGGGGGCAGATCTGGCCAATATCATCAACGAAGCCGCTTTGTTGGCCGCCCGCAACGATAAGGAAACGGTGGAGCTGACGGATTTCGACGAGGCCATCGACAGGGTGGTGGCGGGTCTTCAGAAGAAAAACCGGGTGATGAATCCCAAGGAGAAGGAAATTGTCGCCTTCCATGAATCCGGACATGCGATTGTGGCCGAATCTGTTGAGCATGCCGATCCGGTACATAAAATATCCATTATCCCCCGCGGAATTGCGGCTCTCGGATATACCCAGCAGCAGCCCACCGAGGATCGTTATTTAATGACGCGCTCGGAGTTGATCGATCGCCTGGCCGTCCTTTTTGGCGGCCGGGTGGCCGAGGAGCTTGTTTTCAACGAAATTTCAACCGGGGCCCAGAACGATTTGCAGCGGGCAACGGACATTGCCCGCTCCATGGTTACGGAATATGGCATGAGCGATAGCTTGGGACTGGTGAGCTACGAACGCCCGCGTCAGGCGATGTTTCTCCCGGAGAGCTTTTCTCCGGGTAAAAAGTACAGTGAAGCCAAAGCCGCCCAGATCGATGACGAGGTCACACGGATTGTTGAGGAAGCCCATCAGCGTGTGCGCAAAATCCTCTCGGAGAGGCGACCTGTCCTTGATGACCTGGCCCGTCTGCTTTCGCAGAAGGAAAGTGTGCAGGGAGAGGAGCTTAGGCAGATGCTGGCGGCAGCCAAAACTGGAACGGAATCTTCATTGCCCGTACAGCCGCCCCGGGACATCGCCGGAAAAACGCATGATTCCAAATAATCAGATTACCCTATTGCAAAACGGCGAGGCGTATTTCCCGGCGCTCGAATCGGCCCTGGACAGGGCGATGCATGAAATCTATCTGGAAGCCTATATCTTCGAAGATGACACGACCGGACGGCGCATCGCCGAAGCACTCAGGCGGGCGGCCTTGCGTGGCGTAAAAACCCGGGTGCTGATCGATGGATTCGGCTCGATCGGTTTTCCGAAAACCATGCTCGATAGCCTTGAGGCGGCCGGCGTAAGGGTGCTGAAGTTCCGGCCCAAGACTTCGCCCTGGACGTTGCGGCGCCGGAGGCTGCGTCGCTTGCACCGCAAAATCGTGGTCGTGGACCGGATGATCGCATTTGTCGGCGGCATCAATATTATCGATTATATGGACATTCATGGTCAAACATCGACGCGCTTTGACTATGCGGTAAGTGTGCAAGGGCCGCTGGTGAAAGAAATACATGATTCTGCCCGCCGGGTGTGGTCGCGCGTGACCTGGACCCGCTTGCGTGCCGGCCGGGTCTGGGACAATGACACATACACGCTTTCAACTGAACCCGCGGGCCTGATGCAGGCGGCGTTTCTGGTACGCAACAACATCCGTCACCGTCGCGATATTGAAGCTGCCTATCTGCTGGCGATCGAACAGGCACAAAGCGAGATCATACTCGCCAACGCCTACTTTTTACCCGGATTGAATTTCCGGCATGCACTTGTGGCCGCCGCCGGGCGCGGTGTCCGGGTGGTTCTGCTGTTGCAGGGAAGGATGGATCACCCATTGCTGCATTCTGCCTCGCATGCCCTGTACGGCAGTTTTCTCGATGCTGGGATTGAGATCCATGAATACCACAAAAGCATGATGCACGCCAAAGTTGCCGTGATCGATGGACATTGGTCCACGGTGGGATCTTCAAATCTTGACCCTTTCAGCCTGCTGCTTTCGCTTGAGGCAAATGTTGTCGTTGACGATGAAAGCTTTGCGAAAAAATTAAAACAGAGCCTGGAGCAGGCCATCAAGATGGGAGCACGGCGGATAAGTGAGAACAGCTGGAGAACGCAATCAATCAAACTGCGTCTGGCGAGTTGGCTAAGTTATAGCTTGGTACGATTCATGATCGGAATCGCTGGGTATGCCCCGGTGAAAAAGCAGGATCAAGTAAAGCAGAGATAAACAACGCTATGCGAAATCTGGATATGAGATGAAAACCAACCAGAACATAAAATCGGCAGCGACCATCGATGCCATCATCTCCTATGTTGAGCCGCTGCTTGATATTCGCTTCAGGTGTGTCAAAAAAAATCGGTACAATGCCCCATGCCCATTCCACGCTGACACCCGAGAGAATTTCATGGCGTATATCAATAAAGAGAATGAGGTCCGGTTCCATTGTTTCGGTGCCTGTAAGGGAGATTGGGATATTTGTGATTTGATCATGCTGCGCAAGAGATATCGGTCCATAAGGGCACAGCAGGTGTGGGCCGAGCATTTGGGTGTCACGGATTTCAAGTTCGATGATGGCAGCAGCCCCGGTATCTTTGAGCCGGACGAAACACCGGAGCCAGATGAACCGGTTGGGTTTGCAGAATCGAATAAACTGGATGAAAACGTGGTTGCCGCCCTGGAAGATGCCGCCAACTTTTACCATGACCTGTTTATCGCTAATGAAGACCGGTTCAAGCCCGTTTGGGAGTATCTTGCCCGCCGTGGCGTCGGCAAAGAGACCATCCGCAAGTTCAATATCGGCTATGCGCCGCCATACAGCGATGAGCAATACAACGGCAGGGCCCTGATAGACGGTTTCCTGCCACACTTTGAAAAGGAGGCTGACGCCTTCGATTCATTCTCAAGTGGCGGACTATTGAGATTTTTGAACGATGCGACCGTCAAGGGATACGGGTACTATTGCCGGCAGATCGATTTCAACCGCAAAAACTTGTTTTCAAGAAATTACGCTGATTTTTTCGCCGGTCGGATGGTGTTTCCCATTTATGATGCCGATGCCCGCGCGATCGGATTGGTCGGCAGGCGGACGGAGGATAGGGGTGTCCGCTGGCTCAAGCACCAGACCAGAGAGGTTCCCCTTTGCGCCAGGAGCTGGCTTTATGGCATGGACAAGGCAAGGCACTATATCCGGCAGTACCGGACGATCATCCTGGTGGAGGGCCTCTTTGATTATTATGCCTTCCACAACCTGCTCCACGGCCAGGACAAAACGGTAGTGATTTCCACATTGGGTTCATACCTCACCCCCCAAGCGGCGGCCATTCTCAAGGGCCTCGACATCGAGCACTATATTGTTGCCTACGACTGGGACGAACTCGGCAGAAACGGCATCGAACGGATTGCGGCCAAAACAGGCGGTTGGGTCTATTACCTGGGCGGTCTGGCTGACGGTCAGGACCCTTACGATATGCTCGAACCGGTGGTCAACGCCATCAGCGGGTTTTCCCTGAAACACCTGCGGACCGATGCGTCATGCGTCGGCAGCGACTAGGAGACAGATCGGATAACGGCATTTCCCTCGAATGGGTCTGGCTGATAAAAGCAACCCTTTAAAGCGCAGCAGCCGGTTTTTCCGCGCGCCGGATGGCCAAGCAATACATTGAAACGTTCTATTCCAGCAGCATTGAACATGCCCTGGAAGATTAGCTCGTATCCGCTTGGTGAAGGTAGGGAAACCAAGCTCGCTGAATACGAGAATGATTTCTTGAAATTGGATAACGCCTGTTGTTATGATGGAAAAGGCGGCTTCAAGCTTAACAGACAATGGTAGCGCGCCTTTCATCATCGTTTCAGAGGCAAGGATGTTTTCTTGAACAACGGCCATAGGCCGCTACTTCATACACCATCCATGGGGACGCGGCATGCCAGGGAAAAAAAACAAGCCGAACACAAAACAGGTCAAAGAAAAAACAACACCCAACGCCAGCCGGGCAAAGGCGTCAGGCTCAGGGACTGCTCAGGACAAGCGCTTTCCGGTTATCGGTCTAGGCGCGTCCGCTGGAGGGCTCGAAGCGCTGAGATCCTTTTTTAACGAGGTGGCGGTGAACAGCGGCATGGCGTTTATCGTGGTGGTCCACATGGCTCCCAAACAGCCGAGCCTGATGCCCGAGCTCCTGCAGAAAGTAACCCCGGTAGCGGTTTCCGTGGCCAAAGACGGGCAGACCCTTGAACCCGATCATATCTACGTCATTGCACCGGACAAGGAGATCAGCGTATTCAAGGGCAAGCTCCAGCTATTGGATGTTCTTGATATACGCGCGACGCTGCCCATCGATGCATTCCTGAGATCGCTGGCCCACGACCAGGGCACCAATGCGGCGGCCGTCATTTTATCGGGCACCGGCACGGATGGAACGCTCGGCGCGAAAGCAATCAAGGCCAGGGGCGGGCTGGTCCTGGTTCAATCCGAAGACTCGGCCGGCTACGACGGCATGCCCCGCAGCGCAGCCAACAGCGGTGTGGCGGATATCATCGTGGCCCCGGAAGAGATGCCGCAACGGCTCAGCCAATATTTTTCACACCCTGATATGGCGCTTAAAAAACAGCCCGCTGCCGCCAGCGACCAACGGGACTGGCTGAACAAGATCTTTGCCATTTTGCAAACCCAGATCGGGCATGATTTTTCCCTGTATAAGAAAAATACGCTGCTTCGTCGCATCGATCGCCGCATGGAACTGAACCAGATTGCGCACTATGAGCAATATGTGCGCTATTTGCGCGAAAATCCCGCCGAAGTACAAGCACTGTTCCGCGAGCTGTTGATCGGGGTGACCAACTTTTTTCGCGACGCCGCGTCTTTCCATGCCCTTAAAACCAACATCCTTCCGGAACTGCTTGACCGACTGAAAGAAGACGCCACGTTCCGGGCCTGGATTCCAGGCTGCTCCACGGGTGAAGAGGTCTATTCGCTGGCTATGGTGATCCGCGAGCTGCTGGACACCAACCCCAACCATATCAACCTGCAATTGTTCGGCACGGACATCGATGATCATGCCATCGACAAAGCCAGACAAGGGCTTTTTCCGGCGAGCATCGCGGCCGATGTCAGCGACGATCGCCTGAAACGGTTTTTCACCAAAGAGGGCGAGTCGTTTCGCATCCGCAAAGAAATCAGAGACTGTGCGGTCTTCTCGGTTCAGGACCTGCTCAAAGACCCGCCCTTTTCTAAACTGCATCTGCTTTGCTGCCGCAACCTGTTGATCTACTTGGACAGCGGAGCCCAAAAAAAGCTTTTGCCGTTGTTCCATTATACCCTGGCACCCGAAGGCATTCTGGTGCTGGGATCTTCCGAAACCATCGGCGGGTTTTCCAACCTGTTCAAGACCCTGGATAAAAAATGGAAAATATTCAAACGGCGCGCGGTGCCGCAGTCCCTGCGCCAGCAGGTCGTTTTCCCCAACGGAGCACCCACACCGGGCCCGGGTGTGGGGATTGCCCTGGCGGCCGCACCGGCAGACCCTAAAGTCGATATCGCCCAGATGGCCCAACGGGCGATCCTTGAACAGTTTGCCCCCGCAGCCCTTCTCATCGATGCCAACGGTGATATCTTGCATGTCCAGGGCCGTACCGGCAAATACCTGGAAACCCCCAGCGGGCCCCCCACGCGAAACATCCTGGATATGGCCCGGCAGGGGCTGCGCATTGCGCTTTCCTCCGCCATCCGGGCGGCCAGATCTTCCAGCCAACCGGTGACCCGCAGGAAAATAGGCGTTAAAACAAACGGCGACGCTCAATTGATCGACTTGCATGTCTGTCCCCAACATGCCCCCAAGGCGCTTTCCGGGTGCTTGCTGGTGGTGTTCGAGGATGTCGAGGCCGCAATCACTTCAGGCTTCCAGCAGGGCGACGATGGTGCCTTGCACCAGGAATCCACCCGCATCGCTGAGCTGGAAAGAGAACTGCAGGGCATCCGCGAAAGCCATCAGACTACCGTCGAGGAACTGGAGTCGTCCAACGAGGAGCTCCAATCCATCAACGAAGAGATGCAGTCTTCCAACGAAGAGTTCCAGTCCACCAATGAGGAGCTGGAATCTTCCAGGGAAGAACTGCAATCCTTAAACGAGGAGCTGCAGACGGTCAACGCCGAGCTGCAAAGCAAGGTGGAAGAGTTGTCGGCGGTCCACGATGACATGCGCAATTTGCTCAACAGCACGGAGATCGCCACCATTTTCGTGGACAACCACATGAGGGTCAGACGATTCACGCCGGGGGCGACCGCCATCATCAATCTGATCCAGACCGACATGGGGCGTCCGCTGCAGCACGTGGCTACCAATCTGTCTTACAAGGGGATAATTGGCGACCTGGGCGATGTTCTAAAAAAGCTTACCCCCAAGGAGGCCGAGGTGCAGACCACCGAAGGCGCATGGTATAAGATGCGCATTATCCCCTATCGCACCATGGATAATCGCATCGACGGCGCAGTGCTCACCTTTGCCTCCATTAATGAGCAGAAACAGGCCCAACAGGTACTGAGATCCGCCAACCTGGAGATGGAGCAGGCCTGGCTGTTGATACGCAAAGTCTTCGACATAAATTCCGATCCGCTGGTCGTACTTGACCAGGAGGGCAAGATGGTCACGGCCAATAAGGCCTTTGCGGATATGATGAACGTACGTCCTGAAAATATAAACGGCATGGATATCTTCAAAATCAACAACCGCCTTCTGGAGAGGACCGATTTAATAGCCAATCTCAAAGGGGCGTTGGAAAAAGGAGAGGATTTCCAGATCAGCTCGGGAAGGCTATCCCCATCAGAAAAGACAGACGTATATCGGGTAATGGGCCAGATCATCCATACTGACAATGATTTTCCCCATCGCATTCTCCTGCGGTTTGTGAAAGATGGCTGAAAGAAAGCAGAAAATGCCCCCCCAAAAAAATCAATTCGAGCCATCGAACAAATTCGATCGGCTTCGTCGGCAAGCCGAAGCGCTGATCAGCCAGCAATTGGATTCCGCCTTTGACGCGCCCACCGATATCCTTGAGCTGATCCATGAACTCAAAATCCACCAGGCGGAACTGGAGATCCAGAACGAAGAGCTCAAACGGGCGCAACTGGAGCTGAACGACCTGTATCGGCAATTCGAAGACCTGTATGAATTTGCCCCGTGCGGGTATCTGACCCTCGATCCAAAGGGATTGGTTTCCCGCATCAACCTGGCCGGGGTGATGCTTTTAAGTGATGTGCGCGAAAAGACCCTGCATACCGGTTTCAGTCAGTGTGTGGCCCCGGGTTGGCGGGATGCCTATCTTGACGCCCTGAAAAAGGCCGGCCGGACCGGTGAAACGCAGAGCCTGGAATTGCAGCTCAACACTGCCAACGCATCGAACACCTGGGTCTGGGCGGAGATTCAGGCGAGTCGGGATGAGACCGGCGTGGTGATTCAGTGGCGGATGACACTGGTGGATATCTCTGCAACAAAGGAAGTTGAAATCGCCTTGCAGAGCAGCGAGATGAAATTTAGGCAGTTGTTCAATGAAATGGTCGGCGGGGCGGTGCTGCTGGAGATCACCGACCGGGAGAAGCGCGGCCTTCCCACCGATGCCCGCATGGTGGAGGCAAACCTATCTTTTGAGCACCTGACCGGCATCCCGCGCGACCGGGCGGTGGGCAGGACCATCCGCCAGATCTGGCCGCAGACGGGACCCTTTTGGTTCGACCTGTTCAGCCGGGCCATGCGCAGCGGCCAGCCCTTTCAGGTGGAACAATTTCATCAGGAATTGGGCCGGTATTTCCTGGTATCGGCTTTTGTGCTGGAGGACCAGTGCATCGGCGTCACGTTTATTGACATCAGCGCCCAAAAAAAGATCGAGGAGGCGCTCGAAAAAGCTCGACAGGATCTGGAAGCCCAAGTCAAGCAGCGCACAGCGGAGCTATTGCGGGCCAATCAGAAGCTGCAAGGCGAAGTCGAATCCCGCGAGTTGGCCCAAAGGGCGTTGCTGAAAAAATCGGAAGAGCTGGAAGCCCGTTCGACTGGATTGAAAGAGGCCAACATCGCTTTGAAGGTACTGCTCATTGAGCGTGAAAATGAGCGTCACGCACTTGAAGAAAAGGTGGCCTGCAACGTTAACGAACTGATCCGACCGCAGTTAGACAAACTGGCAATCGGGAAACTGAGTCAACGCCAAGCGACCCTGCTCGACACCCTCAAAAGCAGCCTGGACGACATTGCCTCACCGCTTAGCAGGCAGCTGATCATCGCGAGCAGTCATTTAACACCGGGGGAAACTCAGGTGGCCAACTTTATCCGCCAAGGCAAAACCACCAAGCAGATCGCCGATCTGATGGGCGTGGCCACCAGCACCGTCGATTTCCACCGGAGCAATATTCGCAGCAAGCTCGGGCTGACCAGCAAACCGATCAATCTGCAGTCTTATCTCAAATCTCTATTATGATATGGGGATTTTCCCCGCATTACCCTCATGTTTGTCACTTATTGCCGTGTTGCCGCCCTTAGATTATATTTAACATGCCGGGAAAGACACCCAACCCATCGTAAGGCTGCTGGCACGCCCGCAACGGTGACAGCCCTGTCGCCTCAAGGCCGGGGCGAGCGATGCGTCCAGTTGGATTGGCCACTCCAATGCCTGGGCGAATCACCCCTGGTGGCACCCGATGCCTTCATGGACCCGGCGTCGGGCAACCTAATTATAGGGGAGTGGAACATGACCATCGTTTCAGAAGGAAAAACAGTCTCCGAATCGGATGGCGCAGTATCGCGCAGATCCGCGCCCCTGCGCATCTTGGTCGTGGATGACGATGAGTGCTTGCTGCAGACCGTACAACAAATGGTGGAAGCGCTCGGATTCAGGACCGACGCGGCCAACGGAGGCCTTGCGGCAATGCGATGCCTGTCCCGATCCCGGTACGATTTAATGATTACCGACCTGCAAATGCCGGACATGGACGGTTATAGGCTATCCGGTTGGCTCAAAAAAAAATCGAAGGATACTAAAGTGATCGTCATGACCGGGATGGTCCCCGGCGATGTTGTCGATTACATGCATACCGGCATCGTGGACAGCTGGATGTTCAAGCCGTTCAGCTTGAACTCGCTGGGCGGGTTGCTGGGCGAGCTGTTACCCGCCCATTCCCTTCGTCGCTTGCCCAGTTCCAACGTCCATGCCTGCCTTCACGGATCCGCGCGTAACGGCTGTCAGCCGGACATTCTCTAACCTGCATGCTTTTTAAAAAGGGGGCCCGATGACGTCATCGCCTTGCAGAAACTGTGACAACCGCCATATGCCCAAGGACATGTGCATGCGTGGCTGCGAGAAGATCGCGGCAATTCAACAATTTCAGCATACCGTGCACACACCGCCATATACGTGCGATGACGATTCCGATACCTTCCCCTGCCGGCCGGAATCGTCCGTAGCCCTGGCTCCGGGCGGGTTCAGTCAGATGAAATTTCTGGGCTAATGCCCCTAAAATGGGTTCCCTGCCACCCTACGGGTTTTTTACCCCTGCTAAGTTCGCAGACAGCCCTTGTTGTGTATTCTCCTCCATTATTATAATTTATAATTATTTGGTTTCATTAGAGGTTAAGCAAAACCAGGTTTTGACTAACGCGGCCGGAAAGATTCATGTTGGCCGATAAATGATTCAAGTCAGGTGTAGTCTTCCTCTGTGTCGTTGTTTGAAGCGCTGATGCCGCTGCAATCCTATCCATCCTGATTGATGACCTGATACGTCTCCATGGACATAAAACCGATTGTTCTCTGACCCGCAGTAAATGGATGGCCTTCAAGGAGAAGTAATGTCGTGAACAACGCAATGAACCTGGTTAGTACGCCGCTGTCTTTACCTGCGGTTGACCCTTCGTAAGCAACCCTAATAGGAGAATGGAAATGAACACAGTTGCGACTCAAATGAATGAACTGGTCACCCGGATTGCACAATCCATCGTGGACAGCCCCCAGGATGTTCGGGTCAATGCCATCGACGGCGACCATACCACGGTGCTGGAACTTTGTGTTGCCAAGGAAGATATTGGCAAGGTTATCGGAAGACAGGGCCGTACCGCCCAGGCCATGCGGACCCTTATCGCAGCCGTCGCGGCAAAAATCAAAAAGCGCACGGTGCTGGAAATCGTCGAATAGGGAACACCTGAACTGCACCAGCACGGAAAGAAATGCAAGCTATGGCAAGCAGCGACGAAGACAAGCATAAAAAGCGAATGAGGTCCGGGACGAAGGCTGATTTTATCAGACGAATCGGCATCGAGCCGGACCTCGCCACGTTTTTGAACGAGTTCACCGCAAGGCCCGAGATCTTCTTTTCCCTGTCTTTGGACAGGTGCCGTGAAATTGAATCTCAGATGGACGCGGTTTTATCTTCCTTAGGGAAAGGTTAAGGCGGTGGGCACGATAGAGGAGGCCAAGGGAGTTAAGACCCTTACGGCGACCCAGTTCGAGGAAATCAAGTAGCCTCCAGCCAATCGGGCGGGCGCTATCGGGCAGGATGGAGGGCGCGTGCCCACCATCCTGCCCCCCCACCGTTGTAACCAACCATTTTTCCAGCCGGTGCTGTCCATCCCCCTGGTGGGCGGCACCGGCTGTTTCTTTTCCGGGATCAACGCGGCGACTCCCGAATAGGTCATATGTGACCACCGGTTGAATATGACCCTTTTTCGATGGCGATCAACGGTGGCTCCCAGAATGTTTGCTTAGCAAATTACATTTAAATATCAGAAAGATGGGTATCGTTACCGTACGTGTATGGTACCTGGCACAAAGATTGAAAATCCAGCAGTTAGAAGATATTGGCACGACGATTTCCGTTTTCGAAAAGATGCTGGTCCGGTCTTTTGCTCGGGAACATCAATACAACCGTTATTCAACAGGAGGTCTACCATGAAATCAAGCATCCAGGACAAGGCAGAGGGCAAGTGGCACAAAGTGAAGGGCAAGATCAAGCAGGTCGCCGGAAAAGCAGTCGGGAACCGCGACCTGGAAGCCGATGGCCAGGCCGAACATGTTGGCGGCAAAGTTCAAGAAAAGATCGGCGAGATCAAGAACGTCGTTGGGAAGTAAACACATGGCAACCCATCCGGATGCAAAACGAAAAGATGTCCTGGAACAGATCGCCCGCCGGGCGATGCAGGAATATGGCTTTCTGCCCGATTTCTCAGGGGATGCCCTCCGCGAACTGGAGACGGTCCGGCACGGCGATCATGGGGCGGAACCTGCCGCGATGGACCTGCGCCACCTGCTCTGGTCATCCATTGACAACGATGATTCCCTGGATCTGGACCAATTGACTGTGGCGGAGGTCCAGACGGATGCACAGGTAAGAGTGCTGGTGGCCGTCGCCGACGTGGGTACCCTCGTCAGGAAAGACTCGGCCATCGATGCGCACGCCCGCCACAATACGACCTCGGTTTACACCGCCGGCGGGATCTTTCCCATGCTGCCGGAGAAACTCTCCACCGATCTTACCTCGCTCAATTATCATGCAGACCGCCCGGCCATGGTCATCGACATGGTGATCGGCAATGGGGGTGTGATGCAAGGATCGTCTGTCTATCGCGCCCGGGTGCGCAACCAGGCCAAGCTGGCCTATAACAGCGTGGCGGCCTGGCTGGATGGCAAGGGGCCCATGCCTGCGGCCGTGGCGGCGGTGCCGAAGCTTGCCGAGAATCTCCGGCTCCAGGATCGGGCGGCCCAGCAGTTAAAAAACCTGCGGCATGCGCACGGGGCCCTGGATCTGCAGACGCTGGAAGCCCGTCCCGTCTTCGCCGGAGACGAAATCCAGGATCTGCGGGCAGAAGAGCGCAACCGGGCCAAGGAGATCATCGAGGATTTCATGATTGCGGCCAACGGCGCGGCCGCACGTTTTCTACACGGAAAGAAAGTTCCCTCCCTGCGGCGCATGGTCCGCTCTCCCAGACGCTGGGACCGGATCGTCGAAATTGCGTCCCAGCACAAATATAAGCTTCCGGCGCAGCCGGACGCCAAGTCGCTCGAAGGGTTCCTGGCCGCGCGGAAAGCCGCCGATCCGCTGCGTTTTTCCGATCTGTCGCTGGCTGTCATCAAACTGCTCGGGCCGGGCGAGTATGTCGTCGAAGCGCCAGACGAAGCGGTCCCCGGCCACTTCGGCCTGGCCGTCAAGGACTACACGCATTCGACGGCTCCCAATCGGCGTTTTCCGGACCTGATCACCCAGCGCATCCTGAAGGCCGCATTAGCGGGGTCGCGCTCGCCTTACAGCCGGGATGAATTGACGGAACTGGCCCGCCACTGCACGCAAAAGGAAAATGATGCCAACAAGGTGGAGCGACGCGTTACCAAATCGGCGGCGGCCATGCTGCTCTCCTCAAGGATCGGAGAGCGGTTTGACGCCATCTGCACGGGTGCAGCCAAAAAAGGAACCTGGGTCCGCATCTTTCAGCCGCCCGTCGAAGGCCGACTGCACGATGGGTTCGAAGGCGTTGATATTGGTGACCGGCTGAAGGTGCAACTGGTCCGTACGGATGTGCAAAAAGGCTATATCGATTTCAAGAAGACCCAATGAAATCTGTGAGTAATGCCATCGTTCGGTTGGGGTGTCGGGCGTTGACCATCCTGGGACCAAAAAGATCAGATCGGCGCGGATCAAGCACGATTTACGGCTGACCGCACAACAATTGAGATTACCCCAGGAGAGTGAATCATCATGAAAAGGGTTGCAATTATTATCGGCGCAGGAATCCTTCTGGTCATCGTGCTCTTCGGATGGTGGTTTTTCAGCCGCCCCGAACGCGGAACGACCGGATCGATCAGTACGAATTTTCGATGGCTCGGCCCCAACGACAAGATCGTGGTCGACGGCTTCGACGACCCCAAGGTCCAGGGTGTCGCCTGCCACATCTCCCGGGCCCAGACCGGCGGTGTGAAAGGCGGATTGGGCGTGGCCGAGGACACGAGCGACGCCAGCATCGCCTGTCGCCAGATCGGGCCGATACAGTTCCTTGGCGAACTCAAGGACGGCGAGCAGGTCTTCGACGAACACCGCAGCCTCGTCTTCAAGACGCTTCAGGTCGTGCGCTTCTTCGACCCTGAGCGCAATGTCCTGGTCTACGTGTCCTACAGCGATCGGGTCATCGAGGGCAGCCCGAAAAACAGCATCAGCACGGTGCCGATCATGCCTTGGCCGACCCAATAGCCTCCGATGGCAAAGGCAAACCATTTTGATGACATGGCATATACTTGGGATTTATTTTCTGAGCGTCTTTCAACTGAACGTTTTCTGGCCTGAGACGCATCTGTGGATAGAACAAATCAGCCATTATCATTCAATCAAAGGAGAAATACGATGCCGTTGATTCAGTTGGTCATTATTTTGGTCGTCGTCGGGGTGATTCTATGGGTTATCAACAGCTACATACCCATGCAGGCCACGATTAAGATGATTCTAAATTTGGTCGTGGTTGGTGTAGTGGTCCTCTGGCTGTTGAGTGTCTTCGGGATCATCGGCTCCCTGCAGGGAATTCATATCGGCAAATGAACGCCGGTAGTTCTTGAAAAATAACCTCGAAAAAGGAGCACAACCATGGGAGACAAAGGCGGCAAAAAAAACAAGCAAAAAAGTCAAAAACAAAGCAATGATAAAAACAGGCAGAAAGCAAAAGAGAAGCTCGAAAAACAACAGAAAGGCCCGTCAGTAATGGTATTGCCGCATCAACAATCGTGATTGAAGATTCCTCGCAGCAAGCTGCGAGGAATCTTCGACCGTAAGGAATACTGACAATTTATTGATTCGCTCGCTAACCCCGCCGTAAGCGACGGGGAATGCGCTTGCTGTTGCGGTTCACACCCATAATCGCCGGTGGGTTCCCCCCCATAGCGCCATCGAGGAGGTGAAGCGGGGTCATGCTCGATCAATTGGATACGTTTGCAGGTCAACGCGGTCATGGGGGTTACCTGGTCATCTTTATGGGGGTGGCGCTGGAAGTGGAGGACACGATCGTTCAAATCATGAAGGCAGCGGCGTCACCCGGATTCGCCGACTCCTGAAGTCCCCCATGATTCTGGCATGGCATCCGACCGGCTTTTCACCAGGGACGTGCCGGAGTCGGAGCGTGAAAATTTGCAGTGGGAGTCGGCCCATGAATAAGTTAAAACAACTCTGGAGTAGCCTGCGGTCGAGCTTCTGGTTTGTGCCTTCGCTGATTGTGGCCGCCAGCATCGCCCTCGCCGTTGCTTTGATTGGCATGGATTTTACCGGAAGCGAACAATGGCTTGGCCGCTGGCCGCGCCTTTTTGGGGTCGGTGCGGATGGCGCGCGCGGGATTCTGTCCACGATTGCCGGATCGATGATGACCGTGGTGGGGGTCACGTTTTCGATGGTCTTGATGACGTTGGCGCTGGCTTCGAGTCAATATACCTCACGCATCCTCAGGAATTTCATGAGTGACCGTGTCACGCAGGTCGTACTTGGCGTCTTCGCCGGCATCTTTACCTATTGCCTGATCGTGTTGCGAACCATCCGCGGCGGCGAAGATGGCGTATTTGTTCCGAGCCTGGCAGTGTCATTCAGCGTCGTGCTGGCGATGGGCGGCATCGGCATCCTTATTTTCTTCATTCATCATATCTCCGCTTCTATTCAGGCAGCCAACATTATTGCCTCGGTAGCCGATGAGACCATGCTGGTTGTCGACCGGCTTTTCCCGGAGAAACTCGGAGACGGATGGGTTGACGACGATGAGGCATATCCGACGCCGCCCCCTTTGCCGGAGCATATCTGGAAGGCCGTGCCGGCCAAACGCAATGGGTATATCCAAAGCTTGGACAACGCGGTGCTGCTGCGTTTGGCCTGCGAGAACAAGACCATCGTGAGGATGGAACACGCCATCGGCGGGTTTGTGGTCCAGGGGGCCGCACTTGCTTCGCTCGCTCTGGAAAAACCACCGGGAAAAGAGATCACCGGCACCCTGCAGGCGGCATACGGCATCGACCGCCACCGCACCGTGTCACAGGATGCCGCTTTTGGCATCCGGCAACTGGTTGATATTGCTTTGAAAGCCCTTTCTCCCGGCATCAACGATACCACGACGGCCGTGATGTGTGTGGATTATCTGGCGGCGATTCTGGCGCGGCTTGCGCCTCGACCGATCCCTTCATCGCACCGTAGCGTGAAAGGAGAACTGCGCGTCATTGCCAAAGGCCCGAATTTTGAAGGTCTGCTGACCCATGCCTTCGACCAGATTCGACGCAGCGCCAATGGCAATGTCACCATTCTCTTGCGGATACTCGAAGCGCTTCAAATCCTTGCCGGTTTGACAGCCCGTCCACGTCGCCGACGGGTGCTTTTCGAGCAGATGCAGCAGGTTGCGGAACTGGCGGCGCGTAGCGTGGATTCGGCCCATGACCGCGCTAAAATCGAGGCCCACCTGAGTCGGCTGAGCATCATCCTCGACGCTTAACCGGCGCGGTATGCACAAGAAAGAAAAAGATACCGGATTCACCATTTACCTTTAAAAAGCGAGACTTCGGATGGCACAATACAATCTGAACCGCATCTTTAACCCGCAGCGGGTTGCCGTGGTGGGCGCCAGCGAAAAAGTGGGAACCATCGGCAACGCGTTGATCAGAAATTTGGTTGACGGCGGGTTTCCCGGAACGGTGTTGCCGGTCAATCCCAAATACCAGACCATACATGGCCAGGCGTGCTTCGAATCGGTTTCCGCTCTGGAGACGGGTGTGGACCTGGCGGTTATCGCCACGCCGATTCATAGCGTTGCCGATATCGTCGCTGAATGCGTCGAAAAAAAGATCGGCGGCGCCGTTATCATTTCGGCTGGGGGCAAGGAGGTCGGTGCACAGGGCCGGGAGATAGAGGAGAAGATACGGCACATCGCCAATGACGGCGGGCTTCGTATCGTCGGGCCGAACTGCATGGGCATTATTCGGCCCGGGGTGACCCTCAACGCCAGTTTTGCCTCCGAGATGCCCGTGGCCGGAAATCTGGCCTTTGTATCCCAGAGCGGCGCCATCTGCACGGCGATTCTCGATCTGGCGCTGAAGGAGCGCATCGGCTTCAGCCATTTTGTCAGTATCGGTTCCATGCTGGACGTCGATTTTGGAGACATGATCGACTTTCTCGGCAATGATTCCTCGGCCAAAAGCATTTTGCTGTACATCGAAAGCCTGACGAATTTCCGCAAATTTATGAGTGCCGCGCGGTCCGTGTCCCGGATCAAACCCATTATCGTGCTCAAATCCGGCAGAAGCCCCGCCGGCGCAAGGGCCGCTGCCTCCCACACCGGCGCCATGGCCGGAGAAGATGCGGTCTATGACGCCGCCTTCAAGCGCGCCGGCATCGTGCGCGTGGACACGATCGAAGAACTCTTCGACTGCGCGGAACTGATGGCCAAGCAACCGCGGCCGCGCGGCCCCCGACTGGCGATTCTCACCAATGGCGGCGGACCGGGTGTGATGGCTACGGACACGCTCGCCCGCCATGGTCAGGAGCCCGCGCCCCTTGACCCCGAAACGTTGCAGGCCTTCGATGCCTTCCTGCCGGAGTTCTGGAGCCGGGGCAACCCCATCGACATCCTCGGTGACGCCTCCGCGGAGCGGTTCGACCGCGCCCTGGCGATCTGCTTCAACTCGAAAAACCTGGACGGCGTGCTGGTCATCCTTGCGCCCCAGGCCCTTACCAACCCCTTTTCCGTAGCCGAGACGCTGGCCGCAGCGATGCAAAAACGCCAGTATCCGGTATTTGCCTGCTGGATGGGCGGCAAACGCATCGCCACGGCCGTGGACGTGTTGAATGCAGCGGGAATCCCGACCTATGACACGCCGGAACGTGCGGTCCGGGCGTTTTTATATATGGTCGAATATGCCAGGAACCTCGAAATGCTGTTGGAAGTTCCACCGAAAATAGCCGGGAACATGGCGTTTGATCAGGAAAAGGCCCGCCGGTTGATCGCCGGTGCGCCGAATCAGGGCTTTGTGTCGGAATCGGATTCCATGGAAATCCTCACGGCCTATGGCCTGCCCGTGATCAGGACGCAAATCGCCACGACAGAGGCCCAAGCCGCGCGGATCGCCCGGGAGATAGGATACCCGGTGGTCATGAAACTGCACTCACCGGACATCACCCATAAGACCGATGCCGGCGGCGTGCGTCTGGACCTGCGCGGAGATGCGGATGTCGGCGAGGCCTATCGTCAAATCGTGTCGTCGGCCCGGCAATACAAGCCCGATGCACGGATTGAGGGTGTGACGATTCAGCCCTATTTCTCAAACCCGGATTATGAAATTCTGCTGGGCGCCAAGCGCGATCCCAATTTCGGTCCGGTGATCCTGTTCGGCATGGGCGGTATTTACACGGAAGTGTTGAAAGACCGGTCCCTGGGGCTCCCCCCCATGAACCGCTTGCTGGCCCGGCGGCTGATGCAGGAGACCAAAGCCTACTCCCTGCTGCAAGGATACCGCAACCGCCCCGCTGCAGACATGCAGCGATTGGAAGAGATGATCATCCGGCTCTCGCAACTGTTGATCGATTTCCCCGAAATCGCCGAACTGGACATGAATCCCGTTCTGATCAAGGACGGCAAACCCGTCGCCGTGGATGCCCGCATCCTCGTTTCACCGTTTGCGGTGCCCTCCTCCCTGCATCTGGTGATCGGCCCGTACCCGGAGGAGGATGAGTCCCATATGGTCAGCGTCGATGGGCGCCGCATTTTTGTCCGGCCCGTCAAGCCCGAGGACTCACCCCTTTTCACGGCGTTGTTCGAGACGCTTTCGCCCACGACGATTTACTATCGTTTCTTCGGCGCGTTAAAAGAACTGAATCCCGAGATGCTGGCCCGCTTCACCCAGATCGATTACGACCGGGAGATTGCCCTGGTTGCCATCGATGAGGAATCGGAAACCGACTGCATACTCGGGGTTGCCCGAATCATCGGCGATGCGGATGGCAGGACGGGTGAATTCGCCGTGCTGGTGGGTGATGCCTGGCAAGGCAAGGGCATTGGGGGAAACCTGCTGGAAAAATGCCTGTCCGTTGCCGAAAAGCAAGGTTTTGAATCGGTGCACGGTATTGTGTTGCATGAGAATCGGAACATGCTCGCGCTGGGAAAAAAGCTGGGTTTTGAAGCAAATAGAGACCTCGACACCGGGGAAAATCGGCTGGTCATTCATTTCGAAGGGAAGCGGACCGGATCGCAATGGTAATTGGAATCCATAAGTCGATAACCCTTACGTTTCTTCTGACCTGTGCCTATGTGACGGTGATGTCCGGCTGCAGACCGGACCAGGGAACCAGCGGGTCGGATGGGTCATCGGGCGGCATTGTCACCATCCCGCATGGGTACATGGCCCGGCTGGAGCAGGTACACGATGGCCGGATGATCGGGTTCGGACCCTTCGTGGGCTACTATTTCCGACCGGAGGACCCCGGAGATCTGAGCCGGCTGCGATTCGTCTGCTTCAACGAAAACCGGTTCTACAGTTCGGACATGCCCATCGGTGCCAAACTATACGAAGGGACGGCGGTGCGGGCGACGCTGCCCCGGGCCGATGTGGTCATCCCGGCCCAGGACAGGATCAATCCGGTATTCTTTGAGGAAACGCCCGAGGCCTGGCGCGACACGCGGCCGAAGCCCCGGGACGAGTTCGTGCATTTTCACTCCGGTTACGACGCTGCGGGACCGGTGCTTACCGGATACTGGATCCGCCATGTGGCCGTCTCCGACTTCACCTATGACATGGGGGGCCGGGTGGGGAAAGAAAGTCCACTGTATCACCGGGTCCACAAGGGTCCGGACCGGGACTTTGCCAGGATCGTCGAATTCGACAGGGGGCCGGGAAAGGGCAATTAAATGAACGGTGTCCTTGCGGATCGACGCGCAGGCATTCAAGACGACAGACTAAATACGAAAGGACGGAAAAGAGATGAACTTCGGCAAACAGATTCGTTATGGGGTGATTGCCGCGATGTTGCTGCTCGGCGTTTACTGGTCGGCGGCCTCGGCGACCGGCGGCGCAGCCGGTGAAGATTATCCCAACGCCGGTTTCCTGGCCACCGCTCAGTGGTTGAAATCACACCAGGGGGAGGCCTCCCTGATAATCGTGGACGTCCGAATGGACAAATATTTTGAGGGTAAACTGATCCCAGGCGCCGTCCGCATGCCCTGGCAGCAGTTCCAGTACGACGACACCGCCGGCAACATGGGCGGGTTGTTCGTGGGCATCGTGCGTGCCCAGCAACTGCTGGGCGAACACGGCATCGCCCGGAACGACACCGTGGTGCTTTACGATTCGGTGCAACGGGACGGGGGCGCCACCAGTTCCTACATCTTCTGGGTTCTCGACCTGCTGGGCCACAAGAACATGAAGGTGCTGGAGCGGGGTATTGACGGCTGGATCGATGCGGGCGGAGAAACGGTGTCCGAACCGCGCACGCCCGAGGCGGTCCTGTACCAGGCCCCGTCGGAAGAGATCAACCTGCGCAAATGGGTCAAGGCCGAGTACTTGCTGCCGCGGCTCGGTGATCCCTATTATCAGATCCTGGATGTCCGGTCCCGGGCGGAATACATGGGTGAAAAACCCAATACCGCGCTGGACGGCACGGCGCTAAAGCTGGGGCATGTCCCGACGGCAACCAACAGCGACTACACCCTCAACTGGACCACCCCCGACATCAAGGCGCTTAAACCCTACGCGGAATTGCAGGAACGCTACAGAGGCCTCGACCCCGGCAGGGCCGTGATCCTCTACTGCCATTCGGCCCGTCGGGGATCATTTGGCTATTTCGTCCTTAGGCTCATGGGCTTCGAAGACGTGATGCTCTATGAGCCCTCCTGGATGGAGTGGGGCAATAAACGCTATTACTACCCTGTTGAAACCGCGGAAAACGTCCTCACCGGCGATACCCTGCCGGGGACGACATCCCCGTCCGCCGCCCTCAACCGTCGGGGAACGATGACCCGGAAAAGCGGCGCAGCCGCAGCATCCGGAGGCGACCGCGGTTCCAAAAGCGGGTACGTCTCCTGCGGAGGATAATCCCCATGGAAAACACGAACAGAGAACCCATCCCCTATTGGCATTGGATCCCGGCCGCGTTGGCCCTGTCGGGCATTATCGTCTTTATTTTCGCTACCTACGGACCGCCGGCCTCGTCCAGCGGATTCGTCAGCACCCTCAAAGGCTTTTTCGAATGGGTGGCGCCGGAATACGTGGCAGTCAAGGCCCACTACAAGGCCATTCCCGGCCCCGGCGCTTGGCTTTTCGCCTTTGTACTGGGCATGGCCATCGGCGGTTTTATCGCCGGACGGACATCCAAAACAATCCCGGTGCGCGACATGCCGCCCATCTGGAAGAAGCGCTTTGGCGACAGCCGCGCCAAACGCTATGCGGCCACTTTTTTCGGCGGATTCCTGATCCTTTTCGGATCGCGGCTGGCCGGCGGCTGCACCCTGGGGCTGTTCATCTCCGGGTCGACGCAACTGGCCGTCAGCGGCCTTTATTTCGGCGTCGTCATTTTTGCCGTGGCCATGCTCACCGCCCGCCTGATCTTCGGGAAAATAGCGCATAAGGGGGAGATCCAATGACACAAATTTGGCTGGGACTCTTTTCGGGCATCGCCTTCGGGTTCGTCATCCAGCGCATCGGCGCCACCGACGCCCATCGGATGGCCCGATCGCACCTGATGCTGGACGCGGATATCCCCCGGTTCATGGTTCTGGCAGTGGCCTTGTCCGCCGTCGGCCTCTTCGGGCTCCAGGCGGTCGGCGTGGGGCGCACCCTGCCCCTGCCCACCAGCATCGTGGCCACGGGGCTGGCCGCGGTGATCTTCGGCATCGGATGGGGACTGACCGGGTACTGCCCCGGCACTACCTGGGCGGCCGCCGGCGAGGGACGCATGGATGCGGTCTTCGCCCTGCTGGGCGGACTGGCCGGCACGGCTCTTTTCGCCCAGTTGCACGAGACGCTGATTCCCATTTTATACGATCCCACCAACCTGGGGCAGATCACCCTGGCGGATCTGTTGGGCAATCATGCTGCAGCCGTCGCAGTATTGGCCGTCGGTTTCGGCTTGTGCGCCTGGGGCATCGGGAAACTGTGGGGATCGGGCGAACGGGTCGTTGCCTTCCAAGGGGGACCCGATTCGGAGGAATTCGACCGGAAGAAAAAGGACCTGGAATGACCATCCCCCATGAAGGGGCTGAAAAAGCGACCCCGGAAAAGCCCAACAGTCAGGGCGCGCAACCCAAACCGAAAAGCCGGCTGGCGAGGCTTTCACTCGCCGCCCTGGGGGTGGTTTTCGGGGATATCAGCACCAGCCCGATATACGCCATTCGGGAGTGTTTCCACGGTGAATACGGTATCGATGTAAGTCATGCCAATGTCTTGGGAATCCTTTCCCTGATGTTTTGGGCGTTGGTAATGATCGTGGGCCTGAAATACTTGACCTTCGTTTTTCGCGCCAACAACCATGGGGAAGGCGGTGAAATTGCCCTTATCGCCTTGATTCGCGGTAAAAATAGACCTTCCGAAAACCGGCGACGGTTAGGCGTCATCGCCCTGGGTCTTTTTGCGGCCTGCCTGCTGTATGGCGACGGCATGATCACGCCGGCGATTTCCGTTTTGAGCGCCGTGGAAGGGATCGGTGTTATCACTCCGGTGTTCAACCCCTATGTCATTCCAATCACCATTGCCATTCTCATTGGCCTGTTTCTGATCCAGCGCCACGGCACGGCGCGGTTGGGCGGTCTTTTCGGACCGGTAATTGTGGTGTGGCTCGGTTTTCTGGCTGTGACCGGGGCCGTGCAAGTGGCCCATACGCCGCAGGTGCTGTCGGCGGTTTTTCCGTGGCATGCGATCCGCTTTCTGATCTTAAACAAACTGCACGGGTTTATTGTGTTGGGCGCCGTTTTCCTGGTGGTCACCGGGACCGAAGCGTTATACGCAGACATGGGGCATTTCGGCACCCGACCCATCCGTCTGACCTGGTTTACCATCGTTTTTCCCGCCCTGGTGTTGAATTATTTCGGGCAGGGAGCCCTTCTCATGGTCAATCCGGAAGCGGCGGGTCATCCTTTTTACGCCATGGTGCCCGCCTGGGCCATGATTCCGACAGTGTTGTTGGCCACCCTGGCCACCATCATCGCCTCCCAGGCCGTCATCAGCGGCGCTTTTTCCATGACCCGACAAGCGATCCAACTGGGATACCTTCCGCGTTTGAACATCCGGCATACCGCCGCAACGCAAATCGGCCAGATCTATGTGGCTCCGGTCAATTGGATGCTCATGGTCTGCACGATCTCCCTTGTGGCCGGCTTTCAATCCTCCAGCAAACTTGCGGCTGCATACGGGCTAGCCGTAACCTCCACGATGGTCATAAACACAGTGCTGTTTTTTGTTGTAACGCGCAGACAGTGGCATTGGCCGTTGATGTGGGCCGCGCCACTGGCAGGTCTCTTTTTGCTGGTGGACGTGCCATTTTTTGCGGCCAACGTCAGCAAAATCTTTCATGGTGCCTGGTTCCCGCTGGTTATCGGGGCTGCCTTTTTTACATTGATGCTTACCTGGGCCAAGGGACGTGGGATCCTGGCGGCCAAACTGCACAAGATCATGCCGCCGGTGCATCAATTTATCGTCGATCTGGCCAGCCACCCGCCAAACAAAATCGAAGGGGGCGCGGTTTATTTAACGGGAAATAAAAATGTCGTGCCCGTGGCCCTGGCAAAGAACGTCAAGCACAACCAAGTCATTCACAGCCGGACAATATTGCTGAATTTCCAGGTGGAAGACATCCCTCGTGTTCCAAATCTGGAAAAGATCCAAACCGAAAAATTAGGCGGCGGATTTCATCGCATTGTGGCCCGCTATGGGTTTATGGAAGATCCCAGCCTGGACACCTTGTATTCATTGGCGCGCGACCAGGGTTTGGATTTGGATCCGGAAACAACGAGCTTTTACATCGGCCGTGAAAACCTGGTCATCGCTGGACCATCCGCCATGATGCGCTGGCGTACGAACCTTTTTATTTTTATGTCCCGCAACGCAGCCGATGCCACCTCGTTTTTTAATCTTCCAGCGGACCAAACGATTGAAGTCGGCGTCCGGCTGGAAATCTGACATGCCTATCTTTTGCCGGTTTTTTTATTTTAAGGAGTAATTCTTCTTTGTGTAATTGTTTCGGAGGGACCCTGCCATGACGTTAATGAACACTATTCAACACGTATTTCCACGGGCCACTGATATACCGGAAGCCCATTTAAGAGATATCCCCTGCATTCAGTCCGGCTACCTCGTCAACGGTGAGATTCGGGTCTGGGACGGCCCCCGACAGGAGGTGCGATCCCCGGTTTGGGTGGCGGGCGACGCCGGCCCGGAACCTTTTTTCGTCGGCGAATATCCGCTGTTGACGGAAACGGAGGCGTTTCAGGCCCTGGATGCGTCAGTTGCCGCCTATGATCACGGAAGGGGATTGTGGCCCACCCTGTCCGTGGCCGAGCGCATCGAACATATGGAACGCTTCGTATTCCGGATGATTGAAGTCAAGGACCGGGTCGTGCGATTCCTGATGTGGGAGGTCGGCAAATCGCTTCAGGATTCGCATAAAGAATTCGACCGGACCATTCAATACATTAACGATACCCTTGCCGCGGTGAAAGACCTGGACCGCATATCATCCCGGTTCACGATCGAGGAGGGAATCATCGGCCAGATCCGGCGCGCCCCACTAGGTGTGGTGCTCTGCATGGGACCGTTCAATTACCCGCTCAACGAGACTTTCACCACGCTGATACCCGCGCTTATCATGGGCAACACCGTCATCCTGAAGCCGCCCAAGCACGGCGCGCTGCTTTATGCACCGCTATTGGCGGCCTTTTGCGATGTTTTTCCGCAAGGCGTGATTAACATTATCTATGGTGAGGGGCGCAAAGTGATTCCCCCGCTCATGGCAGCCGGCAAGATCAACGTGCTGGGGCTGATCGGCACGAGCAAAACGGCGAACGCGCTGAAAAAACAGCATCCCCACCCCAATCGGCTGCGCTGTGTGCTGGGGCTGGAGGCCAAGAATCCGGCCATTGTCTTGAAAGGCGCCGATCTCGATCTGGCCGTCCGGGAATGCGTACTTGGCAGCCTTTCCTTCAACGGGCAGCGCTGCACGGCGCTCAAGATCATTTTTGTGGAAGCCGGTATCGCGGATAAGTTTCTTGAATGCTTTGCCACGGCGGTTAACGCCCTGTCCTTCGGCATGCCCTGGAAGGAAGGGGTTTTCATAACCCCGGTCGCGGAAAAAGGCAAGACGGATTACCTGCGGGAACTGGTGTCGGACGCTGTTGCCAAAGGCGCCCGGGTTGTGAATCCGGCCGGAGGAACGGTTTGCGGCAGCTTCTTTTTTCCCGCCGTCCTGTATCCGGTCAATCCTGACATGAGCGTCTATCATGAAGAGCAGTTCGGACCGGTGATTCCTGTGCTCTCCTTCGACAATATAGACCAACCCATCGCCTACATGATCGAGTCCAACTACGGCCAGCAAGTCAGCATTTTCGGCAGCGATCCGGACCAGATCGCACGACTGATCGATCCGCTGGTCAACCAGGTCTGCCGGGTCAACATCAACAGCCAGTGCCAGCGGGGACCGGACACGTTTCCTTTCACGGGACGCAAGGATTCCGCCGAAGGAACCCTTTCCGTATCCGACGCCTTGCGGGTTTTTTCCATTCGAACCCTGGTCGCCGCCAAGCAGACTGACCTGAACAAACAGATCATCACCCGCATCGTGCGGGATCATAAAAGTAAATTTTTGGCAACCGACTTTATTTTGTAAAAAGGGAAAAAGCTATGGAAGGAATCAACGATGATTTACACCGTCACATTAAATCCCGCGCTGGACCGATATATTGTTGTTGAACAGCTCCTAACGGAAGATACAACCCGCATACTATCCGAAACGCCGTATGCTGCCGGAAAAGGCATTAATGTGTCCAGGGTGATCCGGGAATTAGGCGGGCAGAGTATTGCCCTTGGGCTCGTTGGCGGTTATGAAGGCTTGCAACTGGAAGGGTTGCTTATCAATGCGGGTGTCATGACCGATTTTACCCGGATTTCAGGTGAGACGCGGACCAATATTATTCTTCGTGAACAGACAAAAGATCGGCAATACGCCATCAGTGCCACCGGGCCGGAAGTTCAGGCAACAGAAACCGGCCTCTTTTTCCAGAATGTTAACCAGATTCAGAATATGGACTACCTCATCCTGAGCGGGAGCCTCCCTCGCGGCGTTTCGCCGAATATCTATGGTCAATTGATCCTTGCCGGAACTAAAAAGAGTGCTTTCATCATCCTGGATACAGATGGAAAATCACTGCACGAATCGATAGCCTATCAGCCGACATGCATTAAACCAAACATATATGAGCTTTCCCGGCTGGCGGAAACGGAGTTGTATACCGAATCAGAAATAATTGGCTTTTGTGAGAAAATACACCCAAAAGGCATCCCATATATCATTGTTTCAAGAGGAAGAAAGGGACTGCTACTATCTTCGGTCAAACAAAAACTAAAGGCAATCGCCCCTCCGGTTGAAGTAGACAGCACCGTAGGTGCCGGTGATTCGGTGGTGGGGGGATTTGTACTGGCACATGCTCAGGGTAAAGACCTTGCGGATTGCCTTCGACTCGCTTGCGCCGCGGGAACAGCAACCGCGCAAACGCCCGGCACGGAGCTTTGTCATCGCATGGATGTTGAAGGTATTCTATCTAAGGTTCAACTGTCGATTTTATAAACCCTGATTTCATGCGTAAGCGATCGTTGGATGTCAGCCCCCTTGAAAAGACCAAGCAACAGGAGTACTGTTTTGGGTATCACCATGCCAAAAACAAAAATGGTCTGTATCATCGGACCAGCCAGTGACACGCCCAGGTTATTCTAGAATTGATTGCAGGCTTATCTACTTGTTTGTGAGGCCGAACCCACGGTACCTGTTGAGGTCGTAACTGGTCATTTTACCCGAATCAACGGGTTGAAATAGGTCTGATGCGTTGCAGCCCCCGGCATCCATAATTTCCTTGTCACGGTTGCATTCACCAGGCAACTATATTAAAATAAGTAAACTCTCCTTGGAAAGCCAGCTGCATAAAACGACCCGCCAAACGGATAGCGTGGAACAAGTAAATGGAAAAAGCGTTTCTGGAAATTTTCGATCGCATCCTCGGCTCGGTTCGAGAACCGTTGTTGGTGCTTAATTCCGACCTGAAAGTGATAAAAGCCAACCCTTCTTTCTTCCAAACGTTCAACGTGAACCCCGAACAGACGGAAGGGGTGTTGATATATGATCTCGGCAATCGACAATGGGACATTCCCAAACTGAGAGAATTGCTGGAAGAGATCCTCCCCCAGAACACCAAATTCAACGATTTTGAGGTGGAACATCACTTTGACACTATCGGCCCGAAGATCATGCATCTGAATGCCCGGCGGATATACTCAGATGGAAAGCATACCCAGATGATCCTGCTGGCCATCGAAGATGTGACGGATCGTGAATATTACAAACGACATCTTGAGGAAATTGTTGAACAGCGCACCGCCGAACTGAGAATAGCAAGAGAGGAAGCGGAGAACAGCAAAAACCTGGCGGAAACCGCCCTCGATGAAATAAAACTGTTAAGCGACCAACTCGAAGCCGAACGAGCCTATCTTCAGGAAGAGATCAAGCTGGAATTCAACCATGAGGACATTATCGGCCGAAGCAACGAAATCAAATATGTGTTCTACAAGGTTGAGCAAATCGCTGCCACCGATACCAATGTTTTGGTTCTCGGCGAAACCGGAACCGGCAAAGAGCTTGTCGCACGCGCGATTCACAGCTTGAGCGCCTGTAAGGGCCGGGCCCTGGTAAAAATGAACTGTGCCGCGCTGCCGGCAAACCTCATTGAAAGCGAACTTTTCGGCCATGAGAAAGGTGCCTTCACCGATGCGCATTCCAAACGATTGGGGCGCTTCGAGATTGCCAACGGAACCACCCTGTTTCTGGATGAGATCGGTGAACTGCCTCTGGATTTGCAGCCCAAGCTGCTCCAGGTGATCGAGACCGGCGAATTTGAACGCCTGGGCAGTTCCGATACGATTAAGGTCGATGTCCGCATCATCGCCGCCACCAATCGCAATCTTGAAGCGGAGGTTCACAAAGGTAGGTTCCGGGAGGATCTCTGGTACCGGTTGAATATTTTTCCGATCACCCTGCCGCCGCTCCGGGAACGCAGGGAAGACATCCCGCTGCTGGTCAATTATTTTATTGATAAAATTTCAAAAAGGCTGGGAAAATCCATCAGTCTGGTTCCGGTGAATGTGATGGCCGCGATGCAAAACTATCATTGGCCCGGCAATATTCGCGAGCTTGAAAATGTCCTCGAGCGGGCGGTGATCAACTCGTCGGGTCCCAAACTGCATCTGGTGGATGAACTGAAAAAGCCGAACAAAGCGTTGACACCAGCGAATCGGTCCCTTGCGGATGTGGAGCGGGAGTACATTCTTCAGGTGCTTGAGCAGACCCACTGGAAAGTCAGCGGCAACAACAGTGCGTCTGAAATCCTGGGCCTCGACCGCAGCACCTTGCGCGCCCGCATGCGCAAGCTGGATATCCGCAAACCGTAACACCCCATTTCAATCTCCATCCGCTTTTATTATTCGGTGCATATCCTGGATCTGTGCCGACGCTTTGATAGAAAGGAGATCGCCCATGTTCAGACATATTCTTTGTCCGACCGACTTGAAGGAGCGTGCTTACATCGCCCTGAACAAGGCGGTTCAAATTGCCCATCAGTTCAATTCGAAAATCACGATACTGAATGTCCACCCTGAGTTCATCGCTCAACGGGAGCGCGAAATGCTTCGGGTCAGTTTTGACGGCCTAAAAGAAAAGTACCGGCGGATCGCCATTGAATCACGCCAAGAGATGATGGCTGAAATTGGCGCCCTACATGCCGAAGATATTCAGGTCGACTATGAAGTACGCCAAGGCAAACCGGAACGGGTCATTGCGGAAACGGCTGGAAAACTCGGTATCGATCTGATCGTCATTTGCACCGACGGCAGGGACAACATCAAGGACTTTGTGACCGGTACGATTACCGAACATGTTATCAGCCATGCATCCTGTCCTGTGTTGGTTATTCCATACCAAAAGAACGCATAGTCTTTAGAATGATACACGGGGATCGGCCCATCTGTGCCTATTGCGATGGACGCGCCGCAAAACGATCATCAGCCCGGCACTATTCGCAACGCATAATTTTTGGTCACATATGGTCATTGGTTGTATTTGACCGGTCCCGTTTCCCACATCCGTCATGCCCACCTTCACCTGGTCAATACTATTTCTAAATTAAATCAGCATGATGCGGTTAAAACACGCAACACACAAATTCCGGCATGAACCTTGAGTATGAAGTTGGTGGATATCAATGCAAAAAAAGTGTTTGGTGCGTGAATCATCGCATGACCAGAATGACAGGCATTGCCGGGAGGTGGTCACCATGATCGTCGTTAGAATTACCATGAATGTACTTCCGGAAAAACAGAAAGAACTGGTGCAGACGATTCTTTCGATGATTGGGCCTATGGAGTCGCAGGGCGGGTGTTTGAGCTATGCCCTCTTTTGCAATATGGAAGATAAAAACCTGCTGAATCTCATCGAGGAGTGGCAAACAAGAAAAGATCTGGATCGACATCTACGGTCCGAAATGTTCGGCGTTTTTCTGGGAACCAAAAGCCTTTTGATCGAACCGCATGGAATTCATATTTACACGATCCATCGATCGGAGGGGATTGAAGCCGTTTATAACGCCCGGGGGAATTAGCACGGCTGAAATGATGCGGTTGCCCCCAATGGATTGACGTTCCGATAGGGCAGGATGCATGACTTCAGCGGGAAAATGTGGCGGCACGGATAAAACCGTTTTGAAGCAGGCGAAATTTCACCCTGCGCGAGGAGAAGTCGACATGGAATTTATTTGGATGGTTTTAATTGGCATGATTGCCGGCTGGCTTGCCGGGCAGTTTATGAGCGGCACAGGGTTCGGCGCGATTGGAGACATCATTGTTGGTGTGATCGGCGCGCTGATCGGTGGAATCCTATTTCAAAAGGCAGGCATTATGCCCGGTAGTGGCCTGATAGGCAGTCTGATCGTTGCGACCACCGGCGCAATCGTCTTCTTATATGGCCTGCGCATGGTCAAGAAGGCTTAGTGGCCGTGTTCAACAATACGATGGCATTCGAGACCGACGCATCCCGATCCGTCTGCGTTGCTTGTCGCCAAAATACAACAGGGATTCTCGCTCCTATCGCCATGCGCCCAGGCACCTTGGCCATCTCGATGCGTCAGCGCATTTTTGAACACGACCACTTAGGCGGAGGTGTGCAATGAAATCCTACCGAGTAAAAGACCTGATGGTGCCGCTTTCCGAGTATGCCACGGTTCCCGAAACGGCAACGCTGCTCGATGCCGTTAAGGCATTGAGGGAAGCCCAGGCCGCCTTTGGCCAGGACCGATACCGGCATCGGGCAATTCTGGTGTTCGACGGCAACAAGCATTTTGTGGGCAAGCTGAGTCAGCATGATGTGCTCGAAGCGCTCGAACCCAAATACAAGAACCTGGGAAGTTCCCTGAATCAAGGATCCATGCACCGCCTCGGTTTCAGCGACAGCTTCGTCAAATCGACCCTGGAGCAATATCACCTTTGGGAAAAGGCCCTTGATAACCTGTGCGAGAAAGCGGTTCACCTGAAAGTCAAAGACATCATGTATGCACCCGGCAAGGTTGAATTCGTCAACGCGCGAACCACCATGGATGAAGCCATTCACCGGTTGATCATCGGACGGCATCACAGCCTGCTGGTGACGGCGGACAATGACGCACGGGAAATCGTCGGCGTGCTCAGGCTCGTGGATGTATTTGAATTCGTCAGCGATGCGATGCATGAGTGTATTGAGGAATGAAAGCACCCGATGCAAGCCATGTTAACTTAATCAATGGGCTGATCGATGGGTGACACGTAACTATAAGTAAGGTGGCTAGCATGACATCAGTTATCAACTATTACGAGGGAATCAACTCGGTGGCCGTAATCGGCAACTATCTGCCTCGCCAATGCGGCATCGCCACCTTCACCACGGATCTGGTTGAAGGCCTGTCCGCGGAAGCTCCCGACATTAACTGCTGGGCGGCGGCAATGAATGACACACCCGAGGGATATCCTTATCCGGATAAAGTGCGCTTTGAGATCAACCAGAACAAATTGAGCGACTACAGCATGGCGTCTCAATTTCTCAATATCAATCAGACGGATATTGTCTGTGTGCAGCACGAATACGGTCTTTTCGGGGGGGCTGCCGGCAGCCACCTCTTAAAACTATTGGGTGACCTGCGCATGCCGGTGGTAACCACGTTACACACGGTGTTGAAAGACCCCGCGCCGGAATATCGTGCCGTCATGGGCAAGCTGTCCGAGCTTTCCGACAAACTGGTCGTGATGAGCCATAAAGCATTTGACTTCCTTCGAGAGATCTACGCCGTGCCCGAAGAGAAAATTGTCTTTATTCATCACGGCATTCCGGATACACCCTTTATTGATCCCAGCTTCAACAAAGACAAGTTCGGTGTGGAGGGCAAAAAAGTCCTGCTCACATTCGGCTTGCTTTCCCCCAATAAGGGCATCGAAAATGTATTGCTGGCGCTGCCGGCGGTCATCAAAAAACACCCCGATGTGGCCTATATCATATTAGGGGCAACCCATCCGCATATCTTGAAATCTCATGGGGATGCCTACCGTATCATGCTGCAGCAGCTCGTGCGCAAACTCGATATCGGCGCGCATGTCATTTTTCAAAACCGTTTTGTTGAACTCAAAGAATTGTGTGAGTTTCTCGGCATCGCCGATATATACACGACTCCCTATCTTGAAGAAGCCCAGATTACCTCCGGAACCCTTGCCTATGCCATGGGTACCGGCAAGGCCATCATTTCGACACCCTACTGGTATGCCACCGAGATGCTTGCCGAAGGCCGGGGCCGAATTGTGCCCTTCAGCAATCCGGAAGCCATGGCGGAACAGATCATCGACCTGCTGGACAACGATGTCGAGCGGCACGCCATGCGCAAAAAGGCCTATACCTTCACCCGTGAGGCCGTGTGGAAGGAGGTCGCCCGGAATTACCTCCAGGTGTTCAGTGAAGTACGGCAAAACCGCACCCGGAACCCCCGTCCACGGCATTCCTACGTTGAAAATATCAAGGCCATCACCAACTTCGAACTTCCTGAGATCAAGCTCGATCACCTCAAAGCATTTACCGATGATACCGGCATCTTGCAGCATGCCAACTATACCATCCCCGATCGCACCCATGGCTACTGCACCGACGACAATGCCAGAGCGCTGCTGGTTGCCGCCATGGGTCAACGATACCTGCCGACAAACGGCTGGGGGCTCGATTCACTCAGCGGTCATTACCTCGGATTTCTTCTGTATGCCTTCAATGAAAAAGAAGGGCGCTTTCGCAACTTCATGACCTATTCTCGGCGGTGGACGGAAGAAATCGGGTCCGAAGATTCTCATGGCAGGGCGATCTGGAGCCTCGGCAACGCGGTGGCTTTTCTTCAAAACCCAGGGCATCTGGCAATGAGTACGACCCTCTTCAAAAAGGCCCTGCGAGCGGTCGAGCATTTTCATTCGCCCCGGGCCATCGCATTTTGCCTCGTGGGCGTGCATGCCTACCTGGATAAATTCTCCGGTGACAGTGATGTGCGCCGGGTCCGGGAAATCCTGGCCATCAGGCTTTTCGATCAGTTTAAAAACCATGCAACCGACAGTTGGCCATGGCTTGAGAACGCCCTGAATTATGCCAACGGCAAACTACCCCACGCCCTGCTGCTGTCCGGCCAGCGAATGCAGCGCAACGACATGGTGGATATGGGACTCGTCTCACTCAAGTGGCTGCTTGCCATCCAGACCGAAGACAAGCACTTCGTGCCCATCGGCAGCAACGGATGGTATGGAAAAGGCGGGCCCAGGGCCCGTTTTGACCAGCAGCCCATCGAGGCCAGTGCCATGGTCGAAGCGTGTGTGAAGGCCTTCGATGTTACCCGGGATCAAGCATGGTTCGACAAAGCGGTCATGTGTTTCAATTGGTTTCTCGGACACAACGACCTCAACCTGCCGCTCTATGATGCCAAAACCGGGGGCTGCCGGGATGGATTGATGGCGGACGGCATCAACCAGAATGAAGGCGCCGAGTCCTCCCTTGCCTGGCTGCTTGCGTTGATGACCTTGCAGAAGCTCTATGCCGACGAGACCTTAAACCAGTGGTCGGCACAAAAAACCAGTTAACCAAGGATCAAACATGCACATTGCCATGCTTTCGCCGATTGCCTGGCGCACGCCGCCACGCCACTACGGCCCCTGGGAGAGCGTGGCGTCGCTGTTGACCGAGGGGTTGGTCGCGCGCGGTCATGAAGTGACCTTGTTTGCCACCGCGGATTCTGAGACCAGCGGCAGGCTGCATGCCGTTTGCCCGCAGGGCTATGAAGAAAACCGCTCCCTCATACCAAAAGTCTGGGAGTGCCTGCACATTTCAGAACTCTTTGAGCATGCCGATATATACGACATCATCCATAACCACTTTGACTATCTGCCACTGACGTATAGCGGCATGACCGCCACGCCGGTAGTAACAACGATTCACGGCTTTTCATCGCCCGGGATTCTGCCGGTTTACAAAAAATACAACCGCAAAGCGCACTATGTTTCCATCAGCGATGCCGATCGATCGCCGGATCTTGATTATATCAAAACCATCCATCACGGCATTGACCTTCAGCAGTTTGATTTTCAGCCCTCCCCGGACGACACCCTGCTTTTTTTCGGCCGCATTCACCATGACAAAGGAACCCGCGAAGCCCTTTATATCGCCAAGGCCTGTAATAAAAAACTGATCTTGGCGGGCATCATCCAGGATCATGCTTATTATGACCAATATGTTGCCCCTCACCTAGACAACGACCAGGTGGTATATGTCGGCAGCGTCGGACCCGTTGAACGCAGCCGGTTGCTCGGCAAGGCCTGTGCGCTGCTGCACCCCATCCAGTTCGATGAGCCTTTCGGTCTGTCCGTTGTCGAATCCATGGCCTGCGGTACGCCCGTGATCGCCTTTGACAGGGGCAGCATGCCCGAACTGATCGAAAACGGCATAAGCGGTTTTCTGGTGGACAACGTGGATGAAGCCATAGAGAGGGTTGCACGTATCGAAAAGATCGACCGCCAAGCTTGTCGTCTCCATGTTGAACGGCATTTCACCATTGAGCGCATGATCGATGAATACATACACGTCTATGAAATGATTTTACAGGGCAGACCATTATGAAACCGCATCATCCAATAATAACCCGTTTCAAAAAAAACCCCATACTGACAAAAAAGGATGTGCCGTATCCGGTAGCTACCGTTCATAATGCGGGCATCGTTAAACACCACGGCCGCTACATTATGCTTTTCAGGTCGCATCTGCTAAACGGGCGCTCCATCATCGGCAGGGCTGACAGCGAGGACGGCTTCTCATTCACGGTTCATCCCAAACCCTTTCTGGTACCGTCGACGGACACTGTCTTTGCCGAATATGAAGCCTTCGGCGTCGAGGACCTCAGAATTTGTCCCGTAGAGGGAGCGTACCTGCTGACTTACAGCGCCTATTCCCGTCACGGGGTGCGGATCGCCCTGGCGCGCACCAGCGATTTCGAAAAAGTGGAGCGGATTGCGCTGATCACCCAGGCCGACCTGCGCAACGTGGTTATTTTCCCTGAAAAATTTGGCGATCGATATGTCCGTTTGGACCGGCCGCATTCGGAAATTTCGCCCTGGTCGATCTGGATTTCCTATTCTCCCGACCTGGTGCACTGGGGCGACTCACGGGTAATCATGAAGCCGCTGGCCTATCACTGGGATGAGATGAAAATCGGTCCCGGCGCACCGCCTTTCAGAACCGACAAGGGCTGGCTGCATATTTACCATGGCGTCTTTAAGACCATGTCCGGAACGGTGTATCGACTCGGCGCGGCCCTGCATGACCTTGATGATCCGGCCACCCTCATCGGCGTTTCCGATGGGTGGATATTGCAGCCTGAGGATCCCTGGGAAGTTACCGGCTATGTGCCCAATGTGGTCTTTACCTGCGGCGCTGTTCCCGAAGACGACGGTACGGTAAAAATATACTGGGGCGGCGCTGATACGGTCATGTGCGCCGGCACGGCAGTCATTGATGAATTGGTGGCGCTGTGCCTTTCGGCACCCAGGCCTCCGCTGTAGCGGACCATGGCCGGATGATCGCAGACTGAAAAATAAACGCCGACGGTTGGCTGAAATTGAAGAACGGCCACATTGCCGCGCATTCGCTGACAATCGTTTTTAAGGACACAATGATATGCCCCCTAAAAAGCGTCAAAAGCTGAAAGTAAAAAGAAAAGCGATTAAGATCGTGGGCGATACATCACGGGTCATCACCCGGCTTCATCTTCCCGATGACAGGCATCGCATCTCAAAATTAATTCAACGGATAATCAACTTGCCGGAGACGGCGGCTCAAAAAGTACTGGCTCAGGTGATGAATGATTTTTCCGGACGCCACAATGACCTGGAACACATTTTTGAGCGACACCTGGAGGTGGTCAAGGAGTATCTTCCACGGGATACCAAGCTCAGCGATGCACAAAAAACCCTCATCGGCGCTTATTTTACCAAGGAGTACTCTATTGAATCGGCCGCTCTATTCAACCCTTCCATCGTTCCCCATCCCGATCAGAGCCATCTGAACACAGGCAACCTGCGCTTTATCATGAGCCTGCGGGCAACGGGTGAAGGCCATGTTTCGTCAATTGTCTTTCGCAGCGGTATCCTTGACCACCGCAATGCATTCCTTTTCGACCCGATCAGCGATTTTGTGGAAACGCCGGATCTCCAACTGGACGCTGTATACAAGCGCAATCCGTTCCAACTCAAGCTGAACGAGATGGGGGCCAGCAATGAGATAACCGCCCATATTCTTAACCAGCTTCCGGAAGATTTTACGTATAATCGGTTAACCGAAAAAATTGGAAACCTTCGCGCTCAACCGAGCTTTTCTAAAGAGAAACAAAACAAAGCCTTCAAGGCCATGTGCTGGCTGGCAGGTTCCAATTATGAGGTGAGTTTCCACCCCGATCACCGCATATCCGAACGGGTGATTTTCCCCGTTTCCAAAAACGAGAGCAGAGGCATTGAAGATGCCCGATTCGTTCAATTTGTCCATGACAATGGTGAGGTCGTCTACTATGCGACCTATACTGCTTATAACGGAACGATTTTACCGCAGTTGATTGAAACCAAGGACTTCATCAAATTCAACATCTTAACGCTCAACGGCAAAGCCGTACAAAACAAGGGCATGGCGCTTTTTCCTCGCAAAATCGATGGCCATTATGCCATGCTTTCGCGCCAGGACGGTGAAAACAATCACATCATGTTCTCAGACAATATCCATTTTTGGCAGCAGTCCAAAATCATCCAAGAGCCTGAATATCCTTGGGAATTCATCCAGATCGGCAATTGCGGTTCCCCCTTGGAGACCGATAAGGGCTGGATCGTGCTCACCCATGGTGTAGGGCCCATGCGTAAATATTGCATCGGTGCCATACTGCTTGATCTTGAGAAGCCTTCAAAAATTATCGCACGCCTGGATGAACCACTGCTTGCACCGCATGAGAAAGAACGCGAGGGATATGTTCCCAATGTCGTTTATTCCTGCGGTGCGATCATTCACAATAATGAGTTGGTTGTTCCCTACGCCATGTCCGATATCAATTCCGGTATAGCAACTGTTGCAGTTAACGAGTTGCTTAATTGTATGCGGGCAGTCGCTTAATGATTTAATTATTGGCACTCGCCACTCTGTGAATGATGGTGACGGCGGTGAAGCCTTTTGCTTTCCCGTATCCATGGCAATCCAAAGTCGAAACATCTGACCGCCTGATAAATTAAAGCTTCCTGGTGGCATTTCACCACATCGAAGACAATATCTAGGGTCAACGCAATCCCTGTGACTACGAAGGAGGACGTAAAAATCTCAATCAAAGAGAGGCAGCAAATGAAAACGCAAATCACACTAAGCGCGCTGGAACAAAGAATTCGTAGGCGATTGGCAAAAGGAAATCAATCGTTGCATAAAACAAGTATTCGAAGAAGGACGATAGAGAGTCTGGGGCCATATTACATCGTTAACGATATTACCAATTCCATAGCCGCTCAAACGATCGATCCCGATCGACTTGTGCAAATCGGCAAAGAAATGGGTTTGCTGGCCAATTGGGAAGAGGTTGAGATTTAGAGCGGGGCCAAGGTGGTTATCTGTCCTTTGAAATAAATGGCCGGCCCCCTTACCCCGGTTCCTTTTCTTTTACCGTTTCACGTTATCCCGCCCCGCCTGCTTTCGCTCTTCCTCAGACATCTTGGAAGCGGTGTCCATTACGTTGCGTCGACTCAGTCCTCAGTTATTATTCCACCCTGAAGAAGCGCTCCTCGAATTCCGGACGGTTCTGGTAGCGGGCCATGAAAAACCCGGGCAGCTGGTCGATATTGTCGAACAGGCCCGGATCGGCCGCGATGCCGGCCTGGTGCAGGGCCTTGACGATGTCTGACGGCCGGGGCGGGCAGCCCTTGACGGCGATCATGCGCTTGATGTCCGGGTTGTCTTTGTGTTTCCGGTACATGCACTTGCCCAACAGAATGGTATTGTGCATTCCCGGTGTCGGATCCATCCGTTTGCCGGTGAGAACTTCCACGCGGTCCCACGCCTGCCCTTTCCAGGCGAATCGGATGGCCGTAAGGGTCAATCCGTTGAGCTGGCTGCAATAGGTGCACATGGTGTCGTCATATTTTCGGTAAAACACGCCTTTGATGCCCTGTTTAGCCAGACCGAGCGGCAGCTCCCCGTCTTCATCGCTGGCATAGGGAAAGTCATAGACATGCCGGCTGGCTAAATCCTCGATGCGCTCACCCACCACCTCGATGTCGGAGAGATTTGCGGGGCGGCGGCGGTTGGCTGCGGCCAGGGCCAGGTGGGGCACCTGGGTCGGCTCATAGCCGAGGAGCGTTGCCCCCACCAGGTCAGCGGAAAGAATATCCGTCGAGGCCACCAGGATATTGCTTCTGCGCATGCTGCCATCGGGGCCCGGACCGCGCTCCAGGGTGTAGATGCCGTCGATGAGGGTGAAAACCGGCGGCAGCCGGTCGGCCAGCCGGGCCACCATAAAATCCAGATTTCTCACCGGATCCGGGTTGTGGCAGCGTTTGCGGGAAGGGATGTCGATCGTCCCTTTGAGATTCTTGATCCCCAGGCTGACTACGGTCTGGTTGTGGGCCTTCATGGCCGGCAGATCCACCACCAGGTCGCTGTGCAGGATGTCCGTATTGAAATTCAAAGTGACACCGTCGCCCAGATCTACCGCTTCAAAGGGCCGCTGAAAGACGTTGACCAACCTGACGCCGTAGCGCCGCTGCAGGGTTGTATAGCCCAGGGTCTCGAAGGCGTGGGCCGGCGTCTCGACATCCTTGGGGTTCTGGGTGACCATGCCTTCGCCGATGGTAATGTCGTCGACACCCCTTTTTTTGAGCAGGATGACCATGTCTTCCACCACCCGTGAGGTCGTGATGACCCCCCATTTGGGAAACGGCGTGCCCCGGGTCCAGAAGACGATATTGGGTTTGACGAACACGCGCATGCCGGGTTTGACTTTCTCCAGGCCGTGGCAGAGGGTCACCGCCTGTTTAACCGATTCCAGGGGCGCCTGATAGCGGACAACGGCAACGATCGATGACATCGGGGCAACTCCTGCCTTGCTTTGGGTGGTTAACCAGTGAGGATACTCTATTTGTCATCGGCGGGATGCGCAAGGACAAATGAACAGGTGCTCATTTATCTTGACGATCACATCCGGAATGGGATAGATTCCGGCAAATTGAAATATGGATCCCGGCTGGATACCGCCCTGGCCCGCGAACCGGTTGCGTTGCGCTTGCCAGCAAAAGTGACTGCTTTCCGATGCCCCCCTCTACTTCTGAGTGCACCCCAGCCGAAGTTTCCCACAGCCAACCGATGACATTGATAACTAAAAAAGGGTAGCATGGTTGAACTATACTTTATTCGGCACGGCCAGGCATCGTTCGGCCAGCCGGCCTACGATCGCCTCTCTGCGATTGGTGAACGGCAGGCGGCGCTTTTGGGCAGCCATTTCCATAACAATGGCATTCGCTTCGATGCCGTCTATTCCGGTGCGCTGAGGCGGCATGTACAGACGGCCACCATCGCCATGAACCAGACCAATGGTGACGGGGCCAAGAATATGGTCATCGATGCGGATTTCAACGAGTTCGACAGCTCCGATCAGATGATGAACCGTCTGTTCAGCGTGATTCAGGAAGACCCCAAGCTGTCCGAACAGATGAAGCACATTCACACCGACCATGGTGCCATCGGACGGATTTTCGATATCGCCGAAAAAGCGGAAATGATGCCGATCGAAGTTGCGGCGCGCATACGCCTGGCGCAGCAGTTCAGGAATCGAATCAGCGGCGCCATCGACAACCTGGTGCGCAAGGTGGGGGATCATAAAAAGGTGGCGGTGTTCACTTCCGGCGGGCCCACGGCCGTTGCCTTGCGGCAGACCCTGGATACCTCCAGGGAACAGACGATCCGCCTGGGTTGGGAACTGCGCAACACATCGATTACCGTTTTGCGCTACCATCAGGAGCAGTTGTGGCTGGTTCTTTTCAACTGCGTGGCCCACCTTGAGGTTCAAAACGATCCGGAACTGATAACCTACATTTAAGCTTCCTGTCCCGATGAGCGGCTTTTAAAAGGGGTTCGAGGACTCCAGGGCAATCCGTTGCCAATTGGCTTTTCAGGGTGTTATTCATCCTTACCGCTGCTGATCTGTCCGTTGCAGGCGCATTAAATGCCCCGCCTCCATTTTGAACCGTCAATCAATTTGATCTGTTGAGCCAGAAATTGAAAAAAGTACAGACAGGCCCGCTTTTTCTTGACAAGGCCCGGTCGAGCTTCTAAGAGGGGCCTGGTTTTGAGTCGGCCGTGCATAGGGCCGTGCGCGAGGGCTGCTAACACGTTAGGGGAAGAGACATGGCAAAAGCAAAGCTGAAGGAACACCGGATCGACCGGGTGTGGTGCAAGGGCTGCGGGATCTGCGTGGCGTTTTGTCCCAAGACGGTGCTGGAACTGGACGGCCAGGACAAGGCGGTGGCGGTGCGGGTGTCTGACTGCATCGCCTGCCGGCTGTGCGAACTGCGCTGCCCGGACCTGGCCATCGAGGTGGAGGTGGAAAACCCATGAGCAGACAGATCAAATTTATTCAAGGCAACGAGGCCTGCGTGGAAGGGGCGCTGTACGCGGGGCTGGAGTTTTTCGCGGGCTACCCGATCACGCCGTCGACGGAGATCGCCGAGTCGCTGTCGCGGCGGCTGCCGCAGCAGGGGGGCAAGTTCATCCAGATGGAGGACGAGATCGCCTCGATGTGCGCGATCATCGGGGCGTCGCTGACGGGCCGCAAGGTGCTCACGGCGACGTCGGGTCCGGGTTTTTCGCTCAAGCAGGAAGCCCTGGGCTATGCGGTGATGGCCGAGATACCGTGCGTGATCGTCAACGTGCAGCGCGGGGGTCCGTCGACGGGTGTGCCGACCCACGTGAGCCAGGGGGACGTGATGCAGGCGCGCTGGGGCACGCACGGGGACCACAGCATCGTGGCGCTGACGGCGTCGAACCACCAGGACGTGTTCGCCATGACGGTGGAGGCCTTCAACATCGCCGAGACGTACCGCACGCCGGTGATTCTGTTGTTCGACGAGGTGGTGGGGCATATGCGCGAGCGTCTGGAGATACCGGAAAAGGGAGAGATAGCGCTGGTGGAGCGGCTGCGCACGGCGGTCAAGGGGGGCGTGGACTATCACCCCTACCTGCCGCGCGAGGACGGCCGTCTGCCGATGAGCGATTTCGGCGGGGTGCACCGCTACAACGTGACCGGCCTGGTGCACGACATGTGGGGCTTTCCGTCGGACAATCCCAAGATCGTGCACGGCCTGCTGCGCCACCTGGTGGACAAGATCGAGAACAACGCGGGCCAGATGGCGCGCTACAAGACCTTTTACTTAGAGGATGCGGAGACGGTGCTGGTGTCATACGGCAGTGCGGCGCGCAGCGCGCTGCACATCGTGGAGAGCCTGCGTCCGCGGGGTCAGAAGATCGGGCTTTTGGAGCTGCAGACGATCTGGCCGTTTCCGGCGGACGTGGTGCAGCAGTACTGCAACCCGGCCAAGTATACGGTGGTGGTGGAGATGAACATGGGCCAGGTGTGCCAGATGGTCAAGACCACGGTGCGCCACCCGGAGCGGGTGTTTCTGGCCAACCGCATCGACGGGGCGTTCATCACGCCCACGGACATCAAGAGCATACTGCGCCTGATCAAGGGCAAGGGGGTTTAGATGGCAGTCAAGGATTATATCCGCGAGCGGTTTTTTCCGCACCTGTGGTGCTCGGGCTGCGGTCACGGCATCGTGTTAAACGGGCTGATCCGTGCGGTGGAGCGGTTGGGCATGAGCCGCAACGAGATGGTGATGGTGTCGGGGATCGGCTGCTCGTCGCGCATATCGGGGTACATGGATTTTCACACGCTGCACACGATTCACGGGCGGGCGCTGGCCTTTGCCACGGGGGTGAAGCTGAGCAAGCCGGAGCTGAACGTGATCGTGCCCATGGGCGACGGGGACGCGCTGTCGATCGGTGGCAACCATTTCATCCACGCGGCGCGGCGCAACATCGACATGACGGCGATCGTGATGAACAACCGGATTTACGGGATGACGGGCGGCCAGTACTCGCCGCTGAGCGGTCCCGGGATCATGGCCACGACGGCGCCCTATGCGAACATCGACCAGAGTTTCGACGTGGTGGAGATGGCCACGGCGGCCGGTGCGACGTTCGTGGCGCGCACGACGACCTACCACGTGCAGCAGATGGCCGACATCATCCGGGAGGCGATCCTGCACGAGGGTTTTTCGGTGGTGGAGGTGATGAGCCAGTGTCCGACCTACTTCGGGCGCAAGAACAAGCAGGGGGGAGCGGTGGAGATGATGAAGCGCATGAAGGCGAGCACCACGCCGATCGGGTCGAAGGCCAAGGCCCAGAACCCTGAGCTGATCGAGCGGGGCATATTCGTGCAGACCGAGAAGCCGGAGTACTGCAGCGAGTACACCAAGATCATCGAACGGGCCATGGGAGGGCGCTAGATGGAACGATGCAGGATGGTATTTTCGGGATCGGGCGGGCAGGGGGTGATCACGGCGGCGATCATCCTGGCCGAGGCGGCGGTGCTGCACGAAGGCCTGACGGCGGTGCAGACGCAGGCATACGGAGCGGCGGCGCGAGGGGGTTCGACGCGCTCGGACGTGATCATATCGGACGCGCCGATCAACTTTCCCAAGGTGATCCAGCCCAACGTGCTGGTGTGCCTGACGCAGGAGGCCTACAACAAGTTTTATGACATCATCCGCCCGGGGGGGCTGTTGATCACGGACACGCGCTATGTTACGCCGCAGGTGAAGGTGGACGCGATCCAGCGGGAACTGCCGATGTACGAGACGGTGATGGAGAAGATCGGCAAGCCGATCGTGTTCAACATCTGCATGCTGGGAGCGGTGGTGGGTCTGACGGAACTGGTGCAGGCGGCCTCGATCATGAAGGTGTTGGCGCAGCGCATCCCGCCGGGGTTCCTCGAGATGAACCGGCAGGCCCTGGAAGCGGGCCTGGCGCTGGGCAAAGGGGGCTGAAGGCTGCGGTCGGAGGTCGCTGCGGCCGTTGAACCGGCCCCATTTTTTTACAGGAGGGGCTTCCAGCCGCGATCCCTAACCCTTCCCAACGCATCCATCGAGGCTGGAAGCTGCTCCTGCGACGCAGGGCAGCGTAACGGAACAATGGCAATTTATTTCAACCGCAAATCTGAGACCGGTGATTATTACTCTTTCGTCCCCAGGTAGGTACCGGCCTTTTTCAGGGACGAAACCATCTGGTCGCGGGTAATCCGGGTGGGGTCGTAGACCACCGTGTTGATTTCACGAAAGCCGCTGAATCCGCTGGTTACCGATCGCACACCTTCCAGCCCCTCCAGGGCTGATTTTCCCACGCCGTATCACTGTACGTAAAAGACAACCTGCGCGGTTTGAGGATCTCCGGCAGCAGCCGGTTCGCCGAATAGGGCACCGCAAAGCATCATTGCCGTAAGGATAATGGGTATGGCACTTTTCATGGCGAACCTTTCTGCCTGGGTGAAGCAAGCAGCTGATAACTCAATTTCCCTGACCCTCCCCCCCAAGGGGAGAGGGTCATTGGGCGCAAGGTCTTCGCGTTAACCGGGCACACCCTATTTTTCGAAAAGAGTCCGATAGCTGGCGTACCCTTCTTTTTCGAGCTCGCCGGCGGGAACGAATCTCAGGGAGGCCGAGTTGATGCAGTAGCGCAGTCCCGTGGGTTTGGGGCCGTCATTGAAAACATGTCCCAGATGAGAGTCGGCATGTTTGCTGCGCACCTCGGTGCGTACCATGAAAAAAGTGCTGTCTTTCTTTTCGATCACATTGTCCGACTGCAGCGGACGGGTGAAACTGGGCCACCCCGTTCCCGAATCGAACTTGTCCGTGGAGCTGAACAGGGGCTCGCCGGAAACCACGTCCACATAGATGCCCGCTGCGTGGTTGTCCCAATATTCGTTGTTGAATGGCGGTTCGGTGCCGTCTTCACGGGCCACGCGGTACTGCAACGGGGTGAGCGTCTGCTTGAGCCGCTCGTCCGCGGGAACCTCGTATTGCATCTCCTTTTTTTCGCCGTCCATCGTCTTGGAAGACATCTTTTTCTCCATTTTCATTTCCTCGCCGGCCCAGGTCATCTCCAGGAACCGGTCCCTGCCGGAGCCGGACCGGTACCAGTTGTAGCGCAGCGGATTATTTTTATAGTAGTCCTGGTGGTAGTCTTCGGCTTCATAAAAGGCCCCCAGCGGAAGGATGTCGGTCACTACCGGCCGGTCAAAGCGACCGGAGGCGGCCAGCGCCTGCTTTGAAGATTCAGCCATCTGCCGCTCTTCATCGGTGGCGTAAAAAATGGCACTGCGGTACTGATCGCCCCGATCGACGAACTGGCCCCCGGCATCGGTGGGGTCCACGTGGCGCCAGAAGACCTCCAACAGCTGGTCGTAGGAGATCTTGTCCGGATCGTAGACGATTTTGACCGCCTCGATGTGGCCGGTACCGCCGGCCGAGACCTGCTTGTAGGTGGGGTTCTCCATGCGGCCGCCGGTGTAACCCGACACGGCTTCGATCACGCCGTCCACTTTCTCAAAATCCGATTCCGTGCACCAGAAACAGCCGCCGGCAAAGACGGCCGATTGTGTGTGTTGTACCATTGCATTCACCGGTTTCTCCATCTTCGTGTCCATGCTTCTGACCTGCTGGTAGCCGAAAAAAACAGCCGCCAAAACGATTGTTGCGATAATTGTATTTTTCATTACACACCTCCTGTGCGTCTGTCCGTTAAAATGGCTCAATGGACAAACAATAAGACACCCGGTTAAGGAATGTGTAAGGTTAAGGTAAAGATTGGTTAAAGATTTTCAAGGGCGAAGGGGTTGGTAGGGCAACGGGTGACGGAGCGTTGACACAGGTCCGGGGCCGGTGGCTGCTGCTTCGCTGGTCATTGGTTTATTGACATCGGTTTCCATTCAGCGGGGGAGCGTGAATCCGATGTGCAGGATATCATCCGCCAACTCGGCGTGAACCCTCCCCCCATGGGCCTCGATCAGCTCCTTGACAATCGACAGGCCGATGCCGGCGCCGCCGTGACGCCGGGACCGGGATTTTTCTCCGCGGTAAAAGCGCTCGAAGAGGTAGGGCAGATCGTCGGAAAGAATATCGCCGGCAGTATTGGCATAGTCCACTCGGACCGAGCCGGATTGTAGGGCAACGGCAATGGTGATGACAGTTCCCGCCGGGGCGTATTGAACCGCATTGTCGGTGAGGTTGCGCAGGACCCGGGCCAGGCGGTCCCGGTCGGCGTGGATGGCTGCAGGCGCCAGGGAGATGTCGAGGTTGACGGTTAACGATTTATTGCTCAGTGCCGGGGCAACGGTGGCCAGGGTGGTCTCCACCATCGCCTTTAAATCGACGGCTGACGGTTGAAGCTGGCCGTCGGCGGCATCGGCCCGGGCCAGGGCCAGGACGTCTTCGACCAATTGTACCAACCGCAGGGTCTCGTCCTGGAGCAGGGAGAGGGTTGCGGGGGCCGGCGGCAGCACGCCGTCGTTGAGCGCCTCCAGGTACCCCCGGATGTTGGTCAGCGGGGTGCGCAGCTCATGGGCCACGTCGATCATCAGAGATCGGCGCAGGTGTTCGATTTTCTCCAGGTTCTCGGCCATGCGGTTGAAGGCCCTGGCCAGTTGGCCCACTTCGTCGGCGGTGACTACCGGCACGCGGGCTGAAAATTCCCCGGCGGCAATCTCTCCGGTGATGGTGTTCATGCGGGTCAGCGGACCCAATATACGGCGGTTCATCACGAAACTGAGCAGGACGGCCAGGCCGATGGCCCCCGCAAAGGCCCAGATCAGGTAACGGTGCACGGCATCGACGAACATGGCGTGGGCGGGTTCGGGGGAGATGTGGTACTTTTCCATGAGCGTGACGAAGTAGCTGGCGGCCAGGGTGTCGATGGCCAGCCACACCACCACCACGGCAAAACCCACCACCACCAGGTTGACGGCCAGCAGCTTGACGATCAGGTAGCGTTGCACCGCGTTCTCCTTCTCATTGCGGCTGCCGGTCCGCAAAGCGATAGCCGATGCCGCGAACGGTAAGGATATATCGGGGATCGGCGGGCACCGGCTCGATTTTCTGGCGAAGCTTGCCGATGTGAACGTCCACCACCCGGTCGATGACCACGGCCTCGCCCCTGGGGTAGAGGCGGTCCAGCAGTTCGTCCCGGGTGAAGGTGCGCCCCGGCGCGGCCATCAGGGCCACCAGCAGTGCATTTTCGTGCGGCGTGAGCGCAACCGCTTCGTCGTCCACGGTCAGCCGGCGCTTTTCCAAATCCAGCACAACCGGGCCGTGAACCAGAATACGCTGCGTTTGCTTCGGTGCGGGCGATGTGCGCCGCAGCACGGCCTTGACCCGGGCCACCAGCTCCCGGGGGCTGAAGGGTTTGACCACATAGTCGTCGGCGCCTAAGGTGAGCCCGGCCACCCGGTCGATCTCCTCTCCCCGGGCGGTGAGCATGATCACCGGCACCTCGGAAGCTTGCCGCAAACGGCGACAGACCTCCCAGCCGTCGACCTTCGGAATCATCAGGTCGAGGATCACCAGATCGGGTTGGTGTTTCCGGGCCAGTGCCAGGGCTATTTCCCCGTCCCCGGCGGTCACCGGTGAAAATCCTTCCCGCTCCAGATACAGGGCAATCAGGGACGACGTGTTTTCGTCATCTTCGACTACGAGTACTGTTTTCGGGTCGTGTTGTTCCATAGCATGTTTTCCTGGAAGGCGGTCATTTCGGCGAAACCGCCGAACTCGATATTTCGCCCTTATGAGGCACGAGGGTGTTTTAAAGCCATTTCAGCAGGCGGTCTTTAAAGCAGAGTGTAAGCGCCACCTTCGACAAAAGCAAGATCCAGCTTTCATGCCTTTTCCCAGCCAGCCATAATTTTTTTCTCCAATCTGTAACCTTTGGTTTCCCCGGCGGTTATATCACAGAGAGAATTGTCTTTTCTCCGGTCTTCTTCGTCCACCCCCCGCTCCCAAGGGAAAAAGATGTTCGCCACACCGGTTTATACAATCATGGCGGTTGCACTTTTTTTCACGGGGGTCGGTGCCTGCAGGGATACCGCTGAAGAAGACCCCTTGGCGAATGTTCCGTTTCCTGAACTGGTGATGGCGTTCCGGGAATTGAGAACCATCAAAGGCCACTTCGACGGCGGCCCCTGGCGAAACGAGGTGGATCGCTGGATGGGGCATAAACTCCGGGTGATGCAAGGGCTCCGGCAACGGATCGAAGCCCGGGGCTTCGGCAGGCCACAACTCGTCGAACAATTAGGGACGCCGGACCAGATTCTCGATAAAAACGATCCGATGTTTCACACCTTCGCCCGTGATTTCAACAGCAGCACAGAGAACACTGGCCCCGTGGAGATTTTGGTTTATCACTGGCGGGGTGGGCATGATTTTCTCTATTTCGTCGCCGTTGACGAGATGCCGGTAGATTCAGGCTGGAGGCATGCCGGTGAATGAACCGCGCTTTTGGTCATGCATGCCCCCGCCACCACTTCATCAAATTTCAGCAACCGAGAGAGGAGGACGGTAATCATGAAAAAATGGACCATTTTGCTGGCGGCGTGTGGCATGGCCTTCGGTCTGCTATCGTCTGCCATGGCATCCGACGGGGACGCTCCGGTCCTTGCACCGGGGGAAACGGCCGTGGTGCGCGTTCATTACCCCAACCAGGCGATGGGCAACAAAACCTTTATCTCCTTCGAGGCCCAGATGCTGGAAACCAACTACGGCAAAGGCTACCATGTGATGCGCGTCACCCGTGAGGATGTCGACCGGCTAACCGCCGCCGGACTCAGGGTGGTGTTGGACGAGGCCTGGACGCCGGCGCTGCCGGAAGCGACGGTCGACGATGATGCGGATGAGGGAGGCATTCCCGGATACCCGTGCTACCGGACCGTGGAGGAGACCTTTGCCACGGCCGCGGCATTGGCGACCGACTACCCTCATCTCGTGCAATGGAATGACCTAGGCGATTCGTGGGATAAGGATGCCGGTATCGGCGGGTTCGACATGCTGGTGCTTAAATTGACCAACGACAGCATCGGTGGCGACAAGCCTGACCTTTTCATCACTGCCGCCATGCACGCGCGGGAATATGCCACGGCCGAGCTGGTGACCCGGTTCGGTGAGTACCTGGTGACAAACTACGGCATCGATCCCGATGTCACCTGGATCCTGGATCAACACGAAATCCACCTGATGCTGCAAACCAACCCGGATGGGCGCAAGATCGCCGAGGACCACACCCTGTGGCGAAAAAACACCAACGCGGATTACTGCCTGACTGATCCAGACAGCCGCGGTGCGGACCTGAACCGGAATTTTTCCTTTGCATGGAACTGCTGCGGGGGCTCCAGTGACGATGAGTGCAGCGCCGTTTATCATGGCCCCATCCATGCTTCCGAACCTGAAATTCAGGCCGTGCAGGGCTATATGGCAGGATTGTTTCCCGTTCAGAGACCGGAATATGATCCAGAGGATCCAAATGTCGTTTTTGATTTTGATTCCCCCGCACCCGAAAATGCCACCGGCATCTACATCGACGTCCACTCATACAGCCGGCTAGTGCTATGGCCCTGGGGCTCCACCGGCGACCCGGCACCCAATGCCGTCCAGCTTCAGACCCTGGGCCGCAAGTTCGCCTACTGGAACGACTACTCGCCGGAACAGGCCATCGGCCTATACCCCACCGACGGCACCAGCGACGAGCACGCTTACGGGACTTTCGGGGTGGCTGCCTACTGCTTTGAAATCGGTACCAGTTTTTTCCAGCCCTGCACGTCCTTTGAGAAAACCATATACCCGGATAACCTGCCGGCACTGCTCTATGCGGCCAAGGTGGTACGGACACCTTACCTGACGCCTTCGGGCCCTGACGCAACGGCCCTGTCGGTCGACCGTGATGCGGTCGAAGCAGGGCGGATCGTCACGCTGGTGGCCACCATTGATGATACCCGCTACAAGATCCTCAATGGCAATGTGGAAAACGAACCGGTCCAGAACATTGCAGCGGCCGAATATTACATCGATACGCCGCCTTGGGCTGGTGGTGAAGGAATGGAAATGTTTGCGGCAGACAATGATTTCAATGCTTCCGTGGAAACCGTGACGGCCGCTATCGATACCCATAAGCTGAAGAAGGGCCGGCATCTGGTTTTCGTCCGCGGCCAGGATGCAGATGGCAACTGGGGTGCCTTCAGTGCAATCTTTTTGAATATTGACAAGGGTGGCAATTGATCCCCGCGTCACAATTAAATGTTTAGGGGAATTTGATAGTTAAGCAACGTTGAAACACAACGGGGCTGCCGTCGGCAGCCCCGTTGTGTTGGGTTATTGAAAGTTCCCCGAGGCTTACTTTCCTTCCATCAGACTTTTCCACACGCTTTTTTCCAGAAACGACCCCTTCACGTTGCCTTCCATCTCCTGGAACATGGCGTAGGGCACCGCAAAGCTCATTAGATTGTCGCCCAGCATCTTTTTTACATACACCCTGGCCGACAGATCGGTGAGGCCCACGACCGCACGGGGCCGGTCCGACTGTGCTTCCCGGTAGGGATAGATGCCGATGGTCTGGCAGCCGGCGGCGTAGGGGATGATGACGTTTCCGTTGTCCCCGCGGCCGTAGTTGGCCAGCACCACCAGGGCGGACAGCTGGTCCGGGTCCGCGAAAAAGATAATTGACCGGGGTGTTTCACCATCTTCTATGGCATCCAGGGGTTTGAAGACCACATACCTGGCCGGGATGTCGATCATGGGCAGGCTGTCGATGTATTTCTGCACCAGCTGCGGCGACTTGAAGTAGCCTTCACCGTGGAGGAAATGGTCGTGGGCCTCCTTGCGCATGAAGGGTTTGACCTTTTCAGCGGCCTGACGGCCGGTTTCCGAGCCCGCGTTGCCCGATGAGAGAAAATGGCGGAAGCAATCCTTGCCGCCGGGAAAGTTCTCGTACTGGTCGCCGAAACCCATGCCCACGCCGCCGCCGAAACAACCGAAGGTTTCCCGGGAGCAGACGCCTGTTTTGCCCTTGGCGGCACCGGATGCCAGCCACATGATGCAGCCCCAGTTGCCCGGCTTGAATTCCGTGGCGTTCGAGGGTTTTTCGTCGGCCCAGAGCAGGGCCACGGGGTTGGTTTTCAATGCGATCGCATCTTGAATCGTGCTGTTCATGGGGTGTCTCCGGCTACAGTAACGGTATTAGATCTGAAACCCTGAGTTCAACTCCTGATAGCGAAAGCAAGTCACCAGGTGGTCGTTGACCACCCCGGCAGCCTGCAAAAAAGAGTAGCAGATGGTGCTGCCCACAAAAGTGAACCCATCCTGCTTGAGCGCCTTGCTGACGGTATCGGACAAATCGGTTCTGGCCGGCACCGCTTGCAGGGTTTGCCAACGGTTTTGGATCACCCGGCCCCCGGTAAATCCCCAGATGTAATCGTCAAAGCTGCCGTGCGTGTCCTGCAGGCGTAAAAACATGCGGGCATTCTTCACCGCCGCCCGGATCTTGAGACGGTTGCGAATGATGGCCGGATTGGCCATGGCGGCCGCGATATCCTCTTCAGACATCCCAGCCACCCGTTGCGGGTCGAAACCGAAAAAGACCTGGCGAAAGGCCTCGCGTTTGTGCAGCACGGTTTTCCATGACAGGCCGGCCTGAAAGGCGTCCAGGACGATGAATTCGAACCACTTGCGGTCGTCGTGGACCGGAAGGCCCCATTCCTGGTCGTGGTAGCGGATCATCTGCGGATCGTCGCCGGGCCATTCGCAGCGGCGCGGATCATTGCGCTTCATGGCTTTCCTTTTGCCTGTACTGGGAAGGGGAGACCTACAGCCAAGTCAATCGCCGCTGAATTTTTTTAAGGTCTTTTTCGCCGAATCGAGAGCCTCATCCATTTTTTTGCCGGCTTTTTCCGCGGGCCCCTCTTTTTCGCATCCAGCTGCGGCCAGCCCTAGGAACGCACATAGGACGCAGCCAACCAGGATTCCTTTAAGATGATTCTTCATTACAGGGATCCAAACATGGTTTAAGGTTTATGGTTGCGGCATCGCATGGATGGGGTTGTTTCCGCAACCGGCTGCCACGATCCTTCAACGGCGGTCATGCTCCTGCCGGTTTCAGCGGCAGCCACAGGATCAGATCGGTCTGGCGGTCATTGCCCAGCAGGAAGGGCTGGGCCCCCACCTCTGAGAAGCCCCATTGCCCGTAAAACTGGAGCGCCCGGGTATTCCTGCCCCAGACCCCCAGCCAGATGCCGTCGCCTTGACGGCTCCGTGCTCCGGCAAGGCACGCCGCCATCAGCGCCGCACCCACACCGCGACCGATCCATGGTTTGCGGGCATACAGGCGCGCTATTTGAACGGGCTTTGGTGTGCGGATACAAGGGGGGGCCGGCCCTTCCACCAGCCGGGCGTACCCCACCGGCAGACCCTCGGCCTCGGCGATCAGAAAGCACGATGACGGCTCAACCAGCTCGGCTGCCTGGATGCTCGGGCTGAATGATTGCTCCAGGTAGGCAGCCATGTCCTGGGGCTGGTTGTCGGCGGCAAAACTGTCATAAAAAGTCTCCCGGCCCAGGATGGCAAGGCAGTGGTTGTCTGCGGCACCTGCCTGTCTCACGCTAATGGGCTTGCCCGGCATGGTCCCTCTCCTCCGGCATGGCATTCGGATCGACCGCATCTGCCCTGGGTTTTTGCTGTTTCGGCGCGTCATTTTAAAAAGCAACGCCAACCCCATCGTGCATGGTTCTATAGCACACTTAAGTTTCAGTGAAAACGGTCGAACTTAACTTGGACCCCTGAACCCTGCGAGGTAGACAATGATATTCAATGGAGACCTGAGTAAATACCATCCGGCCGACGCCATCATGTTCCTCTCCCAACTGAGTCTGAACGGCATCCTTTCCATCGCCGAAAATCACCGCCTGATCACGCTCAGCTTCAACAACGGGTTCATCATCGATGCCCATTCCGCCAAAGGGGATACGAAGATACTGCAAGGATTGATCTTCCACCGCCGCGTCTGCACCGATCAGGTCCACCGCATTCGCCGGATCCAGATGGAAACGGGGATGCCCGTCCGTTCCATTCTCGCGCAGCTGGATCTCTTTCCCCTGTCAACCGTCAAGGAAATCCTGCTGACCGGCATGCAAGAGGTACTGCTGGAGATGTTCCTGCTTGACGAGGGCGCCTTTCATTTCACGGACACACCGGTAGAAGCGGACGATGCTGCGACCAAATTGGATGCCCGCATGCTGGCCCTTTCGATTGCCGCCCAGTCCGATGAATACCGCGATTTCGTGAAAGGCATCCTTTCTCTCGACCGCGGGTTCTCCGTTGCCGCCCGTGGCGTTCAGACCGAAGCACTGCCGACCGAGGAGCAGGTGGTCCTTCGCCTGATAGCCACCTGCCGGACCATTCGACAGGTTCTCGAAAAAGCACCCTTCGACAGCGGGACCGTGATAGCGGCCTTAAAGGACCAGATGGAAAAGGGGACGATCACCCTTGTGCCGACCGACGGCACTGAGCTCCCGGCGCCATCGGTATCGAGCGGCGATCCCCTGTTCGGATCGTTCCGCCAGGCCCTTAAACAGCTGATGCTGACCGAGGATCCATTGAAGCGTATCGAGGCGCTGGTGGCATTCTGCAAGGGGTTTTACGACGGCATACTGATCCTTACCGCCAAAGACGGCCAGGTGGTGCACTGCCAACACCTGCGCAGAGTGAGCGGCCAAGGCCTTGACCAGAAGTCCGCCAAGGGCCTATTGGGGGGGCTGGACGAAGAACCCGTTTTGGTTGCCGTGCACCGTTCCGGTGTCGGCTTCTTCGGGAACCGGTTTCCATCGAAGCTGCTGGACAGGCTCAGCGGTGAAACCGGTTCCGGCGAATGTGCGTTGATTCCGGTTGCCAACAAGGGGTCGGTGGCGGTGTTCATGTATGTTTTCAGCGCAAAAGGCTTTGTGGGCCTTTCCCCCCAGCACTACCTGGAACTGCTTTCCTGGATGGTGGCACCCCGGAAAGCCGGTGTTGCCGCTCTGCCGGTGCAATCCGCGGCGGTTGCGAAACCGGATGCCGCAGGGACGGCACCATCGGCGGGCCAGTTCAACCCGGGCCAACTGGGTGTCCACGATCAATGAATTGCCGCCGCTTCCCACGCTGGTGACGCGCGCGCTTGAAATGCTCTCCGATCCTGGCGCGGACATCAACGCGCTCGAAAGTGTGATCGGCAAGGATCAATCCCTCGTTTCCAAACTGATTAAAATCAGCAATTCAGCCCTTTATGGTGGACTGAACCGTGTCGAATCGCTTCAGCAAGCGCTGACCCGGTTAGGTGCGAAAACGACCAAGAGCCTTATCGTCTCGGCTTCCATGCAGACATACTTTTTCAAGAGCAATCCCGGTATGCAGACCTGGGGGCAGTTTTTATGGCAGCACGCTGCCGAGTGCGGCATGGCCGCCCGCCGAATTGCCCTCGCTGCCGGATACGACGATCCTGAAAAGGCTTTCGTGGGCGGTGTGCTGCACGATATCGGCAAACTGGTTCTCCTGTTGGTGAGTGCGGAGAGCTTCCATCAGATACAAACCCTCAAGAAGCGCGAAGCGCTTGCCGACCATGCGGCAGAGAGGAAGGTCATCGGAACCGATCATATGGAGATCGGTGAACTGCTTGATGGAAAAATGGAAAATGCCTGAATCGGCAAAGGTTTGCGTGAAATATCACCATGACGTTGACAGCGCTGGGGAGGCCAGATCCCTGGCCGCCATCACCGCTTATGCCGACCACCTGAGCCACCTTCACGGCACCCAGCTCCAATGGTTCGCTGCCGATTCCGCATTAATCTCGGACGAGATGGCCAGGGCATTGAATTTGTCCCCTGAAGCCAATGCCGCGCTGGTCGAATCGGTGATCGATGACTTTCAGCAGGCAGACCTGCTCTAAGGGATAACTTGACCCGCTGCGGCCCTTCTCTTTTCCCCTGATCGCTCCCGTGCATCCATCGACAAATCGGGCAGATCGCCCGCCCCCGTTTACCAAATCGGCTTGCCTGCACCCACGGCCATGGGCTATGAAGGTGTCAAGGAGATCCCATGCCCGATTCTTTTGCCACCCACCGACCATTCATTCGCACCCTTTTGGGCCTGCTGTGGAAGGGTGCGGCATGTATCGTCATCCTCAGCGTGATGGCTGTCCTCGTGACGCGCTGGGTTCCCCCGCCCACGAGTGCCTTCATGCTGCAGCAGCGCCTGTCCGGCATTGCGGTCGACTACCGCTGGGTGCCCATGGAGCGGATCTCCCCCCATGCGGCCCTGGCCGTGATCGCCTCTGAAGACCAGAACTTTTTCGATCACTGGGGCGTCGATCTAAAAGCCATTGCCGATGCCATCGAGGACAACCGTTTTCGCTACCGCCCCCGAGGCGCAAGCACCATCAGCCAACAGGTGGTCAAGAACCTGTTTCTGTGGCCGGGGCGCAGCTATATCAGAAAAGGGATCGAAGTCTATTTTACCCTGCTCATGGAAGTGATGTGGCCCAAGCGGCGGATAGTGGAAGTCTATCTGAACATTGCCGAAATGGGCCCTGGCGTGTTTGGCGTGGAGGCGGCCAGCCAACGGTTTTTCCACAAGCCGGCCGCCCGGCTGAACCAGCGGGAATCCGCCACCCTGGCGGCTGTCCTGCCCAGCCCCAAGCGCATGTTTGCCGACCGGCCATCGGACTATGTGATTCGCCGGACCTGGCGGATCATCGAGCAGATGCATGCCCTGGGAGGCACCGGATTTTTACGGCGGAACGGCGGATGATCAGGTCAGCAGGCCCTCACGATCCGTTGATTACGGTGATCTGATCGTTCAGCGTCCAGAAATCATAAAGGTAACCCAGCCCGAAGATGCCGCCGGACACCAGATAGACGATGCCGGTCAGCCATTTGCCGATATACATGCGGTGGATGCCCAACAATCCCAGGAAGGTGAGCAGCACCCAGGCCACGGTGTAGTCGATGCGGCCGCTGCGGAAGCGGATGCCGGCCTGCCGGTCCATGGAGGGGATCAGAAACAGGTCGACCAGCCAGCCGATGCCCAGCAGGCCGAGGGTGAAAAAATAGAGGGTGCCTGAAATGGGCTTGCCGAAGTAAAACCGGTGGGCGCCGGTAAATCCGAAAATCCAGAGAATGTAGCCGACTGATTTGAGATGGGTGTTGCTGTCGTTCATGGGATTCCTTTCAGTGCGGCCATGGCTGACGCCTGGCCCGACCAAACCCTGTTTTCAGCTTAAGCGTCAATCGAAGACCTGGCGCGGCAAGAAACCGAGAAGACCGTGGCCGCTAACCTTCAAGACCCGTCTCTCGGAGATACGCCAGCACGATCGCCAGCGCCTTGGCCGTGCATGCGGGCGCCAATATGTTCCCGGCCAGCACGTGGCGGCCCCGATCCTTGTTCCCTCTGAACAACACCAGCCTTTTCCGCGGAGAGGGAAAGCTACGGAAGCGTGCAATGGCCAGCGTGACGTTGATCACCCGATCCCAGGGGTTGACCAGCATCAACACCGGCATGGCGCCGTGTTTCAAGTTGATCCGCCAGGAGAGCTTGACCAACTGCATCATGGTGGCGATGGCTCTGATGGGGTACCTTGTCGTCCAATAGCGTTCGTGCAGCGGACCCGTTGCGCAAAAACTTCGCCAGCTGCCGAAAAAACTTTCGAACAACCGAATCGCCGGCGGCCACAGGGCGGCAACCGCCATGAGGTTCTGGGGGAAAAAGTTCGGCGAGAGCAGAATCAGGCTGTGAATCAGAGGTGCTACCGACGGTTGGGCCGCCAGCCAGGTGGCCAGGGTGCCTCCGGTGGAGGTGCCCACCAGGATGATTTTTTTTCCCAGCCGCCGGCCGATGGCCACCGCTTCCATCCCGTCGTTCAGCCAATCCTTGACCGTGGCCGCAGCCATGGCAGAACCACCCTGCCCATGGCCGGTGAGGCGGGTATAGAACAGGTTGGCGCCCACGGCCTCGGCCAGACGGTCGCACAGGGGCCAGGTTTCCATGCGGCTGGCCGAAAAGCCGTGAATGTATACGATGGCCAGGTCGCGCTGTTTGGCCTGGCCGTCATTCCAGAAAATTGTTTTCTCACAGCCTGCCCTGATTCCGGGTACCCGGGATTCCGATTGGACAAGATAGCTGTCAAGTGAATTCAGATGGTCGGGTATTGTTATTTCAGAGTAAACGGACACGCTTACGGATTTCTCCCTGTGAGGTTATGCTGGAAAGGAAAGCTACTTTAACAGAGAATGACGTGCGGGGTCAACGGCGAGAAAAATGGTCCCCTTCTCCAAGCCAGCTGGGAAAATGACGGTCGTGATAGCCGAGCCGTATCCAGCCAAAAATGGCCGGTCTTCGGAAAAGAAACCAGGCTGCAGCGGAGATGCCGCCATTCGTTTAGACAGCATTGGCATGGGTAAACCGAGGCTGCCGGGTCGCTGGCAACAGGCCGGTAACGGTCCCTTTCGGTTTGAGCAACAACGATGGCCGCCGGAGGCTTGCATGGTGAGAGTGGATTTGTGATAATAAATCGCGTATAAGCGATTCACTCTAAATCCTCAGGCCAACGGACCGTTGCCTGACCGGTTCAATCAGGAGCGTGTGATGCCCCAAATCCAAATCGTCTATTTGATCGCCGGGGTCATCGGCCTGCTCCTGGTAGCGGTTGTTGCCTTGCTGGTGGTTCGGTCGCGCCTGAAGGCCGACCTGGCCGCCGTGGTGCGTCTGGGAGAGATGGAAAAGGCGGCCCTGGAAGAGAAACTGACATCGGCGCGGCAGCAACTGGAGGCGGTGCAAACCGATATGGCCGATGTGGCCGGCCAACTGGACAGACGCCGCGATGCCATGGCCGAGCTGGAAGCCCAAAAGGCCGCTCTGGTCCAGACCGTTAGCCGGATTCCCGTGTTGGAGGCGTCGCTGGAAACGAGTCGACATGCGCATGAGCAGCTCAACGCCGTGAACCTCTCCCTGGAAAAAAAATTGTCGGGGCTGTCCACCCAGCTGGAGGCCGAGCGCCGGCAGGCCGACGAGAAGATCGCGCTGCTCCACGATGCCCGAGAGCGGCTGACCGTTGAGTTCAAGGTGCTGGCCGAACGGATCCTGGAAGAGAAGGGCAGGACCTTTGCCGACCACAACAAGGCCCAGATGGATGGGCTGATCAGCCCCCTGCGCGAACAGCTGGGCGATTTCAAGAAGCGGGTGGAGGATGTATACGACAAAGAGTCCCGCGATCGTGCGGCCCTGCTCAACGAGATCAGCCATCTGAAGCACCTCAACGAACGCATCGGCAAGGATGCCCTGAATCTGACCAACGCCCTCAAGGGGGATGTGAAAACCCTGGGCGGCTGGGGAGAAGTGATCCTGGAGCGGATTTTAGAGGCGTCGGGGTTGGAAAAAGGGCGGGCATACGAGACTCAGGTGAGCCTGACCGGAAGCGGCGGCCGCCGCTACCAGCCGGACGTCATCGTCCGCCTGCCCGAGGGCAGGGATGTCATCGTGGATGCCAAGGTTTCGCTCAAGGCTTATGAACGCTACCACGCATCCAGCGATGAGACGGTGCGGGCCACGGCAATCAAAGACCATCTCGCCTCCCTGCGGACTCATCTCAAAGGGTTGAGCGAAAAGCACTACGAAGACCTGGAAGGGCTCCGCAGCCTGGATTTCGTGCTCATGTTCGTGCCCATCGAAGCGGCTTTTTTTACAGCGGTGGAGCATGACCGCTCCCTGTTCAGCGAGGCCTTCGAGAAGAACGTGATCCTGGTGTCGCCATCCACCCTGCTGGTGACCCTGAGAACGATCCACAACATCTGGCGCTACGCGGACCAGAATGAGAACGCCCTGGAGATCGCCCGCCAGGCCGGCGGTCTATACGACAAATTTATCGGTTTCATCGAGGCCCTGGAAGAGGTGGGGCGGCAACTGGACCGGGCCAAGGAGGCCTACCGCACGGCACGCGACCGGCTCTCTACGGGCAGGGGCAACCTGGTCCGGCGGGCCGAACAGCTCAAAACCCTGGGCGTGAAAACCAACCGGGCGCTTCCGGAGTCCTATGCGGCCGAATTGAATCCTGAAGCGAACGATTCAAACCAAGAAGATGATTGACGTTGCAGCATGTCATTGTCCGGTTTTGAAAGACGAGCCACCTTTCTGATCAACCCGCACAGCTGCAGGAGGCAAGATGTTCAAGAAAAAAAGCCAGCAGACCTACCGCAAGCTTCTCGACGGTGTGGACCTGGGCACCATGGTTCACGGTGAGAAAACCCTCATGGCCCGGTTCAAGCTGGAGAAGGGCTGTATTATCCCCGCCCACAACCACCCGCACGAGCAGACCGGTCTTTTGCTTTCCGGGCACATCGTGCTCACCGTCGACGGCTCCGACCAAGACGTGATGCCCGGAGACAGCTGGTGCATTGCCTCCGGCATCCCCCATGGCGCCCGGGCGGTGGATGATTCGGTGGCTGTGGAGGTGTTTTCACCGGTGAGAGAAGATTATCTGGCGTGATCAGGGTTCAAGGCGTCCAGGATTCAAAGGGACCAATGAACCCCAACAAGAGGATTGAACGGCCGAAAAAGGGGTTGGTGATCGTCGACCCTCGACCCCGTGCACCCTTTTCCGTCAACCTGGCCCCATAACCACCCGAGCGGTCTGACGGGCGATTTCGAGCTCCTCCTTGGTGGGGATGACATAGGCCTGGATCGGGCTTCCGGCGGCCGTAATCTCTCGGCAATCGTTGCGGGGTTCACGATTTCGGACCGGATCCAGGGTCAGGCCGAAGGTCGCCATTCCCTGGCAGCATGCTTCCCGAATGCCGGCATCATTTTCGCCGATGCCGGCCGTGAAAACCAAGGCATCCAGTTCGCCGAGCTGAAATAAATAGGCGCCGATGAACTGTCGGCAACGGTGGACAAACATCTCCAGTGCCAGCCGGGCCCTGGCCTCTCCATTGTCGGCCGCCGACCGGATATCCCGAATGTCGTTGCTGCCGCAGATCCCCTTCAGCCCGCTCTCCTTCTGCAGCATGTCATCCATTTCCGTCAGGGAAATGCCCGTTTGGGCGGCAATGTGCATGAGGACGCCGGGATCCAGATCACCTCCCCGGGTTCCCATGATCAAGCCTCCCAAGGGAGTCATCCCCATGGAGGTGTCCACGCTGAGCCCTTGCCGGATGGCGCAGATGCTGGCACCGCTTCCCAAGTGGGCGGTGATGAGATTGACCTTCGCCAGCGGTTTGCCAAGAAGGGCTGCCGCTTCCCGTGCCACATACTGGTGGGAGGTGCCGTGGAATCCGTAGCGGCGAACGCCCAATTTTTCATAGTACGACCAGGGCAATCCGTAGTGGTAAGCACAGGCAGGGATCGTCTGATGAAAGGCCGTGTCGAAGACCGCGACCTGGGGAGCATGGGGAAACAGATCCTGGGCCACCTTGATGCCCATGAGGTTGGCGGGGTTGTGCAGGGGGGCCAAGGGGATCGTTTTTTCGACGGCCTCGAGCACGGCCCGGTCCACACGCGTGGGCTGCTGGAAATATTCGCCACCGTGGACGACCCGGTGGCCCACGGCCTCGATCTCGGCAGCGCCGGAGATGACCCCCGTGCCGGGTGCCGTGAGCAGAGCGACCGCTTCGTTCATGGCCGCCCGATGATCGGAAAGGGGCGTTGCATACCGGACGAGCCCGGTGTTGCGATTATCCGATTGGTTTTGATGGGATACCTTGGCGGTGGGTTCACCGATGCGCTCCACCAGACCTGACGCCAGCGTGCGTTCGCCCTGCATCTCCAGCAGTTGGTATTTCAACGACGAACTGCCGCAGTTGATGACCAGAATTTTCATTTATGCCCTTGACCGGTTAAATACACCGCAGCCGGCTGCAGCAAGGCGCCTTCGCCGGATGTTGGCCTGTCCCGTCTGCCCTGATTACCTATTGCAATACCCTGGTTAACGGCAACGGGTGCATTCTAACCTAAAACCCATCGTGCAACAAACCAATTTACGATCCGCGCTGCGCGGTGAACGGGAGGCGATCAGTACACCTTGCGCCGGGAGAACCCCCTGCCCAGCACATTGAAGGTGTTTTCGGTGATGATGAAGGCTTCCGGATCGATGGACAGCGCCGCCTCTTCCAAGCGTTTGAGCTGGTAGTTGTGCACCACGGTGAGGATGATTTTTTTGGTTTTGCCCGTATACGCCCCGCTGCCGTTCAGAAAGGTGACGCCCCGAATCAGCCGGGTATGGATCTCCTCGGCAATACGATCGTTGAGATCGGAGATGATGAACACCATCTTGCGCTGGTTGGAGAAGGCCAAGACATAATCCAGCGTCTGTGACGAAATGAAGCTCATGAAAAGAGAGTAGAGCACCAGATCCGTTTCAAGGGCACCGAAGCTGAAAGCAAACAGCACCAGGTTGAAGGCAAAGTAGAAGGAGCCCAGACGGACGCTGAATTTCTGGTTGAGGATGATACCGATGATGTCCAGCCCGCCGGCCGAACCCAACGAGTGAAGGATGAGGCCCGAACCGGCGCCCATGAGCACGCCGCCGGCCAGCACGGCCAGCATCGGCTCTTTGATGGGCAGGGTGAATCCGATCAGGTCGATGGTCAGGGAAAGGGCGGCCACACCATACAGGCTGTAGAGAAAAAAGCGCCGGCTGATGTGAACCCATCCCACCAGAAAGATCGGGATGTTGACGAGCAGGTACCACAAACCCGGTGACAGAAGTCCGCTGACATAGTAAAAGAGCAGGGTCAGGCCCGAGATGCCGCCGGTGATGAAACCGTGGGGAATGGCGATGGATTTCAATCCGATGCCGAACACGACCGATCCTGCCGTAATCAGAAGCAGGTTCCACAGCACGGAGGAGATAAACCGGTGGTACAACAATTTTTTCATTGGTTGGTTCCTTTGGCCCGGCATCTGCGGCATGGCATGGGCACCATCACGCTTTCGCGGACCTTATGGTTGCGCCGCTTAACCAGTGGTGGCATTTAAACATCGCCAGCCGCATTCAATTGCTTGGCGAAAAATCCAAAAACAACAATACTAACGCTGCGTCGAACCATGTCAAGCAGCAGGTTGAAAAAAATGACCGACGCTCCCAAACACCCCCCCGGCCGTGAAGTGACGACGACGATCGACCCCGACCGCTGCATCGGCTGCGGGCTTTGCATACCGGTGTGCCCCAAGCAGACCCTGGGCGTCTTAGATGGCAAGGCCGTCGTTCAGGGCACCGAGTCCCTCAATTGCGACCACTGTGCGGCGGCCTGTCCGGTCGAGGCCATCCGGGTGGCGGCGGTGGATCCAACATGCTCTCAATTCCAAACCTTTTCAGCCGATACCCGTTGGCTTCCCCATGGCCGGTTTGACCCTGTGGGCCTGGTCAACCTAATGGGCTCACGGCGTTCCTGCCGGAATTTTTCCAACCGTCCGGTGGAACGGCCATTGCTGGAGGATTTGGTGAAAGTGGGCATCACTGCGCCTTCGGGTTCCAACTGCCAGCCATGGACCTTCACCATCCTGCCGGACCGGGAGGCCGTCAATCGGCTGGGACGCCGGGTGGGCGATTTTTTCAGGAAAACCAACCGCATGGCCGAAAACCGATGGCTTCGGACCGCGTTGAAGCTGATCGGCAAGCCGGAACTGGACACCTACTACCGCCTCCATTATGCCACCGTGGCGATGGGACTGGCGGCATGGGACAGGGGAGAGCGCGACCTGCTGTTTCACGGGGCCAGCGCCGTGATCGTGGTGGCAGCTGATCATGACGCCTCCTGTCCGTGCGAAGACGCCCTGCTGGCCACCGCAAACATGCTGCTGGCCGCCCACGCGTTGGGGCTTGGCACCTGTCTGATCGGTTTTGTCATTGAGGCCATGCGCAGGGATAAAACGATCATCCGCATGCTGGGCATTCCCGATCATGAAACCCCTTATGCTGTTCTCGCCTTGGGTTGGCCCAACGAAACCTACCAGCGGGTGGCCGGGCGAAAACCGGCCGTGATCCGCTACCCAGACGCGGATGCTGCCTATTAAACACTCCAGATCAATAACAATTCTGACAGGACAAACATTGCATTCAACCGGCAACGATGTCATATTTAGCCCGGTTTTGTCGGCAACACGATCTCCCTGATCCTGAAAATGTTAACTTCGGCGGATTTTTACCGGCCCATGGAAGGCTAACGTAATTGACCATCACCCATCTGATCCAATTCACAGCGGGGCTTCTGCTGCTCTACTATGGTGCCGGCTGGCTCGTCCGGGGGGCATCCACGCTGGCCCGCAGCCTGGGGCTGACCCCCATGGTGATTGGCCTTACCGTGGTGGCTTTTGGCACCTCCATGCCCGAACTGGTGGTCAGCCTGGTTTCCGCCGTCAAGGGCAAGAGCATGATCGCTTTGGGCAACGTGGTGGGGAGCAACATCTGCAACATCGCCCTGGTACTGGGACTTACGGCGGTGATTCAGCCGGTGACGACCAGCCGCATTGTCATCAACCGTGACATTCCCCTCATGCTGGCCGCTTCGGCCTACCTGCTGCTGCTCTCATTCAATTCGTTCATCGGCAGGGTCGAGGGGGTTACTCTTTTCTGCGGAATTGTCGCCTATGCCTGGTTCAATTACAAGGTGGCCATACGCATTGACCGAACCATGCCGGTTGTTGCGGGTGCAGGCCCTCACGTGTCGCCACCGGCTGCCGGACAAAGGCACAAAACGTGGCTGCAGGGTTTGACCATTGCCGGCGGAACGGCCGCGGTGGTCGCCGGCGCGGATCTGCTCGTGGATGCGGCGGTGAGCATCATGTCCGCCCTGGGGGTCGACGAAAAGTTTGTGGGGCTTACCGTGGTGGCTTTGGGCACTTCGGTGCCGGAGTTGGCCACGTCCATTGTGGCGGCCGCCAAAAAGGAAATGGACATCTCCCTGGGAAACCTGGTGGGCAGCAACGTGTTCAACATCCTCGGCGTCGTTGGCGCCACGGCCATGATCAACCCCATTGCCATCTCCGACGGTTTCATCGGCAGCGGCCTGATGGTGGACTACCTGGTGATGATGGCCATCAGTGCACTGCCCTGGGTGCTGATGAAACAGGACTTGACAATTACCCGCAGAAAAGGTCTGATCCTACTTGGATGCTATGCGGCCTATGTGTGTTTTCTCATTCTTAAGTCCTGAACCGGTCAAGCCCCCCCACTCGCCTGCCGAAAGACGTGGCGGCGCTCCTTTCTGATGATGTGCCATCTTGCTGGTCGGCAATGCACTGCTTTTTCAAAATACCCCTCTCTGCCAGAGCAACGAAAACCAGCCCATCGACCGTCGCTCGCCGCAGGGCCTTTAAATGGAGGCATTCGATGATATCCATAAGCACCCATGATACGCCGTCCCCCCTGGTCCTGGTGGTGGATGACGATGACGATATCCGTGATATCCTATCTTACGGCATCGAGGCTTCCGGGTGCCGGTGCCTTACCGCGGAGAGCGCGGAAGCGGCTTTGAGGATCCTGTATGCGGATCCAGTGGAGGTGGTCATCTCCGATGTTCAGATGAAGGGGATGAGCGGCCTCGACCTGTGCCGTCAAATCAAAGACCATTTTGATGCCGATGTGATTATCATCACCGGGCTGGTGAACAATTTTGCCTACGAGGAGATCATCGCCCAGGGGGCCAGCGATTTTATCGAAAAACCCATCCGGCTGGCAGAGATCGTGGCCCGCTTAAAACGGGTGCTGTTCGAACGCCAGACGCGTGGAAAACTCAAACAGACTGCCAATGAACTGCAAAGCAACGCAGAACGTTTTCAGAAAGCCATGGAGGGATCGGTTCAGGCCATCGCGCTGGCCGTCGAAATGCGCGATCCGTATACATCGGGACACCAGAATCGGGTGGCCGATCTGGCCAGCGCCATCGGCAGGGAGATGAGGCTTTCGGAGGACCGGATTTACGGCCTGCAAATGGCCAGCCTCATCCACGACCTGGGCAAGCTCACCATTCCCGGGGAGATCCTCTGCAAGCCGGGACGGCTCAGCGGGCCCGAGTATGCCATGATCAAGACGCACGTGCAGTCGGGCTACGATATTCTGAAGAAGATCGATTTTCCCTGGCCGCTGGCGGATATTGTCCTTCAGCACCATGAACGGATGGATGGTTCAGGCTACCCCAACGCGCTTGCCGGGGAGGCAATCATGATCGAGGCCAGAATTCTCAGCGTGGCCGATGTCTTCGAAACCATCGGTTCCCATCGACCCTACCGCCCCTCGTTGGGATTGAAAAAAGCCATGGGCGAACTCGCCAACAACAGCGGCACCCTATACGATCCCGATGTGGTTTCCGCCTGCCTGGGCCTGGTTGAAGACGACGGTTTTCAGTTCAAGAGCGCCAAGGAGGCTTCGATATTTGTGACCACGCAGATGCAGTCCCTGTAGTTCGTGTTCCTGTTGAGCCGTTGCATAACGCCACCCTGGGCATTCAATCCCTTGTTGAGCAGGTTATGGCCAGGGAATCGGGTGTGAGGGTGTGGGTCAAAAGCCAATCTGAAAGTTTCCCTCGGTAAACCGAGAAACCCGGAGCATGAATTAGTCAGAAATAACATCTTCTGCGGTCACCATAAACTGTTTAAGCAATGGTGAGCGCCACTTTTCGGCATGCCAGAGCATAATCGCGGATGTTTCAAATTCCTGTGCTCCCCAGCTTAGTTTTGACAATTCCCCATCGGCCAGTTCTTTTTGAACCGACACCTCAGGACAAACCGTGAAGCCAATGCCCCGCCGCAGACAGCCCCGCAAACCGCTGATGCTGGAAAACTCGAGTTTTTGGGTCAGGATATTCTGTTCTTCAAGCGACCGCTCGAAGGTCTTGCGATAACTTCAGTCTGTTTTCGGAAGCAGGATGGTCTGTCCCTTCAGGTCGTTCGGCAGCACTTTCTTCTGCCTGGAAAGTGGATGCGTGGGACCAGAAACGAGAATCAGCTTTTCGGTTTTTAACCTCCGAACATTGACCGCTCTAAAGTGAATCGCGTCGGTCATTAGAAAGGCCAAGTCGATTCGCCCGGAGTTCAATTCCTCCCGTAGCTGGCGATCTGAACAATTGATAAAAGTCAGTTTCGCTTTTGGATTCTCCTCGTGAAAGCGATCCACCACTTCCGGCATGTAAACGCTCGCCAGGGTTTCCGGAATGCGGATGGTCAGGGATCCGCGGGCGTTTTTGTCACCGGTCATCTCCGAACGGATTTCATCCGTCATTTCTTCTATGCGACGAGCGTATTCATAGAGCTTCTGACCCGCATCGGTGATCAGGACACGCCGACCGATACGGTCAAACAGCCTTAAATCCAGTTCTGCTTCCAGCGAACGGATTTGCGCAGACACCGAGGACTGAGCCATGAACAGCTGCTCGGCCCCTTTGGAAAAGCTTAAATGGTCAGCCACGACCCGGAAGGTTCTTAATTGGCGAAATTCCATTTTCATGCTCCTATCGCCTGCAGCGATGGGTTACATCCGAATAAATCGTTGGACACGATTGATTATCCATATTAATCGATATTAGCGAATCAAACAACCGTAAAGAGGGCACCGTGAATACGATTTCGGAAACTGAGGGACGAACGGCAAGTGAAAAGGCGGCACACTATTTCGGCAACGGGTTTCACTGTGCGGAAGCCGTGGCGACGGCTGTGATTGAGGCTGTGGGTGATGACCCTTCAGAGGCGTCGGCGCATGCAACGGCCTTTGGCGGTGGCTTCGGCAGGACGTTTGCCGAAGCCTGCGGTGCCTTATCGGGCGCCTTGATCGCAATAGGGCATCTGTACGGTCGACGTGAGCCGGGACGTGACTGGGACCTGCCGGCAATGCTGGGTGCAAAGGTTCGTCAAGGTTTGTTGGATGAATATGGGACTGCGCATTGCGCAACGCTTCGCGATCGCTTTGGAGAAGAACGGCAAATGGCTGAATGTCGAAAACTGGTCCAGAAGGTTACCGCCCAACTGGTGGCCCTGTTGACGGCAGGCCCTGATAACTGCCTATTTATTGCGAAAGGCGGCCCTTGACGGACCATTCGCTTTCTGGTCGTTGCACAATCACCGGACCGTGTGCAACCCGCAGGCAGCAGCGCTATTCAGACGTAATACCGCTCCCGGATCAAGCCATCAGCTATTGCCGTCCCCTTTTCCCGGCAGTTTTCCCATATCGGCCAAGGCCTTGCCCAGGTCCTCCGCGGTGAACGGCTTATGCAAAATGGCGTTGACGCCGGCTTCAACAGCGGCTTCGTTGTCCTGAGTCTCGTTCTGGGTGGTCACCATGACGATGGGCAGGGCGGCCTTGTCGAACTTGCGGCGAACCTCCCGGATCAGTTCGATGCCGTTGATGTGGGGCATGTTCAGGTCGGTGAAGATAACGTCCGGGGTATCTGCCTTGACAGCCTTCAACGCCTCGGCCGGGAATTCGAAGAGTTTTGGTTCGCATCCCAGGCTGTGCAGAATGCCCCGGTAGATGTTCAGGATCATCTTTGAATCGTCCACGGCATACACCTTCAGGGACGGTTCAGCACCGCGGCTGACCTGGCCGCTGACCCTGGCCGCCAGGCTGTCGTAGCCGTTTTTCGCCATCAGACCGACAAAATGGGCACGCACGTCCGGATGTGCCTCCCGGCACAGGAAATCCAGTGCGCAGGTCTGAAAGGCCGCTTCGTCCAGAAGATCCAGAAAAATCCTTTCACAGCCGGCGTTGAGCGCCGTCTCGGCAACCTGCCGGGTCTTGGTATCATCGGACCGGATCAGGTTTTTCAACCCTGCTGCCAGCATGGTGTTGTAATTGCGGTCGATGGCCCCGGCAGCTGCCGCACGCACGTTTTCCACCGGGTCGGACAGGCCTTGGGCCAGGGCAACGGCCCCCTTTTCCACCGGCAGCAGGCCCAGCGCCTCGTAAGCGGCGAAACGCACGTTGGCGTCTCTGGGTTCGTTATGCAGCAGTTTGCGGATGGGTACGATGGCGCTGTCGTCACCGGTCTCTCCCAGCACGTTGAGGGTGTGGATCAGAAGGTCCGGGTCGTCGTGGAGCAGGTTGCTGATCAGGATGGGCACGGCTTTGCCGCCCATGTCCCGCAAACGCTGTTTGGCCGCATTGCGCAAATGGGCATAATGGGAGGAGAGCGCTTCGTTGAGCCGTTCAATGGCCGCGGGACTCTGGTCGGCGGCAAACACATCCAGAATCATGATGTCCAGGTCGGCATCGGCCCCCAGCTTTTCCGCCAGCCGCTGGAAGGCCGTGGGGCTGGCCAGCTGCCCCAGGGCATAAATGGCGGCAATGGTCAGTTCCAGGCTGCCGGAGTATAGATATTCCGATATGGGCGTGGTGGCCGCCGTCTCCCCGATCATTCCCAGCGCCGCGATGACGGCTTTGATGACCATCTCGTCATCGTCTTCGTTGAGGATGCCCATGAGCTGAGCGGCCGCACCTTCCAGGCGGATTTCGCCGGCCACCTCCACCAACACCACGCGGTTCTCCCGTTTGAACTCCCGGGTGAGCATGGAGAGCAGCATATCCGGATGGTACAGTGATTTGGCGTAGAGAATCTCCTTGAGCTGGGGATAGGCCAGGGCCAGGTCCCGATGTTCGGCGATCAGAGTGACGATCAAAGGAATCACAAAGGCGTCATCGGCCCGGTTTAACTCAAACAGAGCCATCTTGCGCACATTGTGATCGACGGCGCCGATCTTGGACAGCACCAGCCGGGCCTTGATCATATCCTTTTCCCGGATATCGAAGCGAAGTTCTTCCATAAAATCCGTGGCACTAATCTCTGGCATGGTCGATGCGTCCTTTCTGAGAGCGACCATCCCCATGCGTAGGGCTGTCGCCATTAAAGAAACCGGCGTTGAGGTGGTATCGTCAACAATGCGGACAACATTATTATCGCCTCATTGGGTCCATACTTTATCCAACAATTGGCTGGACCGGTAAAAACATGTTACATGCTTACCCTGACCGAAACCAGACAGGACCGATACCAATGATCCAACCGGAAATCGTTCGCCTAAGACTGCTGGGCTGGTACGCAGCCCATCGACGACGCCTGCCCTGGCGGGAGACAGCGGATCCCTATGCCATATGGGTCTCGGAAGTGATGCTTCAGCAGACCCAGGTTGCTACCGCCATCCCCTATTATCGTCGCTTTATGGAGCGCTTCCCCACACCGGGGTATCTGGCCGGCGCCGACCTTCAGGCAGTGCTCAAGCTGTGGGAGGGGCTGGGATACTACTCCCGGGCCCGCAACCTGCATCGGGCTGCCGGCGTGGTAATTTCTCGGTTTAGCGGGCAAGTACCCGATGATCCGGCGGCATTCCGATCGCTTCCCGGTGTGGGAGACTACATCGCCGCCGCCGTCCTCAGCATCGCCTTCGGCAGGGTCCTTCCGGTGGTTGACGGCAACGTCAAGCGGGTGCTGTCACGCTTATTGGAGATTGACACCCCCGTGAACCGCAGCGGTGCCCATAAGATTTTCCAGGTGCCGGCCATGGAACTCATCTGCCCGAAGCAGCCGGCAGATTTCAACCAGGCCGTCATGGAACTGGGCGCGCTCGTCTGCCGCCCAAAAAATCCAGACTGCGTGACCTGCCCACTATCCGACCTGTGCCGGGCAAACCGGCATCACACGACAACCGACTACCCGAAGCGCGATGCATCCCGAAAAATTCCCCACCGGCATCTGGCCATCGGGGTGATCCTGAAAAAGGGGAAAATGCTGGTAGTTCGGCGACCATTGGATGGGTTTTTAGGCGGACTGTGGGAATTTCCGGCCGTCCCGGCCGAGAAAGGGCAAACAGACAGGCAGGGCGTTGAATCAATGCTGGCCGCGGAAACAGGCCTGAAGATCACCGTGGACCGGCTGCTGGCCCGGATCCGGCATGCCTATACCCACTTCAGGCTTACCGGCGATGTCTTCCTGTGCCGGTATGCGGCCGGCCGGGTGGGCCTAAAAAACGCCCAAGGCCATCGCTGGGTGACCCTCGGGTCGCTGGCGCGCCTGCCCCTGCACAAGGCCAATCACAAATTTCTGGATGCCCTGTCGGCCGCCATGGCAGACACGGAGGGCTGAAGCCGGAAGTGGCTATCCCCATGAGCCACCAGATTTAACTTTTCGGCTTGTTTTTCTGACCGCGTGCGTGGCCCATCTGATGGCCTGAACGGGTGGCACCGAGGCCATTCGGTTGATCCAGCACATCACGGATGGTTCGGGAGAGTTCCTGGACGGCGACCGGCTTCATTAACAGCGCGCGGATGCCCAATGACGACGCCAGCTCCGTGGACATCCGCTTACTGAAGCCCGTACAGATGATCACGGGGATATCCGGTCGGTGGCGCAGAATCTCTGCGGCCAACTGATCACCGGTCATACCGGGCATGGTCATGTCCGTGATCACCAGGTCGAACCCGTCCGGCCGGGCCTTGAACATTTCCAGCGCCTGGAGGGCACGCGTGGTGCCGACGGCATCATATCCAAGATCTTTGAGCATCTCCAGGCCAACTTCCACCAACAGGTCCTCATCGTCTACAAACAGGATGCGTTCGGTCCCCCGGGGGTAGGCGACATGCTGGATGGTCACCACCTCAGTCGGGTTTTCCAGCACCGGAAAAAGAACACGAAAAACCGAACCTTGGCCCACTTTGCTCTCAACGAAAATCCGGCCGCCATGGTCGTTGACGATGCCATGCACGGTTGCCAGTCCCATGCCGGTTCCCTCACCCACTGCCTTGGTGCTGAAGTAAGGCTCGAAAATGCGGTCCACCACCGTCTTCTCCATGCCGGTACCCGTGTCTCCCACCGAAAGCTGCAGGTAGCGGCCGGCTGCCAGGTCTTCGCCGGTTGCCGATGTGATCTCGTCCATCAGGCAATTCTCCAGGGTCACGGTCAGCTGCCCACCCCGGGCTTCCATGGCATGGGCTGCATTGGTGCACAGGTTCATCAGCACCTGGTGGATCTGGGTCTGGTCAGCCATGACGGTTCCCAGGTTGGAGGGAATCTTCTGGACGATCTCGATGGTGGAGGGAATCGAGGCGCGCAGCAGTTTAACCACCTCCTTGAGCACGATGGCGATATCACAGGGCACTTTCTGGGATTTGCCCTGCCGGGTGAAGGTGAGGATCTGTTCCACCAGGCCCTTGGCCCGTTCACTGGCTTTAAAGATGTTGACTACATAACCCTGCACCCGGGGATTGTCCGCAGTGTGCATTTGGGTGAGTTGGGCATAGCCCAGGATCGCCCCGAGAATGTTGTTGAAATCATGGGCAATGCCGCCTGCCAGGGTCCCTATGGCCTCCATCTTCTGTGCCTGCTGCAGTTTCAACTCCAGGCGTTCCCGTTCAGACTCGGATTCCTTTCTGTCACTGGTGTCGATGATGATCCCCACCATGGTTTCCGGGCGACCATTCTTGTCGAATCGGACCACCTTGGCTTTGGTGTGAAACCATTTCCACTGGCCCTGGCCGGATTGCAGGGTGAACTCATGATCGAACATCGGAACATGGCCGGCCACATGCCGGTTGAATTTCCGTTGAATGGTACCCCAGGTTTCCGGGGCGGTCTTTTCGCGTACAAATCTCAACCCATCGGCCAGGTCCGAGGCGCTATAACCCAGAAGGGTGTGGATGCGTTCGTCAAGACGGAACCCGCCCGATTTCAAATCCAACTGCCAGATCCCGGCACCACTCACATCCAAGGCTAGCAGGAGTCGGTCCTCACTCTCCATGCGGGCGGATTCCATTTGCCGTTGTTCGGTGATATCCCTGGCGATACCCTGGGTACCGACGAAAACCTTAATGTCGGATTCTCCGGAAACGTAGAGCCCTTCTGCATCCACCAGAAACACGGGGCCGCTTTCTCTTGCCCGCGCATCATCCTTGTTCTGGCCGCTGTAATTACCAAAGGCATGAATGCCCAAGCGCTTGGTGCTGCGACCGCCGGTGCGCCGCTCGTTGATCCGGTATCTGGCGGCCTCCCTGTCATCGGGGTGAATGTAATCCAGAAACGGCTGCCCGATCAGTTCTTCGGGGGTCACCCCATAGCGCCGTATCGCATCACTGACAAAGGTAAATCGACCCACCGTGTCCAGCCGGTAGATCACATCGGGGGTAGAGCGGATAATCGAATCCAGCTCCTCTTGGGAGCTTAACAATGCGGATTCGGCATCCTGGTGTTCGACGATTTCCTTCTCCAGGCGTTGATTCATCTCTTTCAAGGACCGTTCGCGGCGCTGAATCCGGTCGGCCATGGTATTGAAGCGCGAGACAATGGTGCGGATTTCCTGCTGAGGGGCCTGCATACCGACAAAATCATACTCCCCCCGGGATATCTGCTCGGTGCGCTGGATAAGCTGGTTCAGGGGAGAGATGAGAAACACCTTCAATACGATCCGCAAGGTTACCACCAGCACCATGATGACGGCGGCCAGGCCGATCATGCTGAGCCACATGAGTTGACGCTGCTTTTCCCGGAATCCCTTGGGATTCAGGGCAATTTCAAGATAGCCCACCACCGCCTCACCATGCAGGATGGCAGTCTGTTTTTTGACTGCATGGCCATGGTCGTCACGGCGCTTTTCGAAAAAAATTTTGCCCTCGTGGTCGGTTACCTTCAGCGCCTCCACCAGGGCATTTTCGAAAAACGAATTGCAGATTTTTTTAATGCCCTCCTCATCGATGTTCCAGATGGGAAGTTCCAACGAGTCATTCAGGTAGTCGCTGAATTCCTCCAAAGTGTCGGCGCTGCGCACTTTTTCCTTATGGGACCAGTAGCCGTAGGTCAAGGAGACGACCATGCCAAAAACAACGGTTACCACAAGAATGATGTTCACAATCAGATCGCGGGATAGGGTCCTGCGGGAGCGGCTCTCCGATTGCGCCTGAGGCGGCTGGGTATTTTTTTGAAAAGGGGTCGAGGGCATATTTGCGATTTATCCGTCTTGTTCCGAGTCAACCGGCGCATTGACCGTGAATGCCTGATCCACTGACCCATATCGGCAGGCCGGTGGCCTGACAATAGCTTGTTAAGCTAAAAAAGTGAAATAAAAAAGTTGTTTACGGCTTTTGATAGTGGACCATGGTTGGCCGATCCGCTGATTCCAGTAGGCCCAGCGCAGTCCGCAGCACCCCTCGCTGGGCCTGGGCATCGCCCGCCGGTCCCACCGGACGTCCCAACAAATAGGGCGTCAACAGAACCCGGGGAAGGGCCATGCGTTTCAACGGCTGTTCAAAGGCGGCGACAGCCACCACCACGGTGGGGATTCCCGAGGCTTCCATCAGGCGCGCGACGTGTCCCACGGACACGTGACACACTGGTCAGGCCGGCACCAACAGCGCAGCATCCACTTTTTGGGCCTTGAACCGCCGCACCCAATCAGGACCCTCTTTTTTCAGCAGGCGGACCTGGGAGCAGGCCCCCACAAAGGAGTATACCGGGTCGGAGAGGCCGGCAAAAACCCCTTCGACCGATAATTCCCGCAGCCGTTGCAGGGGCAGGCTCACGTTGGGGTCCCTTATGGCACCGCGCACATCGTAGCCGCCGTGGCGTACCACCAGTCGATCGGCGGGTGTATCCACCGCTATGGCGCTCAAGGTGGGAGACTCTTTTAAAAAGGACATGATCTGCGATTCCGCTTGCGCCTGGGTCATATTCTCCACCCCCAGCGGATTGGGGTCGTCGCCTTGGACAAAATGGCCGCTGGAGGTCAGCAGCATGAGCCGGGTTTGGGACAGGGAGGTGTTCATGGGGGTGAACGGACCCTCCGTGTAGACGGCGCGGGCCTCCTGGGCGTAGGCTAAAATCTGGCCCTTGCGGATAACCTCGTAGGCCGGTGCCATGTCACCGCTGTCGTAAGCATTCACGAGCCTGGCCAGCAGCCCCTGGAAAAAGGCAGCGGCCTGTTCGTCGGACAGATGCGCCAGAAATTTAAAGCTCATGTCCGCCCGGCTGCCGTAAAAAAAGATTTCTTGAAAGATTCGAAGGTCTCTTTGTGCGCCGGGGGCTCATTCACGATGTCGCTCCTTTGGGATGAGGATGGTTACCCGTTTCCGCCTAGACACTACTTGCCGCCACAGCCGCACCCCGCCGACGGGGTCGATGACAAAGAAACCAACCGATGGTTGATAATTCGGGTGATGACCGGCAATACAGGCCGGGCTGCCGACCAGATTCTGGAAATGGCAACGGCCAGGGCAAAGCCGAGGGCAAACCCCACCAGGCCGAAGGCGACGCTGTGGCCGCCGTTGCTTCCGGCCACACCGTCGAAAATGAACGCACCCGTGAAGGCACCGGTCAGCATACCGAACACAGGCACCAGATAGAGCACCGCAAGGCGGGACAGGATGGCACCGGACGCCACCGTTAGTGTCACCCGATCACCCACCGCCGCCCCGATACGGTTGAGAGCCGGCGTCTTTTGGGTGCGGGCGGCCCGCCCTGCGTGGCATTGGGAAACGGTGCTGCAGCTGCCGCAGCCCTGGCTTTTTTCAGCCACCACCATGGCCCGGCCATCATTGCCGGTTTCAACCACAAAACCGAATGTCTGCGCCATAATCCTCCTCCGTGACAGCAGGCTTAGCCGTCGATCGATTGCAAAACGCCATTCAGGGTGTCAGCCCCCACCATACCGGTGAACCGCTGGATGAGCTGGCCGTTGCGGTCCAATACCACAACAAATGGAATAGCGCGACCGCCGAACCGGTCAAAAAGCTGCCGATGCTGTTCGTCCGTCAGGGTGAGGTCCACCTGCAAGGCAACGATATCCATTTTATCGAGGGTTTCCAACAGGTGTCGGTCGTTAAAGGTGGTTCGTTCCAAGGTGTTGCAGGTAATGCACCAGTCGGCAGTGAATGCAACCAATACCGGACGACCCACCGCCTGCTCGAGCCGGTGGACTGAATATGCCTGCCAGGCGATGCCTTCACCACCATCCAGTGAGACGTCCCGAACGCCGGTCACCACCACAACGGTAAGGGCCAGGATCAAAAAGGGCCGGAGCTTCACCGCCCGTGGACCGCCGGTGAACCGGAACAGCAGCCAGACGCCGCCTCCCAGCCCCAGCGCCATCCAGCCGATCATCCGGAGGAACGGCCCAACCAATCCTTGCATAAAAAATAGGCTTCCGGCCAGCAGAACCAAGCCGAGGACTATTTTAACGGTGGCAGCCACTCGGCTGTTGAATGGGAGCCGGTCCAGCAGCCCGGGCCAGAGCAGCAGCACGCCATAGGGAAAAGCCAGGCCGGTGCCGATGGCGCTGAAAATAATCATGGTTTCCAGCGCAGATCGGGTGGCGGCAAAGGCCAGCACCGATCCCAGAAACGGCCCCGAACAGGGTGTGGAGAGCACGCCGGCCAGGGCACCGGTAAAAAATGCACCCAGGTGGCGGTTGATGGACGCCCGGTAGAGGGCTGCGGGCAGCCGCCAGGACCAGCCGGCAAAGGTGGCCATAGCCGCGGCAACCAGCAACAGGGATAGCAGGAGCCTGAACCAGGGGTGCTGAAACTGCTGGCCCCACATCAAACCGAAGCCTGCGGTAACAGCGCCCAGCAGGCTGAAGAAAGCCAGGCTGCCGGCCAGCAGGGCCGCGGCGGCAAGACCCCGCGAACGGATTGTGCCGGTCGTTTCGCGCAGCAGAGCCTGAACTTTGAAAGGCATCACCGGCAGCACGCAGGGCATAACGTTAAGCATCATGCCGGCGGCAAAGGCCACGACACTCTGGGCGACAAGGGTGTCCATGCCTGCGTCCTCTCTTAAGCGCCCGATGGGAATCAAGGCGCGGGTTGTCCAATTTTAGACGGCTTTGATAAACGATATCGATCACGGCGTGGCATGTCCGACGAAGGGGGCCTACCAATCGACCGCCACGGTTGGGAGGCGTGTCGCACAGCGCAGGTATTGCGCTTTTTACACCGTCGTCAATTGTTGCATCAGCCCATCCGCGGTAGTCACCGGCAGCCGGCAGGCACCATTTTGGCACACATAGGCCGTTGCCTTGCCGCCGGCAGCGGTTTTCCCCCTGAACAGGGCTAATCGCCGGGACAGCTGCGCTGCGCTTGATTCGGTCACGATCATGGTCAGGCTGCCGGGCAGAAATACAGACCGCAGCCGATCCGTAAACCAAGCCGCATCGGCGTTAGCCGGGGTGACGATGATCACCTGGAGGGGTGGATGCAGCAAATCATCCAAGGCCAGCAGCATCTCGCCGAAAGCCGGCGGATTGGCTTCCATGACAGCGGAAAAAGCGACCAGGCCCTGCCGGGCGCGTTCTAAATAGGATGGCTCTGTGGTCAAGCCGTACAATCGCAGCAGGTTGGTCAGGGCCACCGCGTTTCCCGAGGGCAGGGCGCCGTCCATGGCCGGCTTCTCGCGGGCGATGAGCGCCTCGTGATCGTCGGCGGTCATGAAAAAGCCGCCGGTTCCATGGTCCTCAAACTGATCGGCCAGGGTTTGGTCCAATTCGACGGCATGCGCCAGCCAGCGCAGATCGGCGGTTGCTTCGAACAGGTCCAGCAGCGCGGCAACCAGAAAGGCGTGGTCGTCCAGAAACCCGTTCCCGCTGGCAGCACCGTCTTTGAAGCTCCGCTTGAGCCGGCCGCCGACAACCATCCGGTTCAGGATAACATCCGCTGCCCGCTCGGCCCGATCGATACAGGACGAATCGTCCAGGGCGAACCCGGCGCGGGCGAATGCAGAAATCATCAACCCGTTCCAGGCGGCAAGGATCTTGTCGTCCCGCAGCGGTGCCGGCCGTTGTTGACGCTGTGCATAAAGGGCCGCATTGATTCGGTCAACGTCCGCTGCCAGCTGCCCGGTCGACAGGCCCAGATCTCCGGCTACGGCTTCGAGTTCCCGCGGCAGGAACAAGACACTTCTGCTCGCGAAGTTGCCGCCGGCCTGGACGCCGTAAACTGCAGCCGCGATCCGGGCATCATCGACTCCGAGGACGTCGTCCAATTCCGCCGGGGTCCAGGTGAAATACCAGCCCTCCTCCCGGCGACCTGACGGCGTCAGGCTGTCCGCATCGGTGGCAGAGAAAAAGGCCCCTTCCGGCGAGGTCATCTCGCGGGCTACATAATCCAGGGTTTTAACGGCCACCTGCCTGAATCGAGGGTTCCCGGAGGCCTGCCACCCCTCGATATAGGCTGCAACCAGCAGGGCGTTGTCATAGAGCATTTTCTCAAAATGAGGCACCCGCCAGCTCGCATCGGTGGAATAGCGGTGAAAGCCACCGCCCACCTGATCGTTCATGCCTCCGGCAGCCATCTTCATCAAGGTCAGGGCGGCCATCTTCAAGCTGTCCGATTCACCGGTGCGCCGATGGTGCCGCAGCAACAGCCGAACCGGCAGGGAACTGGGAAACTTGGGTGCCCCGGCGATCCCGCCATGTGCTGCGTCGAAGCGGGTCTTGCTGGACGCGATGGCGCGGGCCATCAAACCGTCCACGGGCAGGCGGCCGGCGGCGGCCGGCACCAGCATCTGCCTCACCGTGCGAGAGAGTTCGTCGGCGGACCGGACCACCAGATCCCGATTGACATCGTAGCTCCGGCGGATCTTTTTCAGCAGCGTGAGAAATCCCGTCGGTGAACCCCGATCGCCGTCCCGGGCCGGGAAATAGGTGCCCCCGTAAAAGGGTTTGCGCTCCGGGGTCAGCCACACGGTCATGGGCCACCCGCCCCGCCCGGTGATGGCCTGAACGGCACTCATGTAAATGGCGTCCACATCGGGCCGCTCTTCGCGATCCACTTTAACGGCAATGTAGTTGTCATTGAGATAGCCGGCAACTTCCTCGTCTTCGAAGGACTCCTCTTCCATGACGTGGCACCAGTGGCAGGTGGCGTAGCCCACCGAGAGCAGCACCGGCCGGTCGAGCCGGCGGGCGGTGTCAAAGGCCTCCTCGCCCCAGGGGTACCAGTCAACGGGATTATGGGCATGTTGAAGCAGGTAAGGGCTGGATTCGAGGAACAGCCGGTTGGTGTAGATGGCCCCACCCTGATCGTCGAGGTGACGGGTACGGGGCTGGTAGGAAGCACCTCGCCTCTGGGCCAGGTTACGAATTTCATTCTCCAGGGTCATCGCACCACCTCTTTTCCCTTTCCCTCGACAAGCCCGCCAAACCCCTGCTATTGCACCAGCGGATACTTTTCCCGCGACCATCCAACCACACCCGAATCCATATGGTAGGCACGATGAAAGCCCAATTTTTCGAAAATGGCGAGACTTTTTGCACTACGGTTGCCGCTGCGGCAGTAGATCAAATAGGTTTTATCCCTGTCCAGGGCTTTAAGCCGATCAACGAAGTCGCTGGCATAATAATCCAGCAGCAATGCCTTTTCGATATGGCCGTCCTTGAACTCCTTGGGTGTGCGAATGTCCAACAGAACCACATCGGGGTCCCCCTGATGCCGGTCGAGCAACGCCTTGAACTGGCGTGGCGAGATGGCCTGTTCGCCGGCCATTGCCACCGAATCCAGGCAGGCAGCCATGCCGATCAGCAATGCCAGCGTGACTGGAAGCCATCTGGATGGTTTGCTTTTCATGCAACCGACCTCCTAAGTAGAAAAAGGTAGTGGTGCTTGACACAGTGCCCGGCGCATTGGCATCGGGCACGAATCACCACAATGTGGTAATAGTAAGAAGCAATTCTGTTTTTTCAATGGATCGGGCCGCGCAGGGCCTAAGCGGGCTGTCCAACCCGATTCGGGCCGGAAGACAAGCAGGAGGGGGTGTTTCTTTCCGCGACCCTATATCCGGCAGGTGCGGATGTCGGTGACGATGATGCCTTTGGCGCCGATTTTGGAAAGGCTGTCCATGATCGGGTTCACATCCCGCTGTTTGGACATGGATTTGACCGCTACCCACCCTTTTTTGCTCAATGGCGAGACAGTGGGCGATTCAATGCCCGGTGTGATGACGCAGGCCATCTCCAGCATGGTTTCGGGGATGTCATACTCTACCATCACATACTCCCGGGCCACAACGATCCCGCGGATCCGGTCAAGGAAGGTGTGTACCGGTGCCTGCCGTTCGAGGTCATGGGTGCGGGCCACCAGGACCGCTTCGCTTTGCAGCAGGGGACTCCCGATCACCTTGAGTCCGGCTGCCTTGAGGGTTCGCCCGGTCTGGACCACGTCGGCGATGGCGTCGGCCACCCCCAGACGGATAGAAATTTCCACGGCACCGTCCAGGCGAATGATTTCCGCATCCACACCACGGCGCTTCAGATCTTCGCCGACCAAGCGGGGATAAGAGGTGGCGATGCGCGTTCCGGACAACTGGTCTGGATCCAGGTCCGTTTCCGCGGGTCCGGCGTAGTAAAAATCGGACCTGCCGAATCCCAAGGGCAGCAATTCCGCCACATCCACCCCGCTGTCCAGGGCCAGATCCCGGCCGGTCACGCCCATGTCCAGAATGCCTTTGCTGACATAGATGGCGATGTCCCTCGGGCGCAAAAAAACAAACTCCACCTGATTGGCGTTGTCCAACACGATCAGTTCCCGGCTGTACCGGCGGCAGTTGTAGCCGGCTTCGCGGATCAGTTGCACGGCGTCTTCGGAAAGGGAGCCCTTGTTGGGCAGGGCTATTTTGAGCATGGCAATAAGTTTCCTTTTAAGTTTGCCGGGTCCGTGCGCGGCGCGCAGTATGGCTTTGCTGGGTTAGCGGAAGATGAGCGGTCAAGAAACAATCCGTTTGCCTTCGCTATAGCTACCTTTTGTGAAGGCAAATCTACAGGTGGCGGTATACATCCTCCAGCTCCAAGTCACAGGCGATCATCATCACCTGAACGTGGTAGAGCAGTTGGGAGACTTCCTCGGCGGTGCGCTCACGGCCTTCGTGTTCGGCGGCCATCCATACTTCGCAGGCCTCTTCGATCACTTTCTTGCCGATGGCATGGATCCCTTGATCCAGTTGGCGAACCGTTCCCGACCGGGGGTCTTTGCGTGCGGCCTTCTCCTTGAGCTCGGCAAAAAGGGTTTCAAATGATTTCATCGAACCGGGCATTCCTTTCCTTTGCATGGCTGGCCCCTCTTAACAGAAAAACCGGTTTCCCACAATGATTTGCGGCCCAACCCGGTTGATGCAAAGAGTCGCTGAAAAAGCCGGTGGGTCCAAAAAAGGAAGGGCGGCTCTGCTGATGTGGGGTAGTTAGCAGAGCCGCCGAGGGTAGAGGGATTGAGTAGTACTTATGGGGTGTTGATTACAAGATAACGCCATCTCCTATTCCTGTCAAGGAAAAATTACCACAATGTGGTAATTTTTCTGGCCGCATATAAAAAGAACCTTACTGACAGAGGGACCAACTGAATCGGCACCTGTTAGTTAACGGCGCGGCAATCCATCGACCGGGACGGAAAAATTCCGGCATCATGGAGGGGTCAACAATTCGATGGGGTCTCCGCAGCCGATCTCGCCCCCCTGGATCACCCGTGCGAAAACCCCCTCTCGGGGCATGATGCAGTCACCGGCCTGATAAAAGATGGCGCAGGGTTTGTGGCAGGTCTTGCCGATCTGAGAAATTTCCACGATGACCCGGGTCCCAAGCTTGACCTTCGTGCCTACCGGCAGCGTCTTCCAGTCGACGCCCTCCGTGGCCACGTTTTCGGCAAAATCCCCGAAGTCCACCGCGAGCCCCTTCTCCCGTGCCGCCTGGATGCTTTCCGAGGCCAGAAAGCTCACCTGCCGGTGCCAGGGGCCGGCGTGGGCATCCCCGTCCAAGCCATGGTTTTTAATCACCCTGGCCCGACCAACCAGCGTTTTTCGGGTTCCTTTTTTGCGGCTGACAGCAATGGATACGATCTTCACGGGGCCTCCTTGGCGATGAGAAACAATCCGTATGTGGCCAACAGATCCGGTAAAAAAGGCACCATCCTTCCCGTGCGGGTCTGCCGATCCGTATTGATGCCCACCTCTTTCACTATTTTAAACCCTACCTGCCTGGCATAGCGCCTGAAGTCGGAAAGCGTGATCACCCGGATGTTGGGGGTATCATGCCACTGATAGGGCAGCTGCGGCGTCACCGGCGCATGTCCCGTCAGCGCCAGCAGCAGGCGCACCCGCCAGTGGCTGAAGTTGGGAAAACTCACCACGCTCTGCCGGCCGATGCGCAGCATCTCCCGGATCAGGGGCGCCGGATCGTAGATCTGCTGGAGGGTCTGGGCCAGGATCACGAAATCGAAGGCCTCGTCCGGATAGTCCCGGACCTCTTGGTTGATATCCCCTTGCAGGACGGTCAACCCTCGCTCGATACAGCGGGCCACGCAGTTCTCGTCGATGTCGATGCCGGTGCAGACCGCATTTTTGCGGGTCTTCAGATAGTGGAGCAGGGTGCCGTCTCCGCATCCCAATCCCAGCACCCGCGCCCTTTGCGGAATCCAGGATGCCACCAACTGCAGGTCGTAGCGAATGCCGCTGCCTGAACTACATGGCGTTGTCACCGTCCAGGAATCCTTTCATGATGCCGGAGAGTCGGTCGCTGGGAAGCAGGAAGGCATCGTGCCCCCACTGGGCCTCGATTTCACAGAAACTCACGTCCAGCCCGTTTTTCTTCATGGCCTTGACCATGGTCCGGGACTGGTAGGTTGGATAAAGCCAGTCCGAGGTGAAGGAAACCACCAAAAACCTGGCTCGGGTGCCGGCAAGGGCCGCTACGGCCGAACCGCCGCCATAATGCCGCTCGAGATCGAAGTAGTCCGCCGCCTTGGTGATGTAAAGAAAGGCATTGGCATCGAAGCGCTCAACAAACTTGCGGCCCTGATGGCGCAGGTAGTTCTCCACTTGGAAATCGGCATCGAAATTGAAGGAAAAATCGGCCTTGTCCTGGAGCCGCCGGCCAAACTTGAGTCGCATGGATTCGTCGGAAAGATAGGTGATGTGGCCGATCATTCGGGCTACGGCAAGGCCCAGGTCCGGTTTTTGGCCGTCGTAATAGTCTCCGCCGTTCCAGTTGGGATCGGCCATGATGGCCTGCCTGGCCACCTCGTTGAAGGCAATGGCCAGGGCGCTGTGTCGGGTGGTCGTAGCGAGCAGTACGGCGGATTCGACCATCTCCGGGTAGCGCACGCTCCATTCCAGGGCCTGCATGCCGCCTACGGATCCGCCGACCGCATGCAGCCGCTGGATGCCCAGATGATCCATGAGCTGCTTTTGCGCGGCCACCATGTCGCCGATGGTGACCACCGGGAAGTTCAGTCCGTAAGGCTTGGCAGTGGCCGGATCGATGGATGCGGGACCGGTCGATCCCATGCAACTGCCCAGTATATTGGAGCAGATTACGAAATGGCGGTCCGTATCGATCCCCTTGCCAGGCCCCACCATGCAATCCCACCAGCCGGGCTTGTCGTCGCTGTCCGTATACGTACCCGCAACATGGGCATCACCGGAGAGGGCATGCAGTATGAGCACCGCATTGGTCCGGTCTGCGTTGAGATGGCCGCAGGTTTCGTAGGCGATGGTTACCGGCCCGATGGTCGCATCACAGGCCAGGGTCATGGAATCCGGTGGCTGGGCAAAGGTGAAGGCCAGCTTCTTTACCCGCCCCACCGAGGTCCCCCGCTGATCGTGCTGGATGTACTCACTCATGATGACCGTTTACCGCGTCACTCTTGGTCGATCTTGACCAGGGTGGTCTTGAATATATCGCAGGTGCGGCACAGCTTCATCTTCTCCTTCCATGTGGCGTGGACGGTTCCGTCGCAGATGGTACCATTGATGAACCAGCACAGGTCTCCGGTGGAGAACTCCCAGGCCGGGCACTGTTCCCGCTGTTCCTGGGGGCAGGACCGGGTTTCCCAGCAAGGTTTGGCGCCGTTTTTGCCACCCAATTTGCGGGTGAGCAGAAAATAGAGCTGGCGCTCCACATGAACGGGAATGGTGCGCCAGCCCTGCTCATAGCTGTGAATGGCCTTGATGGAGGTTCCCAGAAGCTGAGCCATCTGCTTCTGGGTCTTTTTCAGTTTCTTGCGCAACAGACTGAACTCTTTGTTTTGCATGGCTTTCCATTTCCGATTGCGGATCTCTGGATCGCTCCAACCGTTGCTTGTAACCTACCGTGGCAGTACCGTGCCACGAACCGCACCAGGCATCCGAGCGGGCAGTCCGGGATGACGGCGACAGACAATTTACGGGCAAAAGTTCATAAAAAGCATCCCTGCCACATAGTGGTAGGCATGTCAATGCTTTTTAGCGAAGGCAGGTCGGCTGTGCGCCGCGAGCCATGCACGCGTGATGTTGGATGTATCCAAAGCGGGTCGGGCCGAAGCGGGCTGGGGTCAACCCACATCCTGCTTGATATCGATGCCTAGCTTTTTCATCCGCTTCCAGACGGTCACCCGGCTGACGCCAAGCATCTTGGCCGCCTTGGACTGATTGCCGCCGGCTTGCCGCAGTACGTCAACCAGACTTTCCCGGTCCTTTGTACACGCGGGATCCAACTGGCATGCCACCTGCGGCTCGGCGGTGCCCTCAATGACCTTGTGCGGCAGATGCTGAAGGCCGATGCCGCCGCTCTGGCAGAGCACGAAGGCGTACTCGATGGCATTGCGCAGTTCCCTTACGTTCCCGGGCCAGCTGTATTCGGTCAGAGCCTCCAGGGCATCGGGGGTCAATCCCAGGATCTTCTTGCCGCTGCTGACCGCATTGCGCCGGATGAAGCTCTGGGCAATCAGCGGGATATCTTCCCGGCGTTGGGATAACGGCGGGCAGTCCAGAGGGAAGACGTTGATCCGAAAATAGAGGTCCTCCCGGAACAGTCCCTTTTGGATCAAGTCTTCCAGGCGCTTGTGGGTGGCCGTGATCACCCTAACATCCACGGGGATGGATCGGTTATCCCCCACCCGCTCGATTTTGCGGTCTTCCAGCACCCGCAGCAGCTTGATCTGGATGGCCGGGGGGATGTCACCGATCTCGTCCAGAAAGATCGTCCCTGCATGGGCGGCTTCGAAACGGCCGACACGGGTGCGGTCCGCACCGGTGTAGGCTCCCTTCACGTGACCGAAGAGCTCGCTTTCCAGCAGGTTTTCATTCAAGGCCGCACAGTTGACCTTGACATAGGGCTTGTCGCTGCGGCCGCTGGCCCGGTGGATGGCCCTGGCCACCAGTTCCTTGCCGCTGCCGCTCTCGCCTTGAATCATCACCGGTGTGTCGGACTGGGCCACATTTTCGATGGTCTCGAAAAGGTTCAGCATCGCCTCCGACTTGCCCAGGATGCCGTGGTAGCCCTCGTCGAGGTGGAAGGTTCTGCGCAGGCTGGTAATCTCCTGCTGCTGGCGTATTTTTTCGGTGATGTCGGTCAGGGTTTCCACGGCCCCGATGATTTCGCCCTTTTCGTTGCGCAGCACCGATGCACTCTTGATAATGTGCACGGAATGGCGGTCCTTGTTGGTGATCAAACACTTTTTCTCTCTGATGGCACCCCGGTTGAAAAGACCGCACCACTGCGTGCCGGCACCCTGCCCGATTATTTTACATCCCGTGCAATTCAATATTCGGCAGGACTTCCCGACCAGTTCATCCGCCGTGTAGCCGGTAACCCGCTCGGCAGCCGGATTGGCAGCGATAATTCTGCCCTGCGGGTCCACCACCATCAGACCGTCCTGCAGCGTGTCCACGATCGTTTTCCAGTATTTGGCAATGTCCATGACGCCTCCACCAAGTGTTAATCTTGTCAAGGAAACATATTAACCTGTAAACTTAACACTTGTTAACTTAACCGGTTCCGGATCATTTTGCAAGCATCATCCGTCAACGAAATATTTGAAAAATTATCAATTGGTTGCAACTTATTTTGCCTGATTTGATCCGCTGGCATACCCATTGCTCTATTAAGAATTTATTAACCAATTGGATGACACCCGTTAACCCATTCCACAAGGAGGAGACATGAACGATCGCGGATGGACGCAAACAGCCGTCTGCACCATGATGGGAATCGTATTCCTGTTCTGTGTCGCGGCACCCGGCATCGCCTCGGCGGATGATGACGTGAAACTTTTGAAACAGCGCCTGGAGCAGATGTCCAAGGAGATGGACGTGGTCCAGAAAAAGCTGGAGGACCTGGAAAACAAGAGCCAGGCCAAGGAAGAAGAGATCGAGGAGATGGGCGATCGGCTTAACAAGACCGAACTGCACACGGCCACCGACAAGGTCTCCTTTGGCGTGGAGTTGCGCACCCAAGCCGACTCGCTGCAGTACCAAGATATTCAGGTGGCACCCAACACTCTGGTCGGTCAATTTTTCACCCCCGTGGCCCTGGGTGGTTTTCAGGGCATTCCGGCATCGATCGCACCCGCTGCCGTTCAGGGAATCAAAAACACCCCCGGCGCCCTGCCGGATACCCGCACGCATGACGCCAATAACGACATCATCCTGACCAACAAGTTTCGCCTGAACATGAATGCCAAGGTCAACGATCAGCTCAGCTTCAGCGGCCGCCTGGCCGCTTACAAGGTATTCGGGGACAGCACCGAGGTCAAAGTCAACCAAGGCAGCCTGGGGGATGTGACCCTGGACGGCAACACCTCCAGCCTGCCCCACGGGGATACGATCCGCCTGGAGCGAGCCTACTTCAACTACAAGACGGATCTGGGGCCGGTTCCCACAAACTTTTCCCTGGGCCGCCGGCCGTCAACCGAGGGACCGCCCCTGGAGTACCTGAACAACAGCCTCGAAGGCGGCTCACCGCTGGCCACGATCATTAACTGGCAGTTCGACGGCGCCTCCTACAGCCTGGGACTGGAAGATGTGACCGGTATTCCCGGTGCGGCATTCAAACTATGCTACGGCGTGGGGTTCGAAGGCGACTGGGGCAATACCTATGCCCTGGGCAACCAGCAGCCCGATGTGGATGACGTGCACATGTTCGGCATCATCGCCACCCTTTTCGACAACGACTCGACCAGCGCGGTGCTCAACTGGGCGCATGCCTGGGACATCACCGACGGGTTTACCGGATTGACCGTGATGCCTTTGATCGTGACCCGGGAAGACAGAGATGGCGACGGCGCGGATGAATACTGGTTTACGCAGAACAGCGGCGGATATATCAGCCGGCTGCAACCCACCACCGAGATTGGAGACTGGGATGCCGCTTCGCTGCTGCTGCGCACCAACCTCACCGAACGGTTTGACAAGGACATCGACCTGTTCCTCTCCGGCTCCTGGAGCCGCACCAAGCCGTCGCGTACTTCCCAGAACCCCTATTACGAGCTGATGGGAATGGGCCTGCTAAACTCGGCCGGCGAACTTGAAACCAGAGACGGCTACATGATATACTTGGGTGCGGTCTTGCCTATGCCCTGGGATGCCAAGTTGGGCCTGGAATACAACTACGGCTCCCAGTACTGGTTCAATTTCACCGGCGCCGAAGATTCCCTGGTGGGCAGCAAACTGGCCGTGCGCGGCCACGTCTATGAAGGGTACTGGCATCAGCCGATCTTTAACGATAACTTCTTCGCCACCATCGGCGTGAGATATTACGATTACGAATACACGGGCAGCGGCAACCCCATGGGTGAACCGGTAAAAATCAGCGATCTGGATGCAATCGACGCCCTCAATCCGGTCATCGACGACGTGTGGGACGGCTATGTCTCGCTGACTTTCCGCTACTAACGTCAGACCAAACCTGAACCCGTCCTGTACGGAAGGCGCTGCTGACCGCGATCCGGGCCAAGCAGCGCAAACCGCACAGGACAAGCGAGTCCAACCAGCATGCACCAGGCAGCCATCATCATCAAGGATCCCCAGCAGCAATACGAAGGTCTTAGAACCAGCGTCGGGTTGCTGCTGGCGGGGATGGTGGTCCAGATGTTCGTTTTACACCATGAAATCGTGAACATGGACGAGGCGTACCGCGATAACATGGTCTTTCTGGATGAGATCGGCGGCAAGCGTTTTTCCAACAACTCGGAGAACGCCGAAAAATATGGTTTTACCCATGTGACCATCGCCCAGGCTGCCGAAAAGATTCAACAGGCGGATATCGTCATCCCCTTTTAGCCATAAACCCGAGGGATGCTCAAAATAAAGGTGCGCCGGTGAAAATTCTTCATATCCTAAGATCGGAGCCGGACGAAACGGTGGCAAAATTCACCGCGGCCATCTCCATGGACAACACGGCGTCGGTAATCATGCTCTACGAAGCACCGGTGGACTGGCCGGCCCTGGTGGACGAGATTTTTGAAAACGACAAGGTGATCTGCTGGTGGTGATTCCCCAAGATAAAGCAGCAAGTCCCGCGACGGGCTCACTGGCCATCCTGGTCAGCTCCGACAAGCATCTGGACCATGTGGTCAACCTCACCACCGCCGCCTTTGCCAAGGGCAAAATGGTGAGCCTCTTCTTCACTGGCAGGGGGGTGCTGCTGACGGTCAGGCCGCAGTTTAAGGAATTGGTGGGCAAGGCCTCGCTGAGCATATGCGATGCCAGCTTCCGGGCCAACGGACTGCGCGGTCGGGAAACGGAAGTGCCGGGGGTGACGATGAAAGACTTCGCCACCCAAGCCAAAAACGCCGAAATGCTGGCCCGCGCAGACCGCCATCTGGTCTTGTAGCAGGTTGTCGAAACGGCCATGACCCATCGTATTGGGACACCTTGATTGAAATGATGAAACCCATCCAACCCTGAAACGTTTTAGCTTACAGTTAGGAGGCAACATGTTTAAAAAAGAAATTTTCGTTGTTAGCGCGGTACTATTTTTCTTTTGCGCTGCGGGTGTCACCGTGGCCATGGAAAAGGGCAACGACCGCAAAGGCAAGTACACCTACCGCAAGGTTTATAAGGCCTGCATGGAGCGGGGAGAAGTGGACTCGGACAAACCGCCCATCAGCCCGGATGCCAAAACCCAGGCCCAATGGACGCGCACTTTCGAGAAAAAGGATTTCGCGGATTTCGGCTGCCAACCGGAGTGGGATGCGATGTCCGAAGCGGATCTCGCCGACATTTATGCGTATCTGCATGATCACGCGGCAGACTCACCCACCCCGGCCAAATGCAAATAAGCCCTTGAACCCTAACCCGGTGGGCGAGCCGGATTCATCGTCCGGCTCGCCCCGAACCCGATTTAAGGAGGTATCAATGAAACCCTTGCATCTGATTGCTTCGGCGGTTGGCGTTCTTTTTCTCATCGCCACCCTGACCGGGTGCGCCACCCAGCAGGCCACAACACCGGTCCAAGCTGTGGTCGAAGCATCGGCCGAGCCCGCCTTTGAGGCCTTTCACGACATCGTGGACATGGCCTTTGTGCAGCAGCATGTCTCCATCCCCATGGCGGAAAACGTCATGCTGATCGATTCCCGGCCCTACAAACCCAAGTATGTCCAGGGCCACATCCCCATGGCTGTCAGCATTCCCGACAGCCAGTTCGAGAAAATGACCGATCGCCTGCCGACGGATAAAAACAGCCTCATGATCTTTTACTGTGAGGGATTAAAATGCACGTTGAGCCACAAATCAGCCGCCAAGGCGGAAGCACTGGGCTATACTAACGTCAAGGTCTTTGCCGAAGGCTACCCCAAATGGGTGTCGGACAAGGCGCATTACCCGTCGGTGTCGGCCGAGTGGCTCAAGGGCCAGATGGACCAGGGCGCCGATATGGTGCTGGTGGACTCGCGTCCCAAACGGACTCAATATGACAACGGCCACATCCCCACGGCCATCAGCATTCCCGACATGCAGTTCGATGAACTGCAAGACCGACTGCCCGCAGACAAAGAAAAGCTTCTGGTGTTCTATTGCGGCGGCCTGCAATGCAAGCTAAGCCACAAGAGTGCAGCCAAAGCCATCGACCTGGGCTACTCCAATGTTAAAGTATTCGCCGAAGGCTATCCGGCCTGGGTGGCCTATGCGGGCAAACCCTCAGCAGCCACTGCTGCCGCAACCGCCATCAAGGGGGGCAAAGAAGAAGGCAGCATCGATCATGCCGAATTCCACCGGATTGTCACCGAGAATCCCGAATCGATCTACCTGGTGGACGTTCGCGATGCAGATGAATTTAAGAAGGGCAGCCTGAAGACCGCGATCAACATTCCGGTGGATGATCTGGAGGAGAAGATAAAAACTCTGCCTGCAGACAAGCCCATCGTCTTCATCTGCGGCACGGGCGCACGCAGCGGCGAGTCCTTCTACATGGTACAGGATGTTCGACCGGAGCTGAAAAACGTCTTCTACGTGGACGGAGAGATGACTATCAAAAAAGATGGGTCGTTCGATCTGAAAAAACCCATCTGATATTCGGACATAAAAAAAGGGGGAAACCAATGAACTCAAGGAGAGGGAGCCGGTTTATCGTGCCCTGCACGTTGCTCCTGTTCATGCTAACGGTAATAGGCGCACCTGCCATCGTCGCATCCACGGACGAGACGGAGGAACAGGCACCCGGCCGGACAATGGCGGCACAGGCCACCAAGGGCAAAAAGCTCTGGATAACCACCGATCATTCCCGGCTCAAAGAGCTTCAAAATGATTTCCGATCCGGTCCTGAAGTCACCCAGGCCTGCCTCTCCTGCCACACGGAGGCGGCAGACCAGTTCCATAAGACCATCCACTGGACCTGGAAGGCATATACCACCGCGGACGGCAGCGTTCACGGCAAGGGCGGCGACTCCATCAACAACTTCTGCATTTCAGCCAACAACATGCAGGACAAAGGCTGCTTGAGCTGCCATCCGGGCTGGGGCAACCAGACCGAGGCGGTCAACTGTCTCAACTGCCACGGTCAGAAATCCATCAACTGGGAGGAGTCCTTCGAGGATCTGGAGGCCTTCGACGGATCCGAAGATGCCGATGAAAAGGAAATTGCCAATGAAATCCGCGGCAACATTCAGGCGGCCGTGCAGGCGGTGGTCCGCCCCGAACGCCAGAACTGCGGCGCCTGCCACTTCAAGGGTGGTGGTGGTGACGGGGTCAAACACGGCGACCTGGACACCTCGCTGACCAAACCCAACAAAGCCCTGGACGTTCACATGGGCAGCGACGGCCAGAACTTTAAGTGCACCCGCTGCCACACCACCACGCTGCACAACATTGCCGGCCGGGTTTACACCCGACCGGCGGCGACGGAGCGCAAGAGTCTGATCGAGGATGACCTCACCACCAAGATCACCTGCGAGTCCTGCCACAGCAGCACGCCCCACAAATCCGATTCCAAGGCCAACGACCACACGGACAAGGTGGCCTGCCAGAGCTGCCACATCCCCGAATTTGCCCGGGTCAACCCCACCAAGATGTCATGGGACTGGTCCCAGGCAGGTAAAACCAAGGATGGGAAACCCTACACGACCGAAGACGAATTCGGCAAACACGACTACATGTCTATCAAAGGCCAGATGAAATGGGCTAAAAACGTCAAACCGGAGTACTTCTGGTACAACGGCTCCATCAGCAGCGTCACCGCCAAGGACCCCATCGATCCGGGCCAGGTCGTTCAGGTCAGCCACCCCTTGGGCAGCCGGGATGACGCCAATGCCCGCATCTTTCCCTTCAAGGTTCACCGTGGTCGTCAGCCCTACGACAAGGTCAACAAGACCCTTCTCGGGCCCATGCTCTCCGGACCCGACGGCTACTGGACAACCCTTGACTGGAACCATGCGCTGACCGTAGGCAACGCCGCCCTGGACATTCCCTTCTCCGGTGAGTTTGACTTCGTCGACACCACCTACGTCTTTCCCATCACCCACATGGTGGCACCCAAGGAGAACGTGGTCGCCTGCAACGAATGCCACACCCGCGACAACAGCCGCCTCGCCAGCCTGGCCGGCTTCTACATGCCCGGGCGGGATCAGTTTTCACTGCTGGATTCAGTTGGTTGGATCCTGGTGCTGGGCCATCTGCTGGGGGTTGCCATCCACGGCCTGACCCGCATGTTTACCAACGGCAGAAAGGAGGGCAAATAGCCATGTCTGTCAAAAAAATGATCACCATGTACCTGTACACCCGTTATGAACGCTTCTGGCACTGGCTGCAGATGGTGCTGATCGTCGTGCTCCTGATCACCGGCTTCGAAGTGCACGGCACGTTCCCTTTCCTGGGCTTCGACGAGGCCGTGGAGGTTCACAATGCCGTGGGGCTTACCTGGCTCGGCGCATTCGCCTTTTTCGTGTTCTGGGTCTTCACCACCGGTGAGTGGAAGCAGTACATCCCCACCACCAAAAAGATGTTCCAGGTGGTCCTGTACTACAGCTACGGAATATTCAAAGGCGAAAGTCACCCGGTACCCAAACGCAAAGAGGCCAAGCACAACCCGCTCCAGCGCTTGGTCTACCTCTCACTGGCCGCCTTTCTGCTGCCCGTGCAGATGCTTTCCGGCTTTCTTTACTGGGAATACAATTCGTGGCCAGCCTGGGGACTCGGCTGGCTGACGTTGGACGTCATCGCCGTGGTGCACACGGCGGGCGCTTTCGCCATCTTGTGCTTTATTATCGTCCACGTCTACATGACCACTACCGGACACACCGTCACCGCCCACGTCAAAGCCATGATCACCGGCTGGGAGGATGTGGAGGAGGGCGAGGTCCATGAGTGGGAGAAAGCGGGCAACCGCCAGCCTGCGGCCTGACCCGCGCTTTTCGAATCCTTGCGGTCGACGCCCACCGCAGGGCCCGGACCGGCCACCCACGGCCGGGCCGGGGCGGGCGATCCTGCGGCCCCGCCAATTTGTAAAACTTTTGTAATCCTGATATTAATCATATACTTTCAGCATGTTGTACGTTAGCCTGGCGACGATCACGTTCACGATTTCTCCGTCGGAGGCGCACCATGCGAGAAGCGTGCATCTATGCCATGTTGCGGACCATCAAAGGGCTCGGCAGGATTTTCTACCGGTTCGATATCGGCTGGGTCCATCCCCCCCCCGCCAATCCATGGGGGCAACTCCGGTTGGTGGTATTCCTTAACCATACCAGCCTTTACGAGCCTCTGTTCGTCGGCGGATTTCCCAACGAATTTATCAAACGCATCGCCTTTCAAGGCCTCATGCCCGTGGCTGACAAAGCCACCCGGCGCCCCCTGATGGGGGTTTTTTTCCGCATGGTGGCAAAAAATGTGGTCTCCATCACCCGTAAAAAAGACCGCACCTGGGAGCAGGTGCTTGCAACCATGCGACCGGATACCATGGTGATCATCATGCCCGAAGGCCGCATGATGCGGGCCAACGGTCTGGATAAAAACGGCCAGCCCATGACCGTGAGGGGCGGCATCGCCGATATCGTCCAGAGCATCCCCGAAGGCCGTATGCTGATGGCCTACAGTGCCGGCCTGCATCACGTGCAGACGCCCGGACAGCGCATCCCCAAAATCTTCAAGACCCTGTGCATGCGGCTGGAGAACGTTGACGTTGCTGCCTATCGCAACCAACTCATGGACCGATACGGACCGGAGGGGTTCAAGAAGGCCCTGATCCTGGACCTCGAAGCCAGACGGGACAGGCTCTGCCGCGACCGATCACCGGCCGTTCTTCCGGTCTATGCGGCCTCCCTTGGATAGTCCACCTTACCCGCACATTTTGCTGATTGCCGATATCGAGGGCAGCAGCGGCTGCGGCAGCTACCAGGCCTCATCCTTTCTGACCCGCCCCTGGGCGCGGGCCTGCGAAAGCATGTCCCACGACGTGGATACCATCGTCAGAGCGCTTTTCGAAGCCGGCGTCCGGCAGGTGACGGTCAAGGATTTTCACCGCACCGGCTACAACCTGCTGCCGGCGCTGATCGATCGCCGGGCCCGCATTGTCTGCGGCTACCGCCGGGGCCCCGTACCGGGCCTGGGCGATCCCGGGGATGCCGATGCGCTGATGATGGTCGGCATGCACGCGGCCTCCGGGACCGGCGGATTTTTGCCCCACACCTTGACCTCGCGCCTGGCCTCACTGGTGGTGAATGGCCGCCCCCTGGCAGAGGTGGAACTGTTCGCCGCCTCCTTGGCCCCCTTCGGCATTCCGCCGCTCTTTTTCTCCGGCTGCCCCGAGGCCTGTGCCCAGGCTCGTGACCGCATTCCGGGCATCCACACACTCCCCATCGATAAAACCATTCCCCCCGAAGCTCTCGACGTTCGCCAATGGCGCAGCCATCTGGCACAGGCAGCTGTCGACGCCCTGGCCAACCCAACGGCGGCTCCCTACTGTCCAGACGGCCCCTTTCAGGCTGAAATCGTTGTCCGGGACGGCAGCCGGGCAGCCGCCAAGATGGCCGACCCATGGGGCTTTAAACGAACCGGGGCCACCGTGTTCATCGATTCCCCGGACCTTCAGGCCCTCTATCGCAGCCTGATCCGCCTGTGCTTCCTGCCAACGGCGATCGAAAAGACCCTGCCCCTGAGCCTTGCCCTCTATAACATGGTCGGCCGCCTGGGCCGCCTGTGGGTCCGTCGCCAATTGACGCCGTCGTCTCGACATTGACACCGGGGGCGCCTTCATCTATACCACCACCCGGAACCAGGGTGTGCGGAATCGGCCGGACACATGGGCAGGCATCATCCTAACGGAAACGACCATGATCAGCATCGAAAACCTGAACAAGAGCTTTGGCGGCCGTGTGCTTTTCGACGGCGTCAGCTTCAAGATCAATTCAAAGGAACGCATCGGCCTGGTGGGGCGCAACGGCCACGGCAAATCCACCCTGTTTCGCATCATCGTCGGCGAGGAAGGCTACGACGATGGCGCCATCAGCATGCCCAAGGGGTATCGCATCGGTTATGTACAGCAGCACATTCAGTTCACCGAGAACACCGTGCTGGCCGAGGGAATGAAAGGCCTCATGGCATCGGAAAAAGATCACCATTGGAAAGTGGAAAAAATCCTGGCCGGCCTGGGGTTCTCCGACGGCGACATGGTCAGAAGCCCGCTTGATTTTTCCGGCGGCTTCCAGGTACGGCTCAACCTGGCCAAGGTTCTGGTTGCCGAACCGGACCTGCTCTTGTTGGACGAACCCACCAACTACCTGGATATCACCTCCATCCGCTGGATCGTAAATTTTCTACTCTCCTGGCCAACCGAATTGATGCTGATCACCCACGACCGGGGGTTCATGGACAGACTGGTCACCCACACCGTGGGCCTTCACCGCCAAAAGGCCAGAAAGATCGAAGGCAACACCGAAAAGTACTACGACCGCATCGCCCAGGACGAGGAGATCTACGAAAAGACTCGGCTTAACGACGAGCGCCGCGAAAAGGAGATCCGCCTGTTCATCTCCCGGTTCCGGGCCAAAGCCCGGTTGGCCAACATGGTCCAATCCCGCGTCAAAACCCTGGCCAAAATGGAAAAAAAGGACAAGCTTGAGCAGGCCAAGAGCCTGGAGTTCTCCTTTCGCGGCAAGCCCTTCAGGGCCAAGCAGGTGTTCAGCGTGGAGGATCTCTCCTTTGCCTGGGGGCCGCACCGGCCGCTGTTCGAAGGGCTGGATTTTTCCATCCTGGCCGGCGAGCGGATTTGCGTCGTGGGCAAGAACGGCAAGGGCAAGACCACCCTGCTCAAGGTATTGGCCGGCAGCCTACCCCCGGTAACGGGTCAGATCACTTTTAACCCGCAGGTCGCATCCGGGGTGTTTGAACAGACCAACATCCAGACGTTGGTGGACGGCCGCACCGTGGAAGAGGAGATCCTCTATGCCCAGCCGGATGTTGACCGCCAGAAGGCTCGCAACATCTGCGGGGCCATGATGTTCGAAGGCGACAGCGCCCTGAAGAAGATCGGCGTGCTCTCCGGCGGTGAGAAAAGCCGGGTGATGCTGGGCAAACTGTTGGTGACCCCGGTCAACCTGCTCATGCTCGACGAACCCACCAACCATCTGGACATGGATGCCTGCGACGCCCTGCTGGCCGCCATCGACAATTTTGATGGCGCGGTAATCATGGTCACCCACAACGAGATGTTCCTGCACGCCCTGGCCGACCGGCTGATCGTCTTCGATGACGCCGGTGCCCATATGTTCGACGGCAATTACAACGAATTCCTGGAAAAAGGCGGCTGGGGCGACACCGCGGCAATCAGCCGGCGGCAGGAGGAAACAGCAGACGAAACGGCACCCGCACTTCCCCGGTTCAACAAGAAGGAGTTGCGGCGCCTGCGATCAGAGATCATCACCGAAAAATCAAGGGTGCTCAAGCCCATTGAGGACGCCATCGCCAAAGCGGAAGATGAAATTGAAAATAATGAAACCCTGCTCGACCGGTTGAACCAGGAGATGGTGGAGGCGTCGACAAAAGGTGATGGTGCCCGCATCGGCCCCCTCTCACAACGGATCCGCACCTGCCAGGCGAGGATCGAAACCCGGTTCGCCGAAATGGAGCAGATGGACGATCAGCGGCAACTCCTGGATAAGAAATTTGAAAAACGTCTGGCCGAACTGGAAGCGTAAGGGCAGGGGAGGAAAAAACGGAAGCCCGAAGACGGAAAGCCCAATCATGGCGTTAGAAGGCGACTGAGCAAATGGCGAATCAAGGGATTGCAGGAGCATCCATTTCATTGGCCAAACCATCCATTCTGCTGATCAATCCACCGGTCACCAAACCCTGCGAACCCCCGGCAGGCCTGGCCAAACTCGCCTGGGCCCTGCGTGCCCGAGGGGTTGACTGCCGGACGTACGATGCCAGCCTGGACGGTATCCTGGGGCTGCTCCACCGGCCGGCGGCGGCCGAGGATAAATGGTCCCGCAGGGCGCTGACCAGCCGGCAGGCCACCATCGACGCGCTGCGATCCAGGGAGCTTTACCGCAACCGGGACCGCTACAGACGGGCGGTTATGGACACCAACCGGCTGCTTCACATGGCCGGCCTGCCATACCAGGCGGTTGTCTCCCTCTCCAACTACGGAACAGCGGCCCTTTCACCGGTTCGCAGCCCAGATCTGATACGGGCGGCTGAACAATTTGAATCCAACCCGTTTTACCCGATCTTCTCAGAGAAACTGAAAGAAGCCTTTGCCCAAGGGGAGCCGAACATCATCGGCTTGTCGATCAATTTCATGAGCCAGGCCCTGTGCGCCTTTGCCATGATCGGTTTTATCCGGAGGCAACTGCCGCGGATTACCATCGTTTGCGGCGGTGGACTGGTCACGTCTTGGATGAACATCCCCCGGCTGGGCAACCCCTTTGGGGGACTGATCGACGAAATGATCGGCGGTCCGGGTGAACGCCGGCTGATTCAGCTGTGTACGGGCAGCAGCGGCATCGAGGCGTCGATCACCGGGTATGACTTTCCCTCAGGGGACGCGGAGCGCTATTTCTCGCCGGTGCGGGTGCTGCCCTACAGCGCCTCGCGAGGATGTTACTGGAAAAAATGCGCCTTCTGTCCGGAAACCGCTGAAGATGCGCCGTATCTCACCCAACGCCCGCAGGCGGTTCTGGAGGATCTGAAACGGTCGACGGCACAAACCTCGGCCGGGCTGGTCCATTTCCTGGACAATGCGCTCTCACCCCGTTTGCTCGGGCAGTTGATCGACCAGCCGCCAAGCGTGCCGTGGTATGGATTCGCCCGCGTCACCCGGCACCTCAGCGAACCCGAGTTTGTAAGGGGGTTAAAGGCATCCGGTTGCGTGATGCTCAAATTGGGGGTGGAATCCGGGGACCCGGCTGTGCTGGATGCCCTCGGCAAGGGCATCGACATCGCCACGGTGTCCCGCGCGCTCGACACCATCCACCGGGCGGGAATCGCCACTTACGTCTATCTGCTTTTCGGAACGCCGGCGGAAAATGAGGCCAGCGCCCTAAAAACGCTGGATTTCACTCTTGGGCATGCAGGCTCGATCGATTTTCTCAATCTGGCCCTATTCAATCTTCCTGCCTACAGTGTCGAAGCCCAAAGCCTGGATACGCTCGATTTCTATGCAGGCGACCTGTCCCTATACCGGGAGTTTGTCCATCCCTTGGGCTGGGGCCGGGACCGGGTGAGGCGCTTTTTGTCCAAGGCGTTTAAAAAGCCGTCCGTCGTCCGGGCAATCCTGAACAACGACCCGCCCTTTTTCACCTCCAACCACGCACCGTTCTTCAATTTGGGCAAGGGATGCGCTTGGCTTTAGATTCACCCGGCCGGGTGAACCCCTCCGGTGCATCCAACGCGGCCCGACTTGGCTGCCCAAAGTAGGGAAAGCGCTGGTTATCGCGCTTCCAGCAGTGCCATGATTTGCCGTGGATGATCCACCAGCGTAAGGCAGCCGTTGTCCACCAGCTCCTTTGGCCCCCTGAATCCCCAGGCCGCACCCACGGCATGCATGCCCGCCGCCGCGGCCGTCTGCATATCAACGGCGCTGTCCCCTACAAAGATAAAGGCCGACGGCGGCAGGCCGATCCGGCCGGCGATGGCCAGTGCAGAGGCGGGATCGGGCTTGACCGGGAATCGGTCGTTCTGCCCCATAACCACTTTAAAAATCGACCGTTCAAAATAGGCCTCCACGTACCGGACGGTAAAATCATGGGGTTTGTTGGAGAGCACCGCCAGGGGCAAACCCTTTGTTTTCAGGTGGTCCAAGAGATCGGTGATGCCGTCGTAAGGCCGGGTCGTGCGGTTCCAGTTCTCCCAGTAGATTTCGCGGGCCCGGCGAACACAGGCATCGATCATCTCCCCGGAGCGGCCTTCGACGGGCAGCGCCCGGATGACCAGCATCCGGATGCCGTTGCCGATAAACCGCCGGTAATCATCCATGGTGTGGCCGGGAAAGCCGTACTCCGCCAGCATACGGTTGACCGAATCGCCGATATCCGCCAGCGTGTCCAGCAACGTCCCGTCCAAATCAAAAATGATGGCCTGGAAGCCAGTCAGGGTGTCGATCGCCTGTATGATTCACTCGGGTCTCCCACGGTCATCGGTTTCCCGAATTGACCCACAACGCGTTAACCAAATACGAATACTGAACAATCTAAAATATTCATCTGAGCGATCGTTTCAAGCGCGCATGCGTTGGCGAATTGCGTATCGGTTGTTGCGGCATCCGGGATGTGAAGCATGTCTGGTGACCTCGATCCAGCATTTCGGGCCATCCATAATCGCTCTTCCGACATCAGGCCTACCGGCTTTCGACTTCCCCTCGGAAACATGAGAATCAGCGGGACGGTGACAAGCGGGATGAAGGAGACGGCCCACAATACGCTGGCCACCGAATAGAGGTCGGCCAGCCGTCCTATCACCGGGGCTGCTGCCCCGCCCAGGCCATAGGCCAGTCCCATCATCAGGCTGGACACCATGGAGCGGCCGCCCGGCGCCAGCTCCTGGGCCAGGGTCACTCCCAGGGGCAGGGTGGCCAGCACAAAAAAACCGGCCACGAACACACCCCCGAAGATCCACGAACCGGGCAGGAAGAGCATCGCCAACAGGGCCGGGGTCATGAGCAGGTGGGCGGTCAGGAAGATCGGCCGGGATCCCGCCCGGTCGGCCAGATATCCAGCCAGCAGGCCGCTGACGGTGCCGGCCAGGGTAAACAGCGTGATCATGAGACCGCCGGAAACCAGGGAGTATCCCCGATCGACCAGCAGGACCGGCATGAAGGTCATGAACGACTGGCCGACCACCGCCCGCAGCACCATCACCAGCCAGATGAGAAAAATGGATTTCCATACGCTGCCGAACTGTTTCTTCAGCGTACCCATCAATCCCAAAGATGCCATGCCTTCGCTTTTTGGGGACGGCACCGCGAACCACAGGTAGGCCAGGGCCGCCAGGCCGATGACCATGGTGGCCGGCATGGCATCAAGGCCCCGGGCGGCCACGACGGCGGTGATGAAAAAGGGTCCCACGGCAAAGGCCAGCGTACCGCCGGTGTTGAACACGGACATGCAAAAGCCTTTGCGGCTACCCGAATAGAGCGGAATCATGCCGGCCACGCATGGGTGAAACAGGGAGGACCCCACGGATCCAATGGCGATGAACAGCATCAGCATCCAGTAGCTGCCGGCAATGCCGGCCAGGGGGATGAAGACCACGGCCATGAACAGGCCTCCGAGAATGATGGCCCGGCCCTGGTAGCGGTCCGCCAGGTAGCCGGCCACCGGCTGGACAATGAAGGCGAGAAAGCGGTTGACGCCGGCGATCATTCCCACCTGGGCCAGGCTCAGGTTCAGCTTGTCCATGAAAGCCGGAAACAGGGGGGTGGTAAAGGCGCTGTAAAAGTCGCCGGTGAAATGGACCAGCGTCAGGGCGAAGAGGACTTTCAGGTTGGTTTGATTGTGGGGTTTCATGGGTTGGCTTGGTTGCATCGCTTTTTGGGTTGGCGGCATGGATTGTTTCCAGACCGACAATTAGCCTCGTCCGCTTTGGGAGAAGCCGGCATCGTAGGCAACCCCGCAGCCCTGGTCAAGCATCATTTATCTTATTGGTCTGCAGCCCCGGTCATCCAAGATCGCACACGCTCATTGAAAACTAACTTGACGCTAACATCGGCCTAACAATTGGCGCCTAAGTTGCGCAAGAGAGAAAACGCAGTCGTTTCAGGAAACAGGGGCGTCCCGACCGACTGCTAACACAATGCCAACATAAATCTAACCCGGTATTTCAAGTGATCGATTCAAACGACATTCAGCCAACGGGTAACGCTTCAGCCCCTGTGGCCTGCATCGCTGGGTTAATCAACGGCGTCGGCGAGTCGGACCATCGCCCACCATCTCAAATCAGCTTTCGGAAACTATGAATCCAATCCATCTGCTAACCTTTCTGCTGCTGCTCTCCTCGGTGGGATATTACATCGGCCGCAAAAAGGCCTTTGCCGTTGCCGGCGGCATGCAAGGCATGCAAAAGCTGCACTCCCGGCCGGTTTACTATGGAGCCCTGACCGCCTTGTGGTGCGGCATTCCGGCCATGGTGGTGGTTGCCGCCTGGCTGGCTGTCGAACCGTCGATTATCACCGGAATGGTGCTCAACGGCCTCCCGGATGAGATTCGATCCCTTCCGGACGGCCGGTTGAACCTGCTTCTGAACGATATTCGGAACCTGGTGGACGGCAATATCGTTTCTGCCGCATCCGATCCGCTGATTCAGCAGGCCGCCGATCGCTATTCGCACCTGAAACACATTTCGTTCACCAGCCTGACCATCGCCTCGGTATCACTGAGCCTGTTGGCCTTGATTGTCATCCGATCCAGGATTGCGCCGAACCTGCGTGCACGCAATCAGGTGGAACGCATTGTGCGCTATCTGCTGGTCGCCTGCTCCATGGTCGCCATCTTCACCACCATCGGCATCGTTCTGTCGGTTTTGTATGAAGCCATCCGCTTTTTCCAGACCGTACCGGTGACCGATTTTCTTTTCGGACTGCAATGGAGTCCGCAGATGGCCATCCGCGCAGACCAGGTCGGTTCTTCAGGCGCTTTCGGGGCGATTCCGGTGCTCGCCGGCACGGTGATGATATCGCTGATCTCCATGGCGGTAGCGGCCCCCATCGGTCTGATGTCCGCCATCTACCTGTCCGAATACGCCAACCGGCGAATCCGCGACATCGTCAAGCCGATCATGGAAATCCTCGCCGGCATTCCGACCGTGGTTTACGGATTTTTCGCCGCCCTGACCGTGGCTCCCTTTTTCCGCGACACCGGTGATTTATTTGGGTTGTCCGTTTCTTCGGAGAGCGCCATGGCCGCCGGCTTGGTCATGGGCGTGATGATCATTCCCTTCGTCTCCTCACTTTCCGACGATGTGATCAATGCGGTACCTCAGGCCCTCAGGGACGGAGCCCTGGCGCTTGGGGCCACCCGTTCAGAAACCATTCGGCAGGTGGTCATTCCAGCCGCTTTTCCCGGGATCGTCGGCAGCCTGTTGCTGGCCGTGTCGAGAGCCATCGGCGAGACCATGATCGTCGTGATGGCAGCCGGGCTGTCGGCCAACCTGACGGCCAACCCATTTCAGGCCGTCACCACGGTGACCGTCCAAATCGTGACCCTGTTGGTGGGCGATCAGGAGTTCGACAGTCCGAAGACCCTGGCGGCATTTGCGCTGGGGTTGTTGCTGTTTTTGGTTACCCTGGCGCTGAACATCATCGCCCTGGTCGTGGTCCGCAAATATCGGGAGCAATATGAATAGAATGCACGAGCCAATCGACGATTCCGCAAGGTTGGGCCGCGGCCGGACCATCGACATCGTCAACCGCGGCCTGAAGCGTCGCTACCGGGCCGAGCGTCGATTCAAGACATACGGCATCACCGCGATCGTTCTCAGTCTTGCATTTCTCGCGCTGCTGTTCATCACCATCGTGGGCAACGGCTACAGCGCCTTTCAACAAACGGAAATCAAGCTCGACGTCTACTACGACCCGGTGGAATTTAAAGACCGACTGGCTGCTGACGCCAACTATCTGGCCATCGTCAAGGACTCCTTGGGCCAGCTGTTTCCCGACGTCGCGGGGCGGCAGGACAAACGTTCCCTTAACGGACTGGTGAGCACCGGGGCGGCTTTCCAGGTGCGCAGCATCCTGATCAAGGATCGCAGCCTGATCGGAAAGCGCATCCTGGTCTGGGTGCCCGCCGATGATGACGTGGACATGCTTGTCAAAGGGCATATGGATCGACGCCTGCCGGAAAGCGAGCGCCGCTTGAAGGACAAACAATTGGCCTGGATCGATCAACTCGCTGCGGATGGCCGTTTGCGCAAGGCCTTCAATTTCAATTTTTTTAACAACGGGGATTCCCGTGAACCTGAACTGGCGGGGATCCGCGGAGCCCTGATGGGCAGCTTTTATACCCTGGTCGTCACCCTGCTGCTCTCTTTTCCCACTGGCGTGGCCGCCGCCGTCTATCTGGAGGAGTTTGCCCCCAAGAATCGATGGACCGACGTCATCGAGGTCAACATCAACAACCTGGCTGCGGTTCCGTCCATCGTCTTCGGATTGCTGGGCCTGGCCGTTTTCCTCAATTTTTTCGGCTTGCCGCGTTCGGCGCCTCTCGTCGGAGGCTTGGTGCTGTCCCTGATGACCCTGCCGACGGTCATCATCGCCAGCCGGGCCTCGCTTCAATCGGTTCCGCCGTCCATCCGTGAAGCGGCGCTGGGCGTGGGTGCCTCCAAGAATCAGATGGTGTTTCATCACGTGCTTCCGCTGGCCCTTCCGGGTATGCTGACCGGCACGATCATCGGGATGGCACGGGCGTTGGGAGAGTCCGCCCCGCTGCTGATGATCGGCATGGTGGCCTTCATCGTCGACATCCCGGGCGGATTCACCGACCCTTCTACGGTGCTGCCGGTGCAGATCTACCTATGGGCCGATAGCCCCGAACGGGCCTTTGTCGAACGCACGTCCGCTGCCACCATGGTGCTGCTGGGTTTCTTGATCACCATGAATGCGCTGGCCGTTGTGCTTCGCAAACGATTCGAAAAGCGGTGGTAATCCCAATAACACAAGTACGCAAATAAACCCAAAGTTGTCGAAGCGGCGGTTAGAGCGCCGTCGGCAGCGACTGCCGGATGGAGGCAGGAGCACTTTAATCCAAGTTGAAAAGGAGACAATCATGAAAAAGGCATTCACCATTTTGAGCGCAGCGACATTGCTGATCGGCGTCACCGCCATCGATGCAATTTCCGCCCGGGACTACATCAGCATCGTGGGGTCATCGACGGTCTACCCCTTCGCCACCGTGGTGGCCGAACAATTCGGCAAGACCACCAAGTTCAAAACACCGACCATCGAATCCACCGGTTCCGGCGGGGGGTTCAAGCTTTTCTGCGCCGGTGTGGGCGCCGAATATCCGGACATCACCAACGCCTCCCGGGCGATCAAATCGTCCGAATGCAAAACCTGTTTCGACAATGGGGTGAAGGAGATCATCGAGGTCAAGATCGGCTACGACGGCATCGTCGTGGCCAACGCCAAGTCGGCGCCGGTGATGAAGCTGACGCGCAGGGACCTGTTCCTGGCCCTGGCCAAGGAGGTCCCGGATCCCAAAGGCGGGGAAAACCTGGTCCCCAATCCCTACCGGACCTGGAAGGATGTCAATGCATCCCTGCCCAACCAGAAGATCACCGTGCTGGGGCCTCCGCCGACCTCCGGAACCCGCGATGCGTTCGTGGAGCTGGTCATGGAATCCGGTGCCGACAGCTTCGACTTCATCAAGGCCCTGGGCAAGAGCGACAAGCAACGTTACCAGGCCGTATCCCAGACCGTCAGGGAGGACGGGGCCTACGTGGAAGCCGGCGAGAACGACAACCTGATCGTCCAGAAACTGGAAAAGGATACGAGCGCGCTGGGCATTTTCGGCTTCAGCTTCCTGGACCAGAATGCCGATAAAATCCAGGGATCCTATGTCGACGACGTCGAACCGACCTTTGAAAACATCGCCGACGGCCAATATCCTGTGTCGAGACCGCTCTATTTCTACGTCAAGAAGGCGCACATCGGAACGATTCCGGGTGTCGAAGACTTCCTCAAGGCGTTCAGCGCCGAGAAGGCCTGGGGGCCGGAAGGGTACCTGTCGGAAAAGGGCCTGATCCCGATGCCGGATGCGGAAAGGCAGACGTTTCGTAAGAATATCGAAGGATTGACCCCCATGGTCTGCGAGTAAGAAAGCCCGGCGGGCGAACCCTAGAGCGGGCCGCCCGCCGCCGCTGCAACGGGTGGAATCAACCCGCTAGCAATCGCCCAGATGTGGAAAAGCTGTTAAGAACCATTGCCATGGGCGGCCGGCAAGGATAAGTTGAACACAGACGCCGGTCAATTCCGACCCGGAACCGACGACCGCTTGATTTGATCCAAATGGTTTCGCCTTAAGGCCTGCCCGGCGTCCGGCCCTTGGGGCGGATGGCCGTCTACACGCCACGGAAGACAGGAATACGATGAAAGATCCGGAAAAAGGGGATTCGGCGGACCGCAGGAAGAAAAAGACCGTCGGCAATCCCTTTGTCGATGATCCGCGCATGACCTGCCGCCACGTCGATGTTTTCTACGGCGACAAGCAGGCGATATTCGATGTTTCCCTGGACATCGGCAAAAACGAAGTCATCGCGCTGATCGGCCCCTCAGGATGCGGGAAGTCCACCTTTCTGCGTTGCCTGAATCGCATGAACGACACCATCGATATCTGCCGGGTGACCGGGGAGATCAAGCTGGATGCCATCGATGTCTACGATCCGGCGATCGATGTGGTTCCCCTGAGAGCGCAGGTGGGGATGGTCTTTCAGAAACCGAACCCCTTTCCCAAATCGATTTACGACAACATCGCCTATGGTCCGAGAATTCACGGGCTGGTCGGCAGCCGGGCAGAGACCGATGACGTCGTCGAAATGTCGCTGCGCAAGGCCGGATTGTGGGAAGAGGTCAAAGACCGCCTGGCACAGCCGGGCACCGGTCTTTCCGGCGGACAGCAGCAGCGCTTGTGCATCGCCAGAACCATCGCGGTGAACCCGGAAGTGATCTTGATGGATGAACCCTGTTCCGCGCTGGATCCCATTGCCACCTCGATCATCGAGGATCTGATTCACGAACTCAGCACCCAGTACACCATTGCCATCGTTACCCATTCGATGCAGCAGGCGTCGCGGGTCAGCCAGCGCACCGCCTATTTCCACCTCGGGCTGCTGATCGAAGTCGGCCCCACGGATCAGCTGTTCACGCGCCCGCTTCATCAGCTGACCCAGGATTACATCACCGGCCGGTTCGGTTGATCCGGCGGCCGTTGGCCGAGGCGAAGGACCCGGCATCGGATGAGCGTCATATAAAGGCAAAAGGAGACCCCGAGCGGTGAAGCACTTTCAACGAGAACTCGAAAAAATCAAGAAAATGATCCTCTCCCTGGGGGCGCTGGTGGAGCAGCGCGTGCACCGCATCAAACAGGCCGTGGACGACCGCGATGTTGACCTGGCCAAGGAGATCATCCACCTGGATCACGAGATCGACGAGATGGAGGTGGAGATCGAGGAGGAGTGCCTCAAGGTCATCGCCCTGCATCAGCCGGTGGCCTCGGATCTTCGCTTCCTGGTGGCGGTGATCAAGATCAACAACGACCTGGAACGCATCGGCGACCAGGTGGTCAACATCGGCCAGCGTGTGGTGCGCATCGCCAAGCGCGCCATAGCCCCCTATCATTTCGATTATTCGGTGATGGCGGACAAGGCCGAGGCCATGCTGCGCATGAGCCTGGACAGCCTGGTCAACCAGGACCTCGATCTGGCCATCAAGGTGCTCCATCTGGATGACGAGGTGGACAAAATCAAGGACGAGGCTTACGATCGCATCAAACAGGCCATGGCCGACGGGATCACGGAAGATGTGGGTTACATGATCAACCTGCTGCTCATCTCCCGGCACATCGAACGGCTGGCCGACCACGCCACCAATATCGCCGAAGAAGTGGTCTATATGATCGAGGGGGGCATCGTCCGTCATGGCAAACTCGATTAGCCGGCAGGTGCGTTGAGGCGCCATCACCGCATCACACGGAAGGCGTATGAGAAAAGCTAAGATTCTGGTCGTCGACGATGAAGAGGATATTCTCGAACTGGTCCGTTACAACCTGGACCGCGAGGGCTATGCGGTGGTCTGCGCCACTTCAGGCGAAGAGGCCCTCAAAGCCGCCGTTTCCGATCCGGTGGACCTGATCGTGCTGGATCTGATGCTGCCGGGCATCGATGGCCTCGACGTGGCCCGGCGGCTCAAACAGCAGCCCGGGACCAAGGATACGCCCATCGTCATGCTCACCGCCAAGGGCGAGGAGGCGGATATCGTCACCGGCCTGGAGATCGGGGCCGACGACTACGTGACCAAGCCCTTTTCTCCGCGAATCCTTATCGCCCGCATCAAGGCGGTCATTCGCCGGCGCAGCGCACCTGAAACGGAGAGCGAAGTCCTCAACGTCCGTGAACTATCCATCCATTCGGGCCGCCGCCACGTGAGCGCCGACGGCAAACCGCTGGACCTGACCTATACGGAGTTCCAGGTGCTCTATTTTCTGGCCCGTCGCCCGGGCTGGGTGTTTACCCGCTCCCAGATCGTGGACGCGGTGCGCGGAGACGATTACCCGGTTACCGACCGCAGCGTGGATGTGCAGATCGTGGGCCTGAGAAAGAAGCTGGGCCCGCTGGGCCACTACATCGAAACGGTCCGGGGCGTCGGGTACCGCTTCATCGAAAACTGATCCCGCCCCGTTCGTCCACCAGCAGCGGTGGCGCCGTCGTGCCGCCCCTAAAGATTGAAAGCGATGAGAAAAAATACACGACTGATCTACAAGCTTTTCCCATCCTACCTGCTCATCACCCTGATTTCGCTGATGGCGGTGAGCTGGTATGCCTTGAGCTTTACGCGCCAGTTCTATCTGGAGCGCACCCAGGCGGATCTGGAAGTCAGCGGCCGGCTCCTTCAGAAGCAGGTGGTCCGCCTGCTCTCGCCGCTCGACGAACCAGCGGTAGACGTGCTTTGCAAGGATGCCGCCGGCCAGACCGCCACGCGGATGACCGTGATCCTGCCGGACGGCCGGGTGGTGGGCGACTCGGAAGAAACGCCGGCCACCATGGACAATCACCGGGACCGGGACGAGATTCGCGAGGCCTACCGGGGCAACCTAGGCATGAGCATCCGCCACAGCGACACCATCTCGCAGAAGATGATGTACGTGGCAATTCCCCTGTATAAAGACCAGACGATTGCCGGCGTGCTGCGGATGTCCCTGGCCGTCACCGCCATCGACGAGCGTCTCGGCGCCATCCGGTGGCGCATCGCTGCCGGCGCCCTGCTGATCGCCCTGCTGGCATCGGGAATCAGCTGGTTCGTTTCAAGGCGGATCACGCAACCGCTGGAAACGATGCGCAGCGGCGCACGGCGGTTTGCCGCCGGGGATCTTTTCCACCGTCTGGCCCTGTCCGACATCCGTGAATTTTCGGGTTTGGCGGAAACCATGAATCAGATGGCCGAACAGCTGCAGCAGCGCATCGACGAGATCAACAGCCAACGGAGCAAGACCGAAGCCGTTTTGTCCAGCATGCGCGAAGGGGTCATCGCCACGGATCTGGAGCAACGGGTGATCAGCATCAATCATACGGCAGCCAGGATGTTCGGCGTTGCGATGGGGACGGCATTCGGCCGCAGTGTCCTGGAGATCATCCGCAACCATGAATTTCACGAACTGATGGACCGCAGCCTGTCCACCGGTAAAGGCCTCGAATCGGACATTGTCTACCACAAGGAGGGGGAGCGCACTTACAACGTCCATTGCACCCCCCTGCTGGATTCCCAGAAGAAGCACATGGGCGGTTTGGTGGTGATCAACGACGTCACGCAACTGAGGCGGTTGGAAAATATGCGCCGCGATTTTGCCGCTTCCGTTTCCCACGAGATCAAGACACCCTTGACCGCCATCAAGGGGTTTCGTGGAGACCCTGTGCACCGGCGACCTGAATGACCGGCAAGAGACGCGGCGATTTTTGACGATCATCGACAAGCACGTCAACCGGCTGGCCGCCATCATCGACGACCTGATGCAGCTGTCGCGTATCGAGCGGGATGACGAAATTCAGCAGTTCGGCCTGGAGTGCTGTCCTATCGGCGATGTGCTCAATACCGCCGTCAATCTCTGCAGCGAGGCAATCCGGGGGAAGGGGATCGACGTCCAGGTCTCCTGTGATGCAGACCTTAGCGGCTGTTTCGATGCGACCTTGCTGGAGCAGGCGGCGGTGAATCTGCTGGACAATGCAATCAAGTACAGCCCGGAGAAAAGTGCCATCCAAATTACGGCACGGGCAGTCGATGGTGACATTCAGATCCGATTCACGGACCAGGGCGTGGGCATTGCCAAAAAGCATCTGCCCCGCCTGTTCGAACGGTTCTACCGGGTGGACAAGGCCCGCAGCCGCAAGCTCGGCGGCACTGGCCTGGGATTGGCCATCGTCAAGCATATCGCCCAAGCCCACGGCGGCAGCATCACCGTCGAGAGCGAACTGGAAAGGGGCAGTACCTTTACCTTGCACCTGCCGGCGAAGTGATCAGACGATTCGTGCCGCCTGTTTTTCCTCTTGTGCTTTAAGAAATCAATCTGAGCGACTGGAGGTTCGCCGGGAAAAACCAGCGAGCCCTTGTATTTTTCCGCTTATTTGATGTAGAAGAGTAAATCCTTTTCTTCGCCCTAATGGCTTTATCCGATCATCCCTGTTCCAGGAACAAAAGCATGCTAACTACGGATTGTTTTCCTTCACGCATTCAACTGGCCAATACGCCCACACCCCTGCAAAAGATGGAACGGCTCAGCCAACAGGCCGGGGTGGAGATCCTTTTTAAAAGGGATGACTTCACCGGCAGTGAGCTGTCCGGCAACAAGGTTCGTAAGTTGGAGTTTCTGCTGGCTGATGCACTGGCACAAGACGCCGACACAGTGCTTACCTGCGGCGGGGCCCAGTCCAATCACTGCCGGGCCACGGCTCTGGCAGCGGTCAGGGCCGGTCTTTCCTCCCTGCTTCTGCTGCGCACCGAAGACCCAGCCAAGCCCCCAACGGCTTCCGGCAACATCCTGCTAGATCGCCTGGCAGGATCCCAAATTGTCTGGATCACCCCTGAGCAGTACCGGGCGCGGGATGCGATTTTCGAACGGGAAGCCCGCAGATTGCGTAGCGCGGGGCGCAAACCCTATATCATCCCCGAAGGCGGTTCGACGGCGCTGGGGGCCTGGGGCTACGTGGCAGCAATGGATGAGCTGGTGGCAGATCTCAAGCGCCTGGACGGTGGCGACATAAAGTCCACCACCGTAGTCTGCTCCACTGGTTCAGGCGGCACCACCGCCGGCCTCGCGCTGGGTGCCCGACTATCGAGTGCCGACATCCGCGTTGTGGGGGTGAATGTCTGCGATGACCGGGATTATTTCGTGGCCCTCATCGACGGTATCTGTCGTCAATTCAATGCAACTTGGCTGCCGGAAAAATCAGCCGGAATTCCGCCATACGACATCCTGGACGGCTATGTGGGACGGGGTTATGCGCTGTCGCGGCCCGAGGAACTGGCCGCAATCCGAGACCTGGTACGTCTGGAAGGGGTGGTGCTTGACCCGGTTTACACCGGTAAAGCCTATTTCGGCATGATGTCCGAACTGGCCAAGAACTCGCAATCTTTCGGCGAGCGCATCGTCTTCATTCACACGGGCGGCCTTTTCGGACTGTTTCCCATTGCAGACCAGTTTGCTGATCTCGTATAGCACCTCCGTTTCCTTCAGCCGTCCGAGAAGCCGGACTGCCCGACGGCTATGTCCGAAATTTGGGACTGGTCCACCTGAAACGGGATGTTGGCTGTTCCGACATGGCCGTTGCGGTCAAGGACATAGACAAACAGACGGTATTCGCCGGCCCTTTGCGGCGCCAGGAGGCTCAGCTCCGGAAGGCTTCCCTGCAACACATCGCCCAGCGCACCGGGTCGAGGCTCGTCTGACCCGCCAATGCCCAAGATGGAGGGCTCCGCCATCACCTCCCAGACGTAGCTCAACCCGTCATTGTCCGGATCGCTGGCCGCCACCCGGGCCACGATGGTTTCTCCCGGGGTGAGCCTTACGTCGCCTGCGGCGACCCTGTCGTTGATGGTTATCCGGTCCACCTTGGGCGCCCGGTTGGACGGCCAGGTGCCGGACCAGTTATAACGCATCACATCCACGGAGGGACAGGATGCGATGGGCGTGTCCAGGCCGGGGAGGTTTTCGATGAACATGCTGTACCAGGTGGGGGTCCGCTCCTGCTTCTGTCCCCAGAGGAAAACGTAGGATCCGATGCACCGGTCGCTGTTGGCCAGGATGTTCTGCGCATAGCGTTGAAGGTGGTATTCCGCCTTTTGCTCACTCGTGGGCTCGATGGGGCGACCCCAGGCGGTTCGCTCGGCCTCCCAGTGGCCGTCCACACCCCATTCGGTGATGATGTAAGGGCCGTCATAGGCGGTGCGGTCGATCATCGCACGCACGCCGGATAGGGCTCCGTAGGCGTTGATGCCCACGGCGTCCAGGTCGGGTGCATAGCGGGCGATATTGTTCAGTGTGCTGTCGTCGTAGGCAATGACGGTGATAACCGGGTGGTGGGGGTCCTGGCTTTTGATCATGTAAGACAACTCGTGGACAAACTGCCAGGCAGCCGGGGTGTCCGCGCCCTGCAGATTGATTTCATTGCCCAGGGACCACATCAGCAGGGCCGGATGGTTTTTATGGTTGTCCAGCAGGCGCTGGACTTCCTGGATTTTGCGGCTCTTGTAATCCTCGTCCAGATAGTCCAATGGTTTGTGAGACAGCCAGATCCCGAGCATGACAGTCATCCCGTAGCTCTGTGCGTGATCCAGCAGGCCACCGGCGTCGTGGGAACCCCACGTGCGAATCGAATTGGCGCCGGCCTCGGCGGCAATGTTCATGTGGTTTCGTCCACCGACGCCTTTTACAAAATAGGGCCTGCCGCCGCGGTAAAGCAGGTAATCGCCGTCCTGAAGGGTGAGCGTCACGGGAATGGGAACGGTGGATTCGAAATCGGGGCCAAGGAGCCTTTCGACGGAGATCTCCAGCGGCGCTTGATTGCCGGCCCCGCCTTCCGACCCGAGGCAGCGGGAGTACCATCCACATGAAACAAGGGCTGCTACACTGACGATAAGAAAGCCTTTTTTCAGGTCAAGGCGCTTGATGGTCATCATAACCCGTCCTCGATTTCAGGTTCAACAATCGTCGTTTCCATAAATCTGCAACCATCCATGGATGATATCGTCCTTTTTACCCCAAACTTGAGCATGTTGCACCCTTTGCCGGGCTGTAATTCATCGGGTGCCGCTTGTTTTCATTGACGGTTCATCCTTTTTTGTTGTTAAGTGGCCCCTAAAAGTCTAATCGGCTAGAGGAAATTGCCTATAGAAAACCTGGCCCGTTGAATAAGGCTTCCTTGCAAAGAAAATGCCATTGGTCCGATGCCTTTTTCCTGGTTCAAGGATGCAGGTGCCGCCCAAAAGAGCGAGGGAACCCTCCGGAGATCCCGGAGCGGTGACGTGGATTCACTATGAAAGTGTCTAGTGTTGTTATTACCGTGGCGATTGCGATCCTGGCCGTCAGTCTATGGGCCCTGGCCAATCGTCCAGATCAGGAGCCGCCCTGGCCCGACCGCATTCAAGGGTTCTCGTTCTCACCCTTTCAATCCGGTCAGAGCCCCCTGGAGCGGGTCTACCCTACTGAAAGCCAGATCGAGAGCGATCTGGCGCTGCTGGAGGGAAAAACGCATGCCATTCGTACCTATTCGGTAGAGGACGTGCTGGTAAGAATCCCCGAATTGGCCAAGAAGTACGGGATCAACGTGGCCCTCGGGGTGTGGATCGATGCCGATATAGAACGGAACCAGTCCGACATGCAGCTCTTCCTGGAAACCACCGTCAAAAGCACCAACATTGTTCGGGCTGTGGTGGGCAACGAGGTGCTGCTGCGCGGCGACATCCCTACGGAACAGCTGTTCGAATACCTGGACCTTGCGAGACAGGAATTGGAAATGCCCGTCAGCACGGCAGAGCCATGGCATGTCTGGGTCAAGCACCATGAACTGGCCCAACACGTGGACTACCTCGCTGTGCACATGCTGCCCTATTGGGAAGGGGTTCACATCGACGCTGGCGGTGGATTATGTGATCGAAAAGATAGACCTGCTCAAATCCCTGTTTCCGGACAAACCCATCGTCATCGCCGAAGTCGGCTGGCCCAGCAACGGCCGTACGCGGCAGTCGGCCGTCGCCTCACCGGCCAACGAGGCGATTTTTCTGAGACGATTTTTGGAGCGGGCCGAGCAGGAAAATTACATCTATTATGTCATGGAGGCCTTCGACCAGCCCTGGAAACGGGACACCGAAGGCGCAGTGGGTGCCTACTGGGGCGTCTACGATGATGCACGCCAGGAAAAATTTCCCTTCACCCAGCCCATCGTTCCCATCGCCAACTGGTACCTGCTGGCCGGGGTGTCCGTGCTCATCGCCATGATTACCTTCGCCATCCTGCTCATCGACAGCCAGACTTCTGGGCAACCGCGGCCGGGGCTTTCTGGCCGTGCTGGTTTTTGCCGTCGGCTTCGGGGGCGGTATGGGTTGTCTACGATTACATCCATCAGTATTTGACCGTGGGTACCGTCATCGTGGGGCTGGTGATGATCAGCGGGATGATCGGGGTTATCGTGGTGCTGCTCACCGAAGCCCACGAGTGGGCCGAGGCGCGCTGGATCATCCGATTGCGGCGGCCGTTCAATCCCGTGCGGCGTCGACGATGACCAGCTGCCGATGGTTTCCATCCATGTAGCCGGCCTACAACGAGCCGCCGGCCATGGTCATCGAGACCCTGGACGCGCTGGCGGCACTGGACTACCCGCGCTTTGAAGTGCTGGTGGTGGACAACAACACCAAGGACTCGCAGGTCTGGGAACCGGTGGAGGCCCATTGCCGCACCCTGGGAGCCCGGTTCCGTTTCTTTCATGTGGCGCCGCTGGCCGGTTTCAAGGCCGGCGCTCTGAACTATGCCCTGGCCCACACGGACTCGGCGGCACAAATCATCGCCGTGATCGACAGCGACTATGCCGTGTCCCCCAACTGGCTGCGAGACCTCGCCCCCCAGTTTAGCGATCCCCAGGTGGGCATCGTCCAGGCTCCCCAGGATTACCGGGATGAGACCGAAAATGCCTTCAAGGCCATGTGTTACGCTGAATACCGGGGATTTTTTTTCATCGGCATGGTCACCCGCAATGAACGCAACGCCATCATCCAGCACGGGACCATGACCCTGATCCGCCGGTCAGTTCTTGAGGCCATAAGCGGCTGGAGCGAATGGTCCATCACCGAAGATGCCGAACTGGGCCTGCGGATTTTCGAGAAGGGCTACGAGGCTGCCTACATCTCCCGGTCGTACGGCCGCGGGTTGATGCCCGATACGTTCACCGATTACAAGAAGCAGCGCCATCGCTGGGCTTACGGGGCCATGCAGATCTTGCGGCGGCACAGATCGATTCTGCTGGGCAAAAAGGAGAGCCATTTGCGTCACGGCCAGCGCTATCATTTCATCGCCGGCTGGCTGCCCTGGCTGGCCGACGGGGCCAATCTGTTCTTCAACCTGGCGGCGTTGGTCTGGTCGCTGGCCATGATCATCGATCCCCTGCACGTGGATCCGCCCCTGGTGGTCTTCTCGATCCTGCCGCTGTCCCTGTTTGCCTTCAAGATCGGCAAGCTGTTCTATCTTTATCGAACGCGTGTGGATGCCACCCTGCCCCAGACCCTGGCGGCGTCGGCAGCCGGTCTGGCCCTTTCGCACACCATCGCCAAGGCCGTCATCTCGGGGATCATCACCCGCGACAAGCCGTTTTACCGTACCCCCAAAATGGCCGGGGCCTCTCCGTTGACCCGGGCGCTGGCGGCTTCCCTGGAGGAAATCCTCCTGTTGGCTGCCATGCTCAGCGCCGCCGCGGCCATCGGGCTGCTGCAGAAAATGGATACGCTGGATATGAACCTGTGGGTGATCGTGTTGGTGGTCCAGTCCCTGCCTTATGCCGCCACCTTGTTCGTGGCCCTGGTCAGCGGATTTCCCCGGTTGTCGTGCCGGCTTGTGGACTGGCGGCCCCGGCGGACGCCGTCTTGAGGCTTGGGCCGGAGGTATCAAAAAAAGGAGGCGTTCAGGCAAGGCAAGGAGGAAAACAGGGAAAAGATGGGTGTCTGTGGTAAATATACGGGGTGTCCGAATGTGAACACTGTATGGTAAGGTGCAATCGTTTTTTCCACCCAGCGCACTGAATCGAGTGCCTTTTCCTAGGTGCCAACTTAGGAGGAAATGCTATGCTGAAACCTGACAAGGACTACCAAACCCTCTGTAGCCGGTTCCGCTGGGAGATTCCGGCATATTACAATATCGGTGTGGACATTTGCGACAAGTGGGCCCACCGGGGCGATCGTCTGGCCCTGATTTATGATAACGATGCAGGGCAGACGGAACGGTATTCCTTCCGGCAGTTGAAGCAGCGCTCCAACCGTCTGGCTAACGGCTTGAAGGCCCTGGGCATCGGGCCTGGCGACCGGGTGGGCATCCTGCTGCCCCAGCGGCCGGAGACGGCCATCAGCCATATCAGCCTCTACAAGCTTGGGGCCGTCGCCGTCCCGCTTTTCACCCTGTTTGGCACCGATGCCCTGGCTTACCGCCTGGAAAACAGCGCGGCCAGCGGGGTGATCACCGATGCGGCCAACCTGCCAAAAATCCTGGCCATCCGCGACAACCTGCCGCAACTGCGGGTTGTCATCGTCACCCAAGGCGATGTACCCGAGGGTGTAACCGTCTTTCAGGATCTGCTGGATCGGGGGAGCGATGCCTTCACCCCGGTGCAGACCCGCGCCGACGACCCGGCCCTGATTATTTACACATCCGGCACCACCGGTCCGCCCAAAGGGGCGCTGCATGCCCACCGGGTGCTGCTCGGACACCTGCCCGGCGTTGAATTTCCCCACAATTTCTTTCCCCAGGCGGACGACCGGTTCTGGACGCCGGCGGATTGGGCCTGGATCGGGGGGCTCATCGACGTGCTCTTTCCCAGCTGGCACCATGGCGTTGCGGTCGTTGCCCATCGGGCCAGAAAGTTCGACCCGGAGGAGGCCTTTCACCTGCTGGCCAAACACGGTATCCGCAACGCCTTTATGCCGCCCACCGCCCTAAAGCTCATGCGCCAGGTGCAGGAGCCGTCGGTACGCCACCAATTTAGAATGCGAACCATCGGCAGCGGCGGTGAGACGATGGGGGAAGAGCTGCTGGATTGGGGCCGCCGGGTCATGGGCGTGACCATCAACGAGTTTTACGGTCAGACCGAATGCAACCTGGTGGTGGGCAATTGTTCCGCGGTGATGCCCATCCGGGCCGGATCCATGGGTCGGCCCGTTCCCGGACATACGGTGGCAGTGGTGGATGAGGATGGCCATCCCGTGCCGGCGGGAACGGTGGGCGAAATCGCCGTGCGCAGTCCGGACCCGGTGATGTTCTTGGAATACTGGAAGAATCCGGCGGCCACCCGCAAGAAATTCGTCGACGGTTGGAGCCTCACCGGCGACCTGGCCCGCATGGACGACGACGGGTATCTATGGTTCGTGGGCCGCAAGGACGACCTGATCACCAGCGCCGGCTACCGCATCGGACCGGCGGAAATCGAAGCCTGCATCATGAAACATCCGGCCGTAAGCATGGTGGCCGTCATCGGCCGTCCGGATCCGCTGCGCACCGAGATTATAAAGGCCTTCATCGTCTTGCGTGAGGGCAGCCAGGCCTCGTCGGAAACGGCCCGGGAGATTCAGCAGTTCGTCAAGGAGCGGCTGGCCGCCCACGAGTACCCCCGGGAGATCGAATTCTCCGACAGCCTGCCCATGACCGCCACCGGCAAGATCATGCGTCGGGAGCTTAAACATCGGGAATCCAAATGACAGGGGGAACCTATGCCCACGGTATTTCACACAACCGACCTGAAATACGAAGCCCATCGATCGCGGCTGCCAGAATTCGCCTGGCAGACCAGCCCGCGGCTGGCCAAGCTGGCAGGGGCCAAACAGCTCGAATTCGACATCCGCTCCCTGGATCCGGACCGCTTCTCCTTTCCCTACCATTTTCACCGGGCGGCCGAGGAGGTGTTCCTGATTCTCTCGGGTGAAGCTATTTTGCGCACGCCGGAGGGATTTCAAAAGATCGCCGCCGGGGACTTGGTTTTTTTCGAACAGGGAGACACCGGCACCCATCAGCTTTACAACCACAGCGACGCGCCCTGCGTCTATCTGGACGTCCGTACCACCGTGGGTATCGACGTCTGCGAATACCCAGATTCCGGAAAGATATCCATCCTGCCCCAGCTGGAGGTGTTTGAGAGCGCTTCACGGGTAAGCTACTACCAGGGAGAGGAGAACGTGGCCGCCAGATGGCCCGCGGAGATACTGCGGAAATCGTCAGAGAAATGAACGAGGTGTCGGCAACACCCAACGAGAGAGGAACACGGGCATCCACAAGTTCGGCGACGGGCATGGCCTTGACCGCTTGGATCCTCGAACCTTTTCACCAACAGCGGAGGTTAAAATGAAGCCAAGGACCAAGGACAACATTTACAAAGCGTTCATCGGCGAGGCCAAGGCGTATTTCCGTCTGCTGGCCTATGCGGAGAAGGCGGACGAGGAAGAGATCCCCCAGATCGCCCTGCTGTTTCGCGCCATCGCCGACGCGGAACGGGTGCACGCCGTCCGGCAGATGAATCTGGTCAAGGATCTGATCGTCAAAGATACGGACACCAATCTGGAGAATTCCTTCCAGCGCGAAAAATCCATCAGCGAGAATGAATATCCTGAATTTCTCAAAATTGCCGAAGAAGAGGGCGAAACCTTAGCCGCATTGGCCTTCAGCCACGCCAGGGATGCGGAGGGCTTTCACGCCAAGCTCTACGAGCGGGCCATCATGAATGTAATCAAGGATGAGGTCAAAGAATACCATGTCTGCCAGGTGTGCGGCTACGTGACCGACAAGAAAATTCCCAAGCAATGTCCGGTCTGCGGCGCACCCGAAGAGAAATTCAAAACGATCGACGGCTGAGGGTTGTCAGGTTCGGTAGCGCTCGCCGATCATTCCCAAATAGTAAGGAGCAATATCGATGAACGTGGTCGCATTCAACGGCAGTCCCAGAAAAGACGGCAACACCGCCATCCTGATCCGGCACGTGCTGGAGGCCATCCAGGGTCAGGGTATCGAGACGGAAACCGTCCAGGTGGGCGGCAAGCCGATCCGGGGCTGTATCGCCTGCTTCAAGTGCTTCGACAACAAGGACCGGCACTGTGCCGTAAACAAGGACATGCTCAACGACTGCATCGACCGGATGCTGGCGGCCGACGGCATCATCCTGGGGTCGCCGGTCTATTTTGCCTGCATGAGCCCTGAACTCAAGGCCCTGATCGACCGGGCGGGCATGGTGTCGCGGGCCAATGCGATGATGCTGCGGCGCAAGGTCGGGGCTGCGGTGGTGGCTGCCCGGCGGGCCGGAACGGTGCACACCTTTGACTCCATCAACCATTTTTTCACCATCGGAGAGATGATCATCCCCGGCTCCAGCTACTGGAATATGGGCTTCGGCAGGGAAAAGGGCGAGGTCGAATCAGATGCCGAGGGCCTTGCGGTGATGAAGACCCTGGGGGAGAACATGGCCTGGCTGCTGAAGAAGCTCGCCGGCTGAATTTAAGGGAAACCGGGGCAAACCTTGATATGTGACTATGGTGAGACTTGATTGGATTGATCCGGTCCCTGCCTCATTATCCCCAAAAGCAGTGATGCGAATCCTTTTCGATGGCTTCCAGGATTTTTTCCAGCGAGTCTGAAGCGGGGAAGGGTTCGTAGAGATGCCATTTCATGTCAGCTCGCATCCAATACAATTTCCAGGTTTGTCGGCTTTTCACGAAAGTGGCTTTGGCGATGGAAGCCTCGATTTTTTTCGTTGGATCATTCCATTGCGGCCTGATTTCGAAAATCTCAAAACTCTGACCGGTTACTCTGAAAGAGATATCCAAATCACTTCGCATCGCTTTCGTCGGGCGCTTGCTTTCAACAAATCGCCCCACCCGCTTTTCTATGCGTTTAATTTCGAATTCACTGATGGTCATGATTGTTTTTCCCCAGATCGCTGCAATTACCCGTCGTTACGCTTCAGCATGCTTGGCCCGCCTTGATGGCCGTGCGCCCATGCTATTGGTAGGTTATGCCGTGATGCCTTAACCAACCGCCCATATGCCGTCCACTTGGATCGTGGTGGGTCCAGTGGAGAACGCCACCTTTTGCGCGCCACTCATATTCACCATAGAAGGCCACGTTGTCCCCTCCGCTCAAGCCGTTGATTCGAGGGGCTATATCAATATTGTGTGCTATCAGCAAGGTTTGGCCGTTGCTGAGCCTTAAGATGAATCGTTGATGCCTTGACCTCTCAAGATCGTCGGGCAATATTTTTATTACCACACCTGCTCCTTCGACCTGAAGATTGCTTTGCCGGTTGTTAAAAGCCTGCTGGAGAGCGCTGTCATCACTTTGCGGCGATGACCAAAGGTCGGGTATTGAAATGCGCCGCTCTTGTATGGCCCAAAAAGCCAATAGCGCAATAACAGCTGAGAAGATGTATTTCTTCATCATTGATGGTCGGCCGCTAGGTTTCATAGGAGAGCAGAACGATTTCTGCAGCCCTCTTTCGCAGAGGTATGAGCGCTTGATACGCGGGTGACGAGTACCAGCCATTGACCGCATTGATGTCGGGGAATTGGATAACAACCGTGTCGGTGTGCGTATGTTCGCCAGCCAGGATTGAAGCCAATTTCCCACGCAGAATGAGTTTTGCACCCCATGGTTCCAACGTAGCAGGAACCTGATTGCGGTATTCGGCCCACTTTTCAGCGTTTTTCACCGTGATGTGGCCAATTACGTAAGCGTTGCTCATTTTATCAACTCCTGAGGTGAACGAGAAAGGGCTGACGATGAACTGAGCCGCCTGGCTGCCCTCAGTCACATGATAAATTTTATATCGCTGACCTGAGGAAGATTGCAAGGGGACATTGTCGAATTTGACCCTGAAAGGCTTTGGGATTCATTCCATGGCCGATGCCGTTGCTTTATTTGCGGAACATGTTCGTCAACAGCAGCCATTTAATCGTTTGCTAACCAATGCCTGCCACGCTTGGAAAACTCGATCCGAGGAGCGGCGCCATGAATGACATCACCTGGCATTGTCCCATCGCCGGCCTGCTCGTTTGGGCCGGATCCATCGCATCCTCCAATGGGTTTGATTTTCAGGACTCGCAGAAAGTGGAACGGCTGCGTTGAACGGCGGAGGGCCAGGATGTTGATAACGGTGAACGCCAGTGGTAAGCTGTCCCATGGGTGATTTGATCGGGATAGCGATCGCGATGTACCCTGTACAAAAAAGGGGTTGCGCATATGGAGTTAGCCAATATGATACCTGATTGTTGCTGCTGCGGCTGGTTGTTAAAGAAAAAAAAGCGGTTCCTTTTAAGAAGCGCGGTTCTGGCCGCAATTATCTTGATCGTATTCACCAGTGCCGCACCTGCAGGTGATTTCGATGGCTCGAATCCGTTGTCTGGAACCACCGGTAGAATTATTGAAATCAATCGATACCAGATTGTCGATAATGTTGATCCCGACACCCTCGGTCTACCGGAAAAATTCCTGATAGATTTCAAGGCCAAGATCCTTCGCCCTTCAAAAGAGAGCCTGGTAAGAAGGACCATTGTATTTAAACACGTTGTTCACATTGAGAACAAGATGGTCATTCAAGGCGTGGATGAAGGGCTTGAGGGGGTTGATGATGGCTTGGCCTGGAGCCTGATCATATCCAAAAAGGACGGACAAGCCGTTCTCAGCGCATCGGGTGATGGGGTGGTTTATGTCGTGTTTGGCGTATGTTCACCCATGAGGGACAATCAATAGGATATGGGTCCAAGATCACGGCGGCTCGACATTTCAATCCGCCGGCTTACTCACGGATGTCGAGGCCCTGCAGCGCAGGCCCGACCATGCGAAAAGGCCAACAGAGGACGATGGGTTTCTTCCAACGAACAACTCCTTGAGAGGATACTATGGATGATTACAATGTTTTTCTGAATCACCCCATCGCGCCTTCAGGCCTGGTGTCGGACCGGTTTTTAAGCTTTGGCGTCGACAGCTTCCACGAGGCCTGCCGTCATGTGCATGAACTGCCCTATGGCTACAACTCGGACCGGGACGATCTCATGATTCTCTTCAAAGAGAAGATGGGCACCTGCACCACCAAGCACGCCGTGATTGCCACCCTGGCGGCTGAATTGAAGCTGCCGGTCGAAAAAACATCGGTATTTATGCCATGACCGAAACCATCGTCACGGGCACCGACCCTATCCTTGGAAAGTACGACCTGCCTTTCGTGCCCATGTTGCACTGCTTTCTGGTATCCGGCGAATACCGGGTCGATCTGACCGAAGGCAATGCCAACGGCAAGAACCGAGCGATCGACGATTTCCTGTATACCGAGGCGGTCGCTCCGACCATCTCGGCCAAAGAGGGATATCTCAAATACCGCCAGGCCCTGCAGGACGACCTGGTGAGGCGGACCGAACTGCAAGGCATCGATATCAAAGCGATTCTGCATGCCCGTGAGGAGGGCCTTAGGCTGCTGAAGGCCAATCTAAAGCAAGGCTGAGGTGGGGCATTAACGCTCCTGCCAGTCAGATTTTGGCCTGGCGCACCAACGCCTGACCGGGGATCGGTCTTCTATTACGGGCGGCGGCGCGCGATCATCGGCACTGATCCGCACACGCTATATGCCACCGAGTTTTGGCAGCACCGCCGTGGCGAAACTCAAAACAAAAAAGAAGCCGCACATGTCGGTGACCGTTGTCAGCAGCGGGCTGGAAACCAGGGCCGGATCCAGTTTCAAGCGTTTCAGCACGAGGGGCAGCATCCCTCCGAGGGTGACCGAGACCAGGGTGTTGGCCGCCAAGGCACCGCCGACAACAAGGCCCAGCCACGGGTTCCCCTTCCAGAAAAAGGCCACCCCGCCCAGCAGCAAGCCAAGCACCAGTCCGTTGATAATGCCGACCCTGGCCTCCTTGGCCAGCACCCAAAGCAGTTCGCCCGGCCGGACCAGACCCAAGGAGAGTTCACGCATGGAAACCGCCACGGCCTGGTTGCCTGAACAGCCGCTCATGTCACTGACCATGGGCAGAAAAACCGCCAGGGTAATGGCTGCGGCAAGGGTATCCTGATACAGGGCAATCACGCTGGCGGCGATGATATTGAGCACAATATTCATGCTCAGCCATGAGAGGCGGCGCCCGGAACGGGATAACAGCGGCATGGTCCGGAACTCCTCGCCGCCGATGATACCGCTCAGCCGCAGGAATGTCTTGGTCTTGCGCTTGTTGACCGCCTCCTCAATGGCTTCGGGCAGCACCACGCCGACCAGTCGCCGCCCGGCATCCACCACCGGTACGCCGAAGAGGTGATGTTCCTCGAAAAAATCCTCAAGCTCTTTTAGCGAAGCCTTGTCCGAGACGCTCAGGGGCGAAGCCAGCATGACCTGATTGAGGCGCGTCTCCCTGGCCGGAAAAAGCAGGTCGTGCATGCGAAGCACGCCGGCCAGCCGCTCAGCCTGGTCAACAACATAAAAATACTGCACATGGTAATCGACGTATTCACTCCGATTGGCCTGCAGGTCATCGAGCACATCCTGGATCGTGTCGTCGGTGGTATAGACAAGAAACTCGGAGATCATCAGTCCGCCGGCGCAGTCCGTTGCATACTCCAACAGCATTCTGGCTTCTGCGGCGTCTTCGCGGTCCATTTTCGCCAGAATGGCCTGGCTGGCATCCGCATCCATCGCGCCCAGCACATCAACCAGATGGTCGCTGGTCAGCTCTTCCATAATGGCCGCCGCCTGCGCCGATGGCATATCCTCCACCAGATCTGCGGCCTGGGCTTCCGGGATGTCCTCGATCACGTCGGCGGCATCCCCGGGGCTGAGCATGCCTGAGCAGGCGGAGCTGTTCTGCTTCGGTCAGTCGAGAGATGGCTCTGGCCGTCTCCGACGGGCTGAGCGTATCAATGAAGGTCAAGGATTCAACGCTGTTTTTAGCAGCGATCAGCCGGCTGAGCGTTACCCAGGGGGGAGTTGAGTCACTCATCAATAACCTCTTCTACCGTTAAGAATCAGCCCTTTAATTTCTTCTTTTCCGCGTCCATGATCTCTTTTTCATCCATGGACCGGTCGAAATTGTTGACCTGTTCCTGGGTCAGCAACAAGTCCTTCATGCTGTATATCTGCATCCGGCAGGACTGGGTAAATAACCGGTTAACCAGCAACAGGGAGGCGATCTCCATCTCTTGGATTTTATGCTCGGCCACCGCATTCAGGGTGTTTTTGATAAACCGGTCGTCGGCCTCTTCGACATGCACGAAGGACGTCAGCAGGCTCCGGTACTGGCCCTCCTTGTCCTCCGTATTCAGGATACGGCCCATGTTGTGGTAGAGCTCCACCAGACGCTTGCGGAACAACTGATACTGTGCATTCAGGTATCCATTTTCCGAGCCTTCGAACTCATCCATATTATGCCGAACGCCTTTGAAGTTTTTGATGGAGTTCATCATATTGCGCGAGGCATAAATTAACCGCTCCAGTTCCTTGACCTCTGCCTCATCCAGTTTTTGGGTCTGCATTTTGGAGTAGAAGGTGAAAATTTCAGCGTGGAGCAGCTTGATATTCTCGTAAAGCTCATCTTGGGGAAATTTCTTCTTGCGGTTGCTTTCAAAGGGCAGATCATCATCGAACACCAGCCGTTCATCGATTCGCAGCAGTCTCAGGTTGTAAAGCTGGCACTCCTGCAGCAGATGACCGATTTCTTTTCTTAACGCTGCCGTGGCGGCATCCGTAATTTCCGGCGGTGTCTGATTGAGATAAACGGTAAGAATGGTTTTGTGGTCCGGATAAATTCTCAAGAGCAGTTTCGGTAGCAATCCGAGGAAAGGGAAAAAAATAACCACTCCCAGGATATTGAAAAGCGAATGAAACAGGGCCAGCCCCACCAGGCTGTCGGAACGAATATCCACGACCAACGCAATGATCCATACCAAGGCAGGCAGCCCGATAAAGGCCGCCACGCCGGTAACGACATTGAAAACCAGGTGGCTAAAGCTGACTCTTTTTTTGGCCTGCCCGCCTCCGATGGCCCCCAATAAAACGGTTATGGTCGTACCGATATTGGCTCCGATGACCATGACTGCCCCGACGTCGAAGGTAATCAGCCCGCTGTTCAGCGCCGTCAGCACAATGGCTATGGTCGCTGCGCTGGCCTGCATCAGCGCTGTGACCAGGGTGCCGGCCAGCAAGTAAAACCACAGCCCGTAATCGGGTAAGCGTCCCAGGCTGAAGGTTTGCGCAAAGCTTTCAACGCTGCCTTTCATGAAATCCAGGCCCAGAAATAAAAACCCGAAACCGATGCAAAGCCGTGTGACCAATAAGGGTTTGGAGGAGGGCTTGAAAAGAATCAGGCCGATGGCGCCCAAACCGATAAAGGGCAGGGCCAGACTCTCAATTTTGATCTTGAATCCGATGGTGGCGATGATCCAGGCCGTCAGGGTCGTGCCGATGTTGGATCCCATGATGACACCGATGGCGTTTTGCATGTTCATCACGCCGGCACCCACAAAAGCCAACACCATGAGCGAGACCGCCGAGCTGCTCTGCAGCAGGGCGGTGACCATGGCGCCGCTGCCGATGGACCGCAGCCGGCCGTTGGTGTACATGCGGATGATACGCCTGAACGCCCTTCCGGACAGGGCCTTTACCGACTCCTCGATCAACAGCATTCCGAACAGGAAAATGCCCAGCCCGGCCAGCAGTTTCCATAAATCCAAATCAAAAGACATGGAGGTTCCTATGGTTTCATGACCCTATTGTTTTTTCCGCGATGTCTGGCTTTCCATGCCGGCCACCTGCTCCACAGGCAACACCAGGGCAATGCCGGTGCCGGGTTCGCTGAACCGGCCGGCTTTCCGGATTGCCGAAAGGATCGGCTCAACCATGGCATCGCTGACCAGGAAAAGAACCACCTCTGTGCGGATGTCCAGGCTGAGTCCGAAAAACGTTTTGGCCTCGCCGGCGCCCGTTCCGGAGGCCGGGATGATGGTCGCCCCGGTCGCCCCGGCCTTTTTGGCCGATTCGACGACCTGGTCGGTCAAGTTCGGCTTCACCATAGCAAGGATGCATTTATTGGCCATTGACTTTTTTTCCTCCTTTGTCCGATTCGCGGCAAACAACCCATTGGTTTTGCGACAAGCTGTCACTCGTCATTTATTTCTGTTGCGCCGCCCCACGATCCATTGAACCAGCTGGGCGTATCCCAGGACACTGATGATCGGAAACAAGCTGGCAAAGGCGATCAGTCCGAATCCGTCCAATACCGGGCTGCGGCCCGGAACGTTGGATGCCAGCCCCAGACCCAGCGCCGCAACCAGGGGCACCGTAACCGTGGACGTGGTCACCCCGCCGGAGTCATAGGCCAGCGGAATGATCATCCGCGGCGCGAAAAAGGTTTGAATGGCAACCACCACATAGCCGGCTAAGATATAGATATACAGCGGGGTTCCCGTCACAATGCGGAAGGTGCCGAGGGTGATGCCGACAGCCACGCCAAGAGCCACCGCGATCCGCAACCCCAGGGCTGAGACTGCCTTGTAGGAAGCTTCTTCGGCCTTGTTGGCGACCGCGATAAGCGACGGTTCGGCGATGGTGGTGGAAAACCCGACCAAAAAGGCAAACAGGTATATCCATCCATAGGCGGCCCAGATCGCTTTGTCACCGCTTTGGGCGCCCTTGACCAGTTGCAGGGCCATGGTCCGGCCCACCGGGAAAAGCGCCAGGTCCAGCCCCCCTAAGAAACAGGCCATGCCCACCAGCACCAGACAGAACCCGAAGATAATTCTGCCCGGTCGCGGGAGGGGTTTCTTCAACACCACCATCTGAAATAGCACCAGCAGCCCGAGAACCGGCAACACGTCTTTGGCCGTGGCCAGCAGCAACTTCATAGGGTCTAAAAAGAGTTCCATAGCGCTCCTAATGGACGAATAGACCTAAAACCATGACGAAGATCATCGGGGTCAGGGAAGCCAGGGCGATCAAACCGAAGCCGTCCGTCAAAGGGTCCCGACCGCGAATCGTTCGGGCCAGTCCTACCCCTAAAGCCGTGACCAGGGGTACGGTGACGGTTGAGGTGGTAACACCGCCCAGATCGTAGGCCAACCCCACGATCTCCTTGGGTGCGAACAAGGTCATCACCATGACCAGAATATAGCCGCCCACGACAATAATCGGCAACGACCAGCCCCGTAATATTCTCAACACGCCGAGGACGATGGCGGCACCGACCGACAATGCCACGGTCAGGCGGATATGCAGGGCATAGCGTTGTATGGCCGCAAGACTATTCTCGATAAGGCCGGCTTCCGCCGCTGCTCGGGCGCCTTCGCGGGTCACGGCGATCAGGGCCGGTTCGGCGACGGTGGTACCGAAACCCAAGGCAAAAGCGAACACCAGCAACCAGACAAGGCTGCCCTTGCGGGCGAACTCTTCAGCCAGGGCTTCGCCGAGGGGAAACAGGCCGATGTCCAAACCAACCACAAAAAGCGCTAAGCCGACGATGACCAGGCCCAGTCCGCCCAGCACCGAAACAAGCTCCGGGAAGGGTTGGCGCAAGACCAGGGTCTGGAATAGGGCAATGACGATGACGATGGGCGCCAGATCACGGCATGCGCCTAGCAAGGCGCGGCCCAAGGCTTTCATTAAATTCGGGAAAAGTCCGGCGTGCATAGGTCACTTTCAGGGCTGAGTGTTATTAAACCGCTCTCTTCAATTTGGGATTGCTGCATGAAACCACTTAGCCAAACTACTTATCGAAGTACTGCGCAATGCAAAAAACTGCTATTGTTTCAAAAAAATGACAGGCGCGCAAACAAATATTTCGTTCGCTTCCACCAACAGGCCGCCCGGGGCTGATGGCTGTTCGGGTAACCCTTCGCCGGCGGCGGTCCCCCTACCGGAAATTGGTATGTTCAAGGAAGTATCGATCCAAAGCTCCGTTCGCCTTGACGATGGTTGCCGATTCAAGGCTAGTTTCGCCGGCCAATCGTCCCGGCCGTGGTCCCGATCCATGCGTTTGCAGCGGTGGAGCAGGTATTCGCAAAAGGCCCTCATCGGCAGCCAGCTGCAACAAGGTATGTGCAAGCATACAACTTGTGGCACAAAAATACCATTTTGGGGCATGGAACCGTTCGGTCCACGATCCGGACGACCTGCCGCCTTTGGGTTGAGACTGAGTTTATTGGGCGGAACCGGTCTGACCCTTGCCCAGACAGAAGTGCGCTTGGGTGTGCTGGCCAAACGCGGACCCGAGAAAGTTTTCGAGCAATGGGTTCCTGCGGCCAAATACCTTTCGGAGAAGCTATCTGAAAACATCGTGGTCGTACCCCTTAAATTCGATGAAATCGATTCAGGGTATGTTTCTTGCTTCACAAAAACAACCCATCGTGCAAGCAATGAGCTCCGTCTGATTGATATTCTCCTTTCCGCAGGACTGAATCCGAAATACCTGTTGAACAGGTAAACTCGCACTTGGCATCCATCGATCGTTGGATCCTAATAATGGCGGACTCTGGTTTGCCGGCCATACCTTTGAACCGCAACAGTGAGCGCATTCCCCGTCGCTTGCGGCGGGGTTAGCGAGTGAGCTGGAAATCGACTTTCATCCATACGGTGAAGATTCCCCGCGGCTTGTCGCGGGGAATCTTCAATTGCGCCCACGACAATTCACCCTCAAGCTATTTCATAAAAGAGCGATAAGGGATTTTATGGAACCTGTGGCAACTCTAACGAACGCGCCAACAGGATAATCCGATAATTTGTTTAGTTAACCATGGGGATCGAGTGAATGATTAAGCCAATCGAGGGTTTATATAAGAGGCTTGTCAATCAATATCCTTTATCAGAGCTAACGGTCGAGGAGGGCCGACGGCGCCTACTGGTTTTGGTTTTCAGCCTAATCGGCGTGATTATCCTGTCAATTTTCTCAGCAATCGACTTTGCCCAGGGCAATCTTGTCGAGTCAACCGTCGAGCTATCTGCCGCTTTGGGGATGATTGTCTGCCTGGCCAGATTACGGTCGCCAGGACGTATCGAATGGGTTTTCCACAGCGTAAACGCAACCATTGCGGTGGTGTTTCTCTTTCTTGCCGTCGATGGCGGGTCCAGGGTGAAAAATTTTTTATTCTTTTGTATTTCCTGTGGTTACCTTTTTCTTGCTGGGCACTGGAAAAGGCATGCTGTGGAATTTGGGATTTTTTGTTTGTCTGGTCATGATTTACCTCAATCCTGGTGATTATCTCCGCAGCTACGCCTATCCTCAAGAAGCTGCAGTCAGATTCGGTGTGGTTTTCATACTGATAGCAACCCTAAACTATACATACGAAACGGTGCGCAAACACACCCAAAGAAGCCTTGAGCGTGAAAAGGAAAAATTGAATGCCACCAACGTCAAGCTTCAGGCGGCCATCGAGGACGCTGAGCGCGCCAATCGCGCCAAGAGCGATTTTCTGGCCAACATGAGCCATGAGATCCGCACGCCCATGAATGGCGTGATGGGCATGACCGGTCTGCTGCTTGGCACCCAGCTGGACAGAGAACAGCGCGAATACACCGAGACCATCCAGAAGAGCGCCGATTCATTGCTGGCAATCATCAACGACATCCTTGACTACTCCAAAATCGAATCCGGCAAGGTTGAACTTGAACATATCGATTTTGACCTGAGGGTGGCGGTAGAATCCCTGGGAGATCTGCTGGCCCTTAAAGCCCAGGAAAAAGAGCTGGAATATGTCGCCCGCATCCACCATGACGTCCCGTCGCTTCTGCGCGGGGATCCCGGCCGGTTGCGCCAGATATTGACTAACCTGGTCGGCAATGCAATCAAGTTCACCCAAAGCGGAGAAATCGTCATTGGCATCCAACTGGAAAGTGAGAACAGCACCATTGCCCACCTGCGGTTCAGTGTCTCCGACACCGGCATCGGCATCGCGAAAGATCAGATGGATCGGCTCTTTAAGTCTTTTTCCCAGGCGGACAGCTCCACCACCCGCAAGTATGGCGGCACAGGGCTGGGGCTTTCGATTTCCAAAAAGCTATGCGCATTGATGGGCGGCCGGATCGGTGTTGAAAGCGAGACGGGCCGAGGCACCACATTCTGGTTTACGGCGGTTTTTGAAAAACAAACCGTCGGCAATGCGCACGCGCCTGGCGTTCCCGAGGATATCCGCGGCAAGCATATGCTGATTGTGGATGACAATGCGACCAATCGGCATGTCCTGCGGGAGCAGCTCAAATCGTGGGGGTGCCGTTACGGGGAAGCCGCCTGCGGGGCAGATGCCTTGGATCGGCTCAGGGAGGCGCTATCTGCCAACGACCCTTATGCGATCGCCATTCTCGACATGCAGATGCCGGAGATGGATGGAGAGGAACTGGGTCAACGAATCAAGCAGGACGCTCGACTGCAGAGCACCATCTTGGTTTTGATGACCTCCATGGGCAACCGCGGCGATGCCGGGCGATTTGAAAAAATCGGTTTTAGCGCGTATCTGACCAAACCGGTCAAACAATCGCAGCTGTATGATTGTCTCGCCCTGGTCAGTGGGAAAACCACTCAGCTGGCAGCTGAGCAAGGGCAGGGAATGCTCACCGTCCACGCCCTGGCTGAAAAGAAGAAACACAATCGAAGAATCCTGCTGGCCGAAGACAATCTGATCAACCAGAAGGTTGCCGTGAGCATCCTGAAGAAACTCGGCTACCCGCATGTCGATGTGGTCGCTAACGGTGGTGAAGCCATCGCGATCTTGAAAAAAACCCATTTCGACCTGGTGCTGATGGACTGCCAGATGCCCGAGATGGACGGTTACGAGGCCACGGTTCAGATTCGCAATCCTCAATCGAAGGTGCTTGAACCCGGTATGCCGATCATTGCGATGACAGCCAATGCCATGAAAGGCGATCGGGAAAAATGCATTCAAGCGGGGATGGATGACTATCTGACCAAACCGATCGTTCCGGATCACCTGGCCGATATGCTTGCAAAATGGCTCAGGTAATTGAGGCAGCCAAGCTACCCTTTTTTTGCCGGGAGGCTGACCCTGAAGCAGGTTCCGGTGGCATTGGTGCTTTCAAGCATGATGTGGGCATTGATCATCTTTAAGATGTTTTGAGCGGTTGTCAGGCCCAATCCGACGCCTTGCCCGACATCCTTGGTCGTGAAAAAGGGGTCGAACACCTTTGATAGATGATGCTCGGGGATTCCCTTGCCGGTATCCGAAATCAAGATTTCAATGCTGGGGTCACAATAAGAACCTTCAACCACCACCCGACCGGATTCACCGATGGCTTCAACCGCGTTCAACAGCAGGTTATAAAAGACTTGCTCCATATGACTCTTGATACACGCGACCGCCGGAAGGTCCGCTAGCTTCATCGTTATCGTTATGCTGTCGCTCAACCGGTCTTCAAGTTTGGCCATCACCTGCCGGATGATGTCCGCAAGGTCTTCGGGATGATAGGCTTTCTCATCGAGATGGGCAAAGTATCTGAGCTCATTAACGATGAGTCCGATCCTATCGGCACCGGCCGTGCAGTCTAACACCAAATCTTTAAAATCATCTATAACATATGGAATATCTAAGGCGTTGGTTTTTTCCCCGACGGCCGCTGTGATTTTAGGCAGGTCAGGCAGGATCCGCCCTTCCCGGATGGAACTATTGATGAGTTTCATCATCATGCTCTGCAGCGTCAACACCTCCTTGATGTCGGTTTGGTAATTCAGCAGCGTGCCCAAATTGCTGCGCATAAATCCGATCGGATTGTTGATTTCATGGGCGATACCGGCGGCTAGCTGACCGACAGCGGCGATTTTTTCTGAATGGGCCAGCTTTGAGGAAGCACGGCGGTATTTATCCTGCAATTCAAGAATCCGCTGCCCGGCCCGTATGCGGGACAGGAATTCATCCTTGTCGATGGGTTTAACGATATAGTCATCGGCCCCTGCCTCCAGACCGGCCACCGCATCTTCCTTGGTGTCCTTACCGGTGATCATGATGATGTAGGCGTAGTCGTGGCGGTTCAAGCCCCGAATTCTGCGGCAGAGCTCGATCCCGTCCAACTGCGGCATCATCCAGTCCGATACGACCAGGCGATAATTTCCGGATTGATACATTTCCCAGGCTTGCAGACCGTCGCGCCCATGATCCACATCGTGGCCTTGTTTGGTTAATATCTTCCGCAAAAGGGTTCCGGATACCAGATCGTCCTCTGCGATAAGTATACTGAGTTTGTCCACATTTTCACCCTGAACCGCCAATGGTAACTACGCGGATGGCTTGCGCGCCCACAGCCGCCACCACTTGTTTGGTTATCGGTACAGCGCCGAGAATTCTTTACGGATGGTTGTATATTTTGCGGGTCTGGAGCATTTTTTATTGGATCGACTGGCCGCGGGGCCATCGAATAAGCCATTGCCAGGGATGAAAGCATCCGCTATGAATGTTCCTTAACGGAACGGATTGGATAGCTTGTTGGGCAGTGCCATGATCTTGGATATTTTGGCCCGCCGCCCCCTCTGGCTGCCCGATGGAAATGCTTTCAACCCTCTGAGGTTCATAGCCTTTCCGCATATCCGCTTTACCATGGAGGAAACGGTTCGATGGAGACATTCAATACGTATGACCCGGGGGATTTTTTCGATGAATTGATCGACGCCAACGGGCGGCCCCGGCCCGGGGCCCAGTTGCTGGTGGACAAGATTGAGTCCCTGCCGGCAGGGGACCTGGCCCTGCGTCAGAAGGCGGCCGAGGCCATGCTGCTCAAAATGGGCATCACCTTCAATGTCTACGGCCGCGATGAGGGCACCGAAAAGATCATGCCGTTCGACATCATCCCGCGCATCGTCTCCGGCGGCGACTGGCAGCAGATCGAGAGCGGCCTAAAACAACGGATTTTCGCCCTCAACGAATTCATCCAGGACGTCTACAACGACAAAAAGATCCTCAAGGACAAGGTGGTTCCCGAAGACCTGATCCTTACCAGCCGCACCTACCGCAAAGAGTGCGAGGGGTTCACCCCGCCCCGGGGGATCTGGTGTCATGTGACGGGTACCGACCTGGTGCGCGACCGCGACGGGCGCTTTTTCGTGCTGGAAGACAACCTGCGCTGCCCCTCGGGAGTCTCCTATGTGCTGGAGAACCGCCAGGTGCTCAAGCGCACCTTCCCCCAGGTGTTCGAAGCATCCCATGTAAGGCCGGTGGACGATTATCCCTCCAAGCTATTGGAGGTGCTGGAATACCTGGCCCCGGACCACGTCCAAGCGCCCACCATCGGCGTGCTGACTCCCGGCATTTTCAACAGCGCCTACTTCGAGCACTCGTTCCTATCCCAGCAGATGGGGGTGGAACTGGTGGAAGGCCAGGACCTGGTGGTGTCCGACGGATTCGTCCACATGCTCACCACCAAAGGGCTCAAACGGGTGGACGTACTCTACCGACGCATCGACGACGACTTTATCGACCCGGCGGTGTTCCGTCCGGATTCCATGCTGGGGGTACGGGGCCTTATCGGCGTCTACAAGGCTGGACGCATCGCCATGGCCAACGCACCGGGGACCGGCATCGCCGACGACAAGGTGATCTACGCCTACGTACCCCAGATTATCAAATACTACACCGGCGAGGAGGCCATCCTGCCCAACGTGCCCACCTACATCTGCCGGGACGATAATGACCGGGCCTATGTGCTGGCGCACCTGGATCAGCTGGTGGTCAAGGCCGCCAACGAATCCGGCGGATACGGCATGCTGGTGGGCCCCCATGCCTCTGAGACGGAGCGGGCGGCATTTGCCGAGAAGATCACCGCCGAACCGCGCAACTACATGGCTCAGCCGACCATTTCGCTCTCGCGGGTGCCCACCATCGTGGGCGGCCGCATCGAGGGGCGCCACGTGGACCTGAGACCGTACGTGCTCTTCGGCGAGGAGATCTATGTGCAGCCCGGGGGGCTGACCCGGGTGGCGCTGACCAAGGGCTCCCTGGTGGTCAACTCCTCCCAGGGTGGGGGCAGCAAGGATACATGGGTACTATAGGAGGAATCTCAATGCTCAGCCGTGTTGCCAACTCAATCTACTGGATGTGCCGCTATATCGAGCGGGCCGAAAATGTGGCCCGCTTTATCAGCGTCAACCTCAACCTGCTGCTGGACATGCCGTCGGAAAAAGGCAAGCACTGGGAGCCGCTGGTGATGATCACCGGCGACCAGGCCCGGTTCGAGAAAAACTGCCCGGATTATAACCAGGAGGCGGTAATCCGGTTTCTGACCTTTGACCGGGGATACCCCAATTCCATCCTGAGCTGCCTGGCGTCGGCGCGCGAAAACGGCCGCTCCATCCGGGAGATCATCTCCTCGGAGATGTGGGAGCACTTGAACAATTTCTACCTGGAACTGGCCGACGGCGGCAGCCTGACCATGGCCCTGGAGGACCCCCACCGTTTCTTCAAGATCATCCAGATGCGCAGCCACCTGTTCACCGGCCTGATGGACTCCACCATGAGCCATGGCGAAGCCTGGAACTTCGCCCGCATCGGCATGATGATGGAACGGGCGGACAAAACCTCCCGGATTCTGGACGTCAAATACTTCATGCTGCTGCCCCAGGCGGACCTGGTGAACACCCCCATCGACAACATCCAGTGGACAGCGGTGCTCAAATCCGCCAGCGCCTTCGAGATGTACCGCAAAGAACATCACCACATTACCCCCCGCAAGGTTGCCGGTTTTCTGATTTTCGACAGCCAGTTTCCCCGCTCCATCCGCCATTGCATCTCCAAGGCGCAGATCTGCCTGCACCGCATCAACGGCTCACCGCCCGGGTCGGCCGCCAACCTCGCCGAAAAACGGCTGGGCCGCCTCAAGGCGGATCTGGAATACACCGACATCGACGAAGTGGTCGATCATGGGCTGCACGAGTACCTGGACGGCCTGCAAACCCGGCTCAACCAGGTGGACGGGGCCATCGGCACCACCTTCTTCAACCTCAAACCCCTGATCGAGACATCCACCAACGAGCAGTAGAAAGGATACCCCGTGGGAATCCATGTCGCCCTGAACCACAAAACCGCCTATCGCTATGACCGGCGCATCTCCCTTTCCCCCCATATCGTCCGCCTGCGGCCGGCGCCCCATTGCCGGACGCCGATCCTGAGCTACTCCATGACGGTGACCCCCGAAAACCATTTCATCAACTGGCAGCAGGACCCCTTCAGCAACTTCCTGGGCCGCCTGGTGTTTCCGGAAAAGACCACCGAACTCGTCGTGGAGGTGGATCTGGTGGCGGAGATGATCATCATCAACCCCTTCGATTTTTTCCTGGAACCCGATGCCGAGACCTTCCCCTTCTACTATGAGCCGACCCTCAAGGCGGAACTGGGACCCTATCTGGCCAAAGAACCGGCGGGCAAGGAGCTCAAGGCTTACCTGGCCCAGATCGACCGCAACCCCAAACCGACCAACACTTTTATGGTGGATCTGAACCAGCGGCTGAGCCGCGACATCCGCTATCTCATCCGCATGGAGCCCAATGTCCAAAGCTGCGAACAGACGCTGACCCTGGGCAGCGGATCCTGCCGGGACTCGGCCTGGCTGCTGGTCAACATCCTGCGCCATCTGGGCCTGGCCGCCCGCTTTGTTTCCGGCTACCTGATCCAGCTGGCCCAAGATGTCAAATCCCTGGACGGCCCGTCCGGGCCGGAAGCCGACTTCACCGACCTGCATGCCTGGACCGAGGTCTACCTCCCCGGGGCCGGATGGGTGGGCATGGACCCCACCTCGGGGCTTTTTGCCGGCGAAGGGCACATCCCGCTGGCCTGTTCGCCGCAGCCCCAGAGTGCGGCCCCCATCACCGGCGCCTTGGAAACATGCGCGGTGGATTTCAGCCACAGCATGAACGTGCGGCGTATTCGCGAAGCGCCGCGTTCCACCCGGCCTTACCCGGAGGAGGTCTGGTCGGCCATCGTGGAACTGGGGGATCGGGTGGATCGCCGGCTGGCCGAGGCGGATGTGCGCCTGACCATGGGCGGTGAGCCCACCTTCGTCTCCATCGACGACATGGACGGTGAGCAGTGGAACACGGCGGCCTTGGGAGAGGAGAAGCAGCACTTGGCCGAGACGCTGCTCAAACGGCTGCGCCGGCAGTGGGCTCCCGGCGGATTGCTGCACTACGGTCAGGGCAAATGGTACCCGGGCGAATCCCTGCCACGCTGGGCCCTGGGCTGCTATTGGCGCCGGGACGGCCAGCCGGTCTGGACGGACGACCGCTGGATCGCCGACGTGTCCAAAGATTATGGCTTCGGTGTCGCCCAGGCCAAGATCTTCATCGACAGCCTGGCCGACAGCCTGGCGGTAAGCCGGCGCTTCATTCGCGAAGGCTATGAGGACGTCCTGTATTACCTGCACAAGGAGCAGCGGCTGCCGGTAAATGTTGACCCCAGCGACCCCAAGCTGGACGACCCCGAGGCCCGCATGCGCATGGTGGGCACCTTCCAGCGCGGGCTGGGGGCGGTGGTGGGCTACGTCCTGCCACTGCAGCACGGCTCCTGGAAGAGCGGCCCCTGGCACTTGCGGGGTGATCATATGTTCCTTTTACCCGGTGATTCACCCGCCGGACTGCGCTTGCCCCTGGAGTCCCTGCCTTGGGTCTCCAAGGCGGAGTTCCCCTATGACCACCCGCTGGATCCCATGGCTGACCGGGGACCGTTGCCGGATCTTCACGAGGGCCAGCGGGCCATTCCAGGCAGACCGGCAGAGCGGGTGGACCACAACGTGCGCACCCAGCCCAAGCCGTTTAACGAACCGGCCCCGGCGGTCGGCGAATCCGCTGCCTGGGTGGTGCGCACGGCCCTGTGCGTGCAGCCCCGCCAGGGCCGGCTGCATGTGTTCATGCCGCCGATCACCACCCTGGAAGGGTATCTGGAACTGGTGGCCGCCATCGAGGCCACCGCTGCAAAAACCAAATTGCCGGTGGTCATCGAAGGCTACACGCCGCCCTATGACCCGCGTCTGGAGAGTCTCAAGATCACCCCGGACCCCGGGGTCATCGAGGTGAACATCCAGCCCATGCACAGCTGGCGGGAACTGGTCGATTGCACCACGGCGCTTTACGAAACGGCCCGTCAGACCCGTCTGGGTACGGAGAAGTTCTTGATCGACGGCCGCCAGACCGGTACCGGCGGCGGCAACCACATCATCCTCGGCGGTGCTACGCCGGCAGACAGCCCCTTTCTGCGGCGCCCGGACCTGCTGCGCAGCTTCGTCTCCTTCTGGAACAACCATCCGTCGCTTTCATTTCTCTTTTCCGGGCTTTTCATCGGTCCCACCAGCCAGCAGCCGCGCATCGACGAAGCCCGGCACGACAGCCTCTACGAGCTCGAGATCGCCTTTGCCGAACTGGAGCGGCAAACAGTCCCGGACCGGCCCTGCCCGCCGTGGCTGGTGGACCGCCTGTTCCGCCACCTGCTGGTGGACGTCAGCGGCAATACCCACCGGGCGGAATTCTGCATCGACAAGCTCTATTCGCCGGACAGCGCCGCCGGGAGGCTGGGGCTACTGGAGTTTCGCGCTTTCGAGATGCCGCCCCACGCGCGCATGAGCCTGGCCCAACAGCTGCTCCTGCGTACCTTTGTGGCCTGGTTCTGGCAAACGCCGTATCGCCATGATCTGGTGCGCTGGGGCACCCAACTCCACGACCGCTTCATGCTGCCCCAGCCGCTGGGCGATGATTTTGCCGACGTGCTGAAGATGCTCAATCGGGCCGGCTTCCCGCTGTCCATGGATTTTTTCCACCCCCATTTCGAGTTTCGCTTCCCCATCCATGGCCAAGTGGACTGCCAGGGCATGCAGATCGAGTTGCGCCAGGCCCTGGAGCCCTGGCATGTGCTGGGGGAGGAGCCCGGCGGCGGGGGCACCGCCCGCTACGTGGATTCTTCGGTGGAGCGGCTGCAGGTCAAGGTGTCCGGCATGACCGGCAACCGGCATACGGTCGTCTGCAATGGACGGCGCGTGCCCCTTCAGCCGACCGTTACGGAAGGCGTGTTCGTGGCCGGCGTCCGCTATCGGGCCTGGCAGCCACCGTCCTGCCTGCATCCGACCATCGGCGTGCACAGCCCCCTGACCCTCGACCTGTTCGACACCTGGTCCGGCCGGTCCGTGGGCGGCTGCACCTATCATGTGGGGCATCCGGGCGGACGCCATCATGACGTGTTTCCGGTCAACGCCTATGAAGCCGAAGGCCGGCGCAATGCGCGCTTTGTTTCCGGCGGCCACACCCCCGGGGCGTCCACGGCGATACCGGCCGCGGAAAACAACCCCATTTTCCCATATACGCTTGATTTGAGGCGCTGAACGGGTTAAAGCGGCCAAGCCGCCACGGGTGGCGCCATTGAACCCAACACGAGGCATCAACGCGCTGTATGATCGACCCAGACTATATCGACCCGGCGACCCCATGGACGGCATCGTCATCTCTGTTCAATGCGGTGACCTTTCCCGGTGACGTTTATGGCGAAGCGTTTTCATCTCCGGCGACACCCCGTCAACCCTGGCAGCCGCTGATCGCGGCGTTGAACGCCATGGGGCCAGACGTTCTCCAGCAGCGCCAGGACCGGGTCAGGCGCATGCGCCATGAGGACGGTGCGACCTACAACCCCTTTGACGACGCCGGCGGACGGGGAATCCCCTGGGCCCTGGAAATGATTCCCCTGCCGATCACCGCGGTGGAATGGGCGGGACTGGAAACCGGTCTGATCCAGCGCGCGCTGCTGCTGGAAAAGATCCTGGCCGACACTTACGGCCCCCAGAACCTGCTCAAGGAGGGCCGGATCCCTCCGGAGCTGCTCTTCGCCAATCCCAATTTTTTGCATACCTGCCACGGCATGGTGCCGGCCGGCAACCGGTTTCTGACCTATTACGCGGCCGACCTTTACCGGGGACCCGATGGACGCTTCCGGGTGCTGCGGGACTATGGGTCCAATCCGGCGGGTCTGGGGTATGCCCTGGAAAACCGGATCGTTATGTCGCGGGTTTTCGCCGAGCTTTACCACAACACCCAGATCCTCCGTCTGGCGCCCTTCTTCCAGACATTTCACCGCAGCTTGATCCAGTGGGCCGCCCCTCAGGGTGAGGACCCCGGTATCGTGCTGCTCTCTCCGGGGCCGGAAAGTCGTATCTATTTTGAGCACGCCCTGCTCTCCCGTTACCTGGGCTACCCGCTGGTGGAGGGCCAGGATCTGACGGTGCGCAACGGCAAGGTATTCCTAAAAAAACTGGCCGGTCTGGAGCCGGTGACGTCTATCTTCCGGCATACCCCGGACTCGGGCAGCGACCCCTTCGCCTTGCGCCGGTCGACGGCCTCCGGGGTTGCGGGGCTGATCCAGGCTTCCCGGGAGCGCAACATCGATGTCGTCAATCCCATCGGCAGCGGATTCGTGGACACGCCGGTCCTGCCGGTCTACCTGCCCGCGCTATCTAAACGGCTGATGGGGGCGGACCTGCTGCTGGAAAATCATCCGGCCTGGTGGTGCGGAACCGCCGATGGGCTGAGCCATGTCCTGGCCAATCTGGGAAACTTGACCCTGGGTGCGGCCATGCACCGATCGGCGACGGCCGGCCCTGAGGCCGACCTGGCCGCGGCGATTCAGGCTGCACCGCATAGCTTTCTGGCGCGGGAACCGATCCACCCGGCGGCAGCACCTGCCTGGACGGTAAGCGGTGTTGGTTCCCGCTACACCCTTTTGCGAGTATTTGCCTGCGCCACCCCGGACGGTTTCGATGTCATGCCCGGTGGACTGGCCATCACCGCTGCAGATGTGCAAACCCTGACCAATGGCTGCCCGGAGCGACTGCAAAGCAAGGACATCTGGGTGCTTTCCGACCAGCCGGTGGCGCCCTTCAGCCTCATGGGTGGTCTCCAGGCGGTTGCCACCGTCAGGCGCAGCAGCGATCTACCCAGCCGGGTGGCCGACCACCTGCTGTGGTTGGGACGCTACCTGGAGCGGGCCGAGGGTCTGGTGCGGCTTTTGCGATCGGTTTTCCGGCGGCTTTCCGGTGAAACCCGTTCGGCAGACATTTCCGAACTGCCCTTTCTGCTGAGTCTGCTCCGGGCGGAGACCATCATTCCTGCAGCAGCCGATGGTGATGCGGGCATCCCCCTTTATCGTGAGCTGTCGGCCCAGCTGAATGCCGCCCTATACCGACAGGATAGGCCCGAAAGCGTAATATCTGTCCTCAAGCGGGTGCAGGATGCGGCCCGCAATGTGCGCGACCGGCTCTCTCTGGATTCCTGGCGGGTGATCAATCGGTTGGAAGGCTTTGCCGACACAGCGGTCGGCGATCCGCTGGAACTGCTCAACGAGACCCTGTTCACGCTAAGTGCCTTCAGCGGGCTGGCCATGGAGAGCATGACCCGCGGCCTGGGTTGGCGTTTCATGGACATGGGGCGTCGGGTGGAGCGGGCCATGCACCAGGCCGGTTTGATTCGCGTCGGCCTCGTCGAGATTTGCAGCCAATCCCGGAATATCCTGGAGGCCTTGCTGGAAGTTTTCGACAGCATCATGACCTACCGGGCCCGCTACCGGACCGCCTTTCAACTGGCTCCGGTACTGGACCTGCTGCTCGTAGACGAAAGCAACCCAAAATCCTTGGCTTTTCAGTTGGACCAGCTCTCCGTCCACGTGGCCAACATGCCCCGGCAGAGTGATGGGCACGACGAAAATCCAGAAGCACCCACGGCCCGGGAGATGCTTTCCGCCGTGCGACGGGTGGATCTTGCCGGTCTGAGCGACGGTTCCAAAACAGAAACGTTGAAGGCCTTTCTCGAATCCATGCAGACCCGCCTCAAGAAGTTCGACCAGCAGATCAGCGCCCACTATTTGAGCCGGGTCCCGATGACACCCCATTTTACCATGCTTCCCGGCGAGCGCCAGCCATGAAATACCGCATCGTCCACACCACGGCGTACCGCTATTCGGAGCCCGCCTCTCTGTCCCAGAACGAATTGTTTTTGACCCCCCGGGAGACATCAACCCAACGGGTCATTCAAAGTCACCTGACCATCGCGCCCGAGCCCCAATACCTCGATCGCCGGAGCGATTATTTCGGTAACATCGTCCAGGTGTTCATGGTTCAGCAGCCCCACAACGAGCTGTCGATGACTGCCACCAGCATGGTGGAAACGAGCCAACCCGTTACCCCGCCACCGGCAGGCACGCTCCCCTGGGAAACCGTATCCCGCCGGCTGGCCGCCCACGATGGTCCGGCCGCGTTGGATGCCTTACAGTACATTTTTGTAAGTCCATTGATCACGGTCAATCCCGCTGCCTTGGATTATGCGCAACCCTCCTTCCCGCCGGGAACGCCCGTATTGGCCGGTGCCATGGACCTGATGCGGCGAATCTTCACAGAATTCACCTACGACAAGACCGCCACCACGGTGGATACACCCGTGGATCGGGTGCTGGCCGATCGTAAAGGCGTGTGCCAGGATTTCGCCCACCTGGCAATCAGCTGCCTGCGGGCTCTGGGGCTGGCGGCGCGGTACGTGAGCGGCTATCTGGAGACCCAGCCACCCCCGGGGATACCCAAGATGATCGGTGCCGACGCCTCGCACGCCTGGGTCTCCCTTTTCGTGCCTGATGCCGGATGGGTGGACCTTGACCCGACCAACAACCTGGTGGCCGGTGATCATCATATCACCCTCGCCTGGGGGCGCGACTACGGCGATGTAACACCGGTCAAAGGGGTGGTCATGGGCGGCGGGGTGCACACGCTGTCCGTGATGGTGGACGTGGCGGCACTGGCGTGACCGACAAGCAGAGGCATGACCGGTCTTTTCCGTCCAGGCCGGTTGGCAAGGATCGAACGCCTTGTGAAAAGGGCGTCAAAACGGGTACCGGTTGGTTTCGGATCTGGGAAAGGGAACCTGAGCCATGCAAAAAAAGATCGCCATTGCCGTTGATGCCTCCTTGCATTCATCCCATGCCGTGCAGTATGCCGGGCGGATGGCAGCAGCCATCCCCGAACTGCATGTCGTGCTGATTCACGTTCAGCCGACCCTGTCCGGCTATCTGCTGGAGGACGCGCAGCGCAGCGTGAAGGCTGACAACGAACTAAAAAAGATAATCAAGAAAAACCAGGCGGCCGCTGCGGTCCTGCTCGAGAAACACAAGGAACAGATGGTTCAGGCCGGTATGCCCGAGAAGCGCATCGAACTCAAAAACCAGGTGCGGCATATCAGCGTTGCCGATGACCTGCTGGCGTGGTGCCAGGTCTCTTCCTATGACGCGCTCATGGTCGGCCGGCGTGGGGTTTCCTACCTGCAGGGGCTGGTCATGGGCAGCGTTACGGAAAACCTGGTGAACCATTCGAACCTGACACCCATATGGGTCGTTGACGGACAAATCGACTCGCAGAAGATTCTATTGGCGGTGGACGGCTCACCGCGGGCGCTGCGGGCCGCGGATTATCTTGCCTTCATGCTGAGCGGCTCTGAAAACAGCCGCATCCATATGCTGCATGTTCAGCCGCGCCTGCAGGATTATTGTGAAATCAATGTGCCGTCACCATCCTCTGGCCAGGCCGAAGCCATCCTGCTGGACAGCGACCAGCGATGCCTGGACGATTTTTATGCCCAGGCACTGGCGGTTTTTAAGCGTAATGGGTTTAGCGAGGATCGCATCGATTTGCGGATTGTCTCCAATAAGCTGTTGGCCGCCAAGGCCATTTTGGAGGAAGTGCGTCAAGGCAATTTCGGTACCCTTGTGATCGGTAAGCGCGGTGCCAGCAAAAGCATGTTTTTCGGCAGCGTATCGCGCCAAGTCGTTCAGAAAGCAGAGGATCTTGCGGTCTGGATCGTACCCTGATACGGATTCAGGGCAGGCGATGGCTGCATTGATGTCCCGCTGCCCCAGCTGCCCCAAGACGGAGATTAGCACTGACCCGTTTCTCAGCAGGCCCTGCCCTGCGCCAGTGCCCGTAAAGAGACCCGCTTTTGGGTGCCGCAGCTGCCATGAACAGACACCCCTTAACGGCAACGACCAACCCCGGAGGACGATCCCATGCCAAAAACGAAGCTATCTGTCATCCTGATCATCCTGACTTTTTTAACCGGTGGCCCCGCCTTCGGCGACGCTGCACCCGTCAGCAGCGCCACGCAGGAATGCCTGGATTGCCATGCCGTCTTTCATCCGGGCATCGTTGCCGATTGGCAGAAGAGCCGTCATGCGATGATCACCCCCCAAACGGCCATGGCCGCCGAGGGCATGCAGCGTCGCGTCTCCAGCAACAAGGTGCCTGAGCCGCTTCAGGCAATCAGTGTGGGGTGTGCCGAGTGCCATACCCTGAGGGGCGAGGCCCACGCGGATACCTTTGAGCACAACGGCACCGATATCCATGTGGTGGTCAGCCCGGACGATTGCGCCACCTGCCACGCCACCGAACGTGAACAGTATTCGAAGAATATCATGGCCATGGCCGAGAAGAATCTATCTGAAAACACACTCTACGCCGACTTGCAGCGCAATATCTTGGGAACACCAACGGTTACGCCGGACCGGGTCCACTTTGAGCCGGCCAACGACATGACCCGGGCGGATGGCTGCTACTACTGTCACGGCACCCGATTGCGCGTGACCGGCACCGAAACCCGTGACACCGATGCCGGGCGGCTGGATTTTCCCGTGATCGCCGGCTGGCCCAATCAGGGCGTGGGCCGCGTCAACCTGGACGGCAGCCGGGGGGCCTGCTCGGCCTGCCACACGCGCCACCGGTTTTCCATTGAAATGGCCCGCAAACCATACACCTGCAAAGAGTGCCATGCAGGTCCGGATGTCCCTGCATTTAAAGTCTATTCTGCCAGCAAGCATGGCAACATCTTCTCCTCCATGAATGCCGAATGGGACTTCAACAAAGTCCCCTGGACGATTGGCGAGGACATCCAGGCGCCCACCTGCGCGACCTGCCATATCAGCCTGACGGTGAACACGGACGGAGACACGATCAACCCGCGCACCCACCAGATGAGCGATCGGCTGGGATGGCGCATCTTCGGCCTGGTCTACGCCCATCCCCAGCCCAAATCTGCGGATACCACCGCTATTCGCAACAAGGCCGGCCTGCCCCTGCCCACCAATCTGGACGGCAGTGTTGCCGCTGACCATTTGATCTCCGCAGACGAAATGGCCGCCAGGCGTACAACCATGCAGCGCACCTGCCTGGCGTGCCACGACACCTCCTGGGTACAAGGCTACTTTGCGCGCCTGGACAATACCATCGCCACCTCCAACCAAGGGGTGTTGACGGCCACGCAGCTGATGATATCGGCCTGGGATAACGGCTATGCTCAGGGTATCGCCGCCAGCGGCAGCATTTTCGATGAGTATATCGAACGGCGCTGGAACGACGTCTGGCTGCTTTACGCCAACAACATCCGGTTCGTTGCGGCCATGGCCGGCGGCGGGGATTACGGTGTCTTTGAAGACGGTCGCTACCACCTGACCAAAGCCCTTATGGAAATGCAGGATTGGCTGCAGACCCGCGATCTGATCATGAAAGCACGATAGCTCGCAGGTGATGCCAGCCCAGATAGACCCTGCCGGCTTCAGGGTTACGCGATTGAATCCGACAAAGCGTCTATTCAGCCAAAAGAGATAGATCGCCCAATTTTTTTTGCAGCGAGTCGGATCCAGCGGTTTTTTCCGTGGTGCCTTGCTGCGGTGGAGCCTTGTCATGGCTTAAGGGCGGTAGCGAAAAGATGGCGCAGACGCTCGGTGCGCCTGCGATTAACGCCGAAGTCGTAGTAGCCTGAACGGGATGCCGAGCGGATATGAACCACTGGTTGGTCCGGTTCAAAAGAGAATTCGACGTCATCTACGAAATGCAGGTATTTGGAGACGAATTCGGCATGGATGTAGTCCTTGTCCATAACGATGATCCGGGCCTGTTTTTCAACGCTGAGAATATCAACCAGTGCCTGATAGGCCTCGTGTGCAGCGGCTGAATAGGTGAACGGGCGGACGAATTGGTTTCCCCGGGGGCTTTTGGATGAAACACAGTTGGGTGATCGGGGGCATGCGTTGAAGTTTGGAGCGTCGACAGATGGCTCCGTTTCCGGTTCGGATAAGGCGCAGGCCGCCATGCCGATCACCATGATTCCCAGGCCAATTGTCATTTTGAGGTATTTGGTTCTCATCTACTGCTCCAGGGTGCGACCTTTTCGTACAGCCTGTAAGATAATCATTTTTTTGCACACGCAAACAGACTACCAATATGAGTGAAGGGTGTCATGGCGACGATTACCATCGCATATTCCAATCACCGACCCGAGGCGCTTCGATACACGGCCAGATCCATGGGACGGCACCAGGTTGTTTTCCTCGAGGAGGCCCTTGATCCGGCATTTGAAGCCATGCTCAACGGACGTCTGGCCATCGATGACCATGTAGGGGCCTATCTGGATAACGGCAATCGCCGATGACCGGCATCATGCCCTGTCGGCCCGGTGGCTGAGGGCCGCAACCTTTTTGACGTAGGCGCGGATGTCGCATTTGCGTTCGAGGCCGGATGCGGCCATGTAACGCACCTTGCCGAAAATCTCCCTTTCAAACCATGCCCGGTCGTGTAGACCGAACACCCAGCCCACGCCGGCATAGGAGTTGGGGTCGCGGCCGTCGAGGAAGTATCGGTTGTTCAGCGCGAGGGCCGTTTCAAACGCTTGCCTCGGCGTCGGCGACCACTCGATGACCTTTTTTCCCCAATACATGCGCATGTAACTGTGCATGAAACCGGTGTCGCGCATTTCGGCCATGGCGGCATTCCAATACGGATCGTGGGTCTTGGCCGCCGCCAGTGTTTGCCGGTCGTAGATGGTTGCGCGCCGGTCTGTGGCGTGTTCCTGCAGGGTTTTTTGGGCCCAGGCGGGCAGGCAGCTGTAGCGGTCATAATCCGGGGTGTGGTGCACGAAATTGACGGCCAGTTCCCGACGTACGATCAGTTCCTCTAAATAAGCGTCGCGATCCGCTTCGTTGCCTGTGGGTGACTTGGCGATTTGCAGGGCGAGAAATACCGGCGAAATCTGCCCGAAGTGCAGATACGGACTCATATGGGAAATGCAGTCGGCCTGTGGCTGGTTGCGCCCATCCGAATAGTGTTGCAGGCGGTGGGCGATGAATCGGTGCAACCGCTTTTTGGCTTCACCGGGGCCTCCCTTAAAAAACCGCGTGACGGCCGGGACTGACCTGTCTATGTCCAGGCTCTCCAGGATGGTGTCGATGGCGCCAAGGTCGAGGCTATTTAATCCATTACCGAGGGACGACCGTTTGGGCCGGTAACGGGGGCAGGGCACCAGGAATTGTTTCAGGTGTTTCTGGATCTTGGGCCGGATGGTTCGGGCAGCATACTCGGCCTTAGGGGAAACCACGCCCACCGGCACCACCACGTCGCCCTCCACGGCTACGGTCCGGCAAGGGGCTGATTGGGACAGCGATAAGCGCCAGGCGCGCTGATGGCGCGTATAGCCCACATCGCACACCAGCAGCGCCGACCGATGCGCCAGCCGGCCGATCACCGTGGCGGGTGTGCCGTTGTGCACCACCATGCCGATGCGCCGCCTGGCCAGTTGCCGTTGGGTTTCGGCCAGACCCTCCAGCATAAAGCGGTAATGGCGCAGGTTGGCCTCCGGGTAGCCGTCGGTCAATGCGAAGCCTACCAGCACAGGCAGATCCAGACGATTGGCCTGGCTGATGGCATATTCCAGGGCCGGGTTGTCATGGGCCCGCTGGGACTGCTGCATCCAGTAGAGCACCCACTCACCTTGTCTTACGGCATTGGGGGTGAGAATGCTGATGCGCTCCGGTTCAATGCCCATTGATCCAGAATTCCTTCCGTTGACCGGCATTCGCCGGTAACATGCGCGATGGCCAGCTATCGCTTGATCGTCAGCGGTGTTTGTTCCACCGAAGCGGGTGTCTCCAACTTCAGCCCCACCGTTTTTTCCCCAAACTGACCGGCCGGACCTCTTTTTCTCCGATTCCGCCCACGCTCCGCAATCGATCGTCACTTCATGCATGGTCAATGGGAATAGTTTTTCACGCCCGTTTTCCCAGCGATGGGTGCTTGGGAGCCTAGTGCCACTCGATCTGGCAAGGGGGCGTGATCAATCGCGGTTCAAGAACCGTGAACGGTCAGAGGATCTATCATACCCTAAAGGATGCACCACGCACGTTAGCTGGAAGGGCGGATTGTCGATCATGGGTACACCGGGAACCGGCGGCACAGGTCCGCCACCTGGGTTTTGACCTTGTCCAAAGCGGTCGGATCGCCCGGTTGCGACAGCACCGTATCCATCATCTGCGCGATGTGGACCATTTCCGGCTTGCCCATGCCGCGGGTGGTGATACCGGCGCTGCCCAGGCGCAGGCCGGATATGCTGCCCGGTGTCCGGGCATCACTGGGGATCACATTGCGGTTCAGGACAATTCCGACCGATTCAAGGGTTGTTTCAGCCATGGCACCCTTCAGCCCTTGGGCGGTCAGGTCCACCAGCACCTGGTGGTTGTCGGTGCCGCCGGAAACGATGCGGTAGCCCCGTTCCTGGAGTGCGGCGGCCAGCACCACCGCATTTTCCAGGGTCTTTTGCTGGATTTCGATGAACCAGGGCTCGCCGGCCAACTTGAAAATCAGGGCCTTGGCCGCAATCAGGTTAACGGCGCTGGTGCCCTGGCAGCCCGGGAATACGGCGCTGTTAAGTCGTTGGCCAAATTCCTCCTTGGCCAATATCACGCCGCCGCGTCCGCCCATCATGGTTTTATAGGTCGTAAAGGTGACGAAATCACAACAGGGAACCGGGCTGGGAATCACCTTGGCGGCGACCAGTCCGGCCAGGTGGGCCATATCGGCAAAGGAATAGGCATGGATTTCTTGGGCAATGGCGGCGATTTTGGCGTAGTCGATCAGCCGCGGGTAGGAACTGGCCCCGGCGACGATCATCCTGGGTTTAACCTGGTGGGCCAGCGCCCTTATTTCATCATAATCGATGCGCTCGGTTTCCGGGTTCACGCGGTAATGGGTGAACTCGAAACAGTTGCTGGTGATGGACGCGCGGTGGCCATGCGATAAATGTCCGCCGTAGGGAAGCCCCATGGAGAGTATTCGGTCGCCCACGTTAAGCACCGAAAAATAGACCGCCAGGTTGGCCGAAGTCCCGCTGTGGGGCTGGACATTGACGTAGGCCGCACCAAAACGTTCTTTGCCGCGCTGGACCGCGATCTTCTCTATTTCGTCAACAATGGCACAGCCGGCGTGAAACCGTTTTCCGGGATATCCTTCGATGGTCTTGGTGTTTAAAATTGATCCGAGCACGTCCATGATCGAGCGGGGGGAATGGTTTTCAGCTGCGATCAGGTTCAGGGTCTCCTCGATACGGGTTTCTTCCTGTTCAATCAGTGCAGCGATCTGGGGGTCGTCCTTTTTCAAAGCGTGCATCCTGCTCCTTCTGGCTGTAGCTCGACATCCTCGATTGTTTCGATCCACTTTAACCCACGTGCCCATCCAGAAATGGTAGGCGTTGGTTCAGGGTAAGGCCTGAGACAATTTCCAACCACAGGCCTGGGGTGGGCTATTCCGGGGATTGGAAATGAACCAGAACGCCGCCCCGGGTCTAAAGATGCTGTTTCCGGACGGGCACTGTCAAGGATTACCCGCCCAAATAGGCCTCACGCACCCGGCTGTCTGAAATCAGCGTCTCGCCGGTTCCCTCCAGAACCACCGTACCCACTTCAAGGACATAGGCATAATTGGCGATCTTCAGCGACGCATAGGCATTCTGCTCCACCAGGAGCACGGTCTTGCCCTGCTTGTTGATGGCCTCGATGATTTCGAACACCCCCTTGACCAGCTTAGGGGCCAGGCCCAGGGAGGGCTCATCCAGCATGATCAGTTCCGGAGCGCTCATCAGCGCCCTTCCCAAGGCCAGCATCTGCTGCTCACCGCCGGACAGGAGCCCGCCCTTCTGGTCCTTGCGTTCCCGCAAGATGGGAAACAGGTCTAAAACCCACTGGAGATCCCTGGCGACGCCCGCTTTGTCATCGCGGCTGTACGCACCCAGCCTCAGATTGTCCAATACGGACAGGTGGGCGAAAATTTTTCGGCCCTCCGGCGACATGCTGATACCCGATTTGACCACATCCACCGGGCTCATATGGGTGATGTCTTTGCCTTTATAGCTGATGTTGCCGGCTTTGTTTTTAATCAGGCCCGAGATGGCTCTCAGGGTGCTGCTTTTGCCGGCGCCGTTGGCTCCGATCAGAGTGACGATCTTGCCTTGGGGAACATCGATGGAGAGGCCCTTTACGGCATGGATACCATCATAAAAGACGTTGAGGTCCTGAATGCTAAGCATGTTGAACCGCCTCCTCGCCGAGATAGGCCTCGATCACCTTGGGGTTGGATTTGATGTGATCCGGCGATCCTTCTGCGATGGTCTCGCCATAATCCAGGACCCAGATATGCTCGCAGATGCCCATGACCACCTTCATGTCGTGCTCGATCAGCAGGATGGTCAGCTCGAACCGGTCGCGGATCTCTCGGATAAACGCCATCAGCTTGCGCGTCTCATTGGGATTCATCCCGGCCGCCGGTTCATCCAGCAGCAAGAAGGCCGGATCCGTGGCCAGGGCCCTGGCGATTTCCAGTCGGCGCTGCGCCCCGTATGGCAGACTGGTGGCTTTTTCATCGGCCACATCGCGCAGTCCCACCACCTCGAGCAGATTCAGAGATTTTTCCTGCAACGCCTTTTCCTCGCGAGTACTGGCAGGAAGGCTGAAAAGGGCATGCCACCAGGTGGTTTTCTGGCGCAGGTGACAGCCGATCATGACATTTTCCAACACGGTTTCATTTTTGAATAGGCGGATATTCTGAAACGTGCGCGCGATGCCGCTTTTGCAAACCAGGTGCGGCGGTTGTCCGGTAATGTCCCGCCCTTGAAAGATCACGTTTCCGCGGGTCGGATTGTAGAAACCGGTGATCATATTGAAGCAGGTGGTTTTTCCGGCACCGTTGGGCCCGATAAGCCCGACAATGCTTCCCCTGGCAATGGCTGCGCTGAAATTTCCCACTGCCGTCAGACCGCCGAACCGCATCGTCAGTTCTTTTGTTTCCAGAATGGTTTCCGGTTTCATTTCGACGCACCTCGCTTCCCGATGAGTCCGGCCAGTCTTTCCCAGGTAATCTCGCGGGTTCCCATGAGCCCTTCGCGGCGGAACAGGATGATCAATAGCAGCGCCAGGGAAAAGACCACCATGCGCATACCCGGAACGCCCGCGATGTAAAAATCGCCGATGCTGATCGGATTCTCCACAAACCGGAGCCATTCCAGCAGAATCGTGATGCCGATGCCCCCCAGAACGGATCCGGTGATGGAGCCCAGGCCACCGGTCACCACGATCATCAGGATGTTGAAGGTGAGGATAAACAGGAACATTTTGGGATCGATGGTGGTCAGCAGGCTTCCCAGCAGTGCACCGCCCACGCCGGCGAAAAAGGAACCCATGGCAAAAGATATCAGCTTGTATTTGAAGACATTGATACCCATGGCCTTGGCGGCTGTTTCGTCATCGCGAATCGCCTTGAGGGTGTTGCCGAAGTTGCTGTTGATGATGCGCATGACAAAATAGAGGGTCAGCAGACACCACCCGAAATTCCACCAGATATTGGCATAGTCCGGAATCCCCTTGAATCCTAACGCCCCGTTGGTCAGCCGGGGCAGGTTGTTGGCAAACACGCGCACGATTTCGGCAAAGCCGAGGGTGGCGATGCCCAGATAGTCGTCCCCCAGCCGCAACAGGGGAATGCCCACCAGAATACCGGCGGCACAGGCGAAAAGCCCGCCCAGCAATACGGCCACAAAGAAGGGTGCCTGGGCTGCCTGGACCCATGGGTACGGCGCTTGCAAAATGAAGAGCATCTCCTTTTGGTCAGGAGTCATGATCAGAATGGAACAGACATAGGCGCCGATGGCCATGAACCCGGCGTGGCCCAGGCTGAACATGCCGGTAAAACCGTAAATCAGGTTCAGGCTCAACGCCAGGATGATATTGATGGCGATCAGGTTGAGGATCTGGATTTTATAGCCGTCCAAATGTCCTTTCGCCAGCCAAATCAAGAGCCCCAGAACCGCCGCAGCCATTACATTGAGTATTACTTTTGTCTTGCGGTCCATTACACCTTGTCCTCCAGTTTCGCACCGAACAAACCCGTGGGCCTGAACAGCAGGATGAAAATGAGCAGGATAAAGGCAAAGGCATCCCTGTATCCGGCCAGCTCCGGGAAGAAGGCCACCACCAGAATTTCGACGAAACCCAGCGCCAGGCCCCCGACCACGGCGCCCTGGATCGATCCGATGCCGCCAAAAACCGCTGCAATAAAAGCCTTGAAACCGGGGATAACGCCCATGACCGGCTGCAACTGCGGATAGCGCAGGGCCCACATGATACCGGAAGCCGCTGCCAGGGCGGATCCGATACCGAAGGTCAGGGCGATGACACGGTTGACATCGACCCCCATGATATAGCTGGTCTCGATATCCTTGGAGATGGCCCGCATGCCCAGTCCCGGTTTGGTTCGATAGACGATATAGATCAACCCGAGCATGAGCAGAAATGACAGGATGGGTACAAAAAGGGTCAACGGCAGAATGCGCACGTCACCAACCACGATCACCGCTTCCAGCCAGGCCGGCCGGTAGACCGCGCGCGGAATGGCGGAGAAAACGACAATGGCCAGATTCTGCAGGAAAAAAGAAACGCCGATGGAACTGATCAGGGCGGAAATTCGAGGGGCGTCCCGCAAGGGGCGATAGGCCACCCGATCGACAAAGACACCGACACTGGCTGTCACCACGATGGCTCCGACGATCGCCAGGGGCCAGGGGAGGTGAAAAAGGGTGACGGCCCAGAAGACAAAATAGGCCCCCAGCATGAAAATTTCGCCGTGGGCAAAATTGATCAACCGCAGGATGCCGTAAACCATGGTGTACCCGATGGCGATCAACGCATAGAGGCTTCCAAGGGTCAAGCCGTTCAGCGAGTGCTGTAAGAACATTGCCAAGCTCATGCAGAGCTCCTATCGTCAATCGGTCAGGAATAAGGGGGAAGCCCGTGGGCTTCCCCCGTTAACACAGCTCCAACCCACACAGGGTTACAGTTCGGGAGTGATGCTTCCGATGTAGGTTTTCTTCCCGTCTTTGATCAAAACCAGGCCCACCGGTTTTTCGGCATCATGGGTCTCGTTGATGGTGGTTGCGCCGGTGACGCCTTCAAAATCTTTGGTGGCTGCCAGGGCCTTGGTGATGGCTTCGCTGTCAAGATTGCCGGCTCGTTGGATGGCATCGAGCAGGATCATGTAGGAATCATAACCCAGGGCGGCGTTGACGTTGGGTTCCATGTCGGGATGCAGTTTCCGCCAGTTGTCGGTAAATTTACGGGCTACAGGATTCATCTCCTTCATGGACGGGTCATAGGGGAAGGTGGTGTGGATGAAGCCTTCAACGTCCTTGCCGCCGATTTCAACGATTTTGGGGTTGTCCATGGCGTCGCCGCCCATAATCTTGAACGTGGCGCCCAGTTCGTTGGCCTGCTTCATGATAATGGCCCCTTCGGCAAAGTAGGAGGGGATAAACAGCAGGTCGGGTTTTTTACTTATGATTTCAGTTAATTGGGCGGTAAAATCCTGGTCACCGGACTGATAATTCAGCGTGGTAACCACTTCGCCGCCCAGTTTATGGAAGGATCTTTTAAAGAAACTGGCCAGGCCTACGGAATAGTCGTTGGCCACATCCACCAGCATGGCCGCTTTTTTCAGCCCCAGGGTTTTATAGGCATAGGTGGCGGCGCCGGCACCCTGGAAAGGATCGATGAAGCATACCCGAAAAATATATTGCTTGCCCTGCGTGACGAGCGGGTTGGTGCAGGACGTGCCCACCATGGGAATGCGGGCCTTTTCGGCCACTTCACCACCGGCCATGGCCAGGGAGCTGCCGTACGTACCGATGATGGCGTGGGCCTTTTCTTTGCTGATCAGGCGTTTCACGGCGTTGGCGGATTCCACTTTATCGGATTTGTTGTCCACGATAAATAATTCCACTTTTTTGCCGAGAATGGTGGGGAACTCTTTGTTGGCCATCTGCAGGCCCTCCAGCTCGAGTTGCCCGCCATAGGCGTTGGCGCCGGTCAAAGGCATGAAAACACCGATCCGGACCGTGTCGTCGGCTGCCAGGGCCATTCCACTGAATGCGAAAAACAGGATCAGACTGACTGCAATACATTTTTTCATTGGTACGCCTCCTTTATTAGTTATGAATCAATGGGTAACCCGTCGCTTCCTGAATGGGTTTTAGGGTTGACCTCCGGGAAACGGGTTGCTTCCGCGCGATGCATCCTTGACCTGGTTAAGACCGTTGAACCGGTGCCTTCCCAGCAAATACAGTGCCATTGGAACGCCGCATCCGGCCCGCCCGGATTGCCAGAGGGCCCTGATATTGTTAACCCACTTGAATCACAGTTTATAAACACGGTCCGAGCTGCTGACGAGTGTGCGCCACTTCAGGTGGATGAATTGGGCGCCCAGTATCAGTTTTGACAAGCCTGCTGCGGAACCCTGTTAAGGACCTTTTACACTGGGGAAAAAAGACTGACACCGCCATGCCTTTCGAATTTCGAATGCAACCCCAAGGAATAGACTGCAGGCGCGCTATTTGCCGCAAGGTGACCTGTATCAAGGGCTCATTTATCTGGACCCCGAAAGTTGAGCGACGACCCCGCCTGACGTTAGGATCACAGCGAGCGGCGGGACATTCTTTCCGGCAAGTTCTTTTGAAAACCCACCCCATGCAAGAGTGGGCGTTCGAGGTGCGGCCGGTGAATTTTATTTTTAATTTCAATAATTAGCTTGCTTTCAGCCTAAATTGGTTTATTATACGGCCATTCAACACGGTCCCCGGCATCAGTGAATCCGAGGGGCGATTTTTTCTGCAGGAAAATTCAGTGCTCCAATGAAGCATCCTCCAGAGTGAAGATTTTGAATATTTTTAAGAAAGGAGGATGTTGTCATGGCCAATGGTACGGTTAAATGGTTTAACGACCAAAAAGGTTTCGGTTTCATCGAGCAGGAAAGCGGACCGGATGTGTTTGTTCATCATTCAGCGATCAACGCAACCGGTTTCAAAAGCCTGAGCGAAGGCGACCGGGTGACCTTCGACATCGAGCAAGGCCCGAAAGGTCCAGCCGCTGTAAACGTCACTGCAAGCTAACCTTCTGTTTATTTGCTGAACGGGGCGTCCACGCCAGATGCGCGTGGACGCCCCCGGATGCCCCCACCGCGACATTTCCAGGATCCTAAGCCAAAGACCATCACCCCCGGAATCGTTCCGCGGGTTTAATTAACTGGTGCGCGCGGAATCGCTCCCATGCAGATGCACGGCAGCGAACGCTCCGCGATGACGCAACCCGGGATCAATGGCTGTGATCCCCCCAAAAAGGAAATTAATCAGTTGAATTTTAAAACATTTGCATTGAACCCCGCTGTTGCCGCAGGCGTAACGGCAGCGGGTTATGTCACGCCTACCCCGATACAGGCGCAAGCCATTCCCGAGGTCATGAAGGGCCGCGATGTCATGGGACTGGCCCAGACCGGAACGGGCAAAACGGCCGTTTTTGTGCTCCCTATCCTCCACCGGTTGATGGAGGGTCCGCGTGGACGGGTCGGTGCGCTGATCATCGCTCCCACCCGTGAATTGGCCGAACAGATTCATGGTGAATTCAAGACCCTGGGACACCACACGCGCCTGCGCAGCGCCGTGGTTTATGGTGGTGTGGGCATCAATCCCCAGATCCAGGCCCTCAAACGGGCGGATATTGTCGTCGCCTGCCCCGGGCGGCTGCTGGATCATATCAACCGGCGCACGGTGGACCTCTCCCGGGTGGACGTGTTGGTGCTGGACGAAGCCGATCAGATGTTCGACATGGGTTTTTTACCGGACATCCGCCGCATTCTAACTCACGTCCCTCCCAAGCGGCGCCAGACCCTGCTCTTTTCGGCCACCATGCCCAAAGAGATCCGCGGTCTGGCAAATGAAGTCCTGCAGAATCCGATTACGGTGCAGATCGGAGTCACCGCTCCCGCAGAGACCGTCAGCCACGCCCTGTTCCCGGTAGCCCCACATTTAAAGACGGCCCTCTTGATCAAACTGCTGGGAGATACCCGTGCCGGGTCGGTCCTGGTATTCACCCGCACCAAGTTTCGCGCCAAGAGCCTGGGTGAAAAGCTGTCCAGAGCCGGCTACCGTTCGGCCTCGCTGCAGGGCAACCTGTCCCAGGGGCGTCGCCAGGCGGCGTTGAACGGCTTCCGTTCCGGAGAATTTCAAATCCTGGTGGCCACCGATATTGCGGCCCGCGGCATTGACGTCTCCAATGTTTCCCATGTGATCAATTACGATATACCGGCTACCCCCGAGGCTTACATTCACCGCATCGGTCGCACCGGGAGGGCCGAGCGCAGCGGAGAAGCTTTTACCCTGGTCACCCAGGAGGATGCCCTGATGGTGAAGGCGATCAATCGGGCCATCGGCAATAGTGTGGAGCAGCGCACCCTGACGGATTTCAATTATGATGTTCCGTCGGTATCATCCGGGAGAAAAATCACTGCTCCCGCCGGTCGGCCGCTACCAAAGAGGGTGAGGGGCGCGCCCAAACCCAAAGCCAAGGGGCGGTCCAATAAAGGGGCCTTTGCCTGGCTGTCCCCCCACCAATCCCCGCGTGCCGGCGGGCGCAGCAACCCTTGATGGTAACGCTGGACCTTTGACGCATGCTGCGCTGAAGGTCTGCAATCAGGATAGAAACAAGGGCTGAGAGGTTGGCTTCTCTGAGTCCTTGTTTTGTTTGTTGGCGCCATTTATACGCTCTGCGCAATCCTCATCACTTTTTTTAAGTAACCAACCCATCGTAATTAAAAGAGTTTTCAGAGACCTGGCCGTTTCCGGCCAAATCCTGTCTTTACCCAGTTAAAAATCGATCTTGACACAATGTATCAGCTGTTACATATTTAATGTAACAGCTGAAAAGAGGTTGCGATGACGCCCAACGATCCGAGAAAATGGTTGCTTCTGATCCACCAGATTCCTCCCAAGCCCAACGCCCTGCGGGTTAAAATCTGGCGGCGGCTACAGCAGGTAGGGGCCGCTGCCATCAAACAGTCGGTATATGTCATGCCCTTTTCAGAGCAGTCTCATGAAGATTTGAGCTGGACGCTCAAGGAGATCGTTGCCGGCGGAGGGGACGGATCGATCGGCGACGTGCGCTTTGTGGAGGGGCTGACCGATGAACAGGTCATTGCCCTGTTTCAGACGGCACGCAAGTCGGATTATCAAAAGATCATCCAGGAAGCGAACACCCTGCTCACGGACTGGTCAGCCGGACGGATCGACCCCCAGGACCCGACGGTCAAGGCAGCCGCTCACGTATCAAAGTTTCAGCGTCGTTTTGATGAGGTGACGGCTATCGATTTTTTCCAGGCTCCGGAGCGCGGGACCGCTGAAATGTTAATCCAGGACCTGACGGCACGCCTGTCCGGGCAGAGATTCAATGCAAGTGCCGCCATGCACACGCTCGACGGCCTGCGAGGCAAAACCTGGGTGACGCGGAAAAATATTTTTGTGGACCGTATCGCCTGCGGTTGGCTGATCCGGCGTTTTGTAGACCAGTCAGCTGTTTTCAAATTCGTCGATGCAGATACCCATACCCCCAAGCCTGACCAGATCCGCTTCGATATGTTCGACGGTGAGTACACCCACGAGGGAGATCGCTGCACCTTTGAGGTGATGATCCAGCGCTTTGGGCTCCAGGATCGGGGGCTGGTCCCTTTGGCCGAAGTGATTCACGACATCGACCTGAAGGACACCCGATACGATCGTGCCGAAACAGCCGGGCTCAACGCCCTGTTGACCGGCCTGGCGGCATCCCAACCGGAGGATGACCAGCGCATGACACTGGGGTTGCAGCTTATCGAAAACCTGTATGCCTTTTTCCTAAGACAAAAGGGGAAACAGGCCTCCTGAAGCGGAGACTCCTCCCACGAACCATCCTTAGCAATCAAAGGAGTATTTCCATGAAATGGATAACCCGATCCCATGTCCACGTCGACCGGGTGGCCTGCCCCTGGCTGATCACCCGGTTTATCGATTCGGATGCCGAGTTTCTGTTCGTCCCCAAAAGCAAGGTACTGGACATCGCCGCAAAGACCGGGGCGATTCCCTTTGACACACCCGGGGCCGAACTGCATCATCGTGGCGTGTTGTGTACTTTCGATGCCATCATCAAGGATTACGAATTGGCTGACACGGCGCTGTTGCGCATGGCCAAAACCATCAACGCCGCCGACACCGATCGACTGGATGCCGACCCGCTGGTTGCCGGTTTCGAAGCCATTGCCGTGGGCTACAGCCTGCGCTATCCCGACGACCTGCAAAACATCGCGGGGCAGTTCGAGGTCTAGGACGCACTGTATGCCTGGTGCCGCCTGCACGTGGCCAGGAACCAATCCTAAAGGAAACCCAGCATGGCATTCCGTGAGAGCATAGCGGTCGGCAGCGCCAGAATTTCCGGCTTCCTGGCCCTGCAGCGCAGCACTGTCGGCGTTCTGGCCATGGTGGTATTGGTGGGCATGGGCGAGCGCATGGCCGAGCGTTTTTTGCCCATTTATTTGCTGGCCCTGGGAGGTGGCGTTCTGGTCATCGGTCTTCTTCAGGCCATGGACAACCTGCTTTCGGCCCTCTACTCATTTCCGGGAGGGTACCTGTCCGACCGGTTGGGTACGAAGCGTTCGCTGCTGATTTTCAATCTGGTGGCCATGGCCGGCTTCGCCCTGGTGATCATGGTTCCGGCCTGGCAGGCGGTACTGATTGGCGCGATGCTTTTTATCTCGTGGTCGGCCATATCGCTGCCGGCCACCATGAGTCTGATGTACAAGGTCCTGCCCACCAACAAGCGCACCATGGGGGTAACCATGCACTCCCTGGTCAAACGCATTCCCATGGCGCTCGGCCCTTTGCTGGGCGGGCTTTTCATCGGCATGTGGGGCGAGCGCGACGGTGTCCGGCTCGCCTTCGGCGTGGCCCTGGCCATGTCCATCGTGGCGCTGATCCTGCAGCAGCGCATGATCGATGACGATACGCCGGATGCGCGGTCTGCAGACAATGCCTGCCGTCTGACGCCGGAGAAAAATCCGTTGAAACTGCTGCGGCTGATGAACCCGGCCATGAAGGGGTTGCTGGTCACCGATATTCTCATCCGGTTCTGCGAGCAGATTCCCTATGCCTTCGTGGTCGTCTGGAGCATGAAGGTGATCACCGCACCGGTGTCGGCCTTGCAGTTCGGTTTGTTGACGACCATTGAAATGGCTACGGCGGTAATGGTTTACATCCCGGTGGCTTACCTGGCCGACCGCAGCACCAAGAAACCCTTCGTGCTGGTCACCTTTGTCTTTTTCACCCTGTTTCCGCTGGTGCTGCTGTTCAGTCGCTCTTTCGAATGGCTGCTCGTTGCATTTATCCTAAGGGGGCTCAAGGAGTTCGGCGAGCCCACGCGCAAGTCCCTGATCATGGATCTCTCACCGGAGAGCTGCAAGGCCGGGATGTTCGGGCTCTATTATTTGATCCGGGATGTTTTCGTCGCTTTCGCCGCTTTGGGCGGGGCGTTTTTATGGCAAATCAGCCCGGAAACGAATCTGGTTACGGCATTCGTTTGCGGGATCATCGCCACCCTGGGATTTGCGATTTACGGGCGTGATATCCTGGTGCCGGTACACAAAAAGAAGGCCTAAAATGAACAGCTGTACGAGATCGGTCAAGACCAAGGAGAGTGCATGACAACGCAATCGATTTCAGAACCTTCAATAGTGGTATCTTTTAAAGAAGCATTAAAATTTTGGACCAAGCTGGGCTTTATCAGCTTCGGCGGGCCGGCCGGCCAGATCGCCATCATGCACCAGGAGGTGGTGGAGCGGCGGAAGTGGATCGGTGAGAACCAGTTTCTGCGGGCACTCAATTTCTGCATGCTGCTGCCCGGACCCGAGGCCCAGCAGCTGGCTACCTATATCGGCTGGCGGCTGCATGGCACATGGGGCGGTATTGCGGCCGGATCGCTTTTCGTAATCCCTTCGATTTTCGTCATGCTGCTGCTCAGTTACCTGGCCGTGGCCCACATCGACATACCGGCGGTGGCTGCCGCCTTCTACGGCATCCAGCCGGTGGTGGTGGCGGTGGTGATCGAAGCGGTGCTGCGCATCGGCAAGAAGGCACTCAAACATCGGCTGCTCTATCTCTTTGCGGCCCTGGCCTTCATCGCCATTTTTTTCTTTAAAGTCCCCTTTCCCTTGATTGTGGCTGGGGCCGCCGCAGGCGGACTGCTCCTGCAACGCGGGTTGCCGCAAATTTTCTGCAAAGGTACCTTTAACCCCCAGACCCGTGAATGCCGTATCGAAGCTGAAACCGTCAACGGCCAAAAGAACGTCGCACCCTCTTTCCTCCATGTCGTGCGGGTATTTTTGATCTGCTTTGGACTGTGGGTCCTGGTGGTGGGCAGCGTTTGGGGATGGCGCGGATTCGAGGACACCTTGACCCAGATCGCCTTTTTTTTCACCAAGGCCGCCTTCGTCACCTTCGGCGGCGCCTATGCCGTGCTGGCCTACATCACCGATTTCGCCGTGGGCCACGGCTGGCTCGGCACCGAGCAGATGCTCATCGGCCTGGGCCTGGCCGAATCGACCCCCGGCCCGCTGATCATGGTAACCCAGTACGTGGGCTTCGTGGGGGCCTGGAACCTACCCGGGGATCTCAGCCCGCTGACCGCCGGCATTCTCGGCGCCCTGATCACCACCTATGTCACCTTTCTGCCCTGCTTTTTCTTCATTTTTGCCGGTGCGCCCTTTATCGAGGCCATGGCCGGCAACCAGCGCCTCCAGGCGGCACTCACCGGCGTCACCGCCGCCGTGGTGGGCGTGATCCTGAACCTGGCCGTCTGGTTCGGCTACAAGGTGATCCTGCCCGATGCCGGGATTGACGGGTTTGCCCTGGTTGCTGCCGGAGTCTCGCTGGTGCTGCTGCAGAAATTCCATTTTCCCATTCAGTACCTGGTGCCCATCGGTGCGGCGGCAGGGGTTGTCTGGAAATTGGTTGTATAACCATCCAACGAACAGGAGAAAAAACCATGCCGAATTCCATCGATACCAATGCGTTGAATAAATTGCTCGGCGCCGGCGATGCACCGTTACTGCTGGATGTGCGCCGCAAGACGGACTACTCTGCCAACCCGCAGACGATCGCCGGTGCCCGGTGGTGCGATCCCGAGAACATCGACCTCTGGGTCAAGGATCTTCCTTCGGGCCGCCCCATCGTTCTCTATTGCGTTAAGGGCGGATCGGTCAGCCAATCGGCGGTTGACCGACTGCGCAAAGATGGCCTCGCAGCGGTATGGGTAGAAGGTGGGCTCAAAGCCTGGGTCGAAAACGGTCAACCCGTCCAAACCGTCCGGCCAAAGCCCTATACGATTCAACCCACGGACATAGACCTGCTGCGTAGGGCCGGCGTCTCGAAAGAAGATATCGACCACAGTGTCAAGGTGGCTGAAAAGGCCCTGGAGATCGCAGCCCGAACCTACGCGGATTTAGATATGGAGCTGGTCGGACGCGGCGCCCTTTTCCACGACCTGGGTAAGGCCAGGACACATGAGATTGAACACGGAAAATTGGGGGCTGAAATGGGGTTGGCCTTGGGCTTGCCCAAAGCCGTTACTGCGGTGATGGAGAAGCATATCCGCGGTGGACTCAGTGCCGAAGAGGCGGTCGAATTGGGTCTGCCGGTCAAGGATTACACCCTGGGGGCCCTGGAGGAGCGCATCATCATCTACGCCGACCGCCTGGTGGATATCATTACCGACGGGATCGTGACCATCGGGGCGGAAAAGGAGGCCGAAGCGCGCTTCGAGGAGATCCTGCGGACCATTCCCAAATATGGGAAAAACGACCGGACGCTGGCGAGGTACCTGGGCTACCATCGGGAAATCCAAGGTTTGTTAATCCAATGACAGCATGGATGTCCGCCGGATTCAATTGGCAGCACCGGGGTTTTAACCCCAACGGTTGGGTTAGCTGCGTTGCATTAAATAAAACACGTAGCCGTAATAGCTGGCGTATCTGCGGTACATCTCGATCTTTATGCGGACGGAATCGATGGTTTGAATCCGCTGCGGGTCCGTAGCGTACTTCCCGTGCAGCCTTTGCAGTCGACTTTCCAGGGGGTTATAATATGACTCCCACCAAGCCGACTCCGGCAGCGTGAAATGCCCGACCACCCGATATCCGCAGTTCTTGATGCTGGCCAGGTTGGTATCGATGTCCGCCATGACCGGATACTCATCGGCAAAATACTGCCGGCAGTCTGCCGGCGGGTTGGGCCGCAGCCAGGAAAGCTCGGTAACCGCCAGCAAGTCTCCGGGTGTCAGCAGGGCGTGGCAGGCTGCCAGCCCCTCACCAAAGCCCATGATATGGTGCACACCGGCCCAGTCGATTAACCCCCAAAAGAGGTTCTTCAAGCCTCAAACCGAATCAGCACCTCCCCGACCTCGACCGTCTGCCCGACTGCCGCCCGCACTTCGGCGATGACGCCGTCCAGGGGCGACGCCACGCCGCTCTCCATTTTCATGGATTCGAGGACCACCAGATTCTGGCCGCGAAAGACGCGCTCGCCTTTTTTGGCCAGCACCTCGACCACCAGCCCCGGCATCGGGCAGGACAGCACATTGCCCGCCGGCCGCTCGGTTCTTGCGGGCATGTACTTCATCAAACCCCATTCTTTGGGTGTGTAGACTTCAAATACCCGGGTGATGCCGCTGAAAGCGACGAAGATGAACGCGTGTTCGATCCGCAGTCGGAAACGGTGAACCCGACCGTCGATGACCAGCTTGAGTCGGCGGCGATAAAATTCGAATTCCGGAGCCACTACGGCGTAGGTGTTGCCGTTTACCACCACATTCCATAGTTGGCCGAGGGATGTGCCTTCGAGCAGCACCTCGAAGACCTCCTTTGCGGATCTGGCCGTGTAAGGATGCGCGTCACCGGTTTCCCCTCGGCAGCCGATGCGGGAGACCATCGGCCTGAGCGACTCGCGCACCGCCACCGTGCGGACATGATAGATCAGGGTCGCCGCCAGGGCCGCCAACTGGAGGGGGCGCTCCTCCGGCGGGCAGAGTTGCCGGCTGCCCTCAAAATGCTGTTCGATGAAACCGGTGGTCAGATTGCCCTTGGCAAACTCCGGATGGCACAGCACGCTGTTAACGAAATCGATGCTGGTGACGACGCCCTCGATGTGATAGCCGTTGAGGGCTTCCACCAGACCGGTTCGTGCGGCCTCTCTGTCATGGCCATGGCAGATGACCTTGGCCAGCAGGGAATCGTAGTAGACGCCGATCTTGCTGCCCGTCTTAACGCCGCTGTCCACGCGGATGGCACTGCCCCGGGGCTCTGCGTAGCGGGTGATCATGCCGGTGGAGGGGATAAACCCCCTGGCGGGATCTTCGGCGCAGATGCGCGCCTCCATGGCCCACCCGTTGAAAACCACGCCCGCCTGATCGAACGGAAGGGGCTCTCCGCCGGCAATCCGCAGCTGAAGCTCCACCAGGTCCAGCCCGGTCACCCGTTCGGTGACCGGATGCTCAACCTGCAGACGGGTATTCATTTCCAGAAAGAAAAACCCCCCCTGGGCGTCCACCACGAACTCCACCGTGCCGGCATTCACGTAGCCGGCCTTGCGGGTCAGGTCACAGGCGGCCTGCCCCATCAGCCGTCTCAGCTCTGTGGACACAGCCGGAGAAGGAGATTCTTCGATGATCTTCTGATAGCGCCGCTGGGTCGAGCATTCCCGCTCGCCCAGGTGGACCACGCCGCCGTGGCTGTCGGCCAGAATCTGGATTTCCACATGCCGCGGCTGTTCGATGTAGCGCTCCATGAAAACCCGACTGTCACCGAAGGCCTTGCGGGCCTCCTGGCGGCTTGCCCCCAGGGCGGCTTCCATGTCATGCGGTTCGCGCACGATGCGCATGCCCTTGCCGCCGCCGCCGGCCGCGGGTTTGAGCAAGACCGGGTAGCCGATGGCATCGGCTACCGCCAGGGCTTCGTTTTCGTCCTTCAACACCTCGGCGTGTCCGGGTATGACCGGCACACCGGCCTTGACAGCCATCTCCTTGGCGGCGATTTTGTCGCCCATCAGGGCGATGGCCTCTGCCGGCGGACCGATGAATACCAGTCCTGCAGCCGTCACGCTCCTGGCGAAAAGGGCGTTTTCGGATAAAAACCCATAGCCGGGATGCACCGCCCGGCAACCGGTGGAGAGGGCGGCGGCAATGATTCTTTCTGCGTTAAGATAGGATTCCTGGGCGTGCGGCCCGCCGATATGCACGGCTTCATCGGAAAGTTGTCGATGCAGGCCGCGGCTGTCGGCGTCGGAATAGACCGCCACCGTGCCGATACTCAGCCGCTGGCAGGTATGAATGATGCGCACGGCGATTTCACCGCGGTTGGCGATCAGGATTTTGTCAAACATGGTATGCCTCACAGGGGTATATTTCCGTGTTTGCTTGCGGGGCCTCTGATTTCCTTGCCTTCGAGCACCTGCAGGGTGCGGATCAACCGATGACGGGTTTCCCGCGGGAAAATAACATCGTCGATGTAGCCTCGCTGGGCTGCCAGAAAGGGGGTTGCGAAAGTGCGCCGGTAGTGGGCCATTTTTTCGTTCAACACCGCTTCGGGATCGTCGGCCGATTGAATCTCCTTGCGATGAATGACCTCGGCGGCGCCCTTGGGACCCATGACCGCGATTTCCGCCGTGGGCCAGGCGTAGTTGACGTCGCTGTGAATGTGCTTGGAGTTCATTACCAGGTATGCACCGCCGTAAGCTTTGCGAACGATGACCGTGATGCGCGGCACCGTGGCCTCGGTGAACGCATAGAGCAATTTGGCGCCATGGCGGATGATGCCGCCGTGCTCCTGTTCGGGGCCGGGCATGAACCCCGGAACATCCACCAAGGTAACCAGGGGAATGTTGAAGGAGTCACAGAAACGCACGAAGCGCCCGGCCTTGACCGAAGCGTCGCTGTCCAGGACACCGGCCAGCACGGCCGGTTGGTTGGCCACCAAACCGATGGTCTGACCGCCAAGCCGGCCGAATCCGCAAATAATGTTGCGCGCGAAGCCGGTTTGCACCTCCATGAATTCAGCGCCGTCAAGGATGCTGTATATCAGGACATTCATATCGTAAGTCTGGTTGGGATTTTCGGGAATCAGGTAATCCAGGGCCAGGTCGGCGCGGTTGGCCGGGTCACGCAGGTTTAGTAGGGGTGCGTGTTGGCGGTGGTTTGAGGGAAGATAACTGATCAGCCGGCGGATCTCCCGCAGGCAGAGCACATCGTTGGGGGCGGTGAAATGGGCCACGCCGCTTTTCTGGGCATGGACCTGGGCGCCGCCCAGATCTTCGGACGTGATTTCCTGGTGAGTGACGGTCTTGACCACGCTCGGCCCGGTGACGAACATGTAGGAGGATTCCTGAACCATGAAAACAAAATCGGTGATCGAGGGGCTGTAGACGGCTCCGCCGGCGCAAGGCCCCATAATACAGGAGATCTGGGGGACGACGCCGCTGGCCCTGACGTTGCGATGAAAGATTTCGCCGTAGGCGGCCAGGGCATCCACACCTTCCTGAATACGGGCGCCACCCGAGTCATTCAAGCCGATGATGGGGGCGCCTACCTTCACGGCCAAATCCATGACCTTGCAGATTTTCTGGGCGTGGGCTTCTCCGAGGGAACCACCGATCACGGAAAAATCCTGGCTGAAGACAAACACCTCCCGTCCGTCGATGGCGCCGTGGCCGGTGATCACCCCATCCCCGGGGTAATTGGGCGCATCTCCCAAGGCACCTCCGCGGCTGGTCTTGAGTACATCAAACTCCTCGAAGCTGCCGTTGTCCAGCAGCAGGTCGATTCGTTCCCTGGCCGTCAGTTTGCCCTTGCTGTGCTGGGCCGCCATTTTTTCTTCGCCGCCGGCGGCAATGGATTCCGCCCGCAGCCTTTCCAGGGTTTCCAGGGTTGCATTGATTTGAGCGTCCATCGGAATCACCTTATTCCCCCATTAGCGTCCGTTGGCAGGCAAGGGGGTCAGACGGCTTGGTTGAGGTTGTCGCCGGTCAGCGCGGGCTTGGTGTATTGCCGGAAGGTCGCCCACAAGGTCGCGGCGGATATGACACGGCAACTTGGCTAAACCGTAGATCCAGCTTGCATCCAACAATCGATTTGCATCCGTGTGGGTCCTAGGCGCTAGAACCCTTGCCTTCGGTTAACCGTTTCAGGGCTTCTGCGTACTTTTCCGAGGTCCTGCGAATCACATCCTTGGGCAGCGCCGGCGCCGGCGGTTGCTTGTCCCATTGAACCCGTTCCAGGTAATCGCGCACGAACTGCTTGTCGAAACTGGGCGGGGAAGATCCGGGCTGGTAAGATTCGGCCGGCCAGAAGCGTGATGAATCCGGGGTGAACAACTCGTCGATTAGAATCAGCTTGCCGTCCAACAGGCCGAATTCGAATTTGGTGTCGGCGATGATGATGCCCCGCTGTTCAGCAGCGCCGGCCGCCAGGGCGTAAAGCTGCAAACTGATGTCGCGCACCGCATGGGCGGTTTCCAATCCAACCCATTCGGTGGCCCTTTCAAATGAGATATTTTCATCATGCGCGCCTGCCTCGGCTTTGGTCGATGGCGTAAAGATCGGCTCGGGGAGCCGGTCCGCCTCCACCAGCCCTTTGGGCAAAGGGATGCCGCACACACAGGCTGTCTTGCGGTACTCCTTCCAACCCGAACCCACTAGGTAGCCTCTTACGATGGCCTCGATGGGCAAGGGCTCTGCCTGTTTAACCAGCACGGATCGCTGCGCCAACTGCCCGACGCGCCACCTTCCGTCATCCGCCCACCCGTCAAAAATGGGCTCAGTGGCCACGATATGGTTCTCGATCAGGTCTTTGGTTTTATCAAACCAGAAATTGGACAGGCGCGTGAGAATGATTCCCTTGTCCGGTATAAGGTCGGGCAGAACATGGTCGAAGGCAGAAATGCGATCGCTGGCGACGATCAGAAGATGGCGCTGGTCGCCGGCTGCATAAACATCCCGGACTTTACCCTGACGCATGAACGTATAGCCACTGGGCACAGGCATGGCAGATTCTCCTTTCCCACAAAAAAAGGCCACAACCCGTTTCATTGAAACGCGATGTGGCCTTATATTTTTCACGCACCCGTCAACGTTGATGAAGGGTCCGTTCCAACGCTAAGGCCTTAATGGTGATAACCCGTTGACCTGCCGGGAAAATTGCCTCAACACGCCGTTCGCCCGGTAGATTGCGGATCGCTTATATCACAGGTGCCCCTATTTCAGTCAAGCATATTTGATGCAACCGTATGGTCACGGATGGATGTGGTGCCCGTTGGCAGGCGGGGCCATCAACGAGAAAAGGATCACCCGTTCACCGGTAACCGTGCTGATATCCGTGTGCAGGCTTTTGACCTTCACGCCGAGGATCTTCTCCACCGCCGCCTCCAGCAACGGGCGGCCCTGCTCCAGCAGGGTGATGCGAATGCGTTTGACCAATTCGCGCCCATCCCTGCGGTCAGGGGCATCGGACAGGCGCAGCTCGGCCTGGGTAAGCACGTTTTTGAGCCGCACCAAGACCATGTCGTCGATGATATAGGCCTTGGTTTCCAAGGGTCCGCGACCCATATAGTCCTTCTCGAATTTGATCACGGCCGTACAGATGTCGGCTTCGAGTTGTCCTTTGGTTCTGTTCATACGCCTCTTATACACGATGGCCGCTGCATTGTAGGTGAAGCGATCTTCGCATCCCCAGTTTTTTATTGCTGCGCGCGGGGCAGGAGAGGAAAAACAACCCTCGCGTTCCAGGCTTGCCGGCCGGCACCAAAGAATGAGAATCCATGGTTAAGCGCAGGGGGGCACAGGCAACGTCCGGGGAACGCCCGATCGACCCAGGGGCGGCCCGGACGGTTTAAAAAGGATCGCAAGCCAGGGGATTCATTGCTCTGTCCACTGGGCTGAAGGGGCGAAAGCGTTGTTTTACTCGATTTTCACCGACTGCCCCGGATAGATGGTGCTGCGGGGGGTCAGGCTGTTGATTTTCAGGAAATGATTCAGGGACAGGTTATGTTTTCGGGCGATGAGATACGGGCTGTCGCCCCGTTGCACATAATAGGTGCCCGACCCCGTGGCGGGGCGCGCAGGTGCGTATTCCGGTGAGGGCACCTTTAACACCTGATTGATGCTCAGGTTGGTCGTCGAGAGGTGATTCATCTCCTGAATGCGTTGGGTCGTCGTGCCATAGCGTTTGGCGATAATCCACAGGGAATCACCGCTTTTCACGACGTGTTTCTGATTCCACACGTCGGGTGAGGGGGTGGATTTCTGCGCACGCGTCACGACCATGCCCCGCTGGGGAATCTTCAGTCTCTTGCCGGCGACGATATAACTGGAGTGTTTTAAATGGTTGGTCCCCATGATGCTATTGACGCTGGTATGATAGCGCCGGGCAATGGTGGAGAGGGTTTCCCCCTTTTTGACCTGGTGGTAAACAAACGCCGGTTGGGGAGGGGTCGAAACCGGCACCTGGTCGATGGATGCCAGCAACAGGTCTTTTTTCCCGACCGGCACCCTCAGTGTGTACTTGTTGGGGGGTAAAACGCTATAGCGCAGCTCGGGGTTCAGTTCCTTGAGTGTGTTCAGGGAGGTTCCCAGGGACGGAGCCACATCCTTCAAGTGAACCTGGCGATGGACATCCACCGTTTCGAAAGCGGGTGCCGGGTAAACATCGACATCGGACAGGCCATATTTTTCGGAATTTTCGATGATGTGCAAGGTCGCCAAAAAACGGGGCACGTAGCGGGCCGTTTCAAATGGCAATCGACCGTAAAGATCCCAGAAATTATCTAAGTAATTGATGTTCTGGGTCCGGATCACGTGCAGGACCCGTCCCTCTCCGCAGTTGTATGCCGCCAGCACGGTCGACCAGTCTCCAAATATGCTGTGGAGCTCTTTCAGGTAGGCGATGGCTGCGTCGCTGGCTTTTTCGAAATCGATGCGCTCATCGATATATTCATCCCTTTTCAGACCGAACTTGTAGCCGGTTGAGGGAATGAACTGCCATAGTCCCAGAGCCCGGGCGCTGGACAGCGCCTGTACCTTGAACCCGCTCTCGATCAATGGCAGCCAGGACAGTTCGGCCGGCAGGCCCGCCGCTTGCAGTTTTTCAAGGATCATGGGGCGGTATTTCCCGGAACGTTTATAAGACTCGATAAAAAAACTTTTTTCCGGCCCCCTGGTGAACAGATCGATCTCTTTCTGGATGTTGGTGTTGATTTCACGGGGGATGGCATTGTGGTTGCCATTGACCACAATATTCCGGGAGGCGTAGATCTCGAGAATTCGCTTGGCAATGAGAAACCGAAGGTCCTCCTTTTGTTGAACCATTTTGGCCGAGTCGTCCAGTTCGACGGTCAGGATCAACGAATAGGCTTTGTCCAAGGCTTCCAAGGCACTTTCCAATTCACCATTTTGCCAGAACTCCTGGGCGGCTTCGCAAAAGACCAGCGCTTCGTCCAACTGCTGCTGAACGCTGTGTTCCGACGAAAGGGGTTCGGTGCTATCCGTATCACCGTCGTCGGCTTCATCCGTGGGAGGCTCTGTGCTGGAAGGCGCAACCGATGCTTGACCTGCCCAGGCGGTATTGCTTTGGGGTTCACCGGTTCCGGCAAGGGAAGACGGCGGCCGCGGTGGTGCAACGGGTGTAACGGCCGAGGTCAGGTCGCTGGGTGTTTCAACGGCCGGGGATCGAAGGGGTGCGGTCGGGGCATTGGCGGTTTCATTGCTGGGTTGATGGGCACACCCGAGCAGAAGAATCAGGGTGCAACAGATAATCGGTTTTATGAAATAGGATGGCAAGGCGTGGTCCTTTTTTCAGGCGATCGTATGTTGGGGTTAAAGAAACGATGCGTGCCAATCAAAAGCCGCTTGTTTGTCGGGTCCTTATACATTGGACGTCGCTTTTGTCAAGCTGAGATGATCACGGCGGAGCAGCGGAACCCGCAGGATACGTTGCCTTGAGGGCGTTTGGCGGGCCATGGGAATGGCAGCGGGTCAATTTCTGTAAAAAGGCCATCTAAAATACCAACAATACGGGATTGCTTGATTTTTTTGGAATAGGGCCATAACCTGACGGTCAATCAGCGGTGGCTTGAAGCCCGCTACTCCCTGGAGAATAGGGCCTTGGACCGGCCATGCAGCCATTGCATAAACCCACACCATTATTAAATGGCCGGGAGATAGCAACTGTCAAAAAAGGGTTTGGAGGAACAGTTTTTTTAGGTGTCAACTAAATTTCACTTGAAAAAATATGATTATGGGTGTAGAAAACGTCGTTTCAATCAATCATACTGATCCTAAGGATTGCGGGTCGGTGGTTTGATTTGTTCTTTCAGAACATGTTCGCCAGCGTAGCTCAGTTGGTAGAGCTACTGATTTGTAATCAGTGGGCCGGGGGTTCGAGTCCCTCCGCTGGCTCCAGTGTTAATAGCTGATCATATGGTGGGGTTCCCGAGTGGTCAAAGGGAACAGACTGTAAATCTGTCGGCGACGCCTTCGGAGGTTCAAATCCTCCCCCCACCACCATATTCGGTAAGTTTTTGTAGGAGATCGTTGCTAGCAAAAAGATCGATAGGTACTACATGGCTTGCTTGCTGCGAATTGCACGCGCAGCAATTACCATTGAGAAGCGTTATAATCAGCGTGTCGGGTATGTGAACGCGGGAGTAGCTCAGTTGGTAGAGCTTCAGCCTTCCAAGCTGAATGTCGCGAGTTCGAGCCTCGTCTCCCGCTCCATCGATTTTAAACGCCGATCATTTTTAGCCTGCCATTCGTATTTGTTAATGTTCTTTTTGCTGCTGCCCGTTAAGCCCACGTAGCTCAGTCGGTAGAGCGCTTCCTTGGTAAGGAAGAGGTTCATCGGTTCAACTCCGATCGTGGGCTCCATATTTTTAGCGCTTGATTCAAGAAAAACGAAATAGCCAGAAATTGTCCATTCACGGGAGGTTGTTAAAATGGCGAAGCAAAAATTTGAGAGGACGAAGCCGCACGTAAACGTAGGGACCATCGGGCATATTGACCATGGCAAGACGACCTTGACGGCCGCGATCACGAAGTTGAGTGGGATGAAAGGGCTGGCCGATTATATTCCCTTTGATCAGATCGACAAGGCGCCGGAAGAAAAAGAGCGTGGCATAACGATCGCCACGGCCCACGTTGAATATCAGACGGCCAGTCGCCATTATGCGCATGTGGATTGCCCGGGCCATGCGGACTACATCAAGAACATGATCACGGGGGCCGCCCAGATGGACGGTGCGATTTTGGTGGTGGGGGCCGATGACGGCCCGATGCCCCAGACGCGCGAGCACATTTTGTTGGCCCGCCAGGTGGGTGTTCCGCGGATTTTGGTGTTTTTGAACAAGTGCGACATGGTGGACGACGAAGAGCTGATCGAGCTGGTGGAGCTTGAGCTGCGCGAGCTTTTGGACAAATACGAGTTTCCCGGGGACGACACGCCGATTATCCGGGGCAGCGCCCTCAAGGCGCTGGAGTGCGAGGATGCAGACTCTGCCGACGCCAAGTGCATCTTTGAGCTTCTGGATGCCATCGACAGTTATATTCCGGAGCCGGAGCGCGATGTGGACAAACCGTTTTTGATGCCTATCGAGGACGTATTCAGCATTTCCGGGCGCGGGACCGTGGTGACGGGCCGCGTGGAGCGCGGCATCGTGCATGTGGGCGACACGGTGGAGATTGTGGGTATCCGCGACACCCAGAAGACGGTGTGCACGGGCGTGGAGATGTTCCGCAAGCTGCTTGACGAAGGTCAGGCGGGTGACAACATTGGCGTTTTGCTGCGTGGCACCAAGCGCGACGAAGTGGAGCGCGGGCAGGTGGTTTCGGCGCCGGGTTCGATAACCCCGCACACGAAGTTCAAAGCCGAGGCGTACATTCTGAGCAAGGAAGAGGGCGGTCGGCATACGCCGTTTTTCAACGGATATCGTCCGCAGTTTTATTTTCGAACGACGGACGTGACCGGGATATTGAATCTGCCGGAAGGGGTTGAGATGGTGATGCCGGGTGACAACGTGGCGATCACTGCCGAACTGATCACGCCGATCGCCATGGAGAAGGAGCTGCGGTTCGCCATTCGTGAAGGCGGCCGTACGGTGGGTGCCGGTGTCGTCAGCGAGATAATTGAATAGTATTTCAAGGAGTGCCTTCAAGTGAGAATCATTATAACACTGGCCTGTACGGAGTGTAAGCGCAGAAACTATACAACAACCAAGAACAAGCGTACAACTCCTGATAAATTGGAGTTCAACAAGTATTGCCGTTTCTGTAAAAAGCATACACCACACAAAGAAACAAAGTAAGCCCATAATCAGACGTTGAGGATTTGCTGCAGGCCAGTAGCTCTAATTGGTAGAGCATCGGACTCCAAATCCGGGTGTTGGGGGTTCGAATCCCTCCTGGCCTGCCACACTTAAAAGTGTTTCCAACAACGGCGCCGATCGTTGAAGGCTAAAATGGCCTCCGGCTATGCGCCTTTGATCATAACGGGGTATGATGGGACGGTTACTTCGAAAAAAAGATCCAATTAAGAAGGTTAAGAAAACGCAATCTACGGATGACGTCGGCCGGGAACTGGATGCCTCCGCTGTGCAGGGAGATACCCCAGCGGTGGTAAAAAAGACCTATACCCCGGTTAGCAAGTCCATGGTTGTCAAGGAAAAAAACTTTTTCGACAAGGGAGTCCAATTCCTTCGGGAAGTGAAGGTGGAGCTCAAAAAGGTCACCTGGCCATCCCGGAAACAGACGCTGGGGGCCACAGCGGTGGTACTGGTGATCGTGACGATCATTGCCGTGTTCCTCGGTCTTGTCGACGCGGGCCTGTCCGGCCTGATCCGTGCCGTCTTGCAATAGCACAGGAGCGTTTATAGTGGCAAAAAAATGGTATATTGTTCATGTCTACTCTGGATTCGAGAACAAGGTGAAAGCCTCCCTCGATGAAAAGATAGCCTCGTCGCCCAATCCTGACAAATTCGACAAGGTCCTCGTTCCGACCGAGGAAGTGGTTGAGCTGGTGAAGGGTAAGCGCAGGACCTCATCGAGAAAGTTCTATCCCGGCTATCTGCTCGTCAGGATGGAACTCGATGATGAGACGTGGCACATCGTGAACAATACGCCCAAGGTTACCGGTTTTCTGGGCGGCAGGGAAAAACCGACGCCGATTTCAGAGGAAGAGGCCAATACCATACTCAACCGGATGGAGGCGGGTAAAAACCAACCGCAACCCAAGTACTTCTTCGACACCGGTGATGAAATTCGCGTGATTGACGGACCGTTTACCAATTTCAACGGGACTGTAGAAGAGGTCAATCCCGAAAAGGGCAAGATCAAGGTGCTGGTGAGTATCTTCGGCCGGTCGACGCCGGTGGAACTGGACTTCGTACAGGTCATGAAATTATAGCCGCCGCGTTGGCGGTTGCACCGCACCATTTACTATTATTAACAGCATTATAAGGGAATCGATCGAAAAATGGCTAAAAAGGTAATGGCTCAGATCAAGCTTCAGGTTGAAGCAGGCAAGGCAAATCCTTCTCCTCCCATTGGTCCGGCCCTTGGGCAACACGGCGTAAATATAATGGATTTCTGCAAAACGTTCAATGCGCGAACCGCTAACGATGCAGGAATGATCATCCCAGTGGTCATTACCGTTTTTCAGGACCGCTCATTCACCTTTATTACCAAAACGCCGCCGGCGGCCGTATTGCTGAAAAAGGCCGCCAAAATAGCCAAGGGTGCCGGTGATCCCAAGCGTGACCGGGTAGGCAAGGTAACCATGGCACAGGTCGAGGAGATCGCCAAACTAAAAATGGAAGATCTTAACGCCAACGATCTGGCCGCCGCCTGCAAAATCATCAGCGGTACGGCCAGAAGCATGGGGATTGAAGTCAATTAGCTGCCCGGGAAACGGCTGATCGGAGATCCAGCAGCAACCAGACCGCAGCAAGACGAAAGCACCGAGCGATTAATTATCAAGGAGTAGAAATTAAAATGCCGAAGCATGGTAAAAAATACAGGGAATCATCAAGCAAGATCGAGTCAACCAAGCGTTACGATTTCGCTGAAGCGATTGATGCTGCCATCTCCTCCGCTTACGCAAAATTTGATGAAACCGTCGATGTGGCTGTGCGCCTCGGGGTTGACCCCAGACATGCCGACCAGATGGTTCGTGGTACCGTCGTCCTGCCCAATGGCCTTGGAAAAGAAGTCAAGGTGCTTGTATTCGCCAAAGGCGAAAAAGAGATGGAAGCCAAAGAAGCTGGTGCCGAATTTGTCGGCAACGAGGATCTGGTTGAAAAAATCAAAGAGGGCTGGTTTGGATTTGACAAAGCCATTGCCACACCGGACATGATGGGAACTGTCGGCAAGATCGGCCGTCTTCTTGGCCCCAGGGGCCTAATGCCTAACGCGAAGACCGGAACGGTGACTTTTGATGTGGCCAGAACGATCCAGGAACTCAAGGCCGGCAAGATAGAATTCCGTGTCGAAAAGGCCGGTATCGTTCATGCTCCGATGGGAAAAGTATCTTTTGGCGCTCAAAAGATAGCAGAGAATATCACCGCGTTTCTGGAGACCATAATCAAGCTGAAGCCATCTTCCAGCAAAGGAACCTACCTGAAAGGGATTGCTGTATCCACAACAATGGGACCCGGAATCAAAATCGATACCGCCGTGGTCAAGGATTTGGTCAAATAGGAGTGCCATTGGCCTCCATTTGATCATTGGCGGTAGGGTCATTTTTTTAACTGCAGGCCTGAAACAGCCTGTCTAATCACACTGTCAAAGACTGTAGGTTCACAAAGGCCCGTTTGTAAAAGGGGCTGCGTGTATAATCGGTTCATGCCGGCCTGCCGAGACGGAATTGGATTGTTTCATGAGCCCTTCCTATAACGTCACTGTTACCACCTGGATGTTTTAGAAGGACCTCGCAGAAATCAACGCCATCATGTGTCCTCCGGTTTTTGCAGATTAAGGAAGGGGGTGTAATCAAACATTGGATATTAAAGAAAAGAAGAGGATCGCCGACGACCTTCAGGAACGCTTCAAGAAGTCTACCCTCGTTATTTTGACGGACTATAAAGGGCTTGACGTCTTATCGATGAACGCGTTGAGGAGAAAGCTCAGAGAAGTCAATGTCGAATATCAGGTGGCCAAAAACTCGCTGCTTGTGCGCGCTTCTGAAGGCAATGACGTCAACCTGATCAAAGATCGGTTCAAGGGACCCAGCGCCATCGCTTTAAGCCACGGCGACCCCGTCGCACCGGCAAAGGTGCTCACCGATTTCGTAAAGGAAAACAAAAACTTCGAAATCAAAGTAGGGGTGCTCAACGGTAAGGTCGTTGACTCCGACGGTATCAAGGCGCTTTCGTCGCTGCCGTCCCGGGAAGTCCTGCTGGCTCAGGTGCTCTCCACCATGAACGCCGTGCCGACCTCACTCGTAAGGGCCTTGAACGACGTGCCAAGACGGCTATTAAACGTGCTTCAAGCGATCAAGGATCAGAGGGAAGCGCAAGCCTGATTGACCCATTAATCAACCGAATTGAAAGACTGCAAAATTATCAAATCTGGAGGAAAAATTACCAATGGCTGATATTACAAAAGCAGATGTTATCGATTTTATAGCTAATATGTCCGTTTTGGAGCTCTCCGAGATGGTTAAGGAGATGGAAGAGAAATTCGGCGTCTCCGCCGCTGCGCCGGTCGCCATGATGGCAGCAGGCCCGGCGGGCGATGGTTCGGGTGCAGATGCAGCTGAAGAAAAGAATGAATTCGATGTCGTCCTGATCGCTGCCGGGGACAAGAAAATTGCCGTGATCAAAGAGGTCCGCGCCATTACCGGCCTGGGACTTAAAGAAGCCAAAGCATTGGTTGACGAAGCACCCAAACCGGTTAAGGAAGGCGTGCCCAAGGAAGAGGCTGAAAAAATTAAAGCGCAGCTTGAAGAAGCGGGCGCCCAGGTCGAGCTTAAGTAATCCGAGCCTGGCGCCAACCGGCATAAGCACGCATAACCTTTTTTTTTAATTACAAAAAGCATTGAATGTGAAAATGGGGTACAAAGGTGGATAATCCTTTGATCCCATTTTCATATTCCTAAAACATCTATCGGAGTTGCCATGTCGAAAAGACCAACGGCGAACAAGAGAATTAGAAAAAGCTTTGGCAAAATAAAGAAAATTGTAGAAATCCCTGACCTGATCGGTATGCAGCGGCATTCGTACCAGCGATTTCTTCAAATGAATGTGCCTCCCGAAAAACGGGAAGACATCGGTTTGCAGGCGGTTTTCAAGTCCGTGTATCCGATCAAGGATTTCACGGGCAGTGCTTCTCTGGAGTTTGTGTCTTATCGATTTGCTGAAATCAAGCATAGTGAAGAAGAGTGCGTCCACCGTGGCATGACCTATGAATTGCCCGTTCGGATAACGGTTCGGCTCGTGGTATATGATACCGACAAAGATACCGGCATATCCAACATCCGAGATATCAAAGAGCAGGAGATTTACTTCGGCACCATCCCGTTGATGACTGAAAAAGGGACGTTTATCATCAACGGTACGGAGCGTGTTGTCGTGAGTCAGCTGCATCGCTCATCAGGCGTTTTCTTTGACCATGACAAAGGAAAAAGCCATTCCAGCGGGAAAATTATCTACAGCTCCCGAGTTATTCCGGTTCGGGGATCCTGGATCGATCTGGAAATAGATCCCAAGGATATCGTTTACATTCGTATTGACCGCCGGCGGAAATTTCCGGTGACTGTCTTATTCAAGGCCTTCGGTTACTCCACCGAGGATCTGTTGAGCTACTTTTACAACACCGAAAAGATTATCTTTGAAGACAATGAATACTACCGGGGGTTCGCTCCTGAAATCTTAAAGGGTACGCGGGCAAGCAGAGATGTTGTAGATCCGGAAACCGGGGAGGTCCTCGTCAAAAAAGGGCGCATGTTTACTCAGCGTGCGCTCAAGCAGATGGCCACCAGCAGTTTTACACGAGTTCCCATTGAACGGGAAGACCTGCTTGACAAGGCCATTGCGTTTTCAATTACCAACCCGGAAACCGGGGAGGTGATGGCACACGCCAATGACGTGGTTGACGAAACCCTGTTAAAGCAGCTCGAAGATGCTCACATCAGCGAATTCGAACTGCTGTTTATCGACGGCGCATCCAGCAGTGACTCTATCAGAAAAACCCTGTTGCTGGACAAGGTGAATACCAAGGAAGAGGCGCTGATCGAAATATACCGGCTGCTTCGGCCAGGCAACCCGGCAACGCCGGAAGTAGCCCAGGATTTTCTCGATCATCTTTTCTTCAAGTCTTCCTACTATGACTTATCCGGCGTGGGTCGGCTCAAAATCAACCTGCGTTTGGGAATCGGTACGCCGGTCAACGTCAGGACACTTCGCAAAGAGGATATCCTGCTGACCGCCAAAACCCTGGTAGAGCTTCGCGACACCCAGGGTGTGGTGGATGATATTGACCATCTGGGAAACAGACGGGTGCGGGCCGTCGGCGAACTGCTTGAAAATCAATACCGCATCGGGCTGGTCCGTATGGAACGGGCCATCAAAGAACGGATGAGTCTGCAGGAGGTCGACGCCCTGATGCCCCATGACCTGGTGAACCCCAAACCGGTTTCGGCGGTCGTCAAAGAGTTTTTCGGTACCAGCCAGCTCAGCCAGTTCATGGACAAAACCAACCCCTTGTCCGAGACCACCCACAAGCGGCGGCTCAGTGCTTTGGGACCGGGGGGCCTGACGCGAGAGCGGGCCGGCTTCGAAGTCCGTGACGTTCATCCGTCGCACTACGGGCGCATCTGCCCCATCGAGACGCCTGAAGGACCCAATATCGGCCTCATCGTCTCTTTAAGCACCTACGCCAAGGTCAACGATTTCGGTTTTATTGAAACGCCTTATCGGGTAGTTGAGAACGCGACGGTATCCAAGAATGTAAAATTTCTAAGCGCTTTCGAAGAGAAGGCCCACCCCATTGCTCAGGCCAACGCACCCATCAATGATGCGTCCCAGTACATCAATCCGACGGTGACCTCCCGGGTCGCCGGTGAATTCATGATGGTTGAACGGGAGAAGATCGAGCTGATGGACATCTCACCCAACCAGCTGGTTAGCGTTTCGGCCTCATTAATTCCTTTCCTGGAAAATGACGATGCCAACCGAGCCTTGATGGGTTCGAACATGCAGCGCCAGGCGGTTCCTCTGATCAAGGCGGAGGCACCACTGGTGGGGACCGGGATAGAAGGGGTGGTGGCCAAGGACTCCGGTGTCACGGTCGTGGCCGGCCGGGACGGTGAGGTGGTCGATGTGGATGCATCGCGGATCGTTTTAAAGCACGACTCATCCGAGGCCGGTGCCGACAAGCAGGTGACCATCTACAACCTCCTCAAATTTGTGCGCTCCAACCAGAACACCTGCTTCAACCAGCGCCCCATCGTAACCAAGGGGCAGTTCGTCAATGCCGGAGAAATTATTGCCGACGGTCCTGCCACCGAGCAGGGCGAGCTCGCACTGGGAAAAAACGTCACTGTGGCCTTCATGCCCTGGGGTGGATACAACTTCGAAGACTCCATCCTCGTCAGCGAGCGGTTGGTGAGAGACGGCGTTTATACTTCGGTGCACATTGAAGAGTTCGAGGTGGTGGCCCGGGACACGAAACTGGGCAAGGAGGAAGTGACCCGCGACATCCCCAATGTGGGCGAGGAGGCGTTGAGAAATCTTGATGACAGCGGGATCATAAGGCTGGGCGCCGAGGTAAAACAAGGGGATATCCTTGTGGGCAAAATTACGCCCAAAGGCGAAACTCAGCTGTCGCCCGAGGAGAAGTTGCTGCGCGCCATATTTGGTGAAAAGGCCGGCGACGTCAAAGATACCTCACTGCGGGTGCCACCGGGTGTCGAAGGCATCGTCATCGATGCAAAGATCTTCTCCCGTCGCGGTGTCGAGAAAGATGAGCGCACCAATTCCATCGAAGCTGCCGAAAAGGCAGCCATGGAGAAGAACAAAAACGACGAAATCAAAATCATCGGAGAAAGCGTCCGGTCTCAGTTGGAATCGTTGCTGGATGGTCAAAAATGTTCGGCGCCGCTAAAAAAAGGGAAGAAAGTTTATTTGGCGAAAAATGCTCCCGTCAGTGTGGGAAGCCTGGCGCATATTCCCGTTGCCGACCTGGAGGGCCTGCTTTTCGATGATCCCGTACTCACCGAGAAAGTTTATCAGGTGTTGGATGTTTACCGCGCTCAAGTGGCCCGTTGCCAGGAAGAGTTTGACGGCCGCCTCGGGCGGTACGAAAAGGGCGACGAATTGCCGCCGGGTGTCATCAAAATGGTCAAGATCTACGTGGCCATGAAGCGCAAACTTTCCGTCGGTGATAAAATGGCCGGGCGCCATGGCAATAAAGGGGTTGTCTCCAGAATCCTTCCCATCGAAGACATGCCCTATTTTGCCGACGGCAGACCCGTTGACATGGTCCTCAATCCGCTCGGCGTCCCGTCGCGAATGAACGTGGGCCAAATTCTGGAAATTCACCTGGGCCTGGCGGCCAAGGGGCTTGGTGATCAGCTCAATACCCTGTATGAAGAAAACAAGGTCCAGGAACTTCGCAAAAAGCTGGGCAATATCTTTAACGATGCGGTTGGCAACCTGAAAAAGATGAGCGACAAGGATGTAAAAGGACTAACCGCTTACTACCGCAACGGTGTTCATATGGCGACGCCGGTATTCGACGGCGCCAAAGAGGATGAAATCAAGAAACTGCTGGTCGAAGCCGATCTGAGTCCCACCGGACAGACGACGCTCTATGACGGCCATACTGGAGAATCCTTCAAAGAGAAGATCACCGTCGGCACCATGTATATGCTCAAACTCCACCATCTGGTCGATGATAAGATTCATGCCAGATCCATCGGGCCTTACTCCCTGGTGACCCAGCAACCCCTTGGCGGAAAAGCCCAGTTCGGCGGTCAGCGTCTGGGCGAGATGGAAGTCTGGGCTATGGAGGCATACGGTGCCGCCCATGCGCTGCAGGAATTCTTGACGGTCAAGTCAGACGATATGGCGGGCCGTACCCGGATGTACGAAAAAATTGTCAAGGGGCAGAACGTCCTGGAACCGGGTATCCCCGAATCGTTCAAGGTGCTCACCAAAGAGCTTCAGAGCCTGGGTCTGGATGTGGCCCTGCTGGAGGATTAGTCGCTATATTCCGACCGATCAGGTGCACCCACTTCTTTGATTATCCTTAACGCCTTTATAAGGAAATAGTTATGGAAACATTGTATGATTTTTTCTCAAAACCGACCGATCCCAGGCGTTATACCGGCGTCAAGGTTTCTCTGGCCTCTTCGGACCAGATCCGGCAATGGTCTCATGGTGAAATCAAAAAACCGGAAACCATCAACTACCGCACCTTCAAGCCGGAGCGTGACGGACTGTTCTGTGCCAAGATTTTCGGGCCGACCAAGGATTACGAATGTAACTGCGGCAAATACAAACGGATGAAGCACCGCGGCGTGATCTGCGAAAAGTGCGGTGTCGAGGTGATCCAATCCAAGGTGCGCCGGGAACGTATGGGCCACATTGAGCTGGCCACTCCGGTCTCCCACATCTGGTTTCTCAAAAGCCTGCCCAGCAAGATCGGCAACCTTCTGGATATCACACTCAAGAACATGGAGAAGGTGCTCTATTTCGATTCGTATATCGTTATCGATCCCAAAGAGACGGTTCTGACGCGCGGTCAACTGCTGTCCGACGACAAGTACCAGGAAGCCCTCGAGCTCTATGGCGCGGGAAAATTTGAAGCGGGAATCGGCGCGGAGGCCGTCAAGGCCCTGCTGGAAAACATCGAGCTCGACGAGCTCTACCTGGAACTGAGAAAAGATATCCGGGCCACCAATTCCGTGGCCAAAAGACAGAAACTCTCCAAACGACTGAAAATTGTGGATGCGTTCATGCGTTCGGGTTTGGAACCCGTCTGGATGATCATGGACGTCATCCCTGTGCTGCCTCCCGACCTTAGACCCCTGGTCCCACTTGAAGGCGGACGGTTCGCCACCTCCGACCTGAACGATCTCTATCGCCGGGTCATTAACAGAAATAACCGGCTTAAACGGCTCATGGATCTGAAAGCGCCAGAGATTATTGTGCGCAATGAAAAGCGGATGCTCCAGGAGTCGGTGGATGTGCTTTTTGACAACGGCCGTCACGGCCGGGTGATCACGGGAACCAATAAACGGCCCCTCAAATCCCTAAGCGACACCCTGAAAGGCAAGCAGGGCCGGTTCCGCCAGAATCTTCTGGGAAAACGGGTGGACTACTCCGGTCGTACGGTTATTACCGTAGGGCCGAACCTGCGGCTTCATCAGTGCGGACTGCCGAAAAAGATGGCGTTGGAACTCTTCAAGCCGTTTGTCTACTACCGGCTGGAGCAAAAGGGCCTGGTTTCCACCGTGAAAAGCGCCAAGAAGATGGTTGAGCGGGAGGTTCCGGAGGTATGGGACACCCTGGATGAAGTCGTCAAGGAATACCCGGTGATGCTCAACCGTGCGCCGACCCTGCATCGCCTGGGCATCCAGGCCTTCGAGCCGACCTTGATCGAAGGTAAGGCCATTCAGCTTCACCCGCTGGTTTGTACGGCATTCAACGCTGACTTCGACGGTGACCAGATGGCCGTGCATGTGCCTCTATCCGTGGAATCCCAGATCGAAGCCCGGGTGCTGATGCTTTCCAGCAACAATATCCTTTCCCCGGCCAACGGCAGCCCCATTATCGTTCCTAGCCAGGACATCGTCCTGGGCCTGTACTACATGACCAGGGGGAAAGAGGGCTGCAAAGGGGAGGGCAAGCTATTTTCCAACCCCGAAGAAGTGCGGGCCGCCTATGACGGCCGGGCTGTCGACCTGCATGCCAACATCACGGTTCGAATCGATGGTAAGCGGGTGGAAACCACCGTGGGGCGGATTCTCCTTTGGGAGATCATGCCCAAAGCGGATGTGGTCAGACTGCGGCACATCATGGTCAAAGATGAGAAAACGATGGCCAAGATCACCAAGCAGGCGCTGGCAGGCAATGATTTTCCAGGAACTTGTAGCCACCTATTCGGAAAGCCCGGATAAAGAGAACAATGGTGAACTCGGGCTGTTGAAAAAAGAAGAGTTCGTGCGGTTTTTCGCCGCCGATCCCGATACCGCGGATGACCTGTTCCGTCTCTCTGAGAACGACATCTCTGCCGTAATCGCCACCGATTCCGGGCGCCATCTTTTCCAGTTGATGGAGCGACGTCCGGAAATTCCCTTTGATATTATCAACAAGGTAATGGACAAGGGCGCCCTTCGCGGACTGGTCGATTACGTCTACCGGAATCTGGGCTCCAAGGCCACGGTTATCCTGGCCGACCGGCTGAAGGATGTCGGCTACAAGTATTCCACCAAGGGCGGGCTTTCCATTTCCATCGACGCCATGATTATCCCTGAAAAAAAAGGGGCGATCCTAAACCGGGCGGATAAGCAGGTCATCGAGATTGGCCGTCAATACACCGAAGGCCTGATCACCCAAGGTGAAAAGTATAACAAGGTGGTTGATATCTGGGCCAAGGCCACCGACGATGTGGCCAACGAGATGATGGACGCCATGAAGGTGGAACCCCTTTATGACAGCGAAGGAAAGCCCAGACTGGATCAATCCGGACAGCCGCTGGTGACGGAGAGCTTCAACCCCATTTACATGATGGCCGACTCCGGTGCCCGGGGCAGCAAAGACCAGATGCGTCAGCTGGCCGGCATGCGCGGGCTGATGGCGAAACCCTCCGGCGAAATCATCGAAACGCCCATTCAGGCCAACTTTCGGGAGGGCCTATCGGTGCTCCAGTACTTCATTTCCACCCACGGTGCCCGCAAAGGGCTAGCGGATACGGCGTTGAAAACAGCCAACTCGGGATACCTGACCCGCCGTCTGGCAGACGTGGCCCAGGATTGTGCAGTGGTGGAACACGACTGCGGCACCCTGCTTGGGGTGGAGGTGGAACCGCTGCTCGAAGGCGGTGAGGTGATTCAGCGTCTTAGTGAACGTATCCTGGGACGGACCACCGTAAAAGATGTGTTGGACCCTTTTACCGACGAGGTCATTGTCAAGGCGGGCAAGGAAATCAATGAAAACGACGCCCAGAAAACGGATAACGCCGGTGTCACCACGGTCCTGATCCGCTCTGTCTTGACCTGCAGCACCAAACACGGCGTGTGCGCCAAATGCTATGGCCGGGACCTGGCCCATGGGAGAACGGTTGAGATGGGACAGGCGGTGGGCATCCTTGCCGCCCAGTCCATCGGTGAACCGGGCACTCAGCTCACCATGCGGACATTCCACATCGGTGGTACGGCCAGTCGCCGGGTTGAGCAGGCGGACATTCGGGCCCGAACCGCCGGTAAAATAAAATTTGTCGACCTCAATGTGGTCAAAAATGCGGACAATGAACTGGTGGTCATGAACCGCCGGGGCGGTGAATTCGCCATCGTCGGTGAAACCGGGCGTGAACGCGAACGATGCCCGCTTATTTACGGTGCCCATATCGTGGTTCAGGAAGGTCAGGCCGTGAACCCGGGCGACCTTTTAGCGGTCTGGGATCCCTTTACCACCCCGATTATCACGGAGGTTAAAGGCTCCGTTAAATTTGGCGACCTGGTACCGGGAAAAACCATCCAGGAAAAAGTGGATCCGGTCACCGGCAAGTCCAGCCGGACGGTCATCGAATCCAAAACCGCCGAAGAGCGTCCCCGCATCTCCATCAAGGGCGAAGACGGCAAAACGGCCAAGCTCCCCAAAGGGTCGGGGATGGCGCGATACATGCTGCCGGTGGATGCCATTGTCATGGTAGAAGAGGGCGACCCGGTAAAAGCCGGTGACATTATTGCCAAACTGCCCCGCGCAACCACAAAAACCAAGGACATCACCGGTGGTCTTCCCCGGGTTGCCGAGCTGTTTGAGGTGAGAAAGCCCAAAGAAGTGGCCGTTTTGAGTGAAATCGACGGTTATGTTTCCATTTCCAAGGCCACTAAAAAAGGCAAGCAGCGGGTTACGATCACCCCGGTGGATGTGGGGGAAAAGAAAGAGTATCTGATTCCACGTGGTAAGCACATCAATGTCTACGAAGGCGATTACATCCGAGCTGGTGAGCCGCTCATCGGCGGTGCCGCCAATCCTCAGGATATACTCAAGATCAAGGGCGAGGTTGCCCTGGCCAAATACCTGGTGGATGAAGTCCAGGAGGTTTACCGGCTCCAGGGTGTGCGCATCAACGACAAGCACATCGAAGTGATCGTTCGCCAGATGATGCGCAGGGTAAAGGTGGTGGATATCGGAGACACCGATTTCATCCTGGAAGAGCAGGTGGACAAAATCACCTTCGAAGAGGCCAACGAGGCAATCATTGCCAAAGGTGGCAAACCGGCCATTGCCGAACCCCTGATTCTCGGCATCACCAAAGCGTCGTTGAGCACGGACAGCTTCATTTCGGCGGCATCCTTCCAGGAGACCACCAAGGTGTTGACCGATGCCAGTATTGCCGGTGCCGTAGATTTGCTGCGCGGTCTCAAGGAAAACGTGATCATGGGCCGGATCATTCCCGCCGGAACGGGCATCGCCCAATATCGAGATCTCACCGTGGTTGCGAGTGGCGCGGAGTAATGGGTTGCAGAAGGGGAAAACTAAAAATTATCTTGACAAACTCAGGCTCAAACTATACATAGCCAGTTTCTGTGCGCAAAGAAAATTGATGTCAATAGTCAATTAAAGGGATAGACATGCCAACAATCAACCAGCTAGTGCGTAAGGGTCGGAAACGGGTTGAAAAAAAGACCAATACACCGGCGCTTAAATCGGGACCTCAGAAACGTGGGGTGTGCACCCGTGTTTATACCTCAACACCCAAAAAGCCCAACTCCGCCTTGCGCAAAGTCGCCAGGGTTCGTCTGACCACTGGTGCGGAAGTGACGGCCTACATTCCGGGCGTCGGGCACAACCTGCAGGAGCACTCCGTGGTATTGGTCCGTGGCGGGCGTGTCAAGGACTTGCCCGGCGTGCGGTATCATATCGTTCGTGGAACCTTGGATACCTTGGGTGTGGATGGACGTCGGCAGGGGCGTTCCAAGTACGGCGCCAAGAGGCCGAAATAGCCTCACTGTAAAAAAGCTGACAGATAGTCGATTATTAACCGAAATGGTGTGAGTTATGCCGAGAAGAAGAGAAGTACCTGAGCGGATGATCATTCCGGATGCCAAATACAACAGCAAGTTGGCGTCCAAATTCATCGCCTCCATTATGCGCGACGGCAAAAAAAGTATCGCCGAATCACTGCTGTATGGGGCCTTTGACATTATCAGTGAAAAAACCAATGAGAATCCGCTGAAGATTTTTGAAAAGGCTTTGGAGAATGTGAAGCCCTTCATTGAAGTGAAGTCCCGGCGTGTCGGCGGTTCCACGTACCAGGTTCCAACCGAGGTCCGTCCGTCCAGGCGAACGGCATTGGGTATTCGCTGGGTCATCAGTTATGCGCGGGGACGTGGTGAAAAAGGGTTTGGCGCGAAGCTGGCAGGAGAGCTGATGGACGCCGCCAATGGGCGCGGCGCTTCCGTGAAAAAGCGAGAGGATACGCACAAGATGGCTGATGCCAACAAGGCGTTTGCCCACTACCGCTGGTAACGATCCACTTCCATATATATATTATCTGCATTAGGTTTTGAGCGCCGATCAGGTCTGCCAATTGCCTGACGATCAAAGCCTTTTGCCTTGTTGGGGTGACAGTCCCCGCTAACAGGAGGACCGGGAGATGGCGAAGCAAAAATTTGAGAGGACGAAGCCGCACGTAAACGTAGGGACCATCGGGCATATTGACCATGGCAAGACGACCTTGACGGCCGCGATCACGAAGTTGAGTGGGATGAAAGGGCTGGCCGATTATATTCCCTTTGATCAGATCGACAAGGCGCCGGAAGAAAAAGAGCGTGGCATAACGATCGCCACGGCCCACGTTGAGTATCAGACGGCCAGTCGCCATTATGCGCATGTGGATTGCCCGGGCCATGCGGACTACATCAAGAACATGATCACGGGGGCCGCCCAGATGGACGGTGCGATTTTGGTGGTGGGGGCCGATGACGGCCCGATGCCCCAGACGCGCGAGCACATTTTGTTGGCCCGCCAGGTGGGTGTTCCGCGGATTTTGGTGTTTTTGAACAAGTGCGACATGGTGGACGACGAAGAGCTGATCGAGCTGGTGGAGCTTGAGCTGCGCGAGCTTTTGGACAAATACGAGTTTCCCGGGGACGACACGCCGATTATCCGGGGCAGCGCCCTCAAGGCGCTGGAGTGCGAGGATGCAGACTCTGCCGACGCCAAGTGCATCTTTGAGCTTCTGGATGCCATCGACAGTTATATTCCGGAGCCGGAGCGCGATGTGGACAAACCGTTTTTGATGCCTATCGAGGACGTATTCAGCATTTCCGGGCGCGGGACCGTGGTGACGGGCCGCGTGGAGCGCGGCATCGTGCATGTGGGCGACACGGTGGAGATTGTGGGTATCCGCGACACCCAGAAGACGGTGTGCACGGGCGTGGAGATGTTCCGCAAGCTGCTTGACGAAGGTCAGGCGGGTGACAACATTGGCGTTTTGCTGCGTGGCACCAAGCGCGACGAAGTGGAGCGCGGGCAGGTGGTTTCGGCGCCGGGTTCGATAACCCCGCACACGAAGTTCAAAGCCGAGGCGTACATTCTGAGCAAGGAAGAGGGCGGTCGGCATACGCCGTTTTTCAACGGATATCGTCCGCAGTTTTATTTTCGAACGACGGACGTGACCGGGATATTGAATCTGCCGGAAGGGGTTGAGATGGTGATGCCGGGTGACAACGTGGCGATCACTGCCGAACTGATCACGCCGATCGCCATGGAGAAGGAGCTGCGGTTCGCCATTCGTGAAGGCGGCCGTACGGTGGGTGCCGGTGTCGTCAGCGAGATAATTGAATAAAGAGAGAGCCTATAACGATGATAATGAACTCCAAGATCAGGATCCGGCTCAAGGCCTACGATCATAAGCTTCTTGACCAGTCGGCCAACGACATATTCGACACGGCCCGGAAAACCGGCGCCAAGGTCGTGGGACCTATCCCCCTGCCGACAACCATCAACAAGTACTGCGTCCTTCGCTCCCCCCATGTGGACAAGAAATCCCGGGAGCATTTCGAGATGCGGACCCACAAGCGGCTGCTTGACATCCTAGAACCGACCCAGCAGACCGTCGATGCGCTCATGAAGCTTGATCTGTCTCCTGGCGTTGATGTGGAGATCAAACTTTAACACGGGATAAGAGAGATGTGTAAAGGACTGGTAGGAAAAAAACTGGGCATGACATCCCTGTTTGCGCCCAATGGAAAATACATCCCTGTCACCGTTTTGCAGGTGGGGCCGTGTGTGGTCACCCAGATCAAGAAAGACGCGACAGACGGATACAAGGCCCTTCAACTGGGCTTCGGCGCTAAAAAAGACTCCAAGACCACCAAGCCGCTAAAGGGGCACTTCGAAAAAAGTGGCCAGGCCTGCTTTTCAACACTCAAGGAAGTGGGGGTGGAAAACCCTGATGACTATAGCTTGGGGCAGACCATCGGGCCCGATATCTTCGCCATCGGTGAAAAGGTCAACGTTACTGGAATCACCAAAGGGCGGGGATTTTCAGGTGTCATCAAACGGCACGGATTCGGCGGCGGACGGGCAACCCATGGCTGCAAGCGGCATCGGGTGCCTGGTTCCATCGGTACCAGCGCCTGGCCATCAAGAGTCACCAAGGGCAAGCGGATGCCCGGACATTACGGTGTTGATACCCAGACGGTCAGAAATCTGGAAGTTGTGGATATCCGCCCCGAAGAGAATGTCATTCTGCTGAAAGGCCCCATCCCCGGGTGCCGTTCAGGAATCGTAACGATTAACAAGGTCCTGTTCGCATAACCCAAAGGACTTCAGGCCACCTCCAACGAGACGTTTCATTCTCAGGGAACCACATGAAACAAACGGTTGCAGGGGTGTAGTGGACGAGGAACATTATGGCTGTGGTTGATGTAGTAAATATCTCCGGTGATGTCGTATCTCAGACCGAATTGAATGATCTGATTTTCAATGTTCCGGTAAAGAAGAGCATCTTGCACCAGGTCGTCACCGCACAACTGGCCGCCAAACGGGCTGGGACGGCATCGGTCAAGCATCGCTCCGACGTCAAAGGCAGCCGTCGCAAGCTGTACCGGCAAAAAGGTACGGGACGGGCGCGAAAGGGCGATATCAAGTCCCCGATCCTTCGCGGCGGTGGCGTGGTTTTCGGACCTGACCCACGCGATTACACCAAAAAGCTGCCCAAGAAAGTCCGCAAGCTGGCGCTGAAGATGGCCCTGACCGCCAAGGTGCAGGGCCAACAACTGGTTGTCGTGGACCGTATCGATCTTGAAGCGATAAAAACCAAGGTGTTTGCCGGAATCATCAAGCGGCTGAATGCTGAAAAGGCGCTCATCATTACCGGGGAAAAAAATGAGCGATTGGAACTTTCCTCGCGTAACGTGCCTGGCGTCAAGATTATGCAGATACAGGGGATGAATGTATATGACATTCTTAAATACCCCAAGCTGGTTCTCGTGCAGCCAGCTATTGAAGGCATAGAGGGGAGACTGGGTTGATGAATCGCTATGACATAATAAAAAGACCTGTCATCACCGAAAAGACCAATATTCAGAAAGAGGAGCACAATCAACTCTCTTTCGAAGTGGACAAGCAAGCCAACCGCGTCGAGATTACCCGGGCCATCGAAAAAATATTCAGCGTAAAAGTGGCCAAAACCCGCACGGTCCATGTCAAGGGAAAAATCAAGCGGCGCGGACGGATACTAGGGAAGCGCAAGGACTGGAAAAAGGCCATCGTGACCCTGATGCCTGGTGAACGGATTGATTTTTTTGAAGGTGTATAGACGCTAGGAGTAAAACGATGGTAGCTAAAAAAGTTAAACCGACCAGCCCCGGACGCCGGTTCCAGAGCTACGCCGGTTTCGAAGAGATCACCAAGACCGCACCCGAAAAAAGCCTGGTCAGGATTCTTAAAAAAACAGGCGGCAGAAACGTAAACGGCCGCATTACCAGCAGGCGGCGGGGAGGCGGACACAAGCGATACTATCGAATCATCGATTTCAAGCGGGACAAAGAGGGCATCCCGGCAACGGTTGCCGCGATCGAATATGATCCCAACCGGTCTGCCCGCATCGCTCTGTTGCATTACGTCGACGGTGAAAAACGGTATATCATCGCCCCGTTGAAGCTATCCGTTGGCGACACGGTGATGTCGGGCCCTGATGCGGACATCCAGCCGGGCAATGCGCTGCCCCTGGCCAATATTCCACTGGGTACGCATATTCACAATATTGAACTGCGCATCGGCAAGGGCGGCCAGATCGTTCGCAGCGCCGGCACGTTTGCGCAGTTGATGGCCAAAGAAGACCGCTACGCGCTGGTGAAACTGCCATCGGGTGAAGTGCGGATGGTGTTGCTGAACTGTAAGGCCACGGTGGGCCAGCTGGGTAATGTCACCCATGAAAACATATCTCTTGGCAAAGCGGGCCGCAACCGATGGAAAGGCCGCCGGCCTAAAGTTCGCGGCGTGGCGATGAACCCGGTGGACCATCCCATGGGTGGTGGAGAAGGCCGTTCTTCGGGTGGCCGGCATCCCTGTTCGCCCTGGGGCATACCCACCAAGGGTTACCGCACCCGCAAGAATAAACGTACTGATCGCTACATCGTCAAACGGCGAACGAAATAGCAATATTCTTCTGAACCGACCTGCATCTACCGGCGGGAAGTTCAGTCAGAAATGGACAATCAGCAGGAGACATCATGCCACGTTCGTTAAAAAAAGGTCCTTTTATCGACCAGAAGCTATTCAAAAAAGTGACCCAAGCCCAAGGCACCCGGAGCAATCAGGTAATCAAGACCTGGTCGCGGCGTTCGACCATCCTGCCTGAAATGGTCGGCATCACCCTTGCCGTGCACAACGGCAGGAAATTCCTTCCGGTGTTCGTCACTGAAAATATGGTTGGACATAAGCTGGGTGAATTTTCTCCGACGCGGACCTATTACGGGCATGCTGCGGACAAGAAATCCAAGGTTAAAAGATAAGAAAAGGAAGGCCCTAAATGGAGGTCAGAGCTACACAACGCTATGCGCGCATTTCTCCTCAGAAGGTGAGGATGCTTGTCGATGCCATCAAGGGCAAACCGGCTGAGGCAGCGATCAATGCACTAAAATTCATGCCTCAGAAATCTGCCGGCATCGTCGAAAAAATCGTTCGTTCTGCAGTCGCCAATGCGAACCAGAACACGAGCATCGACGTGGACGAGTTGATTGTCAGAAATCTGCTTGTTGATCAGGGACCGTCCCAAAAAAGATTTAAGGCGAGGGCCAGGGGAAGAGGGGCGCGCATACTAAAAAGAACCGCTCACATTACCGTCGTGTTAGCAGAAGGTTCGGTACAGTAAGGAGGAAAAAGCTTGGGCCAGAAAGTCAACCCTATCTCATTAAGGCTTGGGATCGTTAAAACCTGGGAATCCCGTTGGTTTGCCAGCAAGAAATACGCAACCTACATCTTTGAGGACTATCAGATTCGTAAGTTCATCAAAGAAAAACTCCATCATGCCGGTGTTTCAAAAATAGAAATAGAACGATCCACCAAGCGGGTTCGACTGCGGATCTTCACTGCCCGCCCCGGAATTGTCATCGGGAAAAAAGGGTCGGAGATCGAAAAGCTCAAAAAGGAACTCGAAGGCCGCGTAAGCCAGGAAGTTCTGATCGATATCCAGGAAGTCAGGAAACCCGAGGTGGATGCCCAGTTGGTTGCAGAAAATGTGGCCATGCAGATCGAACGGCGCGTTGCTTTCAGGCGGGCCATGAAGCGTGGGGTTACCTCTGCCATGCGGTTTGGCGCTCAGGGCGTGAAGATCATCTGTTCGGGTCGGCTCGGCGGCGCTGAGATGGCCCGGACCGAATGGTACCGAGAAGGGCGGGTACCGCTGCATACCCTGCGGGCGGATATTGACTACGGCATTACCGAAGCCCGCACCACTTATGGGCTGGTCGGAATCAAAGTGTTTGTGTTCCATGGCGAAATTCTTAAAAAGGATCAAGCCGAAATTCGTGGTTAGGCTTGTGGGAGATAGGAAATGCTGAGCCCTAAAAAGGTCAAATATCGTAAAAGTCAAAAGGGAAGAATGAAGGGGGCCGCTTACCGGGGCAGCGATCTGAGTTTTGGTGAATATGGATTGCAGGCCACCGATTGCGGGAAAATATCCTCCAAACAGATCGAAGCCGCACGTATTGCCATGACCCGTCATGTAAAAAGAGGCGGGAAAATTTGGATTCGCATATTTCCGGATAAGCCTTTTACCAAAAAGCCCGCCGAAGTCCGCATGGGCAAGGGCAAAGGCGCCCCTGAAGGATGGGTGGCCGTGATACGACCTGGGCGTGTGCTTTATGAAATGACCGGTGTCACCCGGGAAATGGCCATGGAGGCGCTTCGCCTCGCTGCCCATAAGCTTCCCATCAAAACCCGGTTTGTGGAGAGGAGCGAGTTATAATGAAAGCGACCGAAATCAGAGACCTTAACTCCGAAGAGATTCAGCAGAAGGTCGCCGATCTGAAGGAAGCCCTGTTCAATCTTCGGTTTCAGCATGAAATCGGGCAGCTGGAAAACCCCAAAAAAATAGGGGAAACCAAAAAGGACATCGCCCGGTTGCAAACCGCTTTGAACGCAAAATAATAAACCTAAAAAGAAGACTAAGATGCGGTCATGAAAAATCGTGGAATAAAGAGACAACTCATCGGTACCGTGGTTAGTGACAAGATGGACAAAACCGCCGTCGTGCAAGTCGAGCGGCTGGTTAAACATCCCCTCTACAAGAAATACATCAGACGGCGCAACAAATTCGCTGCCCACGATAAAGACAACAGCTGCAACCTCGGGGATAAGGTGCTGATCACGGAATCTCGACCCATCAGTAAGCTCAAGCGGTGGCGTGTTACCGATATTCTCGAAAAAGCCGTATAGCGACAAAAGGACGAAAAACATGATTCAGGCCGAAACAAAACTGACGGTGGCGGACAACTCTGGCGCACGTGCGGTATACTGTATCAAAGTTTTGGGGGGATCCAAAAGGCGGTATGCAGGCATCGGTGACATCATCGTCGTTACCGTCAAGGAAGCCATTCCCAATGCCAAGGTTAAAAAGGGCGATGTCCTCAAGGCAGTCGTGGTCAGGACCAAGAAAGAGATACGGCGTCCCGATGGTTCATACATCCGTTTTGACGACAACTCCGCCGTGTTAATCAACAACCAGCGTGAGCCCCTGGGCACCCGTATTTTCGGGCCTGTGGCCCGAGAGCTTCGTGCCAAGCGATTTATGAAAATCGTATCACTTGCACCCGAGGTGCTTTAATTCCGGGCTCCGCGCCGTGGAGAAAATGAAATGATCAGAGACGCTATCCAAATCAAGAAGGATGACAAGGTAAAAGTCATCGCCGGCAAAGACAAAGGCAAGGTCGGCAAGGTCCTTAAGGTCGTCAGCAAAAAGAATCGCCTCCTCGTCGAGAACATCAATGTCGTCAAGCGACACACCAAACCCAGTGCCAAGAACCGCCAAGGCGGGATACTCGAGAGTGAATCACCGATCCACTGGTCCAATGTCATGTTGATGTGCAACAAGTGCATTGAACCCGTGCGGGTGAAGAACAAAACCCTGGACGATGGCAAGACGGTGCGCATCTGCAGAAAATGCAGTGAAATTATAGATGCCTAGGGCCGGCTGAGCGGCAGGCTCTCGGAGGAACAACATGTCACAGCTTAAAACATACTATGATGAGACAGTGGTGCCGAAACTGAAGGAAACGTTTAATTATACCAACCCCATGGAAATTCCCAAAATTGAAAAAGTCGTGATCAACATGGGGCTGGGAGAAGCGATCCATAACATCAAAATCATTGATTCGGCCGTTGAAGAACTCAAACAGATATCCGGGCAGCAGCCGGTGGTCACACGGGCTAAGAAATCAATTGCCGCCTTTAAGCTGCGTGAAGGCATGCCCATCGGTTGCATGGTCACGCTACGCAAGAACCGGATGTACGATTTTCTCAACAAGCTGATCAATGTGGCGCTGCCACGGGTAAGGGATTTTAGAGGCATCTCCGGCAAGGCCTTCGACGGCGCTGGGAATTATTCGCTCGGTGTCAAAGAACAGCTGATATTTCCTGAAATAGAATATGATAAAATCGATAAAATCAAAGGCTTGAATATCAGCATTGTGACGACGGCGCGCAGCGATGAAGAGGGAAAAGAACTCCTCAAGTTGATGGGGATGCCCTTCAAGAATTAATAAAGCCTGGCGGTTACAAGGAGAAAGCATTGGCGAAGACATCACTCAGAGAAAAGGCAAAGCGGACACCGAAGTTTAGCGTAAGGGCGTATAATCGGTGCCCCATATGCGGAAGGCCTCGGGCATTCATCAGGAAGTTTGGCATCTGCCGCATCTGCTTCCGCAACCTGGCTTCCCAGGGCAGACTCCCTGGCGTAGTAAAGTCCAGTTGGTGATCACCAATTGAAATTGAATAACCATTTAGCTTAGGGAAACAGCGATGAGCGATCCGATTGCCGATATGTTAACCCGCATCAGGAACGCCGGGAAAGCGAAACACAACAGTGTTGACATTCCCGGATCAACCATAAAAACAGAGATCGCCAAGGTTCTTAAAGAATCGGGCTATATCCGTAACTACAAGTTCATCAATGATGGCAAGCAGGGCATTCTGCGCGTTTATCTCAAGTACACGGGAGCTCAGAAACATACCATCATTAACATTGAACGGATCAGCAAACCCAGCCGGCGGTCCTATCTCAACGCCAAGTCAGTGAAACCCATTTACAACGGAATGGGAATAGCGGTCATGTCCACCTCCCAGGGGGTGATGACCGATAAAGCGGCGAGAGAGAGAAACATTGGCGGCGAAGTGCTTTGCACCCTCTGGTAAGACGCCAAACCAAAAGGGCAACCTAGCTCCCGATCCGGAACTAACCATTGTAGTTGACAGGATGTAAACAAGAGGTGCGTCAAATGTCTCGAGTAGGCAAGAAAATAATCATCATCCCGGAAAAGACCAGCGTCGACTTTAAAGACGGAGAGCTGGTGGTCAAGGGGGCGAAGGGGACCTTGACCCGAACCATCCATCCGAAGGTTGACCTGGATATTACCAAAAACACGATCTCCGTGACCATTGACCATGAAGACCGTAAAACCCGTTCTATTCAGGGACTGACCCGAAGCCTCGTGGCCAACATGGTCCAAGGCGTCAGCAAAGGCTTCGAGAGAGCCTTAGAGATCAATGGAATTGGGTACCGGGCGGAGATGAAAGGGAAGTCCATCGTTTTGAACCTGGGATACTCCCACCCCATTGATTTTCCGCTGCCTGACGGTGTCAATGCCACGGTCGACAAGAATAACGTGATCAAACTCAACGGCATTGACAAGGAGCAGGTCGGTCAGACTGCCGCGTCGATCAGGAAACTCAGAAAGCCTGAGCCATACAAGGGCAAAGGTGTGAAATACGCCGAAGAGTACATCCAGCGCAAGGCTGGAAAGACCGGTACCAAATAACATCCGTTGACGCAGTGTTGCTTTACGGAATCGGCGCCGATGCATAGCGGCCATCAAAGGAATGGAAAATGGGTTCAATAAAAGAAAAGAAGGAAAAGTGGCTGAAGCGTAAAAAACGAATCAGCAAAAGAATCGTCAGCACAAAGGAAAGACCCAGACTCAGTGTCTTTAGGAGTGCCAAGCACATTTATGGACAAATCATCGATGACACCACCGGCAGAACCATCGTGACTGCCTGCAGCAACGAAAAAGCGGTCACCGACCAGCCCAAGTTCGCCAGCAAAGTCGCCAAAGCGATTTTTACCGGCAAACTCCTTGCCCAGCGGGCCAAGGACAAAGGCGTTAACAAGGTCGTTTTCGATCGTAACGGGTTTCTGTATCATGGACGCATCAAAGCCTTATCCGACGGAGCCCGGGAAGCGGGGTTGGACTTTTAGTACACACCAGTTAAGGAGGCAGACCCTTGTTCAAGCAAGATACAGAAGATAACCAACTGATCGACAAAGTCGTTCATATCAGCCGTGTCGCCAAAGTGGTCAAAGGCGGTCGCCGCTTCAGCTTCAGTGCCATTGTCGTTGTTGGAGATGGTGAGGGAAGCGTCGGATATGGCCTCGGGAAGGCAGGGGAAGTTCCTGAAGCCATAAGAAAAGGGGTGGAAAAGGCCAAAAAGGCCATGATCAAGGTTCCGTTGACCGAAGGAACCGTCCCTTTCACGGTGGTTGGTAAATACGGTGCCGGACGTGTGATGTTAAAACCTGCTTCAGAAGGTACCGGTGTCATCGCCGGTGGTGCCGTTCGCGCCGTGCTCGAGGCGGTGGGCGTACAGAACATCCTTACAAAATGCATGGGAACCAACAACCCTCACAATGTCGTCAAGGCGACCGTAGATGGTCTAAAACAGCTGGAAAGCATCGAGTCGGTTGCAGCCAGGCGAGGACTCAAGGTCCAGGATTTGAAATAAGGAAAACGAACGATGAGTGGAATGCTGAAAATCACGTTGGTAAAAAGCATGATCGGACGGCCCGAAAAACACCGCAGGGTTTTGCGGGGAATGGGTCTTACCAAGCTTAATCGCACCGTTGAATTGCAAAATACCCCTTCCGTCAGAGGAATGGTTGAAAAGGTATCCCACCTTGTGGTTGCCGAGGAGAAATAATCGATGAGACTCAACGATTTGGCACCTGAAAAGGGTCAGCGAAAATCAAGAAAACGCGTTGGACGCGGGGTAGGTTCGGGTTCCGGAAAAACCGCCGGCCGGGGAAGCAAAGGACAGAACGCGCGTTCGGGTGGCGGTGTGCGGCCCGGTTATGAGGGCGGCCAGATGCCGATCCATCGTCGTCTACCCAAAAGAGGGTTTAAAAACCATTTTAAACACGCCTTTGCCATCGTCAATGTCCAGGATCTGAACCGGTTTGAAGCGCAAACGGTTGTCGACGAGGTGGCCTTGATAAAAAGCGGCCTTGTGAAAGGCGATCGCGACGGCATAAAAATGCTCGGGAAAGGGGACCTTCAGGTTCCCGTTACGGTTCGGATCAACAAGATCAGCGAAAGCGCCAGACAAAAAATCGAGGCCGCTGGCGGAAAGATAGAGGTCATTTGAACATGGTTGGCAGCGGATTCGGAAATATCTTCAAGATCCCGGAACTCAAAAAGCGCATTCTGTATACGCTGGCTCTGCTTTTCGTATATAGAATCGGTGTCCACGTGCCGACGCCCGGAATCGACACCGTTGCCCTGGCCTCATTTTTTGCAAAAATGGAAGGCACCATCTTCGGTATTTTTAACATGTTTTCCGGCGGTGCATTGGAACAGCTTTCCGTATTCGCCTTGGGTATCATGCCCTACATCAGTGCCTCGATTATTCTGCAGCTGTTAACCGTGGTTATTCCGCACCTGGAGCGGCTGAAGAGCGAAGGCGAACAGGGCCGGAAGAAAATCACCCAGTATACCCGCTACGGTACCGTGGTGCTCAGTGTTATCCAGGGACTCGGCATCAGCATCGGGCTGGAAAGCATGACATCACCGGGTGGGGCCGCCATCGTGATTGCTCCGGGATGGGGATTCAGACTGATGACGGTCTTGACGCTGACCGCTGGAACGGCTTTCATCATGTGGCTCGGAGAACAGATTACCGAACGCGGAATCGGCAATGGCATTTCGTTGATTATTTTTGCGGGGATTGTTGCCGGCATACCTGCCGCGATCATCAACACCTTCAGGCTAATGTCCACCGGTGAAATGAACATCTTCACGGTAGTTCTTCTTCTGTTGCTCATGGTCCTCGTGGTCGGTTTCATTATTTTTGTGGAGCAGGGACAGCGGCGTATCCCCGTGCAGTACGCCAAACGCGTGGTCGGCCGACGCATGTATGGTGGACAGAGCACCCACCTACCGCTCAAGATCAACACTTCGGGCGTCATTCCGCCGATCTTTGCATCTTCGATCATCATGTTTCCGGCGACGATTGCCAGCTTCATCACCATCCCCTGGATGAAATCCATCGCCGATGCGATGCGGCCGGGCAACTTGTTCTATGAACTGCTGTATGTCGGTTTTATCTTCTTCTTCTGTTACTTCTACACGGCGGTGACGTTCAACCCGGTTGATGTGGCCGACAACATGAAAAAGAACGGCGGTTATATTCCAGGCATTCGGCCGGGAAAACGGACGGCCGATTATATCGACCGGGTGTTGACCCGGATAACCCTTGGGGGCGCCATCTATGTATCGGCGGTATGTGTGCTGCCTTCCATTTTGATCAGCCGTTTTAACGTGCCTTTTTACTTTGGCGGAACGGCCCTGTTGATCGTGGTGGGTGTGGCTATTGACACGGTTGCACAAATGGAGTCGCATATGCTCACCCGTCATTACGAGGGCTTTTTAAAGAAGGGCGGTATTCGGGGAAGACGATGATCGTCGACTCTCTGATATCCGTATTCCGAAATATTTTTTTTGTAGTATTCAATACACAACGCAGGAGATTGGAATGCCCAAGGAAGAGGCCATCAAAGTTGAAGGCATTGTATTAGAGACTTTGCCGAACGCGATGTTCAAGGTCGAATTGGAGAACAAACACCAGGTCCTGGCCCACATCTCCGGCAAGATGAGAATGCATTTTATCAAAATTCTACCTGGAGATAAGGTCACGGTGGAGCTCTCTCCCTATGATCTGTCGAGGGGAAGGATCACCTATCGCTCAAAATAACAGGCAAGCAACGCGTCGCATCCCGGGGGAACGTAAAACCGTCGGCTTCATAAAAACGATTTTCCCTGCGGTACGAAGGAGTCAATCATGAAGGTCAGAGCATCCGTTAGGAAGATTTGCAGCAAGTGCAAAATCATCAAGCGAAAAGGAACCGTTCGGGTTATCTGTGAGAACAAAAGACATAAACAGAGGCAAGGTTAGAGGAGGTTGAGCTTTGGCAAGAATCGCAGGCGTAGACTTACCTAAACGAAAACGGATAGAAATCGGTCTGACCTACATTTACGGTATCGGAAGAACCTCTTCCAACAGGATCCTTGGCAAGCTTAAAATTGATCCGAATACCAGCACAGACGATCTTTCCGAGGCTGAAATCAATAGCATTCGTAAGGTAATCGACAACGAATTCAAAGTGGAAGGGGAACTTCGAACAGATGTTTCCATGAATATCAAAAGGCTTATGGATCTGGGGTGTTATCGCGGACTCAGGCATAGACGATCCCTGCCGGTACGTGGCCAGCGGACCAGCACCAACGCCAGGACAAGAAAAGGCCCAAAACGGTCTGCAATCAAGAAAAAGGGCGCCGCTAAAAAGTAATCCATCATCTGTCAGGAATAATTAAATGCCGAGAAAAGCCAAGACCAAAAAAAAGGAAAGAAAGAACATCTCCAGTGGGGTTGTTCATATTCAGTCCACGTTCAACAACACCATTGTTTCGATTACCGATGCCATGGGAAATGTAGTTGCATGGTCCAGTTCTGGTGTCCACGGTTTTAAAGGATCCCGCAAGAGCACGCCTTTTGCCGCCCAGTTGACCGCTGAAGATGCCGCGAAAAAAGCCATGGAGCACGGGATGAAAAATGTTGAGGTATATGTTAAAGGACCGGGTGCCGGAAGGGAGTCAGCACTTCGAGCCCTTCAGGCCGCGGGTTTTAACGTTGTCATGATCAAGGATGTCACCCCTATTCCCCACAACGGTTGTCGGCCCCCCAAAAGAAGACGGGTGTAATCGGGCCGACCATCGATGTAACCCATACGAAAAGCGCCACGCTACGTTCCGATTGAAAAGGAGGACGATTTGGCACGATATAGAGGATCCGTCTGCAGGATATGCCGACGTGAAAATATAAAACTGTTTTTAAAGGGAGATCGCTGTTACTCCGACAAATGCGCATTCGATCGGCGAGGATATGCTCCGGGCCAACATGGACAGCGGCGTCGCGGCAAACCTTCGGACTACGGCATCCAGCTCCGAGAAAAACAGAAGGTTAAGAATACGTATGGCCTTTCCGAGAAACAGTTTCGACTATTTTTTGAAAAAGCCGACCGGCAAAAGGGCATTACCGGTACAAACCTGCTGGTCCTTCTCGAACGCCGTCTGGACAACGTGGTGTACCGTCTTGGCTTTGCTAACTCCAGAACCCAGGGGCGTCATTTCGTACGGCATAACCATTTTTTGGTAAACGGCTCCCGTGTGAACATCCCATCCTATTTGGTCAATGTCGGCGATTCGATAGAAGTGGTCGAAAAAAGCAGAAAAGTTCAAGCCATCAATGATTCTCTGGATGCGGTGATTCGAAGAGGACTTCCGCAGTGGATTGCGGTCGAGAAAGAAAAATTCAAAGGTGAAATCAAAAGCTTCCCAGTTCGCGAAGACCTTACTCTGCCGATGCAGGAACAACTCATTGTCGAGCTATACTCCAAATAGTGTAGTCGATTGACAATAGAGAGCGATCCTAAGTTGAGAAAGCAATACTGCATTGATATTTTAATCCATTTGGAGAAAACGTAATGTCTAAAAACGAACTTATGTACATGAACTGGCGTGAGATGATTAAATCTGACAAAGTTCGCGTCAGCAGCACGGAAGCATATGGGAAATTTGTATGCGAACCGTTGGAGAGGGGATTCGGTATTACTTTGGGGAATTCTTTGAGAAGAACGATCCTATCTTCTCTTTTTGGAGCTGCCATCGTATCCGTCCGGTTCGAATCCGTAGAGCATGAGTTCAGTGTGATCCCAGGTGTTAACGAAGACGTATCGGAAATAATACTGAACCTTAAAGAGGTTCGTCTTAGAATAAACGACGCAACACCACGAACCATTCGAATAGAAGCTTCCGGTGAAAAAATTGTTACCGCCAGCGACATCACCAGTGATGACGGGCGTGTCGAAATTTTGAATCCCGAACAGCATATCGCCACGCTTACCGGTGAAGGCCGCCTGAAAATGACCATGGTGGTCAAAGCAGGAAAAGGCTACTCTCTTGCCGAGACGAACAAGGATGAGGACGCACCTATCGGAACGATTCCCATTGACGCGGTCTTCTCACCGATCAAACGGGTGAATTACGTAGTAGGTAATGCGCGCGTCGGACAACGAACCGATTATGATAAACTCACCTTGGAAGTATGGACCGATGGCAGTGTATCGCCTGAAGATGCAGTTGCGTTTGGTTCAAAAATTCTGAAGGAGCAGCTGAGCATCTTCATTAATTTTGATGAGGATGTCGAGCCGCAGGAGGATACCGGAGATGATGAGCATGTTAAGCCGGCATTCAACGACAACCTGTATCGGAGCGTTGAAGAACTCGAACTCTCTGTGAGAAGCGCTAATTGCCTTAAGAATGCTGAGATTTTGAAAATTTACCAGCTTGTCCAGAAAACCGAAACCGAGATGCTCAAAACCAAAAATTTCGGCCGAAAATCTCTTAATGAAATTAAGGAAGTGTTGTCCGAAATGGGTCTCTCGTTGGGAATGAAGCTTGATAGCTTTGTCCCGCCTGAAGAATCCGTCGAAGAAGGGGAGTAATTGTTCCAATGAGACATAGAAAAAGCGGTGTAAAACTCAATCGAACCACGAGCCACAGGCAGGCCATGTTCAGGAATATGGTGACTTCGCTGCTCAAGCATGACCGCATCAAAACCACCGATGCCAAGGCCAAAGAACTGCGCAGGTGGGCGGACCATATCGTGACGCTGGCCAAACGGGGCGATCTTCACGCCAGACGGCTGGCGATGGCCATCGTTCGGGAAAAAGATGTCGTCCATAAGATTTTTGAAGAAGCGCCTAAGCGCTTCGGAGCGATCCATGGCGGCTATACGCGGATTGTCAAAATCGGCCGGCGCCCAGGCGATACCGCCCCGCTTACGCTAGTCGAACTGGTCAGTTCAGATGCCGGGAAACCGGGCAAGACAAAAAAAATCAAGGCCAAAACCGCGACCAAACCTGCTGTTAACGCTGAAACGACAGCGGCTAAAGCTGCTGTTGCCGATACCGCGGAACCCACTGTGGAGGCTGCTTCAGCCAAAGCTGAGACCATTGAATCTGCACCGCCCGACATTGAGCCGGATGCTCTTGCGGCAGACGATTCTTCGCAAAAGGACGCCAAGGCGTCCACCGATCCCGCCGGAACAGCCAAATAAGCGATCGTCGATCTTCAATCCTTGCTTTCAAAGGCCCTGCCGCTGCAGGGCCTTTTTTTCTCCTTGGTGAAACCTTTTGACTTTTTCCTCATGTTTCTATAACAACGTTGCATACGGCCGTGGTTGGTCCCTTCATTTTTGAATCGTCGAGACTTGATACGCTTCAATTGCCGAATTTTTCGTTGTCATCCATATCTCGCGAATTGTGCGGTACCCTTGGGGCTATCAATGCCCAGGCGCCATATGGCCCTCTGGCAAAGGAACGGAGTCTGTAATAAATTTGCACAATCACTGTTGTCACCCATTTTCCCGAACTCCGTCACACCTCAGGATCAGTGTTGCCATTGAATTGGACGAAAAAAAATAGGGACTGGCGCTTTGCAGAAAATAATGAATTTCATTTGGTGAATATGATTTAAGAATTTTTCTTGACTTAAAAATCTAGTAGCTGTTAAGTAGCTGGTATGTAGCTTGTCAGGGTGTATCTTTTTACCATCAGGGGAACTAAAGGAGGGGCTAATGATTCGAAACAGGAAAGCTCAGATCGTATTGGTGATGATGGTTGTCATTGGGTTGTGGCTCAGCCCTGTTTTTGCAGCCGGTCCATCGCTGGATGCCTGGAAACCAAGTTTTGACCCGTCCGGTGCAAAATACAAATGCATGGTTTCCAACGTCTCGCATCCCGTGATCAAAGGTGTTTACACGGGGTTTGCCCTCCGTGACGAGCTTTGGAAACGCACCAATGGTCAAATCTACCTTGACTACAAGCCCTTTTCCATGTTGGGCGGGGAGGTTGAAGTCCTCAACCAACTGCAGATGGGGGCCATTCAGGGCATGGGCGTCAGCTCCGTGGCTGCGACCAACCTCGGGCCACGCTTCGGCGTCGTCAACCTGCCATTTCTCATCGATTCCTTCGACAAATTGGATAAATTCACCACTAGCGGTCAGCTTTTCGATCACTTTATGATGGCCATGGACCACCAGGGGATCATGGGCCTGGATATCACCGGTTACGGCAACTACGGTTGGGCGACTACCACACCCGTAAAAACGATAGCCGACGCCAAAAAAGTCAAATTCCGGATCGCCGAAGCGGCCGTCAATCAGCTCAATTACAGCAACTGGGGTTTCAATCCCGTGGTGATGCCGTGGCCCGATGTACCGGTGGCTTTGAAACAGGGTGTCATCGACGGGCTGGATCATACGCCGATGGTCTGCAACATCACCAAGAAATTCGAAGTGGCCAAGTACTTCACCCAGTTAAATTATGCCCAGGGCCTCTTTATCTGGATTTTCAACAAGGCCTGGTTCAACAGCCTTCCGGCGGATCTTCAGAAAACATTCAAGGAAACGGTGCATGACGTCTGCGCCAAAATCCGGGTTGAAACCATCCAACAGGAAATCGATGAAATCGAAAAGGCCAAGGCGGCCGGCATAGAATTTTTCAAGCTTTCGGATGCGGATATGGCCACCCTGAAAGCCCAGGGTGACAAGACGCACCAGACATTCGCCGGGGAAATCAACAAACTCTACCCGGGAGACACTTATCGACCGGACAATTACCTCATGGAGGTTCAGGGTTTGGTCGGTTACAAGAAGTAATTTATTGAACTAATTATTCCTCGACAAAAGGGGGTTTCCGTTGATGAAACCCCCTTTTGTCTGCCATAGGGCAACAAAGGTGTATCGATGATTGGCAAGCTATTCAACCGAGTGGACAAAGTGCTCTCCTTTTTCGAGGACTGGACCTTGTTCATCAGCGTCATGGTGGCGCTGCTGGCCCTTTTTTTCAATGTCGTGCTGCGCTACGGGTTCAACTTTACCCTGGCCTGGTCCGAGGAACTGGTGCGTGAGGTGATCATCTATACCACCTTCATCGGATGCTGCAGCGCGATTAAAAAACGTTCAATGATCAAAATCGACGCCTCGGTGCAGCTCTTCCCCAAACTGAAAACATCCTTGACCTATTTCAGCAACGGGGTGATCCTGATTTTTTCGGTGATGATGATGGTTTACGGATGGCAGATGGCCGCCATGCAGGCAAGGACGTTCCAAAAGACCATAATCATGCAGATTCCGCTGGTCTATCTGTATGCGATTTTGCCGTTGACCGGGGCGCTGATGCTGATTCGCACCCTCCAGGTAATCTATCAGGATTTCAACCAGTCCAAGGCTATAACCGAAAGCACCTGAGCCAAAGGGAGTAACCGTTAAGGAGATCTTCGTTTATGCAGCTGAGCGACCTGATCATCATGCTGATTCTGCTGGGATGCATGGCCACCTATATCCCCGTATTCATGTGCCTGTTTTTTACGGCCGTCCTCGGATTCCTCCTTTTCACCGACCTTCCCCTGCTCTTGCTGTTTCAAAGCATTTTCCGGAGCATGGACAACTTTGCCCTGGTCGTGGTGCTTTTTTTCATCTTGTGCGGCAATATCATGACCGCCGGATCCATTGTGGAGAAACTGATCAAGGTTGCCAACGCGATGGTCAGCTGGCTGCCTGGCGGTCTTGGTATGGCGGGTGTCCTGGCCTGCGGACTTTTCGGCGCCATATCCGGGTCAACCGTCGCCACGGTGGTGGCGCTAGGCGGATTCATGATTCCCGCACTGCTGGACAATGGGTATCCGGAAAAATATACGATCGGGTTAATGACCACATCACCCAACCTGGGCGTGATCATCCCCCCGAGCATTGGTATGATTCTATACTCGATGATCAGCAACGTATCCTTAGAGGGGCTATTTCTAACCGGCTTTCTGCCCGGCATGCTGATCATGTTTCTGACGTGCCTGTATTCCTATCTCTTCTTCCGGAATAAAAAAGAGATTGTGCGCATGCCGATTCCGTCCTTTAAGGCCACCCTGATGGTGTTCAAGGAGGGGTTCTGGTCCCTGATGCTGCCGGTGATCATTTTCGGCGGGATCTTTACCGGTGTGTTTACCGCCAACGAAGCGGCTGTGGTGGCTTGTGTGTATGCCTTTATCGTGGAGTTGTTCATTCATAAATCCATGAAGTTCAGCCAGGTCAAGCAGATTACCATCAATTCAGCGGTAACTTCGGCAACGCTGCTGATCATCGTGGCCGGGGCCACCTGTTTCGGACGCCTGCTGACACTCGAAAGCATTCCCGGCAGAATCACCGAAACGGTGCTTTCGGCAATCACCTCCCCGGCGGTCTTTTTAATCGCGATGAATGTGCTGCTGCTGATCGTAGGCATGTTCATGGATATCATTTCGGCCACCATGATTCTTGGCCCGGTGTTCCTGCCCATGCTGGATGCATTCCACATCAACTGGATGCATTTCGGGCTGATCATGACGGTGAACCTGGCCATCGGCTACTGCACGCCACCCATGGGGGTCAGTCTGTACATCACCGGGGCCATCGCCAACCGGGATCTTATTTATGTCTCCAAGGCGGTGATGCCCTTTATCGTCATCCAGATCTTCGTTCTGATGTTGATGACCTTCATGCCCGATGCGGTCTTGTGGCTCCCCGAAATAATGGGGTTCATAAAAAACCCATGACTTCCTGCCTGACCCAAGAAAGCCTTCGCGAATCAATCGTTCGAAGGCTTTCTTGTTTGCGCACCCGGAAGGGCGTACCTACTTGGAGAAAGGGTCCCGCATTGGGTTGCTTGTGGTCGGATCCTGCTGGACAAAATCAACGGCTTTGGGAGACTGAAGCAGAGAGCAAACCGCCGCCGGGCTGAAGCCCGGATGTGATATTCTTGTGTCCCTGGCCATAGTTTGCTATGGAAATAGACGCCGCTTCCCGTGATGAAACAAAGGTGCTTCAGGTCCTATCCGATCAACACATCGAATCGTCCCTTATCCAGCGGCGGTGATCCCCGATGATCGCTGGCTCATGTTGGAAAGATTAAGGAGACCCCATGGATTTTCAGCCTACCAAAGAACTGGAGATGCTGCGCAAAGCGGTGCGCGAGTTTGCCACCAAGCGGATCACCCCCAACGCGGACCAGTGGGACAAGGACCACTACTTTCCCTACGAGGAGGCCATCAAACCCATGGGCCAGCTGGGTTTTTTCGGCACGGTGATTCCCGAAGCATACGGAGGCGAGGATATGGGCTGGCTGGCGGCCATGATCGTCACCGAGGAGATCGCCCGGGCGGCCAGTTCGCTGCGGGTGCAGGTGAACATGCAGGTGCTGGGCTGCGCCTTCACCATTTTCACATACGGCAGCGAGGCGCTGAAGCAGAAGTACATTCCGGGGCTGTGCACGGCTGACCGGATCGGCGGGTTCGCGATTACCGAGCCGGATGCGGGCTCGGACGTCATGGCCATGACGTCGGTGGCCATGGACAAGGGGGACCACTGGCTGATCAACGGTTCCAAGACCTGGATCTCCAACGCGGACGTGGCCGACGTGTTGATCTACTACGCTTACACCGATCCGGATGCGGGATCCAAGGGGCTGTCGGCCTTTGTGATCGAGCCCAAGGCCTTCAACGGCATCAAGACCACCCGGCTGGACAAGATGGGGTCCTTTTCGTCGCCCACCGGGGAGGTGTTTCTGGACAACACGCGGGTTCCCAAGGAGAACATCCTGGGCAAGCCCGGCGATGGTTCCAAGATCGTCTTCGGGTCGTTGAACCAGACGCGGTTGAGTGCGGCGGCCGGTGCGGTTGGCGTGGCCCAGGCCTGCCTGGACGTGGCGGTCAAGTACTGCAACGAGCGCCGGCAGTTCGGCAAAGCCATCGGCGAGTACCAGATGAACCAGGACATGATCGCCCAGATGGCCACGGAGATCGAGGCGTCGCGGCTGTTGGTGTACAAGGCGGCCTGGGCCAAGGACCAGGGCCGGTTGAACAACGGCCTGGACGTGGCCATGGCCAAGTATTTTGCGGGCGAGACGGTCAACAAGGCCTCCAACTATGCCATGCGCATCCTGGGGGCCTACGGCTACTCGACCGAGTATCCGGTGGCGCGCTATTACCGGGACACGCCGACCTATTACATGGTGGAGGGGTCGGCCAACATCTGCAAGTGGATCATCGCCCTGGACCAGCTGGGCTACCGCAAGGCCAACCGCTAGGACGAATGGAGGAATGTCGCAGTGGGGGATCGGGGGAGCGGCCATCAGCCGCAATCGGTTTTGGAATAACGGTTTTCACCAAGACGGTTCCGATTCGCCCTGCCGGGTCCCCAACCGGCCACTTCTGAATAAACCGTTGAAAGGGATGCATGCTGTGAGTGACGATATTGTAGAAAGAACCAAAGCTACCGGCGGTCTCTACTTTAAAGGGGTCGAGGGAGAGAAGCCTTTTGAACTTTGGCGGGCCTTCGATCAAGACCTGGGAAAGGATCTTTCCCTGTTTATTACCGGAAAGATGTATGCCCGCGAAAAAATACCACACCCAACCCGGCAGCTGGTGACCGTGGCTGTGCTGACCGTGCTGTCGCGGCCGGAAGAACTCAAACTGCACATCCAGGCGGCTTTGAATGTCGGGTGCCGCCCCCAGGAGATTGCAGAGGTGATTTTCCAGACATTCACCTATGGCGGGATCCCGACGGTGAATACCGCCCTGAAGGTGCTTCGATCCGTGCTGGAAGAAAAAGGCCAATGGCCCCTTAAGCGATAGACGCGTTCATTATCAAAAACCATTCGGGAGTGAAACAATGAGACCTTATTTTGAGACGATGCCGGTTTTCGGAAGAGAAATGAATGCCGGTCAGATCAAGAGCGCCGAGCAGAATGTCCTTAAAATCAAAGAGGTTGAGGAGCAGATCAAAAAAGAATCCGAAAAGGTCAAACAGGCCGGTTTTTCAGAGGAAAAAATCAACGCGCGCGGCCAGATGACCGTATGGCAACGGCTGAACTATCTGGTGGACCCCGGCACCTGGTGTTCCCTGCACACCTTGTTCAACCCGGAAGGCAATGAAGAGGGCACCACCAACGTGGTGGACGGTCTCGGCAAGATTTCCGGAAAATGGGCCGCGATCATCGGCTTCGACAACAAGGTGCTGGCCGGCGCCTGGCTGCCGGGGCAATCCGAAAACATCCTCAGGGTCACCAACCTTTCCAAGCGCTTGAACATTCCCCTGGTCTGGCTGGTCCACTGCAGCGGGGTGAAGCTGACGGAGCAGGAAAAATTTTACGCCAACCGACGCGGCGGCGGCACCCCCTTTTTCAGGCATGCGGAACTGAATCAGATGGGTATCCCCGTCCTCGCCGCCATTTACGGCACCAACCCTGCCGGTGGTGGGTATCAGGGCATCAGCCCCACCGTTTTGTTCGCCCACAAAGACTGCAATATCGCCGTGGGCGGCGGCGGTATCCTCAGCGGTATGTCGCCCAAGGGATTCTTTGACGAAGAGGGGGCTGAAGCCCTGATCAACTCGGCCAAGCAGTATAAGGCCAAACCACCGGGATCCGTGGACGTTCACTACGACGGCACGGGTTTTTTCCGCTATGTCTACGAGGAAGAGACCCAGGTGCTCGACGGCCTTAAGGACTACATGAAGGACATCCCGGCATACAACCCCAAGTTTTTCCGGGTGGCCGCACCCAAGGCGCCGATGTTCCCGGCCGAGGATCTTTACCGCCTGGTTCCCTTCAACCAGAAACAGATCTACGACTTTGACCAGGTGCTGGCCCGCATTGTCGACGGCAGTGAACATATGGAATTCAAACCTGGTTATGGCCCTGAAATCTACACCGGCCTAGTCAAAATCGACGGATATCTGGTGGGTGTCATCGGTAACCGCCAGGGGTGGCTGGGGGACGGTTACCCCGAGTACGCCGATTATCCCGGTATCGGCGGCAAACTATACCGCCAGGGCCTGATCAAGATGAACGAGTTCGTCACCCTATGCGGACGCGACCGGGTGCCTATCATCTGGTTCCAGGATACGTCCGGCATCGACGTGGGCGACATTGCCGAAAAGGCCGAGTTGTTGGGACTGGGGCAGTCCCTGATCTATTCGATTCAGTCCACTGATGTTCCCCAACTGCTGGTGGTGCTGCGCAAAGGCACGGCCGCGGCCCACTATGTCATGGGCGGGCCCACGGCCAACCGGCATAATGCGCTGACTTTGGGGGTCTCCACGACGGAGATCTATGTGATGCACGGGGAGACGGCTGCCGCAGCCAGTTTTTCACGACGGCTGGTCAAGGAGAAGAGTGCCGGCAAACCCCTGCAGCCGGTCATAGACAAGATGAACCAGATGGCCCAGGAATATCACGACAATTCCCGTCCGAGCTACTGCGCCCGCAAGGGTTTTGTGGATGAGGTGATCAAGATGTCTGAAATCAGGCGGTATCTTGCCGCCTTTGCCGGCTGTGTATACCAAAATCCCACCTCCATCTGCCCCCAGCACCAGATGCTGACGCCTCGGGTGATCAAAGGATAGTCGGTACCGCTAACCGCCAAAAAGGACGCAGGCCCCTTGTGCCGCGTCCTTTTTTTTAACCGGTGATTTTAAGCTTTCTTTGAAACGGATTGAAGCAGTTTAATAAGGATGGCTGTCACAATTCCCAGAAGGATCACCGACCCGACCATGATCAGAAAAAACCAGTCTTCCCCGCGCAGCAGTATGGCCGGCCCTCTCAGGGTTTCTCCCCAGACGGCGTACCGGTGCAGTGCGGGGATGATATGCGCGGATACGATGGGAATGCGAAAACCCACTATCCGGCTGAACAGGCCGGCAAATCCAAGGGCCATCAAGGCAAATGAGATGGCGCCGTATCCTTTTAACAGCACTCTGCCGCTTCTAGTCAATTCCCACTCCTGGGTTTAATCATCCTATGATGGGCTTGAACGCATTGATGCAACCCGCGTAATGCAGCCCTTCAACGGGTTTCCGATGCAAACAGAAGTTTGCCCTCCTCGATGTGCTTTTTCGCCGTGCGCCTGTCCAGGCCGGTGATGCGGGCCACCGCTTCAATGGTTTTATGCTGCCGGTGAAGCAGGAGACAATAGCCACCGATAAGGGCCTTCGCATTGAGAGACTGGGCTTCGATACCCTTCTGCAACTCGAAAATCAGACCCGATGGTGAACATGGCGCTAACGGCGTGTATGCACGTTTCAGCAAAATTCGTCGCACGCACTGTTCTAACTCCCGCACATTGCCTGGCCATGCATAGGCGATTCCCGGTTCGTAGCAGATCTGTTCCTTGACCAGCGTCACCAGTTCGGCTGACGGTGCGCCGACGATGCGTTCGACGACGACCTGGAGAAGCTCCTGCAATTCGTTGGGGTTTTCGTGAATCCGTTGGGCCAGGGGAGGAACCACGATCAGGTCCGAGCACAATCGGTAGAAGAAATCCTTTCTCATGGCCTGACCGCCAATCAACTGTTCGGCCGGAAGGTTGGTGGCTGCAATGAGCCGACCCCGAAACGGCCTTGGGTGGTGGTCTCCCACCCGGTTGAAAATGCGCTCCTGGATCACCTGGAGCAGTTTGATCTGGATGGGTTCGCCGACTTCTCCGATCTCGTCCAGAAAAATGGCCCCAAACGGGCTGCACCGGTCGAAGACGCCGGCATAATCTTCCACCGCGCCGGTGAAGGCACCCTTGCGGTGACCGAACAGTTCCGATTCGATGAGCGTTTCCGGGTATTGTGACAGATTGAGGGCAATGAAGGAGCGGGTAAAGCTTTCCTCGAAGCAACCTTTTTTTTCATCAAAGGGGATAAAACCTGACCGGCCGATGGCCATGGCCGCTGTGCCTTTGCCACTGCCCGTTTCGCCGAGGAGCACGGTGGAAAAATCCTCCATGCGGTTCCACAGATAACGGTGGTAAAGATCCATGTCGTGGGTGAACACATTGTTCCACAGGCTTTCCCGGAGCCGGCGCATGCTGTCGCTGCGCCCCTTTAAATGCTTGTCGATAAAAAAGAAGGCCCGCCTGAGTTGATAGCACATGGCCAGATAGCGGTGGGCCATCTTCCGGTCAACTCCCCAGCCGGTCAACTGGTCGATAGCCGCCTTGGCAAATGGAACCGGAAGGGACCGCTCTCCGGCTTGCAACTGATCCAGTATGAGCTGATCGAACCGGTCGGTGAAGCGGTGAAACAGGTCAAACAGGAAAGAGCTTATCAATAAAGCCCTGTCTTTATCGCTATAACCGCTTACGGTTGCCCGGCCTTCATTTTCGAGCCTGTCGATATGGCGGCGGACCTGCGCAATCGTTTCGTCGAACCCCCGCCCAGCAGCTGCCCCTGGAAAAAGACCGGCAATTTCAAGATCCATGCGGTTGCGGTGGTCGCTGAACGGATTGGCGTAAACCGCCTGATGAACCAGGGAAAAAAATTGGCGTTCCGATGAGGTCAACTGTTTCATTGGCCATTCCTGGAAAGCTGGTTGGGCTGACGGCAGCAAAAGCATCCAACAAAATGTTCAAATATTGAATAGCATACTTACAAAATTTGAACAATGACTTCATGTTGAAAATGCCTGTCAAGACTATCGACTTGTTTAAAAATCCTTTTGATTAAGATGGATAAACTTAAACTTGCGATTTCGGCATGGGATTTGATTTATGAAAAAGAAAACGGAACAACCGGTTTTTTCTCAATTCCACCGAAAAACTTTGACCGACAACCGGTCCACTGTTTAATGTAAGGAAATTAGAGATGGAAAAACGGAAAAAGACATTAGGTCGTCATCCTCAACCAATGCAGTCCGATAAGATGCAATCAACTGCCAAATCTGACCCTGAGCATAACAGCGGTTTGTTGCAGCTGCTCTCCGCACGTCGGTTTGCACCCTTTTTCTGGACCCAGTTTTTCGGGGCCTTTAACGACAACGTTTTTAAAAATGCATTGATGCTGATGATTGCATTCCAGGCGGGCCAGCGCCTGTCGATGGCCTCCGACGTGATCATCAACCTGGCTGCCGGGTTGTTTATTCTTCCTTTTTTTCTCTTTTCCGCCACTGCCGGCCAGATTGCCGACAAGATGGAAAAGGCGCTGCTGATCCGCCGAATCAAGATGATGGAGATTGCCATCATGGCCTTGGCCGCAGGTGCATTCTGGACAGGCAGCCTGATGGCCCTGCTGGGACTCTTGTTTCTAATGGGCACCCAGTCCGCTTTCTTCGGCCCGGTAAAATACAGCATCATGCCCGATCACCTGAAACCGGCTGAAATCGTAGGCGGCAATGCTCTGGTGGAAATGGGAACATTTATTTCCATCCTGTTGGGGACCCTTTGCGGCGGTCTGCTGATTCAAATGAAACATGGTCCGGTATACACCGGGCTGGTCCTGGTGAGCGTGGCCTTGACGGGATGGCTGACCAGTCGCATGATTCCTGCGGCACAGATCCATTCACCCCATCTGACCGTACGCTGGAACCTGTTCCGCGAAACCCTGCGGACCATCGGCTATGCCCGCCGCGAACGATCCGTTTTTCTGTCCATCCTTGGTATATCCTGGTTCTGGCTGCTGGGGGTCGCCTACCTGACCCAACTTCCCAATTTCACCAAAACCGTGCTCTCCGGCGGCGAGAGCGTGGTAACCCTGCTGCTGACCCTGTTTTCCATCGGTGTGGGGGTGGGATCCCTATTGTGCGAGCGCCTGTCGGATAAAAAAGTGGAACTGGGGTTGGTACCGCTGGGATCCATCGGATTGAGCCTTTTCGGCATCGATCTGTTCTGGGCCTGCCGGCTGCCAGAAGCCGGCGGCCTGATGTCATTGACCCAGTTCCTGGGTCTGTCCGGCAGCGCTCGGTTGATGATCGACTTCGTGATGATCGGCGTTTTTGGCGGACTCTATATCGTGCCCCTGTTCGCCATGGTTCAGATGCGGACCCGGCCGGAGGAGCGGGCCCGGGTGATCGCCGCCAATAACATCATCAACGCCCTGTTCATGGTGATTTCTTCGTTGGCCGGCGCGGTTATTATTGGCCTCGCCGGCGTTTCCATCCCGGTTTTTTTTCTGCTGCTCTCCCTGGCCAATGTCGTCGTGGCCGTTTACATCTACTCCCTGGTGCCCGAGTTTGCCATGCGTTTTCTGGTATGGATGGTCACCCACACGCTATACCGGTTCCGCCACCGGGATCTGGACCGCATCCCCGAGGAAGGCCCTGCCGTGCTGGTGTGCAACCATGTCAGCTATATGGATGCCCTGCTGATCATCGGTGCCTGCCGTCGGCCGGTACGCTTCGTGATTTATGAACCCATTTACCGGATCTTTCTGCTGCATTTTATTTTTCGGGCGGCCCGCGCCATTCCCATCGCGTCCCAACGCAAGAACCCGGTGGGGTTGCAGGCTGCCTTCGACAAGATTTCCAAGGCACTGGCTGCAGGGGAGGTGGTGTGCATCTTCCCGGAAGGCCAGTTGACCCGGGACGGCAATGTGAGTGATTTCAAGACCGGTATCGAGCGGATCATCAGGAAAAATCCCGTTCCGGTGGTGCCTTTGGCGCTCAAAGGGCTCTGGGGGAGCTTTTTCAGCCACAAGAACGGCCATGCCATGACCCGTTTCCCCCAGCGCTTCTGGTCCCGTGTGGAACTGGTTGCCGCTCCACCGGTCGCACCGGCGCATGTGGCGGCAGACGACCTGCGGGAAAAGGTCGTGGCACTGCGGGGAGATAAACGTTAACCCCGTGAGGAGGTGTGCAATGGTTACCAGGGCGTTACTGTTTCTGATTTCGTTGGCGTTGTTCTCGGGATGTGCGCAGACTGCCAATCGCTACAACAGTTCTGCCGTGGACTACCTCTATCCCGACAGGTATGAGGTTGTTGAAATGTCTGATATTCCGCATCTACAACTTCCGATCACAGACGAAGGCATGGCTTCCATCACCTACTGGACCCTCGTCGGCGCCTACTTTGTGCCCGGTGAGAAAAACGCAACCCTTACCATGGTTGATGCCGCTGTATACGATATCAAAAGTCGGGCCCTGTTATTTCGTGCACCGGGTGTCAGCTATGTAAAAAGCAAGGCGACACCGGTCAACCTATCCGAACAGCTTCGCCTTGATCGGGTCAACGCCTTTGACCTGGCGGCTAATGATTTAATTGCCAATCTGGAAAATCAGCTGGATCGTTTCAAGGAAAAAATAAAGCAACGGCCGGAAGAAATCCGCGTGACCCAACGTGCCGGCTATTCAGGTGGCGGCTTTACCGCATTTATCTTTATGCTGACAGGAGGCATGGGCCTGTGGATCAGCTACCGGGGTGTCCGGTGAAAAGGCCCATACCGATCGCGACCCTGTCCATTGCAGTGGCCAGCATCGCTGCCACGTATATTCCCCTTGCCGGCCAATGGATGGTTTATGACCGAACTGCCATCATCGACGGCGAGATATGGCGGTTGGCCACCGGTTGTCTCTACCATTTTTCTGCATCGCATCTGTGGTGCAACCTGATTCCGCTTGTTTTTATCGGCATCTGTGTTGAAAGGCAAAGTGGATCACGGTTTATCGGGACCTGTTTGATGATGGTAAGGGTTTTCGTTATCCTATTGGCCTTGATGACCGCTGCCATGGTATTGAATTTAGAGACTGTGGCTGAAGCAACGGAAGGGGAAAAGAACCATATGGATGCTTGTGTCATCCTCTTGCACGGCATGGGGCGCACGCACCGGTCCATGGCAACGATGGCCCACCATCTGGCGGATAAGGGCTATCGGGTGATCAATCTGGACTATCCGTCCACCCAAGCCAGCATCGAGACGCTCAGCCAGGGGTTCGTCGCTGAAACGGTTCAGCATTGCCGATTGGAACGCCCGTCGGCGCCCATTTACTTTGTCACCCATTCGCTGGGCGGGATTCTGGTCCGGCAATACCTGCAAACGCATCGCCTGCCGCCGGGCAGCCGGGTGGTGATGCTCAGTCCACCCAACCAGGGCAGCGAAATCGCCGATCTGCTGAAGGATTTCTTGCTCTACCGCTGGATCATGGGACCGGCGGGCCAGCAGTTGGGAACGACGGCAGATGCGGTTCCCAATCGCCTGGGACCGGTTGACGTGCCGGTGGGTGTCATCACCGGTGACCGCAGCCTGGAACCCTGGTTCTCCTCCCGGGTACCGGGGCCGGACGACGGCAAGGTTTCCGTGGAAAGCGCCCGGTTGGCGGAGATGGCCGATTTCTTGGTGGTTCACAAGAGCCACGGTTTTATCATGAACGATCCGCAAGTCCTTTTCCAGGTTGCCCACTTCCTCGAATACGGCAGGTTCAAGCACGGAGAGTGACGTGTGCCAGCAGGTGGCCAGGCTGAACGTGGTCCGCCAACCCGCCGCCGCATTCAGTCCAAGCCCCTGAATCATTCCCAGTCCATGATTACCTTGCCCGACCGGCCGGAGCGCATCACCTCGAAGGCCTGCTGGAAGTCGTCCACAACGAATCGGTGGGTGATCACGCCTGATATGTCCAGGCGACTTTGGAGCATGCTGGTCATCTTGTACCAGGTCTCGAACATTTCGCGGCCATAGATGCCTTTGATCTTCAGCCCTTTGAGGATAATCTGCGTCAAATCCAAGGTGGCTTCGCCCGCGGGGATGCCCAGGATGGCAACCTGCCCACCATAGTTCATGGCCTGGAGCATATCACTGAAGGCCTGAATGTTGCCGGACATCTCCAGCCCCACGTCAAAGCCCTCCTTCATGCCCAACTGCTTCACCGTGTCGGCGATGGTGGTTTGGGTCACATTGATGGCCGCTGTGGCCCCCATGCGCGCGGCGATCTGCAGGCGATAGTCATTGATATCGGTGATCACCACATACCGGGCTCCCACGTGGCGGGCAATGGCCACGGCCATGATGCCGATGGGACCGGCGCCGGTGATCAGCACATCCTCTCCCACCAGATCGAAGGAGAGGGCCGTGTGGGCGGCGTTGCCGAAGGGGTCCATGATGGCGGCGATATCATCGGCGATGGTGTCCGGCACCTTAAAGACATTGGACGCAGGCACGCTGATATACTCGGCGAAGCAACCGGGTCGGTTGACGCCCACACCGATGGTGTTGCGGCACAGGTGGCGTTTGCCAGCCCGGCAGTTGCGGCAGTGACCGCAGGTGATGTGGCCTTCGGCCGATACCCGATCGCCCTCTTTCAGACCTCTGACGTCGTCGCCGATCTCGGTTATGACGCCCACAAATTCATGGCCGATGGTCATGGGCGTGGGGATCGTTTTCCGCGACCACGCATCCCAGTTGTAGATATGGATATCCGTTCCGCAGACGGCGGTCTTGACCACTTTGATCAGCACGTCGTTGTGGCCGATGCTCGGAAAGGAGACCTGGTCCATCCAGATCCCGGTTTCGGGTTTCAGTTTGACAATGGCTTGCATGGTTTTCATACGATCACCTGCCTTCCTCACCTAATGAATGACGTCAAGTTCCTGGCCCACCTTGATAAAGGCCGCGATAGCACGGTCCAGGTGCTCCCGGGTGTGGGCGGCGGACATCTGGGTGCGGATGCGAGCCTGGCCCTTGGGCACCACCGGGAAGCTGAACCCCACCACGTAGATGCCTTCCTCGAGCATCCGGGCGGCCATCTTCTGAGCCAGCAGCGCGTCTCCCAGCATCACCGGAATGATGGGGTGCCTGCCGGGCACCAGGGTGAATCCTGCCGCCTGCATAGCCTGTCTGAAATGGCGGCTGTTTTCCTTTAGCCGGTCGAGCAGGTCTGAACGCTCCTCGAGGAGTTCCAGCACGGCGATGGAGGTGGCGGTGATGACCGGTGCTAGGGAGTTGGAAAACAGGTAGGGCCGGGAGCGCTGCCGCAGCCAGGCAATGATCTCCTTGCGTCCGGATGTATAGCCGCCCGAAGCGCCGCCCAACGCCTTGCCCAGGGTGCCGGTGAGGATATCCACCCGGTCGGACACACCGCAGTGTTCTGGTGTGCCCCGGCCGTGGTCACCAACAAATCCCACGGCATGGGAGTCGTCCACCATCACCAGGGCATCATACCGATCCGCCAGGTCGCAAATGCCTTTCAGATCGGCAATGATGCCGTCCATGGAAAAGACCCCGTCGGTGGCGATGAGGCGGAAGCGGCAACCGGAGGCCGCTTTGAGTTGTTGCTCCAGGTCGGCCATGTCGTTGTTCCGGTACCTCAAGCGTTGGGCTTTGCACAGCCGGATGCCGTCGATAATACTGGCATGGTTCAAGGCATCGCTGATCACGGCGTCGTTTTCGTCCAGCAAGGTTTCGAAGAGACCGCCGTTGGCGTCGAAGCAGGAACTGTATAATAGGGTGTCTTCGGTGCCCAGAAACCTGCTGATCGCAGTTTCCAGTGTTTTGTGGATGTCCTGGGTGCCGCATATGAAACGGACGGAGGACATGCCGAAGCCATAGATGCGAAGGGCCGACCGCGCTTTTTCCACCAGCAGCGGATGGTTGGACAAGCCCAGGTAGTTGTTGGCGCAAAAGTTGAGGACGGTTTTTCCGTTGTCGACCGTAATGGCAGCCTGTTGGGCGGAAGTGATCACCCGCTCAGCCTTGTAAAGGCCCTGCTCCTTTAATCGGTCGATTTCACCGTTCAGGTGGTCCAACAGAGGTGGGCGCATAGGATGGGCCTCCATTTTCAGATTGGGTTAAGGCGATCAGCACGGGGATGAATATGGGCCAGGGCAGGCAATGGTTTTCAGCGGAGGTGGGGGCCATCGGGAGCAGCCGCTAACAGCCGCTGCTAAAGCCCGGTCACCCGGTTCCTGCCCGCTTTTTTTGACTGATACAAGGCTTCATCCGTCCGGTTCACGAAGTCCTCGGCGGTTTCGTTTTTTTGGTAGACTGCCACGCCAAAGGAGAGGGTTATCTTTCCCAGGCTCTCTCCGGTGTTTTTCTTCTTCAAGTCCAGTTGCTCAAAGGTGAGGCGCAAATTATCTGCCAGCTTCATGGCCCCGCCAAAGGGTGTATCCGGCAGCAGGATGGCAAATTCTTCCCCACCTATCCGGGCTACCAGATCCTTGCCCTTGATGGAGTCCTTGATGGTGGCGGCAACCATCCGCAGCACGTTGTCTCCCACCAGGTGGCCGTGGGTGTCGTTAACTTTCTTGAAGTAATCGATATCGGTCATGATCAGGCACAGGGAAGTTCTGTCGGTGTTGGTTGTGTCGATGGCAACCTTTAATTGTTTCTCAAATCCCCGGCGGTTGTCAACCCGGGTCAAAGGGTCCCTGAGCGCTTCATTCCGGTAACGCACCATCTTGCTTTTCAGTTGATCGATTTCATGGGTTGCCTGCTGGAGTTGCTCTTTAAAGGATGTGCTGGAGGCTTTCAATCTTTTTATTTCATGCTTGATCTGATTGACGATCTTTTCCACATCCGCTTCAGAGAGGCTGGGTACCAATGATTCATTGATGGTCTCGAGATTGTTCTCAGACTCTGAGAAATGTTGGTTCGTGGTTTTGATCGCGCCGATGATTTCGGCAAACACTTTTTTCAGCTCTTCTCGAACCAGCGTGGTTACCGTTTCATTGCCGTTGGCGATGTATTGATTGAACAATTGTCGGCCGATCTCATCGGAAAAGGCGCCGTTTCTTGCTATATGACTGTCCATGGCTGCGTTAAGCCTCTGGTTTTTCTCAGACACATACTCATACCAGATGCAGTAGTTCAGTGGGTCTGTGGGCAGTCCATGTTTACCGATCAGTTCCAGGGTAAGGCGCAGATACTGCCGTGACTCATCGATGCTGTCATCATATCGCATTGAACGATTAACTTTCTGCAAGGCAATCGACCCTGCTAATACGGGGCGCGTCTCAGATGGAAAACCGGTGTGGCAAGGTGCGAGGGGTCCATCCAGGGGTTCAGTTTTCCATGGGAGCCTCCTATTTAAAAGCACATAGTAAAACTGTCAATTAAAAACCGGTGGCGGCAGCGTTTTCTGCAAGGCGATTATTTGCTTGACCGTCACAAGCTGCCTGTGCATAATCGGCTGACCTGAAAGTACATTTCCCCGCAAACCGTTCAGGGATGCCGCTGTTGGTTCGGTGGGCGATTCCGTTCGCATCATCGCCACTATGCTCACGCTCTCTGCGTGGGCGCTTAGAGGATGAATACCCCATGAAAAAGAAAATACTGGTCGTTGACGACAACCGAATGATTTTGAAATTTCTATCCAATCTGTTGGATAGTGAAGGCCATGAGGTGAAGACCTGCGAAGACGGGCTGGCTGCGTTAAGCCTGTTGACCACCTACCAGCCGGACATTGTTTTTGTTGACCTCATTATCCCCAAGATCGGCGGAGACAAGCTGTGCCAGATCATCAGGTCCATGGAGCATATGAAGGACTGCTACCTGGTGATCATCTCTGCGGCCGTGGCTGAAATGGATCTGGACTTCAGGAAAATCGGTGTCAACGCTTGCATCGCCAAGGGGCCATTCGGCCAGATGGGCAAGCATGTCGTGGCAGCCATTAACGATTCCCGGGACCCGTCAAAATCGATCGCCGAGCACGAAATCCTTGGCATCGCTTCGGTCAATGGCCTCCCGGTATATGCCAGGCGCATGACCAAGGAACTGCTGGGGCGCAACCGCCACCTCGAAACCATTCTGGAGAGTATGAACGAGGGAATCGTGGAGGTGTATACCGGCCGTGTGGTTTATGCCAACTCCGCCGCCGTGAAGCTATTTGGCATCCCATTGGAAAACCTGCTTTCGGCCAAGCCACAGGAGCTGTTTGACCCACCCTCCAGAGGCCGCATCGACGTCCTGATAAACCGGGGCATGGAAAAATCCCCGGTGGTTGGATTGACCCGCCCCCTGGAACTCAACGGGCGTCAGGTCGTTATTCGCAGTTTCCCGGTGAAAGCAGAGGCAGACACGACCATATTGCTGATCACCGATGTTACCGACCAGCGAGACCTGGAATACCAACTGCAGCACGTCCGGCGTATGGACGCCATCGGCAACCTGGCTGGAGGTATTGCCCATAATTTCAACAATCTGCTGATGGGGATTCAGGGGAATGTCTCCATTCTCGTTCAGGACAAAAAGGTGGGTGATCCGGGATACGATGAACTGGCTGGCATCGAACGCTGTATCGACAGTGGCGCCAAACTCACCCGCCAACTACTGAGCTTTGCCAAGGGCGGCCGCTATTCCCTTGCTCTGGTGGATGTCAACGATATCGTTGAAAAATCTACCAGTATGTTTGCCCGGACCAGGAAAGAGATCCATGTGGTTCGGCACCTGCGAGAGGAATGGGCCATGGCCGAGGTGGATGGCGCCCAGATTGAACTGGCCTTGATGGACCTGTATGTCAACGCCTGGCATGCCATGTCCCAGGGGGGAACGTTGACGGTCTCCACAGCCGAGGTTAACTTGGATGACGCCTTTGTCAAACCCTACCACCTGACCCCGGGCAGTTACCTTAAAATTGATGTGGCTGATACCGGAGCGGGGATGGATGAAAAAACCGTTGAGCGGATTTTCGAGCCCTTCTACACCACCCGACCCATGGGTGAGGGCACCGGCCTGGGGTTGGCCTCCGTGTTCGGTATCATTAAAAAACATCAGGGCATCATAACGGTGGACAGTCAGGTGGGCAGAGGGACCACATTTTCGATCTATCTCCCTGCGGCCCGGATCCTTCAGAAACCCAAGGACCGCGACCAGCAGCTGGGTGTCTCTGCGGGAAAGCCTCCAGAAAAAGGGTCCGGGACCATTCTGGTGGTCGACGATGAAGAGTACATCCTCAATGCGGACAAGGCTATGCTCAATGAACTCGGCTATGAAGTGCTGCTTGCCCACGGGGGAAATGACGCCCTTCGGGTGTTCGAGGAGAACAAGGATCGCATCAAACTGCTGATACTGGATCTGATTATGCCGGACCTCGGCGGGGAAATTGTCTTTGATCGCATCAAGTCCTCACGGCCGGACGTCCGTGTGATCCTTTCCTCAGGCTACAGCATCGAGGGGCAGGCCGAAGCCATTCTGAAGAAAGGCTGCGACGGGTTTATCCAAAAACCGTATAACCTGAATCAATTGGCCCAGAAGATCAAGGAAATCCTCGCCTGACGGATAAACGGATGAATAACAAGCATTTTTCCCACGGCCTGCCACTTAGGAGGCGAATGAAGCACGAATGACTGAGATCCATACGGTCAAGAACCCTCGTGACCCCAAACGGGGAGCCCTCAAGCCAAAGAAGAACACCAGCGCGGGGCGGTTGGCGGACAGCGTGCTCCTTTTGGGAGCGGGGGTCGCGTTTGTATATTGGATCTTCGCCTCACTGATCTTCACATTGACCGCCGAAACCGGAACCTTCTTTGATCATTTTTTCAATCCCGGGGTCAACGAGCTGCTGAGCCGGCTGCTCGTGCTGTGCTTTTTTGTGATTTTCGGTTCCCAGGTGGGGTTTACCATCCGGCAGCGTCAAAAGGCGGACGAGGCCTTGGCCGGCAGTGAGGAAAAACATCGCACCATCATCGAAAATATCGAAGACGGCTATTTCGAAACCGATCGCGCCGGACAATTTACCATTTTCAACGACTCCTTCCGAAGAATTACCGGATACGCGGCCGAACAGCTTCATCAACTGGATTATCGGCGGCTCCTTACCCCGACGGAAACTGAAAAGGTGGTCAATGCCTTTGAAAAAGTCAACCGGACCAGCCGAGCCATCAAAGATCTTGGTTTTGTGATCGTGCGCAAGGACGGTGCCCGGCGTTGGGTGGAAACCTCAGTTTCCCCCATTTCCGGCATCCAGGGGGGTAGGGCGGACGGTTATCGGGGAATACTGCGTGACGTGACGCGCCGGCGCCAGGCCGATGCACTGAAGCAGGAAAAGATGGCTGCCGAAGCGGCCACCCGATCAAAAAGCGAATTTCTGGCCAACATGAGCCACGAGATCAGAACGCCGCTGAATGCCATCATCGGGCTGGTGGAACTGCTGCTGGAAACCTCTTTGTCCCGTGAGCAGCGAGAAGACCTCAAGGTGGTTCAATCCGCCGCCTATGCCTTGCTGTCGGTCATCAACGATATCCTCGATTTTTCCAAAATCGAAGCCGGCAAGCTGGAACTGGAGCGATCCCCTTTCAACCTGAGGGATTTCCTCGGTGAGGCACTCAAAATTCTGGCCGTCAAAGCCCATGAGAAAAACCTGGAACTGGCCTATCGCGTGGCGCCGGACGTGCCGGATCGGTTGGTGGGCGATCATCACCGCTTCCGTCAGGTACTCCTCAACCTTATCGGCAATGCCCTCAAGTTCACCGACTCCGGCGAAATTATCGTTTTTGCCCAATGCAAGTCCTTGGAAGCCAACCGACTGATGCTGCACGTGGCGGTCCGCGATACCGGGGTGGGGATCCCCGCCGGCAAGCAGATCATGATTTTCGAGGCATTCAGTCAGGCCGACGGCAGCACCACGCGAAAATACGGCGGCACCGGCCTCGGGCTGGCTGTATCAGCGCAACTGGTCAATCTGATGGGCGGGCAGATCGGCGTCAAGAGCGTGCTGGGAAAGGGCAGCATCTTTCATTTCACCCTCGATTTCGAGGTGGAATCCAAGCAGTCGCCCGGTTCCGAATTGCCGGCTGACATCGATCTCAGGGGCCTGCGGATTCTGGTGGTTGACGACAATGCCACCAACTTGAAGATATTGTGCGAGATGCTCAGCAGCTGGAAAATGGTTCCGCAACCGGCAGCGTCGGCCGCAGCGGGTGCGCTGGTGTTGAAAAAAAACGCCGCCGGTTGCGACCTGGCCCTGATCGATTCGGATCTGTCACAATCGGGTGCCCAGTCTCTGGTCCGGCGAATCAAGGCCAATGCCGGCGAGGCCACACGGATCATTATCATGCTCACGACCACTACCGCCAAAGAGACGACCCGGTTCAGCCTAACGGATGTCAGTGCTGTGGTGACCAAACCCGTCCGCCCGTCGGACCTGCTGAATGCCATCATCCAGGCCCTTGCCATGGAGAACATGCCAACGGAAACGCATACGGGAAACCAATCTTCCACCAAGCATGCATCCCTGCCGCCGCTCAGCATTCTCGTTGCCGAAGATACGCCATTTAACCAGAAGTATATCCGGCGGCTGCTGGACAGCTGGGGCTGGGCGGCAACCATCGTTGACAACGGTCGACTGGCTATTGAAGCCCTGGCTGAACGGAATTTCGACCTCGTGCTCATGGATGTTCAAATGCCCGAGATGGACGGCCTCACCGCCACGGCACGGATTCGCGAACAGGAGCGGCAGACCAGTCGCCACGTGCCCGTTATTGCCATGACGGCCCACGCCATGCGCGGTGACCGGGAGCGCTGCCTTGAAGCTGGAATGGATGATTATGTGTCCAAGCCCATCTCTTCCACCACCCTTTTGGAAGTCATCCGCCGGGTGGTGCCCATGCGAGACGGCAACCCGGGGTCGGAAGCAACGGTGGCGGCTTGGCAATCGGTGGATAACGCCGGTGAACTGACTGCGCTGCTTGAGGCGTTCAACAATGACGGCGCCTTTTTTAAAGATGTCGCCGACATGTTCGTCAGCGACTATCCACCCATGTTGGAAACGCTGGAACAAGCCATTGTCGATCAAGACCGGGCGGTGTTAAGTCGAACCGCCCATTCCCTGAAGGGGATGGCCAGGAATTTTCAAATCGATGGTGCGGCGGATGCGGCCCGGCAGCTGGAACAACTGGCCGATCAAGGGCAATTTGAACCTGCCCAACGCCTGTACCGGCGGTTGGCCGATGAATTGACCGGGTTTGAACAACGGCTCAAAGAGATGGTGGCGCGCGTATCTGAAGACTGATGTCCGAGGACGGATGCCTGAAGACGGAAAAATGACAAGAACTGGCACCTTCAGTCCTCGGACCTCCGACTTCTGTCTTCCGTTTAGCGGGTGTCTACGATGATGTGGCGCAGCATCTCCCAGGCCTGTTCCTCTTTCAGGCGTTCCGCTGCTGCGCGGGTGTCCTGATTGTCATTGCCGGTAGCGTAGACGATGGCCGGTTGGCCGCCCGGCCGCACGATTGTTTCGATGCCCATCCTTATGCCCGCGGTGTTGCTCCGCCTGGCCTGCATCTCGCTTTGCAGCATGATCTGAATGGTCTCCTCGGAGACACCCTTCTGTTTGAGCAGCAGAATTTCTTCAACGGTCAATGCGCCCGAATGAAAGGGCACACCCCACAACAAACAGCAGACGATAAGCATGAGGCTGGTTTTCATGGCGCCACCTTTGGATAAGTCTTGACAGGAAAGGTGCTTTTCTTAATAATGCGTTGCTAAAAATAACAATATTATTGGCTTGTTGTCAAACGGCTGGCGCAATACCTAAATAGCCGCTGACACGGGCGATTACACCCAAGGGAGGCGGTCATGTTAAAACTCAAACAGATCGTGGTGTCCATCGAAAATTCACCGGGTCGCCTTTATGAAGTGACCCATGCTCTGGGCAACGCGGGGATCAATCTCAGAGCCCTGAATCTGGTGGATACCGGTGCCTTCGGCCAGCTGAGGCTGCTGGTCTCAGACGTGGCCAAGGCCCGCCAACTGATGATGGAGATGCATATCCCGGCCATGGTGAATGAAGTGATTGCCGCCGAAATCGAAGACCGGCCCGGCCAGTTGGCCGCTGTTCTCAAGCCCATCCTGGATGCCGATATCCAGGTGGTGTTCATGTATGCCTTCCTGCGGCAGAGCTGTGATCAGGCGATCATGATTTTCCGGTTTTCCGACAATGACAAGGCCATCGCCGTCATGCAGGCAAATGGTGTGAGCCTTCTGGACGCCAAGCAGTTCGGCATCCTCGAAAACTCAGACTGCGCGTCCTGAATCGATATCCACACCCATGGCCGATGACTCGCCGAATTCCGACCCCAGCGACAATGCCGACGATGTTTTCAGGGAACGTTTCCGGGTTTTGCTTGAAGATGTGGCGGACGGTTTTTACGAGACTGATTTGAATGGCAACTTCCGCTTTTTCAACAACGCCCTGTGCCGCATTTTCGGCTATACGGCCGCGGAGATCCAGGGGCGCAGTTTCCGTGAATTCATGGACGCAGAAAATGCCTTGTACGCATTTAGCATCTTCAACCGGCTTTACGAATCCGGTGAGATCCCGTCGGAAATCATCTGGACGATCGTCCGTAAAGACGGCCAGGAGCGGATCCTCGAGATATCGGTCAGTCTTATTGTGGACCGGTCCGGCAGCAAGACCGGTTTCCAGGGCGTGGCTCGCGATGTAACCCAGAAGATTGCCGACCAGCAGGAGCTGGAAGCCTCCCAGCGACGCTCCCAGGAACTATACCAGGCCAGTTCACGGGCAGAACGACGCTACCGGGCCTTTCTGGAATTCCTGCCCGATCCAGTTTTTGTTTTCAATATGGACAGCACGGTGTCCTACCTCAACCCCGCCTTCGAACGGGTCTTCGGCTGGACCTTGAAGGAACTCGAAGGCAAGCGCATCCCCTTTGTTCCGGACAGTGAGAAGGCCCGCACACGGGCGGGCATTAAGCGGTTGCTGGCGGAAAAAGTGCTCCACGGATTCCAAACCCGCCGTTTCACCAAGGACGGACGGATTCTGGACATCGTCGTTGACGGGGCCATCTTCTACGATGCCGAAGACAATCCGGCCGGCCAGGTCATCACCCTGCGCGATGTGACCGCACGCAAGCGCGCCGAGCAGATCAACCAAGCCTTGTTTCGCATCGCCCAGGCCCTGTACCGCTTTCCCCGGCTCGATCGCATGCTGGAGTACATCACCCGTCAGATCCAGGAACTGATCCGGGTTGCCGGAGCCATGGTCATCCTGATAGATGAGCAGGAGCAGGAGTTCTACATACCGGTGGCGACTTACGCGGATGGCGAGACCGGCAGCAAGATGAAGGAGGTCCGGTTTCCCATGGACAAGGGGGTGGCCGGTCACGTCTACCGAACGGGTGAACCCCTTATCGTCCCGGATACGGCGAAAAGCCCGTTTTTTTACGAACAGGTGGACAAACAGGCTCAGTATCACACCAAGAGCATGTTGGACGTACCCCTGCGAATACAGGAGCGCATGATCGGCGTCCTATGTGCGGTCAACAAGACAGAGGGCGTTTTCGACGCCGCCGATGTGGACCTGTTAGGTGCCGTGGCCAACCTGGTGGCCCTGCCGATCGAGAATGCCCGCATCAACGAAGCGCTTCAGCGGGCTTACGAGAATGTGCGCGGTCTCAACCGCGCCAAGGAACAGGTGATCCACCATCTGTCCCATGAATTGAAAACGCCCCTGTCGGTGCTCTCGGCTTCACTGGGGCTGCTGGAAAAACGGCTTGCCAGTGGGCAGGACAAAGCCCTGGACAGGATCATGGTGCGGGCGCGACGAAATCTCCAGCGGCTGCTGGACATGCAGTACGAAATCAGCGACATGCTCCGTGAGCAGGACTACCGGGCATACGGCATGCTTTCCTTTCTCCTGGAGGCCAGTCGCGACATGTTGGTTACCCTGGCTGAGGTGCAGCCGGGCAGCACCCGGGTGCCGGAGGTGATCCAGCAGGCCATCGACCGGGAGTTCGGCCACGCGGAGATCGCTTGCACGGAGGTCGCCCTCGACCAACTGGTGCGGCAGCAGCTGGAATCCTTAACACCCCGCTTCGCCCACCGGCGGATTTTAATACAAACCCGCCTGGAGCCGGTTGCAGCGGTGCTGATTCCCGCGGAGGTGATGGAAAAGATCGTTGAAGGGCTGGTCAGAAATGCCATCGAGAACACCCCGGACCAAGGGCGGGTGACTGTGGTGGTGCGGTCCGGCGAAAAAGGGCCTGTTTTCGAAGTGCAGGACACCGGTGTGGGGGTGACCGCGGAAAAGCAGCAGCTTATATTCAATCACTATTTCGCCGGCGGAGATGCCATGACCTATGCATCTAAAGCGCCTTTTGACTTCAATGCCGGCGGCAAGGGGTTTGACCTACTGCGGATTGCCATTTTTTCCGAACGCTACCGGTTTGATACGAAAATGGTATCCCAGCGCTGCCGCTATATCCCAGCGGACAGCGATCTTTGCCCGGGCGACATCGATCGATGCGAGCATTGCCGCAAACCGGCGGATTGCGAGGCATCGGGGGGTACCACCATGCAGATCCGATTTCTGCCTTCGAGTCAGGTGAATCTGGCTTGCCGAGCGGCGGATATTACAGACTAGGGCGCTGATCTGCGGCATACGGTCGGTGGTTGATGAAAGCATGGGCCTTTTTCCAGGTCCCCAATCCGAATGCCCACTGTTAAAACGCAGCGATCAGCGAGCGTGAGAGATGACTGAAGAGCCGGTCGAAAAAAACAATCGTGCTGACGCATCCGCCGACGGGGAGTTCTTCCGTGACATCAATGTGGAATTTTTGATTCACGAGCTCAAGGACCCCATATCGGTCATTGAAACCGCCGTTCGTATGCTGTTGGAAAAGCCTGCTAAATACGGTCCGCTGACGGATCGTCAGCAGAAGACACTGAAGCGGGCCCTGCGCAATTCAAAGAAGGCGCGCAGCCTGCTGGCCGATCTGCTGGAGGTGGGCCGGTCCGAATCTGGATGTTTTCAGGCGGGTCGGTTCAGTCCGTTTATGGCGGTCGACGACGTGCTGATGGAGGCGCTGGAGGCATCTGATGCCGGCCTTTGGGAAGCGCTCCAGGAACTCAAACCGGGATCGGAGCGGGTGGCCGTTCTGCAACAATGCGGTATCCGTTTCACCTGCTCCGATGGTGCCCGCTGCGCAGAATTGTGCCAGGATGAGGCCAAATTCAGGCAGATCGTGGGCAACCTCATCAAAAATGCCCTCCAGCATCGGCACCAGCGCCTGGAGGTCGGCATGGACTGCCGGCAAGACCAGTTGACTGTCGACGTGGTCGACGACGGGCCAGGGGTAGAAAAGGAGAATCAGGAGTTGATTTTCAGGCGCTACGCCCGACTGGAGGAAAGCGTGTGTTTATCCCGGACCGGTCACGGTTTGGGCCTGGCCGGCGCACGACTTCTGGCCCGCCACCTGGGGGGAGACATCACCGTCGCAAACCATCGCGGATCGGGAGCGCGCTTTTGCCTCACGCTTCCCATGAACCTTAAAAAAAACCGCTAACCCGCTGTCTTTGAAACCGTCTTTTTTCTCAGTAACCGGAGCAACCGATTGGAAAGGAAAGAAATCCATGGCAGAACAACGATCCTATCTGAAGGGCAAGCGCATTCTGGCGGTCGACGACGAGGCAGACATCCTGGAGACCATTGAGGATATTCTGGATATGGCCGAGGTGGAGGTTGCCCGGGATTATGCGAGTGCATCGGAGAAGATTCGCACCGGCCGCTACGACCTGGCCATTTTAGACATCATGGGGGTCAACGGCCTGGTGCTGCTGGAGGAGGCGGTGGCCAAGGGGATTCCCACGGTGATGCTCACCGCCCACGCCATCAACCCGGATACGCTCATGTCGTCTATCCGCAGGGGGGCGATTTCATATCTACCCAAGGAAACCCTTGCCGAACTGGATGAACTCCTGGATGGTCTCCTGGCCGCGCAAGCCGCCGGCAAACCGCCCTGGAAACTGCTTTTCGACAAGCTGGGGTCCTATTTCGACGAGCGCTTCGGACCGGACTGGCAAGCCAAGGATAAGCTGTTCTGGTCCGATTTTTCCCGCAACTGGGAGGTGGGCAGGGGAATTCAGGAGCGTTTGAAACACGACAAGCGCCTGCTGGATAAAGGGATCTGAGGACCGGTGACCAAGGCCGGATGACTGATATCTGAGGGCCGACCGGTATGCGAATATGGCTCCGGGGAGTGGCTCCCGTTAACCGCATGACCGTATTTCACATCATTGGCGTCGGTTCGTTACGGCAATTGGTGGGCAAGCCTGCCGTCTGAAAGCGTTAATTCCGACCTGAAGATTCGGTTGCCATGGGTTGCGTTATAATAATTGTCGATGGGCGGCCAGAATAATCGCTTCGGTTTCATCCCAGCCGATACACGCATCGGTGATGGATACAAACGGGTTAAGATCCTCTTTTTTGGTTTCGCCGTAAACAAACGGTTGCTTGCCCGCTTCCACATTGCTTTCCAGCATCATTCCGCAGATGGCGTTATTGGGCTTGATGTGAATGCCCTTGGTATGGCCGACCCTTTGAATCAACACATGATTGAAGACCTCTCCCTGCTTGCGGTAATCCTTGCCGCAGTTTTTATGCGAGCAGTCAACAATGACGGACTGAAGCAGCGTGGGATGCCTGGATAACATGGCAGACGCCTCGCCGATGCTGACCGGGTCGTAATTGGGCCGCTTGCCGCCCCGCAATACAAGGTGGCAGTATCGATTGCCACGTGAAAATACCCTTGAGGTGACGCCGTAGGGGTCGTTTCCGATAAAGACCTGAGGGATGGAAGCCGCCAGCAGCGCATTGATGGCCGTATTCAAAAGTCCATCGGTCCCGTTTTTAAAACCCACCGGCATCGAGAACGCGCTGGCCCACTCCCGGTGGTTCTGGGATTCGGTGGTTCGGGCACCAATGCAAGCCCAGGAGATCAAACCGGACAGGCGTTCGGCGGCCGTCTGGCTCAGGATCTCCGTTCCTGCGGCCACGCCCATCTCATTAAGACCCATTAATATCTTTCTGGCGGTTCTCAACCCTTCGTCGATGTCAAAGGTTTTTTTATCGATATAGGGATCAGAGATGAGACCTTTGAAGCCCACATTGGTCCTCGGTTTTTCAAAATAGACCCTCATGACCAGTTTGATGGTCTTATTGACCCTCGCTTGCAGTTCGGCCAACAATTCCCCGTATTTCAGGGCTTGCCGCTGGCTGATGATGGAACACGGCCCGGTTATAATTAAAAGCCGGCGATCATTGCCGTCCAGGATGTTTTTAATTTCCTGCCGGCTGTCAAGAACGGTCCGGGTCGCTTTTTCAGTCATCGGGAATTCTTCCCGAAGCTGATCCGGAGTGATTATGGAGGTGCGTTTGAGGACATTTAAATCGTAGGTTTTTTTCATTTTTCGCTCTTATGGCCGAGACAATCCAACCGGCCGGTTATTGACCAACCTGGCAAGGATCAGGGCGGCCGCCCGTCTTTTTCGCATCGGCGTGGCCACTAATTGACTTGCCGCAGCATGGTTCCGGCGATCTCTTTCAGGAATTTGGCAGCCACGGCCGCCGTCATGCCGTTAACATCCCGATCCGGATTATACTCCACAATATCCGCACCCACAATGGGGCTACCCATGGAATGAATCAGGCGCAGGACCTGGCGCGTGGACATGCCGCCGGGCTCATGGTGGGATACGCCCGGTGCATAGGCCGGATCCAGGACATCCATGTCCAGGGAGATGTAGACCGGCCCCTCCAGCACAATAGGGTCCTTCGACCGGAAATCTTTCATTTCAATACAGGAGACGCCAAATTTATCCACCTGCCGGCGCTGTTCGTCGTTCATGCCGCGGATGCCCACCTGGACCAGCCGTTTTACCCGTCCGGTGTCCATGATGCGGGCAAAGGGGCTGGCATGGGAAAAACGGCTGCCGGCATAACTGTCGTAGATGTCCGGGTGGGCATCCAAGTGCAATATGGTCAGGTTGCCGTAGGCATGGGTCAAGGCATCTACCACTGGAAAGGTGATGGCATGATCCCCGCCCAGGGCCAGGACCCGGGCCTTTTGCGCGGCCAGTCGCCCGATGGCGCTCCGGATGGCGGCGATGGCATCGTCACCCCCGGGAAGGGTCAAGTCGCCCAGGTCGCGGAACAGCGGGTGCCCGCCCAGGTTAACCCCGTTTTCGGCAAACAGGTTGGATGCGCCGTTGTGCAGGGTCTGCCGGATGAGTGGTGGGGCTTTGGACGGCCCGCGCATAAAACTGGAATAGTCGTCAAAGGGTACGCCGACCAGCGCCACCGTACCCGGGTCGAGGACTGCGGCAGGACATGTCATTAGGGTTGCATTCATTGCTACGGTGTCCTTTTAATTGCGGGCCGGTATATCCATCACCCTGGCGGGGTGGCCGGTGGCGTCGAGAAACTTGCGCAGGTTGTCCAGTGAAATCACCAGGGTGGCGGTGTTGACCAGCGGATGGCATTGAAGGGCATCGGCCTCCCAGATGGCCTGGTCAACGATGACGGAAACCTGCCGGGTTTCGTCGTTCATCACCCCGAGGATGGTGACCGCCCCCGGCTCAATTTTCAAAAGCTGTTGCAGGCGGTCCGCCGATGCAAACCTGAGCTTTTTGACCGCCAGAGCCTCGCCGAATGACTTCAGGTCCACCGACTTCTCATCGGGAACGGTCACCAAAAAATGGTGTTTGCCCTTGTTGTCGCAGATGAACAGGTTTTTGGTCTTTCGGCCGGGCAGGGTCGGAACCAGGCGGTTGACATCTTCGCAGGTATATACCGGTGGATGGTCGTGGCGTTCATAGGGTATGCCGTGGGTTTCGAGATAATCGTATATCTGCATGGTTTCCTTTCCTTCAGGCTTGGCGGCCATTTCTTTTCCTATCCGACCAGTTCAAAATGGTGATGCGGTCACCGAGGGCCGCTTTTACCCGCGAGATTGTTTTTTTGTCCGGATTGACTAGAAACCGGTGGCGGCAGTGGCCCAGCAGGGGAATGTCCCATGCGCTGTCCGAATAGCCATAATCCCAATAGTCGTCAAGCACACCCCGCTTTCTGGCCAGCTTTATTTTGTCGGGTCCCATGCAGTAACGGTGGTAGATGAGCCCACCCAGCAAGGGTACGATACGCGAGCCGATGATTTCTATGTCGCGCTCCAGAACGGAGTTGGCGACTTGTGCAACCAGTTCCTGCGGTGAGCCGGAAATGAGCAGCAGCCGATGGCCCAAACGGCGGTGCGCTGCCAAGGCATTCAGCCCTTCATCGTAAAATCGGCCGTTAATGGGCGGTGATAATACGCGGGGTGCAAAGGCCTCGAAAACATCCTGCGGGGATCGGCCGCGCAGGGGGAAGGTGGCGATCCACATCATGGCGCTCATGGCGATGATCCGTATCTGTCGAATCAGCAGTGCCGGCAGCAGCATCGGCATGAGCATGCCGACCGCCAGGCGTCTGATCCAACTGCCGTTGATGGCCGTGTTGAGAAATAGATAGGCCACATCGCAATCGATGAGTGTTTTATCGAAGTCGAAAACAGCCACGGGTCGGCCATGTGAAAAACCGCCGCTCATCGATCCAGGGACTCCAGGAACCGCCTGACGGCGGTGTTGAATGCGTCGGGCCGTTCGATGGGCGACATGTGGCCGGCGCCGGCGATGCTGACATGCCGTGCGCCGGTGATGTTGGCCGCCATCCAGTCGGCATATTTGACCGGCGTCAACGTATCGTATTCGGCACTTAGAACCAGCACCGGCACGCGGATACCGGCCACCTGATGCATGGCGTCGAAGGCGTTGCAGGCGCGGAAATCATCCGCCGTGACCGCCGGGCCGGCGGTCGAGCAGGCCAGCACGAGTTGGCAGACTGCTTGGTCCGAGCGGTTGATCTTGGCCACGGCAACGTCGATGAGCGCCTTCAGGTGGGCGTCGTAGTCGCGTTCAATGGTTTCGATGATGGCCGGCAGGACCTTGAGGCGGGCGCCGGTATTGGCCAGAATGCCCGCCTTGATCCGATCGTTGTGATGAACCAGAAGGTCGAGAGCAATTGCGCCGCCCAGGCTCAACCCGCAGGGGACGGGAGCCGGAGCGTCGACGGCACCGATGAAATCCATGAGCGATCGGGTATGGTCCTGCACCGTGCGGAATCCTTGGCCCCCGCTGTCGCCGTGGCCGGGAAGATCCACGGCAACGGTGTTGGCGACATCGACCAGACCGTCCACCTGTGCCTGCCAGAAACTGCCCTGCTGGCCTGAACCGTGGATGAAGACCAGGGTCGGCCGATTCGGGTCAAGGGGCCAGCGGCCGGCCAGATAGGCGATTTTATCCTGCTTGCGGGCGATCATGATTCTGCCTTCCTGAAATATCCCATATCGAGGGAAAGGTGCCGAACGCTCTTTTTACGCACAAACCCAAGTCTGGTTCAATGCTTTTTCTGAATTGATCTACAGGTAAATATGGTTTACCGTTTGGGTGTCCTGCCGATATCTCAGGTGTGTTCGACCAGATTGCTGCGTTTGCCCGATTGTCCAATACCAGTGAGGAGGGCGTCCCATGATTCGACGATTGATTTCGATCCTCGTCCTTGCATTGCTTGTGTCCGGTGCCGCATGGTGCGGCGAAGCGGACGTGGAGCAGGTTGCGGTGGCTCCTGCCGGCGGCCGGACCTTCCGTTTCGACGTGACCGTGCGCCACGACGATACCGGCTGGGATCATTACGCGGACAAATGGGAGGTGCTGGCGCCGGACGGAACGATCCTGGGAACCCGGACGCTGCTGCACCCCCATGTGGACGAGCAACCCTTCACCCGCAGCCTCACCGGCGTCGAGATCCCGAAGACCGTCAGCCAAGTGACCGTGCGCGCCCACGATTCGGTCCACGAGTACGGCGGCCGGACCGCAACCGTCACCGTGTCGCCGTAATCGACAGGGCGCGAATGAAGGCACGAAAGGGGGTCTCGATTATGACCACCAAACCCATGCTGATCGGCGTGCTGGTGATTGGGGTTCTCGTCAACCTGTCCATTGCCGTCGATCGATCTTACGCGGAGGGAACCATGACACTTAACATCACCTCGACCGTTTTCACCCATCAAGGCGAAATCCCATCAACGTTCACCTGCCAGGGGGCGGACATCGCTCCGCCGCTGAACTGGGACGGTGTGCCCGAGGGCACCAAAAGCCTGGCGCTGATCGTGGACGACCCGGACGCCCCGGATCCGGCCGCACCGCGCATGACCTGGGTCCACTGGGTACTCTACAACCTGCCGCCGGACTGCGGCGGGCTGCCGGAGGGCGTCGCGTCGTCGGGTCTGCCGCCGGGCACGCTCGAAGGACTCAACGACTGGAAGCGCACCGGCTACGGCGGCCCCTGTCCGCCCATCGGCCGCCATCGCTACTTTCACAAGCTGTATGCACTTGACATCCTGCTGCCCGACCTGAAAAAGCCGACTAAAGCGATCCTCGAAGCGGCCATGAAGGGGTATGTCATTGCAAAGGCGGAATTGGTGGGAACCTACCTGAAATCGCGTTAGGGCTCAGCCGGAAACTGCGTGCTGGGTTCCGGAGCGGTATCCTCACTAATTCGAGGTCCGCGGCGCAGCGCGGCGGCGCCGGGCGTCAAACGCGACGCTCGCTCTCCGCCCGCCGATCTCGATCCCCGGTCATCGGCCGGCGAAGCGCATGCCGATCATCTTGTAAACCAGCTTGGCCGTGGCGAAGGTGGAATTGGGGTCGTGGTCCCGGTGGGCCAGCTCCACCACGTCGAAACCGATGACCTCCTTGGTACGGAACACCCTGGCCAACAGATCCATGGCCTCGTCCCAGAGCATGCCGCCGGGCTCCGGGGTGCCGGTGCTGGCAATAACGCTCCAGTCGAACACATCCACATCCACGGTGATGAACAGCCGCTGCGGCAGGCGCGCCAGCTCGGCTTCAAGATCGAAGTCGCCCTTGCGGAACCGGTGCATGGTGCACAGGGCCAGATCTTTGGTTTTGGCCTCCCGGGCCTCTTGGGCGGACATGCTGCGCATGCCGATCTGGAGCGTGTGGGGGGTTGTTTCGCGGATACGGGCCATGACGCAGGCATGGCTCAAGGGGCTGTTTTCGTAACTGTCCCGAAGGTCGGCATGGGCATCCAACTGGAGCACGCCGAAGTCGTCGTAGCGCTTGGCCAGCGCTCGCACATAGCCGGGGGTAATGGAATGGTCGCCCCCCACCACCGCCACGAACTTTCCCTGACCCAAAAGCTCACCGGTGACCGCCTCCAGGGTGTCCAGCATTTGAGATGGGTCGTCGGGAATGGCGGGCGCTTGAAGGGTGGCGATGCCAATTCTGCAGGGCTCCTCATCCAGCACCTCATCGTACAACTCGATGTAATGGGAAGCTTGGAGAACGGCCTGGGGGGCGGCGCCGGCGCCTTTCCCATAGGAGACGCCCCCTTCATAGCCGAAGGGCACCACCACCACCCGGGCGGTGGCCAGGTTGGCTTGGCTTTCCGGAAGTCCTAGAAATGGGGTCGGGTGGGGGGTCATCGGGCGGCCTCCAGTGATCCAACCAGAGCGGTCATGCGGCTGCACAGACCGTCCACCGGCCGGGACTGGCAAAGATCGGTCACATAAGCCGCCAGCAGGGGGAAGATGATGCTGTATTCGCCCCATACCTGAACCAGGTTGGCATCGTCATCCCGCTGGTATTTGCCCCAGGTCACGGCTTCGCCGAAGGTGCAGCTGGAGAGGCTGCCCTCGCGCTCCACGGCCGTACCGATCTGAATACCGCGGTCGGCGCCTTCGAAATCGATGCCCAGGATCTGGCTGATGGTGGGGCCGGTCTGCTGGATAAAGTTTTTCGGTCCACCGCCCCCCAGCTCCACGAACCCGGTTTGCTTTGCGCCGAAGGCAATGGCTGCCGAATGCAGGATGTCGTTTTGGGCCGAGAGGTGAACCGGAAACCCCTCGTGGTCCGTTCGGACCAGGTTCATGGCGATGGAGTGATTGGAGAGCGAATCCCAGAAAATCGGAACCCCGCAGCGGGCGGCGGCGGCAGTGAAGCTCAATTCGGGATGGGGGGCCGTTTCGGCTACCCACAGCCCCAGCTGGTGGTTGAACTGCCATGAACTGATTGGCCCGGATTGCAGGCGGTCGTAGCGTTCCCTGACGAAGCGCCGGATGATGGCGTCCTGGGCTTCCAGGGTTTCCTTTTCGCGGATGCCGATGTCGTAGATGCGGGTGTCGCCATGGCGGCGCAGCTGGTCATCATCCCAAACGGGATGGATGGATTTGACGGGCAGGTTAAAGGCGAAGTGCAGGTCGTGGTAAACCTGGGCGCCGGTGGAACAGATCACGTTGACAAAGCCGGCTTCGATGAGAGAGATAACCATTCCGCCCATGCCGCCGGCGATCCCGGCCCCGGCGATGCCCAGCCAGATGGTATCTCCCTGGTCGATCATGCGTTTGAAGAGGGCGGCCGCCCGGCGGACGTTGCGCGCCTCGAAGCAGGTGCGGCCCATGAATTCCACCAGATCGGGAATGCTGAGCCCCTTGCTCAACTTTTGCGGTACGATATCCGGTGCGTGTTTGAACAGCGAATCTTTACTCATTGGTTGTCCTTAATTTAAAAGCCAGGCCGTACTCAGACGCTACACCAGCAGCATGACGGCCAGGGCCACCACCGTGGTCCAATGGCCGTCCTTATGGCCGTGGGCCGATTTGGCGATGCTGCGGCTGACAAACTGTCTGTCCTTGCCGGCGATATACAGCTGCTTGCGCTCGTCCCAGGCTTTGTCCGCATCCAATTCGAAGCCCAGGGTGGATGCCAGCATGGTGGCCGCCAGATCCTCGGCAAAGTCGCCGGACTGCCGGCTGTTCTGTCCGTAACCGTGGTGTTCGGAGATATAGCCGTACTGCTCTTTGTTCATGGGGCGGGCCAGCCCTACGGCTGCATGCACCAGTCGCGACGGTTCGTTGGTCTCCTGTCTGGCCATGACCACAAAGGTGATCTGGCCGGGCACCAGGTTTTGCAGTCCGGCCGCCTTGGAGATGATCTTGCATTTGGGGGGATAGATGCTGGAGATCATCACCAGGTTGCAGATTTCGACACCGGCATCGCGGAGCGCCAGTTCGAAGCTCTGCAGCTTGTTGCGATGATGGCCCACACCCCGGGTGAAAAACATGCGTTTGGGTATGATTTTATCCATAAATGAGGGTCCTTTCTTGGCAATACGGTGCTACCCGATATTCCTCGGCAGCATACCATACCTGCGGAAAATTTGAAAATGCATGTCCTTGCCACGCGATCTCAATTTGCCTGCCGGCGATTCATGTAGCAGGCTTTCGGTCCCAAGACAATCAATACCGCGTGGTTAAACGGTATAGGAGTGGATGCAGATGCCGCCGGCTGGACTCCAGCTGCCACGCACACCGGACAAGGCGGTCCAGACTGAAAAAATGTTATTGACCGGACCTCGTAAATGGATTAGTGGTCATTTATCGAACGGTATTCGATAAAAAAGCCAGACCTTCAATTCCATCATCTTTGCATCATGCCAACAATCAGGAGGGACCATGGGAAACCTGCTTACCGGGAAAACCGCCGTGGTGACCGGTTCCGGCAAACGTTCCGGCATCGGCTATGCTGTGGCTCGCAAACTGGCTGCCGAAGGGGCCAATGTGGTGATCGCCGACCTGGGGTCGAGCACAGACCCGGAGTTGGTCGTCAAGACCGGCAGCGAAAGCGAGATGGCTGATATTGCAGCAGAACTCGCTCGAACCCACGCGGTCGAAACCATGGCCGTCAACCTGGACGTTACCAGCGCCGACAGCATCGCCCGGATGGTGACGACCATCTCCAAACGATTCGACAGGGTCCATATCCTGGTAAACAACGCCGGTGCCTCCTTCGGTGTGCCCAATGCCGTGCATACCTACGATGAAAAAGCCTGGATGAAGACCATCGATGTGAACCTGCATGGCGTCTTCCGGGTCAGCCGGGCCCTGTTGCCCATGATGATCGGGCACGGCGGCACGATCATTAACACGGCCTCGCGTGCCGGCAAGGTGCCGGCCCTGTTCAACGGTGCCTATGCCGTGGCCAAAGCCGGCGTCATCATGCTCACCAAGGTCATGGCCCTGGAACTGGCCGGCAACGGTGTCCGGGTCAACGCCATCTGTCCGGGACAGATCGCCACGGACCTGGAAAAATGGCGCTTCGGTCTGGAAGCCCAATTCTTCGGTTCGACTATAGAAGAAAGGGAGAAGGCAATGTGCCAGACCATCCCCCTGGGCCGCATCGGCAGCCCGGATGAAGTTGGGGACCTGGTGGTCTTTCTGGCCTCGGACCGCTCTGCCTACATGACCGGCCAGGCCATCAACATTACCGGCGGGCAGCTCATGGAACTGTAGGCGCGTTGCCGGTTATCGACAGAACGCATCGACCGGCGTCAACCGATATGAATTCAGCAGAAGGAGATACTAGCATGGCAACCGTTAGCGGCGGGCAGCTTGTCGCAGAAGCCCTCATCGAAAAACAGGTGGAATACATCTTTACCTTAAGCGGTGGGCACATCACGCCCATCTATCAGTTTCTTGAGAACACGGACGTGACCCTGTTCGATACGCGGCACGAGCAGGCCGCCCTGTTCATGGCCGAAGCCTGGGGCAAGATGACCCGCAAGCCGGCCGTGGCCATGGTAACCGCCGGTCCGGGATTTACCAATGCGCTGACCGGTGTGGCCAGCGCATTCTTCTCCAACACCCCCCTGGTGCTGATTGCAGGATGTGTGGGCCTGGAGCACAAGGAAAAACTGGACCTTCAGGATATGCCCCAGGAGCCGGTCATCGCACCCATGGTCAAAAAAACCCTGGTCTGCCAGAAAACCCAACGGATTCCCGAATATGTGGATATGGCCTTTCGCACCGCCGGCAGCGGCCGGCCGGGTCCGGTATACCTTGAATTCCCGGTGGATGTGCTCAATACGAAGGTCGAACGGGAGGCCGTCCGCAAGATCGCCACGCGAATCGAATCCAAACCGGTGGACCTGGCCGGCGTCGAACGGATGCTGCAGATGATCGGACAGGCGCAAAAACCGGTGGTGATCGCCGGTACCGGCGTCTGGCAGGCCGGGGCCGAGACCGAACTGGTGCAGTTTGCCGAGAAGACCGGTCTGCCCGTGTTCACGACGCTTTCCGGCCGCGGCACCATCCCCGACACCCACCCCCTGTGCTTCGAAGGGGCCCTGGCCATCCGCCCCGGCGGTGCCTTTGCCGCCTATCTGGAAACCGACCTGGTGGTCGTACTCGGCACACGGATCTCGCTTTATTATATGTTCGGCGACATCTTCAACCCTGCGGCCAAGATGGTGCAGGTGGACATCAAGGCCGAAGAGATCGGCCGCAACCGCCGCATCGATCTGCCGGTGGTCAGCGACCTCAAGGCCTTTCTGGATGCCTGCAACCGGATGATTGCCCAACAGGGGCTTTCCGATGATTTGACCCGTCGGTTCGCCGGCTGGATTGAAACCCTGCAAAAGGCCGACACCGACGGCAAGGCACCCAACTTGGCTGCCTGGGAAAGCGACCATACCCCCATCCATCCGATGCGCCTGGCCCGGGAAGTGGACCGTTTCATGGACCGTGAAGAGGACATCGTGGTGGCCGACGGCGGCGATACCACGACCTGGATGGGCATGACCCGTACGATGAGAAGGCCCGGCCGCTATCTGGATTACGGCATTTTCGGCAGCCTTGCCGTGGGGCTTCCATACGCCAACGCCGCCAAACTCAGATATCCGGACCAGCGGGTGCTGCTGATCAGCGGTGACGGCAGCATCGGGTTCAATTTCATGGAGTTTGAAAATGCCATCCGTAAAAACCTGGCCATCGTGGTGGTGATTGCCAACGACCTGGGATGGGGGATGATTCGCCACAGCCAGGAGATCCGCATCGGCCATGCCATCGAGGCCGGCACGTTCATCGGCCGCGTGGATTACCACAAAATGGTGGAAGCCATCGGCGGCCAAGGGTTTCTGGTGGAGACGCCCGGCGAGATCCGGCCGGCCCTGGAAGCCGCCTTTGCATCCGGCCGGACCTGCTGCATCAACGTGATGACCGACCCCACCACGGTGAGCCCTGGAAGCATGGCCTTGGCCAATGTGGGGGCATACAAAGCCTAGTGTGACTTTGCAGAAACGGCATTTTGCGGCCCATACTTAAAAGGCCCCAAAGGGGAAAGGGACCTTAATGCCCATCAAGATGTCGTTTATGTGTTGAACGTGGCGCCTCAAGCTTAGATACCCAACCTTAACGGCCAGTGTAGAGGGGAACCCATGGAACCGCTTGCCATCGATCAGGTCAGGCTCAACTTCAACCCCCAGGGACTCATGGTGATCAACGCGGCCATCGGCCTGATGATGCTGGGCGTTTCCCTGGACTTGAAGTTAGAGGATTTCAAACGCATCATGGAGTCTCCCAAGGCGCCCGGCATCGGGCTGTTGGCCCAATTTATCCTGCTGCCGGCATTTACCTTCCTGTTGACCCTGGTTTTAAAACCCCATCCCTCCATGGCCCTGGGAATGATCCTGGTGGCGGCCTGTCCGGGGGGCAACCTGTCCAACATCATGACGTATCTGGCTAAAGGCAACACGGCAGTGTCCATCAGCATGACGGCCATCTCCACCATCGCGGCCATCTTCATGACCCCGCTGAACCTGTCCATATGGGGCAGCCTCAATCCGGACACGGCCGAGATCCTGCGTCGGGTCAGCCTCAGTCCCGTGGATGTTTTTATTACCGTGTTTATCATCCTGGGCATCCCGCTGATCCTCGGGCAGATCCTGGCCCGTTTCTTTCCCAAGCTGGCCGATCGCGTGCGCCGTCCCTTCAAAATTTTCTCACTGGCATTTTTCATGCTGATCATCTGCGGCGCGCTGGCAGCCAACTGGAACAATTTTATCAGTTATGTGGGCATGGTCATGCTGGCGGTGTTCCTTCACAATGCCCTGGCCTTGAACCTGGGCTACTGGTCGGGGCGATTGGCCCGATTGGATGAACGGGATGCCCGCGCCACCTGCATCGAGGTGGGTATTCAGAACTCGGCCCTGGGGCTGGTGCTGGTATTCAATTTTTTCGACGGTCTGGGCGGCATGGCCATTCTGGTGGCCTGGTGGGGTGTATGGCACATCATCTCCGGTCTGGCCACGGCTTTTATCTTCACCCGCCGTCCGCTGCCTGCCGCTTAATTAACGGAGGATGCTGGCTGCCGGCTGGGAGCCAGCCCGCGTTTCAGCTAACCAGTGAACATTATGGCCAAACGAGAATTTTCGAACAAGGTGGTCGTGGTGACCGGCGCAGCCAGCGGGATCGGTCTGGCCGTGGCCAGGCGCTTTGCCCGGGCCGGTGCCGTCTGCGCCCTATTGGATATGGACGACGCGCGTCTGAAAGCGTGCGCAGGGGAATTCCGCGATGCCGGCCGGCCGGTCATGGCCCTGCGTTGCGACGTTACCCAACGGGGGGACTGCGAAGCGGCCATGCAAGCCGTCATCGAGCGCTTCGGCGGCATCGATGTGCTTTTCAACAATGCCGGCATCACCCAGCGCAGCGCCTTCGTGGAGACGCGCATCGAGGTGTACGAACGGGTCATGGCGGTTAACTTCTTCGGCGCCCTGTACTGCACCAAGGCGGCTATCCACAGCCTGATCGAGCGGCGCGGCCTGATCATCTCCAATGAAAGCATCGCCGGACTGGCGCCGCTTTTGGGTCGGACCGGCTATGCCGCCAGCAAGCATGCCATGCACGGCCTGTTCACCTCGCTGCGCAGCGAAGTCCGCGATAAAGGCGTGCACGTCATGGTGGTCTGCCCGGGCTTTATCAAGACCAATCTGCAGGATCGGGCCCTGGGAGGAGATGGATCCGTCACCCGCCATCCCCAATCGCGCATCGGCAGACAGGATACCCCGGAGCGTGCCGCCGAGGCCATCTTTGAGGGGGCGGAGAAGGAAAAAGACCTGTTGGTGCTTACGGCCCTAGGAAAAATCGGCTATTGGATCAGTCGCCTGGCCCCGGCCTTTTACGAGCGGCGCATGGCCAAGCAATTCAGGGCGGAACTGGAGCGCTGAACGCCGTGGGTGAACGCTACGAACTGATTTATGGATTCCTGCATTGTGTCGGTCGGACGCAGTATCATGCCGGTTATGCGGAGAGTCTGGATACGGCTGAGCGATGGGCCAAAACGAGGGCCTGGGAGGCTTCAGGCGGGCTCGGCGTACCCGAAACGGACCCGCTGCGAGGGTGCCCGGTCCGGCATTGTCACAGGCAACGCCAACAACCCTGGTTCGGCTACCGGTCGATGGATGGTGTGATTGGCATCCGACGGACGGCCGACGGGTAAAAGCAAGCCGTCTCGACGATGCGATCGAGACAACAGGCCATCCTGAGATATGGCAGCTGATATCGAAGAGAACCTATGGGACTCAAAGAGAGAAGGGAACGGGAGAAAGAGGCGCGCAAGCGGCAGATTCTGGCGGCGGCCAGAAAACTGCTGTTTAAAAAGGGGCTTCAGTCCACCAGCATCAATCAGATCGCCCGGACGGCCGAACTGGGCGTCGGTACGATCTATTTTTACTACCAGAGCAAAGAGGAAATTTTTTATTCGCTTCAGGAAGAGGGCTTGGACATCCTCTTTCGCCAAATCGATGCCATCGGACGGGCCCAGACACAACCCGACGAGAAGCTTCGTGAAACCGGCATGGCCTACCTGCGTTTCAGCAATGAGCAGAAGGACTATTTCGATATCATCAACTACTTTCTGGCCACGCCGTCGGTGACCCTCGGCAGTGAGCTGAAAAAGCGCATTGACCGCAAAGGCAGCCGTGTCCTGCAGTTGATCCGCGGGTTTATCCGCACGGGTGTTTCCGACGGCATGTTCAGGTCGGTGGATGCCAAAAAATATGCCATCATGTTCTGGGGGGCCCTGCACGGTCTGACCCAGTTCAAGAAGTTGGAGGATACGGTCCTTGAAGGAGAGGAGCATCAGCATATTTTTAATTACGCCGTCGATCAGCTGATCGATGGCTTGAAGCGCACAAAGGAGCAATAGCAATGGCAAAGCAGAAAATGACCCCCAGCGAGGCGCTGGTGGAGACACTGGTGGCCGAGGGGGTGAAGCATGTTTTCGGGATCGTCGGTTCGGCCTACATGGACGCCCTGGACCTGTTCCCCGCCGCCGGCATCCGTTTTATTCCCGTGGCTCACGAACAGGCGGCAACCCACGCCGCCGACGGCATGGCCCGGGTCACCGGCATGCCCCAGTGCTGCATCGGCCAGAACGGCCCCGGTGCGGCCAACTTCGTATCCGCCATGGCAGCAGCCTACTGGGCCCACAGTCCGGTGGTGGCCCTGACCCCGGAGACCGGATCCATGGGAATCGGCACCGGCGGGTTTCAGGAATTGGATCAGATGCCCATGTTCGAACGGCAGACCGTCTACCAGGTGCGGGTGAACCGGCCCCAGCGCATGGCCGAACTGGCCCGGCGTGCTTTCTACATGGCCAAGAACCTCAACGGTCCGACCCAGCTCAATATACCTAGGGACTATTTTTATGGCCTATGCGAAGATGAGATCTACCCGACGCCGGTCATCAAAAGAGGCCCCGGCGCCATGGAAGATGTGGACAGGGCGGCGCGGATGATCGTGGATGCCCGATATCCGGTGATCGTTGCCGGTGGCGGCGTGTCCCAGGCCGATGCTGTCGAACCGGTCAGGGCCTTGGCCCAATATCTGACGGCACCGGTGGTCAACTCCTATCTGCACAACGACACCTTTCCGGCCAGCCACCCCCTAGCCTGCGGACCCATCGGCTACTGCGGTTCCAAGGCGGCCATGCGGTGCATCAAGAAAGCCGACGTGGTGGTGGCCCTGGGCACCCGTTTAGGACCCTTCGGCACGCTGCCCCAGTACGACATGACCTACTGGCCGGACCAGGCCAAGCTGATCCAGTGCGACACCAACGTCAACGTGCTGGGTGTGTCCAGGCGGGCCGACGTTTACAGCTGCGGCGATGTCAGGGAATTTGCCGCCCTGCTGCTCGAACGCATCCAAGCATTGGCGCCGGACCTGAAACCGGACCACGGTCGCCTGGCGGATGTCGATCGCGAACGACAGATCTGGGATGACGAGTTGAGCCAGTGGAGCGCCAGCAGCCGGAGCACCCCCATGCATCCGCGGCGGTTTCACCGGGAGTGGACCCGGGCCCTGCCGGCGAACAGCATTGTCGCCACCGACATCGGCAACAACTCGTCCATGATCAACAGTTACCTGAAGTTCGAGGGTATCCGGCAGCACATCTCGGCCCTCTCCTGGGGCAACTGCGGCTTTGCCTTCGGGGCAGCCCTGGGGTGCAAGATCGGCAGACCCGAGGTGCCGGTGATCGCCTTCCAGGGAGACGGGGCATACGGCATCAGCGGCATTGCCGAAGTGATGACCGCCGTTCGGGAAAATATCCCGGTCGTCGCCGTCGTGGCCACCAATTACGAGTGGGGCGCCGAGAAGAAGAACCAGATCGACTATTACGACAACCGCTTCGTGGGTGCCAACCTGCCCGACAATCCCGATTACGCCAAGGTGGCCGAAGAGATGGGGGCCCTGGGTTTCAGGGTGGATCATCCGGACCAAGTGGGCGATGCGGTCAGAGCAGCCATTGCATCCGGCAAGCCGTGCGTGATCAACGCCATCGTCCAGGGCGGCGAGGAGGTGCTGGCCGAGCCGTTCCGGCGGGATGCGCTCAACATGCCGGTGCGCTACCTGGATAAGTACAGCCACTTGAATGCCAAACAACCTTGAATTGAGGAGTCCGGGTGGCTGAGGAGGGGTGACTGACGCCTGAAGACCGATGGCGGATGTCGGCGGCGCCATCCGGGAAAAAAGTAAAAAGCGGGGGGCGCATCTTGCACCGGCCCGCTTTTTCGTTGTATCCTACAGGCGATCCATCGGAGCCGATTGAGTTTCACCGTTGACTGCAAGACTGTTCCGGTAAGGCTGGCCAAACCCATCGTCCACCTCCAATCAAAGGATTCCCATCTTGAAAAACATGGCATTGACTATCATCCTGGCGATACTGCTGATCCCGGCCAGCCTGCATGCCGCATTCGAGGTCGAACGCCTCTTCAAGGCGGACATCGGCGCACCCATCCTGGATGTGGCCACCCACCCGGCTGAAGCGATGGTCTTTATCCTGACGCCGGGGGCGGTGCTGGTCTATTCGACCGACGATCAAGCCGTCCTGGACCGTATTGCACTTGAAGAACCATTCGACCGCATCGCCTATCAGGACGAAGACCGGCTGGTCCTGACCGCCGCCGAACCGTCCCGCATCAGCATTATCCGCTTCAGCCGCGTCTTCGACATCGATCTGACCGGCAGGGCGGTCAAGGGGCCTCCGGGTGCCAAGGTAACGCTGGTCGTGTTTGACGATTACCAGTGACCGTACTGCGCTCGCTTTGAGCGCGACATCCAGCAGGTGCTGGAAAAATATCCCAACGACATCCGCTACGTGATCAAACATTTTCCTTTGCCCAACCATTCCTTTGCCCATCAGGGCGCCATGGCGGCCCTGGCCGCCGGCAAGCAGGGCAAGTTCTGGGAGTTCCACAGCCAGCTGCTGGAGAATCACCAGGAGGTCAACGATCAGAAGCTTGCGGAAATTGCGGGGAACCTAAACTTGAACATGGAGCAGTTCAATCAGGACCGCCAGTCAACCGCCAGCCGGCAACTGATCCAGGGCGATGTCGAGAACGGCAGAAGTATCGGCGTCCGCGGCACCCCTACTGTGTTCATTAATGGCAAGCGGGTTAAGAGCCGTGATGACCTTCTTGAGTTGATCAGGCGGGAACTGGCCAAGTGAAACGAGCGCGATACCGTTGCCGTATCCATCCGGGTGTTCGATTTTATGGCTGGGTGTCGGCCAATGGCTGCGATTTCACTCAATCAAGGTGACCTGAACCGGCGGCCGGCCGGCGTTCCCCTTTTGGAAAAGAGGTGCAATGAAAAATAAAACCATCTGTATTTCCCTGGCAGCCTTGGCGCTGTCAATCGCAACCGGGTCGTGTACCCACAAACCGTATCATCCCACCAAGAGCGAGCGGGAGTGGGCCGGCGACCACGAAGCGTGCGAAGTATGGGTCAGAGAGGGCATTCGCCATGAGCCCGACACTTACGATGACATGGACGAGATGAAAATGATCAAAAACTGCATGAAGGCCAAAGGGTGGACCTGGGAGCGTACCGGTCTGTTCAATTTCAAGCGCGCACCGGCCGAATAAGCGTCTGCCTGCATGGCGCGGCGGCCAGGCACCGGGCGGCTTCGCCAGCGACCTTCGCCAGGTCCGCCTCCGGACGCGCTATTTGAAAATCCTGTCAATGGCTTTGAGATAGCCGGGTGCGCACTGCAGGTAAAAGGAAAGCCCCTTCGAAAAGTTTATCCCCACCGCCCCATCGATGAACATCTGACTGATTTCCCGTTCTCGTTGCAAAATTTTCTGACAGCCCTTCAGAATTCGCTTTTCCTCATCGGAAAGGGTTTTGGCGAGATACTTGAGGGCGGTGCGTGCCCGGGGCTGGTACATCCAGAAGTAGAGCAGGTCCAGGGTCCCGATGACGATGAGTTTTTCCAGGCCCTTGGCATCGGAGTTGGCTTCGATGCGCTCCCTGCCGATGGTTTCAAGCGTTTCCCACACGTTCAGCTCCGGCAGCAGGGCTTCCAGGCTGCCGTAGGTATCAAAAAGCTGGGAGAGGGTGTCGGCATAGTCCTGGAAGCGGGTTTGAATATTGGTGAACCGATCCGCTGTGCCTTCGATGATCCCGGCCACGGTGTCCGATGCGCCCTTCGAGATGACCGCGGCCCATTTTTGCAGGTGGCCGTCGATGCCAGCCACCCCGAGCGCACCCAGCAGGGTGCCGATGAGCATATTGAGGACGATGGCAATGGGAATGGAGAGAATGCTGCGGAAAAAGTTCCCATACACGGCGCCCCTGGGCAGTCCCCGCAACAGGTTGTGGCTGGACAGGTAGACCCCGTTGATCACGGCCATGACTGTATACAGGGCGATGGGATTGGTGGCGGTGGTGATGCCCATGAGCCGGTCGAGCAGCAGGGTCTTGGCCAGATAGTCCAACAGGGGCACGGAGAATCCGGTGAAGAGCAGCGAATCGGATATCCTTACCCAGCTGACGTAATCGTTCCAGCGCAGCAGCGGCGTACGACTGATGCCGCCGCCGCCCAGTACCGACTGGACGATATTGCGCACCCCGGTGATGCCGAACCAGATGAACGCCCCCAGGTAGGCCAGCACCCACCACGAGTTGGTCAGGTAAAAAGAAAGAAAGGCCGGGATGAAGCCCATGAGGATTTTCAGCCCATTTCTCACCGTACTGTTCAAGTAGAAGGGAGAAATCCGGGGTTTGGGTGCGGCGGCCGGGCTGCATTCCAGCCGCAGGCCGTTATCCGACCGGTCGGCAATGCCTCCCAGGGTGACGATGTTTCCCGCCGGGTCCATGCGGGTGAGGTGGGTTTGGACCAGCCAGTCCACCTGCCGGATTTTGCCGAGCAGTTTCAGCATCGGCAGGTGGTGCAGCAGGCGCTGGTACAGCCCCTGGGAGCCTTTGGGGCTTTCATAGGGGATGTGGGTGACCCGCCGATAAACCGGGATCCTGAGGGGAATCACGCTGCGCGTGGGCAGGTGCGACGGTTCCGTCGGCTCGGCAACACTGCAGGGCGTCTCCCCCGGCGCCACCTGCCGGTGATGGTTGACTATCCGACGGGCGCTGGGGGGCAGGGTGTCCAGGATGGCCAACCCCATGCCGTACATGCGCGACGAGTGGCCGGTGGAGTCGCTGCCGATTCTGGGTTTGAGATGGTTGGACGCATACATGGCCGTGAAGGCGGAGATGTCGTGGAGGATGATGCCCAGCTTTTCGATGCGTTCCGTCTTGCCGGGAAAGGGTTTGGCCGTGGTCAGCTGCCCGATGATGCTTCGGATGGTCCGTTTAAGATTGATGGTGTTGCCCTCGTTAATGGCCAGCTGAATTTCGCTGATCGCTTCCATGTGACAGGCTTTGCCGGTGGTGTAATCCTTGAGATTGAAGATCTCCAGCCGGGTGATGAGGCCTTCGCCGTCGTAGAGGATCTCCACCACGTCCTCGGGAAGCAGATCCGTCAGGTTCAAGGTGACCCGATAGCCGGTGTGCAGGCGGGTCACCCGGTCCAGCAGTTGCCGGGGCGTCAGGTAAAGCAGCTCAGGGGTTTCCGGGTCATCGTGCACCAGATTGGGGTCGGGAATCTCGGGATTGGCCGCCGGCCGCAGAAACTGCCTCACGAGGGTTTCGGAATCCAGGTCGTTCATGCGTTCCACCAATGCGGCCATCTGTGTCCGTTGGCCGTCATCGGCGGTTTGACATGCCGTGCGCAATGCATCTGCCTTGCTCTTCATGAGCGGCAGCAGCTGGTTGTGAATGTATTTGGCCAGGTGCAGGATGGACGGCTGGCCGGGCCTGACGAACAGCAGGAAGGCCCCGGCATCCAGCGGGGGCATATCCAGGCCCATGGCGGCGTTGATGGCCGGCCGGTGCACCCGGTTGAAAGCATCCAGAATTTTCAGCACGTAGCGTTGTCGGTAGCGGGTGACCGTCCGCCCCTGGTCCATGAGCGCCTTTACCGGTTCTTCGGCCAGGAAGCAGAGGAAGGATTGGGCATCGGAGAAGCCCCTGGGCACCCAGATCAGCTGGACGTACTTGTCCCGGAAGCGCGCCGAGAATTCGATGCCGATGCGGATCTCGACCTGCATGATCTGGGCGGCCTCGAGCAGTTCGGCGGCGGACGGGGGATCGATGAAGTTGTAGTAGATCACCCGCAGCCGCCGGATGCCTTTGATCCAGGCGTCCATGATCAGGTGGGAGGCAGATTTGCGGCCCTTGGTGTTGATGTCGTGCACGTGATCGTCGAAGGATAACTGGTTCCAGGCTTCAGGCATCTCCAACAGGTGGTATCTGCGCAGCATTTTTCTGACGATGCTGGGCTTGCCGCTGGCCACCCGCCGAAAATCATGGGCCAGCTTCAGCTGTTCGATTTCGTTGCCGTGGGCCCGGACCAGATCCTTCATGATGGACAGGAGCACCCGGGCGGCATTCTTCGGCAGGCTGCCGGCCGCTGCATGCAGCACTTCGTCACGCAGGGAGCGCAGGGCGTTGAGGCGGTCCTCAAGGTCTCCGGCCTCCAGAGACTTGAGCAGGTGAATGACGGCGTAGGCGATGCGCAGGCCCCGGGTCTCGGCCAGTTCCTTGATGCCGTGGGGATGGAACCAGGGAAACAGGTTCTTCTTGCCGAAGGTATCTGGGGTGGTTCGGCTGAGAACACCATTGACGATCTTCAGCAGATCACGGTCGCGCTTATCGAACAGTAACGGCAAAGGTCCTCCACGGAGCGGTCGAACGGATGGTTCCAATCGATCGGCGCTGGCTCAACACTCCCTATGTCTGGGGTGGAAACTGGGCCAAGATCTCCTCTACCAGCGTGTTGATGTCCCGGCTGGTTTTCTGCGGATCGTCGTATTCTCGGAAGCGCTGGCTGCCGGTGCCCCGCCAGAGCAGTTTTTCCGATGCCGCATCCACAAAATCGATGGTCAGGGAGCCTTCATCATTTTCTCGGACACCGCTGCCGGTGCCGATGGCGATGCCGCCATGGCGGCCAAAGCTGCCAATGCCGAATCCGATGCCGCCTCCGGCGCCGTCCGATTCGATTTTCCGGCGCAGGACGTATTGGTAGCGGACCAGAAACGAAGGTGCCGCTTCAGTTGCCTTCACATAGCCTTTATCCTGGAGCAGGCGCTCTACCGCCGCCCGGATGCGGCTGTCCCGCAAAGGATTGTCGATGCGCAGATCGCCGGTTGCCGCCTGGATTTCTGCTGCCCAGCGGTACGCTTGCAGCGGTTTAAAATCAGTGGCCGGATCATAGTCCTGGTTGACCTGAACTCCCGAACAACCACTGAAAAAAATGACTGCCGCAAAAACAGCCCGCCGGATTATTTTCATTTTTTTGACCTCCACGAATGCCCCTCCTGAATTGGATGATAACCCACAGCCTCGACTGTCATCCGCCGGCCCGGCGGGGAGAATCCAGTCGAAGGGACGCTATCTGTCCATCATAATTAGCATATCCGTGGAATAAGTCAAAACAAGTCCGCCATTGATGACCAAAAAGCCTTGCACCATGGCAGCGTGCGGCGCCTGCGATGTGCGGTGGGTGACGAAGGGGATATCCATGCCAGACCGTGAAGGCCACTGTTTAAGCGATTTTTTCAACACTATCGAATGGGCATGAGTGGACCGGACGATTTTCAGGTTGGCTAAAAAAGGGTTCTGCGAAAAAAGACAATAAAAAGGTAAACTTCGCAATTGAAGTGCCGATAAGTGGACCATTATGATCAGACGCCAACCATCGTTGATTACCCTTGCCGGCGAAGAGACCGTCAGTTTTCTGCTGCCTTCAAAAGACGGCAGCTTCACCACGCTGGCCAGCCTGCCCCTGGAGGGCTTTCTGGAAGGAAGCACGGAGGCCGGCGATCTGCCGCGGTCGGTATTGCAATCGGCCAACCAGTTGCTTGTCGTTCCGGACTACTGGATAGGGGTCCGCTTTCACGAGTTTAAGGCCCGCAAAAAATCCGTTATCGCTGCCTTTATCGAGCGAAAATTGAAGCTGGAGCAGCCCGCGCTGACCGAGGCCGGTGAATTCTACAATTATGCCGTTGTGCATGGGCAGGACGGCAGCCAGCAGCTATACGCCTTCTACATCCAGGAGGCGGTTGCCTATCGGCTGTATCGACGCTTGGAAGGCTTGGGCATCAGTCCGCTTCGCATCACCACGCCCGCCCTGGTGTGGCAGGCGAAACTGACGGATATGGCCGAAGGCTTTGCCAGCCAAGGGATCGGGTTCATTCATCTGGGCGAGGCAGACTGTTTTCTCTACTTTTTCTTCATGGGACAGTTCCTTTTTTCACGCAACATTCAACTCCCGGACACCGCCGGCGATGCGTCCCAGACTTACAACCTGTTGAATTACGAAATTAATCAATCATTCTACCTTTATTCACAGAAAACCAAAAACCCGGTGGATGCCCTTTATGTGCTGGCACCGGACCCTGCCGCTGCGGATCAACTGACTGCGCTGCTGGGCCGCGAGGTTCAGGGATTGCCCCCTTTGCCGCCGGCAGCGGGCATCCCGGACGAAGCCTTGGCTTTACCGCCATGCCGGCCCTTCACCGCCCTGGATCTGACCCGGCGCGGGGAGCACTATATATCCTACCAGCCACTGAAAAATGAACTCTCATGGCGGCCGGTGCAATGGGTCGGAATTGCCGTGGGGCTTTTCCTGGCGGCCCTTCTGACCGTCGAATGCGGCTATCTCCATCTGTGGTCGGAGTCGGTCGGGCGGCAGATGCTTGAATTGAACGCGACCACCGCTGAACCACCAGAACTACTCCTTCAGGACATATCCCTGGCGCTCGATGAAACCATCCGGGAACTGGCGCGGCCGGCCGGCAGCGCAACCCTCCTGCAAACCCTTCTGGCCATGCCCGCAGGGGTGTCGCTGAAAACCATTTCTCTGGACGTATCAGGCAGGCCCTTTCTCAAAATAGACGCCTTGGTTGATGCTGACAATCCGGACGCATTCAAGGCCAAGCTCACGCTCTTTTTGAACCAGCTTAACCAGGGATTCAACTTGAAATCCCACCCCCTTCGGGAAAAGGATGTGAGCATCCTGCTGGACCGCAGTGAAAGTGATCCAAGAAAACCCGTTTATCAGATCAATTTCGGCTTCGAGATATCATGAAAAGCAGACTGGGAAAAAAATGGCTGGCTGTGGGTGTGATCTGGGGCGTGGTGCTGGCCATGACCGGCTGGAACATCCATCTCATCAACCAGGTCCACTCCCGGCGCCAGGAACTGGTAAACCTGGAGATGGACATGGGTTTTTTAAAGGCCAACCAAACCGGCATCCAGGAGGTGCGCCGGCATCGCTCCCGGCTGTCCCATCCGGTAAAATCCTTTGGCCTTGGCTTTATGGTGGTTGAAAATGACCTTAAGCGGCTCTCCTGGAATTTCGGCCTCGTGCAGATGCAGATGGAAGCCGATATCAATTCCCAGGACACCCCGGTGCCGGTCAAGATTCTTGCCACCGGCCCGGTTCCGGCCCTTGTGGCCTGGATGGCCGCCGTGGAGGAGGCCTACCCCTATCTGGTGACCGAACGTCTGGACCTATCCTTCGACAATCGCAACCGGCTGGGCCAGCTCCAGGCCACCATCAACTACCACTATGCACTTGCCGAACCGGAGAGGACGGGCTGACATGCATCGATTAGGCAGCCGTACGCATGCATTGATCGGTCTATGGATCCTGGCTGGCCTGGCGGTGATGGGCGTCAACGGGACCATGCTCATGTCGCTGCTGGATGAGCCGCTGGCCGGCTATTCCAGCGGGGTCCGCGAGGCCGACCGGGGATTCCGGCACTACCGGATGCTGCTGACGGCCGAGGCTGAAACAATCACTTCAGGCATGGATCGGCTGGCCAACCGGTTTGCGTCCATGGTTGTGCCAGAAGAAAAACCGATCCTCCAAGAGGCGCTTGAGCGGGCACCGACGGCCAACAAAATGGAATCATCCCCGGTGGCTCTGCCGGTGTTGACCGGCATTATTACCAGCCGATCCACCGATGGTACCCACCGGCGCCTGGCCTTAATGGACGGACGCATCTACGCCGAAGGCGAGCGAGTCGGTGCATATACGGTCAAGCGGGTAGCCGGTGGGGGCGTCTCGTTGGTCAGGGGGGGGCAGACCTTGTTTTTAAGGGCGCCTGAAATAGCCTATTCGTTATCCACACAATGACCCATCGCACGACCACCTGCTTTCAGGGGGAAAAATGGTTATTAAACTGCAACACACAACACGGTTGGGCCTGATTCTGCTGTCCCTGTTCCTGTTTGGCGCATGCGCGGTGACGCCGCCCCGGCAGCCTACGATAGAGCCCGTCGATCGGGATGCGATCAAAGCGGCCCTCAAGCAAAATGCCACTCTGGCACCGCCGGGGCCGCCGCCTTTTTCACCCAAGATTCTGCCCAGGACCGTAGAACTGGATCTTCCGGAAACCCTGTATTCGATGACGCTGAACGATGTGCCGTTGTCGGCCGCCATCGAAGCCGTCATGCAGGGGTCTCACCTGAACCTATCGGTGGAATCCGGCGTGGACCTGTCACGGCGGGTCACGGTTCACCTGAAACGGGCCACCTTCAGCGAAGCCATGGACATGCTGGTGAAAAACGGTGCCGGCTATGCCTGGACCGTTGAGGGGGAGATGCTCTATATCCGGACCTTCATGGAGCGGATCTATGCCTTCGACTACCTGGATATGCCCGGCGACACGGATATTCAAGTGGGCGGGGATATGTTGGCTTCCAGTGTCGAGGATGCCGGCGTCAGCGGCAAATATATCTTGAAAACCAGCAAAAGTGGCGAAACCACCGACGCCTGGGCGGCCATCGAAAAGACCCTGATCGCGCTGAAATCCGAAGAGGGCACCGTGCGCATCAATCGCAACGGGGGACTGATCTACATGGCCGACACGCCCAAGCGGGTGGCCGCCATGGTCCGATTCCTGGATGCCATTTACGAAACCCTTAACCGGCAGGTGTTCATCGAGGCCAAGATCATGGAGGTCCGGTTGACCGACCGCAACCAGCTGGGCATCGACTGGACGGCGGTGGATGTGGCCTTCACGTCCAGCGCGGGTTTTTTGGTGGACAATTTCAACCTGAATGTCAACGGCGGCAGCACCCTCACCCTGGCGAACCAGACCGCCTTGAGTACGGTGGTGGACTTTCTGCGCACCCAGGGAGAGGTATCCGTCGTGTCCAATCCCCACATCGCCCTGATGAACGGGCGCTCGGCACTGTTGACCGTCGGATACCAGTTCCCCTACGGGGATATTGATGGCGTGGACCGTGACGACGACACCAAGGTGGTCACCTTCGGCACCAGCATCAAACGGGCCATTCTGGGCCTGCAGTTCGGCATTTCGGTCCAGATCGCCGCTGACGGCACCGTGACCATGAATATCGTTCCCACCATCACCCGCATCCAGGAAGAGGCTGATGTGGAACTGCCCACCTCCGCCACCACGGTTCAGACCATCAAGAACCCGATCATCGACCTGCAGGAATTGTCCACCACCGTGCGGGTGCGGGAGGGCAATACGGTGGTCCTGGCCGGACTGATCAGCCAGGTGAAGGACAAAAAACACGAAGGGCTCACCGGGCTGGGGGACCTGCCCCTGGTGGGCGGATGGTTCAAACACGCGGATGATTCGGTGCAGACCCGCGAGTTGGTCATCTTCATCACTCCGCATATCCGCCAACGCGGATGACGGGGCGCCTGTTAAAAAATAAATCTTATCGATTGTTAAAGTGCCGAAGTGGTACGGCCGATAAGGGAGACAACGGGCTCCAAGCCGGTCGTTATCAATTCAAGGACTTACCTGCGGTTTGAACTGAACATGGAGGGATACCAATGAAACGGAATCAAAAGGGTTTTACGCTGGTGGAAATCGCCATCGTGCTGGTGATCATCGGGCTGCTGATCGGCGGGGTCCTCAAGGGTCAGGCCATGATCCAGAACGCCAAAGTCAAACGGGTGGTCAAATCCGCCGACGAGCTACGGGCCGCCTTCTACACATTTTACGACAAATACGGCGCCTATCCCGGTGACGAGAACCTGGCCAACAGTCCTCCCGGCGACACCACCGACGGCAACGGCAACGGGCTAATTGCGTTGAACCCCGAGGCACCCTATGTGTTCCAGGATCTGGTGTCGGCCGGCATCATCGACGGGGTCTTTGACGGCACGGCCACCAGCCTTCCCAAACACGCCTTCGGCGGCGTCTATCTGATTCTGTGGGTCAATCCAGGCTCCGGTAACAACCACTACATCCGCTATAACAACCTGCCCTGGGACGTGGCCCTGGAGATTGACACCAAATATGACGACGGCGTCTACAATACCGGCACCATCCGCGCCAACGAAGACTATGTGGCAGCGACCAGTCCGGTGACTTATCTTTACCTGCCGCTGTAGGATGCCCGCACCTGACCGTGTGCTTGGGAATCCGCCGCCACCATCGCGGTGCCGGCGGCGGCTTTAGCGGGGATGGTCCGTTATCACTGCCACGATCGTTCCCTGTCTGGGATGCCATGAAAAACAGCCAAGCCGGGTTCACCATCATCGAGATGGCCATGGTTATGGTCATCATCGGTCTTATCGTGGGCTTCGGCGCCTCGCTTATCGGCCCGCTCTCCATCCGGGCCAAACGGATCGAGTCCACGGAGACGGTGGATGCCGGTGCGGCGGCGATCATCGGTTTTGCGGCCGCCAACCGGGGCGTGCTGCCCACCAACGTCCAGTTCCCCGGCATCCTTAAAAAACGCAACGATGCCTGGAGCCGGCCTGTTCAATACGTTTATGATGCCGCGCTGGCCGATGGGAACCCGACCACCGGCGACCTGTGTACCCGAAGGGCCACCCGGATCACGCTGCGCCAGTGCCCGGATGCCGCCTGCAGCACCCCGGTGGCCGTGGCCAACGTGGCCTTTGTGCTCTTGAGCGGGGGTGAGAACTTCAACAACCAGACCGCCGGCACCCTGGCCGTCAACACGGCCACGGTGGTCAACGTTTACCCCAACGGAGTGGGCAACGTGGACGGTTATGCCGCCGATTTCAACCGGGCGGAGCCCTATGACGACATCGTCCAGTGGGCCACCCTCGACGAACTGCGCGGCAAGATCGGCTGCCGGGGACCGCAGTTGGCGGTAATGAACAACGAACTCCCTCCCGGTCGCGTGGCCAATCCTTATTCGGCGGCGATTTACGTTGACGGCGGGGTTCCCTTCGCCGCCGGCGGCAGCTACCTCTGGTGCGTTGAAACGCCCACCGGCCTGGCACCCTCCAGTTTGAGCTTTCGCAACCATACGGATACCGGCAACATTGGCTTCGATACGAATGGCGGCGCCCTGGCCGAAAGCAGCGCGGTCTGGACCCGTTCCGATCATATCCTGATCAACGGCCTGCCAGCGGTTGCCGGTAGCTTTCTGCTGACCGTCTGGGTTCGCGACAACAGCAATCCAGGCAATGATGCTGCCTGCGCCGGCGGCGCGGGCCTGGACAACTGCACCAGCCGGTCCTTTGTCTTGACCATCAACCCCTGACCCCCAACGGGACCTACATACCCATGGCCATTCCAGGATTCTCCCGATCAGCCAGCGGTCAGGCCGGCATGGCCCTGATGCCCGTTGTCCTCTCCTTTGTGATTGCCGGAGCATTGATCGGCGCCGGTATGCATCTGGTGGGTCCCATGAGCCGCCGGATGCGGACCGAAAGCGCACGTCATATACTCGATCGCGCGTCCCGGTCCGTCATCTCCTGGAGCGTGGCCAACGGCCGCCTGCCCACGGCAGCCGAATTCGTCACGGCGGCAGGCGTGCGCGACGATCCGTGGCGGCGGGCGCTGGTCTACGTGTATGACGGCAATCTGGCCGCATCCACAGGCGGCGGCCTGTGCGGCCGGGAATCAACGGCAATGGTTGCCAACGGAGCCGCCGACAGCGCATTTTTGATCCTCAGCGGCGCGGAGGATTTTGCCATCAACAGCACACCGGCAGCCTCGGGAGCCTATACCGGCAATGCCGTTATTTCAGCCCTGGACCTGGCCGAAGCGGTGTCGTTGACCGATCTGCGCAACCGGGCCGGCTGCTTCGACCGCACCGCCGGCCGGCTGACCCTGCTCAACACCGAGCTTCCCGAGGGGTGCAGCGGCGAATCCTACCGCGGCGATCTGTATGCCGCCGGCGGCGTTGCGCCTTACACCTGGGCGGCGACTACCCTGCCGGCCTGGATGACCCTCGTCCCCACGGGTGCGGCCGGCGATTGCAGCGGCACGCCTGCCGGACCCGGTGCTTACCCGCTGGTGGTGACCCTGAGCGATGCCGCCGGCAGCGCGGTGCAACGGCGCTTTATTATCGACGTGGCCGCTTGCACCGGCGGGCCGGCGCCGGTTTCCGAATGGGATTTCAACGAAGGCGCCGGCAACACGGCCGGCGACGGCGCGGGCGCCAACAACGGCACCCTGGTCGGGGATACCGCCTGGAGTCCGGACACCCCGGACGGCAGCGGCGCAGCGCTCGTTTTTGACGGCTCTGGGGATTATGTGCGCATCGGCGATCACTCCAGCCTGCACCTGACCGGCCAGTTGACATTGATGGCCTGGGTGAAGGAGACCGCCATCGGCCAGTATGCCAAGGTCATCTCCCGTCGCAGCGGGTCGTATTTCTATTTTCTGGGGGTGGACAACGGCCATCCCTATGGCGGTATCGGTGACGGAACCACCTACACGGTCACCGGCAAGTCCCTGCTGATGTCCCTGGATCGCTGGAACCATCTGGCGTTGGTCTACGACGATTCCGTCGATCGCATGTTCCTGCATGTCGACGGCACCGAGCGGGAGAGCAGCGTGACCCAGAGCCTGCCGGCTACTGTGGGTGTTGATCTTGCCATCGGTGCAGATTCTCAGGGCACCGCAAGCTATTTCAACGGGGATGTCGACGACGTCGCCGTCTACGACAGGGCCCTGACCGACCCGGAAATTCGTGGTCTGCTGCTTGATCCGGCTCACCCCGACCGGGTGGTTTCCTACGGGTTCAACGGATCGGCCGAGGACGGCGGGGCTGGTGCGCATGACGGCACCCTGGTCGGCGGGACCTACACCGCCGACCGCTTCGGCCTGCCCAACGCCGCTCTGCGCCTGGACGGCAACGACTATGTGCGGGTGGCCGATCATGCGGACCTTCGGCTCACCGGCGGGCTGACCCTGACCGCCTGGATCCGCGAGCGGGCGCCGGGGGTCTATGCCAAGATCATTTCCAGGCGCGCCGGCAACTATTTTTATTTCCTGGGCGTGGACAACGGCCGGCCATACGGCGGTATCGGCGACGGCAGCAGCTACACGGTAACCCGCAAATCCATCGCCATGATCCCGGACCAGTGGCATTTCGTGGCCTTCGTCTACGACGACGCCGCCGACAGTATGCGGATCTTCTTCGACGGCGCGCTGGATGAAACCGCCGTGACGGTGAGCCTTCCTATACTGCCGGGTGTCGATCTGACCATCGGTGCCGACAGCGGGGGCAGCCAGCACTTCTTTACCGGATCGATCGACGGCGTGGCCGTCTACGATCAGGCACTGACGGTGGACCAGATCAGGCAGGCGTATTGAGGGGATAGCTGATAGCTGATGGCTCAAAGCTGAAAGCTGGGTGGGGGGGATGGGTTCGAGAAAAGTCGCTTCTGCAGGAATAAGGAAGCCCTCAGTCCTCCGACTTCGGCCCTCCGACCTTCCTCCTCAGAACTTCCCGATTACATCATACAGCGGCAGCAGGATGGAGAGGACGATGAAGCCGAATACGCCCCCCAGCATGATGATGGACATGGGCTCGATGGTGGCGATCATGGTCTTGACGGTCCGCTGGGCTTCCCGGTCGTAATAATTGCCCAACCTTTCGAAGCAGACGTCTAACGTGCCGGTGGATTCGCCGTTTCTTATGGCGCCGAGCAGCAGGGGGGGGAATCCTCCGGCTTTGTCGAAACCGTCGGAGATGGCGTCGCCCCGTTGAACCGCGTCAAAAGCCCTTCTCAGCAGCATCTCCAGGTAGCGGTTGCCCAGGACGTTCTCCGCGAGAATTTCGAATATCCCGTTGATGGACATGCCGGCCTGGTACATGGTGGCAAAGTTGTGGCTGAGCCGTGCCAGGGCGATATTAGAAATCACCCCGCCGATGATCGGCAGATTGAGACAGTGCCGGTGGAAAAACACCCCCCCCTGTTCCGTCCGCTGGGCTATAAAGACAAGTATGCCGGAAAGCACCATGGAAAGCGAGATAACCAGCCACCAGGTTCTGCAGAAATTGCTCAGGTCCAGAATGAACCGGGTCATGAAGGGCAGTTCCACACCCATCTGCACCAGCAGCCCGGCCAGCTGGGGCAGCACGTAGCCCACCCAGACGCCGATCACCGCTACGATAACGATGATCACGAATGAGGGGTAGATGGCGGCGCGCTTGACCGTGGAGCGGATCTCTTCCTTCCACTCCAGAAACGCGGAGAGATCCTTGAGGCACTTGGGCAGCACGCCGGTCTCCTCACCCATGCGGATGATGGCCAGGTCCAGCTTGCCGAACGCCTTGGGGAACCGGGACATGGCGCCGGTGAAGGTGTTGCCGTTTTCGATGGCGATGCGCATCTCGTCGACGATGCGCCGCATGGCCCTGGAAGGCAGCTGAACGGCATTTTCCTCGAGGGCCGCAAGCATGGGCAGGCCCAGTTCCAGGGTCTGGTAGAGGCGGTGGTAAAATTCGATGATGTCGCGCTTACCGATGCGCTCTCCAAGGATGTTTCTGCTGAGGATTCCGTCGGCGTGCAACCGGCCGGACACCAGGGTGAGACCCTTGTCCGCCAGTTTGAGTTCCAGCTCCCGTTCACTAGCGGCAATCGCGCTGGCCTTGACCAGACGGCCGGCATGGTCAATGGCTTGGTAACGGTATTTAGGCATCGGCCACCACCCGGTAGACCTCTTCGAAGGAGGTGATGCCGGCGGCCGCCTTTTTCAGGGCTTGCTTGAGCATCCGGTTGGTGCCGGCCTTCACGGCCGCCTCTTCGATGGTGCTTTGCAGGGCGCCGGCAAAGATCAGGGCTTGGATCTCGCGATCCACGCGGATCACTTCGTAAATGCCAGTTCTGCCCCGGTAACCGGCCTTGTAGCAGGAGTCGCACCCCACCGGGACCACCAGGCGCTGCGGCGGGGTGATGCCCTGCTGGTCGAATACTGCGATCTGCCGGTCGGTGGGCTCGGCATGGTCGCAGCAGTTGAGGCAGATTTTGCGAACCAGCCGTTGGGCGACCACCAGACTCAGGGATGAGGCCAGGATGCCTTTGTTGACGCCCAGGTCCAGCAGGCGGTTGATCGCCGAGGCGGCGTCGTTGGTGTGCAGGGTGGAAAAGACCAGATGGCCGGTCATGGAGGCCCGCAGGGCCAGATCGGCCGTTTCCGTGTCCCGGATTTCGCCCACGAGGATGATGTCCGGATCCTGGCGCATGGCCGAACGCAGGGCGTTGCCGAAGGACAGCCCCGCCTTGGGGTTGACGGCGGTCTGGCGGATGGTCGGGATCACATACTCGATGGGATCTTCCACGGTCATGACGTTGATGTTGGGGCTGTTGACCGTCATCAGGGCCGAATAGAGGGTGGTGGTCTTGCCGGAGCCGGTCGGTCCGGTGGCCACCACCAGGCCGTAAGGCCGTTTGATGTGGTTATAAAAGATGTCGAAATCCTCTTCTTCCAGGCCCAGCCGCCGCAGGTCGCCCACCACCTTGCTGTAGACCAGCAGCCGCATGACCACGGTTTCCCCCAGATGGGTGGGGAAGGTGGAAACGCGGATATCGATGTCGCCGATCTCGCCGGTGTACTTGATCCGCCCGTCATGGGGGATATTGGGGTTGGAGATGTCCATATCCGCCATGATTTTAAAGCGCGTGACCATGCTCTTGTGAAAACGGATCGGAAAGAGGAATTTCTGCTGCAGCACACCGTCGATACGGTAGTAGATGCGGGCCAGCTTCACATCGGGTACCACATGGATGTCGCTGGCGCCCAGCACCAGGCCCTTTTCGATCAAGCGGTTCCCCAGCAGGACGATCTGGTTTTCTTCGAATTCGACGTCCGCCACCGTGGCCCGGGTGATGCGGTCGATGTCCCCGTCGATGGCCAGGGCGGTCTTGTAGTAGAGCTCGATGGCACCGTTCAGCCACTCCTTGGAGGCGATGTAGGTTTCCACCTGACAGCCGGTGATGCGGGCCAGCTTGTCCTTGGCGACCACGTCGAAGGGGTTGTTGGTGGCCGCCAGGATGGTGTTGTCGCGTTTCTGCAGCGGAATGATGCCGTGGGTGGTGACAAACTGCTGGGGGATCTGGGCGATGAGGCCGGGGTCCACCTTGATGGCGTCCGTGTCAAGCAGCTTGGCACCGCTTTGCACCGCCAGGCTCATCTGGAGCTGTTCCTGGGTGATCCAGTCCAGCCGCAGGAGCACATCCCCCAGCATGACGCCGGTTTTTTTGGATTCCGTGACGGCCATCTCCAGCTGATCGCGGTCGATGAAACCCAGCTCGATTAGAATGTCGCCGATGCGTTTGGCCATGTTAGCGCCCTTCGGCCGGTGATTGGGTTGAGCCGAGAAACCGCCGGATCGTCCGGATGCGCTGGATGATGGTCTCCCTGTCGCTCTCCGACGGTTCCAGCTGGCTTTGCAGGACGGCCTCATAATGGGCCAGCGCCTCCGGATACAAACCCAGCGTATCGCAGGTCAGCGCCAGGTTGAACTGCAGGCGGGGATCGCCGGGCCGCTCTGCCTCGGCTTCCCGGTACAGCGACAGCGCTTCGCCGAAGCGCTGCATCCGAGCCAAGGCGCCGGCCCGGTGAAAGCGGATTTCCCAGGGTGGTGCGTCTGCCAGCGCTTCCGCCCGGTCCAGGTAGGCCAACGCCTTTTGCGGAGCTCCCAGGCCGACGGCCGCAATGGCCAGGTTCACGAGCACCCCCTGAGGCCGCGGGGTCGACTGCTCCAGTCTTTCGAGAAGCGGCTGGGCGTCCCTATAATTGCCCTGCTGCATGGTTGCGGCGGCCAGGTTGAGCATGGCACCCGGGTGGTTCGAATCGGATGTGAGGACCTGGCGGTAAAGGCGGATGGCCTCGACCAGGCGGCCGCTGCGATGGTAGGCACGCGCTTTTTGATAAAACAGGTCCCCGTCTCCATCGGCCGGAGCGGTTTTTCGAACCGCCGCGCCCGTGCTGGTCCGGCCGGCGGCTTGGGTTCGGTCAGCTGGCGCCGGCGGAGCCTTCTCGGTCGGCGCGGACTGCTCCGGTCCGGGCTCGAACGTGCGGGCGGCGGTGCCCGTATCCTGTCGGGAGGGTTCAACCGCCGCTTGCATTGATGGTGTTGCCTTGGCAACCGCTTCGGCTGCCTTTTGCCCAGCAGCCGGTTCGGCAACCGAGAAAGCCGCACCGGCGCCGCGGTTCGGCGCGGGTCCGTCAACCGATGAAGGGGCCGTTGCCGTTGCTGAAAAATCGGCGGCATGACCGGCCGGCGACACATCGCCGGCCGCGTTGGTCTCCGGCACATCGCCGGCTGATTGCGTTTCGGCGGAGCTCGTTCCAGGATGTCCGGTTGACGATGACGCGCTGGCCGCAGGGCTTGCCGGCGGCTGAATGCGCGCCGGCAGGGGGTTTTTCAGCTGCAGGCCGTCGTCTGATGCGGATTGCATCAGGTGAATACCGGCAAGGGCCGCGGCGCTGAGCAGGATCACCGCCGATAGCACGGCCAGCCAGCGCCCGGTGATCCGCGGGTGTCGGGATGCACCGGAAAAGCCGGGTGCGGCGGGGCTTCCGGTCGTTTCACGGCTCTTTTTCCTCAGAGCGTCGTTCATCAGGCTCATGCAATCAACTCCAATGTTACGCCGGCAGGTCTTGAGGCATGTTAGCGGCTGACCACCTGGGCCAGCAGCCGGCCGTTGCCGTTGATCCGTTCGGCGGTGATGGCTGCGTCTTCAATTGACCCAAATAGGCCCGTATAGATTTCATTATCGCCCGCCGGGCCCGTCAGCATAAGGCTGTCATAGCCGATTTCCGAAAGAAATTTAAGAATTTCGGCCTCGGCAAGGTCAGGCTGCCCGGGCAGCACCTTCACCGTCCAGGGGGCATGGATGATCCGGGTCTCTTCCAGTCCGTGATCGCTTTGGTAGCGTTGCGCCTGCTGTTTGTCTTCAAAGCTGCCGGCAATGATCCGATACCATTGCCCGTTGGCGACCATCTGCCAGTGGGCTGGCACCCCTTTTTTACGGTAATGGGCCACGCCCCGCTGAACGGTGTCCAATGTGCGGTACGATCCCAGCTGAAGGGCATAGCCGGCGGGCGGGGCGGGTTGCGACCCGCTCTTTTTTTCGAGACCCGCTGCAGCGCGCCCGGAATCGATTGGCGTACCGGCGTCGGCCTCAGCGGCAATTGCGTCCCTTGGCAGCGCTTTTGCGGTCTGCGGCGATTCACCGGTGCGGGGCAGGGGCGTGGTGCCGTCGGCTTCAGGATTGGGCGGCCGGCGTGCCGGCGTCTGCCCAGCGTCTGTGCCGATTGGTGCGGCGGCGGCCTGGACCGGCGCCGGCGGAGGCAGGGCGCCGGGGTTCCGGCTGAAGGAAAAGACGGCAATCAGCGCCAGTACCAGCACGGCGGATGCGGACCACCCGTTGCGCAGGGTGCGGCCGTTGCGGAGCACGCTGCGGTCCAGTCCTCCCAGCTCCGCCAGGGCCCGCTTCACATGGTCGGAACCGATGGCCGGCGCATCGCTGACGTAGCCGGCGGTGAGGGCAAAATCGCAGATTTTGTTGATCAGCCGGGGAATCCCGCCGGAGGTTTTATGGATCAGCCGCGTGGCGGCATGGGCGAAACTGACCTGGCCCTGGTTGCCGGCCACAAAGAGCCGCCGGGAGATATACTCCCCGGTTTCCCGGACGGAGAGCGGATCAAGGCGGCAATGCACGGCGATGCGCTGCTTGAGCTGCCGCAGGCGTGCATCGGCCAGCATATCCAGCAGTTCGGGCTGGCCGGAGAGGATCACCTGGATCAGTTTGCGCTTGTCGGTCTCCAGGTTGGAGAGCAGGCGCAGGTCTTCGAGGGTCTCCGGGGTCATGGTCTGGGCATCATCGATGACCACCACAAAGGGCCGGTCCGTAGGATTGGCCAGCAGCCGCTGGTTGAGCCGGTCGATGAGCATTTTTTTGCTGGCCTGCGGATGTGGTTTTTCGCCCAGATCTTCAAGCATGCCGCCCAGCAGTTCCTGGCCGGAAACGGACGGATTGATCACATAGACGGTTTCGGCCCGGCCGCTCAGCCGATCCAGCAGCGTTCGGCAGACGGTGGTTTTGCCGGTGCCCACCTCGCCGGTAAGCAGGACGAATCCCATGCGGCTGTCGATGGCATAGCCGATCTTGTCGAGCACCTGGCGGTGACAGCTGGCCGAGAATAGAAATTCAGGGTCCGGGGTGATGGCGAAGGGCGCTTCGGCAAGCCGGTAAAAATCCAGGTAGACCCTTCCCGCCGGCGTATCTGCCGGGTCGGCGTCAACCAGTTTGAACATGGGGTCAGGCATCGTATTCCTTCGGGTTGCAGGTCCGGCACAAGGGAGCGATCAGGAAAAATAGCGCCTGACCATTTCCGGGCTTCTCCACCAGTTATCGGTCTGGACGGAGAGTTCTTTAATCTGTTTTTCAATATTTTTTCGAAGGTTTCGAGCGCGTCGGCAGCCAGCCGGCGGGATGCGGAGTGGGGCGAGGCGAATCGGATGAACACCCGCGAAAAGGGTTTGGGTACGATGAGGCCATCCCAACGGCTGAACACCCGGCACCTTTCGGCCGGCGTGAAAACCGGCAGGAGGGGTGCTCCGGCAAACCGGGAACAACTTTTGGCTTGACGAACGGTTCCATGGATGGGTAAAAAGGAATGATCATTCATTCCGAATGGGGGGAGATTCAACCGTGGACAAGCGCGCGGACATTTTGCAGGCAGCCCTGGAACTCTTTGCCGAGCGAGGGTTTCACGGCACGGCTGTGCCGCTGATCGCCGACAAGGCCCGGGTCGGGGCCGGAACCATTTACCGGTACTTCAAGGACAAGGAGGATCTGGTCAACGAGCTTTACCGGCATTGGAAGACCCGTCTCTTTGAAGCGATCACAACCGACCTGCCCGGGGACCTGCCCCTGAGGTCGCTGTTTCATGAAGTGTGGGTCCGTTGGATACAGTTCTCCGTAGCCCATCCGCAGGCGCTGATCTTTCTGGATGCCCACCACCATTCACCCTACCTGGACGCTAACAGCGAGCATATGAACCAAAAAATGGTTGGCGCCTTTCTGGAGATGATGGAGAATGGCTGCCGCGAGCAGGTTCTCAAGGCGGTGCCGCCCCTGCTGCACATGAGCTTCGTTAGCGGTGTGATCAAAGAGATGGTCAAGGAAGCCTGGGCCGGACGATTGGCGCTCACGCCGGAAATCATCGAACAGAGCGAGGAGATGTGCTGGCAGGCCATCCGGCGTTGATTTTTTTAAGCGGTTTAGGAATGAATGTTCATTCTAATTTTGACCACGGCCAGCGACAAGCGGCCCCAGCGGTTGCCGGCAATACGGTCGGGCAGCAATAAGACAAACCTGCACAAGGAGGCATCCTATGGATCGACATGGCCAGAAGAGACAGCCGGCGGTTTTAATCACCGGCACCACCAGCGGTATCGGGGCGGCCTTGGCCGACCGGTTTGCTGAAAACGGCTATGCCCTGGCGCTGGTGTCCAGGGACCCGCAGTGCCTGAAGGCGCAACAGGAGGATCTCGAGGCGCGCTTCGGCGTACCGGTGCTCACCATTGCCCGCGACCTTTCCGACCCCTGGGTGCCGGAGGAGATCGTCGAGGAGTTGGACCGGAAGGCCTGGGAAATCGACATCCTGGTCAACAATGCGGGGTTCAACGAATGCGGCTTCTTTGCCGAAACCAATCTCGGCCGCGAGTTGCAGATGATTCAGACCCACGTGGGCACCGTGACCAGCCTGACCAAACGGTTGCTGCCGGGGATGATCAAGCGGGGTTCGGGGAAGATTCTCAACGTGGGCTCCATCGGCAGCCTGCTTCCCTCTCCCCGGGATGCTGTCTACTGCGCTACCAAGGCCTTCGTGCTGAGTTTTTCGGAAGCGCTGGGCGCCGAGTTAAAGGGCAGCGGCGTCACCGTGACGGCCCTGCTGCCGGGTGCCACCCGAACCGCCTTCGCATCCAAGGCCGGCATCGACGACACGCTTCTGTTCAACACCGGCGTCATGGATGCGCAGCGCGTGGCGGCGATCGGCTACCGCGCCCTGATGAAGGGCCGGCGGCGGGTGGTTGCCGGCTGGCGCAACCGGTTGATGGTGACTGCCGCTCCGTGGTTCCCCCGGATGGTCAGGGACTGGCTGGGGCATGCCATCTGGCGGAAAGCCTCCCGCGCCGCAGATGCCGGCAGGCATCCCCGGAAAAGGAAAAACCGCGGACGGGAAGGCGTGAACCGACGATCATGTCCGTGCTGGCCGTGACCGGCCGATCGCAATGGGGGCAAGTGGCGGTTGACTTGTGCTCCCCGACGCGTGTCCTTGCGCCGGAGAGCACAAGTCGTAAGGAGAAAACAACTGCAACCAGCGTGCGTGTTCTCGCCGGATACCGGATGGTTACCCGTTAGGACCGGTTTTTCGGCCTGCCAAGCGATCCCTTCCCCATCCTGACGCTGCCTGCAAGGGTAGCCGTGATGGTCTGGCGATTCAGCCTTTCGGCAGGCTGTTTCGCCCTCGGAGACAGGCTTACCGGAACGCCTGGACGATACGGTTCCGGGGCCGGCCGGCGCTAGGGGACGGTCTGCACAAAATCGCTGAATTTCAGGTGGCAGGCCTTGGCATCGGCATCATATTCAACCGCGAACCGCGTGGGAAAGCGGGTGACTTTTCCCATGGCGGCCGGGGTGGGGATGGCATAGGCAATCAACTGCCGTTTCAGCAGGGCCTCCCGCGTGACCATCGGTTCGAGGAAGGTCATTTTGCCCCCATAATAGCCGAAGATCAATACATCGCTGAATGGTTTTTGCATGTCGGCGGGCCGGACGGCATGCACGCCCATCTGGGGAACGGTATTCTCGGCGCCGGGGTAGACGTAACCGACCGGAATTAAATCGGCCCTGGGCGGGGTCGGATCCGGCAAGGCTATTTTCATAACATCCGTGACCGGCGTGTTGTAAAAATGAAAATCAAAGTGCGGGGTCGCGAAGACAGGCGGTTCATGGCCATCTTTTTCCCAGTTGAGTTCAAAATGGTTCAGGAAGGTGGTGTCCCGGACGTTCTGCGAGAAATTGACCACCGCGATGGCTCCGGCCGGGCCGCTGCCCCGCTGAGCGGGGGGGGTGTTAATGAGGGCAAAGGGGATGGTGACGCCGGCTTCGACCACCTCATCGCCGTCAACCCTGGCCCAGGAAAAAATTGTATGCCCGGAAACGATCTGCTCTCCGCCGCGCTCATGGTCAAGGGCGGCCGAACCATTGTCGGTGAAGATCATAAAAAATGCCAACAGCATCATTATCTTCCAGACGGGTCTGGATATTTGGAAACGGTTGTTGCTCATAGGGCACCTCGTAATCAACAGTCAGGCTCAACACCTCCATCCCTTTTTAGCACCGACAGGTCGGGGGAGATGTGGAGCCGGGATTGGATAACGGTTACTGGACGAGATCAGGCTTCAAGCATGTCATCCGCGTGGGGCGGATGGCAAAGGATAGGATCGGTTTGGTTGCGGTCAAGCAGGCTGTCAAAAAACTTTTCGCCACTTTGGGGTGCGGCGGCCTGGTCCCCCCTCGCAGGTGATGTTGCCGGCGGGATGCTGGCCGGCGGACAGTTATTGTGGTGGGCCGTTGATCGGCCCCGGCGGCTGTTTTTGGGTTCCGGGCAGGCGGTTCAATGTTCGCGTTTTTTGGTTTTCTGAAAAGGGGTCGCCACGCTAACGTTCTGTAAAAATTGTAGAAAGTTTAAAAATTAGCCCTGAAAACAGACCTATATTACACTTTTTAGGGCCAAAAACGGCATTATAGCCATGGCAAGAGCAAAAAGACACTATATCCCCGGGCAAATTTGGCACATTAGGCACCGCTGCCATAAACGGGAATTCCTGCTTAAGTTCGCCAAAGACCGGAGCCGATGGCTGACGTGGCTTTATGAAGCCAGGAAGCGATATGGCTTGGTAATTCTCGATTATACGGTCACATCCAATCACATTCATCTGCTTGTAGCAGATGATACGGACCGCCAAACAATACCCGATTCCATCAAACTTGTCGCCGGTAGAACCGGACAGGAATTCAACCAGCGGAAAAAACGAAAAGGGGCATTCTGGGAAGACCGTTATCAGGGAAAAGGGGTCGCCCATTAAAGGGCGACCCCTTTGACCCCATTGACCAACCCCATTTGCCGACCATTTGCGACCCCATTTGCAGCGTCTATGCGTTAGCAGCGGTGAGGTCGGCTTCACAGGAGCCGTTGACCGTTAGTACCACGGTTTTACCCGGGGGTATCTATAAATCCAGGAAATGAAACCGATGAATGATCACGCAGGGCTTAATGCATTTGAAAAAGAAGTGAAGAATAAGTTTGATGTCTACAACAGCTTATTTTTGAATCTGCCTTTCCGAACGGTTAGCAACATTGGAATGCTTATTCCCTTATTGCAGCATGTGTGCAAGCAGGGGTTTGACTCGGGTCGCGACCCGCTCGGGATCCTTGATTCCTTTTTCAGCGTCCACACCAACATAACAACGGAAGAAGAGAAGATTCAATTCATGTTTCATGTCATCCGGTATGTTGAACGGCAGGTCGTGCTTTACGACAGTGTGGAGGATGCCGCCTTCGAACAGCTGGTGCAACTCGACGATCACTTGTCGCCGAAAGACTGCATCACCTTGCTGGCCGGCAATAAAAAGGAGATCCGAGAGATCCGGGGTCGGACCAAGCCGGATGAACGATTATCAAGGGTTTAGGATAAAATAGCGCCAGATTTAACGCTTAAAACGATGTTTTCGAGGTCGAAAAGTGCAGTTTAAACACCTTGCGCCATGGTGCGAGATCCACGACGACGTTCCCATCCACCGGCTAGGCTTGTGCCGGCGGCTAATAGGTTCAAATCTGCTTTTGACTATCAGGAAAGCGGGTTGCCTTGAAAGGGTGACGTGGCTTTCACATTTATTTTCAATTTATTCGGAGAGATATAATCCAACATCGGGCTTTTCGACGTGTCTACTAAATCGGGGTAAATCCAATAGATGCCTTACCCGGTTTTGTTGAGCAGACAGAATTTTACGAACTTCCTCTCGGCCGCCCGATAGTCTTCGTAATAATCCTTATTTTCCGCCCGTTCGAATTCACTGCGGCACTTTTTCACCATCAGTTTGAGCCCCTTATCGCTCTGTGATCTGTTTTCCATTTTATCACCGCGTTCTGTATTGCGTTCTGCCGGGGGTTACGGGGTTGGTTCACTACGATTAGTGTATGACCATTCCGGCCAAAATCAAGCGGACATCGGGTTACGGTTTCTGAGGAAATTTCAGGATTGATGGCATACCACCCGCCATATTAGCCTTCAGCCTTCGACCGATACACGGGGAATTTTATTTTCGGTTGGAAAAATTAACGGGGTCACGTATGCTTTTGACTCTCAGGCAAGCGGGTCGCCCTTGCATGGGTGAGGTCACTTGCGCATTAATTTGGATTCATATAGGTCTACCCAACCATGAATGATCATACGGTAAAGAAGTGCCCGAAATGTGGCCAGCAGTTACGATTTCCTGAGAACATCGGCGGGATGCTTATGGCCTGTCCTTCATGCGGCGAAAAATTCCAGTCCGACTTTAAGCTGGGAAGCGCCGGAAGAAGTGACCATCGCAACCTGTTCATCCAAATCTTCGAGATGCCCAATACAATTGTAAATCGGATCGGTCGCTATTTTCGCAAGCATTTCCTTTAATGATTAGTGTTCGTCATTGACCCGGACGATTAATTTCCCGAAGTTCCTGCCGACCAACATGCCGATAAACGCGGCCGGCGCACTTTCCAACCCATCAACTATCTGTTCACGGTATTTTATCTGTCCCGTGCTCAGCCATTGGGACATCTCTTGTGCAAATTCGTCGTAGCGGTGGCCGTAGTCATCAAAAATAATGAATCCCTGAACCGTTAATCGGTTGACTAAAATTGAACGCATAAGCAGAGCCAGGCGGTCCGGTCCATCGGGAAGCTGCGTTGCATTGTAGTGGGCAATAAGCCCGCACACCGGAATTCTGGCTTTTGTATTGAGCAGCGGCAGGGCCGCATCAAAGACCTTACCCCCTACGCTCTCGAAATAGATGTCAATTCCCTTGGGGCAGGCCTGGCCAAGCTGCCGGGCAAAATCCGCAGCTTTGTGATTTAGACAGGCATCAAAACCAAGGACCTTTGTTGCGTAGGTGCATTTTTCGCTGCTGCCGGCAACGCCGACAACCCGACAGTCTTTCAACTTCCCGATTTGGCCTACCGTCGCACCCACCGGCCCGGTGGCCGCCGCAACGACCAGGGTCTCTCCCGGTTGGGGTCGGCCGATATCCAGCAGTCCCATGTAGGCGGTAAACCCCGGCATGCCCAATATCCCCAATGCATAGGAGGCATGTTGGGGGTTCTGCCCCAACCGGGTCAGGCCGGAGCCATCGGAAAGCGCATAATCCTGCCAGCCGCTGTACGCGAGGACCCACTCGCCCGCTTTGTAATCAGGATGCCGGGATGTTTCAATCCGACAAACCGTTCCGCCCACCATCACGTCACCAAGCTTAACCGGCTCTGCATAGGACGGCGCATCGCTCATTCTGCCCCGCATATACGGATCGAGGGAGAGATACGCGGTGCGCAGCAGCACCTGGCCTTGGGCCGGTTCGGGCACCGGCGCGTTCTCCAGCCGGAAGTTCTCGGGCAGCGGGGCGCCATGTGGGCGCGTTGCCAATACGATGCGGCGATTGTGTGCTTTACCGTGAGACATGGGTGGCTCCTTTTTCTTTTTTTCAACGGCACGATGCAGCGCCGTTTAACTGTTTATAGTTGGCCAGAGGCCAAGGCGCGCTTAACTGATCAACGCGGCTCTGAGCCATTCACCGGCGGCCATTCACGCCAATCATGCCGGTATCCGCTGCTCATCGAGTTTTCTCCCTGAAGCGGGCAAGTTCTTCCGTCAGCCATTCGGCTGTGGGCATTTCAATGCCGTCGCAGGTCACTTGATACGGCCGGCCGCTCAGGCTGCTTTGGGGTTGCGGCATAGCGGATGAAATCCTCGGCGGATGTTATCCACCGTTGCGCATGGGGGTATTTTTTCCGAATGCGCGCACCCGTCGTTTGACCGTCATGGAAATTTCCGTTGCGCTTGAAGCGGCAGCCGGATGTCTCGATGGTCCGGAGCAGGTGATCGATCTCCGACTGCATGCCGGCATGGGACGGGCAGGGATAGAAGGTGAACCACAATGCCAGAACGGCGGAGAGGGATGTCGCCAACAGGCCGTCAAGGGCCGGCGCCCGCTTCTTGCGCCAATTTGTTTACAGCCGCAATTAAGGATCCTGCACAGTGGTAGAAGTCCTTCCCAAACACCTCGTATGGCATTTTTACAATTAATTTCAGTTAATTCGTTTTTGGCTTGGCCGTGAACCTATTACCCTGGAAAAAATTCTTAGGGTTGTCATTCCAGATCATAGGCAAGGCCAAAATAGCTAAGTATAATTTCCAACGCCCCTTGCCCTGTCGATTGCAACCTATGGCCTTAGCGGGTTACTTGGGCAGTTTGCGTGGTGGCGCGGACAAAGGCCCTGCTGGGGCAGCCTTGCCCTCGATTGAAACAATGACTTTCACGCTCGCCTCTGCAAAGTTTCCGACTTTATCAAATGCCCTGACTTTTATTGTCTTCTGCCCCGCCGTCACACCGAATGTGCCGACATACCGGTTGCCTCCCAAAGATGTCCGTGCAACCGCCACCCCTCCTCCGTCTACATTGAACTCAACCCGATCGATTGTTGCTGCGATGGATCCCGGGTCGGATGCCTCGACCGTTACGTTTATGGCAGGGAGGCTTCCCCCTGCTATCGAGACAAATTGACCTTCCGTTGGCGATATGATTCGTACATCCGGTGGTGTGCCGTCGGCGTTTACCCAAACCGTCTTCTCGTCGGACTTCCCTGTCCGGTCGGTGAAGGAAACTCTGATGCCGTGGCGGCCGCCGGCGGGTATCGGGATGTCGAACGTATTCACGACAGGCTGGCCGGAGTTAAAAGTAGGAGACAATACGGGCTGCCCATTGACGTCAATAGTCAATCTATAATGCGCGAGTCCCCCAGCATAACCTGTATAGTTCAGCAAATCATCCTCAAGTCGCAGTTGGACCGGGACCCTTCCTCCCGCTTTCACCACCTGCCCATCAATTGGATTTCCAACCAGGACGCGTGGCGGTTCGCAGTCGACATGGGTAGATCTTTTTTCTGATGAGTCGAATCTAACGCCCTTGTTCATTGCCGATATGCTAAACACAACTAAGCCGCAATTCTCCCCACCTGATGGAAAAGAATAGCGGAAGTTCGTCCCATCGATTTGCAGCGGAGGAGACTGAACCGTGCGCTGTTTGTCAGCCCAGTTGGCCGAGATGCGGATATCCTTAAAATTACCACCCGCCAAAATTCCCATAATCTCTATCGATTTTTGCTGGAAGCCATCGGTGACCTCCGGCAATGGAGCACCGGCAAAGCCGAGACTTGCTGCGCAGGCAATGTCAGCCGTTGCAAAGGCAGAACAACCAACAAATACTATTAGGATTGACAAAAGGAGCATCTTTTTTCTGGCCTTCACTTTGCCGCTTTCACACGCTCCAGCCTGGGAGGTTGAATCGAAGGTGTTCCAGTTTCGCAGCCAGCGCATTGTTACAGAGGCAAGAGACAAATTTTTCTCCATTGTTCCATCTCCTAATTGTAAGCCCTAACGCCTCGATTTACCGGGGCTTCGGGATAACCGCACGTGTACCGGGATCAGGCAGGTTAAAGAACGCGACAAGTCTACTTCTTATTTGAGAGCTCATCAAGTCAAAAAAACAGTCGGAAGGAGGCGGGTTGGAGTGAAACGGAAACGCGAGCCGCAGGCGAGAGTTAGCGTAGCGAGCGGCAATGGTATAGCGTTATGGCAAGCGGGCATCCGGTGACGGCACCCGGGGAGCGAGCCACCCTGCCGTGGCAGGGTAGCGACGTTATAGTGTTTTTTTTGGATCTGGAAAATGATGTTTAGGTGGTATAAACACCAGATTTTAAGTGTTATTTTTAATAAATCACAGATAGCGTGACCCGACCCCCGGCGCAAATCGGTCGTCAGGCCAGCCGGCAGGTGTCGGTGCCGTCGGGGATCGGACCGCTGCAGCATCGATTCCGGAAGGTTTCGCAAAGATAACTGTTGAACCAATCCAGGGCTTTCATCGGGGTGGCCATGTGATCCATGATTTCAGACGTGTCGCGTCGGTTGACATGCTCGGCAAAAAAACGTTGAACCATACGGTTCATTTCCACGCGTTCTTCGCCGTCCAGATCCTTACAGACATAGGCGGCCATTATTTGTTGAGCCTGATCGATCAGGTTTTGTGTCTTCATGGGGCAACCTCCGTTTCACCCAGCACCGAGAAAGGACTGACCGCATGGCCGGGATCGAATATAATTAGGAGACGCGTCCCGTGGGGTCGCCATGGGGCCATCGTCGATCTTATAGGGTGCGAACGGATAGCTGTGTTGTCAATGTGGATGTTATCCACCGGATGGCGAATTGAAATTATGCCAATTGCTTGCCGGCTCCCGGGCCCGGCGAGACGCCGAAAATCTCTTTAATGTGAAGGATGACCGCTCCTTTGGATTTGAGGGGAAAGCCTGCCTTCTCGCTCAACTCCTGGATCCATCGGGCCGTTTCCTCCTAGCGCTGGCCGCTGGTTTCGAGGGTGACGTTGCCTTTGAGCTGATAGCCTTCATGGCCTTCCCAGAAGGTTACCGCCACCTGGAGATTGGCTTTCATGTTGGCCAGGGTTTTGTTGAAGAACTGGTCGGAGATGAGAATGGTTTCGCTGTCGATGATTTTCTTGGCGCCGACCGGTACGGCGTTTGGTGTTCCGTCTGCGGTGGCGGTGGAAAGAATCGCGGTGCTAACGGTGTTGAACAATTCCTGCATGCGTTGGGTCATCTGGGCCAATTTTAGTGCCTCCTTTGAAGAACGGGTTGAGAGGGTTGGCGAGAAATCGCATAGCGAGTTATCTTGCGGCCATGGGGCCCTGGCTGCCGGATCGGGAGCGGTTTACACCCACCCGGGCCAACGCTGATCGCCGGCGCCGATGATGATTTGCAGCGGTTCGGTGGCTGGTATCCGACGGATGTCTATCATTGATGCGCGTCCATCAAAAAGCCAGATCAAACCGGATGGCCAGCCGGGATTGAGGGTCCCACAATAACAGGTTTTCGCATACCAGAATGGAAAGTATTAAGCGAATGAACAAAGCCAAAGCGGTTGCCGGAACTCGGGGCCTGCAGGGGAATGACAGATGGCTTGCGTGAAGCCGCGCAGAATGCGAAGAAAGACCCAACCAACTGATAAATTGGGCGTAATTGTGGCTCTCGAAGCCTGCCAAGGATAGGGATGGCTGGCATCAGAATTAACGGCGCTGGCGTTTCCGCCTCGAGAAGACCTGCCGTCTTTTGTCCCGCTAGCGTTGACGATGGGCCGACAGATGGTAATTCTTCACGTATTATTCCGATGTCTCCGGTTAACATCCGAACACAAGGAGCAAGGCCATGAAAGATTCAGGCAGTATTCATAAAAAAGTGCAGGAGATGTGCGATTGTTACGCAACCAATGACCCGCTCAAAGAGATGTCGACGCTTAAAAACGACGCCGACGCCGACGTCGCTGCGGTAAAGTGGCTGGCCCTGGCAGCCTTGCATGGTGTCACTAACAATGCCAAGGAGATTACCATTCAACGCGGGGATGACGGCACGATCAGCGTGCTTGCCGAATACCGGACCACCGAGCTGCCCTCTCCGGGCCATGCTGCCGGTCTCAGGATTTTCGAAACCTTCAGGGAGATGACGCACATCGACACGGAAAAAGGCAAGACGGCACTGGCCCTGGGCATCCGCGACAGCAGCATCGAACTCAACCTTAAAATCAGGATGAAGGACGGAACCGAAAAGATCAGCATCGGTTTTCCCAAAAGGTGATCCATCCAGCACGGCTGCGCAGGCCTCTTGCACATTCAATGAGTCGACGGCAGCGCATGGTGTCCGTTAAACATCCACCATCGAGCGCTGAACATCGAAAGGTGAGATCGCTTCGCTCCGTCAGTTGATAAGTGGAGGCAAGAATGGATTGTGTTGCGGTGGATAACTAGCGGAGCAGAAACCATGATCGACTTAGTCAAACGCTTTTTCAGCGCCAGCACCGAAAACAGCAGGATGCCCGCCGGGACGGACAATGATCAAGAGCTACTTGCGGCGGTTTGCGCCCTGTTTCTGGAAATGGGGCGCATCGATGAGACCTTCACGGAGCAGGAAACGGCGCATGTGCTGGCCTTATTAAGGGATAAATACGGCCTTTCCAGCGAGCATGCCGAGGCCTTGCTCGACGAAGCGGATCGTGAGTTGTTAGAAAGTGTCGATTTGTGGCAGTTTGCCCGGGTCATCAATGATCGTTACAGCATTGCTAAAAAAGAAAAACTGATCGAACGGTTGTGGCAGATCGTCTATGTCGACGGCAAAATGGACCAACATGAACACTATCTGATGAACAAATTGTCCAAACTGCTGGATGTTTCCCACAAACAAGTGATCGATGCCAAACTCAAGGTGCTGCACGGCAAGTGATTCCGGTCCGGCCCACCCGCCGGTGGCTTGCGAAAAAACCTGGGGCCTGAAACGCAAAAAAAAGATTGCTGACCGAAGCACGATAGGCTATAAGCACGCCTCGCAGGAACCACGGGTTGAAACGGCCCGTGGTTTTTTTATTATTCAACCGGCATCCCGGTATGGCGGCAGGTCCGCAACCGGTCGAGGCCAGGCCGTTTTGAAAAAATAGCCTTTCATCGGCACACGTATGAGGAACCCATTATGATCAGCGCATCCAACATTGCGCTTGCCTATGGCAAGCGCGTTTTGTTTAAAGAGGTCGATATCAAGTTCACCCCCGGCAACTGCTACGGCCTGATCGGCGCCAACGGCACCGGAAAATCGACGTTTCTGAAAATCCTTGCCGGGGAGATAGAGCCCGACAAGGGCACGGTGAGCACAGGGCCCGGCGAGCGCATTGCCGTCCTGAAGCAGGACCATTTTGCCTTTGATGAGGAAACTGTTATCAACACGGTGATCATGGGGCACGACCGGCTGCATGCCATCATGGTGGAACGCAACGCCATATACGCCAAGGCGGATTTCAGCGAAGCGGACGGCATTCGATCCGGTGAACTGGAGGCGGCCTTCGCCGAAATGGACGGCTACGAGGCCGAGTCCCAGGCGGCGATTCTGCTCAGCGGCCTGGGCATTGCGGAAGAGACACTTCATCTGAAGATGAAAGAACTGGAAGGGGGGGACAAGGTCCGCGTCCTTCTGGCCCAGGCTCTCTTCGGCAACCCCGACGTCCTGCTCCTCGACGAACCCACCAACCACCTGGATCACCGGTCCATCGCCTGGCTGGAAGAATTCCTGGCGCGCTGTGAGAATACCGTGATCGTGGTATCCCACGACCGCCACTTCCTCAACCAGGTCTGTACCCACATTGCCGATATCGATTACGACCAGATCCGGGTTTTCGTGGGCAACTACGATTTCTGGTGCCAGGCCAGCCGCCTGATCCAGCAGCAGAAACAGAACGAAAACAAGAAAACCGCGGAAAAGGCCAAAGAGTTGACCGCGTTTATCCAACGCTTCAGTTCCAATGCCTCGAAAGCCAAACAGGCCACTTCCCGTAAAAAGCTGCTGGAAAAGCTTACCCTGGATGACATGCCGGTCTCGTCGCGCAAATACCCCTGGATCGCCTTCAGGCCGGAACGCCCTTGCGGGAGCGTGATCCTGGAGATCGACAATCTCACCAAAACCATCGATGGGGAGAAGGTGCTCAACAACTTCAGCATGGTGGTAAAGGGCGGGGACAAGGTTGCCTTGGTCGGAGAGAACAGCCTGGCCAAAACCGCCCTGTTCCAGATGCTGGCAGGCGAGATGACGCCGGACGACGGCAGCTTCCGATGGGGCCAGACGGTCACCACCGCCTACTTCTCCAAGGAGAACAGGCGGTTCTTCGAGACCGACATGTCCCTGGTCCAGTGGCTGCTGCAATATGCACCCGAAGAGGGGGTCAGTTTTGCGCGCGGTTTTCTCGGCCGCATGCTTTTCTCCGGAGAAGAGGCCTTAAAAAATACCGCTGTCCTTTCCGGCGGGGAACGGGTGCGCTGCATGCTCTCGCGCATGATGCTGAGCAGCGCCAATGTGCTGATGCTAGACGAGCCCACCAACCACCTGGACCTGGAGGCCATCACCTCCCTCAACGAAGGGCTCATGGCCTTCCCCGAGGTGATTCTCTTCGCTTCCCACGACCACCAGTTCGTCTCCACCGTGGCCAACCGGATCGTTGAACTCACCCCGCAAGGTGCCATTGACCGGGTCATGAACTATGACGACTACCTGGCCAGCGCCAGCGTGGCCAAGGAGAGGCAAGCGCTCTCCTGCGGGGGAAGGGCCCTGGTCTGCTGACCAGTTGGCCGCTGCGGCGGAAAAGGGATTCTGCCGGGCATGCTTGACGATCCGAATAACCATCGGGTTGCCCGAAACACCTGCTCAACCGTCTTTTACGCGCAGGGTATTCTGGATATGATCGCGCCATGGGGGGGAGACACCGGCTTCATCCGCATAATCCCGCCAGTGCGATACGGTCATTTTCACTTCGTCGACAATGGTTTCGGCGCGTCCCCGCTTCATCGAAGCCGCTCTGGCGCATGCCTTGAAGTCCTCCCGGTCAAAGTTGTCGCGCTTGCCGTTCATGGTCATCTGGTGGCTGGCGGTCCATCGGCCGGAAGCATTGTAGCTGTAGATCACATCAAAAGCCGGCGACAGTGACCACCGGCCGGATTTGTCCATCAGAAAAGCGATATTTTTCGCATGATCGTCCTGGTTGCGTGCAATGATGTTGAAGGCCATCCGGCGAAACTGTTCCTCAACCGAACGCATGGGCAGGCCGAGCCGCCTGATGACGTTCAGGGCCTGCTCGTAGGAATAGGCGCCGGCCATGTTGAAGTCGTAGTGCGCCAGCGCACACAGCGATTGCTGATGCAGCTTCTCCCCGTTGTCGAGCCTGTCAAAGCGCCGGGTCATGAAATGCCGCCGGCCGTTCTCTTCGAACAGACGACACGGGCTCATGGTGATGCCGGCGTCGGTTGCCATCCGGTAATAGGCGTATTCGATGGTTCCGTACCCTTTGGGATCCTCTAGGTCTTTATCCCGGTTGCCCGCGACCCCATCAAATTTGAGCAGCCAGTATTCAAACCCTTTCCCCGCCGGGATCTGACCGGAGCGCACCTCGTTGGTCGATGGATTCCAGGCGATTACCGCCTTGGCCCTGGCGCCGCCCGCCGAGGTTCCGACCTTCAGAATGTCCTTCAGGGCCTGTTCCCTGTTCCCGGCAGCAAACGAGACCTTGAGATGGTCGCGCTGCGCCAGTATCTCCGATGCCAACGCAACCAGTTGATCGACCTGAATACGGGTGGCCTTGCGCGCTTGCGGTCCGATGGACGGCTCAAACTCCAGGGCGCCCATGCCCCGGTTGCCGATATAGCCCAGTCTTTCAACGGCATTGAAGGTGTCGGGGGACCGGCCGCAGGTGGCCAGCCAGGCATCGATGAGCGCATTGCCGAAGCTATCGGGCAACGAATCCGCCAGCAGTCCGGGCAAACCATGGAAGGTCATGGTGGATAATCCGGGGAAGGAGTAGACGGTATCGGCAAGCGGCATGGTCAGCGGCGCGATCTCGATCCCGCTGCCGACAAAGGCGGGATCATACTCAAAATCGGCCGCCTCCCGGCCTTCCTCGAGGGCCACCGCACCGATCGTGCGCCCCCAGAGCTTGACCTCGGAAACCGTGCTCATGTGTCATCCCCCCAGGACCAGCCCTCACCGGACGGGCTGGCTGAACGGCGCGATGCGGCGCGTTTGCGGGCCTTGCCTTTTAGTTTAAGCAGGTCCATGGGTCTGGGGCCGGTTTCAGGAATCAGCTGGTCGAGGCCCGGCAGGAGCCCGAGCACCCGCAGGATCCGAATGAGGTTGAGCGTTTGCGTCACAGCCCCGGCCTCTATTCGTTCCACCGTTCGTTTGGAGACGCCGGCCTCAAGAGCCAATTTCGCCTGGGTTAACCTCAGGGTGATCCGCCGCTGCCCAAGCCGCCGGCCGACCTCTTCAAGAACCGCGTCGTCGCCCATTGTGTTAAATTCTGGCATAATCGTCATCCTTGGCGAAAAATATTAATAAATAGCTATATATCGGCAAATTTGACGATTTGCAATAGATTATTAAAATCGTCAATAATGGCGAAAATTAATTGATATATCTATTAAGTCGTAATAAAAGACGAGTAAAAGCAAGAATGTAAAAAGAGGTTAACGAAGTCCCTGAATCCCTCCATAAGGGACCGAACGTCCTGGCGGGGGCAACAGGCGAGATGCGGTTGATAAAAAAATTGCCTGTTTCGGCAATCGCTGGTATGGCTTTCCAATGAACCGCGCCAGCCGGAGCATTCCCCGTGGCCTGCGGCAGGGTCCGCGAGCGAAATGGAAACCGACGGTGAGCCTGGCGGTGAAGATTCCCAGCGGCTTGGTGAGGGGCGTGATTCAATTGCGGGTTTGGTTAGGGGATATGCACCCTGGTGGCCGATGGTCTTGAAGCGGGCGATGTGGGTGGACGGGGATTTTCCATGAACGCAGAGGTGTGGGCGATGACGGGACATCAGGACCACCACGATCCGGATTGCCTGTTCTGCCGCTGGATCAGGGCCGGGCAGCCTGCGGCGCAATTCGGCACGGTGGCCGCATTCAACGACGGCAACCCGGTGACCGACGGGCACCTGCTGATCGTTCCGCTGCGCCATACGCCAGACTGGCTCAGCATGACCGAACAGGAGGTCCGCGACAGCGAAGCGCTGATCCGCACCCTTGCCGTAAGGATCCGCCAACGGGATCCTTCGGTCAGCGGGTTCAACATCGGGGCCAACATCGGCACATCGGCCGGCCAGACCGTGCTGCATGCCCACATTCATCTGATCCCGAGGCGCGACGGTGACACGGACAACCCCAGGGGCGGGATCCGGGGGGTTATCGACGGGAAGCGCTGCTACTCGTTCTGATACATGCTTTCGATCTCCCGGGCGTAATTGGCCTTGATGATCCGGCGTTTCAGTTTCATGGTGGGCGTCAGTTCGCCCTTTTCTATCGACAGTTCCCGCGGCAGAATTACAAATTTTTTGATCGTCCAGGGGCGGGGCAGGGTGGTGTTGACCGTATCCACCTGCCTTTGCAGGTAAGCTTTGAAAGTTTCACAGACGGCGGCGTCGGCGATGTTCCTCGCGCTGCTGCCGGCGTCGACCGCGGCCTGGTCGAGCCTGGCCGGATCGAGGGTCAGCAGCGCGGCCACATAGTTGCGCCGGTCGCCGACCACCACCACCTGGTTGACCACAGGGATCGCCTTCAGCTTGCCTTCCAGGACCTGGGGAGGGATATTTTCACCGCCGGCGGTGATGATCAACTCCTTCATACGATCGGTCACTTTCAGAAAACCCGCCTCGTCGATCTCTCCGACATCGCCGGAGTGGAGCCAGCCCTGCGTATCGATGGTTTCGCGGGTGGCCGCCTCGTCTTTGTAATACCCTTTGAACACGTGACGCCCGCGCATCAGGATTTCATTATATTCCCCCATGGAGAGTTCCGTACCCGCCATGGCCGGCCCGGCCCAGCCGGTGCGATAACCACCGGGGCGGGGTAGGGACACCGTGGCCGGTCCGGTGCATTCGCTCATGCCGTACACCTCGGTGATCGGGATTCCCAGGCTCATGAAGAACTCCAGGGTGTCTAAGGCAATCGGCGCGGCTGTGGAGATGAACAGGCGGCAGCGATCAAACCCCAGCCGTTGGCGGACTTTGGAGAAAACAAGCTTGTCTGCCAACGGATATAACCGGGGGCCGGCCTTGCCGGCCTGGTGGGCGTAGCCGCCGGCGAGCCCCTGTTTGCGGGCCCAGGCGGCGATCTTCTTTTTAAGCGGCGGATTTTGGGCGCCGGCCGTCACCATTTTGGCCTGAATTTTCTCCCACACCCGCGGAACGCCAACAAACATCGTCGGACGCACTTCCCGCAGGTTGTCGCCGAGCAGCTCCAGGCTTTCGGCAAACCAGGCGGTGCAGCCCATCGTCAGCGGCACCATCAGGCTGACCATCTGTTCGGCGATGTGGCTCAAGGGGAGATAGCTGATGAGTTGATCGCGGTGATCGACCGCGCAAATGTCTGCCACTTTGCGGGCTGTCCAGACAATGTTGTCGTGCGTGATCATGACCCCTTTGGGATTCCCGGTCGTGCCGGAGGTATAGATCAGCGTGCAGCAGTCTTCGGGGGTCTGAGTCTGCATGCGCGCATTCAGGGCCTCGTCGGATATCCGGGAGGCCAATTCGGGCAGGTCTTGCCAGGCATGCACCCGTGGGTTCGCGTCCGACCCGTTCATCATCACGATGGCCTTCAAGTCGGGGAGCTGCGGCCAGAGGGTTGCGAACTTGGCCAGTTGGGCCGCATCCTCCACCACCACGATGTTGGCTTCGCTGTGCTCGGCGATGTAGCGGCACTGTTCCGGACTGCTGGTGGTATAGATGCCTCCGGGAATGGCGCCGGCAAAAATGGCGGCCAGATCGCTGATAAACCACTGGGGGCAGTTGTTCCCGATGATGCTGACCGCTTTACCGACTTCGAGGCCCAAGGCGATAAAGGCTTTGGCCGTGGTACGTACCCGGGCATCGTAATCCTGCCAGGTCAGCGTTTCCCAACGACCGCCGCGTTTATGCTTCAAGGCCGTTTTTTGCCCATGAGCCGCCACCGTGTCGTGAAAGACATCCATCACCGTCCTTTGCATATTGCCCTCCCGCTGGTTAGAATTCCACTAAATCACCTGCTGGCTGCCATTATCAGAACGTGGCTCTCCGGCTGGCGATGACGTTCCCTGCGAGGCCAAAGCAAAGACCACAGGGTCCGGCGTTATTGAGGCTGTCAGCGCTATGGGCGCTACAGGGTCGCGTTAAAAGGTTTGGGTTATGCGTTTGGTGGTGTCTGCTGCCACAGCCGTGTATGGTCTTGCGTGAGGAAGGCCGCGTCGATGTTCGATGCGGTGGCCAGCGGCAGCGGCATGGTGTCGGCCGATCGGCTCAGATCAATTATTAAGGCAAGACGGCCGAACCTGTCAACGCCTTATATCATTATCGGCGAGCAGCGGATCATGGGGGCCGCAGGGGTGTCGATGGAAAACCGCCCAGTTGCCCTGATGATCAGAACATCCTTGTTTTCTTGACAAAAATCTCTATTGCAGGTAATTCAGACCTGTGAACCAACCCGCGCGAAGCATACCAGGCGCCGGCAATAGCCGGCCAAACCAGCCATTGGGCAAGGATCCCGGGGCGCCTGTAGCGCTGCCGAATGGCCGAGACCGCTTACGGACCCGGAGATGGGACGCCGTGTGAAAACACCGCCGACGGTAATCGATGCCCATGCCCACTGCGGGATTCTTGACCGTAGCTGGCCACAGTCCTTCGAGGCATATGCACGCCAGGTGGCCGCAACGGGCATCGGCGGGGTCGCCCTTTTCTCGCCGGTTGCCGAAATCTACGACCGCCATGACCGTCATTTTGTAGACACGCCTGCCTGGCGGCAGCGGCGCCGGGAGAGCAACGCCTACTTGCTTGCGCTGAAACCTGTTGAACTGACCGTCTACCCCTATTTTTTCATCTGGAACGACTTCGCCGTGGAGCAGCTTACGGCAGCCCACTGCGGTATCAAGTGGCACCGCCATGCCGATGAGCCGGTGTACCGCTACGATGACCCCGGGTGCCGGTCGGCCCTGGACGAGATCCGGCGCCGAGGCCTGCCGGTGGTTCTGGAGGAGGAATTCGACCATACGCTGCGTTTCATCCGGGAACTGGCCGATGGGATTACGGTGATCATACCGCACCTGGGGATGCTCAACGGCGGTTTTCGAGCCATCGCCGAAGCCGGCCTGTGGGCGCAGGAAAATGTGTGGGCGGATACCGCACTGGCCTCCCGGGATGAGGTTCGCGAATACCTCAGGTGCTATGGTCACCGGCGATTGATGTTCGGATCGGACTTCCCCTTCGGTGAACCGTATGCGGAACTGCGGAACGTGCTCAGCCTTCACCTGGAACCGGCGGTGGCGGCTGCGGTGCTGGGCGGCAATTTCATCCGCCTGCAGGAACGCGTCGGTGAGAAGCGGCCAAATGCCGTGTGACCCGGTCTTGTGCCGGATCGGTGGGTGTCTTGCGTCCCTAAAGATTAAGGGAATGAGGGTTTCAATAGCGTAATTTGAGGATACCGATGCCGAAGATCTATCCCATAGGAGGCGGCAAGGGCGGGGTCGGCAAAAGCTTTGTCGCCGCGAGCCTGGGTGCTTTAATTGCCAAAACCGACAGGACGGTTGCGCTGATCGATCTGGACCTGGGCGCATCCAATCTGCATACCTTTTTGGGGATGGCGGAGCCTGAGAACGGATTGAACCGCTTTCTGGATAAAAGCACACCAAAGCTGGAAAGCGTAACGATCAACACCCCCGTCACCAATCTTTTTTTCATCAGCTCCGGCAACTGCTCCATGGAGATTGCCAACCTGTTTTATGCCCAAAAAATCAAGTTGATCAATGCCATCAAAGAGCTGCCCTTTGATTATGTGTTCATGGATCTGGGTGCCGGGACCAATTTCAACACCCTTGATTTTTTCCTGACCGCCAGCACGGGGATCTTTGTCTGCAGCCCCGAACCCACCTCCATTGAAAATGCCTTTCGGTTTATCAAAGCGGTCTATCAAAGAAAATTAAAACAGCTCATCAAAGGGCACGATTTTGATGCACGGGTCAAAGCGGCGGTCCTGGAAAGCGATTCCAGTGCGCTGAAGTCCCAGGACATCGTTGATCTCGTATTAAAGTACGATCCTGAAAATGAGCCTCTTTTAAAAGCGCGCATTGGCAGGTTTGAATTCAAATTGATCCTGAACCAGTTTCGTAAGAACGCCGATGCCGCCCTGGGCGATAAAATAGCGACCGTATGCAACCGCCACTTTTATTCCCCCTTTGAATTTTTGGGCCAGATTGATTTTGATGAGCGCGTCATTGATTCGATCTACGCAAGAAAACTGTATGTTAAAAACTACCCGGCCACCACCACAGCCTTGGAATTAAAACAGATTGCCGAATCGCTCACCAACAACCAGCCGGCCCCGGTGTCACTGCAGCAGGCCTTATGAAAACATTTGAAAATGAAAATTATTACCGGATTTTACAGGTTGCCGTCGATGCCGGTGCAGATGAAATCAGGCGTGCCTACCGGGAGGCGCTGGCCATCTATGCAGAAGAAAGTACGGTCACCTATTCGCTTTTTTCAGAGGAGCAGCGGGAAACCTTGCTGCAGGCCATAGAAACGGCCTTTGAGACCCTGATCGACGCGGATAAGCGATCCGCCTACAATCAGGTGCTGGTCGACACCGGACAGATGGATGCCGCCGATGGTTTCAGACCGGCCCCAAGAAAGCCGGCCGCCAAATCGGCCGGCGTGGGCACATCAAAAGAAAAGATCCTCGGCGAATGGGTCCAAAAGAGAGCCGATGTGCCCGAGATCAAGCAGCGCATCGAAGCGATCCTGTCCAAGGAGCTGCTTTCCGGACCTGAGTTGAAAAACCTCAGAGAAGCATACGGCATCGAGCTTTCCGAAATCTACGCCATTACCCGAATCAGCGGGGATACCCTGAAAAGGATCGAGGCCAACCAGTTCGAAGACCTTCCGGCCGAGATCTATGTCAGACATTTTTTAAAGGCCTATGCCGAAATTCTGCAGATCGATCCCCGGAAGGTGGTCGACAGCTATTTGAAAGTTATGGCCGGCAACCAACCATAAGAACACGGGCTAAAATGCCCGCTTCGGGGTGGATACCTTTGTAAAATTAATGTAAGCGCGGCGCCGGCAGGATGATTGGTTTGACTTTGCAGCGGTTTTTCCCCAAGCTCACAGGAGAATGGCCGCCGGTAAAGGGCGGCGCCCGGAAACAGAAACCCCAATCCTATGGTTGAGGCCGCTTTCGATTAAAAGGATACCTGATGACCGACACGACCACCATCAAACGCTATCCGCCCGGCGAAGAGATTGCCAACAGTATCACCCATGGCGTCGGCGTCATCCTGGCCATCGCGGGCCTGGGGGTGCTTACCGCCTTCGCCAGCATCTATGGCAATGTCTGGCATATCGTCAGCGTCAGTATATTCGGGGGTATGCTGATCCTCATGTATACGGCATCGACCCTCTACCACAGCGTCCGGAATCCGCGTGTTAAGGCCGTCCTGCAGATTTTTGACCACTGCGCCATTTTTTCTCTGATTGCAGGCACCTATACCCCATTCACCCTGGTGACCCTTCACGGTCCCTGGGGGTGGTCCCTGTTCGGGGTGGTCTGGGGGGTTGCGCTCCTCGGAATTGTTTTCGAACTGACCGCCCTGCGCCAATATCGCCTGGTTTCCATCGGATTGTACCTGGGCATGGGCTGGGCCGTGGTTGCGGCCGCCAAGCCCATGCTGGCCGGCATGGCTCCCGGCGGCCTGATCCTGTTGCTTGCCGGCGGCCTGTCCTACACCGTTGGGATCGGTTTTTACGTGTTGCGGAGAATCCGCTATCATCACGCCATCTGGCATCTTTTTGTTCTGGCCGGCAGCACCCTGCACTTCTTTGCGATCCTTTTCTATGTCATCCCGGTTGCCGGTTTCTGACCCCCTTCTCCCGCCGATTGCAAGGTCGGCGTGCGTCGCTTGACGAAACCCTGGGCCAGTTCTTATATTTCCAGGCATAACGCAGCAATTCTTAGGGTCTGCACCTGCTGTGGGTTTCGTTGCAGCGCTGTTTCCAGCGCGCAGGGGCAACCACAAACGGTCATGGCAAATACTGCCTGACAACTCAAGGAGCTTCGATCATGGACCTTAAAAAAATACTTTGGCCGACGGACTTCTCCAGTATTTCAGAAAAAGCCCTGCCGCATGTAAAATCCCTCACCGGGCAATACGGCGCCGAAATCCATGTGCTTTACGTGATTGAGGATATCGCCCACCATGACGGCTGGTATGGCGCCTTCGAAGAGAAGCGTGTCCACGAACTCATGGCGCATGCCAACAAAACAGCGACCGCACGCCTGGGCCAGATCTGCGAGAAATACCTCGACGGCTGCCCACTGTATATCAAGCATGTGGCCGTGGGTGATGCCGCCAAGGAGATTCTGAAACTGATCGACAAAGAGAAGGTCGACATGGTAGTCATGGCCAGCCACGGCGAGAAAGGCAATTTCCGCTTTGGCAGCGTGGCCGAAAAGGTCCTGAAGCATTCATCCGTTCCGGTGACCATCATTCCGGTTGAGCCGAACCCTTGAGCTGCCTTCGGGGACCACAGGCGGGCCCGGGCACCACATCCCATGCGTCGGGATCGCCGGTCGTGTTGCCAGAACCCATGGTGAGCCATCGAATCCGTCAGGAGGGAGAGACCGTGTCTGCCGAAACCAAAGCAGTCAGGAACAGGGACGTCGTGTTGGAGGACAATTCGGTTACGCGCCTGAGCCGATTCTGGGAGAGCGGGCCGCTGGTGCTTGTCTTTCTGCGCCATTACGGCTGACCGTTCTGCCGGGAACAGGTGGCGCAGTTGCGTCACAGGGAAGATCAGTTTCGGCGGCTCGGTGCCCGCGTGGTTCTGGTAGGGCTGGGAACCCCCGAGGAGACCGCAGCGTTCAAAGCGCAATTCAAGGTCCCCTTTGCCATGATAGCCGACCCGCACAAGCAGCTTTTCAAGGACTTCCAGCTCAAGCAGGCTTCCATCCCGGCCCTGCTCTCCGCCGGTATGGCCGTCAAGGGGATCTCGGCCATGGTCAGGGGGCACCGCCTGGGTATTCCCAAGGGGGACGTCCGTCAGCTGCCCGGGGTTTTCATCATCGATACCGCCGGCCGTATCCGCTTCAGCCATTTTGCCAGCGATCCCGCCGACCACCCGGACCCTGCCGTTCTGCTGGATTTCCTGCAATCCGATCGGGAGGCTCGGCAGCGTCTTTGACGCCTCAACCACCACAATCGCATTTTACTGGCGGGCTGTGCATTAACGGATGATTTAGCCGCCCAAACGGGGTGGATTAACGCCCGCCCAACCACTGCAGTCAAGGCCTCTGGATGGAAATCAGCACGACAATTATCGGAGCAGGGGTGGTCGGTCTGGCCGTGGCGGCGGAACTGTCCAAAACGCGTCAAGGCATCTTGATCCTGGAACGCAACCCCGGCTTTGGCCAGGAGACCTCCAGCCGCAACAGCGAAGTGATTCACGCCGGCATCTATTACGCCAGGGGTTCGAAGAAAGCCACGCTCTGCGTCGAGGGCAACCGCTTATTGTACCGGTTGTGCAAGGAGCGGCGCATACCCCACCGCCGGTGCGGCAAGCTGATCGTGGCCACCGAGAAAGATGAGGAAGCGGTTCTGGCGACGATCCGGGAGCGTGCCCGCGAGAACGGCGTGGAGGCCCTCGAGCTGTTGAGTGCCGCCCAGATCAAGGCTCTGGAACCCAATGTGAAGGCGTGTGCCGCGCTTTTCTCACCCGCCACCGGGATTATCGACTCCCACCGGTTGATGCGGCGGTACGCCGCCCAGGCGAACAAGAACGGCGCCCGGCTCGTGCCCCAGACCACGGTCGCACGGGTTGAGCAACAGGATGATGGACGCTACCGGGTCCATGTGGCCTACCCGGACGGCCAGACAGACAGGTTTTCATCGCGCTGGATCGTCAACTGTGCCGGACTTGAATCCGATCGAATCGCCGCTTCCATGGGGATTGACATCGATGCGTGCGGCTACCGGCTGCACTACTGGAAAGGGGAATATTTCAGCCTCGACGTGCCCAAGGGGTATATTCGCCGGCTGGTCTACCCGGTTCCCCAGCCCGATCATGTGGGCTTGGGGGTCCATGCCACCATCGATTTGAGCGACCGGGTCAAACTGGGTCCCAACGCGACCTACCTGCCCGACCGGACACTGGATTATTCGGTGAATCCGGAGGCCCGGCACTCTTTTTTCGAGGCTGCCGTGCGCTATCTGCCTGGTATCCGGTACGACCAGCTGAATCCGGAAATGGCCGGGATTCGACCCAAGCTGCAGCGACCCGGCGACCCGGCCAGGGATTTTATCATCCAGGAGGAGTCGGCCAAGGGCCTTGCCGGTGTGGTCAATCTGATCGGAATCGAATCCCCGGGGCTTACCGCCAGTCCGGCCATTGCCCGCCACGTGGCGGCGCTGGTTGCTGAACGGGAGTGATCAGGACCTTTTGCGCAGGCGGGCCAGAAGCCGTCCGTGTCCATGGGGAGCGGTTGCGTTGGCGGTTGAATGCGAAATCACTCCGTTATCCGGCCAGCCACTGCCTCACGGTCGGTATGGTCTCCCGGGGGCTGATGTTGTAGCCGGTGGCGGCAATGGCGCCGGCCTCATCGATCAAAAAAGCCGAGCGCACAATGCCCATGGATGTCCTGCCGGATATTTTCTTTTCACCCCATACGCCATAGGCTCGGGCGATGCGGTTGCCGGTATCGCTGAGCAGCGAAAAACCCAGTCCGTGCTTTTCGTCGAAACGCCTCTGCTGGGGAATGGTATCCGGGCTGATACCGATAACCGCCACGCCGGCAGCCGCCAGGTCGGGCAGTGCGTCCCGCACCGCCTGTGCCTGAACGGTTCATCCCGACGTGTCGGCCTGGGGGTAAAAAAAGAGAAACAGTTTGCGGCCTTTGAAATCGGCCAGGCGCACGCGGTTCCCGTTTTGGTCCGGTGCGGTGAAGCCCGGTGCCGGATGGCCTGTTGTCAGTGCTGTCATGATGACCCTCGCTGTTGATATAGCCGTTGCCAACCCTACCGCTTTGGATGTACCCTTTCCTTAACACTGTTGACTTCCGTTTTCAAAGGGGTGAGCGATGCCCGCCATGGCTGCGGTAGCCGATCCGACGATTGTTCGGGCCGTCGAGCGGTTCTTTCAACAACCTGAAATCCGCGCCAACCTGGATTTTCTCAGCCGTCGTTTACCCGATTCGGCTGATATCGCCATTGCCGGCGGCGCCCTTCGCAACATTATCATCGAAACCTTGCACGGCCATGCGCCCCCCACCAAGGACATCGACATCTTTATTGGCGGATTGGATCGTGATTTCTGCCTTGCCGACGTTCTCGACGACCAGACGGCCAGGCCGACGGACCTGAAGGGGATGCGCTGGTATCCAGTTGCATCGGGCTTGGCCTACGACCTGTGCCTGCTGCCGGACTTCGTGGTGATCGATGCCTACCATCTCGACCCGACGATGCAAAACCTGCTTGCCGGCATCGATTTTACGGTCAATGCAATTCTATACGATTTCCACAGGGAAACGCTGGTTGAAAACGGCTGTACGGCGGCGGTCCGGCAGCGCCTGATCGACTTCAACAGCCTTCTATTTCCCAATAAGCAGCTGATCGCCTACCGTATCCTGCTGATGGGCCACAAGACCGGATTCACCCTCTCCAAGCCGGTGTTCCAATACCTCAAAAACCGGTTGGATCTGGAGACCCTGATCCAACTGAGAAGACTTTTCAGGGCCAAGGTGGGCAAAGCCAGGGCAGCTGGCGTCATGGGCGACTACAATGACTTATGCAAATACCCTTCCTATGACGCCTACCTTGCCAATAACGGTGCTAAACGGTGAGGGGATCGAAGGGGTGTTGAGGGGTCAAGGGAAAGGCTCGCAGCAGGCCCGGGACAGAACGGTTGGCCGCCATCTTTCCGAAACTGTCGCCGGACCTCCGGACCGATCGTTCCGCATCGGGCATCCGAGGGGTTGTCTACTTCCGTAAAATGACCGGTTCCGGGTGATATTCCCCGGAAGCCACCTGATCCCAGAAGGTTTTCTCATCCGCCATCCACTGGGATCCGAAGCGTTGGCTGAATAAGCCGGCCAGCCGCTGAAACATCTTTTTCAAATTGGAACGGTGGCCGAGGGTGATCACATCCTCAAGGAATGCTGGGATGTCGGCCATGCGCTCTTTGGGAATATAGGCCCTTGCCCCAAGCGTGATCGAGCGCTTCAGCGCTTCAGCGGAAAAAGCATGGGCCGTAAGCATTACCGTCGGAAACCCCAGATGTACGGCCGCGTTCAGCAGGTCATAGCCCCTGACGCCCATGATGTCTAGAATGACCGCATCGTAGGTCCATGAACGCAGCAGATGGCGGCCGGTTTCGTAATCCGAGGCCCGGTCCAAAATCAATCCGGGATACCCGTCAAGAAGGTCTTCCAGAGTTTCCAGAACATCGGCCTCATCATCTACGGCCAGTATACGCTTACCGTCAAGGATGCTTTCCGGCATGGTCAACCTCCAGTGCTTACCGCGGTGGCAGATGGCGCTACTGCGGGCTTTTATTAGTCCAGGTAAATCGTTTTCTCTTTAACGTCTTTGCGGGGAACCGGGGCCTGGGGCTGCTTGGGCTTGCCGATGCACACCAGCGCCACCGGCGTCTTCTCTGCTGCTATATCGAGGATGCCGCGCAGTTGGTCTTTGCCGAACAGGGTAAAAAACAGGCTGCCCAGATCGAGGGCGTGGGCGGCCAGCATCATGTTCTGAATGGCGGCGGCGCAGGCCAATTGATACCCCACAGCGCCTTCCTGCTGGAACATATCCATGCCGCTTTTTTTGGGGTCGCCCACCACCGCCAGCAGCACGGGCGCCTGCAGCAGGAAGTCGGTTTTGTATTTGTCGAGCCACTTCCAGCCGCTTTGTTGGATCGCCCATGCTTTGCAGCGTTCGGCTTCCTCATAAATGGCCTGTTTTCTGGCCTGCGCGCGGACCACGATGAATTGCCACGGCTGGGCATTCATGGGTGATGGCGCCCTTGCCCCTGCGGCCAGGATCTTCTCAATGCTTCTCGGGTCTACGGCATCGGGCAAAAATTGCCGGCAGCTGGTGCGTGTCTCAATGGCTGAAAAAAGATCCATTTTATTGTCCTTTCGCATAGGTTGCGGTTTTGCCTTTGGTTATGCGCCGAATCTCGTCATCGCGCACCTCCCGGCGCAGCAGCTTGCCGACTTTGGATTTGGGCAGCATGTCCCTGAATTCGATATAGGCGGGAACCTTGTACGGGGCCAGGCGGTCCCGACACCAGCGGATCAATTCGGTGCCGCCCACACCGCGGGCATCTTCCTTATGAAGGGTTGTTTGCCGCCCACCCGATCGTAGGCATTGCGCTGCAGGAAGCCGAGGAATTTGCGCTGCATGATCAGCGGCAGATCACCGATTTCGTCCAGAAACAGCGTGCCGTTGCCGGCCTGTTCAATTTTGCCGGCCTTGGATTCGGTGGCTCCGGTAAACGCGCCCTTTTCATGCCCGAACAGTTCGCTTTCCAGCAGCGTTTCCACCACGGCGGAGCAATCGAAGGTGATGAAGGGTTCCATGGAAAACACGCTGTTGCGATGAATGACCCGGGCGATCAGTTCTTTGCCCGTACCCGTCTCTCCCTGAATGAGAACAGGAGCCCGATTCTGGGATAGCAGACCGATGGTTTTGAATATGTTGCGCATCTGGTCGCTCCTGCCGATGATCACCTCGGGGTTGGGCGGCTGCGTAATTTCATCCACCAGCGGTGTTTCCCGGTCGATTTTCAGGGTGTACACGGCCCGCTCCACGGCCCGCTCAATCTTGTCCACATCCAGCGGCTTATGAATATAGTCGTAAGCCCCCAGCTTCATCGCCTGAATGGTGGTCTCCATGTCTTGAAAGGCGGTTATCATGATGACCTTGGCCGGTCTTTCAACGGCCTGAAAACGCTCCAGCAAGGCGATGCCATGGGTGTCCGGCAGCCGTATATCCAAAATCACCACATCCGGATCATGGCGGCGGTAGCTTGCCAACCCTGCCGACCCGTTGTCGGCCGTATAGACCTGGTAGCCCTTTTCAGTGAAAAACATTTCCAGGCTTTCCAGAATGGCATGTTTGTCGTCGATGATCAGTATTTTATACATGTGATTCAGTTATTCCCGCGATCCTTGGTCGCAGGAAGCGTCATTTTAAAAAACGCTCCGCTGCCCTGGCGATTGTGAACATCGATCCGCCCCCCGTGGGCCTCGATGATGCGGTGTGCATTGCTCAGTCCCAAGCCCGTGCCGCTGCTCTTGGTGGTGAAAAAGGGTTTGAATATTTCCGATGCGTGCTGCCTGGATATCCCATGGCCTTCATCGGCGATGATTACCGCAACCTCGCCCCCGTTGTCCGATCCGAAGGTGGTCTGAATCTCAATTTTCGATCCATACGTGGATGCCTCCAGGGCATTTAAAAAAATGTTGATCAAGGCCTGCCCCAGCTTTTCCTCGTCGGCCTGAATTTTCGGAAGATTCCCAGCGAGATCGGTTACCACCTCCATGCCCGCTTCGGCGAATTTCATGTCCAGCAGTTCAATGGAGGCCACCACGACCGTGTTGATCTCAACCCAGCCGGTTTTGATCTGCAAGGGTTTGGCAAAGTCAAGCACTTCTTCCAGGATACGCTCCAGCCGATTGACTTCCTTGGCCGAAATATCGATGCGGCGCTGGTCGTTGCCCATGATCTGCGGGTTCTTTTTTAGAATCTGCAGGTTCATCTTGATGGCGGAGAGCGGATTGCGGATCTCATGGGACAAGGAGGTGGTGATTTGACCGATGTAGGCCATGCGCTCACTTTCGCGCATTTTCTTCTCCAAGCGCACCCGGTTGGTGATATCGCGGCAGATTCCTATTCTGGAGATGCTGTTGTTGTATTGGGCCACCTTTGAATGAATTTCCGTCGGAAAGGTTTCCTTTTTCTTGGTAAGCCGCAGATATTCGAATGATCGCGGGGTCGTCCGTTCCTCAAGTCCCTTTTTATTGATACCGATTGCTTTTTCACGGTCCCCGGGGCCGACAAAATCGGAAAAATTGCCACCCAGCACCTCTTGCAGCGGGTAGCCATGCATCTTGCAAAACGCCTGGTTGGCAAAGACGATCACCTTGTTTTGAACCACGAAGTAACCATCGTTGATCTCCTCCACCAGCGTTTTGTAATTCAATTCCGATTCAACCAGTTCGGCCGTGCGCGCCCGGATCTCCTCCTCCAGCAACCGATTGTGTTCGAGAATCTGTTTCTCGTGCATGGCTTGGAAATAATCGCTGAAACGGTGAATGGTGTAGTTGAGACAGTCATTCATCCGGACGACGGAGGCGGAAAAATCGGTCAGCTCCGTCTCCGCGATCAGATGGTCGATGGCCAGCCTGCGAAACAGTTCAAATGCTTTTTGAACGTCGGAGAGCCGGAAACCGGCTTCGAGACGCATTTTCGTGATTGCGGTGATGAAGGCGTTGATCTTTGCATAATCATTGTTGATGATGACATCCACTTCGGCATCATAGGCCTTGGAAACCGTCCCCATCAGTTCCTGGCGCGGCCTGTTGGCGTATTGCTCACCGACTTCCGATTTCAGCAGTTCAACCCATCTGCAAATGATTTCGTCGCGCCTGGAATTAAAAAAGGCAGCAAGGCAAAAGCCCACAGACTCCTCCTTGGGAAGGCAGGGAAAAAGCCCTCCGTGTTTGCCATTTCGGACGCACACAACCGTTGAATGCCTTTGATAACCATCTCTTAGCAGAAGGAGACGATCGAAGGCCATAAAAAAGATGGCCTTTCGGGCCCGGCGTGCCGGTTTTCATATTGGAATCAACCTGGGCAGCAATAATTTGCCGGCATGGATTGACGTCGATGGCCAGTCGATGGATAATCATCCACAGAGGGGAGGGCGATCGATGAAAATGCAAATCCAAAAACCGTTGCTGAAGTCCCTGACCCTGATGGCATCCGTGATCGAAGCCCGGGATGCCTATACCGGAGGGCATCTTTGGCGGGTCTCCCAGTATGCCCAACAATTGGCCGAAGCGGCCGGTTTGACGGCGGACATGGTCTTTTTAGCCAGGCTGGGCGGCTTCCTGCACGACATCGGCAAAATCAGCATCCCGGATGTCATCCTGGGAAAGCGCGGCAAGCTTAGCGAGCCGGAATATGAAGTCGTTAAAACCCATCCGGGAATCGGCGCCACGCTGATCCAGGAGCATCCCCTGGGCAACCTGGCCCTCGCGGCCGTCCATCAACATCACGAGTGGGTCAACGGCCTGGGATATCCGGATGGCCTCCAGGGCGACCAGATCTCCCTTTTTGCCCGTATCGTCAGCATCGCCGACGCCTTTGACGCCCTCACGAGCACGCGTCCCTATCGCCGGGGGGTGGCCGCGATCCCGGCGGCGGCGGCGCTGCAAGCGGAACATGGCAGCCAATTCGATGCCCGTCTGCTGGACGCCTTTATCCAAATGGTCCGGTCAGACACCGTGGGGGAGATTGTCATGCACAGCGAACGGGGGGTGGCCATGGTGGTCTGCCCGTCCTGCGGCCCGGTGATCACCGTTTCCCAGGATGCCAGAGACGGCGACATCGCCTATTGCCGCGTGTGCGGTTCGAAGCACCGCCTGCACCGTGACAAAGATACCTTCGTTGTGGCGCCGACCGGTGCCATGGGCAGCGCCGAAGCGCTAAAACCGCTTCCCGAGACCAGTGCCATCGACGCGTTGGTTTCCCAGGCACCCGGATGGGTCACTATCTGACGACTTCACCAATAACGCCCTACCCCCCAAGCCGGGGACGCAAGCGCCAACCGATTTCAGGCTGTGACGGGCAACTGAGCGAAACAGGCCCATGCCGACAACAACAGCCATCAGTATGCACCTGCGTCCCATTTTCAGAAATGGCGGCCCAAAGCAACAGCATGGTTTTAGGTCAAGTTAACCGCTGGTTGGCCGGTAGTCTGGCAATGACAGGCAGCGGCCATCCCGTTTGCTCTTCTTCGTCTTTTCACAGGCCATGATCCTGGCCAGCCGGTCGACAAAAGCCTTTCAGCGCCTATAGGCGACCAATGCCGCTTACCAGCTGGAGATCATTGAAAGAGCGCGCGCCGAGGCCGAGGTAAAGGCCTACCAGGAAAGGCTGGAGGAGCTGGTCCGGGAATGCACCATCGCGCTGGCCATGGCCAATCAGCGGCTTCAGCGGGACCTCGACGAGTGCAAGTCCGCCGAAGCGGAGAAGCTCAAGCTGCATGAACCTGATCAGCAATGCCGCCGAGGCCGGGCTGGACGGCGGAACCATTCACATACAAACGGTAAACCGCTTGGTGGAACGCGCCATGGGCGACGATAATACCGTACAGGCAGGCGAATACGCCGTCCTGATCGATCAGGACACCGGCATCGGCATTTCCAAAGACGACAAGGAGCGGATCTTCGAACCCTTTTACTCCAAAAAAGTCATGGGTAAGAGCGGTCCGGGCCTGGGTATGGCTGTGGCCTGGGGAACGGTGAAGGACCACAACGGATTTATCGACGCCCTCAGCCGCGAAGGTGTCGGCACCACCTTCAGCCTTTATTTTCCAGCCACGCGGGAAGCTCCACGGGCGGCATCGATCCCATGGCGTTTTGCGGACCACCGGGGAAATGGGCAGACGATACTGGTTGTGGATGATGTGGCCGAACAGCGGGAAATCGCCAGCGCCGTGCTCACCAAACTCGGTTATCGGGCCGAGGCCGCCAGCAGTGGTGAGGCGGCGGTGGACGATGTCGCCCGTCGCCCCGTGGATCTGCTGCTCCTGGACATGGTCATGGATCCCGGAATCGACGGACTGGAAACCTACCAACGGATCCTGGAGATCCATCCAGGTCAACAGGCGGTCATCGCCAGCGGCTACGCCGAGACCTCCCGTGTTCGCGAAGCCCAGCAACTTGGACCCGTGACATAGCTGAAAAAGCCCTATGGGCTTGAAAAGATAGCCGAAGCGTTCAAGGCGGCATTGGCGGGCAAACCACCAGCGTGACCCAGCGGTCCGGTGTTTCGATCACGCCGCCATTGGCCTTCAACCGCATCAACATCCCCTGGCTGGAAGAGATCATCTCCCTTTTCTTTTCCCAAGCCACATTTAAGGTAACTGTCCGTCTGAATTCAATTTTTTGATATTTTCCCTCATCAGGAACCGCCCGGGTGGAAATGCCCGGTCGATTCCTTGTAGGTAAAAGCACTACACGCGAATCAGATTATTTCCATATTTACTATAAAATTGGGATGGTATAGACACTGGATCCTCCCTTCCCCGGATTTGTCCACAAGCCAAAACCGTTCGTGGGGGGAAGTATAACAGATGCGATCTTCTGCCGGGGGATGGTATTTGTGAGAAAACCCCTGCCTGCCGGATCGCCTAAACCCATTTCCCTGGAAAAAGGAGCAAAAGGTATGAAGAGACAGTTGATGGTTGCTTTGGTGACCCTGGTTGCAGCAGCGATGACGGTTGTCCCTGCAGGCGCAGCCGATTACAACATCAAGATCGGCGGCGGCCCGACCGGCGGAACGTTCAACACCTTCTCCAACGCCATGGCGGTGCAGGTGCCCAAGGCGAATGCCAACATCAAGGCATCCGCCGTGGGTTCCGGAGGCTCGGTGGAGAACGTCAAGCGGGTCCACAAGGGGGAGTCCGAATTCGGGTTGTGCTACTCGGTGGACCTGGACCTGGCCGCCAAGGGTCAGCTGCCCCAGGATCCTGAAACCTACCAGAACGTCCGCACCCTGGGCTATCTCTACGGTGCGCCTGCCCAGCTGGTGGTGCGGGCCGATGCCGGCATCAAGGGCGCCATGGACCTTAAAGGCAAACGGGTGGCCCTGGGCAACGCCGGTTCAGGTGCGGCCGCTAGCGCCGAGCGTTTCTTCCGTCATATCGGCCTGTGGGACAGCATCAATGCCGAATTCTTGGGCTACAGCCAGGCTGCCAGTGCCTTCCAGGATGGCAAGATTGACGCCTTCTGGGTATTGGTGGGCTACCCCAACCGCTCCATCATCGAGGCGGCCGTCCAAGTGAAGATCGCCCTGGTGGATGTGGGCCTGGATGCTGAGAAATCCGGTTTCTACAACGCATTCGCGTACGGACCCAAGGTGATTCCCGCCGGTGTGTACGGCAAGGATATGCCCGAGTGCAAGACCTTCCAGGACGCCACCATCCTGTGCGCCAACAAGGACCTTCCCGAAGAGCTGGTGTACGCCGTCATGAAGACCTTGTGGTCTGCCGAGGGCATGGCAGCGGTGACCACGGCCAGCAAGGCCTTTGACGAAATGAACCTGGAGAACGGTTTCGAAGGCACCTCGGTGCCTCTGCATCCCGGGGCGTTGAAATTCTGGCGGGAGCAGGGTAAACAGATACCGGAGAAGCTGATGCCTTAATGCCGCCAGCGGCAAACATGATCCACCCCGGGGGACGGGCGGCCATCAACGTTTCCCGGGGCAACCTTTTTCGCGCGCCGGTGCGCAGCAATTTATCAATGAGGCAAACAAGCCATGAGCGAACCCGAGATTCCCGCAACTGCGGTTGACCAGGAAAAGCTTAAAAAAATAGTCGAGAAAGACGAAAAGCGCGGGCGCCCCCTCAAGGGCTTCTGGTATGCGACCACCGCCACCCTGGGCGTATTCATGGTGGCCTTTTACATGTACTGCGCGGCCGTGCCGGTGTCCACCCAGTACTTTCTGGGGCTGTACGTCACCATTACTTACGTGATGATTCTGCTGGTCTACCCATTCACCTTGAACGATCCGCGATCCTATCCGGTCAAGTTTGCCATCGACGCTCTGCTGCCCTTCGGCAGCATCGTTGCGGCGGTCTACTTCGGACTTCATTTCCTGCTGGGAACCAAGGGCGCCCGGCAGGCCTTCGCCGGCATCAACCCCGGGTACCTGCTGGCGGGCCTGGCGGTGGCCGGCGGACTGCTGGCCAGCGCGGTCTACCGGCGGAAAATCGGGTTCCGCATGCCGCGCATTTCCGACCTCCTGCTGACCCTTATCGCCATTGTGGCCACCGGCTACTGGATCATGGAGTACGCCGCCATCAACTACCGCATGGGTTCCGAACTGCCCCTGGATACGGCCATGTGCACCCTGGGTATTCTGATCAGCCTCGAGGTGGCCCGACGGGCCCTGGGGTGGTCCATGACCCTGGTGGGGGTGGGCTTTCTGATGTACGCCTTCTGGGGGGACCTGCTGCACGGCATTCCCGTGCTCGACTCCTTCGCCCACACGGGTTTTGCCGTGGACCGCAGCCTGCACCACATTTACCTGAGCCAGGAAGGGGTCTTCGGCATCATGCCGTCGGTGCTGGTCACCTACGTGATCCTGTTTATTTTCTTCGGCGCTTTCCTGAAATTCTCAGGTGCCAGCCGCTTCTTCCTGGATCTGCCCATGGCCATGGCCGGCAAGGCCGTGGGAGGGCCGGCCAAGGTTGCCGTAATCGCCTCGGGGTTTTTCGGTTCGGTCTCCGGTTCGGCCATCGCCAACACGGTCTCCACCGGCGCCTTCACCATACCGCTGATGAAGAAGAACGGCTTTCGGCCCCATGTGGCCGGCGCCATCGAACCGGCCGCATCCATCGGCGGCATGTTCATGCCGCCCATCATGGGGGCCGGGGGCTTCATCATGGCCGAAATGACCGAGATTCCCTACAAGGACATCATGCTCATGGCCATCTTCCCGGCGGTGATCTACTTCCTGTCGGTGTTCGTGATGGTGCACTTCGAGGCCAAGCGCTACGGCCTCAAGGGCCAGCGGGAGGCCGACGCCCCCACGGCCTGGCAGATTCTGCAGCAGCAGTGGTTCATGTCTTTTCCGTTGGTCATTATCGTGGTGCTGATGCTGTGGGGTTTTTCCCCGGGATACTCGGGGTTCTGGGCCGTGCTTTCGTGCGTCGCGGTCAGCTGGCTCACCCGGGAGAACCGTATGGGACCCCGGCAGATCCTGAAAGCCATGACCGAAGGGGCCAACAGCACGCTGATCATCGGGGCTACGGTGGGCGTGATCGGCATCATCGTGGGCACCATCCAGCTCACGGGCATCGGGCTCAAGTTCTCACAGATCATCATCGAGCTCTCCGCCGGCAACCTGATCTTCGCCATCCTGCTCATCGGGCTGGCCTCTCTGGTGCTGGGCATGGGGGTGCCGGTGACTGCCGCCTATTTGATCACGGCGGTACTTGCGGTGGGGGCCATGACCGACATGATCTCCCGCACTATGTGGGGCGTGGGGTTTCAGGAGCTTCAATTGCCCCTGGACAGCCTCATGCCCGACGATCCCTTGCGCTGGGAGATCATGGGCAGGGTCTCCTGGGCCCTGATCGCCTCGCACATGATCGTCTACTGGTTCAGCCAGGATTCCAACATCACTCCGCCGGTGTGCGTGGCGGCCTATGCCGGGGCAGCCATCGCCGGCTCGGACCCATGGAAGACCGGCTGGACCTCCTTCAAGTTTGCCAAAATGCTTTACATCGGCCCGTTCCTTTTCGCCTTCTCGCCGGGCTTTCTGCTGGGGGGGCCGGGGCACATCATGCCCTGGTACCAGGTAATTTCCACCTGGATCACCATTATCCTGGGCACCATCGCCTTCGGCAGCCTGACCATGGGCTATTTTCTGTGCCCCCTGACGGTTTTCGAGTTCGCCATTTCGGCAGTGGCGACCCTGATCCTCTTCTTTCCCCACGCGGTCACCTGGGCCATCGGCATGGACATACCCACCTATCTGGTGGATGCGGCCGGCATTGTCCTGTGGGTGATGGTTTATTACATGCAGAAGATCAGAATTCGCCGGGATCCCACCCTCACCCTGCCGCTGGATGAGCGCAAGCGCCTGAAAAAGGCCGCGACGGCAGCCTAACCGTTGCGTGCCGGTCAGGGGTGTTGCTGAAAAAGGGGCATGTTGCCGGAGAAGGCCATCCTTCCGGCCATGCCCCTTTTGATTAAATACCCCGCCGCCATGGCCGTGCTCCCGCTTCCGACTGGTTTTGGTTTCCAGTAGAGACGTATACCCGTTGGATCTTGGTGCCGCTGCGGAATCTCAACCCGGCCGGAACCCGGTTCTGGATCGATACACCGTCGTATTTTTTAGCCGCACCTTGACACCGGTAGCGTAAAGGTTTATTCGTCTTCTTTCGTAGCGCAACCACCATCAGGATTGTGAAGGAACAGGACATGACACAGATCCGGGCAGCAACGTCAGCTGAAACCAAAGCCATCGAAGAGATGCTGAGCGCATCCGGCTACTCCAAAACGGCCATCGACTACTATATCAACAAACCCTACATGGGCCTGATTCCCGATGCGGACATCACCTCCGAGATGACCGGCACCTGCGGCGATACCATGGGGATCTACATCAAAATGGACAATGGTGTGGTGGGTGACGCGAAATACCAGGTGATGGGTTGCGCGGGGGCCATCTCCGCCGCCATGGCGGTGGTGGACCTGATCAAGGGCAGGGATCTGGAATATGCCCGATCCATCGATGACGGCACCGTGTTCAAGGTACTGCAGGAGATTCCCGTGAAGAAGCACCACTGCATCCAGCTGGCCGTCAAGACCCTGCACAAGGCGCTGGACGCTCATCGTATGAAACCGTCGGCCTAACGTTTACCCGTGCGAATCGTTCCCTAAGGCCGCTGCCGGCGCTGATCCGGCAGCGGCCTTTTGACGTGTTGGCGCAACCGACGAAATCCCTTTCTGGCCCGGCGCCTGCCAGGTGGAAACCGAGGCGGAGGAACGGGAGCCACCAGCCCTCACCCCAGCGCTCCAGACCGCCCCATCATTCCGCTTGCAGACGTCCGGCTTCTGACCTACCGACCCTCCGATCGAAAAAACCTTGATTGTATTTCGAGCATTGGCTAAGGATAGCCAACCCCTCCACCCCTAACATGGAAGTGGCAGATGGCAGGCATTATCATACGATACCTGATATTCGTGCCCATCTTGTTATTTTACGGCGAGCAGGTCTGACCCATTCATAAGGGCCTCGGGAATGTAAAGGTCCTAACGGTGATGAGCGTTGCCATGGCGGTTGCCCTGCCGCTGCGCATTTATCTGTTTCGCAGGCATCGCCGGTTCTTGAACTCCTCGTCTGCCACTGACGAAAACAGCCTGCTTGCACTTCCGCTGGCCGAATTTTATGCCGATATTGCCATATGGTCCGTCAACGCCACCATCGTGCTGGCCTATCTTGGATACACCGCCGTTTATTTACAGATCCATTTGGTCGACGCACTGAAATATGGCTTTGCCGTATTTTTCGGATTCATGGCTGCCGGTCTGATTTTGGGAATGATCGATTTTCTGGAGATGGAAAAAGAGCTGGTTGAATGGCTCGTCCAACGGCCGGAGTCAATTCACAGACAACCGCAGCTAAGATCATCGATGTTTAAAAAATTCAATCTGTTGCTTATTTCTGTCTTTGTTATTTTTTCTGTGGTCACCGCCTATGTCCTGTTTAATAATCTGGTCGCTTTAACAGAAAAGAAGCGCCTATTTTCCCTGACCGATATCTACGGGCTGTTTTTCAAAATGTCGGTCATCGGCAGCATTCTGCTGGGATTCGGCATCTCGATCATCAATCGACTCGGCAGAAATACCAAGCTGCCGTTCAAGCTTCTGATCAATGCCCTCCAGAAAGTAAAGAACGGTGACTATGGATCACGAATTCCCATCGTGAGCAACGACGAATTCAGCGTCATTGCCTACCGGACCAATCAAATGATCGAAGGCCTGAAGGAACGGGAATTTATCCGCGACACGTTTGGGCGATATGTCACCGAGGAAATCAGAGACCTGATCCTGTCCAATAACATTCCCTTGGACGGAGAAGTGAGAACCGTCACCATCCTGTTCAGTGATATTCGTGAATTTACGACCTACGCCGAATCGAAACACCCCCAGGCGGTGGTCAAGAAAATCAACGCCTACTTTACAGCAATGACCGAAACCATCCACCGCAGCGGTGGAATTGTGCTCGAGTACCTCGGTGATGGTATCGAAGCCGTATTCGGCGTGCCGTCGACTGCTGGCGATCATGGTCAATGTGCCGTCAACGCGGCCTTGGCAATGAGAAAAAAACTGGTCGTGCTGAATCGGCAGTGGGAGAACGAAAACGATACCCCATTGAAGCACGGAATCGGCATCCATACGGGAGAGGTCGTCGCCGGCAACGTCGGTCCGCCTTCGCGGGTCGCCTATAAGATGATCGGCGATACGGTCAACCTTGCCGCAAGGATACAGGAATTGACCAAACAGTTTGATGCGGATGTACTGGTCAGCGGGGATACCTATCTGTCGCTGAGCAACCCGTCCAAGGCCCAGTACCTCGGGAGGGTAACCGTCAGGGGAAAGAAGATTGAAACAGACATCTATGGGATTCTGTAGCCTCGCCCGGGCATATTGGTTGCACCGGAGATCGCCCCATCATTGTTCGGCAATATGCCTGGCCAATCTTTTGGCCAGTGAAATCAGCGTCAGCGTCGGTGGCAGGCCCCATGCTTCCGGTATCACGGAACAGTCGCACACATACAGGTTGTCTATGGTTGTTTGAAGATCCGAATCGACGACGTCGCCGATCTTGGCCGTCCCTCCGGGGTGGGTCGCCGTATACCAGGTCTTGAAAATATGGGTTGCACCGGCATGGCCGAGAATCGTTTTGGCGCGTTCATAACCGTGCAGCAGCTTTTTGCGGTCGCTGCGGCCGAGCCGTTTGCGAACCTTGCCTGTCGGCGTGATGCGGCCGCCCAGGTCGTCTCTGATTTTGATCATGATCGAAAGTCTGCGTTTATAGGGCACGAGACGATCAAACCGCAGGACCTGCAGGCTGAAAAGCCAGTAGATCCAGGCCGGCCATACCAGATCGGTCATCATACAGCCATCTGCCTGCAGGTTGATTCCGGCGGCCATGGGAAATTCCCTGCCGCCGGCCATGTCGTCGACAAATCCGTTGGCGATGATCAACGGATCGAAGAAATAATCATACCCGGCAGCCCTGATTCCGCTTGAACGCAGAATGAGGGGCGTGCCGATACCGCCGGCGGACACGACCGTGACGTCGGCAAAGCATTGATATGCGTTGCCGTTGATCGCAAAAACCACGCCTGCGGCCTTGTTCTTTTGAACGATGACCTGCTTGACATGGGCGTTGGCCACGAAGGCGGCACCGTTTGCACAGGCTAATTCCAGATTATCCCTGGCGGTCCATTTGGCATGGTAGGGGCAGCCCATGGTGCACTTGTCGCAATCCGGGCGGCAGTTGTCCTGAAAAACCATTTTAGGCAGTTTTTGCCAGTCATACCCCAGGCTCTGCGCACTCTGCATGATCCTCATGGCCGCCGGGCCGATCAGACTGTCTTTCAAAACAGCGACGGGCAGTTCCCGTTTGGTCTCTTCGGTTTCCCTGCGGATATCGACCCCGTAAGATTCCAGCATCTCAAAGGGCGGATCGACGGCCGTTGCATAGTAGAGCATCGAGGAGCCCCCGGCCGTGATCGCCCTGACCAGTGCCAGCCCTTGTTCTGTGAAGAGCAGGCTTTTCCCCGGAACCATGGCCATTGCCAAGGCCTGCGGAATGGTGCCCTTAATCGGCGTGTTGCCGCCTTTTTCGAGAATCAAAACCCGCAGGCCTTGGCTGCTGAGCTCTTTGGCGACGGTGGCCCCACCCGGCCCGGAACCGATCACGATGGCGTCGAATTTTTGGTTTCCGTATCCTTCCATGCTCGACCTGCCTTTAAGCAAGCGTGCTGGCGCTGCCGCGCGAACAGCCGCTCGGCAAGCCAGGGAAATGATGGCTTGGGTTATGCGGTGCATTCATCAGCGGGAGGAATGCATTAACTTTAGAATAGTTGTCTTTATGGTGTCAACGATAAGTCGAAGAACCACGGACAGAAGGCGGCAGTCAGGGGGTGTGGGGTGATCGGAATCCGCTACGATGGACCCCGAACCATCGCGCTACCATTTATTTCCTTGATTGTTTATTGGGTATTGTCTAATAAGGTGTTCACGTCCCACCTATTGCACCTTCGTCAACCGTTGACTTCGATACAGTCCGTCCGAACACCAGGCCCGCGAACCCAGTCCGCAGGGGCCCGGGAGATACGGCCATGGGAACCACCGCCACCCTGGAGCGCATGTTCTGGTTCGACGACCAGGCCAGACGCCGCCGCTATCCCAACGCCTCCCGGCTGGCCGAACGCTTCGAGCTTTCGGCCCGGACGGCCCAGCGCTGCATCGAGTTCCCCACGCATGCGGGGATGAACCGCTATGCTCGAACATGACGCTTAATCAGCAAATAGTGTCGTCGCCCCCCGCGCGGGGGCGCGTGGATTGGAACTTCCAGTTGGATCGGCTATGGTTGGTACTTGTAATGCCACCCCTGGGCGCGGCGACCTTGCATACAATCCAGAAGCGGTCTTCGACGCCATATATGCCCCTTAAGCGAAAGGAAGCCCCATGAACGAGAGCACCATTAACATCAGACTCATGAAGGCTGATGACTTTGACGCTGTGGTCGGGATTGACGGGAAAGTATTCACGGTTTCCCGGCCTGAGTATTATGAACTGAAGTTTGAAAAGCTGTTCAAATCCAAAGATTATCTACCTACATCGCTTGTGGCGGAGCAGGCAGATGGAACGGTGGTGGGATTTGTGATGGGCGAACTCTACATGGGAGAATACGGCATCTTCCAGGAAGAAGCGAGCCTGGATACCATCGGCGTTGATCCCCGTTGCCAGCATCAGGGCATCGGTGAGCGGTTGATTGATGAATTTATGGACCATCTGAAACAAATCGGCGTTCAAAAAGTAAACACCCTGGTCGACTGGAACAATTCCAGACTGATTCAATTTTTCAGCGCGAACCAATTCAGCCCTTCCAAAACCATTAACCTGGAACGAAGCCTTTGACGTCGGCATGGGATTGGTGGCGGCAGGCATGTGCCCGGTCCCATTGAAGCTGGATGATCATGCGACGCGGCATAGTTGTCCCGGCGGCAAAAAATAGACTTGCTCGAAAATATTGTCATTTAGCGCTTGCCAAGTCTGTCGATCTGTTATAAGCAAACCATCAGCGCAACTTTCCTGCCATTGGCAGGTGATGCGTGTACCCCTAAGTAAAGCGGTGTTTACCTCCCTTTATATAGCGTAATGCTGACGTGAATCCCTGAATGGCAGGTGGATTTCTGGCAAGCATGCCCTGTGACATACAGGTTCATGCCGATTTTTGCCGGAACGATCCGATTTTCTGTCGGCAGCGGGGTAAAATCATCATTGATCAACCCAAAAGAAAGCTCAAGAAGAAAAATTGATGGACGAGAACAAACGAAAACAAATTGAAGCCAAGCTGTTCCAGCTGTTTACGCAAACCGACCCAAACCGGGATTCCGGTTCCCCCACGTCAACGACACCCACCGTTGTAAAGGTCATTCGTCGCCGCAAAGGAAAACCCGATCTGCAGGTTGCCTGATTCACCCCCTTAACGGGCGTCATTGCCGAGTCTGCGGCTGTGTTGCCGTGAACCGTGTATGCCAGCGCAATTCCCGTCGCTGGCGACGGGGTTGGCAAGCCAACTGGCAAGCGACCATTATCCATTCGGTGGAGATTGCGCCACGTGGGGGGCTTGATTTTCCAGTCCCCCATAGGGCAGGCCACGTTTTTTGCAATCGGTGAGCAATGGCGGGTGGTCAGGCCCCAGGGTGGCGGAAAGCGCCTTTTTGGGCGGATCCGCCGGCGGTCATGAAACCGTTGCATGGTTTTGGAAATAGTGGTATTTAAAGGGCATTTAACCTGACTTGCCTGCACGTTGGACCATTTTCAACACCCTGTGAAACCGGTTTCCGGAACCTGCTGCCAACCTTCGCCCCGCTGATGGGCCAAATGCTGAGCATGCCGGTTTTTCGGAAATCCGATGCTGGTGACCCGAAGGTGCCCTGTGGCTTTGACGCAAACCCTGATCGCCTGCCACGATTGTGACCTGTTGCACCGCGTGCAACCGCTGCCGGAAAAAAGCAAAGCCCGGTGCCGACGCTGTGGGTCATTGCTGTTGGTTCACTATCCAGAAACCATCGACCGATCGCTGGCCTGCGCCATCACTGGTCTGGTGCTGCTGGTCATCGCCAACATTTACCCCTTTTTATCGCTGGAGTCCCAGGGGACCATCCTGGAAACGACCCTCATCACCGGCACGATAATCCTTGCCCAACAGAGCATGGCAGGTGTCGCCATACTGGTTCTGCTCACCAGCATGCTTATTCCCTGCATCCTGCTGCTGGCTCTCGTCTACGTGCTATGGCCGATCAAACGGGGGTATCGCCTGCCGGCCAGCCGGAGGGCTTTCAGGCTGGCCCTCAACCTGCGTCCGTGGAGCATGACCGAGGTGTTTTTGCTGGGCATTCTGGTGTCTGTGGTCAAGCTGGCCAAAATCGCTGCCATCATCCCCGGCACGGCCCTGTTCTCCTTTCTGGCCCTGGTGTTCGTGCTGGCAGCGGTCAGCGCGTTTTTGGATCCCCACACCATATGGGAGAAAATGGAAGAATGGCGATAATCCGCGGGCATGCCGCCCCCACTGCCGCCGGGAGGGGCCTGTTCAACTGTCGCAGCTGCGGCCTGCTGGTCCGCCGGCCGTCGATGGCCGGCGGGGCGCATCTCAGATGCCCGCGTTGCGGTGCGCGTCTGCATTTGAGAAAACCGAACAGCATCCATCGTACCTGGGCGCTGCTGATTGCAGCCCTCATTTTCTATATTCCGGCGAACCTGCTGCCGGTTACCATCACCACCTACCTGGGCAGCACGCAGTCCGACACGATTATGAGCGGGGTGATCTTTTTCATGCAAACGGGTTCCTGGGGAATTGCCCTGATTATTTTCGTGGCCAGCATCGTGGTGCCCATAGCCAAGCTGATCATCCTGAGCGGTCTGCTGCTTTCGGTGCAGCGGTGTTCCCGTTGGCGACCCGAAGAGCGCACCCGGCTCTATCGCATGACGGAACTGGTGGGGCGCTGGTCCATGCTGGATGTCTTCGTGGTGACGGTGCTGGTGGCCCTGGTCCGGCTCGGGTATTTGACGACCATCGAAGCGGGTGTCGGCGTCGTTTTTTTTGCCGCCGTGGTGGTCATTACCATGATCGCCGCGATGGCTTTCGATCCAAGACTGATTTGGGACGCGCTGGAGAAAACCGATGAATCAACCGCCCACTGATCCCGCTCATGCCGACGCTCTGCCGGAACCTGAGATCCAGCGCGGCAAGCGCTTTTCGATTGTCTGGCTGATTCCTCTTCTCGCAGCGCTGATCGGCGTCTGGCTGGCCGTCAAAACCATCCGGGAAACCGGGCCCACCATTACCATTGTCTTTAAATCCGCCGAAGGGCTGGTGCCCGGCAAAACGGAAATCAAATACAAAGATGTCACCGTCGGAAAAGTCCAGCGAATTCAGCTCAGCAAGGATCTCAGCCAGGTGCTGGTCACGGCGGCCATGAGCCGTGAGGTGGCCAACCATCTCATACAGGATACCCTTTTCTGGATCGTCCGGGCGCGGGTGGCCGTGGGCGAGGTGTCCGGTATCAGCACCCTGCTTTCCGGCGCCTATATCGGCATGATGCCCGGCCGCAGCGGCAAGGCCGTGCACCGCTTCGAAGGCATGGAACAACCACCAGCCATTTTCCGGGATACGCCGGGTCGGCAATTCAAGCTGCGGGCCGAGCAGCTGGGATCCCTCGATATCGGATCGCCGGTGTACTACCGGCAGGTCAAGGTGGGGCGTGTCGCCAGTGTGGCCATGGCCGAAGACGGTACCGGCGTGCTGCTCGAGCTTTTTGTGGAAGCGCCCTATCACAACCAGGTCAAGCGCGGCTCCCGGTTCTATAATGCCAGCGGCCTGAATATGAAAATCAGTGCCGACGGTGTGCGCATCGATACGCCTTCCCTGGCCAGCCTGCTGGTGGGCGGCATCTCTTTCTTCACGGCCGAGGATATCGCGTCCGCACCCCCGCCCGAAGCGAATCAGATCTTCATCCTTTATGACAACCGTGACGCCGCCAATGCCGCCTCATACAGCTACCGTGAGTATTACCTGCTCTACTTTGATGAGACGGTACGGGGGCTTTCGGCAGGCGCCCCGGTGGATTTCTACGGCATCAAGATCGGCGAGGTGGTCAGTATCCGCCTGCTGTTCGATCAGGATACGCTGACCTTTCGGATTCCGGTGCTCATCGCCATAGAACCGGATCGGATCGAGCTTGCCGGTGAATTGGCCATACCGGAGTACAAAGTGATGGAGAAGCTGGTGGAAAAAGGGTTGCGGGCGCAGCAGCGGATCGGGAACCTGCTTACCGGCCAGAGCTATGTGAGCATGCGCATTCACCCGGAGGCACAACCCCAGGTTATCCGCACGGATGACGCCCACCCGGTGCTGCCGACCATCCCTAACACGGTGGAAGAAATCACGGCAACGGCCAAAAACCTGCTGGATCGCTTCAACAGCCTCCCCCTGGAAGAGACCCTGAAAGATATCCGCGAAGCCGCCCGAGAGGTCAGGGCCATGACCGGATCCAAGGCCCTGGAGAGCGCCATTGACAACATTGACCAGAGCTTTGCCCAATTCAAGAAGGTGACTTCGGATCTCAACCAGGGTACCTTGCCGAAAATGAACAGCATGCTCGACCAGGCCAGGGACTCTCTGGCCCGGGGCGAGGAAGCGCTTGCCGCCGCCAACACGATGCTGGGTGAAGGTGCACCCCTGGTTTACAACCTGAACCGTCTGCTCCTGGAACTTCAGGAAGCTGCCCGGGCAGTTGAAGCCCTGGCCGACTATCTGGAACGCCATCCCGACGCCATCGTTTTTGGAAAAGGAAGCCAGCCATGACCCGACCCTCACTGTGGACTGCCGCTCTCTGTTGTGCCCTGATCACGGCGCTGTCAGGATGCCGAGCCATTACGCCGCCGGTGGCCTACTATTCGCTCAGTTCGATCGCCGGACCGACGGCCGTGACGGATACGGAAGGCAACCGTGGCATCAGCATCGGCATCCGCACGGTTGACCTGCCCGGCTATGTCAACCGCATCCAAATGGTCAAGCGAACCGGGCCGAACCAGATGGCAATCGCAGCCTATCATCGTTGGGCCGACTATCCGGACCGCATGGTTCTGCGGCTGATCGGCGAAAACCTTCAAACGCTCCTGGCCGATGCCCGGGTATACCCTGCACCCTGGCCGGCAGGCTTTAAACCGGATGTGATCCTCGATGTTACCTTCCACGAGTTGATTGGCACGAGCGAAAAAAAGGTGCTGCTGTCGGCGGTATGGACCATCACCGGCAAAGAGAACCTGTCGGCGGCACAGTTCCACCGGACGACCCTTGCAGAGACGATGCCCGGTTCGAGGTACAACGACCTGGCCGCCGCCCACAGCCGCGCGTTGGAAGCCCTTTGTCGTGAGGTTGCCGAATCGCTGAGCAACTATACGGCTCCGTGATCACCTCCAACCCGGAGGTGCTGGCTATAAATCAGCGCTTTCGAATGTGTTGCATTGATCGAACTGCCCGGATTCAAGGCCGAGGAGAAACCAGCGAACCCGCTGCTGGGAAGTGCCGTGGGTGAACGAATCCGGAACCACCCGGCCGTTGGTCTGGCGCTGCAGCCGATCATCGCCAATGGCGCTGGCGGCGTTCAGGGCCTCTTCCACATCCCCTTGTTCCAGAATCTGCCGGGTCCTGTTCGCATGGTTCGCCCAGATGCCTGCCAGGCAGTCGGCCTGCAGTTTCAGCCGCACCGACAGGCCGTTTCCTTCCGCTTGGCTCATGCCTGAACGGGCCTCATGAACGTTACCCGAGATCCCCAGCAGGTTTTGCTCGTGATGACCGACTTCGTGGGCAATCACGTACGCCTGTGAAAAATCGCCGGGAGCCTGGAACCGATCCTTCAGCTCTCGGTAAAAGCCCAGGTCGATATAGACTTTCTGGACGGCGGGGCAATAGAGTGGGCCCATGGCCGCTTGCCCCATGCCACACGCAGATTGGACCGTATCCGTAAACAGAACCAATCTGGGTTCCCGGTGGGTCTGCCCGCCCTGACGAAATATGGCAGGCCAGGTTTCCACCGTGTCCGCCAGCACCACGGAGACAAAGTCCGCCAGGCGGTTTTCTCGGCGGTACGTTCCCGGCTCCGTGTTTGAACCTAAGGGCTGCCGGACTCCGTCGAAAGGTTCAAGAGCATGGACGGATCGACACCAAAGTACATGGCAACCAACACCAGAACGATCGTCCCGATTCCCCCGCCCAGCTTGCCCCGGGAAACCCGCATCCCTCGGCGGTCTTCAATGTTGCCGCTCCGTCTGCCGTCTTTCCAGCGCATCGATGGCTCTCCTTTGGGTTTGCCTGATTAACGGAATACGAGAAATTACCAATTGAACGAAGTTAATCCCAAGCGCTTTTCTACGATAATCATCCTGGACGGCAAATCTTCCTCGGTGGCTTGATGGGAAGGCAATCGTTGGACCCAATGCAGGCTAGCGCGTGATGCAACGCGGCTATCGTCAGGGTCAGATCCAACGGGGTTCGAGCAACCCGGTTTTTTACGGGGCTATCGGTGATTCCCACAGGGATTCCTATGGGCGAGCGGCTATCGTCTTACGCACCCTTCGGCCAACTATCGGGCTGCCGGCCTCGATTTGATAAAAAATGTTAGACATAGACAGACGATGACTCCGGCCAGGCAAACCATGAAAGCACTTTTAAAACCCGCAAGGGGATAATTCTCTCCGATCCGGCCGGCCCGGTCGATGATGGTGCCGGTCAATACCTGGAAGGCGGCGACGCCCAAAAAGGGTGCCGGATTGAGAATGCCGGAGGTCAGGCCCAGGCGTCCGGCGGGCGTGGTTTCTCGGATAATCCCCCAGATGGTGCTGATGAACCCGCCGATGACAACGCCCATCACGAAAAAGAGCACGGCGAACCCGATGACACCCAGCCGGCCGAAGACCAGCAGGATGGCCAGCCAGCACAGGGTGTAGACCGCAGTGATGACCATCAGTGCATTGGCTTTGTTCAGGGAAAAACGATTCGGCAGCCAGCCGAAAAAGGGCGCCCCGACGATGACGCCGATGGGGATCAGCATGTTTAGCTGGCTGGCCAGGAGGCGTTCGACCTCCAGCACGGCCATTAAAAAGGGTGTGGCCCACAATCCCTGGAGGGTCACTGCCGTGCCGTAAATGCCGAAGAAAATGGCGGCCACCAGCCAGAACTGTGTGGAAGCAATGATCGTGACCGTGTTGCGTGCCAGGCCCGGTGCGGGTGTGTCGGGCGCATCGTTGGGTTGCGCATCCGGTTGCTTTACCTGCGGGGAATCATGGGTGAGGGTCAGCATCAGGATGGCCATCCCCAGGGTAACCGCGCCGATGAGAAAAAAGGTCGGACGCCAGCCCCAGGCGCCGGCCGCCCAGGCTAACGGCGTGGTGGCGACGACCGCACCGAAGTTGCCCACGGACATGAGCAGGCCCACCATGGTGGCGAACTCTTTTTCCCTGAACCATTGGGAGAGCGCCTTGACTGTCGGCACATAAACCCCGCCCACGCCGAACCCGATCAGCGCACGGCCCAGGGATGCCCAGCCGATGGAGGGCGCCATGCCGAAAATGAAGCAACCCAAGGCGGCCGTCATACTCCAGTAGGCGATGACCCGCCGCGGGCCGATGCGGTCCGCCAGATACCCCACGATGGGCTGATCCAGGGCGTAGATGTAAAAATACATGGACGACATGAACCCCAGCGCCGTGGCGTTGGTGTTGAATGCCGCCAGCAGGTCCGATACGATCACCGAGGTGGAGACCCGGTGGAAATAGACGAAGAAATAGATCAGGCAGATGACGGAAAAGACCACCCAGCGGTGGGGGTCGCGATCGTTAACCGGTGAGGATGCAGGCATGGGGTCATACTTTCTTCAACATGATGGGATTCAGCCATTGCGCTGTTTTTTGCCAGCAATGCCTGTCGATCGTATCCGTCCGCAAAGGGTGCGTTGGATTCAACGCCAAGCCCGAGCGATTTCCAAAGCACGGGAACACCGGCTTGGAATTCAGATGCTATTGGTGATTGGCCCCCAGTTGGGCCGGTCAGCCATACCACAGACGCATTTTGATGTACAATCTGAAAACGATCATCCGCTCCGGTGTAATGGTATTGACGAATATTTAAATATTATGATATTTGAATATTTATTCTTACTGTTGGAAGAGGCGTGCCAGCATGTTCTCGACCGTTCGTCAGAGCAAGACCACGGAAATCATTGTCGGCCAGATCCGCACGGCCATCCTGGAGGGACGCCTGGCGCCCGGGGACCGGCTGCCGCCGGAAAAGCAGCTCGGCGAGCAGTTCCAGGTGAGCAAGCAGACCCTGCGCGAGTCCATGCGCGCCTTGGAGCACATGGGGCTCATCGACGTGCGCAAAGGGATCGGCGGCGGGGCCTTCATCGTGGAGGTGGACGAACAGGTGGCCGCCCAGAACCTGGCCAACTACCTCTATTTCAAGAATCTGACCATCGCTGACCTGTCCGAGTTTCGTCGCATCATGGAACCCTATGCCGCTGCACGGGCTGCCGAACGCATATCGTCTTCAGGCCTGGAAAGGCTGCAGCAGTTGAACCAATCGACCCGGGAAAACCTCAAGGGAAAAAAGTGGGATCAGGTCAGCCGGGACGAGATCGCCTTCCACCGGTTGATCGCGCGCCAGACGGACAATCCCATCCTGATCCTGATGCTGGACTTTGTCGAAACCCTGCTGGAGGATTTCAAGAAGATTCTCAAACCCGATGCCGCCTTCATGGAATCCGTTCTGTTGGCCCACGAGGCCATCCATGCGGCCATCGCCGCCGGCAACGCCCAAGTGGCATCCGAACAGATGCTGGCCCACGTCATCGATGTGGAAACCTACCTCTCGCGGCTGAAAAAGAGCGGTGCCGGCAAGAAGTTGTGGGACAACTGTCTGCAGATGACAGAGGATTGATGACGGAGGACTAAGGATAGATGGCGGAGGAAGGCATTCGAGATTGAGGAATCCTGGAACCCTAATTGTAATATTAACCTACCAAAGGAGTTGGTGATCATGTCTTTACCTTTGATGAAAAACTACATTGACGGGGAATGGGTGACATCCGATTCCATCACTTTCGGAGATGTTTTTAACCCGGCCAAAGGAGATAAAATCGCCACCGTGGCTTACGGAACGGCGACAGATGTGGATCGGGCCGTCAACGCCGCCCGGGAAGCCTTTGCCTCCTGGCGGGAAACGCCGCCGTTGAGCCGCGCCAGGTATCTCTTCCGACTCAAAGATGCCTTTGAGGAGAATTTCGAAGAGATCGCCGCAGTGCTGACCACCGAGCACGGCAAAGCCATCGACGAAGCCCGGGGAGAGGTGCGCCGCATGATCGAAAACGTGGAACACGCCACCGGCGTAACCACGCTCATGAGCGGCTACACCCTGGAGGATATCGCCAAGAACATCGACTGCTACGGCCACCGGCAGCCCATGGGCGTGTTCGGCTGCATCGCACCCTACAACTTCCCGGCCATGGTGCCGTGGTGGTTTCTGCCCTATGCCGTGGTCACCGGGAACACCTTTGTGTACAAACCGTCCGAGCAGGTGCCCATGACCCAGACCAAAATTATGGAGATCGTCGACGAGGTGGGCTTCCCCGAAGGCGTGATCAACATGGTCCACGGATCGCGGGACGTGGTCAACGCCATGCTCGATCATCCCGACATCGAAGGCATCAGTTTTGTCGGGTCCACACCCACGGCGCGTCACATCTACCGCAAATGCGGAGAGACGGGCAAGCGGGTCCAGAGCCTGGGTGGGGCCAAGAACATCGTGGCCGTCATGCCCGACGCAGACCTGGCCCAGGGGATGCCTTCTTTGCTGACCTCCTTTTTCGGCTGCACGGGCCAGCGCTGCCTGTCCGGCTCGGTACTGGTGCCGGTGGGTGATATCGCCGATCGCCTGGTGGCGCAGTTCACCGCTGCCGCCAAAACCGTCAGCGTGGGCGACGGTCTGGATGAGCAGACGTTCATGGGGCCGCTGATCAGCGCCGCCCATCGCCAGCGGGTTCTGGGCTACATCGAAAAGGGCATCGCCGAGGGCGCGGACCTGATCCTGGACGGACGCGGAGTCCGGGTGGATGGCTACCCGAACGGCTTTTTCGTGGGGCCCACCGTCTTCGACAAGGTCACACCGGAGATGGCCATCGCCAAAGAGGAAATTTTCGGGCCGGTGGTGAGCATCGTCCGGGCAGCCGACATGGATGCGGTGGTCGATCTGATCAACACCCGTAATTTCGCCAATGCCGCCTGTATTTACACCGCCAGCGGCGCGGCGGCCAGGGAGTTCAAATACCGGATCAAGCCGACCATGATCGGCGTCAACATCGGCATCGCGGCACCCATGAGCTTCTTTCCCTTCGGCGGGGCCGGCAACTCCATGTTCGGCGACATCAAGGGGCACGGCCAGGAGAGCTTCCTTTTTTACACGGATATGAAGGTGGTCATCGAAAGATGGTACTAACGCTCCACACGACAACGGGAGAATAATAATGCCCTTGACCAATTTTGGCGCGATACTGAACTTCGCCGAAAAGGTGGAGCAGGATGATATTGAATTTTACCGCAAGGCGTGCTCCACAGCAGCGGCGGAGCCATTCCGGTTGTTGTGCGACATGTTTGCCGGGGAAGGCAAGAAGCATCTCTCCCTGGTTCTGCGCACCCGGCGGGAGAACGTCACGGAGATGATCCTGGAGCCGATCCGGGATTTCGTCCGGGACAGCTACCAGAAGACAGCCGGGGGTGCGGAGGGCATGGACCTTGCGGCCATGCTGGCGACTGCCATTGCTCTGGAAAACCGGGCTGTCCGCTACTATACCGACGCGGCAGAGAAGATCCGCGCGCTGCCCGAGGTTTCACGGGCGTTGAAAACCCTGGCCAAGAAACGCAGCAAGCGGCTCGACCAACTGCAACGCCTCTCCGCATAGCCGCAGGCCGCTTCAGGGCTCGGTGGGGGCATCCCACAACACATTCCTCGCCTTACTGGACACGACGACCGCAACGACCGCCATGATGGGTTGGATATCGATCCTGAAGTTTGCTTTTGCCATGATTTCCGTGATAATAACTATTCATTCAAGCCCAGCCGATTTCTCTGGCAAGGCCGGAACATGCGAAGGGAGGCTGCTCTTGCAGTCCAACGCACTGCGGGGAAGGACAATGACCCATGGCATTGAACACCAAACCGTTTTTCAATGAGTCCGATTCCCGCTTCAAGCTCTTCCATGAACTGATGGCCCGCAAGGTGCGTCATATTCTATTGGTATCCACCCCCTACGACGCCTGGATCATGGAAGAAGACTGCCGGCTTTCCGAACGTATCGTCAACGAATACCGGGGGCTCAATCTCAGCCAGCCGCCGCGACTGACCTGGGTCTCCTCCGCCGAGAAGGCCCTTGCCGCTCTGGACAGCCAGCCCTTCGACATGGTCATCACCATGCCGCGCCTGTCGGATATGGGCGCTGCGGCACTGGGTCATAAAATCAAGGAAAAAGCGCCCGGCCTGCCGGTGATTCTGCTCTCCCACGACACGATTCCTTCTCCGGAAGCCAAAAAGCCGGAGCGAGCACCGGGCATCGACCGGACCTTCGTCTGGTCAGGCAACACGGACATCCTGGTGGCGTTGATCAAAAGCGCCGAAGATCGCATGAATGTGGCCAAGGATGCCGAGTCGGCGGGCGTACGGGTGATTCTCTTCGTAGAGGATTCGCCCTACTACCTCTCCTCCCTGCTGCCTATTTTATACCGTGAACTGGTCGGCCAGACCCAGGCGGTGATGGAAGGGACGCTTAACGAAGAGCACCGACTGGTCACCATGCGTGCCCGTCCGAAAATCCTGGTGGCCGGAACCTACGAGGAAGCCCTGGCCCTTTACGAGCGCTTCGAGGCCAACGTGCTCGGGGTCATCTCCGATGTCCGTTTTTCCCGCAATGGCGTCCTGAACCCAACCGCCGGGCTGGATTTCCTGAAGCACGTGCGGGGTCAGCGCTTCGATATCCCCCTGCTGCTGACCAGTTCGGAGCCGGCCAATGCCGCCAGAGCCGCGTCGATCCCCGCCGCCTTCGTGGATAAAAACTCCGACACCCTGCACCAGGACGTACGCCGGTTCTTCAAGGAGCAGTTGGGCTTCGGCGATTTCATATTTCGGTTGCCCGACGGATCGGAAATCGGCCGCGCCTCCAACCTCAAAGCGCTGGAAGGGCATCTGCTCAGCATCCCGGAAGCGTCCTTCCGCTACCATTGCAACCGCAACGATTTTTCCCGCTGGCTGTTTGCGCGCACCGAGATGACTCTGGCCGCAGAAGTCCGACCCATCAGCGACGACGACTTCTCGGATGTGGAGAGCCACCGCCGTCATCTGGTCGACATCATTGCCGACCGGCGCAAATTGCGCCAGAAGGGAATCGTTGCCGATTTCGATGCGGCGGATGCCGATTTCGATACCGAGTTTTTCAAGATTGGCAAAGGCTCCCTGGGGGGAAAGGCCCGGGGGCTGGCTTTCGTTGCCTCCCTGCTGCGCCAGAATCCGGAGCTGTGCGTCAGGTACAAGGAGGTTGATATCCTGGTGCCCCAGACCCTGGTGATCACTACCGATGGGTTCGAATCCTTTGTGGAGGACAACCAACTGCGCTACCTGGCCAAGACTGACCTGCCGGATGAGGAGATCGCCGCGCTTTTCCTGGACAGTCGATTTCCCGGGTGGATCGAGGAGAAACTGCGCGACTACCTCACCCAGGTGGCCTATCCGCTGGCCATCCGATCCTCCAGCCTGCTGGAGGACGCTCAATTCCGGGCCTATGCCGGACTTTATCGCACCTACATGATCACCAATGACTGTGCGGACATGCAACAGCGCCTGGACCATCTGATTCATGCCATCAAGCTGGTCTATGCGTCAACCTACTACAAGGGGCCCAAGGCCTTTTCAAAGCGGGTGGGCCATCGGACAGAAGAAGAGCAGATGGCGGTGATCATCCAGAAACTGGTGGGGTCTCAATATGGCAACAGTTTTTATCCGGCCATCTCCGGGGTCGCCCAGTCCCACAACTACTACCCCTTTGCCCGCATGAAGCCTGAGGAGGGCATCGTCACCATCGCCATGGGATTGGGCAAAGCCGTGGTCGAGGGCGAAAAAACCCTGCGCTTTTCACCCGCCCACCCCCAGCTGCTTCCCCAACGCTCGACGGTGGAAGATATTCTGGAAAACGCCCAACGGCATTTCTACGCCCTCAAGATGGAAGGAACCTGCCACTCCCTGGAGACCAACGACGGCGCCAACCTGTGGCGCCGTGAGGTGACCGGGGCCGAAAGCGAATTGCCCATGCAGCTGCTGGCCAGCACGTACGTGCCCGACGAGCACCGCATTCGCGATACCGTTCACATTCCGGGCCAGCGGCTGTTAACCTTTGCCCATATCCTCAAATACCGGGAGTTTCCCCTGGCCGATATTCTTAAGGATATGCTCGAACTGGGAGAACAGGGTCTGGGCTGCCCCGTGGAGATGGAGTTTTCCGTCAACCTGGGCACAGGCGCCGGCCATGCGCCGCAATTCACCTTTCTGCAGCTGCGGCCGATGACGGCCCGGGCGGAGCTGGAGCAGGTCGCCATTACTGCGGAAGAGATCGAGAACGCCTTCTGTTTTTCCGGCAGGGCCCTGGGAAATGCCAAGAAGCAGGATATGGCCGACATCATTTTCACCAAACCGGAAACCTTCGACCCGGCCAGGACGATCGAGATCGCCCGTGAAATCGCCAAACTCAACGCGATGCTGGTCAAGGAAGGGCGCAGATACCTGCTCATCGGCCCGGGACGATGGGGATCGGCGGACCGCTGGCTGGGCATCCCGGTGAGCTGGGCCGACATTTCAGGGGTTGGCGCCATGATCGAAACGGAGTCGGACAAGCTCATGGCCGAACCATCCCAGGGATCGCATTTCTTCCACAACATCACCACATTGGGGATCAATTACATTACTGTCTCCGGGGCGGATGGCGGCAGGATCGACTGGGACTGGCTGGCCGGACTGCCCCGCATGCACGACGCGGCCTTCGTCGCCCATGTGCGGCTCGAGACGCCGGTGACGCTTAAAGTCGATGGCCGGCGGACCCAGTGTGTGATCGTTGAAGGCAACGGCATCAGGACGAGATAGTCGGGAGGCGCCCCGCATCCAAGGCGGGAGAACCTAGGTTGATGATCAAGGCGCTGCCCATCCCAAGGGGCGCAAAACAATGAATGATTCACCGGAGGAAACGACATGTCTGACATATTGCAGCTGGTAAAGGAGAAGGATCCCGGCGAGCGGGAGTTTCACCAGGCGGTCACGGAGGTGCTGGCCTCGATCGCGCCGGTGATGGAGCGCAATCCCGAGTACCGGGCGGCTAAGATTTTGGAGCGTCTGGTGGAGCCCGAGCGGGTGATCCTGTTCCGGGTGCCCTGGGTGGACGACCAGGGCCAGGTGCAGGTCAACCGGGGGTTTCGCATCGAGATGAGCAGCGCCATCGGCCCTTACAAGGGCGGGCTGCGCTTCCACCCCTCGGTCAACCTGGGCATTTTAAAGTTTCTGGCCTTCGAGCAAGTCTTCAAGAACGCCTTGACCACGCTGCCCATGGGCGGCGGCAAAGGGGGCTCGGACTTCGACCCCAAGGGCAAGTCGGACATGGAGGTGATGCGCTTCTGCCAGAGCTTCATGGCCGAGCTGTTCCGCCACATCGGCCCCAACACCGACGTGCCCGCCGGTGACATCGGTGTGGGCGCGCGCGAGATCGGCTACCTCTTCGGCATGTACAAGAAGCTCAGAAACGAGTTCACCGGGGTGCTGACGGGCAAGAGCCTGAATTGGGGCGGTAGCCTGATCCGGCCCGAGGCCACGGGCTACGGATCGGTCTACTTTGCGGCCGAGATGCTGGCCACGCGCGGCCAGACCCTTGAGGGCAAGACCTGCCTGGTCTCCGGTTCGGGCAACGTGGCCCAGTACACCATCGAGAAGCTGCTGGACCTTAAGGCCAAGCCGGTGACCTGTTCGGATTCGTCGGGGTATATCTATGACGAGGCGGGCATCGACCGGGAGAAGCTGGCCTTTTTGATGAACCTGAAGAATGTGCGTCGGGGCCGCGTGAAAGCGTATGTCGAGCAATATCCCTCGGCGGTCTACACCGAGCAGGACCCGAACCAGGCGTACAACCCGCTGTGGCGCCACCCGGCCGACTGCGCCTTTCCGTCGGCCACCCAGAACGAGATCAACGCCAGGGATGCCCAGAACCTGGTGGACAACGGGATCAGCGTGGTCAGCGAAGGGGCCAACATGCCCACGGATCCCGAGGGGATCGACATCTTCATCGAGCACCAGCTGCTCTACGGGCCGGGCAAGGCAGCCAATGCGGGCGGGGTGTCGGTATCGGGGCTGGAGATGACCCAGAACAGCATGCGGTTGTCCTGGACGCGCGCGGAGGTGGACACCCGGCTGCAGATGATCATGAAGAGCATCCACCGGACCTGTCTGGATGCGGCCGAGCAGTATGGCACGCCGGGCAATTACATGAACGGGGCCAACATCGCCGGCTTCGTCAAGGTGGTGGATGCCATGATCGACCAGGGTGTGGTATGATCGATTCTAGCGCACCGGTGTGAATGCATGGGGCCATTCAATAACGACAAAACGGCATCCTCTGCTCAAGGATGCCGTTTTGTCGTTGATGGATCTGTCTGTTAGCTAAACTCTTGCCACGTTGGCGGCAGCGGGACCACGGTCGGTTTGCTCCACGTCGAAGGTCACCCGATCTCCTTCCGCGAGGGTTTTAAACCCCTCAGCTTTGATGGAAGAGAAATGAACGAAGATGTCTCCCTGACCTTCTTCCTGTTCGATGAAACCAAACCCTTTCTTGTCACTGAACCATTTTACAACACCGTTTGCCATTTCTGCAGCCTCCTTAAAAAAAGTAAACATATCAGTCTCGACCGATGGCTGCCGCCGTTAACAGCGTGTTGGCAAACGATTGCGCATGGCCATGCGGCGTTGTCATTCGGCGACCATGCTCATTGATCACGTTTAAGCTGTTCTTTCTAACCGAATGTTGCCTTGTCTTGCCTGCGCTTATAACGTTTTTCGACACGCTTTAAGCGGTGAGCGCCTCCCGTGTGCAAGACCCATCCGACCGATTGGCCGGTCAACACACAATTGTTGGAAACCACACTATTAAAGAAACCTCAACCGTCAAGAGAAAATCAGGGACGTTTATCAGGTACCTCATGCTCAAGCCGGTCTGCGCGGATGGACGGCACAAGCGGACGGCCCCTAATGCCCAACGTCCTATGATCTACAGTTCGTTGACAGAGTAAATACCCCGGCCAATCCGTTTCATTTTGCCTTTTAGACAGGCACGATGAACGATATTGCTGATCTGCTTTTCAGTAAAACCGGATTTTCCTCTCAATGCTTCCACGGTGATGCCTTTTTTAAACCGTTTCATAATGGTAAGCACCTGATCGGTGGGAGTGATCGATTTTCCTTTTGGCGCGGCCTTTTTTTTGGCGGCCGGCGTTGCTTTTTTCTTCGGAGCTGCTGTGCTGGGAGCTTTTTCGAAGGCCCTGGCCATGCTTTCGGTTTTCTTGGCTAGGGTGCTTAGCTGTTTGGCGACAGTTTTCAGATCTTTGGCAACTTTTTTCATAACCTGAGTCCTCCATGTAAAGGGGTGTGCAATCGCTTACCTCTTAAAGCTAAACATATAGAGAAAGAACGAGGTGCCGCTCGACGAATCGACTACTCAACGATTCATGAGAGCAGCAGCCCGGTTGATTTCTTTTCGAGGACCGCAATACCGGTTGTTTCGCGGCCTGTTTTGGCGTTGCCGAACGGAGAATAATCATTGGCCGGTTAGAACGTATGCGAGGACATCACATGAGAACAGAAAACACAGACGCTGCAACGCGCTATGAGAATGAGCATAATGGATCGCTTGACAAATGTCAAGCTGCCAGAATATCACTAAAAAATGGTTTCCCTGGACGATTGGGTCTCGACCGGGGAGCGAAAATGACGGTTTTTCATGGTGAAGTAAGAATACGGTTTGCCTGTTAAGCGCAATGATGAAGAACGAGACCTGCGCCGGTCGTGCAACCGTGTCCGGTTTTTTCGAATACTCACCTATCGTTAAACAAGCTCCGGTTATAAAATCGTGCGTCTGGCCCGGCGGTCTGACCCTTGCCTGCACCTCTCGGTTTGCAGGCCGGCAACCCCGACTACCAGACCATGATCGGTCCGGTATCAAGATGTACGAAATCCGATTCGGGATAGTAGCCGACACCACCGGAGTGAAGGTTTATGGCCAGTTGGCGAAGCGCCGGGGTTTGGTACCCTGGAATTCGGATGTCGATGGCGCGGCCTTCCATATGCAGGCTTTTGGGAGAGACGGCGGAGCTGATTTTGCTCAGTGCCGCATTCGTGCTCGCTGAACGGTATCCGGAAATAATGCTGATGGGGGAGAGGGGCTTGGCCTCCAGGACGATGCGGTGAAGCTGATCCAACAGCTTGGGGTCTACGGCTTTGACCTCACCGGTACGGAAATCGCGCATGATATGGCTGATCCGGGTGACTGCGCGATGGATCAGCTTTCCGTTTGAGCGGTAGCAGGTTTTAAGGGTTTCCCCGGTATGGACATTATAAAGTGACAACACGTGATTATCAGGGCGTATAGCGGCCAGCACCGGATGGGTGATCAGGGAGGTCAGCATGGCTGAGGCACCCATTTTCAGGAAAGTTCGGCGGTCGGTGTAAAAAGGTGAAATGCCTTTCATCGTCAAAATCTCCTGCATTGATTTTTTTGGCCTCTTTTTGCGAGGCCCAAGCAGATGATGGCTCCTTGCATGCGGCTCAGATAAGGATAGCTGTCCTTTTTTAGGCCCCTGCGGTTAGTTCTCGGTCGCAGGGCAGGGGTACTTTACGAGAAAACCTTAGGGAAAAACGCTTCGGCTGTCAAGAGGGGATGCTACCGTCGGTGCCGCTTCAGCTGACCGGGTCAAGGTGGGCAGCCGAAACGATGCATGGAAAAATAAAGTTTTTTCCCCTTCAGCCGATAACACGATTAATACCCACAGGCCGCCTGAAACCCGAAAACGGTGTGTTCCAATCTGAACGCAGTGGCCGTACGGGTGAGTCAACCTACGAACAGGACGATGATGAAAGAGGCTCAGACCAGCAAACCGACCGGCGTAATCGCCCGCAGAACTGGTCTCGACCGGCGCTGGATCGCCTCGGGCAAGCATCATCCCGAAAGACGGCGCTGCAGGGACAGACGGGCAATCCGCAAGCGATCATTTCTGGAACCGCTTGAATTAAATGCTTCGGAGGAACCCCGCGTACCCTCGGCCGAAGTCGATTCCAACCCCGGCAAGCCTGAGGCGAAGCACCCGGAATTCTCGTTGGGCGGGCAGTGGTCTCCCCGACGTCCGCCAAGCATGCCCAAGAAGGTCACGTCGGACGACGGATGACTGTTAGGTGAAGCCTTCCTGCGGCAACCCCTGAACAGGCTTTATCCGACGGCAGCACTGCGCAGGCAGCATTTGGATCGAGGCGCTATGCGGAGGGAGGAATCTGTGCACTATGGCGGATCTGCGACGGGTTTGCGCCAGGCCGTATTCAGGCCCGCCGCCCGCAGCAATTCGATGGCGCGCGGCATATGTGCACCGATGTTCTCCACCCCATGGGAATCATCACCAGGAACGATAGCGATGCCCAGTTCAACGGCTTTTTTCAGGATAGGCGCCGACAGGTAGGGTTCAGGGTCACCCCTTGACAGCGGGCGCAGATTGAAATCCAGGATCAGGTCCAACTGCTTGACCAATTTCAGATTTCTGACGATTTTCTCCCAGACCACCGGTTTGACCAGCCGCGATCGGTAATCGGGATCATGTATCCGAATAATATCCAGGTGGCCCACCACGCGCGGCTTCAGCGTTCGGAGCATTTCGAACTGCTGATCGAAATAGGCGCCGTACAGGCCATCCAGCCCGCCGCAGTGAACGGCCGCCTCGTCATAGCACTGCTTGTTGGTGTCAAAGGGGAGGTCTTTGACGTGGTGAACCGAGCCCACGACATAGTCGGGTGAATAGGCAGCTATCAGGGTTTTGGCCAATTCGTAACTGCCACTGCAGGTTTCCGTTTCGAAACCGACAAAAATCCTGATGTCGTGCGCGTATTTGGCCTGGAGGCCCCGGCAGGTGGTCATGTAGCTGGCAAAGCGTTCCTTGAGCGCACCGGCATCCAATCCGGCGCTTTTCTCTTCGGGGTAGACAAAGGCATTCGACACCGGCGGCATGTGTTCGGTGATACCCACCCAGGGGTATTTCTGATGGATATACGCCCGAACAATTTCTTCAAGGGAGTTTTTGGCATGGCTGCAGAACTGACTGCTGTGCCCCCCGTGGACCGATACTGGTTGCAGGATGTTCTCTGGTTGATCTCCCATCTAAACCGTTCCTTTCAGAAACAAGTGGCGACGTGCAGCGGGAAAGCGCTCGATGGCATAGCGCAGCATGGTTCGCGGCATCCGCCGGCAGTGGGCGTTGAGGAAACCGACCAAGGCGGCTTGATCCCGCTTGCCGACCTCCCGGAGCATCCAGCCTACGGCTTTGTGGATCAGGTCTTCGGTGTCTTGCATCAACAGAGCGGCGAGTTTGAGGGTGTCGGTCACCTGCCCGATGCGGATAAACTGCCAGCTGGCCACGATGGCAATCCGCCGCTCCCACAAGCGTGGGGATTGGGCCAGCCGATATAGGACCTCTCTATCCCTACTCAGTAAAAAAGTGCCCAGGAGAGCATGGGCGGAGCAGTCCACCAAATCCCAGTTGTTCACGTATGTGGTGTTGGCCAGGTAAAAGTCGGCGATGGTGCCCCGTTCATCCTCGCCGGCTTTTCGAAAGCGTTGGATCAGCAGAAACAGGGCCAGCTGCCGGTGCTCGTGGACAGGCGAGTGCAGCAGATCGTCGATGACGGTCATATCCACCGCATGGTGCCGCTTGGCCAGCTTGCGCAGCTCGGGAACCTTGATCCCCAGAAACAGATCCCCTTCTGCGTATTCTCCGGGGCCGGTCTTGAAAAAGCGGCGCAGCGCCCGGGCCCGCTCCTGGCTGGCCATGGCGGCCATCGCGCCTCGGATGCGTGCGGCCGGCGATTGGGGTTCGGCGATGCTGAAATTCTGTTGGAGCAGGTTGACGATGGGCAGGAAGCGGGGTTCGGGCATTTCAGACCATCGGAACCAGTCCCAGCGGTCACACTTGTCTGGCTCCTTTACCCGGGGGGTGCCTGCCGTCTGTTCGGCGATGATAAAAAGCGTCACGTAGTGTTTTTTTTCGTCTTCAAAGAAGTCGTTGGTGAAAGGCCCCCTGCGCAGGTTGATGATGGACAGGCCCGTCTCTTCGAACAGTTCACGCCGGGCGCAGGCCTCGATGGATTCACCGTACTCAAGATGGCCGCCGGGAAACTGCCAGGTGCCGGCACCGTGGGCATGCCTGCGCTTGCCCAGCAGCACCCGGCCATCCCGAACCACGATGACGGCAACCCCAATATAGGGTCTTGGCTTGTTCTCCATAATCACACGCGTATCAACGAATTCCTCAATTTAACTATATCGTATACAAAACCACCAGACAGCGCGTCATCTGTGCGGACAGGCTTTTGAGTTTGTGGGGGGTGTTGGAATGGAAATGGATCGATTCACCTTCCTTTAAGGTGTGCACCTTGCTGCCGAGGGTGAATTCCAATACGCCCTCCATGACGAAGATGAACTCCTCGCCCTCATGCTTGTAGGCCACCGGCTTGTGATCGTGGTGGGGTTCGATGGTCACCATGAAGGCCCTCAGGTGGTCATGGTCGGCGCCGGAAGTCAGTGTTGCATAGGAGTAGTTGCGGGTGCGGTTGACGTAGGCTTGGGTTCGCTGATCCCGGATACGCGCTTTTTCGTCATCGCGCAGAAACGTACCCGGATCCACGCCGTAGGCGCCGGAGAGTCGCAGGATGAATGCCACCGGCGGAGAGATCTCGCCGGACTCCGCAGCGGCAATGAACTCCGGTGTCTGACCGGTGACCTCGGCCAGATGCTCCCTTGACCAGCCCTGGGCTTCGCGCAGCATCCTGATCTTATCCCCGAAGCCGCCGCCGGTCGCTTTTTCAGGCAGATCCGTGCAGAGGTCATCGGCCAGCCGGCGCAGGACCGCTTGTCTGGTCCGCGCGATCAACAGGGGCAGAAAGGTCGGGGCATCGGCCACCACACCGATATCCGCCAGCCGAAAGATGGGTGCGCTGGGATCCCGGTTGATGGCCACGATCGTTCCCGAGGCCATGATGCCGGCGGTATACTGGATGGCGCCCGAGGTGCCGACGGAAATCAGCAGACCCGGACCCACGCTTTTGCCTGTCTGGCCGATGAGCCGATCTTCGGCCACCCAGTGGTTGAGCACCGCCGGTCGTGTGGCAGCCACCTGGCCGGCCATTGCAGCGGCCAACTGGCGCACCAGTCCGAAGCTTTCCATGCTGCCCAGTCCGGCGCCGCCCACCACCACGGTGCGGGCGCTATCGAGATCGTCGGAAGAGGGAGCCGCCGGTTTGGTGGACACCAGCCGGATTCCTTTTGGCTCGGGGATATCGGTCAGCACCGTATGCTCGACACGGCCTTGACGCTTCGGATCCTTCTCACCGGTTGCGCCGTGGGGCTGGACGGTGGCAAATCCGGTACCGTGGCCGGGGGTATAGGTGATTTCGGCCAGGATCTCCCCGCCCCAGGCTGGGCAGAGGCCCACAATGCACCCATCTTCACCGGGTTTGATTGCCACACAGTCCGCCATCAGCCCGGCCCGCGCGGCTGCCGCGGTCCGGGCGGCCAAGTCCCGGCCGAAATCGGTGAACGGAAACAGTACCAGGCGGGGGGCGTATTTCTTGATTACCGGCGTCAGGGCATCGGCAAAAAGATGGGGGGTCGGTGTTGAAAGACGCTCGTTTTCCAAGAGGTATACCGCATCCGCGCCCCAGGCGATGGCTTCATCTTCCACGGATGCCTGGATGGTGCAGGCCTCATCCTCTGAAACGGTCTGCAGCCGGGTTTGCGCCTGTGTCAGCAGAAACATGACGACCCGGTCTCCCGTTTTGCCGGCCAGGTTTGCAGCCTTGACCAAGACCTTGAAGCTCATTTCCAGCAGGTGGCGGGAGCGAAGATCGCCAAATACCCATATTTGGTTGGTCGTCACGTTGGTCATGGTTGTTGCCAGCATCTTCCTTGGGCCCATGCTATCACCTGGGGATCTTCGCACCCGTTGTCAGGACGAGCCCTACTCAATTTATTGATGATCAGCCGATCAGGCCGGCATCCGCCAGTCGCCGGACCAGGGCATCGGCCTGGGCCGCCGGAGTTCCCTCGATCCATTGGCAGATGCGGTCCTTTTTGACCGGCTTCATGGAAAGCACCCGTGTGGGTGAGCCTGCATCACCCACTTGATCCGGATCGAGACCCAATTGTCCGATGGTAATGGTTTCCACGGACATCTCATCGAAAGCATCGGCGAGGCCGCCCAGCGAGGGGTCCCGTTGGACGGCGGCCATCGGGTGGATGGTGAGCGCCGCGGGCAGGGTTACTTCATAGGTTTCCTGGAATCCGTCGACCCTGCGCTCGACGGTGAGGCAGTCCCGGGTGCCGTCGATCCTGACAGCACCGGTCACCATGGGGAGATCCAGCAGCACGGCGGTCTGGGGGCCGACCTGGCCGGTATCGCTGTCCGACGTGCGGGCGCCGAACAGCAGCAGGTCGAAAGGCGCCAGGTGCTGGGCGGCGGCACATAGGGCGGTTGCTGTGGCCAGGGTGTCGGATCCGGCCAAGGCCGGGTCGCACAATAATGCGGCGCGGTCCGCACCCACGGCCAGGGCTTCCCGCAGGGCCGCTTCGGCGCCAGGCGGTCCCATGGAAAGCACGGTCACCGCCCCACCGAAGGTTTCCTTCAACTGGATGGCCATTTCCAGAGCCGGCCTGTCAAAGGGATTGAACTCGCATGTGTCTGCCGTGCGGATCATTTTCCCCCGGGGGGCTTCAGTCATCACTGATTTGATGCAGACGATGATATGCAATGGGATTCTCCTCTCCGTTACGCGCCGTCCAGCACACTTTTGGCAATGACGATACGGTGGATTTCCGAGGTGCCTTCGTAGATGCGGGTAACCCGCGCGTCACGATAGTAGCGCTCCACAGGATAGGACTTGCTGTATCCGTAGCCGCCGTGGATCTGGACGGCCAGATCCGTGACCCGGGTGGCTGCTTCGGAGGCGAACAGCTTGGCCATGGCCGATTCTTTCGAAAACGGCAGATGCTTGTCCTTCAGGGTCGCTGCACGGTAGACCATCAGCCGCGCGGCATCCACCTGGGTGGCCATGTCGGCAATCATGGTCTGGATCGCCTGGTGGCGTGCTATGGGAACCCCGAACTGCTGCCGCTGCCGGGCATAGCGTAACGCTTCCTCCAGGGCTGCCTGGGCAATGCCCACGGCCTGGGCGGCAATGCCCATGCGGCCGGTATCCAGCGCGGCCAGACCGATGGCGAGGCCCATGCCTTCCCTGGCCAGCAGGTTTTTCCGGAGCACCCGGCAGTCGTTAAGCCGGATGGAACACACCGGGTTGGCCCGCATGCCGCTCAGGTCTTCCAGGTCCCCCACCACAAAGCCGGTGGTACCGCGTTCGGCCACGACCACACTGATGCCCCGGCGTCCGGCGGCCGGATCGGTTCGGCAAAAAACCAGGCAGATGTCGGCGATGCCGCCGTTGGTCACAAAGACCTTGTTGGCGTTGACTACATAATGGTCGCCATCGGCCTGAGCCGTGGCCTCGATCCCGCCGGCATCGGAGCCGGCATTGGGCTCAGTGAGGCAGAAGGCGCCGATCTTCTCACCCCGGGCCAGGGGCGGCACCCATTGCTCGATCTGCGCCGGACTGCCAAAAGCCATGATCGGATAGACGGCCACGCTGTTGTGGACCGTGACGCACAGGCCGATGGCGGCGCTGACCCGTGAGATCTCCTCAATGGTGATGGCATAGCTGACGGCGTCCAGGCCGGCGCCACCCAGCGATTTGGGGACCTGGATCCCGAAATAGCCCAGTGAACCCATTTTTTCGACCACTTCCCAGGGAAAGCGGGCTTCCTGGTCGATCGGCGCAGCAATGGGGCGAAGCTCCCGATCGCAGAACCGGCGTACCGATCGACGGACGGCGCGATGTTTTTCCTCCAGCAGCTTATCCATGGCGTGTCCAATCCTGTTGCGAGTCCGAGCCGATTTATTCGCCGCGGGGTTGATTGACGTTGTTGCAGCTATCAGAATTAAGCGGGTGCGTCAATGATCCCGGATCGGCCGCGGTTTCAATTTCAATTTGAAGCCGCAGGCAAATGGTGATACCACCCGTCAAGGATAGTTGCATACAAGCCGCGGGCATCATGAATATCCAGACTTCCACAACCCGTACTTACCCTGCAGCGCCCCGGCCGGCGGTGGGGGCAGTCGTCTTCAGGGGCGATGCCGTGTTGCTGGTTCAACGCGCCAACGCGCCATCCCAGGGCCTGTGGGCCATACCCGGCGGTAGCGTAAGGCTGGGGGAAACGCTGCAGGCGGCGGCCGAAAGGGAAATCCTGGAAGAGACCGGGGTGGTGATCCGGGCCGGAGCGCCGATCCTCGCCTTTGATGTCATACAGCGCGATGACCGAGGTAAGGTGGCCTACCACTACGTGATCGTGGACCTGGCAGCCGACTATGTGAGCGGCGAGCCACGGGCTGGTGACGATGCCGCCGATGCCCGTTGGATAACGGCAGATCAACTGGCGCAGTTGAAGGTCAATCCTGCCACCCGCCGTCTGCTTGCCGAACGATTCAATTTTGGGGGAGAGGCGTGATGGCAGCGCTAAGCGACGACGATAAAGCACACATTCGGAAATGGGGGCAGGCCGTCGACGGCGCAGTGATTCTGCGCTATGCGACTGCCGGCCATCCCATGGGAAACCAGATCAAAGCCTTTGGTGAACTTGTGGCCGAGCTGGTGCCCAATCTTCGACTGAAAAAAGACGGCGATGCGCTGGTTTCCCTGCCCACGCTGTTTATCGGGGATCATGTGGCCTATCAGGCCCTGCCCATGGAGCGGGAACTGGAGCCGTTCCTGGCTGCCCTGGGCGATGGCAGCGCCTTTGCGGATCGCATCGCCGCGGATGTTCGGCAGCGGCTGACCCGGCTCCAGGCACCGGCCCTGGTAAAGGTATACATGACGCCCCGCTGCCCCTTCTGCCCGACGGTCGTATCCCTTCTGCTGGGCCTTGCCGCCTGCAGCGACCAGGTCCGGGTGACGGTGATCGACGGAGCGCTTTTTCCCGACATTGCCGAGAAAGACCGCGTCAGCGCGGCACCCACTGTGATTTTGGACGATCGGTACCGTTGGACGGGGTCCCTGGATGCCGCTGAACTGGTCAGGTTAATGCTGGACCGGGATCCTGCCGGTCTGGGTGCGGATGCCCTGAGAGGCATGATCGAAGACGGCAATGCGGAAGGGGTGGCTGTGATGATGGTCGAGCGCGGAAAGATTTTCCCGGCCTTCATCGAACTGCTGATCCACCCGCGCTGGTCCGTGCGTCTGGGGGCCATGGTCTCATTCGAAAGCCTGGTAGAGCACGATCCCAAGCTTGCCGGCGGGGTTGTTGAACCGCTGGTTGCGGTTTTTGCTGATCTGGACGACATGGTCAAAGGGGATTTGATGCATGTGCTGGGAGAGTCGAAAAATTCAGCGGCGCTTCCGTTTCTTGCTGCCGTGGCCGCGGGTGAGGTCAACGAAGAAGTGACGGCGGCGGCAGGCGAAGCCATCGAAAAGCTCAACGGATGCCAACCCATTTAATTTCTGCGGTAGGTGCAGGTCAATCCAAAGGCTCTTCATTACAGGGGCCTTTGTTCTTTCAATCCCGATAGCGGTAACGATCCTTTTTCAGAAAAAAGAGGCCGGTCAGCAAAAAAGCCGCATTGTTCAGCTGGCGCAAGTCTTCTCGAGGCGTTTGAGCAGGGTCATGGTGGTGGGCGTGGGTGTGGCCAAGGGAACCCTTTTCGGGGTCGATCCAGTTAATCTACCAGGAAATCCGTTGCGGCCCTGTAACGTTTCAGCACTGCGGGGCTCTGTAGGGGTGGAAGGTGAAAACATGCTCAGCTTCCATTCTTACCTCCTCTCTCTCCTAGAGCCCCCAACAATCCCCAATGTGTTCGGGGGCTCACCCTTTTATATGGCAGGATTGGCAACCCCTTCCAACCGATCATCTTTCCGGCGGTTTTCCATGACCCCTTCAACGCCGATCCCATTTTTCATTTTGACAAGCGGTCGCCTTTCCTCTTAAATGGGGCCTCTGATATCCAATACTTTACAGGAGATCGATGGGATGAACACACCAACGCTGATACTGACCGTTCTGGTTTTCTGGCTGATCATGGGCCTGGCATTTTTATCGGCCTACTCTGAGGTGAAACGCACCGGGGGAACCCTGGTGGATGCCATGCGCAATAATGAAACCTTTTTCTTTATTATCAGCATCGTGGTGGGCTTGGTGGTTGTGGCCTTCAAACTGGCGTGATCGAACCTGATCTCATTGGTGCGATTTTTCCTTTCTTCCAGACAGCTTTTTCCGTTGGCCCTCGATCCAGTCAATCCGGCTCCATAATCCCTGAAGGATGCGTACCTCCCGGTCGCTGAGGCTGGTGCGGCCAAAGAGCCGGCGAAAGGCCCGCAGGATATGGTCTGGGTTCTGGGGGTCCAGGTATTCGGCGTCAAGCAGTGTCCGGCGCATATGCTGGTACATGGTTTCCACGTCACCGGCCTGTGCCGGCATCTGGCTGTCGTTGGAGGCTCTTGAGTTCTTCATCCCCTGTTTGCTAAGTTCGTAAAGCAACAGGGCGACCGCATGGGAAAGGTTCATGGAGGGATAGGCGCTGTCGGTCGGAATGGTAACGAAAAACTGGCACAGTTCCAGTTCGTTGGTGTGAAGGCCCCGATCCTCACGACCGAAGACAAAGGCTACCCGGCTATTGGACGATTGGGACAGCGCCTGGGCGGCCGACTGTTCCGGGTTTAAAAAATCCTCGCGGTATTTGCCGAATCGACGGGTGGTGCCGAAGGCCAGGTGACAATCGGCCAGCGCCTGTTGAAGATCCGGGAAAACCGGCGCCTGGTTTAAAATCGATTCGGCCTTGAGCGCCATTCGTCGGGCGTTCAGGGACCGGTATTCGGGGCAGGGGGTCACCAGGCGTAGGTCGGAAAATCCGAAATTCATCATGCAGCGGCACACCGATCCCACGTTGATCGGTCCCTGGGGCTCCACAAGCACAATGCTGATGTTATCCATGGGGCGCAAACCTATCAAGCGTCTGCATAGGGCTAATCTTTGCCATTACCGCGTTTTTTCACGCGCACCTTGACGATCAAGATCATCAGCGGTGCCAGGTGATAGAACAGGTCGAAGATGTCGATGGGTCGGGAGAGGGTTCCTCCCTTGAGCATGATCAGCTTTTCCAGTAGGTGGGGCAAGGGTTTGAAGGGTGCCAGCAGCATGAATACCGTCAACGGTATCAGAACGGCATAAGGGATTTTATTGATCATGCTAGTCACCGGCAGGGCTCCACATGGTCTGATTGCGGGGTTCAGGCGCTGTCAGAATCAACCACTGCCCATGAAAATGGCACAAATTGCGGTAACGTGTCAACGGCTCAGCCCAACGGTGCAACCCATGTCGCTGACTGCCCCGGGAGAATAATGACTGTTATGTCGGCGATGGTTGTTCGACGGGGATGGTCGTTATTGCGGTAGCGGCTTAAAGACCTTTAACCATGGGCGAAATTGAGGTATGGAACAGCTGCAATGTAGATATCGGATTATCTCCCGGCTGATCGATCGGACAGCAGCAATAAACCCCCTGTCGGGTGGTTTACGCACCAACCATCGGCTGCGGTGACGATCACCGTCAAAAGGATCAAGCATGAAAACAGCCAAGGATTATATCGTGTTTCCCCTTGATGTGCCCAGTTCCCAGGCGGCCAGATCGCTGGTCAAACTGTTGGCCGGCGATGTGGGCATGTTCAAGGTCGGCCTTGAACTGTTCATCCGGTCGGGGCCGGAACTGGTCCGCTGGATCCAGCAGGCGGGTACGGCCAAGGTGTTCCTGGATTTGAAGCTTCACGATATCCCGGTGACCGTCAAAAGGTCCATGGCCCAGGTGGCCGAACTGGGCGTTTTTTGTACAACGGTCCACTGCGGCGAAAGCCGGGCAATGCTGGCGGCAGCCGTGGAAGGGGCCGCCGGAAGGGTGCATGTGCTTGGCGTCACCGTGCTGACCAGCGTTTCTGCCGCCGATGTGGCCGAGGCAGGCTACCGCGCGCTGTATTCAGAGGATCTGCAGCAGTTGGCGATGAAAAAGGCGGCCATGGCCAGGGACGCCGGCTGCGCCGGAATTGTCTGCTCCGGTCATGAAGTCCAGGGAATCAAGGCAGCCTTCGGCGAGGGCTTCCAGGCGGTGACCCCAGGCATCCGGCCGCTCGCGGGAGGGGTAACTGCGGACGACCAGTCCCGGATCGTCACTCCGGCCATGGCCATCCGACGAGGATCCGATTACCTGGTCATCGGCAGGCCCATCCGGGATGCCGCCGATCCTCAGGCAGCTGCACGGGCCGTCGCCGCAGAGATTCAGGGGGTGTTGGACGAGTAACGGACACGGGAACCGCCGGCATTGTTCCCCGTCTCAGCTTGCCCCCATATAGCGCCACAAAGCCAGGGCCAGCACCAGGGCGCAGACCACGAGGACGAAGCGGATTTGCTCGGGGGAGAAGCGCTTCATGCCACCGCTGCCGTTCCGGATTCCTTAATCTTCCCTGTCCAGCCCGAAGGCCGTGTGCAGGACCCTGACGGCCAGTTCGGTGTATTTCTCCTCGATGATACAGGAGATGCGGATCTCGGAAGTGCTGATCATGATGATGTTGATGTTTTCCCGGGCCAGGGCATTGAACATCAGCGAGGCGACACCGGAATGGTTTTTCATGCCCACTCCGATCACCGAGACCTTGGCGATATTGACATCGCCGAAGACATCCTCGGCGCCGATGGTTTGCGCCACGCGCTTCTGGATCTCCATCGCGCGCTTGTAATCCGCTTTGGGAACGGTGAAGGTGAGGTCCGTCTGCCCGGCGGCCCGGGTATTCTGGATGATCATGTCTACCAGGATGCCGGCTTCGGAAATGGGGGAAAAAATTTTGGCCGCTATGCCGGGCTGATCGGGCACCTTTTTCAGGGTAATTCGAGCCTGGTTAAGATCATGGGTCACTCCTGAAACCACCAGCTGCTCCATGCCGGAATCTTCGTTAACCACCATGGTGCCTTCCTCCTCTGAAAATGATGATCGGACGTGCACGGGGATATTGTACTTCTTGGCGAACCCCACTGACCGGATCTGCAGAACCTTGGCGCCGAGGCTGGCCATGTTCAGCATTTCGTCGTAGGAGACCGCTTTGATTTTTCTGGCCCGCGGGCAGATGTTCGGATCCGCCGTATAGATGCCGTCCACATCCGTATAGATCTCACATACGTCTGCATTCAAGGCTGCCGCGATGGCAACCGCCGAGGTATCCGACCCACCGCGACCCAACGTGGTGATGTTGCCCTGGATGTCTGTACCCTGAAAACCAGCCACCACCACAATGTTCCGGTCCGCCAACAGTCGTTTGATGCGATCGGTTCCGATTTCGAGGATGCGGGCGTTGCCGTATTCGCAGTCGGTGACCACTTCGGCCTGGTGCCCCAGCAATGACTGGGCCTTGCGTCCCATGCCCTTGAGCATCATGGCCAGCAGCGCAGCGGTGGTTTGCTCGCCGGTGGCCAGCAGCACATCCAGTTCACGCCGGTCCGGGGTTTCCGTGGCCTCTTTGGCCAGACCGATTAAGCGGTCAGTTACCCCGGCCATGGCGGACAGGATGACGACCACATCGTTTCCCTGGTCATGGGTTTTCAGCACACGGTTGGCTACGTTGCGGATTCGCTGGGTGTCGGCCACCGACGTGCCGCCGAATTTTTGAACGATCAATGCCATAATCTTCCACCTTCACCGGTTGACGATCGGTATCGATACCAAGTCTTCACGAGGGGCGCTCAAACGTCGATGTCAATTAGCAGATTCGCTGGGTCAAGTCCATATGCAATTATGCGGATCGAGCGGGTCGTGTCACCGGTGACGCCAAAGAAGAGATCCAGCCGGCGGGGGGGGCGGTCTGCGGGATGGAGCCGCTGGGCCCATTCGACAGCAAGGATGCCGGTTTCGTCGAAAAGGTCCAGCAGGCCGATCTCTTCCGGATCAACAGGTTCCGGCAAGCGGTAGAGATCCACATGATAGAACGGTAACCTGCCGGGGTATTCGTTGATCAGTGTATAGGTGGGACTGGTAACGGTGAAAGCGGCCGGGACATCCAATCCGCGGGCCAGTCCCTGGGCAAAGGCGGTTTTACCGCTGCCCAGATCACCGAACAACAACAAGACGAGGTCCCGATTCAGCCGACGGCCCAGGGCCCGGCCCAGGGCCGCAGTCTGCTCATGGGTTTGGGTCTCAAACTCACAGGTGCTTCCGTCATGTTGGCATGATGGCCTGGCGTTCATGGTCCGACTGGATCCATCGGGTAGTGAAGGCGGTCAAGCCTTGGCCATGGGAGATGGTCGCTACCCTTGAGCAGTTCACCCATCGCCCCAGGAATGGCATCCATGACTTCGGTGGCCAGGTAGCCAACCGGTGCTTTTTTGAGCGCCAGCCGGTCTGCGGCCGATCCGTGGAGATACACCCCGGCCCGGGCGGCAATGCCGGGTTCCATGCCTTGGGTGATCAGGCCGGCAATCAGCCCGGTGAGTACATCCCCCATACCGCCGGCGGCCATACCCGGGTTGCCGGTGGCATTGATGAAAACGGTTCCATCCGGCCGGGCGACCACCGTTGCCGCCCCCTTAAGCACCAGGTGAACCCGATGTCGTTGGGCAAAGGAGCGTGCATGGCCAATGCGATCGCTTTGAATGTCGGCCTTTGAATGGCCGCTAAGCCTGGCCATCTCCCCGGGATGAGGCGTGAGTACGATGGGGGATTTGGTTTTGGACAGCATGGCAAGATCCGCTGCAATCAAGGTGAGGGCGTCCGCATCGATAACCATGGGAACGGGGATTGTTTGGATCAAGCGGTCCAACAATCTGCCTGTCGATCCGTTGGTTCCTATCCCCGGCCCGACGGCCAGGCATCGTTTGCCCTTCATCAGGGACATGATGGTTGCCTGGGCTGATTCATCCAGGGTGCCATCGGCCGTTTCCGGCAAGCCCGCGGTCATGGATTCGGTGACCATGATTTCCAGCGCCGGGTTCAGCGATTGCGGTATTCCCAGCGTTACCAATCCCGCTCCTGCTCGCATGGCTGCGGTGGCGGTCATGGCGGCGGCACCGGTTTTCCCGGGAGAACCGGCCAGAACCAACAGATGGCCGGTGTGGCCCTTATGGGCCGTTGCGGTTCGCTCCGGCATTGCCCTTTTCAGGGAGCCGGGAGTGATAAGCCGCTGCCGGCAGCCTTGGTTCGCGGCAACATGCGAGGGGATGCCGATTTCGATGACCTTCAGTTGGCCGGTAAGGGTTCGTCCGGGATAGGAGAGGTGGCCAACCTTGGCAAAACCGAAGGTGGCTGTGGCGGCGGCCCGGATGCAGACACCGCAGACCTGCCCGGAATCGGCGTTGAGGCCGGAGGCGATATCCACGGCGAAAACAGGCCGCCCCTGTTGGTTGATGAAATCGATTGCCGTCCGGAGATACCCCCGGACATCCGAGGAGAGACCCGTTCCCAGGATGGCATCGATCCAGGTGTGCTGTTGGTGCAGCAGCGTTTTTTGAGATTCGAAGGCGGCGCCATCGGCCATCACGACCACCGGCACACCCATGCTGTCGAGCAGCTTCAGATTGGCGGCGGCGTCGCCTTGGATCAGATCCCGTTGCGCGAGCAGAAACACCGTTACGGGAAGGCCTTGCTGGTGAAGATAGCGGGCCATGACAAAGCCGTCCCCGCCGTTGTTCCCGCGGCCGGCGGCGATACCCACGGCACCGGGATGGTTCCGGTAGACCGCTTCCAGAAAAAAATCCGTCGCCCCGCGGCCGGCATTTTCCATGAGTACCCGGCCCGGAATGCCGAAGGATTCGATGGTCGTTCGATCCATGCGCTGCATTTCTTCTGCCGTCACCAGATACATCCGTTTTTCCTTATGAATTGGGGCTCAGGATCAAAGGGCGTTGATCAGAGCCCGCATTTCCCTTACCGCCCGCTCCATGCCCACCAGGGCGGCTCTGGCAACAATGCTATGGCCGATGCTGTACTCATCGATTTCCGACAACCCTTTAAAGGCCTTGATGGAGTTGTAGCATAGGCCATGGCCGGCATTGACGCCCAGTTTGAGTCTCTTGGCCAGTTTGGCGGCGTCAACGATCTTGGCAAACGCCTGGTTGCGTTTGGCGTTGCCGGTGGCTTCACAGAAAACGCCGGTATGGATTTCAACCATGTTGGCACCGGTCTGGTGTGCCAACTTGATCTGTTCCGGTTCCGGATCGATGAAAAGACTCACGGGAATCCCATTGTTCTGCAGGGCACCGATGGTCTCGCCGATGGATTTGTTGTGAACAATCAAATCCATCCCCCCCTCGGTGGTGATCTCCTCGCGGCTTTCGGGGACCAGGGTGACCAACTCCGGCCGCACATCCAGCGCAATGCCCACCATTTCCGATGTGGCCGCCATCTCCAGGATCAGTTTGCTTTGGACCACCTTACGAAGCAGCCGGACATCGCGGTCCTGAACATGTCGCCGGTCTTCACGCAAATGGCAGACAATGCCGTCCGCCCCGGCCAGTTCAGCCATAACGGCAGCTGCAACCGGATCCGGATAGCTCACTTTCCGGGCTTCCCTCAAGGTGGCGATGTGATCGATATTCACTGCCAGGCCTGCCATGCTCATTCCTCCTTGCCGATCAGTTCCATCAGTTGGTTGCTTTTTTGCTCCATGACGACGGCCTCTTCCGCCGATCTTACATGATCGTAGCCGGCCAGATGAAGAATTCCATGAACCAGCAGCTGGTTGAGACGTTCCATCATTTGAATGCCGGCGTCAGCGGCTTCCCGGTGGGCTGTGTCGGCAGAAATCACCACGTCGCCCAGCAGGTCCGGCGAAATGTCGGTGAACTGGCCCTCCTGCATGGGAAACGAAATGACGTTGGTCGGGCCTGGGTGGTTCAAGTAGGCCAAATTGAGTTCCGCGATCTGGTCGTCGTCAACGATCAGAATGGATAGCTCGGCATTAGGGTAATCCAAGGCGTTTAAAATGCGCCTGGCGGTCGTCTGAATGTTTTGCTTTGGCACTCTGTGGCGGCTTTGCCTGTTTTCGATCAGCACTTCCATTTTTTGCCTTTCCGGAGGTGATATTGGCGCTTTCCTGGTATTCGATCCGGTGGTGGTGGATGCCGTTCAAAATTTTATTGAAGCTTCTGGCGATCAGGTGCAGGTCTTTTAAGGTCAATTCACAATAGTCCAATTGGCCATCGGAAAAGATCTTGTTGATCAGGTTCTGAACCAGCCCCTGAATTCGCGATGGGGTGGGGTTCTCCAAGGTGCGAGAGGCTGCCTCCAACACATCCGCCAGCATCACCAGGCCGGCCTCCCGGGTTTGGGGTCGTGGGCCCGGATACCTGAAATCGTCGATATTGACCGCATCTTCACCCTTGAGGAGTTTCGCTTTTTCGTAAAAAAAACTGATCAAACTGGTGCCGTGGTGCTGTTGGATGGTGTCGATAATCACTTGCCCCAGCTTGTGTTCCCGGGCTATTTCAACGCCGTTTTTGACGTGGGCGATCAGGATCAGGGCGGACATGGAGGGCGCCAGCTTGTCGTGCCTGTTCCTGCCGTCCGATTGATTTTCAATAAAATAGAGGGGTTGTTTCAACTTCCCCAGGTCGTGATAGTACCCGCATACTTTGGCCAGGATGGGATTGGCATCAATTTCCGCGGCTGCCGCCTCTACCAGCGATCCGACCACAACACTGTGGTGATAGGTTCCCGGTGCTTCCAGCATCAGCCGTCGCAGGATGGGCCGGTCCAGGTTGGCCAATTCCAGCAGGGTAATGTTGGTGGTATAGTGAAACACCATCTCAACCACCGGTGCCATGCCCGCGGTGATGATTCCGGCTCCGATCCCCCCTAAAAAGGCCACGGTTACGTCAAAGGGCAGCGTGGCCAAGGAGGCGGTGCCTACATAAACATCTATGACAATGGCCAGAAAGGCATTGAGCAACCCTAGCTTGGCACCTGATTTAATTATGATTTTTCTTTCACGGCAATCCTGGAGCCACCAGGATGCCATGGTGCAGCTCAAGATAAAATAGATGAATGTTTCCAGGCCTCCCTGAAGCAGCATGGATGCGCATAGAGCTAAAGCCAGGGCGAAGATCAGCGCCGTCTCCCGGCCCATGAACAGGCAGACGATCATGGCGCCGGCGGCTAGAGGGATGCCGAACCCCACCGGAGAAACCGGGCGGGATAGGGACAGGCCGAGAAACCAGGCGTCAGGCAGGGAGGTGGAAATTTTTACCACGATGATAAATGCCACCATGATGCACGAGAGAAAGAGCAGGTCCTTGTTGCCGTAATTGGCGGATTCTATCCGTCGTTTGAGCCGCACGTGGTATTGAATGATCAATATGGTGGTCAACAGCGCTATGGCGCCCGAACTGGCAAGGGGCACCCGGTGGGCACCGGCCCTGCCTTCCATCGCCTTGAGTTTGCGGAGCTGAAGGGGGGTAACCCGCTCACCTTCCCGGAGCAGCATCTCCCCTTTTTTAATCATGTAAAGGACCGGCTTGATCTGCTCGATCGCGACCTCTTTGCGCGCCTCGGTTTCGTGGCTGTTCAAGGTGACGTTGGGCTGAACCAGCCGCTGGGAATAGTCCACAATGAAGTTGAGCAGGGCATAGTTCATCCCCTTGAGGAGCGGGTCAGCGACGACCCGGACCATGGTCTTGGCCTGGTCGGGCCCATAAAACTGCTTCAGGTTCAATACATGGGTCTCTGTCAGGGTTTCCACGTTGCGCAGGATGATGCCCTTATCCGACTCCTTCAGCAGGGTCTCTTTGTTGGCGACCACCCCCGTGGAGAGCACTTGGGTGATAATGGTGGTGAACAGTCTGGGGATCTCTTTTGAGAATCCATGTTCGGTGAGAATGAAAAACGCCCCGTTACTGATTTCCATTCCGGTTATATTTTCGAACAGGCTTTTATTGGCCAGCATCCGCTCCACCAGGGGCACCTGCGGGAGGTCAGGAACGTCGGCAGGCTCCATCGGCGCTTTCCCAGAACTTGCCGGGTGGGCCGGCAATGTCTGAGGTTCCCTGGCCAGTTTTTTGGTTTCCTGCTCGTATATCATCCGCATTTGCGCAAAGGCATCGTTCAGCCGGCTGACCGTGGCTTTGAGGATCTTCGGATTGAGGTCATAGACGGTGACCACGTTATCGGCTGCCTGGCGGCGGTGGACTTCGGTGGCGGAACTGTCTTCAATGAAAAAATCTTCTGAGGCCTTGATATCGGTTTTAACGACATCACCGATTTCATAGTGGTGTTTTTTTATGACCAGGCTCGGGTAGAGGCCGGTTGTAAAAATAACAACAATGAGTACCAGCATTGCCCAACGGACGTGGGGGCTTAGGTTCAAAAAACGGTCGAGGGAATTTTTTTTCCGATCACGAATCATTTTCTATCCACATCGCGTTGCCGGTATACCCATTGGCGGATCCGCCTGCCATGCGTCGATGGGACCGATTGGTGCACTTATTTTTTTTTGCGGCTGGCTTCCAGCAACTCATAGGCGTTGATGATATCCTGGACCAACCGGTGCCGGACAACATCCTGCTTGGTAAAGTGAATCAACTGTATGCCTGGTATGGGGGTTAAAATCGTTTTGGCCTCAACAAGCCCTGAAGACTTGCCTGCCGGCAGGTCGATCTGGGTGATATCTCCGGTAACCACGGCCTTGGAATTAAAACCGATGCGGGTTAAAAACATCTTCATCTGTTCGGTGGTGGTGTTTTGGGCTTCATCCAGGATGATAAACGCTTCATTGAGGGTTCTTCCCCGCATAAAAGCCAGTGGCGCCACTTCGATCACCCCATTTTGCATCAGTGCGACCACCTTTTCAAAGCGCATCATGTCATGAAGTGCATCATAGAGCGGCCTGAGATACGGATCTACCTTTTCTGCCAGATCTCCCGGCAAAAAACCTAATGATTCGCCGGCTTCCACAGCGGGCCGGGTCAGGATGATCCGGCTGACCGTGCCTTTGGAAAGTGCAGATACGGCCATGGCCATGGCCAGGTATGTTTTCCCCGTCCCGGCAGGGCCGATGCCAAAGACGATGTCATAGTTGCGGATCGCTTCGATGTAGCATTTCTGGCTCTGGTTTCTGGGTGTGATGGGACGTTTCTTGGATGTTATATAAACGGTGTCCAAAAAGATCTTTTTAAGGTCTGCGGTGTGGTTCTCTTTCAGAATGCGCAGGGCGTAGTCAATATCATTGGGATAGATGGGGTACTTTTCCTTAAGCAGACCATAGAGTTGCTCTAACACCCGCCGCGAAAGATCTACGGCCACATCTTCCCCTTTAAGATGAACCGTGTTGCCCCGGGCATGCACGTGGATCCCCAATAGATCCGCAAGGCGCTTAAGGTGTCCGTCCTGCTCGCCAAAAAGCTGCCGGGCCATATCAATATCGGAAAAGGTAAGACGGGTTTGCTTGCTTTCCGTGCATGCGTCCATAAAAAGTGATCTGCGTTCCTGTTGTAGTGACTAATTGATTGTCAATCAGTATGAATCGGCGCCGTTCAATTGTCAAACCGCCGGCCCGGCCGTGCAATGCCTATTCCTGTCGGCAATGGCATATCCGACTTTTCCTGGGAATGCAAACGTCAAATTCTCCTTGATGACCCCAGTGAAAATGCTTGACGGGGAAAAAGCGCTCTGTTAACGTTATCCACTTAAAAAATCTATAAACATTCTGATTTTATTGATATTTTCTTTGGCTTGAAGAACTCCGGCCAAGGGTTTTGAGTGCATTCAAATCGCCGGTAGATGCCCTGTTCTGGTAACGTGTTACTTCTTGTAAGGGACCATCATGAATCCTTTTGATATCCTGATCATAACCATCCTGGCCTATGGGTTGATTCGTGGTATTTTCAGAGGGCTGGTCAGAGAAATGTCTTCAATCGTCGGCGTCCTGGGCGGTTTTTATGCCGCATATACCTATTACCCGCATGCGGCCGGGTGGATTGCTCCCTGGATTACCAATCCGGCTTACCTCAATATTCTAAGCTACATGGCGATTTTTTCGGTGGTGGTGATCATTGTGGGGATTCTTGCCGTGGTTATCAAGTATCTGCTCAATATCGCCTACCTGGGATGGGTAGACAGGGTCTGTGGTGCCCTGTTCGGGGCGCTCAAGGGCGGGTTGGTCAGCTGTGTGCTGTTTATTGTGCTAGCCGCCTTTTTACCCAAGGGTGCGCCGTTGATAAAAAACGCAACCCTTGCCCCGCATGTGGCAACGGTATCCGAAGTAATGGCTAAAGTGCTTTCAAAGGACATGAAAGACAATTTCGTAATAAAAACAAAGGATTTCAGGCAGTCATGGCAGACCCGGTAATCCCAAGCCGATCGACTTCCATTGAGCGCCTTTGGGCGTTGATCGATGCACTGAGAGGGGAAAACGGCTGCCCGTGGGATAAAAAACAGACACCGGACACAATGGCCCGTTACCTCATTGAAGAGGTCTACGAACTGGCGGATGCGGTCATTGCAAAAAATGCCGACGCCGTTTGTGAAGAAGCCGGCGATGTATTATTTCAGCTGCTTTTTATCGTCAAGCTGTTCACGGAATCGGAACAATTCTGCTTTGAGGATGTGGTTGAAACAATTGTTGCCAAGATGGTGCGCAGACATCCCCATGTCTTTGGCGATGCTACCGCAAAAACCCCTGAAGCGGTCAGTGAAAACTGGGAGAAGATCAAGCTGAAAGAAAAGGGCGGTGCCGGGCATCATTCGGTTTTGAGTTCCATCCCCCAGAGCTTGCCGGCCTTACTCAGGGCCTCGATGGTTTCGGAACGGGCGGCCAAAACCGGTTTTGACTGGGATGATATCGCCGGCGTGATGACCAAAACCATGGAAGAGTGGATGGAATTCTCAAAAGAGATCAATATCCATGGGAAGGAAGGCAATCGCGATAACGTGGCCATGGAATTCGGCGACATCTTGTTTACGATGGTCAATGTCGCTCGGTTTGCCCATATTCACCCGGAAACCGCATTGATTCGGTCTATTCAAAAATTTGAAAGACGGTTTGCCTATATGGAAGAAAAAGCGATTGAAGAGGGAGGGGATATCAACAGCCTTAGCTTATCGGAAATGCACCATCTCTGGGATGAAGCCAAAAGCAGGCTTGGCTGATCATTTGGGCAATCCCAATCGCTAAACAACACCGGTGACGAAAGCGGTGAAAGCCGGCTATTTGACCGGCTTTCACCCACTCAGGGAAGTCTGTCGATTAGGCGCGTTCGTCTATGGGATTTTGTTCCGGTGGCAATCTGTAGACAACATTGCCGTTTTTATCGTATTTTTCAAAAAAAATGCCCCCATCATCCACATTGTAGCCACCCTCTTTTTTCTGCGCGTCGGATTCAGGTTTCGCACTTTCTTGAGGATCTTCGATGGGCCGCTCTTCAACGGCCTTTTCGACTTTTTTTAGGGCGATATCTTTGTTTTCCACGGCCAGGTTGTTGTCTATTCGAGTCGTCGTTCTGACGGCTGATTCGCCAATTGTGTCTAACATGGCAAGTCCTCCTTTGTGTTCTACAAGTGTGTTTGGCGGTCCTGGTGATTCCGTCCTTTCAGCGACACCAGTTACCCGCCGGTCCTTTTTCCAGCTGGTTCAGCGTTACGATTTACGGCTGCCTTAGCCAGTTCATCGAGCCGATTCATCAATACCTGCGAGTTGTCGACAGCAATGGCTCGGGTCTCTTTTTGATTATTTTCAACAATGGTGTGAAAAATAAACTCATTATCTTTTGGGACCTTAGGCAGGTCTTTTTCTGTGTGTTGAATCTGCTTGATCATCTCTTGGTCAAAATCCGATCCGGGAGAAACGTTGGTTATTTTCCTAAGCACGTTGGCAGCCACCTTTTCCATTATCGACTGGTTTTTACCTTCGGCTGAAATCCTCACCGAGTCCGATCTGGTGTTATGGGCGCCTATAAGCTGGTGTTGATCCGGCTTCCCCTGGCTTAATTGCCTGCGGTAGACATTCAACACATTATGGATCTGGTAGCTTTGAATATGCATATGGGTTCCTCCGATACCATTATCGGCCCGTCCTAAAAAACCTTTAGAAAAAAGATTATTTTTTTTCCGGAGTCTGCCAGAGAAACGTGCGGGTGTGTCGGATTGGGCGGCGACGGGATGGGGGTTATACGTCAAGTGTCGAATAATAAAGGCGAATAAATGAATGGTGGCTCTCAAATGCGATTGCGGGCAAATGGGCTAGATCAAAAAAAGCCACTTCGGATGCATCATCGCCGGCCATGGTTGATCCTGAAAAAAAGCGAACCAGGTATCCGATCAACAAAATGGATTGATAGAGGGTTCCGGGACTGGTGGTCACGCCGATAAGGGTGTTTATTCGACCGGTTAGGCCGGTTTCCTCCTTAAGCTCACGAACGGCCGCCTCCTCCGGCGTTTCACCGGATTCCACAAATCCTCCCGGCAGGCACCACATACCCTGCTTAGGCGCCGCGCGCCGTTTTACGAGCAGGAGCCGATTGCGGTCATCGACGAGCACCACACAGGCTGCCGGCACCGGGTTTTCATAGATCGGCGTTTGACACCTCGAGCAGAAAGGACGCATCCTTCCTTCAACGGGTCGGTTTCCAAGAGGAAACGCACAAAAATGACAGAATTGTTTGGTTTGTTTTTCCATGGAGCCGCCATTGTTAATTGGTTCACGGGTGGGGCTGAAAAGAACCATCCACTGCCGTGGACGCCACACGGCAGTGGATGGCTTGTTGAATGGGGCGCATGATTCCGTTGCTCAATCAGCGTGGACCGCGGGTCTCAGTCGTCAAAGTTTCCTTCGGGGCTTGCGTTGCTTTCAATTAAGGCCGCGCGTTGGACTATTTTTTCCGGAGTCCATTCCTTCGGATCTTCAATCCGCTGGGCTTTGGGGCCTGGATCATAACTATTGGCTTCCAGGATCGACTCAATGGCCAGATCGGCAGTATCCCGGGCATTGAATACGTTGACGAGCATGTTGTAAATGAACGATTCCACCCGCTGCTCCATTCTGGCACGGATTTCCAGAGGAAGTCCCAGCAGCTTGTTTTCGAAAGGTAGGTTCAATTTTTTATAGTTGCCACCCTTCCATCCCTTATTATTGGCATAGGCGACCATCTTGGCCCACATGGTTTCAGTGACACCTTGATCGGGGACTTTGATAAAATCGCCGTTGTCGTCCAAAGCGGCATTGCCGTCATCATTGACATCGAGTCCCCACGAAATCATTTGCAGAGCGGTGGCGACGTTGGCTTTGGTGGTGTTGGTGCGGTTGGCGATTTCCCGCAGTCGCTGTGAGCTGTTGCCGGATGTGCCATGCTGGGCGCCCGATACATGGTAAACGGCCAGCGCATCGTGGATCTCCTTGGTCAGGTCCACCTGGATTCCCTGGCCGCTGGCTTCGATGCCGTGGACGGTTCCGTTGTTTAAGGCGATCCAGTTGGGGAAGATGCCGTGGGCGTTGAGCCCCTGGATCAGAAAAAGGGCTTCAGCCTTGGTGGACAGTCCCATTTTGCCCTTGATTTCACCAATTTCAGTCTCCAACCCGGACCAGTCGGGAATAAAAGGCATCAACTCCAGATTGGTGGTCAGATTCTGGTCGTCCGGGAGATGGGAGGCGTCAATGGCAATAGAGGTGATGCCGGCCTCGAACATCGTGGGGATTTCTATCTTGGCATCCGGGATATCGTCCGTGCTTTTTATGCCGTAGTGGTCGGCATGCAGAGCCACGGGGATGGTAATGCCCAGTTCGTTGCAGGCCGCGTCCACAATTCGGGCCATATTCCAGTAATTAACGGCACAATACGCATCGGCCCCCCCTTCGGACCGGGCAATTTCAATGATCAGGGCAGAATTTGCCCGCTGGGCCGCTTTCAGCGCACCTCGGATCACAAAGGCGCTTCTGCCGTTGGCTGCGATGCAGATGGCTTTTTTCTTTTTGATCATGGCCAGGTCGATGAATTTTCCGCTAACCAGCAGCGCTTTCGAGTTGGGAAAACGTTGCTGGATATTGGGCGGGCGGCCTACTGAAACCGCTTTGCTGAAGTCACTGGATGATACTGTCATGGCTTTCCTCCTTAGGCGCATTTTTTAATGATAACGCTGGTTATGATCGGGTCTGAATGGATGGCGGTGGGAATCGTATTAGAATTCGGTTGCTTTGAACGGCAACCAACCACACATGCGCCGCGGCCGACTCCCACTTCGTGTTGTGCCGGCGAGCTGACGTCAGATCTGTTTACTTACTCATGTTGGGGTTACTGCTTGGACATGATCTTTTGATTGTAGGCGCTTATTTTTTCGTTGAATGCGTTCAAGTGCGCTTCATATTGTTCCGTTTTGCTGTTGTATGCGGAAATCCGTCGGTTCAGTTCGGCCCTGGCGCTCGTGTCAAGGGCTTCACCCGTTATCTGTTCGATCTGTTTTCTTTCTTCCAATAGCTGCTGGTACTGGGTGTCTAATGCGGTTTTTTCCTTTTCGAGCGCTTCTCGGCTCAGTTCAGCACTTTCGTTTGGTTCGGCGCTATCCGGATCCTCAACTTCGGTTTCAAGCGCGGTTTCCGGTTGAGGCGCTTGCTCTTGTTCGGCTGCGGTATCCGCCGGCGTCTCTTGTTCGGTTTCAAAGCGCTGGGCAGAAGCGCGTTGCTCCGCTGGCACCTGGCTCAAGTCGTCTGTCCAGCGTTTTTGGCCATTTTCGTCAATGTATTTGTAGATTTCCGCATGCACCGGTACCGTGAGCAATAGGGTGATGATCAGAAAAAATGCCAAAATGGGTTTTTTCATGGAAAAGGCCTTTGCTGTGAGATGAAGGTGGAAAGCGTTCAAAGTGAACGGTAACCATTTGAATGCCCTACTATAATGTCGTTGCCGGGGAGATGTCAAGCACCGACCATGGCTTACCCGCAATCCATGCTCAATTTTTTGCGAGATGAACTATTGTTTGACAATGAAATCAGCTTGTGTAGATTGGGCCATGCCGCTTGGCGGCATGAGGTGCGCATGCATGCGATTATGAGGACTCCCCGCGACAAGCCGCGGGGAGTCCTCACCGTAAGGAAAAAAAATCGATTACCCAGTTCGCTCGCGAACCCCGCCGCAAGCGACGAAGAATGCGCTCGCTATCGCAGTTCAAAGGAGTCCTTGCGCGGGGAGCCCCACAGGAAATTCAGACCAATGGTTTCGATGGTTCGAACAGTGTTGTTCCTTTTTATGGTTGTGGCTGCGGGTTGCGCACCAACGCCGTCTTTGGTGCCCATCCCCAGGCCGGTTCCCGAAATGCCCAGCCATTCGACGTTCCGGGACGCCGAGCGTGCTTTTGACGAGGGCCAATTCCCTGAAGCTCTGGATGGTTACAATGCGTTTTTGCGTGAAGCCTACGACGATCCTTATGTGGAGGCGGCACTTTTCAAAATAGGAAAAATATACCGGCTTTCCGGCCGCGATGACGATGCCATAGCCGTATTCTTACGGCTGAACCACGAATTCCCGGAAAGCGCGCTGGTTCCCGAGGCCATGTTGGAAATTTTGGCGCTTTTTTTCGACCGCGGCGATTATGAAGCGGTTGTTGCGCATGGGCTATCTTTTACCGAACGCACCGATCCCACCTTACGACGGGTGCCTTTTTTCATGGCTGTGGCGGATGCCTATGAGGCGATGGGCGGGCATCTGGATGCCGCCCGGCTCTATAATCGGGCCTTGAGCGCAGCATCCGGTGCGGATGCTGCGCTCGCCTGGACCAAATTGGAAGACACATCAGAACAGCTCAGTACCGATGACATCCAGCAGCTGATCGCTCAAGTGACGGATAGACGCGTCATGGGCCTTTTGCTCTACCGACTGGGCATGGCGTTTATTCTGGTCGAAAAATATGATGATGCATTGGATGTCCTCAAGGCCTTTGTGGAACGGTTCCCCGAGCATCCGGACCACCAGGATGCCTCAGACATGATCCACTCCCTGACGGAACGCGCCCGTTTTATTCCCTTTACCATCGGTTGCCTGCTGCCCCTTTCCGGCTCCTATGCCATTTTCGGCCAGCGAGCCCTAAACGGCATCGAACTGGCGCTAAGCCAGTCCAGTGCCATGGGTGACGGCCTCCCCATCACCATCATCGTCAAAGACTCCCGGTCCGACCCCGGTGTGTCTATGAAGGCGGTGGATGAACTGGATCAGGAAAAGGTCGGAGCCATCCTGGGGCCCATGTACACATCCGAAGCTGCCGCCGCAAGCGCACAGGCCAGAGGGATACCCATTCTCGTCTTTACCCAGAAGGAGGGGGTTGCGGATATAGGGCCTTACGTATTCAGGAATTTCATCACCCCGCAAATGCAGGTGCGCTCCCTGGTGTCTTTTGCCATGGATGAATTGGGTGCCAGGCGGTTTGCCATTTTATACCCCGATGAAAACTACGGTTGGCGCTACATGAACCTGTTCTGGGACCAGGTGGTCGAACATGGGGGGGTGGTTAACAGTGTTGAAACTTATGATCCCGAGGGTACGGATTTTGCCAAACCCATCAAGAAAATGGCCGGCATTTTCTATGATGTGCCCAAGGATTTAACTGCAGCCAGTATCCCAAGGCTTCACCCATTGCTACTGCCCTTCATGGCAGAATCTTACCTATCCCGAAGAGAGATCATCGTCGACCCTGTGGAGCGGATCAGCGGCATCCCTCTGGACCGGGACGTGATCGATGATCTTGGACGGCGCAGCCCGCACAAGGATGATCAATGGCACCCCATTGTGGATTTTGATGCGCTTTTTATTCCCGATGCACCCAAAAAAGCAGGCCTGATCATACCGCAACTGGCCTTTTATGACATCCGCGATGTATATTTGCTGGGCACCAACCTCTGGAATTCCAAAACCCTATTGGAAATGTCCGGCGAGTACATGAAAGGGACCCTGATCGCCGACGGTTTTTTTGCTGAAAGCGAGTCTGAGTCGGTCAAGCATTTTGTGGCGGCCTTCCAGAACACCTTCGGCGAGGTGCCGGGCATCATCGAGGCAGTGGCCTACGATAGCGCCATGATGGTCTTTCAGACCATGCGGCAGACGGCCACCAACTCAAGGAGAGACTTGAAAGCGGCCCTGCTGCAAATGAAAGCGTTCGAAGGGGTTTCCGGCCGGACCGCCTTCGCGCAAAACGGTGAGGCGGAAAAAGACCTGCAGATGCTTCGCATTCACCGGGGGCGGTTTGTTCAGGTCCAGCGACCCCCTGAACCCAAACCCGACATCACCATTCAGTAACCGCTTTTCTGCCTGCGACCATGAATATTTTTCATTTCGCTTATAATTTCCTGGCGTACATGCTTACTCCGATCGTCCTGCCTGCCATCTGGTGCCACGATAAGAAAGACCCGCTGCGAAGGATGGTGCTGGCCCAACGACTGGGATACCATCCGCCAAAAACGGAACCGGCTTTACCCGGAAGCCCCAGAATATGGATTCATGCCGTTTCCGTGGGCGAAGTGAAGGCCGCCGAAGCCATTCTTCACGCCCTGGATACCGCCGGCAAGCAAACGTCGGTTCTCCTTACCACCACAACGGTAACCGGCCAGCAATACGCCTGCAGGCAGCTAGGCAGCCGAGCAACCGTACGATATGCACCGGTGGACCTGTGGGGAGCCACCAACCGGTTTCTGTCTGTCTACCGGCCGGATCTGCTGATTTGTATGGAGACGGAAATCTGGCCCAACTGGATCGAGCAGGCCCATAGAAGCGGGATTAAAACCGTGTTCCTCAATGGTCGCATTTCCGCCCGGTCGATCCGCTCGTACATGAAGATCCGGCCGCTGATGAAGCCTGTTCTGGAAAAAGTGGACGCGTTCAGCATGATCTCCGAACTGGATGCCCGGCGGATTATCCGTCTGGGCGCGCCGGCCCATCGGGTTCAGATTAACGGCAATGCGAAGATGGATGCCTTGGATGGGGACCAAGACGAGACATCCATCGCCGATATCAAACGGCTTTATGCCGTGGATGACCGCACGCCGGTATTCATCGCCGGTAGTATTCGCGGGGCGGAAGCGGACATTTTGATGGATGTCTATGCCCGACTGGCGATGTTGATTCCTGACATGGTTTTCATAATAGCGCCGCGCCATATCGAGAAAGCGCCCCGGATCGCAGAACTTGCCCGCGCAAGGGGCATCGACTGGCAATATCGGACTGAGCTGGGTAAAACGGCGGCCGGGCGGCGTGCAGCGCTGGTGATCCTGGACACCATCGGTGAATTGCGCTACGTTTACAGCGTCGCCTCGGTGGTGTTCTGCGGGGCGAGTCTCGTACCCCTTGGCGGACAGAATCCACTGGAGGCCGCGGTGTGGGCCAAACCGGTTCTTTTTGGCCCTTTCATGGAGGATTTCGCAGAGGCCAGAACCCTGCTCGAGACATTTGGCGGCGGGATGGGTGTGAAAGACGGCCGGGAACTGGCTGACCGGGCCATCCATCTCTTGACGCATCCAGATGAGGCCCGCCGGTTGGGCCGTTTGGCAAAAAGTGCGGTGCTGGCCAACCAGGGAGCTGCCCACCGTCACGCACGGGTAATCAACAACTTGTTGGGCATGCCATCCGATTGGCAAGGTGTTGAACGGCGGTTACCTGGCGACAGGGTGCTTTAATCCCCGGCTACCTGCGCCTCGATCACACCTCTTCTGAGCTTCCTGGCCCCATTTTGCTGGGTCTTGCCTGCGGGCCTGGCGGTGGTCAACTCACTGGGTGTGCTCAGGCAGAGTCATTTTTCAGCGACGGCTGACCCGTGGACTCCAGCACCGTTGTCCATAACTTGCCGTTGGGCCGCACCTGCTTTCTCCTTCCCGCCGTGGCCTCCATCGGTAGATGAACGAAATGGTTGTTCCAGTGGCCGATGACCAACTTGGTTTTTCCCGCCATTCCCGCATGAACCGCATCTCTGCCCAAAAAGCCGCAGAACACGCTGTCATTGGCATTGGCCGGAAGGCTGCGGATCATGTAACTGGGATCGATATATTTGATGTTCAATGCAATTTTCTTTTTCGTAAAGTAGTCTTTGATGGCATCTTTTAAATACGGACCGATGTCATTGAGCCGGATATTGCCGGAAGGATCCCGCCGTTCATCCACATTTTCAAAAAATTTCTGCCCGGCCCCTTCGGCCACCACGATGACCGCATGCCCCCGGCCGGTCACCCTTGCCTCCAAGGCGGCCATCAGGCCTTTGGGGCCTTCCAGATCGAAGTCAACTTCTGGAATCAATACGAAATTGGCATCCTGCTGGGCCAGGGCTGCCGTGGCGGCGATGAAACCGGAGTGCCGCCCCATGAGTTTGATGAGGCCTACGCCATTGGGGTAGGCGATGGCCTCATTATGGGCGCTCTGGATGGCCATTCGGGAGACATCCACTGCGGTGTCAAATCCAAAGGAGCGGGAGACGAGGTGGATGTCGTTGTCGATGGTTTTGGGGATGCCCACCACGCTGATTTTAAGGCCTCGCTGGGAGATGGTGTCCGCAATCTTGGAGGCGGCCATGAGCGTCCCGTCACCGCCCACCATGAACAGGATGCCGATATTGTTGACTTCCAGGCAGTCCACCACCCGATCGATGTCCTGGGCGCCACGCGATGATCCGAGAATGGAACCGCCCATGTTCATGATGGTTGTGACCCGGGCCGGCGTCAGATCCAGAAAATCGTGGTTGTACTCGGGGATAAACCCTTCCAGTCCGTGGCGCACACCATAGATGATCTTGACGCCGTAGCGGTAGTGCAACTCAAGGACGATGGCCCGGATGATGTCGTTCAATCCCGGGCACAGACCGCCGCAGGTAGTAATGGCACACCTGAGTTTGGAAGCGTCGAAATAGACCTTGCGCCGCGGACCGGCCACTTCGAAGGACGGTGGGAAAAGGCCTTGGGCAAGCATGCCTTCGATATTTTTCCGCTTGATATTGATCATCACCTGGTCTTCATCCGAAACGAACAGATGGTGGATCCCGCCATGCTCTTCCTTTAGCATCGGCGATGGAATTTTTGCTTCGCCCAGTGTCCGAATGCGGGTTTCGATGGTTTCTTGATTCATCCCCTCTCCTTGCAGGTTGCCTGTTCAGGTTATGCCTTCTTGTCGGCAGTCAGCCCGTTAAACTTGAATTCGCCTTTTCCGAGGATGTCATGCAGGTGCAGGATTCCCAGCACCCGGCGGTCGTTGTCGATGATTGGCAGAACGGTGATTTCGTGCTGCTCCATGGTGTTGAGGGCATCATAAGCAGGTGACTGCGACAATGCATGCAACGGGGATGGCGTCATCACGGCAGTCAGGTCTTGTTCGAAAACCGGTTTTTTCTGCGCAATCAACCGCCTCAGATCGCCGTCGGTGAGAATACCCGCCAGCTTCTGGTGTTGGTCAACGATGATCAGGGCACCCAGCCCGTGGCGGTCCATCTCCTCCACGGCTTCCTGCATGGACGCCGACGTGGCGGCGAGGGGAATGTTCTCACCGGTGAACATGATGTCCCTCACCTGGCTGGACAGCCGCTGGCCCAAGGCACCGCCGGGGTGAAACCGCTTAAAGTCGCTCATCCTGAATTGCTTCTTGTTGATCAGCACCACGGCCAGCGCATCCCCCATGGCCAGCAGGGCCGTAGTGCTGGCCGTCGGTGCCAGACCCAGGGGGCAGGCCTCTTTTTCCACACCCACATCGATGACAATGTCACTGTGTTTAGCCAGGCTGGAAGCCGGGTTGCCGGTCATGGCGATGACGGTGCAGCCGATGTTGCGGATACTGGGCAGCAGTATGTTGAGTTCATCGGTTTCGCCGCTATAGGACATGGCCAGAAAGACGTCATCCGAGCCGACCATTCCCAGATCACCGTGCATGGCCTCAACGGGATGCATAAAAATCGATCGTGTGCCCGTGCTGTTTAAGGTAGCGGTGATTTTCCGGCCGATGATGCCGGATTTTCCGATGCCGCTGACGATGACCCGGCCGGTTGCCTTTAAGATAACCTCCACCATCTGATCGAACCGCTGGTCGAGACGATCGATCAACCGTAAGATGCCGTCTGCTTCAATTTGCAGAACCTGGCGTGCTTCGTCTAAAATCATATCTTAAGAATTCCTGTTGGATGATTGCGATGGTTAAATGGATGGGTGCGGCCGTCGCTGCGATGAGTTGGCTTGATGGACCCCTTCAAATGGTTCCTGTACGCTCAGACAATAGCCCATCTGCCTGAAAAGTCAATCTATCTCATGGCAGTCAATCGGACGTCGTTTCCAAATGGTTCAAAATGAACCGCCGGATCGGCTGGTTGCCAGGTTGCGGCAATCTATGCACCAAGGGCAGCAAATCAAATGGGGTGCGCCGGTTTTTTTCAATCTTTACTGGATTTTTCCTCAAAGGCGATTATTTTGAGTACCAGTTTGGCTTGGCCAGAAAGTTCTTGATTAAAGACGAATGGTTTTGTAATTGGGGATTCAATCCCCTGCACCGCGTGCCACATTCGTGTTCCGGCCTTTGTTCCTGATGCACGTTTGCTCCTTTACCCGATACCACCATCCAAACCCATTACTTTCAGACAAAAGAAAGGAATTGCCATGCAACAGCTTGTATCAAAGCTTGCCCTTATGCTGTTAATTGCTGCCGTAGTGAGTGCTTGTGCCACCCCCTACCAGGCGGTACCCGAGGTTACCCCGGTTGAGATCGATGCGCGAGGGCATGCGCTCAAAACGCAGAATGTGGTTATCATCCTTGATGCCTCTTCCTCCATGGGGGAAGGTTATCGGCAGTGGAAGAAATTTGACATCGCCACATCCGTGGTGCGGAACATGGTTCAAACCATGCCAGCGGATGGGGGAATTAAAAGCGGGTTGCGCACGTTCGGACATGATTCTCAATTCTCCAGAGCAAGCACCAAGCTCATCGATGATATGGGTGTTTTCGACAAAGCAGATGCCCTGCAAGCCCTGGCCAACGTTTCCAAGGCCGGCGGCACCAGCCCCCTGGCATCGGCCATTGATGACGCCGCCCAAGATCTGGCCGATCTTGACGGAAAACATGCCTTAATCATCGTCACCGACGGCAATGGTATGGGCATGGCGCCCGCCGTGTCGGCGACCGCCATTAAAAACACATTCGCAGACCGGCTTTGCATCTATCCTGTCCAGGTAGGCGATTCGGCTGAGGGGCGGACCATGATGGAAGCACTCGCTCGCATCGGCGGTTGCGGCTTTGCCGCCAATGCCGACGATCTGGCCGGCGGCCAGCAGATGGCCGACTATGTGACGAAGGTTTTTGTGGGCGACATGACGGACAGCGACAGCGACGGTGTTGCCGATGCCATCGACAAATGCCCGGGCACCCCTGCCGGCGTGAAGGTTGATGCGGTCGGCTGCCCGCTGGACAGCGACAAGGACGGCGTGGCGGATTACCTGGACAAATGTCCGGGCACCCCTGCCGGCGTGAAGGTTGATGCGGTCGGCTGCCCGCTGGACAGCGACAAGGACGGCGTGGCGGATTATCTGGACAAATGTCCGGGCACACCCGCTGGCATAAAGGTGGCTGCCTCCGGCTGCCCCATCACCATCTTGGATGCCGGTGCTGCCTCCTGGACGTTCAACAACATCAACTTCGAAGTGGCCAAGGCGGACATCAAACCCGCTTCATATGGCATCCTCGATGAAATTGCCGCCGCTTTGGCGGCCAATCCCCAGTTGAAGGTCCTGATCGAAGGCCACACCGACAGCACCGGTGCCCGGTCGTTCAATATGGATCTTTCCAACCGGCGGGCCAAGGCCGTCATGAATTACCTGGTGGCTAAGGGTGTTTCACCGTTCCGGCTTTCAGCCACGGGATACGGACCGGATCGCCCGATTGCCGACAACGGAACCCCACTCGGCCGATCCAAAAACCGGCGGGTTCAGTTTACCAAGGTCGACTAAGGTTGAAACAAACCATCGGCTTGCGCCTGCGGCCCGGAAAGCCAGTTACCGGGCCGCAGGGCAGTCGTGAACCCAGTTGCCGGGGAGTGATGACCCATGACCGTTAGAGAAAACAGTAGGCGAAAATGCCCGCCTGAACCTTTGCATGGTGGGGGGGTAATGTTCTTCGCCGTGTTGATGGCTGGGGTTCTCCTTTTTGTCACCGGTTGCCAGACCACCTACTACGCCGTCTGGGAGAAGATGGGCAAGGAGAAGCGCCACCTTCTCAAAGACAACGTGGAGAAGGTTCGTGAAGACCAGGCCGAGGCTTCCGAACAATTTGCCACCGTCGTGGAACGCATTAAGGCCATGTATGGCTTTGACGGCGGCGAATTGGAAGATGTCTATGGAAAGCTCAGCCAAGGCTACCGGGCCTGCGAAGAGCGAGCCGAGGCCGTTCGCGACCGCATTGATACGGTTGAGCGCATCGCTGCTGACCTGTTCAAGGAGTGGGAATCGGAAATCGCCACTATCGAAAACGTGAACCTTCAAGCCAAAAGCCGGGCCTCCCTGCAGGACACCCGCAGCCGGTTCAGCCGGCTGCAGCGTTCCATGGCCCGAGCCGAAGCCTCCATGGATCCGGTGCTCAACAACTTGCGGGATTATGTGCTCTACCTCAAGCACAATCTGAATGCTCAGGCCGTCAGTTCCCTCAAAAAAGAGGTCGGCCAGATCGAGACGGAAGTGTCGTCTTTGATCGCAGAGATGAACCGTTCGATCAAAGAGGCGGATGCATTTATAGAAACCATGTAAGGCGCATTCAACCCGCTATCAAACAACCGAATATCGTTTACCCACCGCCTGTCGGCGGCGGTTGCTGCAGGAAAGGAACAGAAAAAAATGGAAGAGATCGTTAATAAGGTCTACCAATTGCTAACCGTTTATGGCTTGAAGGTGCTTGCCGCCCTGGCGATTTTCATCGTCGGACGATGGGTGGCCAAGGGCGTGCGCAAACTGGTGGAACGTCTCATGGCCAAAAGCAAGGTCGACGCCACCCTGATTTCCTTTACGGCCAACCTGGCCTACATCGGGTTGCTGGCGTTTATCGTCATTGCCGCCCTCGGTCAACTAGGCATCCAGACAACCTCCTTCATTGCCGTTCTCGGTGCCGCCGGCCTGGCCATCGGCCTGGCCCTGCAGGGGTCGCTGTCCAATTTCGCCGCCGGCTTTCTGCTGATCATCTTCCAGCCCTTCAAAGTGGGGGACCTAATCGAAGGTGCCGGGGTGTTCGGCGTGGTGGAAGCCATCCAAATTTTCACCACCCAGTTGAAAACGGCCGACAACAAGACCGTCATCGTTCCCAATGCCAAGCTCACCGACGATAACATCGTCAACTGGACGGTCAAGGGAACCCGCCGTGTGGACATGGTATTCGGCATCGGATATGAAGACGACATCGATAAGGCCCGATCGCTGATGGCGGATATCATTGCCCAGGACAGCCGCATTTTGAAGACTCCGGCGCCGCAGATTTCGGTCTCGGAACTGGCGGACAGCAGTGTGAATTTCGTGGTTCGTCCCTGGGCCAAGGTGGAAGATTACTGGGGGGTCTATTATGATCTGACCGAAAAAATAAAAAAATCCTTCGACGCCAATGGCGTTTCCATTCCGTTTCCCCAGCGCGATGTTCACGTTTACCAGCATGGCAACCAGGCGTAAAAAATGCTTGACAACCTTTTTTGACCTGAATATATAAGCCAGGATGATGAAAAGGCCGAAGGATCCTTTCTCTTTGGCCTTTTTATTTGCTTAGACCCTATTAGGAGGTTAGATCAATGAAATGTACAACGGTTCGTAAAGGTATGGAATGTGCCTTCATGACAGCCAAAGGCTGTGGATACAACGGTGGCGTGTGCCTTGAAATCGTGGAGCAGTGCAAAGGGTGCAGCCGCACCCTGGAGATCTCTTCGGGATGGTACTGCGCGGCCTGCCCCGAGCCTACCATCAAATGGAAGAACGGTAATTGCAACCTGGCCACCCATGCCAGCTCAAGCGTGGCTGAAGCCACGCAGAAGATCAACCCGCTGAAGGCTTCCAAGCGCTCCAGAAAATAGTCCATCTGTCGACAGGCCAACCCCGCTTTAAAAAACCCCGCCACCGGAATGCCGTGGCGGGGTTTTTTTACGTGGCACCGAGGGGGCGGATGCGCCCGGCATGGAATCGATAACTGGCCCGGCATGCATCCTCCTGATTTTTAAAGCACTTTTATCTTGACATTGTTTGTCTTCAGGAAGTAAATATCTCTTTCATCGTGTTTATCCGCGGATCACCGTCTCGTATCTGAAACCTGTTGCCGGACGCGGAATCTTCTCTGCCGCTAGGATCAGCAAGCGCTGGAATGGGGCAGTAGCCCTTGGCGGCTTGTGCTTTCCGTGGCTGGATCAAATCCATTAAGGATGGGCACTCATGAACCCTTTAGCTGAACAACTGAATCAGACCATCAAAGCCGCTGCGCCCCATGTCTACGACATGCTGTCCGACGTGGGCAAAAGACTCTTCTTTCCCAAGGGCATCCTGAGCCAGAGTGCCGAAGCCAAGGAAAAGGCCCATGCCATCAACGCCACTATTGGCATCGCCAAGGAGGCTGGCCGAACCATGCGGTTTGACAGCGTTATGGCCTCCATCAACAATATCCGGCCTAGCCAATCGCTGACCTACGCCCCATCCTTTGGCATTCCCGCCCTGAGAAAACAGTGGCAGGCGGAGATGTTAGAAAAAAATCCCTCCCTGGCGGGAAAAACGGTGAGCCTGCCGGTGGTTACCTGTGGAATTACCCACGGTATCGCCACCTTTGCCGATGTCTGGACCAGTCCGGGGGATGTGATCATTCTGCCCGAGATGATGTGGGGCAATTACAGCATGATCTTCTCCGTGCGTAAAGATGCACGCATCCGCCATTACGAGCTGTTCACCGCACAAGGCGGATTCAATCTGACCGCATTCGAACAAGCCGTCCGCCAGGAAGCGGCCGGCAATCGGAAGATCACGGTATTGCTCAACTTCCCCCAGAATCCGTCGGGGTATACCATTTCCGCCAGAGAAGCGGACGGCATTGTCAAAATTCTCACGGATACTGCCGCCGGCGGTACCTATGTGCTGGCGGTCACCGACGATGCCTATTTCGGGCTTTTTTATGAACCGGAAACGCTGAAAGAATCAATTTTCGCCCGCCTGTGCGGAGCGCATCCCGGTATCCTGGCCGTTAAACTTGACGGGGCCACCAAAGAGAACTACGTGTGGGGACTGCGGGTTGGCTTTGTCACCTATGGCGGTACGTTCAACGGCGATACGGCGCCGCTTTTCGATGCCCTGGAACGCAAGACCGCCGGGTGCATCCGGGGCACCATTTCCAATGCTTCCCATCTGAGCCAGACCATCCTGCTCAACTCCATGCAGGATGAAAAAAACGCTGCCGAAAAGAAGCAGAAGTTCGACATCCTCATGGCCCGGGCCAAGCGGGTCAAAGCGGTCTCTAAGGATCCCAAGTATGCCGCGGCCTGGGATGTTTACCCCTTCAACTCCGGTTATTTCATGTGCATCGGGCTTAAAACGGTGGATGCGGAAAGCCTTCGGATCCATCTGTTGGATCGATATGGTGTGGGGTTGATTTCCCTGGGGGAGTCGAACCTGCGGGTTGCTTTTTCGTGCCTGGAGGAAGGGGATGTGGAACGCCTGTTCGATACCATCTTTCAAGGGGTTAAAGACCTTGAGAAGCGCCAGTAGATCATGCCGCCTACGGAACCGAAACAGAGTACGTACCGGCGAGTCAATGCACGGTTGAAGCGCCTGAATGTTGCCCAGGCCACACGCTGGTCAATCTATTTCATCGCCATTGGTCTGATTGCCGGATTGGGCTCCATCGTTTTTCAGTACCTGTGCCAGTTAGGTCTTCATTTCTTCCTGGATATGATCGCCGGTTACCGCCCGCCATCACCGGCCGGCGAACACCACCTGCTGCCGCCCACATCGGTCCCCTTCAACCGCTGGCTGCTGCTTTTCCTGCCGGCCATCGGGGGCATCCTGAGCGGGTGGCTGGTCTACACCTTCGCACCGGAAGCGGAAGGGCACGGCACCGACGCAGCCATTAATGCCTACCACCACAAGGGTGGGTTCATTCGCGGCCGGGTGCCCATTATCAAAACCATCGCCTCTGCCCTTACTCTGACGACCGGCGGATCCGGGGGCCGGGAAGGGCCGATTGCCCAGATCGGCGCCGGTTTCGGTTCTTTTCTGGCCACCACCCTCAAGCTCTCCCATCGCGAGCGCCGGATCATGATGGCCGCCGGCATCGGCGCCGGCGTGGGCAGCATCTTCCGCGCCCCGCTGGCCGGCGCCCTGTTTGCCGCCGAGGTGCTTTACCGGGATCCGGATTTTGAATCGGAAGTGATCATCCCTGCAGGCATCTCCTCGGTGGTGGCCTATTGCCTTTTCTGCCTGGTGTTCGGCTGGGGCTCGCTGTTCGATTCGCCGCCGTTCAAATTCCAAAACCCTCTGGAGCTTGGCCCTTATCTGGTGCTGGCCCTGGTCCTGGTGGCCACTGGTGTATTCTACATCAAGACCTTTTACGGGACGATTCAACTCTTCAAATCCATCAAGAAGATCCCCAATCACCTCAAGCCGGCCATCGGCGGTTTAATGACCGGCATCATCGGCTTTTTTCTGCCCCATACCCTGGCCTTCGGCTACGGGTTCGCCCAGAAGGCCATCAACAATGAACTGGCTATCCCGTTTCTGCTTTCCCTGGCCCTGGGCAAGGTGCTGACCACTTCCTTTTCCATCGGCTCAGGCGGCAGTGGCGGCGTCTTCGGGCCCTCTATCGTCATTGGTGGGGCCATGGGTGGGTGCGTGGGCCAAATCTTCCATGCCATCATGCCTACCGTGGTGACCCAACCCGGCGCCTTCGTGGTGGTGGGCATGGCGGGCTTTTTTACGGCCGTTTCCAACACGCCCATCTCCACGATCATTTTCGTCAGCGAAATGACCAATTCCTACCATCTGCTATTGCCCAGCCTGCTGGTCTGTTCGGTGGCCTACATGGCCTCCAGGCGCTGGACCATCTTCAACCGGCAGGTACGGAGCAAACTGGACTCTCCGGCCCACGCCGGCGATTTTTTCGTGGATATTCTCCAGGCGATCCCGGTGAACGACCTCATGCCCCTGGTTAAAAAGGTGACCCTGATTCCCCAGGATATGCCGTTTCTGGAGTTCAAGCGGACCTTTTCCGAAACCAAGCAGCACTACTTCCCCGTGGTGGACGATGAAAAGCGGCTGGTGGGCATCTTTTCGGTCAACGATATTCGGGGGGTTCTCTTCTCCCCGGAAATCGAACAACTGGTGGTGATGAAAGACGTGGGAACCTCCCAAATCATCGTCACCACCCCGGAGGAGGATCTTAACGCCGTGCTGAAAAAATTCACTACCCGAAACATCGACAGCCTGCCGGTGGTGCGGGCCGACGATCATGGGATCCTGTTGGGCATGCTCAACAGGCGCGAGGTGATCTCCTTCTACAACCAGAAGGTGGACGAAATGAAATCCCGGCGTCAGGCGAATTCCGGCGCGTAACTGGAGAATCGTTGATTGAATATGGTAAAACAAGAAACCCTCGTCCGTTTCACGGATGCACGCGGATTTGTATTTGAACCCCTGCAAGGAGAACTTCTGGCCCTACAGAAGAATGCCCATGTGGTGGTGAGCCGACCCGGGGCCGTTCGAGGCAACCACCACCACCTTCGGGGAACGGAAACGATAGTCATTTGCGGACCGGCTCTGGTTCGGATTCGCAAGGGCGATGCGGTAGAGGATTTCTCCATCCCCGCCAATACGACCGGCCGCCTGGTCATCCCGCCCGGCATTTCCCATGCCATCCAGAACACCGGTGATAGCGACAGCCTGCTGGTGGCCTTCAACACCGAACCCCATGACCCGGACCAACCCGATCTGGTTCAGGACGTGTTGATCCCCATTTAACCGATTTTGGTTTCATTGGGTTGACAGCGCGGATCGGCAGCTGTTCATTGTAATAGCGATGCGCGTGGTCTCGGTAGTGGGCGAATCCCGCGTTAGCCTCTTTTTTTTCAAGGTGTGGCTGCCGATGGGTTTTAGACGATTTCCTCAATCACCATATCCCTAATTGGGAATAAGGGGCTTATCGTTGTGCATTGGGTGTTGCCGGTGCGCGTTTATCATCGTATACAGTTCAACAATCACACTGACCCGTACCCGCCTCCTGCGATCCGTCGCCAACAACTGAAGAAATTGGCTTTTGGTTTTGGGTGCTGCCGGCAGTCAGCCGCCACCGGGCGGCAAAAGACGTGCGGGGCAATTTTCAGTCTGATGATCCTGGCCATCTTCTTGACGCTGGCGCGCCCGATCTGAATAATCCCGCTGGCGGTCTTTGCAGCCATCATTTTTTCCGTGGGCATTATAATCTGTTCGATCGTTCCACATTGCGCCTTTTTATAGCCCTGCGAACACCCGGTCGAGTCAGGAGAGATGTTGCAACCAGCCTGCTCGCGCCTTTGTTAGAACAGCGTGCCAGGAATCACCGGGCGCTCTATGTCCATGTTCCCTTTTTAAAAATCGAAGCCTTTTCCGACCGCTTGACCGCCCTGTCTGACGGGTAAATTGTCCCCAAAAGCAAGCTTATTGACGTTTCCAAGGCACAGGAAAACCCTCTTTCGTGAAATGCCGGTGGCGCAGGTGTCGATTTCCTGCGAATCATTATTTAGGCCGGCGAACTCTACTTCAGGGTGGGTTAGGAAAGTCAGCGCTGTCCGCCACTCCAGAATGAGGATCGAAGCTGCCCGGGAAAAAATCAAGCTGTCCCTTGGTCGCAGAGCGGTCCGAATGTCTGGAACAGGGCGGCAGCACCTTTGCAGTCGGTTTTCCGGCAGACGCCTGAATCATTTAATCAAGAGATAGGGGCGCCGAAAAAATATCCCTATGGGTTGCTAAAAAGAGCATCGTTAAATCGTTGCCTGGAAAAAGGAGGGGAGAGATGAAGCGTATGTTGGTCGGCAAGAAGATACTGGCAGTGGATGATGAACCCGATATTTTGGAAACCTTGATGGAGTCTTTGGATGGGTGCGCCGTTGAAACCGCCACCGATTTCGAATCCGCCAGACGGCTGCTTCTACATAACGAGTATGATGCGGCCATCCTGGATATTATGGGCGTCAACGGCCATGACCTTCTCAACCTGGCCAAAGCCAAAGGGATCCCTGCCTTGATGCTAACCGCCCACGCCCTCAGTCCGGAGCATCTTGAAAAATCCATTGGCAATGGCGCCTGGTGTTATCTGCCCAAAGAGAAGATGGTCGATATCGCCGAGCATCTGGGGGATGTGTTGATGGCCAAGGAAAAAAACAGCGCCGCCCCGCCCATTTGGTTTGACAAGCTGGCACCCTGTTTTGAAAGAAATTGGGGCTCGGATTGGAAAACCGGCAGGATGGACACATTAAGGCGGCTGAATTTGGTTCACTAAAAGATGAGCTGGAAAAAATCCTGTAAGTAAATTGATTAATGATGGGTTCCTTATGCAAAAAGTCCCACCACCCTTTCATGTATAACTCGTTTAGATCCAGCGACTCCTGAAGTACGAACCGACGATAGAAACCGGAAGAGATGATATTACGATCCTGCAGATGAATGCGGGTGACTTCTCAGCCGGTGGTTAAAAAAAGTATGTGCAGTCTTAGCGAAATAGACCATCCACATAAAGGTTGCGTTATTGAGCGTGCTTTTGGATGGATTCGTCCCCCTCTAAAAAGAGATAGTCACCGAAAACGTTGGCCTGAAGGTTGGAAATCAACTGCCTCCCATCCTGGGTCACTCTGAGGTATTTGATGGCCTCCTGAACATAGGGGCTAACCGACTTCCAGTAGAATTTGGCATTGCAGTCCCGTAAATCACCGGGTCGCTGGTACCCGAGCTTTGGATTGAGCCCCAACTCCTCAAATTCATAGAACAGGGCCGTGCATTTTTGCATGCGGTTGGGATCGGCCAGTTGCCCGATAAAGTCAGCAGCCCTCACTAATCCCGGATACCCCGAGGTGTCCTTATGACTTTCATCATCGGGAATGGGGAAACGGGTCATCTCTATGTAAGCGGCGATCCTTTCCGCTTCCAGCAGATTTCCTGACTCCATGAGCATCTTATCCCCGAAACGGTCGCGCACAAACTGTTTGCTGCGGTCGATGTGGTAGGGCGCCAGAATGGCGTCGGTACTACCTTCCGGCAGCCTGATTGTTTCGCGGCCACTGCCTGTGGCCAGCAGGTAGCCGTCATCCACCGAGCAGATCCCTTTGACATAGCCGATGTCGTGGCACAGCAAGGCGATCATGAAATGTGTCCAGTCTTTGGGATGGACCCCCCCTTCCGACAGGTGCTTGCCCTCAAGGATGGACTGCCCGGCCAGGGTAACCATGATCGTGTGCTCCATGTCGTGATACAACGCATCTGAAGTGGCGATGTTTTCCAGGGCGAGGTGCGCCGTCCAGACGATGATGTTGCCCAGGCTTTTATTCATGTCGCTGTAGGTCCTGCGATAGGCCTCCTGGATTTGGCTTTTGCAGTATTCGGCCTTGATTTTCTGAAGATTGAGCATCGCTCCCCATCCTTTCGTCCCGACCGGCGGTCAATTTGCCGACCCGGCTATCAACGACTGCAGCCGGTCGTCGTCGGTTCTCAGTCTATGCAAGGTCTCTTCGAGAATCTGTTCACCATCGTTTTCCACCTCCAGGAGCAGGGTGGCGGCCTTGAAGGCAATTGAAAATGCGATAACTTTTTCAAAACGGGCTTGCAGTGCATCGATATCCTTTTTGAGGCGATCCATGACCAAACGGATACCATCGCTGGCACGGCTGGGAATCAACACGGCAAACGCATCCGTGTCGATACGGCTGACCATGTCGCAGCGCCTGATATTGGCACTGAGGGTTTCACCGATCTCTCGAAGGATGGTGTCTTTGACCCGGTTGAAACGATTGTCGGAGGTGCCGGCAAAGCGGATCTCTATCTCGGCCATGGCAAGTTTTTCCCCGAGCCGGTAGGCTCGATTGGCCTCCTGCTCAAGGGATCTGACGAACCCTTTGCGGTTGCTCAAGCCGGTCAGGTCATCCACCAGGCTTTCATTGGCCAGGCAGCTGGTCAGCCGTTCCACGCGGTCGCAGAGAATCCGCATCATGTTGACAAAGAACTTTTGCGCCGTGGGTGGATAGAGCCATTGCAGCCGCTGGATCACCTTCCAGTTGATGGGCAGCAGTTCGCCGGTTTCGGTGGCCATCACCGTGGCCGAACGGGGTGCTGACCGCAGCAGCCCCATTTCGCCCAGTATGTCGCCGGTGCCGATATGGGCGATGCATTTTTGGATGCCTTCGTGACTGCCCATGGAACAGGCCGGATCGTAGTCGATGACATCGAATCTGCCGGAGATGATGGCGTACATGGATTCGCTCTGGTCGCCTTTATGGAAGAGAAACTCCCCCGCGTTCACCTTCTTCAGCGTTCCGGCCATGATAATGGAATGGACTTCCGCCCGGGAGAGTCCTTTGAACAGGGGGATGCCCAGGCCGGTTTCTCCGCCCATCTTGATCCTTACCAGATCCCACAGGGTGACCAACTCCACCCGCTGCATCAAGATCGGCAGCAGGATCAAATCTCCGATCAGGGCCGACAGCATGGTAATCACCATCATCGTACCGAAGATGGCGGTGGGCTTGAAACCGGAGAACGCCAGGATGAAGAACCCCGTGCCGATGGTCAGGGTCGTGAAAATGATGGGCCGTCCGATGTGGGCCATGGTCTCTTTCAGGGCCCGCTTGTCGTCGAGGTCTTTCTTGAATTCGCTGTTGAACCGGACCAGGTAGTGGATGGTGTCGTCCACCGCCAGACCGATGGCGATGCTGGCGATCAGGCTCGTGGCCATGGACAGTTCGATGCCGAACCACCCCATAAGGCCGAAATTGACCACGATGGGGAACAGGTTGGGCACGATGGCGATCAGACCGACCTTGAACGAGAGAAACAGGGCAAACATGATGATGAAAATGACGGCCATGGTCAGAAAAAAGCTTTTGACCTGCCCGGACACCAGGTGGTGGCTGCTGGCGGAGATGACGATGCCGAACCCGGTGACATCCCACTTCAGATCCCGTTCGAAGGTCTCGCCGACGTGACGGAGAATGGTTTTGCGCAGGTCTAAAAAGTCCTTGGAACTGGATATGTGCGTCAGGAGAAGAATGTTGGCCTGGGAGAGCGTAGGCCCCATGAAGGCGTTGAACATATCCATGCCCAACAGCGATTTGTAGGTGTTCATCAGCATCCGCAGTTCCCAGGATTCCGTGGGCAATTTATAGAAGGCGGGCTCGAAACGGTTGGAGGCGTAGTTGACCAGTTTCAGATAATCGGCGAAGGAGATGGTTTTATCGACGCCGGGAAGGGTATCCAGATACTGTTGCAGCTTTTCCAGGGAGGCGATGTTTTCCGCGTTTTCGAAAAAATCTTCCGTCGGCGACGTCATGACCACATTGAATGGAAAACTGCCCGATAGGTGCTGGTAGATGTCATGGAAATTTCTGACGACTTGGGTATCCGCTTTGAAATACCCGACCGGGTTGGTTTCTGCCCTCAGGCGCAGCAGGCCGAAGCCGGCGAACAACGCTATCCCCGCAATCACCATCAGTGTCGTGCGCTGATGGTGAAGATTCAGATCAACAATCCAACCGATGAGGCGATCCAGAATCGACGCCGCTGGCTTTTTTCCTGACGAGGCATTTTCCCTGTAGGGGATGAAAGAGAGGACAACGGGCAGGTACGTCATGACCAGAATTAGAAACACGACCATCCCGATGCACGCAAAGAGGGCGAACTCCCGGATGGCTGAAATTCGGTTGACAAACAGGGAGCCCAAACCGAGCGCTGTGGTCAGGATAGCCAACAGGGTTGGCAGGGTCGTCCGGGAAAAGGTGAGTGCTGCTGCATCAACGGCCGTTTGGTCCGGGCTGGATACTGCGCGATATTCAGCGATGATATGCAGGCAATAGGCCGTGCCCACGGCAATCAAAAAAACCGGCACGATCATGGTCAGAATCGCAAGCGGTACCTCAAGCATAGAAACCAAACCGAAGGTCCAGATCAGGCACAGAGTGACACAGCTTAGCGGAATGAGCGTATATGACACACTCCTGAAAATCATGAGCAGAACCGCAGCGATGAGCAGGAAGGTGACCGGTGGCAGGCGCAGGAAATCCTTTTTCGTGAATTGCGCCAGGGCCTGGGAGATCAGCGGCATACCGATCTGGTAAAGTCGTATATCCGGATCGGATTTATCGATCAGCAACTGAACGGCATCGATGACATCGTCCTGTGTGGCGTCTTTATTCAGCACCAGGGTGATTGCTGTGGTATTATGGTCTTCGGAGATCAGATTGTGTTTGAATAGGTCGACGCCGGCAACGAAGGCCACGAATTGCTCGATCGACCAATTCCCGGCCAGGTCAACCGCGTTCTTGATGCCGGCAAGCCCGATAACCCGCTGGACACCGTCGATATTTTTCCCCGCTTCTTCCAGTTGGGCGATTTTCTGGAAGTTAATCGGATCGAACACATTGTTGCATTTGACCACCACCCGGATGATCTCTTCCGATCCGAAGACCGTCTTGAATGCTTCGTATTGAGTGTTTTCGGGCAGGTCTTCGATGATGAGATCGTGGATCGATGTTTTGAAGGCCAGCCGGGGAATAAAGGCGGCGAACAGGAGCGTCAAGGCGGTTATGACCGAGAGGGCAAGCGTTCGGTGTCGCAGCACCGTGGCCACATATTCGACCGGGTTTAAGGATTTGAAAACCGCATGAAGACGATTGTTGTTCATGTCGCGCTCCACGGTGAATGCATGCACGTGACGGTCATCCGACACCCGTGCTGTTAATGCCAGGCACCCTTGTTTTCTTCGAGCCAACCGGGGCCAAATTTTTTTTCATAGTAGCCCTTGAGCCGATCGAACCATTTGCCAAGCATCCCGGGTTGTTGACGATCATCATTCAACACGTCCGCCAGAAACACGTCGATCTCTGCAAGCCTGTCCTTGGGCAGATAGGCATCGGCACCGCCGTCCATTGATTTGGCGAAGTTGTCGGGGCTGAGGGCATGGCTGGTGAGCATGACGGCCCGGACCTTTTTCTCTTGGGCTATTTTCAGCAGGTCATAGCCTTGGACGCCCATGATATCCAGTACGGCCAAGTCGTACGGTTTTGTATTGAGCATGCGTTTGGCGGTATTGAAATCGGTGGCGGTATCGACTTCACAGCCTTCCAGCACCTCCTCGATGGATTCTAAGATATCAGGTTGATCGTCGACCACGAGAACCTTTTTCCCATTCTAGACACCGGTTGCATTCGTCAAAGCGCCCTCTCTTTCTCTTGATTCATGGCTGTCACCGTTGCGTTAGCCGGCTGTTCGGTCAAACCTCCATTTTTGGGAACCTCACCGTGAATGTGCTGCCGCCCGAGCACGTGCGATGATTGGCGGCCTTGCCGTTGATGCACAAGGAGATCCTGCCGGGGCAGACATCCACGTCGCTAGGGATGAAGCTACACCGCTGGCTGGAAAAATCAATGCTAAACCCCAGTCTTTCCGCATAGGTCTTCATGCGCAGAAGGTCGGTTCCGGTGCCACCCGCATTGAAGGCATAGGGTGTTTTGGATGAATAGTGCTGGTTGGGTTGCGTGTGAAAGAAGCCCTTGAATATATTCTTTTGGTTTTCTGCCGTGATCCCGACACCATAATCGTGGAAGGCGATGAAAATACCATTGGGCAGCGCACCGGCCCTCAATTCTATTTTCCCTTCATCCGGGGTGTTTTCAATGGCATTTTTTAATAATCCTGCGCATACTTGTTCAAGGATGTTTTTATCCATTTTGATAAATAGGTTGTCTTCAATGTCGAGGGCAACCATCAGATTCCGGTTTCTGATCATCGCAGCTGCGTGATCGTAGATCGCCTTCAGAAAACGATCGATTCGGATGGTCTCGATTTTTTCTTCTTTGATCCAAAAGATCGATTCAATGCGATCGATAACTTGCTTGGCCAAAGGCCTGCACTGGGTTGTCGGATCTTCAGCGGCCTCTTCCACGAAACTGAGAAGGTCTTCAAGAATATGAATATATTGCTTTTCGCAATGAACCCTCTTTCTCCCTACGATGTCATCAGCTTTCTCTTGAATGTTGGTTAGCCGCTCAATGCTGCGCTGGCCGCGATCGATTGTCTTTATCAGGTGAATCAAGTCGTGGTCATGTGCAGCGCTGGCAAATCGGCTCATTACAGCCGATAGAATGGCTAAGGGGGTTTTAAGTTCGTGCGACAGGTGATTGACGGCTTTCTGTCTGGCCCTGTCAACCGCCTTCAATTCTTCAACCAGCATGGAATTTTCAATGGCGACCGTCACGTAGCTGGCGATGTACGTGATGATCTCAACATCTTCTTGGGTAAAGTCCCCTTCTCTTTTATTGAGCACCTGCATGGTGCCGATGCAATCGCGGTTATGCCTCAGCAAAGGGACGCAAAGCAGGTTGACTGTCCGAAACCCGGTTTTCTTGTCCACATCTTTGCAGAAGCGCGGGTCGTCATAAGCATTATTGACGACCTGGGCGGTCTTGTTGCAAAACACCCATCCGGCAATTCCATGATCCTTGGAAAGGCGTATCTGTTCGGAATCCAAATCTGCGGCGACAAATGGGCATAGGTTCTGATCGTTTTCATCGATCAAAAAAATCGAGCATCTTTCGACATTTAGAATGTTGCCGAGTTGACCGGCGATGACGCCGAACAAGGCGTCAACATTCATTTCCGACGTAATGATCTGTCCGGCGTGAAGAAGACGAGCGTACCGTTCCAGCTGCCCCTGCAGACATCTGTCCGCATGCCGGCGCGTTTGGGTTCTGTTTGTCGGATTGACCAGCGGCACAGCAATCCCCGGCAGGAACAGGATTGGTTAACTGCAATCTATTTTAGTATATCACTCATGGTAATCGACTTTTTACGAGTTCATCATCTTTAACCAAACGTGGTGCATGGATGGCAGGCGGCAGCCTTTTCCGATGGTATCGTCAGCCGGTCGAGAAAGATGGCCTGCGCTTATAGTGAAAATGTTAATGATTCGGAAGGTTATTCGATATTAATTCAGACAGGTGCAGCGTGTCAAGGTTGAATCCGGTTTTGCCTGGACAAGGCATTCCCCATGGCTTTGGAAAGGGGGATTTCAACCTCAGAAACCCGTTTTCACGGATAGGTGACGTTCAACAGGAACAGACCGTGGGGAGGCGCTGTGGCCCCGGCCCGTGAACGATCTTTGGACTGCAGAATCTCTTGAATGTCCCGGGCGGCTACCTTTCCCAATCCCACTTCCACCAACGTTCCCACGATATTTCTGACCATGAAGCGCAGGAATCCGTTGGCTTCGATGTCGTAGTTCAGATTGCCGCCGGCGGTTGCTGTCACGGTTGAATCGGTTACGGTTCGGATGGTGTGGTCCCGGGGGCTCCCCGTGCCTTCAAAGGCTTTGAAATCGTGGGTGCCCAGCAGGGCTCCGGCGGCTTGGGCCATGGTCGCCGTGTCCAGCGGCCTGCGGATGTACCAGACGAACTGCCGACCGACGGCCGGTGCGATGGGCCGGTTAAGGATATGGTAGCGGTAGCGTTTGGACTTCACATCAAAGCGGGCGTGGAAGGCGTCGGGCATCGGATCACAGGCGCGGACCACCACGTCATCGGGCAACAGGCCGTTCAGACCGTTGAAAAAAGCCTCGGCATCGAGGCGGGATCGGGTTCTAAAGCTGGCCACCTGGCCCAGGGCGTGGACGCCGGCATCCGTGCGGCCCGAGCCGATGAGGGTGACCGTTTCCCTGGTCATGACGGCCAGGGCCTTCTCGATGGTTGCCTGAACCGTGCGGTCTTTTTGCTGCCGTTGCCAGCCATGGAAACCCGAACCGTCGTATTCGATGATCAATTTGAATGTCTGTCGCGCTTTTTCAACCGGCATACAGATCTCCTGTGCGTTAAAAGATCAATAGCACAGCGCTCATGGAGAAGAAAGACAACAGGGTGGAGAGCACGATGGCCGCAGATGCGAATTCGGTGTCGCTGTTGAGCTGAGAAGAGAGTACGATGATGGCCGGCGAAGCGGGCAGGGTGAAAAAGAGCATCCCCACCTGCAAGGAGAGGGGTGAGGCGTCAAAGGTCCTTAGAAAAAACCAGCCCACGACCGGCAGCACCAGGAGCTTGATGGTCGATCCCAAAAACGCCTGACCCAGGTGCTCCTTGAGGTTCTTCAGGGTCAACGTACCGCCGATGGAGAGCAGCGCCAGGGGCAGGGCCACCAAGGCGGACAGCCGGAAGGTGTTGTCGATGAAAATCGGGAACACACCGACAACCCGGGAATAGGCCAGGCCGGCCAGACAGCCGATGATCAGCGGGTTGGAGATCAACGCGCGCAGGGTGATGCGCACCCGCTCACGGGCGTCGATGGTCTTGCCGGAGTACCAGATCAGGGTGGATACGGCCAGCACGTTGATGATGGGAATGATGAACCCGATGAGAATACCGAATTGCGCTACGCCCGTTTCACCCAGGGCATTCATGATTACGGCCATTCCCACGTAGGTATTGAACCGGTAGCAGCTTTGTGAAAACGAACCGGCCGTGAAGGTTGACACGTTAAACAGCTTCAGGCAGGCGGCACCGATCAGATAGACGGCGGCCACGGCACAGATGGCCGCCGCGATCAGGTCGGTGGCGCTGTTGTCCACCGAGGGAGAGGAACCGATCTTCCAGAAGAGCATGGCCGGGAAAAAGATGAAGTAGACCAGTCGGTCCGAGGACCTGAGAAAACTTTCGCCGGTCAGGTGCATATGTTTGAGCAGGGAGCCCAGGCCGATGAGCGCGAAGACCGGGAACAGGTTGTTGAGGATCATCATGGAAGCTTATATCCTGTCACAGCGCAAACCGGCCAACTGCTGTTCCATGGCCTCGTCCATCAGATGGATGAATCTGGCAAGGGGGTATTCGGCGCCGCAGCCCGTGCAGCGGAAAATAACCGACCGTCAGGTCCGTTTTAATGCCAGGGGGCCTGCACAATGGTCACATGCGGGTTTTTCTGCCATCGCCGTGCCTTTCAGTAAACCGCCAACTGCACTTTCCCGAAGGCTCAATGGAGTCGGTGTGATCTTGCAAACAGGCGTGTTCTATGCCATATGGCGGCGGTTTGCAAGGGGCGTTGATTGACAATCGGCGGCATTTGGGCCATGAAAAGCAAACGGTTGCCATCTGGATGCAACTGAGAAGGCGCTGCCAGGCTTGAATGCGTTCAAGGGGTCAAGGATTCACGGGCAAGACGATTAACATGTTGAACCAAAAAGGATAATGCTATGCTTCCATTGACCTGTAAGGGGTTCACTGCCTGCGGCATGGCCGCCGGCATCAAGAAAAACCGCAACCTCGATCTGGGATTGCTGGTATCCGACCGACCGGCCCGGGTAGCGGCGGTATTTACCAACAACCGGGTTCAAGCGGCACCCGTGCAGCTGGACCGTAAGCGTGTGCAATGCGGTACCGCACGGGCGGTGATCGTCAATGCGGGCAACGCCAATTGCGCCAATGGGCCGCAAGGCCTGATTGCCGCCGGCGCCATGACCGCTGCGGCAGCCCGGGCGTTGAACGTTCCCGAAGACCACGTTTTGGTGGCTTCCACCGGTGTCATCGGTGCACCATTTCCCATTCACAAGGTCGAGGCGGCCATGCCCGCCCTGACCGGTGGGTTGAATGAAAACGGCGTGCCCGATCTGGCCCGCGCCATCATGACCACCGATACCCGACCCAAAACGGGGGCCCGCGAAGGCGCGGTGGATGGCGTTGCATACAGAATCATCGCCGTGGCCAAAGGTGCCGGCATGATCCGTCCGGATATGGCCACCATGCTCTGTTTTGTCTGCACGGACGCCGACCTGGCTGTTGGTGACCTGCAGGTGGCGCTGAAGCACGCGGTGGATGGTTCGTTCAACCGGATCACCATCGACGGCGACACCAGCACCAACGATACGGTAATTCTAATGGCCAACGGTGCATCCGGGGCCAGGATTGAAGCAGACGCCGACAAATCAGCCTTTCAGCGGCTGTTGGACGATCTGCTTAAGGACCTGGCGCGGCAGATGGTCAAGGATGGCGAGGGCGTCACCAAGTTGGTCGACCTGACGGTGCGCGGCGCCGGTTCAGACAACGATGCCCGGGCCATTGCCGACACCATCGCCCACTCGCCCCTGGTCAAGACGGCCTTTTTCGGTCAGGATGCCAACTGGGGCCGCATCATCGCGGCAGCCGGCCGTGCCGGTGCAGCATTAGATCCGGAGCGGCTGGACCTTTATTTCGACGCTGTGCAGATGGTGAAAAACGGCACGGGCTGCGGGCTGGACGCCGAAGCGAAGGCCACCGGCGTGCTGAAACAAGCTGAATTTTGTGTTACCCTGGATCTGAATCTGGGGACGGGAACGGCCAGCATGCTCACCTGCGATTTTTCCCTGGATTATGTGAAAATCAACGCGGATTACCGGTCCTGAAGAAAGGCCGCAACCCCAGCCATGGCATTGGTTCGTCTACAAAAATTCCTCTCCGAAGCCGGGGCGTGTTCCCGACGCAAAGGGGAGGCCCACATCCTGGCCGGCGACGTGAGCGTCAACGGAACGGTAATTAACTCGCTGGGAACCAAGGTGGATCCTGACACCGACGCGGTGCATTTCAAGGGTGTACCGGTGGGCAAGGCGGATCGGCACATCTACGTAATGCTCAACAAGCCCGAAGGGGTTGTGGCCAGCTGCAAGCACCGGGGAGAACCGGTGGTGACGGACCTGGTCGACCTGCCCCAGAGGCTTTTTCCGGTGGGGCGGCTGGACAAGGATTCCACTGGGCTGCTGCTGCTGACCAACGATGGCCGCATTCACCACCGCCTGTCCCATCCCTCATTCGATCACGAAAAAGAGTACGATGTGACCGTGCAGTGGCCCATGGATGATCAGGCCCTTGCGGCTATGCAACAGGGTCTGCCGCTGTCCGGCGTCATGACCCGGCCGGCCCGGGTGCGGCGAATCTCCGGCAACCGCTTTCGCATCGTTCTGATGGAAGGCAAGAATCGGCAGATCCGCCGGATGGTGAAAACGTTGGGCAATCGGGTGGTCCGCCTGAATAGAATCCGTGTGGCGGATTTAAAACTGGGCAGCCTGGCCAGCGGATGCTGGCGGCATTTGAACCAGAACGAAACCCGGCGGCTGTTGAAGCAGCTCCAGTTGCCGCAGGATAGCAGTTTGGAATTTATTTGAGAGTGAGATTTGTAATTCTTGGTTCAATAATTTGGTATTTGCAATTTGTCGATTCCAGCTTTTCGTCTAAGCTTCCCATTGCATTACGAAGGCCCCATCTACCGTCCCCCCAGTGAGGCCAACTCACTGCTGGTTCAAGCGACCATTGGTTGCCCCCACAACCGCTGCACCTTCTGCATGACCTACAAGAACGGCCCCCGCTACCGGGTGCGACCGGTGATGGATATCATCGCCGATCTGGAGGAGGCTCTGACGCGTCACGGCAGTGGTGTGCGCAGTCTCTTTTTCCCGGCGGGCAACACCATCGCCATGCCAACCGACGCCCTTTGCCGTATCTGTGCCCATGCCCATCGGATTTTCCCGCATCTGGAACGCATCACCGTATACGGTTCCAGCCAGTACATCCATAAAAAGGGCCCCGACCATCTGAAGCGCCTGGCCGATGCGGGGTTGAGCCGCATCCATGTGGGGATGGAATCCGGCGACGATGTAATCCTGAGGCGGATCAAGAAAGGCACCACGGCCAGCCAGCAGACCGAGGCCGGACGGTGGACCATGGCAGCCGGCATCCAGTTGAGCCTTTACGTCATCCTGGGTATCGGCGGTGAGGCCAGAACCCGGGCGCACGCCACCTGCACCGCCGAGGTGCTCAACCGCATCGCTCCGCATTTCATCCGTTTGCGGACCTTTGCGCCCAAGATCCATACGCCGCTGCTCAAGATGGTGCAGAGCGGCGCCTTTAAGATGCTGGGACCCCATGGGGTGATGCAAGAGGCGGCCACGATGATCCGGTTGTTGGATGCCCCGTCGCTGCTGACCAGCGACCACTATACGAATTACATCAACCTGGAAGGCCGTCTGCCCGGCTGCCGCGAGTCCCTGCTGGCGCAGATTGAGGCTGCCTTGAAGCGGCCGGAAACGGATTTCAGGCCGTTTTCTATCGGCCACCAATAGTCGGAATAGCGCTTGGCATGGTGACCGTTGGATTTGCGCCAACGGACGGAATTGTTCTTTTATCTTGAATAGATATGGTGTATGTGTGGCCCACGGTAAAAAAGCGGCGTTATAATCACAGGCCAATGCCGTTAGGGTGAAAAACGGATGACAACAAGGAGAAGCGGGTGATGGTGACCTTTGATGCGCTGTCGGCGAAACAAGAGAAGATCGCGGTGGTTGGCCTGGGTTATGTCGGACTGCCCCTGGCCGTTCATCTCTCCAGGCATTTCGATGTGGTGGGCTACGATTTCAAATCCAGCCGGATCGGCGAACTCAAGGCCGGCAAGGACCGCACAATGGAAGTCTCGGGTGAAGCGCTGGCTGCCGCCACAGTCACTTACACCGACGACCCCAAGGCGCTTGGCGACTGCCGGCTGATCATCATCGCCGTTCCCACCCCCATCGACCAGTATCGCATTCCGGACCTGACGCCGCTGCGCAGCGCATCCGAATCCACGGGACGCCAGCTGACCAAGGGCAGCTGTGTGGTGTTCGAATCCACCGTCTACCCCGGGGCCACTGAAGAGGTGTGCGTGCCCATCCTTGAAAAAGAATCGGGACTGGTATTCGGCAGGGATTTCAGCGTGGGCTATTCGCCGGAACGAATCAACCCCGGGGACAAGGTGCACACCGTGGACAAGATCATGAAGATCGTTTCCGGGTCTGACGGGCCCACGGCCCAACTGCTGGAACAGGTTTACGGCAGCGTGGTCAAGGCCGGCATCCACCTGGCGCCCACCCTCAAAGTGGCCGAGGCGGCCAAGGTTATCGAGAATACCCAGCGGGACCTGAACATCGCCCTGATGAACGAACTGTCCATGATTTTTGACATCATGGGTATTGACACCATGGCGGTGCTCGAGGCGGCAGGCACCAAATGGAACTTTCTGCCCTTCAGGCCTGGCCTGGTGGGCGGTCACTGCATCGGTGTCGATCCCTATTACCTGACCTTCAAGGCCGAATCGATCGGCTACCATCCAGAGATGATCCTGGCCGGCCGACGCATCAACGACGGCATGGGTAAATATGTTGCCGAGCGGGCCGTGAAGCTGATGATCCGAGAGGGGAAACAGATCAACCGCACGCGGGTCGGCGTGCTCGGCATCACTTTCAAAGAAAACGTGCCGGATCTCCGTAACACACGGGTCGTTGATATCATTGACGAACTGGCGGATTACGGCATCGATGTCCTGGTCCACGATCCGCTGGCGGATCCCGAGGAAGCCAAGGCCTATTACGGTGTCGACCTGAAGGATCTGAACCAGCTCCAGGGCGTGGATGCCCTGGTGGTGGCTGTCTCCCACCAAGCCTACCGGGACATGGGGCTGGCGCGTCTGGCCGGGTTGTGCGGCAGAAGCCGGCCCGTGGTGGTGGATGTGAAAAGCGCCTTCGATGCGGGTGCTGCCCAAAAAGAAGGGATCACCTACTGGCGCCTGTGATGCCGCTTGCCCTTTCGAGCGTCCCGGTCAGTCAGGGCGTCCGCGGGGCGGGTGCCAACTAGGCGTAGTACCCCACGAATTCACCGCATTTGCTGTTGAAGAAATCCATGGCTTCCTCCACTGTGTCGAAAATGATCCAGTCCCGCCGCAGGATCCGGCCAGCCCGCTGCCTGATCCGTTCAATCTCGGTGTTGCCGAAATACTCGAAATAATCATGGTAATCGGTGGTCAGTTCATGCTTTCTCATGGCATTCCTCCAGTTAAGGATTGGTCAGTTTGAGTGGAAGCCTAACACCCGATTGTGACAGATCCGGTCACAGCTTCGCTCTTTTTTTCGTTGTGGTTCAAAAAAAGGACGGTTATGGTGGCGTCGATCGTGGATTGGAACGAAGATGCCCATTCGACTGGAGAAAACCGCCGGCAATGGCAGCTTTGGAAGAAAGGAACACAAACGATGGAACAGGTCAGAACGATGGCCAGGGAACGGATGAAGGGGTATTGCCGGGTCTGCCCGGTGTGCGACGGGCGTGCCTGTGCTGGTGAAGTCCCGGGCATGGGCGGGCTGGGCACGGGGAGCGCGTTTAATGCCAACCTGCAAGCCTTGGCGGCCGTGCGGTTTAACATGCGCCTGGTGCACGAGGTGTCGGAACCGGATACCCGTATCGAAATCCTGGGACAGCCGCTGGCGTTGCCCCTTCTGGCAGCACCCATTGGCGGCGTGGCCTTCAATATGGGCGGCAAGGTTACGGAGGAAGCCTATATTGCGGCTGTTTTGGGAGGATGTGTGCAAGCCGGAACATTGGGCTGTGTGGGAGACGGCGTGCCGGATTTTATCCACCAGGCCGGATACGGTGCCATCCAGGCCCTTGGCGGAAAAGGGATCCCGTTCATCAAACCCTGGGAGGATGCGGAGTTTTTCGATAAGGTGGAGAAAGCGCTGGCGGCGGGTGCAACCCTTATCGGCATGGATATCGATGCGGCCGGGCTGATTACCTTGAAACAGATGGGGCGGCCGGTCTCTCCGAAGTCACCCAAGAAACTTGGCCAAATCATCAACCAGATCAACGCGCCTTTTATTTTAAAGGGGGTGATGACCGTGGCCGATGCCAGGCTGGCCGTGGATGCGGGTGCTAGGGCCATCGTGGTTTCCAATCACGGCGGGCGGGTGCTCGACCATACTCCCGGTGCCGCCGAAGTGCTGCCCGAGATTGTTGATGCCGTGAAAGGCCGGATCACCATTTTGGCAGACGGGGGTGTCCGAACCGGAGGGGATATCCTTAAACTGCTGGCCCTTGGCGCCGATGCGGTCATGATCGGCCGACCTATTTCCGTCGCCGCTGTCGGTGGCTCCAAGGAGGGTGTTTCCCAATACATTCAGCGTATTGAGGGCGAATTGAAGGCCGCCATGGTACTTACCGGCACAGCCAGGGTCGATGCCGTGGATCGTACCATCGTGAGAGTTGGAAAAAAGGGTTAGCTGCTGCTGAGTCTAATAAACTGACCGTTGCCTTCCGTATCGGTTTCGAATAAAAAGGGAACACACGGTATTTAAAAGTTTTATCCCCCGACATGGAATAAGGAGAAAATGAAATGGTTAAGAATATTTTAGTTGGGATTTTGCTGGGGTTGGTGACCTTTTGCAGTGCTGCCTATGCCGGCTCGGACCTAAATATGAATGACGGCATGTGGGAGATCACCTCCCAGGTAAAAATGCAGGGCATGACGATTCCGCCGATGATTTTTTCCCAATGCATCACCAAAGATAATGCCGTTCCCCAGGATACCTCACCCGGACAAAGCGAATGCAAGGTGTCCGACATGAAAACAGTCGGCAGCACGGTCTCATGGACGGTAACTTGCGGCGAAGAGACCGGCAATATGAAGGGCGAGGGCAAGATAACCTACCACGGAGATCGCTTTGAGGGCGCGATGACCACCGAACACATGGGCATGGTGATGGTGACCGAAATGAGTGGACGACGCACCGGCCCCTGTCAGTAATTCCTATTGATCCACGGGGTGGGCCATTGGTGATGACTCCTGACCCTTTTTTCATGACAACCAACCGAGCCGTACGGGTTGAAAAAAAACATAGCGGCGTTACTTTAATAGGCATAGAGCCCTTTGGTGAAAACGACTACTGCAAGGGGAAAAAGCAATGAGAGACCAGTGGGAACACGAACTGGCCTGCGCGGTTGCCTGCCATCGGTGCACGGCACCGTTGGCTGCCAGGGACCAGCGGATCCTGTCCGTATTTGATCATCAGCCCATTTGCCTGACATGCAAACAAGCAGAAGAAAAAAAGCCTGATTATGCCGCGGCGTCCAAAACCATGATTGGGACCTGCATGATGGAAACCGAATTGATGTACGGGGATCCCGGCGGATACTGTTATTATCACTTTTACCCTTTTACCTGTGATGGCTGATCGGTTGCCAGCCGGTGATGCCCATGAACTATTTTTTGGAAAAATTCCCACCCAGCATTGAAAAAGCGGTCGATAGACTCGCGTCGGATATGACGTTTGCGGACAAAACCCGCCTGGCCAACATGAACGAGGCGGCGCTGATCAAGTTCCACCAATCCTACGGCATTTTCCTGCGCAACGAATTTCGCCTGCCGGGGAACGATCCGTTGATGGCGTCGTGCATGTCAACCGCTTACGTTGACACCATGTCTCCCGAACAGGCTTCCTATGTGATTTTGAAAGCACTCCAAAAACGGTTGCTTGCCGGAACCATATTGAAAGTCATCCACTAGAAGGCGGCGCATTCGGGACAAGTACGGGGACGCATGTTCAGGCCCTGGAGGCTGGGTGCGGCTTTTGCCGGCCATTTCTTTACCTCCCTAACCAACCAACGATTGTCTAATTTTGCCGCCACTCTATTCCAGCAGCATGGGTCCCGAAAGATCTATCCAATAGCCGATCGGTGAATGGGTTGAGCCTCTCTTTACGGCGAATCGGTTAACCTGGTCGGAACGTGGCCGGTCGAATCCGCGCAGGGAGGATATTTGACAAATGGCCGGGTTCCCTATAGGCTTGGAACATATATTCACCTTGTTGACCCTTTTGGGCCCTGCCCATTGGTTGTGAGATTTTCCCTCCCGCAGACCAGGGCAACATCTCCCGGACTGCCGTGAAGATGGCTACGGACAACTTGCCTGTGATGTGTGCATTTTTTGACCCCGACGGTTGGTCGTGGTTGTGAAGGCCCCAGGCAGGGGCCGGGGGCTAAGCACATTTCAACACGTGAATGATATTCCAATTTGCCCTACCGGGGGATTCCTTAAAAGGAAGATGTGCCCGGAAGGGTTTTGCCGGCCGGGATGCAGTCTTGCTGTGCTTCGCAGTGGGGCGCTAGCATGGTGATTCGGCGGCCGTGGCCGGCGTGGATTCATATGGAGAAAGACCATGAGACAGAAATACCGCATTTGTCAGTCAAAAAAGAAAAAAAAACTGAACATCAAAGAATTTGCCGTGGTTGAAAAAGATACCAAAAACGTGGATTCAGCCTTGCTTCGCGAGGACCATTTTGACCTGATTTGCGAGCAGGACTACGACGGAGAGGCCATTGCCCGGTCTGCTGCCGCCGGCAATGAAGAATTGGTAGGAACGTTGAGAACCCCGAACCTGTTTCCCATCGCCCCCTATGCTGAAAAAATTGCCGAATCGGTCATGGTCCTCTTGGAGGACGATAAAGACCGTTGCGTCGAACTTTTTTTCGATGACAAGGAGTTGTTTGTTGTCGATATCCCCATGTCCCATTGAGCCGGCGGGTTCGGCGGCTTGGCGTATACGGAAAATACATCACAAGGAGAAGTGCATGATCGAAGACATACGATTTGAAATTGGTGAAAAGTACGAGAATATGAAAGGGGTCTTTGAAGTGGTCGCCATGCGAAGAGATTCCATGGATATTCGTTGGGAGGACGGGGAGGAAATATCGACGCCCATCGAGCTGCAACAGCGCATTATTGAAAGAATGCAGCATGAAAAGGAGATGGAGAAAGCGCAGGCGATTCAGAAGGCCAAAAAAGCCAAGACCTCAAGTTCCAAAGCAGGAAAACAGTTTTCCGGCCTGGAAGATGGCGACTTCAGCGCCACGGTCTCCAAGACCGTCTGGCGCGGGCGCGGCCAGTTGGGCGGTGCAGTGGCCCAACGGTTTAAAACCAAACAGTTCAAATTCAATTCATGGGCCGTGCTGCGTAAACCCGAGGTTCACTGGCTGGACGTAAAGCGGCAAAAGCAGGCAGATCTGCCGCTTCAGGCCAAGTTTTATGCCCGTGTGGAAGACGAAAAGCTCTATTTTGGCGTTCATATCCCCGCGCCAGGTCCTGCTGGAACCGATAAAAGCGACTGGCAGGCGTTGATCGCCTGGTTGGGCAGGCCGGAAAACGATTCCTGGCTCCATAAGCAATGCGTGGCCCACGAGCTCAATTTGTGTGATCTGGGCAAGCAGGCATTCAGCGGCACGTTGGAAACCAAAAAGGACAAATGGGTGCATGCCGGTTCGGCTGAAAAGGCTGCGGCCGTTGAATCCTTGAGTGCCTTTTTGGACGCCGCCGGCAAGTCCGGCACCCTGGATCTGCGTATTGAAAAGCGGATGGAAAAAGACGCTGCCATCGAAAAAAAGCACCACATTGCCAGCGACATGGCCTCCCTCTTTGAAACCCTCATGCCCTTGTATGCGGCTGTGGCTGCCCATGACGCCTGACAGGGCGATAAAAGCAAGACCGTATCTGCTGCCGGCCGTCAGCAGCCCTCTTTGGCAACCGATTCCGCATGGTGACAGGCCACCTGTCGATCATCAAGCATCCGAAGTTTGGGCCGCTGCTGGGCGCAGATCTCAGTCATGTAGGGACAGCGTTTGTGGAAGGTGCATCCCGGCGGTGGATTGAGGGGGGAGGGGAGTTCTCCCTTGAGGGGCTCACGGTTCTGGCGCGCTGATTTTTCAACCTTGGGTGTGGATGCCAGAAGCGCTCGGGTATACGGGTGCAGCGGTTGCTGGAAGATGGTCTCTTTTTGGCCCTGCTCCACCGGCCGTCCCAGGTACATCACCATAAGGTCGTCGGCGATGTGGCGGACCACGCTTAAGTCGTGGGAGATGAACAGGTATGCCAGGTTGAATTCGTCCTGCAAGTCCATGAGCAGGTTAAGGGCCTGGGCCTGTACCGATACGTCCAGGGCGGACACCGGCTCGTCGGCTACCACCAGGGCCGGGTTGAGCATCAGAGCCCGGGCGATGGCGATGCGCTGTCGCTGACCGCCGGAGAACATGTGCGGATAGCGTGAGTATTGCTCACGGCTCAACCCTACTTTGGCCATGATCGCCAGGGCCCGCTCCTGCCTCTGGGCAGCGTTCATGTCCGTGTTGATCTTCAGCGGTTCTTCCAGTATGGCACCTACTTTTTTCCGAGGATTGAGCGAACCATAGGGATCCTGAAAAATGATCTGGACATGCCTTCTCAATTTCCGTTTGATGGCGTTGTCCTTGGCGGTGCCATCCATGCCGTTGATTTCAAATTGCCCTGTCGTGGGGCGTTCGATCATGGTGACCAGCCGCGCCAGGGTTGATTTGCCGCAGCCCGATTCGCCTACTACCGCAAGGGTTTTTCCCTTGTTGATGGAAAAGGAGACGTCGTCCAGAGCCTTTAAGGTCATCGGTTTTTGAAACATCCCACCCTTTTTTACCCGGTAGTATCGGGCAAGATTCCGGGCGTTGATCACCTCCGCATGGTTCATTGCTGCGAAACTCCTTTGACAAGTGGAAAATGGCATCGTATCGCTCCGGTGCCGTCAGTTCGCAGCAGGGGTTGGTCGGTTCTGCACCGGTCCTGAGCGAATCGGCAGCGGGGATGAAACAGGCACCCATTGATCCGATCATACTTTCCCGGAACGACACCGGGGATGGTAGGCAGCCGCTTCATGCCGAGGCTTCGCTCGGGGAGTGCGGCGAGAAGGGCCCATGTATACGGGTGCCTCGGCGCTGAAAAGACCTCGTCCACCGGATGGTTTTCCACCACCTGCCCGGCATACATAACCACCACCTGCTGCACGGTTTCAGCCACAACCGCCATATCGTGGGTGATCAGAATCAGAGCCATCTGATTTTTGCGTTGAAGATCCAGCAGCAGATGGAGAATCTGGGCCTGGATGGTTACGTCCAGGGCGGTGGTGGGCTCATCGGCGATCAGGATTTTGGGGTTGCAGGCAATGGCCATGGCGATCATCACCCGCTGGTTCATGCCGCCGGAGAGCTGGTGGGGAAAACTGTTCAAACGCTGTTCCGGTGCGGGGATGCCCACCTGATCGAGCAGTTCGAGGGTGCGTTGCCGCCGCAGGGCACGGCTGCCGCCGCCATGCACGGCCAGGGCTTCGGATATCTGGTATCCCACGGTAAAGCAGGGGTTGAGGCTGGTCATGGGCTCCTGGAAGATCATGGCGATATCGTTGCCGATGAGGCTGCGACGCATCTTGGGAGACATGGCCAGGATGTCGTGGTGGTTGAAGTGGAGCTTTTTGGAGGAGACAATGCCCGGGTAGGGAATCAGCCCCATCAGGGCCAGTTGGGTGACGCTTTTTCCGGATCCGGATTCGCCTACCACGCCAACCACCTGTCCCTCATCCACGGTGAGGTCCACATCATCAACGGCCTTAAAGCCTGAGAAGTCAACCGAAAGGTGTTCTATTTCCAGAAGTGCCATTAGCGTTTCAACTTGGGATCCAGGGCGTCTCTAAGGCCGTCGCCGGCCAGGTTAAAAGCCAATACGGTGAACAGGATTGCCAGGCCTGGAAAGGTGACGACCCACCATGCCCGCTGGACGAACTGCAGTGCGTTGGCCAGCATGGCCCCCCATTCCGGTATGGGCGGCTGGGCGCCCATGCCCAGAAAACCCAATGCCGCCGCATCGAGAATCGCAGTGGAAAAACCGAGGGTGGCTTGTACGATCAGTGGTGCCATGCAGTTGGGCAGAATGACCAGGAACATCAAGCGGAAGGCGCCGGCACCGCAAACCCGGGAAGCGGTGACGTAGTCCTTGGATTTCTCGGTGAGCACCGATGCCCGTGTGAGCCTTACATAGTGGGGCAACACCACGATGGCAATGGCCAGGATGGCGTTTTGCAGGCTGGGTCCCAGGATGGTGACGATGGCCATGGCAAGCAGCAAACTGGGCAGGGCCAGCATGATGTCCATCAGCCGCATGACCATGGTTTCGAAATATCCGCCGATATAGCCCGAGGTGATGCCCAGCAGAATCCCGGCCGCCAGCGAGAGGGTGACCACCAGCACGCCGACGAAGAGGCTCAGGCGGGCTCCGTGGATCAACCGGGTAAGCATGTCCCGCCCAACATCATCGGTGCCCAGCGGATATGTCCAGACGCCGCCATCCTGCCATGCCGGCGGGGTCAGGATCGCATCGCGATACTGTTCAAATGGATTGTGGGGAGCAATGACATCCGCAAAAATGGCCACCAGAGAGATGAAGAGGATGAAATAGAGGCCGAGCACTGCTCCCTTGTTCTCTTGGAAATACGCCCAGAACTCTTTGATGGGGTGCGGTGGCGCCTGGGCGGATTCTGCGGTGAGGGCAGTGCTGGACATGGGTTATCCTCAGCGGTTGTGCCGGATGCGCGGATTGATGACGCCGTACATCATGTCGACAAGCATATTGACCAGGATGATCAGTGAGGAGATCAGCAGAATCCCTCCTTGAACAGACGGATAGTCCCGCCGGCGGATGGATTCCACGATCCATTTGCCCACACCGGGCCAGGCAAAGATGGTTTCCGTCAAGATGGCGCCGGCAAGCAGCACGCCGGTCTGAAGGCCGATGACGGTGATTACCGGGATCAGGGCGTTGCGCAGGGCGTGGATAAGGATGACGCGCCACGGGGCCAGGCCTTTGGCCCGGGCTGTTCTGACATAGTCTTCCTGAAGCACCTCGAGCATGGAGGATCGGGTCATGCGTGCGATGACAGCCAGCGGAATGGTCCCCAGGACGAGGGCCGGCAGGATCAGGTGGCGCAGGGCGGAAATGAAGGCCCCTTTTTCATCGGACCGCAGGGAGTCGATCAGCATGAAGCCGGTGTCCGCGTCGATCCAATAGAGGGCGGAGATGCGCCCGGATACCGGTGTCCAGCCCAAGGCAACCGAAAAGAGCAGGATCAGCAGCAGCCCCCACCAGAAAATGGGCATCGAGTATCCGGTAAGGGATACTCCCATCACGGTGTGGTCGAAAACCGATCCCCGCTTTACCCCGGCGATGACCCCGGCAGGCAGCCCCACAACCACTGCAAAAAACATGGCGAACAGGGAGAGTTCGACGGTGGCGGGAAACAGGACCATGAACTCAACGAACACCGGCTTTTTGGTGACGATGGATTTCCCCAGGTCGCCGTGTAGAATTCCCTTGACGTAGTTGGCGTATTGGACGGGAAGGGGCTTGTCCAGACCCAACTGCGCTTTGAGCCTGGCATGGCGCTGGGGATCGATGCCTCGTTCACCGGCCATGAGCATCACCGGGTCGCCGGGGATCAGATGGATCAGGGAGAAGGTGAGCAGGGTCACTCCGATAAAGGCGGGTATCACCATCGCCAAACGTCGGGTTAGAAAATGGATCATGGAGTAAACGGTAACCGCAAAAGATGGATGCGCACGGGGAAAAGGGATTTTTCCCCGTGCGCAGGGTATGGGATCAATTTACTGGATGTCCACGCCATAGAATACAAATCCGCCGAACGGATCTATTTTGAAGTCCTTGACCTCATTTCTCACCGGTACGAAGACCACGGAATGGGCGATGGTGACCCATGGCGCCTGATCTTTGAAAATAACTTGAGCCTCTTTATAAAGCCGGGTGCGTTCGGCCACATCAGCGGTGACCTTGGCTTTCTGGATCAGATCCTCGAAGGGCTTGTAGCACCAGCGGGCCCGGTTGGCCGAACCCACGGCGTCGCAGCCGAGCAGGACCGACAGGAAGTTGTCCGGGTCGCCATTGTCACCGGTCCAGCCCAGCAGAACGGTCTGGTGTTCACCCTCTTTGGAGCGTTTGAGGTATTCGCCCCATTCGTAGGTGACGATTTGGGCCTTGACCCCCACCTTGGCCCAGTCCGCCTGGATGACTTCCGCCATGCGCCGGGCATTGGGGTTGTAAGGCCGTTGCACCGGCATAGCCCAGATGTCGGTTTCGAAACCATTGGGAAAGCCTGCGTCGGCCAACATCTTCTTGGCCGCAGCCGGATCGTAGGCGTAGTCTTTCACCGCATCGTTATAGGACCAGATGGTGGGGGGGATGGGGTTTTTGGCGATCTTGCCGGCGCCCTGAAAAACGGCATCGATGATGGCCTGCTTGTTGATGGCCATGCTCAGCGCCCTTCGGACGTTCACGTTGTCAAAGGGTTTCTTTTCCGTGTTAAATCCCAGGTAGCCTACGTTGAGACCTTCTTTTTCCAGTAATTTGATGTCTTTGTCCTTGGCCATCTGGGCCAGGTCGGCCGGGTTGGGGTAGGGCATGACGTGGCATTCACCGGCCTTAAGCTTGGCATAGCGCACCGATGCATCCGGGGTGATGGAGAAGACCAGTTTGTCGATGGCGGCTTTCCCGCCCCAGTAATCCGGATGGGCGATGTAGCGGATGGTGGAGTCTTTCTGATACTGGACCAGAACGAAGGGACCCGTACCCACCGGATCCTGGTCATTGAGGTCGGGCGTGCCCGCGGCCAGCATCTTTTCGGCATACTCGGCGCTGTGGATGGAGGCAAAATCCATCCCCATATTGGCGATGAAGGGCGCTTCGGGGCGGGTCAGGTGAAAGACGACGGTATAGTCATCCTTCTTTTCGATGCGCTCGACCAGCTTGTCCATGCTCATACCGGTGAAGTACTCGTAGCTGCCGCCGGAAACCTTGTGATAGGGATGGTTAGGATCCAACTGGCGGTAGAATGACCACAAGACGTCATCGGCGTTGAAATCACGGGAGGGGGTAAAATTTTTCTTGGTGTGGAATTTTACGCCTTTGCGCAGATGGAAGGTATAGGTTTTGCCATCTTGGGAGACCTCCCATTTTTCCGCCAGGCCGGGGATGATTGTGGTGGTGCCCCGTTCGAACAGAACCAGCCGGTCGAAAATGGCTCGTGAAGACGCGTCGAAGGTGGTGCCGGACGTGTACAGGGCGGGCGTGAAGCCTTCGGGGCTGCCTTCAGAGCAGTAGACACAGGTTGTTGCATAGGCGTTGGCAGCTGCGAAAAGCAGCGTCAACGCAACACATACCGCTGTAAATCCGCTTCGATACCTCATTGACTCCTCCTCCTGGGTTGTAGATTTTGGGTTGATCCTGCCTCTTATGGTTTGGAAACGACAGTGGGCGGTCAGGGCGATTGAAAAAAAAATTAAAATTGGAGTGAAACTGCGCTGAAACTCATATCACACTTAATGGTCATGTCAAGAAACATATGGCAAGCCCATTAAACCGAAAGAAGGATGTCGACCCGGAGAGAATCCACCGCCAGCACCGGGGTCGGCCGACCCAAGGCAAAATGGTCATGCGGTCTGAAGACCTAAGATATCTATTGACATAGTTGTCACCCTTGCTCAATACAAAACCGGATTGGTGAAACCCCTGCAGACCGTTTGCATTGGTGCCGGTCGCATTGGGTGCGCCGTTAAAAAGCGCTTTCCCGCCTGAAGCAGGCAATGGTTTTCAAAATTAACTAGGAGGTTGCATCCATGTTCTCCGCCGATGTTTACACCGCCAGGCGACAACGCCTCAAAACAGATGTCGACTCCGGGCTGATCCTGTTTCCGGGCAATCTGGATAGCCCCATCAATGCACCCGACAACTGCTATTTTTTCCGCCAGGACAGCTCTTTTTTGTATTTCTGGGGAATTGACCTGCCGAATCTGGCCGCTGTCATCGATGTGGACGCCGATACGGCAACCGTTTTCGGCGACGACCGGTCGCTGGAGGAGGTGATCTGGACCGGTCCGCAGCCCTCTTTGTCCGAGCGCTGCAGGTGCATCGGTGTCCACCGATCAGCGCCCTTGGGAACATTGCCCGAGATAATTGGCGACGCGATAAAAAAGCTACGGCCGGTTCATTTTCTGCCGCCCTATCGCATGGAGCAGACCGTGCAGCTAGCCGACCTTTGCGATTTGGAAAGGGGTGCCGTTGCCGCCAGGGCGTCCAAACCGCTTATCCGTTCGGTCGTCCGCCTGCGTTCGGTGAAAAGCGATGAGGAGCGGGTTGAAATCGAAGCGGCGCTGACGGTCAATTGCGCCATGCAGACCACTGCCATGCAAATGGCCGCTCCGGGGCGCTATGAGCGCGAAGTGGTGGGGGCAATCGAAGGTCTGGCTTACGGGCAATCGGGCAGAAGGCCGCCCTTCACCACCATTTTTTCCATCCATGGACAGACGCTGCATAACCATTGTCACGACAATCTGATGAAGGCCGGCGATCTGGCCATCTGCGACTGCGGTGCGGAATCGCCGATGGGTTACGCCAGCGATACGACCCGCACCATTCCGGTGGGCGGTCGATTCACCAGCCGGCAAAAGGATATTTATCAAGTCGTGCTGGGTATGCAGGCGGAGGCGCTGGCCGCCATGAAGCCCGGCGTCCCGTTTAGGGATGTTCACCTGGCGGCTGCCCGCCGGCTTTCATCGGACCTCAAAGACCTCGGGTTGATGCGCGGCGAAGTGGACCGCTCCGTTGAAACCGCCGCCTATGCCCTCTTCTTTCCCCATGGGTTAGGGCACATGCTGGGCTTGGATGTGCACGATATGGCGTGTCTCGGGGAAGATGAGGTGGGGTATACGGATGATATCCAGCGGGACAGCCGGTTTGGCGTCAATCGTCTTCGGCTGGCAAAACCCCTGGCGCCGGGCTTTGTGGTTACCGTGGAACCGGGCATCTACTTCATTCCCCAGTTGGTTCGACAATGGCAGGCCGAGAACCGTTTTCCCGATCAGATCGATTACCGCAAGGTGGAAGCCTATCTTGATTTTGGCGGTGTGCGTATTGAAGACGATGTGTTGGTAACCGCGACCGGGGCAACGATCTTGGGCCCGCCCATTCCAAAGGCAGTGGATGCGGTTGAAGCCTGCTGCAGCACGTGAAATCATTCTACCTGGGGGCGCACCTCATTTTTTAGTAGGGTAATGGCTCGATCCAACCTGGACCTTGGCCGGGGGGGGTGCAGAGGCAGCATCGTTTTCATCCAGCAAGATAATATAAGAAAACGGAGACGAGAGAGGGCCGCCATCTTTCGGAGCGTGGCCTTCAGGTTCAGCTGGTTTTTTCTGCTGCCGAATTTCGGCGATCGAGATGGTTTTAGCCATGATTCAGAGAGATCACATTTCCGACCGGCCGCTGACACAGGGCGGCGTCGCTGGTTTGGGTTGCGGTCCTCGGCCTATTGGAAAAAAAAAGACACGTGGTCTGAGTTCAGAAACAGAATGTTTGCAGGACAATGGTAAAACGGCCCAAGCCGCTATTCGGTGCGACGACAACCAGGCAGCGCTGAGCAATCCTTTTTTTTACCACCATGATTGTTCACGCACGATAGGCCTATACCGAAAAGCGTCTCAATTTACAAGCCGCAATTCAAGGCTGCTTGGAAAAGACTTGACCCATCTGCCAACGGCGATGTAGCATTGCCTTAGATGTACATGCCTTAAATGATGTCTCCGAAAATCACTTGCCGCATTCAGTCGACGCCACTATCTTCCGGTCGCTGACCACTTTCTACCCTCTCCAACGGTTCCATCGCCCACGCAAACGGCAACTTTGACAATCGTCCGGTCTGCGCTAATGGCCATGCGGCTATCGGTATGAAAGGAGGCTTTGGCCTTCTGGGATGGAAGCAACCGCCATGGTTTGAGCCTGAACGGCCGGTTTGATTCAATCCACCGGAATCAAGCATCCGCATGTGTTGGTATGGTATGGTTTGACGGTGGCCCGCTGGCAGGCCTGGCACCGAACAGCTGAACGCACTTGGACATCGATTCCCCTCTTTCTCAGGCAGGTTGATCAACTCCTGCCGGAAAGGAAAGAAAAATGGCACCCCTACAGGAAAAACGGAACTATGCACGGCACCAGCGTGCCGGCCGCATCACCCTGCTCTACACCCATAGTCAATCCAGGCAGATTGAGGCCGACCTGCTCAATTTCAGCGAGCAGGGAATCAGTTTTTTCAGCCGCCGACCGTTGATGCCGGGAACCACTTTCATCGTTCGCGCTCCTCTGGAAAATTATCAGCACATGCCTGCAGAGGCCGGTTGTCAATTGCGCTCTATGGGGTTGGTCACTATCAAATGGTGTCAGGAAGGCACGCTAGCGGGCAGGCCCATTCATGCAATGGGGGCCGTCTATATCATTCCCTACTGATTGATCCAGCTGGTCGAAGACCGTTGTCATCCAAGATCATTCGTAAAACAGTGTTGACAAAAACAGGCAATCGTGGTGCCTAAAAGGGACCAACCGGCTTCGTATTGGTTTGCAGGTAAAATTTATATAAAAAATTTTACAAGGGAGGTGCTAGATGAAAAGAGCGGGCCTGCTCGTTCGGGCGGTCCTGGTTACATCATCTGGCCTCCATCGCCACGCCGGCCCTCAACGATATGGGCATCCCGCTGGTGCCCTTCATGTTCGTTTATGCGCCCAGCATGCGGGTTAGCGATTTTTCATGGGCTGAGTTCTCGATTGCCATGACCGGCGGGATTCTGGGCATCATTTCCCTTTCCGCCGCCTAGATCGGGTTTTCAAAAGCACGATGGGGCTCATGGGTAGGATCTCCCTGACCAACGCTGAATTGGCCGACCGGCTCAAGGTCAGCCCATCGGCCATCTGTCGCACCGTCGTGACGCTGATGGACATGCACCATCTCAGAAAGGTCGGCCACAACGCATACGAGCTCGGCCCCATGGTGCTGTCGCGTAGCTTTTGCTGTCTGGCTTCGAGAGATATCCTGAACACGGCGGCCATCCACCTGGACGATCTGCGCGACGAAACCTGCGCTTCCTGTCATCTGGCCATCCGGGAAGGAATCGAAGCCATCACCATTTACCGGGCGGCATCACCCCAGACCATGATGGTCAACGTTCCGGAGGGAACCCGCTTTCCCTGCCATACCGTGGCCATCGGCCGGGCGCTGCTTGGCGGCCTCAGCGACAAAACCCTGGGTAAGCTCTATTCCGGTGTACCCCTGGACGGCTGCGCCGGCGGCGGCATCAATTCACTGCCGCAGCTGTTGGTGGTAGTGAATGAAGCCCGGAGAACGGGGATCAGCGTGAGCAAATCCGACTTCTTCACGGCCATGGCCACGCCGGCGAGAAATTACACCGGCTATGTTGTGGCGGCCATCAACGTTGCCGTCCCCGATTTTATAATCGACGCCTCCGGCGTTCGTGAGCACCTGAGCCTCTGCCTGGCCAGACCCGCCAGAACCATTTCAACCGGGCTGGGGTGGCCTGACGAACCGTAGCGCCAGCCCATTGCCCTGAGCATCCGGTTAGGCCTGAGGAGCGGTGTCTCTTTTTATAAACCCAAAGTGAGTGTATCATGAGAAAAATCGTTGAATGTGTGCCCAATTTTTCCGAAGGCAACTGCTCTGAAACCGTCCAGGCCATCGCCCAGGCCATCAAAGAGACTCCAGGCTGCACCCTGCTGGATGTGGATCCGGGAAAATCCACCAACCGAACCGTTTACACCTTTGTGGGCGAGCCGGACGCAGTGGTTCAGGGGGCCTTGAACAGCGCTCGGGTGGCCAGGCAAAGGATCGACATGCGCACGCACAAGGGGGAGCATCCCCGCATGGGTGCCATGGATGTCTGCCCGTTCATACCCGTGGCCAACGTCAGCATGGAGGAGTGCGTGGAGATCGCGAAAACCTTTGGCCGGCTGGCAGCAGAAGCATTGGGCGTGCCCTTTTTTCTTTACGAGGCGGCAGCGGTCGACGATTACCGGCGACACTTACCCCAGGTCCGGCAAGGGGAATATGAAGGTTTGGCCCGGCGACTGAAAGATCCCAGATGGGAGCCCGATTTCGGACCGGCCGAGTTTGTGCCCCAGTGGGGGGCTACGGCTACCGGTGCCCGCTCTTTTCTGATTGCCTATAACGTCAACATTCTGGGCACCCGCAACCAGGCCCACCGCATCGCCCTGAACCTGCGCGAGGCCGGTCGTGGGCCGGAAGCCCCCGGCCGCCTGAAAGAGGTCAAGGGCATGGGCTGGTTCGTGGACGAGTACAACATGGCTCAGGTAACGGTCAACCTGACCGATTATCAGGTGACGCCCATGCATGTGCTGTTTGAGGAGGTCAAAAAAGAAGCTGCCGCCCTGAATGTCGGCGTCGCCGGTTCAGAAATCGTCGGCCTGGTCCCCCTGGCGTCGATTCTCATGGCTGCCGACTACTATATGCGCAAAGAAAATCTGTTCCTCATCGACGAGGTCCAGAAAGTCCGGCTGGCGGTGGATCGTCTGGGGCTGAACAGTGTGGCCCCATTCGATCCTAAAGAGAAGATCATCGAATACCGCGTGGCCGAAGAGAGAGACGAACCGCTTGCCGGCATGAGTCTGCGAGACTTCATCCAAGAAGTGGCCTCGCGTTCGTCGGCACCGGGCGGCGGATCGGTGTCGGCCGCCCTGGCGGCCATGGGCGCCGGACTGGGGGCCATGGTGGGCAAGCTTACCTACGGGGTTCGAAAGTTCGAGTCGGTGGACGCCCAGATGAGAAATAACATCCCGCCCCTGCACGCTGCGGTGACCCAACTGATTCCCATGATCGATGCCGACACGACGGCGTTTAACGACTTCATGGAGGCGCTTCGCCTGCCCCGGGGTACCGATGCCGAACGGGCGGAGCGGGCCGAACGCATGCAGGCAGGCCTGAAAAAAGCCATTGACATCCCCCTGACAACCATGAAACTGGGTGACGGCGCCTGGGATGCCCTCTGCGAGGTGGCTCGGTACGGCAATCCGGCATCCCGGTCCGACGTGGCCGTGGGGGCCAAGGCCCTGGAGACGGGGATCTGGGGCGCCCATCAGAATGTGATGATCAACATGACCGACATCATGGACGATGCCTTCAAAACACGCATCACCCAAGAAGCCGAGGCGATTGTGAGCCGCGCTGCCCACAAGTGTGCCGAAGTGCTTGAAATACTGGAAGCCCGTTAGACGTTCTACCACTGCGGATGCTATTCGTTGCAGGATGGTTGAGGAGGTGATCGATGGCCGATGCATTGGGGGTGCTGGCCCTGCTGATTGGGCTGGAAATCGTGCTGGGGGTCGACAATGTTCTTGTGATCGCGATCTTTGTGGGACGGTTGCCCGAACACCAGCGGCAGAAGGCCCGCATGGTGGGGTTGAGCATGGCCATGCTGGCCCGCATCGTCATGTTGGCCGTGGTTGTGGCCCTGGCCAGCTTGACCCGGCCGATTGTGGCCAATTTCTCGGTACGGGACCTGATCCTGCTGGCGGGAGGACTGTTTCTGCTCTACAAAGCCGTCCAAGAGATTCACCATACAGTAGAATTCAAAGAGACTGGACATGGGCCGGACAACCAGGCCACCGGTTCCTTTGGGGCCATTATTGCCCAGATCGTGCTGTTGGACGTCGTCTTTTCCATCGATTCGGTGATTACAGCCGTGGGCCTCACCCAGCAGCTGTGGATCATCGTATCGGCGGTGGTGCTTTCCTTTGTTGGCATTCTCTTTTTCGCCCGCCCCATCGGCGAGTTCATCCTGCGCCATCCGGCCCTCAAGATTCTGGCGCTCTCCTTCCTGATTACCATCGGGGTAACCATCTTCATGGAGGGCATGCATCAGCACGTCCCCAAGGCCTACATCTATCTGCCCATGGGATTTGCCCTGATGGTGGAAATGCTTCAGATGCGCTACGAGCACAATCGTCGCAGTAAACGGACCTGACCCCCCATGCCGGAGAACGTTGCTATCGTCCTTTCTCCCCGGGAGGCGGCCAGCCCGGAAGCGATCAGGCGGGTTCTCGCCCGGAAAATGGGCCGCCCCATCCCCGCCCACCGGATGGTGATCACCAGCCGTTCCATTGATGCCCGCAAACGGCAGATCCGGGTCAATTTAGGCATCCGTGTCTATGGCGACCGTGAAGACCCGCTACCGGAACGGCCGGACTTTCGCTACCGCGATGTGCGATCCGCAGCGCCGGTGGTGGTCGTGGGCGCCGGACCGGCGGGCCTGTTTGCGGCGCTGCGGTTGATAGAACTGGGAATGCGGCCCGTGGTGATCGAGCGCGGAAAAAGCGTCAAGGCCCGCCGCCGGGATGTGGCGGCCTTGAATCGACGGGGCATACTGGACGACGAATCCAACTATGCCTTTGGCGAGGGGGGCGCGGGCACGTTCTCCGACGGCAAGCTCTATACCCGATCCAAAAAAAGGGGGGATCACCGGCGGGTGCTCCATTGTCTGCACCAGCACGGCGCCGATGAACGCATTCTCACCGATGCCCATGCCCACATCGGCTCCAATCGTCTTCCGGAGATTGTCTCTGCCTTGCGGGCCACCATCGAAACCCACGGCGGTGAAATCCATTTCCAGCAAAAGGTCGTCGGGTTGTCGATTGCCGGCGGTCGGGCGACAGGCGTGTTCCTGACGGATGGGCATTGCATCGAGGGTCGCGCGGTGGTTCTGGCCACCGGCCACAGTGCCCGGGATGTTTACGAGATGCTCATGGGCCAGAATATTGCACTGGAAGCCAAACCCTTTGCCATGGGGGTGCGGGTGGAGCATCCCCAGCAGTTAATCGACCGGATCCAATACCACGGTCAGCCCCGGGGAAAATTTCTGCCGGCAGCCGCCTACAACCTTGTCCGGCAGGTGGATGGCCGTGGCGTCTACAGTTTCTGCATGTGCCCGGGAGGCTTCATCGTGCCGGCGTCCACCCAGGGCGACGCCTTGGTGGTCAACGGCATGTCCTTCTCCAAACGGAATTCCCCCTATGCCAATGCCGGCATCGTGGTGGAAATCCGGCTGGTGGACATTCCCGGGCTGGAATCAACGAACCCTTTGGCCGGCTTAAACTACCAACAGGCCCTGGAACAGGCGGCCTTTCACAACGGTGGCGGCGGGGTGGTGGCTCCGGCCCAGCGACTGGCCGACTTCGTGGACAATCGCTCGTCCGCCAATCTGCCGGCTTGCTCCTATCCACCGGGCGTGCTGGCTTCACCCCTGCACCAGTGGCTGCCCGATCCCATCCGCCGGCGCCTGCAGGCGGCCGTTAAGGCCTTTGATGGCAAGCTGAAGGGATTCCTCACCAACGAGGCGGTGGTGGTGGGGGTTGAATCCCGGACGTCCTCACCGGTGAGGATCCCCAGAGAACCACAGACCATGCAGCATGTATCGGTCCAGGGGCTCTTTCCCTGCGGTGAGGGGGCCGGCTATGCCGGCGGCATCGTCTCCTGCGCCGTGGACGGCGAGCGCGCCGCCGAGGCGGTCCTTCAATACCTCTCCAGCCGGTAAAACCGCTTTTATTCTTCCTTGGCGTAATCCAGAATCAGGTCCATGTAAATCTGGGAGGCCAGCGTCACCTGGGTCAGGGATACGGATTCTTCGGCGATGTGGGCTTTTTCGAGCTGTCCCGGGCCCAGCAGAATGGGCTTGATCCCGGCCGCCCACAGGGTGTTGGCGTCGCTGTGGCTGGGAAAGCTGGTGGGGGAAAAGGATAGATGGTGCCGGTCGTAGACCGTTTTCAGGAGCTCCACCAGCGGTCCCTTTTGGGGCAGTTCGTAGCCGGCATGAATGGTGTTGAAGTGAATGGCGGCGTCGACATGGGCATTGGCCTTCAGGTAGTTGGCGTGCAGTTCTTCCAGCTGAAAGGTGAGCTGCCCCATATGGGTCAATGCAGGAAGATGGAGGTCGATCCAGGCCTCGCAGCTGTCGGGCACCGCAAAACCGGACCGGGCGCTGGTCAAATCCCGCAGGTTGTAAACCCCGTCCGCAAGCTCACGGTCGAAGTGCTGGATATATTCCAGCAGCAACCGCAGCATGGCGGTGGCGGCGTTATTGGCTTGGGGGGCCAGGCTGGCATGGACCCGCCGGCCCTGGGTGGTCAGCTGGATTTCCAGATAGCCGTAGTGGCTCAGACAGGGACGCAGGTCGGTGGGTTCGCCCACGATGGCCGCGGAGAAGTCATACTCTCTGACCAGCCGCTGTGCGCCGTCGCCGTAGTCCTCCTCTCCCACGACCAGGGCCAGGGCAACGGGCCGGTTGGTGTGGCCGTTTTCCCACAGGGTGAGAAAGGCTTCCAGCATGGCCGCACAACCGCCTTTCATGTCTGCCGTGCCCAGCCCGGCGGCCGTATCCCCTTCGAGGCTGAATTCATAGGACTCCAGGTCGTAGGCCTCCACCGTGTCCAGGTGCCCCACCAGCACCAGCTCCGCCTCTACGTCGTCGGGTTCCACGATCAGGTTGTGCCGGTCCTCGTCCACGGTCTGGCGCACCACGGGAAGGCCGTGGCGCTTGAGGTAGTTGTAGAGGAAATCCACCAGGTCCTTTTCTTTGCCAGGAGGGCTGTAGATGTTCACCATTTTCCGCAGCAACTGCTGAAGGCGCCGCGCGTTGGTTGCGAGTTTCTGCCTATCCATGGTCACCTCGGTCGCCTTCATGGTCGTCGACCGTATAGCGGATGATCCGGTCCTTGCGCCGACCTTCCAGACGGCGGCGGTCGTCGTCCACGTTCATGGTCAGGTACACATGTTGGCGGGAGTTGTTGAATCCCATTTTACGGAAAAAGCGCAGCGAGGCGGCATTCTCGGCATCGGTGTCCACCATGATGATGCGGGCGCCGGCATCGATCATCGCGGGCTTGAGCTGGCGGAACAACCGCTGGGCGATGCCGGTTTTCTGGTAATCGGGGCGAACCCCCAGCCAGATCAGATAGCCGTAGGTCCATGAATGGTGCTTCTCGATGACCGTGCCTAGAGCAAAACCGATCACCGTTTTGCTTTCATCCTCAGCCACGAAGCAGAATTCGCAGTCGGTCTGGAAAAACCCCACCACCTCATATTCGTCCCAGGTCCGGTGGGCATTGGGGGCGATGCGTGCCGTAAAGAGCGCCTCTCCCAAATGGTAGATGGCGGGAATGTCGTCGATGGTCATCGGGCGGACGACGACACTTGGCCCGCCGGTCGAATCGGTGGCTTGCGTCGTGGTCGGCGGTTGGTCGTCTTCCATGGTGTCTGCTCCTAGCGGCAGCCCGGGGGGCGTTAATAGGGTGGCCATTTTCGTTGATGGGAACCTAACACAACCCGGCCTGCTTGCCAAATGGCTTTTAAACGGACATTTTTTCCATTTTCTTTTGGGCCGGGATGCTTTAGAATCGAACCAGATGGGACAGTTTCTATCTTTTGGCCATCAGCACCGAACGCACCACGTTGGACAACGAAAACCGCACATTCCAATTGGAGAGCATGATGACATCTGCCATGTTGACGATCGGCGGTGCCCGTGGCGCCTTGATCGCCCAATCCGGCCGCATGGGCAACCGGCACGGCCTGGTGGCCGGCGCCACCGGCACCGGCAAGACGGTCACCCTGGAAACCTTGGCCGAGGGCTTCTCCCGCATGGGCACGCCGGTGTTCGCCGTGGATGTAAAGGGAGACCTGTCCGGCATTGCCGCAGCAGGATCGCCGCATTCCAAAATTGACGAACGGCTGGCAAAAATCCCCTTGCCCGGTTACCGTCAGCAGCCCTGTCCCACCCTCTTCTGGGACCTGGACGGCAAAACCGGGCACCCGGTGCGGACCACCATTTCGGAAATGGGCCCCCTGCTTCTGGCCAACCTGCTGGAACTCAACGACACCCAGACCGGCGTGCTCTATGCCGGCTTCGATCTGGCCGACGATCAGGGACTGCTGCTGCTGGATCTGAAAGATCTGCGGGCCCTGCTGGCATGGATGGGGGAAAACGCCAACATTCTGAGATCAGAATACGGCAACATCAGCGGCGCCAGCCTCGGCGCCATCCAGCGGCAGCTGCTGGTGCTGGAAGCGCAGGGGGCCGAGCGCTTTTTCGGCGAACCGTCCCTGCAGCTGGCCGATTTGATGATTACCGACTTTTCCGGCCGCGGGGTCGTGAGCCTTTTGGATGCCAGCCGGCTGATCCACAGCGCACCGCGTCTTTACTCGGCTTTTTTGCTTTGGCTGCTGGCCGAGCTCTTTGAGCAGCTGCCCGAAGCGGGGGATCCGCCGGTGCCGAAACTGGTGCTGTTTTTTGACGAGGCCCATCTGCTTTTTTCCGGGGCGCCAAAGCCGCTGCTGGACAAAATCGAACAGGTGGTCCGTTTGATCCGCTCCAAAGGCGTCGGCGTCTATTTCGTCACCCAGAATCCCATGGATCTTCCGGATAATGTGCTGGGCCAACTGGGTCTAAAAGTTCAGCACGCCCTGCGGGCATTTACACCCAAGGATCAAAAAAGCATTCGGGCCGTGGCCGCATCCTTTGTGCCCAATCCGCAGTTCCATACGGCCGACAGGGTCACCACCCTGGGCATCGGTGAAGCCCTGGTGTCGGTGATGGGTGAAGACGGCAGGCCCCAGCCGGTGCAGCAAACCCTGATTGCGCCGCCGGAAGGACGCATCGGACCGCTGGCGGATGACGAACGGACGGCAATCATGCAGCGCTCCCCCATGCGTGGCCGTTATGACGCCTCCATGGACCGGCAGTCGGCCTACGAGATGCTCAAGCAGCGGGCCGAGATTGCCCAGGCCGCCGATGCACAGCGTCTCAAAGACCTGGAATCGGAGAAAATGCAGGCTCAGGCGCAGCGGGGCCGGACCACCGGCGGACGCCAGCGCCAGACGGCCGGAGAAGCCATGTTTAAAAGTGCCGCACGCTCCATAGGCAGCAGTATCGGCCGGCAGATCATTCGGGGTGTCTTGGGCTCTATTTTCGGCAGGCGCTGATGCCCGGCATACCAACGGGGAGCGCCACAAGCGGCAAACCTTCAACTGCCAGGGGCCTTTTGGAGATGGCCCCCATCAGGCCGGGATAGGCCATGGTCGGCTGATTATCCTGGATAACTCACACTTACAATCAGATAAAAAAATTGATCAACCCATTTTCAATCCTGTTCAGACACCTGTTTCTGGAAATGCTGCCGCCCTTTTTCATCAACCTGGCATTTTTCTCGTTTATTTTTTTGATGAAACAGATTCTTGATATCACTGACATGATTGTCAATCATAAGGTCGGTGTCGGGCCGGTATGTTTGTTGCTGGTTTACAGCATGCCCTATTTCCTGCAGTATATCATTCCCATGTCCATTATGATGGCGGTCCTGATGGCGCTATTGAGAATGTCCAGCGATAATGAAATTATGGCGCTCAAAGCCGGCGGTGTGAGTATCTATTGCCTGCTGACGCCGGTGCTGATGTTCAGCCTGTTGGGAACCCTGCTTACCGGGTATATGACCATTTTTGGCGTGCCCTTGGGCGCCGAACGCTTCAAGACCTTGCTTTTCGATGTGGCCACCGCCAATCTGAACGTCAGTTTGAAGGAGCGGACATTTAACGACAATTTTAAAAATATCATGCTTTACGTCAATAAAATAGACCCACAGAATGGTGAATTGAAAAATGTGCTGATTGAAGACAGTCGAACTTCCGGGGTCGACAATACGGTCGTCGCCCGAAGCGGCAGGCTTTTCGGCGAACCCAAGGAAATGGTCTATCATCTGAGGCTTTTTGATGGAACCATCAACCAGATGGATCTGAAGGCGCGATCTTCTCACACGATTAGTTTTGAAACCTACGACATCCGGTTGGACCTCAGGGAGGTTGTTTCGACTGACGGCATGCCAAGGAAAACCCCGGATGAGATGACCCTGTCCAAACTCAGGGCCTATTTGAAAAAGGTCAAAGCCAAAAAAGAACACTATCTTGGCGCCCTGATAAAATATCATAAAAAATTTTCGATACCTGCCGCTTGTCTGGCCATGGGGCTGCTGGCCCTGCCATTGGGTATTCAGGCCCGCAATTCCAAAAAAGCATTTGGAATCGGGCTGGGCCTGTTTTTTTTTCTGCTGTATTACATTCTCCTTTCCATAGGCACGACGTTCGGAGAAAATGGGAGCTACCCGCCGGTGATCGGCATGTGGATGCCAAACGCGATTCTCGGGGGTGCTGGTGTTTTTCTCCTGGTTCGTTCGGCAAGAGAACAACCAATCACATTCATTTGGTTGGAGCTGCTTTTCCATAGATCCATGCAATGGGTCGGGAAAAAATGACGATCCTTTTCCGCTACGTTACCAGGGAGATACTGGCGTGCTTTTTTATTGTGCTGGTGGCGGTGATGAGTATTTATGTGGCCGTCGACTTCATCGAAAAAATCGATAATTTCCTTGAGGCCGGCGTCTCCGCCAACCGTTGTGTCGTCTATCTGCTGTATAAGCTGCCCTTCATTTTTGTCCAAATTGCTCCGTTGGGTTTTTTATTATCGATCCTGGTGGCTTTGGGATTGATGAGTAAAAACAATGAGGTGATTGCCCTTAAAAGCTGCGGTATCGGCAAGGAGCGGCTGCTCAAACCAACCTTGGTGCTTGGTGTTTTCTTTTGTGGCGGGTTGTTTTTGGTGACCGAAATACTCGTTCCGGTTTTTATGGTCAATGCCAATCAGATCTGGCTCCAGGAGGTCCGTAAAAAAAACATTTATGCATCCAAGACCAATGATATCTGGATGCGGGCTGCCCGGCAAATCATCCACATCAAACAATATGCGCCTGAAAAGAAACGCGTTTGGGGCATTACGATCCATACCTTTGACGAAAACTTCCGCTTGATTAGGCGGATCGACGCCGTATCCGGCGTTTTTGTAGATGGCCGGTGGCAAATCGACGCTGCCGTTGAGCAGGCGTTCCAAAACGATACCGGCAGCCAGCAACTCAGTTTGCACAACACCATGACGGTCGACATCGACCTGAATCCGGAGGACCTGGCCCAGGCGGCAAAACGTTCCGATGAAATGGGGCTGGCCGAATTGGGGCGCTATATCGAGAAAGTTGAGCATGACGGCTACGGCGCCACTCGCTATCGGGTCGACTATCACAGCAAAATTGCCGCGCCGTTTGTCTGCATTTTTCTCAGTGTGCTGGGCAGCGCCATCGCCCTGGGGGGGCAGCTGCGCCAGGGAATGCCGGTGAGTATTACCTATGGACTGGGAATTGCTTTCCTTTACTGGATTTTTAACAGCTTCTGCCTCTCTCTGGGGTATGCCGAGATGCTGCCGCCCGTGGTTGCCGCATGGGTGGCCAACCTGGTTTTTTTCTGTGCTGCGGGGTTTTTGATGCTTAAAGCGAATTGATCGAAGCCCCGCAAGCCGAACCCTCTTGAAACGACTGCAAGGACCTGTGTCGCTTTTCCTATACAACCTGTTCATGCTCGCAGCGCTTGGGGTGTTCTTCCCGGTCTGGATCCCTTTGGTGGGCCTTCGGAAGAAGCATCGCGGAACCTTTTGGAAACGATTGTTCATGCCGGCGTTAGGCGGGTTGGATGACGGATGCACGTCCGTGGAGGTCCCGGAGCGGATCTGGATCCACGCCCTGTCCGTGGGAGAGGTGCTGTCAGCCGAGCCCTTGGTAAAAGCATTGGCGCAGAAAGTTGGGGCTGCCAAACTGGTTTTTTCGGCCTCCACCCAAACCGGTTTTGAGATGGCCACCCGTGTGATTGCGCCGCACGTGGCTGCGCTGAGGCATTTTCCCTTTGATACGATGTTCTCCGTCAACCGGGCCTTGGATGTCATTCGACCGCGGCAGGTGGTGATCGTGGAAACAGACATCTGGCCGAACTTCCTCTTCCGTCTGAACCAACGCAGGATACCCGTTCACCTGGTAAACGCCCGGCTATCGGACCGGTCGTTTCGGGGGTATCAATGCATTGGTTTTCTCATGGCGCCGCTGCTGGCGGTATTCAGCCGCATCTGTGTGCAGACGGACTCCGATCGACAGCGCTTTCTTGATCTTGGTGTTGCTGAGGAAAAACTGGTCACGGTCGGGAATATCAAGTTCGATCAGGCGCCTGTGAGTATTGCGGGCGACGCGCTTAAGCAGCTAGCGCAAACGCTTAACCTTCCGGCGGACGCCTCCGTGTGGGTGGCCGGCAGCACCCATGAGGGGGAAGAGGAGATCCTGTCGGATGCCTACCGCATGATTCGTGCATCCAGCATCGACCCGGTGCTGATCGTTGCACCGAGAGATCCGGGCAGGGCGATGGATGTGTGCAGGCTATTCAACCGCGCAGGGATCGGTGCCATGACCATGGGTCAGATGGAAAGGCAACCCAGACCGCCGGGTGTGGTGGTGATCGATCGGATCGGAATCCTGCGCAACCTCTACGCATTGGCTGATGTGGCCTACGTTGGCGGCAGCCTGGTGAAAGCGGGTGGCCACAACCCGTTGGAACCCGCCTCCGTCGCCAGACCGATTCTTTTTGGTCCCCACACCGAGGATTTCCGCTGGATTTGCCAAGCCCTTGAAAAGGCCGGCGGTGCAATCCGGGTTAACAACACGGATCAACTGGCTGAAACGGTCGGTCAACTGATGGTAAACCCAGCCAAGCGCCGTTGTCTTGGCCGGTGTGCCTTCAACGTGTTTTCAATCAACAGAGGCGCCGTGGCGCGCACGATCGCGGTTATTGAAGCGATGCCCGATATAAGGAATCGATGACCAGCTTAACCAACGCCATTGAGCGGCTCAGGAATTGGGTTGAATCCGTTGCCAGGGAAGAGGGTCCTGCGTCATTTTTTTCAATGGAAACCGCTTTGCTGGTCCTCTCGGTGGTTTATGGCGCGGTGATGGGCATCCGCGCCCGCCTGTATGAAACCGGCCTGCTGCTATCCGCAAGCCTGCCATGCCGCGTTGTATCCATCGGCAATATCATTGCCGGCGGAACGGGTAAAACGCCCATGACCATTCTGGTTGCCCAAATCATCCGGGATCTGGGATACCGCGTGGTGGTGATCAGCAGAGGATACCGGGGGCGGATGGAAGCTGCGGGCGGTGTCGTCAGCGATGGCCATACGATTCTCCAAGGCCCTGACGATGCCGGGGATGAACCTTACCTGATGGCCAGGATCCTAAAGGGTATTCCCGTGGTCGTGGGCAAAAGACGATACGAAACCGGTTTGCTGGCGCTGAAGCGGTTTAAGCCGGATGTGGTCGTGCTCGATGACGCGTTTCAGCATCTCCGGCTTAAAAGAGATCTTAACCTGGTGCTTCTCGACGGCCGAAGGCCGTTTGGCAACGGGCACCTGCTTCCACGCGGGCTGCTGCGGGAACCGGTGTCGGCCTTGCATCGGGCGCATGCGGTCATTTTTACCCGTAGCGATCAGGTCCACATGCGTTCAATCCCTGATTCCTTGCCGAGGCAGCTGCCGGTTTTTTACACCAAGCACGTCCCTGTTGTCAGAGCAATCAATCCGGGGAAAGATACCTTTGTAACCGATGCCACGGATATGTCCATATTGAAGGATAAAAAGGCGGTTGCCTTTGCGGGGCTGGCGGACAACGCTCAGTTTTTCAATTCATTGGAACGGGCAGGGTGCATCCTTGCGCATACCGTTTCCTTTGCAGACCACCACCGATATGGATTCAACGATCTGGACCTCATAGGCAAGTCCGCCGGAAAAAGGGATATCGACTGTTTGGTCACCACGTTTAAGGATTTTGTAAAAATCGAAAATGGGTATAAATGGCCGGTGGCCTTGGTGGCCGTCGATGTCGACGTTCAATTGACCAATGCTGAAGATTCATTCTTTGAGATCCTTGAGGCGGCACTGCAAGTATAAAAAAAATTAATAGTGCCGCCATCGTAATGAGCCGCGTCCAATATTAATTAACCATTTAATTTAATAATAAATTATATGCATGTGCAACCGTCTGCATTAAAAAAATTTTAGAGTTCCGGCCCCTATTGGAGCAATTGGTCGTCCAGAGGTGGGTGAAGACGGCCAGCACCGATACACGTCGTCCCGGAAAAAATATTGGGCATTGTTTTTCGTTGCGCCTTGAAATGGTATTAAATAATTTGATATCAATACCTTAAAATGTATTTTCTAGCATCGTTCACGGCTTTCTGGCTAAACTAAATACGGATAAGTTCTATTGTGGTATAAAATTTGTATTGCACCAAGGCATGCCAACCAGGGAGATACAATGAACAAACGATCCGGATTCACCACTATTGAATTGGCCGTCGTCCTTGCCATTATGGCCATTCTTACGGCCATTGCCATTCCCAATCTGATCGCCTGGGCTGCCAACCGGCGGGTCAACAGCGCGGCCCGCGATATCGTGTCGGTGCTTCAGCGGGCAAGGATGGAAGCCGCCAAGGAATGTGCATTCGTCGTCGTCCGGATCAATGCCAGCGGCGATTATACCGCTTTCGTCGATAATGGAGACGGAGCGGGGATCGCCGGAAACGGACTCCAGGACGGCACCGAACGAACGGTCGTCAACGGCGGCCTGCCGGACGGGGTAATCCTGGATAACGTTCCATTTGGTGCCGGTGCTGGAACAACCACATTCAACTCACGGGCCATACCGGATTTTGCAGGCCCCGTTGAACTGACCAACAGCCGCGGTCACACGATCACGGTTCGTTTGGCTGCCGGTGGAAACGTGCAGGTCGAATAAATCATCGTCAAAGAGAGATTTTTATGCAGAACCATAAGACAGAGCAAGGCTTTTCCCTGATCGAACTGATGATCTCCATGGCCATCTCCGGCATCGTGCTGGCCGGGGTTTATGCCTCCTACCAGGATCAGCTCAGAACCAGCATGACCCAGGAGCGTATCGTGGACATGAACCAGAACCTGCGGGCGGCCATGGTGAGCCTGGAGCGGGACCTGCGTATGGCGGGCGCCAATCCCAGCGGCGATGCGGACGTCGACATCGTTACCGCCACCGGCAGCATTCTGGAATTTAGAATGGATGATGACGGCAGCGACACGAATTGGGCCAACGGGAATACGACCGATCAGGGTGAACGGATCAGGTTCGATCTGGACAGTGGAAACCTCCGGCGGTGGTCCAACGCCGACGGGGAAACCGTCCTGGCCAACGTCGTCCACCTCGCCCGCAACGTCGACGCCCTGAACTTCGTTTATCTCGATGGTGCTGACCCTCCCAATGTCCTGACCGGTGCGTTCGATCCGGCGGACATCAGTTCGGTCCAGGTGACCCTCGTTGCCCGGGATGGCAGCGCATTGTCGCCCATGGCGCGGGCCCATACCGATAACAACATCTACACCAATCAGCAGGGAGACATACTGCTGGACCTCTCCGCCGCGCCGGACGGCTTCCGGCGAAGAATGGTGACGACAACCATCAAATGTAGAAACCTGGGGTTATAGTTCAACATAAGAGGGGGCTCAGATGATAGTGGCAGATTCATACGCAAACGATAAAAACGGCGGATTCACCCTGATCGAACTGATGATCGCCATGGCCATATTGTCCATCGGTATTCTAGGAGTGGCCACCCTCCAGGTCACCTCGACCAAGGGCAACCTGTCTGCCGGCGTGATCACCCAGAATACCACGGTGGCCCAAAGCCAGGCTGAAGACTTGATGGCCCTGTCCTACGATGCCACCGACCTTGCCGTTGGCACCCATACCCCGCCTCAGACTGCGGACGGCGTGGACAACAACAACAACGGCTTCGTCGATGAGCCTGGTGAAACGGGTGCTGTTACAATGAGTTACACCGTTGTTGCGGATACTCCGGTGGTGAATACCAAAACCATTACCATCACCGTCAACCGGCCCGGCTTTTCAGGTCAAAAAACCTCAACCATCGTCCACGTCATTCCGGAGATAATCTAACGCCATGAAACCACACGCACATACCCTGCGAACGATTGCCGGCAACGAGGAAGGGTCGGTCGTCGTCGCCGCCATCCTCATCCTGGTGGTTGTGACGCTGCTTGGCATTACCGCCACCAACACATCCACGGTAGAGGTCCATATTGCCGCCAATGACCAATTCACCAAAATGGCCTTTTTCAATGCCGACGGCGCTGTCTACGGAACCGCCAAACTGATCTCCCACGCCATCAGCCGGTCCGAAAAGATCGAATCCGGCAGTGGCAACGACGCCCCGGGTATTGACTATCTGTCGAGCGAAGCCGACAAGGCCGAAGACTTCTACCGGCAGATCTTGGAGTTTGATGAATATGTTGATGATCGGGACATCGATTTCAATGCCGGCGGCATTGATGCCCAGACGGATGTCCGAAGGGACCGCCAGGTCCACGTGGAAGGCGGCGGTGCCGAGTTTGCCACCGGTGCGGAAGGCGTGGGCCCCAGCGCCATCGCTGTTTTCTATGATATCGATTCCGCCGGGTTCAGCAACCGGCAGACCACCAGAGATCTATTGGCCAGCTACCGGAAAATGGTCGGCATCCCCGGAGGTCTGTAGTCATCACTCGGTCCAGCCGCGGTTGAAGAAGCAGTACCGGCACCCGGATAACTTGGAAAAAGCAAAGGTGTTACCATGAGAAAAAAAATCATCCTTTTGATTGCCCTGGTTGGTTTCGTCAACGGTCTGCTGCTCAGCGGCACGGTTGCGGTGGGCAACGCTACACCGCCTGCAGCGGTCGATTACGAAGCGTATCCGCCCTTTCTATCTGCCTCGGTGCCTCCCCTGGTCATGCTGGTGATGGGCAGGAACCATAAACTCTACTACGAAGCCTACAACGACGCCTCGGACCTGGACGGCGACGGCACCCTGGATATCACTTACAAACCGGATGCCATCGATTACTACGGCTACTTCGACTCCTTTAAATACTACGAGTACGACACCATCGATGAACGCTTCGAACCCCGCGGGTTGACGGTAAACGCCAGCGGCACGGTCGACGGGATCGGCAAAATGGCGCCCACCGGTGCCTACTGGAGCGGCGATTTTCTCAACTACCTGACCATGTCCCGCATGGATGCCGTGAGAAAAGTGCTCTACGGCGGCATGCGTTCCACGGACACCGCCACCGAAACGGTGCTGGAGCGGGCCTATATCCCTCAGGATGCGCACTCCTGGGGCAAGGAATACATGAGCGTCGCCAACGACGGTTACGATATCCGGGACTATACGCCCCTCAGCCTGCCACCGGTGGGTACCCGTCACCTGTTTGCTTCGAGTTCGCTTACCGACCCCTCCGATGCCAGCTATGCCCCGCTGCTGCGGGTGCTGCCCAACAACACCCACCGGATCTGGGAGTGGGTGGCCAAAGAGCGTCCGGTGGTCGACAGTTCGCTGGAAACTGCCGCCGGCGCATCCTGGCAGATCGTGCCGGCCAGCACCACAGCCGGTATCAGCGGCATGACCCGAACGACCTTCCGCAAAGATGCCTCCCATCCGGCCGACCACGCTGGATACGAAGCGTTGTTGCTGGCAGTGCAAACCGCATTAGCGGGTGATCCGACCGTTTTATATGGAACAGGACCCGCAAGTACCATCAACGGATCCGGCAATCCATATGGGCCCGATGACAATTACCTGACGATTTTCCAGGGAACCTTGAATGTTCCTGTCGATGGGACCTACAATTTTTCGGTGGACGGTGACGATGCGCTGGAGCTGGTCTTCCCCGGCCCGGACGGCCTGTTCGGCACCGCAGACGATATTGTGGTCGCCAGCTGGTACGGTGGCCACGGCAGCTGCAGCTGCAACACCCACAGTGGGTCCATTGCACTCACCGCCGGCGCGCATCCATTTCAGTTCCGCCATGAGGAAGCCTCCGGAGGAGATAATTATTACCTGCGATGGGAGCTGGGCGGGCTCGCCAGCACCATCACCGATTACGTGGTGCGCGTCAGCGTGGCTGACACGGCTGTCGGTTTGGAGGCCAACTGCAAGCAATACCCAAGCGGCGTTTACAAACCAATCGGCCTGCTCCAGCGCCACGGCGAGAGCAACAGCATGTATTTCGGCCTGCTGTCGGGCTCCTACACCAAGAACACCTCCGGCGGTGTGCTGCGCAAACGGGTTGGCACGATCACCGACGAGATCGTTGCCAACACGGGCCAGTTCAGCGCCACCAATGGCATCATCCGGACCATCGACAAGTTCAGGATCGTGGATTTTCGCTACGGTGCCGGGAACTATGACTACAACTCCAACTGCGGCTGGATCACCACCCGCCCCATCAACGAAGGCGAGTGCCGCATGTGGGGCAATCCCATCGGCGAGATGATGTACGAGACGCTGCGCTATTTCTCGGGTGCGGGCGCACCCACCAGTGCCTTTTCTTACAGCGATGCCAATGACAACGCCGCCGGCCTGGGCCTGACCCTTCCCAAAGCCAGCTGGAACGACCCTTACGATACCAGCGCCGGCGGTTTCGACCACTGCGCGAAACCCTTCATGCTGGTGCTCAGCGACATCAACCCCACCTACGATTCGGATCAGCTGCCCGGCACCTATTTCGGTACCAAGGCCGCTGAAACCATCGGCGGGGCCAGCACGGCCCTCAATGTGGAGAGTCTGTCGGATACCATTTTTACGGCCGAGCAGAGTGCCGGAAGCCGGTTCATCGGTCAGCAGGCCGCGACCTATGACGGTGCCTGCACCGCCAAGACCGTCGACGGCTTCGGTGATATCCGGGGCCTCTGCCCCGAGGAGCCCACCAAGCAGGGCAGCTACTACTCGGCCGCCGTGGCCAATTACGGCTGGAAAGAGGACATGCACGCCACGGCCCAGGGGAATCAGCGGGTGAGGACCTATGCCGTCGGCCTGGCATCGCCGCTGCCCCGCATCGAGATCCCGCTGATGGGCAAGACTGTCACCCTGGTGCCTTTCGGCAAATCCGTCGGCGGCGCGAGCATCAGTTCCGCCGCCGGATCGTTTCAACCCACCAACACCATCGTGGATTTTTTTATCGAGGAGATCCACCCCCACTACGGACGGTTTCGCATCAACTATGAAGACGTGGAGCAGGGTGCCGACCATGACATGGATGCCATCGTGGTCTACGAGTATCAACTCGTGGATGCCGGCGGCCTGCCGGTGGGCGAGTCCGATATCGCTTCTGCCGTAGCGCTGGACATTAAGCTCACCTCCGAATATGCGGCCGGCGGTATCGACCAGCACATGGGCTACATCATTTCCGGCACCACTGCAGACGGTATCTACCTGGAAGTCAAGGACGTCGGCGGCGCCAATGTGAACTATTTCCTGGACAGCCCCGACCTTGCCGCCGGTCTTCCCTTGACGACCACCCGACAGTTCACCGTGGACCCCTCCGGCGGCACCTTGAGCGCCGGCTTGATGACCAACCCGTTGTGGTATGCGGCCAAGTGGGGTGCGTTTGACGACAAGAACAACGACGGCACCCCCGATCAGACCGATGAATGGGACAAGGACGGCGACGGCAATCCGGACACCTATTTTTACGTGGTCAACCCCTTGAAACTGGAAGAGCAGCTCAATAAATCCTTTGCCGACATTCTTGAAAAAGCCGCTTCCGGTACCGCCGCATCGGTGCTGGCCACCAACAGCGAAGGCGAAGGCCATCTGATTCAGGCCTATTTCAAGCCGCGGGTGACCACCACCTCCGGCAACGAACTCACCTGGCAGGGTTACCTGCAGAGCCTGTGGGTGGATCCCTGGGGCAACCTTCGGGAAGACACCAACAGCAACGGGCGATTGGACCTGACCAACACTACGGAAGTCAATACAGTCGTCGATGTGGACAAGATTATCAAATATACCACCGACAGCACCGGCGACACCAAAATTCTACGCTATATCAACCACCACCAGTACAATCCCAGAAATGGCAACCGATCGACCTGCATCCTTACCTATCTGACGCCGGCGGGAACCTGCCCGGACCTGACCAACGCCAGCAATTTCGAAACCGTTGAGATCAATCAGGTGCTACCCATTTTCGAGGCCGGCGACAGGTTGCGCCAGCGCGATCCCGATACGCGCAAGATTTTTACCTTCATCGACGGGGATGGCGTCGACAATGATGCGGATGGATTGATCGACGAGTCCGGTGAAGTAGAGGTAGCATCCTCCAAGTGGGTCGGCCAGGTGTTGGCGCCGACCGCCGACAACCATACTGATGACGTTGGCGAGGTGATCCGCTTTCACGAGGACAATTGGGAAAAGATCATGCCTTTCCTGGGCCTCAAGGATGCGACAGCATGGTCGTATGTGGACCACTCCTCGTCGCCGAGCCATGAAAACCGGGTCAAGAACCTGATCAATTATATCCGTGGCAAGGATTCCGCCGGTCTCCTCGGCAGCCCCGACACCCGTTCCCGGAGCCTCGACGACGGCACGGTCTGGAAGTTGGGAGACATCGTCAATTCGACTCCGGTGAGCATTTCCAGACCGCCGGACTACTATCACATCATCTACGGAGACGAATCCTTTCAACACTACCTGAACGCATACAAGAATCGCGAAACCGTCATCTATGTGGGCGCCAACGACGGCATGCTGCACGCCTTTACCCACTGGAATTACAGCAGTGGCCAATACACCCAGCCGACGTCCACCAGCGAGGGGCTTGGCGACGAACTGTGGGCCTATATCCCGCAAACCCTGCTCCCGCACCTCAAATTTCTGGCGGATCCCGAATATGCCCACTCCTATTATGTGGATCTGAAACCCAAGGTGTTCGATGCCCAGATCTTTACGAACGATGCAACTCATCCGGGCGGCTGGGGGACCGTTTTGCTCATCGGCCTGAACATGGGCGGCAGGCACATCTGGGCCGAAGAGGATTTCGATGGTACTGCGGCTACCATTGAAACCCGGCATTTTTATCCCACTTACGTCTGCCTGGATGTCACCCAACCGCGAAACCCCAAGCTGCTGTGGGAGCGGTCCTATGAGAACCTGGCCATGACAACCTCATTTCCTGCTGCCGTTGTCGTCGGTAAATCGAGAAGCCTGGCAAGCGGTACCTATTCCTGGAGCGCCGGAGACGATGATTGGATGGTTTCCTTCGGGTCCGGACCCACCAACTACGACGGCACCAGCGGTCAGAACGGTTATGTTTTCGTCGTGGATCTGAAGACGGGCCAGCCTTACAAGTCCGGCAGCCATGAGTGGCTGTTCGACACCGGAACGGCCAGTACGTTGATGAATTCGCCGGTCTCCTTTGATAAAAACCTGACCTACAACGTGGACGGCATTTATTTCGGCAGTGTCGCCGCCGCGGGGGCAGGCGGCCTGGAAGGCAAGGTGTTTAAAGTGAATACGCATTCCTCCAGCGGTGGACCTTCAGTTGACCCCGCCGATTGGAACATGGCCAGCATGTTCAATTCACCCGGTCCCATCTCCGCCTCCATTTCGTTGAGCACGGACAGGCGGGACAACGTGTGGGCCTTTTTCGGCACGGGTCGCTACCAGTCCAACGCGGATAAAGCTGATCAGACCCAGCAATACTTTTTCGGCGTCAAGGATCCCTACTTCAACCGGGATCATGACGATGCCTCGCCCGATGACCACTATCTGAATACCACCAACCCGCTGGAAGTCCAGTGGGGCACCGACCTGTTCAATGCCACCTCGTACTCTGTGTACACCAATCGGACGGTTGCGGGGGATGATGCGGCGATCACCAACTGGACCACCCTGACCAGCACGGCCAGGGCTGCAGACGGATGGTTTCACCGAATGGAAGCCCTGTCCGGCAACCCCTCGGAACGCATCATCTCCAAATCAACGGTTCTGGGCGGTATCGTATTCTTCCCCGGTTACACTCCCAACGACGATATCTGCGGATTCGGGGGCGATACGAACTTTTACGCGCTTTACTATGAAACCGGCACCGCCTACTACAAGCACATCCTGCCGGGTGCGATCACCACCAATACCACCGGTGAGATGGTCAATACCAAGTACTTCGTAGGCCACGGTGCGCCGCCGCCGGCTGCCGGGTTCCATGTGGGTCGCGAAAGCGGCGCGACGGCCTTTCTGCAGATGAGCACTGGCGAGGTGGTTGAAATCAACGTGGAAACCGCGTTCCCCATAAAAAGTGGCATTGCGGCCTGGCGAGACAAGAACCAATAATCGTTCGCAACGTTAGAAGTTCAACCGCACGCCCCGCAGAATGATCTGCGGGGCGTGCGGTGCTTTTACGGGCAGGGGTTGACAGCATGCATCCGTGTCGATCAATGTGATGCTTCGGCGGTGGATTTCAACTCAATTCATCAGCCTCCGAAGAAGGAATTTTACGGCCAAAGAAGCGGGGGATGCCGAAGGTCATGCTCTCTGCGTCCATCCGATGGTCTAAACCGGCTTCAAACCGCTGATTTGCCGGCATCTTGATCGGCTTGAGCGATAATTCGCATCTGCATACCGGGCCTGAGCGGGATATATTCCCCGGAACCGATGACAATGCCGATTTCGTGATGGCCGCAGCAGCCGCAGGGCCTTGCGGTCACCACCTCTTCGACCGCTTCGGTTCCGGTTAATGGGGGTCTCATTGCAGGAGGTGGGTCATGATATTGACCGTATCCGTATAGATGGCCGGGTCATGGCTGGCCCGCGGGCCGGCCACGTTGAGGGTCTCGATACGGTTCATTTCAATCCAGGAAGCAATCAGCGAACCCGCATCCGACGGCCTCTGACCGAGAGTCAGGTCGATGTGCAGCAGCTGTTTGCCATGCTTCAAAGCCATTTTGCGGGTATCGTCGGTGCCGCCGGTGGGCCGGCCGCGGGAGATGATCAGGGTGCCGTCCGAATCCAGCACATTTTTTTCCGTGCGTGGGCCATATTCGTCGGTGGGCATTTCCTGCAACTGGTAGCGGGAAGGCAGGGCGCCGTCTTCGGCCAGACGCCCCTTGGGAACCCACCCGCCGTGGGCGACGCCCAAGCGCATGGCCACATCCAGGGCAGCTCGGTCCACCCCGGTCTGTCCTCCGGAAATTATCTTTTTCAACATGGTCACGATATCCTTTGCCGTTGGCGGTTTTCCACGGCTGCCAGCGCCGCGTTGATTTCTTCCATGGTGGCCGGTTTGTTGATGGTCCCATCGAATCCAGCCCGCTCCAGCCGTTCGGGGCTGTATAGGTGCACATGGCCGGAAAAGGCGTAAACACAGACATCCGGCCGAACCTGCTTGATCCGCTCGCAGAGCTCGGTTCCATCGATCTCGGGCATGATCAGATCGATGATGATCAGGCGGAAGGCCTGCGTCTCCACCATTTCCAAGGCCTCCTGCGGGCTGTCGGTGACCCTTGCATCAAACCCGATCCGCCCGAGGATCTCCTGCATCATTTCCAGTTGATCGGACTCGTTGTCTACCACCAGGATGGTCCCTTTTCCGGCCATATCACGTCCTTTTCAGTGTGACCTGCGTGGCTCCCCAGCCCCCGGCATCGGCCGGTGCGTCTTCAAATGCCTGTACGCGCAGATCCTCTTCCAGCAGAGCCCGCACCCGTGCCCGCATTGCCCCGCTGCCTTTGCCATGAATGATGCGCAGGTCATGGACGTTGGCTTCCAGGCAAGCATCGACATAGTCCTGCAGCAGCCCCTTGAGGTCGCCGGGGGCGAAGGTGTGAAGGTCAAGGATGCCGTCGATGGGAACGACTACCGGATCCATGCTGAATTCGCAGTTCCTCAATGCATGCGTCAGGGTTGCCACTATGATCAGCGGTTGCCTTTCAGCATAACCCAAACCGGCGCGGGGGGCAAGCCAACATGATGACACGATCATCCCGAGCCATGCCGATGGTGGCTGCTGCAAGGGCCGGCGATTCAGCCGCCGCCAAATTGCCGGCCCTTGCCTAATTGAATGTCAATAGGCACCCAGCAGCTTGAAAAACCAAAACCCCAATGCATGATTTGCCGGTTGGGCTTTTCCATCTGATTTGACTGTGGTAAGGGAAACGGAAGCAATGGGCGGCGTGTCCGTCCGCAAGGGGCATCTTTCTGCCCCGATCGGCGTTCTGGCTTCTTTGAAATCCTCGACGGTGCGCTGCTATGCCCGAGGGTCCAAACTTGCTGCGGCCTTGGCTTGAACCAACCTAGACCGTTTGTGAACGGACACAACCTGTTTTTTCCGAAACTGTCATCGGCGGTGAGGTTATGAAAAAGCTATTGGTGAGAGGCGCCTCTGGATCATCGCAGATCCTGGTGGGAGAGTCCCTTGACAACTTGGGCGCGTATATGGATGTGCGCCATTCGGTGATCATCACCGACGACACGGTCAAGGGGCTATACCAAAAACAATTTCCTGCTTGCCCGATCATTTCGATCGGTACCGGTGAGCAGACAAAATCCCTGGAAACGGTGGCGACCATTTTCAGCCGGCTGGTGGATCTGGAGGCGGACCGGTCAACCTTCATCCTGGGTGTCGGTGGCGGCATCGTCTGCGATATCACCGGATTCGTGGCCTCTACCTACATGCGTGGAACGCGTTTCGGTTTTGTCTCCACCACCTTGCTGGCGCAGGTGGACGCCAGCGTGGGAGGCAAGAACGGGGTCAATTTCGCAGGCTATAAGAATATGGTGGGGGTATTCAACCAGCCCGAATTTGTCGTCTGCGATATGACGTTGCTAAAAACCCTGCCTGTGCGGGAGGTCCTGTGCGGCTTTGCGGAGATCATCAAGCACGGGCTCATCGCCGATGGTTCCATGCTGGACTTTCTGGAAACGCACCGCGATACCGCCCTGGATCTGGAGGAGGCGATTATTGCGCATCTGGTTTACCGTTCGGTGGAGATCAAGGCCGGGGTGGTCACCCGGGATGAACGGGAACATGGGGAGCGGCGCAAGCTCAACTTCGGACACACCTTTGGGCACGCCCTTGAAAAGCTCACCGGCATGCCCCACGGCGAAGCCGTGGGCATCGGCATGGTGCTGGCGGCCAACCTGTCTGTTGAAAAAGGATTGCTGGCCCGCAACGACGCCAGTCGGCTTGAGCGGATCATCCACAGTTACGGGTTGCCGGTCCGGCCCCCCGTGGATGTGTCGTCCATGCTGGCGGCCATGCGCAAAGACAAAAAACGTGCTGGCGACCGGATCCATTTTGTTTTTCTGGAGGCTTTGGGCAGCGCCCACGTGCAAGAAATTGAATTCGAAGAACTCCACCGCCTGGCCAAAGCGGCCCGGTTCGCTTAGGCGGCCGCAGCCGATGCGTTTTCTTTTCATGGAGTCTTTTTGCGGTGGCTCCCACCGGGATTTTGCCCAGGGGCTGGCGGTGCACTCCCGTCACGACATCCATCTGGTGACGCTTCCCGCCCGCTTCTGGAAATGGCGCATGCGCGGGGCCGCCCTTCACTTTGTCCGCACGATCGGGGATCTGTCCGCCTTTAACGGGATCATTACCACCGGTTTGATGAGTCTGGCCGATTTCACAGCCCTGTGCGGCGGCCGCCGCCCGCCGACATTGGTCTATTTTCATGAGAACCAGTTGACCTATCCCCTGGCGCCAGGGGAGCAGATGGACCTGCAGTTCGGCTTCACCGACATCACCACGGCCCTTTGCGCGGACCGGATCCTGTTCAATTCCCGCTTTCATTACAACCGATTCTTCAGCAGGCTTCCCGGTTTCATCGGCCAGATGCCCGAGTTCAAGCCCCGCTGGGTTATCGACGCCATCCGCAAGAAAGCCGGTGTGCTGCATCCGGGATGCCGTTTCGATGCGGGTCCGTTGACACCGGCGCCTTTGCCTACGGGGCCGCCGCTGATCGTCTGGAACCACCGCTGGGAGTTCGACAAGCATCCCGAGGCCTTTTTTGCCGCCCTGGACCGGGTGGACCGCATGGGGATCGATTTTCGCCTGGCCGTTATGGGAGAGACGTACCAGGTCGAACCCAGCGTGTTCATGGATGCCAGAGCCCGTTTTGGCCCAAAGCTGGTCCAATGCGGGTATGTCCGATCCAAGTCCGATTACGTGGATTGGCTCAGGAAGGGATTCGTGGTAGTGAGCACGGCCATCCAGGAGAACTTCGGTATTGCAATGGTGGAAGCCATGCGCCATGGGTGTCTGCCGCTGCTGCCCCAGCGGCTTGCATACCCGGAAATTCTTCCCAAGGAATTCCACGGAACGTTTTTGTATCGTGACCAGGAGCATCTGGTGGATCGACTGGCGACCATGCTGGTTCATCCGGAGCGCTTCGTCCTCCACCGGCCGGTGCTGGCGGACATGATGGCCCGCCATGCCTGGGCCTCGGTGGTCGACCGCTACGACCGGGAATTGGAACGAATGACGGAAGCCAGGGAACTGGAAACCGAAGCCAGCGGGCAGGAGACAGCGGACCAATCAACGACTGCCGTCATCCACCCGCCAACCTCGGATTTCCGGTGGCGAACCTTGGACACCTGAAACCCGATCTCCGTTCTCGGTCATTGACACGTTGGGTGGATATCCCTATATTGATCACATCCAAAGCAACCTATTCCACGTCCGCGCACGGCGTGGTTTTTCATTCCATGCACAAGGAGAAATCGATGTCCAACAAGAAGGAGAATTACAAAGAGAAAATCGATCGGGCCACGGTTGTCTTTCAGACCAACATGGGGACCTTCGAGGCCGAGCTTTTCGCCAAGGAGTGCCCGGAAACCGTGTGGAATTTCATCAACCTGGCCGAAGGTCGGCAGAAAACCCCCAGGGGTGGTAATTATTATGACGGCTTGGGTTTTCACCGGATCATTCAGGATTTTGTCATTCAGGGCGGCTGTCCCTTCGGCAACGGCACCGGCGGCCCGGGATACCAATTCAAGGACGAATTCGATGCATCACTGAAGCACGATTCCGCCGGTGTGCTTTCCATGGCCAACGCCGGTCCCGGAACCAACGGCAGCCAATTTTTTGTGACCCTGGCGCCGACCCCCCACCTTGACAACCGCCACTCTGTATTCGGCAAAGTCACTCAAGGGATGGATGTAGTCATGAAAATCGGTTCCCTGCCCACCGGCCCCATGGACAAGCCCAAAGAACCGGTGGTCATGGAAAAAGTGACCATCCGCAGATAGTTTTGAGAATATCTGCCCAACTGCGGCATTACCCGGGCAAATCTATCCGGTCACTCCCCCGGGAGACCCATCGATACGAAAGAGGCCATGCATGCTCGAAGTCAAAGCTATCAACTTGAAACGCGTGAAGCTGGACACCCTGGTGGTGCCCGTATGCGAGGATCGTGGGATTCACGCCGACACAACAATGAAGTCGCTGGTCGATGCTGCTAAAGGGTTAGCGGAGTTCAAGGGCAAAACGGGTGACGTCGTTACCCTCTTTAATCCCGCAGCAGCCGGTATCACCCGGGCCGTTTTTTTCGGTCTTGGCAAAGCCGGCAGCCTGAGCGGCGAATCTTTCAGGGCTTTTGCCGGTAAAGCGGTAAAATTCTGCATCAATGCCGGCTTGTCCACCATGACGGTTGCTACGCCGTCAGCCGCCGAGTTGACAATTGATGCCGAAACCCTTTTCCGAACCCTCATGGAAGGGGCCTGTCTGGGCAATCACCTTTTCGACCGCTACAAGCAGGAGAAAGAGAAGACAGTGCTTAAAACAGTGGCCCTCATGGCCACTGCTGCCCAGAAGAAGGCCTATGCCGGAATGGCCGAACCCGTTGAGGTCGTATGCGGCGCCAGCCTGCAGGCCAGGGAGTGGGTGACGACGCCATCCAACGACAAGCGGCCGGCAGCCTTCGCCGAGATGATCCAGAAGGCCGCCAGGCCTGCGGGGCTCAAGGTCAGGATCATGGACGACCGCTGGCTGGAAAAAGAGCGGTTCGGCGCCATGCTGGCGGTGGCCCAGGGCAGCAGCGCCAAACCGCGCCTCGTTACGGTGGAATACGCACCCAGGGGCGCCAAGAAGACGATTGTTCTCGTTGGCAAGGGGGTCACCTTTGATTCGGGCGGTATCAACCTGAAGCCCTCCGGCAGCATCGAAACCATGAAAATGGATATGTCCGGCGCTGCAGCCGTCGCCGGCGCCATGCTGGCCGTGGCCCGCCTGAAGCCGGCTGTCAAGGTGGTGGGGGTTATGCCCCTGGTTGAAAACATGCCATCGGGAGCCGCCATCCGTCCGGGAGACATCATTCGTTCCTACCATGGGAAAACCGTCGAAATCGGCAACACCGACGCCGAAGGGCGGCTGATCCTCATCGATGCCATGGCCTGGGCCATCAAGCAGTACAAGCCGGATACCCTTATCGACCTGGCCACCCTCACCGGTGCCTGCGTCGTCGCCCTGGGTGAGAAAATCGCCGGCATATTCTCCAAAGACCCGCAACTGGCGGCGGCCATCGTGGCTTCCGGTGAAACGACCCACGAACGCTGCTGGCAACTGCCCCTTCCTGAGGACTACAAGGAGCTGCTGAAAAACGAATTTGCGGATTTGAACAATGTCAGCGGCGGACGCTGGGGAGGAGCGATCACCGCGGCCCTGTTCCTGTCCGAATTTGTGGGCGACACACGCTGGGCACATATCGATATCGCCGGGCCGGCCTGGGCCAAGAAGGCCTCGGATTACTGCGGGGCCGGCGGCACCGGTTTCGGTGTGAGGTTGTTGTGCGACTTGATCGGCAAACTCTAATAACCGGATTCAGGATGCTGGAATTGAGGGATTGAATGTGCGGCCTACAGCCGTGGACGTTATATAAAAAGCCAACGGTCGGGGAATCCTCCCGGCCGTTCTTATGTTCAGAGGCATTTTTTTCTAATCCCCTAATCCCAGCATTCCTCAATCCCCAATCCCGGCTCAGGCATCAACGATGCCTGGCGACCATCGCTTCGGCCAGTTTCTCCGCCGAGCGGCCGAACAGATCGTCCACGGCCACCTCGTCCAGGTAATCGTCGGCCCAGGGGACGCTGTTTTCCTGGACGATGTTTTTGATGTGCTCGTATTTTCCACCCAAGGCTTTGATTTTCTTATCCAGTGGTATGGCTTCCTTAAACCCGATGTTCAGCAGCAGCAGGTAGCGGATGCGGCTGCCGTCCGTGGGATCGGCGGATGTGGCCGGGATCACAACGATGCTGCGCCCGTCTTTTCTCCCCTTGCCGATATGGACGTTGCCCTGGTCAACGATGATGCGTTTGGTGCCTTTGAGGAGAGGGTCCGTCTCCACGCGGGATGACAATTGGGCCAGGATGCCCGTCTTTTTCAGGATGGCAATGGTGGTCTGTTCCGTGGGATCGCCCAACAGGCCCAGGCCTTCGATACGGTATAGGATGCTGCCCTTGACGTGGTCGACAACACTCTGGATGTTTTTTAGGACGATGACGTTGCGGTTGACCACTTGAGCGATGTCCAGGTCGTGATCCGCCAGGGTGTCGAAAAGGATGCCTTCCACGCGTTCACTGATACGGCTGGTGCCCACGGTGACCGTTTTGGCCTGATGCTTGATGGCGTCCACCGGACGGGACATGAGGTTGATGGATTCTCCCAGTACGCGGAACCAGGTGTCGAGCACATTTTTAGCTGTACCCTTGAGGCCGAAATCAATTTCGAAATCGGACAGCGGCAGCCGGCCTGACAGGTATTTGAACAGCAGGGTCAGATCCGATGCATGGGTGATGGCCGTGGGGAATTGCTTGGCATTGCGCCGGCTGCGAAACGCCTGGTAAAATCCGGCGATCTTCTCGCGGAAAGACAGCTCCAGGACCACCTCATATACATCCAGTCCCTTTTCGGCAAGATCGTCAAGGGTGTGGTGAATGGCGTCGCGGACATCGTGGAGGAACCGGGATCCTTCGTGAATGGCCAGGGCGGCGTGATAACCCCAGATGTGCCCAACCAGCGTGTTGAGAATGGGTGCGAACTGAGGGCTCACCTGGGGAACGTGAAAGACGTCTTCGGCATAGGGGGCGAAACGCTCCTCGCCTTCGTCGGCGATAACCACCGGGGCGGCTTTGTGGGCTTTGAAGATCGCTGTGTCCTTGATGATGTCCCCGATGACGGTACCCTTGGCCCCGGCGGCGCAAACGATGATCAGCGGCTCGGAGGAGAGGTCGATATGCTTCTTGTCCTCCACAAAATCCGAAGAGATGGTCTTGTAACACAGTTCGCTGAGCTTGATACGGATCTCGTCGGCCGAGGCCTTGTTGGGGCCGCTGCCCACGGCGGCCCAGTAAGTCTTGGTGCCCGCCAGGCGTTGGGCCGAAGCCTGGATGGGCCCGCCCATTGCCAGAACGGTGCGCATGTGATCGGGGATGCGCAGCAGTTCGGCAATTTGGTCCGAGAGAAACTCGGTGGACCGGCGGCCCTTGATGCTGGCCACTTTGAGACCCAGCAGAGCCCCGGCAACGATCTGGGAGTAAAAGGCCTTGGTGGAGGCCACGCTCATTTCGATATCCCGGCCGCTGGAGGTGTACAAGACGCCGTCCACCTTGAAGGTGATGTCCGAGTCGCGTCGGTTCACGATGGCCAGGGTGTGGGCGCCGCGGGCTTTGACCATGTCAACGGTGCGGTTGGTGTCGGTGGTGGTTCCCGACTGGCTGATGGCAACGACCAGGGTGTCGGCCATGCTGGTGGCGCCGTCCCCTTCGTTCAATTCAAATCCGCTGAGTTCCGAGGCCTTGAGGGCGCGCACCTGAATGGCGGGATCGGCCAGGTATGATTTGAGGATGTCGGCGCAGGCCTGGGCGGCCACGCCTGCAGTGCCCTGCCCCACGAAAAAGATGCGCCGGATCCGATCTTCGGCAAAGGCCGCCGCCAGCGAGCGGGGAAAGTTCCGTTGGTCGAGGTGGATGACGTAGTGGTCGCCATGGCCCTCCTTGGCGACCTTCCACCGGTTGAGCAGGGTACGCTCAACCGACAGGGGTGCTTCAGAAATCTCCTTTAAAAAATAGTGGGGGAAGTCCTGGCGATCAATATCCCGGGTGGTGATTTGCGTGTGTTTGACATCGTCTTCGGTGAGCCGGACGGGGGTGCCGTCGTAGTACATGGCGGTGATGCCGGCCAGTCCACCGGGGGAGCGTTGATCGAGCACGAAGATCTGGCCCTGGGTTTTGCCATGCCTGCCCGCCACCACCTGTTCGCCGTTCATTTTCAAGAACCGGGGTGTCTCTTCGATGAACCCATACACCTCGGATGCCGGCATATAGTGGTCTTCAGCCAGCCCCACGAAAACGGCCTGGCCGCTGCCTTTTTGGGCCAGGAAGAATTTACCCGGGGCCAGGTCGGTATGCATGGCAATGGCGTGGGACCCCTGGAAATCGTTAAGCGCCAGTCGGAAGGCCTCGGTCACATCGACGCCGGTTCTCAGGTAGTGCTCGATCTGCAGCGGGATGATTTTGGTGTCCGTGGTGATCGGCTCGGGAATGCTGCGCCCGGAAGCTTCCACCAACGATTTGAGTTCCAGGTAGTTGTCGATATCCCCGTTGAGGCAGGCGTGGATAATGGGACGGTCCTTCAGGGTGGCGCCGGCTAGGGTATTGTCCACCGGATGGCAGTTGGGTTCGGTGATGGCACCCACCGAGGCCCAGCGCGTATGGGACGAAACCGTATGAAAGGTGTGGGGTACGGCGGCGATCTGCTGCAGGATCTCATCCTGCTGGATCTGCTGACGCAGGAAGCGGATGTTGTCACCCAGGCTGCCGATTTCGGCGGCGATTTTATAGACCACCGTCAGGGCTACGCTCGCCTGGCCCTCATCGGTGGTCGATCGGTTCATGCTGATGCTTGTGTTTCCCAGCACGTCACGATTCATGCGGCGCTCGAAATCCTCGGCGAGACCCTTGCGGTCCAATGCTGCCGAAATTGTCGCATACGCTTCAACCGGCATGATGAACAAAATAGAAATGCCCGCCGAATCCCGCCCCCGTACTTCCAGCCGATCAATGCTGTTGAGCACGGCGTTAATCTGTCGGAAGAGGGTGATGCGGCTGTCGGACCCACTGTCGGCGCTACCGAGCATCAGCTTCTGAATCCGCTCGATGTTGCCGGCCTGTTCCACATCCAGGCACCAGATCATGTCCTTGAGGGCTTCGATGCGGGTGGAGATGACATCCACCGCCTGGGCTTCAAGGCTGCCCACCAGTTTGGCCAACAGTGCCAGCTCACGCTTCAGCGTCTGCGACAATCGACCGGACAGCACGGCCAGCATTTTTTGGGCGACCGGATCCTTGAACAGGGTCAGAAACGGTGCCTCCTGCTTGAGGAAACGGATTTCTGCCAGCAGCGTGTCCAGGGCTGCCTGGCCCCCCAAGTAGCCGCCGGCGATGGCATCCGTTCGATGGGGCTGGGTTTCCAGTCCGGCTGAATCGACGGTGTCAACGAGCGTTGTCAAGGCCGAAATATCCATGGCCGTTTTCCGGTCCGTTTTTCCTTTGACCGCGATGATCCCGGCCAAGCCGCAGCACAACAGGTTGGCCGAGCAGGGGAAGAGAATGATTGCCGGTCCGTGAACCCGTGAAGGATGGCGGCCGCAATGGATCGCCGGCAATCGTGAAATCAATCGGCCTAGCTTTAGCATCAGACGCGCCGTGGGCTCAAGGGTAGACGTGGTGGGCCTGGCCGGGTTGGCGATACAGTCCTGCTTCATTGGGTTCCTTTTTCGGTTTTGGGGTTTGGCGCTGCCGGATGTCCCTTTACATCTTCAGGTAGAGGGCCCTAATCTTTTCCCGGGTCATGATGCTCTTCCAGTCCTTGCCCAGGGCGTTCTCCCATAAGGGCTCCAGCACCAGGGCCACGTCCACCATCTTTTCCATCTGGGCATCGGTGATGCCGGCCGTCAGGTTGCGGGGCAAATCGATGCCCAAGCGCGCCATCATCTGGCGGAATTCACCGACCCCTTTGGGGTAGTAGTCTTCGAGGGTGTCGAAGGCCACGCAGTTGCCGATGCCGTGATGCAGCCCCAGCACAAATGAGAGACCGTAGGAGAGGGCGTGGCAGACGCCTACCTGGGAGTAAGCAATGCTCATGCCGCCGCAGTAGGAGGCCATCATCAACTTGTCGTCCGCATCCCCGGAGTCGTCCAGAAAGACCCCCCGGCAAAGGTCCATGGCCTTCTCGCCGTAGGCTTGGGAAAAACTGTTCAGATAGGTGCCCTCAAGTGATTCCACGCAGTGGATGTAGCAGTCCATACCGGTATAAAACCGCTGCGGATTCGGGGCGTTGGCGATCATCTCCGGATCCAGGAGGATCTGATCAAAGACGGTGTGGTCGGAGTTGATGCCCAGCTTTTTCTGGGGACCGGTGAGCACCGTGGTGCGGGAGACTTCGGCGCCGGTGCCGGAGAGTGTGGGCACCGCGACGTGGTACACGGCCGGTTTTTTGATCAGATCCCATCCTTGGTAGTCGGCAGCCGACCCTCGGTTGGTAAGCATAAGGGCGACGGCTTTGGCCAGGTCCATGGCACTGCCGCCGCCGATGCCGATCACCCCTGAGGGGTGGCTGTCCTGCTTGCCGGCCATGTATGCTTTGACCTGAATGGTGAGTTGGTCCACATAGGCGGTTTTGGGTTCGTCGTCGACGTTGACCCAGATCAGCAAATCGTCGGCATTCAGCGGCAGGCGTTCCTGCAGTGGACTGTCTTTGAAGACATCATCCAGCAGAAACACCATGACCGCTTCGCTGCCCTGCCGCTTTTCCTGCAGGATGTCCCCCAACTGCGCGAAACACCCCCGACCGAAGACCACTTTGGAGACCATTTTAAAATTGCGAAACATGTTTGTTTCCTTTTTCGGTTTTCTTAACGTGATTAACAGAGAGGGTTCAAAGATCCTTGGGGTCAAGGGTTTTGACAGCCTTTTTAAGGATTGATGAATGGGTAAACCGTCAATGTCCGGTCAATTGCATTGTTTTTGAATCCTCGGCCCCTCGAATCCTGGCAGCGCTTGCGGAGCGCTTGCCCCTGTTCAGACAAGTGTTTTCAGCGCCTTGACGGTTGCTTGGATGCGTTGGTCCAACTGCTCCATTGTCCATCCCAGCTTGATTTGCATGGAGAGGGCCCGCTGCATGATGGCGTCGGATACGGGCATGGCAATGGCGCTGTAGTCCGGGCAATTGGCCAGGGCTTGAACCGCCAGCCGGGCCGGGGACCTCATGGCATGGAAATGATCCCATTTGCGGATGTAATGCCAATTGTTGTCAAACCAATGAAAACAGCCGTCCACACCGGCCGCTGCCAGGGCTTTTGCTGCCTGCCGGGCGGTTTTCAGGTCGGGCAAGAAAAAGAGAGAAAGGTTGCCGAGTCGCCATCGGGGTCCGGCAGCTGACGAAAAGCGATGCCGGGGATGGCTTGCATGGCTGCTTTGATAGCCGCCTTATTGCGCCGCTGGGTTGCCAGAATCCAGTCCAGTTTTCTCAGCTGGGCCAGTCCAACGGCGGCGTTGAGTTCGCTGATGCGATAATTGACACCGATGATCAGGTGGTCTTCGGCCCCCCGGTCATTGCCGATATGGTCGTGCCCGTGATCGGCATAGGCGTGGGCGGCGGCATAGACCTGCGGGTCATCGGTGACCAGGGCACCACCCTCACCGCAGGTGATGGTCTTTACCGGATCGAAAGAGAAGCAACCGGCCTTGCCGAAGCCACCCAAGGCTTTGCCTTTGTAGCTGGCGCCCACGCTCTGGCAGGTGTCTTCCAGCAGGATCAAGCCCTTGCGGTCACACAGGGCCTTGATTTCGTCGATGCGGGCCATGGCTCCGCACATATGAACGGGAATCACGGCTTTGGTCGCCGGGGTGAGGGCTGCCTCAAGCCCTTCCGGTGATAGGCACAGGGTCTCGTCGATATCGGCAAAGACCGGCACCGCCCCGGCCATGAGCACCGATTCGATGGTGGCCACGAAGGTGAAGGGGGGCACGATAACCTCGTCGCCGGCGCCGATGCCGCAGGCGGCCATGGCTGTGGACAGGGCAGCCGTTCCACTGGCGCACAGATGGGCGTAGGTCACGCCCAGCTGTTGGGCCAGTTCCATTTCAAAGGTTTTGGCTTTCCAGTGGCCTTTGCGGGCCCCGTCGAAACCATAGCGAAACAAGACGCCGGTTTCCAGCACATCGTTGACCTGCTGGCGTTCTTCGGCGCCGAATATCTCAAAACCGGGCATAACGGCCTCCTTTTCAGTCCGCGTCCGTTCCTCAATGGCAGCTTATGGCCCATGCCTGCGTTCGCGCTTATTCGAAACCCTCCGCGTGGCGCTGCTGCGCCTGCGGTTTCGGAATCGCCACGGCCTTGGCCTGAATCACAAGCTGCCCCTTCTGGGCGGACACGCGTTAGTCGGGTTGGGTTGCCAGCTAGCCGTTGGAATCCTTCCCGGCCTGCTTTTGATTGGCAAAATAGTCTTTGAAATAGTGTTCGATGGCCATGCGGGCGTACTCTCCGGCCCGGATGCCGATATATTCCTCGTGCGCCACCATCACCGAAACCACCATTTTTTCGGAGCCCTTCTTTTCCGTGGCAAATCCCACGAACCAGTCGAAGCGGGCATCATGGTCACGGTTGAAGATGGAGCCGGTTTTGCCACCCAGGTGCAGGCGCGACAGCACTTTGCTGCGGCTGTGCCCGCGAAAGGTTTTTCTAGCCGTTCCCGAGACCACGGTGGCGGTCATGAGCTGATCGAGTACGTTGGCTGTTTCCGGGGTCATCGCCGCCGGCAGAAATCGAGGCTCCGTACGGTAAACGGGCTTGCCGCCGCTGTCTACAATCCGGTCCACCAGGGTCGGCTCCACCGGTATGCCGCCATTGACCACCGCCGAGACGATCACCGCCCCGTGAAGGGGGGAAAGGGTGGTCTGGCGGTTGAATCCACTGGCAATTTCGGCCCGATGGTAGGATTCGTCGTTTACCGCCAGCCGACTGGTGGGCCAGGGGAGTTCGAAATCCACCGTACGGTTGAATGCGAAGGCATCCCCGTAGGCTTCCAGGGCCTGTCGTTCAAGGTACAGAGCCCCTATTTTTCCAAACACCGGATTGACGGATTGGGCAAACGAGTCCTGCAGGGAAATCGAACTGGTGTATCGGTTGGTCTTGTCCGTCAGCTGGCGCTTGTAAAGGGTGTGTTTGTAACCGTTGAAATTAAAGCGCGAACCGGCCGTATAGCCGTTCTCTTCAACTGCCGCCGCCGCCGTTACGATCTTGAAGAGGCTGGCTGCGGGATAGTCGGCCGTCAGGCATGGATCGCGGTCGGGATTGATTTTGTTGAATCCGGCCATGGCCAGGAGTCGGCCCGTGTCCGGATCCATGGCCACGATGCCGACATAGCGGGAATTGACCCGGTCCATGCGTTTAAGCAGATACTGCTGAAGCCCCAAATCTAAACTGGTGCTCACCTGATAGGCGCGGCCGTCGAAATTCACCTTTAGGGGATGCGCTTCCAAGTTGATCAGGCTTATTTTTCCTAAAAGGATGTGGACATCTGCTTTTTCGATCAGGTCCGAGGCCGTTACCCTCTTCTGCGGCGGGACGGACTCCGCAACAGCCGCGCCCGTCTCCTTGTTGATGCCAGCACTGATAACCCACCAGATCCCCGCAGGTACCAGAATCAACAGCCCCACAAGCATCCACGGCCTGACTCGGTCCAGCCTTGCACGTCTGGTCGGGAAGTACTGACGCCTGAGGCTTTCCTGGTAGGTTCGCCAGCTGGGCTGGGGTAACGCATGTTTATCAGGTTTAAAAATGCGGGTCATTTCCGAAAATAAAACCCCCGCGACGATCAGCTTAACGGTGTACCGGGCCTGACCGTATGATCCAGGGTCGCCACGGTGACACCGTCGTCGTCTGTTGCCGCAATGAGCATGCCTTTGGAGACGATGCCCATGAGTTTGGCCGGTTTGAGGTTAGCCACAACAATGACCTGCTTGCCCACCAGATCGTCGGGTGCGTAGTTGCCGGCTATGCCCGAGACAATGGTTCGTTTTTCGCCCATGTCCACTTCCAACTGCAGCAGTCGCTTGGCCCGGGGAACGGCCCGGGCAGAAACCACGGTGGCCACACGCAGGTCGATCATGGCAAAATCGTCGATGCTGATTTCCGGTTTGATAGGAAGGTTCATTTTCTGGGATTCGGCATTCTCCAAAGGTTGACGTTGTTTATTTTCCATGTCGATGCGCGGAAACAGGGATATGGATTTTCTCAGCCGCACACCCGCATTGAGCCCTCTCCACGAGGTGAGCCGGTTCAGTTTGAAAAAAGCATCATCGCCGGCAAGCCCCAGGTGCCTTTGCATCCTGGCGGCGGTATCGGGCATCACCGGATAGATCAGGCCGGAGATGATGCGCAGGCCCTCCAGGAGGTTGTAAATCACCGTCTCCAGCTGTTTGCCGGTTGCTTTGTTTTTTGCCAGCACCCACGGCGCGGTCACATCCACATATTTGTTCATGTGGGTGATGAACTCCCAAACCGCTGCCAGGCCCTTGTGAAAGGCAAACTCCTCCATGGCGGCCGTGTAAGCTTCGATGGCGGTCCGGGCGTTGCTCTCGAGACCCAGGTCCATCTCCTTTTCCACCTCGGGATCCGGTTCGGGAATCACCCCGTCGAAATACTTATGGGCCATGGAAAGCACCCGCGAAAAGAGGTTGCCCAGGTCATTGGCCAAGTCTGCGTTGATCCGCTGAACCAGGGCCGCTTCATTGAAATTGGAATCCAGGCCGAATACCATGTCCCGCATCAGAAAAAAGCGGAAGGCGTCCAGTCCGTAGATGTTTTTCATCTCCAGGGGTTCCACCACATTGCCGATGGTCTTGGACATCTTGCTCTGGTCCACGTTCCAGTAACCATGGACATTCAGGTGCCGGTAAATGGGAATTCCGGCTGCCTTGAGCATGATGGGCCAGTAGATGCCGTGGGGTTTGAGAATGTCCTTGGCCACGATGTGCTGGGCCACCGGCCAATAGGTCCGGAACAATTCACCATCCGGGTAGCCCAGCGCCGACACATAGTTGAGCAGGGCGTCGAACCACACGTAGGTTACGTAGTCGGGGTCAAAGGGCAGGGTGATACCCCACTTGATGCGGGATTTGGGCCTGGAGATGCACAGGTCCTCCAAGGGTTCGCGCAGAAACGCCAGCACTTCGTTGCGGTAGCGTTCGGGCCGGATAAAGTCGGGATGCTGGTTGATATGGTCGATGAGCCATTGCTGATACCGGCTCATCTTGAAAAAATAGTTGGTTTCCTTGATGGTTTCCGGGGGGGTCTGGTGATCCGGGCAGCAGCCGTCCACCAGCTCCCGTTCGGTGTAGAACCGCTCGCAGCCGAAGCAGTATAGCCCTTCATATTCGCTGAAATAGATATCCCCGGCATCATAGATGCGCTGGAGCACGGTTTCCACCACAGCCATATGGGCTGGGTCGGTGGTACGGATGAAATAATCGTTGGAAATGTTGAGTTCGGGCCACAGGTTTCTGAACAGGTCGCTGATCTGATCCACGTACTCCCGCGGCGTTCTTTTTTCCTGTTTGGCGGCCCGGACGATTTTGTCTCCATGTTCGTCCGTTCCGGTGAGAAAAAAGGTCTGGTCGCTGGACATGGCGTGAAATCGTCTGACCACGTCCGCTGCAATGGTGGTATAGGCATGGCCCAGATGGGGGCGGGCGTTCACATAGTAGATGGGGGTGGTGATATAAAACGGGGAGGCCATGATTAACTCCTGTCGCTGATAATATCCTCGAGACTGATTTCTGCTTCGCCGCCGGCTTCCAGTTGCACCGTCAGGCGGTTGCAGATCACGTTGTGGCGGGTTACCTTGCCCGGGCCGTTCTTGGTGGTCACGACTTTGCCGATTTTGGGAAAACCCTGCTTCAATTTTCGGTAGGTATCATCTTCAAAAGTCAAGCAGCACATCAGCCGGCCGCACTGGCCCGAAATTTTGGTGGGATTTAGGGAAAGCCCTTGCTGCTTGGCCATGCGGATGGATACCGGTTCGAACTTTTCCATAAAGGAGGAGCAGCAGAACGTGCGCCCACAGCGGCCAAGGCCGCCGCACATTTTGGCCTGGTTACGAATGCCCACCTGTCGCATCTCGATGCGAACATTGAATTGTTTGACCAGGATTTTTACCAGCTGCCTGAAGTCCACCCGGCCGTCGGCAGTGAAAAAGAAGGTCAGCCGGCTGGCATCGAAGGTGCCTTCCACGGAGAACAGGTTCATCTTCAACCCAAGCTCCTTGATGCTTTTCAGGCCGAAAGCATGGGCCTCGCGCTCCAGGGCCATGTTGTGTTCGACCTGGCTCAGGTCTTTTTCATTGGCTTTCCGGAAAACCTTTTTGAGTGGCTTGCCGGGTTTGTCACTTTCTTCGACCAGTTCCGAAGCCGTCTCCACCGTCCCGTAGCCAAGCCCTTTTTCAGTTTCCACGATGACCTGATCGCCCACATTGAGGACAAAGGCCCCGCAACTGAAATCATACACCTTCCCACCGGCTTTGAACCGGATTCCCACTTTTTTTTTCATGGTATCACTTATATCAGACACCGGAGCTTCGGCAACCCGTAATGGCACCCAGTCGCTTGTCTTTCGGACCGGCTAGGCTGCGGCCTCGATGGTTCCATACCACCCGTATGAAACCATCGACGTGCCTTGCACCCCAACCACCATTCGGCGCAATATCGGTTCCACTAATAGTTTCCGAGGCCTTGGGCCCTTGCCATTCGCAGGGCCATGGCATCCAGTGTCAATCTCGCGTTGGTATTGGATCGCAGCGCCGTTTTGGCGCTTTCTGCCGCATCGATCTGTTCGAGCAACTGCGCTTGGCTCACATGTGTTGATGCCGTTGAGAGCGCTTCCAGCCGATCCTGGTTTAAAACACGTTGCGGGTCACAACGAACAACCAGCATGTCCCGCAACCACATAGTAATGATTTCCAGTGATTCTTCAACAAGATCCTTTTTCTTGGCCAAGATTTCAGACATCGCCAGCCAAGTTCGAATCTCCGGTGCGCCGGTGTTGGCCATCAGACTGCATAGGGTCAGGATGACCCAATCCCGGCGGCTCAGCCATCGGCTGTCGACCAATCTTTGCGCACGGGTGAAACTGCCGCCGCACAGGGCGGCGACAGTTGCCGCGGAATCCGCATCAATTCCGTCGGCGCCAGCCAGTAGGCGTTTAATATCCTCTGCACAAAGGGGGAAAAACCGGATGTGCCGGCAGCGTGAAACCACCGTGGGCAACAGGTCAGAGGTCTGGCCCGCCGTCAGCACCAGCAGGGTACGGTCCGGTGGCTCTTCCAGCACCTTCAGCAGCGCATTGCCCGCTTCAGGATTCATGGCCTGGGCTTCGGAAATGATGACTACCCGCCGGTTCGCCTCATTGGGCTTCAAGGTCAGGTCTTGAAGCAGGGTCCTGATCTGGGAAATTCGGATAACCGACGAAAGGGGGGCGACACGGATGATGTCTGGATGGTGGTTGCCGGCAATCTTTCTGCAGGGGGCACACTCACCGCAGGCATCAATGGCGTCGAGATGGGGGCGCTGGCCGATCGCCGAATTCAGCTTCAGACAGTTGCAGGCCATGGCAAATGCCGTGGCGGCCATTTTTTTCCCCACCCCATCGTCACCGGTAAAAAGCAGCGCATGCGGCAGAGCCCCGTTGCGGATAAACGTCTTAAGCAGCCTGATGGGGTGCTGTTGGCCAACGATGGCGTTAAAACCGGTTGCCGTCGTCATTTTCCAAGGATCCCGGTATGTTGAATCGGCACGGCACCTTTATCGACTGGAGCTTGCTGCCAGAGGGGCTGGCCGCCAGGAGCTGGGTTGGCATGCTGGTTATTGATCCACCCGTTCCTTGAGCTCTTTTCCAGCTTTGAAAAAAGGAAGCTTTTTGGGTCTAATGGTGACCTTTTCGCCGGTTTTGGGGTTTCTACCCGTATAACTTTTATACTCCTTCACGAAGAAGCTGCACAGACCGCGAATTTCAACTCGTTCTCCATCGGCCATGGCATCGGCCATGCTGTCAAAAAAGATCTGGACCACTTTTGCCGCTTCGGATTTGGAGATGTCGGCTTTGGTCTTCAAAGCGGAGATGAGCTCCAGTTTGTTCATGTATCCTCCTTGGACGATCGGTAGTGTATACGGGATTGAAAGTGACTCTATAAAACAGAACTTAATAGAAAGTCAAGTAGTTATGATAATATTTCCGGCAATTTTTCAACATCGGCGGCATCAACGTTGACGGCGGCGAACTGCCCCAGCGCCTCGATGTTGACGATCACACGGCCGTCACCGCGGTAGCTTGAAAAAATACCCGTCACGCCGGCAAAGGGGCCGCTGACCACCATCACCCGATCGCCTTCTTTAAACCGGGTGCCGGTGATCACTTCTCCGTCCGTGGAGACCATGATTCTGAGGGACTCAATGGTTGCGTCGGCTATGGAGACCGGCCCCCGGGTGCTGCCGATAAGCCGCACGGCTCCCGTGGTCTTCAATATTTCGATGTGTTCGTAAGGATTCAAATCGGTCCTGACAAAGACATAACCGGGGAAAAGGGGCACACGGATCATCTTGTGCCGGTCCCGCCGCCGGCTTTTTACCATAATCTTTGGCAGGAAGACGTCCAGGGTCTTCTTGGCCAGTCCATCGTTGACCACATTTTCAAAGCGGCTTTTGGTGTGCAGCGCATACCAGGCACGCGTCAGTTTATCTCCAGCCATTGGATGTGGCCCTGTTGGTGAAAAAATCAATCCATGGATCTGAACCGTCCCGCCATCTTTCCCGATGGTTCATTAGCGGGGGACACGTGTACCATCCCTTCGTCCAAAAGGCAATTGGCATTCGCATCCGCTATTCTCCGAATCCGCCGATGCCCATCAAATTGATGAAGAAGGAGAATTGGTGGTCGTCGCCTTCCACGGCATAGAAGAAATCGACCGACCAGCATTGGGCGGCATAAAGAAACCCGATGCCCTTGATGATGTCCGTTTCGTCCAACAGACTGCGTTCATATTCGCTTCTGGCGCTGAGGCGATCGGTTAGCTTGACAGACAGGGTGCCGCGAATGGATTCATTGATGTCTTTATCGTAACGGTGTTCCACCCACAGCCGGGCCCTGCGCTGGTCGGATAGGGCGGCTCCCACATTGTGAGATGAAAAATGGCTGTCGTAAGTGCTGTAACTGGCCTCGGAATCGAGAGCCAAATACCGTCCGATATTGAATTCCAGCTCACCGGTGATGTCTGAAAAGGGTTCGGGCTGATCCTCCCTGGCCGCTGCGATGTCATAACTCTGCTCCAGATAAAAGCGGCAAACGCGTTTATAGTCGAAGGCTGCCGGTAGCGGCAGATTTTCATCCAACCGGTCCGGCAGCCTGCTGGTTTCAGCAGAATCGGCGCCATTGCCCGCTGTTGCTGTGGACCGGGTGTTTTTCAGCGTTCTTGCCGTTATGGTGTTGGTGAGCGAATAGGTGACCACGTTTTTTTCCTCGATGCGGTCCAGGCTGGTAAAATATGGCAGGTCCGATTGGTCTTGATCAGGAATATATTTGTATACCACTTTGGGTTTGACGCTGTGGCGAATACGATCCACGGACGCCACCGGAGATCCCATGATCTTTGACAATTCTGTGGAAAGGTCCAGACGGGCGTCGTAGATCTGGCGGTAGGCGTCCTGGTCCAGCGTGTCGTCCTCCCAGCGGTCCATCACCCATGCGGTTTGGCGCCAGCCGGCCGACGGTTCAATCGACAGGTAGTTTTGCCATTTGAGCGGGAAATAGGCCCGGGGATACATGTCGCTGCGATGCCCCCGCTGGCCGTCCTCCCGGTAAAAATAGGCATATTCCGAATCCAGGTTCCAATACACCCCGCTGCGCAGGACCTGTTGTTTGGCGCTGTTGAATTCGATCACCGGGAGTTGCTGAAGGGTGTCGTCGGTGTCTTCCCAGCGCCGGTTGGTCACATTGTCGTTCCACAGCAGGTCGCCGTTCAGGGAATAGCGCGACCAGGTCCGGCTGATGTTCAGCCGATTGGTGCGTGTGGTTTCATCGTAGGTGTCCAGGTCCCGGCCGAAGACTTCCAGAAAGGAATCCCGGCTTGCGTTGAATCCGCTGCGCCCGTTTTTGAACTCGTTGAGGTAGTCCTGATCGCTGACAAAGTCCACATCGAGTCGTGCCTTGGCGCCCCAGGGCAGCTCCTGATCCTGTTTGGCCCTCAACCAGTAGCGGTCCGTGTTGGGTCGGTCATAGGCATCGCCGTCGTAGCCCCACTTTTGGGTGGCATCCGGGGTGCCGTTGTCGATTTTGTTGTCCTGCAGGCCGTCGGCCATGATGGTTCCATAAGAATCCGGGGTCAGGGCGTAGCGATACTCCAGACCGATCTTGGTGCCCCTTTCCTGCATGGTGTGGGAATACAAGGTGGCATCCGTGCTGTCGCTGATGGCCCAGAAGAGCGGTTGGTCCCAGGCCATGCCTTTGCGGTCCGAATAGCCCGCTTCTGGCATAAGCAGGCCGGTCTGGCGTTTGGTCTTGGCCGGAAACAGGATGTATGGGGTATACAGTACCGGCACATCTCGGGCCCTGAGCACGGCATGGGTGGCGCTGCCGTAGCCTTCGAGGGTCACCTTGAGCGTGCGCCCGGTGATGATCCACTCCGGCCGGTCGCCGTCGCAGCTGGTGACGGAGGCTTTTTCGGCCCGATAGGTGTCTTGGCCGGTTTTTTCAATGCGCTCGCCGCGGATATAGAAATGATTTTCCTTCAGGAAAACAGTGCCGCCATGCAACACACCGGTTTCCTGGTCCAGGTTCAATTCCGCGCGCTCCCCCGTTAGCACATCGTGGCCCACGGTCATCACCACGTGGCCGGCGGCAGAGGCGGTCATGGCTTTATGGTTGAAAGAAACCCTATCGGCCACCAAACGGGCGGCCTGCTTTTCGATGATCACATTGCCCCTGGCATGGTAGGTGGTGGATTCGGCATCGTAGTCCACAACATCCGCACTGATCTGCCAGGGCACCTTGGGGCTGCCGATGAGCCGCTCCGAAATGGGCTGGGTGTGGGCACAGGGAACCCAAAGCGTCCAGAGGAGAATGGTCAGGATCACTGCCGGACAGCTTTTGGCGGGAGATGAGGGTCTGAACATGAACGATCGCATCAATCAAATAATGGCATCGACGTTTTGATACAGAGGTGACTTTAGTATGGATCCCGCGGGGGCAAATGCAGGATAACCGCTTGCACATAAATGAAAAATTCAATATAAAGCTATCCTGTTTGAAATTGCAACAACAGTTTTAGCATCGGCCCACCACGGGTGATAGGACCCGTGGAGCGACGATGTTTCAGATGAAAAACGAGTGTTAATGCGAGTACTGCTGACCAATGATGACGGCATCCACGCACCGGGATTATGGGCCTTGCACCAGGCCTTTGCAGCCCGGCACCAGGTGACCGTGGTGGCGCCGGATCGTGAGCGCAGCGCCGTGGGCCACGGGATTACCCTGCACCAGCCCATCCGTTTCGAAAAGACCCGAGTCAACCCGCACCTGACCGGTTTTGCCGTCAACGGCACACCTGCGGACTGCGTGAAACTGGGTTTGGCCGAGTTGTTGGACACTCCCCCAGAGCTGGTCGTCTCCGGTATCAACCCGGGCGCCAATGTGGGCATCAATGTCAACTATTCCGGGACCGTGGCCGCAGCCAAAGAGGCTGCCATGGCCGGTATTCCCGCCATGGCCGTATCAATCATTGCACCCGGTGACAGGCATGTCGGCGCGGCAGCCCGCTTTGCCGAAACGCTGTCACTGCAGCTGATGGCGCGGGGGCTGCCCAGGGGAACCTTCCTGAATGTCAACTTACCCGATCTGCCGATGGACGCGATCCGAGGTGTGCGCTGGAGCCGGCAGGGAAACGGTGTTTTTGCCCAGCACTTTGAAAAACGGCGCGATCCTAGGCACCGGACCTACTATTGGCAGGGGTGCGACGGCCAGGAGGCCTACGACCAGCCGGATATCGACGGGGCCGCCCTGGGCGACCGGTATATTTCCATCACCCCCATCAAGTGCGACATGACCGATTACGATACCCTGAGGGAATTGGCCCGCTGGGAGATTCCCGTAACTTCTTGACCGAGGGCCTTGTTTTGCGCAACGCCCTAGAAACGGTGGCACCGATGACCAAACGTTTCGTCTCTGACCTTGTCGCCGGCAGCGCCATTGACGAGGTTTTTCTTCTGGCTGAACGCGGCCTGGCGCATAAAAAGGACGGCAACCCTTTTTTGAACGTGACCCTTTCGGATCGCACCGGCCAGGTGAAGGGGGTGGTGTGGGACCAGGTGGAGCGCATCGTCGCCGCTGTTGCCGAGGGTGATTTTGTGCACGTTCGGGCGCAGGTGGGCGAGTATCGGGGCAGCCTTCAACTGGTGGTCAAGGATATGGCCCGGGTACCGGCAGATCAGGTGGATGCGGGAGATTTTCTGGTGGCCACCACCCGTGATGCGGCCAAGATGTTCGACCGGCTTAAGGAGATGACCGGCCGGATGCAGACCCCGCATCTCAAGGCACTTTTCGAGGCATTCTGGGCCGATGAGGCCTTTGTGGATGCCTATACCCGGGCACCGGCGGCCAAGCAGATGCACCACGCATATATCGGTGGCCTATTGGAACACACCCTCTCCATGGCCGTTTTGTCGGAAGCCATCGCCGGTCATTACAGCGGTGTGGACCGGGATCTGCTGCTGGCCGGGGTGATTCTCCACGACGTGGGCAAGATCCGTGAGCTGGAATACACCCGCCGCATCGATTACACCGATGAGGGCCGGCTGCTCAGCCACATCATCATCGGCCTGTCCATGCTGGATGAAAAATTAAAGCAGGTGCCGGATTTTCCGGACGTTCAGGCCCAATTGCTCAAGCACATGATCGTCAGCCACCACGGCGCCCGGGAGTTCGGCTCCCCCGAGCCGCCCAAAACCATCGAGGCGGTCCTGCTCAACCATATTGACGAGATGGATTCGCGGGTCAACAGCATCCGCGAATATGTGGCCAAGGACCCGTCGGACGGTTCGTGGACGCCGTATCACCGGCTGCTGGAGCGCCATTTTTACAAAGGCCCGCGAAAGGACGATCCCGCGGAGGGCTGACGCGCTCAAAAAGCTCAAAGACGTCACCTGTCACCACCCGGATGCCATTTGAAGGATGGGAATCGGCTCTTGATAGACAATCGACAGCCTTCCTCCATTTGACATTGAGATGATTATGTTCATAACCCTTGAAGGCATTGAAGGCTCGGGGAAAACCACCCAGATCCAAACCATCGCCCGGTGGCTGACGGCTGCCGGCTGCCGCTGCCTGATCACCCGGGAACCGGGCGGCACACCCATCGGCGCACAGATCCGTTCCGTACTGCTCCACCCGGACAACAGCGATCTGGCACCCACGGCGGAACTGATGCTCTACGTGGCGGACCGGGTTCAGCACCTGGAAACAGTTGTCCGCCCGGCCCTGGCTGCCGGCAAGGTGGTGATCTGCGATCGCTATTTCGATGCTACCCTGGTCTATCAGGGCTATGCCCGTGGACTGGACAGGCGCATGATTCGCCAACTGCACCAGCTGGCCTGCAACGGCTTGACACCCGACCTGACCCTGCTGCTGGACCTGGATCCCGAAGCCGGACTGGCCCGCGCCTGGCGCCGGATTCATTCCGACGATGCCGGGGTGATGGAATCCCGGTTCGAAAAGGAGCGGTTGGCGTTCCATCAGCGGGTGAGGGCGGGGTATCTGGAGCTGGCCCGCCTGGAACCGCAGCGGTACCGCATCATCGACGCTGCCATGGACGAACAGGCGGTTGGTGTGCAGATTGAGAGCGCACTCAAGACCCATTTTAAAAGCCGGTCCGAGGGACAGGCCAAATAACGTTTTCAACCGATCTCCAGAGCAGGATGGTCGCCATAAACAACCCGGGCTTGGCTGAGTGCTCAATCAGAATGCCGCCTGCCAATGCTCAGATGCGCAATGAAACAATCGTCAGCTTGCATGCAGTACCCCTTGATTACCATTACCGATGGAACCCATGGTTATGAACCACAGCATCCTGAACCATATCGGCAATACCCCCCTGGTGGAGATCCGGCGGCTGAACCCCAACCCCCTTGTCCGTGTGCTGGCCAAACTGGAGTACCTCAACCCCGGCGGTTCCATCAAGGATCGACCGGCCCTTTCCATGATCGAGGCGGGGGAGCGGTCGGGTGAGCTGAAACCGGGCAAAACCGTGATCGAGGCCACCAGCGGCAACACCGGTATCGGCTTGGCCATGGTCTGCTCGGTCAAGGGTTACCGGCTGCTGCTGGCCATGAGCGAGGCGGCCAGCGTCGAGCGACAGCAGATCCTCCGGGCGCGCGGTGCCGAGATTCTGCTTACGCCCGGCCACCAGGGCACCGACGGTGCCATCGAGGAGGTCTACCGCCTGGCCCGGGAGAATCCCGCCATCTATTTCATGACCGACCAGTACAACAACCCGGCCAACTGGCAGGCGCATTACAACGGCACGGCCGTCGAGATATGGGAACAGACCGGCGGTATGCTGACCCACATGGTGGCCACCATGGGCACCTCAGGCACCCTGATGGGGCTCTCCCGGCGGCTCAAGGAATTCAACCCCGCGATCCGGATCATCGGCGTGGAGCCCTATCTGGGGCATCGGCTTCAAGGGCTGAAAAATATGCGCGAGGCCTACCAGCCGGAGATATTCGAGAAGCGTCTGCTGGACGAAAAGATCAACGTTGAAGATGAGCCGGCCTTCGAGATGACCCGACGCCTGGCCCGTGAAGAGGGCCTCATGGTGGGCATGAGCAGCGGTGCCGCCATGGTGGTGGCCGCCGAGATCGCCATGACCCTGGAGCAGGGGACGCTGGTGGTGATTTTTCCCGACGGTGGTGAACGCTACCTGTCAACCCCGCTCTTCGCCGTCCAGGAGAAGATCGACCTCAAGCTCTTCAACACCATGACCCGCAACAAAGAGCGCTTCCTGCCGTTGAATCCGGGGAAGGTCTCCATGTATGCCTGCGGTCCCACGGCCCATGCCCGCATGCATGTGGGGGAAGCGCGCCGCTTCGTGTTCGCCGACCTGTTGGCCCGCTACCTGGCCTATCGGGGGTATGCGGTCAAGCAGGTGATGAACATCACCGACCTGGACGATAAAACCATCGAAGGGTCGGAACAGGCCGGCATGTCCCTGGAAGATTTCACCGGCATGCATATCGATACCTTTCATAAGGATCTTGGCACCCTGGGCATCCAGCCGGCGAACCACTATCCCCGTGCCAGCGAACACGCCGACGATATGGTCAACCTGGCCGACCGGCTGGTCAAAAAAGGCTACGCTTACGAAAAGCTGCGTTCCATCTATTTCGACATCTCGCGGTTCAAGGACTACGGGCAGCTGTCGGGGATCGATCTCAACAAGATCCGCCTCGGCGCCACCGTGGACCTCGAGGAGTACGAAAAGGACAACCCGCGGGATTTCACCTTGCTCAAACGCACCCGGCTGTCGGAACTCAAGCGGGGTATCTACACCCGGACCGACTGGGGCAACATGCGCCCCTCCTGGCACCTGCAATGTGCCGCCATGTCCATGCGCTACCTGGGGGACTACTATGATATTCACTGCGCCGGCCGTGAACTGGTCTTCCCCCACCACGAGAACGAGATCGCCATTGCCGGTGCCTTGACCGGCAAAACCCTCGCCAAATACTGGGTTCACTGCGACCGCGTGCTGGTGGACGGCAAAAAAGTGGACGAAAAGGGTGCCGCCCTGACCATTCCGGCCTTGCTGGATATGGGTTTCACGGGGCGGGAGCTCCGCTTTTGGCTGCTTGGGGTGAATTATCGCAAGCCGGTTCTTTTTTCCGTGGTGCGGCTGAACCGGGTGCGCAAGACCCTGGGGCGCCTGGATGCCTGCGTCCGGGCCCTGAAGGCCGTCCGCCAGGGCAACGCCTGCGCAGAACTGGATCAGCTGTGCTACGACATCAAAAACGGCTTTGCCAGCGCCATGGACGACGACCTGAACATCTCCGCCGCACTGGCGGCCCTGTTCACGGTGGTCAAGCGCATCAACACCCTGATTCTGGAAGGTGACATCGATGCCGCCGGGGCTGAAAAAGTGCTGGAGACGCTGGCCCGCATCAATACCGTGCTGAACCTGTTCGATTTTGAAGACCCAATGGAAAACCCCGCGGTGCAGCAATTGATGGCTGAACGGACCCGTGCCCGACAGGCCAGGGACTGGGTCCTCGCAGACCGGCTGCGCAACCAACTGCTGGCCCTGGGGGTGGTTCCCCGGGATGATCGTGTCCTACCATAAAAGGCGCCTTGCGGTCCGCATCCGTGTGCGCATCGACGTCGTGCGGGTGCGTCTGCGGGTTTCAAAACGGTGCGGCCTTGATTTGAGCGCCAGTCCGCCATTGATGGGCGGTTGCTGGCAAAAGGGCGGGCGTGCTGGAATTCGAATGGACACCTATATGCGCCGCATCGATAATGCAACGTTAAGGGTTGCAGCAACTTTTTAGAAAGAATAATGGAGAGCCCCATGACCCCTGCCTATATGCCGTTTACCTATCTGTCGGCGTCCACGGCCCGTCTGCTGAGCGCCCTCGTTGGACCGGTGGTCGTCTACCAGCCTTTGAAAAAGGATATACCGGAAAGCCTGACGCAACTGGCATCCCAGGGGCTGGTCGAGATCCGGACACCGATACTCCGGGACGACGATCGGCTGCGCGCCGCCCTGGCAGAGTTCACGGAGTGGGCGCGCATGAATCCGGGAAAGTCCACCCCGGGTGCCGGTTTTATCAGCACGAGACAGGGGGAGATCCCTTTTTTCGACGAAACCGCCGTCAGCCGGATCCGTTCCGCCGTCAAACGGTACCATTCACCGGCCGATCAGCCGGATCAGACCGAAGGGGAATTCAGCACTCGGCTGTTCCTGGCCCTGGCCCAGGCCAATGACATGGCCACCGACAGCCTGGACCATGACCTCAACCGCTTTAAAGCCCAGGAAAATGACTTCCTGGACGCTCTGGAGGATGCCGATACGGCGGCATTCAACCGTCAGGGGCTCGGCGGAGAGATCTGGCGGGACGACCCCGGGGCCAAATTGACCGGGCAACGGATTCGTGCCTGGGCCGCCCTGGCCGCTGCCGATAAGTCACCGCCGGAACTGCTGATTACCACCAGTCCGGCGGTGATCGATACGCTGCTGGACACCGCTGGTGAAGCGCTGGGTCTCGCCAAGCTGGCCGACCTCCATCTTTCCGCCCCGGCAGAAGGCGCACCGCCTGCCTTGGGCGAGGTATTGGCCGATCTCGCCGCCCGGGGGTCCTTGCCAACAGACGATCTTTCATCCTTGGCCCCGCTGAACGCCGCTAGGGCGTCCGAGCCGACGGTCACAGCCTCGCTTTTCCTCGCCGCCAACCGGCCCCCCGCAACCGTCATCCGGCAGATGGTCCGTGCTGCCAACGCCCCGCCCGAGGAAAATGGCCTCTGGCAATCGGTTCGTCACACCGTGATTGCCATGGTGAAAGGCGGATTCCAGGTTCGATGAACCGCTCCGGGGGGGAACTGAATCCCGATGCCAGTTCTTACGGTGAACCTCTCTGCGGCTGGCTGGTGGGAGGCTTCAAATGCCCAACTGGCGGGCGCTTGAAGGCTCCTTGCCCGTGGGCCGAAAAAAACGGTTTCAACGCTTGACTGGGTGTTTTATTTGGTATAAGCCCTTTCCCATAAAAAAGACCTTTGATGTTGATAATTGGATCAACACGAATTGAACCTATTGAAAGGAGGCTTGTAAGATGGCTTTTAACCCGATCGTTGACGAGTCCAAATGCGTTGGCTGCGAAGAGTGCGTCGATGTGTGCCCCGTGGAAGTGTTCGAAATGCAGGATGAGAAATCCGTTCCGGTGAACGCAGAAGAGTGTCTCGGCTGCGAAAGCTGCGTGGAAGTGTGTGAAGAGAGCGCCATCACCGTCGAAGAGACCTAATCGTTGCGGCGTTAAAGACGTTCCAACCCCCGACGGATCACCCTGCCGGGGGTTTTTCATTTTTGCAGCACCCCATCAACCGCTTGGTTCCGGTCGTGAAAGGCTTCCCATGAACCGCTATCAGATTGCCGCAACCGCTTTTGGGTACGCTGCCGTGGCTTTTTCCGTCGAGCCCTTCCGGCTCCTTGAAATCAAGCTTCCCCAAGCCGATATGCATGCGCTTTGCCAGCCTTTCGATGAGCGCTACTGGCAGATCGACAACCACCACCCCAAGGTTTCGGCCATCGCGGCCACCCTGGTCCGCTATTTCGAGGGCCAGCGGATCGATACCCCCTGGCCGGTAATGGACCTCTCCCGCTTTACCCCCGCCCAGCAGGCCGTGTACCGAACCGTGGCCAAGATTCCCTATGGCGAAACCGCATCCTACGGCCAGGTGGCCCGCATGGCCGGCCTGCCCCGCGCCGCTCGCTTCGTGGGCACCACCATGGCCAACAACCCCTATCCGGTTTTCATTCCCTGCCACCGGGTGATCCGCAGCGACGGGTCAGCGGGGCGGTTCGGCGGCGGCGAGCCATTGAAGGCCAGGATGCTGGCCCTGGAGGCCGCCTCCCGGTAAGCCCGTTTTGCTTTCCATGCCTGGGCGTATCTGCGGTTTTTTCATACGGTAAGGGACCACCCTCGATTGGCAACCTCGGAAAAGAGGAACCGCGAGCGTGGCTCACCTTCCTTCCCTGAGCAAGCGCAAGATGGCCGCCCGGTCGGCATCGGGATGCTGGTTCAAAATGGCCGCCACGCGGCGGGCGGTGTAGGCCGTGGCGATGGAGGTGCCGGCATAAACACCCGGATCTCCGTTGTAGCCCACCGGCAGGTCGGCCAGGCCCGGCGCGGACAGGGCCACGAAATCGCCGTAGTTGGACCGGTCCCATGCGTCGCCGTTGGGGTTCAGCGCCCCCACGCCGATCACCGTGTCGTAGGCGGCCGGATAGACCGGGTTGCCCGTGGGGGCGTTGCCGGCGGCCGCCACCAGAATCAAGCCCTTGGCGGCGGCATAGCGGGCGGCCGATTCGAGCAGTGCGCTGGGCGTCTCCGACCCCCAGCTCAGGCTCAGTACGCGGGCGCCGGTTGCGATGGCGTGGTCGATGCCGCGCATCAGCGTGTAGGTGGAGGTAAACCCGTTGTCGTCAAAGGCCCGGATGGCAACCACCGGGCTGCCGGCTGGCGCGTCCGATCCGGCTCCCAGGGGATTGACCGCGCCGGCGGCAATCAGCGTCATCTGGGTGCCGTGACCCAATTCATCGCCGACCTCGGCGCCCGGTGAAACGGCGTCATATGCGGCCCGAACGTAAGGGCTGTTTGCATAATCGGCAATCAGGCCGCTGTCCAATACCGCCACGATGGTTGCACCTGCTGACGGGTAACCCGAAGGCGGAGGGGGCCGCGACCCGGGCTGGCTTCCCACGGGGCTGCCGCCTTCTAGCGGGTAGGCATAGTCGGGTTCGGCGTTCTGGAGGCCGGAGGTGTCGGCGATGGTTGCGGCGATGGCGGGCACATCGCTGCCATGGGGCAGGCGCAACCGGAGGATGCCCAGCGGTGGGTAGGCATCGATGAGGGTGGCGCCCAACCGGTCCAGGAGGGCTGCCAGTTCGGCGTCGGTGACGGTCGGCGCCAGGCGGAGCAGCAGGATGTCCTTGACGTAGTGAGAGCCGTCGGCCTTCATCACGACCGCCAGGTTCGCGCTTGGTTTCAGCGGGCGGGCCCTTCCTTCCTGACCTTTGTAGAAAATGCGGATTTCCCGCAGCCGGGGCTCGCCGGCCGTGGAGCTCTTATCCTTCCTCCAGATGAGCGCATAGTCGACGGATTTCAGGATGCTCGCCATGGCGGAGCCGATGGGACGCTGGTCGAAGGCTGCACTGATTTTCGGGTTGATGCGTGGATCGATGCGAATGCGGACTCCCTGGTCGCCCAGCAAAGCCAGAATTTCCGCAAGGTCCTTCTCCTTGGCGTGAAGGGTCAGCCGGTCGCCGTCGATGCGCACCACCGGTTCCATGGCCGCTGCGGGAGAAGGACCGCCAACCAGGCAGAGGAGCAGAAAACCAACCATTATTCTTTGCGGACGCATCGATTGTTCACCTCTATTTTAAAGCTTCGTTCTAAGGAGACGGTGCCGGCGGCTGGGTCTTCCGGGATAACTCTTCAACCGCGAATTCAGAAACGCTGTGGACCAGTTTGAAGGGTGCTTTCAGGGTTCGTTCCATGAGGTTGAGCACCCCTTTGCCGACCGCCGATGGCGACATCGGCGAGACCTTGATGTCATGGATCGGGCCCGTGAGCCGCAGGGGAATCGAAATCAGGGAGCCGCCGGCGATATAGTTGACGATGGGCACTTTGTCGACAATCCGGTCAATGGTTTTCAGCGGCGCCGCCAGCAGCGTAATGTCCGCTTCCCGGGAATCGAGAGCGATTGTTCCCTGGCCGGTCAGCTTCAGGGAGTTCCCGTCCAGCAGAATTTCGCTGAACTGCAGTTTTCCCCCGGCGATGTCGGCCTTGGCGTATGCCTTGGTGTATCCGTAGCCGGCTTCGGTGAGATCGGATTTTCCTCCCGTGAACACTTCGGTGACGTTGAGAACGGAAAAGATCTTCATCAGCACACCGGCGTACTCTATTCTTCCGTCGTTCGATGAGAATTCCATAGTTCCCGATATGAATCGGACCGGGTTTTCCCGGGTGGGTGGTAAATTGATCTCGCCGGTCAGGTCATATCGTGCGGTGGCTTTTACCGGCTTAGGCCAGAGGCAGCCGGCGGTCTCCTGAAGTGACGCGCCGGTCGCCCGCGGGGTGATGTGCAGACTTGCTCCCCGGGGTGAGAACGCCAACGTGCCGGAAACGGCAATGCCGCACAGGTTGGCCTGATGCACGTCAACCGCCGTGGCGCGTCCGTCAATCCGGACGTCGGCCTGCACCTGGGACCAGGTCAATCCTCCGTAGATGAAATCGGCGGCCTTGACGTGAATCTCTCCGCGGGGGGCATTTGTCGATGCCGCTTCCGATTTTTCCGGCGCGTCCGCTCTACCCTTGGCGAGGCGTTCAAGGGTCCGGATCAGTTCCTCGTCCAGCCGGTCGGCTTCCACGTTAAGATCAACAGTCAGGTTGCCGTTGCGGTTGTCCAACAGGCCGTCCACAACCAGCAGGCTGTTGCGCAGGGATACCTGCGATGGGGCGATCCTCAGTTGATTGCCGCTACCCTCGATCGAAAAATGGTTCACCGCGATGGGATCGGCAACCAGATCGTTAATATGCAGCCCCCTTCCCGCCAGACGGCCGGCGAAAGAAGAATTCAGCGGGGTGCGGGTATCGATGACAGCGCGCAGATCTCCCTCGAGACGGCCCGACAGGGTCCGGTTGTTCTCGAGCAGGTGGTCGGCGGTCTCTTTCTCCAGGTTGCCGGAAAAACTGACCTCCACACCGGTGGGGCGTTGGCGTGCCGTCACCGTTGCCCGGGAACTGCCGTCGGCGAATTGCAGCCGCCGAACGTGCCACTCCTGGGGAGAGACGCTGACATCCGCCAAGAGTTCAACGCCGTCGGCAGTCTTTATCCCCCCCGTGATCGTGAGTGTGCGGGTGTTGGACCATGCGATGGTGACACCGGAGAGCGCCACCGGCGGTTTGATCTGCAGATGCTGGGGGATGGGCAGAATCGTGCTCAGCCACCCAACCGCCGCCGGCCCCATGGATCCGGCGATGCGCCACGCTGCAGACTCCGGGTTGACGATGCCTTTGGATTGGAATGACGAAACAAAGGACCCATCCAAAAAAGCGATGCTTACGTCCTCTGCGCGCGCGTTGCCGGGCAAATAGGTGATTTTGCCACCCGAGAGCATGACCTCAAAGGGCACCCTGGGGCTGGTGATCCGAATCGCTTCCGGCGTGCCTGCAATCTCCAAGGACCAGTGTTGTGGTTCGGTGAGCGGGCCGCTGATTTTCAGCTTAGTTATCTGTGCGCTTCCGGCAGCCGTTGCGATATGGTTTTTGGCCTCATCCAGGCCCTTAAAACCGGTCAGCCAGGTGTACAGGGGTGCTGCATCGACTGCCACCGAACGGCTCGATATCGCCAGCGTCGCTTCCCGTTCCCAATCGATAGCCGCATCCAGCCCCTTGAATACGGCACCTTTGAAGCTGCCGGTGATATTTTTGAATTCCACGCGTTGATCTTCGTAAACGACATCACCCTCCAGGCCTTCAAGATCGGCCTCGATGCCCGGGAGGGTGACCAGACCCTGGGTCAGGCGACCGGATGCCTTCATCGTGGTCAAGCGCAATCCGCTGCCCCCGGTCTCAAAGGCTGCAAAATAAGCGGCATCGGTCAGATTGCCCCGCCTGGCAACGGAAAAGGCCGTTTGGATTTCCTCCAGGTCGCCGGCGATGGCACGGGTAACCGCTGCGGCAACGGCCACATCCAACCCACCGGCGGTGGCGTGCACCTCGACCACCTTATCGCCCGAATCACCCGTGGGCGTGATGCTGGCGGCGGCAGAAAGGGCCAACGCCGGTTGGGCAGACTTCAGGGTATCGATGGATACGGACAGGCCGCTGGCGGCATAGTCTGCGGAACCGGCAATGGCGACCGTGGTCAGGTCCAGGTTCAAGTCCTTGCGCATGACCGTCAGGGAAGGGAATTGAAGCTTAAAGCGGCTGTGCACGGATTCAGACCCGTCGACCGTGAAGGTGACGTCGGCCGTAGCCAGGGTGTTTCCGGTGGTGATGCCGCCGGGCAGGGCGGCATGAAACAACAGGGGACGCACATTCAGGCCACTCAAGGTGATCTGTCCGCTGGCCTGTGCGGTTTCGACGTCGGCTGTTGCGCTGGCGTCCATCTTTCCGGTAATGTCTGACCGGCAATGCAGGTTGAGCGACAACTCTCCGTCAGCATTCTCCGCCGAGGCATTGATCGCGCTGATCAGAAGGTCAGGCGCAGCGGCGAACGCCAGGGTAAGCGTTCCCTGCTCGATCCGCAGATCGATTCCCGGATCGACGGCCGCCAGTCCGCCGAAAACACCTCCGATTGCCTTGCGGATGCCTTCCGCAAGGTCATGGGTCCCCCTCTTTTGGGGCTCAACCGGTGCCTTCAGCGGGGCCGAGCCCATTAACAGCTTGATGTCGGGGCCGACCAGAGCGACCCGGCGGACACTGATCCGGCCCATCAAGATTGCCCTGATCCTGGGATAGACCGAAAGTTCCTGCGCGCTGACTTCAAATGCATCCGGCCGACTGAGCCGAATGTCCCGGGCCACCAGGTGGGGCAGGGGTAAGAAGCTGATGTCCAGGCGATCGTACACCAATGTGCCGCCGGTAGCCTGGGCGGTTTTGGTGACGATGAAGGCTTTCACCATGTCGCGGTTGGCCAGCAGGTGGGTGATCAGGACAGCTGTCAGCAGCAGGGCCATGGCGATGCCGGCGCACCCGAGGCTGATCAAAAAGAGTGTCTTGGTGCGGCGCATCTATTTTCCTTGGGATCGGGCCAGAGGGGAGACCGGGGCAACGTCCCCGCAACCCAGGCGGGAGAGGGGCGCAAAGCGGAATCCCTTGATCGCGTCAAGCTGTGGTGAGCCGTTAATGGCCGGCATCAGCAAGCCCGGCAGGATACGGTCGCTGCGCCCCAGGTTTCTCGGCTTCATGGTCTTGGTTCTTCCGGTTTGCCCAGGATCTTTTCGAGAATGACCTTGGTGATCAGGTAGGTGGGTTTGACGCCCTCCTTGCCCATGGCGCCGGCGGCCAGGGTGCCGCCCGTTTTGATGGGGTTGTCCGAGGCGTAGTAGGCATAGCGCACCGGCATGTCTTCGCGGGCGTTGCCCTTGATGATGGCAGCGCTGATGGCCCGCTGAAAATGGCCGCCCTCCATTTCCAAGCCGATGGTCTTCCAGTCGGACTGGAATTTTTCCAGCATGTCCCGATTCTGCAGCGAGGTGCCCAGGACGGTGACCATGGGGCCCACGAACACCTTTTCCGTGTCGGGAAAGTCCGACGGCGACAGATCGTTGTCGATCCGGTAGTTGTCAGAGGTTCCTTCGAAGACATGGGCCGTGGCCAGCATGATGTCGCCCTTGTCGCCGGGCAGGATGCCCGCCTTGCCCATGATGGAGATGGAGCTGTAGTCAAAGGTAATGGTGGTGCCGTTTCTGCCATAAGAATCCAAAAGATTTTCCATTATCTCAAAGGCTTGTGCGCCGAAGGCATAGTCGATCACCAAAAGGACCGGAGCGGTTTCGGCCGTTCCGGGAAGGTTGATGTTGAGCGCGGGATGCAAGGCCAATCCATACAACCGGCCGGTATCGATGATCTGGCAGCCGATGTGGGCGCCGGAGCGGTCCGGCAGTTCGATTAACCCGTGGGTAATGGCGAAGGTCTCGATCTCGTCCTGGTGCAGGCGCAGATCATGGAAGAAATCATACAGGCTGCCGCCGGTCGGCTCGCCGGCTTTGTGCAGCGCCGCAAAGCCGTAAATGGCATTCACCACGCTGTGAAGGTTGGCACTGATAATGTGGATCGGTCGTCGGTGCAGGTTCTGTCGAATCAGCTGCTCTTTGATGTCCGAGGCCCACTTCTTCTCGTACTCCTGCTGTCCGATGATGCGCATGAGCGAGGGGGTGAGATAGACGATGATGGCATCATCCCTGTTTTTTTGTTCGGCGTCGATGCGTTGTCCCAAGCTGTGGATCAGATGAAACAACCCGGTGTTGCTGCTGTACTGCTTCTTGTTGGCTTCAAGGTAGTGAAAGGAATTCCGGGTTTCCCGGTACGGGCGGCCCAAAATGATGCTCAGGCTCCACAGGGCCTGGTCCAGGTCGGCATCGGAGAACCGCTCCTGCTGGCGAACGGATTTTTCCAATTCACTCCATTCGATGGTCAGGTTGCCGGAATCATCGGTCATGCGGCTGTGAATCTTACGTGCCTCAACGACGAGAAAGGTCATGTGGGTGAGAATGTCGTAAATCTCGCTCAGACCCCGGGTGATCACGAAACACATTTCGTTTTTCCCCACCCGGTAACAGGTGCGCCGACGCTTCAACGGGATGGTTGGCGGCAAGGCCTCATTCTGAAACGGGTCCTCCTCGGTGAGGATGATGCGATTGCACTCTTCGATGCCTTTGGGCAGCCGGTCGATGACGTATTCAAGACCCTTGAGTTCAACGATCCTGGGGTCGTTCATGCTGCCGTAAATTTCCGGACTCAGGTTGCGCAGGCATTGTTCCAACGCCCTGCCCATCTTGCCGCAGGGGCGATAGAAACCGCGGATGGCCGACGCATCGGTCAGGGTCTTGAATTCGCGAATGGCATGGCGGGCTTTTTGGGCTTTGGTGAACTCCTTCACAGGGCCTCCTCCTTCAACCTCCATCTGGGGAATCGATTTCCATTTTATAACATATCCGGGGGTGGGTTGGATAGGCGGAAACCGGCCGGAGGGATCCGTGTTCTGCGGTCAGTGTTGCCAGCCGCCGAAGCGCGTGAAGGCCTCATCTGAAGAAGCCCCGCCGTTCAGTCTGGCCGGCGGGCCAGGGCAGCAAGGAGGTGCTATTTCCAATCAGACAACCAGGAAGGGTTTTCCATCCATTTGACCTTCAGCTTGATCAACTCGTCGGACTCTCGCATGGTTGCGAGGAAGTTGGAGACCCAGTTAATGGACTGGGCATCTCCCGGTGGCATGGCGATGCCCAGCGGTTCATAGGTAAAGGGGGTGACCAGTGAAACCAGCCCTTCGTTGGGGTGCTGCAGCAGCGACAGCACACAGACGTGGTAATCGGCGACCAGGGCGTCCACCTGGTTGGCGAGGACCATGTCTACGCCGGCGGCGTAGCTTTTAACGGTAACCAGGCGGGCTTTGGGCATCATTGTCTCGACCAGGGCTGCAGCGGACGATCCTTCCAGGGCGGTGTAGGCAAACCCTTCGGCGTTGAGCTTTGAGGTGTCGCCGGAGGTCACCAGGGACTTGAACTTGGTCAACAGGGCTTTGCCGGAGATGTGATAGGGGCCGACGAAGGCCGCTTGCATGTTCCGTTCGGGGGTAATGGCCATGCCGGAAATGACCAGGTCGACTTCACCGGCCCCCAACGCAGGCAGCAGGTCGGGGAAGGGTTTGACCACCAGGCTCAGCCGGACCCCCATGGATCTGGCCATATGGTTGGCCAGATCCACATCCAGGCCCATGGGAACGCCGGATTTGTCCAGCATATTCAGCGGCGGCATATCGGCTGACATGCCCACGCGAAGGATGCCGCGTTGGGCAATCCGGTCCAGGTTCGATGCGGTTGTGGTGCCGCTGTTGAGATGGGTGCACGCAATGACGGAAACCAGCACCAGCAACAGAACAGGTTGGAACGGTTTCATTTTCTATTTTCCTTGGTGGCAAAGGCCCATTGAAGCAAACCGAGCAGTTGAATGCATGCGCCTGATCGATTGGGTCGCCTGTGGGTCACCTGCGCTGTGAATCCTACCCGCGCAGGAGATGTCAGGTCCGATCGGCGGAAATTAACACATCGCCCCCGAAGGGTCAATGTGCCCGATCCGGCGATGCCGGAGCAGGCCGGCAGGGAAGGGCGGGTGTGGCGGCGGGTTTAACCAATAACGCCCGGAAGGAACGGTCTCGATCGTGGTGCCTAATTCCCGCTGCGGTCCACCCATTGGTCCAGGGGGATGGGCTGGACGATTCGGCATGACATGGGTTTCCATTGGCAGGCGGCGCTGATTTCAACACCGGCCGCAATGATGGATACCGGCCGGTCCGAAGAGACCACCACGACGATGATATGTGCATGCTCGGCGGTGAATCTCAGGGCCGAATTGTAACGGGCCCCGCGAGCCCTGTTTTCGCCCACGATGGCCCGTCCGTCCAGCAGGCAGGCGAATCCGTGAAGGTGGGTGTCGGCGCCGATATGCAGGGCGCCGTCCACCCGCAACAGGGATTTGGCCAGATCGAGGATGGCCGGCTCCCGCAGGTCTAGCGGACGGTCGAAGCACTGACCGGAAATGGCCCCCGGCGAGGGGTTCAGGTCCAGCACCAGGGTGGCGCCGTGTTTCTGGTCTTCGGCCTGATGTACCAGAGCGGCAGCTATCTTAAATACGGTGTTGCCGGTTTCCGGATCGAGGTCCGATTCCAGCAGCGCCTCTTCCAGATGCACCAGGTTGGCCCGCCGGGTGGTGGACTGGTAGGTGCCATCGGCAAAACTGCACACGGTGTCGTCAACGACCCTCAAAAAACCGTGCCCACCCTTGAAATCGGCGGTAATGGTGAATTTCGGCAGGCTGTCGGCGGCGATTCCGGCTATGCAGCGGCCATCGGAAATCAGCTTGAGGGTTGACTGCTCCACGGCGGCCAACAATTTACGCACATGCTTGATGTTTGCCATGGTGGGCTGTTCCGACGAAGAGAAATAGGCCAGAAAAGGGATCTGTGCCACCGTCTGGGGTTCCACGAAAACCAGTTCGCCCCGGGGCCAGGCGCCCTCTTCACGGGTCCGTGAGAGTTCCAGGACCGCATCCAGGATGGGATAGATGCGCAGATTGGTGTCCCAGCCCAGCAGCATGTTCATGCGGTCCACCACATCATCGCGGACGGCATGGGTGGCGTATTCCCGCAGAAAACCGCCGGAAATACCGGTGTAGAAAGCGCCTTCGCTGGCCACGTCATTGGAAAACCGCCAGGCGGCGTGTTCCAGCCATCGTTCGGTGGGACCGGTGCTGCACATGTCCGGGTGATGCTCGGTAAACCACATCTGGTAATGGACCGAGCCGGATCGCCCGCCGAAGGAGATCAGACCGGTCATCTGAAGGTTTTTCTCCGGCATGATGTGGCTGTATTTCAGGCTGCCGCGCTGGATGGGGTGGTGGTCGCGCCAGGACTGGTTATCCACATACAATTCCTTTAAGCGGGGTTCGTGGCCGGCGAGCAGGTTCTGGGGATCGAAGATGAACATGGGGGCATCCGCACCCATGGCAAAGACCATCGCCGCCCGGCTGGGGCCGGAGAAGTGGGACAGGCCGTCGCGGAGGCCATCCATAGTGTCGCCAATACAGTGGCAGGTGAAGGTGTTGATGGTCACGGTGCGTTTCCGTTGGCTAGGGGAATCAAAAAAAAGACCGTGGGCGCCAAGCTACCCAAGGTCTTAATCGCCTCTGTCTGTTTTGTCAATTGAGTACCGGCCAGCCGCCCGTGAGACCGTTTTTGCTTCATGGATAGGTTTTGCCTACCAGTGTGCCGTCGATGACTCCCCATTGCCATCCCGGGCCAGCCGCTTACATTTGACAAGGGGGATGAGGCATAGAATAATTACTTCAGGGCACAAGTGACGGTTGTTCCCTTATCCGCCCACCTGCTGCACGGGTTCTGGTGGAGCCACATGGGTTGCTCACCTCGCGGGCCAATTTTGTGACCCCCTACCGGTGCGTCAGGGAGTGGACGCGCTTTCCCGAACTGGTATGGATCAACCGCTTCGATACGGTGGTTCCCATTCTGCTGGCAATAGTCCTATATGGATGCGGCGCGATTCTCGAACGCACCGCTCCCGAACTGGGAACCAGTGGCGGCCAGATGGTCGTCTGGGGGTTTTTCATCTCCACGGTGGTGCTCTTTCACGCCACGTGCACCATCAACAGTCTGGACCACATGGTCGGCACCCGTCGGTTTGATACGCCGGATACCAGCCGGAACAATGCACTGCTGGCCCTGATCACCCTGGGCGAGGGGTGGCACAACAACCATCACCACTTCGCGGTGTCGGCCCGCCAGGGCTTTCGCTGGTGGGAAATCGATATCACCTACATGCTGTTGAAACTCATGGAAAGGGCCGGCATCGTCCGGGACCTGCGGCCGTTGCCTGAAATACTCCGCTCCGGATAGCATTTCTCCGGCAGGTTATTTCCAGTCCGCTTCAGACAGGGAGGAAGGTTCATGCGCATCGCCATCATTGGAACCGGCATTTCCGGGATGACATCGGGTTACCTGCTGAGTGAAGATCACGAGGTGACGGCCTATGAAGCCAACAGCACGATCGGCGGTCACACCGCCACTGTGGATGTCCTTCTAAATGGTCGCACCTGGCCGGTGGACACCGGTTTCATCGTCTTCAACCATAAAACCTATCCCCATTTCACGCGATTGATGGACCATCTGGGCGTTTCTTCCCAGCCTTCGGTGATGAGCTTCAGCCTGCAGGATCTCCAAAGCGGATTGGAGTTTTGCCCCAGCAGCCTCAATTCACTGTTCATCCAGCGCAGGAATCTTCTGCGCCCGGGTTTTTACCGTATGCTGGTCGATGCGATGCGCTTTCGGCGCGGGGCCCGCAAGCTTCTCGATTCAGGCGATGACATGACCACCCTGGAAGCCTACCTTGCCGCCCACCACTACGGCGCCTTCTTCGTCAACCATTTCCTGATCCCCATGGGTGCGGCCATCTGGTCGGCGGGTCCGGGCACGTTTCGTCAATTTCCGGCGCGCTATTTTGTCGAATTTTTTGAAAATCACGGTTTTCTGAACATATCAGATCAGCCTCAATGGCGGGTGATCAAGGAGGGCTCCCGAAATTACATCGGCCCCATCACCCGACCCTTTGCCGCCCGCATCCGGCTGAACCGCCCGGTGGTGGCCGTCACCCGTTCACCGGACAAGGTGAGGGTGACGACCGCCGACGGTCGTTCCAACGACTATGACCACGTGGTGATCGCCACCCACTCCGACCAGGCCCTGGCCATGCTGGCCGACCCGTCGGCAACGGAACGCTCGGTTCTGGGCCCTATCGGCTACCAGGAAAACCAGGTGGTTCTGCACACCGACACATCGGTGCTGCCCTCAAAACGGGCGGCCTGGGCCAGTTGGAATTATCTGACTCCCGAAGGGGCTTCGGACCGGGTGGCCCTGACCTACAACATGAACATGCTCCAGGGCCTGGATGCCCCGAAAACTTTTTGCGTCTCCCTGAACATCGGCGACCGCATCGATCCGGCGAAGATCATCCGCCAGTTCGTATACCACCATCCGGTCTATACGCCGGAGAGTCTTCTGGCCCGCCGCCGGCATGCGGAAATCAGCGGGGTGAACCGGACCTCCTATTGCGGAGCGTACTGGGGTTACGGGTTTCACGAAGACGGCGTCAACAGCGCCCTGGCCGTTTGCCGGGCCTTCGGAAAGGGTCTGCCATGAACAGCGCCATCTACCGTGGAACCATCCGCCACCGCCGTTTTGCGCCGGTTGCGAATGAATTCCGGTACCGCCTGTTCTTCATGTTTCTGGATCTGGCCGAATTGCCGGGGGCCTTGAACGCTCACCCCCTGTGGTCTGCGGAACGGGTGAACCTGGCCTATTTCCGGCGCCGGGACCATTTCGGCGATTCCCAAGTCCCGCTGGATGTGGCGCTGCGGGCCCGCGTGGAAGTGAAAACCGGGCGGCGGCCCACCGGCCCCATCCGCATGCTCACCCACCTGCGCTACTTCGGTCACTGCTTCAACCCGGTGACCTTCTACTACCTGAACGACGTCAGCGATGTCCACCTGGAGACCATCGTGGCTGAGATCGCCAACACCCCTTGGGGGGAGCGTCACCTGTATGTTCTGGACGAGCCAGGCAACATCCATCCGGATCGCCGGTGGCGACGGTTCCGGTTCTCCAAGGAGTTTCACATTTCTCCCTATATGCCCATGGACATCGATTACGATTGGCGGTTTTCGGTTCCCGGAGACCGCCTCAATGTGCATCTGATGAATTTCAAGGACGGGCAGCGGGTTTTCGACGCCAACCTGAACCTTTCCCGAATGCCGATTAACCGGCAAAACCTGACACGGATGCTGCTTCTCTACCCGGCCATGACGGTCAAGGTTATCACCATGATCTACTGGCAGGCACTCAAACTGAAACTGAAACAAACACCGTTTTATGACCACCCCGACGAGAAGATGCATGTGATTTAAAAAAGGAGATGTCAACATGACCGCCACAACCATTATACCCAAGAATGAATCCGTCGCCGTTCCCGGCCCTGTCCGTTCCCTCAATGGGGTGAGCCGGCGAATGGTACTGGCCATGTTGGAGAAACTTCGATACGGCCGGCTTACCGTAAGGGACGGCCGGATGGAAAAGACCTTCGGCCGTGAGACTCCTGAATTCTCCGTATCGGCAACCATACGGGTTCACCGCGAGGATTTTTACCGTTTCTGCGCCTTCGGCGGCAGCATCGGGGCGGGCGAGGCATTCATGCTCGGCTACTGGACCACCGAGGACCTCACCGCCGTGATGCGCATCATCGTCCGCAACCAGCAGGTGTTCGGGGAGATGGACCAGGGCTGGACCATGCTCTCCCGTCCCGTCAATCAGATCTTCCACCTGATGCGCAGGAACACGCCCACCGGCAGCCGCGAGAACATCATGGCCCATTACGACCTGGGAAACGACTTCTACCGGCTCTTTCTGGATGAGACGATGACCTACTCGTCGGGCATCTTCGAGACACCGGAGAGTTCGCTGAAGGCGGCATCGATCGCCAAGTACGACCGGTTGTGCCGCAAGCTGGACCTCGGTCCGGACGATCACGTACTGGAGATCGGTACCGGCTGGGGCGGATTTGCCCTATACGCGGCAGAAAAATATGGGTGCGAGGTCACCACCACCACCATTTCCCAGCAGCAATACGACTACGCCAAGGTGAAGATCGAAGCGGCAGGATTGTCCCAGCGCATTCACCTGCTGAGATCCGACTACCGGGAGCTGACCGGTCAATATGACAAATTGGTCTCCATCGAGATGATCGAAGCCGTGGGCCACCAGTACTACGAAACCTTTTTCCGGGCCTGCTCCCGGTATCTGAAGGACGACGGGCGCATGGCCATGCAGGCCATCACCATTGCCGACCACGCCTTCGAACAGCACAAGCATGCGGTGGATTTCATCAAGCGCTACATCTTCCCTGGAAGCTGCATCCCCTCGGTAACGGCCCTGCTGGCAGCCATGTCCAGGTCAAGCGACCTGCGGCTGGTTCACCTCGAAGACATCACCCCCCACTACGCAACCACCCTGCGGATGTGGCGCGAACGGTTGTTCGACAACATCGACCATGTCCGGAAACTGGGTTTCGAAGATGCGTTCATCCGCATGTGGGATTATTATCTGAGTTACTCCGAAGGAGGCTTTCTGGAAGGCTATATCGGCAATGTGCAGATGATTTTTGCCAAGCCCCTCCATCACCGGACTTCCATGTTGGAGAGAATTTAGGGTCAGAATTATAATGCACTTTATTATCAGATTGTTACGGGAGCATGCGACAGATTCTGCATTTCTGAGACCCCAACAATAATTTTCTTGATTTCCCGCATAACCGTGCTATTATTCACGCTAATCGAAGGTCCGTTTCAGTTTGGCGGGCCGGTTTCGTTATGAAGGTGCTGGTCATGTTCGTCAGTGGCACCCTTTATGTATGAAGCAAGAGAATTTTTTTGAAAGGAGGGTGCCAGCATGATCAACGGCGTAGTGAAGTGGTTCAACAGCAGCAAAGGCTACGGCTTTATTGAGCAGGAAGATGGGCCGGATGTGTTTGTCCATCACTCAGGAATCAATTCAAACGGTTTCCGGTCTCTCAATGAAGGCGACCGGGTCACCTTTGAGATCGTTCAGGGTCCCAAAGGGCCGTCCGCAGCCAACGTGACGGTTGTCTAAGGTTTCGGCCTGATCCAAAATTCAAAAAGGGGGTGTGCGCATTGCATCGCGCACACCCCCTTTTTTTATTTCACATTGATGGATGCCGACGGTAAATGGTTCTTTTCGAGAAGCTACAGCCCTGATTTTTTAGGTTTTTGGCCTGCACCATCAGCCGGAAAAATCCATTCTGATATCCAACAACGCAACTTTGATCGGAATATTCAGCGCCAAACAAGCTATCAACTCCTACACGGTTGACTTTTTGTAAGATACGTTTTGGTAATCACTGTGTAACTGCGGCCCCATCTGAAATCTTTCTGCATAGTCACAATTTGGCTATCTGCCAATTGCGTTGGCTTGACTGGTGTTGGAGATAACAAGATACGCTGTTGCTGCTATTGCCTTTTAATAGATCGATCGTATCTGCAGGAAAAAATACCTCCAACGCGAAACTCCGACCACAAGATATGATACTCGGCAGCGTGTTTAAATTTTCTGCCTTAATTTCCTTTAGCTGCCACCCGTCCGTACACTCGAAGATTGAGCCGATGCCTTCATCTTCCGGTGATGTTCGGTCTTTGAACGAACTGATTTTGATAAGAAATATTTAATGAATTGACAATCAATTAGTTCGTATATAGTAGAGTGTCGATTCTCATTTTCCCACTGGGGTGGAGAAATTGGCCGCGTTGAAAAATTGAATGAATGAGCAGATTGCTTCTGCACCTGTAATCTCAATGAGGGGAACCCGTTTTATTTGGGCAGATCCATGCTCCATAATGGAAATCTGCCGGCATCATTCAGAGGGGGTTTTCATGTTACATCGGTTGGGGTGGCTGAGCGGACTGTCAATCGTTTTCATTGTCATGCTGTCTTTCTGTAATACTGCCGGGGCGGCCTCGATGGCCTTTCAGCGGCTGATCGGTTATGTGGAGAAATCCTACCTGGCTCCAAATAAATGGCAGCGTGATTCTACGGAACAGAATACCCCGGATCACATCGCGTTAATGACCGGCCTGGTCATGGGCACCCAGAAACGGTACGTCGATCTGAATCCCGGTCTCTACCCCGCCTTCTCGCAGTTGGAAGGCGAGGTCAAGGCATACCTTGACTTCGTTGCACAGAAAGCCGGAAACCATCTCGCAAACGGTCAGTACATCGATGGGCAATACCTATGGGGTATCGCGGCTTCGGCCATCATGGGCAAGCTCGACAGCGTGGCCATCCAGGAGTACCACGTGGACCCGAGCCAGGTGCATGTCCCTGTCCTGATTGGACCTCCTCCCGGCCAGGGACCGTCGATCCAGGCCGGGAACGCAGGTGGAGATGCTGGGAACGGATATTCCCCCTCCGGTAAGTTGCGCAGCGAATCAAACAGCGTGAATCTGCTGGGTGAAAAGGCCTCGCCGGATGGCCGTTCGGCTGAGGAGCCCAATCCCCGCGTCTTTCCCCCGTTGAGCGCCGTCCTGGGCACGTGGGTAACGCCCGGAAAATATCAGCACCGGCTGACCGTTCAGCAGACGGGGCAGAACCAGGCGGTCGGGAAAATTGAATGTGCCTATCCTTACCGGCCCCCCACCAATAACCCGGCAAACAAATATGACATTTATTACAAGGTGGCGATTGAAAACGACAACCGGCGGCGGGAGATAATCCAGAGCTATGAACTGATATTTATGGCCAGGACAGGAACGCGGGGCTTTTGGACCCCGGATTACGATGTCATTATTCGTCGTCCGGGCTATAACGACATCAAAGCCTATGCAAATTTTAAGCAAAACGATCCGAAAGCGATGTTTATCAGTAATTTTTATCTATCAAAGGATTCAGGAACATTCCACAGTGGCTCTGAAAAGATCAGCGATTGGCACAGATAGGGATGTTTGGCGGGCCAAATCGTGCAAAGGGTGAACAGCTTGCAGGCTTTATTGGTTGTTTTCGTGAAATGGGATCGGGCTTGCCGGCCGATAAGGACGCCAGCTACCTAACCGTTCAATCCGAAAGAAAGGGGCATATCATCGGTGCAGCGCAAAGGAATTATCAAGCGGACTTTTTTGTTTGCCATGATCCTGGTCACGGTGCTGGCCGCCGTGCATCCGGCCTTTCTGCCCGCCGGAGAAGCGGAAGACACCCTGCGGTTGGAACAGGCTGCCAGGAAAGCCACTCCTGCAGAATTCAGGAACATTTTGGCAGGCATAAAAAACCTGTCCAAGCGAACGCTGGGGGCGGCTCTCCTGGCTGCCTGCGATGGTGACAATTACAATGCAATCGTGCCCATGCTTCTCGACGCCGGAGCCAGCCCAACTTTTGGCGAGGATCGGAATAACGGAGCATTGTCCAAGGCAGTGTCAAGGAGGATCGAGGCCCAAAACGCTGGCTCCCTGGCATCTGTTCGGTTGCTCCTCCAGCGTGGGGCCACTGCTGATTCTGCCAATGAGATGGGGTTTACGCCGCTGATGCAGGCCGCATCCGCGAACGACCTGAAACTGGCCGAGTTGCTGATCTCTTTCCACGCAAATCCCGGTTTCCAGAACAGAGACGGCCGAACGGCCCTGGACATGGCCGGTAACGGCCCGATGAGGGCTCTGTTGGAAAAGGCGGCACAGCAGAAGCCAAACCTTTGGGATGACCCCAGCGTCGCGGCGGTGAAGCTTCTACCTTTATCCGGCGGCGGTCAGAAAAAATCCATAGCGCCAAGCATTGTTCCGGGAGTTTCTGAACGAAACCGGCAGATCATGCAGCAGGTCCTTTTTGCCAATGACATCGACCTGCTCAGGGACATCATGAGCGATCGCCAGGGAGCCAATGCGGGGTTTCATCCCGACATGGACCTTGACGGCGGATACCGCCCCCTGATGTTGGTGCAGAGCGCCGAGGCCGCCAAAATCCTGCTGAAGCATGGAGCCAACCCCAGCCTTTCGGACGCCAAGGGGAAAACAGCTCTTCATTACGCTGTAATGTCTCAAAGATCTGCGGAGATTGTCCCGGTTTTGCTGGCAGCCGGAGCTGATGCCAATGCCAGGGACAGCGCCGGCGATACTCCCTTGAGCCTGGTGATAATCGTTTTTATCGAGTTTCGTGAGAATGCCGCAGGGGAGCAACTGCTAAGGCAGTTGGTCAAGGCCGGCGCAGACATTAACAGCCGGGATAAATGGGGAGACACCCTGCTTCATGTTGCGGCCAACAATGACTACTCCGCCCTGGCAACCGCCGCCCTGGCGCTGGGTGCGGATGCGAACGTGGTCAATCATTCAGGCGATACACCGCTTGCCATCGCCAGACGGCTGAATTCCCGTTCCGTAAGTCGGCTTTTGGAAAAAAGATAACTCGTTTGATGACCTTTCCTATCCCTGAAGGAGAAACGCTGATGAAACAGATTGCCGCCGCCTTGGTCTTGGTTTGGGTGCTGCTTTCAGGTGCCGCCCTGTATGCAATGGACAGCCAGAAATCCGACCAGCTTAAAAAGGATATTGCGACTCTTGAAGAAGAAATCGAGTTCTGGCGCAACGCCGCAACCGATGAGTCAATTGTTTTCGTTATGTCATTAGGCGTCCCCGCGCACATGTCCCAGAACCAGTATGGCGCATGGCTTGAAGAACGTCAGATTAAACTTGGATGGACCGATCAGCAAATTGCGAACCATCAGGTTGAGACAAGCAATTTCAGCCGCGAATATAGAAAGAAACTGCTGACGGACTTAATTCCCTTGCTTGAGCGCGATCTCTTTGATCTACGTTCGCAGCTTAAGCCGCCCGCCGAGCCATCCAATGAGAAATGGGATAGCCCGGTCATGCCGTTTGACCTTTTTGTGGCGGACAATCTGATCGGCGGAGACTGGATCTTATCCATAGAGGGAAAGGACAGTATCATTTATGTGCAGTTAGATGAACAACGCCGGGTTTTTGTAGGAACCCTGAGTGTAAACCACTTGGAATATCACCGTCAGGGTGAAGCCCTCTTTGAAGTGAAGCCGGTAAAGGATTCGCCGAACCGGTTCCAAGGAACCGAGTTCAGTTACGACGATCAAGGCATAAAGGTACAGATTCCTCTCAGCCTTGAAGTAAAGGACAACATCATTTTATACCGCTCCCAGGACCAGGCATTGCAACTCGTGCGGCGGTAAGCTGGAGCCGAGGGCCGAAAACCAAGACAGCTTTTTTCAGTTAAACCGGTGAAGCCTGAATGATCATCTGGCGCTTTCATATAAAGGTGGAGACCTGAATGTTTCTATGGATTCATAACCGATCCAGAAACTGTTTTCCCGATGGTTGAGGCGGGTATGAAAAAACCGAGAGACGTGCTGCTGGTTCTTCTTCTTTTTTTATGACAGTCGCTTACAGCTGGTTTATCCAACTTGCCATGATGGCGTTCAACATCCTCCTCGCCAAATGGAAACTGACGGCCCTGCCAATTTTTTCCGTTGTGACGGCCACGGCCCCACTCCCCTGGCAATTGATGGCGTTTGCCTCACTTTTGGTCAACCTTACCATCGTCTTTTTTCAATCCAGAAAAAAACCGTATCGGATTCATTAACAACAGCTGCTGCGCTGCAGACGATATGGATCTTCACTTGCCTGATGGTACATGGTATCGGTTTTTTTCTTCCCTTCATTGCACCAAAGTGCGTTATAAAATAAAACCCACGGAATTGAGATTGGTTAATGAAAAAAGAATATGTTCGGACTGAGGTTGATCTCCATAATGCCCTTATAAAGAAGGGCTGGAGCATTTTGAACGACTATGTACTGCTGTCGGGTCGTGATCATAAGAAGATTGGTTTTTTTGGAAAACATCATCTTAAAAAAGCAATCAAGCTTTATCATGATGCGCTGAATATCGTGCCGGATAATTATTCATCTAAATGGGCGCTTGGAAAAATTTATCAGGTAATTGGGGATCATAAGTCCTCGCTGAAATGGTTTGAAGAAGCATGGATTCTTGAGAATGAAAACGCGGACATTTGTCGAGAGGCAAGTTTGGCTGCTATGAATTGTGGTGATTTCCTAAAAGCACTTGAGTTCTGTGATAAAGCAATTGAGTTACAACCCGAGGACGCAGGACTATACGGTAATAAGGCTCTCGTGATGATGTTTCTAAAACGAGATACCGAAGCAATTGAAGCTGTCGCTTATTCTCTGAAACTCCGCCCTAGGGATCAAATAACACTTAATTTAAGAAAAATTATTCATTCCGTAGCGGATAGCAGTAGGTTAAGACCAAAATCTATGAAAGACCTTTAATTTGGAAATGATGCTGAGACCTTTTCGGGTATGAGTGTAAAAACGCTTGTTCTTGAATACACAATAAATAAGTTCAAAATAGATCTCGAGGCGTATATCTATTTGACACATTTGAAGCGGTGGCCTCGATATCCTTCAGTGCAGGTTCCATATTGTAATTTTTGCATATCATATGCTTCTGATGGTTTATAACACACTGGGACCAATCCACGGTGGCAACACCTGTCAGATCTTGGGATAGAAAGGCTTCGGGTCAGTGGCTTAAATCTTAATGACCAGGCAAGTTCGCTATGGCTATCCCACAAAAAAGGACCTTGCCGATTCGTGTGCTTTCTTACCAAAACCCAAAGTGCAGAAAATTATTCGGCAATACAGATGTTACGTATCAAGCAATTCAGGAAAATTTCGATTCAGCTTTTCATTCACCCCCCCCGAGACTTTTTTCAGCCGGTAATGGGAAACGATCCACTCCTCGCCGTCGGCATATCCCCACAGTTCGCTGCAGGCCATGAAAAAGATCCGCCAGCGCTGAAACCACAGCGCTGCATCCTTTTTCCCATAAACATCCTCCATGAGTCGAATGATTGAATCTTTCCGGGCGTCCATATTGGCCAGCCAGGCATCGGCGGTCCTGCGGTAATGGGTGCCGCTGACCCGCCAGTGCTTTTCCACCATGAGGTGTTGCTGGAAACGGTAAATCAGGTCGTCGCTGGGCATCATCCCGCCGGTGAAGAAGTACCGTCCCATCCAGTTGTCGTCACCGTCGGTCTCGAAGGGGTAGGTAAATCGGCGGTGCGTGAAGATATGAATGAAGAGGCGTCCGCGGTCTTTCAACCAGGCGTCGATGCGCGACAGGAGTAGCTCCCAGTTGCGCATGTGCTCAAACATCTCCACGGATAGAACCCTATCGAAGCGCTGGACGGTTGAAAAATGGTTCATATCGGCGGTGATCACCTGAACATTGGAAAGCCCCCGTTCCCGGCAACGATTTCTCGATGAAGCGGCGCTGGGAAGCGGAATTGGAAACCGCCGTGATGCGGCTGTTGGGGTAGCGGGCGGCATTCCACAAGGTCAATGAGCCCCATCCGCAGCCCAGTTCCAGAATGTCCATGCCGTCGGCCAGCCCGGCGCGTTCGGCGGTGAGGGTCAGCATGTCCGCTTCGGCCTGGTCCAGCGATGTGATGCCGGGATTCCAGAAAGCGCTGCTGTATTTCAGGTGTTTGCCCAGTACCTGTCCGAAAAAGGCGGCCGGCACCTCGTAGTGTTGATCGTTGGCTTTGTCCGTGGCAAGGGCTACGGGGCTTTGGACCATGGTATTGACGAATTCGGCCATTGCCTGCTCACGGTTTGGTCCGTGCCTTCTGGCCTCCGCCCTGAGGCGCATGCGGTTCAGGCGGCGGATGCCCAACCGTATCAACCTGTCGGGAAGCCAGGCCCGGTCGGCCAGATCGATGAGCGGTTTCATCGCTTGTCCTTCCTGGGGGGTCGGGGGAAGAAGGTGCTGGTACGGTCGATGTATTCGGCGTAACCTGGACGCCGCGTCTTGAGCGCCGCTTCGGTCAGCGGTACGCCGGTCATCTTCAGCAGCACCATCGAGATGATGACGGGGCTGACGATCGTCCACCACCCGCCCGGCGTGGCCAGGGCCACCAGGAAGAAGCCCCACCAGATCAAGAATTCACCGAAATAGTTGGGATGGCGGCTCCAGGCCCACAGGCCGCGGTCCATGACAAGGCCGCGGTTGGCTGGATCGGCCTTGAAGCGGGCCAGCTGCCAGTCGCCGAGCGCTTCGAAAACAAAGCCGGCCGTCCACACCAGCGTTCCAATGACGTCCAGCGCGGTAAATTGCGATGGTGCCGGTGATAGCTGGGCTTTTTGCAGCACCAGGGAGATGATCCATAGAAAGAGCGCCTGCAGCCAGAATACCTTGAACAGGCTGACGATCCAGAATGGTCGGCCGCTACTTTCACGCCATTGGCCGTAGCGATGGTCTTCCGGCTTGCCCCAGTTGCGCCAGGCCAGATACCCGGACAGGCGTAAGCCCCAGGCGGCGGTCAGGATCAGGATCAGCAGGCTGCGGCCGGCAAACCCATTTCCCGTCCAGAAGGTGACGCCGGCCACCAGCACGAACCCCAAGCCCCACAGGCTGTCCACGATGGTGACGTTGCGCCGCAAGACACTAACTATCCAGCCGACGGTCATCATTGCGGCAACCGTGGCCAGGTTGATCAGCGGTATGGTCGTCCAGTTTTCCATGGTCATTTTTCCTATCCGATCGTTTCTGCGGGCTTGAGTGGATCGGCCACCCGATGGCCCGCCTGTCGCCGACTGATGGCCGCCCGGATGCGGCCGTGGATCTTGCCGCTGATGGGGTAGTAGACTGCAATGGCAATGGCCAGCAGGTTGCACACGGACGGCACCAATGCATAGAGAACACGCAGGGTCAATTGTACTGCGTCGGTCTGAACGGCGTTGGGGGTGTATCCCACTGCACCGAGCACGGCCAGCCCCACACCGACACCGACCGCCGCGGCCATTTTTTTGGCGATGGACCACAGACCGATGTACTGGCCTTCCCGGCGGCGGCCAGTTTTTAGTTCGTCGTAATCGATCACGTCGGCCTGGATGGCCGATGGCAGGGCCAGGGTGGCACCGAATCCGATGCCGGACACCACCACCAGGACCGCGTAGATGGCTGTGTCACCCGGTCCCAAGAAAAAGACGCCCATGAAGGCGCCGGTGTTGACCGCCATAGAGGCAATCCAGGTCTCTTTTCTGCCGAAGCGGCGGGCCAGGCGGACCCAGGCCGGAAGGAGGAGGATACCGGTCGCGAAGTAGAGCAGGAGGAACAGGTCCGCCTGTTTTGATCCGAGTACGTATTGCACATAATAGAGGATCAGTGTGGCCGGCAGATTGCTGCCGATGGCGCTGATGGTATAGGCCGCCAGCAGAATCATAAATGGCCGGTTCGCAAAGACGGTTCGAAGGTCCCGCCAGCCGACGGCTGCGGCAACGGAAGGCACATGCTCCCTTTCGCGGACGACCTTGACGCACCACCCGCACATGCCCACAACCAGTGGGGCATAGATCATGGAAATCCAGAAAAATTGGCTGCGTTGGCCGGTTGCATCGTCACCGGTCTGGAAGATGGCTTGCACCAGGGCCGGAGATGCCGCCGCCGCCAGGGTGCCGGCGATCAGAAAACCATCCCGCCAGGCAAACAGGGCCGTCCTGGCATTGTAGTCATAGGTGATTTCCGGACCCAGGGACTCATAGGGAATCGTAACCAGGGTCCAAAACAAAAACAGCGCGTAGATCCAGAAGGCAAACCAGACCGTGCTCCAGGCGACCGATGTCTGCGGGGGATTGAAGAGAAAAATCAGGGCGCCGGCGACCAGGATGGAACCGACCACGATATAGGGCCTGCGGCGGCCGAAGCGCGAACGGGTCCTGTCGGACAGGGTTCCCATGAACGGGTCGGTTACGGCATCGAAAAGGCGAACGCCGAAGAGCAGGGCGCCTACCATGGCAATGTCGATACCCACCACATCGGTATAGAATTTGGGGATGTACACGTACACCGGTATGCCGATAATCGCCAGGGCGAAGGCCGGCAGGGCATAAGCCAAGCGTGTTTTAAGGGATGCAGGTTGCATGGGGGTCAACCATCCAAGCCCAACAGGGCGTTTTTGAATTGTTTGTCATAGGGACTTTTCCCCAGCCAGAGGGAGAAAATGGCTGCTGCAAAATCCGCCCCCTCGATGACCCCTATGGGTCGGCCATTGAGGGCCAACTCCGTGCCCACGCCGGGAAGGTATGTCAGGGCGTAACGGTCACCGGGCTGGACATCCACATAGAGGCTGTTGTGATAATCAATTCGTGGCCGCAGCCTTTCGATCTCTGCCGCGTCCAGGTTTTTTGACAGTCCCTTATCGGTGGCCGGTCCAAAGTCCTTTCCCTTCAGGGCATGAAAATATTCGACTTCCAGTCGTTTGGGTGTGTCGGAAAGGACCGTTTCTGGCGCAAGGCCGGGTAGGGTGTACAAGGCCCCGGCGTAGGCTTTGATAAAGCGCAGGTAGCGCAGAACTCCCGTACCCTTGATCTCCAGGGTCTGATTGCCAACAACCACCTTTTTTCCGAATAAACTATCCGCTGGATCAGCAGCGCTTGCCGGGGTAACGATCAGCAGGGCCATCAGTATCAACAGCGGCATTAGGAACCTGCAGGATGTGAATTCTGGCATCATTGCACCTCATTTTTTTTTGGCGCACGGTTCAATTTTGCTTTTAACGCCTTATGGCTTACTATGGGCAGTACATGAGGAACATGCAATGCGATCAGATTAAGTGGCCATTGGCAGGTTGAACCTGCTAATTAAAAATGGCATCGGTTGGGTTGCGGGGGGTGAATTGGTAGACCATTACCGGACGGTGGCAGACGGCATCCCGGCAGGATGTCAACGTGGTTTAGTGCGGTAACGTTTTGACATAGGAGAAAAAATATGTTGGATTCAACGTTGAGTGAGTACGACTGCCTGCCTTCAGGTCCTGCACACCGTGATCGGACCGCATGGGAGATACCTGTGACGGTTCGGACCATGGACGAGCGGCTCGATAACCATGATCTCAACACCCTTACCGAGAAGACCCCATCCGGCTTGGCGCGGGAGTCTTCCAAGGAGACGCGATGAAATTCGAGGCCATCAGAAAAGAGACGGTTATACTGAATCCGCAAAAGGAGATGGCCGAACGGCGCATCCCCAGTGAAATCCGCATCGATCCGCTCACCGGGCGAACCGCCCGGATCTGCCACTTCATGAAACTGCAATGGGAAAAGCCGGATTTCGATGCCCTGGTGGCCGGCACCGAGGCCTGGTGCCCCTTCTGCGGCGACAAGGTGCTCGAGGTGACCCCCTGTTTCCCCAAGGACCTCGTCGCCGAGGGCCGCATGCAAAAAGACGACAGGGTCATCTTTCCCAACATCGCCCCCTACGACAGCATCGGCGCCGTGGCCACCTTCGGCGCCCGCCATTACATTCCCATGACGGCGTTCACGCCGGATCACATGGCCGCCGCATTCGGTTTCGTGCTTGATTTTTTCCGGCGTGTGGCCGCCTCCGGTCACCCGGAATCCGTCTACCACATCGTCAACTGGAACTACATGCCGCCGGCGGGCAGTTCACTGATTCACCCGCACCTGCAGGTCTTCTCCACATCCACCGCCCCCAACCTCATGCGCCAGGAAATCGAAGCTTCCCGCAACTACAAGGATAGGCATGGTACTACCTACTGGGATGACCTGGTGGCGGCAGAAAAGGATGCCGGCCAGCGCTACCTGGGGCAGGTCGGCCGCACGCACTGGTTGACCGCGTTTGCCCCCATGGGCGTTGCCGGCGACGTCCTGGCTGTGGTGGAAGATGCCCGCTGCACCCTGGATCTGACTGCCGAAGACCTCATGGACATGGCAACCGGCTTGGCTCGATTGATGGTCGAATATGACAAAATGGGGGTCTACAGCTTCAATATGAATTTTTTTACCGCCGCCTGGGGCGACGATCATTTTCGTTTTCACCTGCTTTTCTCGCCCCGCACCTTTTTCAACCAGCAGCTAGGCACCCCGGACATCGGCGCCCTGCGGAACCTGTTCAACGAAACCCTGTGCATGGCCTACCCCGAGGAGATCCATGCGCTATTGAAAAAAGGCTTTTGAAGCTCAGGCCCCAAACCCTCCCCGTCCTTGCAGGTCTGGTCAAGGTCCATTAAACGGCTGCGGGCACCGAATCTAATCCCCGAGCAAATTATTTCTTGTTATAATATATCAGATATTATATATAACAGTCCAATCATCGTGGTGCCGAATAGGGGATGCCCAGCTGCTTTGCCACGCCTTCGGGCATCCCGATAATCTCTCGAACAAAACCATCAAGGGGGTGATCGGAATGCAGGCCTAAATGGACGGCGCAAGGCGTTTGGGCGTAAATGGCACATCAATCGTTATCAGTCAGGCAAGGAGGTGTGAAATGATCAGAAAGGTTATCGGATTCGTTGTCATCGCCGTATTGATCGCGGCCCCCTTCTCCATGGGCCAGGCGGCGGAAAAACACGTGCTGCGTTTCAACCACGTACTGGGCCCCTCCCATCCCTACCATGGAGGGTTTCTGAAATGGGCGGAGCGGGTTAACGAACAAACCAAGGGCGGGCTTGAAATCAAGGTGTTCCACAGCGCGCAGCTGGGGGTCGAGGAAGACATCCTGGAGCAGGTCAGACAGGGGGTTCCGGTCGGCCAGAACACCGACTCCGCGAGAATGGGCAATTACGTGCCCGGGATCGCCGTGATGAACGCTCCGTATTTCGTCTCCAGCATCGAGGAGGTGGTAAAGCTCAATCAATGCCCCACCGTGCAGAAGTGGGAGAAACAGTTGGCCGACGATTTCGGCTTCAAGGTCCTCTCTTTCAACTGGGTCCAGGGCTACCGGCATTTCATGACCAATAAGCCCATTCGTTCTCCCCAGGACTTGAAAGGCCTGCGCATCCGCACGCCGCCCGCACCCATCTGGCAGGAATCCGTGCGCGCACTGGGCGCAGTCCCGACGGCGCTCAATTTCGGTGAAATATACACGGCCCTCCAGCAGGGGGCGGTGGACGGCGCTGAGCTGGTTTACGACAACATCACCGCGGGCAAGCTCTTTGAGGTTTTGAAATATGTAAACGAAACCGGTCATTTCTTGCTGATCAACTTTCAGGTCGTCAGCAGCAAGTGGTTTGACGGCCTACCGGCAGAGTACCAGAAGATCCTGGTGGAAGAGTGCGACAAGGTCGGCCTGGAGACCTCCTATCTGATTCAGCAGAACACCGAGGCGGCCAAGAAGATCGTACAGGAAAAGGGCATGCAGATCGTAACCGATGTCGACCTGCCGGCCTTCAAGGAAGCTGGCAAGAAAGCGTACGAAGTTCTCAATCTCCTGGAGGCCAGGGAGCAGGTTTTCAAGGAAATGGCTGCGATCAAATAGCGGCCGTCAGGATGTCCGGTGGGGCCTGTGGGAGGCGTTTGCTCACACCTTCCCAGGTCCCGGCTTCTACCCCAGCTGCCGCTGGAGACCCCTGCGGTCTGCCCAGGGCGTGGAAGGCTGGGGGGGCGAACCGCTCCGGCGGTCATGCGCCCGGCACGGGCGGTCTCGGATGAGGAGGACCGATGAAGGTGATCAAAAGGCTTTACGGTTATGTCTGCTTCGGCGAAGAACTCGTCGCGGGGGTGTTCCTGGTGGCGATCATGGTCTTGATCTTTGCCAGCGGAATGGCGCGCAGCCTGGGATCGCCCCTGGGATGGAGCATGGACATGGCCACCTTTTTATTCGCCTGGGCGGCCTTCTTCAGCGCCGATGTGGCCTTGCGCGGCGACCGGCACATCCGTGTGGAGGCCTTGGTGGAACGGTTCCCTCCCAAGCTTCAAGGCTGTATCGCGGTGTTCAACTACCTGGTGATCCTAGTGTTCCTGGTGTTCCTGGTGCACTACGGCGTCATTCTCGCATACGGCAGCCGTTTCCGGACCTTCCAGGGCATCCCCGGTTTCAGCTACATGTGGGTGACCCTGAGTGTGCCGGTAGGGAGCCTGCTCTTGTTGGTGACGGTCCTCCTCAAGGGGCGGGAACTGTTGCGGAAAATGGGGGCCGGGGAGTCGAGTAACGCCTGAGTCCGCCCGGCTTGATAGGACTCGCCTGGCGGCCCGGTGTGCGTCCTATCCCCTGTGCCCACCCGCTCTGGAGACCGCCCAGCGGACGCCGGTCATTTTTCTTGGAGACGACAATGGTATTGGTCTTTGTAGCATTCGCTTTTTTCCTGCTCCTGGGGATGCCCGTATCCTTTGCCATCGGCATTTCGGGCTTCCTGTTCTTTGTTCAGGAGACCAACCTGCCGTACACCATGCCGGCGCAGTTGATCTTGTCGGAGACTCAGAATTTTGCCCTGCTGGCCATTCCGATGTTCATCTTTGCCGGCAATCTTCTCAACTGCACCGGCATCACCTCCCGGCTCATGAAGCTCTCCTCCGTGCTGGCAGGTCACATGCACGGAGGGCTGGCCCAGACCAGCGTCCTGCTTAGCACCATGATGGGCGGGGTTTCGGGATCGGCCATCGCGGACGCATCCATGCAGTCGCGGATCCTGGGGCCCGAAATGGTGCGCAAAGGTTACAGCCGGGGTTATGCGGCAGGGGTGAACGGTTTCAGCGCGCTGATCACGGTGGCGATTCCGCCCGGCATCGGCCTGGTGCTATACGGCAGCATCGGCGAGGTGTCTATCGGGCGCCTGTTTGCGGCCGGCATCGCCCCGGGTTTTCTCATGATGGCGGTCCTCATGATCGCGGTGACCATTACCGCCCGGCACCAGGGCTATGCGCCGGAGCATCCACGCCGGGCACCCCTGAAGGTCATCCTGCCCACGGTGGTGAGCAGCCTCTGGGCCCTGCTCTTCCCCGTGATCCTGATCGTGGGTCTGCGGATGGGCATCATGGTGCCATCGGAGGCCGGGGCCTTCGCTTCCATTTATGCCCTGGCAGTGGGGCTGCTGATCTACCGGGAGCTGACCTGGGAGAAATTCCTCTCGGCGGTGAAGAACACCATTCTGGACATCGGCATGATCATGTTTCTCATCGCCCTGTCCGCGCTGATCAGCTACGGCATCAAGTGGGAGATGATCCCACAGCTGCTGACGGAGCTGCTCCTGTCAATCAGCGACAACCCCAATGTCATCACCGCCGTCATCCTGGTCTTCCTACTGCTGCTGGGCATGGTCATCGATTCGACGGTCATCATCCTGCTGCTGACCTCGATCCTGGTGCCCATCATGCAGCAGATCGGTGTTGACCTGGTCTATTTCGGGGTGGTCATGGTGCTCACCTGCGCCATCGGCCTGCTGACGCCGCCGGTGGGCGTGGCCATGTACTCGGTCTGTTCGATCATGGAGTGTTCGGTGGGCGAATACATGCAAAAGAGCTGGCCGTTCCTGCTGGCCCTGGTGATGCTGATCGCACTCTTGACCTTTTTTCCGGCGGTGATACTCTTCCTTCCGAATCTGATCTTCGGTTTGGCGTAAAGGAGCAATCTATCTCATGGAAGAGATCTGCTGTCAGACGCAACCGGGTGACGCCCTTTCCCCAGAACAGGTGCACGAAGTCTTCGACAGCTACGTTGCCGCACTGCCGGCAGACCTGCGCAACATCCTGCTGCTGCCGCCCGATGCCACGCGCAAGCATTCGGGAGCCGGCTGGTTGACGTGGATCTTGTACCACAAACTCAAGGCGCGGGCCGCGGTTACCATCATGCCGGCCACCGGCACGCACCAGCCTATGACGGCCCGTGAATTGACCGACATGTTCGGCGATGTACCGCTGGAGCGTTTTACTGCCCACCGCTGGCGTGAAGACACCGCGTTGCTAGGAGTTGTGCCGGCGGAGTTCGTCCGCCGAATTTCTTCCAATGCGCTCGGCGATGCTGTGGCGGTGGCTGTGAACCGACGCCTGCTGACCAATGAATTCGATCTGATCATTTCCCTGGGCCAGGTGCTGCCCCATGAAGTGGTGGGCATGGCGAACTACAGCAAGAACGTGCTGGTGGGCGTCGGCGGAGAAGAGATCATCAATAAGTCGCATTTCATCGGTGCCGTCCATGGCCTGGAGCGACTTATGGGGCGCGACCATTCACCGGTGCGCAAACTCTACGATTATGCTGAAAAGGCATTTCTGGCCCGGCTGCCGCTGCACTATGTGCTCACGGTCAACAGCACGCAGATGAACGTCCATACCGGTCGGACAGACCTGCTCGGGCTGTTTATCGGCCGCAACCGGGGCATATTCGAGGCGGCCGTGGCCTTGAGCCAGCAGAGCAACATCACCTACCTGCCGCAGCCGGTGAAAAAATTCGTCGTCTATTTGGACGAAAGCGAATTCCGCAGTGCATGGGTCGGCTGCAAGGCGATTTACCGAACCCGCCTGGCCGTAGCCGACGGCGGAGAAATCGTGATCATCGCCCCCGGTCTCGACCGGCTGGGAGAGGATGCTTATTTTGACCGGTTGATCAGAAAGTACGGCTATGTGGGTACCCCACGGGTATTGGAATATGTGCGCGTGCATGAGGACCTGCGCGCCAACCTGGCGGTGGCGGCGCACCTGATCCACGGGTCCACGGAGGATCGATTCACGGTGACCGTCGCCAGTGATGCCATTGGCCGGAAAGCCATCGAAGGCGTGAATTTCGGCTACCTCAGCCTGGCAGAAGCCCAAGCCCGTTACGGATATCAAGGGTTGACCGAAGGCCGGCAGCGCACCGCCGCCGGCGAAGCGGTCTATTATGTCAGCAACCCGGCTGCGGGCCTGTGGGTTGCCCGGGAAAGGTTCGGAGATTACTGAACCCGGCCAAGGCGCCGCAGCAAGCCCGATCCAGGTGATTTCGAAAAAAAGGGGAACATGCAGCTTAACAAGGATAGCATCACCGAGCAGATCTATCGGATCATCAAAGAAAAAATCCTGCTGACCGAATTGCGCCTGGGGCAGCAGATCAACCCGCGGGAGTTGGCCGAAGAATTTCGGATCAGCGTGATGCCGGTGCGGGACGCATTGTTCAAGCTGGTGAGCGAAGGCTTGGTGGAAAACAAGTCGCGCGTCGGCTTCTTCGTGCGTTCGTTCACCCGCGAAGAAATCCGAGACATCATGGAAGTGCGCACGCTTTACGAATTGTACTGCCTGGAAAACTACTTCGACCAAATCGACAGAGTCATGCTGAGGAGCTATTTCGACCGCTGCTTGAAAAAGACGGACCTATTGCGCCGGGAGTTCGACGAGCTGGATGAGGAGATTCACGACCTGTTTATCAACGCTTCCCACAACCGGTATTTAATAAAAAGCTACCATGAGGTTAAGAATCAGATCATCATTTTCAGGCACCTCGACAGGGATCAAATGGAAGTGGCCCATCAGGAGCACATCACGTTGCTGCGGGCCATGCTCGACATGGACAAGGCAGGGGCCGTGCGGTTGCTGCACCGTCACATCGAGCGCGTGGCCAAAGCCATTTCATAGGATCGGCCCAGCCGCCATCTGCCCCGGAGAGCATTCGCTTGCCCTGAACCGAGGCGTGCATCCGTTAACCAACCGGAAGGAGTGAGTATGGAGCACACGGTCGCCATCGTTACCGGCGGAGTGACTGGAATCGGCAAAGCCATCGTCCAGGCCTTGGCCGCGCAAGACTTTCGCGTAGTCGTCTGCGATGTGGATGCGAACAGGGGCAAGACGTTGGAAAAGGAGCAACCGAAGGTCACCTTCCGTTCCTGCGACGTCTCCAGCGACGAACAGGTGCGCCAGGTGGTGCACGGCATCCGGGACGAATACGGGCGCATTGACGTTTTGGTCAACAACGCCGGGATCATCCGCAGACGAACGAGCGAGGAGATCAGTGTCTCCGATTGGGATGCGGTATTTGCCGTGAATGCAAGGGGGGCGTTCCTTTTCTGCAAGTATGTTTGCGCCGTCATGAAAAACCAGAAAAAGGGGCGCATCGTCAACGTTTCCTCGATTGCCGGCAAGCTGGGGGACATCACCTCCGCGCCGGGTTACGGACCATCCAAGGCGGCCATGGATGCCCTCACCAAGACCTTTGCGCGCGAAATGGCGCCTTACGGGGTTACGGTGAACGGCGTGGCCCCCCATGCGATCCGCACGGAAATGAGTGCGGAATGGTCCGCGGAAAAACGAAGCCAGATCATCGCAGCCATTCCCCTGAAGCGCTTGGGCGAGCCCCATGAAGTGGCGGCGACCGTGATTTTCCTGGTGTCGGCGCAGGCAGGGTTCATCACCGGAGAAATCATCGACGTCAATGGCGGAATGATCATGGACTAGGAACATCAACGCAGGGGTGAGCATTTGCAGGAATTGTATTGCGGAATCGATATCGGTACATCTTCCACCAAGGCGGTGGTATACGATGCAGCCTTGCAGCCGGTCTTCAGCGAGGCCCGGCACTATGACTTCGTGGTGCCGGAGCAGGACCGGGTGGAGTTGGATCCGGACGAAGTCTACCAGGCCGCCGTCACCTGCCTGGAGGCATGTGCTCGACACGCGGCCCACATGGGAGCCCCGCTGGGTTTCATCGCGTTCAGTTCAGCCCTGCATTCCTTCATCGCCGTGGATGCCGCCGGTCGTCCGCTGACCAACTACATCACCTGGGCCGATATGCGGGCGACGGCGTTCAATGCAACCCTGGGTCGGTGTTGCCGGGGGAGGATCTACCAGAAAACGGGATGTCCCGGCAATGCCATCTACATGCCGGCCAAAATCTTGTGGCTGCGCGAGCACCGGCCCGATCTCTTCGATACGGCCCCGCGATTCATCAGCATCAAGGAATATGTTCTCTGGCGGCTGACCGGGGAATGGCTGGCGGACTTTGGCATAGCCAGCGGGGGGGGATTGCTGAATCTGCATGAGCGCCAATGGGATCGGGAGCTTCTGCAATTTCTCGGCATTACGGCCAACCAGCTTTCAGGCCTCGTGGACGGCCCGACCACTGTCCGGATGCGTCGGCACAGCGTGGCGGCCATCGGCGCCGATATCCCGCTGGTGGTGGGCAGCGGCGACGGCCAACTGGCCAATTTGGGTGCCGGTGCCTATGGCTCCAAGCAATTTGTGGCCACTATCGGCAGCAGCGGCGCCATTCGCGCTTTTGTGCAGCGGCCGACCTTAGACCCGCGGCAGCGCACCTGGTGCTATCGCCTGGATGGGCAGACCTGCCTGGCCGGCGGCGCCATCAACAACGGCGGCATCGTGTTGAAATGGCTGGTTGAAAAATACTGTCAGGAGGAGATCCGCCTGGCGGAAGGCGTGCAACGCAATGTCTATCAGATCATCAACGATTATGTCAGCGGCGTTCCTGCAGGAAGCAACGGCCTTCTTTTTTTGCCGTTTTTAACCGGCGAGAGGAGTCCGGATTGGAACTCCATGGCCCGTGGGCTGATCATCGGCCTGGGACTGTCGCATTCCAAAAAGGAATTGATCAAGGCCGCCATGGAAGGCGTTGTGCTTCGGCTGTACACCAATTTTCTGATCCTCCAGGAAATGGTGGGCGACACCGAGACGGTGATTGTCAATGGTGGCTTCACCCGTTCACCGGTCTGGATGCAAATCATGGCGGACGTTTTCGGTAAAACCCTTCTACGATATGCCAATACCGCCAATTCGACGCTGGGCGCCGTCGTCATGGGGCTGCGGGCGCTTGGGCGCGTTGACGCCTACGACCAGGTGGACCTGAATCTGCAACTGAAGCAAACCCTCCATCCCGATTCCCGCAATAGGGCCAGGTACCAAGCACTCCATGGCCTATTCGAAGCGGTCTACTCAGCCAACAAAGACCTTTTTAAAGCGCTGCAACAATTACGGGAGAACACCGGTGACAACCATCCTGATCACACCGAAGTCCTATTATGACATTCGCGACCAGATGCGTCCGCTGCTCCGGGGCATGGCGGTTGAATTTAACGACACAGGGCGAACGCTCACAGAAACGGAAATGGAAGCACGGATCGGAGAGGTCGAGGGCCTGCTGGTCGGCGTCGACCCAGTGACCCGACGGGTCGTGCAAAGGGCCGGCAAACTGCGCGCCGTTTCCAAGTACGGCGTGGGTATCGACAATATTGATGTAAAGGCCCTCCAGCAGCGCCACATCTCGCTCAGAACCGCCCCGGGAACCAACTCGGTCTCCGTGGCCGAATTAACCCTGGGGCTGCTCATGACCATCGGCAGGCACATCTCGTTCGCGGCCCAGAGCGTAAAAAATGGGGGTTGGCAGCGCAGACAAGGCGTCGAGCTTACGGGCAAAACCATAGGGCTTATCGGCTGCGGCAGCATCGGCAGAGAGGTGGCCTGCCGGGCCAGGGGCCTGTGCATGTCGGTACTGATCTGCGATCCCTATTTGCAGGATAGGGACTTTTTGGTGCAGCACGCCATCGAATTGGTTGCGCTGGACGATCTTCTCAGCCGCTCGGATTTCGTCTCCCTGCATTTGCCGCTGACCGAAGAGACGCGCATGATCATCGGGCGAGGTCAACTGGAACGCATGAAACCCGGGGCCTATCTTATTAACACGGCCAGAGGGGAACTGATCGATGAGGATGCGCTGACTTGGGCGCTGCGCAATGGGAAACTGGCCGGGGCGGCCTGCGATGTGTTCACCCGCGAGCCTCCCGGCAGCCATCCGCTGTTGGCGTTGGACAATTTTGTCCTGACCCCCCACCTCGGCGCCAACACCCGGGAGGCCGTATTACGGATGGCCCGCGTGGCCACCGAGAACCTGATCAATCTGCTGCAAGGCAGTTAAACCAACCGAGAAAGGCGGCAACCATGGCGGATCTTTTCGATCTTACGGGCAAAGTGGCGGTGATTACCGGCGGCTCCGGGGTCTTGGGCGGGCAAATGGCAGCAGAACTGGCGAGACGTGGGGTGCAGGTGGCGGTGTTGAGTTTGCACCCGGAACGGGCCGAGCGGACTGCCACAACCATCGTGCGCAGCGGAGGCACGGCCATGGGCATCGGTGCCGACGTCCTGCACCGGGAAAGCCTGCTGGCCGCGTGCGATGCAGTCATCAAACGCTTCGGCAAGGTCGATATCCTGATCAACGCCGCCGGTGGAAACAAGGTCGAAGCGACCACGGCCGACGACCGCACTTTCTTTCAGCTTCCCCGGGAGGCTTTGCAGTGGGTATTTGATCTGAACCTCCTGGGCACCGTGTTGTCCTGTCAGGTCTTCCTGGAGGGCATGGTGTCACACCAGCGCGGCGTGATCATCAATGTATCCTCCATGGCGGCCTTCCGGCCGCTGACGCGAACCATCGCCTATTCGGCGGCCAAGGCGGCCTTAAGCAACTTTACCCAGTGGTTGGCCGTTCATGTGAATCAGAATTATACTCCCCATATCCGGGTCAATGCCATCGCTCCGGGATTCATTCTGACGGAACAGAACACCTATCTGTTGACCGACCCCCAAACGGGTGCCGATACCCCCCGCGGAGCGGCCATCAAGACGCATACCCCCATGGGGCGCTACGGCCGACCCGAGGATCTCTTGGGCGCCGTGATCTGGTTGGCCTCGGAAGCCTCCGCGTTTGTCAATGGCGCCGTGGTGCCCGTGGACGGCGGCTTCTCTGCCTTCTGCGGGGTGTAGTCCCCAGCCACCAAACCCTAGACCAGGGGTGCGGCGATCCGGCCGGGAGCGTATGCCGGGCCGCAAACCCCGGAGAGGAGTCCTTCGCAGCCATGTCGGAAAAACAAGACAATTTAAAACGAATTGGTCAGGGCGGTGTGATCGCCGTCATCCGGGCCGACTCTCAGGAAGAGGCCCTGAGAACGACCGCAGCGGTGAAGGCCGGCGGCATCGAGGCCATCGAGATCACCATGACGGTTCCCGGGGCGGTTGACCTGATCAGGAAGCTGGTTGCCACCTACTCCCGACGGGAAGTGCTCATCGGCGCCGGCACGGTCCTCGACAGCGAAACGGCGCGGGCCTGTCTGCTGGCCGGGGCCGAGTTCGTGGTCTGCCCCGGAACCGATTTGGACACCATCCGGCTCTGTCATCGCTACCAAAAAATCGTCATTCCGGGTATTGCCACCCCCACCGAACTGATGCGGGCTCTCGATGCCGGCGTGGATGTCTGCAAGGTCTTCCCGGCTGTTTTGTTCGGCCCCAAGATCATCTCTGCCCTGAAGGGACCGTTTCCCCAGGCCCAGCTGTTGCCCACCGGCGGGGTGAATCCGGACAACGTCAAGGCGTGGATCAAGGCGGGCAGCTTTGCCGTGGGAGCAGGCGGCGAATTGACGGCCGGGGCCAGAACCGGGGATTATGAGGCGATCACCCGCATGGCCCGGACGTTTATCGAACGTATCCAAGAAGCCCGCGCGGAAACAGTGGCCTGACCCGGCGGCAGGAGTTCATCCCGATCCTACCGGCCATGGCGTCAACTGTCGCCAATGCGGCGCGCACAGCAAAACCCCGGGGAAAACATCCTCCGTGGTTTTGGGTTATTTTAGCACCGCCGGAAATGGCCGATGGCTGTTAGGCTTCGGCTTGAACGGTTGACGATAGTGAACAACAGGTAAAAACCATTTAACCCATCAGCTGGGTCTGCTATTGGGGAGCGTGAAATTCTTTATCTGACTGAAATTTCACGGCTCGTATATTGCGCATTATTATTAGCGCTATTTATTCAATTTTATTGAAGCGAACCACTATCTCCTGTTAGGCGTTAACGAAATGAAAATCAAAGACAAAATAAGGTTGCTTTATGCAAAAAAATTATTCAAAAAAACCATACTTTTTTCAACAAAAAAGGATTGGGAAAAATCGATAAGAAAAACGATCCGGGGATATGTTCCCTTTTTCTACGACTTAAATGAAGTAAACCCAAAACATTTTGACCTGGTTATCCCGCTAACCCTTTTTGCAACGAAGTATATTAACGAGAACGCGCTATCATTCAACCGACAACAAGTTCTTGTTCCCTCAAACCACTGCATCGATCTGTGCCATGACAAAGAACGCTTCCAATTATTTTTAGTAAAGCATGGCTTCGGTCAATTTGCCCCCCAAATCAATCAAGACTTTGGCTACCCATATCTCCTTAAATGTAAAACCGGTCAATGGGGTATGGGGATATCAATTATTGATAGTCCGCAAAGCGAAAAAATGCTCATCAACGAGATAGCATCCGAAGATTATTTCAAACAAGAATATGTTGAAGGGCAAGATGAATATACGGCGCATGTCATTATTAATGAGAAAAGGATTGTGTTTTTAAGAACGCTCAAGTTTACATTTCAGGATAAATATTTTGTTAAGGGGCAACAATTCAAGCACGCTTCAAAAGAAGAGGTTGATCACAGCCAATTTAAAAAACTTTTCGAAGATATTTTAATTAAAGTAGGATATCAAGGCATATGCTGCTTCAATTACAAAATAACCAAGGGAAAATTGAGCATATTTGAATTGAATCCAAGATACGGAGGCAGTTTGACGCATTTTATTAATGAGGCCTTGATTGCCTACAAAGGCATTCTTGGCCATACTTGAGAACTGCTTTCAGTCTGAAAAACATTAAAAAAAAAGTATAAGTCCAAATCTGGGAAGACAGTTGCCAGCCATGGACCAACCCCTTGACAAGAATAGAAATATTTGAGAACGTGAAGCAACTCTTCCTCCTGCACCGCCACCCAACAACCAAAGGAGTCAGTGATCATGAAAGCGATTGTCTACCTGCTTGGTTTCGGGCACATTGCCGCCTCCACCTGCCTGGTTCTCTATACCAGGGAAACCGTCGATTGGATCAAGGGCCTGTTCAAGGCCTACCACCTCAAATACCTGTCAGCCATTCCAGCCGTGTTCGGGCTTCTATTCCTTATTTCTGCATCAGCCACTACCTACCCATGGGTGTTCAGGATAATAGGCGTGCTGGCCTTTGCCGAAAGCGCAGTGGCTTTTATCGACCCGCAAAAGATTTACAGCCGGATGCTGGATTGGTATTTTGAAAAAGTAGCCGATCAGACGAACCGCTTGTTTGGAATCATCGGCATCATCTTTGGAACCGTCCTTCTGACTTGGATCAAGTAACTCGGAGATCCACCCATGGCACTTACGAAACACAACATCGGAGAAAAATTCCAGACCGAACTCGGTTTGCCTAAAAACCAATCCGTTAAGATCACCGACTCCCTGCTTGAAATCATCAAGTCCTCATTGGCATCCGGCGAAGATGTCCTTGTTTCCGGCTTCGGCAAATTTTGCGTCAAGGACAAGCAGGCGCGCAAAGGCCGAAATCCGGCCACTGGTGAAGACGCAATCCTGCCGGCAAGACGGGTGGTGACTTTCAAGTGCTCTGGTAAGTTGCGTGAACAGGTGAATAAAAAATGAACGTAGGATCAGAAAAACGTGAATATCCTCGCCACACCGCCCTGTTTAGTGCGAAATATACCGTCAAGTCAGGAACGTTTCGAGATTTGATCGGCAACGTAAGCGCGGGAGGCATTTATATTTACACCCGGCGGGAGATCAAACAAGGCCAAAGGATCAGCCTCCGATTTCCGATTATTGCCTTCGACCAAAGGCCCAGCGTAGGGGGTACTGTGGTTCGGTCCCTCGACAGGGGATTTGCAGTCATGTTTGACCATCCGATAGAAGGGAGGCTTCCCAAAGGCGTTGAACATCCTGGGGGCCAACTAATGTGAGATCAATCAAGGGAAACCCCAATAAAAAAGCTGGAATTGCCCTAAAACCATGTTTTTAATTTTAGGTCTGTAGGTTGGAAATAAAGAGGGGTTACAGATTGAAGTCTGTAACCCCTTGATTTTTGGCTCTCCGGTTCATCCACTCAGCGAACCAAATCAGTCAATGAGTTAATCCTCTGGTATTACATATATAAAAACAAGAAAAAGGACCTGAAAAAAGGGCAGAAGCTCGCCTCTATTCCCTCAAATAAAGCCATCACTCAGAAAGATTGGATACGGTCTTTACGACAGAAACGGGGACTATCCAACCCAGTCCGGACCAGTTTCCGGTTCATCGAATATGGGAGTGCCCAGGAAAGCATCATGCGCATTGATAGCGCAAACATCGCAAATGAATTGATGAAAAGCATAGAATTGACATAACTGGTAAATAATGTTCGCTGGCGTATGGATCGGTCGTTTTTTTATGGGGCCTTTGTTATTGCCCTACTGGGTGTGAAATGCGGTGTGAAAAGTAAAAGGGCTTACAGATTTTAGTCTATAAGCCCTTGATTTGTTTGGCTCCCCGTTTGCAACCCTCTTTATAACCGTTCTCTTTCTCGGGCCGTTGACCGAAAACTTTCAATATCAACTGGTTATCAAAGAGCAGGCCGTTCCCGGCGAGGCGGAAACGGCGTTGAATTATATTTCCCCCTCACTCAAAAGTTCATTCACCACACCTGACGCGCCACAAAGAACTCGTAGGCGTAGTAGTCCGAGTACCTTTGGTGCATTTCGGGCTCTTGCGCAAGCTGGTCAAGTACGGCAAGCGCTTCGTCGTCGTCCGCATATTTTCGGCGCAGCTCCTCGATACGAATCTCCATCGGCGTATAGAAAGCATCCCACCATGCCTCGTCCGGCAGGGTGAAGTGGCCGATGAGCAGGAAACCGCTTCTCTCGATTGCCGCCAGGACGTCTGGAACCCGGCCCATGGTCGGATAGTCGTCCTCGAAGCTCGCTTTGACCTCGGGGGGCGGGTTTTCCTTGCGCCAGACCGCGTCGGTGAAGGCGAGGTAGCCGCCAGCGCGCAGCAGCCCGTTGCAGACGCGCAGGGCCTTATCGATGCCGATATTGTAGAGCGCCCCCTCGGACCAGACGAGGTCGAAGCTCGCTGGCGGCAGTCCGGGTTCGGCCATGTCACCCACCATAGGCTGAATCCGCTCGGCGAGCCCCCGCACAGCCACCGTCGCGCGCAGTCGCTCGATGCTCGGGGCATGGCTGTCCAGAGCCACGATGGACCCTGATGTGAGATCGGCGAGATGGAGTGTCTGCCCGCCGACGCCACAGCCCAGATCGAGCACCGCCGGTGCGAGCGGCAGATCGCGACAAAGAGCAAGAGCCCTTGCGGCGCAGTCGTGGTTGCCCGGCCCCTGCCTGGGGAGCGACTCATAGAGCTCGAAAAAGATCGGCCAGAAGGACGGTGGGGGGCCGTTCATGTCATGCCGCTCCGTCGGCGACAGGCCGCAGCCCGAGGAACACCTCGTGTCCGGTGTCGCTGTACGAGCTGTGCTCGAAGGGGACCACGAGGGGCTCGAAACCGGCGGTCGAGATCAGCTCCAGCCACACGGTTCTCGGGAACAGACCCATGAAGTGACGGTCATGGATGACCTTGGCGGCTCCGTTCACGTCTCTCAAGAGGTACGCCATATCGGTCACGTACATGTCGGTTTTTGAGTCGGGAACCCTCCGCCATTCGAGGTAGCGCAGGCCGCGCCCATTCCCGTCGCTGCCGCCGGTCTCGGTTCCCGGCTCGAAGGTCTCCGAGACGAAATCCGGCTGGAACATCGCGACCCCGCCAGGGGCGGTGTGCTCGAAAGCTGTGGCGATGGTGTGGCCAAGATCGGTGCGCGAGGTCATGTAGCTGACCGCGTCGTGCACCAGGACGCAATCAAAGACGCGGCCGAGCCGGACTGAGCGCATGTCGCCCGGAAGGTGCTCGCACTCCGGGTTGATGCGGCGGCTCAGCGCGAGCATGGCCGGCTCCAGGTCGACGAGAGTACAGGCCAACGCTGCCTTCAAGTGGGCGGCATTGTGGCCGCCGCCGCTGCCGAGATCGAGCAGGGTCCGAGGGGGCCGCTGACAGTGGGCCTCGAATAAACGCCGGAAAAAGGCGGCCTCCTCCGCGTAGTCGCCCACCGGCGTCAACAGGGGATACCAGTCCGCCAGGTCGCGGTAGAGCCTGAGTGCCTGGCTGGAAGTTGTTTCGTGGTTTCTCACCTTATTCAACTCTCCAATCCCCCAATCATCCGGCCCTCGGTGGGCAGTGGCGTCTTCGTCGACCCAATCCTCCTCGGTGTAGGACATGCTCTTTCGACCCGGGACTTTCCGCGCGGGTCCGGACCGGTAAAACCGGCAGGTTTTCGGGCCGTAGCAGAAGGTTTCGAACCTGTACTGCTTCTTTGACGGATTCCACTGGTCGATGATCATTTCCACCGGCATCCGGCATCCCCAGATGCAGCTTGTGCATTTGACGTCGTAGGTTTGAGCATCCAGGCGACGATGTCCGCGGCTGCGGTATGTATTCAGGCTAGGCGGCACGCCATGAAACGGCGGCCCAACGGGTTCTTCATCCTTGGCATCTTTGACGACCTTGAGCCCGCTCGTCTTGTAGGACGCCGCCGTCTCCTTCCTCGGGTCTTCGACCGGCACGGAGCAACCTCTCAGTTCCATGCCTGTCTGAAACCGGTGCTTTTCGTGCGCAGCTTTACCGACCGCAATCAGAGATTCGCCAACCTCCCCGCCACAGGTCCCGTCAATGCGAAGCACGTACCCCAGGTAGCTGTGGGACCGCTCATCGAAAGACCGCGTGAGCCGAATGCGGGGCTGGACGGCCACGACGCAGCCTGACCATGCTGCCTTTTTGGAGCTTTCCCTTGGGCTAGTCATCAGTCTGCTCCTGCCTCAACTTCTCATGTCTTATCTCTGCTTAAGACTATCTGCATGCTCTTCACCCAGCATCCAGAATCTACTCGAACTGCAAGCGCCCTGTTAAGCCGAGGTCTTCGAGTATCTGCTTGAGATCGGCTTCGAAGGTTCTCTCAAGTTGATGGTCGATGGTCACCGAAAACTCGATGCCGATCTTGAGCTCCGTGCCACTCCGTAGCTTGGGCAGAATCTTGGTTCCAGGCCGGTTCCAGATTTCTGGCGGGACATCTCCATGAATCCGAAACGTTTTTGCACCAGAGCTTGGTATGGGTTCCGGCTCGGGCTCCGGTCCTGGCTCGTGTTGCGACAACGGCTCCGGTGTGGGCACCGGTTCTGCACCGCCACCAGGAGTTGGTTCTGGTGCAACCCTCTTCATAAACGGTCTCTTTCTTCCGCAATTAACCGTAAACCTCAATATCAATGAATCATATAAAGATCAGGCCACTCCGGCAAGGCGGAAGCGGGACTAATTCCATATCCCTGATGTGTGAGTCAACTTTCTTGATTTGTGCATTTCGACCTTTTGACGGCCTTTTCAATCTCCACCGCCAGAAATACTACAGTTGAAAGCAGAATCGTTACGGCAAGTTCTCCGGCATTGAGCGGTTCGGTTTTGAAAATCGGGTTCAAGAACGGCACATAGATCGTGGCCATCTGAAGGGCAAAGGTCAGCAGGATAGCCCCGAGAAGCGGTATATTGGTCCTCTGCTTGAAGAAAGAATCCTGTTCAGATCGAATGGCCAGCACGTGTCCCATCTGACTCAGGCAGAGGACAGTGAAGACCATGGTTTGCCAATGAGTCTGGCTGCTGTCGATGAACAAAATCTGGGTCAGTATGGAAACGGCGCCCATGAGCAGTCCGACCCAGATGATATGTGTGCCGAGACCTTTTGCGAAAATGTTTTCCTTCGGGTGCCTGGGAGGGCGGTTCATAATGTTTTTCTCCCCCGGCTCGGCGGCCAGGGCCAAACCGGGGATGCCGTCAGTGACCAGGTTGATCCACAGGATATGGATGGGTAACAGGGGAATGGGCAGACCGAGGAAGGGCGCCAGGAAAATGGTGACGATTTCGCCCGAATTGCTGGTCATCGTGTATTTGATGAACTTGCGAATGTTGTCGAAGATGCGACGGCCTTCCCTGACGGCCTTGACGATGGTGGCAAAATTGTCGTCCAGCAGGATCATATGGGAGGCTTCCTTGGACACATCTGTGCCGGTAATGCCCATCGCCACCCCGATATCGGCCCGTTTCAAAGCTGGGGCATCGTTGACCCCATCCCCGGTCATGGCCACAAAATTTCCTTTGTCCTGCAGCGCCTTGACGATCTTGAGCTTCTGCTCGGGGGCGACCCGGGCGTAGACGCGTATCTTTTCAACCTTGTCTTCGAATTCCTCCAGGGAAAGCTCAGCAAGTTCCCGTCCGGTCATGATGGCTTTGCCATCCCCGTGGATGATCCCGACGCGTCTGGCAATCACCTCGGCTGTCAGCGGGTGGTCCCCGGTGATCATCACCGGCCGGATGCCTGCGGACCGGCACATGGCAACCGACTCCGCTGCCTCAGGTCGGGGCGGGTCCATCATGCCGACGATCCCGATCAAGGCCAAACCTGATTCGGCTTGTTGCGAAGTCAGCGGATCGGGAAGTGCCTCCCAGACCCGCATGGCGAACCCCAATGTTCTCAGACCGTCGCCGGCAATCTGTTCGGCAGCCTGCAATACTTTCGAACGGTCGATTTCTTCCTGACCTTGATGGACAAGGACCTTTTCGGAACGCTCCACTATTTCCTCAGCCGCCCCCTTGGTGAAAGAAATGATCCGGCCGTTTTCCCAGGAATGAAAAGTGGTCATGAGTTTTCGGTCCGAGTCAAAGGGGATCTCGGTCAGTCTGGGGTATTTTTCATCAAGTCCCTCCCGAAGGTAGCCTTTTCCCCGGGCTAGCTCGAACAGGGCCGTTTCGGTTGGATCGCCGATAAGGGCTCCAGAGGCATCCTCACGAGAATCATTGGAAAGTGCCAGGGCCGTCAGCAGCAGACCGAGGGGCTTTCGGCCGGAGAGAATTGCCCCAGTGCTATCCAGACCTGCCGTGGGTAGTTCTTCTGCGCGCAACAGACGGCCGTCTGCATAAACTTCTTCCACAGTCATTCGGTTTAAAGTCAAGGTCCCGGTCTTATCGGAGCAGATGTAGGTCACTGATCCCAGCGTCTCCACCGCCGGCAGTTTTCGGATCAATGCGTGCTGCTTGACCAGCTTCTTGGCGCCCAGGGCCAGTGAGATGGTGATGACGGCAGGCAGGGCTTCCGGAATTGCGGCCACCGCAAGCGAGATGGCCGTGAGCAGCATCAAAAGCGGAGGCTCTCCCCGAAGGAGACCGGACACAAAAACGATGGCACAGATGGCCAGGACTGCGTAAGCAAGCTTCTGACCGAAAGAGGTCAGCCGTTTCTGTAGCGGCGTCCGTCCCTCGTCCTGGTCCTGGAGCAGGGTGGCGATCCGTCCCAGTTCCGTCCGCATCCCGGTGGCCACCACCAGGCCCCGCCCCCGGCCGTAGGTGACCAGGGTGCCTTTATAGGCCATGTTTTTCCGGTCGCCGATGGACAGGTCCGTTTCACTGATCGTGGCGCTATCCTTTTCTACCGGCACGGACTCACCCGTCAAGGCCGCCTCATCGATTCGAATCTGGATCGTTTCCGTCAGCCGGATATCGGCCGGCACCACGTTGCCGGCCTCCAGGATCACCATGTCACCGGGAACAAGGAGTTCCGCGGAGATCGATTCGGTTCGCCCGTCCCGAATGACGGTCGCCGAAGTGGTTGCAAGCTTTTTCAGCGCGGCCATGGCCTTTTCAGCCCGGTATTCCTGAACAAACCCGAGCACGGCGTTCAGCAGCACAATTATGGCGATGGCGATGGTATCCACAGGGTCGCCGATCACGCCGGCCACGACAGCGGCAGCGATCAGCACCAGGATCATGAAATCCTTGAACTGATCCAAAAACATCATCCACAACGATTTGCGTTTTTTCTCGATCAGTTCATTGGGGCCATGGCGCTCGAAGCGTCGACGGGCCTCTTCGGAAACAAGACCCATATCGGATGATTGCAGTTTTTCTAAGACCTCGGTTGGATCAATCCGATGCCAGTTGACCGGTTTTTCTGCTTTTTCACTCATGGTTTTTCCTGCCTCATTCTATGAACGGCCATTGGCTCTTCAGCCAATCTCCAATCCGACTCAAGAGCATGGGACTTCGACCTGTGCCGGAGTCAAAGCAATTTTTTGCAAGCGTTTTGCGCGTTTCGTTTCCAGCCGCTTTTCTCGAAGAACGCTTCCCGCCACCCCAGGACCTCGGTTAGGACAAGCAGCAGCCCGGCCGGTACACGCCGTGATCGATCGCCGGTTCGGCAGAATGACAAACAGGCTATCCGCAGCGACAAAAACCAGCGGACTGATCGAGGCATGACTCACAGCAGACGACTCCTATTCGATAGGGAACCATTCAATAATACCCTGTAGAACGGCGATTCCTCCCAGCAGGAGAAAAGCAAAATAGAGTACCGTTAAAACAAGGGTCATGTATCCAAGGAGGACGGACCGGCCGTCCCGCTGAAGCACTCCGATAGCCAGGAAGAGGATTGCCAACCCCGGCAGCGTATTGGAGAACGGGATTAACCCGAAGGGAGCCATAAGAAGCAGTGCGCCTGCGATCAGCATCAACCCGTTGACCCGTGCCATTCCCATCCCGTGCGTCAGAGCGGGAATCGAAGGTCGACTGATGCGTCCCAATCGATGAATCCAGACGGCACCCTTCTCCAACGCCAACCGCAGCCTGTCGGCTGGAAATTTCTTGCGTAAAAGTTGATCCGACAGCCAGGGGGGACGATGGGTCATGATCCCGACACCAACCAGTCCGATGACCAGTCCGAACACGGTGCTGACCCCCGGTATGGATACAGGGACCATGAAAGGCAGCGTAAGGAATATGCAGAAAACCAACATTCCCTCGCGGCCGATGACATCGAGTATCTCCCGCAAAGTCACCACGTCCCCCGAAAGGTTTTTGATCACATACTCGACACTCTCAGCCGGTGTCATTTCTGTCTTGTCGCGTTGTGTATCCATGTAACTCCTTTCTAAGCAACAGGAGCCTGGCCGGCGGAAAGTCTCAGTTTGCCGATTGCAGCGCTGCAATCCGCGATTCAAGGGGCGGGTGACTGCTGAACAGCGCCATCATGCCGCCGCCGGCAATCCCGCTGGCAGCCATTTCCTTCGGCAATTGGCCGGCTTGAAGATTACCCAGCGCTCGCAGGGCGTCGATCATCGGGCGTCGGTCGCCCATCAGCGCGGCAGCGCCTGCGTCGGCCCGGTATTCGCGCTTGCGCGAAAAGTACAAAACCACGATGCTGGCCAGGACGCCGAACAGGATTTCAAAGACGATGCTGCTGATCCAATAGCCGATGCCCGGGCCGCTCGATTCTTCGTCGTTCTTGCGCAGAAAGCTGTCCACCGCATAACCAGCGGCACGCGACAGGAAGATCACAAAGGTGTTGACCACCCCCTGGATCAACGTCAGGGTCACCATGTCGCCGTTTTCGATGTGGGCGACCTCGTGGGCCAACACGGCTTCCACCTCTTTTCGATTCATGCTTTGCATTAATCCGGTCGAGACGGCCACCAGCGAATTGGACTTGCTGGGGCCGGTGGCAAAGGCATTGGGAGCGCCTTCGTAGACGGCGACTTCGGGCATCGGCAATCCGGCTTTGGCGGCCAGCCGCCCCACGGTATCCACAAGCCAGGCTTCATCCTGGTTGCCCGGCCGCTGGATGACTTGAGCGCCGGTGCTCCATTTCGCCATGGTTTTGGACATCATCAAGGATATAAAGGACCCGCCGAAGCCGATCATTGCGGCAAATGCCAGCAGCATGCCCATGTTCAATCCATTGCTGGTCAAAAAACGGTCGATGCCCAAAATACGGGCACTGATCGACAGCACCAGCATCACCGCAATGTTGGTCAACAAGAAAAGAACCACACGTTTCATCTAAGTCCTCCTATTCATAATCGTTATTGATCAATCAGGCATTACGGCCTCAGGCGCTTCTTTATCCTCTTTCGGGCCGATTTCGATAAGCACCTTGTCGATGCGGTTGCCGTCCATATCGACGACCTCGAAGCGTGCGTTCCCATGTATAAAGCTTGCGCCGGCTTTGGGTATTCGTCCCAGATGGCCCAGCACGAAACCCGCCAGCATCTCCACGTTCTCTCCCATATAGATGCCGGTTATGGCTTCGACTTCGTCGGTGGGAACCGTCCCGTCCGCCAGCCACGACCCGTCGTCTCTTTGCACAATCTGGGGTCCATCATCTTCTCCTCGTTCCGGAAGATCCCCGGCGATGGCCTCGATCACGTCGGTAAGAGTCACCAGACCTTCCGTTGACCCATACTCATTCACCACGACGGCAATGTGTGCTTTTTCCTTCTTGAATCGATTCAGAAGGTTGAGGACCGTTGCGCGGTCCGGGACGTACAACATGGGAGTGACCAGCTCGGATAGCGTGACCTCTTCACAACTGAGTGCATCGGGAAGAAGGTTCTTGGTATGGATGAAACCGACGGGATGATCCACCGTCTCATCGCAAACCAGCAGGCGCGAAAAACGATGCGACCGCACCATATCGATAATCGTGTTCCGGTCGGATTTGACGTCCACCCAGACGATCCTTGTGCGCGGTGCCATGATCAGCCGCACGGAACGATCCGCCAGGCGGAGAACGCCTTCGATCATTTCCTGTTCCTGGGGAACAAAAATGCCCGCTTGCGTCCCCTCGGCGATCAGCGACTTGACCTCGTCCTCGGTGACGGTTGTCTCACGGGTACCGGTCAGACCCAAAAGGCGCAAGACCCTCTCGGTTGAGATATGCAGTACCCATACGGCCGGAGCCGCAACCAAGGAAAGTCCGCGCATCGGTCCGGCCATTAGGGAGGCGACCCGTTTGGGTTGAGTCAACGCGATCCGCTTTGGCACGAGTTCCCCGATGATCAACGATAGGTAGGTTATGCCGAAAACCGTGATGCCGATGCCTATGGAATGGCCATAAGGTGAGATCGACGGGAATGTATTGAGCCAGGTTCCGAGTCTCTGGCCCAACGTCGCACCGCTGAATGCCCCGGCGATGACGCCGACCAGCGTAATGCCGATCTGAACCGTCGACAGAAACCGGCTTGGATCGTCAACGAGGCGAAGAGCGGCGCACGCACCGCGGCTGCCCTGATTGGCCAGATGCTCGAGGCGGCTTCTTCGCGATGAAACGACGGCAAGCTCGGACATGGCGAGCAATCCGTTGGTTACGGTAAGGAACACGACTATGAGGAGTTCAAAATACAGCATGACGGCCTCTTCTAAAGGATGTTTGGGAAGAGGCAATGCCGGGTCTGGGGGACTCCGATTTCGTTCAGGAAATCAACCCATGGCCAGTCCGCGCCATGCTCAGCTTTGGCATATCTTATGATGCGGGTATTTTGGCAGCCCGGACGCAAGCCCTCCATGGGCGGGATTAAACAAGGCTGTCCGAAAAATGGAGAATGGGAGAATTCGGAAGGAATAATTGCGGTAAACGAGTGTAACCCCCACGGTTTCAACCGTGCGGCAGATTCTCGCTTTCGAATAGAGGAATCGTCATCGGTATCCAAATAACGTGTAACCATCCGATAAATCAGGGGAAACAGGGCGCATAGCGTCTCCTGCTTCCCCTATGTCTATTGTTAACCACGAACCTTGCAAGGTTCGTGGATTTTATTTTGGCTCCCCAGCACGGACTTGAACCGCGGACCCAGTGGTTAACAGCCACTTGCTCTGCCGACTGAGCTACTGGGGAATAAAGGGTTTCTCCTGGCATGGTGGCCGCCGGAGAAGCGTCTTAATTAGTCGACCAGGCTTGGATTGTCAAGCGCTTTTTTAAGCGCGTAATTGTCGGCCGGCAAGGCTGTTTTTTTGTCCAGATTGGTTTCTAACGTGTTGAACTTGCTTTTATTTACGTAATTGCTGAATTATCGACTGCTTCTGCTTATTTCTCTTCTGCCAAGCGGTTCCGGGTCGCTGTTTCAAGGTGGTCCATTTGAGGGTCAGCGGGGCTGCGGAGCAGCGCTTGGCCCGGGCGGGGGCTGGACCGCATGGACCGATTTTTTTGCAGATATACGACCACACTTTTGCCCAGCACCGGGTTGAGCAGCCGGTCAACCCACCGGGTGATCCACGGCTTTTTCATGATATCCCAGACCAGCAGGCGGTGGTAGAGGTTGACCACCGCCGAATCGGTCCGGGTGGGTCCCACAAGGCACTTGAGCCACCAGTAGGGGGCGTGGATGCTGTGGGCGTAATGGTGGCCGAGCAATCGGGTGCCCGACCGTTCCAGCCGGTGGATCAGTTCCTTTTGGCGGTAGATGCGCACATGACCCTGGTTGGCGCTGAAATATTCATTGGACAGGGCCCAGCAGATGCGCTCGGGCAGGTAGCGGGGAACGCTGACCACCAGCGGCTTACCCGGTTTGAGCACCCGGATGATCTCGCGCATGGCGGTTGCATGATCCGTGATATGCTCGAGCACTTCGCTGCAGACGACCAGGTCGAAGCAGGCGTCGGGGAAGGGCAGGCGGGTCACGTCGGCTGCGGTAAGATTCCACATTCCGCCGCCATGCTCGCCCAGCCGGTCGTGGAAGTTCAGGCGATCGCGCGCTTGCTGCAGATCATTCAGGTTCAGGTCCGCCCCGGTCACCCGTACCTGCTTGAGCCGGTAGGCTGCGCAGGTGTGGCGGCCGGATCCGCAGCCGATGTCCAGGATGCGATCGCCGGGGGCAACCGTCAGCCGGGAAAAATCAACGGTAATCATGGATGGTGGCCCGGTAGGCATCCACGGTTTTTTGGGCCGCGCGCTGCCAGGTAAAGTGCTGCTGGACCCTTTGGTATCCCCGGCGGCCCAATTCGCCGGCCTGCTGGGGGTGGTCCAGCATCTCGGTGATGGCCCGGGCCAGGGCCAGGTGATCCTTGGGGGGGACCAGGATGCCGGCGTCCCCCACCACCTCGGGCAGGGCGCCGCCCGTGGTGCTGATCACCGGCACGCCGCAGGCCATGGCCTCACCCGCCGGCAGGCCGAAACCCTCGTAAACCGATGAAACCACCGCCATGGCCGCCCGGGCATACTGGCGGACAAATTCCGCATCGCTGATGCGGCCGGTAAAGTCGATCAGATCGCCGATACCCAGACGCCGGACCAAGCGGGTGATGCCGCCGTTTTTCTTGGGCGTGCCGACGACCACCAGCCGGATGGTCTTTTTTTTAGCTATTTCCGCCACGGCATGCAGCAGGTAGATAGAGCCCCTTGAGCGGGACATCCGAACTGTTGGTGACGATGATGCGTCCCGGCTCGCGCGGGATATCGGCAATGGGGTAGAACAGGCCGGTGTTGATGCCGTTGGGCACGACGCAAAAGCGCTCCCGGGGAATCCTGAATTCCCGGGCAATGTCCTGCCTGGCGCATTCGGAGACGGTGATGATCCGGCGCAGGGTGCGCGATACCCGTTTTTGCATGCCGATGAAGGAGAACCAGCGCAGGTGCTTGAGCTTTTTCCAAAAAGGACGCACTGAACGAACGGCGATGTCCCGATCCACGGTAATGGGGTGATGGATGGTGGCCACGGTGGGGATCTGTTTGGCGATGGACCAGATGCCGTAAGAGAGGCTCTGATTGTCGTGAACGATGTCATACCGCTGCATCCGGTTGCGTAAAAACTGCTGGGCGCGTATGCCGAAGGTAAAGGGCTCGGGAAACCCCATGGTGGAAACGCCCACCCACTCCATGAGGTTGACAGGGTCTGACAACTCCTTCAGGGTGGGAACCCGAAACAGATTTTCCGGATTGTAAAGGTCCAGGCAGGCCAGCCGGTGGACGGGAATGTCCGGATCAAGCATGGGGTCCGGCGGTCCGGACACCACGTCTACATGGTGGCCGATATCTTTCAGGGCCCGGCTCAGGTTTTTGAGGTAGACCCCCTGGCCACCGCAATGGGGGTTGCTTCGGTAGCTCAGCAGACAGATGTTCAGGGGACGATCAAGGCAGTGATTCATTGGTATTAAACAGGTAGTCCTTCTCTATTGGCAAAATAGAATCACTTACCGCCCGGTGGTCTCCAAGGTCAAGCATTTTCATGCATTCACCGGAAACGACGGGCAGTCCAAAAGCACGTTGTCCGAATGGCTTCGAAGGTATATGGTGGCAGACGGAAGAGGGATGACGGATTTCAAAGGACCGATCGTCGAAGTCGTCGGCAGGAGGGTGTGAATTGGCAAGGGTGGTTTGCACGAAAGGTGTGGGTATCCTCGATCAAGGGATTCCTTGCAAACGGGGGAGCCGTTGCTGGATAACTTTCCAGGAGACGCCATGGAGAAGCTGATGCCCGCTGCGGTGACGCTGGTGGAAGTCGGGCCGCGCGACGGCTTCCAGTTCGAAAAGACCGTGGTTCCCACGGAGCGCAAGCTGGCCGTCATTGGCCGATTGGTGGCAGCCGGCCTGAAACACATTCAGGTGGCCTCCTTCGTTCATACCGCTAAGATGCCCCAGATGGCCGACGCGGAACAATTGATCCGGCGGCTTCCCCGTGACGACGGTGTGCGTTACACGGCTCTGGTGCTCAATCAGCGGGGGCTGGACCGGGCCATGGCCGCCGGCGTCGCAGCCGTTGAGATCTCCCTTTCGGCCAGCGATACCCACAGCCGCAAAAACGCCGGCATGGCCCATGGCGAAGCGCTGGACCAGGGACTGCGCATGATCGACCAGGCGGTGTCCGCCGGGCTTCATGTCCGCGCCAGCGTCCAGTGTGCCTTTGGTTGCGTCTATGAAGGTCCGCTGCCTGCGGCACGCATTGCCGGCATCCTTGGCCGGTTTGTCGATCAAGGCGCTCCTGAATTGGTCTTGGCCGACACCACCGGTATGGGGTCCCCGCCGGTGATCAAAGGGCTGCTGGATGCGGTCCTTCCCTGTTGCGGCCGGCTGCCCCTGGCGCTGCACCTTCACGACACCCGCGGACTGGGGCTGGTGAACCTGATGGCGGCGTTGGCCTGCGGTGTGTCGACCTTCGACACTGCCTTGGCCGGCATGGGCGGCTGCCCCTTCGTTCCTGGAGCGGCCGGCAATATCGCCACTGAAGATACCTCCCACCTGCTGGAAACCCTGGGGATACGTACCGGTGTGGATTACCGCCGGGTGGGCGCTGTTTCCCGCGACATGGAGGCGTTTTTCCAGAAATCCTTTCCGGGCCGGATGCACCGTCTGACGGCCTTTACGGCACCGCCTGCGTCGATTTAAGCCGTGCGGATCTGCCCCTGCCAGTTTTTAACAGAATCCCTTTAGTTTGACATCGACCTGCCGATATCAGGAGCATGGCAGGTGAGGGTGGCGGATGCTGCGTTGTGGCGGCAGAACTCTGAATTCAGGTCAAATCCAATAAAATCGAACATCTAAAAAGCTAATGACAGACACACCCAAAGAGACGTTGTTGTTTGTGGATGACGAAGAAAGTATTTTGGAGGTGGCTTCGGAATATTTCCAGGCCAAAGGGTACCATATCCTGACCGCTGAAAATGGCCGCCTGGCCGCCGATATTATCGCCACGGTAAAAATCGACTGCTGCTTCACGGACATCAACATGCCCGAAATGGACGGGCTGCAGCTGGCTGAACACATCCGCACGGTGGACAACACCATCCCGGTCATCATCATGACCGGTTATCCCTCGCTGGACAATACCATCCGCACCCTGAAAAACGGGGTGGTCGATTTTCTGATCAAGCCGGTGAACCTCAACCAACTGGAGATTTGCGTCAAACGGGTGCTGCGGGAGCGGCAGCTGTTCATCAAGAACATCTTTCTGACCAAAGAGGTGGAAGGCAAGCAGCGGATCGAGAATCTCAACCGGGAGCTGACCTATAAGGTCGATGAGCTCAATACCCTCAACCGCATCATGACCGACTTTACCACCGTCGGTTCCAGCTTCGATCTGTTCAAGCGGGTGGTCGACCTGTCCACCGAATTGACCCACGCTGACGAGGCCTGTTTTTACGTGATCAACGAAGCGATCCAACAGCCGGTGCAGGTGGCCCGGTCCGTTGCCGGCGGCAACGGCAGCCCCCGGGACCAAATGAAGCGTTCGATTAAGGCGGATGATCGGTCGTGTGTTTGCAGCATGGATATCAGCCAGTTGATCCTGGACAATTGCGAAGAGGACAAGCCGCTGTTGATCCATGAGAACAGCAGCCTGCAGGGGCTGCCCGAAGCCATTCGCTCTCTGATGCTGGTTCCGCTGAACATCCGCAACAAAGTCTTCGGCGTATTGACCGTAGCGGTGCTCCAGGGGGATGTCCGATTTTCGGAAAAAGACCTCTACTACATGTCGTTCATGACCAACAAAGCAGCCTATGCCATCGAAAACATCGCCCTTTACGAAAATATCTATGAGAACCTCTTTGCCACGCTATACGCCTTCGTAGGGGCCATTGAAGCGCGCGATCCATACACCGAACAGCATTCCAACCGGGTGACCCGGATTGCTCTCGCCCTATGCCGGGCCATGGGCGGCACTCAGGAGGAGCAGGATATTCTAAACGTTGCCGGCCAACTCCACGACATCGGTAAGATCGGCATCCGCGATGATATCCTGCTCAAACCCGGCCGCCTGACCGATGAAGAGTTTAGCATCATCAAGGAGCACCCGGTGATCGGGGCCAATATCGTGGAACGCCTGGGCCTGTGGGACCGGGAAAAGAACATCATCCGATGCCACCATGAACGCTTTGACGGCAAGGGGTATCCCGATGGATTGGCCGGCGAAGCGATCCCCATGCTGGCGCGGATCCTCTCGGTCGCCGACGTTTACGATGCCATCGCCTCCGATCGCGCCTACCGCAATAAAATGGAGGAGACCAAAATCCTCCAGATCATGTATGGCGGCTCCGGCAGCCAATTCGATGCCGGCGTGATCGATACCTTCCGATCGCTCTATGAGCAGGGCGTTTTGAAAGAGATCACCGAAGCCACGTCTTGAGACGCCCGGATTTCAATCGCACCCCCGTTGAAGCCCCTCTCCCCTGCCGCATAGTCAACCGCTGCCAACTGCTGTCTTCATCAGTCCAAAATCCCTCCTTTGATCGTTCAGCCGTGGCCGATGGAGAAAGCTGTCCATGGGTGCTTTGAAGCGATAACCGGCTGCCGGCGGTGTCCCTAAAAATCCATTCCCCCGCTCTTTATCATTTGATCAGAATGGTGTAAAAGGCGGGGCATCACCAAGCAGACCCAGCACCGCTAGATGCGGCGGCCCGGGATGGCGGTGAAGGAGCCTTATGCCGGTTTGGTCGGAGTCACAGGATCTGAAGACCTGGATGGTACGGGGAGTGAGCTTCCGCGGTACGGTGCTGCTGCTTGCCGTTGCGGCCATCCTTATCTCCGAAGTGCGCTTCAGTTGGGTGGAGATTCTGGTGGGACGATATCTGGCGATCACCAACGTCCACCGGCCGGAATCGGGCAACGTCTGGGAGCAGGGGCGCTTGAAGCAGGTCGCCACCCAAACCCTGGAGCAGATGGTGACCCAGCAACTCACTGCCCAGCGTGAGGCCCGCGAGGCCACTTCCCTCGCCCAGCTGATCGATGGTCTTTCCGCCTCCCGGGGAACCATGATTTCCGCCACGAAGTTCAAAACCCTTTACAGCCAGGTTCCCGAAGCCATTGCCCGGACGCTGTTCTCACCCATTCTCATGTTGCGCATCAGCGCCGAAAAGAGTTGGGAGCGGGTATATTTCGAGCGTGAAAACGGCAAGGTGGGCATCTACCTGCTGGACCAGGGCAACAATGTGCTCAGTTACACCACCCTGAGCAACCGGCAGCTGGAAACCGCCGGAACCGAACCGCCCGTTCTGGCAGGATCTTTGGACGAACAGGCGGAGTTTGCCGGCCGCATCTATCCTGCGGATCGATTTTTCATGGCCCTGGACACTCTGCCGCCGGAGATCCAGCAGGGCGTTCTCTCCCATCCGGGTGCCTTGCTGGTCGCCGAAGGGACCCCCGTGCGCGTGGGGGTCAGCGATGAAGTCAACGCCGATATGATTCGCATCGGCATCGAGATGGATACGCTCCAGGGGCGGCAGGTTCTGCTGGCCATGGGGCAGGAGTGGGCCGTATGGCAGGTTCGCATGCTGCTGGAGCCGCGGCTCTCCCAACCCTCATCCAGCAAAAAGCGCTGGCCCATTGGCCGGGTGGATCCATGACCCCGCTGCTGCGCGCGTTCCGCATAACCGCCGCCATGGTTTATTTCGTGGCCAGCGTTGCTGCCCTGGCGGCAATGGGTCTGTTTTGCCTTTTCCTGGTGGCGGTCAAGGATTTGCCCCAGGTTCCCGAACCCATCGGCCGAATCAACGATACGCCGGCCACCGAGATTTTCAGCGCCGACGGTCGACGCATTTTGACCATCGGTGGACGGGAAACGGTTGCCCTGGACGACGTCTCTTACGCTTTCATCCAAGCCATTCTGGCTACCGAAGATCACCGGTTCTGGGACCATCGGGGAATCAATAAGCTGCGTACCCTCAAGGCGCTCTGGGTCACCCTTTTTGAACCGGGAAAAGTTCAAGGAGCCTCCACCATCACCCAGCAGCTGGCCAAAAACCTGTTTTTCAGTTTCGAGCGCACCTATGTCCGCAAGTTCCGGGAGCTGCTGGTGGCCCTGCAGATCGAAGCCCAGTTTTCCAAGCAGGAGATTCTGGAAGCCTACATCAACCAAATCCCCTTCGGTGTCGGTGCCTACGGCGTGGGCGAGGCGGCGCGCACGTTCTTCGGCAAATCCGCCGGGGAACTGACCTTGACTGAAGCGTCCCTGCTGGCCGGCCTGCCCAAGTCGCCCACGCGCTACAACCCGTTTCGCTACCCGGAGCGCGCCCGCGCCCGGCAGCAGGTAGTGCTGCAGCGCATGGTGGCTGCGGGTATGATCAACCTCCAGGAGGCCGCGGATGCCGGCGCCGCCGTGGTTGACCTGCGTGCCCAGGCCCGATCGCTGCGGGTGGACAGCTATTTTCTGGACGCCGTCATGAAGACGCTGGAAGAGACCTACAGCCCGGAGGTGGTCTACCATGGTGGACTGCGGGTCTATACCACCCTGGACGTTGGGATGCAGCAGCTGGCCGAAGCAGCCCTCCAGCAGGGAATTGCCCAGCTGGAATCCCAGATGAATCTGGACGGCCGACCCTCCGAGGCGTTGGCGGAAGATGACAACGGGCTTCAAGGCGCATTGGCCACTGTGGATGTCAACACCGGGGCGGTCAAAGCGCTGGTGGGGGGGCGGGATTTTTTCCAGACCCCTTACAACCGGGCGATGCAGAACAACCGACAGCCGGGATCCGGGTTCAAACCGTTTCTCTACTACGGGGTTCTGGAGAGCTTGGGCAAAACGCCGGCCGATGTGATGGTGGACAAGCCGGTGTCCATCCCCGTGGCCGGCAAACCGCCCTGGAAGCCGCGCAATTTTGAACGCACCTACCAGGGTCCCATGGTGATCAAGAGAGCCTTCACCGAGTCGGTGAATACGGTGGCCGCCCAACTGGTGGAAGCCCTCGGCCCCGAAGCGGTGGTCAATACGGCCCGGCGTTGCGGCATCACCAGTCCCCTGGGGTCCGTCTACTCCGTGGCATTGGGCACCTTCGGCGTCAGCCCCCTGGAAATGGCCGCCGCTTATGCCACCTTGGCCTCTGGTGGCGTGCGTCATCCGCCGTACTGGATCCGCCGGGTGGAGAATGTGAGCGGCCAGGTGCTGGAGGAGCACATCATCACCGGCGAACGCGTGCTCAACGAGTCGATCACCTATCAGCTGGTAGATATGATGAGCGGGGTTATCGACGAGGGAACGGGCAACGTGGTCCGGCAGATGGGTTTTGGTCTGCCGGCCGCCGGTAAAACCGGTACGACCAACGAATACAATGACGCCTGGTTTACCGGTTTTACCCCCAACCTGAGCACGTCGGTATGGGTGGGGTTTGACCGGGGCCAGGGTATGCGGGATAAAAATGGTGCCGGAATTACGGGTGGGCGTGGTGCGGCGCCGATCTGGGCCCAGTTCATGAAACAGGTGACCCAAGGGGAACCGATCAAGACCTTCATGGCACCTGCGGATATCTATTTTGAGAAAGTGAATCCCGAAACCGGATCATGGGCCGGGTTCTGGACGCGCAACCCGGTTTCCGTGGCCCTGAGAAAAGGACGTTCTTGATCAGGAATATGGAGCACTTGTTTAAACACATAGCCGTTCGGCTGTGGATGGCCCTGGTGATCGGCAGCCTGGCGGCCCTGGTCGTGCTGCCGCCCTTTGCCGGCACCACGGGACCCGGCTGGATGGTTGTACCCGGTCTTGGCCTGCTTGCGGCCGCCTTCTGGCTAACGGGCCTGGTCTTCGCTGCCCTGGGCCGCCGCCGACTGGAACGCCTGCTTGGCGAGGCTACCGTCTGGGAGCGGGCCGGCATGCCCCGAGAGGCCAGTCAGGCGCTTGCCCGGGCTGCGGCCACCGTAGACAGCTTTTTTTTCTCGCCACTTTCCCGAAAAATTCCCGCGGGTCGCCTGCTGGCCCGGATGGCCCGGTTCCAGATGGCTCAGCCAGATCCAGAAACGTCATCCGATGCCCTTATCGGGGCTTACCTGCGCCATTTTCCCCGAGACCGGAACGCTGCCGTGAAATGGCTTGAGGGGGTGCTGGCCGGGAGGGCGGTAACCCAAAAAACCCACGACATCGCCGCCAGGATCGGGGCTGCCTATCCCCAGGACAGGGCTATCCAGCGCATGCTGGCCCAGTTTTACCTTGCCGAGCGACGCTGTGATTTTGCTGCCCTGCAGACCTACCAGCAACTGATGGATGCCGGGGATACCCTGCCCGACACCCTGCTCGGCGGCATCGCCGATCTCTTCCTGGCCCAGCCGCGCACCGATAGCCTGGCCCTTAAGGTGTACCTGGACAATCACGCCAGTGGCGGCCGTGACCCGCGCCTGCTTCATGGTATCGCCGCCTGCTGCCGGATGATCCGTCCCAGTCCAGTGACCCTGCCTCTGTTGGAACGGGCCGATGCGGTGTTGGACGGCATGGATGCCTCCCAGCGCAGTAAAATGGCGGCACGCTTTGTGTCCGAGAGCCCCGACCCCGACCCGGAGCAACCCCTCAGTCGGCCGCGGATCGTGCGGTTGGCTCTCGGTCCGTCGATCCGGAAGGCGATGGTCGGCTTGGGAGGGGCGGTTTCCGCAAGCGCCACCGACGGTCTCAATCTGTTGCGAAGCATCCGGGGGGCCCTGCTATCCCGGCGAGCCAAATCGGTGGCCAAATGGGCTGCCTTGGGGCTGCTTGTCATCGGTGTGGGGTGGCTGGTGATCAATACCGCATTACATATGGCCGCTAATTTCAAAACAGTGGAAAAAGCACCTGAGCCGGTGGCTGCCCCGGTTACGGACCCCTTTACCCTGCAGGTGGCGGCCTATCTGCAGGAAAACGAAGCCCGGCGCTATGTGGACCAGTTGAAAGGGCAGGGGCTGGAGGCCTATTGGACCCGGGCTTCCGGCACCAGAAAGACCTGGTACCAGGTGCGCATCGCCCATTTTAAAACCAAGGCAGAGGCCAGGGTCGTCGGTGAGGATCTAAAAAAACGGCAGCTCATCGGTGATTATTATGTTGCCAACTACAAACGGCCTGACGTACCATGATCCGGTAAGCCAGTCGCTTGACGACACCCTGCCATTTTTCAGCAAACATCCGGCGTAATGGAACCAATCGAACTGACCTGAATTCGTGCAAAGGAACCTGAACATGAACGCCACCCGCATGACCCGCATCGTCGAACAATGCCTCCGGCTGGACAACCATGCCACCCGTCTGTACCTGAACCTGGCGCGCTATGCCGGCAGCAAGGACCTGAAAGGGTTCTGGCAGGATATTGCCGCCAAAAACGAGCAGCACCTGCTCTATTGGGATCGACTGTTCAATTGGGCGGAAAAAGGCATGCTCAACAACCTGTTCGATGAACCGCAAAAGACGTTGGACGAGTTAACGGCGCTGCAGGAAAAAGTCCACGATCTGGCCGACAGCTGCATGCAGGTGCGCCGCAAGGATAAGGCGTTTACCATGGCCTTCAAGCTTGAATTCTACCTGCTGCATCCGGCCTTCGAGACGCTTTCCCAGTACGTGGCAACCTTCAACGGCGAAGCCGGCGCGGATTTTTCCTACGAGCGTTTTGTGAACCGGCTCTTCGATTCACTTCAGCAAAATGAGTTGGGCACGCTGGAACTGGAACTGGTGGGCGAGGTCATCCATCGCCTGTGGAAAGAGAACCGGCGCATGGCCTTTTTGAGCAATTACGATGAACTGACCGGGATCTTTAATCGCCGGGGGCTGTTCAATGCGCTTGCCCACCTGGCCCACCTGGCCCAGCGCAACAAAAACACCGTAGGCGTGCTGATGATCGATATCGACCACTTCAAGGCCATCAACGATAATTTCGGCCACCAGTTCGGCGACGACATGCTGCGCCGGGTGGCCGGATGCATCAGGGAGTGCATCCGGGCATCGGACGTTCTCGGGCGTTACGGGGGCGAGGAGTTTTTGGTCTTTTTATCCAGTGTTGAACCGGTCTCCCTGGGGGAGGTGGGAGAGAAGATCCGGCGGGCGATTGAAAATATGCCCGATAAGCAGACAAACATCACGGTCAGCATCGGCATCGCTTACGGCCATGTGGGCCGAGAGGTGGATACAGATGTAGAGACCCTCATCCGCCGGGCCGATGAAAAACTGCTGGCCGCCAAGACCGCCGGCCGCAACCGCATCGAACTCTAGCCGGGTGTCAAATAGTGCTTGTCACCCCGGGGCAAAGCGTTTAGACTGGCCCCATCTGGATACGGTATTGGCTTACAGCCATATACAACCGAAGGAGTCAAACATGGAAAAGCAGGATGTCATCAGGATCGCTGAAGGTCTGCGGCTGATCGAAGAGGGCGTGGAAACCATTCAGGCCGTGATGAAAGAGAAGAATATCAAGTCGCTCAAAGACGTGGCGGCCGAACTGATTCCCTTTTTTAAAAAGGATGACGATTCACTCACCGAATCCATTATCAGCCATCTGGAATAAAACCAACTCACAAAAGATGTTCGGTTCCCCCGGCGTTCCGGGGAAAACGGCCGGACCCCATCGAGCGGGCACCGGCCGTTTTATTTGAAATCCACCCTCAGCTGCTTTTTATTGATGGGGTCACGTGGCCGTTGACCCGCAACCGCTTCCGCCGAAGGTCATCCTGCCGGACAATCCCCTGGAATCCAGCACCGAGCGCACCTGGTTCAGTGCGCATTGGGCATCGGGGACTTCCAGGAAAATGGTCACTACTCCCCGGGCATAGCGGCCGCCCCGCCAGCGTCCGGCCCCCCCGGAGGTTTTCAGGGCCGTCTCCAGGCTGCGGGACAGATCGTGCCGGAAGCGGGACATGTCGGGATCGCCGGGCGGAGGATTCTTCGAAAAATCAAAATGCAGGGCCAGTGTTTCCATGGCCTCAGAAATATCATCCGGTTGTGACAGATGCGGTCACAGCGTTGACACTTTTCCACGGGTCGCCCAATGTGGATTCCGCGCTGGCCAAAAGGCTGGCGGATGATTATCATCTCCGGAAACCACCGACTGCCCGCCGGTTGACGCAAAAGAATGCTTAGGAAGGAGACGAGCCCTGCCGATGACTTCGATCCATGCAACGGATTTGAACCACAGCCACAGTTTCGGCCAGGATCATAAACGGCCCGGGGAGAGCCGTACCATCATCGTCATTGTCGTTACCGCCGCCATGATGGTGGTGGAGATTGCCACCGGGATCCTTTTCGGATCAATGGCTCTGCTGGCCGACGGCCTGCACATGGCCTCCCATGCGGCGGCCCTTTCCATCAACGTCTTGGCCTACATTTACGCCCGTCACCATGCCCATGACGAACGATTCAGTTTTGGTACCGGCAAGGTCAACGCCCTGGGGGGCTTTTCCGGTGCGGTGCTGTTGGCGGTATTTGCGGTGATGATGGCTGTGGAGAGCGCGGTCCGGCTGGTGAATCCCGTGGCGATTGCCTTTAATCAAGCCATTGTTGTGGCAGTGATCGGTCTGGTGGTCAACGGCCTCTCCATGGTGATCCTGAATCACAAGGGCGACCACCATCACGGCCATGACCACGGACACGATGGGCACGAGCATGGCCATGGTCAGGATCACAACCTGAGGTCCGCGTATCTGCATGTTCTGGCCGACGCGCTAACCTCATTCCTGGCCATCTTTGCCCTGCTGGCCGCCAAGTATTTCGGCCTCGTCTGGATGGACCCGCTCATGGGCATCATCGGTGCCGTTCTGGTCTCGCGCTGGTCTATCGGTCTTTTACGGACGACCAGTCATGTATTGCTGGACCGGCAGGCACCGGCCGAATTCCGGCAAAAAGTGGTGGACGGGATCCAAAAAAACGATGATAATCAGGTCGTAGACCTTCATCTGTGGGCCGTCGGGCCCGGTATCCATGCGGCCATCGTATCGGTGGCCGCCGAAGTTCCCAAACCGCCGGCGTACTACAAACAGCTGATCCCTTCTGAAGTAAAACTGGTGCATGTAACCGTTGAAGTGAACCGAACATAAGGTACCACCGGGATCGTCCCGGTCTATACGGCAACACCCATTCAACCCAAGGAGGCAATCATGGCAGCCAAGAAGATTCTCATGCTGGTGGGAGATTTCGTTGAAGATTACGAGGCAATGGTGCCTTTCCAGGCCCTCACGATGGTAGGCCATACCGTCCACGCGGTGTGCCCGGACAAAAAGGCGGGTGAGACGGTCCGCACCGCCGTCCACGATTTTGAGGGAGACCAGACTTACAGCGAAAAGCCGGGACACAATTTCGGCCTCAATGCGACCTTCAGCGAGATCAAGGCCGAAGATTACGACGCCCTGGTGATTCCCGGCGGCCGAGCCCCGGAGTATATCCGGCTCAATCCCAAGGTGCTGGACATGGTGCGCCATTTTTCCCGGGTGGGCAAGCCCATTGCGGCCGTCTGCCACGGCGCCCAGGTGCTGGCCGCCGCAGGTGTGCTCAAGGGAAAAAGCTGTTCGGCCTATCCGGCCGTGGGACCGGATGTCGGGTGTGCCGGCGGCACCTTCGTGGACATCGCCGTGGACCAGGCCCATGTAGACGGCAACTTGGTCACCGCACCGGCCTGGCCGGCCCATCCCCAATGGTTGGCCAAGTTCCTGAAGGTCCTGGGAACCCGCATCGAGCTGTAGAACAGGGTTTGACATGCATTTGAACCAAGGCTCACCTCAGCAGTTTGCGGGTTGCCTTGGTGCTTCAGGTCGAAGCCGCCACCGACTCATGCCGTCAACCTTCCTAAACATACGGGCTCAGGGGCCGGTGAAGATGCCTCCATCAGCCCACATGGGGCATCTTCCCGCTCCCCGGGAATGGCATTGGTATCCTGCAGGCCCCACACTTATTCGGAAATAGCCTCATTGGCTGGTTCCGGGAAGTGCGGCGTCCCTCCGGTCAGAAATGCGCCGATGCCGTGAAGGCATTCACCGCCGGCAATCAAGTCCACCGCCGTCTGCTGCTCCAGTTCTAGGGTTGCCTGCAGGGAACGGTTGCGGCTGGCACGAATCACCTTGAGCGCACTTTGTACCGCCTGGGGTCCGTTGCGCACGATCGCCTCGGCCATCGCAGCCGCTTCATCAACGGCCTTCCCCGGTCCACTGACACGATTCACCAGGCCCATGTGCAGCGCCTCACGCGCGCCTACCCGTCGGGCAGTCAGGATGAGGTCAGCCGCCGCCGCCGGTCCGATCAGATAGGGCAGGGTCGCCCCTCCGCCCCAATCCGGCATCAGCCCCAGGCGGACCTCGGAAAAGCATATTTCTGCAGCGGGATCCATCACGCGCAGGTCGCAGCGAACGGCCAGTTCGGCTCCCCCGCCGAAGGCTTTGCCGTTGATCGCCGCAATGATGGGTACGGGCAGCTCTACAAAGCGATCCACCGCGGCCCGCAATGCAGCTATGCATTGGGCAATGGGCTCCTTTTCCCGACGCTCCACGGCGCGGGCCATTTCAGCCACCATGGGGTTATCGGGGTTGACATCAAATCCGGAGCAGAATGCATCCGGCCCGGCACCGGTAACGATCACCGCTCTTGGCAGGGGGGCGACGGACAGCCGTCTGGCGGCATCTGCCAGCTGCCCGAACATAGCCTGGTCAAATGCATTCAGCCGATCCGGACGCCGAAGCGTCACCATCGCCAGCGGTCCCTTTTTTTCGACGGCAATTCCTTCCGGCGCCATGGTTACGACCTCCTTCTCATGCTACCCCCGTGAAAACCATTGGGAAGTGTGTGTACCCGCCACCGCCCACCCGCATCCCAGCGGCCATAGCAGGGAGCCTGCCAAAAATCAACATGCCAGGAGAGTGGGCGGGAGCAAGTAACCCGCACAGAGTACGCATAACCGACACCGAAGCATGGACAGACACCGCAACCTATCCGATGCACCTCCCCCATTCAAGACCTTCCGCCGGGTCCCGGGAACCGTTTCCGTGGACAATAAATAGTACTTGACAATATAGTACGCATACGGAATATGTGGATAAACCCAGCCAAGAGGTATCCATGACCAGCCCCCATCCAAACGAGTGCCCCTTTTATCTCATATCAAGAGTGACGCTGCAGGTGACATCAGCCATCAAGAAAGGCCTGGCGGATGCCGGCGTGACATCGGTGCGGCCGGCCTATCTGGGGGTGCTGCTCTGCCTCTGGGCCGAGGATGGCAGCAAGACGGTGGCGCTTGCCCGTTGCGCGCGGCTCGAACCCTCCACCATGACCGGTCTGCTCGACCGGATGGAACGTGACGGGCTGGTATGCCGCGAGCCCGATCCCAACGATCGACGGGCCTACCGAATCTGCCTCACCGATGTCGGCCGGCAGGTGGAGGTCCCGGTCCAACGGGTCACCCAAAAGGTTCTGAGCAACGTTTTTTCAGGCATTGGCGAAGCGGACCTGGCCGGCGCGATGAAGGTCCTGCAGCAGGTGCTGGTCAATGCAGAAGGAGGCAGCCAATGAACGCCAACGGGGAGAAGAACTCAATCGGGTTTACCTGCGCATACACTCCGCTGCCGATCATCGAAGCCGCCGGATTTGCTCCCTACCGGGTATTGCCCATGGGAGACGCTCCGGATCGGGCCGGGCAACTGCTCCACGACAACCTGTGCCCCCACGTCAAGCGGGTTGTCGACCGGGCCTTGGCAGGCGACCTGCCGGAATTGAACGGCATGGTGTTCGTCAACAGTTGTGACGCCATGCGGCGGCTGGCCGATGCCTGGCGGCGCGTCCGGCCGCAGGAGCCGGTGGTCCTGCTCGATCTGCCGGCCACCCACGATCAGGTGGCCAACCAGTTCTACGCCTCAGAATTGAAACGTCTGGCCGACCATCTGGCCCAACGGGCCGGGATCGACGCGGGCGACTTGGATCTGCCGGCAGCTGTCAAACGGTTCAACCGCCTGTGTGAACTGCTGGCCGAATGCAGCCAGCGTATGCGGGCAGGGCGTTTGACCGGCGGCAGTGCCCAATTGCAGGCCCTTTACAACATGGCCAGCAGCCGGCCGGCGGACGAAGCGATAAAAGCCCTGGAAGCGCTGCCGGCAAGCGCTGCCAACGGCGCCGATGCGTCACCGGGTGTGGCGGTATTTCTGTTCGGCAACGTGATGCCCGATCCCGATGCCTTTGCCCTGCTGGAATCCAGCGGCGCACACATTGTCGGCGATGATTGCTGCAGCGGTTCACGGATGTTCAGCCCGGTGGCTTTCGAAAGCAAAGAGTCGATTTACCTGGATCTTGCCAGCAGCATTCAGCGCAAACCCCCCTGCGCCCGCACCTTTTCTCCCGAAGCGCCGGGGCGCCTGGCCGCCGATGTGGTGGCAGCCGCCCGGGCCTGCGGTGCCGCCGGTGTCATCGGGCATACCCTGAAATTTTGCGACCCATACCTGGCCAGGCTGCCCCTGGTCAGAGAGGCCCTCAAAAAAGAAGGTCTGCCGCTTCTGCTGCTGGAAGGGGACTGCACCCTGAGATCCATCGGGCAGCAGCGCACCCGTATCGAAGCATTCATCGAAATGTTAAGGTGACCATCATGATGAAACAGTACTTTGACGACCTGGTGTCGGGCATCGAGGCCAAACTCGATGCGGACCCTGAAAGCCGCAGTCCGAGAAAAATCTACGCGCTCGAAGTGGCCCGGCTGGGCGCCCGTCTCTATGGTGGAGAAGCGCGCGTGGCCTGGTGTGGCGTCACGGCACCCTTTGATCTCCTGGCCGCCATGGGGGTGACCTCCTGTTTTGTGGAATTTGTCGGCGCCATGCTGGCGTCCACGGGGATGGCGGGAGCATTCCTGGAAGCGGCCGAGCAGGCCGGATTCGGCGGCGATACCTGCGGATATCACCGGTCGGTGCTGGGCGCAGCCAAACGAGAGGTGATGCCCGTCCCCGATTTTCTCATCGCCACCAGCAGCCCGTGCTCCGGTGGCCTGGCCGTCATGGAGAACCTGGCGCGCCATTTTGAAAAGGACCTGTTTGTATTGAATGTGCCCCAGGAACCGTCAGCGGAAGGTGTCCGCTACCTGGCGGACCAGCTCAGAGAGATGGTTGCTTTCGTAGCCGACCATACCGGCGAGCCTCTGGATGAAGATCGTTTCAGGCAAGCCATCGCGCTCACCAACCGGGCACGCGGAATCATGGCCGAGGCTTTCCGGTTGGCCCAGGCGGTGCCGTCACCGGCCAACGGCCGGTTGATGGGCAACTTCGGCATCGTCATGGCCCTGCTGCTCGGCACCGAGGCGGCCGTCGACATTGCAACGGCCTACCGGGATGATTTTGCCGCCAAGGTTGCAACGAAAGAAGGCGGCATCGCCGACGAACGGCTGCGCCTGCTGTGGATCCAAAACCGCATCCAGTTTAAAAACCCCTTGGTCGATATGCTGGAAAGTGAATACGGGGCGGCTGTGATCGCCGACGAACTCAACGCCATTACCTGGGATCCCGTCGATGCGGAAGATCCCTTTCCGGGGCTGGCCCGGCGCGCCATTTCGATCCCCTTCAACGGCCAGGTCGATCGCCGGATTGGCCATCTGCAGCAGATGGCCCGCGATTACCGCATCGACGGGGCCATCAATCCGTGCCACTGGGGGTGCCGCCAGGGGACCGGCGCCCGGGGGCTGATCGCCGAGGGCCTGAAATCCATCGGTGTGCCGGTGCTGAACCTGGAAGTCGATTGCGTCGATTCACGCAATTTTTCCGAGGGTCAGCTGCGTACGCGTCTGGAAGCATTCGCCGAGATGCTGGCCAACCGGGCTTAAGGGCAAGCGGATGATGCCGCTCCCAACCCCCATTTCAAGGCAATGTGATTTGAAATCCGAAAAGGACCCTTTTTTAATTGGCCTTGGAAGAGGGGTTCCTCCGCTGAACCGCATCGAGCCGCTGCCGCCGCGTTGCTTGGGAATTGCTCATGCCCATTATTGATACCACCTCCTTGCTCACTTTACTCACCTATGCCGCCATCATCGGATTCGCGGCCATGGTCCACGGCACCCTTGGCATCGGTTTTCCCCTGATCGCCACGCCGCTTCTGGCCCTGGTCACCGATGTACGCACGGCCATCCTGCTGCTGGTGCTTCCGACGGTCGTGGTCAACGTGGCCAACATCCTCAAAGGCGGCCGGTGGAATCAGAGTCTTGCGCGCTACTGGCCCCTGGCCGTCTACGGCATGATCGGAAGCCTGATCGGCACCCGGCTGCTCATCGCCGTCTCTCCGGAGCCTTTCCGCCCCCTGCTGGCGGCCATACTGGTGCTGTATCTCAATGCCGAACGGATCGGAGTCGGCTTTGCCTGGGTACACCGCCACCCCCGCATCGCTTTTGCCGTCTTCGGCCTGACCGCCGGCGTCCTGGCCGGTACGGTGAATGTCATGCTGCCGGCGCTGATCGTCTATGCCCTGGAAGTGCGCATGCCCAAAACCGTGATGATCCAGGTTTTTAACTTCTGTTTTCTGTTCGGCAAACTCACCCAGGGCGCGGTTTTCGCCCAGGCCGGCCTCATGACGGCCGAGGTCCTGTGGGCGTCGGCCCCACTGGCTGGACTGGGCCTGGCGGTTATGTTTTTAGGGATGCGCATCCGCGACCGGGTCCCCACCGAGATCTATCGTCGATGGTTGCGTTGGTTGCTGGCAGTGCTGGCCGTCATGCTGATCGTCCAGTTCTTCCAAAGGTGAAAGGTCCCATGAAGGCGCCAAGAAGAATCAACGCATTGCCGCTGGGCATCTGGATATTGGGGTTTGTCTCATTGCTCATGGATATCTCTTCGGAGCTTATTCACAGCCTGCTGCCGGTTTTCATGGTCGCTACCCTGGGGGTTTCCATGGCCACGGTAGGCCTCATCGAGGGAATCGCCGAAGCCTCCGCCGCAATCACAAAAGTATTCTCAGGCACGATCAGCGACTATTTTGGAAAGCGCAAGGTGCTTGCCGTAATTGGCTACGGGCTTGGCGCGGCTGCCAAGCCCGTGTTTCCTTTGGCAACCACCATCGGCTGGGTTTTTGGTGCGCGGTTCGTCGACCGGATCGGCAAGGGTATTCGCGGCGCACCCCGTGACGCCCTGGTAGCCGACATTGCCCCCTGCCATCTGCGCGGGGCGGCCTATGGACTCCGTCAGACGCTCGATTCCGTCGGTGCACTCATGGGTCCCCTTTTGGCAGTGGCCTTGATGGTATGGCTGGCCAACGATATCAGGGCGGTGATGTGGGTGGCGGTGATACCGGCATTCATGGCCGTAGGGCTGCTTGTATTCGGAGTTCGCGATTCCGAGAAGACGAAGACCGACGCCGGTGCGGGAAACCCGGTTACACGCATTGGTGCCAAGCGTCTGCCGCTTCGTTTCTGGCTTATCGTGCTGCTTGGCGCGGTCTTTACCCTGGCCCGATTCAGCGAGGCGTTCCTGGTGCTACGCGCCCAATCGGTGGGGCTTGCCCTGGGCTATGTACCGGTAATGATGGTCGTCATGAATGTCGTTTACGCAGCCACAGCCTACCCCGCAGGGATTGTTGCTGATCGGATGAATCCCCGGACGCTGCTTGTCATGGGACTTGCCGTACTGGTGGTTGCCGATGTCGTGCTGGCTGCAGCTGCATCCCCGTTGTCGACGTTTATCGGCGCAGGCGTCTGGGGACTGCACATGGGGCTCACGCAGGGGCTGTTTGCCAAGCTGGTGGCCGATGCTGCCCCTGAGGCGTTGCGCGGTACGGCCTTCGGTATTTTCAACCTTGTCACCGGGATTGCGCTATTGATGGCCAGCGTCATTGCGGGCTTGTTATGGAGCGCCTTCGGTGCCTCGGCAGCGTTTATGGCCGGTGCGGTGTTCGCATCGCTTGCATTGCTGGGGGTGACCCTATATCCAAGGAGGTCTCAACCCATTCGAAAAGCAGGCGTTTGACAGCCGCAAAGGAGAATTGGCAGTCTAATTGACCTCATCGAATCAATTGCCGGCAATTTTGGCCGGGCCTGCCGTGTGGAAGGAATTACCTTCGACCCACATTGTCCTCCTCCAACCATTCCATGGCATGGGCCGTGTCGCGAAAGACCTTGTACGTGTTGGGCAGCCCGGCCATCTGGGCGAAGGCGGCAAAGAGTTTACCCAGCCCGATATTGATGTTTTTTGAGCCCACCAAGGCGACTTTTCTGACCTTTCCATCCTTGCGGACATGCTTTAACCTGTCGGCAATGCCTCGCATTTCCGCCGTGGAGATTTTCACCGTATCGGTCTGCGTGAAATCCCACAGCGAGGTATCGGTCTGCGCACCGGCCATATATAGTTTTGCCTGCATGAAAATCTCATTGGCTGTCACAGTACCGGTAACCTTGAAAATCGTGCAGTCTGCCCTGGTTTCGATTGAAATCATATCCCCTCCAGCCCTTGTAAATGTGGTGTCCGCCAGGCTCTAAGTAACGATGGGTGTCACGGTAGTAAATGTGGCTGTTTGACTTCATCCGGCAACCCCCGTCTGCAGGCCAACCGTTTGGGATGCGATTCGAATGATATTGCTATGGTCAATGGGTTTTTAAGGTCGGTTGAGCCCTACGATCTCTCATGAATCTATTGCCATCGGCTGTCAAGCTGTAGAGCAATCCGGTTATAACCAGGCAGCCGCCAAATAAACCAAATGCCATACGAAATACCTCCGGAGCAAGCGATCCGCCGGGATAGAATGCTTTGATCGCCCATCCGAGACCGTGCAGAAAAAATGCGACACCGGTCATGGTAAAAAAGTTGATGCCCGTCATGGCGGTGCCTGCATTTTCAAGGGGCATGCGTTCTTTAATGTGTGCGTACATGATCTGGCCCGTGCCACTGGAAAACCCAAAACCAAAAAACAGGGCCAGCAGAATCAGCACGCCTGTATCGACAGGCAGCACAGCAAGTGTGATCAGGATGCCCGCCATCACTGCCAATCCGGCAATAATGACATGTTTCCTCGAACGGAGAATCGAATCCGATATCCATCCGCAGATGGGACTGCCGACAATCAGACCAATGCTCATGGCCAAAAGCAGGTTGCCGGCCATGAACGGGGAGAGATCCATGGTAAGCATCAGAAAGGGGCCTGCCCAAAGGGCTTGAACCGATGCATAGATGCCGTAGCGGAAAAAAGTGCCCATCGAAATCAACCAGTAGTCCCTGCGGGAAAAGAGCTGCAACATACCGCTCAGGGCAACTGGCCAACTGACCGTTGCGGCTTTGGCGGGATGACCCGCTGGCGAATCGTCGGGATGATCTCTTGCGATCAAATAAAACAGTATAGCGATAACCAGGTTGCACACGGCGAAGAGGAGAAACGTCGTTCGCCATCCAAGCCATTCGGAAAGCCATACCAGCGGCGTGGCCGCCGCAATGTTTCCTGCGGTGCCGACGGAAACAAATATGGCTGAAAGGGTTGCAAAATAAAGCGGAGAAAACCAGGTGGTGATCAGTTTAAGCGGCCCCATCAGATTACAGGCCATGCCCACGCCAAGGAACAACCGACCGACAACCAGCGCAACCGCCGATTCGCCGTAGGCAAACACGACGGCGCCGACAGCAGCTACCAGGGAAAGGGCAGTCATTAATATCCGTGGCCCCAGGCTGTCCAGATACAACCCCACCGGGATCTGCATTGCGGCAAACGCATAAAAAAATGCGGCCGAGATGAGTCCCAGCGCTTCTGTATCAAGGTTTAGCTCTTTAACCAGATTGGGTGAAATTACAGCTATTGATGATCGGTAAAACTGAGAAAAAATAAACAGCAGGCACGACATCAGGTAAATGATCCAGCGGCGGTGTGTTTTAGGGATCATCAGTCACGCACGTTGATTTCAGTTGGTATCGGTCCGCTGAAAGTGATTGCGGCCGGCGAATAGGGAAATTATTATGCAGTAGATATTACGCATCCCCGCATTGGTCAACAAGTAGTCGTCCAAAATAACCGTTCCTTCGCGCATGCTATATCAAACATACGAGAACTGCCTGGGTGAAAAATACCCATAGGTAAAAGCCTTATCCGCAGGTTTTTCCCCAGAGCCACTATTCCGGCTTATCTATTGTTTCTCAATACAAGGATATAGGCTTTTATACTACCCAGATCAGGCTTCCCAGCTCTCCACTCATACATTAATTACATAACATCCTATCTGTTCAGGGAATTTTATGTAAAACATTACATATTTTTTATATTTGCCTTACCAATAAATATTGTAACATGCTGGAAAAATTAATATTGTTAAAATTATATGATGTTGCATTTATTTTGCATGTACGCCAAATTGAATTGCTGCCTAATGGCTATCCAAGGTTGTTGATAAATCTCGGCCCTTCTCCTAACTTTTCAACCAACATTGCTTTCGGAGGCTATCAAATCTGACCAAACCCAAAAAAATGGAGGTAAAGGATGAAACGTAAAAGATTCTTTCTGGGAGCTCTTAGTGTAATAATTATTGTTTTTTTGTCAGCGTCAGTTTCCTTTTCAGGCCAAAATCTATGGCCTAAAAAAGCGGGCGAATTGTGTTGGGAGGTTTACTCAGACTCCGACAGTTTGGATCCCACTGGATTATTGCGGTTATACATAATGAATACGGGCAAAAATTACTACCTTGTACACGGTAGCAACACCGAGAGCGACCATACACCATTAGTCAATGGTAATGCGATAGTATATCCTGATAAAATTGTGATTCATGCCAGTTCATCAGGTTACAGTGGCGACCAAGATGATCCAATAGAAGTGAGGGGCTTGATGGGAACGATAATACTGAATCCGAATACCCTTAATGGATCATTTCGAGGAGTAAATATTAAATATGATATCGTCCCGACCCTGGAAGACCCGAACGCTGGCACTGGCAGCGTTTCATACGATGGTGTGCAAACATTAACATTTGTGCCTTGTGATTGATTCAGTAGGGTTGACAATATAATAGGAGGGCAGGGTCTAATTTGGCCCTGCTTTTTCTTTGATGTCTCCAAAGATCCGGCAGTATCAAGGTCCCGAATGGGACATAACAGTAATTTAGTCATTACAAGACCTTTGATGTTCCCGGCTGGACCTGAACCTACGCCAAAAGGGAAATTGGCAATCAAAAGCTTTTGAAATTAGCCTATCTAAACAATGTTAAAGGAGGCATGCCTTGAACAGACGTCAATTCCTACAAAATTTTGCCCGCTACGGTCTTTCAGCAGGATTGCTCAGCGCCCTTCCCCTACAAATTTTCGCCAAAGAAAAAAATTTGACTCCCGGTATGTGGATCATCGACGCCCATGCCCACCCTTACACGTTTTACCGTAACCAGCTCAATCCCAATGAACACACATTTGAGATGATTCGCAAAGCCGGAATCGTTGCGACCTCAATTGCGGCAGTTGGCGATTATGCTAAATATTCCCCAGATTCCGGCGGCTCACCTTACGAAGACACGTTGAGACAGTTGGCGATCGTTCAAGAATGGGAGGATCAGGGATATATCAAAATAATCCGAAAGCCACAGCAGATACGGCGACGATTTGATCCGGATGGCCCTATAAACGCCCTTTTAACCATTGAAGGCGGCGATGCGCTTGAAGGAAAAATCGATCACCTGGATGAGTTTTATGAAATGGGGGTTCGGATAATCACGCTGGTCCACAAATATAATAATGAAATTGGCAACGACATGTTGCAATACGGTTCCAATTCTCCAGATGACAGCGGCTTGACGGATTTCGGATACCGTGTGGTTGAACGCATGAACGAACTTGGCATGCTCATCGATGTTGCGCATTCAAGCACACAAACACTTTTTGATGTCGCCGAGTGCACCAGGGCGCCGATAATTGATTCCCACACCAATGCATTGCCACCGTTTTTAATGGATAGAGGTCCAAGCCGCCTGCGAACTTACAGAGAAATTGAAGCGGTGGTCGAAACGGGCGGTGTGCTTTGCACCTGGCCACTGGCATATGGCGGCACGTATGCGCGTCAAACATTTGCAGACTGGGCTCAAGAGATTGAGGATCTTAACAATCATTTCGGTATCAGACATGTTGCTCTGGGAACCGATGGCGGTGGCGGATTGCCGAATTATGTTGAAGGCTGGAATGATATTACTGATTTGAATTTGTTAGCAGCAGCCATGCGTGAGCAAGGTTTTGGAAAAAGAGACATAGCAGCCTTTATGGGCAATAATTTGTTGCGCGTGCTGCACAAGTGTTTTGCGGTTGGCCGGGCTTAAAAAGGAACCTTCACTTTGCATGATGTGTGGCTCCCGAACGTGGCTCCAAGCGCTGAACTCATGAAACTGGGGCAGGCTGCTGGATCGGAGAAAGAGTGGGCCGCATTTGTCAGGAAATATAGAGCAGAAATGGCCGATCTCGAAAAGAGCAGAGTTCTCGATCTGCTGGCCGCGCTGTCTCACCATGCAAACCTTTCCGTTGGCTGCTACTGCGCCGATGAGGCACGCTGCCACAGGGCCATCCTGCGTGAGTTGTTGGCGGAGAGAGGCGCTAGTCTCGAATCCGTCTGAGTGTATCGCAGCGCTGAATAACCCTCGATGGACATGGCAACCAGGTCTGGCGGATCAGACATAAGACGGCATTCATGCTGCTGCACGATTGGCCGTCTCATTTTTTAACCGCTGCCAGGGCTTTTTCCAGCGCCGGCAGGATGTCGAACAGATCCCCTACCGCATAATAGTCGCAGTTGGCCATGATGGCAGCGTTCGCATCGGTATTGATGGCGATGATGGTCTTGGCGGTTTTCATGCCGGCAAAGTGCTGGATGGAGCCGGAGATGCCCACGGCCATGTATACCTTGGGATTCACCTTGACGCCGGTCTGGCCCACCTGCATGGCGTAGGGCACCCAGCCGTTGTCTACGGCCACGCGGGAGGCGCCCACGGCGGCGTTGAGGTGTTTGGCGCAGTCGAAGAGCAGCTTGAAGTTCTCGGCGTTTTTCAGCCCCCGCCCGCCGGAAATGATGATGTCCGATTCGGCAAGGTACTGGTAGCCGCTGCCATCGGTGCGGGTTTCGATTGTTTCGAAGCCGCTGTCGCGATCGGCCGTGAAGGAGAACGCGAAAACTTCCGCTGCCACCGGTGCTTTCAGGGGGGCGACGACATTGGCACGCAGGCCGTAAATGCAATGACTGCCGGTCAGGGCGATGGTCGCGATGGTCTTGCCCGAATACTGGGAGGTGGTCGCCCGGTGGCCGTCCAGGTCGATCTCGATGCAATCCATGATCAGGGGTGCATCCAGTTGGGCGGCGATGCGCGGCAGCAGTTCCCTTCCCGTGGGGCTGGTCAGGCCGATCAGCGTGGTGATTCCATATGCCTGCATGGCGGCCACGACCGCGGCCGAGTGGACGGCCGGATTCCAGCCGTTGCCGGTGCGAATCGCGACGATGCGGGTCACCCCATACTGTCCCAGTGCCGCCCGGACATCGCCGGTTGGTGCATCCACCACCAAGGCCACCAACTGCCGGTTTTCTGCGCGGGCGATGGTGGCCATACCGAAATTGGCTTCCTTGAGGCGGCCGTCATTGAATTCGATGAGCAATCCGATAGGTTGCATGGTCACATCACCTTGGCTTCGTTTTTGAGGATGTTCACAATCTGCGCAGCAATGTCGGCGGCGCTGCCCGTGAGCGCCTTGGGCGTGCGCTGCTCCACAGCCGGCAGCAGTTCCTGAATCTGCATGCCGGCCGCCGGCGGCTCGATGGCCAGCGCGGCCAGGCTGATCTTCCTGACCGGCTTCTTGCGGGATTTGACGATGTCAGGAAAGGTCGGGTAATTGGGATTGTTCAGCCCTTTGCCGGCGCCGATGACGCAGGGAACAGCCATGCGGAAGACGTCGATGGTGCCCGCTTCGCGTTCGCATTCAACCGTCACACCGTCACCGCTGGCATCCACCTTGACGACGTTGGTGGCCACGGGAAGGCCCAGGTTGCGGGCCAGGCGGAACTGGGTCTGCATGCCTTCGTTGTCGATGGATTCCTTGCCGGTGAAGATTATCCACGGCCGGCCGTCGGCCCGGATGGCGGCGGCCAGGGCGCGGGCGGTGAGAATGCTGTCCCGGGGCCCGTCGGTTTCGATCAAAATGCTGCGGTCGGCTCCCATGGCCATGGCGGCGCGCAGGCTGTTTTCGGCTGCCGCTTTACCCAGGCAAACGGCAACGACTTCCGTATCGGAGGATGACGCCTTGATCTTGGCCGCCTCGGTAACGGCGTGCTCGTCGTAAGGGTTCAATAAAAAAGTGATCTTCTCGTTGATGTCGGTCTTGCCCTCGACGGTGATGGTGGCCGCGGAATCGGGAACATGTTTTACGCAAACGTAGATGTTCATGGTTCAATCCAAATGAAAAACGGGCCTGCATCGGCGGGCCCGTTTTGATTAATCGCAATCCATCCGGAATTCAAGCGTGGATGCCACTGGCATTATCCGTTGACGGAGAAGCTCGAGTTGGTGTTGATCTCGCGTTTGCGGGAGAAGAATCCCACATTCAGGGTCCGACCGGTGTATTTCATCTTATACTGGAAGGGTTTTTTATCGTGATCCAGACCCTTTTCACAGGCATCGATCAGTTCGGCCATCATGCGGCCCACCACCGGGGCGTTCTTGTACTGGTTGCCGCTGGTGCCGACGGCCATGTAGAAACCGCCCAGGTCGGACTTGTCGTAGACCGGAATCCAGTCGTCGGAGCAGTCGTACAGGTCGACGACACCCTTGGGCTGGTTGGGTACCTGCAGGGTGGGGACGCGTCGTCCCAGGCGATAGCACTGGGCTTTCCACTGTTCTTCTGAAAGCTGGTTGTCGCGGCCGTGACCGCCCTTGCCGGCGTAGAACTCGTCCGGGTCCACCCACTCCTGGGGATCGCAATCCGGATCCTCGGAGCCGATGAGGTACATGTTGCCCACTTCAGGGCGCACGTAGCAGCCGATGTCGCCATCGCTCTGGTGGTAGCCCTTATTGATGTAGTCATAATCCTCGGGGGCGGGGCAGTACATGACCTCGTGGCGCAGGGCCTTGGTCTTGATGTTGCAGCCTTCCCAGACGCCCGGGGCCATCTGGTTGATCTTGAAGGAGTGGGGGCCGGCGCAGTTGACTACAACGGGGGCGTCGATCTCGGTGCCGTCGGCCAGGGTGATGCCCTGGACCTTGCCTGCGGCGGCGCGGATTTTAACCACCTCGGCCTTGAACATGAACTTGGCGCCCTTGGCTTCGGCGGCGCGCATGATGTTGTGGGCGGACAGGGCCGGGTCATTCACATACCCGCCCTCGGGGCAGAACAGGCCGCCTTCGAGCATCCGGGTGGGTTCTTCCCAGAAGGCCGGATCCTCGGGGCGTTTGACCGGCCAGAACTCGTGCAGGTCCAGTACGGGGATCTTTTCCAGGATCTCTTCGTTGGTCAACTCCTGATACGTGACACCCACGGCATCGTAGTGTTTTTTCACATTCTGCCACTTGTGCCCCTGGGATTTGATCAGCAGGGAGCCGGTGTTCATGAATTTGGCCAGGCCCTTTTCGTCCTTAACATGATCCAGGTAGTTTTCCCAGTCCAGCCAATACTTGAACCCCTCGTAGGCAAAGGCCACACCGTCTTCGGTGGAGTAGTGGGCGCGCACGATGGCGCATGAACCGGCCGTAGAGCCTTCACCGGCATCGGGCAGCTTGTCCACGCTCAAAGTTTTGTAGCCCATCTTGGACAGTTCGTAGGCGATGGGGGCGCCGATCACACCGGCCCCGATGATAATGGCGTCATACTTTTTGGTCATGATGTCCTCCGTCAAGTGGTCTTCGTAAGTGTTCGTTCAGAATGAATCGCGTCACGATTCAGACAAATTCCAATTGCAAAATAAACGCCGCAAACAAACTAAATTTACTTTTTTTAGAATACTATTTCCAAGCAATATATATGCAGTCAAGACGAACCGTTATCGTTTGGTCTCGCCGATTGATCCGATGGGTTCCGGCATGCAGCAGCACCAAGGGAAGAAAAAAGGCCCCCAAATGAAAATAATTTTTCTATTTTTCAGAAAAATAATTTTCGTTTTATGATGCGCCGCCGCATAGGAACGGCCGAATGCCTTTCGGCTATCCCGCAACAAGGGGCAGGAGCAGATTCGTCCCGTTGCAGCCAGGTTGGGCCGCGCAGCTTCCTGCCCCCCGGACCCCTATTGCTGAAGACCGTGAACCCAGGTATTAAAGCGGTTTTCACCGGCCGGGCGCAGGCCGAACTCGGCACCGGCGGCCATTATGGCGTGAACCAAGCTGTCGCCATAGCCCCGGCTGCAGGTCAACAGGAATCCACCGGCGCCGTCGGCGGCCTTTTCCAGCGTCACGATCTGGCAGGGCACATGGCAAAAAGGGCCCTGGTAGAGAAAAGGCGCTGTTTTGGACGGGTCCAGAAAATCCAGACTGGTCAGTTTTTCGGCGATATAAAAGGCCTTGGGGCCAAAAAGGGCCACAAACACCGTTGATTCGGTAACGTCGGTGTAACCCGGAAAATCGGGCATGGCCGGAGCCGTGGTTCCCAGGTGATAGATGGAGGCCTGGGTGCGGTTCATGCGGTTGACCAGTGTGCTGTCGGCAAGGATGCTCCCGCCCGGGACTGCCGGTACGGCCAGGTCGCAGGGGGTCAGCTCGCTGACCTTGCTGTCCTGCAGGTCCCAGCGGGTCTTGTGGGCTAGATCCACCAGCCAGGGACCCTGATCCTCTTCATCGTATTCCAGCGCCACCGTCCAGTTGTCGCGCACCTCGGTTTGGCGCGGGCTGATCTTGAACCGTACCGGCGATTGTCTCTTGATTTCAACCATCGTGGTTACCTCTATACCTTATATTAGGATTTTCAGGTATGCATTTGGGGTTCATCCAGAAATGGCGGCTTGTGGTTCAGGCCAAGGCCGCAGCGTGTTCGCAACCTTGAAGATTGCGAACACGTGAGAATACCGGCCTGGGCCTCAAGATGCCGTTTCGGAGGCTAATTTTTCATCCGTTCGCCCTTGGGGTCATAAAACGGCATGGCAACGACACGGGCATACAGCCGAACGCCGTTGCATTCATCCTCAAACACCTCCAGCCGGGTGCCGATGTCGGCCAGCTGGGACTCTACCAGAGCCATGCCCACGGCCTGGCCGGTGGAAAAGCTCTTGCGCATGGTGGCCACGTAGCCGCGCACCTTGTTGTCGACAATCAGGGCGCCGTCACGGGCGGGCCGGTTGTCGTCTTCCATGCGGATGCCGACCAGCTTGAGCCGCCCGTCAGCGTTTTCGGCCTGGCTCAGGGCCACGGCTCCCACGGTCTTGGCGGCGCTTTTCTTGCGGTCCCAGAGGAAGCCCAACCCCAGGTCCAGCAGGTTGGTGCGCTGTTCGGACTCGGAACCGAGAATGACGTGGCATTTTTCCATGCGCAGCACGTTTTGGGCCTCCACGCCGAAGTTGCGGATACCGAATTCGGCGCCGGCTTCCGTGAGCATGTCCCATACCGTCTGGGTGTAGGACGCGGGCACGTGCAGCTCGTAGGAGAGCTCGCCCACGAAGCCCAGGCGCATGGCGCGCACGAAAATGGTGTCCTGGATGAAAAATTCCTGGTAGCCGGAGAAGGGGAAGGCCTCGCTGGAAAGGTCGATGGCCACAATTTTAGCCAACACCTTGCGGGCGTTGGGGCCGGAGATGTTGATCACGCCCATGGCGTCGGTCAGGTTGACCAGGGCAAAATCCCAGCCGTCGAAACGGGTGTGGTAGCGGATCCATTCCGCGGTCTGGCCGGCCCTGGCGGAGGAGGTGGTGAGATAGTAGTCGTTTTCAGCCAGCTTGACCACCACGCCGTCGTCGATCACGCAGCCGTCGTCGTTGCACATGGCCGAGTATTTGATGCGTCCCTGCTTGACCTTGCTCATGTCCGAGACATAGACCCGCTGCAAGGCCTTGAGGGCGTCGGGTCCGTGGATGCGGAACTTGCCCAGGGTCGAACCGTCCAGCAGACCCACGTTGTTGCGCACGTTGAGGATCTCTTCCTTGCAGTCGAAGTCCTGGGAAAAGTAGCGTGCCCGCTGCCAGACGCCGATGTTGCGGAAGATGCCGCCGTCCCTGATCTGGGAATCGTGCAGCGGGGTGTGTTTGAACATGTGGTGGTTGAAACCGGCATAGGTGGCCAGGAAGGTAGGCACCAGCGGCGGCCGCACGGTCGTAGGCACCGGCGTGCTGATGGATGCCGTGTACTTGGCAACGAACAGGGGCAGGTTGTGCCCCGGGATGCCGCCCTGGCCCGGACCGGTGCCGGCCGACGTGAAGCGCTTGATCAGCTCGGGGACATCGAATCCCATCTCGATGGCCTGCTTGATATTTTTGATGGTGGTGTCTTCATCGAAGCAGATGAAGCTCTTGCGTCCCTTGACCGGGGCGGTGACGAGCTTGCAGCCGCGCTGAGGGCCGGGCAGGGCCGCGGCAGCCTTTTGGGCGTCGTCAAGGGCCTTGGCCATGTCTGCACCGGCGGCAGCCGCCGCCTTGAGGCCGGCCTGGCGGCCGGAGGCTTCGATGGCGCCGGGATCGCTGATGCCGCTGATGCGGCCGGCGGGAAACATCTTCTCAGGCAGTTCCGTGGGCAGGAAGTAGCCGGTGTGGCTGTCGTAGCCCATCTTGGCCTGGGCCAGGATGAAGGGGCCGGTCACCGGGGTCAATCCGGCAGAGGCTACCAGCAGGTCGCAGGAAAACTGGCGCTTGACGGTGCCTTCTACGGTGGAGAGGGTCACTTTTTCCACCTGCTTGCACCCGTGGGCCTTGGCCGCCACCCAGCCCTTGAGGACCGGGATCTTGCGTTCGGCCAGGGCCAGCATCAGCTCGGGATTCTGGCCGTCCTCGCGGATGTCGGCCACGCAGTTGATCTTGAGGCCCAGGTCGAAGAGGTCGACGGCGGCTTCCAGCCCCAGGTCGTGGCCCACGGAAAAGACCGCCTCGCTGCCCGGCAACAGGCCGTAGGTGCGGGCCATGCGATGGGCGCAGCCCACCTGCATGACGCCGGGGCGTTCATTGTGATCGAAAATCAGGGGGCGCTCGATGCAGCCGGTGGCCACCACCACGCTCTCCGAGCGGATCTCGACGTAGCGCTCGGTGAATACATCGCCGGCCTGGCCCACCTGAAAGGCGGTGATCAGGTTGTTGTTGTAGGCGCCGACCATCGAGGTGTGGGTGAAGACCCGGATGTTGCCGGTCTGTTGCACCCGTTTGGCCAGTTCGCGGGCCCGCTTGAACAAGGGCGTACCGTCGGCGGTGGTGCTGACCCGGTAGTCGAAGCATCCGCCCAGGTGGGGGCGGGATTCGAGCAGGACCACTCGCAGGCCCGACTCGGCAGCCGCCAGAGCGGCGGTCATGCCGGCGGCACCGCCGCCGATGACGGTGACTTCGGCCTTAATGAACATCTCGTCGTACTGGCCCTTCATCTGGTAATCGGCGGAAATGACGCCGATGCCGGCGGCCTTGCGGATCTGCCGCATGGCTACGGGCCAGATGGAAGCGGGCTTGTGCATGGTCTTGTAGTAGAAGCCGGCCGGCATCATCCAGTCCAGCTTGTCGATGAAGGCGAGCCAGTCACGGTCGGCGGAGCCTTTGACATTTTGCTCCTTGACGACCATGCCATCTTTGAGCAGCGTGTTTTCGGTTCGCACGTTGGGAACGCCGTTGACGTCCATGCAGGTGTTGCTGCACTCGCCGTCAAGGCTGTAAAGCCCGCGGGGGCGGTGGTATTTCAAACTGCGTGCAAAGACCCGTACGCCATTGGCAAAAAGGGCCGTCGCAACCGTATCTCCGGCAACTCCCTGGACGGTTTTTCCCCGGTAGGTCAAGGACCGTTTCTCCGACGGGGTGATGCGGAGCGTGGGCAATTGGTTAAGCCTGTTCATTTGCTCGCCTCCGGTTTAGGCACTTCGAGGTTGGTGGTTGTGTCACGCCAGGTGGTGAACCAGGATCCGCATCCATCGCGGTGAACCCACCACTCTTTCTGGACGCCGGCCGTGCACTTGTTCATATGGACATAGTCGCACCAGGCGGCAGGGGTCAGTCCCGCTTCCGCCGGGCGCGGTCCCTTGTCTTCTCCCCCATAACGGAATTCATATCCGTTGCGTTTGCCGCAGACGGGGCAGGTGAGTGTTAAAGCCATGATCGAGCCTCCTCTAGTTGTTGGGCGTGTAGCACACCAGTTCGGCGGTTTCCCCCATCAACTGGTGGTTTTCGTAGCGGCGCAGGTTGAACGGCTTGAGCCTGTCCGGGCAGTTGCCGCTGGCCATATACGCGGCCATGTATTTGCCGACGGCGCTGCATGATTTGAAACCGAAGTAGCCCCAGCCGCAATCCATGTAAAAGCCGTCGAAATGATCGTTCCCGTCCATGATGGGCGCCATGTCCGGAGTCATGTCGGCCAGGCCGCCCCAGATGCGCATGAATTTGACACCGCGCAGGCAGGGCAGCCAGTCGGACAGGGCTTCGGCCTGGTGCTTGATGTAGTGGGCCGTGTTCTGGGTCGTATAGTTGGGCCACTGGTCCATGTGGGCGCCGGTGGCGATTTCGCCCTTGAGGGTCTGGTTGGCATAACAGTGGTACGCACCGGACGAGACCACATGGTCGAGCAGCGGTTTAAGCGGCTGGGTGACCATGGCCTGGATAGTCAGCACGGCGATGGGCAGTTTGATGCCCAGCATGCGGTAGATCAGGCCGGCGCTGTAGCCGCCGGCACTGACCAGCACCCGCGGGGTGTGGATGCGGCCGCGCGAGGTCTCCACGCCGGTGACCTTGCCGCCTTCGGTGTGGATGGCCGTGGCTTCGGTGTGCTGGTGGATGTGCACCCCGTGCTTGGCAGCTCCTTTGGCCAGGCCCCAGACCACGGCGTCATGGCGTACGATGCCCCCGGGAGGATGGAACATGGCCCCATGGATGGGGAAGGTGATGTCTTCGGAGATATTCAAGGCCGGCACCAGCTCCTTGGCCTGCTTGGCGTCGATGAGATGGCTCTCCACCCCGTGGAACTGGGCAGTGGCGATGGTCATGCGGGCCGCTTTCATGGCCGCTTCGCTGTGCATCAGGTTGAGGTTGCCGCAGTTGTTGAACATCAGGTTGTAGTCCAGCTCTTTGGTGAGCACCGGCCACAGGTCCAAGGCTTCTTTATAAAGGGGTACGTTGTGCTGTGTGCGCTGGTTGGCCCGCACGATGGCCGTGTTGCGTCCGGCGCCGCCGAAGCCGATGAAACGCTTTTCAATGATGGCCACATCCCTGATGCCGTGTTCCTTGGCCAGGTAATAGGCGGTGGCCAGACCGTGAAGCCCGCCGCCGATGATCACCGCATCGTAGCTGGACTTCAGTCTGGGTTGGTTGCCCCACAGGGGCTTGGATTTCCAGAACATACGCTCTCCCTACTGATTGTTGAATAAAAGGTGCGTGGGTGAAGAGGGACGATTGCATTGCCAATTGTGGCGAATGGTACCTGAATGAAACAAAACATGTCAATAGGAAATTTATGATCTGACTAAAAAACATACAAACAATCTTGACAAAGCAATTATTTAATAATAATAACATGTAAAAAAAATATGTTACTGTGGTTCCAGGTGACTGAATTAAATCTTTCAACATCGACACGTATAAGGTGCTTATTGTGAATGAATCCCAAGCGCATCCGGTGATCAAAGGTATCGTGAAGCAGCTGGACCGGCTGACCCCCAAAGGCAAGATCCTGGGCAGCTACATCATTCAAAACCCCCGCAAGGCGATGTTCATGACCACCAAAGAGCTTTCCGAAGCCTGCGGGGTCAGCGAAGCCACGGTGGTTCGGTTTGTCGGGCAGCTGGGTTACAGCGGGTATGGCGAATTCCTTCAGGCGCTGCGGGACTTCGTGGATTCGGGGCTGAGCTTGCCGGACCGGGTGGATCTGCCCGGAATGAAGGGTCCCGGTACCGACCTGCTGCACCGGGTAGTTTTCGAAGAGATGAACAACTTGCGGCAGTTTTATGAAACCATCGACATGAAGGTGCTGGACCGCATCGTGGAACAGCTTAGGGACACCCCCGCCGTATATGTGATCGGCTCCCGGGTATCCTACACCTTCGCCTACTATCTGGGCTGGTCGCTGACCAAGATCCGCCGGGGGGTTCACATTTTAAAGGGCAGCGACAGCACGGCCATCGACTGGTTGACCAATGCACCCGACAACAGCCTGGTGACGATCATCACCACCTCGCGCTACCCCAACGAACTGATCAAGCTGGGCAAGGTCGCCCGGCGGCTTCAGCACAACCTGTTGGTGATTACCGACAACACCCTGTGCCCGGTGATTCCCTTCGCCCATCTCTCCCTGGTGGTCCCGTCCCGCTCCATCCCGCTGATCGGATATCCGACGACGATTTCCTGCATCATCAACTACCTGGTGCTGGAACTGGTCAACCGACAGCACCCCCAGTTGAAGGAGCATCAGGAGCGGCTGGAGCAGATGTACCTGGAGAACGACGTCCTGTTCAATTTGTATGCGCATGACTGAGGATTGAATCGGAGATTTATAGGAGCGGCTTCCAGCCGCGATAAGGGTTCGGTCGTTACCGGATGCCCGTGCGATCCGTTGGTTTGCCTGGTTCCCAAAAGTATGGCATGCTTATCATCAACCCTTGAAACAGTCGATCAACCATGACGCCCACAAGCAACCGCTGGCCATGAAGACGCCCAAACCCCATTCCATCACCCAGATGCTCGACATCGGATACGAGGAGTTCCTGCCGTTTTTCGATGGGTTCAGTGAGGGCCTGCTCATCGCCGACCGGACCGGCAGCATCATCTACTACAACGCCAATATGGCTGCCATCGATGAACTAGATCCGGCGGAGGTATTGGGGAAGAAGGTGGTGGACGTCTACGACCTTTCCGAAGGGGACAGCGTGATCATGCAGTGTCTGAAAAACCGGCAGCCCATTGTTGATCGGTCGCTGCTCTACCGCACGCGGCGGGGAAAAGTGGCCAACACCATCCACACCGTATTTCCCTTATTCAAACGGGATCGGCTGGAGGGGGCCATTTGTCTGGTGCGGGAGTACAACGTGCTGGAAGAGACCATTGCATCCATTTCCATACCCCGTCCCAAACGGGTTCTGCCCAATGACACGCGCTTCGATTTCGAGGCCATCGTGGGCAGCAATATCGATTTCCTCAGGGCGGTCAACACGGCCAAGATGGCTGCCAATACGCCCTCGCCGGTCATGTTGTACGGAGAAACCGGCACCGGCAAGGAACTGTTCGCCCAGGCCATCCACAACCACAGCGGGCGCAAAAGCAGTCTCTACACGGCGGTGAACTGTGCCGCCATACCGGAAAACCTGCTCGAAGGGCTGCTCTTCGGAACCACCAGCGGCGCCTTTACCGGTGCCCGCAACAAGATGGGGCTTTTTGAGCGGGCCAGCGCCGGCACGCTATTCCTGGACGAGCTCAACGCCATGCCCACGGGACTCCAGGCCAAGATCCTGCGCGTGATCCAGGAGCGCAAGGTCCGCCGCCTCGGCTCCCTCAAGGAGTCGGAGATCGACCTGAAAATCATCAGCAGCGTGAACCGGGAGCCCCATGTGGCCATTGCCGAAAACAACCTGCGGCCCGACCTGTTCTACCGGCTGGGCGTGGTGTTCATCCCCATTCCTCCCCTGCGAAACCGCAAAGAGGATATCGTTTTGCTGGCGCGCCATTTTCTGGCCAAGCACAGCCGGGCGCTGAACCGCAAGGTTGCCGACATATCCAGCGACGTGCTGGCGCTGTTCAGCGATTACGACTGGCCCGGTAATGTCCGTGAACTGGAGCATGTCATCGAAGGGGCCATCAACCTGGTGGTTTCCAGCCGCTCCATCGAGCGGCGGCATCTGCAGTCCCACCTGACCACCTGGCGACGCCTGCGCGGACAGGCGGAGTCGATTGGGCCGCCGGTGGCGGGTTCATCATCCGATGGCTATATGGTCCACGGGCAGGGGCGGGAACGATTGCCGGCCCTGTCCCCCGGTGTCACTCGGCTTGCGGTGGACAGCGGCAAGGGGCTGCTGGCCTCCCAGGCCGACCATGAGAAATCGGTGTTGGCGGATGCCCTGGCCGCCCACCGTGGCAATATCACCCGGGCGGCAGCCAGCATCGGCATTTCGCGACAGCTGTTCAATTACAAGATGAAAAAGTACCGCATCGACCGGCGGGATTACCTGAGGTGAGCGGGGCTGTTGTCCACAGACGGCTTATACCGTTCTGGCGAAAACCCCCTACGCAAGCAAGGTGGCCATAATCGATGATTGAACATCTCCCATCGAACCGTGAAGATCGAATGCTGGACTCGCTTCGCTCGGCCGCTTAACACCATTCGTCACTGTACCTTGGGCAACATTCGGCGGTGGCCGGTCGCCGTTCATGAAATTTACGCTTTTTAGGCGATTGGGCCGAGATTTCAATGGGGAAGACGTGAAAACAGCCGACCACAACCGCTTGTCCTATTTCGAGGCCATCGTCGAAGCTTTTGACGGCATGGTCTACGTCTGTTCGTCGGACAACCGCATCGAGTTCGTCAACCGTCAGGTGGTCGATCAGCTGGGCCGGGATCCGGTGGGGCAGCCCTGCCACAGGTTTCTTTACGACAATGCCGACATCTGTCCATGGTGCCCGGAACAGGAGACCTTCCAGGGCAAGACGGTCCGCTGGGAGTTCAAGAACCCCAACACGGGGCGCTGGTATTACAACATGGCCACGCCCATCGCCCATGCGGACGGGACCATCTCCAAACTGAGCCTTTGCCTGGATATCACTGAAAAAAAACGCGCCGGAAACGCGCTGCTGGAAAGCGAACGCCGCTTGAGCACCCTGATGAACAACCTGCCGGGGATCGTCTACCGCTGCCGGGCCGACGAATCCTTTGTCATGGAGTTTGCCAGTCAGGGCAGCCAGCGCCTGCTGGGTTTTGAACCCCACGAACTCCTTGGCAAAGGACCCAACGCCTATCAGCGGATCGTGCACCCGGAAGATCGCAAGAACATGCTCGACCTGGTGCGTGAAACCGTGGCCATGCGGCGGCCCTTCAGCTTCATTTACCGCGTCCGGGCGGCCAGCGGCGAGGAGAAGTGGGTCTGGGAGCAGGGCGAAGGGGTTTTCGATGACCATGACCAACTGGTGGCCCTGGAGGGGTTTATCAGCGACGTGACCGCCTATAAAGAGGTCGAGCTGGACCTTCGCAAGGAAAACCTGCGCCTGCGTTCATCCATCAGCGACCGCTACCGCTTCGGCGATATCATCGGCAAAAGCGAACGGATGCAGGCGGTCTACGACCTGATTCTCAAGGCGGCCGCAAGTGACGCCAGCGTGATCATCTTCGGCGAGTCCGGTTCCGGCAAGGAGCTGGTCGCCCGGGCCATCCACCGGCTGAGCGACCGGCGTGGGGGAAACTTCGTTGCGGTCAACTGCGGCGCCATGCCCAAGGACCTGATGGAGCGGGAATTTTTCGGGCACCTGAAGGGCGCCTTTACGGGAGCCAATGCGGACAAGGGCGGATTCCTGGATTATGCCGACGGCGGCACCCTGTTTCTGGACGAGATCGGTGAGATCGGCCAGGAGATGCAGGTCAAGCTGCTGCGGGTGCTCGACGGCGTCGGCTACACACCCTTGGGCGGCATCAAACTCAAGCGCAGCGACTTTCGGGTGATCGCCGCTACCAACCGCGACCTGGTGAAGCTGGTCAAGGACGGGCGCATGCGCGAGGATTTTTTTTACCGCATCCGGATTCTGCCGATCCAGCTGCCCGCGCTGCGCGAACGCAAGGACGATATCCCGCTGCTGATCGATCATTTCCTGTCGACGCTCACCAAGGGCAAAGATGAGCCCAGGCACCTGCCGGTGAGGGTTCGTGAGGCCATGGAAACCTACAGCTGGCCCGGCAATGTCCGCGAACTGCAGAACGTGCTGCACACCTACCTCACCCTGGGCAAACTGGACCTGATGGGGCAGATTACCGACACCAATGGCGAAGAACAAGCGGTCACGGATCCTCTGTTTTCAAGTGCTCAGGGTCTCCGGCAACGCATGGATGCCCTGGAAAAAAAGATGATTCTCGGCGCCCTGGAAACGGCCCATTGGCATCGCGGTCGGGCGGCTGAAATCCTGCAACTCAACTACAAGACCCTCCAGCGCAAAATGAGAGCGCATGGCATAAAGTAGTCTTTATTTAGGACACAATTGTCCTGAATCAAATATACTTTTATATTTCAAACGGATAGAATACATCCTGCCTGTATGTTCGGACATTAATGTCCTAATCTGCCGTAATGATCGCGCTCGAAATAGTGAATCGTTCTCATTTATTTCAGTGACTTGAAAAAAAACCTGCATGTGGCACAAAGATTGAAATCTTTCTTTCATCAGATTTGCGTCGCCGGCTGACATCCATATCTGCGATGATGATGCGGCCCGTTTTCACTTCTTTCCTTCCACGCTGCGACAACGACCAATGGAAACCGGTCCACCGGCCGGTTAGGCATGGGTCGGTTAACAGGTTCAACGGTTCAATACGGGAGCGTCATCCATGATACCGAGTGTCATCCATGCAAACTGTTCCGGCTGCGGGACCTGTAAACTGGCCTGTGCCATGGAAAACTTCAGTGCGGTTCAGCCCGCCCGGGCGCTGTTGCGGATCGAAGGCCGTTTCCCGGCCCCCGGAGATTACCGAATCCATTTCTGCGATCAATGCGGCGAATGCGCCGAGGCCTGCCCGGTGGAAGCCATTGTCATGGAATCCGGGGTCTACCGGGTGGACCGGGACCTGTGCACCGGCTGCATGACATGCGTGGAGGTCTGCCCCGAAGGGGTCATGGTGAAACAGCCGGGATCCGAGTTCCCGGCCAAATGTATCCTGTGCGGCGCCTGCGCGGAAATTTGCCCCCGAGACGCCATTGTGATGTCGGAAACGATTACTGCTTAACAGAAAGGAAGGGCAATGAACGACAACGCCATCGACAAAACCGTATCCGTCATCTCGGCCTTGTGCTGCCTGGCCTTCGTCTTCATGACCATGGCTTCGCCGGATCAAGTCAAGGAACTGTTCGACAACATCTTTAAATTTTTCATCAGCAATTTCGGCTGGGCTTACATGACCTGTGTGGCCGGTTTCGTGGTCTTTTGCCTGGCGGTGGCCTTTTCCCGTTTCGGTAACATCCGGCTGGGCAAGGATGACGAAACGCCCGAGTTCAGCCTCAAGGCCTGGTTTGCGATGCTCTTTGCCGCCGGCATGGGCATCGGGCTGGTTTTCTGGGGCGTTGCCGAGCCGATCTACCATTTTGCCGGCCCTCCCTTTGCCGAGCCCAAAACAGCGGCGGCGGCGTCGGAAGCCATGCGCACCACGGTGTTTCACTGGGGGCTGCACCCCTGGGCCTGCTATGCGACCGTGGCCCTGGTGCTGGCATACTTCCAGTTCCGCAAAGGCTACCCCGGGTTGATCAGCGCCACCTTGACTCCGTTGATCGGTGAAAAGGCCGTCCAGGGAACGGCAGGCAAGGTCATCGATTCCATGGCCGTGGTCACCACCCTGTTCGGTGTGGCCACTTCGCTGGGGCTGGGCGCCCTGCAGGTGACCACCGGTTTGGACCTGCTCTACGGTGTCGGCAAGGGCACAGCGGTTTCCATCACCGTGATCGCTATCGTTACCGCCCTGTACATCACCTCCGCCGTGACCGGTATCAACCGGGGGATCCGCATCCTGAGCAACACCAACATGGTCATGGCTTTCGGCCTGATGCTGCTGGTGCTGGTCATCGGCCCGACGCGCTACATTTTAAACTCGTTGATCGAATCCATCGGCAACTACCTGCAGAACATCCTCTGGCTCAGTTTCTTCGTGGACGCCAGCGGCGGTGTGGCCAAACACACCGGTTACGACTGGTCCGGGGCCTGGACGGTATTTTACTGGGCCTGGTGGCTCACCTGGGCGCCTTTTGTGGGCGTGTTCATCGCGCGCATCTCCCGTGGCCGCAAAATCCGCGAGTTCGTTCTGGGCGCCCTGCTGGCGCCGACCCTGCTGTGCGCCATCTGGTTCAACATCCTGGGCGGTTCGGCCATTTTCCTGGAACTCAACGGCACACCGGGAATCGCCGACGCCACCTTCAAAGATGTAACCACGGCCATCTTCGCCCTCTACGGTAACTTCAGCATGAGCGCATTTTTATCTTTGATTTCCATGATCATCGTCTCGATCTTTTTCATCACCTCGGCCGACTCGGCCACCTTTGTGGTGGGCATGATGACTTCCGGCGGCAGCCTGGAGCCCAAAACCGGCCTGAAGGTCTTCTGGGGGCTGGTGTGCGCTTCCATCGCGGCCATGCTGCTGGTGGCGGGCGGCCTGAAAGCCGTACAGACGGTCTCGTTTGTGGTCTCCTTTCCCTTCATGATTCTGATGATCTTCATGGCCTGGTCTTTTATCAAAGCCATCTCGACCGAGACCGAGGCCGTTAAAAAGCCCAAAGAACGCAAAACGACGAGACGGTCCACGGTAGCTGCGGCTGAGGCTGCCATCGGCACATCAACCTAAGGAGTCGGGTCCATGTACGGATATGCCGGAACCATTCTTCGAATCGACCTGTCCAGCGGAGCCATTGAAAAACAGCCGCTTGACGAACACCTGGTCGAGTGCTTCATCGGCGGTCGCGGGTTTGTGGCCAAGCTGCTTTTTGATGAGCTGCCGCGCGGCATCGATCCCTACGATGCGCAAAACCTGTTCATCGCCGCTACCGGCCCCCTGTCCGGCCACCTGGTTCCGGCCAGCGGCAAGACCCACTTCGGCACCAAGTCTCCGGCTACCGGCGGCTATGCGGACAGCAACATGGGCGGCCACTTCGGCCCGGCGTTGAAATACGCCGGGTACGATGTGCTGGTGCTCACCGGGTGTGCGCCAACGCCCAGCTACCTGTTCATCGAAGACGGCCAGGTGGAGATCCGGCCTGCCGATGAGTACTGGGGGCAGGGTGCCCTGGTCGCCGAGAAAAACATCAAAACGGATTTGGGCGAGGACGTCCAGGTTCTGACCATCGGACCGGCCGGAGAACAGCGGGTGCGTTATGCCTGCCTTTCCCACGACTTCGGCCGTCAGGCCGGCCGCAGTGGTGTGGGGGCTGTGCTGGGTTCCAAGCGGATCAAGGCCATCGCCGTCAAGGGCACGGGCAGCCTGCCGGTCTTCGATGTGCAAAAGGCCTTTGCCGCCGGCAAGGAAGCCTACAAGAAGGTGTCCGCCAAGCCAGGCTTCACCGAGTGGACGCCCGAAGGGACTGCCGGCATCACCAACTGGGTCAACGAGGTGGGTGTGTTTCCCACCCGAAACTTTAAAACGTCGTTCTCCGACCATTACGAGGCGATCAACGGCAAGGCGATTCTGAAGAAACTGAAAATTACCGACAAGGGGTGCTACTGCTGTCCGACCCCCTGCGGCAAATACGGTCACACCACAACCAAGCTGGGTGATGCCTACGTGGAAGGCCCCGAGTACGAAACCATCGCCCTGTTCGGCGGCAACTGCGAACTAAAGACCATCGAAGAGGTGGCCTACGTCAACTACCTGTGCGATGAACTGGGGCTGGACACCATTTCAGCCGGGGCGGTGGTCTCCTGGACCATCGAGTGCTTTGAAAAAGGACTGCTGGGAGAAAAGGAGATCGGCCGGCCGGTAGCATTCTCGGAGCTTGAAACGGTGGCTTACCTGCTGGAGAAGATTGCGGCCCGCGAGGGCATCGGCGACCTGCTGGCCGAAGGGGTCAAAAAAGCCGCCGAAAAAGTGGGGCAAGGCTCCGACGCCTTCGCCATTCACGTCAAGGGGCTGGAGTGGACCGGGTACGAGTGTCGCAATGCCCCCTCCATGATGCTGGCCTACATGACCGCCGATATCGGCGCCCACCACGCCCGCGCCTGGGTGCTGGGTCACGACATGGCCGGTGCCTGGACCAATGTGCACGACCTGGTGAGCGGCGGCGGCACGGTGGAGCGGCAGCCGCCGGCCCAGATCAAGGCGGACAGCGCGCGCTTCGTCATCGACTCCCAGCACACCCGGCCCCTGTTCGATGCCTTGGGTGTATGTCGATTACAGTTGATGGAGTTGGGTTTCGAGGTGGAGAATTACGAAACCCTCTTTTATTACATAACCGGTCGGAAGCGCACCTGGCAGGAGTTGCTGGGTGTGTCTGAACGCATCTGGAACCTCACGCGCGCCATCTCCGCCCGTGAAATCAAAGGTTTTGGCCGTAGCTGGGATTTCCCGCCCGAGCGCTTTTCCACCGAGCCGATCCCATCCGGTCCCAACGAGGGCTATTTTATCCCCAGGGAAAGCCTGGAGCAGCTGCTGGACTGGTATTACGCGGCCAGGGGCTGGGATGCCAACGGGCTTCCCACCCGGGCAACCCTGGTTCGACTGGGGCTTGAAGATGTGGCCGATGTACTGCGTGCCGAAGGCGTGCTGCCCAATTAGTGCCCATCCAGAAAGGGCATCGTTTAGCCCAGGCCTGTGTTCTCGCGATATTCAAATCCTCGACGTAGCGCTGCTAAGCCTCCGGTTTCAATATCGCTGCGGCCTTGGCCTGAGCCATAATCTACCTTTTCTGAATTGACACTGCGAAGATGTAAATTAATCGGGAGGATGAGAACATGAGAAAAATACTTACTCCGGACGCATTTGATCAGGAAACGGCCGACGCCGTGGTCATCGGCGGCGGGATCATCGGTGTGGCCACGGCCTTCTGGCTTTCCCGGGCCGGCATGTCCACAATCCTGGTGGAGATGCGCGACGGGCTTTCGACCTTGACCACAACCGCATCCATCGAATCCTTTCGTGCCCAGTTCACCGAGCCGGCCATGGCGGCCCTGGCCAAGGAGTCCATCGATGTGTGGGAGAACTTTGCCCAGACCACCGGTCTGGAGGGCTATAAAATAGACCTGCATCATGGCGGCTACCTGTTTCTCACCACCGAGGCGGATAGGGTGGCCGATGTGAAGGCCACCGTCGAGGCCTACCATAAGGTCGGGGTGACCGATTCCGAGTACCTCAGCGGGGACGAAGTCCTCAAACGCTGGCCCTGGCTCTCACCTGAAGTCAAAGCCGGAGCGTTCCGGGCCAAAGACGGCTGGTTTTCGGCCCATGAAGTGACCCAGGGTTTTGCCCGGGCGGCCGACAAGGCGCGCTTTTTCGTACGCACCCGCGCGACCGGCATCGAGACCGACAACCAGGGGGTTTGCGCGGTGACGACCGACCGGGGGCGCATCAACGCGCGCGTGGTGGTCAACGCCGCCGGGCCGTTCGCCATCACCGTGGGCCGCTGGGTGGGCCTGGATCTGCCCATCTACCAGATGCGCCGGCAGCGCGTCTTCGTGGCGCCCCATCCCAAAATCCCGCAGGTTGCGCCCCTGATCATGGATGTGGACAACGAATCCTACTGGCGGCCGGAAACCGGCGGCGCCCTGCTCGGCTGGCACGACCCCGACGAGCAGAAGAGCGACCCCATGGAAGATCCCCAGGGCGATTGGGACTTCCCCGCCTTCACCCTGGAGATGTGCTCACGCCTCAGTCCGTTCTGGAGCGAGGTGGTCGACGACCTGAAACAGGAAGATCTGTCGGTCTATGCCGGCCAGTATGTGCATGCGCCCGATGACCAGCCCCTGATCGGACCGGTGAGTGGCGTCCCCGGATTTTACCTCAACTGCGCCTATTGGCCCGGGGTGATGCTGTCGGCGGCCGCCGGCCGCTGGACCTGCGATTTGATTACCGGCCGGATGAAGCCCTCGGACAACCCACTGCGGTTGAGCCGCTTCGAAGAGGGGCTGACTACGCCGCCGGGGGCGTTTATGCGCGGCCGACATTAGCGGCCATCCATAAGCGGCATCTTGCGGCCCAGATCTGCGTTCTCGGACAATTGAAATCCTCGACGTAGCGCTGCTACGCCTGCGGTTCCAATCATCCTGCGGCCTTGATCTGAACCACAACCTACCCCTTACGAATGGCCCATGGAGCAAATAAGTGGTGTCTCGACCCTTTCCGGTACGAAGTGCCAGTCAATATGGATGAATGGCGAATGTAGGAGAAGTCGTGATGGGCAAGAAAATGAACCTGGGGCTGCACACCTACACCCTTCATCTGTGGGGCCTCGGCCAGAACTGGGGCGTCGTGGCGGATCCGCGCCCCAAGGCAATGACCCTGATCCAATTGATGGACAAGGCGGTTGAATGGGGCTTGGACGGGCTGCACATCACCGGCTGCGACCTGGAGACCAAGGGCGACAACCGTCTCAGGGAGGTCAGGAATGCCGCGCAGTCGCGCAACCTCTATCTGGAGTATAATTTTTCCCGGAACGAAGAGTTCGATCCGCGCCTGACCGATCATGTCGAGGACGGCATCCGCATTGCCGAAAAACTCGGTGCCGATCTGACCAAGCTCAGTTTAGACATCCGCCGTCCCCGCCCGCTCTACGGCAGTTGCTTCCACCCTGAAGTGATGCGACAGCTGTGCGACTGCCACGATGAGATTGTGGCGACGCTGCCCCTGTTGGAACGGAGCGGTATCCGGCTGGCCCTGGAAAACCATACCGAAACCTTCGCCGATGAGATTATTTGGCTGATCGATAAAATCAACCATCCCCTTGTGGGGGCCTGCGTCGATACGGTCAATTCCATGGGCGTGCTCGAAAGCCCGGAAACCGCCGTGAGCAAGCTCGCGCCTTATGCGTTCTGCAACCATTTCTGCGACCACAAGCTCGACCGGGACCCGTTCGGCATCCGATTCCACGGGGTCGCCTTGGGCGACGGGGACATCGACTGCTTCAAGGTATACAAAACCATTAGAGAGGTGTCGCCGACCAACCGGATCACCTTTGAAATCGAATGGGATATGGGCGGAGATTCCCTGGAGGTGGCCCGGGAAAAAGAGCTGGATGCCTGCATCCGGAGCATCAAATACGCCCGTGAGGTGCTCAAGATTGGAATGTGAAGCATCAACTGTTGGCTCGAAGAGCTGTGCACGACCGGAAACATTCGGACCGATGATTTTTTACTGACGAGGAGGGAACGCCATGCAGCGGTTTGAGTATTTTACTGACCACGATGTCCAGAAGATTCACGAAGCGACCTTGCGCGTGTTGGAAACGGTAGGCGTCGATTTCGGTTATGCGCCTGCCGTCGACGTGTTCAAAAAGGCCGGCTGCAAGGTGGATGGGGAACGCGTTTTTCTCTCGCCCAAGATGGTTATGGACCAGGTGGCCAAGGCGCCTGCGGAATATACGCTGCAGGCGCGCAACCCGGAAAAGAATGTGGCCATCGGCGGGGATAACATCGCCTACATCCCCTGCTACGGACCACCCTTCGTGCATGACCTGGATCGTGGGCGACGCGAATCCACCCTGGAAGACTATACCAACTTCGTCAAGCTCTCCTATGCCAGCCGGAGCATCGACATCACCGGCGGCATGATGGCCGAGCCCAACGACATTCCCCATGCGCGGCGCAATGCCGAGATGATGCTTGCTTCCATGCGCTATTCGGACAAGCCCTTCATGGGTGGTGCCATCGGGGCCGAGGCGGCCCGGGAAACCATCGAGATGGCCGCCGTCCTCTTCGGCTGTTCGGAGGCGGCCCTGTCGGAAAAGATGCCCATGATCAGCATCCTTTGCACCCGCACGCCCCTGGCCTACGACGATCGCATGCTCGGTGCGATCATGGAATATGCCAAAGCCGGCATGCCCCAGTTGATCTCCTCGCTCTCGATTGCCGGGGCCACCTCGCCGGTGACCATGGAGGGCACCCTGGTGGTTCAAAATGCGGAGGTGCTGGCCGGGATCGTGCTGACCCAGTTGATCCGCGAAGGCACACCGGTGGTCTTTTCCGGGTCCTCTTCAGCCGCCGCCATGCGCTACGGCACCTTGAGCATCGGTGCGCCGGAGATGGCCGTGAACACGGCCGCAACGGCCCAGATGGCGCGATTCTACGGCATCCCCAGCCGCGGCGGCGGCGCCATTACCGATTCCAAGCTCCCGGATGCCCAAGCCGGCATGGAGTCCATGATGAGCCAGCTCATGGCCACCCTTTCCGGCGTCCATTTCGTATTGCATTCCGCAGGCATCCTCGAAGGCTACATGGCGGCCTCCTATGAAAAATTTATCATCGACGACGAGATCTGCGGCATGTGCAAACGCATCAAGCGCGGGGAGCGGGCCGATCCGGAAAAACTGGCCCTGGATGTGATCGCCCAGGTGGGACCGGGCGGCGAATACCTGACCCACATGCATACCTTCCAGAACTTTCGCAAGGAATTTTACACACCCATCATGGAGCAGAAGGAAGCCTACGCCGGTTGGAAAGAGAAGGGCGGTGAATCCATCGAAAAGGCGGCCAACCGCAAATGGAAGGAGATCCTCGACAAGTACCAGGAACCGGCCCTGCCCGATGCGGCCCTTGGCGAACTGGAGAAGTATATCACTAAAAAATACGGAAAATAAGATCACGCAAAAGGAGGCTCACCCATGACTACTCAGGAGATTTTCAACGCAGTACTGGCATTTGACGAGGCCACGGTAAAGGCCAAGACCCAGGCGGAGCTGGAGGCCGGCACGGACCTTTCGGCGATTCTCAACGACGGGCTGATCAGCGCCATGGACGAGGTGGGCGAGCGGTTCAGTTCGGGCGAACTGTTCGTGCCCGAGATGCTCATGGCCGCCCAGGCCATGAAGGCGGGCCTGAAGATCTTAAAGCCCCACCTGTCCGCCGGCCAGAGCCGCAGCAAGGGCGTTGTGGTCATCGGCACGGTCAAGGGCGACCTGCACGACATCGGCAAGAACCTGGTCTCGATGATGATGGAGGGCGCCGGTTTCGAGGTGGTGGACCTGGGGGTGGACGTGGAGAGCGAAACGTTCGTCAAGACGGCGGCGGAAAAGAGCGCCGACGTGATCGCCCTGTCGGCGCTGCTGACCACGACCATGCCGTCGATGGAGAGCACGGTCAAGGCGGTGAAAGAGGCGGGCATGACGACCCGGACGATCATCGGGGGTGCGCCGGTGACCCAGGCCTTTGCCGACCAGATCGGCGCGGACGGCTACAGTGCCGACGCCCCGGGGGCGGTCAAGCTGGTCAAGCAGCTGGTGGCGTAGGACGGAGGACAGAGGTCAGAGGAAGAAGGATCGTAGGAGCGGCTTTCAGCCGCGATGCTTGCTTGGCGCTGATCGCGGCTGGCAGCCGCTCCTACGAAAAACCGGGGATTGAAAGCAGGAGCAAATACCATGATCATCATCGGAGAACTGATCAACGCCAGCCGCAAGGCGATCAAGGCGGCCATCGAGGCCCGCGATGCGGCGGCGATTCAACAGGTGGCCCGGGAGCAGGCCGCAGCCGGGGCGGATTACATCGACGTCAATGCGGGCATCTTCGTGGGCAAAGAGCCCGAATACCTCAAGTGGCTGGTCGAGACGGTGCAGCAGGCGACCGACACGCCCTGCGCCATCGACAGCCCGGACCCTGCGGCCATCGAGGCTGCGCTGTCGGTGCACCAGGGCATTCCCATGATCAACTCGATCAGCCTGGAGAAGGCGAGATACGACAAGCTTTTGCCGATCATCGCCGGCACACAGATGAAGGTGGTGGCCCTGTGCATGAGCGATGCCGGCATGCCCCAGAGTGTGGACGACCGCCTGCGCATCGCCGACCAACTGGTTAATGGGCTGGTCAAGCACAACATCGCGGTGGCAAACATTTTCGTGGACCCGCTGGTGCAGCCGGTATCGGTGGACAAGACCTTCGGGGTGGGGTTCATCAAGGCCATCGAAGGGATCGTGGCCGCCTTTCCGGGCATCCACACGGCCTGCGGGCTGAGCAACATCTCTTACGGTCTGCCGGCGCGCCAGTTCATGAACCGGACCTTCATGACCATGGCGATCGCCAAGGGCCTGGACGGAGCGATCATCAACCCGCTGGACGGCCGCATGATGGCCACGATCATCGCCGCCGAAGCCCTTTGCGGCCGGGACAACTTCTGCATGAACTACCTCAAGGCCTTCAGGGCCGGCATGTTCGAGGGGTAGGCGCACCTGGCGCGGGCCGCGCACAGGCCGCAGGTAATTGTTCCCTTCCTGAAGGGAACCGCTGAACAGACCGGCTGGAATAAAGGCAAACTAATTTGCACCGAAACATGACAAGAAATTTGCTAAAAAGAAAAATAATTTTCTATTGGCATGGTTTCTAGACATCGGCCGTCGCGTCGAAGATTTCTTTAAAGATGCGTTTAACAAGCTGTTGTTTAATATAATTGTCAACAACCGCAAGGCCTGTCATAGGCAAATGAATGAGAATCAGTTGCTGCGGTATGTTTATTGCGAGTGTATATTTGACTGTATCCTGCGTCACATCTGAGTTTCATTCAATCGAGATCAACCCCAACACCCAACGGAGGAACCCATGAGAGGAAAGAAGCTGATCGTGAGTATCGTGATGGTCTGTTTTGCCCTGACCCTGTTTGCCGGAACCGCCCTGGCGGCGAAGGTGCTGAAAGTCGGCGTCTTGGGACCCTTTACCGGTCCATCGGCCAAGAACGGTGCCGAGTTTAAGGCTTCCGTCGAGATGGCCCTGGAAAAGATCGACTACACGGTGGGCGACTACAAGCTTGAAATCGTATGGATCGACAGTCAGAGCGATCCGGCCAAGGCGGCCAGTGCCTATGCGGAAGCGGTGGAGCGTAAAGGCATCGACTGCGCCATGCAGAACTGGCACAGCTCGGTGGCGGTTGCCGCCATGGATGTTGCCGCCCAGTACAAGATCCCGCACTGGTTCGGTTTTGGCGCCACCGAAGTGGTCAACCAAAAATGGCGCAGCGATCCCGCAAAATACAGCTACTGGGGCGGCAAAGGCTGGCCGATCCCAGCCAAAATGGCCCTGGGCTACATTGAGTGCCTGGAAAATGCCATCGCTGACGGCACCTGGAAACCCAAGAGCAAGACCGTCGCCATTTACGGAGAAGACAGCGACTGGGGCCGCAGCCTCGGGGGCGCCTTGAAAGGTTTTTTTGCCGACAAGGGATGGAAAATCGTATCCGAAGATTACTTCCCGCTCACCCAGACCGACTTCTATCCGCTGCTGGGAAAATACAAGAAAGAAGATGTTGCCGTCCTGGCCGGCACTTCCACCGCCGCCCCGACGATGACGGCATTCGTCAAGCAGGTCGGGGAAGTGGGTTTGAAATCAGTGGTCATCGCCGATGGCCTGGGCTGGATGGGTGACTGGTATACAATGGCCGGTCCCGCTTCCAACGGCGTGCTGGACATGATTCCCCAGTTGACCACCAAGGAAGCCCAGCAGTGGGCCGCGGACATCAAGGCCAAGTATGGTTTCAACCCCAGTCCTTCCGCCGGCGGGTTGTGCTACGACGGTACCAACATGTTCGTCAAGATCTTGAAACGCACCCTGGAAAAATATGGCACGCTGGACAAGGTCACCATCCACAAAATTTTTGTCGAAGAGGTTCAAACCGGCAAACTGACTTTCAGCAAGGCGGATGGCGCCCTGATCATGAATGAATACCGCTATACCCCCGAGAGCGTTCCGGATCCGGTGGTGGCCAAGGATGGCTATTATTTCCCAGTCATTCAGTACACCAACGGCAAAGGCGACATCGTCTTTCCGGAGGACTGGAAGGTGAAAGCGTTCCAGGCCAACTAGCATCCATTCAAAATGACATCTTTCACCCGAATTTCTGCGTTTGGCGTCAGATTCGACATCCTCGACATATTTTCGATATGCCTCCGGTTCGAATCTGACGCCCGCCCTGAACTCGGGCGCAACCGACTCATTCTGAACGGATACTGGCAACCACGCCCAACGGGAAATGCAGCGGAACCGAAGGTTTTGGCTCCGCTGCAACCTGTTCCCTGATCGAAAGAAAAGACGCTTATGATCGTACTGGAGACCCAGGAGTTAACCAAGCAATTCGGCGGTTTGACGGCAGTCAACGCGGTGTCCATGCATATCAACGAAGGGGATATCGTGGGGCTGATCGGCCCCAACGGGGCGGGCAAGACCACTCTGGTCAACGCCATTGCGGGGTTGAACCCGCCCACTTCGGGCCAGGTGTTCCTGTTCGGCGAGAACACCACGGGCCAAACCCCGGAAAAGATGTGCCGCCGCGGCTTGTCGCGCACCTTTCAGATCCCCATCCCCTTTCCCAAGATGAGCGTGCTGGAAAATGTCATGACCGCAGCCATCTTCGGCAACCGGCCGGGGAAGATCAAAGACCCGGCGGCTCACAGCCGCAAGATGCTAGAATTCGTCGATTTCCCCATCCCCGAACACACCATCAGCGAACAGCTCAACACGGTACAGCTCAAACGACTGGACCTGGCGCGGGCCCTGGCCAGCGGCCCGAAGATGCTGTTCCTGGACGAACTGGCCTCGGGGTTGAGCGAAGGCGAGCTCAAGGATATCATGCAGCTGATTTTAAAGATCCGCGATCAGGGCATCACGATCCTGATGATCGAACACATCATGCAGCTGATCATGGGCCTGTGCAACCGGCTGGTGTGCATCCAGTTCGGTATCAAGATCGCCGAGGGCACCACCGAGGAGGTGGCCAACGACCCCGCGGTGACCAAGGCCTACCTGGGCGACGCGGCGGACAGCTGCGCGCCCGAGGCCCAACAACCCGCTTAACCAGCGCTGGTTTGAAAACGAGGATTTTTGTTCGAGATCAAGGCATGCGAAAACTTTTACCGCAGGCATATAGTTAATATTCCGAGGATAAAATTTTGAGCAAAACGCAGATATCGGACAAAAAGACCGTTTTCGGAGAGCGCTGACCAACGGAGACGCGATGCTTCTGGAAGTGAACAACCTCAATGCCGGCTACGGCTATCTGCAGATCCTGCGGGACGTGTCGTTGACCGTGGACACCGGCGAATACGTGTGCCTGGTGGGCCCCAATGGGGCGGGCAAAAGCACCACGCTCAAGACCATCGCCGGGCTGGTCCCTCCCATGAGCGGCGAGATCCGGTTCAAAGGCGAACCCATCGGCGGGCTGCCGGGCAACAAGGTGGCTCGCAAGGGCATCGCCCTGGTGTCCGAGGCGATGAACCTGTTTGTCAACATGACCGTGCAGGAGAACCTGGCCATGGGGGCCTACACCATCAAGGACAAGCGCCTGCAAAAGGACCGCCTGGACTTTGTGTTCGACCTGTTCCCGCGTCTGGTGGAACGGCGCAGCCAGCTGGCCGGGACCATGAGCGGCGGCGAGCGCAAGATGCTGGCCATCGGCCGGGGGCTGATGTCCAACCCGACCCTGCTGCTGGTGGACGAGCCCTCCTTCGGCCTGGCCCCGCAGCTGACCGAGAGCGTGTTCCAGAGTTTGGACACCCTGGTCAAACAGGGCATGACCATCATGGTGGTGGAGCAGAACGTGACCAAGACCCTGTCGGTGACCGACCGGGGCTACGTGCTGGAAAACGGCCGCATCGAGCTGTCCGGCAAGAGCAGCGACCTGGCCTGCGACGCCCATGTGAGAAAGGTCTTCTTAGGGGTCTGATAAGGAAAGGAACGGGTTCATGGCAGAACAGATAGAAAAACGCATCTGGGAACGCGTCTTCAAATGGAGCGGGTCTGCAGCGGGGATTGCGGTAATTGCGACTGTGGTCGTGGCCGTGGCGGCCACGTTGGACCGCGGCGGCTACGTGATGGTCAACACCGTGGTCACCGGCGGCATGCTGGCCCTGGTGGCCATGGGGCTGGCCCTGGTGTTCGGCGTGATGAACATTCCCATGTTCGCCCATGGCGAGTACTTCATGATCGGCTCCCTGACGGCCTATTATGTGTTCACGCCCATCAACAATTATATAACCATGCACCCCGATTCGGCCCTGACTTTTTTAGGTCCGCTGATCACCATCGTGGCGGCCATGATCGTGGGCGCCCTGGTGGGGGTGGCCTCCGAGGTGCTGGTCTTCTCCCAGCTTCGCAAGCGCAGCCGGGAGAACTGGGTGATGAACTCCTTCCTGCTCACCGTGGGGTTGTCGGTGGTGCTGGTCAACGCCCACCAGCTCTTCTTCGGGGCGGACTTTAAAGGCATCACGCGCTACTGGGCCGGCATGCCCATCACGGTCATGGACGTGTTCATCTCCCGCGACCGGGCCATGTCCTTTGCCCTGGCGGCCGTCGTGGTGGTGGTGTTCTGGTTCTTCATGACCTACACCCGAACGGGCCGGGCCATCCGGGCCGTGTCCCAGGACGAGAACGGCGCCCTGATGGTGGGCATCGGCCTCAAAGGCATCCTTTTGCTGACCATGTCCCTGTCGTGCGCGCTGGCGGCCATTGCCGGCGCCAGCTTGCTGTTCATGTACCCCGCCTATCCATCGGTAGGCCTGGAACCCTTGTACATGGCCTGGTTCGTGGTGATTCTAGCCGGCCTGGGCAACGTGCTCGGGGCGGTGATGGGCGCCTTCATGGTGGCCCTGCTCAAGGTGCTGACCATCGAGTACATCGGCTCCGGCTGGGACTTTGTGGTGCCATCGGCCCTGATTATCGTGGTGTTGATCTTCAAACCCAGCGGCATATTCGGTTCCGAAGTGCGCGGCATCCTGGACAAATAGCGGAGGATTCATGGACCAGACCAACCCTGTCAACAAGCTACTGGACCTGTTGTGCTTCACCCCGGCCGGATTGATCGCCCTGGCGGTGCTGTTCGTGCTGCCCCTGATCCCGCCGTTCAACCAGGAGTACCTGCTCCGCTGGCTGATCAGTGCCGCCTTTATCGCGGCCCTGGCGGTGGCCTTCGACTTTACGGCCGGGTTCATCTCCATCGTCAACTTCGGCTATGCGGCCATCATGGGCCTGGGGGGCTACACCTCGGCCATCCTGGCCGACCGCATCGGCCTGAACCCGTGGTTCGGCATGCTCGCCGGTGGCCTGCTGGCCGCCTTTCTGGGCTTTGTGATCGGCGCCGTCACCTTGCGGCTGCGGGGCATCTTCGCCGCGTGCTTGGCCTGGTTCTTCGGCCTGGCCCTGATGGGCCTGGCCACCAAGATGGTCTGGCTGACCCGCGGTCCCCTGGGCATGCGCGTGGACCGTCTGTTTGAAACCCAGTCCAATGAACCCTATTACTACCTTTGCCTGACCATGATGGTGGCCATCTACATCATCTGCAAGTGGTGCACGCGCACCAAGATGGGCCTGGCTTTCAAGGCTATCGGACAGAACATGGAGGCGGCGCGTACCTCGGGGATCAACCCGATTTTCTACCGGCTGGTGAACTTCACCTTGAGCTGCGCCCTGGCCGGGTGGCTGGGGGGGTTTTACGCCCACTACTACGGTATCCTGACCCCGGACGTGATGCACACCTCCAAGACCGTCGAGGTGCTGGCAGTGGCCTATATCGGCGGGCGGGGCAGCCTGTGGGGCGGGGCGGCCATCGCCTTTCCCTTCATTTTCGCCATGGAGCTGGTGCGCTCGTCCCTGTCCAACCTGCCCGGCCTGAACCTGCTACTTTACGGCCTGCTGTTGATCCTGGTGATGATCTACTACCCGGGCGGGTTTGCCGAGTTTTTCGACACCACCTTCAGAAAAACCAAAAACAGGATGTTGGGTTATTTTCTGAATGGGGCATACGGCTCCGCCAAATGAGCGCAGCTCGAAACTAACATTCAATCAAACATAGAAATTTATCGGCGCTGAACCTGCGCCGAAGCAATGCCTATATCAAAAGGAGAAGAAAGGTTATGAAAACACAGGCACGAGTGGTTGTGATCGGCGGGGGTGCCATCGGCGTCAGCGTGGCCTATCATCTGGCCAAGTACGGTTGGAAAGATGTGGTTCTGATCGAAAAACACGAACTGACCTCCGGCTCCACCTGGATGGCTGCGGGCAACTGCTCATTTTTTCACGGCAACTACTACTGCACCCAAGTCAACATGAAGAGCATCGAAATTTACCAGGGGCTGGAAGCCGAAACCGGCCAGAGCGTCGGCTGGCACACCACCGGCTCCATCCGCACGGCGGACAACCCCGGCCGCATGGAAGAGTTGGGCTACATATACAGCATGAACCGCTGCCTGGGACTCGACGTGAGCTGGATCACCCCGCAACGGATGAAGGAGATGCATCCGCTCATGAACACCGAGGGCCTCATCGGCGGCCTCTATTGGCCCGATGACGGCGATGTGGACCCCAACGGCATCACCATGGCCATGAGCATCGGGGCCAAGAAGTCCGGCGCGCAAATCAACACCCACACCCAGGTGACCGGCATCGCGCGCAGCAGCTCCGGCGAATGGCTGGTGCACACGGACAAGGGCGACATCACCTGTGAAACCGTGGTCAACGCAGCCGGTCTGTGGGCGCCGGAAGTGGCCAGGATGGTGGGCTTGGAAATACCCTCCATTGCCGGCGAGCACACCCACATCCTGTTCGAAGCCATCGACGCCGTGGAAAAACGCGGCACCTATCTGCCCCTGGTGCGCGACCCCGACCGCTCCATCTATATCCGCCAGGAGATGGACAGCCTGATCCTGGGGCTTTACGAGAGCAAGGTCAAACAGTGGCATCCCAGGGGCGTGCCCTGGGACTACGCCCAGACCGAACTGCAGCCGGATATCGACCACATCGCCGATTTCATCGAAAACGGCATTTACCGCTTCCCGATCATGGGCGACACCGGCTTCAAACATGTCACCGACGGCCCCATTACCTACACGCCCAACGGCGACCCGCTGGTGGGCCCGGCCTTTCCGCTGAGAAATTTCTTTCATGCCTGCGGCTACAGCTTCGGCATCACCCAGGCAGGCGGTATCGGTCACTACCTGGCCGGCTGGATCATGAACGGCGAGCCCGAGATCGACCTGTGGCCGGTGGACAGCCGCCGTTACGGCAGCTACGCCAACTGGGCCTACAACCATGAGAAGATCGAAGATACCTATCCCAGGCTGTACGCCATCATCTGCCCCAACGACTGGCGCGACGCCGCCCGCCCCAACCGCACGGCGCCCATCTATGAATACCAGAAACAGGCCGGCGCGGTATTTGGCGACTATTTCGGCTGGGAATGCCCCAACTACTTCACCGCCGATCCCGCTGACAGTCGTGAAAACCCGGGCTGGAAACGCAACAACACCTCCAGCCATGTGCATGCCGAGTGCAAGCACGTCATGGAAAAGGCGGGCATTCTGGACCTCTCCCGCTTTGCCAAGACGCGCATTAGCGGACCCGGCGCCGAAGCCTGGCTCAACCGCATGACCTGCCAGAAGGTGCCGACCAGGGACGGCCGCATCGCCCTGTCTCCCATGCTGGACCACAACGGTAACTTCAAGTCCGACATGACCGTTACTAAGATCAAGGATGGCGAGTACTTCTGTGTCACCGCCTCGGTGGGCAAACGCCACGACCAGCACTGGCTGATGGAAAACCTCCCGACCGACGGCAGCGTGCGCATGGAGGACCTGACCTACCAGCAGGGCTGCCTGGTCCTGGCCGGTCCCAGGAGCCGGGACGTGCTGGCCAAAGCCTGCTACAATGACGTCTCCAACGACGCCTTTCCCTTCGGCACCAGTCGGGAAATATACGTGGGGAGAGTCACATGCCGGGTCAACCGCATGAACTACGTGGGCGAACTGGGCTTCGAAATATTTCATCCCATTCAGTCCCAGATTCCGGTCTTCCAGGCCCTGATGGCCGCCGGTGAGGAATACGAACTGAAAATGTTCGGCATGTACGCCATGGATTCCATGCGCCTGGAAAAGGGCTACCTGGCCTGGAAGAGCGAAATGAACGTTCACCACACGCCTTTGGAGACCAATGTGGCCTGGACGGTTAAAATGGACAAGGATTTCATCGGCAAGGCCGGGCTGGAGAAGCAGAAGGCTGCCGGCGTGCCCCGCCAGCTGGTCTGCCTGGTGTGCCAGGCCGACGATGCCGATCCGTGGGGCTACAACCCCATTTTCAACGGAGACCAGATCGTGGGCATGACCTCTTCGGGTGGTTTTGGACATCGCACCGACAAAAGCATTGCGCTGGGCTATGTTCCGCCGGCGCTGGCGGTGCCGGGAACCCGGCTGGAAGTGGAAGTGCTGGGCCAGAAACTGGCCGCCGAGGTAGTGGCCATGCCGCTGTATGATCCGAAAAACGAGCGGATGAAAGCATAATGCGAATGCAGGGGCCTCCTCCTGCTGCCGGGGCGGGTACGACCCACGGCACCTCCCCAAAGGGGGTCGTACCCGCCATCTCCGGCAACCGGGATGCGGCTGATAACATAAGAGAGATGAGGACACCATCATGCAGATTTACGTATGCGTCAAACATGTGCCCGACACGGCGGCCAACATCAAGATCGTCGGCGACAACGGTTTCGATGATGCCGGTTGTAAATTCATCGCCAACCCTTACGACGAATACGCGGTTGAACAGGCCGTGCAGCTGGTGGAAAAGAACGGCGGGGAAGTGGTCGTTGTCACCGTCGGCAAGGCGGCGGCCGCTGCCACCATCCGTGCGGCCATGGCCATGGGGGCCCACCGGGGCATCCTGGTGACCATAGCGAGCCAGTTCCTGGACAGCCAGACCACGGCTCGGGCCCTTGCGGCGGCCATCCAACAGGACGGCAAACCGGACATCATTTTCACCGGCAAGGGCGCCGTGGACTCCGAAGGCTTTCAGACGCTCTACCGCCTGGCCGCTGCCATGGGGTTGCCGGTGGTCAACGAAATCAACAGGCTGGAACTGGCTGACGGGAAAGCTACCGTGGGGCATGAGATCGGCGGCGGTGCGCGAGAGGTGCTCGAAGTGGCCCTTCCCTGCGTGTTGGGCGCCACCAAAGGACTTAACGAGCCTCGCTACCCCAAGTTTCCGGACATCATGAAGGCCAAGAAAAAACCGATCAAAGAGATGACCATTGCCGATTTGGTCGTTGCCGTCGACGGTGCCCAGAGCGAACTGGTCAAGTTGGAAAAGGTTCCCGAGCGCACCGGCGCCAAGATGCTGGGTGGCGATGTCCGCCAGGCGATGGAAGAGCTGGTGAGGATACTGAAAGAAGAAGAAAAAGTAATTTAATGCCGGCGGAAACGGCATCTTGTGCTCCGGGCCGGCGTTCTCACATTTTTCCCATCCTCAACGCAGCTCAGCTGCGCCTGCGGTGAGAAAATGCTGCGGCCTTGCCCCGAAACACAATCTACCATTTCCGGTGAGACATGAAAGAGTGTGTCAGCCGGCAAATTAAGGAGAAAAGCATGGCTACCATCGGAATTTTGATTGAAACCGAGGACGGAATAGTCAAGGACACCAACTTCGGCGTTCTGACCGCTGCTCGCGGACAGGGTGAGGGGACAATTGTCGCTCTGATGCTGGATGGTTCGGCGGACGGCGCCAAGGAGGTTTTAGGAAAATACGGCGCCCACAAAGTGGTTCACGTTTCCGCGGCGGGTGGCGACCTGTCGGCCAGTCCGGACCTCAAGGCCAGGGCACTGGCCGCCGCCATCGAAAACTACAGCCTTGATGCCCTGCTGGGACTGGCCAGTGCCCAGGGGCGAGACATATTTGCCCGGCTGGCGGCATTGATGGATCTTCCCCTGGCCTCGGACTGCATGGCCGTTGACGTGGCCGCAAAAACCGTCCAGAAATCTCACTTCTCGGGGAAAACCTTGGCCACGGTCAGGATGTCCGGCTCGGTGGTGCTGTGCGCCCTTCGCCCCAATGCCATCGATGCGGTGGAAGCGCCGGCAGATGCAGCCGCCGAGGCCTTTGCGGTGCCAGTCGAGGATCCGGGTCTGGTCAAGGTGGTGGAGGTGAAAAAGGAGGCCGCCGACACGGTAGACCTGACCGAGGCCGGTGTCATCATTACCGGCGGCAGGCCCATCGCATCGGCGGAGAACTATAAAATCCTGGCTGAATGCGCCCGGTTGTTGGGCGGCACCACCGGCGCCTCACGCGCCGCCGTGGATGCGGGCTTTGCTCCCCACGCCATGCAGGTGGGGCAGACCGGCAAGACCGTCAGTCCCCGCCTCTATATCGGTTGCGGCTTGTCCGGTTCGGTGCAGCATTTTGCCGGCATGAAAACCTCAAAGGTGATTGTGGCCATCAACACCGACAAGGATGCACCCATCTTCGAGAAGTGCGATTACGGATTTGTCGGCGACCTGTTCGACGTGGTGCCGGTGCTTACAGAGGTCTTAAAAGAGAAGTTGTAGGTCGGACGCCAGTTTCAAAACGCCCCATTTCAGCCAATATCGGCGTTGGGCTCCTCATTTCAATCCTCGACATACGACATGTATGCCTCCAGTTGAAATGATCGCCCGCCTTGATCTTGGCTGAACTGAAACGTTTTGAAACCGGCTCTATTGCTATTATGGAAATGGCATCTTGGTGTTCAAAACCCGGTGTTCGCCTTGATCTGAGCCCCAATCTACCATTTCTGAGCGGCCATTTAGCTGCAGGACGCTCGCGCAAGTAAAAAAAAGGTGGATGGGTCTCAGTAGAATCGGTAAAGCGTTGCCCTGAGGGTTTATCATATTTCCCGGAGTGATTCATGGAACAGTACGCGATCATCAAATCATTTGTCATGCTCATGGCCCTGGCCGGGGCCTTCTCTTTTTTCTTCCTGCGGGTCAGGCGGCTCTACCGCCTGATGATGGCGGTTGAAGGCAGCACCGATTTTAAGCTGGACCGGGTCTCCACGCGCATCGGGGTATTGTTCAAGGATGTACTGGGCCAGGCCAACGTGCGGCGAAAAAAATTGCCCGGTATCGCCCATTCCCTGATCTTTTTCGGCTTTCTGGCCGTGCAGCCCCACAGCCTGGAATTGATGATCAAGGGCGTCTGCCCGGCATTCGAGGTGGGCAATTGGATCCCCGGCCTCTATGGCGGATACCTGTTCGCCGCCGACATCCTGGCCTCATTCGTACTGGTCGGTTTTGCCTATGCCATCTACCGTCGGACCCTGCTGCGTCCGCCTTACCTGACCTTAGGGACCGATGCCAACCTGATCATCCTTTTTACCTGTCTGATCATCATCACCTTCCAGGCCATCAACGCCTTCCAAACCCTGCTGCCCCTAAAGCCCGGCGCCTATGACTACCGGGGGATCTTTCCCGTTTCCGGTCTGTTGGCGCCTCTTTTCGGGTTGAATGCGTTAAGTCCGCAGCAGATTTTTACGGGGTACGAGACTGCCTACTGGATCCACATGGCCACCATCCTTGGTTTTCTGGTTTATATACCCGGCTCCAAGCACCTGCACCTGCTGGCGGCGGCACCCAACGTCTTCTTGAAACCGCTGGCGCGCGGGAAGGCCATTGCCCGGACCGACATCGAAAACGAGGAAAAGGAGACCTTCGGCCTGGGCAAGGTCAGTGAACTGAACTGGAAGAACGTGCTCAACCTGTATGCCTGCACCGAGTGCGGCCGTTGCGAAGAGCAGTGCCCGGCGGCCCATACGGACAAGCCCCTTTCACCGAAGAAGATCGTCCATGACCTCAAGGTGGACCTGCTGGACCAGTCCGACGCCATCTTAGGCGGCACGTTCGATCGGGTGAAACCCATCGTCCGGGACGGATCCCCGGTCACCGGCGATGTGCTCTGGTCCTGCACCACCTGCCGGGCCTGCGAGGAGATCTGCCCGGTGAACATCGAACAGCTGGATTTCATCATCGAAGCGCGCAAGCATCAGGTGCTCATGGAGGCCAATTTCCCGCCGGAGATCCAGGAGACCTTCACCAACCTGGAAAACCAAGCCAACCCCTGGGGATTCGGTGCCGACAGCCGGGCGGACTGGTGCAAGGGCATGGATGTCCCCCTGATGGGCGACCATCCCGAGGCGGAACTGCTCTGGTTCGTGGGCTGTGCAGGATCCTTCGACGACCGGGGCAAGAAGACCTCCCGGGCCATGGTGCGGGTGCTGCAGCGCGCCGGCGTGAACTTTGCGATACTCGGCCCGGAGGAGGCCTGCAACGGTGACATGGCCCGGCGGGCGGGCAACGAATACCTGGCCCAGATGCTGATCCAGCAGAATGCGGAGATCCTCAACGGCTACAAGCCCAAACAGATTCTCACCGGGTGTCCCCACTGCTTCAACATCATCAAGAATGAATATCCCCAGTTCGGCGCCGCCTACCCGGTGGTCAGCCACGCCGAATTGCTCTTCGACTTGCACAGGCAGGGGCGGTTGAAGCCCACCGGCAAGAGCCCGGGCACGCTGACCTTTCACGATTCATGCTACCTGAGTCGCTGGAACGGCATCGTCCAGCCGCCGCGCGACCTGCTGCGCAGCATGAACAACGGCCAGCTGACCGAGATGCCGCGCAGCGGTGATAAGGGTTTTTGCTGCGGCGCCGGCGGGGGCCGCATGTTCATGGAAGAGACCTTGGGCAGGCGCATCAATGTGGATCGGGCCGAGGAGGTGATGCGCAGCGGGGCGGCCACCGTGGCCGCCGCCTGTCCGTTTTGCGCCACCATGCTTTCCGACGGCCTGAAGGACAAGGAATCGGCCGTCACCGTCAAGGACATCGCCGAAATCGTGGATGAGGCGACGGCTTAGGTTCGTGAAGATCGCTGAGAGCGTTTTGGATCGTTGGATTGGTCTTATTGGCTGTGAACCCAGAACCCAGAACCCCACCGGAGGTGGTGATGCCTGTCGAAGCAAATATCGTTGATATCTTACAAAAGAACCAGATCGTCTACGAGGTGGTCGAACATGAACCGGTGTACACCAATCCGGCTATGGCCGAGGCCCTGGGAGTCAGCGAGTCCGAAACCGTTAAATCTCTGGTCCTGCTGACCAAGGAAAAGCAAATGGTGGTACTGGTGATGCCCGGCGACAAAAAGGTGGACTGGAAAAAGGCCGCTGCAGGTATCGGGACCAAAAAGGTATCTTTTGCCAAACCCGAGGATGTGCTGGAAAAAGTGGGCTGCGAAGTGGGCTGTGTGCCGCCCTTCGGCCAATTGACACCACTCCCGATTTTCATGGATCCGGACTTGATTAAAAAGGATGTGGTATATTTCAACCCGGGCAAGCACGACAAATCCTTCAAAATCAAAGCCTGGGATCTCAAGAAAGTCAGCCAGCCCAAACTTATCTGATCCGATTTCGCGATGACTGGGACGCCGGTATGATCCGCCTGCGTAAATTCCGGACAGGTGACATTTCTTTTACTGGCCTTTTCCATTGCGATCCTTTATATTTCCCCATTGGAAAAATTCTGGCACCATTTTGGGCCAAGGCGTGAATAGAGTCCTGTTGCGGCGCTGTTTGAACCAATGAATCGAGTGTTTCATGAACCCTGTTGCTTTCCCCTGTCGGACGGTTTTGTCACTTATCGCCGGCTGCTTGTTATTTCTGATGGCCGGCAATGCCACCGCATCAGAGACGCGCGCGGATTTGCCACCGGATGTAATATCGACGTTGCATTACCTTCTGGATCTGGTCAAAAATAAAGATGGTGCCGCCTATGAAGCTCGGCGCATCATGCCGCTGATGGCGTTTCTCCTGTCGCCCAAACCGGACGATGCCATTTATCGGGCCGACGATTCATTCGACGTACCCTCCGCCTATAATGAATTTACCGTCAATGCTGGTGTCCAGCTTATCACCGACTACATCCTGGATGCCGACATTCCGTCCTTTTTCTTCTGGCCGTCCTCCCTGCGGTTGGCCCGATGGACCCGGGTGGATGGCGGTGATCAGCAGTTTGAACGGCTGAGAGAGGCCTCCGCCGGTTTGAATGCACCGTTTATTCTCAAAGGGGCCGAACACATCACGATCACACCGGATCAGCACACCGGCGCCTACTATAGTTACGACGTCGACAGGATGGTCATCCTCGCTCCCTACGAGAAGGGGAAGGTGATGATCAACGTCTACCAGCAGCAGGAACCGTCGGCGGTGGGCAGGCGAGGATGGGTGCTGGGCAAAGACGAAGAATGGAGCTACCTGTACACCAGGGATAAGGGGTTGAACGTCAAGGGCTTGGGGTGGGCCGATACCTATATGTACGATTCATTCGGGGTAACCGTTTATTACCAGGCGGATCCCGGAAAACCGACCGTCACCTGTGGAACCGTCAGTTGGGTGAAGGCCGGCTGGGCCGGTATCAACATGGTTCAATCCAAACATATTCATCGGGGACTGGTCCGTGTGGCTAATGCGTTTACAGAGGTGATGGAAGACCCCCGGCTACCGGAGCCCGCCAAATTGGCGGAGACCTTCTCAAAATCCAGGAACCTTCCGACCCCCACCTTGAGGGCATATGCCAAGGATTATTTATCCGGCCTGGAACAGCGCATCGCCTCATCCGATACCCTCCTGAAAAAAGTGGGCGGTAAGTTTGACAGCCAAACCCTGCTCGAGCAGATGACCCGCGATGAGCTATACGCCGCCCTGGCCCTGGACTATCTTAAAAAGCTTCTCGGACATGATCCTGTGATGACTTCCCACCCGTTTTGATTCAATTTCTTGTTTGATCCTTTTAGGTAGATCGATTACAACCGTCCCTGTTGCCAAACAGCATCAGAAGGGATCCCTCGAGATGAACAGACCGCTGAAATATCTGCTTATCGGGTTGCTGCTGGCAGCCGCCACAGCACCCGCCGCTCTTGCCGCCGTCCGCTGGCCCTTGCCCTATAACCGCAAGGACAAGCCGGTCAAATCCCTTTACCTGCTCGTCGATAAAAACCTGGAAGCCAACCTCCAGAGGGCGGTCAACGCCAACCCGCGCTGGAAGACGCTGATCCGCAAGAAAAAAATGGCCGTGGGCATCGTCGACATCGGTGATCCGGACGCGGTCCGGTTTGCCCGCATTAACGGCGGCGTGATGATGTATGCCGCCAGCCTGCCGAAAATCGCCATCCTGCTGGCTTCCACCCAGGCGCTTGAGGACGGCAGGCTCAAGGAATCCCCCCGTGTTCTGGCTGACATGCGCAAAATGATCAGCCATTCCGATAACCCCGCCGCCACCCGCATGATCGACCACCTGGGGTTCGACTACATCGAAAAGGTGCTGACGGCTCCCAATTATCGGTTCTACAACACCGATAGGGGCGGCGGATTGTGGGTCGGCAAACGCTATGCCGCTGCCGGAGAGCGGTATCCGGAGCAACTCAAGGGGCTTTCCCACGCCGCCACGGTCACCCAGGTGTGCCGGTTCTACTACCTGCTCTCCATGGGAAAACTGGTCAATCAACAGCGCAGCCGGCAAATGCTGGAGATCCTTTCCGATCCGGCACTGCACCACAAGTTCGTCGGGGTGTTGGACCAGCGGGCGCCGGATGCCACCCTGTTCAGAAAGTCGGGCACCTGGAAGGATTGGCACGCCGACTCGGTGCTGGTCTGGGGGCCGTCCTGGCGGCGCTATATCGCCACCGCCCTGGTTGAAGATCCTGAGGGGGAAAAGATCATGCGCGATCTGATCGCCGTCATCGACAAGCTGCTGGAACGGGAAAACCAACGCCAATCGGTCCGCAGCCTTGCGCACGCCCCTTCGCCCGACCTTGGGGACGGGACCAGCCGCCTTGAAGCGCTGATCACCGCGGCAGCTGCCATCGAGGACTTTCAGCAAGGGTTGAACGACTAAGCATGGGTGTCGTGAGAAATATCGTCCGCAATAGCATGGACATCCGCCAAGGTGAGGGATCGCGCGTTACCCTCATGTTCACCTATATCTTTCTGGTCATTACCGCCCTGATGATCGTCAAGCCGGTGGCCAACGCCCTCTTTCTCTCCACCTTCGGAGCCGGGCGGCTGCCCATGGCGTTCATCGCCGTGTCGGTTTTCGCCGTGTCGGTAACGTCGCTGTATTCGCGCTGGTTGCGGCGGATTGACTTTTTCAGGCTGATCATCCGCACCCTGCAGGCATCCATTGCGGCCATGGTCCTGTTCTGGCTGGCCCTGCTCCCGGCAAGCTTCCGGCCGGCCACGGTTTTCATCTTTTATATCTGGGTGGCGGTCATCGGTCTGATCATCGTTTCGCAGTTCTGGATTCTGGCCAACGCCATCTTCAATCCCCGTGAGGCCAAGCGCCTGTTCAGCGTGGTGGGCGCCGGTGCCATCGCCGGAGGGATCTTCGGGGGGTACCTGACCAAGGCGTTGGCCGGCTGGGTGGGCAGTGCCAATCTGATCCTGGTGGGGGCCGGCTGCCTGACTGCCTGCATCCTGCTGAGCAAGCGCCTTTACAAAAATACCATTGATGATCAAAACCTTCAGCGTATCCGGCAGAAAGAGCAGGCGGCGGTCGAACAGCGGCACCCGCTGGTGGCCGTTGCCAGATCCCGGCACCTGAGTTTTCTGGCCGGGATCATCGGGCTGAGCGTGATTGTTGCCAAACTGGTGGAGTACCAGTTCAGCGCGGTGGCCACCGCGCAGTTCCCGAATGCGGATCAATTGACCGCCTTTTTCGGACTCTGGCTCTCCAACCTGAACGTGCTGTCCCTGATGATCCAGCTGTTCGTCACCCGGCGCGTGGTGGGGTTGATCGGGGTCGGCGTGTCGCTGTTCTTCCTGCCGATGATCATTGCCTTGGGATCGGTTCTGATCCTGATCCATCCGGCGCTGTGGACGGCCATCTGCCTCAAGGTCGGGGACGGCAGCATGAAAAACTCCGTCAACAAAGCCGCCCTGGAACTGATGGTGCTGCCGGTTCCCGCTGAGGTAAAAAACCAGGCCAAAACCTTTATCGACGTCATTGTGGACAGTGCTGCAACCGGCATGGGGGGGTTGCTGTTGCTGGGAATTTCCGCCGTCTATGGCCTGTCGGTGCGTCCTGCCGCCGTGCTGACCATCGGGCTGATCGGCATCTGGATCGTTCTGATTCAACGGATCCGCAAGGAGTATGTCGATGCCTTCCGGCTTTCCCTCTCCGACAGCGCCGAAAACGGGACGCCTGAGCCCTTGCCCCTGTCCAACGAATCGATCATCGGCAACATCGTCCAGGTGCTGGAAGGCGACAACATCCCTCAGATCGTCAAAACCCTGCGCATGACCCGGGACGTTTACCAGAAACAGCTGGCGCCCAGCCTGCGGCGGCTGATTTCGCATCGTTCGATGGACGTCCGGCTGGAATCCCTGAAAAGCATCTACCCCTACCATGACCCGGGATTCGTGGCGGCGGCCCACGCGCTGATTGCGGATAGGCATGCCAGCGCCAGCCAGGCGGTCATGGCCGAGGCGATGCACTACCTGTTTCGCCATACGGAGGGCGACCCGGTGGCGATGCTGAACGATTTTATCCGCCACCCGGACAGCGATGTCAGCGGCGCCGCTTTGGTGTGCGCCGCGCAGGAGAGCCGGCGCAATGCCCGGCTGCGCAAAACGCTCAAGGTCCGGGTCATCATCGACGACCTGCTCAAGCGAATTCCCCTGGAAAAGGATGCGGGCCGCGCCATCGCCCTGAAAATGACCTGTGCGGCCGCCATCGGGGCGGCGAACATCCCCACCTTCTTTCCCTATCTGAACATCTTTCTCAATGACGCCGTTCCCGAGGTGGTCCAGGTTGCCGTGAAGGCTGCCGGTGAAACCCGGGATGACGCGTTCGTGCCGACAATCCTTCAAAAAATGACATCGTCCGAGCTGCAGCCGCTGTGCAGCGAAGCCCTGCGGCAATTCGGACCCGATATCGATCGGCTGCTGGCCAGCTGCCTGGCCAACCCTCTGGTGGACCACGAGATCCGCCGGTATATCCCTGCGGCACTGGCTGCCATCGGATCCCAGGAAGCGGTGGCCGTGTTGCTGGACAATCTCAATCAGAAGGACCCGTCCGTACGCAATGAAAGCATCCGCGTGCTACATGAACTGCGCGGGCAGGGCAAGGACCTGCGCTTCGACGACCAGGCTGTGGTGCGTTGTATCCTGCGCGAGGCCAGACGCCACCTCAACATGCTGGCGGCGCTGTATCACCAGATCAACGCCCGGCCGACGGCGGTGCCGGCCACGGCGGACAGGGAGGTGCTCGCCCTGCGGCAGCGGCTGGCCGCGGAGATCGAGAAACGGCTGGATGTGAACCTGGATCGAATTTTCAACCTGCTGGGGTTGAAATATCCCGTCAGGGACATCAGCCGGGCCTACCAGGGTCTGGTGAGCAACCAGCCGGACTTGCGCGCCAATGCCATCGAGTTTCTGGACAACGTATTGGACACCGATCTGAAACGGACCCTGATCCCCATCGTGGAGACGGCGCTGGTGGACCGCATGATCGAGCAGACGATTTTGCGGCTGGGGGTCAAGATCCCTTCGGAGATGGATGCCTTTGCCCTGATGCTGCCCGAAGCCGATACCGGCCTTCAGATCCAGGCGCTTGAACTGATCGAACGGCTGAACGACCCTGCCTGCACCGGCCTGGCCGCCGAACTGATGACCATCCCCCACGCCGGCGTAAGGGCTGCTGCCAGCCGTCTCCTGCAGCGGTTCGGCTACCTGGCCTGATGGTCCGGTCCCTGATTTTGAGCTCCGGGTTGCGGGCGAGGCGTATCCAACCCATCCAATGGATCGGACTTTTCGCCGCAACTGGGCCAACTTGTTGCCGTCGGGCTACTCGTTGAGAATACGGTCGATGAAGGTGGCCAGGCTCTGATGCTCGACGGCCGAATTCTTATACAGTACATCGGACATGAGGGTCACCAGGTAGACCCGACCGTCGGGATGCTCTACGATGGCCACTGAGTTCATGACGTTGTCCACATTGCCTTGATACTTGCGGCATTTGAAGTCCGGTTCGGGTTTGCAGCGGTAGAGGCTCCCGGATTTGTAGTAGACGGCTGCATTGTTCAGGGCCGGTGCGGAGGCGTAACGGATTCTTTTGGCGGTCATGTACATCAGGCGCTTGATCTCCAGGCTGGACCACGGGTCCACCACCCGGCCTTGTTCCAGGGCCACCAGGAACCGCATCAACCCTTCTGGGGTCGCCCGGCTGCTGCCTCCCGGAGGTACCCGCCGCTTGCCTGCCGAAGTAAAAAAACTGCCCAGCTGCCATTGCGACTGGGCGATGCCGATGGCGCGCAGGGGGTCGTTGACCACCGCCAGGGCCATGTCCCGCAGCTCCGTTTTCGGCGTTTGATCGAAAAACAGCCGCTCCTGATCTGCCGTGGGCGGGTAGTCGATACCAAAATGGCGCATGAGCAGCAATTCCTTCCAGACCACGCTGGCGGCTGAATTGGCGCTGGCCGAGAGCATGTGGTCGATCCATTCGTACAGGGAAAATACGTCCGTTTCCAGAACCGGCCGTGAAGCGAATGTGCCGCTCGGGGGGTCGAAAACCGGCACATCATGGCTGTCGGTGTGAATCCACCCACCGGCGACCACCTGGCGCCTGCGCAGCAGCTCCTGCCGATCGGCCGGGTTGTCGGGGAACATCCGGCTCAGCTCGGTGAAAATTCCCGCGGCAATGGCCAGCTTGCCGACACTGCCCGGCGAAAAAGAGCGGTCGGCCTGGCGTGCCGCCAGGCGAACCGGTCTGCCGGGGGTGACATCCAGCACCATCAGGGAGTAGCTTTCGTGGCGGTTGGGAAACAGGGCGTCGATACGGGCCTGCAGGCCGGGATTCACCGGCGGCAAATGGTCGAGCTTGCGCCCTTCTTCGTTGTTCAGGTTCAGCCGGAGGTCGGCAACGCCTTTGCGGGCGCCGGCAACCCGAACCGGACCTTTTAAGGTTCCGTCGCTGACCCGCTGGAGGTAGTCCAGCCGTCGGATGCCGGTGGTTGCAAAGCCGTCCAGGGGATAGGCCCAGGCTGGACTGACGCCCAGCAGCAGGGATACGATCCCCACGACGATAGGCAAGCGGATCTGAATGGTGTGCGATGGTGCTCGTATCATGGGTTGCTCATCCCGCGGATGGGTTGGCCGTCTGCTGTTGAAACACGCCTGCCGCTTAAGGTCAATGCAGCGGGTGTGAAAGGGGTATCGCCCGGTTTTCAGGTGGTGCCGGATCCAGCCGGTTCAGATAGGCACTGGAGCGTGCCCGTTTGTTTTCCACATACGGGCGTACCTGAAAAAGCCAGATCCGCCCCTCCCGGAAACCCAGTTCGATGTCCCAGGGGCCGCTGTTTTCACTATCTTGTTGCGCAGCGAGGCGCTGCCTTACAGTGACGGCCATGCGGCGGAGCTGATCCAGCTCCGCGTCGTCGAGCAGGGGCGTCTCGAAGCTGGCGATGGCCTTGCCGACGCCGCCGGCTTCCGGCAGGACGGTATATAGGGGTTCCCGGGCCGGCGACAGCAGCACGACGCTGCCGTCCGGTGCCAGCCGGTAGGATTCGGCCATCTGCCCCTCCACGGCGCCGCCTGCTCCGCGGCTGAAGGCCACGGTGACGTCGTCGGGACCGCCGCCGGTTACACCGGTGGTGATGATGACGCCGGATTTGGCCACGTCGACCGTGGGCAGGATCAGAATAGAGGGATAGACGTTCTCCGCGTTGGTCAGCAGCCGCTGCCGCCAGCGGTAGCTGCGCTCGGTGTAGGCCGAGGCCCACACATCGCGGATGGCCTGAAAGATCAAGGCTTCATCCCTGACGTTGAACACCGTCAGGTTCAACCCGGCCCCGGTAAAATCTTTAAGGTCCTCCATGTTGGTATCGCTGCGCACAAAAACCGGCAACGCACCGATCTCCGTTCCCAAAAGGGAGCGAAAACTATCCCTGACCCCCGTTTCGAAAGCCGGCAGAAATGCCATCCGGGCGATGGCCTGCCGCAGTTGGGAGAGGCGCTCGATAATCCGGGTTTCCCGGTCACCGGGTTCTGCAAGGCTGTCTTCTCCCGCGTTAAAGGTGTGCTGGAGGAACTGCCAGTAGGAAAGGCCGGTGCCGGGCATGGCCTGGTCCATGTGCTGCCGGAAGGCACCGAAGGGGATGACGAAGCCGTCCACCACCTGTTCGGGAAAATCGTGTTTCAGCTGCCCCAGGTTGGCCGCCTTGGGGCCGCACCATCGTCCAGAGTCCGATGCCTTGAGCTGCGACAGGGAGATGGGCGCGAGCGGCTGCAAATCGATCCTGTCCAATGGAACCGGCACCCGTTCTTCGCTGCGACGGCGAGTCTCCACCAGGGCGTGCTCCTCACTGGTCATTGCCGCGGCCGGTTTCATGACCACCGTGCCGCCCGGTGAAACGGCATAGAAAACCGTTTGCCCGGAATAGGCCCTCAGTGCGTTCAGATCCGCCTCGGAGAGGATCGCGTTGGGAATGCCCAGGTTGCGCGACAGCAGCTGAACGTGTGAGACCAGATTGCCTTCGCTGACGGTGGCGATGCCCGCCACCGGCTTAAGATCCGGCGGGGCGTGGGGCATGACATAGATATTTTTTTCAGATAGAACCGTATGGGCATCGACCCGGTCGAGCACCGTGAGTGTTCCCAGGGCGTACCCCGGGTTCAGCCCCCGAACCCGATCCGTCTCGGTCAGGTCCATGACCCGGGAAGCGGTCGTGCCGAAGGCGGCGGTCGCCGCCTGAAGCTGCGACGCCGCATCCCCGAGAGGCAGCAGCAGAGACGCTCGCACGCGATCATCGATAAATCCCGCAGCCAAGGGCTCGAAGGACTGATAACGCGTCACCGTGGTTCCATAGTGGGCACGCACCATGGCGGCGCCCCACTCGGCGATGCGCCGCGATGTGTCCGCGATGGCGTTCAGGGCGTTCAGGTCCACCGTTGAGGCTGCCTCGATCCCGGCCAACAGCGGCGCAACCTGTTGCCATTCCCACAATTCCAAATAACCGGCACCCGCGCATCCCTGGGCGAGGATGGCGATTTTGTGGAGCAGTTCGCCCACGGTGGCGGGTCGCCACGGGGTGGTTGCCATAAACAGAACCTCTTCAACGGCATGGGACAGGTCCACCAGGGCCAGCCTGTGGGCGGGTTTGGAAATTTGGCGGACGTCACGGCGGATCTGGGTCAGGAGTTCGGCCAGGCGCGCCCACCGATCCACGCGCGGGTCGATCTCCCCGTCGCTACCGCCACGGTTTTTTTCCTGAAGGATATCGGAGAGCTGTTTCAGGCTGGGGGTATTCTTGGGCAGCCGTCGGGCAATTGCCTGAAATCTGGCATCGTCATCGGAGCGATAGGCCTCCTCAAGGGCCCGGGTCAGCGCTTCGATGTCGGCGCGCACCGCGGCGTCGATGCTTTTACGGTCGGCCAGAAAGGCCTGCAGGCGCTGCACATCGGACGGCTCAGGCTGGCCATGCAGCTTGATTCTGAGGGGCATGAACGCCGGCAAGGTCTCCGCGATGGCCTGGGAACCGTCGCGGATAAACTGCCAGCGGCTGTCATCCGCAAAATGGGGGATATCTTTGGCGGCCTGTCGCAGCAGGAAGAATTGGCCGTCCACCAGACGGTCGTCAGCCAGGATGGTTTTGAAAAAACCAACGCCCCAGGCGGACTCGTCTTCGAACTGGACGGCGCCGCGGTAGTAGCGTGCGCGGCGAAGGATCCAGCCGTCATCCACCCGCTGGAGATAGCCTTCCAGCTGGTATTGTTTGAGCCGGCTGAAGTGCCTGTCGGCATCCAGAAAATCGCCTGCCGGCGTTCCGGCAAGTATCTGACCCCAATAGAGCCCCTCATCCTCGGCCAGGCGAAGGACCGCCGGTTTGGGAAGCGCATGCTGGACACCGCCCGGGGTGCTGCAGCGGATATCGGCCGGCAGGACGGTTCCGTCCGGACAGAACCAGCGGATGGCGGCATAGGGCCCCCGGGGGTCGGTTTTAAACTGGGCGATCATGGACGCCAGCCGATCCTGTTCCTGGCCGTAGCCGGGTGTGACCGCAGTCATCAGCAACCATCCGGCAATGCTGAGCATGCGGATGAAACATCGTTTGGTTGACACCACCTCAGATTGCATCGTTCCCCCTACTTGGCCAGTCTTCCGGCGGGAAAGGGTCACCGGTTGCCGCCGCCGGGTATGTTGTCCGCCGTCCGCCGGGGGCTTCGATCCTGCAGTCAGCAGAATGGCCGACATGGTATCTATTTTTTGGCATAAAGAAAAGAAAAACCGGCCAAGCGGCCCATCCGGGAGGTATCTGCGGGCCGTCCATTGGGTCTGTTGGCATCCCTATGGGTATCTTTGCGCCGCCATCCTGGCCATGCATTGACTTTGGCCGCCACCGTAACAATATTTGGCGTTCGGATCGTTGCTTGATTAACGCCATTGCCCCCGGAGCCTTACATGGCCTTCTGCGGCAAACGGCATGATGCGTGGAATCGGACTCACATGAAAAAGACCGTCATTTTTTCGATTGTCGGAATAATCGTCCTGATCGGTGTGCTCGGGGGCGTCAAAGGGCTGCAGATCAACCGCATGATCGCCCAGGGCAAGCAATACGTACCACCGCCCGAAACCGTGACCACGGCGGCGGTTGCGTCGGCCACCTGGCCCTCGGTGCTGACCGCAGTGGGTTCCCTCGAGGCGGTGCAGGGGGTCATGGTCACCGCCGAGCTCAGCGGCAAGGTGGTCAAGATCGACTTTGAGCCCGGCCGGGCGGTGAACGCCGGGGATCTGCTGGTTCAGCAGGACCTGACCTCCGAGACCGCCCAGCTCCGTTCGGCGGAAGCCTCCATGGAACTGACCCGGCTCAACTTTGAACGGGCCAGGGAATTATTGCCCGAAAACGTGATCACCCGATCCACCTACGACAGTGTCGAGGCCGAGTTCAAACAGGCGGCGGCCCAGGTGGACGCCATCCGCGCCACCATCGCCAAAAAGACGATTCGGGCTCCTTTTGCGGGCCGTCTGGGACTGCGTCTGGTCAACCTGGGCCAGACCCTCAACGACGGAGAACCCATCGTTTCCCTGCAGTCCATGGATCCGGTTTTTATCAACTTCCAGCTGCCCCAGCAGGAACTGGCCAAAATCCGGCGGGGCCTGGTGGTTAGGCTTACCAGCGACGCGCTGCCCGGCGAGGTTATCGAGGGCGGCATCACCGCCATTAACCCCCAAGTGGACAGCGCCACGCGTAACGTCCGGGTGCAGGCCACCGTGGCCAACACCCGCGAGCTCCTGCGTCCGGGCATGTTCGTCAATGTGGCCGTGATGCTGCCCGAAACCCAGACGGTGCTGACCATTCCGGCCACCGCCGTGCTCTACGCGCCTTACAGCGATTCGGTGTTCATCGTGGAAGAACCAGGCACAGATACGGGCACCGGTGTGACATCGGGCAGTGTCGCTCGCCAGCAGTTCCTTCGCCTGGGTGAAAAACGCGGCGATTATATCGCCGTTCTCTCCGGCCTCAAGGAAGGCGAGACCGTGGTGAGCACCGGCGCATTCAAGCTGCGCAACGGCCAAGCCGTGGTGGTGGACAACACCCTGGCCCCGGACTTCAAACTGGCGCCGCACCCGGAAGAGGGTTGATCGGTTGGTCGGTCTGATGGGTTCGGTTGGCTGTTGAGCGATTAAGCGGGCGGACAGCAAACCCATTCAACGATCCCAACCAGTTCAGCCAACCAATCAATAAAACCAAGCAAACTCAAAACCGTTTTATGAAACTCACCGATCCATTCATCCGCCGGCCCGTTCTCGCCCTGGTGGTCAACCTGGTGATCATCATCGCCGGTCTGCAGGCCGTGCGCTCCCTCAACGTGCGCCAGTATCCGCGCAGCGACAACGCCGTGGTCACGGTGACCACGGTTTATGTGGGCGCCAGCGCCGACCTGGTGCGCGGCTTCGTCACCGTCCCGCTGGAGCGGGCCATTGCCGCGGCCGACGGCATCGACTATATCAAGTCCCAGAGCACGCTGGGGCTCTCCACGATCAGTGCGCGACTGAAGCTCAACTACGATCCCATCAAAGCCCTGTCGGAGATCAGCTCCAAGGTGGATCAGGTGCGCAACGACCTGCCCCCGGAGGCCGAGGTACCCACGATCAACGTGGAGTCGGCGGATAGCCAGTTTGCCTCGGCCTACCTGAGCTTCACTTCGGACATCCTTCAACAAAATGAGATTACCGACTACCTCGTGCGCATCGTGCAACCGCGGCTCTCCGCCCTAGAAGGGGTGCAGCGGGCCGATATCCTCGGCGCCCGGACGTTTGCCATGCGCATCTGGCTCAAACCCGAACGCATGGCTGCCTTTAACATCAGTCCGGCCCAGGTGCGTCAAGCCCTGGCGGCCAACAACTTCCTGTCAGCCGTGGGACGCACCAAAGGCGCGCTGATCCAGGTCAACCTGACGGCCAACACGGACCTGCGTTCGGTGGAGGAGTTCAAGCGCCTGGTGGTGCGGCAGCAGGACGGCGCCATCATTCGCCTCGAAGACATCGGCGACGTGGTGCTGGGAGCCGAGGACTACGACACGGAGGTGCGCTTTTCCGGCCAGACGGCCGTCTTCATGGGCATCTGGCCCCTGCCCAACGCCAACTCGGTGGAGGTGATCGGCCGGGTGAGCAAAGAAATGGATGCCATCCGCAGGCAGCTTCCCGAGGGTCTGGATGCACGGGTGGCCTACGACGCCACCAACTATATCAGCAATGCCATCCGTGAGGTGGTCAAGACCCTGTCCGAAACCCTGTTGATCGTAGTATTCATCATCTTCATGTTTCTGGGCTCCCTGCGCTCGGTGCTGGTGCCGGTGGTGGCCATCCCGCTATCCCTGATCGGCGCGGTCTTTTTGATGCAGGTGCTGGGCTTTTCCATCAACCTGCTCACCCTGCTGGCCATCGTGCTATCGGTGGGGCTGGTGGTGGACGATGCCATCGTGGTGGTGGAAAACGTGGACCGGCACCTGAGCGAGGGCAAATCACCCATCGATGCGGCCCTACTGGGCGCCCGCGAGTTGGTGGGGCCCTTGATCGCCATGACGGTTACCCTGGCGGCGGTCTATGCGCCCATCGGCCTGCAGGGCGGGCTAACCGGTTCGCTGTTCCGGGAATTTGCCTTCACCCTGGCCGGCGCGGTGATTATTTCCGGTATCGTGGCCCTGACCCTGTCGCCTATGATGTCGTCCAAATTGCTGGTCCCGGGAATGTCCGAACGTGGGTTTGCCGGAAAGATAGCAAGGGATTTCAAACGCTTCACCGCCTTTTACGGCCGCTTGCTGGATGGAACGCTCGATGCCCGGCCGGCGGTTTACGGGGTCTGGATCGTGGTCAGCCTGCTGACCATTCCCATGTTCATCATGTCGCCCAAGGAGTTGGCCCCGTCCGAGGACCAGGGGGTCATTTTCGGCATCATCGATGCGGCGGCCAACTCGACCCTCGACCTGAACAGCCGCTATGCGGCGGCGGTCAACGACGCCTACATGAGCCTGCCGGAAACGGAATTTACCTTTCAGGTGACCACGCCCAATGCGGGGTTTGCCGGCATGGTGGTCAAGCCCTGGGACGAGCGCGGGAGCACCGTTTTTGAATTGTTGCCCCAGGTGCAGCAAAAACTGGGCCTCATCCCGGCCATTCGGGTCTTCGCGGTTACCCCGCCGGCGCTGCCCGGCGGCGGCGATTTCCCGGTGGAGTTCGTGCTGGCCTCCACGGCGGAGCCGGCCGAGATGCTTGAACTGGCCCAGCGGCTTCAGCTCAAGGCCATGCAAAGCGGCATGTTTGCCTTCCCGCCCATCATCGACGTCAAGATCGACCAGCCCCAGTCTGAAATTATGATCGACCGTGAAAAGGTGGCCGACCTGGGCCTGGATCTCCAGCAGGTGGGCAGCGACATCGGATCCATGGTCGGCGGCAGCTACGTCAACCGCTTCAGCATCGCCGGGCGCAGCTACAAGGTGGTGCCGCAGATCAGCCGCACGGACCGTCTGAACCCGGACCAGCTGCGCAGCATCTATGTGACCGGTCCGGACAACCAGCTGGTGCCCCTGAGCACCATCGCCACCCTGCGCAATTCGACCGTGCCGCGATCCCTGAACCGGTTCCAGCAACTCAACGCAGTTACCATCAGCGGCGTGGCCATCCGGCCCCTTGACGAAGCCCTGCGGTTTCTCGAGGATGAAGCCAATCGGATCCTGCCCAAAGGCTACGTCCTGGACTACACGGGCGAGTCGCGCCAGCTGCGCACCGAAGGCAATACCTTCATCCAGGCCTTCGGGCTGGCGGTCGTGCTGATTTTCCTCGTGCTGGCGGCCCAGTTCAACAGTTTCCGCGATCCCTTCGTGATCCTGGCCGGCTCGGTGCCCCTGGCCATGTTCGGCGCCCTGGTCTTCACTTTCCTGAAAATGCCCGATCCCAACGTGCCCTTCTGGACCCAGGGCTGGACCACCACCTTGAACATCTACAGCCAGGTGGGACTGGTTACCCTGGTGGGATTGGTGTCCAAAAACGGCATTCTTATCGTTGAGTTCGCCAACGGACTGCAGCGGCAGGGGCGTGCCAAGCGGGAGGCCGTGCGCACCGCCGCCATGACCCGCCTGCGGCCGATCCTGATGACCACCGGCGCCACCATTGCCGGCCATTTTCCCCTGACCCTGGTGACCGGTGCCGGCGCCCAGGCCAGAAACTCGATCGGCCTGGTGCTGGTGGGCGGCATGGCCATCGGGACCCTGTTCACCCTGTTCGTGGTGCCGTCCATCTATATGCTGGTGGCCCGAGATCACTCCAGGGATACAGAAGCATTAATCGGCTCACGGACAGCAGCCCCCTGAACGACATGGCTGCCGTCATTGGTTCACCCTTAATTCGCCGGAGAAGAAATCATTGAACCTTGGGCTGGCTGTTGCGGGGGTGGCGCTGCTGGTGCTGGGCTGGAAACTGTTCTGGCTGTTTGTAGGCGTGGTGGGTTTTGCGGCCGGCCTCCAGGCGGCGCCATTGGTTTTCGGTCCCCAGCCCTTTTGGATGTTCTGGGCGGCTGGGCTGATGTGCGGGATCATCGGCGCGATACTGGCCCTGTTTTTGCAAAATTTTGCCATAGCTATCGGGGGATTTGCGGCCGGTGGCATCATTGCCATTCATCTGATGTCGACCCTGGGGCATACCGTTGGCCTACCGATCGCCCTGATCGGCGGTGTGGTCGGGATGGCGGCCCTGGTCCTGCTCTTCGACTGGGCCCTGATCATTCTTTCATCGGCGGCCGGCGCCAGCTTCATCGCCGAGGCAGTTGGATCACGGTTTTCTTCTGCGCCGGCCCTTTTTTTGGCTCTGATGGCGACCGGCGTCATTTTCCAGGCCGCGTTGCTGAAGGCTTCACGCAAGGGAAACCCGTGAAATCCCGTGATTGATTGCGGCCGCGGGAACCGTTCATTCTGGAGGCGCTTGGGTTAACCCGCATGGCCATTGCGATGGCAACCGACAGACTATCAACCCACCCCAGGAAAGGAGTCCACGCATGTTCAAAAAGATCCTCTACCCGACCGATTTTTCAGAGGTGGCGCAAAAAGCGCTGGATTATATCAAACAGCTCAGGGAGGCGGGGGGACAGGAAGTGGTGATCCTGCACGTCATTAACCAGCGCATCATCGACGGGTTGATGCGGCATGCCATGCAAACCGGCGACATCGATGCGTGGCGGGAAAAGGCAGAAGAGATTGCCAGGGAGACCCTGGCCGAGATGAGCAAAGATCTTGAGTCCGTCGGTTTTGCTGTGAAAACAAGTATTAAAACCGGTTTTCCATGGCGCGAGATCCTGAACGTGGAAGCGGCCGAGAGCCCGTCGATCATCGTCATCGGATCCCATGGACGGTCCAACATCGGGGATATTTTTTTGGGGTCCGTGTCAGACCGGGTGATCCGAAAATGCCAACGGCCGGTGATGGTAGTCAAAAGAGATGCGTAGGGTCGAGATACAACCGGGGGGGCTGCTGCGAAATCGCCGGTGTTATGGAAATCTGCATTGACCCTGAAAAACAGCGACCGATGCCGAGTGACTCATCGTCGGCACCGGTCGCGAGCGCACCATGGGTCAGCGTACCGGATAGGTTACGGCTGTACTTCCTCGAACCGGGTGACCATGATGGAGCGGGTGGCCTTGCCCTTGGAGAGGGTGCCGGTGACTTTTACGGTCTTGCCGATCATGGGTGTCAGGTTCTGACCCAGGACCATAAAGACCTGGCCATCAGCCGTTTTGATCACGGGGGTACCCTTTTCTCCCTGTTCACACATGCCCTGAATGGTCTCCTCGGCTTTGGCTTTCTCCGCTGCAATGGCGCTGGTCGTGATTAGCAGACCGACTACCACAACAAGTGCCATTGCCAATCTAAAAAAGTTGTTTTTCTTCATTTTCCAGCCCCCTCAGGTTAACGGTTTATACAATCCATCGAACATGGTTGATGCTGCATGGCTCAGCCGGTGGGACGTGCGTCGAGTCGGTTGAATCGCTGCGAAACGTATTAAACAATAATTGTGCCAAAAAATTTCTCTATAAAAACAGATAGATTCAGCGTGGCGTGCGTTATTGAGAACCGATGGTTCCGCTATATTCAAGCCCCGCCGGGCCCGTGTGATTCCGTCATCCACGGCAATGCCGGATAACCTGACGATATGTTAAGCATTTGCCTGACCGCCAGGCATCAGGTCCCAAGCCGTAAAAAAGGATCTCTCAGTTCCGGTTTTTTTACCCGCGGGTCCTGCACTTTCCGTTTTTACAGGGTTTATCGCTGGAGATCGGCCAGGGCTGCGTCCGGCCCCAATAAAATGAGGATGTCGCTGTCTTTGACGACGAACCGGCCCGTGGGGATCATGATCACGTTTTCGGGGACCAGCTCCTTCACGGCGATCACCTGAATCCCATGCCGGTTGATTAGGTCCAGTTCGATGAGGGACTTGCCGATGAACTCCCTGGGGGGGGCCAGTTCGACAATGCTGTAGCCCTCTATGAAGGGCAGGTAGTCCAGGACGTTGGGGTTGTCCAGGCGGCGGGCCGCGGTCCGGGCCAGATCCTTTTCGGGGAAATAGATCTCATCGGCGCCGATTTTCTGCAGGATCCGTCCGTGGGCCTCGCTCACCGCCTTGGCCACGACCCGCTTGACCCCCATATCTTTGACGTTGAGGGTGGCCAGGATGGAGCTGTTGAGCACGGATCCGATGCTCACCACCACCACGTCCATGCCTTCCAACTCCAGCTCCTTGAGGGCCTGGGGGTCGGTGGCGTCGGCGATGACGGCCCGGCTGACCTGGTCCCTGATCTCCTGGACATGCCGGGGGTTGATGTCGATGCCCAGCACTTCGTGGCCTTTCTGGAAGAGGGCGGCGGCGAGGTAATACCCGAAATTTCCCAGCCCGATGACGGCAAACTGTTTTTTCATGGCTTTATCCGATCATGATGTTTTCTTCGGCGTAGTTGACCCGGCTGATGCGCTCGCGGCTCACGGCCAGGCCGATCACCATGGGGCCCAGCCGGCCGACGAACATCAGCGCCACAATGGTTATGCGCCCCAGCGGGGAGAGCGCGCCGGTGACGCCGGTGGAGAGGCCGACGGTCCCGAAGGCGCTGACGGCTTCGAAAAAGAGCTCCAGAAAGAGCCCCCGGGTCTGGTTGTGGGACCGTCCCCCCAGCTCGCTCATCATCAGCGCCATGACGGCCAGGGTGATGATCAGCGCGCTGATCATCACCACGCTGGCGGCCTTGGACATGCTGGCCTCGGTCAGGGTGCGCCGAAACACCTGGGGGCGGCTGAATCCCCTCAAGCGTGAAAAACCCAGCACCGCCAGGCCGGCGACGGTGGTGGTCTTGACACCGCCGCCGCAGGAGCCGGGGCAGGCGCCGATAAACATGAGGATGCAGAACATGAACAGGGTTTCGTTGGCCATGATGCCCATGTCCAGGGTATTGAATCCGGCCGTGCGGGCGCTGACCGACTGGAACAGGGCGGCCAGCACCCGTCCCGGGATCGTGAGGGGCGAGAGGGTGTTGTTCCACTCCATCAACAAGATTGCCAGGGCCCCGAAAAGGATGAGCAGGGCGCTGGCGGACAGGGCCAGGCGGCTGTGCAGGCTCAGGCGCTTCAAGGTCGTTTTTCTACCTATGAACCGGCTCTTGAGATCGGCGATGACCACGAAGCCGATGCCGCCGATGATGATCAGCGCGCTGACCACGCCATTGACCACCCAATCCTCCCGGTAGGCGACGAAGCTGTCCGGGTAGAGGGCGAAACCGGCGTTGCAGAAGGCGCTGACGGCATGGAAAACGGCCGGGTAGGCGGCCGGCCCCCAGCCCGCGTCGGGCGCCGTCCGCAGGTAGAGGCAAACGGCTCCGGCCGCTTCGATGCAAAAGGCGGTGATAAAGATCGCCCGGAGCACCGAGGCCACGGTCTGTTTGCCCTCGCCGTAGGTGAAGGTGTCCTTGATGAGGGCCTGGCCGGAGAGGGTGGGGCGCCCCTTCATCATCATCAGCAGCAGGGTGGAGACGGTCAGGATTCCCAGGCCGCCCAACTGGATCAGCAGCAGGATAATCAGCTGGCCGAAAAGGGTGAGCTGCCGGCCGATGTCCATGACGGAGAGGCCGGTCACGCAGCTGGCCGAGGTGGACATGAAAAGCGCATCGACCACGCCCATGGGCGGTCCCACCGCGGATGCGGGCAGCATGAGCAGGACCGTGCCCACGGCGATCAGCAGGGCGAAGCCCAGAATCGACATGCGCGCGGGCGATCGGAGCAGGTGGTTGGAGAGCCGGGAGATCAGATCGTTGGTGTCCATTTTTTCGAAGGCCAAGCTTAGCCGATTTCGCTGGATATGGCAATATCGGATCATCGCCCGAAAGCGCCGTCCGGCCGGGTGAAATTTTTGAAAAGATGACGGTCATCTCCTTGTCCGGGTGGCTGCGCCGGTCCTCTGGCAACGGGGAGGATGCAAGGATGGTCAGGCGGGTGGGATGTCACCGGTGCCAATGCCGCTGCCGGGTATCAGGGGCCCATGCGGTCGGGAAATAGGGCCGGTAGGTTCAGCGGCCGGGTTTTTCGGCTTTTAACTGTTTCAATTTGCGCCACAATGCCGCGCGACTGATTCCCAAGACCTCTGACGTCTTGGATTTGTTACCGTGGTTGGCTTCGAGAACTTCAACGATGTAATGCTTTTCCAGCTCCGCCAGCGTTGAAAACTGCCTGGGTTCCAACGGCCTGGCCGATTGTCGATCGACGATAAATCTTTCCGGCAGGTGTTTCCGTTCGATGGTGCTGCCGTCGGCAAGGATCACCGCCCGCTCGACGATGTGCGCCAATTCACGGACATTGCCGGGGAAATCGTAGTCAATGAGGCGATTTACGACCTCCGGCGAAATCGAATCGACCGGTTTTCCAAGTTCCTGACGGAATTGGTCGAAGAAGTACCGCAACAACGGGTGAATGTCATCCCGGCGCTCGCGCAGCGGCGGGATGGTCAGCTCGAATAGTTTCAGCCGATCATAGATGGCTTTTTTAAACGATCCCGCTTTGACCCGTTTTGCCAGGTCCGTATCGGTGGCAACAAGAATGCGAATATCGATGCCTGTATCCGCAGTACTGCCGGATCGTTGACTGTCGGCCATGTCGAGGATGCTCTGCAATTGATCCTGCATCGTGAGGGGCATTTCTTCAACCTGGTCGAAAAGGAGCGTTCCCACCGGGTCGGTGCTGAAAATACCGTCGTGGGTCCGGATGGCCTCGGATAGATTCCCGCTTTTGTAGCCTAGCAGCTGCCCGGCGAGTTGCTCGTTGCCGAAGTTGGCACAATTGATGGCCAGAAAACGATGCTTTCGGCGCATGCTCCCTGCGTGGATGGCTCTGGCTGCCAGTTCCTTGCCGGTACCCGGCTCTCCACGCAGCGTGACCCTGCAGTCCAGTGATGCCGCACGTTCAATATTTTTGCGTAACTCCTGCATGGCCGGTGTTTCACCGACAATGCGCAACTGGTCCATGTCGCCGGATCGATGCGTAACGGCTGAACGCCTTTCGACCCGATCGCCGGTGTCGAAAAGATCGCGATGGGGGTGGATCTCGATCTCATTGGCGGGGTAGGTGACAGGCGGGTTGGCGCCGCCGACCGGTGTGCGGGACGATTCCGCCGCGGGACGGATGACCACGACTTTTCCATCGGCATTCAGTTTCTTGATAAAGCCCCAGAACGCTCCCATCTGATCTTTTTCGAAATAAAGCGCGTTTAGCGATTCGGTGGCCTCTTTGACTTTTTCGTTGCCATGCCCGGTGAGCAGGACGGTTTTTAAGTCAGGATGGATCTCCTTGAGTTTGGTAATCGTCACCAGACCATTCATATCGGGCATTTGAAGATCGACGATGGCTATGTCTATGGGGTTTTTCATGGCAATATCAATTGCCGTCATACCATTGGTTGCCGTGAACGGTAGGAAGCCCAGCCCTTTCATGCGCTGGGCAATGGATTGTAGCAATTTTTCTTCGTCATCGACCAATAGGACGCGTTTTGCCTTTTCGGTCATGTTTTGTTCCTCCCGCCAGGGTCGAGACACTTTGTTTCATTTCCGTAAAATATCAAACAAAGTGTTTACATATTAAACTTTTTATTTTATATGTCCTCTATAAATTATGTTTTAAAACAAATCAACAAAAAAAACGTTTTAAAATGAAACACTATGATCTATTGATTGTCGATGACGAACAGCGCTATGCCGATATGCTGGCCAAGCGTTTGAGCCTGCGAAGGCTGACCTGCAAGGTCTGTTATAACGGCCGGGTGGCCATAGACATCGTCGGGGAGGAAGCTTTTCCGGTGGTTCTTCTCGACCTGCAATTGCCCGACCTTTACGGCACGGAGGTCCTGACACGGATCAAGCAGTGTCGGCCCGAAACCGCGGTCATCATTCTGACGGGTCACGGGACGGATAAAGACCGCGAGCAGTGCATCGCCCGGGGGGCGCATGCCTTTATGAACAAACCGTTGGACATCGATCGGTTGGTTGCCATGATGGCCCGGATTAATGAGAGATCGTCACGATGAAATCCCTGAACCGACTTGCGGGGGCCATGTGGCCCCGGTTTCACCGCAACCACGACGAGCATTTCAATCCGTATTATACGTTCCAGGATTATCGACAGACCTGGGGCATGACGATTTTTATTCTGATGATGACGGCCCTTTTGCCGCTGGTCGTCATGACCCTCATCTATTACCAGCTCATCGAAACATCCATCAATACCGAATCCCTCCTGCGCACCGAGCGGCTGGCTTCGAACGCCCGCCGGGCGGTCACTTTCTTTTTGGAGGAACGCCTGGCCGCCTTGACCTTCACCGTCAATGAAATGGACTACGACCAGTTGACCAATCCCGGGCACCTTTCCGAGGTACTCCGGAATTTGAAGCTGGGTTTTGGCGGGTTGACCGATCTGAGCGTGATCGCGGATACCGGAACCCAGGTGACCTATGCCGGCCCCTTCAACCTGGAAGGCAAGGATTACAGCAATCAACCTTGGTTCATGGAGTGCCAGCAGCACAATGCCTGTGTCAGTGAAACCTTTTCGGGCTACCGCGGCGTTCCCCATATCGTCGTGGCCGTCACATCCATGCGCCCCGACGGCCGGCTCTTTGTGCTGCGGGCGACCCTGGAGACCGAGCGTCTGATACAGACCCTCTCATCATACAAAACCGGGGAGCACGCGGATATCTTCCTGGTCAACCGCAATGGCCTGCTCCAGACCCCGTCGCAGTTTTACGATGGGGAATCCCATCATGTGAATATTGCCCTGCCGGATTATTCCGCCCGGACGAAAGCCGTAATGTCGACCGATCGAAACGGTCAACCGATCCTCATCGGCTATGCATTCATCGACACCGCGATTGCCCCTACATCGTTTATCCTCATGGTGGTTAAGCAAAAAGCCGGGATGATGAAAGTGTGGCTGGACCTGCGATCCCAAATCAACTGGTTTTTCGGCGTCAGTGCCGTGATTATCGCCATGGTGATCACCCTTACCTCCACGGTGATGGTCAACAAGATATTCCAGGCAGACCGGCAGAAGGCCGAAACCATGGTCGCTGCGGAGCAGAACTGTCAACTGGCTTCCATCGGACAGCTGGCCGCCGGGGTGGCCCACGAAATCAACAACCCGCTGGCCTTGATCAATGAAACCGCCGGCTACGTGAAAGATCTGTTCACCATCAAGCAGCAATACAAAGACGACACCGAACTGGTGGAACACATCGATTCGATTCTCGACGCGGTAGCGCGTTGCGGCGCCATCACCCGGCAGTTGCTGGGCTTCGCCCGCCGTTTTGACGTTCAAACGCAGCCCATCGATTTGAAGGAGATGGTTGTCGATGTGATCAATTTTCACAAGAAAGAGGCCGAGTACCGCAATATCACGATTCATGTTGACATTCCGGAAACCATTCCGCTCATCGAGACCGATCGGGGAAAACTGCAGCAGGTCATCCTCAATCTGGTGAACAACGCCTTTCAGGCCATCGACGACGGGTGCTTCCTGGACGTGCGGGCCGAGATGGATGGGACGGAGCATGTGCGCCTGTTCATCCAGGACAACGGGTGCGGTATCCCGGAAGATCACCTTAAGAAAGTATTCGAACCGTTTTTTACCACCAAAAAGGAAGGCCAGGGAACCGGTCTCGGCCTCTCGATTACCTATGGCCTGGTCCAAAAACTTAATGGAAACATCACGGTTCAGAGCAAGGCGGGCCAAGGAACCACCTTCGTGATCACCCTGCCCGTCCAACTCAAGAAGGAAACCCAATCATGAAGGTGCTGCTGGTAGACGATGAAGAAAAATTTGCGCTGATGCTTGCCAAACGGCTGGCATTAAGGGGAATTCAGGCGGAGGTGTTCTTTTCCGGTGAAAAAGCCCTTGATACGGTCGAACAAGGCAACCGTTTTGATGTGGCCATTCTTGACGTCAAGATGCCGGGAATCGGCGGCATCGAGCTGAAGCGGAGACTGAGCCTGTTGGATGGGCGGATGAAGGTCGTCTTTCTGACCGGCCACGGCTCCCAAATGGATTTTACGACGGGGGCCCTTGAGGCGGAGAACTACCTGCCCAAGCCATTGCAGATCGATGTGCTGATCGAAACCCTGAACCGCCTGACCGAAGGGCCGCCAGGTGCCTCCGAACTCGACGGTTGATTGGGACGGGGCCGCTCGGCGGATGTTCCCCCAGCGGGCAATCATATTTGTAGATGAGGGCTACGGATGGACAACGCAAAAGATTGGTTTGGATACGACAGCCTGGCCTTTTTCGGAAAGGTCAACGCCTCGATTTCCCATGAGCTGAAAAACGTCATGGCCATCATTTCCGAAACGGCCGGACTGCTCGGCGACTTGTCGGAAATGGCCCGGGGGGGGAGACCCATCGACCCGGATCTGCTCGCCAGCAGCACCGAGAGCATCATCGAGGAAATCCAGCGGGGATTCACCACCATCCGACAGATGAATCGGTTTGCCCACAGCGTTGATACCCCCGTCGTATCCGTCGATCTGATGGACATCCTGGACCTGGTCCGCAATCTTTCCGGCTACCTCGCCTTCGCCGGGAAAACAAACCTGCTCACCGGCGAAGGAGCCGTCCCCATGGCGCTGACCTGCCCGTTCATCCTGCAGGCAATCATCTATCAGGCGGTGGTCCAGACGTTCCGGAACAGCGGTCCGTCGGCGGAACTGGAGATATCCGTTCAGTCCAAAAACGAATCGACCTGGCGGATCCTTGTTGACGGCTTCAGTCTCGAGGACGATGAGGAATTCCCCGATGAGCGCGTCATGCGCATGGCGGCATCGATCGGTGTTTCCATTCATTATGATCGCAGTTCGCACCGGCTGGAGATCGATGTCCCGGTCTCCATTGGGTTTGCTCAGGGCAATGGCGCGGCTGGATGATGGCAGGAAATTAAACGGCGGCGACCGGGAAAGGGTCTCGGCAACGGAAAACACTAAGACAGGAGTGGCACATGGTGGCAAAGGTATTCCCCTTTTTGGCGTGGTTCAAAAACTACGACAAGGCATCTCTGCAGCTTGACGCGCTTTCGGGCCTGACCGTGGCCCTGGTTCTGATCCCTCAATCCATGGCATATGCCCAGCTCGCGGGACTACCCGCCTATTATGGACTCTACGCCTCTTTTCTGCCACCGATGATTGCCGCCCTGTTCGGATCGAGTCGCCAGCTGGCCACCGGGCCGGTGGCGGTGGTCTCATTGATGACAGCGGCCTCGCTCGCGCCGCTGGCCACCGCAGGCAGTCCCGGATACATCGCCTATGCCATTCTGCTGGCCCTGATGGTCGGCATATTTCAGCTGACCCTGGGCATCCTGCGGCTGGGGTTGGTGGTCAATTTTCTGTCTCACCCGGTGGTCAACGGCTTTACCAACGCCGCCGCCATCATCATCGCTTCTTCCCAGCTGTCCAAAATGTTCGGTGTAACCGTCGACACCGCGCCACACCATTACGAAACCATCATCCACGTCGTCAAGGCGGCCACCCACTACACCCACTGGCCGACCCTGCTGATGGGGATGTTCGCCTTCGGCGTCATGTACGGCCTCAAGTGGCTCTCACCGCGGATCCCCAATGTGCTCGTGGCCGTGGTCATCACCACCTCCATCTCCTGGGCAACCGGGTTCCAGCACGACCGAAACGCCAGCATCGAGGCGATTGGATCCCCGGCCGTCCGCAACCTGATCGAGCAGTTCAACGCGGCATCCTCAGCGGTGCCATCACTGGCTGAAGGGCGAGCCCGACTCGGTAAAGTATCCAGCGAGGCCAAGCAGAGCCATGATGAAATCGGCGTCCTGGATGCCGAGCACAACGTTGATCTGGCCAACCTGAAGATCTCGCGCCTGCAGACGGAAGCCCACGACCGCCGGGAGAAAATCAGGGCGGTCCTGCTCGCCGGTGTTCCCCAGGCCGATGGATCCCTTGACTTTTATCCGCAAGATAAAATCCCTGCCGGTATAAAAAGCGATGGGCGCACATGGCGCATCAAGGTCGGTAACCAACCCCTGGACACCGGAAACCTTACGATGATGGGCGGCGGCGCAGTGGTCGGCACCATTCCAAAAGGCCTGCCGTCGCTGACCATCCCGCCGATCGACATCGGGGTCATGCTGCATCTGTTGCCTTTCGCGGCGATTATCTCGCTGTTGGGTTTCATGGAAGCGATTTCCATTGCCAAGGCCATGGCCGGAAAAACCGGACAGCGACTCGATCCCAACCAGGAACTGATCGGTCAGGGATTGGGCAATATCTGCGGCGCGATCGGAAAGAGCTATCCGACCTCAGGTTCATTTTCACGCTCGGCGGTCAATCTCCAGGCCCGGGCCGTTTCCGGATTATCAAGCGTTTTCACCAGTCTGGCGGTCGTGATTGTGCTTTTATTTTTTACGCCGTTGCTCTATCATCTTCCCCAATCCGTGCTCGCGGCAGTCATTATGATGGCGGTTATCGGTCTGCTGAACGTTTCCGGTTTTATCCACGCCTGGAAGGCAAAATGGTATGACGGTGCCATCTCCATCATTTCGTTTGTCGGCACCATGGTATTTGCACCCCACCTGGACAAGGGCATCATGATCGGTGTCGCGCTCTCCCTGGCGGTCTTTCTCTACAAGAGCATGCGCCCCCGGGTGGTTTTTCTGTCCCGGTCGGAGGACGAGGAGTTGCGCTGCGTGACGACCCACGGGCTGCAGGAATGTCCGTATGTGACCTTGGTGCGATTTGATGGCCCCCTCTTTTTTGCCAATGCCAGCTATCTGGAAGACACGATCACCGAAATCATACGCAGCAAGGAGGGCCTCAATCATATCCTCATCGCTGCCAACGGGATCAACGACATCGATTCATCGGGTGAAGAAACCCTGTCGCTGCTGGTGGATCGGGTTAGAAGCAATGGAATCGACATATCGATGAGCGGGGTCAACGAATCGGTGATGGAAGTGTTCGGCCGCACGCACTTTATAGCCAAAATCGGTGAAGACCATCTTTTCCCGACCTTGGAGAAAGGCATCATTGCCATCCATGAATCCGCTCACGCGCAAGACCAGGAAGCGAACTGTCCGCTGTTGACCGCGTGCCGACTCGTTGAAGCCTAAAAGGAGGAGATATCCATGCCAGTCATTACCTTGTTCAGCGGCAGCTACTGCAACGAGAAACCGGTCCTCCAGGAAATTGGTGCGCGAACCGGTTATCGGCTGATTACGGATCGGGAAATCATTGCCGACGCCAGCCGTCTTTCCAATATACCCGAAAGCAGGATCGTGCGCGTGTTTTCCGATAAGAAATCGGTTTTCAACCGCTTGACCCGTGAACGGGAGCGGTCGTTTGCCTACCTTCGGTTGGCCTTGGCAAAATGCCTTTCCGAAGACGCGCTGATCATCAGCGGCTTTGCCGGTCAGCTGATCCCGCGCAATATCCAGCATGTGCTGCGGGTTTGCCTGATTGCCGATATGAATTCGCGAATGGCGGTCGCCGCTAGTGAGCAACGGGTCACACAACCCGAGGCCCTCAAACTCATCCACCGCGAAGATGAGACGTGTGCCGAATGGATGCACCTGCTTTTTGGCACCAAAGATCCCTGGAAAGCCTCCCTCTATGATATCTCTTTTCCGACCGACAAAACATCGCCGGATGAAATTGCTGCAACGATTGAAAAAAGTATCACCGCCTCAGTCATCAAGCTCGCCGGTCGATCCACAACGGCTGTCGATGATTTCAATATCGCCGCCCACGTGGAAATCGCTCTGGTCAAGAAAGGTCATGCGGTTGGGGTCGACGTCCGGGAAGGGGTGGTCACATTGACCATTAACAAGCATGTGTTGATGCTTAATCGCCTTGAAGAAGAGCTCAAAGCGATCACCGGCCGGGAGCCGGGGGTAATCTCGGTTGAGACCAAGGTAGGGCCCGGGTATTACCAGACTGATGTTTACCGCCGCCAGGACTTCGACGCACCCTCGAAGATTCTGCTGGTGGACGACGAGAAAAAATATGTTCAGACGCTATCCAAACGGTTGATGATGCGTGAACTGGAGTCGGCGGTGGTCTATGATGGTGAATCGGCCCTTGAATTGGCCCGGGAGGACGAACCCGATGTTATGATTCTAGACCTCAGAATGCCCGGTATCGATGGCATCGAAGTGTTGCGCCGCGTGAAAACGAACCACCCGGCGATCGAGGTCATCGTTTTGACCAGCCAAGGATCGGAAGCCGATAAAACAACCTGCATGGAATTGGGTGCGTTCGCCTTCCTATCCAAATCTGTCGATATCGAAGAGCTGAGCAAGACCATCGAGGCCGCTAACCAGAAAATCCGTCAACGGCGAGCGGGCCAGGAGTCCGGCCAGACGGAAAGGTAACGATCATTCAGATATAGGCAAATTGGATTGCGATCAAGGCATGCGAAAACGTTTACCGAAGGCATAGGACGGATTGTCCTATAACCATCTTTTCTTAACCCACACAGGTGGAGGGTGTCATGGAAACGGACAACACGGTTAAAATTCTTTTGGTCGATGATGAAGTCAAGTTCCTGAAGGCGGTTTCAGACCGCTTATCCATCAAGGGCTTCGACGTGACGACGGCAACCAACGGAGATGACGCCATCGACGCGGCCAATAAAGGGGGGTTCGATGTGGCGGTGGTTGACCTGCAAATGCCGGGCACCGATGGTGCGCAGGTTCTCAAAATTCTCAAACAGAATCACAAATTTATCGAGATCATTATGCTGACCGGACATGCCACCGTCGATTCAGCCGTGGAATGCACCAGGCTCGGCGCATTCAAATACCTGGAAAAGCCTTACGATTTCGACAAGCTGGTTGAAGCGCTCAAAGAAGCCTATCAGGCCAGACTTCAAAAGAAGTTTGAAAGCAATCTGAAACGGATGGAGGCGATTCAGAAATTGTCCATTCATCAATCCCCGCTGGGGCTGCTCAGGGCAATGGCGAAGCTGGATGACAACCGTAAATAGAGGGCATTTGAACCGAACGGACGATGAACATTCACGCTCTTGATGGGTGACCATCACGGGCACCATGAGAGAACCGACGACATGCTGCATCGATCATCGCTTCTGAGAACCGGCCCGCGGTTATAAAAATACCAATGACGATCTGCGCAAATGCGGTTGAACCCGCTATCAATCCAAGACATCCCTTGCCAGACAGCAGGAATCGGGTTCCTGCCTGGCGCTGGCCATGGGGTCTATTTTTCGGGGCCTGCGTTCTGCTCTTATGGGGGGCGTGGACACGCGTGCCCGGGACGCACCCGATGCAATGGGCGCCACCTACCTGTTGCCCAGATCAGGTCGTCGGGGTGGTCCATGGTGAGCTGGCTCCTTCCGTACGGAAGGCCCCTTGTTTAAACGGCTCTGCCGGCCTCAACCCAGCCATGGCCCAATGGGCTTGGACGTTTCCGGCGGAGTCGGAAGACCCGGACATGCATTTGGTTCCGGGAAAATTCAACGCCATTTATGGTCTGCTGCCTTCAGGCATCGCCTGTCCCGGATATTTCTTGCGCTCCCCCAAGCGAATATCCCGCCGATTGTACCTAGAGAAACAATCCCTCCTGTATTGACGCCTGCCAGCGGTGACTGGGCGGCTAACCAGGCTTGAAACGTCGACGTAAACCATGCGGAAAATTTGCCGACGCTATCCTTGACAACCCGTCAACCCGCTGGCTTGAAGGTAGAACGTGATCGCTAAACCCAAACTGAAAATTAAAGGATCTTATCATGAGAAAATCACTGGCGCTGCAACGAGTTGTTCTCATAGTTGTTTTTTTTCTTCCGTTTTCGATGGTTATCGGATGCGGCAGCAAAGGGAAGCTGGAAACGCAGATCAGCGGGACTTGGCAACGCACCCAAGGTGATGGCACTGTCGAGATAAACCTCGCTAATAACCCGAAGACATTGGTTTTCGACGGAAAGACCTACTCGGCTACCATCGATAAAATAGATATGGGCGTTTACAGCGTGCAGCTCAAGGTGGCAACCGGCAATGGGAACACGGAGACGTGGATGCTGCGCCAGGTTTGGAATGACAACGGCAGCAGTTACAGCCTGGCCTTTAATCACAGCGGAACCCGGGAGACACTTGTGGCGGCAAAACAATCCTGATGGAATAACCGCTTCATCCAGCCGACTCGCTGACGCCTGTGCCGGCGCGGTTTTCCGGCAGAAACGGCATGAATTCGGGCTTGATTGTGGCACCCACCTGCCGGCAGTGGGACTATCCCGCTGTGGCACCTTGACATGGGATTGAGAAGATCGATGATGACCAATTTGCTGCATATATACCGGAACACACCACTGGGCCGTGAAACCTTGATGCAGTCCATCTATTTTTGCAAAACACTGGACATCGAACTGGTGATCTATATTCCTGACGCCGTTCGGTTTATGATGTATTTCGACCATGATGCGGTTCAAGTCGACCTGGACCGCTCCTATCTGACGGATCCGGAAACAGCCCTGGAGCGGGTTCGCTCACTGGCGGCCGACGCAGGGGTGGAGCCGGAAATCCTGGTTCCCAAAAACCGTACGGCAAGTAATCTGCCCGATATCCCCACTCACTTTGCGTTCATGTGCTGCCCGCGCAGCATCAGTGACCTGTCCTCCAAAATCGGTCTTGGGACCATCGGCCCGAAAGTCAGGCGCATCATCCGTTCGGCGAATTTCCCTGTATTGATGACATCTGCGGTGTTCAAGCCCTGGACCAGCGTCGCCGTGTTGTTCAGCGGATCGGAAAGTGCGTTAAATGCGCTGCAATCGGGCATTCAGATCTCCCGGTGGTCCGGATTTCCGCTGGACCTGTTCATCCAGCTGGAGCAGGACATCGCGTACTATGAACAGCGAATCCGGGAGGTCGATCTGGAGAAAACGGTTGCCCGGCATGTGCGTCATCGCCACCTGTTCGACGGTGGCGAGTTTGTCCACAACCTTTACACCCTGCCCCATGATGCGCTGGTTCTTTCAGGCGCCTTTGGGCACGGGCTGGTTACCAACGTTCTGTTCGGAAGCAAGGTGGAACTCGCCCAGGCGACCCTGACCAACAGCCTGCTGGTCAGCGGTCCCCGTTGCATGACCCGCTTGGGTTGAAGCGCATGCGGGAAGAGATGCTTTCGGGCGAATGGCCTCCCGACAATCACCCCGTTGCGCTGCTCGCCACCGGGTGCGGCCAAGGAAAATGGTACTGGTGATGAAATTGAAGATGACCCTTAGCAGCTGTTCTCTGGTCATGCTTCTGGTCTTTTGGCATCCGGGGATGTCTTGGTCCGGGATGGATGCCGGTAGCCGGCAAATAGAGGCGGTGACGACTTTCTCATATCGTGCCGGTTCGGGCGATTCGCCGGAAACCGCCCGGGCGCTCGCCCTTTATGGCGCCAAATACAAGGCCGTTTTATTGTCGGCCAAACAGCTGGCCGACAACGGGGTGCTGAAAGATTACGGAGAGCGGCAAATGGAGATTCTCTGCCTGGTGGCAGATGAGCTGCCGGCCGATATCGTTGATGCAGCGTTTGTTAAAGAAGGCAGCACGTACCGTGTAACCATAAAAAGCAGCGCCTCACTGGCCGACTTTGTCAGAGCCGAAATCAGGAATGCTGCGTTTGAGGAGATAGAAAGGCATTTTTCACTACAAGAAGAGATGGAACCGGTCGTGTTGCCGACCATCGCCCCGGCACAGGAACTATCCAGAGCGTATCGCTACATCAGCAATCATCATTGGCGTATGGCCATTATCTACCTGGATCATCTTGAAAGAAAATATCCGCATTGGGGCACGCTTTTGCTTGCCAAGGCGATGGCATATTTGGGGATGCATGAGACCGAAAGGACAGTCAGCGCCTTATCATCGGCCTGTTATTTGGGCGACCAGGATGCCTGCCTGAAAATAAATGAACTGGATCCGCCGGATTGAAAACGGGTAAGGGAAAAACTGACCTTGCCCTCCTGAGGCGTTGCTGACACGGAAAATAGGGATGACTATGGCCGACGCGACGATACTGATTTTCTGGCTGGTTTGCGTGATCAGGGGATTCTTCAGGGGGCCGGTGAGTGAACTTTTCTCAATCGCCGGGGCCATCGTCGGTCTTTTTACGGCAGACTGGTTTTATTCGCTGCTTTCGAAGGTATTTCCCCGAGGGATCGGGTCCATGCAGATACGCGACATCATCTGTTTTCTTCTCGTTTTCTCCGGCATGTACCTATTGATGATCGTGACCGGTGTCATTGCCGCCTACCTCCTGCGCCTTAGCCGAACGGGATGGATCAACCGGGCCCTTGGCACCGGATTGGGAACCGTCAAGGGAGTTCTTGTCGTTGCCCTGCTGCTGGTGCCGTTGATTGCCTTTTTACCGGGCGATACGGCCTGGGTTGCCGAATCCGTGATCCTGTCCCACGCTGCCCGCCTATCCGAGAAGGTGGCCTGGGCGATTCCGTCCGTCATGCAGGTGTCGTTCTCGACACATATCGATGGCTACAAACAAGTGTGGCAGCGCAAACAGAGTTTTCTGAATGATCACAACCGATGTAACCAAAAGGAATACACCGTTCAGGCAGGTCAGGGCATCTCGGGGCGCGTAAGGTTGTCGGCCTTGCGGGTGAATATCGGGACGGGGCTGCGATGTGCCCCACAACTTCCACCGCCGGTGATCGGTTTCGGCAGCTGCCCAAGCGGCTTCAACCGCTCCCGTATCCCGAGGGAAAACCGGCCGCCCCAACACAACCGCTTGAAGACCCGCCCGCCAGCCCTTTTCAGTCCAGCGGCAGCATGCCCAGTCTTGACTTGACCTCTATCGGGCCAGCCCCATGATCGGCGGCCCGAAGTGTCACAGGCGAGCACCCGCATGCACCTCGATCAGGCAGCAGGCCCATCCCGCCACAAGCAGGGCTTTCCGATACATCCGGGAAAGCCCGTTTTCACCGGAAGTGCCCAACGGTTGTCACCCTGAAGAGGTTTGTCTTCACCTTTTCACCCGGCATGATCGCACCTTCGCTCGGGATGTCCCCTGCTTGCTCGGCCATGAGGTTCCGGTAAAGGCCAACTGGACGGTCTTGAAAAACCCAACGATCCTGAGAAAGCGCGGCGTCGGGGTCCGGTTGACGAGCGGCTTCATGATTCGACTGAAGTGAGCCCTCCGTCGGCGTTTCGGCGCGCCGTCGGGAAGGCCGAATGGGCATGGATAACCGATTGAACGATTGATCCCAACATGGTAAAGACAGGCTTACGATCCTTTCGAGCCGGCGGCATCGATCTGCAACCCGCCAGGAACCCTATTCTTCTCCAATTGGCCGTTATATGAACCTTTTTGAATCCGTCACCACCGGCCTTTCCGTCCTTGTGGTCGGTTCCTACCACCTCCACCTGTACCTCAAGGTGCGCCGCAGCCCCGAGACAACCGCCGTGGGCATGACCAACCTGATGCGCCGGCAGTGGGTTGAGACCATCATGGGCGATCGCCGGGATATCCTGGCTGTCCAAACCCTGCGCAACTGGGTGATGGCCTCGAGCCTCTTGGCCTCCACCGCCATTTTGATCGCCCTGGGCGTCCTCAATGTGGCCATACGGCCCGCCGGCTTCCAGGAGATCACCCACGCCCTGAACATCGCGGGCACGCGCAGCGAAACCCTGTGGGTGGTCAAGTTGATGATCTTGGTGGTGGATTTTTTCCTGGCCTTCTTCAATTTCACCCTGGCCATCCGCTATTTCAACCATGCCGGCTATGGACTGGGAATGCCCGATCGGCACGAGGGGATCGCCAGCCACGAGTTCGTGGCGGAAGTGGTCAACCATGCCAGCTTGCACTACACCATCGGCATGCGCTGCTACTACCTGGCTATTCCCCTGGCGCTGTGGGTCTTCGGTCCCACCTGGATGCTCATGGGCGCAGTGGTTCTGGTCGGGGTGCTTTACCGACTGGACAGGACGGTTTGAGCAGCCCAGGAACGGCAGATCCTGGTTCACTTTAGGGCCATCCGCCGAGTGCGCCTGACAGGCATATCAACTCCTGTTTCACAGGAAAAGGATTCACTGTGGAGGCATTCCTTCAGACATACGGATACTGGGCCGTTCTGATCGGCACCTTTCTGGAGGGGGAAACGATCCTCGTGCTGGGCGGGCTTGCCGCCCACATGGGTTACCTGGACCTGACCGGGGTGATCCTGGCCGCATTCGCAGGCAGCCTGTGTGGTGATCAGTTATTTTTTTTCCTGGGCCGCCGCCACAGCAACTTCCTGCTGAACCGGCGACCGTCATGGAAATCCAAACTGGAACGCGCCAACCGCCTGATCGACCGCTTCCAGGCTCCGCTGATTCTCGGATTTCGTTTCCTTTATGGATTGCGGACGGTCATGCCCTTTGCCATCGGTATAAGCCGTGTGCCGGTGTCGCGGTTTGTTCTTCTCAATGCCATCGGTGCGATTGTCTGGGCCGCTATCGTGGCGGGTGGCGGATATCTGTTCGGCAATGCGCTGGAGGGCCTATTAGGTAATATCCGCCATTACGAGAAGATGCTTTTCGCCCTGGTGGCCGTTGCCGGTGTCGTCGTGTGGGCGTTTTATCTGGTTCGGCGTCGCCGCAAAGAGGCAAGCAGAGCAACAGACACCAAGGGCCAGGAGGGCTCGTGAAGACGAAAGCGTGGGCGTGGGTGGGACCGATTCTGGGCGTGGCTCTTTTTTCCCTGGCTGTCTGGGTTCTGCACCGTGAATTGTCAGCCTACCACTTCAAGGACATTCTCCATCGTATCGGATCTATCCCGACCAGCCGCATCGCCGCTGCGCTTTTGTTGACCGCCGCCGGATACGGGATCATGACCGTCTATGATCTGCTGGCACTGCGCTATCTGAAGCAATCCTTGGCTTACGCGAAAATAGCCATGGCTGCATTCGTCGGGGCCGCCTTCAGCAACAACATCGGCCTTTCCATGCTCGCCGGCGCCTCGGTGCGCTATCGGCTATATGCGTCCTGGGGCCTGTCCGCCCTGGAGATCACCAAGCTGGTCTTTTTCTGCACCCTCACCCTGTGGCTGGGCTTTTTCACGCTGGGGGGCGTGGTGTTCGTTATCGACCCGCTGAACCTGCCAGCGACCCTTCATTTGCCATTTCTGTCTACACGTGCCATCGGTTTGATGATGGGCTTGCCGGTAGCCGCCTATGTGGCAGCAGGCCTGCTGGTAAAAAAGCCGGTCAAGCTGCTTCACTGGCAAGTCGATCTGCCGTCGTTGAAAACCGGCACCCTGCAGTTGTTTGTGGGTGTCGCGGATTGGTTTCTGGCTGCCGGTGTGCTGATTGCTCTGTTGCCGCCAACGGAGCAACTCTCAATGCCGATTCTCCTGGGCATGTATCTGCTGGCCCAGTTGGCCGGGCTCGCCAGCCAGATACCGGGCGGGTTGGGGGTTTTCGAAACCGTTTTCCTGCTGCTGGTTGGGGGCAGAATACCGGCCGAGGCCCTTTTGGGCAGCTTGTTGGTCTATCGAATGATCTACTATCTGCTGCCGCTGGTCCTTTCCGCCACCATGCTGGGAATCAATGAAATCATTCTGCACCGGGAGTCGGCCAGAAAGATGATGGCCAACTATCACCGCTGGAGCTCTCCTGTCCTGCCCCCGGTACTGGCCTTTACCACCTTCATTGCCGGCGCGGTGCTTCTCTTTTCCGGGGCTACGCCGGCATTGGACCATCGGCTCGTATGGCTCAAGCAGGTGATTCCCCTGTCGCTGCTGGAAGCCTCCCATTTTGTGGGCAGCTGCGTCGGCATGGCGCTGCTGTTGCTGGCCCGTGGCCTTCAGCGCAGGCTGGACGGCGCCTATTGGATCACGGTGATTCTCCTTGCAGCGGGAATCGCGGCATCGTTGTTCAAGGGACTGGATTACGAAGAGGCGCTGCTGCTGGCGGTGCTGCTGGCGGCCCTGCTACCCAGCCACCGTTTCTTTTACCGCAAGACCTCGCTGTTGAATCAGCGGTTTACTCCCGCCTGGATGGCGGCGATTGCCATGGTGATCATCAGCGTGCTGTGGCTGGGACTGTTTTCCCATAAGCATGTGGAGTACGGTGATCGTTTGTGGTGGCAATTTGCCTTCAGCGACTCTGCACCACGGTTCCTGCGGGCTTCGGCCGGCGCTGCGGCGGTACTTCTGGCGTATGCCGTTGCCCGGCTCCTGCGCCCTGTCGTACACCGGCCCGCTGCCGCCACGGTCGCCGAAATGGCTGCGGTGACCCAGGTCGTAAAAAACGCCGCCACCACCGTAGCCAACCTTGCCATGCTGGGGGATAAATCTTTCCTCTTCAGCCCGGAAAACAATGCCTTCATCATGTTCGCTGTCGAAGGCCGCAGCTGGATCTCCATGGGAGACCCGGTGGGGCCGGAGAGCGCCTGGCCGGAACTGATCTGGCGATTCCGGGAGATGTCGGATCGCTTCGGCGGCTGGACGGTTTTTTACCAGGTGACACCGGATCATCTGCCCAATTATCTGGATCTCGGGCTCTCCCTGACCAAGCTGGGCGAAACGGCCCGTGTTTCACTGACGGATTTTTCCCTGGACGGAAGCAGCCGCAAGGAACTTCGCCACACTCAACGAAAAATGGAAAAAGAGGGGCTTTCCGTGGAGATCCTCCCTGCCGCTCAGGTCACCGAGCGACTGGGTGATCTGAAACGGATCTCGGATGCTTGGCTGGCCGAAAAAAAAACGCGTGAGAAGGGATTTTCCCTCGGCAATTTCAATACTGATTACCTGGGCCACTTCGATATGGCAGTCGTGAAGAAAGCCGGCACGATCGTCGCTTTTGCCAACCTTTGGCAAAGCACAGACAAGACCGAGCTGTCCATCGACCTGATGCGCTACGATCCCGGATCGGCTCCCCGCGGGGTGATGGACTACTTGTTCATCCAACTCATGGGCTGGGGCCGGAACCAGGGCTACCGCTGGTTCGACCTGGGCATGGCCCCGCTGGCCGGCCTGGAGGACCGCTCCCTGGCGCCCCTATGGAACCGTCTGGCGGCATTCTTGTCCCGCCATGGGGAGCACTTCTACAATTTTCAGGGACTGCGCCAGTACAAGGACAAATTCGACCCGGTGTGGGAACCCCGTTTTTTGGCCTCACCCGGCGGCCTTGCCCTGCCGGCGATCCTGACCCACCTGGCCCAACTGATCTCCGGGAGCATTAAAGGAACCGTCTTTAAGTAGGAAGGAGCGTTGTGAATGAGAATTGCCGCAACACTAATCATCTGCCTGGTCCTTGGGGGTGTTCAAATGGCCATGGCCGGGGAATCCACCCTTAGCTTCGGTCGTTTCGGGACCATCGCCCTTTACCAGGAAAAGCCCCATCCGGCCAACGTGATCCTGTTTGTTTCCGGCGACGGCGGCTGGAACCAGGGTGTGGTGGACATGGCCAGAGAACTGGCGGGCATGGACGCCCTGGTGGCCGGCATCGATATCGTGCATTATCTCAAACAGCTGACGGCTTCCAGCGAACCCTGCAGCTATCCGGCGGCCGACTTCGAGAACCTGAGCCACTACCTCCAGAAGCGGCTGGAGTTTCCTCAGTACGTGCTTCCGGTGCTCATCGGGTATTCGTCGGGGGCGACGCTGGTGTACGCCACCCTGGCCCAGTCTCCGCCGGGCACCTTCCTGGGCGCCATGAGTCTTGGTTTTTGCCCCGATCTGCCCCTTGCCAAACCTTTTTGTAAGGGCAGCGGGCTGGCGATGGAACCGGGGCCCAAGGGCAAAGGGATCAATTTCCTGCCTGCCAGCCATCTCAAGGAGCCCTGGATCGCCCTGCAAGGGGAGGTGGACCAGGTCTGCGATCCCGAGGGAACCCGGCGCTTCGTCAGCCAGGTCGCCAAAGGGGAGATCGTCATGCTCCCCAAGGTGGGACACGGCTTCAGCGTGCCCCGGAACTGGATGCCTCACTTCCGGGAAGCTTTCCATCAGCTGTCCGGGCGACAGGCGGCAGGGGTGGCAGTTTTCGATGCAGACCTCTCCGACCTGCCGCTGGTGGAGATCCAGGCGACCGGAACGCTACGCAACGCGCTGGCGGTGATGATCACCGGCGACGGCGGATGGGCGGGTGTGGATCAGGAGATCGCCGCCGGGCTGGCCGAGGCCGGCATCGGCGTGGTGGGGCTGAACGCGCTGAAATATTTCTGGACCGCGCGGACACCTGAGATTCTGGGTGCCGACCTGGAGCGCATATTGCGCCACTACCTAAAGCGCTGGAACAAGGGCCAGGCCCTGCTCGTCGGATACTCCATGGGCGCCGACGTGATGCCTTTTGCCGTCAACCATCTTTCAAAAACTGCTCGTGATCAGGTCAGGGGGATTGCTCTGTTGGCTCCCGGGCGGCAGGCGGCCTTCGAGTTTCATCTTTCCACATGGATGGGCGGCGGGGGAGGAGCGACTTACCCGATTCATCCTGAAGTGGAGAAGATGGTCGGCCCGGAGATCATATGCTTTTATGGCCAGACGGAGACGGATAGCCTCTGCCCACTGCTGGATACAGGACGGGTGAAGGTCATGCAATTGAAAGGCGGGCACCATTTTGGGGGCGATTATGAGGCGCTGGTCCAGACGATTGTTGCTCAGACCGAGCCCTGAAGTCGATCCGGGTCGGCAGATCGGCGCGCTTTCCTGTGTCGCCAATGAAAACCTGAACATCCAATGGGAACTGTCATGAATGCCAACGAATCCGCAGATGTCTTGACCAAACGACCCCGTTGCCAGATTTGCAAAGACGATGCAGCCGGTTCGACCCTGATTCCAATCGCGCTGGTCCGTCCAGCGGTCTTCCACGAAATCCAAAGGGACCATCCCGAGGTGTTGGTTGACGGATTCATCTGCAAAGACGATTTGAACCGTTTTCGCATCCGCTACGTGGAGAGCCTATTGTCATCGGAGCAGGGCGAACTCACCACCTTGGACCGGGATGTCCTGGAGAGCCTGAAACAGCATGAATTTCTCACCAGCAACCTCAACGAGGAGTTTGTCAGCAATCTGACCCTGGGAGAATTCCTGGCCGACCGGATTGCCACATTCGGGGGCAGTTGGCGATTCATCATCGTTTTCGGCTCCGTGCTGCTGGTCTGGATCCTGATCAACACCATTGCCCTGGCGGCAAGGCCCTTCGACCCCTATCCGTTTATCCTGCTCAATCTGATCCTCTCCTGCCTGGCCGCCATCCAGGCGCCGGTGATCATGATGAGCCAGAACCGCCAGGAGGCCAAGGACCGCCTGCGGTCGGAGCACGACTACCGGGTCAACCTAAAGGCCGAACTCGAGATCCGCCACCTTCACGAAAAGGTCGACCACCTGTTGTCCAGGCAATGGGAGCGTCTGGCCGAAATTCAGCAGATCCAGATCGAACTGCTGGCCGAAGTGGCCGCCTTGAAAAAAGTTGGGGATTGACTCGCTTCTGCCTGTCCCCGCGCCGGATGCGTTCAGAAAACTCCTGCGGGTCAGTAATAAAACCAAGCGGGCTAAATGGTTGACGGCTGCCAGGGCCATCTGTATCCTAATGGCTCAGCGTGCAATTGATTCCAGGGAGGCATTCAATTCGAACCCGGTTCGTGGAAAATCCCTTCGATGGCTGAAAAAAATGACGCTAGGCGCAGCTGAACGCCAGGTCCATGGGGATGGCGAGGTCGTGTTTCCGCAACTTGAAGATCAACAGGAGCAAACATTGATGGAACTTCCCAGTAAGATCCTCAGAATTGTTTTGCTGGTGCTAATCATTGCCGGTTTTGTCTCCCAACCGGCTGTTGCGCAATCCCAGTCGGACCCGGCATCGGACGGCGCCCCCGTGGAAGTCCAGGAGCCGGTCGACGAGCGCGACCTGAAACCAGAACCCGGCAGGATCGATCAGGCGGGCAGCAAAGTCGGCGAAAAGATCGAGGAATTCGGAGCCAGGGCCTCGGATCGCCTGGGCGGCTGGATCGACAGCAAGGTATATGCGGATATCAGCTGGCTCAAGCTGCTCTTCTGCCTGCTGCTTGTTTTTGTGGTGGTGACCATTGAACGGGTGGTCCGACTGCTGATCCAGCGGAAGACCGAAGCCATCCCCCAGGTGGACGGCGAGATCTCCTGGGTGCGCCTTATTCTCAAAGCGGTGATGCGGCCCTTGAGCCTGTTTATTTGGGTTTACGGCATTTACGGAGCGTTGTCTCCCCTGTACAGCAATTTCCAGGGGGCTGACGGCAGCAACCTGGTTCACCTGGTATTTCAGAAAACGGCATCGGTGGGCGGCATCCTGGCCTTTTTCTGGTTTGTCTATCAGTTCGTTCATGTGATGGATGCCCGCCTGTCTCAATGGGCAGATAGCACGGAGAGCACCATCGACGACATCCTAGTGCCCCTGTTCGGCAAGACCTTGAGGATTTTTATCATCATCCTGGCCGGCATTATCGTGCTCCAGAATATCACCGGCATCGAGATCGGCCCCCTGCTGGCCTCGCTGGGTATCGGCGGTCTGGCCGTTGCCCTGGCCGCCAAGGACTCCATCGCCAATTTCTTTGGCACCCTGACCATCCTCTTCGACAAGCCCTTCCAGGTGGGCGAGCGCATCGTCATCGACAGCTACGACGGCGTGGTGGAGGATGTGGGCTTCCGCAGCACGCGCATCCGCCTGCTCACCGGCGCCCTGGTGACTATCCCCAATGAAAAGGTGGTCAATTCGGGGCTGGAGAACATCGGCAAGCGGCCCAACATCCGCTGGTTGACCAATATCGGCATCACCTACGACACGCCGCCCGAGAAGATCGAGAAGGCCGTAGGCATCCTCCGGGAGATCGTCGCCGACCACGAGGGCATTCACCCGGATTTCCCGCCCCGGGTCTACTTCAACGGCTTCAACGACTGGAGCCTGAACATCATGGTGCTGATCTGGTATCATCCGCCCAACTATTGGGATTTCCAGGAGTGGGTCCAGCGCACCTGCCTGGAGATCACCCGGCGCTTCTCGGCCGAGGGCATCGACTTCGCCTTCCCCACCCGCACCCTGCACCTGGCCAACGACGCCAAACGCCAGCTCAAGGTTGAGCTGCTCGAAAGGGGGACGCGATGAACGCCGCCAGCGGCCTGGTATATGGCCACCGCCTCGGCAGCGGAACGCTGGAAGCGGTCCGGACATGGGCAGACGTCGAGGCCTGGCGGCCGGAGCAGGGATTGTTGTGGATTCACCTGGATGCCGGCGACGCCGCCGTCTTGGAGTGGCTGGTTCAAAAAAGCGGGCTGAGCCCGCTGGTCCGGGAGGCGCTGCTGGAGGTCGGGACCCGACCGCGCAGCATGGTCTCGGAGGCGGGGGTGCTGGCGATTTTCCGGGGGGTCAACTGCAACCCCGGGGCAGATCCCGAAGACATGGTGGCCCTGCGCATGTTCGTCAACGAACAGCGGATCATCACCATGCGGCGCAACCGCCTCATGGCGGTCCAGGACATCGACGAGGCCCTGCGGTCGGGCAGCGGACCCACCACTGCCGGGGAGTTTTTTGTCACCGTGGTGGACCGCATCACCGAGCGCATCGGGGGGGTCGTCGCCGACATCGAGGATCGGGTGGCTGCGATCGAGGACACCATCGTGAGCGCCGAAACAGCCGAACTGCGCCCCCGGCTGGCCGAACTGCGGCGCGAGAGCATCAGCCTGCGGCGCTACATCGCCCCTCAGCGTGACCTGCTGGCCCGGCTGGCCCACGAGCGCATCAGCTGGTTGAGCGAAACGGACCGCACGTTGCTGCGCGAAACCGCCGAGCGGACGGCCCGCTACGTGGAGGACATCGACGCGGCCCGCGAGCGGGCGCTGATCTCCCAGGAGGAGCTGAACAATCGGCTGGCCGAGCGGATGAACCGGGCCATGTACACCCTGTCCATCGTGGCGGCCATCTTTCTTCCGTTGGGGCTGCTGACCGGTCTGCTGGGGATCAACGTGGGCGGCATTCCGGGAACGGAAAACCCCTGGGGGTTTTTCATCGTCACCTTCTTTCTGATCGCGCTGGCCGTTCTGCTGATCGCCTGGTTCAGAAAAATAAGATGGCTGTAGCCGTTACGCCACAGCCTGCCGCATCGATTCCTCTGCCCAGCGATGGATACCTGCCCGAACGCCCACCCCTCTATTATCAATAATGAAATTCTGATTCGCCATCCAGATCGAATGCTTTTGCTTGGCGGGGGCTTTTTTTCTCCGTCGGCTGAAGATTCGACGACCCGCACCTTTTTAATAGCCGTTTGATGATTATGCTTGTGAAATTGCGGGGGTTGGTATAGTAAGCGGCCCGCCTGAAGGTAAGGCGGCGGGCGCGCCACCCATGGGAAGGCACGGCCCGCGATCATCGTAACGGTGCGCGTATGCCGCACAAGTCAAGGGGAGGATCCAAGCGGTCAGCCGGCAATCTGACTAGGTTATATTGAATGTAGCACCTGGTGGTATCAACGGGTATGAGTTTAACATACGGTGTTATTTCTGGAGGAATATAGCAAATGATAAGACGTGGAAACTATTGGATGGTTTGCATGCTTTTTGCCGGCCTGCTGGTTGCGGCTCTGCCGGTATCGATGGTGTGGGCCCAGACGCAGGAGACCGGCTCGGCCGCTGTATCAACCACCGAGCAGAAGGACATGGCGCCGGAAAAAGCGGCCGACGCCCAGCCCAAGCTGGTGGGCAGCGACCTGGGGCTTTCAGGCAAGCTGGGCAAGGCTGTGGCTGCTGCTCCGACGGGCACCGGAGCGGGTCAGATCGATCCCGCTGCCGCCCCCGGCTACCTGGGGATTCCCGGCGGGAAGCAGATCAACCTGGTCGTGGCCTTCATGTGGGCGATCTGGGTCGGCTGGGTGTTTTCGACGGTCGGTGCATTCGGCGGCGTGCTGGCCGGCGTCGGCCATATCTCTGTTTTCGGCCTGGGCGCTTACGCCAAGACATTCAAGGACACGGCCCCGGAACTGAACAAGTTCGTCACCGATAGCATCCGCGTATCCAACCAGTGGCTCGTGGGCCTGTCGGCCGCCGTGTCGAGTTTCAATTACGGCAAGCAGAAGCGGCTGATCGTGCCCCTGGGAGTGGCCCTGGGTTTGGGGTCCCTGCTGGCGGCCTTCCTGGTGGTGTACACCACCATGGGGAAAATCAAGTTCTCCGAATACCAGGGATACTTCGGGTTGACCGTTTTCATCATCGGCGGCTTCATGATCTATGAAATGACCCCCAAAGGACAGTCTAGCAAAAAAGCGGCCAAAGCGGCCGCCAAGGCCTTCGAGGAGACCATCAAGCAAAAGGGCGACATCACCCTGTCCGGCGCCAGGACCACCCAGTTCGGTCTCAGCAATGCCGAGATCTCCTTTTTCGGGCAGACCTTCACCTTCAACCCGATCTGGGCCTTTGTGGGCGGTTTCTTCATCAGCGCCATCTCGTCTTTTATCGGCGTGGGCGGCGGCTTCCTGTATGTGCCGTTTCTGACCAGCGTGGTGGGTCTGCCCATGTTCGTGGCAGCCGGGACCTCGGCCCTGGCGGTGTTGATCAGCATGATCCTGTCGATCTTCAACTTCATGATCAAGGGCGTGACGATCTACTGGGTCATGATCGGGGTGGAACTGGTCGGCATTTTCATCGGATCGATGATCGGTCCCCGCACGGGAAAATACATTCCCGAAAAGGGACTCAAGTGGTTTTTCATCGTACTGGCGATTTACGTGGGTCTGGATTTCACCTTGCGAGGCTTTTTCAACTATCGTCTCATCGGTTGAGGCCCTTGCGGCATGCCGAGAGATGAATGATCAAACCAACGGCCGGTTCCGGGTTGCAGGGGACCGGCCGACCGGAACGCGCCCCGCGGGAAACCGCGGGGTTTTCACCCTCGTCGGTGGAGAAGGAACACCTTGGGTATCATGGAACAATGGATATCAGCAACATTGCGGATGATTGATCCTTTTCTGACGCGTCTGTTTTTCCTGACGGGCGATCCGGTGGTCAATTTCTTCATCGGTTCGTTCCTGCTGGCCCTGGGATGCGTCGTCGTCGGCGAAGTCACCCTCTCCCTGGCCATCCGCTGGAACCGTGCGCACATCGAAGCGCTCAAGCAGGAGATACGCCACCAGGAATCGCTCAGCATCCGGGCCCACGAGATGGGCGACCATGTCAGCTACCAGGCCCTCAACAAGGCCGCCAACGAAGCCTGGGGGAGGCACTTTTTCACCATGGCCGCCTATTCCGCCGGCGGTCTATGGCCGGTTCCCTTTGCCCTGGGCTGGATGCAGGTCCATTTTTCTCAGGTGGACTTTCTGATTGCATTACCCCTGTCCCTGTTGTTCGGCAAGACGGTTGGATTCGCCTTCAGCTTCATTCCCATTTACATCCTGTGCCGCATCCTCTTCAAATACCTCCATCCCTGGCTGCCCTACTTCAGGGGGGTCCACCGGATGCTCAACGCCGGCGGCAAGCCACTGCCGGCCGCCAGCGCCGGCGGGACGCTGGTCCCTGACGGCCCTTTGGACCGGCAGGTTCCAGACGACACCAAGCCCGCAGTCTTCTAAGCGCCAAGCGTCGGAAACGCCGGGTTCACCATCGATGGACCCCAAGGGACCGCTTGCCGGTGCCGGCAATTGGCTGCCGTCCCGGATCCATGGCCGCGGGCATTGACCGATAGCCGTAGAATGCCTTAAGTTGAGTGGGCTAGCGACAGGTGATTTGAATCACCGCCTATCGGCTGGGGCCGCCATAGGGTGTTCATGACCGGCATCCCGGTAACGGCAAGCCCCTGGACCCTATTGGTTGCGGCAGCATTGGCGGTTGTTCTTGCTATCGTCCCGATAGCATGGTTTAGGAAAACCAGATGCGGTCAGTTTTTAGGCCGCATGCGTCCCGAGACGCATGCGGGTCTTGGGTTGCGGCGCAACACATCATCCAGCGCCGGTTCGGCATCGTTGCCGGTCCATGGTGGCCGCAAGGGGTGAGGAAAAGAGTGATCTGTCATGTTTGATGCGCCTATCCTTGTGACGGGGGTTATCGTCTTTCTGGCCAGGATCTGCGATGTGTCCATCGGCACGATTCGGACCATCGTCACGGTCCAGGGCAGAACCGCCATCGCCTTCACACTGGCAATATTTGAGATCTCCATCTGGGTGACCGTTGTCGGCACGGTGATCAACCAGATCAAGGACAAGCCCCTGCTGGTTGTTTTTTACGCCTTCGGCTACGCGACCGGCAACGTGGTGGGGATCATGGTGGAACGCAAGCTGGCCTTCGGAACGACGATTCTGAGGATCATCACCCGCGATGCGGGGGCAGAAATTGCGAATCATTTGAGACAGAAAGGCCAGCCGGTCACCATCTTTCGGGGCGAAGGCATGCGCGGGCCGGTCAACGAGCTTTACATTGCCTGCCGGCGCCGGGATCTGAAATGGATCTTGCCCGAGGTGCAGTGTCTGGATCCGAAATTGTTCTACGTCATCGAGCAGGCCCGGGACATGAGCCGGGTTCTCAAGCCGGTCTGCTCCCCCCTGGGCGGGTGGCGGTCCACCGACAAGAAGAAATAGTGCGGGCATCCGGGCGGCGGATGGCAGCCTGTCTGATCTGCCCTACGGACCAGACGGCGATATCGCCAAAGGAGTCTGGTTGAATTCAGTGATTATCATTAAAGAGCTGCTTAGCTGGCGGGCTGCCGTGGACATCCTGCTGATCACGGCGGGTCTGTTCTTTCTATACCGAACCCTGCTTCGCCTGGGCACGTGGGCCATCTTCACCGGCGTCCTGCTGGCCACGGCCGTATTCTTCGTCGCCAATTTTTTAGATCTCAAGGGCATCGAATGGATCTACACCAACCTGAGCCATGTGGCCCTTATCGCCATGATCGTGATCTTTCAGCCGGAGCTGAGAAAGATTTTCGAAAGGGCCGCTTCGGTCACCCGTCAGGAGATCCAGCACAAGGAAGACGGCCTGGTCAATCTGGTCTCCCAGTCCCTGTTCAAGCTGTCCGAACAGAAGCGGGGGGCCATCGTCGTCTTTCCCGGCCGGGAGTCGGTGGGCGAGTGGCTCTCCAGCGGATTCGGGCTGGACGCCAAGCCCAGTTTGCCGTTGATCATGAGCATTTTCGACCCCAACTCGCCCGGCCATGATGGGGCGCTGGTCGTTCAAAACGGTCTGCTCACCCGGTTCGGCGTACGCCTGCCCGTTTCCGATAGCCACCGGCTGACCGAAGCCTACGGTACCCGCCACCACGCGGCCATGGGGCTGGCGGAACGGACCGATGCGCTGACGGTAGTCGTTTCCGAAGAGCGTGGGACGGTATCGCTCTTCCAGGGCGGCCAGATCAGGCCGGCGAGCGATCCGGCGACGGTCGAAGCGGCCATATTGACCCATTGGAGCGCAACGGCCGCCCCGGCCATCGAAATCCCCGGCGGCGGGCGATGGTGGGCGGCAGTGGTGCAGCTGTTGCCCAGTTTTGCCGTGGCGGCGCTCTTCTGGTTGTCGCTGACGGTGTCTCAGGGGGAGGTACTGGAAAAGGTGCTCACCGTTCCCGTGGAATACACGTTGACTTCACCCGATCTGGTGCTCGTCGGTGACAAGGACAATGAGATCCGGCTTCACCTGGCCGGTTTGCGCGCCAGCCTCGACGGGTTGAGTGCGACCCAGCTTAGCGTGAAAATCGATCTGTCAAATGCGGTGCCGGGGCGGCAGTCCTTTCTGATCACCGAAGAGAATGTCCGGCTGCCCAAGAATGTGACCCTGCTGGACGTGGTACCGCCGAGCCTGGAATTGACGCTGGCGGAAATCGTCAAGCGGGAAATCGCCGTCAAACCGCAGTTGGTGGGGCGGCTTCCCGATCGGCTGGAAGTGGTCGCCGTGTTCATTAAACCGGACAAGGTGGCGGCAATGCTGCCGGCCACCGGAGGCAAGACCCATATTTCCAGCATCACCACCACCCCCATCTATCTGGAGAATATCAGAGAGACCACCACGCTTTTCTGTAAAATCATTGCGCCGCCGACAGTTCAACCGTTGGACAGACGATGGCCGGACGTGGAGGTGACCATCGAAGTGAGGAATAAAAAATAAACCAAGCGGGTCAAGCATGAACACCTTGCCTTTTTCTCAGACCATCACCTGGCTGGCCATCGGTTTCTGCATCTCCCAGTCCGCCATGTTCTCAGGGCTGAATCTGGCCCTCTTCAGTGTCAGCCGCCTGCGGCTGGAGGTGGAGACGACCGCCGGCAATGCCGATGCGCTCAAGATTCTTGGCCTGCGCAAAGATTCAAACCTGTTGCTCAGCACCATCCTGTGGGGTAACGTGGGCATCAACGTGCTGCTGACCCTGTTGTCCAATTCGGTCATGGCCGGCATGGTGGCATTCGTTTTTTCCACCTTTGTGATCACGTTCATCGGTGAACTGGTCCCCCAGGCCTATTTTTCCCGCCATGCCCTTCGCGCCGGTGCAAAACTGGCCGGCTTGCTGCGCCTCTACCAGGTGGTTCTCTACCCGGTAGCCAAGCCCTGTGCCATGGTCCTGGACGGCTGGCTGGGGGCCGAAGGCATTCACTACTTCCGTGAGCGCGACCTTCGGGAGGTGATTCGGATGCACATGGCGGCCGAGAATGGCGAGGTGGACCATGTGGAGGGTGAAGGGGCGCTGAACTTTCTGGCCATCGATGATCTTCTCGTGGTCCATGAAGGCGAGCCGGTGGATCCGAAAAGTGTTCTGAGCCTGCCGTTCGACCCCGACGGCCAACCGGTATTCCCGGACCTTACCGGGGATCGGGAAAACCCGTTCACCCGTCAGGTGAATGCTTCCAGCAAGAAATGGGTGATCCTCTCGGATCCATCCGGCCAGCCCAGGCGGGTACTGGATGCAGACGGTTTTTTGCGCAACGTCTTCATCCCAGCCGGCCCTGTCGATCCCGCCGCCTTCTGCCACCGCCCGCTCGTCTTGGAGGAAACCGAGACCCTGGGTGATGCGCTGCGCCGGTTCCGGGTCCATGCCCGGGCGCCGGAAGACGACGTGATCGACCAGGATATCATCCTGGTGTGGGGCCGCATGCCCAGGATCATCACCGGCGCGGATATTCTGGGCCGACTGCTGCGGGGGATCGCCGAGGCGGTCAACTCCGCCGCCAACGGCGATTCAACCCCTCGGGAGCCTCATGTCGATGGCCGCCCACCCGAATCTGCCGGCAAGAAAGCGGTCTGAGCATCGCTCCATGGACATCCGGTGCGAGACGACGGGTCGGCTCCGGACAACCTGAAACCTTCGATTGATGGTGGTTTGCGCTCATGCTTGTCCCTTCACTGCTGCTTTTGGCCGGTTTTGTCGTTCTGATCAAGGGCGCCGACCTGTTTGTAGATGGCGCCGCGCGCCTGGCGCGGGGCATGAATATCTCTCCATTGGCCGTCGGTCTGACCGTGGTGGCATTCGGCACCTCCACCCCCGAGCTGTTCGTCAACATCTCGGCCGGCATCACCGGCAACACCGATATCGCCCTGGGCAATGTGGTGGGCAGCAACATCGCCAATATCCTTCTGATCCTGGGGATCTCGGCGCTGATTCGGCCGCTGACCATCTCCAGGGGCACCGTATGGAAGGAGATCCCTTTCAGCCTGCTGGCGGTGGTGATACTCTGGGTGCTGGCCAGCGACGTCTATATCGACGGTTCGGTCCATTCAACGATCAGCCGGTCGGACGGGCTGGTGTTACTGGGCTTTTTTGTCGTTTTCCTGGCCTACACGGCATCTATCGCCGCATCGGTTGAGGGGCTGCCGACAGTCAGTCCGGCACCGCCCGACAAGGCGCTGCCGATTGCCTTGAAGATGACCATCGGTTTTGGCGGCATGCTGTTCGGCGGGCGCTGGATTGTAGAGAGCGCCGTGGTCCTGGCCGATATGCTGGCCGTTCCCCAGGCCGTGGTGGGGCTGACGGTGGTGGCGGTGGGCACCTCGTTGCCCGAACTGGCCACCTCGGCCATGGCGGCCAGGCGCGGTGAGGTGGAGATAGCCGTGGGAAATGTGGTCGGTTCCAATATCTTCAATGTCCTTTTTATCCTGGGCGTCGGCGCGGTCATCCGGCCGCTGCCTTTCAACCCGGCGGCCAACGTTGACATGGGCGTCATGATGGCGGCCAGCATCCTGCTGTTTGTCTTCATGTTCACCGGCCGGGTGCGCATCATGGACCGCTGGGAGGGGATCCTGGCCCTGGTGATTTACGCCCTCTACATCGGTTACCTGCTCTATCCGGTGTTCTACCCGGGCGTTGCGGCGGGGTCTGCAGGCTGAGAACCGGCCGGGACAAACGAGACCTGCTCGTGCTGCAGGACCCAGGCCCTGTTTCCGGCCAGCGGCAGCCGGGAATCACGATGGCTTGGACGATAATCCCTGCTAGGATGCCGCTGCTGATGCAACGGCGTCGAAGCGTGGTTATCTTTTTTTGCTGGACGGTTGTATTCAAGCATTGAAGACGTGGTCCCTCGGGCCAAGACGGTGTATCGTATCGGCAGCCGCACTGCGGACGTCCAACAACCAACCCGCGCTTGTGCGCGCCATCCCAAGTTGAAAGGCGGACCCATGAGCAGCCCCAATTTTTCGCCACTGGCCGAGGAAGTATTAAAAAAGCGGTACCTTGCACGGAATTACCGGGGGGAGATCATCGAGCGGCCGGCCGATGTGTTTTCGAGGGTGGCCCGGGTGGTGGCCGAGGCGGATCAATTGTTCGACGCCGGCGTCTCGGTGCGGGATACGGCGGATCGCTTCGAGGCGGCCATGACCGCGCTCGCCTTTCTGCCCAACTCACCCTGCCTGATGAACGCCGGTCGGCCGTTGGGTCAGCTGGCCGCCTGCTTTGTCCTGCCGGTGGAGGACAACCTGGAGTCCATTTTCCAGAGCCTCAAGGATGCCGCCCTGATCCACCACACCGCCGGCGGCACCGGCTTCTCCTTCAGCCGGCTGCGTCCCTCCGGAGACACCATCTTTCCCGCATCCGGAGTGACCGGCGGGCCGGTTTCCTTTATCCAGCTGTTCGATGCCGCCACCCACCTCATCGACCGTAACCGCGTTCGGCCCGGCGCCAACATGGGGGTGCTGCACGTGAGCCATCCGGATATCGAGGCCTTCATCACGGCCAAACGTGACCGCGGCCTGCTGTGCAACTTCAACCTGTCCGTGGCCGTGGACGAGGACTTTATCGCCTGTGTGAAGGCGGATGCCGACTACCCGCTGATTCACCCGCGCACCGGTGCCGCGGTGGCCCGCCGGTCGGCGGCCGGCCTGCTGCGTCTGATGGCCGAGAGCGCCTGGGAAACCGGCGATCCCGGCATCCTGTTCATCGACCGCATCAACCGGGCCAATCCCACGCCGGAAATGGGATCCCTGGAGGCCACCAACCCCTGCGGCGAGCAGCCGCTGCTGCCCTACGAATCGTGTACCCTGGGGTCGATCAACCTGACGAGCATCCTCGACGGCGGGGCCATTGATTTCGCCAGGCTGGAATCACTCGTGCGGCTGGCGGTTCACTTTCTGGACAATGTGGTGGAGGTGAACCGCCACCCCATTCCACGGACCGAGGAGTGGAGCCGCATGAACCGCAAGATCGGCCTGGGAGTGATGGGGTTTGCCGATATGCTGATCCTGCTCGGGATTCCCTATCAAAGCGACCGGGCAGTGGTGCTGGCCGAACAGATCATGTCCCGCATCCAGCAAACCGCCGAATCGGCTTCGGCCGAGTTGGCCACCCGACGGGGAAATTTTCCGGCCTTCCACCAGAGCGTGTTCCCGTCCAGAGGGGTCAAGCGACGCCGCAATGCCACCTTGACCACCGTGGCGCCGACAGGCACCATCAGCATCCTTGCCGGCGTGAGCAGCAGTGTCGAACCGGTGTTTGCCTTTGAAGTCCAGCGCCGGATCGTTGATCAACTCTACACCGATGTGCATCCTATTTACGAACGCTACCGGCGTGAAGGCCGGCGCATTGACCCTGAGATCTTTCAAACCGCCTGGGATATCTCTCCCCGCTGGCACCTGAAGATCCAGGCAGCTTTCCAGAAGTATACGGACAACGCCGTTTCCAAGACGGTGAACCTGCCCGAAAGCATTACCGTTGAGGAGATTCGTGATCTTTTCATGGAAGCGGCGGACATGAACCTGAAGGGCATCACCGTCTACCGGAACCATTCCCATCCCGACCAGATCCTTTGCGCCTGTTCCATAAAAAATGAGGAGTGCTCCTGAGTCGGAGATCGAATGAGAGATGGCAGAGGAGGAAGGCGGGGATCTGGGGACCGGTGGCGGAAGATTGAGGGCTGAGACCGGATATTCAAGGCAAGATGACCCTAAATCGAGGTTGGACGACTGGGGTGAGCCGACAAGCAGGAGTGAGATATCATGAATCGAAAACAGTCAGTTGATGCCATTGATACGTATGACGGTTACTGGGACATAGTGGTGATCGGCGGCGGGGCTACCGGACTGGGGTGCGCCCTGGACGCGGCCTCAAGGGGATACAAAACCCTGCTGGTGGAGCAGCACGATTTTGCCAAAGGGACCTCCAGCCGCAGCACCAAACTGGTTCACGGCGGCGTGCGCTACCTGCAGCAGGGCAATGTCTCGCTGGTCCTCGAGGCCCTTCAAGAAAGGGGGCTGCTCATGCAAAACGCGCCGCACCTCGTCCAAAACCAGGCGTTTATCGTGCCCAACTACGAGTGGTGGGATGGGCCCTTTTATGGAGTGGGCCTGAAGGTATACGACCTTCTGGCCGGCCGGCTGGGCCTGGGGGCCTCCAAATGGCTGTCCAAGGAGGAAACCCTCCAACGCATCCCGACCCTGGAGCCTGACCGGCTGCGCGGCGGCGTGGTTTACCACGACGGCCAGTTCGACGACGCCCGCCTGGCGGTCAACCTGGCCCAGTCGATTGCGGACGCCGGCGGTGTGCCGGTCAATTATATGCAGGTGACCGGTTTGACCTATGCGGGGCAAATGATCGACGGTGTGAAGTTGAAGGACGCGCTGGACGGTGGCGAACGCCGTGTTCGCGCCCGAGCGGTGGTCAATGCCACGGGCATTTTTACCGACGATATCCTGCGCATGGACCGGCCGGCGGCCGCACCCCTGATCACCCACAGCCAGGGTGTTCACCTGGTGCTGGACAAGCGGTTTCTAAAGGGCAATACCGCCATCATGGTTCCCCAAACCGAGGACGGCCGGGTGCTGTTTGCCGTTCCCTGGCACGACCGGGTGCTGGTGGGCACCACCGATACACCGGTGGATCGGGCCAGCCTTGAGCCGTCTCCCCTCGAGGAAGAGATCCGTTTCATTCTCAAGCATGCCGCCCAGTATATGGTGGAAGATCCCACCCGGCAGGACATCTTGTGCGTGTTTGCCGGGATTCGGCCGTTGGTCGGGGCAGGGGAGGGCAAAAAGACGGCCGCCATTTCCCGGGATCATCACCTGGAAGTCTCCTTGTCGGGGCTGGTGACCATCACCGGCGGCAAATGGACCACCTACCGCAAGATGGCCGAAGATGCCGTCAACCAGGCGGCCCTGATTGCCGGGCTGCCCGAAGGCGAATGCCGGACGCGCAAGCTGCGCATTCACGGGTGGCTGAAAAATATGGACCCGCAAGATCCGCTGGGCGCCTATGGTTCCGACGCGGTCTTCATCCGGCGCATCATCGATGCCGATCCCACGATGGGAGAAACGCTGCACGACAACCTGCCCTATGTCAAAGCGGAAATCGTCTGGGCGGTCCACCATGAAATGGCCCTGACATTGGAAGATGTGCTGGCCCGCCGGACCCGCTGCCTCATTCTAGACGCGGCGGCCAGCATGGCGGTTGCCGAGGATTCGGCGCGTCTCATGGCACGGGAACTGGGACGGGGAACGGACTGGGTGCACGCGCAGGTGTCTGAATTCAACGCGCTGGCCCGGGGCTACCTGCCCGGTTGATGCCGGTCTAGTACGGGCCATTCACAACCTCCCTGCAAGGCTCGACTGCGTCTGTGCGGTCGAGGACCGCTGCCGGCGGCTGCAACGACCGCCAACCGGATCTGTTTACATGGCCCACCTCAGGCCTTACCTTACCAGGTACCATCCCGGTGCTGCATGACGGCCGGCAGGCGCATGAAGCGGGTAATGAATCCCGGACCAACCGACCAGGTTCGAGCCGCGATGGCGAGCGCACTCCCCGGCCCTTGCGGCGGGGTTAACGAGCCAACTGGAAATCGATTGTCGTTCTTACGGCCGTCATCTGCGGCGGCCCCTAAAATCCTGAATTCTGGCTCCTGGCTGCCGACTTCTATGCGCCTCTTTTCGTGGCAGCGCCGATGTTCTGCGGTTTAACCAAAACAATACGGAGGTACCTGATGAAGATATTAACCACACTGCTGTTTGTGTTGCTTTTTTCAGCCACCGCGAATGCAGGCGGGCAGGCTGTTTCCTATGACGTCAAGGGAGAGGCCTTCGAGGGCTATTTTATCACGCCATCAGACAAGGCGCCATTGGTGCTGCTGGTCCACGACTGGGACGGCCTTACCGATTATGAAGTCAAGCGCGCGCAGATGCTGGCTGAAAAAGGGTACGCGGTATTTGCAGCCGATCTGTTCGGCGCCGGGATCAGGCCTACCGAGATGGCGGACAAGCGCCAGCACACCGGGGAACTTTACAAGGACCGGCAACGCATGCGCAGCCTGCTTTACGGAGCCTTGGATGCTGCCAAGGCCAGGGGCGCCAATGTGGACAATGCCGTGGCCATGGGTTACTGCTTTGGTGGTGCAGCCGTGCTCGAGTTGGCCCGCTCGGGGGCGGCCATGCAGGGGTTTGTCACTTTCCATGGCGGGTTGAGTACACCCGAGGGTCAGGATTACGGCAACACCAAGGGGAAACTGCTGATTCTGCACGGCACGGCAGACACGAACATCACCATGGACCATTTTGCCCTGCTGGCCAATGCGTTGGAGGAAAAGGGCGTGCCCCATGAAATGATCGCCTACGGCGGTGCGCCGCATGCCTTCACCGTATTTGGTTCCGATGCTTACCGAAAGGACGCCGACGAGAAGTCCTGGCAACGGTTTGCTGAATTTTTGAAGGAGACGCTTAAATAAATGGCGGGGTCCTTTTCTCAGGGATCATTTCCGGCAGGGGGGCTGCAACCCATTCAGAGACGGTGGTCACGCCAACCGGCAGGTTGTGAGCACTCCCCATTCAGGCAAAAAAATACCACCGGGTCAGCTATCCCCGGTGGTAGCCCAGAATCATTATGGTTGCCGGCTCAGGCCACTTTGAGAAATTCCACCTTCTTGACCCCGCTGGTGAATCCCAGGGAATTGCAGATCATGTCCAGGTTGTCTAGCAGGGCTTTTGTGCGATGCTCACCCATGGGGTAATTCATCCCGATGGTTTTTGCCATGGAGGCCAGCAGTTTGACCCGCTGGTAGAATACATGGTCGAAATCCATACCGTCTTTGGCCGGCTGCTCGCTGCGCATGGGAATCAACTGTTCCAAATCAACGCTTTCGGCGGCGACGTAGCGCGCATTGCCGACCAGCGCCGCTTTGCGCACCGCCCCTAACGGATACCCCTCCAAATAGGCTCGTGTCATAATGATCAGGAGCTTGAGCCTGGAAATGAAAATATGGTCGAGGTCCATTTCACGGGCGTTGTCGGGCGCAGCACCGAACCGCAGCATTGAGTTCCTTTCCGAGTATTTCACTGGGGGGGTGAACGAATCGTTGTAAGAAAAAGCAAAAATCGAACCATGTGCGGCGATTTTATACAACGAGGCTGTCACGCATTTAACCGGCTTTAATAACAAAAAATATGGCGAGCCGCAAGACCCGCCGGATCTGTTTAGGTGTATAACATTAATTGCCTATTGTTTCTTTTTTGTTATATTTTATGTGAATATTTTTACATTATGCCGTCGGGTAAGCCTATCCTGTTGCATCCTTCGGGGTGCATGTCGGCGCGGCTTGCAGTCGCGATAACTGTGCGTTTTCCGAATGTCTTGGCGCGTTAGGCGGCCGGCCCTCCATGCGCATGTGCGGCAGTTGCATCAGCCATGACCGGGCCGCTCATCCTTGATGCGCTGCCGGGTGTTGCGTCGATGCCACCAGACCGGCACCGGCGGCCTGGGCTTTTTTCAGCAACAGCCGGTCATTGCTGGCCGATTGGCGGTCGATGTCGGCTCCGTAATGGTGAAGAAAGTCATATTTTTTCGCCCCCAGCGAAAACGGAATCAGATTCAGCCATTCGTTGAGGTGGTCGTAAAATTGCGGAAAAAGCGCAGGCGGTTCGGGATCGCCCCGGGAAATGACAAAAACAAAACTTTTTCCGGCAGGAAAGGCTGAATCGATGGTCGGCTGGCCGGTATGCGGATCCGCTTTGAATTCCAGAAACGAATAGAGGCGGTCCACCAGCATCTTGAACTGTGCCGTCACATGAAACCAGTATACCGGGGTCCCCATTACCACGGCATCATGGGCGGCCATTGTCTGAAGCAATGGGGTCAGGTCGTCCTTTTGCACACACCTGCCTGGATGCTTTTTGCAGCCTTCACACCCGATGCATCCGTTGATGTTCAATTCTCTCAAGTTCACCAGGCGGGTTGCCGCACCTTTTTCAGCGGCACCGGCCAGGATGGCCTCGACCAGCGTCTGGGTGTTGGCTCCTTTTCTTGGGCTGGCATTGATGCCGATCACCTTCATGGGCGCTCCTCTTTTTATGGATTGCTGACCAGCGGTCAATAGTCAATGAATACGGGATCGTCAAGATTGGTCAGGGAGATCTTGCGCGTGCCGTCCTGGATCTGGTGAACCATGGTGACGACGGCATCGTTGACCGGCACCGGCACACCATGGATACGGGCCTTGTCACAGATATAGCCGTTGAGATAATCGATTTCCGTGGGGCGGCCCCGTTCCAGCGACTGGAGACTGGAAGATTTGATGCGCCGGTATTTGAAGCCGATGATCCGGATGAACAGATCCCGCTTGAACTGCTTTATCATCCCGTGACCTTCCAAGAACCGGTAGTAATTCAGTTTGCCGCCGGCAGCCGGCGCAACGCGGATGCCCATGGACTCGGCCACGGCCATGGATTCGCGCATCATTTCGATGAACAGTCGCCGAATCCGGCCAACCGCCAGCAGTTGCCCCAGGTTCACGCCGGCGATGACGCCCAACGAATTGATGCAGGCGTTGATGATCAGCTTGGCGTAACGTTCTCCGATGATATTGGTCGATATCTGCGTGGGTTGTACGGCATCCAGCATCCTTTTTACGGGTGTCAACCGCTGCGGGTCGGCCCCTGGATCCCAGTTGCCGATAATGAATTCTCCGGGAGAGGTTACTTCAAGCGAACCTGCTGCGACGTGGGTGGCCCCCCAGCCCACCACGCAGCCGATTATTCTCTCGCGGCCGACCACCTGGGCCAGGGCCTCTTCGGCGATGCCGTTCTGCAGGGAAACCAGAAGCGCATCGTTTTTCAAACGGGGCTTCAGTGATTCGGCGGCCGGCAGACAATCATTGGCCTTGGTGGCCAGGAAGAAAATGTCGATTGCATCAGGCAGGTCGCTGATCTCCCTGACCGCCCTGACCTTCACGCAGTGGTACCCCTTGATGCCGCTGATGTGAATACCCTCGGTGGTTGCACGATCGACCACCTCCCGGTGCTTGCACACCAGGACCGGATCCCATCCCGCTTTTTTCATGAACGCCGCAGTGACGCCGCCGATGGCACCGGCGCCGATCACGGCAATGTTGATTGGCGCCTGTTTGTTATCCAGGTTGATGGTTCCGCCGATGGTGAGAAGTGTGGTGCGCAGCATTCCTCATCCTCCCAATTGCTGAGATCTTCCGATTGGACAGGGTTGATGTATTTCTTATTGAACCATGTTTTTGATGAGCGCTTTCGTTGAGAGAACCTTTGCATACACACCGGATAACGCGGCCATGAAGGATGCGTGCACCACCGCGGCCTTGATGAGGGTATCATCGAAGGTCAAATCGCTTGTGGCGCAGGCATCTTCGGCAACCGTACAGGTGAAGCCACAATCGAATGCAGCCCGAACGGTTGCATCGATGCACATGTGGCTCATTGCACCGCAGATGACGATATCGCTGATGGTGCGCTTTTCCAGGATGTCCAACAGCGCCGTGGCGCGAAAGCTGTTGGGAAAGTTTTTGACAACTATGATTTCGTCCGTTTGGGGTGCTACCGTTGTATGTATGTTAGCCCCATTGGTCCCCGGCAGGAAAAAGGTTGCTCCTTGACGAATGGCGATGTGCTGGATATGGATGACGGTCTGTCCTGTTTTTCGGCATTCGTCCATGAGAAGACGGGCATTTGCCGCGGCTCGCTCGATGCCGACAAGCGCCATCTTGCCGCCGGGAAAATAATCGTTCTGCAGGTCAACCACCATCAGGCATCGGTTCATATCGTCTCCTCATGCAATCGGCGATGGTCCAGTAAAAAGTCGCCAACAGGGTCACTCCCGCGAAGGCGGGAGTCTATGACTATTTGAAACTTATGGATCCCCGCGGGGATGACAACAAAGAGGACGTTTCGACTTTTTAAGGGTCCATCAATCGATGACTGTTGCGCATCATTTTGTGTGAACGTGACTTGAGAGAACGTCAACGATGAGCTTGACCAAGTGCGTCCCGGCGCTGCCGTCTGCGTCCAGTGTCGGATGATAACACGCGACGCTCATGCCTGTTATTCGCCCGGTGGCCCACACCCGCTTGAGAAATTCCTGGGTCTCTGCGATGGTCAGGCCGCCAGGCTCGGGAAACATGACGGGCATGAGCGTCGGGTCGATCGCATCAACATCGAAATGGAGCCATACCGGCAGCCCTCGCCGCGTGATGCTTGCCAGCCCTTCTTCCACCACCGCGCTGATGCCCCTTTGGGCCATTCGGTCCCGGTCATAAACCCGGATCGTCGACGCTGCGATCTGATCCCAGGCCCTTATGCCGTAGACCACGACATCCGATTCTTTCAACAACGGGTATTTGCCCGCCAGGCGAGTGATCTTATGGGGGCCACGGCCGGTCAATACGGCCAGTTCCATATCGGCCGGGTCACCACTGGGTGAGGACTCCGGGCTATGGAAATCGGCGTGGCCATCCAGGAATATGAGACCCACATCGGTTCCTCTGCGGGCATAAGCTGAAAAGATTCCCACCAGCATGCTGCAATCCCCGCCAAGCAGCAGTGGAAATGCATTCCGATTGAGCATCGCCAGGCATTGGTCGGACAGGCTCTTGGAGAGCGCCATCCATAGATCAAAGTCCTTGATCCCCGTCTCCGGGTCACGGATCTCCTGGAACTGAAAACCCGACAAATCCCCCAGGTCGGTTACCGTATGCCCCGTTGATGCCAACAGGGGGACCAAATTTGCCTGTCGCAGCCCTTGGGCTGGATTCTCGATCGTCGCTGATGACCCGAGGCCGTTGAACGGCGTTCCCAATATCTCAATAATCACGTTCATTTCCTCGTCAAGGCAGGCAACACTTCAAGGATCCAGGAAAACAGTCCCTGGGTCCCTGGATTGCCATGAACGCTTCACAGTTCAAGCTCCATGTAGACATCGGCTGTCAAATAACTGGGGTGCACGGGCAGCGGCGCATGGACAAAGCCCATGGATTCGTAGAGCCTCAACGCTGACACGAGTTTTTGATTGGACTCTAGGGTCACCTTGCGCGCCCCGGCACTTTTGGCGTAATCGATGGCCGCCTGAACGAGCCGCCGCCCGGTGCCGCTGCCGCGCGCCAGGGGTGCAACGGCCAGTTTGGCAATTTCGAAAACACCTTCGCCATGGGGGATGGCGGCGCAGGTGCCGAGCACCGCATCCCCATCAACGGCCAAAAAGATCTGCCCCTTTAGGGCGATAATGGATTCCCGGGGAGCATCCAGGTGCCTGTCATCGGCCGCCTCCCTCAGGCCGAAATGGTCGAGCCATTCGCGGTTGAGCTGCCCGAATGCCGGAGCAAACCGGTCCTCATAGGGGATGATTCTCATTTCAACCCTTGTCGCGGAGGATCCGTTTGAGGATCTTTCCGGTGGGGCTCTTGGTTAGCTCATCCAGAAACACGACCACGGCGGGGACTTTGTACACCGCCATATGTTCCCGGCAGAACGCGTTGATCCCCTCTGCGGTGGCGGTTGCGCCCTCCTTCAGGACGATGGCGGCCTTGACGACTTCCCCCTTTTCCGGGTGCGGTATGCCATAGACCGCAACTTCCTTGACGGCCGGGTGCCGGTAGAGAAACTGCTCGACTTCGGCCGGCCAGATCTTGAGTCCGGCCACATTGATCATGTCCTTGACCCGGTCGACGATGAACACGTATCCCTCGTCATCCATCGTGCCGATGTCCCCGGAGTGCAGCCAGCCGTTGCGCAGGGCACGGGACGTCTCTTCGGGTTTGTTCCAATACCCCTGCATTACGCCGGGCCCCCGGATGCAGATTTCCCCCCATTCGCCCAGGGGCACGTCACGGTGATTGTCGTCAACGATCCGGATCTCAACATTTTCCACCGGCGTTCCCACACTGCCGAATTTATGCCGGAATTCATGATTGTAGCAGGCAAAGGGTGAGCACTCCGTCAGGCCGTAACCCTCGTACACCGGGCGTCCGAAGCGAGCGGTCCAGCGGGCCGAGATTTCCCTGGGCATGGTGGCCGCGGCTGAAAATTCGTAGCGGATGGCGGCGAGATCCGCGGGAGCCAGGTTCATGTTCAGCAGGTGGATATAAATGGTGGGAACCGCGAAGAACATGGTGACGGCGTCGTCGCGGATGGATTGGAGGACCTGGTCGGGAACGAAACGGCGATGCAGGACCAGTGTCCCGCAGGCCAGAAAGGTGGCGTTCATGACAAAATTCTGGCCGAACACATGAAACAGGGGCAGAAAGAGCAGCATGCGGTCTTTTTCGGTAAAGCCCGCATGGTGAACGGTGGTCCACACGTTGGACACCACGTTGGCGTGGGTGAGGGTCGCCCCCTTGGGGAAACCCGTGGTCCCCGAGGTGTATAGCAGGACGGCGGGGTCGTCCGGAGCCATGTCGAGCCCGGCGGAAGATGATGCGCCGCTGTCGATCCAGCCGTCCAGCGTCGGGTTCCCGGCCGCTGCCCCTTCGCAAACGACGATATGACGCAAATCCGGGAAGTGACGCGTGTCGATGTTTACCAGCAGGTCTCCGGTGGTGAACAGCAGCATGGCGCCGGCATCGTTGAGGACATATTTGAGCTCCTCTGCCTTGAGCATGGCGTTGACCGACACGGCAATGGCGCCGATGCGCACAGCGGCGAGGTAGCAGACGGCAAATGCCGGAATATTGGGCAGGAACAGGGCCACGCGGTCGCCCTTGCCGACACCGTTGGCGCCAAGGGCATTGGCCAGCCGGTTCACCCGGGCATTCAAATCAGCGTAGGACTGGCGGGTTCCTTCGAAGACAATGGCGGTTTTGTCCGGGAAAAACTTGGCAGCGCGTTCAACGTTCTGGGCAATGTTCATCGGCATCTCCTCCAGGGGCATTGTTGACAACCGCAGCGGCTATGACCAAAAAAAAGCAGCCCCAAGAACGCTTCCCGGCACGAACTGAAAGCACACGATCAACGGCACGGGGTTGGGGTTGATAGGTGTGTAGCACTATTTTGCCATTGCGTCCACATGAAGGCAGCGGAAGCAGGTTCGAACCATGCCGCCGTCCGCTGAACAGCCATTTTTTATTGCGGATAATTGGCCGCTTTAGAAAGCGGTCTGGATCGATGCAGGCGATGAAACCGATAATCCGGCCAGCCGCAATCATAATCCGTCCCGGAGCGGAAATATCCGATTCCAGGGTGTAGGGTGGGGCACACGACCACCTACAACAGGGAGGAAAAAAACATGCGCAATGAGACATGGGGTGCGGTTCAGAAGCATTTTGGCTATTCCGATGAGGAATTGGAACGTTTCAAGAGCGACCCACGGAACATCGAGGTCATCCTCAAGGCTCCCGAGTTCAAGAACACGACCATCGTCGCGGAAGTCGTGCAGGCGCATGGCTGCAACAGCGGACACAGGGTGGGCGACAGGTTTTACCTTGACGGGGCCGGCAACCTGATTGCAGAACGCTGCCCCGCTAAAATGTGCATCTACGCCGTAAGCGCCCTCCAGAACGCCGTCTTTGCCATGGGTGAACTGCTATTGGCCGGGGTGGCGCCCAATGAATTGAGATTCAACAGGACGGGTTGCTTTGACGTCGGGGTGCAATGCGGGGGGTGGGGCAGAATTGTCCTGGAGGTCAGGGCGGAGCGGGTGTGAGGGCGGTTTTAAAGACCAGCGCCAAGATAGCGGACGCCAAAGGCGACAGCCCATTAACGCGCCTCCCCGTCCTGCGAAACTCGCGTGATCCGCCTTGACCGCCACGCGTCTGCACGCGTCGAACGCCTGTGGACCCCTTGATCCGCATATAACGCAATCAGCGATGGTGCGGCGTTCAACGCTTGCCCCACGGTGTTGATTTAAAGCCGTCGCCGCTTTTTAAAATCTCGGGGCGCGACGCCGAACCGTCTGCGGAACGCTGCCGAGAAATGGCCGAAGCAGGCATAGCCTGTGTGGGCGGCAACCTCGCCCACAGTCATCTCACCGGCTGCGAGCATCGCCCGCGCCTTTTCCATTCTAAGCGTCCGGACGTACCCGAACACCGTTGTCTGGTAGAGTTCCCGGAAGCCGCGCTTGAGCTTGAAATCGTTCAAGCCCACCCGACGGGCAAGCGTCAGCAAAGACGGAGGATCGGCAAATTCCATCTCAAGGATCCTGCGGGCTTCCTCGAAGCGGTTGCGTTCCTTTGGGCTGCTTATGGGCGGTTCGTATCCACGAGCGGATGAGAGCGCATGCAACTGAAGGGAGAGGATCTCCAGGGCCTTGCTCTCCATGAAAAGCCTTTTTGCTGAGCCTTCCAGCGGGCAGGTGAGCACCTGGTGGGCGACCATTCTCATTTCCGGCGTGAGGCCCTGCTGGACATGCCGGGAAAAGCCGTCAGGTGTTGCCAGAATGCGATGCACAGACCCCGGAGTTGCCTTGAGAAATTCCGCGAGCAGTTGCGAAGCCCTGCCCGCAGACAGTTGCAGTTCCACCAACCGATGGGCATCCCCCGTGGAGACATTCCAGCGGGATGGCTCAGCCTGGAAGGTCCCGACGATGCTGCGGCCGGGCAGGAACTCCCATTGTTCACGACGGCCGGCCGAACGCTGCACCGTGTACCCGGAACTGCCTTCTAAAACCAGAGAAACAAGAATGCCCGGATTCACCGGTGCGATGGCCAGTTCGACATCCTGGCGGACGGCCATGTTCATGGCGAACAGCCGCATGCCCGGCCGTACCGGATGCACCTCAACCCGGCCGTCGAACAGCGGCCCTTCAGCGGCGATGCAGACCTCGTTGACATCCTTTTCGAAAGGTCCGAATAATGCCTCAAATTGGGTTCCGAACCCTTCCGCATGGGCAGGGGTGACCCGCATCTTTGGCTCAGGGTGTGTCATCGCTACCTCCGCTGGTGGCCCTTTAAAAGGACCCTAACCGGGCCTCATCCGGGCATGCGTTTCTCTAACCCATCGGTATCGTCATGTATCGCCCGGTTTGAATCCGGCAAACGCATGGTATTGATCGCCGGGTATGAGCCGTGTTGATCTGATTTCAGCAAAACCGGCAGCCTGCAATTGTTGCTTGATTTCGTCGACGGAAGGCAGACGACCATAGCCTTTTGTGGTAACGCTCCATAAATTCAGCATTTCGATGATCGGACTGCCACCCGTGCAACCGGTTGTCACAAGAATCAAACCGCTGGGATTAAGCAGGCGATTCACCTTGCTGAACAGGTCGATTCGTTCGTTGACGTCAAAATAGTAAATGTTGTTATGAAGACTGACCACATCAAAACCTGTCGGGCTGCTGTAATCCCTAATGTCCTTAAACTCGATGGTTACCCGTTCGTTCAACCCCCACCTGGCTATGTTTTCCTTGGCCAAATCGACCACATCCCGTTGTAGTTCCAAACCGACGGCGGTTAAGCCTGGGTTGATGTGGGCGGCATACTTGATATACACAGCGGTGCCACAACCCACCTCCAGCAGCCGCTGGGGACCGGTTGGCGGAAAAAAAGAATCAATCGCCTCAAGCACAAACGGTTCCAGTGTGCGAGAAGAACGGGCGACCAATGAACCATCATGTTCATGAAAATCCCACCGCTGGTTGGTTTTTAACATCTCAGGCGTCCGTGCAATAATCTTATGATGGATGGTCACCATTTCCTGTACCGTTGCCGCGCAATCATCGTGCTGTGGCAGCACCAGCTTTTTTGAAAAACCTTTTAATCGGTATCCCGCGCTGGTCTCCTCCAGTTCATTGAGTCGAATACCCAGTTGCAGCCATGATTTGAGGATGTCGTTCGTATGTGACTGTTGGGCATACTGGGACGCAAGTTGGTCAAAAGGAACCGGTCCTTGGGAAAATAGGTCAAGGAAGCCGCTGGATGCTGCTGAGGATACGTAACAAAGTCTGTAAAACGGCCCGAATGCCCGGCCTAACTTCAACAAAAGCAGCAACTTTCACTGTTTCATCAGACGAAAAAGGGTTTTTAGTGTCATCTCATCCGCTACCCAGAAACTAGTCCAGATCCAACCCCACTTTGCACTGATTGCATTTTGCAGCGCCCCGGAATACCTTATTGCCGCATCCGGGACAGACATAGCGGGCCTCTTCATCTCGAATCCACGTTTCGGTTCCGAACTTGCGTCTGTAAGGAACCGCCCGCAAAATCACCTTTTTCCCCACAGCCATCGGAAAATGTTCAATATGCTGACAGGGGAAATCATCGCATTGGTGACAGCCCGAATAACCCTTCTCGCTGGTGCAGCGCCGTATCTCGCACTGCCGGCAATGCATAAACCGATCATCCGACAGGCAGCCCTGGCAGCGAATCGTTTCCGCCGACAGCTTGTCACTGCCGGGCAGAGTCCCCTTGCCGGGGACGCCTCCCTGGTAAAGGCCCACCAAGCGTTCTTTTAATTTCTGGTTATGGTCACGATGCGCGAGGTAAATGGCGCAGACGCCGCAATATAAGCCGCAGGGAGAAACAAAAGCCGGATTTATGTTCATTATTTCAATCCTTTCGGGTTGATCCGCACATGATGTCAAAAAAGCATCACCTGGCTGTCTGGCTCAGGTTGCAAGGAACGCGGAAGCGGGTCCGTGTGACGACAACGGTTGCTGAACGATCCTTATGGAACAAGGCCAACGCCCTGATCAAGCCGGCCGGTGATGCCGCCGACCATCTTTTTAACCGGCCTTGCGAGCTTGGAAAAACAAATGGCCGCCTTCTCGGCGGGGTTGCCGTGCTGGCCGGCACCATACCCCGCGAACGTCAACGCGCGCAACCTCCTTGGGATGCTAGGCCATTGCACGATGCACATCCCGGCAACCGGTTTCAAAGGCAAGCCGGCCTTGACAATGTTCCAACGTCCGTGCGGAATCTGCTGCCGGAGGTCTGCTCACTGCTCAATTGATCACATCTGCCTTGGCATATGCGCTTTGATTTGACTGGGGCTCAGGCCCATAAATCCGTACTCAAATACTTCAAACCTGAATCACAGAGAATAACGGCGATTGTCTTGCCCATGAAGGCTGTCCGTAATAAATGCAAAGCCGCCGCAACATTGGCTCCGGATGAGAATCCGGCGAAAATCCCTTCTTCACGCGCCAGCCGGCGGGCAATGTCAACGGCTTCCGTATCCGTCACTTTGACAAATCCGTCGATGTGTTCAGGCCGAAGCAGCGGCAAGCTGGGCATGGCATAGCCGCCCCCCTGAATGCGGTGGTTCGGATAGGTGACCGATTCGTTGGCGAGCGCAGCCGCACCATCCGGCTCAACGACGAAACATCGGATCGAAGGGTTATGTTCCTTGAAAGCGGCAGCACATCCGGCAAAGGAGCCGCCTGTGCCGACGAAATCGCAGAAGGCATTAAAGGCCCCGCCGGATTGCCGGATCAATTCCGGACCGGTGTGTAAATAGTGTGCGCGGAAATTGCCTGGCAGGCGAAATTGATCGGCGCGAAAGGCATTGCGTTGCACGACGATGCGCCGCGCCTCCCTTTCAACCAGTTCCAGATCCCCACCGGACACCCGCCCTGGTTTAGCGTCCGGCAATTGGTCGACGAGGACAACCTCTGCGCCGAGCGCGGACATCATGCGCGCTCTTTCCATAGAGTTTCCTTTGGACATGACCGCCACGAAGGGATATCCCTTGATGCCGCAGACAATCGCCAGCCCTGTACCCGTATTCCCACTGGTCAACTCGACGACGGTCTGGCCGGGCTTGAGTCTGCCTTTGGCTTCGGCATCTTCAATGATTTGCCGGGCAATGCGGTCCTTCTTCGACAAGCCCGGGTTGAGATAGTCGAGCTTGGCTATTATCCGGCCATCCATCCCCTGGGTGAGCCGGGACAATTCAACCAGCGGTGTGTCCCCAATGGCTTCAATCGCCGACGCAAGTGGTTTGTCCTGCTGGATCATTGGTGGGTCACCGTTTGTTTCGGTCTAGCGGATAAGCGGACGCCATATTCCGGGCAACGCCTGGAGCGTTTCATCATGGATGCGGTTGTTGATGTTCCTGGATCGCGCGGGTCCTGCATAGCGGCCGGTCAGATCAAGACAACCGCTTGATCATATCGCATGGTAACACCCGTTTGGTTTCAATAGGTCACCCTCACCAGAGAAGGAAGAAATGCTAACCCTTGTAACGCGTTGGCACTATTATTGCCAGATAATTGAGACCAAATCAATGGTTTCGGGAGGGTTCTAAAAAATGATTGGCGAATTTACTCGGTCAAGGGGTGAAACGGTTCACGCGCCCGGTCAACCATCGATTATCGACTTGAGCCCGGAATATCCGATCGATCAACAATCCAACATTTGAGATGGTCCATGTTTTCATTTTTCCGCTATAAAAAAAACGGCTTGCCCTATGGCTTGATTACCAACCATGAATTTCTGATCCAAGACATCTTCAGCTATTTTGAGAAAGGGCGCTTGGTAAGAAAAAAAGTCCGCAACGCCCACCGATCCATCAAGGCCGCCCTCCGCTTTGCCAGAAAGAAGAAGACCTATCCGAGCCAGAAGACGGCCGAGGCACTGAATGCTTTAGAACACATCCATGATGAAATTGAATACACCCAGAGGGCCATCCGGACCGCTTTTGAGGAGGCGGAAACCATCGTTGCAATGATCAAACAGGAAAAAATCGGGGAAATCGTCCCTCTCGTTGAAAAAGCGAGGGAACAGTTCAAAAACCATGATCTTGAGGGTGGGATGGCGCTGTTGAAAGAAGCTCAGGAAAAGCTGAAAAACAAGTTTCTCCCCAAAACCAGGAAAGCGACGCTCGCAGGGTTTGACAGTGACATTAAAAAGCTCAAGCATGAACTCCTGGAAAGAAAAGCCGGCCGGTCAACGCCGGCACCCCCGCTGCCTTGAAACAACCCCTTTCAGAAGGCGATTGGGGAAGCGGTTGTTTCATATGCGATGGCCTTCAATGCTTCCGCGCTAGATCGAACGTTACGGAACTCACCATTTAAGCTCACCAGATGGATGGTCTGGATCTCATCGCCGGAATGGCGCCTGCCATCCTAGCCCCGGCGCTCGAAGGTTGCCATGGCGTCCGAAACCAGCCTTACCGCAAACCCCAGGTTTGGCCGCTCATTTGCCGCGGCAGGAAGCCGTTCCAACATGAAATCCGAAGGTTGCTTTCTATCTGGGCCCGTTTTCATCGTGGCTGCGGGTGTGGCTGCTTCCCCTTTTGGTACAAGGGGTCCACAGTGACTTCCTGCCCTTTGATGAACGACCCGTTTAGCGCCCTTTTCGTCAGCCGGGAGACGTTTTGCCGCGGGTGGTCCACTACCGGGCAAGCGCCTCGCATACCGCCCGACCGAGCTCGGCGGTGCCGGCGGTACCGCCCATGTCCCGGGTGAGACACCGGCCGTCGGCCAATACCGATTCGATCGCCTGCAGGATCGCATCGTGCACCTGGGGATAGCCCAGGTGCTGCATCATCATGGCTCCGGCCCAGATGGTGCCGATGGGGTTGGCGATGCCGCGGCCGGCGATATCCGGGGCGGATCCGTGCACCGGTTCGAACATCGACGGATGGGTCCGTTCAGGATTGATATTGGCCGAGGGGGCGATGGCGATCGTGCCCGTGCAGGCGGGGCCGAGGTCGGAGAGGATGTCGCCGAACAGGTTGGATCCGACCACGACATCGAAATGCTCGGGCATGCGTACGAAATGGGCCGTCAGGATGTCGATGTGGTACTGATCGACGGTGACTCCGGGATAGTGGCCGGCCATGGCTTTGACCCGGCTGTCCCAGTAGGGCATGGTGTGGAAAATGCCGTTGGACTTGGTGGCCGACGTCAGGTGCCGGGCGGGACGGCTGTTGGCCAGTTCAAAGGCGTAGGCCAGAATCCGGTCGATGCCGCGCCGGGTGAACATCGTGATCTGGGAGACGACTTCGTGCGCGGTGCCTTCGTACTGGATGCCGCCGATCATCGAGTATTCGCCCTCGACATTCTCGCGCACCACGTAGAAGTCGATATCCCCCGGCCGCTTGCCTGCCAGCGGACAGGGGACCCCGTCGAACAGCCGGACCGGGCGCAGGTTGACGTACTGGTCAAACGACCGCCGGATCGGGATCAGCAGCCCCCAGAGAGAGATGTGGTCGGGAACGCCCGGATAGCCGACCGCGCCGAGGTAGACGGCGTCGAATGGCCTCAGCCGGTCGATGCCGTCTTCGGGCATCATGCGTCCCGTGCGATGGTAGGTCTCGCAGGACCAGTCGAATCCGGTCCATTGGAAATCGACCCCCTGCCTGCGGCCGGCCGCCTCCAGCACCCGCATGCCTTGGGGAATCACTTCACGGCCGACGCCGTCCCCCGGTATCACCGCTATTTTCAATGTGCTCATTCATCCTCCGCTTCAGTGGGCGGTGTTCGTCCATGCGGCTGCCTGGACCGGTGGTTCAAACGCTGGCTTTCTGCTTCACCATTCGACCGTGGACGTTCATTCCATCGCTTTAGCGGGTGGCGGGTGGTTGCCGCCGCGCTGCGCCTCAGCCGCCGCATAGCCTTCCGGCGTGAGAAACGTGCTGGTTTTCAGCGTGTTCATGTCGACCAGCCCGCCGGCGAACAGATGTTTCAGGGCCTCCAGCGTCTCGCTCGGCGCCAGGGGCAGGGCGGCTACCAGATCGCTGATCTCCATGATCCCCGGTGGTCCGCTGAAATCCCACTCCTTGGCCAGCAGGGCCAGAACGCGACGTTCGGGCTCGGTGGTCATGCAATGTCCTCCTTTTTATGGCCTGCGGGCTCTGGCGCCGGCACCCCGATCTGTGCTATATTCAGCACCAAACAGGCCAGGGCACAAGACCCATTTTTCTTATCAACCGATCGGAACACCAACCCAAAGCACTTCAACCATCATGTTTCCTCAAGGTCGTCGACCCACCATCGGTTCCGGCACGTCATTGACCCGGACCGGCAAAATCATGCTGATCGCCTATGCGGCGGTTTACGTTCTGGAGTTGATCGGCGAGCATTGGCTGGGCAGTCCGCTGTATGCTTGGCTGGCGCTAAGCCCGTTGAACAGCCCACAATTCCATGTCTGGCAACTGGTCACCCACCCGGTGATTCATGACCCCGGGGCGCCCATCGGCTTTCTGATCGACTGCGTGGTCTTCTATTTCTTTGCCGGCACCGTCGAATCGGCCTTGGGCACCCGCCATTTTCTGAAGATCTACATCCTGGCCGCCGCGGGCGGTGCAGCAGCCGGCCTGCTGTTCAGCGGCCTTACCTCCTTCGGCCTGCCCTTTGCCGGCATGCTGCCCAGCCTGCTGGCGCTGATTGTCGTCTTCGGACTGCTTTCGCCCGAGGCCACCATCCTGCTGATGTTCGTGCTGCCCGTCAAGGCCAAATACATCAGCTACGGCACCGTGATCGTCACCGCCCTGACCTTCCTGGCCCGAACCAATCCCCATGGCGCCTTTCATCTGGGCGGCATCGGTCTGGCCTGGCTTGTCTTCCGCTCACCGACCCATTGGCTGGACGCCAAGTATTGGCGCTGGAAATACCTCAACCATGCCCAGAGGCGGCGGCGCGCCAAATTCACGGTCATCGACAGCAGGAACGGCAAGGATGACGACGGGCCGACCATCCATTAAGTCCTGCATGGGTTCGCCTTGAGATGGGCGTGTTTCAACCGCCCATGGGTTTCCGCGCCGGGCCTTTCCATAAGCCGGTCAAAATCAAGCATCCCTTGCCTTGTCCGCAGGCGAGCAATCGCAGGTGGTTGATCGGCATGGCTCAATAGAATGAGAACAAAAAACCGAAACGAGTCCAAAAATAGCCCGTCTGACGCAGACCAGCCAAGTAGTTCTCGAAGGTCGGTGCTTTCCCACCCCCGCCGGTTGGGATAAACCCTATCTCGTGAAGGGTGAATACCGGCTGGTAACCGAAAATCTTGAGCCCCAGCAACTCACGAACGAACACGCGCGGGGTACCATTATTTTGCCATAATACGCGAGGGACCTGATGGAGGAACTTGAGCCACAATTCCTTCTCGGACGATAGCGCCGGTTTCGGAGCGGCGTTGACCGCCGATCCGAATACCGCTCGTCGTCTATGCAATTCGGCGCCACCGATGTGTTTCATCGTCAGGTTTCTCCAGGTCGCCTGCTCGTCGGTGTTGAGAGCAAAGTGAAAATCCTGGCGGCTTATGATGCCTCCCAGCATCAGGGCGTCGTTCAACAGCGGGCTCCATCGCTTGGCGCTCAGGATACTGCCCGGGCCCATCATCTCCACGGGGTCTTTGAAGCTGCTGCTGAGGGCGGTTTTTCTGTGCTGCTGCATCAACTTTTCCACAAGCCGTTTGTCTTGATCTTCTTGCGGCGAGGTTGTGTTTGCAGCAAGGCCGAAATTAAAAAGAAGATTTGCATTCGACCGAATTTGGGTGTCCCCGAGCAAGATCATCTGCAGCTGGTTGGTGCTGGCTTTTTGGAATAGTTTCCAGGCCGCAAGGATAAATTGAATCCAGGTACCCTTAAAAAACGGCGGCTTAAGGCAGGTGACGATTGATCCCGTAAAAACGTGTTATCAAGCTCTCTATCCGTCGTTGTGCCATATGCTGCCAGCGTTTCCCGAAGCTCAAAGGAATCGCCTGCCTTTTCGAAGGTTGTCTTCCTGACCGGTTCTGCCGGCAGTCCGATGGAGTGAATTTGGGATGATATTGCGGCCGCCATGGTCGAATACAAGCAGATGTCATTAAAAACGTCGCTGTTTGTATACGGTGACTCGGCAATGAGCGATGCTAACACTGCTGGCAAAGAAATAGTGAGTAATGCCATAAAGACTGCAAGCATAAATTGCTTCTTGTTCATATACCTTCTTTAAAATGCTCGATTTAATTTGAGGCCCGGCCCTATTGGTCCGCTGAATTTAGCGGTTCGGTGGAACGCTTTTCTAGAATAGATTCGTCTTCTGGTTTTTCAATAGCTGTGAGTTGCTCACGACATTCTATTACAATGTCTTGGAGCTGTTGTTTATCTGTTCCTGATGCCCCCACAAGTTGACTCTGGCACTCTTGGATTTTATCAAGCAGCAGCTGTTTCTCTTTTTCAACCTGTTCTGCCCTTTCAGCCTTGTCAAATACTACTTCTTCGGCTACGGAGACAATCTCTGGGGCTTTTTTTTCAGTCATAACAGGAATAATCTTTAAATCATCCGGCAAGCGACGCTGATTCATAAAAGACGGTGACATGATTTCGATATTGTTTTTATGCAACACGTCTAAAACGCAACGGCAAAGATTGGACCGGGAAGTCAGAAGACCTTTACTATCTATTAACAAACCGTTAATTTTGTAAGTGATCGAATAATTCCCAAGTTCCAGAATATGGGCAAACGGCTCTTCTAGACCACATGCTTTAGCGGCTTCAAGCAACAAGGGTTCGACCGTTGAATGATGAATATCATAGCCTAAGGATAACGTAGTTGAGACGATGGCGCCTGAACTGCGCACAACAGATATGGGATTGGAAACCATGTATGCATTTGGGAGAGCAATCAATTCCCGATTCTCTGTTTGGATTTCTGTATCCAACAATCCACGTTCTACAACGCGTCCAAAATATTCATTTTTTATATTTATGAAGTCCCCTGTTCTAAATGGCTTAGTTACACGTAGCATAATTCCAGCCATTAGATTGGAAAAGATTGTGCTCGATGAAAAGGCGAAAATACCCGAAGTTATCAAACCAATAAGAGCGATAATCTGATTACGACTGCTCTCACTTACAGGAAGTGCAAGTGCAATAGCGATCACACCCGCAAAAGTTAATCCCAGCATGACAAGTTGCCTCGGAAATAGTCGCTCGCTGCCAAGTTCTGGGTGCTGCCCGATGAGAATCCGATGTGCCCCCCAAAGCAATAACCCGAAGAATATAAATGTTACAACGATTGGAAGAAAAGGGGTTGTGGACGCTATAACTGTATTCAGAAAAGACATATATTATCCTTTGCTTTCAACACCGAACGTTAAACTGTGCGGCGCAGCTCTTTGCGTCCGCACCAGTGAGGTTAGATGTTTTCGCGAATGGTGTTTTGAGCCGATGCGTAGAACGGCCAATAAATCACATTTGTCAACAACGCCCCCTTTAAATCCCTATGCCGTAGATAGCCGGAAGCAACCAGGAAAGGGTAATCCACATTATCAGGACCAGTGGTACCCCAATCCGAAGAAAGTCATTGAAGTGGTAATTCCCGGCGTTCATAACGAGCAGATTGGTTTTGTAAGCCATGGGGGTGGCATAGCTCATGTTTGCCCCGAACAGTACCGCAAGGACAAATGGTTCGGGAGGTTGTCCCATTTGAACAGCAATGGAAACGGCGATGGGGGTGCCAATGACCGCTGCTGCGTTGTTTGAAACGATGTTGGTAAGGATGCCTATCAGAAGCATCAGCCCGCTGATTACAAAGGTCGGAGAAGTGTCCCCTGCCAGAGTCACAAAAAGTTGTGCCAGGTAATCCGCACCGCCGGTCTTGAGCAGTGCAACCCCTATGGCGAGACTTGCGGTCACGATAAGGATGACCTGAGCATTAAGTGCGTTCGTGGCATCACGCCATCCCAGACATCCGGTGAAGATCATCAACAGCGCTCCGAGCGGCGCGCTGATGGCGATGGGCAGAAACCCTACTGCGGCCGAAACAATGATGCCCAACATAATGAGCATGGCCACCGGCGCCTTCCGGGCAAAAGGCAGATCCGCCGTGGCATCGAGTACGAGAAAGTCCTTTTCTTTTTTGAGAGCGGCAATCTGTTCCCGGGGGCCCTGAACCAGAAGGATATCCCCGCCCTTCAAGCGGATATCCCCGATTTCATTGTATATCTTTTCCGGATGCCTGCCCGCCCTGTGTATGGCCAGCGTAATTGTCCCGTACCGATCCGCGAATCGGATTCCGCTGAGAGTTCTTCCCACAAGTCGGGAGCCTTCTATGAGAACGACTTCCGCGATCTGCTGATCTTCATCTTTTAACGGGTGCTCATCGTCAACAGGTGCGACCATGGCGTCATCCGCATAGAGCGTTCCCTCCAGTATCTTTTCAAACTCTTTCAGACGATCGGGCGTGTCACGGATAATCAGATGGTCGCCGGCTTTCAGCACCAGGGTGGGAAAGGGTATCATGAAGTTGTCAAGACCGCGCTCAACGCTGGTGACTTTCATGGCCCCATCGACCTTTTTTCTGGCTTCGGCCAGGGTCTTTCCGTCAACCGGGCTTCCTTCAAGAATGGCGAGATGGGCGGAGAAAACCCTGGGAGACGTGTCTGCCAGGGTTGGTTTTCGCTCTGGTATGATCCGAGGCGCCACGAGCCAGAGATAAGCGATACCGACGCTTCCGGCAATGGCTGCCGGCACTACAAAATCGAACATGTCCATCCGTTTCAAGCCCATCTCTGCTGCCACGGAGACTACCAGCAGATTCGTGGAGGTTCCGATGGTGGTGCATGTGCCCCCCAGTAGCGTGGCGAATCCCATGGGCATCAAAACGGAAGATGCCTTCATACCCGTGCGCAGGGAAACGTTGATCAAAATGGGGAGAAACAATACTACAACGGGAACATTGTTTATGAACGCACTAATAACGGCCGAGACCACAAGGGTCAGCAGCAAGGAAATGCTCGGGCTCACCTTCCAGAGCCTCGCCAGCACTCTTCCCACGGGTTCCAGCGCCCCCGTGCGGACAATACCCTGTCCGGCGATCATCAGGGCACAGACGGCAACTAACGCCTCGTGTCCAAACCCCCTAAAAAAGTCCACAGCGTGTAAAACGCCCCCGTCCACATGGAACGGAAAGAGTTCGAACCCAACGGCCAGGCCGATGAGTACCAGGAAACTGGAGGACTCAAGGGGTATTTTTTCACGGGTGAACAGGACCAGTGCAACGACGGTAAGGATCAGTACGGCCAGGGCATGGGCATTGGGCGTCGGGGGAAGGGTCATATTGTGTCAATCCGTTCTTGTATGAAATAGCGTCTGTAAATGATCAGGACCGAAAATCAAAGACGCCTCGCAAATACAGTCACTAACGTGTAGGTAACCGGGAAGCTTCAGCGAGTCCGCGTTGACCGCCTGGTTGTGCCTTTTTTTGGTTTTTATATATTTTCCTTTATTTTCTAATAGGGTTTTTCTTATTGGCTTGCCTTGAGAACCATCTTGATGGCATTTGATGCGCAGGTCGAGACACACAAACCGCACCCATAGCATTTATCCTGATGAAACATCACCGCTCCCGATTCGCAGTTCTGAGCGCCAAAAACACACCGTTCCACACACGCACCGCATTGTACGCATGAGTCTGTGTCTACCACGGCGACATAATCAGCATGAGCAACGAGATCAGGCCGCCCTAGTTTTTTCATGAACTCTATATCATGACAACAGCACTTGCAGCAGCTGCAAAGCGCAAACAGATGCTGTTCAGGATTATAGATGGACAAGTGGACAAGCCCATGCTTATTTGCAAGTTGAAGTGTCTCTGCCGCTTCCTGAAGACTGACGCTACGGCCGAACCATGTTTTACTTTTTTATCAGCCACATCGTTTGTATAAAAACATACCTCCAGCGGGTTATCGCAACGCTTGTGTTTTATCCTGCATAAACAGTTTGCCAGCGCGAACGATCTGGAATTTCGAAGGATTTCTAATACCTGCTGCGTCGGCAATACCCACTGCAAGAACTCCAGCGACTGGCTCACTGGAATAACCTTCGATGAGTACGGAATCTTTCTCTCCTTTACCCATCCGTCATACATATGCAACCGTTTCTCAAGCTCTTCATCATGTTCATTTTTAATCATATTGCATCCCACATTGGTTTTATACACCCGTTGGCAGTGTAATTTCGAGGCCTAACACTCCGCATAACCGGCTGACAATGGAGCGAAGCGGAACTGCCAGTCCGAGTTGATGCGGTTGTTAGGGCTCGTTAATCAAAACCCTAACCGCCAACCAAACACACCCGGTAACGACCTTTATCTTTAAACGCATAAAGTGACGCCTGAAGAGATTTTGATCCTTTGTAATATGTAGCTACACGTATGCAGTTTTTCTCAATGAACATCTGATGAGTAACTTTCAGATAGCCGATACCATAGGCTCGCCAGACTAATTCCGCAGCTGCTTCGTCTGCATTTTCAAATGCGATGTCGAACATCGTGTTATCTTTCCAATGTGCTTCGCCTTCTATAGAAAGTGCATTGAGTGCCTTACGAATCCGTCTTAAAAGAAACCATGCGAGGGGATTTATTCTTGTGAGTTTTGCCACCTTTTTAAGCATCTGGGATTCACGTAGATAGTTTTGCGTAGTTTCCCTCTCATTAGAATTCCTTAAATGCCATTGTCCTTTGATATCTTTGAATGCGGTTAGATGGTCAAAGTCTTTTCCTTCATGGTATGTGTCTAAATGTAATAATTTTCTGTCACACGAGATTTCGATAGTTAGATTATATTTCCCACCAGGAAAAGATCCGGCCGCATTCCAAGCAAGTACTGCTGCCAATTCGTCCTGTGCATCAAAGATAATATGCAAGGTACAGCCATCAGTTTCCCACTCCTCTCGTTCCAGCGGCGAAAGATCGTCAAGCTTTTTATAAATGACCTTTAGGCTTCGGCCAAATGTCAGATCTTCCGAATCAAGTTTTTTGATGGTATTCAAGATGTTAAGTCGCCTCAGATAACACTGAGATGACTCTGTCCCAATTTCCTTATCCAAGGTGCTCATTACCCCTTCTTGTTGAAGCCCTAACGTGGAATTCTGCGGACCCGCGCTGTTTGCGGGGTCCGCAGAAATGACTTGTTGTACATTTATTTCATTTTAGATATTTTTTCACCCAATCATAACGTTCAGGCTCCCTCTTAAGAAGGAATAATGCCAGTTCCTGACATTTTGATTTTTCAGATCTTTTGAATATACTTCTAAGATCATCATCTACTGATTTTACGGAAGCACCTCGTTCTATGGCTTTTTGATACCAAGATTGGCCTTCAACATAATGACCCATTTCTATATTAACAGCTCCGAGTAAAGTGCATGGACGGAAATCATTAGGAGTGAGCGTATGTGCCTTATTTCCTAATGCAATAGCTTCATTGTAAACACCCAAATCTCTTTTAACTCCACCGTACGTTGTATTAAAAGCAGATTCAATTTTTTTTGCTTTAAAATTTAAGCTGTTAAGTTCAGCCAAAAAGGAATTAGCAATATTTGCACAATTGCACTTACGAAAATGACTACTAGAGTTGATAATGTCCCAAGGGTTTTTGCTTTCTTGGTATTTAACCAAATAATATTCGGCTTCAATTTTATGGTAATTCTCTCGTAGTTTCTGAGTGTAATATCCTGAATCAAGACCTCCGCGAGAAACCATCAACCAAGCAAGTTCATCTTGGATTAGTCTTATTTTGCGATTAACCTTTTCAAGAATCTCTCTCAATTTTTTCCCATCGTTAGTCTTTACATCGGATGGGTGTATATCGTATTTTTTTAGTAGTCTATGGATCTTTTGTTGTTCTCTCCTCCTTTCAGCATTTATCTCTGCTTGTTTAGCCTGTTCTTTTCTATGCTTTACTGATTCTATTTTACGTTTTTCCTGTTCAGATTTAGCAATATGTTTAAATTCCTCGAAAGCAATTTGGTTACACGCATACATTAAAAGCGCGTTAAGTTTTGATGATCGTAAATAATCTTTTGTAGTTTCTGGAATATAATCTGGCGCCAATTCTAATCGGCTAATAACATTAGAAAGAGCGGTGCCGGGTGTTAACGAATCTCGTAAATCGTCGACACAATATTTTTTAGCTATACTATTCAATTGGTTATGTTTCATTGATTCATGCTCTTAATGTACAACGTGGAATTCACCGGCGAGCTTCAGCGAGTCCGTGTGAAATGATTGGTTATTTGATTTTTCTATTTAAATTAGATACTTCGATTAAATTATAATCAGGATCTCTAAAATAAAATGACATGAGAGAACCTGTTGCTCCTGTTCTTTCAACCGGACCTTCGATAATACTAATTCCCTTGGCTTTAACCAACTTAATTGCCTCTTCAATGTGATTGTTTGTTAAAAAACATAAATCTGCCGAACCTGGAGTGGGTGAATTTGCTTTTGGTTCAAACTCATGTCCTACCTCATGCAAATTGATTTTTTGATTGCCAAATTTTAGTGCAACTCTGCCATTTCCAAAATGCTCGATCTTCATGCCAAGTACAGCCCTATAGAATTCGATAGTCTCTTCTATGTTTTTTACTGTTAAAACAAGATGATCAATACCTGATATTTTCATTTTTGTTACAAACGTTAAGTTGAGCGGCCGGCGATCACGCCGGTCCGCTCGAACGCCTGGTTGTGTGATTTTTCTTATTTATTCAGCTGGATATAACGTATAACCTGTATTTCTAGGAAATAGACCTGAATAAAACGGAACTTTTTCGATTTCATCTATTTCGAAGACAGGTTCTTCTTGATTGTTTTCTTTTGTGATCTTGATTAATTGCTTGAAATTCTCTTCTGTTTTTAATTTTCTTTTTGCTTCATCAAATGCCTGTTCTTCCGTTTTACCACAACCATATCTGGTTGTATAAAAGCCTATAATCGTCTTTCCACTGTCTTCATCTGGAACATCTAAATTGAAGCAATGGATTATGATTTTGAATCTTTGCATTTATTTCTTACACACAACGCCAAGCTCACCTGACCCGAGGGCCGCGAGGCCCTTGGGGTCAGGTGAAGCGACAGGTTGTGTTTTGATCCTTATAATTTATCCCAAGTAACAGTAAAATTAGTTGCCTTTTCGGCTTCCAATATGGCTTCCTTTAACGATGTATGTGATAGGGAGCCAGATACAAATTTTCCGCGCTTTGTGGTTGACCCAAATTCGATGTTGTAAAATTCCCCTTCAATATCATCCCTATATTCAGGTTCATCTTCATAGTCTCCGGAACCATATCGTATATTCGTTTTAACAATTTGAATATCCGTTATTACCGAACCAT
>CAVPIL010000001.1:0-43077 GCA_963704985.1 uncultured delta proteobacterium | reverse complement strand
AGGGCGCCAAATTGAAAGATACGGCAATCGTATCTGCAATGATGGTCAGATTAGAAAGTTTTTGGTGTTATTGTTTTTTGAAAGATCGTCTTTTGGTCGGGTTCTCACTATATCTGTGATTCGATAGGCAGGAGTCGCATAAATCCAACCCCCAGCCTTTTCCAGAAACCGGTGTAGGGCTCCTGGTTGAATGTCTGTTTCTCACCATCCACGAGGCCGTGCCACAGCAGTTGTTCACTGCCATTTTTCTCCTTATGCAATTCCAGTCGAAACGCGACTTTGTCGATCTGGCGGTCAAATCCGTCGGCGATATGGCCGGCGATGGGGGGCGACTTGAAGACCACGCCGATTTCCGTGTTCTGAACGATGGAGCGGGGGTCTAGGTTGAGCGAACCGATAAATGCCGTTTCCCGATCGAGCAGGAAACATTTGGCATGCAGGCTGGACTTGGATTGGCCGATGACCCCGTCTTTGACCGCTTTGCGCTCTTCCCGGCTGAGGTTGCGGTTCAGTTCATACAATTTCACCCCCATGCGCAGCAGGGCTTTGCGATACCGGGCATAGCCGGCGTGGACGACGCCGACATCCGTCGAAGCCAGGGAGTTGGTCAGGATTTTTACTTGAACGCCCCTGTCGCGCAACTGTTGAAAAAAGGCCACACCGGATTTGCCGGGCACAAAATAGGGCGAAAAAATGATCAGTTCCTGATGGATGTCGGCCATATAGGGCGCCAGCTGTTCCGAAAGATGGTATTTGGTTTCGGCGGTGTCGTGGGTTAGTTTTTGCGGGTCATCGGCGACGACATCCCCGACGCCCCAATGATAGGTCAACCGGTCCTGCCGGATGCGGTTGGCCAGATCGGAATCGCGCAGGTGCTGCAAGTATTCGGAATCGGCCTGGCGGGCAATGAAATCGTCAAATTCCTGCTTGCGGCGATCGATCTCCCGGGGTGTCGGCGGATTTTCCACCAGGGCCGAGATGGGATAACTCAGTTCGCTGTTCCAATACTGGTCGAAGGATGCGGAGACCTCCCCGGCCACCGGCCCCACCGCAAGGACATCCAGGTCGACGAAAGCCATCGTCGGGTCGGCTTCGAAATACTCATCGCCGATGTTGCGCCCGCCAAGGATCGTGGCCTGGTTGTCGACCGTGAAGGACTTGTTGTGCGCCCGGCGTGTCTGCTTGCCGAATCCGCTGACGTACTGCCGGATGCGTCCGGTGTTGCGGGCAAAGGGGTTGAAAATGCGCACCTCGACGTTGGGATGGCTGTCCAGTATGGCCGCGCCCGTATCGCGGCCCTCCTGGTCGATGTCGTCAACCAGCAGGCGCACGCGAACCCCGCGTTCGGCAGCCTTGTATAGCTGATCGACAAACAGGCTGCCGACGACGTCATCGTGAATCATGTAATACTGGGTGTCGATGCTCCGTTCGGCCTGTTGGGCGAGCAATACGCGTGCCACGAAGGCATCCAGGCCGTTGCCCAACGGCAGATAACCTGATTCTCCGGGATGCATTTGCATTTCCGTCTGCACCCGTTGGCCGATACGGGTGTCGTGCGTGTCCGGGTAAGCCGTAGATGCCTTCCGCTGGACATTCTCGGGCAGCGTGGCACAGCTAACCAATACGCCAAACACTGCTACCATGATGGTCCATCGCGTGCTTCTCATCCGGTCTCTCTTGTTAGCGATGCCTTTCCGCAGGCGTTTCATCCTGGCGATCCTTTCTGTGCCCCGAAGCGCTTCACAAAATGGTGGTTTAACGCGTATGCATCAGAACCCCTCAAGGTTTCAATTCGTTGCGCAGGTTCTCAAACATGGGACGGATATTCTTTTCGACTTCCCGGTAGCCAATGGTCTTGGCGATCGTTTTACCGATGGCCATGTTCACTTTTTCGGTAAAGGTCTGGTTCAACAATACCACCAGTGTACTATCACCATCAGGCAGGCAACCGATGACGACTTGCAGGCTGTTCAATGAATGGCTCAGATAAAACCGCCGTTCGGTAATCAGTGCATAATTGGGCTGGATATCCAGAATCCAGTGTTTAAGAAGGAATAACGGACGATTCGACTCCCTTTGCTTGGCCCAGTAAAATTGGTTCACATATTCGGATGTTTTTTTACCAGGGTAATACCGCAGATAAGTATAATAGACTGGGAATCGTTCCCGCAACAGTTTCATGGCTTCGGTGGCGGCACTCAATTCCACAGAAGGTGCAATCTGCGTGTCCGGTCCAAACTGGTATGGCGCCAAGCCGTCGAGTCCCTCGCTGCGGTATGACAGGTACCGGCCTTTCAGCACGTCACGCATGGCACCAGACATGGCTTCGATGGATGAGGGTCCATCTTTCGCTTCACCTTTCAATGCTTCGGCCTTCCGGTTGATCAGTGCGATTTCTTCAATGCTGAAATTGCAGTCATCTCCGGCTTCGATCGTCATCATTCGGCTGACTTCCTCTTTATCTTCTGCGGTGAATAAAACCCGAGCAAAGGCCTGCTCCATTTCGAGCGGAGTCGATCCCTTAATCTCACCGATGGCAAGGGTGCCGTTCTCGGACGTGGATTGCCGCTGAAGGGTATCCACCGTTTTATCTAGCGGCGCAGGAACCAAAACTGTCATAATGACATTCAGCTCGTTGCTGCCTTCCGTTTCCGGTCGTTTCATGATGACAATTTCGCCATTTCTGAGTGCATCCGTATGGGATTTGAGGGCCGTGGTTTCGAGGAGTTCCCTTGCAGTGAGCGGTGTTTGCTGCGAATGGACGTTGGTCATGGGAAAAAGAGGGAGCGCGAGCATTGCAGCGACGATCAAAGCCAGTATTCGGATCTTCATAAGGATGCTCCTTTTGGGTGGCATGTTGGGGGTGATAGTGGGTCTCGATGATTCCGCATGACGGTGACTTTCAGGTACGCTTGCACCATGATCGGTTTACGCCAGGCATATGATTCCTATGTCCACACGTAATATAAATCGGCGAATTCAGGTTCATCCAGTCTCGCGTGCTCACGACACGCATGAATCAGCGGGTCATCCAGTAGAACAAGCCGGGCAGATCCGCGATGCCGATGGTCAGAAAGACGGTATCGTCAAGATTATTGATGATATCGCGGGCACCCAGGCTGATGCGCACCCGGTTTTTTAGCAAATTGACATGCACATCCAGTCCGAAAGTCGTCTGGTCGCTGTCTTCCGGATTGGTCCAGTTGTGGTAGACGGCCGGCGTGATGCCCCACCCCGAGAAAAGGGACGTTTTTTCAATTCGCGTCAGATCCAGACCCAGGACCCCGTAATTTTCGCGCTTTTCATCCCCATTGGAATTGAACAGACCGCCGGTGAATCCCAAACCCAGGCGCAGGCCTGCATTGATGCGGTTGAAATTCCAGGTGGGCTGCCAATAAAACACGACATCGCCGTCCATGAAATCAAATGACGTTTCGTAGGGAATGATGTTGCGCCAGAACCAGGATTCAGGGGCCGTCGACGGCGAGAAGGTGAAATCCGGGTACTTGTAGGTGGCGGTCCGGAGCGTCAACGCACCGGCCCCCATGAGGGTGGGATTGGCCTGATCCCGTTTTTCAGGATCCGGTTCGCGGGCCTGGTAAATGGCATCCGCCTGCTGTTCGAGGTAGACCAGACGGTTGGTTACCCGGTTGACCAGTTCGTGGGCCCAGTATTCCGGATCGTCCATGATCAGGGTCAGCAGAGAGGTTTCCCCTTTAGGAGATGGCGTCGGTGCGAAACCTTCGGCCCTGAGGTGCTCGAAAAAGGCCTGTTCGGTCGAGAGAAGCTCCTCGGTCGGGAGATCGCCTCGACCGGAGGCCAGGTATGCCAGGTCGAGGCCTTCGAAGATGATGCGCATATCGCGGTCTTCGGGCGGCATGGGGTCATAGGCATAGCGCAGCCCCCCTTGCCCACCGAATTCCTGCCTGGCCATCAGCGCGAATACGTATCTGCTCCTGGGGTTGTCGGCGACCCCGATCAGCCGATAGAGCTGTTCGCTCAGGCGGTCACGGCAACTCAGGCGCTGCTCCTGTTGGTCCTGAGCGGGAAAATTCTGCATGCACTGGATATTGGCAATGGTCAGGATGGCGTCGTAAACGCCGACGGTGTAGTCGTATTCACGGAATTTGTAGTCCAGAAACGCGCCGAAGTCGTCGAGCAGCGTGCCGGTGATGGAACCGCCGCGGCTGGTCACCTGCATCAGGCGGTCTGAATCGACGGAAAGGGTCGATCGCTTTATTTCTTTGGCGAGGTTCTCCTCTTCGGGCAGGATTTGCGTGGAGAGATCCGTGAGCACCTTGGCCAGCTGCATTCTCAGGCGTCTGGCGTCAATCGCACATTCGGCATCATAGCCAATTTGCATCGACGATGAAGGCGGGCGGCATGTCCCGGCAATGCCCGCCTGAAGCAGGGCCTGGGCGGAAATGGGCCCGAAGACAGGTGGCATCCGGTAGCTGTGGGTAAGTTCCAGGAGGCGGGCGGTATGGCGCAGCCGATCGCTGCACGCCGGTTGACCGTTAAAATAGGGCAGACCGGCGTCACAATTCACGTCAATTGCCTCGGCATCGATGGTATCGGCCAGCCTACGGGCCAGCTGGGAAAGGTTGAGCCGCCAGTTGTCACCGGTCAGCTCCCGGTAGAGCTCATACTTGCGGGCCGTTCCGATGGCACCGCCGAGGACCACCGATTCCGATCCCAGGTCGAAGGTCAGGGTCCGGCAGGCCTCCGGCGGGGTGTCGCCGTCACAGGCACGTTTTTCCGGCGCCGCATGAATTTGATACCGTTCCCGATTGGGGTCGACATAAATGTATTTGACCGGCAGAGGCTTTTTCTTGTGCAGCCCGCTGGATTCGGCCAGCGTGCGGGCCAGGCCGATGGGCAGGTTGTCGAACAGGCCGCCGTCGGCAAATTCGGCCTCGGTCAGTTCATATCCTTCCGGGCACACGCCTGCAGGTTCTCCTGAACCGTTGGTCACCGTGGACCCTGCGGCATTGGTCGTGTCGGTCGCGATTCCCGTGCGCCGGCAATATTGCAGGCGCTTGCGTCCGAAACCGATGGGGAAGGCACTGGTCGTCATCAATGCATCCTGGACCTGCTGGTCGGAAACGATGAAAGGCGCGTCGTCCGCCGCCCAGGGCATGGGGATCATCGCCGGGTCGGACAGGGCGGGATAGTCGTGGGGGTCGAAAAAGAATGCGGCGCTGCCGTCCGCTTGCGTGCGCATTTCAAAAGGGATGTAAAAGCGCTGGTTGCTCACGGCAACGCCGTTGACGTAAAGGGTATCCGGTTGCACCCGGGTCACCGTGACCCCCATGGGCAAACGCAGCCCGGCGCGAAACGTTCCCGGCCGGCGCCATTTTTCGCTGAGTTCCCGGGCGACCGCGACGAGATCCCTGCGGGACAGCATGGCGTCGTCGGGCAGGTACTGGGAGGAATCCGGATCGATCGGCAGCAGCCGGTTCACATCGGGGGTCAGCCAGACATCCCGGAAGATATTCTCATCGATGCGATTGGCGAAACCGCCGTCACGTTCCGGTTTGACCGACCAGGCCATCGCGGCGAGCAGGGTGTTGATCCCGCCCGCCGATGTTCCGGCAATGCTTGCAATTTCGATGGGCCGCGGCTCACCGCCCAGCACCCCGTTTTCGGTGTTCTGCACCTGGCGAAGGACTTCGACCAAGCCCCAGATCAGCCCGGCCTCGTAGGCGCCCTTGCTGGCGCCACCACTGATGGCCAGGGCAAAACGATTGGGGTAGGTGTCATCTGCAGCAGATAAGGGGCAACTGAGCGACGACAATAAGACTATAACAAGCAGGGCTGACTTCAAAGGCTGGATTAGCATGCTGCATCCTCTTTTGCTGATAGCAACGGGACCATCATTTTTTGATTAACGCAAAAGTTTCCCGATCGATCCAATTTCCATCCCTCAACCGGGCGGCACGCAGAACCCCTTGACCGCTCTTGGATTCGGAGCCTCGATTGCAGCGCAGTTTGTATTCGAATGTATAGAACACTTCTGCCTGATGACCGGGCACCACGTCACTGATGCCGATAATTTGCATTTTCATGTTTTCTGTCAGACAAGAGCCTGTATCACCAGGCGCTTTCTTTTCCAGATAGGCTGTGACCAGCGCTTCGTCCGGGCCGGTTAATTCAGCACTGCTTGTTTCAGCCGGCAGAAATGGCGGAGAAAATATGATGGCGATCAAAACGACTACCGAAAAAATGGTTAACTTTTTCATTGAAGGTCCACCTTGGGTTGTTTTTTTATCCAGAACCGGCACGCGTATCGCCTGGAATTGGTTCAAAAAGATCGTTTAGTCTTTTTTGGTGTTGGCCTTAAACTCGTCTTTCTTTATTTTGGTTATTTCTGAATTTTGAAGCGTTACCGTACTGCCGGTATTGGCATCCTTCAATTTGATGGAGCCACCCTTTTCCTCTTTGAGGTCGTCGGTGTAGTAGGTCTTGTCGGTAGTCGGATCCTTGACCATATAGTACCCACCGCCGCAGGCGGAGATACCAATCAGAACAAAAAGAGCCAGCGTGACTAAGAATAGTTTTTTTTTCATTTCTCTTCTCCTTCTTGTTATTGGCTTAAAAGGCAATCCTGCCATATCCTGACCGGATTGTCGTTTGATGCAACGCATGAATGGCAGCGTGGTTTGCGCCGGTTAGACCACCCACCCGCAGGCTACTTGTTGGGTTCAAATTTAAACTTCTGCCCGCCCACAGTGGCTTCGTACATCAACCCGCCTTTGGCGTGAACGAACACCACCATCCCTTTGTGGTAACTCGTCGGGGCCTGCGTCCCGGTGGCCGGGCCGGCACTGGCCCCGGCAGTTTTCCCTCCGGTACCAGCACTGGCCTGCACACCGGCGGTAATGGCCACGGCTGACGCACCGGCATCTAACTCGAAGCTGCCGCTGGTGAATTCCTCATAGGCACGCTTGTCCTCGAAAAAAACCATCTGGCTAAAGGCCTGTCCGCCGGCCTGTAGACCGATGGTCGCCTTGATCAGTTTGGCGGTGCCGGTGACCTTGCCCTGGGCATACACCTGGCCGGTGCCGTATGAGCCGCCGACAACGAAGCCCCCTTTGCCCACCGTCGGGAACACCGCATAACCGTAGCAATTGTCGATAAAGGGCTTCACTGCCGGTGATTTGGCAAAAAGCTCCACCGTATCTGTGTATTCATCGGCATGGGCCGGGTTGAAGCCAGCTCCTGCCAGGATCAGAACGACAGGCAAGACCACCCATTGAAAAATTTTCATGATTACTCCTTTAAAATTTAGATGATGATTGTCAACTGTCGGGTTTCCACGGCCACAGGTGAAACCCGACAGTTTGTTCGCTGCGTCTAAACATACCGATCAGCTGTCCGACCGGGATGCGATACCGGACTTTCAATGGTGTTTCGACGTGCCGGGCAGCTTACCGATCTCCTGATAATTGCCGACCGGACGACGGGCGGACGGCTAATTTACCCCGCCCACGGCAATTTCAACCCGCCGGTTCAGTTGCCGGCCTTCGTCGGTCGCGTTGTCGGCGACCGGGTTGAGTTGACCGAACCACAGGGTAACGATCCGATTGGCATCGACGCTAAACGTGTTTACCAGGTAGTCCTTGACACTGGCGGCCCGACGTTCAGAAAGGGCCAGATTGTATTCCTCCTCACCGGTGCTGTCGGCAAATCCGCCGGCAACCACGTAGGCATCCGGGTTCTTCTGCAGATAATCCCCCAGCATATCCAGTTTTTCATTATATTCACTGCGAATGGCCGAGCTGTTGTAATCGAAGAGCATGTTATCGGCAACCACGCCGACCACCTGGGTGGTGGGCTTCAGGCGCACATAGGAGGAGGTCTTGACCGTGAACAGCGCGCCGGACAGGTAAAGCGGGTTGTCCATGAACGCCGCCAACGGGATGACCCGTGAGCAGGCGTTGACTTTGGACACCGCCGCCAGGAGCTGCGCATTCTCCGCCGCTGTGGCGCTGCTGATCAGGTAGAAGCAGACATCCTTATCCTGGACGATTTCCTGGGCGATCTGCAGCGGTTTCTTGGGTCCGCGGCGGACGGTAAAGGTGCCGTCCGTGAACATGATCACTGCTGTCTTCCCGCTGAGGCCGGCGACCACTTTGCGCAGACCGTGCATACCCGCCTGGAGCATGGTCGGCCCCTGGCCCTTTTCCGGCAACTGATCGATCGCCGCGCCGAAGCGGTCACGATCGTAGGCCTGCATGCCGTATATTTCCTTGAAGGTGCCGGCCAGGGTTTCATTGTTGGTGTATTCGTAAAGGCCGGCCTGATAACCCAAGTCCGGCAACCAGGCATTGCGCTCCTGCAAGAGGGCCTTGGTGGCCGCAATCTTGGAGATGTTCTTGCCGGGAACCATTTCATTGGTCGTGCCGGAGGTGTCGAACAGAACGATGAAATTGTCGACAGTTCTGATCAAGTCGGTTTTCGTCACGATCTCTTTTTCAACCATGTCACGGGTGATGATCTCGAAGGCCTGGGCGCTGGTGAATGCCCATACGGAAATCACGCAGGCAACGGCCAACATGGCAACAATTGGTTTTTTCATGGGTTTTTCCTCTCTTCTATTTGGTTAAGGACGTTTCATGCTGTGTTTACCGGCCAAGAGGCTATGGATTCCTCGTACCTCCTTTCATGGTTTTCCGACCATGACATCAACTACTCTGCGCCCCTGGAAGGCTGTTAATAAAAACGCCTCCAACCGGTAAGTATCACTGCAGACGGGCAAGACGGTCCAGATGCTCCAGCAGAATACGCCGGACCTCTTTAATAGCCAGCGGGTGTCCCTGGCAAGCGTGGCCGTTGCGGACGATGAATTTCGATTCCACGTAATCGACATGCGCACTGGTGTAGTTGACAACCCCGTCATCGCCGTCCGGCAATCACAATTGCCGATGTTGTGCACCGTGATCGCATCCCCATCGGCGGTGGCCTGAGGCAGCATAGCCACATCCGATTGCCTACACATCTTCTCACCGAAATCATTAAAAGAAATAGCGCAGGTATAGCTGCAAACCTGTGTAGGCGAAATCCACATTGCCTTTGAAATCGACTGACGGGTAGTCTTCCCCATCCGCTTCCAATTGTACTCGCAGGGTATCAAATCCCAGCCCCAGACCCACATGCTCCCAGGGGTTGTACTCGACCGCTACCTTGAATTCCAATACCGATCCGGTGAAACTGTCATATTCCAAATAAAAGACCTGGGATCCGGTTCGGAGGAACCACTTGGGGGTCAGGGCGACATCCATGCGCAGCCCGAACACAGGCAAGGGGGCGGTAAAACTCGCCGACCCATCCTCATCGAGGGCGCCAGAAGCCCTAATCCCGAAGTCCAGGGCATGATGAACAGGCCGATCCCCGCCGCCAGGTCGATGCGCTCATCCTGGAAGAAGGAATAGCTGTAGGCCAGCTCATAAATATCCAGGTCGAAGTTGGATTCGACGGTGGTGCCGGCGTTGATCGTAATTGGGTTGCCATCCTTATCTTCGAAGGTGATGTCCTGACCGATCTGCCGGGTCGCGTCTCTGCTGAGCGAAAACCAGGTGAAATCCAGACGATGGCGCTTGTTGTCGGTAAAGCGCCACAAGGCATCGGCACGGAAAACGGTACTGGTCGCGTCCAAATTCAGCGCCTCCTCCGCATCGATGCTCAAACCGATGCCGGATCCGATGCGAAAACTGGTGTCTGTTGAAGAAACGAAAACACCCAAGTTGACGCCGAACGTTTCCCACGGTGAATCGCCGGCTGCATTTTCCTGGGCTGCGGTCGCCTGAGAAAAGGCCAACAGGACTGCCACCGCTGCAAAAAAGCCAATTGACAGGGCGTTTATCATTTTTTTCGATTGCATGGCGCTTCCTTTCTATATAGTAGCGGGTTAGTTTCGTGATGCTGCTTTTCTACGCTGGCATCATGCGGAAAGCCGCCAAAGACTCCCTGCTTGCCAAGGCAGGTCTCCACTGTGTCCAAAACGCGATCGCCGGTGCGGTCAGCCCGACGACCCGATCTCGACAGGTAGTCGGTGTTTTTCCAGGGTGGCAGATTTTTACTTCAACCCGACATCCTTCAGGGCCTGCTTGCAGCGCCCGCTGACCTTCGGGTCGTTTTTCTCAAGGCATTGCAGGAGCCGTCCTTCACCTGCGGCAACACCCGTGCAAAACTGATCCAAATCGTCGGCACATTCGTTGACCACGTAGGACAACGCGGCCACGGCCCGCTCCAGTTGAGCGGCGGCATCATAGAGGGCGTATTCGCATTTGCCGGACAATTTGTCGCTGTGGGCGTAGAGGCAGGCCAACACGCGCCCCTGTCCAGGGGTGACATCTTTGCAATAGGTATCCAGCTCTTTTTTGCATCCATCGATGACGGTTTGCACCAGGTCATCACCGGCCTGGGCGGGGATGGATGCACATAGAAACAAGCCTACGAATGCGATGGTGGCGATAATTCTTCTTCTTTTCATCTTTTTTTCTCCTGTATGATTGGGGTAAAAAATGAATCAGCCGAATACATGTTTATCTCCTTCTGGGCGCCGGCCTGGGCAAAGACCGCGCAGGCAGTTGCGATGCATGCGCGGGCGGGGACGGCCTGACGGCTGGCGGCTGGGAAGGCGGAGGCGGGGTGACGATGACATCGTGGTGATAATAACCCGCGCCGTAGCCGCCATAGTAAACCCCGCCCACGACCTGGTTTTGCTGGTTGTCGTATGTACTGTCCAAGGCGCAACCGGTTGCCAGCATTACCATCACGACCAGCAGACCAAACGGCATGTGTTTGTGATCATATCGCTTCATGGCTTGTCCTCCGCGTCGTTTTCATCCGTCCATTGCGCAACGGCCAGGGCTGCACCCAACGGATCCAGAAATACGGCCACCTGTCCGTTCCGAACCGTCGGACTCGGGGGCACCACAAGGCTGCCGCCGGCCCGTTCGATACGTGCCAGGGTCTGCCGCAAATCCTCCACGCGGATATAGGGAAGCCACGTGGAAGGCAGATCCTTGCGTTCAAGCTCGAGCACCGCGGCCCGAGGGTACCCACCGGCCACCAGACGTATTTCGGGCCGGTCTCCGATATCCTCCTGCCGTTCGATCGTGTAGGCGCCGATGGGGCGGTAGAAATCCGCCATCAGCGAGCTGTCCTTGGCCCAAAGTTCGATCCAGAGCCACGTGTTGGTTGATGGCAAGACATCGGGCGGATCGCCAGCGGTCGCATGGATAACGCCGAAGATCGCACCCTCACGATCCTGCAGCACCGCAACCGTACCGCGCCCAGCAAGATTCTTGGATGGCACCAGCACCTTTCCGCCGGAAGCGGCTGCCTGATCGGCGGCGCGGTCCACGTCGGGAACCGACATGAACGCCAGCCATCTTGCGGACCGATCGGCATCGGCGGGTTTTGCATAGGGGACGATTCCGGCGATGGGCCGTCCGTCCACATGGATGAGGGTGTAAGCATCCTTGCCGGTTCCGTAAGTTTCGAATTGCCATCCGAAAACTTCCCTGTAGAAGGCCTTCTCAATGTCGACATTGTCGGCGAGCAATTCCGTCCACACCCAGCGACCCTGGAGGTGAACGTCGGTCGGCGATTCGCTGATGGCCGGCCATCGGGGCGTGGTCGCCGTGCATCCGCCGATCATCAGCAGGGCCGCACCGGCCAGCACCAGCATTCCTTTCAGAATATGTCTCATCACCGCGCCTCCCTCATTTGACCGTGTATCCCTTTCCTTCAAGACACGCAGAATAGGCGCGGTTATATGTACTGCGATTTTGCTCGTACGCGGCATCCTGCTGCTGGGCCTGTTGCTCCTGGTCTTGTGCCTGTTGTCTCGCTTGATCCCGTTTTTTCATTCCACCAGCCATAGCCCCCGCGGCGGCACCTGCAGCGGCGCCTTGACCGGCGTCATCGTTGGCGATTTCGCCCACCACAGCGCCCACTGCCGCACCGCGCGCCGCGCCTCTGAGTCTCTGGCCCTGATGGGGCTGGCTTTGTGCAGGGGCCGCCTGAGCCGGCGGCTGAGATTGCATGGGATCGAAGCCCGTCTCCTGTTTCGCCCATCCGTAGCACTCGGACTTGTCTTTTTCCACCTGCTCCTGGGTCTGCCCATTGGCAGGGAAGACAATTAAGTCCTGCCCCAATCCTAAATCCGTGAAAAACGCCGAAACCGTCATGATTGTCAATACAACGATGGCCATTCTCATGATTACGCTCCTTCCAGAAAATCCATTTACTCGTAGATAGACTAAAGAAATGGAACGGGACCGCTGCTCCGAAAGTCCTGCTGCCTATTGCAGATATCGTCATTTACGGCGATAGGGACTCTACCGTCAGCAGCGGCAGATGCAGCTCGTAGAGTTCGTTGAGCACACCCGACAGGGCCGCCTGATCACTCATGTGGCCGACCAGGATGGTGATTGGCCGGCTGTCCGCCGTGAATGCCCGGGTAATGACCATCCCGCCCAACTGATCAGACAGGCTGTCGTCGATGTGGCCAGTCACACGAATCCGATAGGTGGCTGGTTTCTCAAATCTCAGGTTTCCCCCATACGGTTCGATTGGCATGATTTTTTCCTCGAATCCTGATTTTACCATTCACGTTTCTACTAAAGGTTTTTAAACCATCATAGGCCTTTTCGGTAGGCGGTGTCATCCCCCGAAAGTTGTAAAATAAGTTGTATTTTTCAGGCAGTCCATTGGTTGGGACCGCCTCGCGCAATGCCTTTTGGGGTAGTCAAAATATCGCGGTGCAGCGTGTCAGAATCGACCAGTTATTCCGATTCCCGGGCCTTCGAAGTTCAAATCTTCTAAAAGACCACCTTCCTCCATATCGTAATACAGGTAACGATAGTTGATGAAGATCTCGCCCCAATCGAACCCGTAGGACAATCCGAGCATACCCTGCCAGGTAAGGTCGGAATCCCCGGTCCCGATGTCCAGGTAATAGGGAAGGGTCCATCTGCTACCCCCAAGCCGCACCCGGCCCCGCACGCCGGCAATGGCGTCCCAAACATCCTCGGACTGCGAGATGCTCCCCGTCCGTTGGAATACCTGGCCCGGGCCCGGGCCGGTGACCGTGGCGGTCAACCGCCAGTCGGTAGTCGCGTCTGCCGCAAGGTAGCGAAAGCCGCCGAGAACCTCAAGGGTCACTGCCGGTTCCTCGACCACCCCGACGCTTCCGGCAAGCGTCCATATCCAGGTCTCCAAGGATGATGACGTCCCGGCGTCTAAAGAGGTGCTGGTCGGATTGACTGGACCGCCGAGGTCGAAATCAATGGCCTTCACCCGGCTTTTCTCGGAGGAGAGATCGAAATAGATCACGTCGGTGAAGATCGACCACCTGCCCTTGCGCGCCTCTCCCGAGAGCATGAAACCGAAGTCGAGCATATCCAGGAGATCATCGCTGCTGATCTCCACATGCGGACTGCCACCGGCGATCGGACTGTATCTCAGGTTTCCTTCGAAGTTGATTAGCCAGAAGTAAGGGGTGACCTCAAAGCGCCACGGGTCGGACGATGACTGCGCCAATGACACCCGAGCGGGGCCTGCAGCCACAATGGCGGCAAATACCGCCGCCACCATCAGGATTCGCCGCTTGAGTGAGTCTCCATATTTGATTCTGTTTTCGATTGCCTTTTTCAATGAATGCCCTTGCATGGGTAATTCTCCTTAACATGACACCCTCGTCCAGTTGGGCGGGGCATTTCAATTTGGTTGATCGATGGCGCCTGCATTCCCTTTACCGCAGGACGCCATCTGTTTGGACCACCGCTACGACTGCCTACCCGATCCGAACGCCTTCTGTCTCGAGCCCGCCCCCCTGAGGAAGCTTGCTCCAGCTTTTTCTTTCCCACTCCTCCTTGAGTACTTCCATCGCCGCCTGCTCCAGGAACTCCGGGGCCGCCCACGCGTTCACATCGAAGTCGTTTTTGATGTAGTTGTGGCTGACCATGAAGTCCTTGCCGATCTTGATGCAGTGCAGGTTCTGCGCACTCAGGCTCGGCACCATGTCGACGTGCTTGATGCCCTGGTACGTATCATCAGCATCCAGATAGAACGTCTGTCGGTTGAGGATTGCCGCCGCGGCGCGCTTGTGCTCGTTCGCCCAGCGCCCGACCTTGACCATGGCTTTCATGTAGGCGACGACCAGCTCGGGGTGCTCTTTGGCCATCACGTCGGTGCAGGTGATGACGGCAGGGGTGTTGGCGACCTGCACGGTCCAGTCCGGGTATCGGGTCAGGTCCTCGATCATCTTGATCTTGCCTGTAGCCTCCTGCAGGTGCTGAAAAGGCTTGCTCTGCGTATAGATAGCATCCACGGTGCCATCCAGGAGCGCTGTTTCCAAGGGCCGGAAGGCCAGGTCGTGCTTGTGGTCACGGCGCATCCACAGTTCAGACGGGTTGTTCATCGGCGGGACCAGCATCTCGGGTTTGTCGTACCAGTCATCCGGATAGGGGAACTCCACGAGTTCTATATCGTCCATGGTCATGTCGTTCAGCATCAGCATGTTCTCGATGCCCATGTGTTCCTGGATGCGCCACCAGTCGTTCTTGATGGTGTTCAGGCTCTTGGAGATACCGACCTTCTTACCTTTCAGATCCTTCATCCGAAAGATCTTGTCGGTGGCTCGTACCGCCATGCATCCGCCTTCGTATACCCATGTCGCCCCCAAAAGCCGGGTGCGGCGGATGTCGGCATGGACGTGGATCGGGGGATACAGGCCGCCGAAGCGGATGAGGTTGTCGAGGTTGTGGATGTAGTGCGGGTACCAGTTGTTCTCGGGTGCGTGGCGGAAGTAGGCGTACTCAACACCGATCTTCTTGAACTCCTCGCGGCACCATCCCAGTTCCTGGTCGACGTTGTTGGCGGATACCATGGGGCAGTTGGTGAACCACACCTCTTTCCAGTTCAATGGTACTGTCGTACTTACTCTTTTCTCTTGGGTCATGTCTAACTCCTTTTTTGTAAAGCCTCAAGTAAAACAGGCGGTTGGTTCGTCACTCCTTGCTGCTTTCTGATTTAAATGGGGATTCTCCGTTTATTTGAACTGCGTGTTTAAGCCGACGAAGATCTGCCACTCCGGCCATCCGGCGCCCTTGTCCGCGATCGACACCTGCGGCTCGACGAAGATGTTGAAGACACCTTCTGGAGGGAAATCACCTTGCCGATGCCCAGTCCGACCGGCACGGTGTAGGTGTCGTTCTGCAAGTTGTAGGACATGACCGCCGACGAGCGCAGGTAGGTGCCGCCGCCGAGTTGGTAGAACGCGAATGGCTGGAAACTCCCGAGATTCACCGAAGCCCGATCGTCCGCGCCGGCGAAGCTCCCCTGCCATGCGAGCAGGTAACCGTACTGGAACACTTTCGAGTTCGCATTGAACAGCACATTGACGAGCCCGGCTGACCATTTTTCGCTGCCCAGGGCGTCATTGGTGGCGGTCGGCATGGTGAGCTGCGGCCCGACACCGAAGCTGACCCCCGGGCTGCCCATGTCGATCATGTAGAATGTCTGGGCATTGAAGTCCCCCAGTCCGGTCTCGTGGTCCAGCTCCGGCGGCACCGGGTAGGTGTTGATCGGCAGCGAGGCGCGCAAAATCCAGTCCGTCTGATCGATCGAAAATGGTTTGGCGAAGCGCATCCAGAACTGATTGGCGTCCTCGTCCGGATCGGTGAGTTCGCCAATGTAGTAGTTGTGGAGGTTGAATGCGGTGAAACTGGCCAGCGGATTGTTGGCCTGGGCGGCGTCGTTGCCCGCGGATTCCTCCTGAGCGCTCGCGGCACCTGTGAGGCAAAGGAGCGCAACCACGAGAAGGACGATGCAAGCCTTCTTGCCTGGCCAATGATCCGGAGATAACATTGATATTTAGTCCTGTCATTTTATCTTTTTTGCTTCCATCTATTCATGCCTGGTCTCTCATCATTGAACCGACGGCGGTGAAGTTTCTTGAAGACCAAGTCTGCCTACCTTTATAAATGACTGGCTGCAGAACGATGCACTGCAATTCTGCGATGCTAAGACACCCATTTCTCACCCCGGGCTGTTCGGTAACGCGTTCCTTTTTCACTTCAGTTTCCGCCTACTTCTTAAAATGCGAAGCGGCCTTGTCGAAAGCCTGACTCAGCGATTTCCAGGACTTTTCCGCCCCCTCTTTCAAGTCCTCCCAGGCGTTATCACTGGCGACATCGAGATCGACGATCTTTTCTTTCAACTCGTTTCTGACTGTTCGGTATGCCTCCCGCTTGGCTTCATATTCTTTTCTGGCATCGGCGCTGACATGCTGGAGATTTGCCTCGAACTTGTCGCGTTCGCGACTCCAGCGATAGTTCAGCTCGTCGACCTGTTTTTTCAAATTTTCTAAATAGTCATCCTTTTGTGTGGTCATGGATCACCTCCTTATGGATTGAAATTCAACGCTTAAAACCAGGCCCGGCGGCCTGGACACACCCGATTGATTACTTTTCCGCAGCCAGATACGCCAGGCGCCGCTCTTCCCATTCCGCCATGCTGGAGGGAACATGGAACCACTCCTCCGCGGACACCGGCTCCAGCGCGATCGCATCCGTTGGGCATCCGATCACGCACACGCCGCATCCAATGCACTTGTCCCTCTCCACCAGTGATTTGTCATCCATCGCCACATCCCGGAGCCGGTGCCGCGCCTTCGGTGATGGCGTCGACTGGGCAGCGCTCGATGCACGCGCCGCAGGCAATGCACGCTTCCGGATCAACGACGGCGCGGTAGTTCGATTTCTGGGGTCCTTCCTCCAGACCGGCGATCTTCGGGCCGTGGAAGATCGCGCAACAGCAGGCGCAGCAGTTGCAGGTGCCGACGAACTGCGGCGCGTCGGCGAACATGGTGAAGCCGTAGAAGGCGAGGTTGACGTGACCCTGCTTGCCGAGCTCGTGAGGAGCTTCGATGCCTCCTCCCGGTCGAGCACGGTCTCCCCGAGCGGGGTCTGCGGCGGCAGGCCGACGAAGCCGCACCGCTTCATCGGCTTCTCGCAGCTGTGTCCTTTCAAGATTTCGGCCTCCCGTCTACATACGCAGTCGATCACGAGAAAGCGTTCGTGCCGCTCGAAGTGGGCGTCGATATCGAGATGCGGCTCCGCCTCCTTCATCTGCTCGGGCGAGAGCGAGCCGCGCACCGGTACCACGCCGAGCACCCCGGGGCGCGGCGAAAAGATGCGTTCGCCGCCGCCTTCGATCACGAACTGTTCAAAGAGCTCGGCGAACTCCTTGTCGAGGCGGCGCATGCTGGCCTCGTACCAGCCCACCAGGAATGGGCGCAGCCTGTATTTCTTCTCGCCCTGCACCGTTTGATCGAGAACGCCGCCCCCTGCCGTCCCCGCGGGTGAGTTCAGCGAAACCAGGCCCCTCGGGACAAGGCTCTCGAGCAGCGCGGTGACCTCGACCTCGTCGCGGCCGACCCGCGTGGCGATCTCGACTGCGGTCTCGGGAACGCGGGTCAGCTGGCCGGCAAGACCGACCTCCTCGGGGGTGAATGCCATCTTGATCAGTTTTATTTCCACCCCGGATGTCGTCCGGGCAAAACCATGGGGAAGCGCCTCCAGCGCAGTCGCCAGTCGTTCGTATATATCGATTGATTTGTCAGTATTGCTCATTGGAAATCCCCTTCTAATTTTGTTTTCCTGCGCGAAACAAGGTCATTTCTTAACCTTGTCTGTCGTGCCGTTGCGGCCGAAGGCGTCGTCGATGATGGCCTGTAAGCTTTTCACCAAATCATCGGACGGCGTTTTGTAGTCGTCCAGTTCGTACACCACGCCCAACAGTTCGTACTTGCCCAGGCCGAAGCGGTGATAGGGCAGCAGCTCGTAGTCGATCACGTTCTTATAAGGCTTGATGAACGCCAGCACCGCCCGGATGTGCGCCTCATCGGCATTGACACCTGGAATGAGCGGGGTGCGGGCGATGAAGTCGATATCGGGAAAGGTTTCGTAGGCTTTCTTGAAGTTCGCCAGAATCCGCTTGTTTTCCGCCCCGGTCCACTTCTTGTGCCGTTCCGGGATTGTCAACTTGTGGTCATGCAGCATGGTATCCACGTGGGGCAGGACCTTCTCCAGGTTTGCCCAGGGCACATTGCATGCCGTTTCGATGGCCGTATTGATACCGCGTTTGTGGGCCTCTTCCAGCAACGCGGCGCTGAAGTCCGGCTGCAATAGACACTCTCCGCCGCTCAGGGTAATGCCGCCCCCGGTATTGCGGTAGAAGGAGGCATCCTTTTCAACTTCCTCGAGCACCTCGTCCACCGTCATCCGTTGGCCGAACATCTCGAGCGCTCCGGTGGGGCAGAGCGACGCGTGGGATTCGTCGCAGTCTGTGGCCAGCTGCCAGTTGACTTTGACGTGTTTATCGTCGCCCTTCACAAAATAGAAGGCGCCATCCGGAAAGGGCGACTTGAGGCAGAGACCGCACTTTTTACCGGTGCACTTTTTGGGATCGTAGGCAATTTCAGGCTTAATTCGGATGCTTTCGGGATTGCCGCACCATTTGCAGCGCAGCGAGCAGCCTTTCAGGAAAACGGTTGTCCGGGTGCCTGGACCGTCGTGGCTGCAATAGCGTTGGATATTCAGCACAATGCCTGTTATTTCCGGCGGACTTTTTGGGTTGCTTCTTCATCGTTCGGCTCCCTTATTTTCCACAGTAAATACCTAGTGAATCGGCAATCTTCAAGAATTCACTGTCGGCAGACACCGTTCTGATTTTGTTGATGGCTTCCGCCAGCGGTACGAACTTGATCTCCGGAGGAACAAACGCTACCATAACGCCGTTTTTGCCGGCCTTCAGCGCCTGCAACGCACCGGCACCGTATGCCATCCCCAGTTGCCGGTCGACGGCGGTCGGTTTTCCGCCCCGGACCCAGGGACCCACAACCAGCGGATAGGTTTCCTCGGCGATCAGCAGCTGCAGTTCTGTTGCCACGTTCTCGGCGGCCTTACCCGACCGATGAATGACGTGGTCACTGGCTCCACCGGTTGCCAGCGGCGAAAGAGACGCTTTCAGTGAGGATGGGCTTTCCTCTTTTTGCGCTTTATTGATATATTTTGCGCCCTCGGCCACCACCACCAGCCCATAGGGCCTTCGGGGTGAGATCTTGTCTTTCAACCTCCCGGCTAAAATTTTAAGGTCGCAGGGAATTTCGGGAATCAGCACCGCATCGGCACAAGCGGCTATTCCTGCCTGCAGCGCCACCCATCCGGCCTGCGCCCCCTGTACCTCCACGACGGCAATTTTGCGGGCGGCCTGGGCGGCCTGACGGGCACGGTCGAGCATGTCGATGGTAAAACTGAGCGCGCTGTTGAACCCGAAGGAAACCGATGTGGAAGCAATGTCGTTGTCGATGGATCTGGGGATGCAAACCGTATTGAGCCCTTTGCGATGGAGTTTATAAAGAATACTCAGGCCCTGGCCCCCAACAACTGAAATCAATCCATCGATATTTTCCGTTTTCAACTTTTTTAACAATTCATCGGACATGTCCACTTCTTCAACCATCTCGTCTTCATTGACATTGCGTACATGGAAGGGGTCAATCCGGGCCGATTGTCCAAGAATTCCCCCGGCAGACGGATCGAGATTTTCAATCAGTTTGGGGTTAAGTGTAACCAGTCCGCCGTCGGGGTAGCGCTCCGGGTGCAGCAAACCCTCAAACCCGTCGCGGATACCGACCATCTCCCACCCCATTCTACCGGCCGCCATGGCAGCTCCGGTAATCACGGCATTTATCCCCGGGACATATCCGGCACCCACGATGATAGCGATGCGTCTATGAAAACTGCCGTGTCCTATTTCTGTTGTCATAATTGACCCCCATTACTGATTATTTTTGTTTTTTTCAGGCCCTTTTGTTTTATCGCTGTGGCTCATATCAAGTAAACTCGGTACGGCATGACAAAACGTCACGCCGTACCGATCCACTCTCAGTTCAACATTATTCGCATCTCTGCAAGGTCCGTTCAATGACCTCGTTCTGTACGCCCACGTGCAGCTGGGTGAAGAACGCGCTGAACCCGGCCACACGAACCACGAGGTCGCGGTACTTTTCCGGATGCTTCTGCGCGTCCCTGAGCATCTCCGTATCCAGCACATTGAACTGAATGTGATAACCACCGTTTTCGAACAAGGTCCTGACCAGGTTCAGCATGCTGTCCCGGCCTTTGCGCGTCTTCAATTGATCCGGCGGGAGCTTCACATTCATGTGCGTGGCGCACCACTTGACAGCATCATTGCCTTTGGCTGCTGAATTGATCAGCGCGGTCGCTCCCTTGACATCGGTTCCCCGCGTGGCGGACAAACTGCCATCGGTGAGTGCGTACCCCGGCCTTCTTGCCGGTTGGCAATGCGCCGGTCACCAGGCCCATCAGGTTGTGCACGCTCTTGGTGTACTGGTCCAGCGATACCTTCATGTCCTTGGTAATGTAGCAACCGCCGCCATCCACGTTGTTGAAAGCCGCCAAAACACTGTCATTCACCCTGCGAACCATAAAGTCCACTTCATCAATGTCGTTGCCGTATTTGGGCGCCTCCTCGTAGCACATCTTGTGGACCTTCTCGTATTTCCCTTCGAAATTGGCCGCCAGGGCTTTCTTGAGTTCCGCCATGGTCAGCTTCTTCTTGTCGAATACGAGATCCTTCACGGCCATCAGTCCGTTCCCGGCATCCACACCACCTACCGAGATCTGGGCAACCGTGTAGTAGTTCGCGCCGCCTTTCCAGGTTTCGGTGCCTGTTTCAATGCACCCCTTGGTCAGAATGGATCGCCAGGTACACGGCAGGAAATCTGCATTCAGCATGCTCGCAATCCAGGCCCCCCGGCGGAGTGTGTCTTCACAAAACTGAAGCTGCTGCTTCGAAAGCTGTGTAGAGTTCTTCGAAGTTCTTGAATTTTTCGGGATCTCCCGACTTAGGCCCTACCTGCATCTTGGTGCGCGGATCAAAGCCGTTGTTCAGGGTCAGCTCGAGCACCTTTCCGAGGTTGGGCTGTCCTTCCACCGGGTGACCGGTCTCGTAGGGGATGTAGGATCCCACACAGGCGCCGACACAGGTGCGTCTGGCTTTCCCAAGCGGGAGATCGCCCACCCTGTCATTGTGGCCCCACAGGTGAAGGGCCCGTTTCATCATCACATCGGCATTGAGAAACTGTGGCATACCGACACCGGTGTTAATGCAATCGAGCACCTTTTCGATGAACTTCCCCGGTGTTTTTGGAGTGAGTGCGCAAGACAACGGCGGCTGGGGGTACGACAGGTATATACATGCATCGAGGACCACGTAGTCCATCTCCGCAGTGGCATCATCGCCCTCCTCGGTATAGCCCGCAAGGGTAATGCTCTGTCCCAGGTCGGCGGAGTTCTGTATGGCGACCTTCTCCCCATAGTAGTAATTGATCTCATTCAGCCTGATGATCAGGTTCTGGAACATAAACACGGCGTCGTCATAGTCAATCAGCCCGGCGGCCTTGTCGGCCTGCAAGTAGGGATCCAGGTTCTGACCCAGGTAGGCCTGTGAGTATCCGCAGCCGACCTGTTCAAGCTCTGCCGCCAGGTGACAGAAGTAATGGCTCTGGATGGCTTCCCGCAAGTTGCGTGCAGGATGCTCGGGAACCCATTCGCAGGTCTCGGCAATGGCAATCAGTTCCGCCTTGCGGGTTTTGTCCTTCTCTTTTGCTGCCATCTCGCGAGCCAGCGCGGCATAACGGTTCGCCCAGCGGACAACCGCTTTCATCACAATGAGACTGGCCTGGTAAAAGTAGAGTTTGTCTGTGTTCTCCAAACGCATTTCCAGGGACATCATCCGCTCTTCGACGTCCTTGATCACACTGGCGAGGCCCTGCTGGTAAACCATCGGGTAGTTGAGGTTGCCGCCGCCACCCGGCCAGTCATGGAACGGGACAACGAGACCTGATTGGTAGGACGGGGTCGGATCGAAACCATAGCGCTGTTGGAATATCGCTTCCGTCCGGCTCTTCAGCCCACGCTTGTCCCAGTAATCGAGCGCCCATGCATTGGCTTCCCGGTCTGCCTTGGTTTTCGAATTCTCAACGGTTTTCTCTTCCTTCATCCACAGGACGTTCCACTCGGGATTGGGATAGATCGCCATGTAGCTGCCTGCCATGGCACCCACGAAGAGGTTGTCATCGATGAAAAGCTTCTTACGTTCCAGCAGAGCCGCCAGGAACTTGGCCCGCCGGAGGATCTGTACGTCACCGATCGTCTCTTCATATACCTCTTTCATGATCCTGATCCGCTCGAAATCGAGCTCCTGAGGCGTACTTCTCTGCCGTTCTTTCAGGCGATCGATCCGTGCGGTATCGGCCTTGACCTGTGCAGTTGAAATTTTCTTTGTTTTTTTCTTCTCTGCCATTTTGTATTCTCCTTTTTGCCAGTTGTATCTTAGTGACGTGATTTCGGAACAATCACATTTCAATAGGCTGTCATTTCACGGTTTCCTTGCGAAATGCCGCAATGGCATGGCGGTTGGTCGGATATAATCGGCTTTCGCCTATTAATTTCGATAGATGATAGTCTGTAAACAACGCAACAGTTGACTGATTGGCGCGGCTGACGACAACGACTACGCCACGTTTAGCCATCGACGTCAGCACCTGATGCAGTGTTTCCGCACCCGTCGTGTCAATATCAACCATCGATACTCATGCATGAATCCTCTCCCCGTCTGATTGATTTCCCAAGCCTTTTTACATATGCCAGAGGTGCAGCCGCTTTGGAGAGCATTGAGGTGGTTTTTTCCTTCATTAGTGCATTTCAAAGGGGCCGTCCCGAATGGAACTGCCCATTAGCCGCCATATAATACTGAAAGCATCCCGACCTGGATGATCAGATACAAAAGCGTCATTCCAATCCCGGACTTGATATAGTCGATGGTTTTGTATCCACCCGGACGCATAAGCAGTGCATTGACCTGGTGGGTAGGCAGGATAAATGTATTGGAAGCGGCGAGCCCTACAGTCAGCGCCAATATTTTCGGATCCGCGCCGGTCTGTAGCGCCATATTCATAGCGAGGGGTACCATGAGCACCGTCGCACCGACATTGGAGGCAACAAGGGAAAACAGGGAAGTGAGCAACGCAACGACAACCATTAAAACCAGAGGCGTAAGGTCTCCCAGATTTGCCATGAGTTTTAGTGCGATAAAACTGGCAGCCCCTGTTTTTTCAAAAGCGGCGCCAAGGGGAATCAGGCCGGCAAGCAGAAATATGGTCATCCAGTCCACCGATTTGTAGGCATCATCGATGTGGATAACCCCGGAGAGGATCATTCCCAGTGCTCCGGTGAGAAGCGCAATGGATAGTTTAACCTTGAAGCCCAGAGCAAGAACAAGGGCCAGCGCTAAAAAGAAAAGAGCAAAACCCGCCTTTTCAGGAAGCGTTGACTCGCCGCGCAACTCCTCGGTAAACAGTAAATTCACATTTCTCTTGAGAATGTGAAATTTTTCCCAAGGGGCTGCAAGCAAAAGCGCATCGCCTATTTTCAGCTGAGTCGTATTGATATTGTCCAGCAGGATTTCCTCTCCTCGATAGATGGCCAACGGGTTCACCTGGTATTTTTCCCGAAAATCAAGCGCGTCCATTGTATGATCGGTTAAATCAGAATGGGGAGGAACAATCGCTTCGATCACCCCGGCATTTGCCGGAGAAAATTCCTCTGCAAAGATTTTAAAACCTTTTCGAATGGTCCAACCGAGGTCTTTGGCTATTTCATCTGCGCCGGCATGGGTGGAAGCGACAGCAACAATATCACCGGCGCCGATTTCCGATTCTTTTGTCAGCGCGAAATTCTTGTCTCCACCGTCTGCTTTCGCAACAGCGATAACTGTGGAATAATATTTTTGCCGTATCTCAAGCTGCCCGAGCGTATGGGTGGGAAATTGGTCAGGAACCGTGAACTCAAAGCTGCTGTCAACCTTATCTTTATAAATCGATTTGAGACGGGCACTGGCAACCCCTTCTTCTTCAGCGTGTTCCGCCTTTGGTAGCAGAAAACGGCCAAGCAGGACAAAATAGATGAGTGCAACGGCCAGCAGGGCAACCCCGACCGGGGTTACCGTAAACAGGTTGAAAGGTTCAAACGGCTGTCCATCAAGGCTACTGGCGTTATGCTTCCACCAGGATTCCATCAGGTCATTCAGCATGATGAGCGGACTGGAACCGATCAACGTGAGGCAACCGCCGATGATCGCACAGAATCCCATCGGCATCAGGATCTGTGAAACCGGGACCCGCAGTTGTTTGCTGATTCGCATGGTGGCTGGAAGGAAAAGCGCGGCAGCGCCGATATTTTGCATGAAGCTTGAGACAAAAGAAACCGTGGCGGAGATTACCACCATAATGCGGGATGCGCTGGTCCCAGCTACTTTGACAATCTGTCTGGCCAGGGTATTCATTACACCGGTCCGATTGAGACCGGCCCCGATAATCATGACGGCAATGATTGAAACCACGGCATTGGAACCGAGCCCCATGATCGCTTCATCTCCGGTAATCACACCGGTAAGCGGCAAGAGAGCCATCATGAGAATCCCGACAAGGTCCACCCGCAACCAGTCAAATATAAAAAGAAGAATCACCAGGCCGAGCAAGGCAAAGACAATAATAATATCATTGGTTAGGACCGGGTCAGCCATGGTTTGACTCCATTTCTATAGCGACGTCCATCGAGGTGTACAACCCGACCTGCGCCGGCAACGCCACCAGCAGCTCATAGACCGGCTTCTTGCCAGTAAATTCAGCACCCCCATTCAGAATCGGGAAGCAGCGGCGGGCAAGGCAGGGGATGTTCATATCTAACCTTCCGCAACGGACTTGCCGGCCTGTTTGGCAAATATTTTGGCGCCAATGGCCGCCAGGACAACCGACCACAACGTCCACATGACGGTCATCGTCACGATGAGCGGGTCAGCGTTCGGAATGGCAAGCGCCGCCGCCAACACCGCAGCGACGTTACGCGTGCCCATCCCCAGCGCCATGACGCTTCGCTGATTCTGCTTCAGGCCGAAGCCGAATCGATACGTGATCAGGCCCATCCCGACCATGAAGAGGGTCATTGAAAGGAGGGCAAATTCACCCGCTGTGTTGAGCATCCCCCGGCCGTAGATCACCATGCACCATACGATCGTCAGCAATGTGGAAAGTTGGGCCAACCCCTTGACTGGCGGGAAAAGCCTGGTTGCCAAGGTGTCGGCGTAATGCCGGATCGCGGCTCCGATAATCAACGGCAGGAGTATGGTCAGGAGGAGTGGTTTTGCGAGAGCCCAGGTGCTGATCGTCAGCCCCTGAATCAATAGGGGTGCCATCAAAGGCATCAACACCACTGTGCCGACCGCCACCAGTGGTATGAGGGCTCCCGCGAAGCCCATGTCTCCGCGGGCTTTGCCCACCATCTGCTGGAGGAAGGGCGCGCAAGGCGCCAGGCTGGCGAGGAGGACCACAATTACGTAGGGCTCCGCAAGGGGAAGGACCCCCGTGATCAGATAACCGAACGCCGGCCCCAGCACCCAGCCCCACACGAAGATCAGGGCCAGGGATTTCTTGTTTCGCAACGCCACGATAACCTCGGGCATCTTCACCTGGAGGCCCATGGCCGCCAGGTTCGACACGGTAAAAACCAGCACCAATGGGGAGAATGTAGCCTGAAGGAATTGCATGGCAGTGCTCATCGCTTGTATCCTTATCAATTCAACCTATGTGACAACTACGCCTATCCACACTAAGAGGCGTTAATAGATCAATTCACCCAGAGCATACATGGCACGTGACAGCATGCCGCCGGAGATGTTTTTGGCTTTGAATCCATTCTGCAAAAGGATGCGCGTGGCGTAGTAGGCTCGCTGGGCCGAACGGCAGATGATATGGATCTCTCGGTCGCGGGGGAGCTCTTCGAGGCGTGAGCGGAGCTGGCCCATGGGGATGTTGACCGCGCCCGGCACGCTCTCCACGACCAGTTCCACCGGCTCGCGCACGTCCAGGAGGAAGGCGTCGCCCAGAGAATCCCAATGACTGACCGGCATGTCGCCCCGCAGCACGTTTGCGGCCACCATCCCGGCGAAGTTGACAGGATCCTTGGCGCTGCCGAACTGCGGCGCGTAGCACAGCTCGGCTTCTTCGAGGTCGTAGACCGTCGCCCCCATCTGGATGGCCGTGGCAATGGCGCTGATGCGCTTGTCCACCGCCGGGCCGTCCTGGCCCAGCGCCTGCGCGCCGAGGACTTTTCCGTTGGATTTGCGGAAGATGAACTTCAACCCGAGCATCTTGGCGCCCGGGTAGTACCCTGCGTGTGAATTCGGGAAAAGATAGATCTTTTCGTAGTCCGTGTCGCCGAGTTGCTTGAGGGTTTTCTCGCTGACACCGGTCCAGGCGGCGGCACCCCCGAACAACCCGATAATCGAGGTGCCTTGCGTGCCACGGTAACTGGAATCGCGCCCGACGATCACGTCAGCGGCGATCCGGCCCTGGCGGTTCGCCGGCCCAGCAAGGGCGATGAGGCTCCACTGGTCGGTTCCGAAGTCCTTGACTTCGACGGCATCGCCAACGGCGAAGATGTCCGGGTCGCTCGTGCGCATGTGGTCGTCCACGCGGATGCCGCCTCGGTCGCCGATGGTGAGCCCGGCCGTCTTGGCCAGGGCCGTGTCGGGCCGCACGCCGATGGCGAGAATCACGAGGTCCGCAGGATAAGCCTTGCCGGAACTCGTTTGCACCTCAATGGCGCCGCCTTCCAACTGCTTGAATCCAACCACACCGTCGTTGGCGGCAACCTGCACGCCATGACGTTTTATATGGCCCTGGACAAGGACCGCGATCTCCGAATCCAGCGGGGTCAGGACGTGATCAGGCTTCTGGATGAGGGTCACCTCGAACCCGATGTGAATCAGGTTTTCTGCCGTCTCGAGACCGATGAAACCGCCGCCCACCACCACCGCGCGCCGCACGGGTTTGACCATCTGGATTCCCGAATATCTGGACATCCCGGCAAGATACGTCGTGCCGCCTCCGATCCACTCCCGGATCGTCCGCGCGTCTGGCACCGTCCGCACATGAAATATTCCCGGCAGATCGATCCCGGGCAGAGGCGGATGGACCGAAGCCGCGCCGGGCGACAATACCAGCTTATCATAAGGCTCGGTGGTGACTTCGCCGGTCTCGGTGTTGCGCAGGTCCACGGTCTTATTCTTCGGCGAGATGGAAACCGCCTCGCAGTTGGTCCGCACCTCAATCCCGAACATTACGTGAAACATCTGTTCGGACGCCACCAAAAGGCTCGACTCTTTTTCAATTACACCGCCGACATGGTAGGGAAGCCCGCAGTTCGCGTACGATACATACGGCCCGCGCTCGACCATGAGAATCTCGGCTTTTTCATCCAGCCTGCGCAATCGCGCCGCACATGACGCCCCGCCTGCCACACCACCGACAATAATAGTTTTCATTGTTTGTTCCTTTCTTAAGCGATGGACAGTTCAAATGATACTTCTGCCGGGTTTTTGATAGGTAACTATGCGCCATATGATCAGGTCATGTCATCACCCGAAAGTTGTAAAAAAAGTTGTAATTTGGGAGCCGGATAGTTTATTTGAACAACGGGATATGGAAGATGTGGGTGGTGCCAATCATGCGATCACAGCAAATTAAGGCAAAGTGGCAATGGATAGGTTAACCATAAAGTTGTCCAAACCGCCTGGCGATCATCGGGCGGGCAAGCGAACCAAGAATCTGGCAAAAATAGCCCTTGGATGTCTATTGCTATTCATCATCAATGATTCGGCTATTGCCGACAATTCTAAATTCTCAGGGACGTTTACACTATATCTGACCGTAGGATCTCCAGTTTGTAGGCAATCAAGCGGTTCAATTGTTATTGGAAGCAATTCCCGCCAAAGAGGAGAAGTGTACTATCTGCATATTCCAGCCGAAGAGAGGCAGGAGACCTATACGTTTACAAAAGACAACGGAGAAGTGTATACAAGGACGATCACCGTTCTCGATGACTCTCGTTTCCGGTTTTTTCAGAAAAAAACAATGTCCGCATCTTCCACAATAACTGAACTTGTATTTATTTACTCAAACGATTCCCTTGGCTTTGTCGCAACTGGTTCTGAAACGGGCGGTTCCTCATGCAAGGGGCCAGCGATATATGTGGGGAACAAGATGGGCGGGGAGCAAGTTTGGTTCCAATCCAGACGACGCTGAAGATCCAAATACGGTATGCACCATTAAAAAAATGCACTGAAGTATATCCAATCGTATTGGCATGCTGACGAGAGCTTAAAAATGAAAGGCCAATCCGCAATAGTATTGCCAGCCCTCGACCTCAACCTCAACCGTCGCATATTGCAAGCGCAATGTGGTCTCGTTGATACGGGCACCGAGTGTGAGACCAACTGTTTCAGTAACAAAGAGGTCCAATCCTGCACGCGCATAGACACCCACTCCAAAACCGGAATCCGATTGATCAGCGGCATCGTCGGCTGTCGATGCTTCAGGGTCGGTTTCCCATTGTGACCAAATGAGCAAGGGACCGGCGCCCACACTCAATCGAAGCCATTTTGCCGGTTCAAAGGAGAGATACCCGCCGGCAAAGTAGTCTATCAAAAATGAGTTCAACTCCACCGAGACGGCAGCCTTGCCACCGCCGCTTCCGGACGATGCGCTGAAATGTCTAATATCACTATCTATACTGAAGAGAGCGCCGGTTTCGAAGCCATACGTGAAAATTTTACCACCAAGCGACTTTTGAGCATCAACACCGAATATCGGCATGTCGAAGTCACCCTCAGCAACGTCCGGGTCATTGTTGGCGATATTCATCATGCCATAGAAAACATGACCGACAAGTGGCGTTTTTGCCTCTTGTGAAAAACCATTTTCCACTGATAACAGGCAGAAAGCTGTGCAGATAATCAGAGTGACCAACTGTTTGATTTTCATGTAAAGTCTTATTCTTATGTGTGATTCACATATTAAAACCTTCACCGCGTCTATGAATCTTTTGATCAGCGACTCGAATGGCATGCGCCGTTCCGGCAAATTTCATACCGGTTTACTGTGGGAGGCCCAAATGCCGGCGTCAACCCGTTTTTCGATGAAATCAATGACTTTTAACTCGAGACAGTCATCGTTCAACCGGTTGATCCGCGGGATACCGCCCGGACTGACGCAGTTGACCTCCACCAGTTTGCCGGCGATGATGTCGATGCCCACAAAATAGAGCCCGTCGGCGATCAGCTTTTCCTTGATCACCTCGCAGATATTCCTCTCGCGCGCCGTCACCCGGTGGGCGAACACCTCGCCGCCGGCATGGACATTGGTGCGAAAATCTCCCTTTTTGGGTTTACGGCGCATGGCACCGATAATTTCCCCGTTGAGCAGCAGGATGCGGATGTCCCCGTCCTGCTTGACGCTTTTCAAGTACTCCTGCACCATGATCGGTTCACGCCGGGCATAGGATTCATAAGCCCGCACATAATAGTGGATCAGCGAATTGAGGTTCATCCGGTCCCGGGTGCTGACCTTGATCACGCCCTCTCCCCCGAACCGCTGCAACGGCTTGACCACCATGGCCCCGCCGAAATCGTCGATAATTTTGCGCAGTCGGGACGGATCCCTGGACACGTGCGTCTCGGGGATGATCTCCGGGAAATTGAGGATGTAGAGTTTGCTGTTGCCCAGGATCTGTCCGGTGGTGCTGTTGAGGATGAAGACGTGATTGTTGACGGTCTGCAAAAACTCCATGGTCTGGTAGTTGAGCGGCGGGTTGCTGCGCAGAAACAGGGCATCCAGCTGGGTGATGGCTTCGAAAATAAGATGGTCCTGCTTGGTGCAGCGGATGATCGCCTGCCAGTATTCGGTCATGCCCAGGCCCGGTTTCACCGTTATGTTGCGCATACGGGCCACCACCTGACCGTTGCGGATGTATACATCGTGGGGCTCCAAGAAATAGACCGTGTGACCCCGCTCGTTGCACGCGTACATCAGGTGGCTGGTGGTCTCGTTTTCCGGCTGGATGCTTTCCAGCGGGTCCATCAGGTAAGCGATCTTCATGGCAGGGTTATATCCTTAGCTGAAAGGAGACATCGCCTTGTTTGTAAAAGGCTTCAAGCACCCTGTTTTTCTTGCTTCTGAGAAAGATACGCACCGACGAGCCGGGCGATGGTGACGGTAAGGTAGAGTTGACCCATGACGGCTTCAAGAATGGCCAGAGAACGGCCTGCGTTGGAAAGGGGGGTAGTATCCCCATATCCGAGTGTTGTCAACGTAACAAAACTGAAGTAAATGAAGCAATTTTGGTCGCCGGCGCCATTTTGAGCAATCTGAAAAGAGCCCGGTTGGGCGCACTCCAGGAAGAAATAGATAAAGGCCCACATGAAACCGAGAAGCAAATACCCGCACACGGCGGCCGTGATCACTTCGGTTGTCACCTCCTGCTGACGGGCGATGTATGACCAGATGGAAATCAGGACATAGGCGATGAAAAGCGCGCCGAAAACATCAGCCAGATTCCAGGACAACGGGCTGTCAATCAGGTAGTCTGACCATTTCAAGATGAGGCACGGCAAGGCAAGTGCCAACCCGATGAAAAAGGTGCTTCTCTTCTCGCTGACCGTGTGGATTGCCGAGAGCAGTATAACGGACAAAAAAATGTCGGTCAGGATGTTGAGTCGGACAAGGCCCTCCAGAAAAGGTTCCAGGGCAAAGGTGAGGATGATGGAAACCAGCAGCAGAGAGAAACGGCCCAAGTATATCCGAGCAAAAAGAGAAGATGCTTTTTTCATCTATTTCAATCCGACCTGCTTGATTGCATCCTTACAGCGCGCGCTGACCTTTTTATCATTTTTCTCCAGGCAGTCCATCAGGCGCCCATTGCCGGCCGGGACATCCTGGCAGAACTGATCCAGATCCGCCGCGCACTCGTTAACCACGTAGGACAACGCGGCCACGGCGCGCTCCAGTTGCGCCGCTGCATCATAGAGCGCATATTCGCATTTTCCGGATAATTTGTCACTGCGCGCGTATAGACAGGCCAGCATACGGCCTTGACCAGGGGTGACATCCTTGCAGTAGGTGTCGATTTCGGTTTTGCAGCCGTTGGCCACCGTCTCCACCAGGCTCTGCCCAGCCCCAACTGAGATGGCAAATAGAACCGTCACACAAATGGCCATGCTGAAAATTAAACATTTTTTCATGGGCTTTCCTTTCGTTTAACTGGCTGGATTTCGAATTTCAGGCTTTTTTCCAAGGGGTTCGTCTGGCAAGATGTTTTCCCTGCTTTCTGGATTTACAAGCTAAATCCTTGCTGATGATTTTAATAATTATCATCGGCCATGCAGGCGGGCAGTGTCATCTCCTGAAAGTTGTAAAAAAAATTGTATTTTATATTACCAGTCCGGCCACTGCCAATCCCGGCGATCCTTATCAGCAATAGGCTGTTCGACCTCTTCCGAATCCAGTAATCCGCCCCAACTGGTGCGCTCGATCATTGCATCTCTGTTTTCTGCCGAAAGGATCTCCTCATTTTCCCTGATCTGCCAGCCGCCTCCCAGTGCTTTGTAGGTGGCCACCAGACTGCTGCCCACCTGGCCGCTGACTTCGGTCAAGCGATCGGCCTGGACGGCCAGAAAACGCTGGGAATCCAATACGCGTTGATAGTCAACAAGTCCCTCTTTGTACTGCAACGAAGATATCGTCACCGATCGTTGGGCCGCAGCGACGCTCTCTTTCAGGAACACTTCCTCTTCCTTGGCCCGCGTATGAGCCACCATCGCATCCTCAACTTCCCGCTGGGCGTTTAAAACCGTATCTTTGTACGCGACCACAAGCTGTTGAAGGCGTGCATCTTCTACCCGCACCCGGTTTCGGATGCGCCCGTAATTAAGTATATCCCAGCTAAAACCCGGCCCGGCGCTCCAAAACAAACTCTTTTGGCTGAATATATCACCCAGTGAATTCTCGCCGGAGACCGAGGTTGCGTCTGATGAACGCCATCCAATCGTCCCGAACAGGGCAAAATGAGGGTAGAGGTCTGCTTTGGCGATTCCGATCTGAGGACTTTGGGCGGCGATCTGCAACTCCGTCAGACGGATGTCGGGTCGACGCCTGAGAAGGTTATTGGGGATGTCGACGATGACAGTCTCAGCGGCCACCGGAATTTCGGACGGCCCGTTGAGCATCTCTTTGAGCTCCCCGGGCAACACACCCAGCAGGATGGCCAGCGCGTTCTGGGCTTGACGTAATTGGGATGCCAATTGGGGAACCAGGGCTTGCGTGTCCGCCAACAACATCCTTGCCTGGGTGACGTCCAGCTCCGAAACGGCCCCCTCTTTGAATCGGACGTCGGCAATCCGCAGGGACTGCGCCTGCAGTCTCACATTTTCCGCGGCGATCGCCAACCGTTTCTCCAGCGTGCGGATTACGATGTAGGTGCGCGCGACTTCGGCGGTGAGTGATACGAGAACGTTGTCGTAACTGGCGACGGTGGCCTCCAAGTTGGCGGCCCCGGACTGTACCGAACGACGAAACTTGCCCCACACGTCCAACTCCCACGCCGCATCGAACCCAAGACTCAATGAATTGAAATAGTTGTCGATAACCGTTGTTTCGGCACTTGTGCCGAGCTTGTTGGTTGTTAGCAATCCTGAAGCCGACTGTTGCTGAGGGTATAGGTTGCCGACCGCGATGCCCAATTGCGCGCGCGCCTCATAGATACGGATGCCGGCGATCTGCAGCGAAAGATTCTGTCGATAGGCTGTTTCGACCAAATTGTCGAGCACGGGATCGTCAAACACACGCCACCAGCTGCTGTAGTCGGTTTGACCGGCACTCAGGCCAGGGGCCTCGATCTCCGTCCACTCACCCCGCAAGGGTGCCTCCGGCTTGACAAAATCCGGTCCGACCATGGTGCAGCCACTCATGATCAACACCATGGCAAGCCACGCCAGCCGCCAGCGCCTAAATGGTTGGACCGATCCTGCCAAGCATCCCGTCTTGGTTTGTCCGGTCACCGCATTGCCTTTGCCGGTATACATAGCGCTCTCCCTTATTATGACGTATCCGATCCCGAGTAATATGTGAATTCCGCTAAGCCCGTATAACGGGTTCGTATTTGGGCTTAGCCAGGCACATGGTCGGCTGTTGGTTTAACCCGAAACATGATGCTGTAGAGTACCGGCACATAGTTCAGCGTGAATAGACTGCCGATGCCCAGGCCGAAGAACATGACCGATGCCATGCCGTAAAAAAGCGGATCATGGTTGATGATCAACGGCAGGAATCCAAGCATGGTGGTTGACACCGAAAGCAGGATCGGTCTGAATCGGCTGACGGCCGAATTGACAATGGCATCATAGGGTGTTTGCCCATCGCGCCGGTTCTCCTCGATTTTGTCGATCATCACGATGCCGTTGTTCACAATGGATCCGGCCAGGGCCAGCAGTCCCAGGATGACCATAAATCCGAAATCGGCCTTCATCACCAGCAGACCGACCACCGAGCCGACAATGACCAGCGGCATGGTCAGGATAATGATGGCCGCCCGACGGATGGAGTTGAACTGCCATACCAGCAAAAAGACGATGCCGCCAAAACATGGCAGGAACCATTTTGCCAGGTTTTTCTGGGCCGTGGCGGAGTCCTCTAATTCGGCGCCGACATGCCAGTAGTGATTTTTCGGAAATGCCATGGCTTCCAGCGCGGGCTTCAGGGCGGCAAACATTTCCGAGGCCTTCAGCACCTGGTTTTTGGCGCTGACGGTGATGGTGCGCTCCTGATTGTAGCGCACGATGCGGTCCAGCTCACCGACGGCGTATACATCGGCCACCTGGTTGAGCGGCACGCTGCCGCCGGATGACGAACGGATGCCGAGCGAGCGCAGGCTGTCGGGGGAATCCCGTTCCTCCTTGACCCCACGTCCGACGATGGGTATCTGAACATTGCCCTCCTGGTAAGTGGTGGCGGTCACCCCGTCGACAAAGAAGCCCAAGGTGTTGGCCACATCCTTGGATGTCACCCCGGCGCGCAGGGCCCGGGTCTGATCGACATTCGCCTTGACCGTAAACACCCGGTTGTTCCAATCCTGTTTGATTTGGATGGTGCCGGGGACGTCGCGGAGCGCGGCCATCAACTGCTCGGCCTGTTCCAACAGCACCCCGGTGTCCGGGCCGCTGAGCCGGATTTCCAACAGGCCGGATTCACTGCCGCCAAGCCACATTGATTTGACCCGTCCGCGAGCATTGGGGAAATGATTTTGCAGGTATTGATCGGTGCGCCTGACGAGTTCGGCCACCTGTTTGTTGGTCTGGGCGTTGACGATCAAAAACCCGACGAACGGGTCCGGGTCCAGCGGCGACAGTGACAGGAAAAACCGCGGTCCGCCGTTACCCACGTAAGCGATGGTTCCGGTGATTTCCGGGTTTTCCTCTTTATCCTGAAGCCAGGCGCTGAGTTCTCTGACGGTCCTGTCGGTTTCCTCGATGCGCGTGCCGGCGGGAAGGTCGAGATAGATCAGATACTGGTTTCTGTCCCCGCTCGGGAAAAAGGCTTGGGGTATAAACGTTGCCGCATATATCGCGGCGGCAAACGCGCCGCCCGTCACGGCCAGGACCAGGGTTCGATATCGCAGGGAAAACGCCAGGACCCGACGATAAATCCGATAGAATTTGCCCTGGTACGGATCGCTCCCCGACGGTTGATCACTGCCGCCGGCCGGGGGCGCTTTTAAAAACCAGTAGCACATGCTGGTGGATGAAAACATGGAGAAGAACCACGAGCCCATGAGCAGAATAATCATCACCGATCCCAGCGAGGCGGTGTAATCACCGGCCATGCCGATTTGCAGCAGAATCGGTCCGAAGGCGAAAACCGTGGTCAGCGTGCTGGTGAGCAGGGGGACCGAAAGGGTGCTGCCGGTTTTTAACACGGCATCCTTGCGCGCCATCCCCGTTTCCATATTCACTTTGATGTCATCGGAGACCACGATGGCGTTATCCACGAACATACCCAGTGCAATGATCATGGTGGCCAGCGACATCCGTTCCAGATCGATCCCCAGCGCAAACATCATCAAAAGACCGAACAGCATGACCAGAGGAATAAATGAGCCCACAATCAAGCCGGTCCTCAGCCCCAGCAGCAGCATGACCACCACCAGGACGATGACGATGCTTTCGACCACGTTGAGCACCATGCCGCTGACGGATTTTTTGATCAGATCCGGCTGGTAGGTGGCGAATTCGAGCACATAGCCCCATGGCAGAGACTGCTCGATCGCTTTGACCGCTTGCTTCAACCGCACACCGTACTCGACGGCATCGACCCCTTTGATGATAAAGACGCTCAATACAATGGCCTGATGGCCATTGTAGTAGGCCGGGTTGTGGATCGGCTCCACGTAGGCTTTGCGGATGGTGGCGATGTCGCGCAGCGGAATCGAGGCCTGGGACGCGGGAATCGGGATGAGGACCTCCCCGATCTCAGCAATGGACACGAAGCGTCCCTGGGTTTCCACGATGATTTCCACGTCGTTGACGTCTATCCTGCCTCCGGGTAAAAGGACATTCTGCTCTTTAAGTTTTTTTCCGATATCGACGGGGTCGATGCCCAACTGGGCCATTTTGGCGTTCGACACCTCCAGATAGATGCGCTCATCCTGCACACCGGTGAGATCGATTTTCTGGGTTCCCTCTACCAGATTGAGGCGCTCCCGGATTTGGCGGGCGGTTTCATGCATTTCCGCCATGTCAAATCCATCGCTCCAGAGGGCGATGGTGGCCACCGACGTATCACCGAAGGTATCGTTGACCATCGGTCCGGTGGTGCCTTCCGGCAGCTCGGGTTTGACATCGTCCATCCGGTTGCGCAGCAGTTTCCATGTCGCCGGCAGCTGTTCGGCAGGCACTTCGTCGCTGATGGTGACATGGATCAGGCATTCGCCGTATTTGGATGTGGAATTCTTGATCTTGTCGACTTCGCCCATGCTGCGGATCTTCTCTTCGATGGGCCGGGTGATCAGGCGTTCGACCTCCGCCACCGGCATGCCGGGATATTTGGCCGTCACCACCGCTTCGCGAATCGTAATGAAGGGGTCTTCCAGCTTCGGAAGGCCCATGAATGCATAGACACCCCCGACAATCACCAACAGTATCGTCATGACGACGGTTCGAGAATTATTCAGCGCAAATGCGGTGATCCCTGTCATTTCAGTTCCCCTGCTGCTGCATCAGTTTGACTTTCATGCCATCGGCTAAAAAGCTCACACCGGCCACGGCAATAATGTCCCCGGCCGAGAGACCATCGGTGACGATGGCATTTTTTCGTTCTGAACCTTGGAAGCGGATCGGTGTTTTCTTGACGGCCGACGTCTGGGGGTCATACACAAAGGCATATCCCTGATTGGCTTCCGGGGCCGGCAGGATGGCCTGAAGCGGAAGCGTGTAACCGGCCGTCCGGTTTTCGTCCTTTATGGTAAAACTTGCTTCAGCGGTCATACCGGGTTTGACTTTTTTGTTCGGGTCCGCCAGGGCCACTTTGACCGGAAAGGCATTGGCCTGAACAGCGGCGGAACCGATGTAGGAGATACGGCCCTGGGTGGACTCGCCCGGCAGCGTGGGAAAGGTGATCGTCACCGCGTCATCGATGCGTAGACGGTCGACGATGGTCTCAGGAACGGCCAGTTGGACTTCCATATCTCCCGTGGCATTGATTTCGAACACCTTCTGCCCGACGGCAACCTCCTCGTTGGGCTGCACCGACCGCCAGGCGATGGTGCCGTCGTAAGGTGAGAGCAGCTTGGTTTTGCGCAGATTGCGATTGGCCGATTCCAGTCTGGCCACCTGAAAATCAACCGCGCTGCCGGCGGCCTTGTAATTATATTCGGCGACATCCAAACGACTTTTTACCCCCGCACCCTGATCGTAAATCCGCTGTTGGCGCTCGTACTGCGACTTTGATTCGTTCACCTGCTCCCTGGCCTTGACCAGCTCAGCCTGGATCGCATCCACCTCCAACTGGTAGGGTTCCGGATCGAGGACAGCGAGCAGCTCGCCTTTTTTGACCCGATCGCCGATGTCGACTGCCACAGACGCCACCTGCCCGCCCACCTGAAAACTGAGGTCAGAGGAATCGACCGCGGCGGCCAGCCCGGAAAATTTGAGGGTCTGCCCGGTCGCCTGCTCGCTGACGATCATCGTCTTGATCGGTCGGATCTCTTCGGCAATTTCGACTTTTTCCTTGCATGCCGACAGGGCAACCGTCATGCAAAGAAGCCAGACCAACCTTCCTAAAATTTGTTTCGGCATATTCAACCTCATTTTTTGGCATCCATTGTTGGTATTGGGCTTAGGGAAAAATCGGATCATGCACGCTTATCATGAAATTGGAAAAACATGTGGACGCACCGGCGATGATCATTCCGCCCAGTTGACCCGACAGGCTGTCGTCATGTCGCCAGTCACACGAATCCGATAGATGGCTGGTTTCTCAAATCTCAAATTTCCCCCATACGGTCCGATTGACATGATATTTCCCTCACCACCCGGTGTTACCAATAACATCTCTTCTAAGAATTTGAAACCAATGCTTCACCGGGTGCGCTGCCGACGTCATCAGGGATGGGCTTCGGGTTGTAGGTCTCGAATTCACCGCTGCCATAGAATCGGAACGGGAAGATCCTGATCGTCGACCACGGTAATGTTGTAAAGGGCGCCGGGGGCCTCTGCTCTCCGCTGCTGCACGGGTGGCCTGCCACAGCTTCCAGGCATAGCGCCAGGCTGTCACATCCGAGTTCAGCGGGGCGGCCTCGGGGGGCGGCGAGAGACCCGCTTCGACCCCCGCTTCGGTCTGCCTGTGGAACCTGACCCGGAATCCTTTGGGTTTCGGATCCACCCGTCTTCGATCAGTTTCAATCCGTCGGCAATTTTCATAGGACCTCTCAGTTAGATATTTTCCTCGTCGAGGCGCTCGCAGGGAACGTGTCCCGTCAGGCCTTCCGGCGCCGAAGAACCTGATCCATCGGGCCGTGTGCCATCTTATTGATGTGAAGATCCAGCTGCGGGAAGGCGAACTGGATGCCTTCACTGTCGAAGCGCAGTTTGGTTTTTTCCATGAGGTCGCATTGGGTAACCCAGAAATCCGTGTCGTCTACCCAGCAGCGTCCCCCAAGCTCCACACAGCTGCTGGCCAGGTTGAGCACATACACCATGGGGCCCGGCTTGGTCTTCACCCGGGCGTCCTCGGTCATTAGGGCTTCCAGCACCCGCTTGGCTTTGAGCAGGTCCTGGTCGTAGCGGATGCCCACATCGATTTTTATCCTGCGGGATCCGCTGTACTGGTAGTTGATGACGACGTCGTTGAGGATTTGCCGGTTGGGAACGAAAAAGGTCTTGCCGTCAAAGGTTCGCAGCCGGGTGTTGAGAACCGTCATGGCTTCCACTTTGCCGAGCAGATTGCCGGCTTTGACGGTGTTGCCCACCTTGAAGGGCATCGTGGGGATAAAGGGCCTGAAAAAAATGATCAGACCGATTGCCACCAACGTAATGATGGTGACCAGCCTGATCATGTTGATCGGGTTGGCGCCAAATTGTACCGCTGCGGCAACGACCACGGTTGCCGCCAGAATGACATACACGGTGTTGCAGAGAGCCGTGATGAAAGAGGCTTTTGGCATCAGCCGCTTCAAACCCTTGCGCAGACCTTTGTCGATCCATTTGACCACCAGAAGCCCAATGATCATTAAGGCCAGCGCCAACGCCATCTGCGTTCCGTGCTGAGTCATTGTATCGCCGAGGTCGCGGAGTCGAGGCAGAGTCAGTTACTGCCGCGGTCGTGCCGACCTGGGATCGGCGCGATCTCGATTTTCTGGGACTGGTGCATCTCATTATCCATCGGTGTTGTTCCCCTACAAGTTGGATGAAATCGAAAACCACGACAACAGAGCAACGGTTTGGTGAATCGGACAACAGGTCATTTTCAGGACGGCAAAACCCCGGTCTAAGGCAATTCGTCAACCCACTTGCCGCCAGTCAGCCACTTCTTGTGCATTTCCTGCAACTGGCCGCTGCCTTGCAGCAACATCAGGAAATTCTGCACCCAGTTGACCAGCAGGGTATCTTCGGGCATGGCAATGCCCAGCGGTTCGAAGCTGAGCGGCGCCTTTCCGGCCAGCAGCCCCTTATCCTGGTGTCGGTAGGCGGTCAGTGCACAAAACGGATAGTCGGCAACAATGACATCCACCTTCTTTTTCAATAACAGGTCGATGGCCTCGTCATATGAACCCGTGGGGGTCAGCTTGGCCTTGGGCATCAGCGCCTCGGCGTACTGCTGACTGGTCGAATCCTTCAATGCGGCAAGGCTGACTTCCGGCGCATTCAACCCCGTGGCCTGCTGCAGGGCGGCATACCGATCGGACAACGTCAGAATTCCCTTGCCGGAAACCAGGTAAGGCCCCACGAAAACCACCCGGCGATTGCGCGTCGGGGTGATGGTCATGCCCGAAAGGATCATATCCACCTGCCCGGCCTCCAGAGCCGGCAGCAGGTCGGCAAACGGCAGGATCTTGAATTTAACCTTGACCCCGCAAGCATCAGCCATCGCCCGCGCGATATCGGCGTCGAGCCCGATAATTTCCCCCTTTTGGGTGATGGCCGTCATGGGCGGCTGCGCGCCGCTGGTGCCGATAACCAGCTCTCCCGCTTTGACGATTCGATCCATCGCGGGACCGGCCGAGACGGTGACGGCCATGAACAGTGCCAGCACCAACAGCAATGCGACGGCAAGAACAGTTTTCTTCATAAAGACTTCTCCTTTTCATGCTGATCGAGTTGAATGTCCAATCTCAGATTGGCCTATGACGGCAGGGGCATGCATTTTGCCTCGCAGACGTTTGGCCTTCTTCATTCGTCTGCCGGGTTTTTGATGGTAGACTATGCGCCATTTGAGCAGGCCATGTCATCACCCGAAAGTTGTAAAAAAGTTGTATTTTCAATCAGGATCGGGCCACTGGGCGGTGGGCTTGGGGAATGCGGTTAACGATAAGCAGTCCGTCACAGGATCCCGATGGATTTGGCGCTGATCAGGGCTTGTTGACGATTTTTTACTTCCAGCTTGCGGTAGATGGTGGACAGGTGCCTCTTCACGGTTTCGGTTGAGATGAACAGGCGTTGGGCAATGGTTTTGTTGCTCGTCCCCTTGCTCAGCATCCGCAACACTTCGATCTCACGATTGGTCAGCGGTTCGATCATTGGCCGGTTGCCGAGTGATGGCAGGGATCCTGCGAAATCTTCGGATCGACCACCGAAGGACGCGTTTCTATGATTCTCGAATGTTTCGAGGATTCGCATGGCATATTGCAACGTAGGCCGATGCTTTTCCAGGCGGCTCAAAAGATCTGCCATTTCTGGGCCTTGGTCCAGGAAAGGACGGATAAATCGCCCCGGTTCGGCCAGGGCAAGCGCCTCAGCCAGCTTATCGAGTGCCGGCGATTCGTTGTCCTGGGCTGCGTGGACCATGGCCTGCAAAATGAGGATCTCGATCAGCACGCGGGTGCTGTGGATCGCCCCATAAAAGTCCTGCATTCGGCATAGCAACGATTCCGCTTCACTCAGGCTTTTCCCTGTTCGCCTGGTCAGGAGCACTTTGGGCGTAACCAGCTGTGGCGTGTAAAAACGATATGCCGGTGTGAGGGGTAAGGGGGGGTGCGTCCTGGCCCATAAATCAGCTTCGGTTACATGCCCCTGGCGCAGCGCAAGATCGGCCCGAAACACCTGGCATAGTTCCAGCAAATCGGCGTTGCTCGTCTCCAGCATGTAATCCATGGTCGCTACGATCGTCTGGGAGGCTTCTCTTGCACGGCCCATCGCCTGATAGGTCAGGGACAGGGCGAACGCGCTTTGACAATACGTCACGATGCTCGGGACGACCCATTCGCTGGATCGCGGGTGACCGACGACCGATACCAGAAAACGCTCGGCCAGATCCAGCTCGTTGCGCTGATAATGGAGGATTCCATTGAAAAAACTGCCGAGGACGATCGCTTCCGGCAGACGTTTTTGCTGCCCGTGTTTCAACAGTTGGGCTGCCGAATGTCCCAGGCTGTTTAAATCGGCGGCAATCCAGTCCGGAAAACACAGCGCGGCCAACAAGGCGGTTTTGTAGTTAGTTGTAGATCCTTCTTCCTGCTGCAGCTTTTCCAGCACCACCCGACGGCCCTGCGCCTGGTCGCCCTGCATTTGAAGCGCCCCTGACAGAATGAGGCCTGCGAATCCACGGACGCTGTGATAATGGGCAGGAAGGCGGATCAAGGCCTCCCGGGCCGCGGTTTCGGATAGATCGCCCCGGCCGGTTGCGTAATACTGAAAGCTTTTTAAGGCCTGTACTTCCCCCCAAAGGATACTGTTGTCGGTGGATCTTTTATTGCTGATGGATACGGTCTGTTCGATGACATTCACAATATCAAACAGCTCGGAATAACGGGCCTGGCGCTGGTACGTCCATGCCTTGGCCATTAACAAATCGGGATGCTCCTGGATAAATTCCGGCGGGAATTTCTGCAACCAACGGTTCAACTGGTACCATTGCTCCTGGTTCATCATATCGTGGCGATGGTTTTTTACCAACCGTGCGGCGGCCTCTTTATCTCCGATCTCATGGGCATGCCACAGCGCCTCTTCGATATAGCCGTTTTCATCGAACCAGGCACTGGCCCGTTGATGGAGCTTAACGATTTCCTCCGCGTTAAGCCGTTTTTTAAGTTGGCGTTTCAGCAGCGCCTGAAATAGGTGGTGAAAGCGAAACCATTTCTGCTCCTCGTCCAGGGGGATCACAAACAGGCCGGCATTTTCCAGCAGATCTAAAAAATCGTGACCCTTCAGGCCGCCCACAGCTGCGTCTGTATCTGAACGACAAACCGCAACACACAGGGAGGCGCTGAAGCGATCGAGAACCGATGTTTTCAACAGCCACGCCTGTACAGCCGGCGGATGGTGGGAAAGGATCTCGGTGACGACATAATCCATGATATAACGGTTTTCCGTCGGCAACTCAGCCAAATTGCGTGCGACATACTTGTTGTGGCGCATCGACAGGGCGGCCAGGCGCAGTCCGGTCACCCACCCCTCGGTTTTTTCCTCCAGGATGGCGGCAACGGAATCGTCCACCGTGGCGCCTGTCATCTGCTGCAGGAAAAGCGAGGTCTCTTCCAAGGTAAAGCGCAGGTCTCCGGTCCGAATCTCGACCATCTGCCCCTTGGCTCGCAGAGCGGTCAGCTGCAGCGGTGGATCGCGCCGGGCAATCAAAACAAGGTGCATCGAGGGGGAAGGATGGTGCAGGAGTTCGGCAATCAACTCGTGAACGCTCTGGTCCCGGATAAGGTGGTAATCGTCCAGGACCAGGATAAACGCGTTTTCAATCTGATCCAGTTCGTTGATCAGACCCCTGGCCATCAATGAAACCGGAGGCAATTGGTCAACCCTGAGCAGGGATCGGGTTTCGGCGCAGGCGACGGGGAAGACACTTTGGATCGCGGAGACGAAATAAGAGAGGAAAATCCTGAGATCGTTGTCATTCTCGTCCAGGGATACCCACGCACTGAGAACATTGCAGGCCTGCAGCCAGCAGCTCACCAGGGTGCTCTTGCCGTAGCCGGCTGGCGCCGAGACCAGGGCCAGCGGTCGATGCCGGCTCTGGTTAAGCCTGTCCAATAAATGTCCACGGTGCAGATGAGCCCCGCCTATTGGCGGGCGGTGCAGTTTTGTTCGTAAGATAGGTATTGGCATTGCTATAAGGTATCGATTCTGTCGGGCAATGTGACCAATATTGGCATTTTTACGCTGAAATATAACGGAAAACAGATGATGATGCAATGATGTACAGGTTAATCTATTTTGGCGATTAAATTACTGGAAGTTCGCTATTCACCTAAGGCTGCCTTTTTTATGAATGGCGTGCTGGTTGGGCCCCCTGTTGAGTATTAGGATTGGTATTGAGTTACCAAATGGCTATCTTATGAAAACGAATCCCAACGTTCCTTGTGGTTA